>CAWJTA010000001.1:0-1834618 GCA_963845665.1 uncultured Verrucomicrobiae bacterium
ATCCGTTGTGTTCATCCCGCCCACACCCACGCCTCTGGTTGCTCCGCGCAACCTCGCGCCAGCGGTCGAAACATCTTTTCGCCCGCTGTCACTCCGTTGCTGATGCTCCGCTGCCCGGCGGCGCGGGCGCGGGCGGGTGCGTTTCGTGAGGAGCGGTTCTGCTCTCCCCGGTGCGGTGAAGAGAGCAGTCCCGCTCCTTCAGAACGAAACGCAAAACATGAACACAACGGAAAACCTCATCACCACTGGAAGCACCGCAACCGCTCCGCAGCCCATCAATCAAATCATCAAGCCGGTGAAATTCCCGGCTCAACCGCAGGAATGGAAAATCATTTCATTGCGGGAATGTCCCACACCCGAAGCTATGCAGCACTGTGAAACACCGGATCAGGCAGCCGCCTATTGGAAAACGCACATCGCGTCTCATCCCTACTTCAATTCTGAATGTGAATGTCTGGTGGTTTTCATCCTTAACACACGTCGGCGCGTCAAAGGTCACTATCTGGTGTCCATTGGGACGATGGATACAATTCTCTGTCATCCCAGGGAAGTTTTCCGTTTAGCAATAATGGCGAGTGCCGCTGCAATCATCATTGCGCACAATCATCCGAGTGGAGAATCAACTCCGTCGGAAGCGGACATCAAAATCACCCGCGACCTCATCCGAGCCGGCCAACTTCTCAAAATCGAAGTTCTCGACCACATCGTCATCGGCAACCCCAACCACCAGAGCTTGAGGAGTCTTGGTTATTTTTACAGCTAACCGATCTCGGTTTCCGAGAAATCGGGGGACATTTTTCCACCATGTATCAATCCTCAAAAATTATTTGAGGGACACCCATGGTTTTGCCTTCAAAGTTCTTTGCGGATGGATTTCAATTCACGCCGACGTTTCATAGTGGTCTTGGGATACGCCATCTTAAATTCATCAAGCGTATCAAGAACAATGTGGGAAACAATCAGCCGGGTATTTTCTTTATCATCGGCGGGAACGATGAACCAAGGCGCGTGCTGGGTGCTGGTTGCGGCCAAGCAATCTTCATAGGCCTTCATATAATGTTTCCAGTATTTTCGCTCGTGAATGTCAGCGAGACTGAATTTCCAGTTCTTGTCCGGCTCATCAATGCGTTCGAGGAATCGTTTTCGTTGTTCGTCTTTCGACAGATGCAGGAAAAATTTGATGACCTTGGTGCCGTTGCGGTGAAGATGATTTTCCAAATCCACGATGGAACGATACCGTTCCTTCCAGATGGTCTTTTCGTCGCGCAATTCTTCCGAAAGTCCCTGACTACGGAGCATCTCTGGATGCACCCGGACGACCAGCACCTCCTCATAATAGGAACGATTGAAGATGCCGATCCGCCCGCGTTCCGGCAGATGGCGGTTTGTGCGCCAGAGAAAATCATGTTCCAACTCGTCGGCGGTCGGCTGTTTGAAACTGAAAACCTCGCAGCCTTGCGGATTGACCCCGGACATGACGTGCCGGATGGCGCCGTCCTTGCCGGCAGCGTCCATCCCCTGAAAAATCAGCAGCAGCGCATGGCGGTTGGAGGCGTAGTGAAGTTGTTGCAGTGAACTCAACTCCTCAACGTGTGCTTCAAGAAGTTTTTTATACTGCTTCTTTGATTTGCAAAAGGGCTTCACCTTCGTCGGCCACTTTTTGAGGTTGACCTTGGCTCCGGGTCGCACCCGGTAGTCCTTTGAATTGATTTTCATCTTTATTCTATTTGGCATACCAGCTACATGGTTCGCGCCGGCTTATTTTTTGGTTTCCACTTCTGGAGTCTTTTGCTTCGCCTGATCCGATTCCTCAACGGCGCGAACATCCTCGCGCCCTAGTTGCTCGTAAAACTCATGGACTTTTTTGACAAGCTGCGGTGACACCTCGACCGCTGGCTTCCCATTCATTTCAGGTTTGGTTTCCGCTTTGGCATCAGATTTTGGCTCAACTTTGTCGGCTGGTTTGGCGTCAGTTTTAATGTCTGCTTTCGGCTCTGCTTTGACTTCGGACGGCGACGCGGCTTTGGCTTCGGGTTGAGGTTCGGCAGATTTGGTTTCAGGTTTAGGCTCGACTTTCGCGGCTGGCGTCGGCTCAACCTTGGTGTCCGGTTTTGAATTGGTGTCAGGTTTAAGTTCAGCTTTAACTTCCGGCTGCGAACCCGCTTTAGCCGCTGGTTTGGTTTCAGCCTTTGGTTCAGCCTTGGCTTGAGTTTCGCGAATCTCCTGTTCGGCCTTGTTCCAGTTCTGCGCCGACTGACCGTCCCGATGACCCTGGTGCTCGTAAATTTCATAGGCCCGTGCCGCGATCTGTGGCGTCAAATCGGTCGCCGTCTTGGCTTTGGTTTCAGGTGTGGAGTTCACGTCAGGTTCGGTTTTAGGCTTCGTTTCAGTAGAAGCTTCCGGTGCCGGTGCAACTTTTTCTTCAGGTTTAGCCCGGCCTTGGAATCAGCTTTCGTTTCGACTTTGGCGTCTGCTTGCGGCACTGCTTTCAATTCCGTTTGAGCATTGGCTTTGACCGGATCAAAAATCCGATACGCGAGCAGTTTGATGCGGTCGTTCACGAGGAACCATAACAACGCATAACCCCACACGAACCCGGCCCAACCCCAGCCCAGCGGCGTCATAAACAATCCATAAACCGCGATCAAGGTCGCCACGGCTTGGGTGCCGAACACCGCGATCAACAAAATCTTTGCCGGACGGATGGACCAGAACGCTCCGCGTGTGCGCGTGAGAAAAATCGTCAGATGTCCTGCCACGGACAGTTTCAAATACATCAGCGTCTGGATGTGCGGGCGGTCGAGGTGAAAAACGCGCTCGCCGAGATAGAACAAACCAAAGGCAGAGACGACCCCGATGACACCCAAGACCGTGGAGACGCCCAGCACCATGCGCATGTTCCACGACTCGGGCTTGTTCTTGTAATGAACATTGTCATAGGCGATGGACAAAATCGCACCGTCGTTGAGCAGCGCGAGCATCACAATCATCACCGCCGTCAGGGGATAAAAATTGAAAACCAGAATCGCCAGCGTCATGAACAACAGCACGCGCAGTGTTTCGGCGATGCGGTAGATCGCGTAACTGTTCATCCGCTGGAAAATTCTCCGGCTCTCCTTGATCGCGTCAATAATCACCGACAGGCCAGGTGTGAGCAGCACAATGGCCGCCGCCGCGCGCGCCGCGTCCGTCGCACTCGAAACGGCGATGCCGCAGTCGGCTTTCTTCAGCGCGGGCGCGTCATTCACTCCATCGCCCGTCATGCCGACAATGTGGTTGCGTTTTTGCAGAACATCCACGATGTGAAATTTATGTTCGGGAAACACCTCGGCAAAACCGTCCGCTTTCTCGATGGACTCAATCACCTCTGCTGACTCTTGTTTTTTTGAGTCGCCGAGAGTTTTGGCATCAAGAATGTTCGTGCCCATCCCCAAAGTCTTTGCCGTCTCCTTGGCAATCGCCAGTGCATCACCCGTCACCATCTTGATCTTCACGCCCATGGTAAGCGCGGTCGCAATCGTGGCCTTTGCATCTTCGCGCGGCGGATCGAACATAGGCAACACGCCGAGAAACTGCCACGGCCCGTCGCCTTCAGCCCGCGCTACGCCCAACGAACGAAAACCGCGCGCGGCGAAATCATTGACGGCTTTGTCCGCCGCCGCCTTCACCTGCCCGGCATTGGCCGACAATGCCAAAATCACTTGCGGCGCGCCTTTCGTCACCTTGAAGGTTTTTCCGTCCTTGCCCTTGACGGTCGCCTCGGTGCGTTTATGCACCGGGTCGAATGGCATGAAATGAACCACCTGATAATCTTTCAGCGCGTCTTTATTTTTCAGACCGCCCAAAACAGCCAGATCAATCGTGTCGTTGTTTTCCGCGCGCGACGCCAGCGCGGCGGACAGGATGATTTGCTCGGCGGGAATATTATTTACGCTGAACGCATCGCCCAAGGTCAGCTTGTTCTGCGTCAAGGTGCCGGTCTTGTCAGCGCAGAGCACATCCACGCCTGCCAGTTCTTCAATTGCCACCAACCGGCTCACAATCGCCTGTTTTTTCGCGAGCAATCGCGCGCCGACCGCCATCGTCACCGACAGCACCGTCGGCATCGCCACGGGAATCGCTGCCACCGTCAGCACGAGCGCGAACTGCAAGGTCTCAAGAATTTTGTCACCGCGATAGATTGCGAAACCAATGATCACCGCCACCAGGGCCACCGCGAGGATGATCAGATAATTGCCAATCTTCAAAACCGCTTTCTGAAAATGACTGACGGTGAGAGCCTCCTGCACCAGTTGCGCCGTTTTGCCAAAATAAGTTTTTTCACCCGTCGCATACACCAGCGCGCCGATTTCGCCGCGCCGGATGATCGAACCGGAAAACACGGCATCCCCGGATTTGCGTGTTGCGGGCAACGATTCTCCCGTCAGCGCGGATTGATCCACCGAAACCTCGTCGCCCGCCAGCAAGCGCGCATCCGCCGGCACGACATCGCCCAACCGCAAGCGTATGACATCGCCCGGCACCAACTCGCGAGCCGCCGGGTTGATCCATTTGCCGTCGCGGATGACGCGCGCCTTGATCGCCAGTTTGGCTTTCAAGGCGGCAATCTCATTGCCCGCCTGGCGTTCTTCCCAAAAGGCAACCACCGCGTTGGTCACCAGCAAAAGGAGGATGATGAAAAAATCCGGCCAGTGCCGGACCACGCCCGACAAAATTACCGCGATCTCAATCATCCACGGAATCGGCCCCCAAAAGTAGCCAAGGAATTTCAGCAGGAGATTCGTCTTCTTCTCGACCAGTTCATTTGGCCCATATTGCGTGAGCCGTTTCTGCGCCTCAGCTTGGGTTAGGCCGTCCGGTGACGATTCCAATTTTTTCTCCACTTCCGCCAGCGGCAGCGTTTTCAAATCGTCCTGTGGAGCCGGTTTAGCTTCGGGTTTGGCATCAGGCTTCGCGCCCGGTTTGGATGCGGGGGCTGTGGGCTTCGCGTCAGTCTTGGCATCGGTAGCGTTGGGCTTCGATTCTGCGGATGCACTCGGCTTGGGATCAGGCGTCTTGGGCGGATCTGTGTCTGGCTTCATAATATTTGTCCTTTCACGGTCTTGAATTTTCGAGAACGGGCGAATTACCCGCTGCTTCCGGCAAGTCGGCGACGGCTCCTGGCGGCAGGTGTTCCGGCACGTCAAGGCGCGCGACACCAATCCGGTTATCGGCCATCCCGTAATAAACGTCGAAACGATCCGGCGTGCCGAGATCGTCGCGCCGGTCAATGCCGGTGGGGAACACGACGTTGGCGACGGTCCCGTGGCGTTCTTGCGGCAACTCCGGCGTCAACACCGGCTCCTTTGAACGATAGAGAATCGTGCGCGGATGCTCCTTCGAGAGCACCATCACCCCGGCCGAGTAGCATAGCTGGCGACCATCACTGCCCGGCCCAACCCATTTGCTCACGCCGTGGTAAAGGATCAGCCAGCCGTGTTTGGTCAGAATGGGCGGAGTCCCGCCGCCGATTTTCAACTTTTCCCAGGGCGAAACCGGAGTTGCCAGCCGATGATGCGAGTTGAACAGGCCCGGATGATGCGGCGCCATGCCCTGGGGCGGCATTGGACAATAGGAAATCCAGATGCTTTCATGCTCGCGATCCGCAATCCGGGACCCGGTCTGGCAGGCGGTTTCCTCGGGCCGGGTGCCGGGAAACAGCGGACGGTGAATAAGGGCCAGTTGCATCTTCCCGGCGTGATTGGGAATGGCGACGGGGAAGATGCTGGCGTCCTTGTTGTCCACGTGGACGAAATCAACGCCGTGAAAAGATTCAAAGGTCGCCAACCCGATCCGATCCCAGTGGAACAAATCCTCCGACATGGCCAGGGCAATCCGGGGTCCGCCCGGCGAAAGCGCCGTGTAAGTCATGACGTAATGCTGGAGCGGTTCGACAAAGGTAACGCGGGCATCCTCGCAGCCGCCGATGGCGTCAGATCGCCGCTCGTAATCAGCTTCCGGCTCAAGCGCAATGCCGAGACGTTCCACACCGGCCGGGTCGCCGGCTTCGTTGAATTTTACGCGGGCGATGCCGATGCGTGAATAGTTGCCCCTGGCGACGAGCCGCGGAAACAGGTAAAGCCCGCCATCCGGGCCGCGGGCGGCGGCCGGATTCAGGACGCCTTCAATCTCCTGCGGATTGCCGGGCTCCGGCTCCATTAACATCCCCAGGCGCTGTAATTGAAAGCCGCTCATCCGGTCTTCTCCTGCCGAGGTTTTGTGGTTTGAGCATCACCCAAACAGGCGGTGATGGCTTCAATAACCCGCTTCGACTCGTTGGGATCCCGGACACGGATGGATAAAACACCCGCTTCTTTGGCCGGGTAGTCGTTCCCACCGGGGAACAAGGCATCACCAACAAAAATCATCTCATCAATGGCAATGCCAAGGATGTCCCGGAGTTTTCGAATCCCGTAGGCTTTATCAATCCCCGGCTTGGTGACGTCAACGGAGGTCGTGCCACCCAGGCGCACGGAAAACTCCGGGATCAGTTTATCAAGCAGTGCCTTGATCTTCTTTCGCTTGGCGAAGTCAGCGTCCCATTTTTTCTTTTCTTCGATGGGTGCCTGCTGTCCCAAGGCAGAAAACGTAATCTGGCTTCCCCGGTCTTCAATGGTTTCTCCCCAAACCTTTTCGACTTTGAAACCCGCTGCTTCGAGTGCCTGCTTTAGCGAACTGATGATTTTCTTTTTTTCGTCCGCAGTGAAATCTTCCGAGTAAATCTTTTTCCAATCCCCTGCGTATTGGTAGAACTTGGTTCCACAGGTGGGAAGGAGAGACAGGTTCTTCAGGCGTTCGTCATGGGGAAGATTGGAGAGCACTTGTTTTTCAAACTGCGGCCAATCGCCGCCGGAAATCACCGCCACTTTCACAATTCCCAGCAGAGCGGTGAGCAGTTTGGCCATCTCGGCATCTAGCGATGCTTTGCTTTCGGCCAGCGTGCCATCCAGATCGAAAACTATGAGTTTTTTCATGGTCAGGTGGCTTCCGGTAGTGATATTTCCAACAAGCTGATGGCACCATTTGGTCGGCACAAACATGCTCCGACCACGGCCGGCAAGAGCAGCACATCCCCCTTGCCGATGGCGTAATTGGCACCATCGTGCTCCACCTGACCGTCGCCGGCGAGACACACCAGCACTCGCGCGGTTCTTTCGGCACCGACTCCAAATGGCGATTCTGCGCCGAACCGCCACAATCCGAAATGTTCACAATCAAAGAGCCGCTCCCGCAACACCGGCTTTACCTCATCCACCATTGGCACCACTGGACTGATGGCACCTTGCGCAAAATCAATACAGGCCATCGCCTGATCAACTTGCAGAGGCCGGGGCTGGCCAGTCTTGGCATCAATATGGTTCCAGTCGTAAAGACGAAACGTCACGTCGCTGTTTTCCTGCACTTCAAAGACTACCACATCACTCAACGAATGAACGGTTCCGGCCGGAATGAAAATTCCGTCGCCGGTCTTCGGAGTGAACGATGCGAGTTGTTCCGCCACCGCTCCGTTTGCGAGCGCCTGCCGCAGAGTGTCTGTCGTGGCGACAGGCTTGAGACCGGCGTAAATGCGGCTTTTTGCTCCCGCCTCCAGCACCACCCAGGCTTCGGTCTTCCCGGTCTCGCCTGCCGGGATATACTTGGTTTGCTGATCCGATGGATGCACCTGGACCGAAAGTGTGTCGCGCACGTCGAGAAATTTAAGCAGGAGCGGTAACCGGTGGAAACGGCCAGCCAGTTTTCCCATCATCTGCTCCGGCCACTGATGAAGCAATTGTCCAATGCTCCGTCCCTTGAGTGGTCCATGGGCGACGCGGCTCGGATGATCCTCGCGGTCGCTCAATAGCCACGCTTCGCCGATGGGTCCATCGCCGGGCAGCGGAGCAGAGAGTAGATTAGCCAAACGCCGACCACCCCAAAGCCGATACTGATAGATCGGTTCAAATCGAAGCGGATACAGAGATATTTCATCCTTGGCATGTCTTCTTTCTGTCATGCTCATGTTCTTTCCATCGCAGCAGTGTATTCACCCCGGCGCGCGGCGCGGTTGCATCGGGCACGATGAAGCAAAGCTTGTTGCGCCGCTTTCACGTTCTCCTCTTGGCCTTGCCAGATTTCCAAAGCCGGTTGCTGGATGGCGCGGGCAAACGAAAACGCCAGCGCCCAGGGCAATTTCGACTTGAATCGAAGATTCATGGTATTCAAACGGGCCGAAGCGAGTTCGGCAGATTGGCCGCCTGACAGGAACGCAATCCCCGGAACGGCGGCTGGGACAGTTCGCCAAAGACTTTTCACTGTGATGTTGGCCACCTCGTCCACGGATGCTTGCGTGGGGCAGGTCAATCCCGGCAGCACCATGTTGGGTTTCAAAATCATGCCTTCCAGCAGCACGCGCTGGGAATTCAGTTGGATGAAAACGGTTCGCAGGACTTCTTCCGTCACTTCACGGCATCGCTCCAAAGTGTGCCTGCCGTCCATGAGCACCTCCGGCTCGACAATCGGAACCAGTCCGGCTTCCTGACACAACGCGGCGTAGCGCGCCAGCGCGTGCGCGTTGGCCTCGATGCAACTGCGGCTGGGAATGCCATCGCCGATGGCAATCACCGCCCGCCACTTGGCAAAACGCGCGCCCATTTGAAAATACTCCTTGAGCCGGTCGCGCAATCCGTCCAGACCTTCGGTGATTTTTTCGCCGGGATGAGCGGCCAGGTCCTTTGCTCCGGTATCTACTTTGATGCCGGGAATGATTCCAGCATCAGCGAGGACTTTGAGAAACGGAGTGCCGTCCTTTTTCTGCTGACGGATCGTTTCGTCATAGAGAATCGCGCCACTGATGCACTCGCCGAGACCGGGCGTGGTCACAATCAATTCCCGATACGCGCGCCGGGCCTCCACCGTTTGCGGAATGTTGAGCTTTGCGAATCGTTTGTTACAGGTCGGATTGCTTTCATCCATCGCCAGCAAACCTTTGTCGTCGGCAACAAGTTTGCTGGCAGTATCTATTAACAGTTGCGTGTTCATGTAGGTAATTGGCGGCTTGCCAAATATTTTCAGCCGGCGATTGGCACCATTGGCTGCGGATGGCCATGAAAAGGCCAGCGCAAATCACCGGTCATCAAATAAACCGCCATGGCGGCCAGCATCAAAATTACGCAAAACCAAATGCGCCAATCCCGATGCGCGCGTCGCCAATAAGGAGGTTGGCCGTGGTTAATCGGGCCGCCATTCGGATCTCCGTGCGATTTGTGATCGTGCTTTAATTCATTCATATTTCCAGTGCGGATCAGGGGCTGGCCGGAGTTCCCTCCTTGAGCCAGCGCAGCGCGTCCTCGTGCTGCGATTCCGAAAAGTGTTTGACCTGCACATCCACAAGATGGGCGGCGATCTTGGGCAATTCCCCCAGAAGTTTGCTGTCGGTGACCATCGCCAGTCGGACAATTTTCTGGTGATGGCTTTTGATGAATTGCATGTGGGCGAGAAACGCTTCGAGATTCGCCCAGCCGGGAAATGCTTTGGCGTGAATCATCAAGCCCGATAGTTTTCCATGTTCCGCGATATATGGATCAATCTCGCGAGCCAGGCCCTCGAAGTCGGCCGCTTCGAGCGGCGCGTCGGGTTCGAGAATGAGTATCCCGTCCGGCAAAAGCAGTTGGTGTTTAAGCATGTGTCGTTCTCCTGTTTTGTTTCCTGTAGCTACAGATTCGTCCAACCACTTCCGCGCCTCAGCGGCATCAGTGTGATCGAAGTATTTGACCGTTGCTTTCGTGAACGGTTTGCAAAATGTCGCCATCCCTTCCTGCCATTTCTTCTCTCCGACCACCGCCAGCCGGTCAATGTCGCTGAAATGATGCGTCGCAAACTTCGTGTCCTCCCACAACGCGCCGGCTGTCCAGCCGTGAAGGCCGGTCATATCGAACAGCACGCTCAGTTTTCCGTGCAGCCGGACGAGTCGCTCGAACTCGGGCACAAAGTGCTCGTAATCTGCTTTTACCAGTTTCCCGCTGACGTGAACGACGAGCAGCTTCCCGCCATTTTCTTCATTGAGTTGAATGGGCATTTTACGCTCCTTTGGTTCGTGTCACGCTGTTATGCTTCCCATTTTTGCTCCCTATGTTCCGTCGCAACTTTAGTTCCGGGACACGTGTCTTTGCTGCCCGCGTTTTCCCGTTTTGTGTTTCACCCTGGCCCCACTTCCAATTCCGAATCTCCGGCAAATCCTGGCCGTGCTTATCAATGTAATGCTTGTGCTCGATGAGTTTGTCCCGCATCTGCTGTTTCAGATAGGCACCCTTGGAACCTAAATTCGGCACCCGATCCACCACGTCTTGCACCAGATGAAAGCGATCCAGGTCATTCTGCACCCGCATGTCGAAAGCAGTCGTGATCGTTCCCTCTTCTTTGTAGCCCCGGACGTGGAGGTTGCGGTTGGTGCGGCGGTAGGTCAGCCGGTGGACCAGCCAAGGGTAGCCATGAAAGCCAAAAACGATGTGCTTGTCTTTGGTGAAGAGTGAATCGTAATCCGCTTCGCTCAATCCGTGCGGGTGTTCGCTCGCAGATTGCAACTTCATGAGGTCAACGACATTGATCACCCGGATTTTTAGATCAGGCAGATGCTCGCGCAGAATGGAAACGGCGGCCAGAATCTCCAGCGTGGGCGTGTCGCCGCAGCAGGCCATCACCACGTCCGGCTCGGAACCTTGGTCGTTGCTGGCCCATTGCCAGATGCCGATGCCTTCAGTGCAATGCACCACGGCGGCGTCCATGGTCAGCCATTGCGGGAGCGCGTGTTTGCCGGCGACGACGACGTTGACGTAATGCCGGCTGCGCAGGCAATGATCGAAGACGGAGAGCAGGCAGTTCGCATCCGGCGGCAAATAAACGCGCACAATGTCGGCCTTCTTGTTGATGACGTGATCCATGAAGCCGGGGTCTTGGTGCGTGAAGCCGTTGTGATCCTGCTGCCAGACGTGCGACGCGAGCAGATAATTCAGCGACGCGATCTTCCGACGCCACGGAAGTTCCAACGTGACCTTCAGCCACTTGGCGTGCTGGCTGAACATCGAATCCACGATGCGGATGAAGGCCTCATAGCTGTTGAACAGCCCGTGCCGACCAGTGAGCAAATAACCTTCCAGCCAGCCTTCGCACTGATGCTCGCTCAACATTGAGTCCAGCACGCGTCCGGCAGGCGCGAGGAATTCATCATTTTTTACTTCGCGTGCGTCCCACTGACGGTTGGTAACTTCAAAGACCGCGCCCAGGAGATTCGAGAGCGTCTCATCGGGACCGAAGACGCGGAAATTATTTTGATTCAGCTTGGCCACGTCGCGCAGAAAATTTCCAAGCACCATTGTATCTTGGCCGTCCACAGCACCGGGCGAAGGCACATTGACCGCGTGGTCGTGGAAGTCCGGCATACGCAAATCGTGCAGCAGAATGCCGCCGTTGGCGTGCGGATTGGCACCCATCCGCCGGTTGCCTTTCGGCGCAAGTTCGGCCAAGTCGGAATTGAGCCGGCCATTTTTATCGAACAATTCTTCGGCCTTGTAACTTTTCATCCATTTTTCAAGTTGCTTGACGTGCTGGGGATGTTCGGCATCCACCAGGAGCGGCACCTGATGCGCGCGGAACGTGCCTTCCACTTTCAGGCCATCCACTTCTTTCGGGCCGGTCCAGCCTTTCGGCGACTTGAGGACAATCATCGGCCAACGCGGACGCGTGGTGTCTTTTTTGTCCCGCGCATTGGTTTGGATTTGCCGAATGTCCTCGATGGCCTTTTCCAAGGTCGTGGCCATGAGTTCGTGCATTTTTTCCGGCTCGTCACCTTCCACAAAATAAGGCGTCCAGCCGCAGCCACGGAAAAACTGTTCCAACTCATCCGGCTCAATGCGCGCCAAAACAGTCGGGTTGGAAATCTTGTAGCCGTTGAGATGCAAGATTGGGAGCACGGCTCCGTCGGTGATCGGGTCAAGAAATTTGTTGGACTGCCAGGCGGTCGCCAGCGGGCCGGTTTCCGCTTCGCCGTCGCCAACGACGCAGGCGACAATCAAATCCGGATTGTCAAACGCCGCCCCGAAAGCATGCGATAACGAATAGCCCAGTTCGCCGCCTTCATGAATCGAACCCGGCGTGGTCGGGGCGACGTGGCTGGAAATTCCACCAGGAAACGAGAATTGCGTGAATAGTTTTTTCAGCCCGGCTTCGTCCTGCGTGACGTTCGGATAAACTTCGCTCCAGGTGCCTTCGAGATAGACGTTGCCCACAATCGCCGGGCCGCCGTGACCGGGACCGGCGACGTAGAACATGTCCAGGTCATACTTTTTGATGACCCGGTTCAGATGCACATAAATAAAATTCTGTCCCGGCGTCGTGCCCCAATGCCCGACCACCAACGGCTTCACGTCCGAAAGTTTCAGCGGACGCTTCAGCAGCGGATTGTCGTAGAGGTAAATCTGGCCGACCGACAGATAGTTGGCGGCGCGCCAATAGGCATCCATCCTGTTGAGCAATTCCGGTGTGAGAGTTTTGGTTTTCATATTTTGCATAACCCATGATCATTTCTTTGACAGCTTGCCAATCACAACGACCAGCAGAACCACCACTGCTACGCCGATCACTACCCAAAGCCACATCCCGCCGCCCGCCCATCCATTCATCCATCCGTTCGTTTGATTCATCATAAAATTGGTTTCGTCGTGCTAAAACCGCCCGCCATTGTCCAATCCAGATCGCGAGCGGAGACTGCGTGTGAATCGGAAAACTACACGGCCGCCAGTTCGTCAATCCAATATCCTTTGCGGTTATAGTGGCCATGCAGTGCTATCTCATAATCTCTCGTCACCAGAGCCACGTCCGTATATTCCGGTGATTCCTTGATGGTTTCGCGATCAAGATTGACGAAAACTTTCCGTTCGCCCCAACTGACGCGCTCAATCCATTGCGGTGACACCAGGACTTTTTTGCCCGGCCACCAGTTGTGGGTGTCAACGACGAGGTAACGAATCGCCCATGTCTCGTCATCAATGATGAAATCTTCAACATGGCCAATCTCTCCGTCTAAGGCTTGAATGTGATGGCCTCTCACGCCATAAGTGCTGCGCAAATGGTGATCCCATGCTTTTTCAGGCTGGGTGGATTTTTTCCACTGTTCACGGTCGCGCATCGGGTAGGGATAAGGCCCCCAACTGTAGGGGCCGCCCCAATACATCGGGTATAAATAATGGCCGTAGTAGGCTTGTTCAAATTGGCGGGAAACGGGCTTGTCACTGTCCAGGGAGGGACTGGCCTCGATTTGCCTTCTGGTCAAATCAACGGCGATGTTTTTTGCCTCTTTGTCCACGGCGGACAGTGCATACGGGGAGATCAGCACCTGCCGATCCGCGAGCCATGTTCCGGTTTCTGCAACCAGATAGCGGATGGTCCAGTGGCGGTCGTCGAAGTAAAATTCTTTGACCTTTCCGATTTCTCCGTCGAGGCTGTCCAGCTTGTAACCTTCCAGTGTTTTTGCTTTGCTTAACATAATAATTCTTTCGTTTTTTGCGTTTCGTTATTGTTCGTTGCTGGCGTTTGGCCGACAGCGTGTTTGGAAAATCAGTTGCACCGCGATCAGCACGGATGCCAATAATAAATTGCGGCGGCGGGGACGGCTTCGCTATGGGGTGTAACCCTACCGCAAAGCGGTCTTGGTAAATGTGTCACTCGGACAAGCGCGAAGAACCGAGCGTGCAATCATCAGTTCTTCGTCCGTGCGAATGACGCGAACCGTGACGCGGCTGGAATTTTTGGAAATCACCGCCGCAGTCTTCGCGTTGCGCGACTTATCCAATTCGATGCCAAGAAATTTCAAACCCTCGCAGATGCGCGCGCGGACGACTGGCGCGTTTTCGCCGATGCCGCCGGCGAAGACGAGCGTGTCCAAGCCGCCGAGCGCGGCGGCAAAGGAGCCGATCCACTTTTTCGCCTGATAACAAAACAGCGCCACCGCTTCCGCTGCGCGCACATCCGTTTTTTCATGTTCGAGCAAATCGCGCATGTCGGAACTGGTTTCCGACACGCCAAGCAGACCCGACTCGTGGTTGACCATTTTGTAAAACTGGTTGCGTGGTCATTTTTTCGGTTCGCGCGAGATACGGCGCAAGGCCGGGGTCTAAATCACCGGAACGCGTGCTCATCACCAGTCCCGCTGTCGGCGTGAAACACATGCTCGTATCAATGCTTTTGCCATCGAGCACGGCTGCCATGCTTGCGCCATTGCCGAGATGCGCGAGGATAACGCGGCCTTTTCTTGCCGCCGGGTCGCCCAAGCGCGCGAGTTCTTCCATCAGATAGGCGTAGGACAATCCGTGAAAACCGTAGCGTTGAATTCCTTTGGCGTCGAAGCGTCGCGGAATCGGAAGCAACTTCGCCACGCGCGGCATGGTTTGGTGAAACGCCGTGTCGAAGCAGGCCACTTGCGGCAGTTTCGGATGGCGTTGGCGAAGCATCTCAATGAGTTCAATCTCGCGCGGCAAATGATCCGGGTCGTTCGGGCTGATGCGACGCAGTTCAGCCAATAGTTTTTCTGTGACAAGCTCCGGCTCGGTATGTTTCATCCCATGAACCACGCGATGTCCCACGCCTTTTACTGATTTGAAATCAATTTGCTTTTCGAGCCAGTCTATCAGGGAATTCGCCGCTGATTTGTGATCGGCAGCGGCGAGTTTGAAGCTTTTCGGCTGTTTTTTCGTTGGTTCATTGAACGTCAGATTTGTCCCGCTCAAGCCGATGCGATCAACCTTTCCGTATAGCCCGCGCTTTAGAGGGTTGACCGCCTCATACAACGCGAACTTGATGCTCGAAGAGCCGCCGTTGATTGTCAGGATGAATGGTTTTTCGTTCATCCTGCGATGTCCAATCCGAACGAAGCCAGTTTCGTGCAAGTGGATTTATAGTCCGTGTGAAGAATGCTTCGAATTCCCATGCCTTCTGCGATCTGGACGAACAGCGGCGTGTTTTCGATATAGATAATCTGCGCGGCTGGTGTCTGGGCAATGTCCAGCGCCAGCTTGAAAATATCCGCGTCCGGTTTTCGGAGACGAACGAAGCAGGAGGAAATAAAAGCGTCCACAAATCCGTCCAGCTTAAATTGTCGTATCCGATACGCGTTCAATTCGCGGGATTCGTTGCTGACGACGATAATCTTCAATCCATATTTGGCTTTCAGGTTGCGAACCAGTGCAATCATCTCGGCGTAAGGCTTCGACTGCGCGAACATGAAACGGCGAAACTCGGCGCGCGTGAACGGACGCTTTTCATAAAAGACCACGCGGTCTAAATATTCGTTGAAAGTAGTTTTATCCTCCTCGTGGGTTTCAAAGTTCAACCCATGCCGTTCCTCCATCTCGGCCCAATCCAACTTAAAATGTTTCGCCGCCCGTTGGCGGGCATGATGATCCCAGCCGTTGGTGAGCAGGACACCGCCGATGTCCACAAACAAGGCCGAGATTGGTGCTCCTTTTTTCATGAGGCCGGGAGTGGTGAAGTCTGGATAACCGTCCTCGTCATGGCCTGATACATCATTTCCTCGCTGAGGAAATGGTGCGCCAAGCAGTTCGTAACCGGCGGTTAGTTTTTCGTTCACTTTTCGCGCAAGCTCGTCATGGGTTGCGGCATCGGCGTGAAAAGGCACAGCGACGATTGTGTATTCGATGGGAGTTTTCATTTTGTCTTGAGTCACGAATTCTTTCCCTTCTTCTTGGAAACAGCGGCCAATTCCGTCGGCAGCGGCCAGCGATGTCCTGGAGCCAGCAGTCCTTGGGTATTTTCCGGTCCCCAGGTGCCGGCGGCGTAATTGGGGAAATCGCTCGGTGCCGTGGCCTGCCACGCTTCGAGCACCGGCATCAACAGTTGCCAGGCCGCTTCCACTTGATCGGCGCGCATGAAGAGCGTGGCGTCGTTTTTCATCACGTCCCACAGGAGCGTTTCGTAGGCGTCAGGCGAAGGCGCGGCGAAACTCTCGCGATAACTGAACCGCATGTCCACCGGTCGCAGTTGCATCTTCGGTCCCGGATATTTGGCCTGAAAGCCCAGCACGATGCCTTCGTCGGGCTGGATTGACAGGATGAGCCGGGAGGGCTGCCAGCCGAGCGAGGCTTCGGGCGGAAACGACTGATGCGGCACGGCGCGAAATTGGATGGAAATTTCCGACGCCTGTTGCGGCAGGCGCTTGCCCGTGCGCAGATAAAACGGCACGTCCTGCCAGCGCCAGTTGTCGATAAACAACTTCAACGCGGCAAACGTCTCCGTCTGGGAATCCGGCGCCACGCCGTCTTCCTCGCGATAGCCGGGCATTTTTTTGCCAGTCGACGTTGCCGGAACCATACTGTCCGCGCACGGCGTATTGCTGAACCGCGTCGCGGTGAATCGGACGGGCCGCGTGGAGCACATCCACTTTCTTGTTGCGGATTTCGTCGGCTTGAAAAGACACCATCGGCTCCATCGCCACGAGACAGAGCAGTTGCATCAGATGATTCTGCACCATGTCGCGCAGCGCCCCGGCGTGGTCGTAATAGCCGCCGCGATGCTCGACGCCCACGGTTTCGGCGACGGTGATGGTCACATAATCAATGTAGCGACGATTCCAGATCGGCTCGAAAAGCGGATTGGCAAAACGGAACGCCAGAATGTTCTGCACCGTTTCCTTGCCGAGATAATGATCAATCCGAAAGATTTGGGATTCCTCGAAACTGGCGGCAAGAACGGCGTTCAAGGCGCGCGCCGATTCCAAATCGTAGCCGATCGGTTTCTCGATCACGATCCGCGCCCATTCCCGGTCGCGCGCCAGTCCGGCCTTGCCGAGATATTTTGGAATTTCGCCGAACATGCTCGGCGGCGTGGCCATGTAAAAAATGCGATGAGCTTTGGTGCCCCATTCCTTTTCCAGCTTCGCGCATTGTTTGCCGAGCGCCGTATAAGTCGGCAGCTTCTTGAAATCGCCCTGCTGGTAATGGATGTGCTTCGCGAATTGATTCCAGACGACGGCCTTGGCTTTTCCAAAGCGGGAGAATTGATTGACGCCATCGTGCAACCGGCGGCGCAGCGCGTCATCGCCAAGCTTGATGCGGTCCACCGCGATGATCGCAAATTGCGCGGGCAGGCTGCGATCCTGCGAGAGGTCGAACAAGGCCGGCACGAGTTTCCGCCAGGTCAGGTCACCGGCTCCGCCAAAAATGACGAACACCGTCGGTTCAAGTTGGTCGTTCGTTTTCATCATCGTTGCCATAGGATTCGTGAGTCTTCCAGTGGAATTGCGACACCGTCGCAGTGCGGCATCACTCGCGCCGTATAATCCGCTGGCGGGCGAGCCGCAGACACGGTTGCGCTGTAAACGTAGCCGCCTGATTCGTCGGCCAGCGGGTGAAGACAGGTCATTTCCTGCCGCACCGGACGGACTGTCTTTGATTCCGTCGGCATAAAGCTCCACCCGCACCGCCTTGGGGTCGAGGCCATGAAGACTAACTTGAACTTCAATGATGTGTTTCCCGTCGCGAGTCGCCACTTTCACTGCGCCGAAGTGCAGCGTGCCCCATTTCTGTTCCACGCTGTGACGCCAGTCCACCATTTGCTTGCCGACTGCGCCTTTGTTGGCCACGCGCGCTTGGCAGGCGATAGCCGCCGGGAGATAATGTTGCTCGGTGTATTCACACACGGCGCGGTTGGCCGAGAAGCGCGGGGTCAATCGCGCCATGCTTTCGCGCATTCGGGCGATCCAGGCCGTGGGAATGCCCTTCTCGTTGCGGGTATAAAACTCGGGGATCACCTCGCGTTCGAGTCGTTCGTAAAGCGCCTCGGCTTCAGCCGCGTCCCAGGCAGGATCGCTGCCATGTTCCTGACCGTCGCCCAGCGCCCAGCCCAACTCCGGCACATACGCTTCCGCCCACCAGCCGTCCAATTCCGAAAGATTGATGCCGCCGTTGACCAGCACCTTCATGCCACTCGTGCCACACGCCTCCCAAGGCCGCTGTGGTGTGTTGAGCCAGACATCCACCCCTTGCACCAAGCGTTCGGTCAAGTGCATGTCGTAGTCGCTCAAGAAAATTGCGTGAGGCCGGACATCAGGTCGGCGAATAAACTGAATCCATTTCTGAATCAACGCCTGCCCTGCTAGGTCCGCAGGATGAGCCTTGCCCGCAATGATGAGTTGCACCGGGCGCTGGGGATTCGATAACAGGCGTAGCAATCGCTCCGGGTCGTGCAGCAAAAGATTCGGTCTTTTGTAGGTCGCAAAGCGCCGCGCAAAACCCAGTGTCAACGCGTTGGGGTCAAACAGATGTTTCGCCTCTTCAACCGTCTCGGACGATGCTCCGGCGGCGGCATAGTGTCGGGCCAAGCGTTCGCGGGCGTATTCCACCAGCGACTTGCTGGTGGCGAGGCGAAATTTCCAAAGGGTGTCGTCGGAGACACGGCGAATGTCCTGCTCCAGAGTTTCCGACTTTCCCAGCCAGCGGTCTTTGCCACAGGCCTTGGTCCAAAGTTCATCAGCGGCTGCCGAGTCCCAGGTCGGCATGTGAACTCCGTTGGTCACATGGCCGATGGGCACTTCGTCCGCCGGCCAGTTCGGAAAAAGCGACTCGAAAAGATGCCGGCTGACTTTTCCATGCAAACGGCTCACGCCATTCACCGACCCGCTGCCGCGAATGGCCAGATAAGCCATGTTAAAACTTTCCGATCGCGTCGTTCGGATTCTGGCGGCCCAAGGCCAGCAAGTCGTGAAGGGAAATTCCGAGTTTCTTCTCCGCATAACCGCCGAGGTATTGCTCGATGAGCGCCGGAGTGAAACGATCAAAGCCAGCGGCCACCGCCGTGTGGGTGGTAAAAAGATTTCCCGCGCGCGTGGCGGCCAGCGCGACTTCAAATGGCTGCTCGTTTTCCTGCATGAAACTCGCGGGCGCGTTCCAACACCGCGAAGGCCGCATGACCTTCGTTCAGATGACAGACATCCGGCTTGATTCCGAGTGCGGCGAGCAATCGCCAGCCGCCAATCCCAAGCAGCAATTCCTGCTTGAGGCGCAACTCCGGTCCGCCGCCATACAATTCGCTGGTGATGCCGCGATGAGCCGGGAAATTCGCCGCGTCGTTGCTGTCCAGCAGGTAAAGTTTCACCCGACCCACCTGCACCTGCCACGCGCGCAGCCAGACCGAGTAACCGGGCAACGCGATTTCCAAACGCAACCATTCGCCGTTCGGCTGTCGCAACGGCGTGATCGGCAATTGTCCAGGGTCGTTATACGGGTAAAGGGCTTGTTGCGCTCCGTCCTTGTCAATCACCTGACGAAAATAACCTTGTTGATAAAGCAGCCCCACGCCAACCACCGGCACGCCCAGATCGCTGGCGGCTTTGAGTTGATCGCCGGCCACGTTGCCCAGTCCGCCGGAATAAATTGGCAGCGCTTCGCTCAACATATATTCCATGCTGAAATAAGCGACGCACTTCAAGGGCGACTGCGGATGATTTTTCTGAAACCAAGCGGGCGTCTCCGCCGCCTGCCGCTTGGATTGCAACAGGTCATCAATGTTTTTACGGAAAGCTGAATCGGCCAACACGCTTTTGAGTTTGTCCTTGGAGACAGTTTGCAAAACCACCCAAGGATTTTGAGTGAGTTCCCACAGCGCGGGATCAAGTTTTCGCCACACTTCGTCGGTGGCAATGATTCCACGACCAGCGCAGGTCCAGCGCCAGCTCCGCCAGTGAATCGAAGCCTTCGATTTCCGTTGGCAAAGAATTATAGTCCGGGTTCCTGGCCGGTGCTTGTTTGTTTGTCGTCATAGAATTTTCTGTGTTCAAAATTTGTTTTCTAAATCCGCCACTTTCGCCAGACGGCGACGATGGCGCTCCGCGCCGATGAATCGCGCGGCGAGAAATGTCTGCACCAATTCCCAGGCGAGGGCGTGACCGACCACGAGACCGCCGAAACAGATCAGGTTCAAATCGTCGTCCTCGACGCCTTGATGCGCCGAAAAGTTTTCATGAATCAAGCAGGCTCGAATCCCTGCCACTTTGTTCGCGCAGACCGATGCCCCGACCCCGCTGCCACAAATGCCCACGCCGCGATCCACCTTTCCGGCGGCAACTGCGCCCGCCAGTGGCACGATGAAATCGGGATAGTCATCGTCCTCTTTCGGGCGACCGTCGCCAAAGTCAACCACTTCATGGCCAGCTTCGCGCAATTTCCCGGCCAGATATTCTTTCAACTCGTAACCGCCGTGATCGGCGGCGATGCCGATGCGTTTCGTTTTAGGCAAGATGGTTAAGCGGTCAGTCATATTTTTCTTGCGGGCAATAACAGGGGTTGCTGACCCATGAGCCGCCACGATGAGTTTGTCTTGGCGGTTCGTCGCTTCAATCGCGCCCAGACAAGCGCGTGAAAAAGATTGGATGAATACATTTTTTGCCATGAGGACTTTGGCTCCTTTGGCCGACGCGAACAATGGGGTCAACACCTTATAGCAGTGGGCCAGCCTGCGACCTAAAATCTCATCTGCAATAAAACAAAACAGAAAATTGAAAGAACAAACATTATGACCAAGAACAATTCCATCGTGGCGATTTTCAAATCCCACATCGAAGCTGAAACCGCCGTCAAGGAACTCCAGCAGGCGGGCTTTGACATGAAGAAACTCTCCATCGTTGGCCGCGACTACCACACGGATGAAAACGTGATCGGCTACTACAATACTGGCGACCGCATGAAATACTGGGGCAAGCTGGGCGCGTTTTGGGGCGGTTTCTGGGGCTTGTTGTTCGGCTCCGCGTTCTTCTTTGTTCCCGGTGTTGGCCCGTTGCTATTCGCAGGACCAATTGTCAGCTATATCGTCGGCGCGCTGGAAGGCGCAGTGGTAGTGGGCGGTTTGAGTGCTCTCGGAGCCGGGCTTTACGGCATGGGCATTCCCAAGGACAGCATTCTGCAATACGAGACGGCGGTGAAGAGTGGCAAGTATGTTTTGATCGCCCACGGCTCCGATGTGGAAACGGTTCACGCGCGCGAAATCATCAGCCGCACCAACCCGGAGGCGTTGGAAGCCCATCAGCCAGCGTGCGACAACACGAAAACTTGCGCGGTCGGAGCATAATTCGTTGCTGTATTTGGAAATGTCCGCGCGGCAAACTATCTCATGAAGAAAAAACCAATCATGCAACTCGGCATGATTGGCCTGGGCCGGATGGGTTCCAACATGGTCCGGCGGCTGATCAAAAACGGCCACCGATGCGTCGTCTTTGACCAGTTGCCAAAAGCGGTGAAGGATTTGGCCAAGGGCAAGACGGTAGGCGCAGCTTCACTCGCGGATCTGGTCAAAAAACTCGCCAAGCCGCGCGCACTCTGGTTGATGGTTCCGGCAGCCGTGGTTGATAAAACCATCGCCGACCTTTTGCCTTTTCTCGAAGCGGGCGACACGCTCATTGACGGCGGCAATTCTTATTACATAGATGACATCCGGCGCGCGAAGGAACTCGCATCGAAAGGAATTCACTATGTTGATGTGGGAACCAGTGGCGGCGTGTGGGGATTTGAACGTGGTTATTGCATGATGATTGGCGGTGATCCAAAAGTGGTTCAACACCTCGATCCCATTTTTGCCACATTGGCACCGGGCATTGGCAACGTCACGCGCACACCGGGACGCAAAAAACTTAGCGGCACTTCCGAGCAAGGTTATCTGTATTGCGGCGCGAATGGTGCCGGGCATTTTGTCAAAATGGTTCACAACGGCATCGAATACGGCATGATGGCCGCGTATGCCGAAGGCTTGGGCATATTGCGCGGCGCAAACATCGGCAAGCAGCAAGGCGAAACAAATGCGGAGACCACGCCGTTGCGCGAACCAGAAAACTACCAATACGACCTGAACCTTGCCGACATTTCGGAGGTCTGGCGGCGTGGGAGCGTGATCGCTTCGTGGTTGCTCGACTTGACGGCGGATGCACTCACCAAAGATTCCGCGCTCGCGAAGTTTGCCGGGCGCGTCTCCGATTCGGGCGAAGGCCGGTGGACGATGAAGGCGGCGATTGATGAAGGCGTGCCCGCGCCGGTGCTGACCACGGCGCTCTACGCGCGTTTCAGTTCGCGTGGCGACGCAGATTTTCAGGACAAGCTGCTCTCGGCCATGCGCTACGGCTTTGGCGGACATTTGGAAAAATCCGCGAAGTAAAAGAACATGATGATCGGGTCTGACTTCGGCCAACTCACCGGTGCGATTCTGCTGATGGTCGGCGCGCTGCTGCCCGTCGTTAATCCACTGGGCGACGCGCCGATTTTCCTGAGAATGACGCCCGGTTGCGATGAATTGACGCGCGCGGATCTGGCGAAACGCATTGCGTTCTATTCGTTCATTCTTTTGCTGGGGGCGATGTTGCTTGGCTCGTTCGTCCTGCGTTTGTTCGGCCTTTCGATACCCATCGTGCAGGTCGCGGGTGGTGCAGTAGTGTGTGCGCTCGGCTGGAAACTTTTGGCGGCCGAAAACTCCAAGCCGGCCGACGTAATTCCCGACCTGATCCACGCCAAGGCCATCGCGCTGGGACGCGCGTTTGCTCCGCTGACCATGCCGTTGACGATTGATGCCGGAGTTATTTCGGTCGCAATCACCGTTGGTGCCAATCACGCGCAAACATTTAAGCATGCGATGATCCAACTGCTCGCCTCCGTCATCGGTGCCGGCATCATAGCCCTGTCAATTCTGCTGACGTATCGCTACGCCCAGCGGGTCGGCAAATGGATCGGGCACACGGGCATGATAGTGGTGGTGCGTTTGACGGCGTTCATCATGCTTTGCATTGGTGTGGGAATCACTTGGAACGGCATCAAATCGTTGTTGGCAGAAATTGGCATTGCTGCGCAATGACCATGGCGTTCTATGAATGTTTTAGTTCACGCGGCGATGCCGATTTTCAGGACAAGCTGCTTTCGGCCATGCGCTACGGGCTCGGCGGGCACTTGTAAAAATCCACGAAGTCAAGGCAACACGATGATCGGGTCTGACTTTTATTGCTTCGCCAAAAGGATTGGGTTGCCTGGAAAATTTATCCGGTTCTGAAAACCGTGAACTTGGGTAAGTTTGAGTTCCGCGATCAATTGCGCCTCGGCCGCCAGCCAGTGTTGCACTTCATGCCCCTGCGGCGAACCACGGCTCACATAACTGGCCGCTTCGCCGGGTGATGGCGCAAAATCAATTTCGTTTTGGTTTAATTCCACAACGGCAGCGAACCGTGATACACGGGCCGTTTTTTGATATTGATCCTGGAAAAATTTATGCTTGCTCATGTATTTCTCCCGTTCTTTTTATTTGCGTTCTTCAACGGCAAATTTTCCGCGTCGGCAAGATGAGCCGCTTCCGGCGAACCAGCCACCGTCAGAATCGAGTTTCTTCCGCCAAACGGATTGGGCACGGATTCTTTAGCGTGCGGATCGGGAATCCATTTGCCATCCACCACCAGGCAATATTCGTAAGTGCCGGGCGCGAGAGCCGTTTCCTTCCACCAGTTGCCGACGCCGGAGGAATGCAGGGTCTTGGCTTCAGGCTGCCAATGATTAAATGTTCCTGCGATGCAAACGCTCTTGGCCGTCGGATTCGTAAATTCAAAACGAACCGGCGTGAGTTGCGTGCTTGGAGCGTTGTCGTGGTTATGATTGTGTTTCATGGGTGGTAAATTATTGGATGGTTGACTTTCCATTTTTGGAATTCTTTTGTTTCACATCGGAACAATGCACCCAAAGACTTTGCAAAGGCTATGGGGTGTTCACCCCATTTGCTTTTTTCACGGATGGCTGAAGTGTTTTCCGCTTGAGCCAAGTCTTCCAATATAATTCACTATACATCAGCCCGAGCGTTTCATCGAGTTTAAGGCTTTTCGTTCTTAACGTCCTCGATTTCTTTGACCGCGATTTCAAGAATCACCGGCTGGCCTTCCGTGATCAGCTTCCGCTGATTGTTTGGCAACTTGGCGAGCAGCGACAATTCTAGCCGCTGCATGACCGTTTCAATCCGCCGCAGATGATGTCCGCGAACGGAAATCTCGTGCGTCGTGAAGACAAGCTTGAGGTTTTGCTCGTCGCCGCCACTGTCGAGTTCCGCAAAGATGAAATGATTGTGCGGCAACAACAGTGAACGATCTGGCGTTACTTCAATGCGTAATCCGCGTGCCTGTGGGTCGCTGGCCCAACATTCGGGTGTTTTTGTGCTCATGTTTTTGTATGGTTTGATGTTTCGGTTGATGTTCGTTGAGCCAGATGGAGACGGAAAATTCGTTCGGCGGCTCGACGACCGAAGCGAAGAAGATAACCGTGCAGCCGATTCCAAAGCCGATGGCTGTCCGCGCGGGACAAAACCGGCCGCAAATTCCATCGCCAGTGGCCGATGACCAGAGCGAATGACATTCTCGCGAAGTTGCTGTTTGTCCGGCGTGAAAATGCGGATGCCGCGCCGCCCGCGCGAAATGGTCACATACCATTGTTGCGCATTCGTTGCCGGCTTGACCGTCGAATCGGAAAACAGAACGTAATCCACGGTTTTGCCCTGCGAACCGTAGGACGTGACCGCGTAGCCGGGAAGAAATTCACGGAATGATTTGTCCAGGACGCGGCCATCCGTCAGTTCAACTCCGCCATCGGCGCGAACAGATTTCACGGTGACGAGTTCACCGTTGGTGACGCGCCCGCCGGACGCCAGTTTGCGATTGGCCTTGAGATGCAGCCGGTCGCCATCAGCGACAGACAATCTCGCGCGCCTGGCAGACCGTGAGGCGGTCGAGCAATCGGTTCGAGACCGTCACGAACTTTCCGCCGACTTCGACGAGCACGCTCGATTTCAAAATGCCCGCCAGCTTGCCCTTCGCGCCCGGTTCGGCATCGCGGACTTTCTGATTGAAGACAATCACGGCATCTGGCGGATAGAAACGCTCATCGCGCTTCTGCGCGTTGGTGAGGTCAATTCTTTCCAGTGCTTGAACAGCCGAATCTGCCGCGCCAAGCAATCCTTTTCCTTTCAGCGCATCGCGCACGCGCGAGTTGACGCGATGCACTTCGCCCCAAGTTTGCGACACGACAACCGCCGAAGCGTTTTGCTCCGCGAGCCGGAGATATTCGTCGGCGAGCTTGTCGGCTTGTTCGCCAATGCCACACGCAACAATCGCGCCCATTTTGTCGAGCCGTTCAAACGAATCGCCCAGCTTGCCAGCCGCCGCCGACTTCAACGGCTTTGCGATACAGCCTGATGCGCTTGCGTTCCTCGACATCACGACCGAGCGCCGGGTCTTGCCGACGAATCTTGTGCAGTTCGACCGGCTTCACTCCGGCATGGCGTTCGATGGCGAGCAGGGCATCCGAAGCCTCAACCGCTCCGTGTTGCCGCGTGTCGCCGGAGAGAACCAGCCGTCCGTGTCGCTCATGGATCAACCGGACAAGCTCCAACATCTGCCGCCCGCCAATCTGTCCCGCTTCGTCCACCACGATGACGGCGCTGTCAGCCAGTTCACGCTTGATGAGAAAATTGGCGACCGTCGTTGGCGACGGAAATCCGGCCTTCTCCATCTCCACGACTTGCTGACGTTGCGGCGCGAGAACGACCACGCCCCGGCCAGACTGCCGCAGTTGCTCCACCAGTTCGCGCAGGACAAAACTTTTGCCCGTGCCCGCACCGCCGCGAAAGACAGAAACGCCGTTTGTCGAACGCAGCAAGGCTTCGAGGGCTTGCGTTGTTCGTCGTCGAGTTGCGGATTCGCCGGGCGGGGATTCGACACCAGCGGGAGACAATCCCCGACGCCCTCTTTCGCGGTCTGAACGATTTCCCATTCGCGCAGCAGAACTTCCCGCAGGGTCACTTCGCCTGGACGCGCTTCGTCCCGGATATAGCCACGCTGCTGGGTGAATTCCTTGAGTTCGGAAACGGAAAAACCCTCACCGCGCGCCCGGCCCAACGCCTCCTGCCACAACTGACATTCCAGCACGACCGAGTTGCGGTCGAACAAATGTTCCTCCGCCCACTGAACGGCTTCACCAACACTGACGCGCTTTTCCTCCTTTGCGTTATTGCTTCGGTTGCTCTGAAAGCTGGCGCAACGAAGCCCGCTCGGATTTGCTCAACTGCGCCTCCCACAATCGCCCGCAGTTCATCCCGGCTCAAATCTTTCTGTTTCCGCGTTCGCTTTTCCGTGGCGAGCTTTGCGCGCAGTTCCGCGATATTCGCGCCGCCAAGTTCCGGGTTGTCCGCCAGCAGCTTCGCCAGCGCCTCGTCAATCTGTCCGCATCCCGTTTGGAAAAGCGTTCGCAGAGTTCTTCGGGAACACCTTCGATTTGAAAATCACCACGCGGCAGGTTGCGAATTCGATAGCCAAAACTCCGCAGCTCACGGGCGAATTCGTGGTAGTAGGCGTTCTCGGCAAATTTTCTGGCGCGCAACAGTTCATAGTTTTGCAGCGCCTTCCAGCGATTTTCCACCGCATCAAAAGTGGCGTTGAAGACGATGCAGTGCGTGTGCAAATGCGGATCGAGCGCGCGTGAGGTGTCGTGGGTGAACATGCGCGGCGGCGAAATTGCCCGTGAGCCGGTCGCTCTGCGCGCCACCAACCCGGATGCGAGTCGCCGCGAACGCCTCGAATTCCTCAAGCGCCGACCGCACGGCTCGCGCATGGGCTTCAAAAATCCGTTCGTCCTTGCCCAGAAATCCCGCGATGGAAACCGATTTCGGCGGTGAGAAAGTGAAGTCGTAAGAAAATCCGCCGATTGGCCGCGTTCTCGCCACCTTCAGTCCGCGTCGTGTTCAACCGTTGCGTCAACGTCTCGCCGGTGGACGGATGCTGATTCTCGCACAGCCGCAGAAAATCATCCGCGCGGACTTTGCCGGCCAAACCAAGCCGTTCCGCGCCCAGGCCAATCCATTCGCCGGCCACGCGCTGGCCTTCATCGTAGTAATCGCCAACGCAGAGATGTTCTTCAAAGTATTCCCGCGCGTTTTTCAGATTGTATTGCGTCTTGGCCGTGACCATGCACCGGACATTACACGGACTGTCCGCGCATTTTGTGTAGCTGATACATCTTCGCGCGCTTGGTTTATGGTGAACTGTCGCCATGAAAACGACTGCGACTCTGAAGTCCGGCAAGCAACTCTGGGGCATTTACCACACCGACCGGGAATATGCCCGCGAGTTGGGTGATCCACTTCGCACGGTCGTTGAAGCACCCAACAAACTCATCGCCGAGGAAACCGCCGCGCAACTTGGCTTTGGTGATCCGTGGGCGCATCCGGTCAGTTCCGAAGAAGTGAGACACGCACAGTGGCTTCACAAACGCCGCCCAGGACACCGGCAAGAACTCGCGCACAAAACCTCACGCGGCATCCGCATCTGATTATGCAAACACCCACCACCGCTCAATTACGCACCGCCATCGAAGTGCTCACAAAACTTGGCGAACGTCTCAACACCCACGCCGAACATTCCGTGATGCAACTGTCGGAATCGCCACTCGGCGCTCACTACGCCGGGCGCATCGAAGTGGGGGCGATTGAACAAACCAGCCGCATCGAAGCCGTCGCCACGCAACTGAAGAACTGGCGCGACGAGTTGTTGCAACAGGAGAGGCAATGTGTTTCTCATCATGTTTAAGACAGGACAAGCCTTACCCCTTCGTGAGCGAAGGACTTTGTGTCCGCGAATGAGTCGCGGCGGGCACGCGGAATATCCGCGCGATATCAACCGTTCATGGACATGGCATTGGCCAGTCCACGGGCTTGATTCAGCCGGGGACAGGACGCGGACAGCGAACTTTCCGTGTCCGCGAACAATCCGTGTCCGCGTTCAGTCCACGCCAACAATCGTGTCCGCGAACAATCCATGTCCGCGCACAGGCAACGGCCTCAATCGTCCGTGAACAGGCAACGGCAACGGACGCGAACTGTCCGCAGACAGTCCGCAGCCGTGAACAATCCACGTCCGCGAACTGGTCACGCACGCGATTTGTCCGCGACCGTGGGCCGGCAAAGAATCATCCGCGTCGTTGCATCGCCGTGTCCATCTTGCCGCCGATCCAATTTCCCGGTTCACGTCCAAATTATTCCAGCCCATGTCCTCATTTGATCCAGCCACAGTCCGCAAGGCGGTCGCGGAATTTACGCCGCTCCGTCCAACAGAAGTTCCAGGATTTGATTCCGGCCAAGGATGTCATCATCGAGTTGCGCCAAAGGCGCGCTTCGTATCGGGCCATTGCCGACTTGCTCACGCAACATTGTCTGCCGACGAGCAAGACGGCCATCGCCACTTTCTGTCATCAGATTCTTGGCGAGATTGTCCGGCCACACCGCCGCCCCGCACGAAAACGCCCGCCGTCTCCTGCCGAGCCAAATGGCCGAATGGCTTCACCGGCTCAATCAGAGCCAGCGGCGAATCCGTCCGTCGCAAGAACCACCGGCAGACTCCAATGGCGGCGGAACTCCGCAAATCCGCAGCCGTGGCCCGCGCATCGCTCAAATCCGCAAACTCAAACCTGACAACACAATGAAACGACTCGATTCTCATCCTCAACGGCAAAGGCGGCGTCGGCAAAAGTTTCTTCGCCGTCAACTTCGTCCAGTACCTCAAAGACAAGGGCATCGCCCATGTCGCGATTGACAGCGACAACGAAAACTCAACGTTGAAACGGTTTCATCCCGACACGCGGTTTCTCGATTTGACCAAACGGCGCGAGCTCGACGGCATTTTCGCCGCGCTGGAAAAGGCAAATCTGGTCGTCATGGATTGCCGCGCCGCGTCCACCGACCTGTTCATTGATTTCTTCGCCGAAATTGACCTGTCCGCCGTGCTGTCCGCGCTCGGCGCAAAACTCACGCTCGTCATGCCGGTGAACCACGAGTCGGACAGCGTGGATCAAATCCAACGGCTCACCGACGAGTTCGGAAAGAAGTGCAGTTACGTTGTCGTCCGCAACGCCGCGCACAGCGACAGTTTCGCGATGTTTGAATCGTGCGAAGTCCGGGCGCTGCTCAAAGACAAACTCGGCGGACGGGAAATCACCATGACCCGGATGCAGGACTGGCTGGTCGAGGCGCTCAACGCCGAGAATCTGACCATCACGGCGGCGACGAAACATCCTGCGTTCAGCCTGCTCGACCGGCAACGACTCCAAACGTGGCAGCGGAAACTTTACGCTGAAATCGAATCTGCCGCCGACCTGCTACTGCCTTCAAAATAATGTCCAAGCCAAGCACACGAACAGCCGGACTTCGACGAGGAATTCACCAAGGCCGTTGCCGAGTGGCGCGATAAACATCGGCTGCGAGAAGACGACGCGGTGATATTGCTTGTCGAATTGTTCCGAATCCACCAGCAGCATTGGGATGAACTTCGCCGCCGGGAAATTCCGTCCTTTGAGCAATTTCGCGCGGACATCGCGAAGCTCGTCGGCGCGGCGCAGACATTTCAGCAACAGTCATCAGCTTTGCTGGAAGCTGCTGCGAAGCCAGCCGCCGGCCCACCGTGCCGCGAGAATCACCCGCGCCGCCGCGATCTTCGCCGCGCTCGCCGCCTTGCTGGCCGGCTATCTCATCGGGAGGGCGTGGCGATGAAACTTGACTTCATTCCGTTCGACCCGATAATTCTGCCGCCAGACATCATGCTCGCGTTGCGGCATCCGCAATACTTCTTGGCAGCTCGGCGGAATTCTTCTGGCGTTCATCGCAGTTTGGCTCTTGTTCGTTCCTCGAAATCGCAAAGGCTGCGTCGCGCGGCTCGGCGGTCTGAAGTGGAAGCGAAATCAATTTTGTCGCGGCTGGCTCATCACCGGCGACACCGGCTCTGGCAAAACCAGTTCCGGCATCAATCAACTGGCCCATCAAGTTTTTCAAAACGAACCGACATTGGGGCGGCCTGTGCGTTGACGAAAAAGGCGTTTATTGGGAAACGCTCGCGGCAATGGCGCGTCACTACGGCCGCGAACACGATTTGATTCATCTGCAAATCCGCGCAGACGACACCGATGCGCAGTGGACGCCGCCGAATCGCTACAACCTGACCGGCGACCGCAGCATTCCGTTCTCCACCTACGCCAAGTTCATCGTGGACACCGCCACGAGTCTCGGCCAGGGCGGGGACAAAGGTTTTTTCAAAAGCCAGGCGCAGACCCACATCGCGCACGCACTCGAAATGCTCTTTGAATTGAACCGCCCCGTGACTTTGCTCGACGCGTATGAATTGTTGTCCAATCGGGATCTGCTCGAAGAAGAAATGGAAAATCTCGAAAATCTCCTCGAAACGCCACGCCGGGCCGCCGTTTACGCACACTTTCTCGACCGTTTTCTCACCCAGCCTGCCGAACAATTTGGCGGCGTCCGTGAAACCATCGGCAACTATCTGCAATACTTCCTGACGCCCGGAAGTCGCCGAGGTGTTTTGCACCGGCGAAAGCACGTTTGATTTTTCGGCGATTGACCAAGGCAAAATCATTCTCACGACGATGCCGCAAAAGTTTCAGACCGAACGGCGTTATGTGAACACATTCCTGAAGCTGCTTTATTACAATCACGCCTTGCGCCGTTTCGACAAATCCAAGGCCGACCGCGCGAAAGACAATTTGCTCATCCTCTGGGCCGACGAGGCGCAGCGGTTTATGACGGCCAGCGAAGACGGCACGAGCGATTACAACTGCGTGGACGTGATCCGCGAAGCGGGCGCAACCGTCGTCGCCGCCGCGCAAAGCACGACTTCGCTTATTCCACCGCTCGGCAACGACAAATCAAAAGTGCTGACCTTGAATCTTCGCAACCGGATGATTTTCCGCTCCGCCGACGAAGCCGATGCCGTTCAAGCCGCCGATTTCATCGGCAAAAAGCGGGTCGTAAAACGCTCATGGGGTTACAGCGCCGGCAAACGCAACGTGAACTACTACGAAACCGAGGAACACAAAATCAAACCGCACAAACTCCGCAATCTCCGCGACCACGAGTGCGTGCTCGTCCACTGCGAGCGCGGCTTCCGCCGCGTGACCTTGCCGCCGCTTGAAGCGGATGGCACAGTTGCAAAATGGTTTCCGTGGATACGAAGGATTTTCTGAGCGTCTTAATTTCCTATTCCTGATCGTCTTCTTCCGCAGAAATGCTCAGAAGCGAGAGAACGTATCCCGTGTCGCCCAGCCGAAAAGACTCCTCATGCAAGTCATGCTCGCCGTGCAGAAAGGGAAACCAAGTTTTCGTGGTTGTATGCGACTCCTCTATGGTCTTTTTTGAATTGTCATTGTGCAACCCGCTGGCTGCCGATCCTTCCGGCACGGTTTTAAGTCCCGTGAAACGGAAGCCAAGCACTTCGGCCTCGTCGGAGGGAATATATTTGGTGAGCTTGCCTTGTTGTTTTGAAACAACCATCGCGCAAGCTTCGCCAGTGTAGCGGACGTAACGAATTGTGGCGCTACGCGCCGAACTTTGCCACTCGTCGCCCATCTTCAAGATTTCCGCCAAAGTCATGAAGGAGCGCCTCCGCAATCGTTGCTCGATGTGAGCGCGGGGGATGAGGAGCGCGGCTGCAAATTCATCGGCTTCGACTTCAAGTTCGTTGTCGCAAATAAATCCCGGCGTGGAATTATGGCTCTTTCCCGCGACCAGCAATTCTCGATGCGGCTCGATGAAATAGTGACCGAGTTCGTGAGCTATCGAAAACCGGACTCGCTTTCGATTGGGCACGGTGTTTGGATCGGGATGATAAATGACAAAGCTGGCTGCTTCGCGGAGAAACTCAATGCGTCCGTGAAATCCCTCACATTTTTCGATGGAGACTAAGCTGATGCCCTCGCCCTCCGCAATCGTGTCCAGACTGACGGGAGAACTCGTTTGCCCGTAGGACGCACGAACTTCATCAGCTAGTTTTTCGATGGGACGATTGATCATTCAGTGGGCCGCTTTTTGGATTTCAACTGAGCCAGCAGGGCCGCTCGCTTTCTTTCGATCTCCTCGCGTGCCGCTGCGGGCATCTGGTCTTTTACATTTTCTCGATTCATCGCCATGTAAGGAGATTCCATCGTTTGATGCTCGACAAATTCAGCAGGCGCTTCAGCGGATTGGCTTCGACCCTGAAATTGTTCGTGGACTCGTTTTAGTGCCGCTTTTTCGGAATCACTCAATTCAACTTTGCTGGAGAGGAATTCGTTGATCTCAGATTCAGTTGCTTCCTTCGGCGACCAAGAATGGAGCGCGCCGGTGATGAGGGCGTCAACGGCCTTGTCTTCGCGGTTAAGATTTGTGTCGTCACTCATAGTGGTAGTTCGGGATATTTGCGTTTCAGAACCGCTTTGAACTTTTGCCGAATCTGACTCAAAGCACCTTTGACGGCTATTTTGCTAACGGTTTTTCCGGTGGTTTCGTAAATCTTGCGAGTGATTTCCTCTTGAGATAAGACGAAGCCAAAATTGTCGGCAAGGACACCGGCAACAAGTTTCTGCTGTGCTGGGAGGGTTTGGATGAACGCAAGGAACTCGCTACGGATTGCGGGCGCGTCTTCCTTGCTGATTGCATCCTTCCAAGCCAGGCCCACCTTGGTATCAACGAGGGCTTCGGCGATCTCCTCTGTGAGTTCATCATCACTACCGGTCTCACGCCGCTTCGCTCGTGATAGGTCAATCGCTTTGCACTGACACATTCGGAGCAGCAGTCCCACCAAGGGCTTATCGAAGTCCAAGTCCGCCCGTTCCGCTTTTTTGAGCAATTCCAGGACGGTATCGTGGATAATCGTGGCCTTCTCGGCGTCAGACAACCAGGAGAAGCCACGGAGCTTTCCCATGAGCCGAATGCCGAACTCCTGCAAAAGTGCATCGCCTGCCTTCTGCCGTTCGTTTTCATCGCCCAGCAGCAGACATTTGATCTCTGTGTCGTCGAATTCGGCCGCAGCTTGCTCTGTCGCGTTATTGCCATCCATACGCAGTATTCGTCCCCAAAGGTGAGAGGGACTAAAATAAATCAAAAAAAGTTTAGTCCCAACTGCCCACGAAAAGCGAGTTCTTAAATGAGGCCAGCCTGCGGTCGTCTGCCGCGACTGGTTGGTGCGCCCCGGCGACGTTCGCAACGGGGTCACCACAGAACATATTATGAAAAATGCAATCAACGTCCACTTTGGTGGACAAAAAGAGGTCTGCGGCTTTGAGCTGGCAGAGCAAGAAACCGTCGGTTCGTTAATCAAGCGTCTTTGCAAAGAGGGCTACTTGGGCGAGTTCAAGCCCGAGGAATGGAGCATCTGTGTCGAGGACTCCGACGAAGAACTGGCTCACGACTGCCGCCTTGAACCCGGCAAACACAAACGAATCCACATCTGCCGCTGCAAGATAGTGGAGGTCAGCGTCATCTTCAATGGCGTGACTCAATCCCACCCGTTCCGTCCAGGAACGACCTTGCGGAATGTGATTCAATGGGCGCGGGATAAATTCACCGTGGACAAGAAGGAAAAGCTGGTGCTCCGCCTTGACAACCCGGAGTCCGAACCGCTCGACCCTGATTCACACGTTGGTAGTTACGTCTCTCACCCCCATTGCCATGTCACGTTCTATCTGACGCCAAGCGTCAAAATCCAAGGATGAGACTCGACCAAGGCTGCTTCGCGGAACACGTCGCATCACGGCCATTCCAGGACGGCGTTGCGCGGGGGTATTGGGACGTTGCCCTGCGCGACGGCGTCGAATGGCCATACGCGATGATATGGATTGATGCGCCAAGCCGCCCCAACAGCCCGGAACGGTTTTTCCTACGCTTCCACTTGCAGGACTACCCGGCCAAAGGACCGACGGCCACACTATGGGATTTGGACAAAAACTCTCAACTGGATTTAGCCAAGTGGCCGAAGGGGGATGGTGATGTCGGCATGGTTTTCCGAACCAACTGGAAGGGTGCGGTCGGACTTTATGCGCCGTGGGATCGCTATCCATTGGAAGATCACCCGGATTGGCCTCAAAAATATCCCGGATTTGTCTGGAAACCAACTTACACAATCGCTCACTACCTGCGCCTGACCAGAGAGCTGCTGCACACCGATGAATACCGTGGCTGCTAAAATTAAAATCAACCGACTGCTCTGGTTCAAACTCACGCGTGAATTGCATCGGCGTGGTGCGAATAGACGGGAAAGCGGAGCGTTTCTTCTCGCGCGCGAAGGAGACGCCAAACTTGTTCACTTCATTTGTTACGACGACCTCGACCCGCATTGTCTCGACCGCGGATTCGTTCACTTCGACGGCGCTGGCTACGTCAAGCTCTGGCAGATATGTCAGAAGCAAAAACTTCGCGTTATCGCCGACGTTCACACTCATCCGAACAAATGGACAGACCAAAGTGATCTCGACGTAGCGCACCCGATGATTCCACAAAAAGGCCACATGGCCTTGATTGTCCCTAGCTTTGCTCGCGGTTCGAGGTTCGGACTTCGGGGCATCGGCATTTTTGAATACCTGGGCGACGGCGAATGGCATCAATGGGGTGCAAGTTCTGGAAAAGTCAAACTGGTCTATTTATGAACGAAAAACTCACGCCACAAACTGCCAACCGTCTCGCTTTGGGGTTGGCGCGGCAGCGACGTATCCACTACCGCGAAGCCGAGGCAATATTGCGGTCACTTACACTCAAGCTGGTGATTGATGCAGCCTCATGCCGGAGCGTTGCATTTCAAGCGGGGCTGCTCACGGCATTCAACACGGGCAACCGTGCCTTTCTCGGCGGTGTCGGTGTTGAAATGCCCGCTGATGTTGAGTTGCTTTTGCCGCTGCCGGGATTTCGTTCGCTCAATGAAGCCTTGGGCATAACCGGTTTTACGCCGCGCGAAATCAACGCGTCCTCACAAACAATCTATTTCGGCCACACACCCGCCGAACCCGGCGCGAGCAGTTGCCGAGTTGATTGCGATGGATGGCGCGGAGTGGTATCGGATTTCGACTGCCCCGCGAGTTTTGGATACGGCAACAGCGACGACATCGCTCTCGGCGGTATTTTTGCCGGAGGATTGGCGGTTCATCGCTGCTTTCTGAAAGCAGCCAACATTCCGGCGCGCTCGCTGGAAAGTCCACTCGGCCTGTCCCTGTGGTCGCCGGGCAGCGATTGGCGAAAACCTGTGTCGTCATCACCTTTGCTTTGCAATCTACCAAACCGCTTTTGGGTGCTTGGCCTTGGTCACTTAGGCCAAGCGTTTCTCTGGATTCTGGCTTTGCTTCCGTTTCCAAACCGGCAGGAGGTTCAGTTTCTATTGCAGGATTTCGACGTGATTGAAACTGCCAATGTTGGTTCTGGATTACTCTGCACGCCGGAGGCGGTGGGCCGTAAAAAAGTCCGGCATTGTGCAGCATGGTTGGAACGCTTCGGCTTCGTAACCGCCATCACGGAACGGAAATACACCGAACACGACCGCAAGGGCGAAGATGAACCCGGCATTGCCCTTTGCGGATTTGACCGAGCGCGACCACGACGTTTTCTTGGAAAGACCGGCTTTGGCATGGCTGTTGAGTGCGGACTCGGAGACAGCCCGACGGACTTCGATTGCATCCACATTCACACGTTTCCGAACTCTCAGGATTCGCCAGAAAGTTTGTGGGAAAAAGTGCAAGATGGCCCGCGAAAAATCAGAGACGAGGATGTGGCGTTGTTCAGTGAGGGGCGACACGAGTGCGGTCAACTCGCGATTGACACGGCAGGCAAAGCCGTCTCCACAAGTTTTGTGGGAGCGATGGCCGGAGCAATGGTCGTCAGCGAACTCTTGCGAACCTTCAACAGCGGCCCGCGATTTGAGGAACAATATCTAACGCCGAGGAACTTGATTGACTCGAATTTTCGTGAGTCGGCCAGTCGTCAATCCACATCGGAACTGGCCAAGCTGGGTTTTTGTTGTTGCTGACGTTTGCACTTGCCCGCCAAACTGCTCGCGCCGTGACCAACGCACGGTTTGCTTCCTTTCACGGGCTGCCCATCGCCCCGTCTCCCCCTCGACGACGCCCGTTCCACTTCGCAAATCATGCGCTCGTCATGAGCATCATCCGTAAACTGCCGCATCAGCGGCGATGCTTCCGTCTGGAGAGGGCGTCGTCGCTCCGGCTGCGCAGCTTCGCTCGACTCCGTTCCGTCCGCACCAACTTCCGCTTACACGCCGCCCTCTCCAAATCGAAGCAATTTTCGCCTTTCGCCTCGTGCGCAGCAAAATATCGTCAGTGCAGCCGAATCCGAAACCCGAATCTTTCGACAACCTTCAGTGTTTGCGGACTGCCTCGCCCATCTCTCATTCTGCCCGCGATTGACACGTCGCTTCCATTCGTGACAACTTGCATCGTTCTCGTCATACTCTCGCGAATAATTATCATGGCCGACAAGAAAACAACACGAGCCGAAGGCCGGCGGATGTCCAAAGCAGGGCATCCTGAAGAATTCGCCGTCTCGCCGAAACAGGACAATCTCCGACTCCAATGAGCACACGTTTCTTCACCAACCACGGCGAACAAACGCTTTTCAAGAAGTTCCAAGGCGTCTTCGAGAGCAACGCTGACATCGAAAAGTTCGACGCCCTCGTTGGTTATCTGCGCTCCTCCGGCTACTTTGCGCTCCGTCCGTATCTCGAAAAAGTTCCCCAAATCCGCATTCTCGTTGGTATCAACGTGGACGCGATCATGGCGGATTATCATCGGCGCGGTCTGCTTTTCTTGGCCGACTCGACCAAAGCTCTCGATGAATTTCGCAACTGGCTGCGCAATGACATTCAGAGCGCTGAATACAGACGCGATGTTGAGACTGGTGTCCTTCAGTTCGTGGACGACGTTATCTCCAAGAAGATCGAACTGCGCGCCCATCCCACCAAGCGCCTTCACGCCAAGATTTACATTTTTCGGCCCAAGGGATTCAACGAACACAAGCCCGGCGCGGTCATCACCGGCTCTTCAAACCTGACCGCCGCTGGCATCGGCGTCGAAGATCAGGTTAGCAATTACGAGTTCAATGTTCTGTTGCACGACTTCAACGACGTGAAGTTTGCCACCGCTGAATTCGACGACCTTTGGAAGGAGTCCGTCGAAATCCTACCCAAGTTCCTCAAAGAAGTTCGCGACAGCACCTACCTCGCGGCGACGGTCACGCCATACGAACTTTATTTCAAACTGCTGCTGGAATACTTCGGCCAGAGCATCGAATACGACCCAAACGCCATCACTGATATGCCCGAGGGCTACAAGCGCCTCAGCTACCAGGTGGACGCCGTGACCAGCGGCTTCCGATTGCTCGAAAAGCACGGCGGTTTTTTCCTCGCCGATGTCGTCGGTTTGGGCAAGACGATGATCGCCACGCTCATCGCCAAGAAATTCTTTTTCTACAACGGCTTCCCCGAACACCGCTCGCACACTCTGATTGTCGTGCCGCCCGCCGTTGAAGATAGCTGGCGTGAAACCGCGAAAGAACAATTCCGCCTCGACAACTGCGACATCATCACCAATGGCAGCTTGCACAAGGTCAAGCGGCCGGAAAAATACGACCTCGTCATCGTTGATGAAGCGCACAAGTTCCGTAACGACACCGCCGAGGCGTTCGATGAATTGCAGCGCATCTGTAAATCACCGACGCAACATTTTCTGCCGGACGGTTCGCGGGCATCCAAGCGCGTCATTCTTGTCAGTGCCACGCCGCTCAACAATCGGCCCGACGACATTCGCAATCTGATCTCCCTGTTCCAAGATTTGAAGGACTCGACGTTGAGCATTGCCAACTTGCAACATTTTTTTGCCCGTTGTCAGAAGGCGTATCAGGAAGCGCATCGTGAAACCGATCCCGAAGTGGCGCGGCAAAAGGTCAAAGGCATCTACGAACTCATCCGCACCAAGATTATTTCCGAGGTCACCGTGCGCCGCACGCGCAACGACCTGAAGGAACACGACGACTACAAGTTGGACCTCGAAACCCAGGGCGTCGTCTTCCCGCAGATTGAGCCGCCGCGAAAAATACTTTACCCGTTGTCACCGGCGCTGGAAGACCTTTACGACCGCACCATGTTGCTGCTGTCGCGGATGGATGGAAAAGGACTGACCTACAATCGCTATCGCGCCATCGGTTTCTTGAAGCCGGAGAAAAAGCAAAAATACCAGAACGCCGACCGAATCTCCATGCAGCTCGCCGTCATCATGCGAACGATGCTCGTGAAACGACTCGACAGCAGCTTCCATGCGTTCAAGGAATCGCTCCGCCGTTTCCGTGACGCCACGGGCGTCATGCGCGATATGTTCGCGCGCGGCACAATTTACATCGCGCCGAATCTGAACGTCACCGAGTTCATGATGGAAGGCCGCGAGGAGGAACTAATCGCCAAGATCGCCGAGCGCCAGCCCACCGACCCGACGATTGAGATTTGTGCGCCGTCCGATTTCGAGGCTGGTTTCACGGAAGGCTTGGAACTGGACTGGCAGCGCCTTGAAGAACTTTACGCCGAATGGAAGCGCGTCGAAGACGACCCCAAGCTCGACGAGTTTTTGCGACACCTGAAAGACGGCCTTTTCGACCCCAAGATTAACCGCCAGCATAAGCTCGTGGTTTTTTCTGAGTCCAAGGAAACTACCACTTATCTGTTGGGCAAGCTGACGCAGGCAGGCTACAAGCGCGTGCTTACCGTTAGTTCGGAAAATCGTGCCGAGCGGATGCCGCTTGTGCGCGCGAACTTCGACGCCAACTTCAAGGATCACGCGAACGACTACGACATCCTGATTTCCACCGAAGTTCTGGCTGAAGGCGTGAACCTCCATCGTGCCAACGTCATTGTGAATTACGACACGCCCTGGAATTCCACGCGCCTCATGCAGCGTGTTGGGCGCGTCAATCGTATCGGTGCTATCGCGCCCAAAATCTACATCTACAATTTCTACCCCACGGCCAAGGTGGACGACGACATTGAGCTGAAAAAGAAAGCCATCATGAAGTTGCAGGCGTTCCACACCGCGCTTGGTGAGGACAGCCAGATTTATTCCGAAACCGAGGAAGTGGACAACTTCGGCCTGTTCGAGCGTTCACCGGAGGAGGAGGAACGCGACCAGCGCCTTGCGTTGTTGATGGAGTTGCGCCACTTCCGCCAGCAGAACCCGGAGGAATTTCGCCGCATCAAAGGCTTGCCTTTGCGCGCCCGTGTTGGCCGTGCGGACAAGCCGCGTGCCGGTAGCACCGTCGCCTTCATCCGCAGCCAGCGCCGCGATGCCTTTTACCGCGCGAAGCCGGACGGCACGCTGGACGAAATCAGTCTGCTTGAAGCCGCCGATGAATTTCGCGCAACCGATCCCAAAGAGAAATCTATCCCGCTCCACGCTGCGCACCATGACCACATAAATTCCGCACTCACCAAATTCAAGGCATCCGTCATCGCCGAGGCGTTGCAGGCCGAGACGGTGGATGCGACGCAAGGCCCGAACGAACAACGCGCCCTGCGGTATCTCGACGGCTTTTCGAGTCTGCCGTTCGTGAGCGAGGAGGAACGCTCCTTGATTCAATCCGCCAAGCTCGCCATCCGCCGCGCCCGTTTCCAGAATTTACAGCGCCAAATCAACCAGCTTCAGCGTTCAACCAAGACGGTCAAAATGACCCCCGCCGCCCTTGCGGATAAACTGATCCAGATTCTCCGCACCTATCCGCTCCAGCAGGACAGCGAAGCGCCCGTCTCCGCCGCTGCGCGTCCGCTCGACACAACGCCGGACATCATTCTCTCGGAATCTTTTGACCGGCCATGACGCGCGATCAAATCCAATCTGTTCTTTGTCAGGAATACGACCGGCAACGCTGGCTGAATGCGCTGCGTGAAATTATGCCGGGGACGGATGTCTTTGCCGCACCTCAACCCATCACGGTTAACATACCCGATGCGCCGCAGGCGGTGCAACTTGCCCGCGTCCGCTTGGGTGACCGCAAGCAGCTTGCCGTTTTGGAAATCAAAGTCAGCGACCGCATTGATCTGCTTCGCAATCGCGTTGGCTTGCGCAACCTTGTCGCGCGATTCATTGACCAGGCCGAATACCACGGCGTCTTGGCGGTGTTCCTCGCGCCGCAAAGCGACTTTCGTTTCACCTTTGCCGCGCACATGGCCGAGTTCGACGAAGAAGGAAATTTGCTCCGCCGCGAAACCGCGCCCCGCCGTTACACCTACGTTCTTGGTCCGAACGAATCCTGCCGCACCGCCGCCGAACGCTTCCTGCATCTATCGGAAAAGGGTTTGAGCGTCACGATGCAGGATGTCATCGAGGCGTTCTCGGTCGAAAAACTGAACAAGGAATTCTTTGCCGACTTCTCCGCCGCGTTTGAGCGCGTTAAGTCAGAAATCGAGAAGCGCAACAAGTGGAAGGAGAAGGTCGCAAAGGAAGAGGCGCAGACGCTTTTGAATCGCTTGCTCTTTCTCTATTTCGTTCAGCGCAAAGGCTGGCTCAATCGGAAGCGTGATTACCTGCATACCAACTTCGAGCGGTTCGAGAATGATGCCGCAAGCAAGACCACGTTCCTGGATGTTTTTCTGCGTCCGCTTTTTACCAAGTTGAGCACGGAAGGATCGCAAGCCGACATTCCCGGCCACGATCTGCCGTTTTTGAACGGCGGTCTGTTCGCCGACGAATACGGCGATGAGCAACATGATGAAGTCGCGCGCCGTCACCACGAACTTCAAGTCAGCAACGGCGTGTTCCAATCCGTGTTCGATGACCTCCTCGAACGCTACAACTTCACCATTCAGGAAGACTCGCCGACTAATTACGAGGTCGCCATTGACCCGGAAATGCTGGGTCAGATTTTCGAGGAACTCATCCTCACCAGCGAAGAAAGCGAGACAGCGGGCAAATCCAAGCGCCACGACACGGGTAGCCACTACACCCGGCGTCCCATCGTCCACTATCTTTGCCGCGACAGCTTGGCTGCGTGGCTGGAAAGCCAGCCGCCATTCATCGGCAAGAAGGATGCGGGCGAGCGCGTCCGCAAACTGCTGGCTCTCGACGCCACCGAGGGCATTGACGAGGAGACGCGCAAAGCGCTGAAAGAACTCCTTACGTCCGAAGAAGCCGCCATGTTGCTCGACCGCTTGTTCGACCTTCGCGCGTGCGATCCCGCAGTTGGTTCAGGAGCGTTTCCGATGGGCTTGCTGCATGAGTTGTTGAATCTTGCCCGGCTTTGCGCGACTCGCGCCGCTGGCAAAGACCCCGTGCTAGGCGACCGGTCGTGGCTCTACACCACCAAGAAACGCATCATCGAACGCGTCATCTACGGCGTGGACATCCAGCCGCAGGCCGTTGACATCTGCAAACTCCGCCTCTGGCTCAGCCTCATGGTGGACTACGAATTGAGCGCCGACCCGGACGACTGCGAACCCGCGTCCTTCCGCCGGGCGCTCAAGGAAATCGAACCGCTGCCCAACCTCGACTTCAAAATCCGCCGCGCCAATTCGCTCGTGGATTACATCCACGGCGAGCCCGTGGAATTGAAACGCCTCTCCACCGAGACGGGCGCGGGCCTTGCCCTTTCCAAACTCAGCACCGCCAAGCGGGAGTTTTTTAACGCTCGCACTGCCGCTGCGAAGCGCAAGCTCCGCCTCGACATCTACGATAACATCACCGAACTGGCGAAAATTGAGCTTACCCGCGCAAAGACGGATGCCGCCGGTCTTGGCTTTGCTGTTAATGATCGCGATGCCCAGCGCGTCGCGGAACTGGACACCTGCTTGAAGGAAATCGCCCGCACCGGAGCGCTGGTTCGCGATGCGCGTAAAATGCGTGCCCAAGCCCAGGAGGATGCGTTGGAACGCATCCGCGCGGAGTTTGACGACCCTGAAAAGCCCACGTTCGTGTGGCAGTTCGACTTCGCCGAGGTGTTCCATCGGGATGAAACTTCGAGGGGCGATTCGCTGCTGCCTGCCGAGAAATCCGGCAAAACGAACGGCAACGGAACGCGCAACGGCTTCGATCTTGCCATCGGCAATCCCCCTTACATTCGCATCCAGACTTTGACCAAGAGCGACCCGAAGCTCGCGGCCTACTTCAAGCAGCGTTACCAGTCGGCAGGAAAAGGAAACTATGACCTCTACGTTTGCTTCGTGGAGCGAGGCTTGGAACTCCTGCACGAAAACGGTCAACTGGCCTACATCCAGCCGCACAAGTTTTTCAACGCGCAATACGGTGAACCACTTCGCGAGTTGCTGTCGAAGGGACGGCACTTGCGCCACGTCGTTCATTTCGGCGACCAGCAAATTTTCCCTGGCGCGACGAATTACGTTTGTCTGCTATTTCTCGCAAAGGCGGGTTCGCCTCGATGCCGATACGTGAAGGTGGACGACATTGAACATTGGCTCGTTACATTCGACGGAACTGAGGCCGACATTGCGGCAAAGGACATTGGCGCTGCCGAATGGAATTTTGCCGTTGGAAAGGGTGCGTCCGTTTTTGAACGGCTCAGGCAAATGCCTTTGAGGTTTGGCCAGATTGCCGAACGCATTTCGCAGGGGATCAGAACAAGCGCAAATGAGGTTTATGTCTTGAGTGTGAAAACGGAGGGGAGCGGACATGTAGAAGCGCACTCCGAGCAACTGGACGATGAAGTGTCTTTAGAAAGAAAATCTGTATATCGTTTTCTGGGTGGTCGGGAGATCAAGTCATACAGAGTTCTTCCTTCTGGAAAAGTAGCCATTATCCCATACCGCCTCACAGCAGGAAAAATGACCATTATTCCGAAACAAGACTTCGAGCAGAAGTTCCCAAGCACATGGGCGTATCTCTCCAAGAACCGTCAGTATCTTGAGGACCGTGAGAACGGGAAGATGAAGGGTAGTAATTGGTATGGGTTCATATATCCGAAGAATCTCGACATCATGGTGTCACCGAAACTGCTTGTGCCAGATATTGCCGACCGCGCTTCCTTTGCTCTGGATGAAACAGGTGCGTTTGCTTTTACAAGTGGTTACGGAATCACATTGAAGGAGAATAGCGGCCTCACACTCAAATACGTCTTGGCGCTGGCGAACAGCGGTGTGCTCGACTTTTACTGGCGTCAAATCAGCACACCTTTGCGCGGAGGGTTTTATCGCTACTTCACTCAGTTCATCGAACAGCTTCCCATCCCCGAAAGCACTCTGTTGCAGCGCGGCATCACAGAATCCCTCGTTGATTACATTCTCTGGTTGCACCAACAGCCGAGCGTGAAAGATGCGGAGCGCAAGAATCCGCAAGACCCGTTGATGCCCTCTTATTTCGAGCAGTTGGTGAACGCACTCGTTTACGAGTTATTCTTCCCGCAAGAACTCCACGATGCCGGTCTTCACTTTTTCGATTTAATTCAGGCCGAGGCGCTACCGCAGTTGGACAAGCTCGCCGAATCGGAACGGCTGCCACGCTTGCGGAAGGTTTTCCAAACCACCTACGCCACTGATCACAAATTGCGGCAGGCGTTGTATCGTCTCGCCTCACTGGACTTGATCCGCACCATCGAGGGCAAAGCATGAGAATCACCGGAGTCGAAATCGCGAACTATCGCGGCTTCGCCGGTGATTCGTTCCAGTTGACTCTGGAGCAGGGCGAAAACCTGCTGGTTTACGGCGAGAATGGTGCGGGCAAATCTTCGCTCTACAACACGCTCAAGGATTTCCTCTACGCTGCTACGAATAAGAACGCCAATATCGAGCAACGGCGAAATCGTGACAACCTGGCTGGCGCACCTGCCATCCGCATCACCACAACAACGACTCCAATCACAGAATGGACGCAGGCCGCACGCGGCCAAGATGCGGACAATTGGCGCACCCTGGATGATGGCAAAGGCTTCCTGGATTACCGAGTCCTGCTTCGATTTTACAACGCGCCTCAAGATAGTCTGGGAAGGATTGAGCTTTTTGATCTCCTACTAAAAGGCATGTTGGCGAATCACCGGATGGAGATTCCAAAAACTCCGACTTTTCTAGCCGAATGGCGAGCCATCAAACGCCAAAAGGATTATCACCTTTATGAAGGTGAACGGCAGGAACTGAAACAACGAGTTGCTCGATTCAATACTGCATTCAAAGACGCCGCGACCAAACTGGCAACTCGTGCTTCTGCGCTGCTCCATGATTTTGATCCGAGCATCGGAATAGCTTTCATTCCTGAAAAAGCCGCTGATTTTACTTGGTATCCCAAATGGGTAAGCGACCCGGAGTTTTTTGCAGAAATCACGAGGCCAGAAAAGGCATCCGTAATTGACTATCACGAGGTCTTCAACGAAGCGCGTCTGTCAGCGATGGCCCTCTGTCTCTTCCTCGCCGCACTGGAAACTTGTCCCATCGAAGGTCCGCGCTTGCTCGTGCTTGATGACGTGCTCATCGGCCTCGACATGGGCAACCGGCGCAAGGTGATTGATTTGGTTCAGCGCCTCTTTCCGAATTGGCAAATTATCATCCTCACCTATCACAAAGCTTGGTTTGAAGTCCTGAAAGAGCGAATCAAGATCGGTGATTGGGCAGGCAATGAGTGGCGAAGCATACTGATTCGGCCAGAAATGCACCGACAGTCCGGCCTCCTCACCATTGCCCATGAAGAAAGCGGCACGGCTTTGGAAATAGCAGACCTTTGCCTTGCCAGACGCGACTACAAAGCGGCTGCGGTATATGCGCGCACAGCGTTGGAAACCATTTTTCACAACAACGCGGAGCGATTGCATATCGCTGTCCATTTCAAGAAGGACCAGCACACGCATGACACCGATGATTTTTTGATTCCATTTGAGAACCGGTTAGACCACTTGATTGACCCCCTTACGAGGTCGCAGGCAAAGGCATTGGTAGCTGAACTTCGGTTTGTTCGCCGCACTGTCCTCAATGCCTATGCTCACGCCGATGAAATCAGCCAGGATGAACTTGCCGGGGAGGTTGACCATGGCATCGCCGTGGTGCGCCGATTGGGAGTTCTTCTGGACGCCCTTACAAAGTCGCACTTTTTCAAAACGCCACCCGACACGAAGCTGCCGTGGCCACAATTGATTTCCATGGCAACCGAACAGGCCGCAGGCGGGAGTTACGCCGCCGCTGGTAATTTATTGAAACAGGCGACCGAGGTTTTCGTTTTTGAGTATCCCGAAGCTGTAAACCTCTCGATTTCCTTCAAGCGAAATCCATCGCTAACTCACATGTTCAACATTGTGTTCCCGCTGGATGCGATGGACGCCGGTGAGGAGCGTGCTTTCCGCCTGCTAATTCCCTACTTCTTTGGCAGCTACGAGCCGGAAGATTTCAAACAATCATTGTTCGACGAAACCATCCGGGCAATTCGCCAAACAGCTTACGGAAAGTTGTTCGCCGCCCTGAAACATAGAGCCGAACAGCTAAAGGTCATAGAGCAAGCGATAGAACCCGAACCAAAATAATTTATGGCAAAATCTGAAGCATCCGTTGACGAACTTGTTGGCATGATCGAGCGTGGCGAACTTCGCCTGCCGGAAATGCAGCGCCGCTACGTCTGGAAAAAGCCACGCGTGCGCGATTTACTCGACTCGCTTTATCGCGGCTACCCGTCCGGGGCAATTCTCCTGTGGGAAACAGATGAGGAAGTGCCCTTGCAGGATTTTGCGATTGCCCAGGAGAAGAACCCGTTTCAAAACACCAAGCTCCTCCTCGATGGCCAACAACGCCTCACGTCGCTCGCGGCCATTGTTCGCGGAAAACCGGTTACCGGCCGCAGCCACGACCGCCCCATCGAACTTTTGTTTAATTTAGAGCACCCGGACAAACTCGAAGTCGTCACGGAGGTGGAGGAGAGCGACGGGGAGGATGATGACGATTTGATCGGCGATGAGGCGGATTCCAACGAGGATGAATTATTGCAACGATTTAACAAGATGACGTTTGTCGTCGCCACGCGAAAGTTGGAACAACTCCCCCAATGGGTAAAGGTAACTGAAGTGTTTCAGACGGACAGCGACCGACCATTTCTAAAACGAGCGGGCATCACCGACATGGACGACCCGCGTTCTGAAAAATACAGCCAGCGACTGGCTCGGCTGCGCGGCGTGAAAAAATATATTTACCGGATGGATATTTTGGAACGCAGCCTTTCGTATGACGAGGTCACGGAGATTTTCGTTCGCGTCAACTCCCTCGGCGCAAAGCTCCGTAGCTCTGATCTCGCACTGGCGCAAATCACGGCAAAATGGCGAAACTCCCTGACCATCTTTCAGGCGTTCCAGGCCCAATGCTCCGAAGCTGGCTTTTATTTGGACCTTGGCTTGATCTTGAAAAATCTGGTCGTGTTCGCAACTGGGCAATCACGCTTTCTGACAGTGGGTCGTCTCAAATTGGAAGTATTGCAACAGGCGTGGAAGGAAAGTTGCCTGGGCATGGAGTTCGCCTTGAACTTCCTGAAAAGTAACGCAGGCATCGACAGCCCGGCGTTGCTGGCTTCCCCATTCCTCCTTGTGACGTTGGCCTACTTCGGCCACAAGCGTAATTATCATCTCACGCCGGAAGAATCCCAACGACTGCGCTTTTGGGTATTGGTGGCAAATGCCAAGGGTCGTTATTCTCGCGGTTCAAGCGAAACCCTCCTCGACCAAGACCTGACGACTTTGAAAACAAAAGGCGGAGCACCAGAACTGATTGAACGTCTCCGGCAACAGGTGGGTCGTTTGGATGTCGTCCCGGAAGAATTGGAGGGCCGCAACCAGCGCAGTTCACTGTTCAAAACCATGTTTCTCGCATTTCGCGCCGCCGGTGCAAAAGACTGGCGCTCAAATCTGGCCATCGCGCACGACCATTCAGGTTCGCAACACAAACTTCAATTCCATCACATCTTTCCCAAGGCGGTTCTTAAAAATACCTACGCGTCTCGCGAGGCGGACGACATTTCCAATCTTGCATTCATTGGCGGCAAGACCAACCGTGCCATCAGCGACAAACCCCCGGTGGAGTATTTCCCTGCGCTCATTGAGAAAGCCGGCGTAGCCACATTTGACGCGCAGTGCATCCCCACGGAGGCGGCGTTACTCGAACTAGCGAGCTACAAAGCATTTCTCACGAAACGCAGGGAGCTAATTGCGCAAAGGCTCAACCAATTCCTTGGAACGATCCCGTCCGCGACGTGAGGAAAGATAACATTCCCTCTTCACCGCTCGTGCGCTGGACGCCAAGTCTTGCCGAACTGCCAGCGCTGTCAGTTCGCCAACCGTGGGCATGGCTGATTGTCAGTGGTCTCAAAGACATTGAGAACCGCCCTTGTCGAACCCATTACCGAGGATCATTACTGATTCATGCTGGCTTGAGCCTCGACAGTTACTCTAAAGAAAATATGGATTGGCTGAATGAAAATTTTGGCATCCGCATTCCCATGGGGTTGGATACCGGTGGAATTGTTGGAATCGTGGATTTGGTTGATTGCGTAGAGCATCACGAATCACGGTGGTTCAACAACGGCGGTTTCGGTTGGGCACTGGCAAATCCCCGACGCCTGGGCTTTTGCCCGAGCAAAGGAGCGTTGGGATTATTTCGGCCAAAACTCAACATCCGACAATGTCAGAATGTTTTTGATTAAATAGTTGACATTGTCTGCCATTGTGGAAAACTAGCACTTGTAGTGCGTGACGATATTCACAAATCAGCTCCAGTCGGCAGGACTTGGCAAAGTCTTATGAAGCATTGCGCCCGTGAAGCTGACCGCAAGGAGCGCGCAGCAAAAAGTGCCTATCGAGCAATATCTGGGGATTGTCGGCAAGAATTATCGCCCAAATTTTTGGCAAGCATAGCCCGACAATTTGCACCTGACCAAAAAGTGTTATTTGGCAGTGCCGTGGACGAAATTAATTCTTCGCATGACCGCAAAAGTAATACTCATGTGCTTGAGAAGGAATTTGTGGCACATCTGCGCCGTCGAGAGGCTTGCGGCCAAAACAGCACAATTGCGATTGAGGGCGCTCTCGCTGACGCGATAAAGGGGCGGCTAGACTCAAATCTAGTGGCCATGAAAGGGCATTGGCTAAAGCATGGCGGTCGTGATGCGAGCGTCCCCATTGATGTTGCCAAAAAAGCGATCGCTTCTTTGCCCGTAAATCAGCTTGTGAAGGAGCTTTTAACCGGAGAGAACAATTTGAAGAAAAAACGTGGTTCAACCAATGGAGTTGATCTGGATGAGGATTTACGATGACTAAAGCAGCAAATGCACTGGATGTAAATCGGCTACGAGTGTTCTATCCCAAAGAAAATGTGAGCATTCGGAAAGGAGAGATTCCGTGCATTATCGGACGCGATGTTAAAATTGATACCGAAGCTCTCGAAAATTACTGTTTTCAACTTGTGACCAGCAATGAATATGAATTGGCTTTGCTGGCCGGCATCATTGCGTTCGCAGATCGCACCTTCCGCCGGAAACTTTCACAGGGATGGTCTCGGCGAATTGAAATAATTATACCGGTGGGTGATCCCGAATTCTGGAACAAAACCAAATCTGCACTCCATGAGGCTCTCGAATTTCTGACTGGAGATTGCTGGGAAATTCAATTCGCATCCCGGCGTGCTCAACTTGACCAAATGAAGCAGGACATTTTAAGTTTGGGAAGCGGGAGATTTGTTGTTGTTCCATATAGCAACGGCTTGGATTCGTATGCGCAATCTCAATTATTAAAACTTCAGCCTGAAATATCTCCAATTCGGATTACTGCAAAAAATCGAAGCATCACTGGCAGCCCTGACTGGATTACGGAAAGCGACGGAACAAGGCATCGCCGAATTTCAATTCCAGTTAAATTCATAACCGACCCTCACCCGGAGCCTTCATATCGAACGAGGAGTTTTGTTTTTTGCGTTTTTACCGGCATCGCTGCCCATCTTTCCAGAGCTGAGGCAATTTTTATCCCGGAGAATGGGCAAGGCGCTTTAGGGCCATCGCTTGTCCCGTTTGGTTCAGAATCTCCACAGCGAGGTTCGCACCCCGGATTTACCCGGCGCATGATTCGCTTTTTTAATACGATTTGGGATGAGCCAATTAAAATCGAACACCCTCAAATATGGTTCACCAAAGGCGAAGTGTTAAAAAGGTTAAAAAACGAACAACTACTTGGCCATTGGGAGACTACGCGTTCATGCCCCCGAGACCAACGGAATGTTAACTTAAACCGCAAGTCCGTCCAATGTGGGGTTTGTTCTGGTTGTATTCTACGGAGGATGTCCGCCTTTGCCGCAGGTCTTGAAGAAGCTGACGATACATATTTATGGGGAGATTTGAGTGCCGATTCCTTGCAATCCTCCATGCACCAATCGGCGGGTAGAAAAACTACGGCAAACGATTCTGACATTGCCCGACATGCGGTTATCGCAATGGCCGAATTGGCACACAAAGCAGATGCTTCAGCCGATGATCCGATTATCGCGCAGAGTGCCTTCGAGATTTTTGGCGAGGCGGGTGCGAGCTACCCGAAAGTGATTTCACAATTTCAACGCTTGCTTCACGCGCACAAATTAGAATGGACACAGTTTGTAAAAAATTGTGGGTCGTTGTCCTGGATTAACGCAGACGTAAATTATTTATGAGCATCATCGAAGGGATTGATCCGGCAAAGCTGGGCGACCGCTTGCGAGTTGCCCGCTCAACGGCTGGACTTACACAAGAAGACGCTGCCAGCCAATTAAAAGTCGCCCGCACCACCCTGATCGCGATCGAACAAGGTCAGCGTCGAGTTCGTCCTGATGAACTGCGAGCATTAGCCAATGCTTATCGGGTGAGTATCAATGACCTTCTGCGTGTTTCAGCAATCCATCTGGACTTTGCAGCTAAATTCCGACGCGTTACTGGTAATGCTCCGCGAAGCACCGCATCTGAAGACGCCGTCCGCCTGCTTAATCGGTTGGCAGCTTCAATGGTTGAACTGGAAGGACGACTAAATCAGCAGTTACATTTTCACTACCCTCCAGAAAAGAAGATTTATGCTGGTGACATTGAGCAACAGGCTGAAGACATAGCATTGGATTTACGCCACAGGCTTGGCATAGGATTATCTCCTATCACGGATATTGTCGCATTGGTTGAATTAGAGTTAGGGGTTCGTATATTTTTACGACCGATTGATTCGTCGGTTTCTGGTTTGTTCGCTTATGATTCCGCCGTGGGGCCATGTATGCTGATTAATTCAAAGCACTCCCCTGAAAGACAAACCCAAACCGTCGCTCATGAAACTGGTCATTTTCTTGTGACCAGAACCTCCCCGGATATAATTGACGAATCGCCACATGAAAATTCCCGCGAAGAAAAATTTGTGAGCTTTTTTGCGCTTTCATTTCTCATGCCTGCCGCCGCAGTTCGCCGTCGGTTCCGAGATATGTCCGCAACCAGTGAACGTTTTTCTCCACGCCATTTAATTCTGATGGCACACGCATTAAAAGTTTCCGTCGAAGCGATGTGTCGGCGGCTAGAGGGGCTAAAACTTCTTCCCGAGGGAACGTTTGATTCTCTCAAAGATCGAGGTTTCGCTGTGGAAGCAGCAAAAAAAATAATTGGAGAACAAGGATCTGTTAATTTGATTAACACGCCACCACGATTGATTCTCATGGCGGTAGAAGCGTATAAACAACAATTATTTTCTGAAGGACAACTGTGTGAAATGCTAGCGATGGATCGCGTGGAGTTGCGCGGTTATTTAGATGCTTTGGGCGGGAGCGAGCTTGATGAGTCAATCACCTTCAAAACTTAATTGCGACAGCTCTCCGCTGTTTTTAGACGCAAGTGTGATAATAAATCTTGTCGCTTCCAATCGGGTTGACGAGATACTAAAGGCTCTTGCTCGTCCAATTGTTATTGAGAAAACGGCATGTTGCGAGTTCAAGCGTGATCCCCGCGATGGCAGTGACGCCAAGACGGTCATAAATTCTTTGGTAAGAAACGGCCAGATCAAAGTCACATCGCTTTCCGATTTACAGTATGAGACGTTCCTCAACCTTACAGGCGCTTTCCCACCGGATGATATTGGCGATGGCGAAGCTGCTACGATTGCGTGTGCAAATGGAGTGGGGTCTGTTGTAATTGATGACCGTAAGGCAATTCGGATTACGGCGAAGGATTTTCCCCATATTGCCATATACTCTAGTTTAGACCTTTTGTGCGCTGATTGTGTTTTCTCCGCCTTGGGCAAGGATGCAGTAGCCAACGCCGTTCGAGATTCTATCAATAACGCACGGATGCGAATACCGCATCTTTGGAAGAACTGGGTTCTTGATTTTGTGGGAGAGAAAAGCATGGTCAATCAGTCCTTATTTGCGGAACGGGATTCTTCCAAATGAAATTGCGGTTTCATACAAAAGAAGAATAACCGAGCGTGCCCCGTGCTCTATTGTATGACTAGCTCACGTCGTCCGCCGTGACAAGCGGGCGGATTGCTGCGCTTCACTTCGCAAGCCGTGCGTTCGTCACGAGCGGCAATGGTTTGGCCGCAGGGGCGGCGGGCTTCCGTCTGCGGCCCGGCGACGGGCGTTGCGCTCCGGCTGCGTTCCGCTAGGCGCTCCTCTCCGCCTCCGCTCCACTTGCCCCGCTCGCCGACCGCAGACCGAAGCCAGACCAGAACCCATTGGGTATTGAGGTTCAAATTGTCTTGCCATTGTCACAAAGACTAGGCAGTTTTTGTGACAGTTAAGAATGAAAATAGCGTCCCAACCAATTGATGTTTCGATTCTCCGCGCCATGCGTTCGAGTCGGAGCGCCTCGGTGTTTTCGCCAGGACACTTTGATGGCCTTGGTAGTGCCGCCGCCATCCGTCAGACGTTAAGTCGGTTGGTAAAATCTGGTAAAATCCGCCGGATTCGCCGGGGACTTTACGATTTGCCACGCCAGCATCCCATCGTCGGGCAAACCGCGCCGGACATCATGGCAACGGTGCGTGCGTTGATGGACGGCAGTCACGCGCAGTGGCAATTTACAGGCGCTTACGCAGCCAACGCACTTGGGTTGTCAGATCAAGTTCCGGCCAAGATTGTCATCCAGACGGATGGCGTTCCGCGCCGAGTGTCATTGGGAAAATTGATGCTCTTGTTTCGTCGGGTCGCCCCGCGCAATTTGTTCGGAGCGGGCCGGCCAGCGGGACTCGTTATTCAAGCGATTCGGCATCTGCGGAATGACCCAAACATTCCCCATCACATCGCGCGATTGAAAAAACGGCTAGATGCGAAAACCAAGGCGGATTTGAAATCGCTCATGCCTAAAACTCCGGTTTGGATGCGCCCGCTTTTGCAGCAGATTATCGGGAAATGATTCATGGATTCCATTCTACAACTCTCACCGAAACAGCGCAGCGAACTTTTCATCGCCGCCGCGCAGCAGAGCGGCATAGACGTGGTGGTGCTGGAAAAAGATTTTTGGGTTTGCTGGACATTGAAGGAATTGTTCCGGCTGCCGACGATGGGCGAACATTTGATTTTCAAAGGCGGCACATCATTGTCAAAAGTTTTCAAAATCATCAACCGGTTCTCCGAGGACATTGATGTTTCGATTGATCGTGGCTTCCTCGGTTACGGCGGTAGCAACGAACCGGAAGCAGGCGCGAGCAACAAGGAGAAGCAGCGGCGCGTGGAAAGTTTGATGGCAGCGTGTCAGCAAAAAATCGCCGACGAACTCACGCCGGCCTTGCGCGGTGCAATTCAGGAGAAAATTCCCCGCGCCGACAACTGGTCGTTGTTGCCGGACGAATCTGACCCGGACAAACAGACGTTGCAATTTGCCTATCCGTCATCGCTTCCGGCTGGTGAATCCGACTACGTCCGGCGGGCGGTGAAAATCGAAATGGGAGCACGATCCGACCACTGGCCTTACGAAACCAAATCCGTGACCCCTTATGTGGCGGAATTGTTCCCCCAAGGATTCAAGCAGGCGTCGTGTGATGTGAAAGTGTTGGCAGCAGAGCGGACATTCTGGGAGAAAGCGACGATTCTGCATTCAGAATTTCATCGACCGGTTGGAAAACCAACGCCAGTCCGGTTGTCCCGGCATTATTGCGATTTTTATGAATTGATCCGCAAAGGGGTTGCGCAGCGAGCCGTTGAACAAATTGAGTTGCTCAACCGCGTGGCTCAACACAAGAGCCTGTTTTTCAAATCGTCCTGGGCGCAATATGGTGAAGCAACAAGGGGAACTTTGAAAATTCTGCCGCCCAAACACCGCATCACGATGTTGCAATCTGATTATGTGAATATGCGGGAAATGTTTTTCGGGGAGCCGCCCAAATTCGACAACATCCTCACATTGCTAAAAGAGTGGGAGCGCGAATTCAATCGTGGATAATTTTTTCGGACACAAGGACAGCGCTATTGCCCGCCTTGAAATTCATACCAACGCATCACGCACCAAACGAGGCGGGGCGTTATCTTGAAAAATAAAGCTCAACCACCTGTTCAGCTTCTTGACGAGTGATGGTCTTGGGCTGAAAAATCTCAAAGACGTGTTCTCGCGGGCTGCGCGAGCAAGCTAAAATGAGCATCAGGCATTCCTTGCGCTGTGGGAGTGTCAGCTTTTTTCCTGCCGTGCTTTGCTGATAAACCGAAGCAATGTGAAGCCAAATCGCAATCTCCTGATCAGGGTCGGAGTCTTTGCGAAATGTTTCCTCCAATTCTTCAATGGTCTTCGGGTAAACTTCATCCAAGGCTGCTTTCATCTGACGTAATTTCTGGCGCTTTTCTTCGTTGAATGGAGGGTGTTTAACCTTTCCGGCTAAAGAAATATCATCAGCGGAAATCCAAACCCGGCCAACCCCCACCACATCAGCTTCGACCATGTTGGGAGCAAGTTCAGCTGCGGGAATGGTCGAAATCTTGTTGTGGGCCAGATCGTATATTTTAACAGTTTTTGCCATGATTCAGATGATTTTCAGCACTATGCGTCTTTTAACAATTTCTTGCCGGTGGATTTAATTTTTGCCCAACGAGCTTTGGCTGCCGCAGAGATTTTCGCTCGTGCTGCTTCGCTCATCGTGCGCTTTACAGGTTTTACCCCCACTGGAACCGAAGTGTCAGGAACAACAATGGGCGACTCTGCCGGTTTGTCTTTGGCGGCAATTCCGTTTTCTGCCCCGACCATTTCATCCAGCAACTTCTTGAATTCAGCCAGACCGGTCGAGGGAATGATGATGGCGCTTCGTTTTCCGCCCACCTCTTCTGAAATACGCAGAAACCGGCCACGAGGATTTTCTTTGAGCGTCAGCAGGAATGATTTGCGTTCGATATGGATCAACTCGGTTTTAAGCGTGTCTTCCTGAACATAGGGGCGCGGCGGGAGAGAGCTATACGGCGGACGATAAGGCTGGCGATGGTAAGGCGAGGTGTGATCGTATGAATTCATATTGTGCCAGCATTTTTAATTGGGCTTTGAGCAACTCGATCCATATTGCTCGCACGTTATCAGTCCGTCCAGCCAAAGCAAAACACCAAAACAGGCATCAAAAAGGAATTGGCCGAGTTGGATTTTTTTGAACAAATTCCAAACAGATCGAATCCGCCGTGACCAACGCGCGGTTTGCTTCGCTCCACGGGCTGTCCGTCGTCCCTGTCCCCCTCTCGACGACGCCCGTTCCGCTTCGCAAACCGCGCGCTCGTCACGAGCTGCATGGTGCAGGCCGCAGGAGCGGCGGGCTTCCGTCTGCGGCTCGGCGGCGGGCGTTGCGCTTCGGCTCCAATTCGCTAAACGCTCCTCTCCGCCCTCCGCTCCACTTGCCCCGCTCGCCGACCGCAGACCGAAGCCTCGTCAAACCACATAAAATCAAGTAGCCTATTCTCGTGCTATTCGACCGAGGAATAAACAATGGGAAAAAACCCTAAACGACACCATTTCTTGCCGAAGTCCTACTTGGACGGATTCACTCGGGATGGATTCGTCTGGCTTTACGACCGGAAAAAAAAAGAATATCGGCGACAACAACCATTGAATACGGCGGTCATCGGCAACTATTATGTTTTCGAGAATACGGACGGCGAAAAGGATTACAGCCTTGAATCTTTTTTCTCCAAGATTGAAGGCAGTGCCAAATCATCAATTGGCAAATTAGAGGCTGGGGGTGAAATTTCACCCGAAGAACGTCTTTATTTGGCTTACTTTATCGCTTTTTTAATGGTTCGTTCGCCTAAATTTGATCGTGTAGTCAATGAAGTGGCCGATGCGGTGGCAAAACACGTCGTTAAACATGCAGTCCCAACCGTAGCTGCTGCTGGAAAATTGGTGCAGCAACATGGTGAAAAGACTGGTGGAAGCCAAATATCCGCCGAAAGCATGTTCGATTTCATCCACAAAGAGAAATTCAGATTGGAAGTGCCCCGGAATACTGTGATAAGCACAATGCTTGACCTAGCCCAAAAGGTAACATTTGAGGTTGCGATGATGGATTGGATGGTGGTGCACGCCCATCCATCCAGCGCATTCATCACAACTGACGAGCCGATTGGCTTTATTGTGCCGGATGAATTTCGGCAAAGCGATGAACCGGTGCTCGGCCTGGCGTCTCAGAAGATTGTAAAATTTGCTCCATTGTCCCAAAAGGTCGCCATTATGTTGGGCCAGTTTGGTGGGGGTTTTGGTCACATGGGAATGCAACGCGAACAAGTCCGCGACGTAAATAAACTCGTAGCTTCTGAATGTGACCGTTACGTCGTCGGCCGCGACAAGGCTCTCGTCGAGAGCGTAGTCAAACAAAGCAAGGTGGATCAAACAAACCCTGGAACTCGAATGAAGGTCGAGCACATTCCGCATCCAGACGATCCGAACAGGACATTTCTGGTGACAAGACGGGTGCTCGCGGACGCACCGGACAAACCTCTGGAAATCGTTGCCGGAGTTTCCGGTAAAACATTTCCTGAAATATTTTCGCTGGAGGACAACCAGAAAGCGGTGCTTGATTTTGAAAATCTCCTTCGCCGCCACCAGATGGAAGTCCCGGTTGGTTCCCCTTTGGAAGAAGCCGTCACCGCCATTCTCGAAATGTTGGAAATACGGAAGGATAAAACCATTCATGACAAAAGGGTTGATTGCCGGGAAAAATGGCGACGGGGATTCTTTCTGGCCGACATTGCTCGCAAAGCATTGCGGGCGGAGCACCACGCGGATTTTAAGAATTTGTTGTCACACCTCAGACTGTTGTTGGAACCAAGCAATTTCTCCCAATTTTCGGCAATTGAGGCTTCGGCAAATCCGAAAGGGAGGGAAATCAATAACAAAGTGTTTGAACTCTTCGTGGCGGTAATTCTGTTTCAAATGTGTTCCAATTTGAGTTTCGACGATCCCAATAATTCCAAAGGTGGAAACCCCGACGTTATCGCCGAATACAAAGGGGTAAAATGGGGTTTTGCCTGTAAAGTATCCCATTCTGAAAATCCAATGACCTTCTTGGACAGGGTGCGAGAAGGCGTGGAACAAATCGAAAAAGCCAATGTGAATCATGGCATAGTAATCGTAAACCTCAAAAACCTGATTCCGCACGACATAATCTGGCCTGCAAGGTTGGACAAAGAAAACGGCGAATGGACCTATGGCGCATTTCCGTTCAGAAATGGGCCTGCTGAAATGATTCAGATCATATTCCAGAAGTTTGAACAACAGGTTTATGCCCTGACGGGTGGACGTGAAGCCTTCGTCAAGCAATTCGCTGGAAAAAAAGCAGTGCCGCTGGTTTTAATGTTCTATTGCTCGGTCACAGGTTACAGTCCGAATTCTAACACCGTAATCCCAATGATAGTAAAGAGAATGTTTGGACTTGGATCTCCATTGGAGAAATTACTACCCGAAGCCAAAGAAATAGCCGATTTATTTAACGATTATTTGCACGATAAAATTGACTAGCGATAATTGTATTGTCCGCTCGCCGACCGCAGACCGAAGCCAGGGTTTTATCGCCGAGGCGGGCGTGACACCCGGCGCGATTCCGCTTGTTGCTCCAACAATTCCCGTGTGCGGCCAACTTCCGCCGCCAGTGCGGATTCCTTGGGCAACGCGGTTTGGTATTCCCGCACGAGCATTTTGCATCCCAAGCCTTCCATCGCGTAGTGCGCCAGTGCGTCGTTTTTGCCGGTGCAGAGAATCAAACCCACGGGCGGATTTTCGCCGGGCTGCATCCAGTGTTCGCGCGCGAAGTTGGTGTAAAGGTTCATCTGGCCGATGTCGGCGTGGACGAGTTCGCCAATTTTGAGGTCAATGATCAGCAGGCAACGCAGTCGCCGATGGAAGAACACCAAGTCCACCCGAAACCATTCGTGCCCGATCCGCAGCCGCTTTTGTCGGCCAACAAATGCAAACTCGTTGCCGAGTTCGAGCAGGAAAGTTTCGAGGTGCCGGATGAGCGCGTCTTCCAAATCGCTTTCCGAGTATTCGTCCTTCAGGTTGAGAAATTCCAGCAACAGCGGATTGCGGATTTCCTCATCAGCGGAAACAGCGTCTTCCGGTTTGGGGGTTTCACCCTTGAGCAACATCGCCGTTTTGTCTTTCGACAACGCCGTGCGCTCGTAAAATTGCGAGTTGATTTGCCGGTCAAGCTGGCGAACCGACCAGCCGCCCGCCAACGCTTCGCGGGCGTAGAATTCGCGCGCGTGCGAATTCCGCACCCGCAGCAGCCGGACGTAGTGCGTCCACGGGAGCGGGAGGGCGCGGGCAACCGGACTGAGCCGTTCAACCGCACCCGCTGAAGATTTTCCAATCACCGATTGGAGAATTTCCGATTTTCCAATCACTGATTGGAAATTGTCCGGCAGGGGAAAGGTCAGATGAAATTGCCGCATGGCCGCGACTTGCGCCGGGCCGAATCCACGGCCAAAGCGTTGCGTCAAATCCTTGGAAAATTTGCCGACCACTTCCTCGCCGTAGCCCGCGCGTTTCTGACCCGCCTGCTCATGCTCCACAATCCGCCGGCCAATTTCCCAATACGTCGCCGTCATCAGCGTGTTGACGACGCGGGCGGACGTGCGCCGCGCTGTATCCAGCAACTCGACCACGCCGGCCAACACGTTGCCGTAGTCAGCCGCCTGGGGCTGAAGCGTTGTGCCGGTTTTCGGTTGTCGTTCGGTTTGCTCATGGGACTTTTCGGCGCCCGCTGCTTTTTGCGGGATGGCAATCCGCTTGCCGGGCCATTCGGCTTGTCGCCGTGACAGCGATGAAAACCACCGGGGATGGTAGGGCGGCGGCGGAAAGTTCAAGGATACTACGGGTCGTGGCTTCCGTTCCTCCTTGAGCTTTCCGCCGCCGCCGGGTGTTTGCCTCTAGGTTTTCATCGCGGGGAATTGTCGCTGGGCGACGGGATGTTGGCTGACCCGCGCTGGTTCGCATTTGAATCCTGCTTGGCAGACTTTCGCGGGTGGAGGGTTGCAGCCGGAGGCGAAACTTGTTAGAAATGCCACCTGCAATCGAATTTGCAGCAATGTATGACATAACGACAAAACCATAACTTTTGCGTCGCAACGGCCCAGTCCCACGAGAAAACTGCGAATTTTTAGAGGACGAGAGAGCCGCCGAAGCACGCGCCCAATCGGGCGCGGCTTGGCGTGCTTCTCTCAAAGGCGCTTCGCGGTGCCTCTCGTGGGGGCGCGTTGAGTTCGCGCCCCTTCTTTTTCCCGCCAGCGGTGAACAACTCTTCGTTGGCATTTCAGATCGGCGGGTGTTGAATGAAGGCGGAACGTGGCGAATGTTGCCGAAACGGATGTGCGAGTCGTGAGCACCACGATCCAAAAAACATTTTATCGAAACGGACAGCTCCGTGAGCAAGTGCCCGTGCGCAATGGCCGCAGGCACGGAATTGTCCGCATCTGGCACAAAATGGCGTCCGCGCCTCGGAAGAACCTTACGAAAACGGATTGCTCCACGGCGTCTGCCGCCATTGGAATGAAGCCGGACGACTGGCTCGGCGAATACCGGATGATTCACGGCACGGGCATCCAGCGGGACTGGCACGACAACGGCAAACTCCAGATCGAAGTCTCCACCGTTCACGGCGAATTCTGCGGACGCAACCGAATCTGGCTGCGCGACGGCACTCTGCTTACGGAACGATTTTATCTCCACGGGCTGGCCGTCAGCGCCGAGACGTATCGCGCAGCGGCGGCAAAGGATAAAACGTTGCCGAGGTTTCGCGGCAAGCCCGCCAAGCTGACCGGCAAAAACCGCGTAAAGCCCCTTCACATTCACCGCGTCTTTGTGGATTCGCTTTTGGAGAAGCGCAATCAACGCGAAGCGCGGAAATGGCTGGCGAAGAAAACCGGCGACCCGACCGCGCGTTCGCTCGGACGATTCAAACGCGAGAATGACGCCGCGAAATTCGTGGAGGCGCTTTATCAGGCCGGCGCGGTCGAAGTGATCGCGCCCGACATCTACCGCAACAAAGCCCGCGACCAGTTCGCGGATTGCCTGCTGGTGCAGCTTCCAAAAAACGCGGCGAGGCGCAAGGCCGTTCGCCAGGTCTGCGGGCAACTGCGGACACGCAGACTCGGCGCGGTGCAGCCGGACAAGGATATTGGCGAGAGTCATCTGTATCTTTCGCTCGCTTGATTCAGAGGACAGCGAGGCAATCGCGCAAATCGTCCACCGCGAGCGCGCCACAAGCCGGTCGCGCATCCAGCAGACATTCGCTGACGGCATCACCCACCAGCTTTTCCACCGCATCGCGCATGGGCCGTGCGCCGAGTTTCGGATGAAAGCCTTTGCGCACGAGGAACGGCAGCACGGTTTTGTCCAGTTCCAGCGCGTGGCCGCGTGCCTTGAGAAATTGAATTTCCCGCGCGAGAAATTTCTCGGCAATCTCCAACTGATGCTCGTAGCTCAGGCGATGGAACACGAGCTTCTCATTCACGCGCGCGAAAATTTCCGGGCGCAGGGTTTGTTGCGCCCGCGTCAGGACGTGGCGTTCGAGCGTGGCGTCGTTGGAATGTTGCAGGCTCATCAATTCCGCCGAGCCGATGTTTGACGTGAGCCAGATATAGATAGCCGCTGAAATCCAGCGTCTGGCCCGTGGCCACCGTGATCCGCGCGGCGTCGAGCAGTTGCAGCAGAATGTCCAGCACGCGCGGATGCGCCTTTTCCGCCTCATCAAACAGCAGCGAGCCTTCCGCCGCGCGCTCGCGCACTCCGCCCAAATAACCAACTTCACCAAGCCGCGCGCCGAGCAGCAGGCCAAGCGATTCCTGATTTTGAAATTCGCGACATGTCGAAACGGAACAATTGTCCCGCGCCAAAAATCTGGTTCGTCAGCACGACGACCGTTTCGGTTTTGCCGACGCCCGTTGGTCCGAGCAGCAGAAAACTTCCGCGCGGACGGCCCGGTTTGGTGAGTCCAAGTTCGCCGCGCCGCACGGCGGAGGTGATGCGCGGCAGCGCGTGGGACTGGCCGCGGATTTCGCGCGGCAACAGCGTGTTCAATTCGTGGAGTTTGGTGAGCTTCGTCGAGTCCGGTGTTTTGTTCATCCCTTACCCATAGCAGGGACTTCATTGCATTTTGTGTATCACATACATCTTCGCTTCCCGCGTTTGTGAGATTGTGGTCGCGTGTTCGGCGGAAAAGCCGCTGACGGAAAGAAAACAAAAACATCAACGCATATGAAGCTCACCAAAAAAATCGCATCCAAAGTTCACTCGCGGCTGCCATCGCTCCTCGTGGCCGCCGCCGTCCTCGCCCTCAACACCATCCCGGCTTTGGCGCAGTCCACCACGTTCAGTTCCACCGACCTCAAGACCGGCATCAGCAACAGTCTCGCCGTAATCATGATGTTCGGCTTCGTGCTCGGCATTTCGTGCCGTCATCTACGGCGGCTTCGCCATCCGGCGCGGCGACGTTGACCAGGGCAAGATGTCCATCATCGGCGGCGCGATCATCGCGGCGGCTCCGGCGGTCATCTTCGCCTTCTTCAAAATCTTCGGCCTCGATTCCAACAGCGCCGTCGGCGTCGGCACTTTCTGAACCGGCACCGCACCGAACACCCAACCGCCCACGAGCATGAAATCCGAACTCCGCTTCACCGATACCAACGCCGCGTCCGATTCCAAAGGCCGCACCTGGGGTCTCGAAGGCGGCTTGTTCTGGTGGCTCGTGGGCGGTGTCGGCGTGGCCATCACGGTGTTCTTCGTCCTGCTCGTCATGATGAACACCTCCTTGCTGACAGCCTTCCTCGTCGCGCTCGTGCCGGTCGGTATCTGCCTCGCCTACATCTTCGGATTCCGGCAGGGCAAGCCGCCCGGCTACGACCGCGATTGTTTTGAACATTGGTTCTCCGGTGGTGGCTTCGCCCCGGAGGTTCAGACCGTCCGCAATTTTCGTCACCCGCTTTCGGAGGAACAACCATGAATCCCGGAGAGGCCAGCACCCTTGACTCGCAACGCTACGTTTTGCTCGCGCGGCTTCAAGCCGCCGACAGTTCCTTGCGCGCCAGCCTGCATCAGCATGGCACGGACGCCCTCGTCCGCGCGCATCTGGAACGCGCGCTGGCTCACATCCGCGAGGCCCACATCGCCGTCCAGGAACGCATCCAAATCCGCACGGTGCAGGAACTGGCCGACCAGCTCGCGCGCATCGAACAAATGCGCGAAGACCTGCGCGCCCAACAAACGACCGCCGACGAATCCGCAACCTCAATCCATGTCTGACCTATGTTTGAACGCGCTCCCAACGGTTTTTTTGTCCGCAATCTGATTGTCTTCAATCTGCTCCGGCGCGGCGGTTACGTCGCGAAGGGGTTTGTCTTTGAAGCGCCCGACCTCACCAACAGCCAGGTCGCCGACCTCAACGATTTTCAGGATCAACTCTGTCTCCTGCTCGCCTCGCTTCACGAGAATCAGCGGCTGCAAGTGCAATACTTCTGCGATTCCGATTACAAGGGGGAATTGCTGCGCTACCAACAGGAGACGGAGAAGTTTTCCAATGTCTGGACCAAACGCACCCGCAACGAACGCTTCGCGCGCTACTGGCAGGCCATGTCCGAACGCAAACTCCGCCGTCAGCGCGTCATTTCTACATCTCGCGCTCGCTGGAAAACGTGCCGAAATCCTTCCAGTCCGCCGCCGCCCGGCGCGACTACTACCACACGCTGCTCGACCAGCTCGAAACCGAGTTCGACCACGTCCACCGGCTCTTGCTGGAAATCTTCGGCTCCGGCGGCGCGCGCATCCTGCCCATGACCGACCTCGACCATTTCCGGCATTACAAACGGTTTCTCAATCCGTCGCTCAACGACCGTTTCGATTACGACCCGGCGGACGGTTTTGAACCCGAACTTTCGATTCAGGAAAACTGCTGGCACAGCGAAGGCAACGGCCAGTCCGACTTTGGCTTCTTCCTCGACGGCCATTATCACTCGCTCATTGTCCTGACCCGCTGGCCGCGCACGACGTATCCCGGCATCATCCAGCGGCTCACCAATCTGCGGCTGCTCGATTACACCGTCACCGTGAATGTTGATCCGCTCCCGATTTCACAGGAAATCAACAAGGAGGAAAAGGAGCACGACCGCGTGGCCGGTGACTACGCCAGCGAAAAGAAAATCTCCCTGCTCACCGTCATGGAAAAGAAGCAGAAGAAAATCCACGCGCTCATGCAGGGACAAACGATTCCGTTCCGCGCCATGTTCGCCATCCGCGTCTGGGACAAGACCCGCGACGGCCTCAACGCCAAGGCCGGGGCCATCAAGAACGCCATCAACTCGATGAACTCGGCGCAATACTTCGAGAGCAACCTGCCCAGCACCTCAAGAAGTCTTTTCTTCCAGACCTGGCCGGGCTGGACATGGGGACGTTACGAACATCGCAAACTTTATTCCGAGCACCGTTTCCTGGCGGACATGCTGCCGGTGTCCAGCACCTTCACCGGGCACTTGGCAACGGCGGAGGCAATTTACGACGGGCCGCAGGATAATCTCATCGGCATCGAGACGTTCTCCGGTTCGAAGGACAATAAATCTCCACAGCACGCGGTTCTGCTGGGCATGTCGGGCGCGGGGAAATCGGTCACGGTTTGCGACCTGCTTTCGCAAACCGAAGGTTATTTCGGTTACACCGTCATCATCGAAGAAGGGCTTTCCTACGGCATCTACACCGCGACGGTCGAGGAAGGCGCGCGGCCCATCATCATTCATCCCGACGGCGACCTGACCATCAATTATCTCGACACGAAGGGACTGCCCCTCACGCCCGACCATTTGTCGGCGGCAACCGCGCTGGTGGCGCGGATGATTGGCACTTCGAGTCAGGAGGACAAACAGATGCTCCGGCAGGCGCAGATCGCCAAATATCTGAACCTGCTTTACGAGGATGCGTTCCAGGACTGGCAGAAGAAGCGCCACGACCAGTTGCTCGACATCGCCCGGCACGCGATGGCGTTGCAGAATTTTCGCGCCGAAAAAATGCCGCCCGGCGCGACGACCCTCGAAACTTTTGCGGACTTCCGCGACTGGAAAGCAGCCCACCCGACCGAAGCGGAGGAATATCAGCGCCAATTCGAGGAAGCGGCGGTGTTGAAATTCCTGAAAGACCCCCGGACCAGCAAGGAAGTCCGCAACCTCGCCTTTGCCTACTTTCACGCCGGACGAATTCCCGACGCACCGGATGCTTCAGGAGTTGATGATGCTCGACCCGATGGGCGGCGAACGCGACCAGATCATGGAAATCGCCACGCTGATTCTGCCGTGGTGTCGCGACGGCAACTACGGCTGCCTGTTCGACGGCACGAGCAATCTTTCGCTCACCGGCAAAATCGCCCACTTCGAGTTGGGCTACATCCCGGAGTCCGCGAAGGAGCTGAAGGCGGCCGCCGGTTTCCTCATCACCAACCACGCGCGCAAGCACATCATGACGCTGCCGCGCGCCATTCGGAAACGGAACATCTACGAGGAGGTCGCCCGCTTCCTCGACATTCCCGGCGGGCAGGAAATCGTCCAGGAATCCTACGCCCAGCTTCGCAAGTTCAATTGCTGGAACATTTCCATCGTGCAGCAATATGCGCGCTTCAAACAGTCGCGCATCCGCTCCGCCGTGTTCGGCAACTCGCGCCAGTTTTTCATCATGCGCCAGAACGACCGCGCCGATCTGGATGACATGGGCAAGGACATCGCGCTGCCCGAAGTGACGCAGCACGCCATCATGAACTATCCGCTGCCCGACCATCAAACCGGCCAGAAGTATTCGCCGTTCACCTATCTGCACACCGACGCGACCCGCAACCTCTGCGGCACGGTCCACAACGTCGCTTCGCCGGAGATGCTCTATTGCAGTTCGTCCAGCGGCGAACATTTCGACAAACGCGCCCGCGAACTTCGCAAAAGTCCCAACATCGTCGAGGGCATCATCGCCCACGCCAATCCACCCAAATAAACCCAAACCAAAACGCTTATGAAAAAATTATTGATTCAATTCATTCCTCTTGCCTGTGTTCGTGTGTCTGTTCACGGGCTGCGCCGCTGTCACCCGAACCGTCACTGATGTGGCGTTGGGGGCAGGCGGCGCGGCTCTCGGCGGCGAACTGTCCCACAACAATCCCGTCGCCATCGTGGGCGGTGCGGCGGGCGGGGTTTTGCTTGGCGAAGGGCTTCACTACGCCAACAGCAAGCAGAACGACAAGTCTTACCAGACCGGCTACGACAAGGGCCGTAGCGATGCCGTCAAACAGCAATACTGGCTTTACGTCTCCATGCAGCAGGCCAAGGCCGGCGATGAAGGCCGGGTCCGGCTTTATGAAGTGCATCTGCCGGAGCAGACCATTGACGGCGTGATTTTCAAACCCACCACCCAATTTCTCCGCATCGAACAATAAAACAACAACAACAGAGAAAGGAAAAATATGAAAAAACTAATCGTAGCAGCCCTCATCGCCCTGCCGCTGGCGTTCTCCGCCCGCGCACAGTGGATCGTCTATGACCCGACGATGAACATCGCAGCAGATATTGGATGAAGCCGAGAGCATCGCCAAATACGTCACCATGATTGACAACCAGGTGCAGCAAATCAACACGCTCACCAGCCAGTTGAGCGAGTTCAAGAATTATGAATCCCTGTTCGGCAATCCGTCCAAGTGGTGCTGTCAATGGTTGCGCCATTGAACGCCGACTTGCAGAGCCTTGAGCCGAATTTGAACCTCGAAAATCTCGTCGCCAATGCCAACGGCAACATCGCCCTGAACTTTAATGATTCAGGCATCTACGCCACGGTGGGCACCAGCTTCCAGACGCCTCGCGGCCAAACCATCCAGCGGCCCGCCAACCAATACGAACCGTTTTCGGCCATCATCAACACCGCCAGCAATTACGTCGCGGTCGCCGACAACGCGGCGCAACGGCGTGCGGCCATCAAGGATCAAATCGCCCAGACCACCCAGCAGCTTCAAAACGCCACGACCGATGCCGAGGTGCAGAAGTTGCATGGCGTTCTCACCAGCCTGAACGGCGACCTTGCCAGCACGGATGACGAAGTGAATCAGGCCGCGTCCGCCGCGATGGTGCAGGACATCCAGAACCGGAACGACCAGCAGAAACAAATTCAGGCGTTGACCGAACAGCAGAACGCCGAGTTCGAGGAATCCGTGAGCAATTACACGGCGAAGTTCCAGTTGCTCAACGCGCCGACCGTATTCCCGACGCCGTAACCGCCATCCATAACCGTCAACCCTGCGTTCATTATGGCCACGTTCGACAGCATCTTTCCCACATTCCTCGCCAAGTGTGGTGATCTTCACACGTTGTTGTTGAGCGTGGCCTTCGCGCTTTTCATTGTCGGCGTCATTGTCACCGTGAAGCAACATTCTTCACACAAATCCATTCTGAATTTGCTCCTGCGCCTGTTGTTGCTCACGTCCTTGCTCGTGTTCCTGCCTGCCTGGGGCAATACCCTGCAAAATTTGCTGCAAACTTCCATCCTCTCCGGCCTGGGCGTTGACCCGGCCAACGTCTATCAGCAGTTCAATCATCTGCTCATCATCAAACGCGACCCGGCCACGCAATCGTCCTGGTGGAATGTCATGTCGCAGCTCCACAATTTTACCACCGACCTGATCATCTCCGCCGTCCTCTGGCTCGTCGGCCAGTTTGCTTCGCTGATGATGTTCTGGGCTTACATCTTCCAGACGATCATCCTGAATCTCGGCTACGCGCTCTCGCCCTTGCTCATCGGTTTCATGGCAATTCCGGCGTTGAAGCACACCGGCAACCGCTACCTCATGAATCTTGTCGGCGTTTTGTTGTGGCCGCTGGGCTGGGCGCTCGCCGCGCTCGTCACCCAGGGCATTCTCGATTTCATGACCGACCCCAGCTTTGAATATATTGATCCGACTTCCACCTTGCCCGATTTGCAGAAAACCATCGGCGTCGCCGTGGTTGGCTTCTGGATAATTTTCAGCACCGTTGCCGCGCCCGTCATCATTCAAAATGTCATCGCCCACGGCATTCAGCCCGGAGGCGCGTTGCTCGCGGGCGGCGTCAGCAGTTTTCTCCAGACCGCCGCCACGACTGCGGGCGCTGCCGCGACCGCTTCCAGCACCGGCATTCCTGCCGTCACCGCTGGCGCGGCGGGCGTGGCGGCGTTGTTAAGCACCATGTCGTCTGCCGCCAACATGGGCAGCGCGGGCGCAATCATCATCGCCGGGTCCGGCCTGCCGCCGCGCTCCGCGCGCGGTCGGCCCGGCGACGACATCACCGGCAACAAGGCCGTCCGCGAACTCATCGCCAAATCCAAACCCAATTATTACTGACCTATGGACACCCCCGAATTACGAACCACCGAAACCAAAAGCGCGAATGCCACCAAGCCCACGCCGCGCCGCTTTGATCTGACCCGGCTTTTGACCCAGCGCGACCGGCTGCCGTGGTTTTGGTTCTTCTTCACCGTCGCCGTGTTGCTGCTCTCGGCGATGGACCGCTACCACATCGTCTCACAATTCAAACAGCGCGAGCGCGTCGTCATCATTGACCCCGCCGGCACCTACTATTTGAGTCCGTTGCTCCAGTTTTCGGAGGCCAAGGATTTGCACGTCCAACAGGCCGAACTCGCAACGATGGCGTTCCTCGAACGCAATCCCAAGGACTTCGACAATCCCGATTTGCTCAAATTGATGTTCCTCAAATCCGCGTTGGCGAAGGCGCAGGATGAGCGCGTCAAGGAGATGGTCGAATTTCGCGCCAAGCAGTTGCACCAGAAAGCCGAGATTGGCCAGATTGACATTCTGGCCACGCGCGACAACGAGGTGCTGGCCGCTGTCACCGGCCAGATCATCCGCAGCGGCATCTTTCAAGACAAGGCGTTCACCGAGGCGTTTCCGTTCACGCTCCGGCTGCGCCTCATCCGCAACCCCAACATGGCCTTGAACGGACGCTTCCCCACCGCCGTGGGCGACTTCAAATATGAAATCAATCGTTAAAGTCCTGTCCTCTCACCTATCGCGTCGTTCACCGCCACCGTTGCATTGGCGCAAGCGCCGGCCAATTCAGAAAGATTTTCTGGATGACAACGTGTTGTGTCTGTGCCGGTTGCCACCAACCGCGTCACCACCATCAGTTTCCCCAGCGCCATCACCGCCATTGACGGTGCGGGCGTCACGGTGGACGGAAAAACGCCGGGCCTGTTTCAACTGGCCCACACCAAAGGCTCGGCGTTTCTTTCCGTGCGCGCCCTTTTCCCAAAAGCGTCCGCCAATCTCAACATCCGCTGGAACGACCACACCTACGTTTTTGAACTGACTGAAAGCGACCAGCCGGTGTTGTCGCTCAACATGGCCGCCATGCCGACGCCGGAGGAGGATGGCGTCAGGCCATGCGCCCGAAGTCAGTCCGATTAAACTTCTGGCGTTGCTCGACAAAGCCAAGGCGTTTCCATTGCTCAAAGCACAGCAGCCTGAAAGTGTCGCCGACGTGGACTTCACCACCTACGACGGCAAGCCACTCGTCAGCGATTTCAACGACTATGAAATTCAGATTGAAGAAGCTTTCCGATTCAACGCCGAGGATACGCTGGTTTTTCGCGTCGCCATCACCAACAAGATTGACGCGCCCCTGATTTATCAGCCGGACAGTTTCACGTTGCGCGCGGGCAACCGGCTTTATCCCCAATCCATCAGCGACGCCGACGGCACGGTGCCGCCCAAAGGCCAAAGCATCGTTTATTTCGCCGTCAGTGGCACGCCGGACGGCGGGCGCAACGAACTGTCCTTGCGAAATGCCTTCACGGTTTTAGTGACGCGTCTTTCGCCGCCACCGCCGCCACCCGTTGTCACTGTCACCAATGCTCCAAGCGTGCATCCCATCCGTTCACCCAGAGGCCAGCTATGAAACCGCGCGATTTGCTCAATTTTTTCAAAACCAAGACCGGCAAGCTCGTTGCCTTTATCGCGCTGTTCGCCGCCGCACTGATCATTTTCAGTGTCGTTCGCAAACACCATCCGTCTGCCGAAGATGCGGTCAGTGTCACGGCTCTGGCGACCAACGCCACGGACAAGCCCCAGGTGGTGCAGTCCGTCACACGGCCAATGCAGGTTTATTATCCGCCGCCGCCCAAGCCGGAGCCAACGACGTTGCCGTCATCGCCGCCGTCTGCTTTTCCGAAACCCGCTCCGTTGCCAGTGGTTCCCGCAAACCAAGCACCAACGCTCTCGCCCATCAGTTTGTTTGCCGACAGTTCGGCGGGAATTGCGCCGGCCAAAAAGTTGAGCGCGGTGTTTGCGCCGTTCGGACGGCTGATTCCCTGTGAGACGGTCATCACGGTGGACTCGGCTTCCATCCAAACACCCATCGTCGGCCTCATCACCGAGAACATATATTATGGTGGCAAATTGGTTATCCCGGCAGGCACGGAGATTCATGGGACGGCCCAAACCGACCATCAACGTGAACGCATCGCCAGCGGCAACAGTTGGACGCTGGTCTGGCAGAACGGGATGGAAATGCAAATCAAGGCCATCGCCCTTGACCGCGAGTTTGAAAATGACACCAACCAGACCGGCTGGGCCATCACTGACGGCAGCGCCGGACTGCGCGGCGAGGTCATCAAGTCCGACAACCTGGCCGACATCAAACTGTTTGCCGCGACGTTCCTGTCCGGCGCGGCGGGCGCGTTGACGGAGAAACAACAAACCGTCTTCGGTCCCGTCAACAGTCCCACGCTCAACAACGCGCCCTTTGCGGGCGCGCAGGCGGTGTTGCAAACCTACGCGCAGCAAATTTTCGATTCGATTCAAAAGAACGGTTTTTACGTCCGCGTGCCGAGCGGAAAACAGTTTTATCTCTACGTCCTGCAAACCATTGACGCCGCCGATGCCTCGCTCGGCGGCACCGCCATTCCCGTCACCCAGGAAAACGACGAACCAACCAAATCAAAACCATGAAAGCCTATTATCTCATTCCACTGTTGTTTCTCTCCGCGTGCTCCACGACGCCCAAGCTGGTGTTGCGGCCACAGCAACCGCCAGCGGCGAACGCCGACGGCATTCGTTATCCCGAAGTCCTCCACGCCTACCACGTCGGACGCTACGCCGATCCGAATGACGATTTGATCATGCACGAACAGCACGTCGTCTATCGCGTCGAGGAAAACACCCGCTGGGATTTTCATCCCGGCCCGGCTGACGGCAACCTGCCTGCGTTGCCGTCGCGCGACGCGGCGTTCGTCCCGGCCCCGGTCAACGATGCAATTCTGGCCGAGGTCAATTCACAGCGGCTCGCCACCACCCAAATCATGATACAAGCCAGAACCCTATCGGCGGCATTGGCACAGTTTCAATCCGCGTTGCAGCAGACCAAAACCAATTTACAGGAAACGGTGCGGTTGCGCGTGTCGGTGAACGAGATGCAAAAGCGACTCGACGCACTCGCTGCCACCCAGGAGCAATCGCCTGCTCCAGCTATTTCTACGACCAATGAACCGCCTGATCCGTTGAGTCCATGAAACATTTTGCCGGAGCGGAGTGGTTTGACCGCCTCGTTCCGGCGAACACGGCAAATGCCGTGCAACATAAACAACAAGAAACAAATAGTTATGAGTAAAATTAAACCACCCGCGCCACCGAGCGCCAGCGGCAGTGCCGCTCCCGCAGACCCGCCCACTTTTCGGAGCAACCCGGAAGTGGATGCCAAAATTGACGCCTACGTCAAAGAGAACCCGAAGTATTGGAGCTACGTCCAGGCCATGCCGCGTGAACGCCTTGAACGCACGGTCGTCCTGAACGAAGTGCGCGAACTCGACCGCCAGCAACGCATCCGGGAAGGCGTCCTGAAACAGATCAACCGCAACCCCGAACTGAAGCGCGCCTACGATCTCCTGGTCAAAGACCTGCCGGAAGACCAGAAGGAAGGCGTCATCGCACAAATCGGTCGCACGGCCAGGCGCGCGGTTGCCCGCGTGCAAGGCCAGCAACAAGAAAAAACGGAAGCTGTCGCTGTTTAAGGCCGCCGCCGCCGCGCCCCGACTGGTTTTCCAGACCGGGGATGCGGCGGTTACAATTTGGCGTCTTTTGCGAAACAGTTTCGCAACTGGCTTGGCACGATATGGTTTTAGCACGAAACTTGCTGAATTTGAATCGCCGGTCCCTATCGGGAGACGAATGAACCTGAAGGAATGTTATGGATCACCCGGTGGTCTATGTCGCACATCGGACAAAGTTCTTGGATAGCTTAATTCAGGAACAAGGGGTGACTTTTGTTGTCTGGCTGGTCTTTCTTTGTCTTCTCGTCATCGTCTGGATTTTCGCCCGCCAACGAAAACGCCCGATCCAAGGACTTCAGGTGGCAAGGCTTCTTCCCGGCATTGTGCCAGGGCCTGAACCTGATCCCGAATCATCGGCCTGGGAGGAACATTTCGACCCTTGACTCCCGGCCAAAACGAAACGCTGGATGGGCTCACACCACATGGTCTTCCAGTTGTTCCACCCTATGAAATCTTGAATATAAACACTTGGAGGTGCGGATGCACCGCGACGAAAACATCATCGGCCAGAACGTCGCAAAGTTTCGTTACCAGCGGGGCTGGACGCAGGACGAACTTGTGGGAAAGCTGCAATTACTTGGCTGCTATATGACCCGCGACATCCTCGCCAACATCGAAACCAAACGCTGCATCGTGAAGGACAGGCAAATTGAGTTTTTCGCCGAAGTATTTGGTGTTAAAGCTGGCGACTTGTTCCCGGACAAACGGCGCTTGAGTGGCAAGTTGGTTGGTTTGGAGATGAAGATCGTAACCCGGCGGCCTTGTATAAACCGCCGTCCACGAACCAGAGCACCGCTTGCTAAACCCGCAAAAAAATAAGAAAATCGCATGGCTGCCCGGCGAAACATTCCAAATTCGGACGCGCAACTTGACCTTTTTTCAACAACAAGGGCAAAAAATGACACCATTGACGCAATACGGCCGGATGGCCGAGAAACACTGGCGCGAACACCGTCCGCAGATGGTGCGCGACTTGGAACGGAAAGGCCTCCTGCACCAGATGCTGCTGGAGGCGGAGGAAAAGACGAAGGACGAAATGGCCACGTTGCGCATGGAATTGATGAAGCAGGGAAAAACGGCTCAACAGGCGCAGACGCAGGCGTGGGAAATGGTGCGGGAGAAATACATCCTGCTCCCGCCCGAAGAATAGCCAGACGCCATCAGGAAGAACCGCCGAAGAATCTCAACAACTACCGCATCACCGAGGCCGACCGGCTGGGCGATGGCGGGCCGAAGCAGAAGTTTCAGCAGAACCTCAAGGCAATCAAAACGCTGCGGACGCTGGATGCCGAGGAACGCCCGGCCACCGACGAGGAAAAGGTCGCGCTCGTCAAATATGTTGGCTGGGGCGCGATGCCCCAGGTGTTCGACGTGGACAGCACGGACTGGCACAAGGAGCAAATCCAGCTTTCGGAAATTTTGTCCGATGAAGAGCACCGTTCCGCGCGCGCCACCACCCTCAACGCTCATTACACCGCGCCGACCGTCATCGGCGCGATGTATCACGCCGCGGAACGGTTCGGCTTCACCGGCGGGCGCGTGCTCGAACCCGCCTGCGGCATCGGCCACTTCATCGGCCTCATGCCCGGAGAAATGCTTCGCCGCTCGACTGTCACCGGCATCGAGATTGATCCGTTGACCGCTCGCATCGCCAAGGCGCTTTATCCCGATACGGATGTTCGCCCCCAACCGTTTGAGCAGACGAAGCTCGCCGACGGCTTTTACGACCTCGCCATTTCCAACGTCCCGTTTGGCGATTACACCGTTCACGACCCCCGCTTCAATAATTACAAATTTCAAATCCACGATTATTTCTTCGCCGCCACGTTGGAGAAAGTGCGTCCGGGCGGTTTGCTCATGTTCATCACTTCGCGCGGCACAATGGACAAGTTGGACTCGACGTTGCGGGAAATGCTTTCCACGCGCACAGAGTTGCTCGGCGCGATTCGTCTGCCGAACGATGCCTTCAAGAAGAACGCTGGCACGGAAGTCACGACCGACATCATCATGCTTCGGAAGCTCCGGGCCGGTGAAGTCCCCACCGGCACGGCTTGGAAAGAAACGGCGGATTACAGCAACGACATTGGCGAAGCCTTCACGCTGAACGAATACTTTGCCGCCCGCCCGGAAATGATGCTGGGAAAAATGCGTCTCGCGGGTGGGATGTATGGCGGCAACGACCCGACGCTTGAACCGGATGGTCGCAAACTGGCGGAGGCACTGGCTCAAGCTGTCGAGAAATTGCCGCAAAGCATCTACGAGGCACAGTCACATAAAATCGCCGAGCCAACGCTCGAAGAAACCATTCCCGCGCCCGATTTCGTAAAGCCCAACGCCTTCTGTCTTCACGATGGCATGGTCTGCATCCGGGAGGAAAATGTTCTTCGCCCGCTCACCGACATGCCCAGCGAATTGCGCTCGCGCATCCGCCATTTGATTCCGGTGCGCGATGCTGTTCGTGATTGTCTGCGGTCGCAGATGGACGGCAGCGCCGAGGAACACGTTGTCGAAACCCGGCAACGACTCAACCAGGCTTACGACCGTTTTGTGGGGCGCTTTGGTCCAGTAAATCTTCGCGCCAACCAGCGCGCCTTTGACGGCGATCCTGATTTGCCATTGCTCCTCTCGCTGGAGAATTACAATGACGAAACGAAGCGGGCGACCAAGTCCACGATTTTCAACGAGCGGACGATTCATCACCGGCAGCCGGTGGAGTCGGTCGGCACGCCGAAGGAGGCGTTGCTCGTCACCTTGAACGAGCATGGTTGCGTTGACCTCGACCACATGGCCGACTTGCTCAACAAACCGATTCAAGAATTTCTGCCGGACTTGAAAGGCGTAATTTTTCTAAATCCCCAATCAAATCAATGGGAAACCGACGATCAGTATCTTTCTGGCAATGTGCGCGAAAAACTGGTTGTCGCGGATGCGGCAGCGGTTACTGACCCGCGTTTTGCCGAAAACGTCGAGGCGTTGAAATCCGTCCAGCCCGCAGATTTGGCGGCGACCGAAATTGATGTGCGGTTGGGCGCAGCTTGGTTGCCGCCGGAAGACGTGGAAAAATTCACCAACGAACTGCTCAACGTGCCTGCGGGCGTCCAGATCGGACACATCCACGCACTTGGCACTTGGAGTATCAATGCCAACTGGGACGCACGCGGTGCAACCGCCAACACGACGGATTGGGGAACTGACCGTTACACGGCGCTCGAATTGATTGAAGACGCACTCAATCTCAAAACACCCACGGTCTATGATACGGTGGATAAAAAGCCCGTCGTGAACGCTCAATCAACGGAGGCTGCGAGAGAGAAACAGGAGCGTATCAAAGAACGGTTCAAGGAATGGGTTTGGTCGGACGATTCGCGACGAGAACGGCTTTGCCGCCTCTACAACGACACCTTCAATCACACCCGCGTTCGCACGTTTAACGGCGATCACCTGACCTTGCCCGGCGCGAGCGGAGCGATTCAACTTCACTCGCACCAAAAGGCCGGTGTCTGGCGGATTCTGCAAACACCGAACACATTGCTGGCCCACGTCGTTGGCGCGGGAAAAACTTACACGATGGTTGCCGCTGCGATGGAATCGCGGCGGCTTGGTCTTTCCGGCAAGCCGATGTTTGTTGTCCCCAATCACATGCTCGGCCAGTTCTCCACCGAGTTGCTGACGTTGTATCCCGGCGCGAACATCCTGGCCGCAGGCAAGGAGGATTTCGAGTCGCAGAACCGCAAAAAACTTTTCAGCCGCATCGCCACCGGCAATTGGGATGCCGTCATTGTCACGCATTCCGGTTTTGAACGCATCCCGCTTTCACGCGAAACGCAGGAACGGTTTTTCAAGGAGCAGCTTCACGAATTGGAAATGATCCGGCGGGAACACGCGGACAGTTCCAATCGCCGGTTGGTGAAGGAACTGGAGAAGGCGAAGAAGCGGCTGGAAGCCAAACTTCAGACGCTCGCCGCCGAGCACAAAAAAGATAACACGTTGACGTTTGAAGAACTCGGTGTGGACCGGCTGCTTGTGGACGAGGCGCATTATTTCAAAAATCTGTTTTACGTTTCCAAGATGACGCGCATCGCCGGTCTGCCGCAGACCGCGAGCGAACGGGCTTTCGATATGTATTTGAAGGTGCGGCACGTCCAGTCATTGAATGGTGGAGGTGGCGTGGTGTTCGCCACCGGGACGCCGATCGCGAACAGCATGGCCGAAATGTTCACGATGCAGCGGTATCTCCAGCATGACGCCTTGAAGAAACACAACCTGCATCACTTCGATTCGTGGGCAGCTACGTTCGGCGAGCCAGTGACGGCGATGGAACTTTCGCCGGACGGAGCGGGCTATCGGCTGAACACGCGCTTTGCACGTTTCATCAATGTGCCGGAGCTGATGCAGATGTTCCGCCAGTCTGCTGACGTGCAGACCGCCGCGATGCTAAATCTGCCGCGCCCAAAACTGGACGGAGAAAAGCCGACCATTCGCAATGCGCCGGCCACGGAGGAACTCAAGGCGTTCGTTCAGTCGCTCGCCGCTCGTGCCGAAAGATTGAGGACAGGGCGTGTTGATCCGACCGAAGATAATATGCTGAAAATTACTTCCGAGGGACGGAAGGCGGCTTTGGATCTCCGGTTGATGAAGCCAGCCGCGCCGGACGAACCGCAAGGCAAAGTGAATCTGGCGGTCGAAAAGATTTTTGAAATCTGGCAGGAGAGCAAACCGGAGCGTTCCGCCCAGCTTGTGTTCTGCGACCTCTCCACACCGAAAGACCGGGGGTTCTCCGTCTATAACGACGCGGCGCAGAAGTTGGAACGCTTGGGAATTCCTAGCAACGAAATCGCCTTCATTCAGGATTACGATTCGGATGCTTCCAAGCTGACGCTGTTTCGTGATGTGCGGTCAGGCAAAGTTCGCGTGCTTTTCGGCAGCACGCAGAAGATGGGTTCAGGCACGAATGTGCAGGAGCGGTTGATTGCCTTGCATCATCTCGACGCGCCGTGGCGACCGGCGGACGTGGAGCAACGCGAGGGGCGGATACTCCGGCAGGGAAACAAAAATGCCGTCATCCAGATTGTTCGCTACGTCACGGAGGGGAGCTTTGACGCTTATATGTGGCAGACGTTGGAGACGAAGGCGAAGTTCATCGCGCAAGTGATGAGCGGCGACATGACGATCCGCCGCCTCGAAGATTTGGACTCCGCCGCGCTGACGTATGCCGAGGTGAAGGCCATTGCATCGGGCAATCCGCTTGTGATTGAGAAGGCCCAGGTGGACGCCGAATTGATCCGTCTCACGCGACTCCGCTCCGCGCACGCCGAGGAGCAATACCGCATCCGCTCCAATCTCCGCCGTTCGCACGAGGATGCCGAAGCGTTCACGGGACGCCTCACAAACTTGCGACAAGACATCGCCGCGCGACAGGACACTTCGGGCGACAAGTTCAGCATTGAACTCGATGGCCAGACGCTCGACAACCGGGGCATTGCCGGAGAATTGATTCTTCGTCGCGCCGAAAAAATCAAAAACCGCTTCGGCGACGACGTGCGGGTTGGCCGCTTTGCTGGTTTCGATTTGTTCCTGCGCCCCAGCTTCAACAACACCGTGGAAATGATTGTGCGCGGGAAGAACAGTTACGCCGCACGAGTGACGGACACGGCGCAGGGCACGATTCGTTCACTCGAAGCGAACATCCAAGGTTTTGAGGAGCGGGCGTCCAAACTTGATTACGACATCACCGACGCCACCAAACGAGCGAAAGAATTGGAAACCAAAGTCGGCGCGCACTTTGAGCGCGAGGAGCGTTACCAGCAGTTGACCCGTCGTCAGAGTGAGATCGAGGAAAAACTCGACCTCACCAAGAACCAAGCGCCGAGCCAGGTTGAAGCCGCCGACGGCGGTAATGAGGAAAAAATTGTTGAAACTCAAAATCCCAAACGGGTCAAACGCCCCAAACAGCAGGTGTCCGTGACCGTATGAATCCACCCGTTCATAACCTGAGCCAGCGTCTTCGTGCGCTCCGCAAGCAATGGTTCAATTCCCAGCAAGCCTACGCAAATCGCTGCCATGAGCTGGGCGTGCCCATCACCCCAACCGTGATTGCCGACTGGGAAAACTCCCGGAGTGAAATTCCGGCGCGATTGGTTCCTTTTCTGGCCCATACCCTCAACGCCCATGTAAACGACTTGCTGCCCGGTTTCAACGCGGCGGAAATTTTCACCCTCCCGGCGCTTTTGCCGCCGCCAAAGCCGGACAAACCCATAAAACCGGCAAGTGCGGTCCGAACGGACTTCGCTACGCGCCAGTTGGCGCTGGACACCGTGCTTCGGAATTTCGACCGCAAGCCCTGCCGTTTCGCCCATGTGAGCAGTGAAAGGGACCGCAATAATCCGTTTGAGAACCTCGTGTGGCATGACAACCGCACCCTGTTGTTGGCCCTGCTTCGCGCCCTGAATCGGAATTATCGCCAGGTCATCCTGTGGTATTATTTCGGCGGACTAACCCGGCGGCAAATCGCCGCCAAGCTCAATCGCTCTGTTGATCTTGTCTCGCTCCGCTTGCGTGAGGGCCGCGCAACCTTGCGCCGGCTCCTGAATACCGATGCCGGAAGTCATTGGCTGCGGCGTGAATTCCGTGAACAGTTCGCACCTTTCGATAGGGAGGCAGGAAAATACCTGCAAGAACAGGCCGGGGCAAATTGGCCCGGTGAAAACACGTTATGACAAAGCGAAAAATAAACTCAAACCCATTTGTCCCGGCTCACGGGGCGGCCATTCCAGTATGAACTCGACCATCTACTCTCAAATCGGACTGCGCGTGCGCCAACTTCGCCGCCAGCAGCATCACTCCCAGGACGAACTTTCCGTCTGGCTTCGCGCCTTTCACGCCCCGATCACGCGCGACATGATTGCCAATTGGGAAACCGGCCGGGCCGTGGTGCCGGCGGTTTATATTCCAGTTCTGGCTTACGCGCTCAAGGTCGAAGTGACGGATATTCTACCCCGCTTGACCTTAAAGGATTTGAAGGCCGGCCAGATCATGCCCGTGTTCCGCCGCCCGCGCGGGCGGCCACCAACCCATCTATAAGTCATCACCACCGTATGAATGTGACCGCGCAACAAACGGAATTTCTCACTTGGAAGATCGTTCCCGCCCGGCTCGACGCAAATCAGGCGGCGTGGTTTCTTGGCTTTGAACCGCACGAGATTCCGAGGCTGGTTACGGCAGGCTTGTTGAAACCGCTCGGCCATCCCGCCCGCAACAGCACGAAGTTCTTTGCCACGGAAACGCTGGAACAATTCCGGCGCGACGAGAAATGGCTTGCCCGCGCCAGCGATGCCATCGCCAGCTACTGGCGGGAACGCAACGCCCGCAAGCAACAGGCTCGCGGGCGCGCGTGAGGCAATCGATTCAACACATCGGGTGGCCCGAAAAAGTGAAGTCACGTCACTAGGGATTGGGCGGTCCGTTTTGCACCAGCTTGTAGCGGAGCTTCACACCGCGCGGGTGCTCGGTGAAGCCAACGATTTGCAATACGCCCCAAGTGTCGTCCCGCGTGCGGAAGTAATAAGTGTCCATTCCCTTGGTGGGCGGCTTAATCAGAGTCGTTCGTGCCTTTGGCTCGTTGACCATCAGGTTCCAGTTATACCAGATGTCGGCGGGCGAAGTATTTTCAAGCCCGTTCGCGATGGCCGGCACGGTGGCCATGCCATATGCAACCAGCACGGGAAATTTCTCTTCCACCGCCGCGCCCACGTCCGCGCCGTTGGCGCGCTGCCATTCGTGAAATGCCCGCGAGTCAAAATCCGAGATGGAAGTGATGAGCAGTCGGTTGGCTCGAAGGTTCAGAAATGTATAATTGCCATTGAGCGGCGGCAGGATGCTTTCCTGTTCCGAGCCAAACCGCAGGTCCGCCACGGGATTGTTCATCTGGTTCAAGCCGTTCATTGTCCGCTCCAAATCCTTCATGTCCCAGTTGACGGGAATTTCGAGCGTGCGCGAGCGGATGGCGGCCTGAATGTTGGGTGCGAACAACACCCGGCCTTGGAAAATCATGGCGAGGCGGCGATGGAGGTTCGCCGCTGTCAGGGCTTCAAACTGGCGGCTGCCTTCCTCGGTCAGGCTGAGGACGAAGTTGGTCCGGTCATCGGTGGCGTTCCATCCGGCGCGTTCCACGGCTTTTCCATCCATCAGGATTTCTCTCCTCAGCCGAAGCGTCTCGAAGTGGGTTCCTTCAAAGAAATTGGTCGCTGTATCGGTCGGGACAGCTTGGTCCGAATCTTCAGCCACCAAGCGGATTTGGAAGGCAAAGGTCGGGAGCCTTGACTCGTTTGGGGCGGCATTCGTTGCATTGCCGCCTGGGGCAATTGTGGAGGTGACGTTGCCTCCGGCGGGAGCGTTTTGGCCGGATGGCGAAGAAGCCGCCACCCTTTCCACCACAAGCATCCTCACGGGGTGGTCTGCCCAATGGGCCGAGTAACCGAGTTTCTTGATCGCCGCTTCAAAGTATCCCAAACTATTGGGGTCGCGCATGGTGTATAAATAATCAAAACCTTCCCGGGGCGCGCCCGGAGGCAGAACAAGCTGGTTGGTCGTGCAACCATATATCCGGCAAAGGAGCTGGGCAAATGAGCGGTTCCGCCCCATGTTCCAAGTGACGTGATCGCCCGCCGGGCTGTCGGTTTCGCAGGAATAATCCAGGCCATTGACGGGGGTGCTGAAATGCGTGGGACGAAAAATGAACAGGCCGCTGGGCAGCCTTTGGAAATGTCTGTAATCTGCGAGAAAATACGAGTCCGGGGGTGCCGGGAAAAAAACTAGTTTGACCACAACCATGGCAGCGGCGAGGACGACCGCAACCCCAAACCATTTCCAGTAGCGGTTGGTTTTGACTGGCTCTGAACCGGGTGTGCGGTTCTGAAATAACCATAACTCGAAAAGTTTTTTTAGATTGTAACTGATGGCCCAACCGCTGACGGCGATAACGAGGAGGTGCGTGTCCGTTCTCCGCATCCAAGAACAGTCCAACGCCAGCGGAATTACGGCGGAAAAAAGGCCAAGACCGTTAATGAGCGCAAGACTCTCCGCAACTTTAAGCTTCATCCGATTGTTTCCCGCAGCCAATGTCACTATTTCGGCAGCAGCGGAAAGGAGAACTCCCCAGGCCAAAATCGTTAGGCCGTAGGGTTGAAACGGTGTGACGTTGATTCCCATGCCGACAGACATTAAGGCCAGAAACCAACTCGCTCTGAAGCTTTGCCGCCGCACGAGGCTCAATTCGCTGGCTTCCGAAAGTGCGGAGCGTGGCACACCCTGCCGAACCATAGCCCAAATCAAACGGCTCGACAGGTAATTGAACGCAACCATCAGGGCGAAGATGAGTCCGGTCACGTTTTCGCTTAACAGGATTTGTTCCACGCCAATGGGTTTCACTCCAGCCGCGACCAAGCCCACCGCCCCCCCAAAGGCAAGGCTTAAAAGCCCGACCGCCTGAAGTCCGGCAGAACAAATCAACCCCGTGGTCAGCAATCCAACTGACAGCACACCGACGGAAACGACGCCGCCAGAAAATACTCCCGTGGATATAACGCCCACCGCCCTGATTCCACAAGCCACTACGCCGATGGCCGTTGGCCCGACCGCGACGACGCCTTTGGCAACGCGCGGTTCGCTTGTTGCCGGATCAATGCCCGAAGCAACATGGACAAGTGGCAGGCCAAAGATGGTTTGCTTCGAACGGTAATTTCGTCCGGCATTTTCGGTTTGGGCCTCCTCACGTCGGCTGTTACCGGGCGGCGTGGCCACGATCGTTTCCACCATCGTCTTCACTTCACTGACCTGCTGGTAGCGGAGCTCCGGTTTTTTTTCCAACGCGCGCAGCACGACTTCATCCAGGCGCACGTCAATCTGGACTTTTCGTGGAGGGCGGCTCGATGCGTTTGCCGGGCAGTTCGCCGGTGAGCAGTTCGTAAAAAACCACGCCGAGGGAATAGATGTCGGCGCGGCTGTCCACGCGTTGCGGATCGGTTTTCTGTTCCGGCGCGCTGTAAACCGGCGTGCCCACGGCGCTTTGCGTGGCATTTTCCGGCGCGGCGGATTCGCCGGCGTTGCCGCCGCCGTTGACCGTGCCCAGCATCTTGGCGATGCCAAAATCAGCGACTTTCACGCGCCCGGTTTTGTCGAGCAGCAGGTTTTCCGGCTTGATGTCGCGATGGACGATGCCGCGGTCGTGGGCGAATTGCAGCGCGTCGCACAGCGGCGGCACGATGGCCAGCGCCTCCTCCGGCGTGAATTTCCGCGTGCGCAAAAGCTGGCGCAGGTTCAGGCCGTCCACGAATTCCATGAGCAGGAAATAAAATCCGCCCGCCTGCCCGAAATCGTGAATGGTGACGATGTTCGGATGGTTCAATGCGGCCAGTGCCTGGGCTTCACGCGCGAATCGTTCGGCAAATTTCGCGTCGTGCACCCGTTCCGGCGCGAGGAGTTTCAGCGCCACGAGACGGTTCAAGGCTTTTCTGCCGCGCCTTGTAAACCACGCCCATGCCGCCGCGTCCGAGGCATTCGAGAATTTCAAGCTGCGGGAAATGCGGGGCGATCTGTTCCGGCGGCAACGGCGGCTGCGCGGCGGCGGTGTCGTCGGTGAAAACGGTTTCCGTTTTCAGGTTCAACGCCATCAGGCAATTCGGGCAAAGCCCGTCGGGCGCATCTGCCGGCAGCGGCTCTCCGCACTGCGGACATTTTGGCATCGGATGTCTGTTGCTCATACCCGATACTTAACGATTGGTGATGAGTTTGTTACACGGCGAGCTGTTCATTTTATTTCCGGGCGAGGGCGGCGGCGAGATGGCGCAATTCCTGCGTCCAGATCCGCGCCCTCGGCCAGGGTTTGTGAAATTTCCTCGCGATAGATTTCGCGAAAACGCTTTCGCAACCGATGCACGCCACGCGCGCCGCGCCTTCGTTCACGCCCAGCTGTTTGGCCACGGCCGCATAATCAATCGCGCCGCGCCCGGCCAGGAGACAGTTCTTGAGCGCCGTCAAAATCAACCGGGTTTTCCCGCCGCCGCGAATTCCCGCGCGCAACCGGTTCAACGTCAGGTCGAGCAACGTCAACGCCCATTGCCGGTCGAAAGTTTCATCCGGCGCGAGCGGAGATGGGTCGGCGGCGTAGCGGCTTTCGGCAAAGGAGGTGTCGAACTGGACGTGCGTCTGGCCGCCGCCGCGCCGTTGCGCGGAAGCCCGTCGCCATTCGTTGCTCATGAAATTTTTCAGCGCGACAATGAGAAACGATCCGCAGTTTGCCATTTTCGCGGTCGGCGGAATCGAGCCAGCGTTTTTCGAGCAGGCGGCAGAAGAATTCCTGCGTGAGGTCCTGGGCGTCATGGGGCGACTGGCCGCAGCGGCGGACATAGGCGTAAAGCGGATACCAATAGGCGCGGCAGATGGCTTCCAGCGCCGCCGCCGATTCCGGCGAGGGCTGTTGCGGTGGCCGCCAGCACCACCGACCAGCGCGTGTTGGGAAAGACGCGCGGGGCATCACTGGATGAAGCCTGGCTGCTCATGCGGACATCGTATGCAAGATAAATTACCGGAAACGAGGCCGTTGTTACAAACCTTGGTTAAAGATCCTAATTTCGCTGCGGTGAAAAATGACTCGCCCGCGCCATCTTGCCATTGCCAGCTACTGACGGGAACGCAACGCCCGCAAGCAACAGGCTCGCGGGCGCGCGTAAGGCAAACGATTCAACGCGTCGGGTGGACGTATCATAAAAGTGTCTTGCCCTTGCTGGGATGAATTCTGACTTCCTCACGGATGGCAACGCGGACTTTCGCTTCGATGCGTTCAACGAAGCTCATGCCCACCCGGCTGAATTTATTGGCTGGCCGGATCGCGGAGGCAATTTCCAGCGCGGTTTGTTTTACCTTGCTCCGGCAAAGATGCGGAGTTGTGTTGATGTTTTTGAGTGTGTCCGTCATTTCAGTTGTTTCCATATTTTGCTTTCCTGGTTGCGTCGCTGATTCATTCAACGACGCCACTATTTTATCAGGCGCGCTTTTGTTGAACTGCGAATTGAGTGACAGAACCCTTGCAAAAATTGAACAAAACCGCTGTTGCCGCCGGCACTTGACACAAAAGCGCGCTGATTTTACGCGGGGCGACTTGGCTGGTTTTAAGTTTTGACACCGTTTTCATTCAATGTTTACAAGGTGAAAAATAATTTTATTTTTTATCGCTGGCGCAGACGGCTATGGTGATTCCTAGAAAGCCGGACCCTTAACCAGCCGCCGAAAACGAGTGACCATTGGCTTCGGGCTTTGGCAGGGGCGGGAGAAACGGAATGATGCGGCCTGCCATGTTTTGCTTTTCGTAGCTTTCCAACGAAGGCAGTCTGACTTGCGCTTTGCGGGCGTAGGCACGGTGAATGGCCTTGCTGTTGTGTCCGAGGGCTTCTTGTGCAAACCGCTCCGGGTAGCCGCACGTTTTCGCCCGCTCCGCCCAAGCGTAGCGGTAAGAGTGCAGCGACACGCCCTTGATGCCCAATCCATCACATCGTTGCTTGAATTCCGTGGCGCGGTCGCCACAGCGAACGGATTGCAGGTAGGGAAACAACGGGCCGGTTGCCGGCATTTGCCGCAAGAGGGCTTCAATGTCCGGGCCAAAATGAATCATGGCCAGACTGCCGGTTTTCTGCCGCGCGTAGGCGATGGTTTGGTTGGGCCAGTCAATGTCCTCCGCCTTGAGATTGGCGATGTCGGTTTGAGAACCGCCGAGATGCCAGCACAGTTCGTAGAAGCTGCGCCGCTCCGGGTTCTTTTCCCGCCCAATGATGAGCTGATGTTCTTCAGCTGGTGATGGCGCGTCTTTCCTTGAAACGCACTTCCGGCCAGAGACGCTTGGGAATGATCGGCCACGGCAGCCAGTTCATTGAAAGGCAGAAGTTATGGAGTTTCCGCAGGTGGACATTCGTGCTGACCGTGCCCGCCTTGAGGCAGGCGAGCAGATGCTCGCCTTGCGTTTCAAGAATGACGCGATGGCGGATTAGGTCCAACGCGGCTTGCTTGGCTGCCTGCCGCCACCGATCCTGGGTTGAACCGCTTTTGGTCTCGATGATGGCGTCAAGGGCTTGCTGCCACGTCCGGGTCGCGACGCCTGAATCCGTTCCAGCCAGGTATGCCTTCGCGATCTGGAGATTCAAATGCGGCTGGCGGATGGATTCATTGCGGGCGTTGAGCAGCGACGTGGCCTCGGCGCGATTCCGCGTGCCAATGCTTTCCTGCTTCCGGGTTTCGGTATCTTCAATGTAGAACATGCCGCCGCGTTTGCGACGGTAGAGGATGTAACGACGTTTCATAAGTTCAGACTTTCATTTTGTCCGAAGCTTATGAGACTGAATGCGGCTTTGGGTGTATCAGCTACACCAAACGGGCAGCGAAGCCCGTCGTCGCGAGTGATTGCCGAGTATTAACGGGGTAATGGTTGAGTAGTAGCCCGGTAATGATTTCACTGGCACTTTCACTGGCACTGGCCTCCTCTGGTATCTGCAACCCGTTGCAAAAGTGCAACTTGGAGTTGGAGGCGAGGGTCGGAATCGGCCCACCGAATAGTGCCTTTTTAGAGCGCCGCCCTAAGAACTCGGTTAATGTACGGCGGCCGCGGTCCTCGCGGCGATCCGCAGTTTCCCGTTTACACCCCCCTATTTTGTTAAATTGCCCAATAAAAGCGCGAGATTTGATCGCTTTTTCGACCTCGTTTACAAGTTTACTTCCATATACACAAAAAATGTGCGGCGGGTCGCCGCTTGAAGGATTTGAAGGTGTTCGCCGTTGTTGGAATCGGTTAGAAACTCGTCACCCGCCTTCGTCTGACTTTCGGCTCGGCAAGTTGCGCAGATTTCCACCTGTGCTTCCCCTTTGTTCCTTTGCGCCCTTGTAGTTCAAGTTAATGTGCTATAATTGGGTACAGGCGGATGCGGCAAAACGGCGGCCGTTTCAGCGGTGGTCAACAAGCAAGAGCAGGAGTATTGCCATGAGAGTACACATTGTGATTTTGGCGGCCGGACTTTTGGCGGCCGGTTTTGCCGGGACGACGCACGCGCAGACGAACCTGGTGGCCAATGGAAGCTTCGAGGCGGGACCGGCCGGGGAGGGCGTCTTCACCGATTGGGGCTGGGTTGCGGGGTCGGACGGTAACAGCGATTTTGGCGTCGCCAAAGCTACCGGCGGCTTCGAGGTGGCTGAGCAGGGCAATTACTTTGCCTATTTCCGCGGACATCCGACGGATGACTCGCAGGATTGTTTGGGCACGGGCGTCAATCTGAAACTCGGCGCCGTTTACAAAATCAGCTATTATCTCGGTACGGATGGCCCGCTTACCAACGGCGCGGCGATCTGGGCGCAGATCGGAACCGACTTTGGACTCGATCCATCCCAGGATACGCAGCTGCCCGCCTTTTTTCCAAATTCCACAAACGCCGTTCCGTATCAACTGTTCAGCACCGATTACGTCGCCGCCTCCACTTCCTCGTTGATCCTGTCGTTTCACGGCGTCAACGCAACGAATGGGATCGCCGTTACCAACGGCATCCTTTTGGACAATGTTTCGATGGTGCTGACGTATCCGCACTTAAAGCTCAACTTCACGCCGCCCGGCTCGCTCACCTTTGCCTGGCAGTATACCAACAGTCCTTATCGTTTGCAGGCAAACGCGTCGCTCAACACCGCGAGCTGGGTGACGTTGACCAACGCACCGTCAAACGTGGGCGCGAATAGCCAGATCATTCTTGCCGCACCCGGTGGCCCGGAGTTTTATCGGCTCTCGCTGCCATAACCGGTACCAGGACCTGATGGAATTTAATTCTCAATTAATGGCGCAATTGCCTCGTTTGAAATAGAATTTAATCCACCAAATCCCGCTCGATTTGCTCAAGAGTTTTGTTCTTTGTTTCCGGGAGGGCCAGCCAGATAAAAATGAAGCCCACGACGCAGACTCCGGCAAAAAGCGAAAATGATCCTGCCGCGCCAAATGTGGCAATTAACGTCGGGAAGCTGTAGGTCAGAATAAAACAGGCCAGCCATAGGGCGGCCACGGCGACTGCCATTGCCGCGCCGCGGATGCGGTTTGGAAAAATTTCCGAGATGACCACCCAGGTTACAGGCGCCAGGGACATGGAATAACACGCGATGGCTGCTAGCACGAGCAGGAGCATTGGAAATCCCTGAACATGTGCGTGATAGCATAAGGCCAGGACCGCGTAGATCGCGGCCAGGCCCGCTGCGCCGAACAACATGAGCGGGCGCCGTCCGATTCGATCTACCAGGCCGAGGGCCACAAACGTGAACGCCATGTTGACCGATCCTGTCCATGCGATGTTTTTCAACACATCGGAAATGTCGTATCCGGCCGATTGGAAGATTTCCTGGGCATAATTAAATATGACATTGATGCCGCACCATTGCTGAAAGACGGCCAGGCCAACACCCAGCAAAAGAATTCTAAAGAGTTTCGGTTCGAACAGGTCACGAAAATTGACCTTTTCGATTTCGTTCACCAGGGTGGCTTCGATGTCGGCAAGGGCGGCGCTCGAATAGCTTTCACCGCCAATGTTCCGTAATATGGCGCGAGCCGGTTCACGCTTGCCGTTTTTGGCCAGCCAGCGCGGGCTTTCCGGGACTAAAAACATTCCGATAAAAAATAGAAGCGACGGAATCGCCGTGAGGCCAAACATCCAGCGCCAGCAAGTTTGGCCATACCAGGAATTGTGAATGTAGTCCTGGGTGGCCAATGCCGGCAAATGGCGTCCGAGCGACCAATTGATGACCTGCGCGAGCAAAATGCCGATGACGATCGTTAGTTGGTTGACGGAAACCAATCTGCCGCGCATTTGGGCGGGGGCGATTTCGGCGATATACATCGGCGACAAATTGGATGCCAGGCCGATGCCCACGCCGCCAAGGATGCGCCAGGCGACGAAAATCGTAAAATTGGGCGCGAGTGCGTTGCCAATGGATGTGATTGCGAACAGGAACGCGGAAGTGATGAGGAGCCGTTTGCGTCCAAATTTATCGCTCAGAGCGCCGGCGACAAGTGCGCCGACGAGGCAACCCAGGAGCGCGCAACTGTTTGCAAATCCGCTCACGCCGGCAACCGTCCCAAGTCCAAGGAATCTGAGCAGCCAAAACTGGCCCAGCCAGGATTGGCTCAACGATTGTGCAATGGATGGCAGATTGAAATAACTTTCGAAAAACTCCTTCGCGCCGCCAATAACGACCCAGTCATAGCCAAAAAGCAGTCCGCCCATGGCAGCGACAATGGAGATGAGCCAGACGTATCCGAGATTGACTTCGGCTTTGAGATCGGACGTTTGCGTTTGGGTGCTCGTGATCATTAGTCAATTTTTAGCAGATGATGGGAACCAATTCAATAATCTGGCGGCAACAATTTCATGGCCGCGGCGGTTGGGACGGTTGCTTTGTCCTACGGTTCACTTGTAGAAATCAGACTCCCGATCTGGTCGTCGGTTAGCTCTGTTTTAGGCTGAAATGCGTTTGAATCGACATAATGAAGGAGGCTTGCGCGCATTTGGCGCGAAACTGGATCACTGGGATGCGTCAAATCAAAACCGCAAATCACGATCTTGCCGGAGCCAACGTTGCCGTCAACGATGAGTGCCAGCGGATGCGCGGTAACCCAATCGTCAATGACGCGGACGATGGGATCCAGGCCCTGCGGCAAAAGATCGAGCCGCAATGCGCCTGCGCGGTGGATCAGGTACCACCACTGCCAATCGCTGAAGTATTCTGTTGGAAATTCGGCAAGCGCGGGATTTTTCGGATTGCACAAAATGCCCAAAGTCGACGGCGCCTGACGGCTGGTCCAGGCTGTGTTCCAGAAAATGCTCGAGAATCCGAGTTCCACAGGGTCTTTGTCGTAGTTACGTACTGTGTTGCCGGGAATTGTCAGCAGGACTTTGCCGCCAGATTGAAGACAGCGCCGGGCGGCGTCATCGAATTTGGAAGTGACGAGGACATCGGACGATTCATGTGGCAGTTGTGCCGGATAGACCCAGACATGCCAGTCGTTTTCAAAGCTCGTACCTTCAAGCCCGACAACGAGCGTGTACATTTCCGGAGCGGCCATGCTCTTCAAATCGATATTGATGTGGCCGAGAGGAATGCCATTGTTCACGGGGATATCGCGCGCCGGCAATTTGCCTTCCGCCACTGTCTTGCCATCCTGCCCGACGAGTTTCCAGATTGTGGCCACGTTTCGCAGCGGTTCGGGGCCGAAGTGCGCGACTTCCAGATCGGCCTCAAATGTTTCATCAGGCGTGAAAACGCGCTTGGCCAGGCGGGCGAGGGGAACGGTTGAGTTGCAAAAACGACGGAATTGCTTTTCTGTCACGTAGCCCTTTGTCTCCCAGAATGGATTGAGCGGGCCGACCAGCGCCGTGCCTTGTCCGGGAAAATCAGTCAGGCCGAGCAATTCGAACCCGCCCATGCCCGGCGTCCGCAACGCGGATTCGATGTCTTCCTTATAGCACAACGTCTGCAATTTGCCGGAGGCCAGGAGGAATTTGTGCGCTAAGTTACCCATGCCGTTAGCGTCCAGTTGAGCCCGGAAGATTTCGAAGTTTTTGGGTTTGAGATAGCCGGTATATTCCGGCATTTCGTTGAAATCCGGGTAAACGCACCACTGGCCAATCTCGTGGCTGATGACCGGCACGCTGCGCCGGTCAATGTAATCACGGTAATCGGTGGTTGTTTCCGGCGGTTTGGCGTTGATGCGCGACTTCAATCCCGCGCCCCAGGCCTGAATGCGGGGATCGGCTGTCACATGAAATTGATTTGCCGGAATCTGCGGCCAACCGGACGCGCTCGTCCAAAGCCGCCGCGGATCAATCGATTTGAAGTGATTGACGTATTCTGTGAAATAACCATTAAAGGCGGCCTGATAGTCGTAGGCGCCGTTTTTTCCGCGCTTCACATCTTTGCCTCCGGGCTCGTTGCCGTAAGGCATAAGAATGAACGATGGATGATTTCCGTAGGCGCGCAAAATACGGTCCGTTTCGCGGTAAACCCACGCATCAACCGGTTTGCCGTCGCCAATGGTCGTGGATTGGTTGGCCCAGCAAGTTTCGATCTGATAATAGAATCCCAATTCATCTGCTGCTTCAAACGCCGCCTCGGGAGGACAATAAGAATGAAAACGAAAGAGATTCAACCCACACGATTTCGCAACGCGAATAATCCGTTCCCAATCCTTAATGTCAGTTGGCGGATGGCCGGTTTTGGGGAAAACACAACATTCGAGCGTGCCCCGGATAAACGTTTTGCGACCGTTGATGATAAATTGGGTGCCCTCTGTCGAAATTCGCCGCAACCCAAACGTTATTTCGCGTGTGTCCCGTTCCGGCGACTGTAGCGTTACGGTCAAATGTTGGAGCGCTGGATGGAATTCGTCCCATAATTCCGTGTTTGGACCGAAGTGGATGACTGCCAGTGGCGCATCGCCTCCCCGCGCACCCCAAATTACGGGATCTGTTTGATTTCCAATGGACAACGTTCCACTACCCGACTTGCCGGTATCATTGCCAATATGAATCTTCACCAGCGCGGACTTTGTCTGCACGTCCGAATAAACCTGGACGTCGTCGAGCCAGACGGCAGGCGTCGCGCGCAGCTCGATTTTGCCGACGACGCCATTCCAATTGCCCTGGGTATGATCAGTGATGGCGTGGGAATTCTCGCCGATATTTACGATCATTCGATTGTCCACGCGGATGGTTACGGTGTGTTTTCCTGGAGGCAGGACACCAAAATCGTACTCGTGCGGCGTGGAGAGTGAGTCATTGGTTCCGATCAGGCGGCCGTCAAGCCAGACTCGGGTTTCCCAGTGCGGGCGTTCGAGGGAAAGAATGACGCGCTTACTGTTCCAGCTTTTGGGCACGACGAAATCACGCTGAAACCAGGTGACGCCGGAATAGTATTTATCCGGCTGCAGCCAGAACGGGACTTTTACATTGCCCGGTTTGCGATATTTCTCGTATTCAGGCGCCCAAAACCATGGACTTTGCTGGACGCCGCCCGTCCAGGGCGTATTGGTTGAGATGTCGTCGCCAATTCCCTCGGCCGGCAATGAGCCGGGCAGTTGGAACTTATCCGGCAAGACGCGGTCAAACCAATTTTGGCCGACACCCGTGTCGGCGCGATCCAATTCAAATCGCCACGCTCCGGCCAGCGATAGGCTTTGCCCGGAACCGGCAGTACAAGAGAAAGCGATTAGCCCCAGGACAAATATTCTTTGAATCATTTCTTGTTAAATTTCTAACACGCCACGCGCCCCGGGCCGATAAAAAAAGAAAGACGCGATGGTTACTGTGCATCTTTGAGCCACTTTCGCCTGGCCGTTAAATCAGAGATTAGCCCTTGGGATATTGCCTTAAGACCAGAACTACCAGCGTCGTCGCGAAAATGACAATGGCGGCAGTGAGCGTGACCGCGCGGTTGAATGTCAGCCGTTGCCGCTCTTTAAGATCCAATGGCCGCGCAGCCAGAAACCCAAAAATCAGACCGGCCACCAGTCCGCCGCCGTGCGCGGCAATATCGATATTCATGGTGGATGTGCCGGCGATTTGTTGAGCGATATTGTTTAGGCCGGCGACCACATTCCAAAGAATGAAAACCGCGGCACCTTGCCAGACCGGTGACACAACCGCACGAGGCAGCGCGCCATGCTCCCGCAGAAGGTAACCCAGTAGAGCGCCGTACACACCGAAAACAGCCCCCGAAGCGCCGACCGAAACCATTTTAGGGTTAAACCATTCCGACGTTAAGCTGGCAATTATTCCGCAGCCCAAATAGACCAACAGAAAAAACCAGTTGCCAAAAAGCCTTTCGGTCAACCTTCCGGCCTGGACCAGCGCAAACATATTGAAGCCTACATGGAAAATGCTTACGTGGAGAAAACAGGCCGTCAAAAGACGCCACCACTGATGGCCCTGGACAGTTAACGGACCGAAGTCCGCACCCCATTCTGTCAGCGTGGAAGTGGAAATCGAACCGCCGTTTTGTTGGGCAGCTAAAAGAGCCACGAATATAACTGCGTTGACCACAGCCAATCCAAACGTGACCCATGCCTTTGGCGTGGCGGCCGCCAACCTCCCCTGAAATGTGGATATCACCTCGTTAACCTGCGCCTCCTCTCTCACGTCGCGTTCATCAAGCCAGGACACAGGAGAAGTGCGGGGCGCTGCTTGCCTCGTTGCAGAAGGCAGAGAAACGGTGGCCGAAGCCGGTACCGGCGGCGGCAAGGGAGGTGGAGCGTTCACCATTTTTCCACCCCCATCTTTGACAAGAAATTCATCTTCCCGGCCGCACTGGTAGCATTGGACCGTGTGGTCCTCAGTCTCGAGCCCGCAATAGCCGCATTTTTTCATGGTCGTATTGATCAGGGTAAATTCAGGTTGCGCGTTCCGAAAAAAAGCACTGTTACGGACACTGTGTCAAAGAAAATCACTTGTCATGGGTTACTCTCCAGGTCGAGGGCGAGCGTTCCAGAGGCATTTGGAGTGAAGCGAATCGAACCATCATCCAGCCCCCGGCACGAACCTTGACCGGGAATCATTCGAACCGTGTAGTCCCGGCCGAGGTAATGGCCGCTGATTGCGTCGGAAGAAACTCTCTGCAAAGCGGAAGACTCGTGTATCACTCCAGACAAGTCCCACGCCCAGTGCAAAGGCCGCCCCTTTCCATCGACACCGGCACAGGTGAACTGTCTCTCGGAGCAAATGATTGTAAAGGTTCCGGTGCTGCCGAGGGATTGTTGAATTCGCAACTGTTTTTGGCCCGATTCATGGATCAGCGGCGGCCCTATCGGCGTCATGAGCGAAATTGAACCGTCCGGCGACAGCAAAACGGGCCACATGCCGGTTGATTTCGCCGCTTGCCCGGCCCCCGAAGCCGTATCTACCACGGGCAAGGTTTCATATGCCAGGGATGTCGCCGTGAGCGCTGCGTCGTGGGTAGGGGATATTGCCTTTTCGTCAAAGCAATGGAGATCGCGGATGAAAAATTGGCCATTTTGCCAAAGCAGATTTAGCCGGTAAAAGCGGCTCTCATACCAGACGGTTTTTCGATTCTCATGTTTCCAGTCGTTCAAGGCAACGATTGCGGAAGACGGAGTGAGCGAATAGTGGGATCTGAACCATTTTCCTGTCTGTGCCAGTGTCTCGGCTTTGATTTGCCGGGTCTTGACCAGCCTGGCCAGGAGCGACACCTGATAAGTGTAGCCGATTTTCATGGCTTGCCATCCGAAGGAGTTTTCCTGCCCCGCCTGCGCATACGCAAAAGCCAATGAAGGCTGGCGAATCAGAGAACCGACAAACCAGTCAACCCACTCTGGCGATCCGCCACCGCCATCGGTGTAAACGGGTTCGAGTGTATGCATACCGGGTGAATCGCCATATTGATAGATCGGATCGCTCCCGAGCATGCGAAAAATCGGCACATCAATTTGATTCCGCGCTGTCTGCGCCGGCATGTAGGCATTGAGACGGCTGGGATAATATGCCTGGTTCCAGTAACCGCCCCACAATGTGTAAAAGTCTGTTCCAATCTGGTCTTTGCAGTTGCAGGAAGCAACGATGCCGTAATGGGCCGCCATATACCCGAGAGTGACCTCATCAATGTACCAGGAGCCGACGGTCTTTGGATAATAGCCAAATATGGCTTTGAAGTCGGCCATATAAGCGTCCACCAGCTTGCGCCGTTCTTCCGGTGTATAACCCGGCGAAAAACCAACATTTGCCTCCGGGTCCCATTCATGTTGGCCGCGCCACTTCAGCCCGGCTCTTGTGGCCAACGCCTGCGGAATTTCCCACCAGGCTCCGATTTCGAATTTTCCGCGGGGCTGGTTCTTAAAAAGATTCTGATAGTTGGTGTCTATCAGCGCGTCATACTGAAGAGCGAAAGTCGCGGGGAGGGCAGCCTTTTTCAGCAACCGGACTTGATGGCTGGTCGCATCAAAGAGCACAGCTCTGGAATCAGCGATTCGATAGTCGTTCTCCCGCACGAAATTATAAATATTTACAATGCATGGTTCTTTCGCGGCTACGGATTGTGGGACGCTGATCGCCCAAATGAAAATGAACGATAAAAAAAGTAATACTCCACCCGATTTTGAGCGGCCCGTTTTTTGAAACATCTTGCCCAACGCTATTGGAAATGACGGACGCTGACAATGACTCTAAAGCAAGTCGGGAGAGATGGCGGTCCTCCGATCGATTAATTCCATCTTTGCTCATTCCAAACATCGGCCGAAAATTCTTATCTGTCGGCGACCTGCCCATCGTAGCTCTGCCTGCCCACCATAGCTGTCAGCGACGGTTGGAGCGAAGTTGGAAGCCGCAAACTGAACCCCAGAGGGGTGAAATATATGTAGCCCCGGGCAAGCGACCCTTGGAGCGCCGCCCGGGGTAAAGCGACCCCGAGAATAAAGCCGCTGACTGCAAGACCGCGCGATAGCGCGATTCTGACCTGCGGCTATTCCTTCATATTTTCTCTCTCCGACGTGGCCAGCCTCACGGCTGAATCTCAGCGCGAGTACCCGAGCTGGAAACGCCTTCAGCCGTGACACTTGCGTTCATCAAACAACGCAACGAATCTAAACGCAAATTACGGATTTCAACGACTCCACATTTTTCAGCGGCGCCCTCAAGCGAAGTCGGGCGCGGGACGAAGAGGGCCTGCCCCGCGTAGCTCTTAGCGAAGCAGGGTCATAAAAGGTCATAAATACATTGGTTGAATCACCAAAACAGTCTGCGAAACTGCTGCCAAGGTGAACGAATCTCTTTTACGTAGCAGCGGACGTGAGTCCGCTCTGACTATGGCGCGGAACTATCCTTCGGCCTCGCTCACGGTCCCGGCTAACGAACCACGACTCATGGTGATACTTATGCCTGCATACTATTTCAACGTTTAAACGTGGCACTTTTCTCGTCAAATTCAACAAAGTTTCCCTCTCGCCTCTGCACCTCATTGGACATGCAACTCGCACCGTGAAAATGAATTCTGTAAATTCTGTAGATTCTGTCTTAAAAACCTTCTTCACATGAGCCAGGTGGTTGACAAACATCACAATCAAAAAGTTAGAACAAATCCAGGGCGACCGCGTTTCGTAACTGTCTCCTGCATTTTGCCCACTTTGTGAAAGTCACGACTTTAAACACGCCACAACCGAAGTAGCACCAATGACTTGCGACAACATTCCATCAGTAGCTTCAGCGAAGGAGCGCCAAAAATATTCCCGATTGATGCGGGGACGGCTAGCCAATGCCACGTCTTGTCTAACGCGCAAAATAAAAATAGATAAGATCTGCAGGAGACGTAGCGCAGGTTTCCAAACCTGCTGTATCGCCGATTTCCAAATCGGCAAATCGTCCGAGCGCTGGCCCGGCACAAAACCGCCCTCCGTCCTGCCGGTCCCATATCTCCTATGCATCAATTCGCCGGACTTCGGACCGTCTTGCCGCTTCAACGCTTCAACGTGGGCGAAGCCCGTTAAGCGGAACCTAAACAAACCCTATTCCAAACCGAATTTTCACCCAAAACATTCCAACCTGTTCGTTTAAATGAAATCCTCGCATTCTCCAATAAACCGGCGCATGTTTAGCCCCCAAACAAACTGGTTTAGCGTTTCGTATACCCCCATTAAATCGCAAATCCCTGACACACCCTTTTCGGTTAAACGAAGCGTCGGTAGGGCGGCGCTGCTTGCCGGCGGCGCGGCCACCGCTTCAACCAATGGCCGCGGCGCAAGCCGCTCGTCTTCCCGAATTCCCTTGAACCTTAAGCCTGAAACCGTGAATCTCTTTTCTTCGAGTAAACGCAAGATTCCGGGACAACTACTAAAATCAAAATCATGTCACGCCTCTCGATATTTCTGATTCTTTGCGCCGCAGGCGCGGCCATTTCGGCGGCCGCAAAATCATTCGAACCGTTGCTGCTGCAATCGCCCACGCTCAGCAGTACGCAAATCGCCTTTTCCTACGGCGGGGAGATTTGGATCGTCAGCCGCGATGGCGGCGATGCCCAGCGTCTGGTGACCGGCAGTGAGCGGTTGAGGGGCCCGATTTTTTCGCCGGATGGGACGCAGATCGCATATACCGGCAATTACAACGGCAATCAAGATGTGTATGTCGTGCCTGCCGCGGGCGGCGAACCGCAACGGCTCACATATCATCCCGGTGACGACATTGCCGTTGGTTGGACGCCCAATGGGAAACGGGTGCTCTTTACCTCGCGCCGGGCGAGTTTTTCCGACGCTGCCCAGTTTTTCACGATGCCGCTGCATGGTCAGCCGCTTCCAACCCAGTTACCGTTGCCGATGGGAACCTACGGCAGTTATTCGCCCGACGGGACTCACCTGGCATATGTTCCGTTTTTCCAATGGGAACCCTATTGGCGGCAATATCGCGGCGGTCAAACAACGCCCATCTGGATAGCCGACCTGTCCGACTCTAGCATCGTCAAGATTCCGCGAGAAAATTCAAACGATAAAAACCCCATGTGGGTCGGCGATACGATCTACTTTTTGTCCGATCGCAACGGCCCAACGACGCTGTTTTCCTACGATGTGAACACCGGGAAAATAACGGAATTAGTCCATAACACGGGTTTTGACATCATTTCCGCAAATGCCGGGCCGGGTGGAATTGTTTACGACCAATTTGGGTCCCTGCATATTTATGATTTTGCCACGCACAGCGAACACGAAGTTCATGTGCGTATTGCGGCGGACATGCCGCAATTGCGCCCTCACTTCGAACACGTGACGGCCGACATGATTCAGGACCAGGACATTTCACCCACGGGCAAGCGCGCCGTATTTGAAGCCCACGGTCAGATTCTCACGGTTCCTGCGGATAAAGGCGATGTTCGCAATTTGACGCCGGTTTCGGGCGTGGCAAACCGAAGCCCGGCATGGTCGCCGGACGGCAAATCGTTAGCCTGGTTTTCGGATGAATCCGGCGAGTATGAACTTCACATTCGCGATCAGCTTGGGCTGGACAAAGTCCGCAAAATCGCGTTGGACGATCCGCCGTCGTTTTATTATGAACTGACATGGTCGCCGGATAGCCAAAAGATCGCCTATGCTGACGTGCGCCAGCACCTCTGGTATCTAAATCTGACCAACGGCGCGCCTGTGCAGGTGGACACCGAGTATTACTTCGACGGTTCCCAATTCAACGTCAGTTGGTCTCCCGACAGTCGCTGGCTGACTTACAACCGCATTCTGCCGAACATGCTTCACGCTATCTTTGTCTACTCACTGCGGACGGGCAACGCCACGCAAATCACCGATGGCATGAGCGATACCGAATATCCCGTTTTCGATAAAGGGAGCAAATATCTCTATTTCCTCGCCAGCACGGATTACGGATTGACCCTCGGGCAGAGCGATATGTCAGGGATTTCCCGGCCGGTCACCTACAGCGTTTATGGTCTTGTGTTGCGGACAAACGTGTCCTCGCCGGTTGCCCCGCGAAGCGACGAGGAGAATGACGCCCAAAAAGATACCGGCGCGGACAGTCGGTGGGCGTTAGATGCGGACGACCATGGCTCTCCTCCCAAAGCCCGCCCCGATTCAAAAAAGAAAGCCGCCAGTCCCGCCAAAAAGGCGAAAGCGAAACCAAATGAATCTGAGGAAACGAACGGACTCGCCATTGATTTTGAAAACATTTCGCAACGCATCGTTTCGCTGCCAATTCCCGCGCGCAATTACAGCGGTTTGGGGGCGGGAAAGGAAGGGGTTTTGTTCTTGGTCGAAGGCCCGCCGTTGGCCAATGCTCCCGGAGATAACCCGCTGAATTTGTATCGGTTCGAACTCGATAAGCGCAAGGCGGATAAAATCCTGGATCACGCGAACGCTTTTGCCTTGTCCGCGAATGGTGAAAAACTTCTTTATAAAAAGGACGATAGTTTTTACATCGCGGATTCGACCAAAGGTCTGGATGATGACGGGAGCAAGCTCAATCTGGACGACATGGAGGTCTACGTCGATCCGCCCTCAGACTGGCGGCAAATGTACCATGAGGTTTGGCGAATCGAACGGGACTTTTTTTACGACCCGCATTTTCACGGGCTGGACCTGACGAATGCCGAGCGCGTTTATGCGCCATTTATGGACCGCGTCGCCAGCCGGGACGATTTGAACGATCTGTTCCGGTGGATGATTGGCAATCTCGTTGTCGGCCACCTTTGGGTGGGAGGCGGTACCGAGCCGGATATCGATGAAGTAAACGTGGGCCTGTTGGGGGCGGACTATGAAATCTCCCACGGCCGGTACCGATTTAAAACCATCTACAATGGCCAAAATTGGAATCCCGATCTTCAAGCGCCGTTGACGCAGCCCGGTGTCAACGTCCACGTTGGCGAATATCTGCTGGCTGTGAACGGACGGCAATTGTACGCGACGAACAATTTGTACAGTTTCTTTCAGGAAACGGCGGACCACGAGACGATCATATCGGTCGGAACAAAGCCGAATGGTTCAGACTCGCGCGATGTGACCGTCGTGCCCGTGGCGAGCGAATTTAAGTTGCGACACTACGCCTGGATTGAGGGCAACCGGCGCAAGGTGGATGAGTTGACCGGCGGGCGCGTGGCATACGTTTATTTGCCCGACACGTCGTTCGGCGGCTACGACAACTTCAACCGCTATTTCTTTTCACAAACCGACAAGCAGGCCGCGATTATTGACGAGCGCTTCAACCACGGCGGCTGGCTGGCGGACTATATTGTTGACTATTTGCGACGCCCTATCCTGAACCGCGTGGCGACCCGGGAGGGACACGATATTTCCGAGCCGCTGGGCATTTTTGGGCCCAAGGTCATGATCATCAATCAATTTGCCGGTTCCGGCGGCGACGCGCTGCCATGGTATTTCCGAAAATTAAACATCGGCCCTCTCGTCGGTACCAAAACATGGGGCGGATTGGTTGGCTATGGCGATTATCCCTCGCTGATTGACGGCGGTACCGTCAAAGCGCCCGATTGGGCCAGCTACGGTCTGAGTGGACAGTGGGAAGTCGAGAATCACGGCATTGCCCCGGATTACGAAGTGGAGATGGATCCCAAACTCGTTCGTGAAGGCCATGATCCGCAGCTTGAAAAAGCTGTGGAAGTCGTGCTTCAGTTGTTGAAGGAGCATCCGCCGGAAAATTATCCACGGCCTCCATATCCTAATTACCATCAAACGTTGCCATCGGTGCCCTAAATGGCCATTGAAGGCGGACCCTTCGGTTTGAACAATCCAATGGTCCATTTATCCATATATCCAGCCGATTTGTTGACGTCCGGTAATTTTGCTGTTAGAGGTTAAATGTATTGTGGGTTCGCTAGAACAAATCCTTCGCCAAACGGTGGAACAATTCCGTTCTGAAACCGGCACGATCCATACCCTGGACGCGGAAAAACAATTGCTGCATCTGGCCGCGCACATCGGTCTGCCGCCGCAATTGCTCGAAGTGGTCAAAACCATTCCCGTGGGGAAGGGCATCGCCGGACAGGTTGTCGCCCAGGCGCGGCCCGTGACAATCTGCAATCTCCAAACTGATTCCAGCGGCGTTGCCAAACCGGGCGCGAAACAAACCGGCGTGGGCGGAGCGCTCTGTGTTCCGATCCGCACCGATTCCAAAATCATCGGCACTTTCGGAATTGGCACAGTCCGGCCTTACGAATACACGGCGGATGAAACCCGTCAATTGGAGGATATCGCCAACCGCGTCGGCGCAATTATCAAACAAAGCCGTCCCCAACCGGGGGACGGGGAAGTGTCGCCCTCCGCAAACGCGAAATCCTGAACTGCAGACCCTATGGCCTTAATCATCCCAACAACTGAAAAAAGGCCAAAAGTCGTCCTGCCGCCGATCGAAAAGCCAAGGATGTTGGCGCCGACCGAAGTTTCGCAAACGGCGCACGAGCTCATCGCCAATGTCGAAAAAGTCATCGTGGGCAAGCATGAACAAATTTTGCTGTCCGTCGCCATCTTGCTGGCGGAAGGACATTTTTTCATCGAAGACGTGCCTGGAGTCGCCAAGACGATGCTCGCCCGCGCCCTTGCCCAAAGCGCCGGCGCGACGTTCCGTCGCATCCAATGTACTCCCGACCTCCAACCCTCGGATGTTTTAGGCGAGCCGCGCCTGGACCCGCAAACCGGCCGCTCCGAATTTCATTTTGGTCCGCTCTTCGCGCAATTTGTGCTCGTGGACGAAATCAACCGCGCCAGCCCGCGCACCCAGGCTGCGTTGCTGGAAGCCATGGGCGAGGCCTCCGTCACGGAAGGCAACGTCACCTATAAATTGCAAAAGCCCTTCATGGTGATCGCTACCCAAAATCCGATCGAACAGGAAGGTACGTTTCTCCTGCCCGAAGCGCAAAAGGACAGGTTTCTCATGCGAATGACCCTGGGGTATCCTAACCTGGCCGACGAAAAGGAAATGGTCGAACGCTTCCAATTGCGTCATCCCATCGAAACGCTTCAGCCGGTCGCCTCGCCCGACCGTATTTTGAAATGCCAGGATGCCGTGCGCGAAATCAAAGTGCCGGCGGAGACGAACGATTTCATATTGAAAATCGTCCGGGCCACCCGTGAGCATCCAGCCTTGCTCCTCGGGGCCAGTCCCCGCGCGTCACTGGGGCTGTTCCGCGCCGCGCAGGCCATGGCCGCCCTGGATGGCAAAGACAGCGCTTCCACTGAGCACATCAAATACCTCGCCCCAAAAGTTCTCTCCCACCGGCTCATTTTGCGAAAAGAGGAACAATTCCGTTCTGTCGGCGTCCCAGCAATCATTCAGGAAATTCTCGCCGCTTCGTAGTAAGCTTGGAGGCATGCAAGGAGAGCAGGGTCCCCGGATCGGGCGGGAAAAATTTTTTCACCGTCTGTTTGAGGTTGGAATCTGGATTAAAGGAATCGACGGTATTATCGAAATAGCCGGCGGCATCCTTCTTCTCGTCGTCAGCCTCCAGGCGCTCAATAGCTACGTGATCGCAATCACTGAGAAGGAAATTCAGGAAGATTCCGGCGATTTGATCGCCAACGCCTTGCGCCACGCCGCTCACCGTATGACGTCGAGTTCCAAACATATTGCCGGCGCCTATTTGCTGGGGAACGGCGCGGTCAAAGTGTTCCTGGCTGTCTGCATTCTCCGCGGCAGGCTTTGGTGTTATCCGATCGCCATGGGCGTTCTCACGTTATTCATCCTGCTGCAATGCGTTCGTCTTTTTTGTCATTTCTCCTGGTCAATGCTCGTCGCGACTGTGGTTGACATCGCCATTGTTCTTCTAATCTGGCGTGAATACCGGCGCCTTGAGGCAAAATAAGACACGTTTCGAAGCCACAGATCAACACAGATGAAACACAGATTTGTCAGGAAGACCCCTGGTCTGTAGTTCCCTAAATTGATACGGTTTTATCTGTGTTGATCTGTGGCTAAATTTTGAATCCAATATCTAAAATCGTTTAACGATGCCTGCTGACCGAAAAAAATTGGCCTTGAACTTCGTCCTCACGATGGGCGTTGTAAGTCTTTTCGCCGACATGACATATGAAGGCATGCGCGGCATAGCGGGGCAATTCTTGCTAACGCTCGGCGCGAGCGCCACAGTCGTGGGATTCGTCGCCGGTTTTGGCGAACTGGCCGGATACGGACTGCGATCTATCTTCGGCTATCTGGCCGACAAATCCCACAAGTACTGGGCCTTCATTTTTATCGGGTTCGCCATTCAATTACTCGCCGTGCCAGCCCTGGCCCTGGCCGGGAATTGGCCGCTGGCTGCCACACTCATGATCGCCGAACGCACCGGTCGTGCCATCCGCCGTCCCTCCGTGCAAGCCATGCTTTCTCACGCCGGCAGTCAAATCGGCACCGGTTGGGCCTTTGGTCTGCACGAGGCTCTGGACCAAACAGGCGCGACGTGCGGGCCCCTGATTACTGCCCTCGTTCTCTATTTGCATGGTGGCTATCACCGGGCTTTTGCCGTCCTGCTCATTACCGCGTTATTGAGCCTGGGTACGCTTGTTGTCGCGCGAATCTTCTACCCGCGTCCGCACGAGTTGGAAGAGCGCTCGCCGGTGGTATTAAAAGCCAAAGGATTTTCCAAATCGTATTGGCTCTATGCCGCAGCCGGAATGTGCGTCGCCGCCGGGTTCGCCGATTTTTCCCTCATTGCGTTTCATTTTCAAAGGACAAATGTCGTGGCACAAGGCCTCATTCCCGTGTTTTATTCAGTCGCAATGGTAACGGGCGCGATTACTCCCCCGATATTCGGCAAGCTCCTCGACACGACTGGAGCGGCCATCGTCCTCGTCGCGTTTTTCCTCGGCGCGCTCTTTGCGCCATGCGTCTTCCTGGGCGGATTCGCATTTGCGCTGGTTGGTATGGTTCTTTGGGGATTGGGCATGGGCGCGCAAGATTCGCTGCTGAAAGCCGTTCTCGCCGACGCGATTCCTCGGGACAAACGCAGCACCGCCTATGGCGTTTTCGATACTGTCTTTGGAATTGCCTGGTTCATCGGGAGCGCTGCCATGGGTCTCCTCTACGACAAATCCATCCCCGCCGTCGTTGTTTTCTCGCTGATGCTGCAACTTGCTGCCCTGCCAATCTTCGTTTGGGCAAAAAATCTGACAACAAGAGAGTGAAGGCGCCTCACCCCACGGCTCGTAAATCGCAAATCGTAAATCAAAAATTCCTCGGTTCCTTTTTTTCATCATCCGTTGCAAACTCGCTCATTTGAAAAATCAAGAATCTGAGCGATACTGCTCTATCCCGATGATTCCCGTTTTCGCTCGCGTGGCCGGCACGGGCCTCCTGTTCATACTTGTGCCGGTCACGTGTAGTCTGTCTCAAAGCCCGCAATTGCCGATTATTCTAGCCAATTCATTCAACGTCACCAGCTACGGCGCAGTGGGCGATGGTGTCACGACCAACACGACGGCAATTCAAAATGCCCTTAATGACGCGGCCACCGCCGGTGGCGGGACCGTCGAAGTGCCGTCCGGAATCTATTTAAGCGGCCCGCTCACTGTTTCAAGCAGTATCAATCTTCAATTGGATGCGGGCGCCGTTTTGCGAATGTTGCCGTATGGTTCTTACCCGGGTGGCACAGCGCCGGCCAACTTTATTACACCCGTTTCGGGCGGCCATGACCTGGAAGTGAGCGGGACTGGGACCATTGATGGGCAGGCGGAAAATTCGGGCTGGTGGACGAATAACTTGGCCACCTCCGAACGGCCAATATTGTTCTATTTCAACAAATGCAACCGAGTGCTGGTCGAAAATGTGACCCTTGAGAATTCACCATCCATGCACCTGGTTTTCAAGAGCAGCGGCGGCAATATTACCATCAGCAACATCACCATAAACACGTCCGGTTCCTCTCCAAATACCGACGGCGTTGACCTGGTGGGAACGAATTGCACGGTGGAAAACAGTCACATCAGCGACGGCGACGATTGTATCGCTCTGGGCAGCACAGCCGGCACGTCCTCCGACACGCTGATCACCAACTGCAATTTTGGCACCGGACATGGCTGTTCCATCGGGAGCAACACCGAAGGCGGTGTTTCAAATCTGACCGTAATCAACTGCACGTTTAATGGCACAGAATATGGCATCCGGATGAAATCAGACAACGCGACCAGTTCCGGTGGCGCCGGCGGCCTCACGCAAAATCTTTTCTATTCAAATCTCACAATGACAAACATCACCGAAGGTGCCATTGTGATTTACAGCTACTACAACGAATCCGGAACCCCAATCAATATTACGCCCGCGACGGCCGCGTCCGAATCTGTTCCGAATCCAGTTCCAAATTCAACCTGTGTCTGGCGCAATATTGTTTTCAGCAACGTTACCGCGCACGTCGGTTCCTTCGGCATCGCGGGAATCATTTGGGGCCGTACTGAAATGCCCATTACGAATGTGTCTCTGATTAATGTCAACATCACCGCGTCCAAAACCTTCGACGTCTACAATACGTACGGTTTTCAATTCGCGAACTCCTCGGTCACGGTGCCTGCCGGGGTCAGCACATTCGCGATATACAATGCGGGGCTGGTTTTGACCAATGCCACAAATACGACCCTGACCGGATTGACGAGCACAAATTCGTTGGCGTTATATAATGCGACAGCATCCACGACAGCAACGGACGTATTTGGAGCGGACCCGATAACCATTAGCGGCGGAACGTTGACGGTGAGCAACAATTACAGTGTGCCCGCCTCAACCGCCTTTAACTTTGCCGTGGGCACGAGCAATAGCACCATTCGCACCGTCGGAAATTTGACCTTTGCCAACTCGACCATCAACGTCACAAATGGCCCGGGTTTTGGACCGGGGATTTATACTTTGTTCACTTTTACCGGGAATGAAAGCGGGACATACGCTCTCGGCTCTATGCCGGCGGGTTTTAATGAGATTCTCACAAACGTCCCTAACCAAATGCTACTGATTCCGAACGCTACGGGCCCGTCGCTCGCGCCCGTGAGCCTGGTTTGTTCGAATGCCGGCCCATCGCTTAGCCTCTCGTGGCCGCAAGACCATATCGGATGGCTTCTGCAGGAGCAGACCAATAGCACGAGGGTCGGCTTGGGAACCAATTGGATAACACTCTCCGGCTCGGCAATGACAAACAAATATACGCTTCCAATCAATATCACGAATGGATGCGTGTTTTTGAGATTGGAATATCCGTAGGGATACGATTACCGAGTGCGCTCAAACATAAATTGCCAGAGCCAGGTGGATTGCAATAGGAATTTGCCGAAACTGTTCTGAATGGTCCGTGTGATCATCATCCATTGTAGAACGCGCGCCCATGCGAGCCGGCCCGAAAAGGCGGCATCGCATCGGGCTGCTATTTGACTGCGGGCTTCCAGCCAATTGATGTCGCCGCGATTGTAAGCGGCGACTGGTTCGCGCGCTATTTCCGCGGATTCAAATGCCATGGACATCCCATTGCCGGTCACCGGGGGTGTCATCGTCAAAGCATCGCCAATGGAGCATTCATTTTGAGTGACGGCCCGGCGCGGTTTCAACTGGATTCCCGCAACGGAACAGAAGGATTGCGGTTCGAATTGAGCGTTTTTTAACCGTTCCCGCAACGGCGAATCATTTTGTCCAAGAAGCCATTCTATCTTGGATTCCAGACGCTGTTTTTCCGGTCGCGCCCTGAAGAGGCCGCACACATTGACTTCGCCATCGTTGACGCGATTGACGCCTACATAACCATCCGGGGAAATATGTATTTCCAGGTCTGCTTCGAGATGAACCGGACTGCCACTCGCGACATGGGCTTTGACGCCGAACCAGCGGATCTCATTCTCCGCAGGTTGGAGACGCCGGCCGGTTGCGAGAATGAATCCCTCGCCTGCGAATCCAGCAGGGGCGCGCTGGCCGACCGGGAGCTCGGCCCTACCGGGCTCTATCTGACGGTCGGAATTCCAGCGGGAGCGGAGCCGCAATTCACCGCCCAGTTCCTGAAATTTTGCGGCGAGCAAGGCATCCATTTTGTATCTCGATAAACAAAGAGCCGGTGCGGTGAGTTTGCGGACAGGAGATTTGGCGGCGCCGAAGATGAACATGGCAGTTCGGGCATAAATGGCGCCGGCCTTTTCAAAATCCGGCAGCAATCCGAGACGCTCCAATACGGCCTGTCCATGTCCGCTGATGAATTCGCCGCAAACGCGATGGCGCGGGTAATCGCCCGATTCGTAAATCGTGACAGGAACATCCGCTTGCCGCAGCTCGATGCCCAGAGTCAATCCCGCGAGGCCGCCACCGACGATGGTAACAGGCCGTGACATCTTATGGATCCGCGCGCCGCGCAATGAACAAGTGGCTGAATAGTCCGGCGGCTCGTTCGGTCAGGGACCAATTTTGTTTATCCGGCCAAAGGTCTGAAAGTTCCCGTTTATCAAATCCGGCGCGAATGCTCTTATCCGCGTCGTGGCGAGTGACGTGGCTACAGCCCATGACCCACAATAATCGGCCGGTCAGCCGGGACCGCAATGAGCGGCGCGGTTCAAGTGCGATTAAAAGACGGGTGCAACCGGCGGCTAATCGCAGCATTTCGGTCAGTTCTTCGGTTTTGAATTGATGGAGAAATAAATTGCAGATAATTGCGTCGACAGTTCCGGGAGGCGTTTGACGGAGCCATTCAATGGCCGTTTTCATTTCAGTTCGGACTCGCCAGCCGATGCTTTTGAAACGTTCTCCAATCCCTGGATCAAAGGAATCAAGGCGATCCACCAGCGTGGCCTCTGCCGAGGGCCATTTCGATCGCAAACGTTGCGCAACGGCCAGCAGAAAATGTCCGTCACCGGCGCCAAGTTCGGCAATTCGAGGCGCGCTGGAATCGCGCAGCTGTTCTAATAAGGAGGTTGCTATTGTGGGCGGATGGCGCATGCCAAAGTTGAGCAGCCGCAAATCCCGGCGCGAGCGCAAGGCGCGCGGGTCCTGCGGGGCCAGCTCATCGAGCAACTCCGGCTCTACAATGCGCCCGGGAGGCCGTTTCATGATCGCTCCACTTGCAGCAAGGCGCCGTAACAACTAAAACCTGCGCCAAAAGAAGACATCCACCACAAGCCATCTGGCGCTCCGTCTTCCAGCGCCGCCTGCAGCGCAAACAGGACAGATGGACTGCTCATGTTTCCGTACTCATGCAACACGGCCTGGCTCCATCGCACGTCATGGCCGGACAATTTAAAACGCTCGCGCAAGGCCAGGAGTACATCCCGTCCGCCCGGATGGAGAATCCAGCCATTGATCTGGCTTTGCGGGATGCCTGCCCGAGCCGTAACGTCGTCGAAGAGCGCACCGACGCTTTGCGCGGCCAGCGAGGGTACTTGCGGGGTAAGAATGTTGCGGAGCATTCCGGATTTTTGCTCGAATCGGAGAGCCTCACGGTCGGCCGGTTTCGTGAGCGAGCCGCTACGGCTAAATTTCACGCGACGGCCGCCGTTGGCTTCGGAAGAGAGCACGGCAGCGCCCGCGCCATCGCCAAACAGGCAGGCGCTGATGAGAACGCCTACGTCGTCGTCCAGATAAAATGCGGCGCTGCAAATCTCGACGCAAACTGACAGCGCCCGATTGCACGGGCCGGAAGCGAGAAGGTTGCGGGCCGTTTCCAGGTTTGGAATGGCAGCGCCGCAGCCCTGACCGACCAGGTCAAGAGCGACCACATCTGAACGCAGACCGAGCCGCTCGATGACGTAACTTGTCAGGCCAGGACACAAGTAACCCGTGCAGGTACTGATGAGAACGGCGTCAATTTCGTGTGCCTTTGTTTTTGATTGCGCCAACGCGCGTTCAGCCGCCAGGGCTGCCAGAGCGGGAGCGTTTTTGACGAATCGCTTATGAAGTGCGTCCGGGCTGAGTTCGAAGGCCTCCTCCAATTTTTCCAACGCGAAGTGGCGGGTGGCAATGCCGTTCTCGCCCGTGAGCACCTTTCTTAGAATCGCTTTCGACCGCGCATTCAGGTCATGAAAGCGCGGGCAGTGCTGGACCGTTTGCCAGCAATCCAACTGGCTGTAACGCCTCGGGGGCGTCGCCGTGCCGATTCCGATGATAAACATGGATAATTTAGTCGTCTAAGATGCACTTAACGGATGGCCAGCGTTGCGGGATTTGTTTTCCACGAGGCCGGGCCGGCGAAGCATTGCAACAAAGTATGGCCGAAACGCGAGGTGGTGGTGAGTCCGGCAGCCATGCAGGCGATTTTGTTGTTAAAGAAGTCGTGCATGGCATCGGAAAATTTGCCGGGGAATTTTTGTTCGAAAAACATCCCGGTTTTGTACATGGCGAAGATACGCCCATCATAGAAGAATTCAATGAGCGCCATCCATGATTTGATGAGTTTACGCATTTCGAGAGCGTAACCAGGCATATCGTCGAGTTTTTCGGCGAGCAATTCAGCCGAGCGCAGGGCCAGCCACATGCCGGGCGAGAGCATTGGGTCCACGAAACCAAAGGCGTCACCCACCATGACCCAACCGGGGCCGTGACCCACGGTAGAAACCAATTGATAGTTGGCGTAAGTAGCGATCTCGGTGACGCGGCGCCGCTTCGTGCCCGCGGCGCGGAGCAGGGGATCGTGGTCAATAATGCCCTCGAGCCTTTCTTCGGGCGTGTCGCCAAATTTCGCCGCATCGTCCTTGTTTAGCACAACGCCGATTGAGAGGCAGTCGCGCAATGGAATGCGCCAGCACCAGCCGTTTTCCAGCCGGCCAATGATAACCTGGCCCGGTGGTGTTGGTATCTCAAAGCCATCGTAATGGGCGAAGTAGGCCACGTCTTTGCGCGGACCCAGCTCGGAGGGGATTTCCAGCGTTCGGGCAAAAAGTCTGTTTCGGCCGGTGGCGTCCACGAGAAGGTCTGGTTGTTGGCCTTTGAGCCAGGGTGCCTGCGCCAGGGTTTCATCAGCCAGGCGCAATTGGTTTCCATTCACGCGCTCGACTTTCGCCCGCACTTTGGCGCGTTTGGCGCCCAATTCTTCGGCCCGCTTGTCCAACAATTGATCGAATGCAGGCCGGGGTGAATTGTAGGCGTACGTGGGAAGGGATGTGCCGGTGAGAGATTGAAACGAAAAATCAATGCGGTCATCCGCGCTCAAAGTGAAGCTCACACCCGGTTTGTGGTGGCAGATGTCAGCCGCACGCTGTTCGAGGTCGAGTTTTCGCAGCACGGGAATGATGGCGGGGATCAAGGATTCGCCGACGATGAGGTCGGGACGGCGGCCATCGTCAAAAATCGTTACTTCCATGCCTTTCTTGGCCAGGAAGGAAGCCAATGTAGAGCCCGAGGGGCCGCAGCCGATGACACCAATGGTTTTAATGGAATTATTTTTCATCGCAGCATGATCCTCATTGGAGAACAGAATGGTTGGGCGCAGGCGATTAGGGCAAGGAAAAAATGTGGCAGGGATGGCGGGCACGGCAAGTGGCGCTGCCACTTGCAAAGAGCGCCGTCCCCACCGCCAAAAAATAGCTTATGCCCTCTTGACGTTGCGCTAATTATTAGAGAGCCTGAAATCAAAGATTGCAGGCACTTGGCAATCAAATCCAAAACCCGTTAACACTATGAAAAGAATATCAGCTATTGGCGTAATGGCGTTCACAATTGCGGTTGCCGGATTGTGCGGCTGCGCTTCCAAATCGAGTGATGATTCCAGCGCGCCAGCCATGACAGACACCACGACGAATGCCGTAGCCAGCCAGCCGCCGAAGAAACCCAAGGACAAACGTCCGCTCGATCAACGCCTGGTCGTAGGGATGACGATGGATGAGGTCAAAGAGGCCTGCGGCAATCCCAAAAATGTCGCGATGAATAGCGACGGTTCGGCCACCTGGATGTACAACGACTCGGAAAAGTCGTTCATACCCAATTACACCCTTTTTGGCGGCCGGATTCATTATGTTACGGTTATGTTTGGCACGGATGGCAAGGTCAGGAGTTGGTCTTCCGGTTCCAACGGGATGTATTGAAGTCAGTCGTGCGCGAGGGCACAACCGGAGTAGTATGACGTTTTAGGCCCGTTACACATGTTACATTGTTGTATCGCAACGACTTAATGTGTTACACGCCCCGTTACAAATTGGCCTGGCCCCGTTACATCATTGAAGTGCAATTACTTAGGGTGTTACATTAACGTTATCGTTCCAGCGATAGAGCGACGATGGACAAATCACTAATTTCCGGTGTCTTTTCAGGATGAGGTAGAATTGACCGGCGCAGTTCCAGACACTCCGGGTCTGGCTATTTTCCGCCGTCTCTCCGCGACAAAAGAGTTCCTCGTTTTCCGCCACCAGCTAAACCAGCGCAACGTGTCTGCCATTGGACGAATGCGGCTTTTTCGCGGGGTGGGGATGGCTCGAATGGGGACGAATTCGACCGGATGATTTGCGGCTAAAAATGCCATCAACAATTCGGATTCGACCTCGAATCGTTGCGCGTTCAAATGCAACCTGGCCCAGGTTTTGAGATGAATGAGGCGAAAGCCGGACTGGGTATCCGGGAGGCGCCGGCCTGCATACTGCGAAAGCTGAGTGCTCATCCACCGATTTACATGCCGGCGCAACCAGGGCATCGATTCGGCGTTGCCCATGCGATTGCCAATGACGAGTGACGCGCCGGTTTGTTCGGCGCATTGAAACAATACGGGCAGTTCGGATGGATCGTGCTGGCCGTCGCCATCGAGTGTGACGGCCCATTCGAATCCGAGATTGTGAATATGGGACAGCCCGGTTTGAAGCGCGGCGCCTTTGCCGAGGTTCCGGGTGTGGCGCAGGACTAATGCGCCGGTCTGCCCGGCATTTAGAGCGGTTTTATCGGTCGAGCCGTCGTCCACGACCACGACCAATTGGAGGTACCGAAGCAGTTGTGAAACCAACGGGCCAATTGTGCGGTCTTCGTTGAAGCAGGGAATGAGTGCGGCGGCCGTCTCCTGGATGAATGGATGAATGGATGAATGGATTGATGGATTGGTGGGGCCAGCCGCGGTTGCAGGTTGATTGGGCGAGCTTTCGGCCCTTGGGATGTGTGCGTCATGATATGGGCGTTGCTCCACGCTGGTATGATGACGAGCCGTTGGCGTTTTCCGCGACGGTATTGCAAATCTGGTCAATAGGTGAATTGATTAAAGCCAAATTTGTTTCCCAATTCCAGACATTGTTTCCAGGGCAGCACGCCATCGGATGCCGTGGGTGATTTCAAGCAAGTGGCGGCGGAGCAAACGCCAAGCTTCAAGGCTTCCGGCCATGGCATTTCATTGTGCCGGGCCAGCAAAACGCCAGCCGCGAGCGCGTCACCCGCGCCGACTGTTCCCTGGATTTCTGATTCGGGTAAATTCACCGAACCCTGGCACAGGCTGCCGCCATCGCTGGTTATGGCTACGACACCTTCGGGAGAATGCAGAACCACTGTGCCGGCCACCCCAAGTTTGCGGACATCCGCGGCGAACTCCCGGGCCGTCGCTGACGTAAATACCTTTGGCAGTTCACGTTTGAGCAATTGTCCGGCCTCCCATTCGTTCAAGAACAAAATGTCCAGCCAGGGCAGGGTGGGGACGACCTGTGCGCGGAGGTTTGGGTTTGGCGCGCTGACCAAATCGGCCGCGGTCACCATGCCGTTCTCACGTGCCTGCCGCAGCAAGCGTGCAGACGCATTTAGACCATCGCCGTTCATCGCCCCGTCCAAAAGTGGAAAAAAGCCGAGATAGCCGAGGCAAAAAAGTCTTGCGGGCGACGATAATTCTCGGAGATCGCCCTCAGAAAGCCGTTCGTTGGCGCCGGGACAGTAAAAGAAAGTCCGCCGTCCGGAGCCGGTTTCGGTCATGACATCGGTAAAACTCGTGGGTGCTTCGGTCGTGACGTGCAACATCGTATCGTCAATCTTCAACCGGCGGCAGCGCTCGCGAATAAAGCGTCCGTTGGCGTCGTCACCGATCAGTCCGGCGCCAAAGAGTGGACAGGACGGGTCCAGCGCGGCCAGGTCAGAAAGCAGGTTAAACGCGAATCCGCCGTTGGCGATGTGTTGCTGTTCGATTCGCGCGAGCGTGCATGGCTCGGGCCAATGGTCGATGCGTTTGACGCAGTCAACGATCCAATGGCCGGCGGCGAGGATTCCTTTTCGAGAATTGTTCATTTAGGTTTTGCGCGAAGGTGGCGAAGGGGTTTTAGAAAAGCTCTGCTTGGAACGTCCGAATCGCCGAATGGTCCTGGAGTGCGGTGGCTGTGACACCGCTTTGGAATCGGGCGAGACGTCCAATCCGAATGGCGCCACACCTTCGAAAGCGGTGTCGCGCTCCGCTTGCCACCGCACTCCAGGACGCAAGCGCGAAGTCGAAGATTCAGTGAATGTGATTCCATTTCGAACTTCAAATCGATTTCTTCGCGAAAAATTATTCCCAAAGAAGTTTCAGCAAAGCATGTTCATCTTCGTCAATTTTCGGAAATCTGCCAATGTTCGGGTCTACGAAGAAATTGTCGTGCGCGTCGTCGTTGGCCGTTGAGACTTCGCCGATGACGGCTTCGTCGCTCTCCGGCCAGAACGCGTGGTAAACTCCGGGTACGATTGTGACGCGTTCGCCGGGGTTCAGAACGATCGGTTGTCCGGATTGAACTTCTGTTTTTTCTCCGTTTCGGAGAATTTGAAATGATTCACCTCTTTCGGGCGCGTTCCGGATGGCCTTTCCACAGTTCAATGGCCAGGCGTCCGTGCCGACAGATGATGTCTTCCTTTTTTTTGGCGTGCGTATGCATGGGAGTGACCTGTTTGCGTTTTGAATACATGAGCTTTTCGCAGTATTCCGGTTGCTCGGCAAGGTTGAGCAAGACCAGGCCGATTTCTTCAAACCGTCCGAGTCCGCAGTCGGTGACGTCCCATCTTGCATTTGGTGGAAGAGCCCATCGGGCGGCGTCAAAACAACGCATGGCGTCTTTGAGTGCCCTATTAATTTGTGATCGTTTCATAGAATTGTTTAAAAATCCTGCCGCCGATAAACCGCGCCTTTCCGGCAAGCTGCCGCTCGACACGAATGACCTCGTTCCATTTGGCCATACGCTCGCTACGCGAAAACGAACCGACCTTGAGCTGGCCCGCGTTTGTGGCCACGGCCAGGTGCGCAATGAAGGCATCTTCGGTTTCGCCCGAGCGCGCGGAGATGACCGGCAGCCAGCCCGCCTGCTGCGTCAACTGAATGGCTTTCAACGTTTCCGTAACGGTGCCGATTTGGTTTAGCTTGATGAGCACCGCATTGGCAATGTTTTTGCGAATACCGGACTCGATGCGCTGAAGGTTCGTGGTGAAGAGATCGTCGCCGATGATTTGCAAACGTGCGCCGAGTTCTTTGTATATCATTTGCCAGCCGTCCCAATCGGTGTCGGCCATGGGGTCTTCGATGGAGATGATGGGATAACGGTCACACCAATCTGCGAGCAGGGCGGCAAATTCTTCTTTGGAAAAAGTCTTGTTCTCGAGTGCGAAACGGTAGGTCCCGAGATTCTCGTCGAATAAATCGCTCGCGGCGATGTCCAGCGAGATGGCCGCGTCTCGCCCGGGTTGATAACCGGCCCGTTGAATGGCTTCGACCATTAATTGCAGGGCCTCTTCGTTTGTTTTGAATTCGGGCCAATAGCCGCCCTCATCCGCGACGCCGAAAAATTTTCCGCGATTTCTTCAGAATATCACCGGTCGCGTGATAGACATTGTGCGTGATTTCCATGACTTCCGCAAAACTGCGCGCGCTCGGAGCGATCAGCAAAAAATCCTGCACGTCCGTCCGCCAATTCGCGTGCGCGCCGCCGCCCAGGATTTGAATTTCGGGCAAGGGGAGAAGGTTGCCGTTGCCAAGGCTGGCAAAGAGCGGCTTGCCTTGGGCGGTGGCGGCCGCGTTCGCCGCCGCCATGGAGACGGATAAAATCGCATTCGCACCAAGGCGGCTTTTGTTCGGCGTTCCGTCCAGTTCAATCATCGTCTGGTCCAGGCTGCTTTGGTCGAAAATATCGTGCCCGCGCAATGCCGGCGCGATGATTTTCTTCCACATTGGCGATGGCTTTGAAAACTGATTTACCCCGGAAGCGGCCTGGATCACGATCGCGCAATTCCACGGCCTCAAACTGACCGGTGGACGCGCCTGAGGGCACACTGCCGCGGCCACGCACGCCGTCTTCCAGCGTGACTTCAGCCTCAACGGTTGGATTGCCGCGGGAATCAAAAATCTGCCAGGCGGAAATGGAAGCGATTTTCATTGGTAGGCTCGGTGCCCTTGAAAACGAGTTAAAAGCAGAACCCTCACCTCACCGGGAGCCGAAAGAACGCTCCTGTTTGAAAGATTCTCCCTCACCCCGGCCCTCTCCCGCTGGGAGAGGGGGAATTGTCCGCCGGTGGTTTGGAACGGCGATTGACTGCTTCGGTCCATGGCTAGGATGTGTGATTTAGCGCAATTGGTTGAACCACTCATTGGTAATGTTATGGAGTGAAAAATTCTTCGCGGGCAACTGTTTCGAGACAAATTCACGAACAAATTGCTGGTGACCAGCGTTGAAATATTCGACGGGCGATTTGCCGTCCACGCGCGCCAGCATGAGCATTAGCAGCAGGCGGCCCACGCGAGGTTCGAGTTCCGGCGAGGGACGAACGGATTGATACGCCGACCAGAATTTCTCGATCATCTCTCGCATGCCGAAGTCTTTTGGCGCATGGAACAATGATTTGAGAAAGAAATGATTCAGCAAAGAAGCCAGGTCAAATGCCGGCTCGCCGAACCACGCGACTTCGCAGTCCAGAAGGACCATGCGATCGCCGCTGACGAGGATGTTTTTGGGAGTGAAATCGCCATGGACAAGGCATTCCCGAACGTGGGCTATGCGCGCTGCCTCTGCTTCGATTTGCGAACGCAATGCCGGGTGTTCGGCGGCTGTAGTCAGCAAATAGGCATCGATGCGTAATTGAAAGAAAGTCGGGGTGGTGTCAAAAAGACGCACGGCTTCGGCGTCGCCCTGTGAATGCTGATGGATGCGCGCGAGGATGCCTCCCGCGCGCGCGGCGTCTTCGATCCTGGCCTGTCCGGCCAGGAGCATTTGTTTCCAATTGGAAAATTTCCCGTTGAAATATTCCATTGCAAAATAATTGTCCGTGGCGGAGCACTGGCGCAGGCGTGGCATGGCGTCGGGCAAGAATTGGGAGACGTAACGGATATATTCCCATTCGGTCCGGTTGCGGCGAATATCGACAAACCAGTCTGCCGCCACCCGCAATTTCTCGAGCGCCCGCTTGACAACGAAGCGGTCGCTGCCGTCCTCGACCAGATAAATGTCGCAGGACACACCGCCACTCAACGGGACCAGCCGCGCATCCCTGGAGTGAACGACGCCGTCACGGTGAAGCAATTCCAGAAATGTGTTTTGGTCCTCCATTTAGTTGATCCGCAGATTTCGCAGATTGACGCAGATTTTGGGGCAAAACTGTTTTTTGACAGAATTGACAAAATGACCGGATTTACGCCAGCGGCCGGGCGATGGTTTGCGGCCGCAAATAATCGAACAGTGTTTCGGGACCGTTTACGCCGCCGCCGAAACCGCTCAGGTTCACGCCGCCATAGGGGAGGCCGTAGGCAAAGACGTTGTGAGCGTTGATCCAACTGTTTCCGGCGACCATCCGTTCAGCGACGCGGTTGGCGCGTTTTGGGTCTGAAGTCCATACGCTGTTGGCCAGGCCGTAAGTCAGTTGGTTCACGAGTGAAACGGCGTCCGTTTCGTCGTTAAATTTGAGCAGGAACGCGCTGGGTCCAAAGATTTCCTCACGGCAGCAAACGTTTTCCGGCGAGCCGGCCAGTAAACTGGGTTGGACGTAGAAGCCGCCTTCGCAGCCGTTCGGAGCCGCTGATCCTCCCGGCAAAATGGCTTGGGCTCCTTCTTTGACGCCGTTTTCGACGTAACGCAGCACGCGTTGGCGCTGGACGGCGCTGACCAGCGGGCCCATCTGTGTTTCACGTGCCGGTCCCGGTCCCATTTTTGTTTCCTTAAGCGCGGCCACGGCTCTATCCACAAATCGATTGTAAATTTTTTCGTGAACCAGCCAACGGGTGGCCGTGCAGCAGACCTGGCCGGTGTTTAGTGTGATGGCGCCGGCCAGTTTTTGCGCCGTGGCGTCCACATCCACATCATCAAAAATGATCGCCGCGCCTTTCCCGCCCAACTCGAGCTTGCACGGCACGAGATTGCGTCCGCAAATTTCGCCGATTTTTTTGCCCACTTCCGGCGAGCCGGTAAAGGACATGCGCTTGATTTTGGGATGCGTTGTCAGCGCCGCGCCCGCCGTCGAACCGTCGCCCATGACCATGTTGATGACGCCGTCCGGTATGCCCGCTTCCGCAGCCAGTTTGGCGACGAACATCGAACTCAACGGCGTGACCTCGGAGGGCTTGACGACCACCGTGTTGCCTGCGGCCAGCGCCGGGGCAATTCCCCACATCAATAGTGTAAACGGAAAATTCCATGGGAAAATAAAACCGCAAACGCCATAGGGCGCGCGATGCACCCGCGCTTCGATATTTTTGAGGGCGAGCGGCACGTCATACTGGGCAAGGGTCGAGAGATTCGCATAGTAACGCAGGCACTCGATGCCGAACGGCACGTCGAAGGCTTCCGCCGCATTGATGGCTTTGCCAACGTCGAGCGATTCGAGGAGGGCAAGGTCGGCCGAATGCTTTTCCAGGTGCTCGGCAAAGCGGTGCAATTTTGCGGCGCGCTCATTGGGAGAGAATGCCGACCATGATGGAAACGCCTTCCAGGCGGCGGCCACGGCCTCGTCGACTTCAGCGGCGGCGCCCATGGCGACTGTGGCCAGAGTTGAGCCGTCAGATGGGTTCAAAACATGTCCCGTGGTTCCGAGGGCGCTGTGCTGGAATCGGCCGCCAATAAAGTGCTGGATGGGCTTGCCTAAAAAATCGGTGACGTTTTTTGTTTTTTGAACGCTCGTGCTCATAATTTCTCCTTTCCTTTCAATAATTTAAGGTGGCGTTGGCGGTTTCAAGGTCCTCAGTAATGGGACGCACTGGCGGAATTTTCTTAGCTTGCAAGCCGCCATGATAGGCCTTGACCGCCTCTTCGGAAGAGATGGCGCCATTGACGATTTCGCGCAGGAACGAGATGAACAACAACGGGTCTTCAGCTGCTTTGATTTTACGGCCAAAGAGGGCAACTCGTGCGCCGTACTTTTGCGCGTCGGCAAGGAGTTTGAAGGCGTCGTAGGTGGTGCCGCTGCTGCCGCCCAGTACGCCGACAATGACCGACGGATCATAGGCTACCAATTCCTCGAGGGCGCGCGGACCAAAATAGGGGATCTTTAAAAATACCGGTCGCGCGGATAATGGCACGCCCGCAAGCATTCGGCAGACGCTGTCATTGACAAATCCTGGAATTTCCTCGGGCCGCAAGCCGGCATCGGTGTTTGGCGCGAAGACTTCGAGGAAATAATTGAATTTTTTCTGCTCGGCTTCGGCGCGAAAGGCTCTAAATGCTGTGAGAGAATCAAGGTCCTCGGGCAATCGATTATTGAGCGTGACCGAATAGAGGCCGAGGTTAACGACCGGTTCCTTGCGCTCGGCGACGAGGCCGCCGTATTTGGCTTCCTCGATGAAGCCGCTGGCGAATGGTGCCGACGGGTAATTGCGGTAACGGCCGCCGCGCGGGCACCACACATCGGTCGCGTCATTGATCCGGACCGCCGGCGTGACGTCCAGTGAATCAAACAAGCGCTCGCGATGAGCGAGCAGGCTCATGGTGGAAATAGACGCGAGCATAATGTCCACAATGCCCTGGCGCGCCACGGCGCGGATCTGGTCATGGAATTCGGGCATCGTGCGATAAGGCGCGGCGTCTGCCGCCGGATGAGCTTTGCCCGTGCAGGGAACGCCCCATGCCATGTCGGCGTCCCGGGCGTCCGCGAGGATAAATTCGCGCGTGGAAGAATGTGAGCGAATGCGATTTAATTTATCAATCAGTCGAGACTTCATGTGGCGTGTCTCAGCTTAATTCGGCTTGTTGGGTTTGCAAACTAATTAGCGTGCCAGGAGTAGGATGCCGCAGATCAGATTCGCGCCAGCGCGCGGTTTCGCAGTCAGCGGCTTAGTCATTGGGCATTCTACCCAGGGCGGCGTGCTCGCACTCTGCCCTGGGCTAATATGGGCCGCCCTTACAGGGCTTTCAGTTTGCGGCTTCGCCGACAGTTTTAGCTGACCGGGAGGTGGCAGCGCCACTTGCGATATGCCCTACCATGTTTGGCATCATCCATTGACGGCGCGTTTTCGTTTCCCTAAATTGGACGGCGTGAAAGCCCCGGAAACTTCTGATGTGACGTCATCCCAAAATGGCACTTATGGCGCCAGTCGATTGAAGGCCAGTGTCGTTTATACGGCGTTGATCGCTGCGCTTGGCGGATTGTTGTTTGGATTTGATACGGCCGTCATTTCAGGCGCAGCCGATTGGTTGAAAAGCCATTTCGCTTTGTCGAATTTTTGGTGGGGTTTTTCGGTGGCGAGCGCGCTCATCGGGACGAGCATCGGCGCAATCGCCATTAGCAAGCCGGCTGATGTTCTGGGCCGACGCAGCGTCCTGTTCATTCTGGCCATTTTCTATTTTGTTTCTGCCATTGGTTGCGCAATGGCATGGGATTGGTGGTCCTTTGTGACGTTCCGTATTCTCGGCGGCCTGGCGGTGGGCGGCGCTTCGGTGGCCTCGCCTATGTATATTGCCGAAATCGCACCCGCGAGGTACCGCGGACGGCTTGTGGCGTTTGCGCAGTTCAATATCGTTCTCGGTATTCTGCTGGCGTATCTATCCAACTATATCATCCTCAATCTTCATCTGGGTGAGGTCCAGTATCGCTGGATGTTTGGCGTCATGGCCGTGCCGTCCGTTGTCTTCTTTCTTCTTCTTTTCCTCACGCCGCAAAGCCCGCGCTGGCTTGTGGCGCGCAATCGTCTGGCTGAAGCGCGTGCGGTATTGGAAAAATGCGGCACCGATACCGGAGTGGTCGATGATGAAATTCGCGAAATTCAAGGGTCGTTGGATGTGGAACATCACGACCTGGCTGAACCGTTCTTTTGCCGGAAATATCTCAAGCCGATCATGCTGGCTGTGGCCATTGCCATGTTCAACCAGCTTTCCGGCATTAACGCCATTCTCTATTACGCGAACCACATTTTTGAAATGGCGGGCGCCAGCGCGCAGATGGCATCGCTCCAGTCGGTCATCATCGGCTTTACCAACCTCATCGTGACCATGGCGGCGATGGCGGTGATAGACCATTTTGGCAGGCGGCGTTTGATGATCGTCGGTTCCATCGGTTATATCGTGAGCCTGATTGCCGCCGCTTACGCATTTTATACCAACACGGGTGGCAAATTTCTGCTCATCAGCCTGTTGGTGTTCGTCGCTTCCCATGCATTTGGACAGGGCGCGGTGATTTGGGTCTTCATCAGCGAGATTTTTCCAAATCGCGTCCGCGCGCGAGGTCAGGCGCTCGGCACGTTCACGCATTGGGTCATGGCCACGCTTATTTCGCAGACGTTTCCGATCATCGCGGCCAAATCCGGTGGCAATATATTCGCCTTTTATGCCGTGTGCATGGTCGGGCAATTGTTTTGGGTTCTGTTAAAGATGCCGGAAACCAAGGGCATTTCCCTGGAACGGATACAGAAACATTTGGGGATAGAGTAAAGCGGACGTTGAAGCGTTGAAGGGTTGAAACGTTGAAGCGGTTGAGAACATATTGTCCACCTCGAGTTCATGGATGTTTTAATAATTCCCGAGTCGCGTTGCCGCCCGTTCTGGCAGACCGGAAGGTCAGCCCTGCCAGATTTGCCGGTTTATGAATAAGGCAGTGATATTTGACATGGATGGGCTTTTGTTGGATTCGGAAAGGCCGTATCGCGATGCCTGGCTCGTAGTGAGCAATCAGAAGGGCTATCCGCTCAATGCATCGACATATATGCAGGCTGTAGGGCGCGATGACCGTGATACGCGCGCCATTTTTTGCGCGCATTTTGGGAATGATTTTCCATATGACGAAATTTGCGCGGACGTGCGTCTCATTATGGATCGGGAAACCGGTGAGAGAGGGCATGCGTTGAAGGATGGAGTTCTGGATTTATTGGAGTACCTCGTGCTACGTTCGATTCCCTGCGCCGTGGCTACGTCCACTATGCGGCAAAAGGCTCTGATGCGTCTTGGCCAGGCAAATATTCTGCGATATATCCGAGATGTCTCCGGCGGTGATGAGGTAGCCAAAGGGAAGCCGGAGCCCGATCTTTATCTTCTGGCTGCGAAAAAATTGGGGATTGCTCCCGGCCACTGCCTTGTCTTTGAGGATTCCGCGCCAGGCGCGCGCGCGGCCCATAAAGCGGGTATGGACGTCATTGTCGTTCCGGATTTAATGGAGCCGCCTGAGGACGTACGTGGTTTTGCGTTGGGGATTTTTTCGTCTCTTGGCAATGCGCGAGCGACGGTTGAACGGTGGGTCGGCCGAAATCAATAAACCTTCGATTGGACGCTTGCGTCTTGCAGTGCGGCGGCAAGTGGTGGCAGCGCCACTTGCCAAGAGCGACGCCGCTTTCGAACGCGCGGGGACACTCGAACCGGACGTCTCATCCGATTTGAAAGCGGTGTCATCCCGACGCGTCGGGACACTCCTGGACCATGCGGCGGTTCGGAAAACTCATGAAGGTTTTCTACGACTCCGTAATCGGGCCGTTAGCATCTGATGCCAGTTCAGCCATGACACACTGCTGCTCATTTACACCCCCAGTTTTGTTGGATTCCCCAATAAAAACGGGATTTTATGCCTTTTTTTCGGTCCCGTTTACACGTTTACTTCCCTATAGACAAAGAATGTGTGGCAGGGGCTTTTTGATGGGCTGTGACAGCGGTTTTGGCCGACCGGCAGATTGGCCCTGCCGTTCAGGTTCTGTCGTCGTTAGTAGAGTCCCAGCTCCCCAAGGATATTTTTACAAATGCCTTCCGCGACCATTCCTGGATATGTTTTCTCCTTTGGTGGGCCTTGTTTGCTGAAATTGACAGCGACCAGATATTCGCCGCCGTTGCCTTCGACGTGTCCGACGAACCAACCCAATCTATCATTACCCGTCACATGCGAGCCTGTCTTTCCGGACAATTTCATTCCTGAAGGCGACGTTTCCAAATACATGATTTTCCGTGTCAATGCCATCGCGCGGTTTGACGCCGGGAGTCGATTGCGCCACAACCGCATCAGAAACAGGATCTCCTCATCGGCGGAGATTTTCAGACTGGAGCCGAGCCAGAAATTGGTTAGACCGCCGGAAATGTCCTGGTTCCCATAGATGAATTTGGCCAGATAACCCTGGATAGTTGGCGCTCCGAGTTGCGGCGTGATTCGCTGGGAATACCAGACGACTGAATTTTTAATCCAATCCGCGGCTGAAGTATCGCGGTTCCACGAGGTAATCCCCCGATCGACGCCATCCCATTTGTAAGTCGTGTTTTCATCCTTCAGAATGCCTTTGTCAAAGGCCATTACCGCGAGGGCTACCTTGAACGTCGAGCAAGGTGAGACTTGCACCACGCAACGCATGGGATTGTACCGGCAGGCGATTTTATTTGCCTTTAGATCGTAAAGGACAAAGCAACCATTTTTGCCCTGGAATATTCGGGCAAAGTCTGGCTCCGCACCGCGCGCATAAAAGGAAACGACGATGAGAAGAATTAAAAAACATGGCCATTTTCGCGACAGGCTGGCAAGAAACTCTGAAGCCGTGACGAAGGTCTTGTTTGCGTCTGCATGTGTTACATCTGGTGGTGTTTTCACGGTGATATGGCAACTTTGCCTGGGTATGCGAATGCTGTCCAGTGCGACCAGAACCGCAAGCGCGGAATGCTGTCCAGACGTATCACAAAGCCTCCGGCTCAACGCCGCGTGCCCGCGTTCCGGCTCGCGAAAGCGGGCAGGCGGCCGCAGATCAAATGCGCGCTATCGCGCGGCTTCGCAGTCAGCGGCTGAATATTGGGTCAGTGTACCCAGGGCGGCGCGCTCCCAGAGTCGCGCTTGCCCTCGGCTATTTTCGGCCGTCCTTCCAGGGCTTCCGGTTGGCGGCTTCGTCGACAATTTAATCAGCGTCCGTCTGCAAAACCGGCGAATGGTTTTCCGGAGCAAATTCGATTTGAATCCGTCTGACTGAACGTGAAACTCGTAAAGCATCTCGCGCTAATGATTGCAGGCAATCTATTGCTTGCAGAGGCAACCTTTGGCGATTTAAATTCGCCAAATGTGAACCAGATTGTCGCTGGAAATTCTCAATTCGCCCTGGATTTGTATGGCCGATTGCGGGCCGGGCACGGCAACGTTTTCTTTTCGCCTTACAGTATCTCTTCGGCGCTTGCCATGACTTATGCCGGCGCCAGGCGCGAGACGGCGGATCAAATGGCCGGGACATTGCGTTTCAAATTGTCGTTCAGCAGGGTCCATTTGGCCTTTGCCGAGTTGGAGGACCATCTCAATGCGGTTCAGGAAAAGAAAGAGGTCCAATTAGCCGTGGCCAATTCGCTTTGGCCGCAAATTGGATTTGAGTTTCTCCCGGATTATTTGGCCCTCTGCAAACAGAATTACGGGGCCGCCATCATGCCCGTGGATTTTGCCGAACACACGGAGGCCGCGCGAAGAACAATCAATGGATGGGTTTCAGACCGGACATACGGGAAAATTCCTGAACTCATAAAGGCGGAAATGCTGGACGGAGATGTCCGGCTGGTTTTGGTGAATGCCATCTATTTCAAAGGAAACTGGCAATTGCCATTTGATGTCAGGCTGACAGAAGACCAGCCCTTTCATGTCTCTCCAGATAAAACTGTGACAGCGCCGCTGATGCAAAAAACGGAGGAGTTCGGCTACGGCGAATTTCCCGGCATGCAGGTGCTCGAAATGCCTTATTACGGCTGGGATACTTCGATGCTGGTGCTGCTGCCGCGAGATGTGGACGGTTTGACCAATCTTGAAAAGCAATTGACGCCGGAGAATTTGAAATTATGGACGACTGGATTACCCACCGGGAGGGTTCATGTATTTTTTCCGAAATTTACGGCCAGGTCTCAATTTTTGCTGGCAGATACGCTGGGGGCGATGGGCATGCCCGATGCATTTGACGCGTCCAAAGCGGATTTTTCAGGCATGGATGGCCGCCGGGATTTGTTTATCAGCCACGTGATTCATGAAGCGTATGTGCAGGTTGATGAAAAAGGAACAGAAGCCGCCGCGGCGACCGGGGTGGTGATGACGTTGGGAATGGCGGCGCCGCCACGCCAGGTTCCCGTCTTCCGCGCGGACCATCCGTTTTTGTTTCTCATACGCGACAATCAAACCGGCAGCATTCTGTTTCTGGGACGAGTGGTCGATCCGACACGCTAGCGCGCACGTTGAAGCGTTGACGTCAGGGATAGCGGGAGGGTCGCATTGCGTGGCAAATCCCGGCAACAAAAGTGGGATTGCATTGTTGAATGATTATGAAACTCGTGCCTGCGGTTATGCTCGCGCTGATCTTCAGCGGGATGGCGAGCCGCCTCGAGGCGAATATCTGTGTCCCAATTGTTCCTGCCCAGCCGATGCGAGAATGTTCAGAGGCGAGCGTCAATGATTTGGGGATTTGGGATGACGCCTTTAAATTTGATGGTTTGGATTTGGTTTTCCTTCGCAGGGAGGACAAGCTGTTTTCTTATTCACCGGTAACGGGCAAATTAAAGCAATTCCGAACAGTCGCGGGTATGGCAAATTCCAGAGTGGTGAACACGAAGATTTGGGGAAAGCATCAATGGGTCTTTTGCGGCAACGGGGCCGGGCTTCCTATAGCGATGGATTTGACGAGCGGTAAAAAAGTGCTTTTCGAATGTTCGGGTAATGGCGAGAAGGACATAGGCGAAGTTTTCAATTCCGGGGGCGAGCCCGGAACTATTGTTCGGACAAGCGGTGGCTATTATTGGATGGATTTGGAATCCGGTAGCGTCCTGGAGCTGCATCCTGGCGGACACCTCGAATATTTTTCGGCTGACCAGACGTTGGCGGTTTTCGAGGGCAAATCTACAAACGTCTGGATGTACGCACCCTGGGTGGTTGTGGATATGGCAACGGGGCAGGTGACCAATACGTTGCCGGACCAAACGAAAGGTTTGTGGTCGGAGACGGTTACAAAAAGCCTCGATGATGGGGATGGCCAACTGGTTTGGCAGTTGCGAACGGCCCGAACGCCCGTGCTCCAGCCGGGAAGGGGACATTCTGACGACAAATTTGGAGGGTTATGCCTGTATGGAATTCCTTATGTGATACACATACCGGACACATTTATTCGTATCGAACCAAATGTCCCGCCGCTCCTGAATAACACGCGCTGTAACGACGCCTGGATCAACGGAAATCTGGCAGCGTTTTCTCTCAGTTCCGATGGCATCGGCTGGGACTACTATCCTTTATGGGTGGCGCAACTTCATGGACGCAATGATCCGGTACTATTGGAGACGAACCAATCCCGGTTGTTTAACAATAAATGTGTGGTTTTGGGACGGCGTCGTTGTGTTTTTCTGAGCCGAATTAATCCTACGAATGATGTGGCGGAGGCGATGGTTTACGATGTTGGATCCAAAACGGCCTGGAACGTTTTGGACGCGACTCCGTTACTTTCGATGGTTCAGAACAGTTTTTTACAAAAAAATGGGGCGGCCCATTCCGGTTATTCGGGCATTGGTCCATCATTGTCGATTCGGTTCGTTCCAGGATTTGGGTCGGCCCATTATCAGGACTGCGTGCTTTGTCTCTATTCAGCCTACGTAATCCCGCCAGATAATATGCGGCCGATAGAGGGAAAGCGGATGGCCGTGCTGGTGACGGCTGACGGGAACCGGTACGAGATTAAATTGCCGGCTGACCCGATGGACGACTTGAGGTTTTCGGTGTCTTCCGGCCGGTCGTGGCTGCACAAGTCCGGAAAATTGATTGTCCGTGAGGACGCGACACCATCAAATTCCGGAAAACGATGGCATGTTTATGCAATTGATTTGCAAACATCGGGTGGACTGACAGCGGGCATAAAATGAAGAAGAAATCCAAAAGTATCTTTTGCTTTGTGCTCCTTTTGAGCACGGCTTTATTTGCCGGGTGCGCCAGCACGCATTCGGTAGTGATGCCGAATTGTCAAATCAATGACATTCATATGCTCAATGCCCGCGATGGTTGGGCGGAGGCTTATGGTCCCGGTGGCTACTTGATATTGAAAACGACGGATGGCGCGCGGGACTGGAAGAATGTCTCACCACGCCCGTTCCCATACAATCTCTGGACCTGTGAGTTTGCGACGACGAAGACGGCGTGGGTAACCATAAATACGAATGGGTGGACGGGTTTGTTGATGACGACGAATGGCGGACGTTCGTGGGCGCAAGTCGGGGCTTCTTTTCATTATTTCACCGAAGCCTCAAATGTCCGTTTTGTGGACGATCATTATGGAGTGGCGCAGGTAGGTGACGGCGGGTTGGGCAGTATTTACTATACCTTTTATGAAACAAGGGATGGTGGGGTGAGTTGGACGCCGCTCGCCGTTGCGCCGCCCAATTCAATTTCAGAGGTCTCGGGTGCAGTCCATCTTTCCAGTTACAACGGTGACCGAATGGCATACTACCCGGGGAAAACACTCATCGTTGCGTATGGCGAATCCGGAGATTTTGCGCCAAAAAGGTACGTCCGGCTTTCGATTTCAACAGATTTGGGTAAATCCTGGCGGGAGTCGCATTTGCCGCTGCTGTCGAAACATCGGAACGAATACACATCGCCACTTTTACCGGTCTTTTTCGGCGCGCGTGATGGCGTTTTGCCGGTCGAGCTTTTCACGCAAAGCGATGATTCCCGGACTTTTCGTGACCTTCTTTTGTATCGCACGACGGATGGTGGCAAAACCTGGAGTGTCAGTGGGTCAGTTGCGATCAGTAAGAACGGGATGGCGAGCGAGGATTGCGACGTCATTTCAGCGACAGATATCGTCGTGCGAAACAATGGCATTTTAAATGTGACCGATGATGGAGGAAAAACCTGGCGTGGCATTATGCCCAATATTGACCTGGGCCTGAACGATCCAAAGTCGCGGCGGGATATGGCGCGAATGGACTTTGTGGATGCGCACCATGGCTGGGTGATTGTAACCGACTACACCAAATTTTATCCCTATAGTAATAATTCGTTCTATAGAACCTCGGACGGCGGAGAAACATGGGCGGAAGTTCCGGTGAGGATTTCCAGATGATTGGGTTTTGCGTGAACTGTCGTTCGGAGGGGCGCATGCGAATCGTTCCGCGCGCTTTACGGGCGGTGACGGCGGTGGCAGCGCCACTTGCGAAGAACGCCGTCCCTACCGCCTTCGGTTCATGGCCGGGATGTGCGATTTGGGAATCATTGAGACCTTTTATGAAAACCGGACTGTTCCTTTCTACGGGTCTTTTGTGCTGCCTGATTCTCTCAATTGCCACGGCAAACGCGACGGCGCCTCCGGATTTGGTGAGCGACGGAATTGTCAGTCCGCAGGAAAGTGCGGGACATTCATTTTTCAGGAAGCAATCTTCAGGATTCTCATTGCAGGTTCCTATAGGGTCCGAAAAGGGCGGGCGGACGATGCAGGGTTCAATAACCAACACCGCAAACGTGCAGGCATGGCTGCTGAAGAACGACGGTACGGCTGTTCCTCAACTCGAAAGGCCATCTGTGATTTCGATCGGGGGTGTTGCGGATTATAGCAACGACTATCTTTTTTTTGATTTTTCAAAAGTTCCCGCGAGTGAGTTGGCTGGCGTTGTGGTCAATAAAAATGGGAAGTTTTATTGCCATGCGATTGAGATGAAGGGCCGCGAGCCATCCGTCGCGCCGCCGGATGAAGACCTTGTGCGGATTTTGCCAATGAATATTTCGCAGTATCCGCTGTCCGTTCACGTCACGAATATTGACAATGCCGAGCATTTTACCGTCGTTTATAAAACGGATAAAACTGTGTTCGACAAATTTCTTTACGCGCGCGAAGAACTCTCGGATGGAGACGCGGTGATTTCGTCCGAGCCAATGGCGGCTTCCTGGACAGCGAGTGGTGCAAAGTTTGAGTTCACAACCGGTTATCCATGGCCCTTTAAGTTCAAAATAATCGAGGACGGCCATAGCGGCACAACAGCGATGCCCGGGTATTCCGGCTATTGGTTTTACGAGCGGGATTTTGCGACCAAAGCGTCGGCCAGGACCAATGCTGTTCAAGTTTACAACGACGGCGATCATGAGGAGATCGATCTGCACATTCCAGGCTTGAACGAGTCCATTTCTCTGACGCGCCAGACAAGGCGATACACTGTCCAGCTGACGATTCGGTCCTATCCTGGCGCCGAACGGCTAGAGCCCAAAGAGGCTGAATTGCATTGGCAGGCGTGGCTGCTGCGGGCGGATGGGACGGCTATTTCGCAGGCGCAACCTCCGGACAGAGCTGGCTCTGGAATGGGCGGCTGGATGACCGACTATCTCATCTTTAAATTTCCCAGGAGGGCAGGGGACGATGCCATCGGTGTGGCAGTCAGCATTGGTGGAAATCTTTATTGCCATTCACTAAAATGACCTGATGATGAAAACGAAATCGTTTCTTTGCCTTGTCTCGGTTCTGGCGAGCGCCATTGTCGGCCGTTCCGCCAGTTGGCCGGAAAAAGCCGCGAGCATTCGCATCGGCACGAGCCGTGCGCAGGTGAATTCAATTTTGCCGGTATGGAAGGAGGGGCACGTCTTGACAGTCGGAACTTTCACGGCTGAAAGCTATTGGGTGTCGAAAGATTGGATGGTTACCGTTTGGTACTATGAAATGGACAGTGATGTGAGTATGAGCAATTACGTCGCCAGTCCAGTCACCCTGGATGCCTTACCGTATCCGCAATATCCTGATTCTGCGCAGATCCTGCTTCAAACATTTAGGAACGCCAAAATCTTCTATCTGCAGGAATGGGTTGGCGATAAGCTCGCTGCTCTCCACGACACCAACATTCTGAAAAGCCCCATTCTCACCGATGACCTGACGAATGAAGACAGGGAAATAAGGGCGAATGCGGCCTATGTATTTGCCGCGTTGGGAGACGGCCGCGGATTTGACACGCTTCAAGATATACTTGCCGATCGCTCGCCACGTCCTGAAGGGCAAGGCGTTCCGGGGGGCAATTGGACGTTACAGGCGCAGATCGCTTCGGACCGTTATCACGCAGCACATGTGCTCGGCGATCTTAAGGATCCGCGCGCGGTCCCTATTCTCATTCCTCTTCTGGCGGACAAGGATGTAAATAGCATCGTTCCATGGTCCCTTGCCGAAATTGGCGGGAAGCAGGCGGGGCAAGCTCTCATTGATAGATTGGGCGACAAAGATCCTTCCATGCGAGTGCTCGCCATATATGGACTTGGACAAATGCACGCTGTGGAGGCTTTGCCACGCCTTCGACAAATGGTGAATGATAACGAGCATTGCAACTTTGAAGATCTTATCACTGTCGGCGATGCAGCCAGGGGAACCATTCCGGAACTGGAACCGAATCCGGACGCCATTGATCAGTTGGCAGCCAGTTTCTCAGAGTCTGATGGTACATGGGATAACGGAGTTACCGCGTTTCCGATTCAATTGCCGCCTTCGGCGACGCTGGATTCGGTGGTCGCACGGATTTTTGAGGAAGTTGAATTTGATTCCAGCCGCCGCGTTAAGGATTATCAAGTCCTCAAAAGCCGAAACGTTATCGTGCTGCATTCCGTCGGCGAATACACGATGGCTCTTGTAAAGACTGACCTCGGAAAAAAGATTGTGATGACGCAATATACCAAAAGCGGGTGGTGGTATCGGATTTACGCCGCGGGCGATTGAAATTATTTTTTCATTTGCCAAAACTCAAAATTAACTGCTCAATTTGCGCTTCATGAGCAACTTAACGACACCACTGGTTGGAATTTTAATGGGCAGCGATTCGGATTGGCCCACAATGAAGCTGGCCGCTGAAGCCCTTGCGGAATTCGGCGTGGCGAGCGAAGCCAATGTCATTTCCGCGCACCGCGATCCGCGCGGCCTGGAAGACTACGCCGGAAACGCGGTCCGGCGCGGCTTAAAAGTCATCATTGCCGGCGCAGGCGGCGCGGCGCATTTGCCGGGCGTCACGGCTGCGTTCACCACGTTGCCGGTCATTGGCGTGCCCATCGAGAGCAAGTCTCTCAAAGGGTTGGATTCGCTGCTGTCCATTGTCCAAATGCCGCCGGGCGTGCCAGTCGCCACGGTGGGCATCGGCGCGGCCAGAAATGCCGGGCTTCTCGCAGTTCAGATCCTCGCCGTTGGCGACGAAAAGCTTCAGGCGGCCTTGGACCGATTCAAGATCAAGCTCGCGGAAGAATCGCGGGCAAAGAACAAGAATTTAAAGCCGTAGACACAAACGCGACTTTAATCGGCATAGGTCAAAACGACCGTCTCAGTCCTTTCTCCGAAGCTCGTATGGTTCGGACTTCAGGCATTCGTGCCGCCATCCACCGTTAGGCTTGCGGCGGTGATGTAGGACGCATCGGGGCTCGCGACGAATGCGACTAATGCGGCGACCTCGTCCACGGTTCCGTAGCGCCGAAGCGCGGTGTTGGCTATCTGAGGCGCCGCCCAATCGCCCGAAGCGGGATTCAAATCGGTGTCGATCGGGCCCGGTTGGACGTTGTTGACGGTGATACCCCGGGCGCCGACCTCGCGCGACAGGGCCTGAGTGAACAACTTGACTGCGGCCTTGGTGGCTGAATAAGGCACCAAACCAGGAGTCATACAGCGCTCTCCAACGCACGAGCCTATCGAAATAATCCGCCCGCCGTCTTTCATATGTTTGAGAGCGGCTTGTGTCGCGACGAACACTCCGAGCACGTTGAGGTCGATCACGTGTTTCAATTCCTCCAAAGTCGTTTCCTCGAAAGGTTTCGGGATTGCCGTCCCGGCGTTATTGACGAGTATATCGAGCCGGCCAAAGGTTTTGGCGGCCTTATCGACGGCGGCCAGGACGGCTTTTGTGTCGGTGGCGTCCGCCTGGATTGCAATGGCTTTTCCGCCCAGCCGCTCAATGTCTTCGACGACGGCGGCGGCCGGCGCCGCCCCCTTGGAATAGGTAATCGCGACGTTTGCTCCGTCGGCCGCAAGCCGTTTTGCGATTGCGGCTCCAATACCTCGCGATGCGCCGGTGACAAAGGCCACCTTGCCTGCCAATTTCTGTTCGTTGTTTTGTGCCATATGCTTTTTCCTTTTTTATATTATCTTTTATCGTTTATTGAATTAAAAAATTTGCACGATTGAACTATGACATCGTTTCGGATCTTTTGCGAGTTGTCGATCGGACTGAAATTCGCGAATCGGAACTCTCCGTATGGAGTGCCGAAACTTCTCCGCGAATTGCCTGCCCAGAGCGTTACACCATCCTGCGCCTCTTAATGAGGACCAGTCCAAACCCGAGGATTCCTGACGCCATCGTCACTTCGGAAGGTTCCGGAACCGGCGTAATATTGACAGTCACGCCCGTGTAGTCTCCCAAATCGACACCATAGTCGGGGTCGGTATTGTCTACCCCGACGTATGCGTGCGAAGTGGTCACTCCAAAGTTGCCGATCTCGAATACAGCGAGGGAAAGGCCGTCGTTTGGGTCGGTGGTCACTATTTGTCCCCCTGTATTATCCAAAATGGCAATCGCCAGTTCATCAGGGACCTGTACCGTAGGATTGTCCGACAATGTGACATCAAAATTAATCGCGGTTCCGGGACTGAATGTCTGGGTCAATTCATTGAACCCATTCACATCGTTATCAGAGAGTGTCACAGCGGAATTTAGACTTCCGGCCGCAGTGCCGGACAGAACAGGACTTCCAGTGGCCGACCCGCCGCCGAATGAAAAATTATTGATAGCGGCATTGTTGCCGAAGGCTCCGCTGCCGTAGTTTAGCTGGACATCCAACGAGAACGGCCCGTTCCCGGACAACGACGAGGAAGTCAGGGACTCGGTTTGGATGGTAACTGCATATTCGGATGCATGGCTTTTGATCGCAGCGGACAACGCAAAAGCGCAGGTTAGCAGGCTTGTGGCGTTTCTGAGATTTTTATTCATATTGATTTGAATTTATCGTCTTAATTTTTGGCTCGTACAGGGTTTTTAGCTTTGGCTTGTTGCCGCCAGAATATTTGTTCGACGATTGTGCCTTTCCGAATGCGGCTCTGAAACATTTGGGTGAAAATCGGTTGGCGCAGGCTGAGCGGGAGGCAAAGGCGAAAAGATTGGCGCCAAAAATACAGGAACGAGATTCTCGCGCCGCAGTGGCGGACGCCTGTTGGCGCGGGGACGGTTCGCGAACAACAGAATTTAAATCCGGAGTAACGTCCTGAAAAACATAAAGCCCACACAAAATAGTGTGGGCTTCTCGTGGCCGATCCCCTGTCGTTGTCCGCCTCCGGGGACCGTGCGCGATCGGGTAGACAACAAGAACCGACCGCTGCCTGCCGGGAATATAGGCCGGATTATTGCGGCATTCAACCCGGGCCTAAATCCGCGCGACGGTTCATAGAAATGGTGAACCTTAGCGGCTGGAATTCATTCCGCAATCCGCAATCCGAATTCCACAATAAGCTACGCCGCTTCCGCGTCCTGCTTCCGGCGCACGATAGGCTTGCTCTCACCGCGCACGACGGCGGCGGTGATCTTTACATGGACGATGTCGGCCACTTCGGGGACATCGAACATGAGGTCGAGCATCAGCTTTTCGATGAGGCCGCGCAGAGCCCGGGCGCCGGTGCCTTTTTTGAGCGCCATCGAAGACAATTCGTGGAGCGAGTCCGGCGTGAATTCGAGGTCCACGCCTTCCATCGCCATCAGTTTGGCGAACTGCTTGGTCAGGGCGTTCTTCGGCTCGGTGAGAATGGAAATCAACTGTTGTTCAGATAATTCAGACAGCGTCGTGACAATAGGCAGACGCCCGATGAATTCCGGTATGAATCCAAAGTTGAGCATGTCCTCCGGCTCGGAATATTGAAGAATTTCGGAGCGATCGGCGGTGAAATCTTTATGGATTTGACCCGCGGCGCCGAAGCCCATGACATTCTTGCCCATCCGGCGCTGAATGACCCGTTCCAGGCCTACAAAGGCGCCGCCGCAAATAAACAAAATATTCGTCGTATCCACGCGAATATATTCCTGCTGCGGATGTTTGCGCCCGCCCTGGGGCGGGACGTTGCAGATGGTGCCTTCCAGGATTTTGAGGAGGGCCTGCTGCACGCCTTCGCCGCTGACGTCGCGCGTGATGGAGGGTCCTTCGGCTTTGCGCGCGATTTTGTCAATTTCATCAATGTAAACAATTCCGCGTTGGGCGCGTTTGACGTCATAATCGGCGTTTTGGAGCAGGCGCAGGACGATGTTCTCCACGTCTTCACCCACGTAACCGGCCTCGGTAAGCGTAGTGGCGTCGGCAATGGCAAAGGGAACATCGAGAATTTTTGCGAGGGTCCGCGCCAGGAGCGTTTTGCCGGAGCCCGTGGGTCCAATCATCAAAATGTTGCTCTTTTCGATTTCCACATCCAGGTGGCGGGAAACGGGAGCGGGCGGATTGGCAGCGCCGGCTGATTCGTCTTCCGGCACGGGTTCGGGCTGAATGCGCTTGAAATGATTGTGCACGGCCACCGCGAGCGTTTTCTTGGCATGCTCCTGTCCGACGCAATATAAATCCAGCTGGCGCTTGATTTCGGCGGGCTTGGGCACGGAGAATTTGGCGTGCTTCTTTTGGTTTTGCACCTGCAATTCGCGGTCCAGGACGTTCTTGCACAGGATAATGCAATTATCGCAAATATAAACGCCAGGGCCGGAGATAAGTTTTCGAACTTCCGCGTGCGATTTGCCGCAGAAACTGCACATTGTGATATTATTTGGTCTTGCCATGTAATGCCTGCAAACAGACGGACTTTAAACCATCGTGTGTGCCTGTTGCAAAGGATTTTACACCATAGTGCGAATTTTTTCCACTTTGGAAATGCGGAAATGTGAAAAAATCGGAAAATCGGGAAGAGAATTAATCTGAGTTCGGCCGGTAAATCACGCGCTCCATGGTCAACGGCATCGTTGCAAAATTAAAAAGTCCTCATTCGATCGTCTTCCTAATCGCAAATCAAAAATAAGATATTTGATTATTTGACCTTTACAGACACTGTGCATAAGCTTTCCGTCTTTGCATGAAAATAGTCGTTTGCGATCCTATATCGCCAAAAGGAATCGCGCTGCTGCAGCAGCGCCCGGAATTTCAAGTAACCGTACTGCCCAAACGGCTGGCTGAAGCCGAGCTGCTGCCGGTCGTTTCCGACGCCGTGGCGCTGGTCGTTCGGTCTGAAACCAAGGTCACGCGCAAGGTGATTGAGTCCGCCCCGAAATTGCGGGTAGTCGGCCGAGCCGGCGTGGGCGTGGACAACGTTGATATCCAGGCAGCGACAGACCACGGCACGGTGGTCATGAACACGCCGGGCGGAAACACGGTGACGACCGCCGAGTTGACCTTTGCCATGCTGCTGTCCCTGGCGCGCAAAGTGCCGCAGGCCCACGCTACTATGGTCGCGGGCAAATGGGACCGTAAACTATTTCAAGGCGTGGAACTTGCGGGCAAAACGCTCGGTGTCCTGGGCATGGGCCGGATTGGAACGGAAGTTGCCAAACGGGCGATTGCCTTTGGGATGCGTGTCGTCGCATATGATCCCTACCTGACAGAAGACCGGGCGCGAGCCATCGGCGCGGGATTTGCGGACAGCGTGGATCAGGTATACTTTGCAGCGGATTTTATCACCGTTCACATGCCGGTGACGCCGGAAACAAGGAGCATGCTCGATGCCGCTGCATTTACCAAGATGAAGCCGGGCGTTAAAATCGTCAATTGCGCCCGAGGTGAAATTATCGCCGAAAACGACCTGATTGCCGCGCTGGATTCGGGCAAGGTGGCAGGAGCGGCGCTGGACGTTTTCTCCGTTGAGCCTTTGCCGGCGGACCATCCGTATCCGCAAGCACCCCAATTTGATCCTGACGCCTCACCTGGGCGCCAGCACCGAAGAAGCGCAGGAAAAGTGCGGCATTGAAGTCGCGGAAGTCATCGCCGGTTATCTGCTCACGGGCGAAGTGCGCAATGCGGTCAACCTGCCGTTTCTGGACGCCAAGACTTACGAGCAGGTCAAACCCTACTTGCCGCTGGGCGAGGCATTGGGCAAACTTCTGGCGCAGCTTTCACCCGCCGGCGCGGACCGGATTTATATCACCTACGGCGGACACGCACAGCAACTGCCCAACGCCGACCCGGTGACGCGCGCCGTGTTGATGGGATTCCTGGCCAACGGCAAGCTCAAGGACGTGAACAACGTCAACGTCCGTTCAGCCGCCGCCAGCGTGGGGCTGACGGTCGAAGAAAAGAAATCCGAAGAACCGGTCACGTTTAACGAATGGGTCCACGTGCAGGTATTCAGCGGAGAGAAGAAATTGATTTCAGCGGGCGGCACGTTCTTTGGTTCGCCGAACAATCCGCGCATTGTCCGGCTGTACAGCACGCCGGTGGAAATCCCAATTTCGGGAACGCTGCTGATGCTGAACAACAAGGACCGTCCGGGCATCGTGGGTCATCTGGGAACGCTCCTGGCCAAATATCAAGTCAATATTGCCAATATGAGCCTGTCGCGAGATACGGCCGGCGGATTGGCACTGACGGTCTTGAATCTGGACAGCGCGCCTCCCGGCGAGGTTTTAGACCGAACTGGAAAAGGACCCTGATATCAGCAATGTCAAAGTTGTGAAATTATAAAGGCAGGATTGAACCTATACTGACGGAATCGCTCTAAACCAAAACATCCAATGAAATTAAAACCAATATTTATTTCCGTGATTGCGGCGTCGGTGGCTGTCGGCGGCGCCATTGTCGCCATTTCCACACATGCTGCCGCGCCGGATACGACGCAGGGTGTGCAGACCAATTCCGACTGCCTCTCTCTTTCCCGATCCGGTGGTTGCCAGCGGCACGGGCGTGCAGGTCAAGCGCAGCGAACTGGACAACGCGCTGACCAGTTTGAAAGCGGAGGCCGCGGCGCAGGGCAGAACGATTCCGCAGGAACAGCTCCTCCTGGATGAAGCCAAGGCGCTTGAAACGATGATTGACGTGCAACTGCTGGACCAGCAGGCCAACGATGCCGATAAGGCTGCAGGCGTGGAAAAGGCGGACAAAGCGATGGCGATCCTGCTCAAAAGAGCCGGTTCCCAGGATATGCTCAATATGCAATTGACCGCGGCCGGGACGAGCGAGGCGCAATTCCGCAAGAAAGTCGCGGACGAAGCCACCGCCATGGCCGCGCTCCAGCGCGAACCTGGGCGTCAGCGTCAGCGACGCCGAAGTCCAAAAGTATTATGATGCGCATCCGCAGGAATTTGAGGAGCCGGAAATGGTGCACGTGCGCCATATTTTGTTCATGACAATTGATCCGCAGACGCATGAGCCGCTGGCGGACGACGTGGTGGCAGCAGAAACTAAAGGCAGCCAACGAGGTGCTGGCAAAGCGCACGCGGCGGCGCGGATTTTGCGAAACTGGCCGCGCAATATTCCGAGGACACTACGACCAAGGAAAACGGCGGCGAGCTGCCTCCGTTTGCCGCGCGACAGCCGATCCCGACCATGCGATGGTCCCGGAGTTTGAGGCGGCGGCCTTCTCGCTCACAAACAATCAAATCAGCGAACTGGTCAAAACCGTCTACGGTTATCACATTATTCAGCTGATTAATAAGGTTCCGGCCAAAAAGCTGGCCCTCACGGACAAAGTTCCCGCATCGGACACGACGGTGGCCGATTGCGTGAAGGAGGGCTTGACGCAGCAAAAGACGCAAACTCTTGAACGGCCTTATCTCGCGAAGTTGAAGAAGGCTGCGGACGTCAAAATCCTCGACCCGGACCTGAATTCAGCGATCGAGACATTATTGACAGCCACGAACGCGCCGCCGGCGGCGGCCCAATAAAGAAAAAGGAACGCTTGCCAAACGGCGCAAGTGGCGCGATTCTGGTACGCTATGAAAACACTCGTGACGGTAATACTGATTCTGGCCTGCGTCGGGCTGGTCATTGCTCTTGTTTTCACTCAAAAGAATATTGATGAACAAAAGAGGCAAAAAGACGCGGCAGATCATGGATTTTTCCAATCAGCTCGTCACGGCAAACGATGAGTTAACGGATTTGCGGCAGGTCAACCTGTCTCTGACGAACGACCTCAATTCCAGCCGGGAGCAACTGGTGCTCCTGAGCAATCAGGTCCTGACGATTTCGGGTTCGCTCTCAAACAGCGACACGCAATTGAAGATGGCGGAAGACCAGATTTCAGCGCTGCAGGCGCAGAACCAGTCGCTGGACGATCAGGCCTGCAGTATTGCCAACGCGATTAACAGTTTAAATGCGAAAATTGTCGCCGCCAAGACTCGGCTTTCAGATTCCGAAAAGAACAGCGAATTTTATCATAGCGAGGCGACAAATGAACATGGCGAACTACCTGGCACTCAAGGCGGAATTCGCCAATTTGACTGCGGTGCGCGCGCAGGCCAAAAAATTGCGCAATGAACTGGTTGTGGAGAGGCGCTTGCAATGGATTCGCGAAGGCAGGCAGCCGGGCAATAATATCAAGGGCGCGCAATTGCTCATGGCCCGTACCTGGCCGACCAATACGCTTGTGCCCGGCCTCGCATTATAATTTGTCCGTGGAAGTGGATTCCAGCGGGGCGGTTCACATCGTGAACGAGACAAATTCCCCGGCTCCGTCAGCCCGCCCCAGTAACCGCGCAGGCCGGAGGCAGCGGTGACGATTTATGCCGACCTACGAATACCTTTGTGAAAAATGTGGACACGAGTTTGAAACCTTCCGGTCCATCTCAGCCGAACCGCTCAAAAACTGTCCCAAAGAACTTTGCGCACAAAAGAAATGGGGACGCGGCCGCGTGACGAAAAAAATCAGCGGTGGGGCGGGCCTCCTGTTTAAAGGCAGCGGTTTTTATATCACGGATTATCGCAGCCAAAAATACAAGGATGCGGCGAAAAAAGAATCCACGCCGGCTTCGGACGCCAAATCTGATTCAAAGACGGCCAAAACGGAAACCAAGGCTGCACCTGCCTCGACTACGACGGCGAAGAAGTGAGTTCGTTGAAACGTTGAAGCGGTTTCCACAGATTGATGGTTGGATAGACCGATTCCAAAGCCAGGTAAGGCGATTACAAGGTGACCTGAATCCAGACGAGACGGTCCGCTTCAACGCTTCAACGCTTCAACGGCTGACAGAGTTTCCAGCACCGCGCGAATACGCGGCACTTCATGCGTGCGAAACAGGTCCGTCTTGCCCAGGGCGGCAAGAACGGCAAAAAACGGTTCGGCACAACGGACTTCGTCCTGGAAAAACTCAAAGGCGTGCGGCAGCGCGTGGCACACGGGAAAACCAAGCGTACGCAGGCGAAATGTATTCAAAAAAACCGTCATTTGATGGCGCACGCGCACCCGGCCGTCCTGCAGATTTCGATAATAAAAGCCCAGCCCCGGATCCAGAAAGAGCCTTTCGAGTCCGTTCCGGCCGGCGATCTCGATCTGTCGCTGAAAATAGTCGCGCAAAGGCTCAATCGGATCCGCAGTCAAATCGAAATCACGCACCGCGCGAACATTTTTCCCCTGCACATAACAAATAATGACCGCCGCGTCATGCTCGGCGGCCATTTTGAAAATCTCCTTCGAATTGGCGTTGCCGGTCAAATTCAATATATTCGCGCCGGCCTCCAGGCTGGCCCGCGACAACTGCCGCTGAATAGGTTTCGACAGATACCAAAATGTTTTTTGCGCGCAACGCCTGGATGACTGGAATTAATTTTGATTTCTGCAATTGGTCGTTGGCACGCGCGGCATTGGCGAGCGTGGATTCAGCGCCCACGTCCACAATGTCGGCGCCCTGGGCGTGCAGTACCTCTCCCCGTTCGATCGCTGATTCGGCCGACAGGCAGACGCTTTCACGATACCAGGAATCGGCGGAAAGATTGACGACGCCCATGACGGCCGGTTCGGAATTGAAATTGAATTGCCTGCCACCGATCGAAAATTCCGTCACGCGGGCGGACGCGGCGGCACGGTTTTTTTCAAATAATTCGGCGAGTTGTTCCAGTGTCAGCACGGGCCAATTAAAAAGGAAGTTCTTGCGGACGGCCACCAGAAAAAGGAAAAAGGAGTTTTCACTTTTCAGTGGTGCAAAGGAAAACACCTTCTTCCTGCGATTCGGTGATCCATTGCTTTTGAATTTGGAGACTGTGCGCCGGCGAGCAGGTCATGCACACTCTCCGGAGTATAACGATATGAGAAAAACAGCCGGATGGCCGCGCCAGCTTTAAAAGCAAACAAGTCGGCATCAATTTTAATTTTGCATGTGCGAACGAAGCTGAAATAAGCAGCGATTCGTTTCAGTCCATCCTGAGAATCCTCGATCTCAAACAGCATCTTGCCATCGCTCTCTGTAATTCCCAGGTCCGTTAAAAACGTCATTAGCCATTCCCGGGTAGGCGTATTGTCATATTGGGGCAAAATGCGCCGCAGTCCCGCGGCGTAGTCGTTCCCGGGCGCAAGATTGGCGCTAAAGAGCAAAATATCTTTCGGACGAACCAGCGATGCCAGCTTTGGCAAAATGTCCTGGGGCTCAAAGTTTGGAATCATGCCGAAGAAAGTGACGATGCGGCGCGCACGACGCGTGCCGGGCACGCTTAGGGCGGCCGGCAAGTCGTCTGCCGTTTGCAAGTCACAAACAAAAGGAAAAATTCGCTCATTGGATAGAACGGAAAGCGCGGTCTCGCGGGCAGTGAGGACCATGGCGGAGGCCACGTCACATGGCGTATAGAAGATTTCATTTTCCCGGCGTTTTAAGGCCTGGATCAGGCGGCTGTCTTTTTGTCCGCCTCCGCAGCCCAAACCGATGAGATGGATTGCTTCACGGCCTGCCGTCCGGGCAACAGCGTCGAAGCCGTGTTCGTAAATCGCGCGGCAGTTTTGGTCGTTGCGCGAGGGCGAAAATTGCTGGTGCAGGGCGAGCCATTTTTGAGTTTGCTTGACGCTGTCGTAATGAAATTTATGGGCGATTCGCCGAGAGCGGAGTGATTTGAGCAAGTCGCGGCGGATTTGTTCCGGAAACTGGCTCGAGTGAAACGCAACGTTGGCAGTGGCGCTCATGCGGGATCAATTTTGCGGAAAAATTTGGTAAAGCAACAGATAAACGATCACGCCGGTCACAGAAACATACATCCACAGCGGCCAGGTCCAGCGCGCGATTTTCTTGTGCATGTCAAATCGCTCGCGGAGAGCGCGGCTCAGAGTGATTAAAATCATTGGCACGATGACCATGGCGAGAACAGTGTGCGGTCAAGAGGATGGCCAGGTAAATCGGGCGAAACCACACCGGATTCAGAAATTGAGTTGGGCCGCGGTGAAGCGCGACGACGAGGTACGTGTGGTAGGTGACGTAACAAATTAAAAAAATCACCGAAACGCAAAAGGCTGAGATCATGCAATTGCGATGCGCGACGATTTTCTTTTGACGAATAAAGATAAATCCGGCGGTCAAAAAGCAGGCGCTTAAACCATTTAATGAAGCGTTGACGGCGGGAAGATCGTAAATGCTCACGGTTGATGCTCCAGTTTACGAATGGCGGCAAGCAGGGCCGGCTTGATCTGATTTTGCCAGTCTACGTCCTGACCGCCGGTCTGGTAATAACCCCTGATACGGGCGTGTTTGTCCACGAGCACAAAAATCGTTGTGTGGATGAACAGGTCCACTGAGCTTTTTTGGTCCCTGGGCGCAATCGGGGTGGACCCGAATTTGAGGCTGTTTGCCGCCAGACCGGCAATTTGAGCTTTTGTGCCGGTCAAAAATATCCAGCGGTTGAAGTCGGCGTCGAAATGTTCTCCGTAGCGTTTTAAAATCGCAGGGGAATCGTAATCCGGGTCCGTGCTGAGAGTGACGAGGCGGGTGCCGCTGTTTTCAGGCAGGCTGTCCTGGAGTGATTTCATTTGAGCGGTCATGTGGGGGCAGGGGCCGGCGCAACGGGTGAAGATGATATCGGCAACCCAGACGTGGTTGGTCAGGTCGGCGAGTGTGGTCAACGCGCCGTCCTCATTGGTGAGTGTGAAATCAGAGACCTGGCCGTCAAAGGGCAAACGTTGCCGGTTTTGCAGTTCCGCCAGGGAGAGCAAACACGCGATGCCAAGCAACCCGATGAGGAGGATGATTCCAACCCAAAACGAGCGCGGCAACATTTGGGGCGTTTCAGCCATAACGTATTATCCAACGGCGCGGGCAGCTTGCACAGTGCAGGCGGCTCTTTGATTAGCCCGAGACTATTGCCTATTCAAAACTTGTCGGGCTGGCCTTGACCTTGGGACTGAAGCCACTTGTCGTAATCTTCCTGGCTTAGAACCGTGAGATAGCCGCCAGTCATGACCGAATGTCCTGGTCCGCAAAGCTGGGCGCAATTGATTTGGTAACGTCCGATTTCCGTGGGCGTGAACCAAACGGGAATGCGCAAACCCGGAATCGCGTCCTGGCACACGCGCATGGAAATGATTTTCAGCGAATGAATCACGTCCTTGGAACTGACATACATAATGACCGGTTTGTTGATCGGAACCCGGACGTCGTTGAGTGTCTGAAAATCGTCCTTGCCGTTTGGGTCGGTGGGGTCTACGCCAAAAACGTTGGTCTCAGTCACAAATCTCATGTCCTGGCGGCCAAAGATTCCGTCCTGGCCAGGATAGCGAAAGTTCCATGATATTGTTGCGCGACGACCTGGATCACCGTGGACTGGTCGGCGGGCGGAAATTTGTCCACGGCCCTGGCCCACAATGGGACGGCCACGAAAACCAGCAGGACACCCTCGATGACGGCAACAATCAATTCGATATAGTTGGAAGCGTGGTTGCGGACGCCGTGATAATCGGCCTTGGGATTGCGCTTGTGATGAAAGCGCCAAACCGCATAGCAAAAATAAATGATCCAGCCTACAAAGAGCAACGCCATGAGCCAATGCACGTAGATAATCAGGTCATCTACGTCCTGTCCGTTTGAGGAGGCCAGCGGCGGCATCCCCAGCAATTTTGCCCACCAGAGTTTAAAAGCGATCATATTTCGGCCCCCGACAAGGTTTCCTCGGGTACATTCTTTTCCTGTGCGGCGGCTTCACGGCGAATCAGGAAAAAGAAAAACGTCGCAATCGAGCTGAGCATCAGCGCAACGATGCCCAACAGGGTGAAGATGCCCCAATTCATGCCTTGAGCCAGAGGGGCACTGGATTTGCCGTAACAGGCCGCGCACGCAAAGAGCGGCGAGGGCGAAAACCCCGCCAGCGCGGCAGCCAGCGCCAATTTGCGAAATAATTTCATAGATAGCTTATTTTCTTCAGTTTCTTCAAAAAATAGACGCCGTAAATGACGACCAGCGCGGCGGCGAAAATGCCCAGCACTCCAAAGACGATCCGGTGCGAGCAGAAAGCCCACGCGGCGAAGCCCAGCAGACAGCGTCGTGAGCACCGTCACAAAAATAAGATGGAAGGCTTTCAGCGACATGGCACTAATGGATTATTGTACCCGTGGGAAAATCCTTCATGGCATATAGCGTAAGGGCAAATAGCCCTATCACAAACGAGACGGTAAAACCGAGAATGGTGTAAACCATTTTTCTTTCTGAAATCAGGTGCATCAGAAATCCGGCCACGATAAAAGCATTGCAAGTGGCAACGAGAAGGATGATCGCGATTTTTGGGGACCAGCCGAGATGTGCCTCCGGGATATACGAAGTCCAGATCATCAACCCAACGGCGACAAATACGACACCTAAAACAACGGCGCAACGGCGCACATAGCTGTTGAATTCGACCGGATGGTCGTGGCTTTCGTGCGCGGTTGTGGCGGGTGCAGGGTGCGATTCGCTCATAGATTTTCAGGTCAAATATAGGACGGGGAACAGGAATATCCAAACGAGGTCAACGAAATGCCAAAACAGGCCGGAAACCTCAACGCGATTGGTGAAGCGTTCAGGGTCTTTTTTCCATAATTTGCGCCCCGGTCCCCAAAGATAGCCAATGACGATGCTGCCTCCGATAATGTGCATCGCATGAAGGCCGGTCAGCGTATAGTATAACGCCAGATAATTATTGTGCCAGGGTCCGTAGTTGTCCATCTGGCTGATTTGCGAGCGGGGAATAGTGATCTCCGATTCGGGAATGTCCTTCTGCGCGCGCAGGTCATACAGATCCGGCTCACCGTTTGGCAAAATTGTATCCTTGCGGCCCCGGATAACCACGTGGTCCTGGGATGGGTCGTTGGAAACCATGTCGCCATCGGTAAATGTCCCCGTTTGTGAGCTTGATTTCGTAATGATTCAAGTGCTCGCTGTATTCAACGAACTTGATGCAAAGGAACGTGAGCGCGAGCAGGAGAGTACAGGCGTGGAAAAATTTAAATTTTCCAAAATCCCGGACTTTGCAGGCAACCCATGCCATCAAGCGTTGTGATGGCCGAAAGCGCCAGCACAATTGTGTTGATGGTGCCCAGAACGATATTCTGCCAGCCGTGCGGCCACGTGCCCGGTTCCGCGCCCACGCGCAGCAGGACGAAGGCCGAGAACAAGCCGCCGAAGAGCATGACTTCAGACGCCAAAAAGAGCCAGATGCCGACTTTGGCGTTGTAGAGGCCGGTATCGGGCCTTGCTTCGACTGTGTAAGGAATTTCCATGAAAAAATCTAGTGTGCGGTGGTTGCGAATTTTGGGCGCCGTGGGCGTGGAAATTTCCGGCTCATTTTGCGGCGTAAAATCAAGAGCATGGCCGGGAACGCTATATTCGTAAGGAGCCACGATAAACGTGCGGTGTGTGGTCAAAATTCCCGTGCGGCGGCGGCGTGGGCGTCTGCCATTCCAGGGTCGTGGATTGCCAGGGATTGTCGCCCACTTTTTCGCCGTGACTGATGCTCCAGAAGAAATTGATGATGAACGGAATTTGCGCAATGCCCAGGCAAATGGCTGCCCACAGGATCGGCGTGTGAAGCGACATAATAAATGGGCTTAAACCGCCGATGACATCCCCGCCCGCGCTGGCTGTTCACTGCGGCTGAGTAATTCGCGCCGCCGTCGGCCATGCGTCGCAACATGCCGGCCATGCCCTGTGAAAACATCGGCATGAAAGTCAGATTCATGAATAGAAGCGAACACCAGAAATGGATGCTGCCCCCAGAATTCATTCATTTTGCGCCCGGTCATTTTTGGATACCAATAATAGACGCCCGCGAACAATCCGAAGATCGTGCCCGGGCGCGACGACGTAATGGAAGTGCGCGATGACGTAGTAAGTATCGTGCAGGTGGACGTCGCTGACGTTGAAACCGAGCGGCAGGCCCGGTCAAACCGCCGATGCCGAACATCGGCAGGAATGCCAGCGCAAAAAGCATGGGCGTGTTAATGCGGATGGAGCCGCCCCAAAGCGAAATAAACAGGCACGTCAGAATGATCACCGATGGGATCGAAATAATCATCGTCGTCGTCTGGAAGAACGTGGAAATGACTGTGCCCATGCCGGTCATGTACATATGGTGCGCCCAGACGATCATCGAAAGGAAACCGATGGCCAGCACGGAATAAACGAGGGATTTATAGCCCCAAATGGGCTTGCGTGTATTGTTGGCGATGATTTCGCAGACGATGCCCATTGCCGGCAGAATCAGGACGTACACTTCCGGATGGCCCAGGAACCAGAACAAATGCTGCCAGAGCAGGGGGCTGCCGCCGCCGCTGATGTGCGCCAGGTTCCCGCCAACGGCAAGGCCGGTGGGCAAAAAGAAGCTGGTGTGCGCGACGTTGTCCATTAATTGCATGATGGCCGCCGCTTCAAGCGGCGGAAATGCGAGCAACAGCAGGAACGCCGTGACGAATTGCGTCCAGACAAACCAGGGCATGCGCATCCACGTCATGCCCGGCGCGCGCAGTTGAATGATGGTGGCAATAAAATTGACCGCGCCCAGTAGGGACGACGAGATGAGCAGGATCATTCCGATGATCCAAAACAATTGTCCGTGAGTGGGAATGCTGGTGGCCAGCGGCGAATACGAAGTCCAGCCGGCCTGCGCCGCGCCTCCTGGAATGAAGAAGCTGATAAACATCACGAGTCCGCCAAGGAAATACGCCTGGTAACTGGCCATGTTGACACGCGGGAAAACCATGTCCGGCGCTCCGATCATGAGCGGAACGACATAATTGCCGAACGCCGCGAACGCCAGCGGCACAATGCCCAGGAACACCATGATTGTTCCGTGCATGGCCCCAAAGGAATTGTAAAGGTCTCGCGAGATGACGCCGCCCGCGGCGGGATTGGGCATTCCCGGATATTGGAACATGACTTCCAGCAAATGGCCGATAAACGGCACGGGCTTGCCCGGATGCGCGATTTGCCAGCGCATCAGCAACATGAGCATCAGGCCAAAAAACAGAAAGCAAAGGGCCGTGACGCCGTATTGAATGCCAATGACCTTGTGGTCGGTCGAGAAAATGTATTTGCTCCAAAAACCCTGTTCGTGGTGGCCGTGGCCGTGGTCCTCATAAGCATGCTGATCATGCGGGTCAGCCTTGCGATAGGGCGGAAATTGTTCAATGTGCGCGTCCATAATTACTTCACTTTGTCAAAAACCATTAGCGTGAGCAACAACGGCAAATAAATAACTGAAGCCAAAAATAATTGCCGCGCGCGCGATAATGTGAGCCGGCGCGAGAATTGAACGGCATAAAACAGGAACGCCGCGCCCAAAATGACCGCGCCCGCGAGGTAGAGGGTTCCCGTCATCTTGAGGAGAAATGGACAGAGGCTCACAATAAACAGCGCAAGGGCGTTGCTGACCGTTTGCAGCCCGGTTTGTTTGCCGTCGGAATCCACGTTCGGCAGCATGACAAATCCGGCTTTGGCGTATTGGTCGCGATAAATCCAGGCGATGGCGAAGAAGTGCGGGAGTTGCCAAAAGGCGAGAATGGCGAACAATGCCCAGCCTTCGCCGCTCAATTCGTTTCGCGCCGCCGTCCAGCCCATGAGCGGAGGCAACGCGCCGGGAATCGCGCCAATGGCGGTATTCAGCCATGTGACGCGTTTCAGAGGCGTATAGATGAAAATATAGCTCACGAGCGTCACCGCGCCGAGCACGCTGGTCAACAGATTGGCCCCCAGCGCGAGATAGATAAGGCCCGCCACCGAACTGACGCCGCCAAACAGCGCCACCGTGGCCGGTTGCATTCGGCCTGATGGCAATGGACGGTTTTGCGTGCGAAGCATCTTTGCGTCGTGGTCGCGTTCGAGCCATTGGTTCAGCGCCGAGGCTCCGGCGGCTACCAGCGCCGTGCCTGCCAGTGTATTGAACAGCAACAGCCAGTTCATGCTGCCGCGCCAGCCCAGGTAAAATCCGACAGCGGTGGTCAGCAGGACCAGCGTCGTCAGCCGTGCCTTGACGAGGTCGGAGAAGACGCTCATCCAGCCCTTTTCCGCTGCGTCATTACGCGCAATTTCAACGGAGATGTCTTTCATTGTTTGTTTGCTGCAAAAGTCCCAAACGCTCCGAACGATTCGGTTTGCGGCGCCGGTCGTTCAGACGAGCGGGCAAAAGCAATAATGCACCAGAGGGCGCCTGTCACGAGCGAAAGCGCTCCGCAGAGCAAATGCACGGTGGCGACGTCCGCTGCCTTATCGGTCAAAACGGTCGCCGCACCCAGCCCGATCTGGACGATGATGAGGCCGAGCCAAAAAAGGGCGAATCTTGTGAGCGAGTCGTCTTTGCCGAGTTTTCGCCATGCCTGCACGGCGCACAAAGTGACAAAGATGAAGATGGCCAGGGCAACCACACGGTGGACCATTTGTAAAATGACCTGAAAAGCGGTGATCGGGTTGTAGTTGGTGAACTCCATCCGATGGGCGTTATATTCCGTGATCGCCTCGGGACTGGTGTCGGGCCAGAGTTTTCCGTAAGCACTTGGGAACGTATTAATGGAAAGACCCGCGTGCTGAGCGCGCATGGTGGCTCCGAACGCCAATTGGCAGAAGATCAGGAACGTGGCCGTCAAAACGAGCGCGCGCAGACTGGCAGGCACGTTGAATCTATTTTCGGCCAAAGTCTTCTGCCAGACTTTGCTTGTGAACAAGGCGATGGCACACAATAGAACAAAAAAAGACTGGCCGACGACCCCGTGAATCGCGCCGAGGTTATCCAACTTCAACACAACGCGCAGGCCGCCCAAAACGCCTTGCGCCACGACGAGCAGGAAAGCTGCGATGCCCAGCCATTTCATCCATTTGCGTGAATCTTTTAACCACAGCCAAATAGCAAGAAACGTCGTCATGAAGCCCACGACCGATGCCCAAAGCCGATGAGTGTGCTCGTAAAAGATGCCCCCAATCCATTTCGAGGGGGGAAACAAAAACATATTGTAACCGTAACTATTTGGCCAGTCCGGCACCGACATGCCCGCTTCATGACTGGTGACCAGGCCGCCCGCCGCCAGCAGGAAAAACGTGGCAATGGCCGTTAGCACTGCGAACCAGTGCAACGGACGATTAATTTCAATTTTGTTCATCAGAAACCTCAGCCACCCCCCCTGTTATTTCACGTGAAACGTAAAATTCACGGTCACATCTTTGTCCGCGACATCGACGGTCTGAGTTTGCTCTCCAAGTTTGCGATGGTCAGCTACAATTGTGTATTTGCCGGGCGGAACGTCCTTGATGACGAATTTGCCGTCGTGGCCGCTGACTGAAAAGTATGGGTTATCAAAAATGCTCACCCAGGCGTGCATCCACAAATGAACGTCGCACTGAAATTTCATGAACATTTGCGGCTTGTCAAATGTATAGGTCAAATCCGCGCCACCGGCCATTTGCGCATCGTTGTGCAGGGTGGTGCCGGTGTCATCGACGACGTGCACGTTATGGAAGGTAGGATCGGAATTTTTAACAACGACTTTTTGGCTGGTTTGAATTGCCAGAATTTGTGGCGAATAAAGGCAGCCTTTTTGGTCCAGGACGACAGGTGGCGCGCCGGCTCCAGTGGATTTACCGGTAATAGCGGTGCCATCGGCGTTTTTCAGGGAAACCGCAACGTCGCCGAACTCACCGTTCGGGCCAACGACGTAAAAATGGGTAGTAGGCGTTTCTTTATACAATGGCCCGCATATTGTGTCACCCATGATGGGTGTGATGGGAACTTCGGCAGGGGGTGTGCCAATCAGCGTGATGGTCCCGGTAATATCCGCCGCGCGTGTAATGGATGTGGCAGCCAGGACTCCAATCAAAAAAGCGAACGAAAAAACTTTCACTTGGAAAAAGTTATCATTGCAGTAGGGCCGGTCAAGTGATTTGTGAAATTTTTCACAAAGTCCGGATTTTGAGTCAGATGGATGGATGCGCCGGATAGGACAGACAACACTGGGCGTTCGCCCAGGCCCGCTTAGACGCCGCTTAGACGATTACATATCCTCAATGATTCTTGCCATCTCAAGCGCCGTTTGAGCTGCTTCGGTCCCGCGGTTATGCTTTGGGTCCAGGCACCGTTTTTTGGCCTGTTCTTCGTTCTCCAAAAGCAATACTTCGTGAATGACGGGTAGCTCAAAATTTACCTGGATTTGCATGAGAGCATGGCTCACAGCCTCTCCGATGTGCGCAGCGTGGACGGTTTCGCCCCGCAAGATAACTCCTAAACAAATAATGGCGGCCAGGTCGCCGTTCTCTGAAGAACGCCGGGCCAATTTAGCCGCAACAACGGGGATTTCATAGGCTCCCGGAACGCGAATGATCTGGACGCGTGCTCCGGCTTTGGAAAGGGTTGACTTCGCCGCTCGCAACATCGCGTCCACGTACCGGGCGTTATAGTGGGACGCGACGATTGCGAATGTGCCGTCGCTGGCCTCTGAAATTTTGTTTTTAACGGTTTTTAGCATGTTAAGGGGGGGAACCGCTTGATCACCCGCTATGGCGGGCAGGCGCGCGCGGCTCTGTTTTTATATGGGCACAATCAGGACGTGTGTTTTCTTTCCTTTTTGAAGTTGCACAAATTTTTCGTAGCGAACGTCCGCCGTGGTAATTTTGCGGTTGAAGTCGCTCACGCGTTCGCCATTGACTTCGATGCCGCCGCCGGAAATCAGTTGCCGCGCCTGCGATTTTGAGCCTGCCAGGCCTGTGTGAACCAGAAGCTCCACAAGGCTGGTTCCTTCGCCGTCCAAATTTGCCTTTGGAAATTCCTTTGTCGGAAAATGATTGAGCAGTTCAGGCCCTGAAATTTTTCCGGTGTAGGCTTCGATGGCTTCAGCCTCGCGCTTTGCCGTGTCCGCCCCATGCACCAGCGTCGTCACGGCTCTGGCCAATTCACACTGGGCGATGCGTCGTTCTGGCGCTTTCGAGTGCTTTTGGACGATTTCGGCGACTTCAAGTTCGGTCAGGAAGGTAAAGAATTTGAGGTAGCGCTCAACGTCCCGGTCGTGGACGTGCATCCAGAACTGGAAAAAGTCCTTCTCGCTGGTCTTGTTCGGGTCCAGCCAAACGGCGCCGGCTTCGGTCTTTCCGAATTTGGTGCCGTCTGCGTTTAAAATGAGAGGCAAGGTGAGGCCAAAAACGGATTTGCCCAATTTCTTGCGGCAGAGGTCAGTGCCGGCGGTGATGTTGCCCCATTGATCGCTCCCGCCGATTTGCAACTCGCAATTGGTATCGCGTGCCAGGACAAAAAAATCGAAGGCCTGGAGGAGCATATAGCTGAATTCCGTGAAACTAATGCCGGTCTCACGGTCTTCCATGCGCGCGCGCACGCTTTCTTTCGCCGACATTTGGTTGACGGAAAAATGCTTGCCCACATCGCGTAAAAAGTCGAGGAACGAGATGTTTTCGGTCCAGGTCGCGTTGTCCAGCAGGCGCGCGGGATTTTGTTTGGTTTCAAAATCCAGCAGTTTCGCCAATTGGACTTTTACGCTCGCGATATTGGCCAGCAAGACGTCCTTTGTCAGCAACTGACGCTCCTGTGTTTTGCCGCTGGGATCGCCGATCGAGCCGGTTGCGCCGCCGGCCACGGCGATGGGATGATGCCCGAGCAATTGAAAGCGCCGCAGGGCGAGCAGGGGAACCAGGCTGCCCACGTGAAGGCTGTCCGCCGTCGGATCAAAACCGCAGTACAGCGTTATTGGCGACGAAACTTTTTTCGCCAATTCCGCCGCGTCGGTGCAGTCGGCGATCAGGCCGCGCCATTTCAATTCTTCAAGAATGCTCACAAGAGCAAATTAAAAAGGAAGTCCTTGCGGACGGCCACCCGAAAAAGAAAAAGATTTTTGGTTCACCGCCTCCAAACGCGCGAATACTGAAACAGATTGTTCAAATAAGCATCATTGGGGTTTACCAATATAAACGTCCAACCGGGGTGGGGGCGCAAGCTCGGGTCGAAGGAGCTGGTGGTGGGCACGATATAGAATCCCTGCTCGCCGCGGGCATCTCTTTGCAAAGCGATGACAATGTTTCCATGGTCGCCATAGACCTGGACCGGATTCAGTCTTTGAATGGCAGACGGCAAAGGGCCGCCGATCATCGAGAGTTGATCTGCCTGGGTCACAAGCTGCTGGCAGCGATGGTCGGATAAGTGCGGGACCGGGCCGCCGGTGCCGGCGCATCCGCACAACCCGGCGGCGCAGGCGATGAGTAGAAGTATCTTCTTATTCACGCCGCAAGATTGGGCGAACGGGAGTTTCAATGCAAGCTCGGGGCATCCTGGCTATTCTGTGGTTGAGACAGCGCGTATGGCAAATGACGCTGCCACCGGCGCAACGAGCGTGGTCGGACTTTGTAACGTCCCAGGCGTTGCGGGATTCCGCCCGCTTTACGGACGGTGACGGCGCAGCGCGCCGTCCCTCCCGTTGCATCACGGGAAAAAGACACCGAAGGTGTCGTCGTTAACCCATAGTTTTTTGTTTATCGTATGATGGGTGTCAACTCCCTTGCGGGAGAGCGCCCTTCGGGCGGTGGAGCGTAGCGGTGAGGCGCGCCAGCGCCTCGCCGCGGAGCGGAACCGCCCGAAGGGCTCGGCGCGACTTCCGCCGCCAAAATTTTGCTCAGTCCTCGCTCTACTTCCTCCTTCAGTTTAAACGGGTCCAAACTTTCAAAGCGATCGCGCAACTCTCGCCGCTCCTGGCGATTGAGCCGCGGGCAATCGATCAGCCGTTGATAGGCTGTTTGCGCCGGTTCGTATCGCTTTCGCCAATGGCTGCGTTCGCGCCATTTACTCTTCAACTTCAAACTCGGCAGAAAGAAGTTCATCAGCGGCCCCCACGCCTTTTGGTACAGTTCGTTGATCGGCCCAACCAACTCCGCCCGCTCTAATCGTCCATAGCCCAGTAGTTGGCGTGGCCACATCCAGTTCTTCTGCTCGACGTGTGCGTTGTCGTCCTTATGGTAGGGGCGCGAACGGGTGAAGCCCACGGGCTTGGCTCTTAATGCAAAATGATCCCGCAAATGATGGTTCAGAAACTCGCTACCGTTGTCACTGTCAAAGCCCAGCAACTCGAAGGGCAGTTGGGCTTCCACACTTTGCACCGCGGCCACCACCCCGGCCGCACCCTTATTCCATACAGCTCGCCCCTCCGTCCAGGCACTGAAAATATCCGTAAAGATCGTGCTCCAGATAAAATCTCCAGCCAAACTATGTCCACAGTGGGCTACCGTGTCGGCTTCCAAAAAGCCAGGCACCAGGATGTCCCAGTTGTCCGTCCGAATGGGAATTTCCGTCCGCAACAGGCTGCCGGGCTTGGTGCCACTCATGCCACGCAAAGGATGTGCGGCCCGAGCCCCAGCCAGCAATCGATCTAACGTCGCAGAACTGATGCTCTTGATCAGCTCCCTCCGCCCACTCCCGAGCCGGCCAAACCGTCGCTCATAATGCGGTAGCCAAACCCGCAGTGCCGGCGCCAACCGCTTGCCGCAGGGCTGTTCCGCCGCCAACCAGATCGCTCGCACAATCGGCTCAATCTCCGCGTACTGTCGACTCGGACCGGGCTTCTTACGCCCGCTGGGCTCAGGCAGCTTCCCCCGCAACAGCTTAATCGCGTACTTCCGTTCGTAGTGATAATCGTGGCAGAGCTCATCGAGCATCCGGCTCCGGCCTTCCCGGCCCCGCTGGGCGTAACGGGTTTGCAATCTCGGTAATAGGTCATCTTTTATCTCTCGGCTCATGTTCATGCAACACCGTCTTTTCCGGTGTCTTTTTCCCATGAGTCAACGACTACTTTCGACCTCCCATCCCTTAGCCGCCCCGGTGTCTTTTAATTTGATGCAACGCGCCCTACCGGACTCACCCAAATTGGCGATTGCATTCGAAATCCAGTTCGACAATAGTTGTCCGAAATCTCCATTTAAGCGCAACGATATAAGGCAAATGCAAACAAATCCCTTTCTCGGAGTCCTTTTCCACTGGCTCGGCGGTCTGGCGTCGGGCAGTTTTTATGTGCCCTACAAAGGCGTCAGAAAATGGTCATGGGAAACTTACTGGCTAACCGGCGGAATTTTCTCGTGGATTATTTGTCCCTGGCTGCTTGCTTATATCATGACCAACGATTTGTTCGCGGTCATTAGGCAGCAGTCGTTTTGGACACTCTTCTGGATGTATTTTTTTGGCGTGTTGTGGGGTCTTGGAGGGCTGACGTACGGACTAACGATGCGCTATTTGGGGTTGTCTTTGGGCACCGGTGTAGCGCTGGGATTTTGCGCGGCTTTTGGCACTTTGGTGCCCCCGATAGTGAAAGATATGTTCCCCGCTTTTTTCGTGTTTAAAGGCAGCGCCAGTATTAGTGACCTTATCAAGCATTCTTCCGGGCAGGTGACTTTGGGTGGGGTGGCTGTCTGTCTTTTGGGTATCGGAGTTGCCGCATTGGCGGGTTACGTCAAGGATTCGAAAATGTCCGCGGAGCAAAAGAAGAAGTCCATCCAGGAATTTGACTTCAAGAAAGGCATTTTGGTGGCCACATTTTGCGGCATCCTCAGCGCCTGTTTTAACTATGGCCTGGACGCGGGTGACAGCATCAGCGTGGCCTCGGTCGCGCATGGAACTAAAGACCTTTGGAAAGGTCTCCCCAAGCTTCCGATCGTCTTGCTGGGCGGATTCACGACGAACTTTATCTGGTGCATTGTGTTGAACATTAAAAACGGCACTGGCTATCAATACTTTGCATCGCATGTGAAACCGGAACATGCGCATCACGGCGGGACCGGCAGCGAACATGCGCCAAGGGAGACAGTTGCGGCCAGGAGCGAAAGCTCGTCTACCTATGCTACTGCGAGCGAGGCGGCCGTGGAAACCGTAGCGGCCAATCCAGAGCCGTTGGATCTGAAAATTCCATGGCTAAGGAATTTTGCTTTTTGCGCGCTGGCGGGCTCGACGTGGTATTTCCAGTTTTTCTTTTATACCATGGGTCAAACGCAAATGGTTCCCTACGACTTTGCGTCCTGGACGCTGCACATGTCGAGCATCATCATCTTCGCAACGATGTGGGGCTGGATATTCCACGAATGGAAAGGCTCGGGTGCAAAGGCGCATCGGTTGATCACGGGAGGCGTTGCCACGCTGGTGCTTTCCACGGTCGTCATCGGTTTGGGGACGGCCATGCAGGGTGGCAGAACCTTCCACGATATCGTGAAAATGCTGTTTGGGAACCATTAACGAACGGCATCGGGAACCGATTTGTCTCAGACCGGCTATTGCTTGTCCACCGTAATTGATTTTACGGTGACGACCGAGCCGCTGGCGGGAAAGATCGAGAACGGCTTGTCGATGTTCTCGTAAATGCCGCAGGCTTCAAAGCGAAGGCGGTTGTTGACGTAGATTGCCTGGTGTTCCGGAGTCACGTCCCATCGAATAATCACAAAGCTATTTTGCGGGATGCGTCCCGCGCCATCGACGCGCCGCCCGTCGGCGGGCCCGCCATCGACGCGCAACTGGTCCATGTTATCTTCCCAATTGAAAATCACCTGGTCCGCCGCATAGCCCATGCGGATGTTTGTGGAATCGGTCTTCGCAACGATAGTGATCTCGACCGGGGGACGGAACGAATCCGGCGTGATGAGTTTGTCAGAGCCTTTCAAAACGATGCCTCTGCCGCTGAACATGCTTTCCTCGCCGGTGCCGCGGCCAGTCCAGTGAACATCCGGCGGCGCGGCGTTGCCATTGATCGCTAAAAAAATGCCGAGAGCAAGCAGGACGGTAGTTTTCATTTTTGATTCGATTTTGCAAACTATAGGGATTCAACACAAGCCTCGTGGAACGGCCTAATGAAGCGAATTCATTTCTCCAGTTCTGCTTGCACGTCGCGCGCGCCATGCAGTACTCGCAATAACCGCACGCGGTTTGGCAGAGCATCGTAAAAGATGAGGTATTTGCGAAAGCCTTTTACCCGCCAGGAGCGGGTTTCGGGCGCACCCAAATCCGGCCGCGCTCGGCCAATTTCGGGCATTCGAGACAGCAGTTCAACGGTGGATTTGAAGGCCTCAACGAAGTGGTTAGCAACGGCAGGATTGTCGCCGCGGATCCAGCGCACAATGTCCAGAATGTCACATCGGATGAAATCGCTCTCCTCAACGGGAAGTTTCATCAGACGAAGAAATCGAGGCGTCGTAATTTTGCGGATCGTAGGGGCGGAATTTTCCTCTGCGCGCGGCGTCGAGCTTTTCGCGCAGGCGCGGCGGGTCTGTGTCAAAATCTTCCTCTTCCATCCAGCGCAGGAATGCTTGTCGTGTCACTTCGCTGGCGTCGGAGTAACCCTTGGCCAGTTGCTGCTCGATGAACTGTTCAATCGGCTTTGTTATCGTGACATCCATGCCTATAAATTCGCACAATTTGGCGAAACAGACAATGGCCAAATCCTGCTCGGTGTCCCGCCCCCGCGCTGCCCGGGACACGCTAAATCGTGGACACAAAACCAATACGGACCGCAGCGCGAATGGACTGGCGATCTAACCGGTAGGCAGGATGCCTGCCCTACGGTCATGCCGTGACGCAGCAATCGAACAAGCTTCGAACTCGAAGTTGCTTCACAAACTCATCCTTATCCAGCGGCGTTTTCGGTTGAACTGTGATTTTGCGCGGTTCGCCGGGCAGGCAATGGAAAAAGTTGTCGCTATACGAAGCGTCGGCATTGTCGAGATCCAGCCAGGTCCAGAGCGCGGCGGCCTGGGACGTGATGGTCACCTGGAATCCGTCTGATGCGTTTTCCACATTGGCAGTTAGTTGGGGATCGGGAAGCTTGTATTCTTTGGGCAGGACAAATTGGATCAGATTCTCTGAAACGCATTTGCCCTGCACAGTCAGGTTGAGCCACAGCAGAATGTTGTTTGCGCCGTATCGGTCGATCTCTTTACTGACGTCTACGGTTTTAACTTTCATGCTTTTGCGTGACGGAAGTTCGACTTTAAGCGAACCATTATTCAAGGCCGCGCCATCCAGGCCAGTCACCGTCCATTCGAGCGTTCCATGGTGCGAATCGAGGAGGTCGTTCGTGACAAAAATATCGGCGGTTCCATTATCCAGATGCTCAATTCCTGAAACGAGAATGGGCGAGTAAAATTTTCTGGCGGCGTAGTGCAATGCCTTCCAGCGGCCGAAATAATCGACGGATGACCAGCTCATTCCCGGCCAGATGTCATTGTATTGCCAGAAGACGCAGCCCATGGATTTGGGCATGGTTTGGCGCCAATATTCGGCGCCGATTTTTATGCCGTAGGCCTGCAGGATCTGGCTCAGCCATAACGTCATGTCGAAATCCTTTGGCGTGTTGAAATAATGCGCCATCATCTGGAGCATTTGGGTGTTGCCATCCACGTCGCCGGTGCCGGAGCGCTGGTGCCATAACATAACTGGAGTCAGGACGGATTTCCGGTCCTCTGCCGTGGTAAACGCGCGGACAGTTTTGGGTTCGGGGAATGATTGGTACCCGAACTCGCTCATAAAGCCGGTGAGAGTGCGGTAGGCGTCGAACATTTTGGGCCCGTGCCAGACGGCCCAATAATGCGTATCGCCGCACTCGGGACTGCCCGAGACGTAACAGGCCTGCGGCGCGTACTGAGCGACCTGTTGCGCGACCAAATCCTTGAAGAGCTTGTCGTAATCCGCGCGGCCCATGCTCCTGGCCGACCAGTCATCGCTGGTCATCAAACTGATCTCGTTATTGCCGCACCAGACGCCGATACAGGCGTGATGCCGGAGCCGCTGGACATTGTCGCGGATTTCGGGGCGCACGTTATCCATAAATGCGTCGTCAAACGACGGCTGGGCCGAGCAGGCGAACTTGCAATCGAGCCAAACGCAAATGCCTGCTTCATCGCAGGCGTCGAAGAGAGCGTCATCTTCGTAATAGCTGCCGCCCCAAAAACGGAGTGTATTCATGTTTGCCGCGGCGGCGTCCTTCGCGTATCGGCGCAAAATTTCCGGTCCGGCGCGGTTGGAAAAGGAATCGCAGGGAATCCAGTTCGCCCCTCGGGCAAAAAAGGGAACATTGTTGACCTCAAAATGAAGCGGGCTGTCGCCCTGCGGCAGGACGGCCTTTAATTCGCGCAGGCCAATGCGTTTGGTGACGCTATCGATGGCGTTGCCTTCCGGGTCCAGAAGTTCGACGCTGACATTGTAAAGCGGTTGATCGCCCATGCCGTTGGGCCACCAGAGGCGCGGATGCTTTATCAGCAATTGACCGCGGCCGGTGCTGTTCGAAATCGGAACGCGAGCGGACGCGATTTGTTTGTTAGGGTGCGCTCTGTCGAAAACGGACAGCGCGGCTTGCAATGGCCGGCCGGCTTCGCCCATTTCCGCGTTGACTGTGACGTCGAGGGTAACGGTTTTTGCCGAAAAGTTTTGGCCAATCAAAACGTCATTGATGCGGCCCTGGTTAAAGGTTTCGATGCTGATATTTTTCCAAATGCCGCAGCCGGGCAGGCACGGACCCCAGTCCCAGCCGAAGCTGCACGGTTCTTTGCGCACGTAGGCACGGCCTTTTGGTTCGTGAGAACCAATCCATTCGTAGAGAGCGCGTCCGCTTTCGCCTTTGTCCATAACCGGATAGGGCGAGGCGAATCCGATGACGATTTCGTTGCTGCCGACGGTCAGGGCCGGTTTGACGTCAAATTCCCAGGTCCGAAACATGTTGTTCGCCGTGCCAATGTCGCGGCCATTGATTTGGATGCCGGCGAGCGTATCTAGTCCTTCGCATCGGAGCACAACGCGATCATTTTTCAGGACGTCGGCGGGAACATCAAAAGTCCGTCTATAAACCCAATTGCTTTTGCCGACCCATTGGAGAGCGCGTTCGTTGTCGCGATAGAACGGGTCGGGAATCTTTCCTGCGGCAAGCAAATCCGTGAACACGTTGCCGGGAACGGTGGCCGGGATCCAGTCATCTTTGCCGGCCTGGGAAACTTGCCAGGAACCGTTAAGGCTCAATTTCTGGCGTGTTTGAATTGTTGCGCCCTTGCCCAGGGAAACCAATGGTTCCCAGGTGCAAATTGCTCCCGCGGCAAGGGTCATCGTGGTTAGAAACTCGCGTTTGGTGATTTTGTTGTCCATATGGAACTTGTGGACTAATTAAAAAGGAAAAAGGAAAAAGGAAAAAGGGCTATTTTATGCATTTTTTAGCTACAGAGGAGGTATCCGCAGATTTCGCAGATTGTCGCAGATTTGAGAATCGTGAGCATGACGATGATGCGGAGCCCCAACCTTGCCGAGGCTCCGATGGGCAGGCGAGGACCCTCCTACGCGCGAGGCCACGGAGAGGTCAGGATGATGACGAGAATCCTCGCATTTGGCGAGGCGGTCGGTCGGACGAAAGCGGCGCGGGAGCGCCGCCCTACCGATGCTTCGTTTAATCGAAAAGGGTGTGTCAGGGAATTGCGATTTAATGGGGGTATATGAAAAGCTAAACAAATTTGTTTGGGGGCTAAAGATGTGTCGGTTCATTGGAGAATGCGAGGGTTTCATGTAAACGAAGAGGCTCGGAGTTTTTGGGTCAAAATTGGGTGTGGAATAGGGTTTGTTTAGGTTCCGCTAAATGGGCGGCTTGCGCCGCGGCCATTGGTTGAAGCGGGGGAATGGGACGTATAGGACATATGGTACGGAGATCCCGGGAGGAGAGAACGTGAAGGCACGCATTAAAGTGCCGATTTATTTCTTTTTATAAAAAGTGACCACTTCGAATCTGATACTCGCTTTTGTCTATGTGTTTATGTGGACTGCGGATGGCCTGGAGTCATCGGCAGCGAGAAGGATGCGACGATTTAACGCAGCGTATGCAGGGAAAGGAAAAGGGAAATTATGTCAAAGATTCTTTGTGTTCTTTATCCAGATCCGGTGGATGGTTACCCGCGGACTCATGCGAGGGATTCTGTTCCAAATATTACGCGGTATGATAACGGCCAGACCGCCCCGACGCCTCGAAAGATCGACTTTGTCCCGGGCCAGCTCCTGGGAAGCGTCACCGGCGAGCTTGGTTTGCGTAAATTTCTTGAGAGCGGGGGACACAAGTTCATCGTGACCTCTGACAAAGAAGGGCAGAACTCGGTGTTCGAGCGTGAATTGCCCGATGCCGACGTCGTTATATCGCAACCCTTTTGGCCGGCCTACCTGACGGCGGAGCGGTTTGCCAAAGCGAAGAAACTGAAGCTGGCGTTGACGGCCGGTATCGGCTCCGACCATGTCGACCTCGAAGCTGCCATCAAACATGGGGCTACCGTCGCTGAGGTAACCGGCTCAAACAGCATCAGCGTGGCCGAACACGCGGTCATGATGATTCTGTCGCTCGTGCGCAACTATTTGCCGTCGCACGAATGGGTGAAAAAAGGCGGATGGAACATTGCTGACTGTGTTGAGCGTTCCTATGACCTTGAGGGTATGGACATCGGGACGGTTGCCGCGGGTCGGATCGGTCTTGCGATTTTGCGGCGGCTGAAGCCGTTTGAGGTGAAGCTTCATTATTTCGAGCGCCACCGGTTGCCGGTTGAAATAGAAAAAGAACTTGGACTGACGTTCCATTCCAAAGTTGAAGATATGGCAAAGGTTTGCGACGTGGTGACGATTAACGCGCCGCTTCATCCGGGTACGCGGAATATGTTCGACGAAGCCCTGCTGTCAAAAATGAAACGCGGCGCATACATCGTGAATACCGCCCGCGCGGAAATCTGTGACCGCGACGGGATTGTTCGCGCTCTTGAAAATGGACGGCTGGCGGGCTATGCGGGCGACGTGTGGTTTCCGCAACCGGCCCCCAAGGACCATCCATGGCGGTCAATGCCTCATCAGGGCATGACGCCTCATATCTCCGGCACTTCACTTTCGGCGCAATCACGATATGCCGCCGGGACGCGTGAAATTCTTGAGTGCTGGCTGGATCGCCGTCCTATTCGGGAAGAATACCTCATCGTTGAAGGCGGAAAGCTCGCCGGGACTGGCGCCCAGTCATATACCGTCCTAAAAGAGGCTGCTTAAGCTGAAGATGAAGGGGGCGGGCAGTTGAACCACGAGCGGCTGCGCCGCCGGCCGTTAGTCAGAGCACACTTTCGTGGCGCCGCTACGGTTTTGGCCACAGTTTCGCTGACTACCGGTGGCAGAGCCAATTGCGATACAATAATGAGGAATGAGGAATTCAGGAATAGGATTTCGCATGAAGTCACTGAATGATCAGATTTTGCCACAAGTTCGGCAAAAAATGTGTCAAAATGCATCCCTGATCCCTTCATGAACCCTTCACGCTATCCTTCGCAGTCCATGACCCATCCTCGGCACTTCCGGATGGCCGCGGTGCAAACCGCCCGCCTACACATTTTTTTTGTGTAAGAAAGTAAACCTGTAAACGAGCCTGCTTTTTGCGAAAAACCCTTGTATTTATTGGTGTTTCGAGAATTCAGGGGGTGTAAACGGCCAAGCGGGGATGGAAGATAGAAGATTGGAGATGGAAGATGGAATCCGGGGCCGTGCGCAAGCACCCCGTCGCTACGGTTCCGGCTATGCATACACATTTTTTCTATGTAGGGAACGCAACGCGCAACGAGACCAAAAATCTACGCTTTTGCTGGGGAATTCGAAGATTTCGACGCAACGAACGTGTCTTAGACAGAATGCGGAGAATGGACAGGTGGATTGATATACGGACTATGTGGGCAACCGGTAGGGCGGAGTTGCCGCTCCGCCAGGCACGCGGCCTCGCCGCGCGCCAGTCTTCGGACGCACCTCATACACATTTTATTTCCCTAGGGAACGCAACGCGCAACGAGAATTATTTTTGGGGCAAAATGTTTGGTTTTATTGGGGTTTTTGAAGATTCTGGCGCTGGGGAGTGTGAACGAGAGTGGCAGCGGTGGTAACACCACTTGCATTCACTGGCAGGGTGGCGGATTTCGCGCGATGGGCGCGAAGGTAGCGAAGGGAGAGGGACATCGGGATGGCGGATTTCGAAGGACAGAGCCGCGCGCGTCAGCGAGCGTGATCGCCGGCCTCATGCCTGCGAGGGGCCGTTTAATCGCTCCCTCACGGTCGCGGCTCTGTTGGGCTTGCACATTTTAAGTGTATGGGAGGGAAAATGGAAACGAGACACGAACTTCACGAATTGGCACGAAGAAATACCCGTTTTATTGGGCAATTCGAGGATTTTGTCGGTTCCGGGGCGAAACGAGACCGAATTAACCCTTCCTCACGCTAAGGCCGCCAAGACCGCAAAGAATGTATAGGCTGAATTCTTACGGCGCTCTGGAATAGCCGCTGACGGTGGTAGGGCTGCTTGCGAAAGTTAAAAATGAGGAATTCAGGAATTCAGGAAGAGGATTTCGCGCGAGATCACTGAATGATTCGATTTTGTAACGGGTTTCGCAAAAATATGAACACGGTCGCGACTATACAGATTTTTGGAGGATGTCAACTCGTAAAGGCCTTGGTTCCAAGTGTGGAAATTCCAACCGTCCCTTCAGGACGGGAGGCTTTATGGGCGCCCAACCAGACACTTTCGTGTCTGGCTACTTTCCGGTTGTGCCGCTGGCACGAAGCAAACACGGCCGCGACTACACAGATATTTGGAGGAGGTCAAATCGAAAGGCTTTGGTTCCAAGTGCGGAAATTCCAACCGTCCCTTCAGGACGGGGAGGCTTTATGGGCGCCCAACCAGACACTTTCGTGTCTGGCTACTTTCCGGTTGTGCCGCTGGCACGAAGCAAACACGGCCGCGACTACGCAGATATTTGGAGGAGTCAAATCGAAAAAGGCTTTGGTTCCAAGTGCGGAAATTCCAACCGTCCTTTCAGGACGGGACGTTTTATGGGCGGGCAACCAGACACTCGCGTGTCTGGCTACTTTCCGGTTGTGCCGCTGGCACGAAGCAAACACGGCCGCGACTATACAGATTTTTGGAAACGAACGCCCGCCGAATTGCTTTCGGCGGGCGTTCTTTAATCTGCGATTTGCAGTTCAGGTCGGCGTTACGGGTTGGCTAAATCACAATAATATGCGGCAGAGGATCGAGGGGGATGCGCCTTGGATCACCGCAGGGCGGAAGTCAACGGGGCCAAATAAAAGCAATCAATATCGTCGGGGGTTTGCAGGCCTCCCGAAGAACTGCCTTCTCCGCCTACGCCGTGTTGAGTGGCAGCGTTGGGGCTATAGGTGCGGGGATCACGCCACTTATGGATGATAGAATGGCCATCAGCAAAGGCGATACCGGCGCCATTGGCATGAAGGCCGGAGGGATAATCGATGAGGTAGGTCGCTCCCGGAGCTGCGTAGGCGGATACAGCCAGGGACCCGTCATTTATTGTAATGGGAGACTCGTCCATGACGACCCATGTATTCGCCGGTCCTGGTCTAACCATTGAGCTGTATTTACCGTAGGTTAGCCATGTCGTTTGGCTCGCGTTATAATTTGCGCCCGGCAGCCAGCCGCCGTCTACGGGCGAGCCCAAAATGCCTGCCGTACCGCCATAGGCGGTGGAGGAGTTCCATATTGTCCCCACGGCCGAATTCATTGAATAACTGCGGACATGGTATTGATGGCCGGCGTACGAATCGATGTAGGTATCGGCGGGACAATGATAGACCAGCGGATTCGGAATGTAAGGAGTCAGAGCCGTGCCGAGAGGATCTGTCAATTCCTGAATGCGATTTGCATCGAAGCTTGAGGCCATTGTTCCACAGACCCAGTTGTACAATGCGTGCGGATTTGGGGCGGTGCGATAGGGTGTGAGATAGGGATAATCATTGGGGGGCAAAAGGTCGTTGTTATCCTCTGCATACATGCGCCAGCCGATCATTAATTGCCGGCTGTTGTTCATGCAATTTGTTTGTTGCGCCTTTTGTTCGGCCTTTTGCAGCACCGGCAGCATAATGGCTGCCAATATTGCAATAATTGCGATGACAACTAACAACTCTATCAAAGTGAAGGCGGAACGGCCCTGCTTTGATTTGCCATCGCGCGCGATAGCGAATTGGCGCCCGTTACCGGGTTGAGCTTTCAAGCCTCTTTCCATAGACCGTTTAGTTAGAGCCGCGTGCCTCGGCTGCAATAATCCCGCCATCACCCCGGCCCTCTCACCCCGGAGAGGGAGAATTGTCCGCCGATTGTTAGTAACGGCATATGATTGGATCGGCTTCAGGCCGGGAAGCGCAATTTGAGAATCGTTGCGACTTCCCATCGAGGGGAGAGAATCGAATGCTTTCGAGGAGCCATAAACAAATAATTTCATTATTATGGACCGACAGTAACGGACGAACTTGTATTGGGCAAAATACTGCCTGCTGTAAGATCCGTGGCTGTGACGGTGTATTGTGGCGGGCTTACAGAACCAAAGAACATTCCTTCCGTGAGGGTGCCATTGACCAAAGCAGCCGGATTCGGCAGGTCAGCGGCGCCATCTGAACTGGAGATGGTAATGTTATCCGATGAATTGACGATGTTCCAATTAGAATCACACATATTGATCGTGACCATCGTCTCTGTGCTGTCGCTTTGGGCAATCGGTGTTCCGGTTTTACCGGTGGCCGTGTTCGGCGCGTTGGTTTCACCGGGCAGCAACACCTGCAGTTGATAGGCGTTGCGCTGGATGAGGGCAAAGAATGCTTTATTGCCGGCAGGCAAATCGGGTTGGGATAGCCTCATCCAACGGGCACTGCCATTTTCAAAGGCGCTTTCATTGAGCGTAGTCCATTGGTGACTCAGCAATGATGAGCTGACGATGGGTGAAAAACCGGCATCCGGCAATGTCCAGGACAGCCAATAGAGGTTGGTCCTGGTGGCGAATATCTGGTCAGGCGGATGGTTGGTGTAATCACCCGTGTAAAAGTAATTCTGGGAGATGGTTTCCAGGAAGGGAGAGACTAATCCGCCGCTGGTCAGGTCTTCATTGATCGGCGTGCCGACTCCCGTGATTTTAAAAGCAGAATAGGTGCAGTATTGGCCCAGGTTGCCGGTGACCCCGTTCGGAGTGGAATACAGATAGGCGCCCACATAACCATTAAATAGCGCGGCGACGTTTGCAGGAAACGTGACATTGACGCTTGCCCCGTTCGGCGCGGTCAATGTCGCGCTGGTATTATTGTTGAAGGTGAGGCTCCAGGTACCGATTGGCGAAGGAACGGTGAAACCATTTGCCTCGTTATTAAAAGGAATTATTTGGGTTGGTGGAGTAAATAATTGCGTGTTGCCGACTGGCTCACCTGTCTTGTAGGAAATACCGGCGGTAACGGTGCCGTCGGAATTTCTTACCATACCCACCAAGATGTCGTTTGTGGCAGAATAATCCGGATCTGAATAAATCTCAGACGCGGCGGGATCCGGCGTTAGATTGAGGCCGGCGAGGAAATTGGCGTATGCGGCACCGGGGAAAGAGGCAATTGTCCAGGAATAGGTGACCGGGAATGATTGGTTATACCAGGTAATATTAGCCGTGCCGCTTGTATCCGTGCGCAGGTCCTGACGATTATAGGTTGGTGGTACATCGGCAAATTGCGTGAGACCGGGCACGACTTTGGCCAGCGATGCGGTGGGAGGAGGAGGAGGCGTTCCGCTGTAGGTCATGACTAGATTACCAAGCCAGAAAGTGAAGGGGTTGGTGGGATAGCCGCCGTAACTATTGAAGTCAAAACAAATGCCGGGAACGGCGGTGATGTTGGCAAGCGTATGATCTATTGGAACAGAAATATGCACCCACCCATTCGACGCGGCGGCGGGAATGGTAATTGAACCCTGGCCGAACTGTTCATAGGAGTCATTGCCGCCGCTGGTAGCGAGGATACCCACGCCCAATGTGCCAAAATTCCCATCGGTATTGGGAATATTGTTTGTGCCGACGTAAATGTCGAAGCTAAGCGTGCTGAAATTGAGCAGGTTCGCCTCCACCGTGAAGTCATAACCGTACGCGTTATCGAAAGTTCCAAAAAAAACGTTCTGATTGCCGCTTTGACCGAAAGGTGAATAGACTTCCAACGAGCCGGCACCCGCGCCCCCATTGGGATCGGGCGTGGTCACGTCATTGGTGATGGGTGAATTGCCGCCCGGTGCACTATACCAATAAATCCAGGAGGCCACACTACCGCTTCCCGCGAAGGGACTGGTGGCGCCGCCAGTGGCAAAGTTGTTGACGTAGTTCCCTTGAGGGAACTGCGCCTGGGATGGAGGACAAAACTCATCAGCGCGAGCAAGGCAAGGAACGACTGAATTGTTAGGGCTGTTTTTTTCATAAGTCTTCGTTTTAGTTGTGCTTCACGGACAGGCCGGCTTTCGCCATTTTTTTGGCGCGAAAGCATGAGTGCGATGCAGTCACCTTAACATCAAGCAGGTGATTGTCATGTCGCGAAAACAGGGGACAAAGGGGGACTAACGGCTTGGATTGTTGGATCGATGGATTAATGGATAATCCTATTACTTTGGTTCGTGATTTGTTGAAACGTTGAAACGTTGAAGCGGTTTAGGTTTGGGTGGCACGCGTGGCGGACGGAACCCTTTGCTGCGGGTTTCGGGGTAACCGAATAGCGAATTGTCGGCAGACGCAATTATTACGGACAATCAAATGGTCCGTGGGTCTCGAGGTCAATTAGCGGCGGTGATGGACCACATGTTTACGGTATTGGTGGTCTGCTGATAGGTGAGGGATTCGACGTGGCCGTCGTGGAAGGCGTAAATAAAGCGATTGCGCTGCGCGTGGTACAAGAGGAGTCCTTCGTTGTAACCGTTTTGTTGAAGCGTGGCGGGATTTTGAGTGGCAGAGGTGTCAATTTGGTAAAGGTTTCCGTATCCATTGGGCGCGCCGTCGGCTATAACGGGGCCGCAACAGCAACAGGGCCAGATATTCCCTTCAGCGTTCATGCTGCTGGCCACTTCAGCCAACATAATCGTTCCCGCAGGATGTCGAACTACATTGTCTGGAAAACCGGGGGCGTTCCAGTTGGGGCGATCCAGTGAACTGGAATCTTCCCAATAAATTCCGACTCCCATAAAACCTGGAGTATTGATACTGGGCAATCCATTGGCTGGATCCCGCTGGAAGAGACCGGTGGCTCCCTGTGTGCTTTTGCCGCCGCAGGAAACCATTTCGTAGTCCTTGACGGCAAGGGTCATTTGGTTGCCGGTTGGCGTGGTCATCCAGTTGACTTTCTGGAGATTGTCCAACGGACAAGCCAGGATTTTAAGTCCGGCTGCTGTGCTTCCTGAGGCGTCTTCCGGGTTGATGACATAACCGCCTGTATCCATCGAATTTAGCGGGCTGTTGCCTCCGCCGATGTAATTGTAAATGATGGAATCCCAACTGATTTGGTAATCGCCGCGTTCCCAGCCGGCGGGAGGAAGCGTATTATTGTTGTCGCCGGGAAAGGTCAAAATGCCGCCGGCAATTTGTTTCAAATTATTCATGCACTGCGCGCGTTGGCCATGGATTCTGGCGCTGGTCAGGACCGGCAAAAGGATGGCGGCCAGGATGGCGATGATGGCGATGACGACGAGAAGTTCGATTAGGGTAAAGCCGCGTTGAATCGTTGAATCGTTAAATCGTTGAATCGTTGAATCGGTGGCAGCGTGAGTAGTCGGACGTCGTACTGCAGATGTTCCGCGCGCTTTACGCGCGGTGACGGCCCAGCGGGCCATCCCTACCATGAGGAACCCAAATTGGGAAAGTGTGAAGTGGTGGCGTCTGATTTTCATCGGATTTACTGCGTTGCAAAATTGACCAGAGTAATAAATCCCCGGCCATCCAAGGTATATTTTTTCCCGGCGGGAGGGTCGGGTATCTGGATTTTGGCGGAGCTCGCAAAATCTTCAAAGTTTTGCGGATGGCGATGGTTCTTGATCATCCATCGTATGAGAGCCCGATTCAGCAATTGCAAATTCTCGTGCGGATCATTCGGATCGGCGGTTGTCACTGATTGAGATTGCGCCGGAGCCGGCGCTGGCGTCGAGGATGCCGTTGTTGAACTGGCCGACGGCGGGGGGACTTGCGGGGTGGCCTGGGGCTGGTTGCTTGATTTGCCGCAACCTGCGGCGGCCATCATAAACGCGAGGAAAACCGGGATGGTTATTGGCCAGCAGCCGGAGAACCGGCCCAAGTCACTAAACGGTTTCATAGCACGGGTTTAATCTGCTGAAAAGGTAATGCGGACCGGGCCAGAGTCAAAGTAGCGAAAATTAGGGACAGAGGGTGGTGACGTTGAAAGGTTGAAACGTTGAAGCGTTGAAGCGTTGAAGCGTTGAAGCGGGGAGGAGGGGAGGAACGTGAGAACGTGAGAACGTGAGAGTGAGCGTATTTGAGGATGAGGATGAGGATGAGGATGATTCCCCGTGGCGCTACACCTGGTGGATTAGGTTTGGGTTGGGGCGCGGGGAGAAGGGTAAAATAAGTGTGAAGGTTGCGCCGCGGCCCGGGCCTTCGCTGGCGGCAGCGAGCGAGCCGCCCAATTCGTGGGCGTTGAGGGCGCCAATATGCAGGCCAAAGCCATGGCCGTTGGATCGGGTGGTAAATCCGTGGGCGAAGATACGTGTCAGATTTTCAGGAGGGATGCCTACGCCGTTATCGGCCACGCGGATCATCGCCTGTCCGTCATCGGTCCTGGCGGTAGTGATGGTGAGTCGTTTTTCGGATTCTTTACATTCGTCAAGCGCGTATTTAGCATTCCGGATCAGGTTAATGAGAATCTGCAGGACCTTATGCTTGTCGACCAGGAGTTCCGGCAGGTCGGCGAATTGACGGATTACGTTGACGTCGTGCCGCGCCATGGCCTCGGTATTCATCCGAAGCGCGTCCTCGATGACGCTTTCGAGGGTGACTTTTTCGACGATGCCGGCCACGTGCGCGTAACTTTGTTGCATGGCGACGATGTCTTTGATGTGCTCGACGTTCTTTGACAATTGCTGCAGCTCGTCCAAGGCGTTTTGCTGTTCTTTTTGAAGCTGTTGAGCGACTTGAACGAAGAATTCCGGCATCAATTTACCTTTTGGGTCGGAGGTCAGGTAGGCGGCGATGTCGCCGTTCTTTTCCTTCAATAAGTTGGCGGCCGAGATGAGCGAGCTTGTTTTAGAGTGCCTGGTCTGATCGAGAAGGAGTGTGGCCGAAATGTTGACGCTATTGAGAACGTTGCCGACATTGTGGAGGACGCCGGTGGCGACTTCGGCCATGCCTGCCTGTCGAGAGGCGAGCATGAGGTTGCGCTGGGCCTGGGCGAGTTCGGCGTGGGCCTTTTCCCTGGCCTTGACCTGGGCCTGCAATTCGCGTGTGCGTTCTTCGACGCGCGCTTCGAGCTTGTCTTTGGCCGCCTGGAGGTCTGTCTGGGCCTGGCTGAGAAGCCTGTTCTTGCGCGCGATGAGCGCGCCCCAAACGAGGGCAACGAGGAAGACGGTGAGGGTGACGACCAGCACTGCCAGGAGGCGCGCGGCCGTCCACCAGGGCGGCTGCTGTAACAGTTGAATATCTTTCGGAGAACGAAGATGGAGGAGAAAGGACTGAGGGCGGCCGTATTCGTCGTATTGCAGATCATAAACGCCTATCAAGGAAATTTGGCTGGCCAACTGCAGATTCTCGAGTTCATCGTTGACGGCAGGCGACGAATCGAGGCTGGCCTCAAACGTAAAATCATTCGCCTGCACCAGGAGATGCGTCTCGCCGTTTTTCTTCATCAGATTGAGGAGGGTTCCGCGAGCTTTGACCAGAAGGCCATCCAGATATGGATCTGTGTTTGTAGCTGACAGGAGCAACGGGGCAGGTTCTGCACCGCTGGAGATGCGGCGGTAAATGGCTTCCCGGAGAGCAAATTTTTGACCCTGTTCGCCGGGAAAACCAACTACTTCGACATTGTCTCCCGGTTGCAGCGAATTTGTTTGCCGGCTCAAGGCCTGGACGCTGTCGGCGCCGTCCTGCAGGCAGATGAAACGTCCGGGTTCAGCCCGCACGATTGTGCCGGAAGTGCGGATGCGCCGGCTGAGGGCGCTATCGGCATTGAATCGCCGCAGGTTGGTCAAAGAACGATATGGCGCGGCGAATGGATTATCCGGAGCAGGTACTTCAACATGGAGAAATTGATTTATGTCGGGAGTCCAGATTTGCACGCCTGTCAATTGGTGGCGCCCGTTGGCCGTGGCTGTGCAGACGCCATCCAGGCGGATGATGGAGCCTTCGTACCAATCGTAAGGCTGCGAAGCGGGCGCCCAAGCCTTGAATTCTCCGCTGGAGGTGGTGAGCCTGAAACGTATCAATCCTTTGTCTTCACTTACATCGCGGACAAAGCCTTGCATTTCGACCCAGTTGCCTTCTTCGACGCCGGTGAGCGCCTGTTCCAACGTCACGAATTGACCGGGATCGATGTTAACCCATCCGGTCCGGAACAGTACGGCGTTTGTGATGACCGGCACGAAATTGCCCACGTCGGTCACGCCGGTTAACCTCACGATAGTTCCGGGTTTCATGGAACCGGGATCATCCCATTTAGGGTGAACGACTCTGACGCCGGCGCTGGCATCCTCGATGTATGCGAATGAAGTTTCCGGATGCGCCCAGGTAACGATTCCCTGAAAAGTGACGGGCAAATGTCGCGCGGCGTCTTCGAGACTCAAGTCCCGAACCTGTTCGGCCAGGCACAACGGCATAGCATTGGTGGTCATGCCCTGTAACAATGCCGCTGCATTGGTTGCGGTTGAGACGCGATAGAAAGCATTGTGAAGGCACTGCTGCACACCTACGTAATAAGGATAGCCGATGGCCTGGACTACGTCCCCGAAACGCAAAGGCCTGGTTTGCTTGCTTTGGATCGTGACCTGACCGGTTTTATCCCAAATGGTGACCCCATTGCCGGCGTCATACTTATGGACCACGCCTGCCACGGTGACGAGTTTCTCGTGAGGCAGGAATGGAATATCACGGGACAATGTGACCGGTGCGTCAAAACGCGAATCTTTATCCAACGAACCGACAATTTTGACGTCCGCGGGACTTCCGACCCAAAGAGCGAGGCTGCTTAGCTTTCCGTCGGCGTCGAATTGGGGAGAATAGACGGCGGTGATGCGGATAAAGTCACCCGGTTTGAAAGGAACCGGCGGGCTGTTGGTGCTTTTAAGAATGTATGCGTAGGCGCGCAGGCCGCCGTCGAGAAAAGCGACTGTGCAATGCGTAGACTGGTCCAGTACACGATCAATCAAACCGTCAACTGATACCAAATGATCCGCCAGTTGCTCGGGATGATCATCCAAATTGGTTATTGTTTGGGCTGTGAGCGGTATGTTTTCCTGCAGGACATGAATTTTGGTCTTGCTCCAAACGAACCGTTCTCTTGCCGGGACGATGAAGCCGTCGATGGCCACGCGCTCACCGGGCTTAAATGGAAACGGAGAATCGAAGATAGGGAGCCAACTGGGGCGCCCGTCGCATTCACCCGAGGCGTTGCCCCATTCGCTGTCGTCGAAGTAAACGGTGAATTCGGTTTTAATCGGGTATTCTTTGTCCGCGCGGTCATGCGGCACCGCCCAGATCTGCTGAATGCTGGTGAGTACCTGACCGGCTACGGGCGCCTGGTCGGAAGATTGGCCGCAAGCGGAGGGCGCAAAACTGCAAAGAGCACATGCAATCAGGGCGATCGCGAATGGGACAGCGCTAATTGCGAAAGAGAGGCAGGGAAGAATTCCCGACCCTCTGACAGCTAAATTGTGACCATAATTTAGCGGGCAATGGATGCGAAGATTCAAACCGTATTCCTGCCTGAGCATTGGGGATTATGAGCATTATTGGTACCAAACTTGAACGTTAAAACATTGAAGCGTTGAAGCGTTGAAACGTTAAAGCGTTGAAACGTCCGAGCGCCGGAGAGGCAAGAACGTGAGACTCGACTACGCTGGAGCTTCCGCCGTCGCTACGCTATGGCGCGACAAGACGCCGCGGCAAGGCGTGAGAACGTGAGGCGGACCGGGAGGTCCGCCCTACCATTTGATGCGTAAATGGGAAAGCGTGAATTGTTTGACTTGCAGAGTTCGGAACAAGAGCACAATACTCAGCCGTTCCCGTGAAAGGCTCGAACCCTAATAGAGTTTCACTTATATTAAACTGCATGTTTATCCGGGCGCTGGTTTGCGCGGTTCCGATCCTCCTGGCTGCCTGCCGTATAGCGATTGCCGATACGACGAATCTGCCGGGTTACTTCACGCGAACGTGGCGGACGGAAGACGGTCTGCCGAATGACGCGGTGAGTGCGGTGGCCCAGACACGGGATGGATATCTTTGGCTGGCGACTTATGACGGCCTGGCGCGATTTGACGGGGTGACGTTTACCCGGTTTGACAGCAGCACCGTGCCGGAAATGCACAGCACGCGCGTGACCAGCCTGTTCGAAGATGCGGACGGGAACTTATGGATCGGATATGAAACGGGCGAATTGACGCGCTATTGGAATGGCCATTTTTACACGACGGAATTTCGAGCGCCGTGGGAGCAAAAGAAAATCCAGAGCATCGGCGCTGATTCGGCGGGAGATATTTGGCTCTTAAACGATGCCGGGACACTGGCAGATTTGAAGGGCAAGGTTGTTGCCACGCCCAATGCGAGCGGTTCGGCGGGCGCGACGGCCATGGTCTCCGATCCAAAAGGGACCGTTTGGGCGGACTGGGGCGGCGACGCTTTCGTTCTGAAAGATGGGGCGCTCAGGCAGTTGCCGTCGCGGCAGGGAGATTACGTCAAGGGGATCTGCACGGGCTCGGACGGGAGCCTTTGGATTATCGGGCAAAATTATTTGTCTCAATGGAAGGACGGCCAGATGCATGATGAGGGCGAAAGCCCGTTGGGCCAAAGTTCGGTCGTTGCGATGACGCAAATGAAGTCCGGATGTCTGGCGATAGGCACGCTGGAGGCTGGCCTTTATTTGATTTTTCCAGGCAAGAACGTTGTGCATTTCGATCGGTCGAATGGATTTCCGGATAATTGGGTTCGATGTTTGTGCGAAGACCGGGAGGGAACGCTCTGGGTGGGGATGGGAAGCAGCGGTTTGCTGGCGCTTCGCTCGAGCCGGGTAACGACCCTAAAACCTCCTGATGACTGGCAGGGGGCAAGCGTTCTTTCGATAAGCCGATCGCACGACGGTTCGCTGTGGGTGGGCACCGAGGGGGCGGGAGTGTACCGTTTGAACGACGGCAACTGGACGCATTTCGGAGTGGCGGAAGGGATCCCGAATCCATTTGTCTGGGCCGTATCCGAAGATCCTGAAAACCGTCTTTGGGCCGGCATGTGGGGCGAGGGATTGACCATTCAGAACGGCCCGCATTTTGTGCCGGTGCCTGGCATCGGGGCGCCGATTGCGGCGACAGCGATTCTTCACGGGAACAACGGGATGACCTGGGTTGGGACCATTACCGGACTTCTTGGGTATAAAAATGGAATTATCAAGCGCTATGGCGAGAAGGAAGGGGTGGTCTTGCCGGATGTTAGGGCGCTGGCGGAGGAGCCGGATGGGACGGTATGGTTTGGGATGTTGGGTGGTGGTCTGGGCCGTTTGCAAAATGGCGTTGTCAAACAGTTCCGGCAGGCGGATGGGCTTTCGAGCGATTTTGTGCAGTGCCTGCATTTGGACGAGAATAACACCCTCTGGATTGGAACGTACGGCGGCGGGCTGGATTGCTTCAAGCAGGGCCATTTTTCGGCGATTGGCGTCAATCAAGGATTGCCGAACAACTACATCTGCGGAATTGAGCAGGACAGTTCGAATAATTTTTGGATCAGTTCTCATGCGGGGATTTTCAGAATTCAGGAGTCGGAATTAGACGAATGGGCGAGCAACGAGTTGTCATCGGTTCATCCATTGGTTTATGGGATTGGAGATGGAATGCCTACGGTGCAATGTTCGGGAGGGTTTCAACCGGTGTCATTCAGGACCGGCGACGGGCGTTTGTGGTTTTCCACGCGCACGGGTGTGGTGGTTGTGGATCCCAACGAAATCAAAGTCAACCAGCTGCCGCCGACGGTGCATATCGAGAATATGGTGGTTGACGGCGAGGCCGACGCGCCGAATGGCCCATTGCGAATCGGGCCCGGGCACCAGCGATTCGAATTCGTTTACACCGGTATCAGTTTTGTTTCGCCAGAGAAGGTGGGATTTAAGTACCGGCTGAACGGCCTGGACCGGGATTGGACGGATGCCGGGACAAAACGGAACGTGATTTACGGTTATATCCCTCCGGGGAAGTATCGCTTTGAAGTGACCTCCTGCAATAGCGACGGCGTCTGGAACAGCGACGGGGCGGGCCTGGATTTCATTGTGCAGCCCTATTTCTGGCAGACCTGGTGGTTTCGAATTGGGAGCGCACTTGCCGCGGCGGCATTGCTGACCAGCGCCGTATTGGGTCTTGCGCGCTGGCGGATGCGACTGAAGCTGGAGCGAGTGGAACGGCAGCGCGCGATCGAACGCGAACGCGCGCGAATAGCCCGGGACATTCATGACAACCTGGGCGCGAATCTGACTCGTATTTCATTATTAAGTCAATTCGCGCATGGCGAGTTGGAGAACCCGAAGGAGGCCGCTGTACAGCTGGACCGAATCTACGAGACGACGCGCGAAATGACGCGTGCGATGGATGAGATTGTTTGGGCGGTAAATCCGGAACACGACACGCTCGATAGCGTGGTGAATTACCTGGGCAAATTTGCCCAGGATTATCTGGGGTCGCTTGGAATTCGCTGCCGGCTGGATTTGCCGGTGCACCTGCCGCAATGGCTGGTCACGGCGGAAGTGCGACATCATTTGTTCCTGGCATTTAAGGAAGCGCTGCACAACGTCGTGAAGCACGCGGCGGCTTCGGAAGTGAGCGTTTCGCTGACGACAACAAACCGCTCGTTTACGCTCGCGGGCCGCGATAACGGGCGCGGATTCGATCCAAAGACCATTTGCGAAACGAAGTCAGCCGAGGGCGGCCGATCAGGCAATGGACTTACCAACATGCGATTACGCCTGGAAAAAATCGGCGGGCGCTGTGAAATCCAAAGCGCACCGGGGGTGGGTACGGAGGTGAGGTTTGTTGTTGAGTTGATGGCAGATGGGGACTTTTTAAAGCGTTGAATCGTTGAATCGTTGAACCGTTGAATCGTTGAATCGTTGAATCGTTGAATCGTTGAATCGTTGAATCGTTGAATCGTTGAATCGTTGAAGCGTTGAAGCGGAGCGCAAGAACGATTTTCGGTGGCTGCACGACGGAGAAAATCCCACGCTTCGACGGTTCAATGACTTTGGTACTACTGTTCCATCGAAAAAACTTCGTAACTGTGCGGGAGCAAATGCAGGTTAAATAAATTGCGCTTTTCGAATCCGTCCTGGCGGCCCCAATGGCCGGGCAGGGGAGGGGTCCCATTAAGTTCCTCGCCGGTTACGAGATTTTTCAGATGCGCGAAATTTTCGGGAATGGAGATTTTTACGTCTGTCTGCGTATCCAAATAGGACTCAGCGATGAATGTCTGATTGTCATAGGCAAAGAGGGCGACTTGCGCGGGGCCGTCGAGGCGCACGGGGAAACGGCGCAGGAGATAGCTTTTAATCGCCAGCGTAACCGCGCGGGGCAGGGTATAAAGGTCGTCGAAGTTGTCGGGAATGGTCAGTATGTAAAGCACGCCTTTTGAATAGCGGTCCATCAGCAAAATGGGAAAGGCGTTGCCGTTGGCTTCGGCGCGAACGAGGGACCAGGCGTCGTTCGTGATAAAGTCAATTTCCGGAAGCAGAATTGCATTTGTCGTTTCATCCAGAGCCGAGGCGTTTCCGGCGCCAAACCCGGCCGAGAATTCGCGGGCCAATACTTTGCGGTCGGTGCATTGGGCTTCGACGATGTCCTCGATCCCGTGGCCCTGCAAGGCGCGCAGGAGCCCGGATGTAATGACGACGGATTTTCCGGCGCGCAATTGGTTTTTAATTTTTGGCACAATGTCCGGATCGAATTTGGCTGATTCGGTGAGCAGAACCATGTCCGCGTTGGTAGGGAAGTCCGGGCGCAGGTCGATCGGAATTCCAATCATGCCCAAATAGTTGGGCAAATAGTCCTCGCCGGTGGATTGAAACGGCTTATAAGCGGCGATGCCAATGGGATTGCCGAGCTTGCCGACGAATGCGTTTACCTGTTCCAGCGAATAGCCAGCCACGCGAGCCATCGTAGGGGTGTCCAGAACCGGCGGGTCCTGGGCGTGAACTGACTTCAACATATCGTCGAAGACAAAGCTGGTGTGCAGGTTTGCCCATGCCTGCCGATCGCCCGGTTCGACGGGCCTGGTCATCGCGGACCATTCAAAGAGCATAATTTGGGGGGCTTTGGCAAACATCGTATCCCACAGTTGCTCCGCATAACGGTCAATATAGCGAATGCTGTAAGTGTCAACCCAGCCGCCTCCGTTTCGGCCAGGCGCGACATTATCGAAATACCGCATGATTTCGTAGCTTTCGTACTGTTGCAGGTGTTGGTCTGTAATGACGGGGTCGCGGGTTTCGGTGCCGGTGTAGATTCCATCAAATGATTTCGATTCCCGATCGAGATCGTAGCCGTTGGCCTGGAAATGTTCATACCAGTTGGGGAATTTGATGACGAGATGGACGCGTGGATTTACGCGGCGCGCGGGTTTGATAATGAGATTTTCTCCGGCGTCGTCCATGAGTTTGAGGCGAAACTGCGTCCAACTGTTTTTCCCTTTGGCGGCGATGTCCGAATCGTATTTTGTGGAATTGAAAAAGAAATCGTCCTGGATGATTTCATCGAAGTGCCGCGCGGCCAACTCAGCGGCGCCCCTGATGAATGCGCGGTCGTGCGCGTCGGTATAGCAAAAGGATTGGAATTGGCCGCCATTGCCGCCGTCGGACAGCGCCATTCCACCGGCCACGCGGACGCCGTGCTGGATGAAGAAATGTTTGACGCTTTCGAGCAGGGCGTCGCTGTTTGTGAGATGGTCGCGTTGTGCTTCGATGTAGACCTTGTCGACTTTCAACTGGCTGCTGATGAGGTTCCAGTCGTTCTGGAGTTTTTGAGGGTCATCAAAAGAGCGTACGACTCCGGCGGGAATGTAAATGGCAACGTCGAAGTTTCGGTATTGGTCCGCTACGCAACGTGCGCTGACGGCAAGCAGGACGAATAGAAGAGTCCATTTCATTTGGTGTTGGCCATTTCAGCATTGTCCGGTGGAAAACGCTTGTCCTCAATTTTCGTGACAGAGCCATTGCTTGACAGGGGATTTGGGGGTAGATATTCACGCATGATGAGAAATCCCGATGAGCCGACCATGTTCGAAGGGACGATGGTGATGAAGGGGATGCGGCAGATTAGATTCGCGCTATCGCGCGGTTTCGCAGTTAGCGGCAGAATTATTTGCGGCGATATACCCAGGGCGTCGCGCTCGAAGACTCGCGCTTTGCCCTGGGCTATTATCGGTCGCCCTTACAGGGCTTTCAATTTGCGGCTGCGCCGGCAGCTTCCCATTCTTTTCATCGGTGCACTGACAGTTGCGCTGGCGGGGCGGGCTGCGGGAGTTGGACCTCAGGAATTGAACGATGGGGTGTTGATTCCGGTTGGCCAGCAGTATTTGAAACTGGAAGTGTGCGCGGACGATGTAATTCGGGTTGCAGTTTCGCCGGATTCGACCTTTTTTTCACACAAGAGTCTTGCGGCAGGCGGGCGCAAGGACGCCAAAACACAATGGTCGTGGACGGCAGAAAAGGGAAAGGGACTTCTCAAAACGGACGCCTTGAGGGTGGGAGTTGATCTTCGGTCGGGGGCGGTTTCGTTTTTTGACTCCAATGGCCGGTTAATTGTGGCCGAAAAAGGTGGCGGGCGGACGATGACACCGGTGATTGTTCAAGGGACCCGGACCTTTCATGTTGGGCAGGAATGGATGCCAAACGACGGTGAGGCGTTGTACGGACTTGGTCAACAACAATTGGGGCTGATGAATATCAAGGGGTATGATTTGGACCTGTGGCAGCACAACGGAACTATCGCAATTCCCATTTTTCTTTCCAGCCGTGGTTACGGGATATTTTGGGATAATACCTCTTATACGCGATTTGGAGATTTGCGGGAGGCTGAGCCGATTCCAGCATCCCAATTGTTTGATATCGACGGGCGGCCGGGTGGATTGAAGGGTTCATATTACGCGGGTGAGAATTTTGATCAATTGATCGACAACCGAATAGATTCGGGCATAGATATCGCGATTCCCAGCGGCGCGACCAACGCAAATCAACTGATTTTTTCAGAGTTACCTGCCGATGGCGATATCAGCATTCGATGGGAGGGCTCTGTGGCGCCTGAGGAAACCGGTGATTACACGTTCAAGACGTTTTCGAACAATGGCATCAAGCTTTGGGTGGATGATAAGCTGGTGATTTCGCATTGGCGGCAGGGATGGCTACCCTGGTGGAATGTGGCGAAGGTCCATTTCGAGGCGGGGCACCGTTACGATTTGAAATTGGAATGGACGAAGGAGCAGGGCATGGAAACGGTCAAATTGCTTTGGAAACCGCCGTCGCACGACTTGGATACGTCACTATGGTCTGAAGCAGGACATGGGATTGATTATTATTTCATGTATGGGCCAAGTCTGGATAAGGTCATTTCGAGTTATCGGCAAATCACCGGACCGGCGCCGATGATGCCCGAATGGGTGTTCGGATTCTGGCAAAGCCGGCAACGGTACAAAACACAGCGGGAAAGCCTGGACGTGCTGGCGGGTTATCGCGCGCGGAATATCCCGATAGATAATATTGTGCAGGACTGGTTTTATTGGAAGGAAGACCAATGGGGATCGCACGAGTTTGATCCGGCGCGATTTCCCGACCCGGACGGCTGGATCCGGGACATTCATCAAAAATACCACGCGCGATTGACCATATCGGTCTGGCCAAAATTCTACGCGGGAACGACGAATTTTGAGATCATGCACGCTCGTCATTTTCTCTACGAAGAAAATCTGGCTCACGAAATCCACGATTGGATTGGTTATCCGGACGCATTCTATGACGCATTTAATCCGGGAGCCCGTGACCTGTTTTGGTCACAGATTGACCAGAATCTGTTCACCAAAGGCGTTGACGGGTGGTGGATGGATGCCAGCGAGCCGGACATGCTTCCGACGCCGACGCTTGAGGGCCAGCGGGAATATCTGCATCCGACGGCGATGGGCAGCGGCGCGGCCATGCTGAACGCCTATCCGCTCGAAAACAGCGCGGGCATTTACGAGGGGCAAAGAAAGGCGAAGCCGGACCAGCGGGTTTTTATTTTGACGCGCTCAGCGTTTGCGGGAATGCAGCGCTATGGGGCGACGGTGTGGTCGGGTGACACATCGTCCACGTGGACGGCGATGCGCGCGCAAATAACGGCCGGGCTTGGGTTCAGCCTGTCCGGGTTGCCGTATTGGACAATGGATTGCGGCGGCTTTTCGGTGCCGTCATGGTTTTCGAATGGGAAGGATTTCGATGAATGGTGTGAACTGAACGCGCGCTGGTTTGAGTTTTCGACATTTGTTCCGTTGCTGCGCGTGCACGGGGAATATCCGAATCGCGAAATGTGGGAATTCGGCGGGGACAAGAGCCCGACGTTTGCGGCGCAAGTGAAAGCTGACCGGTTGCGCTACCGGTTGTTGCCATATATTTATTCGCTTGCCGGGCATGTAACGCAGCAGGGCGGGACGTTTATGCGCGCGCTCGTCATGGATTTTCCCGCCGACACCAACGTTTTCGACATTGGCGACGAATATATGTTTGGGCCGAACCTGCTGATCAATCCGGTGACAGAGTACCAGACTCGAAGCCGTCCGGTGTATTTGCCGGAAGCGGACGGCGGATGGTACGAGGCGTGGAGCGGCAAATATTTTGACGCGGGCCAAACAATTCAGGCGCCGGCACCGTTCGATGCCATTCCAGTCTTTGTGCGGGCCGGATCCATTGTTCCATTTGGACCGGAAATTCAATATGTCGGGCAGAAACCCGCCGATCCGGTGACGTTTTTCATCTATACCGGCGCAAACGCTGATTTTACGCTCTATGAAGATGACGGCTTAAGTTATAAGTATGAGCGCGGAGCGTTTTCGACCATTTCCCTGCATTGGGATGATGCGGCGCGCCTGTTGACGATTGGCAAACGCACGGGTTCTTTTGAGGGAATGCTCAAAGAACGAACGTTTCAATTCGTGTTGATTTCCAAAGACAGGCCCGTCGGTTTTTCATCCAACGGGACTGCCGACCGTACCGTCATATATCATGGGAAAGAGGCGCAATTCCCGCTTGTGGCGATTTCCCAGTAAGGCTGCCTGGCCAATGGCGGCACGGTAACGGGATTGGTTACCGAGTCGCGAATTCAATTGACCGCTGACCGGAACAATCGCAAATTGCAAATCGCAAATCGAAAATTCCTGAACCGTGTCCCCAAAAATCGTGACACGCTATTTTTTTCGAATGAGGATAAAATGAAAACGTTCATGAACGTGAGAGTTTCGATAATTGAAGACGATGTGCCCGCCCAGGAAATTTTTGCGGATTGGATTCGCCGCTCGGATGGTTTTGACTGCGTGAGCCAGCACAATGATGCTGAGAGCGCTTTGGCGACGTTGCCGGAAAAGAAACCATCGGTTGTGTTGGTAGACATTAATCTTCCCGGCATCAACGGCATCGAGTGCATCCGCCGCCTGAAAACTGTCATCCCGGAGACGCAATTCGTGATGCTGACGGTTTACGAGGATGATAATCACATTTTTAGGGCGTTATCGGCTGGGGCCAGCGGATATTTGCTGAAACAAACGCCGCGTCAAATGCTGCTGTCCGCGCTCAAAGAAGTGCATAATGGTGGTTCGCCCATGAGCAGCAGTATTGCGCGAAAGGTCGTGCAATCGTTTCGTCATGCGGCCATGCCCGGTGTGGCCGATTTGTCACCGCGCGAACAGGAAGTGCTCGAGCTTCTGGCGCGAGGATACCTATACAAGGAAATTGCCGATTCTCTGCAATTAAGCGTTCAAACGGTCAACACGTATATTCGAAGGATTTACGAGAAGCTTCACGTGCGTTCGCGGTCCCAGGCCCTGGCGATTTATGCGAATCTGCCTACGCGGGTTGGTTGATGCGCTTACTGTTGTTTCCGCGATCGGAAGAATTAAACGAAAGATGCCCAGCCGATTTAAGGCTGGGCATCTTTTTGCAAACGGCGGCAGCTTATTGGCGACCGTTTAAGTAGAGCGTCTGGATAGCGGAGGGGCTAAGCGCATTGGTATATATCCGGACATCGTCTATTTGACCGGAAAATGCGCCGCTTTGGTAGTCAGACCCGATTCCCAAACTAATCGTAGGCGTTCCAGTTGATGTCGCTCCGGGAATGCCGCCGGTTTGTGATTCGACGTTCGTGGAATCGAGATAGATGCTTGCGGTCCCGGTGCCATTCCCGTTATTCGAGACGGTCGCGGTTATCAAATGCCAGTGGCTATCACTGATATTGTACTCCCATCCAAAACCGGAATTGAGATAGTTTCCATCGCCCGTGGGAAGCCACGCCGATGACTCGTTACAGCGCCAGTTGACTTCGTTGTTCCATATCATTCGATCCAGCACTGTTCCTCCGCCGCCGGGGCCGAAGTTGACCCAGTATGACACGGTCAATGGGAAGGTCGTTGGGACGTTATTTGTGCCGCACGTGATGTAGCCGGCGCCGTTAAAACTCAGCGCGCCATCGTTCCATTGCGGGGGACTTGATCCCCCGAGTGTTCCATCGTTTCCATTGCCGCTGGAATCATGGGCGATTGTTCCGCTGCCTTCGTCGAATTTCCACCAGGCAACCAAACCCTGCGTCGAGCCTTGAGTCGCTTCCTGGACCGGACCATTCGAATAGAGCATCTGGATTTGTGAAGCGCTGAGGACGTTCGTATAGATTCTGACGTCAGCGATGTATCCCGTGAAGGGGGCGCTGGCGCGGTCGGACATTATCCCTAAAGTAACCGTCGGGGTTCCGGTTAATGTTGCTCCGAAACTTCCGCCGGTTTGTGACTCTACGTTCGTGGAATCGAGATAGATACTTGCGGTGCCGTTGCCGTTGCCGTTGGGGGAGACGGTGGCGGTCACCAAATGCCAATTATTGTCGGCGATATTGTATTTCCACCCGAAGCTCAAATCGGAGAAGTTGCCATTGCCGGTGGGCACGTCCGCATCGGAATTATCGCAACGCCAATTGACTTCGTTGCCCCAGAGCATTCGATCCAGCACCGTGCCACCGCCGCCGGAACCAAAATTGACCCAGTACGATATCGTAATGGGGAAGGTCATTGGAACGTTGTTGGTGCCGCAATTGATATAGCCGGCGCCATTGAAGTACAGGAAACCGTCTTTCCATTGGGGCGGCGTCGAGCCGCCGAAGGTCCCATCGTTTCCGTTACCGCTCGCGTCGTTGGCGATTGTTCCCGTGCCTTCGTTCAGCGGCCACCAGGCAGCCAGGCCGTTGGTCAATGAATTGCCGGGCTGCGCTTGCCCTCCGCCAACGGTGCTGACAGCCAACGGATGGGGATAGGTAAAAGGCGTGTAGCCGGGTTTTGCCGTTTGATTATAATAATCCAGATTCTCCTGGATGTTTGGGTAATAGGTACTGACCAGTCCGGGCTGTCCGTTCAAAGTGTTGCCCCAAAGATAGAGGGGTTCGCTCACTTCGTGTGGCCATGAGGCTGTTCCTGTCGTTGTATTGTACGCCTGGTCCCAGGGAGTTTGAGTCAGCGGTATGTCGCCCAACAAATCTCCGGACCCAAGTCCGACCTGGTCGATTGATTGAATGGCCAGATATATCTGGTTGGTGTCTTTCGTATTATATGACATGAAATAAGTTCGGCCCAACCCCGTATAGATCACGTTTGCAGAATTGCTGGTGATAATGCTGAAGAGTCCGGAGTTCAGATCATTGACCGTGTAACCGACCCATTGATTTGGCGTCCAATTGACACCGGAAGCGACCAGGTTCGGGGAGTTGTTGGAACCAGCATGAATGACCGTCGCGTACAGAGTGGGGCTGTTATCGTCCCATGGATTGAATCCCGTGGCTCCCCCCCAGACACCGAACGTTTGGAGCATCCGATAGTCGTTCAAACTGCACATATTATAATAGCCGACGGCGGTATTGCTGAATATCACGCCGGTGCCGCCGCGGAGGAAGATGGGTGTGTCGTAGTTTTGGGTGTCGACAAATGTATTATCATAAATTTCGTAGCTTCGGGACGACCTGTAGCGCAGCCCGCTTTCAGTGCCGTGATTTTGGAAACTCGTGTTTAGGACGATATTGTGCCGGAAAACTTCCCGCGCCCCGCTTTGTGCATCGTTTGCGACAGCAGTAGAAGAATTTGGAACGACGTTGGTGAAAAGGCAGTCCTCAATGTATAAGGCGTTCGAAGTGCCATAGTCCACAGGCGTGGCCCACGAAACATCTCCGAATCCATCGCCATTGGCGTAAATTGCGCTGCTATTGCTCAGGACAAATGTGCAGTGATCAATTAGTCCATTTGACGTTCCACCAACAATAATTCCCTTGTCGGAAGGAAGATTAAAGAAGAGGTTGTCTATCCGGGCGGGCAAATCCATCGAGGCAACGATTTCGCCCTTATAATTTTCGGTAGTGTTCCCGCCGGTTATTTGAAAATTGGAGCATCGGGCAAATCCGTTTGTCAGGGAGCTAAATAAGATGAGACATTCCTGGTCGTTGGCCAGGCGGTCAATATTATCTACTATAACAGTTTGATTGGTTCCGGATCCGATCAGGCTGACGCCAAGGCAAGTCAGTTGGTTTGTCCAAAGTGCGGTTCCGGCGGGAATGGTAACGGTGTCACCAGGGGACGCGGAGGCGACGGCATTGCTGACGTCGGTGAAGGAAGCGCTATTGGCAGTGATTGTCTTCGCATGCAAATGGCACGATAGACAAATCATGACAAATTGCACGACCGCGAGGGCCGTGCAAATTTTACGCGGGATATTTAATTTCTTCATACGAATTGTTTTATAATTATTTTATTTTCGTGTTTTTTGGCCGATGCCAAGTAATGGGAACGCATCGGCTTGAAGCCTGTCACACTTCAGGGGTTTGCTATTTCAATTACGGAACAAAAACTTTCTACAGCGCAGCAGATTTTGGTTTTCCAAAAATCGCACTGCGTTTGATAATCAGCAGATGAATTTTTCCAACGCCGGCAGAATTTGCGCATGAGCATTCGATGCAGGCCGGGGCCGGCAAAAGAATGTCCATTATTTTCAGAGATCAGATTGCAGGCGTGGAATATCGGCGATGGCTTCGCTGGCGGTGGAGGACCGCATCGCAAATGTCGAATCCGGCTGATGATGCAAAACAGAACGCAGACAAAAGCGCGTGACTTGATGATCAAACACTACTGCTACTGCTACCTGTAACCGTCTTGCTACTGTTTCCATGCCTGCTGTAACTGGAACCCCCGCAAGTATTTTCTAAGGCTATTCTACGACTATGTCAGCGAGAGTAGCGTTACACTGCAACATTGTCAATATGAAATTTTCAAAAATCTTTTTGACTCGATTGTGCGTTGAATCAAGTTTGTGGTGAATTTTTGGATTGGGCTTTTGTGTTGTCAGTTGGAGTTTGGTTATCACTTCCGGATGAGGATGGCGCAGAAGACAATTTTCGGAAATGCAGCCTGAATTATTTTTGGCTCAACTTTCGATATCGCTTTGGGAACCAACCCTGATCAGTTCGGCCACGCGGCGATATTTGAAAAATGCGGCAAGGTGGATATATTGGGTTTAAGGATGAAAGCATTGCGTATTGAATCTTACGGGGTGCCGTCGGTGCTGACGGTCGCAGACCTTCCAAAACCGGAGCCGCATGCGGGAGAAGTTTTGATCGAGGTCAAAGCCGCTGCCGTCAACCCAAGCGACGTGAAAAATGTTGCGGGTCATTTTAAGACTGCGTTGCCGCGGGTGCCGGGACGGGATTATGCGGGCGTTGTGGTGGGTGGTGACGCGCAGAAGGGCCTGGAAGTGTGGGGCAGCGGCCCGGGATTTGGTGTGGCGCGTGACGGCTCGCATACCCAATACCTTGTGATGCCGGCAGAGTGGGTTGCGTCCAAGCCGGCGAAGCTCTCTATGGAACAGGCCGGGGCCATCGGTGTGCCATTTCTGACTGCCTGGTCGGCGATCGTTGTTGCCGGCCACGTCCAGCGCGGCGAAACGGTTTTAATCGTCGGCGTGTCGGGTGCGGTGGGCCAGGCGGCCACCCAGATTGCCCACTGGAAAAAGGCGCGTGTGATCGGCGCCGCCATTAGTTCAGACAATCCCGCCAAAGCCGATGCGCTCGTCAATACCACGACGCAACCACTCGACCAAGGGGTTCGTGCGTTGACCGATGGGAAGGGCGCCGATCTGGTGCTGGACGCGGTGGGTGGCGCAATGTTTGAGCCGTCCTTGAAGTCGCTTCGCTGGGGTGGCCGGCAGATTGCCATCACGAGCAGCAAGGACAGGAGGGTGAGTTTCGACCTTGTTGATTTTTATCACAACCGATCCAGTCTGATCGGCGTGGACAGCGTGAAATTTACCGGGCCGGAAATTGCTGCGATGATGAATGAGTTGCGCGTGGGTTTTGAGGAAGGCTATTTGGAGGCGCCGGCAGTATCGAGCTGGCCCCTCGAACGGGCGGTTGAGGCGTACGAAATCGTGGAGCGGGGCTCTCGGACTAAACAGGTTTTGGTGCCGGCAGCCTGAAAGCGAATTTTTGGGTGGTTGGATTAGTGGTTCACGCGAAGAACGTGAATGATGCGAAGGAAATTGCGGGACTGCTTTCAGTCGACCAACAACGGATTTGTGGCTACAGCAGCCAATGGTTGGCGACGAACTCGAAAATTAAGACGGCGACTAACCCGCAACCAATGGCAAAAACCACCAGGAAAATCAGAAAGGCCGACTCGAACCAGGCCGGCATTTCGGTCTTTTGGTCCAAAGACTTTAAAAGCACCGCCATTCTCTTTTCCTCCGGAACACTGTCCAGCAAATCACGCAATGCTCCAGGGTTTCGCTTATTAGCTCTGAAAGTCGAAACTGCGACGTCCATTAAGCGTTCTGGAGTCCAATTTTGGCCGGTTGGGTCGAGGTCGTAGCAGTTTTTGTCGGGTCTCTTGAGCAAACGATATTCCCTGCCAGCGGCATCAATCACGCGATCGTCCGGTTTCCAATTCTGCAACGGTTTTCCACGATGGCCAAGGACTTCATCGAGGCATTCCCGGTCCGGAAAAACGCTTAGACTCGGTTTGCTACCGGGTTCATAGCTTGCAAAACCTTCGGGAAGGCTGCCGGGCTTTTTGGGTCCAGCCGTACGTTGCCTGGCTTCCCGCGATTGAATCGTGGCCCTTAACATGGCGGGTTTCTTTACGTTCATGGTCACCAGCACTACTCCGCCAAAAAGAGCGATATAACCGCATAGCATAAACTTGCGATTGCCTAATTCGTCCGGTCCGGGAAGCAGAACGGCGTTGTTCGGATGTTGTGGTTCGTAATAGACGGGCAGCCGCGAGCCGACCTGGTGCGCGGCGGCAAACGCAGACGGGCGTTGATTGTTATTCAGCTCTTCCAGGTCTACGCTCCATGGGGCGATTTGGTGGCCGATGTAGTCATGGCCACTTACGGTATAAGTGTATGTGACGTCCAGGGAGTAGTCTGTGGAGTGCGTGCCATGATGAGATTCCTGCTGGCACTGCACGATCTTGCCGGATATCGAAGGCCACTGCAGCGAGGGGCGGTCGCGATGGTCGGCATAGAATACATAGAGGAGGAACGCGGGGCCAATCAGCACAAGGCAAATAAACAGGAAAATAAGCGAATAATAGTCCAACCATGTTGGAGGTCGCCGCTTTCGGCCGGGCGCGGCAACGCCCGTGCTCGGGGATTTCTGAGTTGATTTTTTGCTCATGGCTCAATGAGCGGTCGGTGTTGGTTTTCGTGATTGTCCTCCTGCCGGGCGGGTTTGCAAGCCATTTGCAGAGTGGAATTTCAAAACAGGCCGGGGGCTGAATGCGAGAAAATCAGAGAGTACGACCATGACGATTGCCCCTTGCAAATTGAGCAAAGCATTATAGCATCGCTTAGTTGTTGTAATAGTCTTTTATAGCAACCCAAAGAAGATCAACCAAAAGGAATAAAATGAAAACTCAGTATCGTACACTCATTGTTGTGCCGGCGCTGCTGGTGTTGTTTTTGACTCTCAACCTTGAATCCTCAACCGTCTTTGCCCAGGGCACGGCATTTACCTATCAGGGCCAGCTCGATAACGCTGGCGTTCCAGCCAATGGACTCTACGACATGGCGTTCAGGCTCTACACGACGAGCAGCGGCGGTAATCCGATGGCAGGACCGGTCACCAACTCCGCTGTGGGCGTGACCAACGGGCTGTTCACTACAGCGGTGAATTTGGGAAACGCGTTCAGTGGTGGAAGCAATTGGCTGGAGCTGGCGGTGAGCACCAACGGCGCCAACGCATTCACCACGCTCACGCCCCGTCAGCAGTTGACACCGGTACCGTATGCCATTGCGGCGGAAAATGTAAATGGCACGATTGGAAGTCAGGTTTCTTTCAGCAATGCGGCAAATCAATTCACCGGGACTTTCACCGGTACCGGCGGCAACCTGACAGGATTGAATGCATCTCAACTGACTACCGGGACAGTTCCGGCCACGGCGTTAAACAACGCCTGGAAGACAACGGGCAATTCTGGAACCGGTCCCAGCACGAATTTTGTTGGCACACTGGACAATCAGCCGCTGGAGTTGAGAGTGAACAACCAGCGGGGGCTACGCCTGGAACCGGCCGGCAGCAATAGTGTGAATGTGATTGGCGGCTGGATTGGAAACGGCGTGGGGCCGGGTGCGGTGGGGGCAACCGTGAGTGGCGGCGGAGCCGGCAATTATTTTGGTTTGATCTGGTCGAACCAGGTTGCTTCGGACTTTGGCACTGTGGCGGGAGGCACCGTGAATTCGATCCAGTGGGGTGCGCGATACGCAAACATCGGCGGGGGTTGGAATAATATGATCCAAAGCAATGCTTACTCCTCGGCGGTCGGCGGCGGTGAGAATAACACGATTCAGGCCGGCGCATACGAGTCAACCATCGGCGGCGGTTTCCTGAACGTGATCGAAGGCGGGCAGGTGAATGCCATTGGCGGGGGGGACTACAACACGATCGAACCCGGCGTTGCGGACGCGGTTATCGGGGGTGGCCATGTCAACATGGTTCAGAGCAATTCAATGTTTTCCACGATCGGGGGCGGGAGCGGCAACGACATACAGACCAACGACGATAATTCAACCATCAGTGGCGGTGGCGGCAATCTCATTCAAACCGGGGCCAGTGTTTCAACGATTGCCGGCGGCGATGGCAACATGATTCTGGGCAATGATTCCTTTGCAGTCATCGGAGGCGGGCTTGAGAACGACATTCAAAACAATGCTGTGGAATGCACTATTGCCGGGGGAAGGCAAAACACGATAGGGACGAATGCCCCGGATTCGGTGATTGGTGGCGGCTTGATTAATACAATTCAAACTTTTAGTGGCGGTTCGGTGATTGCCGGCGGGTTTGGCAATTTGATCCAGCCCGGCGCTGATGTGGTTAACGGGGAGGTTGCGACCATCTCGGGCGGCCTTACGAACTCAGTTTCAGGATACGGCGGCACGATTGGCGGCGGGGTACAAAACACTGCCGGTGCTTTCTACGCGACGGTTGGGGGCGGCAATATAAACAATGCCGCCGGTGAGTATGCAAGCATCGGCGGCGGCGATGGAAACAGTGCCGGCGGCGAGTATGCCAACATTGCCGGCGGCGGCGCAAATACGGCCAGCAGTTTCGCTGATACGGTGGGTGGTGGCTACGACAACACTGCGAGCAGCCCGGACGGTTCTACAACAGTAAGCGGTGGCGATGATAACACCGCCAGCGCCGATAGCGCGACGGTGGCCGGCGGATATGACAACAACGCCACCAATCAGTATGGAACTGTAAGCGGCGGTATTTATAATATCGCCGGTGGTTATGGTTCGGTGGTGCCGGGTGGTGAGGAGAACACTGCGTCGGGTGTTTTTAGCTTTGCGGCAGGGAATGGAGCTCAAGCCGTAAATAACGGTTCGTTTGTCTGGGCGGACGATTCCGGCGGAACGTTTGCCTCGACTGCCAATAATCAGTTCGCGGTCCGCGCCAACGGAGGAATTCTCTTTGCGGGCGATTTGCTGCTTTCTGGCGGCTCCGAGACCTACCACAATCTTTCGCTGGGCGGTGGCAACTCGGTTGGCTACTTGTATGCTTCGTACCCTGCGCTGGGTGACGGCATTCATCTGGGCTACAATTACTATTACGATTCCAACGGAGCGGGCCATCCGATCAACGCTGGTGGTGCCACATCGCGCCTGTCCATGCAGTACGGCCAGATTATCCTGGCAGTTGGCGCAGTTGACGGGGCGCCTTCAACCAACCGTCTGGTCGCAAACATGACTGGCGTGACAGTGTATGGCACGTTCAACAACAGCAGCGATCGCAACGCCAAACAGGATTTTGCACCGATCAATTCGGCGCAGATTTTAGAGAAAGTTGGGCAATTGCCCATCTGTGAATGGAGTTATAAGGAGGATCCCAAGACCCGGCACGTGGGACCGATGGGACAGGATTTTTACGCGACATTCAACATCGGCACGGATGAAAAGCACATCGCTCCCATTGACGAAGGGGGCGTGGCGCTGGCGGCCATACAGGGGCTGAATCAGAAACTGGAAGAAAAGGACGCTGAGATCCAGGAAATGAAAGAAAGACTGAGCAAATTGGAACGGCTGATCGATCAACAAACTGCAGAACGGATTCGTTAATTTAAATTCGCTGCGCCAGTTTTAACGGCCTTAACAGGCGAACGAAACTCTTAGCGAGATTGCTGAGGGGCAGGCGATGGTCCCATATTTAGATTCCTTCGCCATCGATGCCTTCACAGTCTCGGTCTGCGCAGTTTCCTGCATCTCCTAATCCGACCAGCATGTCGGCGAAAATTGCGTCCAGTTTTCCGGGCGGTCGCGAATTCATAAAGCCAGTTTGGCTTCGGATTTTTGGTTCGCCGGCGCAGGCGTTAACCGTGTGGCCGAGTTGATTGAGGTTTTCCTGGGCTGTTCTCATAATTCAGGGTATGATTTACGATTATATTTCTAATTACCGAACCTTGAAAACGTCGTGCTTGAGCGCGCTTTGTTCAATACTGTTATGGGACATGGGAGTTCACTTTTGGGCAGAGAAAACCTGCCTCGATGATCCGTCAGGGGGGAAATAGCAGTTGACGATTTGTTTTCGAAGTTTGACAATCGGAGCAGATGAACCACTGGCTGTCATGCCTGCTGCTTGCATGCATCCTTTTTTCGGGTTGCGCGCTGAATACCGGAAGCCGCGCGTATACCACGCCTGCGCCTTCGCCGTCCAGGCCTTCTCAATCTTACACGTATTCAACGCCACGAAACAGCGTTCCCGTTGCCCATCGGCCAGAGGCCCCGCAAACACCGGTCACTCATTCCCGGCATATCGCGTTTCTGTCTCCGCGCATGCAGGGTTTCAATCGCCCGAATCCGGCTTTTGAAGGCTTCGCCGCCGCATCGAAGGCCAAATCGAATCGGCACGGTTCACCAGAGAAACGGAGTGGTGACGATGAAACAAAAATCGCGCAACCAGCGGGCTCAAAAACATTCGGGCAAATATCCAATCAAGTTGTCGCTGCAAGCGTGATCCCGGGTCTGGGATCGCATTACGCGCGTCCGATAGCGATCGTGTTGATTTTCGTGGGATTGATTTGCTGCGCGCTTTCTCAAATCGCGGTCATTGTGCGAAAAGCGGCTGGGACAATTCCACTGGATGGTGGCAACGAATTCACGAGTGAGCATCAGCCCCCGGGTCAAAATTCCGGCACCGGTTCCAGGCCGGAAGACGCGCAAGCTTCTGAAGGTATCAATAAGGCGGCAGAAGGAGTGGATGAACTGCGTGATACGGAGTTGCATTGTTCGGATGAGCAAAAAAGAACTCTGCAGGACGTCCAGTCGCGTATCGAACGGACGTTTAAGGCAAATTGACTTCGGAAACGCGCCGCGGAGCGATCGTTCTTCGTTTACACCCCTCCCATGACCCGCAAAACCACCAATTTCCCAATAAACATGCATGTGTTTCACCGATGAACGCGTTCGTTTACCGGTTTACTTACATAGACACAAAAAAAATGTGCGGCAAAGTTGTTCCCCACTCACGGCTGGCAGGACGCCTAACCGATGAGCAGGATTGTGAGGCGTTTTGGGCCGTGGGCGCCGAGGACGAGGATGCGCTCGATATCCCCGGTACGGCTGGGGCCGGTGATGAGCGATATGATGCCGGGATAGTTGTTCGAAAATTTCTCCTGAACTTTTGCCAGTGCGGCGGGCAGGTCGGGCATCATTTGGCTGCGGCGAGCAAGGACGATGTGGTGGGGCGGCAGGACAGATAGTGCGCGGCCGCCGGAACGGCGGGCTGAGACCATCACGGTGCCGGTTTGGGCGATGAGCGCCTCGCATTCGGTCAATCCGGCTTCGCAACTTTCCAGGGCGTCGAGGGCGTAACCGCCGTCGGTTTTGACCGTGGGCAGCGCGACGGCGCCGGCCATGGCGTTGGTCAATTCACCTTCGTGGAAACCAATCTTTTTCCAGTTTTCGGTGGCGGCCAAAGTTTTTAAGAATTGAATGGCCCCGGCCATGTCGGTGCAAACTTGAAAGTCGGCCCGCAATGCCTGTGCGTTTTGGCGGAACAATTCGATTTGTTCTTCAAGGGTTTGGCCGACGTACGGGAGCCATTGTTGGGGGGATAATGGCTCTTGTGGCACAGCGGTCACCGGATGAGGGGCGGCGGTTTTGAGGGCTTCGCGGACACGGGCGAGGATGGCTTCGCGACCGCGGCGGCGATTGTTTGTTCCGCTGTTTGTCTCGGCGGTCGGACGGTGAGCCGATTTGGTAATCGGTGATACAGCAGGTTTGGAAACCTGCGCTACAGGGCCACCGAGAGAATCCTGCGATTGAAAGCCATTTGATCTTTCGCGCCAGAGGTCGCGAAAACTCTTTTGGGCAATTGGCGGGAACGAGCGGGTTTTTGTCCAGGGCCGCAACGGATCCAGGATGGTTCCGTTGACAGCCTGTCTCAGGGGCTGCAGTAACCGGCCGAATTCGGTGATCATTTGATAGACTTTGGGCCGGAGCATTGTGAAGGCAAAGCCGCGATACATTATTTTCTCAACCAAAGAGGGTTCGGCCTGCGCAGCATTGCGCCGGTTGTGGAGCAGGTGATGGTGCAGATTGATTTTGACCGGACAGGTTTCGGTGCAGGCGCCGCAGAGTGAGGAGGCCTGCGGCAAATGCTTCCAATCATGAAGACCGCGCAAGTGCGGCGTAATCACCGAGCCAATGGGTCCCTGATAAGTCGTGCCATAGGTGTGTCCTCCAACATTTTTGAAAATCGGGCAGACATTCAGGCATGCGCCGCATCGGATGCAATGGAGGGCATCGCGTTGTTCGGCATCGGCGAGGAGTTGCGTGCGGCGATTGTCGAGGAGAACGACGTGAAATTGCTCGGGGCCGTCCGGTTCGCCGGGTTGGCGGGGCGCGCCGTAGAATGTATTGTAGCAGGTCAGTGATTGGCCGGCGCCGGCGGTGGCGAGCATCGGCAAAAAAAGGCCCAGATGCGCAAATTTTGGAAGAATTTTTTCAATCCCGACAATGGCGACATGAATTTTAGGGAGCGAAGCCGTGAGGCGGGAGTTTCCCTCGTTTTCGGTGATGCTGATCATGCCCGTTTCAGCGACAAGAAAATTTCCGCCGGTGATGCCCATGTCCGCGGCGCAGAATTTTTTGCGCATGACGCGGCGGGCGGTCATAGTCAGTTCTTCCGGTTTGTCGGTGGGCGCCGAGCCGAGTTTATCGTGAAACAAATCGCTGATTTGTTCACGCTTCAAATGCATGGCGGGAAAGACCAGGTGGTAAGGCGGTTCCTGGCGCAATTGGACGATATATTCGCCCAGGTCCGATTCAACGATTTCAAAGCCTTCCTTTTCAAGTGCGTCGTTGAGATGGATTTCTTCGCCCGTCATGGTTTTAGATTTGATGATGGAGCGGACGTTGTTCTGCCTCGCCAATTGAATGATATAATCGCGGGCTTCCTGCGCATTTTCCGCCCAAAAGACCTTCGCGCCGCGCGCTTCGATTTTAGAGACAAATTCCTCGAGATAGCGGTCCAGATGGTTGACGGCCTCCCATTTGATTTCCGCGGCGGCATTGCGCGCGCCGGACCAGCTTTGAAAACGGTCTTTATTTTCGTCGCGTTTGACGTAATAGCCGGAAAGGGCTTTCTGAATCAAATGACGATGCTCGAGGTCGGCGGTATAGCGCCGTGCAGATTCGGTGAATTCGGTGGCGGGCGTTTTCATGTTTGCGCAAGCACGTCGGCCAGATGCAGGGTTTTAACAGGAGTTCCCTGTTTATCGAGAATGCCGCGAATTTGCATCAGGCAACTGGAATCGTTTGAGATGACGAAGTCGGCCCCGGTTTCGGCCACGGACGCGCATTTGACCTCGCCCATGGCGGTTGAGATCATCGGCAGCTTTACGGAAAAGGTGCCGCCGAAACCGCAGCATGTCTCGGCTTCCTTCATTTCGATCAGTTCCAGCCCACGTACGTGTTGCAGCAGTTGGCGCGGTGGCTTTTTGAGGCCGAGTTCGCGGAGGCCATGGCATCCGTCGTGAAAGGTGGCCCGGCCGGGAAAACGGGCGCCGACGTCGAGTACGCCGAGCTTGTTTACGAGGAAATCGGAGAATTCAAACGTTTTCGCGGCAAGCGCCTTCGCCTCGGCTTCGCGAGCGTGGCCGTGGAAAAGTTCAGGATAAAAGACCTTTACCATCGCGCCGCACGAGCCTGAAGCGATGACGACGGTTTCGGCGTCGCGAAAAACGGCCATTTGGCGTTCGGCGACGATACGGGCTTCGTCCCAGTAACCCGAATTGAAAGGCGGCTGGCCGCAGCAGGTTTGTGCTTCGGGAAATTCGACAGTGTGACCGAGGCGCTCCAGGATTTTTACAATGTTCATTCCGGTTTGCGGGAATAATTGGTCCACGAAGCAGGGGATGAACAGTGTTACTTTCACGAGCGGGATTATATCGGGCCGACCATGGTCAGCGCGAAAGAATTTTTCTGAATTGGACGCAGGCATCCTCCCAGGCGCGGGGATTTTGGGGCTGGTAGGTTTTGGTTTCGAAGGAACGGCGCACTACGGCGCGACCTTCGGGAAGTGAGGCGATTTCACCCAGCGCGTGGAGTTGCATGATGACATTGCCGATGGATGTGGCTTCAACGGGTTCGCAAATAACCACGCAATTGAGCGCATCAGCGGCAAATTGGTTTAGCAGTTGGTTCCGGCAACCGCCGCCGACGATATAGATTTTATCGATCGGTTTCGCGGTAACACGGGCGAGAGATTCGGCGACCAGGCGATATTTCAGGGCAAGGCTCTCGAAGATGGCGCGGGCAAAAGCGGCGGGACTCTGCGGTACAGGCTGGCCAGTGCGGCGGCAGACGTCCGCGATGGTCTGGGGCATGTTCGATGGTGCTTGAAAATCGGGGGCATCCGGGTCGATGAGAGTGGCGAAAGGGGCCGATTTCTCGGCCTGGCTCGCGAGATCGTTATAGTTGAGCGATTGTCCAGCGGCGTCCCAGGCGCGTTTGCACTCCTGCAACAGCCACATGCCGGCGATGTTTTTCAAAAACCGCGTCGTTCCGAATGCGCCGGTTTCATTGGAAAATGCGGCTTTTAGACTTTCTTCCGAAACGACAGGGCTATTCAATTCGCGGCCAATCAATGACCAGGTTCCTGAGCTTAAGAAAACAGGCTCTGGTTCGGCAGCCGGGACGCCGATTACTGCGGAGGCAGTGTCGTGCGCGGCGGGGGCAATGATTTGAAAATTGTGCGCCCCGGTTTCTGCGGCGACCCCCGGAAGCAATGGACCGAATACTGTGCCGGCATCGATCAGTTTGCCGAAAAGTTTTTTCGGAAGATTCATTGCGCCCAGGACCTCGTGTTCCCAATCGCGCGTATGAGGGTCGAGCAATTGTCCGGTGCCGGCGATTGTCCGTTCATTGGCGCTGACACCGCTCAAAAGATAGTGGAGCATGTCCGGCATGAACAGCAAACGTTCCGCACGCTCGAGATTCGCGTCGGCGAGCAATTGAAAGAGCGTGTTGAAGAACATGAACTGAATGCCGGTGCGCCGGTAAATTTCTTCGCGCGGCATTCGGGCAAACGCCTTTTCCTGCATTCCGTTTGTGCGGGCGTCGCGATAGATAAATGGCGAGTCGATAATTTTTCCCCGGGCGTCGACAAGACCGTAGTCCACGCCCCACGTGTCCACGCCGGCGGATACGACGGCATGGCCGTATTTTTTAATCGCCAGCGCGATGCCATTTTTAATGTGGCCAAAAAGTTGTTCAAGGTCCCAATGCAAACCGTCCGGCGTCTTGACCGGCTCATTTGGAAAACGATTTAATTCGTCCAATGCCAGTTGGCTGCCGTCCCAAATTCCGGCGACGACACGGCCGCTGCCGGCGCCCAGGTCGATTGCCAGGCATATTTTTTTCTTAATCATTTGGATAACATTAATTTTGCGCCGCCCGCTTTTAGCGCCTGTATCACAGCGCGACCAGGCTTGCGATCGGTGATGAAGACGTCAACATCCGATAATTTGGCGAAAAACCAGGAGGATTTGACGCCGGTTTTGCTGTGGTCGGCGAGAAGGATGGTTTGGCCGGCCAGTCCCATCATCTTCCTTTTCAGGTCGGCCTGCTCGATGTTGGCTTCGCTCAAGCCACGATTGGCGTCAACGCCGCGGCATGAAAAAAAGGCGGTTTTGACGTAACAACGTTCCAGGCTTGCGGCAGCCAGGTCGCCCTGGCAGGAAAGGGAACTGTGACCCACGGTCCCTCCGGAAAGTATGACCCGGATGGCGGGGCGGCGGGCCAGTTCGACTGCCACCTTCAACGCCGGGGTTAGAACCGTGAGGTCCATGTTTGGCAGCAGGCGGGCCAAATGAAAGACGGTTGAACTGGCGTCAAAAAACACGGAATCGCCGGCCTGGAGGAGAGTCAGAGCCGATCTGGCGAGGGCCTTTTTCTCTGCAATGTTGGTGCTTTCGCGGCTGTCCAGCGGAAGGTCCCGATGGCTGTCGTTGAGGCGGACGGCGCCGCCATGGCTGCGAGAGAGAAGACCGTCTGACTCCAATTTTTCAAAATCGCGCCGCGCGGTTTCTTCCGAGACGTCGAGGGCCCTTGCGGCCCTGGTCGTGCTTACGGCGCCGGATTTGAGGAGCATATCCAAAATCCGTTGTTGTCGTTGGGCGGCGAGCATGGCGTTAAATCGAGCGGATTGATCTCCTTTTTACTTGTTTCGGCGGCGGGTGCAAGGATAAAATCACAGGAAAAACCAATTAAACACAGAAATTCAAAAATGAGCTTTCAATACGTCAACGACTTGTGGAAGGACGCGGAAGTGGAAAAACTGTCCGCTGTGGACCGGCTGGTATACCGTTCGAACAAACTGGGCAGCGACCAGCGCGTCACCAACACCGGCGGTGGAAACACTTCATCCAAATTGCAGGAGCGGGATCCGCTGAGCGGGGAGGCAGAGGAAGTGCTTTGGGTGAAGGGGTCCGGGGGAGATTTGCGGACGAGCACGCGCGAAAATTTTTCATCGCTTTACCAATCCGGGCTGATTGGGCTGCAAAGGCTTTACGCATCGCGAGAGGGCAGGGGCCTTAAATCCCAAGTGGAGGACGACATGGTCGCGGCGTACAACCATTGCACCTTTAATTTGAATCCGCGCGCACCGTCCATTGATCTGCCGCTCCACAGTTTCATTCCGGCAAAGTTTGTGGACCACATGCATCCCAACTCAATCATTGCCATCGCAGCGTCAGCCAACTGCAAAAAGCTTACAAAGGAAATTTTCGGCAATGAGATGGAATATGTGGAATGGATACGTCCTGGCTTTGAACTGGGGCTGGCGATGCAGGAAATTTGCCGCCGCAGCCCGAACGCCGTGGCGATTATGATGGGCCAGCACGGCTTCATTTCCTGGGCCAACGACGACAAGGAATGTTACCTGCGAACTTTAGGTTACATCGAGAAAGCGTCGCAATTTATCGAAAGGAAATACGCTGAAAAGGGCGGTGACGCGGCTGCGTTTGGCGGGGAGAAGTTTCGCCCTCACGAAAAACGGCAGGAAATTCTGGCGGCCATTTTGCCCTGGCTGCGCGGAACGGTTTCGCAGCAGAAACGATTGATTGCGACAGTGCAGGACGATGAAAAAATCCTGCGGTTTGTGAATTCCAACGATGCTCCGCGACTGGCGGAGTTGGGGACGAGCTGTCCCGACCATTTTTTGAGGACGAAAATCAAGCCGCTTTATGTCGGCTGGAACCCACAAACGGAGGGCGTCGCCGGCGCTGAAGGAAGGGATTTCGGCGGGTGTGGCGCAGTACCGAAAGGATTACGCGGCTTATTATGAGAAGCACAAGCGAGCCAATTCACCGCTGATGCGCGATCCGAATCCGTCGGTCATTCTGATACCGGGTCTGGGGATGATTGCCTGGGGCAAGGACAAGAGCGAGTCGCGAGTGACGGCGGAGTTTTACAATTGTGCTGTGGAAGTGATGCGCGGCGCGGAGGCGATTGACCAGTATGTGTCATTGCCGCAACAGGAGGCGTTTGACATCGAATATTGGCTGATGGAGGAGGCGAAATTAAAGCGGATGCCGGCGGAAAAGGAACTGGCGCGACAGGTGATTATTGTCATCGGCGCCGGCTCAGGGCATCGGCAGGGAAACCGCACACCGGTTGGCGCGGGAGGGCGCGCACATTGTCTGTGTGGACGTAAACGAAGCGGCGGCGCGCGCAACGGCGAAGGAGATCACCGACAAACTGGGCGCGGGGATCGGGGTGGCCGGAACGGGAGTTTCAAATTGCGGCCCGGCGATCGGGCTTGCCTGCGACATCACCCAGCGCGCCAGCATACGCAATATGCTTGACCAAACCGCGCTGGCTTACGGCGGATTTGATTCCATTTGCGTGACAGCCGGCATATTCGTGCCCAGTGACACGACCGGGCATATTGCGGACGAGAAATGGGACGTGACCTTTAAGATCAACGTTACCGGAAGCTATCTGGTGGCTGATGAAGCGGCGAAGACCTGGCGGGAGCAGAATTTGAAGGGTTGCCTTGTTTTAACAACCAGCGCAAATGCCGCTGTCGCTAAAAAAGGTTCTTTGGCCTATGACGCTTCCAAGGCCGCGGCGAACCATTTGGTGCGGGAACTGGCGATGGAACTGGCGCCGCTGGTGAGGGTGAACGGCGTAGCGCCGGCCACGGTGGTGCAGGGTTCAGCGATGTTTCCGCGCGAGCGCGTAATAGGTTCACTGGCCAAATATGGAATCGCTTACCAGGACGATGATCCGACGGAGTCTCTGGTGAATAAATTAGCGAAATTTTACGCGGACCGCACGTTGACGAAAGCACCGATAACGCCCGCCGACCAGGCTGAAGCGTATTTTCTTCTGGTTTCCCAACGGTTAAGCAAGACGACGGGGCAAATCATCACCGTTGACGGCGGCCTGCATGAGGCATTTTTGAGGTAATTTCCCAATTTGAACACCGCCGGGCAGGCACCCTGCCTGTCAGTTACGCTAAGCGTCCAGCCGCGTTTTTTGACTGCGTGTATCTGCGCGCAGAACTGGCAGGCGGGGTGCGTGCCCTGGATTGGTTTAAAAATTGAGGAAATCGGTCAAGCCCTTGGCGCTTCATAGGCGCCGGTCGCAGACAACCAAAAGGCTGGACGGCAGGCCGGGCTACGGACCGTTTCTTCCGTTCCTGGCAAGTTCAGTGCCGGGGCGTGGAATGCCGAGTTTGTCCATCATCTCATAAATGGTCGGCCGGCTTAAACCAAGCTCAGCGGCCGCCGGGGCGATTTTGCCGGAGTATTTCCGCAAGGCCTGCTGAATCATTTGGCGCTCGACGGTTTCGCGCGCGTCCTTGATGGTCACAGCGCCATTGACATCAATGCCACCGGCGTTGAGTTCGAGATCACGGGCGGTGACGCGCTTTCCTTCGGCGAGGATGACGGCGCGGCGCACGCAGTTTTCCAGTTCGCGAACGTTGCCCGGCCAGGGATGTTTGTTCAGAGCGCGCAGCGCGTCCGCATCGAAAGCCAGGCCGGCTTTCCCTGCCTCACTGGCGAAACGATGAAGGAAAAATTTTGCGAGCAAAAGAATGTCATCGTCCCGCTCCCGCAAAGCTGGCAGCAAGAACTGAACGACGGCGAGGCGATAGAATAAATCTTCGCGAAACGCGCCGGACGCCATGTTTTTCTTTAAATCGGCGTTTGTTGCGGCAATGACCCGCGTGTTCACGCGAATTTCCTCGCGGCCTCCAACACGTTCAATGGTTTGCTCCTGCAAAAAGCGGAGCAGCTTGACCTGCAGGGTGGGGGGCATCTCCCCGATTTCATCTAAAAATAGCGTTCCGCCGTCAGCTGTCTCGATGCGTCCCTGGCGCTGGACGTGGGCGCCCGTGAAGGCGCCGCGCTCGTGCCCAAACAGTTCGCTTTCGAGAAGGTTTTCGGGGATGGCGCCGCAGTTGATGGCTACGAAAGGGCCTTTTTGGCGGTCGCTCTTTTTATGGATTGCGCGGGCCACCATTTCCTTGCCCGTTCCGCTTTCGCCTAAAATCAGGACGGACACTTCGGTCGTTGCGACTTTGCGGATCATTTCGAACACCGGGCGAATCCTTGCGCTGTTGCCCAGGATGCCTTCAAAGGAATCACCGGTTCCGACCAGATTTTGCAGTTCCGCGAATTCTCTTTCCAATTGCGACACATGAAAGCAACGTTTTAAGAGGTGGTTCAATTCGTCCATCTCGATGGGCTTGCACAGGAAATCGTAAGCACCGCCGCCAATAGCGCGGAGGGCGATTTCTTTTTCGTTTTGGCCGGTTATGACGATGACTTTGACAAGCCGATCGGCCGCGAGAATATCGGATAAGGCGGCGAGGCCTTCGTCCGGGGTCCCGGGATTGGGGGGCAAGCCAAGGTCGAGCAGGACGGCAGAGGGTTTTTCGCTGCGAAAGACATCGACCGCGGCGGCACGATCGGCGGCCAGAATGATGCCGTAGTCGCTCGAAAGCGCCCATTTCATCTGGGCGCGAATTTCCTCATCGTCGTCAACGATTAGCAGTTTGGGATTCATAGTTTTGGTCAAAATGGACTGGCAGATAGACGCGGAAGGTGGTGCCTTTGCCCGACTGGCTTTGGACTTCGATTCTGCCGCGGTGCGCTTCGACAATCATCTTGCTTTGAAACATTCCAATGCCGAGGCCGTTTTTTTTGGTGGTTTGGAATGGCCGAAACAGTGAGCGATTCAAAAACTCGCTGTCCATGCCGCAGCCATTGTCTGAGACTGAAAAGACGGCCCAACCATGAACCTGGCTTGTGGCGACGCGAATCGTTCCATCGGCCGGGGAGGCTTCCCTGGCATTGAGCGCCAGATTGGTAAGGACCTTGAGCAATTGTTCGCGGTCAAAAAACACTTTGGGCAGCGGCTCCAGCTCTTTGACCAGAGTGGCGCCGGAATTTCTTTCGAATTCGGCGAGGGACCTTGAAATCCAGTCGTTGAGATCGCCTTCGATGGGCGTGATTTTTAATTCGTGCCGGAGAAGCGTCAGGCGCTCAATTAATCGGTTTATGTGCGCGACGGATTTTGAGATGCCGCGCAAGGCGTCTTCGCGAAATGCCGGATCGTCGAAGTGCACAGGCAGGTTTTTAAGCATCAGGTTGAGTGTGGACGCGGCGTTTTTCAAATCATGAACAAAAAAGGTGGACATCGTTTGAAAGGCCTCCAATTCCTTTGCCTGCAATAATCTTTTTGAAAGCTGGACGTTCAGGAGGCTGGCGGCAATTTCATCGGCGATACATTTGAGCAAATCCAGGTCCTGGCCTGAAAACGGAATTGCGCCGATGCGGTCGCCCAGAATAATTAGCCCGAGCAATTGTCCGGGCGCGGGGAGCGGGGCACAGACGCGGCGGCCGCCTTTGGTAAATTCCGCAGGATGGATTTTTTTGAGGATGGCAGCGGATTTTTCACGCGAAAGATCGATATCAAAGGGGCTCGATTTTTGATTAAGTGCCGTGAGCAATTCGCGGGTTTCGTCCTTGTCCAGGTTTAAATCACCGGTTTTGGGGCTGGACAATGATGTTGAAGCGGCAAAATGCAATTGCTCGCCGTTTTCATCCACGAGCCAAATTGTGACGGACAAAGCTCGGAAGATATTGGCCGTGAATTTGACTGTAGCCTGGGCCAATTCCCTGGGACTAACGCATGAAGCTGTGCTTTCCGTGAATTTTCGCCACAGGTCCCGATAATCGTATTGCGGGCGCTGAAAGTGGCGGCTGACAAACCTCGCGGACCAAAGACGGACTCGGTCCGACAGCAACAAAACAGTGAGCAATACCAGGGCGATGAGAACAAAAAAGGCCTTGGCTGCGAATGCATTATCTCCTCCCAGTAAAGCGACGACGTTGGCAAAAATGCCGATGACAAACAAATAGATGCCCGCGAGGACGGCGGTCAGCGAGTTCTGAAGAAGAGAATGTGATGGATAGATGTCCACGTCAAAATGGCCGGTGCGAAAGAGAGAGCGCGAAATGAGCCCACAGGCCGCGATCAATGCCACGCCGTTGATGATTTGCAGGGAAAGGTCAATGGAATGAAATAGCAGGGCCTGGCTGGCGCTATAGCAACGGACGGCGAAGAGGACGCCCAATCCAACGACCATGAATTTGATTCGCCAGCGCATCGTGCCAATGGCTGAGCGGAACGTCCGTTCCAGGTTCATCAGGACCAGAATGGCGCCGGCCAGGACGAGCAGGTTGAGCGTGACGCCGACTTCGCGGAGAACAAAGATCCTGTGTCCATTGGCGAAATTGATTTCCGAGATCAATCTCCCCTGAAATACAACAGCCACGGTGATAGGAACCAGAAATGCCGCAATCAAAACCAGGCGCCATCGGTGGAGAAAATCACGATAATTCCCGCGGCCGTAGCTTAAACTGAAAAAGAGCCACGTGCCGGGTAAGACCGACATCGTCAAAAGACGGCATTGTTCCCAAAAAACTTGTTCTTCAGGTAAATTTGCAACAGACGCCAGGCCGTTAAAAAGACTTTCTACCGCCAACGTGAACATACCCGCGGCAAACGAACGATGGGCGGTTCCATGGCCGCGCCAGGCGACAATAAATGCCAAGGCCGCGCTAAAGAGCGCGGCAATAAAGGCAATGATCGCGGCAATGTTCATTTGAGGGCGGGAGGAACCTGGGTGGAAAAAAAGAGAATTTTTGGGCGGATCGCTCCGTCCAAAAATTTTGTTACCGATGTCGATTTGCTTAGGCCAGCAATTGTTTCTTGATGAGCCCGAGTCCGAGCATGCCCAGGCCCAGCATCATCGCAGTGGCGCCGCCATCCGGGACAGTCGGCGGCGGAGTGGAGCCTACAGTTCCGTCGGCGACCTGGAACGAGAAGATAAGCCCGCCTGAACCGGCAGCACTCGGATCATTGATGGAAAAGCTCCAGGTCATCGCTTCGGGGCTGTCGCCATTGCCCATGATCGCGCCGATGCCCTCCACGGTGGCCGCTCCGATGGGAACGCCGCCTTCCACAGTCGAGGCCTGAAAGACAACGTGCGACGATGTCAGATCAAACGTAAACCCTCCAACGCTCCAGAGGCTGGACACAGCTCCCGAGTTAAAAAACCACGGAGCGCTGAACGTTGCCGATGTGCCAGGGGCAATCCCCGCAAAACTTCCGTCCGCGCTCTCGACATACGGGCTGCCGTTACCGCCGAAGCCGGTCCACGCCAGGACCTCCGAGGCTGTTGCCGCCGAAGACGTGTTTAATTCGACGCCGCCGACAAATGTGATGTTGCCCGAGATCGGGTCCGCCTGGGCAACCCCGGCGACCCCACAAACTGCCGCCGCAGCCGCCACCATTATTAACCATTTCCTTTTCATACTTTTGCTTTCTCTTTTGTCTCTCCTTGTATTTTGCAATCGTCGATTTTCTATTCAAGCATCGACAATGCCAGCGGGTTTTTGTGCGGGAGTTTTTGGGAATTTGGAGGGCCAACCGTAAGTTTTTCCGACGTGATTTGAATTGGATAATGATCGCTTTGTATTTCCTCGCGAATCGGGCACTTTCCATTGTGTAAAACCCGCCGACATGACGCATACGCCTGGCGCGTAACAGCCATTGATAAAGGACAATTCCGAATGTTCCTGGTTCAGCTCATGGAAATCGTCACATTGTCTCCTGCCATAACGCGCCGGTGGCGAAATCAGTGGAGCTCAGAGAGAGTCTGACGGGCGTCCACGGCTTCCTGGCCCGATAGATTCATACTCAATGCGTGTTCGAGGGACGTTTTGGTTTCCATGAAGTTCCTTAGATGGTATTCACAAATGCCGAGGCAATAAAAAACCCTGGCATCGGCGCTTGTAGAATTGGAAATCGCATCGAAGAGGTTCGCGGCCCGGCTGTAATCGCCCTGTTGGAACAGGACCATTGCCAGAGCCCGTGCCACCTGGGGATCATCCGGGAATGCCTCGCGTGCCTTTGTAGCAATCGGATAGGCCCTGGTGGGATCTTCAAGGGTTTGGGAGTACAGGATCGCGAGATTCTTGCAGGCGGTGGTGCAATTGGGATGGTGCGCCAGCAGGTCCTCGTAGGCCCGTTCAGCGCCCACTGTATCATTGTTTTGGCTATCGGCCAGGCCCTGGGCAAATAGAGCGGCGGGATCGTCCGGATCTGAAGCCCGGACACTGTCAACACGAGATTGATTCGCGGCGGCCTGTTGCGGGTTTTGGCACACAGTGACCATGTCCAAAAAGTTTTTTGCCTGGGCGGACCGCAAGGGAGAAAGGCCGGCCTGCAAGGCGTTTTGCATATCGGTTAGCGCTTCGGATGCTTTTCCGATGCAGAAAGCTGCATTTGCCAGATCAAAAAACGTTTGGGCGTTGGTGGACTGGTCTTGTGACGCTTCATCGAGAAGGCTGAACGCCCATTGGTCATCGCCCGTAACAAACGCAAGGTGTCCAAGCGTGGCGCAGACATTCGCGTCGTTGGGCATTAGCTGATAGGCGGACTTGGCAAGTCCGAACGCTTTTTGAGGGTCCTGGGATTCGCAAAATTGCGCGAGAAGGAGCATAGCTTTGACGTTCTTCGGATTGGCTTTTAAAGCGTTTTGGCACAGTTCAGTGGCTTTGGTCGCCTCGTTGTCCCGCTGATAGATGGCAGCCAAACGGCTAAAAGCGATCGGGTCGTCCGGTCTTTCAGAAATGAGTTTCTCGAGGCTTGCCCGAGCTGCGCCGTCGGCGGTCGCCGGGTCAACATTCAAAATGTTCAGGTAGCTTTGGCATTTCTCCCGGTCTGGGAATGAGGCGCCCTGGGCAGCCGCATTTTGAAACTGCTGGCGCGCTGAATCCTCATTGCCCTGCATATAATAGGCGAGGGCCGAATGAAACTGGACTTCAGGATCGTTCGGCAATCCGGCGGCGCTTTGTTGAAACAAATTCAGTGCCGAGGTGTAGTTGCCCTGCTTAAAGAGGATCCATCCGAGCGTATCGGCCGTGGACGGATCGTTTGGGAGCAATTGCCGGGCACGTTGGGCAAGTGCGTAGGCCTTGCCCAAATCGCCAAGGTTGTCCGAATACAGGCACGCGAGATTGTTTAGCGCAGGGCTATACTGCGGGTTGAGCGCCAGCACTTTCTCATAGGTGGCGGCGGCGGCGGCATAATCCTTTTGGTCACTCTGGATTTGCGCGGCAAACATCAGGAGGGAAGGATTGTCCGGTTGCTTTGTGAGCGCGACGTTGAGTGTGTCGAGAGCGTCCTTGTCTTGTTTGAGGTTGAAATACAACTGCGCGAGAATCATATTGGCCTGCAGACCCTGCGGAAGACCAGCGGCCTTGAACAGGGCTTCCTCAGCCTGATTGGTCTGGCCGCGATTCAGAAGAATTTTGGCCAAAAGAATTTCCAGCGGCGCCTGGCCCGGATTTTTTACAATGAGATTCTGCACGCGTTGTTGCGCGGCATCGTAATTTTTGTCAGCCAGGTCCAGTTGCGCCAATTCCTCCTGGGCACTGATGTTGCCGGGATCAATTTTCAAAGCCCGGTTAAATTCGGCGCGGGCCGAATCTTCATTGAATTGCTGAATGTAAGTCGAGCCGGCCAAAAGGGGAACGTCGGCATCATTGGGGAAAGTTTTCTCAAGTTGCTGATAAATCGCCAGCGCGTCATTGAAATCGTTCTGCAGCCGATAAACGTCGGCGAGCAGCAATTTTGCCTCGTTCATATCCGGTTGGCGCGCGACCAGCGGTTTGAGCAGGCCGAGGGCGGATTCGACGTCACCCCGCTGGGTGTCAAGTTGGGCGAGGATGAAGGCGGGTTGGGCGAAATTTGGGTCCAGGTCCAAAGTCTCGTGCAATTGGTTCATCGCCTTGTCTGTCTTGCCTCCGATGATGTACGCAAGGGCCAATTGGTAGTGCATGCGGGGAGCCCGGGGAAAATTCTTAACGAGGCGTTCCAGTTCGGACGTCCCATCGGCCGTATTGCCACGGGCCATGTCGAGCCTTGCTCTGAGTACCAGCGCGTCGGCATTTTGCGGGTCACTGTCCAGAACCTTTTTCAACGCCGACGCTGAATCGTCCAGCTTCTTTTCGTCAAGCGCGACTTCCGCCCGGCCAAGCCAGGCGGGCATATAATCCGGCACTTTTTGAGTGAGATCATCAAAGGATTTCTCGGCTGCGGCGAAATTGCCCATTTGAATTTCGAACTGGCCGAATTCCGTTTGCAATGGAGACGTAGTGTCTGCGCAATCGGCTGCGGCTTTGAATGCGTCGCCGGCCTTTTTCAGTTCGTTGAATTGCAAATAGGCATTGGCCAAAGCGTCATAGGCCGGCGCGAAACGCGAATCGAGATTGAGCGCGCGCTGGAAATTCTCGAGGGCCGCCTTGAAATGGTTCTGGCGCGTGGCCAAAATGCCCATAGCCGTTTCCAGGGGAGCACTGTCTCCCTGATCGATGAGTGCATGAAATTGTTTCTGGAGGTCGCCGATTTGGCCCTGGCCGGCGGACTCCGCGAAAAGCATTGGTGCCTCGGGATCGGCCGGCTTATTTTGGAGTACAAAAGCCGCCTGCTGCATTGGCCTGCTTGCGCTCTCCGACAGCCAGGTAGATTTGGGCCAGTTTCACGCGGAGTGCGAGATTGCTCGATGACATTGCGCTTCCGTTATAGAGGTAGGGAGCCGCCTTTTGGAAACGGCCCTCGTCGTAATAAATCAGACCCAGGCGCCCGATCGCTTTGGGATTTCTGGAATCGGCGTTAAGGGCCTTGATGTATTCGGTTTCGGCTTGATCAAACTGTCCGGAGTCAAAAAGCGCATCCGCGCGCGCCAGGTTATAACTTGTTTTTGCCCGCTGTGAGCATCCGGCCAGCGCCACGAGACACGAGGCGCCGACCATTAGAAAAACATGATTTCTTTTCATAATGATGGTTTGGTTGATGGTTCACGGTTTAGTCCCTCCAGCTTCCTCAGGAGAAGCATCAGTAGGAAGAAGGGGACCAGCGACATAGCAAAGAAAAGCGGCCCGCCGTGCCGATGGATCGGCGAATCGATCATTTGTGGACCATATGACATGCAAAGATGGCCGATGACAAATATCCTGAATCCGTTTCGCATCAGCGCCAGCGGGATGACGGCCAGCACAAGCGCCGTCCGGGTCCACGCCGAGCGCAGATAGAGCCATGACCCCGCGATGCTGACAATGGCCAGTACCAGAGTTGAATGAATTCCGCTGCATTCGGGCGCCACTTGAATGGCCATATTCGGCAAATGGAAAGTCAATCCGTCTCGATAAACGGTCGCGCCAGCCAGGTCGAAAAACAATCCGGCAAATACAGCCGAGCCGTGCTGCAACAGGGTTTCAATACATTGACGCAAACCGGTCGGGAAGGGCACCGTGAATGCCAGGAGCGCGATCGGACAGGCAAACGCGCGCATAAAGGGTCCGCCCGGAAACACGCAGCAAATGGCGGAAAAGAAGAGCAGCAATGACGAAATATTCCACGCGAGATAATTTTCCATTTGCGGGACCGTTTGGCGGGTGAAAAGCCAACAGATCCCGAACATTAACAGGCCTGCGCAAAAAAAAGTGGCGGCGGATTTATACGCGGGTTCAAAAGAGACCGGCATTTTGTCACGTTCCAGCCAGATGAGATAGATGCAAAGGAAAGGAACCAATGGAATTTCAGTGTATAAAGGATCGTTGTACGCCAGCCGCAGCAATTGATAAAGGGGCCAAAGAAAGAGCAGCGCCAGAAACACAGTGGCGAGAATGAAGGCCGTCAGCCGAAATTTGTTGAATTTGGCAGGAGACGCGGAGGTTTTGAGGACCAGGCGGCTGCCTTTTCGGGATGGGAATTTGAGTTCTCTAACTGGCATAGGTTTTCAAAAGCTGTAACTGACCTCGCCGCCAAACTGGTTGCTTGCAAAGCTGTATCCCGGTGCGGTGGAAATGTCGCTGCTGTATTGGTAAAAGACGGAAATTTCGCCGCGTTGGAGGAAAGGATGGCCCAACCGGACAGACAGAGAGTAAAATTTATCGACGCGCCCCTCGTTGACAAGCTCGAGTTCAAATTCAGTGGGGTTGATCTCGATGAGGCCCAGCGCGGAGGCGACATACCTGGCGTTGTTGTAGGAGCCCTGGGCGCCTAAATAGAATTGGCCAAGAAGGCGCTGGCTGATAGAGGCGCCATAGCTTGTGCCCTCGTTATATTGGCCGACTATGACGGATGGCGCGACATAGCGGCTCGCAGAAACGGAAACCTGTGTGTGAGGAAACAGCTGGAGTTGCAGACTGCCGCTGTAAATCGGACTGAACAAATTGCCATTTCCCTGGTTGCCGAGAAATACGGTTTCAACGAAGCCCGCTGACCCCTGGATGCTCAGTATGTCCGTCAGGCGCCAATTGACCCGGCCCTGGAGCTGGACGAAGAATGAGTCAGGGCCATAGACGGCGTGGTTGTATCCAACGCCGGGCCCTATACCGATATTGAAATGGGACTGTGGCTGGTAGTTTAACCAATTAAGGGTAGACCAGGAGAACGAGTCTTCGAAATCGTCACCAGGAAAATTCTGGATGTTTTGGTTTACGCTGAGGTCTTCCGAGAAATATTGGTTATCTTCATGATGTCCCGTGACAGAAGTGTTGTAATATTGCTGTTCTGTTTGTCCGCCGAATTGAATCAAGGGCGAGGAGGTCAAAAGGACCGATTGCAAAAATCCAAAAGTCCAATCCCCATAAATCGTTTGGCCGGTCAAAGTGATGTTGTGGTCCACTTCGGTCCCGAAATTGGTGTTGGAATAGAGACCAATGGTCAGGGTGTAGTCCAACGCCCAATGGGGGCCTAAATTGAACAAAAGTCCAGGTGAAATTCGTTGGATGGTCGTATCGACCTTATTGCTCGGCGCCGCGAGGATGTTGTACGCATCGGTAAATTGGTAATCTACGTGGGGGCGGATCACAAATTGGTCCCAGCGGAACGGCTCGTACTCTCCCGGCGCCGATGCCGCCGGACGCGGGCCAAAAAGCTGAAAGCCGTTTGTCATGGTCAGTTGTGAAGAGGACTCAACCGGGGGCGCCAGAGGTTGGATTGTTGACTCTTGTGCCATGGCAGTCGCGCCCAGTAGAAATAAACCGAGAAGCGGCGGCAGGAAAAACCTCTGTGAGGCCGGGAAAGCCGTCGTTATTTTAAATTTCATCTTATGCGGCAGCTCGATGCAATTCGTCTTGAAAATTATCTCCCCGCCAGTTTTTTAGCGCGTCCTCCAATGCGTCAGCGAGCGGGCGCATGGACACACCCGTGGCCAACAATTTGGAAACATCCAGAATACAATTGGCGCGCGGAACACGGTTTTTCCGGCTGTAAAATTCCGTGTCGTTCTGCCAAAATTCGAAATTCCGCGCCGGCCTCAAAGTTTTTTGTATCGCTTCCACAATTTGCCGGGTTGTGAGGCTGCCCGGATTGGCCACATTGTAGATGCCATAGAGCGCATTCCGTTCCCATAGGTCGAGGCATCCGCGGACAAAATCATCCGTATGAGATGCCGGGTGCACCCCGTCATAAATCTTCTCGTTTGTCAGCAACTGCCGAAGAAGGTTTTCCGGCTCGTCGCGCTCATTGAAGGGAAGTCCCAGCCGCCAAATGTAATTGCGTCCGATGCCTCGGATAGCCTCCTCGGCCAGGGCGGCGGTACCGCTGAAAAAGTTGCAAGGCGCGGCGCGGAATGAGAAATTCGGTTCATCTGATTCGGTGAATCCGCGCAGTTTTTGCGGGGACTCGGCGAGTGCTTTCAGCAGTTCAGCCCGGGATAGCTTTTTTTCCACTATGACGCCGGTAGCGATAACGATTTTGGCGCCCGAATAAATGCCGCATGAGGAAACATGGCCCCATGGGGTATTGGTCATGAGACAAACCTGGGAGACGAGGCGAGGCAGGATCGTATTGGTCCGCAGCATCTCTTCGCGCGCAGGCTCGCTGATTTCCGCGTCCGTATAACTGGCGGCGTTGATGAGAAAATCAGGCTTTGCTTTTCGAATACAATCGAACAGCAAGTGAAAATCAGAATAATCTTTTTCGCGGGGCAGAGCGTAGTCATGCCCGCGGCGGCGCAATTCAGCGCAGAAGATCCGGCCAATGTAGGTTCCTGCACCTAAGACCAAAACCATAATTCCTCGAATTGAAATCGATCATCCGTTTGTCGGGGGGGAAACGAGCGGGAACTCCGGCAAGCATTCTAAAAAACCCATTTTTTCCGGGCACGGCTGCGAATCAGGCCCGGACAGAGCAAGACGCCCGCACATCGGGCAAAATCGCGCAAATCGCCTGCAAAGAAGATTCCATCCCGCGCCAGGGCGCGGGCCACTGGCGCCTGCCCCGCGGCGCACGCTATTTCAGCACGTCGGGAAATGAAGTAACCGAACCGCTTTCGCATGGCCGGCCCTTTTTCGGGCGAACTTTCCAGAAGCCTCCAGTACATCTGGGCGGAAAGCCTCAGGGACGATTGATTTCGCTGCGCCTCCGAAACCAGCGTGTTTGAGTAAGTGAGACTATTCGGCGAGTTTTGAAAATAGGTGATGAGCGGGCGGTCCACGTAAAGAAAACCGGAGAGAAAAGACAGGCGGAAAATGAATTCTCCATCTTCATTGGCCGGAAAAGATTCATCAAACAAACCGACCTCTTCGAGAAATGATTTATCCACGACCATCGTTTGAATTAATGGATGCCGGTGCGCGAGGCAAACTGAATCCACGACATTTTCCACGCAAAGGACGTCCTTTTCGCGGCGGGTCGCCGATAGCGAGTCAATATCCTGAACCAATGTGCCTTCCTGGTTGATCGCCCGGGTGAAACAAATCTTGGCCTTATATTTTTCCAAAACGGAAAGTTGCCGTTCGAGCTTATCCGAATGCCATTGGTCGTCCGAATCCAAAAATGCGACCCATTTGCCGCGGGCGGCACGCACACCTCGATTGCGAGCGGAGCTGACGCCGCGGTTTTCCTGACGTATCAGGCGAAGCCGGGAGCCAAATTTTTTGAGGACATTGTCCGTGCCGTCAGTAGAGCCGTCATCAATCGCAATAATTTCGAAATCCTTAAACGTTTGTCCCAGAACGCTTTCCACTGCGTCGGCGACGCAATACGCGCGGTTGTAGGCTGGAATCACAACTGAAACGGCAGGGCCGGCAGCCTGGCACAATTCGAGGGAGGGGAGGGAAGGGGGGAAACAAACGTGGGGCTCATGTGGATATTGTTTTTGGAATGAATTTCCAGGTTGAAACGGCGTCAGATTCGTTCGAGAGCACCTCGGTCCCGCAGACCTTTGCGATAATTTCGGTGATGCGTCCGGCTTGCGATTCCCAGGTCCAGTTGTTTGAAAATTTAATCCATGCGTTTTCCGTCAGGGCGGCGCCGTCCGCCGGATTCTCGAGAATGCGGAGGCAGGCGGCGGCGAAATCCTCCGGTTTGTCTGCGATGAAAAGTTCGCGTTGATCCTGGACGTCATGACCGTAGCAGCCCACGGATGTGGACACGACGGGACAATTCCGGCTAAAGGCTTCGAGAATCTTGATTCGTGTCCCGCCTCCGGCGAGCACCGGCACAATGGCCAGAGACCAGTTGGCCATTTCCTCTTCCATATCGCGGACCCACCCTAACGCTTCGATGTTCCGGCCCTTGAAGACGCTTTCGCCGCGCTCACCGGCGAGGCGCAGCCTTGCCTGGGGAATCCGTTGCAAAATGCGCGGCCAAACCTTTTCGATGAACCACTGGACGCCCTCGCAATTGGCCCAATAGATAAATGTGCCAACAAAACCAATTTGCGGCGGGCTGACCGGATGCCTGGCCGCAGGTTTTTGCGAAGCCTCATAACCGTTTGGAAGGATATGGACATTTTGTCTGCCAAGTTTTGACCTGTCCGGTTCACTGCACACGCAAATAGCGTCAAATCGCTGGCCCAGCCACTTTTCGTTGCGGCGCCACAGGAACATTTGCAGCCAGCTAAAACATTTGTCACTGAAACTCTTTGACTGCGACAGACGCAGGCGATAAACGCTGCTGGGAATATCGTCAATGTCCAGTACGCTCGTCGGCCATTGCCAGATGCCGAAAGCATTTGCCGTCTCCAGGCCGTGAACCCATACCAGGTCGTGTTCGGCCATAATGCCTTGCAGTCTGTCGCCATCACCGGCGGTGGCCCGATAATTCTCCATTTCAAGGAAGCGAGGTTTTAGGCTGGCCCGAATGCGTCCAGGGAGTGTGTACCAGTCGGGCCAAAATCGTATTTTTTCGATGAGATCGAATCCGGCCTGCGCTGGACTTGCCTTTTGAAGGACCTCCGGATAACGGCTGCCTAATACGACACGCACGTCGCCGTAACGGGAAAGAAGCTGGGCGATATTTCGAACACGCAGGACGGAGCCGTAATCCCGCGCGTTCAGGTCGTGTGACGTGAAAAGAAGAATTTTTTTCATCGGTTCAAAACCTTTTCGCGGGCGAGATTCCAGTTATATTTCATCGTTTTCAAAAATCCGTAGCCCCGCGGCCGGCGCCAGACCGAGACCGCGAGCGCATCCACGTCCAGGCTCGACTTGACACTCATGAGCTGCCGGCGATAAATCATTTGCATGAAGAACCAGTCTTCGAGAAGCGCCGCCATTTCGCCATTTGTCAGCGGCCCATCGGTTGGGGAATGCCGCTTTAAAAAAGCGGCGGCCCATTGCACGAATTTCTGGCAGGCCTGATGCTTTTGTATGGCCATGGCGACTGAATTGTCCGTCGAAATATTTTTGCCGCTCAGGCGCCATTTCAATCGCGGTCCCGGGATGACGCGAATCGGTTTGCGGGCCCCGAGTGTGGCGATAAAAGCATCGTCGGACGCCCAGCCGAGTGGAAAATCCGGAAACCCGCCGATTGCTTCCCAGGCGGCCCGGGAGAAAATCAGTTCTTGTGCGGTGCTGGTCCTGCCTCCGCGCAGCCGTGACACCAGGAAATCCGGACCGTTTTCATTTTGAGGATGTGGCGTATTCTCGGAAATCAGGCGGCCCTGGCCGTTGATCGAAGAGGTGTTGAAGCGGTACAGTTCATAACGGCCCGAAGTGCCGCGCAACTCGCGGTAAAAGGTTTCAACGCATTGTTCCTCCATGAGATCGTCGTCCGAAAAAAGCCAGACCCATGGTTCATGGCTCAGGTCGATGCATCGGCGCCAGTGTTCCGCAAGAGAGATGCCGCCCAGGTTTTTTGAAAAACGGTGATAGTCAATTGGGAGTTTGTTTGAAAATTCGCGGATGATTTCCCGGATATTTTCCGGACTGGCGTCGTCGCCCACATAAACCTGAAAATCGCGGCACGTTTGGCTCGCGATTGATGCCAGGACTTCGCGCAAAAACGTGGATTTGTAGGCTGGAATGACAATGGCCAGCGGATGATGATTTGACATAGGTTATGCGGGAAGCATTTCGACGTTGTCTCTTAAGGTTTCAGATGCCGCGGCGAGCGCCGGCCGGCACTTTAAGTCCGGAAAAATGACAGAGCCCCAACCGCGGGGCCATTCTGCCAGAGTCCCGCTATCGCCCTCTTCGCGGTGGACTTCGAATGCCAGGGTGTCCAGGATTGTGTCGAAGTCCACCATGCCCATTCGGTGGTCGCCTTTTCCTACGGATACTCCGCAGCAGTAGCGCCCGGGCGCCAGCCGGGGACGCGGCAAAGAGATTTCAAATTCAATATCCTCTCCGTCGCGCATACCGGGCCGTTCGGCCCCAAAACAGGTGCCAATAGGAACGCCTTCCGGGGTGAAAACGGTCATGCTGAAACGGATACGTTGCAGTGTTTCGTTCGCCCGGACCCGGGCGATAAACTGGAGATCTTCATCCGGTGAAAAAATGGGCATTGAACGGTCAAAACGGAACGAAATAAAACGGGCTGCGCCGGTGCCGGCGTGTTTTCTTGGGGCGTCCTCGACTGGAAAAAAGACTGTGGAATCCTTGCTCAGGGCGCCGGCATATTCCTCCACGGCTTTCTCCGTCGGGCCATTGAAGATGACGCGTCCTTTGTCGAGGACGACGGCTCGTGTTGTCAATTGCAGTACTGCCGACATATTGTGGCTGACAAACAAAACCGTGCGACCCTGGCTCCTGGAAACTTCCTGCATTTTGCCAAGGCATTTCTTTTGGAAGGCGGAATCCCCGACCGCCAGCACTTCGTCCACAATTAAAATTTCCGGCTCCAGATGCGCCGCGACGGCAAACGCAAGCCGCACGTACATGCCGCTGGAATAGCGCTTGACCGGCGTATCGAGAAATTTTTCCACTTCGGAAAACGCGACGATCTCGTCGAATTTCTTTTTGATTTCCGCACGCGTCATTCCCAGGATCGCGCCATTCAGAAAAATGTTTTCCCGGCCGGTCAATTCCTGGTGAAAGCCGGTTCCCACTTCGAGCAGACTGGCGACGCGGCCGGTGATTTCGATGCGTCCCCTGGTGGGCTCGGTGATACGGCTGAGAATTTTCAATAAAGTGGATTTGCCGGCGCCGTTTCGGCCGATGACCGCCATCACCTCGCCCGCCTTGACTTCAAAGGAGGCATCTGTCAGAGCCCAAAAATGTTCCTCCTGAATCTTTCTCTCTTTCCACCATGCTATGGGATGGCGCAAGGCGTAATCGATGGCATGGCGCAAGCCCGGCGGATGGCATAATTTGTTGCCGTTTGCCATGCGTAAATGTCCAATAGAGTAATACTTGGACAGGTTTTTGACGGCAATAACGGTATCGGATTTAGACATAAATTTAGACGGAGAAGAATTAAATAACGTCCGCGAATGTGCGTTCAGTATTCCTAAAATACCGAATTCCGGTGAATAGCAGCGCCAACGTTACGACCGAGGACATCAAGAGTTCGCCCGGAGGCACAGCGTGATCACCTCCAAGAATGCACCACCGGAATCCGTCGATAATTCCGACGAGTGGATTGACCGCGTAAATGAGGTGGAGGGTTCCGTGAGACCCGGTTGCGGGAAACACGCCTGAAACAAAAATGCCGAACTGGGTCAAAAACTGGACGATAAACCGAAAATCACGATATTTCACTGTCAGCGCCGAAATCCAGAACCCCGCAGCCGTGGCCAGCCCCAAATTCAGGAGCACAAAGAACGGAACAAACAGAAGGAGTGGCGAGGGCGCAAAATGATAGTAACACATCAAGGGGATCAGAAATGCCGCGGCGATGAGAAAATCCGTGAAACTCACGATGACGCTGCTGGCTGGGACGACCAGGCGCGGAAAATAGATTTTTGAGATCAAGTTGGAATTGTTGACCAGGCTGTTGCCGCTTTCGGACATGGCCGTGGAGAAGAATTGCCACGGGAGCAATCCACAATAGAAAAACAACGCTTGAGGCGCGCCCCCGGTTGAAAAATTGCCTGCCTTTCCCACGAGCGTCAGCGCCAACAACATGAGAAGCGGGCGAATCAGCGCCCACGCGATTCCGACGGCGGTCTGCTTATAGCGGATCAAAAAATCGCGCCAGGCGAGCAGATAGAAGAGTTCGCGGAACCTCCAGAGGTCCCGCCAGTATTGGCGTTCAGTGTGACCAGCTTCGATAACCAGTGTCGCAGGCGTCATATAATTATTCATATCCCAGTTGAAACAGGGCTCTGTCCCAAAATCGTCTCGTGGATCCAATCATGAAGTGTTTGAATTGTGGCAGTCTCTTTTGCGCCCAGTAGGCGAAGCGGTTCCCAAAAACGCCTTCCATCCAGGCAAATTTCCAACGGAGCGCCTCAACCAGTTTTAGTGGGGCCAGATGATTGACCTCTCCGCCCAGGGCTTTAGCCATTTCAAGCATCTGTTCAACAATGTCCGGCCTAAGCGGGTGGAACATAGTGACCCACGTCTGCAAAAAGCTCACCGCTGCCTGATGCGTCCGGTCGCTGTCCTCAAGCTGCCGCAGATATCGGATGTGAAGCCTGATCGAAAGCCAGGCGGACTCCATTTTTTTCTTCGAGTTATCCATCGAGCTCAAACTTCCGGGTCCCGTCATTCTGTAATATGTTTTGGCGTCCCGGACGAAGACTACTCCCTGGCTTTTTGTCATCATCCGGCAAAAGTATTCTCCGTCATCATCGAAAGACAGCCGCTCATCCCACGGTCCGGCCGCCTCGCTGAGTTCGCGGCTCGCCAGCCAGCTCCCCGGCTGCATCCAAACGTTGAACGTCATCTTCCGCAGCAGCCATTCCAATGGCGACTGGTCCTGCCACAGGACCGTTGGAGTGAACTGGGCTCCTTTTGTCCGATACAAAAAGCGTCCCCATTCGGACGACAATAACAGGCGCGGATTTTCGAGAGCTTCGGCGACCTCTACTTGTCGCGAAAGCTTGTCCGGAGCCAATACGTCATCGGCGTCCAGCCATTGAATATAATCGCCGCGGCACAACGAAAAGGCGTGGTTTCGTGCTGCGGATGCGCCCCGATTAGGTTGTGGAACAACGGTGACGCCGTCCTTTGAAAACTTTGACGCGGCCGACAGTGTGCCATCGGTCGAACCATCGTCTACGACGATAATTTCCCTGTGCGGCCACGTTTGGTGCAGGGCGGAGGAAATTGCGCGGGAAATCCATTGTTTAGCGTTGTAAGCCGGAATGAGAATTGAGACAAAGGGCTTTTTCATGGTTATTCTCCATTTTGGATACAAGCCCCGGGTCTTTCTCACGGATGGTCTGGGAATAGGCTGTGATGATGATATTTGGTGTTTGGTTTGAAGTGCGTTTTTCCTTCACAAAATGTTCACTTGCGGGCCGCCGGCTTTCCAATTTGCGGTTTAAACCGTTTTGGATACGGTTTTGAATGCGTGGCACCGACGCCGCGGAATTCTCCGGGGTGCCGGTCAACCCGATTTCATTTTCAAAAATCGATATTTGCATTTTGCCTTTTAAAAAGCGCACAGCGCGAGTCTATGCAGATTGGATGCCAGAACTCCCGGCTTTGACGTCAATAGTTGTATGGGTGCGGATACGCGTAGCTGCACGTTTCCGCCGAGGCAGTATTCTTGTTTGTCGATAGCAGGAAAAAGTGGCGCTTGTGAACATGATCATCAAGCGGAGTTTCAAATACCGTCGAAAAGCCAATGAGCGTGAATAGTTCCTTCCATTCTCTCAAGCCTCTGAACGTGCCTCTTTCGTCGTGCTTATACGCCCAAAGGCTGTCCTGGCTGTTCTCCTTGGGGTCCTCCGTGATGACTACGTATCGGCGGGCAATTCGATGCGCATCACGGAGCAGGGGTATCGTATTATCGCCGGCGTGGTGGAGGACATAGTTGAAAAATACGAGGTCGAAGCTGTCACTTTCGTAATCCAAATGTGTGCCGTCAATCTGCCTGATGGGAAAATTGGAATTGTGCGGGGGGCAAACATCGCAAAGTTCAAAATTTTCGGAGCGCAGAATGTTTGACAGGTAAACGCTCAGTGCGCCCGTGCCCGCGCCAACGTCCAGCCACGAACAGCCCTTAAGTATTTTTGCCTGGGAAACAATATACGAAAACAACGCCCCGTCGCGATGAAATCGGTAAGCGGGGTTGTCCAGCCCCAGGTCTTTTTGTTGGTGCAGCACTCTCATTGGAATTCCGAACTGGCGGGAAATTGGCGATAGATCGCCTTCATGCTTATGCTTGATGATGGCTATTTTCAGGCTGTAGTTCGGGTTTCTCCGAAAGCAAAGCAATATGGCGAGTATGCATCTCCTGATCGAATCAGCGAGATAGAGAAAGCTCGCGCGGATTCTGTTTTTATAGGAAGCGGTCCCTGTTAAAGGTTCCGATACACCGGATCCTTTTCCGGCAAGCAATTGCATGTAAACGGACCCGGTCATTTCGCCAACTTTGGTCCAGGAATACCGCTCGATTGCGAAGGCGCGTATGCGCTCACGCCACCTCTCCAACTGGCGATAGAGATTGCTTCCGAAATAGGTTTCAAGAGCCCTGGCAAGGTCCGCGGAATCCCCGGACCGGCATATGAACCCGGTTTCTCCGCTGACCACGCATTCCTTGAACGAACCGACGTCTGTGGCTATCACCGGCAACCCGAAGGCATAACCCATCAATAGAACTCCGCTTTGAAAAATATAAGTGTACGGCAGCACTGCCACGTCGGCCGCCTTGAAATAGAGCTCAATGTCCGCCTCCGGCAAAAATTCAATACGCTGGATTACAATTTTCTGAAGATTCAGGCTGACGATCCGCTGTTGGATGCCATCCCAATACGCGTCCAACTTTTTGGGCTGGCCGGCGATGATGAGACGATAACCTGGGTCGTTTTGTGCCACCAGAGCTATTGCTTCCAGGAGATATTCCAAACCTTTGTAGGGAGCGATCATTCCAAAAAAGAGAACCACTTTCTCTTCTTTTCGCAGGCCGAGTTTCTCTCTCGCCCCGGCGCTTGTCAGGGCTGTGTCGGGCACTTTGTTGTTGATCCCGTATGGAATGACGCTTATTCGTTCTGCCAAAACGCCAAAATTGGCAATCAACTCCTCCTTCATTTTTTCCGTGTGCGCAAAAATATGATCGCACATTCGGTATTGAAACCGCAACGTGGCGCGATTGAGCCAAGAATCGTTGCCGTCCCGCGAACCCGCGTTTACATTATGAGCGGTAAATACGATCTTTTTGCCCAGCAGTTTGTAATAGGCCGTCAGCAGCGTCCGGTCAAATTGTTCAAATCTGTTGTTCCATAAAATGTGGAAAATGGATGTGCGCGTGGTGGCCGCGTATTTGAGCAGGCGAAAATAATAAATCAGGACTTTCAGGATCCTTTTCGGCAAACTGACACTCACGCTTTGGTCGCCCCGCAAATTGAGAACATTTGCCCCAGGAGATTCGGACAGTTCCACGTTTTCCAGGTCGTCACTGCCGATAAAATCAAATTTTTGGCCGCTCTCAAGGAGGGCCGACGCCAACCCAAGGACGTAATGCCGGTCCCGGCACCCGGTCAGGATGCTTACGCGCGCGTCGAAATTTCTTTGATTCTTCACGGGATGGTCGCCTCGTCGACTGGAAGTTTCCGAAACAGCAGGCGCTCAACTGCTTCCAACGTCAGCACTGCGTTGATTTCACTTGAATAATTTCTTTTTCCGTCCACGTGGTCTGCGGCCATCGTTTCGAGAAAACCAGGGTTGAAAAATTCGCTCAAGCGTTCTTTGGAGTTTGCCACAGTATCCCGCACGTACGGCCCGAATTCGTTTTGAAGCCAGCTGCGATAGTGCAAAAATTTGTGCTGTCCCAGAATTCCAAACCGATATCCCGCGCTTTTCAAGAACGGCTCGAACGGCGCAAGGACGCTTGGAAATCCTTCATTATTGTAGTAGTCCAGTTTGAATGTCACTTCGGCCAGGAGCCGGCGTGACAAAAATAAAAGGCCGGAATTGCCGTTTGCATACCCGCGGTCCGTGGGAATCTGGCCCAACGTGGCGTTGTTTGCGCTGACGATGCGGAACGACGGGAGCGATGATTTGCGGACAGACGCTGGCGCCTGATACGCCAGTTCGACCAGGTCATTATCCAAATATGGCGTGCGAAACCGCAACTGAGACCAGCCTGCGGACAGATTTCCGTAAAGGTTCCAGGGAATCTCTTTAAACGCCGAAAAAGTCATCGGGTGCGCTTTGTGCGCGGACAATCGATTCCCTCGTGATTGTATGATTGGACGCCAATTCGCTTTGAAAAGTTGTGGTGAAAGAGAAAGCGGTTTGAATGTTGAAATTCCCCGCAGAATTTCACTTCCGTAATTGCCCGTCAACCGGAGTGGCGCCAGTTCCCTGGCCTTGCGATTGAAATAGATTTCATGCGCGTTGCAAATTCCCGCGCAGCCGTCCGTGGCGAAGACCGTTTTGTCTACGTGCTCCGGGAATTTTAGGAAAAAGTCCTGCTCCAGCCGCAACAGATTATGTTCTAAATTCGATGCCGAGGCGATACGGGCCGCTATTGTGTCATCACGGGTCTTGCCGTTGTTTCCGGAAAACGTGTAGCAAGTCGTATGGCCGTCGTTTTGCGGGCGGCAAGCCATAATCATCCGCGTATCCAGGCCCCCGGTCAGGGCGATGCCCGTCCTCGAATGAGACTCGAAATATCGTGGCAGAATACGCTTGAAAGTTTCCGGCAGCCGCGTTTCGTATTCATCAGCCGCCAGTTCGGGCCTTGATTCCCAGGTTTCGGGCGAGAAATACTGTCCTTTGGAGCAACGACCGGCTTCGAAAGTCCAAACCGAGGCGCCGGGCATGATTTGAATTTCCCGGAACAACGTCCTCCATTCGAGAGTGCAGCCGAAGGTGAGATAGTCGCCGACGCCTTCCTGATCGAATTCGCGAAGATCAGGGAAAATCCGAAGCAGGGCCTTGGCTTCGCTGGCCAAATAAAAACTGCCGCCGCGTTCATGATAATAGATGCGCCGCATTCCATAGCGGTCATTGAACACGAGTGTTTTCTTCCGCTTTTTATCTATCAGCAAACCGCAAAACAGGCCATTCAGCCGCTCAAGCATCTTTTCGCCGTCCCGTTCATACATCCGGACCAGCGTTTCGCCGCGCGCAACCTCGGTATCTACAAAGCATTCGCCCAGAAAGATGAGAACGGTATTGCCGGTTGGGTCTGAGAAGATTCCGTCCCCGGACTCTTTGAATCCGACATAGCCGGCGCCGATTCCAGCCTCTTGGGCAAAATACGTCTCCGATTTGTAAAAATCTTCGTATGTGATCGCACTGAGCATGGCATTGACCAGATGCGAACACCGTGGGGACGGCGTTTGGTTAATGATCCCGATGATTCCAGGCATATTCTGGATGTTCTACGTTGCGTTTTGGATTTGGTAAATTGGAGCCGGCGGGAGGAATTGAACGCTCCAACCTGCTGATTACAGATCAGCCGCTCTGACGTTGAGCTACACCGGCAAAATTAATTAGTCGACGGGAAGTTTCGGTTCTGATTCGACTTTCGTCATAGATGAGTGCGATTTTTTTTCATAAAACCAGTTTCGAGTGGCGACCGCGGTCTTCAAAACTGGCGAGGGCAACAGGCCGACGGCGCCGCGGTACAGGCGCAAAGCCACAGCGATTTTTCCTTTCCACGTCAACGGCACATAGTAGCGCGGGAAATTGACCTGCTCGAAGCCGTTGCGCCGCTTGAGCTCCACCAATGAACTTTGCGTTTTATTCCCATACGCATATTGGCCGTAAACAAAGTATCCCACGCGCCTTTGCCCGCAGATTTCAACGGCTTTAGCAATCAGCGCGTTGATGGGCCGTTTGTCATAATGCGCGTTTGCCGCCAGAATGTGCAGGATATAGGCAAGGCGATCTACATAGACCAGCTTGATAAAGCCGATGAGTTCATCATTGAAAAACGCCCCAATGAATTCACTGCGTTCGGAATATGTGGCATGCTCGCGTTTGACCGTTTCGAAATCCTTGCCATAGTGCCAGAATGGTTTGCCCTGTCGGACCGGAGTTTCATTGCAAAGACTGTGAATACCGCGCACCAGGTCATCGTCAAAAGGAACTGATCTGACAACCACGCCGCGCTTGGCGGAACGGCGCACGTTTTTTCGTGTTTCCTGAGGCACGGCTTCCCACCAATTGTCAAATGTCGTAATCGGAACGACTGCGTAATTGTCCCACTCGACACGAAAATCGAACTTTGGCGAAATGTCGGGAGGCCGTTGTATGAACGTAAAAAGATCCGCCCTCAACTCACTCTTTTTTAGTTCTTCCAGGAATGGGGCGGGCTTTTCAACAAGTTCACCTTCGACGAGTTCCTGGTCCCGAATGAACGCCGTTTTAAGCCATTTGCCGGTGACAATGACAGTCTTCCCGTCAATCGTTGCTGAGGGAACAAAGGTCGTTTTGCCTCTGACTCGGATTTCGGCAAAGCCCGTGGGCAATGAAATGGAATTAGTGGTCATAAATATCAGGCGGCGACGGGGCTGTCTAAAATTGCTCTTTGCTGCGAACGGACGCCCCGCAGCCATTGTTCAAACATGACGAGGCTGAAAAGCAGCTTGTGATTGTCCTGGCGCCGCGCGCGATGCTGTTCCAACAGCGCGCGAACCGGTTCAGGCCTTAGCTGTTCGTACATTAGCGAGTCCTTGTCCAGCAGCATTTCCGAAAAGACGCCTCCCGCTCGCGCGTTGAACCAGTCGTCCACCACATTGACCGCGAAACCACGTTTCTTTCGCAAAAGGATGGACGTGGGAAGCATTCTAAAGCAAATACGTCGGTGCAGCCATTTCCGGATGCCGTAACGGATTTTTTGATTGGCACCAAGGCGCTGGACAAACTCAACAATTGGACGGTCCAAATACGGCACGCGGGCCTCCAGGTTATGCGCCATGGAAAGCTTGTCCGCATACATCAGTAACTCGTCCGGCAGAGATGACCGGATTTCCAGGAGTTGGAAACCGCCCAACTCATCAGTCTGTTCCATTTGCGGCACAACCGGGTCCAAATAGCGTGATAATTCGCTCTCGCCGTTTGGGCAGAATTCAGGACGGAACAGTCCGGCGACTGTTTCCTCGGGATGCAACGAGAAAATACTTTCGTACCGCGCCACGCGGTCCTGGATTGACAATGATTGAACACCGCGCTTCAACGTTTCATTTCGCGGCAGCCGCAATATCGCGGAACTCATGCGCGAACGGACAGACCCGGGCAGACGCCGCCAGAGATTTCCATAATGAACGCCCAGGTGACGGTTATAGCCGCCGAAAAGTTCGTCGGGTCCTTGCCCGATCAGGGCCACTTTCACGTCCTCACGCGCCCGCTTGCAGACAAAATACATTGGCACAATGGAAGAACTGGCGACCGGCTCTTCGAGATATTCAATGATTTTGGGAAGAGACCTTTCGAATTCATTTTGGTCCAATTTTACCGCCACGTGGCGGGCGCCCAAACGCAAGGCCGAGAGCGCGGCAGTTTGAAGTTCGTCATCGGCAAAACCTTTTCCGTAGCCCGCCGTAAAGGCCGGCCAGTGACGGCCATGTTCATTCATCAATGCCAGCAGCAGCGCTGAATCCATTCCGCCGCTGAGTAGAATTCCCACAGGCACGTCGGCACACAAGTGCCGCCGCACGGCACGCCGGTAAAGTTCCAGCAGTTCTTCCGCCGCTTCGGAGTCTTTCTTGGTGTCTGGAAAAGGCGAGGGCGTGAAATCATACCAGCGTTGCTCACGGCAGGAGCCGTTTTCGGCGATCAACATGGTCCCGGCCGCCAATTTTTTTATCCCCTTGAAAATCGTCAAGGGCGAAGGTGTGTAGCGAAATCGTAAAAAGAGGGCGATGGACGCCGGAGAGATTTCAGGTCTGGAGTCCTGGGAGGCCAGGATCGGCCGGATCTCTGATCCAAATGTCAATTGCCCGTTCTCGATCCTATAATAGATCAATTTAATCCCCATGGCATCCCGGGCCACGATGAGGCGGCGTTGCTTCACGTCCCAAATGGCAATTCCAAACATTCCGTTCAACCGGTTGAAAATCTCCGTGCCCCATTGCTTGTAACCGTGGACAATGACTTCGGTGTCAGAATGCGTGCGGAATTTGTGCCCGCGGGATTCGAGATCCCGGCGCAGTTCGCGAAAATTGTAAATCTCGCCGTTAAAAACCACCTGGACCGTGCCTTCGGCATCAGACATCGGTTGGTGTCCGCCCGCCAGGTCAATGATCGAAAGCCGCCGGAACCCCAGGCCGATCGGCCCGGAAATAAATGCGCCCTCGTCATCGGGGCCCCGGTGGAGCATCGACCGTGACATCCGGTGAATCATTTCGGGATTCACCGGCTCTGCTTTGGCAAAGTTAAGCTGCCCGCAAATCCCGCACATAAAATTTGGAATCGTGGTTTTCATAGACTTGGGTGTCTGCCGCCTGCGCTTCATTCAGGTAAAACGCCAGGCTCCGGAACATTTGCGATTGTCCCCAACGATGCATTGGCACGTCATCCCAGCCGAACATCAACTGCCGTGACCTGAATGAGCCGTCGGCTTTTACCCAATCGCTCAATATCCCGGCAGTGACCCTTTCCAAAGTTTTTTCGAGTTGTGGAAAATATTTCCTCAATAACAGGCACAGATTAATGCACTCGGCGCTGTCATAGAGTTCATGGCGATAGACCGTCAGGCGCGGCGCCCTGGCAAACGGCCTGGGCATCCCGTCCTCGGAAAAGAGATTTTGCAGGTAGAAGCTCACACCCTGGTCGAGAGCTTTCCTGCAATCCTCGTTGCCCGTCAGAAAATAAATTTTTGCGAGTGCCTTCATGACGAAGCACGTATGAAAATGGTCCACAAACGTGCGTTTGGTATCCATCGCATAGGGCCAGGAGCCATCTTCGTTTTGGGACTCCAGGACGAAGTCAAGGTTACGCTGCGCCGCGTTGGAAAAACGAGGGTCATTTAGGAATTTCGCCGCGCTCGTCAGCGCAAAGGCGCGGTATGCCGATGCGTTCACGACGCCCACTTTGTCAAATGGGGTGTACGAACACGTGCTGGCCTTCTCGGAAACCTTGAAATCTTTGTAATCTGTACACATATGACGCGCGATGGACTCCAGCACCCGGTGCCACTTTACATGTGGACGCAGTCGTTCCATCTGTAAGAATGCCTCAAAAACGTAAGGGGTCGTCGTGATGAGGGGTGTGCCGGCGGGAATGACGCCGTTTTGCGTGGCCCAATCAAAAGGGTATCCCCAGGCATATTCCTTAAAGGTGGTGCAACGGGTCTTTTGCAGTATTTCCAGAAAGTGCATCGCCTTTTGAATGTAGAATTCGTTGCCGGTCGTCTTCATACAGCCATGCGAAGCCCATGGCGTAGTGCGCGTCCGCGATCGGCAAGCGAATGGGATGATGGAAGTACTTTCGCGCTGATGGAAGAAAGGCTTCGCAAAAAATCATTGGCGCTACGGCGGCGGTGCCCACCGTTTTGTGCCGATAGTAAAGCGATTTTGCGGCCCGCCCGGCCGGCCCGGCAAAAAACGATTGATGGTCATAGGAAACTTCGCCGAAATCTCCAAGCCAGGCCGAAAAGTTCTCCAAAACGTTTTGGACTTCGTTTGCGTGAATGAAATTCTTCATCGGCAGAAGCTCTCTCCTGTCATCGCTTTGGTGTTGCGCCTGAATTTCTGCCATTCCGGGCTGAGGGCGTCCTGATTTTTTCAGCACCAAAACAAAATCGCTGTCGCCAATCATTCCCGCGGTTAAAAATTGCAATCCTCGTTTTAAGGTTACGTAGGGGAAGAAGGCGCCCTTTCGATTTCGCAGCCAGGTGGATGATGCCACATCGTGCGAGCCAAGAAATACTGTCTGTAATCCGTACTGTTTGCACAATCGCTGTATCGCCTGGCGGGCGACCGAGAATCTCAAAAAGGTCTTAAATGGCGCCGTATCGTTTTTTCCGGCATTCTTGTCGCCGTAAAAGTATCGGTAGGCGAGAATGTGAAGATAGTGGGGAAAGAATTTTGTAATAAGCCCCTTCAAAGAAAGAACGTTCGGTAATTTGAGGATCACAATGCCGCCTGGTTTAATCGCCTGGGCAAATTTGTGCAGCGCCAGTTTAGGCTGCGGTAGATGTTCCAAAACGTCCCAGCAAATAATCGCGTCAAAACTGCCCGGGGCAAAATCGTGGCGTTGGACATCTCCAAGGACTTTTTCATTGAGAGATAGATGGCGGTCCAGCTGTTTTTGGGAAATATCAATTCCCGTGATCCAAACGTCACCGCCAAAATCGAGGTGGCTGGCGGAGCCGCAACCGGCTTCCAACAGCCGTACAGCACGGCCGTCGAGTTGTTCGTCCACTAAATCCTGTAAACCTGGAAATTCGCAGCTCATATTCTCCTTTGATTTCAGATTGCTTGTTTCATGCCCGCGTCCGGACTGCGGCGGCAGTTGGACAGTCGTGCTGGTAAAAATATCGTCTTAAAAAGAAACCGTTGCGTGAGAGCCTGTATCCTGCCCCGAGGCCTTATGAAAACTTCGTCTGGCTGTTGTCCAGGTGAAAGTTGTCCACTTTTTTAAAGTGCAATAGGGATTCAAAAATTCGCCGCAATTTCCTAAGCTGGTTGTGCCGGTGGAAACGCATTAATTCCACGGAAACAGGCCGCTCCATTCTGGAGCAGGCGGCATGGCAATAGCCGCAAAGCATGGAAGCCGCGCCCACGATGTAAGGCCTTTTCATTGCTCGAAACCCAATACGGAACAGTTCCCAAACGGGAGAGCCGCCAAGGTAATAATCTTTTTGGCCATACGAGAAATACGCGGCCAAAAGTCCCCGTTCAGCGGTGTTCATGACGCGATGATGGATGAACCTTTTTTCAGAGAATGAGCGGACCTTCCAACCTTTCATTCGCGCGGTCATCACGGCGATCCAGTCTATTCCTCCGGCGCGGCTCACTGCATAACCGCCGATTTCTTCGAAACATTGACGGCGAAACAGCTGGAGTTGGCCGGGTACGAAATTCTCACCCTCGAAACTATCGCGGGCCGAATCGAATTCGCCCTCTATATATGGCGCTCCCGCAATGCCCATCTGCGGCTCTGCGGCAAATTGTTGCATGAGAAATTCCATCAGGTTCGGCTCAAACGAAACATCGGCGTCCAGGTTTCCTACCACATCGAACTTCGCTCCCTCCAAAAATTTGAAGCCACTGTTCACGGAGTCGGCCTTTCCGCCAAAATGACGTTCGCGACGGTTCACTCGCCGAATCAGCGATATCCAGGGAAAACGCGCAGCATAATCTTCAACAATTTCTGCTGTCCGGTCCGTCGAGCCGTCATCTGTGATCACCCAATGCTCGGGCAAGTGGGTTTGCCTCACGACAGACTCAAGCGTTTTGCCGATGTAAGACTCCTCGTTCCTCGCCGAGGTGATTAGAACGTATTTCATATTGCCAATTCGGGGACGCGAACCCAGCCCTGTTCGAAGCCGTTTGCTCGAAAATCCCATCCATGATTTTTGCCGTCAAAATAATTTCCCGATATGAAATCGGAGGCGCCTTTTGTTCCAGAATGCTATTGTGAAACCGTTCGATGAGTTCCTTCATTCCAAAGTCCTGATACAGCCGGCCACGCAGGAACTGAACCACGTTGGACCATCCGTTCCTGAAATGCTCTCTCCCATTCTTAAACGGCGGGATAAAGTATGTGAGATAGCTCTTATAGCCCTTCCCTTCATTTCGCACAAGCGTGCCGTTGTTCACGTCCACGGTGATCGAATTTTTCGGACCGCAAAGGCGAAAGGAATTCAGCCCGGGTTTGATTTGGGTCGAAAAGCAAAGGAAGGCGGTCGTGCCGACGGCATCGCGGATCAAAACGCGCAGTTCATCCTGCGTTTCCGCGCTGTCCAGGTTCCGCAAACGGGGACTTTGATGAGACAGGACCACAATATCCGTGATCTCATTGTCTAAGAATTCCGCGAGCCGCGCGACTCCATGGCTGATTAGGTTGTGGAACAATTGTCCGGGCAGCTTGCGAACCCAATGGTCCCGATTTCCCAAAAGTGCCGCCGCATAACTGGCCTCACCCAAATCATAGGGCCAATGACTTTCAATGTGTACCGGCCGGCCGCCAAGAAAACCGTCCCCGACAAGCTTTCGCATCCTGATCATTTCCGGCGTGAATTGATAGTTGTGTCCCGCGGTCAATTTTAGATTTCTGGAGAGCGCCATTTCCACCAGTTCCGCCGCTTCCGCGGCCATGACCGTGAAAGGCTTTTCCAGATAAACGTGGGCTCCGGCCTCAAAACACGTTTTGGCCAGCGCGAAATGGCTTTGCGGCGGCGTCGTAATATGTACGACGTCCGGTGAAACCTCTTTCAACATCGTCCTGGCATCCGAAAAAATTTGCCTGACGCCAAATCGTTCTCCCAATTGCCGCGCCATTAATGGTTCGCGGTCGCAAAGAGCTACGACCTCGCAATCCCGGATCCGCCGGCTTGCCAGCAAATGTTGGTCCGCGATCTTCCCGCAACCCACGATGGCCACTTTTAATTTCATTGATATTGTGACAGAAATGAGTGCACCGCTTCGGCCATTTTGACCTTTGGTGTCCAGCCCAGTAGACGATGAAGTTTCTCGTTGGAGTAACGATTGCCTTTCCATTCCGCGGCGCAACGGCGGCGGTTAAAAACCGGCGGCAATTGTCCCCGTGTACGCTTCGAATAGTCCTCCCACAAACTGCAAAATGCGTAGGCGATGGGGTAGGGGACCGAAATTGAAAAGGACCTTTTGGCGCCTTTATACGCCGCCAGAAACTTGCGGCTGCTCATTCGTTCATCATCAACCACGTTAAATATTTCTCCGTCTATTTCCGGCGTGAGTCCCGCCAGGACAATGGCCTCCGCGCAATTGTCGACATAGGTCAACGGCAATTCGTTCGCCCTCCCCAAATGGACGAAGAAACCGAACGTGTTAATGCCCACGCGACCGCTCAGATCCCGTTTGCCCGGTCCAAATACAGCTCCCGGGCGGACGATAACGTATGGCAAAGAACGTTTTTGCCCGTATTCGCGCACGATTTCTTCCTGCTTCAGCTTTCCAAAGCCATAGGCATCGTAGCGCTCCTGCGGACGGTCCTCGAGCTCGCACGTTTCGTCCAACAATGCGCCGCGTTTCATTTTTAAATTCGAATAGACGGCAAACGAACTGACATTGACGAACCGCTGCGCTTTGCCGTAATCCAGGAATCCATCGAGCAGATTCCTTGTCGCCAGTGCGGAGTTCATATACGCGCCCGCAAATGATTTTTCGAAACCCGCTGCCAAATGCAAAATCACCGAAACGCCCTCGGCCGCCATCTTGCAGTCGTCGCGCGAAAGCAAGTCACCGCGCACAAATTCAACGGTCGGGGGAGTCAGAAATTTTTTCAGAACCGTCTGAAGCCCCTCCAAACGGCTTGATGGCCGGACAAAACAGCGAATGTTCGTAAAGCCGTAATTAAGCAGGCATTCAACTACCCTGGCGCCGATAAAGCCGCTGGACCCGGTTACCAAAACCTTGTCGTCCTTGGAGATGATGTAACGATCCTTCATAGCTTCGTCCTCACCAAGTTACGGAATTATATGAAAGCCGGGAGGCGGCAGGAGAGTATTTGTAGACGAGTTGTTCGTCCCAGTGGTACCGGTGCCGGTTGTGTTCGTGCCGGTGCCGGTACCGGTTGTGTTCGTGCCGGTGCCAATGGTGTTTGTGCCGGTCGTGCCGGTTGTAGAGCTCACGGATACAAAAGTCAGCGGGTGCGGATAGGTATAGGGTGTGTAACCCGGCTTCGGAGTCTCATTGTAATAGTCGCGATTGAGTTGAATGTTCGGATATGTGCTGTTCAGTTCGCCCGGCGCCCCATCAAGCATATTTCCCCAGGAATAGATACACTCCAGGCTTTCACGCGGCCAGGCCGCCTTGCCGAGGGCTGCGTTAATTGTCCAAAGAATTCCATTCGACATTCCAATGTCGATAAACAGATCTCCCGAACCCCGCCCCGGTTGGTCGAGCGCCGCAAACACCCGGCGAATCTGGAACGTATCCCCGGTATTGAAAGACAGGAGGGTGCACTGGCTTATTCCCAACGTGGCAGGTGTGGCTCCAAGGTAATAGGCAGTGTTAACGGTGTTGGATGCGATTTGAGAGAAAAGGCCGCTGTTTGTGTCTATAAGCGCGTAGCCGACCCATTGGTTGGGCGTCCAATTCGCTCCGCTGACCTGCAAATATTGCGCGCCATTTGGCCCGGCGCTTGTTCCAGTCAAATACAAGGTTGGATCGTTGGAATCGAAGGGAGAGAGACCATTGGCGCCCCCAAATGGTTCCCATTCGCCCAAATAAGAGCATGTGTAGCGAAAATTGCGAATCGCTGCCACCGCATTATAGCCGTTGATTGTGTTGCTGAAAATGACGCCTGAACCGCCGCGAATCATGCACGCAGCATAGATCGGGTACAAAATGGTCGAGGTGGGCGGGCAAAAAAACGTGTTGCCGTAAATCTCAAAGCTTCGCGCGCTGCGAAGCCGTCCGCCGCTCTCAGTGCCGTGATTGTTGAAGCAATCGTTCACGACAGTATTGTAACGAAAGACGATTCTTCCCCCGCCTTCGCCATCGGTGGCACCCACACTGCCAACATAGGTCTCCATGTTCGAAAAATAATTGTTTTCCACATAAAGGACATTGGAGCTGGCCACGCCGTAAGTGGGCGGCAGGACCCACGAGTAATCGCCTTCGGGATCGTTCGTCCAAAACCCATTGTCTTCCACAGAAATTCCCCTTTCGTAGAACGTGTTATGGTCAATGACGTTGAAGGCGTTTCCTGAGGTGGCAAGGCTTTTAGCGTAAAGGCCGTTAAAGACGTTGTGATCGATCCGCCACGAACTGCTCGGGACACCGTAGATTTCGAGCGAGCCGGAATAGGTCTCGGTCGTATTGGTCACGCCGCCCTCGAATTGGATATTGGCAATTTCCGAAAATGTGCCCGCTACCGCATTAAGCTTGAGAATCTGGCCGCTGACCGAGCGGTTCTCCTCGTCTATGATTACGGTCAAGTTGGTGCCGGCCCCGATGAGGGAGACGCCGTTCAAAACCAAAGTTTCCGCCCACCAATTAGTGCCGGGCGGAAGTTGCACCACGTCGCCGGGAGAGGCCTGGAGAACAGCATTGCTGACATCAGCAAACTGGCAACTCGCCGCCTGGATTACCCTGGCATCCGCGTGCGCAGCTGCCAATAAAACCGCTGCCACAATAATACAGAAATCCAAAACCTTCGTTTTCATGACACCCTCCTTTTTATTAATCCCGCTGAATCGTCTCTAAGAACGTGACGCAAATTTCGCATTCCGCCAAAAGATTTCAAGGGTGGAATCCGTAAATTCGCCGTATGCCTGAACAAATTCCGGACCGCGGAGCCACGTGGAGTATTTTAATCCGTCCCGGCATTCGGCCACGCAATTAAATTCACCATCAGGCGCCAGCCGTTGGAGCAGGCCAATGCATTCCAATCCTTCTTCTTTAAATTCCGGAAGATTGACTTCAAACGAGACGCGCGGAACTGCATGTTTCAAGCCGCGCAAGGCATTCAACTCATGGCCTTCCACATCTATTTTGATGTAAAACGGGGTCCCATGCTTTTCGATCAACGATTCCAGTGTTGTCGTCTCAATGACCTTCTCGGTCGTGAAGTCGAACTGTTGGCCAAAGCGGGCCGGGTCGCTTCGCAATGTATTGGCCCACTTTGGGCTCAGTGTATTCAATGCGGAACCAGGAGCATCAATCAACATAGAGACACTCCCCGTCCGGTCGCTCACAGCTTTGCCTTCAACCGCCACCGCCTTTGGAAATAGCCGATTTTTCAGGAACTTGCCTTTCAACACTTTAAGGTTCGTCTCATCTGGTTCGACCGCGACGACTCGCGCCCCGAGTCTTAGAAAAACATCCGTTTTGCGACCGTCATTTGCGCCAATATCAAAGATGAGGTCCCGTTTCTTTAGCCCGGCAAGGACGGTTCGATAGAATTCAACCTCTTGCGCCCGGTCCGTGATCCAGTGTGGATCGGTGCGCGACCAGTACAAATCGTAAAGCCGTGAAGCCTTGACGCGCTCATAAAGTCCGACGGCTTTTAAAACACCCTGTGCCTGCCGTTTTAATGAAAGGGAGATGGCTGAATTCATAAAGTAAAACTCCTTAATTTGAAGGGACTAAAACGGAGCCCTCCGGTAATAAGCCGCCGCTGCTGTCCTCAATCGTTACGGGCACTTTGACTTGCCGGGCCGGATAATCGGACGCAATGAGGAAAAAGATGAAAAATGGGAACGAGTTCATGCGAAAGGCCGCCTCGGTCCAATTATACACTATAAACGCGATTAGATAGGCCAGGCGAAAGCGTCCAAATTCAAAATTACGGAGCAATTCCCGTCGTGTCTTGGCGTAGGTGGCCAGAAGCAGAGCCACGGTGATGCCTACTCCAATGAACCCCAGGTTTAGGTACGTTTCCAGATAGCCGTTGTGCGCTTCATTGAGATAGAACAGGCCCAAAGCCTGCTGGACATCCGATCGGCGGTCTCCGAGCCAAAAGCCCTCATAGCCGGTTCCAACCAGGGGGTTTACGTCCCAATGCCAAAGTACGTGCCATATGTCCGTTCTTCCTGTCAATGTGTCGTTCCTGCCCAGGAGATGGATTACGGAATCGGAAAGGCCAAGTCCGAAACATACCACGGCCGCGATCGCTGCGCCTGAGAGGATATAGGCGCCCACACTTCGCTTGTTAACCCATCGAAATCCCAGGAACAGGACAATCCCGGCTGCCAGAAGAAAGGCCACGAGCGATGAAGCACTATGCGCGTTTTTCAATAACCAAAGATCCATTCCTATTAGCCCGCCGCATAAAATTAATTCGTCCCGGCGTGCCGTGCCGCGCGGCCATCTCAGCACGTGTAACAAATGCCAGAAGAGCGCGGCTCCCAGAATCCAACAGTCGAAACCCAGCTCATTTTTATTGGTGGCGATCCCCGTATTGAGTCCAAGCCCTGTCCACTCGTCAAAAGTGCGCCCCAGGTTTGGGAAATATTTGATGAACAGAATTGAAATCGGCAGCAGAACGTAGGCGCATCGCTTCATCGTTCGTGAAAACGCCTCCGTCGGCTCCGGTTCCGTCAGAACAACCAGCGCCATTACCGGATTGCCGAGCAATTTGATCCATCGTTTGGCAGAGACAAACGGAAAATCCGACCACACAACCGCCAGCAGGCAAAACGCCAAATAGATGACCAGCCAGCGGTTGTTGTGAATAAATTCCACCATCGAAACCCGGCGTTTATGAAGGACCATCAGGCCGCCGAATATCAGCGCGGCATTGAATGCGGCGTCCATGGGGCTGCCATCTTCAACCGAAACGGCCCCAAAGCGAAATCCGAACAAGTCCAGCCATTGGGAAAAAAAGCGCGAGCCGCCCCCGCAAACGGTGACCCACAAAAAGGGAAGCCAAAGCGCTCCAGTCACGTTTGCCTTTTGTCGCACGTCCCGGATGAACAGGAAGCTAACAAAACCAAGTGTCAGTAGTAATGCGATTGATGAAGGCATGACGAAAGGTTCGAACAGGGCTCGAATAAGCAGGTCAAAGCGTCATTATTTGCGGGCCAAAACCGACCCGCTTTTCCAATCGAAGCATGGCACTATCAATAGTCCGGAACGTATCCGCTTTAAATCTGTTGTAATTCATTTGAATCGCTGTAGCCGTGTGCCAGCCCCAAAGCTTTTGGATCCAGACATATTTCCAGGACAGTTTTGGCGGGTTCAGCCGGCCGCCGAAAGTTGCAGCCAGTAATTCCAATTCGGCGGCCAAATCAGGCCGGCCAAGGTAGAATAGATCATACCAGTTTTGAAGCTGCTTGATGCACGCAGCGCGCGTCCTTTCGCTGTCCTCCAGTGACAAGAGATATTTCGCGTGCAATTTCAGCGAAGCCAGAAGCGACTCTTTCTTTTTATCTGAATTGCCGATGTAGCTGATGCTGCTCGTTCCGGTCTTCCGGTAGTAAATTCCCGTGCCGGGCACAAAGCAGGTGCCGGCCGAAGCCAGAAGCACGCGGGAAAAAAATTCCCCATCGTGATCATAGTTGAGCGTCGTGTCCCATGGACCGGCTTGCTCGGCCATTTCACGTTTTACGAGCCACGTCGCATTCTGCATAAAGGCGCCCTCATTCATTTTTCGCATCAGGAATTCCACCGGCGAAAGGTCGTGACAAAGGGAGTTGTGAACAAAGTGGGCGTTCCGGGTCCGATGGTAAAAATAAGCCCACGGTGAAGACGCCAGCAGGCGCGAATTCCCTCTCTTCTGGAGTGCGGCAAGCTGCCGCTCGACTTTGTCCGGCGCCAGAAGATCATCAGCGTCAAGGTACTGGATATAATCGCCGCGCGAATTCTTAAAAGCGGTGTTTTGGGTCGCTGAGAAGCCCTCATGCTTCGCAGACACCAGGGTCACTCCCTTGAATTGCCGCACAACCTCCTCGGTTCGGTCCGTCGACCCGTCATTGGCGACGACGATTTCGATCCGTGGCCAGGTTTGTGCCAACGCGGACCGCAGTGTTTCCGCTATCGTTTTTTCAACGTTAAACGCACAGATGAGAATGGAGACAAGGGGTTTCATAATTTCGGGAAAATTTCCAATGTCGAGCCGCGACTGCGAAGAAAGTGTACGGCTGCTGATTGTACGGGGTTATGCTGCCTTTTGAAGCTGCGAAAAGGGTTCCGGTTCCCCGGATTTGTTTGTTGGAAAGTCGAAAATGGCGGCATTGGAATGCCTGGCTTTTCGGCCTTCGGCAACCATGGTTTCAAACTGATTGTTTTCTTCCTTTATCTTCCGACCGTGGGTTTCCAGGTCCCTCAGGACCGGGTCATCGCTGTTCCCGGGCCTATAGAAATCGATTTCATTAAAACCGCAAGCCTCAAGCAATTGGCCCAGTGTCTCGTGATCGTACAAAAAGCAATGCCCCCAGGATTGAAAAAAATTGTTAATCACAAAAATGTCTTTGCACGCCGGGGCTCCTGGCAGGAACGTGGCAGTGGCCCATTCAAGATATTTTCTTTGAACAACCGTCTTTTCCTTCGAGCGCAGCGCCAATAATACATCCAGGTCCGGTGTCGCCAGCCGGACTCTCCCGCCTGGTTTTAGGACGCGAAAACATTCCCTGAGCATCGTTACCGCGGCCTTATACTCAATGTGCTCGATCATGTGCTCGGCCATGATGTAATCGAACACATTGTCAGGAAACGGAAACGAGCGCGTCGCGTCCAGGTAGATTACCGAATGATCAACTGGAAAAACGTCGGTATTCAACCATCCATCGAGACTGCTGTCACTTGTCCCGAGTTGGAGTTTGGCCACTGAATGAGTTCTCAGGTAGTTTTGGATCTTCCCATTTCGCCGGACAAGCCGGGCCGCCGTCGTCAAGTCGTGAACCAGCCCTCGGACGGTCCTCACAGAACCAAGGACGAACTGCGAACGCTTCAGACAGGCCTTGCCAATAGTCGTGTTCATATTGAAATAGGATCCATGTTCTGCAAAATCGGGAGCCGCGGCCCCGGCAAACGTTCAATGGCTGTTCAGTAAAAAGCTTTCCGCCTTGGCGGCGAAGGCAGGCACTTTCATCAATGACTTGACGATGTCGAGAAATTTCTCCTGTTCCAGTTCCCAGCAATTTTTTTCGTAAATCCGGCGTCCGCTCTCAGTCAATCGCCGCAGTTCCGAGGGGTGCTCGTATGCCCATTCAATTCGGGACGCGAGGTCGTCCACATTGTCCGGCTCAAAAAACAGGATTTCATTTTCATTGAAATAATCGCTGATCCCGCGAGTGCGCGGAACAATCACTGGTTTGTTCATCGCGAGGTATTCGAAAATTCGCGTCGGAAAATTAATCTGTGTAAACACGGTCAGCCGGTTCGGCACGATCCCCAGGTCCGCTTTCAAAATGTCCCGCGCAATTTCATCCAGCGTTTCGAAGCCATGAAATTGAATGGCGTTCCCCAGGTTCAATTGCCTGGCCCGCGCAAGGATTTTATCCAAATAATCCGTGTGCTCACCGTAAAGGTGGAGTTCGATTCGTGGAATCTTGTGCTTCAGTTTGGCGAGCGCGTCCACCGCAAGGTCCAGGCCGTGCCGCTCCACAATGAGCCCATGATACATTAGCCTGAAAGCAGCCCTCCCGTTCCATCGGCTATCGGCCGCCTCAAAATGCGTGTGCCCGTTCGCGCTCGCGCCATTTCGTGCGTTGAAAATGGTGGCTTCCGGCGAGTTCATCACAGTTTCGATTTTGTTTGGCGGGCAGCTTCGCGACTTAAACAGTTCCTTGAACGCTATATTTGGCGTAATGATGAGGTCAGCGAAGCCGATGCTGTTGCGTTCCATCTTTTTCAGCCAGCGGACGATTAGATGATCTTCCTGCAGATGATAAATGCTGCGGAATAGTTCCGGCATTGGATCGTGCAGGTCCAAAATCACTTTCGCTCCGCGCAATCGCGGGATCAGCCCGCTGAAAACCAGGAAGTCCGGCATATTATGGACATGAACCAGCCGATAGCGTTTCTTTAGGCTCCAAATGGCCAGCAGTGAAAAGGAGGCCGCCAAAAAGCACGCGTATTGAAATATATATGTCAGTTTCCCGGCGCGCCGGCGTTTTAAGGGAATGCGGTAAACATTCACACCGTGAATGCATTCGAATGCCGGTTCAGAATGATCTTTGCGAAGACAGATCACATCCACTTCCACGCCAGCGCGGCTCAAGGCCTCGGCCTCCCGCCGCGGCCGCGGATCGGACGCGTAATAGGAATACAATACCACCGCAGTGTTCGCTTCCCGCAGCGCCGGTGTTCGGTGATGCCCATTGGCACCATTCGAATGATACTCCGGCACAATCGGCTTTTTTGGCCGATAAGTGTCTTTAAACCAACGGGCCATTTCCCGGGGCAGGGGATTCCAGAATTCACCGGCGTATCGTTCCCTGATGTGCAAAAGAAAATCTTCGTACCAGGCGGCCGGATATTCGCAAGCCTCCAATTTCTCGTTAAATCCAATGTAATCCGGATGCACGTTGAGCAGCGCCATGCCTCCCCGCTGCACAAGCCAATCTAATTTGGTCTTCCAAATGTCCGGTGATTTTTCATCCAGAACCAGAAACAGCGTCGAATCCTGTGGCAGAGTGTACGGCAATTCCACATAGCCGCCTCCGTTTCCGTCAGAAATCCAAAATGGGAATATGGTGTTCACCCCGTCGGGCTGGGGTTCAAACGGATCCGTGTCGAATGTCGACGCGTCGTACTCGATGTTCAAGTGGTGCAACCGTTCCCGGTCGTGGAGCATGAAGGCCGCGCGAAAACCGCTCGCTTTCCAATTTTCAAGGTAACGGTTGATGCTCCGCGCGCTTTCCATGAAATTGTTTCTGCGCCAGTAGAGTTTTCCATCGTGACGCAAATCATGCACTCCCACTTCAAAGCCGCCTTCACAAAGGACCTCTCGCAAATCCGGAGGCACGGCGTAATCACCTTCGGGAATGAAATTGAATGATGAGCGAAAGCCCAGTTTGCGCTCAATTTGCGCCAGATGAAGGCATTTGGCCAGGCCGCCGCCGCCTTCCACGTCATGAGTCAGGACCAGCGCGAATTTCTTTTTATTCGGCCAGCCGTGCCAGTTCTCAGGGACACGGCCCGCGGCTTCGTTGATGGGCCAAACGTCTTTGAAAGCGTCACGTTTCCGGCGCGCCACCAGGCGGCGCATCCCCATTCGGAGACGCCAGGGCAAATACGGTTTGAACCGATAATAAATCCGATTGCTGAAAACAGAAGCAGACATGGGCGAGGGTCGATTGTGGGCGGCGGTTCTTCAGCGACAGGCTGGAGATCCGCCGCCCGGTGACGACTGCAATTTTAAAAATCCGTCAGCGTTTCGCGGTGCAGACGGTCCGGTATATACTTGCGTGTCTTGTTTAGAACCACGCCGATTTTGGTCTTGGAATGCGCCAGCAAAGCGATGGCCTGCTGCGCGGCGTCTATGTGCGTTTTTTCAGATTGAATGACCAGCAACACCATGTCCATGAATCCAGCCAGCCGGGACGTGATGCTCGTTTGGGTAACAGGGGGCATGTCAAAAATGATATAGCCGTAGTCGCTCGACCGTATCCTCGGCAGCAGTGAAACGAACAGCCGCGGCAATATTCGCTGGAACCGTTCGTCGGGCGAACCGGCCGTGACGACGTACAGGTTTTCCTGAACCAGCGCCGAATCCCGGGTCTCCAGGGCCAGCGCTTCATCCAGACCGCAGCAGGGCCGGCCCAGGAAAAATTGCTGGGCTACCCCGTGTTCTAATTTCATGTCCACCAGCAATACGCGCTCCCCGGTTTCGGCGAGCGACGTCGCCACTCCGGCCGCAATGGCGCTGACACCGCAGCCTTTTTCCGTTCCGGTCACTGTAATCAGCTTGGGCTGGATGATTGTCCTGGCGTTTTCAAAATAGTTCACCAGTTTGTCTCGCAACGCGTCATAAAACGGGTTCAGGCAACTGCTGGTTTCCCACGATAATATTCCCGGCCCCCCATCCGGGTCGTCCGGATTTTGAAATTGCAATTGCCGGCGCTCAGCCGCCTGAATCAATCGGCGGTGCCCATTGCGGCTGATGTCCGGGATCGAAATCAATAGCGGCAGTTTCAAGCGCGATTCGATTTCCTTGGTCCGCCGGACCGACGTATCCAGGTAAATTTCGATCAGGAAGGCCCAGGCCAGGCCGGCCAATATTCCGCCGCCCACCATCATCGCCATCGCCTTGATCTGCTTTGACAGGTCTTTGTACGGCGGCGTGGGAGCTTCTACCGTATTGATATTGGAAACACGTCCCGGGCCCAGCGTTTCATCGATACGTGATTGCTCCAAACTCGCGGCAAAATTCTGATAGTTGTCTTCCAGCATTTCTTTACGGCGTTGAAGGTCGGCAATTTTTGATTCCGCCACGTCCACCTTGACCGCTTCCGATTGCAGCTGGGCCAATTCCTGCTTCAGGACGGTAATTTTCGCCTGAAGCGAAACGGGTGCCAGACGGTCGGATTCCTGATTGCCCGGACTCCCGCTTTGTCCCGGGCCCGCTGCCGGCAAATACGTCCCGATCAAATCCGGATAGCGCTGTTCCAGGCTCTGTTTGAGCCATTTCGTCTGGGCGATCTGCAATTGCGTTTCCTGCACCAGCCGGTTCTCATCTGTATAACCCAGTTGTGTGTAGTATTGGCTTTGCTGGTTTTCAAGGTAGTCAAGTCTGGCGCAGACGCGCTGGTATTCCTCCATGCGGCCTTCCGGAACATTCACTCCCGGCGCCGGCGCGGCGGCGTTTGTCTGCTGTTCGGGCTGCGCTTTAAGTTCGCTTTCGTCCGCCGCCAAATCCCCTTGCGCATCGAACAATTGTGATTTGAGCCAGGCAATCTGGTCCGTGTACGATTTTTCCGCGTCTGGAAGCGATATGATTCCTGCGCCCATTTTTGCCGCGCGCAATTCGTCTTCTGTTTCGTCAATTTGCGAGCGCAATTGCGCCGTCTCCTGCGACAGGTAATCATCAGACATGCTCGATTGGTGGACTTGCAGGTGCTTATCCAGATAATCGCTGATGATTTCCGACAGGACCGGCTGGACGACCGTCGGATCTGCGTCCATGAAAACAACATGAATCACACTGTCCTGCTTCGGGGCCTCCACGACCAGGTTCTTTTTAATGATCGCCGCCGCCGCGAGCGGGTCGTTGCCTCCTCCATATTTGGCCAGAATTTTGTCAGGCCCGATGTCCTTCGCGGCTTCCTTCGCCAGGTCGAAGCTCGTCAGAATTTCCATTTCAGAATTTATGATGCTTTGACCCATTTCGTCCGGCGACGTCATCTGCGCATTTTTGGGGTCGGCGTCGAGCCTGCGGTTGTCCAGAACGTAACGGACGAACAGCCGGGCTTCCGACTGGTAGGGTGGGGGATAGAACCACCAGTAGGCCGCCGCCGCCGCGATTCCCGTCAGCGACAGCAATATGATTTTCCATTTATGGCGGAAAAGAATGAAATAGATGTCCCCCGGTGTGAATGCGGGTGGGTCCGTATTTTGGTCGTAATTTAACGTCTTCATTGTGTGCTCCGTATTTCAGTGGCTCATGTTCCCCATCTTCCCGTGACGGTCCTCCTCGAACGCTCAGGCCCAGTGCCGGTATAAGATTTCCCCCGCAACTCTCGACGCTGCAAACGGCAAAGCTTTGAATATGCGGTTATGCCAGCCGTAACTTTCGTCGCGCATGGGAAGAAATTGCTTTTGTCTCAAACAAAATCGAAAATAGCCGGCAACCGTTTCATCAGCGTTCCAACCCAGTTTAAATCGGCGCAAACCGTCATCGGCCATTGCGGTCCGCCCTAAATCCAACTTCCTGATTCCGTTCCTCGCCAGCCAGCCGATTGCTTCGCGAAACACGAGGTTGTTGCCCCGGAGTTCCTGGAATGTTTCATTGGATGCGCCGAACTTATAGATTGCCTTGTTGCCCAGGTGGAAAAAAAGGGCTCCGGCTATGGGAATGTTGCGCCACCGCGCTATCGCGGCAAAGCCGAACCCTTTTGACAGGACGTGCCTCTGAATACTTTTAAAAAAGGCCAATGGCTGCGGCGGCAATCCATGTCGTTTCCTCGATTGGCAATGCAGCTGGTAATATTGTTTTACGGCCTCAAGGTCCTGTGAAATATCCACCCGTACGTCACTCTTTTCGGCTTTCCGAATCGCCCGTCGGACGGCGCTTTTTAATCCCGCAAAAAATGCGCCTTCGTCCCGGGGGATTTCCACACAATGCCTGTAAAAAGAGAGCGACGGTTCTGTGCCGCTGAAAAAGGATTCCCCCCCGCGAATTTCCAAATATTTCCAGCCTCGAGCCTGCGCCAATTCAACGGCGTTTCGGAACAATTCAGGGAATTCGGTTTTCTCGGCGCAGAGGGGCTCGCAAGTGTCTGTAAAGGGCAGGGCAACTCCCCGTTTTCCAGTCAGGGCGCTGTTGACTTCCATCAATGGCAGCACCGATCGAACCGCGCCGGACTCCTCTCTGACAAAGTAAACCGGCTCAAAGCCGTAGGTTTCCGTCAGCACCTTCGTCCACGCCGCGCTATGGAAAAAGGAACAGGCGGAAAAATTCTGGCGGGCCATTTGTTCGTCCCAATTGGGATGATCCATGGGATTCATCCACTGCACGCCGGCTCCGCGCGAAAAGCGTCGCTCACGGGAAAACGGAATAGACTCCGCCGGGCTGATGACGTTTTCAACAATCACAAAGTTGACTCAATATTCAGAACTTAAAACTCCAATATCCGAAACCTTTTTGACCGCCCTGACGACTCGCGCGGGATTTCCTGCGACAATCATCCCCGGGGGAACGTCTTTCGTGACAACGCTCCCGGCCCCGATGATCGCCCGTTCGCCAACGGTAATTCCACAGAGCAAAACCGCCCCTGATCCAATGGACACGCCGCGTTTGACCAGCGTCGGAATACACTGCCAGTCTGCGTCCGTTTGCAATTGTCCTTCTTCTGTTGTGGCGCGGGGATAAAGATCATTTGTAAAGACAACGTGATGGCCCACAAAAACCTCGTCCTCCAGGGTCACGCCTTCACAGATAAACGAATGACTTGAAATCTTGCAGCGATTCCCGATCTTCGCCCCCTTTTGGATTTCCACAAACGCCCCAATCCTCACATCGTCGCCGATGCGGCATCCGTAGAGATTCGCGAAATCGTAGATACGGACGTTTCGACCCAGCAGCACCCCGGCCGCCGCCAGCCGCGCCGATGCTTCCGTTGCCGTCATTGCGGGAATATTTCCGGCGCCGTTGCACGCGCAATTTTTGGGATCAATTTGACCGCGCGTTTTTGTGACGTGAGCCGGCTCACAGGAATATGCCTGGACCCATTCTTCTTCAGATACTCACCGCGGTGATTGTTTTCGGCCCTCGACGAACCGGGAAACTCAGCGCGGCGGTGTTCTGCCTTCGCCGAACGATGTTCCGGAAGGAAATCCACAGGCGCGCCGCCAAGCCTGAGGGATTTGGATGAGGCCTCAAGGATCTGGACAAGTTCCAGTCCGTTTTTGCCGCCTGAAAGCGGTGTGGTCCCATTCTTGATGCAATCAAGGAAATGCTGGCATTCACTGCGGAGCGGTTCCTCCTGTTTCACGTAGGGCACGTAAACGTCGCCATAATGATAGGCATACTGAAATTCCGCAAACGTGTCATAGTGAGGCGGCGTCTCCACGCGCGCGTCAAACACGCGGATCTTCTCCAGCGGCGCCACGTCGTCATACACAATCATGCGCTTGCTCCCCACGATCGTCATTTCGCGAATTTTACGCGGGTCGAGCCAGCTGTTATGAATCATCGCCGTGCGCTGTTTCGGAAACGAAAGACAAATCATGGTAACGTCTTCGACGCCGGGCGTGATGTGCGCGCAACCTCGGCAGTTGACCGAGATCGGCGGCTCGCCCATGATGTGTTGAATGATGGAGATATCGTGCGGCGCCAGGTCCCAGGCCACATTGATGTCCTTTTGAAATAAGCCCAGGTTGAGCCGCCGCGCGCAAATGTATCGGATGTCGCCGATGTCCCCTTGTTCCACGATTTCCTTGATTTTTCGGACAACGGGCGAATAGAGGAACGTATGGCCGGTCATCAGAACCAGGCCTTTCTTTTCCGCGATGTCGATCAATTCCTCGCATTCGGCCGATGAACTGGCCATCGGTTTTTCGATAAACGTATGTTTTCCGGCCAACAGGCTCGCCTTTGCCATGGGGAAGTGCCATTTCACTGAGGTCGAGATGACTACAGCGTCCAGGCCAATGCCGTTCAGCATGAAATCGTAGTTCGTTGCCCGTTGAACCTCCGGATACAATGATTTGAGATGTTGCAGCCGCTCTTCGCTCGTGTCGCACATCATTTTCAATTGGCAATCCGGCAGCAAATTGAAATTGCGCACCAGATTTGGGCCCCAATAGCCACAGCCAACCACACCCACCTTGATTACTTTCGACATAGTCCTCGTCCTTGATTTATGATTTGCGGTTAATATTGAGCGCCGTAGAAGTCCCGCCATCGGGGATAAACAGGGTTTAATCTTTTCGTGACTGCTATCCTTTGGCCGCCTGGCTTGCCCGGCAAGCGATTTTACGCTCTTGCCGCACCATATTGAAGCGACCTCGGGTCCCCCTCCAACGCTTAGTCCAGCTTAATGATTCACTACCCGTGCCGGAAGAATGCTTTCCTGAATGCTTTGGTCTTCGAGGCGAATCGCCTCGGGCTCGGCCTTTTTGTTTTGCGAATCCTTCACCTGACACAGAAGCACCGGAACGGTTTTGAAAAGAATTCCAAGATCCAGACCGAGACTCCGGCGTCTTGAATATTCGATGTCCAGTTGGATCATCTCCTTGAATGTCGTTTTGTTCTTGCCGCTGACCTGCCAAAGCCCGGTCAGGCCCGGAACCACGCTAAACCGTTCGAATTGTTCCGGGTGATAGTACTGGAATTCATACGGCAGGCATGGCCTGGGGCCCACTATACTCATATCGCCCTGAAACACATTGATCAATTGGGGCAATTCATCCAGGCCTGTCGCGCGAAGGAACACACCAAACGGAATGATCCGCTTGTCTCCGCCTCTGTCGAGTTTGGTCATCGGAGCATTCGATTGGATCAAGCGGCGTAAATGGCCCTCATGGGAAACCGAATTCGAGCCGATGACCATGGTGCGGAATTTGAAGCATAGAAATTTATTGCCGCCGCGCCCGACGCGTTCCTGTTTAAATAAGACCGGTCCTTTCGAAACCAGCCGGATGAGTGCCGCTGTCGCGAACGCCACCGGAATGAGCAAGGGCAGCGCCAAGAGAATTAGTCCTACGTCCAGTCCGCGTTTCCAGCGCGGGGTTGGAGATCCGGGGATGGTGTGATTTAAAGTTTTCATGGGATTCAATAAAAGCTCCGCACTTGTTGTTTTTACCAACTTTCCCTGCCTTTCTTTTTCCTCCAATGGAGCGGCGGACGAACCGTCGCTCCTTGCATCAGACCTGCGCCGTCGGGCGCGCCAACGCGGGCGCCATATGCGCCAGCGTGTTTTCCAGCAAAACCACCGCAGACCGATCCACCTCCACAGGAGTCGGCTGCCCCAAAATATCCAACAAAATTTGAACGCGTCGCTTCGCGGGCATGTTCCGCAGAACGTGCGCGTGCAATCCATCAAACGCGCCGCCCGCCACTGCCACTTCGCTGCCCGGCGTGAGACGGTTTTCAATGGTCATCAATTCGTCCTCTTCGAAGCATTCCTGAAGCTCTTCAATGATCGAATCCTCCACGACCGGAATTTTTCCTCCAAATTGGACAAGACTGCTCACTCCGTTCGTATGCTTGATGTCGTCAAGCGATTCGCCGAGCACGCAGCGGACAAACAGATAACACGGAAATAAAGGTTCAATCGCATTCACCGCGCCCCGCCGCGTGGCCCGTTCAAACCGCAAGCGAGGCAGAAACGCCTCCAGACCCAGATTCTTTCGCAGAGTTGCCGCGGCAATATGCTCGTGCTTCGGTTTTGTTCGCACGCAATGCCATGCCGACTTTCCTGCTTGGACCTCCATTTTCATTCGCGGCATGGATTAACAGGAAATATGCCAATGAATTATTGCGGAATAATCGAATGCTGTCAGCCGCGGGAAGGGCGATTTGCAATTTTTGCGTGCAAGTTGCAAAAAGCAAACGCTTTTGCCGGAACAAATTTCCACCTGGAGAGCGTGTGAGCAACTGCGATGGCGGCGCGGTGAATTCGCCATGGTTACCGCAAATCGAAAATATTGCTGAAGTAGTTCTTCAAAAACTTTCGCTTCAATCTCGGGAGCTGCTGCAGGTACGGAGATTCTGGCAGCGGATGCTGTCATGCCCCGTTCATAATCGCTCGCTCATCCAGGATGAATCGCTCCGGGGCAAAAAAAGAGTCAGGCGGGCCACTTCTGCGGCCCGCCTGACTTGCCTTACTAAGATTAATTAGAGGTATAGATAGTTCGGTAGAAACGGCGGGGAAATTGTGCCGCGTTCGAATCAACGAAGTTAAATGGCGCCACATTGGTCTGCAGCGCCACCCAATGAATGAGATCGGTCGAAGCCTGCACGATGTATTGCGCGCCCGCCGTGCCGCCGGAAAGGGCAAAGCCGAATTGCCCTGCCGGAAGTTTGGTCGCCAAGGCGCTAAGCACACCGCCCGTGCCCGGCGCCGAAACCACCGAACCGGCCGTCACGGTAATCTCCGGTGAATAGGCGCTTTGAGTGTAATTAGTGTTGAACGAAGTCGCTGCAAAATAGTACGTTTGCCCGCTTGTTAATCCGTTAATCGTGAGGTTCGTAGCTCCATAAACTGGCACCTGGTAGCTGTAATTGCCGCTGCTGGTGCCGTAGAAGATAAAATAACCGGCGACTCCCGTGCTGGGGCTGGGATTCCATCCCAGTTTCACTGAGGCAGCTGAAGCAGCCCTGGTGTGGGCCCCGAGAAGCAGTGCCCCTGCAATCGCCAAAAGTAATAAAATTCTGCGTATAGTCATGGTATGTGGTCTTTCTGTTTTGCTTGTTTTAGTCTTTCGGAATGCCTGAATTCCGTCGTTCGAAGAAAGCGGCACTCACCGCTTTCGCCTGTTTCAAACGATAATCAACAAAATGTCAAACGCCGCTGCCTGTTCCTGCATTCAACAAGTGCAGTACGACAGCGGTTGCTATAGAAAACCGCGAAGAGAAACAATTTTCGGGAAGATCCATCTTCCACGTGCCTGTCTGCTTCATCAGCTAACTAACTTTACCTGTGAGCTTATAATATCCTGCCATCACCAGCGTGCAAGCTTTATTTTCGGAAATCTAAAAATATTTTTTCAAAGTGTTTTTGCTGTGCATACGGCTTTTCATGCCGATTCGATTGCATTTCAATGCATGTGCATCGCATGAACCGTATTTCTCTATTTCAATCCAAAAATTTTTTGACGAATTTCGTTTTGGGGTTACAATGACCGTGAACAAGGAGTATGAAAAAATCGTTTCGCCAATTTTGCCAATGGCCATTCTTAAGGCATTCAATCGTCACAATTACACTCTTGACCGCCGGTGGTTGCGCTTCCACCTATTACGATCCAGACAACCCGTCTCCCTCGGCCACTTCACAGCAGGGCGCCTTCGACAACATGGACACCCAGCAATCCGACTCGTCCCAGCAGCAACCAACCATTCTTCGCCAGGGAGACAGCGTCAAAGTTACATTTCCCGGTGAGGCCAATCTAGATGAAACTGAACAAGTCCGCCTCGACGGAAAAATTGCGTTGCCGCTCGTTGGCGACGTCCAGGCCGCCGGCCTCACACCCGACCAGCTCCAGCAAAATCTCGTGAAATTGTACGCGCCGCAGGTCTCGGCCAGCGACGTGACCGTCGCAATCCAATCCTCGACATTTCCCATCTATGTGACCGGATGCGTGCTCAGCCCCGGCAGGGTTCTGTCGGATCAGCCCCTCACGGCACTCGAAGCGGTCATGGAGGCCGGAGGATTTGATTACTCACGGGCAAACCTGAGGAGAGTTCATGTCATCCGGCGTGAAAATGACACTTCCAAAAGCTATGTGATAAACTTAAAAGCCGTTTTGTCGGGCGACGACAAGAATGACTTTTTCATGCAGCCCAACGACATCATTTACGTGCCGGAAAAATTTGCGTGGTTTTAGCGGCCCACGTCCGGCGTACGCGCTTTGACGTGCGCGTAACCAGTATTGGTGACATGAGGGAAAACCAATATCTGCTATCGTTATAACGTTCGCAGGCCACACAGTTCTTGGTGTGGTTGGTTGAAAGAGGCCGGAGTAGTGTCCGGCCTTTTTTTATTTCCCACTTAAAATCATCCAAATCATCCTCAAGTGGGCAGAATCGGGATCGACCTCGCTTGCCGGACTATCTTGTCGCGCCGTAGCGAAGCGAGGGCGGAAGCCTCGTGAAGGCGCGTCCTCGAAATGGGAACAAAATAATCGTTTCCGCGCTCTTGCCGCCTCATCGTGCCGCCACTGGCCTCGTCCAAAAACAGGACAACCCTGTCAAGCCATGGGTCACGCATCGCCTGTATAATATTGCTGCCGTTGAATAAAATGCTGGTGCTCCCGCACCGGCGCTGAGAGGGAAACCTTTGAAGCTTCGCGTCTGATTTCAGTACGGTAAATATTGCTCTCCTCCGGCGTAACAGGCTCGTTTGGATGTTTGGGAATGTTTGGGAAATCGGCTTCCGGATTGGCCGCGGTCTCTAGTATCTGCGCACTCACGCGCCGGAAGTTAGCAACTCTAATGCCGCCCGCTTGAACCCAGCGAACGCGGCTACGCCCACACAAATTCCACCGGCATTTGGACATCCGGGTGCAGGCTTTTGTGGACCGGACAGCTCAGGGCCGCTTGTTCCAATTTTTGCTTCTGCTCGGCAGTGACCTGGGCTGGAATGCTGATGATGACTCCAAGCTTCCCAATCCGGCGCATCGGCGTCGTGACCATTTCCTTTTGTACCGTAATGCGCGTTCCCTTCAAATCCACGTTCATGGGACGCGCGGCAATGCCCATAAGCGTCATCATGCACGTTCCCAGCGCCGTGGCAACCAGGTCCGTGGGCGAGAAACTTTCGCCCTTTCCCATATTGTCTTTTGGCGCGTCCGTGCTCAACCGCATGCCGGAGGGTTGGTGCAAAGCCTCGCAATGCAGTTCGCCTTGATATTGAATGTCGATTGTCACCATAACACTGTGATTTTAATTTTCTTCGAGCAACTTTTCAACCTCCGAAGGTCGGCCGCACGTCCTTTTATGTCCTGGTCGTCCTTCGATGGAAGGGCGGCGGAAGCCGCCCTGGTGGCCGCGGTGCCAACCGCTCAAAACCGCGTCAGCTTTTCCAGCTCTTTCGTTCGTTTCTCGATATCCGACCGCTTCACTTTCGTCGTTCGATTTAGTCCGAACCCTTCGCAGCAGAACGATGCGACCACGCTGCCGTAAACCATCGCGCGGCGAAAATGTTTGTCGACCGGCCCGCGCGCCGTGGCCAGATAACCCATCATTCCGCCTACAAATGAATCCCCCGCGCCGGTGGGATCGCAAACGTTGTGCAGCGGATAGGCCGGGCATATGAAATGGCCTCCAGGACCCGACAAAATCGAGCCGTGCGAGCCTTTTTTGATTATGACATATTTTGGCCCCAGCTTGTGGATGCGTTTCATCGCGGCAAAAACGTTGTCTTCCTTTGTCAACTGGTGCGCCTCGCCGTCATTTAGAACAAAACAATCAATTCGCGGTAACAGGCGCATCAGGTCATCCAGCGCGATGTTGAGCCAGAGATCCATGGTGTCCGCCGCCACGAATTTCGGCCGCCGCATCTGGTCCAGAACATGATGTTGAAGGGCAGGGGCGATGTTTGCCAGCAACACGAATTGCGACTCCTTATGCCCGTCAGGCAAGTGCGGCGTGAATCGCTCGAATACACCCAGCTCCGTGAGCAGCGTCCGGCGGTTGTTCATATTGACTTCATATTCGCCCGACCAATGAAACGTTTTGCCGGCCACCATTTGCAGCCCGCTCAAGTCAATTCCATGCTTCCGGTAAAGGGTGATGTATTTCTTCGGAAAATCGTCACCCACGACGCCCACGAGTTTGACAGGAGAAAAGAAGCTGGCCGCGACCGCCGCATGGCTGGCCGATCCGCCCAGCAACCGCGGATTTTCCGCTTTGGGTGTTTTAATGGAATCCAGTGCCGTGGAACCGACAATAAGTACGCTCATTTTTTTTCAATTAACTCAATTTCGTAACCTTCGGGCGCGTCAATGAAGGCAAAGGTGCTGCCGCTGGAACTTGTAGTCGGGCCATCGGAGAACTTCATTCCCAGCTTTGCCAAATGCTTTGAAAACTCATCCAGGCTATCTACCTCAAATGCCAAATGCGTCAGGTCCGGTTGAACCTGTACGGGCCCGCCGGCCGGAAAGTAAGTAATTTCAATCTGTTCCTCGCTGCCCGGGGCCTTTAGAAAGACCAGTTCCGACCCTCGCGGCGATTTATTGCGCCGGACTTCTTCAAGCCCAAGGACATCGCGATAAAATTTGACCGTCCGTTCCAAATCATTCACGCGATAACGCGTATGCAACAGTTTCGTCACCTTGCTCATGGGCGGAATCGTAGAAAATAAATCCTCAAATGAAAATTAAAAACGATCCGTCTGATCAGCCCAATCCGCCGGACTCACCTGGCGGTTGCCATGCCCGATACGGGCTTTCGCGGCAGGGCGGACCTCCCGGTCCGCCATTTTCCTTTACATCCCACCCCTCCGACTAGAGTCTGTGGTCGATTCCCGTATGAAATTCTCCCGCGTACTGACTTGGCTTTTTCTCGTGGCCGCGTGTGCTTCATCCCTTCGCGCCGCGCCGCCCGCAGCCTCATTCCCGGACGTGAACGACCTTCCCTTCCAGACCAATATGCCGGACGTGATGATCATGGACGATGGCACGCGGGTCACCACGCCGGCACAATGGCGCGAGCGCCGTCAGGAAATGAAGGCGATATTGGAACACTATGAATTGGGCCATCCGCCGCCCGCGCCGGGCAACGTAAAAGGAAGGGTCATCCAATCTCACGACTATTTGGACGGTACAGTAAAGTACAGTTTGGTTCATCTCAGCTTTGGCCCGCAACGAAAACTGGGAATCGACATTGCGGTATTCACCCCTGCCAATGGCGGACCGTTCCCCACCATCATCAATCCCTCATTCTTTATGACGCCGGGCGTGAATTTCACGAACACACCCGCCGCCCGTGCCGCCGCAGCCACGGTCGCACACCGTCCAATGCATATATTTATGACACCCGTGGACCCGGCGCAGGCCGCGCTGGGCTTTTCAAACCAGCTTTCGCGTGGTTATGCCATCGTAACTTATCGCTACACCCAATGTGGCGAGGACAATCCAAATTTTCGCACGAATTCATTCTATCCGGCTTATCCTGGCTATGACTGGGGCGTACTCATGGGCTGGGCATGGGGGCTTTCTCGCGTCGTGGACTATGTGGAAACGCAAAAGTTTGCCGACAAAACCAAATTGATTGTGCTGGGCCATTCGCGCCTGGGAAAACTCGCGATGGTCGCCACCGCGTTCGACGATCGGATTTCGCTGGGCGCGCCCGCCGGTTCCAGCGGCGCCGGCACGGGCGCATATCGGTTCTGCGGGCCCGGCCGGGGTGGCAAGGAAGGTGTCGAGGACATGACCCGAAAATTTCCTTATTATTTTGTGCCGCAGCTCAAAGATTTCACCGGGCAGATGTATAGGCTGCCATTCGACGCCTATTGGTATGTGGCGCTCACGGCGCCACGCCCATGGATTTCTGTAGAAGGAACCGACGACCAGAATTGCGTCCCCAATGCCGTAAAACAAACCGTCCTGGCGGCCAAACCCGTCTACGCATTTCTAGGCGTCAGCACGGACCGTGTGGGTGTCAATTATGAAAAGCATCGGCACGCGTTGACCGCTGCCGATTGGAACGCTGCGCTTGATTTTGCCGACCAACAATTACGCGGCATCGATCATCCCCGCGACTTCAACCAATTTCCGGATGAAATCTCAACCAACGCCGTCGCCAGATGAAAATGTTTGCTCACGTAGCGCAGGTTTCCAAACCTGCTGTATCGCCGATTTCCAAATCGGCAAATTGTACGACGTTGCGTAACCCGCAGGTTTGGAAACCTGCGATACGGCAGACTTGGAAGTCTGCGCTACGATTATCTCGTGCTCGATTGAGTAGATGCGCAACGGAAAAATCGTTCCGGCTTTTGATCTTATTACTCACATTCGCTCTCGCCGGCTGCAAAAGCGAAAGCGTCTCAGCCCCGCCAAAATCCTCCGTGTTCAACGTCCGCGATTTCGGGGCGACTGGCGATGGCACGAACAAAGACACCGCCGCTCTTCAAAAAGCGTTCGACGCTTGTGCGGCCAACGGTTTCGGTGAAGTCCTCGTGCCGCCCGGAAATTATCTCATCGGCAGCGTGCAAATGCGCGGCCATACAAGTCTTAAACTTGAAAAAGGCAGTGTCATCACCGGCAGCGCGGACGTGGACGATTATCCCATGACCGACGTGCGGTGGGAAGGGCGCTGGGAACCTGGGCGTCGCGGGCTTATCTATGCCACGAATGCGGATGACGTCATGATCTTTGGCCCTGGCATGATTGAAGGAAGTCCTAAAGCGGCGGCGCTGCAAAATCCTCGCGGTGCAGTCGTGCTCGAATTCGTTTCCTGCCGGAGCGTCCTCTGGAATGGTTTTTCTATCACGCAGGGAGGGAATTGGGCCACGCATCCGGTTTATTGCAGCGATGTCGAGATTGATAATGTGAGCATCACCGGCAGGCGCGATGGCATTGATGTTGACTCGTGCCAGGGTGTCCTCATCGCCAATTGCAACATCGAAACCGGCGACGATTGCATCAGCCTTAAATCCGGGCGCGGCGCGCGGGCCGTTGCCATCGGCCGGGCCACCGAGAACGTCCGCATCAGCGGCTGTACGCTCGTGGATCACCACTTCGCCTGCGTCGGTATTGGCAGCGAGACGTCCGGTGGGATTCGCAACGTCCGCATCGAGCACTGCCGCATGACGGCTGCCCGCTCCAGCGCAATTTATATCAAAACCCGAATCGGCCGCGGCGGCGTTATAGAGAATATTACCGGCGAAGACCTGGACGTCCTGGGCGGCAGCTTTTTGCGCGTTAACCTGGTAAGCTCCGGCAATTTAAACACGGCGGATGATCCCGTCTCCGGCTGGGCCGGTTATCCGAGAGGAAAAGATTTCAGCTTTTCAAACATTCGCTTACAAAATGCCATCGGCCTGGCCGACGTCAGCAAGATCGCACCCGAGCGACCATTGAACGGCTTTACGCTCCGCGACATCACCGGTACCTGCGCCAAAGGCATTTCCCTGGCCAACATAATGAATGCGAACCTCAGTAATATCCATGTGACCGGCTACACCGGGCAGTTTCTGACACAAACAAACGTCCAGCCCGCGCTATAACAGCCAGGTTCTCAGGCTCCCACGTTTTGCCCCCAAATGTCCCATATTGCCCTCGGCGACGCCTCCAGTGGTATAGCGCGTCCCTCTCGTAAATAAATTCATCTGACGGCAACCATGAGACCTCCTTGTTTGATGTTGCATTGTTGTTTCCAGTTCGTAACACGGCGGTCACATTTCAATGTCAAACAATGCGCGCTCGCAGAAGAGCAAGAACCCAGTCGGAAGTCCCAAAGATGAAAACCTCAATTAAAAATGCGTGTCTGCTTTGTAGCATAATCCTTTCAGTTGATATTCTGGCGGCCGCTTTGGTCCCGGCGCAAACCGCGGTATGGACGAATTATTACAATGGTCCTGGAAATAACACCGACCGTGCTAACGCCATGGCCGTGGACCCCAATGGCAATGTGGCGGTCACCGGTGTTTCGTATGGTGCAAGTTACGATTACGCTACCGTCAAGTACTCAAGCGGCGGTGTGCCATTGTGGACGAACCGGTATGACGGGCCGGGCAACAACACTGACGATCCTCTCGGGGTGGCATTTGATCCCAACGGCAACGTAGTGGTCGCCGGCTATTCTTACGGTGGCGCTTCCTCCGGCTCAGATTTCGCGGTCCTCAAATATTCCAGCGCAGGCATTCCTGTTTGGACAAATCGGTACAACGGGCCGGCAAATGGCGACGATGAATGTTATGCCGTGGCAACCGATACTAATGGCAATGTATTCGTGACCGGCGAGACCGAAATCACCTCCGCCAGCCTCAGCGCCGCGGATATCACCACGATCAAATATTCCAGCGCCGGTGCGCTGTCATGGGTAAATACCTACAACGGCCCAGGGAACGGCGAGGACGGCGGCACGGCAATCGCCATAGATGGCGGCGGCAACGTGGTGTTGACCGGCAGTTCCACCGGCGGCAACGGCAATTTCAATTACGTCACAATCAAATATTCAAATGTCGGTGTAGCACTATGGACAAATCGGTACGCGGGACCGGCCGGCGGCAACGATCAGCCTTACGCCATCGCAGTGGATAGCAGTAACAATGTCTTTGTCACGGGATCTTCCACCGGGAACAGCTCAAGTTTGGATTATGCCACGATCAAATACTCCAGCGCCGGCATTCCGCTTTGGACGAACCGTTACGACGGAACCGGTGACGCCAGTGATACGGGCATTCGCCTCGCAGTGGACCGCAGCGGAAATGTGATTGTGACGGGATATTCGCAGGGCAGTGGCTCGGGGTACGATTATGCTACAATCAAATATTCAGCCGGCGGCATCCCACTGTGGACGAACCGCTACAACGGACCCGCGAACAGCGACGATTATGCCCTGGCTGTGGCCGAGGATTCCAACGGCAGCTCTTTTGTGACCGGATATTCCACCGGAAATGGCTCCGGAACAGATTATACAACGATCAAATATTCCAGCGCCGGTATCCCGGTCTGGACGAATTATTACAACGGGCCGGGGAACGGTAACGATTCGGGCTACGCGATCGCGGCCGATGGCTATGGAAACGTCATCGTTACCGGGTATGCCGTAGGCACCTCCGGCAATTCTGATTTCGCGACGCTTAAATTCCACGACGACACCGGACCGGCTCCAGTCGTTGCTTTGTCCTTGACCCATACCAACGCATTTGTCGTGTCCTGGCCTTCGGCGATGACCGGATTCAGCCTGCAAACAACCACCAATCTGGGCGCCGCAAAATGGACCGCAGCCACACAAACGTTAAATGATAACGGTACGAACAAGTTCATTATCGCCAATATGAGCGCGACGAACCGTTTTTATCGCCTGACAGGACCGTGAACGCCGAAAACCGCTTCAATCGTTCGACGCTTCAACGTCATTGAATCTTCACGATTTGCATCTGCGACGGGTCATTGATTCCAAGCTGGAGCAGAGCGGCGTTGGTGTAGATCTCCAGGTCGGCGGGAAAACCCCATGCGCCAGCCGCCTCGCGCTCGTGGTCGAGTTCGCGAATGGCGAGAGTGTCCAGGGCCACAGGGTCCTTGCTGAACCAGAGCTGGTCCGGAACAGTGGAATAATGCAGTTCCACACTCGCACCGCCTTCGTATTGGCCGATGAGTGCGTCAGTGATATTCAGCACCACGCGGTCGCCCACGGCGGGTAACGCGTTGATTTCCGGCAGCGCGACGGCGAGGCGATCCGGATCGTCCTCGAAGCGCATTGTGTTGTCCACACCGCCAAAGGCCAGGCTGTAGAGATGGCCGCACACGCCGGCGGACGGTTGGGTGAGCAGGGGCGCGATGCTGATAATTTTTGTGACTTCGCGGCTGAGAATTTTGGTCACATAAGATCGCCGGCCAACGTTTCCGCCTTTTTTGCCGAATTCCAAATCGCCATAGATCAATTCGCCAATCACCGCGCTGTCGGGCTGATAATAATTGGTTGGATCATACCCGACTTCGACTGCGCCTTCCACGCGGACACCCAACTCCCTGCCGAGCTTGAAATATCCTGCGGCACGCAGGTCTTCGGCGCGCTTGTCCCAAATGATGATATGCGCGGGCGGCAATCCGGCCTGGAGCAATCCCTGAACAACCGCGGCGACCACGGCCGGCCTCGTGCCGCTGATTTCGCCGGCGGCGGAAAAAACTTTGATGCCTGCGACGTCCTGCGTCGAAAGCAGGGAGCGCCACGCGGCTGCGACCGTGTCCCGGCCGGTAAAATTCGTAATCCCGCGGTCCACCATCGCCTGAACAACCGCGTCGTCGGCCTGAAAATTAAAAATCGCATTGGCATTTTGCACAATTGTGACGCGCGCGCCCGGGCTCGGGGACGCGCCTGGAGAAATAGGCGGCGTTCCGGCTTGAATTTTAACAGCCGACAGCCACAATAAAACGGACAGTGATCGAACCAGTCTCTTTGTTGACACGTTAAAGTCTGAATGATACCACCTTCGCGAATGTTCAGCACGAAAAATGAATTTGGCATGGACGGCGCATTTGGCAAGTGGCGCCGCCACCGCCCGAGTAGAGCGGGCGGAACTTGCGCCGAACCGCGTGCGAGTACGCTTGTTGCGCCGCTGCACGCGGCGCGGACGCCACAGCGGAGCGTCCCTGCCACAGGTCCTGTGTGGATTATTTTAGTCTTTGTTGCGCTGGCGGTCGCGCTGGCCGGTTGCTCCCCTGCGGGCACGCACGCCCTGCTCAAAGGAAAAAAGCTTTTGGACCAGGGAGATTTCGCAGACGCCGCCGACGAATTCAGGTCGGCAACCGAAGACATGTCTACGAACGCCGAGGCCTGGAACTATCTAGGCGTGGCCGACCAGCACAGCGGGCAACTGGACGACGCGGTAAAAGCCTACGAGCGGGCGCTGGAACTCGACCGCGATTTGATGGAGGCGCATTTTAACCTGGGTTGCCTTTGGATGCAGGAAGATAAGCCGGACAAAGCGGTCACTGAATTTACCGCCTACACTCTGCGGAAAAGCAATGAGCCTGAGGGCTGGCTTAAGCTTGGCCTGGCACAACTTGGCACCCATGATCTGCTGCCGGCCGAAAAGAGTTTCAGCACCGCTCTGTATTGGAGTCCGAATAATGCCGAAGCCTATAACGGCCTTGGCCTTGCGCGGATGGAACGCGGCCGGCCTGAAGAAGCCGAGAAATTCTTTCAGGCGGCCGTCCAATACCACCCTGATTTCGGTCCGGCCATATTAAATTGGGCGACAGTGGAGCATGAATATTTGCATAACGATCGGCTCGCGCTGGACGAGTATCGCGCTTACATGGCGCTGAATCCGCGCCCGGCCCACTGGGATGAGGCTAATGCCGTTGTGAGCAGTCTTGGTCAATCCGCCCCCATGAATGTGGCATCCGCACAGCAAACCCAGGCCCGGCCAGGTCCGCCCGCGTGGCAAACTCCCGCGCCGAGTGAACCCGTCGAGTCAACCGCAAAGTATGCGCCGCCTAAACAGCAGCAAAAACACCGGGAGCACCGAACCGAAATACCACGGGCGACTACTGAGAGCAGCGAGACTGCGGACCAGGCGTCGGACTCAAGTCAGGACACAGTCCAAACGGTTCAGGTGCAGCCCGAACAAAGGGTTACGGCGGCGCCCGCAACCAATGGCCCCCGGCCCGCCACCGAGCCGGACACGTTCCGTTCTCTCCAACCCATTCCCCCGGCCAGCCAATCCAGTAGCGGAGGCTTTTTCCATTGGTTTCATAACGATGCCGCGCCCACGACCACGCCGGTGACGCCGTTGGAACCGCAAAATCCAGTGCCGGCTCCGGTTCCGGCGGTTCGCGTTGTTCAATCGGCCGCGCCGCCCGTGTTTCCGCGCTATGCTTATTTGTCTCCCGAACGGCCGGCGCGGGGAGATCACAGGGCGGCGTCTGAGATGTTTTCTCGCGCCCGCCAATACGAAGCCGAACGCAGGTTCCCGGATGCTCTTGAATACTATCGCCAGGCCGCCGGGACCGACCCCGCGTGGTTCGAGGCCCAATATAATTGCGGCGTCATGGCCTATGAACTCCGCGACTATCAATTCTCCCTGGCCGCCTATGAAACCGCGCTGGCTATCGAACCCGAATCCGTTGACGCCCGTTACAACTTCGCCCTCGCGCTCAAATCGGCCGGGTACGTCACTGATGCCATAAATGAACTAAGGAAAATCCTGGCGGCCAATCCCGATGACGCGCGCACGCATCTGGAACTGGGAAATCTCTACTCGCAAAGATTGCACGATGTTCCCCGGGCGCGTACGGAATATTTGAGAGTACTGCAATTGGATCCGGGCAATCCCCAGGCGTCGAACATAGAGTTCTGGCTTTCAGGCCATCCTCGGTGACCAGGGCAAAGGGGATTCGTCCTCGTGGTTGCCCTTGAATGGGCAAAATGGAATTATCCTCGCTTGCCGCGCCGAAGCCACGCGACGGCGGGCGGCCACTTCCTCATGCACAACAAAGTGCATCCGAAAAGAATCATCAGGTTTTCGCTGCGCGCTTCAGGCACTTCGGTCACCGAGAGATTGTACAAACTGTCTTCGTCATCACTGGGATCGAGACCAAACTCAAACGACATTGTCGTGGTCGCGGACGTAGCTTCGACGGTAAAATCAATGTTTACAGGAATAGGGGACAAGTTCGGGCCGGGCATACCTGGCGGTAAATCAATGTCGGTGCAAGTGTTGCCGAAATAGATTTGGGCGCTGTTTGGTCCATAGACAGAGTCGTCCTGTACGGTGAAGCATATTTCGTAGGTTACGCCCGGAATGGTATCCATGGTTCCGGCAATGGTGGGCTGTACCGGCACAAAACCGCCCGATTCATAGGTAAATCCGCCATCGAAATCTGCCGACGTGGCGGAACGGATAAACACATAGTTATTCGGATTATCACCCGCCCCGACCATCGTTTCGTTCGTCCAATTATAAAGGTCTACAAGATTTTGCGGGACCTCGCCACGTGATTTAAGCGGCAGCAGAATGGTTGACAAAAGAAGGGTAAAAAAAAGCCTGAGGCAGCGATCAAAAATCGGCCACCCGGATATTTGCCGGCCCACCCACGTTTTCATTTCTATTGTGACAGCCTTACCACCATTTAGTGGTGCACGCACCATAAATTCCAATTTTTTCGCAGTCTATGCATGTTTGGGACATCGAGCATCAGAAATGCGACACGCTCATGGTTGCGGAAGAGAGTTAGAATTGACTTCCATCGTGATGGGGCAGGGCGGACCTCCCGGTCCGACAACTTACGTACGGGTACTCCGCTTCATGGTGGGCGGAGAACTAATTGCCTTCTATCATTATCACGCAGTACAGTGGCGCAAAATCTATGGAACTCCGATCGCGGTTGGCGCTGGCGCTCACGATTATTTTTTCGTTTTGCATTTGCGTTGTTGCCGCTGTCGCCGCGCCGATTGATCGTCTGGCGCTGGTGAATCGTCATGAGGTCGTCCTGACCAACTTTGACGCTACAAACCCGCTGTCCGTCGGGAACGGTAGCTTTTGTTTCACGGTGGACGCCACGGGACTGCAAACATTTCCCGAGGCCTTTGAGCAAACCACGCCTCTGGGGACATTATCGGATTGGGGTTGGCACACCGCGCCAAATCCGAATCACTGGAGCATGGACACATTTCACTTCACTGAATTTCCCGATCTAAACGGACGGCTCGTGCCCTACGCGGACGCGCCGCACAATCGAATGACGCCTGAAATCAAATGGCTGCGCGAGAATCCGCATCGCCTTGACCTCGGTCAAATTGGATTCGTATTCACGCACCGTGACGGTTCGCGTGCCACGCCAAACGACCTCGTGGACGTTCGGCAAACGTTGGATCTGTGGAATGGCCGCATCATGAGCCAGTTCAAATTTGATGGCGAGCCGGTGGACGTGGAAACGCTTTGTCATCCGGCGCTGGACGCCATCGCAGTTAGAGTAATATCGCCGCTGATAGAGCAGGGGAGATTAGGTATTCAGATTCGTTTTCCGTACGGCACGGGCGATGAGAAGACCGCGGATTGGGACCATCCGGATGCGCACAGTACAACTCTGATGCAGGGTGATTCGAGATCGGCCAATTTTTTTCGTAAGTTGGATAACGACACTTATTACGCCGCTGCAAGGTGGACCAGCGGGGCGAGACTCAAACAGTTCTCCGAACACCAATTCCAAATTGTGGCCTTCGATACTGCTTCGTTAGGGGGCGCGGACCGTGAACAAGGCCCTGCGGTATTGCCGCGAAATAATCAGAGCGGACTCACGTCCGCTGCTACGCCAGACAAGAACGAATTGGAATTTGTCTGCGCTTTTTCACCAACGAATATCGACGCAAGAAAACTACCGACGTTTGCGCAGGCGGAGTTAGCCGCGCGAAAACATTGGAATCGTTTTTGGCGCACTGGCGGCGCAATTGATTTATCCGGCAGCGCCGATCCACGCTGGTTTGAATTGGAACGGCGGATTGTTTTGTCGGAATACCTGACCGCCATCCAGGATGCAGGTCAATATCCTCCGGCGGAAACCGGGCTCACGTACAATTCCTGGGAAGGAAAATTCCATATGGAAATGTACTTCTGGCATGAAGCTCACTTCGCTTTATGGGACCGCCTGCCGCTCCTGGAAAAATCACTTGGCTGGTATCAACAAATTTTGCCACAGGCCGAAAATACCGCGAGGAAACAAGGCTATGACGGCGCGCGTTGGCCCAAGATGACCAGCCCGAGTGGCGTTGAATCGCCGTCGCCGGTCGGTCCTTTTCTTATATGGCAGGAGCCGCATCCGATTTTGTTTGCCGAACTGTGTTATCGTTCGCGTCCAACTCGCGCCACTCTCGAACGATACAGCGACGTTGTCTTTCAAACCGCCGATTTCATGGCCAGTTATGCGACATGGGACACGAACCAACAGCGTTACGTTCTTGGCCCAGTCTTGCAATGCGCGCAGGAAATTTTTCCAAAAAACAAAACGCTGGATCCCACATTCGAACTGTCTTATTGGCGATGGGGATTGCAAGCCGCTCAACTATGGCGCCGGCGGTTGGGTCTTTCGAGAAATCCTGGGTGGGATGATGTGCTGAAAAAATTGGCGCCATTGCCGGTCGCAGACGGAAAATATCTGTTTACCGAAACGACACCGGATTCCTACACCAACCCAGAATGGAACGCCGACCATCCAGCGGTCCTGGACGCGCTAAGTTTTTTCCCGGGCCTGACTGTGGATCCAACGATCATGTCCAATACGTTCGACTGGATTTGGAAAAACTGGAATTGGCCCGATACCTGGGGTTGGGACTATCCCGCGATCGCCATGACTGCGGCGCGCCTGGGCGAGCCGGACCGCGCGATTGATGCGCTCCTGATGGACACGTCAAAAAATCATTACGGCTTGAACGGCCAGGTTTATCAGCGCCCCGACCTGACCATTTATTTGCCGGCGAACGGGGGGCTGCTTTATGCAGTCGCTCTCATGGCTGCCGGATGGGACGGCACACCACAGCGAAATGCTCCTGGTTTTCCGGATAATGGAAAGTGGAAGGTTCGATTCGAAGATTTGAAGACGGCGCCTTGAGGTAGGAACGCGCGCCGTCACCGCCTGGAACATTCGCGATTGAGCGTCCAACTACGCTCGTTGCGCCGCTGCACGCGCGTCCCGATGCATCGGGACAGCGCAGCGTCCCTACCAACTTTCGGATAATGAAAAATGGAAGGTGAAATGGGAGGGACTCAGAGCAGCGCCGTGAGCGTTTGCGTGGGCGTTGAAATGTTAAATTGTTGAAACGTTGAAACGGAGCCGAGAGGCGTGTGCGGCAAAGAGGTGAGAGCGTGGAGCGAGAGAAAGGGATGCCTGCCAACACGTCCACACATTTTATTTGTGTAAGGAAGTAAACCTGTAAACGGGGCCGAAATTTCGCGAAAATGGCCGTGGTTATTGGGGATCTGGCGTTTTACGGGTTGTAAACGGGCGAGGGGACGGTTGGCACCGCGGCCACCGCCCGTCTCCGCTTCGCTACGACGCGGCATGCGAGGAGGATTCCCGTGCTTCCGGGGCGAAATTAAGTAAAAATCGTTGTACCGGGGTTTTGCGGGCTTAATTTCGTTTAACGAAACACTGAATTTCAAATTAAGGGCTTGGAAATGACGCGCTTTTGCTGGGGAAGTGGAAGAATTGGACTTAATTTGGGACGAGGGTGTTTTTGGAAAAAAGCTAAATTTCGGTGTATTTGAAATTAAGGGGGGCAGCCTTATACACCTATTTTGTATAGGCTGTGCAACGACAGGCTTGGATGAGTGCATGCATGGGCCAAAGGCCCATTTCATACCAGCATGGGGCAGCGCCCGGGCAGCGCCCCATGTTCACGCGGTTAATCAGGGATGAGCGCCAACGGCGCGGTTCATTGTTGTGAATTAGAAGATGGAATTGGTGCGGCGCAGGTTTGTTGTGGTCGCGGATTAATGGGGCGGGCTTCCAGCCCTCGTGACGTTTTGGGCTCGATCCTGGGGCAATGCCCGGGCAAATGCCCCAGGCTGTTATGGTGACGCGCCGTTGGCGCTTAAGAGCGTGAACGCATTTGTCAGATGAAGTTTTAGGGCGTTACAGACGTTACATTATTGATTTGCAATTGGTTAAGGTGTTACACACCCCGTTACAAATTGTTGCCGACCCACTGCTGTCCAAGATAGCCGATTTGACAGGGAGAAGTTGGATGTTTATTGGGATATTTATGGGTAATTTTCAACTTTGAAAAGCAGGTTGGCCGGTTTTGGGCAGGATGCTGTCCAAGACCAATTGTTGTTCCGGGGGCGGTTCTGGGGTGGTATCAAAGGGCCGGTCTATCCATTGCCACAGGTCTCGATACGTGAACAGACTCAAGCGCAATAATGCCACCAGGTTGGACACTGCCCAATGGAACCGGGAGCGGAACTGCAGGTAGCGGATAATCAGAATGGAGATCAATGCTGTCCAAATCTGAATTTGCACCGCATTAGCGCTGGTGCCGACGAAGGTTTTGATTTTGAGCTGTTGTTTTAGGCTTTTGAAGAACAGTTCAATCTGCCAGCGCTCCTTGTAAACGGCCATGATGGTGGATGCGGCCCAAGTGAGCTGATTGGTTAAGATTTCGATTTCTTCATTCTTCTCCCGGCACCAAAACAGGATGCGCCGCCACACTGGCAATGCCGGTTGGCCCCGGGCAGCGGCGAATTGCACCAAATGATCGCCCATGAGCGAACCACCCTCTGGCACAGGCAACGATTTTACACGCACATACTGAGCGCTAGAGCGCAGGCGAGAGACAAAAAACACCCCTTGTTGGGTCCATTGGTTGAATAGCTGATAATCGCAATAGCCCCGATCCATCACCACGACGCTGCCTTTGGGCAAATCCAGCGATCGAGCCACTGGCTGCGGTCACCGCTGTTGCCCTCGCCGATATGGGCAAAGACTGGCAAATAACCGTCATGATCCAATAGACAATGGATTTTGATGGCGCCTTTGGTGCGAGTGAAATGAGCCCAATCAAACATACTGGCGCACAGTTCGATCATGCTGCTGTCCAAGGTCAACAACCGGTTTTTGAAACGGAACTTCTTCTTTGGGCTAATGGCTTGGCATTGCTCCAGCAGGTCATAAAACAATCGTTGGTAAAGCTGCCAGGGCCGATGGGCATTGGCGTAGGAAAGGGTCGAACGTCGCGGTGCATGGCCCACCAATCCCAAATGCTTTAGTTTGCCTTCGCAGGATAAAAGCCCGTCGGTAATTTCGCGCAACGAGCGGGACTGTCCCAACTGGCAAAAGAGCATGGCCACAAATTGATCCCAACTCGAAAAGCCCTTGGCCCGAAATTCGGCCTTGAGTTCGCGCACATGGCGGGCAAAATCTGAACGTTGAAAAAGGGACAGAATTTGGCTAAAAAGACTGCCGGTTGCATTCATTTTGGTCTCCGTGGGTGGTGGGTTTAGGTTTCATTTTTTAACACCCTCATTCTCACCAAATACGGAGACCTTTTACATTTTTTAAAAACCTGTTTTGGACACTAGTGTTGCCGACCCGTTACATTGTTGAATGCCAATTGATTAGGGTGTTACGTTAACGTTAGTGATCATATTTTGGGAGTACGAGAGGCTTGGGAATTAGGGCGCCGCCATCTCCTCACGTACAACAAGGCGCAACCAAAAACAAAAAGCAGTTTTTCGGTGCGCACTTCCGGCACTTCCGTTACCGAGAGATTGTATAAATAGTCTTGATCGTTATCGATGTCAGTGCCGAACACGAATGACATCGGGGTCGTCGCGGATGTGGCCATGGCGGTAAAATCGACGTTTACCGGGATAGCAGAGCTCCCAAATTCATGCTCCGGCAAATCAACCTGGGTAGAAGTGTTACCGAAATAGAGGGTAGCGACGTTTGGCCCGGATTCAGACAAGTCCTCCGCCGTGTAGCTTATTTCGTAGGCTGCGCCGGGAATTGTATTTAGCGCGCGCGCAATGGCGGGATAGATCGGGTTAAATCCGTTAAGACCACCCTGGAAAATCGCTGATGTGGAAGATTTGATGATCACAAAACCGCTCGGATCCTGGCCGCCAGTGTTCGCCGTTACATTCGTCCAATCATAGAGATTCACGAGGTTTACCGGGGCCTGTCCGTATGATTGAAACGGCAACAGAATGGCTGAGAGAAGAAGAGCGAAAAAATAGCTGATGCAGCCATCAGAGATCGGCCGCCAATATACCTGCAGACATGAAGGTGTTTTCATTTGGCTTTTCACAGAGTCACAACCTTTCGGTGTTACAGGTAGTTTAAATTCAAATTTTGTCGAATTCTATGCACGTTCAGGACATTGAACGACAGAAACACGGCTCGTAGTTATTTGTCAAGAGAATTCTGGTCAAGGACGGATCATTGGATTAATGGATCGATACGAATGGGACGATCGCCTATGAATCGCCCGAAACGCCGCGTTGGGACGGGAACGCCGTGTGAGGGCACACGGCCTACAACAGCGAATAGATTCTTGAAGGCTGGGATTGTGCGTTGGAGAATTCCACTTGGCTGCAAGTGGCTATAAATCAACTGCTTTTGCTGGTCGGCCGCTCTAACGGTTCCGCGTTTTAACCCATCATCAGCTCACATCGCCAGTATTGGCGATTTTCAATTACGCCGAGTTTGGTAGATTGGTCGAAAGCCCGATATTGTTGAACCTTCGTCGCAGGCTGCTCTTGTTGAGACAGTTGCGGCTGGGGCCCTGAATTGAAACCAAAACATTGAGCGCAAAATCCTGTGGATCGTAAATTCATGCCCACTGTCAAGCGTAACCATGTCCATCAATCCTATGAAAAACCAGTTTAAAGCAAATTCCATCTGTTCTGCTATCGCTGCGGTACTTGTTTTAGCCGGCCTTTCCGTTCAAGCGGCGAGCGAGACGTGGGTGGCGGCGCCTGTTGACAACTCGTGGACCAACGTAGCCAATTGGTCCGGCGGTGCTTACCCTGGTGCATCCAACTCGACGACTACTGCGGACATTGCCACCTTTAATACGGCCATTCCCGGAAACGGGATTGGCGGCGTGAATGATCCGATTACCAACGGTTTTGACAGCGGAATTGGGTCATTGCTGTTCGATACGGCCAGTTGTGGCGCTTATGTTTTTGGCCATAACGAGAATGATAATCCATTGCAGGTATTGCAGAATGGAACCATTACGATTAACCCGACCGTTGTTAACCCCATCGTTTTCAATGAGGCGCTGGAATTCAGGGGCCCCTCCAGCCAGAATTATGTCTGGCATATTACCAATAATGCTGCTTCGTCCCTTGCCACCGTTTACATTCCCTACTTCACGAACCTGGCCAACAGCACGACAAGGCCGTTAAACATTAATTTGGCGGGCGTTAATACCGGAACCAATACAATCGGCATGCTAAATTGTAATAACGGCGCCGAGGGCGCGTTTAACCTGGACGTTTGGGGCGGCCATTGGATCTTCAACACGCCTATTGGCACAAACTGGCCGCAAAAAACCAGCGCCAGCGTGCCCGCTTACGTCCACGTTCATGTCGGCAGCACGCTGGAGGCACAAGACGCTCAAGCCCTGGGCGATGTCACGGTTGGCAATTTTATCGTGAGCAATTCGGTTCTCCAAATTGACGGCGTGACACTGACCAATAGCGGTATAACTCTCCAGCAGAGCGGAGAAATTCTAATGAGCGGCAATGGGACAAATAATCAAATTTCCATTCCTGCTGTTTCACAAAGCGCAACTTTGGCCACAGCGAATTCCGGAAGCATAATGAGCGTTTTGAGCGTTATCGGAGGCACCTCGTCTTCTATACTCGATATTGGCGGTCCCGGTATCGTCCTCTTAAATGGCAGTTCAACTTTCGCGGGCTCATGGTCAGTTAATTCGGGGACATATCAGCTGGGGGGCGCAATGTATTTGCCGGCCGGCGGGACACTGACAGTCGCCGCAGGCGGTCAGTTTGACGTCTCGCCCCTTGGCGCCGTTTCCTATACGCTGCCATTTTCAACATTTATAGCGTCGGGAACAGGCGAGACAGTGGGGTCAACGGCCGCTTCGCTCAACGCTGCCGCAGGCGGGACCATCGCAATCAGCTCCGGGATTTCGTTGAATTTCGGGCCAAGTTCTTCTTCTGGAGACAGCGCGCATCCAGCTCTCTATATCGCCCAGGGCACTCTCTCGATCGGTGGAAACACTTTTACCGTCAATAACACTTCCGGTACGCCGTTGGGCTCGGGTACGTACCTGCTGGCACAACAAGCCAGTGGCAATATCGCATCAGGTGGCAATTACGCGGTCACCGTCACTGGAAGCGGTTTGGCGGCCGGCGCGGTCGGAACCATCCAGGTCACCGGCGGCTCGGTCAATCTGATAGTCACAGTTTACGTGCCCAAGAACCTGTCCTGGCAGGGCGGCAACCCCAACGACAACTGGGACGTCAATACAACTCCAAACTGGTTTAATGGAGCTGCTTCCAGCGTTTTCAATGATTCTGATGAAGCAGCATTCAATGCCGAAGGGGCCTCGAATCCCGTGGTCAACATCGTGGGTGCGGTGGCTCCTGGAAGTGTCGAAGTGGACACGACCGCGACTAATTATATATTTGGCGGCAGCGGAAGTATTGCCGGAGATACGGGTTTGACCAAGTGGGGTCACGGCACGTTGGTGCTTTCAAATGCGAATAGCTATCTGGGCACGACGATCATTAGCAACGGCACTATCCAGGCCGGTATCAACGGCGCCTTTTCGGGTGCCAGCGATGTGACCATCAGCAATGCCGCCCTTCTGGATCTCAACACCTACTCCAATAGTATCGGGGCGCTAAGCGGCGGCGGGACGGTAGACACTGTAGCCGGAGGCACGGCAACCTTGATGGTGGGGAACAATAATGATAGTGGCACCTTCAACGGCCCTATTCAAAACTCTGCCGGAACACTCGCGCTGATTAAGGGCGGTACAGGAACCGAGACTTTGGCAGCTTCCAATTCCTATGCCGGAGCGACCACCATTAACAATGGGACCCTGAGGGCGGCCAATGCCAATGCTCTTGGTGGAAGCGCCGTGACGGTCAATGCCGGCTCATTGGACATTGCCACCAGTGTGAACGTCGCCAGCATCGCGGGCAATGGCAATGTGGTCAACAATACGACATCGACAACCAATGAGTTGATTGTTCTCGGCAGCTCGACGTTTAACGGTGTGATTGCCGACGGGTCAGGCAGCGGGAAAGTCAGTGTGTTGGTCAACGGCGGAACGTTTGAATTCACCGCTCCATCGACATACAGCGGCAACACATACGTGGCGAGTGGTGCAATTCTGGCTATGGGCAACCAAACACCAGCCTCCCAGCCCGGGACCGGCACCATTATCGCCAGCAATAATGCGGCCGTGACATTGCCCGGAACCGGATCAGCAACCGCGGCCCTCGGTAACTCAATCCAGACTGTGGATAACGCCGAGGTGTCATTTCAAGGAGGGGTCACGGCCAACGCGTACGCGGGGCAATTCATTGGCGGCATCACAGCCACCGATCTCTTCTATGGCGGGGCAGTGACCGTCAGCGGTTCACTGTCATTCTCGAACTTCCTGGGCACGGTGATTATAACCAACGGTGAGGTCCGTGGTTACAATGCTCTGCAAGGCGGCGACAATACCGCATTTGACTTTATTGGCGATGGCGGCTGGTTCGTCCGTGACGCGAACGATACGGCGCATTTCGGCTCATTGAGCGGTGATGAAACCGCTGTCATCAGCAATCCGAGCGTTACCCCACCGGGTATTTACATGATTGGTGGCTTAAATGTGGATTCGACCTATTCCGGGGTGATTAGCGGATCGAACAACATCATCAAAATTGGGACAGGCACCCTGACTTTGAATGGCGGCGGCATTTACGGTACTAACACATATACAGATCCGAACACGGGCTTCCCGGCAACGTATGTCGGCTATGGGAGCAACGACTTGAGCTATCTGGGAACCACGACTGTCAGCAACGGTGTACTGGCACTGGACGCGCCGTCCGAACTTTTCAGTAACACAGTCATCACGATTGCCGCGCCCTCCGCCGTATTGGATGCCAGTCAAATGGGCTACATCAGCAATTTGAGCTATACGCTTGAAAACGGCGCCACACAGGAAGTGGTCGTTGACAGCCAATTTGAAGTCGTCACCAACCAGACTCTTGCCGGCATTGGAACGCTCAACGGTATCCTGATAGCCGACCAGGGCTCAACCTTTAGCGTTGGATTGCCAACCGGCACCTTCAATGTGACCAGCAACGCGACCTTGGCAGGCCTTGTCACTATGAACCTGGATATCACCAACGCCGCGACCAACAGCGAATTGGCCGCCAGGAGTTACACGATCAAAACAACGGCGACCCTTGTGGTCACCAACGCTGGACCAGGTTTGTACAATGGGTCCACATTCAAATTGTTCAATCAGCCGGTTTCCGGATTCGCCTCCGTGACGTTGCCACCCACCGATCCCACGGGCACAACCAATTACGTATGGCAGAACAATCTGGCCTCGAATGGTTCGATTACGTTGACCAGTGGCGGACTTGTTGCGGGTCCGACCACTCCTCCGAAAATTACCTTTAGCGTGAGTGGCAATACGTTGACGTTGTCCTGGCCTTCGGCCTATCTCGGTGACGTTGTGCAAGTGCAAACGAATTCGTTGCACACCGGTATAGGGCCAAATTGGGTGACTGTGCCAGGCAGTGGATCGGGTACGAGCCTGAACATCACGATAAATCCGGCAAACCCAACTGTGTTTTATCGATTGGCGCCGTAAATAAAAGTTGGCACAACATATGACGGGGAGACAAACGCGCCAGCCAAAAGCTGGCGCGTTTTGTGCCATAGCATGAAATTAAAACATCCAGCGGTTTGCACCCGCCTTCGCTCGGAGGCTACGGTGGACAGGCGCGCGGCCATCGAGGTGAAAGAGGGCTTTCCATGAACCGAATGACATTCTCGGTCGAACGACTCTCCCTCACCCCGGCCCTCTCCCGCGGGGAGAGGGGGAATTGTCCGCCGATGGTTGGCAATGGCGGGCGAATGCTTCGGTTCATGGTCTCAATGCATGCGAGAAAAATCGAAAGGGGGCCTTTCATGAGCCCGAATCACCGCAAGGTCCTGGAGTGCGGTGGCTGTGACACCGCTTTTGGAAGTCATATGACGTCGGAAAGGAGTTTCCATTCGGAATGCGAACGCGATTCAAAAGCGGTGTCGCGCTTCGCTTGCCACCGCACTCCAGGACGCAAGCGAGAGATCGGAAGATTCAAACGGGTTGCCTATACATTTGGACTGGCCCTTGCCTTCATGACGTTTGCCATTTCCGCATGGGCCAACATTCCCGGCGGCGGCAACGGCACTGGTCCGGATGTTACCCTGGTCAATAACGGCAACGGCACCGTGACGATGGCCAATGGTATCGTGTCCATTCTCTGCACGACGTCCGGGGCCACGATCAACCAAATCAATTACACGTACAATAACAGCGGCACGACCGTCACGAATCAATTGCTCGCCAACGGCACGGATGGGGGAGAATTTTATTGGGAAACGGGCGGTTTCGGCACGGGCGGGTTTAATTATTCAGCCGCGGCCAACACCGGCAATTATTGCGAAATGGATTTATTGAGCGCTTCCGGCACAAACGGCGTGATGGATGTCCACTTTTCGATGCTGCGCGGTTCGCCCGGTTTTTATGTCACGACGATTTTTATGCATCGCAGCCAGGACAACGCCATGTCGATGGGCGAAACGCGGGACAACATTTACGCGGGCGCAATTTTTAACTGGATGAGTGTGGACGGCGTCCGCAATAAATTCATGGAAGTGCAGCCGGGAAGCGGAGCGGTGGGAATGTTTGGGGCGCCGGTGGAATGTTCGCTTTGGACCAATGGCATTTATGAGGGCAGGTATGAGGACAAATACAAATACAGCGCCGATTTTGGCGTTCAAAGGGTCTGGGGCTGGAGCAGCGTCGGGACAGGAGGCGCAAACGTGGGGCTTTGGCAGGTGACGGCCAGTCCGGAATATTACAGCGACGGACCCATGAAGCGCGACCTCATGTCGCATATCGGGACCACCATCCTCAACTACTACGAGAGCAGTCATTACGGCAGCGCGGGCACCGATTGCAATTGGACCAACGGAGAAGTTTGGGCCAAGGTTTATGGACCGTATTTTATTTACTGCAATAACATTACCAACACCATCACAGCTACGAACCAGGCCGCGCAGGCGCTCTATTCGGATGCTCTGGCGCAGGCCGCGGCTGAGGCGACGGCATGGCCGTACAATTGGTTTACCAATTCCAATTACGCGTCGGCCTCGCAGCGTGGCGCAGTTTCGGGACAAATGGCCATCAATGACGTGGATAATCCGAATGCCAGCGCGTCAAACCTGTGGGTTGGAGTCATTCAGCAGCCTTCGACTTCGACGAAAACATATGATTTTCAACAATGGATGAAGACGTGCCAATTTTGGGTCCAGACTGGGAGCAACGGCGTCTTTACAATTCCCAACGTTATCGCCGGAACAAACTACACGCTCTTTGCGTTTGGGCCGGGCGCGGCCGGAACGTTTCAGTCCCAGGTGCTGTCGGGCGGCGGACCGCCGAATACGGTGGACATTCCGACGTCGCAATTCAGTGTGACCGTCATGGCCGGGGCGACAAATAGCCTGGGCACCGTTACATGGACGCCGACTCGCGTCGGCCCCACCGTATTTGAGATCGGTTACCCCGACCGCACGGGCGCAAAGTTCCGGCACGGCGAGGATTATTGGGTCGGCGATATTGGTCCATCGGCGGTCGCACCCTTGCCCGTCTGGAGCAAATTTCTGGAATATCCGTTCGATTTTCCTAATGGCCCAAATTATATCGTCGGTCAAAGCCGCTGGACGACCGATTGGAATTTTGTCCAGCCCGTGCTCACGGACCTGACCGGGAACTACGACGCTTCAACATCCACGATTCAATTCAATCTGGCCACAGCGCCGGCGAATGGAGCGACGGCTTCACTCTATATGGCGTTGGCGTCCGATTATCAGGGCGCGCTGATTGTGAACTTGAACGGCGTCAACCTCGGCTCAGCCAGCGGCGTGACGGCGGTTCCCAATGCTTTATCGTCCAGCGGATTTTTCCCCGCATACAGCGGCTCGGGCAATGAAAGTGACACGACAGTGAGGGAGGGAATCAACAGTGTGCTTTCTGACGAACGCATCACGTTCCCAGCCAGTTTGCTTTCTGCGGGACAAAACACGATCACGATTAACATGCGCAAAGGCGGCTATTTTGCCAATCACGCGATGTATGATTACATCCGGCTCGAATTAACCGGTTATGTTCCTCCGCCGCCTGCGAGCGTAACGGCGTACCCGGGAAATAATTGCAATCTAGTTTGCTGGCCGGTTATGCCAGGCGCGACGGCCTACAATGTATTGCGTTCAGTCAGTTCGAGCGGCGTTTATGTCCCCGTTACCAATGGTGTGGTTGGCCCGGTGTGTGGCAGCGGCTGGGATAACTCCGCATGGGTCGATACCACAGCACTCAACGGGACTACCTATTATTACGAAGTGCAGTCTGTCAATCCGGTAGGGGCCAGCGCGAATTCATCCCGAAGCGCCGGCGTGACGCCAATCGGGGGATTTTCCGAGACGCCGCCGAGTGCGCCAACCGGCCTGACTGTCAGCAGTGCCGGACACCAGAGTGTAAGTCTCACATGGAATTCTTCGGCAGGCGCGAATTATTACACGGTTTATCGCTCGACGCTCTATGACAATGGCGGAGGAGCATCAAACACGTTAAACACCATCGTCCTCAATAATAACGTGACCGGCGATACTTATACCGACACTTCGCCCACCGACGGCAGCATTTATAGTTATTACGTGACTGCTACCAGCGCCGGAGGCATGAGCGGAAATTCAGCGCCAGCCGTGGCCGTGCCGTTGCCGTCGCCGCCAGCAACTCCGCCGGCAAACGTAAACGTCACCACGACGGGCCAAACAAATTATTTCATCACCTGGTCGCTCGTCCCTGGCGCGGTCGGTTACATCGTCAGCCGCGCAACGAATTCGTCGGTCGCGCTTAGTTACAGTACCTACGTGATGAGCATCACCGAAACAAACTGGAGCGATACTGGTTTAAGCCCAAACGAACAATATTTTTATATGGTCACGGCGGTCAATGCGGCGGGGACGGCCAGTTCTTCGGCCGTGTCCGGCCCACCCGGCATCCCGGCCACGCTTGGCGCCACCGGTGGGAACGGCGAGATTTTGCTGAACTGGAGCGGTTCGCCCGGCGCGGCCAGTTATACGATCCTGCGCGGCACCAGCAGCGGGGCGGAGAACACGGTCATCGCCTCCGGAGTGACGACGACCAGTTATATAGACAGCGGACTAAACAATGGCACCACATATTATTACGTGGTGGAAGCCATTAGCGTCGGCGGGACCAGCGGCTATTCGCTGCAAGCCAGTGCGATGCCATCCAGCACCGGCATTTCCGGCCTCGTTTGGACTGGTGATGCCAGTTCGGCCTGGAACACCACAGCTGTCAATTGGTTAAACGGATTGACCGCGACGACGTACGCGGATGGAGACACTGTGACGTTCAATGACTCCGCGGCCAGCGCCACCGTGACAATTACGAATGCCGTTTCTCCGGGTTCTGTTCTTTTTGCCAACGCGTCGCTGAGCTACGTCTTGACCACAAGCGGTGGAGGCATTTCCGGCGCCACCAGCCTAATCAAGACAAACGCAGGGAGCCTGACTTTGAATGGCGCGAATGCTTATTCGGGCGAAACGTACCTATACGGCGGTACGCTCGTTCTGAATAACGCGTCCGCCGCGGGCACGGGTGGTATCACGCTCAATGCCGGCACGTTGACGCTCGGCGCTGTGATTGCCAATCCGATAGACGTGGCCGGTTCTGTGATATTGCTGCCGGGTACGATCGACTACCTTGACAGTCCGATATCGGGCAATGGCCTGCTGAATATCAGTGTTACCGGCGGCAACACATTTAGTCCCCAGGCGGACATGACCGCTTTCTCAGGTACGAATGAATTGGGCGCCAGCACTGGCTTTTACCGCTTCTACGGCAGCCTGGGCAGTTCGAGCGCCGCCTTTGACCTCGGAACCAGCACTGCCACGCTGGAAAATCGCAATGGCAGTGTCACCATCGCCCTGGGTTCTGTCGCCGGCGGTCCCAGGACCATTCTGAGCGGAGCGGGGTCCATCAACGCTCCAACCATTTACCTCATTGGCGGAAATAATATGAGCACGACCTTCTCAGGTAAAATCTCAGACAACGTCGGAACCACGGCGATAGTCAAGACAGGTATCGGGACCTGGACGATTACCGGTACGAATACATACAGCGGCGGTACAACAGTCAGCAACGGCACGTTAGTAGTCAACAATACCGCGGGTAGCGGCGCCGGTTCAGGCGCGGTCACCGTTGATGGCGGTGCGCTGGCCGGCTTGGGAGTTGTCACGGGAAGTGTCATCGTCAATTCCGGTGGGACGTTTGCCCCCGGCAATCCGCTGGGTGCGCTGACCATCAGCAACAACCTGGCCCTGGCGTCAGGCAGCATTACATTCGTGCAAGTGCAGCATGCGCCGCTGACGAACAGCGCCGTGAAAGTTTCAGGCACGTTGGCCGAGGGCGGCACGCTGCAAGTGACCAATGCCAATTCATCCACCTTTGTTGCCGGAGACAGTTTCAAGCTATTCAACGCGGGAACTTATTCAGGAGCCTTTAGCAACGTCATTTTGCCGCCCCTCTCGGCGGGACTGGCATGGAACACGTCAGGGCTGAATCAATCCGGCACGCTCTCAGTGGTGACGCTGTCCTCGCCTATAATCAGCAGCGTGAGGGTTTCTGGTGGAAATATTGTGGTGACCGGAACTGGAGGGCCGGGGGGATCGTCTTATCAGATTCAAGTCGCAACCAATCTGATTTCCCCACAATGGGCGACACTGGCGACGAATCAATTTGATGCCGGCGGCAATTTTGGCTTTACCAATGCCGCCAACCCGGCGTCGCCCGCGTCATTCTGCAGGCTGCAGGTCCAATAGTTTTTTAGTTTGCCGAATTAACGAATCCGCGTGAATTGCATGGTGAACCTTGAGCTGCCTTTCATGAACCAATGCTACGTAGCGCGGACTTCCCGGTCTGCTGTATCGCGGGTTTCCAAACCCGCCGGTCGTTCGACGTCGTACGATTTGCCGATTTGGAAATCGGCGGTACAGCAGGTTTGGAAACCTGCGCTACGAGCCTTGCCGGTACGACGGGTGGAAGAGGGAGTACCGCGTTGTGTTGTTCAGAGTCGGTTTTGTAATTCCCGCTGCTGTGGCTGGTCCCGCTCCGAGCGGGACACAGCCGCGCTCCGGGGCCGACCCATCTGGTTACCCGGCGGCAAACAGTTCTTTGATCACAATCTGGAACTCAGGCAATAGCTTTTCGGTCAGAATTTCGCTCCCGGCCAGGATGGCTTTGAGTTGCAGGCCAAATTGGGTGCTGTGATAGACCTCCACATTATCATAACGCGGATCCACCATCCAAAGACGAGGTATGCGTATTTGCTCGTAAATTTCCTTTTTGATGACGGTGTCCGTCCGATGATCGTCCCGGCTCACGATTTCCACCGCCAGGAACAGTTTCCCGGTCGCGGTCGTGATGAGAGCCAGGTCCGGACGAATGGCCGTGTCCCGGGCCACCTGGACTCTCGTACGCGGGGCGAGCAATTGCGTGGACGAAACATTCGATACGCTCGCGTTCATCGTCGCGTGCAATCGGTCGCAGATGGCTTCATGGCGGAGGTCCGGCGCGGAACGCGGCAGTGTTTCACCGGCCAGGATTTCCTCGTAAGGATGGCTCATGCTTTAAGCTTCGAACTTTCAGTTTTCAGTTTCAAGTCTCGAATTCCCCTCCGCAGGAAAAAGGGGTTATTTGCGTGTTGCATCAAGTATCGCCGGACGGTCTCCCAACCATGGTTGACGGAATACGCATTCGCCAAATGTTGAACCGTTGAACCGTTGAAGCGGGTTTTTGTGGCGTCGTCGGGGCCATTTGCCGCGATTGGAAATCGTGGTAAGGTTTCTCAAATAAACAAAAGGGGAGGATTGGATGAAATTGAGCGCCCGGAACATCCTTAATGGCAGGGTCAAAAATGTGGAGACCGGCCCGATTAGCAGTGTTGTGACGCTTGAAATCGCGCCCGGCATCGAAATCATAGCGTCAATCACAACGGAAAGCGTCCGTGAACTGAAACTGGAAAAAGGCCAAAACGCGTTTGCCATGATTAAGGCCTCAAATGTGATGATTGGGGTGGAGGAATGATTGTATGTCAATTGACACGGGAATGTGCCCGGAGGGGAAGGCATTTAATTCAAAAACAAAGCTTGCAAAAACCAGCGGTCCTGATATGTTTCGCGTCCTTTTGTAATATTTTATGTCAGTCAAAATTCGTATGAAACGGGTCGGCACGAAGAACATGCCGGCATTTCGCATCGTCGTGGCGGACAGCCGGAGCCCGCGCGATGGCAAATTTATCGAGGAAATTGGCACATACAACCCGCTCAAAAAGGGGGAGAATTTCGCGATAAAGCTGGACCGCGCCCAATATTGGATCGGCAAGGGCGCTCAACCCAGTGATACGGTCGCCAGCTTCATTAAAAAGGCTGGAAAAGCACCCGCGGCGGCGCCGGCGGCCTAAAGATTTTTAACCATGCAAGAGTTCCTGGAATACGTCATTAAAGGACTCGTGCAAAAGCCCGAGGCCGTGACCATTACCTCGGTTGAGCGGTCGGGCATGACAGTTTATGAATTGCGGCTGGACCCCGGCGACGTCGGTAAAATTATCGGCCGCCAGGGCGTAACCATTAATGCAATTCGGTCGCTCCTTTTGGCCGGCAGCGCCAGGAAGGGGCTGCGTTGTTCGTTGGAAATTGTTGAAGGATAAACGATAGTTTTCCTCCTCGTCACAAGCCGGATTGAGGGCGAGGATGAGCCTGACTCGGTGAAAATTGACGTGCTGACTTTGTTTCCGGCGATGTTCGCCGGGCCGCTGGATGAGAGTATCATCAAACGCGCGCGCAATAAAGGGCTGTTGGAATTGAACGTCCACGACTTGCGCGATTGGACGCATGACCGGCATCGGACGGTGGATGACCGGCCTTTTGGCGGCGGTCCTGGAATGCTGATGAAGCCCGAGCCGATTTTTGAAGCGGTCGAGAGCCTGCGCCGCGACGAAACAAGAGTGATTTTGCTTTCGCCTGGCGGCCGGAAGTTTGACCAGCAAATCGCGCGGGAGCTGGCGCAACAAAAGGACTTGCTCCTGGTGACCGGCCATTATGAAGGCTTTGATGAACGCCTCCGGCAGAGGCTGGCAGACGATGAATTGTCGATTGGCGATTACGTTTTGACCAATGGCGGGCTGCCCGCGATGGTCGTCATTGACGCCGTTACGCGGCTGTTGCCGGGTGTTTTGGGCGACGATGAGAGCTCGCGGGACGAATCGTTCAGCCACGGGCTGCTGGAGTATCCGCAATATACGAGGCCCGCGGAATTCAGGGGAATGAAAGTGCCGGATGTTTTGATTTCCGGCAACCATGCGGAAATTGAAAAATGGCGGCGCGAGCAGGCTAAACTGCGGACAAAAGAACGACGTCCGGATTTATTAAGGCCGGACAATACGAATTTATGAACCAGATATTACAAAAAAAGATTGAATCCGAACAATTTCGGAAGGACAACGCGCAGTTCGGCGTCGGCGATTCGGTGAAAGTGCACACGAAGGTCGTCGAAGGCGACAAGGAGCGCATCCAGATTTTCTCGGGCGTCGTGATCGGCAAACGCGGGGCGGGCTTGAATGAAACCTTCACCGTTCGACGCATCAGCTACGGCGAAGGCGTCGAGCGCGTTTTCCCGTTGCATTCGCCACGCGTGGACAAAATTGAAGTCGAACGCCACGGATCAGTCCGCCGGGCCAAACTCACCTATCTGCGCAAGCGTCTGGGCAAAGGCGCGACCCTGGTGCCTGAGAAGGAAGAAAAGGCGCCCGCGCAACCCGCCGCGAAATAATTCGCTCAAAACTCCGTTATCCACGGTCGGATGTTCAGGGAGGACGGTTTGGCCGGCACATTCAAACCATGACGCTGATGGCGCATGGTTTCACGTGCTCCGTTGTCCTCTAATCCAACCATGCCTCATCGGTTGCGCTCGCGCTTAAATGACCTCAACTTTGAAAAGAGCGAGGCGCCTGCTCGCGCACCGTTGAGCGCGGCGTTGACCCAGGCACTGGCGGCATTAGCGTGATTTCCCGGCGGTTTTGCCGGTTCCTGCCGGCGCCGAAAAAATGCCGCAGCGGTCGCCAGGAGCGCGGCCGAGGAGGCGATTGAGCCGACATTGCGCAAATGCTTTTTGACGCGGTTGCCCTCCATCTTGAGCGCATCCCAATCTTTGAGCAATTCGATGCGGTTGACTTCACTTTCGGCCATCAGCGCCTGCTTTTGGCTTTCAAGCGATTTTAAGTAGCTTCTTTTCCCAAACATTCGCGGTCCCTTTCGAACTGCTCACGTGAGCTGGTAAAGGTCTCCCAGTTTTGGAGCATGCGCGAGAGCTTAACATAAAAAAACACGGCGCCGATACAATAAAATCCAGCCAAAATACCCAGAGCCAGCAGCAAATGGCTGGCAAAGGCGCACGCGATCACCGCAGTTACGGTAAGGACGGCCAACAGCCCAAAAACCGCCACGCCCGCGCTCAGAATTATTATGGTCTGGCCGCGGGCGCGTTCCTCCTGCATTTCCACCATCAGCAATTCGACGCGGTTCTGGCCAATGGCCATCAGCCGCCACAGAATCTTCTTAACCGTGCCGGCTAAATTCACGTCCGATTCAGACGGTGTATCCATGACGGTAACTCACGATCAGGGCAAAATCAGGCGCGGCGCGCCATGAGAATTCCCAATATCGCACCAATCCCAAACGCAATGCCAATAGACTGGTAGGGATGGTCGCGAATGACTTCGTCCGCTACCCTGGCCTGCGCAGCGGCGCGGTCCTGGATTTCACCCCATGCTTCCTTGCTCCGTTCGAGCGCGGCCTTGAGCCGTTTGCGGGCTTCCACGACTTTTGTTTCGGCCATGCCGGCGGTGGCGGCCAGCAGTTCCCGCGCGTCTTCCGCCAGGTTCGACGCGCCCTCTTCCATGTCAGCTGTGTTTTTCATATGAACGTCCTCTTTGCAATTTCTAATTCGGCCCCATTTGCTTTAGACATTTCCCGCCTGGATCAATCGCTCTACGAGCAGAATGACGGCAAGTGCCAGGAGAATGTGAATGACTCCCTCCATGTGTCGCTGAAATGAACAAAGCATGTTAGTTTTTATTCCGCCGGAACAAAACTGCGGCGCCGGATTGTGGATCCGTTTCCCCGGAATTGTTTCCAGCCCCGTTTTTGAAAGCTGGCTCCGTGCCGCGCGCGATTTTGGGGGATTTTCGAACAAAAGCGGCTCCCCGCGCCGGCGGCGATGCAACTTGCAAACCAGCGAAACAGCATCAGTTGCAGTTTGCAAAAATAAAACTTATGGCAATTCCACAATGGGGCAGCCTCAAACTAATCCAGGGAGTAAAACGGAACCGGCATACGGGCTGCTAATATTCCTGATGTAGAGGATGATTAAGAACCAAAACAAATCGACAACCATCTTGTCAGACGGAAGTCCAGACAAACATTTATGAACCACAAAATCAATTGGGTGAAACGCGGCAGGATGAGTGGGGCCGTCTTGGGTATACCCGTTCGGTTCGATCCTGGCCTGGCATTCGATATCAAAGTCAAAAAGTCGCACGGCAAGAGTCGTGTATCGGAGTTGGAGACGCCCCTGGTCCCGGAATTGTTTGATTTGAACACTCGCAGGGACCGGACCCACGCGCCAAGGGCGTTGCAGCTTATTAAGAGGGGCTCTGCGATTGCCCAGGTGACACTCCAGGAGAGGGTGCTGGTTCAACGGCGTCTCGAAGCTGTCTTCAAATCGAGCCGGAAAAAACGTTGCTAAGGCAAGGATTTTAGAGGTGTGCTCCATCAGCAGACACATTGCTCCTTCCATTTTTAAGAACGCAATGAGGCCAGGACCGGCTTTCAACCTTCGCAGGCTCAATCTCCTTGGCGACGATTTTCCATGGCGACGATTTTCAGGCGAGTCAAAGGCCAGGAGCGCTCTTAAGGCGCGCTGCAACGCAAATTCAATGGTGCAAGGACGTCGCAGTGGCTTCGTGCGAAATGCAAACGCGGGGAAATCATCAGGGGTCATCCTTTGAGTTAAAGACCTAAAATAAGCGAAATGGCTTAATTCAGGCCATGGCATGACACGAGCTAACCAACAGCGAAAGGAGAAGTTTATATGATGAGAGAGAAATATGTGGCAGGGATTATTGCAGGGATAGCTGGATTGGCTCTTTCTGTTCACGCCCAAACGTATAACACAACAACACAGAATAATTATAATGCCCCGGAGCAGGCGCAAACGGCGCCACCGAACCAGCATTGGTATGATCAGGATCGCGAACATATGTTTCACGCGGGCGAGTTTTCGGTAGACCTGTTTGGCGTGGGCTATTTGCATGCAAGTGACTTTAACAACGGCGCCCGCGCCAGACATAATTTGAAATTTGGCGGTGGTGCAGGCGTGAACTTTTTCCTGACCAAGTACCTTGGCGTAGGCGGGGACTTTGGTTCTGTTACCTTCAGAAATAGCTTCGTGGACACGGTCACTGGCAGCCTGATTTTTCGCTTCCCCATAGGTGACACAGGCCTCGCGCCGTACCTCTTTGCCGGGGCCGGCTATCAATTTCAGGGTATCGACCAGATCATCGGAGGAGGAGGCGCCGGCGTTGAATTTCGCCTGTGTCCGCACTTCGGCATTTTCGTGGACGGCCGGTACTTTGCCGCGGTTAGGACCGAGGACTTCGGTGAAGGCCGCGCGGGCGTGCGTCTGAGCTTTTGAAGGACATAGCAATAAAAACAATGAGGAAAAGGAAATTATGAAAAATACAACAAAAATCATTAGCATGGTCTTGTCTCTGGGGTTGTTGACCACAGGGGCGGTCGGAACGCTGACGGGATGCGCCGGAAATTCGAACACGCGCAGCACCGGCACGTACATTGATGACAAAACGCTGGAGCACAAAGTCTCCAGCGCATTGGGCAGCAACGCCGAATATAAATTCGACCAGGTCAACGTCGACGTTTATCGCGGCACCTGCCAGTTGAGCGGCTTCGTGGATACTCAAGCGCAAAAGGATCGGGCGGGCCAGATGGCCAAGGGCGTCCAGGGCATCACTTCCGTTGATAACAACATCACGGTGCGGTCGACGGGAAATCAGCCGTGAGGATGATCGTTATTCTCGTCCTGGCCGCATCCCTTGTGTCGCTCGCCGGTTGTGGCAAGCAGTCTAATACAAATACGACTGGAGCGCCCGCGGCGACCAACACGCCGCCGATGCAGCCGGCCACAAACGGTCCGGTGAAGTAGCAAGCATAACGAGTGGGCGGCCACGCGGGAAACGGTTGAAAGGGCTGAAAAGGCTTAACGTGGAGTTTGTGCCCGCGCCTGGTGAATGGCTGGGGCGATAAATGACATGAGCTCCCCTCTAATCGAAATTAGAGGGGAGCATTTTCATTTTGAGCTGAGACTGAATTACGATGCGATTTCCGCAATACTCGGAGACCGAAATAGATTTCAACGCTTCGATCCGTTCCGCTCCACGGCATCAGCCAATTTCACGCCCACTTGCAAGAGTTTTTCAACGGCAGCGCGATTTTTCGCTTCAGCGTAGATTCGCAAAATCGGTTCAGTGCCGGAGCCGCGCAACATGAGCCATGACGAATCCCGCGCGATCAATTTGACCCCGTCATAAGCTTTTATGTCGGCCACGGGCGAGCGCAGGAGCGCAGCCGGGGGATTGCGTTGTACGAATTCCATCAGAGTTGCGCGTTTTTCCAGGGGAAAATGGGTGTCGATCCTGCCGTAATGGTGAGGGCCGAATTCCTTTTCCAATCTCGCCAGCATGCGGGTCACAGAAGTCTTTTCAATTGCCAGCATTTCCAGGAGGACCAGCCCGGCGGCGATGCCGTCGCGTTCGGGAATATGACCGGGAAAACCAATGCCACCGCTTTCCTCCGCGCCCAGGAGAACGCCGCCTTTGAGCATCTCCGCGCAAATGTATTTGAAGCCGACCCCCGTTTCCACCAGCGGCAATCCATACGCCGCGCACATTTTATCTACCATCGACGTCGTCGTAAGCGCTTTCACAACGCGGCCCGTTTGCCGCCGATTGATGTATAAATGGCGCAGGAGAAGGCAGATGATCTGATGCGTCGTCACGTAATGGCCGCGGCCGTCCATGCCGCCCACGCGGTCCGCGTCGCCGTCAGTGACCAGGCAAATGTCGTGTGGATGCGAGCGCAGAAATTTCTGCGTGGGACCGTAGTTTTGCAATACAGGCTCAGGATTAATGCCGCCAAACAGGACGTCATGCCTCGCGTTGAGGGTGGTGACCCGGCAGGTCGTGCCGGCAAGAATTTTCTCAAAGCAGCCTGCGCCGACTCCGAAGAGCGCGTCGTGGGCGAAGCGTAATTTTGATTTGGCGATCAGTTTGAAATCCACCAGTTTCTTTAGCGCCGCGAAATGGGCGGCACGAAGGTCCCGAACGGAAACCTTTCCTTCGTCGATGAGTTCCTTCAGTTTAGCCTGGCGAACGGGGTGCCTGTCCAAAAAGCTTTCCACGGCTTTGCACTCTTCGGGGCTGCTGGAACCGGCATAATGCGATTTAAGTTTAAACCCGTTGAAAATCGGCGGATTATGGCTGGCGGTAATCATTACGCCGCCAATCGCGTTTAATTGTTGAACGGCGAAGGAAACGGACGGGGTAGGGGAAGGGTCCGGAGTCAGAATGACCGCAAACCCATTCCCGCCGAGGACTTCCACCGCGGTCCGGGCAAACGCATCCGACAAAAATCGGCGGTCGTAACCAACGATGACTTTTAATTCACGTCCGAAAATTTCTGACTTTGGGTTTTTGGTTTCTGATTTCCAGAATTCGGCCGCCGCCTGGGCGACGCGAGCGACGTTGTTGAAGGTGAAATCTTCCGCGATAACCGCACGCCAGCCGTCTGTTCCAAATTTTATATGTGACACTCGCAAAGTTTGGCAAAGACAATTCGACCTGTCCACCGCAGCTTTAGCGAAGGTGGAAGCCGCGCGGAATCGCCAGTGGCGGCGCCACGGCGAAACTAATCTGCGACATACTCCCGTTCGGCGCGCGCTGAATGAATTCTTTGTAATCTTTCAATTTTTTCTGGCCTTGCCCAAATGAAGCGATTAATGATTCGCACCAAAGATTTTATTAAAACTATGAAGACAACGCTTGCCATCACTTTTTCTTCTCTTTTCCTCGGTTTTTATGTGAATGCACAGACAGTGCCGCTCACGCCGGGCGATCCTATTCCATTGCCCGGTTCAACCGGTAAATATGATTTCATCCAGTTTGACGCCGGGAACAATCGACTGTTGCTCGGGCACGAAGGCAATAAATCATTTGATGTATTTGACCTGGGTTCCCGCCAATTGACCGTCGTTCCCACGAGCACTTCGCAGGATGCGGCGACGGACTCGAAAAACGGTTTCTACTATGTCAGCGGCAACGACCCGGGCCGGATGGTGATTGTGGACGCGAAGGCCCTCACTGTTGCCGGTGAAGTCCCCTTGTCGGCAGACACCGATCTGATTGGTTATGATCCGCAAACAGGGTTGGTGCATATTTGCAATGACACCGCCCCGCAACAATGGGTCATTGACCCGGTCGCAAGGAAAATAGTGACGACCATTAAGTTTGACGGCACTGGACTCGAGGACATGGCGCTGGATTTAAAGAACCGCCGGCTTTACCAGGCCGTCAAAGGAGCAAATACCATTGCCGAAGTGGACCTGGATAACAATAAGGTGCTGGCCGCGTGGCCGCTGGCTCCGGACAAGGGGCCCCACGGAATCGCCCTCGTCTCGGATTCGAACAACCTGCTGGTGGCGTGCGCGAGCAATCTGGTCATGCTCAGTTGCAGCAGCGGCAAAATCACGGCGACAGCGCCTATTGGTGCGAGAGTGGATGAAATGACCTATGACCCCGGCCTGCATCTGGCGTATTGCGCCAGCCGCATTGGGAAAATTTCCGTCGTTTCCGTTGGCGCGGACTCTTTGACTCCCGCCGGCGACGTTCAGGATGTCGTGCGTACGGGAGATATCACAGTAGATCCGACGACTCACACGGTCTGGATTGCTTATCCAAATGGCGCTCAGTGCTTTGCGCAGCCATTTACTCCAAACCAAAAATAGCCGGCGGCCAATGCAAAGTTGCCGGCAAGAATCTCAATGTTCCATTTGATTCCTGATTTGCGGCAGCGCCGCCTGCAAAACGTCGAGAAAGGCTGCAAGAGCAGGGTTCTTATCGGACTTCCTCCACACGGCGCATAGCGGGATAGCAGCGGATTTTGGGGTGATCGGGCGGATGAGCACATGGGGGCGATTCAAGGTGCGTACACAACGGGGAATGAGCGAGACGCCAAGGCCGCTTTCTACGAGGGTCATCACGGTTGCCATGAAGTTGGGCTCGTTGACGATGCGCGGGGAGAATCCAGCCCGGCGGCAACTGGCGATGACTTCATCAAAAAGTCCGGGGGCGCCTTTGCGGTGGAATTGCACAAACGGTTCATTGACCAGGCTCTTTAATCGCACCACTTTTTGCTTTGCAAGCGGGTGGGATTTAGGGAACGCAACGGCAAGGCAATCGGTGTAAACCGTCTTTTGCTCGAATTCCGATTGGCGTTCGGGCGGCAATGGACGGGAAAATCCTAAATCAATTCGGCCGTCATCAAAGGCGGCCAACTGCTGGTCCGGGTTCAATTCATACAAATGCAATTCAACGTCCGGAAATTTGGCACGATAGGATTGGACCAGTGCGGGCAGAATGGGGGCCGACGCGGCCCCGAAAAAACCGATTCCTAAACTTCCCACTTCACCCCGGGCCGCCCGTTGCGCCAGCCGCCGGGCTTCGTCGGCGCGACTGAGAATATCCTCCGCTTCCCGCAGAAAGGCAGTTCCCGCTGCGGTGAGTTGGACGCTGCGTTTGGTGCGGAAGAGAACTTTGACGCCCAGTTCATCTTCGAGATCAAGAATGGTCTGGCTGATGGCGGGTTGGGCTACACGCAGGCGCCTTGAGGCTTCGCTGTAATTCAGGTGTTGAGCGACAGCGATGAAGTAGCGCAGATGGCGCAATTCCATGGAATTGATCGTTATCGTAAAATCCTATAACTGCAAGAAAAACAGGCGATTTCCACGATTTAGAAATCTGTGCGATATAGGAGGGGTCAGCGGCGAAAGCCGCCGGCAAAAACAATAGACGAACATTTGAACGAAAGGGAATGAATATGATTACTTCATTGAAAGACAAGGTGGCCATTGTGACCGGCGGAACTTCAGGAATCGGCGAAGCGACAGCCCTGGCGCTGGCCAGAGCGGGGGCGAAAGTCGTGGTGGCCGGGCGACGCGAAAGCGAAGGACAGGCGGTGGTGAAGGCCATTGAAAAGAGCGGTGGCGAAGCGTTGTTTGTCAAAACCGACGTCAGTCGCGAAGCCGACGCGAAGGTGCTTGTGGACAAAACAGTCGGGAAGTTTGGACGGCTGGATTTTGCCTTCAATAACGCGGGCGTCGAAGGCACGGCTGGTCTCACGGCGGACAAGCAGACGGAGGAGAATTACCGAAAGACGTTCGATATCAATGTGCTTGGCCTCATTTTCAGCATGAAGTACGAAATTCCGGCCATCCTTAAGAACGGTGGAGCGATCGTGAACACATCGTCTGTCGTTGGCTCAATCGCCATCCCGGGTCTTGGTGTTTACACGGCTTCCAAACATGCTGTGAATGGCTTGACGCGCTCGGCCGCCCTGGAATTCGCAAAACAAGGGGTACGCGTGAATGCCGTGGCCTTCGGCACGATTGATACTCCGATGGTCGACCGCCTGGTCGGGGAATCGAAATCCAATAATACGCAGCGTGATTGGCTGGCTGGTTTTCATCCCGTGGGTCGTGTTGGCACTGTGGACGAAGCCGCGCAGTCGGTTCTCGCGCTGATGGAAAATCCGTTCATTACCGGAAGCATCCTGGCTGTGGATGGCGGCTGGACGGCGCAATGAGAGAAGGAACAGCGCTTGAGGATGACGATGAGGACAAGAATGAGAATGATTCCATTGCCAATTGCTTGAAAGAATATGAAAGTTTTGGACTTACACGAAACGACCCGCGAAGTTGACGCCGCCCGCGCCAGGTATCGCGGGGAAATTATTCCCGAACCGGCATTGGCCGTCATGGACGCCGAAACTGCACGGTTGGCCGCGTCTGATCTTGCATCGCATGCGCTCAAGGCCGGTGATACAGCGCCGGATTTCATCCTGCCGGATGAGCACGGCCAGCTGGTGCGGTTTCAATCCCTGCTGCGAAAGGGCCCTGTAATCGTTGTCTTCTATCGTGGCGGCTGGTGTCCTTACTGCAATCTTCACTTGCGAGGTTTCCAGCGAATTTTGCCCGGAATTCAGAAGCTTGGCGCACAGATTGTCGCGATCTCTCCGCAATTGCCGGACAATTCGCTTTCCACGCAAGGGAGGAATCAACTCGCTTTTCCCGTATTGAGCGACGTGGGAAATAAGGTGGCCCGTCAATTCGGCATCGTGTTTGAATTGAGCGGCCAGCTGATCGACGTATATCGCCAGTTCGGGCATCCGTTGGAAGTCGCAAACGGCAAAGGCGGAAGCAAAAATCTTCCCATTCCGGCGACCTTTCTCGCTGATAAAAATGGGGTCATCCGGCACGCTCATGTGGATGTGGATTATACGCGCCGTCTTGATCCCGATGACGTCGTCGGAATGTTGGAACATTTGAAAGTCAAAAGCATTTTATCCAAATGAATTCACGGCAGGCTTGTCAACCGACAAAACAATGCTAGTTTCACGAAGTTCGTTTCAAAGCAACAAGGAAAATTTATGCCGAAAAAATCCGCCGAACCTAAAGTTTCTCAAGTTTCTAAAACCAACGCATCCCAACCGGATGAATACGATGTCCTCATCCTGGGCAGCGGAACGGCGGGCAAGCTCCTCGCCTGGACGCTTGCCGGCAAAGGAATGAAGATCGCCGAAGTGGAGCGTAAGTATATCGGCGGCTCGTGCGTGAACGTAGCGTGCCTGCCAAGCAAAAACGTTATCCATAGCGCCAAGGTGGCATCGTTTTTCTTTCGCAGCGAAGAATTTGGCATTACGAAGGACAATGTTCAAATCCACATGGAGACTGTGCGCGAGCGGAAACGTAAAATGGTGGCACATTCGCTCGAGGTGCATATGGCGAACTATAAAGCGACTGGCGCCGAACTGATCATGGGGTCAGGGCGTTTCATCGCCCCAAAAACCATCGAAGTCGCTTTGAACGACGGGCAAAAACGGGTCCTCCGCGGAAAGAAAGTGGTGATCAATACGGGAACGCGCGCGACGATTGAACCGATACCGGGGCTGCTTGAAGCAAAACCGCTGACGCATATTGAGGCGCTGGAACTGGACCGGATTCCCGGCCATTTGCTGGTGATTGGCGGCGGCTATGTGGGACTGGAATTTGCACAGGCAATGCGCCGTTTTGGGAGCCGCGTGACCGTGATCGAACGAAATGACCGGATCGCTTATAGAGAGGATGAAGATGTTTCGAAAGCATTGCAGGAATTATTCACGGATGAAGGCATTGACGTAATCACCGGCGGCAAGGTTGAGCGTGTTGAGGGATTGTCTGGAGACGCAGTGAAGCTGCACGTGCGCCAGGGAAAAAAGAATGTGGTGCTGGAAGGCACGCACATACTGGTAGCGGCTGGACGCACGCCGAACACGGATGGGATTGGACTGGACCTGGCCGGTGTGGAGCTGAAGGATCGCGGGTATATCAAAGTGAACGAACGGCTGGAAACGACGGCGCCGGATGTTTGGGCGGTGGGAGATTGCGCCGGCAGTCCGCATTTTACGCACATCTCGGAAAATGACTTCCACATCGTCGTTGAAAATATCCAGGGCGGCAAACGCGTAACGACAGGTCGGCAAGTGCCTTTCTGCATGTTCACCGACCCGGAGCTTGCCCGGATTGGACTGAACGAAACCGAAGCCAAAGAGAAGAAGATTCCTTATCGGCTGGCAAAATTGTCGATGGATCACGTGTTTCGGGCTGGAACAATTTCCGAGACGCGCGGCTTTATGAAAGCACTTATCGACGGCAATGACCGCATCCTTGGCTTTACCGCGTTCGGCTCGGACGCCGGAGAAGTCATGGCCACCGCGCAAGTTGCGATGCTCGCAGGGCTGCCTTATACCGCGTTGCGCGACGCCATATTTACGCACCCGACAATGTCAGAGGGGTTGATCCAATTGTTCATGAATGTGCCAAAATAGGAATTGGAGGGTCGCGCGAAGAACGCGAAGGATGCGAAGGAAAAATCGGACGGGGTTAACTGCTTGCTGTGTTCGTGGTCTTCGTACTATCGATGCCACACATTTTTTTTGTGTAGGAAAGTAAATGTGTAAACGAGGACGAACGCGGGCCAAAAGCTACGTTTTTGTTGGCAAATTTGCAAAAATAGGGAAAACAGGGGGTGTAAACGGGGACGATGGTTTCCGCCATCAAACTTCGGCGTTCAGAGTTCGATGTTCTCAATCTGTGACGGCACAGGCCGCAAAATCAAAACTCCAGAGGAGTGACATACATGTAGGGCAAGCGATTCCGAGAGTGCCGCCCTGGTATGTCAGCCCCATGACCCTGCCGCTGGGCGAGGGGAGGGAAGGACTTCAGGCCACCCTCTCTATTAGCCAGTAGAACATATAAGTCGGAAGATTCTCCCCCGGCCCTCTCCCGCCTGGAGAGGGGGAATTGTCGTCAGATTGTTTGTTACGACGAGCGATCTTTTCGGTTCGTAGGGTTGCCGGTTAACTGCGCCGACAGTTGGAATCGGGGAGTGTTATTGTACTGCGGCGCCCGTCAGTTTTTTCTGGAGGGTTGGATCATTTGGATATTCCTGTGCGCCGAGCTGCCAGGTGGCCGTTGCTTTATCCGCTTGGCCGATTTTCTGGTATTCGTTGCCGAGCAGGACATAGGTTTGCGCAAAATTTGGGTCCGGTGACATGGCATCCTGCTGATCAATCAGGCTGGTCAGGTTCTGGACGAGTTGGTTGTTGAGCTGCTGACTGGCCGGCCAATAATACATCGCTGAGGCTTTCACAAATTGGGCTTCCCAATTTTTTGGATCAATTTGCAGCGCTGTATCGAATTCCTGGTCGGCTTGCATCGCCAAAATTCCCATTTGGTCGTAGTTGTGAGACGGATCCTGGCTCAGTACGCGGGTTTCGTTCAATTCTGCTTCGCCAATGGTGGTGGGGATTTCGGCATTGTTTGGATTGGCGGCAGCCAACTGCTTTAGGTCCGCAACGGCCGCTTCCAATTGGCCATTTTTGGCAAGCTCCGCAAACACAGCCTGTTTTTCGGACTTTGATTTCGCCGACAACAAGGCTTCGACGAGTTTGTGAACCGGGCTGACGGAGTTTGTAGGCGCAACTTGTGGGTTGGTTGGCGATGAAACAGCTACTTGTACCGGGGCATTCGTCATTGGTTGTGGCCGGGGCGCGGGAACGGAAACCATTTCAGGTGGACTTTGTCCGGCGGGTGCGGTCGCTGGTGAGTCCGCCGTCGGTTTTGGCGCTGGCGCCTTTTTCTGCCAGTCCAACGAGATGATGGAGCCGGCGACGACTAGAGAGCAAATAATCAGCAATGTTATGGTGAAAGTTTTCATAAATGTTTTTCAGGTAGTGCCCAATTCCGGCAATGAGGTGACAAGAAATCTGCTGTTTTCAGCAGATTGAAGGTCAGGCAAGTCCCTGTTCCCTGCGGACGCGCGCCCGGCGAACGATCCAGGATTGAAGTACCACTGGAACAATCCAAATCATCCACAGGTTGTAATGGGAGACCCATTGCGCAAATCGGAAATAGGGGGCCTGTTGGAAGAATTGTTTGGCGATTTCCGTATTGGCCTGGGCGGCTTGCACAATTCCTCCGATCGCGAAATCGTGGGCGATGCCCACGCCGCCTGAGAGGGCATTCCAGGCGATGCCACAGCCGCAAGAGACCTGCCAGCCCATGGCCAGCGCGCCGAAGGCCCAAACGCCAAGACAAACAGGGCCGGCCGAAAAAATTCCCAATGCGATGCCCGCATAGGACACGATGCCAATGCCGATGCCGCCGAAACAGATCGGGGCCACGGCGATTCCGCCGGAGGCAAAAATGACTCCGATAGCATAACTGCTGCCGATGGCGAACCACGCTTTCACGGGCGGGCGCATCACGTCAAATCTGTCCCCGATTCGAATATGAACGAGAGGAAGGCCAAACAGGCTCCAGGCGCTGCGGTATTCGAACGCGGCGGGCGGAAACTGGCCGCCGTATCTTTCCGCAAGGAGTTGCGCCAGGAAGACGCGACGGTGTGGGATTGAGGCCGCGAAAAGAGATAAAATTGCGACAAAATAAATGCCGAGAGTCATGGCGAACAACAAACTGCCGAACAACACAAGATCATGCTGGCTCCGTGTGGCATACCATAATGGCGCCGCGCCTATAGCGGACAACCCCAAAGCAATCACAAGCGCCTTTTGGAAGGCGCGTTTGATATAGCCACGTTCCGTGTCCGTATGCGCTTCGTTCATGGCCTGGCGATAGCCGGCCCAGCTGCCGAAGATGACGATAAGTGGAGTGAAGATGGCGCCAAGCACGCCCATCATTCCAGCGGTCTTGGCAGCCGCGCTGCCTTTGGCCGCCGTCGCGCCCAGCGTGGCAGCCTTGGCGGAGAGAGTCATGGCAGGCAGGGAGGCCAAAACGGCGAGCGTGAACACCTTGCCCGGGTTAGTCCGTTCCAGCGTGCCTTCGACCAGTGACAGAACCTGTTCGTGCAGCAGTTTGCGCCCGCGCGAAAGCCGTTGCTTTACTGCGTCTTCGCTCAACTCCAAATTGGCCGCCACTGCTTCCACAGATTGATGCTCGCGATAGAACAAAACCAGCGGTTCTCGGTAAGCTTCGGGAATTTTTTCAAGCGAACGCCATAAAATGGCTTCTTCCTCCCGGGAGACGGCCTGGTCTGAGGGCGGCCGTTCGGTCGAGGGAAATTCATGGGCCACATCCAGCGATTCCGTCCCGTAGGCAGGTTCGTGGCCCTGACGGCGCCAGGTTTTATAAATACGATTTTTCAGGATGCCGCATAGCCAGGCGCGCAGTTTGCCCGGCTCGTGCAGTGCGGAAAGCTGTTGCCAGGCGACGACAAAAGTCTCCTGCGACAGATCCTGGCTTTGGCTAAAGCTGCCGGTCGCGCTATAGGCCAGCGAGCAAAGGAGTGTCTGATACCGCGCCACGATATGGCCGAAGGCCTCCCGATTGCCTTTCAGGCTCTCGGTGACCAGGTTGGCGTCGGTGTCTTCCATTGGGCTTATTGTATGTAAATTCGTCATATTGCCAATAAGTCCCCGGAAGCGGAAAAAGGTGACAGAGAAAGAAACGGCGGAATTCTGCGATTTTCGGAGGCCTGCGAAAGATTCCGGGAGGATAGGATGTTGGCATGTCGCCCGAATCGGAACGGGTTGATATTGAAGCGATACCTTGACAGAAACCGCAAATATTCTATGTTCGACGCGCATCTGCATGGGCGTCGTTGTTGGCATTTGCGTTCATCAGGCAGCCAGTTGTTAAATGGATCAGGCGAATTCATCCAACCAATTTCATGAGCGCGGCTTCGTCCTGCTTTTGTGCGCGCTGGCAGGGATCCATGTTTTTGTTTTTTCGACCGCACTTCCGTTTTTCAATCAGGTTGACGAGCCGGAGCACTTCGATGCGGTGATAAAGTATTCGAACGGCCAAATTCCGCGCGGTTTTGAGAATTATTCGGCTGAATCGGCTGTTTATCTGGCGTTGTACTCATCTTGCGCTTATTTGGGAACGGCGGCCATGTTTCCGGACGACAAATTTCCGGCGCCGGCGTGGACCTTGCCCGTTGAGAAAGCGCGGCATGATCTGACTCTGGAGGCCGCGGGGTGGCAGGCGCAAAAGAATGATGAAGGATGGCAACCTCCGCTCTATTACTGCCTGGATGGCATTTGGTGGCACCTTGGCCAATGGCTTGGTTTTAAAAACGGGTATCGGCTATATTGGCTGCGCTTTTTAGACATCCTCATCGTAATCGCTGTAGTTTGGCTGGGATACACCGCGGCGCGAATAGTCTTTCCCGAGAATTTGTTTCTGCGCCTGGGCGTGGCGGCGGTATTGGCATTCATGCCGCAAAGCGCTTTTTATTCGATTCAAACCGATGCGCTTTCACCCGTTTCCTTTGGTCTATTGTTTATCTGCCTGTTGTGGTGGCTGCGGCAGGAGGTTCCGGATTTGCGGCTGGGAATTGTAACTGGGCTGGCTTTTGCCGCGACGTTTCTGACGAAGTTAACGAATCTGCCCCTGCTGGCTGTCACCTGCGCGATCATAGCGCTCAAATTGGGCGCATTGTTCAAGGCTGGAAAAGTGTCCGCAGCGCGGCCTGCTCTGGTCGGATTTGCAATCTGCGCGGCAATTCCCATAGGGCTCTGGATGGCGCGATGCAAATATTACTTCGGCGATTTCACCGGTTCGAAATTGGAGATGAACTGCGTCGGATGGACCGTGAAGCCGTTTCTGCAATGGTGGGGTCATCCCATTTTCACTCCGCATGGATTTTGGATTTTTTTGTCGGGCCTGATAACCACATTTTGGCAGGGGGAATTATTATGGCACGACAAACCAATGGCTTCGCCAATGCTCGATGCGTTTTATCTGGCGATGACTATCGTCTTTATTGCCTGGGCGCTCATCGCGATAGTCCCCGGGACGGCCGCTTCGTCAAAAATAGCCCTGCCACAACGGCTGGCTCTTTATTCGAGTTTTACATGCATTGCGGCTGGTGTGGCCTTTTTAGGCTTTTTGTCCATTATTTATGACTTCCACAATTTTGCAAATCCTTCACGAGACCATCCCTATTTCACATTCGGACGGCAATTGCTCGGGGCCCTGATTCCCTTCATGCTGCTGTTCGTTTTTGGAATCGACCGCGCGTTTAATCGCTTTGGGAACATCGCGAAAGTTTCGGCTGTCGGAGTAATCATATTAGTGATGATCGCCGGCGAGATCGTCAGCAACCTGCCAGTTTTTTCGAATCCTTACAACTGGTTTCATTTGCCGTAGTTCCACTCCACGCGAATCGGATGTCATGCCGTTTTCCCGCGACGAAGGGGTCGCTTTGCCGCTATCACGGTGGACAGAATTTTTGGATTAACAAATTTGTAACAGTACCGCCCTACGGTTGTTTCAAAAAATAATTAGTGTGGCCGCCGAGCGACTAAAAAGTTCGGAGGAACGGGATTTCCGTTTTCGGCGCGAGAGCATGGAATCTGTTTTTTCCGGTGATCGGTTTGTTGGGACTCATGTTTAATTCACGAATTCAAAAAGTAAGCCGCATGAAATTATCCTTTTTAAGAAAATTCGTCCCGGTGATCGCCGGGTCCATTCTCATGGGCGTCTGCGGACTCACGTCCGCACAGGCCCAATCCGCGAATTTTACGGGCTCATATTCGCAGAACTTCGATTCCGCCCTGGGCACGACCGGGACAACTTTGCCTGCTGGTTTTAGCGCATGGGTGATTGCCGGAGGCAACAGCACTTATACGGCTGCCAATCCGATTAGCGCCACAGGCATTGCCAGTGCCACTGCCGACACACAAACGCTGATCGTTTGGAATGCAGGCGCCAAGATGGCGGATTCGGGCTCGCAAAATTATAATATTGGCTGTTGGGACAGTCTCACCAACCGGGCGCTCGGCACATGCCCTACCGGAACCGCCGCGCAAATTACTCAATTAGCCCTCACAAACACCACCGGCGGCACCTTGTATGGCGTCACCTTCAGTTATGACTGCAAGTGCATGACAAACGGCAGCGTCGGCACAGAGGAAACTGAACTGCCAGGTTATTGTTTCTTTTACAGCACCACAGGTACGGGCAACGCGGCGAATTGGTCGGAAGTGGGTTATGCGGGTACGACAAATGATCCAGGTGGCGTTCCGGCGATACACGGGCTTTGCCTGCCTAACTACACGCAAGCCACGACCATGAGCAGCGGGCCGGTCAATATCACATTTGCCACGCCCCTGACAAACAATGGGGTGATCTATTTCCGCTGGGCTGACGATAATAATGAGGCCAACAGCCCGGACCAAATGTTGGCCATCGATGACGTTAGTGTTCAGACCTATACGTCTTCGGGCCCAACGGTCAGCATCACGTCGCCGGCAAACGGTTTGAGTGTCGGAGCGGGCTCCATCACCTTGCAAGCCGGCGTGAGCGATTTGACCGGCACGGTGACCAACGTCAGCTATTTTTCCGGCACGACCTTTTTGGGTGCGGCGACTACCGCCCCGTTTGATGTCACCTGGACAAATGTTCAGGCGGGCAGTTATTCCCTGACCGCCCAGGCGGCCGACAACAATGGTTTAATGGCCACTTCGGGTATTGTCAGTTTGATTGTGACGAATCCGCTGGCGGCTTCGTTTACCGGTGTTTATACCCAGAACTTTGATGCGGTCCTTGCCAACAGTTCCACGCTTCCGCCCCCGGGTTTTCAGGCGATGTATTTGCCGGGCAGTCACTTTACCTATACCAACGCCCCGGGGCAGCTTCTTGACAGCAACGCCATTGTAACAGCGATTAGCGGTTCGGGCGCGGGCAGTTTGATTGTGTGGAACGTGGGAAGCGCGGTGACCGACGCGTCGTATCAATTGTTCAATATCGGCTGCTGGGACGGCTTGAACGATCGGGCCCTGGGGACCGACCCAACGGGCACGGGGGGCACAGTCATCCAACTGGCCCTCACCAACAACACTGGAGGCAGCCTGGCCGGTGTGGTGTTCAGCTACACGGAAAGGTGTCTCACCAATGGTTCCACGTCCAACGGCTCCTATACCGATGATGGAACGGAACGGCTGGAACTGCCCGGTTACGAATTCTTCTACAGCAGTGTTGGAGACACCAACGCGACCAACTGGATTGAAGTTCCGCTATTGAGCGCCACCAACTGGGTCGAAGGGACTGCCAGCAACGCCGGGCCGGCAACGCTGCTCTTCCCCCAGCCGTTGGCAAACGGCGCAGTGATGTATTTCCGGTGGGCGGACGATAATTGCGTGGCCTCCAGCCCGGACCAAATGTACGGCATCGATAATATTTCCATTACGTCCTATACGCCCGGTCCCTTGCAGGTGAGCTTTGCCTCGCCCGGCAACGGCGAGAATTTTATTCCGGGCACCGGTTTTACTGTCTCGATTAATGCGACCGATACCAGCGGCACGATCACCAATGTGACGATCTATCTCGATGGCTCACCGGTTTATACGTTTAATAGTGCGCCGTATGTTCTGCCGGTTCCGGGAGGAGAAATCCCCGCCGGCAGTTATACAGCAACCGCGGTCGCCATGGACACGTCAGGTCTCACGGCAACGTCTTCCGTCGTCAATTTCACAGTGGCCTATGTGCCGCCGACCGTCGCTGTGACGAATCCGCCGAGCGGCAGCTCTTATCCTGCCCCTGCCACCATTTCGCTATCCGCTGCCGCTTCCTCTGTCGATGGTGCGATTACAAACGTCGCCTTCTACGAGGGAACGACCCTAATTGGAAATGTGACCGCAGCCCCATATAACTATACCTGGGCAAACGTTTCGGCCGGCACCTATGCAGTAACGGCGCTGGCCGCCGACAGCCGCGGATTGACGGCAACTTCCAGTGTGGTTTTCGTCACAGTAACAAACGGCTATGGCCTGCCAGTCGTGACGATTACTTCACCGGCAAATAATTCCTCATTTGCGCCGGGTTCAAATATATCCATCGCGGCCAATGCCGCTGAAAGCGGTGGCAGCATCACGAACGTCGAGTTTTATTCCAATGGCACAGACCTTGGTGGGTCGACAACTGCGCCATACGGAATAACATGGTCCAATGTTGTCATTGGCAATTATTCGCTGTCTGCCGTCGCCGCCGATGCCTCCGGCAACGTGAGCACGTCGTCAGTGGTGAATATAAGCGTCACCGCGCAACATTTCCCGCCAACCGTCAGTTTGACAAGCCCGACGAACAACCAGGTGCTCGATGTCGCCACGGGCTTGCTTTTCACTGCTACGGCTTCGCCCGGCAGCGGTACGGTCACCAATGTGGCGTTTTACCTGAACGCATTCCTGATTGCCAATGTGGCGTCGGCTCCGTACACCTTCAATTGGTCGAATGCCCCGAGCGGCGATTACACACTGACCGCTGTGGCCACGGATAATGCCGGTGTTTCCAGCGCCTCGGCGGCGGCGAATGTTACCGCCATTAATTCCATGGCGCTGGCGACGCTCCGACAAATCAAGACCATCTTTGTCATTCCCCTGGAAAACCACGATTTGGTCCAGGCAATTCCGGAAGGCAGTCCGCAGCAGCTTTTGGGCAACCCGGCCTGTCCGTATTTCAATAGCCTGATTACGCCCGGCAACTCGAATTCTGTGCAGACGGCCTATGCGACGCACTACTTTAGCTGCGCCATCGGCGGGGAGCATCCGTCTGAACCAAATTACCTCTGGTCGGAAGCCGGCACAGACTTTGGGATTCGCACCGACAATGATCCGAGCACGTCATCGGGCAATATATTCGCCAACGTCCAGCACCTTAGCGGCCAGTTATCGGCGGCTGGAATCGCCTGGAGCAATTATCAGGAAGACGTCCAGTATAGTTCGTCGGAAGAGGTCAGCGCCTCCGGCTCGGGCGTGCCTGTCAATCCGTACAACGGCACGACGGAATATAACTACGCCGTCAAGCACAACCCCATGGCGTTCTACACGGATACACAAAACAAGAACTGTTATCCCATGACAAACCTCTGGGCCGACCTGGCGAACAATACCGTGGGCCGCTATAACTGGATCACCCCCGACCAATACGACGAAATGCACAGTTCATTGCCCAGTGGCTATACGTACAATGGTGTTGCCTATACCGGTGACCAGGCAGCCATTGCTGAGGGGGACAATTGCCTTTCCATCATCGTCCCAAAAATCATGGCTTCCCAGGCCTATAAAGATCATGGCGTCATTATTATCTGGACGGACGAGACCGAAAGCACGGATGACACCAATACGACTCTGCCATATGTTATCATTTCATCTTTGGCTAAAGGAAATGCTTATGCCAGTACACTGGCTTACAGCCATTCGTCAGACCTCAAAACGATGGACGAAATCTTTGGCCTGGCCTATCAGAGCAACGCCATACCCAATGGCTGGGTGGATGCCCAGAACACGGGTTACAACTACGTGAACGGCAGCAGCGCCATCATCAATGACCTGAGCGACTTCTTCCAGCCCGCTCATGTGCCGCCGGTAGCCGGCCATGCCTCCTATACGCGCCCGGCCAATTTGCCCTTATTGATATCAATCACCAATCTCCTGAGCAATGTAACGGATGTCTATGGCGACCCGATTTCTCTGGTGGGTGTTGGCACGGATGGTATGAACCTGCTGAGCACAAATGGCGCAACGCTCGTTAATAACGGCTCGTACATTCTTTATACAAACAGTGTCACTCCGAATGCCAACGACAGCTTCGAATATACCGTCAGCGACGGCCAGGGCGGGACGAACGTCGGGACGGTCACAATCATCGTCAACAACAATAGCCTTTTTGGCCAGACCAGCCCGCAATTAACCAGTACCGGCACGAATGTCACGGCGACGTTTTTTGGTGTGCCCGGCTACGAATACATTGTGGATCGTTCAACCAATTTGACGGCGGGAGAGGGATGGGTACCCATCAGCACGAATACCGCGCCGGCTGGCGGCGTCATCCAGGTAACCGATGATTTTCAAGATTTGGGCATTCCCATTCCGCCGTTGCCCGGCAGTGTGTTTTACCGATTGCAATATGACCCGTAAATCGTCGAGCACAATTTTCTAAATAAACATAGCTATGAAAAAAGCCCTCTTACTTTGCGGTTTAATGGTCCTAAAAATGACCGTAGTCACCCATGGCCAAGATCTCATCGATAGCAATTGGACAGTAAACGCGGCCATTCCAGCGGGAGATCCCGTGGGCGTTGCCTTTTCTCAGGCTATTCAAAATCCCTCGAGTGACCCAATTGCCAGTGTCGATGTAACTTTGGACATCAGCGGCGGGTACAATGGCGCCTTGTATGGCTACCTGGTCTTGCAGGATGGTGACGGCAACACGGCCACGGAAATTCTGTTAAATCAGGTGGGAACAACAACAGTGAACCCGTTCGGTTCCGATGGGGCGGGTTTTGACAATATCACGTTGAGCGACACCGGCACGGCCAACGGCAGCATTCATGATGCAACAGGCGTTCCCGCTGGCGTATGGCTGCCGGATTCACCGAATACCCTCGATGGCACATTTGGAGGAATGACCGCGGACGGCACCTGGACATTGTATCTGGCGGATTTGGACGCCGGAACTCCGACACCAACCCTTGTGAGTTGGGGAGTGGATGTAAATCTGGCTTCAGTACCGGAACCGACATCCGGCTGGCTGGCGGGTTTCGGGTTGCTGTTATTGGGAGGTCAAAGGCTCATCCGGCCACGCCGCAAATAATTCTCAGAGACAAAATGCCGTTTGAGAAACCATCCCGGCTGTCATCCTGCCTTAAATATTCGGATTAAATTTGTCATAGCAGGCGGTTGTGTGGTCACATTCAGCGCCAACACAACCGCCCGTTAGCACTATGGCAGAGCCAACAGAAGCCAATCCGGCCCCTCCGGGAGACTTTGAGCGCCTCCTGCGGGCGATCATCGAACGGTCTATCAAATACCGTTCCGCCGCGAGTCTGTTAGCGATATCAATCTTGGGTTGGGGCATCTGGTCCGCGATGCATCTATCACTGGACGTCACGCCCGATATCAGCAACGTGCAGGTCCAGGTGCTTACCACAGTGCCCAGCCTCTCGCCTGAAGAAATCGAGAGCTCTGTGACCCGTCCGGTCGAATTGGAGATGTTCGGATTGCCGGGGCTAGAAGAGGTCCGGTCGCTGACACGGTTTGGCATTTCCCAGGTCTGTCTCATTTTTGCCGATGGAACGGATTTATACCGCGCCAGGCAAATGGTGACTGAACGACTGGCCAACGCCGCGACCCGGCTGCCTCCGGGGTTGTCCCCCAAACTGGCTCCGCCCAGTACAGGCCTGGGCGAAGTATTTACATATGCGCTCGCATATAAACCGAATCGTGCGCCCATAGGTTTGTCTGTGGAAGAACGGTTGCGGCAGCTCAAACTCATGCAGGAATTCGTGGTTAAGCCATGTCTAAAATCCGTTAAAGGAGTGGCGGATATCAACACGACCGGTGGTTATGACCAGGAAATGGTCGTGGAGGTGGACCCGTCCAGATTGCCCAACATTGGCATGGACCTAAACGACATCGCGAGTCTGGTTCAACGTGACGTCGCCGTGGGCGGGGGCGCCCTGGTGGAACGCGACGGCGAACAATTTATTATTCGCTCCCGTTCCCGCGCCCAAACCAGCAACCAATTGGCAAACGTCTGCATCAAACTGCCATGGGTGCTGCGAGCCGAACCATTGGATACCGTGGCCAATATCACTCTCGGTTCCGGCATCCGGTTGGGCGCGGCGACGCTCAATGGCCGCGAGGCTGTACTCGGCACGGCCATGATGTTGACCGGAGAAAACGCCCGGGCAGTAGCGCATTCCTTCGGCCTGGCGCTGGCTGAGGCCCAAAGCCGCCTGCCGTCGGACATGGAACTTTTGCCTCTTTATGACCGCGCCGATCTAGTGGATGGTGTCATCGACACGGTCGGGCATAATCTGGCCCTGGCTGCCGGCCTTGTGCTGGCGGTGTTGTTTTTGTTTCTTGGAAGCTGGCGGCCTTCGTTGATTGTGGCCGCGATTTTGGTTTTGTCATTTGCTTTGTGCCTTGGAGGCATGGTGATGTTTGGGATCATGGGCACTTTGCTGACGCTCGGCGCCATGGATTTTGGAGTCGTTGTGGACGATACCATCGTCATGGCTGAAAATGTTTCGCGGAGACTGGCTTTACTTACCGGATCTCAAACATCGCATGGTAACGCGACACGGCTCGCAGTTATCGTTGAAGCCTGCTGTGAAGTGCGCAAACCCATGCTGGTCGGCATGGTCATCATCATCGGCGCCTATCTGCCGGTTTTGACTCTCGGCGGCGTGGAAGGCCGCATGTTCCGGCCGCTCGCCCAGTCGGTGATTTTGTTGCTCGCCAGTTCTCTGCTTCTGACGGTGACTCTGGTCCCGGCGCTCTGCGCGCTCGGCATGGGGAATCTCGGCACTTTAAAAGAGCCGAGTTTTTTGGCGCCGTTGCGCTCCGGTTACGCCCGCCTTTTTGAGATTTGCCGGCGATGGCGTGCCTGGGTTCTGACGCTGGCATTATTAATGGCTGCCGGCGCCGCTTTTCTATTCACGCGGTTGGGAGCGGATTTTCTCCCGTATTTGGATGAAGGCTGGCTGGTGGTCGAAGTCCAGCGCGACCCGTCCATTAGCCTGTCGAAGGCCGTCGACATGGAACGCCGGACCGAACAAGCCATCCTGGCGGCCGTGCCGGAAGTGAAAGAGCTTTATTCGCGCATCGGCATGTCCGAAATCGCGACTGATCCCCAGGGCGCAAATCAGAACGATATCTATATGAGCTTTCGCCCGCGTTCGACCTGGCGCAAAGTTCATGGACATGTCATCTCCAAAGCGGAATTGTCCGCATTGATCGAATCGGTGATTAATCGAGCCGTGCCGGGCCAGGACCTCGAACTGAACCAGCCGATTGCCGTACGGTTTGATGAATTGCTCGAGGGCGTCCGTACGGACCTGGCCGTTAAATTATTCGGCCCCGATTATGATCAATTGGATGCGCTGGCAAACAGAATAGCTGGAATCGTCCAAAAAATGCCGCGCGCCGGTGATGTTGTCATTGATCAGCCGGGCCGCACTGCGACGGAGCAGTTCATCCCGAATCCACTTCCGTCCGTACGTTTCATGATCGCCGGCGACGTCATGAACAATGCGATTTCCATTGGCCTGGCCGGGCGCGAGGTGGGGCGAATTGATGAAGGAGACATTTTTTACCCTGTGGTTGTGCGCATCCCCGAAACCGCTCGTACCAATCTTGCCACGCTGGCAAACCTCCCGGTGCGCAGCGCTGACAGTTCGTTTGTCGCCAGATTATCGGACGTCGGCAGATGGGAAAACGGCGTCGCGGTCAGCGCGATCACGCGGGAACAGGCCCAACGCCGTGAAGCGATCATGGTAACCGTGAATGGCGCGGACATCGTGGGTTTTGTAAGTCGAGCCCGGGCCGCGATTCAAAAGCAAGTAAAGCTTCCGGAAGGCTACCGTCTCGAATTTAGCGGCTCATACAAAAATTGGGAGTCCGGCAGCCGACGATTGCTTATTTCTGCCGCGGTTTTTGCCGTCCTGAGCCTGGTTCTCATTTACGCCGTGCTCAAAAGCGCGAAACAAACCACGCTCGTCGCGTTTGGCATTCCGTTCGCTCTCATAGGTGGCGTCTATGGGCTCTGGCTCAGGGATCTTCCATTGACGATGCCCGCGGCGATCGGCTTCGTCACTCTCGGCGGTTTGAGCATTCTCAATGGGATGGTCCTGATTACGTATTTCAACGAGCTTCGCGCCAGGGGAGTGCCACCGACCGAAGCTGCGTTGCGGAGCGCACAAACGCGGTTGCGACCGGTACTGATGACGGCGCTTGTGGCCGGCGTCGGTTTCATTCCCATGGCACTTTCAACCGGACAGGGCGCCGAATTGCAAAAGCCTTTCGCGACCGTTGTCATTTTCGGAATCCTGACCTCGACTGCTTTGACCCTTTTAATTCTGCCGTTATTGCTGTCTCGGGACAGTTCTCAACCCGAATAAATTCCGTACAAACGAAATGGTCTTCTTCGGCTTTGTTCACCTGGGCGGGTACACGGATTGGCTCCTGCAAAGGCCTGAACGCGTTCACGGCAGATGGGAAAATGCACTTGAGATTTTGCGGAGCGGCACGATAGTTACCCCAGAAGGGAGAATTCGCAATTAACGGCCTGTTGAACCGAACAACTATGAAAACTGATGTCCTGATTGTTGGAGCGGGGCCGGTTGGTCTTACCATGGCGATTGAACTGGCTCGCTACGGGGTCAAGGTCCGGATCATTGATAAAGCAGCGGCCAGAACGGATCAGTCCAGAGCGCTTGTCGTATGGAGCCGGACACTGGAATTGATGGAACGAGCCGGTTGTAGCGCGGCCCTGGTCAATGCCGGACGCCAGGTTACTTCTGTCAAAATCATTGCAGATGGACGCTCCGTCGGACAATTCACGCTGAGCGGGATCGAAACGAAATATCCGTACGGGTTGTTGATTCCGCAGAGCGAGACGGAACGCATACTCGATGAATTTTTGAATGGTCTTGGCGTAAAGGTTGAGCGCTCCGTGGAAGTGGCCGATTTCGCCTCTTCAAATGACAAGGTCGTTTCGGTGCTCCGGCTGGCGGATGGCCGTCGGGAAATGCTCGAAACATCATGGCTCATCGGCTGCGATGGAGCGCACAGTACGGTTCGGCACATGTTGGGAATGATATTTCACGGCGAGACCATACTAATCGATTGGATTCTGGCTGACGTGGCTTTGAAGAACGTGCCTGAAAAATCTGAAATCATCATTATATGGCACACCGACGGGTTGCTGGCCTTGTTTCCAATCTCGGAAAATCGTTACCGAATTATTGCCGATGTTGGCGCGATTGAAGAAGGGGCCGAGCCCAGGCCCGAGCCGAGTTTGGCCGAAGTGCAGGGATTATTGGATAAGCGCTTTCCCGGCGTCCAGGCGGCCGACCCAATCTGGCTTTCGACTTTCCGCATCAATGAACGCAAGGTGAGGAATTATCGCTCGGGCCGGGTGTTTCTTGCCGGCGATGCCGCCCATGTTCATAGCCCGGCGGGTGCGCGGGGAATGAATACAGGGATGCACGATGCCGTCAATTTGGCCTGGAAACTCGCGTTGGTGGCGCAGGAGAGGGCTGCCGAACAAATCCTCGATACTTATACGCCCGAGCGGGGCCCTGTTGCTGAAGAAATGTTGAAAATAAGCGAACGCGCCAAAAATTTGGCTGCTGAAAAAGGCCAATTCGTTCAATTCCTCTGTAATCACACCGCTTCATTGGTCCTTGGTTTCGCGCCGGTTCGCAAAGCGGCGACCAACAGGCTCTCGCAAATTTCAATTGGTTACCCGAATAGTCCTTTGACTGTGCAAGGCAAAAAATTCCGTGGCGCTTTGACAGCCGGCAAACGCGCGCCAATCCGCGAGGGCGAACCACCGGTCGGCACGGGTGAGCAACCACGTTTTGTTTTATTCGCTGCGGACGGGGACACGGCGTCGGCCGAGCTGCTGAAGCAATATCCGGATTTGCTTGAGCCGGAGTTTCGGCCGCCGTTTGCGCCAGGCGGACTGTGGCTGGTTCGTCCGGACGGTTATATTGGAGTTGCGGCCAGGCAGGGGGACGAGGAAGTGATCGCGAATTATCTGAACGAATTGGGAGGCCGCAGCCAGCATGAACAGAGCTTTCAGAAAGCGGCATGATGTTCCGTTAGTCCTCTGATTTAGAGTAAAAGAAATCAGTAAATGCTCGCGCAAATTTGAGCAGGACAAAGGCAACGATCAATGGCCAGACCATGGGCCAGATAACGACGACGAGAATCGTAATCGGATTGCTGGCGCCAGCCGCAAGGCCCGGGAAAAGAACCCCGATGGATAACAAACCGCGATAGAGAAAAACCAGCCCAAGGATTCGAACTGCCAATTTGAAAAGGTCTCGTGCATTCATAAATCAATGTAGGATCTGAAGGTTAGTGGTCGAAGGCTGGGCCGCGGCGCTGGCAAGGGCAAGCTGAATCGGAGGCTTTTATAGACAGAATTGACAGAATTTTCAGAATGGGGCTGCGAATTGCCGACGGCTCGACGAGTGGGTTGCTTGTATTCTCATTTGGGAGCGATATGATCGGGGGGTGGGTACTTCGAAATTTTTGCGAATATTGATATTGGTTTTGGGCGTTTTGTTCATGTGGGACAACGGCCATGCGGCTGAGGCGGAAAGTTCCAATTCGGCATTGGCCCGAAAAATCATCCAGGACAAACGCTTCGACAAGGTTGATGACATGGCATTGGGCTTGTTGAAAGGTTTCAACGCGGGGACATCTTACGGGGAAATTTGGATTCGGGATTATAACACGTTCATCAACGGTTCCCTGCGTGTTCACACCGAGGATGAAGTGAAGGAGCGGTTATTGTTGTTTTTCAAGATTCAGGGAGAGAATGGGAATGTGCCGGATGGGGCGATCAAATCTGACAAGGCGAATGTGGGCTATAAATACATGTATTCGACGCTGGCTCCGGGCTGGGCGGCGCACAAAAACACCGTGGAGACGGACCAGGAATCTTCGCTCATTCAGGCGGTGACGAAATATATTGAGGCAACCGGAGATCGTGGGATTCTTACGGAAAAAGTCGGCGATCAGACGGTTGTCAGGCGGATGGATGCGGCATTGCAATACGTTTTGAAGGACCGCTGGTCGGACAAGTACGGATTAGTCATTGGGGCCACCACAGTGGACTGGGGCGACATGCAGGCGCAGCAGGGATGGGGCGTGGCCGTCAACGATAAGACCAAATGGGCGATCAGTATTTACGACAATACCATGTTCCTGATGGCGATCAACGATTTCATTTCCATTGCTCCGAAAGATTATCGTTCGAAAGTCAATTGGCCGGAAACAGCTTCCGCACTGAAGAAAAACATTCGTAAATATTTGTGGGACGCCAGAGCGCAAAAGTATGTTCCCCACATTTATTTGAACGGCAGTCCGTTCACGAACAATTTTGATGAAAACAAAATTTTATACACGGGCGGCACAGCGTGCGCCATTTTAGCCGGGCTCAACTCCAAACGGGAGATTGAGAATATCAATCGCCAGTTCCTGGGCGCCGCGGCCAAAGAACCCTACGCCACAATTGGTATGACGGTTTATCCGCCGTATCCGTTGGAAGCCTTTCCCGATGTGCCGCCGTACACGTACCAAAACGGGGGTGACTGGGCCTGGTTTGGCGCGCGGATGGTGCAGGCCCTGGTTGCCAACGGTTTCGTGAAACAGGGGTATGCGGAGATCAGTCCAATGATTGACCGGGTCCTCAAGAACAATGGTTTTTATGAGTGGTATGATGTAAAAACCGGCGCGCCAGAAGGGTCGGGCGATTTTCGCGGATCGGCCGGGGTGTTGTATGACGCGATTCAACAGCTTCGGGCGTGGGCCAAAACGCATCAGTAGGTTGAAACGTTGAATCGTTGAATCGTTGGGGCTTCGCCGAGAGTTAATTGTTCGCCAGCGGTTAATATGGCGAATCAACAGAGTGGGTCATTGTCGTGGAAGCGGCTATTATTGGAGCGCCTCGCGCGAAACGTGGGTTAGTTCCATTCCCCAGACGAGGAACAAAATCAATCCAAAATACATTGCGCCCATGGTCATGCGTTGGGACGGCGTGACCTCAAAATAGCGCTGCTCGGCTTCTGATTTCTTGCGGAAAAGAGAGAAAAGCCGGGGCAGCGACACGATCAAAATCAGCAGCACAATAAAATTGAAATGCAGGATGAGCATTCCAATGAGTATGACATAACCAACAATCCACAGCCACGGCGAGAGGGCGGTGACAATTCTGCCGCCGTCCAGGGGACTGATCGGCGCAAGATTGAATAGATTCAAAAAGAAACCGGTATAGGCCAGCGCCAGGAATAAAGGGTTTTGGGTCAGATAAAAAATTCCCCAACAAGTGGCCGCTCCGACGGTTCCCAGCATCGGGCCACCAATGCCAACCAGAGCTTCGATCCACGCATTGGGCGGCACTTCCCGGAGGGTGATCAGTGCTCCCATGAATGGAATGAAAGCCGGCGCGCTCACTTTCAGGCCAACTTTTTTCGCAGCAAGCAAATGCCCGCATTCGTGGACAAAAATAAGGAGTACAAATCCCACGGCAAATCGCCAGCCCCAAAAGAGCGCGTAAGCCCAGATGGATATAATCATCGTCAAGCCCGTTTTCGCGACAGGCAGGAGAAACTTGAGTTTGGCGAGATATTTGAAGCAGATCAAAAGGACCACACCGATTGGCGCAAACACTTTCTTGATTTTTTGCCAAAGAGTCGGTTCGACAGGCCGCCCATCAATATCGTATTGCCGCTGCGCAAGTTCGTTATGATCCATCACAACAGCGTGAATGGCCACTGCCGAATCGTCAAATCAATTGTTCCCTTTTTAGTTGTTGCGCGAAGCAGAGGGCTCCATAGATCAGATCGCCGCGTTCACTAGATGCCGAATTCGTGCCGGGACTTCCATTTGATGGCTTTTGTTCGGATATTATTAGTCCCATATATGAGATAGTATTCGACGTAATATCGGAGTCCGGGCTCGAGCTCGAACCATACGGCATGTTTGCCGGCTCCGTTTTCGTAAAAAGCAACTTCGGCAAAGAAGAAATCGCGGTCTTTCGGAAAGACTTTACGCGCGTAAGCCTGATAATCGGCGACAATTGCCGGGTCGTGTTGAGAGTCAGAATCTCCGTCGAAATACCAACCGACCAGCGGCCTGGTTGTGATTTTCTTCCCGTGGCCGCCACGTTGACGCAGGATTGCCGCGATTTCCTGCTCATTAAATCCAAACTGCAATGGCGTGTTGCCGTCGTTGTCCGTGGCATTGACGTCGGCATTATTGGCCAGCAACGATTCTACTACGGGCTTTTTTCCACGCATGACCGCTATGTGCAACGGAGTTCGGCCATCCTTATCCCTGGCGTTCACGTCCGCATTGCTGGCAATTAATAACGCTACCAGGTCCTTTTGACCGTTATGCGCGGCCCAATGCAAAGGCGTGCCGCCGCCGCTTCTGGCATTGATGTCTGCCCCGTTGGCTAATAACAATGCTGCCAGATTTGTTCCCGGTGCCTCGCACAATGGCGTAAAACCAATATTGTCCCGGGTGTTAACATCGGCATTATTTGAGATCAGTAATTCCAGGAGTTCGATACTACAGCCCCAATCCATGGCTTCGCGCAATGCCGTAAAGCCTCTGTTGTTTTTGGCGTTAATGTCGGCCTTATTCATCAACAACACTTTTGCGACGTCAAGGTGGTGGTACGCGACAGCGAAGTGCAAAGGCGTATCGCCGGTTGAACCTTTCGCGTTAACATCAGCGTTGCTGGCGAGGAGCAGTTTCACAACATTCATTTGGCCGTTGAGCGCCGCCACATGCAATGGTGAGTAGCCTCCGACATTTTTATCGAAGACTAAATCAGGGTTGGCTTTGAGCAGCGCCGTGACCTTTTGCAAGTTGCCCGTGGCAGCCGCTTTGTCGATTTCGTTGCTAAAAGCGGAGTGGCTCCACGCAAAACATGCAAGGAATGCGGATAAACCGATCTTTGTTAGTCGAAATTTCATAGAAAGTTCCGGGCAGCCCGGAGCCTGGTTTTGGGCCGACGGTCCATCAACGAGCAAGAACTGAGCCATGGGGTGAGATGAGTGGAGGGTATGGGGGTGGACCATGACCGGAACCGTTCGTAAATTCAAGAAGTGGTTGTGTGCAAATTCGGAGGAATTGGGCCGCCCCCTCCATGAACCGACTGAACGTTCCCGTCTGAAAGACTCTCCCTCACCCCGGCCCTCTCCCGCGGGGAGAGGGGGAATTATCCGCCGATGGTTTGCAACCACGAGCGATTGCATCGGTTCAGGGGGTCAATGCGCGACATATTCGGGGAAATCTTTCAGGGCTTTCAGTTTGCGGCGTTGCCGGCAGTTGTCATTCCGATTGTTCTTAGCCATTTGTCGACCAGTTGAGGCCATTGGCCTATCGGCAGATCTGCGTGGCGCAGGCCGAAGCCGTGGCCGCCTTGAGCGTATAAATGCATCTCAACGGGAACGCCGGCGTTCTTTAGACCAATATAGTATGTGAGTGCCTGGTCGACGCCGTCTACGTGGTCGTTTTCGGCCTGTAGCAGAAACGTCGGCGGCGTGTTGGCGGTGACTGGCACATTTGGATTTAAAGTCAGGTCGTCGCCGCCATCCCATAGATGGCCAGGATAACAAGCGACGGCAAAATCGGGCCGGCAGCTTTCCTGGTCGGCAGCATCCACGAGCGGGTATGAACGTTTCTTAAAGTGTGTGCTTGTGGCGGCGACCATATGTCCGCCGGCTGAAAAGCCGATGACGCCGATTTTGCGTGGATCAATTTTCCATTCGGCGGCGTGAAGGCGAACGAGTCCTATTGTTCGTTGCGCGTCATCCAAAGCGGGCGGCGAATCGCGATACGGTCCGATGTGCTTGAGTGGGACGCGATATTTCAGAAGGATGGCCGTGATGCCTTCGGAGTTCAGCCAGTCGCAAATTTCGGTGCCTTCCAAGTCCATGGCCAGCTCATTGTAACCTCCGCCAGGAAAGACGACCATCGCGATGCCCGTATTGGTTCCTGTTGGCGAATAGACGGTCATAGTTGGTTTGGTCACATTGCGGACCCAGGTCAACATGCCCTCTTTCGACCGCGTATTTGTCACACATTCGGGCCCCGGGACCTCCTGGGCAGCAGCATCGGGCGGTGTGCCCGGCCATATTGGGATTTGGACGTGTCCCGGGGACGGTTGCCAAACAGTTTGCGCAGTTAGAACGGGTGGGATTAAGGCAGTTGAAAGGACAAAGAGAATGAGCTTCATAGAATTCAAGGTTGCGATTTTAATTTTGGCAGGCCACGAAATACAGGAAAGACGCGGAAATAGCCATTGGTTATTCGTTGTTGTCGGTCAGCGCGTCGCCGCTCCTTCCCAGCTTTTTTTGAGCGCGCAATTACATGGGCCACAACGTTTTTGCTTTGAGTGTCAATTATTAGTTAAAAAAGTCTTGATAATAAAAAAAGCTGCTGTTAGTATGCCCGGCAATCACAAGGGACAGTGTGGGGTAAAGGGCCTTAACTATGAAATTCCCGGGTGTATTCGCAGTACGGGCCAGAGGCACGGGCGGAATTCCATATCAAAGAGAGCATCTTTTGTTAGTCGTAACGCCAATCACGTGACAGCCATTGCGATGGCTGCTGTGATTTTTCGACATTTTGAGGCACTAAAAGCCGAGCAAGATCAATTCTCAGATCCTAGCTAAATCGAAAGGAACACTATGAAAACAAGTATTCCGAACGGGGGCCTGGTCACGGGCAAGAAGATCAGGACGATTGCCAACACCGTCTGCGTCGGCGCGCACCTTTGGCTAATCCTGAGTGCCGGAGTCGCTCAGGCCGCCAACTATATTGTCGTCGCGAGAGCCGGCGATGGTGTTCAAAATCTTACCAGCAGCGTGGGTGATTCGCTCTTTCTGGATGAATTTACCGCCAGCGGCATGTACCTTGGCACCATCAACGTGCCGAGCAGTGGAGCGTCGGCTTTGATCGCGGATGCTTCCGCCACTCAGCAATCGCCGGAGCTATGGACTTCCCTGCGGCTTTCCACCAATGGCCAGTATCTGATCTTCCCTGGCTTCAATGTCTCGTACCCCTCAGGCGCGGGTTTGTCCAGCGCTTCTTCCAGCGCGGTGCCGAGGGGAATTGGCAGGGTAGATATGAACGGGGTTTACAGCCTAGCTGTTAGTGATAATACGCTTTATTCCGGCAACACATTCCGCTCCGCCGTCTCCAGGGATGGGCTCAGCGAGTACTGGACATCAGGGAGTTCGCGCGGAGTCGAGTACCTCAGTCAACCTAACGCCGATGTGCCGATTTCGGGCAGCGGCGCTCCTGGCGCGGGCAACGTTCGGGATTTGGGCATTTTCAATAGTGCCCTTTATGCCTCTACGCAGGCGGGCACCAATTACGGATTGTACATCTTCGACGGTCCTCCTATCGGCCCCGATATGCCCAACTTCCTTTTGAGCTACAACCCCACCAACAGCCACCCTGACGAGTTTGCCGTGAGCCCGGACGGGAAGACAATTTATCTGGCCGACGATGGAGTAGGGGGCGGCGTGGGAGGAGGTATCGAGCGATGGGACTATAACGGGTCCAGTTGGATCAATAGTTATATTTTGCCCACAGGCGATGTTTCGAGTAATTCGCCGGTGGGAGCGAGGGGCCTGACTGTGGATTTCAGTAATTTCTATGAGGGCTCGTCTAATCGTGTGGGCGCAGTCATTTATGCCACCACGGCCGAGTTGTTTGGCAATCGCCTAATCAGCATCACAGACGGTGGGCCATCTTCCGTGCCGGTCACCTTGTCCCAACTCACTACGACCAATCAGGTTTACCGTGGCGTCAGCTTATGGCCGTCAGTCGCGCCGCCTGCGACAAATTGTTTTCCGGCGCCGGCAGGGTTGACCAATTGGTGGACCGGCAATAGCAATACCGTGGACAGTATCGGGAGCGACACGGGCATTTGGGTTAACGGGAGCGGATATACCATCGGGCAGGGCGGGTTGGATGCCTTCTCCTTTAACGGAGCCGATTTTCTGACAACACAGTTTCCGATCAACAATCCGCAGAGCTTTACTGTGGATTTGTGGTTCAAGACCACGACTACGCGGGGCGGCGCGCTCTTCGGCCTTGCTCAAGACCAAAACAACGATAACGGTCAATATGACCGGACGATATATATGGATAACAACGGGTTGCTGCGCTTCGGCGTGTGGACGGGCAGCGCGCAACTGGTCAGCTCGACTTCTCGTTACAATGACGGCAACTGGCACAACGTCGCGGCGTCGGAATCTGCCAACGGCGCGGTTTTATATGTGGATGGAGTTCCGCTGGCCAGCAATCCTAACGCTACTCCGGCGGAGAACTTCACCGGCTATTGGCGCATTGGCGATAACGGCCTGAATAATTGGCCTGACGAGCCGACTTCGACTTATTTTACCGGCGCCATCGACCAGGTTCTGATTTACAACGGCCCACTGTCGCCCCAGGAGATTGGAGAGATTTATCAGGCGGGACCGTTGGAGAATTGCCCGACCAATTGCCTGACACTGTCGGTGCTAACGAGCAACCTGACGTTCCAGGCCTGCAGTTGCGTGCCGATCACGTTCTCGAACCTGGTGGCCAACGGCCAGGGTTGGTCCTCGAACATTCTGTCCTACACGGATGCGTGCTGCACCAATGTGTACGTGTATTATTCACCGTCGAACTATTGTTTTCCAATGGGCTCGAACACGACGGTGCAAGTCTTTGCCTACGACACCTGCGGTAACGAAGCATCTGGGCAGATCACTGTGACGGTGTTGCCGTATACTGTCACTAACGTTGTTTTGTCCGGGCAAACCGTGTTTATGAGCAACCCGCTGAATAACGGTAACGACGCTGCGAATATCGTATTTCCCAATCCGGACCCCGCCCAGAATTATAGCGGTCCTCGGGATTTCGATGAGCTCCTGATTTACAATTGCGCGAATGGTACTTTTGAACCCGTTTACTTTGATTCAGTGACGGCCGACACAACCACCGGCTTTGTTGATGAGAACGACAATCCGGTGCCCGCGCCAATACTTGGCCCAGGCTGTGGCTTTGGTTACGTGAACAACCAGACTGGGACTGAAACGAATGTGTTTACCGGCTGTCCCGGGAGCCCGGGCGGCTGTTACTGTGGCTGCGGCACATGGTCCTGCCTGGACCTGCCGGGATTGCTCCGGCAGGAAGTGAAGCCGCCAGCTACCAGGGAATCACCGGTTTCGCGCCGGTGAATGGCTCCGAAGTCTCATTCAGCGTGCCGCCGGGTGGCGCCAACTCAGACACCTATTTCAATGGCGTCTGGAGCCCGGCAGTGCCTGTTGTCACCAACGGCCAGGCCGCTCTCTTTTATATTCCCTGTCCAACCAACTGTCTGTCGCTGTCGCTGTTGACGAGCAACCTGACGTTCCATGCGTGCAGTTGTGTGCCGATCACATTCTCCAACCTGATGGCCTATGGCGAGAGTTGGTCCTCGAATATTCTGTCCTACACGGATGCGTGCTGCACAAACGTGTACGTGTATTATTCGCCATCAAATTATTGCTTCCCAGTGGGTTCCGATACGCCAGTGCAAGTCACTGTCTATGACACGTGCGGTAATGCGCTGACGACGAACCTGACGGTGACTGTGCTGCCGGGTAGTTGCTCAACCAACTGCCTGTCGCTGTCGCTGCTAACGAGCAATCTGACGTTCCACGCCTGCAGTTGTGTCCCGATCACGTTCTCCAACTTGTTGGCTTATGGCCAGGGCTGGTCGTCGAACATTCTGTCCTACACCGACGGATGCTGCACCAACGTGTACGTGTATTATTCGCCGTCGAACTACTGCTTCCCGGTGGGTTCCAATACGCCGGTACAAGTCACTGTCTATGACACATGCGGAAACGCGCTGACGACGAACCTGACGGTGACTGTGCTGCCGGGCAGTTGCTCAACCAACTGCCTATCGCTATCACTACTAACGAGCAACCTGATATTCCACGCCTGCAGTTGCGTGCCGATCACGTTCTCCAACTTGCTGGCCTATGGCCAGGGTTGGTCGTCGAACATCCTGTCGTACACTGATGCGTGCTGCACCAATGTTTATGTGTATTATTCACCGTCGAACTACTGCTTCCCGGTCGGTTCCAACACGCCGGTGCAAGTCACTGTCTATGACACGTGCGGTAATGCGCTGACGACGAACCTGACGGTGACGGTGTTGCCGGGCGGTTGCGTAACCAACTGCCTGTCGCTGTCGTTGTTGACGAGCAATCTGATATTCCATGCGTGCAGTTGTGTGCCGATTACGTTCTCTAACCTGATGGCCTATGGCCAGGGTTGGTCGTCAAACATCCTGTCGTACACGGACGCGTGTTGCACCAACGTGTACGTTTATTATTCGCCATCAAATTATTGCTTCCCAGTCGGTTCCAATACACCGGTACAAGTGACCGTCTATGACACGTGCGGAAACGCGCTGACGACGAACCTGACGGTGACTGTGCTGCCGGGTGGTTGCTCAACCAATTGCCTGTCGCTGTCTCTGTTGACGAGCAACCTGACGTTCCGCGCGTGCAGTTGTGTGCCGATCACGTTCTCCAACCTGATGGCTTATGGCCAGGGCTGGTCGTCGAACATTCTGTCCTACACTGATGTGTGCTGCACGAATGTTTATGTGTATTATTCACCATCGAACTATTGCTTCCCGGTGGGTTCCAATACACCGGTACAAGTCACTGTCTATGATACGTGCGGTAATGCGCTGACGACGAACCTGACGGTGACGGTGTTGCCGGGCGGTTGCGTAACCAACTGCCTGTCGCTGTCGTTGTTGACGAGTAACCTGACGTTCTATGCGTGCAGTTGTGTGCCGATCACGTTCTCCAACCTGCTGGCCTATGGCCCGGGTTGGTCGTCGAACATTCTGTCGTATATGGACGCGTGTTGCACTAACGTGTACGTGTATTATTCACCGTCGAACTATTGCTTCCCTGTGGGCTCCAATACGCCAGTGCAGGTGACCGTCTATGACACGTGCGGCAACGCGCTGACGACGAACCTGACGGTGACGGTGTTGCCGGGCAGTTGCTCGACCAATTGCCTGTCGTTGTCGCTGTTGATGAGCAACCTGACATTCCACGCGTGCAGTTGTGTGCCGATCACGTTCTCCAACCTGCTTGCTTATGGCCAGGGTTGGACCTCGAATATTCTGTCCTACACTGATGCGTGCTGCACCAATGTTTATGTGTATTATTCACCATCGAACTATTGCTTCCCGGTGGGCTCGAACACACCGGTGCAGGTGACCGTCTATGACACGTGCGGCAAGGCGCTGACGACGAACCTGACGGTGACGGTGTTGCCGGGTAGTTGCTCGACCAATTGCCTGTCGCTATCGCTTTTGACGAGCAACCTGATATTCCACGCCTGCAGTTGTGTGCCAATCACGTTCTCCAACCTGGTGGCCTATGGCCAGGGTTGGTCCTCGAACATCCTGTCCTACACGGATGCGTGCTGCACAAACGTGTACGTATATTATTCACCATCAAATTATTGCTTCCCAGTCGGTTCGAATACACCGGTACAAGTGACCGTCTATGACACGTGCGGAAACGCGCTGACGACGAATCTGACGGTGACTGTGCTGCCGGGTAGTTGCTCAACCAACTGCCTGTCGCTGTCGCTGCTGACGAGCAATCTGACGTTCCACGCCTGCAGTTGTGTGCCGATCACATTCTCCAACCTGTTGGCGTATGGCCAGGGTTGGTCCTCGAACATTCTGTCCTACACCGACGGCTGCTGCACGAACGTGTACGTCTATTATTCACCATCGAACTATTGCTTCCCGGTGGGTTCCAATACACCGGTACAAGTCACTGTCTATGATACGTGTGGCAACGCGCTGACGACGAACCTGACGGTGACGGTGTTGCCGGGGAGTTGTTCGACCAATTGTCTGTCGTTGTCGCTGCTAACGAGCAATCTGACGTTCCGTGCGTGCAGTTGCGTGCCAATCACGTTCTCAAACTTGCTGGCTTATGGACAGGGCTGGTCCTCGAACATTCTGTCGTACACAGATGCGTGTTGCACCAACGTGTACGTGTATTATTCGCCGTCGAACTACTGCTTCCCGGTGGGTTCGAACACGCCGGTGCAGGTGACCGTCTATGACACGTGCGGCAATGCGCTCACAACGAACCTGACGGTGACGGTGTTGCCGGGTAATTGCTCAACCAATTGCCTGTCGCTGTCGCTGCTGACGAGCAACCTGACGTTCCGTGCGTGCAGTTGTGTGCCGATCACATTCTCGAACTTGCTGGCCTACGGCCAGGGTTGGTCGTCGAACATCCTTTCCTACACGGATGCCTGTTGCACCAACGTTTATGTGTATTACTCGCCATCGAACTATTGCTTCCCGGTGGGCTCGAACACGGCGGTGCAGGTGACCGTTTACGACACATGTGGAAACCTCGTGATGACCAACCTCACAGTCACGGTGCTACCTGGAAATTGCCAGACCAACTGTCTGTTCTTTAACTGTCCGAGCAATGTAATGCTGACATTGCCATGTGGTTCAAGCTGCGTCATGTTGACCAACTATCCATCGTCTTTTGCCACCAACACTTGCAATCCGACGAACCTGATCGTCGCGTATGATCCGCCATTGCCCAATTGCTTCCCGCCTGGTGATACCACAGTGTACAAGTGGGTCTACGGCAGCGGCCAGTCGAACTACTGCACCTTCGATGTGATCGTACAGCCCAACTCGTGTTCGACGACCAATTCGTGCATCACCCTGAATTGCACCAATCTGACGGCCTACACGTGCAGCACTAACTGCGTCACCGTGCCGCTCACGGTCACGGCGGTTGACGCCTGCTGCACCAACAGCCATGTGTCGCTGCAATACTACAATCTTGTTGGCACGAACTATGTTGGCATTTCTGCCACGAACAATTGCTTCCCGGTGAACTCCACCAACACGATTGTCGTCGTGGGTACGGACAGTTGCGGCAACAGCGCAACCAAAGAATTCACTGTTACGGTGTTGTCCGGACCGGGCAACTTGCACATAAATTATCAGTATCAGGGGAACAAGGTCATTTTGACCTGGGCGGAGGGAATCCTGCAGGCATCGGTGACGGACTATAGCCTGAAACCCAACCTCTCAGTGTTGGGCCCGTATTACGATGTTCCCGGGGCTACTTCACCCTACATCACAACGGCATACGGTGCGACGACCTTCTATCGGCTGCGCTGCCCGTGCCTGACGTGCAGCAATTGCCTGACCGTCGTATGTCCGACAAATGTGACGATCATCACTTGCGGCGTTTGCACCAACGTTCCACTGACCAACTACGTGGGAGTCATCGACAACTGTTGCACCAACTGGCACGAATCGTTCAATTATGAAACCAACTTCTGTTTTCCTGCCAACTCGACGAATCACGTGCAGGTGACGGTAACCGACACATGTGGGAACATTGCCACCAATTCCTTCCTGCTGACCGTGCTATCCTGCACCAATGGCATGACGAATTGTCTTACACTGAATTGTCCCGGGAACATTTACGCGGGCACCTGCAGCGGTACGGCCACGGTCAATGCCTCGGCCACTATGTCGGGCTGCACCAATGGAGTCAGCTTAATCTACACCGCCGTTCCGCCGGGTGGTTATTCAGATAATCTTTCAACTATTCCATTTCCGGTGGGAACCAATGAGGTAACCGTTTACGCAATATTGGATCAGACGAATACAATCGACGCCTGCACATTCTACGTGATTGTTACGAACCTGAATTGCGGCAGTTCAGGTCCGATGATCCAGTGGACGTTTGAAGTGAGCCAGCCGGCAGCCGCGCTCGCGGCGGGCGTTGCGTTTCCCAATATCCCGGCCGAATTTGGCGCCGGGAGCGCATCCGCATTTCACCAGGGCGCAAGCACTTACTCGAGTCCGGATGGCAACGGCTCGGATCATTCATTTAGCGCCAATAACTGGATGGTCGGCGACTATTTTCAGTTTGCCGGCCCGACAACCAACGCCACAGATATTGGCCTGGCGTGGGACCAGGTCAGTTCCGCGACCGGGCCAGGTCTGTTTCAATTGCAATACAGCGTGGACGGCGTTGACTTCTATAACGTTGGCTCACCGTACGCTGTGGCCGCAAACGACTCGCTGTCCGGCCCTCTGAGCTATTGGAGCAGTGAGACGAACAACAGCACCACGCACTATGAGCAGGACCTGAGTTCCATCTCCGGTCTCGCAAACGCTTCACAAGTATGGTTCCGGCTGGTGGATATCTCGACGAATACTCCCAGCGGTGGAATGACAGGTCCTTACGGCACCAGTCGGCTAGACAACTTCACGGTTTTTGGCGTGGCATTGACAGGAGAAGCGCCTGAGGTCACCTGGTCCGAGCCGGCGCCGATTCCTTACGGCACGCCTTTGGGCGACGCTCAACTTAACGCCGTGTCCACCGTCCCAGGCACCTTCACCTATACACCCCCAGCCGGGACAATTCTTCCGGCCGGCAGCAATCTCCTAACGGCCGCCTTCACAGGTGGTCCCGGCCCTCATACCGACACCGTGACTATCGTTGTCTCACCGAGGGCGTTGACGTTATCCGCTGACAACGCGACGCTTATGGCTGGAGACACCAACCCGATCTTTACGGGCACGGTCCTCGGCGCACTGAACAGCGATAATGTGAATGTGACCTGGACTTGCTCCACAACGCCCACGAGCCCGGCGGGAAGCTATCCTATTACCCCGGTTGTCACCGCTAATCCCGGGGCATTGGCCAACTACTTGCAGCTCACCAATCCCGGCACAACGACCATCCCACCGAACACTTGTGATTGCCATGGAATCACCAACCTTTGGTGGACATTCGAGGTGAGCCGGCCATCTGACAGTGAGCCGGCGAACGTTGCTGTCACCGGCATCCTTCCGGAATACGGCTCCGGCGTGGCTTCGGCTCTGCATCAGGGCCCGGCAGTTTACAGCCATCCCAGCGGCAATGGTTCCACGAATTCGTTCTGCGCTACCAACTGGACGGTGGGGGATTATTTCCAGTTTGCCTGCTCGAATCTCAGTCTTTGCTTCAATTGGAGTGTTTCCTGGGATCAGGTCAGCAGTTACACCGGGCCGGGCGAGTTTCAACTGGAATACAGCTTCGACGGCGTAAACTTCACTGATATTGGGCTGCCGTACCAGGTGTATCCGAATGGCAGCCTCAACGGGCCGGTGGCATTTTGGAATAACATAACCTTCAATCCAACGACCCACTATATCCAAAACTTAGCCTCGATAAGCGGGAACCCCGGCGTGGCGACCGTCTGGTTCCGGCTGGTGGACGTTTCCGAATTCAGTACCGATGGAAACAAGGTTGGGCCGAACGGCGCGGATCGGGTTGACAACTTTAAGCTCATTAGCACAGGCTCTACGCCGTGAACCGCTCTTTTCACTCGTTCAAACCACTCGCCTTTCGATTGATTTGTGTGTCGGCCGCGCGCCGGCGGGCGACCGCCGCGATTTTGGCAGTTCTCGCCGGCATTGTGCCGCTGTGCGCCCAATCATTAAGCAACCCGGCCAGGTCGCACGTTACCCCACCGAATTACGTTCCAACTGCACAATCGCTTCCCGACGGTGGGTTGGTATGGGACGCTACAACAAAGACACTTGATGCCGTTTCCGGACAGGACTTCGCCCGTTTTGAATTTAGTTTTGCAAATGTCACCGCCACGGCTGTTACAATCCAGAACGTGCACCCATCGTGTGGTTGTACCACGGCGGAACTCCCGCCAGTGCCGTGGACCATTCCGGCGGGTTCGACGGGCCGAATTAAGGTCAAGGTCAATTTGGCCGGCAAATTTGGGACGGTCTTCAAATCCGTCACCGTTACTACGGACAAGGGCAGGGGAACTCTCGCACTGCGGATTAATATCGCGAACCCCACAAATCCGGCAAATACGCAAACAATGACACAGGCGCAACGCGACGCCGGCGTCGCGATCGCCAAAGTGGACCGCCAGGCAGTTTTCAAGAACGATTGTGCGTCCTGTCATCTGAAAAATGTTCAGGGCAATTACGGGCCGCCTCTTTACGAAGCTGCCTGCGGCATTTGCCACGAAGCCAATCCGCGCGCCACCATGGTCCCCGATCTGCACAATCTGCCTGTGCCGACAAACCTGGACTTCTGGCGCACCTGGATCGCATCAGGCAAGCCCGGCACCCTCATGCCCGCCTTTGCCTCATCACAAGGCGGGCCATTGAACGATGCGCAGATCACTTCGTTGGCGACGTATCTCAATTCTGCCATTCCGTCCCATGCGCCACTAACCGCGAAATAATTCGGTTATTTAAGCCTTAATATTGCGGCCTTGTTGCACGTCGTCGATTTCACTGGTTGGCACGCGTTTTGTTTTTTGGCGTCCCAATTTTCCTTATTTGTTCATGATGAGCATGACGATGAGAATGAGAATGATTCCTGGAATTTGTAACCTTCCTCTGGATTTCCTGTATGGAATAAGAGAGAAATTTGATTTTTAAAAATTCCCTTGACAACGCATTGCGCCGTTAGTAGTATCGGCGCCGTCAGGGACTGTGAGGGTAACCATTAGATAATCATGAAGATCATTCGACTCGCAAAAATCCTGGCTTTGCCAGCCATAGCCGCCATGGTCACGTCGGCAGCCAATGGGCAGATTTATTCCCAGAACATCGTCGGTTACATCAACCTTGGCTTGTATTCCGGCACCAATTATATCGCGAATCAACTTGATAATGGCGAAGGGAATACGCTCGATACACTTTTTACGGCAAGTTCCAGCACGACTGCGGTTCCAGAAGGCACAATGTTCACCGAATGGAACCCCACAACGGACCAATTTCTGCCGGTTTCGACCTATGATACTGTCAACGGTTGGAGCATTAACTACGCGCTGACTTACGGTGAAGGAGGGATGTTGGTCACTCCAATGTTGTTTAGCAATGCTTTCGTCGGCAGCGTTTCTTCTGCTCTTACTGACATTCCAGGTCAAAGCGGCGTATTCACTCCGCCCCTGGTGACCGGCACGGGGCTTCAGCTTCTTTCGTGCGTCGTTCCGTTTGATGATGCGACCTTTTATGACGTCGTTGGGCGTGATCCGCAAAACGGCGAATACGTGACTATGTTCGATGCGGCGGATCAGTCTGTTACAACGACGACGTTTGAAGATGGCGCGTGGAATAATGGCACGCCGGAGCTCGATGTTGGGGAATCAGCGTTCTTTTATCTCGAGCCTGTACCCGAGCCTTCCGCCGTCGCGCTAGCGAGTTTGGGAGCGGTGGGGTTGTGGATGTGGCGGCGCCCTGTGCGGTCGGCACCGCGCCTAGCGGCGCAACAAGCATGATGGACGTTGGATCGCAAATCGTTCCACCCGCTTTACGGGCGGTGACGGCGGTGGCAGCGCCACTTGCGACGAGCGCCGTCCCTACCACCTTAGGATCCGGGGTTCAGTGCGCGATTTTTCGGAAGAATATTTCAGGAATCGGCACGCTTTGCGCCTTAGCGCCTTTGCTGTTCAAAAGTTTCGCGTTAGCCGGCAGTTGAAGCTGGCGGCGTTACGGGGAGGCGGACTTTAAATCGGGTTTCGCCTGGTTTTGACTCAAATTCGATCTCACCACCATGATTTGCAACGATGCGGTTGCTGATGACCAAACCAAGACCGGTGCCGGACCCGACGGATTTGGTCGTGAAAAATGGTTCAAACATCCGGGACTGGACCTCTGCCGGAATTCCTGTGCCGTTATCGACGATCTCCACGAGAATATGGTCGTAGTCACGGCTGGTGCCAATGCAGATCTTTCCCTCTCCCTTACCCTCGCCTTTGACGGCATCTATGGCGTTATCAATCAGGTTGGTCCAGACCTGGTTAAGCTCACTGCCGTGAGCGGTGATGCGGGGGACGGAGCGGTCAAATTCCTGCACCACGGTCACATCTCGCAATTTGTAGCTAAACATCGTCAGAGTACTTTCAATCCCTTCATGAATGTCCACTTCCTGCACGGGGGCCTGGTCCATGTAGGTGTAGGATTTGATGGCTTTGACCAGTTCGGCGATGCGACCGGTGGTTTGCTCAACCTGGCGCAGCAGCAATTTCAGACCCAGGCGCACTTCAAGCCACGCGAGTGCGTCCGTTTGCGCCGCGGAAGGAAGTTTTTCGGCAAATTCCTGGAGGAATGCCGAGTCTAATCCGGCAGTGACGAAAGTTGGGGCGAGGTTCCATGCGGACGCGACACCGTGGTCTTCGAGCCATTGCGCAATAGCTTGCTCGCGATCGCTTCGCGCGAGATTGTCCAGGGGCGGGACCTTGCCGATGCTGCCTGCTACAGTTAGCTCGGTGTTTATGAGATGTTGCCAGTCCTCAGAATGGAGGGACTTGCTGAGCCCGCAGAGTAGTGACTGCGCTTTATCGGCGGTTTCAGCCAGGTGCGCGGCGGCTCGGCGGGCGGCAGCGGCGGGATTGTTGAGTTCGTGGGCCAAACCGGCGGCCATGGTGCCGAGGGAAGCGAGCTTTTCCCGTTGTTGCGTGTAGCCTTCGACATTGCGCATGCGGGTTGCGCAGGCCTGCAAAACTTCCCGGGCAATCGTCGGACATTGAGTCATCATCCGCCAAAAGCCCTCTTCATCCAATCGGAAAAGTCGCGACGGTTTTGTGGCGCGGATGGTCGCGGCCGAGGGCATGTTCAGCAGGAGCATGATTTCTCCAAAGTAAGTTCCCGCCTTGCCAATGCGCATCAGGACCGTTTGCCGTTCATAGTTACGAGTGATGCGGACTTCTCCTTCAATCACTGCATAAAAGAAAGTGGTGGCTTCATTTTCAACAGCCAGTACCGCTCCCGACGCCGCTTCAACTATCGTTCCGGAGTCAATGCAGCTCTCTTTGCCTTCGGGAATCCTGGAAAACAACGGAACGGAACGGACCTGCTGGATTTGTTCCGGAGTCATGCTCATAAGAGTCCGAGGTATTGGTGGACGAGTTTTACGGCCATGGCGCCTTCTCCGACTCCAGAGGTAACGCCTTTGGCCGAGCGATGCCGGACGTCGCCGGCGACAAAAATTCCCGGCACGCTTGATTCGAGATAAAACGGATCGCGCTCGGGCGTCCATCCGGTGGGGCGCTTTCCTTCGAGGATTAAATGCTGGCCGGAAATGATGTAGCCCTGAGCGTCGCGTTCGACAATTCCGGCGAGCCAATCGGTGCGGGGCACGGCGCCCGCGTAAATCAGGAGCGCGTCGGCAGGCACGGTTTCAGTCTCGTGGTTTTTTTTGTTTTCGATCGTGATTTTTTCACAATGGGCTGTGCCTTCGACGGCCGTGACGACGGAGTTGAACCTCACATTAATGTTTTTGGTGGCGGCGAGTTGTTTTTCCAGGTATTGGGACATCGAGTCGGAAAGCAATTCGCCACGCACGACCATAGTGACCTGGCGGGCGAACTTCGAAAAATACATGGCCGCCTGGCCCGCGGAATTGGCGCCGCCGACGATGTAAATGTCGCCGTCACGATATGAAAATGCCTCGGACATGGGCGCATAGTAATAAACGCCAGATCCCGATAGCCTGTCCAATCCCGGCACCTCCAGCCTTCGGAAGGCAATGCCTGTGGCAATGAGCACGGCCCTGGTGCCGATTTCGGCGCCGTCGGCCAATGTGAGCACGCGGGAGGGTCCTTCCAGGCGGATTTTTCTGACTTCCTGGGGCGCGAGGATTTCGGCGCCGAAACGCCGCGCCTGCGCAATCGCGCGCCGGGCGAGGTCCGTGCCGCTGAGGCCTGTCGGGAAACCCAGATAATTTTCAATTCGCGAGCTGCGCCCGGCCTGCCCGCCGGGAGCTTCCCGTTCGATGAGCAGCGTGTGAAGGCCGTCGGCCGCACCATAGACCGTTGCCGCCAGTCCTGCCGGTCCGGCGCCCACGACGACCAAATCGTAGAATCGAAATTCGGCTTTGGTGCGAAGGCCCAACTTGTGTGCTACTTCCGTGATGGGAGGGTTTTTCAGGGAGGAGCCATCCGCGAACACGACGAGGGGCAGGGAAGCTGCGTCAGCATGGGCAGACTCGAGGAATTGTTTTGCCGAGTCATCTCCTTCCACATTGAGCCATTGATGCGGTACGAAATTCCGGCCCAGGAAGTCGCGGATATCGTTGGATTGGGCCGACCAACGGGAGCCAATGACTCGAACGCCGTCAAAGTCTGGATGGAAATTCGCCTGCCAGTCGTCCAGGACGTCATCGACGACCGGGTAGAGGCGTTCTTCGGGCGGGTCCCAGGGTTTCATCAGATAGTGATCAATGTGGACGTTGTTGATGGCGCGGATTGCGGCATCCGTGTCGGCATAGGCGGTCAACAATGCCCGTTTGGCATCCGGGTACAATTCGATCGCTTTTTCAAGAAACTCGACGCCGTACATCCGCGGCATTCGTTGGTCGACAAGGAAAAGCGCGATGGCTTCGTTCCGCAACTTCAATTGCTTGACGCCTTCCATTGCGGAATTTCCGGAATCCGCTGAGATGACCCGATAACGATCGCCGTAATGGCGGCGCAGGTCGCGTTCTACGGCCCGCAAGACGTCCGGGTCATCGTCAATTGTCCAGATAACAGGTTTTGGCATATTTGCAGGGGCTGCGAGTGTTTTAATTGAAATTTGGTTTCGCAGTTGTCCTTATCGTTCGATCCAGGCCATTTTGGCCCGTGACCTAACGTTCTTCGCATCAGAAACTATATCCTGCACGGACCATAAGCAAACTCAATTCGGAATCGCAGCGCGCTCATGAGCGGAGGTGGTCAGGTCCCTTTACGAGTGTCTTTCCAAGTGTGGACGCCGCAGATCAGATTCGCGCTATTGCGCGGCTTCGCAAATGGCGGCAGAAGCGTTGGGCTGGTATACCCAGGGCGGCGCGCTCGCAGACTCGCACTCTGCCCTGGGCTGCGATGGGACGCCCTTACAGGGCTTTCAGTTTGCTGCTTCGCAGGCAGTTGGAATTTTATTGGCCCGAGCACAAGCGGCGATAGAGCGCTTCGTACTGCGGAACGATGACTTCCGCGGAAAAATGTTCTCGGGCGCGAACTTGGGCGGAGAGGCCCATTGCGATGCAACGGTCGCGGTTATGGATTAATGCGTTTAGTTCCTGCGCTAACGCGTCAGGATTGTCGGAAGGCACGAGGATGCCGCTGACATTGTCTTCGACGACCTCAGGAACGCCTCCTACGCGCCGGGCAACGCTTGGACAGCCAAAAAACATCGCTTCGAGGATGCTCAACCCGAAACTTTCGGATTCAGAAGGAAACAAGCCAATGTCTGCCGCTTGAAGATAATCCTCAATATCGTAGACGTTCTCGCGGATGATGACTCGATCGCCCAGCTTCAGCCGTTCGACGTCCTTGATAAAAGGCTCAAAACTGCCACCTGCAAGGATCAAGAGCTTGAACGAATCACTCGGGCGAATGCGCGCGACGGTTTCCAGAAGAAGATCAATGCGTTTGAGCGGGCGGAGGTTTGAAGCATGAAGAATCAATGCATCGTCTTTCGACACGCCAAGATCGTGGCGCACTTCTTCGCGCGAACGCCGGGGCGCGCGCGGCGAAAAAAAGTTGTGCACGACATCGATCGGCCCATCGAACGCCAGCACGCGGCGCGTTTCCTGTTTCAGAAATTCTGACACCGCGGTTACGGCATCGGAATGGGTAAGCGCGTGATGGATGGCGGGGCCGTAACCGGGATCGGAACCCAGCAATGTCGTGTCGGTGCCGTGGAGGGTGGTCACCAATCGCGGCTGTATTTCCGGTGGCAACATCGAGCGGGCAAGGATCGCGGCGGTGGCATGAGGGACAGCATAATGAACATGGAGCACATCCAGCCCGGTTTCGCGGGTGACTTCGGCCATTCTCACTGACAGCGGCAGCGTATAATCGGGATATTTGAACAGCGAATAATCGCTGACGGCCACGGGATGAAATTTTAGGCGCGGAGCATTTTCCGGCAGGCGAAACGGACGTTCATAGCTAAAGAAATGGATTTCATGGCCGCGCCGGGCCAGTTCTTCGCCCAGCGCCGTGGCAAGGATGCCGCTGCCGCCCACGCTGGGATAACACGCGATGCCGATTTTCAGTGAATCGGGCGCGGCCATATCAAAATTGGCGTGACGTCCGGTTTACTTGCGCGAAAGAATCCAGCACGGGCGGATCGTTTGGAAATAAAGCAATGGCGTGGCCAATGCCGGCGCGCAGGCCGCGCAAGCGGGCCCGGGTGACTTGCAATTCGACGTAATTTCTGGCGGCGATTTGGCTCGCGTGCGCTTCCATGGCAGATGTCCAGGCTTTGAGAATTTCCGGGTCGGAAACATCAATCAGAACTGGAGTAACGCCGGTTGGCTCGGCTTCCTGCGTGACTGCGTAATAATATAGTTGGTCAATGGCGTGCCGTGGCGCCTTCCGCAATTCGCGCAAGCCGCCGTAGCGAGCCAGCCGGCAGGCGTCGCGCACCAATTGTCCAAGTCGCGGGTGGTCGGGATGCTGGTTTTCGCTCAGGCTGGGGGCGAGAACAATGCCAGGCCGGCGATTGCGAATCACGGCGGCCAGCTTAATTGCGTGCGCCGCCCGGACCTCAAGATGCGCATCGCCGTCAAGCGGCAGAAATTCTATCGTCGCGCCGAGAATGGCCGCTGCCTTGTTCGCCTCGGTCACACGCTGTTTCGGTGTGCCGTAGCTCGCCGATTCGCCGTGGGAGCAAATAACGAAGTGCACAGCGCGGCCCGTATAGGTTTCATTGGCGATAACGCCGCCGCAGCCGAACTCGATGTCGTCGGGATGCGCGCCGAAGGCGAGGAGCGGGGTAAAGACGCGTTCCCCCGCGCCCTGGCGGACCGGGAGGTCCGCCCTACCGGATTTGCGTAGAGATTTCGGTGCAGGCTTCATCGGGACGGTCAATGGTTTCTCGATCTATAAAGGTAATTTCCGGCGTTTCTTCGGAGCGAAGATAGGCTTTTTCTCCCGGCCCGGCAACGTAATGCGTGCAGTGCACAACCGATTGCATCCAGCGCAGCCGGCTGTCGCGTGTGGGGCTGATTTGCTCCTTGCCAAATGGTGTCGCAGGCACAATCACATAGGAATCGCCGCCTTCATGGAGCTGGAACGAGCCGTCCCGATAGCGGGCGCGGACGATTTTGCTCTCGAATGGGACATCCACAAAAAATTCCGGCACGTCGCAGGCCGCGCGGCGCACCGCGGGATCGCTGGAGCGCACGAGGCGAATGCCGTCCAGCCAACCCAGCCTGCGATACATTTCAAGGCAGAAATCGGCGGCGATGTCGGTGGAAACTTCTTTGAAACGGTTGATCAGTTCATGGCTGACGTAATTCGGCAATTGAAGGCTGGTTTTTTCCTGCCAGCTCTCGGCGATGTGTTTAAGGTATTGAGGAGAGAATTTGCGCTGAATTCGGTTTTTGAAGGCGAAATTCAAAGTGGCCGGTTCATTGGTTTTGCGATGGGGAAGGATGGTTTGGGTTTCCCGCGGATCGTGGTCACTGTCGTGGCAGAAGTAGACGATTTCACCCCCGATTTCAGATTGGAGACGCCGGGCGGTACGGATTTTGGCGACGAAGAAACGTTTCGGAAAGAAGCCGGACAGTTGCTGGCCGAAACAGATGACGGGGGCGGGGGTCATGGAAAGAGGCAGATCGCAGTCATGCACCGTAGCGCAGACTTCCAAGTCTGCTGTATCGCGGGTTTCCAAACCCGCAAATCGTTGGTGGCCGTGCGACTTGCCGATTTGGAAATCGGCGATACAGCAGGTTTGGAAACCTGCGCTACGTAGTTTCGGCTCATGGAGTGTGCCCCGTTGGTTGTGTGTCTGGGCGTAGAAACATTTGGATGATAAGACTCAATAGCACGCAAGCGGCGCAGCCGATGAGGTTATACCAGAGATAGCTGATGTTGAGGGAAAAATAGAGAACAATGACCAGCACCTGGGCGACGAGGGCTGCCCAAAAAACCGCCGTGCCGCCGATGCGCTTGAGAAAAAATGCGATCAAAAACAGGGCCAGGAACACGCCGTAAAAAACTGAGCCAATGATATTGATGGCTTGAATCAGATTTTCCGTCAGGCTTGCGAAAAGGGCGAAAGCGATTGCAACCAATCCCCAGAGGAACGTGAACCAGCGCGAGGCGGTCACGTAGTGAGCGTCGTTCGCCTCGCGCTTGATCACGTGCCGATAGAAGTCAACGGTGCTGGTCGAGCCCAGAGCGTTCAATTCCGCAGACTTGGATTGAAGCGCGGCGGCGAAAAACGCGGCGATGAGAAGGCCAATTAACCCATGAGGAAGATGATTGAGGATGAATGTGACAAAGACATAGTCGGCATCGTTGCTTTTGACGCCGGGATCCACTTTTTGCATGGCGTTTTCGGCCTGCGCGCGGATTGCATTCACGTGGTCCATGTCCGACACAGCCCGGGTGCGCGCGGCGGTTTCGGCGGCATTATCGCCCGTGTGTCTGGCGGCAAGCCATTGCCGGATGTCTTGTGCCTTTTGTGAGGATGCGATTTTAAACTGCTGTTCAATCGCCGCAAGTTGTTGGCCGGGATCGCGGCTGACCGCCTGGTGCCATGCGGCCTGATTGAAAAAGAGCGGGGGTTGTTCGAATTGATAGAAGACAAAAAGCATTATGCCGAGGAACAGGATAAAAAATTGCATTGGTATCTTCAGCACGGCGTTGAACATGAGTCCGAGCCGGCTTTCGCGGAGGGACGAACCCGAAAGGTAACGTTGCACCTGAGATTGGTCGCAGCCGAAGTAGGACAGCGATAGAAAAAATCCGCCGAGGAGCCCGGTCCAGAATGTATAGCGGCGGTTTGGATCCAGGGAAAAACTGACGGCATTAATTTTCTTGAATGCGCCGGCCACGGTTAAAGAATCCGAAATGCTGGCGGGAATTTTAATAAGCAGGATAACAAAGGCGGCGAGCATTCCTCCGAAGATGACGGTCATCTGCCATTTCTGCGTCAGGCTTACGGCCTGGCTTCCGCCAGCGACGGTATAAATGATAACCAGCAATCCACTCAAAATAATCGTAGGGCCCAGTGGCCAGCCGAGTACCGTGGACAGGATGATGGCCGGCGCGTAAATCGTGATGCCCGCCGCCAGGCCGCGTTGCAGAAGAAATAATGCCGCGCCCAGGAGACGCGTTTGTGCGCCAAACCTTCGGCCCAAATATTCGTAAGCGGTATAAACATTCAGGCGGCGGTAGATTGGCAGGAACACCGCGGCAATGACAATGAGTGCCAGCGGCATTCCGAAATAATTCTGCACGAAGTCGAGGCCGCTGTCGTATCCCTGGCCGGGCGTGGAGATGAACGTGATTGCACTGGCCTGAGTCGCGGCTACGGAAACGCCGATGGTCAGCCAGCCCATGTTTTCATCGCCTCGTAAATAATGAGCCAGGTCACGGTGCCGGCGCGTATGCCATGCTCCATAGGCGGCGATGGCGACCAGGGTCCCAATAAGGACGACGAAATCGAGGAAATTCATGAATAGAACTCCGTGAGTGCCAGGAGCAGCAGCACCCACAACACGAAACAGGCGAAGACAAAAAGATAAACGTGACGCCAGGAGCGCAATCCTGGCAGACCTGTGACTTCGTCCGTGCGCTCGGCAGGCGGTTCGATCGCGGGGACGCGCCGTCCCCGCCCCGAGGGCTCAATAGGGGCGGGGTTGTCCTCCGGCGATTTCATTTTCCCAGGGAGATAAGATTCGCGAAGAGGCGATACGCGCCCGGCACGCCGGCGGGCAATTGCCGAAAGAATCCGAGGCCGGTGTAGACGAAATAACCTTTGCCATATTGGGCCACGAGCAATTCACCCTTGAGCGGCGATTCACCGGCATCGTTGCACGCGAGGATTGGGGTGAAATGGTCGTCCCATTGGTCCGGAAAATAGGTTCCGCGTTCCTGGACCCAGCCGTCGAAGTCAGCGGCGGTGATTTTGTTGGGAGTGTTCAAGACCGGGTGGTCCGGGGCCAGAAATGTCATTGGCGCGGCGGGGTCGGTCACGCGGTCATTAGATAGCTGCAGACTGTAAGGCGTCATCTGGTCGCTTTGCCCGTCAAAACCGGGACGATTGTATTGTTCAATGACATTGCCGCCGGCCTTCACATAGTCGAATAGCGACGGCAAATGAGACGGGAGGTCCTTGCGAACGTTGAAGGCGCGGACGCCGATAACGATGGCATCAAATTTCGCCAGGTTTTCAGCGGTGAGATCGGTATCGGTCAAGGTGGTGACGTTATAGCCCATGTCTGAAATGCATTGGGCCACGTCATCGCCCGCGCCTGGAAGATAACCGATGCGATGGCCGCGCATGGTCAGATTCAGGCAGGTCGCGTTGCATTGGGCGCGGGGCTGCAAGAAGAGCAGGGGAATGTGGGGGTAATTGATAATGACACGATCATTATCATAATGGCGGCCTCTGACGTCCGCACTCGCGCCGATGGCGGCAGTTGCTGGTTCGGAGGGAGCGGCGACGTTGAATGTGAATTGCGCCTGGTCTCCGGCGGCGGCCAGGTGGAATGATTGTGATGAAGGCGAAATTTGCCAATTGTCTGGCGCGACGAGCCGCAGGTTGCCTTGGGTATTTTGTCGCGCGGCAGTGACGGTTACCGTGATGGATCGAGTCGCGGAGGGAGCGAACAATTCGACGCCACTTGCGAATTTGAGTGTGACTGGCGAAATGACCGTCAGGTCGCGCGGTTCATCTTTGGAGCGGTCTGCCGTGACCTGAACTGGTTGATCGGGAACAAGCAGGGGTTGGCCGTCAACGTCAAACAAGTATGTAATTGGAAAGTCGGGGGGATTTTCGGGCCGCCCGATCAGATTGGCATTGTCCACACGGAACATGCCCGCAGTGTGCGGTTCGCGCAACCAATACGGCTGGCTGATGGGTGTATCAACATCCAGCTTCTGACTGGTGTCACGGGTGACAGTAGCATTGGTGGACAACTCGGCGCCAACGTCGATGCCAAGTGGGGAAAACCCTGTATGCATCCACCGCACTGGAACCACGTCTGACCTAATGGCAGTCGCCATGTGGAGGTGGAGCTCTTCGCCAGGCATGATTTCTGCCTGTGAAATTGTCGTCCGAACCGTCAGGCCGAGACATTCCTGAATGATTCGATCCAGTATGAGGCGTTTTTCACTCATGACTGTGACTGGATCCGAAAGCGCGTACAAACGCATTTTGATTTCCAGAAGCGCCTTTACGCTAGCAGCGGGGTTCTGCGGATCGAAATTTGTGATGACATCATCGGCGAGCGTTCCAATTACGGCGCCGCCGCCAGGAACGCGCGACCAGGCTGTATTCACGCCATCCATGATGTCGTTAGTGGCTGGTTCACCGCCGAGAAGTTCGAAGCTATCGTGTCTGTTGGCGCCACTGCCAAAACCCGCAAAATTGCCGAGGCCCTGGGTTTTGTGCATGGAACGACTACGGGCGGCAATGGCTGTGTAGGCTTCACCGGAGAGTGGATCGATGCCGCCATCGTTGACGCGAATGAGTTTGGCTCCATTTGCGTCGCGGGTTTGGAAGCCACCGACGTTCCAGAAGATGCGTTTGGGTTGCCACGGTTTCAGACCTTCACTTATTTGGTCGGGAAATGCGTTTGGGTCGCCCGCAAGTTTGAATACCTGGAGCGTCAGAACAGCGGAGGCTGTGTGGTGGCCGTGTGTGCCGCCGGGAGTGAGGGAGAAGCGCGTGATAACAATGTCCGGTCTGAATTCGCGGATGACACGCACGATGTCGGCTTGCACACTCTGTTCGTCCCAGATTCTTAATGTTTGCCGGTAATCTTTGGAAAAGCCAAAATCCATCGCGCGCGAAAAATATTGCTGCGCGCCGTCAATGCGGCCGGCGGCGAGTAATTCCTCCGTACGGACGACGCCCAGGTCTTCGCCGAAGACGGGGCCCAGGACGTTCTGGCCGCCGTCGCCGCGCGTGAGCGAGAGGTAGGCGGTGCGGTAATGGCGTCCGCGCGAGAGGTAGGCGATCAGTTCGTTGTTTTCGTCATCGGGATGCGCGGCCACGTAAAGGACGCGGCCCATTTCACGAAAATCTTGGAGATCTCGCAGGATGTCCTGTCCTGAAGGGAAGTTGGTGGTCTGAGCATGGACAGATAGGCATGCCAGGAGACAAACGGCAGATGCCAGTGCGAGTGAGTGCCGGAGCCATGAACCTATGATTTCGCATTTGCGTCCTGGAGTGCGGTAGCAAGCGGTGGCAGCACCACTTACCAAGAGCGGCACCGCTTTCGAAAGTGCGGCATCACTGGAATCGGAGATCTCACCCGATTCCAAAGCGGCGTCACAGCCGCCGCACTCCAGGACCATGCGGCGGTTCGTAGGGTTCATGGAAAAATTCGACGATTTAAAAATCGCCCGTCCAATTAAGCCCCTCATTTCTGGACGGTGAATGGCACGGAGAATTGCGCGTTTTCCCAGGAGAGTTTCAACACGCCTCCGCCGGATTCGCGGCTGATGGCCATCGTGAATTGGTCCACCGGCTTATCGAGGTCCGTTTTTGTCAAATCCACCCGGGCCACGTCGTGATCAGTGTCTACCGGAATTCCCCAACCGCCGAGCGCCGAACTAAAGGCCAATTGAGACGCGCCATTTTCCTGCGGCACCATATACAATGTATATGCGCCGGGGGGAATCGTTTTGCCACCGATCTCGAGAGGTTTTTGCGTAATGAGTAGCGTAGCTTCGTCCGCGCCCAGGCGCCATGGATCGCCGTACGGCACCAGGCCTCCCCAGATTTTGCGGACTTCGGTTGTGCCGGGCTTGACGGTAAAGGGCCGGCCGTAGGTGACAGTGATGCGGTCGCCGCTAACACGAGAATTAAATGTTTCGTGCGGGCTGACGCGTTTTTCCTGGGCAGAAACGGGCAGGGCGATGGCCAGGGTGAGTGCGGTGATTGCTATGGTGGATATGAGCGTTTTCATGAGGAGTATGACAATGACCGATGGTTTTTGTTGAATTTTAAGCGGAGCGAAATCTACTTATTGTAAGCTCGAAATCAATTGCTGATTCATCCAAACAAAGGAGTTGTCGGGCCCTTCAGCTTTTGTGGCCAGTTCAGTGGATTGTTTGGCGGCGGCAATCGCGCCCGTTTTATCTCCTTGCTTCGCCAAAATCTGCGCCTTTAGGTGCAGTATTTCGAATGCGATAAATGGTTTGTCCGCCAGCCCGCTGTTGACCCAATTCAACGCTTTGTTCAAGTCCAGGTCATGGTCATAGTAAAACGACGCGGCCTGAAAATAAAAGGCGTCAGATTGTTTGCCGGCCGCCATCGCGGCCTCAATTTGTGGAACGATTTTGCTGACAAGGTCGACCTGCAGGCGGATCGGCACGACGGTTTGGTCCCAAAGCAACAGCAGGTCGGCCGAGTCATCGCGTATCTGGCTGAATTCGATGGTAAACGTTTCCACCGTGGTGTCCGACCAGTTCATCGGCGTGACCTGGAACCGTACCAGGTCGTCATTTGAATCGTATTTGAATGCGCCAAATTGTTTTGCGTTTTTGTTGATGATAATCGTCCAATCGTTCGTGCCCGGAATGGTGAACAATGAATACGTGCCCGCCGGAATATTATTGCCTTCGAGTTTGACCGGCGTGCTGAATGTAATGCTCGTGGCCGCATTGGCGCCCGTACGCCAAACGGTGCCGTAGGGCACAATGCCGCCGAAGACGGTTCGGCCCTTGATTCCAGGCCGCGAATAGACAATGTCAATGTCGGTCAGGCCAACGCGTTGCTTGATTGTGCAATTGGGGCTGGCGGCGGGGAAATTGACGGGCGACGGTGACTGAGCGTGCGACTGCAACGGAAACAATAATCCTCCGGAGGCCATTAGAATCGAGAGAAGAACCTTTGTTTTCATAATGCGGAAGCTTATTACAATTAATTTGAAAGGAAATGGAAAATACTCTTATGTTATTTCTCTAAACGTCCGCCGCCCGTGCGTCAGGGATTGGTTGCGACGCCGCAACACCCAGTTTTTCTCTCAACCACGGAGCGAGCGATTGTGCCCTGGCGAGGCTGAGGTTAATCAGCTTTTGTTCCGGGCCCTGTCGCATTTCAAGTGTGACCATGTAGGTGTAATAGGCTCCGCTTTTAGTTTGATGCCTGATCTTGTTCAGGAAGACCGCGCGGATTTGTGAAAATGAAATAGGCGCCTGTTCACGCCGGCCATACGTCAACGGCAATTGCACGGTGCGCGCGCCTTCATCTATGACCAGGTCCCGCCTGCCAGAGTGGACATCCAAATATTGCCAGACGTAAACCGCCACGCCGACGATGATTGCGATGACCAATGACGATTCGCCGGCTGCCCAGGGCGGCACTGACAACAACTTGAAGCCAACGACAGCGGCAGATAAAAGCACCAGAATGCATGTGGCCAGTATCGCGACAGGCAGTGGTTGAACGCGCGGCAGTCGGACACGCGTGATCAGCAGTTCGGAAATCAATTTGAGTCCTCCGGCTGTTTTGTTTCGAGCCCAGGGCCAGTCTGCCATGCTCATGTTGCTGAGCAGTACCCAAAAGAGACACAGAATGATGCCTATGATGAAAAGGGACATACCCACATCCAACACATCAACTCCCGGCGCCAACAAAGAATTCGCCGGGTCATGCGGATCGTAATATACGTCCAAAGTCGAACCCGTCGGATGGCTGCTCACAATTGCGTTCGCCGAGAACGAGTCGTTCGGATGACCATCGTACCGGTAGCGGTAGCAGACATATTCCACGCCATTGACGGTATACCGGTATGCAATGCGCACATGATACGAAACTCCTCCTTTGGAACCGTGTGTTACTGTCACCTCGCTGGATAAAACTCTACCCTGAATGTGTGGAAACGATTCCGCCAAATGTTGTCGCAACACGAGGCGAAGACAGTAGAATCCCGCGACGTAAGTCACAAAAGCGACCACTAAAGCGAGCACCACGGTGGAGATCATTTTCATGTTCTTAGCTTCTCATGCGCCCGAAGATGTGATGGGAAATGTTGACGCAAGTTCCATAGAAGTCCAGAAATATAGATGTGACAGAACCGCGCACTATTTCACGCATTCGTTTTCGAATGATCCAATTCGTCCTCGATCAATCTCCTCAATATTTTTTCGAATCAAATGGATACGGCCGTTCGACGCCGAAGAACGAGATGGCGCGGCTTGTAAGCGATTCGCGTTGTTTCCAGTTTGGCATGGATCCTGGCAAATAGAGCTTAAAAAGGTGCGTTTTCGCGTTTTTTAGATATTTCCATTTTCCGGCTTGACATAGTGTGCTAACGACACTAACTATGGTTGGTGTATTAAAGACACTGTCTGTTCGGGCCAATGGGACCGCAGGCAAAACAATAAACGAAAGGCGCGTTATGTTTGGCATCAAATTTATCAAAGTGCAACCCACGACCTGGCTGCTGCAGTATCGCGGCGGCAAAGTCGTTCGCGAGGGCCTGGGACTGTCGTTCTTTTACTACGCACCCACGACCTCGCTCGTGGCCGTACCGATTGGCAGCACTGACGCACCGTTCATTTTTCAGGAGACGACGTCGGATTTCCAAACGGTGACTATTCAGGGACAGACAACGTATCGTGTAGCGGATCCAAAGCGCCTGGCGGAATTGCTCAACTTTACACTGATGCCGGACGGTCGCAGTTACACGTCGGACGACCCCAAGAAATTGCCCGAACGGGTCATTCACGTGGTGAACGTGCTGGCGAGGGCTGAATTGCAGAAACTGGCACTGCGCGAGGCAATTCGGGCTTCGGACGCCATTGTCGAGGCGGTAAGGAAGCGCCTCGGCACGGCGGAGGAAATCACATCGCTCGGGCTCGAGATCCTCGGCTTATCGGTTCTGGCGATAAAACCCGTCCCGGAAACGGCCCGGGCGCTGGAAGCCGAGGCGCGAGAGCAACTGTTCCGTGAATCGGATGAAGCGATCTATGCCCGGCGCAACGCAGCGGTAGAACAGGAACGCGGCATCAAGGAAAATGAGTTGAACACTGAGATTGCGGTTGAGAACAAGAAGCGGCAGATCCGCGAAACACAAATGGAAGCGGAGCGGGCGGTTCAGGAGAAAAAGCATGTGGTGGAAAAGGAAGCACTTGAAGCCGATATAGGCATTGAAGACCGCCGCAAGAAATTGGTTGAACTCGAAGCGGAAAACGCCAGGGCGGAGGCAGATGTCCGAGCTTACGGCGTGGAGGCTACGATGAAAGCCCTGGGCACGACGGACGCACGCATTCTGCAGGCACTTGCGAGCACCAGTATGAAGCCGGAGCAATTGATCGCGTTCGCATTTCAGGAATTGGCTGGAAAAGCCGAAAAGATCGGGCAACTCAACATTTCGCCGGATTTGCTTCGCGAATTATTGGCGAGCGGCAGCCCGAAAGTTCCAGCGCCACAACCGCTACCGCAACCTGCAAAAAAATGAATCGCTTGACCGACAGAAAAATCATCCTCGTGACGCGACCGACGCGCCTGGCTGAACTGGTAATTCGGTTCAACACCGTCAGCCAGGCCCGCTTTTACATCGAGCATCAGGGGGCGGATTTCTCGGATTATTTGCGTGAGGACGAGACCTATCATCGTGCCTTGCGCCAGGCGGAGGAAGTTCTCGGGCAAATTGGCAGGTTACAAATCATTGACCGCAGTTTCCTGCCGAACTTTGTTTTTGCGCCGGAAGACAGCGTGGTCACGCTTGGCCAGGATGGTTTAGTCGCCAACACGCTAAAATATCTTGATGGCCAGCCGGTGGTTGGGGTGAACCCGGACCCTGAACGATGGGACGGGCGACTGCTGCCGTTTCGAGTTGGCGACCTGGCCGGGTTGATGCCGGAAGTCGTTCTGCGCAAGTGCCGGACCCATTCAGTAACGATGGCCAAAGCGGTTCTAAACAACGGCCAGATTTTGTTTGCGGTGAACGACCTGTTCATCGGGCCGAAAACGCATACGTCGGCGAGATATTATATTCGGAGCGGCAAGGCCGGTGAAACACAATCATCCAGTGGCGTGATTGTATCGACCGGTATGGGCGCGACTGGCTGGCTAAGAAGCCTGCTGACCGGCGCAGGAGCCATTGCCAATGTCGCCGGCAATGCGGCGAAAAACGACGCTCGCCGGCCGGATTGTTATGAACGCGCGGTCAATGGTTTCAAATGGGAATCAGATTATTTGTATTTCACCGTGCGTGAACCATTTCCCACACGAACAACCGGCGCATCGCTGGTATTCGGTCGTGTCACTCCGCAAAGTCCATTGAACCTGGAATCTCTGATGGCTGAGAATGGCGTGATTTTCAGTGATGGCATCGAGAACGATTACCTGCAATTCAATTCCGGCACGAAAGCAGTAATCGGAATCGCGGAAAAGAAGGGCATGCTGGTGGAGTAACCGTGTTCAACTCTTGCGATATTGCTCGTCGCTGACCTTTTCCATCCATTCGACCACTTTGCCGTTGAGGTATTCGGCGATGGCAAGGTGGGTCATGGCGGTAGTTGGTGACGCGCCGTGCCAATGTTTTTCGCCTGGTGAAAACCAAATGACATCGCCAGGACGGATTTCTTCGACAGGGCCGCCCTCGCGTTGCGCCCAGCCGCAACCGGCGGTGACTATGAGCGTCTGTCCGAGGGGATGCGTATGCCATGCCGTCCGCGCGCCCGGTTCAAACGTGACGCTGGCACCGGAAACGCGTGCCGGACTCGGAGCCTGGAACAGGGGATCGATGCGCACCGTGCCTGTGAACCAGTCGGCCGGTCCTTTGCTGGATGGTTGTGAACCGATTCTTTTGATTTCCATAGGTTGTGCAAGGTACTGCGTTTCACGGAAGGCGCGAAGGAATTTAAAAGCAAAACGCGCGTTATGTGGCATGTGGCACGTGAATTAAAACCCATTTACGGGTGGCGGATTTTGGCAATGATCGAGAATTATGTCCTCCAACATTTTGCCCTTGCAGATTTTAGCTTTGCGGTGCAAAGTACTCCCATGGATCCAAATTGGGCTCAGGATAATTTGCAAACCATTCGAACTCTAATGGAACGCTCTGCGCTGTATCGGCGGGCGCTCGCGCCCATCATGCTTTTTGCCGGGATTATGGGGACCGTAGCCGCGGCGGTTGGGTTGCTGTTTCATCTGAACACGCAGCGGACTTTTCATGGGCTGTGGTTGGCAACTGCGATTGTCGTCGTGATCAGGGCATTTCTCATTGCGCGAAAACAGGCAGTTAAGGAGAGGGAAGCATTTTGGTCACCGCCAACACGTCGCGTGGCGGAGGCGTTGGCGCCGCCGCTCACGGCAGGATTTATCGTGGGTGTGATCTTTTTTTGGCTGGCGACATATTGGTACGCATTTACCGAGATATCGCCGCTTGTCTGGGCATTGCTTTATGGCTGCGCGCTGAACTCGGCGGGCTTCTTCATGACTCGCGGCGTGAGATGGTTCGGTTGGATTTATATTCTTCTGGTACCTTGCGTGATTATGGTGCTTTTGATGATCCAGCCGCATTACATCAATCCACATTGGGTCATGGGCTTTTTCTTTGGGCTCCTCCATTTGCTCTATGGCGCGTACCTGTACTTTACCGAGAAACCCAATGATTTGGTGTGAACGCGGAACCTTTTTTAAAGCTCGACCGTGTGATTCACGAGAAAGGGCGGTTGGCCATCATGTCCATGCTGGCAGCCTCGGCGGAGCTGTCGTTCACGGAGATGCGGGACGCACTGGGCATGACCGACGGCAATTTGACGACTCATATCCGCGCGCTGCAGCAGGAGGGATATGTTTCCGTGGCGAAATCGTACCAAAACCGACGGTCGTTAACGACCTGCGCATTGACGGCTGCGGGACGCAAGGCGTTCGCGGAATATATCGATCTGCTGGAAAAAATCGTTCGCCAGAATAAATCTGATTAATTTTGAACAAACAGACACGGTCGTGGTCTTTAGCTTTGTAATACAAAGTATAGTTGAAATTTGAATATGAAAATCATCCGCGCGGAACATCTGGGAATGTGCTTCGGTGTCAGGGATGCCATCGCATTGGCAAACGAAATGGCCGAACAGGGTCCTTTGACCATTTTAGGCGATTTGGTTCACAATGAAGCCGTCCTGACGGAATTGCAGGCCAAGGGAGTCCGCATCGAGCAGGCGGTAGAAGCCATTGCTACACAAACTGTTATGGTTACGGCACATGGATCTTCTGACCGCAAATTGAGCGAAACCCGGGCCCGCGGTTTCGACGTGTTGGAAGCAACGTGCCCATTGGTCCGGGTTGCACATCGGAGCCTGGCAAAATTAGTTCAGGAAGGATTTCATCCGATCGTCATCGGTAAACGTGGCCACGTCGAGGTGCTTGGCCTAACCGAAGATTTTGAAGAATTCGACGTTGTGCTTTCCGAAGAGGACGTTGCGGCGCTCCAGCCGCGCGAGCGATTTGGTGTGATCTCGCAAACCACGCAACCGATCGAACGCGTCCACAAGCTCGTTCAGCTCATTCGTGAAGGTTTTCCGGATTCGGAAGTGCGCTTTATGGACACTGTCTGCCAGCCGACAAAGCAGCGGCAGAATGCGGCGGTGGAACTGGCGCGCAAATGCGACGTGGTTGTGGTCATTGGCGGGGCACAGAGCAACAATACCCGTGAGCTCGCCCAAACATGTTCGCGTTTTTGCGCGCGGGTTCATCAGGTTCAGACGTTGGAAGATTTGAGAATGGAATGGTTCCGCGATACGGACACGGTGGGCATTACGGCGGGAACTTCGACGCCTGACGGGCTAATTAAAGAAATTGATGATTGGCTAAGAGCCCGCGAAACGCAGGTTGCGATGCGGCCCGAACAAATCATTGCATGAGTGCGTATTTATTCATTTCAATCGGAATTTGGTTGGCCATGGCATTGGCGCCTGCCATGAAGGAAAAATCGGTTCCCCGATTTTTCATTGCGCTGATTTTGACATTTGTAAGTGTCGTGCTGCCGTTGTTCATTTTTTTCTTCAGCGCTTTTCTGGAGCCGGATTGGAAGGGTGCCTGCGTTTGCGGTTGGCTGGACTGTTTTATCATGGGTAAGCTGGCGCTTACCCCGCTCGTCCTGCTGGCGACAACAGCTTTGTATGCGTTGGAAATCTTTCGCGTCGAAAATCGCACTGCCCCATGGATCGTGGCCGGAATTTTTCTTGGAGCCATCGTTTCATCAGTTTGCTTCGCGTTTGGCGTGGTACAATTTGGATTCCAGGCGGATCCGTTTTTCAAACGGTGGCTGCTGGTACCGCTCTATGTTGCGGTCTGGTATTCCGTTCGCACGGTGCAATTGATCAAGGCAGCGTGCCTCGATCTTCAGACATCCCTGGTTTCGGTGGCATGTTCCCTGCCTTTTTGGCTGGCAAGCTGGCTGTGGTCACGCAGCCTGTATACCTCGTTACCGAATCAGTCGCCGGACGGTTGCTTCATTGTCACGGCGGCAGGGCACGGCCATCCAGCATTCGTCGGCAGGCATATCAGGATTGAGCGCAACGGTCGCAGTCGGCTGGTCAATCAACAGCTCATCACTTTCTGGCAGTTTGAGAACCTGTGGCGAACCTTCGCGCCGCGCAGCCATCGTATTTTCCGCCGCGGCTATAACCGGGTTGGCCCGGTAATCGCCGCGCGGATCAAATCTCCGTGGTTGGCGGATTTCACCTATCTAGCCATCAAGCCGCTGGAACTCTTGGCAAAAACCGCCAACGCGATACTGGATCGTCGTGGTCTATTCCGCCGAAGGCGGCTAAGTTTGAACGTTTTTCACAAACAATGAGCCTAACTATAACAAGTCACCTGAACAGACCCGAATACGATGACTTCCGAATTTGAAATTCATGGACCGTCCGAAATTGGCCGCCTGCTGCGCGGTGAAGCAGAGTTCATTGCAACATGCAGCCGCCGATGGGTTGCCCGGCGGTTTATTTTACACATTGCTGTGATTCTATTGGGCGCGGGTTTGTATGGGGCAACGATGGGGTGGTGGCGCGGACCGGAACAGGCGCTATTTGTCGCGATCAAATTTCCATTGATTATCCTATTGGTTACCGCGGGCAACGCCTTATTGAACGGATTGCTTGCTCCGTTGCTTGGGCTCAATATCCGTTTTTACCAGTCTTTTTCGGCGATCGTCATGAGTTTTACAGTAACCGCGGCGATTCTGGGCGCGTTCACTCCGGTCATAGCCTTTCTGGTTTGGAATGCTCCAGGGATGGCCTCAAAGATGTCCGGGTCCACTTACAGCGTTATTCTGTTGGCCCATGTATTGACCATCGCGCTGGCCGGCATGACGGGCAATCTTCGTCTGTTTCAATTGCTCTTAAGCCTGAGTGCGGAACGCAAGTCTGCCGTGAGCGTTTTGGCCGCATGGTTGGCGGGTAACCTGTTTCTAGGGAGCCAATTGACATGGATTTTGCGGCCATTTATAGGGTCCCCAGGTTTGCCGGTCCAGTTTCTTCGACCCGATGCGTTCCATGGAAATTTTTATGAGGCCGTCTTTCGTGCAATTCATCGCATTTTAATTGGTTAAAACTGAAATCCCATCGAGTTATGAATGAACAAAATCCTGTTACACCAACCATACCGATTCCCGGCGAAGACATGGCGGAGCGTGTGCCGATTCCTCACGCTATAGCTGCCATTGAAGCACTGTTGCGCCAACCGTCGCGCCTTTTATTTCAGCTTCGCCAGCCAGGTGCTGGCCGGCTCATTGGCCAGATGCTTTTGATCACGGCAGTCTGCAGCCTGGTTTACGGTGTTGTAGTGGGCACGTTTTCCAACGGAACCCAACTTTGGGCGGCGCCGGTAAAAATTTCAGGCGGCTTGCTTCTTTCGGCGGCCATCTGTTTGCCCAGCCTCTACATATTCACCTGCCTGAGCGGGTCCAGGGCGCGTTTTTTGGAAATATGCGGACTGCTGGCGGGATTGCTGATGCTGATGACTATTTTGCTCATCGGATTTGCGCCTGTGGCCTGGATTTTCTCGCAGTCCACCGATTCTGTGGCCTGGATGGGAGGCCTGCACCTCCTCTTCTGGTGCGTAGCCACGATTTTTGCTGTGCGATTCCTGAGGCACGGATTTTCCCGCACGGATGCCAAATCACAAGCAGGCGTCAACGTTTGGATCGTCATTTTCCTGCTGGTGGCTTTGCAAATGACGACGGCGCTCCGGCCAATCGTCGGCAAGTCAGATACGTTTTTCCCTGTAGAAAAGAAATTTTTCGTCTCGCATTGGGCCGATTGTTTGACCCCAAAGGGGAGCAATTCCAAACCAAATCCGTCTAACTAAGCGGCATGAGCTTGAACTGCAACAATAACCATCAACCACAGGAGATGTTATGAACTATGCCAAATGGATCTCTCATTTTAAGCACAACAGGCAAAATCGGCTGGAGCCCGATTGGTCAGCGCCTGTCCATGTGCCACCTGTCATTCTGGCGCCGGTATTGCGGTCGATTGAACAATTTCGGCTGGGCGATGGCGGCGGCCCTGCGTCGTTGATTGCGTTTGACCGTGAAAACTTTCGCAGTCGCACGGATGAGATGCGACAAATCGTAGATTTGTGGTTTGCGGAGGAAGCGGAACACGCTCGATTGTTGGGTTGCGCGGTGCAGCGATTTGAAGGCCGAGTGATCACGTCGCATTGGAGTTTTACGGCCTTTTGTCTTTGCCGGCAGGCCCTTGGGGTCCGGTTTGAACTGCAGGTGCTTACGCTCACTGAGTTAGTCAGCACCGCGTACTATCGAATGCTGCGAAAATATTCTCCGGATGGTCCATTGTCGGCGATGTGCCAGCTGATTTTGCGGGATGAAGCGGGCCATGTCGCCTTCCAGCGGGACCGACTTCTGGACGCAGGCCAACCGCGTCCCGGTTGGCACGGTTGGTTATGGCGAGCGCAATTTCTGGTCTGTGGTTACGCCGCCGGCACTATGCTTTGGGCGAATCATGCGCCATGCTTAAAGGCCATCGGCGGCACACGTTTCGAGTTTTATTCCGAAATTACACGACAAATGTTCCGGTTTATCGGTTCGTTGAGCCGGTCGGCAAAATATTCCAGCGTTCCGGCCATGTGGGCGACGGCTGGGTCAGCGGTTGGGAAATAAATTTACTGGAGACATTCTTATGAAAGCTCGAAGCAATCGAATTCTCGCCGGACTCGCTGCTTTGGCAGTTGCAGCGGTCATCTGGCTTCCATGCATGCACTTCATTTTTGCTGAACCTATTTCCAATTTCCGGGGGGAACAGGGGCTGTCACCCGAGGCGCGCCAACTGGCAGCCCGGCATCTACAGCTCTGGACGGATCCTGCGTTGCGAGCAACGGAACTTAACAAAATGCGGGTTAGCAACGCGGAATGGGATTTCATGGGACGCAGTTATCTGGTTTGGTCTTTGGCGAACATGGCACTGCGCGATCCGGGGTCCAAGACGCGTTATTTGGAAACGATGGACCAAATCATTGACGAAACGTTGCGGCTGGAAAAGCAGAAGGGAATGTATTTTTTTCTGATGCCTTATGCCAGGGAAGGGAATTATGTCATGCGGCCGGCGCACAGTCTCTTTCTTGACGGTGAAATAGCCTTGATGCTGGCCTCGCGACGCGTTGTTGAAGAGAAGCCGGAATACAAATCTCTGCTCACCGATCGGGTGAATGCCATGGTCGCGCGTTTCCAGAAAAGCCGGCAGATGCTACTCGAAAGTTATCCGGATGAATGCTGGATGTTCGATCATTGTGTCGCGTTGGACGCCATCAGGACCGCCGACTATCTTGACGGAACCGATCATTCGAAGTTGATCTGCGACTGGATCGCCATGGCGAAACAGAAACTCGTGGATGCCAAATCGGGGCTGCTGATTTCCAGTTTCACCACGCGCGGCGAGCCTATACTCGGTCCGGAAGGATCGAGCATTTGGATGGTGGCGCACAGCCTGCAATTGCTTGATGAAGATTTTGCCCGCGATCAATACCAGCGTGCGCGGAAGGAGCTTGGCGCGGTCACGCTTGGTTTTGGTTACGCACATGAATGGCCGAAAACCTGGCGCGGTGAACCTGATGTTGATTCCGGCCCGATCATTCCGGTGTTTGACATCAGCGCCGGTTCAAGCGGTATAGCATTTATCGGTGCCAGTTCATTTGGGGATGACAAATTCCTTTCGTCGCTCGCGGCGACGCTGGACTTCGCCGGATTTCCCTCGCGGACGGACGGCCGGTTAAAATACTGCGCGAGTAACCAGGTCGGCGATGCCGCCATGCTTTACGCGGCAACGCTCGGCCCGCTTTGGGAGAAAGTGAAAACTGGAGGAAAGCTATGAAGACATTTTTCAGGAATAAACCTGCCATTTTCCGGCGGGCCGAATTCTTATCGGCGAAGGATATGGTCCAACGGGCCCTTGCGATCAGCGGGCTGTTTTTGGTGGTCCATCTTGCCGGGTTTCGGGAATTCACCGGCATATTGAATGGAACGATTGGCTCGCTCGCCCTGGGTTGGGGCCTTTCAACATTTCTGGCAGTCATTTACATCATACTGTATCTGGCGTTTGTCATTGTGGTCCCAGTGTTGCTTTTGGCCGCTGCCATTTTGATGGTTTGGCAACGACTCCATCCAAAACTGGTTTCATGACTCACGACCAAATCCTGCTCCGCCGGATCAGATTGCTGACCAGCTTTTTTATAATCGGCCTCGTTTTGAGTGGGGCCACGGCGATTCCGTTGAAAATTGAGACAGAACGGCTGATCCGGTTTTCGAACTCCGTATGGTTGGAACGCGTCGATTCCGCGCTGGCCCAGGTTCAATCGCAATGTCCATTTTTGTTCTATGGCACTGATTGGCTGGCATTTGGCCATTTTGTGATCGCAATCGCGTTTTTCGGCGCGTTGCGGGACCCGATGCGGAATCGATGGTTGTTTGATTTTGGCGTCATTGCTTGCGCGCTGGTTATTCCCTGGGCCCTCACTTTTGGCGCTGTGCGGGGAATTCCGTTTTGGTGGCGGTTGATTGATTGTTCATTCGGAGTTTTCGGGTTTATTCCGCTTTGGCTCTGCCGTGCGTGGGCGAGGGAACTGGACGGACACAAATAGGCGGTTCACTGGTTCGAAACTGGCGGCGAGACGCCCGCCCCTGCGGGAGGAGCGTGTTCCCCGAAAATACTAGACAAATTCCCGGTCCTGAAGCGTCATTAATATAAATGCGGCGCCCAGGTGAAATAGAGCGGCTTTATGACGAGCACGCTTCGTCCCTCTTTGCCTTTCTTCTGAATTTTACCCGGAACGAAAGCGACGCCCGGGATTTGCTCCAGGAGATTTTTGTGAAAATCGCGCGGGAACCGCATTTGCTTGAAAATGTTGATAATGTGCGGGCGTATTTGATCCGGTTGGCACGAAATTCGGCCATTGACTACGTGCGACGGCGTGATGCCCGAGATCGGGCAAAGGAGAATATTGCCGCAGAGCAGGTTTCGATTTTTACTCCAGCTAGCGATCCGGACGAAGAATTGTTTCGTCATCAACTCGCTCTTGCCCTGAAAGACCTGCCAGAAGAGCAGGGGACTGTCGCTTATCTAAAGCTTTGGGAGGGGTTCACATTCGAAGAGATCGGCGATATCCTGGAAATTTCGCCAAACACAGCCGCCAGCCGTTATCGCTACGCTATAGACAAATTGCGCGAGCGGTTGCGTCCTCTCTACAAAGAAATTACGAATGCAGACATATGAGCGAAGAACTTGAATCATTTGAACAACGTTTAAAACGGCTGCCACTACGGCAGGTTCCGAGCGAGTGGCGTAACGGAATCCTGTCCGCGGCGGAGGAGACACAGGCCATTCCACGCGCAGGCGCCGTTTCCGGCAATTCCCTCCTATTGAACCTCAACCGTCGTCTCGTCTCGATACTCTGGCCGCATCCGCTTGCGTGGGGAGTGTTGGTCGCGATTTGGGTTTCTATTTTTGCAATAAATTATTCGATTCGGGATGAGGCGCCGGCCGTGGCGGAAAAAAATGCCACGCCGTCGCCGGAAATGCTGGCTGAACTGCGGGCACAGAAGCGTTTATATCTCGAGCTGACAGATGCAAACGCGAACGAACCGAATGATGCTGATCGGCAAAAGAGATCCGCACCAGGACCTCGCAGCGAGCGGACTGGGTTGTCGATTGCCTGAACACACAAAGGCCCCAAATAAATTTATGGAAAAAGAACCCAAAAGTGCATGGACAAAGCCCTGGAATGGACGACGGGCTGTCACTTTTTGGCTTTTGATCGTGCCCTTGGCCTCCTTCTTCATAGCGTGTTTGTTCGGCCTGATCACGTCCGCGAGCAAGCGATCTTTTCGCCCCCATCCCAGCATGTTAACTTACGTCGAGCGCGTCCTCGCGATCACGGTCGTATTGATTATCGCGATAGCCCTGGTATTCGCTGTCGGCAATTTCATTCTTTGGCTGTTCCATTGGCGGAACTTGAAGCGCTTCCTTTTTGCGACCGCCTGTCTTGCCACGTTAATTGCCCTGTTCTATGCAGAAGAGGACTGGCGTGGAGAGCATGACTGGGAAAAATCCAAACGACAATGGGAGGCCAACGGCGAGAATTTTGACGCACAATCGGTCGTGCCAAAGCCGGTGCCGGACGACCAAAATTTTGCAATGTCGCCGGTGTGGATCGCCCAAATAAAATATAGTGTTGGGAGCGATCGGCATAATACAGCCGAAGCGTGGTACGGCGACAGAATTTATAGCGAGGAGGTGTCGAATTATCTTCGGTTGCTCCCCATGTGGCTATCGGACGTGGTCGGAACAAATTGGGCGTCGAATTTACCTGATCCGCCCGACGCATTGGGAAATTGGAGGACTGGAGAGATGGCCGATCTAAAATCGTGGCAGTCGTTTTATCGGAATCTTCAAGAATCAAATTCATTGGCGGATATCGCGATTACATCGCAGCCGCAAACACCGGCGCGAGATGTCCTGCTGGCTTTGAGCAAATACGATTCGCTCATTGAACGACTCCGCCGTGACAGTCAGTTGCCTTACTCCAGGTTTCCAATCGAATATGGCACGGAAGACGCCGCTGCGATTTTGCTACCTCATTTGGGCTCTGTTAAGCCATGGGCGGATGTGTTGGAATTGCGGGCGGTTGCAGAATTACAAAACGGCCAATCTGCTAAGGCGCTGGAAGATGTCAATTTGCTCCTCCGTTTGGCAGACGCCAACCGCAGCGAACCGTTTATCATTTCTCATCTGGTCCGAGCCGCTGTCCTGCAGATAGCGCTTCAGCCGATATACGAAGGCCTCGCCGGTCACGAATGGTCGGACGCGCAACTGACCGAACTTGATGCCGCGTTGTCGAAATTCGACATGTTGGACGCTTATAGATTCTCGATGCATGGCGAAATGGTCTTTGTCGAGACAGGACTTATGGATTATTTGCGGCGTCGTCCGGAACAGATTGGCAATCTCTCCTCCGGCACCGATTTCAATCCGCCGTCTGGCAGCCAATTCCTAGGGTATTTAATACCCGGCGGCTGGTTTTATCAAAACGGACTTCGTTGCGTCCGCGGCATTGAAAATTATTACCTGCCTGCGGTGGATACGAGTCGGCGGATTCTCTCACCATCGTCTATTCGCCGCGCTGAGAACTCCGTCGAAGAAGAGACAAGCAGTCGGAATGCATATAATATTCTTGAAAGGATGCTCCTGCCTTCTGTGTTAGGCTCGGCGATCACGTTCGCCTACGCCGAGAATTCAGTCAATCTCGCCCGCGTCGCGATCGCACTTGAGCGTTTTCGCCTCGTGCATGGCCAATACCCTGATTCGCTGGAAGGACTCTCGCCACAATTTATAGATTCGCTTCCACATGACATTATTAACGGACAACCGTTGCACTATCGGCGGACCGTGAACGGCCAATTCGTCCTGTATTCGGTTGGCTGGAACGAAGTAGATGACGGCGGGGTTGTTGTTCCTGATAAGAAATCAACGTTTGGCGTGGACCGCACGCAAGGGGATTGGGTTTGGCGGTATCCGGAAAAATAACTCAGTTTGCGCCAAAGACGCTGTCGAAGATGACTTCTTTGGTTTTCCAGATCAACGCCATGGTAATGGCCAGCGGAGAGACACCGAGGAACAGCAGAAGGGCCAGTTCGGCGCGGCCCAGCCAGAAAAAGATCTGCAAGCTGTGTCTGGACGAGAAAAAGCCCAGCGCCGGGGTGAGAATTGTTGCGGTGACCAGGAACATCCATGCGACGAGCATCCAGCGGTTGAGAGCGGTAAAAAGCTTGATGTCACGCCGCAGCGTTTCATCGGGAAGCATTGCGCCAAGCTGTTTGAGCACACCATTGAGATGGAACAAAAAGAATACCGCCGAAACAATGAGGACAGCCATGGCATCCCGAAAATAATCCTGTGCGGGCATCCGATTAAACCAGAACAGGAACGGGCAGAGTCCCAAATTGACGAGGCCCCAAAGCTTTGCGCGATCGAGTGCATTGCGCCAGGGCCGTTCCTGATTTTGAAAGCTGCTCATTTGCCGGAGTCCGTAAAGGAGCAGGGCGTTTGCAGCCAGAGCAGGCATAATTTCAAATGGCTGGATGAAATCCGCGCGCGCGGTTTCCGCGCAAATGATGAGCGCGGCCGGCAGGCCCCAGAAAAGGGCCGACAATCCGCGCGTCAGCTTTCCCAGCGAACGAAGCAATTGAGGGTCAGGCGTCAGGTTCGGCATTAACTAAAAGGGCAGGATAAGAGACGCCAATTAAAAATTAAAAAGGAAAAAGAAAAAATTGTCGTCGTGATTGACCTAATAGATGGTTCTGAGTGTCCATGTTCCTGGCCAATTGTGGCAGCGTGGTAGGTCAAGTATTGGGCTGCGAAATACGTGCATATTTGACGTAACACGCCATGCACGACGGATTTTGCGGCGGGTCAACGATTCAAACCAATGATAAAACTCGCCCACCACGAATCTCCACTGTGCTGGATTCGGACATTGTGCGGTATTTGTCCGTTGACACGGATTTTATCCAGGTCAGGCGATTCCTCGAATGGTCCCAGGCGCATACCCACGGCGCCGAGCGATTCATCGGCGCCAATGTTGAGGTTCATCCCGCTGTCGGACCGTTTCAGTCTATAATGCAGAAATGTATTTTCCATTTTGCCCGAATGGTCAATCAAGACCGGGAATTCTTTCACTGAAATTTCGTCCCAATTCAACGGCATTCGCGGATAGAATTGCAGGCGATCCGGCTGGGTATCATCCACGCCAATGACCAGGCGGAGCGTTTTGATAATTTCCGCCTCCTGCACTCCGTTGCCCAGATCGCCGGCCGGAAACCAATACTGGCCGGTCGGATCCACCTGGACACCTTCGGGGCAGATAAAACAGCCGATGCGCGGATTGTAGATTTGTTTCGCGATCCAATCGAGCATGACGGTTGCCTGGCGCATGTGGTCAAGGAGCAGGGCTGATTCGGTCACGAATCCCTGGCCATAACCCATCGCCTGACCGTAAAATCCGGGGGGGCGATAGGTATCGATGAGGCGTTGATACGCCGCCTCATCCACCGGCCGCCAGCTGGTCGTATCATTACGCGGCGCGAATCCATCATAATCCGCCGTAAGAATCAACGGCCCCATAACGGTTGGGTGTGTCGGCCAACCTGCATAATCGAGCGTCCAAATCAGGCCGTATTTCGGGTCATCAATGATATATTGATTAGCCATGGCGCCCTGCATCTTGTCGGCGTAGTGCCGCCATTGGACGGCCGAATTGGTTTCCCCAATGGAATCAGCCATGCGCGAGAGTGCCCGGAGCGCGTTCATGCAGGCGTAGTCGCCGTAAACGGAATAGCCGTTTCCGGCGGCGCATTCTCCGGTGGTGTGAAGCACTCCATTGGTGGCGCCGGATATTTCCGGATGATCCAACTGCCACACGATCCAACCACCGGCATTCCTGATATCCGGCCATCGGGCACGCAGCCAATCGTCACGGTCAGGCAGCCGCTGCCAGAGTTTGTAGAGAAACATGGTGACCAAACCATGCCCGTCATTTTCAAAAGGCGGGGAATTTTGCGGACGATTGGCGACGCGGCTCCAGTGAGGAAGAAGGATGTGGCCGTGCCAGGCGACTGCGGGATTTGTCCATAGATTCGCCATTCGCAGGCAATAATCGGCGCAGCGCAAAGCGTCATTGGTATAGCCAAGGATGGTCAACTCCTGGAGGCTCCGTCCCATATCGCGCGACCAGGATGTGGCATAATAGAGCTGCGCATTGGTTCGAAAAGTCCCAAACCCGTTGCCGTTCCATGAAATCGCGCCCTTTGTGGATGTGTGATACATCCCCTCAGCGTCCACTTTGTCGGATATGTCCTGCACGTTGAATGAGAACGCATTCGCCAAAATTTTTGCATAAATGCTGCCTGTAAAGGACACGTCGGGACCGGAATAGCCATTGGGAGTTTCCGGGACTACATGACTGTGAGAAAAGTTTTTGTCGTTGTTGTAAAGCGCTAATGATAAGTCTTGCAAACGTTCTCGAGCCTGTTTTTCACCTGTTCCCAGCGTGCGAAGTGCTTTGGCCGCGACAAATTTCTGGAATTCCGTCGGACTGTTGCCCGGGCTGAGGACGATCGCCTTTGGAATGTTTTCACTATATGCCGTCTCGACCGTCAATCCGTTGAGTATCAACGTTCCCCATTTGTTCGTGGAATTGTCGATTGTGATGCTTTGTATCGGAGCGTATTTTGGGGTGATGACCGCGACATAATTGCCATCCTCAACTGGGGTTGGCGGGTAAAGATTCATGGCATCGGCAAAAGCCTTCCGCAAATGCGCGTCGGTCGGGAAGGGCTCCTGATACTGATAAAATGGCCGGCCAAACCAAACGCTTTCGCCCAATACCAAAGGGAAAATTTCCATCGAGCCGTCAGCGTAATTAAGCCGAATTTGGCCCAAATTATCGCCCACAAAAAACCGGACCGAATGATTGGTGGGATCAGCCCAGCAATGGATTGTGGCATCTTCCGCCATCCCCAACAGGAAGATATGTTTGGCCGTGCGGCCGACGCTCACGCTCGCAGAGCCATTGGAAAACGGCAACGCCCCGAGGATAAACGGGATACCATCGCGGACGAGATTTTCTCGGTGCGATTTTTTTCCGGCGTGGGCCAGCGGGATAGATTGAAACTTATCCGGGTACGCGGAAGCTCCAGATTGGCCAAACGAGACGTACTCAATGGCGACCAGTCCAAACACCGCAATCGAACAGACGGCGATTGTTTTCCAGCAGGCGCTGCGCATTGCTATACTTTCTTTGGCATGTCCGGATGGTTCGGCCCGAAATGTTTCAGTATGACCATCGGCTGAAATTGGCTGTGATTTGTGATGGTTACTCCTTCTTTGGCCGCCGCTTCACTCACGAAATACTTCGTCGTTGGAAGCCTGGCCGTAACGGAGCATCACGGATGCTTCCGCGTCATAGACGCCAAATTTGCCGTGCCCCTGGATGATGATGCAGCCGTAAGCCGCGCCATCTTTGACTTTTACGGTCTGGCCCGGCTGGATGGTCAGCTCTTTGGCCGAGACATATTCATTAGCATAGATGACCCATTTCTCCGTGTGCTGTGTATCGGAATGTTTGCAAACCAACGGAGGCCGGAAGTAATGCTTCTTGTAATTGGGATCGATGTTTTTTTTCCAATCCATCAGGCCCATGACGTAATCGATGTCCCGCTTCTTGTCCGGCGGACAATTTTCGACGAGAAACTCGTACGGATAAACTTCATTTGAAGTGATGTTTTCATAGACCGAGTTGACGTCACTGTTCCATTGAGGTTCGTAGGTCAAAACGGAGCCCGGCGCATGAACGACTCCCGGTGGTGTGTACCAGCCCGTGCCCAACTCGATGCGATAGGCGCGGGATAATTCAGTAATGCGGTTGTCGCCCTTTTCAAACATCAGCAGGCGCTCGCGCACCATTTCTTTCGTCGTATCCGGGTCAAAGCCAAAGTAAGTGACCGGGAATTCGCCGGGATGATTATTCATTTCCGGCGGAAAATAATAGGCCTCCGGCTTGCCTAATCGGCCGACCCGCGCAGCGTCCTCGAAACTCAAGTGCAAATGGTGAAACAACGGCGCCAGATAATCGAAAAACTTTGAATACATCGGCCATCCGCCATATTTCTTCATGAGTTCCTTGCCTACGATTTTGTCCTTCAATTGATCGACGGTTTCCTTCAGGGAAAATTTTTCAGACAGCTTGTTGCTGAAGGGCAGGACATAGCTCATGCCCTCATCCGGCGGGGCCAATTCGCCGTTCATTGCGGGAATGACAGACGAAAACCAGCGTTCCTTGATTGAGCCGCGCTTTGTGCCCAGGGCGTAGTAATCGTCGGGATGCAGGCGCAGGCGGCGTCCGGCCTTGCTGAAGCGGCGCGGGACAAATACAGGGATTAACCGCAGGATGCCGTTTGCCTTGATTAAATGTTTCATCAATTCGTTTTGCATTGCTTTTCATAATGGTCGGATACCCAAACTCTCTAAATCGTAATGACTCTTTGGGAGGATTATTCGGTTGGATTTTTTTCCACAACGCCCGTGACGCTGCGGATGTATTGGACTTCCGCTGGAATGTACGGCGTTCCGTCAGTGTGGAAAATATCATGAAACCAAACCGGCGGCTCGGCGGTATAGGTTTTGTCCCACGAGTCCCAGGGATAAATGGTTTGGGTCTTTCCTGAAACAAAACCCCAGTTAAAAGCGCCGACGTTGTTTTCTTTGAACCAGCCCAGGATGGGATTGAATGTGCTGCCCATCGGCCGCGCCATATATTCGGTGCAGATAATGGGCCGGCCGTAGCGTCGGAGATTTTCGACGCATTGTTTAACAGATTCCAATTTGCCGTAGTTGTGGAACGTGATGATGTCCGACTCGCTCACTTGAATTTTGTCAAAGGCGGAGAATTTTGCAGGATCGAAATCGCCCTCCCACAGACCGGAACTTAACGGCTGGCTCGGTTTCATTTCGCGCGCCCAAACAAAAACTTTTTGCAACAGTTCGAGGGTCGAATCTTGCTTATCGGCCGGCTCCTGACTGCCGTAGGAATGGCCGTTCATATTTCGCGGCTCGTTATAAACGTCCCAAAAGGCGATTCGCTTATCGTTCCGAAATCGGCCCACAATGTCCTGTACGTAGGGCTTTAATTCATCCAGCCGTTCCGGATGCGCCATATAGTCCGCACCCGGACATTGGACCCAGCCGGAATTGTGGACAAAGGGGCGGGGCGGGGGTTGCGGACCCGGCTTCGGATTTGGGTTCCAGCACGAATCAAAGAGCACAAACATGACTTTGATGTGATGCTTGTGCGCGAGGCGCAAAAATCCGTCAATGCGTTTCAAATAACCGGCGCGGTCTTCCTGCCAGGGGATGTCGTGAAGAAAAACACGCATACAATTGAATCCGAGTCCCTGCGCCAGCCCCAACTCGCGATCAATGGTTTTCGGGTCAAAAGTGTCGGCCTGCCACATTTCCAGTTCATTGACCGCAGTGCTGGGAATGAAATTGCAGCCGACCAGCCAGCCGGTTTTCTTTTCCCAATCATTGGCTTTGTCCTGGCTCCATCGTTCCGGGACTGTGTTAGCGCAAAACGCCGGAATGGTAAAGGCAAACAAGAAAAGCAACGCGATCGAGTACTTGTGGCATGAGCCCTCAATTGGGCGCTTGCGTCCTGGACTCCGGTGACAAGCGAAGTACGACACCACTTTCGAATGCGCGGTGTCACCAGAATCGGGAGTTTCAGTCGATTCTAAAGCGGTGTCACAGCCACCGCACTCCCGGACCATGCGGCGATTCGAGCGGTTCATGGAAATTAACTTCATTTCGAGTTGGCTTGCATGAATTCCGCGACATTGGTCGTTGTTACCAATTGGAACGGTATGTACTTATCATGCGGAATGGACTCGCCTTGTACCAGATCCACAGCCAGGTCCACGGCCCAGGTTCCTTGTCCTTTCGCGTCCTGAAATACAGTGCCAATCATCTTCCCATCCGCGACTGCTTTTAACGCATCCGGGATCGCGTCAATACCGATGACCGCGATCTGGCCCTCTTTGTGTGCCGCTTCAACGGCCTTGAGCGCGCCGAGCGCCATTTCATCGTTTTGGGCGAGCACACCGTCAATCTTTTGCCCGGAACCGAGCCAATTCTCCATCAGGTCGAGCGCCTGGCTGCGGTCCCAATTTGCGGTTTGTTCCGCCACAACTTTTATATCGGGATATTTTGCCAAAATATCACGGATTCCCTCGGACCGCTGGACCTCGGCTGAATGGCCATTTGGACCATGGATTATGACGACATTGCCCTTGCCGTGTAGTACGTCAACCATGCGCTGGGCCTCAATCTGCCCGGCCTCGGCATCTTTGGAGCCGACATAGGCGTTCGCCTTGTCCAGGTTGGACACAATGGCATTGACTACCACAATGGGCTTGTGCGCTTGAACCACAAGATTTACCGCCGGGGCCGAGCCTTCCTTGTCATAAGGATTCAAAATCACAGCGTCGACGTTCTGCGCGAGAAAATCCTGCACCTGGGAAATCTGTTTTTCGGCATCGCCCTGGCCGTCTAATTCGATCAGGTTAACGTTGAGTTTCTTTGCCTCGGCGCGGACGGCATCCTGGATATTAATAATGAATTCATTTTGCAGGTTCTGGTAGCTGATGCCGATGGTGATCTGTTTCGGCGCGGGGGCGGTAGAGACCGTCTCTGTCTTTTGCTTGCAGCCGCACAAGGCGCCCACAAAAAGCATCACCAGGAGGCAGGGTATCGGTTTTACAAACTTTATCATTTTCATGTCACAATTCCTTTCTTCAAAATGAGATTGGCGTAGCGTGCCGGTTCGCCCGTGGCCACGATGGCATATGCCTTTTTGGCGCGTTCATAAAAGGCGTACCGTTCCAGCATTTCAAAATCGGAGAAACGCGGCTCGTGTCGTTGCACGATTTTCTTATAAATTGGCCAGATCTCCGGAGTGTAATCGTCGCCCGGCACAACGGCCATCAATGCCGCGGGATGCTTGACAAAGGTATCAAGGGGAAAGAGCAGTATGACAGCATCGAGCAGTTGCGGTGCGCCCAGGCCGTCGCACCGAACGAGGCGTTGCGCGTGGCTCGCGGCGGGAAAATTGCCGTCGGCGATGACGATTTCATCGCCGTGGCCCATCTCCATTAAAATCTTTAGGAGATCCGGCGGCAAAACATTTGGAATACCTTTGAGCATATTATCCGTTTCTGGATTTTCTATCCAACAGCACAGCGCAAACGATGATGGCGCCCTTCACGACCTGCTGCCAATACGATGATACTTGCAGCAAATCCAATCCGTTGTTCATGACGCCAATGATTAACACACCCACAATCGTGCCGGCCATAGACCCAATGCCACCGCTCAAACTGGTGCCCCCAATGACTACGGCGGCAATGGCGTTTAATTCGTAGCCTTCTCCCGCGGACGGCGAACCTGACATGACGCGCGATGACTCAACAATTCCAGCCACGCCGGCCAGTGCGCCGGCAATGGCATAGACGCCGATTAACACGCGGTCTGTATTGACACCCGAAACCTTTGCGGCCAGCTCGTTGCCGCCGACCGCGTAAACATAGCGGCCAAAGCGGGTGAAGTGCAAAATGAAAATACCCGTGAGAACCGCGGCCATAACAATGCCGCCGGGGCCGGCCAGGCCGTCGCCGATGGCGTCGTAGGCGTTGCTGAGATTAATTTCCGGCCTTCCGTGCGCATAGACGAGCGCCAGGCCCTTGGCTACTGTCATCATCCCCAGCGTGACGATGAATGGCGCAAGGCGGCGTTTCGCGATCAATACGCCATTGACGATACCACAAGCCAGACCGGTCCCGACGCCCATCGAAAGCGGTACAATTAACGCGTGATACGGCTGGCCGCTGTCATTTGCCTTGGCGAAAGAGGTGGCTACGACCGCCGCTAATGCAAGAACCGAGCCCACCGAAAGATCTATGCCGGCCGTGATAATGACCAGGGTCATGCCGACCGCAAGGATTCCATTCACCGAAATCTGTTGCAGAATGTTTTCAATATTTCCCAACGTCCGAAACGGCGGCTCCCAAATGGCCAGCGTTCCAGCCAGCAATACAAAGGCAAAATAGATCCCGTATTTGGAAAAGAAGTCTCCCGTGCCCCGCCCATTGATCGTTCGTGACGGCATCTGATTAATTCGCACTCCAATTTCCCATGGCCGCCTTGATAATATTTTCCTGGTTAAATGCAGACCTCTCGAATTCAGCTGTAATGCGCCCGTGGTATAAAACGATAACTCGGTCGCACATTCCTAAAATCTCCTCCAACTCGGACGAAATCATAATGACCGTGGCGCCTTTTTCGGTCAGTTGCGCGATAATTTTGTAAATTTCCGCTTTGGCGCCTATGTCAATGCCTCGGGTCGGTTCATCCAAAATGATGATCTCTGGTTCCGTCAAAAGCCATTTGGCCAAAACCACTTTTTGCTGGTTTCCTCCGCTTAAGGTCCGGACGATCTGGTTTCGGTGCCGCGCTTTGATCCGCAGTTTTTCGATTTCTGTGTCCACGACGGCATTTTCCTTTTTAAATTGCAGGAACTGTCCGAACAGGCTGAAGCTTTTCAAACTCACCAGGGTAACATTATCTCTGACTGACGCTTTCAAATTTAGTCCCTTCAACTGGCGGTCTTCAGTGATGAATGCAATGTGATGGCGGATGCCGTCGGCGGGCGATTTTATCTGAATTTCGCGCCCACGAATCCTGATAGCGCCGGCGTCCGGATGGCGCAAACCGAAGATCGTCTCCATGACTTCGCTGCGACCTGCCCCCATCAGGCCGGCGACACCAAACACCTCGCCCTTCTTTACGTTGAAAGTGATGTTTTCGAACAAGCCGCGACGGGTGAGGCCCTCCACTTCAAAAATCACTTCGCCGCCTGCCGCGACGTTTCGTTTGGGAAACATTTCACTGATTTTGCGCCCTACCATGAGCTTGACCAGAGTGTCGTGATCAAGTTCCCTGGCTGGGCGTGTTTCAATGTACTGTCCATCACGTAATACAGTGATGGTGTCTGAAATCCGGAAGATTTCGTCCATCTTGTGCGATATATAAATGATGGCCATGCCCCTGGCTTTCAATCCCTGGATGATTTCAAATAATTTGGCGACTTCCCGCCCGGTAATGGCCGAAGTCGGCTCGTCCATGATGATGATCCGAGACTGATAGGACACGGCTTTGACAATCTCGACCAATTGCATTTCCGCAAGGGAAAGATCGGCCATCTTGCTGTCCGGGTTAATAACCACGTCCATTTCCCGAAGCAGTTGCCGCGTCATGTCCCGCTGTTTCCTCCGATTGACCACGCCCGTAAAACGATAACACGGTTCTTTACCCAGAAAGATATTTTCGGCCACAGTCATGGCGCGCACCGGATTTAATTCCTGATGAATCATGCGAGATGCCCAAATCCAGCGCTTCCTTCGGCGATTTGATTTCGACGGGGCCTCCATCAAGGAAAATATTGCCCTGATCCTTTTGCACGATGCCCGACAGAATGCGCATGAGGGTGGATTTTCCGGCCCCGTTTTCGCCCATCAACGCATGAACCTCGCCCTTTCTGACCTCAAGCCGGACATGATGCAGGGCTGGAACGCCTGAAAATGCTTTGAAAATGCCTTCCATCTTTAACAGAAGATTTTCTGTGCTCTGTTGCGCCGACATCGTGGTTTTAAACTATCTTAATCGTCCGCCGCAATAACACCAGTTCCTTGTCGTTGAGGATTTGCGGCTTTTTATTGAGGTTTTGCGACAACGATAGAAGGACCAATCCTCAAGTGCCAGCATACAGAGAAGCTCCAAGGCTCGAACATCCAGCTCTTGCGGGTTTGGCGATTGAATTTTCTCTGGATGTTGGTGCCTGGAACCTGGCCTTTGATGAACGCTTTACCAGTCCAATTTTTTAACACCGCTCATCCAGTTTTCTCAACGCAAACGCATACGCCCCAATGGCAATCGCTTCACTTGTGCCCAGACGGGAAATGCCCACGCCGATACGCTGTAATGAATCATATTTGATTTTGCGTTTGGAGCCGGGAACAGTAATGGCCCGAGCCTGTCCCTTGAGAAACTGTTTTAGTTCCCTTGAATCTTCCAGGTTAAAAGCCGGTTGCGGCAAACGGCGAAAGGTTTCGCCATTGGGCGCTGTGTACGAATCATTCATCTCTTGAATGAGCGCCGGCAGAAACAGTCGCCACCCTTTCGATAAACCGCCGCCAATGACCGCCAGACCATCGATCAAGGTGAGTGCGTTGCCCATGGCGTTGCCGGCCACTTCGCCCAGCCGCCGGTAAGCCTCCACAGCCGCGGCGCCATTCCCAGGAGCCTCACCCAGAGCGATTTGTTCGATGACGCGCGGATCAGGTGCATCGGCAAATGATATTTGGGCTTCTTCGGCATAAACCCTTCGAATGGCTCGAATACTGACGCCTTCCTCCACGTTTGTTTTGGGAAGGAATTTGTGCCGTGTGAGCCAGATTTGCGCGGCATTTGAATTGTCGCCCGAAAACAATTCTCCGTTGTGTGTGAGACCGCCGCCAAAACCAGTTCCCAACGTTACTCCGAAAAGGTTTTTGTAGCGCTTGGGGCTTCCAGCCTTTTCAAGCAAACCATTGACGTAGGGCAGGAAGCCCGCAATGGCTTCGCCATAAGCAAACAGTTCACCGTCATTGTTGATGCTCACCGGTATGCGAAAAGTGCTTTCGAGCATTGGCCCCAGCGCCACGCCACCCCGAAACGCCGGAAGATTCGGTAAATCGCCGATAATTCCCGCTGGATAATCTGCTGGCCCGGGAAAGGCGAAACTGATCGCAACCGGGGACGCGGGACACTGCTTTTTGATTTGCGCGAAGCCGGAAATAATGTTCGCCAGGCACTTTTTTAAATCATCCCCATTGCTGGTGGTGCTGACAGTGTCCGTGATGCGTTTATTTCCGCGCATGGCGGAAAAACGGAAGCTGGTGCCACCCGCGTCGAGCGTCATCACAATACGCGAGTCGCGGTCGTAGCCGCCTGCCTTGGAAATCATTGTCTTCAACCTGCTTGTCCGTGCTCTCAGGCTGGTCCTGCGTGCTTCTCGCGCCCGATTTTATGGCCTATCCAGCCGTAAAATCCAACGTAAGCATAAGCAATCAGCGGAATGATGAAGGCCGGTCTCAAATCATGGGTCTGGTCGGCGACTACACCCATCAGCGGAGGCAACACCGCGCCGCCGAAAACCGCCATAACCAGCAGCGACGAAACCTGGCTCTTAAGGACGCCCATTCCGTCGAGCGCCAATGAAAAAATATTTGGCCAGCCGATGGATGTAAACAGGCCAACGCCAACGACACACCAAATTGCCATCGCGCCGCCGAAAATGATGGCGAGTGCGAGGAGGACAACTATGGTTGAGCAAAAAATAAGGAGGGTGCGGCCCGCCAGAGCCCGGCCAAATTGAAACAGAAGCCAGCACAGGGCAACGAGAGGCAAATAGATTTTGAACATGCTCCAGTTGTTTGCAAAATTGGTTTCCCACAAGCTCAGCACAGAACTCAGGCCCGAACCTCCATGCATTGCATCCAGCGGCGCGCTGATGGCGGTCCAAAGGAATAAATAGGCCAGGAGCGGCACCACAACCAGAAACAGTTGTTTTTTGGCTTTCTGCATTTCACTTAATTCGATCGCACCCATGAAACGGCCAATTAACATGCCGCCCCAGAACAGGGATACATAGTTTTTGGCGTCAATCGCGCTCATCGCGGCTACGTTTTTCTGGCCAAGAAAATTGATGATGGAGCTGCCAATGGAAACCTCACCGCCTACGTACATAAAAATGGCGAGAACGCCGAGGACAACGTGCGGGTACTTGAGGGCTCCGGCGCCGGGCTCTACTTTGCCTTCGCCCACATGAGGCAGGTGAATCATAAAGAAAATCGCAGCCAAAATCAGAAAGGCGATGCAAAACAAGAGATACGGCACTTTGACGGAGTCTGCGCCCTGAACGCCAGCATGATTGAAGTATTGAAAGATGAGAAAGCCGCCGATCAGCGGGCCAGTTGTCGTGCCGAGGGAATTGAACGCCTGGGAAAGATTTAATCGACTGGATGCGGTGCGTTCCGGCCCCAATATCGTCACGTAAGGATTGGCGGCAATTTGAAGCATTGCGAAGCCGACTCCAACGATGAATAATCCGACGAGAAAAAGTGGATAAGAAACGATAGTGGCGGCCGGCCAAAACAAACCGCTGCCAAGAGCTGAGAGCAAAAGGCCAATGATGACGCCGTTTTTATAGCCTATTTTTGCAATGGGATCGCCAGTCGAAGCGGATATCAAGAAGTACAAGAGGGAACCAACAAAATACGCTCCGAAGAACGCAAATTGCACGAGCATGGCTTCGGTGTAATTCAACGTGAACGCTTCCTTGAAACGTGGAATCAATATGTCGTTGAAAACCGTCATGAATCCCCACATGAAAAAGAGGACTGTCATGATGGCAAAAGGCCCACGGTAAGTTTGGCCGCTGCCGGTTGAAGACGCAGTCGCCGAAGAGCCTGAAGTTGTTAAGTTTGGCATAGGTTTTCGAGATGTTGGATGTTCCCGAAAAAAATTGCAATTCCAATTCCCCCAAACTGTTCCCAAATCTCGTACCCTGGCCGCGTTTGTCCGGTTCGTCCCATTTTTCCTTTTCGTTCTTTTCCGAGTCGTTAAATTGACCGGATGAAAAAGCAAAATTTTGAGGCCAAAACAGAAAAAATCCGCGCGGCGTTTCTCGATTTGAAAAAGAATCAGCCGGAAAAATTCAAGTCGCGCTTAAATCTTTCCTGGAGCAATTGGGGTTTTGGCATGGAGCCGTTATCCGATTCCGCCGCCCGTCTGGGAAAAAACGAAATCAAATTCATCGAGCTTCACGGCAACCATTACGGCCCGGACCTGGGCTATAAGGTCGCTGAGGCGAAAAAGATCCTTGGCGATCACGGCATCCAAACGTCCGGCATTTGCGGCATGTTTTCTCCCGACAACGATCTGTCGAGCAATCGCGGGATTCAGCGGCAGGCCGCAGTGGATTATTTGAAACGCGAACTCGAGTTCACCAAACAAATGGGCGGCGACTATATTCTTGTGGTCCCGGGTGCCGTCGGCCGGCCAAATGCCTATGACAAATCGGAATTCGAACGCAGCGTCGCCACGCTTCAACTGGTCGCCGATTTATTTTCGAAAAGCAAAATCAAAGCGGCTATCGAACCGATTCGGTCCGCGGAAGTGAGTTTGGTCCATACTATCGCCGATGCAAAAAAATATATTGCGGCGGTTGGTCATCCGGGAATTGGTAACATCAACGGTGACGTCTACCACATGCAATCGGAAGAATCGCACATCGGTGATGCTTTGGTCGACGCTGGTGACCAATTGTTAAACCTCCATATGGCGGACAGCAATCGCTGCGCCCTCGGCGAAGGCGCCATGGACCTGGACTGCATCATCATGGCACTCTATCTCATCGACTTTAACAGCAAAGGCCACTACGTAACCCCCGAACCGCTGGGCCCGGGCGGTGATCCGTATCCGGCCATGCATGGCAAACCGGATAAAAAATTGCTCGATCGAATGGTCAGCCAAACCGCCCGCTATTTCCGCGAACGGGAGGAAGCGCTGTTGGCTGGATAATGAGTCAGAGCAGAGGAATTTTGTTCGTACCCGTCCTCGCCTGCCGCGCGGGAACCAGGCACGGGCGCGTCCTTGAAAAGTATCGGAAGTGCCGCCACTGAGCGGTGACGTCCGTCCTAACCGTCGTATATGCCCTATACGACCTTTATTTCCCTCTAGTCCTTTGCCTTCTTCAACGAAAATTAATTTTCCAACCTGGCTTCCGTCCTGTTACGCTTGTGGTCAATGCAGCGATTACCATTTCAATCGCTCCTCAGAATTATCGTTTCCCCGGTTCGGCGATTCGGGTTGGCAGGTCTTTTGACTATCGCCTTCCAGGGATATGGTTCCGATCTTTCGGGTGTCAACGTAGGGCCACCGGACGACTGGGTGCAGCCTCAGTTCTTCAACCGCCAATCTCGAGGCAGCCCTTCCGATTCCAGCGCTGACGACCGTTTGCTCTTGATCGAACATCAGGTCAACGCCCTTGAAAACGAAGAATTTTTCCATAGCGATCGCAAAGTCCTTTCGATAGACGGTGTTCAGCGCGATTCCACCCTGAAAATAGATTTTGACCCGGATTACGAGTCTCTGACATGGCATTGGGCGCGCATTTGGCGAGAGGGCCGGCATTTGGAAAGGCTCGACACGAACAGCATTCAAGTCGTGCGGCGAGAAACGGATTTGGACGAAGCCACGCTCAACGGCGAAAAATCCGCGATATTGGTTTTGGATGACGTTCGGGTAGGGGACATCATTGATTATGCCTATTCGCTTAAGGGCGAGAACCCCATTTCGGACGGGCATTTCTCAATGGTGGTTCCCGTTCAAGTCGAGGAGCCTGCCGATCGCTTGCTGACACGCGTGTTATGGCCGCGGGGAAGAGGGCTTTACGCGCTTGGGCACGGATGCTCGGTGCAGCCTGCGACCGTCACCAGCGACGATTCGATTGAGTTTACATGGGATTTTAAGGACGTCCCGGCAGTTGCGATGGAAGACTCCCTGCCGCTGTGGTTTGACCCGGATCAATGGGTCCAACTCAGCGACTTTAGAACCTGGGCCGATGTGAACCAGTGGGCGTTGAAACTGTTCCAAACATCATCGCCACTTTCAGATGACCTGTCGGAAAAAATTAACGAATGGAAGCGTCTCCCGGACCGGCAACGGCAAATCCTGGCGGTTTTGCGCTTTGTCCAGGACGAAGTCCGTTATTTCGGAATTGAAATCGGCGCCAGTTCTGAAAAACCCGCGGACCCGTCGACGGTTTTCTCGCGCCGTTTCGGCGATTGTAAGGACAAATCGCTTTTGTTGGTAACTATCCTGCGCGCTTTGGGATTCCAGGCATTTCCCGTGCTGGTAAACTCCACGTCCGGGCCGTCCATCCAAAAGTGGCAGCCCGGCGCGGGCGCTTTTGACCATTGTATCGCCGCAGTCCAATGTTACGGCCAAACCTGGTGGCTGGACCCCGCCATGACCTGGCAACGCGGGCTTCTGGCGGCCCATTATCTGCCGAACTACGGCTGGGGTCTCGTGATTGCTCCCGGGACGACTCGATTGACCGCCATCCCGCAAACCACAGGCCTGCCCCAGACGACCACAACCGAATATTTCAATGTAGGACTGTTGACGGACCCGGCCACGCTCAAAGTGGTCACCGTGGCCGAAGGCCGGGATGCCGATATCCTGCGGGCCACATTTGCAACCATGAAACAGGCCGAGATCGAAAATAACTATACCCATTTTTATGCGGACGTGTACCCGAACATAAAAATGTCCGCGCCGATTGATTTCGTCGATGACAAGGAACAGGATACCTTCCAGACCACCGAATCTTACTCCATCGATAAAGTGTGGACGCAACCACAGGCAGGAATCCGGAAGTACGAATGCCAGTTCTATCCATCCGCTATCGCCGGTTTGTTAAAAAAACCTGTTAATACGGACCGCGCGCTTCCCCTGGGAATCAGGTTTCCGGGGCATCAAATTTTGCGCACCGAAGTGACTTTGCCTGGACCCTGGCCCCAGGGCACCGACGAAAAATCAGTCACGGATTCCGCCATTACTTTTCGAAAGCTTTACAGTTCCTCCGGCAATAAAATCGTGATGGAATATGAATATCAGGCGATGGCAGATTCAATCACTCCGGGCGAAGTCAGTGATCATCTTCAACGGATCGACCAGTGCACAAAATTGCTCGGAGACACGATCGAATGGAAAGCCTTGCATTAATCCGGCCGTCGAATCTCGATTTTGGTCCCGTCAGGGACAACCGGAAATAGCCAGCGTTTTAACGCTGGGTTTCGTGAACAAAAATGCATAAGTCCCGGAGGGACGACAGAAAACTCCCCGATTGCGTTTGACGAAATAGAGTCGGAACCGTCAGCGAACGGTTCAATCGTCCCTCCTTGATTACCGGCCCGCTCCGTCCAACCATCGTCCGATCGAAACCGTTTCAACGCTTCAACGATTCAACATCTCAACGTGCCGCCCTTGGAGCAGTGATATGACTTCATCATCTTTAGTGGGAGAAAACTCGTCGTAAAACTGTCCCACGGCCTGAAAATCCGGCTCCTCAGACAGCACTTCCACGTCGTCCGCGATCCGCCGCAGGAGTTCCACGGCGTTTGTCGAAGCCACAGGGGCGGCCACGACTATCTGGCTTGCATTTTGCTTGCGCGCCGAAAGTGCCGCGACCTCTGCGGTCGCCCCGGTCGCCAGGCCATCGTCCACCAGCAAAATCCTTTTCCCTTCCAATACCGGCATTTCGTGCAGATGAAAACGCCGGCGGTATTCGTAGAGCCGCTCTCGCTCCTGGGCAATGATTTTATCCAACTTGCTTCTGGCAATGGGATATTCGCAAAGGGTGTCCTCGTTCAGAAAAAGAGAATCCGGCTCCGCGAGAGCGCCCACGGCAAATTCCGGCTGAAACGGATGCCCGATTTTGCGGACAGCCAAAACATCCAGAGCCAGCTTTAGCTCATTTGCTACGCCCGCCGCGACGACCACTCCACCGCGTGGCAATCCCAAAACCAAATCGGCTTCGATGCCGCGTTTGCGAAGAAACTCTCCCAGCCGTTCTCCGGCCTCCTGACGCGAGGCGAAGATCATAACCAATCATTCGCCTCTTTTCACAAAAAATGCAACCCTTTTAATTAGTCGCGAGGATTGTGGACAAGGACAAATTTCAGGTACCAGGCTTCCAAAATTGCATGTTGAACCTGGCGTTTGGTGTTTATGCCACGTGTCGCTTGTCGCTCATCGTACAAGCGTTCCCACCTTGTCTCCCAGCACCACTCGCTTCAAATTGTGCGGCTTTGAAAAATCAAACACGATGATTGGCATCTTGTTGTCCATGCACAACGAAAACGCCGTCGAATCCATTACCTTTAACTGCCGTTGAAGGGCATCCAAATACGTAATTTCCGAAAATCTTTTGGCGCCAGGGTTCTTTTTCGGGTCCGAATCATAAATACCGTCTACTTTCGTCGCTTTTAGTATTACTTCGGCGCCGATTTCATTGGCGCGCAGCGCGGCGGCGGTATCCGTGGAAAAGTAAGGATTGCCCGTGCCTCCGCCGAAAATGACGACGCGCTTTTTTTCCATGTGGCGGACCGCGCGGCGGCGGATGAACGGTTCGGCGACCTGGGCCATGGCGATGGCGCTTTGGACGCGGGTAGGGCAACCCAGCTTTTCCAGGGCGTCCTGAAGGGCAAGCGCATTGATGACCGTAGCCAGCATGCCCATGTAGTCCCCGGTGGCGCGCTCAATGCCATGCTCACTGCCGGTAAGGCCACGAAAGATATTGCCGCCGCCCACCACAACGACCACCTGCACGCCCAATGCCCGAACTTCACAAACCTGTTTGGCCATATGACTAACTGCCGGGGCCGAAATTCCCATGCCGTTGGCGTCGCCGAGTGACTCGCCGCTCAACTTGAGAAGAATTCTGGAAAACTTTGGCTTTTTACTCGCGGTCATAGGGTGTGCAAAACGCAAACATGCGGCCATCTTGTAACAGTCCGAGGCCGTAAGGTCAAACCGAATGGATTGTTGGCTGGGTCTTAATTTGGTTAGCAGAAGCGCAAACTACTTTTAATCCCCCAAACACGTTCCTACTTTGCGTGCGGCCTCAACCCAGGGATGGTCCGGCGGCACAATCTTCCGTTTGCCTGCAACTTTTTCCAGCGGCACCGGCTCGGTGCCGTCGCCGCGCGCGGCCACCATGACTCCAAAAACGTTTTCGTGGATTAAATCCGCGCACGCGGCTCCCAGGCGCGACGCCAGCAATCGGTCAGTTGGCGAGGGTGTTCCGCCGCGCTGAACATATCCCAGGATTGTCACGCGCGATTCGAGATGGGTTAGTTCTTCGAGTTGTTTCGCCAGCCGCAATGTATTTCCTGTGTGCCGTTGTTCCAGCGCCGCCAATTCAACTTTAGCCTCTTTCTTATCGTGCAGGGTCCGCGCCCGCTCGCGTTTGTTTTCCACCAGCCTAAATGCACGCGCGTCTTCCAGGCTCATCGCGCCCTCGGCCACCGCGACAATGCTGAAATTCGTCCCCCGCCCGCTGCGCCGCTTGATGGCTTCGGCGATCTTTTCCACGTTGTACGGGATTTCCGGAATCAGGATCACGTCCGCGCCACCGGCGATCCCCGCGCCCAGGGTCAGCCAGCCCGCCCGATGGCCCATGACTTCAGCCACGATAATGCGGTGATGGCTGTGCGCCGTGCTGTGGAGCCGGTCAATCGCCTCCGTCGCGATGTCCAGTGCCGTCGCGAATCCAAAAGTCGAATCCGTCAGCGCCACGTCGTTATCAATTGTCTTGGGTAGCGTAATGATGTTCAGTCCGGCGTTGGAAAGGTGCAACGCGCTCTTTTGCGTTCCGCCGCCGCCCAGACAAACAAGCGCGTCCAAATCCAGCTTCTTGTAATTCTCCTTAATCGTTTGCGTCATGTCTCGCGTACGGCCGTCCACCAGCATCCGATGCGGCTTGTCGCGGCTCGTCCCCAGGATGGTCCCGCCCACGGTGAGAATTCCCGCCAGCGTGGACTTATCGAGCCTCAATCGCCGGTCCTCCACAATGCCCCGAAAACCGTCCCGGAAGCCGACGATATCCATCCCGTAATATCCCAGGGCCGTCTTTCCCACACCCCGGATGGCTGCGTTCAAACCCGGGCTGTCTCCGCCCGCGGTCAAAATTCCAATGCGTTTTGATTTACCCATGACTGCGCACTATTTGAATTTCAGAAGATTTTTTTGTCCAGAACAAGTTTCGATTTTTTTTCGAAAAATTCATTATGAATGCGGTGCCAATTCCGTAAAGGCGCCCGATGAAGGCCTCCCTCGGACGATCAATATCCGCAGCTGCAAAGTACGTTGGCATCTTTGCGTCAATTTCGTCGTTCTTCGCCCAAAACGCAATCGTCGCGTAAATTGTAAATCGGAAATTCCGCCCGGTTGCTTTTCCAACCACAGTGCTGTAACATAAGTTGTTGCATATAGGCGAAGGACGTATGTTCGCGACTCCCGAACTCATTCAGGAAACGACGCAGCTATCCCGGCTGGAAGCACTTCTGCCGGAATGGCAGGCCGTACCCTTATACCGCGATTTCCTGTCCAGGCGGCCCGTCGGCGGAAACATTTTGGAAACATTCCAAACGCTTCCCTTTACAGGCAAGCGCGAGATGCGCCAGGGCTTCCCATTTTTGCCCCCGGGTCAAAATCTCGAGCGGTTGCTGGAACAGCAAGTAGTCGAACTGGAGCATACATCCGGCACCTCCGAAGAGCAGTTGCCCGTGTTGTTTCAGCGCGGATGGTGGGACGCCCAGGAGGAGCGCGCGTTGCGGCTGAATCCGTTCATGGCTCGCATGTTGGATGCTCATCCAGATGCCCGGCGCGCCACTCTCACCACGCCCGCCTGCAATGGCCGTGTTTGCTTTTCCGCATGGCGTTCCCGGGCGCACCGTATTTTCGGTAAAACGCTGTACGTCAACCAGACGCGGATTCCTTTTGTTCTCAAAGATGAAGATATGGCGCGCATGGCCGACGAAATCGCCGAATGGTCGCCAAAAATCCTGGACGTAGACCCAGTACATGCCGCCTGGTTTGCGCTTTACTGCGAACGTCAGGGTATCCATTTTCCTTCATTGGAATTTGTCCTGTGCAGCTACGAATTTGTCAGCGTTGTGCATAAGCGAATCCTCGAGCGCGTTTTCGGCGTGCCGGTTTTCAATCTCTATGGCTCGACCGAAACCGGCCACTTGCTCATGGAAGACGGGCAGGGGAGTATGAAACCCTGTTATGAAAATGCCTTCCTCGAAGTCGTCCAGCCCGATAACCGCGGCGTCGGCGATCTTATCGTGACCACTCTCACGAACAACTACATGCCGTTGTTGCGCTATCGCATTGGTGACCTTGCGGAACGCCGGGCACTGCCTTATGGAACCAGCTATATCGTTCATGGGCGCGCCAGGGACGCCGTCCGCGATGGCGACGGCTGTCGCGTGACCACATGGGACGTGGACCGCTGCTTTGATCAAGTCGCCGGCATTGTCCATTACCAGGTCCATCAGGACCCCGACGGCAGCGTTCAATTCCGTTATATTCCTGAGCGTGACGGGCTCCCGGCCGATGAGCTGAAATCGATCCTCATGCGGTTGGAGGATTTACTCAAACCTTCCACGCCAATCGGCGTCGAATCAGTGTCCAAGCTCCCGCCAACTCCGTCCGGGAAATTCCGGCTCACAGTACAGGCAGCGTAAGCCCCGCCAGGGGCGACATAGTCTTCGTCCCTCTGAAAATAATGAGGCTCGCTCTATTTCGAAGGTATTCCGATCTCGGTTGAAGCCGTTATGGTGATTGTATATAAGGGCTGTAAACCCGGTTGGAAATAATTTAAAAATTGAATAAAACTCCCCAAAATCTTTGTCGACTGGCATCTGCGGCGGTTGTTGCCACCGCAATCTCTCTGACCCGAGCCGCAGATAATTCCCTGCATATCCAACTGGATTCCCCACTGGATTTTCAGGTCTTCCAGCGCGGAGCTCACGGCGAGTCCGCCAATCTTGGGGCAGGGGAGGTGATTATCGCCGGGTATATCTGGCCCGAGACAAAAGCCGAGTTGCCGATCGATACGTTGCAAGCCCGGCTGACCGGAACGCCTGCGAGCGAGTTGCCCGGCGACTGGCAATCGCTCCCGTTCGATCCCCGCGTTTCTTCTTTCCGCGACGCAATTGCAGTCCCCGCCGGCGGTTGGTATTGCCTGCAAGTCCGTGTCCTGCGCCAGGGCGTGCCCCTTATGACCAATACCGTCGCCCATGTCGGTGTCGGCGAAATTTTTGTCATCGCAGGCCAATCCAATTCCGCCAATTACGGCGAACATTCAAATCGCACTCTAACCGGACTCGTCGCCGCCTTTTCCGGCACCAACTGGCAGCTTGCGGCCGACCCCGAACCCGGCGCCGGTGGAAAAAAGGGAAGTTTTATGCCACTATTCGGCGACGCGCTGGCCGAAAAATTTCATGTCCCCATCGGAATCGTCGCGATGGGTATTGGCAGCACCAGCGTGCGCGAATGGCTCCCGGCCGGCGTCCCTTTTTACAGATTGCCGCCATTGACTCGAAACGTCGTCACCGTTGGAGCCGGGCAGTGGGAATCGTCGGGAAGAATTTTTGACAACTTTACCGCCAGAATGAAACAGCTCGGCCCGAACGGATTCCGAGCCGTCCTCTGGCATCAGGGCGAGTCTGACGCAAACCAGGCCGATCCCGAACGAACGCTGCCCGGCGCCCTCTACCGGAAATATCTCGAAGCGATAATTTCTGATTCACGCAAAGAAATCGGCTGGAACGCTCCATGGTTCGTGGCTACCGCGAGCTATCACAGCCCAAGCGACACCAACTCGCCGGACATCCGCGCGGCCCAAAAAGGAGTCTGCGACGACGGCTTTGCGTCGCCCGGGCCCGATACCGATACTTTAACCGGGAAGATGCGTGAAAAAAACGGCAGCGGAATTCATCTCAGCGCCACAGGCCTCAGAGCCCATGCGCAGTTGTGGGTGGAAAAAGTTTCGCCATGGCTGGAACAGCAATTGGCCGCGCCCAATAATTCCCCGGAACTGGAGCGATAGAAAATTCAATTCTTGGCGAAGCCGCACATTTTTTTTGTATAGGAAGGTAAACGGGTAAACGGCGGCAGAAAATTGGCCAAATTGTGGGCTTTTATTAGAAAATCTAAGAAAATCGGGATGTAAACGGGAAGCGACAGGATTGTCGCGCTTTCTGTCCGAACGGCACGCCAATCCTACGCGGTCCAGGATACCAGCCAGCGATTAGCTTTTCCGCCGTTGGCCGAAAAATTGCAAAATTTTTATCACCGTCACCAGGGGATTCGCAAACAGGCATATCATCATGAACATTCCAAACGGATCGTGCCCCGGGGGCGGTTCGGCGGCAGCATGCAATTTCACTTTCGCCCAGGCCGGCAAAATCAGCGCGTAAAGAAACATCAGAACCAATGTTCGGAGCAAAACTCGCGGGTATTCATTAGCCGGGCGAATAAATTCGACGCACGCCTTGGCAAAAATGGCCAGCATTGAAGCGATCGCTAGCAGCATGAAAACGGCGTGAGACTGCATCCCCACAAAAGGCAAGAAGCTTAGTAATGCCAACAGCAGTCCGGCGATAAGCAAGACGGTGGGACTATTCTTTGTATTGAAATATTTCATAACGTTCCTTTCGATTGAAGTGATGTGTTCGATCATACAGGTTATTCCGAGGTCCGGCAGCGTCCGCAGCCATAACATCAGCAGTCCGCCGTAACGCCCCATCTTCCATGCGTCCCGGCATTGGTCCCGAAAAAGCTGTGCCATCGGCTCGCCAAATTCGCGCCGATGCGGTTTCGGATAAACCCGCAACAGCTTTCGATATACTTTTTCAGAAACAACAACGATTTTTGGCAACGGCTGCATAATCACGACGCTCCCTCCAGTCCGAACTTCCGCGCCACTCGCACGGCTTTTGAATACCGCGACACCTCCGCGTTCAAAACGCGCCGGCCAAAGGGCGTGAGCCGGTAATAGCGTCGCCGCTCATCGTCCAATTCCGGGTCGGGCCGTTCGTTTGATTCCTCGATCAGCTTCGCCGCCAGCAGCCGTTTAATAGTTCCATACAACGTTCCTGGACCCATCCGGACTTTCCCATCCGTGGTCTCGGCAACTTGCTGCATAATGGAATAACCATGCCGCTCCTCCTGGGCCAGCGCGAGCAGGACATGGAAAACCGCCGGCGTTAACGGCAATAACTCTTCGGGCGATGGCGCATTCGCAGGCATTGTATCTCAAATGGATATATCCATTGCGGATATAGTAGGCGCGGCCTTCGTTATTGTCAACCGGATTTCAAGCGAAAATTTACATCCAAAGCCATTTTCTTTTCTTGCCCCGGCGAGCCGCTTGTGAAATAATTCACAATCTATGGCGCATGTGAAACTACATATTCCGGGTCCGGTTGAGGTCAGCGAGAAAACGTTCAAAGCGCTTTGCTCGCCCATGATCGGGCATCGCGGCCAGGGCTTCAAAGACCTGTACGCAAAAATCCAGCCGCAACTGCAAAAGTTGCTCTCCACCAAACAGTTGGTTTACCTCAGCACCTCCTCCGCCTGGGGCGTCATGGAAGGCGCCATCCGCAACGTCGTCTCCAAAAAGGTTTTGAACTGCATGTGCGGCGCGTTCTCGGACAAATGGTTCGACGTGTCAAAGAAGTGCGGCAAGCAGGCCGAAGCGCTCCAGGTCGAATGGGGCTCGCCTATCCGGGCCGAAGCCATTGATAAAAAACTCGCCACTGGGGAATTTGACGCGCTCACCCTCATTCATAATGAGACATCCACGGGCGTTATGAGCCCTTTGGACGAAATCGCCGCGCTCAAGAAAAAGTATCCCGATGTCATCTTCATCGTGGACTCGGTCAGCTCCATGACCGCCGTACCGCTGAATTTTGATGACCTGGGCATCGATGTTTTGCTCGCTGGTACGCAAAAGGCATTCGCATTGCCGCCCGGCGCCGCCATCTTTGTTTGTTCTCCGTCGGCCCTGGCCAAGGCGGCCACGATCAAGGACCGCGGCTATTATTTCGACTTCGTCGAATTCCAGAAAAACGCGGAGCAGAGCATGACCCCGAGCACGCCGAGCATTCCGCATATCTACGCCTTGGGTTCCAAGCTGGATGAATTCTTTGCCGAGGGCCTCGACGCCCGTTACGCGCGCCACAAAAAGACAAACCAGATGACGCGCGACTGGGCCAAAAAGCACGGCTTCAATTTTTTCGCGGACGCGGGATTCGAGTCGGTGACGCTCACGTGCGTCAACAATGGCGCAAAGCCGGGCGGACGCACCGTGGACGTGGCCAAATTGCAAAAGCTCACCAAAGACCAGGGCTTTTTGATTGACGGTGGCTACGGAAAAATCAAAGGCACGACCTTCCGCGTTTCAAACATGGGTGACGAAACAGAATCAACCATGAGCCAATTGTTCACGGCAATGGATAAGGCCATGGCACAACTGTGAGCGTAGAACGCTGAAACGTTGAAACGGGGAGCCTTCGAACTTCGAAGGGCAACCGGAAGTTAACCAAAATAAACATAATAAACCGAGCGGTGTGTTTGACATGACGCATCGCTTTGATAACGTATTTTTTTTATGAGAATCGGAGTACCCAGGGAAATCAAACAACAGGAATATCGCGTGGCATTGCTCCCGAGCGGGGCCTATCAACTCACAAAGCGGGGCCACGAGGTGATCGTGGAATGCGGCGCGGGCGCAGGATCGGGCTTTCCGGATTCGGAATATAAGCAGGCCGGCGCGAAAATGGTGGACTCGCACAAGGCCGTTTTTGAAAAGGCGGACATGATTGTGAAAGTCAAGGAGCCGCTGCCCTCCGAGTTCAAATTGCTCCGTCCAAAACAAATCCTTTTCACCTACCTTCACCTGGCCGCCGACCGGCCGCTCACTGACGCCCTGATGAAATCCGGCGCTACGTGCATCGCCTACGAAACCCTCGAAGTCAACCGGCGCCTGCCCTTGCTCGAGCCCATGAGCGAAATTGCCGGACGCATGAGTATTCTGGTGGGCGGATATTTCCTGGCCAAACATTTTGGCGGCAGCGGCATTCTGTTAGGCGGTGTCCCGGGCGTGTTGCCCGGCAAAGTCGTTGTCCTGGGCGGCGGGTCCTCAGGCATCAATGCCGCGCGTATGGCCCAGGGTATGGGCGCGGACGTGACCATTTTGGAAGTGGACCTGGAACGTATGCGCTTCCTCGACATCACGCTCCACACCGCGCACACACTCTATTCCAATGAAAGCCATTTGATGGAATTGTTGCCGGACGTGGACCTGCTCATCGGAGCCGTCCTGGTGCCGGGGGCCAAGGCGCCCAAACTAATTACCCGCGAGATGCTCCGCAAAATGCACCCCGGCAGCGTGCTGGTGGACATCGCCATCGACCAGGGCGGTTGTGCGGAAACGTCGCGCCCAACGACCCATCAGGACCCCGTCTATGTCGAAGAAGGCGTTACTCATTATTGCGTCGCCAATATGCCCGGTGCCTATGCCCGCACTGCAACCCAGGCGCTCACCAACGCGACCTTCCGTTACATCGAGACGCTCGCGGACATGGGCCTGGCCGAAGCCTGCCAAAAATTTCCCGCCCTCGTAAGCGGCATCAACGTCAAGAACGGCAAAATCACCAACAAGGCCGTGGCGGAAGCGCACGACCTGCCTTTCAACTGACACTCGCGTGACCCCGCTTGAACCGCTCCAGCAAATCGGACGTTCGCGCGTTCGCTGGCGCGGTCGGGACCTTATCTATTTTTCAGGCTGCGATTATTTTCGCATGGCCCAACACCCGGCGGTCCTCAAAGCTGTCGGCGATGGCCTCAAAAAATTTGGTCTCAACGTCGCCGCTTCGCGAATCACGACCGGCCATCATAAAATCTACGAACTTTTGGAGGACCAGCTTGTCGTATTTTTCAAAGCTGAAGACGCCCTCCTGGTTTCAAACGGCTACCTGACCGGCATGGCCGTGGCCCAGGCACTGGCCGGAACGTTTTCCCATGTGCTCGTAGACGCCCGCGCCCATCCCGCCCTGCTGGATGCCGCTGTCCAATTCGATTGCCCAATCGTGAGATTTGCCCATCGTGACGTCAGCGATTTTGCCCGCGCAATCGGACGATGCGGCAGAGGCGCACGTCCGATTGTTTTGACCGACGGGATGTTCGCCCACGATGGCTCCGCCGCACCGTTAAAAGCGTATCTAAAACAATTGCCCTCGGATGCGATTATCCTCGTGGACGATGCCCATGGCGCCGGCGTGTTAGGGATAAATGGCCGCGGCACACCAGAGCACGAAAATGTCAGCCGCCGGCAAATCATTCAGTGTATTACTCTCAGCAAAGCGTTTGGCGTTTTCGGGGGAGCGATTTTGGGAACAAGGGAACTCAGAGAAAAGATTTTGCAGCGCAGCCGCTCGTTCATAGGCAGCACGCCTGTGCCGCCGCCTTTGGCGAATGCCGCGCTGGCCTCGCTAAAAATCTGTCGCTCGCGCGGAACCGCATTGCGACGACGTTTAAATGCAAACGCCAAATACGTGAGAGCCGCATTGAATGAGGCGGGATTCCAGGCGCCCGATATGCCCGGGCCGATCATTCCAGTCCACACAAAAAACGAGAGCGAATCGCTCGCGCTCAGAAAACAGTTGCTCGCAGCTGGAATTTTCCCGCCCTTCTTGAAATACCCCGGCGGCAACGCCAACGGCTACTTCCGTTTCGCCATTTCCAGCGAGCATAATCGCACAGATCTCAATACACTTGTGAACGCTCTGCGAAGTTTCAATGATTCGGAGAATGTGCATTGAATTTATCAACCACGGTCATCGTTCATCGCTCAACGGCAGACAAGACTGCGGGCGAAGCCCAGATGGCCGCGGTGCAAACCGCTAATGCAACGGCTCGGCAAAAACCTTGGGAAATATCTCGGGGAAACTATCGACGTCAAAACCGTCCTGTCTGAGGTCCGTCTTGCCGCGCAGCGTCACGGATGGGATACTGAAGTCCTTTATAAAGTTGGTGACTTTGACATCATCGCCTTACATCGAAATTCCCGGAACCAGGCGGATCGGAGGCGGATTTACATTTCAGCCGGCATTCATGGAGATGAACCTGCCAGCCCAATGGCCGCGCTCAAGTTGTTACAGGAAAATCACTGGCCCGAAAATGTCGAACTCTGGCTCTGCCCATGCCTTAATCCCATCGGTTTTACATTAAATACCCGCGCCAATATGAGCGGCATCGACCTGAACCGCGGCTATTTAAATCCTGTCGTCGATGAAATCACCGCCCACATTTCGTGGCTCGAACGACAGCCGCAGTTTGATGTGACCGTCCTGTTGCACGAAGACTGGGAATCTCAGGGCTTCTACCTGTACGAACAAAATCCGGACGCCCGGCCGTCATACGCGGAAAAAATGATCGAGGCCGTCGAAATAGTTTGTCCCATCGACCGGTCCGAAACAATCGAGGGCCGTCCCGCCAAAGGCGGCATTCTTCGGCCCAACATTGACCCGCGCTCGCGCCCCGACTGGCCCGAGGCGTTTTATCTAATTACCCATAAAACCCGCCAAAGCTATACAGTCGAAGCCCCGTCAGATTTCCCAATGCAAACGCGCGTCAACGCCCTCGTCGCCGCCGTAAGCACTGTGCTTGGTGTCCCGCCTTTAGGCGGTTCCGGAACACGCTAAAGCGTGTACACCAAACGCAAATTCAAGGCCGCGGTCCAAACGTCCCGCGATGGATAAGCAAATAAACGGCTACGGCAAAGGACAGAATCCCAATCGCGAAGCAGATGACCGTGACGCCCGTCCGCAGAGCTTGCGCCCGCTCACGCACCCGCTCGGTATGCTTCTTTTCCGTGTCCATCAGGCTCGCCAAATCAGTATTTAGAGCCGCGGCGATCGCGTCTTCGTCTTTGAGCTGAAACGTGAGCCAACCACCCTCGAATTCATTGCGCCATTCAGCCGGCAGGCGCCCCAGGGTCTCGACGTCAGGCGGGCGAAAGCCAAAAGTTTTCCAAAATGGCGAACGCTCCTGCGTCCAAAGACGGAAAACTGTATGATTGGAGCACAGGACCTGGATCCGGCGCCAAAATAAATCGCGAGCAGCATCGGCTACGGAAAAATCTGTAAATCCCTCGCTGTGGAGAAGGGCGTATTGCCGCGAGATCTGAAATCCAATCGCACCTAAAAACGCACCGTCTGCGTCCACCACGACCTGAAACTCGGTGAGTCGTTTTTCCAGATCGTCCGCTGCCAAATGCATGGAAGACCAGAGCGACCTGAGACTGGCCAAATCGTCTGTCGTCGCGCGGCGTACGCGAAGGGGTAATATATGCACATGCCAATTCAAATGGAAAAACGTAAAAGGAAAAAGTGAAAAATGAAGGCGCGGTGCATCAAGTAGAGCAGGGGTGGGCGAAGGCTGATTGTTTAGGAGCCCACCAACGAACGGACTTTGCCAATTGCGCTCTAACTCATATCCAAATACTTGACGCGCCACGCACCACGTGACACGCCCCTCATCCCCTCTCTACAATCGTCCTATATTCTACGGCGAAATAGCCCGGAAAAAGGTCGGATTAAATTCCGGCGAAGTATTTGTCCACTGCGTAATGGCCGGCGCGTTATTAAAAGTCGCAATGGTTGACCAGTGCGGCGCAGCGAGATTGGCGCAGGACTGGATTCGGAACGTGCTTCCTGGCGTGACAAAAACGGTGAACGAATGCTCCGGCAGGGCGCCGTGCATTTGAAGGTCAAACAGCGGCGCTACAGGATCTGATTCAATGATTGTTCCCCCCGAACCGACCACGTCAAACCGCTCATTAAGGAACGCGGAGCCGTAGATCGTTTGTCCACCTGTCGCACCGATGTTGCGTGGACTCCAATTGACGCCGTCCGGAGATGTAAAGACGGCAGGGCCGGGACCGGCAATGAGATAATAACCATTGCCAAAAGTCGCAGTCTCGAAAGAAACCGAAGCCCCGGCTGTTTGCGCGGTCCAATTGACGCCGTCCGGTGAAGTCAAAATGGTTCCGGCAGAGCCAACCGCTAAAAATCCCGCGCCGCCGTGCGTAACCGACATCAGATTATTCAATTGGCCAGAATCCTGAACGTTCCAATTGACTCCATCCGATGATGTGACAACGGTGCCTTCCTGGCCCACTGCTACATAGAGCCCATTGGAATAAATCACTCCATAAAGCGGCAGCGATGTCCCGGATGACCGGCTGGTCCAAATCGTTCCGGATGGTGACGTTTGAACGGCTCCATTATCACCCACCGCAACCAATAGACCGTTGCTGGCGGTGACACAGTGGAGGGAATAGGCCGTGCCGGAATTACGTTGGGTCCAACTCGATCCATTGGTGGACGTGAAAATGTCGCCCGAAGGTCCCACCCCCACGAAAATGTTGCTGTAGGTGATGACTGAATTTAATGATGGAGTGTTGCTCTCGGTTATGTAGGACGAACCATTGGTAGATTCGGCGAACGAACTGGATGTGGCTACGACATAAATCCTGTTGGAAGAAGTAATGCTATTGCACGTGCCGGTCGGTCCGGCAGGGGGCAGTGGCGTATATCCTTGTGTCGACCAATTCACGGCATCCGCAGAGACGTAATTAGCGCCTGATCCCACGACCAGATAAGAGCCATGTCCACAAGCTCCGCTGCCGCCGAAATTAATTGAATTGATGTCGTTGATGTTCGTTTGTGTCCAATTAACGCCGTCTGGGGAAAATTGAAGGAACTTTTGACCGTTTGCCTCACCGCCGGCGATGAACTGCGCGTTTCCGGTCATAAAAAAATTGTAAGAGAAACCCGAAAAGCCTGTATAAACATTATTACCCACAGCGTTAGTGGCCCAATGGACACCGTCTGTTGAGGTGAACATGAACGTGTCCGCCTGTGAGGTACCAGTATAAATGTAACTTCCAATGACGAATTCAGTGCTTGATGCAGTCACGATTGGAACGATCAATGAGTAGTTAACGAATTGAAGGGGGGCGACAGGCACCGTCAACGGATTAACCGTCCAGTTCAGGCCGTCAGTGGAAAAATAAGCGTTCGTTGACCTGTTTAGAGCCACGAACCCGATGCTGTTACCAGCTACAGCGCTCGCGCTGCTCAACCCAGAAACCGCGGTCGTCCAATTCACAGCATCTGATGAAGCAAGGACCGCGCCTCCAACGGCCACAAACTTTCCATTGCCATAGGCGATTGCGCCGAGGTCGCTGGTCGTACCAGAGTTTTCGATTGCCCAGTTCGTGCCGTCGACGGATGTTTCTATCGTTCCCGCGTTGCCCACGGCCGCAAATTTGCCATCGGCGAAAATAATGCCATTTAACTGGTTCGACGTTGCCGTTGCATTTTGCGCCCAGTTCGTCGCGTCAAGGGAAGTTGCCACGACACCGGAATTTCCAACGGCAAAAAAGGTCCCATTTGTAAAAATAACTGCATTGAGCGCCTGTGCGCCGAACTGCGGATTCCCGTTGGGCAGGGGATTGCGCCAATGCCAGTTGTTTAGCGGATCCCCCAATAGCTTGAAACAACAGAAAAGGAAGATCGTGAAAATGCCAAAGAATCTGAAATGTTTAGTGCTCATAACTCCAACTGTAATGGCTTTGCCTGCACCACATTCTCAACCAAAATCGCAGATGTCAAGAGAAAGTTCAATTTAATTGGTTTGTTTACCATGATACGCCCAATAAAAGCCGCCAAAGCCCCGCAAGGAGCCGCATATTCGAACGTCCCTGCAATCTCACTCGCTGCAACCGTTCTATCTGCCCCATTTGTCCCCGTATATCCCATTCGGTTAAGCAGAGTATTCGCAATTGAAAACCAACCACACAAAATGAAAAACGCGCAGACGCGGTACGAGACGTGCTACTTTGTCTGAGTTTGAATCAATGCGCGAGCACTTATGCCATTACAACCCGAATCATTAATTAAGATTTATCGATCCAGACGCAATCTTGGAGCTTCCCGGCCTGTTATTGTTGCCATCGGCGACACGATGCACGAAGGAATCCCCTTCGGAGAATTTTATGTATTCCATACGTTTTCTGAAGTGCCATTTCTCTTTTCCAGGTCCGTTTGCGGGTTTGTTGACAAGTGGAGTCCGGTCGATTTTGGCCGATATCCTGAGGTCTTTTCAGCCAACGTCTTGCTCGAGTCTTCGTTTCGACGTGCGCAAGACCGGCTCGAATTTGAAGTTTCCGTGCACGACCGCGACTTGTTTCGCCTCGCGCCTTCGCTGGATTTTGAGGAGGTTGATGATTTTCCGCTGGTTGAATTTCGGGTCTTTCAGATTTTTACCAGCGAATGCGCCAAAATGTTTGTGTTTTCCCGTTCACAAGCGATTAGCACGCTGAGAGCTAAATTACAGCAATATCCAGTTGTGAAGCTGATCCATGAACCGAAGGTGAGCTGATCAGTCCCGCCAGCCTGAGTTCAGAATGATGCTACAAAAGTTGGCTCGCTTGAATTTGGGATCAAGCAATGCCAGGACGTCGTCATTTACCGTGCCAAACGTCGAATCGGGTTTGTGGTGAAAGCCGTCGTAAAAGACCTGGATAATCTTTTCTTTGAAATGCTCTCCCCGCGGGTGCGCCTTTAATATCGACTCGCGTTGCTCGTCATTCAGATCGCCATAGCCAATCCCTAGAACATCCGCCTCCACACCGGCTGTAACCAGGGCCACTTCCGATTTTTTATGTTCCGGAATGCCGGGAGTTGTGTGCAATGCGATGGCATCCCAAACCGTATCGATGGCGCCTTCACCAATCCCGTGCTGCCGCAGGAAATCTCGCGCGGTATTTGCGCTATCCACCTCGAATCGATTGGTCTTGCTCCGACATTTTTCGGTGAGTCCCATGTCATGAAACATGGCTCCAATGTAAACCAGCTCAGGGTCGAATTTCAGTTTCCGGCGTTTCCCCGCAAGCGCGCCAAAGTAAAAAACCCGGGTCGAATGATGAAATAGAAGGGGAGATTCTGTCTCTCGAACGAGTTCCGTCGCCTCTCGGGCCAATTTGCTGTCGGGAATTTCAACACCTGCAATCGATTTCGTATTCATAATGGCAAAAGCGAGATTTTTTTGAAAAGAGCACAAATCAGATAGAGAAAATCGCGCTGCAGCCGAATCCGTCCTCTGAACGGCAGGGCGGAACTCCCGTTCCGCCTCTTGCAGGCGGCGCAGTCTTGAGTTTATGGGTGATTCAGCTTATACAACCGACTACCTTTCGGCCTTGAATCGTTAGCAAACTGAGCATCATGCACATTGACTACCTCGCAGACCACCCGGAATTTATTTCCGCAGTCGCCCGATGGCATCACGAGGAGTGGTCGTATATTCGACCCGGCGATACTGTCGAAGCTCGCACCCTGCGGCTTCGTGACGAGTGTGGACGCGGACAGATACCGACCACCTTTATTGCTTACTCAGACAGCACATTATTTGGTACCGCAATGCTGATTGCTCACGATATGGATACCCACATGGATTTGACGCCCTGGCTGGCAGGCGTGTTTGTGGTGCCCAATTACCGGCGGCAAGGCATCGCCTCCAAATTAATCGCGCGTGTCGTGGGTTCCGCGGCGAATCTTGGCGTGAAGCGAGTATATCTCTTTACTCCGGATGCAGAGCAGTTGTACTCACGGCTCGGTTGGTCGGTAATTGAGCGGACGACTTATCGAGGAACAGACGCCATAGTGATGTCGTATGATGTGCCGGCAGGCTCGGCGCCGAAGCCCGCGCCGACAGCGCCTTGAATTTTGTGTAGAGCACGATAGCCAAATACATCTGTGCCTTCGTTTCCTTCGCAGTCTTCGCGCGAAATCGGGTCGCTTCAACGTTTCAACGTCTCAAAGTCGACACAAACTTCGGCTCGACCAAATTCGTCACTACGAAATTCCCCTCCTGAATCCAATTCGCCTCCGACAATTTCGTCCCATTCAGCACAAAATTATCAAACGTAAATCCATCGAACTTCTCGTCCGAACTTGCGCATTCAATGTAATTGGGATATCCCCGGCTCATATCCACGGAAATATCCCAATTTTTAAAAATCATCCCGTGAATCCGGTCGGGACTTGCGGCGTTCGGCCGGATATTGAAGATGAACGGTACCGGCGTTTCCGTGACAAGATTTTCAATCAGGAACGAGCTGTCTGAGCCCACCATGCCGCCCTTTGCAAATTTGTCGCCGATGCAGCTTACGATGCCGCGGTTCGCAGCGTTGTTGTTCCATTCCGCGTGCAGGACGTCCACATTGTTGATGGTCACATTTGCCGCCCTGGCGTTTCCCCATCCCAATTGAATGACCGCGCCGTTGTTCAACTGCCAAACCACGCAATCCGAAATCGTCAAATTATCCCGATACGGCTTGATGCTATCGTCGTTGGCCCAAATAAAACAGTGTGCGATTCGTGAGCCGGCAAAGGCCGCAATCCCGTCGGTGTTATAAGTCCAGCCGGCGACAATTTTGACCCATTCCACCGTGTTATTTGTCCCCAATAACCGCACGGCAAAATATTTGGTATCGGCAATCACGATGCCCTCGACGTCAATCCCGTCGCTCCGAACCGCTTCAATCATGTGCGACTGCCGATAATTCAACCTCGCGCCCGACAACACGCCGCGCCCAAAAATCTTCACTCCCGAATTGGAATGAGCCGCGGCCGGACGTTCCGGCGAGACCGGACGTTCCGGCATAATTAGCGCCCCGTAAACCCATGCGCCCGATTCGAGATAAATATTTTTGATGTGCGCAGGAACATGATACACGCCAATGTCATGAACCCCGCTCCGGAAATAAAGACCGGAATAGGACAGGGGAACGGAGGCAATTTCCGGTGGGCTTGTATTCGTCAAAATAAAATAATTTCCCGAGGCCGAATTCGGACTCAGGTCCGGCTGGTCGCTTTCCGGTGGATTCGCGAAAATCAATAGACCGTTCTTATAGCCATCGTCGCCGATCTCAACCGAATATTGCCCGGGCCGGATGAGCGTGAAACGGATCACATTTCCATTTTCCTCAACTGTCGGTGTAATCCCACACGCAGACGGAAATATCTTCACCTTCAATACCCCTTTTACGTGCGCCTTGCGGCGGTCCAATACGCGAACCTGGACCGTGACCTTGCCGGAAAATGAAAAATTGACCCAGTTAATACTTCTGTCGCGAAACAATTGCAACGGATGTTGATCCACCGGCAGCATGTTCATATAGCCGGGTTCATATGTCGGACACGTGCTCTCAAACACGGGTAGTCGGGTAGGGCGGACCAGCTGGTCCACCTCGACCGTGACCGAATAAATCGTCGATTGCGGCACGCCCGGATAATCCGGGTCGATGAGGCCCTGGAAAGAAGACGGAGTTTGGGCCGATCCCGAAATTGGCGCTAGAGCGAGAATGGCCAGTAATGCGATCCAAATCGCCTTTAACCGAGCCGTAATCGTGAATGTGCCGTTGAAATGACGCCCACATGTTTTGTCGCGCTGAAAGCGCAATGCCATTTTAGCCGTGGGCAACGCCCACGGTAACTCGGCCAACAATGTATTTTCGCCCTGTAAGGGCACGCTAAATTCCCTGTTTTGGACTGCCCTTACAGGGCGCGAACTTTCCTTCGTTCTGATCCGAGGGCGCTGCCCTCGGCTAAAATGGTTTAGGCCTTCAGCCTTTCCACCCGCGTTATCTCGAATCTCCACAATCATCTTCGCGCCATATCATTTGGAATTTCTCTGAGCATTCAAGAAAGATTCTTTGGCCACAGGACCGTGAGACAGGATTTTTACTGGTGGGCAATGTATTGGCGATATTCACGAAGCCTGTAGGGCGATCACCAGTGACAGCAAGGGGTGCTCACCCATGCCACTATATTTGTAGAAATGCCACCCAAGCTAAATCACACGCTCGTCAGGAGCGCCATCCTCTGTGGCGCCGCCACTGCTGCCGGCAGAATGAATCGGAACGTCGCGCCGCCCGCGGCGTTGTTTTCCGCCGAGACTCGTCCGTGATGTGTTTCGATGATGGTGCGGGCGATGGAGAGCCCCATTCCCAGCCCGTTCGACTTGGTGGTGAAGAATGGCTCGAAGACCAGGGGCAACTTGTCCGGCGGGATGCCGGGGCCGGAGTCCATTACGGCCACTTCCACCATGTCCTCGCCATCGCAAGCGGTGCGCACGATCAGTTCGCGTCTCTCGGGTGGCCCATTGGTCATCGCCTCAATGCCGTTGATGATCAGATTCACGAGCACCTGCTGCAGCTCAATCTCGTCGCCTTGAATCAACGGGACCGCGTGCAGATGCGTCGTTATCACCGTCTTGCGCATGGCGGCTTCGGAGCGAACGATCCGGAGAGCGTCTTCCACCACGGAATTGACGTTCAGTGGCTGCCATTCTCTTTCACCCTTGCGGAGCAGGGCGTGGATTCGACGGATTACTTCGCTGGCCCGCAGATCGTCCTTGCGAATATCGGCGAGAATGGCATGCAGTTCCTTCAGATCCGGCGGGTTTTTATTGAGCAATAATTCCGCCGCCGTGGCGTTGCTTAGGATTGCCCCGAGAGGCTGGTTGAGTTCATGGGCGATCGAAGCGAGAAGTTCGCCCATGGTGGAAACGCGCGCGACGCGTGCAAGTTCGGTTTGCCGCCGCAGAGCCTCCGCCTGCGCCAGCTTGAGTTCCGTGAAATCCACGCACGAGCCGATATAGCCCTGAAAATTCCCGTCTGCATCATAACGCGGCACTCCCTTGTCCAGAATCCAGCGATACTCGCCGTCGTGCCGGCGCAGCCGGTATTCCATGGAGAACGGGCGTCGGGCATCGAAGCATTCAACGTAGATTTTCATACAGTGCGCCAGATCATCGGGATGAACGCCCTCGGCCCAGCCGTTGCCCAGTTCCTGTTCGACCGGACGGCCTCTGAAGTCGAGCCAGGGTTGATTGAAGAAGGTGCAGAGTTTGTCCCGGCCCGAACCCCAGATGAGCACCGGCGCGGCATTGGCCATGAGCTCGAAACGCGCTTCCGTTTCGGCCCGTCTGATGGATTCCGTCCGTACGAAGCTCGTCGCCCACCAGACCAACGCGGAAGAAATAACGACGTTACCGACAACGAACAAGGCCATGCCAAATTCAAAACCATAAAAACCCGCCCGTTCCCCGAGCGACCTCAGCCACCAAAGCAGTGGAATCAAAAAGATGGCGGCGGGCAAATAGCGTCGGAATATCCAACCGCTCGCGCCGGTATCCGTCGCCAGCCTCATCAATCCCCAACCAGGCCGGGCGCAAAGAAACCCGATGGAAATCAGGACGAACAGCAGAGCCGTGTGCAGCGCCTCCGAAGTGTAACCACCGACACGATAAAGCGGGACTCCGTAGGCATAACCCAAAATTGCGATGAAGGAATCGAGGAGCACCAGGACCGCGAGCCATTGGGCAGGGCGCTTCAGGTTCAGGATTTCAAGATCAACCATGAGAAATGCGGCGCCGAGCAGAAAGAAATTCAACGCCGTTACGGGAGCCATTCGACCAGGAAACGAGGCCGGGGCAGCATCCCGAACCATCAACTGATCGATCCCCAGGTCCCATTGGAATAAGTACTCGCAAGCCGTGAGCAACCCGACAAGCAACAGGAGCGCCGCGCCCGCTCGCGAAATCGATGCGAACACAGTGCTGCGTGGCGCCGGCAAAGAGGAGCCGCCCCCTCGCGAAGCGCCGGCGAACAACCAAAGCACGACACCGGACAACACGAACGCAAATGCCGCATTTGCCTTCATGGTGGCCCACTGCGGATGGACGTCTTTCAGCGTACCAACGCCGAGTGCCCATCCTGCCAGCACCGATAGCCCGGAGGCGCTGGTAAAAGCCGCGATGCTCCGTGCAATAAGCGTTAGCGTCTGCTCGAGTGATTTTCGCCTGTTGAATGACATGCGGTCACCTAATGCGCCAACGTTACCGGCCACCCACGATAAAACCAAGCCCGCATTCGGGAACGTTCGAACATGACGCCCCCGAGTTTTGTCTCGGCGAACCGAAGTAATCGTCCGTCGTTACCAACCATCGGTGGACAATTCTCCCTCTCCCCGAGGGAGAGGGCAGGGGTGAGGGAGAATCTTTCAGACGGGAACGTTCTATCAGTTTATCGGAGGCAGGCCAAAATGTTCGCCGCTTGAAACCCTGAATCCGGGCGCGTTATCTCCAGGTTCCAAATTCATGCTCATGCTCATGCTCGCGCCATATCATTTGGAATTCCGTTTAGCACTCAGGCAACTTTTACCTTTACCTTTTGACCCTTAATCTGCGCGCGATTTAATTTTGCGATGATCCCTTGCGCATGTTCGGATTCGACATCCACAAAGAGGTGCCGCTCACGCACATCCACGGTGCCGACGACTTTGCCCGGCAATCCGGTTTCGCCCGAGACGGCATTCACGATGTCAATCGGACTAATACCCGTCGCTTCACCGAGGTTCATCCAGAGGCGGGTTTGATTCGACGGCGTGGGTCGACTGGATTTGCGGGCGGGTTTTGCGTCGTCGCCACGTTTCTTGTTTTCCCACGGGGGTCCAGGCTTCGGGGAAAAAGATTTTGGCGCCTTCGGTTTGGGGCTTTGCACCGACGCCAGAATCTCTTCGTCCGAAAATGTTTTCTCCGGGGACGGCGCAGGCCTTTGAACTCTGGACTGTGGACCGTGGACTGTGGACTCTGGACTGTGTGGTTTGGCGAAAGGCGTTGCCGAACGCGGCGGGCGGTCTTCAAATCGTTGTGGTCGATCAAAACGCTCGCGCCGCTCGAATCGCGGGCCGCGACCTGTGTCGCGACGTAGTTCCGCTCCGCGGGACGAAGGCGGATCCTCGTGGCGTCCCCGGCGGTCTTCCCGAAAGTTCCCGCGATCGGGACGCTCCTCCCGCTGGGGCCGGTCATATTGTTCGACGTTCGGTTTGGCTGAGCCCTCGCCACTTTGCAACAATGACAGGCACGCAGCCGCAACATCCGTAGAGGAAAATCCTTCCTCCAGCAAGCGTCCGATCAGGGGTTCATTATTCTTGAATTGGCCCGACTCGAGCTGGGCGCGAATTTTTCCGAGAAACACATTTTCGCGCGCTTCCTCAACTTCGGCTTCGGTCGGCACGCGAGCGCGCTGGATGCGGGTGTTCGTGTAACGTTCGATGTCGCGGATCTTAAAGACTTCGCGCCCGGACGCAAAGCTGATGGCGCGTCCCGCGCGGCCGGCCCGTCCCGTGCGACCGATGCGATGCACGTAATCCTCGCCATCGTAGGGCAAATCGTAGTTGAAGACCACTTGCACGTCGTCCACGTCAATACCGCGCGCGGCGATGTCCGTGGCAACGAGAAATTCCAGCCCGGACTTGCGGAACTTGTTCATCACGCGGTCGCGCATCGCCTGCGTCATGTCGCCGTGCAACCGGTCGGCCATGTAACCCTGCGCTTCGAGATGATCCACCAGGTCGTCCACCATGCGCTTGGTGTTGCAGAAAATAATCCCGAGTTTGAGATCGTGAATATCAATCAGCCGCGTCAGCAGTTCGATTTTGAAGCGCCGATCCACCTCATAATACACCTGCTCGACCGTCGGCACAGTCATCGCCTTCTGCTCGACCTTCACATTTTCCGGATTGCGCGCATACCGCTCGATCAAATCGCGAATCGGCCGCGGCATCGTGGCGGAAAAGAAAACTGTCTGCCGCTCCTTCGGCGCGTCTTTGAGAATGGTTTCGATGTCATCGCGGAAACCCATGTTGAGCATGACGTCGGCCTCGTCGAGGATGACGAGTTTCACGGTTTCGAGTCGCAACGTCCCGCGGCGCATGTGATCCATGATGCGGCCCGGCGTGCCGATGACAATTTGCGCGCCTTGCTTGAGGCCGTAGAATTGCCGGTCGTAGGATTGCCCGCCGTAAATCGGCAGCGCATTCACGCCGCGCTTGAAGAGCGCGAGCTTATGAATTTCCTCTGAAACCTGGATCGCCAGTTCACGCGTGGGGCATAGAACCAGAATCTGCACGGCGCGCAGGGTTGTATCTACCTTCTCGACGGCGGGGATACCAAACGCGGCGGTCTTGCCCGACCCGGTCTGCGATTGGCCCACGATGTCCTTGCCGGCCATCAGCAAAGGAATCGCCGCCGCCTGAATCGGCGCGGCCTGCTCAAACCCAAGTTTATCGATGGCCTTGAGCACCTCTTCGGACAAACCCAGTTCGGAAAATAGTTTCGATGTCATGAACGTCTCGTAATTTGCCAATATAACCGACTTCGTTGAGAAACGAGAGGCAATTTTTCCGGACGTCAGGGCTGGATCTGGTAGGGACGCTGCGCTGCGGCGTCCCCGCCCGTACAGCGGGCGGAATCTGCATTCGTATCGCGCATGACGACCATGGATCAAGCGTTGTAGGACGTTGTTTCCGGGGTCAGTTCCGCGCGCTTTACGCGCGGTGACGGCGCAGCGCGCCGTCCCTACCGGCTTTCGCCGCCACCGCGATTACTTCTGGTCGTTCCTGCGAAAGCGACGTAAATTTACCCCATGTTAGAACCGCTCACTAATCCGGAGATTCGTAGGCTCAAGGCAGCCGCGCAACGCCTGGAGCCGATTCTAAAAATCGGCAAGGCCGGTTTGTCAGACGGCTTTGTTCAGTCGGTCAATGATGCGCTGTCCCGGCACGAACTCGTCAAAATCAAATTCGTCGAGTTCAAAGACCAAAAGAAGGAACTTGCCCCGCAATTGGCAGACAGAACCGCCAGCTACCTCGTCATGCGAGTCGGCAACGTCATGGTTCTCCACCGCCCGTCCGCTGCGTTTTTATCCGCAGATTCCGCAGATTGACGCAGATGAAGAACGAACAAATCTCACGCAAAGGACGCGAAGCCCGCAAAGGAAAGCTCCGTCAGGAGCGCAATATTTATAGCACACATTCATAAGAGATTTTCCCACCGGATATTCCGTTTTGCGCGTTGGCCCTGAAACCGTGACCGCCGGCCGATTTCCGAATTACCCGCATCGTCCACCCGCTATTCCCTCTCCGCTCACATTGGTGGCCCTGGTGCGAACCGGTGAGGGCATCCCCAAAAATCCAACAATCCATTAATCCACCAATCCGCGGCGCTCCATTCCGATCGCCAGTGGCGCTGCCACCTAACCCCCCGCGAATACGGGCCGGAAGTTTGCCTCAGTTAGAATACGCGCAACCTCCTGGCGTTTATCCCCCTGAATTTCGATCCGGCCATCCTTGACCGTGCCGCCGGTGCCGCAAGCCTTTTGCATCGCCTTGGCCAGTCGCTCTTTTTCAGGCAGACCAATGCCTGTAAAACCCTGGATCACTGTCACCACCTTGCCGCCACGTCCGGCAGTCTGTCGGATGATGTCCACCCGGCCACGATTTTTATTCTTCCGCGCTGACTGGGACTGTGGACTCTGGGCTGTAGATTCTGGACTCTGGGCTGGAAGCCCTTCACTCGACAAGGCATCGAAAGGATTGTTGGTAAAACCCTGTCCACCATCCGTTAAGTTGCGTTTGGAGTCATTCATAAATCTTGTCCGCAGGCGGAACGTCCGCCGCGCAACGCCGATTTTCGCAGATGTTTCAATTTACGAGTGGCAGCGCCACCTGCCGTTTCGATTTACGCGGGGTATAGTCCGTTTTCCGCGTTGGACCCGAAACCGGTGACCGCCGACCAATTTCCGAATGCCAAAAACCGTCCGACTTGGCATCCCCTATAATCCAACAATCCATTAATCCACCAATCCGCAGCGCTCTATTCCGATCGCCCGTGGTGCTACCACCTCAGAGCCGGCCGGAGCGCAGAGCGTTTTCAAGCTGGCGCAGATCTTTGGGCAATTCCGCCTTCCAGGTCATGCGATTCCCCGGCTGGTCCGGATGTTCCAGGGTAAGGATTTCGGCATGCAACGCCTGACGCGGGAAATCAATAACGCGCGTTTTTGCAAGGGCAGGGCCACGGTCACGGTCAGGGCTGCGAAATCCCGGGTTGTAGGTCCGATCGCCGATCAATGGGAGGCCTGCGTACGCGGCCTGCGCGCGTATTTGATGTTTTCGTCCGGTTTCAAGCCGGAACCGCAATTTGCTGACAAATCGTTTGCCGTCGGCGAGCGGATATTCGGTAATGACTTCGTAGTGAGTGATGGCTTCGCGGGCTTCGGGCCCGGGCGCCTGGGCGCGCGTTGCCGAAAGGATTTCCTGATGGAGTTCATCCCGGCTCAACTCAAGCCATTGACGCCAGGTGCCTTTAGGCGTCGCGGACCGGCCTTCCACGAAGGCGATGTACTCCCGCTTCATGGTGTGCGCTTTAAGCTGCTCAATCAGATGGTGGCGCGCGGCCGGGTTTATGGCCATGCAAAAGACTCCGCTGGTGTATTGATCCAAACGATGAACCGGCATGGGTTGCAGTCGGCGATAGGGGGATGGCAGTGATTTTCCGACGGCGCCGCGAAGGTACGGTTTCAGTTTGCCCGCCAGAAAATCCGCGAGAATGCTCAAGGCGGAAAGATCGGCATTCGCCGCCGGCACCGAGATGAGCCCAGGACCTTTGTTGACGATGGCCAACGCTGAATCCAGATAGAGCAAAGACACGCGAGGATGAATTTGCCACCCGGAACCGCAGTCCAGCGTCGTGGCGTTTCGTTCGCCCAATGCCAGTGCGCCGGCAGGGTCTGCAATGTTTTGCTGCGGTTTTCGAATGACCACGCCGTTGACGCTGACGCGCCCCGCCAGGATCCATTGCTTGGCACGAGTTTTTGGCGTGTCGGGATGTTTCCGCAGCAACCAGTCCAACAAAGGTTTGGTTTCGGTGTTCGTTTTCGTTTCCATCACAGCAGACGATATGGCATCCGGACAAGGTGATATACAGGCAGGCAATAGCAAGTTGGAACCCGGAAAGTTTTTATCCGCAGATTACGCAGATGAAACCACGAAAAACACGAAAGACACGAAAATCACTTTTTAGCCGCGAAGTGCTTGCGCACGGCCACCACACAAAGACCGCAAAAGTATCCTGATCTGATATGGTAGGGCGGTGCTGCGCCGCCGCCCTGACTAATTCGCGGCTCGATCGTCCGCTCACCAGCATCCCTACATGGAATGCAAATTCAAGGCACATCATCCATCTTCTATCTTCCATCTTCACCCACATGGCCCGTGGCGCTGCCACCCACCCGCACATTTTTTTTGTGTAGGAAAGTAAATGTGTAAACGAGGTGGTCTTCGACCAAAAAACCGTGTTTTCATTGGGAAATTTGGAAATTCTAACAAAACACACCCTGTAAACGGGACCCGGAAAAATCTTTCACGCAAAGGGCGCCGAGGCCGCGAAGGTTTTTTATCCGCAGATTACGCAGAACGCCGCAGATGAAACCACGAAATACACAAAAGACACGAAAATCAGTTTTTAGCCGCAAAGTGGTTGCGCACGGCCACCACGCAAAGACCGCAAAAGTATCCTGATCTGATATGGTAGGGCGGTGCTGCGCCGCCGCCCTGACTAATTCGCGGCTCGATCGTCCGTTCGCCAGCATCCCTACATGGGAATGCAAATTCAAGGCACACCATCCATCTCCAATCTTCCATCTTCCTCCACATGGCCCGTGGCGCTGCCACCCACACATTTTTTTTGTGTAGGAAAGTAAATGGGTAAACGAGGTGGTCTTCGACCAAAAAACCGTGTTTTCATTGGGAAATTTGCAAAATTAAATAAAATGCCCCCTGTAAACGGGGACCCGGAAAAATCTCTCACGCAAAGGGCGCGAAGGCCGCAAAGGTGGGGAACCGCAAAAGGCGGAAGAGCGTGAGAGCGTGAGAACTTTGAGACCGTGAGCACGCGGCCACCACGCAAAAAACTCGAAAGATTTTTGACAGGATGAACAGGATGAACAGGATTGAGTTCTTGGTCCGCAGATTTCGTGTGCTTCGTGTATTTCGTGGTTCAAATTCCCTCTTCGCGTCCTTTGCGTGAGGTCTTATGAATGGACTCCGAACTACGGCTAAGTCCCGGCATCGCGTTTTCGAAATTTGGGCAGGAGCTTCTTCGCGACAAGCAAAAGACCCAAAAGAATCAACGCAAGAAAAAGAATGCCCGCCACCGGCGCAATCACAGCGAGAACACTCATCAGAACGGAACTGCCAAGTTCGATCGTTGCGAAAATAGGAGTTGCGAGTCCGCCTGTCGTAGCTGTTGAGGCGACGCGCGTAACGGCTGTTGCTCCATGAACCAGGCCCGCTGCGCCGCCTCCAGCGATGGCGGCCAGTGTCCATTTCAGATACGGATCCATGCCGTGGACCATCGATGCGGTGATGATGATACCCGCGGTGATGGCTGCTGGAGTGGCGATGACATCCAGCGCGTGACCCAAAAACGGAATATAATAAGCGCCGATCTCAATAATCGTTGCGATGGCGAACGTCCAAAGCGCGATATCACTGCCGATCCATTGAAACGCCGGCATGAGCGTCAGGTGCCCGGTTTTTGCGGCGATGCTCATGATCAATAGCGGCACGAAAACACGGAAGCCACACGCCGCGCTCAGGCCGACTCCGATGCAAAGGCTGAGTAAGAGTTCCATATGGTTCGTTGGTATATTGTCCCCTGGTCAACCACCACACTAGCACAAAAATGGCCTGCGCGGGAAGGCCGCGAGGTTGGTAGGGATCCCGATGTGTCGGGACGCTGTCCGCGCCGCGTGCAGCGGCGCAACGAGCGTGGTTGAAAGGGGCAGGGCGGTACTCCCGCGCCGAAAGGGCTGCCACCGCGCTGAAAGCGCAACTCCATTTTAGCCGTGGGCATTGCCCACGGTAGTTCGGCCGATAATGTTTTCTCGCCCTGCAAGGGCATCCCAAATTCCCCGGATGTTGGGAAATTTGGAAATTTGACAAAACACCCCTTGTAAATGGGGACCCAGAAAAATCTCCCACGCAAAGTCCGCCAAGTCCGCCAAGGAATTCTGATCTGGCCTGCTCCACAGAGTTTGATCCGCAGATTACGCAGACTGACGCAGATTAGGGATTTAACCGCAAAGCACAAAGAGCGCAAAAGAATCCTGATCTGATATGGCCACACATTTTTTCTGTATAGGTACGTAAACGGGTAAACGGCGGCGGAAAATGCGGCAAATTGTGAATGTTTATTGGGAAATTTAACAAAAGAGTGGGTGTAAATGGAAATGCGGATTCAAGCACCAGGACACGAAGAAAACGAAGCCTCTTAGACCCGCCTTCGCTCGGAGCTACAGCGCGGCAGGCCCGTCTCTGCCAAGGCTACGCCGGCCAAGCAGGATTTACAGGATGGACAGGATTGGAATTTTGATCCCAGATTGACGCAGATTTTTTTAATCCATCTCCGCCGAGGCTACAGCGGGGAAGGCGGTCGCGGCTGTGTTGCGGAGTTTCGTTTACAAAAATTTTGTGTATGGGTATGAAACGGCTGAAACGAAATTGTGAGGGATTTGTCGGGATCACAGAAAGGCCCGTGGATATTGGGGAATTTTTGGGTTTTACATCGCTGAGCGGCCGGAAAAGGGGAGTGAACGAAAGTGCACTTTTTGGGCTTCGTTTCATGGCGGGAGAATGGTTCACGCGACCTGTCCAGCTTCCCACCGCCGTTCCTTGACGGTGGCGCATTCGCGCATCACAATGCTCAACTCAAAACGCTCACTCATTCATTCAAAAGGACTTTTCAATGAACCTGTTCAAGAAACTATTCGGGGGCGGCAGCGGAAGTGGCCCTCGCACCGGCTCCGCCAGACCCAATGACATTAAGGCAGAAGAAACATCGGAATTTAAGGAATTGCTCAAAAAGAGCATGGAAGAACTACAGATCAAGACCGCAGGTCATCAAGCGGGCTGGCGACTGGGCACGTCGAAGCGTTGGGATTTGTCCCTGGCTCAAGGCGATCTGATTTTCACATTTGAGGATGGAGTTATTGCCACTTGTCCGGCGCAAGTTATCGGCAGCTTCGCACCTGCTGAGAGCACCTGGTTGTGGGCATGGGCGAACCCTTCCATTCCGGACGCCCTCAAACAAGACTCATCACGAGTCAGGCACTACGGACAGGAACACAAGATCGCCCGCCTTACCTCGGCCGAATGGCCCGGTTCGGAAGCCGATGGCTGGGACATGGCGGCATTGGCTTGCAAGCTGTGCGAAGCGCAGGGAATTTATCGCGGCCCAGCCGGCTCATCATTTGTTTTTATTTCTTTTGGCGCCGTCAATTTGAGCAAGCCCTCCCCATAAATCCAGGCATTGGATGAATGGATAATCGGATTGTTGGGGAGCGTGCTCTGGTGGATTGATGGATTGCCGAGGCGCTGAGGAAGGCGACAATGATGATGGTGAAGTCGGCACATCCGTAACATGCGTAACAATGATTTCACGATGAAAGACAATGTCATGAAACCGCGTTTCCGGTTTCACGCAGGATAAATTTGCACAGTCATTCGACGTACAAGGACTGCGAAATGGCTTGACAATCCGTGCGATGGCAATGATGATCGAAATGACAAGCAAAACTCTATTTGACATCATGAACAACAGGTCAAATGGGAAATCCCGACAGACTAAAACTGAGCAAGCGATACTGGCGAAAGTCATGAAGAATGACCGCATAACCTCAGTGACCGCAACCGCCCTGGTTGCCCTGTGCTGGATCAATGCTGCCCAGGCGCAAACGGCGCTTATCTATGTCACAGGCGGGACCTCCGACACGATAGGCGCATACACTACCTCCGGTTCGACCGTCAACTCGTCGTTGATCACCACAGGTTTGAACGACCCTCTGGGCATCGCGGTGTCCGGAAATGATATCTTCGTCGCAAACTATTATGGCGGAACGATCGGCGAATACACCACCTCCGGCGCAATAGTCAACTCGTCGTTAATCACAGGTTTAAACGCACCGGCAAGCCTCGTGGTTTCTGGAAACGAACTATTCGTCGGGAACATCGGTTCCGGCACTATAGGTGAATATACTACCTCCGGGGCGACGGTTAACGCTTCGCTCGTCTCAGGGGTGGGTGACCCATTCGGCTTCGCGGTGTCTGGCGGGGATATATTCGTCGCGAACAATTTCTCCGGCTCAATTGGCGAATACACCACCTCAGGAGCGACGGTCAATGCTTCGCTTGTATCAGGTTTAAGCTACCCAAACGGCCTTGCGGTGTCGGGAGGTGATATCTTTGTCGTAAACGGCGGTGACACAGGCAAAGTTAGCGAGTACACGACCTCGGGTGCTCTCGTTAACTCCTCGCTGATCTCAGCGTCAGAGTTGAGCTACCCCGAAGGCCTCGCAGTATTTGGAGGTGATATCTTTGTCGTGAACAATTTCGTTGGTCCCCAGGGCTTTATTGGCGAGTACACCACTTCGGGGGCGGTTGTTGATACTTCGCTGATCTCTGCATCGAATGGCTTTGAGGATGTCGCCATAGTCGCCGTACCTGAACCCTTGACATGGGCTCTCTTCGTGGGTGCTTTGGTTTCTGGGCTGTTTTGGCGCGGAACGTCGAAAGCACCCTCTATATCTTCGTTGCAGCCGGTTTCAGCGTCATTGTGACGTCCATCTTGGATAAGGGGTATGGTTCAGGCCTGAGGGCAATACACCGCCGACGCAACAAGTAGAATCAGAGCTACAATCAGGAGGCAGACCCGGATCGTGTGAAGCGTATCCCAGCGTCGGCGTAGCTCCCGCCAATGCCTTCGCGATGCTTCGGAACGTTGAAGCGTTGAACCGTTGAAGCGTTGAAGCGGAGCAGCCGAGCGGCCGAGCGGCCGGAAATCTGATTATTGATTGGGACAGGTATTGGAATACAAGGACGGGAGGGCGGTGCTGGATGGATGGATTTTTGGATTTGTGGATTGATGGGGAAGGGAGCGCACAGATCGTGAGATCGTGAGATCGTGAGTGGGGCGGTATTTGTAACAGATGATACCAGAACGGCATTGCAGCGCCGAGAACGCTTGCCAGCGTTTTTGCCATCCGGGCATGCACGGCGTCCTCAAGGCGACTCATGCGAGGGTGAACAAACGCGGCCACAGAAAATTCGGCGCCGGTCATCGTCCCCGCGACCACGATAGCGGCTACTTCCAAAGCGTGAATGATGTCAGGACTCATAGTGTATTGAACCTGTTAACCTTCGGGTACACCATCTCACAGTTTTATTGGACGTTCAAAAATCCTTTGTGGACTTTTGGCAGTGCGACTCGCACCGTCCTCTGTGTGAGAAAAATTTTGGTTATCCGAATGATCGGTGGGAACAACGCCAGACAGAAAGCCGCAGATCAGATTCGCGCTATTCCTCCTTCGCTCGGGAGCTACGGGAGGACAGGCGCGCGGTTTTGCAGTCAGCGGCAGAATTACTGGCCCTGCTACCAGGGGTGGTCGCGCTCCCTGAGTCGCGCTCGACCCCTGGCTACTATCTTGTGCCCTTTCAGGGCTCTCGGTTAGCGGCTCCCTCCTTCGCCGGGCCAATGGAGGGCAGGTCGCCGAAAAATTCGATTCAGTTCATTCTGTGAATTCTGTCTAAAAAAGAATCTTCATTTTCATTCAATTCAAAACGTAATGACGGCCTTGCCGTTGAGGCGCTGTCCCCGCTCCAGAGAAGCAAGCACGTCCGGAGCCTCATCCAACGAACAGGTTTTAACGATCGGAAGCGTCAGTTTGCCTGCCACAGCGAGATCGACAACTTGTTGAAGATTTTCGGGCTTAAGATCGGCGAAGATGATCTTGCGTGACCTGGATAGAAGAGACCGAATAAACTTCGATGCCGTAGGCGCGATGTCATAAATCCTGCCGCCTTTTTTCTTGAGGCGCCCTTCCTCTGCCGGAGTCAGGCTGCCGTTGCAATCGAATACGACATCGAAGATGCCGTTGAGATTTTCCGGCAGCGGCTTCGTATAGTCGAGCGTGTTGGCGAGTCCAATGGATTGTGCCTGCGTGATGGATTTCGGACCGACTCGCCCAACAACCTCAGCGCCAATTTCCCGGGCGATGGCAATGGCGGCCTGGCCGACCGCGCCCATGGCTCCATTAATGAAGACTTTTTGACCTCGTGCCAGTTGAGCCGTGTTTTACCAGGGCGCACCAGGCCGTCACACCGGCAATGGGCAGGGCCGCCGCCTGCTCGAACGACAGGTTATCTGGCTTCTTCACCACAAGCTTCTGTGATGTGATGAGTTTGGATGCAAACGCCCCGGAAGCCTTCAGCGACACTGCGCCGACCACGGTATCGCCTGGCTTGAAGCGCGAAACTTTCGATCCGACAGCTTCCACCGTTCCGGCAAAATCTGTGCCCATTGCCCTGGGAAACTTTGAACCGGTCATTATTCTTAGCTGTCCGCTACGGATTTTCCAGTCCACGGGATTGATCGAGGCGGCAGCCACCCGCACCAAAACGTCGTCATCACCCGGCGGCGGCAAAGTGAAAGAGGCCACGCGCACCAGTTCGGGACCGCCGTATTTGTCGTATTGAAGTCTTTTCAGGGAGTTTTTATCCGCAGATTAACGCAGATTAACGCAGATTTCCAATTTCCAATTTACGCGGGCGCAGGTTTGGGTGTTCGCAAAGCGCGTTAGGGCTGATGTATTTGCAGAAATGCCAACCCAAATGAACCTAAAGCTCCGTCAGGTGCGGCGTAGTCTGTTTGACCTTCGATGGTCGCAAACGGAATATGTCGCTCCTGACGCTAATGAAATGGTATACGGATCGTTTCTGCCGATACGCCGCAGCTACGGCGTTCGGATGCAGGAACTGTCCCCTTAAAAAAACTAGAGGCACAGCGCAAATAGGAAATGCAAAAACCTGTCACAACTCTCTTTCGGCGGACATCATTAGGTAAATGTCGGAACCTGATGACATCACACTCTTAAAACAATATGCCGGGGGCGATGAATCCGCATTCACAGCGCTCTTTGAGCGGCATGTCCATCTGGTCTATTCCGCCGCGTTGCGGCAGGCCTGCAATCCGTCTCATGCCAGAGGAAGTCACCCAAGAGGTTTTCATCCTGCTCGCGCGGAAGGCAAAATCGCTAAGTCCAAGGACCGTATTGTCCGGCTGGCTCTATCAGGCGGCGCGTCTGACCACGGCCAACCTCATAAAACGTGAAATCCGCCGCCAGCGCCGCGAACAGGAGTTGTATATGCAAACCTTGACAGAGCCAGACATATCGCTATGGGAACAGATATCGCCGTTGTTGGATGATGCAATGGGCCGTCTTGGTGAAAAAGACCGCAACGCCATCGTTCTGCGCTTCTTTGAAAACAGAACGCCGCAGGAAGTGGCAGCGGCGTTGAAACTGAACGAAGTAACGGCTCGCAAACGCGTGAGCCGCGCGTTGGAAAAGCTGCGGACATTTTTCGCGAAGCGCGGCGTGGTTTTGACGACGGCGATCATTGCCGGGACGATTTCGGGCAATTCCGTCCAGGCCGCGCCCGCGGCGCTGGCCAATTCCGCCACCGCGGTCGCGATTGCCAAAGGGGCGGCGGCTTCCGCTTCAAGCTTAACCCTCATCAAAGGAACATTGAAAATTATGGCATGGACAAAAGTAAATACGGTTATTGTGGCGGGCGCAGGCGTCTTGCTCGCGGCAGGAACAGCCATGGTGACAGTCAATCAAATCAGAGAACATGCTTCTGAAAATTCATGGCGGTATGCGAACATCGGTTCCGATACGATCGCCAAGTTGCCGCCGGAGGTCAAAATTCTCCCAACCAAGTTTCCAAACTCTGGAAACATGTCACAGGGGAGTGGTCGGGACTCCAACAAGTTTGTGGGGATCGGGCAACCCGCCGTCAATATTGTCTGGGCTGCTTATAACTGGCCTCAAGCAAGAGTGATATTTGCGAACGGTGAACCGACAAACAGGTTTGATTTTATCACCACTCTTGCCCATGGTTCCAGAGAAGGTTTGCAGCAAGAATTGAAAAATAAATTGGGGCTCGCGGGACACTACGAAACGAGGGACATGGATGTTGTGTTGCTCGAAATGCGAAATCCGAACGCCCACGGACTTCACCCCCCGACACAAGAAAAATATTCTTATTTGAATCACAACAGGAACAGGGTTGAAATCAAATGGGCGGATGAACCGCTTTCCCGAATGGGCGATCTTTTGGAGAGTGCTTCCAAAATACCGATCATTGATGAAACGGACATGACTAATCATTATAGCATCGACCTGGAATGGAAAGAAGACGGGCGGGATCCGCAACATAAGGCCTTGCAGAAAGTTTTGCTCGACCAGCTTGGCCTGGAATTTGTTCCTACAAATATGCCCGTCGAAATGCTCGTGGTCGAACCGGCAAAATAGTTTCAAAATAATTTGTCACATCAAACTTGAAGCCCGCAGGGCGATCGCCAGTGAAAGCAAGTGGTGCTACCAACGCTGCCACCATATTTGTAGAAACGCCAACCCAAATGAACCTATAGCTCCGTCAGGTGCGGCCGTTTACCGTTTCAACGTGGCGACGCGGGCTTGCCGCGCCGTAGTCCCGCTCGGCGCGGGACGAAGGCGGGTCATAAAAGGTCATAAATCAAGTCATTGAACACGCCCCGATCCTGTGGCCATATGGAGGTAAGACGAAAACGAATTTCCAATGTCAGCCAGAAGTTGAATCTATGGATTTATTGATAATTGGATTTATGGGGGGCGCTGGGAACGCAAGGGCGGGGCAGCATGAGAGCAATCTTTCGCGCCCTATGCGTTCCTTTGCGGCTAAAGCCGAATTTCGTGCCTTTGGTGTATTTCGTGGTTCATCTTTTTTTAAATTATGTTTAGCACCGTGTCGTTTCCGAACTGTCCCTAGCAAAGAGCAGGGGGACAGTTCCATTCCTTTGTACGAAGCACGACCATAACAGGTTACGCAAACAAGAAACAATCGGGTCGAAAAAAAATTCCCGCTTGATGGGGGGACAGTTCGTCGTGAATCCTTTTGAAAAACACTTTAAAAATAGAGAACCGGCCAATCTGGCTTGACTTCGGTTAGGAAAACTGGTGAGTTTTGAAAAATCAAAAGCGCACATAAGTTTTTGAATATGAAAACAATAGTCCAATTTTCCGAGTTCGCCATCGGCAGAATTGTCGGCGCGGGAGCGATTATTTGGCTGACGGTGGTGGCGACGGTGAACGCCCAGGCGCAATACACGTACACTACGATAAGCGTGCCGGGAGCGGTGGATACGTACGCCAATGGCATTGATGGCACCAACATTGTGGGAACATATACGACCGTCACCGACACGAATGAAGGTTTTATTTACAATGGCAGTACCTACACGACCTTGAGCGTGCCCGGAGCGGAGCAAACCGAGGTGAATGGCATTTCTGGGACTAATATTGTGGGAGCGTATTTGAATTCGTACGGCTATTGGGAGGGCTTTAGATACAATGGCAGCACCTACAACAATTTCAACGTCGAAAATGCAATTGACACCTGGCCCATGGGAATCTCGGGCAATAACATCGTAGGGTATTACGAGGGTTACGTGGGCACTCTCGAAGAACTTACTAATTTTTTTTACAATGGCAGCGTCATCGTTGGCTTGAGCGTACCGGGGGCGACATTTGATACGGCATGTTATGGTGTCTCTGGCACGAACATCGTGGGGTCGTACTGGAGTGGCGCTTATGAATATGGCTTTTGGTACAATGGCAAATCGTTCGTTACCTTGAACGTTCCCGGCGCAATGGATACCGCGGCCTACGGTATTTCGGGTTCGAACCTTGTGGGGCAATGCAGCGCTGGAGGCTTTCTCTACAATACGAACACTAAAACCTATACCACCTTTAGCATGCCGAACGCGTCCGCGACACTTCCGACGGCAATCTCCGGCAAGTTTATTGTGGGGACTTACGAAAATCATAGCGGCGTGTATTATGGTTTTTTAGCGACACCTGCGCCGGCCAGTTTAACCGCCACAAACGTTGCGGGCAAATTCAAGCTGACGGTCTCGGGCCCGTCTGACTCGACCATCGTCCAGGTGTCAACCAACATTTTGAGTTGGGTCAATGTCTATACGAATACGCCTCCCTTCACCTTTACTGATTCAGCGTTCGCGTCATTCCCGAGCCGGTATTACCGGGCGATGGTCAGGCAATAGCGGGGATAGTTGGACTATCGGATTGTTGGGGGTGGGTTACCGAATATGCCACCCGCTTTACGGGCGGGGACGCCGGTGGCAGCGCCACTTGCCATGCGCAACGGAGATTAAAGCAGATTTCCAATTTACGATTTACGCGTGCTGGAGGCGAAGACGGGCACACGTAGCGCGGCCGTCTCGGCTGCGGGTTATGGCGGCGTCTCGCCGCCAGTTTCGGAGACAGGCGCCGAGACGGCGCCTGAACCCGCAGGCGAGACGCCTGCGCTACACCTATGTCACTCTTTTCTAAAAACTTTTAATTGCAAAAGCACCCATTTTGATAAAAAATGAGGGACGACGGCGTTTCGGGAATTAATGACGAATATTAGCAGTAAACAGCAATCGGAACAGGAACGGCGCGCGGAAGTTCAAATTTCAGCGCCGCCGGCTTGCGGACTTTACGACCCCCAATTCGAACACGAGGCCTGCGGTCTTGGCTTTGTCGTTCACATGAAGGGCAAAAAATCACACCAGCTGGTCACCGACGGCCTGAAGATACTGGTCAATCTGGACCATCGCGGCGCCTGCGGTTGCGAGGCCAATACGGGTGACGGCGCGGGTATTCTTATCCAGGTGCCCCACGAGTTCCTGACCATTCAGGCCGGGAAGCTCGGCATCAAACTTCCGTCGCCGGGCCAGTACGGCGTCGGCATGCTGTTTCTGCCACAGGACAAGGCCGAGCGCGAGAACATCAAGCGCGAATTCGCCAAAGCCATCACTGATGAAGGACAGACGGTGTTGGGCTGGCGCGATGTGCCTACGGACAATTCGTCCCTGGGCAAAACCGCCGTGGCCGCGGAGCCGTTCATGGCGCAGGTGTTTGTGGGCCGGAACCCCGGTCTGAAGGATGAGCAAGCATTTGAGCGCAAGCTCTTCGTCATTCGCAAGATTGCCGAACAAAAAATCCGGTACAGCGGAAAAGTCGCCGGCGGAAAATTCTTTTACGTGTCGAGCCTCTCGGCGCACACCATCATTTACAAGGGCATGCTCATGTCCGGGCAGGTGGAACTGTATTATCCGGATTTGAGTGATCCGACCATGGTAACGGCGCTGGCGCTGGTCCATTCGCGGTTTTCCACCAACACGTTTCCAAGCTGGGACCGGGCGCATCCCAACCGTTACATCGCGCACAACGGCGAAATCAATACGTTGCGCGGGAACGTCAACTGGATGCACTCGGCGCAGTCCAATTTCAAATCGCCGCTGTTTGGCGATGACATCAAAAAGATCGTTCCTGTCATTAACACTGACGGCAGCGACTCGGCACAGTTCGACAATTGCGTGGAATTGCTGGCGATGGCCGGCCGCGAATTGCCGCACGCGATGATGATGATGATTCCTGAGCCGTGGGAAAACCACGAGAGCATGGATCCTGAACGTCGCGCGTTCTATGAATTTCATTCGTGCCTGATGGAGCCGTGGGACGGTCCCGCGTCCATGGCATTCACAGATGGACGGGTCATTGGCGCGTGCCTTGACCGTAACGGCTTGCGGCCGTCACGTTATTACGTCACCAAGGATGACCTGGTTATCATGGCTTCGGAAGCCGGTGTGTTGCCGGTGCCCGCCGATCGTGTCCTGCAAAAAGGACGCCTTCAGCCCGGCAGAATGTTTTTGGTGGATATTGGCGAAGGCCGGATTATTGCGGACGAAGAGCTCAAGAAAAAATACGCCAGCGCGCATCCGTACCGGAAATGGCTGGATGAGCATCACGTCCTGCTCGAGAATCTGCCGGAGCCAACCAACGCGACTGCGCCTGACCATCGCAAAGTTTTGCAACGGCAACAGGCCTTTGGTTACACGTTTGAAGACCTGCGCTTTATCATCGGGCCCATGGGCAGCGATGGCGTCCAGCCGCTGGGCTCCATGGGAACGGACACACCGCTGGCCGTGCTCTCGAACAAGCCGCAGTTGCTTTACAATTATTTCAAGCAACTGTTCGCGCAGGTGACAAACCCGCCGATTGATCCCATCCGCGAAGAAATCATCACTTCGACGGAAACCATGGCCGGTGGCCGGGGTGGCCTGCTTAATCCAACGCCGGAAAGTTGCCGGCTGATAAAGCTCAAGCATCCAATCCTCACCAATGAAGAATTGGAAAAACTGCGCGGCGTGGACGGCAAGACCTTCAAATGCGTGACGCTGCCGATTCTGTTCAATGCAACGGACGGCGCGCGCGGGCTGGAACAGGCGCTCGAAAAAGTATTTTCAGACGCCGACAAGGCCATCGCCGATGGCGCAAACATTTTGCTGTTGTCAGACCGGAATATATCGCCGGAGATGGCGCCGATTCCGGCGTTGCTGGCGGTGTCGGGATTGCACCATCACCTGATTCGCGCCGGCACGCGTGGAAAAATCGGTTTGGTGCTCGAATCCGCTGAACCGCGGGAAGTGCATCATTTTGCCCTGTTGATTGGCTACGGCTGCAGCGCGATCAATCCGTATCTGGCGTTTGCCACGCTGGATGATCTCATCCTGCAAGGGTTGCTGACCAATACGGACCACAAGACCGCGATCAAGAAATACATCAAAGCCGTGGTGAAGGGCGTCGTTAAAACGATGGCCAAGATGGGGATTTCAACCATCCAAAGCTATCGCGGCGCGCAAATCTTTGAAGCGGTGGGTCTCAACAGCGACGTCATTAATAAGTATTTCACCTGGACATCGTCGCGCGTCCAGGGCGCGGGCCTGGACGTCATTGCGGCGGAAGCCCTGGCGCGGCACAGCCATGCTTTCCCGCCTCGGCAGGTCAATGGAACGCTGGAACCGGGCGGCCAATATCAATGGCGCGACGGCGGCGAATATCATTTGTTCAATCCGCAGACGGTGCACAAATTGCAAAACGCGTGCCGAACCGGCAGCTACAAGATATTCCAGGAGTACGCCGAAACGGTTAACAACCAGGCGAAGAACCTGTGCACGTTGCGCGGGCTTCTTGAATTTAAATTTGCGGACAAACCGCTGCCGATTGAAGAAGTCGAATCGGTCGATGCCATCGTGAAGCGATTCAAGACCGGCGCGATGAGTTACGGCTCAATTTCGAAGGAAGCGCACGAAGCGCTCGCCATCGCCATGAACCGCATCGGCGGCAAATCCAACACCGGGGAAGGCGGGGAAGACCCTGACCGCTACGTCTGGACGAATGACAAAGGCGACTCGAAAAATTCGGCCATCAAGCAGGTGGCCAGCGGACGCTTTGGTGTGACGAGCCACTATTTGGTCAACGCGAATGAACTTCAGATTAAGATGGCCCAGGGCGCGAAGCCGGGTGAGGGCGGGGAATTGCCAGGGAAAAAGGTGTTTCCGGCAATCGCCAAGGTGCGCGGCACGACGGCGGGCGTGGGACTCATTTCGCCTCCGCCGCATCATGACATTTATTCCATCGAGGATTTGGCGGAACTGATCCACGACTTAAAAAATTCCAACCGCAACGCGCGCGTGAGCGTGAAGCTCGTCGCCGAAGTAGGCGTTGGAACGATCGCCGCCGGCGTCGCGAAGGCGCATGCGGACGTAGTTTTGATTTCCGGCCATGACGGCGGCACGGGCGCGTCGCCGCTTTCATCCATCAAACACGCGGGCGGCCCGTGGGAACTGGGCCTGGCGGAAACGCATCAGACGCTGGTCCTGAACAATTTGCGCAGCCGTATCTACGTGGAGACCGACGGTCAATTGAAGACCGGCCGGGACGTTGCCGTGGCGGCGTTGCTTGGAGCCGAGGAATTCGGTTTTGCCAGCGCTCCGCTGGTTGTCCTGGGTTGCATCATGATGCGCGTTTGCCATTTGAACACATGTCCGGTGGGTGTGGCCACCCAGGACCCGCGCCTGCGCGAGCGGTTCGCGGGAAATCCCGATCACGTGGTCAATTTCATGCGGTTTATCGCGCAGGAACTGCGCGAAATCATGGCCAAACTTGGCTTTCGTACCATCAATGAAATGATTGGCCGGACCGATAGATTGGCTCCCTGGAAGGCGATTGATCATTGGAAGGCGCGCGGGCTGGACCTCACGCCGATTCTTTATCAACCGAATGTGCCGCCGGACGTTGGCCGTTATCGGCAACAGGACCAGGACCATGGCATCGAGAAATCCCTGGACGTCACGAAGCTGTTGGACATTTGCAAGCCGGCGATCGAGCGCGGCGAAAAAGTCCGGGCTGAACTGGAGATCCATAACGTCAACCGCGTGGTTGGAACCATCACCGGCAGCGAAATTACCAAAAAGCACGGGCCAAAAGGTTTACCCGATGAGACGGTGCACGTGAAATTTACCGGCAGCGCCGGACAAAGTTTTGGCGCCTTTGTGCCTCGCGGCATGACGCTGGAACTCGACGGCGACGCCAACGATTACTTCGGCAAAGGTCTTAGCGGCGGAAGACTGATTGTCTATCCACCAGCCGGTTCGACGTTTGTGCCTGAGGAAAACATCATCATCGGCAACGTCGCGCTGTACGGAGCGACCAGCGGTGAGATTTTTGTCCGCGGCATGGCCGGAGAACGATTCGGCGTCCGCAATTCCGGAGTCAGCGCGGTGGTTGAAGCTGTCGGCGACCATGGTTGCGAATATATGACTGGCGGGCGCGTGATTGTGCTGGGCCGGACCGGGCGCAATTTCGCGGCGGGCATGAGCGGAGGAATCGCGTACGTCCTCGACGAGGCCGGAAACTTTGCCTCGCGTTGCAACATGGAATTGGTCGGGCTCGGAAAATTGACCGATGCCGACGAAATCGAAACCATTTGGAAATTGATCCAGCGGCATCAGACTTATACGCGGAGCGAGCGCGCCGCGAAGATTCTGGCGGCCTGGGAGACCTATGTTCCCAAATTCGTGAAAGTGCTGCCGAAAGATTACGCGCGCGTTTTGGAAGAGCTGAAGAAGGCCGAATCAAAGGGACTCACAGGCGACGAGGCCATCATGGCCGCGTTCGAGGCAAACGTGCGCGACGTGGCACGCGTAGGCGGCGGATGATCCGCAGACCCGCCTTCGCTCGGGGCTACGGCGCGGCAAGTTACGCAGATTGACGCAGATTTAAGATGCTATTGGAACAACCATATTTGGTAGGGACGCCGCGCTGCGGCGTCACCGCCCGGACAGCGGGCGGAATATTGCGCGATACGACGTCCGACCACAATTGTTCCGCGCGGTTTACGCGCGGTGACGCCGCAGCGCGGCGTCCCTACCAGGAATCTGTGGACAACATAAAACACATTAACTTAACAGGAGTAGCAATTGGGTAAACCGACAGGATTTTTAGAAATAGATCGCGAACTGCCGAAAGACCGTCCGCCGCTGGACCGTGTCGGCGACTGGAAGGAAATTCATTTGCACCAGTCCGAGGCCGACCTGAAAAAGCAGGGCGCGCGCTGCATGGACTGCGGCATTCCGTTCTGTCATCAGGGGCAGCTTGTCAGCGGCATGGCCAGTGGTTGCCCGATCCATAACCTCATTCCCGAATGGAACGATTTGGTGTACCGCGGTCTGTGGAGAGAGGCGCTCGACCGTCTGCACAAGACGAATAATTTTCCGGAGTTCACGGGCCGCGTTTGTCCGGCGCCGTGCGAAGGTTCGTGCGTGCTGGGCATCAATGCCCCGCCGGTCACGATTAAAAATATCGAGGTCGCCATCGCCGATCACGGGTGGGAAATGGGTTGGATTACGCCTGAACCGCCGAAAAAACGGACGGAAAAGAAGGTCGCCGTTGTCGGGTCGGGTCCGGCGGGACTGAGCGCGGCGGCGCAATTGAACAAGGCCGGACATCTTGTCACGGTTTTCGAGCGGGCCGACCGTCCCGGCGGCTTGCTCATGTACGGCATCCCCAATCCCAAATTGGACAAAAAAGAAGTGGTGCTGCGCCGTATCAAACAGCTCGAGGCTGAAGGCATTCAATTTCTCTGCAGCATGGAAGTGGGCGGGAATTATCCGGCGGACAAGTTGCTCAAAGAATTTGACGCGGTGATTCTGGCAACCGGCGCGACCAAACCGCGGGATTTGTCCGTCCCCGGGCGCGAGTTTAAAGGAATCCATTTCGCGATGGATTTTCTGACAGCGAACACCCGGAGCGTTTTAGACGGACACAAAAATGGAAATTTCATCGATGCGGCCGGCAAGGACGTTGTGGTCATCGGCGGCGGCGATACCGGGACCGATTGCGTGGCAACTTCGATGCGGCACAATTGCCGGTCGCTGATTCAGGTGGAAATCCTGCCCCAACCGCCAACGGAACGGGCAAAGGACAATCCCTGGCCGGAATGGCCGAAGGTTTACCGGCTGGATTACGGCCAGGAAGAGGCCGCGGCCAAATTTGGTCGTGACCCGCGTGTGTACGTGACGACCGCCACGAAATTCGATGGCGATGGCCATGTCAAAGCCGTCCATACTGTGGACGTGAAATGGGAACGCAACGACAAAGGCCAATTGATTGCCCAACACGTTCCCGGCACGGAACGCGTGCACTCGGCGCAGTTAGTATTGCTGGCCATGGGATTCCTCGGGCCCGAACAACCGCTGCTGGATGCGCTGAGCGTTGAGCGTGACGGGCGCAGCAACGTCAAAGCTGAGTTCGAAAAATACACGACGAACAATCCCAAAGTGTTCGCGTGTGGCGATTGCCGCCGTGGACAAAGCCTGGTGGTGTGGGCATTCAACGAAGGCCGCGGCGCGGCGCGTGAATGCGATCGGTATTTGATGGGCCAAACGAATTTGCCGTAGGTGCTTGCGCACGGCCACCGCACGTAGTCCCGTTAGGGACGTTTGGCAATAGGCCTTCGGGATTTACGCGGATCTCGTATTGGAGTCCCGTTGTAATTCGTTTGTTTTCTGTCGTCCCTGACGGGACTTGCCTTTCACGCCATACGTGTCCCAGCCATGAATGGCTGGGCTATTTTCGAGAGGACATTCCGGACCAACGGTGAATCGCCGGATTATCGTTGAAGCCTTCACTCAATCGTTTGAATCGCCTTTATGTCTTGGTGCGGTGGCTGCGACACCGCTTTTGGCAATTATATGACGTCGGACAGGAGTTTCGCGTTTGGAATGCGAGCGCCATTCGAAAGCGGTGTCGCGCTCTGCTTGCCACCGCACTCCAGGACGCAAGCGCGGATTTAAAAATGAATGCGCGATTTGGGCGGCGGTAGTAGCACCAATGGCACGTAGCGCCCGCCCTACCGCCCGCCGCTTAATACAAAGTTGACGTATGTGACGCCAGCCATCCGACGTCCGGGTTTTTTGGCGACTGCTGCGCTGTTTGCGTGGCGGTCTGAAAGACAGGGTAGGGAATCGCCCCTGGATCCCGCCAGCCATGAATTTCCGCGTGTCCATCGGCGAATGAAACACCGCAGCCATTCGCGTGGTACTTGGTGGGGAAATCAATCCAATACGTTTGAGATGGGCTTGACGGTATGTTTACGGCAAACGCGGCGTCATTGATATGGTCAGGGTCCTCGTCAATCAAGACCCATAGATCGGCCGGGCCGAGCGCCCCTCGCACCATGCTTTCCTTAGTATAAACAGTATAATCGCCGGAAGCATTAACGGTTCCGCTGTCTGAGGTGCTGTTCAGCCATTTTCCTTGTCCGGTTGCGGTACCCAGATTATTAGGACCGACGGCCTGGCTCATTGAGTAACTGCGTACGCGAGGCAGGCCGGTAGAACCGAAACTTTTGCTCATGTCAGCCGGGCAATGATATACCTTCGGATCGACAATGGAGGCAGCGAGCTGTGAATACCTGGAATCCACAAGCTTGGCGGAATTGGTGTCATCAGAGGCGCCGCTGTAATTCTCATCGTTGGCGACCCAATTCAAATTGCCGGAGGCGCTGCCGGTGCAATTATATGCAAAGTTCCCGCTGCTTTCGTTGTTGTAAATCAGCCAACCCGTCTGAATCTGGTGAAGGTCATTCATGCATTGAACGCCCATAGCCCTTTCTTTGGCTTTTTCGAGTGCCGGCAACAGAATCGCGGCCAGAATAGCGATAATGGCGATGACGATTAGCAACTCGATTAATGTGAAGGCGCGGTGAGATTTCGAATCGATTTTCATATTTTGATGGTGTTTCCGTAAACCATTGATCGTACGGGTGCATGCGAACTGTTCCGTCCGTCCCGCAATTGCGGGAGGCCGGGACGGCGGTGGCAGCGCCACTTGCGATGCGCGCTCGTCCCTACCCGAGACGCATCTTTATTGCGGTGGATAGACCAGCCGATAGAAAACGCAGCCGTTGGTTGGATTCATGGGGATGGTGACCTGGTCGGTTGCGGTGGACCCAGTCACGTCAACCCAGTTGGTTCCCAATCCTTTGGACAGGCTGTTGGTTTGAACCTGTAATTGCCAGCCGGTGTGGTCGGACGGCCACGTGAGCGTGAGCTGATTCCCGGATATCGTGGAAACGATGCTTGTCGGATTGGTGTTGACCGTTGGAGCGAGGCCCGCCTGATAGTCTGCGGCAACCTGAGTTGCGGTCAGGGCACTGCCGTAAATGGCAACGTCGGCGATTGTCCCCTGAAATTGATCAGAGAACGATGTTGCCGTCTTGCTTGAGGCTCTTCCGCCGATGCCCACCAGATCTGCCGCGGGCAACGTGGCGCCGCTGGGTTCGAGGACGCTCTTGCCGGATTGGATGCTGGCATTCGCCAGGTCCACCCCATCCACATACAGGTGCAGTTGGCCGTTCAACTCATCGCAGACCCCGACCACATGATGCCAATTGCCATCGAGTGCAAAGGAAGATTGGCAGGTGTACGTTGTACCCACGCCGTCACGCACAAAGAAACGGATACCGTTGTTGTAGTAATCCAGGCAGAATTGTTCCGCGCCGTCGTAGCCTTTGGCAACGATTGCCGCGCTGGATACCTGCGAACTGCCGCCATTGACCCAGGCCTCCACGGAGAACTCGGCGGTGCCTTCACTCGAGAAGTCGATGTTCGGGATGTCGTTTGTGGAGTTGTCAATTTCGCCGGCAAAGCTGTTGTTTGGCGCCAGGGTTCCAAACAGGGCCGCGGTGTCTGAACCCGAAGGAATACCAGCCACGCCGAGCTCGACATTTGTATAAATGGCGTTATGGCCGCCGACGTAATCAAAGGCGATGTACCCATTCGCTTCATCCAACTGCCAATAGGCGATTGGGTTCTTGCCCAACACGGCCTGGGAGTAATTGTCCGTGGGTTCGGTCACTCCGGTCAACGTGGCGGTGGCGCTGTTGGTGGCGCTGCCGCCGTCAAAGGCGTTGCTAATTGTGCAACTATAGTTGTTCTGACCCAAGGTTGCAGTTGCCGTATAACTTGCGTTGGTAGCGCCGGTGATGGGCGTTCCGTTGTTTTGCCATTGATAATAGAGCGGCGCTGTTCCGTACGCCGTGACCGAGAATTTCACGGTACTTCCGACGTAAGTCGAATAGCTCGGCGGGGCGATGTTCGCATAAATCTGCGGCGCTCCGGAAAGGACGTTGACAGTGATGTCGGACGACTGCACCGAGCCGTAGGGGTTGCTCACGATCACGTGGTAGCTGGCGCTCTGAGTAACGTTGCTGATGATGAGCGTGGCATTGGTTTGACCGGCGACAGCCTGACCATCGTTGGCGTTATACCATTGGATGGACAAGGGCGCAGTACCGCTGATTCCGACGGGAATTGTCACGGTGCCGCCCATGTTCACGTTGGTGCTGGAGACAGGAGGCTGCGTGATGGCAGGCGCGGTACCAGAGGATGCGAAATGCGCGGCGACCTGGCTTGCGGTCAACGCGTAATTGTAAACGGCCACATCGTTCATGTAACCGTAGAATTGCAAGGAATAGCTGGCGGTTTCTGAACTGTTCTGGACGGCCCCGATAGACATCGGATAATTCGGTTCATAGAGGCCGGCCGTTGTTGGAATGGAGGTCGTGCTGACGAGGATGCCGTCAATATAGAAGTCCAGGACGCCGTCCGTTTCGTCACAGACACCAACCAGATGGTGCCAGTGGCCGTCGGCTGCCACGCTGGTCTGGGTGCAGTTATAGACCGTGCCGTTTGCGGACCGAACATAGAAGCGGAGGTAGTGGGACCCGACTGAGTTGTAGTCAAAGACGAACGCGTCATTGAGGCTGTAAACACCTTTGCTGACAATGGCCGAGCCGGTAGTTTCAGAGTTGGCATAGCCATTTTCCCACGCTTCAACGGTGAAGTTGGTCGTCGTGCCGGCTGGAGCTGCGAAATCAACGCCCTGGATCCAGGCGGCAAGGCTGTCGTGATAATCGTTGTTGATGCCTGTTTCGCCGAATAATGTCGAAGTCTCCGGATCGGTGGAACTATAACCGGGTGTCTGTGCGATATAAGCGTTGGTATAGAGGCCGTCGTTACCGCCCATGTAGTCGTGGCACACGACGCCACTATCGCCGTTTCCATTGTCAGGCCCTTCATCCAGGCGCCAATATCCGACCGGATGGTCCGCCAGGACCTGTTGCGGATAGGGCGCGGCGGGATCGGCAATGACGGAAGCGCTCCAGAGTGACCCGGTTGTTGAACCGGAGGCGTTCATGGCGACGCAATAAACGGTCAAGTCACTTTGAGCGTTCGCGACAGTAAAGCTGGCGTTGGTGCTTTCCACTCCGGACGCCACGCCGTTCGTGAACCATTGATAATACATTGGCTGGGCACCCATTGTGGTTACTGAGAACGATGGGCTTGCGCCGGCAAAGAGCGTAAAGAGATTGGTGTAAGTGACGGGCGCCTGGCTGGTGAATACCGGGGTCGTGTTTACCGTCAAGCTCGCCAGGGCGCTCGTGACCGAGCCGTAATTGTTCGTGATTACAACGAAATAGTAGCCGCTGTCGCTGCCGGCCAAATTCGTTATGACCATGTTCTGCGTGGCTGTGAAGGAGTATTTCGCGCCGTCGGTCAATATGGTCGCGCCGCTATAATTGGAACTGCTATTAAAGAACCATTGGTAGGCAAATGGTGTCGAGCCATCCGGAACGACTCCAAAGTCGATATAAGTATCCGGGCCGGCATTGATCGCGCGGCCGGATGCGGGCTGCGAAAGAATGAACGGTTTAACTCCGGCGGAATTATATAACGATTGAACCTGGGCGGCGCTGAGGATGGTGTTGGTCCAAAAGGCCACGTCACAGAGGCTGCCGGAGAACTGCCTTCCGAGGCCGACCGGATTGTTTGTGTAAACGGGATCACTGAAGATATAGACGTGCTGGGTGTCGACGCCAACCGCAGTGGTGGCGGTATTTAGCTGGGTGTCCAACACACCGTCAACATAGAGTAAATTGTTACTGCCGGGCGCCGTCGTTCCTGTATAAACCCCGACGAGTTGATGCCAGTTGCCGTCGTTATAGACCTTCGCAGAAGTGATTTCTCCGCCGGCGCCGGCATTGAAGTGGACTTTGCCGACTGTGCCATCCATGGCGCAACGCCAGCTGGAATTATTTCCGAACATGATCTGGAAACGACTGTCGGCAGGGTTGGCCTTGAACCAGCACGAGACCGTGATGGGGACGCGTCCGGTGGGATTATAGACAGTGCTGTAACCGGCATCGGCAAATGCGCTGATGCCATTGCCGGTCATGACATTGGCGCCGATCAGGTTGGACGGGGCATTTGAGCTTACGGTCACGGCACCGGGCAAAGAGGCAGGACCATAAACGCCGTTCATCGCGACCGTGCCGTAGTTGGTCATGACTGGCAACGCGCTGGCGGCCGTCGAAACGTAGAGCGGCGCGTCCATGCGATAATAGAGAATCGGGTTATCACTGGTTACGTCGTGATAATAGCTGGTGGCCGGTGCTGGATTGACACCGTCCGAGTAGTGCCGGGCGATATCCGTGGGTGCGAGGAGGTTGGTATAAACGGCCACTTCATCTATCGCACCATCGAAACCACGGGTGGGTCCGGAAGCGCTCCAGAAGCCGTTGCCAATCGTTAGCGGAATGGAAGGATCGTAGGAGAAGGGCAGGGGACCGCTGCTATCCTGCTGTCCATTGACATAAAGCGTCGCGGTGGTGCCATCATAAGTGACGGCCACATGATACCATTGTCCCGGGGCCCGGCCGCCGCCGGTGATGCTGGCGAAGCCGGAATTTGTCCCATTACCAAAGCCGACCTGAAAATTTCCGGGGGCCCACATCAGACGGAAACCGTAATTATTGCCGGTGTTATTGGCGTTCACACCGTACCCATATTGGGAAATGATGTCTGCGAAGACCGAATCCATTGGATCAACCCACGCTTCAACCGTGAATGGGGGCTTGAGTCCGGTTGGCGCCGAGCGGGGCACGAGCATGTAGCCAGTTCCGTTGCCGCCGGTGCCATAAAAGCTTGTTGCGGTATCTTTGTCGCCAGCCAAAGCGCCGGCGACCTGATGGGTCACATTTGAGCCGGGCATAGTCCAGTCGGCATAGTAGCCGTCCGCCAGCGCTCCCAGACTGCCCAGATTCGTTTCGAGATCTCCCGGGACCGGAGCCGCAACTTCGTTGAGCGGCCAAAAACCCTCGGGTTTTAATGCGAGGATATTACTGGAATAGGTGTCATTGAGCAGTGCGGCCGGGAAAGGTTGGACGGTCAACGTGTCCAGCATACCCGTGGCTGAGCCATATGAATTCGTGACGACGCACTGATATGTAGAGCCGGAAATGTTTGCCTGCACGCCAGACAACGTATAGCTGGAGTTGGTCCCGAACGTGGTATCTGCGATACCGTTTGTGTACCAATGATACGTTAACGGAGCGCCGCCGGTTGCCGTCACAGAAAGCGTGAAGATTTGATTCGGGAACACGGCAAACGGCCCAGCCGGATTTTGCGCGGTGATAACCGGCGTCGTATAGACCTGAAGGCTGGCGAGGACGCTGGTGACCGAGCCGTAATTGTTGGTGATGACGACGAAATAGTAACCATCATCGGCGGCCGCGAGATTGGTGACGGTCAAACCGGGCGTGGCTGAACCAAAATATTTTGCATTGTCTGATAATGGGAGCGCGCCGATATAATTCGAAGTGCTGCTGTAATACCATTGGTATGCGAGCGGCGCGATTCCGTTTGCCGACGCGGTGAACGTGGTAAACGTGCCACCTGTCGCCGTTTTATTGGCGGGTTGCCCATAGATAACGGGCGGATTTGGGTTGGGATTTGCGTTTGTGTAGAGATTGAGAATTTGGCCGGCGGTAAGGGCATAATTGAAAAATGCAACGTGAGCCAGGCAGCCTGCAAAGAAACGCTGGTTATATGCGTTGGCCTGGTTTCCGCCAACAATGTAGTCGGGCGCGCCGCCGATCAGTACGTTTGTGAGGCTGCCGGCGGAACTTGTCGTGGCCGTCGCAGTCGAGTCAAGCGCTCCGTCCACATACAAATAATTTGTTCCGGTGGCAGTGGTGCCGCCATTGAGATATACTCCTGCCGCAAAGTGCCATTGTCCGTCATTATAGACCCGCGCTGAGGTTATTTCGCCGGAATTGACGGCGTTCCAGTGGAGTTTTCCGGTTGTCCCATCGAGCGCAATTCGCCACGAACTGTCGCTGTGACCAACAAGGTTTTGAAATCGTCCATCCGCGGGATTGGCCTTAAACCAACACATCGCCGTCATGGCGGAGTTGGTTTGATTGAAGGACCTGTCTAAATTGGTAATGAGAATGCCGGAATCGGCGGTGATCAGAGAGGAAGACAGTTCACCATTGGTAAACAGCGTGATTTCGTTGGTGGCGGCGGTTCCGATGCCATCGAACGCACAGGCATTGGTGAGGTCTCCGAAGCCCGGGTATTGTGGTCCCGCGACTCCTGGCGTAACGCCTTGCAGATATAGGCCGCCGGCATTGACGCTACCGTAGCTGGATGCCGCGGGATAGCTGCTTGCTGGATTCGGAAACGGCGCGTCCATGCGCCAATACATATAAGGACTGTCTTGCAATATTGTTGCCGGATAATTTCCAGAACCGCTGGCGCCGGCGCCGTAGTGGCTCAAAATTCGAGCGACTGGGAGCGCGTTGGTGTAGACAGCCACTTCATCAATCGCCCCGCCAAAACGGCTATTGTTTAAACCGCGTCCGCAGCCGATTGTCAGAGCGTCCCAGGTATCCTGGACATAGGTCCCATTGATGGGCGTTTGAATGGCATTCGTTTCGACTCCGTTGATGTAAATGAAACAATTAGTCCCATCGAAGACACCGACGACATGATACCAGACATTCAATGTGATTGCGGCTGCTACGGTGGCGTCAGCGCCGCTTGTTGGACCGGCGCCGTTATAGACATGAAACGACCAGCCGCTAAAGTTGGCGTCGTTCAATGAGGAAATATAGTTATAATTGAGCGACCAACCCGCGGCATTGGCCGTTTCGTTCAAACCGGCTTTGCCGAACGGTCCAGTCTGAGCTATGATGGCGCCGCCGGTTGTGTTGGTTGGATATACCCAGGCTTCGACCGTGAATGCGCCCACTGGCACTGATACGCGGCCATCTGTTAACGGTACAGCCAGAAGTCCGCCGTTTACTCCACTGATAAAATTCACGGCCGAGTCCGAGTCGCCTTGTATCGCACCTGGAGTAAATCCCTGAACTGCGTTTACGCTGGAGTAATAGGCATCAGCCACGGGACCGAGGGAGCCGAGATTGGTTTCGACGTCGGCAATCGCCGGTTGGGCCGTTTCCTGCAAAGGCCAGTACGCGGTTGGGTTCAGGCTCATTACCGCATTGGACCAGGTCGATTGTGCGTTGGCGGCGGATACGGCCAACAGTGTCAATGACGCCAACAATGACGTCGTGAATAATTTTTTATTCATATTTTATTACGCTTCCTGTTTTGCTGAAGCTTGTCGTGACAGCAGGGGTTCAGGCAGAACACCAAACCGACGGCCGGGTTAAATTCCCAGAAGCCCGCAAAGTCTCATGGCGGGGGCAGTTTCCAATGCGGGAGGCGGGAGGGCAATCTAAATTTATCAGCAGATAAATAATGTCACAGTGGCGACACACGGCTGTAACAGAATCCACTTAGGATGGCCAGAACAGACAGTTTAATGACACAATGAACTTGGCCCCGGCCACCGCGGGCATTAGAATCGCGGCAACGCATGGTTACTCAGGAGCAAATTGCCGATAAACTTGGGATTTCGAGGCAGCTGGTCACCCTGGCCCTTGGCGGTTATCCGCAAGTGTCCGAAAAATCACGCGAGCGAATTTTTGCCGCTGCGCGTAAACTGGGGTACCGTCCCAACCCCCACGCCCGCGCGCTCAAGCAACAGCGGACTGGAATTATCGCGCTGTGGATTCCGGACCAGATTTCTTCACATTATAATCACGTTGCGCGGGAACTAAACCGGCTGCTCAAGAAAGAACATTTCGAATTGATCGTCAGCGAAGTGGGCTCGATCGGGTTGCGGCAAATTGCGTCGAATGTTCCGATGGACGGCGTATTCATTGTGGATGCGCCTGAAGCAGCGCGCTTTCATTTGCAATCGGCGATTGGCGGAGGGGTTCCGGCCATATACCTGGGCGCCGACTGTTGCGAGAAAATGGACTTCGTTCAGGCGGATTTGCTTTCCGGGACTTTGGATGTCATGGGCCATTTAATTGATTCAGGCTTCAGGCGCATTGTGCACGCAACTTTCGTAAAGAGAAACCGTCCGGCCGAAAGCCGGCGGCAGGCGTATCTTCGGGCGATGGGCAGGGCAAATTTAAAGCCCGAGTTTTTGTATTACCCTTTGACGGAAGAACAACGTCCGGTTGTTCGCGCTTTGATTCAGGATTATGTGCACGAAAAAGGATGCCCTGATGCGATCTTTTGCCATTCGGACGACGTTGCGGTCGGCATCTACCGCGGCCTTTGCGATTTAAAGTTACGTGTTCCCGGGGACGTGGCGCTCATTGGATGCGACGGCATTCAGGATTGTGAATATTTGGAAACGCCGTTGACAACGCTCGTTCAGCCAGTCGCAGAAATGTGCGCGATAGCATGGGACTTTTTGCGGCGGCGGCTTGATTCGCCCGAGATAGAGCGACAAGGAATGGTTGTAAAACCGAAATTGATCGTGCGCGAATCGTCAAAGAAAGTAATGAATGGGGAGTAGGGCGTCGTACGTGGTGCGTCGAGCATGAGGGATAACGCGAGTGAGAACGATCGGTGCTCTCGAAATAGCGTTTCGATGGCCAATTACTGTAGATGGCTGACCTGGAGGAGGGCCTGCTGGAGGCGTTGAATGCTGGGTGGTTTTTCGATGACAAGGTCCACTTCAGACACTTTTTCGTTTTCCTTCCGGATTTCGGCGCCCCAACCGGTGAGCATGATGACGGGGGTCTTGGGCGATTCAGCCTTGATTGCTTTTGCAACCTGCCGGCCATCAAATTCGGGCATCCCCAAATCCGTGATAACGGCCTGGAATGGTTGATTTTCCGATTTTGCCGCGCGAAATAATTCCAATCCGTTTTGACCGTTGGCAGCGGTGATGATCCGATGTCCGAAGGGGGACAGGCACGCTGTCAGCAATTGCAGGACGTGTTGTTCGTCATCGATGCACAACACTTTGAGAGTTCGATTTGAATCGTTTTCAGCGTCGATATCCTCGTCCGCCTTTTGAGCATCCTTCCGAAAGGGAAAGGTGAGACGAACGCTGGTGCCCTTGCCCTGGGCACTTTCAATGTCGATGATGCCCTCGTGGCGCTGCATCATGCCATAGACCATTGCCAGGCCGAGGCCACTGCCGCCGCGCTGGATTTTGGTTGAGAAAAACGGCTCGAGACAGCGGCGGCGGGTTTTTTCGTCCATGCCGACGCCGTCATCGCGGACCTCGATTTGAAGGGCGCGCTCACCCTGGGCGGTTCCCACGGGTTGATTTACCGAACGAGTGATGAGTTGAATGGTGCCTCCATAGGGCATGGCATCCAGGGAATTGAAAATCAGGTTAATTAACGCTTCCCGAAGTTCGCTGGGGTCGCCCAGAATGCTGGGCATATTTTCTTCGAATTCGGGTTTGATATTGATTGAAACGCCCTCGCGCTGGCAAACGTCGCGCCAGCGGGGACGGGTCAGGCCGATGACTTCTTTGACAATCTCGTTGACGATGATTTTTTTCAGCGGTTCGGAATCTTCCCGGCGCCTATAAAAGTCCCTCATGCGGGCGACAATATGGGCGATGTCCACGCCGGATTTATTGATGGCCTGAAGATATTCTCGAGCGGTGTCCGGGGGAATATTTCGTTTGCTCAAGAGCAATTCGGAATAGGCGGTGATGGGTGAAAGTGCGTTGTTGACGTCGTGGGCAATGCCACTGGCCATTTGCCCCAATGCGCGCAGCCGTTCCTGCTGGACGACGACCTGTTGGGTGCGGCGCAACTCGTCATAGGCCTGCTGCAGACCGGAGACCAGGCGCACCTGATCGTAAAGGTTGCGGCACTGTTCCTCGGCGGAGAGCATTTTAACCTGCAAGGCCTCTTTCTCGGAGCGGACGGCGGCAATTTCGGCCACGACTCGTTCTGCGTTGTATCGCGCCTCTTCGAGCACCAGCACGACCATGCTAACGGCAATGAACAACTGCAGGACCGCTGCGATAAAAAAGGCTGCGCCGGTCAGATCCGTATACATTTCGGCAAACGGATAACTGCTCAGATAAATCCCCCAGAGCATAAAGCCCAGGGAAAGCATGCCCGCGCCGACGAACGGCATCTTGCGCCGCAGACGGAAGAAACAGACGCCGCCGAACATGCTGCTCAGGCCGATCAGCATAAAAACGGGCAATTCAACACCAAATCGATTTTCTGAAAGCGCCTGAGGACTGATCGCGGTCCAGACCACGAGAAAGAACATGAACAGCCCAAATAACCTTTGACGCACAGCGATGCCCAAAAAGCGAAGACTTCCCCATAATAGAAACACGGCAGAAATTGCAACACAACATTGCTTCAGAATGAAAATAATTTGCCAGATTGCGGGTTCATGGACGTGGACGGCTGGTCCAGCTCCGGTGAGTGAATCGGTTGACTTGATGGTTTTGAGGTTCAGGGTCAACCAAAGTGCATAAAAAAGCCATGCTGCTGTCCAAATTGTAAAATATTCGCGCTTGGTATATCGGTTAAGATAAAAGAACAGGCCGACGAGCATCCAGACACTGAGCAACGAAACCAGCATAGCCGCAGGCACATATGCCTCCGGAAAGACCAATTCGAGAGCTGCTGTATTCATAATTTGCTTCTGTTGCTTACGATCCCGCCCAAAGTCCGCAAATTATATGCCAACCTGATTTTCAGAAGGACTTTTTAATGGAGAACGGGATGGAATCGTGCCTTTGTGCTGGGCGACAGAGACGTCAGTCCCGCCGAGCTGGAATTTGGGGCTTTTCGGGAAAAATTGAACAAATTGGGCTGGCGGGAGTCTTCTAATGCAGTAGAGTATGTTTTAAATTCCGAGTTCCCGGAAAAGGAAAAGTTTTTGCTCATGATTTTACGTTCCATTATTCTCGCGTTTGGCCTGGCTGCTTTGCCGGCGATGGCCGAAGACACTCAATTTGCCGCCTCTGAATGGCACCCGGTTGACTTAAAGAAAGTCATGGGCGCCGCCGGCGATATTACGGCGAATAAATATCCGAATTGCGATTCCGCGCTGGTGGAACAAAATAGCGTGCGGGATTATCAGGCCGATGGCACAGGCCTGTGCCAGGACGAGACGTTTACAAAAGTACTGACTGAAAAGGGGCGGCGCGACAACCGCGAGCTATCGTTCTTTTTCATGCTGCCTTATTTCAATGTGGCTGTTCCTAAAGTCGAGGTGGTCAAACCGGACGGCACAATCGTGCCGGTCGACGTCGCGGCAAATTCCAAAGAGTCGATTGATGACAGCCAAATGGCGGAAAACATTTATGACCCGAACAACCGTATCCTGAGCGTAAATATCCCGCAGCTCGACATCGGCGACACGATCCACGTCATTTCACGCCAGATCATTCATCGCTCGATCATGCCCAATGAATATGACGAGGAGAATGTGTTTGAAGGCAGCAGCTACATACGGCATTTGTCGTACGTGGTTCACGCGCCTGCCAGCCTGCCGCTGGTCAGCAAGGCGCTGCGCGACAAAATTCCCGGGACGATCACCGAATCAACGGCCACCAACGGAGACCAGGTCGTCTATCACTGGGAAGTCAATAATGTGGAGCGAATGTTCGATGAGCCGGACATGCCGCCCTATGACATGGTGTTGCAACGGCTTTTCGTGAGCACCGTTCCGCAGTGGCAGGATATTTCCAAATGGTATTGGAATATCAGCAAACCGCACCTGGACGCGACGACCCCGGAGATGAAACAAACGGTTGACCAACTGACCGCAAACGCGCCGGCGGATTTGGACAAGGTGAAGGCAATATTTTACTTCGTGTCGAAGAAAATCGGATACATGGGCGTGACCCTGGAGACAAATCGTCCCGGCTTTGAACCCCATGATGTTTGCCTGACCTTTGATAAGAAATATGGCGTGTGCCGCGACAAGGCCGGTTTGCTGGTCGCCATGCTGCGATTGGCCGGCTTCCAGGCTTATCCGGTGCTGATCAACATTGGTGCAATACGCGATATGGGCGTGCCCCAGCCGGATTTTGACCATGCCATCGCCTGTGTCGAACTGAAAAAAGGTGAGTACACACTGATGGATCCGACTGACGAACAGACTCGCGACCTATTACCGTCGTACGATTGCCACCGGAGTTATTTGGTTTGCCGGCCGGAAGGGGAGACGCTCCAGCTCAGTCCGGTTCCGTCACCGGATAAACACATGCTCTATGTCAAAACTACCGGCACTCTGAATGCCAATGGCATCCTGACAGCTACTGCCGATATGTCCTTTGAAGGAGTGAATGACGATGCCTATCGCAATCATCTGTCCCATCTGAAGCCGGACGAGCAAAAGGACTTTTTTGAAGGCCGCCTTAAAGAAGCCGTGCCGGGCGTTAAGCTCACGTCATTCCATCTGACGCCTGAAAACCTGCTGGATACGTCGGTTCCGCTGCATGCGGAATTGGGATTTACCGCGGTGGGTATGACGGCCAATGGGGGCGGGAAATCGATTGTGAGTCTGCCACTGGTTTCGAGGGCTGTCGGCGTTGCCAACCGGATCCTGGTGGGTGACGTGGGGTTGCACACGAGAAAATATCCATTAATCATTGAGACCACGTGCGGCGTACGCGAGGACATGTCTCTAAAATTGACGGGGGGTTTCGCGGGCCCGCTGGCGCTGCCGGAACTTTCGTCTGTTAATGACGACGCCATGAGCTACAACGAACACGTTTCGTGTGAAAACGGCACGCTTGAATGCTCGCGCGAGTTGAAATTGAAGACTGTTGAGTTTTCGCCGGCCCAATATGACAAACTCAAGCAGACGCTTAAGGACATGGCCTATGACGGCCGGAAAAATCTTATCATGGCCCTGGAAAAGAAGAATATCCCCGATGCTTTGGCCTCCGATGAAAGTCCCGAGCCGGCGCTGGATTCGAGCGCAAGGATATTGAGCAGTGAGAAGTCCCTGACGGTCACGGACGCTCACACAGCTGTGTACCGGGTCAAATACTCCAAGCACATCGAGACCTACGAAGGCAAAACCCGGGAACAGGTGGTAAAAGTCAGCTACAATCCAGCCTGTGAAGAGGCGCGAATTGTTCATGCCAGCGTTATTTCCAAAAACGGGACGCGCCATGAGATTTCGCCCGCCCAGGAGATAAACGTAATGGACCAGGGTTGGAACGGCAGCGCGCGCCGTTACACCGGAGGTAAGGTGCTTGTGGCCAGCCTGCCGGACGTGGAGATAGGTTCAACCATCGAAGTGGAATTTGAGATTACGATGCGCGGGATGCCGTTTATCAGTGGTTTCGAGCCATTTCAGTTTTCGGATGATTTGGACGCAAAATCGTTTGTAATGACAGCGCCTAAAGGCCTGAAAATCCAAAAGTTGGTCAGCGGTCCGAAGGGTATTGTGACGGAACAAGACTCGGCGAGCGCCGGCGCGCAAACTTTTGAATGGCACGCAAATGGCGTCAAACCCCTGCCTTCAGAACCGAGTCTGCCTCCCGAATGGAATTATCAGGCAGGAGTCGATTATTTCGTTGGGGACGCAGCGGATTATTGGAAGGCGCTCGGTGCGGCGATGCTGGAGCATTCCCAGCACGCCAAGGCAGCCTCGGAAATGACGAAACAATTAACGGCTTCGGCCAAGACCAAATCGGCCGCCTTGAAAGCGATTCGCGATTTTATAGCGGAAAATATCCGCGTCGCAGGGCCGTCTTTTACTGACTTACCTTTGCGGGAATTGTCCGACGCGGACACGACGCTCAACGACGGTTACGGTCACTCTGCGGACTGCGCCATCTTATACTATGCGATGCTCAAGGCCGCGGGCTTTGAACCGGAGTTTGTTATGGCCTCTGACCTGCCACCTGTCGCTGCTTTGGCGAGGGTAGCGCATTCCTTTCCGTTGCCCGATGACTTCCAATCGCCGCTGGTGAGAGTGACGATGGACGGACAGGATTATTATTTCAATGATACAGACCAGTACGCGCACCTGGGAACGACCGCGAACAACGGCAAGCTCGCGCTCGCCCTTTCGGACCAGAAACTGTTTACTGTTCGCGTCCCGAATGGTGACGCCAATCGAATCGAAACAGACTACGCCGTTTCGCTCACCAAAGACGGGAACGCGCAAATTGAAGTTTCGCGCCGGTTCTACGGCGAAACATATAACGATAACAACGAGTTCTTCTCAGAGTTGCCGCCGGAGGAACGGGAACACTATTTCCAGGAAGCGGTTTCGCGCGTGGCGCAGGGTGCGCGGCCGGTCAGCGGCTTAACGACAAAGTTCGACACCTACCCGGGCCTCGAGAAGTTTACGGTCCAATTGGACAACTTTGCGGTAGAAGACGGAAAATATTTTTATTTCAACCTGCCGTTTAGCGCGTCGCTCTTTGACTCGCTCGCGGACCACCGGGCGTTGCCGTTGTTCGTTCCGGAAGCCGACGAGAATGATTTCAAGGCGGAGATCCAATTACCACCCGGTTATCATGAAACGGGTATCGCGCCGAAGAATGAAAAACTGGTTGCTCCCGGCGGTTCCGAAGCGCGCATTACTGAAAGTGACGAGGATGGAAAGTGCGTTGTGACTGAACAATTTGATATGAAGCCCGGTATCATCAAACCGAAAGAGTATTCAGATCTGCTGAACATCCAATCGGAGCTGGGACAAAAATCGGCCACGACGTTTCTGCTGGAGCAGGAGGAGCCTCTTGCGGGGGCACGCTAAAGCGTGGCACCTGACGCGCCGGCCTGCTTGACGCGGTGTTTATTCTGTTTGCGTGCGAGAACCAGCACACATCGAAAGTTTTTACGTTCACGTTCCGTTTTGTGCGCGGAAATGTTCGTATTGCGCATTTTATTCCGAGGCGTCGTCGGGCGAATTAATGGACCGCTATGTGGCCGCGCTGGTCCGGGAAATGGAAGGCATTGCGGATGACGTCAAGCCACGCACGATTTTCTTCGGAGGGGGAACGCCTTCCATACTCAATCTGAGGCAATGGCAAACGATTCTTCGGGCGATGGAGAAATTAAATCTGTTGGGCGCAGAGGAATGGACGGTTGAGTGTAATCCGGCGACGGTTTCCCTGGACAAGGCAAAACTGCTTCGCGATTTCGGCGTGAACCGTGTGTCTATGGGGGTGCAATCGCTGGATGAAGATTTGTTGGATCGGCTGGGGCGCGTGCATTCACGGGAACAGGTCTTTAAATCGTTCGACATCCTGCGCGCCGCGGGCTTTAAGAATCTGAACCTGGATTTGATGTTCGCCATTCCGGGACAAACGATGGAGGTATGGCGTGACACATTGCGGGAGGCGCTGGCGTTGCAAAGCGAGCATTTATCTACTTACGAGGTCATTTATGAGGATGATACGCCGCTATTTCACCAGCTTCAGGCGGGCGAAATTTCCGTGGACGAAGACCTGGCCTGCGACATGTATGAGGAATTGGTGATGCGAGTGACGGGAGCCGGTTTTCGCCAATACGAAATTGCAAATTTCGCGAGGGCAGGGGAGGGGCGATCAGAAAACCAAATTCCGGAGTTTGCGTGCCGTCACAATGTCAATTACTGGCGTGGCGGGTCGTTCTACGGGCTTGGGCCCGGCGCTACGGGGTATGTCCGCGGTGTGCGCGAAAAAAATTGGGCCAACACACAGCTTTACTGTGAGCAATTGGAAAAGGGAAATCGGGCGATTGAATCGCTTGAAGAATTGTCACCATTGAGACGGGCAGGGGAGACGGCGGCATTTGGCTTGCGGATGAATGCCGGGTGGCCGTTCGAGGAATTCCGACGCACGACCAATTTTGATTTGCGGGAGGAATGGAATTCAGAAATGGAAGAATTAGTGCAGAAAGATTGGGCTGTTCGCGATGAAAACCGTTTTCAACTGACGCCCGCCGGATTGCGCTTTGCGGATGCCGCGGCGGAACTGTTTTTGCGGTAAGACGACGCCGAACAAAGTTGCAGCAAGGCGTTATAAAAGCGATCGATATTGGGGAATGAGGTCAGACATTTCCTGGATTGACAATTGGATCAACCACGCAATGCAAAGCCCGGCGACCAATGTCAGTGTTAGAGAATAAAGCGGGACAAGGATCATTTCGGCAGTTTGCCATTGCCGATCATAACAAACCGGTTTGATCAGGCGAAATAAAGACCACGTAAACAAAGCCAACCCGACTGAAATTACCGCAAGTATCCAGGACGCGCCATGAATCCCGCCGTATCCCACTGGCATAAAAAGGCCAACAAAAACGCCCGCAACGGCGGAAGGGGCGAGCAGAGCCAAGGGGCCTAAAATCTTCAAATCTGTTTCCTGTGAAGTGAATTGAATATTTTGCATGGTAAAGGCAGTTGTTGACAAAAGCTAACCCCGGTCGCAAGGAAATTCAAGTGTGCCCGGGGGGACGGAATTCGTTGCCGTCGGTTGACCACAGCTGGCGTTATGGGCTACCTTCGCGCACTGCTCCGCAGCTATTCGGCGGCTATGTGAGTTTGTCTCCCTCCAGGCCGCCGGCAAAATCTTTTCCCTTATCAGTGGGGACGCGTTTGCCGCAAAGAAAAGTGAAAGCAACAAATGCCGTCATTAGAGCAATAGCACCGCAAATCAAATAGGGCAGGGCAGGGTGAACGAAGAACAAGCCGCCGGCAAAAATTGGACCGATAATGCGGGCCAATGCCCCGAAACTTTGCGCCACCCCGAGGTTCGCCCCCTGTTCGTCTGGCGATGAGTTTAAGGAGATGAGCCCAAAGACGGGCGGGCGGTTTAGGCCGGAGCCGATGGCGAGCAATGCCAGGACCAATAAAATCCCAGCCAAACTTTTTGCAAATGGCAAACCGGCCAATCCGGCCGCAAAAACCAAAAGACTGAAGAAAATCAGGTTGGGCTCGCCGAATTTTTTGACAAGTCTGCCGATGACTCCTTGCACCAATGCCGCAATGACGCCGGCGTAAGTAAAGTAATAACCGATGCGATCGGCAACGTTCGTCGCATTCGCGGCAAAGCGGTCTTTCGCCAGGAGTGGAAAGGTGGACTCAAAACAGGTAAAACAAAAGGTCGCCAGAAAAAAGATGGCGATGAGAAGGCCCATGCGTGGCTGGGCCAGGGTATGGCCCCATTGCGCATATTTCGGCCGTGCGACGACCGGGCCGGTACCGGGCTTACGGCTTTCGCCAAGAATCAACCAGCCCAGCACAAAGTTTCCCATGCAAAAACCGGAGGCAACCCATCCGGGTGCCTGTTTGCTATGCAGGAAATCTATCGAGAACGCGCCAATGGCAGGGCCAAAAATGAACCCCAGGCCGAATGCCATGCCGATGAGTCCCATTCGGGCCGAACGTTTTTCCGGTGGCGAAATATCGGCGATATAGGCCGATGCCACGGAGAGATTTGCCCCACAGACGCCCGCAAAAATCCGCGAAATTAAAATCCAGAGCAAACCGGTTGTCCCGCCAAGACCGGAGGCGAAACCGAAGAGAGCGTAGGAACCGGCTGCACCCAGATTGCTAATGAGCATAACGGGCCTGCGGCCGATGCGGTCGGAGAGCCGTCCCCACGCCGGGGCGAAAAGGAATTGCATGAGCGAGAACGACGCGATGATTCCACCGATCATGAGGCCCTTTGCCGTAAAGCCGGGTTTAAAATTGGCCTCGGCATAGCCCGGCAATAGGGGCAGCACGATGCCAAAACCCACCAGGTCGATAAAGACCGACAAAAATATGACCAACAATGACGGCTTGCGATTCACAGTAAACCCGAAGAGTTTACGATTTACGCATTGAATGCGCAAATCGTCAATCGCAAATGAAGGGCTAAACCGGACTCGTCACTCATCGCTTGTCACTAATGACGCGCCGTTCTAATCTATCGCCCTCATGGACATTACGATTGAACCAGTCAGGCCTGAAGACATTCAGGACATGCTGGAAATGATCAAAGAATTGGCACGGTTCGAGCGCCTGGAGCGTGAAGTTTCGGCCACGAGCGAACTGTTGAACCGCGCGTTCTTTGGCGCCCAACCGGTGGCGGGCGCGCTCTTTGCCCGTTGTGACGGGGAAGCGGCAGGGTACGCGATCTATTTTTTCACTTTCTCCAGTTTTCTGGCCCGCGCGGGGATTTGGCTCGAAGACATCTATGTAAAACCGAAATTCCGTAAGCGCGGTCTCGGCAGGGAGCTAATCGAAGCCGTCGCGAAAGTGGGTGTCGAGCGGGGATGCGGACGATACGAATGGATTGCGCTTAATTGGAATGAACGGGCGCTGGACTTTTACCAGAGCATCGGCGCGCGCGCCATGAAGGAATGGGTCTTTCATCGTATGAATCCGGCGGAGCTTAAACGGTTGGGAGAAAGGTGAAGGCCGGAACCGGCGAATGCTGAATCGGTTTTATTTGATGGATCAGGCTGATCTGCCGGATTATTAATTTACGAATTATCGCCTTTGGTTTTTCCTTCCCAATCCCGTGATTTTCACGGATTATCCTGCGACATGCTATGTTTACCGGCACTTATACCGCAATCGTAACGCCGTTCAAAAACGGCAAAACTGACGATGCCGCTTTTGAGCGCCTTGTCGATTTTCAGATTAAAGGCGGCGTGGATGGCATAGTCCCGGCCGGCACGACCGGCGAATCCTCCACGCTGGGATATCAGGAAAATATTGATGTCATTGGGCGCGCCGTCAAATTTGCGCGAGGCAAGATCAAAATTATCGCAGGCACCGGCGCGAACTCGACATCTGAGGCGACTTATTTGACACGGGCAGCGGAGGAAGCAGGCGCCGACGCCTCACTCCAGGTTGCCCCATACTACAATAAGCCGACCCAGGAAGGTCTTTATCAGCATTTCAAAGCTGTCGCCGGCGTGACGAGCCTGCCGATTGTACTCTACAACATTCCGGGGCGATGCGCGGTGGAAATCGCCATTGACACGGTCAAACGCCTTGCGGAGAACTGTAAAAACATTGTGGCCATCAAAGAATCGGGCGGGAGCTGTGACCGTGTTTCGCAATTGCGCGCGGCGTTGGGCAAGGAATTTGTTATTCTGAGCGGGGACGATTCGCTTACATTGCCATTCATGTCCGTGGGCGGGCAAGGAGTCATCAGCGTGGCGTCGAATATAATTCCACGTGAAATCTCACAAATGGTTAAGCTATTCCAATCCGGCAAAGCGGCCGCGGCCTTGCGCGTTCACGAGAAATTTTATCCTTTGCTCAGGGCGTTGTTCATCGAGACGAATCCCGTCCCGGTCAAAGCGGCGCTGGCGATGATGAAATTTGTTTCCGAAGAATATCGTTTGCCGCTGGTTCCGATGAATCCGGAAAACCGCAACGTCCTGCGCGCCGCGATGAAACGTTGCGGCGTGTTGAAATAATAAATGACCAAAGCCATCATCACCGGCGGCGGGGGGCGCATGGGCCGGGTGCTTGCCACGTGTGCCAAAAGCGTCCCTGATTTGGAATTGGCGGGACAGTTGGGCCGTGATGGTAACCTGGAGCGCGTCATTTCCGGGGCCGATGTGGTAATCGATTTCAGCGTGCATAGCGCGACTCCAGCAATTGCGAGTCTCTGCGCGAAAAATAAAAAGGCAATCGTTATCGGAACCACAGGCCATTCCGATGCGGAAAGTAAAACGATCAGTGATTTGCAATCGCAAATTCCGATGGTTTGGACTTCCAATTTTTCAACTGGTGTGAATGCTCTATTTTGGCTCGCGCGCAAGGCCACGGAAATCATGGGACCGGATTACGATCTGGAAATCGTCGAAATGCACCATCGCATGAAAAAAGACGCGCCCAGTGGCACGGCCAAAACGCTCGCTGAGATCCTGGCTGGCGCGCGCAAATTGCAATTGGAGAAAGTCGCACGCCACGGGCGTGTGGGCATCGTTGGCGAACGCACTTCGTCGGAAATTGGAATACATTCCATGCGTGGGGGCGATGTTGTCGGCGATCATACTGTCATTTTTGCAAACACCGGCGAGCGGCTGGAACTGACGCACAAAGCGTCGAGCCGTGAAACATTTGCCAACGGCGCCCTGCGCGCCGCGCTTTGGGTCGTGAAGCAAAAGCCGGGGATTTATGACATGCAGGACGTGCTGGGATTGAAATGATCTGGAACGAAAACGGTGGACGAATTTCACAAAAATGGATTCGAAATACTGAAGGATGTCCTTTCGCAATCCCAATGCGACCTGTTGGCCTCCGAGCTTTCGACCATCCAGCGACGGCAGAATGGAGCAGATAAAAGGTATCGTGGCGGTGTGAGGAATCTTCTTCGGCTTTCATCCCAGGTCATTGACGTCGCCAATTCAAATGAGATAAAGACTATTTTGGAAAGACGCCTGGCGAACCGGCCATTCCCCGTCCGCGCGCTCTTCTTTGACAAGACTGCTGAAGCCAATTGGCGGGTTGCGTGGCATCAGGATTTGACGATCGCTGTTGCGGAAAAGATTGAAGCTCCTGGGTTTGAAGCCTGGTCAGTAAAAGATGAAATCATTCATGTGCAACCGGCGCGCCGAATCCTGGAAGGCATGGCGACCATTCGCCTGCACCTTGATAATTGCAATGTCAGTAACGGGGCTTTGAAAGTGGTTTCTGGTTCTCACCTCGAAGGCAAGCTGGACGCCACGAAAATCAAAGAGCGGCTGATGGATGAAGAAGTTTGCGTTTGCGAAGTTCCAAAAGGCGGCGCACTAATAATGCGGCCACTGCTCCTGCACGCGTCGTCCCCGGCAGAGAATCCATCGCACCGCCGTGTGCTTCACATCGAATATGCAGCCGAGGAATTGCCAAATGGATTGAAATGGTTCGAGAGACAATGAAGCAGCAAATTGCAATCGTGGCGTTGGGCTCGAATCTTGGCGACCCTCAACAGATCGTTCCGGGCGCCATGTCGCGGCTTGAAAGTTTGTCTGATGAACCGCTCCTGAAATCATCGCTATGGCAAACGTCGCCCGTTGATTGTCCGCCGGATTCGCACAAGTTTATAAACGCGGTTGTTGCGTTTGCGCCTAAAGACGGTGAAACGGCGGAGTCGTTGTTGAGCGCATTGCAGAAAATTGAAAAAGAGTTCGGCAGGACTCCAAAGAAAATTCCGAACGAACCGCGCCCGCTCGACCTCGATTTGATTGCATTTGGACAGGAGACTCGAAAGTCGGGTCATTTGATACTGCCGCATCCGCGAGTGCATCTGAGAAAATTTGTCCTGGAACCGTTGAACGAAATCATGCCGGATTTGGTGTTGCCGGGGCAAAGAAGGAGCGTTTCGAAGGTGCTGGCGGACCTGGCGTCAGATGAAATGGTTGTTAAGCTTGATTAAGAATACAGGCGCTAAGAACGGAGCGGACAAGACGGATGGGACAAATGGTTGGGCTGTCAGGTTTTAATTCCGCCAAATATCCGCTCATGCTCAAGCATCACGTAACGGTCGGTCATTCCCGCAATGTAATCACATACGGCGCGACGCAAGCCGCTCTTTTTGACCCGCTTTTGGGAGCCTTCGCCAATTTCATCGGGGTGCTTCAGGAAATAATGAAAAAGTTCTTCGAGCATTTTTACGGCGCGCATATTTGGCTGATGGACCACTGGATTGAAATAGAGGTTTTTATAAAGATAATCTCGCAACTCCAGGTTCAGTTTGCGGCGATCGGGACTATGTTGAATCAGGGCTTTTGGAAATCGGCGAACATCGTCAGCGGACTTCACGTTGGCGGCCAGGATGAGCCGCTCGCTGGTTTCCACGACGTCACGGATTTGCATATCAATGACGGTTCGAATGATAAAATAGCGGCGTGATTCGTCCGGCGGATTTCCATGCTCCTTTTTCACAAGCCTGGCCGCCTGGTCGAAAATGCGGACGTTTTGGATTAATTGTTTCTCCGAGAGCAATCCGGAATCCAGGCCATCGTCCAGATCGTGGCTATAATAGGTGATTTCGTCGGCAAGATTCGCGATTTGCGCTTCCAGGGATGAATTCTTGGTTTCGAAGCCCTTATGTTTGTCGGGATGGTCGTAAGAAGTGTAGTGCTTGGCGAGGCCTTCGCGGACTTCCCAGGTGAGGTTGAGGCCGGGAAATTTCGGATACTTTTGCTCGAGCAACTCGACGATGCGCAGGCTGTGCTGGTTGTGCTCGAATCCGCCGTGTCCTTTCATGAGCCGAGCCAGAACGGTTTCACCTTTATGACCAAAGGGTGAATGGCCCAAATCGTGGGCCAGGGCGATAGTTTCGGCGAGGTCCGAATTTAGTTTTAGCGCGCTGGCGATGTTCCGTGAAATCGCCGAGACTTCAATCGTGTGCGTCAGCCGGGTTCGGAGATGGTCGCCGGACCCATTGAGAAAGACCTGGGTCTTGTATTCGAGCCGGCGAAATGCGCGCGAATGAATGACCCGGTCGCGATCGCGTTGGTATTGGGTGCGCCAGGCAGGCGGTGCTTCGGCAAATTCGCGTCCACGGGACTCGGCGCTTAATTGGGCATAGGGAGCCAGGATCTGGCGTTCGATTTGTTCAAGTTCCTCTCGGGTTCGAGGCATCGGGAAATTAAAAAGGAAAATGGAAGAAGGAAAAAGGGAAATCGTGACCGATCTGATGGTCATTAAAGCGTTGAGGTGGTTAAGCGGAGTGCTTTCACACGGCAACTATTTCCTGGCGCGGCATACCGAGAATTTGGATTGCCCATTCAGGGCGCAAAGCCGTCTGAGTTCTTCCGACGGCGTTGCCATCGGCTAAGATGGGGCTGCGCTTGCAGCGCGGAATCCTCAGGATCGGCTTTTTAGCGATGGCCGTCGCCGGAAAGGCTGGAGCCACGCAATTTAATTTGCCAGAAGCTCTTGTACGGAAATCCCGCGCAACGCGAACAGGCGGCGGATGGTTTCTTCGATCAAATTATTCGGGCAACTGGCTCCGGCCGTCACGCCCACGGTGATTCTGCCGGGAGGCAGCCAATCGCGCGTTTCCACTTCGGCGCGAATGTGCTGGTTATAGTGACGGATCAAGCTGCCGGATTCCATCTTTGCCGCATTTTTGATAAAATAGGTTGGCAATTTTGCCTCGCCCATCTCAGCCAGGTGCGACGTATTGGACGAGTTATAGCCACCAACGACAATGAGGAGGTCCATTGGTTCGTGCAAGAGCTTTTCGAGGGCGTCCTGCCGGTCCTGCGTAGCACCGCAAATGGTGTCGAAGAACCGGAAATGCCGGTCAATTTCAACTTCGCCGTATTTTTTGATCATCGCCGCCTTGAATCGGCGCTGCACCTCTTCGGTTTCACCGCGCAACATTGTGGTTTGGTTGGCTACACCGATGGCCTGCAGATGCAGGTCAGGGTCAAAACCATCGGAATACGCGCCTTTGAATTTGTCCAGAAATACGGCTTTGTCTCCGCCGGTTAGAATGTAATTACAGACGTAATCGGTTTCGTCCAGGTTGAAGACGACAAGGTAATGCCCGCTACCGTATGCGCGGGCCTGGGAGGTTGTGGCTTTGGTTTCCTCGTGCTTCGCCTTGCCATGAATGATGCTGGTAACGCTTTCATGCGAGTATTGGCGGACGCGTTTCCAGACGCTCATGACGTCTCCGCACGTCGTGTCGACCAGTGTGCAGCCCTTGGCTTCGAGCTTTTTTCGGGTGCCGACTTCCGTGCCGAAGGCCGGAATAATCACCACGTCGTCCGCACGGAGCCTTTCCAATTCCGCTTCTGTTGGCTTGGGCGAAATGATCTGGATGCCCATATTGCGGATCTGGTCGTTGACCTCGGGATTATGAATGATCTCGCCTAAAAGATAGATGGGTTTGGGCGGCGGAAAATACGTTCGCGCGGCGTAGGCGAGGTCAATGGCGCGCTCAACTCCATAGCAAAAGCCGAATTCTTTGGCCAATTTGACCGAAAGATCGCCTGATGAAATGACGCCCCCGTTGGCGCGGATGCGCTCGACGAGTTCACTGCGGTAATGCGAGAGGACTTGCGCCTGAACGTGTTCCAAAATGTCCGGACGGCGAAGGTTGATTTTTTTTGGCGCTGAAGGCGCTTCAGTTGACATGGCGCCAACAATGTAGCAGCGGGAGATTGAATCGTAAAGGCGGTTTGAAGGCCTTCCTATATTCGTTAAAACGCCAAAACGTTGAAAAGTTGAAGCGGTCTTTGATTCCCATGGTTTTTGGACGTGCTGGACGGCAAAAGCGACTGATGGTTTGAACTGCGAATTAATCAGAGCGGAGCGGTTTGCACCGCGTCCACTATATCCGCTGATAGGCTCTAGTTGATTTCAGCCCTTCTCAATGCACGCGTAGGCATTGTGATTGTGAATGCTTTCGAAGTTCTCCGCCTCGACTTTATACCAGGTGATCCGTGAATCGGCGTTCAATTTCACCGCGACATTTCGGACCATGTCCTCGACAAATACCGGGTTTTCGTACGCGCGCTCGGTGACTGCTTTCTCATCCTGGCGCTTGAGTAACGCGTAAAGCTCCGAACTGGCCGAGCTTTCAATGACGGCTATCAAATCTTCAATCCAGACAATATCGCGCGAACGAATTCGCACGGTCACTTCACCACGTTGATTGTGCGCGCCGTATCGGGCGATCGCTTTGGAGCAGGGGCAAAGGGTCGTTACGTTTGCCTTTACTGTGAGCACAAAGTCAATATCGCCGTTTCGGGCCGAGGCATCAAAACGCGCGACATAATCCATAAGGCTTTCCTGCTGCGACACCGGGGATTTCTTGGACATGAAATAGGGAAATTCGATTTCCAGGTGGGCTGTGGCGGCAGTCAATTTTTTTTGCATTTCGCGCAGGATGTCGTTGATATTTTCGACGTGGATGATGCTGCCGTGCGCGTTGAGGACCTCGATAAAGCGGCTCATGTGGGTACCCTTGAAATGGTGGGGCAGATCCACGAACATGCCGATGGTTGCAATCGTATTCTGAAAGGCCCGCGCCTTGTCGCGTACCTGAATTGGAAAGCGCAGGCCGCGGACGCCGACTTTATCAATGCGCAACTTGCGGAAATCGCGTTCGTTCTGCTTATCGTGCAACCGTTCTACCTGGAATCGTTTTTGTTTTTTCACCAAGCCTGTCGTGCCGTTGTTTCCTGGCATAAAAGAACATTAACAGGTGGGTAAAAATTCGCAAACCCGGGTTTTGGAGTAACCACGTATTGGATTTGCGCTTTCAGCTGCCGACGGCTGGGGCGCTCTATGGCGCGGGCGCCAAACGGATGGCGGACGATTCAACGTCCTTGCAAAGCCTCGCCGCCTTCTGTTTAATCTGTCTGTGCTCAATCAACAGACATTGAATCGTCCGGCTGAATTTTCCGGCATCGGATTGCACAGTGGAAACCGCGTCAATATGACGATTTTGCCGGCGCCGGCAAACAGCGGCGTTCGCTTTCGCCGCATTGACCTGGAAGGCCGGCCCGAAATAGAGGCGCGGGTGGAGAATGTGGCCGAAACCAACCGCTCTACGACTTTGGCGAAAGGGAACGTCAAGGTCCATACTGTAGAGCATGTCCTGGCTTCGCTGGCGGGCTATGGAATTGACAACGCTGTCGTCGAATTGGATTCGAACGAACCGCCAATCGCCGACGGCAGTTCGCGAGAATTTTCAAAAATAATTCAGGCCGCAGGCATCGCCCCGCAGGCCGAAAAACGCGAATTGTTTGCACCTTCCGAGCCCATTGAACTGGAATCGGGGGAGACGGTAATGACGCTGATGCCCGACGATGGATTTAAGATCAGCTGCACCAGCTCGGACCGGAACGGCCGTTTCACGCAGTTTTATAGCGTCGAGTTGACTCCGAAAACCTGGGAACGGGAATTGGCGCATGCGCGGACGTTTTGTTTTTTCGAAGAGATTGAGCAGCTCATCAAGAACAATTTGATTAAAGGCGGTTGCCTGGAAAATGCGATTGTGATCCGCGAAGACGCCGTGCTCACGACCGAGCCGTTACGTTATCCAGAAGAGTTCGTCCGGCACAAGATGCTCGACATTGTTGGGGACCTTTCGCTGGTGGGCAAACCGATTCGGGGTCATCTTATCGCCATCAAGCCGGGCCACGCCACCAATTGTGAGTTCGCCAAATTAATTGTTGGCCATATGAACAAGCCGCTTCGCGCGGCGCGGGGGTTCGGGCCGCCACCTGCCAGCGGGAATGGCACGGAAAAACCGGGTGCTTCGGCGACCACGCGGCCCAACATCGCCCTGGGAATTGATGAAATCCGTCAACTGCTTCCGCATCGATATCCGATGCTCATGGTGGATTGCGTGACAAAAATTGAGGATAATCGCATTGAAGCCATCAAAAATGTCACAGTGAATGAGCCCTATTTTGAAGGGCACTTTCCCAGTCATCCCATCATGCCCGGCGTATTGCAGTTGGAAGCCATTGCGCAGGTGGCGGGCTTGTTAATGATGAAATTAGGCGACGGCGGCCGGTACCTGGCGTACTTCATGGCGGCGGACAACGTGAAATGGCGCAAACCGGTTCGGCCCGGGGATGTGTTGTGCATCGAGGTGGAACTGATGAAAACGCGTGGAAAAATCTGCAAGGCCAAGGGCGTATGCAAGGTCGGTGGCGAAATTGTCAGTGAAGCTGATGTGACGTTTATGCTCCGTGAAGAATGACGCCATTTCTTGACGGTAATTCAAACAAAAAATTTTCATGATTCATCGTTCAGCGGTAGTTCATCCAAAAGCCAAAATCGGCGCGGGCTGCGAAATTGGCCCCTATTGTATAGTTGGCGAACATGTGACCCTGGGTAAAAAGTGCAAACTGCATTCGCACGTGGTCATTGACGGCCATACGAAAATTGGAAAGGAAAACGAATTCTATCCTTACGTTTGCATCGGCATTAAAACCCAGGACCTGAAATGGAAAGGCGGGGTCACATGGACCGAGCTGGGCGACAATAATACGATTCGCGAATACGTCGGCATCAATAGTGCGACCGGCGAAGGTGAGGCAACGCGGCTTGGATCCAATAATCATATTCTCTGCAACTGCCATATTGGGCACAATTGCATCATTGGGGACTCTGTAATCATGGGGGGCGCCATACTTGCGGGTCACGTCACCGTTGAGGACTACGCCCGCATCAGCACGTGCGCCATACATCAGTTTTGCCGGGTCGGCAGGATGTCGATGATTGGCGGCTGCTCAAAAGTCGTCCAGGACGTGCCTCCCTATATGCTGGCCGACGGCAATCCGGCCGAAACCCGCACGATCAATAAAGTGGCGATGGAAAGAAGCGGTATGTCCACCGAGGCGCAAAAGGCGCTGCGGTCGGCCTTCAAATTTCTCTTTCGAGAAGGACTCACTGTTACCAATGCGTTGGCGAAAATTGAAAAAAAGTTGCCGCCATTGCCGGAAATTCTTCATTTGGTGCAGTTCATACGCGCGAGTGAGCGGGGAATTGGGAAATGATGCTGGCGGGCACCCTGCGTAGCATTGGAAAAGCTGTTACAAGTGACGATGGTGAGGTGTTTAAAGTGTTTACATCGTTTACATTGTTTCAAATCAAGGACTTAAGTGTTTACAGATCGTTTACAAACTGTTTGCACTTTGTGTAAGTAATTGATTGCAAATACTTTAATCGTTTACAACCCATTTGTCATTCCCCGAATTTAATAGCCACTTGCATACGTTGTTACATTAGCGATAACGCCATTGTCACTTGATTCCGTTACGACCACGCGGGCCTTAGATTCCATTTGTTCAATAAATCGCCCGGGATTTCGCCCAGGAATCGCGAAGGCTGTTGCATCATGTCGGCGGAGGCATCACCGAAGCCGGCGCGAATCATGGGATACGTCAGGTACAATTCGTTCATTGCGCGAGTAATGGCCACGTAAAACAGTCTCCGTTCTTCCTCCGGACCGTCGGCGCTCTCAATGGAGCGCGCGGACGGAAACAAGCCGTCGCAAAGCATGATGACGAACACCGCCTCAAATTCCAGCCCTTTAGCCTGATGAATGGTCGAAAGGCGGATTCTTTCACCCGCGCCCTTGGAATCTTCCTCTTCGGCTTCCACGTTTGTGAGCAAGGCGAGCTGTGTCAAAAATTCCCCGTTCGTCTGAAAGGTATAGGCAAAAACGGCGAGTTGTTCCAAATCCTCCAGCCGGATCTCGTAATTCGCAAAGTTCTCTTTGAGATAGTCATCGTAGCCGGCGTCAATAACGATGCGGAGCATCTTGGCGGGTGATGCTTCCTCCTCCAACTGGGCAACGGTTGCAACGAACTGCGCCCACGGCACGGCGGCCTTTTTTCCGACGTGCGGGGCGCACGTTTCCAGGGCGGTTGCCACGGGATGTTTCATTGGGGTGCGGCGACCGGACTTTGAATCTTTTGGCATCTGTCCGGAGGCCTTCGATTTTGTCCCGGTGACGGCAGTTTCAGAGTCGGGGCCTGTGGCGAGAACCGGCGCAGCGTCCGGTGGGGCGCCTGGGGAATCTTCTCTTTGGAAATGCGCGGTCTCGGCTGAAAAAATTTTCCATAATTTGTCGGCGCCCCTGGCGCCGATGCCCGGATGCAGTTGGGCGACGCGCTTAAAGGCAATCTCGTCGTGCGGGTTGGAGACCAGTTTAAGGTACGCAGTGGCATCTTTGACGTGGGCCTGCTCGAAGAAACGAATCCCGCTGGTAATGGAATATGGAATTTGGCGGCGCGTCAGTTCCAATTGCAGTTCGAGGGCGTGAAAATGCGATCGATAGAGCACGGCGATTTGAGGCAAACTGACACCTTCCTCGTGCAACTCCATGATCCGTTGCGCGATAAACGCCGATTGCTGGGTGGTGTCCATGCATGCAACGAGGGCGGGCTTCATTCCCGATTTTCGCGACGGCGCCAGGTTTTTGGCAAATTGGTGGCGATTGGAGGCTATCGCGGCGTTGGCCACATTCAGGATTTCGGGAGTGCTTCGATAATTCGTTTCTATTCTAAAGACCTTCGCGTCAAGGTAACGCTTTGGAAAATCAAGAATGTTCAAAAAATTTGCGCCTCGCCACGCGTAAATGCTCTGCGCATCGTCGCCCACGGCCATCACATTGTGATGGCGAGCCGCCAGCAGATCTATCAGGTCGCCCTGCAGTTTGTTGGTGTCCTGGTATTCGTCCACGAGAATGAATTGGAAGCGCCTTTGATACATCTCGAGCGCATCGCGATTCTCCCGAAGCAGTTTAAGCCAAAGCGCCAGCAAATCGTCGAAGTCCATCGCATTGCTCTGGCGCTTGCGCTCGATGTAGCGCCGGTCGACATCGGATATTTTATCCGCAAAATCGGCAAAATAACTGAATTGCCGCTCCAACAGTTCGGCGATGGGTTTCTGAGTATTGACCGCGAGCGAATAGATTTCATTGAGCACTTCAGGCTTCGGAAAATGGGTGCCTTTGGTCTCGATTGCCGCGTCTGCGACGCAGGCTTTGATCAAATCCCTGGCATCATCCCTGTCAAGGATTGTAAAATCGCGGCGATAGCCGAGTGATTCGGCGTGGATGCGCAAAATTCTCGCCCCGATGGAATGGAACGTTCCGCCCCAAAGCGCGAGTAATTCCGAGCCCAGCAAATCGGCGACGCGCCGCATCATTTCGCCTGCGGCTTTGTTTGTAAACGTGAGCAACAGAATCCGTTCGGCTGGAATTCCCTGTTCGAGCAAGTAGGCGACGCGATAAATCAATGTGCGCGTTTTTCCCGAGCCGGCGCCGGCAATGACCAACGCCGGCCCCGGCGGGGTGGTCACCGCGGCCAATTGCTGCGGATTGAGTTCACGCGCATAGTCAATTTGCGGATGAAACTCCGATTTAAAATTGTGAAGAACGTAGTCGCGCGACATGGGACAATTCAAAAGGCAAAAGGAAAAAGGCAAAAGGAAAAACTCGCGATATTATGGAGAGTCCCAGCTTCCAAAGGCGCCGCTTGCCCGGTTGCGTAAAGTATGGGATTACGACGTTCCCCTATACGTGAAGCACGAAACACGAATTGTTTACTTCGTCATCGCCGGACGTGGCTTCGGCTTATGAAAGGCAAAAATGTCGGTTTGATGGCGCAACCCTGATTTTGAATGCGCGATTTGACTGGGCTGGACATGGTTGGTAAAATCCGGAGACTTGCCTGTTTCAATTTCTTCGACCAGGTCAGCGACGCTTTGAAGGACGCGGGCGGGCTGATAGACGTAGTCGCCGAGGTCTTCAAACTTAGTCGAACCGCTCAAGACCAGGTATGCATGCATGCCGGCTTCTACCGCACCGCGGATATCGGTTTCCATGGTGTCGCCGATCATGACGACTTCTTCGGGCTTACCAAACGCCAGGTCAGCGAGCTTCCGGCGGGCGCGGTGGAACATATAACCATTGGGTTTGCCTAAATAATAGGCCCGGCGCCCCGTGCTTGCCTCCAAAAAGGCCGCTGTGGCGCCAGCGCCAGGACGGGTTTTTTCGCTCGAAACGGGGCACCAATTGTCAGGATTAGTAGCCAATAACCCGGCTCCGCGTTCAATGCATTCGTGAGCTTTGGCCAACCGTTCGGTCGTTGGAGCGCCTTCGCCCACGATGACATAGCGCGGCCGGATGGCATCATTGGCGATCTTACGCTCATGAAGGGCGGCCAGCAGTCCGCCTTCGCCGATGACAAAGACGGTGCAGGCCGGGTCCGTTTCGCTCAGAAAATCCGCGGTATTCAAGGCAGACGTATAGAAATGACGCGCCGACAACCCATGAATGCCAAGATGCTTCAAACGGACAGCGAGGTCTTCCGGGGTTGGAGCCGAATTATTGGTCAAAAAGAGGAAAGGCGCGCCGGTGGCTGTCAATGCCTGGACAAACTCGGCCGCTCCGGGAATCAAATGATTTTCCCGGTAGATGACCCCGTCCATATCAATTAAATAACCCGTTTTCATAGTGCAAATGGGATTTGAGAGCCATTGGGATGTGGGCTCTCCTTGAGCTGAAAGGAATTTCCCTCAGATATCAGAAATGTAAAGGAGAAACTGGCAATAGCGCCCTCGCCCCTGGAATTTGGGCTTACAGGCGCTCTCCGGCCAGGCCCACGGCCCGTTCATCGACCGCAGCCGGGTCAAAATTCCATCGTGCTGCCAGTCGTGACACTCGTTCGGCGTTCCGCGCGGCTACATTGCGTGGGCAGGGCTCGCCGTAATCAAAGCATTTCAATCCCAGTTCGATTTCCGGGAGCGTCTTTGGCCCCTGGTTCCAAACTGTTTCATCCGCCCAGGCGTAGGCGCGTGTCACGTAGCCATCGTCCAGGCGGGCCCAGGCATGATGATGCTGGAATTTCTGGGCGTGAAAGAATTGCACGTGGCCCAGCTTGCGGCTGAGTGACACGAGAAATCGGAAACATTCATCCACGTCATCGTCAGGAGTTGGAATTGCCAATCCTGTTACGATGACCCAACCGTTGACGCGCGGGCTAATAAAAAATTCATGCTCGCCCATCATGCCCTCCGCCCATGAACAGGGAGCGAAGCGGCTTAGGCCCAATGCGTCCCTGACCCGTTCGGGAGTGGCGGCGCGAATCGCAAGCCATGTGGAAGGACGCTGTGGGAAAATCGAATGCGCGAGGACTCTGCCGGCGGGCCTTTCGGCCACAGACCGGGCTCGCCGACGCAGAAAAACGCCGACACAAAAAAGGCATGCGATCGCCAATGCCAATAAATGCACGATTAGCAATATTATTACGGCCGTGTCATTCTGAGCCGTGGAGCCCATATAAGAGGAATTTAAACCGGATTGGGTGAGATTCAACCAAAATCTCGCGATTTGTCCTTATCAGGACGGATTGACCGATTCATCAATCCACTCAATGTACTTTCTGGTTCCCGAGCTCAGATTCAGGGCCAAAATTTCCGGCGTATCATATGGATGCTTCGTTAAAATCAACTTCTCCAGGGCTGCCAATTGTGATTTTTGCGTCTTAAACAGGATCAATATCTCCGTACTGGTTTCCAGTTTCCCTCGCCACCGGTAGTGCGACTCGATTTTCGGGACAAGATTGGCACAGGCAACAAGGCGTGCCTCTAACGCGGCTTTGGCCAGCATCCGGGCGGTTTTTGAGTCCGGTGCTGTGACTAAAACAATTGCAAAGCGATTTGCCGACTTCACGCGATCAAAATACGCCCAACAGTCGCGCCTGCCAAGTGTCCCGTCTATGACAAATTCAGAACGTTATCCCCAATCTGATTGTTATTCAGGGAGAACCGGCGTGAGCCTCCAAATTTCCCAATTGCCGCTCTTGTCGGATGAGAAATAAATATTGCCGTCGGCGCCCCAGCAGGGATTCGCTGTCTGCTGTTTATCAGCAGTCAGTTGAGTTTGAGCTGAACCATCCGATTTCATGATCCAAATGTCGTAGTTGCCGCTGACATTCGAGGTATACACAATCCACTTGCCGTCCGGAGAATAAGACGGTCCCAGCTGGTTTTTCCCCGGCGTGGTGGTCAGTTGAGTTGAAGATGAGCCGTCGCGACTCACGGTCCAGATGCCCCAACTCCCTGAGATATAGGATGAATAGGCGATGGTGGATCCGTCGGGAGACCACACGGGATTCACTCCTTGAACAAGCTGGGTAAGATCGGTTCCGTCCACATTCACCGTCCAGATATAGGGGAGGTTTCTCTCAAGAACGAGGTATTGTTGCACACCGTTCAACACCACGACGGTAACCTTCTGTGTTTTGGCAGTGGAAGTGAAGGCGATTTTTTTGCCATCCGGAGAGGCGCACGGCTGGCCATCCGTCATATCCGCGCCTTTGGTAATCATCGTCGCACCACCCGCGCCCGAGGCGAGCCGCTTCCAAATTACGTACGAACCAAGCCGGTCCGACGCGAACACCAGCGTCCTGTTGTCCGGCAGCCAGGAGGGATGCACCTCATTGGAGGGAAGCGTTGTGACTTGAACCAGATTACGGCCGTTTCCACCATTTAATGTCCAAATGGAGCTGAGATCGTCTTTGTACTCCTGGAAGGCGACCGATTTTCCGTCCGGAGATACTGTCGGATTATCTTTGTTCTCTTGAGATTCAGTTAGCCGGGTGATGTCCCGCGCCGCGCCGGTACTGACGACCGGGGCGAGGGATCGCGATGTCGTGCAAGAGACTGTGATAAGAGCGAGCGATAAGGCGGATACGATTGTTCGAGTCATTTGGCAGGAGGGCATGGGCTTCATATTTTGATTTTTGGACAAATTTATAGGGTTCCGGCAAGGAACCTGCATGGCGGGCGGCCCGCCATGTGGGTGTCGCTAGACATTTAGTGTGATTAACGCTGGTTTAGAGCAACTGATGGGATAAAAAACACCACGATGGCAGGAATTCGTCAAGACTTTTTCGAAAAAACTTTGCCGTTTGTAACGTGAGCAGCGCTCACGCCCGCGATGGGCAATGCCGGCCTATTTGACACCCAACCGGTTCTGCAGTTCTTCTATGACCTGTTGATCCTGATTAAAAACGCGGTTGAACGGCGTCCAATTGAAATACGGTGGCCCGGCTTCTTCGGATTCGATCTTTATCTTATAGACCAGAGGCGTTATAGAAGCGATGGTGCACACGAAGCGGGTCCGTACCTGGAATGATCTCTTTGCGCCGGGTTGACCAAACTGGCGGGTCGTATAGACGCTGCGAATATAACCCGAAGGCACATCAATCATTTCCAGGTCCGGGTAATAACTGGTCACCGAATCCATCAGCTTCTGCCAGGCGACATCTGGTGGCAGGGAGGGGTCCACCTGCACGCGCAGCCATGTGTTGGCCGCATCGGAGTTTTTAGTAAGCTGCAGGACCTGCTTTTGAAGCTGATCCGAGGCGCAACCGACAACCAAAATCAATGCGGCGGACAGCGCCGCGATCAAGAAAACTGACACTCCATTTTTCATATGGATAAATACCTCCCTTAAGCGGATGACTCCCGCTTTTAATGTGCCGTGAAACGGGTTGTTCGTCAACGTGGACATCTGCGCTGATTCGGCCGCACCCGATGTGACAACAAAAATGACGGCGAGGCTGTCCAATACATTTTCAATAAGAAGATAGGATTGTCAGCCCGTGGCCCCAAAGCCGGGCGCATGCTGGCACTGTCCCTGGCAGGGATCCCGATGTGTCGGGACGCTGTCCGCGCCGTGTTATGTCAAGTGGCACTGCCACCGGCGCAACGAGCGCGGTCGGACAAGTTCCGCGCGCTTTACGCGCGGTGACGGCGCAGCGCGCCGTCCCTACCATCGACGGCAATCCCGGACGGTACCAAGATGCGCGCCTCCCAAAGCCGACGGGCTCGAAATTTCCTTTTCTTCACCCATTTTAAAGCTATCTTGTTTCGCTCGATATGCGTTGCAGGCTGGAGTGTGGCAAGTATTCCGCTTCAACCGTTAACGCGTTGATGAATCACAATGGACGCAGCGCACATTAGAAATTTCAGTATTATTGCTCACATTGACCACGGCAAGACGACGCTTTCCGATCGTCTCCTGCACCGCACCGGGACCATCGCCACGCGGGACATGGAAGACCAGCTTCTGGATGCCATGGATCTGGAGCGGGAACGCGGGATCACCATCAAGGCCCATCCGGTCACCATGCTTTATAAGGCCCGCAACGGTGAAACCTACGAGCTCAACCTGATTGACACCCCCGGCCATGTGGATTTTGCCTATGAAGTCTCCCGCAGCCTGAGCGCATGCGAGGGCGCGTTGCTGATCGTGGACGCAGCCCAGGGCGTCGAGGCCCAGACCGTTGCCAACATGCACCTGGCGATGAAACAAAATCTCGAAATTATCCCGGTCATAAACAAAATCGACTTGCCGCATGCCAATGTAGCCCAGACCCTGCAACAGCTGGAGGATATCCTGACGATTGAATCGTCTCTGGCCATACCGGCCAGCGCCAAAATGGGCATCGGCATTGAGGAAATTCTCGAAGCCATCGTCGCGCGCATTCCGCCGCCCAGGCCAACAGGCGAGGGCAGCCTTCAGGCGCTGGCGTTCGATTCGTTTTTCGACACGTATAAGGGCGTGGTCACGCACGTTCGCGTTTTTAACGGCGAATTAAAGCCCGGACAGCACGTGAAACTCCTGCACTCGGGCAAAAACGTCGAGGTCAAGGAAGTCGGCAGCTTCAATCCAAAGCCGTACGTCCGCGAAAAGCTTGAAGCGGGCGAAACAGGTTATTTTACCGCAAATATCAAGACGGCTCAGGAAGTGAAAATGGGCGACACCATCACCGACGCCCGGAATCCATCGCCGGTCCTGCCGGGCTTTAAAGAAATTCATCCGATGGTTTTCAGCGGTATTTATCCAATCAATACCGCCGATTACGAGCATTTGAAGGCGTCCATGGGCAAATTGCAGTTAAACGATTCGGCGTTTGTGTATCAGTCCGAGACATCGGTCGCCCTGGGCTTCGGTTTCCGCTGCGGATTTTTGGGATTGTTGCACATGGAGATTGTGCAGGAACGGCTGCGGCGTGAATACAACATGGACATCATCGCGACGTACCCAAGCGTAGTATACAAAGTGACGATGACCGACGGGACTGAGAAGGAAATAGATAATCCCGCATTTCTGCCGGAAGTAACGTTCATCGAGAAAATCGCCGAGCCGATGGTCAAGGCGTTCGTGATCTGTCCGAACGAAAATATTGGCGACATGATGGCTCTTATTTCTGAGAAGCGCGGCAACGTAGACCACACTGAGACGTTGGACGCCAAACGAGTTATGCTGACGTCACTTGTTCCATTGAACGAAATCCTGATTGATTTCCATGACCGCATCAAAAGCCTGACGCGCGGTTACGGTTCGATGGATTATGAGCAGGCCGACTATATGGAGAGCGACATGGTCAAGCTCGACATGCTGGTCAATACCGAGCCAATGGACGCCTTTTCCTGCATCGTGCATCGCACCAAAGCGGAGGGCAGGGGACGCGTGCTCGCGGAAAAGCTCAAGGAAGTCATTCCGCGCCAGCAGTTCGCGGTTAAGATTCAGGCCGCGATTGGCGGCAAAATTATTGCGTCGGAAACCGTGAGCGCCTTCCGCAAGGACGTCACGGCCAAATGCTACGGCGGCGACGTCAGCCGCAAACGGAAATTGCTGGAGAAGCAAAAGGAAGGCAAAAAGCGGATGAAGTCCATCGGGAATGTGAATATTCCGCAGGAAGCGTTTATCGAGGTATTGAAGGCGTAGAGCCAGGCTCCTTCCTGTTGAATTGTTGTAAGAACTTTCCTTTCACCGGCATAGCGCCAGTGAAAACCACGATCGATAACACGAGCGAAAACCTGACAGCCAAACAATCATGGCAAATCCGCTCTGGAAGCAGTGTGCTGTCTTAGCCAATTCCAATCCGGGTCTTCTCCGCTCACCTGGGTCGGGCCGGCGTTAAACTGCACGCCGTTCCAATAGTGGCTAGATTCGATGCCATAAGCATAGGGAGTGGAAATCAGCGCTCCCCGCCATTTGTGTTCTTCCACGTGGCCGTCCTGAAAGGAAAAGCAATTCATGCGGCCATGATAGTTGGCGGGCTCATCGGGGAACTCGGGCAGGCTCAATTGCATTTGAATATAACCGTCATTGAGGCTGCTCATGGATTCGTCGCAAAATATCCAAATGTCCACGGGTTTTATGCCAAGCAATTGCGATGTCTTACCGTATAAGGGCCAGCCGGGGTCATAGAGGTAAAAGGTGTTGAGCACGCTCGAGCCCGACATATAATTCGCGGCGGTGGGGAGATTCATTAGCCCGCCAACGACCTGGGAGTTCATGGAGATGCTGCGGATGCGCGGGCCGTCTTGGGAAGGCGCATAATCGCCGGGACATGTATACACCTTCACCTGCTTCGAGAGATAGTCTGCCAAACAATTGGTGGAATAAGTGAGCACGTTAGTATTTTCGACAGAATTATACCAGTTTTCACCACTCGCAGAATCACACCAGCCAAGGCTGGCCAGCGGTCCCAGGGGCGCGTTGGGAATCATGTAATTGTTCCAGTCATCCGGATACATGGCGGATGCGGTTGCAAGCTGCTTTTTATTGCTCAGGCATTGAGCGGCCTCAGCCCGTACTTTGGCGGCGTTGAGCACCGGCAACATAATTGCGGCCAGAATCGCAATAATGGCGATGACCACCAATAGCTCGATCAATGTGAATGCTGGATTTCCAGCCCGGTTAGCCGATCGATTTCTCGCAGATGTCTTCAACTTTTCTCCTTTTAAGTATTTTACATGAAGAAGTTTAGTTTGTTTCATAGTCAATGTCAATGGCGCCTGGCGTCCGGTCCTCGCGCCCGCGGCAGCGAGCGCGAGGCCCCGCCGAATCAATTATGTATCAAACGATAAAACATCGTGGCGTTCGTTGTAATCGGCAATGTGAATTGGAATGTTCCGCTGCCGCCGGAGAATACCGCCGCCGTGTTGTTGGTATATGGCCCCTGCACGCCGATCGAACTTTGCAGCGTGAATGAGCTGGTGTTGTCGGACGGGTCCGTCGATGTAAACTGCCCGACGGTGTTGCTGCCGTGCATGGACACGCTCGATATATGTATATTCGCCTGGGACGCGATCACGATCAACGCGCCAGAAGGCGTCGCCGTCCCTGCGGCATTGACGACGGCCACTGAATAGGCTCCGGCGTCAGCCGATTGAACATTGGTGATGGTGAGCGTGGCCGTGGTTACTCCGGCGTAATGGTTGCCGTTTGCCAGGTTCGAACCATTAAATATCCATTGATAGGACGTCGGCGCCGATTGACCGCTGGCGGTCACCGAGAGTTGAGCATTGGCGCCGGGGAGCGCGGTAACGTTGGTCACGCCTACGACCTCCAGGCTGGCAACCTGATTGGTGACCGGGCCGGAGGCATCGCTGAAGACCGACACGAAATTGTTGCCAATTTGCACATTGTTCAACGCCAGCGTGCTGGTGAGATTGGTGGCATTAGCCGTATTGGTCTGTACTGCGGCCACGGGCACACTGCCGGTGGCCGTGTACCAAACGTCCGTCAAGGGCGCCGTAGCCAGGTTTGCGGATGCCGTGAATGAAACATTCGCTCCATTTGTGGCAATGACGCTGACCGGCTGGCTGGTGAGATAAGGTGACAGCTCGACGATGCGCACGTTAGAGTAATAGACGTATGCGCTGTGATCGCTCACGTCCGCATATGGGTCCAGATAGCCCAGCATTGGCGTGCCATTGGTGTAGTAGCCGCCGTTGGCCGCGGCGCTGTCATTCAGGCTAAAGGACGGGATGACCTGACTGCGATTAATATAGACGCTCACGTTGGTGTTCTGGGTCACCTCGACGCTCACGTTCACCCATTGGTTAACGGCTTCTCCCCCAGGCGCAAGCGCCCCGGCGGAGTTATCTTCGGAAACGAACGGCGGAGATTTGAAAACACCGATTTGGCCCGACGCGGGACTGCTTTCAATATCGCTTATCCCGCCGTTCACCCCGATGCCACGGTTGGGCAACTTGGGCGAAGCAAATGAGTCAAAGTCGGCGGGCGAAACAGAACCATAGCCCGCGTCAATCGCAAACCAGTCGCCATCGGCGTTGACGGGCGCGTTATAACCGGGAGTTACCGGATCGGTAAAGGCCAGCCGCCAGTTGCAATTAGTGCCGGTATGATTGATACCAAAAAGGGCGAAATCGTCCGCAGGAGTTCCGACCTGGGGAACACCAATCGCGAACTGATAGAGCGACAGATACATGTTAAAGCGCAACGCGTAGTTGCCAGCAAAGGTCTTGCCTTGCGGATAGAGATTGACCGCGGCCTGGGCGTTTCCGCCGTCTTTATTGACGGTCACGTGCAGCGCGTTCACCCATCCGTTTTGGGCCATCACCTGCGATTGCGGGACGCTGTTGTTGGCGACGGGGCTGCCAAACTCCGCCTCGAAGTCATTGCTGCCACCGTCAATCCGGGCGCTTTCATCGTTTGTGTAATGGGGAATCAACACCGGCAATATCCGTCCTCCGAATCCCGGTGTCCCCGTCAAATTCGTCGCTTCGTAGGCCAGGGTCCAGTTGGTGCTGTCCAGCGAATTGGTGAGCGGATCGGACCACAGAACCACTTCCGGACCCACGGCATTGTCTAATTCGTTTAATGCCACACTGGCTGTAGTAACCGAATAGCCATAGCCTTCCGAACTGGTTGAATTGGTTCCGGTAACGCTGTTGGTTAAGCTGATGACGATGGTTGCGTCTTTGGGAGACGCGCGTAGATTCGAATGCATCACCGGATTACCAATGGCGTTCATCACAGTCACGTCACCCGGATTGATCACAATGCCCGGAGCACCGTTTTGCAATGTCGCCGGGTACGGCGGCGGCGAAAAATAATTAACATTGATGTTAAGGCGCTGCGCCCCGGCCGCGAAATCGGTGGGATAGGTCCCCGTACCCCCGTAAATGATGTTGGTCACGGTGTAAGACCTCTGACTGACATTGCCGGCGCTGTTGCCCGGACCGTTAAGGTCGCCCCAGCGGGTAACGGCAAACTGAGCGTAGTCATTGGGTACGTTCCGGCTCATATTCGTGCCGAAACTGGCCGGCGTCAGGAAAAGCACTTGCGGGCCGGTGTTCAAAAGGGTCATTGGGGCAAACGACGGCGACCCGGCAAAATAATCCGCCCCACCGGGAATTGTCATATTCACCGTCAAAGTGGGTCCGGAAAGGGGCGTGGCCGTCGGGACAATTCGCACGTTTACGGCCCAATTGCCCGAGCCAGGGTAAGTGCCGGACGGGAACGTCACATTCGTCGTGGTGATGACGACACCATTCGGGTCAGTACCCGTGACGATGGTGTAATTAACGCCTAAAACCGCGGTGCCACTGAGGTTGAAATTGACCACAGTCGGCGCTGTAATGGAGTTTTTCGAAAGACTGATGGTAAACACTCCCGGAATGGGCGTGCCGGCCGGCTGGCTGTTAATGTAATTTTGCGACGCCGGCGTCGTGGTCGCGACCACCGTCGCCGAGACCGGCGGCAGAATTAATGCAAAAGTTCCATTGGTGCCGGTGATGTCGTTGCTCGTAATGCAGGTCGTCGTTAGCCCCAGTGAAAACGCCCGTAAGAGGGCCTGCCCTGAACTGATGACATAAATGTTGTCGGCCGCGTCCCAGTCCATGCCGCGAGAATTGCCGGTTTCCGGCGAATTTGTGATATAAAAAAGAGAGGAATCGTCGGGAAGCCCATTCGTCATACTGGCAAGAGTAATGCCATTATCAATGTCCACCGCGGCCAGATACCGTCCATCGGGCGACTCGCGGAGACCGGCGAAGGCCCCGCCCACAGAGCCCGACACGCCCGCCCACGGATCAGGCCCATTTACCCCGCCTGTGTCAACCCATGACGTCCACAATATCGTAGAACCTGTGGGATCCAGAATTTGAACATCCGGATTGGACCCGTTGGCGCGCTCGAAGCCGCAAATGATTTTTCCGTCTACGCCAATATCGCCTTCCGGATGCAGCTCGCTTAAACCGCCCAATCCCACGTTGTAAGAGTAAACGGGCCCATTGGTCCAAGGGTAATCGCTGTTGGTGCCAATGGCGTAAAGGTAGGCGTTGTTGTAACTACCGGCTGCGCTGGACCCACCGCCAGGCGCACTTGGCCCGAAGGTCTCGCCGCCTGGCGCCGCCAGGCCGGAGTCAAAAATCCAAAGCCCCTGAGAGATGACGCCCGCGGTATTTGTGATCAACAAATCAGGCGTGCCGACCAAATCTCCGTGAATGCTGGCTGCATTCGGCTGAGTTTGCGAAAAGATAAAATTTGAATTGTCCAAATCCGGCGTAAATTGCAAAAGGTCGCCAGTAGGTACGGCTGCAAATCCGTCCACCACCAGCAGCGAGTTGTCCGGCGCCACGCGCATTTTATATGGGAAGCTGTAAGAGGCACCCTGGGACGTATCTCCACTTGCCTCGGCGGTGATGAAGGCCGGGGTGCTATAGTAGGATCCGGCAAACGGGTTGGTGCCTTGGCCCAGGGCATCCGAGAAGTCGGCATTGGCGGCGTAAATGCCGGGGTATTTTGCCGCGGCTCCCGAACCGCCGCCGGCATAGGCTACACCAGCGTAGATGCGACCGAACCACCGGCCAAATTGGGGGTATTTATTCACTGCCATACCGCGCGGGTTAGTCCATTGCGCAAAGTTTGACGAGTCATTGCTGATTTGGAATGGCACGCCATTGCCCTGTTTATAAACAGAGATGGCATAGCCGGTGTGCGCGCCCAATTGGAAGGAGTACTGCCCGGCGGGCTCATTCGTGCCGGTGGTGACGCCGTTGAAGCTGGCGTTAGTGCTGCCGTTCTCATACGTCACGGTGACGTTCCCTCCAGCCTCATTGAGGTAAAATGTGACGGTCCCGTTAGTGACGGTGATGCCCGAGGCATACGGGGTCGCCCGGACGTTCGGCGCCGCTGTCAAATTTAAAAGAACTGCGACTGTGCAAGGCAATAGGAAACGACAAAACATCTTCATGAGAAATAGGCTCCTTCCAATTGAGTTGTTGTAAGATCTTCCTCCACCGGTATAGCACCGCTGGCAACAGCATTTAACAATGAAAGCAAAGCCGTGGCGATAAAAAAGAGCCGCCCCCCAACGATTATAGACAAACTCATAGTAACAGCATTAATTGATTAGTTAAAATTATTCTGTCGCCCGGCAAATCTTCTGTGAACCGTACCGCGTTGCGGGATTCTGCGCACATCTTGCGCGCAGTCGAACGCGAGTTTAGCAGGAACCATCGATCGTCAGGTTTTCAGGGAAAGGATTCTGGGCAATGGGCTACTTTCAAGCGCGGCTGTGTGTGCGAAGCACACCAGTCGCAGCACGTGGGATGGAAGAGGGATTGCCATATTTTCAGGCCGTGTGGTGCTGACTGCTGCGGCTGGTCTCCGACACAGCCGCGCTCCGTTCAAAGTAGCCCACTACCGGACTTTGAATGGCCAGGCGGCGCTCCAATCTCTGGAGTTCATGGAGGCGGGGGCGAATCGTATCCAAACTCCTTCAGAAAGGGCTCCAGGCCTTGCATATAGGGTTCGAGGTATTTTTCGTAATTCTTCCAGCGGCCGACGGCTGTGCGGTAAAGCGGCTTTCGCACGTCCTCGCGTGAAGGCGAGTTGATACGCTTCGTGCGGGCATGCTCAAAGAACTTGAGAACATTTTCTTCAAACCCCAGACCGAGAAACTCCAGCACGGACCGGGCAACGGTCGGAAGATTGTCTATCATCTCCTCATAGCGGACATACATCCATTGGTTTCCCATCCGTGGAAGCATGTCGAGCCAGAACTGCATCATGCTCGCATAATGGCTCACGGTGCCTTCGAGGGTCAAATAGGCGGAGCTGGCCGGCGTGGGCCTGAACGGTTGCATAAAACAACTCATCACGACGTCACGCGGGTCGCGCAAGGCTATCAAAAATTTCGTTTCAGGAAAAACCCGCAGCAGGACGGGGACCATTACATTGACGCCTGGGTTCTTATCCACCACCAACCGGTCGCCGATGGCTTTGCCCAGGGACATTTCAGCGAAGTGAAAATAGTTTTCACGAAGGCGGGAGAGGACACTGGGCGGAGACGAATCCAACATTTGGAAAAGGCCGGTTCCCGGTGGAAAATTGGTCGTGAGCGGCTGGTATATTTCATCGTGCAACAGGGCCGTTTCTTCAAGGCTGACTGCCCCGCCGTGCGCATCAAGCACCTGCTCCAGGAGAGTTGCGCCCGAGCGATTATGGCCCGCGAGCAGTGCAAGCCGCCTGGGCGGTTGAAATTTGGCACCATTTGCGCGCCAACGATCCACCATCGCGGCGTTAATGGTTTGCGGTATTTCCTTGTTAAAGATTTGCATGCGCTGGAGCTGCGGCGCCAATGGCAATGCCTGGGGACGCTGGATCGCCTTCGTTTCCAACAAGGCGGTCATAGCCTCATCGTATTTGCCGGCGCCATCCAAAATCCCGGCCAGTCCGTGTCCAGCGCTGGCGCGAACCGTGACATCAGCGGAGGAGTTCGTCATGATGTCACGAAAGACAGATTCTGCTTCATTGATTTCGCCGCGCCGTCGCTTGAGGGTCGCTTCTCGAAGCAATACGCGCGCGTCATTTCGATTCATCCGCGCCGCGCGCCCGACTACTTCAGCAGCCTCGTCAATGCGATCGTCAACGGTGTATATATCTGCCAGAGACATCAGCGCGTCAATCGAAACGCCTTCCTTGCGGCTGGCGCGCTCAACGCAGGTGACCATGATATCGAGATTTTTGAAATTTGAGCAGATCCGCGCGGCGCCCTCGATCATTTGGACGCTATCCTGTGAAACCTGTAACGCTTTTTCGACGTAGCGTTTGGCGGCAGGATAGTCGTAACGCAGTCCATGCGCCCGCGCCAGGCTTAAGTATAGGCTCGGATTGGATGGTTCGAGGCGCGCCGCCCGTTCCAGGAACGTAATACTCCGCGCATAATCCAGTCGTTTCCATGCCTCTTCGGCTTCCCGGCAAAGTCGCTGTGTCTCTTTATTTGGCTTTGATTGAGTTGGATTTGGCTGGCTCATGGCTCATGCGATAAAAGCTGCGTCATTTTTGAGAGTCGAAACGGAAATGTCTATCAATTATGTGAAGGTTCCCCGGCATCATTCATACCCAAACTCCTTCACGAAACGCTCCAGACCCGAGAGGTAGGGTTCCAGGTATTGCTCATAATTCTTCCAGCGCCCAACGGCGGTGCGGTAGAGCGGCTTGCGGACTTCCACACTGGACGGAGACTTGACGCGTTTGGTTCGCGCGTGCTCAAAGAATTTTAGAACGTTATCTTCAAAACTCAGCCCGAGGAACTCCAATGCGGACCTGGCCACAGTCGGAAGGTCGTCTATCATCTCCTCGTAGCGGACATAAAGCCATTGGTTTTCCATTCGCGGGAGCATCTCCAGCCAGAAGCCCATCACGCTCGCATACTGATTGACGGTCCCTTGCAGACTTAAGAAGGCGGAACTGACGGCGGTGGGCGTCAACGATTGCATAAAACAACTCATTACCACGTCGCGCGGATCGCGCAATGCAATCAGGAATTTTGTTTCGGGAAATACCCGCAAGAGGACAGGGACTATTAAATTGATGCCCGGATTCTTATCCACCAGCAGGCGGCTGCCGATGGGGTCACGAAGATACATCTCAGCACAATAGAAATAATTTTCGCGCAAATGAGACCGCACACTCGGGGGCGCTGAATCAAGCATTTGAAGAATTCCAGTTCCCGGCGGAAAATCCCGGGAGAGGGGACGGAGGATTTCGTCGTGTATGAGAGTCGTCTCTTCAAGGCTAACCACGTCGCTGTGCGCATCGAGCACCTGCTCCAGGAGGGTGGTGCCTGAGCGAGGATGCCCGCTCAGCAGGGCGATGCGCCGGGGCGGTTGGCTGGCATTCTCGGCGCGCCAGCGGTCCATGACCGCGGCGGTGACAATTCGTGGGACTTCCTTATCAAGGTTCTGGAGTTGTTGAAGCGCCCCCGCCAGGGGTATTGTCGCGGGGCGTTGAAGCGCCTTCGCCTCCAACATAGCGGTCATTGCCTCGTCGTATTGGCCTTCACGATCCAGCATCTCGGCCAGGTCGTATGCTGCCCGGACACGGATCAACATCTCCGCAGTCGAGCTTGCCATGAGATCCCGGAGCACAGATTCCGCCTCTTTGATTTGGCCGCGCTTTCGCTTAAGCACCGCATCTCCGAGCAATACGCGCGGGTGCTTTCGATCCATTCGCGCGGCGCGCTCGACCATTTCGGCCGCGTCATCCAAACGTTCGTCAAGAACGTATAGATCCGCCAGTGAAGTCAGGGCGGGGATTGAGACTCCCTTTTTTCCGCTGGCGCGCTCGAGATAGCGCATCATCATATCGAGATGTTTGAAATTTGAGCAAATGCGCGCCGCCTCCTGGATCATTTGAATGTTGCCTTGCGACATTTCCAATGCTTTCTCAATGCAACGTTCGACGGCCGGATAGTCGTAGCGCTCCCCATAAGCGCGGGCGAGGTTGAAGTGGAGGCTGGGGTTGGACGGTTCCATTTCGATCGCTTGACCGAGCAGGCTAATACCTTGCTGAAAATCCTGGCGTTTCCAAGCCTCTTCGAATTCCCGGAAAAGCCGTTGTATCTTCGGGTTAAGCTTATTTTGGTGTGGCTGGCTCATGTTTAAACGGTCGGGAAGTTTTGAGTGCGGATAGCAAAATGTCTATTGGATTTTTAACGGGCTGCTCAGCCCACAAAGCAAAAGAGCCGCCATTGCTGGCGGCTCTTCGAAATATCCAAAATGAAACTACGCTCCTGCATTGCCGCGACGGAATCTCCACCTCATACCCAGAACTCCCAGGCCGCCCAGGGCGCCGAGAGCAAGCGTGGAAGGTTCAGGCACTACCTGAATGGATGCACTGTAAATATCGCCATCCAGACCAATGATGCTCGTGGTGTGGCCGTATCCAAATTCGCCGATGCCGATAGGGCGATTCAACCCGTCGCCGTACGTCCCTTTAGTGGCAGCGCCATAGGATTGAAGGAGGCCGTCAATGTATAGGTTCGCCGTCCCGGAAATGTCTCCGCCAACAAGGGGGGCGCCATAGGTGTTGAATACCATGCTCGTATTGTACCATGTATTTGGCGCAATCGTGTAGCTAACGGCGGTTGATTCTGCACCGGTGTCGTTGGCGAATACCATTTCAAGAGTCGCCGAAGTTGCGCTAGTCGCAACCAATTGCAAAGATTCGGTGCCGGCATAATCAATGAGCTTTTGAACGCCGCCAAAAGAGCTTGAAAAACCGCCGTTCCACATGAAATCAATGTTGAATGCGAACCCGCCACCATAAGCGATAGACCCGTTGTTGAGCGCTCCGGTTGGGGTCACTTTGATCCCGCCAACGCCAGTCAAGGCCATTGAGCCTGTGCCGGCGGTTGCTCCGGGTGGAACGGCCGCGGTTGTATATGTGGCCGTGCCGCTTTGGAAACCAGAGCCGTTACCGGGTTGCTCGTTATTCACCGTCGTGCTTGTCCCGTTCCATGAGGCCGGGAAATTGGCCGAAAACAGGTAGGTGTCTTCATAGCTTACTGCATGGGCGGCTGAGGCCGCCAAAGCAAAAACCGCAGCAGCGGCTGGCACGGGTGTGAGTTTATTTAGGGATCCTTTTTTCTTTTTCATAATAAAACAATGCGTTATCTCATGTTTTAGCTAGTGATTGTTTTCTAAAGCAAGCACTGGAGCCAGTGGTTATTGCTCCAACGCCGTGAGTGTAGCTGAAACAGTTCTTTGACTGCAATAAAAAAAGTAAAAAAAAGTAAAATATCAAGAAACGAAATTGTAACAATTAGAATGATAAGGTGTGCTAATGTTTCTGGGGTTGAATATTGCAGTAGTAGGACTTCAGAGGGTTGTTTTTGTCATTTTTGGGACAAATGACTTTAGAATTCCAATGTGGCAGGGTGCTGAATTGCCAAGGGCCTCTGGCCCGTTTGAGGGTTTGAAAAGCTTTAGAAAGTCAAAGCCTTGGCGTTCTGACGGATAGAGGGGCGAAAGTGACACCAGGAGCAGTCGAGCCTTGAAGACCGCCGGTCCTGCGCGGCTCATTCACTCCCGCAATAAGAGGCTTGAGCCGTTTCCATTTGTTTTCAAGGTGATTTCGTGTGAGAATCAGGCCCGTAATCAATTTGTGAGTGTCCATCACATTGATTCTCAAAACAAAGGTTTATGATATTTCGCCGGTTCTTTTCCAAGACGGTTCGAGACGCCATCGCCCTGCGCAAACACGTTCAGCGGCTGCTGAACGCGCAGCGTGATTTGCTTTCACCCCAGGCGGTAACAGCCATTGAGTCCAAAATCAATGAACTGAACGCGGCGATCGCCAGCGGAGCAAACACGGGAAAGATCAGTATTGCCGCAGAAGAACTCCAATTCGCCGGCGATAAATTCATAAAGGTGTATCCCAACGCCGTCTGGCGCGAAAACGTGGAGGTCCTGTTGGTTGCCATCGCCGTAGCCATGGGCATCCGGACGTTTTTTTTGCAACCGTTCAAGATTCCCACGGGTTCCATGCAGCCCACGCTCTACGGGATTACGTCGGTCCCGGATTTTACGCTATATGTTCGCGGCGCCCAGAACTACGATGCTTTGACCACCCAGGAACAGGCCATTTTGCAGGCCAAAACAACGGAGCAAGTCAAATTGAAGAATTCAATAGTGATTCCCTCCGGGTTGGAGCGCTGTAAAGAATGGGTCCATGGTATTTCGTACGTTCATTTTGTCGCTCCGGAAGATGGCAGCGTTGAGGATGTGGACAAGCCCTGGCCTGGCACAATTTTTAGCCTCTACCAACGGATCGAATTTGGCGGAAAATGGTACACGATTATGTTTCCGCCCGATTCCGGCGAAGAAACCCTGCAAGACCGCGCCGGCCTGACCCTGGAGCCGGGCCGCGTCTATAAAAAAGGCGAGGATGTCATCAGGCTCCGCGTCAAGGCGGGCGATCATTTGTTTGTGGACCGACTGACATATAATTTCCGCCCGCCGAACCGCGGGGATATTGTTGTATTTGAAACCACGGGAATAGATCGCCTGCCTCTGGACCAGCAAAACACGTTTTACATTAAGCGTCTCATGGGTTTAGGTGGCGACCGTCTGGCGTTAAACCAGGATTATCAGGTTGCCGGGGTTCCTCAGCCTCCATGGGACGCAGTCACTTTGCCTGCCGGCAATCTCATCGTGAACGGAAGGCAGATTACGGCTGAGACGCCGCATTTTGAGAATCTGTATTCATTCTCAAATCCTTCCAAAGGTGCGACTATTCTAAATTATGCCGATGACAAGTACTTTGGAAACGCAATGATCGGGGCGCTTTCTCCCGGCGGAGAATTTGACGTCCGGCCAGGCCATGTTTTCGTGATGGGCGATAATACCTTTAACAGTTACGATTCCCGCTACTGGGGCGATTTTCCCGCGACCAAAATCATTGGCAGATCGTTCTTTGTGTATTGGCCCATTTCAAGCCGGTTTGGATTGGATGATGATTGAAAAATAGTGGGACATCCTCTTGTCTGTTATTGAGAACGACATGAATGAATTATGACAGGCGAAACCGTTTTAATCACCGGAGCCTCATCAGGAATCGGGCTTGAACTGGCCAAATGCTTTGCGGCGGACGGATGCCGGTTGGTCCTGGCAGCGCGCAATCGGCCGGCGCTGGAGGAACTGGCGGGGACCTTGAAGGCGAAATTCAAGATCGAAACCGTTGTTCTGCCTGCTGATTTATCCCTCCCAAATGCGCCAAAACAGATATTCGACAGCCTGGCGAACCAGAAGATCTCTTTGGACGTGTTGATCAACAACGCCGGCTTTGGCCTTCACGGCGCTTTCGCCGACATGGCCGTGGAACGGGAACTTGAAATTATCAAGGTCAACGTCATGGCTTTGACCGAGTTAACGGCTCTTTTTCTCCCGGAAATGATTCGAAAGAAGGGCGGGGGAATCCTCAATGTCGGATCGGTGGCGGGGTTCGTGCCGGGGCCAAACATGGCGATTTATTACGCCACGAAGGCGTTCGTGCAGTCATTTTCTGAGGCGTTGTCGGAAGAACTGGCGGGAACGGGCGTGTCCGTGACCGTACTTTGTCCGGGCCCGACGGAATCGAATTTCGGCGCCGTCGCACGCGGTGAAAAAACACGGCTCATGCAATCGAGTAAAATGTCCGCAGAAACCGTCGCCAGATTCGGGCACTTTGCATTCAGAAACAAAAAAACCGTGGCTATCCCAGGATTCCGCAATCGGAGCCTGACTTTTTTGACCCGTCTGGCGCCGCGCAGCACGATACGTAAGATGGTAAAGGGGTACAATACCCTGAAGGATTAGCGTTGGGCGTCCAGCCTGCCGCGCAAAGGCGAATCCGGCCATTGTCACCGTAACATTGTCACCGTAATAAACGCGCCCGGGAACAGACCATATTGTCCGTCTTTTGATGGTCCTGTGTCCCAAAAGCGTCATGGCATGTCATTGCAAAAAGTCGCCGTTGAAAGGTATATTGCAATGTAATTACTATGAGCATCACAATCAAAATTGAGTCCTCATTTAGGCGCCAAACCGTGCGGTCATTGCAATTGCTTGGAACAGCTACAGTTTCGGCAATGGAATTAATGTTAGACAATGTTTGTTATATTTAATTAATTTCTGCTTTTCATTTGGCAAATAATTGGCTAAAAAAGGACCACCATGAGGATCAAGGCTCTGATTGTTTTGGTTGCTGTGTGCGCGATGGTTTGCTCCGCGCGCGCCATGGATCGTTGGGCGGCGCTTTCGATGATCGAGAGCGGCGACGACGATTCGGCCATCGGATCGCTGGGAGAAGTCTCACGCTTTCAAATTCGCCCGTATCTTTGGCCTGGCGGCAATCCGCTCAATGCGGGAGTCGCGCTGGACGCCGCACAAAAGATCATGCGGCCGAGGGTGGCCAGGTTTGAGCATACGCACAACCGTGTGCCAACCAATTTCGAGTTCTACGTGCTTTGGAACGCTCCACAGGAAGTGGATCATCCTTGCCGGGCTGTGGCCAAACGGGCGCAACGTTTTGCAAACCTTGTTCAGCGGACCAGCGCCGGGTATGCGGCGCGGTAAGGACACGAAGCGCTAAAACGTTAAATCGTTAAATCGTTAAATCGTTGAAACGGCTGAGGAACCAATTTTTAGCGATCCGGCAGCGTTTTGGGTGATTTGTATATGTTTAAATACTCGCCGACGGTTCGTTCCCACGAATAATTGCATTTCATTGCATTTTTCCGGTAACGGTTGAGCAGGGACGGTTGTTCGTATAGGGCGAGAGCTTTTCGGATGGCCCTGGCAAGGGCACGCGGAGAGTATTCAGAGAATTTGATGCCATTGGCCTGCGTTTTGTTTTCTGTAAAGTCCACGATGCTGTCGTCCAGGCCTCCGGTGGCGCGGACAATGGGTATGGTCCCGTAGCGCAAACTGTACATCTGGTTAAGGCCGCTGGGCTCATAGCGTGATGGCATCAGATAAAAATCACAGCCCGCTTCAATCCTGTGCGAAAGGCCCTCGTTATAGCCAAAACGGGCCGCCACCTTATTTGGAAACCTTCGGGCCAATTCATGGTAACCGTGTTCGTAAGCGGGCGATCCGCTGCCAAGCAAAACAAATTGTATTTCGGCGCTCAACATTTCTTCGAGGGCCGCCAATTGAATGTCTATTCCTTTCTGTTCGGCGAGCCTGGTAATAGTGCCAAAAAGGGGCGCTTTGGTGATTCCCAGGCCCATTTCCTTTTGCAGTTCCGCCTTATTGATAGTTTTCCCGGCCAGTTGGGCGGCTGAAAATGGAGCCTTGAGATAATGGTCGGTCATGGCGTTCCATTCTTCATAGTCCACTCCGTTAAGGATGCCGACTAATCGCGCTTGCCGTTTGCGCAACAGACCGTCGAGGGCGCAACCGTACTCCTCGGTCAAAATTTCGCGCGCGTAACGCGGGCTGACCGTCGTCATAACGTCCGCCAGGGCAATGCCTGCTTTGAGACAATTCAAATGGCCAAAATATTCGGCGGTATCGATGGTAAAGAATTCCGGGGGCAGGTTCGCCAGCCCGAAGGCGCTTGCGGGAAAAACGCCCTGATAGGCCAGGTTGTGGATGGTCAGGCACGTTGGGGGCGGGTTCCCCCACCCTTCGTATTTTTGCTGGTTAAGAACGAGAGCCGGAACGAGGCCAGTTTGCCAATCGTTAATATGGATGACATCCGGACGCCACGGCAGATACCGCGCCAGATGGGCCACGCATTTTGAGAAAAAAATAAACCGTTCGGCGTTGTCGGCATAGACGGTGTTATCCTCCAGGTACAAGCCATTGCGATCGTAAAAATCGTCCTGCCGGATGAAATAAACCATGAGATTGTCTTCCACCTGGAGCGAAAACAAATCCGCCTGGACGCGCCGGCTGCCCAGAGGCAGGTCAAACCACCAGTCCTCCCGGCGAATTTGAGGAAATTGTGCCTGTATCCCGCGATATAGCGGTGTAACGACGCGGGCCTGATGGCCTTCGCGCGCAAGAGTCTTGGCCAGCGCGCCAACCATGTCCGCCAAGCCGCCAGTTTTTGAATAGGGATGGACTTCGCTGGTGGCGAGCAGGATGTTCATTTATACCGGATTTGCGTCAATGAGTTCAAACGTTCAGCCTGGCTTACATTGTCCCGGGCGAAATTTTTTCAGTTTTCAAGTATGGCTGGAGCGGTGTGGGAATAACCACGCTGCCATCGGCTTGTTGGCACGTTTCAATCAAAGCGACAAACAGTCGGGCCAGGGCCGTCCCACTGCCGTTGAGGATATGAGGGAATTTGTTTTCGCCATTCTCGGTCTTAAAACGCAGATTCATACGGCGGGACTGAAAATCCTCGCAATTCGAGCAGCTTGAAACTTCGAGGTAAGTCCCCTGCCCTGGCGCCCAGACTTCGATATCATAGGTCTTGGCGCTGCCAAATCCCATGTCGCCGGTGCAGAGAAGGATGACCCGATAGTGCAAGCCGAGCAATTGCAGGACTTTCTCGGCGTTGGTTACCATTTTTTCCAACTCGTCGTAGCCGTTTTCCGGTTTTACGATTTTGATAAGTTCCACCTTGTCGAATTGGTGGACGCGTATCATTCCGCGCGTGCCCACGCCTGCGGCGCCGGCTTCGCCCCGGAAACACGGCGAATAGGCGCAATAATTAATCGGCAGGCCTTTCTCGGGCAAAAGTTCTTCGCGGTGGATATTGGCCACTGGAGTTTCGGCTGTAGGCACCAGGTAGAGTTTTCCCAGGTTGCCCTGCGCATCGCCTTCCGCCACTCCGTAATACTGATCTTTGAATTTTGGGAATTGGCCGACACCCTCAAGGCATTGGGGCCCGACGATAAACGGGGGCGAGACTTCGGTATAACCGTGCTCGTGGATGTGCAAATCCAAAAGGAATTGAATCAAGGCCCGTTCGAGCCTGGCGCCCCAGTTTGTATAGAGCAGGAATCCGCTGCCGGACAGTTTTGTGGCGCGGGCGAAGTCCACAAGCTTCAAACTGTCGCAAAGCTCGACGTGCGATTTAGGTTTGAATGAAAAATTCGCCTTTTCGCCGTGGACGCGAACCTCCGGGTTGTCTTCGGCCGATTTTCCAATTTTCACGGATTCATGCGGAAGGTTGGGTAATTGCAGCATGAGCGCATCGCGCCGCGCATCCACTTCAGAGGCTTGTTTGTCGAGCACGGAAATTTGGTCGCCCAGGTCGCGAGTTTCGGCCTTTTTTGCCTCAGCCTCGGCAGCTTTCTTTTGCGCCATGAGTGCGCCAATTTCCTTTGAGACGCGATTGCGGTGGGCCTTGAGAGATTCGACGCTGGCAAGGATTTTTCGCCGTTCTTCGTCCAATTTGAGCAGTTCGTCGATACGGTTTTCATCCCCTGCCCCGCGCGTGGCCAGGCGTTGGCGCACAAAATCAGGCTTTTCGCGGATTAGTTTGATGTCAAGCATGGCGCGGATTATTAAAAATAAACGGGCCAGCGGCAAGCGGCAAGCGGGCGGATATGCGGATTATTTGAATATCTTTGACGCTGGCTCGCGGCTCTGTTTTCCTTAGGCTGGACATGGCGTCAGAGTCTTTTTACGCACTTACAATTCCGCTTTGCCTTGCGGCGGTTGTGGTTGCGTATTTCTGCAACAATCCAGTCGGCCACGGCGGCTGGTTTGTTACGCGGCGGTTTATCAACTGGCTGCCTCTGGGAATGACCTACGCGTTTTTGTGCATGGGCCGATTCAATGTAATTGTGGCACAAGGCACCCTGGGGGGACTGATGTCAAACGCAAACCTCGGCGTCATACTCACCGCCGGCTCGTGGACCTACGCCCTGTCTTTTCTCGTCAACGGCCCTCTCATTGACAAAAAAATTGGAGGCAAAAACGGAATTCTGATTGCCGCCGCCGGCGCGGCCGTTGCAAACGTCGGCCTGGGAATTTTGACGTGGTTCATTGTTGTCCGGCACTGGAAGGTCAATTTGGTGGCGGCATACTCGGCGATTTATTCAGTGAACATGTATTTTCAAAGCTACGGCGCGATGTCCATTATCAAAATCAAGGCGTACTGGTTCCACGTGCGGGAACGCGGCGTCTTTGGCGCGATTTTCGGAACATTTATCTCGGCGGGCAACTACTTTGCGTTTGATTGGAGTTCGGGCATCGTGTCGCTCACCAAAGCCGGCGCCCCTGACAATTTCTTCAAAAGAATATTTGGCTCTTCCCTGCCCGTGGACGCCACCTGGGCGGTTTTCTTTGTTCCAGCCGTGATTCTTGTATTTTGGCTGCTGGTGGACATTTGGCTGGTTAAAGACCTGCCCGAGCAGGCCGGATTTCCCCACCTTGACACTAGCGACGCTTCGTCCGGACAGATGCACGTCGAATTTTCCGTCCTCGACCTGCTCCGGAAAATCTTTGCCAGCCGGCTCATGCTGATGATCGCGTGTGTGGAATTGACCGCGGGTGTGTTTCGCTACGCCATTCTGAGCTGGCACTCGACTTTTTCCCGCCAAGTGGCGCAACCGGGCGCCGAATTTTTTGCTCAGCACTGGGGCTGGTTCACGTGCGTATTTGGAATTATCGGTGGTTTTGCGGGCGGCATTATTTCGGACAGAATGTTTCAGTCGCGCCGCGGTCCCCCGGCCGCCCTGCTTTGCGGTCTGGTTTTGATCCTTTCGGTCATAATGGCTGCGTATTTGTTATCCTCGCCATTGACAGTGGGATGGTCTGGCGTATTGATTTTCATGGCGTCCATCGGGATCACGTCGCTAATGTCCGGGACGGCAGCAACCGATTTTGGCGGGCGAAAAGCGACGGCCACGTGCTCCGGCATAGTGGACGCTTTTGCATACGTCGGGAGTGGTTTGCAGGCTCTTTGCATCGGTTATTTGATTCCGGAAGCAGCCGGTGGCCCCGGTCAAATGGTCCCAATCTTCGGATTCGCACGCAGCTGGTACTGGTGGCCGCTCTTTATCGTCCCCTTTGCCGTTATCGGCGGCGGCGTGGCGCTCTGGATTTGGAATGAATTGCCGGCGGCCACAAAGAAATACATCGCTGAAACTGAAAAAAAAGAAGGCTTGACTGGAACAGAAATTCCGCTAGGTTAATCGCGAAAATGTTGAAAAACGCGTCACAAGTCGCCAATCTGGTAGTCGTCGTAACCGGCGAGGCCGTTGGCGCTTGTTGAAATGAGATTTAACAAGAACCCGCGGCTGGAAACGGCCGCGGGTTTTTGCTTTAATCCGGGCTGTCGGCCGCACAACCAAAAACTATGAGCAAAACAACTGCAACTGGCAAATCCGCGGCGAAAGCCCCGGCGCGAAACGAAAAAACATCAACCGCGTCCACGCGTAATCGCGCGGAGGTCGGCCCGGCTATGTTCGGGCGGGACATCCTGGTGGCCGCCCTCGAACGGGAGGGGGTGGAAGTCATTTTTGCCTATCCCGGCGGCGCGAGCATGGAAATTCACCAGTCACTCACGCGGTCCAAAATCCGCACTATCCTCCCCCGACACGAGCAGGGCGGTTCGTTTGCGGCGGAGGGTTACGCCCGCGCAACGGGCAAGGCGGGAGTGTGCATGGGCACCAGTGGTCCCGGCGCGACAAACCTCGTCACCGCCATTGCCGATGCGTACATGGATTCGTGCCCGTTGATCGCCATTACAGGTCAGGTGAATCAAAATATGATTGGACGCGGCGCGTTTCAGGAAACTGACATCATCGGGGTCACTCTTCCGATCGTGAAGCATTCCTATTTGGTGACCGACGTGAATGATATCCCGCGCATCGTGAAGGAAGCGTTCTATATTGCGCAAACAGGCCGGCCCGGGCCGGTGGTGATTGACGTGCCAAAAAATGTCCAGCAGCAAAAGACCCAGCCCGTGTGGCCTACGCTGGAGGATATCAAAAAGGGATTGCGCGGTTATAATCAACCGGAATTGAAAGCGGATGAAGTGGCGCTCAACGAAATTCTCGGTCTCATTGAAAAAGCCGAACGGCCTGTCCTCTACTGCGGCGGCGGTATCATTACCAGCGGGGCATCAGACGAATTGCGGAAATTTGCCGAAGCCACGAACATTCCCGTGACCACGACCATTATGGGCGTGGGCGCTTTTCCGGAGACCCATCCCCTTTCCCTCCGCTGGCTCGGCATGCACGGCGCGGCGTTTGCCAACTGGGCCGTCAATGGCGAATACAAGCAGCGCAGCAACCCAACGGAACCGATGGTGAAGCTCAAAGATGGAGCGGACCTTTTGCTCGCCTTTGGCGTCCGTTTCGACGACCGCGTGACAGGCAAATTCGACGAATTTTGCAAGCACGGTACGATTGTCCACATTGACATTGATGCCGCCGAATTAAATAAGAATCGCAAGGCGCATTTGCCGATTGTGGGTGACATCAAGGACGCGCTTGTGCGTCTCAACGCCATGATCGCGAAGCGGCCCATCACAAAGAAGCGCACCGCATGGCTCGCGCAAATTGACGAATGGAAGCAAAAGGCGCCGTTTGCCTACAAGATGACCAGCGAGATCGCCAACAGCGACCACATGAAAGACCACATGCAGGGGCAGGAAGACCAGGTCATCCTGCCGCAGATGGTCATCGAGATGCTCTACGAACTCACGAACGGTGAGGCTTATATCACGACCGGCGTGGGCCAGCACCAGATGTGGGCGGGGCAATGGTATAAGTACAAATATCCCCGGCAGTTGATTACCAGCGCGGGCCTCGGTGCCATGGGTTTTGGCTATCCTGCGGCCCTCGGCATCAAGGTGGCGTTGCCCGACAAGGAAGTCATCGATATTGATGGCGACGGCTCGTTCCTCATGAACATTCAGGAACTCGCCACCGCCCACGTGGAAAAAATCGCCGCCAAGGCCATCATCTTGAACAACCAGCACCTGGGCATGGTGGTGCAATGGGAAGACAACTTTTACGCCGGCAACCGCGGCCACACGTATCTTGGCGATCCTGATCATCGCGCTGAGATTTATCCGGACTACGTGCGCGTTTGCAATTCCTTTGGCGTGCCGTGCGAACGTGTGATGTTCAAAAAGGACTTGCGTGCGGCGTTGAAACGAATGCTCGAGGCGAAGACGCCTTTTGTGCTCGACGTGGTGACACCTTATTCCGAACACGTGCTGCCGTTTATTCCGGCCGGGCGAACCGTGGCGGACATGATTTGGAAATAGGGTCGCCTTTCGATCCTATAAAGACATTTCCAAAAAAGGAACAATGTCACTGGCTTTAGACATAAGAACCGCTAAACTTTTTCTCGTTTAGCGGTTTTTATGTTCGAGTCCATCAAATTTCAAAATTTCAAGGTGCTGCGGGACGCGACACTGCCTTTGAGCGCCTTCACCCTTATCGTAGGGCCCAATGGAAGCGGAAAAAGCGCAGCGTTGCGCGCAATCGCCGCGTTTGGCAAACCAAATACATTGACGTATGAGGAAATCCGCAGCGCAGGCAGCCGTCAAAACGCGACGGTCAGTATTGTCGCTGATTGGAAAGAGAAACACGACAAGTGCCGGGTCATTGCACGTTGGCCATTTGGAAAGCCACCCTTTGGACCAGCGTACGATATAAAACATGGAGGCCTGCAAGACGAAAGCACGCTGGCAGGTCTCCGTCTGACGTTAAACAGGACACGTTTTTATTCTCTCGAGGCAGCAGCGATTGCTCCGGCTATTGAGCTGGACCCAAATATGGAATTGGCATCTACAGGCGCCAATTTGGCGGGCGTGCTTGATCGGATGCGCGATCAACACCCCGAGCGATTCGATGCGCTAAATGAACAGCTGGGCCAGTGGATTCCAGAGTTCGACAAGGTTCTATTTGAAACTCCCGCAACAGGCCACCGTTCGATTGCGCTTCGGACTTGCAACGGTGGCCATCTGATTCGGGCCCGCGACCTTTCTCAAGGCACACTCATTACCCTTGCGCTGCTGACCCTGGCCTATTTGCCGGACCCGCCTTCCATCGTTTGTCTGGAAGAACCTGATCGCGGATTGCATCCTCGTCTTCTTCAAGAGGTGCGTGATGCCTTATATCGTCTGGCATATCCAGAAGATTCCCGGGAAAAACGAGAGCCGGTCCAGGTCATTGCCACGACCCATAACCCATTCTTCCTTGATCTTTTCCGCGACCGTCCGGAAGAAATTGTCATCGCGGAAAAAATCGGTCTGGAGGCCAAGTTCTCACGTCTTTCAGATCGGGAGGATCTGGACAAACTTCTCGGAACCGCTTCATTGAGCGAAGTTTGGTATAGTGGAGCGCTCGGCGGTGTGCCGGGCCGAGCGTAAAAACCATTGTATTTTTGCGAACCCTCCAGCGGACAAAGTGCCGCTAAAACGCTCATCATTTTGTCGTGAAGGCGTTATTCGAAACCAACGCGCTTCCGAAAATCTTTCTTCGCCGCGTGATGTGCCTTATTGGCGAGCATTTTTTCTTTGGCTCGTTTGGAGCGTTTGCGTTTTTGGCGGCGGATGCGCTCGATTTCGGCGCGCTTCGCCGCGACGAATCCTTTTTGACGCTCTTCGATTTTATCCAGCAATAACCGCCGCGCGATGAACCGATTTAGCCCCTGCTGCCGGGTTTCCTGGCATTTGACCTGGATTCCCGTTGGACGGTGAAACAGCATGACGCACGTGGAGGTCTTGTTGACGTTTTGGCCACCGTGTCCGCCGGAACGAACGAAGCTTTCGTCAATTTCCGCTTCGTTAACGCCCAGCGCAGCCATGCGTTGGGCGAGCTGGCTTTCTTTCTCAGGGCTGACTGGAAATGCGCTCATGTTACCTTAAGAGACGAATTTCGGCGCGTGCACCGTTCCGAGATTATGTTTCCGAATCAATTCACAGAATTTCCCGATCCCGCGCTTTTCGTCGCTGGCCAGGTGGTATTGAATGTTCCATTCGAAATAATCGCGGCGGAAATCTTCGTCATATTCCTCGCGGGTTTCAATAATGGCGTCCAGGGTTTCCAGTCCGAATTGTTTGGCCTCCCGCAATTCGCGACGCAAATCCATGTTGTCAATTCCACGCCTGAGCGCCCAAACAGCATAGACGAACGGCAACCGGGTGATTTCAGTCCATGCGGCTCCCAGGTCAAAAATGTCATGCTCGTGGGGGGCGCGCTGGAAATTTATCGCGGGGTCTCCAATCAACAGCACGAAATCCTTTTCCAAAGCGGCTTTGTAGTTCTCGAGCGGTTTAAATTCAGGAAATAAGCCCTTTTCGGCCAATAGCACCTTGAGAAGATTCAAACCGGTCAGCGATGCCGTGTCGCAAAAGACGTCTTTGACCTCATCCAGCGGTTTCTTATGCGCCAGAAGCACGCTGTAAACCTCGCCAAGCGAGGCGATGGCAATGCCGTCCAAAATATCGTAACGGTCGTAGAAGAGGACCTCGGTAATGCTCACCAGGGCGGCGTCCAACTCGTCACGTCTCAAAAGTTCGGCCAGTTTGGAGGGAGGGGCAAAAATCAGTTCGCTCTCAATGCCACGGGTGAGCGGAACGGCATTCAAATACGGCACCGAACCAATGCGGAATTTTCGTTGTTCAGCAGACACGTGGAAAATTAAAAGGGAAAAAGGAAAAAGGCAAAAGGTTTCGGCTATAGCCAACGGCCGTTCGATTGGCGGCTGAAATCTGTCCGTTAGCGTTATTTTCTTGGCGGAGTCAAAATTTACCTCTAATGTTTGGCCAGTTTTCTATGGCGGCTAAAATTAAAAAACGCAAACCAGCGAAAATGCACAGGGAAAAGCCCGAACCGGTCGTTCCCATCGCTATTATCAAGCCTATCCCTGCTTCGCCTCCTCCCCCCGTGTTCGCCGCGCCCGTTGACGGACCTGTTCCGATTCCGACCGAGGGCGACACCACCACCTTCATCCGGCGGGAAATGGAACGCTACGACGGGGACACAGCCATTAAACTTTACCTTCGCGAAATCGGGCAGGTCAAATTATTGACCCCCCTGGAGGAAATCGAACTGGCCGCGCGAATCAAAAAGGGCGACAAACGGGCGCGTGAACAAATGATTAAAGCTAATTTGCGCCTGGTCGTCAAAATCGCACGCGATTACGAGGGGATTGGCCTGCCGCTTTTGGATTTAATCAGCGAAGGAAACATTGGGCTGATGAAAGCCGTCGAACGGTTTGATCCAAAAAAAGGTGGAAAACTTTCCACGTATGGCTCGTGGTGGATTAAGCAAGCCATCAAGCGCGCCCTAGCCAATCAATCCAAAACGATCCGGCTGCCGGTGCATCTCGTCGACAAGATTTCCAAGATGCGGCGCGTTGGAATGAAGTTGCAGGAAGAACTTGGCCGTGAACCCACTGATGACGAGCTGGCTGATGAGTTGGGCATGACCGCGACGCGTGTGCGTCAAATGCGACTGGCCGCCATCCGTCCCGCGTCTCTCGACGCGCCGATTGGCGATGAGGAATCGAACAGCTTTGCAGAAGTCGTCGAGGATGAAAACGCCACGACCCCTTACGAGGAACTTGAAGACAAGACCGTGGTGAACATGTTGCGCGATATGGTTGGCCACCTGGATGAGCGCGAAGCGACCATATTGCGCTATCGTTTCGGACTGGACGGCGGCACGGAAAAAACATTGGAGGAAGTCGGTGAAAAATTCGGCGTCACGCGCGAACGAGTACGTCAAATCCAAAATCTTGCGCTGAAAAAACTTCGTAAAATGATTGAGAAACTGGAAGCTGCAAAACAAAAAGAGGAAGCAAATAGATGATTGCGCCTGGAGAGATTGAGGCAGCGATCCGCAACGTGCCTGACTTTCCCAAAACGGGAATTCAATTCAAAGACATCACTCCCCTGCTCGCCGACCCACGGCTTTTCGCGGGCACGATTGATTTGCTCACCGACAGTCACAAACCCGGGTCGGTGGACGCTGTGGTGGGAATCGATGCGCGCGGATTCATTTTCGCCGCGGCGGCGGCCATCAAGCTAGGCGCCGGTTTCGTGCCGGTACGAAAAAAGGGCAAGCTGCCCTTTAAAACACACGAGCAGGATTACGCTCTCGAGTATGGTTCGGCCACGGTGGCCATGCACGTGGACGCTTTGAAGCCCGGTGCACGGGTCCTGCTGATCGACGATTTGCTCGCCACTGGCGGAACGGCCGCTGCGGCAGCGGCGCTGGTGAAAAAATTGGACGCGCAAATCATCGAAATCAGTTTTCTGATCGAATTAAAATTTTTGAACGGTCGCGATAAATTGAAGAGTTATCCGGTGCGATCGCTTGTCGTTTATTAAAGCGGACTCAAACGCCAATATCCTCATTCCACAGCGCCGGCCGCGCCTTGATGAAATCCCTCATCATCCGGATGCATTCCGCGTCGTTTAGAATTTCCAGTTCAACACTTTGCGACCGCAAATACTCTTCCGGTCCCTGGAAGGTGACATTTTCACCAATAATGACCCGCGGAATTTTATAGAGCAAAACCGCGCCGCTGCACATCGGGCACGGTGAAAGGGTGGAATAGAGAGTGGACTGCGAATAAACGGATGCCGGAAGTCGTCCGGCGTTTTCCAGGCAGTTCATTTCGGCGTGATGAATCACACTGCCATTTTGGACCCGGCGATTGTGCCCGCGGCCTATGATTTTTCCATCACGGACTAAAACCGAACCGATGGGAATTCCGCCTTCGGCAAGGCCGCGTTTGGCTTCATCCATCGCGGCCTGGAGGAATGGGTCCATTGGGCGCCAGTCTGGCACAAGGCGCCGCGTGATTGAAGAGTTATTATTTGCCTTTGCCCCAGAACGCCTTTGAGTCTTCCCCGCGTTGCTTGACCTTCAATTGGCCAAGGATGGAATGCCAGCCGATATAAATTTTGTGCCACTGGCTTTCGAGGCCGCGAAGGGCGCCTTCGCTCATTTCGCTCAAGAAGCGTAGCGACGGCGCATTGCTGATGAGGGCATGGATTTCGTCGCGTGAAAGCGAGGTCATTTCGATGGAAGAGAACACAATTTCCAGCTCCTGAACGATGACGCTCTTGAGTTCGAGGAATTGGGTTTCGTCCGCGGCGGTGAATTTTTTGGCGCGAGCGACGTTGATGAAATGATTGAATTGCTTCCAGCACTCGATGTGTGTCTCGATCTGGGTGACCAATTGGTTTAATTCTTTTTGCGTCATACGCTTTTACTAGGCATTGGAGGCGGCAATATTCGGAGTGGCAACGCTTTTATTGGGCATTTGGGCCATGGCGATTTGTGGAAAGAGATAAATGATAGCGCCGCCCCGCAATTCGCGCGCGGTCACGCGCAGGCTTGCAAAATGGATGTTAATTTCCGCCAACGGCGACTGCGCATCGCGCGCCTCGGTAAAGATTCTCAACACGTCTTTGGTGATTTGACGCAGGAGCGGGGTGGGATAACTTGATGAAATCGTAGAAGTGATCGTGTTGCCGTTGCGGTCCACCGTAACACTGCCCGAAGGCAGGTCCTGCACGGCGGCCTGGCGGCGAAACAACTTTTTTAAGAGTCCCATGATGCAACGAGTTTTTTAGTTTTTTCGAGCAATTGCCCGTCCACTTTGTCCGGGGGCCACCCCACGACAAAGAGCTTATTGTTACTGTTCAGGACAAGCACGTTTCGTTCCGCGCAGGACCCTCCGATATATGAAAGGGGGCCTGCCTCCAGGCGTTCGCTCAATTGGCGGGCTGTTTCCACGGAGCGGCGCGCCCATTTGACATATTGTTCGACCTGTTGGGTGCCCCAGGCTTCCGGTTCACCTTCTGGCGGCAGGGCCACAACAAATTCAGCACCTTCGCGCGTCAACAAGGATATGCGCCAAACGGTTTTGCGGTGGGCCGTCTTTTCGACGATTTCAGTCTGCTGCTCCTCCGATTCGTCCATGGACTGCGCAGATTCCAGCAGTAGAGCATTCACCGACTTTTGAATCGCCCGGGGATGGTTTGGTTCGGCCGGCATGTTTTCGAATGTGCCGGATTTCCAATATAAAATCTTTCGGAAAGCGGTCTCGCCGTGAGCCCCCTGCACTTCGGCGTCAATCAGTTCGCCGTCCTGGATCCATATCTTGGCCACAAGCGGACCGCGCGTGAGCCGCAGCAGCGTGGAGTTGCGTGAGAGGCATTCCATCTGGATGATGTCCATGAGGCTTTTGTTTTGAATCCCGCGAAAGCCGTCGGCCATGTCCCGCCCCAATAACGACTCAAGACAGTCCAGGAACATCTTCATGTTTTGCTGCATGTCGGTCTTGAGCCAAAAGAGGTCCACGCCCAGCGCATAGGCGCGCGAGCGGAATTCCTCATCCTCCAGGCCGGTCAGAACCACCGTGCGGAGGTCTGGAAATCGCCGGCGGACGATCGCCAGCACCTGCAAGCCGTCAATACGGGGCATTTTGAGGTCGCAGATCAGCAGCCGAAAGGGCTCAGCGTCCAATTGTGCGACAGCGTGAGCGCCCGTGGAGGCCGTACGGACCTCCGGCTTGCTGGGTAATTGTACCAGCATTTCGCGGCACATTTCCAGCCAGTCGGCCTCGTCATCCAAAATCAATATTTTTGATTGGTTTTCCATTCCTGCTTCGATTCCACGGTCTTCCATGACTATGACAAGGCGCAAAGAAGCAAGAGCCGTTCCGTTTACAGACTAAATTTCCGTAAATATTTGACACCCACCGTCAAATCATTCGGCCACGGCGCCGAAATCATGAGCATCTGGCCTCCAACGGGATGCGCCAGTTGCAGTCCTTCGGCGTGAAGGGCGACCCGGGAAATCAAAGGGCGCTCTTCGCGTCCTGGCTTGAGATGAAAATCTTTCTTTAGGCGTGATAGCCAGAGTGGTTTACCGCCGTAAAGAGTATCGCCCACAACCTTTAGTCCGGTATGCGCCGCATGCACTCGAATTTGATGTGTGCGGCCCGTCAACGGCTCGCATTTGAGCAGAGCGTAGCCAAATCGTTCAAATCGTTCCAATACCTGGAAGCGGGTCCTGGATTTTTTGCCATTCTTATTGTCCGCGCGCATGACGCCGAGCTTGACCGGGTGCGGCCCAAGTGGAACGTCCACCTCGAATTGATCCGCTGGAGGGTCGCCCGCAACCAGGGCCACGTATTGTTTGGCTGGTTTTTCCGAACCAAACAAATCTGCCAGCGCGACCAGCACGGCTTTCGTTTTGGCCAGGAGAATTATCCCGCTGGTTTCGAAATCAAGCCGGTGTGCATTGCTGAGATAGCTGAGGTTGCGGTCGCGCGCCCATGGTTTTTGCGCTGCGATGCCGGCATGAAGGAGCTTCATGAGATTGGGCCGGTTGGGATCATAGCGGTCCGGGGATGTCAATAATCCGGACGGTTTGTCCAGCGCCAGTAGAAATTCGTCCTCGTACAATACCGGGATTTCCCAATATTCGCGCGATGCGGGCGACGACAATTTAATGACGACGCTCATGTTTCGATTTTCGATTCACGCCTCGTTCTCGCCGTCCAGCATGCCTCGCCCGGCAAGCCGCTTCAACGATTTAGCGATTCGACAATGATTATCTCAGACCCGGAGCGTTGCGTATTTCATGGCTGGCTTCGTGCTGTATCCAATCGTTATATGCCTGCTGGGCGCGGCTTTCGCGAAGCCGGGCGGCAAAGTCAGGCAGTCCCGCAGCCATTGTCTCCTTGTCAATGGGCAATCGTGATTGAACAAATAGAATAAAGCCGCCATCGTCGGTCGGGATGAAGCCACTGATCGTACCGACAGGAGTGGTAAACGCGACCTCCATAACCTGGCGTAACGTGGCCCGATTACCCAGTTCGGGCATGTCCTGAGTGACCATCGAAAAAGGCGGCAGCACCAGCGGCTCAAGCCCATTGGCAAATCCCGCGGCCGCAAAACTTTTGCCGACGGCCATCTGAATCGGCAGGCGAACCGCAAAATTAGTTCCCGAGCTTTGCGCCGTAAACGTAGCCAGACGCATTCGCAGATCATCCGCCACGCGACTGTGAATTTGCTCCAGCGGCGGGATTTCACTGGGCAAATTCGCTTCGAGGGCAAGGATATAGACGCCGTTTGGTCCGGAAACAGGCAGTGAAATGGGCGATTCCGGGGTCAATTGAAATGCTGCTTTCGTGAAATCCGCGGGCGCGGTGAATTCCGAAGGACCATAATCCGCCGCAAACGGCGCCGGATGTTCGACGGCCAATCCTTTCTGCCGGGTGGCCGTAGCCAGATTCTGCGACGAGACCGGCTCCATATTGAAAACAGATTGTACAAAATTATTGGCATCTGTAGACGCGTCTTGAAGCGCCTGGCGACGGACCAGGACGTTTCGAATATCAGCCAGGGCGTCGTTCGTGGTTTTGGCGTCAGGCGTTACCTGCATGCCATACTTTCCGAAGATGTTTTGGACCTGCAAATCCAGGTTTGATGCCCCAATTTCACCTTTCGCTTCTCCCAGATAATTCGTTACAGAAAACAGCACATAATTCACTTTAACTCGTTCGGGCAGGCGATAACCGGCCATGTAATTGGTGTAAAACTCTTCGACATCTTTGGGAGAAACGCTGACCCGGCCCAGGTAATTCGAAGCGGAAAAGAAAATAATTTGGGCCGAATACTGCTGGTTTTGGCGGATGTATTCGTTCGTGGCCTCCTGGGGCGTAAGCAGTTCTCCGGGTACACCGTATAACTGTTGCAATTGCTCGATAGCCAGATCGTCACGGACGTAATTTTCAAAGTCCTCCGAGCTCATATGATTGGGCTCGAGAACACGGGTGACAAACTGGGACATCTGCACGCTTTCATTCTCCACGCCAAAAGCCCGCTGTAAAGCCGGTGACCGCAGGATATTCGCGGCTGCTTTCTGCGCCTGATCATCGGTCACATGTACTCCCAATTCGGCCGCCTTTTGAATTTCCATCATGCGCACGTAGATGGTTTGCTGCAACATTTGGTGGGTCATCTCCGGGTCTCGTTCCGGCCATTCGCCGTACCTGAAGAAGAAGTCCAGATCCACCTCGCTTTTCACCTTGTCATACAGTTCCTGCGTAACTTGTTGGCCGTAAACCTCCCCTCCGACGTCCTTTGAATTAGCCGATACGCCGCCGCCACCGCCGCCGCCTGTCCCGACCTTGCCCATGAAAACCACAAACGAGGCTATGATGAGTATCGTGAGAATCCACAAGAGCCACTTCGAATGTTTACGAATTGTATGAATCATTTTCTTTTAAAAACAGCGAACGCAGAGCATAGCCCGGCTCATGAATTGCAGTCAAATCGAAAAGAACCGCTAATTGGCCGGGCGCTGAGAATTTGCCATCGTATTTTTAAGAAGGAATCCCGCGCAAACGCAAATCTGCAATTTCAAGAAAGCCATTGCGCCGCATCGGCCGCGGCATAAGTAATGATGATGTCCGCCCCCGCGCGACGCATGGCCAGGAGGCTTTCAAGAGTCACGGCGCGCTCATCAATCCAACCCTTCGATGCGGCGGCTTTAATCATGGCGTATTCGGCGCTGACCGCATACGCGGCCGTCGGATAGCCAAATTCCTGTTTCACCCGAAAGATCAGGTCCAAATACGCCAGCGCGGGTTTTACCATCACGATGTCGGCGCCTTCACGGATGTCCAGGGCCACTTCGCGCAATGCTTCATTGGCGTTTCCCGCGTCCATCTGGTAACTGCGACGATCGCCGAATTGTGGCGCGGACTCCGCGGCTTCCCGAAACGGCCCATAAAATGCCGACGCGAACTTCGCTGCATAGGACATAATGGGGATTTCATCCAGGCCATTCTTGTCCAGGGCCGAGCGAATGGCCCCTACCCTGCCATCCATCATGTCGCTTGGGGCGACGATGTCCGCGCCCGCCTCGGCATGGCTGACTGCCGTTTGGGCCAGGATTTTTAGAGTGGGATCGTTCAAAATCTTTCCGTCGGAAACGACTCCACAATGGCCGTGCGACATGTATTCGCACAAGCAAACGTCAGTAATGACCAGCAGCGAGGGCAATTCCTTTTTCAACAGGCGAGCCGTTTGCTGGACAATTCCATTTTTCGCAAAGGCGCCGCTGGCTTTGTCGTCCTTCTTATCGGGAATGCCGAAGAGCAGGACCGCCGGGACGCCCAGTTTGTGGGCGCGTTCGGCCTCGCGCAGAATCTCGTCAGGGGACAATTGAAAGATGCCGGGCATGGCGTTGATTTCGCGGCGGGCTCTTTTTCCAAACCGGGCAAAGAGGGGCAGCACGAACTGTGACGCGCTCAATCGCGTTTCCGAAACGAGCTTTCGCAGGGCCGGCAAGGACCGGAGTCGACGCGGGCGGTAAGCGGGATATTGGCCGGTGTTTAAATTCACGGGATTGAGGTTAAAGCAACTACGACAGAATGAACAGATTTTACGGAATGCGTAACGACGATGAAACGTGAGGTGGCGAACGGAAAGCTGGCGATTTGCGCTTTTTTCTGAAGCCGTCATTGTAATCAGTGAGTGTGCATGACTGCCATTCCGCTCCCTCACGTTCGCGGCTCTTTTTGGGTCGTGCGAAAGCGTAAAAATATTATCGTTTACCGGGATGGCAGGTCGACGGATGATTGGTAAATGGAAACTGGCAAAGGCAGGTATTACACTGAGATCACGGTTGAACCGTATCGCGATTCCTGGAAGCATGATTTTGAAATCGAGGCGTTGAAGATCCGGTCAGCGCTCGGCGGGACGCTGGTAGTTTTGCACCACATAGGCAGCACAGCGATTCCAGGAATTTATGCGAAACCTATTATTGATATTTTGGCCGAGGTCAAAAGCCTTGACGCGCTGGATACAAGTCTCGATGGCATGCGAGCGTTGGGATATGAATCAATGGGAGAATTCGGAATTCTCGGTCGCCGCTACTTTCGCAAGGATGACAACAACGGGGTTCGAACGCACCACATTCACGCTTTTGCCATTCAATCGCCGCAAATTCTCAGGCATTTGGCCTTTCGTGATTATCTCATTTCGCATCCCCAGATGGCTCGGGCGTACAGCGAACTGAAGCGTCGCCTTGTTCAAACGTGCAATGGCGACATTGAGGCGTACATGGCTGGTAAAGATCCGTTTATCAAAGAGGTTGAGCGTAAGGCGCTGGCTTGGATTGCCGGGAAAGCAGGAGGGGAAATTTAGCCGCGACCGTGAGGGAGCGGGCTGGATTTGATTCCCTTTACTACGCATCCTCCGCGTTCTTTGTGCGAAATTGCCGCAGGCAGCGACCGCCCCACCGTAATTTTGGTTTACTCTTTTTCGAAGAAGGCGACGAGGTCGTCGTAAAGACCAGTGCGATTGGCATAGGTGGCGTAGCTGCGGGCGGTTTCGAGCCATTCGTTTGTGGAGGGACGGGTTTCTTTAATGGCATCGGCCAGCAAGCGTTGAGTCAATTTGGCGGCGCGGCCGGTGGTCATTTCTTCGTAAATGGCTTTTTCGGAGGAGCGTTCCACAACTGCTCGCAGGTCGGCGCCGGAAAACAGATTAGTCATTTTCGCCAGCTTCTTCAGGTCGATTGCCTCGGCGGGCATATCCCGAAGGCGGATTTTTAGAATGGCCTCCCGCGCGGCTTCGTCGGGCGGCGGTACAAACAAGACGCGATCGAAGCGTCCTGGGCGGCGAAGGGCACTGTCGACGCGCCAGGGGCTGTTGGTGGCCGCCAGGACCATCAAGTTATCATTTTGCGCGGCCATACCGTCCATTTCGGTAAGCAGGACGTTGACAATGGGGGCCATGCTTGCGGACGCTTCAGACCGGCTTACACCGATGGCGTCGATTTCATCAATGAAAATAACCGCAGGCGCGCGGCGCCGGGCGGTTTCGAAATAGCGGTGCAGGCGTTGCTCACTTTCACCAAGCCACCGGGACAGGATGTCGGTAATGGCAACACTGATAAATGCGGCGCCGCATTCCCCCGCTGTCGCGCGGGCGATGTGTGTCTTGCCGCAACCGGGCGGCCCGTACATTAAAATACCGCCGCCGGGTTTTTTGTTGAACTTTCGAAAGACCGCCGGATTTTTGAACGGATAAATAATATTCATCCGAATGCGTTCAATGACGTCCTGCATGCCGCCGATGTCATTAAAAGTAACTCGAGTGTGTGATGGTTCATCGACCTCGAATTCGGCTGGCATTCCCTGCGCCAGGACGCCAACCGCCGGGGGTTCGCCCTCCTCATTTGCGGTATCGGGATCGCTATCGCTGGACACGGGGGCAGCCGGGGATTGAGAGGCTTCGCTGATGCCGAGCCATTCTTCGATCTGTGGGTCCCGCAATTTTTCGTCGATGATAGTCGCGGCGCCGTATTTTTTTCGCGCTTCATCACGGAGCCCGTTTTTTTGATGGACCTTTGCCATCAGCAGATAAGCCTGGGCGCAGGCTTTATTCCGGTTGAGGATGTTTTGAAGAGTGACGAGGGCTTCGGAAGGAGTGTTCTCGATTTCGACGCGCGCTTTGCGGAGAGCATCCTGTTCTGTGTCGGGAATCGCCGGAGCGCTCTTAAGCAGTTCGGCGGCGCGCTCCACGGAACCTATCGCCAAATATTGGTCAATGAGATGGGCACGAGTTTCCCAATCATCGGGCGTGGCGTGCAAGGCCTTTTCCAGAAGCTTTAACGTTTGTTCATTCATTGGGTCTGATCGCAGGTGCGTTCGCCGGCGCGGTCTTTTTTTGCAGAAAGCGATCCACTGACGCTTTCTTTCTTCGGAACCAGAACGGGCGTCGTCCGCGCTTGAGTCTGCCACGGACTATGAAGACTAGCAATGCCACGAGACCGATAACCATGAGCGGGGCCACGACCGATATGCCAACATTTTCCGATCCCAGGAAAATCCAGAGTTTCACGATGATAACGGCGATGCCGCCCCAAAAGGCCGCCAGCAAAAGAGTAAACAAGCTCATCCGGAGCTGGACGGACCAGCGCCGATAGCCAAGAAAGCCGCCCCGCCTGGCACCGATGTCACCGGCCTGAGCGCGAAGGTCGCCGATGGTCAAATATTCGTAGGCCTTGACCATGGGCCAGATGAAGAGGCACCAAAATCCAAACAGAGCGGCCATGTATTCGAGCATGACCACCCAAACGGGCAAAACAAGCACATAGAAAAAAATCAATGCCGGGCGCCGGCGCATCCCGGCAAACAATCGAAACACAAAATCGCGAGGCGCGCAGAGGGCGCGATAAACAGTGTCCCGGCGTTTGAGCACGAGAAAAAGATTTTTTCGCGCCACTTTCAGGTTTGGCTTGAAAAAGAGGGCGCGCCGGAAAGCGGCTTCCGCGGCGGCCGGATTGTTGATGTTTAAATAATAAACCCCGATATTGTTGTGGACCTCGGCGTTCTCCGGGTTCAGTCCCAGCGCCTCTTGGTATTGCTCCAGGATTTGCGGCATGGCATCGCGGCTCTTAGGGGAGCATAAGGTCAGCAGATTCAAAATCGAGGCGTTGCGAGGCGCAAGTTCGCGGGCCTTTTCCGAATATTTGAGCGCTGACTTCGAATCGCCCTGCTTATAGAGCATCCATGCCAGATGATGCCAATGCATGGCATTGTGCGGGTTGAGGGAAATCGCTTTTTGCGCCGATTCATCAGCCGCCTTGGGGCGGTTTTGATGAAATTGGACGATGGACAGGCATCGCCAAACGAAATCGTTTTGTGGATTCGCTTTGAGCGCTTCGAGCAGGTGCGGTTCGGCCTCGTTATGGCGCTCGAGGTTGACGAGGGATTGGCCCGCCGCTACGTGCGCCCGTGCGTTTTCCGGGTCTTGCGCCAGCCATTCGCGGGCGGTCTCCAGCGCCCGATCCCATTGATTGCTGGATAAAAACCGATTCGTCAGGATCGCGTAATTCGGACGGTCTGGCGCCGGTTTGCTCATAGCCGCTTCTGGCGTCCAGATTAAAACGGAAAAGCAAAAAATTGAAAAGAAAACTAAAGCTGAGTTTCCCGGGAAGTGTTTGTGGACGGCTGCCACCCGAATCCTTCGGTCTTCGCGTGAGAAATTGGCCCACTCCATTTACACCCCCACCTGCCCGAAAAACCCCTCAGATTCCCCAACAAAACCGCATCATTTACCATTACAAACACACATTTTTCCCGCCCGTTTACTCGTTTACTTGCCTATGGACAAAAAATGTGGGTTCGAAGATGAGGTGGTAGGGCAGCCGCCGCTGTGCCGCCCACATTTTAATGATATTCCTGGATGGTTTTGACGGTGTAACCGGATTTCTTTAATGCCGCGATGCCGAGGGCGGCGGCGCGGGCGCCGCGTAGTGTGGTGGCGATGGGTGTACCGGTATAGACTGCGGTGGTTCGAATTTTTATTTCGTCGGCGCGGGGGGCGGCGCCGCTGGGGGTATTGATAACAAACTGAATTTCCTTGTTCTTCAGGAAATCAATGACATTTGGACGGCCTTCCGTGAGTTTCTGCACGCGCGCAACTTTTAGTCCGGCCTTTTCCAGTACAGTGGCCGTGCCGGACGTGGCGAGCACTTCAAAGCCCAAATCCAGGAAGAGTTTTGCGACCGACGCCGCCTCGCTCTTGTGTGCATCGCTAACGCTCATGAAGACTTTGCCGGCGGTCGGCAACGGGGCGTTCGCGGCCATTTGCGATTTCGCGTAGGCGACGCCCAGATCGGCATCCAGTCCCATCACTTCACCGGTCGAGCGCATTTCAGGCGAAAGCAAAATGTCCTGGCCATGAAAACGGTTGAAAGGAAAAACAGATTCCTTCACGGCAAAATACTCAGGCCGGATTTCTTTGGTGAAGCCAAGTTCCGCGAGGGTCTTGCCCGCCATGACTTTGGCCGCGAGCTTGGCCAGTGGCACACCGATAGCCTTGGAGACAAACGGCACCGTGCGGGAGGCGCGCGGGTTCACTTCGAGGACATAGACCTTTTCGTCTTTCACGGCATATTGGACGTTCATCAGGCCAATCACCTTCAGTTCGCGGGCCATGGCGTGGGTGTATTCGCGGATACTTTCGACGACTTTTGGCGAGAGCGAGTGTGGGGGAAGCACCATCGCGGCATCGCCGGAATGGACGCCGGCAAATTCAATGTGCTCAAGCATTCCGCCTATGACGATGGTCCCGGCTTTAGGATGCGAATGGCCGACGTCCGCAATGCAGTCCACATCCACTTCCGTGGCGTCCTCGAGGAATTTATCCACCAGAACTGGGCGCTCGGACGATGCTTCGACGGCGAACTTCATGTAATGCGACAACTCGGCGTCCGAATAGACGATTTGCATTGCGCGACCGCCGAGGACGAAGCTGGGCCGGACCAGAATGGGATAGCCGAGTTTTTGCGCGGCCTCGAGTGCTTCGCCAATGTTCGTCGCGAGACCGTTAGGCGGCTGGGGAATCCTGAGTTTGTCCAGCATGGCGGCAAACAATTTTCTGTCCTCAGCGATTTCGATGCTCTGCGGGGACGTGCCGATGATATTGACGCCGTTTTTTTGCAGGCTCAGAGCGAGGTTGAGCGGGGTTTGGCCGCCGAACTGTGCGATGGCACCCTGGCACTTTTCGCGTTCGTAGATATGCAGGACGTCCTCGAGCGTAAGCGGTTCAAAAAAGAGCTTGTCGCTCGTGTCGTAGTCGGTCGAAACGGTCTCGGGGTTGGAATTAACCATGATGGTCTCGAAGCCGTCTTCCTTGAGCGCAAACGAAGCATGTACGCAGCAATAGTCGAACTCGATCCCCTGCCCTATTCGGTTCGGCCCGCCGCCTAAAATCATGATTTTTTTGGCCGAATTGTTTTTCACCTCGTCATCGCCGCAATCGTAGGTGGAATAATAATACGGAGTATATGCTTCGAATTCGGCGGCGCAGGTATCCACGAGACGATAGCTGGGAACCAGGCCCAATTGCTTGCGCAGGGCGCGAACCTGGTCCTCAGTCTGGCCCGAAAGACTGGCGATTTGGCGGTCGGAAAAGCCCAACGATTTGGCTTTGGCGAGAATTTCTGATGTCAATTTCGGCATCGGCGCGATAGTAAGCCGGAATCGCCGCGAGATGTCCAGCGATTTACCGGATGCATTTCATTTTGGGTCCTCGTTCTTTCGTTCCAGCGTTTTCACGGCAGATGCCAATTCATTCACCTGTTTTGCGAGCAAATCGTTTTGCTGTTTCAACTTCGCAATTTCGCCGTCTTTCTCTTTTGCGTCATCTTCCAACCTTTGATTCAAACCCTGAATGGCCGCCAGGGCAACGCCGCCTTCATCCACCACGGAGATGTGTTTGTCATCTCCGCCGTTCAAGCCAAACGCCGCGTGAAAATCCTGCGCCATGGGTCCAATATGCTCCACGCCTTCGTCGGTCTTGTAATTCCATTCGGTAACCGGGAGCGTGGCGACTTTGGCCAGGACCTGTTGCGGGTTGACAGGAGCGAAATCTTCCTTGGCGTTCCGATCGGAACTGGATTGAACTGTGCCGGAGGGAGTATAGACATTCCCGACTAAATACGTGGCTGTTTGCTGTCCTGCGGTGCCAATCCGGATGATCCCATTTTCGCCGGGGGCGCCATTGTTGCCAATATCAATGTCGTAGGATTCACTCCCGTCGAGGCTCATGCCGGCATTGTATCCAATTGCAATGTTGGCCTCGCCGTTTGGGCAACCGATAAGCGCCTGATCACCGAGAGCGACGTTATCGGAGCCGCTCTTATTTACCGAAAGTGAATTACCACCGACTGCTACATTGCTGGTACCGTTCGTATTAAAAAAAAGCGCACCTGCGCCGTCGGCAGTGTTAGCATAACCAGTAATATTGTTCTGCATCGTCTGATAGCCGGCTGCGGTGTTGCCGCCTCCAGAGGTATTGTTCTCAAGAGCATTATCGCCATTGGCTGTGTTGCCGGCGCCGCTTGTATTGTTCTCAAGAGCTTGATAGCCATCGGCTGTATTGTAGGAGTTGGTGTTGAATTCAAGCGCAAAGGCGCCATTAGCCGTGTTATCGTAGCCGATCCCGTTGAAGAAAAGGGCGCCATAGCCGTTGGCCACGTTGTTATAGCCTTTCGTGTTTCCTTCCAGCGCCGCATAGCCCTCGGCCGTGTTATTGTAGCCGTTGGTATTGTAGAACATCGCACTGGCGCCGATGGCTGTGTTCTGGTAGCCGACCGTGTCGCTATAAAGCGCATTAAGGCCGATTGCAATGTCGTAGGAGCCTGTCGTAACAGCGGGAAGCGCAGACTCCCCTACGGCCGTGTTGTTTCCGATGCCGCCCAAGTTGCCCGTGGTCTCGTTGCCCGACCCTGGTCCCGCGAAGAAATCGCCGTTGTCATCCGCATACAGCAGCAGGCTGCCACCTGACGTGATTCCGACCGGCGTGAATGGCAAGGCGAGGATGCTGCCAAGCCCCAGCGTCACGGAGCCGCTCGAAGCTGATACCAGCACGCCATCACCGCCGGTCAGCGCGGTGACTCCGGCGTTATTCAGTGTCGTCGAGCCGCCCAATGCGACCGTGCCTCCCCCGACCAAACCGGTTCCGGCATTTATCGTAATTGAATTGCTCGCCAACTGACTGTTTTGGACCGTGCCGGCCAATCCGGCGGCACTGACGCTTTGGGCGAATATGGCGTAAGGCGTTGGCGTTATCCGTTGGCGGGGGGAAAGAGAAGTAAAGGTTGTGCCTTTATTGGTTTCCACGGCGATTTGCAGCCAGTTGGTCGCGCCGTTCCAGGCCGCTGGGCCAAAATCAATGGTCACGTTGAACAGACCGTTGCTGATGACGACACCATTGGTTGTCACTGGCCCGGCGACGGGGGCTACGGTTGTGGCGTTGGTGTAGAGTGTGAATTGCAGATTGTAGGTGCCGCTGGCTGGACTGCCATTGTTTTGCAGTTGGCCCTCGTATGTGAAGGCAGTGCCCTGGGCGAAGGCGCGCGAAAAAAGCACCAAAAGCCAGGCTCCAGCAACCAGAGAAGCACCAAGCCTCAAACGCCGATGGCAACGGGGCAATTTAAGTGATTGAATCCTGGCTGTTGAAGTTTCTCTGGAGCTTGATTGTTGGTATTTGGGATTTCTCATTGTGGTTTCCCTTCGTTTTGTGCCAACTGCGCCATTAATGCCTTGAGTTGGGTTATGCTTTGTTGAAGTTGGTGGATTTGTGCTGACTGACTTTGGATTTGCGCGCCCTGCGCCTGGATTTTGGCTTCCTGTTGCCTGTTGCCTTCTTCCAACTTTTGATTTAATCCCTGTATAGCTGCCAAGGCAACGCCGCCTTCGTCCACGACGGAAATGTGTTTGTCATCTCCGCCGTTCAGGCCAAAGGCGGTGTGGAAATCCTGCGCCACTGGGCCGATGTGCTGAGCACTTTTGTCATCTTTGTAATTCCATTCAGTCACCGGTAGCGCCGCGACTTTGGCCAGCACGGCACTCGCGTCGATCGAAGTGAAATGTTCCTTGGCATTGCGATCGCTGGTGGAGTTGAACGAGGTTCCATAGACTTTTCCCGACAGATAAGTGGCGCTCTGGCCGTCACCAATGCGGATGATATCACTTTCGCCGGCCACTCCGGAATTGCCAATATCAATATCGCTGAATTCCCCGCCGTCGAGGGCGCTTCCGGCGTTATATCCGATGGCGATATTCTCAGCGCCGCTTTGGCAATTAATCAGCGCCTGGGCTCCGATGGCGACGTTGAAAGAGCCGCTCCTGTTTCCCTGAAGGGCAAGATACCCGAATGCCGAATTAACAGTGCCATTCGCATTAAAATAAAGCACCCCAAAGCCGCTGCCCGTGTTAGCGTAACCGCTCGTATTGTTTTGCATCGCCTCGTAACCGTCAGCGGTATTTTCGGATCCGGAGTTGTTGTTCTCCAACGCCAGAGCACCGCCAGCGGTGTTGAAGCTGCCCAGGTCGTCCACAAGGGTGTCATAGCCATTGGCGGTATTATCGGAACCCGTCGAATTGCCGAAGAGCGCCGAATCACCAACGGCTGTATTGCCGGAGCCGCTCGTATTAAACGTTAGCGAGTTAATGCCGACGGCCGTATTATGCGAGCCGCTTGTATTTGCGAAAAGCGCCGCATAGCCATTGGCTGTATTATCAATGCCGTTTGTATTGCCGAAAAGCGCTCCATAACCGACAGCCGTGTTCTGGTAGCCGCTCGTGTTGTTCAATAGGGCGATCTGACCGACTGCAATGTTCTGAAAACCGCTCATATCCACGTTGCCGGCCTGGTAACCGGCAAAGAAATTCTCATTGTTATCCGCATACAGCACTGGCGTACCGCCAGTAATGATACTGACCGGCAGACTGCCCAAAGTCAGTGTGCTGCCCAGCCCCAGAGTTATCGGTCCGCTTGACGCCGACACCGTCACACCGTCACCGGCAGTCAAAGCGGTGACCCCGGCGTTATTCAGCGTCGTCGATCCGCCCAGGGCCACCGTCCCTCCGCCACTCAGACCGGTGCCGGCATTCACAGTGATTGAATTGTACGCCAACTGACCGTTCTGCACGGTCCCGGTCAGTCCTGTCGCATTGGCGCCTTCAGCAAAAATTGCGTAGGGCGCGGGGAGAATTCGCTGGCGGGGCATCAGTGAAGTAAAGGAGGTTGCTTTGTTAGTCTCCACCCCGATTTGCAGCCAGTTGGTAGCGCCGTTCCAGACTGCTGAGCCAAAATCAATGGTCACGGTGAACAGACCGTTACTGATGACCACACCATTGGTTGTCACCGGGCCCGCGACGGACGTGCCGGTCGTGGCGTTCGTATAAAGTGTGAATTGCAGATTGTAAGTCCCGCTGGCCGGACTGCCATTGTTTTGGAGTTGGCCCTGATAGGCGAATGCCGTGCCCTGGGCGTGGGCTTTTAAGAGGGAAGAATTGAGAACGAAGAATGCCAGCAAAGTGGACACGAACAATACAAACGAGCTACGGATCTTCATATACGTCTCCTATAATCGGGATTTCCATGCTGAGATTCCTCCGAATCCTATGCGACCATCGGGGAAACTCAGCCCCTTTGTGATTAATATCGTTGATTCTCTTAATCATCAACGTTTCTGTCAAACGAAAATGGGTTCCATGGTTTTTTGGTTGCAGCAACAGCGCAAAATCGCAAGCATTGGCTGAACAGTCGGCCGGGCTCAGAGGGTTAAAATCCAAACTTAATGAAGAGCAAATTATCTCTGTGTGCGCGCATATCATTCGGGCTTGTTACGGTCATGGCATCGGTGGCAGCTCGTGCCGATACCACGGCCACTTATTCAGTCGCGCCATTGCAACTATGGCAAAAAAAGCCGGCATGGCTCACGGACTTATCGGCAGGCGTGCGCGAGAGCTATGACGACAACGTCCTGCTGGTATCCGGCAATGGCCTGCCGGAACAGGATTCATGGGTCACGACCGTCTTGGCCAAAGTGGGATTTGATTTCGCGCCGCTGTTGGGCACCGGCGGACCAGTCCATACACTTACCCTGGCTTATGCGCCGGAGATCAACATCTATCACAATGCACCCCAGGAAACGTACTTTGCGAATCGCGTGGGCAATTCGGCGAAGGTGTCGGAGGGAGATTTCTCATTCAGTCTGGACAACGGGTTCCTATACAATGACGGCAACCGGACCGCTCCCATTTACGCAGAAAGCCAGGCCCCGGGCGGCAATACCAACGATCGTTTCCGAAACTTCTTTGCTCAGGCCGCGCCGCGCGAACGGCGAAATCAAATACAGGACCGCGGGACGGTTGCTCTTCAATATCGTTTTGGCGACTTTTTTCTTCGTCCCACCGCTTCAACGATTTATTACGGTATGAACACGGTGTTCCATAATGCGTCGGCAGCGCCGTACATTGGCTATCAAAATTGGCCAGACCGTTATGACGCAAACGGCGGAGTGGACGCGGGTTGGCAATTGACGCCATCCCTTGCCGTTCTGGCCGGATACCGTTACGGCCACCAATTCCAGGAGCAATTTCCGCTGGCGATTTCCGCGGACCGGCATTATTCCTCCAGCGATTATCAGCGCGCGTTGCTGGGTATGGAAGGCAAACCCTGGAGTTGGCTGGATCTCAAGCTGTCTGCCGGGCCGGATTTTCGATATTACAATTCTATGGCGCCGGTCAATGATCGCCATGACGTTTTCCCCTATGCCGAAGCCTCGGCTACGGCCGCTATCACGAAGAATCAGGCGCTGACTTTTTACACAAAAGAATGGGAATGGGTCGCCAGCACCGGCCTTGTGCCCTACTATGACAGCATCTACACAGTGAGCTATCATTGGCAGGCGACGCGGAACTGGGGATTTGACGCCGGTTGCAAAGTGCTGTGCGCCCAATTCAGCAGCGGCAACGACTTTGCCGGCACCGCTCCAAGCTTGCGTAATGACGTCGAATATATCGCCGCGATCGGCGTTACTTACAATTTCACGTCAATTTGGAGCGCAAACGTAAATTACAATCACGCCATTGGCCGAAATCTCGACAATCTGGCCGCGCAATACGCGCCGTCCTATCGTAATTTTGATGAGAATTTGGTTTCAGTCGCGGTGCAATACAAATTTTAGGTGTCGCGACCGAATAGTTGGCTACTTGTCTCGCTGCAACAGATATTGCGCGAGGGCTTCGAGTGCGACGGCCCGGCCTTTGAACGTCTTCAAAGCCGCAAATGCCTTGTCCGTAAGCTTCGCCGCAATTTGACGTGATTTGTCGAGTCCGACGATGGCAGGATAGGTGGCTTTTTGAACCGCCACATCTTTCCCGGCTGTTTTTCCCAGTTTTTCGCTCGTTTGTGTGACGTCCAGGATATCGTCAATCACCTGAAACGCCAGTCCGACGTGATATCCGAAATCCGTAAGCGCCGCCAGTTGAGCTGTTGTGCAGTTTGCGCTCATACCCCCGAGTCTGACCGAGCAGCACAGTAACGCGGACGTTTTTCGCTCGTGGATGAATTTTAATTCTGCCTCGGATATTTTTTTTCCCTCAGCCTCCAAATCGGCTACTTGACCTGCTATTAGTTGCAAAGAGCCGGATGCTTTAGCGAGTTCTAAAATGAATTTCTCGCGCGTATAGCGCGAGGCTGGTTTCGATTGCGCAGCGATTTCAAATGCTTGTGTCAGGAGCGCGTCGCCGGCAAGGACGGCAATGCCTTCGCCAAAGACTTTATGGTTGGTGGGCTTGCCGCGGCGAAAATCGTCATTGTCCATTGCGGGCAAATCGTCATGGATCAATGAATAGGTGTGGATACATTCAACGGCGCAGGCGAGCGGCAGGGCATCTTTCTCGGAGCCACCGCAGGCCTGTGCGGCGGCGAGGCACAGGGCCGGGCGCATTCTTTTGCCGCCGGCAAAGATGGAATAACGCATGGCTTTGTGGATGGTTGCCGGCCTGGTTTTTTCCGGAGGCAGTAACCGGTCCAGCGCGCGATTGACAGATTCAGTGCGCGTAGACACAAAATGTTGTAAGTCGAATTGCGTTTCTGGTGCGGACATGGGCGGTTGTTTTAGGCTAAATCTGATGTTCCGGCAATTCAAAAAGGACGTCGAGCGGTCACGGAGGCAAAAATCGCAATTCTCGGATGGTAAAATTAGTGCTTGCAATTAAAAGTTTTAGCGGTTATTTTGTTTCGCTCTTTTTTAAATGAACGCTGAACTTGCTAAAAAGGCAGCCGAAAAAGTCGGCAACCCCAACGTACTCGTCAACTTGGTGTCCCGGCGCGTCCGCCAGCTCAACTCGGGCGGCGGCGGTTTGAGCCGTCCGCTCGTGGACAACGCTACCAACCTCGGCGTCGCTGATATCGCCTTGCGCGAAATCGTCGAAGACAAGATCGGCTGGGACATGCCCGAAGTGACGGAGTTGGTCCGGCCGCTGCCGAGAAAACGCAAGAAGCGCTAGGCCCATTCATTCCTATCGCGGAATCGGCTTTTGGATTGCAGAACGGGGCGTCCTCGGATTTGCCGAATACAGTTATTCGTCAATCCCTTCAAATACGAATCCAGCCGGTTCCTCGTATTCGGCCAAAAATTTTGCCGACTTATTTCCGCCACCGCGTTAAATTGAATGCTCATGGCGGATATAGTGACCAATCATAAAGGCCGGCGCGATTACCACATTCTCGAAACGTTCGAGGCGGGCATCGCCCTGCACGGTACTGAGGTCAAAGCCCTGCGCGCCGGCAAAGGGCAGATCACCGACGCCTTCGCGCGAGTCGAAAAAGGCGAAGTATGGCTTTACAACGCCCACATTGACGAGTATTCGCACGGCAATATGCAGAACCATGAGCCAAAAGCGCCACGCAAACTGCTCCTGCATAAATCGGAAATCAGGAAGCTCTTTGACCTCGGCGCGGTCAAGGGCAACGCCCTGATTCCTCTCTCCTTTTACTGGAAGAATGGCAAGGTCAAGGTCACGCTGGCTGCCGGCAAAGGAAAACAGCAGTTCGATAAGCGGGAGGATTTGAAGAAACGCGAGGCCGACCGCGAACTCAAGCGAGCGGCAATGCGGCGGCGTTAAAATGAGTTTCCGGGCAGGGAAAATCGCGAGGCAACCTTCCCTGCCCGTCGTAATATTTTAAAAGTTCTTCGCCACCGCGTTCCAATCAATCACGTTCCAAATAGCCTTTAAATAGGCAGCGCGTTTGTTTTGGTATTTCAGGTAATAGGCGTGTTCCCAAACGTCCACGCCCATGACGGGCTTGCCTTCGGCGCCGGAAATCGCCTTGCCCATGAGCGGATTGTCCTGGTTCGCTGTCGAAACAATTTCCAATTTTCCGTTATTCGAGACGAGCCATGCCCACCCGCTGCCGAAACGCCCCGCCCCGGCCGCTTCGAATTTTTCCTTAAATGCGTCAAAGCTTCCGAAAGCGGCGTTGACGGCGTCAGCAAGTTTGCCTTCCGGTGCTTTGGCGCCTTTGCCTGAAAGTAGTTTCCAAAAGAACGAGTGGTTCCAATGCCCGCCACCATTGTTCCGGACCGGGCCCCGGATGTTGTCCGGCACGGACGCAATGTCACCGACGATGGCGTCGATCGATTTGCCTTCGAGCGGCGTACCGGCGACAGCCTTGTTGAGGTTGTCCACATAAGCCTTGTGATGGCCGCCGTGATGGATTTCCATCGTGGCCTTGTCAATGTGCGGTTCCAGGGAATCAGACGGATACGGGAGAGGAGGTAATTCAAATGCCATAATGTTTCCTTTCGTTATTATTCTTGTTTCGAATAGCGCCAGCAAGTTGCGACAGTGTCGCGCGAAAATCAAGTACGGAGAAGGAGATTTGAGCAGTGAATATCATAATTTAATGGCTCGACTGAATCCGGTCAAACATCCCGCCGTGAAGAAATTCGCGAACAGTTTTGCGCTGGATAAAGTCCGTGGGGAAACCCATTTCGACGGCGCTCACCTCGTCCAACCTGGCGATATGGCGCGCATCGAGATTCCACTCCAGACATTTCATATTATCGTCGAATTGAGAAAATTTTCTCGCTCCGATAATGGGAATCACATTGCGATTGGTGCGCAACCAGTTTAAGGCGACCTGCGCGGGCGTTTTACCAGCCTCTCTCGCCACTTCAACAACCGTGTCGGCGATCTTCATGTTGCGGTCCGAACGCTCCTTAAACTGCGGCGTTTTATCCAGGCGTTTTTCTTCGGTTGAACCTTCGGCGTATTTTCCTGTAAGCAATCCGCTCCCCAACGGCGACCAGGCGGCAATGGTGAGTCCCAGCGCCTGCGCCATGGGCAACAGTTCGCGCTCCGGGGTGCGCTCCACGAGACTGTACTCGATTTGCAATCCGACAAATCGCGTCCAATCGCGCCATTCAGCCAGCGTATTGGCCCGCGCGATCCACCATGCCGGCGCGTCGGAAATGCCGATATAGAGGACCTTTCCCGCGCGTACCATGTCGTCAAAAGCGCGCATCACTTCTTCAACAGGCGTCAGTTCGTCCCACACGTGCATCCAGTAAAGGTCCACATAATCCGTCCCGAGCCGCTTCAACGAGGCGTTCAACGCCTCCACCATGTGTTTGCGATGGTTGCCGCCGCCATTCGGATCATTTGGCCTGAAGGCATTAAACGAAAATTTTGTGGCGATGACGAAGCGTTCGCGATCTGCCTTTACGAATTCACCCACCATTTTCTCGCTGGTGCCGTCGGTATAACCGTCGGCCGTATCCAAAAAATTGCCCCCGGCCGAAGCAAAGGCGTCGAACATTCTCCGGCTTTCCTCTTTGTTGGCTCCCCAGCCCCATTCCTCGCCAAACGTCATCGTGCCCAGACTCAACTCTGAAACCCGAAGGCCCGATTTGCCAAGAAGTTTGTAGTTCATAAATCTAAAAAGCCGCGCGAACCACGCCGCCGTCCACTCGCAAAGCCGCCCCATTTGTGCCTGACGAGAGCGGGCTCGCGACATACACGACCATGTTCGCCACTTCTTCAGTTGTGGCAAAGCGTTTGATCAGCGACGTCGGCCGGATGCTCTTAAAAAATTCCTTTTCGAATTCGATGAACGGCTTCCCGCCGCTGAGTTGCTTCACGAACTCGTCCACGCCATCTGAGCGAGTGGGTCCCGGCAGCACGGAATTTACCGTAACACCGGTCCCGGCGCAGGTCTCGGCGATGCCGCGGGAGACAGCCAATTGCGCCGTCTTGGTCATGCCGTAATGAATCATCTCCGCCGGAATTTGAATGCCGCTCTCGCTGCTGATGAAAATGATGCGGCCCCAATTGCGTCGTTTCATCCCCGGCAAATATGCCCGGCTCAATCGCACACCACTTAGAACGTTCACATCGAAAAATCGCCGCCAGTCGTCGTCGGGAATCTGTTCGAACGGTTTCGGCTCAAAAATGCCGAGGTTATTGACCAGAATCTCGACTTCGGAAAATTGTTTGACCAGCTTGTCGGTAACGGTAGCGTTCGACAAATCGCCAGGAAACGGTTCCAGTTTTGCGTTCGGAACGTCTTTGCGAATGTTTGCAATGCCATCGGAGACGGACTTTTCCGTGCGGCCATTGATAATGACCCGGGCGCCTTCACGGGCCAGGCCAGTGGCGATGGCCAGGCCAATGCCTTTAGTGGATCCTGAGACCAGCGCGAGTTTGTTCGTGAGTTGTAAATCCATAGGAGGGCAATTTTGCATTAGGAGCGGCGATGTCAAGTGACACATTTCGAAATCCGAAAGTCCAACGTCGTGCGTGTTGCGTCTAGAAGGCCCGGACATCGCGCACCCATATTTGACGCGCCACGAAATACGCCACTGCGGGCCCGCCTGGGATTTGAATTTCCTCTGGTGCTTCGACGATGAGGTTCCCACGTTAATGATGCATATTTTTTCATTGAAAATTTGTCTTTTGCTCTTAGCACAGTTATACTTACACGATGAAATTCCGCGAGCAGAATTGGGCCATGGTCGTGCTTTTTTGTTTTGGGACACTTATCACAAGCAACAGTTTCGGTCAGGACAATGCGATATTGCTTTCAGCTTCAATTACCAACGGAGCGCCGGTCGTGCCACGGTCCATGTTTACGCAAACTTGGACGTTCCAGAATACCGGAACCACAACCTGGACGGCGGGGCCTAACGGATACACGCTCGATATGACGGGCCTGGACAGCCTGGGCGCTATCCCGTTGGATACAAACAGCTCCGGAACGTATCATTTTCCTCGCGCCGCGATTAACAGCGGCAAGAGCGTAGGTCCGGGCGGCACCGCATCATTCAGCATGGATTTCATTGCTCCCGAGGCCTCCGGTTCCTACACGGACAGCTTTCAACTTAACGGCACAACCTGGTTCGGGCCCACAGTGACCGTGCAGGTTGCTGTCGAACCGGGTGGTAATACGAATGTCTTCGACCGCTCACGGACAATTTCCTTTGCCAATAATTACGCGGCCTACTATTGCCCCGACGGCTATTTCTGGACGAACGGGAGTGACTGCTCGACCGTTACTCCGAATACATTTGCACCCGTCCCCTCGGGCGCAGGCATCGACGGTGGCGTTGGTGATGATTGCGCGCATTTCGTCTCGTATTGCATTGGCAGTGGACCGTACGTTCGCGGTGGCGGCATCAGTATCCCGAGCCGAACGGCGCCGACTTATGGCGAGCCGGCCGCAACCAGAATTGTCACGGCATGCCTTATAAATCCGGGATATGCGGTCGAGGTGTCGTCCTTGAATCAACTTGAGCCTGGTGATGTGATCGGCTGGAATTGGGAAGGAGACACGAGCATCAGCAACCTTGACCATGTGACCCTGTATGAAGGCAACAATCTGATAGCCTCCCATGCCATTTCCGCCGAGGATGTTGGCCCAAAATATTTTCAATCGACGTCCTCGACCTGGGTCTGGCACCTGATTCACATTCTGGATTATCCTACTCTTTGGACTGCGCGCTCTGGAACTTCTACAACGTTCATGTGGACAACCAACTGGAACAAGTACGCATTGTATTCTGCCGCGAAACTCGGCGGTCCATGGACCAAATTGTCAATAAAACCCACAGTGGCCGGGGTAACCAACAAGCTCGCGATCACCATGCCCAGTACAGGCTCAGTCTATTATCGCCTCGAAATGCCATAAGGCTTAAACCTGCCTGGTTGCCCCATTGTGCCTTGGGCACGAATTCCTGGCTTCTGTTGCAATTTGCATCGAAAGACATGTGAAAAGCGCAATTTCCTCGTAAGCGGCCGCAAATACGCTTCGGGCTGCGATGGCAAAATCGACGTAAAACCACTTCAACCGTTCAAGGCCGTTCATGGCATCTTAATGGCTATAGTTTCAGATCGATAGCCGTTCAATGAGATATATGAGGAGTGTTTCTAAAGGCCAGCAAAATGAGTCCGAACATCTCCGTCACCCCAATTTTTTCTCTCGTCATCGAATTCTTGTTTCGGTCATTGGAGCGATTATCGTCCTCCTTATTGGAGTGAGGCTCGCCCTGCCTCATGTCGTTAGGCATTACGTCAACCATCAATTGCAGAAGTCCAGCGCGTATGCCGGCAGTGTCGGCCGCATTGAGATTTCTCTTTACCGCGGTGCGTACGAGATCAGGGACATCCATATTTTCAAACGAAACGACAAGGTCCAGGAGCCGTTTTTTTCTGCGCCTTACATGGACCTGTCTGTGCAATGGTCGGGGCTGCTGCATCATCGGATCGTGGCCAAAATTTTCATGCAGCAGCCGCATGTGAATTTTGTTAATGGACCGAGCGCGGCGCAAAGGCAAACTGGCGAAAACACGTCGTGGAACCAAATGCTGCAGAGCCTCACCCCATTTAAATTGAATGAGGTCGAAATTTACGACGGCCAAATCCATTACAAGGACGATTATTCCAATCCCAAAGTGGACCTTTACATCAGCCGGCTGGGCGCGTCGGCGACCAATCTTTCCAACGCGGAAAATCAGCCGCTCCAATTGCCCGCCGGCATTCGCGCCCACGGCAAAACCATCGGCGACGGCACACTGGACTTTCATTTGCAAATGAATCCCATGGCTCCCGCGCCGGAGTATCAAATGCAGGTGGCGCTTACAAACGTCAATCTGCCCGCGCTCAACAGCTTTCTTCGCGCGTATGGAAAATTTGACGTGGCACGCGGCGATTTCGCTATGTTCACTTCCGTGGCCGCCACAAACAGCGCCTATCAGGGGTACATCAAAGTCTTTTTCAATAATCTCGACGTCTTCGAGTGGCAGAAGGAAAAGCGGGAACATAAAAGCGCCGAGAAAATATTTTGGGACGCGATCGTAGGGGCCGTATCGACGGTTTTTCGGAATTTGCCGAAAGACCAACTGGCGGTAAAAGTTCCTATTTCGGGCGTCTATACCAATTCAAGCGTTGATATGACGAGTACTATCGGCTCGTTGCTGCGCAACGCCTTCGTTCGCGCTCTGATTCCAAAATATGACGAGCAGATCACAACGGCCGAGGTGACGCGAAATGTCAAAGAAGGCATGATTCCAAACGTGAATACAAACGGCGTCGGGACCACCACCCGGTCGACGGGACTTCCCAAAGAACCGCCCAGCAGAGAAAAGCATGGAGCGACCTTGCTGCAATCCGCGGAAAATACAAATAAGGCAGCGACGCCGCCATCGGGCCCATGAACTTTTGATTTCGCCCTTTCATCGTCAGACTGCCGAACGGAAAATCAATCAAACCGGTTAAGAATCAGAAAGCTAATATCCTCTGATTCTGTAAAATCTGCCTTTAAAATGCAGAGCGTTAGTGTCGGTAAACTGCCAGTTGCCCGCCGATCCGGCGACATTGGTGGACATTGCCTGCCAGGTACCGGTTGGCGCGAGATTCGTCGCGGAAAGGACGAGGTTGGTCGAACCTGGTACGACATAAGAATACAGCGTCAAACTGCCGTCGTGATTGTGGGTTGATTTATAAATATATGGCGTTTCGGTGAGGACGTCGATCAGGTTGACTCCGTTTGGCGTGCCCAGGCCGGTGCATAGATCGTAGCCGGGCACCGCGAAATACAGCATCGGGTTGGAACCGTCCACGTTGTTTCCCGTCGTGATGTCGTGAAAACAGGAGGCGTATAATGGGCCGGCGCCGATGGCGTAGAGAGCGGGATTGAGAAAACCGAGCGCGGATTTAGAGCGGGCTGAGGCCTGCTGGTTTGCCAGCGCCGTAAAACCGGCCCACAACGGTGCGGCGATGCTCGTGCCCCACCAGGGGCCTTCCATCCCGTTGTTCCATACCACCCAGGCGTTGCATGCGATCATTGCCACATCCGGGACGTTGCGGTCTGTGGTCGAGCCGCCGTTTGTTGTCATGCTGATTCCTTTTTGCCAGGTTGGGATGGCGTAATGACCCATGTACGAGGCACTGAAGCCGCCTCCACTGCCGGTTGCGCCGTCCCCATTGGTCCAAACAATCTCGGACGACCACGATCCGTTAGTGGCCGTGGTCAAAGTGGTTCCGCCGACCAATGTCACATATGGATCATCAGTCCATTCACCACCGTTGTAAAAAGCCAAATTGTCTCCGGAACACTGAAAAAACGATTGTCCCTGCATTGCAAATTCCTGATAAATCAGGTCACAATTCGGGTTATCGAAATCAAGAAACCAGGAGGAACTGAGTTGTTTTGCGCTGTCGTCTTCCTGCATCTGCTTTATTGCTGCCAGCCAGGTGATAAGACCGCTATTCGGCGTTTCGTAAACAATGAGTCGCGAGATGCCCGGCGCCATGGCAATGACCATTTCCATGTCCAATGAGACTTCCCCTACATTATCCGAAGTGCTATCAGGCGTACCGGTCGCGCCGTCTACCAGGACGTTGGTAATCGTCACGTCCGGCAAACCTGCTGATTCCTCATAGCTCACGATATCGTTGGTGTAATATCCATCCAGTTCCAGCAATCCGACGGATTGTCCTGAACCCGTGAGCAACACGCCAGGAACGTAGGCATTACGAAAATCCTGCCCCAGGTAGGCTCCGATCGGCGCTGAGCCTGCCCCAGATTTGGCGCCGGCGGAAGCCAGAGTTGTACTGTGATGGCCGCCCGGACGAGGCACAAAATAATTGTCCAATCCACTAACGTGTAGTAAAGGCACCGCCAAGTCCACGGATGGCTCGCTGTCGGGCGCATAAAATGTGCGGGCTTCCGTCGGATGGCGGTAGACCATCATTTTCACATGAAAAACCCTTTCAACGTCCGCAACAGTTCCCTCCACCGTTAGCAACGTGTGGTCTCCATGTGTCCGGACAATTTGCATACCATTTGTTTTGGCAAAATCGACCACAGCGTCATAGTCCTCTTGCGTTGGACAGAACCGGCCGGCGATCTGGCCGGGTGTCAGGTAATGATGATATTCCGGACTCGCGGGATCATAAATCTCTTGAAGCAATTGCTGAAAACCCGCGCTATCGCTCATGGGCAATCCGATCGCGAGGCTTAACCGCTGCACGGATGGAAGGTGCCCGATCGGGCGCAAATGAAAACGATTTATCGCTTTCGGAATGTGCCCGGATAAAAGTTGGCGTTGGCCTGCGCATGCCGGGTTTGGAGTTGCCACGGCAATCAATATAGCCAGCGCCGTTATGAATTGGAGGCTTCTGACACCTTCCGCTTTCACGGCTGTTTTTAGAGTTTGGTTCTTCGCGGCCGACAGGCCGTATTACCGTAACTTTAAGCGGAACGGTCCAAAAATACAAACAGATTCGGACGCAAGCCGCATAGAAGCCCATTCGGCTGGACCATTGAATTATTGAATCCTGGATCGTATTCCTCGAATCCAGCGGCATCCGTGGTCGGGTGCAAGACGCTTCGCCAGGGCAATTTACGCCGAAACGGGCGCCTCGCTCCTGGCCACAGTCGTTGTGTAAAGGACAGTCCCCCGCCAATCAACCATCGCCACATCCATTTTATCAGGTCCCAGGCGCACCGTCGTGAAGCCCGACCGCGACTTTGCGAATCTTGTATATTCGATTTTCTTTGTAGGACGGACCTGCGAACCAGCGCCGCTGCAGAACATATTGACCTCACCGGCAACCAGATGTTGAAGGTCATGGTCGTGGCCATTGAAATAGGCATGGACATTATGTTCCTGCAACAGGGGCAAAACGCTTTCAATCAGTTCAGGTTGGTCGCCGTGCTCGCCGCCGGAATAAATCGGGTGGTGCGCGAAGACGACCTTCCATTGGGCCTTTGAGGCCCTAAGCGCCGCTTTAAACCAGGCCAGTTGTCCGGGAACGTCCTGAGTAATAACATTGGCGCGGATTGGTTCTTCAAATTCGTGCCTGTAATACCCCTTGATCATGGGTGTCGTATCCAGGTAGAAAAAATCCGCCCTGGTTTGACGATCAATTTGATGCGATTGCATGTAATAACGCGCCGGTATTGTCCAACGCGAACTGCGGCGGGCGTACTCAAGCTGCGCTTCGCAATTGCCGTGGTAATCATGATTGCCCAAAATCACGTGCCAGGGAACCTGGAGCGATGGCGCGGTATAGACATTTTCAAAAGATTTTTGCCAGTGATCGTCGGTCAGCGAGGCCACGCCGTGTTCGTAGAAATTGTCGCCCACGGCGATAACAAAGCGGGCGCCGACATTTTGGGCAGCAATACCCATCTGTTCGGCAACTTCCCTTTGGTCCGATTCGCCCTGACGCCCCCAGTCTCCAAAGACCAGAAAGTTGAGTGATTTTGCCGAAGCATCGCCGGCGAATAGGTTTACGGTCAAAAAACGGCTCGCCACTGCGGCCTGGCCGGCTACAAATAATGTCCGGACAAAGCTCCGGCGCGTCTGTTTCATCATGTGATGATTTGTCAGAAAACGGGGCACGGCGCAATCCAAAACACCATCGTCACTGAAAAGTAACCTATCGTGCAAAAACCGCGCTACGCCTTGCTATTTGCCCAAGCATGCTCGGTTCGAAAGGGTCTTTCCGTTGCAAAATAAAGGGATTTTTCGTGACATGGGCCTTTCCCATTGTGGCGTCAGTTTAGCTCAATTGAGAAGAATGAAAATGGCGGCAAGGGATGAGGACGCGGCCAGGGTCGGACGACTGCGGCGAGCAGGTCCTGCGTTGAAACGAGGTCGGGGTGTCAATTTTCAAAAGACAATTACTGTCAACCGGCCTGTGCAGGAGGTTTTCTCCTTTTGGCGGCACCTGGAAAACCTGCCCAGGTTCATGAAAGGTGTCCAGGCGGTCACGTCCAATGGCGGGAATATCACTCACTGGGTTATCAAGACAAGCGGCACGACAGTCGAATGGGATGCTGAGACCATCGAAGCGCGCCCGAATGAAGTGCTTTCCTGGCAGTCGTTGCCGGCGGCGGACATTGACAATGCCGGTTCGATTTGGTTCCGGCCCGCTCCTGGCAATCGTGGAACGATCGTCAAAGTCAACCTGAAATATGCGCCGCCGTTGGGGAAAACAACTGTAAATCTCGCCAAACTCTTCGGCAAGGACCCTGAGGCAACTATGGAAGATGATTTGTTCCGGTTTAAAAGCCTGATTGAAACCGGCGAAATTCCCACAACCGAAGGCCAGTCACGCGGCAAGGGATGACACATCTATGAAAGCACTTTGCTGGTATGGCAAGCACGATGTCCGTGTCGAAAAAGTCCCGGATCCTAAAATTCTCAATCCTCATGATGCGATCGTAAAAATCACCACCAGCGCCATATGCGGGTCGGATTTACACCTGTACGACGGCTTCATTCCCAGAATGGAACGCGGCGACATTCTCGGACATGAATTCATGGGCGAAGTCGTCGAAACCGGGCCTGAAGTTGGAAATCTCAAAGCCGGCGACCGCGTCGTGGTGCCGTTCACGATGTCATGCGGAGAATGTTTTTTCTGCAAACGGGGCATGTGGTCGCTTTGCGACAACACCAATCCCTCAGCCCGCGAATCTGAAATGACGACGGGCTATGTTTGCGCGGGCCTCTACGGATATTCACACCTTTACGGAGGTTATGCAGGCGGGCAGGCGCAATACGCGCGCGTGCCATTCGCCAATATTGGGCCAATAAAAATTCCGGACGGCATTTCAGACGATAAGGCGATTTTTCTGTCCGATATCTTTCCGACTGGATACATGGCTGCGGAAAATTGCGATATCAAAGGCGGCGACACGATCGCCGTCTGGGGATGCGGCCCGGTTGGACAATTTGCCATTCGCAGCGCATTTCTCCTTGGCGCCGAACGTGTGATCGCCATCGATGACGTGGCGGAGCGGCTGGAAATGGCCAGAGAAGGCGGCGCCGAGACGATTTCCGCCGACGGCGACGCCGTTTTTGAAGAATTAAAGGAAATGACCGGAGGCATGGGACCGGATGCCTGTATCGACGCTGTGGGCATGGAAGCGCATGGCTTTACGATGGACGCGCGAGTGGACCGGGTCAAACAAGCCATGAAACTCTCCATGGACCGGCCCACAGTGTTGCGCCAGGCACTTCGCTCATGCCGCAAAGGCGGAACGGTTTCGGTGCCCGGGGTCTATGCCGGTTCCCTGGATAAAATCCCCTTTGGCATGGTGGTCGCCAAAGCGCTGACCATTCGCGCCGGCCAAACGCACGTGCAACGGTATTTGAAGCCATTGCTGGAAAAAATTCAAAATAACGAGATTGATCCGTCGTTTGTCATTACTCACCGGTTGACACTGGACAACGCGCCGCTCGGTTACAGGGCATTTCTAAAAAAAGCGGACAAATGCATCAAAGTCATTCTTAAACCCCACGCTCTTCAATAAAAGGAATGAAAAAGGATTAATATGTCGATTTACAGGAACAATAAGGTTGCCCTCCTGACGACCGCCGTCATTTTCGGCGCCGCGGCCGGAATGGCAATGAACAGGACGCGCAAACGTTTTTCGTTTCGCGGACGTTCCGTGATCATAACCGGGGGCTCGCGGGGATTGGGACTCGAGATGGCGCGGCAACTGGCCAGGCAGGGGGCGCGCCTGACGCTCATCGCCCGCGACCTGATGGAATTGAAACGCGCGGAACAGGAACTCACCGCCCTGGGCGCGGAAGTCCTGACAGTGTCCTGCGACGTCCGGCACCAAAAGGAAGTCGTCGAGGCCGTCGCCCGAACTGTCACGACCATGGAACGCGTGGATGTTTTGATCAACAATGCCGGAATTATCCAGGTGGGGCCGATGGACGAAATGTCTCTCGCAGATTTCGAAGACGCAATGGCCGTGCATTTTTTTGGCCCGCTCTATTTAACCCTCGCCGTCCTGCCGCACATGAGCGTTGCCGGAGGCGGGCGTATCGTCAACATTTCATCAATCGGTGGAAAGATCGCCGTTCCGCACCTGCTGCCTTACAGCGCGAGCAAATTCGCGTTGACCGGATTTTCCGAGGGGTTGCGGGCGGAGTTGAAACAGAAAAATATCCTCATCACCACTGTTTGCCCGGGACTGATGCGCACAGGCTCAACGCGCAATGCGGTGATGAAAGGCAGACATCGCCTGGAATACGCGTGGTTTTCGATTTCAAGTTCCCTGCCCTTGTTGTCCACAAACGTCGAACGCGCCGCCGGGCGAATTATCGAAGCGTGCCGGCGCGGCCGCCCGCGCCTCGTTATCGGGGCGCACACGAAGTTTGCGCTTTTGGCCCACGAAATCGCGCCGGGCACCGCGGCCGCAGTTTCGGCCATACTCAATCGCCTGCTGCCCGCGCGCAATTCCGGAACCGGGGAACCGAAAATGGGTTACGAAAGCTACTCCAAATGGTCGCCTTCGTGGCTCACGCAACTCAACGACCGGGCAGCGTGGAAGAATAATGAGATATTGCTCCGCTCATAAGAATGGTGCGCACTAAAACGCCCATGCTTGTCATCGACAGAACGCCAGTCGCTCTTGGGGTTCGTGCTATCTTCAATTTTGCATCTTCTATTCTCTAATTGACTCACGCGGCTTTCGCCGTCGGCACCGCGCCAAAGAACTCCTGCACGGAGTGCGGCAGTTCTTTTCGGATCGTCTCGGCCATTCTTTCTTCATCTAGAATGATTTGCCGGCACGCGTTTGTGACCTGCGAAAGATTCGCGATTTCTGCAGCCGTGGCGATGGCCGAATAACAGGCAATTTCGAAACTTTCAATTGCGTAATCTGTGAGCAGGTCCTTGATCTGTTGGTCGTCGGACAACGCTGTGGTCAGCTCTTTTACCTTTTCAGTCATCACGCCAAGCCCTGTCTTAAACGATGAGGGCTCCGCGCCCAAAGATCTTAACAGTGATTCAACGATCCCGGCGTGCTGGCGCGTCTCGGTCAAATGCATTGCGGCGGAAGTGCGGCAGGCGATGGATTCATCGCTATCGCCGTGAATTTTTTCCAATGCGGCCTCCTGGCTTCGTTCCATGACGTAAGCATCGCGCAACCAATCGATAATTCTATCCCTGATGTTTGTTTCAGTCATGGTGAACTATATAGCTAATGCCTTGCCAGGATGGCGCAGTGAGGAAAAGTGCGAAGCGAGCAAACTTTCTATGGTCATTGTGCAATTCTGAAATCTTGCGTTTTGGCATTTTGCACGGCCGGCAACAGTGGCACAGCAAAAAGGCGTTTGCGTATTTTAACAAGGACCTGAAAGTTGCGAACCTTCGGGCAGGGATGCCTGCCCTGCATGGCTCACAGTCTTGCCGGATAATCGCCGCGAGCGATCAATTTCCGAATGCCTTCCACCACGAATGACCGATCTTCGCGATAAGTTACTCCAAACCATGAATCCGGAGTTCGCAGGACCTTCACGCGGGCGCGCCTGGCCTGCACGATTTCATTAACGGCCGACGGGATGTAGAATTCGGATTTTTCTTCAGTCCCATGACTTCGCAAAAACCCGGCGAAACGCTCGCGCAGTTCGCCAAATAGCAACGGCGTAAAGCCCCACATATTCATCGAAACCATTTCGTCGCCGGTCAGGCGAAGGACTTTTCCGTCTGGCGCCCTGGTCACGGCGCCTGTCCCGTCGCGCTCAATCTTTGTTATTTCCGTCACGCTTTCCAAAAATCCATCGTGCGCGGTACTGCAAACGCCGCGCGCAACGCTGCCAAATTCTGAGAGGGTATTGCGCAAAACAAATCCAACCATTGCAAAGTCGACGGTGCCGGACCGAAAATGCTCCGCCAAAACGTGAAATGAATTCGCCCCGTAGAAATCGTCGGCGTTGATGGCGGCAAACGGCCCGGGAATAGCGTCAGCAGCCGTTAAAATCGCCTGGCCCGTGCCCCATGGCTTTGTCCGATTGGCCGGAACGGCAAATCCCGCCGGAAGTTTATCCAGTTCCTGAAAAACGTATTCGACACGGATTTTATTTTCGAATCTCGAGCCAATCATTTCTCTAAACTGCCGTTCAATGTCCCGGCGGATGACAAACACAACGCGCTGAAAGCCGGCGCGTAGCGCGTCGTAGATGGAATAATCAATGATGGTTTCGCCGTTGGCGCCGACAGGATCAATTTGTTTGAGCCCGCCATAGCGGCTTCCCATGCCGGCGGCGAGGACAAGCAAAGTCAGTTCAGTCATTTCTGAAAAATTTTACACTCGCAAATTCAGGATTGCATGAAAGAAATTTCCTGAAAAACTCTGCTCCAGTCGCAGGACAATGAATCCATATCGAGAATTTGTTTCAGCGTTTGTTCAACTCACTACGTGGGGCAAATCGCTTCAGCTGGGTGGTATTCCGCCACGGCCGAAGCCGACGCCGCGGTCTGGGGCGCCCGTCGCCCTCATTTTCTCCCCGCACCCGGACGACGAATGCATCATTGGTGGTTTGGCTTTGCGCCTCATGTATGAGCAGCAATTTCGCATTGTCAACGTTGCCGTCACGCTCGGCAGCAACAAAGAGCGGCGCACAGCGCGCCTCACGGAACTGAAGAACGCCTGCGATTGGATTGGTTTCGGGCTTGAAGAAACCGGGCTCGAAAAAATTACACCCGATTCGCGGCTAAATAAGCCTGACCTCTGGAGGGCTGCGACCATTACGATTGCCGATCTGCTGACAAAATACAAACCGGACGCAATTTTTTTTCCGCATGAATTGGACTGGAACAGCACGCACGTGGGAACCCATCTCCTCATCAAAGACGCCCTCAAAATCCTGCCGCTGTCTTTTGCAACGGTACTTATCGAGACCGAATTTTGGGGTCAAATGCCTTCGCCCAACTTAATGATTGAGCTCAGCGCACCGGATGTTGCTGATTTGCTGGCTGCACTTTCGTATCACGTCGGCGAAGTCCAACGCAATCCGTATCATCTCCGAATGCCGGCCTGGCTGCAGGACAACGTGCGACGGGGCGCGGAACTCGTCGGCGGCCAGGGCGGTAAGGCCCCGGATTTTTTCTTCGCCACGCTCTACCGTGTGCACCGATGGCAGGATGGCCGCATGAAACAAAAGTTTCCCGATGGCAAAATAATTGGCGTCAGGGACCCACTGGCTCCGATTTTGCATTAAATTACTGGCATGTCTTTTGAAACGACAATTGCCTGGATTGTTGCCGGAATTATTTTGGCGCGCCTTGCGGTGGAATTATGGCTCTCGGCGCTAAACCGCCGGCACGTGTCGGCCCATGCCGGAGCGGTTCCACAAGCGTTCCAGGAATTCATTGATAAATCGGTTTACGACAAGTCTGTCGCGTATACTTTGGCCCGGCAGCGCTTCGGAAATATCGAGGACTTTTATGCGACCATCGCCTTGATAGTCATCTTATTCAGTGGAGTTTTACCATGGGCCTTTGGGCTTTGGATGCATCATTTGGGGGATTCGGTTTGGGCGATGGCGGCTTTGCTATTTTTTGTAGGGTTGGTCTTGTCGGCGCTGAGCTTGCCATTGGATTGGATTTCGCAATTTCGCCTGGAACAAAAATTTGGTTTCAACACCACGACACAGCGAACCTGGTGGCTCGACCGAGCCAAGGCGCTGTTGCTCTCTTTGGCCCTGGGTTATCCATTGCTGATGCTCCTCTTGAAAGTACCGGCGTGGGCGGGTTCAGTGTGGTGGTTATGGGGTTGGGGCGCGGTCATGGCTGTTCAACTACTTCTGACCGTTTTGGGGCCAATTCTGATTCTGCCATTGTTTAACAAGTTGACGCCACTGCCGGAGGGCAGCCTCCGGAATGCGTTATTGGATTTGGCCAAACGAACTCAATTTGGCGCCAGGAGCATCCAGCTCATGGACGGCAGCAAGCGTTCGCGCCATTCCAACGCATTCTTTACCGGCTTCGGCCGGTTTCGGAAGATTGTGCTGTTCGACACGCTGGTTGAGCAACTGTCGGAACCGGAATTGGAAGCAGTAGTAGCGCATGAAATCGGTCATTACCGCAAAGGGCATATTCCGAGGATGCTCTGTATGTCAGCGGCCAGTCTGCTTTTGGGCTTTTACATTCTGGCCGTGCTGGCGAGGCAGAATTGGTTTTATCGTGCCTTTGGATTTGAGCCGGGAAACGTCACACCGGCCTTTTTGTTGTTCGGACTTCTGGCCGGGACGGTCGGATTTTGGATCGGACCACTGACACACTGGTGGTCGCGCCGGTACGAATATCAGGCCGACGCATTTGCCGCCCAGGCCGTGGGCCAGGCGCAATCGTTGATCACCGCGTTGCGGAAACTGAATGAAAAGAATTTGAGCAACCTGGTTCCTCACCCCTTTTACAGTGGCTTCTATTATTCGCACCCGACCCTGCTGGAACGTGAGCGCGCGCTGGGCAGATCGACTGTATAAGCAGGTCCCACACATTTTTTTTGTGTAGGGAAGTAAACAGGTAAACGAGGCCAAAAATCGGTCGAATTGCGCGCTTTTATTGGGAATTTACGATTTTTAAGACGTAAGGGGGGTGTAAACGACAGGGTGTCGAAACGTGATACGTGGTGCGTGGTGCGTCAAGGATATGGGGCAGATGATCCGCAATGGCTGAAGCGATGACACACATTTTTTGGGTATAGGGAATGCAACGGGAAACGAAGCTAGGAATTGCGGTTTTGCAGGTAAAATCGAGGGTTTCAGGAAAACGAGAGGACGAAGGGAATCGTGATTCGCGAAAGGACGGCGCTACTTATGAAGTGGGTTATTCATCCTGTGCCTCCGTAAATGTTTCGCGTAGTGAAGCTCTTGTCACTTCTCATCTGTGCCTTCCTGCTTCTTCTTCTTTCCGCCCGACATTGGAATTCCAATCGCCAGCAAAACGCCGATAACTGCCCAATCCTGAATCTTGTGCGCTGCGGTGTCTGGCTTCTGAGGGACAATCTCACCGAATATGAGAAAAATGGCTAGTATACAAAGAATGCTTCCGATGACTCTTTTCATATTTATCGTGATTGGTATTTTTGCGCGTTCTCATAACCCCGGAGCAATTAACGGGCCGATCATTTTGCAGCGTATCGTTTTTCACTTTGAGTATTGAAATTCTCGGGGCACGTTACCCAGGGTAGCTTCGCAGACTCGGCTGGGCTGAATGATCTGAATCCTTCAGGATTCGGATCGAAGCAATCCCCGGCAATCCATTACGGCTGCGTCATGTCATCGGCAGGGGGCAACGCGGCGGCATCGGTTCCCCAGTTTTTGTTTGGCGTGGGTCCCATCGTAAAATCCAGGGTACCACCGTGCAGGATGGTTTGCCGGCTGATCCACGTTTGGTTGAAGGCCCGTCCATTGAGCGTTGCGGACTGAATATAATAGTTTTCAGGACCGTTGCTCAAACTGCGGACGATGAATGCCTTTCCATGCGGCAGGTGAAATATCACCCGCCCAGCCACCGGGCTACCGATTAGGTAGTATGAAGCAACGGGCGAAAATGGATAAAGTCCAGCCATATTAAACACATACCAGGCGCCCATCTGGCCCTCGTCTCCGTCTCCTACCATGCCGTCGGAGTTATAAACGCGCGCCAGGGTCTGGCGAGCCCAGTATTGGGCTTTCCACGGTTCTCCCAAAAAATCGTAAAAGAACGCATCGTGGCTACTGGGTTCATTATTTGGGCCATATTGGCCAATGCCCAGGATTCGCGATTCATTCTGCTCAGGGATGGGGTGGCCCCAATTCGCATAAGCTCCGATATGAAAATCGGAGTTGGTGGTAAAATACGCGTCCAGTCGCTGGATGGCAGGCGGCCGGCCGCCAAGGGATTGGATCAATCCGCAGGGATCCTGAATGACTTCCCACAGGTAGGTCCAGGCATTGTCCTCGGTAAAGGGACTGCCCCACCACAGCGAGTCAAAGCCGGGCTGCCAGGAACCGTCGGCGTTGCGGCCCCATGGGAATTTCGCTGCCGGGTCAAAGACATTTCGATAATTGAACGCCAATGAACGGAACTTTTGGTAATCCGCATTGTTGCCCATGGCCCGCGCCAATTGAGCGATGCAATAATCGTCATAGGCTTCTTCCAGTGTTGTGGACGTGGCTTCGCTCATCACATCGGCCGGCAGATAGCCCAGTCGCAAATAGTCCTTGAGATGGGCAATTCCATGTCCGGGACTTTCTGCCTCGACCGTTCCGTCCTTGCGGATGGCCGCGTAGGCCGTTTGAAGATCGAAACCATGAACGCCTTGCAGGCAGGCTTCGGCAATCACCGGGTCAGCGTCAGCGCCCACCATGCAATTCCAATACCCGGGATTTGGCCAGGTGGGCAGCCAACCGCCTTCGTTGTAGAAGTTCAGAAGGCCGCTAATTATGTGGCCATCGTGGTTGGGATAAACCAGCGTCAGAAGAGGAAAGGCGCAGCGAAACACGTCCCAGAAGCCGGTACCGGTGTAAAGCCGCCCTGGATAAACGCGGCCATTGGTTGGGTTATAGTGAACCTCCCTGCTCCGCGCGTCGATTTCATAAAAGCTGTGCGGGTAAAGCAACACCCAGTAGAGACTTGTATAGAATATTTTCTCCTGATCGGCGGTCGCCCCACCCAGGTCAATTTTTTCAAGCCTCCGGCTCCAGATTTTCCTGGCCTGTCGGGAAACCGCCTTGACGTTCCATCCCGGGATTTCCCGACGCAGATTCAGTTCCGCTTGAGTCTCGCTGATGAACGATGTGCCGACGCGCATGCGAACGATAGATGAGCGCGTGGTGTCAAAAGTGAGGACTGCGCCAGTGAGATTGTCTTTGTCGGCAAATAGTCGCACTGAGGTTGGCTGCGGTTTGAATCCTGCCACAAATCGGCAGGCAAAATTTGTTGGAACGTCGCCCACATTTTGCCAGACCTTTCCGATAACCCGCAATTCGTTGTCAATTTGATTGGTCGTGACCGACGCTTGTTCGGCTGAGATGACAATTTGCGCCTGGTTGGTTTTGGGGAAATCGAACTCCATGATGGCACAACGCCTGGTCGGTGCCAATTCCGCCCAAGTACTATAGCGCGGCAAATAAACGCGATAGTCGTAGGGGTGCGCGGACTCCTGCCGGTGACTGAACGGTGAAGCCCGCTTCTCTGGGTCGGTTTCTACATTTCCCACCTCGGGCATGACCGTAAACTGACCATAATCTCCGGCCCACGGGTGGGCCTCGTGAGTACATCGGAAACCCTGGAAGTTCGAGTCCAGGTTATTGTAGAACCATGAGCCGGTGTGGGTTTCAGGTGACCAGATCGACATCGGGGATGGAATGGCGATTTCTGGAAACATGTCACCGACAGAATGCAAACCTGGCTGCGAAGGGTCGTGGCCTGCCACGTCTGTCTGGTTTGGAAGAAGCTGGTTCATGCCCGCGCCCCAACGGGGCTCGACCTGGTCTGCGAGGTCACGGGCAAATGATGACGCCGCGGAACCCAGAACAAGAGTTAGGGTTGCCACAAGACAACAGAGCCGCGACCGTGCGTACATCGATCCAATCAATCCACCAATCCAAAAATCATTCTCCACGCCCCTGCCATGACAATTCGAGTGTGGGAGCAGTCGTCCAGTCCATGCGAACCGTCCGAACCGCCGAATGGTCTTGGAGTGCGGTGGCAAGCGAAGCGCGACACCGCTTTCAGACGGCAACTGGCTTTCGAATCTGAATTTGATGGAGGATAGGCAACAGCGTTTCAAAGCGGTGTCACAGCCACCGCACTCCAGGACGCAAGCGCCATTGATCGAATAACTGCTCATCGCAATTGGCTCTGCGGAGTCACCCGCAGCGTCATCGAATCCAATGAAGCCAGGGTAATGGGTCCGGTGATGGCTTGCGCGCCGCCGCCGAACAAGTCGGTTTGTGCGATCTGGATCCCCTGCCCGCCCTTCCATGCAAGCTGGACCGTGGCGCTTTCGGTTCCGGCGTTGAATATTCGCAGCGAATAACTTTGGCCATCTGGATTGGGGTGACAATCTTCAACCAGGACGTTCGCAGGTTCGAGTGTGAAAAGCGGTTTGCGCGCCTTGGAATACGGCGCGATGGAAGCGGTGAGAAGCGGTTGCTGGCTATCAATTCCAAAACGCTCGGCAGCAGCCTGCGAAAATGAGCCGTGCGGTTGGAGGACATAGTGGAAGACCACCATGCCCCGCTGCCAGGCTTTGTAATTGGTCAGCCAATAATTACTCATCACGTAGGAGTAGATACTGGTTCCCGGTTCAGGTTTCAAAAGCCAATTCGGGTCGTCCATGCGCGTGGCAGTGATGCCGCCGATCTCGAACATCGGGGCGTCAACGCTCGCCCAGGTGACGCCAAATCGGTCGTTAGAAACATCGACCCAGCGATTTTCGGTGAAGAAATTTTCCTGTGTCCATGGCAATTGATCCCGGCCCGGCTCGATCACCGACCACGGTTCATCATAGCGAATTACCCCATTTGGAACCGCAAACGGAAAGCCGATGTGAACGCCTTCCAATGTCGGCCAGACTTCCTCCTTATCGAGCAGGTCGGATATAAACACTTCCTGAAGACCGGCCACCAGCGAGACATCGCGGACGAGTTCCTGGCATCCCGGCGCGGTGGATTTTATTTCCAGTTCCGCTACCAGTGGGCCGCTGGCCAGCACCCGCACATCGGGCGTGCCGCCGAAGGAAACGTTGGTATTGCTCTGGCCAGTGACATAGGCGTAGTCGTTGAGACCGCGTGCTGTGCTATCCGCCGGATTTACGAGATTCCCCTCGATACCCTGCCCTGTCAAAACGTCGATAGTTCCATTGGTTGGGTTGATATGGAGAGTGATAAGGCCATTTGAGAGGACATTGCCGGTCACGATTGCTGGCGGCAATCCGGCTGCACTGGGTTCTCCAGGAGCCACCTGAAATTGCGCGGCGGAAAGTCCAGGTACGTCGCGCGCCAGAAAGACAAGTGATTGGTCGGGCATACGCTGACAGGGCACCGGCTTGCCGGCGGAATCGAACACAGCCATCGATCGCCATTGCACATCTGACGATATGCCCGCGCCTCGCGCGTTTTGTCGGCTGGCCAACGCCAACGCCGGCGGCACTTTAACCAGCGAACTCCGCGGCCAGCTACTGGTGTTGAAAACGGCAAACCATTGTGAGCCCGGGGGTGGATGAATGGAATTCTTCGCCTGTTGCAATAGTTTGTCGGCTTCGTCGAGCGCCTGCGTGGCATAACGCCGTTTCCAGTCCCATTGTTCGCGTGTGAATTCGCTACGCGGATCCGACCAGGAACAAAAGGCTCCCCAGGTGTGTTCATCATACAGCACGACATTTTGCCAGGCGCGGTCGAAGGCTGATCGAGAATATTGTCGCGCGCCCTGGCCGACCTGCCGGTCAGCCCTGCCGGGCTCGTCGATCTGGGCAGGCAGGATGCCTTTCCCACCAGGGCGAGCGCTCAGCATAGACCAGAGCATAGACGCTTGAGAGAGGCGGTTGGCGGCGCGACGATTGAGGGCTGTTGCCTGGGCGGTGGATGCGGCGCCGTCCTCCCAGCAGCCATTGTAATCTCCGCGATAGGTCGGCAACGTATTCCCGTATTTGGCGTCCAGGGCGTGGAAGGCCTGGCTGGTAGTTCCAATCACCAGATGTGGCGATGAATATTCGTGGTTCCAGCGTGCTACAAACGCAGACAAGTGCGGGTCCGGTGGCGCGTTGTCGCCGGTCGTCCAGCGGGTATAGATCATGGAGTATGGGAAGTCCGGATTGCTGGCGGTAAATTGCTGGAGGAAGTTAAGCAATGGTTTGGCATTGGCTTCGAAATCCACCGCCAGACCGGATGGGAAATCGGGAGTAAAAGCCGGCCAATACGAATTGCAACTTTGCCAGCAGAGCACTTTGCTTGTACCGGAGGGTGATGCCCAATAAAACGGACGATTGTCCCACTTACGGGCGTAGCCGATGTGCGTGCTCCCGTTGGGTCCCCACGACCAATAGCGGATTCCCGCCTGGGCCAGGACCGGCACCATGCCCCACGTGTAGGACGGCACGTCACTGATCATCGCCGAGTCAATCGAGACGTGATATTTCTCATCAAACTGCCGGGCGTAAGCCACGTACTGGATCAGTTCCTGCGGCTGACAAAGTCCGGTCAGCTCATTGCAATATAGTCCGTCCAATCCGATATGGCCGTTGGCGATGGCTTCTAAAAATGCCTTTTTCTGATCCGGCGTGGCCATTTTTAAAAATTCCTGCGCTTCGATCATCACTTCGAGGTTCCAGCGAAACTGGGCATCGGCAGGATATCGGCGGCTCTGCGCAATTAGCTTGAGCGCGTCGAGAATATAGACTGCATGCAGGCGCAACGCAGTGGCCGGGTAGAACGCATAGCCAATATCCATGTGGGAATGCGGCAGAATATACATGGTCAACGGCTTTACCGGCTTTCGAGAAAACTCGCACGAGGCAACCGTCTGTCCGGCGAACTCCAATTCCAGTCGCGTGACTGTTTCAGACTGGACCGGTGGCAGGTCCAAATCCACGGTATTTGGGCCCCGGCGCAACCGCAACCTGACCTCCTTCCCGGCACCGCGCAAAACGACCGCGGCGGATTCGACATAATGGTGTTGGATTGTGATAGTAACCGGTTGACTGCCGGCCCGGTCGAGGCAAGGGAGCGCATGAGCCTCGATACTGTCCCGGCTCGGAGCCGGGTCGTTTCCTTCAGATGCAAAAAAGGATATTTCAGCTCCGCCAACCGCTGGAAAAGAGTTGTTTCCCAATCGGCTCACGCGCCACTTCACGCGCTGCGCGACGACGCCCGATGGCAAAACAAAAAATGTCGTTCCGCCTGGCTGATTTACATGTTTGACAGGCACGGCCGAAATGAGTTTTCCGTCGGCGTCATAGAATTCCAGAACAGATGCCGCGACCGTCGCGAAATTATTGCGATCAACATGGCGAAAGGCGACAACGCGTGTTGGCTGGCCAAAATCGAATTCCACTACAGTATTTGTTCCCTGATTCCATGATGCGTACTCGGTCTTTGGATTTCCGTCCAGGAGATTGCCGGCTGCAAACGCCTTCCGAAATGGCGGCGAGTTGCTTGCGATCGTTATCGTCGTCACGGGTGTCAGCGATGTAAACTGTTCTGCCAATACGATCCGGATCTGGCTCAGTAACAGAACCGACAGCAGGATTTTTAGCGCGCGCGGCGGGGTTCCGTGATTCACGGCTGTATTGAAACCTGCCGAAATTTTTGTGGCAAGCCAAGATCCGGATTATGCGAATCACTTTATCCAAGGATACCAATGACCCTCGATATACCGATAAGCCCTCAGATGATTTACCGGCCGCAAAATAATCGTCCATCCTTGAAAGCTGGCCCGTCGGGCTGTCCTATTTGTAGCACTCACGCGTTAGACAAATCACATGCACCGCTGCCACCGGCTTCTAGCAGTCAGTTAGCCATCGCCCCCGGTCCATTCCGGTGAAAATCCTGTCAATTCTGTTCATTCTGTCTAACCCGTTTCGTTGCGCGCCCGCCCGACCAAAACCCTCAAAAAACCCAACAAACCCGCACATTTCGCCGCAAATACGAATCTCGTTGCGCGTTGCGCACCCTATGTAAATAAAATGTGTATCACAATCCCATCTTCGCTTCCACCCGCCCTTTGCATTGCACCCTTCGCGTGAGAAATCTTCGATTCCATGGGTGACTGCGGTTACCATCTTCGCCATGAGACGTTTTATCCAGCTTTTCTCCGCAATCATCTTTATCGGGTGTTATTCCGAACAATCGGTTCATGGTCAATCATTACCCGCTGACCTTGCCCGCGTGGATTCCGGAGAGACCAAAGCCGTGAACGCTCTCTGGCGCGAGAACCCGCTGGAAGTGCAATTTCGGAGCACGACCAACGTCGTTGTGGCCGATCTCAAGGGGCCGGCGGAGATTACGATGATCCATTTCGCCTATCCGCAACATCATGACACTGATACGCACTCGGTCAACCGCGACGTGCGCCTGCGCATTTTTTGGGATGGCGAAAAAATGCCGAGCGTGGATTGTCCGCTCGTGGATTTTTTCTGCGACCCTAATGGCGAGCGCGACTGCGTCAAAGACGGGATTAACACGGCGCTCGTGAATGTTCGACAGGGATTTAACGCTTATTTCCCGATGCCATTTCGTAAATCGGCTCGGGTCGAATTGCTATATGACGGCCCGCTTTCGGCCGGCCAGGATTTGGAAAGTATCATGCCCTGCTACTCTTATGTCTGTTACCACACATTGAAGCGCGTGCCTGCCGATACCGGTTATTTCTGCGCCAGTTGGCGCCAGGAAGAATTGCTCCTGGGCCTGAAGGAATACGTGGCATTGCAAGTCACCGGCCGAGGCAAGTTTGTGGGCTGGAATGTCACCGTCCGTAATCCTTACCTCGATAAATATCCCGTAGACGAAAACGAAAAATTCTTCATCGATGGCGAAACCAATGCGTCGGTTGAATTTCAGGGGCTGGAAGATTCCTTTGGCTTTAGCTGGGGCTTTCCGCCTACGGAAAATATGTTTCCGCTGACGGGTTATTTTCCTTTCCACGAAAATGGCGGGGCTGCTTACCGCTTTTTCACCCAGGACGCCATTAATTTCCATAAATCCTTGAAAGTGTCCATCGGCTTCGGGAATACGGAAGCCGGTTGGAAATGGAATTATTCGCATCCGATCGGTACGCTGCAATTCTCTTCGACCGTTTATTGGTATCAGGTTGGGCGACGTTCGCCTTTGCCGGAAATGCCGCCGCCCGCCCAGCGCGCACCGGAGCCTCGGCGACTGTTCTGGCCGGCCGGATTGCCCTACTCATCGCCGGCCGATTTCGAAGCACAAGGTGGCAAGCTCCTCGTCGGTTGCGGATTATCCAGCGCCGAGACTGCGTACCATGCACCCGGCTATTCCATCACGATGGACCCGAAAATTCAGCAATGGGTTATTTGGCCCGACCCGTTCTTCTATGGCCGCATGGCCCCGCGCCAATTCGAAGCGGATATCAACTTGCCCAAAGGCGTGAGCGGCACGCTTCGCCTTTACATCACGGACCCGGATAATTTCCAGGGCGGACGAAAAGAAACCATCGTCGTAGGCGGCGACAGCGTTGGGACGTTCGAGAATTTTCAACGAGGCCGCTGGATTGATGTGCCGGTGAGTTCGGAAAAAACGGCCGATGGCAAATTGAGCGTCAAAGTCATCAACGCCCGCGTTGGCTCAAACGTCGTCCTTTCAGACATTATCTGGATTGAGAAATGAGGGAAACGTGATGCGTGGTGCATCAAGTATTGAACTTTCCATAAACCGTGTCCGGAGATAGGGCTGTGTCGGAGACCAGCCGCAGGGGCGAGTATTGCACGACCGACTCCTGAAAACACGAGGATCTTTCTTCCATCTCGCGTACTGCGGCTGGTGCGCTGCGCACACACAGCCGCGCCGGTCGGTTCAAGGCCATCAATCCAATGTCTTCTCGCCGGTAATAACCCAGGCTTTGGCAATGCGGCCTGCCTGCACCTCGTAAATCATCATGAGTTGAATTTTGCCGGGCCCCTCAGGAAATGTGCGGGTGACTATCTCGTGGTCGACAACGATGTGTCCCATTACCGTCCGGCTCAATAAAGTCGCGTGCAAATTCGGCTCCTGAAAACGCGCGAGAAACCGATCGCGCAACGCCGCAGCCCCGCTCGCCAGCAATTTCGATGGATGCTCAAACATCTCTGCATCTTCGGCATACGTGGCAAGAAGCGCATCCACGTCGCGGGAATTGTAGGCATCAAGTTGCCGCTGGACGATTGCGGCGGAATCATTGGGCATCATCGTCATCTCGCATCCTCATCTGTGTCTGTCCTGCGGCGCGCTTTCAAAGGGTCGAACGGTGAATACGGAGAATGAGCAAATTCGCGGACGCCGCCTTCGTTCGGGCCAATATACTCGACTCGAATCAATCTCACATCGTCGCGCTTGCAGTCAATGAAGTACTCCGTAGCTTCGTCCTTCGACTCGGCAGGAATCTCGTCGTAATACATCCTGCCGTCGTGCTTCCAATGCATCCCGTAGATGAAACTGTGCCACATAAATTATGGACCGTAATCGTTGTATAATCGAATTAACCCGGAATCTCAAGTGACAGTATTGCTGCTACGTTCTACGGTGAAGGAGCAGGGAAATTCGCGGTGTTCGGAAATACAATTTGCCCAAATGGGCAAAATAAGGGAAATCAGGGTTTTTTAGTATTCGTCTGTTTTAATCGAAATGTAACGAAAGTTGGTCCGGTAATAACGCCGACAGTGGTAATCCGAGCTGGTTTTTCTCATAGGTCGCGGGTGTTTTTTCACCACGGAGGCACGGAGAATACAGAGGGGATGCGTAATAGATGATAGTTTTTTCAATGGACGACGTCGGCCATTACAGTTTGAATTCCGTTGTGTGGACGTTAATCAGACGATCGCTCGTCATTTTCCCTGTATTTTGTGCCGGCGGTGTTTTGGCTCAAAATTTAACGCTCCCGCCCAGCCCTGCCGATGCACTTGATGGTGGAGTATTTGCGCAGATAATCACGTCGATGGATTTGGCGGCGCGAGATGAGGCAATAGCCAATGAAGTTTTTGCCGGTAATGTGCCGGATTTTCTTCGCACGTTCTGTCAGGTGAATGTGACAAACGTTTCCGATGGGACAACGAACGTTGGGACCTTCTTTGTGGCGCCGGATTATTTGGCCGTCGGCGCGGACACGAATTACCTTTTTGTGCCAGTTTCTCCGGGGGCGGCGCAACGGATCGCTGACAAATTGGATTGCATCCTTCCCACGCGACGCATGGTGGATGCCATATACGCCGCCGCTCCGGTCAAACTCGCGCCGTCTCCGATTCCGCCGAGCGTGACGATGACGACTGTGCCGGTTTTCTTGCAACACAATCAAATCATTTGGGCGCAGCGAATGGCTCTGACGAATCTTTATCCGCTCGGCACTCTTGTGGCCGGGGACAAAAAGGATGTCGTGATTTCCAGGCGGTTGGCGGTTGCGACGAATAATGTGGCCATTTACGGCTGGCACAAAACAAATGGCGTCCCCATTCAGCCGCTTTATCTGGGTCATGTGTGGTGGTGGGTGGATTATAGCCAGTGTATCCGGCTTGTTTCTAAAACGATGTTGGTAAATGGCAACGAGAAAGCTGTGGCTGAAGTTTTGGCTGATCCGGAATTATGCGGATTGATTAGCGATGAAGGGGTTATAACGAATGCCAGATATTCAACGAACTTCAGTTACCCGGACAAAATTAATTTGCCGTGGCCCCAGAAATTTTCCCCGAACCTTGGACGTTCTACCGCGGATGTTCCGCCCGCTATACGGGCGGTGACGGCGCAGCGCGCCGTCCCTACCGTAGAATGGACGAGGGAGATTAAGACATTGGATGGGGTGCGAATTTTTATTGATGCTCCGGCGCCGGCATCATTTTCTTCCGATAAGCCTGTGGAATTGGTCTTTTATGCGCTTCCGAATGCCAACACGATTGAAGAAACGTTGGGCAGGAAATTATCGCCCGGCGATGACTGGCATTTTGATATTCAGCACATCGGGGCACAAACGCGATGGCTGCGACAAGTGATTACAAATAAGACCCTGGTCGTGGCGTATCTCGAGGCGAATGCGAAGAGCTGGCCGGCGTGGCGCAAAATGCATTCGAACGGGCGCATCGCTGAAATTGTGGATGGGGTGTGCGGGATTTTTCAATCGAATCGGACCGAAGTTGTCCTGGCAAGTCATAGTGGCGGCGGAAGTTTTATTTTTGGGTATCTAAATTCGGTAAACGAAATTCCAGTCAGCGTGAGCCGCATTGCTTTTCTCGACAGTGACTATGGCTATGATTCAACGTCGCACGCGAAAAAAATCATCGATTGGCTGGCGGCTTCAGAGAATCATCGGCTTTGCGTGATTGCCTATCAGGATTATCTGGCTCTTTACAATGGCAAACCGTTTGTGAGCGAAGCGGGTGGCACGTGGGGGCGCAGCCGGACCATGCGGGAGGATCTTTCCAAACAGTTCTCCATTACGGGTGAAACGAATTCGGCGGGGCTGGAGGTTTATTCGACGACGAATCGGCAGATTGAGTTTTTATTGAAGGAAAATCCGGAGCGGAAAATTTGGCACACGGTGCAGGTGGAGCGGAACGGGTTTATTCAGGTGGTTCTTTCGGGCACGGATTTGGAAGGGTACGGTTACCAATACCTTGGCGAACGGGTTTATACAAATTGGATTGAGGCGGGGCGTTGAAATGTTGGGAAACGGTGGCAGCGCCACTGGCAGGCAAATCCGCAGCCGAGGACGGCCGCGCTACGTGGGACGGCCTGCCGTCTCGGTAAGTATGGCGGACGCTCTGCCGTCTCTATGACTGCGGCTGATAAATGGGTTCTTTCGGTAATTCTTACAGTTTGTCGCTGCCCGAAGAATTCTTCTATATCATTTACTGTGACCAATTTGGCGAGGATAGGGGCCTCTTGTTTTTACTTTCAGTCGGAGATTTTTACACATCGTCGGCATGGAACGAATAAATGTTTCTATATCGTTGACTGTGACCGCTTTGACGAATGCGGCGGGGTTCTGTTTTCACGTTGGGGTCGGTAACGCTTACAGTTGTTCAGAGTGAAAGCATGAGTGATGCAATTGAAAATTAACGTCATTGTCACTGAATTTGGTGGTTTTATTGTGGGATCGTGAAACGGCATCACATGTGCTGAGACGCTGCCTCCGTGCAAATCTCCGCCTGGTGAAGCAGCGGGGTCAACAGAACAAGGAACAAAAAACAGAAAGGAGCGTTAGTATGACAAGGAGTATCACAAGCAGTATCACAACAAATCTCAAAATAATTAACCTGGGAGTAATGGTGTTTGCCTGCCTGGCCCTGGCGCAGACAAATACTCGAGCCGTGCCGACTGATCCGGTGGATCCGCCGGGGACAACGCCTCTGCCGCCAGTGACAGCGGCCGGGGTTTCGGGCGATGCGGGCTCTATTAACATAACGACCGGCTTTGAATGCCTCGCCGGGAAAGACTATGGTCCCAATGGAGGCCTGGGAAATTGGGACATCGGATCGATCGGCGCCGGCAGTACCATAGGCGATCCTGGAAATGCCTACGGTGATAATGGCGATCGGCATTGGGGCCCCGGTGGGTGGCAGTATAACAGGCCACCATGCCAGACCGTTCCCGATGGCGGTTCGACCGCGTCGCTTTTGGGACTGGGATTTTTGGGGCTTGGATTCGTCTCCCGATGCCGGCGTGGGGCCGACCTGAAGCGGGTAATAGTGAAGAGTTGACCCGCCGCCGCCAAGGCGATGGCGCGACAGGGTCGCCGTCGGCAACTAGTCTTCGACCGACGTAACCCCGGGCGACGCGCTCCGACAGATTGCAACGTCGTGAGCGCTTGCCCGGGGATCATTTCGTCCGCCCTCCGCTACCTCGAATTTACGATTTGATGTCGCGGATCTGGAAGCCGGTGAGGCCGATGATGAAGGCGGTGGCGCTGGTGGCCAGAAGGATGAGTTCGGACTGATAGATTTGCTGCCAGGGCGTGGGTTGTTGGAAGACCAAAAACCAACATGCCATATGGTAGGTGATGAACCAGTTCTGGTAGTTGTCAAAAAATGGGATGTGTTCCATGACCATGCTCATGAACATAAAAGAAAGAGCCAGGATGGTCGCCGCAGCCGGTTTCATGTTGAAACAGGAGAACATAAATGCCACCGACATGAGCGTGAAGGTATTGATGACTATGAAGATGTGCGAAAGGGCAAACAGCGCCAGCCCCTGATGCGACGTAAATATACTGAATGTAATATCGGCGTCGGGCTGAGACCGGCCGAAGACAAACATGCCGCTCCAGGGAAAATACAGTCGGGCAAATCCCGGTGCGATGACGCCTAGTGCCACAACCAAGACCGCGGTAAAAATACCCCCGGCAAGCCATTTGACCAACAGCAGTCGGACGCGCGAAACCGGGCGGGAAAGAATCATCCGCAACGTGCCGTCCTCAGCTTCCTTGGCCACGAGGTCTCCGCCTACAAGCGTGACGTAGAGTGGCATGAGCAAAGCCACCTGGGGATATATCAGGACCAGGGAGACGGTCAGCGCGGAGATGTATTCAGTGGCCAGATAGCCGTTGCCGGACAGCAGCCGCTCAACGTCCCGTTGCCAGTGCGTATATTTACAAACCAAAAGCATGGCCGATTGCGCGATCACGAACGCGCCAAAGCCGATGTAGGTCCGTTTCTTGCCGAAGAGTTTCCAAAGTTCGTTTTTAAGTTGGGCGAAGAACATGGGTTAGCGAAGTGTAATATTCCAACGCGGAGTCCGGCGTCGTGCGTCGCAAGTCCGAGGAACACGCACCGAGACGGTGCTCAAACCAGCAGCCGAGGACGGCCCCGCTATGTGGTGGCGGCAAGACGCCTGCGCCACGAGGTTCTGCGGGGTTCTCTCAGTTGCCATTTTGGGATGTTTTGATCAATTCCATGTAAAATTCCTCCAGGGTTTGTTCGTGTTGCCAGATGCCGTCTACGGGGATGTTGGCGTGGACGAGGAGCTTTACGGCGTCGGCGGGTGTTTGTCCGTCACTTAACGCGATAAATTTGCCGTCGATCGAACCGGTGATCGTCCCGGATTGAAGGAGCAATGCCGCGGCTTTTTGGAAATCAGGTGTTTTAAGCATTAACCGGCCCGGTGCGGCCTTGGCGTCAGCGATACGGCCATCAAAAACTTTCCGGCCCTGGTTCAAAACGGCGATGCGTGAGCAGAGTTGCTCGACTTCGCTCAACAAATGGGACGACAACAAAATGGTGAGGCCCATTTCCTGATGCAATCTAAGGATTGTGCGGCGCATTTCGGCGATGCCTTCGGGGTCGAGGCCGCTGCCGGGTTCATCGAGAATCAACAATTCCGGGTGCGGCAACAGCGCCTGGGCGATGGCCAGTCGGGCGCGCATGCCGTGCGAATAGGTCCGCACTTTGGAATCCGCGCGGTCGGTCAGTCCCACCCAGTCCAGCACTTCGTTAATTCTTTTGGCGGGAGTGGGCGCGGAGTATTGACTCAGGATTTCCAGATTTCGCCTGCCGGACAGATAATCATAAAACGCGGGCGCTTCAAAAATTGCTCCGACGTTGCGCAAGGCCAGGGCGCGGTGCGCGGTGACGTCGTGGCCGCAGACTTTCACGAGACCGCTGGAGGGCCAGACCTGGCCGAGCATCATACCGATGGCTGTGCTTTTGCCCGCGCCGTTGTGGCCGAGCAACCCGAAGATTTCGCCGGGTCGTACTTCGAGGGTCAGGCCGTGCAATGCGATGCGCCCGGCGAATGTCTTTTTGACGTCAACGAGCGAAATCATTGGGGCAGGCTTCCTTCGATTGTGAGCAGATTTTTAATGTGTTCGTCGGCGTAGAGATAATTCACGGCTTTTTTTGCGCCGCGCGCGGCGTGAAAGCCCTGCTTGTCGAAAAATACCGGGATGGCTCCTGGACGAAAATTCATTCCGAACACGACCAGATGGTTGGCATTCTCGCCGTTCAAAAGATTGTTCCATGAATAACTGGAGCCGGTGAGTTTGAAGATTCCCTGGAAGTCTGACGGGCAACGCAACACATTCGTATTGCCCAGATCAGTGCCAAGTACGACGTTGACCGTTGGCAAGGTGTTCGTGGACGGTGTGTTGGTATCCATGGGCGCATCTTCCATCACGGGGAGAGTATTATGATTGGCGTCCACATACATTTGCAGGGCCATACCAATTTGATGAAGGTTGCTAACGCAGGCGGTCGCCCTGCCCTCTTCCTGGGCGCGGTTGAAAACGGGCAGCAGTAGTGCGGCGAGGATGGTGATAATAGCAATGACGACGAGCAGTTCTACGAGGCTGAAGGCGCATCGGCAGGGACGCTGCGCCGCGGCGTCACCGCGCGTAAAGCGCGCGGAATCTCGAAATGCCGGACGATATGACATCCGACCGCACTCATTGCGCCACGTGACGCGGCGCGGGCAGCGTAGCGGGCCGTCCCTGCCCCCTTTGTTTCGGATGGCAGGCTTCATTGCTGCTGGCGTATGACTCTTCCGTTCTCCATCTGGTGCTGCAACTCCTCGAGGACCGGCGCCACTTCCGCTTTCGTTTCGGCCGAGCTTTGGCTGTAAAACGTATTTAGACCGATATTTCGGATTTCTGCCTCGAGCTGGGGGCTGACGACGGGTGCGTTTGTGTTTGTGCCGCCGTCCGGGGCGTTGGTGCTGTTTTGCAGGCCGCGCATGGGCCGGCTATTTGTACCGGCACTGGTATTGGCGTTGCGCAGATCGGTCAAGGTATTGTCAATGAGTCTGCGCCGTTTATCTTCCGGCAATTCCTGGAAGGCATTGATCATTTGTTTAATACCCGTTGGCATGGTTGCCTCGACGAATTGACCTTTTTCGGCTTCGGTCATTTCGTTGAACCATTTATCAACGAGATGCTGCAGCCGTAATCGCCGGCGTTCTTCGTAAGGCAACGCGTTGAGCTTGTCCTCCAATTCCTTGATGGCATCGGCTCGCGCTTCGCCTGTCAGGTTTGCGAGATCCACCGACTCCATGTAGGCGCGGACTTTTTCGGCCGTCATTTTGAGGCTTTCGAGATACCAATGTCCCGCCATGGCGAGCACCCAAATTCCGACAATCGTCGCCACCGCGTAGAGGATAAATCTTCGCTGTCGTGCCATGACTGAATTTAACTTGTTTAATTAAAAAGAGAAACGGAAACCGCCGAAGGTGTAGACAGCGTGACCGTAAAAACGTTCTGGGGAAAATAGCAGCAGTTGAGTTGAAGCGGATTGCCTGTGTTCATCATCTGGCAACCGCCCGATCGCCGCCCGCCCGGTAGAGCGTGCTTCTAAGTAAAGGGACGCAAACGACGGAGGCGGTTTTAAAAAATGAACTTTTTGTCCTGCTCCCGTTATTAACGAGAAAGAAAATGAAAACCGGTAAAACAATTTACCTAACCATGTTCCTCTTCGCGGGCGTTTTATTTGGCGCGCGCGCACAGGATTCCCGAACGGACATCAACCCTGCCCTGCTTTATTATCAGGCCTTTCTTGTAGCGCCCAAGGGCGAGGATTATTCCCAATATTTGACCACAAATACCTGGGATTACGGCCAGCAGTTGCCTCTACAGTTCGGCTCTGCGGTTTCGAATTTCAATGCCGAATTGGATTTCGTGAGAGAGGCGGCGCAGCAAACTGTGGTTTGCGATTGGGGCGTTGATTTCAACCGCCATGGGGCGGACACGCTTCTACCCTACCTTGGCATGGCGAAACGGGCCGTGGTTGATTCAGAATTTCAGACCATGTGGGATTTACAGAACGGCGATGAAGCTGAAGCGCGCGATGATTTGGTGGCCGACCTGACATTGGGAAGAAATGCTTCTACGACCCGCGTACTGATTGCCGCGCTGGTGGAAATGGCCGTTGAAAATGTCGTTTGCGGAAGGTTCGCGGAGAATTTTCACCAGTTCTCCCCCGAAACTTTGGGGCAAATCGCCAGCGGATTTGAGGATGCGCCGCCACGAGGAACGGTGGCCGAGTGCGTTTCCACGGAACGCATCATCAATCAGCGGACATTGTCGCGCTTTGAAGATATTCAGAAACAATATGCCAGGGATAACGAAGGCGCAATGGGTGCGCTTCATCGCCTGTTCTTTTATTACAGTTCCGACAAGTGGGAGCAATTAACCAACGGCACCGGCAACACGATTGCGGAAGCCATCCAACAGGTCCGTGATCTCGAACCGTATTATTCCAGGTTCGAGACACTCATGGCGCTGCCTTACAAGGAATACCGCGAGCAACTCCCGTCATATGAGTCGCAGTTTCAGCAAAGCGGCAATGCGTTCATATCGCTTGGATTTCCCCCATGGAAGGCAGCCCGGATGCGGGAGTTTGCGGCTGAGGTACACCTGGCGATGGTACGGGCCGCCATCGAATATAAATTGCACGGGGACGCAGAGCTGAACAGCGTCATGGATCCGTGCGGCAATGGGCCTTTCACGATGAAACCATTTAATTTGAATGGAGTGCACCGTGGGTTTGAACTTCAATCGGCATTGCCGCGCGGCAAAGGCCTGGAATCTATCATCTTTGTCGAAAACAGCGGCCCGGCTTTTGAAGTCATCGGCGATAAAATTGGCCAGCCATTTTCCAAGTGACAGGACCCACAACGGTCGATCGCAATAAACGGCCCTTTCGGCTAAAATCACAATGTGCTCAGCCTGAACCCAGCTTTCGTGGCAATAGACGCTCCAGAAACGCGGAGTCTTCTCGGTCAGGCGCAGGCTGGCGATGCCGCGGCTTTTGGTGAGATCTGTCGCGCCTATGAGACACGTTTGCTGCGGCAGGCCATGACGCTTTGCGGGAATGAAGCATTCGCGGAGGAACTCGCGCAGGATACGTTGGTCGAGGCCTGGAAATGCGTGCGCCGTTTCAACGGACGCTGCCAATTTTTCACGTGGCTATGCTCGATTCTATTAAATCGCTGGCGCAATGGCCTTCGTAAAAAACGGCCAATGCCATTTGCCGCGCTTGCCGGACCGGACCGCGACGAAGTCCAGGAGCGCGTCGCCAATCTTCCCGACGAGCGTCCTTCACCGGACCAGCAGGTCCAGATGCGTGAGCAAGCCGCATTAATATGGCAATGCATTGAAACGCTCCCCGGCAAACAGCAGCAGGTGGTCTATTTAAGGTTTTATGTAGATGATTCGATCGAAGGGATCGCTGCTGCGCTGGGCTGTTCGGTGGGAACGGTGAAATCCCGGTTGTTTAATGCATTGGACAAACTTCGACGCATGAATGCGTTCACGGATGTGAAAACAAAAAGCCAGACGTTATGAGACCTTGTTTACGTAAGCGAAAGGCCGTTGTACTGCTCACTTTGGATGAATTAGATGCGCGGGAAGCAGAGGCGCTTCGTTCTCATCTTCAATCGTGCGAAGGATGCCGGAATTATTTTGGGGAAATTTCGGCAACGACAAAAAAACTTGCGGCTCGGGCGATGACGTCCGACGTTGAAGCATCGGACGCGTTCCATGGAAGGGTCATGTCCCGGTTGTGTGCGAGGGAATCGGAAACAGTATGGGAGATTGCAAGAATGGCAGGCCGGAGAATAAATTGGCGCTTGGGGCTGCCCGTGGCGGCAATTCTGATCGTATTTGTGTCGGGTTTATTTTATCAGGGCGGATTGAACGTCGCGCGTAAACCCATCGCGCCACGGCCGATTCAAATCGTTGCAGCGCCCGCTGCCGGCGCGGACGTTGCGCCGACTCTTGGCAATTACGAAATGGCGGCCAATGAATCTCTGCAGAAGTTCGATGCCTTCCTGAACCAGGAAGCGACGGAAAGGCTTCCGGCGGGGCCGGTTTATACAGAATCAGAATTGAGAATGGCGGATGGGGCGAAGTGACGTTTTATGGGTATAAAGGCCTAACCGATCGAGGACGAGCAGGAGGAAAAAGACGGAAAAAATGCAAGGGCCGGAAAAGTCCCGCGGCACCACAACTGCTAAAGTGCTGGGGTTTTTCAGCGGACAAGGGACACGAAAATGATACAAATCAAAAACCAGGACGGCCAGGGGGTATCAAGGCGAATTGAAGCCGAATTACGCCTGCATTGGGCCGCTTCCGCAGCGGGAAATCAGGGTGTCGAGCATGAGATCTACGACGAGAATGTCATCTGTGATTACCCACAATCGGGCGAAAGAATACACGGCAAACGGAATCTGCAGAACCTCCGCAGCAATCACCCGGGCCATCCGACGGGCTTCAGTATTCACAGGCTTCTGGGTTGCGGCAACCTGTGGGTTACGGAATACACGATAGCTTACCAGGACCGGTCCTTCTACACCATCAGCATCATGGAGTTTGAGAACGGCAAAGTAATGCACGAAACGCAGTACTTCGCGGAGCCTTTCGAACCTCCAGGATGGCGGGCCCAGTGGGTCGAGCAAATCTGAAACATCGGTTGACGAGCCTCGGTGATTCTACTGCGGCATTGAAGGCGATCCTTGCAATTGGCAAGGCAGGTCGTCCTCGCCCTCATCCCCCGAAGCGCACCTTTAGAGGGATTCCGAAAAAAATAACACTGCAGTTGGCACGGTCCCCTGTTTGATGTCACGCATCATCAACAAAATGCAAATGAGGATTGCAAAATGCGAGGCAATGCATGGCAGGTGCGTCGTTTTCAGCGAGGTAGAAACCTGCTCAGGACATTTCGCAGGCTGTTGCTTTTCCTTGATGAACAGGAGGGGTCAGTGAAAACTTTACGCTGGCCGCACGATCGAAAGAGTTTAGCGGCATCCTGACTGCTAAAGGGCTTCAGCGTTTTTTAAATTAATGATTCCGGTTTACGAGACATTACCGACAAAGTCTTTCCCAGCCGTCCCGGGCCGAGCGGAGGCATCCGTCTCTGCGTCCGCGTCCGAACTGGGAGAACGATTCCGGCGGGTTCGAGGTTTTTCCGGGAAAATGTGCGAAACGTTGGAACCGGAAGATTATGTCATTCAAACCATGCCGGAAACCAGCCCGACGAAATGGCATCTGGCTCACACCAGCTGGTTTTTTGAGACATTCGTTTTGAAGAAATTCTTCCCTGATTACCATTCGCCGCATCCGCAATACGGGTTCCTGTTCAACTCCTATTACAATGCCGTTGGGCCATTTTATTCCCGGCCGCATCGAGGCCTGCTCTCCCGTCCGACGGTCAAAGAAGTTTTTCACTATCGCTCTGACATAGACCTGATCGTTTCCGAGTTGATCGAGTCGGCCGATGAAGAACTTCTGGTGAAGCTGGAGCCGATTTTAATCCTCGGTTTGCATCACGAACAGCAGCACCAGGAATTGATGCTCACCGATATCAAAAATGTGTTCTGGCAGAACCCGCTCCGGCCCGCTTTTCGAAAGCGTGAGGCAGTCCAAGGCGCCACGGATGCCTGCGATGGAGTGGCTGCAATTTGAAGAAGGCATTCATTCGGTGGGACACGAGGGCTCTGAGTTCAGCTACGACAACGAAGGGCCGCGTCATCGTGTTTTTGTTCCATCCTTTAGCCTTGGCTCCAGGCTGGTGACCAATGCGGATTTTCTGGCGTTTATTGAGGATGGCGGCTATGGCCGGTCCGAGCTTTGGCTTTCCCTTGGATGGAATGCGGTGAAAGAAAGAGGGCTGGGATTGCCCGCTTTATTGGGAAAAGCGGGACGGGAAGTGGTTCAATATGACGCTGTCAGGGATGACGGAATTGGTCCCTGAGGAACCAGTTTGCCATGTGAGTCTGTTTGAGGCGGACGCCTATGCACGATGGTCCGGAGCCCGCTTGCCGACGGAGGAGGAATGGGAGATTGCGTCATCAGGATTGCCGCTCAAAGGCAATTTCGTTGACGACGAACTTTTCCACGTTGCCCCCCTCGCTTCGCCCGTGCCTGCGGGAAACCGGCCCAGATGTTTGGCGATGTTTGGGAGTGGACGCGGAGCAGCTACTCCCCATATCCCGGATATTCCGCCGCACCGGGGGCCCTGGGAGAGTACAACGGCAAATTCATGTGCAACCAGTACGTTCTCCGGGGTGGTTCCTGCGCCACCTCTCAGTCGCATATCCGCCGCACATACCGGAACTTTTTTCCACCGGACGCCCGATGGCAGTTCACGGGAATCAGACTGGCAAAGGATATCATATGAACAACGCGACTTTATTTTCACCGTCGACGAGCCAGCAACCATTCGCGTGACGGCTTTCTTTCCGAAGCAATTGCCGGACTGTCCAGGCCGCAAAAAACGCTTCCCTTCAAGTTTCTCTACGATGAGGAGGGTTCCAGGCTATTTAACGAAATCTGCGAGCTGGAGGAGTATTATCCCACGCGCGCTGAAAATCAGATACTTCGCGATAATATAGATGAAATTGCCGATTTGATCGGACCGGGTGCCGGCTGGTGGAATTTGGCAGTGGCACCAGCGCCAAGACGCGCCATCTTTTGACTCACCTTCCGAGCATGTCCGGATACATTCCGATCGACATCTCCGGGCCGCAACTTCTTGAATCGGCCGCGCAGTTGGCCGGCGAATTTCCCGACCTCGAAATTAGCCCGCTCGAAGCTGATTATGGCGAGATTTTGGAAATTCCAGACACGAGGCGGAAATCTAAGCGAACGGTGGCGTTTTTTCCGGGGTCGACCATCGGAAACTTTGAACCTGGTGAAGCCGTCGCATTTCTGCGCAACATCGCCTCTCTTTGCGGCAATGACGGAGATCTGTTAATCGGCGTTGACCGCAAGAAAGACAAGACGAATTCTGGAGCCTGCCTACAATGACCGCAAAGGGGTCACGGCGAGGTTCAACCTCAACATTCTGGCCCGCGCCAATCGGGAACTGGGAGCGGATTTCGATCTCTCCGCATTTCGCCATCGCGCCCCGTTCAACGAAATTCATGGCCGAATCGAGATGCACCTTGTTAGCCAATGTGCACAGACCGTGCATCTGGATTCACAAGAATTCAGCGTTCGAGGAGGGAGAGTACATCACCACAGAATATTCGTACAAATACACGTTGAAAGGTTTTGAACGGCTGGCATTGAGAGCCGGATTTGAGCGGTGAAGAATTGGGAGGACCCTGATCGTTTGTTCAGCGTGTTATTTTTGCGGGTCGAAAGACGGCAAGCGCTTTCGAAGAAGACATTCGCCCGATTTGGATGAATGCCGCGCCCGACAAAGGCTTGCCGTTCATGATTCGCTTTCACAAGGCAGGCAAGAGGTTTGGAGGCGCAGTCGCACTTCGACCCTCCGACCTGGAAATTCCTGCCAACAAAACGACTGTGCTGATTGGTCTCAGCGGTTCCGGGAAATCCACGATACTGCGGCTCATTTCCGGATTAATCGAGCCGACCACAGGCTGGATTGAGATCGACGGAGAAAAGCTCACCAGGACAGGCTGCCGGAGATTCGCCGGCGCATGGGCTATGTGATCCAGAGCGGCGACTTGTTTCCGCACCTGACCGCCCGCCGAAACATTCTGCTGGTTGCGCAAGAATTGGGATTGGGAATTGATGAAATGACGGCGCGACTGGAGGAGTTATGCGTCCTGACAAGATTTCCCGGCGATTTGCTTGATCGATATCCCGTGGAGCTTTCCGGTGGCGAACAAAGGAGAGTGAGTCTCATGCGCGCGCTGATGTTGAAGCCGGATATTCTTCTTTTGGACGAACCTCTGGGAGCTCTCGACCCCATGGTGCGCGCCGGTCTGATCAAGGATTTGAGAGAGTTGTTCAGACGGCTGAATGCAACGGTGATTATGGTGACGCATGACCTGCTGGAAGCCGCGCATATCGGCGACTGGGTGGTATTGCTAAAAGGAGGGAAGATCGTCCAACAAGGTCCGTTTGGTGAATTCTCTTTGCATCCGGCCGAACCTTTTGTGAGCGAATTCTTTCACGCCCAAATGGACGAGGTGCATTTGTGAATGCTCCGCTCATAGCCCTGCTTACAGTGGGTCTTCTGGCGCGCAGCGCGTCTGGCAGCGATCCAACGATTGTCGTGGGCTCGAAAAAATTCACAGAGTCGTACGTACTATCGGAACTGGCCGGGCGAAGCCTGGAGGAAGCCGGGTTTCATGTTGAACAGCGGCAAGGCATGGGCGGCACAATAGTATTGTGGGAGGCCTTGAGGCAGGGTTCGATTGCGGTTTACCCGGATTATACAGGGACGATCCAGGAGGAGATTTTGAAGCGTCATACCACGCCTTCGATCGGAACATTGCGAGAAGAATTGGCCCAATACGGAGTCGGCATTACCGGGGAACTCGGATTCAACAATACCTACGCCCTGGTGATGGCTCGAGCCCGCGCGAAGCAACTGGGCATTCGCGAAATCAGTGATCTGTCGAAACATCCTGAATTGAAGCTTGGCCTTTCCCACGAATTCCTGGGCCGACAAGACGGATGGGAGCCACTTGAAAAGCAATATGGATTGCAGATGCCTGATGTCCGGGGAATTGACCATACTCTGGGTTACCTGGCCCTGCTCAACGGGGAAATTGATGTGATGGACGCTTACACTACCGACGCGAAAATTGGCGAGAACGACCTGGCGGTCCTGGCAGATGACCGAAAGTTCTTCCCGCAATACAGGGCAGTATTTTTGTACCGGCTCGATACTCCACCTCGCGCGATTCTGGCGCTCCAGAGCCTTGAAGGACGTTTCGACGAAGCGACAATGATTCATCTCAATGACAATTGCTGAAAGCACAAAGGACTATTCATCAGCTGCAGACTGGTATTTCAAACAAATCGGCCAGGTCGGCAAGTTCAGCCCCCTGAATCATTTGGACACAGGCTTGCCCGCTGGACGGGCCGTCACCTTGTTCTCGTTAGCGTTTCGCTGGCTGCGGCGATCGCGATAGGCATTCCATTGGGCATTTATGCGAGCGCCGGAAGGTGTGATCGGTGAAAGCATTCTGGCGCTAACCGGATTGATTCAGACAATTCCCTCGCTGGCATTGCTGGCATTGCTGGTTCCGATCCCATTTCTCGGAATCAGCCCGGTTACCGCCGTGATCGCTCTGTTTCTTGTATGGGTTATTGCCGATAGTGAGGAATACAGCCACTGGCTTGCGCGATATCTCTCCCCAGATTCGTGATGCGGCGGCGGTGCTGGGCTTAAAAGCGAGAACGCGGCTCTTGAAGATTTTCCTGCCACTGGCATCGCCATCCATCCTCGCGGGAATAAAGACCAGTGCGATTATCAATATTGGGTCGGCAACACTCGCAGCTCTGATCGGAGCCGGCGGGCTCGGCGAGCCAATTATCAGCGGCTTAAACCTGAACGATAATACTATAATTCTGGAAGGGGCGATCCCAGCAGCTTTAATGGCCATCGCCGCACAAGGGTGCTTTTCCATTTTGGATCGGTTCCTCATCCCTCGAGGGCTTCGAATAAGACCGACCTAGCGAGCACTGTATGCACACAATAACTTTACCCGGGGAATTGAACACTTCGAATCCAAAAATATATTAAATCAAGCGAAAGGAGAAAACGTATGAAACAACCATGTGAACATCTCAAAAACCTCACCGAGGCCGACTTTGCATCGCCTCAGGTGCCGATCGCCTGCGAAGAATGCCTGAAAGAAGGCACCAAGTGGGTTGCATTGCGCCAATGCATGACCTGCGGCCATGTGGGCTGTTGCGACTCGTCGACCGGCAAACACGCGACGAAGCATTTCCACGAAACACAGCATCCTGTGATGCGTTCCGTTATGCCCGGAGACCGATGGACCTGGTGCTATGTGCATGAAGTCGCCGGCGAGCTCGCGCCAGCCGGTCAAAAAGGCGGCGTAGCGTTATGGACAAGCTCAATTACGACGTGATCGTCATCGGGGCGGGTCCGACAGGAGAGAATGTCGCCGACCGTGCGGTAAAGGGAGGACTAAAGGCCGCCATTATTGAATCGGACCTGGTTGGCGGCGAATGCAGCTATTGGGCATGCATACCCAGTAAGGCATTGCTGCGACCGGGATTAGCTCTCGAAGAGGCGCGAGGCGTAATGGGCGCTCGCGAGGCCATAACCGGCAAACTAAATGCCGCTGATGTCTTCAAGAGGCGCGACTATTTCGTCTCGAACTGGGATGACTCAGATCAAGTGAAATGGCTGCGGCATGCCATCGATAGACTTTTTTCGCGGCCATGGCCGGTTGGCTGGAGAACGTAAAGTCGTTGTGACTGATAAGGAGGGCGCTCAGACAAATCTAACAGCCCGGCATGCCGTGGTCGTTTGCACTGGCACTCGCGCATTGGTTCCCGACGTGCCCGGCCTCGCCGAAGCCCGTCCGTGGACCAACCGTGAAGCCGTTGGCGCCCGGACAGTGCCACGCCGCCTGGCAATCCTCGGAGGCGGAGTCGTAGCCTGCGAAATGGCCACTCTATGGAAGCAACTGGGGACTGATGAAATCACAGTGATCCAACGCGGGACACGGCTGATTCCAAAAAATGAACCGTTTGCTGGCGATTTGTTAAGGGCGTCATTTGAGCAGAGAGGAATCTCTGTTTTAACCGGAACGACCGTCCGGCGGGTGGAGCGCCAACACGACGGCGTCGTCCACCTCTCGCTCAGTAACGGGAAAACGCTTTTAGCCGACGAAGTTCTGGCGGCAACCGGGCGCTTGCCGAGCACACAGGATATGGGACTCGGAAGCGTCGATTTGAAGCCCGGAGGCTGGCTGGAGGTGGACGAAAGCATGCGTGTCAAAGAGGTGCCCGGGGGCTGGCTCTACGCGGCCGGCGATGTTAATCATCTGGCCTTGCTTACACATATGGGGAAGTATCAGGCGCGCGTGTGCGGGGATGTCATTGCCGCCCGTGCCAAAGGGAAACCGGAGGCCTCTGCTCCAGGCCCATGGACACAGTATTCGGCAACCGCAAACACCTGCGCGGTGCCGCAGGTTATTTTTTCCGACCCGGAGATCGCTGCAGTTGGTCTGACCGAAGCGCGAGGCAAAAGCCCGTGGGATGACTGTGCGAATCAGTCGATTACGAGATTGGCGAAGTTTCCGGGAGCAGCACTCTATGCCGACGATTATAAAGGACATGCGCGCATGGTGATCGACCAGACGCGCGGCGTTCTGGTCGGAATGACTCTCATTGGTCCTTCAGTTGGAGAATTGATTCACGCTGCGACCATCGCAATTGTTGGTGCCGTTCCGATTTCAAGACTTTGGCACGCGGTTCCTTCGTTTCCCACTCATCAGTGAGATTTGGCTGCGGCTCCTGGAAACGGCTGGTTTATGATAATCGGCGTATCGCGTGGCGCGTCAAGAATGGCCGGACATCGCAATGCCATACTTGACGCACCACGGAACACGTAACACGCCTAAATTAAATACGTGCGAGGGAGTGGCGATCTACAATTTGGCTAATTCGTCCCTCAGCATTCCGGCCAGCGGTTGGATTGTCCGCGCGCTGAATTCGAATTGGCAGCCGGCGGCCGCGAACAATTCCGGCAGCGGACGCGAACCGCCGAGCGCGAGCGCATTTTTGTAATCATTCAAGGCGCGGGCTTTGTCTCGTTTTGAATTGGCCCAGACCTGCAACGCGCCCAGTTGCGCGATGCCGTATTCGATGTAATAAAACGGATGGATGAAAAATGTGAAGTTGCCGGTGCCACAAATTCGCGCGCGCGTTTTCGTAACCGCTCCAATCCACGTCGCCGCCAAAACGGTCCATCAAGTCCAGCCACGCCTTCCGGCGCTCGGCGCGCGTGTGGCCGGGATGCGAATAAATCCAATGTTGAAACGCATCCACGGTCGCGATCCAGGGAAAAATTTCCACGATGCCTTCCAGATGCTCGCGCCGCGCGCGCCTGGCATCGTCGCTGGAATAAAATTTTTCGATGAATTCGTTGCCGAGCAATTCCATGCTCATGGAGGCGACTTCGCAAAATTCAATCGGCGCGCTGCGGTAGGCGTAAAGATCTTCCTCGCGCGTGGCCAGCGCGTGAAAGGCGTGGCCGGCTTCGTGCAGGATCGTCTCCACGTCGCGCTGCATGCCGACGGCGTTCATGAAAATGAACGGCAGACGCGATTCGGCCAGGGTGGATTGATAGCCGCCGGGCGCTTTGCCTTTGCGATTGTCCAAATCCAGCAGTTGCAGATCGCTGCATCAGGCTGAAAATCCGCCGGCCAGTTCGTCGTCGAGCCGGTTGAAAATTTCCTGCGTGCGGGCGACCAGGTTCTCCGACTTTGTCGAAAGGACGCAGCGGCGGCCGGTTCAACGGGATCCACGGCCAGGTCCCACGGGCGCAGCGCGTCCAGGCCCAGTTGCTGCGCGCCGTTGCGCCTGCAATTCGCGCAGCGACCGGCATGATTTCCTTCTCGATGGCCTCGTGAAATTTGCGGCAATCCTCCGGCGTGTAATCAAAGCGTCCCAGCGCGCGGAAAGCGTAATCGCAGATAATTGGGAAAACCGGCGTTGGCGGCGATTTGTTCGCGCAACTTGAGCAATTGCGTCGAAGATGTCGTCGAACTTGTCCGCTTCCTGCAAGCGGCGCTTGGCGACCAATTCCCACGCTTCCTGCCGCAAGGCGCGGTCGGGTTCTTCCAGGTAACGGCCCATTTGCACCAGCGTCTTTTCCTCGCCGCGAAAATGGACCGTCAGCGAGCCGATCAATTTTTGGTATTGCTGCGAAAGTTTGGCCTCTTCGGTTTCCAGCGGCACATTTTCCGGGCGGAACAATTCGACCTGCATTTTTGTGTCGCGGTCAAAAACAGTAATAACGTTCCGGCGGCAATTGCGCGCGCAACGGATGCGCCAGAAAAATTTGCGCCGAGCTTGAACTGCCGCGGCTTGAATTGCGGCTCGATGTGCTCGACGAAATGCAGGTAAGCCTTTTCCGCGTCGGCATTGTCGGTGTGGCAGGTCATGGCGATGTAGCGGCGCGAGCCTTCTTCATCCAGCGCGGCGTTCAGTTCGCTCCAATCCAGGAGCCAGGCCTGGAGTTCATCGGCGGTTTTGAGTTCGGGCGCTCGTTGTTCCAGTAGGTCAAAGAGCGGCGCGATGCGCGGCCAATCGCCCAGATCGGCGTCCTGAGGCACGAACCTCCGTGGTTTTGCGGGTGGTAATTTTCCAAACGGCAATAGACTCATGGCTGAAAATTAAATCAATTTGAAGCGGAAGTCGCAAAATACTTTTCTGCAAAATCGAGAAAATACGGCCAGTTGGGGCCGTCAGTATGGCCGCTGGTATGTTGGCGAAATGTGATATCTCCGGAGAGCAACGTGCCGATGGGCGGGAAGTTGGTCGTGCCCATGTCGCGTTTGCCCAATAGGGTATAGACAGGTCCGGCTGCGGCGGCGGCCATGAACATGCCTTTGGCATCCACCCAACCGTCGCCCCGAGTCGCTCCGCCGCTAATGAAAACCGGCCGAGGCGCGCATAAGGCGATGAGTTCGTGCGCGTCCACAGGCAAGTCGCCGGCGTTTTGCGGGCCGGCATAGTTCAGAAAATTGCCGGCCATCCAGTGATATTCACCGGAGGCCGCGACGTTCTCGACAGTTTCACCAAAATCACGGCGAAACAATTTCGCTCCGCCTTCGCCGGATGAGCTGATGTAGCCGATGGCAAAGCGCGGATCGTAAGCCATCGTGACGAGCGATGCCTTGCCGTAGCGCGAATGGCCTTCAATCCCAACGTGTTTGGCGTCCACCGCCGGGTCAGTCTCAAAATAATCCAGCGCTCGGCTCGCGCCCCAGGCCCAGGCACGCAACGCGCCCCAATCGTCCGGTTGGCGCGGCTGGCCTTTATTGCACAATCCGATAATGCCTTTGGTCAATCCCGCGCCGTTGTCGGCCTGGATGCTGGTGGGAATAAGAACCGCGTAGCCCCAGCCTTTGCCCAGGACTTGCTGTTGCCAGGAGGGACCATGTTCAGGGGGAAATAAGGAGCGAAACCGGGCAAGCATGGCCGGAGAAAGTTTAAAAGCCAGTTGCATGATGACCGGAACCGGCGCTTTGGTATTGGCGGGAGTGGTGAGCGTCAAATCTATGTTCACCGCAATTTCAGGATCCATCGAATTGTCAACGTGTCCGATAAGGTGTTTGGTGATGACGGGAAAACCGTATTGATTCGTTTTGTCCAGGTTCGCTACTTCCCAATGTACAGGGGGCGTATATAGAGGCATCCGGCCGTAAATGTCGTGATCGAAATCTTCCACAATTTCAGGACGTCGCAGTTTCCACCACAATTCCGGGGTCGTAATTCGCAGGCCGTTGTTTGATGTCAATGGGTCCGGCAAATTTGGGAATGGGTTGGCTTTGGATTCATCATAGTTGGCGTAATTGGGGGCGTTGGGATGGCTGCCGTCCTTGCCGGGGCGCAAGGCGGTAATCTTTAACAAGTCCATCATTCGCTCTTGGTCGGCCTGGGTTGCGGCGTTGTCGGCGGCAAAATTAGGGGCGCCGGATGCAGTTGACGTCTGATTGGTATCGGCCCCCAATGAAGTCAGGGTGATAAGAACGAACGCGGCGATTCCGGCAGCCAGGGGTTTTCCGGGGGGAACGATGTTCATGCCTGTATGGAATAAGGAAATTCCACGTAAGGCAAATGAAATTCATTCTGGCTTACGGCCAGACCGGAACGATTCAACTGCTGCCCGCCCAACTCAATCGTTTCGGCTAAGCACGATGCCGACGAAACGCCATTTGCGGGCGAAATCGTCGTAAGACATCTTCACCGTACCTGCCAGGGGATCACCCACAATGACCTGGGAATCGGTAACCTGAAGCACAGCGACCCAATGGTCTACCATGAAGCTATATTTCATTCGGGCGAGCGTCAGACCAGCTTGCCTTAAATCGGAAACAGTTTTGAACGGACGGCAATTAACCACGAGGCCTTGCTTTCCATATTCATCCTGCAGAGCTTCGGCGAGCATGTCCGGTGGAGTGCCGGTGGCGGAGCTGGTTTCCGAAAGGATGGCCAATTTTCCCTCGTCTGCCGGGAATCCGAGGCGGTGCAGCACAGTCACCGCCGCTGCGGGCCCGCACGTATAATCCGTGCCTTGAATACAGATACCATTGGGGTCGAGGTGCGTGCGCAGGTTTAGGAGATCCACTCGGTCAAACGCCGGTACAATAAAAGGCCAAACCGTCGTGTTGAAAATCATCACGGCCATGAATAGGCACACGATGATCCGGTCGCGTCGTTTTGGAAGGCGTGAAAGTGGAGTCGCAAGCACGAAAGTCGCGATGAAGCCCATGATGACGAATTTCTTGCGGCCCATGGCCATCCAGGAAACCGGAGGAGTAAATGCAAAAGCTGGGAAATGATTTGTCAGACCGTAAATCACAATCAATGCCGCCGGGACGATCCAATAAAACCTGGGAAGACGCGAAGCGAAATAACCCGCTGCAATGCCGAAGCAGGCAAATAGGGTGGCTGTGATTGCCTGCAGCCATAGGTTCATTTGCACGGATTAGGACTATTTCGTCCTGATTCCGCATGCCCGCATGATGCTCCAATTGGAAACGGCTTCGAGAATGGCGAATAATCCAGCAGCGACAAAAATCAGTCCAACCCACCAAAGCACATCGCCTCCGACTATGACGCCTGCAATAAGGCAAATCGCTCCCACAACCCCCCGGGCCATACGACCAGGGCGGTCAAGATTTGGGCGGAAAAATCTGTTCATAAAACTGACTTTGCCTGCTAAAAAACAATATCGTTCAGTGTGGGCAAAAGGCAACCGATTTTTTATTATTTCCATTGCTGATTTCGTTCCAGTCGCTTCCCGCAACGTAAGTGACAGGTAACTGGCAACCGTCATGTTACTCTTCACTTGGCACGCGGGTCGCTTCCATCAATTCAACTGAAATGGGTGCCTGGTCTGAAAGCTTTTTGTGGGCTTCAATGTTCTGGGGCGCTGTTGCCTCGGGCTATATTGCCTATGGATGGAAGCAGAAGGCCATGATTCCGCTTATAGCGGGCATGGCTATGATGGCTGCTGCTTGTTTAGTCCCTGCCCTTCCTATGTCACTGATTAGTATAGCGTTAATCGCCGGGGTTTGGTGGCTGGTTCGACAGGGATATTGAGTTCCCCGCCCGGATAGGGCCGAACTGCCGCCGGCCTGGACCCCCCGGCATCCACCTTCGCTAACACGGTGGACTTGGCGCGTCCCTGCCAGACTCAAGTCCGAGATGGTTGAGAGGACATTCGCGGGAAATTTCCAAAAAACATCGCTGCTACGATCGCCAGTCCCATGAAGAATAGCGTGATACCCCAACGGAAACTCGCCGGCCGATAAACAAAACGAATAACCGAATGCCCGGCCGGTAATTGAACGGCGCGAAAATTGTAATCCGCCCTCAGGATCGGCGCGTTTGTGCCGTTTACCGTCGCTTTCCAGCCGGGAAAATAAGTATCCAACAGGAGCAGGAAACCCGGTTGTGGCATCGAAGCTTCCGCGGCCAATGCGTCGGGAGTTTCGGAAACAATACGGGCGGATGATTGAGCCATGGCCGCGGATGAAGCCGAAGCTGAAAGGCGAGGAACGGGACTTCGCGGTTCGTTTTCTAATAGTAGTGTTTTTCGCGGGTTAAAGCCGCCGGACCGTACTTGCCCCAAAATGGAAGCTGGATTGTCCACGGCATAATTGAATACCGTCAGGGCACGGCCTTGAAATTGGGTGTTGCGATAAATTGTCACCTGGTTTGAATAGACCAGGTCGAATTGTGCAGGATCCGGCGGCGGTGAATTGAAGTTCAATACGTATTTCACGGCCAGCAGGGGCAAAGCGCCTGGCAAGCCGTTGGCCGCGCGGTAAAAGAAGAGAGACCCCTCGGTTCCACTAATTAATTCCTCGTAACGCCTCACGGTAAAAAAATCATATCCGCGGGCGTCCTTTATGCCGTAAAGCTGCGAAGTATCGGGCACCAAAACCGTGCCCAGGCCAAGAATCCTGAAATTAGTCCGGTCCCGTTGCAGCCATTCGATGGAGGGCGCCACCGGATAATAAGCTTCGCGCCGAACCGCCGGATTTAGTCCGATGCCGAAGGAGAGCAAATCCAGCGTAATCCATCCCAGCCCGATGATCGAGCGCAGTTCCCACTGCCGGTTAATCGAAGGCAAAAGCAATGCTGCGCACACAATTGCATTTCCTGTCATGGTTAAAAATTGCAGTTCGAGATAGGATCGATAACCGGCTTCCAAATGTCTCCATCGTGGTTCTATCTTGAACCAATAGCCGGCCATGACCAGGCCAATGACTACCCAAAATGCGGCGACGACCCATAGCTTTTTCCGCCGCGACTCGAGGCGGTAAAAACTGTCCCACCCCATCCCAGCCAGAACGGCCACGCCAAATCCTGCCATCAGAACCAGGCGGGTCGGATTGATGTCCTTTACCACTGGCAGCGATTCAAATAGCGCGGGAAACGGTGGCATCCCATAAACCGCCAGCATACACACTGCGACGACTGCACCCCAAAACAACGTCCAACGGTTTTGCCTGGAGACAATTGCCCAGAGAGCAAACAACCAGGGCAACACGCCGACATATCCTGTGCGCTCTACAAAATTCGGCAGTCGGTTCCCGATTCCCAACGATAGCATGGTGTCTTCAAAACCTTCGACAGGATTCCCGGAAAGCCTCGGAAACAGGTACAGAATAAGAGTGTTGAGAGGCATACGGACGGACGCTCTGTTTTCGACGACAGAAGTCGCCGCCATGGAACTATGATGATAATATTCCAGAAACGGTACCAATGCGGGCGCAGCGAGAAGAAAGCCTGCCACAATGACGATCACGAACAGTGCTATGCGCTCCAACGGTTGATCGTTTCGATGTCCGGCAAGGCGGAAGAGAAAATATGTCCCCACAAACAAGGCGACCTGAACCATCGTCGGCGCGTGGCCGCCGAGAAACAGACAGCCAAAAGCAATACCCATCCATGCCCACATGCGCAATGAAGGTTTGCACGCCAGGCCATTGGCATAGTTGCGGCCGTATTGGAACGTCTTTTCAATCAGATATAAGAGCAGCGGAAGGCATGCGGCGCAATTCAGGTGTGGATGGCCGAGCCAACAAATCATGAATCCGCTCAGGCTAAACACGACGCCGGCCAGAAAGGCGCCCGCATTGCCTGTGCCGAGCAGACGCGAGTAGAGCATCGTGAAAACGCCGGCCAAAAATAGTTTCAGAAATGCTGTAATTCCCGTCGCGTAAAATGGGTCCAGGGGCATCAATAAAAGATTCAGGGGATATAACAGCGCACCCTGTATTGAGGCCACGTTGGGAAGTCCGCATTCCAAATTCGGGTTCCACAACGGAAAATGGCCTCTCATGAACTCACGATGCGTGAATTCGCGTTGGGGAATAAAAACGAGGTACTGATCTGCCAGGAGCGAATTCGATGGCTGGTTCGTAATGTCAAGCCAGGGAGCGAAATTCGATATACCGTCGGTGGGAACCAGTCCCCTGCCCTCGAACAACGACGCATGCAAAAGAAACGCCAGGACGCCTGCCAGGGCGATGACCCATAAATAAAAACGGTCTCGCGACGGTGGGCTATCGTTCATGGAGACAATTATCCCCCGGCCGCCATTCCCACGCCGGTCCCGGGTTCGGTTTGGCTGCGGGCATCGAGAAGTTCGGCGATTTTGTCTTTGTCCAATCCAGAGGTTTCCAGCGCAACCTCACGGACGGTGCGGCCGGTTTCATAAGCAATTTTCGCGATTTTCGCCGCCTTATCGTAGCCGATGACCGGGGCAAGCGACGTGCACATGGCGAGGCTCTTTTCAATATTGCTCTCGCACTTTTGCGCATCTGCTTCCAGGCCGGCTATGCAACGGCGGGCAAACACCCGGCTGGCGCTGGTGAGCAATTCGATCGATTGCAGAAGATTGTGCGCGGTGACCGGGAGCATGGTATTCAACTCAAAATTCCCAAATGTGCCGGCAAAGGCGACGGCGGCGTCATTTCCAATGACCTGTGCGCCGACCTGAATGACCATTTCGCACATCACCGGATTGACTTTGCCGGGCATGATGGACGAGCCTGGCTGAGTTGCGGGCAATTTTATCTCACCCAAACCGCAGCGCGGGCCCGAACCCAGCCAGCGGACGTCGTTAGCGATTTTAATCAGGCTAACCGCCAGCGTTTTCAGCGCGCCGGAGGCTTCCACGAGCGCGTCAATGGCGCCCTGCGCCTCGAAATGATTCAGCGCTTCACGCAGGTTCAATTTTATTTCCGCGCCGATACCGGCGATGGTTCGGCGGGAAAATTCCAAATGGGTGTTGATGCCGGTGCCAACGGCAGTTCCACCAAGCGGCAACTCGCCGAGGTGTTTTTCCAATGCCTTCATCCGCGCGATGCCATGCTGAATTTGGCTGGCGTAACCGCCAAACTCCTGCCCCAATCTTATGGGTGTCGCGTCCTGCAAATGCGTCCGTCCAATTTTCAATATTGAGTCAAATTCCCCCGCTTTCTTGTCCAGGGCGGCCTGGAGTTCTTCCAATGCGGGAACCAAAACATGAATGATTCCGTCCAGGGCGGCCAAATGAATGGCCGTCGGGATGACGTCATTGGAGGATTGGCCCCGGTTGACGTGGTCATTCGGGTGGACCGATTTGTCGCCACGTTTGCCGCCCGAAATTTCGCACGCTCGGTTCGCGATGACTTCGTTGGTGTTCATGTTGGTCGAAGTGCCCGAACCGGTTTGGAAAATATCGACGACAAATTCCGCGTCCCATTTTCCGTCGATGACCTCCTGGGCCGCCTGTCGTATCGCGCTGGAGATATTTTGCGGAAGCAAATCCAATGAGGTATTTGCGGCGGCGGCATGTTTTTTGATCAGGCCCAGGGCACGGATAAACTGCCGGGGAAAGCGCACATTGCTGATCGGAAAGTTTTCCATGGCGCGTGCCGTTTGCGCGCCGTAATAGGCGTCGGCGGGCACCTGCATCGGGCCCATGGAATCGGATTCAGTCCGGAATTGATTGTTCATGGCGCGGCAGTCTATTCCGAAACGGGAAAAATTCCAGAAAACAAATCCACGAAGTCTGTTGAATCTATCCTGGAAGAGATTGAATGTTATTGCGAAAGTGACACCGGAGGCAAATATTCGCCGATAAGCTGCCGTTTCCACCACGCGCCGCTGGCGCGCCGTTCGCTAAAATTGGTAAATTCATAATTATACAATTCCGCGCGAATGAAACGCGGCGGTTTGCCCGGAAACGGATTATGCTTCAGCAACGCCAATACTTCCGGAGAGCCCTGGAGCAATTGCACGCAGAAACTCTCAAACCATGGATTGTCTTGATAATGGCCCAGCGCGGCAAACCACATTTGCCAATCCAATCGGGGTTGGAACGGCGCGACAAAACCCGGACGCCTCAGTACGTCGCCCGGTTTGTATTCGAATTCGTAGTCGCTCCAGTGAGCGGCGTCGTTGCTACCCTGCAGGATGATTTCATGCCGTTCGGTCGTCATCACGGCAAATAAACCGTAGCCATTAATTGTGCGGAACGGTTCCAGCCATTGTTCCGCTGAGGCAAGTCTATACACGCTGTAATATCTGATTTCCTGAAATAGCCGGGATAATCCGCGCACCGACTCCTCGGGTGGTTGGAGTAATCTGCCATCCCGATCGAAAATCATGACAATATGAAACAGCGAGACGGAGACGAAAATCACCGCTAGTGGAATTGTGCCGACCAGCAGCCACCGAGATCGTGATTGGTAGGGACGGCGCGCTGCGCCGTCACCGCCCGTAGAGCGGGCGGAACGAATCGGATTGCCGCGCTCGAAGACCGGTTGCTTGCGGTCGGCAGGCTCCACCAACCGGCGGATTGCGCCGCTATACGCGGCGGTAACGACGCAGCGCGCCGTCCCTACCAGTCCTCCTACCACAAAATCGTCCAGCAACAGCAGGCAAAGGGCAAGCGTTAGCCAATTAAAGAACGTGTAATTGCCCGTAAGCAAGATCAGGATTTGCAGAAGCGCAATGGCCCCAGCGCCGAAAAAGCGAATGCGCCGCGGCAGGAAAATCAGGAATGGTACGCCCAGTTCGATGGCAAACATAGCTGCGCAGGACACTTTTTGAAACCACAGCGGCAGTTGATTCGCGTACCAGCCGATCCATGTCGGGAGCGGTTGGGTTTGGTAATGAAATGTAAGCGCGGTCAGTTTGCGCCAGTTTGGGTCATGACTCATGAGTTTCACGCAGCCCGAAGAAAACATTAATTTGAACAACAATATTCGCAACAGCCAGAGAACGAGCGTGGAGGGCGGCTTTTCGCGGGAAATTTTCGGCACCCATTGCCATGGCGCGAAGAAAATCGCCAGAAACCCCGTTTCGAGCAGCAAAATGTCCCATTGAAATCCCAAAAAATCCCGGCCAACAGTCGACAGCGAAAGATACAACAGCCATAGCAGAGCAAGCGCCGGGACGGGAGCAATTCCTACCATTAACAGGCACGCCAAAAATACTCCTGCGCCGCATTGAAATTGTAGAAATCCATCGGAAGAATTCAGCCAGCAAAGCGTTGGAAACTGATGGTACCTGTCCATGCCGATACCGTGGAGATCGAAGGCCTGTTTTGCTTCGGCCATATATTGATCTGCCGGAAGAATGCCGTTGTGTCCAATTAGGCCCCCGATTTGCATCCAAAGCGAAACGAAAGTGACAAGGTAAATCAGTCCCGTAGCTCGCAGAAAAATCCAGCGCGTTAAAACATATTCAGGCCGTTCGACATGCTCACCCCACCCCAGTCTGGTCAAAAAGGAAAAAAAGGTTCGATGGCTGGCAATAAATCGATAAGCGCTTTCGGTAATTACGGCAAACACTCGAAACGATTCATAAATATTCAGCGGCCATTGTATTTTGGGATTTTCAGCTAGCGCCCGAAAAACCGCTTCCGATCCCGAAAAAATCGTTCCCTCCGGTTCAATCAACTGGACAGACGTTTGAAATTGTTCAGCGGGGATTTCAGGAAATCGGGCGGCAATCTGCGGGTCCCGGGACGACAAATAATCCACGGCCCGACCGGTCAATTGACGCCCGCGCCGGACCCAAAGCCCGCAGAACCTGCAGTCACCGTCAAAAACCATGAGCGGTCTTGCCGGCGGATTGGCGACGTGGATGCCGCTGCGCATGAACCGACGGTAGCAATTAAAAAGTTAAAATTGAAAATCAAAAAATTGCTGAACTGGCTAAGCGGCCAGAATGCAACGATGCTGTGCTGTCGCACGAAGCATACCGCTTCAACGGTTCAACGCGCGATCAGCGAGATCATATTCCATGTCAAGATAAGCCTGGGCAACTCCTTTGAGCAGCATTCGGGGATGAGCCACCCGGCCGGGAGGGCGTACTCCCGGACCATCGCCGTTCTGTCCCAGGTCAGCGTCCATTTGCAGAATCAAGCCCTGTAACCGTGCTACCACATCCGGATGTTCAGACGCCACATTTGTTCTCTCGCCAATGTCATCGTCCAGGTTATATAGACGCGGGTTGTCAAAGCTTGCCGGTGCCGGCCGACCGACGCCCTTACCGGTAGCCTGGGGCGCTATCGCGAGTTTCCAGGGACCTGACCGCACGGCCTGCAGTTTTGTGCTATTGAAATAATACAAGGCGTCGTGCGGTGAGGCTTGCGATTGCCCGGACAACAGCGGCCACATGTCTTTGCCGTCGATCTCGTGGTCCACTGGAACTTCGCCGCCGGCGAGTTTCACAAACGTCGGGAGCACATCCATTTCAGATGCCACAGCATCGCGCGCGGTGTCGGCGGGAATTTTCCCAGGCCACCAGGCGATGGTCGGCTCTCGCATTCCACCTTCCCACGTCGTCGCTTTGCCGCCGCGTAAAGGCCCGGCCACGCCGCCGTCCTTGCCCTGAATCAACCACGGGCCATTGTCGCTGGTGAAAAGCACAAGGGTATTGGTTTCGAGCTTCAATTGCTTGAGTGTCTCCAGCACACGGCCTACGCTCCAATCCACTTCCTCAACCCAATCTCCGTAAAGCCCGTTCCCTGACTTGCCACGAAAGGCCGCGCCTGGATGAAGCGGTACATGGACGGCTGTGTGCGCCAGATAAAGAAAAAATGGGTCATGACGATTTTCAGTTATGAAGTTCACCGCCTGTTCCGTGTAACGTTTTGTCAATGTGTCCTGGTCAACGGGCGCTTCAAGGACGTTTTTGTCCTGCAACAATGGCAGGGGCGGATAAGCGGAGGCTCTTCCGGCGGCATTGGGATGGCGCCCCATGTCATTGGAATAAGGCAATCCAAAGAAATGGTCAAACCCATGCCGCGTCGGCAAAAATTCGGGTTGATCGCCCACGTGCCATTTGCCAATGGCCATGGTGGCGTAACCTTGCGCTTTGAGCAATTCGGCTACCGTATGTTCTTTGGAGCTTAATCCGATGGGACTGGCAGGAAAAATAACGTCCGGCAGCGAAACCCGATTGGCGTAACAACCGGTGAGAATTTGCGCCCGCGACGGCGTACACACGGGCGCGCCGTAAAAGCTGGTCAATTTCATGCCTTCCTTCGCCATGCGATCCAAATTCGGGGTTGCATTGAATGTTGAACCGAAGGGGCCGATGTCACCGTACCCCATATCATCGATCAGGATGACCACGAAGTTGGGTTTGGATGGCGGCGCGGGTTGGGCCAGCACGGATTGGAGGGAGACGCTACCAACAACTGCCAGCGCACATCCCGGCAATGCCCCGCGCAAAAACCGTAGCGCGGACTTCCAAGTCTGCTGTATCGCAGGTTTCAAAACCTGCAAATCGTTCGCGGTCGTGCGACATGCCAATTTGGAAATCGGCAATACAACAGGACTAGAAACCTGTGCTATTGGACGGCAGTTCCCTGAAAAAGGGCGGTGAATCAGCATGAGTGAAATTCAAAAGCAAAAAGAAAGACGGAAAAAGGAAAAACTTTGAAAAAGGTTATAACGTCATTCTCCAGACCGACACACCTTCACGCCTTGATGTTATGCTGACTGTTTAATTTCGGAACCAAAACTGCCGCTCCATGGATTTTTCCATTCCGTAATTTGTCCAGGACTTCATTGGCCTGCGCCAGCGGAAATACTTCCACGGTCGTGCGAACCGGGACCTTTGGCGCGATTTTGAAAAATTCGTCACCGTCGTGTCGCGTCAGGTTCGCCACCGAACAAACGTTCCGCTCGCCCCAGAGCAAGTCATACGAAAACGCAGGAATTTCACTCATGTGAATGCCGCCGCAAACAACCACACCACCTTTATCCACCGCCGCAAGCGCTGCCGGGACCAGCGACCCCACTGGAGCGAATATAATCGCCGCGTCCAATTTTTCGGGAGGCAATTTTTCTGAATCGCCCGCCCAAACCGCGCCCAATGATTTTGCAAACCGTTGTGCTTTCACATCGTTGCCACGCGTGAATGCAAAAATCCGCCGGCCCTGAAATTTCGCCACTTGCGCGATGATATGTGCCGCCGCTCCAAAACCATAAATGCCGAGACGCCTGGCCTTTCCGGTTTTTGTGAGCGATCGGAAACCAATCAAACCTGCGCAGAGCAGCGGAGCTGAATTCGTGTCCGGCTGCGTTCCCCTGATGGGAAAACAGAATCGCTCATCGGCGACGGTAAATTCCGCATATCCGCCGTTTCGGGTGTATCCCGTAAAACCCGCGAAGTCGCACAGGTTTTCCTGGCCGGCCCGGCAATATTTGCATTTGCCGCAAGCCCAGCCCAGCCATGGGGCGCCTACGCGCTGACCAATCTTGAATCGCCGGGCCCTGCGCCCTCTCTCGGCGACATACCCGACAATTTCATGCCCTGGAATCAGAGGCAGTTTCGGCTTCGGCAATTCGCCGTCCACGACATGCAAATCCGTCCGGCAAACACCGCAGGCTGAGACACGAATCAGGATTTCATTTACCCCTGGCTTAGGCTCCGGCATCTCGACGGCGTGAAGCGGTTCCCCGGGTTTTTCCAAAATCATCGCACGCATGAAATAATTGAAACCCGAACCGCACGACGGTCAAACGAAAAGGAAATTGCCTCTGTTGGTCTCGGGTCAAGTGAAAGTCAGCTTTAACTTTTAAAAGAAACAGCCGCGGCGGCCACATAATAAAAATTCACAAATTCGTCACTTGCCATCAATTTGCCATTGCACAATCAAGTTGTAGATGGAACTCTATCAATTGATTTAGATGGCCGGGCTTCTTCATTCCGGCGGGGAATTGAAGGCAACCTCCTCGGCCGCGCTGCCGGTTGGAGTCGTTCAAACAAGGTACGACTCGCATCGAGGCAGGACGTTAGTCATCCGAAGGGACTTTTGATTATGTGTGGGATCTGTGGCACGGTCGAGCTTTCGACCGCGCTTGAGCCAGGAGAAAGCCGCCGCCGCGTTGACGCGATGCTGCGGTCCATGGCCCATCGCGGGCCGGACGACGTCGGTTTTACCGCGACGGCGTCGGCCATTTTAGGAGTGACTCGGCTGGCGATTCGTGGCCTTGCCGACGCCAACCAGCCAATTGTGGACCACGACAGTGGCGTCACGGTGGTTTGCAATGGAGAAATTGACAATCATCGCGAGTTGCGCCAGTGGTTGGCGGTGCGTGGGCGCCCGGTACAACGTGAAGTCGACGTGGCGGTCATCCCCGGTCTTTACCTCGAACTCGGGGAACGTTTTGTCGAGAGGTTGGTCGGGGCCTTTGCCATTGCTGTCTGGGATCCGCGGCAGAACCGCCTGATTTTGGCACGGGACCGCGCGGGTGAACGTCCGTTGTTCTTCACCACACGAGGGCAGGAAATCATTTTCGCCACCGAATTTGCCGCACTCACTGCTGAGCACCGGTTGTCAGTCAAATTGGACCAGCCGGCATTAAAAAAATATCTGCAGTTCGGCATTTTTCCTTCGCCGTCCACTCCGCTCGTCGAAATTCAGAAAGTCGCGCCCGGTCAATTGGTCCAGTTTGATGAAAGCGGCATCAGTCACCGTTGCTACTGGCGATGGCAAATTGCCGCAAAGTCGAAACCTCCGTCTTTGGATTTATTTGATCAGACCTTTCGAACTGCGGTCGCGCGCCAAACCGACGTTGAAGTAAACTTCGGCGTCTTTCTGAGCGGAGGTCTTGACTCGTCCCTGGTGTCGGCGGTGGCACGATCGCTGTATCCACAACGTTCCTTGAAAGCTTATACAGTACGCTTTGACGAGGAATCGTTTGATGAGGGCGATTTCGCCATGGCTGTAGCGAAACAATTGAAGCTGGATCTCGTACATGTGTGGGTTGGCCCCGAGGATATGCGAGACGGCTTGAAATCGCTTATTCGGCTGGTGGGCGAGCCCCTTGCGGATCCGGCGTGGATTCCCGCGGCGCTGCTGGCGCGATGGGCGTCAAAGGACGTCAAACTTGCGCTTGTCGGTGAAGGCGCGGATGAGCTTTTTGGCGGTTACCCGACCTACCCCGGCGCCAGCCTTGCGGACCGATTCGCGCGCCTGCCAGCACCGTTGCGCCGGTTCGTCCGGCGGGCCGTGGAAGCTCTGCCAACCAATGATAAGAAAATGACAATTTCATTTCTGCTGAGGCGTTTTGTTTCGGGAATGGAATTGGACGGATTGGCTCGGCACCAATCGTGGATCTCCAATATCGCTCCACCGCTGCTTAAATGTCTGACGGGAGAAGCAGTCGAATCTGTGTCATCCAGTTCCGATGATGGCTGCCTGCTGGACCAATTACAACGGTGGGATTTGGAACATACCCTGGCGGAAGGACTGTTAACAAAGGCCGATCGTTCGAGCATGTGTTCGTCTCTGGAGTTGCGGGCGCCGTTTTTGGACGCGGCTGTGATGGAGTTTGCCCAATTCCTTCCGCGAGAACAGCGCGTGAGAAAATTCCAGACGAAGGTTTTTCTCAAGCAGTACGCCTTGCGTTATTTGTCCACTGACATCGTGTACCGCCGCAAGCGGGGGTTGTCTGTTCCCCTCGGCCGCTGGCTGCGCGGACCCCTCTGTGAATGGGCTGAGGCGGCCTTGAACAATGTGCATTTAGAACGTGTCGGGATTTGCACTGCCGTCACACGGAATCTGTTTGCCGAACATATCTCAGGCAGGGCTGACCACACACGCGCCTTGTGGACACTGATCGTGCTCAGTGAATGGTTCGATTGGATGGAGGCGCGGACCCAATACCAGGACGAGGTTGCGCCTAAACAATATTCATCAGGCGAATCGTTTGCAGATTTTCGACGATCATCCAACAGACCCGTTTTTCACACGCCCTTTCAATGAGTAAAGATCTTCGCCAGGAGAGAGTCATACCATCGCCGAAAGAATAAGAGAACTTTGACCGAACGAATGATTTGGGATCGCATCCCGGGTACTCCGCGCGACCATCCTGCTAATTCTGTTCATCCTCATAAAATGACTTCACAACAGCATTCGCGGATGCTAATAATCCTTCGGCCTCAAACCCAGCGCCATTCCCAGGTACACACAGGATCGCCTAAGAACCTATGAAACGCATTGGCATACTCACAGCGGGCGGCGATACCCCTGCCCTCAACGCCACCATTCACGGCGCGGTGACGCGCGCCAACGAACTCAAAATTGAAATCATCGGCCTGATCAAGGGTTTCAACTGTCTGTTTAATCCGCGCGTCCCGCACGTGCATTTGAATCCGCTTTATCAGGAAATCCCGGAACTCGACCCGACGAAGGGAGGGACGTTGATCGGCTCATCGCGCGATTACGTGGACCCGGAAAAAAAGGATGACCTCGACCTCATCGCCATGCGGTTGAAACAGCTCGGAATCCAGGGACTGATTTGCGTAGGCGGCGACGGCACCTTGAACGGCCTGCAACCGCTTGCGGAACGCCTGCCGACTGTGCTCGCGCCCAAGACGATTGATAATGACCTGGGCCTGAATTATCCCAGCGAACCGGATGAATACGTGCGCGTGAATGACGCCGCCGCGAAAGGCGGCTTTCGCTACAAGCGCGCCGAGTCCAACGCCGTATTCAGCCTCGATCAGATTGTCAATTACGCCACGCCGGGTTTTGCCACGTCCGTCTTCGTTTCCGCAGGCGGCGTCGGGCGCATCCGCACCACTGCCGAAAGTCATCGACGCATCGCGATCATCGAAGTCATGGGCCGCCATTCCGGGTACATTGCGCTGGGCACGGCCTATGGCCAACCGGACATCATTCTCGTACCCGAGATTGGGCTCGATTTGGAACATCTCGTCGAACGCGTCAAACATCTTTACGATCTGCAAAAGAATGTCGTCATAGTCTGCGGCGAAGGCATCGTGGATGAACAAGGCCGCGAACTCGGGGCCGAAACCAAATCCACCGACCCCTCCGGCAATATAGCTTTGAGTGGCGCGGCGGACGCATTGCGCTGGAAACTGATTCAAATGATCGGTGACAAATATTTCCAGCTCTACCGTCGCGGCGATTCCGCCAAGGAAGCCATCTTCACGCGGAAAGTCGGTCACACCCAGCGGGGTGGCCGGCCGATTTTATTCGACCGCTTTTACGCGGCGGCACAGGGCGCGAAAGCCGTGGAATTGCTCGTCGAAGGCCGCAACAACGCCGTCTCCGTTCTCCAATACAATTCCAGGCAGGGCTTTTTTGTGGAAGGCTACGACGCGAACCGCTTCCGCGACCGATGGGGTTTGATTCACGCGCGGAAGATGCACCCTCTGCTTTACGATTCCAAACGGATGAAGCCCTCGAAGCTCGGCATCGAATACATGCTGCCGATTTTCACGGACGCCATCGGCGAGGACGACATGGAGCACACGCGGCGCACGCTCTTCGCGCCCGGAAACCTTTCCCTGCCCTATCATTCCATCAACACCGACGTCCACAAACGTATCCGCTATTTGCAACCCGACGCGGCATAGGGTCTTTGGGGCTACAGATGGGTTGCTGATTGCTTTCCGTTTCAACGTTTCAACTTTTTAACGTTTCAACGTCTGCGATGAGCGCTATTCACAAAACCGCCGTAAAACGCTGTTGACGAAGCCAAATCTGGAAATGGAAACATTTTGATCGAGTTCTTTCTGCTCCTGATACTCAATTTTTCTCAGAGTTAATCCAAATTTTTTCACGTCCTGATTGAGATCAGCCTTCCAGCCGTCAACCACTTCCTCAACCCGTTCCAACTGATCCTTGTCCATCCAGACGCCTTCGCATTCCGTGCATTTGTGCAGAATGATGCCGCTGGTGTCGCCGTAATTGAAATGCTCCATCCGAACGTTTGTACACGCGGGGCAATTCAATTCATCGTGGTCATCTTTCTCGGCGCTGAAAATCTCCTTGTTGACGGCATTTTGTGCGGCGATCTCCTCGGGGGTGAAGACCTCATCGTGATGTTCTACAATTTTTAGAAGTTCGCCGGCAAAAAGCCACTCGCCTTTGCACTTGGGGCAGACTTCGACGTCTACGTTGCTAAGTTCCGCGGAGGAAAGAACTGCAGTGCATCTCGGGCATTTCATAGTTCGAATTTATTTAAGGTTAGACTGAGGATTAAATAAATGGTCCGCAAAAGCAATTCAATCACGATGACGATTTGGAAACTTTTTTATCCGCAGATTGCGCGGATTTTCGCGGATAAAAACAATGAGGAACCCTGGAAGCGAAGAAATAATCTGGAGAAAAGGCCTTCAGCACGAAGGTTTCCACTTCAATATTTCAACCTTTTAACGTTTCAACGACGCCCTTTGGCCAATAAGATGGCGCCGGCATAATTCATGAGCGACACAGAGCACCGCGCTTTCAATTTCAATTGGTTCGCCCCTTCGCGTTTTGCCGTCGTGCTTGCCTTGCTTGTTGTTGCGTCCTTTCCCCACGTGATTTTTGGCGTGCAAACATTTGTTGCGCGTGATTATGGATTCTTCGCTTTTCCGTGTGCCGCATTCCAAAAAGAGTGTTTCTGGCACGGCCAGCTTCCATTTTGGGACCCGTACAACTACTGTGGCATTCCCTTTCTGGCGCAATGGAATACGATGCCCCTCTATCCGCCATCGCTGATTTATCTCCTCCTGCCGTTGACCTGGTCGCTGAGCTTCTTTTGCCTGTTGCACTTGTGGTTCGGCGGCCTGGGCATGTACTTCCTCGCGCGACGCTGGGCAGAAAATGACTTTGCCGCCGCATTTGCCGGGACAGCATTCTGTTTCAGCGGCATGACGCTCAATTTGCTCATGTGGCCCAGTCATACGGCTACTTGGAGCTGGATGCCATGGGTGGTCCTGGCGGTCGAAGCTGCGTGGCGCGACGGCGGAAGGAAGATAGCGATAGCCGCCATCGCCGGCGCGCTTCAAATGCTGGCCGGCGGACCCGAAATCATTTTCTTTACGTGGTTAATCTTGCTGGCGCTATGGATTCAACAACTGGTCCGGAACGAATTCCCGCGCCAAAAATACTGGCGCTTTCCCCTCCTTGTCGCGCTGGTCGCCGCAATGGCGGCGGCGCAATTGCTCCCGTTCCTGGATTTGGCGGCGCATTCGCAACGCCAGGCCGGTTACGCGGACTTGCGCTGGTCCATGCCCGGCCACGGTTGGGCTAATTTCCTGGTTCCGATGGCTTTTGGTGGCGTCCGAGCCGAAGGCATTTTCTTCCAGGACGGCCAGGGGTGGACGTCATCGTATTACCTGGGCATGGCAACTCTATGGCTTGCGCTGCTGTCGATTTGGAAGTGCCGGAACCCTCGCGTCTGGCTGTTGATCATTTTTGCAACGGTCGGCGTGATATACGCTTTAGGCGCGAACACGCCGATCTTCCCTGCACTTCGAAACGTTTTCCCACAACTGGCGTTTGTCACGTATCCGGTTAAGTATCTGCTACTCGTGACGTTTGCAGCGCCGTTACTTGCGGCGTTCGCGCTGGCCCGAATCCAGGAACTGAAACGTCATACCACATTTGCCGGATTTGTTCTGCTGTTCCTGTTGGCTGGCACAATATTTTGGGTATCCCGATCTTCAATGACCAATTCCGAGGCGCATGCAGCCGTTCTTAATGGATTTTCGCGGCTTGGATTTCTGAGTTTGACCGGGATCGTGCTCTTTTTGCTGTCGCGAAATTCCGGCCCGCTTGCTCACGAGGGCAGCTCTGATGACGGCCCGGCGGATTCCAGGGCTTTGATATTTTGGAGGATTGCTCCCGCGATTCTCATTGTTGTGGCCTGGCTTGACGTATTGACGCATGAGCCGGCGCAAAACCCGACAGTACCTCCTGGGATCTATCAGCCAGGCCTGGCGCGTACCTATTTGGCCATGAATCCGCAGCCGGAATTGGGCGGTTCCCGCGCCATGGCCTCGCCGAAGGCGTTCATGCAATTTATTCAATTGGCCTTGCACGATCCGGAGAAAAATTACCAGGTCAAGCGGCTTGGATATTGCGCCAATTGCAATCTGTTGGACGCGGTACCGAAAATCGACGGCTTTTTCTCGCTCACACCGCGCGAAAATAATGGGCTCATAAATCTCATTTACGGCGCCACAAACGATTTTCCCCGCCTGGACGATTTTATTGGCGTGTCGCAAATCACCGCGCCTGACAAGATTTATCATTGGCTGCCGCGAAAGACGTTTCTGCCGCTCGTGACCGCCGGACAAACACCCACCGTGATGGATGATGGGAGCACGCTGGGCTTCCTTCAAAACAGCAATTTCGACGGAAGCAGGATGGTTTTTCTTGCCCCCGAAGATAGACCACTGGTCACGATTACAAACCCGGCCCCGGCGCGTGTTCTGCATCCAATGTTCCAAACGTCTGGCGTTAAATTTGACGTCGACTCCCCTGCTCCATCCATCGTAGTGGTGGCGCAGACGTATTATCACGATTGGCACGCATGGGTGGATGGGCATAGGGTTCCCCTGCTCCGCGCAAACTATGCGTTTCAGGCCGTTCAAGTCCCGGAGGGCACGCATCAAATCGTGCTACGCTACATTGACCGGAGATTTGAGATTGGCGCGGCGCTTTCGGTTCTTGCGTGGATTGCTTGTCTCGCGGGACTGTTTCACGGACGCAAGTCAGAGGTTTCCCATGCCTGATCGGGTTGACGCAACTGCAGGGGGGCCAATCTCGAAATTCAAAACTTACCCAAGCTGATACTCTTCCAGGATTTCAACTTTATCCGCCGATGCATACCAATCGCCGAAAATCAGTTCAAGCTTATCAATCCCGCATTCGCCGAAATTTGTCTGACGGTTTTCTTTCAGGAATGCGACCAGCCTGTTTGATTCCGGAATCGGACGGCAAAAACGCATGAGCGTCATGTGCGCCGCCGTGACTTTGTAGCGGCGGTCGAGCATATCGGCAAAATCGGTTCGTGCGAATGCGTTGCGAAGTTTACTTCGAATCGCTTGTAAACCATCGTCGGCCGGAAATCCCTGGATAAGCACGGAGTCGGACGAAGCGGTGACGCCGCAAAATTTTATCTCAAACGCGTGCTGGGTGCGTAATACATCCCCAATAATTGGCCGGCAATGTTGAAACCGTTCCATCTCCTGTTTCCAAAGGTCCGTCATCGTAATGAGGGAAAGTACGGTGACGTGCAGTTCTTCCGGTTGATAAAAGTACTGGCCGGGGCAAATTTCGGCCAATCTGCGGGCAAAATCTCTCACGGCGTTTCGTACATCTGCCGATGGCCTGAATATAAGCGTTACGCCACGCCGCACGTCGCCTCCTTTATTCGGTAAATGCGGATCTAATTTTGATTCGCCTCGCTCGAAGGCGGAAACCGCGTCATTCCAAAGCTTTTCGTAGATTTCCAATGTCTACAAATGTGAGGAATGCAAAAAGTGGCGGCAAGAAATTTTCGTGAACGGTGTCCCTGCCATATTTATTCTTTTTTAACTTTTCTGCCCCTGATAACGTCTTGTTTTCCAATGACATTGCATAGCCGTTCGTTCATCAGTCACACGTTATTCGTTGTTCTTATCTCTTTCGCTGTTTGTTCCTGCTCAAAATCGCAGCCAAAGCAGCCGGTCCAAAACAGCGATCAAACTAACACGCCTTTGGCCGTTGCGGCTCCAGTGCCGTCCGTGGCCCGCGAAGAAACTCTGCTGGACGCCGATTGGCTGTTCCATTTGAATGACATCGCTGGAAATGAAGCCGTCGCGCCTGGCTACGACGACAGCCAATGGCGGCACGTCAACGTTCCGAACGATTACGTGGAGGAAGGAACCTATGACCCTCACAACGTCAGAAACCACGGCTATCTCCCATTTAAACCGGCCTGGTATCGGAAACATTTCACGATTCCCGCAACGGACCAGGGCAAAATTTTACGGCTGGATTTCGATGGCGTATTTCGCGACAGCGAAGTTTGGCTAAACGGCCACTTTTTGGGCGAGCATCCCAGCGGCTATACTCCTTTTTCTTATGACGTCGGTCAAATTGCGAAGCCCGGCGCGGAAAATGTCGTCGTTGTGCGTGTAGATCCCCGCCAATTTGAAGGCTGGTGGAACGAGGGCGGCGGCATTTATCGCCACGTGCGTTTGACCGTCCTGTCTCCGCTGCATGTCGCCCAGTATGGAACTTACGTCGTTTCCACCGTTCCCAACGGCGACCAGGGCGCGGATGATGAAGCGAATTTGACTCTTGAAACGAGCGTCGAGAATGAACAAGCTCAACCCGCCGATTGCCAAATTCTTTCCGAAATTCTCGATTCAAATGGAACGGTCGTCGCATCCGTTACAACCAACGCGACGGTGGCGGCCAACGGCCAAGGCCAAACTGAGCAGCAAACCGTCATTCAAAAGCCCCGGCTTTGGTCCATTGAATCACCGAACCTTTACCAATTGCGTACCACAGTGTCGCAGAATGGCGCGCCCGTGGATATTACGACCACGACGTTTGGCGTACGGACGATTCGCTTTGACCCGGACGATGGCTTTTTCCTGAACGGCCGGCGTGTGGAAATCCAGGGAACCGCGAACCACCAGGACTTTGCGGGTGTTGGTATAGCGGTCCCGGACAGTTTGCAGCCCTGGCGCGTGGAGCAGTTGAAACGTATGGGATGTAATGCCTGGCGCACCGCGCACAATCCCCCCAGTGACGCACTCCTAAACGCCTGTGACCGCCTGGGAATGATGGTCATGGATGAAAACCGGCATCTGGGCGACGCCGAAACTCCCAAATCACCGTCAGGAACCACCTTCACGAATTTTTCCGAAATTGACACGATGATTCTGCGGGACCGCAATCACCCGAGCATTATTATGTGGTCCTTGTGCAATGAGGAAAAACTGCAGGGCAAGCTGGAGGGCGCGCAATTGTTCTCAAAGATGATGCAGGAAGTGCATCGCTTTGACACGACGCGTCCCATCACCTCTGCGATGAGCGGAGGTTGGCTGACCAATGGCACTGCTGATGTGGAAGACATTGTAGGAATCAATTATAGCCGGAAGGTGTATGACGATGTCCATCAACGGTACCCGGAAAAGGCGGACTTTTGGAGTGAAGACCTCAACCAAAAGACCACACGCGGCGAATACGTGGATGACCCCGCCAGAGGCATGTGCAGTTGCTATAACCTTAGCGATAAATTGTGGCTGGCCGTGGTGAACAACCCGTTCATGTGCGGCACTTTCGTCTGGACCGGTTTTGATTACAAAGGCGAGCCCAATCCGTATGGCTGGCCGGACGTAAGCAACAACACCGGTCTCATGGACGACTGCGGTTTTCCAAAGGACAAATACTATTATTTCGAATCCTGCTGGTCGGACAAACCGATGGTGCATTTGATGCCCGCTTCATGGAATTGGCAGGGCAAGGAAGGAAAAAATATCCGTGTGCTCGCCTTCAGCAATGCCAAACAGGTCGAATTATTCTTAAACGGCCGGAGCCTGGGGACAATGAATGTGCCGCATGACGACTATGTGCAATGGCAAGTTCCGTATCAGCCAGGCCAACTCATGGCCCGGGCATACACGGGTCAGCAAACGGTTGCAACGGATTCGGTCGAAACTACGGGGGCAGCTGCTAGTATCCAACTTTCCCCGGACCGAACTACGCTTCAGGCGAATGCGGAGGATGCAGTCGTGGTTCCGATTTCGATTTTGGATGACAAAGGGCATATCGTCCCGGACGCTGAAAATCGTGTGACCTTTGAGCTTAGTGGCGGCGGAGAAATTCTAGGCGTGAGCAATGGCAATCCCGCGGACCATGACACGGACAAGTCGAATCAGCGGAATGCGTTTCACGGACATTGCATGGCAGTCATTGAGGCCGGTTCGCAACCAGGAACGATTCAATTGACGGCCAGTGCGCCGGGGTTGACGTCCGCTCGAATAAGCTTCGACGTGAAATAGGACGATCGGACAGATCCGAGGGACTGCTTCGCCTCCCGCAAGCTGGGACTGTTTTGCATGAATCCGCGGCACGCGCCGCTCCCGATGATGATAAAATCGTAATGGTCCATGATTTTAGAGCGACTCGGGTCGAGGCTCTGGCGGCGTTAGCGGATTGCGACGCGGTTGCAGCAACCGCGCAATAAGGCCGCTCCACCCGGTCTGGTGTGAGGCACCTGCGCCCCGCCCGGTATCGCCATCAAAATATTCGTGAAAAAGGATGTAGTCCTTGAAGTGCGGGTCGGCGGCGAGTTTGGGATGATATTTCAGAACCGGCCGCTGGCCGTCGTCACCCTTCAAAAACAGCTTTGACAGCCGCCGGGAAAGTTCACAGGACACCTCCAGGATGGTCATGAATTTTCCGGACCCGGTTGGACATTCAATTTTGAAATCGTCACCGTAATAATAGTGGAATTTTTGCAGGGATTCGATAAACAAGTAGTTGATCGGCATCCATATCGGGCCGCGCCAGTTTGAGTTGCCGCCAAAAAGACGGCTGCCGGACTCAGCGGGCAAATAGGAAACCTCGTGAGCGGAACCGCACATTCGAAAATGATACGGCTGCTTTTCGTGGACTTTCGAAAGCGAACGGACGCCGCGCTCTGAGAGGAATTGTGTTTCATCGAGCATTCGCCGGAGCAGCGCTTTCATACGCCGGCCGCGCAGAAGCGAAAGGAGATGCCGGTTGCCGACGCCGCTCACGTTCCAGTTGGAAATCAATTCGGCCAACTGCGGCCGATGCTCCAGGTACCATTCCAGGCGTGATGAAAAGTCCGGCAATTGTTGCAGCAGATCCGGCTCAAGCGTTTCCACGGCCAGCAATGGAATTAACCCGACGATGGATTGGATTTTAATGGAAATATTTTCGCCATCCGGCAGGTTGAGGCGATCGTAGTAAAATTGGTCGGTTTCGTCCCATAAAGCCGGCGTGTCGTCTTCAACGCCGTTAATGGCGCCGGCGATGGCGAGAAAATGCTCGAAGAATTTGCTGGCGATGTCCTCGTAGACATGATTGTGCACAGCCAGTTCGAGTGAAATGCGCAAAAGATTGAGGCAATACATCGCCATCCAACTGGTGCCGTCGGCCTGGTTAAGGAAACCGCCAGTCGGCAAAGGTTTGCTGCGGTCGAATACCCCGATGTTGTCCAGTCCCAGAAATCCGCCTTGAAAGATATTGCGCCCCTGTGCGTCTTTGCGATTGACCCACCAGGTAAAATTCAATAGCAGTTTTTGAAAAACACGCTCTAAAAATAAGACGTCACCAACGTCCGTTGGGTTGGATTCGCGCCGTTGGCGGCGATCAATCTGAAAGACCCGGAAGACCGCCCAGGCATGAACAGGAGGGTTCACGTCGCCAAAGGCCCATTCATAAGCGGGCAATTGGCCGTTGGGGTGCATATACCATTCGCGCGTGAGCAAAATGAGCTGGGACTTCGCAAATTCGGTGTCAATGTCCGCGAACACCACGCAATGAAACGCCAGGTCCCAGGCGGCGAACCACGGATATTCCCATTTGTCCGGCATGGAAATGATTTCGGAACAGTGGATGTGTTTCCAATCGCTATTGCGGCTATACTTGCGTTCCGGAGGAGGCCATGGCTGGTTTGGGTCCCCTCGCAGCCATAAATCCACGTCGTAATGGAAGAGCTGTTTGCTCCAAATCATCCCAGCAAAGGCCTGGCGCTGTACAAGCCGGGCGTCGGCATCCTGAATGTCACGCTGCAAGTCGGCGTAGAACTCATCGGCTTCACGACGGCGGCGTTCCATGATCGAGTCGAAATCCTTCCACGGTGCGACGGGAGTCGCGCCATCCGGATTGAAAAGGCGAAGCCGGACCCTGACCGGGGCGCCAGGAGGGACATTTAACTTGTACAACGCGCCGGCCTTGGTGCCGGTTTTATTCGAATTCACCGCCGCGGCATTGCCACGGACGATGAATTCGTGAAATGCGTCTTTGAAATGTCCCTGCGCCATGCGGCCAAACAGGCGGCGGGTGTTCGTGTCATTTTCTGTAAACAGCAGAGTTGGACCTCCGTCGCAGTCAAGGCGGTACTTCCCCGACTGGCCATGTTCGATCCTGATGCCGCCGCCATCCGCTGCGAGCCCGGGTTTGACCGGATTTAGTTTCCATGACCAGTTATTCCGAAAACAGATCTGCGGCAGGAGAACGAGTTCGGCGGCGTCCGGGCCTCGATTGAAGACGGTTACGAGCATCAGGATATCGTCCGGGCCGGCCTTTGCATATTCGACGAAGACATCAAAATATCGGTCGTCGTCCAGAATACCGGTATCCAGCAGTTCAAATTCAGGCTGGTCTGCGCCCCGCCGCCGGTTTTCATCGACAAGCCGCGCGTACGGGAATTCCGCATGCGGATACTTGTAAAGCATCTTGAGGTACGAATGCGTGGGCGTGGCGTCGAGGTAATAATATAATTCCTTGACGTCCTCTCCATGATTACCTTCATCATTGTCAAGTCCGAAGAGGCGTTCTTTGAGAATCGGGTCCAGGCCATTCCACATCGCGAGAGAGAGGCAAACGTGCTGTGATCGGTCGCAGAAGCCGGCGATGCCATCTTCGCCCCAGCGATAGGCACGGCTGCGGGCGTGATCGTGCGGGAGATAACTCCAGGCGGTCCCGCCGCGGCTGTAATCCTCGCGCACGGTCCCCCATTGGCGCTCGGAAAGGTAAGGACCCCAGCGCCGCCAATCCTGGCGGCCTGTTTTATCTTCGGCAAGACGTTGCTTCTCAGCTCCCACTGGTGCGGACGAACTCATCGTCATTGATCAACCGGCCTCCGGCACAGGTTGACATTAAACGCACGAGTTTCGAAAGCAAATAATGTTTGCAGCGGCAAATTTTACATTTATAGGGAATTCTTGCAGGGCTTTCAGTTTACGGCGGCGGCGACAGTTGTGAGTTGTCCGCGAAACTGGAAGGGAAATCATGAAATCTCAGAGTCCCTGTCTTGCTCGTCCCGTTTTTCACTCAATTTTTTCCTGAGCATGTTCAGGAGATACAGCAAAACCAAAATACAGAGCAAGATATAAAGCCAAAGCAGGCTGCTTTGCATCACCATGGTCATATGACGATCGAATGGCGACATTTTGTCATTGGGGTCCTGAACGGACACGACCGCATCTGTATCCGCACCGGATCCGGTTTTGACGGGCACAAGAGCCTGGTCAGGCGCCTGCGCCTGCGAAAGTGTTTCAGTTTGATAAAGCCGCTCGCCGTACGAAGCGGGTGCGAAAGACGTTGGTTGTCCGCCCGGCGATGAATTGTCCGGGATTGAAGAAGCGGATCTCATTCCAGACTTTCCTGCGGGCGAAGAAACCCATTGCTCTGTCGATGGCATGTTTGGATAGGTTCGCGATGGTCCCGTGCCGCCAGACTCGGAACTGCCGGGCTCGGAATCGGAGTGCATCGGCGAGCCCGGACCTCCGTTGACGATCGGCAGAATGCCGGGAAGTACCGTCGGAAGAAACAGACTTTGATTGAATGACGAGCTGCCTTCGGCTGTGGCTAAAGAGTAATTATTCAATTCCTCGACGTGACCGTCCGCAAACAACACGTTGCCTTTGAATTGATGAAGTTCCCAGGTCCATCCCAGATTGCTCCAGGGGTTAAAACCCAGGATGGTTGGCTGTTCGAAGGAGTTAGTGGCCAGATTTCGGTCGCCGGCGAGAATGGAAACCGGTTTATCAAATGTGCTTAGGACGCCCACGAAATAGCTCAGGTTCTGGTTTTGCAGCGCCGCAAAATTTGTAATGGCTACGCGGGTATCCATCGGGCAAACCACGGTCTGCGGAGAAACCAGTTCGCCCGAAAGCGCCTGAAAATTGCGAAATGCAGTATAAAAATTTTCGCCCGCGTTAAAGCCGCTTTCGACATATTCCAATGATCCGCCATCATTGGTGGAAATGGCCATGGGAAATTTGCCGTTGTGGTCGTTGGAAAAGGCGTGAAAGGCCAGCCCAATCTGGTTCAGGCTGTTGATGCAGATGACACGCTTGGTGCGCGTTTCACTTTTGTTCAAAACCGGCAACAGAATCGCGGCGAGAATGCCGATGACAGCAATGACCGTGAGCATTTCCACCATCGTAAATGCCCGGGTCTGACAACTGGGCGCATTAGGGTTCATGCCTTTTGAAAAAATAAGCACAATAAATGCCACAACCCCTTTTTGCTTATTTGCCTTGGAAATAGCAAAATGCCGATGGATGTCAACGGCAATGACGCGTGAATTTCACGCAAAGGCGCGTGAGATTTTCACGCTCGCAAACGCGTTGAAGCGGTCTCGGTTGGGCCGAAAGTTGCCGGCAATCAGTTGAGCTGCGAAAGAGTCAGAAACTTCTCAGATCGGCTGCCCCGGAAACGGGCTCACTACCTTAATTTATCTTCGCTCGCCTAATTTGAGTTCAGCATCTAACATTATTTAGATGCCACGGTTTTACGAACAGCTTGCGGCGATGGCTGCCGAGAAACGGCCATTTGCCCTGGCCTTGATTTCGGGCACACGCGGTTCAAGTCCGCAGCGCGTCGGCGCTAAAGCTCTCTTTTTTCCCGATGGCAAAATGATCGGCACACTGGGAGGCGGTTGCCTGGAGGCTGAAGTCCATGCGCGAGCGAGAAAAGCCCTGCAAACGGGCGAGCCCAGCACCTTCGACATGTTGTTGGACCATGATTTTGGATGGGACGATGGCCTCATCTGCGGCGGGCGCGTATTCGGGTTGATCCTGCCCGGCGCGGCCGAGGCCGGTCCGCTCTGGCGCGAATTGGCGAACATGGACGGGCCCATTCATTGGGGCGTCAAACAGGATTTTTCGATTTCGCGCCTGGAAGAAGAAAGCAATGGTGATTGGCTGTATCAGGAAACTGTCGCGCCGCCCGCCGAATTGTGGGTCGCCGGTTCAGGGCACGTGGCGCAAGCGGTAGCGCCGCTGGCGTTAAAATTGGATTTTGCCGTAAAAGTTTTCGACGATCGACCGGAACTGGCGAACCACGATTTTTTCCCGCCGGGAACACAGTTGAGGGTTGGTTCATGGCATGAATTGCTGAATGAAAGGCCGTCGACATCCCAGGCCTTTGGCCTCATCGTGACGCGGGGGCATCAGCATGACGCCCTGACGCTTTCTGAATGGATCCATCTGCCGTTCGTTTTTCTCGGCATGATCGGCAGCCGCCGCAAGGCACGCATTATGCGTGAGCAATTTATCGCGCAAAAAATCGCCACGGCCGAACAATTCGATCGGCTCGCATGCCCCGTTGGCCTGGATATCAGCGCGACAGGGACCCACGAAATCGCAGTGAGTGTGATGGCGCAATATATTCAGAAACGAGCGGAGTTGAGAAAAATTGGCGAATCAGTGATTCAGTCAATGTCGTGAGTCAATCTCTGATCTGAACAGTCGGGCCTTCGAGTTGTTATTTGGATACTTGCAGTGTCGTAATCAGTTTGCGCATATTATCTCCACTTGGGGACGCAAGCGGATTGAGATTATGAAAACCGCATCTCCCTTCGGAGTAGTTGTATTAGGCGCCGGCGCATCGTCGCGGATGGGCCGGCCCAAATTGCTGCTGCCATGGGGCGATACAACAGTCATTGGACATATTATCTGCCAATGGCGCGAATTGGGAGCCCGGCAAATTGGCGTCGTTATGCGGGAGAATGACACCAACCTCACCGCTGAATTGAAGCGTTTGAAATTGCCGCGCACTTGTCGCATTACAAATTTGCATCCGGAACATGGGATGTTTAGCTCGATTCTTTGCGCGGCGAACTGGAACGGTTGGAAAAAACAAATCGCGAGTTTCGCCATTGTGCTGGGGGACCAACCGCAGTTGCACTTGGAGACGCTTCGTGGGTTGCTCCAATACCACAGCGAATATTCTGACGCCGTCTGCCAGCCGGAATTTGCTGGAGGCGCGCGGCATCCGGTCCTGATGCCTCGAGGTATTTTTAAAAAATTAAAAATATCGGACGCGGAAACGATGAAAGATTTTTTGAAACTTCTCCCATGCCCGCCCGTCCTATATCCTGTGAATGATGCGGGACTATTGCTTGACCTGGATACGCCGGAGGATTACATAGAAGCCATGACTCATTTCAGCCCATGAAAAAGCCTGAGCAGGATACGTTTGGGGCTGTTTCACGCAGGACCTTCATCAAAGGTTTGGGTGTCACGGCGGTCAGTACCGTGGCCGCGCAAACGGCGGCTGTGGCCCAGGAATTGGAAAAAGTGAACGCCGAGAAGGTTGTGGGCCCAGGTGCGGTGCCCGTAACGCTCACCGTAAACGGTGAAAGACTCCAACTGCAACTCGAGCCGCGCGTCACCCTTTTGGACGCACTCCGTAATTATTCCAGCCTGACCGGTTCCAAGGAAGGTTGTGATCGCGCCGCGTGCGGCGCCTGCACGGTCCTTTTTGACGGCACGCCGATTTATGGGTGCCAGAAACTGGCGATCGAAGCGCAGGGTCATGAGATTACGACCATCGAAGGCCTTGCCAAAAACGGCTCGCTCTCAAAGGTGCAGCAGGCTTTTATTGACAAGGACGCCCTCCAATGCGGTTACTGCACGCCGGGCTTTATCCTGAGCGTCACGGCGTTGCTGGGCAGAAATCCGCGGCCCACGCCCGAAGAAGTCAAACACGCCTGCTCCGGGAACCTTTGCCGTTGCGGGACACAACCACATATTTTAAAGGCGGTCTTTGAAGCCGCGGGAATCAGCGAGGGTGACAAAATGGAGGCGATCAATCATGCCTGAATGGCCGCAAACTCGTAAATACATCAGCAGCGACGTCAAACGCGTGGACGCCGTCCCCAAGGTGACGGGCAAGGCCCGTTATTCGTCCGATATTCAAGCCAGCGGCTGGCTCTACGGAATGATTTTGCGCTCAAAATGGCCGTCCGCGAAAATTTTATCCGTCAACCTGGACAAGGCGTTGAAAGTTGCCGGCATCAAGGCTGTGGTGCTCGCTCGCGATGGGCAATTTACGGTGCGGTTTTACGGTGATGAAATTGCCGCTGTGGCCGGCACGACCAAACAGGCCTGCCTGGACGCATTGCGCGCGATTGAAGTCAACGCCCAGCCGTCGCTGGGTTTTGTGGTGCACGAAGACGATGCCATCAAGGAGGGATCACCACAGGTTTGGGAAGGCGTTTCCAATGCCAGCGATCCGCACGTCCGCAACCGGGGTGACGTCGATTCGGCCTTTTCCGAATGCGCGGCAGTCATCGAAGGCTCCTACACATCGCCGGTGCAAATCCATAATCCCATGGAAACGCACGGCAATACGGTTTCATGGACGGACGAAGGTGTCACGGTGTGGGCCTCCACTCAGGGCATCGGCAGTGTGCAGGACGGTTTCGCCGGCGCCTTGGGGGTTGATGCCAGCAAAGTGCGTGTTCTCACCGATTACATGGGCGGCGGGTTCGGCTCCAAATTCGGCGCTGGTGTCGAAGGTGTATTGGCCGCGAAACTTTCGAAGCAGGCAAATGCCCCTGTTCGGCTCATGTTGACACGGTTTGACGAGGCGCTCGCCGTGGGCAATCGCCCATCCAGTTTCCAGAAAATCAAGATGGGCGCTACCAGCGACGGGAAATTGCATGCTTTCCAATTGGAAAACTATGGGACATCCGGCATTGGCGCGGGCGGAGACTCAGGTGGCGGCGGCGGCGGCGCGAATATACCCGCTCCCTATCTTTATAAAGTTTCTAACTCTCGTGCCACGCAGAGAAACGTCGCCGTAAACGCCGGTTCGTCGCGCGCCTTTCGCGCTCCGGGAAATCCTCCGGCTTCTTTTGGAATGGAATGCGCCATGGACGACCTTGCCGTCAAACTTGACATGGATCCGTTGGAATTCCGGTTGATCAATGATCCCGTCGAAATCCGGCGCAATGAATTTAGAGTGGGCGCGGCACATATTGGGTGGAAGCAAAAATATAAAAAACCCGGAAGCTCGCCAGGTGTGGTGAAAACCGGCATCGGTTGCGCTGGTGCGAATTGGCCCGGCGGCCGAGGAAACCCGGGCACGCAAGGGGAGGCGCAAATCAATCCGGACGGCAGCATCGAAATTCGCATCGGTGTGCAGGACATCGGCACGGGTACAAAAACCGTCATTGCAGTTGTGGCCGCGGAAATGTTCGGCCTCAGGCCTGATCAAATTACGGTCAAGGTAGGCGACACCAATTTTCCGCCCGGCCCGGGCAGCGGCGGCAGCGCGACCTGCGCGTCGGTTTCACCTGTGGTTTATGATGTTTGTTCCAACGCGCTGCAACAGTTGCAGGCAAAAAGCGGAATCGCCGATGCGCGCGGAGAAAATTGGTTTAAAGCTTGTAAATCATTGGGCGTTACGCCCATGAAAGTCAGCGGCAAATTTCAAGACTCATTGGCCGGAGGCCCGGCCTACGGTGTGCAATTTGCCGAAGTTGAAGTCGATACCGAAATCGGCCTGGTCACCGTGAAAAAAATCGTGGCCGTCCACGATTGCGGTCTGATCATTAATCGACTAACGCTCGAGAGCCAAATCAACGGCGGCTGCATCATTGGCATGGGGTACGCCCTTTATGAGGAGCGCGTCATGGATCGCGTTTCCGGAGTCGTGCTCAATCCCAATTTCGAGACCTATAAACTCAGCGGTATCTCCGACGTCCCGGAAATCGACGCAGTTCTCATTAACATGCCCGAGCGCGGAGTCATCGGCATCGGCGAACCTTCGACCGTTCCGACGGCCGGTGCGATTGCCAATGCCGTGGCCAATGCCATCGGCGTGCGCGTGCCTAATCTTCCAATCACTCCGGCAAAGGTGCTTGCAGCGCTGGGTAAAGTTCCAACTGTGACTGCTTGAAATGACATGAACTCTTTTGAATACGCCACCGCACGCACGCCCGACAGCGCGCGCCAGCTCGTCGGCGAACACGGCGCGTACCTCGCGGGTGGTAATGATTTGCTTGGACTGCTGAAGGACTATCTCACTGCGCCCGATATTTTGGTCAATATCAAGTCATTGCCCGACCTCGGCAGGATTCAACAAGGCCAGGATAAATGGACGGTTGGCGCGCTCGTAAAAATTGCCGAACTCGAAGACAGCGCGGACATTCAAAACGCCTTCCCGGGTATCCATGACGCTGCCTCCGAAATCGCTTCGCCGCAAATCCGCAACGTTGCCACTGTGGGCGGCAATCTGGCACAGCATTCGCGCTGCTGGTATTTTCGTCATCGTGATACGGTTTGCCTGAAAAAGGGCGGCGATCTTTGCTACGCCCGTGAAAGCGACAACCGCTATCACAGCCTCTTCACCGGCAACACGTGCATCAGCCCCGTCGTTTCGAGCCTGGCAACGACGTTTGCCGCGCTCGACGCCACAGCCATCGTGCTGCGCGACGGCAAGGAGACGCCGATGAACATGGATGAGCTTTACCATCGCGCGTGGGAAAATCCGCTGGCGCACAATTCGCTGGAACCGGGCGATTTAATCGTGCGGGTTGAGATTCCTACCGCTCGCAGCCGTAGCGCCTATATGCAAATCAGCGACAAACACGCCTTCGACTGGGCGCTTGTCAGTTGTGCGGCGGCGGCCAATATCGTGGATGGCAAATTGGACAAACCGCGGGTCGCTCTGGGCAGCATTTCGCCTGTTCCCCACCAGGTCGAAGCGGCCAACGAATTCCTGGACGGCAAATCTCTGGATGATAATACAGTGTCCCACGCCGCGGACATGATCCTGGCGGATGCAAAGCCGCTGCAACAAAACGCTTACAAAGTCCCCATGGCCCATGCGCTCATTCGCCGCACATTGCTCAAATTGAAAGGCTGACCATGAACCAGATTTTTTGCATGCATTTGCGGACCAAATCCATGTACACCGGAAGAACGCGCGAGCAGGCGTTCGCGGAAAAGGAACCCGAACACGCGACACCCTGCCACGTCTGGTGCAATCGCACCCAGACCGTTGTCGGTGTGGATGACCGTCCCGTGGGCAAAAACGTCTGCAATTCCACGCGCTCATGCTTTGAAGAATAAGCATGACAATAAGCATGGAGTTTCATAATCTCGCATCCGATTAAGTCGGATGAAAACATTCATTATTTTGGCGGCGCTTCTTTTTTCAGCGCAATGGCTGTTCGCGCAGGAAACGCAGTCCCCTTTGCCTCTATACATTTCAGGCTCCGGTAAAATCGTGCCGTTTCATGACGGACAAATGCTCGATGACGGTCGTAAATACACTATGATCGCTGTGCCCGTCAGGGGTTACGTCTTTACCAACTGGCAGGCAGTCAACGTTTTTACAATCACAGAACTTGTACCTGTTCAGGGAACCGGCCAACTCGAATGGATAACCAGTACGATTCCCTCCCTGGTCCCTCCTGAGTCAGGAAAGAACCGCGTCCTGCATTTCACGATGGAGCCGGAGGAAGTACTGTTGGACGATTCTGCCGAGGAGCTAACAGTGAGCTTTGGTTGGCAGGCAAATTTTGTTCCGGCCCCTAAAAAAGGGCATTGCAAATAATGGAGTCTTCGATGGCAATCATTCGGCTATTTCGAAGTCTTGAATTAATCCCTTAATCCTCAATCTGGCACCATGAAAAACTTTGTCGCCGTCCTCCTTTGTCTCGCCTTCTTTGTTCCTCACCTGTCGGCCCAATCAGCTTCGCCCGTCCGCATCGCCGTCGTCGGCCTCGTCCACGATCATGCCTGGGGATTCTTTCCACGCTTCGAAGGCCGGGACGACGTGCAATTGGTCGGAATCGTCGAAACAAATCAGGTCCTTATAGACCGCTACATCGGTCGCCTGCATTTTAAGCGGGACCTCTTTTACCCAAGCCTTGACGCCCTCTTTGCGAAATCTGACGTCCAGGCGGTCGCGACTTTTACCGACATTTACGATCATCAGCGCGTCGTCGAAACCTGCGCGGCGCACGGTGTGGACGTGATGATGGAAAAGCCGCTCGCCGTGAACATGAAAGCCGCGCGTGCCATTTCCGCCGCGGCAAAGAAGGGGCACATCCAGGTCATCGTGAATTATGAAACCACGTGGTATCCGGGTAACCAGGAAGCCTATATCATGGTCCATGATGAACACCAAGTCGGGAATATCTGCCGCATCGTGGCGCACGACGGCCACCAGGGGCCGAAGGAGATTGGCTGTTCCACGAATTTTCTTAATTGGCTCACCGACCCGGTCTTAAACGGCGGCGGGGCTTTAAATGATTTTGGCTGTTACGGCGCGGACCTGGCTACATGGCTCCTGGACGGTCAAAAACCCATTTCTGTCTCCGCTGTGACGCATCAAATCAAACCCAACATTTATCCTAAAGTCGAAGACGACGCGACCGTCGTGCTGACCTATCCCAGGGCCACAGTCATTCTCGAACCATCCTGGAACTGGCCGTTCAACGTGAAAGACCTCGAGATATACGGTAAAACGGGTTATGTCAAAGTGCCGGAACCGGATGTATTGCGCTTTCGCGAAGGTGGCAAAAACAGCGAAGAATCTGAAGCCACTCCCCCGCCCCTCACTGGCTATAATGCCGATCCGCTGTCCTATCTGGCCGCGGTTGTGCGCGGCGAGATCCAACCATCCGGTCTCTCTTCGCTGGACGTGAACATGACCGTCGTGGAAATCCTCGATGCGGCGCATAAATCAGCGAGGACAGGGAAAAGCATCAAACTCTAGAATTGACGGCGTGTTGTTACCCGGCAAAAATCCCGGCACATTCAAATAACAACCGCGGAATTCACTATGAGCAACTCCGAATATAAACCGGTCTCAGTTGGAAATTGGATCATCACGTTCATCATCCTGGGCATTCCTCTGATTAACCTGATTATGCTCATTGTATGGGCGCTCGGCGGCACTCCTCATCCATCGAAAAAGACGTTCGCTCAGGCCTTTTTCGTTCTCCTGGGAATCTCATTGTGCATCAGTGTTTTAGTCACGTTGTTATTGCACATCTTCCCCTATCACAAACCCGTGGCCGGGCCTGTAGTGTAATCAGTCTTTACGAAGACGTCTCAGTTCGTCAAACCATCGGGCAATTATGCCGTGATATCGGCGACGCCGTAAATCGAACCCCTTTCTTGTAGCAGCGGACGTGAGTCCGCTCTGACTAATTCGCGCTTTTGATCGTTCGGTTTCGCTCGCCGTCCAAATTGTTAAACCATCGGCGGAGAATTCCCCCCGCAGTGAGGGAGAATCGTTCAAACGAGGACGTCATGCGGTTCAACGAAGGGGTGTCCAATAGCAGTTCAGGGCACGCGAATTATGGCAAGCAGCTTCCACCCTAAATCTGATCTAGGGCATCCGAACGCTTTCAGACGTGCCAATCAAGCAACCGCGCGTCGCAAACGGCACCCAATCAATAGCACCGCGCTTCCAAGAGCGAACAGTGAAACAGTGCCCGCTTCCGGCACGGGAGCGATAGTCAAATTGTTGAAGGCAAGATCGCTTCCATTGCCGGCGCCGTAGTTGAAGACATCCATCCCGAGCAACGAGCCATCAAACGTGCCGCTCCAACTGTCTGAACCGGCCACGGCGGAATAGGTGTTGGCTCCGGTCACGGTAAAAGCAATATTAAACTCGCTTTGATACGCATAGCCCATGCCTCCGGCACTCACATCCGTCGAACCGGCATCGCTGTAGAAATAGCCGTTGCCCGTGTACGGATAGCTGCCAGGTTCCCCACCGTAAATTCCAAAAGTGATTGCATCGCCGGAACCATTGAGCAGGCTGACGCCCACGTCGCGGCCCGGATCAACGGCGCGCATTTCGAAATTAATTGAAACTGTTTGGCCAACGCTCAATGCGCCACCGGCGAAAATATTACTGGCTTCGATAAACCCGCCGTCGCCCACGGACAGGTTGTTCGGAGAACTCCAAATTTGCCATCCGGACAAGGTCTCGCCGCTAAAAGCTGTGCCAACATACGCGCCGGAAATGCCGCCGCCGGTGACACCGGGATTTTGGGCGAGTGTCCAAACGCTCACGGGATTATTGTTTTGGTCCACGCCGTCGGGAGAGCTGCCGGGAGTCGCTGTTGCCGTATATGAGAAATCGTCCGAGGCACAAGCAAGGCTCGCGACGCCCATTAAACCGGCAATAATCGCAGAAATCTTTATCATAATTGTGGAGGTTAACTTTGTGTTTTAAATCCTCCCGCAGCACCTGCGCGCCTTCTTTACCGGGAGGATGTTTAAGTTGTACCATAACCGCAGGCGCCTTTTCCCCCTCCTTTAGGGTGGGATTTCATTAAAAGTGAAACTCTGGCAATTGATAAGTCAAAGCCATGCAACAGACTTTGGTTCAGTCACTTGAGGGGTCAAATGCCGGCCAATAGTCCTGGCCCCAAGATATCGCCCATGCGCGCTTGTCATCAAAGGCGGATGGTGATTGAATCTGAGACTTCGGTAAAAACTAAAGGAAGAAAACAAAAACCAATCAAAATCTATGATGACACGACGATATGCGTTAAAAAAGACCGCGCTGGCCGGCGTCGCACTGGCTGCTTTGCCCAGCGTGATTGCACAAACCAGCCCCACAGCTCCCACAACAACTGTGCCGAGTGGCCCGTTCAAGCTGCCACCGCTGCCTTATGCGTACGACGCTCTGGAACCGTACATTGACACAGAAACAATGCACCTGCACCACGACAAACATCATGCCGCCTATGTCACCAATTTAAACAAAGCCGTCGCGGACTATCCCGACGTGGGGAAAATATCCGTTGAGGAAATATTGAAAAATTTGGACGCCGTGCCCGAAAAAATCCGCACCGCCGTGCGCAACCAGGGTGGCGGATATTATAATCACTCCCTGTTTTGGCAAATGCTCAAGAAAGATGGCGGCGCGCCACAAGGGGCGCTGGCTTCGGCGATTAATCAGTCCTTTGGCGGCTACGATCAGTTCAAGGAGGAATTGGCAAAAACTGCAGCCAGCGTCTTTGGCAGCGGTTGGGCATGGCTGACGCTGGATGCGAACAAGCAACTGGCCATCGAGCCGACGCATAACCAGGACGCAACGATCAGCGACGGAAAGCAACCATTGCTGGGAATCGATGTTTGGGAACATTCCTATTATTTAAAATATCAAAACCGCCGCCCGGAATATGTGGCCGCCTTTTTTAGTGTTATCAATTGGGACTTTGTCTCTGATCGTTACCAAAAGATGATGACGGCATAAGCGTTGTTTTTTCAGGACAAATTCACGATCACAGGGCCGGAATGGCAATGTGATTTGGCTTGCTTTATCCAGTCAAGCGCCTTGGGCGTAACTGAAACGGCAACTCTTCCCGCTTTCCGGTTTTTAAAGGCTTGGTAAATTGGGCCCAGGATTTGCTGGTTCAATTCTCTATATGGGTAATTTGTTCACCCGAATGCTCTCCGGCGAGCCCGATCGAAAGGCGCGGCCATTGGGATTGCGCGTATATAGCCTGTTTCTTGCGAGCCTGCCAATTGTGATTTATTTCATTCCGGAGATCGCAACGTACCTTGATGGACTCAGTATCGTTGGCCTTTACGTTTGTTGGTTTATTTGTGCCGCCGTTGGGCTGGCATTATTCGCAGTTTGGGTGAAATTCGTCCCGCTCGCCCTGGCGTGGGTCCTTGCCGCATTGTCCTGGATTGTCGTGGTTATCCTGATTGCCCGCAAAATCCTTTGATGTTCGCTCGTGGCAGGATCGTCATTGCCGCGGAGGTTGGCAGGAAGTTCGTGTTCGGGCCAAGCCACTCTCCTAAAGTACATAGAATTCCTGCCAAAATGGCACAAACACAATATAGTCCTACAGCGCTTCGTTTCCTGCTCAAAACTCTTCAAATTCCCCAATAAAACTGCTGATTTTTGACCAAAAACGACTTCGTTTCCTCGTTTCCCGCCTATACAGAAAAAATGTGTATGACCTTTCACTTTCCCCAGATCGAGCGAACGCCAACCAGAACGCCCCCTCAGGGGCATGGCTCGTTTTGTGCTCTTGTACACGTTCGCGTATCGCAAGAATTCACACACACGAGTAAACTACACCGCTTGAAAGCTCATTTACTAAAGACGGGAGCAGCAAGCTTGGCATACGTGCCGATGCTTGTTCTTCTGCTTGCCGAATTGCCAGGCGCTCCCGTCTGTCGGCCCGTTCTGATTGGCTGCGTGATATTTAATTTCCCGGCAATTTCGGTTTTGACGCTCATTCAGACTTATCAGGTCAGCCGGTTGGTTGAGGCCTTGTCAGGCATGGCACTTATGTTGTCATGGTCGTCACCGTAAAGATTCAAATACTACGGGATTGCCCCTCCCTCACCTTGGAATATTCATTTTCCGCTGATTTAGTTCAGCCAAACTCGCATTCACCTCGGCTCGGGGCAAATTCCCCACTTCCAAAGCCTCATCATCCAATCGCAGAAGGCGCTGGTAGAACCCGACGCCAAAATCCAGAAGTTCAGTATTCGCCGGCTCGGCATCCAGCATATTGAATAAGGCATCTTCGGCTCGGGCATACTCGCCGCCTTGTTCGTAATGACGCATGAGCATCACGTTCGTTTCGAAATTCAGCGCCGAATCCTGAAGACCTGTGAGGAACGAATCGACACTCGGCGCAAACTCAGGACGCGGGCCCGTGGGATCGCTTGCAACGGTTTCGAGGAGGAGATGTAATCCTCTTACGTAGCAGGCGCGGCTTTCCTCGATCCTGCCCTGCCCTTTAAGAATCTCTCCATTTTCTTTAAATAATCTCGCGAGCATGAAGATTCTCTCCTCAATCCCGTAGCCGCTGTCAATTTCCACCAGGCGCGCAACCAGTTCCGTATCGGACATCTGGAGCAATTTGGTGACATCCTCGCCGGCCAGCGCCCGAAATTGAGCTCTGGCCATGGCCGAAGCCTCCTCCCATTTCCCTGCTTTCGTCAGCCCTGTCATGCGCATAATGACAGCGACGAACTCTTCGATCTGGCGCAGGAGATAATCGCGGCGGAACATAGATGAATTAATCAGCTCCCATTTGACTCAAAAATGTCTTCCATCGCTAGTTTGAAAACTTGGACAGCCTTGAACGCTTGCAACAGGCCGACCAGGGTTGAATGGATTTTGCAAATTGCCTTCTCAAGACAAAAACATTGTATTTCCGGACAATTGGAACGACTTTGAACCAGAGGAGTGTGATGGTTGTGAATGGGCTGCTGAAACAATGGGTGCGGTTGGCTGGGCTGGCAATTTTGCTTTTGTCCAACGGATGCATCGGGCCGCGTTACACCAACCATGATATCGTGGTATCCGGGAAAGTGGCACCGGAAATCCACGGCCCGCGCGATCCGGCGCTCCAGGCCAATCTCAGCACCAATCTTTGGCCCAGACAACCATTTCCCGGCCGGGCTGCCGAAGTCGGCACCACTCTCTTCAAATCTGCGGGTATCCAGGGGTGGAAGGATTATCACATGAACGCGCGGGCCACCGGGGTTGCGCTCCAGCATGAATTTTCCTCCGGCCCCTATTTGACGATAGATCTGCGCTTGCAATCATTGGCTGTTAAACATGTCCCGGTCCCTTTGCACGGGCCCAGGTATATGAGAGTAGTAATATTTCTCGTCAAAGCCTCCGTAGACCCGGCCGTCCATGACGAGACAAATCCTGTGGTCATTGCCCAGGGCAAGCTGGTTTGGAATTTCGATGGCTGGTTTGAAATTCATCCCCAAAAAACCGGCGACGTCGTCCTGGCCCCGGTAATTAGGCCCGGCAACCGCCACGCGCATTAGCGACTGAGGCGAATCAAAAGATCTTTTAATTGCGAACCGCTCCAGGAATCGCCGCGGCAGAATCACTGTGGTTTTGCGCTCAGATATTTTAGCTCTGCCGCGGCAACTACGTATTCGAAGTTGCCTCTTGCATTTGTAGCACGGCACCTCTCGAAACAATCTTTGGCCCTCGCTTCGTTACCTTCGACAAGCTGTTTGGATGCGACGAAGAACCAGGCTTCGGCGCATCGCGCGTTAGTTCGTCTTAGGTCGGTGCCATTGGCGGCCCTTACTAGATCGGTTTCAGACAGCGCGCCGGTCAAATATTGGGCGATTTTTAACTGCCAATCGTTTGTGCCGCGCGGCTTGCGGGTTTGGAGCCACGTCTGCAATTCCGCGGTGGCCTGCGCCTCGTGGCCGTTGCGGGCGCGAATCAACCAAATGCAAAAGCGCGAAAAGTCCTCCGAATACCGGGGATTGAGTTGGTAGGATTTTTCGAAATCCGCCAGCGCGTCATCGAATTTCCGTTGGTCATAGCACAGCCAACCGCGGTTATTATAGGCCCGCGCAAATTCCGGAGCGATCGCAATGGCCTGGTTGACATCGGCCATGGCCGCGTTGTCCTTACCGATATCCCATTCCAAAAAAGCACGAGAGCAGTACACGTCGACATATTTAGGATTTAATTCGAGCGCTTTATTGAAATCGGCAAATGCACCTGTGTCGTCACCGCTCATCCCTTTAGCGACCCCACGCTGACAATATGCCGCCGCAATGTTCGGGTTAAGGGAAATCGCCCGATCATACTCTGCCAATGCGTCAGATAGGTCGCCCCGGGACATCCTAAAGTGGCCGATATCTACAAATATATTTGCATCCCTGGGATCGAGTTTCATTGCCCGATTAAAATCAGCCAAAGAGTCATCCCATTGATTCAAGGACTCCTCCGCTCGGCCGCGATTGCGATAGGCGTCCGCCGTCAAATCGGGATTTAAATCCGCGGACTTTTTAAGATCATTCTGCGCTCCGGCCGTATTCGCTTTAGCGAGTTTCAGAGCGGCCAGGTTATTATAAAAAGTACCAGTGTCGTTTTTGGTATCCAGCTTGATGGCCTGTTCGCAGTCGGCCAGTGCCGCGTCGAGATTACCCAACCGTTGCTCCAGGCCGCCTCGATTATTATAGGCTATGGCCAGGTGCGGTTCGAAAACAATAGCCTTGTTAAAATCTTCCATGGCGCCGGCCAGGTCGCCTTGACCTTCCTTTACAAGCCCGCGGCTGTCATAGGCCGCGGCGCACGCCGGATCCAGTGCGATGGCTTTGTTGTAATTGGCCAGAGCTTCAGCCATATTTTTTTTCGCGTATTGCAGATTGCCGCGGTCATAGTAGGCAATTTCGTCAGTTGGAGTGATCTCGATGGCCTTGTCGTAGTCAGCCAAAGCCGCATCCAGGTTTCCCTGCCGCAATTCAATATTGCCGCGGTTTATGTAAGCTCCCTCATTATACGGCTCCAAATCGATGACTTTACTGTAGTCAAACAAAGCGGCGTCAAATTGATGGTTTTCGAATTCCGTTTTGGCTTTTAGGAAGCACGTGTCAGCATCCGTAGAATCAGCGTGACATGGACTGAGCGCGAAAAACAACAACGCCAGGTGAAAGACTCCTTTTGTGGATTTGGCCAGGTCTCGGGGCATAGGTTCAAATTCTGAAAAAAAATCCGTAGATTCGTTGCGCGTGGATGTTATTAAGCATCTTAAAATTCGCAAGTCTGATATCGATTTACTTCATTCGCTTGCAGAACCATTCGTTCTGGAATCAAGAGATAAAAAGGAACTACCAATTCGAGAATGGCCTGCCATCCGCAGCCCGGAACCCAAGGCAAAACGAATCCTCCATTGCTAAAGCCGCGGGTGCCTCACCATTTTGGAGCCGGCGCGTCGTCGGATTTGATCGCTCTCACGACCTCTCATGCCGAATGTGGGGGGCAAAAAAGGCGAGCCGATGGGCCCGCAAGGACGTAATTCTTCGATTTAATACACCGCAAAGCGTCAAAAGCAAACACCGCTTTCGTGGAGTCTTCGTAGACGTTTTGCGGAGTTTAAAGGAGAAACCGGTTGGTGGAGCCGAGGGGATTCGAACCCCTGACCCCCACAATGCCATTGTGGTGCTCTACCAACTGAGCTACGACCCCAACCGGTTTTCCTATTTTAAAGAGCGGGCCAGGTTTGTCAAAGCTTTTGCGGCCAAATGAAAAGCCCTCTGTTCCAAGTGGCGACAGGCCCAAAGTCCAGCGGTTTTAAGCAGGCAAAACCTGGAAATCAAGTGGACGACCATCCCCAAAGCGAATAGTGTTGCACGTGCAAAAACCCAGTTCCAGGTTGCGCATTGCCTTTTTGACGCACGAACCGTTTTTTCCCCCTTCGGGCGGCGGATCGGCGGAGGCAGTTTATCTGGTTGAAGAATTGTCCAGGCGCGGACACGAGGTCCATATTTTTTGTCCACAAATCGCCGAGCCTGAAAAGGTCGAAAAACGTTTTCATGTCCGCCTGCACCCCTTTAAAAAATGGAAAATGGGACGTTACGCGCGAATGCGAAATGTCAAATATCTTGCCTACCCATTTTGCCTGGAGCGGATGGTCGGGGCCGCCGCCGGAGACACGCCCTTTAGCCTGATTTTCTCACAGCATGCCATTTCCGCCGTTGCCGCCGGCAAACTCAAGGCCAAATTAAAGGTCCCCGTGATGATGAATTTTCCCGATTTGCTCACCGGATTTATGGAAACCTGGCCGGTGTGGGTCGCGCCGCGCCCGTTCATTCAAGCGTTGAAACATTTCGAAATTTCGATGCCTGTCCGTTACAACGTAGACGGTGTTCTGGCGGTTTCCGATACCCTTGTCGATTGTTTCAGCAAACATGGCTATCCGTCCGACAGGATTTGCCCGATTTATTACGGCTACGATGCCGATAAATTCTCGTTTGTCGCCCGGACGGCGGACAAAAACCGTCCGCCAGTCGTCGTCATGCACGGCTCCTTTGACGCGCATCACCTGGGAGAAATCGCGTTGGGTGCGATTCGCTTCGTTGCGACGAAAAAGCCGGAAACTGTTTTCCGTTTTGTGGGCCGGGAAACGGGTCCGCTTCAGGCACTTTTGCGCCGGGCAAAGCGTGAGGTTGCTGGTTTCAAATTCCAAACGACCGGATTCATTCCTTACGACGACGTTGCAAAGCACCTCGCCGATGCGACTGTGGGCATCGTGCCCTATGAAGAATCGGCCGGCACGCATTGCGCGTTTGTGGCGAAGGTCGTTGAATACGTCGCGAGCGGCCTGCCCTCGGTCTGCACGCCCCTCAAAAGCATCCAGCGCTATTTCAAGAACGAGCCCATGATTCGTTTTTCCGAATTCGATGGCGAGGATTTCGGCCGCAAAGTCGTCAGTTGGCTGGAAGAATCACCGCTGAACTGGCAAATTGAAGCCTGCAACTCCGCCGCGCGCGTCCAGGCCGAACTGGACTGGCAGCCGCTCTGCCGCACAGCGGTCAATTTTATCGAAGAGATTTACGCCCGCAGCTCAAATGAAAAAAACGGCCTGGGAAAAAATCATTAAAGATTCCGCAGAACCTCTCCGCGTCCGCAATTTTCTAAAATCCGTCGCCACGCCGCGGGAACAAACATGGCTGGACAACTGTTCAGCCGATTCAGCCCGCGTTCTGACTGCGGTATTGAGCGGCTCACAATTCCTGGGTGAACTCCTTCAGTCCAGCCCCGATTTGTTCTCACTGTTGGATTTTGAAAAACTCCGATTTCCACGCCGGGCGGATGGCTTTCGGCGCGAAGTTCAAATTGCTCTGAAGCGCACGGTGGAAACGCGCGATTATTTCGGCGCCCTCGCGGAATTGCGCCGTCTCAAGCAGCGCGAATACCTCCGTATCGCCGCCCGGGACCTGGGCCGCTTGAGCAACGTCGTGGAAATTACGCAGGAACTTTCTGATCTCGCCGACGTCTGTCTGGACACCGTTTTGCGGATTGTCTCAAGACAACTGTCCGAAAAATTCGGCAATCCGTTCCACCAGGACGCCCAGGGCCGTTGGCAGCCAACTCCCTTTTGCGTTCTGGGCCTTGGCAAACTCGGCGGTCAGGAACTCAACTACAGTTCCGATGTGGACATTCTTTTTCTTTACGAGGAAGAAGGTGAGGTGTTTAAGGAAACGCCGCGCGCGCGAAAATCGCAACGACCGGTCCTGTCGAACCATCAGTTCTTTTCCAAAGTGGCCGAGTCCTTCAGCGCCGAGGTTTCGCGCTCCACACCCGACGGATTTCTGTTCCGGGTGGATGCGCGGTTGCGGCCCGAAGGCGACGCGGGTCCCCTCGCCCGGTCGCTGGACAGTCACGAAAACTATTACTCGCAATGGGGCCAAACATGGGAGCGAATGATGTTGATCAAAGCGCGTCTGACGGCGGGCGACAGCGGCCTGGCGTCCGAATTCCTCGAGATGATCCAGCCGTTTCGCTATCCGCGAGCCATTAGCCCGGAAATTTTCCGGGAAATTGCCGCGACCAAAGACCGCATTGAGCGCGAAGTCGTCCGGGCCGGCGAATTGGAACGCAACGTCAAGCTGGGTCGCGGCGGCATTCGCGAGATCGAGTTTATTGTTCAATCTTTGCAGGTCCTGCACGGAGGCCGTTCGCCTTTTCTGCAAATTTCGCAAACGCTCCCCTGCCTCAAAAAACTTGCGCAATACGAATTGCTTTCGGTGGCCGAATCAAACCAACTCGAGGTGGCGTACCGTTTTCTGCGGGACGTCGAGCATCGGCTGCAAATGGAAAATAATCGCCAGACCCACACCATTCCTGCGGACGACGTGTCGCAACGGCGGCTCGCCCGACTGATGGATTTCAGGTCGTTGTCGCAGTTTCAGTCGGCCTTTCGCGGGCACACGGCAAACGTTCGGCGCATTTATGAATCATTGTTTAAACGGGAAGTGAAGGAAAATGGGACCGTTGCGCTTCCCGAATTCGAAGGAGCCGGGGACGAATGGAAAGCCCTATTGGCCGCTCGCTCATTCCGCGAACCAGACAAAGCATTTCAATTGTTCAAGGAATTTGCCGAAGGGCCCGGTTATCTTCATGTGTCGCCGCGCACGACCGAGTTGGCCCGGCAATTAATTCCAAAATTCCTCGCCCTTTGCCCGCGACCATCGTCGAAGGAAGACCAGATCCCGGTTCTGTCCGACCCCGACCGCGTCCTGGCGCGCCTGGACAGTTTCGTGAGCGCTTATGGATCGCGCGCGATGCTCTTTGACGTTTGGAACAACAATCTGAAATATTTTGAATTGCTGCTGCTCCTGTTTGATCGCTCGGAATTCCTCGCTCTCGCTGCCATCCGCGCGCCCGACCTGATTGACGGACTGGTCGCCGGTGGTCGCCTGCAACGAAAAAAGACCGCCGTGGAAATTTTGAAGGAGCTCCGTTTCGGCCTGCGTGACCCGGACCAATTTGCCTGGCTTCGCCGTTATCATGAAACCGAATTGATGCGCCTGGGCCTCCGCGACATTTCCGGGCAGGTCGACATCGAACAAACGCCCGCCGAGCTGTCAGCGCTCGCCGATGCTTCTCTCCAATACACCCTCGAAGTCGTCCTGCGAAAAAATAAAATCAAATCGCTGCCCCTGGCGATCGTCGGCCTCGGCAAGCTCGGCGGCAGCGAGATCGCCTACGGTTCGGACCTGGACGTTTTCTTCATAACCGAGTCCAAAGAAAAGGATTTGCCTTCCCTGCAAAAGCTCGCGGCAGAGGTCATGGATTTGCTTTCGCATCGCACCGAACAGGGAATCGTTTTTCGGACTGATGCGCGTCTCCGGCCGGATGGAGAAAAAGGACTGCTCGTCCAACCCCTTGACACTTGCAAAGCATATTATCAGACACGCGCGCAACTGTGGGAAATCCAGACACTCACTCGGACGCGATTCGTCGCCGGCAATTCCAGTTTGGGCGAACAGTTTCAGAAGTTGGTGAGCGAATTGACCGATTTTTCAGACCTGCGGCAGCGTCGCCGGTTCAAAAACTGGAAGGCAGAAATTCACCGCATGCGACTGCGAATCGAAAAAGAGCGGACCCCGGCCGGCAAGGATGATCTGGCCATCAAAACCGGCAAAGGCGCGTTGATGGATGGAGAGTTCATTGCGCAGGTTCTCTGTATGCAACACGGCTGGCACGAGCCAAATAGTCTTCGTGCCCTGAAACGGGCCGCGCAAAATGGCGTGCTCCTGGATGCGGATACACTCATTGAAAATTATGTTCAACTTCGGCGTGTAGAAGCCATCCTGCGCCGGTGGAGCGATGAAGGCGAAGCGTTGTTGCCCGATGACGCGCCGGCATTTTACCGCGTCTCTGTGCGCTGCGGCTTTGATTCAACCGAAGTTTTTCGCGCGGCCCTTGCGGGCTGGCGCAAAAACATTCGGAGCGTGTACAACATAGTATTCGGCTTGGCATAGCGCAGGTTTCCAAATCGGCAAATCGCACGACGTCGTATGACCGGCGGGTTTGGAAACCCGCGATCCAGAGGAATTGGAATAGAGGGGCCTGGACTCTCAAAGGAGGACGCGTATCAGGCCGCTAACACATTCTTCGCTGGCGGCTGATTTCATAAAGAAAAACCGCCGCGGCGGCGCCAACATTGAGAGAATCCACTTTGTCGGGCATGGGAATACAGATGCACTGATCGCAACTCTCTAAAACGGCACTGGAGATCCCCGCCCCTTCGCTTCCAAAAACAATACAACAATCCGTTGTCAGGTCCGTATTGTACAAGATTTTGTTTCCGGCCGGATGCGCCGCAACGCAGCGGATACCCCGCTCGCGCAAAAAGCGAAGAGTTTCAGCTAAAGTTTTGCCCTCAGCCGCATTGCCGTCCTTTCCCAGCTCAACAACCGGCAACTGAAAAATCGCGCCCATTGAATTTCTGACCGCGCGCCGCAGGAACGGGCTGCTGCTCGTTTCCCCAACAACGAGGGCCTGGACATTAAAAGCCGCGCAATTCCGGACAAGCGCGCCCAGGTTTTCCGAATTGGTCAGGCCATCCACGGCAGCTAACAGGCGCGGCGACGCAGCGTTTTGCAAAATCGTTTCGACAGATTCTGGCGCGGGAATTTTGCCCACGGCCAGCACGCCTTGAAACATGGGAAACCCCGTCAACGTCTCGAGCCATTTCTTTTCCGCAATATAAACCGTGATGTTCTCCGGTCGCGCTTCAAGCAGCGGTCGAAAATCGTCCAGCCAGCGCTCCCAAAATACAGTCGAAATAACGGTGAAATGGCTTTCCAGCAGCCTTCGAACAACCTTTTCTCCTTCGGCAACGAAAATGCCCTGCGCCTCATGTTCTACGGGCCGGCGCATCGTCGCGTATGGCCGCAGTTCCGGCGCGTCAAACGAAGAAATCCTCTCAATGCGTATCATGACGAAATCCAGCTTCTAATCGCTGAGCCGACGCCATTTCCAGGCCAATACACGCTCGGTTTTTGCCGTCAGTTTGAAATTTTCGGAAATCCGAAGTCCCTCAACCCAAAAAACGCCATTTCGTGCCTCCGCCACAATCAATTGATGACGTCTGTCACGCGGCACTTTTGCATTGGTAAACAGATCCTGCAATTTTGCCGCCGACCTTAAGCCGATAGGCTGAAAGCGGTCCCCTGCCCTCCAGTGCCGCAGGACGATCTCGTCGCCGATTAGGTCCGCATCAAAAACTTCACTCCCGGCCGATCTGTTTCCGGCTCGGCCGAAATATTTTGGCTTTCTGCCAGTTCCCCAGATTAGCCTTACGCCGTCAAAGAAAAGCGGCCCGGTCTGCTCAACATTACGGTCATATTGTGGCCGTCAAAAGATCGAGCCAGGGGGCGACACCGGCTGACGACTCCCATCGCGTCACGTGATATGCGATTATTTACGCCGACCGCGACTGGCTTGGCGGGTGACAGCCGGATGGATTCGATTAACTCAAAATCCGGCTTAGAGCCCAACTCAATGATTTGCAATTTTAAGACCTGCCGCTGAACGGCCTCCGGTAGCCCATCAAAGCTGACCTTTTCGAACAACGGTGGCGCGCCACGCTTTCCCCTGGCGCGCCCCGAGGATACAGGCGATTCCAGCCATTCGCGCGCGAGGTCCGCGACCAAATCGGATTCTGCGCCGGCGATTTCCATTGACCGAAGGACCGTTTTGTTCAAACCAGGCTCATAGTGCTTCCGCAATAACGGGAGCAATTCCCGGCGGATTCTGTTCCGTAAATAATCCAGTGAAAGGTTCGACGCGTCCTCGCGGTAACCGATTCGGTTTTCGCGCGCAAAGTCTTCCAGCGCCGCCCTGGATACGTTCAGCAACGGCCGAACTAGCGAGATGCGTTCGTCCGCCGGCGAAGGCGAGCGCCATTGCATTCCCCCCAAACCGCTCCCGCCCGCTCCTCTCAAGAGTCGCAGAAAAAAAAGCTCCACCTGGTCATCTGCATGATGTGCAAGCGCGACGGTATTGATGCCCTGTTCACGGGCCGTTCGAGCCAAAAATTCATGGCGCAGTTGCCGGGCACCCATTTCAATGGACACTTTTTCTTTCGCCGCAATCTCTTGAACGTCCGCCGCCGCCGCAAAAAACGGCAGCTTCATCGCCGCCGCGGTTTTCGCGACGCTCGCCTCGTCACCATCACTGGCGCGCCCGCGCAGCCGATGATTAAAATGCGCGACCGCCAGTTTCCAGCGCCTTCCCGCAGCCAGCGAATTCAGCACATGCAGCAAAACCATTGAATCCAGCCCGCCGGATACGGCAACGAGAATCTTTTGTCCTCGTTCCGGCAACCGTAGCATCGGCAGCACCGGTAAGCGCAACGGTTTCTGTGGCGCGGAGATCTTGGGCATCTCAGCCTCGTAAAGAGTCGCGAATCTGCTCCAACGGCAGCAATTTTTCTTCGCGCGTCTTCAGGTTTCGAAGGCGGCCCGTGGAATCATTTTCGACCTTGAGCGTGAACCGCGCCTTCAACTCCTGAGCGCGCTTGAATTGCTTGTCCGCTTTGGTCGGCGTCAGGGTGTACTCGACAGTGGCACCCCCGGCACGCAGGCCGTGGATTACTTTGAGAGACGGCGCGCGCAGGTTTTCATCTTCAATTAAAACAAAAATGTCCACTCCCGGCTCGAATACGGGCAGGAGCTTCCGTTCCGCCAGTAAGTCCCGCAACACAACGTCTCCCATGCCAAATCCGAGCGCCGGTAGGTCCGCTTTTCCGCCACTGATGAGCTTCACCAGATTGTCATAGCGTCCTCCTCCCGCAATGGCCCGCATTTGGCCTTTCAGCGCAAACGCTTCAAAAACCACTCCCGTATAATAAGCAAGGCCGCGAATAATGTGATAATCGATTTTGACAAATTCATGAAGTCCCCTGGCGCCAAGATTTTGCAAAATACCCTCAAGCTCCGCAGTCGGCTTTGCGGCTTCGATGAATTGGTTCACCTCTGCCAGCGAAAATCCGAGGGCCGACAGTTTTGTTTCTGTCTCGTCAGTCGTTGCCCGCTCCAGTTTGTCAATGACCTGAAAAAACTCGTAGGCCTGCGCCGCATCCTTGTCCCCTGCTCTGCTGTGAAAGAAGTCATGCCATGCATTCCGACTGCTCAGGCGAATGACAAAGTCCTCCGCAGTCAGACCAAAAGAGCAGAACGTGTCAACGAGCAGGGCGATTAACTCGGCGTCCGCCGCCGGATCGCTTTCTCCGATAATGTCCGCATTAAATTGAAAATGCTCTCGCTTCCGGCCTTTCTGGTGGCGTTCATAGCGAAAAAGTTGCGGAATGGCGAACCATTTGATCGGCTTCTTATATTGCCGTTCGTGGGCGGCAACCATCCGCGCGAGCGTCGGCGTCATTTCCGGGCGCAACGCCACCTGATCGTCGCCTTTGTCGGTGAAATTATAAAGCTGCTCCACAATCTCATCCCCGCTTTTGGTGGTAAACAATTTGAGTGGTTCGAGCGGAGGCCCATCGTATTCCTTGAAATTGTACCGGCGGGCGGCATCCCGCCATTTCTCGAAGATATATTGGCGCGCGGCGGCACTCCAAACATCGGCGTGCGGCAGCGGTTCAGGGTAAAAGTCACGGAAACCGGGCAATCGTTCCATCCCCACAAACTAAATGAATCGGGATACCGGTTGAAGCCCAAAAGCAAGATAACCGGATAAACGGATTGGATTATCGGATAAATCGAATGGCGCCGGATGCATGCCGGCATATTGAATACTCAACAGTCCAGTGACGCCGATTTTGGAGCCGCTCTAACGTTTCAACGCCTCAACGACCTTAGGACTTTGCTGGCAGTTTGAGAACTTCAGAACGCATTTCCTTGCCGGCCCGAAACTTGACGGTCGCGCGGGCCGGAATGGGCACATTGTCTTTAGGTTGGTTCGGGTTGCGCCCAACGCGGGGTTTGCGGATTTTCACTTCAAAGACGCCGAAATTTCGAAGCTCGACCTTGTTATTCTTGGCCAGAGCCTCGGAAATGTAATCGAGGGTCTTTTGCACCACGTCAAAGACCTGCTGCTGCCCCAGATTGGTTTCTTCGCTGATTCGCGTTACCAGATGCCGTTTAGTAAGAGTCATAGTTTGATTTGGTTTCTGATTTAATATTTAACGACGGAAATCAAATATCCATCGCGCCACACCCCCTCCAAAGGTCGCGCCGCAGACGGGCGCATCCTCGCTGTTCGCGAGCCAGTGGCGACTGATGGTCTCCATACTTCCAATTTTTTGATTCATTCTCCTTATACACAGAATGCAACTTCGTATGCAACATAAATTTTGCCTTTCGCCATGGGCCGGAACGACATGCCTGATGTCACTCTGATCATACTTCAGTCAGGCCAGTTGCGCAACACCTCTCAGGCGGGCCCTTCCGTAACTTTAGCGGAGGGCTTGCCGCGCCATAGCTTCAGCGGAGGCGGGCTTGCCGCGCCGTAGCTTCAGTGGAGGCGGGCTGCTGTTGCGTCAGGCAATGCAGCGAACCAAAACCCCAGACCAAATCAACCGCGTGAATCCCCGTTACCGGCCGGTCTCGAAACAATTCGCCCAAAATGCCCAGCGCAATCCGGTCATTCGGGTCGTTGAAAGTCGGAACAATGACCGAGGAATTGCAGATATAAAAATTGGCATAGCTGGCCGGCAAACGCGCGCCGTCAAAATAAAGCGGCGATGGCATTGGCAATTCCACTACCTCAGGCTTCGAGCCGTCCTCGAGCCGCAAATCCTGAATCCGTTCCCAGTTTTCTGCAAGCGGACGGAAATTGACGTCGCGGCGTTCGCGTTCGCGGACCAGTACTACCGTTTTCCTGTTTACAAATCGGCATATGTCATCCACGTGCCCGTGGGTATCGTCGCCAACCGGTCCTTTGGCAAGCCAGAAAATGTTTTTGACGCCCAGATATTTTTTCAATGTTGATTCGATCGAGGCTTTGCCCAGCCCCGGATTGCGCACCTGAATCTTTGGGTCCAGGTAACACTGCTCCGTCGAGATCAAAGTCCCCGTTCCGTTGACTTCAATGCCTCCGCCTTCAATCACAAACGGCCGGCCTTGATGCGCGGCGTGGAAAAGTTCTTTCCCGAGAATGCGCGCGGCTGTTTCGGGGACCTTTGTGTCTTTGTGCCAGTTATCGTATTTGGCCCAACCGTTGAAATGAAAATGCACTATGGCCGTTTCCCCTCTTCCGCCCCGGCTCCGGCGCCTCACAAAAATCGGTCCCGTGTCGCGCGTCCAGCCACGGTTCGTGGGGTGCGTCACGAATTTAATTTTCTGAAGGTCCACGCCGGTGCTCGCCAAAATTCGACGCGCCATTTTTTCGTCCGCACGGTTGCGGATAAGCAAATGAATTCTTTCGCCCAATGCGATTTTTCGAATCATTTCGCCGTAAACCCACGGAATGATTTCAAATTTTCCGGGCCAATCCTCGACATTGTGCGGCCAGCCCAGCCATGTGGCCTCGTGGCGCTCCCATTCGGCGGGCATGGTATATCCCGCGTCGGTGGGAGTCGGCTCCGAGGCCTTTTTTCCAGTTGGCATAAATTGCGCGGAAGATAAAACGTTCATCCGGTTTGTTCAATGGCGCAATATCCTGCGATGGTCAAAAAAAAGATCCATTCAGCATTACTTTCTACTTGGAAGATTTAACAAATTGAGCGATATTATAGTACGGCCAATGGTTGACATGATGTGACTATGCCGTGCTATCGAATGATTTACAGGCAGAAAATAGATAGTTTAGTCGGGAAGTTACCAGTGTCCCTTTCGCGGATTCACCAAAAATTGCTTCCTTTGGGATATTTTTTGGCAATTCTGTTCGGGGCTCCGGCTATGGTTTCGGCCGCCGGGGCCGGCACCGTGACCACCCTTAGGGTCTTGACCCTGCCGGCGGGCGTCTCGGCTTCTGAAATTCAACGTGCGCTCGACGATTTGACCAACGGCGGCGAGGTCCTTCTGCCCCCCGGCAGGATCAAATGCACCCAGCCCCTTGTTCTGGATCGCGATTCCCAGACCCTTTGCGGCGCGTCAAACGAAACCACCGTTTTGTATTTGATGAACGACGCAAATTGTCCGGTCATCATCATGGGCCAGCCGGTCAATCGCCCCATGCAAACAATCCGGCATCTCTGTGTCCGGAATTTGTTCATTGACGGCAACCGCGCCCACCAGGAGCGCGAACTCTGGCGTGAGAAAGGAGATGGTTCGGAGATCCGCAACAACGGCATCACGGTCCAAAACATCAGCGATTCGCTCATCGAAAATGTCACTTGTACTCGCTGCCGTTCCGGAGGACTTGTGACCACACTCGGAGTACGGCGGCTCACTGTGAAAAATTTCGCATCGTCTAACAATGAATTCGACGGGCTGGCCTGTTATCTCACTATGGATTCGGTCTTCGAGAAGCTCTATTTGCACGACAATCCCGGCGCCGGCATTTCACTCGATCTGGCCTTCGACCATAATGTCATTACCAACGCCGTCCTGGAAAACAATGATCTCGGTATCTTTATGCGCGACAGCCGAAACAATCGCTTCAGCAATGTATCCATCCGGAATAACCGCGATTTCGGAGTGTTCATGGCCCAGGCCTTTGAGACGGTTGACCGCGGTCCGCAACCCGAGCCGGATACCGAATGCACGGACAATTCCTTTATCAGCCTCGCAGACATGAAAAATGGCCGGGCTGCCTTCCGCGTCAATGACGTCTCGTGCACCAACAACGTCCTCATTGACCCGAATTGGGGCGGAAGCGTGCGCGCTCTTTCTACTCCCACACCGGACCTGGTCACAGTTAAATAACGCAGCCGGACAGCCAGACAGGCTTCTACCATGTCCGACTTTTCGGCAAAAATGTGCCCCAATGGACAGGCGGGACGCTTGTTCCACTGCCGTTACGGAAAGCTTGCAGGGTGCGCTATTGTGCGTAAGTTCCTGATAGCGCATCATTAACGGCAAGAACCACGGTCATTTCGCCGCGTAAATGGCAGGAAATCTGCTCACTCCGGCTGGTGATTTCGGTTGAAGGAACATTATTCAAAGCTCCGTTTCGTCCGGCAGTTTGCCCGCGGCTTTTTAAAGTTGGCAAATGCCGGAACAATCGTATTGTGAACGGCGCCAAATTCCTTAAACCTAATCGAATGAGAAAAAAGAACAAAAACATTACTTTGGGCCCTGTCTCACAGTTCATCCGCCACCATTATAGGCACTTTAACGCCGCCGCCCTCGTGGACGCCGCCGATGGCTATGTCCGCCATCTCGACGACGGAGGCCGCATGATGATCTGTCTGGCCGGTGCCATGAGCACCGCCGAACTGGGCCTCTCCCTCGCCGAAATGATCCGGCAGGACAAGCTGCAGCTGATCACGTGCACCGGTGCAAACCTTGAGGAAGACGTGTTCAACCTTGTCGCGCACGATTACTACGAGCGTGTACCCCATTATCGCCAACTCACTCCAAAGGACGAAGAGGCCCTCCTCAAGCGCCATCTCAATCGAGTCACCGATACCTGCATCCCGGAAGGCGAAGCCATGCGCCGCATGGAAAAGGCTATGATCGAAGTCTGGACCGCCGCCGACCAGCGCGGCGAACGTTTCTTCCCGCATGAATTCTTTTACCAGGTCCTTCGCAGCGGCAAGTACAAGAAATATTACCAGATTGATCCCGCCAACTCCTGGATGCTCGCTGCCGCCGAGAAAAACCTGCCCATCGTGGTCCCCGGTTGGGAAGATTCCACCCTCGGAAACATGTACGCCGCCGCCGTTATTCGCGGCGACGTCAAAAATGTTCATACGGTCCGCACCGGTATCGAATACATGACGTGGCTCGCCGATTTTTACACGCGAACTACACAAAAGAGCCCGTTGGGAATGTTTCAAATTGGCGGCGGTATCGCCGGCGATTTCCCAATTTGCGTCGTGCCCATGCTGCACCAGGATTTGCAGCGCGATAACGTTCCCCTCTGGGGCTACTTTTGCCAAATCAGCGACTCCACCACCAGCTATGGCAGTTACAGCGGCGCGGTCCCAAATGAGAAAATCACATGGGGCAAGCTCGGCGTGAAAACGCCAAAATATATTATTGAATCCGATGCGACCATCGTCGCGCCCCTAATTTTTGCTCATGTGCTTGGATGGTGACCAAAAACTAATGACCCTTTGATGAACCAAACGGAATTCCAGGTTTTGCTGGTGGAAAACGACCAGGACATGTCGACAGCGTTGTCGCACGTTCTGGAACAGGACAACATTGTCCAGCGTATCGTCCCCGATGTCCATCACGCGCTCACGATCATGCGCGAAAAGGCCTTTGATCTCGTGTTGCTGGATTTGACCCTGCCTGACGAGGACGGTTTCGCGCTGCTGCGTCATATGCAAGAGGACCCAGGGATTATAAAAGCGCCCGTGGTCATTCTCACGGGATCCGAAAGTCTGAAGGACAAAATGCTGGCCTTTGAATTGGGCGCCGCCGATTACATTGTCAAGTCCACCGAACCCTCGGAATTGCGGGCACGCGTGCATACGGCTCTTCACTCCAAGCGCGAACGCGACAAGCTGGTTCAACTGAATCGTGAACTGGCCGTCGCGCGCGCAGCCGCCGAGTCCTCCGATCGCGCCAAGGCGGATTTCCTTGCCGCCATGAGTCATGAAATTCGCACGCCAATGAACGGCGTTATCGCCATGGTGGGACTTCTCATGGAGACGCAACTGACGGCGGAACAGCGCGGTTATCTCGAAACCATTCACGCCAGCAGTGATGCCCTGCTCACCATCATCAATGATATTCTCGACTTTTCAAAAATTGAGGCAGGCAAGCTCGAATTGAACCCCCATCCGTTCAATTTGCGCGCCAGCATTGAGGAAATTCTCGATCTGATGGCGGCCAAGGCCTTTGAAAATAACCTCGATTTAATCTGCGAGATTTCTGACGAAATCCCTGAAAAGATCGAAGCCGATCCATTGCGCCTGCGGCAAGTCCTGACAAATCTGATCAGTAACGCGATTAAATTCACCAAAAGCGGACATGTCGTGCTTAACGTCAAAGTAATTGAGTCAGCGATTGGCAGCGATGGAAAAACCTGGTCACGACTTCAGTTTTCGGTCGCGGACACCGGCATCGGTATATCGGCGGAAGGGCTGGCGCGCCTGTTCAAGCCGTTTGTCCAGGCAGATGCTTCAACGGCGCAAAGATTTGGAGGCACCGGTTTGGGGCTCACCATCAGCAAACGCCTCGTCGAACTGATGGGCGGCAAAATTTGGGCCGAAAGCGTCGCTGCAAAAGGCTCGACGTTTCACTTTACCATTGCCGCCGCGACCGACCCCGTCGGCGCGCCGTTCGCATTGGCCGGACGGCAGGAAAAACTGGGTGGGTTGCGGGTGTTGATTGTGGACGACAATCCAGTCAGCCGTTCCGGCCTGGAGGCTCGTATCGCCCGCTGGGGAATGAAGGGCCGCACCATGGATGATTCCGTTGCCGCACTGGAACTGTTAAAGTCAGGCGAAGAATTTGATCTGGCATTGATTGATGCGCAGTTGCCCGGCACGGACGGTTTTACCCTCGCCTCCGAAATTCATCAATTTTCCACCGCAAAATTGGTGCCTGTCGTCCTGCTCGTGCCGCTGGGCGTTCGCATGGAACCTCCGCCATCCGCTCGCATTCCATTTATCAACTACGCCCCCAAACCCCTCAAAACCGTGCAACTTTTTGAAGCCATTTGCCGTGCCCTGACCAATACCCGGGTTCCCGCCAAAATCGTACCCGAACCTAAACCCGACGTCCGCAAGCCCGCCGATCAGTCCTTGCAGGTCCTTCTGTGCGATGACAATTCCATTAATCAAAAGGTCGCCACCCGAATTTTACAGCAAATCGGTTATAAGCCCGACGTCGTCGCAAATGGGCAGGAAGCCCTGGATGCCCTGGACAGGAAAAAATATGATCTCATTTTCATGGACGTCATGATGCCGGAAATGGACGGCCTGGAAGCGACCCGCGAGATACGCAAGCGTCAAAAGGAAGCCGTCTCGGAAAATTATAAATCACGCATCATCATCATTGCCATGACCGCGCAGGCCATGCAGGGCGACCGCGAAAAATGCATCGCCTCGGGTATGGACGATTATCTGGCCAAGCCGATTCGGCCCGCCGACGTCAGCGGCATGATCGCCAAATGGATTGCTCCCAAAGCCGAGGCCGAGGCTCAAAGCTCCCCCGCCGCGGCTGCTGAGACCAGCTCCCCCGTGGACGCGGTGCCTGTTGAAATGGATCGTCTCGCCGAACTGGCGGACGGCGATAAGAACACATTGCGCGAATTGGTCGACCTGTTTAACAGTCAAACCACCCGGCAACTCTCGCAATTGGAAGCCGCTCTCAGCGCTAACAATTCGGAGCAAGTCCGCCATTTGGCCCACAGTTGCAAAGGAGCCAGCGCGACGATGGGCATGGCGCCTCTGGCCGCCATTCTTTACGAACTCGAAAAAATGGGCCGTTCGGGCGTTCTCGACGGTGCCGCGCCGTTGCTCGCCTCGGCCGCCGCCGAGTTCAAACGCGTTCAGAATTTTTTGGCATCCATGCCGGCGCTTTCGGCTGCACCTGCAGCCGCTGTTTATTCATGAAAAAAATCCTCATCATCGAAGACGACGAAATCCTGGCTAACATCTACCGCAACAAGCTGGCCGTGGAGCATTACCAGGTCGAAGTCTCCAACACCGGCGAGTCTGGCCTGGCCCTGATGCGCAGCTTCAAGCCGAACATGATTTTGCTCGACCTGATGCTGCCCCGCATGCCGGGCCTGGATGTCATTAGACACGTCCGGTCTGAAGAGGATTTCTCCAAACTTCCGATCGTGGTCTTTTCCAACACCTATCTGACAAATCTGATCCAGGACGCATGGAAAGCCGGCGCCACCAAATGTCTTTCCAAGGCCAAATGTTCACCCAAAGACGTTTTGGATATCGTTCGCCACACGCTCGGCTCCGCTGACGGTATCGTTCGGAACGGCTCCCCCTCGGAAGCTGTCGTAAAACCCAACATTGGAATGGACGATGCCGAATTTCAAGCCGGACTCCGGCAGACGTTCATCGAAAGCCTGCCCGCAACTCTGGTGACCTTGCGAGGTTCACTTCAAAGCCTCTCACGTTCCTCGGACGAAGTTGAACGCCTGAGACACATCTACGATCTTCACCGCCGCGCCCACGCGCTTTCGGGTAACGCCGGCATTGCCGGCCTCTATCTCATTGGTCAAATGGCCGCCGCTTTCGAGGCCTTGCTCAAAGAGCTTTACGAAAAACCGAAAAACATCAACGTCTCCACCCTTCGTACCATCGCCGCCGGCGTGGATTTTCTGGGATTTTTGTTCCAATCAGGCCTGGCGCCCGAAAAGCAGGATATGCCCCCGGCGAATATCCTGGTCGTCGACGACGAAGCCATCTCGCGTCGTGCCATTATTTACGCGCTTGAGAAGACACAATTGCCGTCCGTCGGCGTTGACAACCCAAATGAAGCGTTCCAGCTGCTTAGCCAAAAGGATTTTGACCTGGTTTTCCTGGACGTGGACATGCCGGAAATGACCGGCTTTGAATTGTGCGCCAAGCTTCGTCAATTGCCGCATCACAAGAAAACACCGGTCCTCTTTGTGACCGCGTTGAACGATTTCGAAAGCCGGACGAATTCAACCATGGCCGGCGGCAACGATTTCATTGGCAAACCCTTCCTGTTCATTGAACTCACCGTCAAGGCGCTCATGCACGTCCTTCGCGGCAAGGTCCAGCCGAAAGGGAATTAGCCCAACATTTCCTTCGCCATCGTCCCTTCGGCAACTTTCGTCACGCCGCCCGTCATTCGAATGGCGAATTCGTCTCCGATTTCGATCTCGATCTTCCCGCCGGGCATGTGAACGCTGATGCTCCGGTCAACCAGGCCCAGCTTGTGCGCCACCGCCGCCGCCGCGCTGCTGCTGGTGCCGCTGGCCAGCGTGTATCCAGCCCCGCGCTCCCAAATCTCAATCTGGATATTGTTGCGGTCGAGCACCTTCATCAATTGGACGTTCGTGCGATTTGGAAAACGCGCGTGAGTCTCCAGCATCGGCCCAATTTGCCGCGCGAGGTCCGCGCTAATCTTAGGCAACGGGAGAACACAATGCGGATTGCCAACCGTGGCCGCGCAAAAATTAAATCGTTCGCCCCGCAAATGAATCGGCTCGTTGATGACTTCCCGGCGCGGACCGGCCACTGGAATTTCATCGCTCCAAAAACTCACTTTGCCCATCTCCACCCGCACAATCTTGCCTCGTTGCATGACCGTGGCCCGTGCCACGCCACCCGCCGTCTCCACCGAAAATTCATCGTTGCCCACCAATTTTTTATCCCATAAATAACGTGAAAAAATGCGCAAGCCGTTCCCGCTCTTTTCCGCCTCGCTGCCGTCCGGATTGAAAATGCGCAGCCCAAATTGTGCCTTTTTTGAAGGCAACGGCCCCGCCAATATCCCGTCCGATCCCACTCCATAATTCCTATGGCAAATGATTTTAATCTGCTCCGGCGTCAGCTGCGACGGCAGGTTTTTGGGATCCATCACCAGGTAATCGTTTCCCAGCGCATGATATTTCGTGAATGCTAAAGGCATTTGTAAAATGTGGATTAAAACGTTGAAAATGAAAATGTATTTCAGTGACCGTCCCCTCCAGCAAATCATCTCCCATGCCTCAAACTCGGTGGGATGACGGCGTGGAAGTAGCGCGGGCGTCCTCGCCTGCGGGTTCAGGCACCGTCTCGGTGCCTGTCTCGGAAACGGGCGGCGAGACGCCGCCCTAACCCGCTGCCGAGGACGGCTGCGCCACGTTAAAAACTTCTTGGTAAACTACCCCCAAAATGCGATTCTCAACGGCCATTTTGACGAAGAATTTGCATGAAAGTCCCATTTAATTGGCTCAAACAATACGCGGATTTCAACTGGTCGATTCCAGAGACCGTTGAACGGCTGACGATGCTCGGTCTGGAAGTTGAAGGTGTTCACAAAGTCGGCGGCGAATTTGAGGGCGTTGTCGTGGCCCAAATCCTCACGCGCGACCCAGTGCCCGGTTCGGCGAAGCTCTCCGTCTGCAAGGTCAATGACGGTACGAAGGAGCGGACGATCATGTGCGGCGCCCAAAACCATAAGCCGGGAGACAAGATACCGCTTATTCTTCCCGAATTTTCCCTGCCAATGAAACCCGGCGATAAAGAGCCGTTCGTCATCAAAGAGCGAAAGGTTTTCGGGATAACGAGCCAGGGCATGATGTGCTCGCCGCAGGAACTCGGCCTGCCCGAACAGGTTGACGGCCTTCTTATTTTGCCGGCCGACGCCAAAGTCGGCCAGCCATTCGCGGAATATCTGGGCCGCAGCGGCAGCGACGTCGTCTTCGATTTGGAAATCACACCCAACCGCCCGGACCTCAACAGCGTCATTGGCATTGCGCGAGAGGTTGCAGCAGTGGCAGGGACGACCTTAAAATGTCCCGAAGTCAACGTTCAGGAGTCAAAAATCCCTGTTGCTGAAATGGTTTCAGTGAAGATTGAAGACCCTGCCCTTTGTCCGCGTTACACGGCACGCGTCATCAAAGGCGTTAAGGTCGGTCCCAGCCCGGATTGGCTGAAACAGGCCCTGGAAAAGTCCGGCATTCGCAGCATCAACAACGTCGTGGACGTAACGAACTACGTTCTGTTGGAAACCGGCCAGCCACTCCACGCGTTCGATTATCATTTGATCGCGCAAGGCCCCCAGGGCAAACCCGCGATTGTCGTCCGTCGCGCCAAAGAAAATGAAAAATTCAAGACGCTCGACGGTACGGAACGGGCGCTGACCACCGAGATGCTTCTCATTGCGGATGAACAAAAAGGCATCGCGCTCGCCGGCATCATGGGCGGCGCAAATAGCGAGATTAACGACAGCACAAAGGACGTTTTGATTGAAAGCGCCTATTTTACGCCCACGAATATTCGTCGGACCAGCAAGACCCTCGGATTGCGCAGTGAATCCAGCTATCGCTTCGAGCGCGGGGCGGACATTGGAATTTGTGATTGGGCAAGCCGGCGCGCCGCTCAATTAATCCTGGAAACCGCGGGTGGTGAACTGGCGTCGGGCGTTGTGGACATTTGCCCCGCCCCAGTCACGCCGAAGGAAGTCGAATTGCATTTTCAAAAAACCACGGCCGTGCTCGGCGTCACCATCTCGCATCTCGAACAGATTTCTTATCTCTCGAACCTGGGACTCACATTGACTGAGCAAACCCCCGGCATCTGCAAATTCAGCATTCCGACCTTTCGCGTGGACCTGAAACGCGAGATAGATTTGATCGAAGAAATTGGCCGGCTATATGGCGTCGAGAAAATTCCGGCGACGCCGCCGCGAAATGCGATCGGCTCCAATGCCTTCGATGCCATCTACGACCAAATTGCCGATGCCCGGCGCATTTTGACCGGACTGGGATTGAATGAAGCCCAGGGCCAGACACTCATCGCCCATGAAGAGTGCGGCGTGAAGGCGGAACAACAGGTACCGCTCGGCAATCCGCTCAGTTCGGATATGGACGTACTTCGTCCGGGACTTCTGCCGGGGTTGATTCATTCATTGCAGCATAATGTCAGCCGAAAAAACTACGATGTGGCCCTCTTTGAGGTTGGGCGCGTTTTCGTGTCGCGCGATGGCGTGTTCAACGAGGAAACCCACGTCGCCATCGCCATCACTGGCCAGCGCGCGCCAAACTTTTGGACTGGCAGCGAGCGCGATGCGAAATTCGACATGTACGATTTAAAAGGCATCGTCGAGGAATTCCTCGAGCAATTCGGTCTGCGCGGCATAACGTTTGCGAAGCGGCCGGAGAACACACCGCTATTCCTGGAATCGGCAGCCATTTCCCTGGGTGGCCGCGTGCCGCTGGGAGAATTGGGACAATTGCCGCCGTCACTGGCGAAGAAGCACGACCTGCGCGACCCGGTCTTTCTCGCCGACCTGAACCTCAATCAATTGATCGCCCGGCGCAATCCGGTAAAATCCTTCAAATCCCTGCCCCAGTTCCCGGCCATCCGCCGCGACGTGGCGATGTTGGTGTCCGAAGCAACCACCCACGAAGCCGTCTTGCAGGCAGTCAAACAAACCAAACCCGCAAATTTGGAAAGCGTCGAACTCTTCGACATTTTCCGCGGCAAAAACGTCCCCGACGGTCAAAAAAGTCTGGCCTACGCCTTCATCTATCGTTCCCCGGAAAAAACGCTGACCGACGCCGAAGTAAACACATCGCACGCAAAGGTCCTGGAAGCATTCAAAGCCCAGTTGCACGCGACCGTCAGGGAATAAAGTACGGTAAATCTTTAATTCGGCGCTTGCATCCTGGAGTGCGGCGGCAAGCCTGGCGCAACGCCGCTTTCGCATGCGCTCGTTCGATTGATGCATGCGAAGGAAAGTGGACGCCGCTACCGCCCCCCTTTCAAATCCTCTGTGTCATTTTAGTGGCCGGGGATGTTACGGCAAGCGGAGTGAAGGCGTAACGGGTTCTCTGGCTGTGGGCAAAAGTGAATCAGCCATTGAAGTAAAAAACGTTCTTTTTAGCCAAAACACAATGAGAATAAACATGCCTGTCCAGGCCAAAACTGTCGCGGACGGCTCCGGCGCAGGCGTCGCCATAATTGTAAATAGCGGTTCGTCAGACCCGTTTAGTCCGGGGATATTCCAATTGTCAACGCTGGTAAAATCGGAAGAAGTTGTGTAGCTCAAGTTTACATCCGTTTGAATATCGTCCGAGTAGACTAATAACGCATACGAAGTGCCTGCTGCGAGCGGAAGAGGCGAATTGGGTGTGAAAGTGTAATAGCCCGCAGCGCCAACCTCTACCCCGTCTTGAAAAGATGTGGTCGTGCTGTAATTGTCAAGTCCTGCGCTCATTAACACCGGAGTGTTATTGTCGCCAAATAATACGGTTAGTGAATCGAGCAAATAGCCGGACGAATCGGTGCCAGTTGTAAATCCTATGCTAAAACTTCCTGTCGCGGCGTCCACGGCGAGGGGTTGTTCAGTATTGGACAGGTAGGCGGTCCCCTGCCCCCGAACCAATGTTGGCGTGACCAGGCCGGAAACACATAAAGCCAATACAGCGCCGATATATTTTAGTGTCAATGTTTTCATTTTCGCTTTTGTTTATTTGTCTGCGTATGTAGGTCGCCTTACGATCCCATATTGAACTCTATAAAGGAATCCCGGGAAAAGGTTACAAACTTTTGGAGCAGTGGAAGACGGCCAGTTGCGCTGTAGCCCCCACGAGCCTGGATTCTGGGGCTGTCATGACCTGCCGCCATTAATGGGCAAGTACACTTTTTGTCTTTTTAGGTCACATTGGGGACAAAAGTCAAAAACGCACTTGAAAGTATGCAAGCGTCTGGGAAGATGGCAAGAATGCTCGCGCTGATCATGGACTGTCCTCCAGATCGGAAAGTCAACATCAATAGACTGGCGTCCTGAGCCTCAACACAATAATTGACCGTAGCACTTATCCAGTTATGAAATTCCATCAAGTCCTTATTATCGCCGCCGTATCGTGCCTGCCGCCCATGATGGCGTCAGCCACGACCTATTCCGTCACCGCAACCAACAACATCTTTGCATCAGGCCTGTCTTCCGCGGCAGGCTCCGGCCCGGACGGCGGTGGCGCTGGAATATTGCCGCTCCAAATCAACGTGAGTGGCAGCGCGTATCAATTCCAATATCTGTCCGGCACCGTTTCGGCGAACGTAAACGATTCCTCGTTGAGCGGCCTTGATGGAAATGGCGCAGCCGGTGGCCCCTCGGATATTAGCTCGTACGGAGGCATTTCCGGCTTGATGGCAGACCATGATTTCCCGCTGGTCGGCGTATTTCTCGGCTCAGGAGCCCCGTCGACTCCCGCGCCCGCGACAATTGACTTTACCACCGCCACCGGCATTGGCTCGAATTTCACCACCCTTGCGCCGCAAATCGGACAAATTTTTCTGATCGGCGACGGCACAACGTCTTCCGACCAAACTCGTACTTACTACGTGCCAACCGGCGCGACGGAGCTCTACCTTGGCTTTGCCGATGCTGGCGGCTTCACCGGCCTTCCCGGCCAATATGGAGACAACGCCGGGGCGCTCAATGTAAATGTAACTGCGACTCCCGAACCGGCGCCCCTGGCACTGATGGCAGCCGGATCGGCCCTTCTGGCCGGGCTCCGTTTTCGAAATAAACGCTAATCGCGCCTGTCATTGTCGCGCAAATCTCTGGTCCTTGCGCCGCCGCCGCTCAAGGCGGCGGCGTCGTCACTTACCATGACATTGCAGCCTGAAGTCCCTGCCCCGCACATTTTCTTTGTATAGGTGAGTAAACGGGTAAACGAGGGCAAAAAGTACGATTTTATTGGGAAATTGAGAGAATTGCCGTAAACGGGACGTCCTTGGGATGACGTAATTACGGCATTCTCGGCATCCCCTTGGGCAGACACGCATCATGGAGGATCTGCGGCCCATACTCCCTCCGCCCGTACCCTGCTCTTCCATCTTCTGCCCTTTTCCTTTTTCCTTTTTAATTGAAATGGTGCTCCCGCTGCGAATCGAACGCAGATACGCGGATTAGAAATCCGCTGCTCTATCCATTTGAGCTACGGGAGCGCTGCCCGATTGGATTGATTATCCCCAAATTTCGCAAATTCGCACGAAGATTTTCAATATGCTCATCATTCTGCCGCACGCGAGCGAAGCCTGAGACACGCGATTTAAAGAAATTTAGTTCGCAGTCTTCGCAATGGCTGCCCAATGTGTCTTTGCTGGCGCGCTCACACATTTGCAATTTAACGCCAAATTGAATTGGCGTCCCGTCAATTCCGTGGGTAAGTCGTTCCCGTTCTGAGGCCTCTAAAAATGATCACATGAGCCACGAAACGGAACTTTAGCTGAATCGCGTTGGAATCATCCTCGGTTTTTTTCCGTTTTGGTTTGCTGCACCGGAATTTATCGGGGAGAAGCATTTAAAAATGTGGGTGAGCGTTCCTCGTTACGGAAGGATGGCGGCACTGAACCCCGCAAACGTGGGGAAGTTCGAGACAATTAAACGCGCAGGTAACAAATACAGTCGATATGAAAAACAACCTTAACAAAGCAGCAATCCTGGCTGCCCTCGGCCTATCCAGTCTCACCGCCGCTCACGCCCAGAGCGATATGATTCTGGGGTTCAACGATGCTGGTGCGAATATAGCCCGCTCCTGAAATCACAGCCTGCGCTTTACCGGCGCGGGTTTTTAATTTGTGGACGGAACGATTGCTATGGGTTTTGTGGAATGTGATAATACACCCGGCAAGATGCCTCCTTTTTTAAAAACAAACAACGCAACAACATTCCTGAAAACGAACGAACCATAATGAACGCTGAACTTGTAAAACAAGCACTCGAAAAAGTTGGTAACCCAGGTGTTTTGGTCAATCTAATTTCCCGCCGTGTCCGACAACTTAACTACGGCGGCGGCGGAATAAGCCGCCCCCTGGTGGCAGGCGCTGGAAATTTGGGAGTGGTAGACATTGCGTTGCGTGAAATTATTGAAGAAAAGATGGGCTGGGAAATGCCAGAAATTGTGCCATTAATACGCCCACGCAAGAAGATCAGAGGGCGGTAACCACGCCGCGCTTTATTTCACAACCCCCGCTTTCAACGGCGGGGGTTTTTGCTCTATTTCGCCTGAACCTTTTGAACCATAGCGAAAAGTATTGGCTCATGTCTTGACATATAGATAATTGATGGTAATCAAATGCCCGGGCGGCTTATGCGCCGACTCGTGAACACAGCCAGCTAAAACAACAAAAAAAGATTCAGTTATACCCAATAATACAATGAAAACTATAAACGCAGCAGTAACGGTTTGCGGCCTGTTTTTGGCAGGATTTGCAGCTGACGCACAAAATCTCTTCGTGGGAGACTATTCAGACGGGGAACTCCTTGAATATTCCGGTGGAGTGCAAAGCACGTTTGCGACGGGATTAAATTATCCAACAGGCCTGGCCTTTGACAGTTCCGGCGACCTATTTGAAGGGGACCAATTCAGCGGAAACATTTATGAATGGAAAGGAGGCGGAACAACGCGGACAACCTTTGCTACAGGATTAAACAACCCAGGCCCGATGGCGGTCAATGCAGCCGGAGACCTTTTTGTAAATGTTGACAATACAATCGACGAATATAACTCGGCGGGAACTATCATCAATTCGATTACGAATCTCCCGACCGCCGAACGAATCGCTTTCGACGCGAAAGGAAATTTGTATGTGGCGAATATCAATGGTGGCACGATTGTGAAAATCACACCGACGGACGTGGAAAGCACGTTTGCCTCCGGGCTCAGCACTCCTAACGGATTGGCGTTCAACGCTGCGGGCGACCTGTTCGTTTCCAGTGGTGACGGCGGCAGCACAATCACCGAAATCACGCCCGGGGGTTCGGAAAGTTTGTTTGCCTCCGGCTTGAATAATCCCGGCACGCTCGCTTTTGACAAGACTGGCGATCTGTTTGTGGCGGAAGAAAGTGGAGGCGATATTCTGGAGTTCGCTGCAAATGGGAAGGAAAGCGTTTTCGCTAGTGGCTACAATCCGACGTCACTCGCGTTTCAGGGAGAAACTTTGCCGGTACCGGAACCTTCGGCGTACGCTTTGTTTGGAATCGGGCTGGTGGCCGCACTCGTTCGCTTCTACAAAAACGCGAAAATTGCGTGAGCCGGAACAATTTGGAAGCGCGAATAAACGCCGCCTTACTCCACACCCCTGCTTTCATCGGCAGGGGTTTTTGTTGAGTATACCCGACCAGGTCAGCGCGATGTTTTAGCTGTTGTGCCATCACTGACGGCTTATATACTCCCAGAGATGGAAAAAGCGAATTGCAGGCGTTTTTGATCACGAATGTGAAGATAACTCCCGCTTTCATCGGCGGGATTTCTGTTCAGCCGCCAATGAAGGTGATCGTCGCGGTGCCGTGGCCTACGGTGGTCGAAGTGAGAGGAACAGGAGGGGTGCCTGCGGTTTGGATGTTCTCCACAATAGCGGAGGCGGAGGACGGGTCGGCGAATATCATATTGCTGAGATCACTGGCGCAATTGCAGGCGACCGCGCCGGTGAAGTTGATCGGGGTGAAGGCGGCAAGGGAAAGAGGGGGCTGGCCGAAGAGCCCGCTTTCGCCACCGCCGGGGCATTCCGCGATCCATTCGGCGGAGCGTCCGTTGAAGTTGGCGCCCGTCGGCGGGGCGAGGACTTTATGAATGTAATTGGCCGGTGATTCAACGTAGTTTCCGGTCTCTTTACCCAGATTGAAGAGCGAGACTTGGCCGGCCATGCTGCCGACGTAGGCGACGGTGGCCATGATTGTGTCGCCGGGGGACACGTCGAGGCCGGTTATGGTTATGGGGTTGATATATGAGTAATTTTGGATGAGCTCGTTCGAGGCATCCGCAAGCCACCATTCGTACCAAGCCCAGGCATACTGCTTATTTTCGGTGTCAATCTGCTGCGTGACGCCGATTTGCAGGCAGTCATTGGAGCCGACGCCAAGATAGCCGTCGAGGCCCACCCATGTGGACAACCACCAACCGGTGAAATGCTCTCCGTTCGAATAGTTTAGCGTTGTCGGTGGCTGAGCCGGCTGGCTGAGCGTAGGAACGACCCAGGAGCCGATCACGCCTGTCCAGTTGCCGGTCCCGATGATGGGGCCAGCCCAGTTATAGTCGTCATCGTCAGGAGATCCCTTCAAGCGGCGCGCGCGGAGAGGCATGTGGCGGGTGCTATCCGTTTCGACTGCCGGAGCGTAGCGGCGGGCGGTTGCGCGTTCCCAGAGCCCACGGAGGATGGGGTTGCGGTTGGCAAGGGAGCGCCGCCAGCGCATGCCGGTGCGGCGGAATTCTTCCGCAGTCGCCGTACGCGGGTCGAACCCCGGCGGGGGCGGAGGGACGTCGAAGACGCCGGGGATGCGGGTTCGGCGTGACATTAAAGGGCAACGCGCGGCGGAATTTTTCTTCGTCCAATGGACTCATAATCCGAGACTACCAGAGGCTGGTATGTTAGCAAGGTTTATGTTGAGAGTGGGACGCCCTCATATCTCATGTCCATTGTTTCGTACTCTTGCAGAATGAACCGCTCTTACTTTTACTCAGGGCGTATCGGTTGCACATTGCGGCACAGTTAATCCGAAAATTGAATTGGCGTCCCGTCAATTCCGTGATAAGCAAAACGCATCGGAAGGACCAATAATATGCGCTTTAAACCACTAAACGCACAAGACAAAGTCCACTTGCGGGCCGCCGAGGGTTGGTTTGAATTGGGCGATTGTGACTCAGCCATAAAAGAGCTTGAACAGATTACGCCCGAAGCCCAATCAGATGGTACTTTCCAATCCCTGCGCCATTGCGTAGTTATCAAGAAGGCAGGACGGTGGAAGCTGGGCGAGGGGCTCGCAGCCGAGACGCCAGATCACCCGCAATATTGGATTAACCTTGCCGGATCCAATCAGAAAGTCAGGCAATTCGCCGAGGCTAAAAGGCTATTGATCGAGGCCCATACCAGGTTCCCGTGTGAATTTATTTTCCAGTTCATGCTTGCCTGCTCTTGCGCGCAGTTACAGCAGTTAGACGAATCGGCGGAATGGCTGAAAAAGGCGATGGCCCTTGACGAGAAGAAGATCGTCCAGGAATTGGCCGCACGTGACCCGGACCTGAAACCACTCTTGGACTACATATCTGCGATTAAATAACGAGATCTCGCCCGGACGGTATTTCTTCAAGAGCATCTTGTACGGATAAATCGCTTTCGAGGAAGCGAGCGAGATGATTCGCTGCATATCATCCAGGTTGCGGATCGGCTAAAATAGTAACGATGTGTTTTAACAAGCTGCGCACCAAATCCGCTGCTCTATCCATTTGAGCTACGGGAGCAATGCCCGATTGATTATCCTCAAATTTCGCAAATTCGCACGAAATTTTTTGTTCGCCTTGATCCGGTCAGGCCCATATTCCAAAATATAATTGTTGTCATTTCAGGAAGAGCTGTCACGATGACATTGTCTAATAAATGATTCGTCCTTTTAAAGGCATGGTAAATCTTCAAGTGAACAACTGTTCAGTGATGATTTGAAACCCGACAACCGGGAACAGTCTGATTAAAAGAAAGTTCTGTTTAGGACAAATAAATCACATGAGTAACAGACTATTCGTTGGGAACCTTTCCTTCAACATCACTGAAAACGACCTGCAAGACGCTTTCGCCGCGTTCGGCACAATCACCGAGGCCAACTTGATGATTGATCGCATGACCAGCCGTTCGCGCGGCTTTGCCTTCATAACCATGAGCACACCTGAAGAAGCACAGAAGGCCATCGATGCCATGAACGGCAAGGACATGGATGGCCGTGCCATAACAGTCAACATCGCGCGACCACGTGAAGAACGCCCTGCTGGCGGTCGTCGTGATTACGGCGGCGGCGGGGACAAAGGTGGTTACAGTGGCGGCGGTCGCGCTCGCTACTAACCGGCGTGCTGCATCTTTAACGGCAAGGTTCGGGCGAACCGAACCTTGTTTTTTATTTTTCCTGTTGTGAAAGAGCAAAATTTGTCCTGGCTGTCCCTGGTAAAAAGCAAAACATCATGAACCCTGAGTCTCTAAAGAAGGCGCTGGAAAAAGTTGGCAACCCAAATATTCTGGTCAATTTGATCTCACGCCGTGTCCGACAACTTAACTACGGCGGCGGCGGTTTCAACAACCCTCTTGTGGACAACGTGACCACCTTGGGCGTGGCCGACATCGCTTTACGCGAGATTGTCGAAGAAAAGATGGGCTGGGAAATACCGGAAGTGGTGGCATTAAAACGGCCTGAACGGAAGAAGACAAGAAGGCGGTAGGCTGAAGAGGGGGATCGCCCGCGTTGTCCAAACCCCGGAATCGCCCTGGGGGCGTTTAGAGCGAAATAGGGTTTTATACCGGGGGCGGGTTGTATGGGTGGACATATGCGCATGACCCCGCGCGTTTCCCGGGCTTCATCGGCAGCGAGGGCAGTGGTGGCAGTTTAATGGGAGCGCTTGAAAAATAGCCTGCGGGCTGCGCGGCAAGGCGTTGCAATAGTGTTTCTGGGTCGGGGATGAATGATGCGGGCGCCCGGACCAGGCCGCGTTCCATGCCCGTTCTGATCGCCGCGCGAAACTGGCGCAACTTGGCATCGTCGTTTAAAATGGATGTCATAGGTTCGGTTTTTCGGACTCTTAGGGACCGCATTGGGCAATTGCTTCACCTGCCCTTTTCCAACCACCTCTAACGTACAATCGCACGCCGCGTCCAAGAGAGCAAGTCTCCGAACCGCTTAATATCGTGAAATTGAAAATGTTTTGCCGCCCCTGCTTTCAGATGGCAGGCAGGTTTGTCCGAAGGACGAGCTACGGAAGCGATACTCGATAGATTATCCGCAAATTTCGCAAATTCGCACGAATTCTTTCGTACCCCTTGTCACTCTGAGTCCAGCCAGGTAAGACCGCGGTCCAGGCACCCGAAAGGGGTTGGACAACGGCAGTCCAACGCGCGGTGCACGCGACTCAAATTTGCTTGACAAATGCCCGTTGAATTGGAACTTTGTAAACGAACTATCGGACTCCATGAGCCATGAAGCAACATTAAGCTTTGAAGACGCACGCCATCTGCGAGTCACTGAAGGGTGGCTTGAATTGGGTGACGCAGTTTCAGCCAGCGAGGAACTCGAAGAAATTACACTCGTGAACCAGACACATCCCGCCGTCCTTAAAATGCGATTTGCGATTTGCGAAAAGCGTGAACAGTGGGACATGGCCACAGAAGTGGCCGGGGGATTGACGACCCTGCTGCCGGACAGTCCAGAAACGTGGATTAATCTGGCCTGCGCCACGCGGCGCAAACCCGGTGATGGCATTCCCGAAGCAAAAAGAATTCTGCTCGTTGCGCAGGTAAAATTTCCCCGTGAATATCTGATACTGTTTAAGCTCGCCTGTTATTGCGCCCAACTTGGAGAACTTGCCGACGCGGAACGTTGGCTCAAAAAAGCCATGGCCGTTGACAAAAAGACGATCCGAAAATTGGCCCGGGAGGACCGCGGCCCAAAATTATTCTGGGACAGCATAAATGGGAAAGTTTGGAAGCGCGAATGAACGGAACGCCGCTTTCATCAGCGGGCTTTTCAATCGGCCAGGGATAAACATGGCAGGGCAGTCGGCGTTGGCCGCTCTTGCTTTTACTCAGGACGTATCGGTTGTCTGACCGCACAGTTCGCGCCGCTGGAAGCCGTAACGCAGTGGTGTCCCTGCGAACCCCGCGCGAGCTGGCGGACCGGGAGGTTCGCCCTGCCCTGCCCTGCCGTTAATGTTTATCAAAAAAATATAAAAGTCTTCCACCTCGCAAGCGTTCTGCATAGATTACCGTGCCCTGACAGCCTGTTGAAAGATTATGGATATGACTGTCCATAATTTTTCATCAGGCTGCTAAGGCTCCAAAATGAACTTCTTAATCACTGGCGGCGCTGGTTTTATCGGGTCGCATGTCTGCGAACGATTGTTGCGTGAAGGCCACAGCGTGTGGGTTTTCGACGCCCTGACTGCTTCCTACGATCCGCAACTCAAACGGCGCAACCTCCGCGAGCTTCAGGCCCTCGGCAAACCTTTCGAATTCATCCAGGGCAATATCACGGATCGCGCCGCCCTGGATGAGGTCTTTTCGTCCATCAAAATCGACCAGGTCATCCATTTGGCCGGGGAGGTGGGAGTGCGTCCCAGCCTCGCGGAACCGGCTCTTTACCAGCGCGTCAACGTGGAAGGCACGGTTAACGTCCTCGAATCTGCGCGGCTCAATGGCGCAAAAAAAATCATCGTCGCCTCCTCGGCTGCCGTCTATGGGGTCAATTCCAAGTCCCCGTTTTCGGAGAGTGATCCGATTTTTTCCGCCATTTCGCCTTATGCCGCCAGCAAGCTGGCCTGCGAATCCCTTGGCCATGTATGGCACCACATTCATGGCATGGACGTCGCCATGTTGCGTTTCTTTACCGCCTATGGGCCGCGTCAGCGACCGGAACTGGTCATTTACAAATTTGCAAAATTAATCCGCGCCGGAAAGCCAATACCCGTTTATGGCGACGGCTCGGTCGTGCGCGATTACACGTTTATCAGCGACACCGTTGACGGCATTATGGCGTGCACAAAAAAGGAGTTGGGTTTTGAAATTTTCAATTTCGGAGAATCAGAACCGATATCGCTCAATCGTGTTGTTGAATCGCTGGAAAAGGCGCTGGGCAAAAAGGCTATTATTGAACATCAGCCTATGCAGCCTGGCGATATGCCGAGGACCTTTGCTGATATCTCTAAGGCCCGTGAAAAACTCGGCTATAATCCAAAGGTGCCGTTTGAACAAGGCATCAAATTGTTCACGGACTGGTTTTTGAAAGAAGAAAGGCAACTGTTATGAAAGTATTAATTCTTGGCGCAGACGGTTATCTGGGATGGCCTCTTTTGCTCAGGCTTGCGGCGGAAGGGCACGAGGTCGTCGGTGTTGACAATCTGGCCACCCGAAAATTGGTCGAGAGCGTCGGTTCCGACACCGCTATACCCATCCTGGATGTCAAAGAGCGGCTAAAGGCAGCAAAGGAGATTCACGGGTTCAATATCGGCTTTCACGAGGGTGACATCACAAACTACAATTTCCTGAGAAACGTCCTCGTGGAGGAAAAGCCCGATTCAGTGGTCCATTTTGCGGAACAAAGGAGCGCGCCATTTTCCATGATTAACGCCGAACACGCTTCCTACACGATGTCGAACAACATCATTGGGACGATAAACCTGATATACGCAATCATGGATGTTAACCCCCGCATCGCCATGGTTAAAATGGGAACGATGGGCGAATTTGGCACGCCAAACTTTGACATTCCGGAATCGGCCTTCGTCGAGACGGAAATAAGTGGCAGGAAGGACAGAATCACTACGCCGAAATTCGCCGGGTCGTGGTATCACTGGACAAAGGTGCATGACACCAACAATATCCTTTACGCCAACAAGGTGTGGGGGATCACTGCCACCGACATCATGCAGGGGCCTGTCTATGGCACCCGAACGCGGGAGATCACGGACGACCGCCTGCACACGAGATTCGACTTTGACGAAGTCTGGGGGACGGTCGTCAATCGGTTCTGCGTACAGAGTGTGCTGGGTATGCCTCTCACAGCTTACGGAAAAGGCCATCAAGTGAGGGGGTACCTGTCGTTGGAGGACAGCGTCACGGCGTTGAGTCTCCTGGTCAACCATCCGCCGGAGCAAGGCCAATACCGGGTCGCGAACCAGTTCGTGGAGTTGCTCAGCATCAATCAGATCGCTGACATCGTGAAATCATCGGCAAAGCAGCTGGGCATGGAAGTCGAGATATCCCATGTCGAAAATCCCAGGGTCGAAGCGGATTCGCACTATTACAACCCTGAGAGGAAGGTCCTTCCCGCGCTGGGATTTCATCCCCGGCTAAAAATGGCGGACCTTGCCGGACAGGTAATCAGCGATCTTGCGCCTCATAAATCTCACATGGAGAAATTCGGGAACCGGATCATGCCGCGCACAAAATGGAGAAAGGTGGACAACTCCAGACAGGAGGAGACAAGCGCCAAGGGTGTGAATTTTGAAGAGGTCCTGGCCGGGCATAAAGCCGGGTTCATACACGCTCAAAGGTTCTCGAAGGAATAGTTTAGGGCGCGGTGGTAACTGTCCGTGTTGCCCACGTTGAGCCACTTCTCCTTTTCAAGGAGCAGGCCGAAAACTTTGCCGCCTGCGTTGATCACTTCCTGAATGCCGTTTGTTAGCTCCAATTCGTGTGATCGATGCCTTGCTTTGCGAAGTCCATCGAATATCCGGCTCGAGAAGACGTATGCCGCAGATATCATGAAATTTGACCTGGGATGTTCCGGTTTCTCCTCCACGCCTGTTACCCTGAACGCGGAATATCCCATAAAACTTTCTCGGTCCGTTACTTCAGCGCAGCCGTATCGCTTCTTTACGTTGTCAACTTGCCTCAGCAAAAGAATCGCGTCGGCCTTTTTTTCGGCCAGCAGCTTCGTCGCTTCTATATAACCCCCGGTTAAAAAACCGTCGTCGGCGTGGACCAGTACCGCCGAGTCGTGCGCAAAATCGGCGCCCCGGAGCACCGCGTCTCCGAACCCCAGGGGCTTGTTCTGGAATACAAAAGTAACTCCCCGATCGAACAGGTAATCCATCAGCAGCGATTTATGCCTGCCGACTACGAAACAGAAATCCGAGACACCCGCGGCAGAAACCGACTCCATGATCAGATCTGCCACCGGCACGACAATTCGGGCGCCATTCTCCGTTTTGAAAAGAGGCAAAAGACCCTTTGGCACGACCGAGGTCACGCGTTTCATCCGGCTTCCCTCCCCGGCGGAGGTAATGATACATTTTGATACTGGGTTCTTTGGCATCCGGGTGAGTCATTATCCAAACAGAGCAGCGGAAAGCAAAGTAAAAGACTCAATACGGCACAGACAAGGGTCAAAGCGGATTCTTTGTGGATATAAATCAGCACATGTCAGCCACGGGCTTTAGAGCAGTCAGTGAAAGCTATGTATCAGCAATGCTGACCACACCACCACAAAGAGCGGCGGCAGGAAAGTGGGCGCGGCGAGGCCCAGCAGGCGCGTCGAGATGGTGGTCTGGAACAGGAGCCCCCCCGTGACGGCTGCATTGGACTGATATGCTCGACGCAGTTCGCGCATTGCCTTGAGTGCCGCCAGGATACTGGTGAAGATGAGCAGAGTGGTGAAAATGGCCACAATCGGCAGCAGCCGGAAAAGCAGCATCAACTGCTCCGGAAAGATGCCTGTACCACCTGAGGAAGGCGGCGGATTGCGCAGCCCATTGGTTGTGATCGCATATGCGGTGAACATGAATGCCTGGGAAGTCACGAGCCAGGCAATCCGTTGAGCAATCTGATCGTCTTCGTGGTCCATTTGACTTCGAAATAATCGATGCCAATCCACGGGTGCGATTTCTTCTGGCGGCTTTGCGGCTCCATCTGCACTCATAAAACCTTTCGACCCGGTTCTGCTCTATGCCCGAACCCACTTACCGGGCAAGGCGCCTGGCCATAATGTTGCAATTGAAAATGGGAACTCACCCTCCACGTGCACTGAAATTACAATACATGGCCGCAAAAGGCAATTGAGCCGTTGATTGATCAGCGCTTTAATGGAAGTGACCATGCCGGATCAATTCAGTTGAAAGTTGATATTTCTACTGCCAATGAATTTGACCCGGGCGAATTTTCGGACGAAATTCATCGGCAAAGAGACAACCCGACCCATTGAACCGTGAATCCATTCATCATCACTCTAATCAGCGTCGTCGGCATTTTCGCAGGCGCGCTTATCGGCATGGGATTGCAACGCCGGCTGCCGGAATCCCATTTGAGTAAGGAGATGCAGGACCTTGTGAAGATCAGCGCCGGCACAATCGCCACGTTGACGGCATTGGTGCTTGGCCTGTTGGTCAGTTCCGCCAAGAGTTCCTACGACGCAGTCAATACCGGCATCGTGCAGGGCGGCGCAAAGTTTATTCTTCTGGACCGGACATTGGCTCGCTACGGTCCTGAGGCGAAACCCATACGGGAACAATTGAAGCTCGCCCTGGTCGCCGCTATCGAAAGAGTTTGGCCAACGGAAAAAAACGGGATGACGGCCGTGACCGCCATCGAAAGCGGGACCCGCATGGAGCTCGTTCTAGACAAACTGGGTGAATTGACGCCGAAGAACGAAGCGCAGCGACAGGCTCTCGTCCAGTCCCAGCAAATTGCGAATGACCTGAGCCAGACCCGATGGTTATTGGTTGAGGAAGCGCAGACCCAGCTTCCGGTCCCTTTTCTGCTGATTTTGATTTTCTGGCTGATCCTTCTCTTTGTCAGCTTTGGGTTATTCGCACCGCGCAATCTGATGGCGCTTGCCGTCCTGTTCGTGGTCGCGTGCTCGCTCTCCACCGCCATCTTTCTCGTCCTCGAGCTGAACCAGCCCCTGGACGGTGTCATGAAGGTTTCCGATGCTCCGCTGCGAAATGCCGTCCAGCACATGGGCCAATAGCGAATCCGCTGCGGTTAATTGAAAATACCAGTTTTGACGCTCTCCAAAAAAACGAATTCGCTCGTAACAAATTCTTTGCCGCCGCAAAGTATCCAAAATGAAATCAGAGATTGTCCTTCTCGCTTTTTCGACGTCGAACTATGATGAGATGGTAAAATTCTTCGGTGATTTCGGGTTTGCAGTAACCGAAAATCCGATGGACCAGTTGCTGCCATTTTTTGAGCAAGGCAGAGCGGCGCGCGTTTCAAGAGGTGACCTTGAGTTTCAATTGGAAGAGTCCAGGTCAGCCGGCGCCAGCGCTTGTTTCAACCTTTTCGTCGTCGGTTTTTCAGAGCATGAGCTCGAGCAAGTCAAAAGGCTCGGATACAAGTTTGAGTACTCCGAAGGACCCTGCGGCAACTTTCACATGTTTCGTTCTCCAGACGGGGGAAGAATTGTCGTTTGATTCTTGTAACGCGGACGATGTAGCACCCCCGTTGCATCTGTGTAGCACCCAATGTAGCACCCATAAAGCATTGGCATACAACGATGTAGCACTTGTAGCACCCTTTTCGACTTCATATCATCATCATTGCCGCCATCTTGCATTTCCCAGCCAAAATACGGCCATGCGTCCTTGAGTATTTAATTGTCGCTACCCAAAATGTCCCTGCATGACACAACTGACGTTCTGGCGGCAGATTCTACTCGCATTGATGGTCTCACTGGCGGCAATTGCAGTCCGCGCAAATCCAGATAATCTCACACTTTGTTCCCCCAGGAACGGGGACCATTTTGAAGTCTCTCGGCCACTCTTGTTCTGGATGTCGAACGCCAGGGCGAGCCGCTACGAAGTTTTCATCGATGATAAATTCATTGCCAGGGTCAAAGCCACTCGAGTTCCAGTATTAAGTTATGCCGTTCAGCATCCATTGACGGTTGGAATGCACCGATGGTCTGTTAAAGCAACAGGTCCAGGGACAGAACTTGAATCCACCAATTTCACCTTCATTGTTGCCCCTTCGACCAACTGGCCGACTTGGGCTATTGGACCTTTCGTCAAATACGCCGCCAATCCCATTCTCAGCCCAGCGAAAGCGTCCTGGGAAAGTTGGAATGTCTACAATCCCGGGGCCATTTTTGATCACGGTCGATTTCGGATGCTCTACAGAGGTCAGGAGAATATTGCAGACGGTGAGCATAACCGAACCCTTTCCCGTATCGGCTATGCCGAAAGTCCGGATGGCGTAACCTTTCATCAAAATGCCGACCCGGTAATTGATGCCACTGAGCCATTCGAATCAAGGTACGGATGCGAAGATGCGCGGCTGGTTAAATATCGAGGTGTATTTTACGCCTTTTATACCGGCAACCTGAACGCCCAATCCGGCGAAATTTGCCTCTGCGAAGCCGTCTCCCGGGATTGTATCCACTGGAAGAAACTCGGAATCATCGAGACCGGCACAAAAAACGGCGCCATCGTGCGGGACCCAGCCGGCACTCCCGTTAAAATCGATGGCAAATTCGTCATGTACACTGGCAACAGCAGCCTTGGCGTTTGCTATTCGGGTGACTTGATACACTGGGGACCGATTACATGGATTGATCCCCGGTTCCCTGTGGGCTGGGTTACACCCTACGAGCCCTGTGTTGCCATTGCCAATTATTCCCGCAATCAACCAGACAACATTGTCTTGTTCATCGCCGGCACCCTGAACGGCAAAGGCAAATTGTTTTACGCCATTTCAGAAATGTTGTTTTCGAAGTCGAATCTCACACAAAAGGCCGCGCAATTGGATGATTGCATCATGAAGCCAACCGAAAGCTACGAAAGTGGCACGTTCCCAAATTGCATTTGGATGAACAGCATTCTACTGCATGATGGACAATGGTGGATGCACTACGGCGCCGGCGACCGAAATATTGGCCTGGCGACGGCTCCTGCTGACCGATGATCGGATTGACGAGGAGCGCGGCTGTGTCGAAGATCAGCCGCAGCTTTCAGGAGTACAGCTCCGAAAGGGTTCGGGGGTGCCCGTTGGCCCCACACAGCCGCGTTTCGGTTTTTTTTGATTTACAGGCTAGTTGGATTACCGGACAGTCACGGCCACTATGCGTATTCTGCTCGTTCTATTTTTTGGTTTCCTCGGTTGTTCAGCCATCGCAGCGGCGGACATGGAGAGTAAACCCAACGACTCATCCTTTTCAAAATTTCAACCAGTTAAGGCCCCGGAATATTCAAAGTTGATTCTGAAAAAAGGAGACCGCCTGGCCATTTGCGGCGATTCGATCACGGAGCAAAGAATGTATTCCCGCATCATCGAGGACTATTTGACCATGTGCACTCCGCAATTGGATGTCGCCGTCCGTCAATATGGCTGGAGCGGAGAAAAGGCATGGCAATTTTTGACCCGCATGACGAACGACTGCCTTCGTTTTCAGCCCACAATTGCAACGACATGCTACGGCATGAACGATTTCGAATACCGCCCCTATGAAGACCGAATCGGCCGGACTTATTACACTAACACAGTGAATGTCGTCGACTCATTCAAATCACACGGCGTCAGAGTCGTTTTGGGTTCGGCCGGATGCATCAGCAAAGTGCCCTGGTGGCAAAAGAACCCGGATTACACCCTGGAAAACCTAAACCTGAGTCTTTGCGATTTTCGAAACATTGACATTGCAATTGCGAAGGAGAAGCGGGTGCGTTTTGCCGACGTGTTCTGGCCGATGTTAACAGGCGATTTTATGGGAAGGCAGCAATACGGCCAGGACTACGCCATTCCTGGCCGGGACGGAGTGCACCCGTATTGGGCGGGTCACCTCATCATGGCCTACGCTTTTCTAACCGCTATGGGCCTGCCAGGCGACGTCGGGACTTTTACGATAGACATGAAGAACAACAGGATCAAGGTTTCGAAGGGACATACGGTGATTTCGGCTGAAGACGGAGCATTTACAATTGAAAGCTCGCGTTATCCATTTTGCCCATGCGAGCCAGCTGCATTGGCCAAAGGAATGTATCCAGTTTGTGGCCAGGACAGCGTGACGACGAACGACAGCATTCGTTCGGGCATGACGCTTGTGCCATTTAATCAGCGGTTAAATCGTTTAATGCTCTTTGTGAAAAATGCCCCGGCTCCCGGTTGTCAGGTGTCCTGGGGGGATGAGAGCAAGACGTTTACCACGGAACAACTTTCGGCAGGGATCAATTTGGCGGCCGAATTCCCGGAAAACCCATTTAGCGCCGCATTCGCCAAAGTGGACGGAGCCATTGCGGACAAACAGGCGTTTGAAACAAAAGAAATCAAAGAGATGTTTCACGGCAACGGCAATCCCTCCGGAGCGGCTCTGACTGCTCAAACGGACGGACTCGTTGGGAAAGCTGAACAGGAACACGATGCTCTTGTGGCCGCAGTCCACGCGGCTTTTGCACCAGTGACGTACGTCATAATAATCGCCCCGATCAATAATTGACTCCCGTCATCCCATCTTCCATCTTCCATCTCCTACCTTCCCTGCCCCAACGCTTGAACCATTCGTTTTACGTTAACGTTTTGGGCGACCCGCATTCGCTCGAGCTATGGCGAAAGTGGATCACGCTTTGTGCCCGAGAGATTCAATGATTCGTTTGACGTTCACATTTTGAGCCACGATGTTTCGAATGAGTGAAATTTTCTCAGCATCGGAGGGGCGGGTTTTGACGATGAGATTATTCACTTTGGACGCGACCTGGTAGCTGTCCTCTTTGACGAGCATGAACGGCGCCTGAATAAAGCGGACAATCTTCAGAATGTTCTCATTCGGGCGCAGGCCGCCTGTCAGAATGATCCCGGCCATTTTCGGGCCGTCATGCATCTCGAGGCTGGCGCACGCAGCCAGTACGATGTCCTCACGGTCGCCCGGAGTGATCAGAAGCGTGCCCGGCGCGAAAAATTTGATGGCGTTTTGCGCGCTCATGGCGCCAACCACCACGTCGTCCACGAGAGCACCCAGGTTGGCGGTTGGGTTGAGCAATTCCGCCCCGAGTTCTTCACGGATCAATTCAATGGACGGATTGCACAGAATTTGTTTGTGGGGCAATACGCCAAGCAATTCCAATCCCTTGCGTTTCAAGCCGCGGCGCGCGAAGTCGGCGACATATTCTATTTTCTCGCCCAGCACCTTGTTCAGAATGACGCCGATAATTTCGACGCCTTCCTTTTCAAACAACGCCTGATTGAGCGATATCTCGTCAATCGGTTTGCCGATGCCTCCCTGGGAAACAATAATGACCTTGGCGCCGAGCAATTTGGCGACGCGGGCATTGGACAAGTCGAACACCGAACCCACTCCCGCGTGACCGCTGCCTTCACAAAGGACAAAATCCTTTTCCCAGGCAACCCGGTCGAAGGCCTTTTGGATTTTTTTGACCAGCGCGTCGTTATTGGCCGCCTGAAGGTATTTGCGCGTAAAATCCGGTTCCACGGCAATTGGACTCATGTCAACCAGAGGACAGTTCAAGCGGTACACTGCGTCCATGAGCACAGTGTCCTCGTCAATCTTTTCATCCTCAATTTCCACGAAGCGCTGGCCCACCGGCTTGATGTAGCCGACGCGGGGAAAAAATCCCTGCAACGCGGCGATGAGCCCGAGCGACGTGGTTGTTTTGCCTTCGTTCTGGCGGGTCGCAGCGATGAAAATGCGCGGAGTGTTGTTATTCACGACAAGATTTATTCCCCCGGCAATCGTTCATCCGCGCCCGGATACAATTTCTGGTAATCCGTCGCCTGGACACCAATGATGGCGGCGACACCGAGGATGTCGTGCGCGTTGGAGCCGCGCGAAACGTCGGCGGCGGGACGGTTCAGACCGAGCAGCACCTGGCCGTAAGCGTTCGCGTGCCCGACCAGGCGGGCAAGTTTGCTTGCGATATTGCCGGAATTGAGATCGGGGAAAATCAGGACGTTGGCGCGGCCGGCCACGGGGCTGTCCTTTATCTTTCGTTCGGCAATTTCGGGGACCAACGCGGCGTCGACCTGTAATTCGCCTTCGAAGTCGGCTTCCACGCGCAATTGCTCGGCCTTGCGCCTGGCCTGGGCGGTTGCAGCCTGGACTTTACCTACGCTCGGATGGGACGCGCTGCCTTTGGTGGAAAAGGACAGTAACGCCACGCGCGCGCGAACCCCCAGCATGTGCCGGGCAAGCCGCGCCGTCGAAACGGAAATGTCCGCAAGTTGGTCCACGGTCGGGTCTGGAATGACACCGCAATCGGCCATGAACAACACACCGCCTTCACCAATCATCGGATTCTCCACCTCCATGACCATGCAGGAGGAAGCCGTTTGAATATCCGGGGCGAGCTTAATGATTTGGAACAGCGGACGCAGAACGCTGCCGGTAATGTGCGAAGCGCCGGAAATCAGGCCGTCGGCCTGGTGCATGGCCAGCATCATCGCGCCATAGTAATTGGCCTGAAGCATGGCCTCGCGTGCTTCTGTCGCGCGCAGTCCCTTTTCGCGCCGCAAGGCGTAAAAGCGTCGCGCAAAACTGTCCAGGTCTTCGCTTTCAGCCGGATTGATGATCCGAATGTGTTCGAGCGAAATATTCGCCGTATCGGCGATTTCCTTAATTTTTGCCTGGTTACCCAAAACAATGGGCGCGCCCAGGCGAAGCGCGTAAAACTGCCGCGCCGCCTGGAGAATGCGGAGTTCTTCCCCTTCCGGAAACACGACCCGCTTGGGATGCCGCTGCAATTTTTCAATGACATTGCTAATGAATCGCATGCGCGAAGTGTCAGCATTTGAAGGTAAGGATTCAAGCGCGGAAATTTTCCGTTCGCAATTCGTTGGCCCGCCTTCGCTTCGCTTCGGCGCGGCGAGAACATTGAAGCATATCGGGGGGTGCAAAAATTGGCTGCGTCTTCGCCGATAATTCATTATTCTGTAACAGAATGAGCAAGTTGCTTTTGATCGATGACGAAGAAGACGTGCGGTATTCCCTCCAGCGGATTTTTGATTCCCCGGAAATTGAATTGGCCGCCGCGCCCTCCGGCGAGGACGGATTGAAAATTATTCCCAAATTCAAGCCTGACCTGGTGCTCATGGACGTGCGCATGGGCGGCATCAACGGCCTGGAAACCCTCCGGAAAATTCGCGCGGTGCAATCCCAAGCTGCTCGTGATTTTAATGACCGCCTATGGCACGACCCAAACCGCCATCGAAGCGATGAAGCTGGGCGCCTATGATTATTTGCTCAAGCCGTTTGACGCCGTAAAAATCAAAGAACTCGTTGCCAACGCCCTCAAGGCGGCGCGCGACATGAAACAGGTCGTCTCCTACCAGCCATTGCTGGAATCGGAAGATTACGAACTGGGCATCGTCGGCCGCAGCGAGCCGATGCAGCAGGTATTTAAGCTGATCGGCCAGGTCGCGGCAAGCGATGCAACGGCCCTGATCACCGGCGAAAGCGGCACAGGCAAGGAACTCATGGCCCGCGCCATCTATCATCACAGCAATCGCAGTGACCAGCCGTTTCTGGCCGTCAATTGCGCCGCCATCCCCGAGCAACTTGCTGGAAAGCGAGTTGTTCGGCCATGAACGCGGCGCATTTACCGGCGCAACCGGCCAGCGAATCGGAAAGTTTGAGCAATGCAATCACGGCACGATTTTCCTGGACGAAATCGGCGACATGACGCCCGGCCACACAAACAAAGATTCTGCGCGTCCTGCAAAGCGGGACCTTTGAGCGCGTGGGCGGTAACCAGCCTATTTCCGCGGACGTGCGGGTCATTGCCGCCACGAACAAACCGCTCGAACAGGCTGTCGCGACGAAACAATTTCGAGAAGACCTTGTTTTATCGCCTGAACGTTGTTCGCATCCAGGTCCCGCCCCTCCGCGACCGGCGCGAGGATATCCCGCTTGCTCGTCAATTATTTTCTAGAAAAAATCGCGCGCGAACAGCAGCGCCCGCCCAAATCCATCGCCGCGATGGTCATCCGATCGCTGGAAAAATACCATTGGCCCGGCAATGTACGCGAATTGGAAAACGCCATCCGCCGGGCGCACGTCATGGCCAAAAGCGACGCGATTCTGCTCACCGATTTGCCCCCGGAAATTTCCGGACCACCGCACCGGTACCCGCCAGTTGGCGCTGCCGCCGCGGCAGTGGATGACGCGGCCGGCCTTGCACGGCAATTATTTCAATGGGCCAGACGCGAACCGAAATTGAAAATCATTCCTGCCGTCGAACGCGAACTGGTCATCCAGGCCCTCAAGGAAACAAATGACAACCAGGTGGCCGCCGCGAAATTGCTCGGCATCACGAGGGCAACGCTGCGCAAGCGCATTGAAAAATTTGGCATCCAGCGCGAGTTGAACGTTAAATAACCCAAAACTTCATGCCTCCAACCTACGAAGAATTGCTCGACGCAACCATTCGCCATCTCGAAAGCTAAAAGGCCCATGGCGGCCGGCACGTGATCGTTTCTGCCGAAACACTTCCAGACGCTTTCCCGCCCATGCCCGCAACAGGCGCGATGAGCGCCGGTCGCTAAAGCCCGAGATCGGCTCAAAAGCTCCCCTCAACGCCCGTGCCTGGAACCAGAAACCGACGGAGACGTCTGTTGGCCAGTGCAGCGGCCAAAGCGCAAATATTTCAGAGACATTCCGACACAACATCGTAAATCCAAAATCCTCGAAAAGTCTGCCGCATTTGCCGCATTGCGCGAGCGCGTTTTGAATTGCGTCAAATGCGCGCATTTAGCGTCGTCCCGCAAAAATGTGGTTTTCGGAGTCGGAAACATAGACGCGCAATTGATGTTTGTCGGCGAGGCCCCGGGGCCGACGAAGATACGCAGGGCGAACCATTCGTCGGACGCGCCGGCGAATTGCTCACACAAATGATCCAGGCCATGGGCCTGCAGCGCAGCGATGTTTATATCGCCAACATTTTAAAATGCCGTCCCGATACACCCGGCCAAACTCCGGAAACCGCAAGCCAACCTCAGACGAAATGGCCACGTGCGTCCCCTACTTGCATGAGCAGATTGATTTAATTCGTCCCCGCGTCATTGTCGGGTCTCGGCGCAACGGCCATCGAAGGGCTGCTGGGCAAGACCGTCGGTATCATGAAATTGCGCGGGCAATGGAAGATCTATCGCGGCACGCCTCTCATGCCCACCTTTCATCCGGCCTATCTGCTTCGCAATCAGGCAATGAGCGAAAAACGAAAGTCTGGGAAGACATGCTGGCTGTGATGGAAAAACTGGAAATGCCCACCAGCGAGAAGCAGCGAAATTATTTCACAAAGGGATAAGTTGCCATCATTTCGTCGATTCCCATTTCGTCTGCGCCACTTTCAGTTTCGGGTGCGAAACGAACAAGATGCCAGACCACGCGCCTGAAACGCTTCGCTGTGCGGCGTCACGTGCGTGGGATTCACCGTGGGAACGATGACACACGCCGTCGCTTCCTTTGCCGTGTAACCGCCGTCGCGCCCCACGATGCCGATGACGGATGCGCCGGCTTTTTTCGCCAGTTGAATGGCGCTGACCAGATTGGGGCTGACGTTTTTTTCGAGATTGCCGCCGCCGACGGAAAAAATCAGCAGGCCGTCTTTGGCATTGAGCTGCGAGCCTTTCAGCCATTCGGAAAAAATCGTCGCCCAGCCTTCGTCGTTGGTGCGCGCGGTCAATTCGGAAACATTGTCCGTGGGCGCGTAGGCCTCGAAGCCGCAGATCTTGCGGAAATCATTCACGGCATGGCCCGCGTTGCCGGCGCTGCCGCCCGACGCCCAGGATAAAGAGCCGTCCGCCGCGTTCGCGGATTTTTGCCAGTTCATCCGCGCATTTTTCAATGGCGTCCGCGTTCAGTTGCGCCGCGACCTGCTGGACTTCCGCGAGAAATTGTTGGGTAAAATTCATAGTGGTTTTGATTGTAACAGCGATTCCAATTCTGCCAAGCCCGCAGGCGAGCCAATTTCATAAAATCGTTCGGTCACTTCAAAGCCGGCCAGTTGTTTTTCGCGGACCAGCCTGCCCATGACTTCGGCCAGGTCAAAAACCTGCTCCGGCGGCATAGCGCATCAAACACCGAGCCTTGAACAGGCTCAAGCCGTAATCAATGTGCCGCATTTCCGGCAGCTTTATTTTTCTTGTCATAAACCTTGATTTCGCCATCGGCGAAAACGACGTTGCTGGTGTCGAATTTCCCTTCGTTGCGAAACACCGTCATCAGGCCCGGCTTGCCGCTGCGATGAAAAAAATCGGCGACCGGCGCGTAATCAATCGGCAGATACGAATCGCCGTAGAGCACAAAAAATTCTTCGCCCAGCAACGGCAACGCGCGTTTGATGGCGCCGCCGGTGCCCAGAAGTTTTGGCCCGTCGAAGGAATAATCCAGTTGGATGCCAAACTTTTCGCCGTCGCCAAATCGCGCTGGATCATTTCGCCGAGATAGCCGATGCACAAAACCGCGCGCCGGATGCCGCGCGCGTGAAGCAATTCAAGCTGGTGCGCCAGAAATGGCTGCCCGGCGACCGGCACGAGCGATTTCGGGATTTTTTCGGTGATGGGCCGCAGCCGCGTGGCCAGTCCGCCGGCCAGAATCGCCACGGGAATTTTGCGAGCGCGCTCACGAAATGACGAGTTTGGTTCCCTCGAAATCGAAACGGAAGCGCACTTCCTGCAACCCGGCCTTCGTCATGGCATGGCGCAGTTTCGACTTTGTCCTCGCCGTAAAACATCAGAAATCCGCCGCCGCCCGCGCCGATCAGTTTGCCGCCCAGCGCGCCGTTGGCCATCGCGAGGTCATACCATTCGTTGATTTTTGGATTGCTCATGCCGCCGCTGCGCTGCTTTTTGCGCTGCCAATGCACATCCATCAGCCGCGCGAACTCGGGCAGGTTGCCGCTTTCCAGCGCGCGCCTGGCTTTGCAAGCCCGAGGTCTTTGACGAAATGCAGGTTCTCGATCATCGCCTTGTCGTCCGATTTCGATTTCTGGTCCTGCTCCTTCAAAATCGCCGAGGCGCAGCGCGAATAGCCGGTGAAAAACAAAAGCAGGTTGTCTTCCAGATTGTCGCGCGTTTCGTCGGAAAGTTTCAACGGCCAGGCCTCGACTTTTCCATTTTCGCAAGAAATTGAAACAGGTCATGCCGCCGTAAGCCGCGATGTATTGGTCCTGTTTGCCAATCGGTTCCTTCAAGCCGTTCCAATTCGATGTCGCACGCCTGCGCCGCCAGGTCGGCGGGATGAACGAGGTTCCGTTTGTGGGCGTGCAACGCCTTCAGCAGCGCCGTGGTGAAACTGCCGGACGAACCCAGCCCGGTTCCCGCCGGAATGTCCGCCATGGAGGTCAGTTCCAGCGAATGGCCGTCCATGCCGAGCAGCGCGAACGCCTCGCGGATGATGGGATGTTTCAATTTCGATGCGTCCGGCACACGCTCCAGCTCGGAATATTTCACGATCAAATCCGGCACGAACGTGTCGTGCAGCGTGATATAAACGTATTTGTCAATCGCCGCGGCGATGAGAAAGCCGCCGAATTTTTCATAGTACGACGGCAAATCCGTGCCGCCGCCGCCGAGGGTGATGCGAAGAGGTGAACGCGCAATGATCATAATTTTTTCGGGTTCTGTAAATAGTTTCGACGACACTGAAGCGCCGCGCGGACCTGAGCGAGTCCGGCATCCGGTTTTCGCTTCAGTTGAATGTCTTTTTCAAACGCCAGCATTTCATTTCGCCACGATTCGTCCGGGCCCGGAAATTCATAGACCTTCGTGTCCGGAATGCCCATTTCCGGTTTCATCTGGTAATGAGAAAGTTTTTCGACGCCGTAACTGCCGCCGAGCCCGTCAATGTGCAGCTTGGCGTGGCGGCCGTAAATCTCGAACGAAAAAAGATTTTTCCATTCCGTGCAACTCACGTGCAGCCACGCCGTCTGGCCTTTGGCCGTTCGCAGATCCAGAAAGGCGTTGTCATCCACCGGCATGTCCCAGAAATAAGTCGCCGCGTGGCCGTCGACCTTTTTGAAGTCGCCCAGGAACCAGCCGGCCAGATCAATCAAATGGATTCCCTGGTCGATCAGTTCGCCGCCGCCGGCAAATTTCGGGTCGGCGCGCCATTCCTTGTCGTAGCCGACGCGTCCGCCGTGGCCATAGCGCGCGCGGATGAACATCAATTCGCCCATCACGCCGGACTCAAAAATTTCCCGCGCCTTGAGAAATGCCGGATGATAGCGATGATTGAAACCGACGCGCACGCAAACGCCGTGTTTCTGTTCCGAGCGCGATCAGACTCGTCGACTTCGCGCACGGAGATCCCCGCGGGTTTTTCGACAAGGACATGCTTGCCGGCGCGAATCGCCGCTGCGGAAATTTCGGCGAGCGTCGAATTGATCGTGGCGACAATGACCGCATCCACGTGCGGATCGGCAACGGCTTGTTTAAAATCGGCGACGGCGCGGCCCGTCTTCGCCAGTTCCACCAGCCCCTCGGCGCGCGGCAAATTGGTATCGCAGGCGACGACAAGTTTCGAACCGGCGGGCAACGCCGCCAGTCGCTTTTTCCCAATCAATCCGCAGCCGATGATGGCGTAGTTCATTTGTCACCCCATGTTTTGCCCCGGTCCTCGGGCACAATGCGGCGCAGGCATAAATGTCCCCCGCCAGATCATTTTTGAATTCATGCAGTTTTTCCCACGGGTCCCATTGCGCGCTGATGAGTTTGCCGGTGATGCCGTTGCTTTCCGCGCTGGCCAAGATAAACGGCCAGGCGCGCGCCCAGATCGAGCGGCACCGCGCCTTTTTCCTTCCATTTCTTGTTTTTCTCGAAAAAATCCGCGCCGACTTTTTCCGGCCCAGCCGCCAGCACCTGATCCACCAAACGCGTTTCCAACGCGCCGGGCGCAATCGCGTTCACATCCACGTGAAACGGCTTTAATTCCTCCGCCAACGTTTCCACCAGCCGCACCACCGCCGCCTTTGAAGCGGCGTAGGAACTGATATTGGGCAAGGGATTGGTCGCGCCGCCGCCGCTCAATGACGATGATTTTGCCGCCGCCGGCCTTTTTGAAATGCGGAATCAACGCCCGGCACGGCAGCAAAACGCCGAACAAATTGATGTCCATCGCCCGCCGCCATTCATCCAGGTCAACGGACTCCGTCGGCCCCATCGGCCCGTAAATGCCCGCGTTCAAAACCAGCGCCTGGAAGCGAACCAAGTTCGCTGCAACGCGAAGGCGACCAGTTCGTTGACCTGCGATTCGTTGGAAACGTCGCAGGTCTTGCCAGGACCTTTTTGCGACGGAAATTTCGTTTGCAAGTTCGTCGCGCGTGGCGGACAATTCCTTTTCGTTGCGCGCGCAAATACAGACATTCGCGCCTTCGCGCAAAAAATGTTCGGCGATGACTTTGCCAAGTCCCTGGCTGCCGCCGGTGATAAGCGCGTTGACGTTTTTAAGTTTCATTGAGAGCGTCCGACGGAAAGATGCTTGAGCTCCGGGATGTCTTTTCAATTCCTTTTCCAAAAACCGGTTGGCATCCACAAACACTTTGCCGCGCATTTGCGGAACGATTTTCGGCCAATCCGCCTGGCGAAACTGCGGCCACTCGGTGCAAACCGCGGCGGCGTCCGCGCCCTGCAATACGTCGGCAATGCTTCCACCGAGGTGAAACCGATTCCAGGCTCACGGGAAGACTTCTTCACCGCCGGGTCAAACGCTCTGACGCGTAGCGCCGGCGTCCATGAGGCGTTTGCACAATTCAACCGCCGCGCTGCGCCGGAGCGTGTCGGTATTGGTCGTGTACGTGAGGCCAAGAACGCCAATCTTCTTGCCGCGCAAATCGCCCAGGCGCGATTGCAGCCGGCGAAACGCCCAGCCGCGATGCAGATCGTTGCTTTGCTTGATCGCCGGAATGACGGAAAGCTTTTCGCCATTCGCCTCGGCCGAGTTTGGTGAGAGTCACCACGTCGCGCGCCAGCGTGCCGCCCGCAAACGGCCCGCCCGGCCCCAGGTAGGCTCGCGGACCGATGCGCGGCTCGCTTTTGAGTCCGGCCGCCACTTCCTTCGCGTCCGCGCCTGTGTGTTCGCAAAGGCGCGCGATTTCGTTGATGAACGTGATGGAAAGCGCGAGGAACGAATTGAGCGCGTGCTTGACCATCTCCGCCGATTCCGTGCGCATGAACAATACTTGCCGCGTGAATGGCGCAAATAGTTTTTCGAGCAGCTTCTTTCTTGCCGTCATTGCGGAGGCCAACGACAATGCGTTCAGCTTTTTCAAAGGAGTCAATCGCTTTTCCCAGTCGCAAATTTTCCGGCGAGCAGGCAAATGAAAATTGCGGAAATTCCTTTTCCAATTTCGCGCAAGTGCCCACGGGAAGCTGTGCGGAGATCAGAACCAGCGCATCCTTCCGCAATCGTGCCAGGGCGTTGCGAATGTTTCCCAGAACAAATTCAACGTCCGATTCATCGTTCTCATTGACTGGCGTGTCATAACAAACCCAAAGGACGTCGGCATTGGCGCAGCGGCGTTTGCGCTCTGTGGTAAATGAAAGTTTTTTCGAAGCGAATCCGGCGGCGATTAGTTCATCCAGGCCAGGTTCCAAAAGCGGCGCTTTGCCGGAATTTAATTTTGCGACGTTCGCTGTCGTCAAAATCCAATCCCGATGACCTGAAAATGTTTCGCGCAGCATGCCGCCGTGACGCAGCCAAGGTGCCAAAGGCCAAGGACCGTAATCGTCGGCCTGGACGGCTGCGCCGGGGAGGATCCCGAGGGCGGGGCCTTTCTTGCGAACTTTGGCCTGCCTTGATTCCCCCCGCTGGTTTATCGTCGTTCGAGCGCCCATTGGTTTTCTTGCAGCCATTTGAGCGTCCGGGCGATTCCCTGTTCAATCGTCATCGTCGTTTTCCAGCCGGTGGCGCGTATTTTTTGTGTATCCAGGAAGATAAACGGATTATCGCCGACCCAGCCACGTTTGCCGCCGCTGTATTCAATCGCAGGTTTGATTCCCAGGGTCTGGCAGATCCAGCGAATAGAATCGTTCACCTGGGAATATTCTTCAGTGCCCAAATTGTAGGTCTCCACGCGATGTTTGGCTTTTTTCGCCGTTTGCAATTTGATGACATGACACATCGCATCGATGCAATCGCCGACGTAGAGATAGGATTTTCGCTGCAAGCCATCGCCAAGCACCTTCAATATTTTAGGGTCGGCAACCAGTTGCTTATAGAAATCCAGCACGTGACCGTGAGTGTAGCGCTCGCCCAGTATGGACACGAATCGGAAAATATAACCCTCGAAACCGTATCCTTCGCAATAAGCGTGAATGAATCCCTCGGCGGCAAGTTTGGACGCCGCATAAAGCGAGGTTTGGACCGGGAACGGCGCGGTCTCCGGAGTCGGGATGATTTCCGCCTCGCCATAAACGCTGCCAGTGGAGCTGAACGCAATGCGGTTGACGCCACTGACACGCATGGCTTCCAGGACATTAAAGCTGGCAAGCGCATTTTGTTGGAAATCCTTGCCCGGATGTTCGAGCCCAAATCGCACGTCCGCATTTGCCGCCAGGTGAAAAACAATGTCGCAACCAGCCATTCCCTTGATGAGGGCGGGCAAATCGAGGCAGTTCCCATTAATCAACGTAAAATTTGGGTTCTTCAGGGCGCCTTGCAGGAATTCCCTCTGGCCGGTTGAAAAATTGTCAAATCCGACGACAGTTTTGCCTTCGCTCAAAAGACGGTCCACGAGGTTGCTGCCAATGAAACCCGCCGCGCCCGTGACAAAAATTTTATCCATGCAGAAATTGAAAATCTAACGAAATGGAGCTATTCCCGCCAGCACTTTTGACGAGCCCTCTACAAAGAAAGTTCGAAAATTCCGGGTGCTACTTCCTTTGCCCTTCGCCAGCCCGGCGTTCAAGCCATTGCCGGTTAATGGGTTGATAAAGAGTGCATTCCACGCAGGTAGTCGGACGTTTTCCTTCATAGAATCCGTTAATAATCTTCCATGCCTCGTCACTCTGAGACAGTTCCACCAGGGTTTTTTCGCGAACGTTGCCAACAACCAAATCGTCATTATCATTCGTTGTCAGACGGCAACCGCAAAGACGAACCCGGCCATCATGGCGAACGGCAAAATTGAATAGATTCTTGCAGGGAACGTTTAACATCGGCGGTAGTCGCCGTAAACGCATCGAGCCACTCATGTCCTGTGGCTTGATTGTTCCGCCCCAATTGTCAAAATCCACCGTAAAATTGACACGGACCCGCTCGGATAGAAACGGCTGGATATTCTTTTTGAAATCGGGAGAACGAATGATAGCGCTGGGTTTTTCGTGGTTGCGGAAGCGGACCACGATGCGCGCCGGCTCGTTCTTTGACCGGTTGTATTCCATCAAATTACGAATACCCGACATGGCTTCGTCATAATGTTTAACGCCATAAATCTTTTCATACGCCTCTTTGCTGGCCCCTTGCGTGCTGATGAAAACACCGGCAATTCCCAAATCAATTAATTTCTTATAGGTCTCGTTTCTGTTGATCAGGATGGCATTGGTCGTCAGGTAAACATCCTTTAACCCCGCGTGATTCACGGCGTAGTCCACCTTCTCAAGGATGCCCGGGTCCACGAGCGGATCACCAACCACAGGCGTGAGATCCAGACTTTGGCCGCCCATGGCAGCCCATTCATCCACTGCCTTTCTAAAAACCTCGTTGGACATCACCCCGGTTTGCAGGGTTTTGTTGGCTACGACTTTGGGGTAGGCACAGAAGGTACATTTTGCATTGCAGATGTTGGTCACTCCCGTCACCAGGTAGGCGGAGGACGTCAACCGGCGATGCTCAAAAAGTTCCTCAGGCGTAACGTGATGCTGCGAATATCGTTTGAATTGCCGGCCGCGAAAAGCATTCTGGACATAATAGGCGCCCCAATAAACAAAATCGGCCAGCATGCCATTCGTGTGTACGAAATGGTATATGCGCCAACCGATTGTTCGCTTGAGGTTCTTCATTGCACTGCCGGTGATTTAATATACTACCGCCATTGCAAACGACAGTCAAACGTTCACTAAAGGGAAACCATTGTCGGAACTCCATCAATACAGTAAACAAATGTCCGAACGTCTCCGCGAGTGGTTGACTGAGAGGACCCGTTTATATAAGCTCCCGTGAAATATTATGGGTTTGCCCCCTCTGAAATTTCTTTTTTATTTTTCTCATTATTTGCGGCACCATCCATTCCGCTTTTTAATTCGGGGAAAAATGTCCCGATTCTTCAGTCCTACCGAACCAGGAGAGGAAGGGCTATGCCGCCGGTCCTGGCCAGGTCCGATTTGGGACGTTGGCGCCTCGCTTGGCAAATACACGCCTATGATGGCTGAAGCAAACCCCAACCAGCGCGTCTATGCCTTCGAACCCAATTTGAATTCATTATATTACCTGGGTTATCGGACGGCGCCGCATAAGAACGTCGTCATCGTTCCTGCACCGTTAACGGTTGACGCCAAAATCGTTCCGGCCAGCTATGACCCGAATTTTCACAATCCGGCGACAGGTCCGCAGGGCATTGGATTTACCGTAGAGGAAGCGATTCGATGGTTCGGGGTTCCGGCATTTGTTAAATTGGATTGCGAAGGCCTCGAATACGAGATGTTGGAGCGTTGCGCGGTATTATTGCAACACTCGACTGTTCTGGTGGAATGGCATGAGGAATACCCTGAAGGCGTACCCAATCCCGGCTTCACGAAATTTAAGCCGGACCTGTCTTATTGGCGCGCGACCAAAGTGTCGCGAAGCCATACGCTATTAGAGCCACTCCACGCATCACCGGCTTAACGAATTAAGATTTCAAAGCCGGTTTGAATTTTGCTCTTTAATCAGTCAGAATGTTCTCATGCCGTCGGATACTAAAAACCTGCCTCGCGTCAGCTTCATTATGCCGACGTTGAACGCCGGAGCGATTTTGGATAATTGCCTGGCGTCCATTGCGCGGCAAACCTATGCGCGGGACCGCTATGAAATTATCCTGGCGGACGCCCATTCGACTGATTCGACGCGCGAGATTGCAAAGAAACACGGGGCGATCGTCCTGGACGATGACGGCAAGAACATGGAAGAAGGCAAGCGCCTTGCATTGGGCCGGGCCACCGGTGAATTCATTGTGTTTGTCGACGCCGACAATGAGATCACACATCCGGATTACATCGAATTGGCAGTCAAAGCCCTTCAGCAAAATCCGCAGGCCCTTGGAGTGGAGAGCTATTATCTGCCCTCACCCAAAATGAGCTCATTTTGCGCCTACCTCTCCCATTTGCTGCACATCAGCGACCCAATCTGCTGGCTCATGAGCGCCAATCCACAATTGGTCGAGCGTTCAGGCGAAGTGGAACGTTGGACGCTGCCGGAAGGAACGTACTCGTATCCGCTTGGAGCAAACGGATTTGTTTTTCGCCGTGCTGATTTGGAATCGGTCAAGGCCGATGAACATTTTCAGGACACCCACGCGGCGCTCCACCTGATGCGCAAAGGAAAACGTGAATGGCTGCGGATCACCGGACGCGGTGTGCATCATTATTACGTGCAAACTCTTTGGGGTTTCGTCAAAAAGCGCCGTCGCGCTACCGTTCACTTCCTGCGTGTCCAGGAGGAAGCAAACACCAACTGGATGAAAGAACATCCCCCGGTTCCCCTTTGGGCGGCGGCTCTTTATTGTGTGACTCTATTTGGGCCGCTCTACCACGTTTTGCGCGGCATTGGCCGCGATAAGCGCTGGCTTTGGCATTTACTGGCCAGTCCCGCGAGCGTAGCCGGAAACGCCTGGGGCGTTCTGACCTACAGAACGCACCGGCATGATAAAAAACTGGTCGCTAATCTGAAGCCGGAGCAAATGCTAAAGAATGGCCGCGCAAATTGAAAAATTTGGACAGGCCGCCCGCAGCCCGATCATCAGCATCGTTGTGCTGAACTGCAATGGCGCAAACTGGTTGCCGAAGTGTTTCGAAACGATCCTGGGCCAAACCATTATCGCGCAGATCGAAACAATCATGGTGGACAACAATTCTTCGGATAACTCCGTTGCCGTTGCAAGAGAGTGGTTTGCAAAATTTCCGATGGCAACGATGGTTCGTAATTCGGAAAACCTGGGTTTTTGTGAAGGCAACAATTCCGGCGCGCGCGTCGCCACAGGCCGTTGGCTGTTGTTTTTGAATAATGACACATGGCTCGAGCTGGATTGCATGGAAAAACTCGTCAACGGGACCGAAAAGCTCGACGCAGCGGCGTCCACGCCGCTCGTCTTGAATTATCCTGACAATTCGTATCAGGATTTTGGTTTTTATGGCTTCGATCTGTTTGGCTTGCCAAGCCCCTCCGCCATAGCCAACCGCACGCGCGAGATATTTATCGCCGGCGGATGTTCTTATTTCATTCGAACGGACGTTTTCAATCAGGTAGGCATGTTTGATTCGGAATTCTTCATTTATTCCGACGATTCGGATTTGTCCTGGCGCGTATGGATCGCCGGATATAAAGTCGCCGGAATTTTCGAAGCGCGATTGCACCATCGCGGCGCGGCTGGCGTGAATCCTACCGGCGGAATTACGACGGTGGAATTTCGCACGAACGATCGCAAACGTTTTTTGACCAACCGCAACAGCATTCTGACGCTGCTCAAAAACGGGCGGCATGTTCTCCTTTTGCCCGTTGTTCCGCTGGTCGGCTGGCTTTTTTTGGAATCGCTGGCGGGCGCATTGTTATTGCGGCGCTGGTCGTTTGCCAAAGCTAGTTTTTGGAACGTTCTCAGCGATTGCTGGCGCCTGCGCCGCCATGTTTCACAGGAGCGGAAAAGAGCGGCCGGCTTCCGCAAACGTTCCGACTTTTGGATGCTCCGATTTTTCAAATTCCGTCTCAATCGCTGGGATGAGGTGAAACGCGCCTCAAAACTTGGCTTGCCGCGAGTTGATGCCTGAAAGCTATGAAAACAAAAGATAATTTCAAATACGATTTGGCCGTCGGCTACCGGATATACCCCAAGGTTTCATCGCACGCGCCGCCGATTTACGCCGACGATAAATTAAAGCTTTCCCAGCTGTGCCTGGAATCGTTCAAGCAGTCGCTTGGAGATCTTAAGGTGAAGCTCTTTGTTCTGCTGGATGGCTGCCCCCCGGTATATGAAGAAATGTTTCAACGCCTCTGGCCGGCGCAGGACCTGGAATTAAAACGTTTTTCAAAGGTGGGCGATGCCTCCACGTTCATGGAACAAGCGCGCACTTTGATGGAACAATCGGATGCTGAGGTCGTTTATCTTGCGGAAGATGATTATTTTTACCTGCCGAATGAATTCGCCCTGGCCGTGCGCTTTTTAACCGACAACACCGGAGTGGATTTCATTTCCGTTTACAACCATCCGGATACTCTCTCGACCGCTTTGCACGATGTGCCATTCGAGGAGAAAAAGTCGGATGGGAAAACCTGGCGAACGTGCATGAGCACGACGCATACGTTTTTGACCACAAGGACGACACTTCGCCAATGCAAATGGGTCTTTCTGGCATCGTACGGCCGGGTCAGTCCGGATTTGAGCAAGTGGATGGCATTGACCAAAACCAGGGTCTGGAATCCGTTCTTCTTCGCGCGGGCACTCGTTATAAAACCGTTTTGGGCTGCCAGCGTATTCTTTGCCTGGTGGTTTTGCTGGCGCCAAATTCTATTTGGCCGGAAATACAGGCTTTGGATTCCAGAACAATCCATCGGAACGCATATGGTTGCAGGAATGGAAGCTCCGGGGGTGGACTGGCAAAAGTTCATTTCTTCACAACGTCCATTTTAATCCTGCCAATCCCGGCCAAATCCAGGCGCGTCTTCTATTCGCGGAATTTCTTTTGCCAAAGGCAGAAGCCGATAACTGTCACAGGAAGCCGCCAAACCTTCATTGTTTCTGCTCAAGTTTCAATTGTTTGATGCCGCGACGGGAAACAATGAGAAACAGCCACTGTTTAAAGTGATATCTTTGGCTTGTTCTTAAAATGGTCCACCCGGCTTTCACTGCTCGAGAAACGAAATCTCTCAGGCCCTGAGCCTCCAACATCGCCAATAAAACCGTTTGATTGGCGATTTTCTCAAGCAACTCCTGCCGGGCGAGATCACCGGGCTCCATATCCATAAGCCTTTTATGGACGGATAACTGGTTGGATTTGTCCGTGACATATTCTCGTAAAAATGCGGTATCGTTGAGCCGTTTTAAATAAAATCCGGCGTCACGGGTCCCGGAGCCCACCATGTTGCTTTGATGCTGGCGGTAGAGCACCAGGCATTCGTTTATGTACCCGATCGGTCCCTTCAAAGAGCAGACCAGCGCGGCCCACGCATCGTACATCAGTACGGATTGCTGCGGCATCGGCAACAGTTTTGGTATCATCGTCCGCCGAAAACACGAAATATGGAACGCCACAAAATTGCGCTCCAGAAGAGTGGCGATTGAGATATCGCCGCCAGGGGAATAATTTCCCATTTTCTTTTGAAACGATCCCATTTTTACCGAAAGGTCGCTATTCACGATCATATCATCGGCGAAAACCATTTGAGTTTCCGGATGCGCCGCCAAATAAGCCACCTGTTTCTCAATCTTTTCCGGCAGCCAATAATCGTCAGCGTCGGAAGGCGCAATAAGATCACCCCGGCACAGGACGCAGTGTGTTTCAAACGTCAGTGACACGCGCAGATTGACGTCGTTGCGGACATACCGGACCCGTGGATCCCGCCGCACATATTCCTGCGCGACCTGTGGTGTTTTGTCTGTCGAGCAATCGTCACAAATAAGCAGTTCCAGATTTGAATACGTCTGAGCGAGGATACTATCAATTTGCGGGGCGAGGTAATCTCCCCCGTTTCTGACAGGCAGGATGACGCTAACCAACGGCTTTTTTGAATCTTGTGTTGAACTCATCGCGCGACTTTAAGGTCTCCTGAAGCAGGCAAACTGCTTCAAACTTCTGAGAACGCGTTCCGCCGTCACACCGACAACGCCGCCCACGACGGCGGAAGATTTCTTCGGATTTCAATTCCTTCAAACGGTTTGCCCTGGCGCGCGCCCGCTTTTTTGGCCCACGCCGCCATTTTGGCAACGCCTTCATCGAGCGTGACGTTTCTGATGAGGTCGCCAAAATGTTTCCGCACCTTTTCATGGGCGGAATACGCATGGACCACTTCGTTTCGCGCTTCCAGGTGTTTGACCTGGGCCGATACCCCCATCGCTTTTGCGACCACGTCGGCCAGCTCGTTCACCGAATAAGGCTTGTCGGCGCCCACGTTGAAAATTTCGTTATAACTCTTTGGGCGCTCGATGCTGGCCGCGATGACCGGTGCAACATCATCAATGTAACTGAACGCCCGTGTTTGTTTACCGTCGCCAAAAATGCTCATCGACTGGCCCTGCATAATTTGGTTCATGAAAATGCCAATGACGTTGCGATACCTGTCGCCGATATTTTGAAACTCGCCATAAACGTTGTGCGGCCTAAAAACGACATAATTAAGGCCGAACATTTCATGCGCCTCTTTCAGGTCGAGCTCCACGGCGTATTTCGCAATGCCGTAGGGGTCTTCCGGCTGCGGCACGGCGTCCTCGGTCATGGGTAATTGGTTCTTCCCATAAACCGCGATTGACGAGGTAAAAACAAAGCACTTGATGTTGTGATTGATCGAAGCGTTGATGAGGTTGACGCTGCCCAGAAGATTGTTGGTATAATTAAAATGTTTGATGAAATGACTCAGCCCCTCCGCCGCGTAGGCCGCCAGGTGGAATACGTAGTCAAACTGGTTTTCGGCGAACAGCTTTTTCACCAGTCCCGCGTCGGTTATGGAACCTTCGATGAATTTGACCCCGGCAGGAACATAATCTCGAAAACCGCCGCTCAAGTCGTCCAGTCCCACGACTTCGTGGTTCGCCTTGAGCAAATGTTTACAGACATGCGAGCCAATAAAGCCGGCAGCGCCTGTGACTAATGTTCGTGAACTCATGCAAAAAGACTAGAAAATGAGACGCGCGTTGACGAGTATTTTCTTAATTTCAAGCGGGACAGGCCGAAGCGTCAACGCCTGCTGCCATCGCTCGACTTCACATAAAGACAAATGCCAGCGTTAACGTTATTTGCAAAGCCCACGACTAAGATTCTCTTACGACCGAAACCTGTGATGCGCGACGAAACCCGACATGAAACATATGGAAGAAACAAAATGGAACTTGCAAAAATCATTCAATATAAAGAGACTCTTCAAAGATGCCGCCGTTGGTCTCCAAGAAATCAAATGGGAACGTGAAGTGAGTTCTGTTGAAAAATCGAAAATCATGGTTGATGGCCTTTCTCCCAGTTTGCGAGCCAGTCCGTGGAAAGACATCGCTGACAAGTTTACCGGAAGTTGGCGCTATCGAGTTGCTCTACCGGCTCAAGGATTGCTGTTCGACTTGTTTCGTCACGGGCAATTTAAAGCGGATGGCTGTACTTTTGAAATCCCTAAAATCCTCACCAGCCGCAGGCTTCGCGGCTCCTGCTTTGATGGTTCCTATGAGCTTCCCGAACGCGCACTGGTTCGGGAATTTGTCCAGCCTCAAGACAGTGTAATAGAGCTCGGCGCTTGTTTGGGAGTTGTCTCTTGCGTGACAAATGCCCGATTGCGCGACAAATCCAGGCACCTCGTCGTCGAAGCCAATCCACAATGTATTCCGGCAATTCACAAAAACCGCGAAACAAATGGCTGCGCTTTCAAGGTCGAAAATTGTGCGGCCAGCAACCAACGCGAAGTCTCGCTCTTTTTGGATCCCGCGAATCTCCTCAGCGCAACTTTAAAAACGGCTTCGAAATTCCCCGTCACCGTTCCCGGCTGCACTTTGTCGGAATTATGCCGCCGGCATGGCCCATTTTCAGTTTTAATCATGGACATCGAGGGAAGTGAATTGGAAGTATTGGAATCCTCGGCAGAAATATTGCAGGGTTTTCGACTGATCATTGTTGAGCTCCACGATACGATCATCGGTACCAACAACATAAATCGTTGTCGTGAAATCCTGAGCCAGGCCGGTCTTAGTCTTGTCGGAAAATCCATCGAGACTGAAGCCTGGTTGCGAATGGAACCATAAACGGACGACATTTCAAAAAAGTGGCGGCTCTGGCGTTTCCCAAAAACACCTTGGCCGGTTGGCTGAAATTTGAGCCAGGTTGAACGGGTGTAGTTTGAACGGATTTGTGCCCTTGACACTCTATCTGATTAAAACGACAATCTTTTCCTCATCTTGAGTCGCAAACACCTTCAATCAAAAACTGTCAAACGGGCGCCGTCTGTGCCCAAAAATCTCTTTGTTTTTCCATTGCTGTTGGCGGTCATTCTGGCAGCTCTGTTCGCCAAGAGTTTCCTCCCGGATTACGTTCACTTCTCAAACGACGGCCCCTTGGGCCAGGTCAACGCCGCAGACGGAAGAATGCCATCGGTTTTAACCGGAATATGGGACGATTTAAACGATATCGGCAGTAGCGGAGGTGCGGCGGCGCCAAACATCACAGCAATCCTGTACTGGATCGTAGGCCCAATTGGTTACTCCAAATTCTTTCAGCCGTTGTGCTTGTTTATTTTGGGACTTGGGGCGTGGATGTTTTTCCGCCAATTGAAGCTGTCGCCCCTTGCGGCAACTTTGGGTGGTTTGGCGGCTGCCTTGAATTCATCTTATTTCGGAAATGCCTGCTGGGGCACGGCCTCTGCACAAATCGCGATGGGCATGACCTTTCTGGCTCTGGCGCTCGTCATGGCCAATTCCGATGAAACCAGGCCCGTGGTCCGCTGGTCGCGGTTTGCACTCGCCGGTCTGGCGGTGGGTTTCAGTGTCATGGAAGGCGCGGACAACGGCGCCATTTTCAGTTTGTTCGTCGCTGCGTTTGTAGTTTTTAAATCATTTTTTGAGGACCACGCGCCGGCTTTGATAAAGGTGGAACGAAGTATCGGACGTGTCGTGGTCATTGCCATCTTCGCGGCGTTGATTGCAGCCCAAACCATCACTTCGTTGGTTGGAACTTATATTGTTGGCAAAGCCGGCATGAACCAAAGCTCAGGCCCTGCCGACAGCCTGGAACATTGGGATTGGGCCACCCAATGGAGCCTTCCCAAAAAAGAGACTCTCGGCGTCTTCGTGCCCGGTCTTTTTGGCTATCGCATGGACACGCCCAAAGACATGACGGATTTTCTCCAAAGCCATTACGTTGGCGGTGAATATTGGGGCGGTATGGGACGGGCGCCCGAGGTAGACCGCGCTATGGATAGCGGCAAACCCGTACCGACGGGACCGGCTGATTGGATGCGTTTTGGCTATGCGGGTTATTACTGCGGAATCCTGGTCGCCGTCGTGGCATTTTTCGCCATGGCCCAATCCTTGCGTCGCTCGAATTCCATATTCCCTTTGGATCAACGCCGGTTGATTTGGTTTTGGAGCGTGGCCATGTTGGCTGCATTGCTCGTGTCCTGGGGCCGATTCGGGCCCTTTAATGGGTTTCCTTTCAGTTTGCTCTACAAACTGCCAGGCGCTTCATTTGTTCGAAACCCGGCGAAACTCATGGCCGTTTTTAACCTCGCTATGATCATCAATTTCGGCTTGGGGATAGATGCTTTATGCCGCCAGTATTTGCAGGTACAGGCAGGGAAAGTAAATTCGCGGTTCGCCCAATTGAAAACCTGGTGGGCCGGAGGAAAAGGCTTTGATCGTAACTGGACCTTGTGCTCCCTGGCGGCCCTTGTCCTGGGCGTTTTGGCCTGGATGATATATTGGTCTCAAAAGGAGCATTTGGTCGCCTATCTTCAACAAGTGGGCTTCTCGGACCCGGCGGCCGCTGAACAGATAGCCTCTTTCAGCGTCGGTCAGGTTGGATGGTTCCTTTTGTTTTTCACTGCAGCAGTGATTTTGGTCATTCTGGTTATTGCGGGATTCTTTTCCGGCAAATGGGCGCGAGTGGCTGGCCTGTTGCTTGGCGTATTGCTTGTGGCAGACCTCGGACGGGCCGATTTGCCGTGGATTATCCACTGGAACTACATGCAAAAGTACGACATCGACCCCGCCGACCCGACAAAGTCGAAGTCCACCAACCCGATTATTAATTTGCTCGGCGACAAGCCCTACGAACATCGAGTCTCTATACTGCCCTTTGATGCTCCTCAACAATTGCGGGATTATGACGGTTACTTTGGCGACAGCGGCATTTATCGCATCGAATGGATGCAGCATCACTTTCCGTATTACAACATCCAGTGTTCAGATGTTATTCAGTCGTCCCGCGTTGACAGTGACCTGGCCGCATATGACCAGGCCATGGTCCCCGACGGAACCCAGCAGGGAGTCTATCTGTTGCTGCGGCGCTGGCAGCTAAGCAATACCAGCTACCTGTTTGGTCCGGCCGGTTTCCTGGATGTGTTAAACCAACAATTGGACCCGCAGCAACACCGGTTTCAATTCGCTCAACGGTTCGATATTGTTCCCAAACCGGGAGTCGATCAAATTACAGAACTGGAACAAATGACGGCTGTTCTGGCGAAAGACGGTGATTTAGCCCTGTATAAGTTCACCGGTGCCCTGCCCCGTGCCAGGCTCTATTCCCACTGGCAGGTCAGCACAAATGCCGGCGAAACGCTAAAAACCCTGGCCGCCCCAAACTTTGATCCCGAAAAAACTGTTTTAGTTCCGGCGCCTATGCCCGATTCGCCCGCAAGTGATTCATCTGATAAAGATACGGGTACCGTCGATTTTAAAAGTTACGCCCCCAAGGACATTGTTTTGGCGGCCCAGGCGAAGGCTCCCTCGGTTCTGTTGTTGAATGACAAATTTGATCCGGATTGGCGTGTCCTGGTTGATGGCAAGCCCGCGGATCTGTTCCGCGCCAATTTTATTATGCGCGGCGTTTTTGTGCCAACCGGCGCACATACCGTGGAATTTACGTTCAGCCGGCCTCACAAGCCTCTCTACGTCACCGAGATGGCATTGGGCATCGGGATCGCCTTGTGCGGACTGTTGTTTATTACGACGCGGCAACAACCCAGGACCGTCACCACGAACCGACGGGAACTTATTGCGACAAACTGAGACGGGCCTCCGCAGGCAGCGTCAATCCGTCGTCCGACGGCCCTCGTTCGCGCATCCAATGTAGTATCCGGTTGATGGCCAGCCTGACGGCATCGTCCGAACTTCTCGGCAATGTGAATCCTGTTTGGGCCAATTTTGAAGAGCTCATTCTCGACTGTGGCACGTCACCCGCCCAGCCTCCCGGAGTATCGCCGTACTGGATTTTCGTTCGGCCGCTCAAGCCGAGCTGCGATAGCATGTCCTCGACGATAAAACGCACGCTCGTCGCGCCGTCCGGGGCCAGGTTAAAGACATCGAACTTCGAGGACTCAAAGCCGCCGCACTTTTGTTTGCCGAACATCAAACCGGCGACCAAATCCCGGACATAAACATATGGCTTTGCCTGAAAGCCATTGCCCAGCACTTTCAATTCGCTCGAATCCTTTGCCAATTGCCGGAGAAAATCAAACACCGCCCCATGCGTCGTGCGCTCGCCAAGAATGTTTCCAAAACGAAAAATAATCGCGCGCATTCCGAACGTGCTGCAATAGGCTGAAATCAGTCCTTCGCACGCCAACTTTCCCGCGCCATACAGGCTTGTCGGCAAACACGGTCCCAGGCCCTCGTGCGTCACCGTTGTTCCCACATCGCCATAGACCGTTCCGGAACTGGAGAAAACAATTTGCGACGTACCGCTCGCGCGCATCGCTTCCAGCACATTGAAAGTAGCGATCGTTTCCAATTCCAGATCCAGCCGCGGATTCGCGATTCCCCGGCGCGCGTCCGGGTTTGCCGCCAGATGAAACACCACATCCACGCCTTCAAACAAGGGGCGTATTTTTTTCTCTTCCAGGAGATCCACGTCGTGGACCTTGAACCTGCTGAGATGACGCTCGTGTTGAGTCAAATGTTCACGCCGTCCCGATGAGAAGTTGTCCAAAACGCGTACTTCTCCAATGTTCGCATCGGCTATTAACGCATCGACTAAATGAGAGCCAATGAAGCCGGCGCCGCCGGTCACAAGACAGTTTACTAGGGGTTTCGACATAGATTATTCCGCCCATTCTGGATGCTCTATAAACGCGTAACAGAGCATATGGCAAATCGTCATCTGAACGTCCTCAACACGGCCGTAATGATTGTCCGCGATGACAATCACCCGATCCGCGATTTCGGCCATGCGTCCCCGCCGCGCGCCGACCAATGCCGCGGTGCGAAGTCCGTTCTCACGCGCCCAGGTCATCGCCTTGACGCAATTGGGAGAATTTCCGCTCACACTGATGCCGAGGGCAAAATCGCCCGGCGCCGCGTAGTTTTGGAGTTGTCCCACAAATACATCCTCGTAGCTGTAATCGTTCGCCAGGGCCGTCATCCAACTGACGTTGTCATTGAGCGAAAGCACTCGGAAACGCTTTCCAACTTTGTCTGACGCCCCTTTGCCCAGGTCCGTGGCAAAATGAGACGCGTTTGCGGCGCTGCCGCCGTTGCCAAACACAAAAATATTCCCACCCTTCAGAAAAACAGCGCGTATTTCTTTAATAAGATCACCAACGGCGCTGACCGGAATGGAATCGTGCGCGGCCTTTTGTGCAAGGAGATATTCGGAAATCCACTGATTCACCGCCTCAGTGTAAGTATTCGGCCGTTTTTTGTCAGTGCAATTCTGATGGTAGGGACGGCGCTCTTCGCAAGTGGCGCTGCCACCGCTGTCCGCGCCGCGTTATGGCAAGTGGCGCTGCCACCGGCGCAACGGGCGTCGTCGGACGCTGGACAGCACACAGGCAAGCGAATGCAGGTCGTGCTACGACCGCCGTCACCGCCCGTACAGCGGGCGGAACATGCGCAATCCGGCGTCCGACCACGCTCCTCCCGTAGCGCATACGCAAGTGGCGCTACGACCGCAACCACCCCAATTTTCCCTTTTCAGCCCCACCAACTTTTTCGTAGCGGCAGGCGTCTCGCCTGCCGGTTCCGGCACCGTCTCGGTGCCAGTTCCTAATGGTTTGAACGGAATTAAGACCCTATCTACTACCCAATTTTCCCTTTTCAGCCCTGCCAACTTTCCGGCATACTGGAAGGCTTATTGCGTATGACTCATGATGTCATTGTCGTTGGCGGAGGCATTGTCGGCCTGGCCGCGGCATACCGTCTTCTGGAAGCGAGCCCCGGGCTCAAACTGCTGTTGTTGGAAAAAGAACCTAAACTGGCCGCGCACCAAACCGGCCGAAACAGCGGCGTGCTCCATTCCGGCCTTTACTATAAACCCGGCTCGGAAAAAGCCAGGCTCAGCGTCAGCGGCCTTCAACAAATGATCGCCTTCTGCCGTGAACACGGTGTCGCTCACGAACAATGTGGAAAAATTGTCGTGGCCACGGACGAAAACGAATTGCCCCGATTGGAAACGCTTTGGGAACGCGGCAATGCCAACGGACTTTCTGGATTGCGTAAATTGGGTCCGCCAGAGATCAAAGAAATTGAGCCTCACGTCGCCGGCGTTGCGGCCATCCACGTGCCGCAGGAAGGAATCGTGGACTATCCCGCCGTCTGCGAGAAGCTGGCAGGCTTGATTCGTGAAAACGGCGGAGAAATCACGCTCAATGCCCGTGTCGAAAAAATAGTCGCCGAAGGCGGCGAAAAAATCATCGAAACCAGCGCCGGACAATTTCGCGCAAAATTTGTGGTCTCCTGCGGTGGTCTCTATTCGGATCGCCTCGTCGAAGCGTCCGGACAAAAGCCCTCGGCCAAAATTATTCCATTCCGCGGGGAATATTTTCAAATCAAGAAGGCGAGACAATTTTTGGTCCGGCACCTCATTTACCCCGTTCCTGACCCCAAATTTCCATTTCTGGGCGTTCACTTCACCCGGCTCATCCACGGCGGAATCGAGGCCGGGCCGAACGCCGTTTTGGCCTTCGCCCGTGAAGGCTATCGCTGGACAAACATTAACCCGCGCGACTTGGCGGAATCGCTTACTTTCCCCGGACTCTGGAGATTTCTCGCCCGTTATCCAAGTTTGTGGAGCTATGAAATTTTTCGCTCGGTGTCCCGGGCGGAATTTACGCGTTCACTCCAAAAATTGGTCCCGGAAATCCGCAGTGACGATTTGGAACCCGGCCCCTCAGCCGTGAGGGCGCAGGCCATGACCCCGGACGGCAATCTCATTGAAGATTTCCATTTTGAACAGGGACCCGGCATCCTCCATGTCATTAACGCGCCCTCCCCGGCGGCCACGGCGTCGCTCGCCATCGGCAAACGGATTGCCGAAAAAGTTTTGACGCAGCGTGAATCCTCCGGCAAACAAAACATATGAAATTCATCGAAACGCCTCTGAAAGGCGTATTTATCATCGAACTTGAGAAACGCGGCGACGACCGCGGATTTTTTGCCCGCGCCTTCTGTGAGCGCGAATTCCAACAACACGGCTTGAGTCCGCGCATTGTCCAAATCAACAATTCCTTGAGCGCCCAGCGCGGCACGCTTCGCGGGATTCATTATCAATTGGCGCCCAAGGCCGAGGATAAAACCTTCCGCGCAACCCGCGGCGCGCTGTTTGACGTCGTCTTGGATTTGCGGCCCCAGTCCCCGACATTCTTGAAACATGTGACTGTCGAACTCACCGCGGAAAATCGCAAAATGATCCACGTCCCGCAAGGGTGCGCGAATAGTTTTCTGACGCTCGAAGACAATACCGAAATTTTTTATTTCACCAGTGAATTCTATTCGCCGGAGAATGAGCGCGGCATCCGTTACAACGACCCGCAATTGGCGATTCCCTGGCCCATGGAACCCGTCGTCATTTCGGACAAGGATAAAAACCTGCCGTATTTCAAACCCGAGACCCACTTGAAATGAAAATCCTTTTTACCGGGGCCAGTTCATTCACGGGATTTTGGATCATAAAGACATTGGCCGCCGCCGGGCATGAAATCGTTTGTCCGCTGCGTGGCGCTATCGGACGTTACGACGGCATTCGGAAGACGCGCACGGAGAAGTTGCAATCCATCTGCCGGCTCATTCCGGAAACGCCTTTCGGTTCGGAGTCCTTTCTAAAATTGGTTCAGGACGCGGGACCCTGGGACCTGCTGTGCCATCATGCAACCGAAACCGCAAATTACAAAAATCCTGACTTCGACGTCCTGGACGCTGCCAGAAGCAATACCCTCAATCTCCGCGAGGTGTTAAACCGCTTAAAATCCGGCGGTTTAAAAGCCGTCATTCTCACCGGAACCGTTTTTGAAAATAATGAAGGAACTGGCGACGACACACTCGCCGCGTTTTCCGGCTATGGTTTGTCCAAAGGCCTGACCTGGCAAATGTTTCGATATTATTGCGGCACGGCCGGAATTCCATTGGGCAAATTTGTCATCCCCAATCCATTTGGCCCATTTGAAGAACCACGCTTTACCGCCCATCTGATGAAAAACTGGAAAGCGGGGAAAATCGCCGCCGTCAATACACCCGATTATTTGCGTGATAATATTCACGTCGATTTGCTCGCGGCCCGGTACGGTCAGTTTGCGTCGGAAATTGCCACCGGCAACATCCCGTGCGCGAAATGCAATCCCAGCGGGTACGTCGAAAGCCAGGGCGAATTTTCCCAACGCGTCGCCCGCGAAGTTCGCGCGCGAACCGGCCTGGCCTGTGAATTAAGCCTGGCCAAGCAAACCGATTTCAGCGAACCCCTCCGCCGCGCCAATGTGGACCCGGCAGCCAAAGAGGTTCCAGCATGGAACGAAAAATCCGCCTGGGACGCCTTCGTGGAATTTTATTCCGCCTAGCTAACGTTTCTCTACGACGAGCCAAGAGGGACCCACACCTCACCCTGACCCTCTCCCCTCCCATCCGATGGGCGCGGAGAGGGAACAGCGATCGAACGTCTCTGTATCTCGCAGTGGGTTCGGCCGTCACCGATTCGGTACGCCTACTATCTCATTGATCGTCCAATTACTTTAGCCGTCCAGAATATCAAGCCATCGGTGGATAATTCTCCCTCTCCTCGGGGGAGAGGGCCGGGGTGAGGGCGAGCGTTAGACTGACATCCTCTGCACTTCGACGTTCGATGTTGGGCGTTCGATGTTCGCTGTTTTTCGCCGCGACGCTCACATCCTTCTCCAAGCCCCGTTAGGGGCGAAATATTTGTAGTACGTGGAGAAAAAAGATTCCCAAGCTCCACCCGGTAGGGCGGACGTACCCGTCCGCCACCGGCCCATCGCAAGACGGGACGGAGTCTAATCCAGATAACACGCGCTGAAAGCGCTATGCCATTTTAGCCGAGGGCAAAGCCCTCGGAAGGATGTCGAAATTGTTCCGCGCCCTGTAAGGGCAGGCCAAAGCGGCGAGCATGACAGAATTTGGATTGCCCATACAGGGCAAAGATTTCTCATGTGGTACGTGTACCGTGGGCGTTGCCCACGGCTAAGATGGGGTTGCGCTTTCAGCGCGGATACATTCTCCCGCTCCCTGCCCTCCGTAGCTTTAGCGTAGGAGGGTCACGCTCTCACGTTCTTGAGTTACCTAATGCTCAAACGGCAACAAAACCCGCGAACCATGCGCTTCAAATCCAACGGATACTTCCGTCAGATGAGACAGCGCCTTGCGAACAGCGGCCTGCTTACCGGGTTTGACGATAAACAGCAAAAAACCCCCTGCCCCGGCGCCGCAAATTTTTCCGCCTTCCGCGCCCGCTTTGATCGCGCGCTCATAGTATTCGTCAATTTGTTTCGAGGAAATCGAGCCGGCCAATTGGCGTTTTAGCTGCCAGGAATCGTGAAGAATTTTTCCAAACGCTTCCGGTTTAAATTTGCCCTGCGCCGCCAGCGTTTGCAGTTCATGCGCGTGACCGCGGATTTTCTGCAAATAGGCGAGTTTATCCGGAATGTTCCGCGTTGTTCGGCCAGCACGGAACTGGCATCACGCTGAATGCCGGTCCAAAACATCATGACATGCTTGAAAAGATCGTCCAGAAAATGGTTGCTAACCCGAACCGGCTCGACTGTCACCGCGCCACCGGGATTGAAACCGGAAAAAATTTAATCCGCCGAAATGCCGCGGCATATTGGTCCTGTTTGCCGATTGGCTCTTTCAGGACGTCGATTTCGATATGGCAGGCTTCTTCGGCAAGCTGGCCCGGCGTCACGCGTTCGCCGCGATAGGCGTGCAGCGCGTGCAACAATCCGACCGCGAAGGCGCTGGAACCGGCCAATCCGGTCGAAGCCGGCAAATCGCCCACGGTGCTGATATAAATCGGCGGATCGATTTTCAGCAAGCCGAAGGCATTCGCGCGCGATATTATTCTTGATCTGATCTACCTGATCGACCTGTTCGGTCACTGAATAGTTGATGCGGATCGGCTCATTGAAGAGCTCGCTGTGCCGTTTGACGGTTACGTAAATATACTTGTCGATGGCCGTGCTGAAAACCGCGCCGTAATCGCGCTCGTAAAAATCGGCAATGATCCGTGCCGCCGCCGGCAAAGCTCACGCGCAACGGCGTGCGCGTGACAACCAGATCGCGGGGCTTGGGGGCGGCCAAATCAGCCATTTTTCAAATCCCAGTCGTAAGGAATTTCCTTCGTGAACGGATCAATGCGGACGATTTCATTCGGGTCATGCGGCTCGGTGGCGCAGTTGGCCAGGATGACCATTTTGTCGCCGTAAGCCTTGTAACCATTGGCGATGCCCGGCGGCATCTGCACCAGCACGTAATTATCTTCGCCAAAAAATACCTCCTGCAATTCGCCCTGGGTCGGAGAATCTTTGCGCAAGTCGTACATCACCAGTTTGGCGCGGCCGGACATGACGACGTTATTGATCGTCATGCTTTTGTGGATATGCCAGGCCTTGATCGGTGCCGGGCCACGCGCAGGAAAAATAAATCTCCCCGAATTTGATGAAGTGCGGATCGGTCGCCTTCATCATGTGCATGATCTTTCCCGCGTTCATCCACGATCTGCCGAGCGGAATGATTTTAACTCCGTGAATCATAAAATGTTTTAATTGTTTTTCCAGCGCAGAGCGCCGTCGAGTTTGCCGCTATCCAATAAATAATGCAGCCATTTAAGGCGGGTAAATTTCTTGTCCTTGTAATCGTCATAGTTCAGTCCGACGTGCTTGAACGCTTCGTAAAGCTCCGCCGCGCCGCTTCGGGCATTCCACTTGAATTTGAAATCCGGGAAACGTCCTGCGCGAATTTGCCGAAATCCGCCTTGTAAGTGCGCTGGTCCGCGCCGGGTTTGGGCACCATTTCCAACTTGGCATCCGGCACGGTATCCACGGCGATCTTGCGCCAATTCAATGATTTGATGGTTCAATTCGTTCGCCCCGGCATTAAACGCCTGGTTATGAATGTTCGTCCACCGGCGCCTCGAGCATCGCCTGAAAATATCGCGCCACGTCCTGCACATGCATGACCGGCCGCCAGGGTTTGCCGTCGCTGTGCACCACCACCTTGCCGGTGGTCGCAGCCGAGCCCATCAGATCGTTCAGCACCGTGTCAAATCGCATCCGCGGAGACACGCCATAAACCGTGCCGTTGCGAATGAATACCGGCGAAAAATCTTTGGCCGCCATCGCTGAAATGCGCCTGCTCGGCTTTTACTTTCGACCGGGCGTATTCCGTCTTTGGATCCAGCGGCGATTCTTCAGTGACCACCGACGTATTCGAAGCACCGTACATGATGCACGACGACGAAAATAAAAACCGTTTGACCCCTGCCGCGCGCGACAGTTCCGCCAATTTGACGGAGGCATGAAAGTTAATGTCCTCGGTCCACGAATCATTCAAATTGCCGATGGGATCGTTGCTCAGGGCGGCCAAATGAATGACGGCGTCAATATTTTCCAGATCCTTCGGCGTCAGGTCGCGAATATCCTTATTCAGGGCCTGAATTTTTTGGGCGTCGGGGACCAGGGTACATTCGCTGAAAAACCCGGTGTCCAATCCCACCACCTCATATCCGGCGGATGCCAGATGCGGGGACATGACAGCTCCGAGATATCCGTTATGACCGGTTATTAGAATGCGTTGCGATTTGCTCACGGTTGTATTTCTAAAGTTTATATTGCGATGGCGGGCGTACTGCTCCTGCGCAGGCGTTAAGAACCAGCCGATTTATTTCGGGTTAATATTAATTCAGCTACGATTTTGAGCAAGGTTTTTTCGCCGGAAACCAGCGCCGAAAGGCAGCCCGCGGCCTCCGCCGCCTGCCCGTCGCGTTCGTCATCCCCGATAAACAGCGTGCGGCTCAAATCCAGGTTGAAATCGTGCTGGGCCTGGAACAGCATGCCCGGCTTTGGCTTGCGGCATTCGCAGCCCTCATCCCAATCATGGGGGCAATAATAAATCGCGTCGATGCGTCCGCCCGCGTTTTCCACTTCCTTCACCATCGTGCGATGAATATCGAACAAATCATCTTCAGTCATCGCCTTGCGGTTGATGCCGGCCTGGTTGGAAACGATAATGACCCGGAACCCGGCCTCTTTGAGCAGGCACAACGATTCTTTCGCGCCCGGCAGCCATTTGAATTCTCCCCAGTTCCGAACATAATTGGCCCGCGGCGCTTTTTCATTCAACACCCCGTCGCGGTCGAGAATAATCGCCGGACGATGCGCCAGAAAGGCTTGCGTAATCGGCAGACGAAACGTATCGCCAACGCTGTAATACCGATGATGCGTGACAAACGCCGCCAATTGACGCCGGCTAATTAGCGACGGGAACAACGTTTCCTCCAGCCCAATGTTTCCCTCCGGCAGACCTGCGACCAATTCCCTCCGCATAATCGCGTAGCTGATCTCCGTTCCCTGCAAATCCGGCGCTTTGCGAGTTTTATCATAAACCGCGACAAAACCCGTTTCATCCACGCGCAAAACACTCTTGGTATAATTATCCTTGTTGCTATATACCGTCACCATCATCGGCACGCTGGCTTCGACGTACCGACGCCACATTTTTTCCATGTCCATCGGCCAGTAATTGTCGCAATACAACAGGAAAAAAAGATCCTCGAGTTTATTTTCCGCCAGCTTCAGGCGTCGGCCCGTTTTATCCTCGATTGGCGTAACCGAATAATCGATTTCCAATCCCCATTTGCGGCCGTCCCCGAAATAATCCCGGACCACATCCGGCAAATAACCCAACAACAGCAACACCCGTTTAAACCCCTGGTCCCGCAGCATCACGATTTGATGCTCCAGAAATGGTTTGCCCCCCACTTCAATCATGGGTTTCGGACGGATATCAGTAAGCGGACGCATCCGCTCCCCTCGTCCACCAGCCAAAATCACCGCCTGTGTCGGACGTTGAAGACCCTGAGCCATATGTTGCGAATCAGCCATTGAGATAAACTCTCAGCATAAACACCGGCAAATGTCCGGGCAATTGCAAAGATGTGGTAGGGACGGCGCGCTGCGCTGTCCGCGCCGCGTGCAGCGGCGCAATGAGCGTGGTTGATCTTTAACCGCATAGATTGCAAAGAACACAAAGATTCTTTTGACAGGATGAACAGGATTATCAGGATGACCGAATTGACCAGACCCCAGGAGCGCTTGCGCACGGCCACCATGGACACATGGCTTGATGGATTCGTGGGTGCTACCATCCTGTAAATCCTGTTCATCCTGTCCAGTCGACCTTTTTTCGCGTATTTCGTATATTTCGCGGTTGATTCCCGTCTTCGCGTGGCCGCTCCGCCAAGTGTTTGAGGACGATGACGATGAGGATGAGAATGATTTTCCGATGGCCCGTGGCGCTGCCACTCGTTTAACGGGAAAGGGTGTGTCAGGGAATTGTGATTTAACGGGCATATATGAAAAGCTATACGAAATGGTTTGGGGCCTAACTGAGCGTCGGTTTGTTGGGGAATACGAGGATTTCATGTAAACGATGCTGCCGGACCTTTGCGGGTCAAAATTGGCGTTGGAATAGGTTTTGTTTAGGTTTCGCTAATCGGGCTTCGCCTGTCGGCCCGTTGAAGAGTTGCGTCCGCAGATTACGCAGATTAACGGGATTTTTAGCCATGAGAGGGCACCGAGAACGCAAAAGCTTTCGCGATGGATTCGTGGGCGCTACCATCCTGTAAATCCTGTTCATCCTGTCCACTCGACCTTTTTTCGCGTATTTCGTATATTTCGCGGTTGATTCCCAATAATTGCTCCCCACTCGGTAGGGCGGACGTGCCCGTCCGCCAGCGGCCTATCGCAAGATGGGACGGAGTTTAAAGTCGCTACGAACTGTCCCAGCAACTTGCCGCGCCGTAGTCAGACGAAGGCGGGTCAATCGGGAATAATTTTGACCTCCTTCGCAAAGACCACGGCGGTCGGACAGTGACAAGTCATTGTTATTCATACTGTTGTGACGTGTTTGAGCTTTCGATGTTTTTTAAGCGCGCAAAATGCTAGCAGCCTGTTGAAAAACTATGGATATTGCTGTTTCGCCAAGAATAGCCCGCCGACGAGGCGCGACGAAGGAGCATGTCCGCCATGGACCTGTGACTGAGGAGCAACGACCTGTCCGCCGTAGCTTTCTCTCGTCCAGCATATCTTTCAGCGGCGATATGAGCGCAGGCGGAAGTCGCCGGGCCATTATTGGCGAAACCCTTCGGGCTGAGGCCTTTTTGCCCTGTGGCTTTGTTGCTCGTCGCATCCAGGTCCATGAAGGACATGGCCACTCCTCGCTCCTCGCCACAGGCCAAAAATTCTCTCAGCAGCAATGTCCATAGTTTTTTAACAGGCTGCATAGGACATTTCGTGGAAGCTGCTTTCTGACAGAATTGACATAATTTATAGAATTGGGAACCGCTGGATTTCCAACCGCAAAGAACGCATAGAACACAGAGCATTGATCGGCGCGGCAGCTCGGAAAGTCGACAGTCCCGAGTCCGGGGTCCGCAGTTGTGAAACATCGAACGCCGAACGCCGAACATCGAACGTCGACGGGATGGGACGGAGGGCCTTGGGCGGCGGATTCCTGGATAAAAGGATTGATGGATTCCTGGATTATTGGGGGTTGGGAAAGGTCGCGGAGCGACAACGGAAAGTAGCCAGACACGCGAGTGTCTGGTTGCTTCCCCAAAAGTCCGCGTGTCCTGAAAGGACAACGGAAGACCCCATCAGTCCGGTAATCCACAAGCCCATTAATCCATTAATCTAGCCGTCTGTTCAACCCGTCAATTTATGACCTTTTATGCCCCTCCTTCGCTCGGAAGCTACGGCGCGGCAGGCCCGTCTTCGTCCCGCATTGCCGGATTGCGCCACTCTGCACTTCGATGTTGGACGTTCGATGTTTTCCGTCGCGCCACTCAGGCCCCTCTCACGCTCCCTGCCCTCCGTAGCTTTAGCGAAGGAGGGTCACGGTCTTACAGTCTCACGCTCTCACGCTCTTCAGTTGCCAATTGCTCCCCACTCGGTAGGGCGGACGTGCCCGTCCGCCAGCGGCCCATCGTAAGATGGCCCGAAGTTTAAGTTCCCTGCGAACGGGTCCGCTTTGCGCGCTTTGCCGGAACGCCGCGCTCGCATCCTCCGCAAATTCCTCCTTACGCGCCCCGCCCTGCCCTCCGTAGCCTCGGTGAAGGCGAATCATTGCTACGAAGATTTGTCCAAGGTTGACTCTCACGGTTCCAGCACCCTCACGAACTCGGCGATGATCTTTATTTCATCAATGTCATCAGCCGAAATCTCGATTGGCTTGTATTCAGGATTGATCGGTAGCAGTTGGATTCGAGTGTGTTTCCAGCCGCCATCTTCCGCCGCAGTTTTCTCGGAATGATATTTCTTAACGGTGTATTTGCCGGTGGCATCAGGGTCAGAAATTGAGGAATGCTGCGCCAGGACGATCCTGCCTTCCCGGGAACCAACCACCCCGAGCGTGAAGAGGCAATACGACCCGGCTTTAATTTTCGGCTCCATCGATCGTCCAACGACTTGGGCGACAAAGTGACGCTGGTTGACCTTGACGCCGGGAGGCGCTTTGACCCAGCCTAAGCAGTCAGCGCTGTCCAGTTCGCCGAATGAGCCGGCGGCGACTTCCAGCGGAAAGAGTGGAACCAGCGAAACAAACTTTTCGCGGCCTGGATCCTGAACGATTCGCGGCACATAAGACGAAATCTCTTCGGCATCTGGAATAACCGAAATTGGCGGAAGTAGCGGCGCCAATTTTTTTGCCGATGACGCGAGAGCAAGGCGGCTCTTAAAATATTCGCGAAGACCTGTATCCGCGCACCAGACATAGCAGCCCATCCGGCCTCGCGACAGCAAGACCTTGTAAGTATTCTTGATGATCTCCTGAACTTTTTCGAGAACCGCCTCTCTTTGCTCCTGATTGTTTCCTGCTGTTTTAAGTTCTGATTTCCAACCATTGAGGGACGCATCGTTTTTCGCACGTTTCTCGGGAACGCCGATTACTTTTCCGTCAGCAAACGCAATATCAGGACCGATCAAAACACCAAGCCAATCGAACTCGACTCCCTGGCTTGTGTGGATGCAACCGACCTGTTCAACGCCGTCTTTGCTCGTCGCCCAGTTTTCACCGTCATAGTTCCATGGCAATGATAGGCCATCAGCCTGCACATGCTTTATGCTCGTACCGCGTTTTCGCCCCTGCTTGGGCCATTCCCAGGAGTATCCCGCAATCAGCCGAGCCTTGTTCTTGTCGTTTTTCGCCTTCAGGGCTGCGTAAAGCTCATCCGCCCGGTCGAAAACTTTGAACTCGTACTGGCCGTCACCCCAATTCTCAAAATTACCGGTCTCTTCTATTTGCAGGACGTCATTCAGCCAATTGAGGTAACCAGTTGATCCGTTACATCGATACTGTGCAGTTAGTTTGAAAGGTTCATGGACTTCCGCGCCAAATTTTCGCGCCGCCTCCGCAATCCTCGCAACTGATCCCGAATCGTTCCATGACACGCGTTGGGTTTCATCAATAAAAAATACTGCGTTACGTGCCGCACGGACCATGTCTTCTACCATGCTCGTCCCTTTGTATTGGTACGCTTTGTCTTTCAAACGGTGCGCCTCATCGACAATCAGCACGTCAATGTCGCCATCCCTTTTGTAGGTGGTATCGTGAAAACTCCATGACGACCTGATCAACGCCTGCCCATCTTCGCGATACCCGCTGTTGCCTCTGGCCATGGACTCAACGAGTGTCTCCCGAAAGGCCTTGTTGGGCGCGACGAAGAAACCCATTCGTTTGCTCTTCAAAATTTCAGCCAGCAACCGAACCGCAATCACCGATTTCCCCGTTCCCGGCCCACCCCTGACTACGAAGACATGACGATCTTTGAGGTTTTTTCTGGCGAATATCCGATGCTTTATGTTCTGGAACGCCTCGTTTTGTTCGTCGATGAGGTTAAACTCTTCATTTCCATCCAACATACCGCTGATCCTGGCGATGAGTTCATCGGCTGGCCGCATCCGGCCGTTTTCGATATAAAAGATTACGTTCTTCTTTGATTTTTTCGGGACGAACCGTTCCAGGAACTGCCGAAGCTGCGCCACATCGTCTGCGAGGAAAAGTTTCGAGTCACTGATGATTTGTTCGTACCTTGAATCTTCCAACGGCTCCGGATTGCGTCGGTGAAGATTAAAGAGATAGGCTGCCGAATGAAGTCGTATATCGTTCTCCTTCACGTCTTCATTGAAGTTCAAAATCAATCCGCGATATTTGTGCGCCTGGACACAGGGATGCTGCCGGATTGAGCCACCTGCGATCGGACAATAAACCATTTCCGGCACATCCGAAACATCAGCTGTCTCCCAGGCTTTCAACTCAATTATGACCCCGTTATCTGTCTGCCCGTCATTGCCGGCGAGCAGAACATCAATTCGGAACCGGCCTGCGGCGGATATATGGTATTCGATCGCTACCTGAACTTCGTCGTGCACCTTGGCCTTGCCGAGAGCCGTGGCGAATCGGCTATATTCATCCGCCCAGACATAGCTGTCACTCGGAACGGATCCGGTTTTCGTTCGAAACGCCTCAACTAATCGATTCTTTAGGGCGTTTCTGTCGACGTCCGCGAGAAATCCTGCCTTGGATTCCTGGTAAATGATCATGATTACAACTCAGTATACTTTTTGGCCGATCCCCGAGCTTTCGCAACCGGATACTTCCTAGCGTTCGCCTTTAGCTTGCGCACGATAGTCTCAGCGGGATCAATTCCGATTTCATGGGCGAGCAATAGAGAGAAAATCAGCACATCAGCCAATTCGTCTGCAATTGCCTGCTTTTGGCGCGGCTCTGAAACTTTTTGTTCCACCTCATTAGCGGATTTCCAAAGAAAATGTTCCTGAAGTTCTGCTGCTTCGATGGAAATCGCTGCCGCGAGATGGTTTGCCTTGTGGAATTGCTTCCAATCGCGCGCATCGCGAAAAGCAGTAATCTTTGCCAATAGTTCTGTGAGCTCCATATCTGTTTTCAAGAAGATTTCAATTTTCGCTATTATCGAAAACTTTCAGCAATATGATCCATGTGAGCAGCGGCAACCGGTTAAGGTCGCCGTTTAATCCCTTGTCCTTGCGCATAGGGGTTGAGCATTGGTGGCACTAGTCATGGGTTAGCGTGAACTAATGTTATTGGTGTTGGCTTGAACTTGTACCAAATCGTTTGACGCCATCATATTTCCCTGTGCCGCCGATTTCGACAGCCAAAAAATCGCCGCGTCCTTGTTCGTTTCACACCCCCCAACGCCATACAGGTAATGAACGCTTAAACTATATTGTGCTGAGCTGTCGCCGTTTGTGGCGGCCTCTTTAAGTGATTCAAGCTTCCTCAATTCGGCTTGGCGCTTGATTTCCGATTCCTCCTGAATTTCTCTTTGAAGGGCAGCAAGCTTATCCGGATTTGGGCCGCAAGGAACGCCATAATCCAATTTGTGAATTGTGCGTGACCCACCATTCACGGTTCCATAAGCGTAGGTTCCAACGTACCAGGCCATTAAGTGTTCGCTGAACGATATCGTCTCGTCGTTGACCACTTGATAGGGAAAATTTGCCACCAAAAAATCCTCTCTGTGCGAAGGAAAACCCAAGCTACCCCACTCACCGTCAATACGAATACCGTCTGATGTAATGTCCACAACCTGCCCATTAAATTCAACGCCATCTATTTTCACATAGTTGGTTTGGCCATTGATCGCTCGCCACGGGTCTTGCGGGACAAATGAAATACGCCAATCTGGCGGCAGCTTGGGAGGCGGCACATAATAACTTGAAGCGTTATTATTATCCGGGATATAGGGTCGACTTGAGCCTGCCCACCTTTGTGCGAAGGAAACTGTTGTCCCGAATATGAGAACTGCAGTAATTACCTTCCTCACATTTTTGATGATTTTCATAAAGGTGCCTTCAAACGCTCGTTCGGCCGCCAATACCAGAAAATACTCAATCCCTTTTCGGAAGGTCGACCTCGGGAACCACAAATTTTCGGCATGTATCAGCTTCCGAATACATTTATGTGCGCTGTATTTGAAATTGTAAGGTAAACCATGGTTACGGCAATGGAAAAGTGGCCGGACTACCAGATTGATGGATAAATGGATTTTTAGATTCCTTCGCCGCCTTTGCCGCCTTCCAACTTCGCTCCCACCGTCGCTCAAGCTATGGTGGACAGGCAGAGCTACGATGGACAGGTCGCGCGAAGCCTCTTGGAGCCCTATTTTTGTTTAGCACACTATAAACAAACCATAATCAAAAGCGCTTTTTCGCCCGAGCCAGCCCAATCTCCTTGTTTAGAAGAAATATCCGCATTTGCGGGCAAATTGAGATTCATTTAGCGGCCGGACAAATTCGTTTAGGGTTTGGTATATCCTCGTTTAATCGCCAATCCCTGACACACCCCTTTTGACTAAACGAAGGCGTGGCATCCACCTTCGCCGAGGCTACGGGGGACAGGGCGCCACGGGCGATAAGAGCGTTGAATCGTTGAAAAGTTGAATCGTTGAAGCGGTAGCACCATTGGCATTCACTGGCGGAAATGCCCTGGGCTTTCCTGCCGTCCCTTCAGGACGGAAAACGTTCTTTGGGACGCAACCAGACACTCCGTGTCTGGCTACTTTCCGGTTGTGCCTCTGGCACGAAAGAAACAACATCAGTCGCTTCATGTCTTTCGCGTGGTGGCCGTGCGCAAGCACTCCAAGGCCTGTTCAATTCTGTCCATTCTGTTAATTCTGTCAGAAAACAACGAACCAGGAGGCGTTCACTGTTTACGGGGGGTGTTTACCTGGATTTCCCAATAAAAATGCACAATTCAATCCATTTTCTGGCCCCGTTTACAAGTTTACTTACATATACACAAAAAATGTGTGGGTCGCGGGTATCAACCGCGAAATATGCGAAATACGCGAACAGTCTCGTCCACAGATTTCGCCGATTTTCGCAGATTCAAAATCCAACCAACCAATCATTCATTCATTTCGGTCATCCTCCCAATCCTGTTCATCCTGTCAAAAAATCGGTGGACAATCTGCGTTCTCCGAAAAGACCTGGACAGGATGAACAGGATTTACAGGATGGAAGCGCTCAACAATCCACGAATCCATCGATCCACCAATCCAATGTCCGATTGCGCTGCCACCGTTTCAACGACGTGACTAATACGGGCGTGCTTTTTGTTTTGAGGCTTTCCATCATTTCCCCGGATGAAATCTTTGGTATCAATGTTTATTGGTGGCCGTTTGCCGGTGGCGCTGCCACCGCAAGCTCTTTTGGTGGTTCTGCTTTTTGGAATCGTTTTGAGCTGCGCCAATGCCGCTTCGCCGGGGATTTGTCGAATCGAAGTTGTCGAACAGGGCACCGGCTGGCCGGTGCCGTTGGTTGAATTGCGCACCACTCATCAGGAACGTTTCGTCACGGACAATGACGGCGTCATCGCATTCGATTTGCCGGAACTCATGGGACGCAAGACATGGTTTGATGTCATTGGCCAGGGATACCAGGTTCCGAAGGATGGGCTGGGCATGAGCGGCGTGCAGTTAACGCCTGAACCGGGCAAAACTCTGCGGGTCGAAGTCACGCGGGCCATCATTGCGCGGCGGATCGGCCGCCTCACCGGCGGCGGCTTGTTCGCGGAAAGTCAAAAGCTTGGGGACGAAACCGGCTGGAGGGAATCCGGCGTGCTCGGTTGCGACAGCGTGCAAAACGCCGTCTATCGCGGAAAACTGTTCTGGCTTTGGGGCGATACCGCCCTTTCCAACTATCCGCTGGGAATTTTCGATTGCTCATGTGCAACGACATCGCCGCAACCACTGACGCAATTTCAGCCACCGCTAAAAGTCTTGTTCGACGAGTTCAGGGACAAAAACGGCAATCCACGTGGCGTGGCCAGGATGCCTGGCCCGGGTCCGACCTGGCTTGCCGGCATGGTCGCGGTGCCGGATTCCAATGGCCTGCCGCATTTGGTGGCCACTTACATGAAAATCAAGCCGCCTTTGGAGGCCTACGAATGGGGCCTGTGCGCCTGGAATGACGCGACCAAAAACTTTGAGCGCTTGCGCGTGCTTTGGAAAAAATCCGCGACATCGCCCCGGCCGCCGCCCGTTCCCGACGGTCATGCCGCTTTTTGGACCGACAACAACGGCAGGCAATGGTTACTGTTCGGAAATCCCCTGCCCTGCCTTCGCTGTCCGGCGACGTTTGAAGATTGGCAGAACACAAACACATGGGAGACGCTCACACCGCAAAAGTATTTCACCTCCGCCACCGATCCCGACGGGTCGCAGGTCGAACCACACGCCGGCTCCATCGCGTGGAATCCGTGGCGTCGCCGTTGGGTCACCGTGTTTGAACAAATAAACGGCAAGCCATCCATGCTGGGTGAAATCTGGTACGCGGAAGCCGAAACCGATTCGCCGCTTGGACAGTGGGGCAAGGCCGTCAAAGTTTTGTCGCACGACAATTACACGTTTTACAACCCGTGCATCCATCCCGAGTTCACCGCCAGCAATTCGCCGGTGCTGATTTTTGAGGGGACGTACTCACGGACGTTCGCGGCCAACCCGCCGCCCACCCCGCGATACGACTACAATCAAATCCTCTACCGGCTGGATCTCGATGACCCGCGGCTGGTGCTTGCGCACGGCGACCATGATTCGTTGAAGCGTTGAAGCGTTGAAGCGTTGAAGCGTTGAAGCGTTGAAGCGTTGAAGCGGTTGCGGCGAGGGAAGAGGATTTACAGGATGGAAGCACCCAATAATCCACCAATCCACCAATCCATTAATCCCGGGCACCAGCCCGTCGCGCCGAAGCGTCCTGGCGAAGGCGGAATCAATCCATCATTTCGCTCATCCTGCCAATCCTGTCATCCTGTCAAAAATCGGTGGACAATCTGCGTTCTCCGAAAAGACCTGGACAGGATGAACAGGATTTACAGGATGGTAGCGCCCACGAATCCATCAATCCATGTATCCGATGATCCAACCATCCAGGGTCTGGTCAATTCGGTCATCCTGATAATCCTGTCATCCTGTCAGAATCTCTTTTGGTCTTTGCCCCCTTTGCCGTTAAAAATTCTGTCCATTCTGTTAATTCTGTCAGAAAACAACGAACCAAGGAACGGTATGCCGGCAGATCAGATTCGCGCTATTCCTCCTCCGCTCGGAAGCTACGGAGGAAAGGCGCGCGGTTTTGCGGTCAGCGGCGTGTTTTGGGGGATCGCCCCGGCTACAAATATGTCACTCCGCTGGAGTTTTCAGTTTGCGGCTCCCGCCTTCGCCGGGCTCCGGCGCGGCAAGTCGCCGGCAATCCAATAATCCAATAATCCAATAATCCGGCGTTTGGGCGGTCTTCCGCAGTCCCTTCAGGACACGGGGCACGGGGGCGGAGCACCAGACACTCGCGTGTCTGGCTACTTTCCGTTGTCGCTCCGCGACCCTGCTGAGCCCACCGATCCAGCCCTTCGCTTCCTTCGCCACCTTCGCGCGAAACTCCCACTTACGGCAATCTGAGCCGGTAAAACCGGGCCGGATATTTCGACCAGTTAGGATCACTGAAATAGGATACTCCGTTGGTAACGCCGCCATTGCTGATGGCATTCGTGACCAGCGCGGTCCATATCGGATTGTTCAGATTCGTGGCGGCGTCCACGGCAAAAGTCCAGTTGGCGCCAAATATGTCGAATCCAAAATGGTTGGCTGTGAGGCCAAAGTTCGCGTCGGGTTGTATCTGGGCGTTCCAGGGCGGCAATGGCAGAGGTGTGAACGCGATATAGTCAGGATTGACGCCTCCATTGCCTCCGGTCAGGAGGATGACATTGGTCGAACCCGGTCCCAGCGGAATGGTCAGGAACGCGCTCCCGTTGAATACGCTCCAACCGCCGGTGTTGAGTGTGTTTATATACGAATAATCCTGGCCATTGACTGTCAGACGCAATTTGGACCCGTCGATCGCGACCGCAAAATGAAGTTGCATGGAGTAGAGCGTGGGGCCGACGCTTGAGCCGCCGGCAACTCCGCTCAACTGAAAAAACGTGTTGGTGGCTATGTGCATGTTTTGGACGCACCAACCGTCATAGGCCGCGCTGTCACTCGCAAAAATCGAGCCGTTTCCGACAATGCCGTTGGTGACACTGTAGATGGTCGTATTTGTGCTGGCAGCGGGCGGCACTCCATTGGTCGGCGGCCCGTTTGTGGTTTGCACCACCGTCAGGATGTTGCCGTTGGCATCGAAATTCAACACATCCACGCACACTGAACGCAGGCTGTCATTCCCGGATACGGCTGCATTGTGATAGAATTGGTACCACTGACCGTGATACTGCACGACCGATCCCTGGGTGGTGCCGGAGCCGGTCGAAGTCAGATAGACGCCCTGCGATGTCCATGGCCCCATCACATTGGTGGCGGTGGCGTATTCCATTTCGTTGTTGGGGGTCGCGTTATCTGCATAGGCCAAATAATACATATTGTTGCGCTTGAACACCCAGGTTCCTTCGTGGAAATCGTTCAGATTCGTCACGGCCTGGGCCGGCGCGCTGATCGAAATCATGTCCGGATTCAGCTTCGCCACGGCGCAATTGCCGCCTCCGCCATAGAACAAGTATGCCTGTCCGTCGGTATCAATAAATGGGTCCGGATCAATCATCGAGAAACCGCCAACACCCACAATGTAATTGGTCAGCGGCGTAAAATCGCGGCATGGACTGAGACTGACAGCGACCCCGATCTTCCATGTGTAATTCCAATTCGTGCCGCTGGGATCGCTGGGGTGTGGATAATAAAAATAGTATTTTCCGTTTGCATACGCGCAGTCAGGAGCCCACATAAATCCGCCCGGCGGCCCGCTCCAGGGCACCTCGCCTGACCGCAAAATCTCCCCTTCATCCCGCCAATTCACCATGTCGGACGTCGAAAAGACATGGTAACGGTCCATCAGGTTGGAGCCCAGTGGCGGGTCAACGTCGTGTGAAGGATAGAGATACAGCCGCCCGTCCCCCCAGACATGAGCGGCGGGGTCCGCCGTGTAAATACTGGTAATGAACGGATTGCCGCCAAAACAAGTTATCGATATGAAGGCTGCCACAAAGATTATCGAAACCTCGAAGAACAAGAGAGAATTCCGCAGGTATGAATGGCCGTTGTGGTAATTCTTCACGCTGCATCCTACACCCCTCCCCAAAGCAAAAGCTATCCCCGAAAGGGGGGAATTTGGGAGATGGGAGATGGGGCGAAGTGAAAACATCGAACATCCAACATCGATGGAGATGGGAGATGGGAGATGCGATGGTAGGGACGGCGCGCTGCGCCGTCACCGCCCGCGTGCAGCGGGCGGAACAGGTGCCGTTGAACGTCCGACCACGCTCGATTCCGCGCGCTTTACGCGCGGTGACGCCGGCGGCCTTGCCTCGTGCTGAAAGCACAACCGGACAGTAGCCAGACACGAAGTGTCTGGTTACACCGAATAAGAACATTTGTCCTGAAGGGACAAGGGAAATGCCATGGGCTTTCCTACCGTCCTTTCAGGACGGAAAACGTTCTTTGGGACGCAACCAGACACTCTGTGTCTGGCTACTTTCCGGTTGTGCCTTTGGCACGAAGCGAAGCGACACGGTTGCGCCTCCCGCCGTCGCCCCCATCGTCGTTGAGAGCCGTTATGGGCAGGAAAGCTATGGCGGGCAGGCTGGCACGAAGCGAAACGACACGGCCGAGTCCAGGCTCACCACAAATACGTCTCATCAAATGAAACGCCGTGTTTTTGAAGAAGCGTCACATATTCGTCCTTGAACGATTTTGCTTTGTGATGCTCAGCTTGATTTGCAATGTATTCTTTAACCGCCTCACGACTGGAAACGCTCACCGTAAATGCGCCATATCCTGGCTGCCAGGCGAAATTTTTGACGCCGACTGTATCGTGAACCCACCGCGATGAACTCTGTTTAATATCCTGCACAAATGACGCCAACGCGTGGGTCGCCCGCAAGCTAACCAGCAAATGTACGTGATCATCGGTGCCGCCAACCGCTTCAGCAACCCCGCCTGCCTCGCGAACGAGGCCACCAAAATATTCATGCAATCGTTCACGCCAGGCATCAACGATGAATGGATGCCGATCTTTGGTGCTAAATATAATGTGAAAATGCAGGCTTGTGTGGGTCGATGGCATATCTGATGTCGCAGAGCAACTTTGGAAAGTAGCCAGACACGGAGTGTCTGGTCACGCCAAATGTGAACATTTGGCGTGACGCCGTCGCACCGAAGCGGCGCCATGGCGCGACGCGAAGGGGGAAAGGGACAATAGAAATGCGCCGGCCCTTCCCGCCGTCCTTTCAGGACGGATGAATTTTTGGGCCCGGTAACCAGACACTCCGTGTCTGGCTACTGTCCGGTTGTGCCTCTGGCACGAAGCGGAACGATCCGGTTGTGCCGTTGAACGTCCGACCACGCTCGATTCCGCGCGCTTTACGCGCGGTGACGGCGCAGCGCGCCGTCCCTACCCTACTTCACTTTCCTTTCAGCGCCTGCATCTGGGCTTCGAGTTGGTCGAGGGTAAAGCCGCCGGGAGTTGTGCCTTTGCTTTCAACCCACTCGGCATCGGCGATGGCGTAGACTTCATCCACGAATTTCGCGAAAAATTGCCAGGTCATGGTGTAATATTGACCCCAGGAAATGACTCTCGGGCCCTGGCTATCGTAGCCGGCCAGAGCCACGGCGTGTCCGCCGATTATATTTGAATCGTTCGGCACATATTGCCAGACGGCGGGCGGCGGCGCATTGGGGGGCATGACGCTTTGCGGCACGTTAAATCCGATGTAGGCCACGCCGCACTCGACGATCGTCCGTTTGACGTCATCCGTGTTGCGCGGGTCGACTTCCACAAAGGCCGCAATTTTTTCGGTCGTTGCTCCAGTTGGTCCGACGGGCACGCCGGTATTCAGCCAGTAGGTCAGCACATGTTGTTCATTGCCGCCGGGACCTTCGCCGCCCACTTTCGGATTGTAGCCACAAGCCAGGACATAGAGTTTTTCGACATCAGAATCGGGCTGAGTGACCACTGTGCCACCGGCGTTAAACGTCCAAACCTGCTTCGCATGATAAACCGCGGCACAGGTACAATCGCCCAATGTGTTGTTCAGCATCATGCCGAGATTGGCGGGCATGCCTTTGGTGTAATCCACCGATGCCGGCGGTGGCGTCAATGTTTGCCCGGCGAGCAGCGCACTGAGGTGCGGCACGCGAGGATCGTAAGTACGATGCAAACGCCCGAATTTCAACTGACCTGAATGACTTGAATGCGATGGACCCGAATTGCCTGGTTTTGTCTTTTGTTTCATATTTTTACTCGTTGTTGATTTGTTTTTGGATTGGGCGCAACGATCTGGCGTTTCCCTGGCGAAATTATTTATGAAGCTGCGATAATAGCCCACGCAGCCACGGCTCCGTTGTAGCTGGTGTAGAGGCCGTAAGTGTCATAGACAGCGCTTCCCCAATTACCCTGCGCACTTGCCGGTAATACGCTGTTTTGCACCGGGTCGGAAATGTTGCGCACAAAGCCAAAGGCGGTGTTATGGCTGGCGCAAACCTCTCCGATGATCGCATCGTCCATTTCAACGCACGCAAACGAATTGAAATTCCCGGCGCTGGTTGCCACTACAAATGAATTCGTGGTCAACAGCGGCGTTCCGGCGCCAGTCAGATTGTTTATGGCAGGCGAGGCGTCTCCCATGTTGAGGTTATTGACGTTCAGTACGTTGACGGGGTAATTCGTATTGTAGAATTTGTTGAATTGCGAACCGAGGGAATCCAGGTCGCTCGACGTCGTGGGAATCGGAAAGAGCAGTTTTTTAAAACCGGACTGGTTGACGATGCTCCAAGTGGCTGCCCATGAGTTTGAGTAATTGGGCCATTGGCTCTCGGGCTTGCCGCTCTCATACAGTGTCCCGGCATGGACGACGTTGACCGTCCCGATATGATCGCCGGTCCGCGCGCCTCCGGCCGTGCCGATAGATAAAATAAGCGATGGCTTGGCAGTGGTAATAAAGCGCGAAATCAATTGCGACAGGTATTGCTGGCCGGGGTAATCCAGATGAGTGTTCGATTTGAACAGGATAACCGTCTTGTTTCCAATTTTGACGAGGCGATAGGAGCCCCAATAGTCCCATCCCTTAACACTGGGTATGCCTTTGTTATATTGCTCCCAACCGCTCCAGGAACCGGTGTTTCGCGCGCTATACGGCATGCTGGCCGCGCTGTTGCAAAAGACGTGTTCCATCGCGGCCCATTCCGCCTCGGCCCAGGTGATGACAATGACGTCTGCCTTGGGCAAATCTCCCGCGGGCGTGGCGATGGGTGTGGGCGCGCTTCCACCTACGGCGGACCAGTTTACCGGGGGCAACGCGGGGGTATTGTGAATGCTCGGATCAAATCGCCTCGCCGATTCTTCCTTCGAAACGGCAAGCCGGGTTATGGGCTTTTTAGTATTCATGGTTCGCTTTCTGTCTTCTAAAAACGAGAACACCTGTGGAGCCGCAACACCCCATTCGCCCGGGTATTTATCACGGAGCGGCCCGGTCCGTCGATTAAAAGTTATTCACAAATGAATTATGTTACATAATCGTAACGTGGGCAGAAAGGGGAAGATGAACGTTTCATGGAAGATTTAAAATCCGTGGGCGAGTCCGGAATCATTGGGACTCTCCGTGAACCGGTGGAACATCCTCATCCGAAAGGTTCTCCCTCACCCCGGCCCTCTCCCGGTGGCAGCGCCACTTGCCAAAGGAGAGGGGGAATTGTCCGCCGATATTTGGCCACGTCGATCGATCTCTTCGATTAATGGACTGGATGTGCGAGTCCGGAATCGTTGGGACATTCCATATATCTCCGTTCTCCAGGCGGTTCAAAGTCCCGAGCGCATGCGAACGTTCCGCCCGCTGTACGGGCGGTGACGGCGCAGCGCGCCGTCCCTACCAATTCGAGGTTGGATTAATACAGAGGCACTTCGGCAACGTTGCCGTCAGGCTGTTTGAAATGGAGTTCCTGGCCGCCGGGCGTTGTTTCAATCCGGCAGGATTTTGCCAGCTTCGACGTTTCTCGAGGCGTGACTTCGGTGAAAAAGATTTCGAGCCGATGCGCCACTTCGTCGCCGGCTTTGAATCGGCGGGGATGACTGGAATAAGAGCCATAGAGGATGTCCGTGTACACTGAAATGCCGGGTGAATATCTGGAAGCCTGGGCATATGCCATTCCTGCGCCATCCAGCATATTACGCCCAATCTGCCATCCACGTTGGCCCATGAACCCGGAAGAGCAACGGACGGTCGTGGTTTTTGCCAATCGAATTTGATTTGGCCGTCCTCATCGGAAACCAGCCGAGTGCCGCCGGTTAGCCAATCATTTTCGATGCCTACAGGAACGCCGCGTTCGCTTCGCACAGTTACGTTGGTCAACGCCATAACGCGGTCTTCATAGACCATCGTTTGGCTCCCGATTGAATAGATCTGCAAGATTTGTTTCAGTCGTCCGCCATTGAGCAGCACCGTCCCGCTGGTTTCGAATCCATCCGGCATGATCTTTCGAGAATGTTCAACGACCAAAGGTTTATTGTCAGCGCCTGCCATTTGGAAAGAGCCAATAAGTCCGTTCGCTATGGGCACTGTAAATTCAGGATTCTCGTCATGGTCCTGAATCGGCATGAGCAGACCCATGATTCGGTTCTTCCAGGAGAACGTCGCCAATTTTTGGAGGGTGCGATGTTCGATAAAATCAACATATGGATGGTCCCAAACTCCTTGTTCCTGGAGGTTGGCAGCCCGCGCGGTCAGAGGCTTGACTGATGGGCCAAATATTTTGTGCGCGAGAAGACCAAAGGAAACCAGTTCGCAATTGATTGCGTGGCGGCCGAAGCCGGCCTGCGACCCGGTCAGCGTGAGGCTGCCATGACACTGGATCTGCCAGGCGCGCAGGTACTGCAAGGTGCTCTGCTCCATCCGAGCGGCAAACGGGTCCTGGTCATGCGTCGCCAGAGTGCCATAAAGGTCAATGTAAGGGAGGCCATGCAGTTCCCAGTCCATTCCTTGAGGGTAGGCTGTTTCGCCCCAAGGCAGAATAATTGTGCGATACATTTGCCAGACATCCATCAGATGATGAGTGGCGGCTTGGGGAATCGGTTTGCCGGCGTACGTAAAGTACATGGCAGCCTGAGTCAGAAAATAGGAACTGCAGGCGACGTATGAAGGATGAAAAATATTGTGGTTTTCGAGCGTGTAGTCGGGCTGAAGATTTGCTCCCAGGACCCAGTTCTTTACTTCGCGGCCATCGACTAGACTCGTGTCATTGGTGTCCGCCGCAGTGCACAGGGTGTTCATCATGTATTTGAGGGCTGTCTCGTGCCAAAGATGGGCGTGGGGATTGGAAGGAAACATCAATTCGCCAAGGCATAGCAGCGGCACGTTCCAGCCATTCTCTTCGGCTTTGGTATCCAACCATAGATTGACAGGAGGGTTGCCGGTCGCCAGCAAGTCATCCTGCGCCGCGACGACGCGTTCGACGTCTTGTTGCAATTGCGGATCCAATTTATCCCAAATAAGCCAGGCGCCCAGGGCGAGTGAACTGGTCCAGTACGACGATTCCCACTGGGTCCTGCCAGAGTGTACGCCCGGCCGGTCGAGACCGCCCCAGTTTTTACCGTTGGTGCATCGTCTGCGTGCCGGTAAAATGTGTCGCCGTCACATAGCGAATGGCGGCTGTGGTTTTGGCCAGCAAATCCTCGCGTTCGTTGGCGGTCAGTCCATCGTCATATTTGAGAAGGGTTCCACACGCCAATATCATGCTGCCGATGGGCCGGATACCATTGTATTCGCCGTTGAGTCCCCCGCCCCAATAGCCCGCTTTTGGGTCGAACGAGGAATTGGTCCAGTCACGATCCGCGTAAAAACAGGCGTCTTCGAGGATCTGAATATACGTTCGCTGTATTTGCTGCTCTGAGAGCTGATGGATGTCGTAAAGGTCCTTTGCCTGAGCGCAAAAAGGAAACAGGAGAACAATCAACAATAATTTCATCTTTGTCGGTGCCTTACCCAACTTACCGGACGCTCGTAAAATCCTATTGGAACAGAACGACTACTGGGAATCAAGAACCTGGGTGAGCCAAATACCTTTCATCCGTCAGCGTTTTTAGAAATGCGACCAATGCTTGTTTGTCCGCCGCACTCAGGGGGACGCCGCCGTCCGGATGTTTGGCGAGGTTGGGATCCAGGGTCGCGCTGCGTTTGACGCCCCGGACGTAATGCTCGATGACTTCATCCAGCGTTTTGAATCGTCCGTCGTGCATGTAGGGGGCCGTAAGCGCGACATTTCGCAACGAGGGCACGGCGAACTTTCCTAAATCGGACGCTTTACCGGTGACCTTTTCGCGGCCCGGATCGGCGAACACATCATCGAGGCCGTTGTTGGCGAAACTTTGGCTCTGAAAGAGCGGGCCGCCATGACAGTGAAAACAATCGGCGCCGTACTGTCTGCGGCGCGGGTCATACTCGGTGGAAAACAGCTCGAAACCGCGCCGCTCCGCTGGCGTAAACTGTTCCTCTCCGTGCAACACCCGGTCGAACTTCGAATCGAATGAGGTGAGCGTCAGCACGTAATTCTCAAGGGCCAGCCCGATTTTCTCGGCCGTGATTTCGGGCGAACCGAATGCCGCCGTAAAAAGCGCCGAATAGTTGTCCACTCGGCCCAGCTTGACGACCAGGTTTGTCAGCGATTGATCCATTTCAACCGGATTCTGAATTGGCTGCAAAACCTGCTCCCGAAGGCTTTTGGCACGGCCATCCCAGAAAAATTCCCGTTTCCACGCAAGGTTCAACAGAGACATTGTGTTGCGTGGGCCAAAGTCCCCTTCCGCGCCACGCGCAACGCGCCGGCTATCCGTGAAGGCTTTGTTCGGTGAATGGCAATCGGCGCAGGATTGGCGGTCATTGACGGACATCCGTTTTTCGAAAAACAGCTTTTTGCCGAGTTCCACTCGCTCAACTGTCAGCGGATTGTCATGGGGCAAATCGGGAATTGGAAATGTTGCACTCATCGTGAAGTGGTACGGCGTAAATTTTCCGGGCAGATAGAGGGGTTTGGGATGTTCGACGGTGAATTGGGCTCCGTTCAACTGAGTGACGCGGCGGACGTTGAACGTGCCCGGGAGATTTTGAACCAGGGCCGCCGCGATTGGGTCGCCGTCGCGCGAATGGGTTGAGGAACCGTCTTTAGTGAACGAAAGCGGGCGCGGGGCGTTCAGCACGGTTGCCAAATCAAAACTGAGTTCCAGTTTTGTTTCGTTGGTCATTTCCAACGGCGCGGCGAGGGTGATGCGGACGGCATTGGTGTCGCGGGCTAAATGATAGGCCCAACCGTCTAATTCGCCATTTGCATTGCGCCACAAGCCTTCCAGCGCGAGAAAAATGTAGCCGCCCTGCCAGCCCCAATAGAGGCCGTTTACGTCGGGGTTAAGCGGGTGACCGGCGGGAAACCGGGCGATGTTTGCGTGGTTCAGGTTTGGATTCAATCCCAGGAGGAAACGGATCGTGCGAAAATCGCCGGGCGGAATGTTTGCCAGATGAATGGAATCGTGGTTTTGGTCGTAGTCAAACCAGGCTACGGAGTTGGAGCATTCCAGCCATGAGCCGTCGTCGCGTTGCAATTCGAAATCACTCAGAAAATAGCTGACACGCGTGATGGAAAAAGTTTCGCCAGCCGACGTCCGGTAGCGTAACGACGCGGGCTGGAGGTCTTCGCCGGAAACTTTGGGAGTGATTTGGACGTCCAATGTGGCAGCGCCGGCATTGGCGGCAAAAAATATCAGCAAAACCGCCGCTATGTACCTGAAAGGTTTCGCGGCAGGGAGACGAATTGCGGAGCAAAGACGCACCAGCCACAGCGTTCTCGAAAGTTTCGGCGCGCTGCGGCTGGTCTTCGACACAGCCGCGCTCCAAATGCGATTCATGGTACGGGATTGGGGTTCCATTGTGGTTCATTTTGGCCTGCGGAACTCTCGCATATGGAACCTTAAGCGAAGGTTAAGCCGATAATTTTTGAGGAACCATGGCCCTCGGTGCCGCGTGTAGCGGCGCTATGAGCTTAGTTGACATCGTATTGCGCGAGGTTCCGCCCGCTGTACGGGTCCCGGTGCATCGGGACAGCGTGGCGTCCCTACCAAAAAACGCCCCTTCGACGGGTTTTCACGAATTTTTTCACTTGAAGGCATGCATTTCCAAGTCATACTCATCGAACAACTGGATAATGATGACTCCGGAAACCGACCCCAAGAAGATTGCCGCCAAACTTTGTGACTTCGCGCGCACCAATTTCGTAGCGGAGGGACAGGAATTTGACGAAAACAGCCCTATATCTCAGGCGGGCATTGATTCGTTCGCCCTGGTTGAACTCCTGCTGTTTTGCGAGCGCGACATTGGCGTGCGCGTGCCTGATTCTCATCTGACCGGCGCCAACCTGACCTCGATGTCCACCCTGGCCGCCTGCATCGCCGACCTGGGCCGCAACGGTCACGCACCGTCCTGAACGGATGAGACAGGACTATGCATCCTTTCTATGAGCAGATGCGATCGTTCGATGTCACCAACAACTACTGGCGGCGTTCCCATCTAAAAAACTCTCCCTCACCCCTGCCCTCTCCCGCCGGGGCGGTTTGCACCGCGGCCACCAGTAGAATTATCCGCCGAGGGTTGGCGACGACGGCCAATTGCGTCGGTTCATGGACTGGGATGCGCGATTTGAGATTTGTTGGGACTTTCAAGGAATCGGCCAGTGCCGACTGGCGGCGAGGACGCCGCCATAACCCGCAGGCGGGGACGCCCGCGCTACGTTTCACTAATGAGCGAACTGCCTAACAGGATTTGCCTGGCTCCCGGCGACTACTTCATGTACGCGCAGGACCTCGGGATGCGTCGCTCCGGCTTGCAGGGGAATGTCTGCTGCGCCGTTATACATCTGGACCGCGGCTTTGACGTGGAACGTCTTCGCCGCCGTCTCGATGAATCGCCGCTCATGAACTGGCTGGCGCGAGCGCGCCTGGTCCGTTCGCTGCCATTGTTGCCGCCGTCATGGCGATTGTCCGAACCGGCCTCCATTTTCTTTGAACACGACGACAAGGCGGCTCCGATGCCGAATGCCTGGACGCCGCCCGAAGTCGTCACTCAACGGCAATTGCACGCTGAACATAATCCAGGGATCGCCTTCGACGTCCTGCGCCATGCCGATGGCACGAGTCATTTATTTTTTTCCTGGAACCACACTCATTTGGACGCCAGCGGGATCGACTTCGTCCTCCATCATTTGAATTCCAACAGCGATTCAAATGGTTCGGGTTCGGTCAAAGATTTCATCAGTCCAAAGCAGTTAAAAGGGTTGCCGCTGTCCAAGTTGTGGTCCAACGCAAATTTCGCCCACACTTCGATGAAATGGCTGGATCAATCCGGCAAAGACCCTCTCTTCTGCCCCGCCCCATCCGGTCCTCGCTCCAAAGCGTGCAGCAATCACCGTCGCCGCATCCATTTTACTGAAACGGAAACGGCGCGCATTGCCGAGCGCACTGCGAAAATAGCGCCAGGTTTTCGGCGCAGTCATTTTTATCTGGCCGCTTCGATTCAAGCCCTGCACAACGTCGCCCGGGCGCGCAAGGCGGCCGGCGGGGCGTACCTAATCCCTGTCCCGCACGACACCCGGCGACATGGCGCCAAAGGGCCGATTTTTTCGAACCATCTGTCCATTCTCTTCTACCGCATCGAAGCGCAGCAGGCCGAAACAGTTCGGGACATCGTGGCCGAATTGGGCAAACAAATGACTGCGCAAATTCGCGATAAATTTCCCGAGGCCTGCATGGCGGCGCTAAACATGTTTAAGGTCATTCCGCCGGGCTATTACGTCAAACATCTCGGCAAACCCACAAAGGGCAAAATTGCCTCGCTGAGTTTTTCCGATTCCGGCGAGGCGTGCCCTGGTATGACCGAATTTTGCGGCGGGCGAATTTTGGACGTGGCGCACCTGATTCCCTGTTGGAGTTCTCCCGGCGTGACGATACTGTTTCTGCAATTTGCCAATCGGCTTTCCGTTCTGTTGTCCTGCGTGGACGATTGCATCAGCGTGACCGAAGCCGACGGTATTGAGCGCGATTTGCGGCATGTGCTGTTGGAAAGCCCTCTTTAAGAATGCGTGGGAATGATGAACCGGTTCCGTCACTCAATTTTTCGGGAGCGGATGCCGCAAATCAGATTCGCGCTATCGCGCGGCTTCGAAAGTGGCGGCAGACCCGTTGGGCTCGTATACCCAGGGCGTCGCGCTCCCAGAGTCGCGCTTTGCCCTGGGCTATTATCGTCCGCCCTTTCAGGGCTTTCAATTTGCTGCTTCGCAGACAGTAGAAATTGCCGTCGGACGGTTTGTGTAAATGCCCCACTGGACACGGCCGATTCATGGAAAGCGACTTGTGAACACACTTACCTGTGATGTGTTGGTGATTGGCGGCGGGGCTGCGGGCATTGCCGCTGCCACGGCCGCCGGGCGCGCGGGTGCGCAGACGATTCTGCTGGAACGCTATGGTTTCCTGGGCGGACTGGCGTCCGCCGCGTGGGTCGGCACCGTCTGCGGTCTTTACCTGCGCGATACCGCCGGTTCGGAACCCGTGCCTGTAAGCGGCGGATTTCCACAGGAATTTGCATCTCGTCTCCAAACAACGTCCGGCGCAAAGCCTTTACGTGCCGATCCCGGTTTGTGGGTATTGCCCTATCAGCCGCCCGATTTTGCCCGAACAGCCGATGCCATCGTAAACGAATCCAAAAATGTCACTGTCATTCTGCACGCTACAGTCGCCGAGGCGACGGCACAAAATCGGCGCCTCGAAACCGTGCGCGCATTGGCATGGAATGAACGGCTGACCATTTCCCCGTCCGCGATCGTGGATTGCACCGGCGAAGCCACCGCCGCCGCCCTCGCAGGCGCAAATTCTGAAGATGGCGCGCCCGATCAGGCCCCTGCCCTCGTTTTTGTTCTCGAAAATGTTGATCCGGCCCTGGCTGAGCGTGGATTGCTCGAAGTCCGCCGGCACTTGCGCCAGGCCGTCGAAAACGCGATTTTGCCGCCCATCTGCGAACGTTTGTCTCTCGTTCCCGGCGCAGCGGTTGACGGTCGTATGGCCCTTAAGCTGAGTTTATTTCCGACTGAGGCCGGCATCTCGCTTTGGCGGCAAGTGACCGATTGGGAACGCGAAGCGCGGGCCGCCCTGGAACCGCTTCTCCGTTTTCTCGCCGAGAACGTACCCGCTTGCCACAACGCGCGACTGCATTCGGTTGCTCCACAATTGGGCGTCCGCTCGGGGCGCCGCATCCTGGGTCGCACGCGCCTCACGGAGAAAGACGTTTTGGAAGCCAAAAAATCGCCGCTTGGAGTTGTTCGTGGGTCCTGGCCGATGGAACGTTGGACGCGCAGTCCGCGTCCGGAAATGACCTATTTCGCCGAACGCGATTATTATGATATCCCATTGGACTGCCTGCGCGCCGTGGAATTGGATAATGTCTTCGTCGCGGGCCGTTGTCTTTCCGCCGAGACTGGCGCTATGACGTCGGCCCGGGTCATCGGTACGGCCCTGGCCACCGGCTGGGCGGCAGGGACTGCGGCGGCGTATCACGTAGCCGGAAAATCGATGGATGAGGTGATTGCGTCGGTCCGGAAACTGCTCTGATCTGGCAAGGCAGTGCTTTCGCTCTGCCCACGCTCAACCTATAGCCTACACTGTATGATAATAATATTTTGGAGGGGCTATGGCATTTTTGTTCTCATCATTGCAGCCGCGTGTCTAGTCACTGCTCAATTGGTCGCCGACGGAGCGACAGGTGATCCAAATTACTACAAAACCCATAATTGGTTGGGCTGTTTGGCGCTTTTCGTCGCAGCAGTTCCTGTCCATTTTATGGGCAATCACCTCAACCACCAACAGGGCCGGCGCGACTCACTCTTTTTCATCCCGATGCAATATTGGGCAATTATCCTGCCGGTGCTCGGCCTCTGCTATTTATTTGGTCATCTGGCACAGAACTGAACGCGATTCCAGACGGAATGAGGCAATGAGGAAGCCAGGAAAGCAGGAAGACAAACGGGAGTGGCGTGTCCGGAAACAGCTTTGATCTGGCAGGGCAATGCTTCCGCCCTGTCCACGCTCAACCTGTAGCCTAAACCGAATCAGACAATGAGGAAGGCAGGAAAGCAGGAAGATGAACGGGAGAAAATCATCGCGTGACCGGAAACTGCTTTGATCTGGCAGGGTCTAAACCGAATCAGGCAATGAGGAAGGCAGGAAAACAGGAAGACAACGGGAGCGGCGTGTTCGGAAACTGCTTTGATCTGGCAAGGCAGTCCTTCCGCTCTGCCCACGCTCAACCAATAGTCTAAACCGAATCAGGCAATGAGGAAGGCAGGAAAACAGGAAGACAAACGGGAGTGGCGTGTCCGGAAACAGCTTTGATCTGGCAGGGCAATGCTTCCGCCCTGCCCACGCTCAACCTGTAGCCTAAACCGAATCAGGCAATGAGGAAGGCAGGAAAGCAGGAAGATGAACGGGAGAAAATCATCGCGTGCCCGGAAACTGCTTTGATTTGGCAGGGTCTAAACCGAATCAGGCAATGAGGAAGGCAGGAAAGCAGGAAGATGAACGGGAGCGGCGTGACCTTCATTCCCTGGCGAAAATCCGTTTCCCTCATGCTTCGCTGATGGAAAATTGTTCCGTGCTCCCTGCATTCCTTGCTAAATTTTCTTATGGCACTTACTCATGAGGAATTGACCGGCAAAATCATCGCGTGTGCAATCGCCGTTCACAAAGCACTCGGTCCCGGCTTCCTGGAATCAGTTTATGAAGCGGCAATGCTGATTGAATTGCGACATGCTGGCTTGCGTGTTGAATCCCAAAAAATTGTGTCCGTTTATTATCGCGGCGAAAAGGTCGGCGAGCATCGTCTGGACCTTTTCGTCGAGGACTTGATCGTGACAGAATTGAAAGCAATTTCCGCGCTGGAAGATATCCATTTCGCCATTGTTCGCTCTCAAGTGAAGGCAGCTGGAAGGGAACATGCACTGCTCTTCAATTTTGCAAAGATGCCGCTGACTGTGAAGCGTGTGATTTACCGTCCCGACGAAAATTAGTTCCTTTCCTGCTCTCCTGCTTTCCTCATTTGAACCACGCGAGGGCCGCGAAGGTAACTTCCCTGAGCAGATTCAAAGCGTCGTCACGCGGGTCGTTCAAAAGTTGGGAAATTGATCCGACGGATCGGACGTATTGGGCATATCGAACGTTTGGTTTTCTGAAGACAGCGCGCAAAACGCACCGTTATGAACGGCTTCTTTTCAAACTTCGGTGGGCGGGCCACTTGCCATCACGCCGCGGTGCAGTTTCTCTACTATGAGCGGCTCGCGCTCTCGCTGGTTTTCGTTTTGCACTGGTCTTTGTCGCGTTCTCCATCGCGTTCTTTTCCTTCCTGACGATGGGGATTTCGGCTCCGTGTTTGCATTCTGCCGGATGTTCTGTGGGTTTCCCCAGCCAATGGATCGCGTTATCAAATTCTCTGAATGCCTCAACCTGCAATCCTTGCATCCGGCCGATGGATACAAAGTCGCGAATGGTGCCGTGAGTGTCGTGGCTGTGAACGACGGCCAGGCGTTGGCGCCCTGTGAAACCGGCGGCACGAATTCCACCGGCCATCTCAGCCAGTTCAGCCCTGGTAAACCGCGGTTTCTCCGGTACGGGCAAATCGCGTAAATCCACCATGGCGCGGTCCAGTCCGCGCTTTCGGCAGGCCAGGGCCAGTTCCTGCAGCACCCGCTTACTTTCTTCAAAATCGAGGTGCTTCGCAGCGTCAAAGCAAATAAAATCGCTCGCGCGAATCAGCTGAAATTGATGGCCCAGGGCTCTCTTCGTTGCGAGGGCACGTCGTTGTCGAAAGTCGGTTTCGTTCGCTCCGTCCGGGTGGGGATCCACCGACGCACGAGCACCGGCATTGGCATTGGCAATTTTCATTTACGTTTGCTCAAGACAATCAACCGTTTACCGCGTTATTACCATAACAGCGTTTTCGGGACTGTCTATAGGAAATCGGTTTCATGTCCAGAGTCTGGGGCCGTTGAATCGTTGAAATGTTGAATCGGAGGGATCCGCAGATTTCGGCAGATTGACGCGGATGAATCTGTTGTCGTCTCGGTCGGAGGAGGTATTTTGAAATCTGATGAAAAGCGCAGCTATTCGCCATTGGTGCTGCCACTTGCCCGGGTTGTTCGCGGCGCTGGCATGTCTGTGCCTGATCACCGGATGTGTCAGCCCGGTCCGCGGACTATTTCCGGCTCGTCCGGGCGAAACTGCACGGACAATTTATGTTTTACGCCGAGGCCTGCACACAGGAGTCATCGTTCGAGCGGCGGACATTCCGAATGGCCTTTGGCCTGAGCACCTGGAATTCGCAAGTGCGGAGTATCTTGAGGTCGGTTGGGGCGATAGGTAGGGGTATCGCTATCCATTGACGTGCGGCATCGCGCTGCGGGCGATGTTCGCCTCGAAGTCGAGCGTCCTGCTCATTCATGCTTTTAGCGACTCCGTTACGAATGAATATGCCGGCATCGCCAAAAGAATTATTGCGGTACAGCTCTCCAAGCCTGGGTTTGTCCGCCTGTGCGCTTACATCCAGGACACATACGCTCTGGACGCATCGGGCCGGCCAATTCAGTTGCCTTCGGCTTATTCCGAAGAGAACTTTTTCCTGGCGCGGGGCCATTATTCGGCGATCAATAATTGCAACAACTGGACGGCTCAGGCCCTGCGGACCGCGGGATGCCCAATTCGACCGCGGTCGTCATTGCTCCCGGGTACTATTATGCGCCGAACGGGCGGGTTTGGACGTGTGATTTGGCCGCCTCCATGAACCGCATGACATTTTCGTTCGAACGACTCTCCCTCACCCCAGCCCTCTCCCGCTGGGCGAGGGGGAATTATGCGCCGATGGTTAGCAACGGCGGACGATTGCAGCGGTTCATGGATCCAATGCATGCAAAAATCAAAAGGGGCTCTGCATGGATCTTCTATTCGCAGATTTCACAGATTTACGCGGATTAAAGCAGTTCAAATTGTTTCTTGCGTTTTGACGAAAGACCACCTAAACCGTGTCCAGAACGCTCATGAAACTCCTTGCTGCCCTTCGTATCACCTCCTGTTTATTGCTTTTTAGCGCTTTTACGGCGACGGCGCAGTTCAGTTCGATGGCGACTAAAGCGCCATGGCTTCAATATTTCTTCGCCAAGATGAGTCCCGATACGCCGGAATTTTCGGCTAGCGGTCAAATCGATCTGTGCGATCCGTCCGGGAATGTTCAACTTGAATTGCCGATGAATCTGGCGGCATCGACAAACGTCTTTCGCTGGGAAATTGACGTTTCGCAAATCCGGCCGATGCCGCCGCAGGCACAATCAATGGCCAAAACGTTGCGGCTCGACAAAATAGCCTTCCTGATCAGGAAGGATGAGCAGAAGCTTTACATCCTTTACCCGAACCTCGCGGCGTACGTTCAAGCCCCTATCCCGCCGGAGGCTATGGCGCAATTCGCCGCCAGCAGCGACTCAGTGAAACTTCAAAAAACTCCGATCGGCCAGGCATTTGTTGACGGGCACCCTTGTATTAAGAACAAGGTGATTGATACCGAGCCCAACATCCCGCCGCAAGCGGGCGTGGAGTGGGACGCCAACGATTTGCAAGGGTTCCCGATAAAAATGGAATTACAAGTGAGCCAAGGGCTGATGCGGTTTAACTTCCAGGAAGTCACTATACAAAGTCCAGGCGGATCGTTATTTCAAATTCCTGCCAACTATACCTTTTTTAAAAGCGATGCGGACCTGATGGATTACGCGAAGAAGCAGGCTCAACTGCAGAACGCGAATTGAGCTATCTGGCACGGCCGATTTGCCGGGCGGCCAGGATGCGCGATTTTGGCCAATCGTTAAAAAACTTTCGAGAAAGCCTCGCATCGCCATAAATTGGTTAATCAGAGCCTCGCTCCGTGGCTGCAAAGAGCTCACCCTCACCCCTGCCCTCTCCCACCAGGAGAGGGAGAATCATCCACCGATTGTTTGGAACGATGGACGATGGACGCGATTTAGCAGTTCGATGCGCGAATTCTTCGCAAAGCTCACTTCGGCGGCGCCGGCGTGAAATGGAGGATAGTTGCCGAGGCCGGCGCCACCTGGACCGTGAGGTTGCTGGACTTTGCGTGCTTAACCTTTGTCCATTCGCCCTGCCACAACCCGTCTGGGGTAATTTCGGCGCCGCCCAGCGTCACGTCGACTTTGGCGGCGATGTCTTGATTCTTCTGGACCAAATCCATTCTCTGCCATTTTCCTTTTCCCCCGCCCGACGACCATTGGATGGCAACATCCGCGGTTTTCCCGTGGTCTCCAAAACTCTTGTTGATCAAGGTCACATAGACAGAATCATCGTTATCTCGATACGCGTAGGCGTCGAAATTAAAGTCCGGCGCTGATTGCAAGCCCACGTCAAGCGATTGCCCGCGAGCGGCCTGAGTAAAAGCCAAAAGCGCGTAGGCTTGAGGGCGCATATCGAATCCGTTGCCATCCGGCCGATGGACGAACGCAGCATAATTCGCCGCTCCAAAGCCGCCGTCCCGTCCCACCGATTCCCCCGTATGAAAATTCACACCCAGGATATGATGGGCCGCCCACCAGTGCGTGCAGTCCAGCGCCCATAACGTCGACGCGTAGGTATCACTGGCGTCCCTGGCCCCGCCGTTGTAGCAACTGTTCATCTCATCAATCCGATAGGGAACGCCATGCGCGGCCAGCACGGCGCCCACTGCGGCGTAGTCTTTCTCGTATCTGGCGTGAAGCCTGTCTGTCAGGAAGAGTGCCCGGGTCGTGGCAGGGTCCTTTTCCGCTGCACGGCCAGAGCCCAGAAAATAATAATGATCGCTCGCCATCGACAAATGGCCGACGGAAAAAACCTCGTTTGCCAGTTCCAGGGCATAATCATGGTCGTCTGCAACGCTTGGGCCGTCGAACATCGCGTTTGGAGCAGCCTGGAGAATCGCGTAGTAGAGGGGTTTCCAATGGGCAAAATATTCGGGAAAAGTGTTATAATAAAAAGAAGGCTCATTCCCGATGGAAAAGGAATCGAGAGCGTCCGAATCATGAGCCGCAATGTAGTTGGCCAATCGTGCCGTCGTAACAAGGTCCGGATTCTTCAAGCGGAATGAATAAATGACTTTGACTCCGGTCTCGCGGGCGAAATCAAACAGTGGGTCAATATCCCGTACTCCCGGAACCTGCACGCGCGGGTCATCCACGGCGTTGGCGCCGATCCGCAAACTCTTAATGCCGAGAGTTTCGAAGGTATTGACCAATGCGCGATCGTCCGTGTCAAAATAGTATTTCCCATCTTTGGGCAACAACATGGACGTTTCGTAGCTCAGCCCTAAAAAATTCGGATTCAGAGTTGGCCCGGTGCCCTTCCCCGCCACGGTGATGGTCACCGGCTGGTTCTGAGCCTCAATGGCGCAAGGAATCAGGAGCGTTAGCGTCAGCGCGAAGAACCAGGAACAAATGAATTTCATAACGATAATTGAATCCGGAATAACGGTTGCCCGACCGTTCTGTGCCTGGGCAGGATACCTGCGTGTTTTGGTTTTGCAAGGTTGTTTTGGAGTTTGAGCCGCAGATGAATACAGATGGACGCGATTTATAAAACGAGGCGCTCCCACTTTGGGAATTGCCGACCCAGGTACACATTTTCCATGCGCAGGGAAGGAAACACGAAACGAAAACCAGATCTGTTTGGATAGGAGTGACCGGATGAACGCGCCTTCGTCCCGCTTTATGGAACTACGGCGCGGCGAGCCGGGAGGGGATGGGGTCTGGTTGATATACGGACGAGTTTGCTTATAATTACAGCGAACACCAATGAGCATCCCGCAAAGTCTACGGATAACTCTGTTTCTCCTGTCCTTGTGCCTGTTTTGCCAGAGAGCTCATGCGGGCTACACTCAATACTTCACGTGGCACCGAATGCCCGACGATGTGGCGCTAAAGAAGTGTATCGATGAGATGCGGCTGATTATCAATGCCCGAACAAATATCCTCACCGGGCCGGATGGATCCGGGACGATGATTGTCGATGCAACGAATGTGGATTTGAATGGAATCGGAGACCACGCCTGTGAGCCGTTTGTGTTTCCAGGTGATTTGGGTTTTAATTTTTGCAAAACGGAAGGCGAACCCTACGACGCTGTCGTCACTGCATGTTTGCTGGTAGCCCGTGATCATTTTCCATCCTCCGTGCTATCAATTGACAGTGATGGGGACTGGTCTAAAGGGGACTGGCACGAAGGCATAGACCTATATTCCTCAGTCCTAGAACGCCAGCCCCAATATCCGATGAGCCCCGGTTGGCAGGTGGTTGGCTGGCGCGATTACCTTTACGGGGACGGGATTTATGCGCTGTTAATGCTCCCATTATTCCTTCCATTGCTCCTTGGGTTCTTTTGGTTTAGAAGGAGATTTAGAAGACGGTGAAATCTCGCGTAAACGCCGCGAGGCCGCAAAGGCTTTCATCCGCAAATTTCGCGTCGAAAAACCAGTACCCGCAAGCTTGAGCTTTTTGCGCGTTTCGGGTACCCGTCTTATATATATATCTATGCTCATTGTTCACGTTCATGTTCATGTGAAGGCGGAATCGGTGGAGTCTTTTAAGGAGGCGACGCTGGCGAATGCCCGAGCGAGTGTTAAGGAGCCGGGTGTGGTCCGATTCGACGTCGTTCAGCAGCAGGATGACGCCACGCGGTTCGTCCTCGTTGAGGTTTATCGCGATGCCGCTGCTGCCGCGGCGCACAAGGAAACGCAGCATTATCCAGTCTGGCGCGATGCGGTGGCGTCCATGATGGCGGAGCCGCGGTACAGTGTGAAATTCAACAATGTGTTTCCGGAAGATGAAAAGGATTGGTAAAGCGAAATTTCCATGAACTGTTTGCTCAGAACCTCTTGCCTCAGTTGGAGAGATCACCCTCACCCCTGCCCTCTCCCCCAGGAGAGGGAGAATCAACCGCCGATGGTTTGTAACGACGGACGATCGCCTCGGTTCATCGACTCGATGCGGGATCTGAGAATTGTTGAAGCTCAAAATGAACTTTGAATTTGCCACGGCGACGCGAATTATTTTTGGGCCTGGCGTGTTGCGTAATATCGGCAAGCTGGCGCTTGAATCCGGCAAAAGGGCGCTGGTGGTGACGGGACGCGATCCGTCCCGGGCAGAGACATTGCTGGCGTCGCTTCGCGAGGCTGGCGTCGGAGCGACGACGTTTTCGGTCGCGGGCGAGCCGGAAATCTCCACAGTCACCCGCGGAGTGACGCTGGCGAAACGGAGCCATTGCGATTTTGTGGTCGGCTTCGGTGGAGGCAGCGTCCTGGATACTGCCAAGGCCATCGCCGCTATGTTGGCGAACGACGGTGATTTGCTCGATTACTTGGAGATTATTGGGCGCGGAAAATCGTTGGTGAAGCCGTCCGCGCCATTCATCGCCATTCCGACGACGGCAGGCACCGGGTCGGAGGTTACGCGCAACGCCGTGCTGGCGAGTCCCGAACACGGAGTAAAGGTCAGCCTGCGCAGCCCGTTAATGCTGGCCACCATTGCGCTGGTTGATCCTGAATTGACCTTTAATTTGCCACCGGCCATTACCGCGCGCACGGGGCTGGATGCACTGACGCAGCTCATCGAGCCGTTCGTCTGTTTGCGCGCAAATCCGATGACGGATGGCTTGTGTGTGGAAGGACTATCCCGCGCGACGCGGTCGCTGCAGGTTGCATTCCATGACGGTCAAAACAAATCGGCCAGGGAAGACATGGCTTTGGCAAGTTTGTTTGGCGGGCTGGCGCTGGCAAACGCCGGTCTGGGCGCGGTGCATGGCTTCGCGGGCCCCATCGGCGGAATGTTCACGAACGCCCCACACGGCGCGATTTGCGCGGCATTGCTGCCGCACGTGATGCGGGCAAATATCCGCGCGCTCCGCCAGCGCGACGCACAGGGGCGGGCGTTGAAACGATATGAGCAAATCGCGCGGATTTGTACCGGCCACGCACACGCGACTGCGGACGCGGGGGTAAACTGGGTCGGCCGATTGGTTGACGATCTCCGAATTCCGCGCCTGGGAACCTGGGGCGTCAAATTGGAGCACGTGGCTGAATTGGTTATGAAGTCGACTCAGGCCAGCAGCATGAAAGCCAATCCGATTACGCTGACGCCGGAAGAATTGGCTGAGACGTTAAGGTTGGCGGTATGAAGCAAGCGGTGAAACGTTCAAAATGTTAAAAATGGAGCCACAAGGGCACGGTTTCAGCACCGAAAACCATTTATCGGAGTTTCTCCGTGCGTTTCCGCCCGCTGTACGGGCGGTGACGGCGGTGGCAGCGCCACTTGCGAAGAGCGCCGTACCTACCATCAAGAGGTTGCGCGTTGCGATTTCTTGATTCAAACTTGATGAAGGAATTTATAAACGATGAACGTATTTGACATGCTTGCCAAATCTGCGCAGCAATGGGCCGCGCGCGTCGCCGTTATCGATTCGGCGGGCGCAATGGATTATCGCACGCTTTGGCGCGAGGTGGAGGCTCTGCGCGTGCAGCTTGATCGTCTTGGCGTAGCGCCGGGCCAGGGCGTGGGCATTCGCGCACGCAATGGACGGGCTTTCGTTATCGGCGGACTGGCTGCTCTTGGTTGCGGCGCGGTGGTCATGCCCATTCATCATCAGATAAAGCCCGATGAATTGGCCGACATGCTTTCCAAAGCGCCGCTGTGCGCGATCATCGATGACGGCAGCGGAGGGGCGTTTCCGCTTGTTTCTCCGAACGGCTCGGTTCCGGTCGCGGCTCTGTCGGGCAAATCGAACCACTCCCTAACGATTACGGCTCTGTCGAATGGGTTGCGTTTTACCCGGCTGGATAATTCGCAAGTCGCGCTTGCGCCACACATTTCCGATGCGGCGTTCGTGCGATTTACGTCGGGCACGACCGGCGAGGCCAAGGGCGTTGTGCTGACTCATCGGGACGTACTGGAACGCACCGCCGCCGCCAATTCCGGCCTGGAGCTGACCCACAACGATACTATTCTCTGGGTCCTGCCCATGGCCTATCATTTTTATGTCTCGATCATTCTTTACCTCGAAGCAGGCTCGACCGTCCTGATCAGTGGCGATTATCTCGCAGAGAGCATTCTGGATACCGCAGCGCAATATCGCGCGACGTTCCTCTACGTCACACCGATGCACATCCGCCTGCTGAATAGCGCGCCAACCGGACGCGCGCTGCCCCCGTCGCTGCAACATGTTATGTCCGTTTCCAGCCGATTGAATCCGCAAGCGGCGCGGGATTTTCAGGCGCGATACCAAATTCCGGTGTCGCAGGGCTACGGCATCATCGAAGTGGGCCTGCCGATTATGAACATCGACGAGGCTGCTGACTATCCCGAAGCCATCGGCCGGCCGGTCGCTTCGTTCGAGGCGATGATTGTAGAGGATACATCGCGGGTGGGGGCAGCCGGCCTGCAGGGGCTCAAGGCAGCGGTGGCAGCACCACTTGCGTTCACTGGCAAGGAGCTCCGCCCTGCCAAAGATGGGGAGACGGGGCAGTTGGCATTGCGCGGGCCAGGTATCTTTTCCGGTTATTTGAATCCGGCGCGACTGCGTGCTGAAATTATGCGCGATGGCTGGTTTCTAACCGGCGACCTGGCGCATCGCGACAGCGGCGGACGCATTGTGCTGGATGGACGAACGTCGTCGGTCATCCATGTGGCCGGGCATAAAGTTTTTCCGGAAGAAGTGGCGGCGGTGTTGGACTCACATCCAGCCGTCCTTCGCTCGCGGGTTTTTGGGCGGCAACATCCCCAATGGGGCGAAGCCGTCTATGCCGAGGCCCAGCTTCGCAATGGCGGTAGCGCGCCTGTGACCGGCGACGAGATTCTCACCTATTGCCGCCGGCGCCTCTCGAGCCAAAAGGTGCCGGTGATGGTTCAGTTTGTCCCGGAGGTGAGCATGACTTCGAGTGGAAAGGTGAAACACGGGTGATGCGTTGAAACGTTGAAACGGAGCGGTGGGCGGGATGGATTTGGGACCGTTGTCCAGGCACCCAATGTCTGGCTACTTTCCGGTTGTGCCCGCGGCATGAACTGGCGCTTCCAACAGATTAGTTCGCGGCTTCAGGAGGGAATCGAACGTGGAACTCGGAATTTGGTAGGTCCAATTCGCAAATTGGTTTTGCGAGGCATTTTGACCGGGCCTGGCGGAATTCAGGTCAATGGTCATGGAATCGTTATCGTCGCCGGATGGCCAGATTTTTGCGACGTAGTTGGTGCCATAGAATGTGTCAATTGTCACGGTGTCAGCATTGGCCGGCGCGGTTGTGCCGGGTGAAATGTCGTTGAAACTGGCCGAATCAAATGAGCCGGTAATATCGTCCACTTTGGAGGAATCAAATTTTTCGCCCGGGCGCGCGTCTGCCAATTTCCAATCGTTCGTTTCGGAAGCGCGCGCAATTTTCCAGGAATTGGTCGCTACGGGAAAAGTCACGGCGATGGACTTTGGATTGGACACTTTGAAAAAGCTTTTGTCGAGCCAGTCAGAGGGAATGGGAGTGACGTTGTCAAATGGTTCGGAAATGACAATCACGTCGGAGTTATTGTTGTTGGCAATCACGTAGCGGCCATCGGGCCAGCCCTGGCCATTGGCCGGCTGGTTCATATGGTCCTTGCCCAGGAGAAGAGACGCGACGGATTTGCCGTTTTGGTCTTTTAATTCCAGCAACGTGCCGGCATTGGCCGTTGCGTCGGGCGGCGACAGGTTGAACCGCGGCAGTTCCGATGGGCCGGCGTCCTCATGTTGAACAATTTTCAGGGCCGCCAGCTTCGTGACAAGATCGCTGATTTGAGAAAAGTTGGCGGGATAATTTCCGCGCTCGCGCACGGTCCAGATATCATTGCCGCGCGCAAGGGTCAGGTGGTTTGTGCCGGAAGTAATGTTGATCTGCGCCACGTCGTTGACGGGGAGGTTCGGCAATAATTTGCCGCCAATGGTTTGGCTGGCGCTTTGCCACGAGGTGTTCCCACGTTGATAAATGATCCAGCCAGCCCCGCCTGCCAGCGCGACAACGACCACCAAAATAATGAATTGTTTCCGATTCATCTTGCCGAAGTTTTTCTCCGTTTGATTAACGCCGTGGTCACGCCCGCGACTGTTATCGCGCAGGGCATTGCCAGAATGTTCAGCCACGTCAACCGCGTTTCAAGCGAAACCACTTCATGCCGCAGGTCTTTTTGCGCCTGGCGCAGTTCGCGGCTGACTTCGGTCTGCTTCTTCTTGAAATTGTCGATTTCAGCCTGTTGCGCCGGTGAAAGGATGAGCTTCTGGTCCTTGTCGGATTTCTGCTGTTGCAAATCGCTCAACTTTTCTTCCGCGTCCTGCAGGCTTTTTTGTAATTCGTCAATTTTAGCCTGTCCACTCGCTTCGGCGGCCGCTTCCATTTCCTTCACGCGTGTAAAGGGCCGGCTCAGCGAGGCGCGGCTGCGCAGACCGATGAGATTGCTGTCGCCGGCCATTTGCTCGACCAGGTTCTGCGCAAAGTCCAAATTGGCGTTCAGTTGGTTAACCATTTCGCCAAGCGGACTATCCGTCTTTTGGAGCGAGAACTCGTCGGCCAACATATCGGAATCGCCGACCAGGACGACGGTCGTCTCTGTGCTCGACTCCTTCAGCGAATTGTCACCGGCCTTTGCGATAGTATTTGTTTTGTCCGATTCGTCCTGGGGCGCTCCATTGGGAAAAGCGGTGTTGAATTTTCCAGTCAGGCGGATGGCCAGATCGTAAGTTTGGCCGGTTGGTTTGAAACCATTCATGATGGCGTCGCCGCCCATGCCGGCCATCATCGCATCCGCCAGCTCCGCGTGTTTGGAGCTATGCAACAGGACGGTTTCCTTGAGACCCGCCGCGGGCTGACCGGCAAATGCGCCGACGGTGGGAAGCCAGAGGCTGTCAATCTCGCTGGTAATGGTATCGTTCGGGTTGATGCCATCCGGCGTGAGTGCCAGCCAGGCCGGGTCGCTAAACGACTGCCCGTCCTGCCCTTCCAACTGCATTTTGAAGTCCAGGTCGGCCACTACTTTGGTCGTATCGAACTGGATGCCCCATGCTTTTAGGAGTTTGTCCAGGGAAGCGCTGTTGTTTTGGCCGCCCATACCCATCATGGGATTTTGCTGCTGGCGGGCCAATAAGGCCGATTGCGGATCCAGAAAGGCAATCAGTTTCCCGCCACGCAACACAAATTGATCAATGGCGTATTGCGTTTTGTCGGAAATGCCGGCCGGAAAGATGACCAGGAGCGTTTTGATGCTGTCATCGATTGTGTCGGTGTCCATCGGGATTTGCTGAACATTGAAGTCCTGCTGTAACTGTTGCACAAGAGTCCACGCGGGCGTGCCCTGCTGGCCCTGCGTGGGCATTTCCGGATTTGGCTGTTCACCAAAGACGGGCAACCCGCTCAAGATGCCAATCACCGGCTTGTCCGGCTCAAGCACTTCAGTAATCGCGTGGGTGATGTCGTATTCCAATAGTTTTTCCCGGTTCGGCGCCAGAAAGGGAATCGCCACGCGCTGGCCGGCCATGCTGATGCAAAGCCCGAGATAAAAGTTGTCACCGTCGGACAATTGCTGCGGTTCCAGCCCGTCCATGCGGGCGGAATCTTCGGCGTCAGAATCCGGTTCGGGGTCAAATTTTTGGATAATGAGCTTTCTGCCGGCCACCATTTTGTATTCGTGCAAAAGATCCTGCACTTCGCGGGCGTAATCCTTCAGGAAAACCGTCTCGGAAGTCGAATCGCCTTGTGTGCAATAAAAACGAATGGTGACGGGACCATCCAGCTTGCCGAGCACCGCCTTAGTTCCGGTGGAAAGGCTATAGGCCCTTTCCCGGGTGAGGTCCACTCGAAATGGAAACGCGCCGAAAATAACATTCACAGCAACCGCGAGAATGAACATCACGCCGACGCCGGCAGACGAATAAAGGATGGTTTGAAGCGACTTCTTTTGCATCTTGTTTCCGAATCAATCAACTGGTCCTATGGGTTCGCAGGATGACGCTGGTCGTAAAGAGACAGAAACCAATCATCGACAGGAAAAAAATAACATCGCGCGAATCCAGGATTCCCTTTCTGAAGCCGTCAAAATGCGTCATCACGCTGAATGAAGCGATGAAGTTAACGAGCCATTGCGAATTGGGGGCCGAATTTTGCAGCAAATTGATGACTGGAGGAAAACCGGCCAAAATCAGGAACAGGCATACCACGACCGAAATAATGAAGCTGACAACCTGGCTGCGCGTGATGGCGGAGGTGATGCAACTGACGGCCAGGTACGCGCCAGCCATCAGCCAACTGCCGATGTATCCGGCAAAGATGACCCCATTGTCGGGGCTGCCCAGATAATTCACAGTCACGATAACCGGAAACGTCAATACCAGCGCCAGGCCGAGAAACAGCCAGGAGGCGATGAACTTTCCCACAATAGCCTCCCACGGCGCGATGGGCATCGTCAGCAGAAGTTCCAATGTGCCAACTCTCCGCTCATCCGCCCACAACCTCATACCGACCGCTGGTACCAGGAACATATAAAACCATGGATGCCAGAAAAAGAACGGGTTGGACAACGACGCCTCTCCGCGCTCAAAAAATGCGCCGAGAGACCCGGAGAAGGTAAAGAATCCATTGAGCAGGAGAAAAATAACGATGAACACATAAGCGACGGGCGAAGAAAAATACGCCTGAAGCTCACGTTTTGTAATGGTCTTGATGTTTCCCAGACTGTTCATATTCAGATCAATTCTTGGTGTCGGGCATGGTAATGCTCCGGAACACGTCGTCCAGGCGGCCTTCTTCAGTCCGCAATCCGTCTATCTGCCAGCCGTTCGTGGCCTCAATCACTTCGCGCGTCAAATCGCCGTCACCGGACCCGCGCGGAAAAACGGTCACCGTCACGCGTGCTCCCGCGGAAGTCACCGTCGTTTTTTTCGCCGATCGCAGGCTCTTCAACCTTTGCTGCACCGCGTCCGCCGGCACGCCATTCACGCGCAATGTGACAGCCCCGTTCCATTCGGACTTGCGCCGCAATTCCTCAGGCGTTCCATTGGCTACGATTTTTCCGCGATCGATGATGATGGCGCGCGAGCAGGCCGCGTCCACTTCCTCCAAAATGTGCGTGGAAAAAATAATGGCCTTGTTCTGCCCCATCTTGCGGATCAACTGCCGCACTTCGTGCTTTTGGTTGGGATCGAGGCCGTCGGTGGGTTCATCGAGAACGAGTATGTCCGGATCGTGGATGATGGACTGCGCAAAACAGGTGCGATGCCGGTAACCTTTGGAAAGCGTGTCCACGCTTTGATACAGGACAGGTTCCAGAAAGCACAATTCGGCGGCACGGCTGACGGCCTTCGCCCTGGCCTCGCCGCGGAAACCGCGGATTTCAGCGGCGAAATTCAAAAAGCCGTGGACGGTCATATCCGTGTAGGCCGGAGCGTTTTCGGGGAGGTAACCGATGAGCTTTTTGGCGGGGATGGGATTTTCCAGCATATCGAATCCGCCCACTATCACCGAGCCGCTGGTGGGCGTGACGAAGCCGGTAATCATCCGCATGGTGGTGGATTTGCCGGCGCCGTTGGGCCCTAAAAAGCCCAGAACTTCGCCGCGTTGCACTTCGAAAGTAATCCCGTCAACAGCCCGTTTTGGTCCAAAATGTTTTGTTAAATCCCGAACTTTAATCATGTCATTTGCCAGCTTGTTTCTCAGCCTGCGCAGACGCGAAAAAATCCATTATAAGTGAATGGCGTCTAACGATTTTGTAAAATTAGACACGTTGTGGGAAAAATGTTCAAGTTTTTTCGCGGCCACGCGAACGCGGCCGAACAGGGACATTGACTGACTTATCGTTTCCGCGATTCCAGGAAGCTCTTTCTCCATTGTGCGCGTGAGACTTTTCCGTGTCCATTCCCTTTGAGCGCGTCTACAAACCACCACTCACGCGGAACTTGCCAGCCCGGCAGCTTTTGCAGCAGGAATTGTTTTAGTTCTTCCTTTACTCCGTCGCGGCTGGCGTTGACGCAGGCGACGATATGGTCCACCCGATCGGCATTCCCGCTGGGAACGCCAAAAACGACACAATCCTTTACCGCTTCATGTTCGAGCAACGCCTCCTCTATGACCGTCGGCATCACCTTTCTTCCTGCGACGTTGATATGGTCATCAGCGCGGCCACGCAGATAAATGTCGCCATTTTTGATTTCCGCAAAATCGCCTGTTCGAAAAATGCCCGGGACGAGGGTGTCCTCTTTCCGGGGCCAGTACATTTCACCCACGGCCAGGCTCCGCACCTGAAGGAAACCGTCAGCGCCAATTTCGACTTTTACGTTTTTCAACGGCTTTCCAACCGCCGACTCATCCATCCGGGGTTCAGGAGCGGCGTCGTAGGAGATGCCACCACACTCGGTGCAGCCGTAGAAATTATGAATTTTCACGCCATGCTCGGCGAAGACCTCCTGCTCGAGGGATAACGGCAACGGCGCACCAGCCGAAATTGCGAGGCGCACGTTGCTCAGGATGGCCCCGGCTTTATGCCATGCATGCCACAATGCGGGAACACCGGCTACAGTCAGATTCCACTGCACGTGAGCCGCGCAACGCAGCGCGACCGGCAATGGCGATGGCGCAAGAAAGAGCGGGATTCCGTGCAGCAACAATGGCAGCACGAGATTCGAAAAGCCGTAGGAATAGGCCAGCGAGATGACGCCGAGATTGGGCCAATCCGGCCGCAGTCCCATCGTGGCGACGATATTTTCCGCGTCCGCCAATAATTGTTCGGCGGTAAAAGCAACGAGGCGTCCAGTACCGAAGCCGGTCCCGGCTGGTGTGATTTTGAGATGACAACAGGGTTTGGGCGGAAGCGGGAGATTGGGCGGCTGCTGCTGGGTTTCGAGGGGGCAAACGACGGTTTGAGAACGCCAGGCCTTCAAAACGGTTATGACAAATTGCGGCGTGTTGCCTTGCGGAAAAATAATGCCACTATGATGGGGCAATGGCGCCTGGCCTTCCCTGTCTAATTGGGAAAAAGTCCAAGACTGGCCGGATGCCAAATCCAGCATCGCGACCTCATTCCGTTTGGTCTGAACCACCTTTTCCCAGCGTTCGTACAGCATCAATGTTAACTTTAAGTAAATTTATATCGCGTCAGGTTGCAAGTTTGTTTTTTGGCATAATAGCGAAAAATGTGGCATAAAGAGACAATATTCTCTGGCGGCCCATTTTCAAAGCAGGCCGGAGATGCTGGATTAAAAACAGCTTTAACCGCCATACTACGGCGTTTTGGGTGCTGGGTTTTGTGTCGTCCCTTTCGGGACTTGCCACCATGTTCGTTGATCCCAGCCATAAATGGCTGGCCTATTTTCGGAAAAGAGCCCTTCGACGCACCAATTCCATGAATTGCGCTTTGACGGCGCAAACTGAAATCTCATTTTTGACTTCATGTTTTTCTAATGCTATCTAAACTCAACATTTTAAATGATTATCGCGCCCTCGCTGCTTGCTGGAAACCACGCTGCCTTTGGCAAGGACACCGTCCGCGCCTCAAAGTCCGGCGCGGAATGGCTGCATTTGGACATTATGGACGGTCACTTTGTGCCGAACCTTTCGTTCGGGCCGCAAGTGGTCAAAGCGATCCGTCCATTGAGCCGGCTCTTCTTTGACGTCCATATTATGTGCAGCAGGCCGGAGATACTTCTTGAACCGTTTGCCGCCGCCGGGGCGGATGAAATGATTATCCATGTGGAGCTGGAGGGGCAAGTTGAGACGCTTCTATGGAAAATTAAGAAGCTGGGTAAGAAAGCGGGCCTTGCGGTCAATCCGCCAACGCCGATTTCACTGGCCCAGCCGTATTTGGACAAAATTGATTTGTTGCTTGTGATGACCGTCAACCCGGGGTTTGGGGGCCAGGAATTTATTCACGAGACGCTGCCGAAAATACAGCAGGCTGATGCCTGGCGCCGGGAGCGAAAGTTGTCGTACCGGATTAGCGTCGATGGCGGCATCAACGACCAGACGGCGGCCGAATGCGCGCGCGCCGGGGCGGACACGTTTGTGGCGGGCACCAGTCTCTTCGGCGAACGGAACCTCAAAGCCGCCGTGACGAGAATGCGCAAAGTGGTCAACGCCAATGACCCGGCGATGGCGGACCTGACGGTTTGAGAATCGTTAAAATGTTAAAACGTTGAAACGTTACAACGGGCGGGACAGATTAGTGGATTAATGCATCGTTGGATCGAGCTGTCCACAGGCATACTCAACATGAAAAAAAAAGTCATTATCGTAGAAGACGACACGGGGTTGCGCGAGCAACTCGTCCAGGTCGTTGAATCGGAATCCGACCTTGAGTGCCTCGGGGCATTTACTTCCGGCGAAGAGGCGCTGCCCAGGATCCTTGAGAAAAAGCCGGATGTTGTGCTCATGGACATAGGGCTGCCAGGAATGTCAGGAATCCAGTGCACGGCAGAGATCAAAAAGATCCAGCCGGATATGCAAATCATCATGGTGACAATTTACGAGGACAGTGAACGGATTTTCCGCGCTTTGAAAGCGGGAGCGGACGGTTATCTGTTGAAGTCCAGTCCCCCTGATCAACTGATCTTCGCAATCCGTGACGCGTACGTTGGGGGCGCTCCAATGTCGAGCCATATCGCCCGCAAGCTGGTGCAACATTTTCATTTACTCGGGCCGTCGGTCCAGGAGTCGGACAACCTCTCGTCCCGGGAAAGAGAAGTTCTGGATTTACTGGCGTCGGGCCTTATCTATAAGGAAATAGGCGCCAAATTGAGCATCAGCGTTGAGACGGTCCGGTCGCACGTCAAAAATATTTGTCAAAAGATGCATGTGCGCAGCCGCCTCGAAGCCGTGGCAAAGCATCGGCAGAATTACAATTGATGTGATGCCAGGCGGATCGGGAGGTCCGCCCTGCCACGTAGGTCGAATCGCGTTATTGTGTGACCGGAACAATGACGACGTTCCGGGCACGGGACGAGGGAGTGACTTTGAGGCGGGTCATCCGGCCGTTTGCGACGTGGCCTTCGACTGTGGTTTTGTACGGTGCGTTTAGCTTAAAATCGGCTGTCCAATCGCGAGGCCAGGCGGGCAAGAGCAGGATCTGTTTGCCATTGCATTGCATGAGCATGAGCTGAAGCGTGATCATTCCGCTGCCGCCGTTGTCGAGGTCCGGGATCCAGTCGCCGCCGGCTTTCCAGAACCAACGAAAGCGCTGGTCTCCGTAATCGGTAAATTCACTAATGGCCACTCTCTGCGCGTCAGTTGTCAGCCCCAAAACAGCCGATTCGGTGCCGTCCTGCCCCCAGCAAGTGGCAAACGGGAAGCGTCTGGCGGCAAAAGTATGGCGCGCGAGCGCAAGGTCTGGCTTGCCCATGCCGTACAACCGATAGGGAAAGACAGTATACAGCTCTGGATTTTCCGCATTTCTCGTCTCACCGTATTTTTCCGCAGGTAGAATGACCGGTGTGCCGTCGGGATCGCCGTTGCCAAAGGGAGGTACTTTTTCGTCACGCGTCGCACCCATGGCGATGGGAGGCAAGTCGTGAAGAACTTTAGACCAGAGATCTCGTTGCTCGAGTGTGGTTAATTGATGCGGCAAAGCAAGAAGACGCGGCAGGACATCCATCAATCCAGCAATATCGGGTGTCGGATTGACGGCATTGCGCTGATAAGTTTCCAGCGATTGGGAGGGAGACATTCGGATTTTGCCGTTGTCGTCGCGCAGCCAGTGCTGGTCGTAAAAAGTGATGATCGCAGTCGCATATGGAACCAAATCGCGCCGGGCGAAATCCTGATCCCGGGTACAGTCATAGCTATCGAGCATCTGCGCCACAACTTCGACCGCGCCCTGAATGTGGTAACGCATCCATTCGCTGACCAATCGATCGGACGGATTGTCCCAGCCGAAGTCGTTCAAGTTTGGCAGGCCCCAAAAATACATAGTTTCGACAAATGCCGCGCCGTCGTGGTGGTAGTATATCCTCGTTCGGTCTTCTGCGAGGGGCAACGCTTTCAGGTACATGTCGAACCAGGGTTCCAGCAGGTCTTCGTCGCCGGTGGCAGTGAGCGGCCAATAAAGCAAGCGAGTATTTTGGTTCCAATAGCAACCGCCCCACTCTCGAAAATCCGGATTGTGGCTGGCACGGGTGGAATCTTCACTTGCCGGCATGTCATGCCCCACGGTAAAGAGGCCGCCATTAAACTTGACCGGCTCCGGCCCGCGCGAGGAGCAGGCCATCATGTAGCGCTGCATGGCGTATCCCTCCGAGACACGGAGGGCATCGGGCGTCCCGGTTAAATGGATCCAACTGCGATTCCAAAATTCGTCCCACCATTGCCGATGCTGCTTCCATGCCTGGGACATGTTCGTTCGCCTGATTTTATCGGCCATGACGTTCAGGTGCTGCCGCCAGGCTTCTGGAGAAAGGATATTTGTTTCGGTGAGGGCGTATAGGTCGAGGCGAAGGTCACGGGCTGGAGATGCCGATTTGAGGTTCTCATCACCATCAGAGACTAATCCGGGCCCCGTTATCATGGCGCCAAAGCAGCGGTGCAAAAGAGGGTCTGGGTATTTGTCCAGAAGGGCTGCCAAATGCTCACGCCGGAAAATTTCCGGATAAATACTGACGATATTGAAATGGCACCAGGCGAGGCTGTCTGGGCCGGCAGGCAGGACTGTGTCCGGCTCAAAATCAATCGGAAGCGGATGTCCGCCGAACTCAAATAGCCCGCCACGCTCCGGCGAAGGCGATTGGGAAGAATAGCTATTCGTTCGCCACAGTTCCAACCGGACCAGCATTGTTGTGGAAAGGGCAAAATGCCCCTGGACGTGGATTGCCGGGCGATTCGCGTCCGTCCAAACGCGGATGTTATTCTGGCCGCACCGAATTTCAATGGCTCCGGCTTCAAGTTTAAGCGTTTGCGTAAAATCGGAAGCTCCGTTAAACGGATTGGGATCCAGGCTGATTCTCAACCGGCCCAGCTTTGCCAGTTTTCCAGTTTCCGTCCATGCATCGGATTTGGCGACCAGGAGCACCAAATCGCCCTTTTGCTCCGTCCAAACATTCGCGGCGAGGTCGCCATTCCCAATCGGCATGGAATCGTTTTCGTCAGTGCCCAAACTCGTCCAAGTGACGTCGTTATCGGCAATGAAACGGCTGCCATCGCTTCCGGCGGCGCTCAGGCAGACAAGGAAAAGCGCCGAAACGACGGCCTGGCAAATAGAAATGGTCCTGGCAGCCTGTTGAAAAATTATGGACAATATCCATGATTTTTTCAACAGGCTGCCAGGACATGGCCAAGGGAATCCAGGTGAAATAATGATCCAAGTCTAATCGCTTTTGGGATTTTATAAATCCCCACTTTCGGGGATTTCTAAATGTGCCGCCGCGCCTATAAACTATAGGTATTCACATGCAAATTCGGCTGAATACCTTGCTGATGGTTATTGTTGCGTCGTCGATGGCGCACGCAGATACCTTCCCGGGTTATCGCACAGAATTGAATCTTCCCTATTGCAGTGTGAATGGCCAGACCCTGACGCTGAATGCTTTTATGCCCGTGGATAATGCCAAGCCTGTTTCGGCAATGGTCGACATCCATGGAGGCTGGTGGTTTGCAGGTGTTGCCGCATCGGAACCTAAAGGAGTTGGAGGGTGGCAATTGTTCGTGCGGCATCACCTGGCTATTTTCTCGATCAATTACCGTCTGGGAAGCGACGGCGGATTCCCGCAGAACATCTGCGACTGCCGCAATGCGATTCGGTTCATTCGTAAAAATGCGGCACGATTCAATATTGACCCGGCGCGGATTGATGTATGCGGAGGATCCGCTGGAGGCCATTTAAGCCTGATGGTTGCGATGGCGCCGGAGAATTTTCCGGACGGCGGTCCGGCAGCCGGCCTTGAAGGCATCAGCGCCAAAGTATCCGGGAGCTTTAGCTACATTCCTCCGACAGATTTTGTGCGGTTTTGGGACCAAGGTCCCAATGACATCGTCACGAACCAATCGGGAAAGATATTATTCCGTGGCGCGGACGATAAAATTCCCAATGACGCGCGCCCGCGCTTTCGAGTCCTTTTCCATGGGGTAATTCCCGACACGGCGGCGCGCCGAAACCTTTACACTGAAATGTGTCCGATTGGGCAGGTACGGAAGAACATTCCGCCACTGCTCATTTGTGATGGAGAAAAGGACCAGATTGTTCCGGGATTGGAAGGCAGGGAACTTTATGACAGGCTCAGGGCGGCGGGAGCGGATGTCACGTATTGGATGACGCCGGGTGGCGGGCACGCCTTTCCCGGTGGTCCCGGTTTCGACGAGGTTTTGGACGAATATTTGGTTCGAACTTTGAAGCTATAAACTTTACATGATCCATCTTTCGATTTTTTAAAATGATGAAACGCATTCTATTTTTGGCTTTTGCTTTCAATTTTGGGCGGTTCGCTCAGGCGCAAGTCCAGTATGTAGACCCTCACATCGGGAGCCAGGGCATTTTGCTGGAGCCGACCCGCCCCACGGTGTCTTTGCCTAACAGCATGGTGCGGGTTTATCCGGTGAGACGGGACCAGTTGGATGGTCAAATTCGTTCCTTTCCACTGACGATCATTTCTCACCGGCTGGGGGAGCTTTTTTGGCTGATGCCCGGCGACGGCGCGCCGGACGGGTGGAATCGTCCCGCGGCCTATGACCAGGAAACTGAGACGCCTTATTATTACTCAACGCGGCTTCAGGATTCGGGGATTCGGATCGAGTTCACGCCAACGGCGCGATGTGGGTACTTTCGATTTTCGTTTCCGTCCGGGAAAGCGAACGTCTTGCTTGCCAATCGCCAGGGCGGGGATATGTCCGACAACGGCGACAATAGCGTTTCGGGCGTCGAAAACATTACCAGCCAGAGCGACATTACCCCCGGCGTCGTGCATGCATATTTTTATGGGCAGTTCAGCGCGCCAGTTCAAGTGCTCGGTGAAAAGTGCGATACAGGCAAGCGATTGACGATTTCAACGGACAATCGGAACGAATTAGAATTTCGGTACGGTATTTCCTTTATCAGCGTCGCGCAGGCGAAGAAGAACCTGGAGGAGGAAATTCCGGATTGGGATTTTAACCGAATCCAACGCGCCGCACGCGACCGGTGGAATGAAGCACTGGGGCAGATCCAGGTGGAAGGCGGAACTATTGATCAAAAGCGGGTTTTTTATACGGCGCTTTATCGGTGTTACGAGCGCATGGTGAATATCAGCGAGGATGGGCAGTACTATAGCGCTTTCGACCATCAGGTGCACCAGGACAGCCGGGCTTTTTACGTGGACAACTGGTTATGGGACACGTATCGGGCGCTGGAACCGCTCCAAACGATTCTCAATCCGGAAATGGAGGCCGACAAGCTCCAATCCTATGTGCGGATGTACGAGGAGTCGGGCTGGATGCCGGAATTTGCCGTGCTTTGGGGTAATCATGAGTGCATGACCGGAAATCCGTTTGCGCCGTGGGCGGCGGATGCCTGGAGCAAAGGCGTGACGAATTTCGATCTGGCCACCGCCTATTCGGGTATGCGCAAAAATTCTCTGCAAGGGACGTGGCTACCGTGGCGGCGAGGGCCGAAATGTTCGCTGGACGATTTCCTGGATGAACACGGTTATATGCCGGCTCTTCATCCTGGCGAAACTGAAACTGTGGCACAGGTGCACCCGTTTGAGCGGCGTCAGGCGATTTCAGTGACACTGGCACAAAGTTACGATGATTGGTGCACGGCGCAGGTCGCGCGAGAGCTCGGAAATGAAGCGGACTGCGAATTGTTCCTGAAACGCGCCGCTGATTATCGAAACGTATTTCGGCCGGATAAAGGACATATGTGGCCCAAAGACTCGCAGGGAAACTGGATTGAACCGTTTGATCCGGGATGGTCCGGAGGCCAGGGTGGGCGCGATTATACGACCGAAAACAACGATTACACGTACGATTGGGATGTTCAGCATGATTTGCAGGGATTGTTTAGGTTGATGGGAGGCCGGGCCCAAGCTGAGGTGAAGCTGGATGAGCTTTACCGCCATGACCTTGGCCGAAGCAAATATGAATACTTTGCGAAATTCCCGGATTCCACGGGAATGGTCGGCGAATTTTCAATGGGCAATGAACCGAGTTTGCATATCCCCTACATCTACGATTATTTGGGAGCACCCTGGAAAACGCAACAGCGGGTTCGAATGCTCCTGGACACGTGGTTTACCGACACAACGATGGGAATGCCCGGAGACGAGGATGGCGGTGGAATGAGCGCATTTGTTGTTTTTTCAATGATGGGTTTCTACCCGGTAACTCCCGGCGTGCCGGTTTATAACGTATGCAGCCCGGTCTTTGACCGAATCAGTATTCATCTGCACAATCATCGGACCTTCACCATCGTTTGCCGGAACAATTCCGAGAACAATCAATACATCCAAAGCATTAAACTGGACGGTAAGCCGCTCAATCAGGTCTGGTTTAGACACTCGGACTTCGTCAACGGCGGATCCCTGAAACTTCAAATGGGAGATGCTCCCAACACGGCACTTGGTTCGGACCCGTCTACATTTCCGCCATCTGCGATGTCGGTAAAATCGAACGAATTTTAGATTTCGCAGAATCCCGCCTTGTACTCGATTATGAAAAGATTTCAGTTTGGTTTGCTGGCATTGTTCCTGGCCGCTTCGACTGTTGCACGGAGCGCCCCACTGGATTACCAGAACGCAGATTTGCCGGTGGACCAGCGTGTGCGGGATTTGCTGGGACGCATGACTTTGGAAGAGAAGATTCGTCAACTGGACATGTATTTCGGAGCAAGTGATTTTCTCGCGCCGGATCAGAGGCTCGATCGGACACATGCCCGACCTGATGCGGTGTTTGATTCCGAATCGACCGAAAAAGCAATCGGCACGCTCGGGATCGGCTCAATCCATGATATCTATCCCCCACCCCGACTTTATAACACCATCCAGGCGTGGGTCATCCAATCGAACCGCCTGGGCATCCCTGCGTTATTCATCGAGGAAGGATTGCACGGTTACATGGCCCACGGAGAAACCGTTTTTCCACAAAGCGTCAATCTGGCCACCACATGGAACCCGGACCTGGCGCGGGAAACCGGTGCAGCCATAGCGTCCGAGGCGCGCGCGGACGGTGTGGATATGATTCTGGGACCGGTATTGGACGTGGCGCGCGACCCGCGCTGGGGACGCGTCGAAGAGGATTTTGGCGAAGATCCGTTTCTGTCCGGCCAAATGGGGTTGAACTATGTGGAAGGCATGCAGGGCGATTCCCTCGCTTCCGATCACACGTGCATAGCTGAACCCAAGCATTTTGCCGCGCACGGCTCGCCGGAGAGCGGCCTGAACACATCACCCATTCACGCGGGCGAGCGCGAGGTGCGCACGGTGATGCTGAAGACGTTTGAGCCAGCCGTCCGTGAAGGCCACGCCATGGGGATTATGGCGGCGTATAACGACATTGATGGAGTGCCATGCACGGGGAACCCATGGTTGCTGAATACGGTGCTGCGAGATGAATGGGGTTTCAACGGATTTGTTCTTTCCGATCTTGGGGCCATCCGCCGCCTCTATGAGGACCATCACGTCGCGGCGACGCCTGCGGATGCCGTGATTATAGCGACCAAATCAGGCGTGGACATGCAGTTCTACGATTTTCCACACGATGTTTTCCAGAACGCGCTCATTGATGGGGTGAAAGCCGGGAAAATTTCCGCGGCCACGCTGGATGCCGCGGTCTCTCATGTCCTGCGCGCCAAATTCATGCTCGGCCTGTTCGATCATCCGTACGTGGACCCCGATCTTGACCAGCGCGTCCGGCGCTCGCCACAGCATCTCGCCCTATCGCTCGATGTGGCGCGGCAATCCATGTGTCTCCTGAAAAACGAGAACAATCTCTTGCCGCTGAACAAAGACATCGCTTGCATCGCTCTAATCGGAACCAACGCGAATATCGCCCGGCTGGGCGACTATGCCGATGCGGCGCAGGAGTCGTCGGAATATGGAATGCTCCACCAAATCAAAAAAATGGTTTCGCCCCGGACGCAAGTACTTTACTCCGACGGAGGGAACATCCGCACAGCGGTCAGGCTGGCTAAAAAGGCCGATGTAGTCGTGATGGGACTGGGCGAATGGCACGGCGTTTCCGGCGAAGGATTTGATCGCACGGACCTGGACCTCCCGGGCGACCAGCAGGCACTGCTGCAGGCCGTGGCAAAGACCGGCAAGCCGGTGGTGTTGGTGTTGCAAAACGGCCGGGCCTTGAGCATTCCGTGGGCGGCGCAGCATGTGCCGGCGATTCTGGAAGCGTGGTATCCCGGTGAATTTGGCGGCCAGGCCATCGCGGAGACGCTTTTTGGAGACAACAACCCGGCTGGCCGGCTGCCCGTCTCGTTTCCCCGGACCGTCGGCCAGTTGCCGGTTTATTACAATCATTTTCCGTCGAAAACCGACCACTACATTAACGGCGACGATTCACCACTGTTCAATTTCGGTTTCGGATTGAGCTACACAACATTCAAATACGACCATTTGACGGTTGCCGCTCCCCCTGCCGGCAGCGGCGGCGACGTGCTGGTTTCTTTCGACCTGACGAACACGGGCAATCGTGACGGCGACGAAGTGGCGCAGGCTTACGTGCGTGAAACCACCGCAAGCGTGGCCACCCCGATTAAGGCATTGAAGGCGTTTTCACGAGTTCATTTGAAGGCCGGCGAAACCAAATCCATAACGCTTCACATCAAACAAAGTGACCTGGCGGTTTGGGGTGCGAATCGGAAATGGGAGCTGGAGCCGGGGGAATTTACGATGATGGTTGGAGGCAGTTCCGCTGCGGAATTGTCGGCCAGGTTTGATTTGAATTAAACCCTCATTTTCCAGGGACGACCTTTAATTCACTGCCGTTATATCTGACCACAGTGTCGGCCGTCGCGACCAGCGGAATCCCCGCGCCGTGACCCGGCGAAATAAGCACGATTCGAAAGGTTCGCTGCTGCAACATTCCCGGAAATCTTCCCCGCCGTTTCCCGATATCCAACATGTGCCTCGAATCATCCCAGGAAATGGGGATCGTCGCATATTTACCGTGCTCATAGTCGTAATTGTCGCCTTCGTCTTCGTATAGAACAAAGTGTCCGTCTGCGCCGGGATAGATACGCAGTTCAATCGGGTCAGCTTTGGCGGTCGCGTATTGTACGTCTGGTCCGTAAGGGATGATCGAGCCGGCCCGGACAAAGACCGGCAGCGTTTGAATGGGTGCAGCAGTTACCATTGTTTGCCCACCGACAAAGGTTTCGCCGGTCCAGAAATCAATCCATTGCGTACCGGACGGCAGATAGACAGTTCGGTTCGCAACGCCGGGACGGGTGACCGGACAGATCATCAGACCCGGACCGAAGAGGTATTGATCGGCGATGTTATAGACCTTGGTGTCGTTGCGGAAATCCATCACCAGAGGGCGCATCATAGTGTAGTCGTGGCTGGTCACCTGCCATGCGACGGAATAAATGTAAGGCACCAGGTGATACCGCAAATCATCGTAGCGGATCAGGATGGCTTGCGTGTTGGTGTCAAAGCGCCACATTTCTTTCGGATGACTGGTGCCGTGGACCCGAAACATGGGACAAAATGCGCCAAACTGAAACCAGCGTGTGAACAGCTCAGCGTACCCCGGGTCCGCGGGATCACCTCCGAAAAAACCCCCGATGTCGGTGTTCCAATATGGAATGCCACTGGCGGTGAAATTCAAGCCGGCGGGAATTTGTTTGGCGAAGACATTCCAGGTCCCGTCAATGTCGCCTGACCACGTGACAGCCGCATTGCGTTGCTGGCCTGCCCAGGCCGAACGAGTGAGAATGAAGGCCCGCTTGTTTGAATCATCGGCACGTTGTCCCTGATAAATGCCGGTCGTGTGCATCAGCGGGTACGCGTTGAACACTTTGAATCCGGGACCTGCCGCCGTCATGAAATCCCGGTACTGGCCCCATTGGCCGTTCAATTCCGGTTCGCTGGCGTCCAGCCACCAACCGTCAACGCCGTCGGCAAACAGTTCCCGCGAAATCTGACGCCAATAAATCCGCCGGGCCGCCGGGCTGAAAGGATCATAATACTGGAATTTCCCGGGCACGAGGAAATCGCTGAACACATTGGAATAAAGATCGCCGGCGTCTTTCAATTCAAGCCAGTTTGAGCTGCCTTCGTCAAAACGCGCCCAGACCGAAATAATCAAATGCACGTTCTCTGAGTGCAATTGATTCATCAAGCCGGCAAAGTCCGGATAGCGGTTCGTATCGAATTGATGCGAACCCCAGGGATGTGGCGCCCAATAATACCAATCCTGAATCACACAATCCAAGGGGATATGGTGTTCCCGATACCAGTCAGTAACTTGAAGTAACTCCTGCTGGGAGGCGTAATGTTCCTTGCACTGCCAAAAGCCCCAGGCCCATTTTCCAAACATCGGCGCTTCGCCGGACAATGTGCGATAATCGGAGATGACCCGGTCCAAATCCGGACCAAACAGGAAATAATAGTCAATTGCATCGGCCGATTCCGAGGTCCATGCCAGAGTATCGAAGTCATTTTCGCCGACATCCACGTCCGTGATGGAGGGGTTATCCCAAAAAATGCCGTAGCCGCGGCTCGAAACCAGCATCGGCACGGCGACTTCACGGTTTTCCTGCTGCAGGTGAACCGTCGTCCCGCGATAATTCATTACTCCCTGCTGGTGCTGGCCCAGGCCGTAAATGGCTTCGCCGGGCGCGAGAACAAATTCCTGCCGGCTGCGGAATGAATCTCGATTGGCGCCGCGGTCGGCAGTCAATGAACGTCCATTCGACCTTTCCTGCAGGACAGGTGTTCCATTTCCATAATAGAATGCAACGGCTCCGGTTGCGCGATCGATGTGGACCTGGATTTCACTGGTGCGCAAAACAATTTCATTGGTTTGCTCAGCGAGAGTCCAACGGGTGGGTTTAGGCCCGCGGATGACAGCAAGGCTTTGGGTCGCGGGAAATTGGGTGCCGCGAACAAACGTGACCCGAACGATTCGCGGCGTATAGACTTCCAGTCGCAAGGCGCCGGAATCCGTTTGCACAATCACGCCATGCGCATCACGGTCCACCGACAGAACCGCCGCCGACAGGGGTCCCACCAAAAGGCATGACGCGCACAGGATGAGGATGGACGCAATCAGCCGGCCGGGACGAAGCGAGCGCCTTTGGATGGCGATTTGGCGATGAAATTGAGAATTCTGGTTGCCCATTGGACACGGTACCGTGTGGCAAAACGAAACAGCGGAAAGCCGCCTGGTGTCAAGCTCCGAAGTCTTTGCCGTCCTGCCGAACGGTACGGTTGACAGCGAATAGCATTTAAAATCCTCTGCTCAATTGAGCTAATAAGAATGCGGGCCTACGTAATACGAAGCATGAGCGTTAAGCCAGGCGCTGTCCGTTCCCGCAATCCCAGTGATAGTCAAATAGGTATTATGCCATTTATGAATGCCGGCATGACCATCCGCATACGCAAATGACGTCGCCTCACCATGGTTCGCAGCAGGGCGGTCCCCAGGCACATTATTTTGCGCGGGCGGGGCAGTTTCCACGACTCGAAAGAACCCGTCGTTTAGGCTCAAGGGATTTTCATCCAGGAATGTAAAGCAATCCGCCGCGCTTAAGGCTCCCCTGAAATCGGTGGTTTTCTTAAAAACCTGAAATTGGTCGCTGCCCACTTCGCTGGCAAACGCCCGAAATTCATACTGTGTCGTACCGCAAAAGCCATTCTGCGAGCAGGAGCGGTCCCGGTGCTGATGCGAAACGGGGTCTATGCCCAAAATATCCGCGGGGCAAACGTAACTTCCCGGGTTTTTGGCATAAGGTCCGATGGAGCCTCTTACTGGCATCCCCGTCGCCGGGTCAACGTCAGGCCCAGTGCCAAGATCGGAGATATTCGTAGAGCACCCCGCCGGGTTCTCCGGCTGGTTGTTGACATCCAGGGTCTGAAAGGACCCGGCCACCCAGTCCGGATCGCTTCTGCCCAGGCCGATCGGGTCGGGGCTTGCAACAGGGAGCGCTCCGGCCATCAAGCCTTGGTGTCCCTCATTTCCCGGCAACGCATCATTGTTGTCGCTTGCATACATGATGCTCCCGGTCTCCAGCTGTTTCATGTTGTTAACGCAATACGTCGCCTTTGCCCTTTGCATCGCCTGATTGAGGACAGGCAAAAGAATCGACGCAATGATGGCAATGATGGCAATCACCACCAACAATTCAATCAGGGTAAATGCGCGGCGACCACGGAACCCGGCTGACGCACAACTGCCCGAACTCACAACCACAAGCTTCATTTTAGTATTCCCTTGTTAATCTCTCCGGCGGCCAGCCGGCCGCCGGAGAATTCATTTTTCTCAAACGGTCATGGAGCCAGTTGTATCAGCAAACGATAAAACCTTGTACCGGGTCCCGAGATTGTGTCTGTAACATTGGTGACCGTGTTCCCGATCATCAAATTTGACCCAGGCACCTGCGCCCAGGTTGAATCGGTCAAATGAGTCTTATATTGCAGCTCATACGTGTAGCCGTTCTGGATGACGAATGAGAGTTTCACCTTGCCGGCGCTTACCGCCGTGGCAATCGGCGGAGCTGGCGCGGTTGGCACCAGCATGAAGAAATTCATGTTGGCTTCACTTGGGCCTCCGCCTTCCAGCTTCAACGTCGTTTGCGTTCCATCAAATGTAACGCTTGCGGGTTGACCCGATCCATTGGTCATCTTTACAAATTCCCAGGCGGACCAACCTTCCGTTGGAATGGTGAATGTTCCCAATGCGCTCGAGCTTTGGTTCGTCGTCCCGTAGCCGGCGGTCACCTTCGCCAGAGTCGCGGACGAGCCATCGCCGCCTTCGGCAAACCGGCCCAGGATATTGTAGGTTCCAAGCGGATAATGGCGCGTATAATTCGCCCATGAGCCGCCGCCGAAGAAGCCAATGTTATAATCGGTTTTCCCGGGCCCAAACTGGCTCCTCGCCATATCTCCCGATGGGGTAGTGGCGGGCGCCGCACCCGGATCGTTATCGGGACGATAGTTAAACGGATTGGCCCCCAGGTCCGATTGGAAGTTATCTACTCCAGGCGTGCTGCCCAGCCCGGCGTAGGCATTGGTTTGGGGATTGTCAAAATATTGGCCAGGCACGCCACCACTCGTGTAGTCGTAGTCCTCCGCCTCCCATTGGTAATCTGTCGGGCTGTAATCATTAAACGTGACCGTAGTCGTCGCAACATTGCCATTGCCGTCTGTGACCTGGATATTCACGGTATGTGAGGCGTTTGGCTGCAAACCCGGATAGCTGACGTTCCAGGCCATCGCTGTGCCGCTAAAGACCAGATTGGAAACCTGTATTCCGTCCACCGTCACGATAATGCTGTTGGTGCTCACGCCAAGTGAGGAATCGACGGCGAAGGTTAGCGTGTTCGCATATTGCATCATATTGGTGCCGTTTGGATATACGCCTGTGATCGAGGGCACATTTGTATTCGCCGGGACGAGCATCAGGAAGTTCACATTGACTTCCGGGTCACCCCCGGACGGTGAGCCGTCCAATTGCAGCGTCTGTTGACTGCCGTTCAGGGTGACTTGCACCATATTTCCGCCGCTGTCAACCAGTGGCGCCCAATCCCAACTCGACCAACCGCTTTGCGACACGTTGAATATTCCCAACGAGTTCGTCGTTTGGCTCGTTGTGCCATACCCACTGGTTAAGATGGAGAGCCCGAGGTGCGAAGGCGCCGCGCCTTCGGCAAAACGCCCGACAACGTTGTAAACTCCGGCTGGATAATGCCGCGTATAATTCACCCATGAATTGGGGCCGAAGAATCCAATGTTATAGTCAACCGTTCCGGACCCAAACTGGCTCCTGGGCAAATCACCCGCTGGGGTGGTGGAGGGAGCCGCGCCCGGATCATTGTCAGGACGATAGTCAAACGGCTGGGCCGACACGTCTGATTGAAAATTATCGATTCCAGCCGTACTACCCTGGCTCGCGTAGGCGTTCACCTGAGGGTTGTCAACGTATTGGCCGGGCACGCCGCCGCTGGTGAAGTCGTAGTCCTCAGCTTCCAACTGGTAATCCGATGGACTATAGGTGGCGAAGGAATTGGTATAGGAGGTATGCCCGGAGGCATCCGTCAACGTGACAACGGCTACGTAAAACTCGTTCGTTTGGACGGGGCAGGTCACGTTCATGGCAAAGGTGCTTCCACTGAACGACACGTTGGATTGTTTAACGCCGTTCAAGGAGAGCGAAATGTCACCGGCCGTGATTCCAACGGACGAATTGGCGGTAAAACTGAGCTGGTTGGACGGCTGAAAAATTTGCGAACCATCCGGGCTGAAATTACTGACAAACGGAGGGGGATTGTTATTCAGGTTCGCCGGAACAAGCATATAAAAGTTCAGGTTGCAGCCTGCGTTAACCAATGACATCCGCAGGGTTTGCAGCGCACCGTTGGTGCTATTGAACCGGGCCGGATAACCGGCCCCATTGAGGACCGGGACCCACGCGTACTTCTGCCAGTTGCCGGTGGTGGGCACGTTAAAGGTGCCCAATTGCGATAATGACTGGCTGCTTGTTCCGTATCCGCTCGTCACCAGGCTGAAGCTTCCGGCATTGGCCGTGGCGCCGCCTCCATCCGCCGCGCGCACATAGATATTATAGACACCTCCAGGATAATGCCTCGTATAGTTTGCCCATTGGCCGCCCGCGGTAAAGCCTATGTCATAGTCAATATACGGAAGGCCATCAAGCGGGTTTGTTGTATTGAGATATTCGAGGCGTCCGATGTCACCGTTTGGCTCGGTGTTCAGATTGGCATTGTCGCCCGCGTTTCCGCGGAGATAGGAATTGGCGTTCACTGGACCGCCCGCGCAGTACGAATCAATGCCTCCAGAGCCGGTAAGGCCATAATAAGCATTCGTTTGCGGATTATCGATGTAATTGCCGCCGCTATAGTCCCAGTCTTCGGCTTCCCAGGTGTAATAGTTCGGATTGATGGTATCAAACGACGCGCTGGCCGTGCTGCCGTTGCCGGCGCCATCCGTGATCAGGAAGGTGGCCGAGTACAAGGCATCGGTGGTCAAAAGAAAACTGACATTCCAGTTGGTCGGCGAATTTTGGGTAATCGTAAGGCCGCTCGAGGACGTAAGCGTTTGTGAAAACGTATCGCCTGAAAGAGACGTCCCGGAGACTTGCACGGTCACTCCGTTGAGACCGTTGGGCGAAACGATCTCGCCGTCGAATGAGTTGGTTTGCTGGAACTGATACGTGCCGTTCGGGAACGTATTGGTTATATATCCTTCACCAACGGGAGGGGCATTTGTGTTGATCGGCAGCAGCATGAAGAAATTCTCGTTGCAGTTTCCGCCGTCGATCGTCATTCGCAAAGTCGAGGCGGTGCCGTCATTCGGGATGGTGAGGACCGCTGGATTATTGCTGCTATCCACGATCGCATACCATGCGTAGGTCTGCCAGCCGGTTGATTTAACCGAGAAATAATACGGCCCGCTGTTGGCAAACGAGGCGGTGCCGCCCGCCACTGAGATGTCTCCGGCGTTGGCTTGCGCGCCATTGCCGTCCGCAGCGCGGATAAACACGTTATATTTGCCCGGCGGATAATGCCGTGTATAATTTCCCCAATTGCCGCCGTTATTGAATCCGATGTCAAAATCCTGGTTCGTCGTATAGGGAGAATAGGCCAGGCGCGTAGTATCGCCGGCGGATTCGGTTTCAAGTCCCTGCGGCCTGTAAGAGGCGCTTCCACTTCCGGGATTCACGCTGTTGTAATCCACTCCGGCGGTGGAGGACAATCCGAAGTAGGCATTGGTCTGGGGATTATCTATGAACAAGCCGCTAACACCATTGCTCGTGTAGTCCCAATCCCTTGCTTCCCATGTGTAAACCGGCGAGATGGTGTCAAAGGAAATGGTGTTGGTCGCCGAGGCCCCATCGACATCCGTGACAATAATTTTTGCGCCGTAAAGGGTGTTGGTGTTCAACGGAGCGCTGACACTCTCGCTGTTGGCCGATCCGCTGATGGTCAAGCCGCTCGAGCTGGTGAGGGTCTGTGGAAAGCCCTGGGCGCCAAACAGAGTGGTTGGAGTCAGCGTTACCGAGACGTTAGCGACGCCAGGCGTCGACGCGGCAGTGAACGTCAGCTTTGTGGCATACTGAAATTGATAACTGCCATTTGGAAAAACGTTCTGAATTGCAGGTTGGGCGAGCGCGCTATAGCCCGATGCAAAGAGCGCAGCTACGAGAGTTGCCGCCAGTGTGAAGGGTTTTATCCTGAGAATAAATAGAAATAGGCTTTTCATGGGTTTTATGGCTGTTCATCAATTAGAGTAGCAGTCGGCCCTTGATAATTCTATCCCCGAAAGCGGGGATTTTTAGGGTTTTATGTCGAAAAAAGAGCATTTCATGCGACAATAACAACATTCGAACGTGCGGTCCCGCGAGTGCGGCGCTCATTAGTTTTCTTTGTTAATCTCCGATGTTGTCGTTAATAGCGGCGTGGCCGCAATCGTTGGTGATGCGCGCCTTGCCGGCGAACACGTTGCCTGTGACGACCGCGCGCCCGACAGCCTTATCGAGTTCGACCTGGGGTTTGTCTTCCTGAAATTCGCAGCCACGAACCAATATTGTTCCGCTCTGAACCCGGATCGCCGCGCGGCCTTCGTTGTTTCGGTCCCATTGCACAAACGTGCAATCACCAAATCCTGCGGTCCCGACGCCGGCGATTTCCGCAATTTGATTGCAGGGCCCCCAAAAGGCGCAGTTTTCAAATCGCACGCTGCCGGCATTGTTCGCACCGATGCGAACCATCGTTGGATCCGGCCCGTGGAACGAGGTAAACTCGCCGTTGGAAATGAGCAGCCCGAAGGGAGCGCTGTCATCCACTTCCACCGACGTAAAACAGTCGTCAGCGCCGATGCCCAGAAAATTTCCATTGCAAACGCCTGCCTCAGACTTGACGAATTTGTAACCGATATTATAGCCGAAACAGAATGTGTTGAGCACGTATTGCCAGTCGCTGCGGGCAAAGATAAACGCTTCGCCGTGCTCTTCCTGCCACCGCAGCAGCCGGCGATGAACGCTCCACCAGGGATTAAAGTGAACGTCCTCAATCCGGCCAATGTCATAAATTTGATCCACAAAGATGCCGCGCCGCAGTGGTTGCCCCTGGACATCTCGAATCAAATGACGCTCGTTATCTGAAGCATCGATGCCGTCGTAAGGGTTGAGCAACTCAACGTCCAGAACGGCCGGATTTTTTCCACGCATGGCGACTGCCCAGGGATAGGGTTTTGGTTCGCTGTCCGGTATTTGGTTCGGATAATAGAGAACCACTCCCTTGAGCGTGCTGTCGTCGTGAAGAGTGATGAACGGCGTGCCGTTCTCGTTGCCGGCATTTTCCGTGACTAAAAATGTCGTCCCGTCGTCCGTTGGAGTGGCCCCGCCCTCATCTCGAAGGCCGTTATGTGCGGGAACTGATTCCCAGACTCCCTTCAACGTCACCGACCGGGGCAGATCCAGGTGGCCCGAGAAAAAATAAGTGCCGCGCGGGGCATAGACGATTCCACCCCCGGCTTTTGACGCCGTGTCCATGGCCTTTTGAAAGGCGGAGGTGGCGTCGGTCTTGCCATCTGGCTTCGCCCCAAAATCGAGAACGCTATAAATATCGGAACTGGCCATGGCAAGCGCGGGCATTAAAGGGCTGACAATGGCAACAAGGAGTAAGGTCAACAAGCGGCTCATACAGGATACGACAACGCCAGTTTAGAGACATTGGACAAATTAGAAAATCCCCGAAATCGGGGATTCCCATTTTTGCATTCGTAAGGGGATGATAGCAGGGAAAGCGACGCGCGCAGCAACATTAAAGTTGCCAAGTCGGGAAAATGGATTCATTTTGGCGACAACGTCCCATTGGCGCCGCCTGGATAACATGGAAAATCTCGACAGGCGCGATGGCACCGCATTAAAAAGCCGTGAACGGCACCATTCCAGTCTTCGCCGCCGTCCTCGTTTTGATGACGGCGTTTAATGTTTCCTCCATAGCTGAAAATTCTCCGAACCTGACGGCAAACATTTTGGAAATCCAGTCGGTGTCCGTAGATGGCAAGCAGGCAGTCATCAACTCAAGGGGAAAAGCGAATTTAGGGCCTTTTCCCAAGTCAATCGCACTCAATTTTGGACCGGCTCGAAACGCTGTGCGTGTTCCAATTCGTTTGCGCTATAAACTGGATGGCGTTGATTCCGGTTGGCAGGAGGCTGGAGGCGAGATGAACCTGACCGTTCGTTTCTACAACGATGCTGGCGACCAGATAAATCAGAATATTTTTACAGTCGCGGGCGATAGTCCCGGTTGGGATGGCAGTCTCAAAACATCGCTCCTGACGCATCGGCGCGAGGCCGTCGTTGTGCCGCCCCAGGCATCGAGAATCATGATCGTCATCTCGTCGGCGGGGGGCCCGAACACTGTGGGCATTTATGTGGTAGACAATCTGGTGATTTCACGGATCAACTCAAATGGTGAAGCGCAAGCGTTGCTTCGGTGGCCCTTCGATTCGGGCCAGAAGGTCTATGCCGAAAATTACCTTCCGGATGGATGGATGCACGATGGAACTCATCCGAGTATGGCGAGGATAGTTGAGGTCGGAAAGGATCCGGCAGCGGCGGCCTTTGCCGTTTTGGACGATGATCCCTTCAGCCACGCCGAGTGGCACAACATCATGGATACAGCGCCCCGGGTCGCTCCTGGCGACCATTTGGTCGTGGAATGGAACGAGATGTTCAGCATCGGGATTGGAGATGTCGGGACTGCCAATTATAATTCCATCCCTTCTGGCGATTATCAGTTCGAGGTGGAAGAGACAAGCGCCATGGGCATTCCCACCGGCGTCGCATCCGAACTCGCGGTGGTGGTGCCCGAACCCTTTTGGAAAAAGCTGTGGTTCTCATTAGTTATTGGCCTAATGTTGGTTTCCACGATCGTGGCGGTTTCCCGCTATATCGTCTGGCAAAGGACCCGGAAGGAAATGCTCCATCTGAAGAATCAGCGAGCGCTCGAACAGGAGCGCGTTCGCATCGCGCAGGATATCCACGACGATTTGGGCGCACGCGTGACGCAAATTTCCCTCCTAAGCGGGATGGCACAGAAGAACGATTCGTTGCCGGGCAAAGTGCGCACGGATCTGGACCGGATATCACAAATGTCCAGGGACCTGATTTCGGCCCTCTATGAAACGGTCTGGGCGGTAAATCCAGAGAACGACAACCTGGACGCATTGGGAAATTATCTGTGCCAGATGGCCAATCAAATGTGCGAACCGGCGCGCTTAAGCTGCTGGCTGGATGTTCAGCACTTGCCAAAGAATATCCAGGTTTCGAGCCAGATTCGCCACAATATATCGCTCGCGGTCAAGGAGTCTTTAAACAACGTCATCAAACATGCCGGGGCGACTGAGGTGGTAATTCGCATTACCTTTGATGGAACCATTTTGCTCATTTCGCTTCGCGACAATGGCTGCGGTTTCGATTCCAGCGGTCCGGCAACCGGCAATGGTCTCAAAAATATCAGCCTCCGTTTGGGAAAAATTGGCGGCAGTAGTTCTATTGAAAGCCACCCGGGCGCAGGCACAACGGTGACCATGCGTTTGCTAATCAGGTCCATGCATTACGATGAACAGCCCGTTCGGTAAAAATCCCCGATTCCGGGGATTCCACCGAGGGGGCTGGCGTGTTATATTCAGTTGTATCAACTCGAAGCATCGGAACATCTTATTAGGGCCCTTTTCCGGGCTTTCCATCGTTTTGCTTTTAGCACTGGCCGTTCCCGAAACCGGTCGGGCGACTGTTGGCGCGACGACTCCCTTTGTCAGTTATGAAGCCGAGGCCGGCCTTTTGGGCGGCGGTGCGACTATTTATTATCTGACAAATGCGCCAACGACGCCATTTTCGAGTCCAGAGCAGGAGGCGTCGGGACGTGCTTTCGTGGCCCTAACCAACCCGGGCCAATTCGTGCAGTGGACCAACAACACCGGCGGAAACATTACGGCCATTAATTTGCGCTCGTGCATTCCGGACGCGCAGGCAGGTGGCGGAATTACCAATACAATCGACCTCTATATTAACGGAGTGTTTCGGCAGGCTTTCGGAGTCAATTCGTTCCAGAATTATTGTTACGAAGGGACCAATTATAACGGTCAATCGGACAAAAATCCCGAGGATGGCGATATCCGCGATTTTTGGAACGACACCCATGCTCTCATCACCGGTGCCGCTGTGGCTCCCGGCAGCACGATCCGTTTCCAAATGGATTCGTCCAATACGGCGGCGTTCTATTATATCGACGTTGTGGATTTGGAAAATCCGCCGGGCGCATTCGGGCAACCGGCCAACTCGCTATCAGTCACCTCCTACGGCGCCATCCCGAATAATCCCACTTTTGACAATACGTCCGCCATGAATAATTGCTTTCGCAACGCGCAGTCTCAGGGAAAAATCGCGTGGATACCGGCCGGCATTTTTTACATCAACGCTGACAGCGGCGGTTTGAGCGCCACTGGCGTAACCATTGCCGGCGCCGGTCCCTGGTACACCACCATTTATCGCTTCACGCCGGCCAACAATACACAGGGAGTGGCCAACATCATCGACGCAGTTTCCTGCACGCTTTCCAACGTTTTGCTTGACTGCAATTCCTGGAGCCGTGATGGGGCCAACAACAATGGAGCGGTGGATTTCAGCGGAACCAATTGGGTCGTCAATAACGTCTGGATTCAGCATGTCACGTCATCGTTCTGGTGCGCAGGCGTCAACGGTATCGCCGAGAATTGCCGCACGCTCAGCACTTGGGCCGACGGCGGCAATTTCAACAACGTGCAAAGCGACAACGGCATCGGCACGGACCTCGTCTATTCGAATAATTTTGTTCGCGGCACCGGCGACGACGCCATGGCAATCAACTCCGTTCACGAAAACATTTTCGGGACCACGACGAATTTTTACACGATCATGAGCCACATAACCTACGTCAACAATACCGCGATTGAGGCGTGGGGTGGCAAGGGCATGGGAATCTACGGGGGAACCAATGACCTGGTGGCGAACAATCTTCTCGAGGACACGGCGCGCTATTTGGGGCTGGGCGCGATGAGGTTCGGGGTGAACGGGTCGGACCTTCTTTCGGCCAGGGTCGTCGGAAACATGATTCTGCGCTGCGGCGGCAACGGCTACAGTCAACAACAACAGGGATTGATGATCGGCAATGGCGGCGACAGCCAGGGAGTCGGCACGGTCGAAAATGTTTATGTCGTCTCAAATACCATTGCCGATTCCCTCTACGACGCGGTCGGATTTTCCACGAGCACCAATGTTGTCCTCGAATATAACACCATCATCTCGCCCGGAATGAATGGGATTGTGCCTGGCGCGCCTGACCTGGGTTCCACCGTGGCGGGCTTTGCTGTCATGAACTTCAATACATTGACCGGCCTCAGTTCCGGTTACTCCGGTTTTGTCAATACAACTGGAAATTATTTTATCGGTGGAATTGGCAACAGCGGATTCACCGTTCCCGGTCCTCTGCCGGCGCCGTGGATGGATCAGGATGTTGGTGCAGCCACGATTGCAGGAGGATCCAGCTACAATGGCGGTGTCTATACCGTGGTGAGTTCCGGCTTGGATATCGGCGGGACGTCCGACGCTTTTCACTACGTATATCAGTCGGCGAACGGTGACTATGGCATCTGGGGCCGGGTGGAAATGGAACAGATGGTTAATCCCTATACCCAGACGGGACTCATGATCCGCAATTCCCTTGACCCGGCGGATTTGGAAGCATCTATTCTCGTCACTCCGGGCCAGGGCATCCTGTTCGAATGCCGTGCAACCTACGGAGGCGCCACATCCATTGCTGCCGTTACGAATTTGACGGCACCCTGGCTGCAATTGTCGCGAAGTGGAAATAACTTTACTGCTGCTTATTCCTTTGATGGCCAAAATTGGACCAACCTCGGCGCATCTGTGAGCATCCCGATGAACACAAATGCACTCGCGGGATTGGCTGCGGCGAGCGATGCCGCCGCCACAACGGCTTCGGCGATGATTGGCAATGTGACTACAAGCGTCGAGCAATATCCCGCAGTCCATTTCGAAGGGGACCTGATTGCAAATCTTCAATCGAGTGATTTAAACAGCGCGGTTTCTGTATGGACAAATCAGACCGCGAGCACGCAAAGCATTGGCAATTTTCTAACCGTGAACGGCAATCCTCTCATCGTCACCAACCTGACCTGGAATTCGCAAAACGTCAAAGTGCTGGCGGTGACCAATCATCTTGGCAACGCAGTGCAATCGATCGGGACCGTTCCACTGGAGATCGCCGGCAACAACCCAGTTTCTGCTGAAGCCTGGATTTACGCGACGGCGGTCAATCAACAGAACAGTTGCGCCATCAGCTATGGAGTCCAGGGTGGACCCTCATACCCGGAGGAAGACCGGGAGTTTAACTACAGCGATCCATGCTGTGGTGGCGGAGTCTCGGGTGATTTTGGCAGCTATGATACACAATGGAGCACTACGCCTGCGCCTGGAGCATGGCACTATCTCGCCTGGACGTACGACGGCAGCACTGTGAGGCTCTATCTGGATGGACAATTGAACGCTTACAACAGCCCGGGCACTCCCCTCAGCACGCCCGCGACGGTTACGGGTGTTGGCGCCGGAATCGGCAGCAATGGACCGAACCTGGGCGCGGATTCGTTTCAGGGATACATCGCGGCCGCGCGTGTCGAGAGTGGCGTGCTGACGCCCCAGGACATCGCGGCCAACTACGCCCTGGGACCGCTGGCATCGGCCCGCGCGGTCACACCAACCGGTTTGGTCGCAGTGAGCGGCGACGGACAGGTCGCTTTGAGCTGGAATGCTTCCGACAATGCGGCCGGCTACAACGTCAAACGTTCGAGCAGCCTAAACGGAGTATACCAACAGATCGGGACCAACCTGTCAGCCCTGGTCTACACAAATACGGGTTTGACGGACGGACTGACGTATTATTTTGTGGTATCGGCGGTCAACGGGGCTGGAGAAAGCGCTAATTCGGCAGCGGTGAGTGCCCAACCAGTATCACTTGCCCGGCCGGTGTTCGACATTCACCTCAGCAGCGGCCAGGCGAATTTGACGTGGCCGCAGGACCATACGGGCTGGACGTTGCAGGAACAGACCAACGGACTGAATGTTGGTCTTGGAACCAACTGGGTAACAGTGCCCGGATCTGCCGGCACGAACCAACTTTTCCTCCCCGTTAATCCATCCAACCCAACTGTTTTCTTCAGATTGGTTTACCCATGAAACACGCCGTCTGGCTCGGCTTTTTGATGCTGGCTGGTCCTGGTGCCCTCGCGGGAACGCTGCCTTCTAACGTTCTGAACGAATTGAACAGTTACAACGTAACATGGACGACCGCCAGTACAAATGGTTCACCGGAATCCATGCCTATCGGTAACGGGGATATTACCGCAAATGCCTGGGTGGAAAATAACGGCGGCGATCTTGTAATGTATCTCGGTAAATCCGACGCCTGGAGCGAAAGCACGCGATTATTGAAAATTGGCCGCGTGCGTTTTCGTTTTTCACCGAATCCATTTGCCTCGGGTTTGCCTTTCAGTCAGACCATTAATTTTTACAACGGCGAAATCGACATAACCGCGGGTCAAAGCGGCTCCCAGATTTTTCTGCGCATCTACGCGGATGCCAATCAGCCAGTAATTCGAGTCCTGGCCACCGGCCAGCAAAATTTCAGCATGAGCTGCTCCAATGAAATCTGGCGCACAACCACCCTGCCGATGAACAGCACAAACTCCGACAGCTTCCGCGGTGTGGTTGGGGCAACGCCGGCACCGTCAGAAAGCGCGGACCAGGTTGTAAGTTTGCCGGACCGCTTGATGTGGTACCATCAGAATGCCAGTTCATATTTTGGCGCTCTCTTCAATGCCGAGAATTTGAACGGCGACGCGGGCAGTTACACCGACCCCTGGATCAACCGCATTTTCGGCGCGACAATTCTGGCTACCAACTTCAGCGTGGTGACCAGCCAGGAACTGCAGTCGCCCTCCGGCACAAATTTTTTGGTTTCCATTTTCCCGTACACGGCGCAGACCAACAGTGAAAGCGGCTGGCAAAACCAAATAAACAATCTCGTTGCCCAAATCGCAGCAACCCCGGAAACAACAGCCAGGACCAATCATTACGTCTGGTGGGACGCGTTTTGGAACCGGAGTTGGATATTCGTTAGCGGCGATACCAACGCAACCAATGTCACCTCAGGCTATCTGCAACAGCGTTATGTCGAAGCCTGCCAGGGGCGAAGTGCCTGGCCTATCAAATTTAACGGGGGCACTTTTACCTTTGATAACAACGGAGAAAACGGCGATTACCGCGCCTGGGGCCCCGGATATTGGAACCAGAATACACGGTTGCTGTATTGGCCCATGCTGGCTTCCGGCGACTTTGACATGATGATGCCATTTTTCAACATTTATACCAACATGCTGCCGTTGCAAATGGCGGCAACACAGAAATATTACAAGCACGGTGGGGCATTTTTCCCTGAAACCTTCAACATTTTCGGTCTTTACTATGGAGACGATTGGGGCTGGAACAACACCAGCGGCACGACCTGCGGCGACTCGTATATCAAGTATCATTATCAGGGCGGCCTCGAAACGCTGGCGATGATGCTGGACTATTACAATTACACACAGGATAGCGCCTTTGCCACGAACTATGTCGTTCCTTTTGCCACACAGGCCATCCGCTTTTTTGAAGACCATTGGCCCATCGTTAACAGCAAATTTGTTTTTTATCCGGCGAACGCCTGCGAGATGTATTGGGGTTGCACAAATCCGGCGGATTACATTTCAGGTTTGATGTCTGACATCCAGCAACTGACGGCTATGCCTGCGAACCTGACGACACCCGGTTTAATTCAGGAATGGAAGAATTGTTATGCTTTTCTTCCGCCATTGCCAATGGATCCCAGCGGCAGTTATTTCAAGCCGGCGCAGACGTACGGGCCGCCTGAGAACAGCGAGAATCCCGAATGCTACTGCATTTTCCCTTACCGCCTTTTTGGCCTGGGTCTTGCGAATTACAACATTGCTTTGGCTACATTTGAGAACCGGACCATCCAAACCTACAAATATGACTGGAGCCAGGACCCTATCGAGGAGGCTCTGGTAGGGTTGACGGCCGCTGCCCAAACCGACGTCATCAACAATTTCAAAGACACATACCCCGCCTGCCGTTTCCAGGCATTTTGGAATACGCGCAGCGACTATGTGCCCACTGAAGATACTGGCGGAGCAGCCATGAGCGCCTTGCAATTCATGCTCATGCAATGTGCCGGTACCAACGTCCTTCTCCTCCCCTCATGGCCTCCGTCCTGGAATGTAGATTTTAAACTCAATGCGCCCGGTAATTCTTCGGTCAGGCTCATTTTGACAAATGGAACGATCTCTCAATTGACGGTCAGCCCATCCACGCTCACAAATAATCTGGTTGAACCGCTTCCGACCGCTCCAACCGGTGTGGTGGCCGAAGCCGGCGCCGCGCAAGTGGCCCTGTTCTGGAATCAGGTCGCCGGAGCGAGCGGCTACAACCTTCAGCGTTCTACTGTCAACGGCGGGCCATATACAACGATCGGCTCCAGCCCGGCGGGCGCGAGCTATCTCGATACCGGCCTCACCAACGGCGTCACTTATTATTATGTCGTTTCCGCTTTGAATGTTTGGGGTCAAAGCACCAACTCGCCTCAAGTGACGGTGACACCGGGAGTCAACGTCTGGGTAAAATGGGAAGGAGACTTGATAGCCAATGTTCAATCCGCGGACCTGAAATCGACTTCCGGGGTTTGGACGAATCAAACGAGCAATAGCAACAGCGTTGGCAATTTTTCAACTATCGGTCACGGAAATTTGAATGTGGCCAGCCTGGCCTATGGTTCCAGCACAATTAAAGCTCTCTTTGTCAACCAGGCTGGCAATAACTCGGTTCAATCGTCTTTGAAGGCGCCCCTGGAAATTGTCACTAACCATCCGTCATCGGTTGAGGCATGGATTTATCCCGTGACCGTGAACCAAACCAGTTGCTACCTCAATTATGGATATCAGGGCGGCTCGTCAGCGCCGATGAACGACCGGGAATACGATTTTGATACCAGCGGCCATGGTGTCATTTCAGGCGACTTTGGATCGCTCGACACGGGATGGGCAACGACGCCCACTGCCGGCACTTGGCATTATGTGGCCGTTACTTATGATGGCACAAACTTGCTGGCCTGGTTGGACGGCAGCCTGAATGTCACTCACGTCATCGGAACTCCTATTGCTACCGCGCAAACGTCGATGCAGATCGGTTCGGCCATCGGAGGGACGGGAACCAGCGGAGGTAATGATCCTTTCCAGGGTTACATCGCTTGTGCCCGGGCTGAAAGTGGCGTTTTGACGGCGAGCGACGTTGCCAACAACTTTGCCATGGGCCCGTTGGGAACGGCGGCAGCGATTACACCGACTGGGCTGGCGGCACTCAGCGGCGATGGCCAGGTCGCCTTGAGTTGGGATGCTTCGGGCAACGCCACCAGCTACAAGGTTAAACATTCCACGAGCCTTGCCGGTCCTTATTCCGACCTTGCCACCAATCTCACTGCGCTGACTTTTACAGACACTGGACTCACGAATGGGGTGGCCTCTTATTATGTTGTTTCCGCGGTGAATGCGGCCGGCGAAAGCGCCAACTCGGCGCCTGTCACCGCGCAACCGGTATCGCTGACGCCGCCGTTGTTCAAAGTTCTATTGAGCGGTCAGCAAGTGAATTTGACATGGCCCAGCGATCATACAGGATGGAGTTTACAAATGCAGACCAACTCACTCAGCACAGGCATTGGAACCAACTGGGTAACGGTGCCAGGCTCGAGCCTGACCAATCAAATTCCCTTTTCCATCAATCCAGCCAACGGTATCGTCTTGTTCCGTTTGGTTTATCCCTAAAAAACTATGGGTATCTCAAGTAGCGTAGCCGTCCCCGGCTGCGGGTTACGGTGGCGTCTCGCCGCCAGTATCACCGTATCTTGCCGCCGCTTCACCCTTCGAGTCCTTCGCATGGTGGCCGTGCCCAGGCACTTCGCGCGACCCCTATTTTGCGTCGTCTCCATCGTATTCCTGGCCTTGTGCGCCCGCGCAGACGACACCGCTCAAGACCGCCAAACCATTTGCAATCCCCTGGACCTCGCCTACCGATTTGAATTAAGCAAGACGAGCTTTCGCGAGGCGGCGGATCCGACCGCAATTTATTTCCATGGTGAGTACTGGATTTTTGCCTCGAAAAGCGGTGGTTACTGGCACAGTCCGGATTTTATTCATTGGAGCCTGGTTGAACCAACGGGATTGCCCCTGGAAGCGTGGGCTCCAACCGTCGTGGCGATTAAGGACCGTCTCTTTTTTGCCACAACGGATTCCGGTATCTATACGACCGATGATCCCGCGAGGGGACATTGGGATTTGGTATCAAAAGACCTCGACGTCGGCCACGATGCGGACCTGTTTCTCGATGACGATGGCCGGCTTTATTTATACTCCGGTTGCTCCGACCAAAACCCGATCTGGGGACGTGAACTCGACATCTCGAATGACTTCAGGCCGACTGGACCGCGGTTGAATTTGATCTATCCGGACATGCTGCACCGCGGCTGGGAAGCCCGCCACACGACTGATCCCGGGGATTATTTGGCTGGCGATACCGCGCATCCGCGGGCGCCTTGGATTGAAGGCTCGTGGATGAATAAGGCGCACGGGCGGTACTACCTGCAATATTCCGCCCCGGGGACCGAATGCGACACTTACGGCGATGGTGTATTCGTTTCGGACCACCCGCTTGGGCCCTTTGTTTACCAGCCGTACAGCCCATTTTCGCTCAAGCCAACAGGCTTTGCCCGCGGCGCGGGGCACAGCAGCACATTCCAGGACGCCAGGGGAAATTACTGGCATATCGCGACAATCACCATCTCGAAGCGCGATATGTTCGAGCGGCGACTCGGTGTCTATCCCGTGCGCTTTTTCCCGGACGGACAAATGGCCTGCAACACCTATCTCGGCGATTATCCACAGTATCCCCCCGGCGTGGCTGATGATCCGTTTAACTCCAATTCGCCAGGTTGGATGCTGCTTTCACTCAATAAACCGGTCACAGCCTCATCAGAACTTCCCGGGTTCCCAGCCAGCCAGGCGGTGGATGAAAATCTTCACGATTGGTGGTCCGCCGCAACCGGCAACCCGGGCGAATGGCTGCAAGTCGACCTGGGCAAGGCGTGCCGAATCAACGCGCTCCAGCTCAATTTCGCCGACCAGGATTCCCGGCAACTCGGCCGGCTTCGCGATGATGCCTATCGCTACAAAGTGGATATTTCAAACGACGCAACGCACGGGACGACGATACTTGACCGGGAAAACAATACTCGGGATGCTCCGCACGAATACGTCCAACTGGATGCGCCTGTCGTTGGGCGATACATCCGCGTCACCAACCTCCATACCCCCGCCCGGGCGCGTTTTTCGATGAGCGGGCTGCGCATCTTTGGCAAAAGCCCTGGACCCGCCCCGGCATCGCCACGGGACGCAGTTGCGTCACGCAGCCCCACGGACGATCGCTCCATGCGCGTAACCTGGACGGCCGCGCCGGGCGCCGATTTTTATATCGTGCGCTATGGAATCCAACCTGACCGGCTATATTCGAATTTTCAGGTCTATGACGCGACTAACGTCGAAATTAATCTCCTAAACTCCGGCGTGACCTATTTTGCAGCGGTCGATGCGATCAACGGCAGTGGGATTACCTTCGGCACAAACGTGGTCTCGATTCCGGCGGCTGGTTCCAGGTAGGGACGGCGCGCTGCGCTGTCCGCGCGGCGTCTAGCGGCGCAATCCGCGGGGATCGGACGTTGCACCGCCCAGGTTCCGCCCGCTGTACGGGTCCCGATGCATCGGGACAGCACGGCGTCCCTGCCAAAAATCCCCGCAAACGGGGATATAAATTCGCCCCGGGAATGCGGTAATCTCGTAATTTGCACATGCAATCTATGTTTAACGATAACGAATTTCGTATCCGCCGGATGAGACGCTCGCCGCTTTTGTTTGCGACAGCCATCTCCACGCTCTTCCTGTATATCGGGGCCAATTGTCTCGGCGCCAACCCATTCATCACCAGCATCTATACCGCCGACCCTGCCGCACATGTCTGGCCCGATGGGCGCCTATATGTCTATGCGTCCCACGATATGGACCCGCCGAGGGGTTGCAATTTGATGGACCGTTATCATGTCTTTTCCACGGCGGACATGGCCCATTGGCGCGACGAAGGAGAAGTTTTGCGCTCGAGCGAAGTGCCCTGGAGTGGGCCACCGGGTGGATTCATGTGGGCGCCTGATTGCGCCTATGCCAATGGAAAATACTACTTCTATTTTCCCCATCCCAGCGACCCCACCGATTCGGACTGGAACAAGACCTGGAAGATCGGAGTAGCCGTGAGCCTCAGCCCCGACCGCGATTTCACGCCGCTGACCAATTATGTCGAGGGCGTAGGCGGTTTTGCCATGATTGATCCCGATGTATTTATCGACACGGACGGCCAGGCGTATCTCTTTTACGGCGGCGGCGGCAATTGCGCCGTAACCAGGTTGAACCCGGATATGGTTTCGATCGCGGGACCGCCCCAGGCCGTGACGAATCTGAACGATTTTCACGAAGGCACCTGGGTCTTCAAACGCAATAATCTCTATTACCTGACATATGCCGACAACGCGCCCGACTTTAATCAGTTGGAATATGCCGTCGCAACCAACGTGATGGGGCCGTGGACGTCAAAGGGTGTCTATCTGGGCTCAACCGGCTGCAGCACATCACAGGGATCCGTCGTGGAATTTCACAGCGAATGGTATCAGTTCTATCACAACCAGGCCATCTCCGACAAAGGCAACCTGCGGTCCATTTGCGTGGACGCACTGAATTTCGATACCAACGGGGATATCCTGCCAGTGGTCCAGACGACCACGGGACCTCTCGCCAACGGACCCGCGCCGTCTGCGGACACGAACACCGTCATCTACAGCGTCACCAACGGTGTCGTGGGCAACGGCGCCGCCTTTGCCGCCGAGAGCGGCGCATGGAACGGCTGGTGCGTCCAGAACATGCAAATATCCCGCAACACGTTTTTTGAATTAAATCACGTGGACGGCGGCCACGCGGGAGGATTAACGACCATGGTAGTTCATTTTGCCACGCAGGACAGTGGCGCCAAATTGGATGTTACCGTAAACGGTAATGACTATTCGTTTATCAACACACTCGATACGGGCGCCTGGACCTCCTTTACCGGAAATGCCTGCCTGACCTTTCCGCTCGGCCCCGGTCCAACCAATGTCGTTGTGTTTAACGGGGGTAAAGGCGGCGTGAATCCTGATTACGTCACCTTCACTCCCCTGCCCCTTCCGCCCTGGAAAGCCCAGGCCGAACGCGATCGAAGCTTTGGCTCCAAATCGGACGGTTTTTGATTTGCCGTTTACGGATCGCGTTGGTTTGCCTTCTTGACTTTGCGCGTTCCCTGTCGTATTAAAGATTCGAATGTTTAATTCGGCGTCAACCAACATGATCATGGCGATCATTATTAGCCCCACCCTGGGGCTTGGATAGACGCGCACTGATTTAACGCCACTCTTAATTCCAAAGCCCCGAGTCTCCACTCGGGGCTTTTTGTTAAATCAAATCCCTTATGAAAAATCAATCAAACAACAAAGTTCCGCTTTCGGAAATTGTCGCAGCACGATCACGTTTGAATGGCGCGATCAGTTACACGCCATGCGAGGAATCTGCTGTGTTGAGCGAATTGACTGGCGCGCGCGTCTTTTGCAAACAGGAGTTCCTTCAACGCACCGGCAGCTTTAAGGAACGCGGCGCGCGCAACGCGCTGATGCAATTAACGCCGGAACAATCACGTGACGGGGTCATCGCCGCGTCGGCAGGAAACCATGCGCTGGGTTTGGCTCGCCACGGACAATTGCTCGGAATTCCCGTAACCGTAGTCATGCCGCGTTCTGCGCCGCTCGTGAAAGTGGCGCGGTGCCGGCAATACTCTGCCACCGTTATTCTTCACGGCGATACTTTTGACGAAGCTCGCCAGGAAGCGGACCGGTTGACGAAAGCAAAACAATTAACCTACATTCACCCTTTCGACGATTCACGCGTCATCGCGGGGCAAGGAACATTGGCTTTTGAAATCCTTGAGCAGGTTCCCGATGCCGAAGCCGTTCTGGTGCCGGTGGGGGGTGGCGGATTGCTGGCGGGTGTGGCGACTGTGCTGCATGCGCTCAAGCCGGATATGCAAATCATCGGCGTGGAACCGGCGAATGCCGCGTGTTTCAACGCTGGTTTGACATCGGAAACTCCGGTTCGAATTCCCGTAGAATTTACTCTCGCGGACGGATTGGCCGTGTCCGAAGCGGGCCAAAACACGCTGGCCATCGCCCGGCCATTGGTGCATCAAATGGTCCAAGTTCAGGAAGAATCACTTGCGCTGGCCATTTTGCGGTTCGCTGAATCAGGGAAGTGCATCGTCGAAGGCGCGGGGGCGGCAGGATTGGCCGCGCTATTGAGTGGACAATTGCCGCAACTCGCCGGTCGCAAAGTTGTGTTATTGCTTACTGGCGGCAACATTGATCCACTGGCTCACAGCCGTGTCATTGAACGCGGCCTGGCGGCGGATGGACGGATTTATCGCTTCAATGTTTTGCTGAATGATCGTCCTGGCAGCCTGGCACATCTCTCGACCGTCCTGGCCAACGCCGGAGCGAATGTGACGGAAATTGTCCATAACCGGACTTTTGTCGGCCCGGACCTTTCACGAGTTCATGTGCTTTGTACCGTGGAAACCCGCGATCGAGCACATATCACTGAGGTCCAGAAACGCCTGGCCGAAAACGGCGTGGAACTTTTCAAAGGAGGATGACCATGCACGCAATTCTCTCGCGGTTGATATTCTTGGCTGTTGCGTCTCTATTTGGCTCGTCGTGCCGAATTCCGGCAAATGCGAATGTTCGCCTTCGCCGCATGGATTTCCGCCCAGGACGAGGCGGGCCAGATGTGCAAGGTGTCGGTTCGATTCACCATTGTTTACAGCACCGGATTTTCTTTGACTTCTTCCAATGCAAGGAGTCTCCTCCTATAGGAGTTTTGCCTGCAAATGAACCCGATCACTGAGATTCTCCTGAAAATAGAAAAGAGCGATTCGAAAGCGGCTGAAGATCTCCTGCCAAAACTTTACGATGAATTGCGCCGGCTTGCTGTTTTTAAGATGGCGAATGAATCTCCCGGACAGACCCTGCAGGCCACGGCTCTTGTTCACGAGGCCTGGTTGCGGCTGGCAGGCGGTAAAAGCCACACGTGGGAGAATCGAGCCCACTTCTTCGCCGCCGCTGCGGAAGCGATGCGCCGCATCCTCATCGAAAATGCGCGGCGAAAGCGCGCGCTGCGCCATGGAGGCGGCCAGAAACGTTTCGACATCCAGGAAGTCGAAATCGCTGCTGCCATCGCGGACGACGAATCCTGGCCGTCCATGAAGCGCTGGACAAATTTGCCGGACAGGACCAGAGAAAGTCAGAACTTGTCAAGCTCCGCTACTTCGTGGGGTTGACGATCGAAGAGACCGCGGAGGTGATGGGGATATCAGTGCCCACCGCAAAACGCTGGTGGAACTACAGCCGCGCCTGGCTGCGCACGGAGATGGCGGGACAGTGAGTCTCCCGAAAGTCGCCCGCGCTTTCAGTTCATGGTTTGCTTCACAGTTGCGCACACGCGGTTGTAATCGGGCAGTTCCGGAGCCGGAACACTTTGGGGCACGGGATTTCCGGGCGTACTTTGACTGACCTTCGGCACGATCCAGTGCCATTGCTCAACATGGCCATCCGCGAATGAGAGGTTTGCGCCCTGGCCATGCCGGTTCGACGGGCATGTCCCACCATTGATCGCTGCCGCCGTAGTTCGCTGTTGGCATTCCGAACTCCGCGTCATAAAGCGTGTTCTCGTTTTCATCAATGAATACCATGCATTGGGACGTGCCCGGGGCTTTGATCTGCGTAAACTTGCTGAACGTCGGAATATTATTGTCCATGAAAGTGTCGAACCCCGGATAACCGTTGACCGATTGATTCATGTTGTAGCTGCGATTGCGCAACTGCGGGAGCGGGTTTCCGTTCTCGTCTATAATGGTCGAAACGTCCGCCGGGCAGTGATAAATCCCCGGATTGTTGTTGTATTGGAACAACATTCCGTTCTCGATATTCGTCGTCGTCGTGTCATAAAGGGCCGAACCGAGGCACCAGGACGCGCCTGCCGCGACCACCGCGGAAATGTTCTGGCCGTAAACGGAATTGTTCGGCACCAAAAAATCGTTGTTTTCGTCGGCATAAAGGTGCCAGGCCAGATTAAGCTGCTTGAGATTGTTCAGGCACGCCACAGTCTGGGCCCGTTTCTTTGCATTGGACAAGACTGGCAAAAGCATCGCCGCCAGAATCGCAATGATCGCGATGACGATCAGCAGTTCAATCAAAGTGAACGCATTTTTTTTCAAGCGGCCTGGTTGCCTTTCGAGAACAATGAATTCGCGATACGACCTTCTTGCCAGCGCGACACCCCGCATTTTTAATTGTTCTAAAGTTCATATTCATCTCATATAATAACGCGAAATCCAAGCGGGAAGTGGATCAGGGTTATTTAGCGACATGGCATGAGCCAATTTTTTGCCGGATTTCGCATTGTTATGTGACATGAACATCCAGTCAGCAAATCAGACATCGGTTCGCGTGGTGTATTGGGAGCGGTTGCGAGCCGTAGAAAGAAACCGCATTATGAAAGATTACCCCAGCAACGCATTAAGGATTGCACTTTTCCTTGCCCTGCTCTTAACCGGCGTAGTGCCGCTCCAGGCCCAATTCTACGAATACAACGACTGGGTCAGCACCAACGCCGGGAAATGGGAAGTTGGCTCCAATTGGTCGGAAGGCGTGCCGCCAGGCACCAACGACGCCTACAACAACATCTTTACCGGCACGACCATCACCATTGACGCGACCACCTCCGGCAGCTTCTCCAACACGATGACGGCGAACTACGTGCTCATTGAATCGCCGGAGCAGTTGTTCCTCGAACTCAATAATGCGGGCACCAACGGTTCCCCTGCACCTCCTGCAAAATCTGGAAATAGCAGGCGATAACAATTCGGAAGTCATCATTACCAATTCTGCTCTCCAGGTGGACGGGATGTTGATCGTGGGCGATGATAGCGGCGAGGCGGCCAGCGTTCGAACTCGACTCCGGTTGGGCGCAATTCGGTGAAATCTCGCTGGGCCACGGCGGTTACGGCAACTTGTATCTTAACGGCGGCACGCTGACGGTCCAGGGAAGCACGACTTTGGGATTAGCGCCCACCGATGGCGGCAGCTTCCAAATGTTTGGCGGCACGTTCATCAACACCAACGATCCAATCGTACCTGGGCAGCCATGGATACGGCGGCTTAGCCATGTACGGCGGCTCTGTCCAGGCGCAGGGCTTTCAGGTCGGCGCCCCCGTTGCCGGCGCCCAGGGCCAGTTGTTCGTGGAGGGTGGAACGGCACTGGTTTCCTCCAACATCCTGGTGGGTAATAATCTGGTCGCGAGTCCAGTGCAGCGTCACCGTTGCAAGCAACTCTTATTACGGCACTTTTGGCACTCTCATCGTCACCAACGCCGCCGGCACGGCGTATATTGACGTGGCGCAAAATGGCTCGCTGACGCTAAACGGCGGGTTGTTGATCGTGGATAATCTGATTCTGACCAACGGCGGAACGTTCACAAACCAGGCTGGCACATTCGAACTGGTTCCCCCATTGGACATTGACAATGGCGGCAGCGTGGTTCTCACCGGCAGCACCAACAATTTTGACAGCGGCGTCCAACTCGGCAGCACCACCGGCGGCACCGGGTCGCTGACGCTTCAAAGCAATAGCGTGATGAACGTGATTTCGAATCTCGTTATAGTCAGCAGTTCTCTGACTTCGACCAGTTCCGTGACTCTCAACGGCGGCTCGCTCATCATGAGTAATGGCACGGTCCAGGTCGGCCCGGTGGGCAGCGGCCAGCTCATCGTCACCGGTGGCAACCACGTCATCCAGCAGCTTTGGCTGGGCAGCAGCAACAACCTCGGCTCGGGCTTTTTCCACATGTCCGGCGGCTACCTCAAAATTCTGGGCACGGGCACCGGCCCGGGACAGGGGCTTATTTCAAATTGGGTTATCGTGGACGGCGGCGACCTGGACGGCAGCGGCACCAGCTTCACCGTCGGGGATAGTCATAGTTCCGACGCCTACCTGACGGGCAACGGCACTGCCAATTTTGCCACTGGGTATGTCGGTTACAGTCCCGGCTTCACTGGCACCTACAATCAAACCAACGGCACGATGTACAATTTCCAGCAGCCTCACCGTCGGCACCGCCGACTGTGTGAACGGCGCGGTCGGTGAGGTCAATGTGATCGGCGGCACGCTGTATGTTACCAACGCCGCGCACACGGCCGTTCTCGATGTGCTCAATGGCACGGTGTTGGTGAACGCTGGCGCCACGCTGGTGGTGGACAACCTGATCATCACCAATGCCTGCGGCCATTTCATGAAGGAGGGCGGCGCAGTCAATCTATACAACCCGCCCGTGCTGGACCCGAACCTGGATGCGGATGGCAATGGGGAGAGCAACGCGTACAAAGAGGCCGCCGGCCTGGACCCGCTGGATCCCGCATCGGTCTTTGAAATCACAAGTGTGACGGTAACCAATGGCCGGGATCTCAACCTGGTTTGGACGACGGAAGGCGGCCACAGTTACGTGGTTCAATCTTCCGGCAATCTGGGCGGATCATTCAGCGACCTCCCAAATGGGGTCATTACCGTCAATGGCAGCGGAGCCGGGACCACCAACTACGTTATCAGCGGTGCGGCCACCAGCCACGCGAACTTCTACCGCGTGCGGCTCGGGCCCTGACGCATGCAGGTATCGAAAAATCGTGCATCCCATGAACACCCCAAACCCGCGTGAGGAAGCCATCTTCGACGGCGCACTCCAGTTGCCGCCAGAGCAGTGGATTGGTTACGTCAAAGCAGCTTGTCACGGTGATGCACGGCTTCTGGAACGCGTCCAGGCCCTGCTCGTCGCCCACACAAAAGAGGGTGGGACGCTGCAGAAACCCGCTGCGGGGTCGTCGCGAAGCACCATTGCCCTGTCGCTGCCTCCTACCGAAATGCCGGGTGACAAAATCGGCCACTATAAAATCCTCCAGCTTATCGGCGAAGGGGGTTGCGGTTCGGTTTACATGGCCGAGCAGGAAACGCCGGTGAGACGGCGCGTCGCCCTCAAAGTCATCAAGCTGGGCATGGATACTAAAAGCGTTGTCGCCCGCTTTGAAGCCGAGCGGCAGGCCCTGGCCCTGATGGATCATCCGAACATCGCAAAGGTTTTGGACGCCGGCGCAACCGAGACGGGCCGGCCGTTTTTCGTGATGGAACTGGTGCGTGGCATAAAGATAACCGACTATTGCGACCAGAATAATCTGCCCACTGCCGACCGATTGAAACTGTTCGGGGAGGTGTGCCGCGCGATTCAGCACGCGCATCAAAAAGGCATTATTCATCGTGACATCAAACCCTCGAACATCCTGGTGACGCACCACAACGGCGTGCCGATGCCCAAGGTGATTGATTTCGGCATCGCCAAGGCGACGGATCAACGGCTCACCGACAAAACGGTGTTCACCCAATTTGAGCAATTGATCGGCACACCTGCGTACATGAGCCCCGAGCAGGCGGAGATGAGCGCCCTGGACATTGACACACGCAGCGACATTTATTCATTGGGCGTTCTGCTTTATGAGTTACTCACCGGCCACACGCCTTTCGATTCCAAGGACCTGATGGCGGCGGGATTGGACGCCATGCGCCGCACCATCCGGGAGCTGGAGCCGCCCAAACCTTCCACGCGCTTGAGCACGATGCTGGATGCGGATCTCACGACAGTGGCCAGGCAGCGGCACGCAGCGGCTGTGAAATTGATTCACCTGGTCCGGGGCGACCTGGATTGGATCGTGATGAAGTCCCTCGAAAAAGACCGCACGCGTCGTTACGAAACCGCCAGCGGCTTTGCCGGCGACATCGAACATTTCCTCAAAAACGAGCCGGTGGTCGCGCGCCCGCCCACCACGCTTTATCGGTTCCAAAAACTGGTCCGGCGCAACAAAGTTGTTTTTACCGCCGGCGTCGCCGTGGCATTGTCCATTATTGCCGGCCTTGTGGTTTCAACCTGGCTGTTCTTTCGTGAAAGAGCGGCCCGGCAGGAAGCTGATCGCGAGGCGATGCACGAACAGCAGGTGGCGTTTTTTTTGGAAGACATGCTCAAGGGGGTTGGCCCGGGCGTTGCCTTGGGCCAGGATACCACACTTCTGCGCGGAATCCTTGACAAAACGGTGGATCGCGTCACCAGGGATCTAAAGGATCAGCCGGAAGTGCAGGCCGAAATCTGCAACACCATCGGGGAGGTGTATCGCTCCCTCGGACAGTCCAGTCAGGCGGAGGCAATGCATCGTACCGCGCGGGTGCTGCAGGGCAAGGCGGGCGGTGTGAAAGGCAGCGAGGTAGCCACGTCATTGAACGATCTGGCGCTGGTCCTTCGCGATCAGGGAAAACTGGCCGAAGCTGAAAGCTTGCAGCGCGAGGCGCTTGACCTTCGCCGCAAGTTCTATGGCAATGATCACGCAGAGGTTGCCTCGTCACTCAACAATTTGGCGCTCGTCCTTCGCAGCGAAGGCAAGCTGGCCGAGTCCGAACGCCTTCAGCGTGAGGCGCTGGCGATGCAGCAGAAATTGTTGGGGACCGAAAATCTGAATGTGGCCACCTCGCTCAACAACCTGGGCTGGGTGATGCGCGACGAAGGCAAATTCAGCGACGCGGAATCCTGCTTTCGCCAATCGCTGGCCATGCAACAGAAGCTGCAGGGCGACAACCAGCCCGGGGTGGCCATTACGCTCGATAACCTGGCCTTCGTGTTACGCGAGGAATCCAGGCTGGCCGAGGCCGAAACCCTCGAGCGCCGGTCACTGGACATCCAACGCAAGCTCTTTGGCCAGGAGCATCCGTCCGTCGCCACCGCGCTGAACAATCTGGCGCTGATTTTAAGCCTGCAAGGAAATTTGCAGGAGGCGGAACAGACCAGCCGCCAGGCGCTCGCGATGCGTCGCAAACTGCTGGGCAAGGAGCATCCTGAGGTCGCCGCGTCGCTTGACAACCTGGCACTCGTGCTGCGGAACGAAAAGCGGTTGCCCGAAGCCGAGGCGCTCGCCCGTGAAGGTCTGGCCATGCGGAAGAATCTTTATGGAGACGAAAACATCGCCGTAGCCAATTCGCTCAACGACCTTGGACTGGTGCTCCGCGACGAAGGCAAGCTGGCCGAGTCTGAAGGTTCGTTCCGCTCGGCGCTGGCCATCCAGAAGGAAATCCTGGGTGACGAGCATCCCTCTGTGGCCGCGACACTGAACAACCTTGCCCTGGTTCTTCGTGACGAAAAGAAACTGCCGGAGGCGGAGAGTTCAATGCGCGAGGCCATTGCCATTCGCCGCTCGCTGTTGGGCGATGCCGATCCAACCGTCGCTGCGTCACTCCGTGACCTGACAAGTATTACGTCCCTCGAAGACCGGGTGGCACATTGATCCGCCAGTTGTGATACCTCACGGTCACGAGCCGTGAGTGAGACCGGTTTTGGCCGCAGATAGGCACAGATAAAGCATAGATTGTTAAATTAACCGATTTATTCCCTGCGGCCTCTCAGTGTTGGGCCTTTCAGGGATTAGCCAGCCGGAAGTATTGCGTGGGCAGCGAGTTGGTCACGGTGACGGCCGTGCCCGGAACGGCATTGCTGATAGTCGTCCAATTCGGCGAAGCAAGATTGGTAGCGCTTTGCAAAACGTAATTGTTGGCCCAGGCCGGCCAGGAGAGAACGCTTTGATGGCCCTCGGACAAAATGTTCAAAGCAGGAGGAGACAAGGCCAACTCAAAGATCGTGCCCTCGCCGCTGGTACCCCCTCCGAGTGCGGTTCCGTAAAGATTGCCGTTACTGGCCAGTGCCAAACCGCCAAACGGATCTGCGCCATCACGACCATCGGTGAATGAATATAGCGGCGTCAGGGTGCCATTGGTAGTGATTTGGAAAATCGCGCCGTAACCCTTGGTCCCACCATCGTATGTTGTTCCGTAAAGATTGCCATCATGAGCCTGCACCAAAGCGGATTCAGGATTGGCGCCGTCATCACCATCGGTGAAGGAATAAAGGGGCGTCAGGACGCCATTAGTAGTGATTTGGAAAATCGCGCCGTCGTTATTGGTGCCGCCATCCTCCGTTGTTCCATAAAGATCGCCGTCATTGGCCTGCACCAGACCGGCAGCCGGATAGGCGCCATCATGACCTCTGGTGAAGGAATAAAGCGGCGTCAGGACACCATTGGTGGTGGTGAATCGGAAAACAACGCCGTAGCCGTTGGTGCCACCTTCGTATGTTGTGCCGTAAAGATTGCCGTCACGGGCCTGGACCAGACTGGATTCAGGGAAGCCGCCGTCATGACCGTCGGTGAAGGAATAAAGTCGCGTCAAGGCGCCATTGGTGGAAATCCGGAAAATCGTGCCGTCGAAGTTGGTACCGCCATCCTCCGTCGTCCCGTAGAGCTTACCGTCGCCAGCTTGCACTAACCCGCCTCGAGGATTGTCGCCATCAAGACCACCGGTAAAGGAATAAAGCGGCATCAGGACACTATTCGTGGTGAATCGAAAAACAACTCCGTCGTCGTTCGTGCCGCCATACTCTGTGGTTCCGTAAAGATTGCCGTCGCCGGCCTGTACCAAACCGGAATAAGGGTTGGCCCCATCATTGCCGCCGGTGAATGAATAAAGCGGGGTTAGTACGTTACCGGCGGTGATCCGGAAAATTGTGCCGTAGCCGTTGGTGCCACCTTCATGTGCCGTTCCGTAAAGGTTGCCATCGCTGGCCTGCGTCAAACCGGCAACCGGATTGGCGCCGTCATTACCACCGGTGAAGGAATAAAGCGGAATGAACGTAGACTGGGCACACGCCACCTGGATGCCAGCCAATGGCACCATTATAACCAGGAGTCGTTTTGCCTGGATTCTCATCCTGCTTCGAAGTTTGCGTTTTGGCCTGACCTTTAGAATTGGGTTTCGCTGGGGGCGGAATCGTCCGATTCCACCGCGTTTGCAACGTCATTATGCCCATTTTTATTGGCTATTCAACCAAAATCGGCTTTATCTACTATGCTCATTTTAACTCCTTTGGTGTCCCTATTGGTGTCCCCCACAAATTAAACCGTGGTTTTGGGCCTCTGAAACGGCTTGCAAATCCGTTGGCCAGAAAGAACATCACGAAAATGAAACAATTCAAATGGGAACGGTTCTTTCAGATATTCGGGGTTGTGATAGCTGCGGTATTCGTGCTTATTGTAGCTGCTGCCGCTTACTTCACATTGTTTTATGGCATCCGGCCGGGCCCTTCATTTATCAACGAGTTGCAATCCGGTCATATCAAGAAAACTGAAGTCACACGGTTTGAGATATTGCACTTCGACAGGGCTTTGGATTGGCCATTTCGAGAGTCTGATTATTCCAAAATGGGACGTATCGTTTTTACAAACCGAAATGATATTGAAGAACTCTTGTCGATTTTGACGACAAATAGCACTTCCGGTACAACGCAGAGGAACCATCCAGGCACAATCTCGTGGGGCATTTTTAGGATAGAACTGCGAACCGGTACACACTTCTATCTATATTACCAGGCCCAAAAGGACTGGGCATCCGGATATTTCGTCTCAATAAATGCCAACTCAGCCAATAGCACAAATCCAAACGGTGCCAAATCTTACGAGAGCACAGCGATCGTCGATTTTTTGAGACGCAATGACCCTGTGTACGCCTACTGGGAGAACGTACAGGCTGACAGGCAACGCGTGGCGCAGCCCCAGAGACGAAGCCCTGAGCAACGAGAGCAGCGTTGAGTTCGGAGCCGCGCAGGGAATTGCAGCGCAGGTGGCTGCTCAAATCAGTGCGAACTTTAGTGATGGAGTTCATCGTTTTGAACCCGGCGTATCTTCATATTCCAAAGAATTGGCTGCGTATGAGATGCGTTTTTGGCTTTAACTTTCATTGAAAAGTAAAAGTTGAATTTCTGGCCGATTGCCAGGACGGAAGTCGAATCAACTAAAGAAGGGGGCGTCCAGGCTCAACTTCAATCTCTATGATGAAACCTTTCTCACTATACAACAGTGTATTTTTGTCGGTTTGCTGAACCGAAAAGCCGCAAACTGACTCAACATGATTCAGACCGAGCATTTTGAACTGATCAGTAATCATACCAGTTGTTGATATTCGTAACGTTCGGCTTCTGTATCAGAGCCGGCAACTCCGTTCTAAAGTATATGCCGTCCAGGCTAGTGTAGTGTCCCTTAAATAACTAGACTTATGTTTTGGCCCTGATCGGGTGCAACCTGGGTTAATTTGCTCGAGGCGACGTTGGCAGCGAGTGAATTTTTCGAGAATTTTCTCCACACTTGCGGTCCAGACGAATGGAGAGGGTTTGGCGATCCAAACTTCAAGGAACTCATCGATGGCGTGATGCAGTTCCTCAACGCTCTTAAATGCGCCCCGACGCACCGCCTTCTCGCTTAACTCTGCAAACCAACGTTCCACCAAATTAAGCCAGCTGGAACTGGTGGGAATGAATGCAGCACAAAACGCGGATGTTTGGCCAACCACTGACGCACTCGCGGGTGCCCGTGTGTGCCGTAGTTGTCCAGAATCAAATGTAGCCAAATCGCGCCAGGAAATTCGTTGTCCAGCCGTTGCAGAAACTTCAGAAACTCTTGGTGTCGGTGTCGTGGATAGCACTGGCCGATGACGCGTCCTTCGGCCACTTGCAGCGCGGCAAACAAGGTTGTCGTGCCATGGCGTTTGTAATCGTGTGTGAAGGTTCCGCAACGGCCCGGTTTCAGGGGAAGGCCCGGTTAAGTCCGATCCAATGCTTGAATTTGGCTCTTTTCGTCAACGCAGAGCACAATTGCGTTTTGCGGCGGAGTCAAATAAACGCCCACCACGTCTGTGAGCTTTTCCAGAAACTTTGGATCACGCGAGAGCTTGAAACTCTTGGTCAGATGCGGCTTAAGCTGGTGATCCTGCCAGATACGGTGAATGGTGTTTTTGCTGACCTGTTGCTCCTTAGCCAGCGTGCGGGTACTCCAATGAGTTGATCCTTTGGGTTTACGCTGAAGCGTCGCTTCCACAATCCGAGCTGCCACGTCGCGGCCAACCGGCTTGCATTGAGTGCAATTGATGATTAACACTATCTCCGATGCACCTTGAAAAACTGCCGCGTTTTTCCCTAGCCCAACTGCCCACACCGCTGGCGGATTTGCCCGCACTCACACAGTCGCTGGGCGGCCCACGCCTGTTGATCAAGCGCGATGATCAGACCGGCCTAGCCCTCGGGGGCAACAAAGCGCGCAAGCTGGAGTTTCTGGTCGGCCAGGCCCTGGCCGAAGGCGCGGACACCTTGATCACCGCCGGCGCCGCCCAGTCGAACCATTGCCGCCAAACCGCAGCGGCGGCGGCCAAGGCTGGACTGCGCTGTGAGCTGATCCTCAATGGCAAGCCACCGGAATTGCCGGAGGGAAATTTGCTGCTCGACCGCCTTTTCGGAGCCAATGAACATTGGGTTGACCGTTCCCAGCGGGCGACAAGATTTGCGGAACTGGCGGTTCAACTGCCCGTCCAGGGCCGACGGCCTCACCTCATTCCCGTTGGCGGTTCCAATGGTGTGGGGGCGACCGGTTACATGGTCGCCATGCTGGAACTGATGGACCAGTTGCGTTCTAGTGGCCAGCGCGTAGACCACATCGTCTTTGGCTCCAGCTCTGGTGGAACCCAGGCGGGGATTTTGGTGGGCGCGCGCGTCGCCGGATTTGCCGGCCGGCTGCACGGCATCTCCATCGACAAAAATGATCCCGAACATTCGGAATACGAAATCGAGGTGACGCGTATTGCCAATTCCTGCGCGGAATATATCGGCTTCGATACCTGCTTCAACCCGGATGACGTCAAAATCGTGTATGGCTTCGCGGGCGAAGGCTACGGGGTGGTAGGGGATTTGGAGCGCGAAGCGATTTGTTTGATGGCCCGCAAGGAAGGCATCCTGCTGGATCCGGTCTATGCCGGCCGCGCGTTTGGCGGTCTGATCCAATTGATCCGTCAGGGAACATTCCGCCCGGATGAATCGGTATTATTCTGGCACACCGGCGGCGCCCCCGCACTCTTTGCCTACGCCCGCGACTTGTTTTAAGTTGGATGTTGGCCGCGTCTCGGCCGTGTGCCGCACTATTCATTTTTTGATTTATAACCGGGTAACTCATGCAAACCAACGTTCCACCAAATTAAGCCAGCTGGAACTGGTGGGAATGAAATGCAGCACAAAACGCGGATGTTTGGCCAGCCACTGACGCACTCGCGGGTGCCCGTGTGTGCCGTAGTTGTCCAGAATCAAATGTAGCCAAATCGCGCCAGGAAATTCGTTGTCCAGCCGTTGCAGAAACTTCAGAAACTCTTGGTGTCGGTGTCGTGGATAGCACTGGCCGATGACGCGTCCTTCGGCCACTTGCAGCGCGGCAAACAAGGTTGTCGTGCCATGGCGTTTGTAATCGTGTGTGAAGGTTCCGCAACGGCCCGGTTTCAGGGGAAGGCCCGGTTAAGTCCGATCCAATGCTTGAATTTGGCTCTTTTCGTAATGGTGGCTGGGGGCGGAATCGAACCGCCGACCCAAAGCAGCCTTGGACAGTTTTCGAATTTGTTCGAATTTGTTCGAGAACATTCGACCTTTTTCGATAGGCTTGCTACACAGTGCTACACTGATTTTTCCAAATGAAATTATGGCTTTCATTTTGTCCAGGATTTAGGCGGCGCGGCGGCGGTGGCCAGCTGTGAAAACATTCTGGCCCCCCTCTAAAAAACTCTTCGGGAGCTTGCAATTTTGACTGGGAATAAACAGCTCGTGTCCAACCCGGACTGAGTGAAGGAAATAGTTCATATACAATAGATTTTTCTCTCCAGAGTATAATGCCCGAATCTCTTCGGTATCGTCGTATGACACAAGCCATCGCATCTGCTTTTGCCTGTTCAAATATTTTGCCAGCCGAACATGGTCAGGCTCTGTGAAGTATAATGGGTACAATTCGTTGGCCTTTTCGAAATATGGGGGATCCATATATACAAGGCTATTATTACGCGAAATACCCCCTTCTCTGAATACTCGCTTTAAAAAGTCGATCGCGTCAAGATTCCAGACTTTTATCCGCTCGCGATAAAGAACAATTTTTTCAATTCTTCTTCTCAAGTCGGCCTTTTTGAACCGACAGTCAATCTTATAATTTCCTCTTTGGTCGTACCCCCCGATCGGACCTGCTTTAAAAATGCCGGATCGATTACAGCGGTTGAGAAAAAAAGTGGCAAAACCCAAATCCAGGATCTTAGCAGTTTTCCATTTTCGCATGATTTGATTTTGCCGCCGCCATTCAGATACGGTGACATCAACCCGGTCGAAGCGGTCCAGGAATTCTTCGGATTTATTTAAGACACTAGTCCAAAAACTATATATGCGCCGGTCCAGATCATTCAAGTGAATCTCGGATACTACTTCTCCGTATAGCAGTGCAAGCGCGAGTCCAGAACCTCCGGCAAATGGCTCCAGATATATACCGCCTTCAAGGCCGTTGGCCCTGATTGAGTCGGCGACCAACGGAAAAAGGGCTGTTTTGCCTCCTGGATACCGGAATGGACTCGGATGCATCGGGTTAGCCATAAATGTTTAAGCAAGAATGGCTTTCATTAATTCTTCCAACCTCGCCCATGAAGCACGAAGTTGTCTGTCGTCCGGATGATAGGTCGAATTGTGAACACAAAGATTGAATGCAAACAACTGTTGTTCGTCGTGTAATATCTTGGGGAGGGCCTTAGTGAGATGGCCTGGCGGTAATAGAGCCTTCGAAGGATCGAGCAGCCGATTCATCATTTTCTCTAAAGTCGGAGTCCAGTCGGTCGGCATCTTCCTTGGCGGTTTCTGCGGATTATTCGTGTTCCATGCTGTTAGCTCCGCCTGATATTCGGCTGCCATCGCGTTAATCTGTCCTTTCGAATCAAGATAGCAATGCACGCTTAATTCCAAAAACGACCGTAATAAAACCGCACAAGCATTTGGAAACTTTTCGGGAGATAGATGGCGCAATTCATCAAAAACATGAATTACCCTTTGGTTCGCGACATTGCACGCAACCGTGTTCGGAATCAGTCCCGTAGGTCCCCTTACGGGACGTCGCGGTTTGACAGTCGGCTTAACGGCGACAGGAGATGATGCGCCCTTGCGAAACGATGCCGCTGTAAACTTCCCTTTCTTCTTCGTGTCCGGCGTGTTGGCTGCTGGGAATTTCCCAAGATAATTGACAATATCAGAAGTTGTATTCAGAGTCCGAGATGTTTTTTCGCCTTTTGCTACATCGGTAACGACTTTTTCGAAACCCTTTATAAATTCGGCCTCCGGAACGATCCCTACGACCTCGCCATTATCATTGACCTCAATGCCAAAAAAATGCCGCGCTTCCGAGCGACCGAAAATACGACCCAGTGTTGACAGAGGAAACTTATGCGGGTTGCGAACAGTTTCGGCTACGCCGGCGGGCAGGTCCAGCCTGCAAGCCATTTCGTACAAATGGTAGTCTCGAAGATCTTCCCTTACCCGAGACTCAGGTTGACCGGACGCTGTTGAAATTTGAGGAATACTCCATCCGGCGTCAATAACCTGTTTATAGAACTTCGATTGCATTGCCGGGTCCCACATCGAAACTGGAGGTTTCGTATGCCGGGTGAGAAGAATCGGAAAAGTTGCTTCACGTGACGGAGCGATACTAACGGGGATTGCTTTGAGCTGGCTCAGGTTAGCCTTGGCCGCAAGGATACGGAATTTTGATTGAAACGAGGTGGGAGCGGCTTCAGGGCTTATAAGTAATTTGCAGGCCGCCAATCGGCAATTTCCTTCTGCGATGATGAGCTTTTTTCCCTCCCTGACAGCAACCAAGACTTCGTTTGGAAAATACCCATTTTCAACAATGCTTTTGGCAATTCCATGAACGTCTTCTTTGGAAACCAGTTCTGCCAACAACTCACGCTCTGTGGCTTGTCCGCTGATTTGAGCCAACCGTGGGTTCTTTGGATCCAATGATAATACAGTTGCACTTTTTTGGGTCGTGACCCATTTCTGATTATTCATAATCGTCGTTGTGTTTGTACGGGAGGGATAGTAAACACCTACCATTACACCACTTGAAAGCAAAAATTTACCCATTGAGGCTGGAGTCAATTGGTGACAGCCATGGTAAGTCTTCTTTGTGAGGGTTTCATCTGGAGCAATTCTTTGATCCAATGGTTCGATTCTGACTTCCAAATTCTCTGAAACACTGGGTTTTTTAAATAAGACACCGAAATTTGAAATGAGGTTTTCGTAAAAATTTGCTACACTCTTGCTACACTCCTCATTAAAACCCTTGAAAACATTATGGTGGCTGGGGGCGGAATCGAACCGCCGACACAAGGATTTTCAGTCCTCTGCTCTACCGACTGAGCTACCCAGCCAAACCTATTGCAAACATTGGCGATTTCGCTACTTTTAAGACGCTAAATTTTCGTGTTGCATCCCGCCTTTGTATCCCGTATAGTTGAGGTGATGAAACCAACTAACGAAACCACATCGGCGGGAGCAGAAAGCGTCCCGACAACCAAAAAAGACAAGCATCTTTCCAGTGACGGAAAATGGCGCTCTTTTCCAAAAGTACCAAACTTGCTGCAATACGTAACTGCCGGAACATACTACGCTCGCTGCAAGGTCAATGGCAAGCCCATTCGCGTGAGTTTGGAGACAGATGTTTTTTCCGTGGCCAAAGTCCGACTGCCGGACAAACTCAAAGAACTACGGAAGCCGAAAGCCCAAGTAGGCACCTTCGCTGACGGACGGACTAAATACGAGACCGAAACGAGCAACGGTTATACGTCTCGAAAAAACAGGTTGGTTAAACTCGCGCCCTTGAGCATCGCCTATCGCCTGCGATGCCTCGAATGTTTAAGACGCTCTCTTGTTGAATGTTTATTTCACCCTACTACGGCATGGAAGGATTTAAGCGAATCGGCTCGGACAGAGGCATTGAAAAAACTGGACGCAATGACAGTGAGCCAATTTACTAAAGGCCATTGCGATGCTTGGCAGGCTCGTTATTCCAACAACTACGCGCCATCGGTTTTTAACAATACTGTCAACACATTCCGTCGCGTCCTTGAATTGGCAGGACTTCCACATGACGATAATCCCGCATACAAAATTGGACGCATGGACATTCTCGAAAAGCCGATACGATTGCCTAGCCCCGAACAGTTTGACAGCATCATTGAGCTTGTCGCAACTTCAGGAGCGGCCCAAGCAAAAGATTGTGCCGACCTGATTCGTTTTCTCGCATTTACCGGGGCAAGAGTCAGCGAAGCAAAAAAAGGAATTTGGTCGGATGTGAACTGGCAGGAAAACACGCTGGAACTTCATTCTGTCAAAGTGAGGGGCGCGTTTAACCAAGACATCACGCGAAAAATTCCGTTGAATCCCGCCTTGAAGCAGTTACTTGAACGTTTGCAAAAGAAGCAGAATTTGAAACCCACTGACCGTATTTGCAAAGTTTCGGAATGTCAGAAAAGCCTTGACCGAGCTTGCAAGCTTGCTGGCTGCAAACGCATTACCCATCACGATTTGCGGCACTACTTCGTTACAAAGTGTCTGCAAGCAGGCGTTGATGTATTCACATTAGCGAAATGGGTTGGGCACCGAGACAATGGAAAATTGCTTTTGAAAGTCTATGCTCATTTGCAAGCCGAACACTCGCAAAGCATGGCGGCGAAAGTTACATTCGGGAGTAACGGTGAAGCAAAATTAGCTGCCTGATCGGGCAGGCTCTTTGGCGTCCTCGATTTCGATGGCCCTGACGGAAACTTCATCCCCTGCCAGCGACGCATAGCGTTCTGGCAGGGGTTTGATAAACTCAACACAGCAATCTTGCAGACTCAATGCCAGTTGACGCAGCCCCTTGCCCGTAATGGAAACAGTACGATTCAGAAATAGCAGCGTCAGCGTATCCTGCCCATCGCCCGCCTCGAATTTGACCATTTCCAAATGGTGATAGGGCAGCAGGAGAAAACTTTTCGGATTCAGTTCCAGCCGCAAATGATCCACCGGAACAGGACTGCTATTGACGCCCGTCCGCCGTTTGAAACAGGGGTTTTCAGTTCTCATACTCTCATACCACCACTTTGTTTTTGTTGATTTCGTTTTTGCCTCAATATTTCAAGTTGCCGCCGGATGTCTTCAGAAGTTTTGGCCCTTTCTCTGATTCGTTCTCTGGGCTTGATGGATTCAGTTGTCTTTTCAACCGGTTTCACGCCCTGCGATTGTTTCACCGTCTCATCCCGCCGCAAGGCCTCGGCCTGGCGTTCCTGTTCCTGCTGCTGTAACGCTTCAGCCTGCCGCATCATTTCGGCTTGCCGTTCCGCTGATTTGCGCTGCGAATGCTGCACATTAAGGGCATAGGCGACCCCGCGCCCCAAAGCCGACGCCAGTTTTTGGACCGCCCCCGACTTCATGTCCATTGCCAGTGTCCGGTTTCCAGAGTGAGCAATGTTTTGCCGAAGCTGGATTTTGTCCGCTGTGAAAATCTTCACCCCTTTGCGCCCGCGTGAAATAGTCACATACCATTGTTTCTCATTGGTTGCGGCTTTAATGGCAGAATCAGAGAACAGGACATAATCCACCGTTTTGCCTTGAGCGGCATAGGACGTGACGGCATAGCCGCGCACGAACTGGCGGTAATGCTTTGGCAACGTGCGGCCATCATCCAAGGCAATGCGCCCATCGGGATGAATTTTCTTTACCGTAACCAGTTCACCATTGGCGAGTTTACGCCCATTCTGGGATTTGTCATTGGCTTTGAGTTGCAGCCGCTCTCCGCTGGACAGGGAAAGCTCTTTGGGCTGGCAAACTGTGATTTTATCCAATTCTTTGACTGGCACAGGCCGGATACGGTTCTCAGCCTCAATCAGTAGATGCTTCTCAGTAATGCCGTGGAGTTTCCCAACGCTGCCAGCTTTGAAACCGGCCGCAGCGCGATTGAACACCAGAACTGAATCCGACTGGTAAAAACGCTTGTCCCGTTTTTGCGCGTCCGTCAAATCCTGCCGTTCCAACGCCTTGACGGTTGTTTCATCATCGCCAATCAATTTCTGTGATTTCAGGCTGCGCCGGATTTCATCGTTTAGCCGGTGAATCTCATTCCAGCTTTGGGAGACAACCACGGTGGATTGCTGATTGGTAAAATGTTCCAGAAAATGTTCTGCCAGTTTTTCTCGTTGATTGGCCAGCGTACAGGAAATGATTGCTCCATGATTGTCCAGCCGGTCAAACGATGAACCGAACCTGCCCCGTTGCGCTTCCTCCACGGCGAGCTTGTATTGTTCCAGCCATCGGCGTTCCCGTTGATTTTTGGCCGAAGCGGGGTTTTGACGGCGGATGTTGGTCAGTTCGGCGTATCCAAGGCCCGCATACTTTTCAATCGCACGCAGCGCGTCCGACGCTTCAACGGCCCCATGCTGGCGCGTGTCACCGGACAGGATGACACGCCCCTGGTTGATTTGAATATAATCCAGCAGTTCCAACATTTGTTGCCCGCCGATTTGTCCGGCCTCATCCACGAGGACGACCGCGCCACGACGCATGGATTTTTGCGCGAGAAAAGCACTGACGGTTTGCGCACCTCTGAAGCCGTCACGTTCCAGATCGGCGACCTGCTGTCGCTGCGGCGCCAGGACATGGACAACCTCACGCGCCTTGGCCAGTCCGTCTTTGACTTCCCGCAAGGTAAAACTTTTACCCGTCCCCGCCCCGCCCCGAAACAGCGTGACGAAATTGCGTGATGACAAAATCTGTTCCGACGCCCGCTGCTGCTCGTCATCCAGCGAATGATTGATTTTATGATAATTGGGCGCGAGGGGTTGGTATTGACGTTGTCCATGTTGAGCCAGTCGAATGATGTCCAACTCGCGTTGCAGGACTTCGCGCGTAGTCACTTGGCCGTTAAATTGTTCATCCCGAATATAGCCGCGCTCTTTGGTAGCTGCCTGAATCTCCGCCAGTGATACCTTTTGACCGCGCAATTGTTCCAGCGCATGACACCATATCTCATGCTCATGGACTACCGACCGCCGTTCAAAGAGATGTTGCTCCGCCCAGGACACGCCCTGCCCCGCTGTCATCTTTTGTGGACTCTCCTGCGAGCGGTGTTTGTCCAGGTGATTGACCTGCCACCATTCTTTCCATGATAGTTGTTTGTTCCACATGGATTGTAACTTGACGATGCCCACATCCTTGATCTTCCGCGCCCGCTCATTGTGCGCGATGTTCGCCCGAATCACTTGGATGTTCTGATTGGCTTTGTCCGGCTCACGTTCCAGCAGTTCTTTGGTTTTGCGGTCAATCTCGTCGTGACGCTTGGAAAAGCGGTCAATCAATTCCTTCCCCACCCCGGCAATTTCAAAATCGCCGCGTGGATTGTTTTCAATGCCATAGCCCAGCCGTTGCAGTGACCTGACCATTTCATGGTAATAGATGTTCCTGACGAGTTTCTGTGCCCCAACCATGTCACAGGCTTCCAAAGCCTTCCAGCGGCCCTCTATGGCATCCCAAGACGCATTAAACAGGATGCAGTGACTATGCAGGTGCGGATCTAAAGCGCGGGATGTGTCATGCCGAAAGATTGCGCCGACCATGTTGCCCGTGTTGCGGTGCGAATATTGATTGTTCTTCCGAACCCGTGTAGCCGCGAACATCTGCAAATGGCGCATGGCAGTTTGAATGGCTTCATCGTGCGCCTCGATAATCCGTTTATCATTTCCCACCAATGCGGCAATCGAGACCGATTTAGGCGGTGACAAGGTAAAATCATAGAACACACGGCGATTGGCTAATTCATGGATATTCCCGTCCTTGTCCATGCTGATACGCCTTGAATTTAGCCGTGGTGTTAGTTGTTCCCCTGATTTTGGATGAAGGTTGCGACACAGGTTCACAAATTCCTTTTCATTGGTAACGCCTGATAATCCTAATTGCCTGGCTCCTTCACCAATCCATTGTCCGGTAACGCTTCGACCTTCCATGTAGTAATCACCGACTCTCAGGTGTTCCTTAAAATAGTCCTCGGCATTTTTCAAACTGTACTGTGCCTTCATCTTCAGCATGATGACAGGTTAAACCATCATCGTGTAAATCTTGCGCTATGGGTGGCGCAAAATGCGTGGCTGATGATGTTATGTGTAATTGCGTTTGAAATGGGACGCTATTCTCCTTGCGAGTGCAAGGGACAGACGTAACAACGAAAACGCCAAAGAAAAATCAAACGCATAACATTATGAATGCACCCATCGTCACCGCCGAGGCGAAGGCTCGCCTGGCCGAAGCCGTCAAAAACTATACGCCACCTGCGCCGGAAAAATACCGCGCACTGAACGAAGTCAAAGAATCCATCATTGCCTTGCGTGAACGCAAAGCCTCGTATGAAATCATTCGCACGCTGTTGCATGAGAGCGCCGGCATCGAGGTATCACACCAGACCGTGGCCCGCTACTGCCGCGAGATGCTGGACGCAGCCAGGCCCAAGAAGGCCCGCCGCCCAAAAACGCCAGCAGGGCAACCGCCCTCATCGACTCCTACCGAACCACCAGCGCAACCACCGTTTGGCAACCGAAGACCACGCGGACCGCGCATCGCCGATTCCAAGAACCTGTAGCGCGAACAGCGCAGATGTCGCCCGTCGCGGCGACCCTAGAGCGACTACAAAGCAACCCGCCAACCCTAGAAGCAAAAGCCTTTGGGTTCAAAGTCCGCGACCAACGCGCGTTCACAGCCGTGCAACGCGCTCGTCGCGGACGGATAAAGAAAAGCGCAGTCGCGCTCGCTTCCGTCTGTCATTGGCAGCGCCGCTCCGGCGCACGGCTTCACTCATGCCGTTTCGCCGACCGCCTGCCGCTTTCCGCCGCCAACGCCAGACCGAAGCGAGGCTGGCAATCTATCAATGGGCATAATTTTCATGTTCGCTTTCGCGGCTGCTTTTGATACGGTTGAAACCCGCCAAGAAAGAGAAGTGCGGGTTCTTGCTTGGCGCGACGCCAAATAACAAAGGCCGTCAATGACCAGGCATTTCGCATCAACGTATCGAAAAGGCGGTGAGCCATGAGTCGGCTTGCATTCGACAGCTTTTTTCAAACAGCCACAGATAAATCCGCGTCTTACGACTACCAGTGTCGTCTAGCGTGTGGCGAACGCGATGACCAACAGGAAGCTGAATGGTTGGCCAATGGCAAGGAATGTAATTCTCAACTCATCCACATCCCAATGGATCTCGGTAAGACTGCTGCCAAATAATGTTCCCTCTCATGCAACCGCAGAACTTTCCCAAGCTCTTTAAGGAACTGACCGGATTTTCGCCCTTCCCTTGGCAAGAAGCTCTTTTTGCCGATTTCATCGAGGGAAAGATTCCGGAATCGGCCAGTCTGCCCACGAGTTTGGGAAAAACTTCGATCGTCGCCATTTGGCTTTGTGCGCTTGTTCTCACGCCCGGGAAAACTCCCCGGCGGCTCGTTTACGTCGTTAATCGTCGCACGGTGGTGGACCAAACCACAGCCGAGGCTGAACGACTACGTGATGCCCTCAATAAACCAGCACTTGCTGAAGTCCGCGATGCGCTCGCGTCCTTGTGCGCTCTACCATTGTCGGCACCCGATGCACCGCCACTTGCTATCAGCACACTGCGCGGACAATTCGGCGACAACGGCGAGTGGTGTGCGGACCCAAGCCGACCTGCCGTGGTCGTCGGCACCGTTGACATGATTGGCAGCGGACTGCTGTTCAGCCGCTATACGCGTGGTTTCAAAACTCGACCGCTCCATGCCGGTTTCCTCGGGCAAGACGCGCTGCTCGTCCATGACGAAGCGCACCTCGAACCGGCCTTCCAAAAACTGCTCGAAAGCATCGTCGCTACACAAGGCGCTTCCAACGACCCGCGCAAACTACGCGTCATCGAACTCACCGCAACGAGCCGAGCCGCGAACGCTAACAGTGCGCCACCGTTCACACTGACAGCCGCCGACCGCGAAAACGAGACCGTCAAAGAACGCCTCAATGCCATCAAATGGCTCTCGCTTGTCCCTATCACCAAATTTGAAGATAACAAAGACAAGGCAAACGATGGCAACGTTCGCGACAAAATCCTCGAACTCGCTCGGAACAAAAAAGACAGCAACCGAGCCATCCTTATTTTTGTCCGCTCGGTGGAAGCTGCCACAAAAATCAAAGACGAACTCGCCAAACAGAAATGCAGTGTCGCCACCCTCACCGGCACCATGCGCGGCAAAGAGCGCGATGAACTCGTCACCGGGAACCCCGTTTTCCAGCGTTTCCTTTCTGAAAAGGATCGCGCCCAAGGCGTGGAAGCCATCCCAGGCACCGTTTTCCTCGTCGCCACCAGCGCCGGCGAAGTCGGCATCAACATCTCGGCTGACGACCTCGTTTGCGACCTTTCCACCTATGAAAGCATGGCTCAACGCTTCGGACGCGTGAACCGCTTCGGCGAACGCAAAGATAATGACGCCAGCAAAATCACCGTCGTCTATCGTACGAACCTACAGACCAACTACGACGAAGGTTTGGAAAAAGCGAATTCTGCGAAGAAAGATCCTGAAAAAAAGGTCGCCGCTTACGAAAAGAAAAATGAGTCCGTTCTGCGCGTTATCAAGACGCTCGCGCTACTAGAAAAGCTTAAAGGCAACGCCAGTCCCGCCGCGCTTGATGGCCTACCCGCCACAGAGCGCATCGCCGCGTTTTCGCCTGTACCGGAATTACGCGTCGCCACCGAAATCCAATTCGATGCGTGGGCACTCACATCCATCCGTGAGTCTATCGCCGCCCGCCCACCGGTCGCGCCCTACCTGCACGGCGAGGCCGAATGGCAACCGCCCGAAACACACATCGCTTGGCGCGAGGAACTCGACGTGCTTAACACCCCCGAACTCCGCGACGCCTACCCCCCCACCGACCTCCTCGAAGACTTTCCGATCAAACCGCATGAACTTCTGCGTGACACGAGCGAGCGTGTTTTTGACCAGATCGCAGCCCTTCTGCGCAAACGACAGGATAATGGTGCATCAGTTCCCGACGCATGGCTCGTCGGCGAAGACGGCAACGTGACGATTCTTCCGCTCGCTCAACTGGTTTCCGACGACGGAGCCGTCGATGAAGAGGAGGAGCAAGACGAGGAAGAAGGCGGTAATGACGGGGCCGACAAGAAAGTAGAGAAGGTGCGAAAGATTCGCGCTATTGCCGCGCTCGCCAACGCCACACTCATCCTGCCCGCGTCGCTCGGAGGCATTGATAAAAACGGGTTGCTCACAGCGAATGCTACTGGCAGCGATGACGTCAAGGCCGATGTCGCGGACATTGTTGCTAAAGATACGGACAAAAAAATCCCCGCTCAACGCCGCCGCGTCTGGAGTAACAAACCCGACGTGCCTGCCGCACTCGCTACCGCCAGCTTTCGCCTTATCCGAACCATCGACAGTTGCCTCGATGAAGAAGATGCCGACAACTCCGAAGAAACCAGTCTCCGCTACTGGCTCTGGCTCGAAGCGAAAGCCAGCGACGCCACCGGCACTCGCAATGGCCATCCCGCCGAAACGCTCTCGACCCACACCAACGCCGTCATCGCCAACGCTGCTGCAATCGTCGCGAAACATTTTCCTGACAAATCCGCGCTCGCCGTCGGCGAAACTGATCTCCGCCGCTGCATCATCGTTGCCGCGCAATTGCACGACCTCGGCAAGAACCGAGAGCAATGGCAACGCAACCTCGGCAACCTCGCTTACGACTCCACCAAGCCGGAAACCATCCTCGCCAAATCCGCACCTAGTATGCGTGTGCGCAACGTCACCGAACACTACCGGCATGAGTTCGGTTCACTCGACGACGCCGCTGGCGAAGCCGCATTTGCGGCGCTCGACGACGCCGAGCGCGACATCGTCTTGCACATCGTTGCCGCGCACCACGGACGCGCCCGCCCGCATTTCCCCTCAGACGAGGTTTTTGATTACACATCCGGTTCACGCGAAAAGCTGGCCGCACTTGCAACGCAAGTCCCACGCCGTTTTGCCCGCCTCCAAGAATGCTTCGGACGCTGGGGCCTGGCCTGGCTGGAATCTGTTTTGCGTGCCGCCGACTACGCCGCCAGCGCCGGCATCATCGCTACTGGCGACACCGCTGCTTTGGCGAATGGCCAGCGAGGTCAGGACGCAGGATTCAGGACTCCGATAAGAAGCCGCGGAAAGAGAACCGCTCCCACCGCCACCCTTGCGGTTAATCCCGCCAATCCCGGCCATTACTTCGCCTGCTGCGGCCTCTTTGAACTAGCCGCTTGCCTCTTAGCAAACGGCAACACCGCCGAGCCTGCTCTCGCTTGGTTCGAGCAAGATTCGGCCACTCGTCAATGGCGCTTCTACCTCGCCAACACCACGCCGCTCGCCGAACTTCTCAAAGATATCACCGCCGCCGAAATCGTCGCGCTCAATTCAGAAGACAGGGCGAAGTCGGCTCTCGAAATCCGTCTGTCCAACGGGAGAACGAATTTGCGCCTCGACTGGTGGAGGCACGAAGGAGGCCTGATCGGCAAACTCAAACCTTGGGCCGGTAACACGAGCGTCCGCGACATCGCAGACGACATGCGCCAGACAATAAAACGGGAACTGGCCGCCGCCACAGAACCTTCCATCGAAGACATCCTCTCCACTACGAGCACCGCCAACAATGGCGAACCGTTTTACTTCGATGCCAACCGTGCCGTGAACGCCCGTGCACAAGACGTCGGCTTCTCAGTGGATAAACTAAAAAAAGGTGGCATACGCATCGTTACGAACGCCACCCCCGCCGTCGAACTACTTGCACTCATCGGCCTGCAGCGCACCCGACCACCGCTCGCCGTCAACGAGCGCGGCAAGGAGCGCGAATATAACTATCACTGTTGGCGAGAACCAATCCCCGTCTCTCTGCTTGCCGCAACCGTCAGCGGCCTACTCCCGGATACCACCGCAGGATTCCGTTTTTCCAACCCGTCTCGGGCGAAGGACTACCGTGCGTTCGCTCCTGCCAAGGCCTTCCATAACCTCGTTCAACAACGCTAACCAAAGACTACCAACATGAATTCGATAAACAACACTGCCAACAGCATTCTCGCCAAGTTCGATACATATATCTCGCCAGACGGCCCCGCTGCCCTCGTTATGCGTGAGCAACTCGCCCCCGCCGAGGGCGCGGATGCCGTCTTCTTTCCCGCCACATACGCCGAAATCGGCTACAACATTGATGGGGGCTTCCGCACAAAAGACCCGGATGCGAAAAACGTCGCGCTCGTTGACAGTGTCGGCTCGCAGGCAAATCGGATCGAACCACTGTTCACAGAAGGCGAATACGCCAAGCTCGTCCCTCAAATTGTCATTAAGGCAGGCGAGAAATGCATTAACCTCCTCGATGCAGGCCACCGCGCAGGCGACGCCATTATGCGCTGCTCATCGTTGCAAGGAGATTTGCAAGCCGCGTTCAAAGCCCTCCTCCAAGGCAACGCCTTACCCCTCGCTAAAATAGCACCGACCTCGCTTGTTTTCGGTGTTTGGGACTCCCGTGGCACACAGGCCAAACTCCCGCGTCTTCTCGCCTCTGTTGTCCGCGCCTATAACGTCCGAAAACTCACACGCTCGGCAACATACATCGCCCCTGTGAACTGCGTCGCCGAGGGCCTCCTATCTGCTGAAGACGCCGAAAAAGCGTCCAAGGACAGCAAGAATCCGCTATCGCAAACCGGGCTCGTCAATGCGCTCGCCAATGAAACTCATGGCGGCGTCATTGCCGATGGCGGCATCCGCCGTGACGCCACGCTTGCCCTCTCCGCGCTGAAACTGTTGAAAGCGAAAAGCAGCGAAAAGGATGCGAAGGATCAAGACCACGAGAACGCTACTATTAAACTCCGGCGATATATCCTCGGACTCGCGCTCGTCGCCTTTACGCGACTGCCGCGCGGATATTACCGGCAAGGCACAATTCTCGTCGGCGTTACTGACGATAAGGGTGAGCCGTTACCGCCAACGATTGAGGAGGTCGCTCTCAGCGGGAAACGCACTCCCGCTAAAATCACCTCAGACGACGCTTTCAGTTATGCGAAAGCCGTCGCCACTGAGTTTGGTATCTGGCAGGGGAAAGAAGCTCCATTCGAGGCTGCGAAAGCCAAAACTGCCATCGCCGAAGCGAAAAAGAAAAAGAACTAACCTCTGCCATGTTCGAATATCTCCGCATCAGCGTCCGCTTTCTCGACGGAGAATTTAACGGACGCGGCGACAACGGCGAACCCGAATGGCCGCCTTCGCCCCTGCGCCTCTTTCAAGCGCTCACCAACGCCGCAGCTCGATTGGACGGCAATGGGATTAGTGCGCGAAACGCTGACGCTCTCCGCTGGTTGGAAGCGGCTAAACAGCCACCGGAAATCCTCGCCGACAGAGCCACCACGACAAACGGCTACCAACTCTACGTCCCCGACAATGTTGGCGACCTCGTTGCGAAACAATGGTCGGCGGGCAAGTATTTCGACAGCAAGAATCATCCTATTGACATCTCCGGCTATCGCGCGGAAAAGCGCGTTCGCCCACTACGTTTGGCAGACGCCGCCACTGTCCATTACCTCTGGACATTCGACAATGCTGAGTTCGCCAAACATCGCCAACCGCTCATTGCCCTTGCCCGCGCCGTCACGCGCCTCGGCTGGGGTGTTGACCTTGTCGTTGCCGACGCTACAATCGAGAAGCACGACGAAACCCTTACGCTATTTCCCGGTGAACATTGGCTACCTGTCGAAACGGCCGGAGGCTCATCGTTGCGTGTTCCTATCATCGGCACGCTCACCGCGCTGGATGAGCGCCATGCCGCATTTCTGGGCAGAATCAAACACTTCGACGATGGGAGCGAAATCTTCGTCCCTGTCCCGCCACTCTCGACTTTTCGTGTCGTAACTTATCGCCGCGCAACCGAACTCACTCAGCCACCCTACGCAGTCTTCGCCCTGCGCCGCACCGACGACTCGGGTTTCGCTGTATTTGATCCGCAATGGCGCCGCCTCCATCTCGTCGGCATGTTTCGCCATGCCGCCAGCCACCCGGCATTTGCCTCAGCGGTTGGCTGGGACAAATCCAAAGTCGATGCTTTCGTCCTCGGACACGACAAAAGCGATCCGACTAACGTAAAACCAACCGCGAGCATCGCCCGACTCGTCTTCATCCCGCTACCTTCGATTGAATGGCGCGGTGAAGCTCGCGGCGGCACAGTCGGCGCAATTCGTCGCGTACTGGTCACGGTCAGTGGCCATTGCGACGCATCTGAATTCCTGCGCATTGTTCGCGCTCTCGAAGGCCAGGAACTCACCGACGAGAAAAGCAAGCATCCCGTCGCCTTTCTCCGCCGCCAATCGGAAAGCGAGATAGCAATTGCCGGCTATTTCGCTGAAGCTGCCACTTGGACAACGGTGACGCCGGTTGTGTTGCCCGGCCATGATGATCCGCGCAAGCTGCGCCAGCGGTTGCGCAATACCGCGACGCCGCTTTCCGCCGCTGATAAGGCGCAGATAGTCTGTAAGCTTGACGCCCGTATAGAGCGTCTCTTGCGAAAGGCATTTATCGACTCCGGTATGCCGGCGTCACTCGTTGCCGACGCCGAATTGCAGTGGCGCGAGACGGGATTCTTTCCCGGAACCGATCTTGCGTCGCGCTATTCCACACCCAACCAAAGCCGACGCTTCCGTCGCTTGCATGTTCGCGTAGTTTGGCGCGAGTGTTCCTCCGACGGCACCCTCCATCCCAAAAGAATTAGCGGCCCTCTTTGTATCGGGAATGGCCGATTCTCGGGTCTCGGCCTGTTTATGCCGATTTCCACTGCGTAATGGCATGTAGCTAGCTGTCTGACACCCCAAAATGTTATGAATGAACCAAAAGCATCAGTTCCGTCCGAAAATCGTTTAAGCGAAACGGAATCCTTGCCGACACCGAGAGGCACTTCGCCGGGAAAGACCGGGGCAAGACCGGGCGATCCAATAGGACGCGAACAGCCACGCGAATTTGTAACTGAACCAAAGCAGGTGAAAATCGTATTGCAGGTTGCACCAGTGAAGCCACAGCCAACGGCTGAAGTTCCGTCCTTATCAAAAGCATCGCCATCGCCGGAAACATCAGAGCATAAAGCGAGCGTAGAAGCAGAACAGCAACAGATTCCGGCACGGATGTTGAACGAGTTTGTTTATTGCCAGCGGCTTGTTCTATTACGAATTCGTCGAGGGAGTATTTGTTGAAAGCGTGGATACGTTGCGCGGCGGGGCCATTCATCAGCGCGTTGATTCGGGCAGCGGTGCATTGCCAAAGGCCAAGCGGAAATCAGAAGCCGACAAGCCGAAAGAAGATGCAAACAACGACGGATGCTGATGCTGCGAACAAAGAATCAGAAGCGCAAAACGCGGAACCCGAAACAATTCATTCGCGTTCCGTGCAAATGGGTTCGGAGCGATTGGGAGTCGTGGCAAAAATGGATTTGGTCGAATCCAAGACAGAGAAAGAAGATTTACTCACTGCGTTGGAAGTCTGCCCGGTTGATTACAAGGCGGGCGCGCCCAAAGAAGGCGAGGAGGCCAACGAATTATGGGACACGGACAAAATGCAGCTTGGATTGCAGGCGCTGATTCTGCGTGACAACGGATACACCTGCAACGAAGGCGTCATCTATTATCGCGCCACGAAGCAGCGCGTTCGCCTGCCCATCACTCCCGAACTGGAAAACTGGATTCTGCAAAACATTGCCGAAGCCAAGCGAATCATTACCGGGCCGATTCCCGCACCGCTGGTCCATTCTCCGAAGTGTGTGCGCTGTTCACTCGCGCCAGTTTGTCTGCCGGACGAAACACGAATGCTGGCGCAGACGCCATCGGCGATTGATTTGAGGATGTGCCGAGAGGCAACTGACATGCCGGCAAGACTCGAAGAGTGCGACGGGAGAGCCGCCCCGAAGACTGATTGCCGCGCGAGACGATACCCGTCCGCTTTATCTGAACACCCAGGGTTATCGTGTGGGATGCAAGGACGAGGTGTTGCGGTCAAAGAAAAAGACAGGGTCATTGAGGAAGTGCGGATGCGGGATCTTTCACACGTTGCCTTGTTCGGAAACATCCAAATCTCGACTCAGGCGATTCAGTCGCTTTGCGAACAGGAAATTCCAGTCACCTATTTTTCAATGGGCGGTTGGTTTTACGGAATCACTCGCGGCCACGCATTGAAAAATGTGTTTCTGCGCATGGAACAATTCCGGTTGGCACGCGACGAAACCGATGTGCTTGTCGCTGGCGAGGCAGTTTGTGCATGGAAAAATTCGCAATCATCGCACACTGCTAATGCGAAACCATCTGGAGCCGCCAGAGGCGATCATTGTGAAACTCAAGCGGGCATCCGAAGATGCGTTGGCTGCCGCATTCAATCGAGGAACTTCTTGGAATCGAGGGTGCGGCGGCGAGCCAGTATTTCCAGCAATTCAACGGCATGGTGAAAGTTGAACGACGACCTGCCCGGCCTCGAAATGCCGGGCAAAAGACGCCAAACAACTCGCATTCAATTTCAACTTTACCAATCGCAACCGCCGTCCACCGACCGATCCCGTCAACGCCATGCTTTCCCTGGCATACAGCATGTTGGCCAAAGATTGCACGCTGGCCGCCCTGGCGGTGGGTTTTGATCCTTACATTGGATTTTACCATCAGCCACGTTTTGGGCGACCGGCGTTGGGTTTGGATTTGATGGAGGAAATGAGGCCGTTGATTGCCGAGTCCACGGTGTTGAGTTGCATCAACAATCGCGTTGTCACGGAAAAGGATTTTGTGCGTGCCGGCCAAGCGGTGAATCTCACCGCACCAGGGCGCAAACGCTTTTTCCAGATGTATGAGCAGCGCATGAGTTCGCTCATCACTCATCCGTTGTTCGACTACAAAGTCAGTTATCGTCGGGCGCTTGAATTGCAGGCGCGGCTGTTGGCGAAAACGCTGACCGGTGAAATTGCTGAATACATTCCCTTAATGACGAGGTGACCTATGCGAACGACTTATTTGGTTTGTTACGATATTGCGGATGACAAACGGCTGCGGAAGGTGTTTAAGACCTGTGGCAATTTTGGCGACCACCTGCAATTTTCGGTGTTCGAGTGCGACCTGAATCCATCGGAAAAGGTTGAACTGGAAACAGCTTTGGGCGAAATTATCAATCACGACGAAGACCAGGTGATTTTTGTCGGGCTGGGGCCGTCGGAAGGGCGGGGCGACCGGGTGATTACCGCACTTGGATTGCCCTACACGAAGCTGGACGCGCCGTGTTATGTGGTTTGAGACTTTGAGTGATCTTTGACAATTTAACCCGCGAGCGGCGGGGTGATGCGGAAAACCCCGCTGGCGCTCGCATGGCGTAACTGCCTCAAAATAAGATAGATAATGACGAGACTTAGAGACCTTGACAACCACGCGGACATTCGGAACAGTGCAGGCAGTCGCAATTGAAGTATTGCGAGCCTGCGCCAGAAGGAGTAACAAAGAGGCTAATTCCGCGCCCACGCGGGCGCGGCCCCGTTGAAGCTGTTCAAGAAAATTCAGCGCGGCTGTCGATCGTATAATTCCGCGCCCGCGCGGGCGCGGCCCCGTTGAAGCCCTGGCGGCGTCGTTGGCGTCCAGGTACGCTTTAAAGAATTCCGCGCCCGCGCGGGCGCGGCCCCGTTGAAGCCTGGCCGCGCAAGGTGCGCACCTCGTCCATCTTCTGAATTCCGCGCCCGCGCGGGCGCGGCCCCGTTGAAGCGCCGATGGCGCACTCGACGCCAACGGGGTGCTGTCGAAATTCCGCGCCCACGCGGGCGCGGCCCCGTTGAAGCGATTCCCCCTTGACTTTCCCTGTTATCGCCACTCTTAATTCCGCGCCCACGCGGGCGCGGCCCCGTTGAAGCAATTATTTGGTGTGCCGCATCGGCCCAGCGGAGAGCAAATTCCGCGCCCACGCGGGCGCGGCCCCGTTGAAGCTTTAAGGATTGGGTCTGGGCCAGGGAAGGTTTCTCCGAATTCCGCGCCCACGCGGGCGCGGCCCCGTTGAAGCTTTATTCAGGAAGGGCAAGCCCTGACGGTCGATGTCAATTCCGCGCCCACGCGGGCGCGGCCCCGTTGAAGCGGCGCGTCGCTTTGTTAATTCGTATTGTGGGTTGATAATTCCGCGCCCACGCGGGCGCGGCCCCGTTGAAGCTCCGCTGGTCCCGTCAGGCAAAGAATCAATGGCGCGAATTCCGCGCCCACGCGGGCGCGGCCCCGTTGAAGCATGAAAGTTATGAAGGTGATGATGGTCAACTAAAAGCAATTCCGCGCCCACGCGGGCGCGGCCCCGTTGAAGCTACAAAACGCATTTGGCCCCTCATACGATTGAATGGAATTCCGCGCCCACGCGGGCGCGGCCCCGTTGAAGCTTCATAAGGCGGCATATCGGTGGGATAATAATTTAAAAAATTCCGCGCCCACGCGGGCGCGGCCCCGTTGAAGCGATAAACTTCATCTTCGACCATGCCCGCAACCGTTATAATTCCGCGCCCACGCGGGCGCGGCCCCGTTGAAGCCCGGGGTCAATAATCGTGCTGACATTGGGCGCAATCAATTCCGCGCCCACGCGGGCGCGGCCCCGTTGAAGCCAGCGTGCATTTGACGTGGGCCTGAACGTGAGTTGGCAATTCCGCGCCCACGCGGGCGCGGCCCCGTTGAAGCGAATCTCAACAATTGGGGCCAGGGGGACCCGTCAATGGAATTCCGCGCCCACGCGGGCGCGGCCCCGTTGAAGCCCATAAAAATTAGTGTTTGGCGCAACGAGGCAAAAAACAAATTCCGCGCCCACGCGGGCGCGGCCCCGTTGAAGCAGATAACCAATGGGTTGTTGAGCGCGAAATCCATGCCGAATTCCGCGCCCACGCGGGCGCGGCCCCGTTGAAGCAATGTCCGTGGCAGCCGGGATATTCAACGTCGCGCTTCAATTCCGCGCCCACGCGGGCGCGGCCCCGTTGAAGCATATCACCAAGCCCGGTTTGTATCTTCGACCAAGCCGCAATTCCGCGCCCACGCGGGCGCGGCCCCGTTGAAGCCGTCATTATAGGCGGCGGACGCATATTTTTGTAACAAAATTCCGCGCCCACGCGGGCGCGGCCCCGTTGAAGCGACTGTCAGGGTATAAATCGGAGAGCCGCCCTGTGAATTCCGCGCCCACGCGGGCGCGGCCCCGTTGAAGCGTGAATATTGAATCAATCTCGCCATTGGATGATGAAAATTCCGCGCCCACGCGGGCGCGGCCCCGTTGAAGCAATAACAAATAACGACACAACAACCATAATATGTATATAATTCCGCGCCCACGCGGGCGCGGCCCCGTTGAAGCAAGTTCGCGCACACTTGCTTTTGCCAACGCACAGCTTTAATTCCGCGCCCACGCGGGCGCGGCCCCGTTGAAGCCAAGGCGCAACTGGTCAATCTGTTGCGGCGTAAACCAAATTCCGCGCCCACGCGGGCGCGGCCCCGTTGAAGCCATTTGGTTCATTTAGCACAGGTCAAACTATCAAGAATTCCGCGCCCACGCGGGCGCGGCCCCGTTGAAGCACCATGCCCCAAAATGAGCTATCAGGGCGCACGATGAATTCCGCGCCCACGCGGGCGCGGCCCCGTTGAAGCGCCCATACTGCCATATACCGTATTGTCCACTGTAAGTAATTCCGCGCCCACGCGGGCGCGGCCCCGTTGAAGCGGACTTGTCAAGCGTGCCCAGGAATTTGATTTCAAGATAATTCCGCGCCCACGCGGGCGCGGCCCCGTTGAAGCGCAATATCCCTTCGCTCGCTCGCCAGTCCGCTCGCTTAATTCCGCGCCCACGCGGGCGCGGCCCCGTTGAAGCGGCGCCCCTGCACAAGGCCAATAAATTTTGAACTTTCAATTCCGCGCCCACGCGGGCGCGGCCCCGTTGAAGCTTTTTTGCCACGTCCATCCCATGTAACCCCATTGCTAATTCCGCGCCCACGCGGGCGCGGCCCCGTTGAAGCACCAATATCGTGGCAGGCATTGCCGCAAATGTTGTCAATTCCGCGCCCACGCGGGCGCGGCCCCGTTGAAGCATAGCGAGGCATTGGTATATCAGGCATCAGAAAGAAATTCCGCGCCCACGCGGGCGCGGCCCCGTTGAAGCATCAACTTCTGCAATAGTAAGGGCTTCGCGGCGCTCGAATTCCGCGCCCACGCGGGCGCGGCCCCGTTGAAGCCATGCCGCACTTTGGCAATCTCGGTAAAAGCAAAAGAAATTCCGCGCCCACGCGGGCGCGGCCCCGTTGAAGCAATTTCTTCGGAGCTCATGGCTATTCAACTTCCTTTCCAATTCCGCGCCCACGCGGGCGCGGCCCCGTTGAAGCACTTCATATGATTGGGAGAAACAAACAAAGTTCAGAAAATTCCGCGCCCACGCGGGCGCGGCCCCGTTGAAGCTCGACATGCTCAGAGCACGCGCCCATTTTATTCAACAATTCCGCGCCCACGCGGGCGCGGCCCCGTTGAAGCGGGCAACGTCACGCCCTTGAGGTCGCAGCCGCTGACAATTCCGCGCCCACGCGGGCGCGGCCCCGTTGAAGCGGTTCCGGTGAATTTATTGTAAAACACGCGAGAGCCCTAATTCCGCGCCCGCGCGGGCGCGGCCCCGTTGAAGCCTAATGAACTTTTAAGGTGACGAGGTGGGGCGGTGATAATTCCGCGCCCACGCGGGCGCGGCCCCGTTGAAGCCGTTCTTCTCGTTCTCGCTGCAATCGGGGCTTGGCGAATTCCGCGCCCACGCGGGCGCGGCCCCGTTGAAGCGTTCAACATTTCTGATGTTATTTTCATGATTAACGGAAATTCCGCGCCCACGCGGGCGCGGCCCCGTTGAAGCGAGTCTGCGTTCGGTTCGTCGGTCGAGTTGACTGGAATTCCGCGCCCACGCGGGCGCGGCCCCGTTGAAGCCTCAAAGTGGATTTGGGGTGTAATGACGCTTTTAGAATTCCGCGCCCACGCGGGCGCGGCCCCGTTGAAGCAGCCTTGTCAGGATCACTCTCTGAAAGAGGTATGAAATTCCGCGCCCACGCGGGCGCGGCCCCGTTGAAGCGGTGAGTCGGTCGAGTTGACTGGCCCGAACTTACAGAATTCCGCGCCCACGCGGGCGCGGCCCCGTTGAAGCAATGATTCTTGGCGATGGTTTCATAAATTTAGGCGGCAATTCCGCGCCCACGCGGGCGCGGCCCCGTTGAAGCAAAACGCCTAACCATGAATGCACTTTACAAAGCTAATTCCGCGCCCACGCGGGCGCGGCCCCGTTGAAGCTCCAGCGTCAGGCCCCTTTGATTGGTGAAGGAAACGCAATTCCGCGCCCACGCGGGCGCGGCCCCGTTGAAGCGTATAGACGGCAAATCCAAGCCCGACATTGGTATATGAAATTCCGCGCCCACGCGGGCGCGGCCCCGTTGAAGCTGTTTGAGGAAATGGACGGTGGGGAACGGGAGGGTGAATTCCGCGCCCACGCGGGCGCGGCCCCGTTGAAGCCTCGCTCTCGCCCGCGCGCATGAGCAAAGACGCCAAATTCCGCGCCCACGCGGGCGCGGCCCCGTTGAAGCCGGCAAGCTGGATGCATTGGCAGTTGATGATGTTGCCGAATTCCGCGCCCACGCGGGCGCGGCCCCGTTGAAGCTTCTTTTATGGGCGCGTTTGAGTTTGTCCACCCACAGGAATTCCGCGCCCACGCGGGCGCGGCCCCGTTGAAGCCTGATTCCACCAGCTTGGATGAATCTGCGCGTGAAGAATTCCGCGCCCACGCGGGCGCGGCCCCGTTGAAGCCACGCGCGCCAATTACATTGCCATGAAAGACGGACGCGAATTCCGCGCCCACGCGGGCGCGGCCCCGTTGAAGCTTTTCCCATCGGCTGGTACTTCGAGATTTTCTCCGCAATTCCGCGCCCACGCGGGCGCGGCCCCGTTGAAGCGAGTATTGGGCGGGGACAAATCCCGCATCCGGGTGAAAATTCCGCGCCCACGCGGGCGCGGCCCCGTTGAAGCTCGATGTATTGCCAGGCGATGATGTTTTGACCCTGCTTAATTCCGCGCCCACGCGGGCGCGGCCCCGTTGAAGCGGTTTAAACTCCAATCCCGCCGGCGGCGCCAGCAGTTCAAAAATTCCGCGCCCACGCGGGCGCGGCCCCGTTGAAGCTGGGCCGTACCATCCCTGGCACGTTCGCCACGGCCAAAATTCCGCGCCCACGCGGGCGCGGCCCCGTTGAAGCATTTAGTACCGATCTATTTTTACTGTTACTTGCGAGAATTCCGCGCCCACGCGGGCGCGGCCCCGTTGAAGCCCAAATTGAGCGCCCCCGGCCAGGGACAATTCCGAATCAAATTCCGCGCCCACGCGGGCGCGGCCCCGTTGAAGCGCCGTCGCGCCCCAGGGGACCATCATTTCTGACCAAGAATTCCGCGCCCACGCGGGCGCGGCCCCGTTGAAGCGCCGCCTTCGCGAGGCCATTAAGGAGGCCAGGACTTTAATTCCGCGCCCACGCGGGCGCGGCCCCGTTGAAGCGATTTTTAGACATCAATTGAAACACTCGCCGATCAGAATTCCGCGCCCACGCGGGCGCGGCCCCGTTGAAGCTGTTGGAGAGCACCGGCGACTTCATCCGCCTGGAGATAATTCCGCGCCCACGCGGGCGCGGCCCCGTTGAAGCCATTACCGGATACTTCAAAGAAACCGTTGACGGCTTGTAATTCCGCGCCCACGCGGGCGCGGCCCCGTTGAAGCGATGGGTCTGGGGTGGAGGGGGGAATTGGGACCACTAATTCCGCGCCCACGCGGGCGCGGCCCCGTTGAAGCTTCGTTTACTCCCTAATCATGTGTTCGCCAAATGAGAATTCCGCGCCCACGCGGGCGCGGCCCCGTTGAAGCTCCGCCGTCCCCTTTTAGGTTGATCTTTTTCGAGGGTAATAATTCCGCGCCCACGCGGGCGCGGCCCCGTTGAAGCGAATCTTGTCGGAATTATGGAGTTCGATTATAACCGAATTCCGCGCCCACGCGGGCGCGGCCCCGTTGAAGCAACACATCCATTTTCGACGCCATGTATATTGCCGACAATTCCGCGCCCACGCGGGCGCGGCCCCGTTGAAGCATGCGCTTACGCTGGCTATGAAACAGCTTGTTCCGGCAATTCCGCGCCCACGCGGGCGCGGCCCCGTTGAAGCACGGAGACCGTGAGTATATTGGATTGGCTTGTCCCTTAATTCCGCGCCCACGCGGGCGCGGCCCCGTTGAAGCCCCCGTTTGGAAACAAAAGCATTTCATCATTGAGCGCGTAATTCCGCGCCCACGCGGGCGCGGCCCCGTTGAAGCCCTTCGGCACCCCGCGCATCTCCGCCACCGTCTCGAAATTCCGCGCCCACGCGGGCGCGGCCCCGTTGAAGCAGATAATTCACTTGAAAGACTGGACGCTGCTGCCAAAATTCCGCGCCCACGCGGGCGCGGCCCCGTTGAAGCTACTGGGATTCGGGTGAGGAGCACATTAGCGGCCCCTAATTCCGCGCCCACGCGGGCGCGGCCCCGTTGAAGCGAGCTGTATTTCGAACGCGCCGGCGATTTATGTGACGGAATTCCGCGCCCACGCGGGCGCGGCCCCGTTGAAGCTACAATAGTGCCGGCTGGAATCAGAATGCCTGGCTTAAATTCCGCGCCCACGCGGGCGCGGCCCCGTTGAAGCCATGCGGCCTCCTGAGCAGTTGAAGGTTGCGGGTTGAATTCCGCGCCCACGCGGGCGCGGCCCCGTTGAAGCAACGCTGTGGCTGTCTTGACAGGCGGGGTTGTTTGCAAATTCCGCGCCCACGCGGGCGCGGCCCCGTTGAAGCACCGCCGACCGCCCCTGCTATTTTCTAATTCATTTAATTCCGCGCCCACGCGGGCGCGGCCCCGTTGAAGCGATGATTATGCGGGTGCTGTTACGTCCACAATATCAGCAATTCCGCGCCCACGCGGGCGCGGCCCCGTTGAAGCAGCGTGCATTTGCCAAGGAGCATAAGCTCTCTCCACATTTCCGCGCCCGTCTGTCATTGGCAGCGCCGCTCCGGCGCACGGCTTCACTCAGGCCGTTTCGCTGACCGCCTGACGCTTTCCGCCACCAACGCCAGACCGAAGCGTAACAAGGACGAGTCCGCCAAATGGGAATTTAAATTCACAACGATGCACCTGCTTGTATCCACCTTCGGATTCACATACAGATTAGAACTGTATGCTCAGATTGAACTTTCCGTAGTGAACTTTTAAGCTCGTGAAAGCATGTCTGTCGCAAAGACCAAAAGAATCAATCGCCGTGGCGCTCAATGGACGCTTGGCGAACTGCGGCAACTTGGCAAGGTGCCTGATTCAGTGCTTGCCAGACGAACTGGCCGTACGATTAAGGAGGTGGTCGAAATGCGCGAGAGCAAGCGCATTGGATTGCCAATGCCACCTCGTCATTGGAATGCGCGTGAAATAAAATTATTAGGCACCATGAACGATGCCGAATTGGCTCGCCGCCTGCGTCGGCAAAAACATCAAGTCCGGCATCAAAGACAGGCATTAAAAATTCCGCCATTCCTCTCCAAGACAAAAGGTCGCCCTTGGAAAAAGCCGGAAATAAAGTTGTTGGGTAAAATGCGGGACGAACATTTGGCACGGCGGCTGAAACGCAGTGCGGCGTCAATTGAAATCAAACGCCGCAAGCTTGGGATTCCGGTATTTCAGCGGATGTTTCGCCCATACAGCGCCACGGACGACGCCATCATCCGTAAATACTCCACGGCTCAAGCAGCGCGGCGGCTCAAGCGCACGATAAAATCCATTATGTTACGGCAGCTTCGCTTGGGGTCCCGACCCAAGCTGAATTTCCCCCGCCGGTGGAAGCAAAAGGAGATAGTGCTGCTAGGAAGAATGCCAGACCGAACATTAGCCAAACGGTTAAATCGTCCGTGGAAAAGCGTCTGGCAAAAGCGTTACATGATGGGAATCCCGCGTTACGGAACCTGGACGCCCAAAGAGGATGCGCTATTGGGAAAATTCTCTGATGAGGACGTTAGCTTGCGACTCGGAAGAACACGAATCGTTGTAACTAAACGGCGGGTTAAACTTGGCATCACCGCATTCAAATATACGAAGGCCCACAAACCAAAGGCTTAATTTGATTTCCTTCCTGTTCGGAGCAGGCTGTTATGAATCCTTTGGCACGAGCCGTTCCAGAGTGCAATCCAACGCCTTCCTGATCCGAACAACCGTTGTAAGCAGCACATCCAATTCCCCCGCTTCAATTCGCTGAATGTTGCGAATGTTTAAATCGGCCATCTCCGCGAGTCGTTGCTGGCTAATGGCCTTGGCAAGACGTTCCCGGCGTATATTGTCGCCTAGTTGTTTTAACCACGGTGAGCGAGTTTTTGGTTTTGGCACGCATGATTTATCCGCAATTTCGACGTTGACAGATACGGCGTTTGCGCCGTAATCTACTCATTGACATTATGAGCAGTCCTGGAAATCAGCAACTGGGCGAATTGCCGCAAAAGGCAGAACAAGCCCGGTTTTCAATTCCTGTAGAAAAGCCAAGAATCTTGATTGTTGAAGACCATATACCTGTCGCCATGCTGATGACCTCTTTGCTCACGCGGGTTGGAATCGAAACGGAGGCCGCAACCACTGGACAAAAGGCATTACAAATGGCGGCGGACGGCCATTTTGCCTTGATTACTCTCGATTTGGATTTGCCGGATGTTTCCGGCTTTGAAGTCTGCCGTCGGTTGAAGGAGAACCCCTTTTTTCATACGCCCATTGTTTTTGTCAGCGGACGACCTACCGAAGAAAATCAGCAGCGCAGCCATGAACTTGGCGCACTGGACTTTATCGCCAAACCATTCCGCGCAGACGAATTTGTCCGGCGGCTCTTATCTCACATCTAATGAGGAAAATGTTGATCCGAATTTCAAAGCCCGCGAAAAAAATCCCGAATGGGGATTTTAACTGCTTTTGCGACGCGCAACAGGGCTTCAATGGAAATAATTTTCTCTCCGCGCTCAATCTCGCCGATATATTTGGGGTTCAAATTCACGGCCTCAGCCAGCGTCTCTTGAGTGAGACTAGCTTTTTTGCGATACAACCGAATGGCCTCGCCGATAGTTTTCCGGTGCCTAAGAATCGGCTTTTTCTTCGCGTTAGCCACGCCCCAAAGCTTGCCGATACCAGCTTATGGCTTACACCAGCAACATGCTGGTATTTTACGCTTGCCTTTCTGCTTATGGCCGTTAAGGTGCCGAACATCGTTACAGGTTTATGAACGCAGGAAACGCTTCTTCAACAATCGCGGCGGGAAAAAAGAGTCCCGACGTGATTGTTACACGAGCCGACCAAACAACAGTGTTTAAGATGCAGAACCGCCGCGTTTCCGAATGGCTTCGGAAACATTTCAATTCAGCAACAGGCAGCGCGAAAGGCGACACGGAAATTTATGTTCATCCCACACGCTGCAAACGCATCGTGGAGGAATTGAAAGCGGCGGGATTTGTTATTAGAACCGAATGAGGATTTCTTTATGACTGGCATTCCAAAGATTTTGCCGACCCATGCGTGACCATCGCAATAAACAAAATCTGACATCCCCTACTTTTCAGCACGAGTGGGCGAAACAAGGAACTTGCCGCCCGCTTGAAATTGTGCGCCGACTTTATTTAATGGCAAGCCACGCGGAAACAAATCTTCAAGGCGAACCCCCAAAACTCGTGCCAAATAAAGCATCTCGCAGTCAGGCACGCGGCGGCGGAGGGATTCAAGGCTGGCAAGGGAATCACGACTTATACTCCAGCCGCGCAATTGCAATTTCATTGCCAAACGATCCTGCGACCACCTTTTTTTCAGGCGCAATTTCCTCACCTGAAAGCCAATTAGGTTTTTCGGCGTATCCGTCACGGAAGAAAACGGTAATGCGAATGCGCCAAAAAGCTGTGTTCGCTTACACACATCCGTAACGAAGATTTAACTTGCGAAGGAATAAAATGTGTGAGATGACGATAGGAAATTTCAACAGGTGCGAAGATTTTTTTGGAAAAAGTGGAATTTTGAAGCGTATTCATTAGAAGCAGACCTTGGAAGACTTTGGGGTTATGTGGTGCAGGCTGATTGAGTTGGTGTGGGTAATTGTTGAATCTGTAAAAAACTATGAAAACGCCGAATCGAGCCAAAGCGGGCGGGGCTTTTTGTCGCCTGATTTTTCCTTTAATCTTTTTCCTGTCGCTGACAAAAGCTGCATGTGGTGCAGGACTTTTACCACCCGGCGACACCAATTCCCCACCCGCGCCGCTGGCGTCATGGTCATTTCAGGACACAAACCTCTGGACCAGCGATCAGGGCTATTCCCCCATCTCGTTCACCAACATTTATTGGTCAAATCTTGGCGATGGGCATTCGCTGGTGGTCAATGCCCCCGGTTCACCGGCCTACCTTGACTATTACATCAACGAACCCACCAATGGCGCGACCAATCTGGTCATAAATTCGTCCGGCGGCAGCTTGACCTTTTGGTATGCACCAAATTGGGCTGGTGGCACGAATGGAAGCGGGCCAGGACAGCTATCGCAACTGGTTAGCGTAGGCGAACTGACTGGAGATTCTTCGGTGGGTTATTTCGGGCTTTCGGTGGATGCACCGGGTTCAAACCTTTGGTTTATAGCGCAGGACGGCGCAGGAAACACTTACAATCTGTCCGCGCCAATCAATTGGACGACCAACTATTTTCATTTTTTGTCACTAACGTATTCAGAAACGAATGTCTCATTATATGTAGATGACAATCTTGTGACCAATGACCCCGGAGGTTTGAGCATCTGGCCAAATTTAGCCGCAATTCCAAATGCTGTATTTTTCGGCTCGGATACCAACGGCCTTGAGCAAGGGGCAGGTTTATTTAACACCGTCCAGACTTACAACACCGTACTCAGTTCCAATGATGTTCAGCAAATCTACGACAAGCAAAACATCCTTTACGTCATAAATCCTTTCGACATCCCTTATTTGCTCTCTTCCGGCAATTCTGATCCATCCACCAATGACACCGACCCGAACGTTATCACCGGCTCTGGTATCCTGCAATGGGACGGAACTGCCACTGGTTGCTCATACAGCACCAATCCCTTTACCGTTTGGATTACCAATCTGGTTGCAACACCAGCGGGAGACGGAACTATGAACGTCACGTTTTCAATCAATGGTGGAGAAGCTGGCTATTATTATGATGTCTTCGCCACTGCTGCCCTTGAGATGCCCCTGACCAGCGGTACATGGGCTTGGTTTGGGCAGGGACTGGCCTGCAACACTTACACCATAACCAACGTTGACAGCAGTGAGGCACTTCTAATTTTGGGGACGCCTTATGACCCTGAAACCAATAATTTAACGGCGGCATATTCGTCGCTCATCCTGCATCTTGACCCCTACATTTACGATCAGGACGGCTCCGGCTTGTCTGATGGAGCACAAGTCTTACTTGGCTTGAATCCGTTGATTAACCAAGTGGCACAACCGGGAACCAGTTCCATCTATTCCTACACGCCCGCAGACTGGATAGAGGGCGTTTCAGGAATAAGAAGCGGCACCGTGACAATGGACTCCGAAGGCAACATCACTCAGGTTTCACAATAATTTCGAGGAGGACATGAATATGAAAACACTTCAATCTCTAATCTTTTGTCTTTTGACAGTAGCCGTAAGCGTTTGTCACGCGCAAACCACCGAACCCGGCTGGTATTCAGTGAGCAGCCCGCCCAATATTATGTTGCCGCTAACCAGCGCTTCAACCAATTCCGGTTATGAGCCTGCGGGACAACAACCCGTCGCGCCGATGCAACCAAGCGCGCCAGTTGCCGAAGTCATCACACCACAGATTCAGGCGCTAGCCGATGGATTGGGGGACAATCCAACCAATATTTTCAATTACGTCCATGACCACATCAATTTTGTGCTGTATTTCGGCTCGAAGAAGGGCGCAAACCTGACCTTGCTGGAAAAAAGCGGCAACGATTTTGACCAGAGCGCCTTGCTTATCGCGTTGCTGTCAGCGGCAGGATACTCAAATGATGTTTCTTATCAATTTGGCTGGATGGAAATTCCCTACAATAATACTAGCGGCAATGATTATGACTTGCAGCACTGGTTGCAGTTGAACCTAGTCAACACCAACTGGACTGACACCTATACCTATTTGGACTATTTGTTTGGCACTCGCGGCTATCCGTCGTTTTATGCGACCAGCGATGGCAACGATGTTTTAATTCAGCGGTGTTGGGTGCAGTTCCAATACAATGGAAACGCCTATCAATTGGACCCGGCGTTTAAACCAAGTGCGCCAGTAGGAACAATATCGGGATTTTCCTTCACCAATGCGATGGGCGGTGCGGGCACGACCCTGAGTAATGCGCTGTGGACTGCCGCCGCCGGAACGGATACCGCCAATTATTGCAGCAACCTGAATGAAGTGGCGATCCGAGGCCAACTGACGGCCTACGCAACAAATTTACTCAACAATATCCAAGGCAACCCGGCCACCGCCACTGCCAGCGTGCAGCAGATGTTAAACGGCTGGCAAATTCTTCCGGCGAATGATGCGATAGACTTTAATCCCTACCCATTGTTTCTCGTTTATAATGAGATTAACGGCTATTCGGTGCCGATTTTGAACTGGACGTATGCGCCGACCAACCTAATGTCCACATTGTCCATCAGCTTTGCCGGGACGAATTATCAATGGTTCATGCCTCAACTTCAAGGCGACCGGATTTCGCTAACATTCAGCAACAACGGAGTGGCGCAACTGTGGCAGGACGACACTTTGCTGGCGCAACACGCAACAAGTGGGAGTGGCACAACCAATGTCGTGCTATCGGCAATCCATCCGGTAGGCAGTTGGGACATGACCAACAACACCTTCATCCCTAATCCATCCGATATTGTCAATATGACAGTCACCAACAGCTATCAAGCCACCAATGCCGATTATGCCATAATGTATGCGTTTGAGCCGGACTGGGGCTGGCTGCAACAACGTGAAAATAAGCTGGCGGCCTATATGCAGGAAGGTTTGACCAACGGCTCGCGGCAGGTGACATGCGAGACGTTGAACATCATGGGATTGAACTATCTTCTACAAAGCGAGCAGGTGGGAAGTATGCTGGCATCGCCTTTGAACATCTCGCAACAGAACTTTCACCGGATTGGTCGTATGGCGCAGGAAGCGGGCAACGGCTATTACGTGGATATTTATATGCAATTCAGCGGCGAATTTCCCAACAATGGCTGGAGCACCAGTCAATATCCAGAATATAATTCATGTATCACTTTGTGGTCGGTCTTTTCGAGCGCAATGGAGCACGGCCTCATTGAGGAATTGCAGAACTCGAATTTAGTGGGGGCCTCAACCGTGAAGATGCTGGAAGTGGCTAACACGAATAAACAGCCGGTATATCTAGCCAGCAGTGGCAACTGGTCAACGATTCAAAGTCAATTGACCAGCGGCAGTTACAGTGCCGCCACCATCTCGCAAATTTCCAGCAATATCAATGCGGGTTACTATATATTGTTGCCAAAGAACGGCACGAACACAGTTAGCACTGTGGCCAATGGGTGGGCCGGTTATGGTTATGAAGGCGTACAGGTCGTTGATGGTTTTGTGGAGGGTGTGGAAATGAAGATTACCGGCGGCTATTTGGGCGGCTACGTGAACAATCCATTTGCCGTCCCCAATTCCGCTTATACGGATGAAACCGAGCAAAATCAGTTTAACGCCTTTACCGAAACAACTGTATATGATCCGGGCACCGGCGACCCGGTGGACACGGCGAACGGCACATTTGAAGTCCAAAATACGGACTTATCCATTGGACAAGCCGAACCGAAAGGCATCTCCCTGACACGTTATTACAACGGCACGCGCCGACTCGCCAATACCGGCGGCATGACGGGAGGTTGGACTCATAATTACTGTGTCACGGCCAACAACGTTCCCGCGCCGGAGGCTGTCCTGGGCGGCACGACCCCGCAACAGGCCACCGCCCTGCTCACGGCTACCACCGCTGCCATCACCCTGTATAACGGCGCTTCTCCCGATGCCAAAAATTGGCTCACCACGGACTTGATTGCCAAATGGGGCATTGACCAGCTTACCAAAAGCGGCGTGTCGGTTAATTTGGGCAACAACATATTGCAGTTTGTGCAGCAGCCCAATGGCGTATTTGTTCCACCGGCCAATTGCACCGCAACACTCATCCAGACCAATTCGGCCTATCAATTGCAAACGCGCCACGGCAACACCCTTAATTTTAATGCTTCTGGTTATTTGACAAACATCGTTGACCAATACGGCAATGCCTTAAATCTCACCTATAATACCAGCAATTGGGTGCAGACCGTCACTGACTGGAAAAATCGGCAACTCACCTTTAACTACAGTGGGACGCCAGAGCAATTGACTTCCGTTTCGGATGGAACGCGAACAGTCAATTACGGTTATTCGACCGCTTACAATTCCCAAGGCGACCTGACTTCCTTCACCGACGCACAAGGCAACACCAGCACGTATCAATATGACACCAATCACGACATCACCGCCACGATTGACGCGCAGAGCCGTTTGGTCATCAGTAACATCTACAACACGCAGGGAGAATTGACGGCGCAGTATGCAGTGGGCAACACTAACAGAGAATCGCTAATTTATTGGAGCGGCTACACCACCACCGAAATTGACCCGGACGGTGACGAGCAGGTTTTCTCTTACGACAATCAGGGACGCCTTATTTCTACAGAGGATGCCTTGGGCAACTTGACGCAGTACATCTATGACGGACAAAATCATGTCGTGGCAACCATCTCGCCACTATATGAAGTCAAAGAGTATTTGTACGATGCCAACAACAATCTGACCAATTTCATTAACGGCTTGGTGCTCACAAACGCATCAGGGACAGGTTTCACGAATCTCTTTTTCTATGACAATAACAACAACCTCGTTAAAAGCATAGACCCGCGTGGTGACATCAGCACGTTTGGCTACAATGCGGAATTTTCGCTCACTGGCCAGACCAATGGCGCAGGCAATTGGACGAACTATGTCTATAACGCCAATGGCACGTTGGCCAGCAGCGTCAATGCCGGAGGCACGGCGACGTATGGCTATGACACTTTGGGACAATTGAGCAGCGTCGCATATTTCGGTATCAGCACGAATACCTATGCCAACAGCTATGCCGGGGACGTAACGAATTTCACCGACGGGCGGGGCTTCGCCACAATCTACCAGTATAACGCACTTCGCCAGTTGACCAATACCATCGCTCCCACGAATATCGTCACCAAAGTTGCCTATGACCCGGAAGGAAATCAGGCCAGCACGACCGATGCGCGAGGCAACGTCATCAGCCAATCATGGAGCGCAACCCGGAAGCTGCTTTCCACAACCTTGCCCACCATGTCCGCAGGCACACCAATGACGACCAATATTTATGATAATCGCGACTGGTTGACCGGCGCTGTTGACCCACTCCAAAATGAAACTCTTTACGTCAATGACCCCGATGAACGGCTAATTTCACAAACCGATCCGGTTCGGCGGACGACGACCTTTGGCTACGATGGAGACAGTAGAAATATTGTCACCACCAATGGGGCCAACGAAGTGACTTCCCAGACATGGGATGACAGAAGTGAATTGATTGACCTCATTGACGGCGCGGGGCACACATCCATTCGCGGTTACGATGCAGCCGGCAATCAAATTGTTCTCACCAATCGCGATGGATATGTTTGGCATTTTTATTTCGATGGTGCAAACCGGCTGACCAATACTGTCAGCCCATTTGGCCACTCAACCACGGTGGCTCTTAATGCTCAGGGATTGCCGGTTCGGGTAACAGACCCGATGTCCCAAATCACTACCAATGGTTTTGACGCCAAGGGCCGTCTGACCAATCGCGCCGACAGTTTTGGCTCGACGCTATACCATTACGATGCCGATGACGATCTCACGAGCATTTCCGAAAATGGTTTGACCAACAACTGGATTTTTGACGCTTATGACCGCGTTTCCAGCTATCAGGACGTTTATGGAAACCTGATCCAATATCGTTACGATGCCAATGGCAATCTGACAAATCTGGTTTACCCAGGCGGCAGAAACGTGTATTATTCTTACGACAGCAACAATCACATGACCAGTGTGATGGACTGGAGCGAACGCGTGACCACGATGACTTACGATTTGGACGGTCGGCTGACCAGCATTACCCGACCGAACGGCACTTCACGCATTATGTCCTACGATTCAGCCGGTGAAATAACGAACATTTTGGAGCAAATGGCCAACGGTTTGCCAATTGCCTTGATGCGCTACAATTGGGATCAAGCTGCGCGGATGTCACTGGATTTTATCGCGCCGCTGCCGCACACGAACGCGCCGCCTTCGCGCTCCATGAGTTACAATGCCGACAATGAACTGGCGAACTTTCAAGGGCCGACAATGGGTAGTCCGGAATCGGTCACAGAAAATGCGGACGGCAACCTGACCGACGGCCCGTTAACGAACGATACGTTTGCCACATACATGTATGACGTTCGCAATCGGCTGACGAACGCCGCTAGCGTGGTCAATGTTTATGACGCGGGTAACAATCGTATCGGGCAGACCTATGGGACTAATTCGGTTGAATATATTGTCAATCCTAACGCCGCACTGCCGCAGGTTTTAGAGCGAATCAAGAATGGGATTACAACCTATTACGTTTACGGGCCATGCTTGCTGTATCAAATCACCGAAGCGCCGACAGGAACGAATACAGTTACTTACCATTATGATTATCGCGGTTCGACGATTGCTTTGACTGGCGATAATGGCCTTGCAACCGACCGAATGGAGTATTCCCTGTACGGAACAACGACTTATCGGGCAGGGACAAACGACACTCCGTTTCTTTTTGCAGGCTCTTATGGCGTTCAATCCGACCCGAATGGACTGCTTTACATGCGAGCGCGGTATTACAATCCATATCTCTGCCGGTTTTTAAATCCTGACCCCAAAGGCTTTACTGCCGGATTGAATTTCTATGTTTATGCGAACGGAAATCCTGCCAATAATGTTGATCCATCGGGCCTGCAAATTCCATCACCCGTAACTGCCAACTATGGTTGGCAGAATATGGGACAGTGGGGAAGTGAAGCTCAATATAACCAAATGGTTCAGAACGGAGCGTGGGAAGCAACAGCGATGGAAGGTTCTGCCCTTGGAGGCGTAGTCATTGGTGGGGGCGGAGCCGCTATCGTATCGGTGTCTGCGCCTGTTGCCGTTTCCACATTGACTACACTTGGCATGAGTTCCACGGCTGCATCAGCAACCGTAACTACAACAATAGGTTTTGGAGGAGCCGTGGGGGTTGTCACCACAGGCTCGGATATAGTGTATGACGCCGATCAGGGCAATTTGGACGGGGTCGCGTTTGATGTGGGAACCCTTTGGGGCGGAGGCATTGTCGCAATGGGTGGCGGCGGGCGCTACATTGCAGATAATGTCGGACCAACATCGAGTTCGGTTCCCGTCGGATCGAACCCGTTCACAGCAGAATCTGGAATGGGCTATAGCCCAAGCTATCCCGGCGGAACCTTCTTAGGTTGGCTTGCGACGGCACCGACGCCAGCAAGTGGTGGGCTATCGGCAGTAGGAATAGCTTCTGGAGTGCCAGCCGGAATTAATCTAATCTCTTCCACTGGCAAATAGTTTTGCGATGCAAGCGTACAGCCCTCAATCTCGATTTTCTTATGCTGTACCATGGCGTGTTATGTTGTTTTTCCTGGCAATTGGAACGGGAATACTTTGTATCGCGTGGTTTCGGATGATGCCGCTTGTGCTGGCCGTAGTCCTTAGTATCTTCCCGTTAACCGTGGCGTTTCTCGGCACAATCCGTCGCCTTGCGATACCTCGGTTTATTGAAACGGGCACCGATGCCATTTTAATCTCCACTGGTTTTCTCCAATTTCGAAGAATCCTAATCCCATATCTTGAAATTGAACAGACATGGGAAGGAGCGAGGCCAAAGGTTCCAGTTTTCTATCTGCGAGCCAAGGGCCGTATTTTCGAAATCAATTCGCTGCTATTACCGGACAAGACCGCCTATGTCGCAATCAAAGATTTTGTAAACGCGCACCTGACACCCAAAAACGACCAGCAGAGCAACACAATGCCTATCGAAGCCGGAGCCTACTATTTCAAATGCAATTATGACGGAAATGGCACAGTCTCCAATTCCAGCGGCGAAGTCCTGTGGCATATTAAAACGCCATTCAGTAGCGGCGGATCTCCTTTTGGCTTTGGGCCGTGCCCCGACTTTTCCTTCTATGACGAGTTGGATAAGCAATTGCTTTCGGTGAACCTCGAACGCAGATTCCTGCAAAAGAGATTCGTGATGACTGAGAACGGTATGCCTGTATGCACCATCCGGCAGAAAGGCATTTTGTTCACCAAATATACAATGAATTTTTCAAATGGACAGAATTGGGTCTTTCGGCTTCCGCTTTTCACTGTGATTTTTACTGGATTGTCGAAAAACGGCGCAAAAATTCGAGTGCGGCTTTGGAATCACAATACTTGGCTGGTGCTTATTGACCCGAATGCCGACAACCCGCAGTTAGTGGCTGCGCTGGCATTCATTCATCGCGAGCGGCTGCGGTGTATTTAACAGACTGTCGCACCGCTCTTCGTTCGGCGACTTCGTCGCCCAGCGAGCAAATCAGCGCTACGAATGCCGTTTAAAAATCTGCTCGCCTACTTCCGTGTGTTGAGTCCGTGGAAAACACCAGTAATTTTGGCACAAGTTGTCGGGTTGGCAGACCTTCGGATCGCCTCGTTCTGGCGATAAACATTCAACCTCACCACTTTTACCCTCGTTTCGGAAAATTTCAAGTTGCCCTTTAGGAGATGTCGTGGGGTTTCGGCGAGTGATTCTTGAGCTTGTTTTCAACTGGCCGATTGCATTCCACCACTTTTTGGCCTTGTCAGGTTGCCTCTGCGCTCTGGCACCGCGCGGCGCATTGCAATTGATTTGCCCCCATTAACGACCCCCAAATCAATTGCCCCCGTTTCCCAAGCACTCTTCCGTTCCATTGTTCCCCCTCTCTGCCGCTGGTTTGTTGCCCCGCCGTTAGCATAAGCATTTTGTGCAATCATTGCACAAAAAACGGCGAACTCTCTGCTAAGCTGCCTCTCAAAAGTCAGTTTGGCTTTAATTAAGCCGGACAATGAAAGAGTTGTGGCGAAAGCTCCACAACCCACGTGGCTAATTTCTGCTAAACATGACCTGATGAAAATGCGACTTAAAAAGTTGTTCACTTTCTGAACAAGGTTTGCTGCCGGATCGGCTATAAACGGCCTGAACGATAAACGGCAGATTGTGATGAAAACATCACAACCTGTTTGGCCGACTTCTGATAAATACGGTCGGATGAAAACGCAGTTTAAAAAATGTTGTGCGTTTCCCGCACAAGATGCGCCGCCAAACCTGCTATGAATGAACAATTTAGAAAAGCGGTTGAAGGGGCAGATTTTGTAATGAATTCATTACAACGCGCCCTCTTTGAACCGGGTAAAATGGGCTCAAATTTTGTGCCTATATGGAACAAACACGACAAGAGCAAATGAGACAATGAAGCCGAAAAGTCATTCTGACTACGAGTGCAGGCAGCGCCTTAGGAGCTGGCGTGGAACGTTTGCCCGAATTTGGGCAGCAATTGCCGGAACCAAAGGCAGATTTGAGCAGGAGCGATTTTGTCCCAGGTTCGGGACATGGCAGCGGAAATCTTATGGGAATGTGACCATGAGCAAAGACGCATTTTGTTCAGTTTTGTGGACATTTCGCGACTGAAAGCATGGAAAATTTGAGACAGTGAAACAGCAGCGCAATTTCATAGACCGGCTCGTTGCCAGATTGCGCAATGAACGAGGCTGGTCGCAAGACGTGTTCGCCGACAAGTTGCAGTGGGCGGGCTGGGACGAGGCTACGCGCAGCACCGTCTCCAAAATCGAGGATGGTTCGCTGCGAATTGATCTGCTGCAACTGTATTACATTGCCGTAGCGCTTGGTATTCAGCCAATGGAACTCCTTTCAGAAATTAACTGGAGCCGTGGCGTCCAGGAACTAACCCATTCTAATGATAATTTCATCCCCAAATTCGCAACCGACCACCAAGAAAGGATGTATGGCAACAGATAACGAAACAACCCAGACGACCACTTCACCGCCTGTTGAACGCCTGGCCTATTCAATCGAGGAAGCCGCCGACATGCTTGGCATCAATTATCACAGCATTTACCGGCTCATCCAGCGGGGGAAACTTAAAGCGTGCCGGGCTTTGCGCGGCAAGTTGCTTATTTCCCGCGATGAACTACTTAAACTTTTGAAATCCGAATGAGGCATATTATGAACCATTACCAAAAGTCCACCATCCAGCAGGAACAGGCCGCAATTGAGATGAAAACGGCCTTTACGGAGCATTTGAACCAGTTCAACGCCAGTTGTGACGCGGTTCGAGATATTGAAGGCAACCAGTCAGCCATTGCCAACGAAGCATTCAAATCAGTTTTGCTTTCCCGCGACCAGAATAAAATCATTCAAACCGACGACGGGACGGAATGGCGGCACGATCTTGATTTGTCGAAGATCAGTTCGGTTTGCCATCGTCGCATAGCCGACCAAATCGAATTTGCCGTGGTCGAATCTTTGTCGCTAAAACGCGGAACGGAAATGAAGGACGTTCTGAACCGTGGCGATAATGTCCGGGAAGTGCTGCAAGGTTTCATCCGCGACCAACGCCAAGTTTTGCGGCTATGGAAGGACGACCTGAATGCCCAGGTGAAAGAGCATCTGGCAGAGAAATACCCCGGCCAAGACATGAGCCTTGTTGCTGACTCATTTGAATACAAGATGACTCAGGCCATTTCAGAAACATACGTCCACGCCCAAAGCCAGAGTCACGGTATGAGGGTTTGATTCGCAGGCATAGCAGAGGAATGATGATCCTTTTTCTCCTTTGTATCCCGCTTTGTATCCCCGACGCCATTTTTAGAGCAAAAGATGGGTTCTCATAGCAAAGGTCAAAGCGAGAAAACGCTTTTGTCTATCGGGAGAATTAACAGTTTCGATAAATAGCTAAAGATAGCAAAAACCGCGTTTTCTGATTTTCAGTCCTCTGCTCTACCGACTGAGCTACCCAGCCTCCGTGGCCACTTGCCGCGTTTTCCCATACCTTGACTCGGGGAAGAACGGCAACCACCGGAAAAATTAGCGTATCAGAAATTCCGATGCGCGCAACAACAGAATCACCCCGCTCCAGACATCGCGCCCCATCGAGGCGCCCCGGCTGGACGCGACAATCAAAGCCGGCAGCACATATCCATCAAATCCATTAATCCGGTTTTTCCGTTGTCTTTTTCCGCCGGACTTTCGAAACTCACCAGGTTGAGAACTTTACACAGATACCTGACCTCTCAGGTTTTGGCGTCGCTGATTTTGACCGTGGCGGTGTTCACGTTTGTGCTGCTTCTGGGCAATGTGCTCAAGGAAATCCTCACGTTCCTCATCGCCGGGCATGCCCGGCTCAGCCTTGTGGCCCAAGCCATCGTCTTGTTGATTCCGTTTGTTTGGGTCTTTGCTCTCCCGATGGGCCTGCTCACGGCCACGCTGCTGGTCTTTGGACGTTTCAGCGCGGACCAGGAACTTACGGCGGCGCGCGCCAGCGGCATTAGTTTGATTTCGCTGATCGCACCCATTCTCCTGTTAAGCCTTTTCTGCTGCGTCTTGAGCGGCTGGTTCAGCATGGACCTCGGACCGCGCAGCCGGGTGAAATACCTGGGCTTAAAATCGGAGCTGCTGGCCGACCTGGCCAATTTCCAATTGCCGGAGGGACGATTCATCAGCATCTCGACCAATTACATTTTTTACACCGAGAAGAATTACGGGGGAAAGCTACAAAACGTCGTCGTGATTAGCGTCGACCAAAATTCATACGTTGAAGCACCGTTCGGAAACGTCCAGGTTGACCCGACTAACCAGCAGATAACGCTGAATCTGCTCCAGGCGCGTATTGTTGAGACCCCGACCAATGGGCAAAACAACATTCTTTCGTTCGCAAAATGCTCGGTACCGGTCAACGTCAATTCGGTCAAACATCAAAATTCAAAACCAGCGAGCATCAGCGACATGACTTTCATCGAACTGCGGGAAAAATTGCACCAGCTGCAACAACGGATCCCGGAGTCCGCGTCAACAAATCAGTCACAGGCAACCCTGGACGCCGCCCGGAAGGTGCCCGAAGAGCTTGCCGAGCAGGTGCGGGTGACCATGCAACGCCAGCTCGCCTTCGCGTTCGCGCCGTTCGGATTTGCCCTGGTCGGCATTCCCCTGGGTATCCGTGTCCAGCGCCGCGAGACAAATATCGGCATCGCCATCGCCCTTGGGCTGGTGATCGTCTATTACGGTTTCGTCATGCTCGCTGGGCAACTGTCGAGCCGCCCCGAATGTTTTCCCCATCTGATCGTCTGGGCGCCAAACTTCATTTTTCAGGCCGCCGGCGCGGCGCTGCTCTGGCGTGCAAACCGGGGAATCTGACTCTCTTTTATTTGTCCAGTTTTTGGAAACCTTCCATTTGCTCCGGCAGGAACCGTTTGCATGGGAAATTTTGCATTCAAATTTTTGGCTTGTGACTTGCTTAAGACCGGCGCAATGACATCGTCTTTCGATTCGATTTATAAGAAAATGGCCGCAAACGATAATCGCGAGGAAGATCGCTTGCCCGAGCCCGGCGCGTCGTTTGACCCGGCGCGACATGTTTCACCTCTCATTGCCCATGAATTAAACAATATCCTGGCCATCGTCCAGGGCTATGCCGACCGCTTGATTTTGAAGTATGCAGACGATACGGCGCTTCATGCGCAATTAAAAATGATTACCGAAGCTGCGCGCCGCGCGGCGACGATTGTTCGCGATGCCACTCCTCCAGCGGCGCAGGGAAACAGCAGGGCTCCAAAAACCAAGCCTGAGCCAACAATGGCCTGACAGCCCGTTGAAAATCATCAGGGAATCAAACCCTCCCTGCACGCAATGGCCGCGCAGCTGGTGCGCGGTTCAAGTTTTTGAATATTCCTGGCGCGCCTCGTGCCACGCAATACACATCGGTCCCATTTTCCTTTGCTCACTCCCTTTTTTGGAATATCCTGTCATGCAATAAATGAAAATCTTCATTGACGGGAAATTTTATAGTGAACGCGATGCTAAAATCTCCGTGTTTGATCACGGATTTCTTTACGGAGATGGTGTTTTCGAAGGCATTCGCGCCTACAATGGCAGGGTTTTTAAGTTGAAAGAACACATTGACCGCCTCTTTTATTCCGCAAAGGCAATCCTGTTGGAAATTCCAATGTCGCATCAGAAAATTTCCCAGGCGGTTATTGACTCATGCCGCGTGAATAAAATTCGAGATGGCTATATTCGCCTGGTGGTGACTCGCGGCGTGGGCACCCTTGGATTGAATCCCAAAAGCTGCAAAAAGCCGTCCACCGTCATCATCGCCGGAAAAATCCAGGTTTATCCCCCGGAGGTCTACGCGCAAGGCATCGACATTGTCACCGTGCCGACCACGCGCAACCTCCACAGCGCCCTCAATCCGGCAATCAAATCGTTGAATTATTTGAACAATATTTTGGCCAAAATCGAAGCCAACAACGCAGGCTGCCAAAACGGCCTGATGTTGAATGCGGAAGGCTTTGTCTCTGAATGCACCGTAGACAATGTCTTCATCATTAAGAACGGCGATGTCTTTACTCCGCCGCTCTCAGCCGGCGCGCTCTACGGCATTACCCGCCATACCGTTATGGAGTTGGCCGTGCAGAACGGCCTTAAAGTTTCCGAACCGAACCTGACCCGATATGATTTGTACAACGCTGATGAATGTTTTCTGACTGGCACCGGCGCTGAGATCATGCCGGTGATCAAGATTGACGGTCGCGTGATCGGGACCGGCAAACCGGGAAACCTGACGCGCAAACTGGTTCAGGAGTACCACGCCTTGACCAGTACCTCAGGCGACCCGATATAAATAGATCGCCGCCGCGCTGAATTTCAAATTCATTCGCTTTTTCGGTCGTTACGTTGTACAATCTACAACTATGAACAGTAATTTGCTTTAACATGCAGTGTTCCATTTGCAAAGAAAAACCGGCCACCGTGCATCTTACCCAGATCGTGGGGGAAAAAATGCAGAAGCTGGACTTGTGCGACGATTGCGCCAAAGCCAAAGGCGTCAATGATCCCGCCGGTTTCGCCCTTGCCGACTTAATGCTCGGGCTGGGCGCAGCCCAGGAAATTGAACAGGCCGCGGGCGGCGCTGGAATTGCGCTGTACTCGTTGTGGTTTTACACAGGCCGATTTCAAAAAATCCGGCCGGCTCGGGTGTCCGGAATGCTATAAGACGTTTTCCGAGGGTCTTGAGCGGGCTGCTCAAAACCATGCACAAAGGCACGCGCCACGTCGGCAAGGCGCCGGAGACGCAACGCACCTCCACTGAAAACGCCGACCGGCTCAAAGCGCTGCAAAAAAAACTGGAAAAAGCGATCGAATCCGAAAATTTCGAAGAGGCCGCGCAATTGCGCGATGAAATGAGGCAAATGGCCGAGCGCTCAAGCGCGCCGAAAAGTTTTACGAGGTAAGCCGACATGCGCGATCTTCATAGCTTTCCTCTCCGCCTCCGGCGGAATCCGCGCGTCGCCACGGGCCGCATGACCGGATCGTCATGTCCAGCCGCGTGCGGCTTGCCCGCAACTTGAGGGACGCCGCCTTTCCCGGATGGGCCAAAAAAACCGAGCGGGTCAGGATCCTGGATACCATCCGTCCGGCCGTCGAAAGTCTTCCGGAAATGAAAGACTCGTTTTCCGAGGCCATGGACAACCTCGGCGCACTGGACCGGCAAATTCTGGTGGAACGCCATCTCATTAGCCGCGAGCACGCCGCCAAAAGCGCCGGCAGCGGCCTGGTTCTCAACCACGAAGAAACATTTTCCGTCATGATCAATGAGGAGGACCATCTTGCGAATGCAGGCCCTCCGTCCCGGTCTTCAATTGAAACAGGCATGGACGGCCATCGACTGCTTTGATTCCTCCCTGGAAAAGAAACTGGACTACGCCTTTGACTGCCGACCTCGGCTATTTGACCGCATGCCCCACCAATCTCGGCACCGGCATCCGCGTCAGCGCCATGCTGCATTTGCCTGGCCTGGTCCTTGGCGAACAGATCAATCCTATCATTCAATCCGTCAATAAGCTCGGCCTGGCCGTCCGCGGCTTGTATGGCGAAGGCACCGAAGCGTTGGGAAACGTTTTTCAGGTTTCAAACCAGATGACCCTGGGCGAAAACGAAGCGAATGATCGTGGAGCGGCTGGAAAAAGTCCTGGCCCAAATCATAGAGCACGAAGAAAATGCCCGGCAAATCCTGCTGGAGAAAAAGCCCAAGACCGTTTACAACCATATCGGACGCGCCTACGGCATCCTCGCGAATGCTCACAGCATTTCGTCCAAGGAGACAATGAATCTTCTCTCGCTGCTGCGCCTGGGAGTGGACCTGGGTCTGTTCCCGGGCGTTGAACGTTCCCTGGTGGACGAATTATTTCTGATCACCCAGCCGGCCCACTTGCAGAAGCAATTCTCGGACAAATTGTCCGCCGAGGAACGCGACCTGATGCGGGCGGACATGGTGCGCGAACGGCTCAAAAACGTCAGCCGGCCGGTCGTGAAGACCCGTCCGCCAAATACGTCGAACTGATTTTGTCTGTTCGTGCCGGCCTGCCCACGGTAGCTCTCAACAACGGTGGAAGCGACGGCGGGAGGCACAACCGGAAAGTAGCCAGACACGGAGCGTCGGGTTCACCCTGCCAAATAATTTGTCCTGAAGCGACAGTTGGAAAATCGCCGAACAATGCCCGAACGCATACCGTTTCAACCCGGATTTTGCATTAGGCCCGAGGAAAGTTGAGGGATAAATCCTATCTGTCGGCGCAGCCGCAAACTGAAACCCCAGAGGGGTGAAATATATGTAGCCCCGGGCAAGCGACTCCGGGAGCGCAGCCCGGGGTAGCAACGCCCATGAATCAGCCGCTGACTGCAAAACCGCGCGACAGCGCGATTCTGATCTGCGGCTCTTCTTCTTTCTCTCCAGCAGACGCGGTCAGCCTCATGGCTGAATTTCGGTGCGAACGCCAAAGCACTTTTGTGCATTCCCTAATGCAACGCAATTGAAGTTATTAGCTCAAAACGTCTGTGACTGTGATGTTTGCGTGGAACAATCGAAACGACTAATGTCCAAATGCAAAATCCGGGTTTCAACGTTTTAACATTTCAACGTTTCAACGACCCAATCAATAAACTTTTCTCAGATTGGACGGCAAAATTCCCAATTCGTCACGGTATTTCGCGACTGTGCGCCGCGCGATGGTGATGCCCTTTTCAGAGAGCATCTTGACAACTTCCTGATCAGACAACGGCTTGCCGGCGTCCTCGCTTTTGAAAATTTCGGCGATCATGTCCTTGACGCTCGTATTGGATACGCCGTCGCCGCTGGCGGTCTGAAGCCCGGCCGTGAAGAAGAACCTCATTTCAAAGATTCCCTGGGGCGTCTGCATGTATTTTCCGGACACCGCGCGGCTCACCGTCGTTTCATGCACGCCCACCACTTCCGCGATCTGCGCCATCGTCATCGGCTTGAGGCACGAAACCCCTTTCTCCATGAATTCCCGCTGCCGCTTCACAATTTCCTTCGCGATATTCAAAATCGTCTGCTGGCGCTGGTGCAGGCTTTTGATGAGGAATTTCCCCGCGCGGATTTTTTCCCGGATATAATTCTTCACCTCGCTCGAATTTTCGCCCTGCGCCATCAGGTCCTTGTAGACGTTGCTGATGCGCAAATGCGGAATGTATTCGTCGTTGGTCGTCACGGCAAAATCATCGCCGTTCTTTTGCGACAAACACCTCCGGCAAAACATATTGGTCGGTGTCGGGCAAAAAGGCCCGGCCCGGCCGCGGCTCGAGGCGGGCAATCTTCGATAGCGATTCCTGCACTTCCACGATGCTTCGGTTTGTGCCGCGGGCGATTTCCGGAATGCGCCGTTTGCCCAGCGCTTCCATAAAATCGCGCACGATCGCATATTCCAATGACTCCTGGCTTCGCCCGTTCCAGTTGCAGCATGAGGCATTCCTGCAAATTCCTGCGCGCCGATTCCGGGCGGATCAAAGGACTGGATGATCTTCAGAACTTCTGAAATCTTTTCCACCGGCTGTTGCGTCGAGGCCGCGATTTCCTCGACGGTCGCTTTCAAATAGCCGTAATCATCAATGTTCCCGATGATCGTTTCGGCCAGCGCCCGCTGTTCCTCGTTCAGGTCCGTTTCGCGCACCTGCTCCATGAGAAATTCCGCCAGCGAAGTCCCGGCAGTCAATGAATCAAACATGAACTGCCGCTTTTCTTCGTCCTCCGTGGATTGCCGGATGGGCACGTTCGTTTGCGAAAAATGGTCCCGCCATTCCTGGTCCAATTGGACCAGCTTTTCAAATTCAGCCTGAAAGTCGTCCACCGGTTCGTTCGCGCTTTTCTCAGAGGCTCCGTCGAAGCTTGCATCGTCGTGTCGACTCGGCGCGGCGTTTCTCCTTCATCGTCGCCCGGATTTTTCGCGCAGTTCCCCTTCCGTCGCGGCGACTTCTTCAAGCACCGGGTTTTGTTCCATTTCGTGCTCCACGAGCGCCTTCAATTCGAGCGTGGGCGCCTGCAGCAGTGCCAGCGACTGCTGTAATTGCGGCGCCAGCACCAGCGATTGCGTCAGGCGCTGAGACAATTGTAAGCCTTGAGCCATGTGTCTCATTGTAATCCAGTCCGGCCAAATGACAAGAATATTGGCACAGGAAAAACTGGATTTTTCACGGCTCGATTGCATCTTGAATATGATGAAATTGATTCTTTCTACGCATAACGTCACCCTGACAAGAACGCTCGAAGATCGCGTCATCAGGAAGCTCGAACAACTCGATCATCTTGACGGACGCGCCGTTGACGCCCGGGTCACCCTCGAACACGACCATCGCCGGATGCCCGAAAGGCAATTCAATTGCTCTATGCAAATTGCCATGCGCGGTCCTGACCTTTTTGCCGAAGCCCGCGAAAGCGATTTGTATGCGGCCATCGACGTTGTCGCCAAAAAAATTGAACAACAAATCCGTAAACGTCACAGCAAAATCAAGGCGCGGAAACACAAGGACGCCGCCAAATTGAAAGAGGTCAAACGCGCGGTCGGCACCTAGCCGGCCAATGCCTGACCCGACCGCGAAGAAACCAACCGGATGCGAACGGCAAATAATCCCGGCAGCCAATTAGCAACCCAGGCATTGATTCTTCGCGCTCGCGCCGTTATCCCGGTCGCAACACCGCCGCTCGAAAACGCGGCAATCGTCATTTTCGGCGACCGGATCGCCGTAGCCGACACCTGGGACCGGATACCGCGCCAATTAACGTCCGCTGCCACAGTCCTTGACCTTGGCGACGTGGTTCTCCTGCCCGGCCTGGTCAACGCCCACTGTCATTTGGATTACACAGATATGGCCGGCTTCTGGCCCCCGCCCAAAAAATTCACAGACTGGATTCCCTGGATGCTCGCGGCAAAAGCCGAGTGGAGTTATTCAAATTACGCCCGCTCCTGGCTCAATGGCGCCAAAATGCTCCTGCACTCAGGAACAACCACCGTCGCGGACATTGAAGCCGCGCCGGAATTGCTCCCCGACGTCTGGGATGCCACACCGTTGCGGGTCATCTCCTTCCTCGAAATGACCAGCGTCCGCTCAAAGCGCGAACCGGCGGATATCCTGGATGAAGCCCTAAAAAAAATTGAATCCCTTGGCCATCCGCGTTGCGCCGCCGCCCTTTCGCCCCACGCGCCGTACTCGACATCAGCCGACCTCCTCCGCCTCTGCGCACGCGCCGGTCTCGAGAAAAAACTTCTTACAGCCATTCACGTGGCCGAATCCCAGCAGGAATTTGAAATGTTCACCCGCGCGCAGGGTGAAATGTTTGATTGGCTCAAAAAAAACGGACGGGACAACTCCGATTGCGGCCTGGGCACACCCGCGCAGCACCTCGACCGCGCCGGTCTGACAACTGGCAACTTCATCGCCATCCACGCAAATTATCTGGAAAATGACGATTTCAATCTGCTTGCTGGCTGCAAGGCCAGTGTCGTTCACTGTCCCCGCAGTCACGAGTATTTTCAGCACAAAAAGTTTCCTCTCGACGGCTTGCTCGCGGCGGGCGTGAACGTCTGTCTGGGCACGGACAGCCTGGCGACTGTTGCCAAAAATGGAAAAGAGAGCCTGGAACTGAATTTATTTTCGGAAATGCAGGCGTTCTCACGGTCCAATCCCGCCGTCGCTCCCGCAATGGTTCTAAAAATGGCCACGATGAACGGCGCGCGCGCCCTCAGCCTGGCGGGCAAAATCGGCGAAATTTCCAGTTTCGCTAACGCTGATTTGATTGCTATCCCGTTCGCGGGAAAGGCGTCAGAGCTTTTTGACGCGGTATTGAACTTTCACGGCCCCGTGACTGCGTCCATGATCGCCGGCCAATGGGCCATCGCGCCCGAGCAAGCGCGATGAGCTTCAGCCCTGAACCCAAGGTGGTAGGGACGGCGCTCTTCGCAAGTGGCGCTGCCACCGCTGTCCGCGCCGCGTGCAGCGGCGCAACGAGCGTGGTCGGATGTTGTCTTGCGCATGTTCCGCCCGCTGTGCGGGGGTCGGCGTAACGCGCCGTCGCTGCCATTCAATGAATTCTTTTGAATCTGATCTCGCAAATCGCCTCGCAACGTTGCGCGAACAAAAGCTTTTCCGCGAATTGCGGCGCGTGGAATCTCCGCAATCTCATCGAATTCAAATTGGCGATAAATCCTTTCTCAACTTTTCGTCCAACGATTACCTCGGCCTGGCGAATCATCCGTCCCTCAAAGAAGCCGCCAGGCGCGCAGTTGAAACATTTGGCGCAGGTTCCGGCGCATCCAGGCTGATCTGCGGTTCACTCGCCCCGTTTCACGAACTGGAATCAGCACTGGCGAACTTAAAAAAGACCGAATCCGCCCTGGCTTTCTCCAGCGGCTATGCCGCGGCGCTTGGCGCCATTACCGCGCTTCTGGGCAAGGATGACATTATCATTTTGGATAAACTCGTCCATGCCTGCATCGTGGACGCCGCGAAACTGAGCGGAGCAAAAATCCGCGTCTTCGGGCACAATGACCTGGAAGATTTGGAAGACAAATTGAAATGGGCCTCAAGAAATGGTGAGTCCGGCCAAACGAGCGTCCGTCGCATCTTTGTCGTCACGGAATCCATTTTTTCAATGGATGGCGATGCCGCGCCCCTTCGGGAAATTGTGGCGCTTAAGGACAAATACGGCGCCTGGCTCATGGTCGACGAGGCGCATGCGACCGGCGTCTTCGGCAAAAACGGCGCAGGTCTGATCGAGGAATTGGGTCTAAGCGACCGGGTTGAAGTTCAAATGGCCACCCTGGGCAAGGCCCTTGGCGCCGCCGGCGGTTGTATTTGCGGCTCCAGCCAGTTGGTGGATTTCCTCGTCAACCGCTCTCGTCCATTTATTTTCTCAACCGCGCCAATCCCCGCCGCCGCTGCGGCCGCCACCGAAGCAGTCCGCCTCATACAAGCTGCCGAGGGTAAAAAATTGCGCCAGAAACTTCAGTCAAACATCGCGGATTTTCAATCAGCCGTGGAAAAGGGGAAGTCCTTTTCATCCTCATCTTCAAATTGTGGCCCCGGTGCCAACCGGCCGTCGCTCGCCGCGCCGAAGCGAAGCGAAGGCGGGTCCTCATCCCCCTTCTGCGACTCCGCCAGCGCGATCATCCCAATCGTCCTCGGCGACGAACAAAAAGCCCTGGACGCCGCCGCAAAACTTCGTGATCAACAAATATTCGTCCCGGCCATTCGCTATCCCTCCGTCGCGCGCGGTTCGGCCCGTCTGCGCGTTACCCTGACCGCCGCGCATTCGCGAGAAGACATTTTTTCGCTCGTTGACGCGCTGAAAAAATTGGATATTGGAATCTAATTGAACAGGATCGCCCAACTGGACCACAAATACGTCTGGCACCCCTTCACGCAAATGCGTGACTGGCTGCAACAGGAGCCAATAATCATTGTTTCGGGCAAAGGCGCCCAACTTCGCGATATCCGGGGACGTGCGTTTCTCGACGCCAACTCTTCTATTTGGACAAATCTGCACGGCCATAAACATCCTAAAATCAACGCCGCCATCTCGCGGCAATTGAACAAAATCGCTCATAGCTCCGCCCTCGGCCTCGCCAACGAACCGGCGTCGTTGCTCGCCGGGAAACTGGTGAAGGCGGCAAATCAACACAGCCGCAACCGCCTGACGGGCCGTAGCCGGGCGAAGGTTGGTGAGGGAGCGGCATCCCCAAACCTCGAAAAGGTTTTTTATTCCGATAACGGCTCAACCGCCCTCGAAGTGGCTCTCAAACTCGCCTACGAATTTTCCAGGCGCGAAAAAAGGCTAAAACAACCAAAATTTCTCTCTCTGCAGGGCGCTTATCACGGCGATACCGTAGGCGCTGTCTCGCTCGGGCACATTGACCTGTTCCACAAGGCATACAGCGGTTTGCTATTCAAAGCCGATCAGGCGATGTCGCCGTACTGCTATCGCTGCCCTTTCAACCGGGCAAAACCGGAGCGTGCCGACGCCCGCGATACGCGAAAATGCAACTGGGAATGCGTGGCCAAAACGGAGAAACAATTTGCCGCCCAAAAGAAAAGAGGCAATCCATACGCCGCATTCGTGTTCGAACCGCTAATGCAAGGCGCCGCAGGAATGATTCCGCAACCCACCGGTTGGCTAAATCGGGTTTCAGATATTGCCCGGGCTCACGGCGCGCTGCTCATCGCCGACGAAGTCATGACAGGCTTTGGCAGGACTGGCATCGCTAAAGACACCCCTTCACGCTCCAATTGGTTCGCCTGCCAAAACGAAAACGTCCAACCCGATTTCCTCTGCCTGGCAAAAGGACTCACCGGCGGCTACCTGCCCATGGCGGCGACACTCACGACCCGGCAGGTATTCGATGCCTTCCTCGGGAGATACGATGAATTCAAGTCGTTTTTCCATGGACACAGCTACACCGCCAATCAACTTGGCGCGGCAGCGGCTCTTGCCAATCTCGAAATTTTGCACAGCAAAGAATCAATCCTTGCCCGTCAACAACTCGAAGCCAATCTGCGCCGCGAATTACAATCCCTTTGGCAATTGCCTAACGTGGGCGATATCCGCCAGATTGGCCTCGTGGCTGGAATTGAACTCGTAAAAAACTGGCGCACGCGCAAACCCTTTGACTTGCGCGAACGTGCCGGAATCCGAGTTTGCGAGGCCATGGCTGCGCGCGGCGTCCTCACCCGCCCCATCGGAAATGTCATCGTCCTCATGCCGCCCTATTGCACGACTGCCACGCAAGTGAAAACCATAATTTCCGTCACGCGTGACGCCATCGAAGAAACCCTATGACCAATTCCGCGCTTAATCGTCCGTTGCTGATCACCGCCCAATCTTTCCAACCATCGGTCGGCCGAAAACCGCTTCAACGCTTCAGCGCTTCAACGCTCCAACGGGTTTAAAATTGAATCCTCCCCTTACAACCCCTGACCGATTGGCCCAGATTCGCCACGTCGCGCTCGACATGGACGGAACGATTTATTTGAACAAAACCGTCTTTGATACAACCTCACCATTCCTGGCTTTGCTGGACCGCTTGGGCATCGGCCATACTTTCCTCACCAATAATCCGTCCAAAAGCACTGCGGAATATCTCACCCATTTAAACGGCATGGGTATTCAGGCCTCCGCGGACCAGCTTTACACTTCAACCCAGGCTACTATTGATTTTCTAAAAAAAGAGTTTCCGCATATCCGCCGACTCTTTGTCCTTGGCACAACAGGCCTTTGCGATGAATTGGAAAACGCCGGCTTCGAACTGACGCCAGAAGATCCCGATGCCGCTCCCGACGCCGTCCTCGTAGGCTTTGACAAAACACTGACATACAACCGGCTGTGCCGCGCCGCATGGTGGATTAAACAGGGAAGGCCATTTTTCGCCACGAATCCTGACCTCGTCTGTCCCACCGACGAACCAACCGTGTTAATTGATTGCGGCTCAATTACCGCCGCCCTGGAAAAGGCGACCGGCCGCGCCCCGCAAGCCGTTCTGGGAAAACCCGATCCAGCTATGTTGCGCGGCATTTTGCAGCGCCATTCTCTCGCGCCCCAAAACCTGGCCATGGTCGGCGATCGCCTCTACACCGATATGGAAATGGCGCGCCGCGCCGGCGCACTCGGAGTCCTGGTGCTCACCGGAGAAGCCACCGCCGCCGATGCCGAGAAATCCGTCCCCAAACCCGATTTGATTTTGCCCGGGCTCCGGGAATTTGGCGAAATGCTCGAGGCAAATGTAGCGCAGGTTTCCAAACCTGCTGTATCGCCGATTTCCAAATCGGCACGCCGTTCAAACACCGGCCATTGATGATTTTGACATGAACGCACCCTCGCAACGTTCCAAATCCCTTTCCACTCTCCTTGAAAAACCGCTCGACCTCCTCGTCATCGGCGGCGGCATCGTCGGCGCGGGCATCATTCGAGATGCGGCCATGCGCGGACTACGCGCCGCCCTGATTGAACAGCACGATTTTGCCTCCGGCACCAGCAGCCGTTCCAGCCGCCTCCTCCACGGTGGAATTCGTTACCTGGCCCAGGGGCGGGTCGGCCTGGTCCACGAAGCCAGCGTCGAAAAAAAGATCATTCATCAAATCGCCCCGCACCTGTCAGATCCCCTGCCCTTTCTGTTTCCGACTTATCGCTCCAACAAAGAATGGCGCCTGTGGCAATTAAAAATCGGTGTCAAAATTTACGACCTCCTTTGCAGCGGCAAAAACCTGGGCAAATCGTCATGGCTTAACGCCAACGAAACACTTCAACGAGCGTCCGGCCTTAACACAGAAGGTTTAACCGGCGCCGTGCGTTATTTCGACGGTTTAACAAACGACGCCCGCCTCGTACTCGATACCCTCCGCTCAGCCGCCCGCCACGGAGCCATCCTGACGAACTATTGCCGCTTTCTCGACGCAAGGCGCAATCAATCTGGGAAACAAGATGCCACTCTGTCGTAACAAACAATCGGAAGACAATTCCCCCTCTCCTGGGGGAGAGGGCCGGGGTGAGGGTGATCTCCAGGCAGCCGAGGCACGAGGCTCTGGCAGTCAGACCCCTGGCGACGTCTGGGAATGCAGCATATCCGACGCTCTGGCCGGCACAAACATGACCGTCCATGCCAAGGCAATTGTCAACGCCACTGGTCCATGGGCCGATGGCCTGCCTCACAGCCGTGTAAAACTTCGCCTCGCCAAAGGAGTCCATCTCGTAGTTGATCGCGCCCGCATCTCAGTGCCAGACACAGTCGTCATGACCGAGGGCAAACGAATTCTATTTGCCATTCCCTGGGGCGAACGAACCGTCCTGGGCACGACAGACACTGATTACAACGGTTCTCTGGACACGATTTTCGCAGATGGCGCGGACATTCGTTACATCCTCGACATCACAAATCGGTTTTTCCCGCGCGCCGACCTTTCCGAAGCCGACGTTATTAGTTCCTGGGCCGGCGTCCGGCCATTGATCGCCGACCCGCACGGCTCGCCATCCGACATATCGCGCTCCCATCAAATAGACAACCCCGAACCCGGTTGGTGGGACGTCGCCGGCGGAAAATTGACCACCTACCGTCTCATGGCCGAACAAACTGTAGATCAAATCGTTCGTGCATTGAAAAAGCAGGGACTTAACTCCGAGCCGACTGCATGCCGCACGGCGATCGAACCTTTGCTTCCTGCCGCCGAAACCTCGGGCATCAGTGGCATTTTACCACCGGAATTCAACGGACATACGGTTCGACACTTTTGTGAAAACGAATGGGCCATCCACCTGGACGACGTTATGGTCCGTCGCACAAGTTGGCATTACTACTACAAAGACGCCGCCGCCCGTGCCAGCCTGGTCGCCGCTTGGATGAAAGAGCTCCTGGCGTGGCCTGATAACGTCCTCGCCAAAGAAATTGTGCGCTACCAGGAACTGAATTGGTCATGACCGCGCGCGCCAGCCTCCATAGGAGACGCACCACACATTTTTTTTGTGTGGGAAAGTAACGCGTAAACGAGGGGTCAAAAATAGGGTTTTCGATGGCAAAAGAGCCGGTTTTATTGGCAAATTCGCGAATTTGTTGCCTGAAGAGGGGATGTAAACGGGGAGGGCTCTGACACGGACGGTATGGATGCGCGAACGGCCGCTTGCAAACCATTCCTCGGGAGAATTCGCCTGTCCTTTGTGCCGCGCTCGCCGTTACGATTCGTGTCGTATTTCCTATTCATCCCGTCCGGGAACTTCGGTTTCTTAAAAAATAATTCTTGTAACCCGTGCTAAAACAAGGTATTCTTGAGGACGGTTTTTGTTTATGACACTGCCGTCTGCCCGTAAAATTTAGGAAATAGCTCCCAGTCAACGCCCTAACCCTCACACGATGTTTGCGAAACCCCTAATATCGCGGAAGCTCGTTATTTTTTTTAACGGCGCTTTGGTTCTTTTCATTTCAGCCCTTGCCGCCAACACCTCCCAAGCTCAAAGGCCGCTCGGCATTGACGTCTATGCCGGCAACGGGGTGATTACGTGGACGACCGTCAAAAGCGGCGGCATTTCGTTCGCCTGGGCGAAGGCGACTGAAGGAAATTACTATATCGACACGAATTTTGTTAACAATCAGGTCAATGGCAAAGCTGCTGGCGTGTATATGGGCGCCTACGATTTCTCCCGACCGGATTTACTTAGTCCGACCACAGAAGCCAACTATTTTTGGAACACGGCAAAAAATTACGTCAAGAATGACGGCAAAACTCTCATGCCCATGCTTGATTACGAAACATTTCCTGGCACCGTTGTCGGGGCCAGCACTTACGCGGATTGGGCAAAGCTTTGGTGTTCAAATATTGTGTCCCTGGCGTCGGCCCAGGGCGTCTCAGTAACGCCAGTAATCTATATTAGCACTTGCAATACTACCGAACTCGGTAGCGAGAACAGTTCGACGATCCCGTGGCTTGCAAATTATAACAATCAGAGTGCCAATACTGGTACACCATGGGGCGGCGTTAGTTGCACCGAAAACGAGATCTGGGGATCAGGCGTTTGGAACGTCTGGCAGTTTACATCCTCGGTCACGATCTCCGGCGTCCCCGGCACCTACTCATCGGGCTTATGTGACGAAGACGTATTCAATGGCACTTCAAATCAACTCGTTTTGAGCCTGCTGGCAGGCTCGATCGCCGTAACCAGCGCTCCGACCAATACAACCGTACCACTCGGCAGCAATGCTACATTTCATGTAACAGCCTTGACATCCGGAAATCCGTTGACCTACCAGTGGAAGTTCAACCAAATCAATGTTCCGGGCGCAATAACGAATTTCTACACGATCACCAACGCGCAACTCACAAATGCAGGCGCTTATACCGTTATGGTAACAAATAGCAATGGCAGCATTCTGACATCCCCGGCTTACCTGTCAGTCCTGGCTCCATTGATCAATGCGCCAAATTCCGCGCTCGACCCGTCCAACATGATCAACTGGTGGACTGCCGACGGCAATTTCAATGACATCTATGGGGTCACGAATCTTTCACCCAACGGTGGATTGTCATACACAAACGGAGAAGTGGGATTGGCATACCGTTTCGACGGCTCCTCTGCTTACATGACAAGCAGTGGCGGAGAAATTGCGCCGCCCTGGACTATTTGCGGCTGGATTTATCACCAAAGAGCTCCAACTGCATCCGCAGCTTTGGCAGGTGATAAAACATACGCGCTTAAAGTTGAACAGTGGAGTAACACCGATGAAGTCGGTATTTCACACTCGGGTGTGGCCGACTATCTCTTTAGCCCCGCCTATACCCTGCCTCTGAATACCTGGACTCATGTGGCCTTTGTCGCGTCCAGTTCCACCGTCACGCTTTACGCCAACGGCGTCCAAAAAGGAACGGTCAGCGCCACTGGTTTCGATTTGCCTCGCGGTTTCTTCGGCGTGGACACCTTTTCCGGGTCGCCGTCTGATTACCTGTCAGGCGCCGTGGACGAACTTCAAATTTATACTAACGCGCTGACTGCTTCCCAAATCTCCTCCATTTTCAACGCCGGCAGCGCTGGCCTCGTCCGCGCCCCGCAATTCACTAGCATTACCAACCTCAATAACGGCCAAATCACCTTGAATTTAATCGGTCAAACCGGCAAACCGATCACAGTCAGATCCTCTCCCGACCTCATCAATTGGTCAACCGCCGGCACAGTGCAGAACAACACCGGCGCGACCAATTACACCGATACAGCTGCTCCCGGCCAGAAGTTCTACCAGGCCACGCAGAAGTTCTGAGTATTTTTCACAAATTACAAAATTATGAATCACAAAAAAGGGGCTTCCATTTCATTTGTTCGATCGAGCGTCATCGTATCGTTTTTGCTCCTCGCGCTGACTTCTCATGCACAAACACTGGGCATCGACGTTTCAGATAACAATGGCACGATCAATTGGACGAATGTCCAGGGCGCGAACATCACGTTCGCCTGGGCCAAGGCCACAGAAGGAACATCCTATAAAGACCCAACCTTTGCTGCCAACGAGACCAACGGTAAGGCTATGGGGATCTATATGGGTGCTTATCACTTTGCCCACCCGGAAAAAGACGCCCCGGAATCTGAGGCCGCCTATTTCTGGAATGTCGCCAGCAATTATGTCAAAAACGACGGCAAGACTTTCATGCCGATGCTCGATTACGAAACCTTTACCGGCACCTTCGTCGGCGCCAGCAGCTACGCAGATTGGGCAAATCAATGGTGCGCCGATGTTCAGGCCATGGCCGCCGCCGATGGAGTAAGCGTCGTCCCCGTCATTTACCTGAGCGCATGCAATACGCCTGAACTGAGCAGCCTGGATAATTGGACGATTCCCTGGATAGCCAATTACAACGGAGATGGTCCGGGCGGTAACCCATGGGAAGGAGCGGGCGGTTGCACCGAAAACGAAATCTGGGGCTCAGGCGCCTGGACTCTCTGGCAATATACCAGCACCGCGACGATTTCCGGCGTTACCGGCAGTTGCGACGAGGACGTCTTCAATGCATCTTTATCCACGGGACTAGTTCCGATATTTCTGGCCGGCCAAATCACGACGACCACGTTGCCGACAAACGTCACTGTAACCGCCGGTTCCTCGGCCACATTCACCGTAAACGCGACGACGTCTGGAGCCACGCCGGCATACCAATGGCGCTTCAATCAAAAGAACATTGCGGGCGCCACCACCAACACATATACCGTCACCAATGCTCAACCCGCCAACGCAGGATTCTATTCAGTGCTCGTCACCAATAGCTCCGCCTATATCGTAAAGTCAGCTTTTCTCTCTGTCATAGGCGCCCTGGCAAACGGGGCCAATTCTCAGCTCGACCCTTCGAATATGGTTAATTGGTGGGCTGCCGAAGGCAATGGCGATGACATTTACGGCACCAATAACGCAAGCCCAAATGGCAACATGGTTTATACAAATGGCAAAGTGGGCCTTGCATACCGCCTGGACGGTTCAACCACTTATCTCCCGGTGACTGGCGCAACGGAATTTGCTCCAAATTGGACGGCTTGCATGTGGGTCTATCACATGCGGTCAAAGTGTACCGCTGCAACTCTGCTCGGTGACCAAACCTACGCCCTTAAAATTGAGCAGTATAGTAACACCGACGATGTCGGCATCTCCCACTCAGGTGTGGCCGATTATCTCTTTAGTCCCGCCTATTTCGCTCCTCTGAATACCTGGACACATTTGGCATTCGTCGGAACGAGTTCAGCGGTGACGCTTTATACCAACGGCGTTCAGGAAGGCACAGTCACTGTCAGCGGTTTCGATCTGCCTCGTTCGTTCATCGGTGTGGACGAATTCTCAACAATTTCGGGCGTCTATTCAGATTTCACATCCGGCGCTTTGGATGAAATTCAAATCTTCAATCGTGCCCTGAGTGCTTCCGAAATCAAATCCATCTTCAACGCCGGCAGCGCCGGCCTCGTCCGCGCCCCTCAATTCACCAGCATCACCAACCTTGGTAACGGCCAAATCACCTTGAATTTAATTGGTCAAACCGGCAAACCCATTACCGTCAAATCCTCTCCCGACCTCATCAATTGGTCAACCGCCGGCACAGTGCAGAACAATACCGGCGCGACCAATTTCACCGGTTCGACGACCGCCGGCCAGCAATTCTACCAGGCAACGCAAAAATATTGAGCATTGGGGCAATCGCTATTATGAATCTCAAAGGAGGGGTTCTCATTTCAATTGTCCATGCGGGCCTGATTTTATTATTTTCGCTCGCAACGCTGACCGCGCCGGCACAACGCCCGCTCGGAACAGACGTTGCAAGCTATCAACCAGAATTCCTCAACTGGACAGCGATAAAAAATGACGGCGTCTCTTTCGCGTGGGTGAAGGCGACACAGGGAACCAACTACGAAAATCCCTATTTCACGGCACAGTTGGCAGGCGCCGCCAGCGCCGGCGTTTATGTGGGGGCCTACCATTACGCGACCCCGAGCCAGAACCCAAACATCACCGGCGCAAAAAGCGCTGATAGCGAGGCCGCGCATTTCTGGAATAGAGCCGGCAGTTATGTCAAAGCCGGAGGTGGTTATTTGGTTCCCATGCTGGATTGGGAAGACATCGGCGCCACAAACGGCCGCGCTGGCATGACGATTACGTTCATGTCAAAATGGGCCAATGAATGGTGCAACGACGTCTCCAACTACGCCGCCGTGCAAGGTGTCATTATCCGTCCTGTAGTTTATACCGGCACATGGTACTCGGTCCCAACTTCAGGAGCCTTCGGATACCCGGGATTGGATTCGACGGTGACGAACTGGCCAGATTGGTTTGCAACTTATCCAGCCAGGGCAAACGCACAGACCGGACGTCCCGGCGGAGAAGGCCCATGGTCAACCTGGAACATCTGGCAATACGGCGATACAAATTGGTCCGGTGGCGACTCAGACGTGTACAATGGCAGCTTCAATGAATTCCTCGCCACGTTTGCAATAGACGGCACCAACCCGCCTGACTTCAATCCGTTTCCAACCGACGTCACGGTCACGCAGGAGCGCCGATGATTTCCAGTCTCGATACGCGCCGATGACTGCCCTGCGCCACGTTATCGTTAATGTAACACCATAAGCCGTTTATAATAAATCACTTGCAAAATGTAACAGCGTGTAACAAATTGTGTAACACCGTAAGTATTTGCAGTTCAACAATGTAACAATGTAACACGATTTTCAACTTTGACACAACATTCAATCGTAGTGCAGGCCCGTGTCCCCGAAATCCTCCTGCTCTCGCCGCTCCATATCGAAGCGACAGGGTCAACATTTCAACTTTTCGATGTTTCAACGCCTTAGTTTGCGATCTTTGCCGTTAACAATTCAGCCCATTCTTCGAATTCTAGAATTGTGGACACGGCTGAACCCCACAGTATATTGTCCCCAACCACCAGCACGCGCAATTCATGAGCAAGCTCACAAAAATTACAATCAACGGCCGCGAATACGACAGCGTTGAACAAATGCCGCCGGATGTTCGCGAGCAGTATGAGCAGGCCGTGGCCGCATTAGAAAAGGAGGACCTCTTCAAGAAGCTCGGCCTCGGAAAAAAAGGGGTGACCCAAACGACCCAAACAGTTGTGCAGGAAACGATCACTTACAACGGCCGCGACTATGCCAACCGGGACGAATTGCCGGCTGAAGCCCGCGCACTGTTGGAAAAACTGCCGAAACCGTCACCAGACGACCCGACCTCAGAAGTAAAAATCGAAACGATCGAAACAATTAAGGATATTCGCTCCGAGCCATTCATTATCAAGACCTTTGAGAATCGCGAAAAAGCGCCTGAACGCGACCCCAAAATCGCCTGGATGCTGGTCTCCACACTCGCCATCGTGGTCTTACTCCTCCTTTTCCTTCTCTATCTCGCCGGCGCCAGGCGGCATTGACCTTCAAAAAAAGGCAGAGATATTGCGACAACAACCGTTTAAGCATGACTCCCGAACAAATCACTAAGCAACTGGAGCACATCGCAATTCTTGACGATTTTGCCGGGGAATCGGATGAACTTGTAAATCAATGGACCGACGCAAACATAGGTTTGGAAGCCGTCGAACCTATTTTGCAATTCATGGAAAGCCACTCGTCTCTAGATTTTGGGACGCCTGGTGCCTTGGCGCATTTTGTTGAACAATTTTACATAAACGGCTACGAAGAAAAGTTGTTGGAATCAATTTCCAGAAGGCCGACACAACAAACCGTTTGGATGCTCAACCGTATTATTAACGGCACAAAAGATCCTGTCCAAAAACAGCATTTCGTGTCAGCGATGACCCAAGCCAGGCAGAATTCACTGACGGATCAGATTACCGTGGACTCAATCAATCATTTTCTTGTCAGACTTGGTGTGACATGAAAAAACGGCAGCCGTAGAGATTATCAGAGTCGACTCCTGGTACCCCGCCAGCTCGTTCAACTTTTCACCGCCGCTACGGTAACGTTAATGTAAGGTTCTTCGCTGTTTTCAGTGGAATGGATTCAAGCGCCAACTTCGCCAATAGTCTTTGAACGACGGCGCGCGTGCTTACGATAAGGTCCAGAGGACCGTAATCTTTGTAGTACAAAGGCCCGAAAAATATTTCCCGAGCTCCGGAGGAGCGACATATTCGGGGCATGGCCGACACGTACACACAAATTTATATTCATGTCATTTTTGCGGTTGAAAGCCGACAAAGCCTTATTGCGCCCGAACACAACGACGAATTGCAGAAATACATCACCGGCATCATTACTGAGCAAAGGCACAAACTGATTGCCATTAACAACATGCCCGATCATCTGCATGCGCTGATGGGAATGCGGCCTGATGCCGCCTTGTCGGACTTGGTCAATGACATGAAAACGGGTTCATCCAAATTCGTCAACGCGAAGCGCTGGGTGCTGGGCCGGTTTTCGTGGCAACACGGTTTCGGGGCGTTTTCGCATTCCCGTTCGCAGCTCGGCACGGTCATCCGCTACATCCAATATCAGCCACAACATCACGCCAAAAAATCATTTCGCGCCGAATATTTGCAGTTGCTTGAAAAATTTGGCGTGGAGTATGACCATCGGTATATCTTCAAATTCGTTGGCGATTGATGGAAGGTATATCCCGCTCCTCCGGAGCTTTCAATGGTGGCCCTCCCACCGAAAACAGCGAGGAACCGTGTGTAACACACTAAGTCGTTGGCATTCAACAATGTAACGGGCCTGCGACTATTTGTAACGGGGGGTGTAACACCTTAACCAATTGCAAATCAACAATGTAACGTCTGTAACGCACTGCTGTCCAAGATAACCGTTTCGGACACCCAAATGCCCTCGTTTCCCTCGCGAATATATAAGGATTTGCGATTTTTTAAAATCAGGTTGCCATATGGGTCTCGGATGCTGTCCAAGACAGGCAACCAGCCCAATACAGGCGCAAAATCCTGGAAAATATGGAGTTTATTCGGGTTTCCGCCTGTCGAAGACCGATGGGAACGCAGCTGCTGCTGTCCGAATGCCAAATCTCAAAAGCCTGTTTTGGACACTAGTGTCTGTAACGGGGTAAAACGTCACAACATCATCATAGGTTTAGTGAAGGCGGATCCTCACCAGAAATTCTATCCTCTAAATCCTGCCGGTCCTCTATAGCCGTGCGAAGGAGGACCATCCAGTCCCAAAAAGTATCTTTCGCGTTCTTTGCGTTCCTTTGCGGCTAATATTCCGGTCATTCCGCGTTTAGCTGCACCTTCACATTTGCCACCGGCGACTCCGCCATCGCCTGAAGAAACTCCCATCCATTCGCTTCATCCGATTCCAACTGCAACGGACATCGTTCCGCCGACATCGCGGCAGCCTCAGGAATATCGAGAATTTTGAGAACATTCAAATAATCCGGCCCCTCCATCTGGCTCGACGGAATATGCTTGAGGCGCAAGTCATTGATTCCAGAAACAAACAGCGACGCATACAGGGCGTTGACACCCATGTTTCCACTGGCGACGACCGTAAGCGGAACGCCGCGCACCGATTTAATCGACTGCAGCGATTCAATCGCCCGGCAAATGTCCCATACACGCATTCCGTCCAGCGTTTGGCCAATCAACATAAAGCGCCGCCGCAATTGCGTCTCATCCAGCGCGCCCCCGCTCCATGCCGTTGGCCCAATGCCACGCGGAATAAAGATCGCGTACGCCGTATCGTGCATTTTAATATCTTGCGACATTTCGTCGGCGCTTGACTTGTCGAAGACGCCCGCCGCGTATTGTAGATTAGAAGCCGCGTCAGATCCCCACACGCTATTTGTATACGAGTCATCGCCGAATCTTAAAATGAGTCGACGCGGTTTTGCTCCAGCCTTGCGAAACAGATAGAGCGGCAACGATACATCCGGCTGGCTCTGAATTTTATAGGACTCGCACTGGATTCCATCAGCCCTGGCTGACAGTAGACTCCGGCCTGTCGTATTGGCGGGTGGCGCTGCCACCCATCCTGCAAAACATTTGTTCCTCAGCCCATCCATCCACTCCGTCTTCATCCGTTCCCATTCCGCGGCTGTAGCCGGAACTTTTGGAGTTTGTGCTTCGGGTTCGAAACTGTACTCGATGCGCGTATTGATTTGGTCAGCCGGAAGCTTCGCAAAGACCTTCAATTCCTGCGGCGAAAACATTTTCACCGCAGCCATTTCGATCGTCGGGTCTATATGCTTTAGATGAATATTGAACCAACGAAACACCGGCACTTGAACATCCTGCGTGTCCTTATGCGGGCCGGGAGCAATCACAAGGCCGAAATTCGTCGAAGCGCCGTACAAATCATAAATCCGTTTGATCATATCGCGCGTATGCAGGACGCCTCGGAGCGGAAAGTATTCGTCGGCGTCGGTATCGGCCAGCAGCAACGGCCTCGGCGCGCACAGGGCGGCAAGGAGTGGATAATCCCATCGATACGTGTTCACAAAAAACATGCAATCACAATGGTCATCCACGGTGCCATCCGCGCAGTAGCTTTCCAGGTCCCCAATACCCGCAACGGGCGCAACGACTTTCACCCGGTCATCCACGGCCGCCAGAAACCAGCTATACGCGCCCCCGCCCGACCGCCCTGTCACTCCAATGCGATTGGTATCCACTTCCGGCCGGCTGTCCAAATAGTCCAGCCCACGAATTGCATTCCAGGTTTCAGCCGCGGCTGGCGTATAACCCCTCGAATTCCACCACCACGCCCCCTCATCGTAGGTGCCGCGATGATGCCCCAAAATCTCGCCGTACTGCAGCGTATCCACGATCATGCAGACATAGCCGTTCCTGGCAAACCAGATGCCATGATGTTGATACATGGTCTTATTTCCGTAACTGACGCCGTTGCTGATTTCCGAAAGATGTCCACACAAATACAGCACCGCAGGCGCACGGTTCGTTAACGGCTTTGGCAAGTATAAATCGGCCGTTACATAAAGATGCGGCAGAGATTGAAAGCAGAGTTTTTCGACGATAAAATCCTTTTCTTCAATTCTGCCGGTGATGACCGGATGCAAGTCCGTCCGTGGCGGCATTGGGTCCAATCCCAACATTTCCCGCGCGTGGCGCTGAAGTTCCGGACGCTGTGCCTCCCAATCCGCCAGCGAATGAATATCCGACATGCAGCCGCTTGAAATTTCCTCCGTTTGCGACCTGAAATAATCCGTAATCTGCCAGTCAGCCAAAGTGGTTCCCCCCGCCAAAACGCTTCGTCCGCTAAGGGAAATCAACGCCAATGCAACGGCTGGAAAAATCGAAGAAATCCTGAAATTCAATCGGGTTTAGTTCTACGCGCCACCGTTCCAATACACAAGAATTTTCCGCCATCTCATGGTAGGGATGGCCCGCAATGCACCGCCTCCCGCAATTGCGGGACGGGCGGAACACGCGCGGTACGCCGTCCGACTACACTCGTTGCGCCGCCATATTGGCAAGTGGCGCTGCCACAAAATTTTCAATTTTGTAACTGTCCCGTTACCCGCCGCGTCATTATCCTTTCATCAAAATGAAACAAAAAGTTTTCGTTCTCTGTATACTAGCCAGCCTCATCACAAACGCCGCGCTGGCCCTGGACCCGGGAGATAGTCTCTTCGACGCGACCACGGAAATCGTCGGCCACAACAAAAATGGACTGGAAACACCCGTCAACCAACTCGTCACACCCGCCGGCGTTCTCGTCCCATTGCCCGGCATGCGGCCAAACGCCCTGGCGCTCAGCCCCAGCGGTAAATTGCTTGTGACTTCCGGTTTGCTGCCGGAACTGGTTGCGGTCGATCCGGCCACGGGGAAAATCATCCAACGAGTTCCATTTCCTGAAGAAGCAAAGGGCAAGCACATCGAAGCCCTTTCCTCGATTATCCTCAGTGGGAACGAAAAACCAAAATTAAGTTTTACCGGCCTTGCGTTTTCACCAGACGGTTCGCGCATTTATTTGTCCAACGTCAACGGGGACGTCAAAGTCTTCACCGTGGGCAGTGGCGAAAAAATTTCACCGCTCTTTTCCATCCCTTTGCCTCTGGCCAATAAACCTGGCCGAAAATTTGAAATTCCCACCGGCATCGCCGTTTCGCCGGATGGCACAAAGATTTACGTCGCGCTCAATGTCGGAAACAAAGTCGTCGAACTCAGCGCCGCTTCAGGAAAAGTGCTCCGATCATGGAACACTGGCAATGCCCCTTATGATGTCGTACTTTGCAGAAACAAGCTCTATGTCAGCAACTGGGGCGGGCGCATCCCCGACGCCGACAGTCTGGTTGGGCCAATTGGGACCACCGGAACCGTCCGCGTGGACCAACGGTCCGTCGCCAACGAAGGGTCGGTAACCATCATTGACTTGGCTGAGTCGGACTCAACCTCTGGCGGGGAAATTCTAACCGGCCGCCACGCCTGCGCGCTCGCCATGTCGCCCAATCGCAAATTTCTCGCCGTGGCCAACGCCGGTGACGACACCGTCACAATCATCGATACGCGGACCGATAAAACCGTCGAAACGCTCTGTGCGCGCCAAAGTCCAGGCGACGTCTTTGGCGCTCAACCCAATGCTCTTGTCTTCGACAAGCGCGGCAAGCGTTTGTACGTCTGCAACGGAACGCAAAACGCCGTCGCCGTGTTCAATTTCAAGCCTGGCAGCTCGGAATTGCTCGGCCTCATTCCCGTCGGCTGGTTCCCCTGCTCCATCGCCTTCGATTCGCGGCACAAAATGCTCGATGTGGCGAACATAGAAGGCGTCGCGCCTAAAATGGAAAAACCGTTGAAGAACAAAGCCAACGGCGGAATCGGATTCAATACTAAACAATATTACGGTTCCCTTTCGCTGACGCTCGTTCCCTCGGAACGGCAATTGAACAAATTCACCCAAATCGTCCTCGACGATTTGCGTTATCCGCTGCTGGCCCGGGCAAAACTGCCGCCACGCCAGGACCAGCCCGCCCGGCCCGTGCCCGAACGCGTCGGCGAGCCCAGCGTCTTTCAGCATGTTATCTATATCATCAAGGAAAACCGCACCTACGATCAGGTCCTCGGCGACGTCAGCGAAGGCGAAGGCGATCCCTCATTGTGCATATACGGACAGCGCGTCACTCCCAATTACCACAAATTGGTGGGCGATTTTACCCTGCTTGATAATACCTATTGCTCCGGCATTTTAAGCGCCTCCGGACATCAATGGACCGACAGCGGCATCGCCAATGACTATGTGGAACGCGAGTTTGCCGGCTGGCCGCGCAGTTATCCCGGCGGCGCCATACCGGAAGGACGCGACGCCATGGCCTATTCCCCGGCAGGTTTCATTTGGACCGATGCATCCGAGCACGGAAAAACCGTCGCCGACTTTGGCGAATTTACGAGCCCACGCCATCGGCGGAGAGATTCGGGTGAGGTTGTGACCAATTGGACGGCGATGTATCGGGATTATGCCACAGGCTCAAACGACATTGTTTATTCCGCCGAACCAGACATGGACTCGTTGCGGCCATTCGTCGTAAGCAACTACGTTGGATTTGATTTAGATGTTCCGGACGCCGTCCGCGCGCAGGCATTCGTCCAGGACCTGAAAAAATACGAGGCCGAAGATAAGTTTCCCGATCTCATCGTTCTCTGGTTGCCCGACGATCATACCAGCGGGACAAAGTTCGGTTCGCCCACGCCACGCGCCATGGAAGCGGACAATGACCTGGCTTTTGGACGAATCGTTGATGCTGTCAGCCATTCAAAGTTTTGGCCTTCGACGTGCATTTTCGCGATTGAAGACGACCCTCAGGACGGCTGGGACCATGTGAGCGGCTATCGCACCACAGCCTATGTCGTCAGCCCGTACACCAGGCGCCACGCGGTTGTGAATACGCAATACAACAACACCAGCCTTCTGCGGACTGTCGAGTTGATGCTGGGCATTCCACCAATGACCCAAATGGACGCCACCGCCACTCCCATGTTTGACTGCTTTACAGATACGCCGGATCTCACTCCGTACGACTTTGTTGCCAACAACATCCCTTTGAACGAAATGAATCCACATCCTAAAGAAATCAAAGATGATGCCTTGCGCAAAGACGCCCTCGTTTCGGCAAAATTGCCCCTGGATAAAGAAGACCAATGCCCGGAAGATCTATTCAACCACATCCTCTGGCGCGCGGCCAAAGGCTCCAAAGTTCCCTACCCCGACCAATTCGTCAAAGCGGCGCCAGACAACGACTAAAATAATCTTTTTGGTAGGGACGCCGCGCTGCGGCGTCACCGCGCGTAAAGCGCGCGGAATATGCGTGCTACGACGTCCAACGACACTTATTGCGCCGCTAGACGCGGCGCGGACGGCGCAGCGCGCCGTCCCTACCACTCAAGTCGCTTCCCGCCCACTCCGATTAAACCTCACGCATTCCTCATACTTCACGCCGTGCCCGCCAAAAATGTCCAATGCCGACCCAATCGTTAAATCCACCTTCCCCGCACTCAAACGCGTGACCTCAGCCAAATCCGAAATAGATTTCGCGCCCCCGGCGTAAGTCATCGGTATCGGCGTCCATTTTCCCAATTTTGAAACGAGTTCGCCGTCAATGCCGTTGCACAGACCCTCCACGTCCACGGCATGAACCAAAAACTCCGCGCAATACCCGGAAAATTTTTGGAGCGTTTCTTCATTTACGATAAGTTCGGTAAACTTTTGCCAGCGGTCCGTTACGACGAAATAATTTTCACCGCGCTTGCGACAGCTTAAGTCCAGGACGAGCCGGTCTTTTCCAACCGTTTTGACCAGGTCTCCGAGCCGTTCCCAATCCACTTTACCTTCCCGAAACACCCAACTCGTCACGATGACATGCGACGCACCGGCATCAAGCCAGCCGCTCGCATTGGATGAATTAACGCCGCCGCCGATCTGCAGTCCGCCAGAATAAGCTGCCAGCGCCGAGCGTGCCTCATTTTCATTTCCCGGCCCCAGCATGATGACGTGGCCGCCGGTCAATCCGTCACGCTTGTACAATTCCGCGAACCATGCCGCAGATTGTTCAGCGACAAAATTCGTCCGCAACTGTCCCGGCGCGCCCAGCGTACCGCCGACAATTTGCTTCACCGCGCCTTCATGAAGGTCAATGCAGGGACGAAACATGATTCAATATTACGCAGCAACAATCCAACATGCCAACAATCTGGCCGTTCCGAATTCCGCGATGGCCGCGGTGCAAACCGCTCACGCTCCCACCCTCGCGGGCTTGCGTGTCTTCGGCGGCGCAGTCAACTTCTGGTACGACAAAATTCCCCTTACAATCGCGGCCGCCATTTTCTGACGGTAATCCGAGCTGTAAATTTTTTTTCCTTCCGTCGGATTTGTCATGTATCCACCCTCAATTAAAATCGCGGGCATTGTGGCGTCGCGCAACACGGCAAAACGCGCGCGCCGAACGCCCCGATCATTTGCAAAGAGATTCTGCACAAGGGATTTTTCCATTTCATATGCCAACAATAAGCTTTTATCTTCACAGTGATTCGCGACAGTTGGGGCCGCCCCAACAGCTGACCCGAATTCCCCGCTTTCGCCATGCGAGTTGGAGGATTCGGCGCCTGTCGGCGTAATGCAATAAGTCTCGGGCCCTGCAACCGTATTTTTATCCACCGAAGTGGCGTTGAAATGCAAACTGACGAACAAATCCGCGCCATCACTGTTGGCCAGGGCAGGACGGTCCGGCAACGGCACGTACACATCCTTTGTCCGAGTCATAACCACTCGAAACCCCGCCAGTGTCAGTTGCCGTTTCAATTCGAATGCCAGCGCCAACGTGTAAGTCTTTTCATTATGCGTCAAAAATCCCACTACCCGGTTGCCCGTGTCTTTGCCTCCGTGGCCGGGATCGAGGCAAATGGTGGTTACTCTTTTGCTACTCGGCTTCTGTGGGTCAATCAGCGGACGCAGCGCCGTATCAATGTCCATCTGCGAAACGAGCAACTCGCCATGGTCGGCAGCGACGGGATACGAGAGCCGCACATTCACACCTCCAATCGACGCCTGTGCCGAATTCACGTCGAAGACCAGCCGCATATTCTTATTTTCCAATATGTCTTCACGCCCATTGGCCGAATACAGCCGGAAACCGTGGGCCCTGGCAAAATCCGACAGCGGAACATAATACTGGCCGTTAAACGTTGCGGCATTCAGACACAGCGCGCAAAAGACCGTTCCCACCGCGAGAACAGCCACGCCCACAAAGGATCGCAAAAAAACACGAATCACACGCATCTTGGCCGCGAATTCTGAACGGTCCCGCCACAGAAATCAAACATGCAAATGACGGTAGGGACGGCGCGCTGCGCCGTCACCGCCCGTATAGCGGGCGGAAAATGCGCGGCGTTACGTCCGACGATACTCGTTGCGCCGCTAAACGTAGCGCGCCGCCACTGCCACTAAAAACCTTGCACCCCAGGCGTTGTTCCATAGAATGGAGACGGCAATGGGGTCTGCCTTCCCGACTCGGGAAAACCGCCTAACGGCTGATGACTCCTACCGAAACCATAACTGTCGGTAGGATTTTTTATGCCAACATTTCTTACATATTTTTGGGTCGGCCTGGGCGGGGTATTGGGAACCGTGGCCCGTTTCTGGATTAACGGTCTGGTGACCCGGCACTTCGACACTTTTCCCGCGGGCACACTTCTCATCAATATAACGGGTTCCTTTTTGATCGCTTTTTTCGCCACGCTCACCGATCCGCAGGGCCGATGGCTGGTCTCGCCCAACGCCCGCGCCTTTTTCATGACTGGCGTGTGCGGCGGTTACACCACCTTTTCATCCTTCAGTTGGCAAACCCTCACCCTGGCCCGTGATGGCGAATGGCTTTACGCGGGGATGAATGTCTTGTTATCCGTCGCACTTTGTCTATTCGCGGCATGGTTAGGATATATTGCCGCCACGTTCATCAACTCCATGAAAGGACATTGATTGATATGCAAATCCCTCACGACGCCACATTGCTTCGGATCTTTTTGGGTGAAAGCGATCGCCTGGAACACAAACCTCTCTACGAAGCCATCGTGCTCAAGGCGCGCGAAATGCACCTGGCCGGAGCGACCGTGTTGCGCGGGCCAGCCGGATTCGGCAAATCCAGCCGGCTCCATACCACAAAAATCCTCCGCCTCTCCTATGATTTGCCCCTGGTCATCGAAATTGTCGATGCCGAGGAAAAAATCAACGAATTCCTCCCGGTCCTGGATAAAATGATGAAAGGCGGCCTCATCACCCTCGAAAAAGTTCGCGTCATCGACTACCGCGCCAATGATGACGTTGAAACGTGATGCGTTGAAACGTTGAAACGGGGTGGCGACGGCTCGTCGCCACGATCATTGTTTGTTTAACCTTGCAGAAACGTGTCATCCGCTTGTAGCGAAACCGCGCGCATGACGTTCAATTTTCTAACGTCTCAACATTCCAAAATCGTTGGCGGAGAAACCGTCACTTCGCATCCTGGAAATGCCTGTTTCAAAAACTGCACCGGTGACGTTTCGATCAACTTCAGAACTTCCTTCTCTTTTCCTTCTTTCGGCAATGGTTTCTCAATCCTATAGCCGGCCACACGCAAGACGCTGTTCAGAAAAAATCCTTCGATTTCAATATGCCCGCATCCGCGCAACTCGCCCGACGCCAATTTCCAAATCCGGACGTGCGGTTTGAGTGTCAAATTGCGGGCATGCGGCTTGATGGCCCCGTCCCGGCAAAGCGATTCAAAGTCTTCCCGCGACAGCGCCAGGTCCTCGACCGGCGCCACAGATTCCTGAATGCCGTAAATTGCCGCATTTAGCGGCGAAACCGTCGGACGCATCATTGGAAAGAAAATCACGTCGTCAATGTTTTCTTGTCCTGTGAAAATCATCGCCATTCGCTCGAGGCCGGGACCGATGCCCGTAGTCGGCGGCATCCCGTATTCCAGCGCCTCAATGAAATCAAAATCCAACGTATGAAACTTCCCGGCATCGCGGTCCTCGGCCCGATACGCTTTGCGCCACGTTTCCAAAAGCCGCACCGGATCATTTTGTTCGGACCAATTATCGCCGCATTCCATGCCGGCGATAAAAATCTCAAATCGCTCCACAAACCTCGGATCTTCAGCCATCGGTTTGGCCAGAGGTGAAATTTCGATAGGATGCCCAAATACCAGCGTCGGCTGGATCAAATCCTTCTCGACGGTGATTTCAAATGCCTTGACCAGGGCTTCCCCAACGCTCGGCTGCGGTTCGTGAATGTTCAGGCCGGCCAGCTTCTGGTTTGCTTCCTCGGCACTTTGAATCGAACGAAAATCAACACCCGTTTTTTCTTTCACCAGGTCGCTCATGCTCGCCCGTCTCCACGGTTTTCCAAAGTCGATCACATGGCCGCGAACGTTGAATTCCGTTTTGCCAAAGACATTTTGCGCCACGTACCGGAACATGTCCTCGATGAGGTTCATGTTGTATTCATAGTTTTCGTACGCGGCCATGGTCTCCACCATTGAGAATTCCGGATGATGGCTGCGATCAATGCCTTCGTTGCGAAAATAACGGCCGATGGTAAAGACCTTGTCGTAGCCGGCTACAATCAGGCGCTTCAAATAAAGCTCGTGCGAAATCGCCAGGTACATTTCGCATCCTAGCGCGTTGACATGCGTCTTAAACGGCTTGGCCGTCCCGCCGCCATACTGCGGCTGCAGAATGGGCGTGGTGAATTCAATGAATCCTCGCTCCTTCAAGAACACCCGAATCGACGCCACGATTTTCGCAATCGCGCCAAAACGCTGAAATGATTCCGGCTCAAGCGTCGTGTCCAGGTACCTCTTGCGCAGCACTTGCTCGCGATCTTTCAAGCCCGACCATTGATCGGGCAACGGCCGAATCGCCTTGGTCAGCAACCGCAACGATTCCACCAATATCGAAATCTCGCCTCGCTCAGTTCGAACAACTTTTCCGGTAGCCTCGATGATATCGCCAAGATCGAGCAAATTCGTCTCGGCATAACCGAGCCGGCCATCGGCGGCGTCGGTGGGCTGGACCAGGTTCTTGCGCAGGAACAACTGCAGCTTGCCACTCTGGTCCTGGACATGAGCGAATGCGAGCGCGCCCTGCTTGCGCCATGACATCAGTCGTCCGGCCACGGTGGCTGTCTGGCCTTCCAAAGTGCTGAACTCATCCAAAATCGTTTTGGCAAAATGCGTGCGCTTGCTGCGCGAGGGATAAGGATTAAGTCCCAAACCCCGCAGCGTCTCCGCTTTGGCGGCGCGTCCGCTGCGAATTTCAATTAATGGATTCGTGGCCACGGCTAATATGTATTCCTTTCAATTCCGGCCCTGCGTTCCTTTTGCAATGGGCGGCCTGACAAAATATCCTAGAAACCCCGCCAGTCGAGCGAAATTCGACTGCGTCGGGACGTTGAAGGGTTGAAGCGTTGAAGCGGTCCAGACGCGGAGGTTTCCGCGCGAAGTAGACGAACGTTGCGGAGCCGATTATGAGGAGCGGATGAGATCGAACACGTGTATAATGATGATAGAAGTCGTAAAGGGTGCTACAGGTGCTACATCTTTGAATACCAATTGGTTAGGGTGCTACATTGGGTGCTACACCGGCGCTACAGGGGTGCTACACTGCCCCGCCCTTCGTGCGATACTTAGTCTCCCGCCTGAATCTGGAAAAATTCCGTGGAATTCGAGCCGGACGGCACCACGATTTGCATCGATCCATTGGTTCCGGCTAGAGGACCGCCATACGGTTGCCATGTCACCAGATTTGTGGACCAAAGCACCTGGTAAGTAACCCCTGAAATGCCGTTCCAATTCAATGAGAAATTCCCCGTGCTGAAGCTTGTCGTCAGGCTCGGCGCGATTGTCAGGACCATGGTATAATTTTGGTTCGTCACTGACGCCGTAACGTTGGTGTAACTCATCGAAGGAGGAAGGAATACGTCGGAACCAGCCGATGGCGTCACGGTCCCGGTCCATCCGGGCGGCACGCCGACGTAATAGCTTCCGTCGCTGCCCGTAAACGAGGCTGGGAGTCCGCCGCTCGGTTGCATCGATACGCCGGCGACTCCCGCGCCGTTGGTGCCTGTGACCGTGCCGGAAATCGTTGGTATTGAAATGACGAAGGCCCCGGTGTAAGGCGTCAGGAGCGTTCCAGCCATGTCGGAAATGGCCCCCACAGTCTGGAGCGTATAGAGTCCCACAAGATTTTGCGTTGGGAAATTAAGCTGCACCGAGAAGGGGCTTACGACGGTGGCGGTCGGGCCGGGATTCAGTGTTCCAGCCGGCGTATAAAGTTGGAAATTACCCGACGAAACGGAACTCGGGTTGAGCATATCGCTAAATGTCAGGAGCACGGAACTGACCGTGTTCGTCACGTAGCCGTTGGGTGATTGCGAAACGACTTGCATGCCGCTCAACGCGCTTGAAAGGGAAAGCGTTCCCGCCTGTCCGGACGTCGAGCCCAACCCGCCGCTCACATTAGTCGTGCCGGTGAATTGATTTGTCGGAGCGTAGATGGCAATGCGTCCGCCGCCACCGCCGCCGCCGCCATAAAGCACGCCATAACCTCCCGCGGCTGAAATGGTTCCCGAACCTGAAAGCGTTCCGGCTGATATCCAAACACTGCCTCCGGAGCCGCCGCCGGAATCATCCTGCAATCCCGAATCTCCGTTCGCGCTGATATTTCCATTCACGTTTAATGTCCCGAGGACGCTCAGGCGCAATGCCCCGCCGCCAACCGAACCGCCGCCGGTTGTATCCGCGCCGTTGCCGCCGCCGCTGCCAAAATCCGTGGGCGCAGTAGCGGACCCGTAGGTAACGCCGCCCGAAGCGCCGCTCCCGGAAGCCCCGCCCGCCCCACCGTAACCAGCGCCGGAACCTTCGCTGGCTTGCGACGTGCCGCCACCAGGACCGCCCGATTGCGAATAACCCAGATCATCCACATCCAGACTGCCACCGATGCTCGCGTTACCCATCACACCGACGAATAAATTCGATAGTGCGACCGGCATCGTCAGCGTCGACGCCGCCGAGACGTTCAAGTTGCTCAACAGTGGCAGCGGTGTTAACGGCACAACTAAAGCACCGCCCGAAATATCCAGTTCGAATGGCGAAGAAGGCAGCGCCAATGCGCTGGAGAGCGGCGTATTTGTCCCGACGATACCCCCATTGTTCACGACCAATGTTTGGGCGCTGCCGATTTTTGTGTAAATCGTTCCCGCACCGCCGGGATAATTGCCTGCGCCGCCGCTGGCGGAAAATTGTCCGGTGAAATTATTGGATGTACAACTGACAGCGATGCGTCCACCCCCACCCCCGCCGCCGGAACCGGAAGCCGCGCCGCCGTTCGCTAAAATAACGCCACTGCCTGATAGGTTGGGAATATTTTCCAGGTAGATACTGCCGCCCGCGCCGCCGCCGGCATTTAAGCCGCCAGTCATGCCATTGGCGGAAAGACGCCCGTTTACAACAAGATTGGTGAGGACTTCGATTATTACATTGCCGCCGCCCCATCCGCCGGAAGCGCCTAAACTTGAATTGGCCCCGCCGCTGCCTGTGAGTGCTGGAAGTTGGATCGAGTCATACGCTGCTCCGCTTCCACTTGGGTCGCCCCCGCCATATCCGCCGTGGCTGCCGCCCCCGGAGATCCCTCCGCTGAGGGCGCCCGCGCCGGTTCCGGCCTGGGCGCTGAACCCCTTGCCATCGATGGAAAATGCGCCTCCTCCTGCGATAGTGAGGTTCACCGCATTCACAGTGTATTCAGTACTTGAAGAAGACTGCACCGTCAGAGCGCTGTTGGTCAGGACAAAGACATTGTCTGGATTCCAGACGCCCCCGGGAATCACACCAATTGCGCCATTCTGGACGGTTACATTCACGCCACTCAGGCTAATAGGGGTGTTGGTGCCAACGTTGCCGGCATTATCCAAAAGCAGCAGGGCTGCATTCTGCGTATTGGTCTTGTCATAGATCATGCCCGCTCCGCCATAATTTGCGCCTCCACCACCATGCGCGGAGATCGTCCCGGCAAAAAGATTGGTGGGAGCAAATTTGGAATAGACAATAGAAATCAGCCCCCCGCCACCTCCGCCACCGGCTAACGCTCCGTTGCCGCCGTTTGCCGTAATCGTGCCAGTGCCGGATACCACGCCGGCATTGATTTCAATGCCACCGCCTCCGCCGCCACCGCCACCCAGGCCGGACCCGTTGCCGCCATTGGCCGATAACACACCATTTAATTGCAACGGACCCCCTGTTGTAAGATAGAGTTCTATGTAACCGCCACCGGAACCGCCCGGGGAATATGGCGTAAAACCACCGCCTCCACTTCCATACGTGCTGGGGTTTGGCAGGCTGTCGTTGACACTTCCGCCGGGTACACTATTCGAAAGCGAAAATGCTCCATCACCACCATGGCCGCCGCCGCTGCACGGGTAATAGGGCGCCTGGGAAAAACTTCGGCCCGATCCGGAACCGCTGTTCTGCGGGCTGCCGAAAGAGTCGGCAATTATACCGCCTCCGGCATTAATCGTTGCCGTGCCGGAAATATCAAGGACCAACCCGTCCTGGCTTTGTGCGGGTTCAATCCAGGCATTTGAAGTGACTAGAATATTCATGAAACCCTCTGGGCTGGGAAACCCGGCGATCGCGCCGTTGCGCACCTGGAGACTGTAACCGGAAGATGCCTCGTTACTGAGGAGTGTATTCGTCCCGACATTGCCTGCGTTATCCACAATCAGCACACCCGTATTGGGACCATTGGTCTTGATCAGGATTGTACCGGCGCCGCCATTTGTCCATCCCAGGCCGCCATAGGCTGAAATGGTTCCCAGGAATACGTTTGAAGAAATGGTTGATTGAAAATTAATCCCAATGATGCCACCGCCGCCGCCGCCGCCGATGCGATTGGCGCCCGCGCCGCCATTGGCCGTTATTACGCCTGCCCCGGTAAGATTACCGATGGTTAAGTTCAAACTGCCGCCTGCGCCACCGCCGCCGCCGTTTCCGGAACCGTTTGCGCCATTGGCCGAAATCGTTCCGTTCACTGCCAACGTTCCGGAAACGTTTAGCGCTATCACGCCACCGCCCGCGCCGCCATATGAATAAGGCAAGAAATTTCCGCCTCCGCTGCCGGCCTGTGCGGGCGCCGTATAGTTTCCATACCCGCCGCCGCCTGCGGCAGAGTTTGAATTCGCGATCCCTCCGGCGCCTCCGGCGCCCCCGTTCCCGCCGCCACCGCAGGGATAATACGGAGAAACTGAGCTGGAGCTTCCAAGATCGGGTCCACTGCCTCCCGAATAACCTCCCGCATTGGCGATAATCCCGCCACCGTTCTGCAACGTAACATTGTTCGCAGTCATCGTGAACGTGCCGTTCGTGACGAGTATCGAAGCGTTGGTGATGAGAACATTCGCGTACGTCGCCGATGAACTGCTGGATGTGATTAGAAGGCCATCATTGCGCAACGTCAGGTCAGTGTAAGCCGAGCTCGAATTTGCGGCGGAACCGGCTCCCAATTGCCCGCCGTTATCCACCACAAGCTCGGCATTGATAGCGGAATTCGTTTTGAAATAAATCGTGCCCGCGCCGCCAGCGTTCGCGCCTGCGCCACCGAAAGCTGAAAATGTTCCGAGATATGAATTGGTATTGAATGTAACGGCGATGCAACCACCACCACCGCCGCCGCCGATCGCATTGGCTCCAGTGCCGCCATTTGCCGAGATTGAGCCCGAGCCGGAGAGGGTCCCGGCTGAAATCGCCAACGAACCGCCCGCGCCACCGCCGCCACCCGCGCCGGAACCATTTCCGCCATTGGCAGAAATCGTGCCGTTCAATTGCAAGGTTCCGTCCACGCGAAGTTGCAATCCTCCGCCTCCAAAGCCGCCAATTGAATAAGTTGAGTATCCGCCGCCCCCGCCTCCTGCATATTGAGGCGCGGATACGGAATTATACCCGGCCGGGCCTCCAGCGGCCGAGTTACTTATAGCGTATCCGCCAAATCCGCCATTTCCGCCGCCGCCCCCGCCATAGGGCGGGTTAAATGAATCCCCGGCGTTGCCGGTCTGCCCCGAATTTGCCGGGTATCCATCCGAGTTGAGCGTAATCCCGCCACCGACCTGAATTGTGGCAGTGGTCAAAATAGTCACGGTTGACGAAACATCGCTTGGCGAAAAAGTAAGCCAGGAGTTGGAAGCCACAGTGAGAGTCGACCATGATCCTCCTGGATTCAATGCCCATCCTCCGTTTTGTATAACCAGATTTGCGGCACTCAGCGACTGTAAGGCTGTAGGCGGTCCAGTGTTGCCGCCATTGTCCACGATCAACCGTTCGAGCGCTCCGCCGCCGTTCAATGCCACCACGACAGTTCCGGCGCCGCCATAATTTGCGCCGCCGCCGCCATAGCATGTGATGGGGCCGGTAAAATTATTTGTCTGCTCAACATCAATTGAAATGCGTCCGCCTCCACCGCCGCCACCCAGTGACGTGCCCGCGCCGCCGTTGGCCGTAATCGATCCGTCGCCGGACAGAGTTCCGGCTACCAAATAAAGACTTCCACCGGAACCGCCGCCGCCGGATAGGCCGCTGCCGTTTCCGCCGCTGGCCGTAATCGTACCATTGTCCAGCAGAGTGCCGGAGACGTTGAGTTCGATTGCGCCGCCACCAGCCCCGCCAAGGGATCCATTGCTCCCCCCTCCATAGCTGCCTTGAGCCGAGGGGTTCGGTTCCGACCCATAATTAATACCGCCGGTGGCATTGGTGACCGATGCCGCCCCGCCGTTTCCGCCGTATCCAGCACCGCCACCATAAGTAATTCCGCCGGTCGTATATATTCGCCCGTTGCCTGTTCCGTTGTAGGAACCGGGAACATAAGCGGACATGAATCCTCCCGGTCCAATCGAAAGGTTGGCGATATACTGGAATTGCGTCGGGGAAAGGAATGTCAAAACGCCGTTTGTGCCGATCAATACATTGCTGGCAGATAACGTACCGGATGCGGCAAGAATAGCACCGTCAGAAATCGCCACATTCGCCATATTCGACAACATGACAGTGGAATTGGTTCCGATGTTGCCGCCGTTGTCCAACGTCAGCATTCCTATCTGACCCGTCACTTGAATGAAGACGGTCCCGGCGCCGCCATAGTTCGCGCCACTGCCACCATAAGCCGTAATTGTACCCGCAAAATTGTTCGTGCCGCACGCAATGGCGACGCGTCCACCGCCACCGCCACCGCCGTAACCGGGCGCACCCGCGCCGCCGTTCGCTGAAATACTGCCCGCGCCGCTCACGCTTGGCGCGGATATCCATATGCCGCCGCCCGAGCCGCCGCCCGCACGGGAATTCGTCGCATTCTGGCCGTTGGCCGTAATAATACCGTCAATCTCCACATTGCCGCCGGCCGTGATTTGAACCAGGCCACCGCCGTTGCCGCCAGCACCTGCGTAACTGCTGCCGCCACCGCTTCCAAGTAGCCCGGGTTCATATAGTGAGTCGTAGCAAATGCCCCCAAGTGCATTGCTCGAGCTCATCCCGCCGCTTCCGCCGTCTCCGCCGCCTGAACCGTCGAAAAATCCTTGGGTCGAACTCGCGCCCGCGCCCGGACCAGCCCCCCCGCCGTAGCCGGTGCCATCGGCCTCGATTTCACCACCGTTTACCACCCAAACCATGCCGGTCACGGTCAGGTCAAGGCCGACGGAGGAGGCAATGCCGGCATAATAACTATCGTTTACCAATACCGTTCCGCCGTCCGGAATTGTGGAGTTCGTTGTTCGTTCGATATACGTAAAGCTATTCGTCTCGGTAAATACCAGGTAGTCAACTCCATTGCTGTAAATGATGGACTGCGTAGGATCCGTAACCAGCACTGAAAAAGCATTGCTGCCAAACCGGACCGGATTGATTCCGTTCAGTACAAGCGATAGATTCGTAACTTCAACCGGGACATAGAGTTCTCCGCTCTGTGAAAATGAATGTGTCAAAATCCCGTTCGTCGCGACTGTGAGACTCGAAAATGTATGCGGCCCATCTACGGTCACGGTGCAGTTGCTGATCACAATATCCTGACCGTCATAGTTGGTATTGAGAAGTCCAATGTCTGTGTTTGTGGTAAAAACCGTCGCACCCGCGCGCTCGGCCAAACCGGCCATGACGATAAGAATAAGGGCGAAACGGCAAAACCAGGTCGTCTTCATAGATTTCTTAAGGATTCCCAAATCGACTCGTGATTACTAGGCCCGATTGTATGCGATTTTCGAAGGCTTTGTCAACCCAAATTTCTGATTCTTAAGGCGTTACTGCTATTGTAGCCACAAGTCTTCCGCGCGAAATCGCAATTCACGCTGCCACCGAGAAGGCTGGTTCGGTGTCCAGCCCTCAGGCTTGTCAGGACTACGCTAAAGCACGGACAGCATAAAAATCCCCGTTTTCCCTTCGCGCCCCTCGCGTTCTTCGCGCAACCCGCCTCTTTTCTTTATTTTAAATTCTGTCCAGACTCCCGCGGTGGCGTCGTGACATCTGGTTTATCAATCTCTCGCTCTTCTATCACGTCCTCTTCAAGAAATATATGAACCGCATGCCAAATGAGAAAACCACCAAGGGAGATAACACAGAGCGCAGCGCCGAGACCCGCATACTGTTTGGCAAGCCCGGCCCGGAACAGATAAATAACGATCGCAACGATACCCAACACAATGAGGAAAATCCGGCTCTTATGATGCCATCGCCTCCAACGGGAAACACGAGTCGCGGTTGTTGATTGCTCCACGTTTTTATCACTCATAAGTCATCCTTTCTTCCCAATGAACATGTTCTCATCACGATTGCTTGTCCACTCTATTCGTTTGTCGCAGGCATTTTCATGGTAGGGCCGCCGCTGCTGCACTGCGCGACCCAATTTAGCGGCGGCTAATCCGCGCCACTATTCCGCCTTGGGGTGATTTCAGATTGCCCAAATGGAAGCACAACACCATCCTCCTTTCGGGGGAAGAGCGAAGGGCCAGTAGCGTTTGCAAACGGCAAACGGGTGGCCGGAAGCCACCCGAACCGGCAGTCCTGAGGCCTGCCCTACGCCCGTGACACATTTTCTCTGAGCCGGCTTGTCTTTTGCCACATTTGTCACTAAACATCTGAACTACAACGAAAGACAATTCATGAACGTTCTAACGACACTAAATTTCTACGGGCGCACTGAAGAAGCGGTGAAGTTCTATTGCGCGACGATTGAGGCTGAAACCCTGTTCATGATGCGGTTTCGCGACCGTCCGGACTTTTCCCAATTGAAGCCAGGAACCGAGGAGAAGATTTTTCACGCAACATTTCGCATCGGTTCCACTCAGATCATGGCGTCGGACTGTGGCTGCGAGAATTGGCCAACCGGCACGACATTCGCCGGCTTCTCGCTCGCCATTCGGGTTGAAACCACGGAGAAAGCCGAACGGTTCTTCAGCGCACTCAGCGACGGTGGAAAGGTCCAAATGTCTTTGCAGAAAACATTTTTCGCGGAACGATACGGGATTGTCGTTGATCGCTTTGGCGTCTCCTGGAAGATAATGGTCGAGTCCAGGTCGCAAGACTGAAAACAGGCTTTGACCCGCCTCCGCCAAGGCTACGGCGGGCAGGCAGAATGGACTGAATTATTAATCGCATAGAACACGAAAGATGAAGTCGTATAGGGTGCTGCAACATTCTTTCTGTGGTTGTTGTATGCCATTCTCTTGGGCCACAGATGAACAGAGTCTGCAAACCTGATTCAAAACATCAACTTTGCGCTGACAATTTCACTGACAACGATCCAACGTGCCGATAAGTGTTTATGAGCACGCCCGTGGGTGTAGCCTTCGTGCTGACGAAAGCGAGTTCGCGTGGATCGGCACTGTCCGAGAAAAAGCGTTTGCCCCGGCCAAGCAAAACCGGATAGACGATCAGCACCACCTCGTCGACCAACCCCTGCTCCAGTAGCACCGACGTCAGCGTTGAACTTCCCCAGACGATCAGGTCAGGGCCGTCCGTTGACTTGACGCCGCGAATACCCTCCAGGATGTCCGCGCCCAGGTCCACGACTGGACCCCATTTCAGGCTGTCCGGCCTGTGGGTCGCGACGTATTTCGTCGCGGCATTCAGACCGTTCGCCATCGGACTATTCCAGGCCTTCGGCCAGAATTCGGCCCAGGCATCGTAGGTACGGCGGCCAAACAGCAGATCGAAGATGTTGCCCTGTGCCTCGAGGACAGCCTCTAACCCAGCCGGAGTTCGGTAGGGTATCGTCCATCCGCCATGGGTGAACCCTTTGCCATCTTCGTGCTGGAACACGCCATCCAGTAAGCCGTCCAGTGAGATATGCTCCATGATTCTGATTTTTCTCATTTCAAGTCTCCGTCTATTAAAATTTTGCCTGCTCGATTTCTATGAATCAGCGCAAATATCATATCGAGCGTACCAGGGCCGGACTAAATACAATGACACAATAATGTAACAATCAGAAGCAGCCAATGTAATTGACACAATGAGCGATTTTGCGGATAGTCAAGGCCGTTCGCCGGGTGAGAGTTGAATCATACTGAGAGTTAAATTGGAACTGGGCGCGTACACGCCCGTTTTGCATCGGCCGCAAAGTTGTCTTGTGGTTCGTCGTCTGCCCGAGCTTGCTCATCCTGCGCCACGCCGCAAAGGCGCAGATCTTCAGCATAGCTCAACGACAAGGGCGCTATTCGCCTGCCAGGTTGATTTCATCTCAAATCCCGAGCTTTTGGACTAATCAGATTAACGCTATGAAAATTCGACGAGATGTAATCAACGTGGGATTCCTTTTCACCATTGTTCTGGCACTGGGACAGATTATGAACCCGGCTTTTGCCGCCCTCACCACTACGACGAACACGAGCATTCCATGGGAAAAACTCGGTGAGAAAGCCAGCGCCAATTACAAGGGCGCCGGCTTGTCTATTTCTCCAACAGTCGGTGGCGCCCGATTGCATTGCGCATTTCAGCAGATTGACGGCAACGTTACGGAATCTGGTTTGTGGTTAACCTCCACGCTCACAAATCGCGCGCAGGAGCAATTTCAGGTTAAGGCAATGCAAATAGAACGGGCTGAATCACACGCCGTCGATCCCAATGCCACGTCCCTGCCCGACCTAGGCGCTGTGACAATAAATGGCAAAACGATTTCCTTTATTCGTCCGGGGCTGGTGGAGGAATACAGCGTCAGCATGGACGGTGTGCGGCAGGACTTCGTGGTCAAGGACAAGCCGGCGGGCGCTGGAAATTTGCAGGTGCGATTGGCTGTGGAAGGGGCGAAGGTCATGCCGACGCCTTATGGCGCGCAATTGATTTTGACTCGTTCCGGGCGGAAGCTCGCATACAGCCGGCTGCAGGCGACTGACGCCGCAGGCAGGACATTACCCGCAAAGATCGTGGCCCGGACGGACGGGGAACTGGCCTTGCAAGTTGACGATGCCAACGCGGTTTATCCTGTTCGGATTGATCCAACCTTTAGTGATGCGAACTGGGTGGTATTAAACACAGGTACATCAGGCCTGAACGACAATGTTTATGCGATGGTAGCGGACACGAAGGGTAATTTGTATGTGGGCGGGGCTTTCAATTCCGCAGGAGGGGTGCCGGTTGAAGGCATCGCAAAATGGAACGGCAACGCATGGTCGGCTGTTGGTCCAACGACGAACTTCTTCACTGTGGATTCTCTCGCGATGGACAGCGCCGGCAATCTTTATGCCGGTCTTTCTTCGGAGACGCTTCCATCATCGACTCCCAATGCCGTTGAGAAATGGAATGGGAGCACGTGGTCGGTCGTCGGTGGATATTTCAACGATGAAATAGACGCGCTGGCAGTCGACCACTCAGGCAATGTGTACGCCGGGGGAGAGTTCACCAGCGCCGGCGGAGTGACCGCGTACTTTGTTGCCGAATGGAACGGAAGCACATGGGAATCCCTCAATTTAGGTATGAACGGCTATGTTAACGCGCTGGCGGTGGACCCAGCGGGCCATCTCTACGCTGGAGGTTATTTCACCTACGCAGGAGGCGTGGCGGCCAACTATATTGCCGAATGGAACGGGAGCACGTGGGCACCCCTGGGTTCGGGCATGAATGGCTGGGTTACAACCCTGGCAACGGACAGTACTGGCAGACTCTACGCCGGAGGTTATTTCTACGAGGCAGGAGGAGCCACGAACTACTTCATCGCTCAATGGAACGGAAGCGGATGGTCTTCTGTTGGTAAGGGCGCCGTTGGCAATATTGAATCGATGACGGTAGACACCGCGAATAACCTCTACGTCTGCGTGGACGTGCCCGGCACAAACTCCTTCTGCGCAAAATGGAACGGCAGCGCATGGACGGTCTACTACTCGCCTTTGGACGGGAGTGTCTCAGCGTTGGCGGTGGATAGCGCGGGCAACTTCTACGCCGGAGGTTACTTCACCGAGGCCGGCTTTGAACCGGCCGGCTACATTGCGAAATGGAAAGGCAACGCATGGACTCCCATTGACCCGGGCATAAACAACGGGGTTAATGCCGTGGCTTTAGACAACGAAAACAATCTTTATATCGGAGGATATTTCACCTGGGCAGGCAACGGGCCGGCCAACTATGTTGCAAAATGGAATGGCAGTACATGGTCGGCCCTTGGGCCGGGTTTGGGCGATTTTGTCAGAGCGCTGGTCCTGGACAGCGCGGGCAATCTTTATGCCGGAGGAGTTTTCACCAACGCGGGTGCGGTGGTGGCCAACGGCATCGCAAAATGGAATGGCAGCACATGGTCGGCCCTCGGCTCAGGGATAGCCGGCCCTGAAAATATTACTGTCCAGATCTACTCACTGGCGGTGGGCAAAACAGGAAATCTCTATGCCGGGGGAACGTTCACCAGCGCGGGAGGAGTCGCAGCCAGCGACATTGCGGAATGGAACGGCAGCGCGTGGTTGGCCCTCAGTTCGGGGATGAACGGTCAAGTCAGTGCTCTGGCGGTGGACAACTCGGGCAATCTTTACGCCGGAGGGAAATTCACCACGGCAGGAACCGTGTCGGCCAGCTATATTGCGGAATGGAACGGCAGCGCATGGTCGGCTCTCGGCTCAGGCATGGATAACCTCGTCGCTGCCCTGGTCACGGACAGCGCCGGTGATCTTTACGCCGCAGGCGCTTTCTCCACGGCAGGAGGTATGACGGTCAACCTTGTTGCTGAATGGAGCAGCGGCGCATGGTCCGCCCTCGGCACGGGGATTCCCGGTATTGTAGGAGGTGAATATCCCGATGCACTGGCCCTGGACAAGTCCGGCAATCTCTATGCCGGGGGACAATTCATCTTCTTTGAGGGTACGAACGTGGTCAACAATATTGCCGAATGGAACGGCAGTACATGGTCGCCACTCACGTCGGGAATACAAGACGGACCATTCTCATCCATGGCGTTTGATAGCGCGGGAAACCTCTATGTCGGAGGACCATTCCTGATAGCGGGCACAAATGTCTCTCCGTACGTCGCCGAGGCATTGATATCTCCTTCTACTCGTCCGCTCACGATTGGAAATTTTGGTTTTGCAAATCAGCAATCCCAATTCACCCTGACCGGCCCGGTGAGTTCAAACGCGGTGATCTGGGCCAGTTCCAACCTGGTGAGCTGGCTGCCACTCTCAACCAACCCGCTGACCGCCTACCCGCTCAATTTTACCGACGCCTCCGCGACCAATTTCCCCCACCGCTTCTACCGCGCCACGCTGCAACCGTGAAAAACAACATCGAACACCGAACGCTGAAGGAAAAGCCGGGGATTATCCTTCGATGTTGGGCGTTCAATGTTCGGTGTTCGATGTTTGTTCATTGGTTCCTTGGGAGGCCGACCCAGTCCCTGCCACACCAATTAATTTATCCAAAAATCCATTAATCCAATGTCTGGTCCATTTTTTCATTTAGAGGATGAGGAAGAGAAGGAGTCCCGTTTCCCATTCCTTTTAATAACAATTCAAATTGTGCATTAGGCTCAGTGGCGTGGTGCCGGCACCGGTGCTGGATTCGCCGATGAAGGCCCCCAATCCAATCGAACTGCTTCCGCCCTCGTAGCCATAGCAACCGATGGCCAGATAACTATACAGGCCGGTGCCGGCAAGACGGTAGTTTTCGCCAAAACAATTGTTGGCAGAAAACTCAGCGTATAAACCATAACTGCCGGTGCCGCTGGCCGAGGTTTGACAATAACCAAAGGAATTTTGGGCAACATTGGCGTAGAGCCCTATTGACCCGACATAAGAATAGCCGTAGCAATTGTTCGCGGTCGTGACATACAGGCCATCGTTGTTCAGACTGGCGCCGTAACAATTTTCGGCAGTGGTGGCATAGATGCCGACGTCGTCCATGCTCGTTCCATAGCAATTGATGGCGGTATAAGCAAAGATGCCATCACTGTTTGTGCTGGAACCCAAACAGTTCGCGGCGGTTCCGGGATAGACATAGCAGCCAAAGCCATAATAGCCATAGCCGTAGCAATTGTTGGCGGTGGCGGCGTCTATTCCGTACGTGTTGTAGCTGGTGCTGTAGCCGTAACCGTAGCAATTATTGGCCACCGTGGCCGACACTCCAGCATAAGTAGAGCTGACAGCGTAACTGTAACCGACGCAATTTTCCGCCGTCAGGGCAGAAACGCCATTGCCGTAGCTGCTGCTGCCGTAGCAACCGTGGGCTGTGTCATAGGCGTACACACCGCCGATACCGCCATAGCCGTAGCACCCATTGACATCATTGCCCTGAACGGCATAGGTAGTCGTTGCAGCCGTAGGAGTTGTTGACTGTGGAAGCGTCGATTCCATCATTATTATAAGAATAGCCATAGCAGTTTTCAGCGTCATCTGCGCTGATGCCATCACCATAGCCGGTGCTGGCGTCAGAAACGCCAGTGCAGTTGACAGCGGCCGTGCAGGCAATACCGGTGCCTCCCGCAATCGGGGACTCTCCATAGCTGTCGGAAATTTCATCGGCAACAATGCCGATACTGCCGCAGCCAATAGCCAGGGAGCTTTTCACTATATTCGCCTCGATACCGTAACTGCCCGCCGTGTACACCAGGCATCCCTGGACGACACTTGAATTGCCGCTAAGGCCAATGGCGTCATACAAAACGCCCGAGACCGAAACGTCGGAAACCCGAACGTCATAAGCGCTGGGCCCATAAATCCCATAGCCAAAGCCCGGACCACTATACGTACCGCTGCCTTGGACGACGCCGCTTACAATATGGCCATTGAAGATGGAAATGTCGCTGTAGCTGCCATTAATATCAATGGCATAGCCCGCGGCGCTGGCGGCTCCCGAGCTGAGCGTGCAGCCGTTCAAGTCCAGAGTGACACCGTTGGCTTGAATTGTGATTGCAGTGCCGGAGGCAACGGCGAGGGTATTGGACAGGTAATACGAACCGGATGCGCTGATCGTGTAGGGCACGGACGCAATCAGGATGCGCGGTTCGATTTCCTGAAGTGATTTCCCGGTTGGCGCGGGCGGGCCTGGGGGCGTCAGCGGACCGGCCGCGCGCGCGGGATTGAGATAACCGGTCAACGTCGTGAGGAGCAGCAGCGCGGCCAGCCGGCATATATGTATGCGTATAGTTTTCATAGTCGGTTTTGGGTGCATCCTGACGCTTTCAGATGGTAGGGACGGCGCACTGCGCCGTCACCACGTCCCGCAAATGCGGGACGCGCGGAACCGCCCGCGATACAACGTTCCACTACGCTCATTGCGCCGCTAGACGCGGCGCGGACAGCGGTGGCAGCGCCACTTGCCCTGCGCACTGTCTTTACCAAGATACGCCTGTTGGTTTTCATTTCGAGCTTTCTGTTCGATTTGATTAGTGCTGAGACAAATAAATTGCGACACCTTCAAAACGGCCGCGGCCGCAGTTCCACATAGCGCGTTGGCGGTTCAAAACCGTTTGTTTCCGCAGCCGTCAGCGAGTGTGGCGTGATGGACTGCACTTCAAAGCGATACTGTTCCACGCCCTCCCTGGTCTGTAACACCGCGCTCAACGGAAAAAGTTTCCTGGCTGCCACCAACCCGGCCCACTGCTCTTCCATCATGGCCGGAGCAAACCAGTGCGGCTGCGCGGCAAGATAATCCTGAAAGGGCATCAGCTGGCCGGTGGCCCAAATCTCCATGATTTGATCGCCTCGCGTAATCTCGAATTGCTCACAGGAATAACCAAACAGATTGGTCGTAGCGCCAGTGACCCTCAACTCCAGTCCGACCCCAGGCGGCATGAGGCGTATCTGAGGCATCGGAGGCATGGCAGCGGGGGCGGCCGCCATCGGCGAGACATTATTGCCGCCCGCCTGCGGGCCAATGCCTGGCGGCAGACCGCCCGATGGCATCGGCATGTTGGGCATAGCGGGCACAGGCGGCGCGCCGGAAAAATTGGCCGGGCCGATTCCCGGTCGCGCACCGGGCGCCGACAGCGGTTCGGGTTGCGTTTCGACAGCAGGATGGTAAGCGTGCGGCGGCAGCGGGGGCCGGACCCCTGGTGTAAAGCGCACGAAAGTATTATTCATCGGCTGAATCAGGGTGATCTGGCCCGAACTTAAGTTCACTACGTCAATGGGGCTGGGATAATTGGTTTGCGTTTGTGCGATCCGAAGCTCATTCGTACCCACGGTGTAAAGCAATCCCGTCACGGCCCCCGGCCGTCCCTCAACCGCCATAATGCTGCCCTCGAAGTCCGCAGCGGCAGCAGCGCGCGCACATACAATCAGTTGAATGACGAATAGAAGAAGAGAAACAGAGACAGGGCACTGCCTCAATGGCGCTCCCGGCTTTTTCATGGTTTTCAAACGCTGCTGACGTTCTCCGCGATTGCCCGTCTATAAACTTTGATAATTTTATTAATTGAAGACGTTTAAGTCAAGTCCAACGCGATACCGTTTTGCCTTTTTCCTTTTTGCTTTTTCCTTTTTAATTGTCCCATGGCTTTGCCCGCAGATTATCACATGCATACCCCGTTGTGCCTCCACGCCGTCGGCGAACCGGAGGAATACGCACGACGCGCACTTGAACTGGGCCTGCCCGAAATGGGCATGTCCGATCACTCGCCCATGCGCCAGGACGATTTTGATGAATGGCGCATGAATTTCGATAAATTAGCCATCTACGTGGATAAAGTCCGGCGCATCCAAAAAGACTTTCCGCAACTGCATATCAAGATGGCACTGGAGGTGGACTATTTTCCAAACGGCGAGGATTGGATCCGCGAACTTGCCGCCCTGTATCCCTGGGACTATTTCATCGGCTCAGTCCATTATGTGTCGGAGGATTGGGCGATCGATGATCCGAAGAAAATATCGGAATGGAAAAATCGCGATGCGTATGACGTGTGGCGGATTTATTTCGACCGGCTGACCAGCGCGGCCGAATCCGGGCTGTTTGAAATTATCGGACACGCGGATCTACCGAAGAAATTCGGCCATGAACCGCCCGCCAACGCTGGTCCCCTCTACGAAAAATTTCTCAATGCGGCCAAAAAATCCGGCTGCGCCGTCGAGTTAAATACAGCCGGCCTGCGAAAGGATTGCACGGAAATTTATCCCAGCCGCGAAATTCTGCAGCTTGCGTTTCAAAAAGACGTGCCCATCACATTTGGTTCGGATGCCCACGCGCCGGGCGAAGTTGGGATGAACTTTACCGAAGCCGTCGCCCTCGCCCGCAGCGTCGGCTACACAAAGACTTGTCGCTTTGAGCAACGGCGGAAACAAATCGTTTCGTTCTAAAGGCGCATGCAGACGGTCCAATCGATAAAAATTCCATGGTGGATCGTCATCTGCTACACGCTCGCCCTCGCCGCTGGAACGATCGTTCTCTATTGGCCGATTACCCACGACGATTTCATTAATTTCGATGACAACGCCTATGTCACGGACAACCCACACGTCAAGGCGGGGCTGACGTGGGCCGGCGTCAAATGGGCGTTGACGAGCGGTTACGCCGCCAATTGGCATCCCCTGACATGGATTTCGCACATGATCGATTGCCAACTCTTTGGCGTCAATGCGGCGGACCATCACATGATGAACATTTTCTTCCACGCGGCCAACACAGTGCTGCTGTTCATTTTGTTGACCTATATGACCACCGCTCCGGGGCGCAGCGCCTTTGTGGCCGCGCTCTTCGCCTGGCACCCGCTCCATGTCGAATCTGTCGCCTGGGCATCGGAACGTAAAGATGTGTTGAGCGCTTTTTTCTGGATGCTCACGCTGTTGTGTTATGCGCGCTATGCCATTCATGGTAGGGACATCGCGCTGCGATGTCCCCGCCCGTACAGCGGGCGGAACGATAGCGAAAAATCAACCGTAGCGCGAAATCCATCCGAAGGGATAGCTCCGTTGGACGCAGCGCGGACCGCGGTGGCAGCGCCACTTGCGAAGAGCGCAGTCCCTGCCACCTTCTACTGCCTCGCCCTGTTTTTTTTCGCCTGCGGCCTCATGTCCAAACCAATGGTTGTAACCCTCCCGTTCGTCCTGCTCTTATTGGACTTCTGGCCGCTTCAACGCTTAACGAATGGGACGTATAGGACGAATTGGATGGATGGGGCGCTTCGACGGCTGTCGCTCGAAAAAATGCCCTTCTTCGCCCTTTCTTTCGCTGCCTGCGCCATAACATACATCGTCCAAAAACATGGCGGCGCGGTGGTCGTGAATGACCCAATGTCGATTCGCGCCTCGAACGCCTTCTGGGCATATGAGCGATATATCGCAAAAACATTTTGGCCGACGGACCTGTCCATCGTTTATCCCTATGTACGCCGCGGACTCGTGCTTTTGGGGATTGGCTCGGCACTCTTACTAGTGGTTTGCTCCATCGCGTTCATTGCCCTGGCCCGTCGCTGGCCGTATTTGTTCACGGGATGGTTTTGGTTCCTGGGCACTCTCGTGCCGGTAATTGGCTTTGTGGAAATCGGCCCGGCATCCATGGCAGACCGTTACACATACATCCCGGACATTGGGCTGTTCATTTTGGTCACGTGGGCTTTGGCGAATTTCATACAACGTAAAGCTCTACAGCTATCGATCAAGTACGGGTACCCGGGGCGGGACAGATGGATTATCTCGCGAAGTCAGCCCTTTGTTTCAACCTTTGTCGCGTGCGCCTTGCTGGCTGCCTGTTTTTGGCTCACTCACATCCAGATCTCATACTGGCGCAACAGTGTCACGCTATTCACACATGCTATTCAGGTGACCACGAACAATGCTGTCGCCAATGCCTGTGTTGGCCAGGCGTTGGACGTCGATGGGCGTGACCCGGAGGCATTGAAGTTCTGCCAGGAAGCGGTGCGGATTGATCCGCAATATCCGGCCGGACAGTTTTTCCTCGGCCAGGTCTTGTGGAAGTTGGGCCACCCGGACGAAGCCTTTAACCATCTTAATCTCGCGGCGAAATCCGCGCCAGAGAACTCGGGCTTTCAGTACAATCTCGGAAAATTTCTGTTCGAGCATGGAAAAACGGACGAGGCAATCGCGCGTTTTAGAGCTGCCCTAAAGGACGACCCCGATTTTGCCGAAGCACACAACGCTCTCGGCAAAGCATTTTTGCAGCAAGGAGATTCAGAAAGCGCCTATGACGAATTATTCCACGCTGTCGCGCTGGATCCGGACAATGCGCAATTTCACTACGACCTGGGAACCGTCCTGCTAAACGGCTCGCAACCTGAGCAGGCGGTCGCCCAATTTTCCGAAGCGCTTCGCCTAAAACCTGATTTTGTTCTCGCCCATGAGAACCTCGCCGTAGCTCTGGCGAGCCAGGGCAATATGGCCGACGCAATCGCCGAATTTGACAAGGCGGTTCAATTGCAACCAAATGATCCGGAAGCCCATTCCAATCTCGGGCTTGCGTATCTCAATAACCATCAACCCGCCCTCGCCGCAGAGCAATTTTCAGAAGAACTGCGCCTGGCGCCCAATGAACCAAAGGGGCATTATCGGTTGGCCCAGGCATTGCGGGACCAAAATGAATTGGCGAAGGCGGTGCAAGAATATCGTGAAACGTTAAAGCTCTCGCCGGGTTTTGCCGATGCAAAAAAGGAACTGGACGAGATTCTGGCTGCAAATCCGAAACTGAGATGATTTTAGCTTAAAGATGCTGGAGCATTTAATCAACGGGCGATTGGACGGGAAAAAGCCAAGCGGGACCGGCCGAATGGCAAGGACGCGCGCACGTAGCGCAGCCGTCCCCGGCTGCGGGTTCAGGCGCCGTCTCGGCGCCTGTCTCTCAAACCGACACTGGCGGCGAGACGCCGCCATAACCCGCAGGCGAGGACGCCCGCGCTACGGTTCATACGCCCAACGCATTCTTCGAAAGAGAAGAGGAGGCTTCTCGTGAACGGGGGGGCAGAAAATAAAATCCCGGGTCTTCCCGCCGCAGGGGCAGCGCCGCCCGGATCCTTTTTGAAAAGCGCCTGGCGCGGCACCGGGGCGTCCATGCCAGGATCGTTGTCAATACTCACTCACCTTAACGTTCTGGAACTGTCTCGAAAACAATTGACGATAGCGCTTGGCCTCGTGCTGGCGGTCGGAACCATCGCGCTCTATTGTCCGGTGCTGTGGCATGAATTCGTCAATTATGACGATCAGGATTACATCCTGAATAACCCTCACGTCAATGCGGGGTTGAGATGGCCCGGCATCGTATGGGCGTTCACCCACAGCTACGCGGCTAATTGGCATCCGTTGACGTGGATTTCTCACATGCTGGATTGCCAACTTTTCGGCACCAATGCTCCTGGGGCTCATCACATGATGAATGTGCTCTTCCACGCGGCAAATGCTGTGCTGCTGTTTATTCTGTTGAACAACATGACTCGCGCGCCGTGGCGAAGCTTCTTTGTGGCCGCGCTGTTTGCGTGGCACCCGCTGCATGTTGAATCGGTGGCATGGGCCTCGGAACGCAAGGACGTTCTCAGCGGTTTTTTCTGGATGCTCACGCTGTTGTGTTTCGCCCGGTATGGTAGGGACATCGCGCTGCGATGTCCCCGCCCGTATAGCGGCCGGAATGATATAGAAAAATCGACCGTAGCGCGAAATCCATCCGAAGGAATTGCGCCGTTAGACGCGGCACGGACCGCGGTGGCAGCGCCACTTGCGAAGAGCGCCGGCCCCACCATATTCTACATGCTCGCGCTGCTTTTCTTCGCGTGCGGTCTTATGTCCAAGCCAATGGTCGTAACTCTGCCATTCGTCCTTTTGCTCCTGGACTTCTGGCCGTTGCAACGTTTTAACGTTTCAACGTTTCAACGTTTACTCCTCGAAAAACTTCCCTTCTTCGCCCTCATGGCTGCTTCCTGCGTCATCACGTTGTCCGCCCAAAAGGGCGCCATGTGGTCGACCGCCTCTCTGCCCTTCTCTTTTCGTTTTGCCAATACGTTAATGGCTTATGTCCGGTATCTCTCAAAGATATTTATTCCGACGAACCTGGCATTGATTTATCCGTATCCTCATTTATGGCCGTTATTGGGTGTTGCCGCCGCTGGAACGGTGCTGGTTCTGATAACCGTCATTTTTATCGTTCAGGCGAAACGTTTTCCATATCTGCCAGTGGGCTGGTTTTGGTTTCTGGGAACATTGGTACCGGTAATTGGTCTCGTCCAGGTCGGCGTCCAGTCCATAGCCGATCGATATACTTATTTGCCATCCATCGGGATTTTTATACTCGTCGTGTGGGGCATCAGTGATCTGGTGGCCTCTTCGGCCCGAAGATTAGAAACGTGTGCTATTGCCGGCGCGGGCGCACTGATCGGCTGCCTGGTCCTGACGTCCATTCAATTGAGGTACTGGCACGACAGCATCGCCATTTTTACGCATACGGTGCGGGTGACCTCGGACAACTACGCAGCCTACGATTGCCTGGGCAAAAGCTGGCAAAACAAAGGCAGGCTGGATCACGCGGGAGACTGCTACGCTCAAGCTGTCCAACTTGAGCCGGATTATCCTCTGGCACAATTTGATCTGGGAATGGACCTCGTTGCGCTGGGCGATTCCGCCAATGCGTCAAATCATTTGGCCACCGCCATTCAACTTTGGCCGGGCAATGCCGACATGCAATATGATTTTGGTGTGTTTTTATCGCAGCATGGCGATGCGACGGACGCGGCGGCTCATTTGAAAGCTGCCCTTGCGATCCAACCGGATTTTCCGCAGGCGCAAAAGGAACTAAATTCCGTTGAAACGTTAAAACGTTGAATCGGGATTTTTCGCGCCGCGACGGTAATCCGCACCTCGACACAGTGACCCCATTTTGGAACAATCGGCAGGTGAAACAATCAATCGTCACTCTCGACATGGAAGGCGTGTTGACGCCGGAAATATGGATTGCCGTCGCCGAAAAAACGAGAATTCCCGAATTGCGCAGGACCACCCGTGATGAACCGGATTATGACAAGCTCATGCGGGGGCGTTTGGAAATCCTCGCGCGGCATCATTTGAAATTGTCCGATATTCAGAACGTCATCGGCTCGCTGAAACCGCTTGATGGGGCGAAAAAATTCCTCGACGAACTGCGCGACCTCGTGCAGGTCATCATCCTGTCCGATACTTTTGAACAATTCGCATCGCCGCTGATAAAACAGTTAAATTATCCCACGCTCTTTTGCCACAAGCTGGTTGTGGAGGAGGACCAAATTGTGGACTATAAATTGCGCATCCCGGACCAAAAGCGAAAAACCGTCGCCGCGCTCAAGCAATTGAATTACAACGTCGTTTCGGCTGGCGATTCGTACAATGACACGGGAATGCTGCTCGAAGCACACACCGGCTTTCTAATTCATGCGCCTGAGAACGTGAAGCGGGATTTCCCGCAGTTTAAGGCTGTGGAATCGCATCCCGAATTGTTTAAAGCAATCGTTGAAACGTTAAAAAGTTGAAACGTTGAAACGGATATTCCCGAAGTTTTTATCCGCAGACCCGCTTCCGTCCCGCTCCGCGTGACTTCGGCGCTGCAATTTGCGCAAATTTTCGCAGATTAAAACAATGAGAAATGCAGGAAGCCAGGAACGGAATTCATGGATCTGAGGCACCTCAACCTTCGGGTTTCGGCGACTGCCGTTTTCCAAAGCTGATCCTGTTCTCCGTGCCCGCGATCAACCTCCGAATATTGGTCCTGTGTTTGAGTAACGCCAAAATGCAAAGGGCGATAGTGACGAGCCTCAGGGTTAGATCCTGTTGTGTGACGCAAACCACAGTTGCCAAAACGATAGCCGCGAGCATGGAGCCCACTGACGTAAACCGCGTGATCAGCACGGCGAGAATAAATGTCGCGAATCCCAGGCAGACCGACCAGGGCACAAGACCCAGATATACACCGGCGGTCGTAGCGATGCCTTTACCGCCCTTGAAATGAAGCCAGCACGTGTAATTGTGGCCCAGCACCGCAAAAATTCCTGCAAGGACACGATAATGCACGGCCACGGCGGGGTCAGTTATGTGGAAAAGCGGCAATATCAGATAACACGATTCGACGGCCAGAAAACCTTTCAAGGCATCAACGATCAAAACAAAAATTCCCGCCCTCCGGCCAACGGCGCGAAAAGTGTTGGCCGCGCCTATATTGCCGCTGCCGACCGACCGGATGTCAACTCCGCGCGCTTTTCCAACGAGAAAGCCTGTCGGTATCGAACCGAGCAGATAGCCCACCACGGCAACCACGATGTAGCTCAAAATGGACACATCGAAAGTCTAGCCCCAGGGAGTTTGCCGTTTCAAGTTTTTCCACCGGCTTGCGCAGGGGCCATTGGTCCAACGGGCCACCACTGGGAACGGAGGGCGGAAACAGCAATCAAGCAAATCGGACGGACAGGACGAAAGGCCGCTAGGAATCAAGTGGCGCTTAACTCATCAATTTTGGCGGCTAGAATGAAATCGCTTTCCGATAAGCCGTGAATTGAGTGAGTCGAAATCTGAATTCGTGCCTTGCCCCAGGTAAAATAAATGTCGGGATGATGGTTTTGTTTTTCGGCGACGTCCCCTATCCGGTTGACAAATTTTAGGGCCTGGCCGAAATCAGGAAACTTGAATTCTTTTTCCAGACGTTCGTCATTAAGGACCCGCCAACCGCCGTTGAGATGGTTTTGCATTTGTTTAAGCGCATCGCCCTTGAGCGGTGGCGTTCCACTCGCACACGGCTTGCACTCCTTTTTCGCAAGGTCTGAACTCATAACTACAGATAACTAAAATCCATAATTCGCGATTTTCAAGTCGAAAATTTCTTCATCAGTTCCTTTGCCGCGCGCTGGCCGGTTTCCAGGGCGCCAAAGACAATTCCGGTTTGGGCGTCGGAAACCGTGGCTTCGCCGGCGAAGAACAGCGTGCCGGCAACCGGCGCCGCGAGTAATTTTGGCAAATCAAGGCCGTTCACGGGAATATAACTATATGCCCCACGCACGTCTGGATCGTTGGCCCAATTGTGATAGTGGACTTTCGAGAGCCGCCGGCGAAGCGCCGAAACGGGCGCGCCGTCAAAGAGAATTTTGGAAAGTATTTCAAGGCCTGTTGTACAAAGCTCCTCTGCAGATAAATTCAAAAGTGCATCGGCGTAAGGCCCACCGCACCAACCGGTGACAAGCGGCCCACGCGGGTCGCTCCACCACGTTCGAAGCGGGGCGTCCGGCACATGAATGAATCCAAAATCATCCCATGACGATTCCTTGAACTGAAAGATGACCTTAACGACATTGCCAAATTCCAGTCCATTTGCCGCCTCGATTTTCTCGGGCAATGACGGCTCAAATTTAATGTCTCCAGTCTTCAAAACTCCAACCGGCAGTGTCACGACCGCCGCATCGGCGCGAAAAACCTCGTTGCGCCTGCCCCGTCTGGCCATGACTTCGACTGTTCCCTGTGCCCATCGGACGTGTTTCACTTTTGCGCCCGAAATCAGTTGCCCACCGTGCGCCTGGATTTCGCGCATAAAATATTCCACCAGCGCGCCGTAGCCGTCGGCCACGCGCAGTTCCTGATCCAAACTAATTTGTTCGCCGGAATATTCAGCGCGACGGCAGGCGTGGGCGCTGATGCGGTCTGCATGCGCTGCATCGAAGCCCGTCACAAAATGCCTGACGAGGGCGCGTGTTTTTTCGTCCAGGGGCTGCTGAACGAGAAAATCCTCAATTGAACAATCCGGTTTACGGATATCCACCTGATTGAACACATCAGAGATAACGCCCCAAATTTTGCTCTCTTGAAGTTTTCCATTCTCAAAAGTCCAATTCGTATCAGGAACGGTTTGCGTGGAGAGACGGGCATCCTCAATTGCCCCAAGCAGGGCTTTACTGCGGCCGTGAACAAATTCGGCGCCCAGTTCGATCGGAACGCCGTTATGCCGGAGTGTATGGATACGTCCGCCGAAGCGATTTTTCGCCTCCAAAACGGTCGTGGAAATTTTGTTTTGCGCCAGTTCAAGGGCCGCAGCCAGCCCGGAAATACCCCCACCGATGACGAGAGCGGCCCTTTGTTTCATCCGTTAATGTTTAAACGGAAAAAACGGTTTGGGAGCGTGGACCCTGGCAGCGACGTCTTTTGACAGGTTCCAGGTCATATGACAGTTCTCGCAATAAGCCTCGTGCTCGATGATTCGAAAAATGATTCCGAGGTGAAGCGCCACCGTGGGAAGAAAGAAACGCCGTGTCATTTGCGGATAACTCACACGCAGTGAACCGCACTCAGGACAATGAATCGCCTTTTCCAAAATCGGCGGATGGGCGTCATCCATGGCGCGAACCGCCTGGTTCCAATGGTCCTGCCGCACCTGAACCCGATACGTCACGCGTGGAGGGCAGAGAAACAAAAAGTTCTGGAGCAACTTGTCGTTGTACGTGCGCGCGTCAATGTCGCGGTCACGGAAGAAGCTTTCAAGAATACGACCTTCCTTCATATCCTCAAAAACGGCCACGCTGACCCATGGCTGATACTTATGAGAATTCATATCCAACCTATCGTCCTGTAACCTACCGGCGTCAAGAGGGAAAACGTCGGCAGTCTAAATGCCCAAAGTCCACAATTGGCACGGTATGGCGGCTGAAGCAATGGCCAACGCCTGAAAAGACCAGGAGCCGCGGCCCAAGCACCTAATAAAGCTCCCAACACGCCGCGTGAGCATCCTTTTCGAATGCGATGAGTGAATTGGTATGGTCCCGGAATTTTTTCTCGATGACACCGGTTGGCTGGTTGCCACAGCGAAGCCAGATGACCTTGGGCGGCGAGCCAAACACCGCAGCCATATCGGCAAAATCCGAATCCTGTGAAACGATTGTAAAACCGTTGACCTTGGCGAACTCCCAGATAATACGGTCATCGGCAGACTCGAGACCCGCAAGTCGAGTCTGGTTTGAGTCAGGAAATAGGTCCGCCAGTCGCCCACCAAGTTTGAAGCTCAAGTTCTGGTCGAACAAGAGCTTCATGCGGCGGTTAAGACGCGGCGTTCACGGTCAGCGGCGTAGGCAAGACAGGCTCGAATATCCTCTTCGGTCAACTCGGGATAATCGCTAAGAATTTGCTCATGCGACATACCAGCAGCCAGCCAACCGAGCACATCCGCAACGGCAATCCGCATTCGCCGGATACACGGCCGACCACCACGCTTGCCCGGTTCAATGGTAATGATGCTCTGATAATTCATACGCCACGACTATCTTACTGCCTTTGCATCATTTGCGCAATCCCGTCTATGTTGCCCGCTTCATCTCGAAGGCCGGTCCGCAATCGCATTCGAGCGACCTTTACTGCTCGTCCCGGGAAGATGATGGACTTTTAGTTGAGAACTGCCGTGACCTCCGCTAGATTCATCGCTTCGTAATGAAGCAAATCGTTACATTAGGGCTGTTGCAGGCAGCCTGTTCGGCTGACGCGGGAGCGAATTTGAAAAAGACGCTCGCGCTGGCTGAACGCGCCGCCAAACAGGGCGCGCAGATTATCTGCACGCAGGAGCTCTTCCGCTCGCAATATTTTTGCCAGACGGAAGACCATAAGAATTTTGCCCTGGCGGAACAAATTCCCGGCCCGACCACAGACGCCTTTTGCAAACTGGCGAAAAAGCACAAGGTTGTGATCATTGCGTCGCTTTTCGAGAAACGCGCGGCGGGCGTTTATCACAACACAGCCGTCGTGATTGATGCCGATGGCTCGTTCAAAGGCATGTATCGCAAGATGCATATTCCGGATGACCCGCTTTATTACGAGAAGTTTTATTTCACGCCAGGCGATTTGGGGTTCAAAGCATGGCAGACGAAGTATGGAAAAATCGGCGTGCTCGTTTGCTGGGACCAATGGTATCCCGAAGCCGCCCGGCTGACCGCGATGCAGGGCGCGCAGATTCTCTTTTATCCCACGGCCATAGGCTGGCATCCTGCCGAAAAGAAGGAGTACGGCGGAAACCAGCACAGCGCCTGGGAGACCATCCAACGCGGACACGCCATCGCCAACGGCTGTTATGTGGCCGTGCCGAACCGAGTGGGCCATGAACAACTTTCCGGCGAAGGGATCGAATTCTGGGGACAAAGCTTCGTGGCCGGAACATCCGGGCAGATTCTCGCAAAGGCGGGGATTGACCGGGAAGAGATTTTGATTGTTCCTGTGGATCTTGCCACGGTGGATGTCACGCGCACCCACTGGCCGTTCCTGCGCGACCGCCGGATTGACGCCTACGAAAATCTGACGAAGCGACTGGTAGATTGAGCGTCGCGCAGGCTGCCAGTGCCCTTTGGTTCTGCGGCTTTGGCTTCTTCGAACTTCATTATATGCAAAAGGAAGAAAAATTCATTTCACATGCTCGCGATACGGCGGAACAAACCGTTATGCCGGTTTTGCTGGCCATCAGCTTCTGCCATCTGCTCAATGACACGATCCAGTCTTTGATTTCCGCGATTTATCCCATCGTGAAAGAATCGTTTCATCTGAGCTTCACTCAAATCGGGTTCATTACGTTTACGTTTCAATGCACCGCTTCGCTTTTGCAACCGTGCGTTGGCTATTACACGGACCGGAATCCCAGGCCGTATTCGCTGTTGGCAGGGATGATGATTACCCTGGTTGGCATCCTGTTGCTGGCATTCGCGTGGCATTATTCGCTGATCCTGATTTCGGTGGGCCTTTTGGGAATTGGCTCGGCAATTTTTCACCCGGAATCGTCCAGGCTGGCGCGACTGGCATCGGGCGGGCGGCACGGTTTCGCCCAGTCGCTGTTTCAAGTGGGCGGCAACGCGGGCAGTTCCTTTGGTCCCCTCTTGGCGGCGCTGGTGATCACGGGCCGCGGGCAGCGGAGCATCGTCGGGTTTTCCGTGCTCGCGCTGGCGGCGGCAGTCGTCCTTCTCAAAATCTGCCGCTGGTATAAAAATCATTTGTCCGAGTTGAAAAATAAGCCCCGCCCTGTCCATCGTTCGCCGGTGCCGCGCAGGACGGTTTATATTTCACTTGGCGTCCTGATCGCGTTGACGTTTTCCAAATATATCTATTTGGTTAGCATATCCTCCTATTACACTTTTTATTTGATCGATAAATTCCACGTTTCCGTGGCGGCGTCGCAGCTTTATTTATTCCTCTTTCTGTTTGCCGTCGCGGCGGGGACGTTTATGGGCGGCCCTTTGGGGGACCATTTTGGGCGCAAATACATTATTTGGGTTTCCATTCTCGGCGTGGCGCCATTCACGTTGCTCCTGCCGCATGTGAATCTGTTTTGGACGGCTGTTCTGACGGTGATCATCGGTCTTATTTTGGCGTCTGCTTTTTCGGTCATCCTTGTTTATGCCACGGAATTGGTCCCGGGAAACGTCGGGATGATCAGCGGCTTGTTTTTCGGCATGGCGTTTGGTTTCGCGGGCATTGGCTCGGCGGCGCTGGGCAAATTGGCGGATTATACGAGCATAGATTTTGTTTTCAGGGTTTGCGCTTATTTGCCATTGATCGGGTTGCTCACGGCGTTTTTGCCGCATATTGACTCGAAGCCCCGTGATTCGTTGAAGGGTTGAAGCGTTGAAACGGATTCGCACTTCATCATTTACACATGTTCCGGACATTGTAAATTTCATCGCCAGTGAAACGTTACATCCCGCTGGCAGTTTGGATTGTCGTCGTTTCGGCCATCATCTTCATCCCGCTGCGCATCTACAGCTACGGTTTTTTGCCGATGGACGATGCCTTGCGCCATGCGGCCAGGACGATTTCAGGGAAATCATGGCAACAAATCCTGGTAATGCGGGACGATTTTTCAATCGACCCAAGTCCAGGTTGGGACAAAATCCTCGACTGGGTCCATGACCTGCGCGGCGGCGATGCCGAATCACTCGTTGTCTTCTCCGTTGTCTCGCTAATGGTTCTGGTCCTCGTCTGCGGCGTGCCGTGGTTTCGCCGGCCGGAAGCATGGCTGGCCGCCCTGTGCATCGCTGCTATTTTTGTCCCCGAAATTACAACGCGATTTGCTCGCGGGCGGCCCTATATCCTGACCGATGCGGTTGTCATCACGAGCTTGTTTATCTGGTCGCGCCGTGGTCCGGGCACTATTTCGCCGGCGGCGATTATTTCCACAACGTTGATGGTGGCGGCGTCCGCGTGGATCCATGGCTCATGGTATTTGCTGGTGTTGCCCGGCGCGGCGAATTTACTGGCAGGATTATGGCGGGAAGCGATCGCGTATTGGATTTGTTGGGTGGTGGGAAGTTTTCTCGGTTGCGCGTTGACCGGGCACCCAATCGGATTTTTAGTTCAGGCCGTGCGGCACATGCTGGTCGCATTCGGCAATTTTGCCGTCACCCGGCAACTCGAACCCGAATGGCTGCCTTCCGATGGCGCGGTCCCGGCTGTTCTTGCAGTTGGCGCCCTGCTCTTGTGGCGAAAAGCGTCCGGTGGCTGGAATACGCGCACGGTCCTGAATCCCATGTTTATGATGATGGCGCTCGGATGGCTGCTGGGCTTGCACACCCGGCGATTCTGGTGGGATTTTGGGGCGCCGGCGTTCATCGCCTGGGTTGCATTGGAATTGCAGGAACATTTCGAACGTGACTCGGTTTTTGATTCTTTTACCCGGCTGGTCATCACCCTTGCCATTGCCGGAGGGGCGTATTTGGGTTTCACCTCAGATCGTGACAGCCGATGGACGGAAAACCTCTCGACCGATTTTGTTTCCCAGGCCACTCCCGGCCTCGCGGACTGGCTGCCCGGGCCCGGCGGCATCATCTACAATTCGGACATGGACGTTTTTTACGAAACCTTTTTCAAAAATCCAACGGAAGACTGGAAATATGTTTTGGGATTTGAGCCCGGTTTGATGCGTCCCGAAGACCTGGCGGTGTATCGCAAATTCCAATTGAATTTTGGCGACGCCCGGGCACTCGAGCCGTGGGCAGACGAAATGCGCCCGCAGGACCGGATGTTCATCAGCGCTCCCGCTTCGAGCCGTCCGAACCTTCCGCAATTGCAGTGGAACTATGCCGCGACGGAATTGTGGATTGGACGCCTGCCCCGCCCCGAGAATACCGCCGTTCCGCAAAAATGAAATCGGCGTGGATTACAGGATCAAATGGATTGATCGGGAATTATATCGTCCGGACGGCGCCACAATTTGGCGCTCAATGGCGGTTGCGGGCGCTGACACGCGCGCAATTTGACCTGCTCGATTTCGCCGGCATCGAGCGCGAATTCAAAAAGGACGGCCCTGGATTGATCATTCACTGCGCGGGCATTTCCAGCGTAGCGGACGCGCACAAAAACCCGGAGTTGGCCAGGAAAGTGAACGTAGAAGCCACACAATTTCTTGCCGAATTGGCCGCGGACATTCAATTCGTCTTTTTTTCCACCGATTTGGTCTTTGACGGCCGCAAGGGACATTACCGGGAAACCGATACACCAAACCCGTTGCACCTTTACGGTGAAACCAAAGCCGCGGCGGAACAAATCGTCCGGAAGAATCCGCGGCATCTCGTCTTGCGCACCTCAATCAATGGCGGCATATCAGCGGCCGGCAATCGCGGCTTTAACGAACAATTAAGGCAGGCTTTGGAATCCGGACGGGGCATGACGTTGTTCACGGACGAATTTCGCTGTCCAATCTTTGCGGGTGAGACTGCACGCGCTGTATGGCAATTGGCGGAACAACGCTGCGCGGGAATTGTGCACGTGGCCGGGGCGGAAAAACTGTCGCGCTTTCAAATTGGGCAATTAATGCTCAAGCGCCGGCCGGGCATGAGCGGAGCTATCGTGCCTGGATCGGCGCGGGATTTTCCGGGCCCACCGCGCGCGCTGGATGCGTCGCTGGATATTTCAAAAGTGCAAAAGCTCCTGGCAAAACCACTGCCGGGACTGACGGAATGGCTTGAGGACCATCCAGGGGAGCCGTTCTGATGTTGGACTAATGAACAGGTGGATTATTTGGGTTCGATTACGATGAGCCCCTTGACCTGGTCAAAATGCCGGCGGTTGAACGTCGCTGCGACGCTCCAGGGCCGTTGCCGCCACGATTAAATCGTAATAGCCAATCATCTTACCAGATGATTCCAATTCGGCCCAAATGCGGGCGTGTTCGTATGCCGTTTGTTCGGTGTAAGGAATAACCGGCAACAAAGCTAAAATAGTCTGGAGGTATTGCTGGCGTTTAGCCCGATGCGCTCCCACAGCCCGCTCCACGCCATGCCACAGTTCGGCAACAGTAACGGCAGCCACTTCAAATTGCTGATCGGGCTGCGCTGCCAGCCAGCGTTGGAGCTCGAAAGTACCTTTCTCACCGCGAATAAGGACATCCGCATCCAGGATTATCGCCATTTATCGGCAGAGATTTTGAGAGTCTTGCGCGCCATTTGCAAATCGCGATGCCGGGAGGCAGCTTCTTCCGTAGACAAATCTATTTCAGCCAGGGCTTCGGCCAAATCCCGGCCCGTGCAGATTTTTTCAGTATCCGGCACAAGTCGAGCAACTGGCGAACCGTTCTTAACCAAAACAAACGTCACATTTTGATGATGCGCACGGTTGACGCAATCGGCAAAATTGCGCGCCGCGTCGGTAACACTGATAATCGTCTTTCGCATAAAATCAGATTATCAGATTTCCAGCGATGTCAAACCGGCAATCATAATTCGTCACCGCCGCCGAGACATTCTGAACTGATCATTTGAATAACCCTTTCCCGTAAATGCGCGAAAGACTCGCCGTTTAAAGGGAAAGTATTTTCTCATACAAAGATGCTGTTTACTTGTGCTATCGGTCATGGCGTAGTAAAATAAATGCTCAATGCAGTTTAGAAAGCTACCCGTTCGTTTTATCCCGATCCTGTTGCTGGCCTGGACTATTCAAAGCGGTCATGCCACCGGCCTCATATGGCCTGCGAGCCAGTTTCTCCCCACATTTTCGACTCCGATTAAGCCAATCCAGTGCATTGACATAGATGGCCTCCCGGGCGACGAGCAGGCATTGTTTTCTTCGCTGGAAGGTATTGTGAACCGCACCCAACCCCGACTTGCCTGCGTTAGCGCGGCGTCTGAAGGCGAGTTCACTTGGATAAAAATTCACAATTTATCTTATGCAACGGTCAACGGCTTTACCGCGCTCCAGCAGTTTGAGACCAACGTGACGGGATTGGTCGTTTATGACACCAACGAATGGGACACGCTGAACCTGGCAACGACGATTGCCGGTGTAAAAAACGAATTGGTTTGCGACGGGGCCCTCCTGCCCACCCTCACCAATGCTCCCTACAACCTGACCATCAATGACGATTTGCGAGGCAAATTCACCAATAAAAACCAGGTCTACGGATATCTCTACACCAATTATTGGCCCCTATGCACTCACCGTCTCATGGCCGGCCTGGAGACCAACGACTTCTGGTATCTGCGCGATTATCTGGTAGCCACAAAATGCGCCGCGGTTTGGCTGGACCCGAGTGTGTCTCCCGATAATTCCACAATGGCACTTTTTACGTCCGGCATGACGGCGGTGGATGGCATCTACATCGGCTGGTGGCCCAATGAAAGCGCTGATTTGCAGTGGATCGCGACATACGGCATCCCGGTGATGGCCAGCGATTTTTTTGATAACGCAACAGTTTATGGCGGTGTCACCACGAACATCTCTTTCCCGGTCATTCCGCCGGCCCCGCCGCTGCAAAACAAAATTTATGTTTCCATCACATTAAGCGACGGCGACAACGTCCAATACATGCAGCACGTCATGTATATGAATTGGACAACCTCGGCGCGAGGGAAAGTGCCCATTGGCTGGACGGTTCAGCCGTTGTTGGCTGATTTCGACCCGGCAATGCTCAATTACTATTGGAACACTGCCACAACCAACGATTGCCTCGTGGCCGGCCCCTCCGGCGCCGGTTACACACGCATCAATTATTGGAGCGCCGCCAATGTGACTTCATATACCAAAGCCTCCAACTATTACCTGCAGCGCACCGGCATTCGCGCGGCCACAGTCTGGCTCACTGTCTCCAGCACCACTGGGAACACGTATGCCACCAACTGCCCGACGTTGCTGGGCGCGGATGATTACCAGGACGGTTACTACATGAAAAGCTACGGCGGCCTGCCGTTCGCGGGATTCCCGGCCACTGGAAATTATATCTCGACCAATGCAAGCGCTCCTTCGACAGCCTCCAATCTGGTCAACGTAGTCACCAATACCGCATCCGGTTGGACCGGCTCGTCGCCGATGTTTATCTCCATAGAGGGCGATGGCTGGGTGGTTCACCCGGCGGATTGCCAAACATTCGTCAGTTCGCTGAACACAAACTTCGTCGTCGTGCGGCCGGACCATTTATTCCTGCTCTATCGCGAGTCTGCCGGCCTCGGATGGCCGGGGTCCGCTCCTTATGTTGCCACGCAACCCGCCAGCCAATCGGCCATCGTGGGAACCAATATTACGTTTAGCATCGTCGCGGGCGGCACTGGGCCTTTAGGCTATCAATGGCAATTCAACGGCACGAACATTCCCGGCGCCACGGCAAGCAGCTACACGAAATCAAACGTTCAAACGACCGACGCCGGCAGTTATCAGGTCGTTGTTGCCAATTCCTATGGTTCTGTCACCAGCAGCGTGGCCGCAATAACCTTTGGCAGCCAACCCGTGGGCTTCAACGGAAATGGCTTGAATTGGAGCGTGAATCAGAATGGCGACTATTATCCATACGCCACGCCAACATTTGGCGGCAACGTGGTTACTCTCACCGATGGCAATGCCGGCGAGGCCCAAAGCATTTTCTTCAATTCTCCTCAATACATTGGCGCATTTGAGGCGGCGTTCACCTATCGGGCTGGCGGAAACCGGGCTGCGGATGGCGCCGCATTCTGCATCCAGAATGATCCACGTGGCCCAACCGCCCAGGGGGGCGGCGGCGGCGGCCTGGGCGTGAGCGCCATCACTCCAAGCGTCGAATTGGAATTCAATCTGTTTACCGGCAGCGGCCAAAACGTGGGTTATACCGTTCTCACCAATGGCCTGACCGCCGCTTCCGGCGCCAACGGTAATTATCACGCGCCCGGAAACGTGAATGTGGCCAGTGGCGATCCGATTCAAGTGACTGTCAACTACGGCAATGGCATCATTGCATTGACGTTCAAAGATGCCGTCGCCAATACCTCCTTTAGCACGAATTTGACCGTTGGCAGCTTGACGCAACTTTTGGCTACAAACGCCGCGTGGGTGGGCTTTACCGGAGCCGATGGCGGATCCACATCCGTGCAAACCATCAGCAACTTCTCGTTCATCAGCATTCCAGCGCCGGCCATTCAATCGAACGGTGGCAATCTTCTCATTTCCTGGCCCGGCGGGGCGCCCGGCTTCACGTTGCAGCAAAATCCGGATTTAACCACGTCCAATTGGATCAACGTGACCAATAGCGCCGTTCTCACAAACAACTTCGAACAGGTGACACTCCCGGCCACGAGCAACATGTATTATCGGCTGGCGCTGCCGGGGAATTAACGTAGCAGCGAGCGTCAGCTCGCTCTAATCAATTCGCGGATTCCCCATCCAAATACGATTCCAGCCCGCACTTTCAAACGAACGGCCTGCAAAAGCCGCTTCACCGCTTGATCGCCGGTAGCGCTGCCACCACTTCACCGCTTCAATGCACGGTTCAATGTTTTAACAATCACGCAATAACCCGTAATTTCTCCGGCGCAATCGAAAACTTTGCCGGCAATTTACCAATTCCTTCTCCATCCAGTTGAAACGCCGCGCTGGAATCTCCCGACAATTCAAAACTGCGCGCCCGGAACCGTTTCACCGCCCGTTCCGGCAATCTTAATCGCAAAAGCAGATCGGGGCCGCAGGACAATAGTGTTGCGAAATCAGTCCGGGGAAAAATGCAGACGTCCAGAATGCCGTCGTGCAAGTCGGCCTGCGGAAAGATATTAAAAGTGCCGCCGTAGAATCTGCCGTTGCCGATCAGGACCAGTTCGCCTTGAAAAGATGAATTTGCGCTTTGCGAATTTTCAACCGCCCGAATTTGCGGTTTTTTTTCGCGCATCGCTTTTAGGCCGGAGATGACGTAAGCTAACGGCCCGACCTTCTTCTTCTGCGACCAACTGACCAATTCAATCGCCCGCGCATCGAGGCCGGCGCCGGCCAATTGAATAAAATATTGTTTTGTCATGCCGCCGTTTTGCGAGAATTCCACTTGCGGCAAGTCGAGAATGCGCTCTTGTCCGCGCCGCAACACTTCCCACGCATATTCCAGCTTTAGCGGAATTTTCAATTCCCGGGCAAACACGTTCACCGTACCCAGCGGCAAAACGCCGAAACGCGTGCGGTCGAATCCTTTGGCATCACCGATGCCATTAAGCACTTCGTTCACTGTGCCGTCACCGCCTGCCGCTGCGATGGTGTCGAAGCCATCCCCAACAGCTTCGGCCGCCAGACGCCGTGCGTCACCCGGGGCTGCAGTGGCCTTGAACGCGGCCCGACCGCTCATATCGTCCAGGTAACGGCGAAAATTCTTCGCCTTGTTGCCGCGGGCCGCCGGATTAAAAATGACACAAATTGGCACGCGCCAATGATTTTGAGGTGAACGGCTTTAGTCGAGGAGAAAGCAGCGCCGGAACGTCGCCACGTAAAGTGAAATTGCAATAAGCTTCAGACCTGTGCAGATGGCGCAATGACTATTTTCCAGCCCATTGAGCGATCCTGGCTTTGACCTCCTCAATCGGCACGCCTTCGCCTCTGTCCAATTCATCGAGACCTTGCTGGACAGCCTGGCGAAATTCCAATTCGTAAATGGCGTCACTTATAGTGGCGTTAGGCGGCAGTTTTTCCGCCACTTCCAGAAGAACCTCTTTTGCGCTCATGGCTTGAATTTGTCTCAGAGGGAACAATTTCAATCCAACGTCTTCAAATTGCAACAAACATGAGCGCGTTTAGTACCCGCTCCAACGCTCTTGCCTCGCCATAGCAAAGCGACGGCGGGTTAACCTTTCAACGTCCGCGCAGCCGAAAATACCAGTTGCCACATGGCCTTTTTCTGTTATTTTTTACGTTCCCTTGGCCATTAAGGCTGAGGGTAAACGGTCCTGTTCGCATCGCGTGGATGCGGCCTTTGCGCCTGAGGCACGAGGGCGGACCACAATAACATCAAACGACAATCCCGTCTTCCGCGGGATGCTGCGCGAAAAACAATACAATTCGCGTGGTTCAACCAAAGGAAAAATTGTGATAAGCATTGGAGTAAAAGAATTGTTGGATTCGGGCGTCCATTTCGGACACCAGACGAAGCGCTGGAACCCCAAGATGAAGCCGTTCATCTTCGACGCCCGCAACGGTATTCATATCATTGACCTCTCGAAAACCCTCACGCAACTCGAAGCCGCGTGCGAATATTCTGGGCGCGACCGTTCGCAAAGGCGGCAAGGTGATTTTCGTGGGAACGAAAAAGCAGGCGCAGCAATGCGTCAAGGATACCGCAAAAGAGTGCGGACAGTTTTACGTAGTCGAGCGCTGGCTCGGCGGCACGATGACCAATTTCAACACCATTAAGACGTCCATCAAACGGCTCAAGGACATTGAGAAAATGGACGCCGACGGCTCGCTCGCCAATTACGGCAAGCAGGAACAGGCGGTTATCCGCCGGGAAGCGGCGCGGCTGCAAAAATATTTCGACGGCATCCGGGCAATGGACAGGTTGCCCGCGGCGATGTTTGTCGTGGACATCAAGCGCGAGCACAACGCCGTGGCCGAGGCGCGCAAGCTCAAAATCCCGATCGTCGCCCTCGTGGACACCAACTGTGATCCCGACCTGGCGGACTATCCCATCGCGGCAAACGACGACGCGATTCGCTCGGTGCGGATGATCATGGCGACCGTTGGCCAGACAATCACGCAGGCCGGCGGGGAATTCGAAGCCAGGCGCAGCCGCGTGCCGGGCAACGGCGAGAAATTCAATTCCGTCGAGGAAGCAGAAGCGGCGGCCGGCGACGACCCGACCACGCCGGAAAGCTCGCCGACAACGACACGCCTGATGCGGTTCGTTGAAATCACTTCAAACACAATAACCGAACCAGGACATATGGAAATTACTGCTGCAACAGTTGGGAAGCTGCGCGAAATGACCGGCGCAGGCATGATGGATTGCAAAAAGGCGCTGACCGAATCCGGAGGCGATTTGGACAAGGCCGTGGACTATTCTGCGTAAGAAAGGCGCGGCCACGGCCAACTAAATGGCGGCCGTGAGGCTAAAGACGGCGCCATCGCCCAATACATCGCCCCCGGCGGCAAGCTCGGCGTGCTGGTGGAAGTCAACAGCGAAACGGACTTCGTCGCCCGCAATGAAACCTTCCTCGCATTTTGCGAAGAAGTCGCGCGGCGCTATGCCACTGAAAGCGAATCCCGATCTCGAAGCGGAACGCCAGGCGATGGTCGCGAAGATACGGGAGAACATCAAAGTCGCCCGGCACGCAAAAATGGAAGTTGCCGGCAATGGCATGGTCGCCGGATACATTCACACGGGCGCAAAAGTGGGCGTCCTGGTGGAAGTCGGCGCTCTCAAGGCCGAAACGATCGCGAAGGATGAATTCAAGCAATTGGTCAGGGACATCACGCTGCAAATCGCCGCGGGACATCCTCATGCCGTTTCCCGGGAAAGCCTCCCGGCTGACGTCATCGCAAAGGAACGCGACATCGCGGCGCAATCCGATCGGTTCAAAGGCAAGCCCGCGCAGGCCATGGAGAAAATCCTGCAAGGCGTGCTGGACAAGTTTTATCAGACCTATTGCCTTGTGGACCAGGGCTTTGTAAAACGCAATTCCGAGGTGAGCGTGAAGGAACACGTCGCCCAGATTGCCTCCCAACTCGGCGATGAAATCACCATCCGCCGTTTCGTGCGCTTCCAGGTCGGCGAAAACGCCTGATAAAAATCATTCTCGTCTGCATCCTCGACCTTTTTAGCAGGTCGAGGATTTTTTTTGCCCGGTTGACCTTTCGCCCCGGATTATTGACACTGGCCATGGAAGGTTCGCTGCCATGATCACTGAAATTGCATTTACCGGAACGCCCGTGACAGAAATCAAACGGGCGCGAGAATTTTATGAAGGCGCGCTTGGACTCAAGCCAACGAGAGAATCCGCGGGCGGCATGTGGGTGGAGTACGATCTCGGAAACAGCGGGACATTCGCCATTGGATGCTATGGCGACGTTTGGAAGCCATCCCGCGACGGCACGTGCGTGGCGTTTGAGGTGGACGATTTGGACGCGGAAATTTCGCGCCTCAAATCGCGGGGCATTAAATTTACCATGGAAGCCATGGACACGCCCGTTTGCCGTTTTGCCATCCTTCCGGACCCCGACGGCAATCAGGTAATGATCCACAAACGCAAACCCGGGCATTGAAAATTCAAGGGCTTTGACTAAACTCACCCGGTGATTGACGAAGAAACATTGGCCCAAATCAATGGCAAATATGCCATGCCGCCGGACGCCGGTCCGGACTGGATCGCGGCCCATGAATATGGCTTCGACATGTCGCTTGTCGAAGCCTCTTTGAAATTAACCCCTGAGCAGAGGCTGGCGGAACACCAACAAGTCATCAACTTCCTGTTGGAAATCGAGGAAGCAGGCCGTTTACATGCCGCAAAATGATCAGGCTTTGCTCATGCGTCTCAAAGACAGCGGACTGGAGTTCGTTGTCGTCGGTGGAGTCTCTGTGGTGTTTTACGGTGCGCCCGTTGCCACGTTTGATTTGGACATCTGTTGCCCTTTTGGCGAAGAAAACGTGCGCCGGATTGAATCGGCCGTCAGCGATATACATCCCGTCCATCGCATGACTCCAAACAAGGTGCCGCTGGAAATGACGCAAGACCATTTTGCCAACTTTAAGAATTTGTATCTCCAAACGGATTTGGGGAAACTTGACTGCCTTGGCGAAATCGCCGGCGTTGGCGATTTTGCTGCGACCCTAAAACAAAGCGTCGTCGCAAAGTTGTCGTACGGTGAATTTCGCATGTTGAACATTGACGCACTGATTACTTCAAAATCAGTCCTCGGACGCGAAAAAGATTTGGAGGCAGTAAGATTGCTTCGCGCTATTAAAGAAAAAACAAAACAGTAAAATTTACGTAAACAATGTCTATTCTTGTAAAACCCAATACCAAAGTGCTCGTTCAGGGCATCACTGGCAGTTTTGGAGCCAAACACGCGCAACTCTCAATCGATTACGGCTCGCAGGTGGTGGCCGGTGTCACGCCCGGCAAAGGAGGCCAGATGTTTGAACACGCGGGCAAACGCGTTCCGGTCTTTGACACGGTAGCCGAGGCGGTAAGGCAGACCGGCGCGACGGCCAGTGCGGTATTTGTTCCGGCGCCCTTCGCCGCGGACGCTGTTCTCGAAGGTGTCGACGCCGGACTTGAGGTGGTCGTCTGCATCACCGAAGGCATTCCGGCGCGGGACATGATTCAAGTAAAACGCGCCATGGCGGGCAACACGCGCACGCGCCTGATCGGCCCGAATTGTCCGGGCATCGTTACGCCGGGCGACGGAAAAGATTCGCACGGCGGCTGCCGGATCGGCATTGCGCCCGGGTACATTCATAAAAAGGGACACGTTGGGGTTGTTTCCCGCAGCGGCACCCTCACCTACGAGGCGGTCTGGCAATTAACGTCGCGCGGCGTCGGCCAGAGTACGTGTGTGGGAATCGGTGGCGATCCCGTCCCCGGGATGTCGCATTTGGACGTGATTAAACTGTTCAGTGAGGACCCCGACACGCATGCCATGATTATGATCGGCGAAATTGGCGGTTCTGCCGAGGAAGAGGCGGCGGAATGGATCAAAAAGAATTGCCGCAAACCCGTCGCGGGATTTATCGCCGGCGCGACCGCGCCGCCGGGACGCCGCATGGGCCATGCCGGCGCCATTGTGAGCGGCGGCAAAGGCACCGCGGAAGCAAAGATCGCGGCGTTTAAGGACGCGGGCATAGGCGTCGCCGCCACACCGAGTGAAATGGCGGAAACCCTGTTAAAAATGATGTAGCGCGCGGAAACTGCGACTTTGCGAATGCGAATCAGGAACGCCGCAACGCAATTGAAAGCGGAATGCTCAATCACTAGGAATCCCGCTTCCGCTACCGTATCCGGCGAACAGACCGGGCTCGCATCGTGCTCGACGCCCAGACCGTTCGCGCAACGCCTGACGCGTAAATCGTAAATCATAATGGCAAGTGGCGCTGCCACTCGTAAATTTCGATGAGTTGGGTTGATTTCATACTGAACATTGCCGGCCTTCTCCTGTGGCTGAATTGGCGCGCCGGCAAAATAGACCCTCTCGGCAAACGAACGCCCGCCACACTCGTTGGCACGCTGCGGCGGGCCGAACCTTCGCGCGCGCGGCGCTGGACTTTGCCCCTGTTTCTCGGCGCGTTCCTTTTTCTTCGGGCGTTGCTTTATTGGCAAGTCGGCTCCGCGCTCCATTGGGCAGGGACGTTGAATTTGGGCGTCATTTCCCTTTCGTTTCGGAGCGATTGGTTTGGCCGGGCCCTGGTCTTTTCGATTTTGAGCTTTTTACTGGCGCTTGGAATTCTTTATTCCTGCCTGTTGCTGCTGTCACTTCTGAAAGGCCCAAAGCCCATCCAGGACTTTGTTCGATTGCAACTCGGCACAATTGACGACTGGCCGCCAGCGATGAAACTGGTCCTCCCCTTTGTGGTCACCGCCGTTGCGTGGTGGGCCGTCTCGTGGGCGCTGGTCGGGCTGGGGATCATTCCACGACCCGTCTCACCGGTGGTCCGGATCGAAGAGTCGCTGATCATTGGTTTGCAAAGCTATTTGCTTTGGGAATTCCCTGTCGCCGCCCTCCTGGTGCTGCATCTGCTAAACAATTACATCTATTTTGGGCGTCATCCGGTTTGGAATTACGCGGACGTCACGGCAAACACACTGTTATCGCCGTTGAGACGTTTGAAATGGCTTCCGTTACGAATTGGAAAAGTGGACCTCACACCCGTCCTGGGAATCGCCGTCGTCTTTTTTGGCGCGCAACTCGCCGGGCAAATCCTGATGCGTCTCTACAGTCGCCTGGTACTGTAATATCCTTTCGATCTTGGGAGTTCGGTGTTCAGTGTTCGACGTTCGGCGTTCGATTTTTTGCACGCACTGGTCGAACCGACGCAATCACCCATCGTTACCAACCATCAGCGGACAATTCCCCCTCTCCCAGCGGGAGAGGGCCGGGGTGAGGGAGAGTCTTCCAGACTGGAAACTACTATCGATCACCGAAAGTTTCGCTCAATTCGCACTGGCCTTCGATTTGGGCAACTTGGCAATAATCGTAGCGCCTTCGCCCTTTCTGCCTTCGATCGAGAGCGCGCCGCCGTGGAGTTCAACGAGCCGTTTGGCGATGGTCAATCCGAGGCCGAGCCCCTGTTGCTCGTTCATTTTGCGCTCAAATTGCATATAGGCGCCCACGCGGGCGATTTGCTCCGTGGAAAAGCCCCTGCCCTGGTCGCTGATTGAAAGAATGATGGAATTAAACGATTCCGTGGATGCAACCCGCACAGCCGTTCCCGGCTCCGAAAACTTAAACGCATTCTGGACCAATTCATCCGTAATCTTCGCCAGATACTCGGCCGCCATTGGCACAACGACGTCGTTGATCTGGAGCGTCAAATCTTTGGCCCGGCCCGCCTGGCTTGCCTGCGTGGTGGCATGCTCGCGGATTAACGAAGCCGAATGCTCCGTCTTGCCGATTCGCAATGCGTTGACGTTTTGGGGATCGGCCGCAATCAATTCCAATTGCGCGTAAATCAGAAAATTCTCGATGAGACGTTCAAGCCGCTGGCTTGAATTGTGGATTTCCTGCCCGATTTCGACGATCTCCGCCGTTTTCAACGTCGCGGCTGAGCTGGCCAGCAATTCGGCGTTCGAAAGGATCCCGTTGAGCGGCGTCCGCATTTCGTGCGGCATCATCAGGCTGATGTTGTCGCGCAAATGGGCCAGCTTGCGCTCGGCTTCGTCGCGGACAGTTTGCGCTTTTTTCAGGCGCGCTTCCACCGCCGCGTACAGGGCGTCGGTGGTGAATGGCTTGGGCAGGTAATCGTCCGCGCCCAGTTCCATGCCGTGCCGCATGCCGGCGTTATCGGCCAGGCCCGTCATCAAAATGAATGGAATGGCCGCCGTGGGGGCCTCATTGCGCAGGGAGGCCAGGGTCAAATAGCCGTCGACCTTTTCCATGTTTACGTCACATAGAATAAGGTCTGGCAATTCACCCCGCGCTTTTTCGATCCCATCGGCGCCGTTGCTCGATTCAATCACGTCAAAACCCTTCTGCTTGAGCGCCAAATGGATCATCTCGCGCAGCCATTCCTCGTCATCAATAACCAAGATTTTTTTCATCCGAAGCAACTGTGGCTGAGCAACCTTTATGCCTGATTTAGGCAAAACCGCCTATTATTTTCAGGTAGGGACGCCGCGCTGCGGCGTCACCGCCCATAAAGCGGGCGGAACTGCTGCGGTTCAAAGCGCTTGGCATCCCCCGCCCCAACCTTATTTCCGGTCTTCTATGGGAATGTAATGGTTCAATGGATTGCCCGTGTATACTTGCCGCGGACGACTGATGCGGCTCTTGGGGTCATCCATAATCTCCTTGTAATTGGCAATCCAACCGGGCATGCGGCCAATGGCGAACATGACTGGGAACATTTGCACAGGAATACCGATGGCCCGCATGATAATGCCACTGTAAAAGTCCACGTTCGGATATAGCTTGCGCTCAACGAAATACGGGTCCTGCAGGGCCGCCTGCTCCAGCCGCTTGGCGATGTCCAATAACGGGTCACTAATATTCAACTGCGACAATACGTCATCGCAGGCTTTTTTGATGATTTTGGCGCGGGGATCGTAATTCTTATAGACGCGGTGGCCGAAACCCATGAGTTTTTTGCCGCTGTTCTTGTCCTTGGCGGCGGCGATAAATTTCGAGCCGTCATCGCCGGCCTTATGGATTTCTTCAAGCATTTCCAGAACTGCCTGGTTGGCGCCGCCGTGCAACGGACCCCATAGCGCGCACACTCCGGCGGAAATGCTCGCGAATAGGTTCGCCTGGGACGAGGCCACCATTCGCACGGTCGATGTGGAGCAGTTTTGCTCGTGGTCAGCGTGAAGAAGAAAAATCAAATCCAGGGCCTTGACAATTTCCGGTTTGATCTCGAAATCCTCATATGGCGCGGAGAACATCATGTGCAAAAAGTTCGCCGTGTACTTGTAGGATTTCTTGGGATAAATGAGTGGCAACCCCTGCGACTTGCGATATGAATAGGCGGCAATGGTCCGGACCTGCGACATCAGCTTGGCCGCGTACGAGTCGAACTGGCTGTTGGCCTTTCCCCATTGCCAGTGCATCAGCCCCTCGTCGAAACAACTCGTGGCATTGATCATGGCCGACAAAATCGCCATGGGATGCGCCGTCGTGGGAAAATTTTCGAAATGATATTTCATGTCTTCATGGAGGAACTGAAACTCCGTGAAGAAATCGGAAAAGTGCCGCAGTTCGGCGCGATTGGGCAAATGGCCGTAGATGACGAGATAAGCCGTTTCGATAAAACTGGACTTGTCAGCCAACTCCTCGATGGGAATGCCGCGATAACGCAGAATGCCCTGGTCACCGTCGATGAAAGTAATTTTGCTGACGCAGGAACCGGTATTGGCGTAAGACTCATCCAGCGTGATGTAACCGCTGCTGGCCCGCAGCGAGGAGATGTCCACGGCGCGCTCGTTTTCGGTGCCGACGACCGTGGGAAGTGTGTAGCTCTTTCCGTTCAGTTCCAGTTTTGCCTCTATGCTCATGACCTGTAGTCTATTTGTTTCAAACGAATTTGCAGACAAAAGAACGAAATGGCAAGCGGCGTTTCACACAACGAATGCAGCTTTTGAATTGCCAAAGCCAAACTAATCCCGCCGCAACGGACGAACGGCTTTCGGAGGGGTTCAACAATCCCCAAATCGCGCGTCGAAGCCCTGATCCTTTTTCACGTAGCAGCGGACATTAGTCCGCTCTGACTTTTTTGCGGAACAATCGAACGACACTGTTTGCAATAAAACCAATCCAACAGTCGGCAAATAATTCCCCCTCTTCTTTGGCAAGTGGCGCTGCCACCGGGAGAGGGCCGGCCCGTCCGCCGTAGCCCCTCGACCACAACGCGTGATGCATTGCGCAAAGGGACCAATATTTCTTGGAGGTTCCTTCGCAGCTTTAGCGAAGGCGGAGGTGAGGGAGAATCGCACGCCAATGTGAAATCGCGCTACCACCGTAAACCGGTCTCCCCCGTCTCACGCTCCTTGCCGCGCCGAAGCCAGGCGAAGGCGGGTCACTGATTAACTCATTCGCTAATTCACAACCGTGGACCATCTTGCCGATTCAACGATTCAACGATTCAACGATTCAACGCTCATCTAAACGGGTCCACCTTAATTTCATCCAGCGCATCAGCATGCGCCTTCTCCGATTGCCGCGTGATTTCAAATGCCAGGTCCAACGCGCGTTTGGCCGATTCGCCGCTGACCATCGGCGTTTGCTGTTCGCGGACGCATTGGACAAAATGCTGCAGTTCGAGCTTGAGCGGCTCGTCCTTCTCGATGGGCACCGGCTCGCGCACAATTCTTCGTCCGGCAAATTCACTGACGACGCTCTGACCCGCGGCGAACTTCAGGATTTGCGTCAACTTTGAACCTTCACGCTCATCCTCCCGCGCCAGGCGCAGGATATATCCTTCCTGGGCGCGGTAATCGAGCGAAACGTAGCTGGGAGTTGTCTTGCCGCCGCTAAAAACTCGAATCTTGCGCATCCGTTCCACGGCAACCCGGCTCGCCGTGAGATTCGCCACACAGCCGTTCGCAAATCGCAGCCGCGCATTCGCAATGTCCTCGCTCTTGCTCAAAACAGGGATACCCACGGCATCCACACTGATCACCGGCGATTTCACGAATGCCAGCACGATGTCCAGGTCGTGGATCATCAGGTCCAGCACCACGCCGATGTCCGTCGAGCGCACCGGGAACGGCGACAATCGATGACATTCGATAAATCTCGGTTCAGGCGCGGCAGTCTCGAGATATTTAAAAACTGGATTGAACCGCTCAACATGGCCGACCTGCAAAAGGCATTTGTTTTCCTGCGCCAGACGGATCAATTCCGCCGCCTGGGCTTTGTCATCCGTCATCGGTTTTTCCACGAAGACATGCTTGCCTCGCGACAGCAATTGTTTGCCGATTTCAAAATGCGTCGTGGTGGGCGTCGCGATGTTTACGGCATCCGAGTTTTCCGCCGCCTCGGAAATGGACTTGAATATCCGCGCGTGAATTTTGGCAGCCACTTTATTGGCCGTATCCGGATTGGCATCGTAAATTCCCGCCAACTCCACTTCTCCAGCCTTATGCATTTCAGCATAAATTCGGGCATGATGCTGGCCCAGCGAGCCAACGCCCAGGACGGCGACGCGGAGTTTGCTCGTGGTATTTGATTTCGAATTCGTGACTGCCACGCGTGAATTGTGCCCGTTCGACGTTCGATGTTCAATGTTCGATGTTCGGCCTTTCCCGCCCCAAAAATCCATCAATCCACTAATCCAACCATCCAAAATCCGGTCGCTCCTTGCCGCGCCGAAGCCTGAGCGAAGGCGGGTCACATTTTTCACAACTCACTGACTCACTCATTCGCTAATTCACAATTCTCGCCGCTCCCCTCGCGGCACGTAAGATGCTGAAACTGTGCCGGTTTCGGCCGAATACAGGTATTCGGCATCCATTATCAAAAAATCGAAGACGCCATGAAACGCCGCATCATCGTGCTCCTTTTGCCGCTATTTTTGTTCGGATGCTCTAAGCAAGGATCTGAAGCGGTGAAGCACGTTGATATTCAACCATCTCCACCACCGCCGGTTCTGCCATTTCCTGTTACAGTCGTTGAGAACCCCGAATATACAGAGACAGACGCATTTAAGGCCCAGGTCCTCGCCCTTTTCCGCGCGATGAAGTATGACGACCTTGAGAAGCTCGCCACTAAATATCGCTCCTCCGGAGAGTGTTTCTCTGACGGTGAGTGGAAACTGGCGGATTTTTACGACGGGATTGCTTTTGTTGTTGGACGAGAAACCGATTGGAAAATCCAACAACAGGAGATCCAGGTTTGGATAAACGCAAGACCCCATTCACTGACAGCCCGAATCGCCATGGCCAGCTTTCTGAAGAACTACGCGTGGAACGCCAGAGGCGGAGATTTTGCCGATAAAGTGACGCAGGAAAATTGGCGGCTTTTCAGCGAGAGGCTGCATCAAGCCTATAACGTCTTAAGCGATGCAAAAAATCTGGAGCACGATGACCCGGTTTACTGGTCAATTGTATTGGGGATCGCCCTGGGCCTGGAGATGCCCAGACCAACCTACGATGCCCTTTTCAAACGAGCCATATTCTGCCAGCCGCTTTACGAACCCTTTTACAAGGCGCGAGCCAATTTTCTTTTGCCGCGTTGGTATGGAACAAATGGCGAATGGGAAAAGGACCTGGCCCACAGTGCCGACAGTATCGGCGGCGATAATGGCGACATGCTCTACGCTCAGGTCGTCTGGGACATGCACTGTTCTACTTACTTCCCGAATATCTTTGAGGCCAATCCGGAATTATCCTGGGCCAGGGTGGATCGCGGGTTTGCAGTCATTTTGAAACGTTTTCCGGATTCCCTCTCAGCGAAAAATGAGGGCGCGCACCTGGCCGCCCTGGCCAACGACAAAGATGCCGCCCGAAAATATTTTACAGCCACGCAGGGCAACGTTGATTCCCGCGACTGGGACGCCAAAGGAGACTTTATTGAACAGGCGACCTGGGCCTTCGGCCCGTAGGCAATCGACTGCCACTCACTAACTCACTCATTCGCTAATTCACAACTGACATCCTCCCCACCCCATTCCCTCAATATGGGCGTTCGGTGTTCGGTGTTCCAATGGTTTACGGAGGTAGGGACGGCGCGCTGCGCTGTCCGCGCCGCGTGCAGCGGCGCAACCAGTGTGGTCGAACGTTGATCGCGCATATTCCGCCCGTCCCGCAATGCGGGAGGCGGTGACGGCGCGTCGTCTCTACCATCTCACGCTCCTTGCCGCCTCATTTCTTCGATGTTCGATGTTCGACGCTTCTTCCTTTCGAGTTTTTCAAGTCTTTCGCATGGAGGCCGTGCGCAAGCACCCCCGAACTATTCCTGCTTTCCTCATTTTCCGACCAATCCAAAATCTACGAAAATCGGCGTTGCGCGGCCGACGTTCCGCCTGCGGACAAAAATAATAGAAGGGTTGTAGATTAGAACTTGCCGATCGCCGCCCCGCCGCCAACCGCCTGGATTGTCATCGGCTTTGAAATGGTCATTGTTTCCGAGGATATGCCGGGGCCTTTTATAACGATCGCCCCGTTGGCAGGAACGTTAGCCACCCCCAGGGCCATGGTGTTGTACGGGCTGGACCAGGTGCCGTTGCCCGGGCTTGAGAGGCCGAACTGCACATAGACGAGCGCGCCCTGGACACTAATAAGGGCATTCAGCGTACTCTGTCCGATGGGCGAACCCCAGCCGGTGCAGAGGTCATAGCCGGTCGTGGCCACAAAATCGCCCGAGGGCGCATACGGACTTTCATTGTTCCCGCTCGTGATATCGTGAAAGCAGTCGGTATAGCCCAGGTGCGTTCCGGTCCAGTAGATGGAAGCGTTGGCAAAACCGACCGACTCCTGACTCTGTTTCGCCGCCTCCTGATTGGCGCAGGCCATGAAGCCCGCCCACAATGGCGCCGCGATGCTCGTCCCGGACCATCCCTGCCATTCGCCAGGATTGCTTAAATCCCCTTCATCCGTGTACGCCACAATATTATCCGCCACCATGGCGACGTCAGGCATGTTCCGCATCGTCGTCGATCCGCCGTTCACCGACATGTTGATACCCTCCTGATACCAGGGAAGCGCGTAAGTGGGGCTGATTCCGCCACCGCTTTCGCCGTACGGATATTCCGATGGATCGTTCCAGACGACTTCCCCATTCCAGGCGCCTCCGTTAGCCGTCATCGTCAACTCCGTCCCGCCCACCAGCGTGACGTAGGGATCGTCAAAAGGTGGACTCACATTGGACCCCGTAGTTGCCCCAATGTCGCCGGACGACTGGAAGAACGATTGCCCCTGTGCCGCAAGCTCCTGGAATATCTCATCGGTATTTCCGCTTCTCGAGTAACCCACACTGGAACTGAGCTGGTTGGCCAGATCGTCAGTGGCCATGCGATTCAGGGCGTCGTCCGGAGGCGCAGGGTAATTGGTTGACGACGGAAGTTCGTACACGATCACACTGTTCAAGCCCGGCGCCATTGCGATCGCCATCTCGATATCCAATGTCGCTTCCTCAGCGGTCGGGCTCCCGTTCGCCCCGTCCAACTGCACAGGTGTCAGCGATGGGTACGGAGCCGATAGCTTGTTTGTTAGCTCGTATAAGACGACAAGATTGGCATTGTAGCCCGAAAACTCGAGGAGGCCGACCGATTGCCCGGAACCGTTATAAGGCACACCGGGCACATACGCCGCTCGCAAGTCTTTGGGAGAATAGGACCCTTCTGGTCCAGTCCCGCCCTGGTCATACCGGATTCTCTTCTCCCCCGCAGCATGGGTAACCGCCCTGACTTTGAGATGGTGCGGTATGATATAGTTGTCCAATCCGCTGATGGCGAGAACCGGCACCGTCAGGTCAAGCGACGGTTCGACATCCGGGGCGTAGAACGCGCGGGCTTCTGTCGGATGTTGATAGAGGCGCATCGTCACATGGAAAACCCGCTCGATGTCGGCCACCGATGCCGTGATGTCGAGCAGTTTCCGGTTCGGATGTGTTCCAGTCACCGTCAAGCCGCTGGACCTGGCGAATTCAATCAGAGCCTGATAATCCTGTTCCGTCGGCCCGAATCTCTCTGTGAATTGCCGGGGCGTAAGATATTTCCGGAAAGTTGGGCTGCCCGGGGTATAAAGGTCTTTCAGAAATTCTTTGAAGCTCTCCTGATTTCGCATCGGCAACCCGATGGCCAGATGAAGTGTCGCGGCCCCCGGAAGGCGTCCTATCGGCTGCAACTTCAGGTCAGTGACGGCCCTCGGCACGTGGCCGCGCAACGTTTGTCTTCCGCCAGCCACCATGGTGCCCTGGGCAAAAACGGTCGCGAGTTGGGAGTTGAGGGCGCAGAGGATAATCAACGCCAACAGCTTAAACAGTTTGCTGTTCATGGTTCCTCATAAAAAGGTGGCGACGTGACAAACCGAGTAGACCAATTTTCACTGCTAATAACAAGCACATTTTAAACTGAATTAGTTTATTTCATTGACTTGATTTGCCACGAATCTTAGAATCGGTCTTCGTCGGAAGGGTGAGAGTCTTTCGGCACAGGGTTTTATCACGAAAGGCTTTTGGGACGAGGACAACCAGACTGCTAACGCTCTGGGACACGCTGAAGCCGCAACCATGCGCGCCGAAAGCGAAGCAGATTGGCAAGTGGCGCCGCCACCCGTTAATAAAGGAACTCAATTCTATGAAACTCGTATTGCGTCTTAATCTGATGTTCGCGCTGGCGTGGCTGGCGCTCTTCACCTGTCAATCGACCGCGTCTGCCCAGGGCACGACGTTTACCTACCAGGGGCAGTTGCAAAACACCAATGGTCCGGTGCACGGCACGTACAACTTCAACTTCAACCTCTTTAATACCAACGTGAACGGCACGGCTATTGCCGGGCCGGTCACGGCCAACGGCATTGTCATCACCAACGGCCTGTTTACCGTCATGCTCGACTTCGGCGCGGCAGCCTGGAACGGCCAGACTAATTGGCTGCAAATCACCGTGGAGACCAACGGCGCGTCCAGCTTTACCAACCTCTTCCCGCGACAACAGCTCACGCCTGTGCCGTATGCCATTTATTCGCAAACGGCAAGCAACCTGACCGGGTTCATTAGCGCCGGCCAGATCACCAGCGGTACTATCACAAACAATCTTTTGGAGGATTTCCAATCGCCCTACAATACCATCGCCGGCGGCCAGGAAAATTCCATCTCATCCGGTAATTCGTATGCCTCAATTGGCGGTGGCGAACAAAATAGCGTCCAGGCCAATTACGCGACGATCGCCGGCGGTTATGATAATCTGGCGGGCGCTGCATACACATTCATTGGCGGCGGCCAAAGTAATAACGCGAGCAGTTCCTTCGATATCATCGGCGGCGGCCAATATAACAATGCCAATGGACAGAACGGCGTGATTGGGGGCGGTGAGAGCAACCTGGTGCATGGGAGCACTTACGGTTTTACGACCATTGGGGGCGGCTATGACAACGGCGCCAGCAGCGTCGCGACGGTGGCGGGAGGTTATGATAATAATGCCTCAGCGTTTGGCGCCTTTATCGGGGGCGGCGGATTCGACGGGACTGGTTTCAATTCGCAGGGCAACACCGTACAGGCCAATGCCGGGACGATCGGCGGCGGAATGAAAAACGCCATCGGCTCAAGCGGAGTCGGCGGCTTCATTGGTGGCGGGGAGACGAATATCGCCAGCGGAGCCGATAGCGCGATTGCCGGCGGCTTCGAAAACTCCATTCCGTCGAGCGGGAACTATGCCTTCATAGGCGGCGGGGAGAACAACACCAACAGCGGTCCATGGGCGGCGGTAGCCGGTGGCCTGGGTAACAGCGTCAATGGAGAGGAGTCTGCCATCGGCGGTGGTTTTGCAAACTCCATTCCGTCGGCAGGAACGTATTCATTCATCGGTGGCGGCGAAATGAATCTCGCAATCGCTCCGTTCAGTTTTGTGGGCGGCGGCGCGCAAAACGAGGCCCACGGAACCACTTTTGGTTACTCCACCATTGGCGGCGGCCAGCAGAACGTCGCCGGCAGTTACGCCACAGTCGCTGGCGGTTATAACAACGACGGCTCGGCCTTTGGTTCCTTTATCGGCGGCGGCGGTTTCGACGGCACCATTTCCTCCGGCAATACCAACCACGGAAGCGCCGGCGCCATCGCGGGCGGACTCCAAAACCTCATTACCTCAGGCGGATCTTACGGGTTTATCGGCGGCGGGGAATATAACATCGTCAATGCCTCACAAGGCACGGTCGGCGGCGGCGTGGACAACGTGGCCAGCGGCCTGACCTCGACGGTGGGTGGAGGCTGGACCAATGTCGCCAGCGGTCAGAACGCTTTCGTGGGCGGCGGAGAATTTAATACCGCCGGCGGCGTATATGCCGTCATCGGCGGCGGCCAGCAGAATTACGCCAATGGCACTGAAGGAACTGTGGGCGGCGGGCAAAATAATAACGCGAGCGGCCCGGACGCGACGGTTGCCGGCGGCTACACCAACGTTGCCAGCGGCGGTGTCGCTTTCGTGGGTGGCGGCCAGATGAATACCGCCGGCAGCGAGCTTGCCTCCGTGGGTGGAGGGTATCTCAACTATGCTCTCGGCGCCGGTTCCGTCATTGGCGGGGGCGGCTGGGACAATGGTAATTCAGGGTACTCCGGGAATACGAACTTCGGCGCCGGTGCCGTCATCGGTGGCGGGGTAGCCAACAATATTACCGCCAATGCCGATGAATCCGTGATTCCCGGCGGCCTGGCCAACAATGTCGGCGGTTACGATAGCTTTGCGGCCGGTACCCAGGCCAATGCCCAAAACAATAATTGCTTTGTCTGGTCCGACGGCTCGGCCGGGACATTCACGTCCAGCGGCAATAACCAATTTCTTATCATGGCTTCCGGCGGCGTCGGCATCGGCAAGAACAATCCCGGCACGGCCCTGGATGTCAATGGCACCGTGTCCTGTACCGCCCTGGACGTCAACGGCATAGCCGCATGTACGATCCTGAATATTACCAGCGACCGGGACGCCAAGGAAAATTTCGCGCCGATTTCCGCCGGGGAAGTTTTAGACAAAGTCGCCGCCCTGCCCATCAGCCGCTGGAATTACCGGAAGGACAAGGGTGCGGAGCACCTTGGCCCGATGGCCCAGGATTTTCAAGCCGCCTTTGGCCTGAATGGCAGGGATGACAAACACATTTCCGTGGTCGACGAAGGCGGCATCGCGCTGGCAGCGATTCAGGGATTGAACCAGAAATTGGAGGCGCAGACTAAAGAGAAAGAGGTCGAGATTCAACGGCAGTCCGCTGAAATTCAGCAACTCCAGAACAGCGTGACCGAATTGAAGGCGATGGTTGTGCAACTGGCACAGAACAAAACGAAATAGTTCGAACTAGGATCAGCCGGAAAAGTGAACAAACCTGGTAGGGACGGCGCGCTGCGCTGTCCGCGCCGCGTGCAGCGGCGCAATGAGCGTGGTCGGACATCGTAGCGTCCCGCAATGCGGGATTCCGCCCGCTTTACGGGCGGTGACGGCGCAGCGCGCCATCCCTACCATCTCGCTCCCCTTGCCGCTCGATGCCTTCACCGTTCGGCGTTCGGCATTCGATGTTCGATGTTCGGCGTTCGATGTTTGCCTTGCCCCGCCGCATCATGGCAAGTGGCGCTGCCACCACTCAGAATGGAAGTAATTGTTGGGCAGAATTCAAACGGGCGGCGAGGAGGCGCATGAGAAGCTGGCGGCAGGCCTCGCGTTGACTGTGCAGCTTCTTATAAAGAAATATCGCCAGTATCGCGAACGTGACGAGGCACACCGATGAGCCTGCAAACAGGCCCATGACGATATTCATAAGAAATCGCTGCACGTGGTAGGGAAAAATCGGGACTAAATTGCCCGGAAACATCAGGCTGCCGCCGGCGAGCACAATCAGGAGACTCATGTGGCGGGACAGGCGCTTTACGACGCCCAACTCACCCTGGAGCCGGGTGAGATTCTCTGTGATGGCGTGGCGCTCAGGGGTGTCGTCATAGCGAAGGCAATGTTTCAAAAATTCAGTATGTTCGTGGTGCTCACCCATATCTTTCGAAGACAATTGATTATTTTTATTATTATTCATGTTTTGTGACGCGATGTTCGATGCGGTCAAACCCTGCTCCAAATTGTCCCCGATTAATTTTCCGGGTTTCGAATCATCACCGAACGAAGTTCACCTGAAGATTTGCTACACTTGAAACTAAAAAGCTGCCAACGAACGCTGAGAGGATAGACCACTTTCGAAAAATAGCGTTCAATCTTTGATGTTCGAGGTTGGAATTTCCGGGCCTGGCACCGGGGACGGCGCCTGAACCCGCAGCCGAGACGGCCGCGCCACGGCTTCGTTTAGTCGAAAGGGGTGTGCCAGGGTTTTGCGATTTAACGAAGGTATATGAAAAGCTAAACGAATTTGTTTTGGGGCTAAAAATGCGTCGGTTTGTTGGTGAATGTGTGGATTTCATGTAAACGAACTGGTTGGATTTTTTTGGGTTAAGAGCAGGTTTGGAATAGCGTTTGTTTAGGGTCCGCTAAACGGCGGCTTGCGCCGCGGCCATCGATCGCGGTGGATAAATGGATTGATGGATAATTGGATTGATGGGATGGATGCTGATTAGACCACGAAATCGCCAAAGCCACGAAAGTCGGTTTTTGACCGGCTCCGGCGCGACAAGCGGGTTGAATGCGCGGAATGGGACGGATGGGACATTTGGGACGGGTGTCAGTTGTGAATTGGCGAATGAGTGAGTCAGTGATTGGTGAAATGCGGGCCACACGAAAAGTCTGCGCATCGACAGAATGGACAGAATTTGCAGAATCGAATTTAACCACAAAGAACGCGAAAGATCATCAATTTTGACAGGATGAACAGGATGAACAGGAATTTTAGCCGCAGTATTTGCATACGGCCACCGCACAAAGAGCACAAAAGATTATTATTCATTTGGATCCTCCTTCGACTGGTCTTCGGAAGCAGGCAGGATGGGATCATAATTCACTCCGTAAAACGGCAGGGACGCCGTGTGAGGGCAGTGGCAGCGCCACCGGCCAAGAGGCCTACAACGCGGACGTTTTTCATGGCTGCAGTTTCGCAGACTGGTTTGGTGATTCAACCAATGGATTTATGACCTTTTGTGACCCGCCTTCGTTCCGCTCCGAGCGGAACTACGGCGCGGCAGGCCCTCGTTTGGAAGACTGGAGATGGAAGATTGAAGTTGGTTGGAAAGGATTGCAGATCCATTCGCACATTTTTTCTGTATAAGGAAGTAAACGGGTAAACGGGACGGGCATTGACTCGAAAATGAGGCTTTCATTGGGAAATTTTGAAAATTTAACAAAACAGCCCCTGTAAACGGGGAGCCCAGAAAAATCTCACGCAAAGGTGCGAAGGCCGCGAAGGTTTTTTATCCGCAGATTACGATTTTCGCGGATTGAAAGGCGTGAGGGCGTGGGGAGGTGAGAGGGGACGAAGGTGAGCTGGGAAGATGTTTTTCCCAGCCCACCGGACGGCGCAGTGTGATAGTACCTGTTCCGCCCGGTTTACGGGCGGGGACGCCGCAGCGCAGCGTCCCTACCATTATTCGGTTTTGGCCAATTCTGATTGCATGGATGCTTTCCAGGCGGTGAATGGGCCGGGCTGTTTGATCGAATACAGTCGGCCGGTTTTTTTGAGCCAGCCTTCTTTCATTGCTTTGCCGGCGAGTTGGGAGACGCGGCCGGGGGTGATACCCATTTCCTGGGCGATTTCGGCGGCGCGGCCCAGGCCTTTCTCGATGCAATCGCGGAATAGTTGTGCGGCGGTCAGTTTTTTCCAGGAGACGCGTGCGGTGGGCTCGCCGGGCGGTTTGAAGAAGGTCCATTCGAGCGCGGGACATTCGGCGTCGGTTGCGTTGCGGTTTTTAGCGAAACGGGCGATGAATTTTGCGCCGTGCTGGTTTTCGATGGGGTCTTTGGGTTCGGACAGGTTGACGATCCAAAATGCGGCGTCTTCGCGCCGTGATGTGCCGCGCATGATGCCGTTGCGGCCTGCGTGGACGATGAATATCACAGCAATTCGGTTGCGCCGCATGTCGAGGAGCCAGGGAAGGACCTGGTCCCAGGCGTCGGCGTCGTTTTCCCTTATCCCCATGAAGAGACAGGATTGGTTGTCGAGGAAGACGATTTCGATTTTCTCGCGTTTGCATCGTTCCAGGATCGCCATTTGGGCAAGCGGGTCCGCGAGGTTCAGGGCTTTGCCGGTGAGATGGAACAATACTTCGTGTTGCAGGTATAACAATCCCGGGGCCGGACCAGCGGACAATGCGGCGTCGCGTTCGCGGATGGCGTCGATGGGCATTTCGCCGTCGATGTACAGGACGCGGCGCTGGGAGTGGATTTGCCATTCGGCGAGGCCGCCCAAACTGGCGCCCTCGGCGCATTTGCGAGCGAGGAGGATGCCGAACCAGGTTTTGCCCAGGCCGCGTTCGCCGCAGATGAAGCCGAGGTCGCCCTGTCTGAACCAGTTGCCGATGATGGGTTCGCGCGGGGGCACGGTTACGCCGGCGAGGCCGGACGGGGATTTGATTGCTTTTTCGAGGGTGCCTTGCCATTCGGCTGCGAGATCGGCGGCGACTTCGCGTTGGGCTTCGACTTTGAGGAGGTTTTCGATGGCCGTTTTTGCTTGTGACGTTGTCATAGGTTTTTTTGATCTTTCATTATTATGTTTAAGTTAACGCGGCGAATATGACAGGGAGGGTTGGACAAATACGGTCCAACCCTCTTTTTATTTTCCAGGAACATCGAACATCGAACATCGAACGCCGAACGCCGAACGCCGAACGCCGAACGCCGAACGCCGAACGTCGAAGGAAGGGACAAGTCTTCGCCGAGGCTATGCCGGGTAGGCAGGATGGCAGTAGATGGAAGATGGTCGGAAAATGAGGAAGGCAGGAAGGCAGGAAGGCGGCAAGGCGTGTGGTCGGTGGATTGATGGATTAATGGATGGGGAAGGTCGGAAATTGCGATTCTCCCTCACCCCTGCCCTCTCCCGCAAGGAGAGGGAGAATTATCCGCAGAGGTTTGAAACTGCAATGATCACTGCGGTTCATGAGCCCAAATGCGCAAGCACAGGTGGCCGTCTGCAAAGACCAAGCACCAAAGACAAAACTTGAAAGGCAATATTTTAACCGGCAAACTTTTTTAGAATGAAATCCCGGGTCCTTTGTTTAATCACCATGACGTTTTTAAATCTGGCTTCCGCCGGCGCTGCCCCCGCTGCCCCTGCCGCAGGTTGGTCAACTCTGGGCGCGATGCCGTCGCCGAATTGGGACGGTAAAACGCTTCTTTTCCGAAGCGCGCAAGGAACTCTCGCCATCACGCCGCTTTCGGATGACGTCATTCGCGTGCGCTTTACCCAGGCGCAGGATTTTGGGCGGGACCTTTCGTATGCGGTGGTGAATCGCGATTTTGCGGCACCCACGGTTAAAACCGATATTCAGCCGGATTCGACGACGCTCACGACAGCGTCTCTCAAGGTGATCATCCAGCAATCGCCGCTGCGAATTTCGTTTGCCAATTTGGCGGGCGAAATTCTGGATACGGATGATCCGGCGCGAGGCATGTCGTTTGCCGGCTCGGAATTTCGGATTGCGAAGAAGCTCAGCGATGACGAACACGTTTATGGTTTTGGCGAAAAGACGGGCCGGCTGAACAAGCGCGGCTGGCAATTGGGCGGCTACAATTATGTGATGTGGAATTCGGACACGCCCACTTATGATTCGAGCACGGATCCGCTTTACGTCGATATTCCGTTTTTTATGGTCACGCGCGGCGGCGCGGCGCACGGGATTTTTCTCGATAACACCTGGCGCAGTTTCTTCGACGTGGGCCGGGAAGATCAGCACTTGCTCACTTTTGGCGCCAGCGGAGGTGACGTGGATTATTATTTCATTAACGGGCCCGACCCGAAGAAGGTCGTCGAGCGTTATACGGCCCTGACCGGCCGGATGCCGTTGCCGCCGCTCTGGTCGCTCGGTTACCAGCAGTGCCGCTGGAGTTATTATCCGGAATCCCGCGTTCGGCTCCTTGCAGATACGTTCCGTCAAAAGCAAGTTCCCGCGGACGGCTTGTGGCTCGATATTCATTACATGCAGGATTACATGCCGTTCACCTGGAACCATGAGCGGTTTCCGAATCCGAAGAAGATGATTTCGGATTTGCGCGACCAGGGATTTCACGTTGTGACGATTCTCGACGGCCATCCGCCGGCGCTAAAAGGCTATCCGCCCTACGATGAAGGCATGGCGGGAGACTATTTTGTGAAAAATCCAAATGGCTCGGTCTTCCAGGGGCCCGTTTGGCCGTCGAACGCCGGAAGCCATCCCATGAGTGTATTCCCGGATTTTAGCAATCCAGCCACGCGCAAATGGTGGGGCGGATTGTATAGGGGTTTGCTTGACGCCGGTGTCGCCGGCATTTGGAACGATATGAATGAACCGTCCGTTTTTAACAGGCTGAACGGCACGATGCCCGACAACGTGATTTTCAATAATGAGGGACAACCGGCGACGAGCCTGGAAATGCATAATACGTTCGGGCTGCTCATGAGCCGCTCGACATTTGAAGGCCTGAGCCGGTTGCGACCGGACAAACGGGCGTTCGTGCTCACGCGCTCCACGTTTGCGGGCGGCCAAAGATACTCGGCCCTTTGGACCGGTGACGCCTCGACCGATTGGCCGTCGTTGCGGCAATCGGTGAGCATGTTGTTGGGACTGGGTGTCTCGGGACTTCCGTTCGTCGGCGCCGATATCGGCGGATTTGGGCAGATGCCATCGGGCGAACTCCTGACGCGCTGGCTGCAAGCAGCCGTCTTCTATCCGTTCATGCGGATGCATACGCCGATTGATACGCCCGACAAGGAGCCATGGTCGTTTGGCTGGAAGTATGAGGCGATCAATAAGCGCGCCATTGAATTGCGCTATGAACTGTTGCCGTACATTTACAATGAAATGCAACAGGCCAGCGAAACCGGTGTCCCAGCGTTGCGACCCCTCTTCCTGGATTATCCCAATGACGCGGAAACGGCGAAGATCGATGACGAATTTTTGTTCGGGTCTGATTTGCTGGTCGCGCCGGTATTGTGGGAAGGCGTTCAGAGCCGCTCGGTCTATCTGCCGGCGGGCGATTGGTATGATTATTGGACCGGCCAACGTTATTCGGGTCCGACAAGGATTTCCATTCCGGTGACGCTGGATTCCATTCCGATTTATGTGCGCGGCGGCGGATTTATCTTCCGTCAGCCGGTGGTGCAAAATACCGGCCAGATGCGCGGCAATGCATTGCATGTGCTGATCGCGTCGACGGGAAATTCGAGCGCATCCTTATACGAGGATGATGGCGAGAGCCTGAAATATCGGCATGGCGATTTCATGCGGCGCCAGTTCTCTCAAATAACCCTTACGGGACAGCGGATATTCGGAGTGTCCGCACCGGAGGGTTCGTGGCGGCCGGCGAAGCGTGATTTAATTTTGGAGACGTGGATGGATCGGGCGCCGGCGAGTGTGGTTGCGCAGGCTGGAGCGGGAACAGGTAGTGATCAAGCGTTGCCGCAATTGAATCCAGACGATCTGGCGAATGCGCGCATAGGTTGGTCGTATTCCAATGGGATGTTGACGATTAAGGTGAATGATCCTTTTGAGGCGGTAGGGTTTAAGGTGAGCGACAAGTGAAAAAAGCGGGAGTGTCGCGCGAAGTGTTTGCGCACGGCCACCACGCGAAGGGGACGAAGGAAAGGCTTCTTACCATGATGGTAGGGACGGCGCGCTGCGCCGTCCGCGCCGCGTGCAGCGGCGCAACTTGCGGGTTCATGTTTGGACAAGTGCGGTAGCGCCGCTTGCAAAGCGCGCCGCCCCTACTAATGCTTGACTCGCGTTAGGAATTGACTATAATGCGGGCGCTCATGAAGCTCAGCCTGAAACTTTATTCGCTATTTGCAACTCTCTTTCTCACAATTCTTTCCGTCCATGCACAGGCAACGCATTTTGTGGATCCGAACTGTGCGAATCCGGTTTCGCCTTATACCGATTGGAGCACTGCGGCGACAAACATTCAGGAAGCCGTTGACGCGGCGAGTACCGGAGACCTGGTTCTCGTGACTAATGGCGTGTATAGCAGCGGAGGACGGGTTTTTTCCGGCACAACGACCAATCGCGTCCTGGTGAACAGTGCCATTACCGTAGAAAGCGTAAATGGGCCTGGGGTCACCGTCATCCAGGCTTATCCAACACCAGGAATGACAAACGGCTCAATGCGGTGCGTCCTGTTGGAAGCCGGTGCGGTTTTATCCGGATTTGCGCTCATGAACGGTTCTGTGACGGGCATTGCCGCTGGTGGAGTTGGCTGCGCTTCCGGGAATTGCATTGTCTCGAATTGCGTGATTGTCGGCAACTGGGCGCAAGGCGACGGCGGCGGCGGCGAAGGCGGCAGCTATTATAACTGCATCATTGGTACTAACGGTTCGGCGGGTGATGGTGGCGGAGTTTGCCTCGATGACTATAACTCGGCCATGTTCAACTGCCTGGTGATTAGCAACAATGCCTCACGTAACGGCGGAGGAATATATACCGGCAATAACGTGGTATCGAATTGCGTCATCACCTTTAATTCCGTGGCAAGTAGCGGCACCGCCGGTGGTGGTGGCTATGATGGGCAGTACTACAACTGCATAATCAGTGGAAATTCCTGTCCAATGTTTGGAGGAGGACTTTGCCTTGAAACAGGTTCGCCAGGCGAGGTTGTGGATAATTGCCTTATTGTGGATAATTACTCCGGATATTTCGGCGGCGGCGTATTTTCATTCAATTTAGTGATGAATAATTGCACGATCGCCAGAAATTCCAGCTACAACTATGGCGCCGGTATTTATGTTGAAGGGACGCCGGCGTTTTTAACCAATTGCATTGTTTATTATAATAGTCTGTCAGAAATTGGCACCCCCGAAGAAGATCTTTTTGGGATTACGAACGTTTGCAACTGTTGCACGCCAACCGTTGGCGGCGTAAACGACTTCGCGGGTGCGCCCGGGTTCGTCAATGTGGATGGCAATGATTTTCACCTAGCTGCTTGGTCTCGGTGTATTGATGCCGGGACGAATGCCGCCGTTACCAGCAGCGTAGATCTGGACGGCAACCCGCGGATTGTCAACGGCACGGTTGATATTGGCGCGTATGAATATCAGGATCAGTTTACCAACCTGATTCACTATGTTTCTCTCAATAGCGCCAATTCTGTCTCCCCATTTACCAACTGGCTGACGGCCGCCACTAATATTCAATCGGCGATCGATATTTCCAGTCCGAGCGACTTCATCGTGGTTTCCAACGGAATTTATAATAAAGGCGGGCGCCTGGCGAGCGATGCCACAACCAATCGCGTCGTTGTGGACGTGCCTGTTACTGTCCAGGGATTATCCGGCCTCGGATACACATTCATTCAAGGCAATTATCCCAATTCCCCCGGGACGCGTTGCGCTTATGTGACGAACGGGGCGACGCTGATAGGTTTTACATTTACCAACGGGCAAGCGAGCACCGGCGGGAACACGACCAATAATAATGGTGGCGGCGTTTGGTCTGAATCGTCTGCGGCAACCGTGATTAGCTGCGATTTTGCATATGATCGCGCCGACAGTGGTGGCGGGGCATATTCAGGAACATTGATTGATTGCCTGTTCAATAACGACGTTGCTCAGAGTGGCGGCGGGGCTTTTTTGGCAACGTTAATGAGTTGCGTGCTCACCAATAATTCATCCGGCCACGGTGCAGGGGCATGTTTCGGGGTTTTGAGCAATTGCATGGTTGCAGGAAACTATGGAGTGGGGGCGTATTCCAACGTCCTCTACGATTGCATGGTGGTTTCGAACTCGGCGAATTACGGCGCCGGCGCGTATTGGTGCGACGCGACCAATACCACATTTATTGGGAATTTCGCTCCCATTAGTGGTGGCGGCGCTTACTCGAGCATTCTCAGCGGCTGCACGCTTATTGGAAATATCGCTCAAAGTAGCGGCGGTGGCGCTTATTCCAGCACGCTGGGCAATTGCACATTGATCGGAGATCTCGCGACCAATAGCGGTGGCGGCGAGTACTCCAGCACTCTGAATAATTGCACTTTGAGTAGAAACTGGGCCCCAAATGGCGGAGCGGCGGCTTACGGAACTCTTGTTAATTGCACTTTGACCAATAATACCGCCACGAATGGCGGTGGCGCATTTGGAGCGACGCTCAATGATTGTATTCTATCCAGTAATTCTGCTGCTTCATATGGTGGAGGCGCCTTTCTTGGCACGTTGTCATATTGCGCTATTTCAAATAATATCGCTTACAATGGCGGTGGCGTGGCTTCCAATACCCTCTACAACTGTACGGTCGCCTACAACGATGCATACAATGCGGGGGGTGGCAGTTATGGCGGCACATTGAACGGCTGCTTAATTTTCAGCAACGAAGAGTTCTCCGTGCTGGGAAACGGCGGTGGGGGTTCGTTTGCATCCGTTTTAGTCTCGTGTGATCTTTTCGATAATTTGGCATTCGGTCATGGCGGCGGCGCGTGCTTGGGAGTTCTGACAGGCTGCATCCTGAGCAATAATGTTGCATCCGTTGACTCCGGCCCCATCCCGACCGGCGGCGGGGCTGACAGTGCCATCCTGACCAATTGCCTCATTATAGGAAATAAAGATCTCTATCCGTACGCTTCTACGGCCGGCGGGACCTTTGACTGTTATTTAAACAACTGCACAATTGCATTTAACACCGGACATGGAACTGCCGCCGGAGTATACGGGGGAGGCGCGACAAATTGCATTCTTTATTACAATGTCGGTGGAGTGTATTCCAACTGGAATGCCGGTACGTTTGTTAACTGTTGCACTCTTCCGTTACCAACGGGAGCCAACAGCATGGGCAATTTTACGAATGCACCGCTATTCTTAAGCACCAACGATTTTCATCTCCAATCCACCTCTCCCTGCATCAATTCCGGAAATAACCGATTTATCGCAAGCACAACCGATCTGGATGGAAATCCCCGTATTGTTGGAAGCACGGTGGATGTGGGTGCGTACGAATATCAAACACCAGCTTCAATCATTTCCTACGCTTATCTTCAGGAATACGGCTTGCCCACGGACGGCTCGGTGGATTACGCGGACCTGGATGGCACAGTTTTCAACGTTTATCAGGATTGGATCGCCGGCCTGAACCCCACCAATCCGGCCTCCATTCTGGCCATGTTGACGCCGGTGGCGACGAACAATACTTCTGGCCTGAAAGTCAGTTGGCAGAGCGTCAGTGGCATCCTTTACAATCTGCAGCGCTCCACGAATCTCGCCGCGGAGCCTCCATTTTCGATTATTCGGACCAACATTTCCGGTCTGGCCGGCACGAGCAGTTACCAGGACACGACCGCGACCAATAACGTGCCGTACTTTTATCGGGTCGATGTTTCCGCGGAATGACGAGCAGATCTGCAGGTGGAATGGTCGTATTACAATGGGATGTTGACGATTAAAGTGAATGATCCGTTTGAGGTGGTCGGGTTTAAGGTTCGATAAAATACTGAACCCTTCATCGAACACCGAACACCGAACACCGAACACCGAACATCGAACATCGAACATCGAAGGAAATGGCGCGCGAAGGACGCGAAGGATTGGAGAATTACGGTTTAGGTTCGATTGATTTACAGACGACGCCGAATGACTGCTGTCCGAATATGATGTTTAAAAGCGATTCGTATCCACAACAGCCCGGTAAAAATACTGTGCACCGCCCGCAATCGAGTTCGTAAGCGTGAACGGCGGCGTATTTGTGTAAATAGCGCGCCAGTTCTCCAGGTTGGTTGAAGCCTGGACGACGGTTGTATAATACGGCGAGGGCATTGTCACCGTAAGCTGAAATGTTCCGTTCGTCGTACTCGCGCGCAAATAAGGCACGGGCTGGAATGCCAGTCCGGAAGGTTCTTCAGTGCCAAAGCCAAAGGCAAATAGGCTCGGCACACCACCTGGCGTGTATTTGACTATGTCATAACCCGCCGTTTCCGCTACATACAGATTGCCCATATTGTCAAAAGCAATTCCATTAGGATCATCCAAACCCGAGGCAAAAGTGCTTTTGGTTCCGTTTGTGCTGATCTCAATGATGTCGTCCCCGGTTTGGCATGCCACATACAAATTGCCTGAACCATCGAATGCCAATCCGGAAGGAAAGGACAACCCCGAAGCAAAAGTGGTCTGGCTCCCACCTGCAAATTCTATAATGTCGCCACCATTTTGGCAGGCCACGTACAAATCGCCTTTGCTATCAAAGGCCACTCCTTCCGGGCCGTGCAAACCTGAGGCAAATGTGCTGACCGCTCCGCTCGGCGAAATTGCAAAAACGTCACCGTCATGATAATCCGATACGAACAGGTCACCCAAACTGTCGAATGCTTCCCCGACCAGGATTCCCCCGGGAGAAGCAACGCTGCTTTGGGTTCCGTTCGGGGTAAATTCATAAACACCTCCGTAATAACTTCCCGCAAACAGGTCGCCCGCGCTGTTAACGGCCAAACCACGGGGCTGGTCCACGGTGTTGGTAAAAGTGCTTACGGTGCCATTTGGAGCAATTTTACAAATCTCACCGTTGCCCGTACCGCTGAATGATACAAACAAATTCTGAGCTCGCGCGCCGCAGGCAATCAGCCATACCACAACGGTCAGCAAGAATGAACGTGCCAGGACGGTTGCATTCATCTGTTCTAAAACGTCGATTCTGAAATATTTGGCCTTCATGCTCCTGTCTGACGGGTTTCCTCGGCTTTTGCTCCGAAGATTTTTGCAGAAGCATGAATACGGTTAATCGTTTGAGCAGTAATTACTTGATATACAGACTTTGTCAAGAACATTCACGATTTTTTAAATTTCTCGCGTCGGGTGGCGGCTTGCCTTAGTGTTTTTGCGCATGGCAGCACTTTACAGGTATTGGCCGCACTTGACTGTCGTTTGTATCCTGGCTGCTGCGCTGGCTTCCTGTCATGCCCTGCTCCATAAACGCGATCCGCGCGCGGCGGCGCTTTGGATTGGCATCGTCTGGCTTGTTCCCGGCCTGGGGCCGCTTCTTTATCTGACATTGGGAATTAACCGCATTCGCCGTCACGCGGCTTCCCTGGGCGTTCACAAAGCCACGAGCCGGCCAATTCCAGAGAACTTCGGCGACCCGCAACAAATTGAAGCGGAACATTTGAGAATGTTGTCGCGGGTGGTTAGCCGTGTAGTCGCGCAACCGTTGGTGCCGGGAAATACCATCGAGCCACTCATCAACGGCGACGAAGCGTTTCCGGCAATGCTGGCGGCGATTGAATCGGCTGAAAAGTCGATTTCGCTTTGCACCTACATTTTTGACAACGACGTCAGCGGCGGACAATTCGTGTCGGCGCTGGGACGCGCCGTCAAACGGGGTGTCCAGGTGCGCGTGCTGGTTGACTCGGCGGGCGCGCGTTATTCGTGGCCGTCCATCATGCACAAACTGCGGCATGAAAAAATCCCGTGCGCGCGCTTCCTCCCCTCCTCCATTTTCGCGCCCTGGAAGGTGGCGACCATCAACTTGCGCAATCACCGCAAAGTTCTCGCCGTTGACGGGCGAATTGGGTTCAGCGGCGGCATGAATATTCGCCAGGGAAATGTTTTGGCCAAAAATCCCCGAAGCCCGGTACAGGACCTGCACTTTCGTTTTCAGGGTCCAGCGCTGGTGCAATTGCAGGAAGCGTTCCTCAATGATTGGGCATTTACAACCGGCGAACTCCTGGACGGCAAAGATTGGTTTCCGGAGCCGGTGGAGTCCGGCGAGGCCATTGCGCGCGTCATTGTGGACGGTCCGGATGCGGACTTTGAAAAGCTGCGCTGGACGCTTCTGGCGGCGCTGGCCGAAGCCCAAACGTCTGTACAAATTGTGACGCCTTATTTTTTGCCGGATTCCGCCATCATCACCGCGTTGAACCTGGCCGTGTTGCGAGGGGTGCGCGTGGATGTGGTGCTGCCTGCGAAGAACAATTTGCCGTTTGTGCAGTGGGCCTCGCGCGCCATGTGGTGGCAGGTGCTGGAACGCGGCTGCCACATCTGGCTGACGCCTCCGCCATTTGATCATTCCAAGCTGATGATCGTGGACGGCCATTGGGTTTTGATCGGTTCGGCGAACTGGGACATGCGAAGCCTGCGGCTGAATTTTGAGCTGAATATCGAATGTTATGGCCGCGATTTTGCCACGCAGATGGGAAAGATTGTGACCCGAAAGCTCGAAGGGGCGCATGAGGTGACGCTCGACGAAGTCGATAAGCGGTCTGTGGCAGCGAAATTGCGCGATGCGGCGACCCGCTTATTTGCGCCGTTTTTGTGAGCGATTCCACGCTTTGTTTTTTTCGCGATAAAACGGGAATAAGAGAATTTCAAATAACGCTGCCAATAAAAAAAGGAAGACTGTTGATTTTGCGCAGCGGAACGGTATTGTAATTCATAGGCATGAGGACGGTTTCTTTCAAGTTACCTTTGGAGGATTTGAAACGCATTCCTGCGAAGAACAGAAGTGCGTTTCTGCGGGCCGCTTTGCGCGAAAAGCTGGAACGGCATGAAACTTCTCACTGGAAACCGAAAACCGCGTTTGGCAAAAAGTTACTGGCGCTACGGGGTCAAGAGGTCGCCAGCGGCGGTAAACTGATGTTTCATGAAGAGGTCCGCGAAGAAATCCGCGAACGCCGCGGCGGCCTGGCACGCCCGGCGTAAGGAAATTCCCAGGATAATTTTTTACCCTTTCAAGACCGTTGCACCCGCCGCCGGGCGCGTCGTGAAGATGGTCGCGTCGATTCCGGTTTTCTTTTTGTATTCAGCGCCGAGTTTTCCCGAGATGGCCTCGATGAGTTCGGTTCTGACCAGGGCGACCGCGCAACCGCCAAATCCGCCGCCAGTCATTCGGCAGCCGAAAATGCCGCCTTTGACGCCGATGGCGTCGGCGATTTCGACAATGGTGTCGAGTTCCTTGCAACTGACTTCATAATCGTCCCGCAAGGACGCATGGCTGGCGTACATCAGTTGGCCCACCGCGGGCCAGTTGGAGGCGCGGACGGCTTCGGCAGCATGGACGGTGCGTTCAATCTCGCCGATGACGTGACGGGCGCGGCGAAAGACCGTATCGTCCATTTTTTCTTTTGCATTGGCGAGGGCCTCGGGAGTGACGTCGCGCAGCGAGGGAGTGCCGAGGGCGCGGCAGGCGGCTTCGCACTGGGCACGGCGCTGGGCATATTCGCCGTTGGCCAGTTCGTGCTTCACATTCGTATTAGCGATGAGCAGGGAAACGGCCGGGTCGTTCATCGGGACCAATTGAGTTTCGCGCGAGCGGCAATCCAGCAGAAGGAGGTTGTTTTGCCGTCCCATGACGGAAATAAATTGATCCATGATTCCGCATGGGACGCCGGCGAATTCATTTTCCGCTTTTTGGCAAAGGAGCGCCTTTTCGACCGGAACCAGGGTTCTTCCGGTGACGGCTTCAACCAATGTGGCTGTGCACACTTCGAGCGAGGCGCTGCTGGAGAGGCCGCCGCCGAGGGGGACGTTCGAATTGAGCAAAATGTCCAGGCCGCCGGGGTTGAGGCCCCGCTCCATCATGCCGGCAATCACGCCACGCGGATAGTTTGACCATTTGGGCGCGCCGGGTTTAACGGGAGCGGAGAGATCAATGAACGCTGTTTCGGCGGCGCCGGACGAGTCGCGAATCTGAATCACCTTTTCGCCGCCGGGCGTCTTGTCGGCAGCCATGATGGCATAGCGCTCGATGGCGGTGGGCAAAACAAAACCGTCGTTGTAATCGGTGTGTTCGCCAATGACATTGACGCGGCCGGGAGCGGCGACGATCCAGCGCGCGGGGCGTCCGAAGCTTTTGGCATATAGATTGGCGGTATCAGCGGCGAGTTTTTGCAAATAGGTCATGGATAAAGCACAGTATGCTGGATGAATTCGGGCTGGTTTGCGAGAGGAAAAACGCGCCGAGCAGACCGAAAAGTGAATGAGGAAGGCAGGAAGGCAGGAAACGGGTTTTGAAATCTGAATTCCTGGATTCCTTTGTTCCTTATTGTTTTATCTGTGCCCGGGTTGACCATCGGTAGCCCCAAGAGCCCCGTCCTGACTCTCTCACCCCGCCAACCGGTTTGCCGCCACGACGCGCCAGGCAGACTGAAAAGTGAATGAGGAAGGCAGGAAGACAGGAAGGGGCTTTTGAAATCTGAATTCCTGGATTCCGGTGTTCCTTATTGTTTTATCTGTGTCCGGGTTTTGACCATCGGTAGCCCCAGGAACCCCACCCTGACCCTCTCACCCCGCCAACCGGTTTGCCGTCACGACGCGCCAGGCAGACTGAAAAGTGAATGAGGAAGGCAGGAAGACAGGAAAGGGGTTTTGAAATCTGAATTCCTGGATTCCTTTGTTCCTTATTGTTTTATCTGTGCCCGGGTTGACCATCGGTAGCCCCAAGAGCCCCACCTGACCTCTCCCGTCCCCGCCAACCGGTTTGTCGTCACGACGCGCCAAGCAGACTGAAAAGTGAATGAGGAAGGCAGGAAGACAGGAAAAGTGAAGCCAGAGCGGACTCACGTCCGCTGCTACGCGAACGGGACGACGTCAGAGCGGATTCACGTCCGCTGCTACGCGAAAGGGACGACAATGGATTCTAAAGCCGGTGCGTAAGGATTATTTTGGAAGGTAGTATCTGCGAGTATACTCCTTGACCATGCGGTCTGTGGTGAATTGGGAGACGAGAGTGGCCATGGCGCGGCGAACTTTTTGGATCCATTTGCGTGGAATGCCGTTGGCGTCTCGGTCAAAAAACAACGGAATGACTTCTTCCGTGAGTGTTTTGTAAAGGTTCGCGCTGTCGAGACGGTCCTGTTCGACGACATTGTCGGGTTGGGAATCTTTCCCGATGGCAAAGCCATTGGTGCCGTCGTAGCCCTCACGCCACCAGCCGTCGAGGATGCTCAAGTTCAGGCAGCCGTGACAGCCGGCTTTCATGCCGCTGGTGCCGCTGGCTTCGAGCGGGCGGCGCGGATTATTGAGCCAAACGTCGCAGCCGCTGACCATTTGGCGGGCGACGTGGACGTCGTAATTCTCGACGAATACGAGGTATTCGGACAAGGCGCTGTGCTTGCTCAGGTGGATAATTTGCTGGATGAATCGTTTCCCTTCGTCGTCGCGCGGGTGCGCTTTGCCGGCAAAAATAAATTGAACGGGACGTCCCGCGTCTTTGCAAAGGTTGATGATGTTGTCAAACTGTTGAAAGATGAGCGGAGCGCGTTTGTAGGTGGCAAAGCGGCGGGCAAAACCGATGGTCAGGGCATCGGGGTTGAGCATATGGTCAAAGCGTATAAAGTCTCCCGCGGAAACCCGGGATGTCATATAGAGAGAGCGACGCCGGACAAATTCGATCATTTCGCGGCGGAGACTGTAGCGCAAGGCCCACAGTTCCTCATCAGAAACGAACGAAGGATCCGCCATTTTTTCCCAGAAATCACCCGAATTGATGGCCATGGCCCAATCATCGCCAAATTTATCATGCCACATGCGGGTGGCGTCGTCCTGGTCGTTGCACAACCGTTCGCGCCAAAATCTTCGAACGGAGCCTTTCATCCAGCCCAGCAAATGGATGCCGTTTGTGATGTGGCCGATGGGGACTTTGTCAATGGGGGTGTCCGGAAAGAGCGGCTGCCACATATGGCGGCTGACCTGGCCGTGCAATTCGCTGACGCCGTTTGCGGAGCGCGACAGTTTTAACGCCAGAACGGTCATGCAAAACGGTTCCTGCGGATTTACGGGATTCACGCGACCGAGCCCGAGAATATCCTCGAACGGCACTTGCATTTTTTGCCGGTAGAGTTGCAGGGCGTAGTCCATAAGCCCTTGGCTGAAACGGTCGTGTCCGGCCTCGACCGGCGTGTGCGTGGTAAAGATGCACTCGGCCTTTGTGGCCGTGCAGGCATCGGCGAAGCTTTTTCCCGTATCCATTTTCTCACGGATCAGCTCGAGCGTGAGAAAAGCCGCGTGCCCTTCATTCATGTGGAAGACGGATGGAGCAATACCGAGCCTTCGCAGGAGCCGCACACCGCCGATGCCCAGGAGAATTTCCTGCATCACGCGCATGGTGCTGTCACCGCCATACACGCGGGCGGTCAGGTCGCGGAAATGCTGGGCGTTGTCCGGGAAATTGGCATCGAGCAAATAGACGGGGACACGGCCAACATTGACGCGCCAGGCCCTGAAGAAGACGCGGTTTAAATCGATCTCGACCTCGCACACGAGGGGCTGGCCATGCTCGTCGAGCACCGGCTCGAGCGGGGCGTTTTCCGGATGAATTAAATTGTAGAATTCGGTTTGCCAGTTATTGGTGTCTATCGTCTGTTGAAAGTAACCCTCGCGGTAAAAGAGGCTGATTCCGACCAGTCCCAACCCCAGGTCGCTGGCGGATTTGGCATGGTCGCCGGCGAGGATGCCGAGACCGCCGGCGGAAATGGGCAGGGATTCATGAAATCCGAATTCGGCCGAGAAATAGGCGACGGGATTTTTGAGCAATTCGGGAGCGTGAGCGTGGCACCAGGTGTTTTTCTCGTTTAAATAGGAATCAAAATCCCGCAAAACCGTCCGGACGCACTTTTCAAAATCGGCGTCCTGCAAATGAACGCGCAGTTCATAATCGGAAACTTCGCGCACGACGGCTACGGCGTTATGATACAGGTTTTGCCACGCGCGAGGTGAAAGTTGCTGAAACAGGTCCTGGGCCCCCTGGTCCCATGACCACCAGAGGTTGCGGGACAACTTCTTCACTCCTTCCACCAACTTATCCAATTCAGCGCTAGAAAGCGGTTGCTTCATAATTGCTTTTATTCTCCAAGCCGGCCTCAATGGCCGTCGCGTATTGACACTAAAGTCGCAATGAACCGGGGGCAAATAAAAAACGCGGGAAAATTAAGGATATTAACCAGCGTGGCCGCTGTAGCCGTTAGCATTAGCGTTGAAAATATACCGGCTCACAACAGGTGGCCCATCTTCTCGCGTTTGACCTTCAGATAACGTTCATTATGCGGGTTGGGCTTGACGCGGATGGGCACCTGCTCGGTAATCTTGAGCCCGTAACCTTCCAACCCGACGACTTTCCTGGGATTATTGGTCAGGAGACGGATGGTTTTGAGGCCGAGGTCAACCAGGATTTGGGCGCCCAGGCCATATTCGCGGAGGTCTGTGCCATAACCAAGTTTTTCGTTGGCTTCGACGGTGTCATATCCCTGTTCCTGTAATTTATAGGCTTTGATCTTGGGGGCCAGACCGATCCCGCGCCCTTCCTGGCGCATGTATACGATCACTCCCAGTCCGGCTTCATCGACCTGACACATCGCCTGATGCAGTTGCGGACCACAATCACAGCGGCATGAGCCGAAGACGTCGCCCGTCAGGCATTCGCTGTGGACGCGAACGAGGACATTCTGTTTGCCGGCAACGTTTCCCCTGACCAGGGCGACATGATGCTGGCCATCCACTTTTGAGCGATATAAGTGCAGAATAAATTCGCCGAATTCGGTAGGCATGTTCACCGTTTCGACGCGTTCGACGAGTTTTTCGCGAGTGCGTCGGAACTGGATCAGGTCCTCAATGGTGCAGATTTTCAGTTTGTGTTTTTTGGCAAACTTAAATAATTGCGGCAAACGGGCCATGGTGCCGTCGTCGTTCAGAATTTCGCAGAGGACGCCGATAGGCCGGCAACCGGCAACTTCCGCCAGGTCCACGGCGGCTTCGGTATGCCCGGCGCGTTGCAGGACGCCGCCGGGACGCGCACGGAGCGGAAACACGTGGCCCGGCTGGACCAGGTCCTCGGGAACCGCCGTGGGATCGGCCATGATTCGAATGGTTTCGGCGCGGTCGGCCGCGGAAATACCGGTCGTAATGCCGCGCGTGGCATCCACACTTACTTGAAAATCGGTGCGGAAACTTTCGCGGTTTTGCCGGACCATGCGTTCGATACCCAATTGCTGGAGCCGTTCGGAAGTCGTTGGGACGCAAATGAGACCGCGTCCGTGGCGGGCCATAAAATTCACGCCCGCCGGCGTGATGTGCTGGGCGGCGAGAATGAGGTCGCCCTCGTTTTCGCGGTCGGCGTCATCGACGACGATGACCGTTTTACCCTTTCGAATGTCGGCGATGACCGACTCAATCCTGTCAAACTTTTTATCCATAAAGCAACAGCATGCCTAATTCAAGGACGATGCTCTGTCGTTAATATCAAGCCTATTTATTTAAAAATAACGGCGCAAACTGTTTTTTTTAATTTGTCCGAAGGAAATCGGCGATTTAATTTGAATGCAGAGATGGTCAGAAAAGCAATTGCCCCAAACCCGAGGCAGGATGAACGCTTGTCGCCGCCGCAATCGGCTGCGATTTCAGCGAAGAACCTGGAGCGCCTGGACCGCCTTGCCAACCTTGGCACCCTGTCGGCGGGCATCGCGCATGAAATCAAGAACGGCCTGGTTCCAATCCGAACGTTTATTCAATTGATGTTGGAGAAGAGCGACGATCGGGACTTGGCTGTAACGGTGGAGCGGGAATTGAAACGGATTGATTCACTGATCAGCCAGATGCTGCGGTTTGCGGCGCCAAAGCCGGCGGTGTTTGCGCCAGTGCGGGTCCACGACGTATTAGAGGTTTCGTTACGGTTGCTACAGCATCAGATTAACGATAAAGACATTTCAGTGACGCGCGATTTTAAGGCCGCGCCGGGGATCGTGGATGGGGATGAAGCATTATTGCAGCAGGTTCTGATGAACCTGCTATTGAACGCACTGGAGGCGATGACTGTAAGCGGAGCCTTGACAATATCCACGCAGGTCACCCCGTCTCAGGATGACGGCGCGCCGTGGCTGAAGATTCAGGTCAATGACACGGGCGTGGGGATTAAGAAAGAAAATTTGGACCGCATTTTTGAGCCATTTTTTACCACGAAAAGAAATGGCACAGGGCTGGGGCTCGCCATCTCGCAACGGGTCGTCCTGGAGCATCATGGGCAAATTGAAGCCCACAGCGAAACCGGCAAAGGGGCGACGTTTATCATTTCATTGCCGGCTTCCCGCTGAACGGTTTCGACGGAAACTGCCATTCGGGCCTTCTCATTTCAATAAGTCACGCACAGCCACACCATAAATCTCGCATGGAAAACGGGTGAATCATGCGGGAAAAGGCGCTTTTCGGAGGGGGGTTGCATTCCCGCAAAAGCGACTTATACTTTGAATAAGGGTGGTGAGTATTCCAGGAAAAGTTTGGAGTGTGTTATGGCAAAGGCATCAAATAAAAACAAACGGCCAGGGTCAGCCAATGCTGTCTCTCTTTCGAGCAAACAGTGCGAGGATTCCCTGAAGAATTTCTGTGAACCGGGATCGTTCGAGAAGGAAATTCATATCCGCGCGGAGACGGTCACGCCGCTTCTAAAGGAGATTCTCGAATTCCGGCCGCGGCCCCACTGGAAATAAAATCGGGGTTCGTATTTGAGACTGATTCCAACGCTAACACCGGCGTCAGCTATTGGTTGGGTTAAACCAGGAAGCGTCCCTTGTGCACTGCCAGGGACAGGCCTGAACGTGACCATCGGAAAAGCCGGCATTTCCGGCGGTTCGGCTGTGTCTCAAAGCCACTTTCTTGCCCCCGTTCCCCGGTTTTGGAAGCCAGCGGCCAACAGCCAGCACCGTCGCCGTCGCCTTTGTGCGGACTTAGGTACGTTTGCACCTCCATTAAAACCCTTGCAATATGCGATTCATTTGCACTCTATTGTAACTTTGGCGGGCGACGGCTGGCCAATTTCTTTTCAATCCGCAGGTTGGGAGGCCTGCCTTAATACAATGCCAAGGCTTTTGAACCCGGTTTTTCGCTTAACAAGAACACTTCCGAGAATAAAAATGAAGACGACAATGGCAACAAATACAGCCGAAATTTCATCGGCCAAAACAGGAGTCAACAGAGATCGTAAATATCGGTTGCAAACAATGATGGCAGGATAGGACGCCCAGAATGCCCACGGAAATGTATTCAGCCCCATCATCCAGGCACAAGCTGCGTGGAAGATCACACCGGCGCCCAAGATTACCATAACCGCTCTGGGTGGGGCCACAAGAGCAATAAAAAAGCTGCACTCCCAGAATACAACGGTCGATTGAGAAACAACTGTAAGCCAGCCATAGTTATTGAGCAGCCTAGCTACAGTCTGGTTTCCGAACATTTGTGTCTGCACAATGAGCTTCAACGCGGTCCCATGTTTCCAATATGGAGACCAGACTTTGTAAACACCGGCAACCAGGTACGAAATGCTGACTTCTGCCGCTAGAAATGCTGTTGCCGCGCGGGCCGCGTGTCCGATACTTCCGATAAATACGGCGACCAGCACAACGAAAACCATTTGGTCCGAACCGTTGAATGATAAATAGTGCCGCTTGAGGTGGATCAACAGAAACGCGGCAGCCGCAAGTACCAAGGCAGCATTTGACGGCCACGTGAAAGCTGCCACGACAATCGACGCTTCCAGAAAAAGCATGATAACGAATGTCTTGTGTGCGATCCGGCCAAATGTCTGCGCCAAATAAAAACGGATTTTTGAATTCCTGGAATGGTCAACCAAGCTGAGCACATCCCAGTTGAAAATACCGCCAGGCCGCATTTCTTTGGCGACAACTGCTAATTCGATCAGCAAGATGAATCGGGTTACGCAGCAAGATCTCACAGCAAAATGAAGCGCATCCGATGAACTTAAAAACCCCATAGCCATAATAATTATGTTGAGCTGATGGCCAAGTCCACTTTATGCATAGGCGATTGGAAAGCCACAATCGGGCTGGCCTTGCCAAATCGAATGATATCAATGCGGAACTGAACTGCAGATGCCCTAGGGCACAATACGGTCACCCGATCCAGCAAAAGCAAATAAGGAACACTCAACGCGAGACTGGCTCGCCTCTTGGGCTGTTGTTTAAAAGCCAGGATAATTCGATGGCAGGCTTGAAAAATTGCTTTTTTTGGCCGCCGGTTAGGGTCAACGATGGCGTGGAAAAAGCGGGACCTGTCGACTGGCCATGCGGGAGCCCATTCGCCCGGGGTGCCTGATTGGTCGTCGGCAGGGATCCAACGATACATGAGTCGGAAATCTGCCACGATTGGTTTTGGGGCAAAAAAGTTCCAACCCGGCAAAAGATGGCCTGTCAAGTCATGCTTCCGCACTCGCTTGCAACTCGAGTGCGGAAGTTGAACAACGACCGTTAAGACAAACCATATGCCGAGTATCGCTGAAGCGATTATCTCGGGTATGCTCACTGTTTCTTTTTGGGAGCGTTGATTTTACCTTTGGCTCTGCTCTTTAATCCTTTGCGCACACGGCTGATCAATAATTTTCTCAATTCAGCCAGTTCGCGGCTGCTTGGCGCCGGTTTGAGATTCGTAGCCACTTTCATCGCCTTACGTGCCCGCTTCAAGCGTTCCTCCACCAATGCCTCGAATTGGCCTCCGTAGAGCGCGGTGACGTCCACGGGATCCCCGATTAAATCAACGATGACATCCACGATAAGCGTTACGACGACATCTTTTGCAATGTCCCAAACGACGTCCAAAACAACATCCGCGACATCACTCGAATCACCACTAGGGCCTACATCACCGGAGTCACCGCCTGGACCTACGTCACCCGAGTCGCCCGAATCGCCCGAATCGCCCGAATCGCCCGAATCGCCCGAGTCGCCCGAGTCGCCCGAGTCGCCCGAATCGCCCGAGTCGCCCGAATCGCCCGAGTCGCCCGAATCGCCCGAATCGCCCGAATCGCCCGAATCGCCCGAATCGCCCGAGTCGCCCGAATCATCCGCCTCAAGTAGGTCCCCTTTACCTAACACCGCAATAATTTGGTTTAACAGTTCTTCGCTGCTAATTTTTTTTGTTTTATCCGGTTTTTTTTTCATGCTGAAGCTCCCTCTTTAATTGTTTTGTGCGTTTTTATAGAATCGGCACCTGAATTTAACGGTACTTGTACTCTGAAGTAGAAATCGTGTTGGTAAAGTGGTGGTTGTGTCAAGCGCTTTGTTTCAACGTTTTTTACCGGTGGTCTGACAATTAGTGCCTACCGCCGCCTCTGAGCCGTTTCCCGTTTTTTCGGCGTCTCAAAGCCTTTTACTGCTTTTCATTCAAATTGGTGTCGTGACGGGGCACATTTTGGGGGTTAACCCAAGTTTTCCTACGCTGAGAACAGCGGGCGAACAGCGAGTTGGACGCTGACAACAGTGAGAAAACAGCGCCGCGCGGGAACGCTTTTGACAGCCGAAGCCACGCGAATTGCGACTACTCGCATTTCAAGAGAATATCAACACTTTTATAGCCAGGCGCAAGCCAACAGGCAGGCAGCCCAACCATGACCGAATCCGGTTGACAGTCGCCCGTTTTGGAGGGCAGGTTTCCCACTAAATTGAAGAGAAAAATGCAAAATAAAATTCATCACAAAACCAGGCGATTAAGTCCTTTATTTGCGAGATGGTACTCCCGGGCCGAATTGAACGGCCATACGCGGTTTAGGAAACCGCTGCTCTATCCATTTGAGCTACGGGAGCAAAAGGCTGCAACACAATACAGAAGTTTTATGATTTGCCAATACTGCGCCGGTGCAATTGCAAAATGAATCGGGCCCAGGAGCCAATCCAGCTTTTGCCGCTATAAATATGGCTGCCCAATTCCGGGCAGGTACGTCGTGGTGGATCGCTTCAACCTGACCCAGTCGGTATTCAGCGGTTTAATCTGCAAATACAATCCCAATGCCGTGGCGGGATCCTGCAAAGGCCAACGTTCGACATGGCCGTCGGCGAAGCTCAGATTATAACCACGCGTATGTCGATTCGCCGGAAAATCTTCAAATGGCAGGCTGTTGTCCATCGTCACAAGCCACCAGGGATCGTTGATAACCGTCTGATCTTCATCAGCAATTACCCACAGCGCCGAGGTGCCGAAGAAGACAGTGTCGTTTTCGGTCACGAAGGTCCGGTAATTTTTTTCATTTTGAAATGTGAGCGCAGGGTTATTAATGCCATTTAGCATATAATTATTACCGATCCACGAGTTCATCGCGTAGCTGCGCACGTGCAACCTCCCACTGGTTTGTGAAGGGTCAGCCGGGCAGCGGTACAATGACGGTTGGGTCGTATAAGGAAATAATTCTCCCCGTTGCAAAAGCCCCGCGTTAGTGGATTGGACGGCAACCTGCATATTGCCCAGGGCCCAGTTGTTGCTGGTGGCAGGAAAATCCACCAGCGGGAGATTATCCGCGTACTTGGAACCATTATCGTCGGCATACATAAGCCAACAGGTGACAAGTTGTTTCAAATTGTTGAGGCAGGCGGTTTGCTGGCCTTTGGCCCTGGCCGCCGACAGAACCGGCATCAGCAGCGCCGCCAGGATGGCAATCAGAACAATGACCATTAATAACTCGATCAAACTAAAACCGCCTGGACGCCCGAGTCGCGCGACCGGGGGGGCTCGCGGCGTGATTTCGTAATTCTGATTCAGATAGCGGAGACGCACTAGTGTTACACTTTTTTACCTTTTCGGAACCTTCCCGTAAACTGTGCGTTTGGAGGCACACCTGTCATTTTCGTTGCGCAGGCTTCTGGACAGGCGAATAATGAGCCGACACGAACGCATTTGCGGATCCGATGGCAACCCTGCGATGGTTCATCATTCTGGCGTCGGCGTTATTCATGCTGCCGAAAAACGGATGGGCAGACAGCGCCGTTCACTGGAACATTTACAAGACCACGGACGGCCTTGCTGAACCGGTGTATCATTCCCTTTTCCTGACGCCGCAAGGGTGCCTCATCGGCGTCAATTTCAACTCTTCGCTCGCCTGCACACTGGACGGCTATTCTGTGAGCAATTTTTCGATTCCGTTCAAATCGATCAGATCCGTTTCGGAAAGCCCGGGAGGGCAGCTCTGGGCGCTGTCTCCGGAACAATTACTGGAACTCAGAAATGGCATTTGGGTGCAACACCCGCTTGCCGACGTCATCGGCCAATCGAATTCGACTTTTCTTAAGGCGCACGAAATTCCTCAAATTCTGCCCATCCGGCAGGGTTGCGTTATTCTACTGTTTCCGAACAACATCATTGAATTTTCCGCGACAGATCCGGCCCGCCCTCAAACGACGGTCATTTGCACGGCGGCACAAATGAAGATCGGACAATTCACCGGACTGGCCCTCTCATTGGAGGGAGGACTATGGGTTTGTGGGGAGCACGGCGCGGCCAAAGCGATGGTCCTGGCCAGAAACCTATCGCCAACCGCAACCTGGCAGACATTTGACCCTCCCGAAACGATTCGACTTCTAAACTTGAATAGTCCGAAACCCGACGATAGCGAAGGCATCACTTTCATTGCTCAATCGTCGGTGCCCCATCAAAAGGCGGTGGTGACTTTTGATGGGAGCATTTGGACCATAAGACCGGGCGGCTCCGAAAATTTTCTGTGGGCATGGCGCGGGCCGGGCCGAACATTCTGGGCCGCGACTGCTCAATCCCTTTTTCAATGGGACGATGCGCATTCAAATTGGGTGGAAAATGAACAATTTTCGCAGGAACAGATATTTGACGTCCAAGTCGAACCCGGTGGAGCATTCTGGCTGGCCACGTCGGGACAACTCATCCGCGGATCTGCGGCGCTATGGGAAAGACCGGGTCCGGTCAGGGACCTTGATTCGCCGATTGATTCTATGGTGGAGGATTCCAAAAAAGGTTTTTATTTTATAGCCGAGAACAAATTGCACGTTTTTTCGGAGGGCGCCGCTCGCGAATTCGCGGTTCCTGTCCCCGGACAAAGCCGGCCCACGGACTATGCCCTCTTCCCTCTGGCGAACGGTTCTTTGATGTTAAAGGCGGGCGATGCGCTCTTTCAATTCCAGCCGGCCAACGGTTCATTCGAGCCATTTCAATCGGCGGATACGCCACTGGGCACACTGCCGGACGGAAACGTATGCCTTTACGGGACAAAATCCGGCTTTGAAGAATTTGACGGTTCCAGAATTCGCACGATGAATAACGCGCCGCCGATTGATGAATCCAGCGAACATTTCACGGCGCTTTTCGTTTCCCAAAACGGTGACCTTTGGATTGGGGGCAGCGGAGTGCTTTGGCGGCACGGCGATCAATGGCGCTCCGTAACGCCCCCGGACCAGCCCGGGCCCAGATCAGCGATTGCTTTTGGCGAAACGGCTGACGGAACAATCCTGTGCGCGACCCGAAATGACATCTGGGAATTCAACGAAAAGAAGGGGTGGATTTCGCTGCAATACGGCTTCAACCATATCAATGGATTGATGCGAAGCCGCGACGGAAGCATTTGGATAGCATCTAACGGCGGCCTTTATCGACTATACAAAGGCGCATGGTTTGAAAACTCGGCCGAAGAGGATTTGCCGAACGGCCCTGTGCGCGCCATTTACGAAGATGACCATGGTCAGGTCTGGGCTGCCACGACGCACGGTCTCCGGGTTTTTCATCCGGAGGCTGACGCCGACCCGCCCAGGACATCTGTTCGCAGGCTTGGGGGCGCCGGCAATCAACTTTCCGAGGGAAGCACATTGGACCTGCTTTTGGACGGACGGGACAAATGGAAATTTACGTCGCCGCAGCGGCTGCTGTATTCCTGGCAATTGGATGGAGCCGGCTGGTCGGCATTTCAGGATGTTCCCACCTTATCGTTCCCTTCCCTTGCAGCCGGGCGGCATTCCCTCCAGGTATCCGCGATCGATTCCGCTGGGAATGTGGAGGCCATTCCGGCCACGCTCGATTTCACCGTTACGGTCCCGTGGTTTAAGGAACGTCGTTTGTGGACTGTTTTAATTCTGGGATTAGGGACGGCGATATTTTTTGCGGCCGTCGCGCTCAACCGGCACAGGCAATTGGTGCTCAGCCATGCGGCGGTGGAAAGGAAAGTCGCGGAACGAACGCGTGAACTCGAAATCGCCACACGAGAATTGTTGCACAGCCAGAAGATGAACGCCCTGGGCACGCTCGCCGCAGGCATCGCACACGACTTCAACAACATCCTCTCCATCATCAAAGGCTCCGCCCAAATCATCGAGGACAACGTGGAGGCACCCGACAAAATCCGCACCCGGGTGGACCGCATCAAGACCATTGTGCAGCAGGGCGCTGAAATCGTAGATGCCATGCTGGGATTCAGCCGCGGATCGGAGGCTTTGCCTGCGCCCTGCGACGTGAACAGTGTCGTGGCGGGCACAATGAAATTGCTCGGCGACAGGTTTTTGCGCACGGTTGAAGTGAAATTCGAGCGTGGCCAAAATCTTCCGGAAATTGTTGCCCAACGGGAATTTATTCAGCAAATCCTCTTGAATTTCATATTCAACGCCGCCGAAGCCATGAGCGGGCGCAAAGAGATTACTCTTGCAACCAGCCTGGTCGACAAGCTTCCCCCCGAGATTTTTCTCGCTCCGGCGTCGTCGTCGTCGTTCGTTTTGGTTTCCGTCCGCGACATCGGCAGCGGCATTGTACCGGAAATTATTTCGCGTATTTTCGAACCGTTTTTTACGACAAAGGCCTTCTCAGCCCGTCGAGGCACTGGCCTGGGCCTTTCGATGGTTTATGAATTGGCAAAGAAAATGGGCGCGGGACTGGCCGTGGATTCGGTTGTCGGGCGCGGGAGCACGTTCACCCTGATTTTGCCCGTCACGAAAATCCAGGAGGCCGTTGCGCCGGAAGAAATATCCAAATAATTCCCATGACATCACCCCATATTCTAATCATCGAAGACGACGATTTTCAGTATGAAATTTACGAAGAGGTATTGAGCCAATATCGTCTCACGCGCGCTTCCAGCGGCACTGACGCCCTCAAGAAATTGTCCCACGACGCTCCCAACCTTCTGATTCTCGACCAGGTTCTGGCTCAAGGCGAATTAGGATTGAGTTTTTTGCCGGAGTTTAAGCAACTGCTGCCTCATGTTCCCATTATCGTTGTTTCCGGCGCTTTGGAAGTACGCCAGCAGATGGCCGCGCTGCAGGGTCCGCGCCGCGCTCATTATTGCCTGCCAAAACCAGTGGACGTGCATGAATTGAGGCGCACTATCGGCGTAGCGCTGACCGAATGCGGCGACGCGGAAGTGGTGCGGCAATTCGAAGCGCTCGAACGTTCCCGCCGGGTAGACGCGGCGGAATTGTTGAGCCGATCGACAGATCGTCTCAGCCGCCAGAATCACATCCTTGAAATGGTCGGACGATCAGACCATCGTCCAAATATTTCCGCGCTCGCCAGGGAATTCAAGGTGGCGCGGCGAACGATCATCCGCGATTTGCAGGAATTGATTCGGCGGGGCCAGCTAAAGCCCGAAGTTTATCCCGAATGGGAAGCGCCGTGGGAAGAGGAAGGATGATGTAAAATTTCTGTCAGGGAGGCGTCACCTGGAGCGTGTAGAATTCCTGCGGGGCAGCGATGTTTAACGCGTTGGTCACGGTCACGGCAAAATTTCCGCCGCCCGCCAAAATGTTGGTCGTCAGCGGCGTCCATAGGCTCAAAGGCAGAGACAAACTCGGGCTCGCCAGAACGGTGCAGGTTTCATTCTCCATGCCTTCAATGGCATTGAGAGTTACAGTTGGTCCGGAAATGCTCACGTTCGAAATGAGTGGCACGATGGGCTGGCTGAAGATCGTGCCACCGCCATAGAGCCCTCCGGCAAATGATGTTCCGTAAAGCACATTTCCTACGAGCACCGGCCTGTCATACGGCCGGGCGCCGTCCGAATTTATCCCTTCATCATTCTCGGAAAACGAATAAAGAATGGTGAAACTGCTGCCGTTGGTGTTGACCGAAAAGATTGTGCCGCTCACGCTGCCTCCATTTCCAAAAGTCGTTCCATAGAGCGTGTTGCCTGCCATGGCCACTTCACCCTGAGGAATTTTGCCTTCACCGGCATCAACGTTGAATGAATGAAGTACGGAATACGCTGTCGCATTTGTTGTGATGGCATAGACCGTTCCGCCGCCATAATTGCCGCCAAAAGCGGTTGTTCCATAGAGCGTATTTCCGCTCACAATCAGGCCGGCGTTTGGCGTGAATCCATCGAGATTTGTTCCGCTTGCCAAAGTGCCGCGCAGAAAATAGTGGAGAACGGAAAAATTCTGGCCGTTGGTGCTGATGCAAAACACTGTTCCGCCGCTAACGCCGTTCGTGCCGAAGTTGCGCGCCGTGCCGTATAACGTGCCATTGACGAAGACCAGCCTGCCCAGCGGATTTTGACCATCCTTGTACTGAGCAAATTGGTGAAGCAGGGCAAAGGTGCCGTTTGTGTTAACCGAAAAAATTGTGCCCTGGTTGCTGATGCCGCCCTGCCACATTGTGCCATAAAGCGTGCCGTCAGACATGATTAGCCCGCCGTTGGGCTGGGCAATTGAACCATTTGCCGGATCCGTGAACGTGTACAGTATGTTGAAATTCTCTCCGTTCGTGCTCATGGAAAAGACGGAGCCATAGCCGACTTTGTTCGTGCCAGGATCGACCAGGCCGTAAAGCGTATTGCCACACAAAACCAGGTCCGCGTCAGGCAGTGCCCCGTCTGAACCGCCGGTGAATGAATGCAGCACCGTAAAGCCAGTGCCGTCCGTATTGATGGAGAAAATTGTGCCGTAACCGTTGGTACCTCCGTAAGCAGCTGTCCCATACAGTAAATTGCCTGATAAAACCAAATCGGCGCGCGTGAAATATCCGTCTGTATTCGTGCCGAGAGGAGCTTCTTCAGCGCTGAAAGTATGGAGCAAGGTTAAGGCATGCGCCGGAAGGCAAAGCGCGAAAACCAAACTCGCGACGTCAGCCAACAGGACTGCTTTCATTCGAAGTAGAGGGCACATAGCTTCCGTTGATTTGGCGGACTATAGCCCAATTTTCCGCCCTGGGTAGTGTGCGTCTGATGGCACACCAAAAGCTGGATTGGTGGATGTTGCAGAAGCACCGGTGCAACGCGGTAACTTCGAAAGCGGCGTCGCGCTCCGCTTGCCGCCGCACTCCAGGACGCAAGCGCGGCTTCTGGGGTCAATCTTCACTGGAACCAGATGCCAGGACAGTGACCGGGCCAATCAAGCCCGATGGCAGCAGGGGTGAAGCCGCGGTAAACTTATGAACGTTCGTTTCGGTGAAACGTTTGCCGCGTGGCAACGCTTCGTCGCCTTTCAACCGATTCGGCCACAAATTCACGACAGTGACTTCCAGAGCGTTGTCCCCTGCCCTCGCCGCACCCGTGATGTCAATTCGCGACGGTTTGTCCCAAACCACGCCCAGGTTCCGGCCATTGAGGCGCACGACTGCCACTTCATGCACTTCCCCTAAATCAAGAACGAGACGCCCTTCATTGGACGGCATGGAATCCAAATGAAATGTCTTATGATAAATTGCCGACCCGGAATAATAGCGGATTCCGTCCTCAGGCCGGTTCGTCCAGTCCTCCAGTTGATCGAACGTGACTTTAGCCGGACCGCCCCATTTGCGGTTAAAATTCACGGTCCACGGACCGGAAATCGTTAACAAAGGACGCAAGGACGGATAATTTGATGTCGTCGTTCCCGCTGCGTCTGAGGGGATCGTCTTCCGAAATACGATAAAGACAGATCCACAGGGACCAAATTCGAGTGGCACAATCGTCCGCCCATTGTCCTGCCGAAATGCCCTCGCATTATGAACTTCACCGGTGACCGGGTCCCACAACTCCGGCTGTTTGCCTGAAACCCGGAACGCGCATTCCACGTCCTCAGGATGTTCCCATCGACTGGCGACATAATAAATATCGACGCCATCCCCTGCCCTGTGAATCCAATCCATCGTGCCTTCATCGCCGAGTCCGTTTTCCTCAAAATCCGGCGGGACTCCCTGTCCGTTCAATACCTGTCGCGCGCTCTGTCCCCAGAATATCTGCCCGGCCCCGAGTTGTTTTCGAGTGACATTGGCGCCGTCCACGCCGCCCCATAGACGGGACACAAGAGCTTTAAATTGTTCCTGGTCATCGGGATTCAAATCGATTCCCGCCAATTCAGTCGGCGGCGGACCAACCACGGTTGCCCCGGCTTCAACCAGGCTCGCGATCTTTTTCAGATCTTCGAACGGCATCGGTTGCCCATCCGGCAGCACCAGGACGCGATAGCTCATGCCGTCGGCCAAAACAATGCGCCCGTCCTGAACGCTCGTGCGGGTCAACAGGACTTCGGAATTGCAGTTGTCGTGGTCATAGCCCTCGCCGAGCGTTGGCGGGATTTTTTTTCTTTGTTCACCGTGTCCGATGTTATCTCCCTGATACAAAAGCGCGTCCGCGACAAATTTTCCCTGCTGCAACATGTACGAGCAGCGTGCGAGGTAGGTGTTGAAGGCGGGAGATTCATCCCACCACGTGACCCCCGGTTCGTAATGCGTCCCGGCCACATAGATATAGCCAGGTTTTGCGGTGAGCGACGGTGATTGGCTGAAATTATGGAAACAAATCTTGTTCAATCCGTCGCAAAATGCCTGGTCAGCGACAGATTTCATTGTCAAACGGCGTTTCTTCCCACTCCGGACCCAATGATGTGAATGATTCGCACATTGTGACGTTGTTACCGTAGATGTGGTTGGCGTTGGCAGCGTTGCGCAGCAGAAAGCGGCTGTCCATTGCAGGCCGGTGGGCGCTCGGGACCCAAAATTCCGCCATTGCCATATCCACACGGCTGCAGGTCTTCAGCAAATCAGCCTGGTCGTAATTTGGCCCGGCGGCTTCGCAATAAAAAATCAGCCCATTGTCATTGGCGATTTTGTTGAGATGGTCGTAATGGTAGTCTGCGATGAGATCGCTAATGGTCAGCTTATAATCACGCAAAATGCGTTGCCGGGAGTCGGCGTCGCCCATTTTCTATCCGGCAATCACGGGCAAATATGGGATCAAGTCATAACCACGCCGTTTTTGAAACTCTTCAGGAAACAATTTAGTCCACCCGATTTTGCCGGCTTCCCAACTGTCGTCCTCGATACCTTTGATCGCTTTGCGTTCGTTTGGCGTCATTTCCGCAAGCAACGGCGCCATCGTGACGGCCCAGGTTTTATCCATCGCTTCAGCGCTCATGCTGTCGTTGAAGTAGCCCCATTGATTGCGCGCGCCGGTGGGAACCTGCACAAAGCGAAGGATCCTCCAGCTTCCGGACGGAGCGTCCCAGCGCAAATGTCCCGTTGAATCCGTTTTTGACGTCAGATCGATGACGTCACCGACTGAGAAACCGTCCCGGTCCGGAACCGCCAGCACGGCCACGTCCCGATGAAAGCGCCATTCCTGAGCCGAGACTGAAGACGGTTCGCGCAAGGTTCCATTGAATGTCTGGGGACCATCGACGGAAACCTCCGACCAGGCCAATTTTTGTTCGCCATATTCCTCCGAAATATCTCCTGACGTATTGGCGAGGCCATCGCTGACGGCAAAATCAATGCCCAACCGGCCGGCTTCGCCGGCCGCGAAGCAAACTAAATGGCGCCAGCGAGGCGACCAACTGTCGAGCGGGCCAGAAGGAATGGGTGTGTAGTACGCGCCCTGATAATCATCGGTTGGCGCGGTGCTGTAATCCTTGCCGCGACGAACGACGTTCCGGGTCCACCAGTTGACGCCGCGGCCGGTTTGGACGTCATAAAGAATGCAGCCGGTGATACCCTTGGCCTTCATCTCTTTGAGATCGCGGGTCAGGCAGGCCGGGGTCGTATCAGCCGTCCACACCCAATACACCCACGGCTGTACCTGCCGGGGCGGGGCTTTAAATGACTGATCCAAATCGCCAGGCGCCTCCGCTCTCGAAGTCAGGATTGATGACTGGACCAGCGCGAAAAGCAGAAAACCTGCTCTCAGATGTTTGAACATAAATCGAATTCAATTGCCCACGAGGTAAATACTTTGTTGGAATCCGTTGGCGCCGTCATTATTACCGTGGCCGCCTTTTAATGCAACCTTGCGATCCATCGAGGCGGAAAAGGCACGATCCCATTCGATCACAGGATCAATTCCCTTTGTAGGGATAGAACTGGCTGCCTCCGGCCTCAATTCGAGGCAGATCATCTGAAGCGCCCCACGGTGAATCGCCCGGCCAATCGGACGTTACTGGCGATGTCTGCGGATAGGTTGTTACCGCGACGCCGTGCCACTTGTAGTACTCGACATGACCGTCATAGAAAGAAAATGTGCAACCTTTGTCGTGCCGGCTCCCCGCCATATTCCACCACATGTTGACGTCCGAGCCCGAAGGGTACAGGCCGAAACAGCCGTCGCCCACGGAATTTTCGTTCTCATCTACAAACACAATCTTCTCCGCAGGATCCCTGACTTTATTGCCCTTGGCATACGAGCCAAACCCGACATTGCGCGAGAGTTCGTCTCCCGGATTCGAGGTGAAACCACCCATCGAATACTCGATAGAACAGGTGCGTGTTTGCGGCACTGTAATGGTTTTTCCGAAACCTGCCGACTGCGAGATCGTTCTGGTGTTTGCCGGGCACGCGTAGATTTTAACCTGCTTGTTGTAGTCGAAAAGCTTGCCCTGCTGAATGTTTGTAGTCGACGTGTCCGTCTGCGCGTCACCGGCAATCCAGGATTGGTTGGCTATGGTGGTGTCCTGCCCTCCCGTTGTCAGATTCCAAACCAAATAGTCGTTGTTATCCCCGACATACAAAACATAGCAGGCCTGCATTTGTTTCATGTTGCTGAGGCAATTGGCCGTCAAGGCCCGCTGTTTGGCCTTTTCCAGAACCGGTAATAGTATCGCCGCGAGAATTGCGATGATAGCAATGACCACCAGCAACTCGATCAGCGTGAAGGCGCCCCTCGATGTTTTTCTGGCGGACGCCAGGCTGTCCATTTGCCGAAATGTTGACATACCTTTCAAGGTCTATTGGTCTTTTCGCTTATTGCGCATAATATCGCCCGCTTACATCCAACGCGGCATCCCCGTTTTCGGGGAGCCAGCCGAATCGGACCGCGATCTCGATAAAGCTCTTAAGTCCAATGTCTTATGCTTCACAGTTTTAGAGTGTGACGGCGTTCTTGCCTCTTGCATGATCATAATCCACGAATCCATCGGGAATCCTGTTTTATGGTTAATACATCAACCGGAAGAATACGCTCCCGTTGGTTATGTTAATGGGAATCACAACTTCATTCGTGGCAGTCGTGCCCGCCACATTAATCCAATTTGTGCCCAGCCCCACCTGGAGGCTGTTGGTTTGTGCCTGGAGTTGCCAGCCCAGATGATCTTTCGGCCAGGACAAGGTCAATTGATTGTTCGCCACTGAAGCCAGGATGTTTGTGGGAACCGTGCTGATGGTAACGCCTATCGGCAAATTATATTCGGTGGCCAGATAGTGTTCCATCGAAGCTACGTCGCTGGATGAAAGTGCCTGGCCAACCAGAATCAATTCAGCCATGCCGCCAGTGAGGAAGTTAACGTAATCCTCACGCGCTCCGATGGACAACGGCTGATTCTGATTGACGATTGCCGTGCTCAGCGTGCCAATGCCGTTGGGATTGCCGTCGAGCCGATGCGTTACATTCGTGCCCTGCATCACAACGTCAAGAATATGCGCGATACCAGTCGATGGGCCGGTGGTCGAGCCGGACGAAGCGCTTGTCGATCCGTTTCCGCGGAAAAACAGTGTTGAGCCGGATCGCGCATAGTAGTCATATGGCGACGCCTCATTATTGTTATTAACCTTTGAAAGGATTTCCCCGTTCGTTCCGCCGGCGAGCGTCGCAAAATTAACAACCGCAAACACGGTCATGTCCCCAGTGATATCGATCGATGGCGCGTCACTGGCGTACATATAGGTTTGATTTGTTGCGTTAAACTCGACCATCGGCTGTCCGTCAATGGCGTTAGCCACCAGTTGCGGAGGGTTCCCGGCCAATAGATTATTTCCATTACCAGACAGGTCGTTCCATTGGCTCACGTCGTTGTTGGCGTCTATAGTGGTTACACCCTGGCTGGCCTTGACCCAAAGGGCCACAGTCGTTGGATATGTTCCCACCGGGACTGAAGACGAATTTATCGGAAATTCAAACGAAGAGTTCACGTTCTGCACCGTAAGCGTGTAGCTGGTCGCCGGATTCAAAACGATGGTCGTCAGGATGACTTCGCCCGGCGCGCCGCCCAGAGCAGCGGACAGGACGCTTGCCCCATTATTCAGAGAGTAATTGGAAGCATTCGTGCCAGTGACAGGGTCCACTGCGCCTGAAAAATAGACCACGATGTTGGTCTCATTATTGTTCGCATCCCAGACAGGCACACCGGCCGAATTCAATGCCAACGGCGGGATCTGAATATTCAGCGTCGCCACGGCGCTGGTCACAGTTCCGACAAAATTGCTGAAGACGACCTGATAATTAGCATAGAAATTCGTGCCCACCAATTGCGACGTGGCAACATTCGTCGCTACAAAACTTAAATAGGGAAGCGCAGCGCCGACCCACACCGGCGAAGTAATGGCCACGCCATTGCTAAGCCAGTAATAGCTCAGTGGCGGGGCACCCAGTGCCACCGCGGAAAACGAGACCGTTGAGCCGTACTCGTTGGTGACGCTCACCGGTCCGTTTGTAATAATGGGCGCGTTGGTCAGCACAGCAGCTGTGTCGGAGATAATACCCAGGTTGAGCGCGCAGTAGTCGCCTCCATTTTGATGGGCGGTACATTGCAGCGTATTGGAACCGGGCTGCAATCCGTTGGTGAGGCTAAAGTTATAGATGCTTTCCTGAGGATTGCCAGACATGGTAAAGACGGTTTGCACGCCATTGAGAGCCATCGTCATCGTTGACCCGCCGGCCGCTCCGCATGCTCCAAAAGTGCCGGTAATCACCGTGTTGCTCGTGACGACGGTTTCATCCACCTGGAACGTTGTTTGGAAGGTGTAAGTTCCAGCAGTTACGCCTGCACTTGGGATATTTGCCGAAGGCCCAATCCAAACTGACGCTCCATTGCCGGGAACTATGCCACCGCCTGATGCAAGGGGACCTGCATCACTCCAGACGATTGCATTGGAGGAATTATTGTCCGGATTACCCCCTGGCGGGAACGTCCAGTGCAGGTCTACCGAACCGGGCGCAGTCTGGTCCAGCGGATTGTCGTTGACGCCACAACCCGTATTAAAAAATCCGTCAAAGGTGGCGCCCACTGTCACCGAGGCGGTCGAACTCGTGGCGCTGCCATAGGCATTGGTCACAACTGCGAAGAAAGTAGTGGTGTTGGCGGCATAGGTTATGTTGCTCACAACCTCAGACGACGAGTTTGTTTCGACAGCAAACAGGTTCGTGACTCCGTTTGCGACCTGGAACCACTGGCAGACCCATGGAGTTGTCGCGGTCACCACCTGCAGGTTCAAGGTTAAATTATGGCCATAGCCCACCAGGGTATTGGTGGGCGCCAGAGGGTTCACGATCGGCGGGGTAGGATAAAATGTGTCGTTGAACATGAACTCGTTCGAATGCCGGTAGCAATCGCTAATGCGCACTTCGGCAATGTTTCCAATCCATCCGCCGGTTTCGCCACGTGCGTCATTGCCGATGTCAAACACACCGGTTCCGATGATCGAGTTGGACGGGTACGCAAGGGAGTAAACGGTACCCTTGCCGGTATTGGTGTAAGTGTAAAAGTTGAAGAAATTAGTCAGCACGTCGGCGTTGGTATGCGACGGGGAAAACGGCGTCCAATACATGGTCAGCACATCAGGTGGATCGCCGTTGGTCGGAGCCGTTCCGGTGAAAGCCACGGCAAGGTGATACCAGTTCCCCTGAATAAACTGGTCCGGCCCCGCCTCTGGAATCGGCGCCTCAACATCATGGAGCATTGCGCTGGCGCCCGAACCTACCGCGGTAATATTGCCGTTCCACTCAAATTGCGCCTCGTTCTTGTTTGCGGGTGTGTTGACATCAATTCGGAATTGGTTCGCTCGCACCGAATAAGGATTGGAGCCCGGAGGCGTCGAGTTGCCACCATCCGAGGAAATAATCTCCGGGGAACTATCGCCAATAGAGGAAGCAACAAACGGATTGAAATTGAACTGAACGACGGCTTCCCAGGTGTAGGCTCCCGTGTTCGTGTTGACAAAAGAACATGAATTGTTCGTCTCCGCGTAAGAAAGGGATGGATAAAGCGCGCCCCCGGCGTTCATAACGGGCGCATATAAACCGCAAGATTGGGTGGACTGAATGGACAGATCATAGCCAAAGTTGGTCCCGTAAATCGCGACCAGTGGCCCGCCCGGACCGGGCTCTCCCGCCAAATCATAATTACCGCCGCCGGGCGTATTGGTTATCTCCAGCGGAACCACCAGCGGGTTGATTGCCGAATCGTCGAAACTGACGCCGTTGGTGGCCACGCCTGCGATGGTGCCATTGGTGTCCTGCAGGTGCCAGAGGTGCAGCGTGTAAAAATCATTCGTGTAAGGGGGATTCAGCCCCGCGCGAACGGTTGGCGCGAAGCCTGCAATCACGAAGGCAATTGCAATGTGAAGTTGAAGGAACTTTAGGGCATTTTTCATACAATGGGTTCTGTTGCGCAACAATGTACGGTCAACGGCATTGGCCACGGCATCCCCGTTTTCGGGGAGGTGGGAGAACATAAAAAAATCGAGGGACGAGAAATTTTTGAATTGCTCTTCCGGCCATTTGGATACAATCCCACCTCCTTTTATGTTTCGATATTTGATCTCACTCTTCCTTGCGCTTGCCATTGGCGACTCAATAAACGCCGCTGAGATTGTTTCCGTTCATTGTGAATATCGCCTAAACCCGCAAGGCATTGACAACCCGAATCCCCGCCTGGAGTGGGTCATCGTTTCCAAACAACGCGGTGAGACTCAGACGGCATACCAGGTTTTGGTCTCCTCCAGCAAAGACCTCCTTGCTGCAGATAAAGGTGATCTATGGGACAGCGGCCGCGTGCAGTCAAATCAATCGGTGGGTATACAGTTTGCGGGCAAACCGCTGTTGTCCCGGGCTGCCTGTTTTTGGAAAGTTCGCATTTGGGATCGCAACGGCAAGCCGTCCGGATGGAGTCTTCCTGCATCGTGGACTATGGGTCTTCTCCAGTCATCTGATTGGAACGCCCAATGGATCAGTGATCCTCTATTGGCCGACCCGGCCAATCGTCCTCTGACACCGATACATTGCTATCGAAGCCATTTGACATCCCGGCCTGACACCACCAACTGGATTATCCTGGACCTCGGTGGCGCCAGGCGCATGGATGCGGTCGACATTATTCCCGCGCGGCCTCCGAAAGAAAATGGGGATTTCCGCACACCGATGTTTCCCCTCCGTTTCAAAGTGGAGATCGCCGATGCCCCGGATTTTAGCAATGCAAAACTCATGGTAGATGAAACAGGATCCGATTTCCCAAATCCACGCACGTCTTCGTGCCGATTTTCTTTTGCATCGGCCACGGCGCGTTATGTGCGCCTGACCGTGACGCGTTTGGCCTGTTGGGACGGGCAGGAATATGGATTGGCTCTCGGTGGCATTACGATCTTTGACGGGCAGGAATCCATTGCCAATGGCGCGCGCGTGCAATGTTCGGATTCTATTGAATCGCAGCGGTGGTCACAGCGATTCCTGGTCGATGGCCATGGAGCAGTGGCTCTTGCGCCTGCCCCTCCGGCTTTGGCAACCGGCATGCCCGATGTGCAGTCAAAATTTACGATTTCGCGGGTACCCATGCTGCGCCGGGAATTCGACGTGGCCGGTAATATTAAGCAGGCCACTTTGTATGTTACCGCCCGCGGCTTTTATGAAGTGCATATAAACGGAACGAAAGCCGGCGATGAATTGCTTGCTCCCGGCTTTACCGATTATGGTGCCCGCCTCCAATATCAAACCTTCGATGTTACCCGTCTTTTGCATCGCGGAACGAATGCCATCGGCGCATTAATCGGTTACGGATGGTACGCCGGGCACATGAATCTTTGGGAACTTCGCGCGATCTACGGTTACTTCCCGCAATTTCTCGCACAACTCGAAATCACATCGCAGGACGGAACGAAGATAACCATCAACTCCGATGGTCAATGGAGAACTACTCTCGACGGGCCAGTGCGCTGGTCGGATTTATTGGATGGCGAAGGCTACGACTGCCGCCGGGAAATGCCCGGCTGGGACAAGCCCGGTTTCGATGACCATGCCTGGCAGACGGTATGGACACAACCGCGCAATGACGTGCCGTTTGTCGCACAATTCTCGCAACCAGTCCGCAAAATTCGTGAGTTTCGACCGGTATCCGTCCGGGAGGTAAAACCGGGCGTTTATGTTTATGATTTTGGGCAGGAGATCACAGGTTGGTGCCGCTTAAAAGCAAACGGCCCCGCCGGCACTCATGTACGGTTGCGTCATGCAGAAATGGTTTCGGCGGACGGAAATCTCGATGTGAAAAATCTGTGGGGAGTGCAACAACAAGAGGACTACATTCTTGACGGCCATGGGCATATCCTTGAACCGCACTTCACGTACCACGGTTTTCGCTATGTTGAATTAACAGGTCTGCCCGGCAGGTGTCCGCGCGATACGCTCACTGCGGTCAACATCCGATCCGATCTGCCCACAGGCGGACAATTTGAATGTTCGGACCCACTCTATAATCGCATCCAGAACGCGGCATTTTGGACACAGGCCAACCTGCTTTTTGATGTGCCTGCCGGATGCGCCGCCCGCGGCGAACGCTTGTCCTGGACAGGCGATATCCGGCCCTGCGTGCAGTCATTGCTCTTCAATTTCGATGCAGCTGCTTTCCTGACCAAATACACTCGCGACTTGCGGGATGACCAATCGGCAGATGGCCGGTTTACCGACATTTGTCCCCACGCGCATTTGCAAGGGACCACTAAATGCATGGGGTCACCTGGCTGGGCGGACGCGGGTGTTTCCCTGCCCTGGGACTTATATGTGAATACCGGTGACCGAAGCGTGCTGGCTGAACACTTCGAAGCCGCCCGCCGTTGGGTTGATTTTGTTCATAGCAACAATCCCGACCTGATCTGGGCACACAGCCGCGGAAGTGACTGGGGCGATTGGCTGAGCGCCGGGACGCCTACTCCGAAAGAACTCGGAGCCACGGCCATGTTTGCTCATTCCACCGATTTGGTCGCGCGCATGGCCCGCGCCCTGGGACGCGATTCAGATGCGCAATTTTATAATGATCTGTTTCAGAAAATTCGAAGGGCATTTGCCGCAAAATACGTCAACACCAATGGAATCATTTCCAACGACGGAGATGTCCAGGGAAGTTACGCGCTGGCCCTGCATTTTGGGTTGCTCGACGAACCTTTGAAATCCAGGGCCGCCGCACGATTGATGCAGTTGGTTAAGGAAAATGAAAATCATCCCACGACTGGATTTTGGAGCAGTGTCGAGCTGCTGTTGGCTTTGTCCGAGAACGGCTACAATGATGAAGCTGCTTCGATGTTGGAACAACAGACTGAGCCCTCGTGGGGATACATGGCCGATCACGCCACCACCATGTGGGAGGCATTCAATGCGGATACTCGAAACCTGTCTTTAAATCATTGGACGCATAGCGCGGTGAATGAATGGCTTTGGCGAAACGTTGCCGGCTTGAGCCCAAATGAACAATTGCCCGGCTATCAAACTTTCACGATCCATCCGCAACCGACATCCGAAGTGTCCTGGTGCCATTCCACATACAATTCCATCCGAGGCCCGATTGTCACGAATTGGCGCCGCGACGGCGACAGATTCGACCTGAAAATAACCGTCCCCGCTAACGCCGCCGCCACTGTGATCGTTCCAGCGATCGATTGGGATGCCGTAAAAGAATCTGGCAACCCGGCCGCACAGGCTGAAGGAGTGAAGCTGATAAGTACCGGATCCGGCGTCGTGACGTTTCAGGTTGGCTCGGGCAACTACCATTTCACTTCGCGCGTGTTGCCCCCTGGGTAAGGCTCCTTTTACGTAGCAGCGGACGTGAGTCCGCTCTGACTAATGTCCATTCATGGAAAGCTCCTTTCGATTTTTCGCATGCATATAGGACCATAAACCGTCGAATCCGCGCTTGCGTCCTGGAGTGCGGTGGCAAGCGAAGCAGCGACACCGCTTTCGAATGGCGCTCGCATTCCAAATGCGAAACGCCTATCCGGCGTCATACAACTTCCGAAAGCGGTGTCTTCCCGACGCGTCGGGACACTCCAGGACCATGCGGTAGTTCGGATGGTTCATAGAGAGCTCCTATCGATTTCCTTCACATGGATTGGGACCATGAACCCGTCATGGTTTTGGTTCGATGTTTCAGGTCAGGGTAAACAGCCCCCCATCACAATCCCTGCCCCACTCTCAATACCCGCGATGTCTGGCTATTGCTTCAAGCCGGCTTCGGACATGCATTTTTTGGCAGATGTTTTTGACGTACGTGCGGACCGTCTCCGAACTGATGTTCAACTTGCTGCCAATTTCCTTATAAATAAATCCCATGGCGAGCAAATCCAACACCTCCTGCTCGCGCGGCGACAGATTCTCCGATTCCTGCACAGACGGACCTAAAAGATGAAAATGTTGCACGACTTTGCGCGCAATGTGGCTGGACATTGGCGCGCCTCCTTTATAAACGTCGCGGATAGACTCGAGCAGTTGTTCCGGAGGACTGGATTTTATTAGATAACCGCTTGCGCCGGCTTTTAACGCGCGAAAAATTCGCTCGCTGTCCTCGTAGACCGTTACCATGAGAATTTGAATATTCGGCGCCGCCTTCTTTATTTCCGCCACACATTGAATTCCGGACATGCCCGGCAGCTTGATATCCATGAGCACGACGTCGGGCTTCTGTTTCAGGATCTCCGGAAGCGCCGTTTCCGCTGAGACATACGCGCCTGCGCATTGAATATCCGGCGCGGACTCGAGGATCTGTAAAAGCTGGCGGCGCAATCCCTGATTGTCTTCGACAATCATGACCGTCTTTGTGGCAGTTGTTTCCCGGCTCATAGGTGAATGAATTCAGGCATTTGAAAAAGTCAGCGCGTTGTTCACGGTCATGCGGAGGCGAATCGTCGTTCCTTTGCCCGGTTCACTTTCAATGACGCAGCTTCCGCCAATTTCCTGCAAACGCCGCTTCATATTGGTCAAGCCATTGCCGGTTGACAACTGTTCGGAAATTTCGAAACCGCGGCCGTCGTCGCTCACTGAAACGTCGAGCGCGTGTCCGGCGAGTTCGATGCGGACAATGACTTCAGACGCATTCGCGTGCTTGATGACATTGTTCACCGCTTCCTTTACAGCCATGCTCAGATTATGCCGCGTTTGGCTGGATATCTGAGGTTTTTGCGGAAGCTCCGAGACATAAAAACGGCAACGCAACCGGGATCGCTCGCATAACGCCGTGACCATTTGGCAAATGTAATTACCCACGGCGTCAAGATTATCGTTTTCCGGATTTACCGCCCAGACCGTCTCATAAAGTGCCGACACCAGGTCACGGGACATCTGCGAGACCTGCGCAAATTCCGACCGCGCCTTATCAGAGAACTCCGGATTCACCTGGGCCATTGCGCTAAGGAGAGAGATTTGCGTGACTCGGGCTCCAAGGTCGTCGTGAATGTCCTGCGCAATGCGCAACCGTTCCTGTTCCAGGGCCTGTTGGCCTTTCAAAACGAGCAATTCACCGCGCATTTTGCGCCAGGTCACGTACCGCGCCATTCCCAGGAGGGCCGCCATCAGCGTCGCTGAAGCCGCGCTCCAAAACCACGTCGTCCTCCAAAACGGCGGCGTTACCAACACCTTCATTGATGTCTCAACTCCTGTCGGTATCCCGAAGATATTGACCTCCTGAACGCGAAAATCGTAATTTCCCGGCTGAAGTGTCCGGTAGGTTGCGGTGCCGGCATCGCCCGCGCCCATGCTGTACATTTCGTTCCATTCCAGGACTAATTTGGCCCCGGGCGTCACCTTTGGCGCGGTCGACAGGGCGGTTCGCCATTCGGCATGGCTGATTGGGTCGTCGTCCAAAACCGCAAAGGCCCTGGCCACCGGGTCACGGCCAATGTTGATAATTTTCGCCATGCTTGGATGAGTCCCATCACGCGCCCAACCGGTCGGCGCCTTCTCTGGATTGGAGACGTCCCGCTGCTGTTGGTCCAGCGGCGATCCAATCAATACTATTGCGGGGAAAGCGTTTGAATCGGTCTCCGACACCATCAGGTTTGCCACCACATAGACGCCTTCGGTCTCAGGCGGCCCGGCAGATGAAATAACCACCATCAGCCGTGACGCGCCGGGAGGCACCGTCACCGTCTCACGGCGATGGGTCAACGTGGAATTCTGGAGCGAGCTGTTCCAACCGGCGCTGTTGCCCGTCACATTATAAACCTTCTGGCTTACCTGGTCCCCGGTGTGGTTGTAAAACCGTACGGTGAAATTCATTTCCCCGCCGCTCGCGTGCCACGCGCCATCATAGCCGTCCAGCTTGTAACTAAGGCGGTTCGGCGCCCAATCCGAATTTGTGGCGGCGCCAAATCTGAAAACCACGTCTTGCGCATCAGGTCCCAATTTCAACGCCTGTCCTGGCCGCATGACAACGGCTTTGTCATTCACCTGGACCGATGAAATGACCAACTTTTTTCCCTTATCGTTTGTTTGTGCGCTTAAACAACTCGTGCCAATCGTCAAAATAACGACCACCAGAACCGCCACTGCCGCGCATCGAACCCATGAACCGATGCAATCGCTCGTCGTTGTCGACCATCGGCGGATAATTCCCCCTCTCCCAGCGGGAGAGGGCTGGGGCGAGGGAGATCGTTCGGACGAGAAGGTCATGCGGTTCAAGCGAATCCTGGCAAGCGGCGCTGCCACCGCGAATCTGATTTGCGGGCTGCCGATTCCTGCCCCGGCGGACACAGGCGATTCATGAAAACTTAATGCTCAACAATTGCATACCGTTGCGCCGGTGACGCGAGTCATATCCGGCTCCTGTAGAATAGGACCGCTCGAGGCGCGTTCAAGCGCCAATCTTAATTGGCAATCGGGCTTCCGGAAGGAATCTGGTCCGCGGAAACACTGCCCCCGGCAGTCGAACTCCGAATCAGTTTCGCGCCCTGTCCAACAATCTTCAAATAGAAATCACTCGGCAAACCGTCGAAGTTCAGAAACTTTGACGACGCTCCCACCGGAACATCATTGGCACATTTGAAAATGGCCGTGCCCTCGTCCACTTCGTCAAACATGGCGACATAAACCATGGAAATCCCATCCTTCTTCGCCCCCAAAAACTGTGACCATAAAAACTGCCCGTTCAGCCTCGGAATTTCGTCGAGTTCCGCGCCTTTCATGTTGTGCCAGCTAAAGCCTGGAAAGACAACTGGCATAAAATCGATGCCCTGCCCCCGGCACCATTTTAAATCCGGCTTTAGAGTTTTGTCCGCGTATTTGGCTGCCTCAGCCGGAGTCGTATATCGGCCAATGGTCCAGGGGCTGATGACATCCGCCAACTTAAGAACGTCCAGCAATTTCGGGTCACTGACCGCGTCATTGTCCAATTCCAGCCAATACGTGGGCACGCCCACAATAACCGTACAGTGCCCCGCGTCAGCGTCATTTTTCAGGAATTCGATCAACTTGCGGCATTCGTCCAGGGTGTAATCACGACCATCGTTAAACCCAATACCCCACACTGCCACAACCGGTTTGCCGTGATCGTGCAAATACGCGGGATCATCCGTGATAGCCATGCGTTCCCTTAACTGGCGCCAATCGTTGATCACATCGTCAATGTGTCCCCTGGGCAACCCGCTCAAATCATACATCACCGAATACGCCCGTCCGTAATGATTGGCTCCTTCCCGGCAATTCGCCAGGACTGTATTGCAAAACTCCAGGCTGCCCGGGCTCGTGAGATGAGTCGCAAAACGTTGGACGAATACGCCATCAATGCCGTAATCGCGCATCCATTGAAAATGCCTTAAAACGGTTTCCTCTTTGTAGGAACTAAAGACTTCGGCCGGATACCCATTCGACAGCTTGAAGCCGGTGCTAAACCGTTCGGCTGCGGTTAATTCGGACATATCGGGCCAGAGATCAACCTTCGCGTTGCCATCGGCAAACGGTCCCTTGCCTTTGGTCCAATGCCGCCAATCCGAAGCAGGACTGCCGTCGCCGGGCGCTCCAAACCACCCCTGATAACCACACATCACCTTGCCCGCGAGCGTCGTTGCATCCACTCCCCGAATCATCGGGCCCGAATACGGTCCAAATTTCGCAAAGCCGTCCGGCTGCAAACGCTGGATTGGCGTCCCTCCGGGCGAGGCTTCGGCGGACACAGGCGCAGTCTGCCCGGGCATCGCTTCATTTGTCATCAACGCCAACAGCAGCAACAAAATCCGATAACGGAATAAGTCTAAATGCATCAAGCCTTTCCACATGAATTTAATCTTAAATCAGGACTTTAAGTGCTATACTTTAACACAAGCTCCTCGGGCGTCGTATCCCCGAAAGCGGGGATTACAGAGATTCCCTCTAAAACATACATTCGATCGGCAATGGCTGTTTCGGATGAATGTTTAGCAATGGATAAAGGGTCATGGTTTCGATATTTGCCCGTCACTCCAAAGGTGAGGTCTCTGGGGGCCTACGTTCTCGGTGCGGGCTTCGCCTCGGTGTCGCCCCACTCGCCGTATTCCCTTCACCGGCATCCCGGCGATAGTGCCACAATGGCGATCAGACGCACCCATCCCGCCTGGCGATTCGTTTATATCACGCGGGGTTCAGGCATATTCAGTTCAAAAGGTCATCAGGATGAGCCGGTTCAGGCCGGCGATATAATTGTCGCATTTCCTCGAGTCTGGCACCGCTATCATCCTCTGCCCAAAACGGGGTGGAAAGAATACTGGATTGAATTCGATGGCGACTATATTCGCCGCCTAATGAAGCAAACAGGATTTTCTCCCAACACACCGATCCATCACGTCGGTATCCATGACGGCATTCTTGATCTGTTCCTTAAAGCAATTGCCTATTTGAAAAATGAGCCGCCTGAGTATCCGCTCCTGCTGGGCAGCCTCGCCACGCAAATCATCGCCGAGGTTGTCTCCGCGATCAAAAGAGGAAACGACAATGGCAATTCGGACGCCACCGTCATTCGCGAAGCCAGGCGATGGTTGGTTCATAACCAGAGCCTGGTAACCAACCTGAACGATCTCGCGTCTCAACTGAAAGTGAACTACACCACTTTCAGGCATCGCTTCAAGACCGAAACCGGAATTTCCCCGCGTCAATTTGCCCTTGAGGCGAAGATACGCAAAGCCAGCGACCTTCTCACCGGAACCGAAGCTGCGCCAGGGGCGATCGCGGAATTGTGCGGAATCAATTCCGCCTATTTCTCGAAGTTCTTTAAGAAAAAAATTGGCCTCACCCCAACCGCCTTCCGCCGGCGACATCGCAAGCCCGCTCTTTAATTCCTTTACGACAACCCGAACAAACCTAGAATTCGGGCACCAGAGCTGAATGAAAATAATTTTTCGGTCCCGTTCCCTTCGTCTTTTATGCCTCTTCCTGATTCTCATTTGCCTGCGATCAGTCGGGCGGGCGCAATCGCTGTCGGGCTGGCCTGAAGATTGGTTCACGATTGGCAGAGCACAAATTCAGGCAACCTCCGACTCACTCATTGTCGCAGGCGGATACGCAGTAAATCGCAAGGGTATGGCTAACGGCCAAATGACCTTCCGCGCCCGTGCTCCCTTAAGTGCCGGTGAAGTGCAAATCTGGGCCGGATTCCGTTACCGCGACCGGGACAGCCGTTATGTCTTCGCTCTGCGCGGTGGCCACGACAATGATATTTATCTGGCGCGTTATGCGCCCGACGGCGCAGCGGAATTTCTTGGGTTTGCTCCGCTTGATTTTAAACCGGAGCCAGGCATTTGGTATCGTTTGCGGGTCGTCTTTCTCGGAAACCGTATCCAAATTTTCCTGAATAATGAGAAATTGCCGCGACTGAACGCCGTTGATCCCGAGCCGCTGTGGAATACGGGAAACCTGCTCGTAGGCGGGGGCTGGCTCCCCGCCGAGTTCACAGATTTGCAAATCGACTCGTTGTCGGATAAAGGCAAAGCGGATTTTCGTGGAATCGGGGACCGGCAATGGAACGCACCGCCGGTTGACAAAGCGGCGGTGGCAACGCCACTTGCGCTTCGGCAAAAACAAAGGGCGGCATACATGCCCGCCGTGATTGACTCGTTCAATCCGCAAAGAACGGAAGTTTCATTGGATGGGAAATGGCTGTTTATGCCCGATTACGAATTACCGCCTGGGCAAGTCCCTGTTCAATCTGACTATGACGATCAGGATTGGAACGTCATGCAGGTCCCCTCATTTTGGAATCCGGCTCTTTCCTGGCTGCATGGGGAAACTGGATTTCCCGGCCTGGACGAATTTTCTAAAACCAAAGGCGTGGCCGAAAGCCTGTACGTCCAGCGATTGCGGCAATGCGATTCTTATACATTTAACTGGCGCAAAACGCACGCCGCCTGGTATCGGCATTACCTGGACCTGCCTCAATTCCTGGGCAATCGGCACTTTGAATTGACCTTCGACGCCATCGCTAAAGTTTCTGATGTTTGGGTAAATGGTCTAAAAGTCGCAAACCATACCGGCATGTTCGGTCAGGTGAAGTGCGACATTACAGTAGCCGCCAGGCCCGGACGAAATGTCATCGCCGTCCATGTCATCAGCCAGGGCAACGCCCCTGATAACAGCCCGAGCCAGGTCAAGGATGTAGCCGTCACAGTGGAGGTCACTTCAAATATGTTATATTCCCTGCCCCACGGCATGTTTCAGGACGGTGTTGGCGGAATTTGGCAGCCGGTGTCTTTAACCGTGACGGCCCCGGTATTCATCAATGATTGTTTTATTGAGCCCGGCCTGCATGGCGCCAAAATCAATCTGGATGTTCGGAACACACGCGACGACGCTGAGCAACTCGGCGTCAGTTACAAAATCATCTCCGCCTCGAATGGTGAACTTCTCTATTCCAATGACGCGCCAGTGGCGCTAATGGCGCCGGCGGGCGTTAGCCATTTAAAATTAACGACCCCGCGCCTGGACCCCAAACTCTGGTCCCCGCAAGACCCGAATCTTTATACTCTTGAGATCGCATTGCAGGACCAGGGGACAACGGTCGACCGCTACAGCGTGCGTTTCGGATTCAGGACGTTTTCGGTCGATGGAAACCGTTTTTTGCTCAATGGTCATCCATTTTGGCTGCGTGGAGCGGACCCGTTTCCAAATACCCTGTGCCCAAATGATTCGGTCCTGGCGCATCGTTTCATGCAATTGGCGCATGCCGGAAATGTGCGCGTCACTCGCACGCATATCGTGCCGTTTACAGCGACCTGGCTGGATGCCGCCGACGAGGAAGGAGTGGCCGTGTCTTATGAAGGCACATGGCCGTGGTTGATGCTGCGAGGCGCCCCTCCTGATGATGAACTCATCCGCGATTGGAAGGATGAATTTATTTCCTTAATTAAAGAATATCGAAATCATCCAGCCATCATCCTGTGGACCGTTAACAACGAGATGAAATTCGAGCAAGAGCCTCCCAGGCAAATCGAGAAAAAGTGGACAATCCTCAGCGACACGATCAAAGCCATGCGCAAAGCCGACCCAACGCGTCCGATCGTCGCCGATTCCTCGTACGTGCGAAAAGAAGCCCGCGCCGGATATCAACAAGTGGTCAAACCGCTGGGCCTGGACGACGGCGACGTGGACGATGCTCACTCCTATTACGGCTGGTATAACAACTCCTTTTTCCATTTTTACGACGGCCAATTCAATATCCAGGCCACTCCCGACAGGCCACTCATTAGCCAGGAAATGGCCACTGGCTATCCCAATAACGACGACGGCCATCCCGTCAGATTTTATCTGTTTAAACATTACGTTCCGCAGGCATTAGTCGGCGACGACGCATATGAAAACGCCGACCCGGCAATCTTTTTGAAACGCCAGGCGTTTATGACAAAGGAATTAACGGAAACTTTGCGTCGCACCAGCCACGACACAGCGGCGGGCTTATTACTATTTTCCTACCTGACATGGTTCCAAACGCCCTGGAATCCCGAGGAAATAAAACCCTGGCCCGCCTATGACGCGCTCAAAACCGCCCTGCAACCAGTCCTCGTCAGCGCGGAACTTTATGGACGGCATGTGTACTCTCGCAGCACGTTGGCCGCGAGGGTTTATATTATCAACGACTCGGAGGACTGCCTGGCCATTCCCGCAAGCCGGCTTCATTGGGAATTTCAGGCTGGCGGCACAGCTTTGCGGAGCGGCGACGTCGCGGTTCCATCGGTTCCATACTACACAAACTACTGGCTGAATGTTCTGCTACCAACGCCCGACGCTCTGCCAACGCCGCGAACAGACGGCCAATTGGTTCTTCGCCTGCAATCCGACGACGGACGGGAATTATCAGAAAACCATTACGATGTCGTCATGGCCACGACCGACTGGGCCATGAACGGTTCAGATAAATTTGCCAATATCCTGTTCTGGAATCCGGGCCGCCAGCCGATGACTAACCTTTCTGATTTGCCCATCAACAGCGTGGACTCAATTCAAGCCTTGAATCCGACAAATCTTTTAATCGTCGGCCCTTTGGACGGCGTTGACTTAAAACCATCGGACGCAAGTGCGCTGAAAGATTTTCTTTCTGCCGGCGGGCGTGTCCTGATGATTCATCCGCAACGTTCGCTCGTCAGCCTTTTTCCGAATTTGGTGAACAGTTACAAATCCAAAGAAGGCGAAATCGTCACGATGCACATTCCTGAATCGCCGGTCTTTTCGGGAATTGAGCCATTGGATATAGCGTGGTTTGGCCGTGGCGACCGCCGATTGCCCATCGCCTGTTCCGGCGTCTACCAAATCGCCGATGGTCAGCAGACCATCTCAGCCCTGGCCGACCAATGTGATTTGCATGGTTATCTGACCCACCCCGCTGAAATCCAAAAATTTTCCGGCACTCCTCTGGTCGAAATACGCGTCGGCAAAGGCCGCCTGATTGCCAGCGAACTCAATTTTGATTCCGCGATAAACGATCCGATCTCCCGGCGGCTTTTGAGCAATATCATCAACAACCTGGAGCTTCCCTGAATCAACCGAACTGGCCATTCATGTACCCCCATTAAATCGCAATTCCCTGACACACCCATTTCGATTAAACGAAGCTCCTTTGGGTTGGATAATCGTCCCGCCTTCGCCAGTGGCGCCCGTCCGCAACGACCCGTTTGTAACTGACTTGCGAAATATTTTCTATAAATCTAGTCCGGTCTAATATGCCTGCGAATCAAACTGAGACCTCTACCCCGAACCAACCACGGGCTGTGTTTGCCACCACCCATTGGTCGGTCGTACTGGCGGCTGGAAACGCGGACACGACATGCGCCAGTGAAGCGCTCTCACGCCTTTGCCAGACGTACTGGTATCCCCTCTACGCCTATGCCCGGCGCTGCGGCCAGTCCCCGCACGATGCGCAGGACCTCACCCAGGCGTTCTTTGCGCAAATCCTCGAAGAAAATTGGGTGGCGAAGTCGGACCCGCAACGCGGACGCTTTCGCTCCTTTTTGCTCTCGTCCATGCGTCATTTCATGGTCAACGAATGGAAACGCGAAAACCGCCAGAAACGCGGCGGCGGCCAAACCATTCTCTCGCTCAATGACAACTCCGCGGAAAATCGTTACCAATTGGAGCCGATGGAAAAGAAGACGCCCGAAAATCTATTTGAAAGAGGATGGGCTTTATCTCTGCTGGATAGTGTCCTCGCCAGGTTGGAAGCCGAATACAGCCGTGAAGGCAAATCCGATTGGATGGAGGCCATGCGGCCGGCGCTGACCTCTGACCGCGGTTCCATCAATTATGCCGAGATTGCAAAAAAACTGGCCACGACCGAAACCGCCGCCCGTGTGGCTGTGCACCGCTTGCGCCAGCAATATCGCAAATTGCTCCGGGCTGAAGTGGCCCATACCGTTGCCGGCCCTGAAGAGGTAGACGAGGAATTGCGCCATCTTTTTAAGGTCCTCACAGAACCGTAAAAAAATCCTGTAACAACCGCCCCCACTTGTTTTAGTAGCTAGGTAGGGACGCTGCGCATCGCAAGTGGCGCTGCCACCGGCGTCACCGCCCGTAAAGCGGGCGGAAAATATGCGGTAAAACGTCCGAGCGACGGCTGTGTCGCCCCGGCAACATCGAACAAAATGGACACACAAAAAGTCTGCGTCAGCTGTGGAACTCCGGTGGCAAACGATGCGCCGCGGGGCTTGTGTCCCGCGTGTCTCATGAAAGTGGCCATGGCCACCGGCACGGTCGCCGGGGATCCGTCCGCGGGCTTTACACCGCCCGATGCCAAAGAATTGGCGGCCAAATTTCCTCAACTCGAAATCCTGGAACTCATCGGAAAAGGCGGCATGGGCGCCGTCTACAAGGTACGGCAACTGGAACTCGACCGAATTGCCGCGCTGAAGATTCTCCCACCCTCAATTGGCAGCGACCCGGCGTTCGCGGAACGATTTGCCCGTGAAGCCAAGGCCCTGGCACGGCTCAATCATCCGGGCATCGTGACGATCTACGACTTTGGCCGGGCCGACGGGCTCTATTATTTCCTGATGGAATTCGTTGACGGCGTGAACCTGCGGCAATTGCTCCAGGCCGGGCGGGTTTCGCCGCGAGAGGCATTGGCCATCGTCCCCCAGATTTGCGATGCCCTCCAATTTGCTCATGACCAGGGAATCGTTCACCGCGATATCAAACCCGAAAACATCCTGCTCGACCGGCGCGGCCGCGTGAAAGTCGCTGACTTCGGGCTGGCCAAACTCGTGGGCACTGCGAACGAACCGGCCGCCGCCGGCGTAACCGGGGCCGCTTCTCCCGCAGAAACTGAATCCGGAAAAATCATGGGCACGCCCAGCTACATGGCGCCGGAACAAAAAGAGAATTTTGGCGACGTGGACCATCGCGCGGACATTTACGCCCTTGGCGTCGTGCTTTACCAAATGTTGACCGGCGAACTTCCGGGCAAACAGATCGAACCGCCGTCCAGGAAGATCCAAATTGATGCGCGCCTGGATGAAGTCGTCTTGCGTGCCCTGGAAAAGAAGCCCGAACTGCGCTTTCAACAGGCAAGCATCCTGAAAACCCAAATGGAAACCATCGCGCAGTCCCCGCCTCCCCCCTGGACGGAAACCATTTTGTCGCGCGATTATTCACTCAATATCACCCAATGCCTGAGCCGCGGATGGAATCTGATTTTCGCGAACTTTTGGTCATGCGTGGGAGTCAGCGCCTTGCTCTGGTTGCTTTCCAGTGTGGCGCGTTTTTCTGTCCTCGGAATTATCATCCATTTTCCGTTGATTGGCGGAATGTGGCTATATTATCTCAGCCGGGTCAGGGGGCAACCCGCGACTGTTCAGACCGCCTTTTCCGGATTCTCAGTGGCCTTCCTGCAATTGTTATTGTTGGGAGTGGTCGTCCAAGTCCTGATGTTTCTTGGATTTCTCTTTCTGCTGATCCCCGGCATTTATCTATGGGTCATCTGGACCTTCGCAGTGACACTGGTCGCCGATAAAAATCTCGAGTTTTGGCCGGCAATGGAACTCAGCCGAAAGGTCGTCTCCAAACATTGGTGGAAATTTCTCTGGTTTCATATCGTCCTGCTTCTGATTTACCTCGCCGGATTTCTCTGCTGTTACGTAGGAATTTTCATCGCCCTGCCACTGTACTACGCCGCGCTGGCCTGTGCTTATGAGGATATTTTTGGCGGTGCCATTGGCGATGCCCCGGCTGGCGCATCACCGGCGCCTGCGACATCGCGCGGCAACGCAGGTGCAGGCACGGGCGTTGCCGTTGCACTTGGGGTCATTGCTCTTTGCGCGTTTCTGGTGATTCTGGGATTATTGATGGCGATCGCAATCCCCAATTTCGTGGCGGGCCGCAAACACGCCCTGAAATTTAGACACGAGGTGGAACTGCGGGCCAAAGCATCGCACGAGAGAATGGAAGCACAGGAAATTCGCGCGAAGGCGGCGCGCCAGAAAATAGAAGCCCTGGCCGCTTCGGACGCCGCCAACTCTCCGGAAAACGTTCCCAAATTGCAATTCCTCGCCTGGCAGGATCGATGGCAAACCAACTGGCACACTTCAGTATGGCATCCCGACGGCACACCCGTGACCAATGGCACGGAATTGAATTGGCTGCACGAGGTTCAACCCTCCAGCCTCAGTTTCGCCGGATTAAATCCGCAACCGCGGTTCGTATATTTTTGGTTTTCATCCCCGGCTTTTCGCCAGGGTTGTTTCGGCGAAATTTCCTTGCTGACGAACGGAGTTCCATTGACGCCGGGCGCTCACGGCTCAATTTCCGGAAGTTCTCAAAGCCCAAATCAAGACAACGGAAATCTCGGCTGGGTATATTGGACATTAAGTCCCGGCGATGGCACAAACTATCCTGACCACTTTACCGTGCGTCTGCGATACGTGCTCGGGCCACTGGAGCATACTCAGGAAATTCCCGTTTCTTCCGGTTACAGTACAACACTGGAAAACGAAAGCTTGCTCGGCGGATTTGGACAGAACGTGGACAGCAACGCCTTTGTTTCGATCATCGAAAACGGCGGAAAAATGAAATCTCGAAAATTTGATGTGCAAGCACTCACCAAAGACGGCCAACGACTGAACTCAACCGGTAATTCAGCAGATTACCTGGGTGACGGCAGCGGTCCACATGTTGAACAATTTAATTTCGATACGCCCCTGGTCAACGTGGCGAAGTTTGTGGTTGGCACCCGCCCCATTCGCACAATGGAATGGAAAGACGTTAGATTGCCCGGCAGAAACTTCCCGCAAGCTTTCGATGGTGCGTCAACAAACCAATAAAACCATTTGGGCAAGGCCGGCCTGTCGGCCAGAGCTTTAGCGACGGCGGATCGGCCAGGACGCGCGGCAGTCCTCGCCCTGCCCTCATTGTCGGCGAAGCCGCAAACTGAAAGCTCCTCTTATTAAAGCAATGAGGACTAAAACATTTGCGATCACGAAGTGCCTGGCTTGACGCCTACACACCCCGCCGGATAAGTGCGTTCTAATTAACTCGGTTCAACGGTCCGTTAACCGCTGCCGCTCGCCATTCGAACCAGCACCTGAAACATTTACGCACCACGCACCACCCGCATCACTTATGTTTCTTAAAAACCAAAATGGCGACAGGATAATGCGTCAGATCTCCGCCCCCGGACGAAATGGAGACGAAATGCCATCCCTGTTGCGCCATGTCATTGATTTCCTTTTCGACATCCGGACCATCGCCCGCCGAGGTGACGACTTTGTATTCCTCGGATGAAGACGACGATGAGGTCATGTGTCTGAATGTCGAGCAGCCGGTTACGGCGAACGCAACTGCGAACGCCAACAATGAGCTAAACAATCTCCTTTTCATAGCGCCCTACCATCACTCACAGCCAGTGTTACCGCAAGTGTGAATTTCTGGAAATTTTTAAACGCCAAATGTAGCGAACTCAGGTGCCTATCCAGCAATCCAACCACCCTCCATCCTCGTCTCCATTCGGATGTAATTTTCCCCCTCTGCGAAGTGAGAATGAGGACGACGATGAGAATGAGAATGATGCCCCTGCCAAATCAAGACCTATGACTGGTTATCAGAGGCGTCAAGTCACGATGTAGATGGTAAGCGCCACGACACCGATCAAAATAGCGGCCCACAAGAGCTTTCTCCAAAGCGGCTCCTGTTTCAAAGGTATAGAGCCCAACTGCCATCCCACCGCCCGCCAATTGTGGCGCGCGCGGCGCCGCACTTTCCGCCGCACCCTGCCGCTCTCCGCATTACCCATGTTCATTTGTCAACAGTTTGCCTGATCTTGATTCCTCCGTCAAAACAGTTCAGCAGCGCGGGGAAAAGCGCTTGTGGTTCCTGATTCTCACGTTCCTGCGGGATTACCCGTTGAAAGCGATTTGGTCATTGGGCGACGATCTGTAAACTCCCGAAATCCGCGACGCGCATAGAACTCGCGGACCGCGGCGTTGCGGTTTAGCACGTAAAGATCCAGGGACCGAAAACCCTGCGAGCGGGCAAACTCCTCGAGCAATTCCATGGCGCGAGACCCGTGCCCCTGGCGGCGGAATGGCTCGAGGAAAAAGAAATCGGTGAGAATACCGATTTCGCCGCCAAACTCGTGGTCGAAGGCCCGGGTGAGAACGGCATATCCGATCGCTTCTTCACCGTGAGTCAACGCGAAGAACCAGCCGAACCGGGAAGATTCCAGCAACTGCGATACGGCCCGCTCTACTGTCGCGTTGAAAGAGAGGCCTTCGTACGCATAGTATCGGCGGACCCATTCACAAGCAATAGCAACGCTGGAAATGGGCGTCAGGGACAATTCGGCGGCACTCATTCGGCGAGCATACTGCTCCCAACATAGAAAACAAGCTGTGCACTCGACAGACGTCCCTCAATCCATTTAAGAACTGCGTACCCATCTACACTCATCCTTTGCGCGCATTCGTCCATTTGTCTCCGTGAATAACGCCCACGCACCCACAACCCGCCGTGGCAACGAATGATGCCTACTGTGCCGTACCGATGGCTATGCCAACGGGTTTACTCAAACCGGAAATCAAAGCGGAGTTGATCGTCGCTCCGGATGTGGTGTATTCGCCAATCGTGTCCGAACCACTATTTGAGACAAACAGAATATCCCCCGAAATGGCGATGCCCCAGGGATGGTCCAAACCGGAAATCAGGGACGGGTTCACCGTAGCTCCGGAAGTCGTGTATTCGCCAATAGTGCCGGCATTATAGTCGACGACAAACAGGCAATCCCCGGAAAGCGCGATGCCCACCGGCCTGTCCAACCCTGTGATAAGCGAGGTATTGATGGTTGTCCCGGATGTCGTGTATTCGCCAATACAGCCGCTTTTATGTGGCCTGGCACTGGCGATAAACACCTGATTGCCTGAAATGGCGATAGCGAAGGGATACTTCACCTCGGTAATCAGCGATCGGACAATCGTCGCTCCAGAGGTTGTGTACTGGCGGACTGTCCCGCGCTCGATACCGTCTACGAACAACAGCTCACTGTCCGAAATTGCAATACCATAGAGCGGCACCGGGCCCGAAACCAGCGAACTGTTGACGGACGCCCCGGAAGTCGTGTATTCGCCGACCGTGCCGCTTCGATTCGCGATAAACAGGTGGTCACCCGAAATCGCGATGCCCTGGGGCTTGTCCAATCCGGTAATCAGCGAGGCATTGAGCGGGGATCCGTCCACGCCATACTCGCCAACCGTGTCATTCCCCGCGTTCACGATATACAAGTTTTGCGCCTTGATCGAAGCCGCCAAACCGCACATCAGCGCCAGAATAATCATGCTGATTTTCTTTGTAGAGTTCACAACTCGTATTTACTCCTTTTTCCTCAATCTGCAACCAAACACAGTCCGCCGTCCTCCACTTGAACTCCCGTTCAAAAATCGCTAAAATGACAACGTTCGATGCCACCGCCGAAAAAAGTATCTGCGCGCCGACAAGTCCTCGCCCAATGGCGCGGCGTGGACCTTGAGCCGCTTGAAAAGGCCAGGGCAATCCGCGCGCGGGTGGCAGACCAGGTTGTCTCGAAAGTTCTGGGCGACCTGAAGATGGATTCGCGCCGGGCCGAAATTGAGATCGTCAAAGTCTGGAATTCCCTGATCGACCCGAATATCGCCGCCCACGCACAGCCGGCCAACTTGCGCAATGGAACGCTTTTTGTAAACGTGGACAGCAGCGCCTGGCTTTCGGAAATTGTGCGTTATCGGCGAAAGGAAATTTTGGACCGCCTCCAACACAGCTTTGGGAAAAGCTACATCCAAAAGATCTCCTTCCGAATTGGTTAGTTTCCCGTATTCAGGCCATCTCCTTCATCAACTTCGGCGTGAGCAGCCAGACCAGTTGCGCCCTCGCCTTGCCATCCAATTTTTGGACGTCCAATTTGCACAGCCCGCCTTTTTTGAAATCCATGGCCAGGCCCCCATTGCCGGAAACGAGCTGTGAGATTAAGTGACTCAAGTAGGGCTCATGGCCCACCAGCAACAGGTTTTCGGGCGCCGGGTTGAGCCGCGACATTTCACCGACAATCGTTTCGGGATTGCTTTCAGATTTCAATGCATCGGAAAGTTTCAGGCACTTTTTCAATTTCAATTCATCGGCCACGATTTCAGCCGTTCGCCTGGCGCGCTCATATGGGCTCGACAAAATCAGATCAAACCGCAACTTCATCCTTTTCATCGCGGCAGCGGATTCTCGCAATTGACGTTCGCCTTTGCCCGTCAGCGGGCGCTCCGAATCCTTCTCGAATCCCTCCGTCCCCCGCTCTACCGCAATTCCGTGCCGCAAAATGAAGATGTTCATAGTTTTGACAAACCTACGTCCTTATTTGCCCGTCAGCAAGCGGAAGGTCCAGCAGTCTGTTGAAAAAGATATGGAAAATGTCCATAGTTTTTCAACAGACTGCCAGACCTTAAAATTGCTTCAATATTGTCACCGGATTTTCTATCGTATTTGCGCGAATGAAACCTGCGCGGCGCGCCGTTATAGATGTTGGCACCAATTCCGTCAAATTGCTCGTGGCTGACGTTGGCGCCCATGACGTTCGGCCGGTTGTTGAAGAGAGCCGCCAAACACGCCTGGGCAAGAATTTCTACGAGACGCATCGTTTGCAACCGGATGCCATTGCCGAAACGGCGAAAGCGGTGGCCGAATTCGCGCGCGAGGCCAGGCGCGATAACGCGACCTCCATTCGCGTATTTGCCACCAGTGCGGCGCGCGACGCGGTAAATGCGGACGACCTGGTGTCCGCTATCGCGCAGGCGTGCGACCTGAAATTGGAAATCATCTCGGGCGAACAGGAAGCTGAATGGGCGTTTCAAGGTGCGACCAGCGGAACGGACCTGGCAAAAACTCCATTGCTGTTGCTGGACGTTGGCGGCGGCAGTTCGGAATTTATTCTCGGGCATGGCGGACACAAGAGTTTTGCCCGCAGTTTTCCCCTGGGGACGGTCCGGTTAATGGAAAAATATCCACATGGCGATCCGCCGACGCCTGAAGACTATTCCACGTGCCGCGATTGGGTCCAAACATTTTTGGAACAGCAAGTGCGTCCGGAACTGGATCGGTTTTTGCGGGCTGAAACGCAATCCGGAAACATTCAGCTGGCAGGGACCGGCGGAACGGCGACACTCCTTGCCCGGATGGAACTGAAATCGGACCGGTTTGATCGCGAACAAATTGAAGGGGCGCATCTAAGACTGCCAAAAATCAAGACTTACGTGGAGCGCCTATGGAGTCTGCCACTGGCAAAGCGAAGAGAAATACCCGGCCTTCCCAAATCGAGAGCGGACGTGATTTTAACCGGCGCATTGATTTACGCGTCGGTGATGGAAACATTCGGGTTTAACGAGTTGCGCGTCAGCACCCGAGGACTAAGATTTGCCGCTGTCGCGTCCGAGGAGTTCGGAAAAGAGAATCCTTCGCATCCTTGATTACGTGGTGCGTGGTGCTCAAGTCGCTGGCCATCATTGTTCCGTAGTTGGCGCACCACGTCATACGCGACACAAGTTCCACGCTTTGCTCTTCAACGCTGAAATCCTTTTTGGTAGCTTTCCGTCATGGCCGATGCCGAATCCCAACTGACGCCCATGATGGCACAGTACCGCCGTATCAAGGGTGAATTGCCCAAAGACGCGCTTCTGCTTTTTCGTTTAGGGGACTTCTACGAGATGTTTTTTGAAGACGCGCAGGCCGGCTCGCAAATTCTTAACCTGGCACTCACGGCGCGCAACGGAGTTCCAATGTGCGGCCTCCCGTTTCACGCGGCGAACGGTTACATCGGCAAGATTCTCCGCGCCGGGCGCAAAGTCGCCATTTGCGAGCAATTGGAAGAAGCCCGCCCCGGCAAACTGGTTAAGCGCGAAGTCACTCAAATTCTTTCCCCGGGCACGCATTTCGACGAACGAATCCTGGCCGCGGAAAAAAACAATTTCCTGGCGGCAATTTGCCCGAATGGAAAATTCTTCGGGCTTGCCCTGGTGGATTTGACGACGGGCGAATTCCTGACCACGGAATTGGACACAGACGCCGCGCTTCTCGCCGAATTGGAGCGGCTGCGGCCGGCCGAAATTATTTTTCCGGCGGAGAAAATATTCGTCCGGGACACCCTGCGGGACTCTTTCAAAATCCTAAACGGCTACGATGACTGGACCTTTGCGCCTGAGACTGCCGTTTTTACCGTGCGCGACCATCTCAAAGTGGCCTCGCTGGATGGGTTTGGCTTAAAAGACAAGAACGCCGCAACCGGCGCGGCGGGAGGAGCGTTGCATTATTTGACCCAGCATTTGCGGCGGGACGCGAAGAATTTGACCCGGATTTCGTTCTACCAGCGTTCTGATTTCCTCACCCTTGATTACACAACGCTGCGTCATTTGGAAATCCTTGAACCCCTGCGCCATGACGCTCCCCGCAATGCATCCCTTTACGGGGCGTTAAACCGAACGGTCACGCCCATGGGAGCGCGGCTCTTTCGTAATTGGCTTTCGCAGCCGCTCTCAGCGGTTGGACCCATTCAACAACGTCAATTGGCCATCCAGACGCTCATCGAAAATGCGCCCACTCTTGAAAATTTCCGCGCTCAATTGGCGCGCGTCCGTGACCTCGAAAGGACGATTGGCCGTCTCAGTTCCGGCAGCGGCAACGCCCGCGACCTCGTCGCCTTGCGAATTGCCCTCGAACAAATTCCGAATCTTAAACAAACGCTTTCCGGTTTGTCTGCGCCCGGGACGGGTTCAATCTTAATCAAAGAAGATCAGGGCAATCCGCAATTCCTGATCGAAAGCCTAAATGCCCAAATTTTAGAATTGCCGGAGCTGGTTGCGGAGTTATCCCGAGCGATCCTCGACGAACCGCCGCTGGCGGTGAAAGAAGGCGGAATGATCCGGGACGGTTTCGACTCCGGCCTGGATGAATTGCGCGAAGCCATGCGCGGCGGCAAGGATTGGATTGCCAAATTGCAGCAGCAGGAAATCGAAAAGACGGGAATTGGTTCGCTCAAAGTCCGGTTCAACTCCGTATTCGGCTATTACATTGAGGTAACGAAAGCGAACCTTGATAAAATCCCGCCACACTATATTCGCAAACAAACTGTCGCCACCGGCGAACGATTCATTACCCCTGAGCTCAAGGAAATGGAAGGCAAAATCCTTGGAGCGGAAGAACGCGCCTTGAAGCTGGAATATGAATTATTTCAGCGTGTCCGGGAGAGCGCCCTCGGGTGTTTGAGAGATATCCAGGAAACCGCAGGCGCCCTGGCACAACTGGATGTCCTTGCTTCATTTGCGGAAACCGCGCGGCTTTACGGTTATTGCCGCCCGAGAATTGCTGACGAGGGAATTTTGCAAATTCGGGATGGACGTCATCCGGTTTTGGAAGGAAACCTGAGCGAGGAACGGTTCGTGCCAAACGACACGTCCCTAAGTTCCGGCAAAGGCGCTGGTCCGGAGGAATTTCCACAGATCGCGCTGATTACGGGCCCCAACATGGCAGGCAAATCGACCTATATCCGCCAGGTCGCCCTCATCACCTTGCTGGCGCACACGGGCAGTTTTGTGCCGGCGGCCGAAGCAAGGATCGATTTAGTGGACCGCATTTTTACGCGCATCGGCGCCAGCGATGACCTGGGGCGAGGCCAAAGCACGTTCATGGTTGAAATGACTGAGACGGCCAATATCCTGAACAATTCCACGCCGCGCAGCCTGATTATCCTGGATGAAATCGGCCGCGGCACCAGTACCTTTGACGGCCTTTCGCTCGCCTGGAGCATCGTCGAACACTTGCATCATCAGGTCGGCGCAAAAACCCTGTTTGCCACGCATTATCATGAATTGACCGAGCTGGCAGCGCGTTTGCCGCGGCTGAAGAATTTCAACGTGGCCGTTCGCGAGTGGCGCGACCAAATCGTGTTCCTTCGCAAAATCGTGGCCGGGGGCACGGACAAAAGTTATGGCATCCAGGTTGCGCGCCTTGCCGGCATTCCGAAACCGGTCCTGGAGCGCGCAAAGGAAATCCTGCACAACCTCGAAGAGTCTGAATTGACGCCCGAAGGCAACGTGCGCGCCCGCCGCAATCGCGACCGGGACAAGTTGAAAACGCTCGCTCCTGCACCTCAACTGGATTTATTCAGTTAATCCCGTGGCAGAGATGGCGCGCTGCGCCGTCAGCGCCGCGTTTAGCGGCGCAACGCTTTACCTTCGAAAGTTTGACCGCGTATCTTCCGCCCGCTCTACGGGTGGTGACGCGGCAGCGCGGCGTCCCTACCGAGAGATCATCCCGACGCTGTTGCGCTCAGCACGCGGAAACGGTGGGCCCAGGTGTCGATACGACAGGCGGCGGCGTAGTCGCAATAGTCACAGGGCGCCTCGCGTCCCTTTCTGTACGGGTCCACCTGGGCCACACCCGCAAAGATTTCATTTCCTATGCGGCGCAGTTGTAATTCCACCTGGTCCAGCCACGTTTGAAACTCCGCCTGCGAGAGCGCCTCAACGGACCGTTTGTGCAACGTTCCATCTGCTTTCAGGGTGTAATAAAATTGATCCGCCGCTCCCGCCGAATCCAGTTTATTCAACGTACCGACATCAAACCGTCCCGTATGGCGATAGGCCGACCGCCGTAAATCGGCCGCACCCCCCAAAACATCGCCACGAGTCTTGCCGTTCTCGAACTGACCGCGCAAGTTGACGTAGAAAACGCCGGCAGGGATGAGCTTTTGCACGCCAAAGACACGGTCCGGCGCAAAATGCGCCAATGCGCTCAAATATGCGGCCAATTGCAATTGGATGCCGTGCGCCACCAGAACCGGATCCAATTTTTTGCGGCTGGATTTGTAGTCCAGCACAACGACCCTGCCAGTGTCATGTGAATCGCGGTATAAGTCCACCCGGTCGATTCTGCCGCGCAAGGACAATTGGCGATCGCCATCCAGCGCGATGGTCCAGGCCGGAAAAGGCGAATTCTTTTCCCCAAAATCCAGTTCCACGGCGGCCGGATCAAACGTGTATTGCTTCTGCATCCAGGAAACGATCACCTCGATAAAATTTTGCAACGATTCGGTCATTGCCCGCGCGGCGAATCGGCTTTGCGCGGAATCGCGCAACAATCCGTCACGAAAATCTCCCGCGAGCGCCGCGGCGATTTGGCCCACGCGTTCCCGCGCCTGGACCGGAGTTAAATCCCGCCAGCGTTTGTTTTCGGCGACAAGCTCTTCATGAAATTGCTTCAAAATCTCGTGCTGGAAGGTGCCGCGCTCGCGCGCGTCGAGTTCAAATAATTTTCGCTCTCCCGCCTTCAGGCCGGATCGGACAAAAAACTTAAACGGACATTGGGCAAACTCCTCCAACCGGCTCACCGAAGTGCGGAATATCGGGCCGTACAGTCTCCCAGCCATTTCCGGCGAAAGTTGTTCAGACGCCTCAGGTTCCCGTAATTCCCCGAGAGATTGAACCAATCGAGAAACGTTTTCAGATCTCAAAAGATTCTCGGCTTTCGATATTTCCATGAGCCGCGGAACAAGTTCATTGACGCTTTCAATATCCTTCAACTCGACGCGGCCGTCGAAAGTCTCAATCTCGAGTTCTGGAAAGATGTTGCCTAACCGCACGATAAACGGCGACGGATTCAACGGGGTGCCGGCTGAATCACTGTGAGAAAAACTGACCAGCATTCGTTCACTGGCGCGGGTAAAGGCGATATAGCCGTAGTAGCGCTCGCGGGCGAGGCGGTCCCGCAGATCCATCCCGAGCGAAACAATTTCGTTCAAATCGTCGAGGTCAGAGTCGGTCAAAACGGGCGAAGAGGCCGGGGTGGCGGGAAAGAGTGTGTCGTTGACGCCAAGAACCAGTGAGAACTTCAGCTCAGGATTGCGGGCGCGGTCAACCGCGCCAATCAGCACTTCATCCAGCGTTGGAGGAATCACGCCAACCGTCAAATTTGCCAACCCCGCTTCGACAACCGGCAACCATTCGCGCACCTGCATTGCTTCGCTGGCGAAAGCAAGTTCTACGTTGTCGAGCCACGCGTTCATTTGCTCCCAGACAGTCGCATGAATCGGCGAATGCAGGCCGCCGCGGACTTCCTGGCCGTCATTCCAGTTTTCCAAGGTTTCTTCCACGCCAAGGTCCTTCCAAAGTCCACGGAGCAGTCCCGCAAGCCTTTGGCCGTTCAGCCGAAAATTCAATTCGGCGAAACCAGCGCTAAATCGTTCGAATGGCGGGAGGAGTCGCCGGCGCAGCCGTTCCAGTTGTTCCTCCAGGCCCTGTTCACCGGGGATTTGAACCGGTCCCCGCCATTTTTTGCCGCGCCAGCCGCGTGCCAGCGATTCATTCTCAAGCCGGTCAATTTCCGTTTCCTCCGCAGGGGCGAAGCCGGTTTTGAGCGCCGCGAACCAATCCTGGTGCTGCCAGTCAAAAGCGACGACGCGCAACGCGTTGCGGGTCAGTTCTGCCAATGGGTGATGGGCGATTTTGGCGCGGCGATCCAGGAAGAATGGAATCGCATAGCGGCGAAACGTTCGCGCCAGCGTTTTATGAAACGGTTCAAGGTCACGAACCAGAACCGCGCAATCGCGAAAACGATTTCCCGCCCGGACAAATCTTAAGATTTCGCGAGCCGCCAAAATGGCCTCCCCCTCGGGGTTCGGGGAGGCGACGATGCGCAAAGCGTTCTGTTCATTCTGCGTCAATAATTGGTCAGGCGGATGTCCGCGATCTGTTCCGCCCGCTGTACGGGCGGTGACGGCGCAGCGCGCCGTCCCTACCGTTCCACTGCCCTCCCAATGCGCTTCCAGATGGCGTAATGCGTCACTGTCTGAGAAGCGGCTTTTTGCCGCATCACGTTGAAGAGCTTCAACTTCCACTGCACAGCCCAGATCTTCCACCCGCTGGCGACACCGTTGAAATGTGTTCCCGACGGCGTTCCAAATGGAGAGCCAGGAGATGTCTTTGTCCGTAATTCCCTGTTCCGCAACGCAGAACGCCAGTGTCGCGCGGCCGCAATAAGGCAGCACGGCGGCAAGCAGGTCCATTTCCTGGGGAGTCATTTCTGCGAAACCATCCAGCCAGAGGGCATCAAAATGAAGGCCTGTTCGACGGACGCTCCTGGTGGCCGGAGCAACAGCCCGCGCCGCAAGGAGGATTTCCGTCGCATCATCCAGCAATGAGTTTTCATCGCGCAGTTTGTTGTCCGCCAGCCAGCCGGAATAGCATTCGAACAGGCGCGCCAGGTCTCGGAGCTTATCGCGAAGTTCGGAATTCAGATTCTGGTTTTCGGCGAAGGTCCGCAGGCGGGGCCCGGACAATTTATGTCGCTGGAATTCAGCGAACAGACGGTTGACTTCCTGCGCGAAGCCGGGACGCCGCGCACTGCCTCGAAACAATTTTAGCTCATTTTCGTGCCGCAACAGCAGCGCCCGCAAAACCATCACGCGGCCTTCTTCATTGAGGAATTCGGGTGTCGCAACGTTAAATTTGTCCAAAACAAATTTCGCCAGCCGTTCGAATGACAAGATGTGGAGGCGGGTGTAACCACGTAGCGTCCCATCGGCCAGCAATTGTCGTTCGATCTGAAATGTAGATTGTTTGGGGGCGACGAAAATCAGTGGCGGTCCTTCGGCTGCGGCCTGAAGAGAAGCACGAATTTCCGCGAGGCAACGGAATGTCTTGCCGGTGCCGGCCGGGCCGCAAAGGAAGCGCACTTGCACGTGAAGGTTTTAACTGAAAGCAGAAAGCGTTGAAACGTTAAAAGGTTAAATCGTTGAAGCGGATTTAGCCGCCGGATACTTGAAAGGTCCGAACCGCGTTCTTTTTTAGCAACGGCGCCTGAACTATTTAGAGCCACGATCCTTTCGGAGATCCTCCGTCCTAATTGGAAATTAGTGACATCCGCACCCACCGCCACCGCAAGAATGTCCACCACCGGTCGAAGGGCCTGATTCAGAGGCGCCGGCCCCGGAGGAAGCAAACGTCGAAAATTTCTTGGACAACTTCTTCGAGCCGCAATGGGGGCATTCTGAGCCCTTCCAGTTGGCCGAGCGAACCAGGATTTCGCCATCTTTCCCGCACTTTTCGCAATGAAATTCGTATATTGGCATGACGAAATTGTATGCGAAAATCCGAAGATTTCAAGCGCTCTACTTTTTAATTTTTCCTTTTTAATCTTTAATTGATAGGCTTGCCTAATGACACAATTGCAGCGAACGGTTGAAGAATCCATTGCGACGCTTCGCGGTTTGGACAAGCTCGAAGAACCGCTTGGGCGGGCTGCGCAAATGATCGTGACCTGCCTCGTCTCCGGCCACAAACTGCTTGTTTGCGGCAATGGCGGCAGCGCGTCAGACGCGACGCATTTGGCGACGGAATTTTTGTGCCGATTCTGCGACGATCGCCGGCCCTACCCGGCCATTTCACTCCCGGCCAACGGCGAATACATGACGGCGGTTTGCAATGACTATCACGCCGACGAAATTTTCGCGCGCCAGGTCTGGGGTTTGGGAGAAAAAGGCGACGTGCTTATCGCGCTGACGACCAGCGGCAAATCAAAAAACATACTTCGCGCTCTCGAAGAATCCAAACGCAAAGGACTCGAAAGCATCTGTTTCCTGGGACGGGAAGGCGGCTTTACAAAAGGCGTTGCGACGATTGATTTGCTCGTGTCCGGCACCGTGACCGCGCGCATTCAGGAAGCTCAAAAGCTGCTCATCCATGTCCTGTGCGAAATGGTTGAGAAACAATTGCCTAAAAGCTAATCAGTTACTTAGTGCCGCAATCCAGGCGTCCAAATTGTAAAAGATCAGGCAGGCGACCGCGGCCCATATTACCAATCCGGCTCCTCCGCACAAGGCACCCGAAATCCGGAACGGCTTCGCTGCATTCCAATATTGTTTTTCCCGTAAGCGAACGCGACCTCCAATCCACAGCGCCAAAACCGCGAACGGCAATCCCGCCAGTGAACAAAAACCAATCAGCCCAAACACCGGGATCGCCATTGACAACGCCAAAAGAATAAACGGCAATCCGACCAACGGCAAAAGGCCCAACAGGCCAAACGCAAGACACCGCACAGAATCCTTTAGCATCGCGATTTTGGCTACGGCGTCGGTGTTCATTTTGCGTCCACTCTTGTGATACTCAGGTGGGAATTAATAACTGAATTTGTCACAGACAGGTCAAGCTGCTTAATTTGTTGTCGCTCCAACACTTTGACTTCATTGTGCAAATGGACAAGGGCCGTTGCTCCAGCCGTTGCCAGCATCAGCATAATAACCAGGAGCGCGATAAAAAGAACCGTCGCCACAAATCCGCCTTTTTTTCGATTTCGTGGGCCGCCCCGGGTTTGCATGAACTTTTCTCTGCGATGGATTTTCATTGTGTCTTTTGCGCTGCTTCAAACATGAACAACATCGGAACATGCGGTCCACGTTGGCGCTCCGGCAGCTCCAGCTCCCATTGCCATGCTCTCACTCCGCCACGCGTGTCTGATTTCATCTCGGACGATTTGACTTTAGCCAGAACGACTTGAAACGAGCCATCGGGACCGGCCTGCCTTCGTATTTCACTCGAATCAAAAGAATAAACGATCTGTTTTCCGTCTTCAGGAATTCTCACTACCTGGCCGGAGGCCGAGTTTTTGACACTAATTGTCCCGCTTGCGCCCCGCACGTCGGCGCGCCAGCGTTCGCCGGCCCGCAAGGCCGCGCTGACGTCGTCAGTTGTCGAAATCAGCGCCTTGAATCCGTCCCAACACACGTAAAACACTCCCACGGCGACGGCCATCAATACGGTCAGCACCGCGATGTAAACCAGGCACTCGACAAGGAATATTCCGGAATTTGCCCTGGCGCGCGGTATGTCTGGATGGAATTTCATTGAACGGTGATTTCGCGAACGACCGGACCAACGCCTTTACGCGCGTCTGGCGTCCATTCCAGGCGCAAATGTTTGCCGGCCTTCGTCAGCTCAAAATGGCCGGGCGGGAGATTTTTGGCAGCGCGGGAATGCACGATATAGACCTGCGAGCCTTCGGCAAATTCCTTCCAATCGCCGGCGGCGAGGACTTCCATTTCACCGTCCACGACTTCGTTCGCAACCGCCCGGAAATAATCCAGGCGAAGAGTTTTTTGCTCGTGCGCAAACGAAAAACCCAGCGGCACAATGGCCAACGCAAAGATGGCGAGTGCAACGATAAGGTCCACCTCTAAAAAGCCATGCACTGGTGCGCGCGTTGCTCCCGGCAATTGTCCGTTGTTGATTTTCATAGAGACAATTCCTCATTTATGATTGCGATTAAAACGCCAAAAAGTGCCGTTGCGAAAAGCGCAACGACCACGCCGTTCAAAATGACAACGCCGCTCATCGTGGCGTGCGCCGCTGTCTCCTCCTGCTGAAATGCCCTGGCTTCGAGAGCGGCATGCCAACCCTGGAGCGCGTTCAAAAATCCACCCCGCGCATGCGTGGCATTTGTTAATCGCCAATGAAATTCTCCGCTGTCGTCAAACACGCGGACAGCGTCGTCGAGCTTCGTTCCCTGTTGAAGCGCCGCAAGGATGCGTGCGACCCGTTTGCGGCAGATTTCGTTGGCCGTACAATCTCCCGCCAACACGAGCGCTTCGGCTTCCGGCACTCCGCCGTCCAGCAGCACGGCGAGCATGGCGGAAAAAGTACGCTGCAATTTTTTTCGCTTCCACGGCAGATGCCAGGTAATCCAATCCACGAACGGAAAGCCACGAAATTTGAAGAAACGAACAAATCCAGGCCCTCCCAGGTAAATGAAAGCCAGAGTGACCAATGCAAACAAAATCGCCAGCTCAAACGTAACCAGCCAGAAAGCATTCCCAAAGACAAATTCGCTGATTGGCCAGAATCTTTGCGCCCGCTCCAGCGGCGACGTCCCTGAACCTGGGAATGACGAAAATGGCAACCAGCCAAATCATGAAGCAGGCCACGATTCGCAAATAACAACAGGATCGCCACCATATAGTGCATCGTGGTGCGGACAGTATCCGGCGGCACCCGCAACACTTCGCGGCAGGCAGGCAGGACTTTTTTCATGTCTCCCATTTTTTCTCCGGCGCGAAGAATGGCATTGACCTGCGGATGCAGAAAACCCGGGGTTTTTTCCAGCGCTTCGCCAAATCGCGCGCCATTCTCGATATGCGCCGCGAATAAATAAAATTGCACACCCATCGACACGATCGCGGGTTTCGGCCGCGGAAAGAACGGCTTGTTCCACGGCCTGTCCCCGGTCCAGCGCCGTTTCGATGATGTCCAGAAAAAACAGCGCTCGGTCGCGCCGCCGCATTGGCAGGGACAGCAGAAAGTGCAGCAACAGGGCAAACGCCCCTCCCGGCACCAGGATCAAAAACGCATACCAAAACAGACCAAACAAAGAATTTCGCAAAAATCGTCGACATAAATAAATTAACCACCGCTCAAATTGCCAATCATCATGATCATCGGCAAAAACATGCTAATGACCAGAAACGCCTGCGAAATGACAATCGCGCCCAGAAACAGTGACGCGACCGGCAAGTACCGAAAACAGCGCAACCTCTGTCCGGTAAATCGCGCGCGAATGGTAAATTTCCGCCGCGCGGCGGAACCGGCAGTCAAATCCTCGCCCGCGCCGGCCACAATCCAGACAAACATTGGCGGAAACATGCGGCTGGCGGCGGCGACTCTCGGAAAATTTTGCAACACCGGCGGCCAGTTTTTTCTTCCACCGCTGCAAATCGGCGGTCGCGCGTTTTATTGTCCTCCAGTTCCTCCACCAGGCCAATGGCTTCCGGCAGGCTGACGCCGTTTTTCAACAACAATGTCAATGCCGACGCGATACGGGCGACGTTGGCTTCCTTGAACGCCGGCAGCCGCCAAAGAAATTTCCCGCGCATCGCCGGCTGAAAAACGATGAATAGCGCCACAACAAACAGAATGCCCAGCACCAGCGGGAAAAACCCAGATGGCCTGCAAGCGTTCCCAAGGCAAAAAGCGTCGCTCCCGGAAGCTTCATATCCATGCCGCTAAAAACATCCTTAAACGACGGGCCGATGACAAAATTCCAAAGAGCGGCAATGACGAAACGAAATCAGAACGCCGGCAAACATCACAATGAGCGGATAGGTCATCATGCTTTTGAGCCGGGTCCAAATGTCGTTCTGCCGCTGAAAATAATCCGCCAGCATCGTCAACGCGCCGGGCAAGTCGCCGCTTTTGACGCCGACCAAAATCATGCGCTTGTAAAGTTCCGGCAACTGTCGCGGTTTCAACGCGTCGGCCATCGGCGTGCCCGTGGCCAGGTCGGCTTCCAGCGCTTGCAATTCATCGCGCAACTGCCGCGCGTGCATTTCCTGCACAGCCGTTTGAGCGCGCCTTCCAGCGGGATGCCGTCGCGCAACATCGCCGCCAGTTGCTGGTTAAAAAAGGCAAATTCGTCGTATTTCATAAGCCAAAAATCCGTTTGAATTCCGCTTCATTCGTAACGCCCGCGTTCACCAGCGAGCGCGCCGAGGCTTCGAGCGTTTGCGCGGCGCGAGCGCGGCCAGTTCGCGCCGCCGGATTTGTTCGCGCGTTTTTCATCCACCCGCAGCCATTCCACGAGCGGCACGCGGCCGCAATAACCAGTCTGCAAACAGCGTTCGCAACCACTGCCGTCGCACGCGGCACAGACCTTGCGGATCAGCCGCTGGTTCAAAACCAATTCCACCGCGCTGGCCACGGCGGAATGATCCGCGCACATCGCCAGCAGCCGTTCAAACACACCGCGACAGGAACCGGCGTGCAGCGTGGAAATAACAAGATGCCCCGTCAACCCGGCGCGAACGGCGAGTTGCGCGGTCGCTTCGTCGCGGATTTCGCCGATGATCAACACCTGCGGGTCCTGCCGCAGCAAATGCCGCGCGGCCCGGGCAAAATCCAGGCCGATGGCTTCGTTGACTTCCGTCTGCATCGTGCCGGGGACGATTTGCTCGACCGGGTCTTCCACGGTGATGATGTGGCCGTCCGCCGCGTTCGGCCAAGATGGCGCAGGCAGGCGTAAATCGTGGTGGTCTTGCCGCTGCCCGCCGGGCCGGTCAGCAAGAACAGTCCGCTCGTTTGCCGCAGAAAATTTTCCAGTTCCGCTGCGCGGCCCCGTCCGGAAATTCAATTTGCTCCAAAGTTTTCGCCGAATCCGGAATTGAACAGCCGCAGCACAATTTTTTCGCCGGTGACGGTCGGATACGTGGCCACGCGAATGTCGTTTTGGCTTTTCAGTTCGTCGCGCGAAATGCGGCCGTCCTGCGGCAGCGATTCCTGATAGGTTTTCAGCCGCGCCAGAAATTTGATCCGGCCAAAAACGCGCTCGGCGATTTCAGGCGGGCAGTTCGCTCCGGGCGTGATGACGCCGTCGAGCCGGAAAGCAACTTCGGCGGACTTGCCGCGCATTTGCAAATGGATGTCGCTCGCTCCCGCGCGCTCGGCCTGGTGCACGAGTTGTTCCAGAACTTTCGGCGCAGAAACCTCAATCTGGTCTTCGCTGTGTGTTTGGATTGCGTGGGCTGTCATAAATTGGCCCGAAAGTGCATCCCTCGCGATCCGCGATAAGGTTTCGAATTCTGTATTCACCCGGCGGAACACTCAATGCCTCGACCTAACCATCGAGCTGTTAATGTTTTGACCGAGCAGGAAGAGTTAACTCACGCGGAATCATCCGGTTCTCGAAGAAAGTCATGAAGGGCGATTGAGGAGGAACGCAATGTGAAAGAGTTGTTAAACCACGAAATTTCTGGTTCTTTCCCATAGCTGGCCGCTATGGGCTATTTCCGTGCGATCCGCAGCTAGTTTTTGAGCTGCGTTTTAGCACCTTCGGGTCAAAAATAATCCGGTGCGTTCCCGGATTTCCACTTGATGTTGCAGCCCATGCTTGGTTTTTGGGCGGATGGAATGGATTGACCTGAGAGCAAGGCATCGAGGGCGGCACGCAGGTCTTTGCCGGTCACCGGGACGCCGTTGCCGGGGCGGCTATCGTCAAATTGACCGCGGTAGACCAGTTTTTGGCTTTTATCAAAGAGATACAGGTCCGGCGTGCAGGCCGCCCGATAGGCCTTTGCCACTGCCTGGGTTTCGTCGTAAAGATACGAAAACGTGTAACCGGCGGCTTTTACTTCCTCCTTCATTTTTTCCGGGCTGTCATCGGGATAATTCTCGACGTCATTGGAATTGATCGCGACTACGGCGACACGTTTGGGAGCGTAATCACGGGCGAATTGCGCCAGGCCGGAGCGGATGTGCTTCACGTACGGACAATGGTTGCAGATAAACCAGACCATGAGCGCGGGCGCGCCTTTAAAATCCGCGAGCGAAACCAATTCTCCGTTCGTATCAGGCAATTCGAAATCAGGGGCCGTCGTGCCCAACGGCAACATCGTGGAAGGTGTCAGTGCCATGCTCAAAATCTGGAACGGTGATCCGGTTTTCGCAAGCAACAATTTCGTAACCTGCTGGTCATGGGGCGCATCCTGGCACTGTTCTCTGCGCGTCTAGCCGCAACGAGTGTAGTCGGACGCTGCACCGCGGGCGTTCCGCGCGCTCTACGCGCGGTGACGGCGCAGCGCGCCGTCCCTACCATCGGCGGTATTAAGAGCAATTCCAAGACGCACCCATGGTCATGCGATCATTTCACCGGTGTGAGGTTGGAAAATCGTTAACATCGGTTACAACGTTTATAATCAACAACTTAAACGTTAACAAATCGTTAACAAATCGTTAACGCATCATTAACACTTTTCGGCAACGCGGCTCCGAGTTCATTCTTTGCGTTAAAAATCCAAACCTTACCTCATCCATCGCCAGAACTGGTTATGACAGGAACTTTCCTAAATGATAATGTCGGGTCTCCATAATGAAAAAAACCGCTTTTTCCATTGGCTCGGGTGTGCTTTTTATCTTTTCGTTTCTTATCTTTCCGCCGGTTGCGTTTGCGCAGGCGGAATCGAATCCAACTCCGGTATTGCAAATCAAAGCGGATCAGCCTGTGGGCAAAGTCAGTCCCACTCTTTACGGCCTGATGACCGAAGAAATCAATTATTCGTATGAAGGCGGTCTGTACGCGGAACTCATCGCCAACCGCACATTCAATACCGCGCCGAATGAAATGAAATTTTGGAATGCGTGCGGTGGCGCGACGATGTCCCTGGACACTGGCGTGCCGTTAAACGACACCCTAAATTCGAGCATGAAGCTTGATGCTTCAAATGCTGGAAACGATTCGCCCGCGGGTATTGTAAATAGCGGTTACTGGGGCATTCCCGATCCTGCCAGATACGACCTACCACGCTTCATTTTACGCGAGGTCCACAAACGGCTTTACCGGCCCGCTGAGCGTGCGCCTGGAAAGCGCCGATGGAAAAACGATTTTCGCAACTGCCCAGGTGGACGGCATCACCGGCGATTGGCAGAAATTCGACACCATGCTCACGACAAAAAATCTAAAGCCCTCAAAGGACAACGTATTTAAAGTCACGACGCACACACCGGGCGTCATTTGGTTTCAACAGGTTTCATTATTTCCTCCCACGTACAAAGACCGAGCGAATGGCAATCGGCCCGACCTGATGAAACTTCTTGCGGCGATGCACCCGGCGTTTCTTCGTTTGCCCGGCGGAAATTATCTCGAAGGCGACACCATTGACGAACGATTCAACTGGAAGAAGACCATTGGCCCGATTGAAAAGCGGCCGGGGCATGAAAGCCCCTGGGGATATTGGTCCACGGACGGCCTGGGTTTGTTGGAATATATGGAATGGTGTGAAGACCTGAACATTCAACCGGTCCTCGCGGTCTATGCCGGATATTCATTGAGGCATCAGCACATCCATCCCGGCGACGACCTGAAACCCTATGTCGCGGACGCCCTGGACGAAATTGAATACGTCACCGGTGACACAAGCACCCGTTGGGGCGGTCAACGCGCCAAAGACGGTCATCCGGCGCCGTTTGCGCTGACTTACATCGAAGTGGGCAACGAAGATTGGTTCGACCGGTCCGGCAGCTACGATGAACGGTTCGCCCAATTTTACGACGCGATCAAGGCCAAGTACCCGCAATTGCAGCTCATCGCCACGGCCAAAGTGAAGAGCCGGGTGCCCGATCTGACCGACGAACATTATTACCGTTCCGAAGAGGAGATGGAGGCGCACGCCCTGGATTACGACAACTATTCGCGCACAAACCATACGAAAATTTTCTGCGGCGAATGGGCAACGCGCGTAGGCTCCCCTACTCCGAACATGGCGGGCGCGCTCGGCGATGCCGCATGGATGACCGGTATGGAACGCAACTCAGACATCGTTCTGATTTCCAGCTACGCTCCATTGTTTGTCAACGTGAGCGACATTGATGAAAAAGGGGGATCAATGCAGTGGCGGAGTGATCTGATCGGTTACGACGCTTTGAGCAGCTACGGCTCGCCCTCATATTACGCCCAGGTCATGTTCAGTACGCACCACGGCGATACCATCCTGGCAACGGATTCGCAGAATATTCCGACGCAGCTTTGGCAACCACCTCCCAGGCATCGTAACGGCGTGGAGCTTCCACGGCTGCCGGCGCAACAAATTCGAAAAATCTTTTTTGACGCCACGCGCGACAGTCAAAGCGGGACGATTTATCTTAAGATGGTCAACACTCTGGGCATTCCGCAACCGGTCACCGTGGAATTGAGCGGCGTGAAAAAAGTGGCGCACACCGGCCAAGCGATTGTCTTGAAAGCCGCCAGCCCCGACGATACGAATGCGATCGATCAACCGTCGAAAATTATACCGGTTGCCATGAAGGTGCGTGGCCTCGGCAAACATTTCACAAAAGCCTTGCCGCCCTACTCCATTACCATATTGGAACTGGCTGCGAAGTGAATTGAACTGCCCAACGATAAATGTGAATAGCACATATAAAGTTGGAAATCGTGTTACATTGTTACATCGTTGAGCCGTAATGACTTACTGTGTTACACAATTTGTTACACGCTGTTACATTTCGTAGATTGCTGATTCTCAAATGGTTAAGGTGTTACACACGGTTCCTCGCTGTTTTCGGTGGGAGGGCCACCATTGAAAGCTCCGGAGGAGCGCAATATTTGTAGTACGCGTCGTATATTAGAAAATTCCAAACTCCGGAGGAGCGGGATATACCTTCCATCAATCGCCAACGAATTTGAAGATATACCGATGGTCATACTCCACGCCAAATTTTTCAAGCAACTGCAAATATTCGGCGCGAAATGATTTTTTGGCGTGATGTTGTGGCTGATATTGGATGTAGCGGATGACCGTGCCGAGCTGCGAACGGGAATGCGAAAACGCCCCGAAACCGTGTTGCCACGAAAACCGGCCCAGCACCCAGCGCTTCGCGTTGACGAATTTGGATGAACCCGTTTTCATGTCATTGACCAAGTCCGACAAGGCGGCATCAGGCCGCATTCCCATCAGCGCATGCAGATGATCGGGCATGTTGTTAATGGCAATCAGTTTGTGCCTTTGCTCAGTAATGATGCCGGTGATGTATTTCTGCAATTCGTCGTTGTGTTCGGGCGCAATAAGACCTTGCCGGCTTTCAACCGCAAAAATGACATGAATATAAATTTGTGTGTACGTGTCGGCCATGCCCCGAATATGTCGCTCCTCCGGAGCTCGGGAAATATTTTTCGGGCCTTTGTACTACAAAGATTACGGTCCTCTGGACCTTATCGTAAGCACGCGCGCCGCCGTTCAAAGACTATTGGCGAAGTTGGCGCTTGAATCCATTCCACTGAAAACAGCGAAGAACCTTACATTAAAGATAACGTTTTGCGGCTGGAAGAATACGCTCCTGCGAAGGATATGAGGTTTTTGAGTTTCCAACCTTATCACCAGTTTCGATGATTGACCGTTCTCAAGGAATCGCGGTTAATCGACCGATGAATTCCCTTCATCGCCTTTTGTGGTTGGCCGTTTTTGCAATATTTCTGCCGACAACAGTTCCAGCGCAACTGGCGGGTGATTCTCAATCCTCCGCACTTTCCTGGCCTCCGTTGACATCTCAAAACAAACCATGGGCATGGTGGTGGTGGCCCGGCAGCGCCGTGGACCCGACAAATATCGCGAACGAATTGCAGACATTTCAGGAAGCGGGACTGGGCGGGGTTCAAATCATTCCAATCTATGGCGTTAAAGGCGGCGAAGCCGATTACATCAATTTTCTTAGTCCCCAATGGATGCAAATGTTGAACAACACCGTCACGAACGCACAAAGTCTGGGACTTGGTGTGGACATGGCGCTCGAAACCGGATGGTGCTTTGGTGGTCCAACAATCAGCAAGGACGAAGGCAATGCTCTCGTCGTGAAAAGAACGTTTGATGTCACGGGCGGAGAGCAATTTAGCCGCAGCCTGTCCCCTGCCCTTCAGGCGTTGATGGCTTTTAATACCAATGGCGTGTCGCTCGATTTGACGCATGATATCGCCTCTGACGGCAGCGTTCAATGGACCGCGCCTCCAGGACAATGGACGGTCTATGCAATTTCGCAGCGATTTTCGGGACAAAATGTGAAACGCGCTGCGCCGGGCGGACGCGGTCCGATGCTCAATCCGTTTTATCCCAAGGCCATGAGCGATTATGTAAAATGGTTCGATGGCGCCTTCGATTCCTATTCCGGAGCAAAACCGCACGCCGTTTTCCAGGATTCCTACGAATATCAATGCAACTGGTCCCCCGATTTTTTTGAGCAATTCGAAACGTTTGCGTGGCTATAAGCTACAATCAGTCTTGCCTGCGCTATTTGGAAACGCGCCGTCCGACGAGACGTCGCCGCGTCAAATCGGATTACCGTGAGACGGTTTCCGATTTGATGGCCGCAATACGGACCCGATGTGGATTGATTGGGCGCACCGGCGTGGTTTTATCGTCAGCTACCAGGCGCATGGGGCGCCGGGAAATTGGCTAGATCTCTATGCGGATGCCGATATTCCGGAGACAGAAATGTTTCACCTGAAACGTAGTCCGCTGATTTCCAAATTTGCTTCGTCCGCCGCGCACGTAGCCGGCCATCCGTTCACGGGCGCCGAAACAGGGACCTGGATGGCTGAGCATTTCACCGAAACGCTTGGCGAACTGAAGTATCTGGCTGATGACATGTTTACTTCAGGCATAAACCATATTTTTTACCACGGCTGTTGTTATTCACCGGCATCCGCCGCCTGGCCGGGATGGCTGTTTTATGCATCCACAGAAATGAATCCTCGCAATTCCATCTGGCACGATGTGCCCGCACTTAACGCTTATATCGCACGCTGCCAATCCGTTCTTCAATCGGGCAAGCCGGACAATGATATTCTTTTGTATTGGCCAATTTCGGATCTATGGAACGATCCAGAGGGGATGCTGCCAGAGATGAGCGTGAGCCAGGATGAATGGTTCACGAATCAGCCCGTCGGCCAAACCGCGGAGCGTCTGTGGAACCGCGGCTATAGTTTCGATTTTATCTCCGATAGCCAATTAATGACCGCAAAAACTGTGGGACGCCGCATTCGAGTTCCAGGTGGCCCCTACAGCGTCGTGCTCGTTCCACCCTGCCACCTCATGCCTCTGGAAACGCTGGCCAAACTCCTCGCGCTGGTGGATTCAGGCGCGACGGTCATTTTTGAATCCGATCTTCCCTCCGACGTGCCCGGCTGGGGAAACGTCGAACGTCGAAGAGCCCAGTTTAAGGAATTGCTGGCCAAAATCAGAGCCGGACACGTAAGCGAGCGGTTGGATGTCACGGATGCCGACTTGCGGGAGATCAACTTTGGCCGCGGGAAGATTTTCATCGGAATCGCAGATGCGGCGATGATGCTCCCCGACGTCGCCCGGGAACATATGAATGATCATGCGGGCGTGTTTTACATTCGCCGTTCCTTTGACGGCGGCTGGAATTATTTCATCGCCAATCGCCATGGCGATGCACTCGACGGCTGGGTGACGGTTGGACATCGGGCTCAATCCGCGGCACTTTTGGATCCAATGACAGGACAGACCGGCGTGGCTGCCATTCGACAATTGAATGGCCAAACACAGGTCTATCTGCAAATTCAACCGGGCGAATCAACAATCTTGCGGCTGTTCCAGAATGAAATAGCACCCGGCACGGCGTGGAATTATTGGCAGACAAACGGGCCGGCAGTGGAAATCACCGGGAATTGGAATGTAAATTTTGTCCAAGGCGGCCCGGAATTTCCCGCGCCCTTTAGCGCCGCTCATCTCGCGTCCTGGACAGACGAACCCGACACGAACGCTCAACGATTTGCCGGCTCGGCCCTTTATTCAATCACCTTCGACGCGCCCGAACCGACTGACAGCCCTTGTTTCCTAAATTTGGGAAACGTTTGCCAAAGCGCACGGGTGCGCTTGAACGGAAAGGATTACGGCAGTCTGATTGCACCGCCATTTGGCGTAGTCGTCAACAATCTTAAATCCCAAGGCAACAAACTGGAGGTCGAAGTCACTAATGTTTCCGCCAACCGCATCCGCGATTTGGATCGCAGGCATGTGCCGTGGAAGATTTTCGGGGACATCGGGATTGTGGACATAAACTACCATCGATTTGACGCTTCAGATTGGCCGCTGACCGATTCGGGATTACTCGGGCCGGTGACATTGCAGTCGTTGAAGCGTTGAAGCGGGATCAAAGGTCAATACCCGTGCCGAAACCAAAACCGCAAATCAATTTCCCATTGGCTTTACCTTTGACTGTTCCGGACTGGCGGGCATGTAAAATGTGTCTGGCGGGATTGGATGATTTGGGTCAAAGGCCTTGAGATCCGTGCGGATGTATGCCGTAAGAGGCAGGCGTGTTTGTTCGAGGCCATTTACGACGCATCTGGCCAGTTCGTAGCTGCCATAATTGTTATGGTGTGTGCCGTCCACGAACGCTTTATCGAGTTCCGGACCCAAAGCCTTATAAAAAGCAATACTCATCGCATTCAGGTCAATGAGGGCACAATGTTCCTGTTGGGCGACTTCGCGCACGGCATCGGGGTAACCCTCCAGGGTCGGCCGCTGGACGCCGGCCTTTCGTTCCATACTCGTGACCAGGATCGGGGTGCCACCTTCGGCGCGCGCCTCTTTAACGACTTCAATTAAATCCCGCTTGTATCGGTCCAGGGCATCGGCTCGTTTACTTTTCATATCGTTGTGGCCGAATTGAACGAATAAATAGTCGCCTGACTTCATCAAGTTGAAGATCTTTTTGAAGCGGTTGCCTGCGATTGAATCAGCGATAGTCTCGCCAGATTCGGCGTAGTTGGCGATGGCGATCGCCGGCTTGAAAAGGACGGGAAGCATTTGTCCCCAACTGTTCCACGGTTCGAACGGCTGGTCGCAAACGGTGGAATCTCCCGCTATATAAATTGTCGGCACGTCGGCCCTTTGAATCATCATCGTGCGGATGCAAGGCCGCGCATCGTCAAACTCAAGCGTCAACTTGCCGTCCCAATCCCGCCATTCGTCGGTCTTTTCCCGCGATTTCAAATGAACTTCCCCATCTCCAGTGATCTGCGGCGTACGCACGTTCACTATGAATGCGAACGTCGAAAGCCCTCCAGGAGGGGTTTCGATGTTATACAGCATGAGACGCCGGAGTTCGGCTTTGACGGTCGTCGCCGAGGAAGTCAAAATGTTTCCCAACGTAACAGTGACGCGGTAGTTTCCTTCGGGCAACTTTACGGAAAAATAAAATGGTTTGACGCCCGTAATACAGCCATTGGTCACAAAAACGCGGCTGCCGGGCTCAAATCCGTAACCTTTCGAATCGGCATAAAGATTCGTCGGAGAAATTGAAAATGCGTCGGATAATGCGTTGCAGCCGAAATTAAACGAGATCGAATTGTTCTCCGGCGCAGCCACCGCAGTCCAAGCCGCCAGGATGACAATTAGCAAAAAGAGGGGTCCAAATCGGCCATTCATAAGTGGCAGCGCCACTTGCCATAACGCGGCGCGGACGCCGCAGCGCAGCGTCCGTACCAGGAACGCCATCAAGATGTGTCGGCTACTCATTCGATTCCAGGCCGTCCTGAATTTTGACCGCATGCGATTGAATTTGCATTATGTCCGATTTCAAGCCGGGACGTAACGCGGTCAAGGTAATCGTTCCAGGCACAAGCGTCGAGCGAATGGCGACCCGATTAATCCCGCATTCCGTGTCCAGGTAAAGATTGTTCACGGAATTGGTCATGCCGCTGTCATAGCCTCCGCGCCAAATGGCTGGACCGGCCAATTTGAAATCCACGCGCCCTTCGTCAGTCGGACAGCGCAGACCATTGGCGTCCACAACTTCGAAATCCACAAATGCAACGTCTGAGCCGTTTGCCTGCAAACCTTCGGGACCGGTATGGATGGTCAGTTTTATTCGCGCCGGTTCGCCCGCAGTCCGAATTTGATCGTTTGCGATAACATCGCCATTGACCGTCCCGCGCACTTCAATCGTTCCTGGAACAAATTTCACGGCAGGAAATGCGTAAATGTAACCGGTATTTCCAAGGTGACTGCTCTGGCCATTGAAAGTATCCACAAAATCACAGGCCCTATTTGTCCGGCCCAGCGACCGGCCATTAACGAAAAGCTCGACAGAATCGCAATGGTTCGCAGCCACATATATCGTCTTTACCGTTCCTGACGGATACGTCCAATGGCCAATAATGTGAATGTCCGGCGTGGAGCTTTGCATGACACGATAGACATACTAGGCCTCCTTCGGCAACCGGACGGCATCCACCTTGCCGCTGACCCGGGCGACCTCGCTGCTGTCCTGGCGTCCGTCTGCGTTGGAATCCGACCAGAAAATACTCGCATAGGCGGACCATTTGGAATGAGCAGGATCGGTATTGGAGATGCAATTGATGAAGTAATCGTGATAACGCACGGCAGCGGCGAGGCAGAAGGTTTCGGAATTCCAATGGTAGGTGTCATTCGGTCCGGGCTTGAATCCAAAATGCGGCGGCGAATAGTCGTCCCAGAAACGCCGCGCAGCTTCATCGCGAAAATCTTCGCATTCGATGAGCGGCGCTTTGTCGCGGCGCTCGGCACTGTAGGCCCGAAATAGTTCGGTTATAACTTTTCAACCCGCCCGTCCGCGGGTCCTGCCCGATCATCACCCCAAAATACCCGGCAATCGGGGTCGTTGCTTCATCATTCAAAGTCCGGCATCCAACGACGCGCCCGCCATGGGGATCATACTGCGCCTGCAAATCCATCATTTGCCGCAGATGCTCCGCCGCAATGGAATTGTTTCCGGCCTCCCAAAACAAAATGCTCGGAGAATTCCGGAAAAAAATCATCGAATCCCGCATTACTTCCACGCGCTGATCCCATTGGCGTCCTTCGACGTCCTTTTCCTTGTCGCCTGCCGGACAGACTTCAACGATGCCTGCCTTGTCAAATGCGCGCACGTCCGCAGCCTGCGGGAGAAATATGCATCCAGCGCATGTAATTCGCGTGCGTGCTTTTGATTAACTGGGCGTTGTAGTCGTGCATCCAATCCGGATAGGCCTCCCCCAGACCCGCCCATTCATCAGATGAGCGCTGGGCGTAGCCTGTCAGCCATACAAATTTGTCGTTCAAATAAACGCCGCCAGTTCCGACACCGCCTTTGAAGGCCGTTTTTCGAAAACCTGTCCGAATACGTTGCACGTCAGCAGCTTTGCCGTTCACAGCGAGAATACAATAAACGTCATAGAGGTTTGGATGGCCGTCGCTCCAAAAATTCGCGTTCACCAGTCGGCCCGCCGCTTTCAATACTTTTGTTTCGCCATTTGCAAGAGTTGCTGCGTCACCAGGGAATTTTGCGCAAACGTTGCCATCCGCATCCACGACGACGACAGAGAGCGAGACGTTCTGCGAGTCGCCGCTTTCATTTCGCGCCTGGGATTCCACTTGGACGTCGCAAGTCCGTTTCTCAATGGAAAAATTGGAAGGATAAACATAGATTCCGGTCGTCTTTAGGTTTTCATACAGCGGCAAGGTTTGGTAGATCTTGCCGGTCCGGTACAACCGAATGTCATGGTTTAACCCGCCGTAATTGGGATTAAAGGCGCGGCCCATCCATTCATACTCGGCCCCTGTCGATTCCTCCTTGTAATGGTCGCTGTTGTCGACTTTGACGGCGATGACATTGTCGGCATCTCCGAAATGGACGAATGGCGTCAGGTCCAGCCCCACCGGAGTAACGCCGTTTTCATATTTGCCGGCGAAATTTCCGTTGACCCAAAAACGTCCGGCTTGTTTCAGCCCATCAAATTCGAGAAAAACTTTTCCACTTTTGGCGCCTGCCGGCAGCTTGAAATGCTTTCGGTACCAGCCGATGCCGGTATATTCATGCCGTTCTCCGCCGCCGTGGGAGATGATTTCATCAAACGTGTCGATATCATTCCACGTGTGCGGCGCGCTGACATCGGTCCATTTTGAATCGTCAAAATCCGGCTGTTCCGCCCCGGGTACATCGGCCTTAGCGAACTTCCAGTCTGTATTAAAATCGAACTGGGCATTTGGCGAGGCGGGAGGATTGTATACGGCGGCGGCCGCATAAAATTGAAACGCAATCAATGACCAGAGAAGCATTAATCGAAGGCCGGAGAGAGGTCTAAACATATCTGATCAGGGTTTAAAACCCGATAGGAATGAACTCCCGCGCGTCCTGGTCGACCGACGGGTCGGCCCTATCAGGTTTATGGAGAGAGCCTCTCAAAGAATGGGAAATTCTACAACCTCAACAGGAAAATCACTGGGTCTGGCAGACGTTAAACAAATTGTTATACTGCACATAGGAGGTGCCGGACTCGGCGTTACTAAAGTACAGTTCAATTAAGGTTATCAAGGTGGTGGGGCCATTAGGGCCGACAGCTCCGACGTTGAGGTTGATATACCTTACCGAGCCGTCTGTAAATGCGACCTCAATGCCCGGCGACGGATATTGCGCCCAGTCATTGGCATTAAAACCGACTCCTGAACTGGTCGATGCGGGGTCAGGACCTCCTGAGTTTCCATTGCCTGCGTCAACGTAATCCAGAATAAAGATGTCCTGCATGTGAATATCGGACGTTTTGTTGTATTTCCGTGCCGGCACGCCGGTCGCGAGAGTCACGGGCCCTTTTGTGGCGTAATCTATACATCGCGGATTGAACATGTATGGTATGCGAACGGACGAAGTACTATCGGTCGCTATGCCCTTATTCGTCTGATAATAGGAAATTTCCAGTGCCGGGTCCTGCAACAACGGGCACCAGAACGTGGTTGGATTTTGACAAAACCCGCCACCGTAGAGAAAACCCGCATTTTGGTCGTAAGACTCATATTGGGGGGGAACAACCTGATTGGCTCCAGGCCCGGTCGCGAAATAACGGGTATAATGTATCCCCAGAAGGCCATTGACACTTGGATGACCGCCGGTCCCGTTATTACCAGCACCAAGCGTGCATACAGGAAACCAATCGTTAAAATCGCCCGCATACATAAACGAGCCCGCGGCCAGCTGTTTCATGTTGTTGATATCCGTCGTCCTTAACGCTTTACGGTTGGCCTTACCCAAAACCGGAAGGAGCATGGCCGCCAGGATTGCAATAATGGCGATGACCACCAGCAATTCAATTAACGTAAAGCCACGGTAACGGCTCAGTCGGATCTGCATTTTAGCATTCATTATCAACGCGACAAATGACACCCGCCTGATGGCGCTGGTTCAGCGCAATCTGGTCCGGAACGGCTGGGTCATGGTTAAAAATTAACAGTAGCTTCGATATATTCAATCACCACTAAAGGTGACGGTTGAGGGGGGCATAACCAGTTCTGGCTATGGCTGATTCAAGTATTGCAATTGCGTTTTTCCTGGTGCAATTTCAGCGCGTTCCGCAACAACCCGGCGACGTAAATCATTGGCACCATGCAAATTCATGTTTCTATCGTGGAAGACGACGTGAAGGTGCGCGGCAGCCTTGCCCGGCTGATTGACTCGACCGATACGTTCTCCTGTGTCAGCCAGCACCCGGACGCCGAAAATGCTTTGCGGGAAATCCCCGTTATCAAACCGGAAATTGTTCTGATGGATATCAATCTTCCCGGAATGGACGGCGTCGAGTGCGTTCGCCGGCTCAAACAACTGCTACCCAAAACGCAAGTCGTGATGCTGACTGTTTATGAAAACACCAACATCATTTTTGAAGCCCTTACGGCCGGCGCGACCGGGTATTTGTTGAAACGCAGTTCGCCCGAACAAATCGTCGACGCCATCCGCGACGTTCACGACGGAGGCTCGCCCATGAGCAGCCATATCGCGCGCAAAATCGTCGCCTCATTTCAAAAGGTGACAAACCCGGTCCATGAATACGAGAAATTGTCCACGCGCGAATACCAGGTGCTCGACTATTTAGCCAAGGGCTACCTCTACCGCGAAATCGCCGACGAACTAAAGATCAGCTATGCCACTGTGCACACGCATATCCGGCACATTTACGAAAAACTGCACGTCCGTTCCCGCACTGAAGCCGTCACGATTCATCTGACGCGCCGTCGCACGCCTTTCGCCTGAACTGTGACTGTATCGCGAAAACGGCACAGCCATTTATGGCCGGGACCGATACAGGAGTTCGAGTCCTGTCAGGGACGAAAGAAAGCGTTTGAGAACGGCGCCGCCGAATCACGGGCCTCAATGCCAAATTAATTCCGCAGGCTGGATTTGAGGAAATGCATTTTCTGTCGTCCCAGACGGGACTTGTTCTTTCGCGGCCATGAAACCCAGCCATAAATGGCTGGGCTATTTTCAAGATTTCCCGGATTTTCTATTGGCTACCCGTTACTGTCGGTGGCGCTGATGAGCCCGGAGGTCCTTGATCAGCCGGGGTAACAGCCTTCGCCTTTTCCGAGAAATATGGCTCCAGTGGATTCATTTTAAGCCCCTTAAGCGCGGCAACCACGCACATGGCGTTGGTCGCGGCGCCGGCCACACTTGTATGCGGCCCCGCGCCGGGAACAAACAGTGGATCTACCTTTTCCCGCCCAAGGTCATCATAGTCAGCAGCGATGATATCGTTAAGATCAAGGAATGGGGCATCTTCCGAATTCGCGACTTGTTCCGCCCAGCCGGCATAATCTTTTTTGTTGCGCACAACGCGCCCGTCTCGCCAGATATTGTGCGGAATGAAAGAACAGACCATTGGAGTCGCGCGTCCGTCTCTGGCTTCGGCAATGATCTGCCTTTCGTACCAGCCAAATGTATGGACGACTTCCTTTTGCTTCGTAATAAGATTATCAATTTCCTGTGTCTGATCCCCTACCCCTTTGATTGATCCGCGCGCGCGGTTCGTATCATTGATAGCGCCACCATCGTTATGCCCGAATTGCATCATAACAAAGTCTCCGGGCTTGAGCATCGCCCGGACCGATGGCCACCGGTCCCGATAAAATGTGCGGCTGCTTGTGCCGCCGAGGGCACGGTTGACGACGTTGATTTTATTTGTATCAAAGTACGGCGCCAGGAGGTCTCCCCAACCCCATTGCCCGCCCGTGCCGGTTCCTTCGCCGTTGCGTACTGTAGAATCACCGATAATAAATAGTGTCGGCAGCTTTGGGTTTATCGGTTGAGCCGGTATTGGATGCCTGTGGTGCGGGGAAATGATGCTATTGGTTTGAGCGTAAATCCGGCCTCCTGCCAGGAGAAGGACAGCCAGGGCGAGGGTGAATTTCATTTTTGATCGATTTAATAACAGCCTGGCGGCTCAAGATGCAACTCGACAGTTCTGGCGAGGGACTGGCGTCCAGCCTCAATAGAGTCACTCCAACGGTTCAATTCGATGTTTAGGCGGGGATGAAGATCATGTCCCATCTTGCTTTGATATCAACCATCACGGATAATGCTCTCATGCCCCTGTTGGCCCGTAATCGGATCTGGTCGTTGGCTCTATACAGCCTGGGTATTTGCGGTATTTTGTGCATGTCCCCGCAGTCAAAAGCCTCCGAGACGCGGTTAGTTCCTGATGACTATCTAATCAAGACCTGGGACGCCGAAGAGAATCTCTCCGGCAGCACCGTCACCGCTATCCTCCAGACTCCCGACGGATATTTATGGGTCGGCACTTACGAGGGACTGACGCGGTTTGACGGAGTACGTTCAGTCACATATGACTCGTTAAATCGGGCGGCTTTAAGTCACAGTCGTATACAAGGCCTCTATCTGGACTCTCGTGGCACCCTTTGGATCAATACGTATCGCGGCGGGCTGACGTCATACCGGGACGGAGTCTTCCGCCGCGAATGGCCTGACCAACCGTTCTTTGACCTGCACACGACGATGGTATCGTCGACATCCAATCAGGTCACGTTCGTCACACAATTTGGCGAAGTATTAAAAGGCGCATTCGAGGGCACGAATACCATTTGGACGGTCTTAACGCCTCCGGGAAATTCGCGGCCGAATTTTCAGTGCGTGGACGCGAGTGGAACTCTATGGTTTCTGTCGCGTGAAGGCCGCATCCTTCGAGTCCTGGACGGAAAATACTTGCAATTGCCATCCGATAGCGGACTTGCCAACAAGCGGGTGCTTACTTTGGCTTCGAATGCAGATGGCCGCATTTGGGCCGGGGCCGAGAACGAAATTGCCTTTTGGAATGGGAGTTCATTTGAAGATTTCACGCCAACAAACATGGATAGCTCCAAAGAATTTGATCCAATCACTTTGTTTCCTTCTTCAAACGGCGCGCTCTGGGTTTTGGCCAACGACCGTCTGCGGGAAGCCATTGGCCGGCGATGGACCGCCGAGGCTGTCGACTGGCGGGGACTCCTCGGGTCGGCGTCCAGTCGCGCCATGGGAGTGCATGAAGACCGCGACGGCGGCGTTTGGTTTAACCACTATGGAAACGGCGTCTTTTATATTACTCCGGACGGCCGCTTTGAACGCTTTACTGTGCGAAATGGATTGCCCGGAGACCGTGTGGGCGCCTGGTTCCAGGACCGTGACGGCGGGATATGGCTTGGCGCGGATCGCGGCGGACTGGTGCGCTTGTCCACACGACATTTCCAGCTCATTGGACGGGTCCAGGGTTTGCCGGTTTGGCCCGTTTTGTCTGTTTGCCAGGACGCCGACCAGGCGCTCTGGATTGGCACGGCCGGGGGTGGTCTTTGCCGTTACAAAGATGGGAACCTATTGGACTGCGACGCCAGCGGCACTGTCCCGGCTAATTTTATATTTTCAATTTTTCCGGAATCAGACGGCAATTTGTGGTTGAGCGCCGGCGATGGCGAGGACCTGTTCCAATTTCGCAACGGGCAATTTCAACGTTCGCCATGGGGTGTCCATGGCGTTAAGTCCCTGCTCATAGACCACGCAGGAAGATTGTGGGCGGGCACGAAGGACAATGTAGGATGGTACACGGGGGCATCGCGGCGGGTTTTTACCACGGCAGATGGTGTTGCCGAATCTGCTGTCAGGGCATTGGCGGAAGCGCCGGACGGCAGTGTGTGGAGCGGGGCTGATGACGGGACATTGTATCACTGCGAGACAAACCACGTTCGGGCATTTCAGCCGGGCGATGCGATGGGCGCACGCCCAATCTGGTCGTTGCTTGTTGATCCGGACGGAACCGTGTGGGCTGGAACTTTTCGCGGAGGGCTGTTGCGTTTTAGAAACGGACAATTCACGCGGTTCAGCACAAAACAAGGGTTGCCCGACGTAGTGACGCAAATATTGGAAGACAAGCACGGTCGCCTTTGGCTTGGCTCGCACGGAGGCATTTGCTGCGTCGAACAGGCCGCGCTGGAGGCTTTCGCGGCGGGCAAGGCCAATACCGTGGAAGGCGTCCGGCACATCGGCGGCCTGCCGACGCTGGTATGTTCCGACGGTTATCAGCCCGCGTGCTGGCAGGCGGCCAACGGCCGTTTGCTCTTCTCAACGGTTAAAGGAGTTGTATCCGTTGATCCGGAGCAGTTGGCCGATAGTTCGCTGCCGCCGCCAGTCGCCATCGAGGATATGCTCGTGGATGGCCAGCCGGTGCCGTTGGGACATCAAAAGATAATCATCGCGCCCGGCCATGAACAATTTGAGTTCCGGTTTACCGCTTTATGTTTTGAGGCGCCGGAACAGTCGCGGTTCCGGTACCGAATTGTGGGATTGGACAAGGGGTGGGTGGAAGCCGATACCCTGCGCGTGGCCGACTACGCGCATTTGCCGCCAAATGACTATCGTTTTCAGGTGATCGCCTGCAACAGCGACGGCGTCTGGAATAAAAATGGAGCGGCATTGGATTTTACCGTAGAGCCATATTTTTACCAAACCCGTTCGTTCATTATCCTCGTGAGTGTTCTCATTTTGACCGGCGTAGGTCTGACGGTGCGAACCGTGGCCACTCGCAAATACCGGCGGGCTTTATTGCGCCTGGAACAGCAGCATGCCATCGAAAAGGACCGGGCACGGATCGCCAAAGACATCCACGACGATATTGGCGCCGGATTGACGCAAATCACTCTGTTGAGCGAACTGGGACGGCGGGAACCGGGACAGGCAGGATCACAATTGGAGCGCATTTCGGACGCGGCGCGGGATATGACGCGCGCGATGGATGAAATCGTTTGGGCGGTGGACCCGCAACGCGACACACTGGTGAGTCTAATTGATTATATTTCGGCCTATTCCGAAGATTTCCTGAGAACAGCAGGAATTCGTTGCCGGATGGATTTTCCAGCGGCGATTCCAACGATGCCGATAGACGCCGAGTTAAGGTACAATCTATTCCTGGCCCTGAAAGAAACTCTCAACAACATCGTCAAACATGCGCAGGCGACGGAAGTGTGGCTGCGCTTAAGTCTCACGACCGGGGCGTTTACGCTGGCTGTCGAAGACAACGGTCACGGCTTTGAAGCCGGCAACGGCGGTCCTGCCGCCGTTTCAATTGACCGGCTCAATTCCGGGCTGGGATTGCCCAATCTCAAAAAGCGTTTGGAAGCCGTGGGAGGACGTTGCGTCATGCACAGTTCTCCCGGGAAAGGAACCCGCATAGAAATGACGATCCTTTTTAATGGAATATCACCAGTTGTGGCGATTGGCGAAGTTGGAGTTGAAAAGTAATTTAAAACAGACCGAGCCTGACAAACCGTTGTTTCGTTCGTCAACTGAGTGGTTCGACGCTTTGCGACGTCATTGAGAGGTCAAGGCTCGAATTATGAGTATTTCCGTTTCCATTGTTGAGGACGACCATAAGGTCCGCGAAAGTCTCTCGCGACTGATTGGCAGTTCAGATGGCTACCAGTGCGTGAGCGAGCACGCGAATGCCGAGGATGCGCTTGAAGAGATTCCCAAAGTCCGGCCTCATGTCATTCTGATGGACATCAATTTGACCGGCATCAATGGGGTCGAATGCACCCGACGCCTTAAGCCGTTATTGCCCGGCACGCAAATCATCATGTTGACGGTTTATCAAAATACCGAACATATTTTTGACGCGCTGACCGCGGGCGCAACCGGATACATGCTAAAACAAACCAGGCCCGAGCAGTTGTTGAACGCCGTTCGCGACGTGCACGAGGGTGGTTCGCCGATGAGCAGCCATATCGCGCGAAAAATTGTCCAATCGTTCCAGCAACATCCTCAGCCGGATGAACCGCAAAGCCTCTCGCCCCGTGAAGCGCAAGTCATCGACTTGCTGGCCAAAGGTTATCTGTATAAGGAAGTGGCGGACAGCATAGGGGTCACTTATGCGACAGTTCACACCCATATCCGGCATATTTACGAAAAACTCCAGGTCCGGTCCAGGACCGAGGCTGTGGTCAAGCATCTGAGCCGCACTCATGCGGCCGCCAGGGACACCTCCGCGCCGGAAAGTTTTGCCCAATGAAATGTCGGTAGGGACGCGCGCTGGGCCGTCATTGCCCGTACGCCGCGGAGAGTATATGCGGTACATCGCTAACCACACTCGTTGCGCCGCTGCACGCGGCGCGGACAGCGTAGCGCGCTGTCCCTACCCCGCTGCTCGCGCATCAATCCAAATGAAAAACCTCTGTGAGCGGTATTGAAACAGGCGAATCATCGGGGTGCACTTCCATCAGCGGGGCCATGTAATTCCACCACTTCCGCATGACCGGCAACTGCCGAAGCTCGGCCACTGAATTTTTATCAGCCACTTTTTGCGCAGCAAACAGCGTGAGAGTCTCTTCGTCGAAGTAAATCGAGTAATCCGAGATTCCCGCCGCGCGCAGTTCTCTTTGCAATTCCGGCCAAATTTCGTCATGGCGTCTTTTGTACTCGGCAATGACGCCCGGCTTCAATTTCATTTTGAACGCGTTTCGTTGCATCCGGATTATTTCCTATCTGACAGAACCGACGTTGACGAATTTAATTCCAATCTCAGATAATCATACATGATTCCACTCGTCAGGCTCCCGCCAGGAATGGTTAGTTTCAGCACATTGGTCCCCGCGCGCATCAATGAAGCGTCAAAGGCCACGTCGTGCTCGGTCCAGGCGCCGGCAATGCCATCACGGTTGATGGTGGCATTATAGACCAGGTCCGTCACGGTTCCAGCGGGACAATCATTCATGCTCACGGCAAGTCGCCGCGCGCCGACGCCGCAAACGGCCAACCGCAGGGTCGCCCTGCCCTGCGGCGCCTCGGGCAAATTAAAACGCACGGACCACGTGGTACTGCGCCCGTCTTCGAATGCATTCGTATCGGTGAGGTCCTCATCATGCGGGACTTGTTCGAAAAACCAGTCTTTTTGAAAATCGCTTTGACCGATCACGTAACTGACGTCCTGGGGAAATAATCGGGGATAGCGGACATACCAGCCCCAATGATCATAGTCATCGCCTTTGTAAAATTCCCGCGCGGACCGATCTGGAATGCCAATGTCCCAAAGCTGCCTCCCGTAACGGACCGGTCGCCAAACAAGTCGTCCAAGGTCCATTGCCCTTCCGGCCGCGACAATCACATTGGACAAAACGTATTCGCCAAGAACGCCGTCCGCTATGGCATGAAGCGTGTACTGCCCGGGCCGGACGTTCGGAATGGAAAAATGTCCGTCTGCGTCTCCGCGCACCCAAAATTCGTAATCCTTCGCGTCATTTTGCCAATCGACGGCCTGCGGCAAGCCAAACCTGCGAAAACTGTTTTGCCTGCCGGGATTCGAGCTGGAATTGGTCTCATTCTCGTCATTTTCCAAATCGAACCAAGTAAAGCGCCGAAGCCGATTGAAGACAGAAGGGGCCGTATAAGCCGGCTCGGAAAGCCCGACCAACAGATTGCTGATTTGCAAGGCTGGAACCTGCGCATCGTTGACAATCATTTGTCCTGCAACCGTACCCCGCTCTATCCTATGAGGATAATCGACGCCTTCGACCCAATCGTAGGGCCACGCCCGGGCCTCTTGTTTCGCCCGCTCGAGAGACTCCTGCCACATCGCGTCAGGAGTCGGGCCCGCGTTGCAGTAAATCAGGAAAGGTCCAACCACCTTTGCCCAGGCCTCGTTTGTGCCGATGTTGCAAATGCTGCCGCCGTAGTGGCTGCTGCGCCAGTAATTCAGCAGGCACGGCGGCGCAGGCGCATTCAGGTTGTCCGTAAACGTGCAATCGCGGTGCGCAACCAGTTCCATCCTGGTGGGACCGCCGCTCAAATATTCCGTGGAGGGATTAATCAGCCAGACACCGACATGTTTCGCAGTGCTGGACCATCCCCAGGCGGGCGTATCGAATTGGTTGGCTGTGTAATCATATTTATGTTCCACCTGGCCTGCATAAAGGCCGGTGTTCATCCGGCGCGCTTCCGGAAAGTTCAGGACCGTTCCGTGGTCCCAATCATACGCGGTTAAGGCCTCCCGGTTTCGAGTTGAATCCACAGTCATCCAATCGAAAATGGAGTCGTTCAATTTGGCGCAAAAACGCGCCTCTCCGATCGAAGTGGCGGGATAATTCGTCGGATGCGAAAATACACAATACGCATAAACAGCTGTATCGCCGTCTGCCAGACTATAGCGAAACTCAAGGTCTGTCGCCGGAACTCCAAACAAATGACCCGGAAAAACGCCACTGACGGAAATCTCGCCACGCCGTCCTCCGTTATTTTTCGGGTCGATTGTGATTCGGCTCGTGCGTTGCAGGCGAGACACGTCATACGACCAATATCCACCCGACGATGCACGACCGTCATCAAACATTTGAAGATTTTTGTAAACCAGTTCTGTCAGGTTTCCGGACCGCTTCGATACACAGGCTAAAACCAGGCCGTTTTCGAGCGTAAAACTGGTCTCGTCCTGTGAAACAGTTACCGTATCGGCTGCAGTCGCTGAAAAGCACACTGCACATGAAAAAAGAAGCAAAACAATCAACCGCCATCTCATATAAGCATTACAATGTAACTCCAACCGATTCTAAACGGGCATCCGGCGCCGGCCATCGCCAAAACTGGGTATACGGCCTTTGATTGCTTGACGGTGGCCCGCCCGCCACCTATTCAATGAACCACTCCGATATGAAAATTTTATGGCTTCGCGCGGTTGTGACCATCGTTCCATTTCTTTCTCTCTCTACTTTTTCGTCGCCTGCACAAACCGCTTCGCCGGATTTGACCCCGGCATCCATCTTAAACGAAATGCAACGGGTGGCTGATTGGCAACTCGCGCATCCGGTAACGGAGCGGCCGACCGGCTGGATTTGTGGTGTTGGCGATATCGGCATGATGGCCCTGGCAGGCATTTCCGGCGACCCCAAGTATCGCGAGGCCATGCTCGCCAAAGGAAACGCCAACAACTGGCAATTGCCTGAATATCAGGGCCGAAAATACCACGCCGACGACCAGTGTATCGGCCAGGTTTGGACCGAACTTTATTTCCTCTATCGCGATAACGCGATGATTGAACCAATGCGCGCCAAAATGGACTTCATTCTCGCCAATCCGCCTGCAGATCAAGGTCTCGATTTTATTTCCAACCGGACCCAGCAATCATGGTCCTGGTGCGACGCCCTCTTCATGGCGCCTCCGGCATGGCTGCGGTTATGCGCGGCAACCGGCGATGAACGCTACATGAATTACGGCGTCAGTAATTTCTGGCGCACGACGGACTTTCTTTATGATAAGGACAAGCATCTGTTTTTCCGCGACAGCACATTCTTTGACAAACGTGAAGCGAATGGAGCTAAAATCCTCTGGAGTCGTGGAAATGGCTGGGTATTGGCCAGCCTGGTCCGCATCCTTCAATATCTTCCCAATAACCATCCTGAGCGTCCGCGCTTCGAACAACTATTTAGGGACATGGCCGAGAAAATTCTGCTCTACCAGCAACCGGACGGCCTGTGGCGAGCCAGCCTGCTCGATCCAAGTGACTATCCAACGCCCGAAGCCAGCGGCTCGGCGCTGTTTGCGTACGGCCTGGCCTGGGGCATCAACCAGGGCCTGCTCGACCGTGCGACGTTCGAGCCCGGCGTTCGCAAAGCGTGGCTGGGACTGGTCGAGTGTGTGGACGCAGGCGGCCGGATAACCCACATTCAACCTCATGGATCGGAGCCGACCCAATTTCCCGAGGACTCGACCGCGCCTTATGGAAGCGGGGTCTTTTTGCTCGCCGGAAGCGAAATTTATCGGACGGCCGTTCTGCAAATGGCAGACACGGTCGCTGTGAAAGTTGCAAATCCGGCGAATTTCCGGCGCGATTGTGAAACAGTTGAAATTCCCATGACTGGATCTGCAGCGTCGCCCGCGTTGCGCAGATTGTCTGGTTCCGCAAAGCAGATTGCCGTCATGGACGGAGTGTCATCCCGCATTTTAGATTCCCAAACGTATTCCTCTCCGACGAGCGGTGAAAAGCTGCTCTTTCAAGTCGATCTCGCGCCAGGCGAAACACGGACATATTACGTTTTAGACGCATCCGATTTGGCTGCCGTCCCGCAACCCATCGTGAAAACGTTTGCGCGTTTTGTGCCGGAACGTTACGACGATTTCGCATGGGAAAGCGACCGCATCGCTCACCGCATGTACGGACTGGCGCTGATTCCCGCCGAAGGCACCATCAGCAGCGGTCCGGACGTATGGATTAAAAAACATCGCCAATTAATCGTGGACCCGATGTATAAGACCGGCCATTACCACTACGACAATGGCGAATACATGGACGACTATCGCGTGGGCAACAGCCGCGGCTGCGGCGGCATCGGCATCTGGGACGGCAAACGGCTTCACGTATCCAGCAACTACCGCAATTGGAAATTAATCGCCACCGGCCCTATCCGCTCTGAATTTGAACTGACGTACGATGCCTGGGACGCAGGCAACGGGAGAAAAGTCGCCGAAACAAAACGCATCAGTATTGACGCCAATTCCTGGTTCAGCAAAGCCCAAAGCACATTGACCAGCGACGATCACTCTCCGTTAACCGTCGCCACGGGGTTGGCCGAACGCGCCTGCGGCACTAATGGAATGGAAATGGTTTCGCAGGACCAGGATGAAGGTTGGATGAGTTATTGGCAGCCTGAAGACAAACCCAAGGGCCGAATCGGCACTGCGATTCTTCTGCCAAAAGGCGCCGTTGAAACATTTACCAACGACAAGCCAAACCTCCCTGGATCCAAAATTTACGCGCAGGTGCCCCAACCAACGCACGAAGGCGCGCCTCCCATTCGCAATCTGCTCGCGATTACAACTGTCCCCATAGGCACCCCATTTGAATATTATTTCGGTGCCTGCTGGGACCGTAGCGGCGACTTTACCAATGCCGAGCAATGGACTACAGAAGTGAAGCAGCTGGCCGAACGGCGAGACCAACCGTTACAGGTGACCGCCGGCAATTGAGAGCGCGCGAAATTTACGATTTACGATTTACGCGCAGTATATTGCAGTTCAGGCAACAGTACTCCGATCGGTACTGGATTTGGTGGGGCAATTGATGTGATCGTAGTTACTGGCGTTCATCACGCACGCCGACGCCAAATCGGGCGCCAGGCTTCTCTAATGTAACGTCCCCAATTCATCAGCCAATATCACCCGTTGTGGTGATAGACAACCATGCCGTTTGCGTTGAGACTACGGGTATGCACCGGTTATGTCTTTTTGTCTTTTTATCGGCTTTTTGTCTTGTCCAAGGCATCGCCCGGGCGAAGGACTTTGACATTCGCCGCTTTGGCGCGACCGGTGACGGTACTAACCTGGAAACAACGGCCTTTCAAAAGGCGATCGATGCCTGCGCCGCCAACGGCGGAGGCACGGTTGTGGTACCGGCCGGACAATACCTGATCGGCAGTATTGTGCTGGAAAATCATACCGCCTTGCATCTCAATCATGGGGCCAATCTAATCGCCAGTTCGGACATCAATGATTATCCAGTAATTCAGGTGCGGTTTGAGGGCGAATTTGTGAGAGGACATCGCGCGTTGCTTTACGCAAAAAATCAAAGTGGCATCGCCATCACCGGCAACGGTTCGATTACGGGTCCGCCCTTGACCGTGAGTCATCTGCGCAACCCTCGTGGGCCAGTCTTAATTGAGACATGCGAATGCACAAATGTGACCCTGGCCGGCTTTTCCACGCAGTATGAGCGTCTCTGGTCGATTCATCCGCTACTGTGCCAGAAGCTCACCATCAAAGACCTCAAGATTCGCTCGGTCGGTTTAAACGGCGACGGGATCGATGTGGACTCGTGCCAGGACGTGCTCATCGATCATTGCGACATCAATACCGGAGACGACGCTATTTCGCTCAAATCCGGCCGCGGCGAGTCTGCCGTGAAACTGGATCGCCCGACGCAAAATGTAACCATCAAGGATTGCACTCTCATCAGCAGTACATTTGCCGCGGTAGGAATCGGCACCGAATTATCCGGCGGTATTTCGAATACTTTGATTGAAGACTGCACACTCTCGGGTAAGCAAAACGGTATCTTTTTGAAGAGCCGTGACGGGCGAGGCGGCTATATCAAAAATTTCACTGGAAAAAACCTGATAATTCGTGATTCGCCGACATTTTTAGGCATCGAGTTGCTCGATAAGGGCATCCAGGCAACCGATCCGGTTTTGGGCGATCCGGACGAATGGACCCAGCTTAGCAACATTCATTTCGAACACATTCGCGTGGACAACGTTCACTATCTTTTGCGCGCCCAGGAAGTCCCTTCTGAACGGCCCATTGACGGCTTCTCACTGGCAGACGTAAGCGGCACCTGCGAACACGCCATAAACATTGCAAATATGAAGAACGTCACACTCACCGGAATTAAGGTGACCAACTACCAGGGACCGCTCCTCACCCAATCCCACGTGGAACTGTCTGACCCAAACTGAATCACCAAGTGTCCCGCCACGGCAAAAAACAGTCCGAAAAGAAATCCGCGAAACCTTTCCGGGTTTGGTGTCGCGAAGCGACAATGGAAATTAGCCAGACACGGAGCATGTGGCTGCGGGAAATAAGAACATTTGTCCAAAACGGACAATGAAAAAGCCCGAAGCTTTAAGGCCCGTCTGTTCAGCACTTGCCTTGAGAACTCAAGAGAGACTGCGACACTAACTATAAACGTTTGCCGGATGACGCGGACGGCCACCGATTTTGAAAACCAATATTTCGCGAACCTGGACCAGGAACCATCCGGCAAGCCAGATGGGGAGGCCGGTATAGCGTCGCGCTGTTTGAGCGATTTGCCGCGAGTATTCCGGATTGCCCATTTGGCGAAAACGTTTTGCCTTGATGGCGGAACGAGCGGCCAGCAACCCTTTGAGCTTGCCCATTCGCAGCCAGCCGGGGCGTTTTTCACGCAGCGCCTCTACCTGTTCTATTGCACGCCATTCGTCCACAATTAAACCTTCGATGTTCGGTGAACGCTTATATGTTTCCGTTGAACCATGCCAGCGATATTGCGCCAGCGGCTCGTTTAGTGTGACAATTTTTTTGCAATGCCGCCCATACTTCGGCCAAAAGACGGCATCACCCACAATCAACATATCCAGGGGAAACCGTTCCGTGACGGGCTGACGGTTCGTCTTCATCAGCGTGGCACAAAACGCCTGGTTGCCGATTTCTGCTTTTTGCGCCAGGAACGTGTCTTTGTCGAGGACGTTTACACGACCGTTTGGCTTGCCGGAAACGCTCAACCATTTGCCGTTTTCGTCAATCCGCTCATCCAGGCACCACGCCAGTCCCTGGCCGTCACAATCTTCCAGAAGCTTTTCCATCGTCTCATAGAATGTGGGCTTGATTAAATCGTCGGCGTGAAGAATGTGCAGATAATCCGTTTCCGCTGCGTAATCCAAACAACGATTGAAGTTGCCGAATGAATCCAGATCTTTGGTATTGCGGGTATATTCAATGGGAATTCCGCGAAAATTTTTTGCGATTTCCGGCGTCGAGTCAGTTGAGCAATTATCAATGACAATCACGCGGTCGGGCCGCCGCGTTTGGCGGGCCACCGATTCCAAAGCCTGCTCCAAAAATTCTTTGGCATTGCGAACCGGCAGGGCCGTTGTGAGGGTTGATTTCATTTGTATTAGCGCTCTAGGGTAAGGAAATGGGACACAAATTCAAGATAACACCGGTTTGACGCGGTAGGTAGGGACGGCGTGCTGCGCTGTCCGCGCCGCGTGCAGCGGCAAATAGCGTAGTTGGACGTCGTACCGCGGACTATTCCGCGCGCCTTACGCGCGGTGACGGCGCAGCGCGCCGTCCCTACCACATCAGAGGCCGGTTGGATGGTTGACGAATTCCCACGGCAGCTTGAATTTTTTTCCCACGTGCGCTGCCAGCGCCTTGACGCCGAACGTTTCCGTCGCATAGTGGCCGGCATAAAACACGTTCAAGCGAAGTTCTTCGGCCAGGGCGAATGTCCAGTGTGGGCCTTCACCAGTAATAAAAGTATCAACGCCTTCGCTGGCAGCTAATTTTAACTCCGTTCCGGCGCCTCCGGTGACAACGCCAATGGATCGGCAGAGGTCCGCCCCGCCGGGAATGAGAACCGGCCGCGCGCCGGTCGCGCGCTCGAGCCGGGCCGCCAATTCGGCGCGTGATACGGTCGTATGCGATTTGAAGCCGATGGCCTGGCCGTGACTTTGAAAAAAGGGTTTCAATCGCCGCAGGCCCAGTGCTTTGCAAAGCTGAATGTTATTTCCCAATTCAGGATGCGCGTCCAGGGGAAGGTGCGAACTGTAAATCGCCAAATCGTTTTCGACGACCAATCGGACAAGTTCATAATGCCTCCCAGTCCACGGCTGGCGCGCGTTCCAAAAAAGTCCATGATGAACGATCATCAAATCCGCGCCGGCTGCAATCGCCAACTGGATTGTGGACGGGCTCGCATCCACGGCGGCGGCAATTTTTGTCACTGTGCCACTATTCTCAACTTGAAGCCCATTTGACGCGCCGTCGTAGTCACCAACTTCGCGGGTCCGCAAAATTTGGTCGCAATAGCTGACAATCGGTGCAAGAGACGCTTTCGGCATGTGCTATCAAGGCCTGGTTCTGTTGCTGCGACCCTTAAAAATCTTTTTGAAAAATGCTCCGATCGCGAGAATGCCCAGAATGATAAATTTCTTCAGCGCCAAAACGGCAACCCAGATCAATTTGAACAAACCGAGCTTGACCGCAACACCGGCAACACCGCCGGCGACAAGCGCGGCAATTCCGTATTTTGCCACCTTGTCCATTTTTGGGTCGAAATCCGCGTAACGGCTGCCCTGGTTGAAATCAACCATGTTCAAAATGTCCGAGGTGCGATTTTCAATTTCGGGCAGTTGATGCATACCGGCCACGGCATCCAAATCCAACACGCCGCGGCGTCCCAGAATCCGAATGTCATAGTTCAAAGTGTTTTCGAGCTGGCCGTCGAATTTTATTTCCTTGGCCCAATACAACTTGTGAGCGGCCGCGTCGTAACGCGGCGGCGCCGCCCAACCCACCAGTTCGACTGCCGGATACCCCTGTTTCTCCCGTTCCTTGTTACGGTCACGAACGGCCTGCTGCATTTGTTTCAACAGGTCATCGTACTTGATCTTGCTGGCATCGTCGTCCCGCACATATCCATCGCTGTTGTACGAAATAGTCACAACCCAACAATTTGAATCCAGCGGGCCCCGGTCGGCCGGCATGAGCATCCCGATGACGTCGTCGGCCTGTTCGGGCGGATTGCCCCAGAGTTGCACAAGCACCTTTTTAGCATCTTTGGCATCGAGGTATTTGAAGCTTGCCGGGACATTCAGCGTAGCCAGGCCGTCCTGGAGTTTTATGTCTCCGCTCTTGTATTGGAGGCTCTGCACAAGCTTTTCGGCCGCAGCCTGTGCCGCGCTGTCGTCCTGCTGCGCGCCGGCGCGCAAGCCGAAGGCCATCACTGCGGTAAAAAGGGCCAGGGCGAGTTTCCAAACTATCCCGTATTTGTGCGCTTTCATGGGCCTTTCTTTGTTTTACCGGACAATAAGAAAGTCTGCTCCGTCCTGTCAATGGCCGGAACGTTAATTTTTGATTGCGCCCGACACAAAAATATTTCATTCCACCTATTGCATTCTGCGGGCGACCTTTTATAGTGCGCTCGTTTGAATTCACCGAAATGAGCAATTTGAATGACGAGGCGCCGCCGTGGGACATTGAAGCGGCGCGGGCGCTTTACAACATTCACCGCTGGGGCGCGAAGTATTTTGATATCAACGACGCCGGGCACGTTGTCGCCCGGCCGCTGCAGGACGCCGGCGTGGCGGTGGATTTAACGGACGTGATTGAAGAGGCTCGCGGGCGAGGCTTGAAATTTCCCGTGCTCATCCGTTTTCAGGATATCCTGCGCCATCGGGTTGAGGCCATCAACAAGGCGTTCCAAAATTCCATCGCCGAATTCAATTATCAGGGAAAGTACCGCGGCGTTTTTCCCATCAAGGTGAATCAGCTTCGCGAAGTGGTCGAAGAAATTCTGGATGCGGGCAAACCGTTTGACTTCGGACTGGAGGTTGGCAGCAAACCGGAATTGTTTGCCGGGCTGGCCCTGCAAAATCAAATCGGCAGCCTGATCGTGTGCAATGGCTATAAAGACCCGGAATTCATCAAAATGGCGCTATTGGGGATTAAGCTGGGCAAACGGGTGATTATGGTGGTCGAGAAATTGGAGGAATTACGCCACATCGTTTCCATTTCAAAGCAGCACGGAGTCGAGCCGCTGATCGGTATTCGCGCCAGATTGTTGAGCAAAGGCGCGGGCAAATGGGCCGAAAGCGGCGGCGAGAACGCCAAATTTGGGTTGAGCACGGCGGAAATTCTCGCGGCCGTCGAAATGCTCAAGAACGAAAACCTGTCCCACTGTTTAAAACTCCTGCATTTCCATATTGGCTCGCAAGTGCCTGACATTCTCACGGTCAAGAAAGCCGTCCAGGAAGCGACGCGGTTTTACGCGAAGCTGCGAAAGATGAATTTCAATATCGAATTCCTGGACGTCGGCGGCGGACTCGGGGTGGATTACGACGGCTCGCGAAGCGCCTTTGATTCTTCAACCAATTATACGTTGCAGGAATACACCAACGACATCGTTTTTTACGTGGCCGACGTTTGCAACACTGAAAATGTCCCCCACCCTGACATTATCAGCGAAAGCGGCCGGGCCATCGTGGCTCATCATAGTGTGCTCATTGTTGAAGTCTTTGGCACCATCGAGAAGACGCGGCCGGGGGAATTTTTGAAATACGGCGAGAACGAACATGCCATCGTTCGAGAATTGCTCGACATAAAAAAGAACCTGGCGAAGATGAATAAAATTGAAGCGTACCACGACGCGCTTGAACGCCGGGAAGATGCGCAGCATATGTTCACGTTGGGCATGATGGACCTTCCGGACAAGGCCAAGATTGAAGATTTATACTGGCAAATCAGCCGCGCCGTGGCTGACAGCTTCAAGGGCCAGCCCTATATCCCGGAAGAAATCCGCAAGCTCGAAGATACGCTTGGCGACCAATATCTTTGCAACTTCTCCGTTTTCCAATCGTTGCTGGACCATTGGGCCCTGGGACAGCTCTTTCCCATCATGCCGGTATCCCGCCTGAATGAGCGGCCCACCCGTGAGGGGACACTGGTGGACATCACCTGCGATTCAGACGGCGCGGTCAACAAGTTCATTGATTTCCGCGACGTGCGCGACACGTTGCCGCTGCACAAGCTCAATGCCAACGGCAACGGAAATCCCGAGCCTTATTACATCGGATTCTTCCTCATGGGCGCCTATCAGGACATCATGGGCGATCTCCATAACCTCTTCGGCCGCGTGAATGAGGTGCATGTTTTTCTCGAACCCGACGAGCCATGCGGTTATTACATCGAGGAAATAATCGAAGGCAATACGATCATCCAATCTTTGGCCGCCGTGCAATACGACGAAAACGAACTGAAGCGGCAAATGAAAGCTCAAATGGATGACGCCATCAAATCTGACCGGATGAAACCATCCGAAGCAATGCGACTCCTGGACGAATATGAGCGCGGGCTTAAAGCGTATACGTATTTGAGCTTTTGAACAAATGGCTTGCCAAAGGGAGGCGGAAAAACGAATATAAAAAACGCTGTGCGCGGTTAGCTCAGTGGTAGAGCACCACATTGACACTGTGGGGGTCACAGGTTCAAACCCTGTATCGCGCACCATTCAGTTCTTCCTCGTCACGCTGTAATTTTCCGCGCGCGCCATCGCTGGCGCTTTTCCACGAACTTTTTTTAATTGCACTTCGCAACGCGAAAAACGGCGCGTCTGCATAATGCCTGCCCCTTCTCCGATCGACTGAAGCATCGGACTCCGGCAACGCGCTATAGGGCCGATTGAACCAATTATGATGGGGGCATGCGCTGTGCTAATTCACGGGCCAAAAGGAATGTCAATTACGAAAATACTCAGCGCTAACTCAGCCAGGACACGTCGATTCCACATTTGGCACCGCCCTGGATATTCCGGTTTGTTCTTAAGGATGATCGCATTAAAACGGGCATTTACGCTCATTGAGTTGCTCGTCGTTATCGCCATCATCGCCATTTTGGCCGCGATTTTATTGCCGGCGTTTGCGGCGGCCACGCGTCAGGCGCAAGAGACTCAATGCCGGAATAACGTGAAACAACTCACGACTGCGGGATACATGTATATCAGCCAGGACGGGCCCATCGCCTATCCCTCCCTGCACTCAGTCTGGCTTCCGGCGGTGATGGGGAATTTGTCATGGCAGCGAAATGTAATGCTTTGTCCCACGGCGGCGACGCCTGCGGAATCACGTCCGAACGAATGGGTCAGCGGCTCGGCAATCAATTCCTGGTCGTGGTTTGGTTCGGCCAGCGCGCAGACCAACGGGAGTTACGCCCTGAATGGCTGGTTGTATTCCATTGCGGTGAACACGCAATTTGGCTGGGGGTCCGGGGTGCTTACCAATTATTTCCAGAGTGAAACAGCCATTCACAGTCCCTCTACCACCCCGATCTTTGTCGACGGTGTTTGGCCGGACATGTGGCCGATGCCAACGGATGAGCCAACATCGGATTTGTTTCAGTTGAATCCGGGCGAGGTCCAGGGCGGTGGAATGAATGTGGCCAGCATCGCGCGCCACGGCCTGGCCCCCAGCGACAGTTACAGTCATGTGGATACCAGCGGTCCCTTGCCAGGAATGGTCAATGTGGGGTTGGCGGATGGCCACGTGGAGGCCTCAAAATTGAATAACCTCTGGTTCTATACGTGGAACGCCAACTACGACAGAATTCATTAAATAATTCGAGATCTCTATCAAACGGCGGCAAGACTGTACTTTTCGGACAGGTACCTACGGTTCCCGGCAGTACCCATTGCGACGGCAGCCGGCACCCATATAGTTGGCCCTAAAAACATAATGCTGTCTAAATTTCGGGGCCGTCATTCAATGGAAAATGCTTAATTAGATTGAGAATTGCAACGATGCCAAATGCAAAGTGCGTAGCCGCAACCGTGGAATAAGTCGCGCTGATGTCCTTTCCCGACTGAATAAAATTATTCCAAAACGCGGATGGCGCCGGGCAATTCCCGGTTGTCGAAAGCCCCTCGCCATATTCCGTCTGGATTTCGGTAAGCCATGCACCGGAATCCCGCGCCCTGGACCATAAAGAATTCAACCAAAAAGGGCGACGCCGCGTCCTTGGCCGCCGCCGCAGAATTTTCGCCCATCAGGCGGCTTATAATATTCAGGCATTTTCCCGCTGTTGAATGTGCTGTCATATTCAATATCGCTTTCAACGACATCTTTACAATTGTCTGACTGCTATGGTAAATGGCAAGGTTTTCCATTTACCGGGTTGCCATAACGTTGAGCATAGGGCGTGCCAGCAATAAGGCTGGATTCACCCCATCGAAGGATGACGGATTCGAAACGGCCAGCGGGATAGCCGATGGCCGGAAGGTCTCCAAACTTCCTGGAATCAAACCTTCTCGATGAGCTTGGCGGTCGCGTCCAGGGCCGCTTCAAGCGATTGGATGCGAACCGGTTTGGTAAGGTGTGCATCGAAGCCGGCGTTCTCGCTGCGGGCCACGTCGTGTTCCATTCCGTAACCTGTCAAGGCGATACCGCGAAGCGGCTTTTCTTTTACAAGTTCGTTCATTAAATCATAACCATTGCCATCAGGCAGGCCGATGTCAGTGATGAGAAGATCGAACTCGCCTTCCCTCGCGAGATTTCGGGCTTCCTCGACTGTCCCGGCGGCCACAACTTCATAGCGGCGGCGCACGAGCAAACTTGCCAGGGTGGTGCGTGTTGGCTCATGGTCTTCCACAAGCAGAATGCGAATATTCTTGGAGCTTCTGCTGTGGTGAGTGTCTTCCAATATGGGCGATGTGCTCCCTTTTCCGTTGGCTTCGGCCGCCGTGACGAGCGGCAATTCGACAGTGAATGTCGAACCTTTGTCTCGTCCCTGGCTGGAGGCGACAATTCTCCCCGAATGCAATTCCGTCAGCTTTTGAGAAATGCTCAGGCCCAGTCCCAGGCCGCCGAAACGATGACCATTTGTGGCGGCATGTTCCCCTTGCGCAAACGCCTGAAAGATTCCCGCCAGTTCATCGGCAGTCATTCCAATTCCGGTATCAGAAATCCTGGTAAGAAGCTTATCCCCCGCCAATTCAGTCTCAATGGTGACCTGGCCCCCGTCAGATGTGAATTTCACGGCATTCTTCAGCAGATTCCAAAAAATCTGCTGCAATCGTACCGAATCGGCAAAAACGGTGTGTTGCGTCGCCTTGAGCCGCAGTTCCAGCCGCAACCTCTTCTGATTCATTTCCTCGCGCACCTGCGCGACGGCGTCAGTGAGGACCGTTCGCAGATTGACGAAATGTTTTTCCAGAATAATTTTGCCGCGGGCGATTCGCGTCAAATCCAGAAGATCATCAATGAGCCTGGCTTCCATTTCGATGTTTTTTCGGATGGTATTGAAATCCGCGCGGACTCGCGGGGGCAAATCCCGGTTATTCATAGCGTCACTGGCCAGGAGCAGGACGGGATTCAAGGGTGTGCGCAATTCATGCGACAGCGTCGCCATAAAATCGTCCTTGGCCCGCGAGGCGGCCAGGAGTTCATCATTGGCGCGTTTTAATTGGTGTGAAACGTATTCACGCTCTATCGCGAAGGCAATTTGCGAAGCAATGGTTTGGGCCGGTCTCAACTCTTCTTCGGCAAACATGTGCGGGTGATCAAAATAGACCATGAATTTTCCCAACAGCCGTTTTTCATAGTTAATGGGAATAAAGGCCAAAGAGCCGACACCTTCCCGTTGAATGGTTTTCTTCAATGCCTCGTCGATCTCGGCGCCGGCGACGTCACTGATGGCCACCGGTTGTGGCGAATCGCCATCTTTCCAGGGTGAATGACCTTCGACAGCCCGGCGATATTCATCCGAAAGTCCGTGCCAGGCCTTGAATCGCATAACTCCGTCGGAATCAACCAGGAGCAACGCCGCACGATCAGCGTTTTGGCACTGGATGATGGCTTCCAGCGCGGCGTCAGAGATTTCGCTCATCGACGGCGCGGTATTGACTTTGGCAACGAGTTCAAAGAGAGCATGCTGCTGCCGTTCATTTCGTTTGCGCTCGGAAATGTCACGGGCGATCTTTGACGCGCCCACAACTTTTCCGCTGGCGTCTTTGATCGGCGAAATCGTCAGCGATACGTCAAACAGGCTTCCATCCTTGCGTCTCCGAACCGTCTCGAGATGTTTCACCTGCTCACCATCCCGAACACGTCTCAAAATTTCCAGTTCCTCCACATGGAGGTCAGGCGGAATCAGAACCGTCACCGGCTTGCCGATGATTTCGCCCGCTTTATATTGAAAAATCCTTTCGGCCCCCTGGTTCCAACCGTTAATGATTCCGTTGGTGTCCTTGCCCACGATGGCGTCGTCCGAGGATTCAACAATCGCTGCAAACCGTTGTGTCATCAATTGTGCCAGATTCCGTTCGGTGACATCGAGCAGGAGGTTCACGGCTCCAGTGATTCGTCCCAAAGGATCATGGATGGGCGTTGGATAAGGAAGAATGTTGCGACGAATACCGTCGGCACGCTCCATGATGATTTCCTGTCCCCGGACTGGCTGGCCGGTTTTCAACGTGACGGCCATTGGCGATTCATCCTGCGGCATTTCAGTTCCATCTGGCCGCAAAATTCTAAACGAGCCATTCTCCGCGTCCGCGCCGATCGCGGGGTCTTGACCCCAGAGTTCGGCGGCGGCCGTATTGTAAAGGGTGATATTTCCTTCCGCATCAGTGGTATAGACAGCCATCGGCAAGGTGCGTACAACCTGCTCATAGCGCTCCTGGCTTGCGCGCAATTCGGACGTCCGCTCGCGAACGGACGCTTCGAGAGTGTTGTTCATCTGCCTGAGCGCTTCTTCCGCCTTCTTCCGCTGCGTAATTTCCATCTCCAACGCAGCATTGGCCATAGACAAAGCGCGCGCCGTTCGGAATAAATCCGCAAAGGCGCCGACCTTTGATTTGAGAATTTCCGGATTGATCGGTTTGGTCAGATAATCAACGGCGCCGGCGCCATAACCCGATATGATGTCCTTCTCGTCCAGAAAAAATGCCGTCAGAAAAATGATGGGAATGTGCTGGTTTCGTTTGCGCGCTTTAATGTGGCGGGCCAGTTCCAGGCCGCTCATTCCGGGCATTTGAATGTCCAGCACAATACAGGCAAATTCGTTTTGCAACAGGGCCAGCAGCGCATCTTCGGCCCGCAGTGCGCGAAACAGCCGCAGCCCTTTCATTGGCTCCAGGACACTTTCCAATGCGTCCAGGTTCCTGCTCTCATCATCCACAAGCAGGATATTGACCGGCTCGAGCTCCGCCTTGCGGACCAACGTTGTTTCTGTCTCTATCAATGGCATTGTCATTTGAAACCACGCCCGTTATTAACGTTCAGGAAATCCTTCACACAGCAGTCTCGCCGGCCGAATGCGCGGCCGGCGGGACGTCAAAACCACCCTGTCTTGCGCGCATCAAGAACAGGAAGGATGTTCCCCACACATCTTTAACAATCGCATGATTTTTATATAACATGTTCGCTACCGATGCAGCCAAACGCGCAAAAGCGAAACGAGCTGGTCGGTGTTCACAGGTTTGGCGATGTAATCGGAGGCGCCGGCCTCAAGGCATTTTTCGCGGTCGCCCTTCATGGCCTTGGCGGTGAGCGCGAGGATGGGCAACGCCCGGAACTTCGGCATCTTTGCGAATTTCCCGGAGCGTTTCGTAGCCGTCCATTTCGGGCATCATGATGTCCATCAGCACGACGCTCAAATCGGGGGTGTTCTTGGATAATCTCAATCGCCTGGCGTCCGTTGGTGGCGCTTAAAACGTTCATTTCATGGTTTTCCAGAACGGTGGTCAGGGCGAAGATATTGCGGGCGTCATCGTCCACAACCAGCGCCTTGCGCCCGCGCAGCGCTTCGTTGGAATTGTGAAGACGCGCGAGCATCTCCCGCTTGGCCTCCGGCAAATTTGCCACGACGCGATGCAGGAATAGCGCGGTTTCATCAAACAGCCGGTCAGGCGATTGCACATCTTTAAGAACAATGCTTTTGGCCAGTGTGCGCAGTTGTTTTTCCTCCTCCGGCATCGAGTTCCTTTCCGGTGAAGACCACGACCGGCACTTCACGCAGCGCCGGCTCGGCCTGCATTTTCTCCAGCAGGGTATAACCGCTCATATCCGGCAGGCGCAAGTCCAGCACGCAGCAATCAAACTGATTGTCCATTAATTTTTGAAACGCTTCCGCGCCGGTGCCCACCGTCTCAATTTCAATATCATTGTGCGAAAGCAGTTCAACGATGCTGTCGCGTTTCAGCCTGGTTGTCTTCGACCACGAGCAACCGCTTGGCGCGCGGCGCGACAAAGCTTTTGATGCGATCGAAACATTGCTCCAGGCCTTCAGTCGTGGCGGGCTTAATCGTGTAGGAGAATGCGCCGTGGGAAAGACCGTGCTGGCGCTCTTCCTCGATCGAAATAATTTGCACCGGAATATGGCGGGTGGCCGGATCCAGTTTCAAATTATTCAGAACCGTCCAGCCCAGCATGTCCGGCAGGAAGATGTCCAGGGTGATGGCCGTGGGCAAATACTGCCGCGCCAGGGCAATGGCGGTATGTCCGCGGGTGGCGGAGATCGCTTTGAATCCCTTGTCACGGGCCAGTCCCACCAGGACCCGCGCATAATGCGGATCATCCTCCACAATCAACAGCACGCTGTCGCCGGGCTGGATCGAATCGCGGTCGTCGGGAATATTTTCCTCGCGCGGCGCCGGCAAAACCACCGGTTGCGGTTCGGGTTGACGCGAAATTTTTGCCGTGCCGCCCGAATAGGTCAGCGGCAGATACAGTGTGAAAGAACTGCCTTCGCCCGGCGAGCTCGATCAGCCTGATTTCCCCGCCCAGCAGCGTGGCCAGTTCGCGGGAAATGGCCAGGCCCAGGCCCGTGCCGCCGTATTTGCGGCTCGTGCCCGCATCGGCCTGCTGGAACGCCTCAAAGATCAATTTCTGCTTTTCCGGCGCGATGCCGATGCCCGTGTCGCTGATTTCAAACGCGATGACATTCTGCCGTCTTGCTGAGGACTTTATGGTCCATGCTCCAGCCGGACACCGCGGGCGCCACATGAATCGAGACATGGCCATGCGCGGTGAATTTGAACGCATTGGACAACAGGTTCTTCAGGATCTGCTGCAGCCGTTTCGGGTCGGTGGTCATGGCGCGCGGCAATGCCGGGATCAAATTCAATGTTGAACGGCAGGTTTTTCGCCTCGGCGACGTGCCGGAAATTGCGCTCCACGGAATCGCGCATGGCGGCGAAAGCCCACCTCCTCGGCCTCGACCGTGACCGTGCCGGATTCGATCTTCGACAAGTCCAAAATATCGGTGATCAGGTTCAGCAAATCCGAACCGGAAGAATAAATATTGCGGGCAAACTCGACCTGTTTGCCAGTGAGGTTGCCGGCGGTGTTTTCGGCGAGCTGCTGTCCCAGGATCAGAATCGAATTCAGCGGCGTGCGCAATTCGTGCGACATGTTCGCCAAAAATTCAGATTTATACTTGGATGTCAGCGCCAGTTCCGCCGCTTTTTCCTCAAGCGCGCGCCGGGCCTGCTCGACTTCCCGGCTCTTGCGCTCCACTTCGACGTTTTGCTCGGCCAATTGCCGCGCCTTTTGCGCCAGTTCTTCGTTCGTCTGCTGCAATTCCTTTTGTTGCGATTGCAATTCGACGGTGAGTTGCTGCGATTGCTGCAGCAGGTTTTCCGTGCGCATCGTCGCTTCAATCGTGTTGAGCACGACGCCGATGGATTGGGTCAATTGTTCCAGGAACGTCAGGTGCGTCACGCTGAACGGCGCCAGCGACGCCAATTCAATGACGGCCTTGGTCTGGCCTTCAAACAGCACCGGCAGCACCACAATGCTCGCCGGAGGCGCATCGGCCAGACTGGATGCGATGCGCGTGTAATCTGATTTGATGCCCGTCAACAGAATGCGTTCCTTTTCGACGGCGCATTGGCCGACCAGTCCCTCGCCAACGAGAATGCGTTGCGGCTGCTCCGGGCGCGTCGCGTATCCGGCCAGCAAGCCGCAACATCCATTTATTGTCGTCGCCCATCTCCATCTGGTAAATGGCGCCCTGCTGCGCGCCGACCAGCGGCACCAGTTCGGAGAGCAGCATTCGGCCGACCGTGAACAAGTCGCGCTGTCCCTGCAACATGCCGGTGAATTTGGCGATGTTGCGTCTTGAGCCAGCCCTGCTCCTGGTTGCGCTTCCGTCGTCACGCGCAGGTTGTCAATCATCGTATTGATGTTGTCCTTGAGTTCGGCCACTTCGCCGCGCGCTTCGACGGTGATGGACCGCGTCAAGTCGCCTTTGGTCACCGCCGTGGACACTTCGGCAATGGCGCGCACTTGCGTCGTCAGGTTTGCCGCCAGCAGGTTCACGTTGCCGGTCAAGATCCTTCCAGGTGCCGGCCGCGCCCGGCACGTTGGCCTGGCCGCCCAAACGGCCTTCCACGCCCACTTCCCTGGCGACGTTGGTGACCTGTTCGGCAAAAGTGGCCAGCGTGTCGGTCATGTTATTGATGGTTTCGGCGAGCGCCGCGACTTCGCCTTTGGCTTCTACTGTAAGTTTTTGGCGCAAATTGCCGTTGGCGACCGCGGTCACGACTTTCACGATGCCGCGCACCTGGTCGGTCAGGTTGGCCGCCATGAAGTTCACGCTATCGGTCAAATCCTTCCAGGTGCCGCCCACGCCGGGCACTTGCGCCTGGCCGCCCAGTTTGCCTTCCGTGCCCACTTCGCGCGCCACGCGCGTCACTTCGGCGGCGAAGGCGTTGAGTTGGTCCACCATCGTGTTGATGGTGTTTTTCAATTCCAGAATTTCGCCCTTCACGTCCACCGTGATCTTGCGTGAGAGATCGCCGCGCGCCACGGCGGTGGTCACTTCGGCGATGTTGCGGACTTGCGCCGTCAGGTTTGCCGCCATCGCGTTCACCGAGTCGGTCAAATCTTTCCACGTGCCGGCCACGCCCGGCACGACCGCCTGCACGCCCAGGCGTCCTTCGGTGCCGACTTCGCGCGCCACGCGGGTCACTTCAGAGGCAAACGAGCGCAATTGTTCCACCATCGTATTGATGGTTTCCTTGAGCTGCAAAATTTCACCGCGCACGTCCACCGTGATTTTGCGCGACAAATCGCCGTTCGCCACGGCAATGGTCACTTCGGCGATATTGCGCACCTGGCCGGTCAGGTTTGACGCCATGGAATTGACGTTGTCGGTCAAATCCTTCCAGGTGCCGGCCACGCCCGGCACCACCGCCTGGCCGCCGAGTTTGCCTTCGGTGCCGACTTCGCGGGCCACGCGGCTCACTTCCGAGGCGAACGCAGTTCAACTGGTCCACCATCGTGTTGATGGTGTTTTTCAATTCCAGAATTTCGCCCTTCACGTCCACCGTGATCTTGCGGGAGAGGTCGCCGCGCGCCACGGCCGTGGTCACTTCCGCGATATTGCGCACCTGGCCGGTCAGGTTGTTCGCCATGGAATTGACGTTGTCGGTCAAATCTTTCCAGGTGCCGGCCACGCCCGGCACCACCGCCTGGCCGCCCAGTTTGCCTTCGGTGCCCACTTCGCGCGCCACGCGGCTCACTTCCGAGGCGAACGAGTTCAACTGGTCCACCATCGTGTTGATGGTGTTTTTCAATTCCAGAATTTCACCGCTCACGTCCACCGTGATTTTGCGCGACAGGTCGCCGCGCGCCACCGCGGTCGTCACTTCGGCGATGTTGCGGACCTGGCCGGTCAGGTTGTTGGCCATGAAATTGACGTTGTCGGTCAAATCCTTCCACGTGCCGGCCACGCCGGGCACCACCGCCTGGCCGCCCAAACGGCCGTCCGTGCCGACTTCGCGCGCCACGCGGCTCACTTCCGAGGCGAACGCGTTCAACTGGTCCACCATCGTGTTGATGGTGTTTTTCAGGTCCAGAATTTCGCCTTTCACGTCCACCGTGATTTTGCGGGACAAGTCACCTTTGGCCACGGCCGTCGTCACGTCGGCGATGTTGCGCACCTGGCCGGTCAAATTGGACGCCATGGAATTGACGTTGTCGGTCAAATCTTTCCACGTGCCGGCCACGCCGCGCACCTGCGCCTGGCCGCCCAGTTTGCCTTCCGTGCCCACTTCGCGCGCCACGCGCGTCACTTCCGAGGCAAATCCGTTCAACTGGTCCACCATCGTATTGATGGTGTTTTTTAACTGAAGAATTTCGCCCTTCACGTCCACCGTGATCTTGCGTGAAAGATCGCCGCGTGCCACAGCCGTGGCCACTTCCGCGATGTTGCGGACTTGCGAGGTCAAATTGGAGGCCATGGAATTGACGTTATCCGTCAAATCTTTCCACGTTCCGGCCACGCCGCGCACTTCCGCCTGGCCGCCCAAATTTCCTTCCGTGCCCACTTCACGCGCCACGCGCGTCACTTCCGAGGCAAACCCGTTCAACTGGTCCACCATCGTATTAATCGTGTTTTTCAGCTCCAGAATTTCGCCCTTCACGTCCACCGTGATTTTGCGGGACAAATCACCTTTGGCCACGGCGGTCGTCACTTCCGCGATGTTACGCACTTGCGCCGTGAGGTTCGTCGCCATGGCGTTGACCGAATCCGTCAAGTCTTTCCACGTGCCGGCCACGCCGGGCACTTCCGCCTGGCCGCCCAGAATGCCTTCCGTGCCGACTTCACGCGCCACGCGCGTCACTTCCGCGGCGAACCCGTTCAACTGGTCCACCATCGTGTTGATGGTGTTTTTCAATTCCAGAATTTCTCCTTTCACGTCCACCGTGATCTTGCGCGAAAGGTCGCCTTTGGCCACGGCCGTCGTCACTTCCGCGATGTTGCGGACTTGCGACGTCAGGTTTGATGCCATGGAATTGACGTTATCGGTCAGGTCTTTCCAGGTGCCGGCCACACCCGGCACCGTCGCCTGGCCGCCCAGTTTGCCTTCGGTGCCGACTTCGCGCGCCACGCGCGTCACTTCCGAGGCAAATGAATTCAATTGGTCCACCATGACGTTAATGGTGTCTTTCAGTTCCAGAATTTCGCCTTTTACGTCCACCGTGATTTTGCGCGAAAGGTCGCCGCGCGCCACGGCCGTGGTCACTTGCGCAATATTGCGGACTTGCGCCAGTCAGGTTGGACGCCATGGAATTGACGTTGTCGGTCAAGTCTTTCCAGGTGCCCGCCACGCCCGGCACGAAAGCCTGGCCGCCCAGCTTGCCTTCGGTGCCTACTTCACGCGCCACGCGCGTCACTTCTGAGGCAAACGAGCGCAATTGCTCCACCATCGTATTGATGGCTTCCTTGAGCTGGAGGATTTCGCCGCGCACGTCCACTGTGATTTTCTTGGAAAGGTCGCCATTGGCCACGGCAATCGTCACATCGGCGATGTTGCGCACTTGCGCGGTCAGGTTGCCAGCCATCTGATTCACCGATTCGGTCAATTCACGCCAAACGCCGGATACTTTCTTTACTTGCGCCTGGCCGCCCAGTTTGCCTTCGATGCCCACTTCCCGCGCCACGCGAATGACTTCCACGGAAAATCCTGCCAATTGTTCCACCATGCCATTGACCAATTTTGCCGTTCGTAAATATTCACCCTGCAGCGGCTGGCCGCCCACTTCCAATGGAACTGATTGGGACAAATCGCCTTTTGCCACCGCGCCAATGACGCGGCCCATTTCCAGTGTCGGACGCGAGAGATCATCTGCCAGGGAATTAACCGCTTCCACGCAGTCGGACCATCCACCAACGGCGTCCCCCACCGACAACCGTTCATTAAATTTTCCTTTCCGGCCAATTTCGTTCCGCAACCGGTTCAGCGAACCGCCGAACCGCTCCATCCTTCCAACGACTTCGTTGAGCGCGTCGGCGATTTTTCCGTCGATCCCGGTCAAATCTCCCCGCATACGCGTAGAAAAATCGCCGTCACGCAACGCGGTCAGAGTAGCCAGCAATTGGCGCTTAAAATGATCGTCAACGAGGGCGTCGCCATTTGCATTTCCGTTGGAAGTCGCTTTCCGTCTCCCGGCTACATCTGTGTCTGTTTTCATGACTTTAAAAAATTTCCCGGCGATATGAGTTGTGATGCTGCTTTTATTGCTCAATTATTCCCGCTTTCACGCGGCGCGAAATCCAGAATAGCCTGTGACTTTCCGACCATGTAATAAAGAGAGCAGTCAGAAACTTTGGCAAAAAATATGCCATCATATTTTTTGCACGATTTCGGCCCAAATTGTCAAAAGCCGAAGTCGGCCAGGCTTGGAAATTTGTGCAAATTGCAAAACCAGTCTTTGCAAAGTGCATTGCGATGTTTGATTATTCAAATATGCGGTATGGGAACTGCGTCACCTTAAATCGGCAATTCGTATGGTAACTGAATTTCAAATTGACGGGATGACCTGCGGCAACTGCGCGCGGCTGGTGACCGACGCGATTCGGTCCGTTCCTTCCGTGCGAAACGTTTCCGTCTCGCTCGAAAAAAAGAGAGCTCTCGTGAGCTGGAATGGCCCGGAAAACGTAGCCGCCGTATTGAAGGCAGTGCAGAGGGCGGGCTATTTGGCAAAAGAAACGGTCGGCGCTACTGGCGCGGGTCGTACTCATTGGCAGTGGGCACTGTGGACCGGAATCTTCGTAACCGCCGTTTTGATGGCCGGCGAATGGATTTTTCCTTTCCAGCGGGCGCACTGGTTTCAATGGATTTCATTCGCGCTGGCGGGAATTGTCCAAATCTATTCGGGCGCGCCGTTTTATCGTGGTGCATGGCGACAGGTGAAAATAGGGGCGACAAATATGGACACGCTCGTAGCGCTCGGTTCCACCACGGCTTTCGCGTACAGCGCGTGGGCACTCGTCGGTCGAATTGGCGGCCATTTGTATTTTATGGAGGCTTCGGCCATCATTACACTTATCAGCCTCGGCCATTGGATAGAAGCCCGTGTCACCGAAAAAGCCGGCCGCACAATCAAATCCCTCCTGAACCTCGCACCGCAAACTGCCCAAATCGTCTTTCGTCAGCCGGATCGAACGCACGAAATTTCCATTTCAGAGCTGAAAACAAATGATGAAATTCTATTGCGTCCCGGTGATCGTGTTCCTGTCGATGGAATCGCCATGGAAGGCGATTCCGAAGTGGACGAGTCGTCTCTCACCGGCGAGTCCAAAGCAAGTCACAAGAGTCCCGGTCACAAACTGTTTGCCGGAACGGTAAATCTAAATGGTGCTATTATCATGCGCGTGACTGCCACTGGGGACGAAACTGCCCTGGCTCGCGTCATCGCCGCGGTCGAGCGCGCACAAACCAGCCGCGCGCATATCCAGCGCCTGGCCGATCGTGTCAGCGCGGTCTTTGTCCCTACGGTGATTCTAATTGCGCTTGCGTCCGGACTTTGGTGGGGGCTTGCGCCGGCGTCCGCACATTCAGTTCATCATATGGTCAGCCATATTCTTTGGCGCACGCACATTCCCACGGGACCCGCGGCCGGTTTCATCATTGCCGCCGCTGTATTAATAATTGCCTGTCCGTGCGCAATGGGTCTGGCCACGCCCGCCGCGATTATGGCCGCGGCCAATGCCGCCGCCCGGCGGGGAATTTTGATTCGCGACGGCGTCGCTCTCGAAAAAGCCGGCCATATAACCGCCCTGGTTTTTGATAAAACCGGGACATTGACCCTTGGCAGACCGGAAATCGCCAGCATTTTGGAAATGCAACAGGCACGGTTCAAGCCTCAGATCCTAAGCGCGGCCCTGGCACGGCACTCCTCACATCCATTGAGCGGGGCTATCGCCGGGCTGTCCACAGAACAAATCGACCTGGCCGGCTGGCGCGAAATTCGCGGTTCAGGCATTGAGGCAATCGTTCAGCATATCCCGGGAACCGTCCGTCTTGGGTCGCTCCGCTGGCTAACCGCCAACGGTGTTGATATGACCCGCGCAGAGCAATTTATTTCCAAATGGACGGCCATCGGCGCAAATGTTACTGGTCTGGCGGTTGAAAAAACGCCGCTGGCATTCTTTGCGCTTCTGGACACCCTCAAACCGGACGCTGTCGCCGTCGTCAAACAGCTTCGCGAGCAAAATCTGAAAGATCTTTATGGTAACCGGAGACAACGCCCGCACAGCCGCAGGCATCGCCGCCCAAGTCGGCATACCTGACGACCATGTCCTGGCTGAAGTGCAACCCGTCCAAAAATCGGAATTTATCAAGAAATTGCAGGGTGACGGCGAACGCGTCGCTTTCGTGGGCGACGGCATTAACGACGCCCCTGCCCTTGCCCAGGCCAATCTCGGCATCGCCGTCAGCCGGGCCAGCGATATTGCGCAGCGAATCGGCGGACATTGTATTGCTCCGCTCTGATATCGCCGGCGTGCCCGAGGCGCTGGCCCTGGCTCGAGCCGCCTTGCGAACCATCAAACAGAACCTGTTTTGGGCATTTTTTTATAATTCCATTGGCGTGCCGCTTGCTTCTTTGGGCTTTGTCAGTCCGATTTTCTGTGCCGCTGCCATGGGTGTATCGGACCTGATTGTCATAGGCAACGCCTTGCGGCTATTGCGGCGAAAATCGTGGGGCTAAAAATCGGGCACGGATGCGCTCTGAAGGTTCCGGCAAACGACTTTCGTTTGCCTAAAACCGCGGCCGGCTGTTCATCCTATGTAACATTTTAATAATGAGTTGGTGGACAAATCAACAATTGCGCATTGGCAGCCCCAAAACCAGGCTGGCCGTCGTGGAGAAATTGTCTCTCGAATATGACGCGGACGCCGTCGGCCCGCTGATTTTTGCTTTGAGAGACAAGATCCCGGACGTCCGTTGTCTGGCAGCGAGGGCCTTGTTGCGTTATAACGACCCAAAGGCAGTCGATCCGCTCATTGACCATTTTGCGCGACCAGGTGCCCCTCGCGCGCGCCGCCGCTGCGGAAACCCTTGGCCGGCTCGGCGACGCCAAGGCGATTGCGCCACTCGTCGGCCTCTTGCGCGATGCGGACCTGATCGTTCGGGGCATCGCCGTGCGAAGTTTAAACCGCCTCGGCTGGAAACCCGCTTCCGAGCCGGACCGCGTGCTTGCAAATTTTGGCGATGGGCAACCTCCAGGAACTGGTGGCGATGGGACCCGAAGGCGTCGGCTCATCTTCTGGAAACGCTGCGTAACGGCACCCCAAATAAACAGTACGCCGCGGTCAAAGCCCTGGGCCAGGTGAACGACAGCCGCGTTCTGCCTGCCATGCTGGAAGCATTGAAAAAAAATAGTCCCCGCAGTGCGCGCCGCCGCCCTTGGCGTTCTCGAAAGCCTGGCCGATCCCCAAACTTTTCCCGAAATAGAGCTGCTGCTGCGTGACGACTCGCCCGCCGTCCGCGCAGCCGCTGTTGAAGCCGCCACTATGTGCGGCGGACGCAACGCGGTGCCGTCCATCTATCAAATGCCTCAAAGACCCATCATGGGAAGTTCGCCAGGCTGCTGCCAAAGCCATTGGCGTAATCGGAGAGAGCTCGGCTGTGGAAGCCCTTGTGCCAGGTCATTCAGGACCCCGACCGCGACGTGCGCGAAAGCGTCATCGTTCGCGCTCGGAGAACTCGGCGATCCTCGCGCCATCCAGCCGCTGGTGCTCGCCCTGTTGGATACTGAAAATACGGTCCGCAACGGCGCATCCGCCGCCCTTTACAAAATCAATCGCCGATGGGATGAATCGGAGTCGGCGCATCGCGCGTTGCCAAAAATCAAGGCCGCCCTTAAGCACAACGATTATTGGGTCTGCCAGGCCGCGACAAAGCTGTTGGAACAATTCCACATCGATGTCCGAGAGCCTCCAAAGGACGACCCGCCACCGTCAAATTGGCCATGAAATCAGGGCCTTCGCCCGTATATGCCCTGTTTGCCGATTTGCTCTTCGACCGCGACCGCGACCTGCGCCTGGCCGCGGCCGTGTCGCTGGGACGCCTGCGCGAAAAAAGCTGCCACCGCCATTTTATCCACCGCCTCGCGGGACGCGGATTATTGCGTTCGGCAGGCCGCCTTGTCCGCGCTGACCGCCCTGGAATGATTTGAAACATGACTAACGGCGCACAACATCAAATACTGTTCGTGGACGATGACTCGGATTTTCTGCTCACGCTCCGCGATCTTTACGAAATGATGAGCGAACATTCGTGGCAGATTCATTCCGCCACGTCCGCCAATCAGGCGCTGGAGATCCTGGATTCCCAAAAAGTTGATCTCGTGGTCGTGGACGTCAACATGCCCGTCATTGACGGCATACAGCTCATTGGCATCCTGCAGCGGCGTCATCCCAAGCTTAAAGCGCGCGGTGCTCACGGGCCTTGCCACCCCGGAAAAACGCGCTGCCAGCCTGGCAAACGGCGCGGACATGTTTATTGAAAAGGCCACGTCGCCTGAAGGTTACAAATCCATCTTCGCCATGTTCGGCGAGCTGTTGCAATGGGCGCCTCGCGAAGGGTTTCAAGGCGTCCTCCGAAAGGTCGGTTTGCAGGATGTCATCCAAATGGAATGCCTGGCGCGCAACTCGTCCATCCTGGAGATTTACAATCAAAATGTTCTAGGCCGCATTTACATCGAAGACGGCCAGTTGGTCCATGCCGTCGCCGGCGATATCACGGGCGAACAGGCGTTATACAAGCTCCTTTCGCTGCCGGGCGGTTCCTTTGAGCTGGCGCAATTTGAGCCGCCCGCCGGAAAAAACCCTGGCCGGCCAATGGGAAATGCTGCTCATGGAGGCTGCCCGCGTTAAAGACGAAAAGGCCGCGGAAGGCAAGACTGATGAAGACCACGACGGACGGACCGGCGCAAAGCACAACATCTTCACGGCTTGAAGGAACCTATATTTGCACGCGTAATGGCGAAACGCTCTTTGACGTCGTTGGCGAGGATTCCGGCGCCCATATGACCTGGCTCAAGCAGATGGAGCAGCAGGCGCTGCAATTCGGCGAAATCCTGCCTCTCGGCGGTTTTGACCGCATGGAAACCGAATTCACCGAGGGGCGCGTCATCGCCCTTTTGCGCGCCAATAAATTGGTATTTGTCCGCGTCTCAACCACCCTGGGCAGCAAATGAACGATCTCCTCAATCAATGGCTCGACGCCCGCCTCTCTGTCCCTGGCATGTTGGCCTGTGGCGTTGCCTCGCCCAACATGTTGGACTCCGGCGTGGGCGCGGGCAGTGGCGATGGTTCCTGCCGCAGTACCGACGCAAATTTTTCCGTTAGCCAAATGTCTCAAGTTCTGCGGCTCCTGCAATCCACGCCAACTGCCCCGGATACCCAATCCTCCGACCTAAGGTGGCGCACGTGGGTTTTTGCCAATGGCAAAATTCGCTCCGCCGTCCGCGCCGATGGCTGGCGCTTTGCCGCGGTTGTCCTCGCCAACTCTGATGCCGCACAGATTCTGGATCCGCTCACTGAGGAGTTTCTTACACTCAAAGCGGTGGCGTAAGCGGTTTGTACCACGACCACCGTGTCTGCGACGAGAAATCACTTTTCAGTTGCCGCGATAAAAAGCTGGGCGATGTTCTCAGCCAAAACGGAGGATGAACATCACTCGATTATCAAATACCTGGGCGCGTCGGATCCACGTCATCCATTTGTCGAAGGCCAAAGAACGCCTAAGAATTTTCCTGTCGCTGAACAAAATTGCTGGAATGCGGTTTGAATTTGTCGAAGGAATCGATTCCGAACGAGTGGATCCTGCGGAATTGAAACGGCAAAAGCTCATCAGGCCAGGCACGACATTCAGAACCCCCGGTTGCAGCCTGACGCACCGAAAACTTTGGCTCAAGTCATTGGAAACTCAAACACCTTTGATTGTTTGCGAAGATGACGCCGTGATTCGCAAAGATTTCCGGAATCAATTTTCAAAGTGTATCAGCGTGTTGCCGAAAGACTGGGAGTTTCTTCTTTTAGGATATAATTTCGACACAATGTTCGAGGTGGATATCATTCCCGGAATTGAGCGCCTTTCAGGCCGTTTCAGAAATAAAACCTTAACCCGCTCCAAATTGAAGACCTTTCAAGCATCAGCTTCGCCAATTTCATTGTTGCCGTTGCGAAATGCTTTCGGAACGCCGGGGTATGCCGTTTCGCCGACTGGCGCGAAATACCTCCTTGAGAATGTCTTCCCCCTACACAACGCCCCGATCGCGCTCCCATTTGAGGGACGGATGGTCGCGCGCTCCCTGGATGCCATAATGAATGGCCTTTATCGAAAAATGTCAGCTTTCGCATGCCTGCCTCCGCTCGTGGTAACTCCCAATAAAAAAGATCCCGATGCCCGTATTGTAACCGCTGATTGAACGCTTCTTCTACCCCATAATGGAATCGCATTATCAGCACGCTTGAAAAAAAACTAAAGAGCGTTAAAAATAGCAAATAGCGGTTCGCCGCGAGTGAAGGCGGAACGTTTCGTCAAAACAAAAAGGAATATTTATCACAGCACTAACATGAAAATCACCTATTACGGTCATTCCTGCTTCGGAGCTGAAATCAGCGGCAAACATTTGCTATTTGATCCGTTCATCGCGCAAAACCCCCTGGCCAAAGCCGTTAATGTCAAAACAATCAAGGCTGACCATATTCTCGTCTCCCATGCCCATGACGATCATCTCGCGGATGCGGCGGCCATTGCGGCGCATACGGGCGCAATGATCATTTCCAATTTTGAAGTCGCTGAATGGTTAAGCAAAAACGGAGTCAAAAAGACCCACGGCCTGAATCCCGGCGGCAGTTTCCCTTTTGATTTTGGACGCGCCAAATTTGTCCACTCAATTCATTCCAGTTCCTTTCCCGATGGTTCCTACGGCGGCGTACCGGGAGGCTTTGTCGTCGAATCGTCTGAAGCCAATTTTTATTTCTCCGGCGACACAGCCCTCACACTGGACATGAAACTTTTCGGCGAAGGGACGAAGCTCAAGTTTGCCATCCTTTGCATCGGTGGCAATTTCACGATGGATGTCGACGACGCAATTCGCGCCGCCGGCCTGCTCCAATGCAAGGAAGTAATGGGTGTTCATTACGACACCTTTCCACACATCAAAATTGACCACGCCGGGGCAAAAGAAAAATTCCGCGCCGCGGGGCTGACCCTGCACCTGCTGCCAATTGGTGGAACGAAGGAATTTTAGTCCATGGACATCAAGCATCTGAACGACGCTCCGCCATTCACAACGAAAGATGGCTCGGAAATCCGGGAATTACTGGCCCACCGCAATTCCCGGATACGGAATCAAAGCCTGGCCGAGGCCCGCCTGCCCGTCGGCGGTGCAACGCAAGAGCATTATCACGTCCGCACTGAAGAGATTTATTACATTACAAACGGCACCGGCCGGATTCGCATCAACGGCGAGGCTCGAGACGTGAAGGTCGGCGATGCTATCGCGATTCCTCCGGGACAGAAGCACAAGCTCTGGAATACCGGGAACGAGACCTTGCGGCTCTTATGCTGCTGTGCTCCGGCGTACGAGCATGAGGACACGGTCATTACGGAGTCTTCAGATTAATCTGAACGGATTCGACGGATCTGACGAATCCACCAACCCATCAATCCAATTTGAATTCATCCGCGTGATACGAACTGCGCACCATTGGTCCGCTCGCCACGTGGACAAACCCCATTTCTTCGGCGGCGACTTTGTATTCCGCAAATTGGGCAGGCGTCACAAATTCCTTAACCGGCAAATGCCGTAGCGTGGGCTGCAAATATTGGCCGAGGGTCAGGATGTCGCAGCCGGAACTGCGCAAATCGCGCATGGCTTGAAACAATTCGTCCGCCGTTTCGCCCAGTCCAAGCATCACCCCGGACTTGGTATAGATCGTGTCACCGCGTTTTTCTTTAACCTTGCGCAAGACGGTCAGACTGCGGTCGTACGACGCACGGTGCCGCACCTCAGGGGTCAACCGCCGGACCGTCTCCAAATTATGATTGTAAATGTGGGGGTTCGCCGCCAGGACCGTTTCTATCGCCGGGTCGCTATCATTAAAATCAGGCACGAGCACTTCGATCACGATGCCAGGATTGAGCTCGCGCACCTTTTCAATGGTACTGGCAAAATGCGCCGCGCCGCCGTCTTTCAAATCGTCCCTGGCAACGGCCGTAATGACAACGTGCCGCAATTTCATACGCCGGGTGGCCTCGGCTACGCGTGCGGGTTCGTCGGCCTCAAGAGCGAAAGGTTTGGCTGTGGCCACAGCGCAAAAGCCACAGGCGCGCGTGCAGCGGTCTCCGGCGATCATGAACGTTGCCGTCCCTTTGCTCCAGCATTCCCAATGGTTAGGGCACTTGGCACTCTCACAAACAGTATGCAATTTTAGTTCGTCCAGGAGCGCCCGAGTCCGTCCGAAGGTATCTGTCGTTGGCAGTGTAATTCGCAACCACTCCGGAAGGCGGAGGCGCGGAGGCGCTTTTGAGTCAGCAGTCGTCATGACAAACTCAAGTTACACGGTTTGGTTGGAAGTTAAAATTGCAAAATGGCGGCGCGCTCTGTTTCCCGCCTTCAGGCGGTCCCGGAGCACGCTAAAGCGTGGACACCAAACAGAGGCAGGCATAAAGCGTCAACACTTCAGCGCTCTGACTATCGGCACGGAAAAGCCCTTGCTCGGCCGGCCCAACTGACTTATGCTAATGGGTCTGTGACAGAGCAAAATAAGTTCGCAGCAATTGCCAAAGGCCGTTGTGCAGGCGCTGAAGTTTGTCCCTTGAGCCGTGTGCCTGTGGGGACGACGGTTTGCATTAAGGCCCTCGCTGCGTCGCCCGAAATCCGCGAGCGATTGCGCGCTTTGGGCCTCTCTGAAAAGCAGGAACTTAAACTCTTGAGCCGCGAAGCCAATTTCGTCTGCCAGGTCTGCAATGCCACCCTCGATTTAAACGCCGAACTGGCCGAAGCGATCCTGGTGGAAATTCCCCTGCCCGTCCGCCAATTGCAAAGCCTGGTGGCCGACGTTTCGCAACCCAAAACCAGGCCATTGCGTGCGGCGATGCTAATTCTGATCTCAGCCGCGGCGCTGTTGATCGTTGGAGTTTTCGTCTGGCAAGGGCTTACCGCCCATGGTAATCCAAATCCGGCCACCCCCAACGTCAGCCCGTCCGCCGCCACGCTGGACATCGGCGTCCTCGTTTTTCGCGAAGGATTGGAAACCATCCTGGTCCTGGCAGCCATCGTGGCCAGCATGACCGGGGCTCGCGCGGCCGCAGCGCAAGCCCGTAATCGCCGGCGCGGGCGTCGCCTTTGGCGCCACGTTGGTGACCTGGTTTGTCGCCATGGGAATCATCAGCAATCTCCAGCAAAGCGTCTCCGCGCTCAATTTGCAGGCGGCCACCGGGCTGCTCGCGGTCGTGGTGCTGCTAGTGGTGATGAACTGGTTTTTTCACAAAATTTATTGGGGCGGCTGGATTGCCATGCACAACCGCAACAAAAAGAAGTTATTGAGCAGTGCGAGTGTGGCGGAAATTTCGCGCCAACGGCTCACCTGGGGACTGGCCCTGCTCGGTTTCGCCTCGCTTTACCGCGAAGGTTTTGAAGTCGTGCTGTTCCTGCAAACCTATTACCTGCAAATGGGCGGAAAAATCGTCCTTGTTCGGCGCATTGCTCGGACTGTTTCTTCACCGGCATCGTCGCCGCATTGACCTTCCTGGCGCATCGCCGTTTGCCTTACCGAAAAATGCTGGTACTCACGGGCTTGCTCCTGGGTATCGTCCTGCTGGTGATGGTCGGTGAGCAGGCGCAGGAAATGCAATTGGCAGGATGGATTCGCACTACGCCAATAACGCTGGCTGAAAGATTCCTGATTGGGCCGGCCTGTGGTTCTCCATCTTCCCCACGGTTCAGACGCTGGTCGCACAGGGAATCGCCCTGATTCTGGTCGTCGGCTCCTACTTCGCGGCACGCTATCACAGTGCACGGAGCCAGGACGACGAACTTGCCGTTCCGCAGTCGGAATAGGTAGGGTTTCAACGTTTCAACGCGTCAACGAGACTCGTCGCCAATCGCTCGTACTCGGGGAGCGAATTGTATAATTGCGCAGACACGCGCAAGACCCGTTTAGGCGGGGTAGGCCATGAAATAATCGGAACTTCGATTTGATGCCTCTCGCGGAGTATATCCTGAAGCGGATATTCATTCAGCGGCAATCGCGGCAAAGCATCCGACGCCGCATCAGGCAGCGGGATCGCCGCCAGTGACCCGATAAACTCATCCGGACAAGGCACGTCAATCCCCAAAGCAGCGCCCAGGGTTTTACGGGCGGCCAGCGCCAATGCCCGGTTTCGCGACATGATTTCGGGCCATCCGCCCGCCATGAGCGAGCCAATAAAACGAATCGCCTCCGCCACACTCAAACACGCGGAAGGATCCCATGTCCCCTGCCAGCCAAACTCGATTTGAAATCGCGAACGATCTTTGCGCGGTGAATTTGCGCCATGGCTGATGACGAGCGGGCGAATCAATTCCTGCCTGTCGCATGTCACGTGCAAAAACGCCGCGCCCTTTGGCGCACACAACCATTTATGGCAATTACCGGTATAATACGCTGCGCCGAGCTTTTTCAGATCAATCGGAACCATCCCCGGCGCATGGGCGCCATCCACCAGCGTGTCCACGCCGCGCTGCTTCAACTCGCTCACCAATCGTTCAACGGGCATGAGCACGCCAGTCTGGCTCGTCACATGGTCTATCATTGTCAGACGCGTCCGCGTGGTAATTTTTTCCAAAATCGGGGCAATCAGCTCATCCTCACTCTGAAAGGGAAATGGAATCCGGGCAACGACTACCTTTGCGCCGGCGCGCTGGGCGGCGAACTCCAGCGCATTGCGGCAGGCGTTGTAGGCATAATCAGTCACCAACAATTCGTCGCCGGGCTGAAACACGAGCGAGCGTAGAACCGTATTTATTCCGGCTGTCGCATTGGGCACAAATACGAGGTCCGCAGCGTCCACGCCAACAAATTCCGCCAACGATCCGCGCGCGGCATCAACGTGCGTTTCCAATTCACGAACGAGAAATTGAAGCGGCCGCCGTTCCAGACGCTCCCGCCATTCGTTTTGGACATCGAGGACATGGCGCGGGCAGGCGCCGAACACGCCATGGCTTAGGAATGTGATTCCACGGTCCAAAAGCCACAGGGACGGATCCGCAGCAGGGCTCTTAATAGTGTATTCGTTGGCTTGATGCATAAAGGTGAAGATCCAAATTCCAGGCGCCCACATCCCGAGAAATTCCAAAATTCGAACATCCCATTTTGCCGGCTTTGAGCTTAAACATTCTCTGGCTCCCGGATGTTGGAATCTGGACGTTTAATTTTGAGGTTTTGTCGGCTGTTCGTTTTCGACAATAACCTCCGGCTTTCCGCTTTCCACAGCCGGAACATCCACCACCGCCGGTGTGCGCAGGCGTCTTGTGGCAATCAAAACAGCAAGCGTCCATGTGGGCGCTGATTCCACAACGGGAATCAGCTTTATCAGGAAAGACGGTAAAAACGCCAGATGAAATCCAATCAAATATGAGAGTACGCCGCACACTACAACATCGGAAAAATCATCAAGCAGCGAGATAAATCCTTCCGAAAAAAACGGAAAGAGACAGATTTGGAGAAAGTCGGCGCAAATGGCGATCGCCCAGGCTGCGATCACGGTCGAACGGCTGACATTGGTTTTCATAATACGCAAAGTGCGGGACTATTTTTTCGGAGGCGAACTATTTTTAGCCGGGACGGACGCGGCGTTAATTTGAATTTTGTATGTCTGGTCAATAATCGCGACTCCCTCTATACGCAGGGGTTGATTTGTCATTGCTGACCTCACGAACTGTTGGGCATAGGCAGCGCCAAGGGCCGCGTTGGCGCTCATACCGAATGTTTGCTGCGCATTGGACGCCAGTGACAAATCTTCCACTAATGTTCCGGCAAACACGACGCTCTGCTTGAGTGTTTGGTTCGTGCCAACCGCATAGAAAAAGTATTTTTGCATTGGTGCTTGCGGCTCCGCAGCCGTCGGTGACTCTGCAGTCGCCGGTGACACGCCTGAAGAAATAGCTTCCCGAGCGGAGCTCGCGTCGTTTCCTTTGTTTGCATTGCCCCCTGGCGAGCCAAATTGCGCAGCCTTCGGACTTTCACTTTTTCGCGTGGTCGCGTTTAGTGCAGCCTTGTTCAGCGTGGCCAGATCGCCCAGCACAGCCGTATCGGCCGGCGTAACGTTCTGCCCGGACCCTTCCGATTCCAGCGCGCCAGTGTAAATCGATCCGTCCTGGTCCACCACGCGGATAGTATTGCCATTTTTCGAAACCTGAAAGTTCAACAATACCGCGGCAGATTGCGAGGGTGATGCCACGGTCTCCAAGTAATCTTTTCGAGACAACGGACTGCGAGTTCCTCCTCCTCCGCCAAAGTTTCTCGTTGGCATCGAGTTAACTGGCGTTGAATTCATCGCATAGTTGCCGCCGACGGCGGTTGCCGGAATCCCTGTGGTCGGCAGAATTGACGTCTGCGATAGGGTGTTATCAGATTCGCGGACTGCGCTCGACGCTCCGCGCATTGGTGCCACGGCCCCTGGCGGCGCTGCATCACGTGACGCATCTGAGATACCGGCAGACGACGTTTCCAATTCGTCCGAAGCAGATTCGGGGGCAGGTGCATTTGCCGAATTGACCAGAGCCTGATCTGAAAGGGCTTCCGGCGGCACATGCGGAGGTGTCAGTGTCGCCACAGTCGCATTGGTGATTGCGATTGATCCAACGACATTCTGCGAGAAGACCTGGGCAGGCTCACGAGTTTCCCGGCGCGTGTCCAAATTGTCCAGGTACAGCCCTTTGCTCGCGGCCGCGATTTGCCCTGAATTTTGATTTTCAACTGATGGCATCGGAGGGGCTACTGCAGGAGCGGGAGCAACTTGTGCGGTCGAAGCCGAACCTGTGGCCCCTGCAATGGGCTGTTGCATTGGCGGCGAACTTTGCCTCGTGTTCTTTGTAAGGCTCAATGTAGAACTCGCCCGGAAAGACTTGCTCACTGGCGCATACAGTGTCGAAAGAAATAGTGCGGCCATGACGAAGATGCACGCGGCAAAACCCAGGAGATAGAGCCAGTGCTTTCGCAACAATTCCCAAAGCGAGATGGTTTCACCTTCGTCTTCGGAGGCCGGCGCGCTTCGGGAAACTTCGTCTTGCAATCTCCGGCGCGCAGCCGGGTCCAGTGTGAACGGGCCGCCGGCCTGGCCGCGACGCTTCTTTGCGTAGGCCTTCAAAAACTTTTCTACTTTTCGTTCCTGTTCCATTCAATCGTCTGGTGCTAATTGGACGGGAAAACGCCCGGTTTATCCCGCAAAAATGTTTTTCGCGCAATTTGCTCGAGCCGGTCCAGGCATCGGCTCAGGCGCGAACTGACCGTTTTTGGATTCAGCTTTAATGTCGCGCCAAGTTCGTCATAACTCAAATCGCCAAGGTAACGCAGTTCCACGATTTCACGGCACGGTTCATCCAACTGATCGAGCGATTCGCGCACCTGGGCCATTTGCTCGGCATTCATTGCCAGTTCATCCGGCGCCGGCAAGGGTATCCGGAGGATCCAGGGCCAGCCCGGTTTCGGGATTTTCCGCCTGAAGTGAAAGCACTGTTTGCGCCCCCCCGCGTTTGGCCGCAAGCCGTTTCTCCCGAAAGTCCCTCGCCTTATTGACGGCGATGCGAAACAGCCATGTTTGAAACTGGCATTCTCCCTGGAACGACTCAATGTTTTTGATCACCGCTAAGAAACGCCTCCTGGCAAATTTCCTCGGCGTCTTCGCGCGAAAAATCCGGGGACAACTGGAAAATAAATCGCCCCGCCGCCGCGTAATGGAGATCGAACAATTCGTCCCACGCGCCCGCTTCGCCAGTCCGGCAACGCGCCAGCAAATGAGCCTCGGATGCCATGCCTTTGAACTGTATCAATTCCAGGGTTCAGGGTTCAAGGATTTGGAAATGCTCTGGCAAGACCATACGCGGCCCTAGAACTTCGCAGTCAGGTTTTTCTACCCGCGCCGTTGCCGGCGACCCGCCATGGCAATCAAAATACCGATTAAAACCGGGGGGCGATCACCAGCGCCAACAGCGACCATTGCCAATTCAGTAAATCCAAATCGTACGGAACGTTATTGCGTATGGAAACCTGCTTCAGTTGTTCCTGAGCGCCCGCGACGTCTCTAGGACAGGCGGGCGGCGGGAGTAAGAACAAAAAAAAGCCGCCTGGATTCAGGCGGCTTTTGTTGATCCCCAGTTTTTATTAAATGCGCCGGCGCAAACGGCTGCCAAACATGCAAAGCAATCCCATTCCAGCGAGAGCGATCGTGGTGGGTTCCGGAGCCGGAGTCAGGCTCATGTCGTCAAAGTAAAAATCCGCGTTCGCATCGGCGTTGATATCCAGCAGGTATACAGCTATTGAGCCTGTGCCGGCGGGAGCCGTTTCCGTTATACTGGCTTGGGTCCAGACTCCTTGAGGAAGCGCAATTCCACCACCACCCGCCGGGTCGCCTACATTCACGCCGTACGTGGTCCCGGTTCCGCCACCGTAATTATTGGGTGGAGCACCGGTGTAAAAGGTTAGTTGTAATATGGCAAAGTCGTTATCCCCGGCAACGAGTGCGTTTGGCGTATAAACCCAGCCTGAAAATGTAAACGTTTCGCCAGGATTCGCCGCGAACACTTGGTAGCTCCCAGGCACGCTGTAACCGCCCCCGTTATCCGGCGTGTCGAGGACGTACGAGCCACTATGCGCCAACGGCGTCGACAAGAATGTCGCGCCGCCAAAGCTCGCCCAACCGGGTACCCCAGTCGGATTCGGATTTGGCGCCGATATCTGTTGTTCAAAGCCCGGATCCGTCAGCAGATTCTGAGCGCTGCTTGTTTGGGCCATCGCCAAGGTCAATACGCCCGTGCACGCCACGGCAACCATGGTCTTAATATGGGTTTTAGGGATTGTTTTCATGGTTTCTTGTCTCTAAGGAGGTTTATCTTCGTTATTTGGGTCGCGGAATTGTAGTACTTTGTATCACGCAGCCGAAATAGTGTCAACAAAATTTTGAAAAAATTTTAAAAATCAAAGTCGACGATAAGTGCAACTGTTAAACAATTACAGTGGAACACTTTATGTTTACAGGTCAGTCAATCAATCCGCGTCGCGCGTACCAAATTTGCCCTTATGCGCACTAGAGTGCCCCTGGCGCTGATGTTTACTCATGCGCACTCATGGCACCGGCGAAGTCCTTTTCCGGATGGAGTTCGTCAAGGATGGGATGGTCCAGGCTCCCGATGACGGGATTCTCCGGCCCGGTTAAATCGAGTATGACAATTTCATTTTTGCCATGCTTGAGCCATGGGCCAGGCACGTACATGGTTTGCGTCGGGCCAATGTCCCAGTAACGGCCCATACAGTGGCCATTTACCCAAACCACACCCTTGCCCCATGAACGCACGTCCAGAAATGTATCGCCTGGCTCGTCAATCTTCACTATCGCGCGCCAAAAAGCTGGTGCTCTGTCAGCGGCCATCGCGCCGGATTTCTTGAATTTCAAATGCGCCAACATTTTATGATCAAGCGGCAAACGATAGACTTTCCAGCCCGTCAGTTCGGCGCCGTCTAATTTCACCGGACTGTGAATCCCTTTGCAGTCGACGATTCCAGTTCCGAAATTTACGCGGCCCATGGTGTCCACCAAAATATCAAGCGTAGCCGGCGCGCCTCGCTCCGGCAATTGTGCCACGAAATTGGTCGCGCGCCTGTCCATCACGCTAATGCGCCGGCCATCGAGAAACACAAATCCAAAATCATGAACGCTTTCAACCGAAAGCACCGCCGCCGGACCGGCTGGCAGAGTCGTGCGATAATCAATGCAACCGGCCGCCTGGTCATAGGCCTCCATAGTCCGCGGCGTATCGTCATCAACGGCTTTGGGCAAATTGTCAAAAATGGGCGCGCACTGCTCAACCGGGACGGTCGGGATGGCGATGACCGCATTCGTCGGAGGAACATCAGGCAGAGTCTCGCCGGGCAACAGATATTGGGAAAACAGCTCGCGCGTTTTGTAGAATTTCTCCGTGGGCCAGCCGGCTTCACTGATAGGAGCATCATAATCATAACTGGAAGTGTCGGGCTTAAAAGGATGGTCCGCTCCCGACCAAAGGCCGAATGTAGTGCCGCCATGCACCATATAAATGCTGAAGGACTCGCCGTGCGAGAGCATGTATTGGAGGTCCCGCAGGTAGCGGGGCGTATCGCCGTAATGGTGCGGTTGTCCCCAGGTATCAAACCAGCCGGGATAAAATTCTCCGCACATAAGAGGTCCTTGCGGCAGAATTTCGCGCAGCGCTTTAAATCCTTTGGCCGGATCGGAACCGAAATTGACTACGGGAAAGATGTCCGAACGATAGCCGTGTTTCAAATCGCTCACCGGGTTGCACTCGAACAATGGCACGTCAAAACCGGCGACCTTGAGCGTCTGTCGCAACTGGCCCATATAATTCGTGTCGCTGCCGTATGAGCCGTATTCGTTCTCAACCTGCACCATAAGAATCGGACCGCCGTGCGTGATTTGGAGCGGCCCAAGCTCTTTGCCAACCTCGCGCAAGTATGCCTTTGCCGGCTCCAAAAATGCGGGATCACTCGTACGCAATTGGATGTGCGGATTTTTGAGGAGCCACCACGGCAATCCGCCCTCTTCCCATTCGGCGCATGAATACGGGCCAGGCCGCAAAATGACCCACAGGCCTTCCTGCTGCGCGATGCGGCAAAATTCCGCCGCGTCGGCCTGGCCGCTCCAGTCAAACTTTCCGGGCTCCGGCTCGATTCGGTTCCAAAAGAGATAGGCACAAACCGCGTTCAAGCCCATCGCTTTGGCCATCCGGAGACGGTTGCGCCAATATTCACACGGAACGCGCACGGCATGCATTTCACCGCAACGGATCTGAAAGCGTTGGCCGTCCAGAAGGAAATCATTTGTCCCAATGGCAAAGGTATGGGTGGGTTCGGCTTCGGCAGTCGTCGCCGCACCGAAATACGGCACAGTTATGAGTGCGGCTAAAACAGGAAAAAGAGCAAAAACTTTTGTCATGCCTGGAGAATTTTCAGTGCGGCCATGCTGGCGTTGTCGTTTTATAAATGCAATCGGAAATTATGGTAGGGCGGCGTGTTGTGGCGTCACCGCCGGTATACCGGGTCGATATTTTGCCTCCAACTTCGGACCACGTTCGTTTCGCCGCTAAACGCGGCGCGGACGGCGCGCCGTCCCTACCCCTCACCGCGGCACGACCGCCATTTTTACGATAGCCGCCGACGCGGCTGGGACAGTGACGGTGAACTCGCTATTTGTAACCTGACCCAGTGCCGTCCAATGTCCATGCCAGGCAGCGTTATTGGTAATGAATTCGCCGCCGAGGGTTACGCCACGAGTCGCCTCGACATCGCTGCCGGCCACCGTCAAATACATCGCGGCAACATCGCCCGGGGCGAAGCCATTCAGTTTCAAGTCTACATTCGCGTCACGACTGCCGGAACCGTACTCCTTATTGATCAGGGTGACATAGAGATTCGTTGGGTCCGCGACCGCGTAAGCGGTCAGGTTCACATCGTTTGCAGTCTTCATTCTCAGCGGCTCGATTCGGCCGTGGCCACCCAGGTCGAACGCCTTGATTCCGTAAGCCTTGGGCCGAATTTGAAAGCTGTGGGTTCTCTTATTTAGATAAACTGTATCGGTGAGGAGCCATTCATTATTGTGAAAATTGACGCCGGCGGCTCCGTGGGCGGCCCACCAATGCATCGCGTCCAGCGCCCATAATGCCGCGGCGTAGGCATCGCTGGCGTTTTTCACTCCACCCAGATAATCGTTGAGTTCTGTCAATCGAAACGGGTAGCCGTCCGCTATCACGTGCGATTGTGCGCGAAGCTCTTTTGGATAGAGTTTATTGACCCACCACGGCGACAGCATATTACTCACGGCGGTATCGGAAGTCTGGCCCTCCCAATGGCCGCCAAAATAATCGTGCGTGGTAAAGAGCGATATCATGCCGGAATGCGCTTCGTCGTCGGCGAAGTTCTTATTCCATGGGCTTCCACCGGTGTCCGGGGCGGCGAAAGTGACGCCCGGCAAGTCGTTGGTAACCGCCGAGGCAAAAGTCCGCCAATGTGGCAGATAGGTCGCGTAGTTCGTGATCGTGGGATCGGTCCCCTTGCCAAAAGGCGGATACAGGTAGGGCGGCTCATCGGGTTCGTTGCCAATGGCCAGCCATTCCAATTGGGGACGGTGGTTTTGCCAGACGTAGCGCGCAGTCGCGATATCAGCAGCGATATCGCCGTTGAGCAACCGCAGGGAGAAAATCACTTTCACATTCGCGGCGTCCGCAAAAGCGAAAAGATTGTCTATGTCCGAGTGAGTCAGTTGGGCGCCCCCGCCCAATCCGTCTACCGTTCCCCCGCCGATTCGAAGGTTCCGCAGGCCAATATTCCGGAACAATGTAATGAGTTGCGAATTTGTGGGGTCGAAAAGATTTCCGGAAACGCCGTTCTTATTTGGCATTTGATGGCCGGATTCAAAACTCAGTCCGCTAAAATCTTCCGGAATCGCATAGCCCGGTGAATGGGTGATAGTAACGGTAACGGAGGATTGAGCCGGAACGGATAAAGCCAGGCCCATTAAGATAAAAAGAGATAAGAATTTCAATTTCGTCATTTGTAAAGTCGAGCGACGACCCGTTCGTGCCGGTAGGGACGGCGCGCTGCGCCGTCACCGCCCGTAAACCGGGCGGAACATAAGCGGTCCGACGTCCGACCACGGGGATTGCGCCGTTAAATGCGGCGCGGACGGTGCAGCGCGCCGTTCCTACCGCTTGCCCGCTCTTTCCAGGGCCGCCTGACGGTCCGTGACCGCGAGCAAGGCATAATAATTGTCTGTGAGCAGGCCCTCGTAACCTTTGCACGTTCCGTCCCACATCCTCCAGTCCTTGCTGAGGCCATTGCTGCCGAAGCCCTGAAAATTGCCTTTGGCAAAGCCATTCAGCATGGGTATGAGGATACGATCGCCGTCACTAATTCTTCCCAGGTCATACAACGCAGCGAGGGTGAAATAAGCGAAACAACCCGTCGCGCCGCCATTTTCATAAATTTGAAAACCATCCGCATTGTCCTCTCGCGTGCCGCCGCCGAAACGCACTCGCAGATCCACATAGTCTTTTCGCGCCACTGAAACCAGGTTGCCTGGAAGGCCGAGTTCAAAGTTTGAGAAACCCACCTCCTTCATTTTTGCCAGCAAATGGTCCATAATTTCATTGGCCTTATCCGTGGGCACAAGTCCGTAATGAATGGCGATGCCATTGACCCAAAGGAAATAATAATCGTGAAGCTCACCATCCGCGCTGCGCCATCCAGCCAGGACGCCGGTCTTTGGATTGTAGAATGTATTGAAATAAACCGCTTTCAGTTTGTCCGCCGCGGCGCCGTAGCGGCTCGCGTCGTCGGCATGCCCCGCTTGTTGCGCCATGGTCTGCATTCCCCGCAACGCGCGATATGCCAGCGCGTTGGCATAAGCGTCCTCGTAACCAAAGCCAATCGTGTCCCACCAGTTTGAGGGCCGATATTTTATCGGCCAGGGCCAGGAACCTGAATTGCCGCTTAATGCGAATTTAATCAATCCGTCGCCGTTGGTGTCGGTGGCCAGCATTTCGTCCGCCCATCCCTTGACGTGAGTATAATTGTCCCTCAGCCAGTCCACGTCCCTGGTGCCCTCCACATAATCGTCCGCCGCTATCAAAAACGACGGCAGTGTGTCCGCCGCAAATTTTGGGTGATTCGGGTCTTTGGACGTATCAAACAAACCGTAGCACAGAGCGCCGGCGATGATTCTGTCCAGACTTTGGCGGACCATGTCCAGGGCGCTAACACCATCCGCCAGGGGCGGTGTTGCGTGTGCGACGTCCGCATATTCGTAAAAGCAAAACCCACAGGTATCACTGGTGACATTGTTTGCCAGCATACGGCGGCCCGGGCTAAATTGAAAAATGTTCAGCCAATCGCGCCGGAATCCGTCGAATCGGGAGTCCGCTTCAACGCCTGGAATGTCCGGATGAATCGCAACGACCTGCCACCGATACGTGACGTCAGGATGTTCGAGCGTCGCTGGTGGGAATGTAATGTGAATGGGTCCGGACCGATTCGTCGCCCAATAGCCCAACGGCCCGACATCTTGATTATCGGCGGAGATTCTAAATGTCCCCCGGTCGGCAAAATGCATGAGAGCGGGAAGCCGAATTGATCCGTTTTTCTCCATTATCCCCAATAACGTCACGTGGCATATGCGATTGTCGAGATTCAGCTCCAACGGTTCCGGTGGATCATCCGCTGACCAATGCGATTCGAGCACGATGCTGTTTGTGCCGACCTCTATTGCCCATCGGGCCGGTTGAGAACCTGGAACGCCCGGTTTTCGATATTCCACGCGCGAGCCGATTTGTTGAGAGAAGGTGGGGTAAGGATCCGAGGGCGGTTCGAGCTTGACCATTGGAAAACGTTCCTTGCCCAAATTGTCCACGGATAACCCTGTAAATCCCGGGTAATCCAGGGAAATGCCTGCGTCAATAAAATCAGTCGTGATTCGCGCAACCGGCGCGGGCTCTTGGGGCCGGTAATTTACTCCCAATTTATCAAGTCTTTGCTCATCCACGGCCAATCTCCATTGAAAATCGTTCCAGTCCCGCGCGTCTTTGGCCGACCACCCAACTTCGGCCATGGCGCACGCTCGCGGAAATAGCATATATTGAACGTGCGGCAGAGACATTACATATTCCGTCCATAAATTACCTTGCGGGCCCAGAATATGCGACTGCAAGGGAACCGGGAGATTCGTCGGCACTGGCTCAAATGAATAGACGCGCGACAGCGGCAGAAAGCCGTGGATGGCGCGGGGTTCAGTGAGGTGGTTGGTGGATTGATAGTGATCAAAATAGGCATAGTCCACAGGCGATGACGGAGTCATGATGGCGTCATGCCCCAGTTGGGCTGCTTTCTTTCCTCCCCCAACCCAGTCCATCACGACCAGGTCGGTAGTGATACCTCCTCTTATCGCTTCGCTCCAGCCAATGGGAGTTTTTCCATGGGCGCTGACATATGCGACAATCTGCTTCGTGAACCACGTCTGCAACTGCCCCTCGTCGGCCAAGCCTTCGCGCTTCATCAGGGCCTGGCAATCCGGATAGGGATCCCACGCGCCTTTGGGCACTTCGTCACCACCGATATGAACGTACGGACCGGGAAAGAGTTGGAAGACCTCGTTGAGAACCGTATCGAGAAAAGTGAATACCTGCGGATTTGCCGGGTCGAGGACACCGACATGGAATGGCCCGGGCTTTTCCACCTCATAGGGCTTCCCTGAACAACCCAGTTCCGGATACGAGGCCAGCACTTCTCCGCAATGACCCGGCATCTCAATCTCCGGCACCACTGTGATATGCCGTTGCGCCGCATATGTGACAACTTCGCGAATGTCATCCTGAGTATAATACCCGCCGTAGCTGCCATCGGCGCGAAACCTATTTGGCGATGCCGCTGTCCATGCCGGGTGCGCTGTCTTTTCACTGTCCGTTCTGTGGGTCCGTTGCAAAACGATGTTTCTGCGCCACGCGCCAACTTCCGTCAACTTGGGATATTGCGGGACCTCGAGACGCCAGCCGTCATCGTCCACGATGTGCCAATGGAACCGGTTCAACTTGTACAACGCCATTTCGTCCAAAACCGCCTCCACTTCGCTCTTGTTGTAAAAATGCCGGCTGACGTCCAGCATTAATCCGCGCCATGAGAACCGCGGCCAATCTTCGATATGGACGCAAGGAACCTGCCAGTCCCTGGCCACCACATTCGTCGAGGAAATTTCCGGCGGCAGCAATTGCATCAGTGTCTGTCCGCCGTAAAAGATGCCCGCCTGAGAAGGCGCGCGGATGACGATGCCGTTACGCGAAACCGTCAGATCATAACCCTCGGCCCCGACGGCGGGATTCGCTCTTTTGGTAGTGAAAAAAATGGTATTCCGCGGTGTACCACCAAACAACTTCCAATGGACCTTTAAGGGAAAGCCGGTGGATTTCCGGAGCCGTTGGGCCAGGAAATCGGCTGTCTGGCGCGAGGGTCCGTCGGCATAGATTCGGGTTTGGGCGTTGAGCGTGAACGTGCCATTCAATTCCTGGACCTTTTGCGGCAAGGGAATCAGGGCCAGTTGATTCGTGCCGGCGCCAAATGCGGCGACTGCTGACAACGCAACAAAAAATCCAGCAAGCCAATTTTTCATGATCTGTTTCATTAATTCGATTCCCATCGGTTTCCCGGAGTTCGCCCGTTCAATTGTCAAAGCTACGGAGTTTGCCGCCTGAACCCTTATTTTGAAAGCGGAAATTTGTGGAAAGAGATCGCGGGGACTTCGCGCAAAAAACAAGATGGGCGCCAGCCAAAACGCAGCCGGCCAGGACTTCAGACGTTTGCTGTTTCGATGATAGCGTGGACCATTTCAAAGAGAGTTGCCATGACCGCCGATGACAGCATTGGGGATATGAGTAAATTTTGCGACTGCCTGCGAACGGGAACGCACGTGCAATTTTTCGTAAATGCGGCGAACATGCGTGTTCACCGTGGGCACGCTGATGCACAACGCATCGGCGATTTCTTTATAAAGATGGCCGCGGGCGAGCAATTCCAGGACCTCGTGTTCTCGTGGTGAAAGATTGTCGGTCTCGAGTGGCGAGGAATTAAATTTTTGGAATGACTGCACAATTTTTCGGGCGATATTGCTGCTCATGGGGGAACCGCCGCCATGAACATCTTTGACCGCGGACAGCAACTCGGCGCGAGGCACACGTTTCAGGAGATACCCGCTGGCGCCGTAGGTCAGCGCTTTGAATATATGGTCGGTGTCTTCATACACCGTGAGCATGACGAATTGAGTGTTTAGCAATTGTGGTTTGAGCCGGCGCACGCATTCGATTCCGCTGATGCCGGGGAGATTGATGTCCATGAGGACCACCGACGGCTTTTCCCCCGGGAGCCCCGCCAATGCGCTTTCGGCGCTGCCATGTGCGCCCACGCAATAAAATTCTTCAGTGCTGGAAATCCAATCCCTCAACATTCCACGCGCCGGCGCGTCATCGTCAACAATGGATACGGCGATCTTTACAGGTTTCATCGTAGCGCGAATAACTTTGGAAGGATTGTCGTCGGTTTTCACGATTCGGAGCCAACGGAATTAGTTTCTTGATAATAGTGCGCTAAAAGCCGGGCTGCAATCGGCATTTTAAGGCCACCAGCCAATCAGCGTGACTGCGCCGCCAGTGATACCGTCGTTCGGGCTTGCAGCCAGGGCAAATCCTGGCCAGTGGGGGGAACCGGATTCGCTGGAAAGCCAGTCTGCCCTCCGCTTTTTCCGGACAGAACACCCACGTCCGTCCATCTTCTGGTCTCTGAGTGACCATCGGCGAAGGATATATTACCGGCATTGATATAGTAATGAGCAGGCGAATCGATCCATTGCTTTGGCTGGTTGGGATCTTCCACAAAGTAACCATCATTGATCGTGTTGGGATTTTCTTCGATTAACACAAAAGCCATATTTGGCGCCAGACCCTTGGCAAGAGTTAATTGGTCCTCCCTCTGGAAGTTAATGCACTGGCTCGGCCACGGCGCAATTCCATCCATCCAACAATTCATCGAATAGTCACGCTCGCGGGGCGCGGTATCCGCCGGACATTTGTAAACGTTCACATTGCCGACGAATGGATAAATCAGGCCGTGCGTGAGCAGCGTGATGTTGGTCCATTCGGGGGAAGCGTCAGAGTCGCCCAAAACCCAACTGGCATAAGGCTGGCCAGGTTGGGCACTCGCTTGCAACCCATTATCGGTCAGAAAACCGGAATCGCTGGCAATATTTTGGGGAATTTTACCGTTGTTGTCATCGCAATACATAATCCACCCGATTTGCAGTTGTTTGAGATTGTTCAGGGACTGGATCTCCATGGCCCTGATTTTTGCCCGGGAAAGCACGGGCATCAATATCGCTGCCAGAATCGCGATGATGGCAATAACGACCAACAATTCAATGAGCGTAAATGCCAGCCATTGGCCCCGCTGCGCCCCTTGCCTTTTTATACAATGGTTGACTGACAACATAACGTGATTTTATAGATCGAATTGGTTTTAGCGCGAGACGCGCCCGGGTTTTTCCGGGCGCGCACACGACTGTGTGAGATTATTCGCTGGTTCGATAAAACATGCTGCGATTGGCGTTGTGGGGAGGCACATATAGCGAAGGGCCACCCAGCGAGATGGCGGTGCTGGCCGAGGACTGCGCCACCACATTGGTGATGCTCAATACGTTCGTTCCTGCGTACAAAACACCCGTGTAATGAATCACAGGCCCGCTGCCGGTTTCGACGATGGAAACCGAAGGCGCGAACGGCACTGTGCCGGCAATAACCGAACCAGTGAGCGCGGACGCCGCCCCTCCTGAGGTCCCTGGCACCCCTGAATTCGGATCCGCCTCGCTGGCGATTTTATAGGTCACGCTTTCGTCGTAGCCTCCGCCAATTTGCAGGTGTTCGAGTTCTATGTAGTACATCTGGCCGGCTTGCAGCTTGATGAGGGCTTGCCCATTGGCATCCACATTCGGCCAGAAGTTGGTCGTCGGGATGCAGCTGGCTACCGGCGCTATGGAACCTCCCCAATTTGCCTGATCTGTGGCTCCCGCGGGTTCGCCCGGTTGGCCGGTCAGCCCCGAACTGTCCCAGTAGGAGACAATGAACTGGTCGGAGCGGTTTTGATCGTCAGCCGTTGCCGGATTGACGACGAACGTACTGCCCTCAAGCGTTCCTTCAATCGCCGAGTTGTCCCAGAGGTAACCCGTGCCGGCGGGCGCGTTTTCGGTGCCGTCTCCACGATGAGGACCGGTTGGGAATTGATCATTAACGTTCGTCCACTCATCCGCCCCGCTCCAAAGAGCGTCACAGGCGATAAAAAACACGTTCGTTGAGGACGAATTGGTGCTTAAGTCCAGTCTGCAGCCGTCATCAGCGCTGACAAAGAAGACATAGTTAGTCGTGACCGGCGGAATGAACCAGCCGTACAGTTTGTCGCCAAAACCGTCGCCGACGTATAGCCATCAGTGCCAACGATGGTGACGCCACTGGAAGGCCCTTCCCAGGACGGTAAGCGACATGGATTGGAGGATTGGAGGGTATGGGTTGGCAGGGACAAATTATTGAAATAGTCGCTCTGTCGATTCAACGGCAGGATATTGCCAGGCATTCCAATTGGCGACGCCGGTCTGGATAAGGTCCGTCCAAAACGTGTAATTGGTTGAGGCAATGGTTCCGCCCACGACATTGGTCACGTCGCTGATGGTCAAGGTTAGTTTGGTCCCAGCGGTTGCGAGGTGGTGGTAATATATGCCTCGGTGCCGCTGGGAGTGTTGACAACCATCACATTGGTCGCAACAATTCCGCCCGTGAAGTATAAGGGCTGGCATCGCCTACACCGGTGAGATTCGGTTCGTTAAAGGTAACCAGGAAGGTGTTCTGGTTATGAGCATCTGCATGCTCGCCAAGGCCGGCGGGTTCAATTGTGTGAGCGTGATGGCAACCGAGTTGGTGACCGGACCCCAGGTGCCGCTGGGATCCGTCGCCACGCTGGTGAACACGCCGGCGTCCGTGCCCGATGGCATATTGGGATCATTGATGGAAGCGCGAATTGATGTTGAGATATTGCGATCGGTGGCCCCGCTGATCGGCGAGCCATTTTGATACCATTGGTAATTCAGGGTTCCGTAACCAGCTGGCGCGGAGGGATAAAGGAGAAGGGATTGGCTTCCACCGCCAAATTGGTCATATTGATGGCATATCCGACATAGGTATTGGCCAAAGGTGACACGGCAATATGACCGGGATCAAGGCCCACGACCTCGTTGAAGTTGGTGCTGGCGCGGAAGCCAAAAACATAGAATGGAAACTGGCCATTCTCAAACAGCAGCATTCTGCGTCATGGTGCCAGCCGAAATTGAACGAATAGCTGCAATCCCACGTGATGGTAGATCGGGGTTGGTGTCCAGGTTGTAATTCCACGGGTTTCCACCAACGGATCGTATAGTATTTGGCGTCCAGGGTGGCGGTGCCATCTCCGAAAGTCCTGAGATGTCCCAGCACGACAATGGTGTCGCCCTGCACCGCGCCGATGGTAGCGCTGTTCGTATCGAAGGCCCGGACATAATAAGGGCCGCCGGTGAAATTAGTCTGTGAATAATTGGGAGAGCTGGTAAGCGAAGCAGCGTTTTCCACTGAGTAGGGATCGCCCGGCTGCCCCAGGGTGCCCTCGGAAATATAAACGGATTTGCTGGCGTTGGTTTGCCCTGGTCCGAGGAGAAACATTGAGACCCGTCACACCCACGGCCACAAAATCGGCGTTGGTGGTGCTGCCATCGGCGAAGCCGATACCGCCGGCGCCGGTGGCGGGTTGGGTAACATATTGAGCATCCAATGACGTGCTTGGGTCGTTGGCGATCGTCACTGTGAACCAATACTCGCCCACGGCATTAAAATTGATGTAGCCGGCAGGGTCGAGCGCCCGGGTCATAAAATCCCCGGAGGTCCAGAAAGTGCCAACATTTGCACCGGGAAAGAAATTGAAACCATTGTTATCCTGGACCATGCATCCGAAGCTGCCGTCGAGGGTCCCCGGCAGTCCCATGGTGTTCTGTCCCACTTCAGGTTCATTGCCAAAACCCGGGCGAAATGCCATTAAAGCGCAATTGACCGTTTCGGCCGGGTTGACCGTCCACGGCTGGCCACTTGCAAAACCAGTGGAAGACGAATCATCCGTCACCGTCGTATTGGCGGGAATTTCCTCGCCAGGGAGGTCATCCCACAATTCGCGAACCCAGAGGCTGGCCTGGGATGGAGGCAGAATGCCTGCTCGAAGATTGTCCATATACATCGTTCCGCCGCCGCCGCCGCCGATCTTAAATGTCAAATATGTGGGCAAGGATGGATTACTGGCCAGAGCAGCCCTGACCGCAGGTGAGACGGGCCAGGTCAAGGTGGATTGTGGTCCACCGATGGAAGGGCTTTGGCTGTAATCGCCTCCATCAAGGCTCACAGTGCCCGCGCCTCCCGGTTGGTTGACTTCCAGGTCAAACTGCAGGTAGTAGCCAAAGCTGCCGCCGACCGGCGTCAGAACGTCCACACTGAGATTTGTGGAACTGGCCAGCAATGAGGTCAGAGCCGTGGAGGATGGCCCACTCAGCGCGAGTCCGTAATCTGGTCCGCCGGAGGCCGTCAATTCCCAACTGTAGAGTCCGGCTGTCACACCACTGCTTGAGGATAATCCAACACTGTTCCAGTTGCCGGGCTCGTCATTTGTCCAACTTGCCAGTTCTGGAGAACTTTCCCAGGAATCAATCAATCCCACGGGGTTGACCCGAAGATAATCCACATACATGGTCCCACTGCCGCCCCCGCCAATCGAAAATGACAAATAAACAGGCAGAGTTGGATGACCCGCCAGTGCCTCCCTGACTGACGCCGGAACAGCCCAGGTTAAGGTTGATTGCGGTCCACCGATGGCCGGGCTTTGGTCGTAGGTATTTCCGTCCAGGCTTATGGTGCCGGCGCCTCCCGGCTGATTGACCTGCAAGTCCCACTGCTGATAATAGCCAAAGCTGCCGGAAACCGGCGTCAGAACGTCTATGCTGATCGAACCGGCGTTCTCCAACTGCGCAGTCAAAGCAGTGGAGGAGGGCCCGACCAGCGCGACCCCGTAATCAGGGCCGCTGGCTGCGGTCAAATTCCAACTATAAGAGCCGGCGGTCACCCCCGTGGTTGTACTAAATCCGGTTGTGCTCCAAATACCTGATTCCGCGATCGTCCATCCCTCCAGGGAATTTTCCCAGGAATTTAACAGGGTTTGGCATTGCGCCGTTGAAATGCCAAAGCCGAGCGCTCCGATTAACAGCAAGATATTTCTTTTCATGGTTTTTGGGGGGTTACGTTATGTCTGGATCAGAGGGAATTTGCACGGTTCCACTTTTTCCCAAAACCGGAGAAATGTCATGTCATCAAAACTAATGATGTTAGCCTGACGGGGCTGCTTAGAAAGTGGCTGAATTGAGATGGACTGTGAAGGTGACTTTGGTTCCTTTGCCGGGCTGGCTGTCAATGGCGCAATCTCCGCCAATCGCCAAAAGTCGCCGGTGCATATTTTCCAGTCCATTGCCCGATGACGGGCGCATGAAAGATTCGAAGGGAAGATGATGTTCCGGAGAGAAACCGCAGCCGTTGTCCTCGATGGAAAGCCTGGATGTCGTTTCGGCGATCACCAGGCGGATATAGACTTCGGACGCGCCGGAATGTTTCACCACGTTGTGCAGGGCTTCCTTGCAGGCGAGAAAAAGATTGTGGCGGATTTCCGAAGTCAAATGCCATTCCGGGAACTGCATTGGCATGTCAATACGGCAGCGAATTCGGGCGGCCGCCAGCCAATCCTGGGCAAACTTTTCCAAATACGCGGCGAGGCTTTCCAGCGTGTCGTGCCGCGGGCTTACCGCCCAGACGATTTCGTCCATGCTTTGGGTCAATTCATGCGCTATACAATAAATCTGTTCAAGTCCCCCCATGATCCGGGTGGGATTTTCCGACTCGGCGCGCGCTGATTCGCTAATCATGGTGATGCGAGTCAAGTGCGCCCCCAAATCATCATGGATGTCACGAGCGATCCTCGTCCGTTCACGTTCGATGTCCCGCTGCCGTTCTACCAGTTCGAGCCGTCGTCGCATCCGCCGCCGTGTATCAAACCAAACCATCGCGCCGCTCGCCGCCAGCAATGCCGCCAATGCCAGGAGACGAAACCAGGCCGTCTGCCAAAAATACGGCAGGACACGGAACGTCATGCTCGCGCCCGTCTCGTTCCAGACACCGTCATTGTTGCAGGCGATGACCTGGAACGAATAATTACCAGGGGGGATATAACTGTAAGTCGACAGCCGCTTTGTTCCCATGTCCACCCAGCCATCATCGAGCCCAATCAGACGACATTTGAACTGAACTTTCTCGGGCACAATAAAACTCAGGGCTGTGTATTGAAAATCGAAGCGATGACGCCCAGGCGGGATTTTCAACGGCTTCTGAATGGTTGAACCCACGGCGAATGACCGGTCGTCTACGCGCATTTCTTCAATCACGACGGAAGGACGCAACGGATTTATTGTCACGCTGGCCGGGTCCACAGAAACCAATCCGCGGGACGTTGAAAACCACAAGCGCCCATCGGCGGTCCGACATCCGGCCGGCTGCAAACCTTCCGACATTTGGAGGGTCGGCAGACCGTCATCGATCCCGTAAACCAGGCAATGCACACTCTTCTGTTTTCCGTCAGCGCACCGATTCAGCTCTGCCTGGCTGACACGAATGATTCCGCCATAGGAACTCATCCAAACGAATCCCCGGTCGTCCATTTCGATATCACAGACCACATCATTGGGCAGTCCGTTTCGCTTATTGATCACGGAAAACCGTCCATCCTTAAAGCGAGCAAGCCCGCCGCCGAACGTTCCAATCCATAGCGTCCCATCCTGACCGAAGCGCAGGCATTCTATAAAGTCACTCGACAAGCCGTCAGATCTTCTGAATTGGCGAGCGGATCGGTTTCGCAGGCACGTCAACCCCTCCCCCGCCGTGCCGACCCAAATAGCGCCGTCCGAATCCCGAGCCAGGGCACGCACATCGCCGGAAAATTTTCCACCGACGGTACTTACCCATGACGCCAGGCCCTTTTGATAGTGCAATAAGCCCCCCGTTGTGCCAATCCAAAGGTCATCTGAGCCAAACAAGAGTGCCGGCATTGGCGGTGTAAGATTCTCCATGCCTGGCGCAAATTCAAAGGCGCCGCCATTTTGCGCGAAAAGCCCTCCGCCCCAGCTGCCCGCGTATAAACGGCCCGCGCGGTCCTCCGCCAGGGACCAAATGTACTGATTACGGATGCCTTGCTCGGAAGTATAGTTCGTCCATACGCCATCTTGAAAACAGTAAAGGCCCGCGCCTTCGGTGCCGATCCATAGGGCACCACCGGAACCAGAACAGACCGAAAGGACGGCCCTGCCCTGCCATTGGTCCGGAGGCGAAATCGTCTGCAGATTGCCCGGGTGCGCCATAACGAGTCCGGCGCCTGTGCCGCTCCAAAGATTTCCCTCCCGATCCTGCCCCAGGGAAATAATCCAGTCCGATGGAAACCCGTTTGTCCTGTCAAAATGCACAAATTTTCCCGGTTGGGCCGGGAATATCAAATAAAGGCCGCTGTCCGTGCTTCCCGCCGCCAGCGCCCCATTGCCCAATTCAATGAAATCCGAGATGATGTTCCAGCCCCAGGGGGCCGTTCCCAAATCCCTGGTCCATTGGCCGTTTTTCCATTCTCGAAGGCCTGCGTTGCTGGCAACCCATAGCCCGCCATCGGCACTGGCACAAATCCCCTGAACATAAATGTTTGTCGTCAGCGCGGTTAATTGGCCGTGCTGAAGCAGGGAAATCACCCCGTCACGGGCGATCCAAATAGTCCCATTCGCCGAGTGCGCCAGCGAGACTACTTTGGCCACGTTCCCACGACGTGGCGACAGGAACAATCCGTCACGAACGCGCGCCAATTCACCGGCTTCATTCATGAGCCAAACGTCCTGCGAATCATCCGCCACGATTCGATAGATTCTCCCGCCGCTCCATTTTGAATGAATGGACCAGGAGGCGAATTGTCCATTCTTATATTGGGTAACCTGGCCGCTTTCATCGCCGATCCATAAGGTCCCGTCCTGCGCCTCGCACAGGCTGGTTATCCGACTGCTGTGCAATTCTGGCGTATTGTTGTCGTCATACACCTTGAAATTGACGCCGTCAAACCGCGCCAGACCATTATAGGTGCCAACCCACAAATATCCGTCGCGGGTTTGCAACACGGCAGTTACCTTGTTTTGTGGCAGGCCGTTTTCTACCTGCCACGTGCGCGCGAAATAATGAAGTGGGGCCGCGTGAATTGGGCACGCAGCGATGCCGGCCAGGGCTAATACCAGAAACGTCCGCCAAAAAGAGAGAATTCTGGTGGGACGGTGGAACATGGGCGATTTTGTCCGCCGGTCCCAAAAAAACGCAAGCCATTTCCGGGCCAAATACGTCATTGATTTTGACGACAAGACAAAATCGCAGAAAAGTCGTCTCCTTGAAGGAAGTCTCAATATGACAGGCAACTGCGGCAAATTCATTTTGGTGTGTTTCATCGTCTGCCAGGGCCCCCGAATGACGGCACGGGCATCGGACGGGCCTTTGGCATTGCTCAATGCGCCTGTCGACGTCAGCGGCGATTTTCATGACCTGGCCAATTTCTATTATCTGGCTGACAGCCTGGCTGATTTTGATCCGGCCACTCACACCGGGAAAATAATTTACCAGCGCGCACAATTCACGCCGCGCCATGCGTTTAACAATGACCTGGCCATCGTCAAGTCCGCGGCGGCGAACGAATTTCCAGATAATCAATACGCGGCGAACCCGCAGTTGCCGTTCTCGATTGATTTTATTTCGCCACGCACGCTGCGTATCCGGATGGCCAGCGGCCCGCAATACCATCCGCCTCAGCCGGAACTCATGCTCGCGGGTCCGGTTCCGCGTGATGATTCATGGGAGTACGTAAAAATCGACGGCGGTTGCCGATACCAAAGCCCCTGCGGTTCAATCACAATCCTGGAAAACCCATTTCACCTGGAAATCCGCGACTCCAGCGGGAATTTGCTCACACGTACCGATCACGCGGCGGACAATGTTACTTCGTTCACCCCTATCCTCCCGTTTTCGTTTGTCCGCCGCGCAAAGGACTACTCGCGCAGCTTCAACGCGGCATTTACCCTGTCCCCGGACGAAAAACTTTTCGGTTGCGGTGAATCATTTACGTCGTTCGACAAACGTGGCCAGAAGATCGTGCTGTGGACCGACGACGCCAATGGAATTCAAAATCAGCAAATGTACAAACCCATTCCGTTTTTTATGAGCAATCGCGGTTACGGAATGTTTTTGCATACCAGCACTCCCATTACATTGGATTTTGGCAACAGCTTCAGCGGCGTCAATTCAATGATGGTGGGTGATGACGAACTGGATCTCTTTGTTTTTCTGGGAACCCCCAGGGAAATACTGGATGAATATACCAAACTGACGGGCAAATCGCCCCTGCCCCCCCTTTGGTCGTTTGGTTTATGGATGAGCCGCTGCACGTATAACAGCGAAAACCAGGTTCGCGACATCGCCTCGAAATTGCGCGCCGACCGTATTCCATGCGACGTTTTGCATTTGGATACCGGCTGGTTCGAAACCGATTGGGAATGCGACTATGAGTTTTCCAAAGCGCGATTTCCTGACCCCGGAACGATGCTGGCCGACTTGAAAAATGAAGGATTCCGTGTTTCCTGCTGGCAACTGCCGTATTTCGTTCCAAAAAACAAACTGTTTCCCGAATTGGTGGATAAAAATCTCGCTGTGCGGGATGCCAAAGGCAATCTTCCTTTTGAAGACGCGGTGCTTGATTTCTCCAATCCCGAAACAGTGAACTGGTATCAGGATAAATTGGCCGGACTCCTGAAACTGGGCGTCAGTGCCATCAAGGTGGACTTTGGCGAAGCGGCTCCCACGTATGGGATCTACGCTGATGGCCGCACAGGGTTTTATGAGCACAATCTCTATCCGCTGCGCTACAACAAAGCAGTGGCTGAAATCACCAAAAAAATCACCGGCGAAAATATCATTTGGGCCCGTAGCGCCTGGGCCGGCAGTCAGCGATATCCGATCCATTGGGGCGGCGACGCCGAAAGCACGGACGACGGCATGTCCGCCGAACTGCGCGGTGGCTTGTCATTTGGCCTTTCGGGCTTTTCTTTTTGGAGCCACGATGTCGGCGGTTTTACGGCAAGTTCCGTTCAAGACATGGATAAGGATTTATTCGCGCGCTGGCTTGCCTTTGGCATGCTGACTTCGCACAGCCGCTGCCACGGGGAAGCCCCGAAGGAGCCCTGGAACTACGGCGATGCGTTCATGGACAAATTCCGCGCGATTGATGAGATGAAATACCGGCTGATGCCTTATGTGTACGCCCAGGCCAAAGATTGCTCCGAACATGGCCTGCCCATGGTGCGCGCGCTTTTTGTGGAATTTCCCGATGACCCGGGTTCCTGGCTGGTCGACGATGAATATCTCTTTGGTTCGAGCATTCTCGTCGCCCCACTAATGCGCGAGAGTGCGACCGGGCGAAATATCTATCTCCCGCCGGGAAACTGGATTGATTATCAGACCGGCCAAAGTTATTCCGGCGGCTGGCACTCCATCGTGGCAGGACCGATTCCCGAAATCATCTTGGTCCGCGATGGCACCATCATTCCTCGAATTGCCCTCGCCCAATCCATCTCGCAAATGGACTGGTCGAAAATCGAGTTGGCTGTTTTTGCCAAAGATTCGACGACGGCTAATGGCCTGATCTTTCTTCCCGGCGGCCGGGATTTGCAGCAACTGACACTGGCGAAGGAGAATGGCGCGTTCAAACTTGAAAACGACCCATTCAATGGCGACATTTCGTGGACTATATCCGCCGACTGAATCGGTGATGAAAACAATCGCCATCATTGCAGCGTTGTCCGCTATTTGTATCAATTCCCCCGGGGATTCGGTTCTTTCCGAACCGTATCAATGGCATAACGCCGTCATCGGCGGCGGAGGATTTGTCACAGGACTGGTTGCCCATCCCCTGGCGAAAAATTTAATCTACTCCCGCACCGACGTCGGCGGAGCGTATCGCTGGGACGAGAACTCGCGACGGTGGATTCCGATTACCGATTCGTTTGTCGTGGATTTCACCGGCATCGAAAGCCTGGCGGTTGATCCAAACGACACCAATCGGGTTTATTTGGCGGCGGGAATTTATGAATCCATGCGCTCCGCCATCTTTCGCTCGGACAATCAGGGACGCACGTGGCAGCGGACTGACGTGCCGTTCAAAATGGGCGGTAATGAAACCGGCCGCTTCAACGGGGAACGCCTGGTCGTAAGTCCTTTCGACGGCAACGTTTTGTTCTTTGGTTCCCGACGTGACGGATTTTGGAAGAGCGCGGATCGCGGGGCGACGTGGAGCCGCGCGCAATCTTTCCCCCATATCGACGAGAGCGATGAGGCATCAAACAATCGCCGCCGTTTTTGGAGTAGCCCGGTCGGCATTGTCTGCGTTTTGTTCGACAACAAAACGATGTACGCGGCCGCCTCGACCAGAGAAACGAATTTCTTTTGCAGCCCGGATGGCGGCGACACCTGGCAGCCGGTCCCCGGCCAGCCAGTCGGCTTGCGCCCGAATCATGTGGTTGCCGGCGGCAACGGCGTCCTGTATTTGAGCTATGGGAAAGAACCTGGCCCGAACGAAATGACGGACGGCGCGCTATGGAAATTTGACCCGCGAAAAAATGGCTGGACGAACATCACACCGCTAAAATCTCCGGACGGCGGCCAGGCGTTCGGATACGGCGCGGTAGCGGTAGATCCCCAAAACCCGGAAACGATTCTTGCTTCCACTTTTTGCCGCTGGAACCCTCATGACGAGATATTTCGGAGCACCAACGGAGGAGCAACGTGGCGGCCACTCTTCAACGACGCGACGTGGGACTTCGTGAGCGCGCCATATGCGGGAACGATCAAGCCGCATTGGATTGGGTGTATTGCGATCAGCCCGTCTGATTCCAATCGGGCCTGGTTTACCACTGGTTATGGCGTTTGGAATTGCGAGAACCTGACCCTGGCGGATTCGGGCGCGGCCACGCGATGGAAATTTGCTGATGACGGCCTGGAAGAAACCGTCCCACTCGCGCTGGCCAGTCCCCCGTCGGGCGCGCATCTTTTAAGTGGCGTCGGTGACATTGACGGTTTTCTTCACGATAACCTGGATTTATCCCCGACCCGCGGCAGTTTTGCCGGGCCCCATTTCGTAAATACCCAGGACATCGCGTTTGCCGCCGATAGACCACAAATAATTGTGCGCACCGGGACCGTGCGCTCGGAGACCGGTCACGTTGCCATTTCCACCGACGGAGGGAAGAATTGGCGGTTTCCGGATAGCGAACCTGCCCCGGATCAGATGGGCGGCATGGCGGCCATATCAGCGGATGGCCGGACGATCGTTCTGACCAAGCGCGACACCGAGCCGGAATTCACGATTGATGACGGGGACACATGGAATCAATGCGCCGGGTTGCCTGCGGGGATTCGTGTCGTGGCCGACGAAATGAATCCGTCCCGTTTTTATGCGTTCGATTCTGTATCCGGGAAAATGTTTACCAGCACGAATGAGGCGGCCGGCTTTGGGCCCACGAAATTTCTGTTTCCTTCGCAGCCAGCCCAGGCACGTAATTATGGCATGACGCGGCGGGCCGAATTATCGGCCACGTTGGGCCGCGAAGGCGATTTGTGGCTGGCATTTGGCGCAAATGGTCTTTGGCATTCAACCGACGGCGGCGACTCTTTTACAAAGATCGAAAATGTCGGCGACGCTGACGCGTTCGGCTGCGGCAAGTCCGCCAGCCCCAACGGGTCGCCCTCACTTTATCTGTTTGGAAAGGTTGAATCACTGTCCGGAATCTTCCGGTCCGACGATGAGGGCCGAACGTGGCTTCGCTTGAATGACGCGGATCATCAATTCGGTTGGATCACAAAACTCACCGGCGATCCGCGCGTCTTCGGACGCGTCTACCTCGCCACTACGGGACGCGGCATCATCTACGGCGAGCCCGTTCTCCAATGAGATAGGACAGATTTGCCAGATCCTTCAGATCTGTCAGATCACTTTTACAAGCTCACAACTCCTTTGCAACCGGGGTAGCCGGAGCAGCCCCAAAACTGTTTGCCGTTGTTCTTGCCGCTTTTGGCCGTGCGCAAGATCGTGAATTTGCCGCATTGCGGGCACGCCGGAATACGCTCAGGCTGGTCTTTTCGTTTTTGGCGCTCGGCCAGGCGAGCAGTAGCGAGCTGCTCGCTATAGCCACCGTCCTCGATGAAGGCCCGTTCTAGCGCGGCAATTTGCTGGTCGAGCAGATAATTTGCCTGGTGAATGAGGCAGATAGTCGCGTTGGCCCGTACGGCCGGCTCAGCATGTTCAAGCCAGCGAGCGTAAAGAGCCCATCGCTCCTGATCCGTCAGGCCCGTCAGATCAGACCGATCGGCCCTTTTCGGAACGCCACGCACCGCCAGCGCTTCAGGACTATTCACCGTCCACTGAGGAAGACGCCGGTGCCGCAGGAAATCTTCGTAATCGAGCAGCAATTCTTCAAGACTCGCGCGCGCCGTATTGAGCAAGCGCAACTCCGTCTGCGATGAAGCAGCCGCAGCGCGACTGCCTTCGGCGATATTTTGCCGCCCCGAACGCGCCGCCTGAACCATCTGGTCCACCGTGCGACTGCGCGAATCGACGAATTTCCCACAAAACCAATATGTCGCATCATAGATGAGCGTCGCCGTTTGGAAACTGCAAGTCGTACGGTAACCGCCGCTGGGGCGTAGTTTGCTCATGATCAGTCAGATCCGTCAGACCTGTCAGATCGAAATTATAGAGTTTACAGCACGCAGTCCAGATGCCATTGAGAAGGTCACCGTATGCAAATAAATAAAGCCGCATTCCTTCCATCGGTCGTCATTGCTCTCACCCTCGCCCTCCCCGCACTCTCCGCCCCCGAACCCAATCCCCTCACCGTCCCATTAGCCGCAACAAAACCGCTTTATCTAAACGTCCACGCGCCGGTCGATGCCCGCGTAGCCGATTTAGTCTCGCGGATGACATTGGAGGAGAAGGCGATTGCGCTGGACCATGATGGTCCGGACCTGAAACGGTTCGGGCTGCGTTCGGACAAATGGAACCAATGTCTGCATGGTGTTTGGTGGACGGAGCCGACGACAATGTTTCCCGTGTCCATCGCGATGGCGGCCACATGGGACACCAATCTGGTGCATTCGGAAGCCGTCGCGATTTCCGATGAGGCGCGCGCGATCTATAACGGCTGGCATGAAGACCCGAGTTTTCCGGGTGAGCATAAGGGACTCATTTATCGCGCGCCGGTCATCAACATCAGCCGCAATCCTTATTGGGGACGCATCAACGAATGTTACGGGGAAGACCCGTATTTGACGGGACGCATCGCGGTCGCATATGTGACCGGCCTGCAGGGAGACGACCCCCACTATCTGAAGCTGGCGGCGACACTGAAGCACTTTGCCGTCAATAACGTCGAACGCGACCGCAGAAAACTGGACGCGCATGTGCCGGAACGGATGCTCTATGAATATTGGTTCCCCCACTGGCGCGATTGCATCGTGGAAGCCAGGGCGGCGTCGGTCATGGCGTCATACAACGGCATCAACGGGACGCCGAACAATATCAATCATTGGCTCCTGACGGACGTGCTCAAGGACGCGTGGCATCATGACGGGTTTGTGGTCTCGGACCTGGGCGGCGTCAATACGATGGTGAATGGGCATTTCGACAACCGGCTGAGTTACGCGGATGCCGTAGCGGAATCGGTCATGGCCGGGTGCGATTTTTCCGATAAGGAATTTCTGGAATACATCCCGGAGGCCGTGCGCGAGGGCAAATTGAGCGAAGCGCGCCTCGATGACGCAGTGTCGCGGGTGATGCGCGTGCGAATGCGGCTGGGAGAATTTGATCCGCCAGAGGACAATCCTTACAGCAGGATTTCCACAAATGTGATTTGCTGCCCGGAGCATCGACAACTGGCACTCCAGGCGGCACGTGAAGCGATTGTGCTGCTTGAGAATAAAAGGAACTTTCTGCCTTTGGACCCCGCCAAACTAAAGACCGTTGCGGTAATCGGGCCACTCGCGAGTGTCTTTGTGCCGGGCGGCTACAGCGGTGTCCCGGATCATCCCGTAAAACCCCTTGATGGCATACGAAGCCACCTGCCGGGGGTTGAGATTTTGCCCATCCGTCCCTACGGCGAGTCCAGTGAAACAGTATCCAACGCGGTTGACGCAGCAAGGCACGCAGGCGCGGTGATACTTTTATTGGGAACGACTACCGGGATCGAAGCGGAGGATCGTGATCGTAAAAGCCTGGGTTTGCCTGGCAACCAGGAACGGCTGGCGGAAGCAGTCATCGCGTCGAACCCACGGACGGTCGTTGTGTTGATGAGCGCCGGACCGTTAACGGTGCCATGGCTCGCGCAACACGCACGCGCGATGCTGCAAGGCTGGTGGCTGGGAGAAGAAGGCGGCGACGCCATCGCCGATGTCGTTTTTGGCAAAACGAATCCGGGTGGGCGCCTGCCGTACACAATTTACGCCTCGGAAGCACAAGTGCCGCCGCAGGATGAATATGACATCAGCAAGGGATTCACATACATGTATGTGCGTGGCCCGGTATTGTATCCATTTGGGTATGGCCTGAGTTATTCCAAATTCAAATATTCGCACTTGCACGTGTCGCCTGGAAACATTTCGGGTGATGCTGACGCCTCTATTACCGCCACGTTGGAGGTAGAGAACACCAGCAAGTGCGCGGGCGATGACGTGGTGCAACTCTACACGCGCGAAATTCATCCCAGCGTCGTCAGGGCGCGACGTGAATTGCGCGGATTCCAACGAATTACTCTGCAACCCGGCGAGACCAAAACGGTGACGTTTACTATTCCAATCGAGAAATTGGCATTTTATGACGAAACCCGGCATGCATTTTCAGTCGAGCCAGGCCAGTATGAGATTCAAATCGGCGAATCGTCAGATGATATTCGGGAGCGGGAGCGGATTCGGGTGATGAGCGCGTGGGCAGGTGGGACATTGCCTTCTGTCAGTGGTAAATAATCAGCCCAGTCTGCATCTGGCGGATACCTCGATAGTCACGATCACGCATGGTCGTTAATCGGTAACGCTCCTGTCGGCCTTTTCGCCCAAGAACGTGAAATTCACGCATAAGGCGTGAAATTCTCACGCAGTCAGGGCTTTCAGAAAACGAAACCTGCAATTTTCTTGGACTTTCGCAAAACAAATCAGCCGGAATAAAATTTGCTTGGGTTTGGCACACGAGAAAGGAACACCATGAAAAGGACGACAGTAATTCTAGCCCTTGCGGCAATTTCCAGCATTTCAGCGTGGGGTCAGGGTTTTCTGAACTTGGATTTTGAATCGGCATACAATTTACCTGGAAATCCCGGATCCGGCACACTTGTCTCAGTTACAAACGCGTTGCCGGGATGGACCGTCGACGGCGGTGATATTTCTGTTTATTACGCAAGTAATAGTTTTTCTGGTGCGGGTACATCGGTCGAACTTAAGGGGGGTGCTCTCGCGCTTAGCGGCAATTTCAGTGTCGAATTGTTTGACGGTGGTTCAATCAACCAAACAGGATTGATTCCGGACAACGCCGAATCACTGCAATTTGAGGCCGCGGGGCCCGAGGCCAGGCTTCTTTCGATCACTCTGGGCGGGCAGACACTTTCGTATTCGCTTCTGTCTGAAGGCACTGATTACAATGTTTATGGCGTAAATATTCCGGTCCCCATGGACGGCCAAACTGAAGCGCTGACATTTGCGAATCAGCAGTTGGGCGCAGGCGTTCTCCTGGACAACATCGAATTTTCGACCATGAGCGTTCCTGAGCCGGCCGAAGGGGCGATGATCGGTCTCGGCACAATTTTGCTTGGGCTCCGTTTTCGTGACAGACAAGTGCGACGCTTGAATAGATGAGCCGGGCTTTTAGCCCTTGAACCTCTTGGGGCGTCTGATTCGTGGGACTTTGCCCAAGGTCGGTATGGAAAGCGCCGTTGGCGCCAAGAGAAAGAGGCGTGAAATTCTCACGCGCGAGCGCGTTCGGGTGATGAGAGGCTGGATGGCAGATAGATCGAACTGGTCACGAGATTTAGGGCGCCGTTTCAATCGAATTCGACCCCGGCGAGTCGTTTTCGATTTAGATAAGCGCGATTTCTCTTTTTTCACAGTACTCTCAATTGTGAGGAGTATGAAGGGCCAGATAGATCATATCCGGATCGGTGATGGAACAGGCCACTTGTTGCACATAACCGCTGTAGGTTATGATGATGTGTTGTCCCAGGATCGGTCCGGTCCATTTATGCTGCTCGGCATGGCCATCGGCATAAACAATGCCGCAGGCGAGAGCTAGCTGGTTTCCCGGCAATTCGGTGAACACGGTTACAGGATAGGAAGGCGTATAGAGCGCGCCATCGTCTATGCTATCAGGGTGCTCATCGAGGATGTACCAGCAATCACTCGGGCCCGGGGAATGAAAATCCGTCGTTTTCTTAGACACATACCAGGGTTTCCATCCCCATGGAGTAGAACCCGAATCCTGGCCGTATTTGTAACCGTCGCCAATGGCCGCGTTCATGGCCACGGTGCGGGAACGGTGCTGCCAGCCCAGGCGCGCCTGAAGCGGGCTGGCGTAAATGTCGGCCGGGCAGGTAAAGACAGCGGGTAGCTGCCCTACGTAGTCACCCAGCAACGAGTATTTATTATTAACCAGGTAAGTCGTGTTGGTGTTATATGTGCCCGCGGTCCAATCAAGGTTCCCTGCAACCCACGATGGAGAGATGCTGCCTTGAGGGTAATAGGTGGTGTTATAGACGTGAGGGTCGCTATTAATCGGGAGCTTCTCCAGATTGTCGCCCGCGTAAATCAAACAGGCTATGCCGAGTTCGTGTTTATTGTTGGTGCATTGCGACTCCAACGCACGAAGCTTGGCGGAGTTCAAAACAGGCATCAGTATCGCAGCCAAAATGGCGATGATGGCAATCACCACCAGCAGTTCAATTAATGTGAAAGCCGCGAGACCCTTTTTGTTATTCATAATCCGATCTGCTTGGGATTTCGCCTCTCCGAACGGTTGGCAGCCGGTTCAGAGAGACGTTACCATTACGGCATTAATCCGGCTTTGCGAGTTGGAAGTACACTGGGCCGCCAGTGGCGGGCCAATTCGTCACGCTAACAAAGCCATTCGTTGAGTAGTAACCGGATGTCCAATTCGTGCCATCCGTGGCCGGGATTTGCTGCCAGGTTCCGCTGGGAAGGCTCGTTTTCCATGCGAGTCTTGTACCTGGGGTGCCCAACCATTGCACCGGAACTTTGCCATGGGATGCGGCGCCGACACTCAGCTTGCCTCCAGCCGTATTTACGACGCTGAAATACGGTTCGGTGTATACGTTGGTGAAGGTATCGGTCGCCATCGGATAAGGACTGGTGCCGAATGTCCGGATCACGCGAGCAAAGTTATCGCCGCTGCCCGCTTCGTCATCCAGAGGTCCGCCGTTATAGCCGCTGGGGTCCATGCCGTATTTATAGACGCAATCCACGGTCGTACCAGCCGGTATGACAATCGTGTTGGTATAAATGGTTGACGTGCCTTCCTGCACCATTTGGAAGCCGTCCGGCGCTGGTGTCGGATTGACACCGCCCGCCCAGGAGTACCAGCCGACAAAGGCGCCGTTGATATAGACATTGTCCGTGGCTGGATTGAAAACATGGCTGTCGGTCCCGATGGCGTTAGTCATATCGACGCTGAAAAATACCGGCGTGGGCTCGAGAAGATAATCGCTAAACCGGGCGTCATTAAAAACAGCAGAAACATTCGTGCTGACGGCGTTGGGCACGGTGAAGACACGGTTCCCCTGCCCGCCATAGGCGCCGTTGGCGTGGTCATAAATCGTTGTTCCGGCCAGGCCTTCGGTGTAGCGGAACTGATACTGTTGGCCGGAATTCACACCGAGGGGGAAAAACGGACTGGTATATATATTCGTATTAGCGGCGTTAGGATTATTCGTCAACGTGGTGCCGCCCCAACCGTTCATGGTGCCGTTAATCGTCAAGGATGGCGCATAGAAGTTGGTATCGGTAAATTGGACGATCGTCATATCCACGCTGAATTGAACCTGGCAGCTTGGCGCCAGCGGCGAATCCGAGAAAAACACAATTGGCAGTGTTTGCCCCACATTGGCGAAGATGCGATTGCCGCTGTTTGGATCGGAATTGGCAGCACTGACGGACTCGTACGCGCTGCCGTTCATCACAAACTTAAACTGTTCAACTCCTGCCGGTGAATTGCCGATGGCGAATGTCCCGACATAAACGTCGGTCGTCGTTACGCCGGAGGGTTCGTTGGTAACGATGATAGCCGGATCGTTCGTCAGCAAGTAACTGCCGCCCCAGCCGTTGAAAAGGCCATTCACCTGGATTGTGCCGGCGCCGGGAGTAAAATTACCGAGGTTCACCTGTTCGCTCATATCCACCTGGAACGTCACTTCATTGGTGACAGCCGCGCCGGCGTCGTTAAAAACCGGAGTCGGCAGATCCAGGCTGGCCCCGACAGTAGCCGGAAGCTGCGCCGAACGATTATAACCTGAGGCAAGGTTTTCGTAACCGCCGTTGCCCTGGGCGGAGTCGCTGTTCACAAATTTATAGTCCATCACGTTGCCGTTGACATCGCCGGTGTCATTGACGGTGTTGGTATAGACGGTGGAACTACCTTCCTGGACGAGGTTCACGCCGGTGCCCCATCCATTGAATGTTCCGTGAACGGAAACGATGTCAGTGCCGGGAATAAAATTCCCCACAATGATATTTGTGCCCATATCCACGCTAAAAGTGACGATCGTGGAATTTTGCGCGGTGAGTTTGACGGCGCACAACAACGCGGCCATCGGCAACAAAGTACGAATATAGCGGCAACGTGAATTTCTCATAAGGTGTCCTTTTGTTTGGGGCTTGATGAGGCTAATGTAGCTGCAAAAGCCGCAAATCAAAACCGCATGTTTGTGCGGGGTGCTTGCACGCGGCCAGTGCTTGCGCACCGCCACCGCGCGAAGGAGGCGGAGACAGGAGATTTGCGGATGGCCGGGGGCACGGCATAGTCGGGTAATCATTCACCCTAAGATGTACCGCTCGCCGTGAACCAATTTTGAACCGAAACAGTTTTTTGTCGTTACCAGCCATCGGAGAATTATTCCCATCTCCTGGGGAACCTCAGCGATTACCGAATCGCGCATTGCGGCCATGAACTGGCGTTGGTAGGGACGGCGCGCTGCGCCGTCACCGCCCGTAAAGCGGGCGGAACGATTCGTGTGCGCTCGTCCGAGCGACGGTTCATGGAAAGCCTACTTTCGAGTGTTTTCGCATGCATTGGGACCATGAACCGATGGAATCCCCGATCGTTGCCAACGGAGCTATCACCCGCAACCATTCCACTGAAAACAACGATAACGTTAATGTAACACCACAAGCCATTTATAACCAATAACTTACGAAATGTAACAGCGTGTAACAAAGTGTGTAACACTGTAAGCCGTTATGCCTCAACGATGTAACAATGTAACACGATTTCCAACTTCATCTGTATATTCACTCACCGCCCTGCTCCCATCATTCCGTCTCTACGTCTCAATCAGAATCGTGGATGCCGCATTTAGTTTCTGCTCCGCCGCCTTAGAAGGGCAATTTTCGCGAGATCGTCCGCAGCGTTTTTGTATCCCGGCTCGAGCCGAAGGGTTTCCTGAAACTCGCGTTGCGCGTCGTCCAGGCGACCCGACTTGGCCAGCAGGACGCCATAGTTGAAATGGGTCCTTGAGAAAGTTGGGTTCAGCCTGGCTGCCTCGGCAAATTCCGTGAGGGCCGCATCCAACTGCCCGCCAGCATCCAGTTCACCGGCCAACTCATAATGTGCTTCCCAATTGCCCGAATTGAGTTGAATTGCCTGGCGATAACTTTCCACGGCCCCGGCGTGATCGTTTTCCGCGGCGTCTACATTGCCGATTTGCACAAATATGGATGCGTCGGAGGGCCGTTGTTTGATCGCGGTATGGTAACAGTTGAGCGCTCCGGAATCGTTATTTTGGGCCGCGAGAATATTGCCGAGCTCAATCCAGCCGTCCGTCAGACTGGGATGTATCTGCACGGCTGCGCGAAGGTCGGCTTCGCCTTCCGTCCACTGATGTTGCGCTGCCAGCAGGCGCCCGGCTTGAAACAATGGAAAATAGTCCTGGGGAATAAACTCGTGGACCTGTTTCCATTCGGAGATGGACCCGGACAAATCACCCACAGCTTGCAGAAACAGCGCGTAATTTTCCTGAAGCAAATAATCGCCGGGGTGTTGCGCGATCTGCGCGAGAAAATTTGTCCGTGCCGCGGCTGCTGAACCTGGGTTCATCCGCACACGCAATTGATCTAAGCGCGCCTGAAGTTTTTCGATTCGCTGGCGGTTATTCGACTGGCCATCGAGCGGGGGCGACTGCATGCGCTGGAGCATATGGTCAAGCACGGCTGTCTGATTCCAATCGGAAAGCCCCACCGCGTCATCGCATTCTTTTTCTGACAACCATCCGTTCCCGCTACGGATGTCCCCGGCGGGAAGCATTTTCTCGACCTGCTGCGCCCAGGCAAGGCCCAGCCGATAACTGCCGGAGAAATCAAAGTGCACGTGCTCGTAAAATGTCTCGTTGCCGCAAAGGCCATCGGCATTTTGCGTTGCCAGCGCACCGGCCGCGTCAAATAAGACCACATCCGAATTGCTGAAACGCTCGGCGGCGGCACGGATATCGCGATTGATTCTGGAATCAGCGCGGAACGGCAATGCGTCGTCATCGCAGGCAAGCTGCAAGGGGACGCCGGCGTCCGGGATCTTTTGGTCCGCCAGGAGACATTGGCCGAAAGCAAATTGGCCAGTGGCGTCGGATGGATTCAATTTGAGCGCCTGCTCGTAAAGGCCTTCCGCGCCGGCAAGGTCGCCTTTGGCCCGAAGCTGTTCGGCTTGCGCCGACATCGTTTTTGCCTCTGAATCGGCGGACAGTGAAACAGAGGCGGCGTCCATGGAAGCGAAAGGAGGGCAGTCGCGAAGATTGACAGCCACTGTATTGAGCAAAATCTTCGCGCCGGCGCCGGTCCCAGCCCGGAGAATGTCGTCGAGATTTTGATCAAAATTGCGATAGACACTGTGCTTAAGCAGGCTATCAGGCGGAATTTGGTTGTTCATAAACATTTCCATTCCGCCCCAGGACGTAAATGACGACGACCCGCCGTGAATTTTTCGAGCCAGCGCCGCCAGAAGCTGTCCTGTGCGTGTCGTTTGGATAGCGGTGAGAAAACGCACGTACGGCAACGGCGGCGCGCGCCGGCCAAAGACAGTCGCCGCGCCAAAGGGCCCGACCATTTCGTTGTTGCCCATGTAAATGATCCAAATATCCCCGTCATGCTTCGCGCATTCCCGGGCGATCGGGACGATGACGTGGGAATTAATGGCCGTGAAAGCGGTGTTGATCACTTCAAATTGGGTATTGGGAAATTTGGCCTGTAATTGGGCCTGCATGTAACGGCTGGGACCGTAGGCAGGTTCCGGATCACCCATGGCCGCTGATTCACCGAAGACAAAAATGCGGATGAGGCCCGGCGGTTTGACGCATTTCATGCGAAACGCGCCCGGATTGCGAGCGGCTTCAGGAGGGAAAAACCGGTAGCTAAACGAATCGTTTTGGACAAAATAATCGTCACCCCCAATCTGGATGCGCTTGAAAAAGTGCGGGTTAAATCCATACCCGCCCAGGCGCAGGCCCATTTCCACAAACCCGGCGACAATGAAGGGAAAGAGCAACAGCACTACCCGAAAGGTCCAAATTCTGCCCGGCGAGAGCGGCGTTGTGGCGGGCGCTGTTGGCTGCCTTTTTTTCTTCTTATTGCGTGGGTTCAAGGCAATAAAGGGGGATTGGCCGAATCTATTGCGCGGCGCGCGCCGCGTCAAGTCCACAGTCCACAGTCTGTTTTTCGCATTGCGCCGGACGCCTGGGTTCTTCAAACTTTCTAGTGATGAACACTCCATTTCGTTTGTTTGCCATGGGCATTGCCCTTGCCATTTTCAGTTTCCCGCTTTTGGCCGCACAGGATTCGCCGCGGGAGCGGTTGCTGTTTGATTTTGGCTGGAAATTCCATTTAGGCGATGCTTCGACGGATGCCGTGAACCTGGCAAAGGCCGGTTCAAGCAAAGGACCTGCTGGTCGAAAATTTGACGATAGCCAATGGCAGACCGTGAATCTGCCGCATGATTGGGTTGTGCAACTGCCCTTTGACCAAAAGGCCAATTACAATCACGGGTACAAACCAGTCGGACCGGGTTTTCCGCAAAATAGCATCGGGTGGTATCGGCGCACATTTGAACTGCCGCAGGAAGACGCGGGCAAAAGGATTTGGATCGAATTCGATGGAGTGTTCCGTGACGCGCAGGTTTTCGTCAACGGCTGGCTGGTGGGGCATCACGAAGGTGGATACAACAGCTTCCGCTACGACATCACCGATGTCGCCAACTGCGGCGGCAGAAACGATATCGCGGTGCGCGTGGATGCGTCGAAATTCGAAGGCTGGTTTTATGAAGGGGCGGGCATTTACCGACACGTGTGGCTGGTCAAGACAGCGCCGCTGGCAATAGCGCCAGACGGGATTTTTGTCTGGAGCCAGTTTAAGGACAACGTTCCCAAAGGGCGGCCGGATATTCATGTGCAGGTCCAATTGCTCAATTCGCAAATCACCAACGCCGACGCAACGGTCACGGCACAAATTATTTCGCCCGAAGGACAGGAAGTGGCCTCGGTTCACCAAACGACGGAAGCGCCCAGCGGTTTAACCACTGAAGTGGATCAGACGACACACGTCTCCAGGCCGGACCTATGGTCGCCCGAGTCCCCTGCCCTCTACACCCTCATCACGACTGTTACCCATGGCGAGCAAGTCGTTGACCGTGAGGTAACATCTTTTGGCATTCGAACGGTCGGCTTTGACCCGGACAAAGGGTTTTTGCTGAACGGCATGCATTACGAAATCAAAGGCACCTGCAATCATCAGGACCACGCGGGCGTAGGCTCGGCCCTGCCGGACCGCTTGCAATATTTTCGCATTTCGCGCCTAAAGGAAATGGGCTGCAATGCGTACCGCACGTCTCACAACGAACCGACGGCTGAACTGCTGGACGCGTGCGACCAATTGGGAATGCTCGTGATGGACGAAAACCGATTGCTGGGCAGTGACGACGCGAACATGGCACGGTTCCAACAGCAAATCCTGCGGGGCCGAAATCATCCATCGGTCGCTATCTGGAGCATCTGCAATGAAGAATCCAGGCAGACGAATGCCGATGCCGGGCGCGTGGGCGCCACGATGCAGGCGTACGTAAAGCGACTGGACCCGACTCGTCCTGTCACCTGCGCCGAGAGCGTGGGCGATGTTTACTCGGGATTGATGAGCGCGCTCGAAGTGCGCGGCTGGAATTATCACGTGGGTTCAGACATCGAGGATTATCATCGCGAACATCCGCAACAACCGGAAGTGGGAACGGAGCAAGGCAGTACCGTCAGCACGCGCGGCATTTATGAAACCGACAAGGAGCGCGGCTATGTGAGCGCCTATGACTCCAATTTTCCGCACTGGGCGAGCACGTCCGAATCGTGGTGGAGTTATTTTGCGGATCGTCCCTGGCTTTCCGGCGGTTTTTATTGGACCGGTTTTGATTATCGCGGTGAGCCGACTCCGTATAAATGGCCGTGCATCAACTCCCATTTTGGCATCCTGGACACGTGCGGTTTCCCGAAAGACAATTTCTATTATTACCAATCCGTGTGGAGCGATAAACCGGTTCTGCATTTGCTGCCGCATTGGAATTGGGCGGGCAAAGAGGGCCAAAACATTGACGTGTGGTGCTACGCGAACTGCCCGCAAGTCGAATTGTTCTTGAATGGCCAAAGCCTCGGCCGCAAATCAATGCCGCGCAACGGGCATTTGGAATGGCAAGTCCCCTACGCCGCCGGAACGCTAAGCGCCAAAGGCTATGACGCCTCCGGCGAAGTCGTGTCCGCGACCGAAGTGGATACCACCAGCGCTCCCAGCGCCGTGGAATTGGAACCGGACCACAACACAATCAACGCCGACGGCGAGGACCTGAGCATCATTACCGTTTCGGTTCACGACGAACCTGGACGCGTTGTTCCCACCGCATCGAACTTGGTGCATTTTGCGATTCAAGGTCCCGGCCGCATTATCGGTGTCGGAAATGGAGATCCCAGTTGCCATGAACCGGACCAATACCCGACGCAATCGGGCTGGCAACGCAGCGTTTTCAACGGCCTGGCACAAATCATTGTGCAATCCACAAAAATCTCCGGCGCGATCACACTAACAGCAACGGCCGACGGCTTGCAGCCGACGACCGTTTACATCCAAGCACAGGCGTGTGAGCCGAGACCATGTGTGCCATGAGGGGCACGTTGAAACGTTAAAATGTTGAATCGTTTAAACCCGGATCCGGAAGTACCGCCCACTTATTTGTCGGCGACCTGTCCATCGTAGCTCTGCCTGCCTACCGTAGCTTGAGCGACAGTGAGAGCGAAGTTGGAAGCCGCAACCCGAAACCCCAGAGGGGTGAAATATATGTAGCCCAGGGCAAGCGCGAGTCTTTGAGCGCGCCGCCCTGGGTAAAGCGACCCTAAAAATATAAGCCGCTGACTGCTAAGCCGCGCAATAGCGCGATTCTGATCTGCGGCCACTTCTTCATATTTTCTCCGTCTGACGTGGCCAGCCTCACCGCTGAATTTCAGCGCAAGCGCCCAAGCAGTTTTGTGCAACTCTAAACCGCACTCGCACGGTCCGGGAGCTTCATCACTGGTTAGCCGTTGTAAATTGCTGATCGCCGCCCAAGCCTCCCGAGCAGCAGTTGAAGCCGACGGCCTCGTAATGATAAGTCGTGTTTGGGGCCAGGTTGGTGAGGGTGAAGCTGAACGGCTCGGTATCGTTGGTTTCGGACGTCGTGTACGAGCCGACTTGCCCGCCCGTGTAGTTGGTGTCCGTCCCGTAAAGGAAATACGACGTAGCCTGCGAACCTTCGCCGTTAATGGTCGCATTCAACACGGCCGAATTGGTGGTGAGAGAAGAAGCAGCGAGCGTGGTCAGCACGGGAGACGGCGCGTCAGTATTCGTAAACGTCAGGTACCCGCCGTAACTGAAGCCCACCGCATTCGAAGACGCCATTTGGTATTGATAGGCCATTCCCGGCGTCAGCCCGGTCAACGTCGCGCTGACCAACACCGGCTGGGTATTGAAGCCCGGAACGGTAATCGGCGGCGTGGTGTTGGTGCCATATTCGAACCAGGCCTTGGTGTCGGAGTTGTTGGGCAGAATTGTGCCATATACGGTAGCGGTGGTATTCATGACGTTCGAAGCCGCCAAAGTGACGGCGACGGGGGCGGAAGCGGCGTAAAACACTGCATCACCGCCATAGACGATGCCGGCACTGTTTGAGGCGACCAATTGGCAATGATAGGGTGTCCCCTGGGTCAAGCCCGTCAGAAAACTGGTCACCACCAATGGCGTCGTGTTGGCCGCGCCCACAAGCGTGGGAGCGGTGACGCCGCTGTAACTGAAATTGGTGACGTTGTTATTGATGCTCTGGCCATATTCGAACCAGGCCAGGGTATCGCTGCCGTTGGGAAAGACATTGCCGTTGAGCGTAGCAGTGCTGGCGGTCTGATAGGTCGCGTCCGCAGTATTGGCCACCGGCAGGCCCGGCGGCGCTATCACGCGGAAAAACGAGGCCGCCTCGGCAGCGGCGTTGGTGTAAGGGCTGGTGGCGCCGATGACGTTGGTAAAGGGGCCAAGGGGGGTTGGCGCGGATTGGAGGGTCATCGTGTGCGTTGGATCGACCCATTCAATAACAAAATGCCTGGTTCCACCTAGAGTTCCTCTAAATGTGATATTCGCATCCGGCGCCGGCAGCAACTGGGTATAATAATAAAGTTCGAAAATTGAATTCTCTGTGACCCCATAAAACGCGTTCCCCAACCAGGTCAAGCCCGCCGTTGGTGGATCTCCAGGGGGGAAATTGTAGATGGGCTGAAAATCACTGCCGTCGGGGTTTATCGAAAATATGGTGCCGCTGCCATTCGCACCGCCTTCGTACGTCACCCCGTACAGGACGCCGCCCTCCATGACCAGGCTTCCCAAGGGGAACGCACCACCGCTGTTGTCGCCGGACGAATCGACGATGGGAGCGAAGTTTTGAATGACTTGATACTGCCCCAGGGTGACGTCGTTGCCGCTGGTCGACAACTTGAATATCGTGCCCGTGCCCTTGGGAGTTAGGATGCTGACACCGGTAGATGTGCCGCCATCTTGAGTGGCCCCATAGTACCAGGGGCCCGATTGCACGAGAGTCCCCCATGGGTCGTACCCATCGTCGGTGGAATTAAGGGTAGAACTGGGATCAACCGGGTCAGCGAAATTGAGAAGCTTACTCAAACCGTTGCCGGCGGCCGCCGTGGTATCGTAAGAGAAGACCGTCCCCTTACCGCCCTCAGTCGCTACACCGATCAATAGGTTCGGGTTCTGCTGGTTTACGATCAAGCCGTCCGGCCCGTACCCGCTAGTAGTAATAAAATTGGTGAGGACAGTGAAACCGCTGCCGTTGGGGTTGATCATGTACAGCGTCCCGTCCCCATACGCTCCGCCGGAATATGTAGTTCCAAACAACACGGAAGCCCCATTATACGTTCCTGATACGACGGCCGAGCTTGGGTACTCGCCACCGTCGCCAGGTCCGAAAGTCTTGAGAAGTTGCGGGGGCAAAGTGAAATTCGGGTCCACTTCGTACAATGATCCCTGGTAATTGTTATCCGGGGGCAAGTTTGGAACCGTCACATATAATTCGTTGTTAATTAAAGCTATACCACTTTCCGGCGTATCCCCGCCGCCGCCACCGGAAAGGTAAGTGCCATTGAGTGCGATTGAAGCGATCGAAGGAGAACCAAAAAGGCCGACCTTGAGAACGTTGGCAGGAGGCCAATTGTCGTTGCCAATATAAGGCGACGCGGCCAACAGGTAGAGCGATTTGCCATCGCTGGACGGCACCAATGCCGATTGCGGCGCATACTTCGTTCCAAAAGAATAGATGGGGAAGCAGGACCATACGCCGCCAAAGGCATTGGCGGCTCCGAAGGCCAGGAAGATCAACAGGGCCAGTTCGGTGAGGAAGCGGCAGCGGACTTTATGACCCTGACCGGGCCGCGCCGTTTCACGGGCAGCGGCAGAATGGAGGTCGATGCCCGGGGCATCATGGGCGAATCCGGCGGCTGCCGGGCGGAATTGGTTGTTTTTCATAGTCAAGGTCGTGGTTTAATTAAATTGAGTTACACCAGGTAATACGCACAGGAACCGCCGTTCTGACAAAAAAAGTATTGTCGAACAAAGAATTATTCATGATGCCGGCCAGACTTGGGCACCTCCCGATCTCTTGCGGCAAAGACTATCAAGACATTTTAAATATGTCAATAAGTTTAATTAATTGACAGTGAAACAGTTATGGTTGCTGACGCAGCTTCTCAGACTGAGGGATGCATTTCCCGAGAGCCGCACGTTAAAAGGTTGAATCGTTAAAACCCGGATTTTCCATTAGGCTCCAGGAAAGTTGACTGACAGATACCATCTGTCGGCGAAGCCGCAAACCGAAGCCCCATCGGGGCGAAATATATGTAGCCCAACACCTGAGCTGTTCCGATCAAGATAGAAGTGAAAAAAAGTCTCATGTTATTGTGGGTGGGGCGTTGGGGCTTTTGCGATGAATCAGTTGTTTGAGATAACGAGCTTCGTCGTAGGGTTGGCGGTCCTGCCAGCATTTCCACAGGACGCGGATCCATTTGAAGGCTAAGGCGCGGAGGATCATTGCATGCCTTTTGCCTTTCTTGATCATGCGTCGGTAATAGACCTTTGCCCAATCCGAGTAGAGCACCGTTTGGCCCGCCCACTCGACGAAGGTTTGTCGTAAGAACGTGGAGGTCTGCCACCGCCAGTGCGTCCAGACCTGGTTGCCACTTTTTTCGCGAATGGGAGCGACTCCCGAATATTTTTGCAAGCTGGCCGGATCGGGGTAAAGCCGGCGTAGCGTGCCGAAGGCCACGCACAAGCGCGGCGCTAATTGTCGGCCCGCGCCCGGCAGATTTCTGAACAAGTCCCGGTCGGCGTGCTCAGCGAAGGTCTGCTCAATCGCCTTGTCGAACTGCGGGATGTGTTGGTGAAAGATTTTCAATTGATCCAGCAGGGCGCGCAAGTGCAGCGCCGCCACAGCGACCCGTGCGTCATCGGTGGTCAATGCCTTGGCCTGGGCAATCAAGGCCAGGCGTTGTTCGATCAGCTTTTGCGAACGGACTTGATGCTGGTGGTAGAACCCTTTGATGGTGGCGGGTCTGGCCGCTTTGAGACTGATCAGGTCGGGCCAACGATTCAGGAAGGCCAACGCCACGTCACTTTTCAGATCGCCGGCCACTTGCAAAGCTTGTGGATAATAGCCTTTGAGCAGACTTTCGACTTGCAAGATGATCTGCGTGCGCCGGTCCACCAGCTTGCGACGGGCCTCGACCAAGCCGGCCAATTTGACCGTGACCGGGTCTTGCTCTTCCAATGGGCGCAACTTGGCAGTGTGGTCCCGTACCAATTCCAGCAACACCTTGGCGTCGGGTAGATCATCCTTGGCCCCCGAGGGCGTGAAGGCGCTGCGATAACGAGCGCTGGTGATCGGGTTGATGGGATAGATAGTCAGCCACGGATATTCGAGCAGGGCGTGGATGACGGCGCCACGGCTGGCCTCAACAGCCAGGGCGACCTGACCTGTGCCAAAACGTTCGCCCAACTTTTGGAGCCAACTATGGAGGTTCTCGGCCGAGTGTACCAATGTGCCGGCCTGGCATTTTCCAACGGCATCCTGGATGGCGAAGGCGTGTTCTTTGTCGCCCCAATCCAATCCGACCCAGGCGACGGGCGCTGTTTGAAGTGGAGTATTGTCCTTGGGAGTGTTCATGTTAGGGTTGCTGTGTGAGTGAACGTGGGGCGCAGACCGTATAGAACGAGACGTTGTCGTCGTCACCTGAGGATGCGTATCCATGTTCGGGTTGCGGCTCCGGTCGAAAGATTGGGCTATGCTCGTAACGCGAGCAGGGCAAATATTCGTACCGGAGCCAAACCCAAAATACGCTAAAAAAAATGTGCGTGAAAAGCCACATTGCGACGGCGTTATTCACCGGCGAAGTGGCGGAGCAACTCAGAACGCTCCTGCTCCGCCCGTGAATAACGCCGGATACGCTATACAGGGCAAGCGCGAGTCTTTGAGCGCGCCGCCCTGGGTAAAGCAACCCCGAAAACATAAGCCGCCGACTGCTAAGCCGCGCAATAGCGCGATTCTGATCTGCGGCCACTCCTTAATATTTTCTCCGCCTGACGTGGTGACATTCGCGTTTATCAAACGACACGGTGAATCCAAATGCAAATCCGGGTTAAAACGGACGGACCGAATGGCCGGATGGTGGACAGGACCTTTGCCCCGGCCTGTGCTTCAAAACGCGAGCCGCTTTCGCTTTGACAGTGACGACACCGAAGCGGGCCGGTCAGAAAAGCTTGCAAATCTGGAGGACGGCAGTATAGTCACGAAAATGGCAAACCAGTTGCCCTGATAATATGCGATACATCGTGCCAATCCTCTTATTTCTACCACTGATAACTCATGCTCAGAACCCCCTTTTGGTGTTTACCGAAGAATCGCCCACATATCTGGAAGTAACCGTCGGAGGAGTTGCTTTTGGCTCTGTCAACAACATATCCGCTTTCAACTGGTTTTGGGCTTATCCGGCGCCATCGAATTCTATTAGTTCGATCTTCACTCATTTACCGGCCTGGACAGAACCTGATACTCCACCCGGCGGCGAATTTGGTACTGAACTCGGCGGAGAATTCATAAATCCGTCGGCCGGTCCAAATCCAGTCTTCGCAACCGGCGGAGTTTCAATCGTCTCGGAGCATAGTTTCGCCCAGATCAACGATGGCCCATTGAGTCCTTACGGGTCTGTCGTGGATTCCGACCTTACATTTTATTTCAACGCGGGAGGTTCCTCGACCTACAATGTCGAATTTAACGTCGTGCCCGTGCCCGAGCCACCTGCCATTATGTTAATCGGATTGGCTATTGTTTGCGTCGCTTCGATTCGTTGTTTGTTGCTGCTGCCATACAAAACTTTATTTATTCCGCCACAAACGTCTCAAAACAATGAGAGCAAAAGTTTTCGCCCTGTTTCAATGTCGCCGCTCTGATTTGTTTTTGGCACAGCGGGCGCGGAACTCGCTTCGGCGTCCCGGTTGCGTGATTTCCCAATTGCCCTTCTCCACGTCGTGGTTCAGGTTTTTGGAGTAAGACGGTGAGTCGAATCATGTCAACCCGACTAATCATAGTTTGCAGAACTTGCGGGTCATTTAAGACTGAATCTAAATCAATTTTTCTCCGTCTGTCGGCGCGGCGTTATCATTGCTCGGCGTGTGGTGATGAGTTCGTCGTGAAGGATCATGAAGAATACGTCAAACAGCATCCTCCTAACCCCAACAAACGTTGCTTTTTTTGCGACAAAGAGACTGTCGAGCTTGTCGAGCGAGACCATCGGTATGCCAACCAACCAGAGGGCGAGGTGGTGGACCTCTTTCGGTGTTCTCAATGTGTCAAAAAGATTCAAATGTTGGTTAAAAAGAGTCCACGCGCTTTGTACGGTTGAGTATTCGGGAGATTCGACCGTCTATCCTTCGTGTCTCGCTTTCGCTTTGGGTGCTGACTGGTTTGGCTCCGGTCTCCTTGTCCCCGGTGGCCGTGGCAAATTTGATAATGAATCCGTCCAGCATTCGAGCCGTGGCCTGTGCCTCATTGACTCCGGCGGAGTCGGGGTCTTGAAGGTTTGCAATGATTGTTCCGGAGCCGTCCGCCTTTGGACCTCACTTTACTTTCACTATCTTCATCCAATCCGCCCAACGAAAAGTTTTGGTTTTCTTTTGGGTAACTGGGCAATGCCATCGTTTCCTCAGGAAAAAATGGTGGGCGCTGCAGGATTCGAACCTGCATTTTCGAGTTTTTCTACCTGCCGCGCACTGCCATTTGTTGCAGCCTTTGTGTCAGTCATTGCAACGCTATGATACATGACTTGCTCAACTTTGCAAGGACATTCATTGTATCCACCAGCAAAGAGTCACCGAAAACCGCGTGTCGAACTGTGCCCACGTGCAAAGTTGTGTCATAAGTGTGTCATGGACGAAATTCGGGGTGGTTTTGTGTCAAGTTGTGTCAGGGGGCGGGGGGGGGGGTAGCGCAGGCTGGCGCGCTAAACAGTCGAGATGGGTCCGGACTCGCGCAGAATTTTACGAAAGGCGCTCCGAGTTCTCGCTCGCTGCAGTCCGTTCCTCCTCTTTTTCCGTTATCGCTTTCCGCCAGGACGATGCCAAAAAAAGGCTTGGTGAATCAGTCTCAGGCCTCTTTTGCTAGAGCTTTCGCATTCATCGGCGGCTGCGCTGCGCGTTCGAACCAACCATTCCGCATGCAACAATTCGCAGGCATCTCGGCTGTCCGGTGGATTGCTTTTAATTGGTCAAATTAACGCTTGAAACCTCGCAATCGAGTTCTCGGACGGCGCGCGCGCTCTGTTTTGAAAAAGCGTGCCAGAAATTGGGTCGGAGTAAGCCTATAAAACAGCTTAAATTCCCTTGAAAAGTGAGAACGCTGTTTAAAACCTAATCGGTGGCAGACGGTTTTGATGGACTTGCGGTTTTTCAGGAGCTTGCCGGCTGCGATCAGGCGTTGCTTCTTCAGCCAAAGCAGTGGCCTCAATCCGAAGTACCGGTGAGTGTCCCGCTGCAGTTGTCTTTGGGAAAGGCCCAAAATTCTCGACATCGTTCGGACTTTGAAGCCCGATCGCCGAGCAATTGCCAGATACCGGGTTGGATTCTGGATGTGTAACCGTGTCATGCTTATAAATACGCGCGAAACTCGAAATTCTTTCAAAAAATTTTGGAAAATAAAATTTTTTGAGCGCTTTTAGGACGGTCGGATCTTAGTTTTGCGAACAAAAGTGCCAGTCTGCGAAACCCGAAGATCCGGGGACTTTGACTAGTGAAAGCCGTTTTGTCCATTTTGGATAACGATTGTCCATTTTAGATAACATTTGGCCAATTTAGATAACATTTTGTGATTGTGGGCTTTACGCGCTCGCGTATGTTGGCTAGCAGAATTACAGGAAGGCCCATGGAACAGGCAATTCGGCATGAACAATCTAAAAATCACGGTTTGTGGAAAAAGGGACTGGATCTCTTCATGCAGTGAATTTTCACAAGGAGTTAGCGACCCCGCAGTTACACTCGGTCGGCATTTCTATGAAAACAATCCTTAAATTTGGAATTTATATTCTGTCATTGGTTTTTGCAGCAATTTGCGAAGCTCAAACGGCTACTGTTCCTGCCCCGACGGCCTATCAGGTAGTCCGGCGAGACGGTAACTCCGACATTTTGCAGCAAACTTTCTACAAAGCCTCGCCCGCGGGCACGACCGTCCCGCACGCACGCTCGGTTACTCGGATCGCTACGGGGCTCAATTACTGGACGGTTCAGGATGGAGCCCGAGCGATCCAACATTTCGAGTGAGCCCAGACGGTCAATACGTCTATGCAAATAAAATACAAACTCGGGTCCAGCTCGCGGCGAATTTGGCGGCGAGCAATTCTGTGGTCATCACGACGCCTGACGGCATCGTTCTTAACACAACTCCCGTGGCGATAGGATTTTACGACGCAATCAGTGGTAGCTCAACGATAATTGCCGCGATCACGAACTGCTCAGGCACGCTAATCAGCAGTAATCAGGTCCTGTACGAAAATGCCCTCACCGGGGACGGCATTTCCGCGGATATCCTCTATACTCTTCAACGCGGCTCATTCAGTCAGGATGTCATTTGGAAACAAAATATTAATCCCGCAGATTACGATTTCCCCACAAATTCAACGCGGATCCAAATTTTTAGCGCCTTCAATTCGCCGGCGCCGCAGGAAATTGCCAGGCCATTTTATGTGGAGACAAATCAAGCCGTTCGCGCCAAAATGGCAAGCCCGGATTTTATAGATCACACGCTTAAATTTGGTCAACTAAAGTTTGGGCCCGGCCGAACCTTCTCAACTGCGGCTACAAATAGGTTCGCGGGAGCGCCAATCGCGAAGGATTTCGAAACGATCAACGACCAATCGTACCTCATTGAATCCGTGGAGTATAGCGACATCGAGAGCCAATTGCAGTCCCTAACCAACGCCGCAGTATCGCGGACGTCCAGACTGAAGCACAAGGGCCGCGACCATAAGGAATTTGCGAGCCGAGTAAAAGAATTAAAATTTCTCGCCATTCCGATTCCCCACTCCACTAGAAAAGCAATTTTCGCGATTGATTCTAGTAAAAACAGGCTCGCCGATGCCATGACGCCAAAGGCCGTCATGGCGGATTACATCGCTTTGCCCGCGACCGAGCCCGACCCGATGGTCTTTCAGTCCGATCAGACTTTTTTCGTGGATGGTCCAGCCGATTTCGACGACGTGGTCCTGGAGGGCGGCTGCGTCATTAAATATCCTAACGATACAAGCGCTTACGTCGAAGTTGATGGCAATTTGACCTGCCAAACACAGCCATATCTTCCAGCAATATTTACAGCTGCCGACGATAACAGTGTTGGGCAGGGCATGAGCGGGGTATGGGACAACTATACGGGGACCATCCAATCCGGAGGATATGCGAACCCTGCCTTAGACGTGGAAGGGTCGGACTTTGGCGGAGGCCACAATTCAGTACAGTTGGAAAATTTTCGCTTTTGCTTTGCCCAACAGGCGTGCGTATTTAATGCAAATTTCAACGGCGGCATCGGGCCTTGTTTCCATGATTGCCAGATCCTAAACTGTGGTGGCGGGGTTTTGTGTAATCTTTTTGACGACAGCTTCGTGCTATTCGCAAATTGCCTGATTGCGAATGTAAACGTCGTGGCGTATGACAGTGATGGCGAAGGTGGCAACCCCGTCTATTGTTACGACTCTACGTTTGATGATTGTTCTGCCATTTATACCTGTTTGGCGGGGACGCCGGGTGACATGGTGGTCGGCGTTAATTCGATATTCTCAAGTTGCAATTTGGGAGCTGGACTTCCGGAAATTACGAATTGCGGCAGCTTTAATGGTTTTTACAATTCCGGGAGCACTTTCGGCGAGCCAGCCTTTACTGATGAAAGTACTCCATATAAAACTATTGGTGGGGGAAATTATTATTTGGCAAATGGTACAAACAATCCATTTCGGGGCGTCGGCACAACGAATATTGATCAAGCGGCCCAAAACGCGGGTGTATTATATCTCGAAGCCGCGCCTGGCATCCTTGCCGACTTAGCCCAAAAGACCACATGGCCGCCAATTGTTTATGATGAAACGAACCTTTCATCGCCGCTCATATTGGGCCCTTGCGTCCCGCGTGATACAAACAGTACCCCCGACCTCGGTTATAACTATGACGCATTAGACTACGTATTTGCTGGTTGTCAGGTGTCCGCGAGTTTAACCTTTACCAACGGCACAGACGTCGGGTTTTTTGCGGACTCGGGCCCATTTTACTTCCCCTATTCAATTGCGCTCAATGATGGAGCGAGCATGTCCTTCAACGGCAATGCCACACAACCCTGCAGGTTTGCGCTATACAGTCTGGTCCAGGAGGGAAATGGAAACTGGACGGCGGGTGAGGACGGCGGGTTTGAGGGCGCCATCGTGTTCAACGGCAGCAGTACGATCCCACAAGTTTCTGCCAACTTTACAAAATGTGGCGCTCTGCCTCAACATCAGCTTCTTAATGATAATTATGCCTCCGGCGGAGCCAGCTTCCGCAATTGTGAGTTCTATAACGGCAGCATAAGCACCTATGGCACGGAATACGCCAATTTCACAAACTGCCTTTTTTTCCGGCCCTGTATCACCTTTTGGGACAATAATTATCCCATCAGTTATGCATTTGAAAACTGTACATTTTACAACGGCGGCCTTTATTCCAGCCGAACTGGTGGCGATTCCTCTTCCTTTTGGTTGATTGAAAATTGTTCATTCGACGGAACGGCTTTCGATTGGAACGACGATTTAAACGGGAATTTCACAAACACACTCTTTAATTTCAATTCCTATAACACGAACAATCCTGGCTGGATAACCTATCATGGGGGCTTTTCGCCAAACAATGCTACGAACGAGGTCGTTGGCCCAAACGACCTGATGACAACCAATTATAATTGGGAAACGAGTTGGTTCGGAAATTTCTATTTGCCAACGAATTCACCGTTGATCACAAACGGAAGCACAACAGCAGATCAAGTCGGCCTTTACGAATTTACGACCCAGACAAACCAAGTCCCGGAAGGCACAAATATCGTTGACATCGGCTACCACTATGTGGCGACTGATACCAACGGCAATCCGCTCGATACGTACGTGCCTGGCACTCCGAATTACATTGTGGATTCCGGGGGCAACGGCATAGACACCAACGGGTTGGCATATTGGTGGGAGGCTCAGTATTTTGGGCAAATCGGCTTGAATCCGTTAACGGATCCGGATGGCGACGGTTATACAATCTTCTACGCTTATACAAATGGAATTAATCCCAATGACCTGACAACCATTAGGCCAAATTTGCTCGGCTCCTGGAGTTTCGACAACACCAATACCTGGATTGGCGACCAGGGTCAATTGCCGACCGCTGCTTACAATCTAGTCGGGGTTCCAAGCTGGGAAACCAACGCCGCATTTATTGACAGCACTAATGGCGCGTTGCTCGCCTACGGCGATCTTCAAACCAATGGCGAAGCCAATTTCAATCTTCGGAATGGAACATTCGCTTTTTGGTTCCTTCCAAACTGGGCTAGTACGAATGCCGGTGGCGTGGGACCTCAAAACGAGGGGCGATTAATTGAAATCGGCGACCAGGGCTCAACCAACGGTTGGTGGAGTCTCGTTGTGGGTTCAGCCGGTACGAACATCTATTTTGGGACCCAGACGAATTCCGTCAGTACGCTGACGACCAATTTCATTGCCCCGATAAGTTGGTCGTCAAACGCGTGGCATCAAATTGTCCTGACGTATACCACAAATAATTCTTCGCTCTATTTGGATGGGCAACCATTAATCACGAGCGGATTCGGAGTTTCTTATTACCCAAATCTCGCTGTTCAGGCTGGCGGCTTCACCATCGGCAGCAGTTTGTTTGGCACGAACCAGGCCGCCGGCACTTTCGATCAGCTGCGGACGTATAATTATCCCATAAGCCCGTTGTGGATTTGGCAGAATTATACGAATTACGCAGGCGTACCGAATTTACAGGTTTGGATTGATAGTCCAACGAACCGAGCGTCGCTTAATTAAAATTTCAGAAATTCCCGCCATGAAAACCCTTTTCAACAAATCGGCATTGCTTGTAGTCGTCGTCCTTCAAACGCTCGTCTTAGTTCCAGCCGTTGCTCAGGATACAAACGGGGGGGCGGTCTTTGTTCGTAATTACGGCCAAGTCCCGCTACGATTTGAGCCGAATGTTGGGCTGGCCGATCCCAATGTGCGATATATTTCCCGCGGCAACGGATACGCAATGTATTTTATGTCAGGGCAAATCGGTTTAGCGTTGGATATCAGCACCAATGCAAACGAGGACCGTCGATCCGCTTCGTTCCGAAAATCGGGGCCCCGCCAATTCGGAATGGCATTTCTGGAGTTCGAGAACGCTAATACCGGTGCACCTATTTCAGCGGAACAAACCTTGCCGGAAAAGATCAATTATTTTGTCGGCAACGATCCGAAACAATGGCGAACTGAGGTTTCGGCCTTTGGCCGTGTGCGTTACCAAAATATTTATCCCGGTATCGACTTGACTTTCCACGGCAACCAGGGCCATTTGGAATACGATTTTGTGGTCGCGCCTCACGCGAATCCTGAGGCGATTCGAATAAGATTAGAGGGCGTGGACCACGCGGCCATAGAGACCAACGGGGATCTGGCTGTTTCCATCCAAGGCAGAACAATTTGTTTTTGTCATCCTTCTATTTATCAGATGATTGGCGGCGCACGGCATGACATTGCGGGCAGCTACCATCTCGCGGGAAACAGCGTGGGCTTTGAAATTGGCAATTACGATGCAAGCCAGCCGTTGGTCATTGACCCGGTTTTGAGCTATTCCTCTTTCATCGGCGGCGTGGGCGGCTTTGGGACAGAAGGTTTCGGAATCGCGTGTGATTCGTCGGGCAACGCCTACGTCTGCGGGGAAACGACGGCCAATTTGACAAACATTTGGGCGGCAGGCGGCTTTCAAACGAATTTCGCCGGTGGCAGCATCAATGGAGATGCATTCGTTGCCAAAATCGGTCCGACAGGCACGAATTTGATTTATTTAACGTATTTGGGAGGAAGTAGCGACGACCTCGCCGTTGGCATAGCCGTGGATTCAAGCGGAAATGCTTTCGTGGGCGGTTATACCGATTCGTTGAATTTCCCAACGACTAATGCTTTATATCCGACGATTCCCACTGCTTATAATTCAAACTACGGGGACCAGCCCGGAAGCGGTTTCGTAGCTGAACTCAACACCAATGGAACGCATTTAGTTTATTCCTCTTATCTGGGTAGCACGGGTGCCAATTCTGTGAGCTTCGTGGAAGCCCTCGCTTTGGATTCATCAGATAACGCATACCTCACAGGTTATACGTATGGGACCAATTTTCCTGTTACAGTTCATGCCATGCAAAACCACAATCAGGGAACTAATGGCACTGTTTTCCTCAATCCGAATGCCTTTGTTACTGAGGTCGCATCCAATGGCGCAAATCTAGTATACTCTACTTACCTGGCGGGAACTAATTATGATGTGGGATTGGGCATCGCAGTTGACGCAAGTAATTATGTTTATGTGGCGGGTTATACAGCCTCGTTTAATTTTCCGACGTGTAACGTTCCAACTAACCTGCCCAATGGGAAGTTCCTAAATGGTTCGATGTCCCATAGTTCGGGCGGTTTTTACGACGCCTTTGCTACAAAATTTCCGCCACTTGCAAGCCAGCCCGCATCCATAACGAACTTGATTTATTCTTTCTTCTTGGGCGGAAATCAGTCCGATTATGGTTATGGAGTCGCCGCCGACACCAACGGTGATGCCTATGTCGTTGGCGATACGTATTCTCTAAATTTTCCCACCAATAATGGCTTGGATACTTCGTTGAACTCTGGCGACGGAAGCACGAATCTCCCGGATGCCTTTGCCACGAAATTGTCCCCAGCAGGAAGCGTAATTTATTCAACCTATTTAGGCGGCTCAAATAGTGACCTTGCCAGTGCTGTTGCCGCTCAAAATGACGGACAAGCTGTCGTTGTTGGACAGACCGGCTCGATAGATTTTGCACCGTATGACAATTACGGAAGCATCAACTCCGGCAATTTGGATGCATTTGTTGCTAAGCTAAGCAGTAGTGGAAATGCTTTGGTGAATTTTGCTTATTTGGGTGGGAGCAGCCAAGATTCGGCTAGAGGCGTGGCCGTGGACAGTCAGAATAACGTTTATATCACTGGCTATACGTTATCGACCAATTTCCCCATTACGGCGACAAACGTATTCGATCCAAATTTTGGGTCCAAAACCATTTACACGAACGCGTTTATCACAAAGCTTTACTTCGAGCCAAACCAATTGGGAACCGAAGTCATCACTTCCTGGCAACCAACGAACAATTGGTTCATCGGCGGCATCGCCACGTTAGCTGCATCCAACGCCTGGGCCAGCGTTAGCCAGATTGCAAGCCTTACAAGCAACGGCGTCACCAGCCTTTCCAACACTCGTTTTCAGCGCGGCGTCAGTTATGACCCGACATTTACGTCTTTCGTGATTCCCTTAAGCCAGCAAACGGGATTCCGGCTCGATGATTTTGGGAATAATTCGGAAAATTTTGGCGGCGGTTATCCATGGTTCACCCGCCTGCTATGCGATACGCGCACTCATTTGAGTCTAGTTTCATCCACGAATGTTGCGGGGGTCTCGACCAACTACTACAATTACGCCACAAATTTCAACAATCCCATAGTGGCGTTCGGCGCGACTGCCGGTCAATCAACACTGTATACAGGCCAGCAATTTCAATTTGGCGTTTATTCCGGTTTTCAGTATGAAAACACCAATGGACTTGGCACGAACTTCGCCGCGCCACTACGGATATTGATTTATAACCTTTCGAGCTTTACTAATGGCTACACGAATTTGATTGCGGCCGTCGCTACAAATTACATCACAGTTCCGCGCCAAACAATTGATACAAATTGGTGGCAATTCGCCACAAACGGATTTTCCGTGACTACAAACGCTTATGGACTGCGAACCACGGTCAAGGCGGTGATTGAGGCCGGCGGCGCATGGGGAACAGTTCCTGAGTTTACGAATGCCCAGGACGGAGCTTGGTTGGTCACCGAAGAATGCACGAGTAACATGGGATACGGTTACGTGCTTGAGGGACTTGGCGTTGTTCCGTTGTCGACGAATCTTTATCCCATGGTGACAAATTCGACAGGAGTGGCTTGGGACAGGCTTTACAGCATGGATTTTGAAACCCGTCCGGCGTGGCTTTCAACGTTCATCACTGAACCTCAATTTAACGGGACTCCGATGCCATCGTTTTATCAGGGCGTTTCGCCTTCGGAACTAACGAATTTGGACGCGGTTCTCACCAATTCGATTCCGCTGTCCGGAAACGCCTACACAACCGTCAACGAAAGCCCCGAACTTCTGGACAACCCTACTCTTGATCAGGCGGTAGCCAACTTGAACGATGATCCGATCGCCATTGCGAATTATGTGCTCAACAACATCCATTTGACAGATGCACTGTCTTACAACCCGAACAATGGCCAAGCCTCTGCGCCGACTGTCAACGAGGGTGGAGTAGACCGTAGCGCGTATGACGTTTATATGGAGGGAGAGGGTTCGCCAGTGGAGCAATGCGCTCTGCTGGTTTATATGCTGCGGCAGGCCGGCTATCCCGCTGCCTACGTTTTCCCCACGAATAATAATGTTCAAATGTTGGACACGCGGCTGAGCACATTACTGCGGATGCAACTTCATGGCGCGGTCAACCAATACGGCCAACTCTATACCACGAATGCCCTGATCACCGTCAATTATCCCTGGGTCGTCACAACCATTAGCAACCAGACCGTTCAAATTTTTCCCTGGCTTAAGGACACGAAGATCACTGAGGGCCTGGATTTGTATAATTACATGGCAACCAATTACAGCAGCGGTTTCCTTTGGTTGCAGCATTATATTTACGGTGACACCAACATTTTGGACCTAAATCCCGAAACCGATGAACCAGCGGTGCTGTTTCCAGAGTTTGTAAACGAACAGTTGCTTGCAAATGCGCCGGGCATTTCGCTTGACGACATCGGCGTCGTCGCCGCTGATCGGCAAAATTATTACGCAGGCTGGCCGAATTTCCCGACACCCACCGTCGTCAATAATCCCACTCAGGTTGTTATCGTGGACAGCCTCGTTTCATCCGCTATCACCAACGTTTCGCCGACAATGACGAACATTTTTGACACGGTGACACTGACCATTTCCAGCCAGCAAAATACGAATGAATCAATGAGCATTGGTCCATTGCGAATGGCGGATTTGCACAACCGCGAAATGTTTATGGCGACCAATGGCGCTGGCGGAATGATGCTCTGGCTTGCGCCTTACATTCCAAGTAACACGAACCAAAGCGCCTTTGATAGTTCTGATCCCTTCCTGACGAACTGTCAGGTCGCCACGCTCACGATAACGACGAACGACACGAGTTTTGACATCGTGATGACCCATAACCGAGACCTTTCGCTCAATTTCACGCCCTCGCCTAACCAATATTTGGGCATTTCGGATTCGCTGGTATTTTCCACGCCCGCCCGTCCCTTCAATTTGCAGGATGTCACAGCGATCTGTTTCAACGTCGGCCAGGTAACGCCCGCCATGATAAACGTCCATGCCCAGGCATTTCAGCAAATGACGTATCAGTGGTCACTCAATACAAATCGGATTCCCCCCGTAGCCTCATATCAGGCTGCCGCTGCTTACATGATGGGCATGGATTACTATTCGCACGTCAGTGCGTTCCTCCCAGTCTGCGAACAGTTGCATAAAACACAGGTGGTTTCGTGGTATGCTGAAGGACTTTCGCGGTTAACACCCGTTCAATTAGGCGCACAACAGTTTATGCGCCCGAGCTTGGACATGTTTTACAGCGAAATGGCCCACGCGGGTAACGGTACAAGTCACCCCAACTCTGGAAATGACACGGCAGCGGGAACGGATGACTTCACATCCGTCATGGACGGAGAAATTGCCGCCGAGGAGCACGACATCATCAATGGCTATTATCAATCCGAAAATACGGTGTCTTCGATTGTGCTTTTACGGCTAGCGCAGCAACGGATGACCGCTGGTGTTTCCGGGATCATTGAACTAAACGAAAACAATTATCAATCCGTGGGAGCAACCAACGCCGCAGGCTATGGGGAAACTCACTTGCAAAATTACGATCCAACCATTTGGGCGGCAGTAACGAACGCTTTTCAGGGTTGGCAAGCGCCTTACGTGCGCGCTTACATTACACCCGGTCCCGAATCGGTCGCTGTGGCCAATTATCGCGGCATGGGACTGGTCATCATCGGGCCGGGCGAATCGGCGAGTATCATAAGCGTTAATATGAACGGTGCGCTAGGACCGCAGAGTTCGTTCTTTGGCAGCACGCCGGCTGCTCTTTCTACGGCCTATTCGGCCAGCATTCCGGGAGAGTCATTTACCGCGTCGGCGTCCGACGTGGCTGAAAGTGCAAGCTATAACTCATCTCAATCCGGCGGAGACCTTTACCTTGGCAGCAGCGCCTTTGGCGGCAATGGCTTTTCTTATTACTGGACAACATCCCCGTGGTTTGGTGGGGGGCCAGCGTTTATTCCATACGAGAATCCAGTCATGCGATTCGTCGTTGCCTCGTCGTTCACCCCGCCTTCGGAAGTCGATGTTGCCCAGCAAATCATCGATTTATATTCACTCCCGCAATCCACATCGATTGATAACAGTCTGCAGCGCGAACTGAGCAGCGGTAATACTGGAACGCCAACTTCGAAAAATCCGCTGAAATACGTTGCCGAACCTGTCGACGTGATGAGCGGGGAGTTTTATCAGGACATTTTGGACCTGGCCGTGGGAGGACCGCAGCCTTTGCAGGTGCGTCGCAATTATTCCAGCCAAAATCAAAGTGACCTCAATGGCTTCGGCTATGGCTGGAATATCAACGTTGTGCCTTATATCTCGATTGCCACCAACAGCACGGCTACCGCCACCAATGTTGTGCTGACTGCGGTCGAACTGGACGGCTCGGTTATTGCCTACCGCCAGCAGTCCAGCAATTCCAACCTGTTTTTGCCGGCGCTGTCAGACAATCCGCAATTGGATAATTTTGACGGCGAACGCATCGGTTCGATTTATAACTCGTTCAATGCTAAAATCGTGCATTCGTTCATTGGCACGAATGAGCTTTACACGCTGACCCAGGCGGACGGGCAAGTCCGCACTTACATTGTCAATTCCTTCCCGGTCGTTACCGCGACCAACACTATTTCGCGCCAGCGGCCTTATCTCGCCACATGGCAGGACACGCAGGGAAATTCCTGGGTCTTCAATTATGATTCAAATTCCAACGACCCGGCTTATGGCAGCGTCGTCCGAATCAATGCCAGCAATGGCAATTATTTGGGATTTGACTACAACGCGGCCGGATATGTGACTGACGCCTACACGAGCGACGGGGAGGAAACGTATTATCAATATGACGATTTTGGCGACCTCGTAGACGTGACCCGGGCCGATGGAACACAGGAAACATATCAATATCAGCATATTCAATACACAAATAGTGGCACGATTTATCTGGATTCGACACACTTGCTGATATTCGATTACAAGCCCGACGGTCGGACTCTCGAAAACGTTTATGACAACCAGCGGCGCGTGACCAACCAATTGGCCACCTGTGGCACGGACCTGAACCTTTATACCAATGCCGCGTTCACCTATTTTAACAATTTCAACATCACTAACGCCTATACGAATCACATCAGCGGTTACACAATCGTAAAAGACGTGAATGGTAATACACTCCGTTACGATTACACCAATAGCCTGATCACGACCAACACGGATGAACTCGGGCATCAAATCATCCAAACGTGGTATTCGGACACTGCCACTTCCCCTGGCTATCCACGCAGTCCATACCAAATTCGAGACAAGCGCGGGCTCTGGACCCAATTCCAATACGACTCGAACGGTAACTTGACAAACTCATTTTCATGGGGCGACCTGACCGGAAACGGAACGACGGTTTACGCCACAAATACGGCCGGCTACAATAGCAACAACTTGCCGATTAAAATCACCGACCCAATCGGCAATGCCGTCGAGACAGTTTATTCGGCGCAGTATCCCTATTTGCCTCAGGACGTCATTTTCGTACCGAGCGGAATCCCAACCGTCACGAACCAATTTGTTTACTGCAACACCACAAATGTTGTAGTAAACGGAAACCTCACGCTCACCAACATTGCCCTCGGTTTGCTTCAACAGCAAATCAGCGCCGCCAATTCATCGGACTCCGCCACAAACCAGTGGAGCTACGATGGGCGTGGTTATATTACGCAGCAAGTTCAATTCACCGGTACGAGCGATCCGACAGTGACCAATTTTCTCGTTTGCGACGACCAGGGCGAGATTATCCAGCGGACCGACGACGCCGGCCAAACTACCACATTCGCCTACGATGACATGCACCGGCCAACTTCGCACGAGGTGTTTGCCGCTGGTCAGTCGGTGCCTCTTCTATCGGAATTCCTTTACTACAACGAGAACGGCGAAATCAACTGGTATCAGGGACCTCGCTACAATCCCGCCAATTATGAGTATTTCGATTACGATGGAATGGGACGACTGACGACTCAAATTCATTGGCGTTCCGAAGCCAACACCAACGGCACAGGTATGGAAGCACCTGTCGGTGACAATGTTTATGCTCAGTCCTTCAATCAATATGACAAATTCGGCAACCTCACGCTGTCTGTTGATCCGCGGACGGCAATGGTCACAAACAAATGGGATGCTGTCGGCCAATTGTTGCAGCGGCAGCATTTGGAGACAAACGGTGTTACGCTCTCGACGGAACAATTCGGCCATGAGCCAGGCGGTTTAGTTAATGCCTACACCAATCCGCTTGGCAGCGTGACGGTGATCACTTACGCCACGACCGGTCAGCCAGAATTTCAGAGCAATCCTGACGGCTCTACGAACGGCTGGCGGTACTATCTCGACGGCCGTTTGCAGCGCCGAATTCAGTCCAATGGTGCTTATTGGCAGATGGCGTATGACGATGTCAATCGAGTCGTCACTTCCATTTTCTATTCGGCTTCAGGCATCCCGGAAGCCACCAATTCCGTTCAAATGGACCGTCGCGGAAATGTGATTCAAAGAACAGATGCCGGGTTTAATGTGTTCACCACGACCTATGACGCATTGAACCGGGTCAAAAGTGCCGCAGGGCCCCTCGTCATCACGGTTGAAGCAGAAGGTTCGGCGCCGCCTACGTATGTCACTAATTTTCTTCAACAGAGTATCACCAACTACTTTGACGCCGCAGGAGAGGTGTTGACCAATGTCAACACTCTGGGCGAAACGACCGTCACATATTTTGATGCTCTTTACCGCCCAACCGAGGTTCAAGTTTTCAATTCATCTGGCACATTGGTGCGTCATAGGACGTGGGCATATTCCCCCGACTTCAACAGCGTTACGATTACAGACGGCTCAGGCGCAAGTGCGATTAGTCACACGATCTACACGGACAACGACAATCAGCCTGTTTTGGATATCTCCAATCCATCATCCGGCACAACGGAATTTGTTTTGAACCAGTATGATCTGAACGGGAATCTTGTTTCGCAGCAACATTGCTCGTCTTCCGGCGGCGACCCCGCGGCCTGGACGACCGCCAGTTTCACGTACGATGGACTTAATCGGAGCACCAGCAAGATCGACCGTGACAACGCGCTTACAACGTACAGCTACAATCCAATGAGCCAGATCACGAACGTCGTCCTGCCGGGCGGTGTTCTGCAGTGGTGCGCCACTTTCAACAATGCTGGCCTTTTGATCAAGGATTTCGAAGCGTCCGGAACCGCCGGAACGCGCACAAACACATATTCGTATTTTGCTTCCGGCAGCCCCTATGCCGGATTGCTGCAAACCAACACGGATGGACGCGGCGTCCGTTGCGCGTATTCTTACGATGATTGGCTGCGGCCAATAAGCATGGTGTGCAGTGGCTCACGGCCAGAACAAAATATGGCCGCAATTTGGGGATACGAACCGCGCGGCTATGTCACCAACATAACCGAGCAATTCACCAACAGCAGTATCGGTCCTACAACAGCCATAACGTTTGCCCATGACCCTTACGGGCAACTGTCGTCCGAATCTGTCAGCGACGGCTCGTTGGGTTACAGCGCCGGGCAAGCCTGGGATGCCGCGGGAAGGCGTACGCTTTTGAGTTTTGGTAACGCGAACTATAACTTCGCCTGGCAGGCGGACGGTAATTTGACCTACGCCAGTGATGGGCCCGGCAGTGGCTTTTATAATTTTGATACGGCGGGTATTCTCACAACCAGAAGTGTGGGCGACCGGCAGACTAGCATTATGTCGCGTGATGGGGAAGGCAGGCCGCTCTCGATTTTCACGACGGTTAACACGATAAACACGTTGACAGAATCGCTGACGTATTCGGGCGATGGACTGTTGACTGCAGATACCTTACATCGCCCTGATTTCACGGATGCGCGCTCATATGCGTATGCAAACCTAAGCCGCCGACTTACGCAGGAACAGTTGAACCTCAATACCTCGACCATTTGGACAAATTCGTTCATTTATGACCAGGGTGTCGTCGGCAGTCTCGGCGTTTTGACCGCAATGGGTCAAATCGGACAAAATTCAGGACTTTGGGATGGTGCCTCTGATGCCTTCTCTCGCGTCAACACAGAAACGAACAATTCGTTCTCGTATGCGGCTTACGGCCATGCCAACAGCCAGGCAACATTTTCTGCATTGCTCGACGGGAACTCGATTCCCATCATAGGTCTTGGGACAAATGCTATGCAGTGGCGGGCAACGATGGACTTGTCCCGTGGAACCCATCAATTGCAGGTAGCGGCAGTGCATCCAAGTGGATTTTATACGGCTTGGGCAACGAACGTATTCACAAACAACGTCGCCTATGAGGCCGCAACCAATACCTTCGACTCTGGTGGTTACGTCACAAATCGAGTCTGGAAAAGCGCCAGCGGGACCATATATCACACACAATCGCTTTCATGGGATGCTCATGGGCGGCTGCATCAAATCATCGACCGGGATGCAAACAATTCAGGCTACAATTGGAGCGATGTTTATGATCCCTTCGGCAGAAGACTTTCCACAACGACCGTTCTTGTAACCAACAATGTCGTCTACCCGGCATCGTCACAGGCCCTGAATTCATATTTCGATCCAGAAACAGAATTCCTCGACCTTGGCGTTCAGAATGGCAACTCCGTCACTTGGAAATTGGAGGGCCCTGATTTAAACGGCCAATATGGTGGCCTCAATGGCGTTGGCGGCCTCGATGGAACGTCGCCTTCGCCAAATGTATTTTACCCGACCATCTCCAATGTCCGTGGCGATGTACTTGGTGAAATCATCAATGGTGTTACAACTTGGAGTCCTTCACGGCCCACGGGCTACGGCGCGGTGCCAGGTTACAATCCAGCGGCTTTCGGCAGCGGAGCGGATTTGGCTCAGGCATCAGCATGGCGCGGGCGTGAAGTGGACGTCACGGGCCTATACAATTTGGGAGCCAGAACCTACGACCCAGTGTCTGGAAAATTCCTGTCCTTCGACCCGTTGTGGAACGCAGATGATCCTGAGGGCTACACGTTCTGTGCGATTGGTGATCCAGTCAATTATTTCGATCCAGACGGGAGGTTGGGAAAAAATGCTATCGAGGAAAGAATCGGTCAAGCGGAAGGTACGGGCGTTTACGTTTGGGGCACGATAAAGTCCGTCCCGCAGCTTTATTATCAAAGCAGCCTGTTGTCAACCCCGGAACACTTCAGCCAGGCGCTCAATTTCATCCGAAACCCAAGAACGACTCTGGAGAACGATTACCAGCAGGTTACTGCAGCATTCAATACGACTGTCAATATTGTTGAAACGCAGTGGCAAAGTGGGCCAATTGGGAGAGGCAGAGTCGAGGGGTATTTGGGCGCATTTGTTAGCTCGTTCTTTGTTGGTGGCGCTGAATTACGGACCGCTGAAATTCCGGCCCAAATCACAGAAGTAAATGTTTCAGCGCTCAATGCGGCTGGGGCCGCAAAGACAGCAACAGGTGCCGGTTTTGCATTCACCGATCAAGCTTCTGAGGCCGCTTATAGCTCGATACGCCGAGCGGGCATGTCGGATATTACTGCGGTTGCGGAAAATACAGGCTTGTCGGAAGGTGAGGTTACCACTCTAAAGAAACATCTCTTTTTCGGAACTCACGAGTTACCTATCAATGGTGAGGATTGGGTCCGTATGCGATTTACAGCCGATCCAGAAATAGCGTATGCTTGGCAGCAAGCGGCAAGCGGCGAATTGTCTGCGGCACAACAAGCATGGTTCCGGCAATTGGCGGACCATGAATTGACAGAACGTTCATTGATGGGACAGGGGCTCCCATATAGAGACCCAACCTCATTTGATCCGTCTACGGGAGTGTTCGGCGTCGGTAACAGTGCCCATGATCTTGCGCCTCTGGCCCCTACAATTGAATTTCCACGTTAATCTGACAAAAATTTGATTGCCATGAACACCGCCTCAACAGATCCGATTCAACGCATCGAGAAAGTGGTAAGTAACGGCCTAAAGTTAGGCAGGCGCCGCTCTGATGCGATGCTGCTCAATGAATATATGCGCCGACTTTCCCGGCTTGAACAGCACACTCATATCCAGGTTTCGGGTTTGTTTTTTGACCCTCTTGAATTGTCCGGGGCCAGCGAGGTGCGACTCAAACAGGAACGGCTGGCGCTAGCCACACTTACAGAAGCGGTTGGAAACCGACTCTGGGCAAGGCTTCTTCAGAATTATGTACTGTGGACAATTCTTGTACGGCAGGGCAATATAGTTGCAGCGGCGGAGCCGGATTTGTTCGAACCGTTGATGAGAATGTTTGAAAGAGGAAGTGCTTTTATCCAACACCATGGCGAGGCTCAGTTTGAGAAACATGCCGTACCTTTGCAGACGTGGCGCCATTCAGCGTTGCGAAAACCCATTGAAATTGATGAGGACAAGCTTTTGCAATGGGACGAATAGCCACAGATGAAACAAGTTCATCCGTAGGCCGAAATAATATTCTTCGCGTGATTAGGAAAGAGAACCAATCCGGCTCTACGACTTGGCAAAAGTGACACAAGAAACAACAACAATTACGATAAACGATGAAATGGAATTTGCTCTTTCTATTTTTGGCGTTAACCGCAAACGCGCAGCTTTCTGTGGCGCTCTCGGCGCCAAAAATTATTGGCCAAAAGGCCGTGATAAAATTAGTGATGAAAAACGACCTGACTGAGACTGTGGAGGAAGCACGCGCGGCATGTTTCCTCCTAGACGACCAAGGCAAAATGGTCGGCCAGTCCACGAAATGGGTCATTGGCAAGGACCATCTTGACCCGAAAGGAGAAGCCACATTCAATTTCGTCATTACCACTCCGCGCGTGCAAGTGTCGAGCAATTTGACCGCCAAGGTTATTTTCACCAGTGTCATTTTGGAGGGCGGCAAATCGGTTGACCCGCGCAAAGAAGTGGAAATTATCGCGGCCGCTAGCGGCCAAAGACTGGATTCAGAAGAGCGAAAGCGGGCGGCGGATTTCTGACGCCAATTGATTGCCAGCAATTGCTTCAACTTGGCCAACAGTTCACGCGAAACGTTTTTGACCTCATTCCGTTCTTTGATGGAAAGTTCTGCTGGCAGGTGAGCATGTCGAAGATTGCCAATTCCTCCTCGGTCATGTTTCACGGACATGGCGCTCCCGTTCTTCCGACAGGCTGCGGCTCAATTTCAACAGCTCCTCGAAAAATTCTTCGATGTTCCGGCTGCCGTTATTGTAGGAATCAATCAATTCCTCAAATTTCTCCTGAAAGTCCGCACGCGTCTTGTTCAGTGACCAGGCGTTCAATCCTTGGTTTTCAAGTATGCCTCAATCGCACGCTGCGCCTGTTCCCGTGTCAGGGCTTTCAGTGTGACCACCTCAAGGACCCGGTCTGGTGAAACGGTTGAACAATGCAACATGATGGCGAAGCATTCCTGCCTTTGAGCTTTGTTCAGTTCCTCGGATTTAGAAAATTCCACAAATCGTTCGGCAATTCGACACCAGATGCCGATTTCCTGTTCCGGATTGGTATCGCGCCTGAAACCGTCTTCCCACTGGGCGAGCGTTATTGGCCTCACCTCTGCCAGAGGCATTTGGATTTCCCTTTCAATAAAGTCTCTCAACCCCGGCTCAAACGGCGGGTGTTTGTGTTTGCGCCCGCATTTCATTTGCGCGGAGTTAATCCAAACGCGACCGACGCCCCCCACTTGAGCCTCCACCATGCCGGGAGCGAGCTCGGCTGCTGGGATCGTATGAATCTTCCCCGTGGCAGCGTCATGAACGCGGACGGTTTTGCTCATAATTCTCGTTTGGAAGATTTGTCCAAAATCGCAGGAAGTAAAGCTTCGCGTTCGCCAGCGGTCTCGGCTTGCAGGAGCTTCATTCTTCGCCCTCCAATTTCAGGTTTTTCATAATCGGGGCAAAAACCCTATGCATCGTTTCAAGGCGCTGGCGCAACCATTCAAATTGCATTGGCCAGAGTGATTCGTTTAAGAAATCAGCATCCATGCGAGTAGAGAGGCGGCACATCGCCTTATGCTCTGGGTTATGCCATTTTAGCGGAAATCCGAGCGCTTTTTCGATGGTGTCCTTCTGTTTTTCGAGTGCTGCAAACTCCTGCTTCGCATTCGGGCCGTCCATGTAAAGTTCAGCCCGGATCTCCGGCCCCTTAACATTTGTCTCGGAATTCCAAATTGAAACAATCGAGCAAAGATGGACGCCGGAACGGCCAATGGCGTGGTTTGCCCAATGTTGCGGCAACGGTTTCTGGCATCTCACAAAACTGCCTTTTTGCTCCATGTAAGCTTTGAACGCCGTCCAAAACCGGAGCTGCAATTGTTTATGTGCGGAGACCTCACCGCCACCGGCTGCGGCTGCCTGCTGTACGGTGCGTGACCAGTCGTTGGGTTGGCTGATAACGTTAAACTTCGGGGCAATTCGTGAATCCCCGATCCGCCAAAGTTCTATTTCCAAACCAAATAGATTGATCTTTTCGTCAGTCCGCTCATTCAGCCAATCCATAGCGGCGCGATGTTCCTCTGTAAATCGTTCGGCGATCCAGACGATGGTCACAGCATTCAAACCAGCGGCGTATGTGATTAGTTGCCCGAGGTGACAGTGGTCAGTCCGTTCCAATTGATTTTCGATTAGTACCCAATTGTCGTTTGCGGTATCCTTGCACAAGATGTCAGCGCGGAACGGGCCGACATCTTTTTCTTGTGATTCCAACTCCAAGTCAATACCGATAGTTTCGCCTAAAAGCTTAAGGTTCTCTTCCTGGGCCAACCATGGGGTGAAACCGCTGGACTCAGAACTCCAAGCTTCGCGGAGGTCAACTTTTTTTAATCTTCCAAGGTTTGTAGTGCTCATATTTGAATTCGCCGCTCGCTTCCACTTTTGCTTTTCCGTTTCGGTATCGCGACAGGCTTGCCTAGTTTCTCCAATATAATTCTGCAGAATTTGGCCGGCGTCATACCAGAAAGGGGGATGTATGCGGTCGTGTGAGGGATACCCTCCAGCTCCGTATCATCAAAACGGGCAGGAAGAATGTATTCACCCTGCTGCCGCAGGGCCCGAGCCAAGGAGGAACGGCGTTCATGCCTGGTCCACATCTTCTCGGCATAGGCTTTCGAAATGAAAATGACGCAGTAGTTCCCGGCGTGTTGGTAGACGGAGTCGAGGTGTTCGGCCAAGTCTTTGCCCCAAAGGGCCGCTTGCTCGAAGGTGTCGTAGAATACCTTAACGCCTTTGGAACGCGGGTGCTTGGCCACAGTGTGGACATACTTGCGATCCTCGCCAGCGAAGGATAGGACGATGTCGTAGGATTGCTGGAGCTTGGCGAGCATGGCGGAGGGGATGGCACCGTCTTTTATCGCCCAGTGAGTGTGAATGTATTCGAACGAGTCAATGGCCAAACGATCGCCAAACTCATGCACGACTTTCTTCGGAAAGTAGCCGTCTTGTTCGAATCGAAAGGTTAGTTCGCTCCCGGCGAGCCTGACATCGCGCAGGATGCCGTATCTGACTGTATCCTTATTCTCCGCCTCGGAACCATTTTCATACATCAGCAGAGCCGGAGTGCCATTCAGCAGCTTCAGCGTTTCGGGTTTGGTCTCGTGAATGCCTCTCGCTTCGGTGCCTTCGGAGTGCTCCATGAATCGGCCCACTTTCATGCGCATTATTTGATCGGTCTCAAAAGCGGTTGGATTATATGAAACGATTATGTTGAACATGGTCACAATTCTCCATTAAACGCTCTGTCCAAAATGACGGATAGAATGGCGTAAGTCTGTGGAGGTTTCGGATTGCGGACGCTCCAGCGCGCCCGCCTCAGCATGCAACATGACCAACTCGGCCACAATCCGGCGTTGTTCAAGAATAGAGCGCATGGAGTTGTTCCTGAACAATCGTTGCCACGTCAAAAGTCGTTTGGCTATTCCGAAATACGCTATCAAGTGTATATGCCATCGTTTCGAGTGGGCTTGCTCGGTAGCCAATGCGCTCCAGGCCGTCTGCGTATGCAGCCATAAATGATTTCGGACCAAGCAACTGCCATTGGATGACGTGTACCAATTCATGGAAGTGAAGTGCTTCGTCTCTACGCATTTCGTTGCGCAAAAAGAAGGTGTCCATGTAAGTGATCCCGTCTGGACTCATGTTTTCAAAATCGGAGAACTGACTTAACCCGATTGTGCTCAACGGTGGGGTGGGAGCTTTCGCAACATAAATCACTTTTGCCGCCGAAAGAATTTCAGGTCGGAAGTAATGCGGCAGCCGGTTGAATCCCATCGATACGATTGGCCGGGCGTTTGCCGCGTGTTCTGCCAATTTATTTTGAATCCATTCAAAAATCAGTGGAAATTTCTCGTCGAATTCTTTTTGAGTCATAGAAGTTACGATTCTCCTTTGAAGGCGCGGTCGAGGATGGCGGGAACTGATACGCCGAATTCGGCGGCGTCTCTGCTGATATTTGGAACAATCATAACTAAATTACTCCCGCGTATACGCCGGCATCCCGTTCAGGGTAGCTTTCGTAAACATGTTCGAACAGGGCGGAACATTTCTGGCGGTAAAGCTCAGGGGTGTAAATTCGCGGCAGGCCCGTGTCGAGAATGTCTTCAATAGTGAGTTTGAGTTGTGAGCGGGCGGTGGACTTCTGCCGCCAGTTGAGCACGAGAAGCAATTTGAGTTTGTTCAGCAATTCACGAGCAACCCGCTTGACCTCAGCGCGTTCGTCGGTGCTCAATTCCGGTGCAGGCCGCGTCAGGATGTCAAAAATGACCAACTCTTCCTCAGTCATGTTCTCACGGACATGGCGTTGCTGTTCCAAAGACAGGTTGCGGCTCAACCTTAGCAATTCATCGAATAATTCTTCGATATTCCGGCTGCCGGAATTGTAGCTTTCGATCAATTCCTCAAACTTGCCGGCAAAGTCGGCGCGGGTCTTATTTAACCGAACCAGCTTTTCCAATTGGGCGCGGATGGCCGCCTTCAAAATCTCCAAGTCCGTGTTCTTATGTTTGGATGCCTTGAACCGATTACGGAGTGCCTCGAAATTAATTTTTGACAAATCCATCACCGGCGCGGGCTTGGCCGGCATTTCCACGCCGGTGATTGATGCATCAAGCAACTTGGCGATGTCACCCAAGACTTCGGTGATGTCCGCCGGGTTTGGATTTAGTTTTGTGCGGATAGCATCGGCGATTGCTGCGATACAGGCGACACGACCGGCAAACTCCAGCGCCGGTGGGTCGGGTTTCACCGCGCTGTAAAGTGTGGCGACAAGCCGCTCGTGGGCGAGAAACTCGCGACGCAACGGGTCGGGCGAAATGAGGGCGTTAACGGCGTCATCAATCCGTTGCAACCGCTCCATGCTTCCTGTGGCTAATTGTTCGATAGCAGGGAGAATCACCTGGCGCGTGGCGCAAAACGTCGTTGCGTTGTCAATAGCGCGCCGCAAATCCGCAACCAGCTTCGCCTTGTCCTTGACCGGATTCTCGCCCCCCTTTCCTGCCCCATAGATCGCCAAGGCCTTCTCCAAAGATGCGAACACATTCGCATAGTCCACAATCATGCCGCTATGCTTGCCCGGACAGACGCGATTCGCGCGAGCGATGGTTTGCATGAGTGTGTGATTCCGCATCGGCTTGTCGAGATACACCGTCGAACAACTCGGCGCATCGAAACCTGTCAACCACATGGCGCAGAGGAACACTATCCGCAGCGGGTCAGCACTGTCCTTGAATTTCTCGTCCAGCGGCGGCTGCGACTCATTCATCCGCTTGCGATGCGGCACGATGTCGAGGCCGCGCTTCTTCATCTGCTCAATCTCGTTTTGGCCGGGTGAAACGATCAGCGCCATGTCTGTCGTTTTTAGCAGTTCCAAACGCTTCAGCAACTCCGCTTTTCGATCTGCTGCCAGTTGATACTGCCCCAACTCCTTCTGCGCCCGATCGATTTCCATCGCCCAATGCTTTCGCACCTTGTCATGCATCTTGAGTGCCGTCGCCTTGTCAATGGAAACCACCATTGCCTTGCCGAGAAACCCGCGCCCAAGGAAATGCCGCACAATGTCCTTCGCGACCGTTTCCAGCCGGTCATCACGGGTCAGGATGTGATATTGCCGGCCCAATTCCCGTTCGAGTTTGGCTTCCTGTTCCGGGTCGAGGTCCGCCGTCTCAATGAGATTGTAGACGTCATCGTTCAAGTCAGGATTTACCAACTGCAACTCCGGCGTCCGGTTTTCGTAGAAGAGAGGCACGGTCGCGCCGTCCTCAACGGACTGCTGGAAATCGTAAATCGAAACGTAGTCGCCGAAGACGTCCTTTGTCCGCTCCTCACCGGCGATGAGCGGCGTCCCAGTAAATGCAAGGAACATGGCATTGGGCAGGGCCGCGCGCATATTGAGTGCCAGGGTGTCATACTGGCTCCGGTGCGCTTCGTCCGTAAGGACAATCACATCCGGCCGGTCGCACAGCAATTCCGGCAACTGGAACTTGTGAATAAGCGTGAAAACGTAACGATGATTTCCGCGTAGCAATTCCCGCAAGTGCGCGCCGCTGTCGGCATGACATTGATCGCCCTCGGCCTGGCTCACGGCGCCACACGCCTTGAATGTCTTGGCAATTTGGTCGTCCAGTTCCACGCGGTCGGTCACGATGACAAATGTCCAATTGCCGGGAGACTTGCGGAGCACTTTTTGCGCGAAGAAGACCATGGAAAAACTCTTCCCGCTGCCCTGGGTTTGCCAGAACACGCCGCCTCGTCCGTGGCCGGCTTTCCGTGCGGCGAGCATGGACGCAATGGCGTTGTTTACTCCCAAATATTGATGGTTCTGGCCGATGATTTTTACCAGTCCAGCCTTGTGCTCGGAGAAAAGCGTGAAGTTTTCCACGATGTCGAGCAATCGTGTCTCGTCGCAAGTACCACGAATCATCACTTCTAGAGATACGCGGCGCGGCTCATTCTCGCGCTCAACCCGTTTCCACTCGAAGAACCGCTCCCAATCTGCCGTAATAGACCCAACGCGGCTGTCCGTGCCATTTGAGGCGATGAGAAAGGCATTGAACCAAAACAACGATGGAATGCCATTCTTCGGATGCTTGTAGCTTGTCAGGTTCTCGTCGAACGCTGCGCGCGCCGGCACGCCAGGCTTTTTCAGTTCAATTACTACCAGTGGCAGGCCGTTGACGAAGCCGACCAAATCAGGGCGGCAGGTATAAAGCGCGCCCGTGACGCTGAACTGGCTGACCAGTAGGAAATCATTGTTCGCCGGATTCTCCCAATCAATTACTCGCACCCGCTCGGTTTTCTGACCGCCTTGTGTGGCATCCGGCACGGAAACTTTTACGCCCTCTTTCAACAGCAAATAGACCTCGCGGTTCGCCTGTTCGAGCAGCATGGCGGAACGGTCGCGGCTGATTTCACCCACGGCGGTGGAAATTGCCTCCGGTGGAAGGCTCGGATTCAGTCTTGTCAGTACGGCCTGGAGGCGAGGGGCCAAAACCACTTCGCTGTTCGTTTCACGACCGAGCAAACCGGCGTCACGCTGCTCCGCGGCGCCGGCACCTGGCGGCGGCCCTGCCACTTCCCAGCCGAGTTCCGCGAACAGGCCGATTGCGGGCTGTTCAACGAGATGTTCTTCTGAGTAGGCGCGGGACATAGTTTAATCGGCGAAAACTTCCTTTACACGGTCAAAACCGGTTGCAGTAGCTGAACGAAATCGCAAAACTCTTTTATAGCTTCCACGCTGGAACTGTGCGTCCCTGGGAACGTCCAAAAGAGAGATTTTCCCTCGCGCACTGATTCTACCTTTCCCTGAATAATCTCCCGCGCTTTTGTTACCTGTGCTTCAGACGTCCCATCAACATACATGCGCGTTTGAAATTTCCTCCCCGCATCCGCTTCCTTGAAAATAACCATGTCGTTATTATTCCATTGCGGAGAAGTGCAGCGACCTACGATAGTCATGTTTTCCCAAAAATTTTCGCGAATCTGAAAGTTTATTCCAGGAAACCTTTTCCCGATTTGCGCCTGCATTTCGTTCAGGAAGTATGTCCGGTATTGCGACATCATTTTCTGCACTTTCGTTATTTCGGCAGTGTGCTCTTCAATAAAGATTATATCTCTTTCATTCATGGTTGGAGTGTAGAGTTCGTTTTCAATATGCAGGATAAATTCGCGAGCAAACAAATGCCACTTTGTGTGAGAAACATCAAACATCGCTTTGCCAAGGTGCTCCCGTAGTGTGGCGCAATAATCGGCGTATTTGACTCCAATCCACTTTGGTCGGGTGCTCTTCCCGTTTGGGGAAAGAATCGTGAATAATTCTAACGGCCTGTGGAGGGTCTTTGCGTGGGCTTCGTAGTCATCAAATGGGTTGTTTTGGATGTGCCGAATCTTGTTCTCAACAATCAGGCACCAGTTTCTTCCGACAATTTGGAGGTCTATCTTGTTCCCTTGGCTGGTCCGGGCCTCCCGTTGGACCGTTATCTCGCCGAATTCCGGCGTCGCGGTGTCGCTCATACCCATGGATTCGAAGATTGCAGACAGGAATAATGTTCCAAGCCCATGTTCGGCGCCAGGTTGAAGAAAGAACGCGAGCATGTCCGAGGCCGCATTTTCATAATAGCCACGCCCACCAAGCGAAAAGATCGTGCGCTCTTTGGTATGCACGAGATGTTTCGCAACCAACTCAATGAACTTTTCTAGGCTCTCATTCATAGACAAAAGCTCTGCGAAATGATCTGCTAGCTATCATACGGTAGTCGCTGGAATTACTGTGTGGATGAGTTGTGAGACAGATGTTCAAGCCATAGGAGCAGGTCGTGTCTGCGGCGGAGGTTATGGCGATCTGATCTTCGGTGTAGGCGTGGGGCATGGGTTATCTCTGTGTGATGCCGTAACGGTGTTCGCGTTTCAGGAAAGCTTCAGGACCGCCTTCCAACGCCAGTAGCTTGCCGCGATGTTCCAAATCCTCTATTGTCATACTTTGAATCTTCGTGACCTTGTCGTTGCCCATTTCCAAAGTGTGAATCAGCTCTGCATCGCCGTTGACGACGAAATTGGCGTTGTGCGTTGCAAAGATGATTTGCCTGTTGAGCTTGGCCGTCTTTACCAACTCCACGAGGTAGTTGGCAATCAGGCCGCTATCCAAGTGTGCCTCTGGCTCATCAATCACGATTGGAGTATTCCCAAGAAGGAGGAGTATCACGATAGCCGCAGTGCATCGCTGGCCAAATGACGAGTTCTCCACCGGCTTGCCATCGTATGATACGCGGATTCTTCCGAAAGCGCCAAAATCCGTCTGCTTCTTCTCTGCCTCCACTTTGAGCAGCTCGAAATTCAGCGGTATGGAAACGTAGTCTCGTAACACCTTCGCAGTAGCCTGTTTCTCTGGCAGCTTGGCAACGAAATCCTCTCGGGTTGTTAGAGTCGCAAAATCGATATCCTCCAGCATGCTTGCAAGATGGTCGATGCGCGGCGCATTCGCGCCCAGGCACTCTTGGATGTGTGTTGTCATTACTTGATCAAATTGCCGCTCGTCAAATTCGTAACGCAACTCAATTGCGCGTACCTCCTTGCCAAGTTGGGATAATGTTTTATTCAGGGGCTCAAGCAGCGCTGATACAACAGCTGCACGCTTGGTAGTCAGGTTTCGCTTGGCTACAAACGCGGCAATCTGCACCGCGAGTTCAGCCTCCTTCGCTTTTTGGGCAGGCAATTCCTGTTCAATTTGTGCGACACGCTCGTTAGCTTTACCGACGTCCGCCAGATTCTCCTGCGACAAACCGCGTCCCCTGAGAAACTCTTCCAACCTCTTTTTCAGGCCAGCCCCTGCTCCCACAAGCTCCTCTTCTCTGGCCGCAGCGGCTGCAAGATTTGCGCGTCCCGGAACGGGCGCAGATGTGTCATCGATTGATTTCAACATCGCGAAGAACTCGATTTCATAGGCGTTAGGATTCTCAGACGGTGGAAAGTTCTGCTTGCCACGCAATACGCGCAGTGCTCTGATCAGTTCTTCCAACCGCGAACGCCAGTGCCGAAGTCCTTGAAGTTCCTTGTTCAAGCTTCCAAGTTCGGCATTGATTCGTTTGTATTCCTCGTTCTCGAAAGAAGCGATTAGTGCTTTCGCAGCGGCCAGCTCTTTCTCAGCAGTTGTGATTCGGTTAGCCAATTCGTCGTGCGCCTTGAGGCGGTCACCTTGGGCATTGGTTTCAATCATTGCCAGGCGGAGTTCTTCCTCAACTGCTGCCAGTTTTCCCTCGGTATCCAGCTTCGCCAGGCGATTGAATATCGCCTCAGTGAAGCGAACAGGCGCAGTTGCAAACTGCTCGATTTCGTTCTGCTGTAGGAACTCTACGACCTTCTGCTCAACATCCCCGTCGATGGAAACGCAGCCCGAAATCGTGGTGGTCGCGCCTGGCACGAGGCTGTTCTCCGCAAAAAACTTTGTTTTTCCTGGCTCAAGCTTCTCGTGGATCAGATTCAGAACGGTGCTTTTTCCTGATCCTCTGCCGCCAATGAGGCAGGTTAGATACGGACTAAATGTAATCGTGCTTTTACCGCGAAGGCAGAACTTATCGCTTCGTTGCTCACCGTCAGATTCGGTTGTCAGTTCGGTCTCCGGAGGGAAGTTTATTGAGACATTGCGGATGGTCAGCAAAGGTGCGAGCGGATTGTCAGCTGAAATGGCAACCCGGCGTAATGGTTCGTAAAGCGTTTGTCGTAGCGACTCAAATGTCTTGTCCCCCTTAATCCAAAGAGGGCATTTCACAGCGTAATCTCCGATGTAGTGATTGTCCGAACAAATGATGATGGGAACCTTGCGACTTAATTGAGGCAAGACAATTGTTTGGTAGTCCTTTTCGTCGGCAATCCGACCGATTTCAAGGATGTCAATCAAGCCGCCCTCTACATACTCCTTCTTGACAATTCGTTTGATGTTGTCCGCATTGGACATGTTCTCGATGGAATTATTCTTTTTTCCTGCATGCACCGATACGAGTCCGCCAAGTTCATGAATCACGTTTGATGTCTTTTCAAAGGGACACCATATAGCTTCGTCACCAGCTCGCTTCACATCGGCTTCCGTGATGTCTAACTTGCCGGCTAGCTTTGTCCACAATTCAACGATGTTGGCGGTCTCTGGAAAAATGCCGATGTAGTGAACGAACTCGCTTCCGCCCAATTCCGAACGAAATTCAACACCCGGGAGTACTGTCAAATTGTTACCGGCAAGTCTTTGCAAATCAATAATGCGGGCAGGGTCAATGCGATGGTGATCGGTGATGGCGACCACCTCAATGCCGGCTTTGACTAAGCCGGCAACGATATTCTCATTCGTGACGCTTTTGTTCTGATAGTCGTAGGACGATTGCGTGTGGAAATGTAAATCCCAACGACGCCAAATTGAGCCGAGTGGACTAGATTTTGGATTCATAATTCAATATCTCTCGACAGCAAACGCCGCAGCAGCGGGTCGCGCGTCCACTGAAAGGGTTGGTGGTTGATGGTCATGGCTCAATCAAAATGGCACGTCGTCATCTTTCACCACTGGCGGTTTGAATCGCTGAACGATTTGCTGAATCCGTTCTGGCGCGCCAAAAGAGGCTGCAACTTGGTCGTTATTCTTTACAGCGGCCTGCATACGGTTGAGCTGCGCCGTAGGGATGTGTCGCAGGGCAGCAATCTTCTTCGTGGCCACTTTTGCGGCATCGAAAGACGCGGCCTTCTCTAAACCCACAATCAACGCGTCTTGCATCTTATCTGCGGTAGTTTTGTGCTTCAGCAACAAATCAACAATGGAGGATGCAAGTGACACAGGGTCGTAAAGGTTGCCGGGCAAGCCTTGAACCTTGCCGATGAAGCCATAAGGGTCGAGGCCGAGCCTGACAGGAATTACCAGCGTCCCCTTGCCGAGAGCAACGCCTACTTCTTGGTCAGTCCACTTGCTCTGATGAAAGTCCGGTGTGAGCAAAGCGACGAATGCGTGCATCGAGCGAAGTGCCAATTCGATTTCATTTTGCCATTCTTGGCTTGGCTCGATGTCCTCGTGAGCCACAAACGATGCGATACCGTATTTGCGCAACTGCCACTTCAACTTGGACACGGCGACCTTGTGTTTTGAGACGTGGCTGAGAAAGAGGCGTAACATCCCCGGAGTCCAGAGGCGCTCCACATCGACAGGGGCGACCTTTGGCGCGAGCGACCTTGCCGGGTCTTCCAAGACGGGCCGAATGGCCACTTCTCTTAGCCATTGATTGTCATTATGAGGAAGTACTTTGGTAAATTTCCCAGCGATCAGTTTTTCCATCTTTAGCACATCAGACTCGACTTGGGCAAACACCTTCATGGGCAATTCTAGGAAGAGCGTGTATAGATATTGCCCACCATCCCAATTGTCGTAACCCGTTTCTTCGATTCTTGCGTTGCCGTTTTCAAGAACATCACAAGCCACTCGATTGCCTTGCGCCCGAAACAATTCCACCAGCGTCGCAACTACCGTCTCGGTACTAAGGTGGAACTTCTTAGGAGCATCTTCACTCATGTAACCTCCGCTTTGAGTTTCACCTGCCCCGGAAGCGGACGCGGCAGCAGCAGGTCGCGCGTTCGCCGGAGGCAATGGATTTGGCGTAGAGCGGTCATGTCAGATCACTTTCATCGATGCGGTGGCTCTCACACGCATTTCTTCCCGAATGGCTTTCGTCAGCAGGCGTTCCGTCCCGGCTTCGTATTGGTCGAAGCCGAAGAGCGCGATCATCCCCAGCTTGTGGGGTGATCCGAAACCGTAGGCGCGGCACTCGTCGTAACGCTCAACGCCGAACTCGAACAGATTCCAGACTCCGTGTTTGTGCGCGTAATTCCTGGGCAGAACCACTAGCGCGAAGTGTGCGCCCGCGTGTAGATAAATGTGGCTCTTCAGAATGTCGCGGAGGATTTTTTCCCGGTTCGCTTTCTCAATCTCGACGGCCACGGTGCGCCCGCGAAACGTGAATGCGAAGTCCAATTCCTGCGAAACGCCGGCCGGCAATGCCAGGTTGAACGGGGTCGCGCCAAGTGATCTGAGTGCAGCCTCCAGCTTAGTGTCGAAGTCAGAATCCATCTGCCCCTGATTGACTGTTGGGTCATCGACCCTGAACACGAAATCAATCCTGCCCAGCCCGCCAACCAAGGGCAAAAGATGCTGGACGGCTTCGCCGTCCTTCGGGTGAAGCTCGAAGTTTTTGGCGTAGGCGGGGAAAGTTGTCATATGGCCTCCGGTTCGAGATGCACCTGCTCCGATAGCAGACGCGGCAGCAACAGGTCGCGCGTCCGGCGGAGGCATAGGATTTTGGCGCGGAGTCGTTCGCTCATCGCAAGCATCGGCGCGACGAACTTCGTGAACCGTTCGACGGTTTTACGGTCAGGGATGGCGCTCCGCATAGCTAGCAGATTCTCTGGCTTTACGCGCTGGTGACTGGTCGAAGTTCCGATGGCGAGGCTAGCAAACTGGGCTGCGAACTCATCCGAGCAACATTTGGCATAGATGAACTGACGGGTGAATCCAGCCTTCGGCTTGAGCACAAGGAACTCCGTTGACGTAATCGGCCGCCGCATGCCAGTTGGCGCTGGCAGCCAGATGCGCGGGATGCGTGGATTCAGCTTGGAGAGCAGAACGCAAGAATTGTCGATACGGTATTTGTTACTGAGGATGGTCTCGCCGAGTTCGACCGCAGGCGTGTGCCCATCGTCGAATGCCGGGATGCTGAAATGGTCGAACGGTTCGCCGGGGAAGTCGGACGGGTTGATACCGTCGCGATCAATCGTTGCGATGTCGCCGAACATTCCATTCCAACCTTTGGGGATATCGCCGAGGGGGGAGGCAACGCAGGGGTGGTTTTCATTGCCGGGGAAGCGGAAGTGAACGAACCACTCGCGATAGAGGGCGCGGGCCATTGTCTCCAAAATCCGGATGCGCCGCTGACAGTTCTCTATCAGGTTGTCGTAGGCCGAAAGGATTGCACCGATGCGTCGTTGCTCCTCAACATCTGGCGCAGGAATTGGGAACGACAGCAACTTGTCGAGGCTTAAATTGTCCTGTGTTGCGCCGCGGCTTACGGACAGAAACCGATGCCGCATCAGATCAAGCGAGTATTTGACAAAGTGAAGGTCTGTCTTGGATTTATCGGGAATGAAGCCAACTACACTGTCGGGAAAGCAGGCTTCAATTTTCATAATGGCGGTCTTCGCTGTGTTTGCTCCGGCGATTGTCATGCAAAGCGTATCCAGCGGCCACATCTTGCTCTGTTGAAGACCAAACTCGCTGTAGGTCTGCGAGTAGTTTGTAATGTAAGGATCGGCTGCCATGATATCCGCCGTCTGGATGAATGGGTAAGGCCCACCATAGAGACACGCCTCGTTTCGGGGCCGATGCCGAGATTTCCCCCGACCGAGGAAGCCGAGTTCGTCCAGGCGTCTGGGTTTCCACCGGGCATAATGCATTTTCATGCTTTTGACTTAATATTCATCGGTCCTCAGCCACTCGATATGTTTGGCCAACCCATCCAGACCAGGGAATAGAGACGCCCGGTGGATTCCATACCTGTAGAGAATAAATTTAAGTTCTTTGCGAAAAGTCTGTTTGATTACAAGTTTCGTGATGTTGTCCGAGCTGAATGGAAGTTGAGGTTTGGGGTGAACCGTGAACAAGCCAGCTTGGGCAGCGATTCGAGGCGTAATGTGACTGGGAATGAACCGAGCAACGACATCCAAATCAAACAGGTCGGAAATGGTGTCGGTGTCCACCCAGCCGCTTTTCTCATAAGCGTAAACGACACTGTCACCATCATATTCGTTCTCAACTGCAAAGTAGGCCGCAACGAGCGGATTGCGCGTCCAATCCATTAGTCGCGTTGGCAGTCCGTGATGTTGAGCAATCGCGAGCCATTCCCAGTCGCTGGCTGGTTTGAAATCGAGAAACGGGACTGCTCGCTCTCTGAATAACCTGAGAGATTCCTTTTCGGTGTTCCACAATTCGCGCCATGAGAGGTTCGGATTTCGCCCCACTTTCGGAACGAGTAAATAGGATTCTTTCCGAAGGCCACGATAAATTACAGTTCGCTTCCCAAAGGCTTCAATTGCCTCGTGAAATTTTGCGAAAGACTCAATTGACTTATGATGTTCGTTCGACATTGTCACGCCTCCAAAACCTCTGCCACGTTGCGGGCGATCGTTTGTTCAAGGTCACGGGCCTGGGCGTTCAAGGTTTCGAGTTCCTCGTTCAGGGTTTCAAGTTGTTCCTTGAAGTCCTCGTTACTTACGGCTTCACCTGGAGTAACACCCACGTAGCGGCCGGGATTGAGGGACCAGCCTTGTGCTTCGATTTCCTTGAGCGTGGCCGCTTTGCAGAGTCCGGCGGTGTCGGCGTATTTAGGTTTCTTGCCGAAAACTTCCTTCAACTTTTTCTCGGTTTCGCCATCGCCGAGAGTGAAGTCGGGTTTTTCCCCTCGATACAGGCGGACAATGTTTGCAAGAAAACTGATTTGTGCAGGCGTCCATTCCCGGTGAGCGCGGTCCACTTGGCGGTAGATGTGGCGGGCGTCCACGAAAAGCACGGTGTCTGAGCGCGGGATTCCGGCTTTTCCCTTTTCCAGGAACCATAGGGTGCAGGGTAGCGTGACGGTGTAGAACATGTTTGGGCCGACAGCGACCATGACGTCCACGGAGCGGCTCTCAATCAGTTTTTGGCGAATTTCCTGTTCGGACGCGCGGGCGTCGGAGGCGGAATTGGCCATGACGAATCCGGCCCTCCCATGGGCATTGAGCGCGGAGTGGAATAGTTGAATCCAGAGATAATTCGCGTTATCGGTGCGGGGTAGGCCGAACGGAAAGCGGCGGCCCGGTCCAACGGAATCTTTCAGCCGATCCTTATCAACCGCGTTGACGTTGAATGGCGGATTGGCGAGGACGAAATCGAATTTGCCGACAGAGTCATGCGGGTCGTCGTAGTAGCTGTTGACGTTGCCGCCGTGCCGGATTTCACCTTCGAGGCCGTGAACGGCGAGGTTCATCCGGCAGAGGCGTCCGGTTTCGTCCGTTTTTTCCACGCCATGAATGGCGAGTTCGGATGAGGGGTTTTTCTTGTGTTCCGAGACAAAACGAGCGGACGAAACGAACATGCCGCCCGAACCGCATGCGGGATCCAGGATGCGGCCATGGTACGGTTCGATGATTTCCGTCAGCAACCGCACGATGCAGCCGGGCGTGTAAAATTCGCCACCTTTCTGACCTTCGGTGCGGGCAAATTCGCCGAGAAAGTATTCGTAAATACGCCCGAAGGCGTCGTAATCCACCGTCGCTGGAATCTCCGACACTTTTTTCAGCAGTTCCTTGAGCAGGGTGCTGGTGAATAGATTGTAGGTTTTGGGCAGCACGCCGGCGAGTTGTGGATTGTGTTTCTCGATGTCGCGCATGGCTTCGTTGACCTTGGCGCCGATGTTTTCCGCTTCGGGCAAACGAAGCAAGAAATCGAACCGGGCGTTCGGCATCAAATAAAGGATGCCATCGGCGTGATAGGCAGCGGAGTCATCCAGACGCGAGCCGCGCCTGGGCAAATTGCCTTTTCCATTGTTGGCGGCGGCTTTTTCAAGCTTGGCGCGTTGGAGGGCAAAGCGGACTTCGGCAAAGCGCAGGAAGATGAGGCCGAGGACAGGCGCGGAGTATTCCTGGGATTTGAGTCCCGAGTTGGCGCGAAATTGGTCGGCGGATTCCCATAGACGATTTTCAAGCGTGCCATTGGCGTTGTTTTTCTCCGATGGTGCAATCCAGTGCATAATCAAGTTTTTCCGAGTGCCTTGGGGGAAAGGGTATTTCAAATGGATTCAAACGCAAATAGGAAAGAAAAACACCGTGGTTCAGAAATTAGAATTCAAAGCCCACCACCACGGAAGAATGACAAGGGCGGTGAACAGAATTCCGGCGGCGAGGTTGAGCCAGGGCCGGTGGACGAACCGGGGAGCGAGAGCCAAAGGCAATCCCAGGAGTAGGCCGGTGATGAACCCGCCGGAGTGGGCCACAACATCTGATTCTGGGCTCAGACCCAGAAATACGAACAAAAGCAACCCGGCCATAATGCCGACGGTAAATAACCTAATGGTATTCGCATTGCGCAGTCTCAGAAGTGCCACCGATTGCACTGCGAGCAAACCCAGCGTACCCGTCACCACGCCCGAGGCTCCAAGGCTGAGATAGTTTTCACCGTGATGAATCCGCCACGCAACGAAGTTGCCGCCGACCCCTGCAAGGTAGGCGGCGAGTAATCCCACACCCGGACCGTATCGCCCCATGACCAACCCCAGAAACAGAAATCCGAACACGACGTTCGCCGCCAGATGCGCGATGTTGGCGTGCAACCATGTGGCGGTGAATAAGCGCCACCATTGGCCGTGCGCCAGGGCGACGCCATCCATCATGCCTCTCAGCCGCAGGTCGGCGCGGGCTTCGCTCCACCAAAAGAATAAAATGTTCAGCAACACCCAGGTAAGGCTGCTCCAGTCGAAGAATAAACCCGGCTGGAACATCGGCCTGCGCCATCGCCATTGCAGGCTTTCAACACGGTAAAGGTTGATTTGGGCGAGCGCTTTTTCGTGGTCCGCCCCGGTAACAGCGAGCGACCAGCCGGTCGCTTCGTCGTGTTGAACGGTGTGCTCGATTCCCTGACTGGCCAGCACAAGGCTCCAATCCATCGCCTGGCGATGGCTGTCCGCAGGGATCAGACCATTGCGAGGCTGTGGCGACGGTTGCACATTGGAATGGTGAAGTGGGCGGAGGCAAAATAAAAGTGCAGATCTATTGGAACGGCGGCGTATGAGGGGCTAATCGGAAAGACCGTGGTAAAGAGACAACGCCGTAGCGGTCGGTGACAAAGGAGGCTCTTAACCCGCGATTCGATGCTGTGAGCAAGGTTTGGCCCGTTCGAAGGCGACCGGAGTTTCACGTCACTCCATTAAGGAGGCACAACGACGATAGGCTTCGGTGAGCTGTTCAGGGGACAATAGTCTGATAAGACGGTTGCAGCTTGCATCTGCCGAACCATTCCCTTGGGCGGCGGCGAGACTAAACCATTTGTATGCCTCAACGTAATCTGCCGGCACGCCTTGGCCGTGTTCATAACACAATCCGAGGTTGTTTTGTGCTTCGTTGAGTCCTTGTTCGGCTGCCTTAAGCCACCATTTGAACGCCTCGGTTTCGTCTTTGGGCACTCCTTGTCCTTGAGAATAACAGTAAGCCAGAAATGCCTGAGCCGCAGCATTGCCTTGCTGGGCCGCCTTTCGATACCAATACACGGCTTTGGCCGCATCCAACGGAACTCCGTCGCCTTTGGCGTAGCAACTGCCAAGATTGCACTGGGCAGCCGTCAGGCCTTGTTCTGCGGCTTTGTGATACCATATTATGGCTTGGATCAAATTGGGGGCGACGCCTTCGCCATTTTGGTAACAGCATCCAAGACTGAACTGCGCCAATGCATGGCCCTGTTGAGCAGCTTTAGACCACCATTTGAAGGCCTCTATTTGGTCCTGGGGCAAGCCATGCCCTTGAGAATAACAGTAAGCGAGGTTGGATTGAGCCTCAGAATTCCCTTGTTCCGCTGACTTTTGATACCATTTTGCCGCTTCTTTATAGTCTTGCGATACACCGATACCAACATAATGGCAAAGACCGAAATCCTTTTGCGCAATGGAGTCGCCGTTCATGGCCTTGGCCTCCAATTCCGCAATTCTTTTTGATGGGTCTGGCTCGTCGGCTATTTTATTTTCAAGTGGACGTGTCTTGAGAACGATCAAATTAATGGCCAAGAAGACGATGATACCGATGACGATGATATTCAGAATAGCATCGGCAAGGGACGAAGATCGATGAAAGACCAGGATGCCAGCCGTAATCCCAATGACTGCCGTAATTACGAAAACCGCCTTCCACATTACCCGAATTTCGGTGGGCGACATTTCTGAATCCGGCTTCCATTTTTTGGGATTCGCCGAACCGTATTTTCTCATGTCGACTGTGGTCTTGGCCTGAGGAAGTGAAGCACCCAAAAGCGAGCCTCCGAGCAGGCTCACAATGAGCCAATCTATCGCAAATACTCCCGCTAGTAGCCATTGCCGCTGTATGAGAAAGAGAACCCCAATTATAGGAAACGTAAAATTTAAGGGGGTAAGAACAAAATTGTCGAATCTCGCAACGCGCCTGCCAATCATATCGAAAGCCTTTCTTGTACGGCTTCGGTGCAGACGGAAAGGGCGCGAACTCAACGCACCCTCACTCCAGGCACCGCGAAGCGCCCGTCCAGAGAATACGCCAAGCCGCGCCCGATTGGGCGCGCCAGGCTTGTCTCTGGACTCTAAAATTCGCGGTTTTGGAATGAGACCGCAGCCGAAGCTACGCAAAGGTGTTGTTTATTGGTTCTACATCGTTTTTGTCAGACAGGAATGATTTAACGCTGCGATGACGGTACGGCAAGACAATGTTTTGGCCCATTCTTCCAACACGCCTAGTACTTGTGCGACAAATGGGGCAGTGTGTCCGACATGGCGCAAGTCGTTTTGCACATGAGGACTTAGATCCGAAGACCTGTCGGACAAAATCGAAAGTCTGCTGGGTGTTTGTCGGGCAACAACGACTTAAAATCAAAGGCGTGGCAACTTCGGCATATTTTTTGTCCGACATTGCGATCTGTCCGACATCCGACGGCGGTACGGGGCGTTTTTTTTGCGTCGGGGAGGAAGGGAGGCCACTTTGAGCATAAGCCGGGGTGGCCGGAATGCTGACGCCATGCGTGAATTTGTCGGTCCGCCGCGAAAAGTAGCAGCATTTTCTATAAGAAGGGTTTGCGGTGGGCATGGCCGACCTCTGTTTGATAAAGGGAAAAAGTAGCCGTGTCTCTCTAAAGAGGCAGCGCCCCAGGACGGGTTTGGTCAGCGAGGCCGCATGCGCGAATTTGTCGATCTTTGGCGAAAGTGGGTACATCTATGAAAGGGTTTACGGGCCTGACGCACTGGATGTCGGCGGTCCTTCGGCTGGTCTTGGCGAGCGTGGCAGAATAAGTGGGTCACTCTGCCGTATGGCAGCGGCCCTGGAGACACGGCGATTGGAAAAAGTGGGTCAGTCTGTTGAGGCGTCGGGGTGAATTCGTTGAAAAGTAGCTCCATTGCCTACGACGGGCGCCGCGAGACCGGTTTGATCAGCGGGAAATAATTCCTAAAGGGATGCGTCACGGTCGGCGGAGGGAGGGCTCTCGGAGGCGTGTCCGACAGGGAAAAAGTGCGTGCATCTGCTAAAGGCAAGGCCGTGAAAAAATACCACGGTTTGACCTTAAGGTAGGGCCTGCCGACCGGTTAAATCGGCGGAAAAAAATCACAAATGAAAGCGGGACGATGGACAAACAAGGATCTCGCTTGGAAAAGGGGCGCGTAGCGCCCGATACCACGCGTAATCCTATTGAGGGGGGACACGGTTCAACGGGACCGCCTTCTTTGGATTCCCTTTCGGGAATCCCTTTGGCTATATGTTCTTTGCAGGGGTGCCATTCATTGTCTTCTAATGGGGACTTTAGAAATTGATGTAGCCCAGTGATGAAATTTTGACACCCTTTCGACTTCGATAAAGAGCTTTGCGCAAAACGTTGATAAAGAACAAGCTAGGGCGGATAGAAAATCGTAAGGGTGTCATTATATCACCCGTTTATCGTTTTTGGAGGGGTGATGCAATTTGCCGATCGAATAGTTTCGTTCCGCAAATACGCGATCATCGCGGGTCTTGCCAGACAGGCATCGGTGTCAGGCGGTAGACCGTGGTTGAACCTCGGCGCGGCGTTCGCGTTAAAAAACCTTTGGCCACCAGGAATCGTAGAGCACTGCGGGCTGTTTGCGGATGGATTCGGCAGACGCGTGCGATGCTAGCGATAGACGCCCATGCTCCGTCATTTCCGTCCCGCCGAGCGATATGGCAATAGACACGAAAAATGGATGGTATTAGCCCGTAATCGTCTAATTTGGCTGGTATAAAGACACGCATTTGCGTAGGGTCGTGCCCTTGGGATTTATTATCTTTGTGACCTTCCATAGTGTGTTCCTTTCATTTCAGACGATTTATTTATGAGATTCCACCTTTCTGATACCGCAGGAGTGAGGCTTCAACCGATGGTCTGTGAAAGGCCAACTTGCGGGACCCAGGCGGACGGACGGAGGGAATGACTTTGCGTTTGACCAGTTCGCGTAACGTCCGCTCTCCGTACATTGGCAGATGGCGGACCAGGGCGGCAAAGTCACAGAATGGCGTGGCCGCGCTGGCGTTGCTGCCCGCTTCGCGCAGGATCTGGTCGACGAGCGGACGCAGCCAGGCTGGCTCGGTGGCGGGCGCGTGGCTTAGTGCCGGAACCGCTGCCAAATTCACGGTTGTGTCGGCTGGATTGGTTGACTTGTTCATGCACCCTTGGCGTGTCGTTTCACGGCAGCAAGTGCAAGAATCTGCAAAGAGCAGCGTTTAGCGGGGATTATTGGCAAAAATCGCGTTTCAGAACCGTTTCAAATTTCCGCCGAATTCGACGTCTGCGACTCTCCGTATTGCGGCTCGGTAAGTTCTGGGGTGCGGGTGTCCCGGAGTTCCTCCAGTTCCTCTTGATCCTGTTCTAGCTCTCCTTCATCCTTGATGGGGGCAGCTAGATTATCCACGTCGGAAACAATGGCCCGTTTGGCAGCCGGCCCTTTAAGGCGAGGCTGAATCAAACCACGCTTTTGCAACTCGTTCCGAAAAATTGTGAGCCAACGATAAACCGTTGAGCGGCTAGGGGCTTTTGGGTCGCGGAGCGCGCGAAAGACAGGCAGTGTCTGTACGGCTTTTGATGCTTGGTCGGTCGTGGGGAATTTCCTGAGATGCCATTCCCGAATGCAGAATGCAACGAATTCTTTGGGGATGTCGCGCTTAATAGCCGCATCTTTTGCGTCTGCGATACTTGGATTGGCAAAAAGATCGCCAATTTCAGTGGCTTTTGCGACTTCTTTGGCAACAGCGTCAAGCCGTGTCGCGGCCGAATTCATGTCAGCGATGTTTTTCGCCTTCGTTTCTTCAAGTTCCGTTTGTTTGTGAAACCTCTCTTGTTCCTGGGCGATGAACTGGGGGGAAAGCCGCCGCTCGTCCAACGTCAATAAGTCGGTTTTGCAGTCAACCAGGTAAATCGTTTGGTATTTCTCACCATTGTAAAACTTGGCTTGGAAGCGAATGTGCTCAAGGTCTTTCACCAAGACCGTCGGTTCAGGGCCGCGAAGCTGATGGGGGCTCTCTTGCGCGAACATGAAGAGCCTGAAACCGGCGCTGATGCTGGTAAGCTCTTCCAAATTGTTTAGCCAATGCCTGTGTGTTTCGTCATTGGCACATTTTTCCCAGAGAATTTGGTTCCCGTAATCGCTTAGGAACGATGGCCAATATCGTTCGAGTTGGTCAAGCGGCGGCATTGGAATATCGCTTGGTGGATATTCTCCGGCCAGAAAACGGCTTTTAAGGTCGGCATATTCAAGCGGATTGGTTTGGCTGAAATCGGGGTAACCCCAGTGACAAGGCCAGATTTCAAGGCGATCAAAAAGCGGCGGGACTGATACGGGCCGGGCCAGCGTGTCGCAAATCGGGGCCAAAACAACGGCGGTTTCGTCGGCCAAATAACGCCAAGCATTTCCCGATGCGGTATGATGAAACCGGAACTGTTGCGTGTTCTGGCCAACAGCGAAAACTATTTCAGCAGTCATATCGACGGACCGATTTTACTGGACGCCGCGCGTCGCAGTAACAAGTTTTTGCGGGTTTTAAGGTTCTGCCCGTCGCGGCATCGGAATCACATTTTTTGCTGTCGTTTTTCGGGGTTTGACGGCGAACCAGGCCTTGGCTTCCTTTTTAGTCACAAGCCCTTTGTAATGCGCGTGAATCATTGCGGGCGAGTTGCCGGCCTGTTGCGCCGTTAGATTTTCGTTGCCGTGTAAAGCAAAGTGATAAGAGCAAAAGGAGTGGCGTAACGCATTGGTTTTGCGCTTTACTCCAGCCCGCTCGCAAAGGTCAAACAGATGCTCTTGAAATGTTCTTTCCGCGCCTGCCCAAACCTTGCCGCTGGTGAACGTCTTGTATGGCGCAAGCCATGCCACAAGCGCGCGGCATACTTCGACGAGACGGCGTTGACGGGTTTTTGATTTGCCTGCTGTGATTTCGATATGCCCCTTGATGCGCCACACATCCACCCAATCCAGTCGGAGAGTTTCTTGCGTCCGCAATCCAGCGAGGCCGCCGATGGCAACCATAGCGCGAAGCGGGCCATCGGATGCATTCAGCAATTCGCGAAATTCCGTTGGCGTGTAAAACTCCGTTTCCCCGCCGCCGTTTTTCTCCGGCCTCAACGAGTCAGCTTCCAACAGACGATGATTGACCGCCAAATAATCTTTCCTCACCGACCAGCCCAAAAACTGCTTCAATGCGCCACGGTGATGGTTTCGGCTCTTCGGGGAGAAATCGGCAACGAGTTTCGAGTTAAAGAAACTGTCCAAGTCATGTTTGGCAATATCACAGACTGCGTAGCCGGTAAAAACGCCAGCAAACCGGCGAAGTTGAATTGCCCGGTTGTAGTGGTATTTGAGGGAAAGTTGGGCACCCTGACCGTTCGCGCTTTGCGTGCGGGGTTGCTCGCCGGCAATGAAGTCTTCGACCGCCTCCGCGAGGTCTTTGCGCGTCACAGTGGCCACTGTGCGGGTAAAACCATCGATGCCCTCTATCACTGTGAACCCGCGCGCGTGAGCCTTAACGGCGGCCTCACAATATTCGGAGACGGCTGCAAGCAGTGTAATTTTGCGGCCGGTGTCTTGATGGAAAGTATTCAGGCGTTCAAAGGCAACCATTGCGTCGGTTGCTTGCGACGGCGTGAGCATGGCGGCCTGGGAATTGGCTGCCAGTTCTTTGACCTTTCCCTCGGCGAATTCCTTCGCGCCGCCCTCCCCGGCATAGGTCGGGAAAGACTTCATCTGGCGCTTGCCAGCCGCGTACCAGGTCACGCGATACGATTCCCGGCCCTGACAAGGCCGATAAATCTTGGCCAGGACCTTCCTGCGGTGCTTCACTTTTTTTGGCCATTTGCTCATGTCTTCGACAACAGATTCTGGCTGATTTTGTGTCAGAACTGTGTCAGAGACAGGAGAAATGTCAAATTCCCTTGTGAAAATGGTGGGCGCTGCAGGATTCGAACCTGCGACCTACTCGGTGTAAACGAGACGCGCTAGCCGCTGCGCCAAGCGCCCGGACCCATTTGCCCATCTTCGCCACGCTACGACGCGGCAAAAGCTGGTCCGATGGTAAATACAACAAAATGCGCCTCTACACAAGGGATTAAAGATTCTTGCAACGAGGCGATAATTGATTATTCTCGTTGAAACGGCGGGGTAGCCAAGTGGTAAGGCAGGGCTCTGCAAAAGCCTCATTCGTCGGTTCGATTCCGACCCTCGCCTCCAAAATCCCGCAGAGCGGGATTTTGCCGCGCCGAAGCCTCGGCGTAGGCGGGCTGAACTCTCTGTTTCAACCTACTGGAGACAAGGCCTCGGGCCAGTCAGGTCGCAAAGCCAATGCTCTATCAAAAGCGGCAACCGCCTCAGCCCAAATGTTGAGACTTTAGCAAGACTCCGGCCTTAACGGCCTGCTCGTGCGCCTTATCGGGTTCCATGATCGTGATCGAAATGAATCGGCTTTCTATCTGGCGCGAACACTCCCACTGGGTCAAATTCAAAGGGTCGAAATCGGACATCCCTTCTCAGCCACAATCGCCCTTTTATCCGTGTTTGCTAGCGCTCTATTGCGTCCAGAGACTTCTTAATCGCTCGCTTGATGGCCAGCACATCTACGCTGCCGTCCTCGCTATAGGCGATTGTCCCGTCGGGATTGATCAGCACTGTGAACGGCACCGCGCCTTGCCATTGGGGGTAGAAAGCGTTGATGAGCTTGTCGCGGTCGGTAGAGGCAAAGATAAGGTTCCGGTTCGAGGCCTGGTGTTTTAGCAAAAATTTGAGCACGCTGGCCTGCTCGTCAGGATCGTTGACGGCCACTGTCACCATTTCAAAGCTCCGGATCCGATAGATGCGATTGATGGTGACGAATTCGTCGAACTCGGCGACGCATGGCGCACACCATGTCGCCCAGAAATTTACGAGCCGCACTTTGCCGGAATTGTTTTTCCGCAGGGCTGCGAGCGTCGCCGCATCCGCCGGAGCCAGCGACACGGGTTCCGCGACGATTTTGTCCAAGTAACTTTGCACCTGCGGCTCCTTGCTCGCCCATTTGATCGAGCAACCAATCAGTTTAGTCTGGGCCACCGCCGGTGCCTGGCCTGCCAGCAAAGCATCCAGCGCATCACGCAAATAATGCTTCGTCACATGGTCCGCGCGTTGCGAGTCATCTATTGCACCCTCGTAACGCAGCTTACGCGCGGAATCAAATACAAAGGCGTGCGGTGTCGCGACCGGTCCGTAGGCTTTCGCGACGGTCTCAGTGTCCCCATCGTAAAGGTAGGGAAAATTGTAGTGCTGGTCCTGGGCGCGGATCTTCATTTCTGCGAACGAATCGCTCATGTCGCTCCACGCCAGTTCGTCATACCGCAAGGCATTCGCGTCGTTGGGATTGATGGCGACGAGCGCGACGCCCTTCGATTTGTAGTCGGCTGTGATCGCTTTGATGCGTTCCTGATAATCCTGCGCGGTGGGGCAATGATTGCATGTAAAGACCACCACCAGGATTTTCGCGTCTGCAAAATCCTTGAGCGCCCAGTTGCGTCCATCCACTCCCGGCAGGTTGAAATCAGGGGCGGCCAGCGCCCAGCGGCAACGTGGACACGCCATCGGCAGCGAGAGCGGGAAGAAAAAACATGAAGCTGGTGAACAGGAACAGGAACAAGGATTTCACCCGACGATAATACTGCGGTTGGCACGGGAGGCGAAAGCCCTATAAAGAGGTATTGACAAAAACCGGAAACGGGTCATTCCACTCACTGACATCAAACACGCGACACTGGCCGAGGATACCCTAACTCAGGGCCAGCAGTCCAAAGTAGCCCATTACGGGCGGCGACTATCGTGCCAAGACCGCCGACTATCCCGAACGGTTCGCACAAGAGGCATTGGGACACAACAGCAAGGCCGGGCATACTCGAAACGGGCTTTGATGAAAATTCCATCCTTGGAAGATTACGAATAACGGCCAGAGTAAAAACCGCTGCGGCCCAATTATCAATCTGGCCACGTAGCTTATCCCCATTAGAGACGTTGTCGCGTTATTGCACATGCCTTTTCTCTTTAAATTCTTGCAGTAGCGCAATGGTATTGAGCCACTGATCGCGGCGTGCCTGCGAAGCGAGCGGAGCCCAATCCATCTCCGATTTTGTCGAGGCAATCAATTTTTCAAAATCTGCTTCGGCTCCGCGCTCAAGCAAAATACGGGCTGCTTCCACGTTTTGGTAGCTCACAGCAACTTCCAGCGGAGTTTTGTTCTCAATATATGACCGTGCATTGATGTTTGCGCCATGTTTAATAAGATATAAGACGGCTTCGGGATGATTAAACTCTGCTGCATAATGAAGCGGTGTTTCATTGTCACGATCGAGCGAATTGACATTTGCTCCACGAGACAGAAGGAAGGTAATTGCAGCGATGTTGCCTCGTAAGGCCGCGCAATGAAGCGCAGTACATTGTTCCCGGTAATTTCGGTTGTCCTCAATTGAAGCGCCATGGTCAAGCAGGGTTGCAAGCATATTTGTATCGTTCTTTTCCGCTGCCAGGCCTAGAGTGAAATCATCGGGGCGTTCCCGACGGCGTGCTTGTACCGTATCCTTTTGCATGGAAGCTTTGGAATGATAGAGACGAGGAATGACGAACCACCAACAGCATGCAATTATGGGCAACAGTAACAATATGATGGCAGGTCGAAGTCTCATGCGCTGGCACTTGGCTGTTCAGAATAATGATATGCCCCGTAAGAAACACCATTTTTAATTGGGCAAAACGAACATTTAGCTGCCAAGAGCATCCACCAAAAGGTTTTTCTTCCGGGCATTTTGTCTGTACCAGTGCTGGCCCATTGCATTTGTCATCTTGACGAGCCAGGCACAGTCTTTCCCGGATTCCTCAAGGATAGCGCAGCTGAAAGAAACTGCTTCCGCCGCTGACGCCGTTGGTGAGGTATAACTGGCTGCCGATGATCGTGCGGTTGTTTGTGTTCGTAGTCCACATAGCGGCGGGCAAAGTGGGAGAATCGAGCAGATTGAAATGCGCCGCCATTTCCGGCCATGAAAATACGGCATTCGTTCCCTGCAATCGCATCCCCAACGAAATTGGAAGCGGCGTCACATGGAAATAGTAGAATTGCGCCGAGGAGTTGACCATCACACCGTCCCACGGATAGCGAATGACGAATAGCCCGACCCAGGGATAAACGTTGGCGTCGGTCCGAAGGCCGCCGTAAGTCCAGTTCGTGCCGTCGGCGCTGTACCAACCGTTATAATTCGTGCCGGTCTTCTGGATACGCAGATAGTTGATGGTACTGGTCCACGGCACGTATCCGCTGACACCTATCACCGAACCGCCGGCGTCGGGATAATACGCCCGCTCGCCCATCCGGGCAAAGTTGTTGTCCCCGGTGAACGCGCCGTTGGTGGTGGCCAGGAGAATGCCCGCGCCGGAATAGTTGTTTTGCGGATTAAAGTAAAATTTGGTTTCGACGATCCAATCGGCGTTTGGGTCCACCGGCTGCAGCAGACGCGGCGCCTTATAGTTCGAGCCGCTATACAGGTCGCTGCCGCCGTTCAATGGAGAAGCTTCGATATCCAGGTCCGTACCCGTGAGCGTGGCGGTGGAGTTGGTGTTGAGATTGACAAAAGTCCAGCCGGCGTAATAGGAGTTATTTGTGAAATCGTCGGCCACAGGCTCACCAACCGCGGCGACCTGAAACGAAGCGGTGAAATTTCCCGAATTGTCATTGTAGGCACCGGGCGCGCCATCAAAACCGGATGCGTCGGAAATACCGAGATACAACCGCGTGGCGCCGGCAGGCACGATGAATTGCTGGACAACGCCCGAGCCGTCGCCGGTCAATCCATCACCGATGTAAAAGAGCTGATTGAGCGCCGGCGCGAAGTTGGTGAAATTGTTGCCGATGGTCGTAAAGTCCAGCGTAGCCGGCGGCGGGGCGACAGGAGCCGAGGATGTTTCGAACACACCGACCAGAGCGCCGGCCCCGGGCTGTTTGATGCCGGAGATGCCGCCATAAGCGGAGGCGTATGACGCGTCCGGCAAGGACAAACCGTAGCCGCCGGTCACCACCACGCCATCCGGGTCGTTGTAACCGCCGCCGTCGTTCAATGTAATCGTACCGGTGACACTCGTCATCGTCAGGACGGACGCGTTGGCGGGCAGATCGAACTCAGCCGGCGCGAGCCCGCTGCTATCGGGCAGCGATTGGTTCGCTGCGGCGATCTCCATCTTCGCTGAAATCGTTTGGTTGGTGTACGTGACGGTTTGTGAAAACAAGCAGGTGACGCTGGCCAAAGCACTGCCCGCAACGAGAATACCGGCAAAATATTTCATAGGTTTCCTGGCTGACTCAAACTTGCTGATTTTCTGAAACAGTAACGTTTATGGTATACAAAACAACGTTCTTTTCAACTCCAAAAGGTGCCGCGTTGGGTCGTCATGGTGTAATGCTTGACTCAATCAGACAAATGGGCATTTTAAGGTTGAAAAGGCGCTTGAGGCGCCAGAGGCGGTTTCCTGAATATGAATATGTCCTTCACTGCAGCCCAAATAGCCGAGAAACTCAAAGGCGAAGTCATCGGCGACGGCTCGATCCAGATCACTGGCCTTGCGCCCGCCGAATACGCTCGCGCCGGCCAACTCACCTTCGCTGAGAACGCCACCTACTTTGCCGCAGCCGAGCAGAGCCAGGCCGCTGCCATTCTCGTATCGGGGCCATTTGTTTCCGCCAACAAAGTGCTCATCCGCGTTGCAAATCCTCGCGTGGCCCTGGCCCGCGTACTGCCCCTGTTCTTCCCGCCGGAAGAGCACCCGCGCGGCATCCATCCCTCCGCCGTCGTCGCCGACTCGGCGCAGGTTGACCCGACCGCTCATATTGGCCCCGGCTGCATCGTTGGCCCTCGCGTAAAGCTCGGCGCCCGCGCCGTGTTGATGGGAAACAACGACCTCGGCGCCGATTGCGACCTGGGAGAGGACGTCTGCCTGTTTCCAAATGTTGTGCTTTATCCCAGGACAAAAATTGGCCGGCGCGTGGTGATTCACGCGGGCTCGGTCATCGGTTCGGATGGCTATGGTTACGTGCTCGACGAAGGCCGGCATCGCAAAGTGCTTCATCTTGGCAATGTCATCATCGGTGACGACGTCGAGATTGGCGCCAATGCCGCGATTGATCGAGGCGCCCTCGGCTCGACCGTCATCGGCGAGGGGACCAAAATAGATAACCTGGTCCATGTTGCTCATAACGTAGTCATGGGACGCCATTGTCTGATCATGGGGCAAGTCGGCTTTGCAGGCAGCACGCGCCTCGGCGATTATGTCGTCATAGCCTCGCAATCGGGCATCGCCGACCATCTCAAGCTCGGCAATCAAGTGATGATCGGCGCCAAGTCCGGCGTGATGCGCGATATTCCGGACGGCGGCCGTGTCCTCGGCATTCCCGCCTTGCCGGACCGGCAGACCAAGCGGCAAATCATCGCCCTTCAACAACTGCCGGATTTAATTCATCAAATGCGCGAGTTGGAAAAGCAAATCGAGCAACTCACGGCCAAATGCGCCGACCTCGAAAGCCGCGTCCCTATGAAGTAGCCATGGTAGGGACGGCGCGCTGCGCCGTCACCGCCCGTACAGCGGGCGGAATCGCTCGCATGCGCTCGTTCGGTCATTCCTGGACGGCACAGAGGAAACTACCCCCAGGTAATAGGCCCCGCCCTCGCGCTGCCACCGTTTCACCGTTTCAACCCTTCAACGCTTGAACGCCCGCGTAAGCGCGCACATTTAATTTGTATAGGCCGCGCAACGCGCAACGAGAGCCGAAAACGGTGCATTTGCTGGGGAATTTGAACAAATCGACGCAACGAAAACCCATTTTGACCTTTTGATTTTTAGACAGGATGAACGGGATGAACAGGATTGAAGCCCAGAGGGCTGACGTATCTGTAGGAATAAACCCCCAAAACCTATTCCGAGCTTCCGTCCGGGAACGGCGTAGTCTGCGGGCTCACACTCTCACGGCCCCGCAGCGCCTGGTCCCTAACCTCACCTCGCGCAGCACATTTCTTTTACATAGATAACATGAGAACTGGCAGTTGAGCTCCGAAAGGTGCTACAACTGCCAGTCTATGAATACTAACAAGCAAGACCAATATACACTGCAAAACAATCCCCAGTTCAAGCCCATTTGTAAACTGGGGCTGGATTCTCACGCCACGAGCATCGTGGTGGGACGTCAGATAGAGGGCCTTCAGCCCCAGCCGCCACAGAAATTTAGCGTGGCCAAATTTCTGGAATGGGCCAAAGACCAAGCCAGAAAGTACCGAATCTTCAGTTGCTACGAGGCAGGGCCCACCGGCTACTGGTTGCACCGGGAGTTGGAAAAGCTCGGAATAACCAATTACGTGGTGTGTCCGACACGGCTGGACAGCCGAGGCAAAGGGGTCAACACCGACAAGACCGATGCCACCGAATTACTGGTCCGGCTGGATCGATATGTGGCCGGAAACAAGAAGGCCTTTTCAGTGGTGACCGTTCCCACCCCAGAACAAGAGCAGAAGCGTGCCTTGAGCCGGCAACGCGACCAACTGCGTCGCAAGCGCTTGAGTTTTGCAGCCCAAGGTCGAATGCTGCTATTGAGCCAGGGTTACCGCTATAGCAACAATTGGTGGAAAGTCCGCTGCTGGGAAAAGCTCCAAGAGAAAGTGCCTGGCTGGATCGCAGAGCAACTGGAGATTTTTCAGCGGATTATCCAATACGTAGAAAAGGAGGTCAACGCCCTGGCCCAGCGATTAGTCGGTGAGGCGCCAGCATCCTTACCCAAAGGGATGGGAGGCTTGACACACGAAGTATTGGAACGGGAAATCCGGGACTGGACCCGATTTAAGAATCGGCGAGAGCTGGGCAGTTACAGCGGGCTGACAGGCGGTGTTAGCGGCAGTGGTGAGCGCAGTATCGATTTGAGCATTACCAAGGCGGGGAACCGGCGGGTGAGTCGTTGCCTGGTCGAATGTGCTTGGCGGATGGTCCTTCGACAACCTGATTACTGGCTGGTCAAGAAGTGGGCCAGTGTATTGCTCAATGACAAAGCACACGCGCGACGGCGCAAACAAGCGATAGTGGCCTTTGCACGGCAGTTGCTCATTGACATCTGGAAATGGAAATTGGGCAAAGTGACGCCCGAAAGCCTGGGTTGGAAGATGGCTTAAAGGACATCCTGGCCCCTCAAGCAATGAAGCGATTTTTGGAAAGCGGCGCGCGACCCGCCGTTCCCTTGGTGGAACTCACGTTCAACCGATCCATAGATTGGGCGCGCTCGTTTTCCAGCCTGATAACACGAAAAACATTATATTGGGCCGGCCTCAGGGCCGCGACCCGGATAGCAGGATGTGCGTCGAGCTTAAGCTCGACTCTCACCGGCTGGGAAAACGTTTTCGCCAAAAAGCGCTTATCGACTTGAGATGATTTATGAACTTCTGTTTGAAGCAATTGAGCGGCGGCCAAGATATGGCTCCAGTCAAGGCCGTCAAGGTATTGCTCGCCACGTGCCCCCGTGCCCTGCTGCGCTCCACCTTGACTGCCTTGACCTCCGCCATGACGCGCCGCTTAGGAATTGCTTCAAACAAATCTGCTCTGTGCTCTGGAGGAAAGACTATGAACTAAAACCAAAATAACAGCACCCAAGGGCTTGACACCCGCTCTCATAGCAGGGAACGCAACGCGCAACGAGAGCCGAAAACGGTGCATTTGCTGGGGAATTTGAACAAATCGACGCAACGAAAACCGAATTTGTCATGCGAAGGAGGGAATCGACCGCGAAGTGCTTGCGCACGGCCACCATACAAACCACACGAAAATCCTTCAAATCTCTTTTCGCGTCTTTGGTGTCTTTCGCGCTTTTATTCGCAGCCCAACAATCCACGTATCAAGGTGTCCATCAATCCAATTTCTGGTCCATCCCGTTTACAGGGGGCGTTTTTACGATTTCCCAATAAAATCAGGCGAATCGAGCCGTTTTATCCCCCGTTTACAGGTTTACTTTCTTACACAAAAAAAATGTGTGGGCCGCCGGATTTTGGATGATTGGATTGTTGGTGACAGGTCCACTCGCCATGACCCAATCGGGGTCTTGATTTTGCGGCGTTTGGCGGTAGCGTGACGGTCATTATTTTGTTTATCAATCGCATGAAGCAGACTGACAAAATCGTTTTTCTCGTGGACGTGGACGACACGTTGCTGGATAACGATCGTATCCAGGAAGATCTCAAACGTTTTTTCGAGCGGGAATTCGGCCCCAAATGTCGGGACCGGTATTGGAGAATCCAGGAAAAGCTTTTTCAGGAGCTGGGTTACCGCGATTATCTCGGCGCCTTCCAACTCTTTCGTGTGGAGCATCCCTACGAGCATCATCTGGTGACGGCCGCCGATTATCTGGTGGATTATCCTTTCCAAAAGCGGCTCTACCCGGGCGCGCTGGATATGCTCGCACGGCTTCGCGAATGGGGCCGGACAGTCATTCTTACGGACGGCGATGTGGTGTTTCAGCCTCGCAAAGTCGTACGTTCCGGCATTTCAAAAGCCGTGAATGGCCATGTGCTCATCTATGTACACAAGGAAGCTGCTTTGGCCGATGTCCGGCAGCGTTATCCGGCAAAACATTATGTCGTAGTGGATGACAAATTGCGCATTCTGGACGCCATCAAAAAAGCGTGGGGCAATAAGGTGACGACAGTTTTTCCCTGCCAGGGCAAATTTGCCAACGACCCAAAGATTCAGTCGGCTTTTCCAGAAGCCGCAGATGTGAAGATCAAACGTATCCGAGACCCTTTACGAATCGACCCCTCCCAGCTAATCGGAACCAAAGCAGAGTGAATGCAACGGGCATTCAAATGAAACATTCTGGTTTTGCACAGGGTGGACCAGACCAGAGAAGCTTCGCGGTCGTTAATTCTATTGAGCCGTATTTGTAACCACAACCAAACAAAAAAACACGGACCGGACAGGTCTCCAGGTTTTCTCAGGGCTCCTTTGACCGGCCTTGCCGATTCAAAGACAAACATACGCATCGGCTCTTTGGGTGATGTCTAAATGCTGCGAATAATGCAATAATGGATCCCTTTGAAATTCGGGAAAATATGAAGATGATGAGAGACCTGCTTTTGGCTGGAATGATCCTTCTGTTCTGCTGTTCCATCGGCAACGGGCAAATCGTTTATTCCAACAATTTTGCTTTAGATGGGGCGACAAATATTTGGGGGGCGGCGCCGACGGTGGCAAACAACTACGCCGGCGGCACCGGTTCCGCCACCTGGAATGATGCACTGGGAATCAACGACACTGGCGCCCTGTTGGCAAACGGCAGTGACAACTCAACACTTGGGGACAGCTGGCTTTTGCCATTTAGTCCGCAATCGGGTTATGTGTACACCTTGACCGGTTCGCTGACGTTCACCGGCAATCCGGGCAGTTGGGTTGGGCTGGGTTTCGCCCAAAACGATTCGGTCAATGTGCCTATTGGCTACGGACGGTTCGCAGATTCCGGGAATGGCGGCCCGACCGGTTATGATTTTATCATTTTGACTGAATCGAGCGGCGGCGTTCAATATTTTACGGGACCGAAAGGAAACACTCCGCAAATCTATGCCGGAACCGGTTTCACCGCCGGCCCTCAAACCCTTGCGGTGGAGGTGATATTGAATACGACAGGCAGTCAATGGACTATCACTGCTTATGTTAATGGTGTTCAAATGGGGACCACCACTACCTACGCCAATAATCCGCCAATCGGCGCAGTTGGAATGACTCAAACCAGCCTGGGTGCTCCCAATTCTGTCCGATGGAATTATTTGACTCTTCAGGCCACCGGGGCTGGGGCCGCGCCCACGACGGTCAATGCCACGGTGAGCTTTTCGCCGACAAACAAGGGGCTGCCGTTAAACCCGGCGTTCGGCGGGTTGAGCTACGAGAAACTGGAGATCGCGAACGGTTTCTTCACCTCCAACAATGTTCCGTTGGTGAAGCTGTTCAGCATGATTGGCCCCGCCGTCTTACGCATCGGTGGGGGCACGGTGGACCAAACGTGCTGGGGCGGACTGTCGAACACTGTCCCCATTACCACCGCCGAGGTGGATACGTTTGCAGGGTTTATCAAGGCGCTCCCCACGAACTGGTCAGTCATTTACGGCATCAATCTTCTCTCCAATACTCCCCCGAATTGCGCCGCTGAAGCGACTTATGTAGCGAATGCGCTGGGACCCAGGCTGCTCGGCTTTGAAATTGGGAACGAACCTGAATACGGTTTTTCCCAGTTTAACACTTATCTTGGGCGCTGGCGTCCGCTGGCAGCGGCCATTACAAATGCAGTCCCTGGCTGGGGCGCCACCAACGGCGGCAATGGCTGGACGCTGATCGGCGCGGACGCCGGGCAAGGACAGTTATCGGCATTCACAGACCCGTTTGCCAGCGATGAGTCGGGAGTGGTCTCGATGGTGACCCAACATTATTACCGGGCCGGTCCATCAACCAACGACACCATGCAACTGCTGTTGCAACCGGACCCGTTCCTGCTGACGTTGGTGAACAACATCGTGACAGCAGCCGCGGGGCACTGCCCGCTCGGCACTCGCATCGATGAATGCGGCTCCTATTCCGCCGGTGGCGTTCTCAACGTCAGTGATGGCTTAGGCGCCGCGCTCTGGTCGCTGGATTTCATGTTCACGTCGGCGTTGAATGGCTGTCAGGGAGTGAATTTTCATGGCGGCGGGCAGAGTCCCTATTCGCCTATTGTTGACAACGGCACTGCCGTCACATTGGTAGGTCCGGAATTTTACGGACTTAAAATGCTGTCACTAATTCCGCAGGGCAACGTCATTCCGACCACCGTGACGATCGGTTCAAATACGAATTTCACAGCTTATGGGGTGCGACAGGCGGACGGCGCGATCAGCGTCGTGCTGAATAACAAGGACATGAGTGATACGGTGGCCGTAAGCGTCAATTTTGGGCCGGAAGTCGGCGCCGCGCAACTGATCGAGTTGACCGGGCCGACCCTCTCCAGCATCAGCGGCTTCACGCTCGGCGGCGCGACAATTAATCCGAATGGTTCGTGGAACGGCGGCGTACAAGAGGTTCTGTCCGCGACGAACGGCCAACTGACGATCGATGTGCCGCCAACCAGCGCTATTTTGTTGAACCCTGTAGCTCCCCCTGAGATCGCATTTAGCATAAACGGCAACCGGTTAGCCCTGAACTGGCCAACGAATTATACCGGGTGGATGCTGGAATCGAACTCCATCGGCGCGGCCAGCGCGAATTGGTATCCTGTGCCTGGTTCAGGCAACACGAATCGCGTGCAAGTGACGACTCAACCCGGCCAAAGCAATGTCTTCTACCGCCTGTCACCGCCGTAATTTTTTGCGCCATGACATTGGGGATCGTGTCTGGCTCGCTGGTTCTCACGAATCCGCGTTGCCACGCCGATTTTGGTCTCCGGCCGAAAGCAATTCACGCTCTGGATTTCGAGAGTCTTCTTTCTCCGTTTTAGCGGAGCGGTCGTGCCAGAACCACGCGTAGACTGGCACGCTTATCATTAGTGTCGTAATCAGCAGTGTTTCCATGGGCAAAAGTTCATGCTTTCATGCTCCTTCCATTGTTTGGAGGTTCGCCGGCCAATTGAGCCTCCACTAGTTAATGCGAAAGTTTAGGGAGAAATGGCAAAATGCCCAATCAGGCATTGGGGTTATTTCCAACTACCTCCTTCGGGTTAGCAGCTTATTGAAAAACTATGGACAATGTCCATAGTTTTTCAACAGGCTGTTAGGCCCTGAATTTTCTTTGAATGCGATAAAACCGAAGGCTATTCCTGAGCGGGGCTAAAGAGCCCGAAGATTCGCATCCAACTTAATGCTCTGGCCTTTCCTGGTCTGGAGAACAATTTGTCTTCCATTGTAATTAATGCGACAGGGGCCGCCCAGGTTGGAGTGAATGGTAGCCGACGCAAGGGCGCCGTCTTTCCACGCGATGTTCACCTCGAAATTGCCGCGCGCACATAAGCCGGTGACAGTCCCGTCTTTCCATGCGGACGGCAAAGCGGGAAGCAAATCAATGACACCGTCCTGACTTTGAAGCAGCATTTCGGCCATGGCGGCGGTCACGCCAAAGTTGGCATCAATTTGAAACGGCGGGCAGGCGTCGAACATGTTGGGATAAACACCTCCGCCGTTGTCGTAGTGGATTTCCTGGGTAACCACCGGATTGAGCGCTCCCTGGATTAACTTCCATGCATGATCACCATCGTCAAGCCGCGCCCATAAAGATGACTTGAAAGCGTAAGACCAGCCGATGCTGTCATCGCCGCGCGCAATGAGGGTCTTTCGGGCGGCGGCGGCCAGATCGGGCGTTGCAGCGAGAGAAATTTCATCGCCCGGATACAGGCCCCAAAGATGCGAGGTATGGCGGTGGTGCGGTTCGGGTTCTCGATAGGGTTCCGGCCATTCCATAATTCGGCCGTCGGGACCGATACGTGTGGGTTCCAGCCGCGCGCGTTTGGCGATGAGATCGTTCCGGAAGTCTTCATCCACTCCGAGAATTTCGGAAGACTCAATACAGGCGGTGAAGAGGTAGCGCGTGATTTGTTGCTGATAGGTCGAACCGAGGGAAATGGATGACTGTTGGCCGTCGGGCAATTCGAAGTGGTTTTCCGGCGAATTGGCGGGAACAACGACGAGCCAGTGATGGGTTGGTTCCTCAATCAAAAGGTCTTCATAAAATTGCGCCGAACCTTTCATGATGGGATAAGCCCATTGGAGAAATTTTTTATCTCGGGTAAAAAGCCAATGATCCCACAGATGCTGGCAGAGCCAGCCGGAGCCGCTGGTAGTGGAACCCCATGAGGCGGATTCACCGGGCGACGTGAATCCCCACGGATTCGCAATGACGTGCGCAACCCAACCGCGGGCGTCATAGTAATCGTGTGCAGTTTTAGCGCCCGGCGCCTGCAGAGATGCGATCAAAGCAAAGAGCGGTTCGGTGAGATCGGAAAGATTGCAGACTTCTGCCGGCCAATAATTCATTTCAACATTGATGTCCAGGTGCCAATCTGCATTCCAGGGCGTGTGAGTTTCCTGTGCCCAGATTCCCTGCAAATTGGGAGGCAAACCGCCGGGACGCGACGAGGAAATCAGCAGGTAGCGCCCAAAATTGAAATAGAGCGCCGCAAGGCCGGGATCACCCGAATCGGCTTTGGCGATTTTAATTCGTTCCGGGGTGGGCTTTTGAGCGCCCTGCACATCGAGGGGCTGAAGCTGCAGGGAGACTCGATGAAAATATTGCTGATAATCGGCGATGTGGGCTTTAAGGAGCGATCGATATGGCTGGCGGGCGGCGGCGTTCATATCGGTCAACGATGCGGCCACTGGATCCGCCAATTGCCGTCCTGAAAATCCGCGATAATCTGTCGCCGCAGTGATGAAAATTTCGACATCGTTCGCGTTTGACACAACGAGAGTATTTCCGAGAACCGCCAACTCTCCGCCGTGACGCAATATCCGAACGCGCGCCGCGTATTTCATCCCTTTGCCATCTGTGCCGTTGTCCAGTTGGCCAATCATCAGCAACTCATTTTTACCAGACGCTGCGGTTTGAAATCGCTCGGGGCGATCCAATGAAGCGGTGAAGGAGATTTGTCCAGGTTTGCTTGCCGACAGTTTCAGAATCATGGCCTGCGCCGGAGCACTGGCGAACATCTCGCGCCTATAGGTGACACCGCCCTGGTCGAACTGTAAATCGGTCACTGCATCGTTGAGATCCAATTGCCGGCGGTAATTCTCGATTGGAGCATTGGTGTCGCCGGCAAACAAGAGGTGAAGATTGCCGAGAACCTGATAGCAACCGTACTGGGCGCCGCCGGAACCGGGGCCCTGGCAGGTAAAATTAGCGTTTACAATGGCTTCAGCTTCGGGGTTTTTTCCCTCGAGAAGGAGGCGGCGAATTTCAGGCAGAGTTTTGTACGCATCCTGACGATCCGCATTCTGGGGCGAGCCTGACCACAAAGAACTTTCATTGAGCACAATTCGCTCGTCATTAGCACCGCCATACATCATCGCGCCGAGGCGGCCATTTCCCATGGGCGAAGACTCGGTAAAATCATTAGCGGGAGCATCGAACCAGATGGTCGTTTCCGCAGGATCATATTGATAGTTTGCAGCAACCAGACGAAAGGCCGCCAACGCCGGAAATAGCGCACAGAATTTGAAAGGGAACGCTCTCATTTTAAAAGAATTACTTGTCCAGCCTCAGAATAAACCCGCCGCGCGGGGGCATGATGTGCTGCCATTGATCGGCTGCGGCCACGGATGTCACCACCACCTGCATTTTGGCGTCAGCAGCTTCGGAAACCAGAACGCGATGACGATATTTTTTGAATGGTGACAGGTCGAGACTGACCGGCAAGGGATCGGACGTGCCGCTGAGGCCGGCAACGAACCACGAATTGCCGGAGCGCCGGGCAAAAACCACGACCCGCCCCGGATCGCCAACAAGGCATCTCGTCTCGTCCCAACGGGCGGGCGCATCACGAAAAATCTTCAAGGCTTCCGGCGGCAGAGATTCAAAGAATTCGGGTTTGTCCGCGAAATGGATGATACCCGAAGTAAAAACCAACGCGGTGGCGAGTTCGTGTGCCGCCGTTGTGGTGCGGTCGTATTTTTTGGGCGAACAGGCAACAGGAGTGACATCCATGGGCCCGGCGACATTGCGCGTGAAAGGCAGGACCGTGTCGAGTTCGGCCGCTTTTTCCTTGTAGCGCGGCTCATAAAAATAACTTTCGTCGCCAAGCACTGCTTCCGTGGACAAAAGGTTCGGCCAGGTGCGCTGCCAACCGCGCGGAATCGTGCAGCCATGAAGATTCAGGACCATCTTGCGGGCTGCTGTATCGCGCATGAGCGCCTGTTGGGCGGCGATGGCTTCCTGCCGGTCGGAACACCAAAAATCCACTTTGATGCCCACAACTCCTGCCGCGGCCATCTCGTCGAGCTTGGCCTTTCGTTTTTCAGGATCGTAGAAATCTCCGGCATAATTCCAGGCCAGCGGTTTTATCCCTTTGCTTAGAGCATATTGGGAAATCGGCTTGAGGCCAGGGCCCCACCAACCGGCGTCAAACAATGTATATTCCCAGCCCATCCTCACAGCGAAATCGGTGAATTCATTAAAAAGCTTTTCGGTCGTTGGCCCGTCGGGATAAGACCACCAGGCCCAGGACGCGCGGCCCGGTTTTATCCATGACGTATCAGCGATGCGTGACGGAGCGGAAAGGTCGGTCACCAGTGTTGAGGTGGCAATGTCGGCGGCGGATGGGCTCATTATCATCACGCGCCACGGCATGGTCCACGGCAGTGTGAACCGTGGCTCTGGACTAAATTTATTGGTATAGCCCCCGGTGGTCTCGTCGGCCTTTGGGAATGCAATGTGGTAGATGCCGTCTGTGGAGTCAGGAGCCAAATGGCAAGCGCAATACGACGCATCCGTTCCCGCTTCGGTAATCAAAACCCACGCCGAAGCAGCGGGAACATAAAAGAGCGCCGGAAACGCCCAGCCGACGGCCTTTTGTCGTGAGTTGGGCGGTGGGTCACCCGGTGAAACATGGAAGAAAAAATCTTCGTAAGCCGGAGTATAAGGACCGGCGGAATGATAAGGCTGCAGCCAGCCGCGCGCATTCATGGGAACCGTGAAGCCGGTTGATTCAGATTCGATAATCCGGACATCGTCGTTGGTTTGGGTAAAGCGATAACGAAACGCGACTCCTTCATCACTCGCGGCCAGATCCAATCGCATCGGAGTGCCGTTGGCATTATGAAAGGTGAGTTCGCGGAAATTCACGCGATGATTGACCCATGGTTGCACGCCCGCGAACAGTTCATATTTCTCGCGGCGATTTTCAACGCTTCCGGCATTTTCGAAGACGAGGTTGTGTTCAAAATCCTGATCATCGCGGCGCACGCCGAGTGGAGATTTTTGAATGACCACTTTCCCGTCCAATACCGCCTGGTAATTCAGTTGGCCCGAATCCAAAGAGACATCGATTTCGCGCCGGCCATCCGGTGAAATCAAAGACCACCTGGCTCCGGAAGCTCCGGCCATTGCGGGAAATAAGATCAAAAGTAACGAGCCCATTAGCAACCGGTAATGGCTTGCTCCCTGCCTGAAGATTTTGTTCATCGATTTCATGCCGTAACGTACGTGTCAAATAAACTGCGAACCCGGAGCTGCTGGATGAAATCGTCCTTCGTCAGCGAAGACGTCGGCCGAACCAGGATTTTCTGCGGCGCATCCGGCGTCAGGTGAAAGAAATTGTCACTATATTTGGCGTCCGCATTTTCGAGTCCGGCCCAAACCCACAGCGCCGGATTTCGGGCCGTGATCGTAACCTGGAAGCCTTCATTAGTCTCGTCAACCCGCGCATCCAGCGCGGGATCGGCCAGCGGATACTCTTTAGGAAGCGCGAACAGAACTAGATTTTGTGAAACAGATTTTCCACCGATATCCAGGTTGAGCCACGTGAGAAATCCATTGGCTCCGTTTTTGTTAATTAGGTCACGCAAATCGAGCGTCCTGACATTGAGGCTTTTGCGCGCCGGAATGGCTACGTGAAATGAGTTCCCGGCCAAAACTTTGCCTGCCAGGTCGGTGGCTTTCCAACTGAGCTTTCCGTGCTTTGCTTCCAGTAAGTCATTCGTGGCAAATAGGTCCACCGTCCCTTTGTCCTGGTTTTCGAGGCCTGAGACCAGAACGGGCGAATAGAATTTACGGGCCAGGTAATGCAATGCTTTCCACCGTCCGAAATAGTCCACCGATGACCAACTCATGCCCGGCCAGATGTCATTATATTGCCAAAAAACGCAACCCATGGATTTCGGCATGGTCTGCCGCCAATATTCCGCGCCAATTTTAATGCCGTAACCCTGCAAAATTTGGCTTAGCCAAAGCGTCGTTTCGAAGTCCCGGGGCGGATTGAAATAGTGATGAATCATATTCACCATTTCCTGATTACCCTCGACTCCCCCGGCGCCTGACCGCTGATGCCATTTCATCACCGGAGTCACGACAGATGCACGGTCCTCTTCATTGGTGAACGCGCGGACGGTTTTCAACTCCGGAAAGGATTGATATCCAAACTCGCTCATAAAACCGGTGAGCGTGCGGTAAGCGTCAAAGGTTGCGTCTCCATGCCAAACCGACCAATAATGCGTATCGCCACAATCCGGGCTGCCGGAAACATAAGTTGCCTGTGGCGCCAGTTCCCGCACTTTTCCACCGATCAAATCCTTGAACAACCTATCATAATCGGAAGTGCTCATCGTATTGTCGCGCCATTCCTTGGCTTCGTTCAGGAGACTGATTTCGTTGTTGCCGCACCAAACGGCAATGCAGGGATGATGCCGAAGGCGGAGCACATTATCGCGCAGTTCGTGCCGGACGTTGTCCATGAACTTGTCGTCAAAAGCGGGATAGGCGGCGCAGGCGAATTTGCAGTCCAACCAGACACAAATGCCCATTTCGTCGCATGCATCGAACATGGCATCGTCTTCGTAATAACCACCGCCCCAAAAGCGAAGCGTATTGATATTTACCGCGGCGGCATCCGCGACGTAACGCCTCAGAATTTCCGGAGTCACGCGGCTGGTGAAAGAGTCACACGGAATCCAGTTTGCGCCTTTGGAAAAGAACGGAACCCCGTTGACTTCGAAGTGGAGCGGGCTGTCTCCCTCTGGCAGAACTGCCTTCAATTCGCGCAGGCCGACGCGTTTGGTCGTACTGTCTATCGTATTACCTGTGGCGTCCATCAACTCGACATGGACGTCATAGAGTGGCTGCTCACCCATTCCAGCCGGCCACCAAAGCTTTGCGTGCCTGATTTCCAGTTGGCCGCGACTGCCGCTATCCGAGAGGGGCGTCGTTGTTTTCGCCACAATCTTTCCCTCATGCCGGATCGTGATCGCGGCCTGTAGCTCCCGCGACGGCTGTCCCGGCGCTTCAAAATTGACAGTAACGTCAATTGTCGCCCGATTCCCTGCCAATTGTTGCTCCACGAGGACGTCGGCAATGCGTGCCTGGTTGAACGTTTCCAAGGTGATGGCTTTCCAGATGCCGCAACTGGCCAAATCCGGACCCCAATCCCAGTCGAAACTGCAAGGTTCCTTGCGTACCCATGACCGGCCGCGTACCCAGGGATTCGGAGCGCTGTCCTCGTGCTGTTTAATGTAAGTCAGCGGCGAGCCGAAAGTAATTCGTACTTTATTGGACCCAGCGTGCAGTGCATTTCTGACATCAAATTCCCAGGTGCGGAACATGTTATCGGCGCGGCCGACTTCCGTTCCATTAATTTCGACGGTTGCGACTGTGTCCAAACCGTCGCATCGCAACAATACGAAATCATTTTTCAAAACGTCCTCAGGCACATTGAACGAGCGTTCGTAAACCCAATCGCCTTCGGTGATCCATTGCACGCGCTTTTCGTTGTCGCGATAAAATGGGTCGGGAATTTTTCCAGCCGCCAGCAAATCGGTGTGCACACAACCAGGCACCGTGGCAGGGATCCAATCCCGTGTTCCTTTCTGCGAAACGCGCCATGCGCCGCCGAGATTTAGACGGCGCGGCGCGCCAGCGGCTTCGCCCGCCAGGACCAATGGTTCCCACGCCATAACCGCTGCCGTTGCAGCGATTGTCGTAATAAGAAATTGCCGTTTCGTTATTTTATTTGCCATGTTTGCTTTCGTCGGATGTGGTACGGACGGCGCACAAGTTACCTGGTGGTATGTTCTCGCGCACGTTCCGCCCCGCTCTACGCGGGCGGTGACGCCGCAGCGCAGCGTCCCTACCTGCCCCCCAAAATTACGAATTTAGTTCAATCACGCAGGCTTCAACTGCCTGCGAACACGAAGGCTGAATGCCGTCACGCATCAATTGAGCGCCCGTAAATGTACGTCCTTCCTGATCCATAGCGGCCCGTCCCGGCGCCCGGTTCAACTCATGAACGGTATAGTTCCTGTCCGGATCGAGGCCTTGTAACTGGACTCCTCGATTTTCGCCGTTCCGTAATTGAAACACAAAAACGACCCCGCGGGTCCGGTCCTTTGACACAAAATTCAATGCGCCCCGATAATTGTCGTGCGGATCTTCGAGGCGATACAAATCGCCCTGGGCGATAATATCGCGAACCTGCTTATAGGCTGCAATCGCACCGGCACAAACGGCCTGGTCCTGCTCCGGAAGCCTCGTCAGGTCGAGGTCCATTCCAAAACACGCGCTCATGGCCACGCTGCAGGCGAAGTGCATGGGACGATCGCCTGAACGAGTCACGTGGCTGGCGATCGCCATCGGCGGGAAAAAATACGAATAATCCCATTGCATCAACACGCGTGTTACGGGATCGGTGTTGTCGCTGGGCCAAAACTCATGGAAATATTTCAACGCGCCATAGTCCGCGCGTCCGCCGCCACCCGAGCAAAGCATCAATTCGGTATTGGGGAACGTCTTTGCGGTCTTGTCCATGAGGGCGTAAAGGGCCTCGACATAATCAATGTCCAAATCCGATTGCCGGTCCGCGGGCAGATATGACGAACCCGGCTGAGTCAGGTAGCGATTACAATCCCACTTGGCGTAAGTGATATTTTGGACAGCTAAAATGCTTTTGATGGTATTCCATTCGAACGCCTGCACGGCAGGACGCGTCAGGTCCAACGTCATCTGGTTGCGTTGCAGGTCAAACGGGCGTTTTGGCTGCGAAATCACCCAGTCCGGATGCTTATGAAACAATTCACTATTGGGGTTGACCATTTCCGGCTCCATCCAAATGCCAAAGCGCAATCCGCGTTTGACGGCTTCAGCCGCGAGCGGGGCGAGTCCATCCGGCAGGCGCGCATGATTGGGCTCCCAATCGCCCAGGCCGGCGTGGTCATTGACGCGTGGATATTTATTTCCAAACCAGCCGTCATCGAGAAGGAACAATTCGGTGCCCAATTCTTTCGCGGGATCGAACAGGCTGACGATTCGATTGAAATCGAAGTCGAACCCGGTGGATTCCCAATTATTCAGCAGGGTCGGGCGGGGTTCATGGCCGTCGCGCATTCCAAAATTCCGCGCCCAATCATGGAGCTTGCGGCTCATATCACCCAGGCCGTGGTCGCTCCAAATCCAAATCATCACTGGCGTCGCGAATGTTTCGCCGGGCTTGAGATGATATGCCGTCGCAAAGGGATTGATGCCGCACACGGCGCGAATCTGTTCGATATTATCATCGAACGCGCATTCAAAACTGCCCGACCACGCGAGTGAACCAGCCAAAACATCGCCGCTGGTTTCAGTCGCCCGGCCGTTTAACGACAGAATGAACGACGGATTTTCGTACTGGCTGGCGCGGACACCCAGCTTGGAATCAAGCATCTTTACACCCGGCGTTAACTGTTCGCCAATCGGATAAATCATTTCTTTTGCCCAATCGCCGAAGAAATGTGTGAGAAAAACGTTTGTACCCAGCAACAGCGAGGAAGACGCCATGCGTTGCAGTGTGACAATACTGTGTTCGTGATGGCAAATCTCCGCCCATTGTTCAATGACGTCCTCGTCATAGTGAGTGCGAAAGCAAAGAGTGACGGCAAAAGGATACGCCGGGTCATGCAAATGGACCCGGGTCACCTCGATATCCGGCGATTCATTGGTTGTCTCCAGGCCGTCGTAGCGTAGCGCGGTTGAAGTGTTTCCATCCGCGTGAACCACTTCGAGCGCCGGTTCCCAAACATAACCGTCGCCGGCCTGCGGATAAAATTCCTGGTCTCGGAACAGTTTTGTGCCCGCCTCGGACCCTATCGGGTACTGATATAGCCGGCCGTCGTCGCCGACCCGAAACGCGACCGTCAGGCCTTTGGTCTTCAAACTGAATCCATCGTGCGATGACAGCGGGACGCTTTCGGCCAAAAGGAAATGACTAAAACAGGCGAGGACTAATATAAGGCAGGGCTTCAAATAATTGTTCATGCGTTTCTCAATAAATCAATTCATCATCGAAAATCATTGTTCTTCGGACCCAACCCGCAATATGAGTTGCCAGCTGACCGAACTATTGGCCGCGATGATCCCGCAACTGCCTCGTCCCGAGGCCGTTGCCAGGCAATCATGATCGGCATTGGATGGCTCAATGGCAAAATGATGGTGGCCATGCCAGCCGCCACGGGTGATCCACAGGCCAAGAGAATTATTCTGAAGCGAATCCCAAACGAATTCCAGCCGATCGCCGGTGGCGTCGTTTTTGATGACCGCCCAGCCTTCGGACACCGGATATGCAAAGGCCTTTGCGCATTTTTGGGGTGTGGGCGCCGAAACCAGGTCATCCACCCAGGCAGCGCCATTTAGCAGTCGGCGCGTCGAACCTGGCAACTCCAGCTGGTCGCCGGCCATCAAACGCAATAGCGGATGAACCGCCCAGAGATAAGGCTCCTCTGCGCCGCTCACATTGGACAATTTGTAATTCAAACGAATCTCGCACTCCTGCAGCGCTATGGTCCGTTCAAAAACGAATGGCAGCGATTTTAGTCGAATGGATGTTTTAAGAATACCGTTCTGCCAGTCGCCCATGTCCGCTTCCCAGGGGCCGCTCCAGACCTCGCCGTGGTCCGGCAATTTGCGTCCCCGCCACGCGCAGGGCGAAATCGTGGGCAAACACTCGTCCATCCCGGCCAGAGGGCTGTCGCAAAACGCGTCGTGCGGCTCGTTTTTGAATAGCTCCAGGCTTTCCCCGGGATGCCACAACCATTCGCGCTGCGTTTGGAGGTCTTTTAGTGAAATGATTCTCGCGCCCAATTCCGGGACCACCGCCAGCGCCACTTGCTCGCTCTGAAGCGTGTGGACCTTAAAACCCTGAAATTGCTGGACGGCAAATGTATTGGCGAGTGTATTCATCCTGCCCTTTCTTCAATACGTTTTTCTATTTCGTCTGTCCGGGAATTTTCGTTGCGCGCGGGAACGGCTACCGCCCTGCCCTTTCGGGCCGCGGTGCAACAAATTCGTTCGTTCATCCTTCAACATAAAGTTTCTTCCTTTGGCGCCGGGAAACGGTTATTGCAATTTCAAAAGATAATACCCCGCGGAATTTGAGCCGCTGTTGTTCGTAAAACTGAAATTCCCGTTGGTATCAAAACTATTGGTGGCCACCAACTGCCATTGCGCCGCCGGCAGCATAAGATTCGTGGACACAGCCACGTCATAATTCCAGCCCGGTATTCCGTTGTTTCCACTGAAAACGAATGTCCCCGCATCGGCTGGCGCCATCGAAGTAAATCGAGGCTTCGGCGGATTGTTCATGGCGAGCCGGAACAACTTCGCCTGGCTGGCGTTTAAGCTCACGCTCAAAGTATTGGTCGCCAGCGACGTTGTTCCGTTCCATAGGTTCGTCGCAATAAAAGTTTCTGAGGGCAGCCCCGCGCTGCTTAGATTGACCGTTTCGTTCGAAGCGCTTCCCGTGTAGTTAAATACTGCAAGACACCAGGTATCCCCATCCTGCCGCACAAATATATTGCCCGCGCCCGTACCTTTGGCCCCGTCCACAGGACGGAATGTCTGCCCCACACGCGCCACGGTATTGATGGCGGCGTTGGTCAGGCACAATCGCGCCTCAGCGACGCTTGCGGCATTGGTTAAAATGCTTCCGTTCAGGTAGAGACCGGTGACGGCGCCGTTGATCAGGCGGCTTTGAGCTTCGTTGGTGGTCGGTCCGTTGTCAAAGACCATAAGGTCCGGGTCATTATACTGATATAATCGCCCGCTAATCCACCAACTCAGGGATACCGCGTTCATGGTATACATCGTGTTCCCAATTTCAGATGTTTCCGCGTCACAGGCAATGCGGCGGCTGTGGGCATATTGATAAGGAAACAGCGGCGCAATGGATTCACTGATGAACATGTTGCCATTGACCACATTGAGCAGGAATTGCATGCCCTCGTTATATGCCTGGATGCCGGTTGTGATGTTGCTCTGGTAATGCGCGCCCTCGAGCGCGCCGTGCGACAGGAAATCTATTTTGACGAAATCAAATCCGTCGCTGATGAATCCCGTGACCTGATTGTAAATCGAATCCTTTGTTCCCGGATGCGTCGGGTCCAGGGCGATGGCCCCATCGTAGGAAATGGGCGTTCCGTTGGTCGTGCGCAGGTACAAATCGCTCCAGTAATAACTCGAGCCCGTCGCCGTGCTATTACTTCCCTGGGAAGCCGTTCCCCAATAGACGAAGGGCGTAAAATAGATGCCCGCCTTTTGGCCGTTGGCGTGGCAATGCTGGACGAAACTGATCAATTGTGAGGGGCTCAAGTTGTAGGTCCCATACGAATCCAGGTTCATGTAAACCGTGCCGTTGTTGGTAAATCCGTTGGCCTGCAAATTGGTATGGATCGAATCCGAGACGGAAATGGCAGCATTGTAGGTGATGTGGTTCTGATAATTTGTGACGCCCCAACTGTTCCAGCCAAAGGGGACGCCGTTGGTCCAGGGCAGCATGGGAGCGTACAATTCATTTTCGTCCGCATAATCCTCCATGGTCGTGCGCCAATCATTTCCAAATCCTACAAAGATGACGGGCGACGTAATGAGTGTTCCTGTTACTGATCCGTGCGGCGCCACGTCCCAGGGACTGGTTGCTCCTCCCCACGGGTGCATCTGTGTGATTTCATTATTCGCGCCGGACCACCAAATGCCCGTTTTCCACGTGTCGTGAGTGACCGAGCCGATCACCAGACCATGACGACTCACGTTGTCGTAAAAGGCCCCCACTTCATAGCCGCTGTCCGAACTGTTCATCGGCTCGGAGTTGTACGAAATGAAATCATCGTTATCAAATGGCACGAACAAAGCGCGGTTGTCGTTGGTGATGCCGATGTTCAGGAAGCCCGCAGTATCAACCACCAGCGGACTCATCCAATTGGATTGCAGGTTCGTTGAGGCGGACATCGACATGCTCGTCAGAAAACTGTCATTTTGATCGAATATGAAAGTTTGGATCATGTTCGGCCAACTGCTCGCGGTGGACGTCACGACAACCGTGTTGTTGGACACCGTCCAGGTGTGGCTGGTGTAATTCGCGCCTTCAATGTAGTTTGGGCCCAAGTCCGCGCTTGCGTAAAATCCCGAAATTTTCATCGAATTCTGCCAGTAGAAATTTGCGCGGCCTGTGCTTAGATTATATTCGAGCCGGACATCGCCGTTTGTCATCTCCAGCAAACTACCCGTCTGACCGAGCCCCAGCGCCCTGCCCTTCAAGACGCACAGTCCGGCCAGAAGAATCGCAAGAACGATCTTCAACCGGCTCGGTATCTGCGATTTGTAATTCATAGTTTAGCCCGGATGGACATCCTAATGGGGAACATGGACGATTGGCCGCATTTATTTCAAGTTTCGGATGCCGGCTTCACTTCCGCCCTCTTTGCCTCCGGAGGCAAACGCCCGTAGCGGCGTCGGTGCTCCGAGGGTGAATGATTGTGCATTTTTGCGAACGCCCGGGAAAAATAAAATTGATCGCAAAACCCGAGCTGGTCGCTGATCTGTTTAATCGACTGGTCCGTCGTGTTGAGCAACTGCACCGCGCGTTGCACCCGCAGGTGATTGAGATAACTCAACGGCGCGTAACCGGTGACGCGCTGAAATAAGGTCGTGTAGTGCGAACGCGAGAGGCTTACCAGGCCGGCCAGGGTCGCGACTTTTAACGGCTCGCGCAAATGGTCCTTCATAAATTCAATGCTTTTGGCCACCCGCTCACGAACGTCCGTTGCGCCGTACCCCGCTTCGTCTTTGTGCCTCAGAATCAGTCCCATCAAATGGGTCAGCGCATGAGACGCATACAGCAAATGCGCCATGGTAAATCCATGTTCCAGTTCCTGCAGCACGTCCTCAAACAACGACAGCAACTGAACATCGCCGCCCAGCGAAACGACAGGTTTTTCCGCCGTGGTGCCGAGCATCTCCAGGTAAAGTGGCAGGTTCGTACCCACAGCGTGAAACCAATATATGGTCCACGGCTTCTTTTTGTCAGCGCCATAGACATGAGGGACGGAAGCCGGCAGGACCAAAAGCTGGTTGCGGGTAATCTCATGCATCCTGCCCGCGATTTCGCACCAGCCGTTGCCCTCGGAACAATAAATAAAGACAGTCTCAGGGCATCCGCTTTCACGCGCGCACGTGTGGCCTTTTGCCTTGGGATAAAAGCCGGCATCGGTCGGCATCAGGGACCGGATCAACGGCCCATGCAACGCCGTCGAAAGTATCGGCCTTGGCACGACCGCCAGACGTTGACCGGCGAAACCTTCAGGCTTTTGTCGCCATCTCATAGTGTTATTGGTACGACGGTTTGAAAATTGCCCCAAATGTTTAGCAGGATTTCGGAAGCCTATCAATGGTTTCACTGGCCGGGTCCGCTGATGAATCATTGTGAATCCGTTTGGACCTCCCCATGGCGAATTGCCGTCTTCGAAACGCGCCGGAGCAATAGATTCCAATTCTCCAAACCAGGGACGATTATCGAAAACCGAATGATTCCGCACTTGCATTACGGCGGACGAATGGCGGGAGTTTTCCAGCCTTGATGCCATTGGTATTGCCACAAATTTTGTAATTTGATCTCTTCCACGTGCCCATCAACGAAACCCATATTGATCATGCCGGGCAATGGCACCCCGAATCCAACAGACGTCGGCGCGGTACCGGCCTGCCGGTCGCCGTGACGCGCCACACAGCAGCGGGGCATTCCTTCACCCACGCCCGCGCCGCCCGATTGCTGAGCGCTGTTTAACGGATCGTACAGATTTCGCGCGGGCGGATCGCCTTCGAGAGGATCCAAATTAATCCAGGCTGCGTCCATGAACATGGGGGTCTGGGACGGAAAGCGGACCGACGCCTCCGTCAGGTAAAGGTAAGTGGGATAAAGAACCGAATTTCCCAAACCGGGTGTATTGGCGAGCCACTTGTTAATGCCATAACTGGACGAATAGTTGGGACTGGATAATGTCCAGAGCCACGCCGAGTCGGCCTTGCCAGGCGGATTAACCGCATTGCTCGGATTTCCTTTGAAAGGCGCGGCCGGGCAATACAACACGTTTGTCCCTTTGTAATAACTGATCATCGCGCCCATCCAGTCGCCCTGGCTTTGGCTGGGGTTGCCATTCATCGGGCCGACCCAGGTTTTGCACTCGTCATAATAGATCAAGCTGGCTGCCGTGATCTCTCGTACATTATTGAGGTCATCCACTTCCTGCGCCCGCAGCTTCGCGCTCTCGAGAACCGGCAACAATATCGCCGCCAGAATCGCAATGATCGCGATCACCACCAACAGCTCAATCAGCGTAAACCCGCGCCCTTTGTCCAATCGTTCAATTTTCATTATTGCACCTGCAGAATATAATACTCATACGGAATATTGGGGTTGATTACATTAGTACTCAGGTTCAGGGCTCCAACACCATTGAAATTATTCGTGAAGACTGGTGTCCAGGGCAGCGGCTTCGTCACGTTGGTACTTTCCATCAATACATACTGCGCGTTCGCCGGGGCGCCGCTGGCGACGATCGTCAGGGTTGTTCCGTGGACCGCGATGCTGTTAATCCGCGGGGGCGCCGTGGATACGACGGACAACGTGCCGTTGACTTTCAGATTGCTGGTGTTCCACGTCATGCCGGCGCCGGGCGTAGCCGGCGATATGGAGCTAAACGCACCGCTGTAGCTGGCCGCGTTGAACAGCTTAAACGTCTGTCCCCCACCCAGCGGCGTGGCGGAAATGTTGGTCACGGTCAATGTGCCGCCATAGGTCAGCGAGCCACCGACCGACAACACGTCGTTGGTAGTGTTGTTCAGCTTGAACACTGCGCCGCCACCAAGCGTCGCATTTCCAGAAACCGTCAGCAGGCCCACATTGGTGCCCGTGCTGGTGACGCCCGGCAGGAGAATGCTGCCCGACCCGGCAATTAGATTGCCTGAGACTGTTCCGCTGCCCTCCAAAGTTTGGCTGCCGGTCAGCGTCAGCGTGTCATCGACACGATTGGTTACCGCGAGCACCGCGCCTGAGGCCAGGCTGATTGGGGTACTATCGGAAATCGAGCCGTTACCAACCAAAGAAAGCTCAATGCCGGAGCGGATGTCGGTAATTCCCTGGTAAGTGTCGGCGGCGGTGAATACGAGCGGATTGCCGCCGTATGCATCCACATAAAAACCGCCCACGCCGCTGATCACGTTGCTAAAGGTAATTGGGTCGTTCCCAATCTGGATATGGACCAGGCCATTGAGAGTGACTGTGCCGGAATAGGAGAGGCCGCTTTCGCTGCCGCCATTGACGCTGTACTGATACATCTGCGCGCCATTGTCCATTATGAACGAAGTATTGAGGCGATAATCACCAGCTCCGCCATTTGGCTGGAATTTCCAGGTCGCTGTCGGCACCAGGTGGACGACCTTCGCATAACCGCTATCGTCCGCTGCCGGATACCCCTCGCCCCCGTGCACGATGTTCATCGTCACATTCGAATGGACCGTCAGAATATTTGTCGGATTGCCCAGACTCCCGCCCATTCCATCCAACTCCCAGGTGTAACCGCTGCTGGAGCTATCAACGACGTCAATATTTCCCAGGTTGGTATCGATCGCAAAGTCGCACCACCGGAAATATTGGTTTGCAATCACTGTAAGATTGTAATTGCTGCCGCCCGAGCTCAGGGTCATTCCATAGCCGGGATAGCCCCAGTCCAGCCGAGAGGTGCCGCCGATGGTCGTGTTGCCCGCCAGCGTGATGTTGTAGCCCAGGCCCAAAGTGCTGGAATCATCATAAAGCGCATTGCCCACGTTTTGAATCGCGCCCTGACCGTTCACGCCCGCGCCGGAAACGATAATCGGTTTCGGACCGAAACCAGAGTCACCCGGGGAATAACCACCGTTTAAGTTGAGCATCAACGTCGCGCCGTTGCTGATAATCAAAGCGCCGGCCGATGACCCAATCGGCGAAGAAGCCGCGGAGAACTGACCGGTGATTTTCACGGTTCCGGCGGCGATGGTCGTGTTTCCCGAATAGGTGTTGGTCATGTCGATGTTCAATGTATTGGTGCCGATCTTTATCAGGCTCGCGCCGTCGCCAATTGATCCCAGACCCTGCAAGGTGTAGCTCACCGCCGAATTGCTGACAGCAATCAAAGCCGGCAAAACCGTCACGCCTGACGGGACCGTGATAGACGTCAGCGGTGAAGCCGCGCCTGTGATCGAATCGTTCAAGATGACGTTATCACCGTTATTAAATTGTTCTTCCACCTGATGGACCGTGTCCGTCCAATTAGCGGAACTGAGGACATCCCATTGGCCATTGCCGGAACCGTTGTTCCACGTGAGATTGGCAACGCTGCCACCGACGATCACCGCGATCACTTTGGGTGTGGTAGAGGTGATATTCGTGACCGTAAACGAGTAGGCTGTGGGCGAGAGCGTCTGGGCGCCAGCAAAAGAGCCGGTCAACGTGCCCGTATAGGTGATGATTGGATAAACCGCTCCACTCTGCAGTCCGCCACTAAAGGGATTGATATAAATTGTGTTCCCGTTGACGATCAAATTGCCGGTCACCGCCGTCAAATCGCTCGATCCCGAGGGTGTGGGCGCCAGGCCGTTGGTCAAACCGGCGCCGCCTTCCAGCGTCAAGCCGCCGGCGGCATTGAACGTCGCGCCCGAATTCGCGTTGCCCGGCAGGAATCCGCCGGAGACATCCACCAGGCCTTCAGCGGTGCCCGAACCGGTGAGCGTAGTGCCCGACTCGGTAGTCACTCCACTGCCGATCAATCCGTTCAGGATTACCTGGCCGTTGTAGAGCAACACACCGCCGCTGAACGCCGGGCTGTTGCCGTCAATCGCCACCGGTCCCGTGCCGCCCTGCACATAGAACACACCCGAACCAGTCAAAACGTTGCTCACTTCCAAACTGCCGCTGTTGATCTCAAAATCGCAATAACCGGCCTCCAGTGTCATCGCCCCGGTCATAATATTATTCCCGCCGTTGTTATCAATATAACCACCGCTTTGGAAGTCGACGCCCTTGTTCATGAAATTCGCTGAACCACCATAAAACACCAGGGCCGCGGATGAGCCGATCGTCAGAACGCCGGCTGGATTTCCAAATGTTGTAGAACCGACGATGCCAAATTCCCCGTTCTCCAAATTGATATTGGCCAACGCCGGGTCCACGCTTACATTCTGCCATTGGAAATATGTGGAGGCATTCAATGTCAAATTGTACGGATGTCCGCCCGTGCCAAGCACAACTCCTCCAACCGTAGAAGAGTCCAGGTCCCATCGGTTCGGATATGAGAATGTCGAATCGCCGGCGAGCGTGATGCTGGACGACAGGCCGTAAACTGCACCGCCGGAATCCGTCAGCACGCCGTTGCCGCCTACACCCGTGCCGGAAACGATCAATGGCCGGCTAGACGAATTACCGTCTGCGTCCAGTGTGCTCCCGCTGGCAACAACCACACTGCTGCTGCCCGAACCCAAAGCCGAAGAGCCGCCTATTTGCAATGTGCTGTTGTTCGTCACAACGACCGGCCCGGTAAAGGTATTGCCTCCGGCCAAATTCAACGTGCCGCCGCCGGCGTAGGCGACGATGCCGCTGCCGGAAATCGCATTGTTATTGGCCGTCTGGCCTGTTTGATCAAATACCAGCGCGCCATTGTCCGTGATACCACCAGCCGGCAAACTGCCGTTGCCATCGTTGTTGCCTAATTGAAGGGTGCCCGCGCCAATAGTGACGCCGCCGGTGAAATTGTTGGCCCCGCTATTGTCAATGACCAGGGTGTTGGTCCCTTCCTTGTTCAATGCCGTCAATCCAGTCAGATTTCCACCGCCATTGAACGTGTAAGCCTGCACATTGTTGCTCACGGTTAAACCTCCCGGCGAAAGCGCGGCCGTCAGATTCACTGTGCCGGAGTTGGCACCGTCGAAAAATTGCACAAACGCGCCATTGGCATACGTTGCCGCAGAACCGCCGGCCAGCCAGTTTGCCGTTGTTGTGTCCCAGTTGTTGTTGACCGAAGCGGTCCATGTTTCGGAGGAGGGCCCGCCGGTGAGCACCAAATCAATCGAACTGTTCGCGGCATTGTTGGAGATGTAACCGGTGGTCAGGGCCGGAAGTGTTCCGATGCCGAAATTGAAACCCGCTCCACCGATGCTGCCGCTATATTTGATCAGCGTGACTTGAACCGGATAATGGGCCGATGGCGCCGCCGCCGAAATATTAATAATGTTGGTCTTCCCGCCGGTCGAGAGGCTGGAAACGGTCATATTAACGGATGAAGGAGTTTCCGGGAGGGTAATTGTGGACCCGACAGATGAGACGCTGGTGAGGGGCACGCCCGCTACGCCGGCCTGGCCAGTCACCGTCAGAAAACCGTTGGTCACGTCGACGACTGCAGTTCCACCGCCATTGGTAATTGTCCCGGCAGTAAGCGCTCCGCCGTTAATGTTAATCGTACCGGCCGTTCCTGCCGTCACCGTTCCAGTTACCGCGCCGAGTGTGAGAGTGTTATTGACGATTAATGCGCCGTTCGCACCATACACCGAGTTTGAATTCAAATTCACCACGCCAACGCCCGCGCCGCCGCCAGTTACTTCCTGGTTGCCGACAACGGCGTTGTTCGCGTTGATTGTTCCGTTGTCCAGGGTCAGTACTCCTTGCGCATTCGCGCTGCCTGCCTGGCCCAGTTGCATCGAGTTGACCAGCATCGAGACATTGCCCCCGCTAAAATCGCAAAGACCGTAACCGGGTACTTGTGCGCCGCCATTGCCGTTGCAAATCCAGAAATTGTTAATTCGACCGCCGCCATAGCCAACAAATGACGCCCTAGGCGCATTTGCCCCGCCCAAAAACGCAGAGTTAAATTTCATCCACGCGCCGATCGTCGTGGTTCCCGCTCCAGCCACAATCAAATCGTTGCTGATAGAAAGGGTATTCACTTGTCCCAAATAGACTGCGCACGGTAATGAATTGCTATAAGTCTGGTTGCAGACTACAAAACTCTCATCCAATGTGATTTCGTTTGTTTTGGCGAGATTGAGCGTCCCGTTCGCGCGAATAGGACCTGTGCCGGAGTAAACCGTGTTCGACCCAGCGACGTAAAGCCAGTTTGCGTTCCCATTGCCTCCGAAGGCGGACGCATTTTGCTCGAAAGTGTCCAGACCGGACAAATCGAGCGTCACGTTGTGACCATCCGCATCCACCGAAGATCCTTGTCCTACATTAAGGCTACCGCCCACTTGCAACGTCGCTCCCGGACCGGCAATGGTGATGGTTTCAACGGCGCCGGAGGTAGCCGGAGTGCCCGGACTCAATATATCCGCGCCGACCATCAAGTGGCCTTGCCCCGCGCCGAGCAACATGGTGACGCCGGGATCAATGAGAGTCGTATAATTGCCATTGACGGGAATATAGTCCAATTCCCATATCGGCACCTGGGCAGGCCCCGTGGTCTGGTCGAGTACGTTATTGACTGCGAAATTGTTGTTGGCACTTGCCCCCACCCCAGTAAATTCAACTTGGCTGTAGTAGGTCTGTTGCTCGCCCGTCCAATTTGCGGCGTCGGACCAATTTGTGTCCGCGCTGACACCGGGCACACCCGCCCAATAGTCATTGCCCGCCTGGGCTGAATGCGCAATAAAAAAGGCGAGTGCGGACGATGCCAGGCATCGGGCTTTACCTGTTAACGGGAGAATCGGGAATTTGGTTTTCATGGATGGATGGATTCTTGAATTGCTGATCATTCGGTTAACTGTCACTGACTGGGCGGGCTTGAAATCCAACGGCATCGCAACCTGGAGCGACGAGAGAGCGCCAGAAGGTGATGTCCGCGTAAGGTGGCATGGTTATTACAATAACAGAAGAGCCGTCATGCGGAATGGACAAGTGTCCGGACTGCATGGACAATTGACCGCCCCACAAGAGCAAATGTGATTTCGACTGGCCTGCAACAATTGGGTCATTAAACGCGAGTATACGCTCGAAGGGAGGATTTACAATGGACTTTCACGGACAAAATCAGAACCTTTTTCGTCAGGGCAAAAACGCGGAATTTTCAATAAACATAATGGTTTTGAGCATTTTGCTATCTTTAAACTGCTGGAAAGTGAACTTTTTTATCACATGGTAATTTTAAAACTTTTTCGCTCATTAACCATAAAAGCATATCCTAAAGTTTGGCAATGGCGAGCACATTTTTGTCCCGTTTCCGGCTGTATATGGGGCGAAAAAGGCGTTGAGATGGCAAGAAACTCGCAAAATTCATTTTTCATATACCCAATAAACACGGATCTTTTTTGGCGAACTGTCCTCCCATCATGGTTATCGTTCTCTCCTCATCAACCGTCCGAACCACCGCATGGTCCTGGTGCGGTGGCTAAGACACCGCTTTCGGAAGTTATATGACGCCGAATAGGAGTTTCGTGTTTGGAATGCGAGCACCATTCGAAAGCGGTGTCGCGCTTCGCTTGCCACCGCACTCCAGGACGCAAGCGCGGATTCGCCGGTTCATGGCCTCGATGCATGATTTGGGAATCGTTGATGCCGTCAGTGAACCGCCCGAAGCGCCGTGTCAGGGGACGCGACCTACAACAATCGCCCGCCGCCGTAGGCCGTGCGCCCTCACACGCCGTGCCCGGTTTGGCAACGGTCACCATGACAGCATTTTCTCAGACTCTTGCGGTTCTCAACCGCAACAATTATGACCCTTCTTCGCTCGGAAATTTCGGAGGAACCCGCGTGGAACGTTAAACCCGGATTTTGCATTAGGCCCGAGGAAAGTTGAGGGATAAATCCTATCTGTCGGCGCCCTGTCCATCGTAGCTCTACCTACCCACCATGGTTTGAGCGACTGTTGGAGCGAAGTTGGAAGCCGCAAACTGAAAGCCCCAGCGGGGCGAAATATATGTAGCTCGGGGCAGCGACGACCATGAATCAGCCGCTGACTGCAAAACCGCGCGTGGTGGCCTTTCGCCAGTGGCGCTGCCACCGCCAGCACCGCGCTTCTGATCTGCGGCTCTTCTTCTCTCTCCAGCAGACGCGGTCAGCCTCATGGCTGAATTTCGGTCCGAACGCCAAAACACTTTTGTGCATTCCCTAATGCAACGCAATTGAAGTTATTGGCTCAAAACGCCTGTGACTGTGATGTTTGCGTAAAACAATCGACACGACTAATATCCAAATGCAAAATCAGGGTTGAAGCGTTGAACCGTTGAGCAAAAGGACGGCAATGGCGGCGCCGGAAGAGTTGCGCTGACGGCGCAAGGGAGATAAAGTCCAAGCCAAAATGACCAATCGATTTCCATCGGAGAAGCGAACCGATACCGAGGGATGAAACGTCGTGAACAGAAATATACCAATATTCATCTCTGACCCCTTTCCAAAGTGAAACTCAAATGAGCGTGCCTAAAAAAGATTACTGGATTATTCGCCTCATTATCGTTGGTAGTACTACGATTTGTTGGTTCCTATTATCAGTTTACATATCTTTTGCGCTTATAAGCGTTGCAGACACTAGCGATTTGAGAGCGACGGTTCCTCTTTGGCTTAAGGGAGTATGGGCCGTCGTCCTTTTCCCGATTGATTTGGTCGAATTCCTATTTAGTATTGCCATATCGGGTCCGTCAATCTCGCAAAGGTATGAGTGGTTTACTTTTTTATTAATACTTGCTAATAGTAATTTATGGGCGTGGTTCTTGTATTTCACCTTTCGTCGGATATATCGAAGTTTTGGCGGGAAGACACAGAATTACTAACGCAAGTACCCTTTTGGCACGGTGATAATTGGAGCGGTCCCAGAATTGCAACAAGTCCCAATCGCCAAGAGCAATTCAACGAAAAGGAATATGCAGTCATGGCAGCCGTGGCGTGGCGGGCTCGATCCGTAGCGAAGTGAACTTCTTATCACTGCAAGCGGAAGGTAATTCCAGCGGTTAACGACTCACCGCGCCGTTTCCGTTCGTCACCAATAGATCATCGGCCAGTTTCGCCGCCGCGGATTGCGCGCGGAATTGTGCGGGCGTCATGCCGACCTTTTTCTTGAATATCCGGTTGAAATATTCGGTATGGGCGAGACCGATTTTCTCGGCGATATAAGCGAGAGAAAAATCGGTTTCTGTCAGCAACTGTTTGGCACGATTGAGACGGAAGCGTAGAATATCATGCTTGGGCGAATGGCCTGTGACCTTTTCATAACGTCTCTCCAGCGTGCTTCGTGACCAACCGGTTAAACGAACGACGTCGGCCACGTCGATGCCGTCGCAGGTATGTTCACGAATGAAACGCGCCGCCGCCGCGATTTGCCTGTCCTCGATTGCCAGGACCTCCGTCGAACGCCGTGTGACCACGCCTTTGGGCTGGATAAAATATCGGTGCGGCAACGGCTTTTTCCCCCGCATCATTTGATCCAACAACAGCGCCGCTTCATAACCGACCTTTTCGGCATTGGGCACAACGCTCGACAGGGGCGGATCGGACAGGTCGCAAAGGAGTTCTTCGTTGTCCACGCCAATAACCGCCACTTCGTCAGGCACGGCCACGCCCGCCGCGCGACAGGCATTGAGCACCTGCTGGCCGCGCATGTCGTTGCAAGCCATCAATCCTATCGGTTTGGGCAGTTCCTGAATCCATTGTTCCACCAGTTCGCCGTCTTCCAGGCCTTCCTCCTCATATTTTGCGGTGCTCGATCTGTGGCCGTGGCCGGCGCCTTCAAAGACATGACATCTTAATCCGGCTTTGGCGACAGATTCCACAAAGCTGTCGCGCCGTTCGTCCGAATAATCGGCGCCATTGTAACCGCAAAAGCCGAAGTGCCGGAAGCCGCGTTCCTGCAAGTGCTCAAACGCCACCCGCGCCGAGGCGGGATTGTCGGTCAGCACCGACGGCATTTTCATATCCGATTCCGTGTTCCTGAGAAAGACCGCCGGGATTCCGAGCCCCCGGATGACCTCGTTCAGTTCGCGGTTTTCCATGCGGCTGATGATCCCTTTTCCGTGCCAATTTTTCAGCCAGGGCGGCAAATCATCGCAAAAGGTAAGCTCCTGATAAAATACAGACCAGGGTTCATGCTCGCGGACGTACCTGGCAATCCCGGACAAAGCGCCGCGTCCGTAGGCCCGGGAGGATTCAACGAGTAATGCGACTTGCGGACGGTTCGACGGGGTCACGAATTTCTTCATGGAAGCTGCAACAAGTTATAGCATGGCGGGGGAAAAAACAAGGAACGAACGGAGCGGAAGAACATCGAACATCGAACATCGAACATCGAACATCGAACATCGAACATCGAACATCGAACATCGAACATCGAACATCGAACATCGAACATCGAACATCGAACATCGAACGCCGAACGCCGAATGCGCGAGGCACCCGCATTTAATGGTAGGGACGGCGCGCTGCGCCGTCACCGCCCGTAAAGCGGGCGGAACATGCGCGATACAACGTCCGGCGATGCTCGTTGCGCCGCTAGACGCGGCGCGGACAGCGCAGCGCGCCGTCCCTACCATTAGCGCCACTGGCGGCGAGACGCCGCCAGAACCCGCAGGCGAGACGCCTGCGCTACAATGGCTGCAATTTTTCTTCGAATGCTCTAAGCTCCATTCCATGCACATTCACCTGGCGACGACCGATTACGCCATTCTCTTTGTCTATTTCTGTCTGGTCATCGTCATAGGCTGGCTTGCCCGCCCCAATTCGAGTCAGAGCAGCGGTTTTTTTCTTTCCACCCGTTCCCTGCCGGCGTGGGTCACGGGCCTGGCTTTTCTCTCAACCAATCTCGGCGCCCAGGAAGTCATCGGCTCCGCTGCCACCGGCGCAAAATACGGCATCATGGCCAGCCATTTCTATTGGATTGGAGCGGTACCGGCGATGGTCTTCCTGGCTGTGTTTATGATGCCTTTCTATTACGGTTCGCGAGTCCGTTCCGTACCGGAATATCTCAAGCTCAGGTTTGACGAAAAAACGCACGCCTTCAATGCGTTCACGTTCGCGGTCACAGCCATTATCATTTCCGGAATTTCGTTGCACACGGTGGCCTTGCTTGTTTCGACACTGGCAGGCTGGAGTTACGGAATGTGCATCGCCGTTTCATGCTTTGTCCTGTTCGTCTACATCTTTCTCGGAGGGCTGACATCGGTGATTTACAACGAGGTGCTGCAATTCATTATGCTCGTGATCGGCCTGGCGCCGCTCTCGTTCATGGCTTTGCGCGGCGCGGGCGGATGGCGTTCCCTTAAACATTCGTTGGCGCTGACTGCAACCGATCATCATTTTCCGCCCGGCGCATGGACCCACACATGGCAACTCACGGGCAACCCGGCCCAGAACCCGATGGGAGTCGGCTGGTTCGGCATGACGGCCGGCCTCGGGTTCGTTCTCTCCTTTGGTTACTGGTGCACCAATTTCGCCGTCGTTCAACGTGCCATGTCCGCGCGGTCCATGCCCGCCGCTCAAATGACTCCGTTTATTGCCGCCGTCCCAAAAATGCTTTTCCCGGCCCTCATCGTCCTCCCCGGCCTCGCCGCCATGGCGCTGAACACTTCGATGCATGGCTCATTTCTTCCAACCACACGCGATGGGACGCCCGATTATAATCTCGCCATCCCCGCCCTAATGCAGCGTTATTTTCCAGCCGGATTACTCGGGATCGGATTTACCGCCCTGGTCGCCTCCTTCATGTCGGGCATGGCGGGGAATATTAGCGCCTTCAACACTGTATGGACGTTTGATATCTACCAAAACTATCTCGCGCGCAATAAATCTGACACTCATTACCTATGGGTCGGACGATCGGCGACCGTGGTCGGCATTCTGCTGAGTATCAGCGTCGCCTATCTGGCATCGTCAAAGTTCAACAATATCATGGATATGCTTCAATTGGTGTCGGGTTTTGTGAATGCGCCCCTGTTGGCCACATTCTTACTTGGGATGTTCTGGCGCCGCACGACCGGTCATGGCGCGTTCCTGGGATTGCTATGCGGCACGGTGAGCGCAGCCATTTTTCAAGGAACATCGCTTGTGCAGGGAAATTCTCCAGGCATCAAAGGCGGCTGGCTCGGCGTCCATTACATTTTTGCCAGTGAGATGGCGCAAAACTTTTGGCTGGCTATTGTGGCTTTCAGCGTGTGCTTTGCATTGACCGTTGTTATTTCATTGAGCACGCGACAATCGAAATCGAATCAGGAGCTTACGGGTTTAGTGTATTCGTTGACACCCCGGCCCGAACGTTCCGCTCAATCGGCGTATAGTCCCCTCGCCTTTGGCGTGATTATCGTGGTAGCGATGATCATCTTGAATGTTATCTTTTGGTGAGGGTAAGAGGCGGGGCCGTTGGAGGCGGCAAGCCTTAACAGTCCGATGTTCCGGATCGGGGTACAGGCGTCAAATTACGCACTGATACCTGCCGGAACACGTTTTACCGGATTTGCAATATATCCGCGCTGAAAGCGCAACCCCATCTTAGCCGTGGGCAGCGCCCACGGTACACGCACCACATAAGAAATTTTGCCCTGTATGGGCAATCCAATTTCTGTCATGCTCATCCCATGCCCCAATCATTGCACGTCTTAAACGCCCACATCATTTTCTCGACCAAAGAGCGTCGCCCCTTGCTCACGCCGGACGTCCGCGAGCGTCTATGGGGTTATCAGTCGCGCGTCCTCCAAAATCTCGAGTGCAATAACATTACGATTGGCGGCGTGGCCGATCATGTTCATGTCCTGTGCAACCTCACAAAGAAACTTCCGGTGACTCGAATCCTCGAAATCCTAAAAAAAGATTCATCCAAATTCGTTAAATCTCTGGACGTAACATTGCGGAATTTTCATTGGCAGGACGGCTACGGTATCTTTAGTGTCAGCCCATCGCATTTTGAAGCTGTCAGGAAATACATTCTTCAGCAGGAAGAGCATCACAAAAAGGAAACGTTTCAGGAAGAGTACATGCGGATTTTGAAAAAATACGATGCGCCTTTTGATGAACGATATTTGTGGGATTAACGTCGCTTGGCCTGCCCTTACAGGGCGTGGAACAATTGTGGCATTTTCCGAGGGCGTTGCCCTCGGCTAAAATGGCATTGCGCTTTCAGCGCGTATTAATCAGGCTCACAAGCAATCCGGGTGGCCTTGAAAATCGAAGATTCGATCGATTATGGCCATGCCCACTTTGACGCGTATCTGGTTTACCCGACTTGGTAATCGCTCAGGCCTTGGAAAAAATTCTTTTCGAATAACGGAGTCCGAAAAGCAGCGCCGCTCCGAGTCCGATGATTCCGAAAGTCCCGGGTTCCGGCACGGGCGCCAGGTCATAGCCCAGGTTCGCCGCCGGATAAATGGAATCCTGCGCACTCGTCTGACTCGACGGCTCATTCGGATAATCTGAAGCTGAATCATATCGGCCGCCGCGCGTAAATTCCCAACCGGACCCCAACTGCACGTATTGAGAATTCCAGTTGACCTGCCCGTTGCTGCCGTTATCGGGGGAACTGTTGCTGATCAAATCGCCCCAGGTATCCACGCCATCAACGACTGAGGCGCCAATGACATAATAACTGCCATAATTCAGAGTCACAGTTGAAGACAACTGGACCCAATCGTAACCGTCTACGAGCAGAGCCGGGGCTCCTGCGGGCACCGTAGCCGAAGCAATTACGTTCCCCGTGCTATTGTCCCAAAGCGTTACCACGTGGCTGTCCTGCAGAGGCGCGCCGGTGGGGTCGGCGTAACCGAGATAGTTCAGCTCCGGATAATAGCTGTAGCTGGTAAGGAAAATACCGCCGACGGTTCCGGTAAACGTGTTTTGACCGATGGAAGTCAGATCGACATTTGGCGTGTAAAGCACGCTGCCATCGGTCGTTTGTGCATGGACCGAAGAGGCCAGCGCAACGCATAACGCTGTGATGGAAAGCAGTTTATATTTGTTCATGACAGATTTTTCGGGGTTGGTGATATTTGATTGATTGGGCTCCCACGCTAACGTCGTGAGGTCAGTGTGGTGGCATGCTGATACATTAACAGGAGAGCGATAAATGGGAATGGACAAGTCACCGGAGCGCATGGACAATTGACCGGCCAGCAATTTCTTCTACTATTTTCCCGCGCTCCAGCCGCCATCAATCATGAGAGTGCTGCCGGTGACCATGGCACTTTCGTCCGCGGCAAGATACAACGCGGCGGCGGCGACCTCTGCCGGGGTCGCCATGCGGCCATTCAATTGCGTTGAGGACATGTCGCGATAAGCGGCTTCCGGATCCGGATATTCTTTAAGTCGCGCCAGTACAAACGGCGTTTCAACCCGGCCGGGGCAAATACAATTGAAGCGGACGCCCGTCTGCGAATGGTCCAATGCCAGCGCTTTGGTCAAACCCACGACGGCAAATTTTGTCATCGTGTAGGCCAATCGCTCACGCACCGCAATGATCCCAGCGATGGAAGCCATATTAATCACGCTGCCGGACTTGCGTTCCAGCATTGCAGGCACAAAAGCCTTGCAGCAATTGAATACACCGCGCACGTTGACCGCGTAAAGCCTGTCCACATCCGCCGCTGTCGTGTTGATCAATGAACCCACGTGACCAATGCCGGCCACGTTCGCCAGAATGTCCAGCGTTCCAATGTCTCGCGCAGCTTGCAGGCAAAGATCTTCATTGGTGACATCCAGGGCCAAAAACGTCCCGCGAACGCGTTCGGCGTGAGCCTTTCCTTCGGCTTCATTTCGGTCGGCAATCCATACCATCGCGCCCGCGCGGGCGAATGTTTCCGCCAATGCTGCGCCAATTCCGGAGGCGGCGCCGGTAACGAGAGCTGTTTTACCTTGCAGACTAAACATATAAATCCTTTCGGTTTCAGGCCGGTTTCAAATCACAACTTGAGCCAATTTCCTGAGGGGTTTCGTAAACGCCATCGACAACGCGGCACGGATGGACGAAATGTTTGCGCAGGTGCGGGATATGTTCAAGAAATACGATTTCGTGACCGAGGGCGACGTGGTTGAATAACGCGAGGTGCTGATGGAGCTGGCCCATGTCACCGACGTGAGGCACAACGGGCACGCCAAATTTACGGCTAAGCAGGCTGACTGCAATGAATTCGCTGATGCCTGCGACGCGTACAGCATCGACTTGAATGTACCCGGCGCACCCGCATTGCAAATAATTCTTGAAGACAATGCGATTTGGCACGTGTTCACCCAGGGCCAACTTTGTTGGCGCGATTGCGTCAGCAAGCGTCTTGTGGCCGAGCACATCGTCGGGATGGGTGGGTTCTTCAATCCAGAAGGGATTGATGGCGCGCAACCGCTGGCAGACGTCGAGCGCCTGTGGCAAGGTCCATTGCTGATTGGCATCCACCATGACGCGGGCCTCGGCGCCCGCAACTTCACGGACGATGGCGGCGCGACGCAAGTCACGATCGGGATCCGGTGATCCGACCTTTAGCTTCATTGCGCGAAATCCAGCAGCGACCGCGCGTTTGCAATTTTCCCGGACTTGCTCGTCATTATAGTTGAACCAGCCGACAGAGGTGTCATAGCCAGGATAGCCCGTTTTGAGAACTGAAGCGCGCGACGATCTGGTCGGTTGATGATCGCGAAGAATTTTCAGCGCGGCGGGCGCGGTCAGTTCATCCTCGAGATAGGAAAGGTCGAGAGTGGCAAGAATTTGTTCCGGCGCAAGATCCAGCAACAGCTTCCAGAGCGGGAGACCACGCGTCCTGGCCCACAAATCCCAGCAGGCATTTGTCACCGATGCCAGCGCGAGTTGCACTACTCCTTTGTGCGGGCCGAGCCAACGGAATTGTTGTTCATCGGCCATTCGTCGCTGTATGGCGCCAAAGTCGGCCATAATTTCTTCGATGGAATTTCCGACGAGCTTTTGTGCGTAGAAGCGGGCAGCTTGACAAACCAGTTGATTCCCCTCGCCCAGTGTGAAGGCGAGGCCGACGCCAGTCCGTCCTTTATCGTCATGCAATTGTGTGACGGCGTAAGAATAGACCGGATCTTTATGAATCGCGTCGCTTCCATGCCCCTGCCCTATCGGAAAACGCGCATCGCGAAAAGAAATCTGCTGGATCATAAAATCATAACTTCCGACGATAACCCAATTCGGCGCCGCCGCTCACGTGCATAATATGCCCAGTGATAAAGCGCGATTTGTCCGACAGCAAAAAGACGCAGGCATCCGCGATCTCATCGCCTTTCGGGCAATATCCCAGGGGATGAATTTCATTCAAATAGGACACGGTCGAATCCGGGTCGGGTTGTTCCGTGCACCATTTTTGGAGCATGGGCGTCCAGACACCTGCGGGACAAACCGCATTCACGCGAATGCCGTGTTTGGCGTAATCGAGCGCCATGGATTTCGTCAGTGAGTTTAATCCTCCCTTGGTCGCCGAATAGGCGGCATGGATTTCCTGCCCAATGACCCCCACGAGACTTGAGGTATTCAGGATGCAGCCTTTGCTTGCGGCGAGGGCGCTAAAAGCGTGGCGAATCGTATGCAGCACACCTTTCAAATTCACATCGAATAACTTGTCCCATTCTTCATCTGTCGTTTCGTGGATGGCCTTGGAGGGCTGTGAAATGCCGGCGTTATTGTGAACGGCATTCAATCTCCCGTAACGTGACAACGTTTTATCCAAGGCCGATTTGACTTCGTCGTCATGGGTTATGTCACAGTACAGAGTGAGATGCTCCTGGCCGAGTTCGGCCCGGACCTCTTCGAGTCCTTCCCGATCGTTGGCGGCGATGACTACCAACGCGCCTTCAGCCGCGTAGGCTTTTGCGCAATCGCGACCGATGCCGCAGGAACCGCCGGTCAAAAAAATTACTTTATCTTTCAGCAACGGATTCATAATTCATTCATTGTCAGCGGAAGGTAAAATAAAGGGCGATAAATGTTGCAAGGATGAGCAGGCTCGCTACCCGGTAGTCCGCCAATCCGAATCCTCCGGCGTTGCTTCGTAAAGGTTCACGCCAACTGTCCCACACAAGCATTTCAGCGCCTGCCTTGAGCGGTTCGGGAAACAGGAATGTCGCGACAACCATGATGAGCATGCAGGCGATCAACAGCAAAAAAGCCGTGAGCATAAAGTCACCATGATAAATGTTGTTCCAATCCAGATAGAACGCGACCAGGCCGAGCGCCGTCCCGGATACCAGGGTGATAAAGGCGGACCTGCTCGAGGCGCGTTTCCAGAAAACGCCCAGAAGGAAAACGGCGGTAATGGGCGGGGCCACATACGAGATCAGCTTGTTAATGCCCTGGAAAATGGTTGTGTAATGTCCGAACAGGGGCGAGGCAATGATCGCGACGATCGTTCCGACGATTGTCGTGATTTTGCCGATGCGAACCAGTTGCCGATCATTCAGCCCGGCTTTGTAACGCTTGAACAAATCGTAAGCCACCAGTGTGGCCGCAGAATTCAGGGCTGCGGAGCAGGTTTGCATGGCGGCCGCCAGCATCGCGGCCGCAACCAGTCCTTTGAGCCCGGTCGGCAGAAGGTGGGTCAGCATGAACGTATAGGTATCCGCCGCGGTTTGAGGGGCGGCTCCGTTAAAGAAATTTTTTTGAACGAGCGCGACACAAATCACGCCGGGCAGCACGAACAGGAATACGGGAAAGATTTTCAGGAAGGCGCAGAACAAAGGACCCAGCCGCGCATTTTTTTCATCTTTGGCCGCGAGCACCCGCTGGACAATCGTTTGATCGCAACACCAATACCAAATGCCCAAAACCGGGTACCCGAGCAGAATGGAATACCACGGCAAACCACTCGGGTCACCACTCCCGCGGGCCATGCTTAGAAAATTCCCGGTTTCCCAGGTGACATTGCTGCCCGCGACGGCGGCCAAAGGATGTGGATGGGACGCAAGCGTACTGGCAAGTTCCGCCCAGCCGCCAACCTTCAAATAACCTGTCACAGTGATCACAACAGCGCCCGTTAGCAGCAAAACGGTCTGAACGCTTTCAGTCCAAACCACGGCCAACAATCCGCCGAACAGCGTGTACAGTCCCGTTAAAGCACCCAATACAGTGATAAACAGCATCAAGGCATTTATGCCGAGAATTGTGGCGTCCGGAGCCAAACCGATAATGCCTCGCAGTACCCACGCCGCGGTATAAAGCGCCACGCCCATATGAATGACAATGGCGGAGAAAAGTGAGATGACAGACAAAATATCCCGGCAGCCGCGATTAAAGCGCCGCTCCAGAAAATCAGGCAGGGTCGTTACCCGCGCGCGCAAATAGAGCGGAGCGAAGAACAGCGACAGCAGAATCAGCGTAAACCCGGCCATCCATTCGAAATTCCCGAAGACGAGGCCGACCTTATAGGCCGCTTCGGCGAGACTGACCAGGTGCACGGTCGATATGTTCGCCGCAAACATGGCCAACCCGATGATCGGCCATGCAAGTGAGTTGCCCGCCAAAAAATAATGCCCGCCCTCCCCGCCGCGCTCATTTCGTCGATGCAAAAAACCCGCAGCGACACCCAACCCGCACACCGCGACGAGATAAACAACGATCAATGTCCAATCGAGTTTGCTCATTTTACTTCATTGGGAAGTTGGCTTGAAACGATCCGGCACATCCATCGCCGGCAAGTTCATGACCGGCGCGTCGAGAGTCAGTCTGACAATGGTATCGCCGGTCTTGAGTTGATCTCGGGGAATTGTAAGAACCAACGTACTTTCCTGATTTGTAGAGCCTACATTGCTGCCATCGAGCAGTGAGGCCGATACGATTTGACGCGGAATAGCCGGCAATTCGACCGTGGCGGAATTTTGATCCAATATGTGAACGTAAATGTCGTTACCCTTGCGGGTACTGGCTAGAACTTTGTTGGGTTTCCAGGGTCCTCCGCGCGTTCCATAAATACTTTCGCTGTTTTGGTTGAGCCAGTCACCAACTTGTTTCAGCACGGCAACCTGGCGCGGCTCGATACGGCCGTCGGGCATGGGTCCGACGTCGAGCAACAGGTTTCCATCACCACCGGCGCATGTTGCCAGGATGCGAATCACGTCGCCTGCGGTTTTGATATTGTCATCCGGCTTCCACGACCATTGATCGCCGAGGGTCATGCACGTTTCCCACGGCGATTGATCGTCGTACGTCCCGATACGTTGCTCCGGCGTGTTAAAATCACCCCACCCGCCGCAGCGTTTGGTTACGAGGATTTGCGGTTGCAATGCCCGGATCATGGGGAAAAGACTTTTATTGTCCCAGGTTTGCGGGGTATTTATGCCGCCCTCGTAGTCGAACCATAATACATCCACCTGGCCGTAGTTGCTTAACAACTCGCGGACCTGACCGTGAAAGTAGGCGTTATAACGCGCCTGGTTCGCCGTAAAAAAATCCGGATGATGCCAGTCGGGAGGCGAATAATAGAAACCGAGCCCAACACCGCCATCGTGGCATGCCCGGGCCAGTTCGGCGCACATATCGCGCTTGAAAGGAGTATTTGTAATTTTATAGCCAGTAAGCTTGCTATCGAACATCGCAAAACCATCGTGATGCTTCGCGGTAAAAACGATGTACCTCATTCCGGCATTTTTCGCGATGTTGACCCAGGCGTCCGCGTCGAAATTACTCGGGTTGAACTGATGATAGAGTTCGTCGTACTCGGCGGCAGGCGTTCCGTCGGTCGCGGTTTCATTTCGGTCAGGACGCCGACCGGCGCGGCTCCAGCTTATTTCCCGCCCGGTCAAGGCGCATGGATCGAAATGAATAAACATTCCGAACCGGTTGGACTGCCAATGTTGCAGTGCTGCATGGTCTGCATTCCGGAATCCATCGCCGTTATCGGCGAACGCGGCTGTTCCTGTGCGGAACATGGTCACTAAGCCCACGCAAAACAGGACCGATCGGAGGAATTTTACGCTTTTCATTCGCTGCATGTTGCGTGGATATTGTTGTTCCTTTAAATTGCCACACTAAGAACGGGTAAGACTTGCAAAATCATTCGGCGAAGATTATTGAACATCTATGTTGTCCACGGCTCTGATTTACCGCGGGCGCGACAGGCGCTATGGCGTGGACCTTTGCGAGCCGCAGAAGGAGGCCGTGCGGGATGGAAAAATTGAGTTTCATGCCTTGACCAAAGGTCATTATCCGGGCGTACCGATTCCAGCAGATGTGTTGCCCGGCTTGAACAGCATAGGATTCTGGAACGCCAACACCTCGCAGGATTGGGGGTTGAATGCACATCGGAATGAAGGTATCGAATTTGTTTTTCTCGAGACGGGCGCGAGCGATTTCACGGTGGACCAGAAGATGCACCATTTGCGGGCCGGCCAATTCACGATTACTCGCCCATGGCAGCTCCACAAACTTGGCGCGCCGAATATCGGGCCCGGCCGGCTGCATTGGCTGATTCTGGACGTCGGCGTCCGGCGGCCCCATCAGGATTGGCGCTGGCCGAAATGGCTCATATTGACCAAAGACGACCTTGCCAGGCTTACCCGAAAGCTGCGCCACAATGAAAATCCGGTTTGGAACTCGACACCCGTCGTCGCCCAGTCCTTTCGTGAATTGGCTCGCTGCGTCGCATCCTGGGGCCGGCCGCACACCATTTCCCGGATGGCGGTCAATCTAAATCAATTGCTGATCGGCATCCTGGATGCCCTGATGGAACAGCAAACGCAGGAAAATGAACAATTGACGTCACGCAAGCGGGCTGTGGAAATGTTTCTCCATGATCTCAGGGAAGGACGAGTTGACGTTGGCGATGAATGGACGCTGGATCGCATGGCCGGTCATTGCAGTATGGGGGTGACAGCCTTTTCGAAATACTGCCGCGAATTGGTGAACACAGGGGCGATGGAGTTTCTAAACCGGTGCCGCCTCGAGCGGGCCGCGCAACAGCTGCGCACAAAACCGGAGCTTTCAATTACTGAGATTGCCTTTGCCAATGGTTTCAATTCCAGCCAATACTTTGCAACGCGGTTCCGTCGCCATTTTCGCGCTTCGCCGAGCCATTTTTTGAACAATGGTTCAACCGGCCAATCGCCCGCCGACTCGGACCGGGTACAGGATGTGTAAACGAGCTGATTCTCCAGTCATGAAGTCCAGTCCATCGTCCGTTTTCGGGCTGGCGATATTCCTGACTTTTCTGGCCCTTCCAATTTTTGCGCGAACGCCAGCCGGCGTGCCCTCGCTTGATGAGATGGCAGGCAATTGGCTGCCCATGAACGATGTGGCCAATCCGCCGGACGTGAACAATTTTCACGATATGCTGTTAATCAATCGGGACCTGACTTCTTTCTTCTGCAATCCCGAAGATTGGCTATGGGGATGGGGAGACGAAAAGTTTCAAAGTGGCTATCCCCTGGTCACGCTGACCATTGCGGGCAAGGAGTATCCGGCCATGGAATGTCGCTGGTATCCGTATCGCGTGTTGCGTCGCAATAAGGATTGCGGCGGCCTTGTCGTACAAACGGACACGCGAATGATCAACGAGCAGAGAGCCGTGCTGGTCCACGTCAAGATCGCCAATCTGGTGATGGTCGAAACAAATGTTGAGCTTATACTGTCAGTTTCAGGAATTTTACAAGCCGATGGAATATCCGTGCTAAATACCAACCAGCGGCCTGGGTTCGTCTCGGTCATTTGTCCCGCGACCAAACCCGACGAGGTGAGTGCCGACAACGGCATTGTTCATTGGTCCTGGAATTTGTCGTTGCCTCCTGGAGGCGGGAATAACATTGAATTTGCCGCGGGCGACGGGCGCGCGGCGGATGCGCCAAAAGTCCGGGCGGATGTGACGCGCTGGAGCGCGAATTTTTCCACCGAATTCGACGGATTCAAGCGATGTTGGGAACAACGATGGTCTGATGCATTCACGCCGGGAAATCACTATTTCTCGGGCAGCCTGCCGGCGTTGGTCACGGACAACGCCGCTTTGAAGCGGAATTATTACATGGGCATCCTGACCATGCTCGAATTGGAGCGCACACAATTTCCGGTATTCCCCCGCTCTTTTATCACCAGCGGCGAGCGAGCGCCGGGCACGCAGTTTTATTGGGACGCTTCCATGCAAAGCACGGTTTGGGCGCTGCTCGAACCCGCCGGTATGAAAGCCACGCTACGTCGTTGGCTCGTGCAAAACCCGCGAAGCGGAGTGTCCATTAATCTCGCCGAAACCAATGGCTACGATGCGAAGGTTTACGACAGCATGACCGGCTACGCTTTCAACGCCTGCACGATTTTCAAAACGGCGCTGGATTATCTTCGTGTGACCGGCGACACGGCTTTTCTCGATGAAAAACTGGAGGACGGCCAAACCGTTCTTCAACGCATGGACGAAATGGCCACGGATTGGCAAACGCTCGTGCGCAACGGCAGTCCGCTGGCGGATTATGGAGAGAACCGCAACCTGCTTGAGTGTGCGCCGGTCTATATCGAGCGCGTCGCATCCTGCAACGCGCAGGATGTCTGGATGATGCGCCAGGATGCCATGCTTCAAGATTTCGAAGGCAATGCAGTCCGCGCCCGGGAACTCCGCGACGATGCGGAAAAACTATTGCCCGCCGTGCTGTCGCTTTACAAGCCCGGCGACGGCGTTTGGTATGGTCTGCACAAGGACGGCCTGCGCGTCGAACTGCGGCATTGCGTCGATTACATCTACGTCGGCAATGCGTTGGCCAACGATCTCACGCCTGACATGCGCCGTGAAATGACGGATTTCGTCAAAAGCGAGTTGCTCACGTCTGACTGGATGCGCGCGATGAGTTTAAAAGACGCCGCTGCCGCCGTTTCCGACAGACCCGATCACGGACCTATGGGCGCGTATGACGGCTGGCCTGCGCTCACGGTCGCCACGATGTGGAGACTGGGATTCCCAAACGATGCGTTCGATTTCTACTGTCGCACGGCTGTGGTGACCGAAGAAGGGCCGTTCGCCCAGGCGCACGAATTCTATGGGCCCCGGCGTGAGCAATATGAGGCGCCCGTACGAATTGCCGAACGCGAAGGCTGCATGAAGGAATGCATCAGCGGCGCGGCGTTCGCGGATGTCGTCGTAAACACGTTTTTCGGATTCGCGCCGTCGATCGACGGTAAGACAATTTTGGCTGATCCGGCGACGCCACGTCCCTTTACCGCCACGTTGACGAATGTGTGCGCCCGAGGAAACAATTTCATTATTACTGCCGGAAGATCAGGCATCCATCTTCAATAAACTATCCCAGGCGGACAAGGCCGCGATGGACTGCTTCCCGGACCGCCGCTGTACGGCCGGGGGCTTTGAGCTTGAACAACAAACCCTTGACGTGCGTTTTGACAGTTCCTTCGGTGATGCCCAACTGATCGCCGATAGCCTTATTGCTCTTGCCCTCGGCGATAAGTCTGATGATGTCCAATTCCCTGGGGCTCAAAGTCAAGTGGCTCATATTTTCGACCAGCTTTTGCCCAATCCGCGGTGGAATGCTTGTTTCGCCGCGATAAACCCGGCGGATCGCGTCCAAAAGTGCCGGCCTGGGGGTGTCCTTTAGCAAATAACCGCGGGCCCCGCTCTTGAGCGCAAGATGAATATCCTGTTCGCTCTCGTAAGTCGTCAGGACAACCACTCTGCACGTCAAACCAAGCGATTGAACTTGTGTAATTACGTCCAGACCGTCCATCCCCGGCATTCTTAAATCCAGCAAAACAATGTCTGGCTTATGTTTTTTGGCCAGCGCCACTGCTTCGATGCCGTCTTCCGCCTGGGCAACAACTTTCATGTCTCTTTCCGTGGCCACCAGCGAGACAATGCCATCGCGAACATAAGGATGATCGTCAGCAACCAGGATTTTTATTTTGGGCTGTTTCATTGTTGATGAATGGAATTAAGAGTTTTCGCGAGCGGTACCCGGACACGAATGGACGTGCCGCCGCCCCTGGGACGTTCAATCTCAAGCTTGCCGCCGATGCGTTGCGCTCTCTCCCGCATCGTCCCCAGGCCGTAACCGCTATTGGGTCCGGCAGAAGACCCAGCCATCAGGCCTACTCCATTGTCGCGTATACATAGGGAAACCTGCTGAATCGTAAAGGTCAGGTTGATCGAAACCGAGTTTGCCTGCGCATGTTTGGTCACGTTCGTGAGCGCTTCCTGCGCAATGCGGAACAATTCGTTCTGTGCCTCCAGTGACAACATTTGGATTTGGCCTCGCTGCTTGAAAACGCAGGAAAACCTTCCGCCTTCGGCGAGTCGTTTAGCCACTTGCCTGAGTGCTTCCGAAAGCGTGCTGCCTTCCAGTGCCTTTGGCCGAAGGGCCTGTACCGAGCGACGCGCCTCATCCAGGCCTGAACGAGCGAGCTTCCGAATGCGAGAGAGTGATTTCGCGCTCCGCTTCCTGCTGGTCCCTAAAGAAGTCCCAAGGGCTTCCGAGTGCAATACGATTCCGGCGAACGCCTGAGCCATTGTGTCGTGAATCTCACGTGCCAGGCGGTTCCGCTCCTCGGTCACTGCCAACTGCCCGGCTCGACGGGTCAATCGGTTGAGTTGCAACGCCAAAGTCGCGTGATTGGCCAGCGCCTGGGCAAGTTCAAGGTCGTCGGAACTAAATTGGATTGACGATTGGAAATGCAGCTCGAGAAAGCCCAGGTTTTGCTCTCCGAGCGCCAATGGCACAATCAGCAGCGTCCGGACCCCTTGCGCGCTGAGCAATTCGGAATACCGCGGATCCAGGACGGATCTCTGTGCCCGAAGCTCAAAAACCTGGGGCACTCGAGCGATGCTTTTGGACTGCCAGATCGACTTTATTTCTTCGACGCGCCGGGTGTTTTTGTCACCCGCTCTTCCACTTTGCGGATTAACTGAATAGCTGGACAAATGCAGGGACAATTCCCTAAAAGCCTCGTCAAAGAGCCAAAGCTCCCATGATTTTGCATGGAGTTGTTTGTTTAACTCCGTGATGACATCCCTAAGGAAACGGTCGACATCCAGCTCTTCGATAAACGCGTTCAAGGCCAGCCGGATGGCTTCTGTCTGGCTCTGTGCCCGTTCTTCAGCGCGCTTGCGTTGTGTGATATCCATCGTTGAACCAATGAACTCGACGAGTTCATTCGTTTGGTCCAGGATGGTGTGCCACACGCCGTGAAGATGCCTGACGGACCGGTCCCGCGTGACGATTCGGAACTCGTGCTCGAAACCTTTTTTCTCCCTAATGGCAGACTCAAACGCACACTCCAGGCTGGCCCTGTCATCCGGATGCACTCTTTCCCAGAACGCATTCAAAGAAGGCTTCGTATCCAGAGGATCGAGGCCGAGAATTCGGAAATGCTCCTGAGACCACGTCACTTTACCGGTCAACGCATTCCATGCCCAACTTCCCGTATGACTGAGCCGCTGCCCTTCTGCCAAAAACGCCTCGCTTCGCCGGACAACTTCTTCCACGCGTTTCCGCTCAGTGATATCTATCATCGTGCCGACAAGCTCGACAAATTTTCCGTTCTTTTGGGCGCCATAAGCGACGACGTGCAGGTATTTCACCAATCCGTTGGGCATAACCAGCCGATGCTCAAAATCGACTTCTTTTCCTTCTGCAGCCCGGCCAAAGGCTTCCTGCCACAGCCGAATGTCGTCACGATGCACCCGGTCAAGAATCAGTTGGAATGACGGTTTGATGGAAAACTCGTACCCGCAGATGCGGTAAGTTTCTTCGGACCAGATCTCCTGGCCTGTAATGACATTCCAACCGAAGCTGCCGGTGTGGCTGAGCCTTTGTGCTTCCGACAGGTACGCTTCCCGCCGCCGCAGTTCCTGAGTCAATTCTTCCTGCTCTGTGATGTCCATCAGGGTGCCGACAAACCGAGTAACGACACCATTTTCCCGGACAGGCGTACCAACACAACGAATGACCCGCTGCACGCCGTCCGGACGGGCAATGCGCTTCTTGAAATCGCATCCTTCACTGGTCGCGATCATGCGTTGGAGAGCAGCCTCCGCCAACTTGCGATCCTCTGGATGCACCCTGCTGAAATAGTCAGAAATACCTGGAATCCCATTTTTGGAGTCAAAGCCCAGAATTTCATATAGCTCACTGGACCAATAGTCAAAGGTGAGATCGGGTTTGAATGACCAACTCCCGGCACGGCTGAGCCGCTGGCCTTCTCTCAGGTAAAACTCACTTCGTTTAAGGGCTTCTTCGGTATGCTTGCGATCCGTCAGATCGATGGCAAATGCAACCGTTGAGTTTTTCTCGAACCTGCAGGCGCCAACCAGCACCGGAACTCGGCTGCCATCTTTCCGGAAATATTCCTTCTCGAAGACTTTGCAGGCGCCCGTGGCTATTACCTGAGCCACACCATTCTCACTGGGCTCTCTCCATTCGGCTGGGGTCATATCTCTCCACCGCATACGGCCTGAAACCAATTCTTCCCGGGTATAACCCACCATCTTGAGAAAGGCATCATTGGATTCGATGATCCGGCCTTCTGAGTCAGAGATTAAAACTCCGATGATATTTGCATCGACAAGCCGCCGGATCCTTCCTTCCCGTTCCTGCAACACTTCGACAAGTTTTCCCAGCGTGATCTCACCGGACACGGCCTGTGAGACCTTGAGCACGGTCTCCAAGTCCAGATGTTCGATGAGGGCGCCGACCGTGCCTGCTTTTGTGCGTTCTTCCTGAAAGGGAGGGCGGTTTTCGTCGAGTTGGCGGGCCTGGGGCGCCTCTAGACCTGAAATCCCGTTGCGTGGCGGAATGGTCTGTTTTTCGGAATCAATTGCGCTGACCTCACGTTCGCTGCGCAGGCTGGCGGTGTCGCGTCCAGGCAGGCCTTTTTTCCGAGCGCGAGTTTGCATGAGTTAACAATCATTTGATCTGGGGACAACTTATTCCCTACTGGGGATTGACGAGCAATCACCCTCGCCGGCCTATGCGGCGCCCCCCACAAATCAATTTATCCTACCACAACAGAAGCGGTTGCCAATCTCTCTTTGGAGAGATTGGCTGTTAAGCCAAATTGGGTTCTAATCAGTTTTCTTGCCCGAATTGTGAAGGTTATTGTTAAGAACGATGGTTCGGACTATTTGACATCGGCTATCCGCAAGCACTGTGGCTAATTGAGGAGACGTTCATGGACTTTTTCGAACAATAGGTGGTTATCGCGGTAGTCTACCCGGATTCCAACGAGCACTGGACCTTGCACTTCAAACGCTTTGCGAATCACCGCACCGATTTCGTCCGGGGAATTGATCATGTACCCGGTTGCGCCAAAGGCTTCTGCATACTTGATGATGTCGACCGGGCCGAAGTCCACGCCGGAAATCCGTTCGTACTTCGCCTGCTCCTGGACGGCCACCATGTCATAGGCTCCGTCAATCCAGACCATGTGCACAAGATTGAGCTTCAGCCTCACCGCGGTTTCCAGTTCCATCGCAGAAAACAAAAATCCGCCGTCGCCGGAAATAGACAGGGTCTTTTCATGAGGCCGCACCAGGCAGGATGCGATGGCCCATGGAAGCGCGACACCCAACGTTTGTTGGCCGTTGCTGATCAAAATCTGCCGCGCCCGGAAGCTAAACAGGAAGTGAGCGATCCAAAGGTGGAATGACCCCATATCCAGGCACAACGTCACATCGTCTGTAAGCCATTTTTGCAATTCAGCGACAATCCTCAACGGGTGGACGGGGTTCCCGCTATATCGATTCGCCTCTTCAAGTCTGGCCACCCTCCGCGATGACAACGTCGTGAAAAATCTCTCCACATCGGGAGCAAGCACCACTGAGCTCACGAGCGCCTCAAGCGCTGAGAGACTCGCGGCGATATCCCCCAGGACCTCAACTGCGGGCGTGTAATAATTGTCAACATCTGCCTGGATTGAATCGATATGGATGATCCTGGCGGCACGCTTCTGATTCCAGATCGATGGGTCGTATTCCACAGGATCATAGCCAATCGTAATAATTACATCCGCAACCGCGAGGACTTCGTCTCCTGGCGAATTATCGAGTTGCCCGACTCGTCCGCCAAAAGTGCGGAAGAGATCACTGGGCACGGTACCCGCAGCTTGAAATGTCCCGACAACGGGGATATGGCTTTTCCGCAAAAATGTCCGGACCGCCGCGGCGTTTTCAGGTTTGCTCGCCAGCAGTCCCAGGAGAATCACGGGACGCCCCGCGCTGTTGATCAGTCTCGCCGCCTCATCCAGCGATTCGCGACTGCCCGGGCCAAATGCGGGACTCACCGGCACGTTCAGGACATCGCATTTCGCATCTCCCTCCATAATATCCTTCGGAAGATTCACAAATGCCGCGCCCGGACGGCCAGACTCTGCAGCTCGAAAGGCATTTGCCATGACTTCGGCTATGGATGCCGGTGAACTCGCTTCCGCGCTAAACTTCGTCACCGGTCTCAACACCGAAACAGCCTGAAGAGTCTGGTGAATCTGCTTCAGGCTCTGAGAAGTCGCCACAGACCCGCCAAGCGCGACCACAGGATCGCCTTCACTGTTCGCCGTGGCTAATCCGGTTGTAAGATTGCTCACGCCCGGTCCCGAAGTAACGATCGCGACGCCGGCTTTACCCGTCAACCTTCCTATCCCACCGGCAATGAAAGCCGCATTCTGTTCGTGGCGGCATACGATGGTCTTTATCGAAGAGTCCGCCAACGCATTAAAAACGTTGTCGATCTTGGCGCCAGGGATGCCGAATACATACCTGACTCCGTGCTTTTCGAGCGACTCAACCACGACTTGAGCGCCGGTCTTTGTTGTTTTGAATTGTTCTTTCAAATCGACTCGACTTTAACAGTGGAAACGCATGGTTGATATTTGGCCTCGGAACGATTTCAGATTGCCGAAATGGGATTAAGGCGCCTTCCTTCTTTCGAGAGAGCCAATCTCAACAAGTTCAACTGCATGAAGTTCATTGAATTGATCCTTCACAGGAGTTGAATGAGAGCGAAGCGGTGCGAGGGCGGCGGTGTTCTGTGAAAATAAGCACATCTAAGGCTCCTTGATTTCTATTCATGTTTTACTGCCTGCATGATCTGTCCCATCTCCATCGCGTTGCCCGAGGGAACTTCCTGAAGCGATATCGCGATTTGATCGGTGGCAAAACCGGTCAAGTCCTGGAACACAGGCCATAATTGCTTCAACATGTCGGACTTTTCCTCGACGGTGTGGCCGATTCGCAAAACACAATTCACGGCAGCGGCGGCCGTCTCCTGACCGGCCGAATATCCTGAGCCCTTTGGATAGGAAAGAAAGACAACCCGGACGAAAGCCCGTGGCACAGTCATGACAGCGCTGTGGATTCGAGTGATCTCCTCCGCGATTTGCGCCTTGACGGCATTTGGAACCGTGCCTTCTTGAGTGATTATGGTATATAGGGGCATATCGTCGATCTCAGTCGTTCGTTTACATCGGTGTGTTTGTTTCAATTAGCATTTCGTGTGTGACAGACCGATTTTGTTATTCGCGATCCTTTTCCGCCCGCGCAAGCTCGTCTTGCGGGTCGCGTGTCAGGTCTGCTTTTAGAAATTCTTCCGTCTCGGGAAGAGAGACGTGCATCTCGTTCACAGCGCAGCCTCCGATCGTAACCTCTAAAGCCTCACATCCCAGAACATGCCCGCCCCTTTGACGATCTCCTGATAGAAAGTGAAAATGATACCCGGGCACAGTGAATGATCCGGCGAAGCGCGGGGACCAAAGGCCGACCAATGTTCCGTCGACGTTCTCGAAAAGGAATTCCTCTTGTCCGGAAGCCGCAGCTTTGAGCTGAGTTCCCTCAGGAACCGCTTTCATGACTCTGGTTCTCACCAAAGAGAAGTGTCCTTCAACCCGAAATGCGTAGAAGACATTGTCCGAGTCTCGAAGCCCGTCGCAAACGGAGGCTAACAGGCTGTAGCTGTCAATGTGATTGAACTTTTTTGAAAATTCCGGAGCGAATTGTGTGACAACTGCGTATGGAATGAACCGGTCCGCCTCAACGATTCTGACTGCGCCACTCGATGATACCTGATAACAGACGCCATCCAGCACGACCATTTCTCCGTCCAGGTCGACAAATGTTCCGAGCCCAAAATTTCCATGACTTAACAGACGCGAGACCTGGACAGCACCCTGATACAGCCCCTGGACTAATGCCGCCGAGGTAGAAACCTGAAACAAGGTATGGATAGGCTTTCCCAGATATTGTGATAAAGCCGCCGACACCACATGATCACAGCTTGCCTTCTCGATGTCAGCCTGCTCGAGCAGAGCTGCGAAGAGAGAGTCAGGGATTTTACAGCTTATGCTCTTCATGCTTCAGCCGGCAGTCGTTCGTTTGAATAGCTATTTTCTCAAGTCCTTGAGTGTTTTGAGATCATCGACGATATATGCCATGGAAGCCCGTATGCCTTTGCCCGAACGGACTGGTCCCAGGTCCGAGATTTCCTCGCCTCTGCACGCGAGAAGAGTAAGAGAACCGTCACCGATCCATGCTTGCTCAATCTTAACGTCGTGAGGGACGTTCTCCACAAGCTCGTGAATCGCCGGCTTGCCGTGTTGGCCAGCCGCGAGACGGGGGTAGTGCAGGAGATTAACGATCGGCCTCAGTCCCAGGCGGGCAAGATCGGTTAAGGGCTCCCTCAAGGTTACAAGCCCTTCAGCAAGCCGCTGCCCGCCTGCTGTGCAGGAGCCGGCAAATTTCGAACCCGGTGCCATGGCCGGACCCGCCTTTCCCGTCGCCGCGTAATACCGCGTCTGAAATATCTGGCCGATCCGCTTCGGATATCCCTGACTCCAACCGCGCGCAAGCGCCGCGTCGTTGTCCACAAAAATATATGGACAATAGGAAACTGGCCTTCCTTCGAATAACGCGTCCAAAAGGATGAAGAACTCACGGTACTGGTAACGGGCGGGGTCGAGGTACTCTTCGTTATCACCGCTGAACTGCCAATCGTAAAAGAGAGCATTGCCGTGGCCATTTGCGGAAGGATCGGGATCGAGTTCTTCTGGCAATAGTGCCGCCACAGCAGATGTGCCGGCCCAAAACTCGATGTTGAGGAAGTCCGCGGAATAATGCCAGGGCGGCGGCGGATTCAGGGTCGATTTGCCTTTTGGCGTAAGCGGATAGTTGAAACCTTTAAGCATAGATATCCTTCTCGTTTTAGCGTTCGTTCAGCAGGCCGTTAGGCAACGAGCCCGGGCCCGTTCGCCACACAAACGAGTTTCCTGTTAATGAACTCCTCGATTCCCAGGTTGGATAGTTCCTTTCCGTAACCCGATCGTTTGGTGCCCCCGAAGGGCAGGTCAGGAGCGCTGATAGATGGATAATTAATGAAAACCATTCCGGTTTCCAACCGGCTGGCCACTCGCTTGCCGTGTTCGATATCCGTCGTGTAAACCGAGCCCCCCAGCCCGAATGGAGAATTATTGGCGAGTGCGATGGCTGCGTCTTCATCTTTGACAAAGAACACCAGAGCGACCGGGCCAAAGAATTCCTGTTTGAATGCAGGGTTATCGGGTGTTATGCCTGTGAGGATGGTCGGCTGCATGAACGAGCCTTTGTTTCCCGCGCGCTCTCCGCCCAAAAGCACACGGGCTCCGTGATCGGTCGCCTCATGCACCTGCTTTAACAGGAGTTGCAACGCCGCTTCTGATGAAAGTGGCCCCAACGTAACGGTCTCATCGAGTGGATCTCCCAATTTCAATCCTTTCGCCGCCTTCGAAAAGGCTTTTAGAAATTTATCCTTGAGCGCATCAATAATGATAAATCGTTTGGCCCCAATGCACGTCTGACCGCTGTTACCAAAACGCCCGATGATCGCCATCTTCACCGTGTGTTCCAAATCAGCGTCCCTTAGAACGATGAATGGGTCACTGCCCCCAAGCTCCATTGTCGATTTCTTAAGGTTTTTCCCGGCGCGCGAGGCCAATGCTTCACCGGCACGTTCAGATCCGGTCAGGGCTACGCCCCGGATACGCGGTTCATCAATCAACATTGCGACCTGCTCATTCGAGAGGAACAGGTTGGTATAGACGTGGGCGGGCAGGCCTGCTTCCGCGAGGATTCGTTCAAACGCCAACGCACACTGCGGAACCCCCGGAGCGTGTTTGAGCAAAATCGTATTTCCTGACATCAAATTCGGCGCCGCAAATCTGGCAAGCTGGTAATAGGGATAGTTCCACGGCTGAATCCCAATCAGTACTCCGATTGGCGTGCATTCGATATGGGCGTCGCCCATGACAGAGTTCAGCTTGCGCGGAGCCAGGAACTTCTCCGCGTTCCTGGCGTAATAATCTAAAATGTCCGCGCTGAGTTCTACCTCACCGCGGCTCTCCGCGATCCTTTTTCCCATTTCCAGAGTGGCGACACGCGCAAGGGACTCTTTCTGTTTTAGCATAAGCTTCGCCGCCTTGCCGATATACTTCGCGCGCTCCTTGTAAGACACAGTGGACCAAATCTCGCGATAAGCTTTGTCCGCGGCCGCCAGAGCATCCATCATCTGCTGGTCGGTATGTTCTTCAAAAACCCGCAAGAGCTGCCCTGTCGCAGGGTTAACACTTTGGTATGGCATAAATGACTCTCTTTTAACCGTTGTTTGTCTATGTTCTTATGGTCGCACTTCGGGTAAGCATCTGCTCAACTTTAGCAGCGGGAAGTCGGCGTCACTATTTGGCCTTGGAACGATTTTAGACTGCCAAAATGGGGCTATGACACCCTCCTACTTTCGGGAGAACCATATTTCAGGTTTGAAATGGATGTTCCTCTCAGCGGCCGGTTTTCTGCGCCTGCTCCTTTTTGAAGCGGACACGCTTGAGGATACCGAGGCTTAAATAGCCTCCAACAATAAGGACGAATAAAACCAATGCAAAAACCCCCAGCCCTCGTGCAATCGTTATAGTCCGCTCCAATTGCTCATGAAACAGAAAACCGAGCGATATGTATACGCTGGTATAAAGAAGGGAGCAGATTGCATCCACCAGCAGGAAACGGATTGGGTTCACCTCAAAAGCTCCTGCACGAAGAGGCACAAGCAGACCCAACGGCAGAAATTTTGCAGCGGTCAGCATTTCGAACCCCCTCAAAATCAGCTTTCGATTCGATTGCCGCGCAGCCGCCGATCGAATTCCGTGCCAGCGCGGGAACAGTTGGAATAGGCGGACTTTGCTTCGATATCCCGCAAGAAACCAGGATAAATCTGCAACCATCGATCCTGCCGTGGCACACACAATTGCCGTTGAGACGTTCATCCGTCCGCTGGCGGCCAAGGCGCCTGCGGTTAAAAGAAACGGGGCTGCCGGGAGCGGCACGCCACTCTGTTCGGCAAAAACAATGAGAAAAAGGATTAGTCCCCCATACGACATCAGGAATTGGCTGGTCTGGCTCACACGTTTAACCGTTGTTTCAGCGGCGCCTGCGCGTCCAGGCCGCCAGTGAAATAGATTGGTAACGGCCAGGTCTATTGTTGCGTCTCCGTGACACTTGAGCACGGATTTGAGCGCCCAAACAGCCATTAAACTCATTCCCCTACGTGTTTGTCAATTCCGTGAGAGCAGGACTTTCGATTGGCGCGAGGAAAAATACGTTTAGGGAGCGGGGGCCCTGAGCTCCATGCACAAGCGTAGCCTCTATATCACCGGTTGCCGACGGCCCCATCATAAAGCAGCCGAATGCCGTGTTGTTCAACTGAACGCGACGATACGCTTCGTGCATGTCGGCCACGATCCGGTTCGGATCCAGCAGGATAATCAGGTGCTGAGAGAGAAAACCGAGGGCATTGACGACGAGATCGGCTTCTGTAAGCCACACGGCCCCATTTTCCGCAATTCCAAATTGTGCCCGAACGATTCCAACGTCAACATCGGCAAGTTCGTGCGGGTCGCCGACCTGATGGACACTACGTGTGCCGGAGATCTCCGGCACAGCAGAGCAGATTACCCTGGCGTGAGGATGCAACTCAGCCAGTTTAGCCGCCGCATCAGCCGGAGAAGAGACATCGTACGACTTTCCCGCCGCCTGCAGGAGGCGGGATTCAAAATCCCGCTTAAGTGAACTGTTTGTCCTGCGGAATTCGGGAATTTGGGGGTGAGCCACCTTTTTTCCAGGCATGAGTTTGCGGACGTTTCCAAGAATCATTTCACGTCTTGTGGTCGGATCATGCATGTTTGCTCCTGTTTTTCAGATACCATTCACGGAAAGTCTGCCTGGCAACTTTCGGCAGGTCCCGTTCCCTTCCCCACGGGTTCAATGTATGGTTGTATAGGAGGAAATGCGGCGTATGACTCATTGCTGGCGAAGCCATTTTTTGCAGTGCGCGGTATTCCCCGGGATGAGCGAACACATGCCCTGCAATGGAAAATGACAACCGCTTCGCAAGAGGCAGATAGCCTTTGCCTGCCATGACGCGCCGCCATTTGAGTATTTGCTCGCTAATGTCGATTTTTACCGGACAGACATTTGAGCAAGCCCCGCACAAGCTCGAGTGATATGGAAGTTCACTGTATTTGTGCTCGTCAAAGGTTGGATCAAGAATGATACCAATCGGGCCGGAATAAGTGGCGCCATAGGCCAGCCCGCCGCTGCGACGGTAAACCGGACAGATATTCATGCAAGCGCTGCAACGAATGCATTTCAATGAGTGCCAGAAATCGGGCATTCCCAGCCGGCGGCTTCTGCCATTGTCCACGAGTACAATGTGCAATTCGCCTCCCTTCCTGGGCCCGGTAAAATGTGAAGAATATTGCGTCAACGGCTCTCCCAGGGCGCTCCGGGCAAGCAGGCGCAAAAAGACGCCCATGTCCTCTACTTTCGGAACCAGTTTTTCAATCCCGATGCTTGCAATATGAAGAGGCGGCACGGATGCGCCAATGTCGGCGTTTCCTTCATTGGTGCAAACCACGAATGTTCCCGTCTCAGCGATCGCAAAATTACCGCCCGTCATCCCCGCCTGCGCAGCTAAAAACCTTGGTCGCGCGTTATTTCGCATGGCCTCCGTGAGGTAATGCGGATCATCGTTGCCAGGATCAGTACCGATTGTGCGCGCGAAAAGTTTAGCCACATCGTGACGAGTTTTATGAATGGCTGGACCGATGATGTGACTGGGGGGTTGACCGTCCAGTTGCTGTATCCGTTCCCCTAAATCCGACTCAACGACAGTAATCCCCCGCGTTTCCAGATAGGGCGTCATTTTACATTCTTCCTGGAGCATTGACTTGCTCTTAATCAATTCGGTGACGCCATGATTATGAAGAATGTCGTAGACGATTTCGTTGTGTTCAGCGGCATCGCGCGCCCAATGCACCTTCGCGCCGCGCCTGATGGCGTTGGCTTCAAATTGTCTTAAATACTCATCAAGGTGTGTCAGTGTATGTTCTTTGATTTGCGAAGCGAGTTCGCGCAGTTCTTCCCATTCGGGAATTGCAGTTCCCTGCGCAATGCGCAACCTGGTAACTCCCCAGAGGAAGCGGTCATGCATCGGCTCGTGGATATCGTCCTGTCGAATGAATGCTTCGGCGTTTGCGGCTACATCAACTGGTTTTTGTGTGCTCATCAGTCCGAATCTCCGTTTCCGGGAAAAGGCCCGCCGTTCAAAATCTGCGCCACGTGAGCATATTTGAGGGCCAGGCCTGCGCGTCGCGCAATCCCTTGCTGATGCATCAAACACGACATGTCGGGCGAGACAACATATTCAGCCCCGTGGCGGAGTTGGTCATGTGTTTTGTCCAGACCCATTCGCGCGGATACAGCCTGGTCAGTAACGCAAAATGTGCCGCCGAAGCCACAACACTCGTCGGGTCGATCCAGTTGAACAAGCACCACGCCCTTAACTTTAGAAAGCAATGAAGCCGTTTTATCAAACGCAGGCCCTATGAGCTCCGATGGTTTGGCGAGTCCGAGGCCTCGGATAGAGCTGCAACTGTTGTGTATAGCAACCGAGTGATGGAATTCAGCCCAGGGGAACGATTTAACTTCGAGAACATCGTGGAGGAATTCGACCAGTTCGTAGATATGCTCTCGAACATGTTTCACTTCGGCCGTCTGTTCGATCCCGTCGAAGTGACAACGGACTTGTTTAACACAGCTTCCGGCCGGGCCGACGATATAGTCGAATGAGGCAAAGTTCTCAACCAGGAGACGTTCAGCCGCGGCCGCGTTGGCTTCATCGCCGCTATTGGACATCGGTTGGCCGCAACACGTCTGGTTGAGGGGAAAATGCACGTCGAGTCCGAATCTTTCCAGGAGCTCCAAAGCCGCGATCCCAACCTCCGGGTAGATCAGGTCGATATAGCACGGAATAAAAAGACCGATTTTTCCGAGCTTTTGCGGCTCCGGAGAATTCGTCTGCTCGATAGTTATCGTACCCGTATTCATATTTGCCCGGTTCAGTTATTTATCGTTTCTTCTAAATCCCGATCCCGTGACTTGAACCCTGTTCTAAATGCCTGGCTGATTTTGCCGGCGGTAAGCCCAACCCGTCGAGCGCCTGCAAAATGGCATGCTGGACAGCTGGCTGGCTCAAGTTCCCCAAATGGCCGCCGTCCGGGAATACCGTCCATTGGGACGCGGCAAATGTGGACTCGACCCATGCGATGTCAGTATCGGTCAGAAAAATATCGTTCCGGTTCAACACAAGCCGGATGTCGGCATTAGCCTGCAATTCAGCGGTATAGGCAGTCAGGTCCGTGCCCCGCCTTAAGACGTCGGGCTTGGTAATATCAATGCCGAGAGTCTTGTCATAAGGCGTCGCGAATTTGTCAATGTAGTCCCGGAAAGAATATTTGAGAATTTCATCGTAAACAACGCGTCTGCTTGAACTCTTGATCGGGTGTTGCAATATCCCCTGGTTGTGGCGGACCTGGCCGCTGAAGATAATGTCGCGCATTGCCAGGTGAAAACTGAGGCCAATCAGGAACTTACTCTCAATGGCGTTGAATGGCAGGCTGGTTCCCTGTGCTGGCGGCCGCTCAACCAGGGCGGCAACCTTCAGGAACGTGTTTTCGATGTCGGCGGTGCGCTCTCCGGCGGGCCAGGCAAGTGCAGCCTGGTAAAATTGATCCAGGTTGGTGGCCGCATACCGCAAGCGAACCGGCGAATCAATTGCGACATAACGCTGAAATCGAATCAATGCCGCTCGATTTGTGGCTTCGGTCGCGGCGAGAAACAAAGACTGAAACGCCCCCATGGAGTACCCCATCAATGCCCGCGAGCCAAGGCGATGCGGATAAGCCGCGTCCAGATGACGGTCTATCTCCGTCAAAGCGCGGTGCAAATCGCTTACGTCATTGGGTGGATAGGAGGGAAGGTCTGACGTGGACGCGTGCTCCATCCATTCGGGATGAAATGTGCTGCTCACAGTCACGACTGAGAATCCGTTCGAGACGAGCAACTCGGCCAGTGCCAGCTCGTTTTCAGCCAAACGATGGGCGGCAAAACCGGGAACAATATAGACGATGGGCGCCCGGCCTGGTTGAAGCCAAAACGTGAAATCCAATTTCCTGTCGGTCGCGGGAATCAACACCGACCGCGTTTTCCCACGGTTCAGAAAATCTGGATTTTTGTAACTGAAAAAGAAGGATTGAAGTGTCTCCAACGACGCCGGATCCTGGTCGCCGATGAGGCGAAGATCGACCTTGCGGTTTACATGACTGAACGACCAGGCGTACTGCAGGATTGAATACGGATCGGCCTGGGTCTGGCTGAGGCGGACGTATTCGTCCACTGAATCGGTGAGATTATTGGCCGTGACGCCGGAACCGATGTAAGCGTACGGGGAAAAGTAGGACATCGGATTCGCAGCGTAATCGCCCGCCAGGCCGGACCCGTCGCGAATGTCGCTCGGCCCCAAAATCGGCAACATCAGGTAGATGCCCGGCTGGCAACCCCACTTTTTGAAAGTCTGCCCGAAATCCGCATCGCGTTTGGGGATATGCCAACGCGTAGCGACATCGAAGAATCCACCAACGCCAAAAGTCGTGTTGCATACGCAACGTTCGGTTTCATCATACATTCCTTTCCAATTCCCTTGCAGACATTCATTGATGAGACGCCCCGGGTAGGTCAGGTTCCTTCCGGCATTTCCGATCCCCTGGCGCACAGGTCTCGGCACCGCGTAACGATAGCCCCTTGAGGCCGGCTTGATCACCGCTGTCATCAACCCCTTGTTGAAACTCCAAACTACGCGATTGAAAGGTTCAATTGGATCGCGCAGCGGTTGTGGCAGGGCGATGGTGTCGGCCGGTGGTAAATGGGTGGTCGTTGCCATGGCAACGCCCTGGGGCGGGTTGGCTGGTGTAAACGCCGATGACTGGGCCCGCAGGGTGTTAACAACGAGACACGCCAGAGCAACAAGATATAACAGACAATATTTGGATTTCATATTCGAAGGAGATCGTGCGGCGGGAAATGGCAGGCCACCGATTCCAACCAATTAAACATCAATAACATTTTCAGACGGACTCAACTTTAGCAGCGGGAAACCAGTGTTACGATTTAGCCTTGGAACGATTTAAAACTGCCGAAATGGAGTGATTCCTGGTTCCTCCTTTCGAGAGAGTCAATCTTTCTGGCTTCTGCCCTCCAGCACGGCGATCGCGCCTGCCGCTTCCTCTGGCTCCTGCCAGGACAAACGTCGGCAGTTCGCGATGCCGTCTGGGACCTCCTTGGCTTCGGCCTCTTCAAGGGCCTGCAAATTCTTGTTTCAAATATTGACTCGCTCCCGCTCAAAGCCGGCGACAGCTCCTATAGAGTCATGATTCAGAGACTGTTTTTGGTCTTCACAATCCTTGCCTTGACAGTAGCCATTTCCAGAGCAGGCTCACAATCGGGCAATGGAACGATTCAGACTTGCAGCCCAGGGGATATTCAAAAATCCACCTTTAGAGATAATACGAACGGGCGACTCAGGCCATGCTCACTAAACCGAGGCGCACTGCTTCCCTCACGGCAGAGGTCCTGCCTTCCACATCCAGTTTTGCCAAAAGGCTGGCGATATGGGTTTTGACCGTTCCTTCCGAAATGCAAAGTTCAACCCCTATTTCCTTGTTACTCTTCCCTGACGCGATGGAGTTTAACACCTCCAGCTCCCTTGGACTCAATTGTGGTCTTTGTATCCGCTCGACAACTTGCTGCGCGATCTGCGGCAATAAATAAACCTCCCCGTCGGACACGCGGCGGATGGTTTCCAGCAAGACCGGCCGGGAACAATCTTTCAGCAGGTAGGCACGCGCCCCGGCCTTTATCACTCGCATTATGTCCTCCGGGTTTTCAAAAGTTGTCATCACGATGGCCCTTGTCGGAAGATTTGATTTGTTGATTTCAGCAACGATCTCAATCCCCCCCATATGCGGCATTCGCAGATCCAACAAAGCGACATCAGGCAAGTGCCTTTTAATCAATGTCATTGCCTCATCCCCATCGCTTCCTTCAGCCACCACTTTCATGTCCCTCTCTTGCTCCAAATTCGCCATGATACCTTCACGCACTATAGGATGGTCGTCCGTGACAATGATCCGGATGGGACCGCTCCTGGCTTCGCTCCCGCGATCGTCATGAGCTGTCGGCTTGGAATTACTGTACGTTCCTGGCCTCAACGCAGGGGGAATTGTGCACCTGGGAACGGACCGCGCAATATCTCTTTAGGGTGAAATGCGTTTATCCCGAAATGCCGAAGTGGTTTTCGCTGCTTTCAGTTCGCAAAAGCCCCTGGCGAGGGCGTATATTGCTACGATTCATTTTAGATGGTTTTGTCAGAAAGAAATGTCACACTACTGCCACAATGCCGGAGAATTTGGCAACTATTCAAATGGCCAACGGTCACTGAAAATCGCGCTATACAAATCCCGCCAATTCTTAATTTCCGGAAAGTAATTGCCGAATGATTAAATGAACAACCTCCCAAAGCGGGATGCTGAGCTCTTTGCCGAATTGCTTCAAGTACCGCTCGGCCAGCGTGATGCGTGCCTCGCGAGTGCGTGTGGTGATGATGACGCTTTGCGACAAAGATTGAGGAAGTTGTTGGAAGCCAATGATGAACTCGGTGATTTCCTGGATAAACCCTTCTCCATGTCCGGGAACCCCCGGCCAACGATTTTTATTGGGGAAAAACCGGGTGCTGTAATTGGCCGTTATAAATTATTGGAGCAAATCGGTGAAGGCGGCTGTGGCGTGGTGTTCATGGCCGAACAGCAGGAGCCCGTTCGTCGCGAAGTCGCCTTAAAAATCATCAAGCCGGGCATGGATACTAAAAGCGTTATTGCCCGCTTCGAGGCCGAACGCCAGGCCCTTGCCTTGATGAATCATCCAAATATCGCCAAGGTCTTCGACGCAGGAGCCACCGATTCCGGCCGGCCGTACTTTGTCATGGAACTTGTCCGCGGTGTCAAAATCACGGACTATTGCGACAAGCACTCGCTTAAGGTTGAAGAAAGGCTCGAATTATTTACTCAGGTTTGTCAGGCGATCCAACATGCGCACCAAAAGGGGATCATCCATCGAGACATCAAACCGTCCAACATTTTGGTGACCATCACGTCAACCGGGGAACCTTTGCCGGTTGTCATCGATTTCGGAATTGCCAAGGCGACTAACAACCAGGAGTTGACCGATAAGACAATCTTCACCGCTTTTGAAATGCTCATTGGCACTCCTGCCTATATGAGTCCGGAACAAGCCGCCCTGGGGAGTGTCGACATCGATACCCGCACTGACATCTATAGCCTTGGCGTTTTACTCTATGAGTTGTTGACCAGTTCAACCCCCATTGAATCCGAGGAACTACAAAAGGCCGGTCTCGATGCAATGCGACGCGCGATTCTGGAAAAAGAACCCCTCCGGCCTTCGACTCGGCTGCACAGGATACCTGATGCGCATCTGACGACCATTGCGCAACATCGGGGGGCGGAGCCTGCCAGGTTGATTCGCGCTATTTCGGGCGACTTGGACTGGATAGCAATGAAGGCGATGGATAAGGACCGAACGCGCCGTTACGAAACCGCCAACGGTTTAGCCATGGACGTCGAGCGCTTTCTCGCACACGAGGCGGTCTCTGCGTGCCCACCGAGCAATCTTTACAGGCTCCAAAAAACCCTGCGCCGCAACCGGCCTCTGTTCATCGGTCTTGGCATCATCGCAACCCTTCTCATTCTAAGTTTGATCGTTGTTTCAGTATCGCTTGCCCGCGAACGCCGATCGCAGCGTGAGGAGGGAATGGTCAAACAGTTCCTGGAAGACATGCTCAACCTCGATCCAACCGTTGTCAAAGGCAGGGACACGGCTCTCTTGCACGAAATCCTGGATAAAGCCGCCGCAAACATCGGCAAGTTGACCAATCAACCCGCAGTGGAAGGCGAATTGCTAAACGTCATCGGCACAGCGTATGAGAGAACCGGGCAGTATCCCCAGGCCGAAGAAATGCAGCGCACGGCGCTGCAAATCTGCAGAAAATGCTCGGGTCCGGAGAGTCTCGAGACAGCGGCGTCGCTTAACGAATTGGGCCTGGCGCTAATTGCGGATGGCAAACCGTTGGAGGCTGAACAAGTAAATCGTCAAGCCCTTGCGATTAGACGACGACTCCTTGGCGAGGACAACACGGACGTCGCGACGTCGGAAGACAATTTGGCCCACGCATGTAATGATAATGGGGAATTCAGGGAGGCCGAAACCCTGGAGCGACAGGCACTGGTGACGAGGCGGAAGCTCTGCGGAAATGAAAGTCAGGAAGTGGCGGACTCACTTCGCAACCTTGCTTTGATTCTGGTCAACACCGGCAGAGTGGCGGAAGGCGAGGCCACAATGCGTCAGGTTTTCGCGCTACGTTGCAAACTGCTTGGTTCCCAAAATCCAACCGTTGCCAGTTCGCTCTACGATCTGGCGTGGGCAGTCGGTGCCAACGGCAAGCAGAAGGAGGCCAGCGCTCTGGAACAGGAAGCCTTCGCGCTGCTTCAAAAGGTCACGGGCAATTACGCGGACATCGCCCATTCTCTCTACCTGCTCGGTAATCGCATGCTACAACGAGGGGACCTTGAGGACGCGTATTCTGTTTTGAGTGCAACATTGTCCCTGCAACGTAAGCTTCTGGGTGATGATCATCCTGAGACGCTTGATACGCTGAATAGCCTGGGGTTGACGTGCCAAGCCCGGAACAACTGGTCCGGGGCCGAGAGTGTCTGGCGACAGTTATTGGCCTCGCGGCGTAAACAGTCGGGAAATGACGACCCCCAAACCCTATATGCGATACGCAGACTCGCCGGGGCACTTGAGGAGCAGGGCAAATTGAGCGAAGCTGACCAGCTTCTGGCTGAAGTGCTCACTCCCGCGTTCTTAAATGAACCGGCGTGTTCCAACATCCTGGCCTGTCGGTTGAATCTCAGGGGCCGCCAGGGCAAGTGGGGCGAAGCTGTGGCTGATATCTCTCTTCTCGTCAAATATCAGCCGTCGGAACAGTACGATTGGCACATCCTCGCGGCACTTCTGGCAATGACCCGCAATCGCCCGGCATACCAAACATCATGCCCCAAAATTCTCGCGATGGTTGGCGACACGAGCAATCTTTATATCGATGAACGGGTGGCGGAAGATTGCCTTTTCTTGCCCGGCTCAGGGGTGGACTTGACGATCGCGGATAAATTGGCAGACAAAGCGGTTTCTCTCGGGAGCGGCTGGCAGGATTTGCCATATTTTCAAGTAGCCAAGGCTATGTCCGCCTATCGGCTGGGACATTATACCGAAGCGATTGATTGGTCCCGGAAGACGCTGAAGGGCGCTATCATTTACCCAGACGCGCACGCCTACGCCGTTCTGGCCATGGCATATTGGGAACTCGGCCAGAAGGACATGGCGCGAACGATGTTGGAAAAAGGAGACTCCTTGACGCCGGACATTTCACATTCGCCTGAGCCCGTTGATTTGGGAGATTCCTGGACCGCGTGGCTTGAGGCTCGGATCTCGCTGAACGAGGCTGATGCACTGATTCAGTCCTCGTCGAAGACCGGCCGCGCCTCACAGAGATTATAGCCAGGCCCACTATTTTGTTGGCTGCCCTGCCCTCACTCTTCGGGGTGATATGGCCCTCTCCCCAAATTCAGAAGTATATTCTACTATTTTCAGTTCGTGGAAACTGTCAGCGCGGGCGTATCCTGCCAGAGCAGCAATTTCCATAGCTTCGTCTATTGAGGAAGAAAATATCACGTGGGCAAAATATCTGAATGATTAAATGAACAATCTCCCAAAGCGGGATGCGGAACTCTTTCCCGAATTGCTTCAGGTACCGTTCGACCAGCGCGATGCCTATCTGGCGCGCGTCTGTGGTGATGATGACGCTTTGCGAGAAAGATTGAAGAAGTTGTTGGAAGCCAATAACGAACTTGGTGATTTCCTGGATACGCCGGTCCACATATCCAGACACGCCCGGTCAGCAGTTTCTATCGGGGAAAAACCGGGCGATTTGATTGGCCGGTATAAATTATTGGAGCAAATCGGCGAAGGCGGCTGTGGCGTGGTGTTCATGGCCGAACAGCGGGAGCCCGTTCGTCGCAAGGTCGCCTTAAAAATCATCAAGCCGGGCATGGACACCAAAAGCGTTATCGCCCGCTTCGAGGCTGAACGCCAGGCCCTGGCATTGATGAATCATCCGAACATTGCCAAGGTCTTCGACGCAGGAGCCACCGATTCCGGCCGGCCGTACTTTGTCATGGAACTTGTCCGCGGTGTTAGAATCACGGACTATTGCGAGAAGCACTCGCTCACCACTGAAGCACGGCTCGCCTTATTTATTCAGGTTTGCCAGGCAATCCAGCATGCGCACCAAAAAGGGATCATTCATCGCGATATCAAACCATCCAATATTTTGGTGACAATCGCCTCAACAGGCGACGCTTTGCCTGTCGTGATTGACTTCGGTATCGCCAAGGCCACCACCAACCAGAAGTTGACCGACAAGACACTCTTTACGGCTTTTGAAATGCTCATCGGCACTCCCGCCTATATGAGCCCGGAACAAGCCGGTCTGGGCAATGTTGACATCGATACCCGCACTGACATTTATAGCCTTGGAGTATTACTCTACGAGCTATTGACGGATTCAACCCCCCTTGAAACCGGGGAATTGCAGAAGGCCGGTCTCGACGCCATCCGGCGCGCGATTCTCGAAAAAGAACCTGTCACACCCTCGACGCGGCTGAGCAGGATGGAAGAGGCCGCGCTGACGACGCTGGCTCAACGTCACCGTATTGAAGGCGCCGCGCTGGTTCGCAAGATCCGGGGTGACCTGGACTGGATCGTGATGAAATCAATCGAGAAGGACCGGACGCGGCGCTATGTCACGGCCGACAGTCTCTCGCGTGACGTCCAGAATTTTTTGGCAAATGAGGCCGTTTCAGCTCGCCCGCCAGGCGCAGTCTATAAGTTTCAAAAACTGGTGCAGCGCAATAAGCTTTTGGTTCTTGGCGTTGGTGTAATCGGAGTCCTCCTCATTACCAGCTTAATTATCCTGTCGACTCTCCTCGCAAAGGAGAATCAAGCCCGCCGGCAAAGCCAGAAAGTAACACAATTTCTTGAGCACATGCTGCAGGGCGTGGGCCCTTCAGTCGCCCGCGGCCGGGATACCACGATGCTTCAGGAGATCCTGGATCAATCGGCCAGCCGCGTTGGCAATGACTTAACCAATCAACCCGAGGTCGAAGCGGAATTGGGCGGCCTCATGGGCCGGCTCTATTACCAAATCGGCAAATACCCTGAATCCGAGCAAATGCAACGCGCCGCGCTGGCCGTAAATCGAAAACTTTACGGCGCGGAAAGTGCCGAGTCATCCGCATCACTCAATGACCTGGGCATGGTGTTTTGGAAGGAGGGAAAACTGGCCGATGCGGAACAAGCGCACCATGAAGCGCTCACCATTCGCCGGAAACTCTTTGGCACCAACAATGCCGATACGGCCAGATCGATGAATGCTTTGGCCAGTATCTACACGGATGAGAAGAGGTTTACCGAGGCTGAACCGATGATTCGGGAAGCCCTCGCAATCCGGCGAAGTTTGTTTAAGGGCGACAATCTGGAAGTGGCAGATTCTCTGAATAGTCTGGGTCTGATGTTGGTTGGAGAGGGGAGGTACGCCGAAGCCGAGGTAACAGTGCGGGAGCTTGTGGCAATGCGCCGTCGACTGTCGGGAAACGAGGACATCGACCTGGCCGTAGCGCTCAAGGTCCTCGGTCAGGCGGAGGGTTTCGATGGCAAATTGGAAGAGGAGGAGGCGTCATACAACGAGGCCTTTGCCATCGAACACAAGTTGCTCCCGGAGGAACATCCCTATGTGGTAAAATCTATCGCTAATCTCGGAGAGATCATGCGGGTGCGCGGCAACGTTCCCGAGGCCCACGCGGTGTTGAAGGCCGCCATCTCGATCCAAAGCAAGCTGCTTGGCGAGGATCATCCGGACACTTTGAGTTCGCTCGGCAGCCTGGCGCAGGCCCTTGAAGCCGAAGGCAATTGGACTGAAGCCGAATCTGTAAATCGCAGTGCCCTGGCCTTGTGGCGTCATCGGGCGGGAGACCAGAGTCCGTTCGCTTTGTGGGAAGTTGCAGAATTGGTCCGGGATCTTGCTGCTCAGAAAAAGTTTGCCGAGGCGGAGCAACTGTTGAATGAAACATTAACGCCGGCAATTGCCGCCCAGCCTTCAAATGCGAATCTACTGGCTGTGCGGTGTGATCTGATTGCTCGTCGTGCACAGTGGCAGCAAGCCATACCCGATGCCACCCTTTACCTGAAGTATCAACCAGACGACCATTACCGTTATCATACGCTGGCCGGTCTGCTGGCGATCACTCATCATCGCCCGGAATACGAAAAACTCTGCCAAAAACTCTTCCCCATATTTGCCGACACATCGAACCCCTACATCGCCGAACGGGTGGCAGACGATTGTCTTCTCCTGCCCGATTCGGGTGTGGGTTTGCAAGCTGTGGGCAAACTCGCTGACAGGGCAGTCAACCTGGGCGGCGGGAACGATTTGATGCCTTATATTCTGACCTGCAAAGCGCTCTCGGAGTATCGACAGGAAAACTTTACCGAGGCGATTGAATGGGCCAATAAGGCCGTAAAAACCTCAGAAGCTCTCGCCCAGGCCAAAGGCTATGCAATATTGGCGATGGCACAATGCCAATTGGGGCATAAAGATGCGGCACGAGCCGCGCTGGCCAGGGGAAATAGGCTGGCGCCTGCCATTTCACCCGGACAACAGAATGTCGACTTGGGAGATTCGTGGATAGCCTGGATTTTTGCGCGCGTTCCACTCGACGAAGCCGGCACATTAATTCAATCCTCGCCGAAGACCCAAACCAATTCACAACAGCCATAGCAGCCCGTGGAAAAACTAGTGATTTGGCCTGCTTGTTAGTTGATGCCGCCGAACTGGTTGCTGATACACTAACCCGATAGGGTTATTGAGATTTCCGCGAAATAGTGCAATCTTTTCGTAACGCATGAGCGACGCCACCGTACTGCTAGCTGCCATGGAAAAAGGGGAACCAGGCGCGCCCGAACAATTGCTCGAAATCGTTTACGATGAATTACGGCGCCTCGCGGCCGGAAAAATGGCCCATGAGCGCCCCGGACAGACGCTTCAGGCCACGGCATTGGTCCATGAGGCCTGGTTGCGATTGGTCGGCAGTAGAGACCCCAAATTCGAAAACAAGGCTCATTTTTTTTCTGCGGCCGCCGAAGCCATGCGCCGTATTCTTATTGAGCGCGCCCGTCGCAAGCTGGCACGCCGTCACGGTGGGGGCTACGAGAGAATTGACCTGGAGGAGGATGACCTAATCGATCCGGAGGCAGACCAGTCGTTCCTGGCCGTACACCAGGTGGTCGATGCTCTCGCCAGGGACTTCCCTGTTCAGGCTGAGGTGGTAAAATTGCGTTTCTTCGTAGGGATGACGAATGAAGAGATTGCGAAGGTCCTGGACCTGTCTGTGGGCACCGTTAAGAACTACTGGACGTTCGCCCGCGCCTGGATCTACAACGAAATCAAAAATCCTGGCCAGGGCCAAAATTCGTAATTCGGGAGCGCCTCAAAATTCTCAAATCGCGCATTGTAACCATGAACTCCTCCCACGTAGCAGCGGATCTGACGGCGGATGGCGCTGTCACTCACACCTTGATCACTCGGCCTCGCTCGCCCGCGTATTCGCCTTACCATCAGGGGACAATTCCCCCTCTCCCAGCGGGTGAGGGAGAATCGCTCGGCCAGGAACGTCATGCGGTTCAGAGAAAAAATCAGCCTTTTTTTCCCAGCATTTTGCCATTTCACTCAAAAATTTCGCATTACCTATCGGAGAATCGACTTCCTGGCGGCTCTCCGACAGGCAATGAATAATGAAAACGGCCATTTTTTATGACAAAATTGCTTCGGCCTTAAGGACAAGCAATTTGCTGCAAGGCATGGACCCCAACAACGATTTCAAAATCGATTGGGAGATTGAGTTCTGTCACACGGGCATTTTGAGGTTCCCTTCTGTGGCGGACGAAGCGCTAAAACAAGCCGCCGATGCCGATATGATTGTGTTCTCCGGTTGTTCGGCTAATTCATTGCGTCCCTGGACAATACAGTGGCTGGAACGGTGGGCTTCGACCCGGCTTAATGAACGCGCCATATTGGCACTGGTGGACGACGAGTTTTCGGATATAGGCCCGCAGATGGACACATTTGAATTATCCGAATTCGCCAGGCGCAATAACATTACCTTCGTTGCCTGCAGTAACGGTATTGATGAAATAAATCAAATTAAGCACAATGGCGCGGACGATCCCTCAACGCAAAATGAGAATTCGACAGCTTTTGGTTTTCTCAATACTCACACTGTCGCTGTCACTGCTGCTTTCGCGAGCGGCCCTTACGCCAATTACGACTCAGGCTGCGCCTGATTCGAACCTTACGGCGCGCGAGCAACGAATCATCGCCGCCGCGCAGCCCGTGGATTTTCCGCAGTTTCACAGCGCACAAATCGTCGGCGTCTATCCCCAAACTCCATTCCTGTATTCCCTTTCCGCCACCGGCAGAGAACCACTGGATTTTTCCGTAAAGAAACTGCCCGCCGGACTGTTGCTCGACTCAAAAGCCGGGATCATTACCGGCACACTCGCAGGAATAGGCAATTACACCTTTACTGCGATAGTAAAGAATTCATTCGGCAACGCGAAATCCAAAATCAAAATCGTATGCGGCGACACTCTCGCACTCACGCCGCCAATGGGATGGAACAGCTACGACGCATTTGGAGACTCCGTCGTCGAATCCGAAGTGCTTTCAAATGCAATTTGGCTTAAGAGAAACATCCAACCTCTGGGCTGGGACACCGTCATAGTGGATTTTCGATGGTACGATTCACTGGCCAACGGCATTCGCGTTCAAGATCCTGAAGGCGTGACCATAGACAGCTTCGGACGATGCATTCCTGCGGCGAACCGTTTCCCCTCCGCCGCCGACGGGACCGGTTTTAAGAACCTGGCGAACGAAATCCATGCCATGGGCCTGAAATTCGGGATACACATCATGCGGGGCATCCCGCGCAAAACAGTCGAACAAAATTTGCCCATCGCCGGTTCCAAATTCACGGCCGCACAGGCTGTCCTGCCAAAAGGCGATCCTAACCGAACCTGCGTTTGGAACCGTGACATGTACGGCGTCGACGCTACAACCGCCGCCGGCAAGGCCTGGTATGAAAGCATCGCCCGGCAATACGCAGAATGGGGAGTGGATTACATCAAATGCGATGACATCGCCAATATGTTGCGCGGCGGAATTTATGCATCGAACGACATCGCGGCGCTTTCCGGTGCGTTGCGGCACTCAGGCCGCTCGATCGTGCTCAGCTTATCGCCGGGCGCCGCGCCAGTGGACCAGGCCGCTCATTTGGAACAATTTGCAAACCTATGGCGCATTTCCGGCGACTTTTGGGACAACTGGAAGTCGCTGAACAATCAATTTGAGCTTTTTCACCAATGGCACGGACACGGCGAACCCGGACACTGGCCGGATGGTGATATGATCCCATTTGGCCACATCTGCCAGCGCAATTGCGACGTCCATCCCGATCGCTGGACCCATTTCACGCGTAACGAACAGCTTACTTTGATGTCCCTCTGGGCTCTGGTGCCATCACCATTGATGCTCGGGGCGAACCTTCCCGATAACGACGCATGGACAACTGCCCTGCTCTCAAATCCCGATATTCTGGCGGTAAATCAGGACGCCCTCGGACTTCAAGGAATGCGGCGCAGTTCCGTGGCCTCGGGCGCTGAGATTTGGACCAGGAAATTGACCGGCGGCTCTTTGGCTGTCGGATTTTTCAATCGGGAACAGGAGCCGTTAAACTTAAATTACAACTGGCGTGACCTCGGCTTCAGGCGCGCGCCGCGAGTGCGCGACTTATGGATTCAAAAAGACCTGGGCCGGCAAAAGCAACTCATCACGGAACTGCCTCCTCATGGTTGCATTCTCCTTCAGGTGTCCGACTTGCCGTGAGCCAGGTAGGGACAACGCGCTGCGTTGTCCGCGCCCGTAAAGCGGGCGCAACCGAACGTGGTCGGATGATCTATCGCGCGTCGTCGGGCCGCTATACGGGCGGCGACGGCGCAGCGCGCCGTCCCCATGAACGGCATGTCGGATGCATTCTCTCGGTTGAACTGGTTTTTGACAGCATTGGAAACACTGTTATCCTATAGAGCGGTCCAAAGGAGTTAATTGTGGAAATTCGACGATTTCCCCCCTAAAAGCCAAAAAGACTATGCCCATCGCATTACAAGTTATTCGGGCGACTGATTTTGTTCGCCTCGACGCGGACGAGCGCGTGAATTTCGAAGAGAGCAAAAAGGTGCTGCAGGAACTGGCGCTGGCCTGCCGATTGCGTGGGCTGGACCGCGCAATGGTAGATATTCGGCATTTGCCAGTGCGGGACAAACCGCGATTCTCAGACGCCGAGTTGGCTGCGTTGGTCGGCGCATTTCGCGAGGCGGGTTTCACACAGCGCCAACGGCTGGCGATCCTTTACGGGGAGGATACTTATGGCAGGGTCCGGAATTTCACTTTCTTCAGCCGAATGCGTGGGTTACACGTTCAGGCATTCCACCAATTTGAAGATGCGATCCATTGGCTGTGGCAGGGCACGGACAGTCTGGAACAAATTCAGGGAACCAAGGTTCCCATCGTCCAAAGAAACGCGACAAAACGAGTGGCCCATATGCCCGACAGAAGTCACAGGTCCATCACGCCCGAGCCAGTCCGCAATTTGAAAAGAAGCCACCGATAAAATCTGGGCGATTTCAAATTCGCTAAAAGATACGTCCGATCAGTCCGATCCGTCCGAAGGGCAACTCCCCTTGTTCACGCGCGCGGCCCTGTTCTCATTTACCTGCCCTACCGTTCCTCAGCAAACTCAGAATACGGCTCTACGGCGGCAGACTGAATCGATGCCCCATTCGACGTGGGCCGAAGGTTTAATGTCAGGACGTTGGTCGCATCGCTCCCGAATTGAAGCCAGCATTCAGGCAGGAAAAAATCATGTTGCGGGCCGGCATCCCAATAGCGGCCCAATGGATGGCCATTTAGATAAAGAAAACCGTTGCCCCTGGCTGCAAGATGCAGTCGCCAGGGCACCCAAATTCCCGGACGCGCCGATGGCACCGTAAAACGCATGCGATACCAGGCTAAAGGTGAGTCATCGCCCGATGCGGCGGCGCCTTCGCCGATGGTTATCGCTTTCCAATGACTGTCATCAAGGCCCGGTGCCCACCATTGCTTCTGGTCCCCGGCCGGGCGACCCAACAGTTTCAGTGCGAACGCCGCGCCGTCAACGCTGAAGGACGGCATGCCGATACCGCCGCTTCCGCCCAAATTCTGAACGACCACGACAATTTCATTTCGGCCCGGCCTTGATTCCGGCGTCGCGTCAAATGAATACGAACGCGCCCAATCGGTCGTTGTGCCAACCAGCTTCCCATTGACGTACAGCCAGCCGTTATCGTCAATGCGCCCAAATCTTAAGATGACTTTCGATCCATTCAAATCGCTGTCCGTCAGATTCACGCTGGCGCGGAAAACGGCAGTTTGATTTGGCGTTAATTGACTCGCATCCTCGTCCGTCGCGGCTACATTCACCCAATCTGAATCGTCGTAGTCGGGTCCGATCTCAGGCCGGTTCGCCGGGTCGGTCACCACCTTCATTCTCCAGCCCGTGATCGGCATTCCACTCGGAATAGCGCTGCCCGTAAGACAAACCCGGGAAATCCCAGCTTGCTGCTCCATTCCTTCACCGCCATTCGCAAAGCCATGATTCTCATAGAGAAATTCTGCGGTGTCTGCGCCGGCGGGCAGTTGAATAATCAAACTGCTGCCGCTATCGGACACGGACTGCGCCGGTTTTCCATTAACCATCGCCAAAATCGAATCTCCGTGCGGAAACTCGATGAGCAGGTTTGTGGAGTTGGCACACGAGACTTTTGCCTTATAAAATATAAAATGACTGTCGAATACTCCGGCCTGCGCAAGAGTTTCGCCCGGCTTGAGGTTTCTCCACTTCGCGGGTCCCGGATCCATTTGTTCCTTCGCCGCCGTAATCGTCACACCCTCCGGCAAATCAGAAGCATCAGGCCGCCGAATCCCGGGCGCCGGTTCTGGAAGCCAATTGCCTCGGCTCGGATCGTTTACGCCCGGCGGAAGATAAAGAATCCTCGAACCAAACGGTTCCAGTTCGTAGTTAAAGGCGATTTCCGGTGAATCGCTGCCTTCCTCCTTCACCGTTGCTGCGCCGTGCCGCGGTTCGAGATGTTGAGAAGTTCGAATGAAGATAAATCGCCCGCCATTGGGCGCCCGGCGTTCGGCAATTTTGACATCGTTCTGTGAAACGTTGACATTGCAATGAACGAACTGTGACCGCGCAAGGTCCGCGCCATATTTCCGCAGCATCAGACCGATCGCGCGCACAGCCTGATAACGGTCCCCCACCCCGCCCCATTCCCGGATAGGCGCATTGTAATCATATGAGGTCGTCAAATCGCGGGCCGCCCAATCGTCCGGATTTGTTCCTCCAAACAGCATGTAATAATTCAGCATCGTTTCCCCGTTTTCGATCGTGAAGAGCGTCAGATTGTTGATTTGCGAACTGGTCACACCGTCCTGGTCTTCACTCAATTTTCCACCCACCTGCGAAAACCATCCGCCTTGCAGTTCCGTCGTCGCCAACGGCGCGTCCGGTTGCTCCTTTCGCAGCTTTTTTATGTCCGGCAAAATTCCATCCACATCCCAGCGTGGATAAAAATTGCAGCAATCAAAGACCTGTTGCAGCAATGGATCGGTCTGTCCCCGGATTTGATGCGTCCAGCAACTGATCAGGGGAACATCGATTCCATCCGCGCGCGCGCATTTCACCAGCGTCCTCAGATGGTTTTCTTTTGCCTCATCGCTGAAAGACAGGCCGAAGTCGTATTCATTTTCCACCTGCACAAGGATCACACCCGGTTGGCCCGGCTGTTTGCGGGTAATTTGATGCCGGGCAATGACAGGACAAACCGCGTCATACCAATGTTCGCTCCAGGCCAGAAAAACCGGGTCATCGCTGCGCAACCACCCCTGGGGCCGCAAAGGCTGTTGAGGTCTTTTCGTGAGCAACCATTGCGGAAAACCACCCGTGCTCCATTCCGAACAGATATAAGGCCCGGGACGAACGATGATGTAAAAACCAAATTGTTCGGCCATATTTAGCCAATCATCGAAATCTTTCAAATCGACCTTCGAAAAGTCAGTCGTACTGGCGGGCATTTCGCGCTCGCACCAGTTCCAGGGGACATACGTTTCCACCGTATTGAAACCGGCTTCCTTAATCTTTTGGAAACGCTCGGGCCATAACGCCTTCGGACACCGGAAATAATGAAACGCTCCGCTGAAAATAAACACGTCTTTGCCGTCAATGGTCAGGCATTGACTATCGTAACGAATTCGGTCGGGATGGGCAAATGGCCGGACAGACGGAATGTCAGCGCCGTAAACCGAGAGCCCTCCCGAAATCACGAGTAAAAGGAGGCAAAAAGACCATCGCAGAAGGGCGGCAGCTTGCTTTCGCGTAGCAGCGGACGTGCGTCCGCTCTGACTATTTCGCGGGATAACTGTACTGCCTTGTTCGCGGTCCCCCCCACCAATCGACGGTTCATGGAGAGTTTCAATGATTCCCAAATCGCGCATCCAGTCCACGAACCGATTGGCACGCGGAGCGCGGCTGTGTGAGGGGCAAGGGGCACCAGCCGCAGCACTCCCAAAAGTTTCCGCGCGCTGCGGCTGGCCTTCGACACAGCCGCAATCCGGATGCGGTTCATGGGGAGTCTCAACGATTCCCAAATCGCGCATCCAGTCCATGAACCGAAGCAACCGCTCGCCGTTACCAACGATCTGCGGACTATTCCCCCTCTCCTGGGGGAGAGGGCGGGCTCTTTCTAGCCGAGGCACGAGGCTCTGGCTAATAGGTTCATGGAAAGCCCCCTTCCAATTTTTTCCCATGCATTGGGACCATGAACTGAGGCACCCGTCATTACAAACCACCGCCGGAAAATCACCAAATGTCGCGAAGCGCAAACTGAAAGCCCTATAAGGGCGGCCGATAATAGCCCAGGGCAAAGTGCGAGTCTGCGAGCACGACGCCCCGGGTAGAATACCCAATAAAGACAAGCCGCTAACTGCGAAGCCGCGCGATAGCGCGAATCTGATCTGCGGCCCTTCATCCACTGCTGCTACGCTGGACATACCTTGTTCATGGAGAGCATCAGTAATAGCATGACAGACGAAAAATACAAGATTGGTAAACGAAAATTACCATCAAAACAACCCTGCTGCCCAAATCATTATTTTAATTGTCACGCTCGACGTGAATATTATTCTTTGCTGACAGCCGTTCGGAATATTTACATCTAACATGAAATTCTACGCCAGCTTAATATTTGCCTTTGCGGCCCTATCGGTTGCCACGGCGGAACCGGTGCTGACAATTCAAGCGGACAAGATCGTCAAACATTCAAGCCCCACGCTTTACGGACTGATGACCGAGGAAATCAATCACAGCTACGACGGCGGCTTGTACGGCGAACTCATACAAAACCGGGCATTTCTGGATGATACCGAGACGCCAAAATGTTGGTCTGTGGTGCAAAACAAAGATTCCGATGCGACCATGGCATTGGATACTGACAATACGTTCAACGGCAAGGTCACGTTACGGCTGGATTCGCGCTCGGCCTCACACGAGAGCCCCGCCGGCATTGCCAACGAAGGCTATTGGGGCATTCCAGTTTTTCCCTCGACCCGTTACAAAGCCTCGTTCTACGTGAAAGGGTCGAAGGACGCGTCCGGACCGGTCATTGCCAGCATCGTGAGCGACGACGGCTCAACCGTCTACGCGCAGGCGCGCGTGCCGCATATTTCATCGGCTTGGAACATGTACCAGGTCACACTCAAAACCAGCGGCGGTTTTGCTCCAACTGCCAAAGCGCGTTTTCTTTTGACCGTGGAAAATCCGGGAACCGTTTGGTTTGGATTCGTCTCCCTCTTTCCCCCCACCTGGCACAATCAGCCAAACGGTTTCCGCCGCGACCTCATGCAAATGCTCGTGGATATGAATCCAAAATTTCTTCGATTTCCCGGCGGAAACTACCTGGAAGGAGACACCGTAGCCACGCGTTTTGATTGGAAAAAGACAATCGGACCTGTCACCGACCGCCCGGGACATCAGGGGCCATGGGGATACCGTTCCACGGACGGCATGGGATTGATGGAATTTTTACGCTGGTGCGAGGACATGGGCGCGGAACCGGTCCTGGCGGTGTACGCAGGCTATTCACTCCGCGGCGAGCATATCGACCCCGGCCCGGACCTTGAGCCCTTTGTGCAAGACGCACTCGACGAAATTGAATATGTCACCGGCGCTCCCGATACCAAATGGGGCGCTCAGCGCGCGCGCGACGGACATCCCAAACCGTTCCCCCTGCATTACGTCGAAATCGGCAATGAAGATTGGTTTGATACTTCCGGATCTTACGACGGACGATTCACGCAAATCTACACCGCTATCAAGGCCAAATATCCCCAGCTCAAATGCATTTCAACCATCGGAAACGAATCGCGGCCCAAATTAAAGGTCCACTCCTCCAGCCCCGACCTTTTCGACGAACATTTTTACCAAAATGTCCACACCTTCCTCGATGACGCATCGCACTACGACGAATACAACCGCCAGGGACCACAAATCTTCGTAGGAGAATGGGCCTCGTACGAGACATCCTTCCCTCCCTGGGACCGTCGTTCGGCCGGCAAACCACCCACGCCAAATATGGAAGCGGCCCTGGCCGATGCAGCCTGGATGACAGGACTGGAACGCAACAGCGACTTGATTCAAATGCAATGCTACGCCCCGCTCCTGGTCAATGTAAGTCCCGGTGCCCGCCAATGGCGCCCCGACCTCATCGGCTACGACGCACTTCACAGCTTCGGTTCCCCCAGTTATTACGCCATCAAAATGTTCGGGGACAACGTGGGAGAGCAAATTCCCGCAACAGATTTTGACGGTTCGGAGATTTATCAATCGGTAACCGAAGACAGCAAAAGTGGCAGAATTATCATCAAACTCGTGAACGCACAATCCGCGCCACAAACGATTAAATTAAACATCACAGGTGCGCGCATCAAAGCCGAAGGCACAGCCACTACCCTCGCCGCTGCTCCGGACGCCACCAATTCAATAGACAACCCGACCAACGTCATCCCCGCCGTCTCGCAGGTAACAGATGTACAACCGAATTTCGACTATACCATCCCCGCCGACTCAATCGTCGTCCTCGTCCTAAAGACCAAATAGTCGCCGTAGCAGCGGACGCCTGCCGCGCCATAGCGAAGCGACGGTGGGGGAGTCCGCTCTGATCAACAGCAGGTGACGCTCGTGTGTTGATCATTCGGCTTCGCTCGCCGTCCAATCCGTCCATTCATCGGCGGATAATCCTCCCTCTCCCAGCGGGAGAGGGCCGGGGTGAGGGAGAGTCTTTCAGGTGGGAAGATTCTATCGGTTCATGGTGAGAATAAATAATGCCCGTCCAGCCCCGGAAGAGGCGAAAGAGTCGTCAAAATCATGATGCGACCGATACGTCCGATACGTCCGATTACAACCCCAGCGGCCGATTAATATGCGCTGAAAGCGCAAAGACATTTTTGCCGTGGGGCCAAGTCAGGAACGAACTTTCATGTAGTAAACGCCCTCCCTGCCTCCACGAAATCTTCTTCCTGAATTCCTGTTTTCCTCATTCCTCATAAATCTGCGAAAATCAGCCTGTGCGGCGGGCGTTCCGCCTGCGGATGACAAATCATCAATCCGTCTTTCGTCGGCCGAACCACATTCTTTGTGCCCTCCGTGTCTCTTTGGTGAAAAAGCGCGTAAACGGGTCCGGAATGAATTGGCCGGCCGTTAGAGTTTAATGATATTCTGAGCATTTTCTTGATATGTCCGTTGTAACGTGTACAGTACCAGCAAGATCAGACGGGGTAGACTTTGGAGAGGGACGGGGAAGCCAGGGCAAACAGGCTCGGGCGGGTAACACGGTATGGGTCGATCTTCTGTTGCACAAAACAATCTGTCGCGTCGCGACAGCTGGCTCGGACTGGGCGTGGTCGCCCTTGCGTTCGTCATAGCCGCTGTCATGACATGGCGCAAATGGCCGGACTTCCTGGTTGACTTCGGGACCCAGCTTTATATTCCCTGGCGCATTTTGCACGGAGCCGTTTTATATCGCGATTTGTTTTACTTCGCGGGCGGACCGTTCTCCCAATATTTCAACGCGCTGCTTTTCAAAATCTTTGGCGTTTCATTCTCAACGCTCATCGCAGCGAATTTAGTCTTCGTGGCGGCCATGATTTTTGTGGCGTATCGTTTTTTCCTGGCCGCGTCAGATGTCTGGACGGCGACGCTGATTGCCGTGGCCATCATTACTGCTTTTGTATTTGCCCAGTTAACGCCGGTTGGCAACTACAACTTCGTCGCGCCTTATTCCCACGAAGCAACGCATGGTGTGGTCCTATCCGTTTTCGCTATTGCATTATTGTCAGTTTGGGTACGGAAAGGAAACGTCTGGACTGCGGCCTTGGCCGGATTTTGCGCCGGGATCGTGTTTCTTACCAAACCAGACATTTTTACGGCGCTGGCGCTGGCCGTCGCGGCGGCGTTTGTGCTTCGCGCAATAAGGTCCGGGCCAAAAGGCCTCGCTCAATCGCTTTCGGCATTTCTTGCAGCCGCCATCGTCCCGTCATTATTTTTCCTGGTTTATTTTCTTCATGCCGAGGACCTGCGGGACAGTGCGCACTCAACCCTGTTCGGCTGGTTGTCATTGGTCCAGGGCAACGTGATGAAAAATCAGTTTTACCGATGGTGCACCGGTCTGGATGCGCCCTGGACGCATTTGCGCGAGATAATTCTCTATTTTTTTGCGGTGGCTTTGGCCGTGGCCGTTTATGGGTTTGCCACATATTGTATGGGCCGTTTCAAATTGCGTCGTGAATGGCAATGGACGGGCGCCCTGATTATGATCGCGCCACTTTTAATTTGGCTGTCGCATTTATGGTGGTATCGATGCGGTTGGCCGTTGCCCCTGCTGTCATTGTCGGCTTGCCTGTTACTGGCATTGAATTTCAAAAAATTGGAAGACCCGGACTTCCCTTTATTGTGGAGCCTCTTTGGTTTGGCATTACTGGCCAAGCTGGGGCTGTATCCGCGCATTTGGCATTACGGATTTGCGCTGGCAATGCCTGCATTCGCCAGTTCGATCTACCTGCTGTTCTGGTTGGTGCCGCGCCTGTTGGAACGGCGATTCGCGGCGCCCGCCATACCATTCCGTTTGATGGCAGGCCTGGTGCTGGTCATCGGCTGTGGAAACTTGATAAATCAATCGCTGATGGTCTATGCACGAAAAACCCTGCCGCTCGGAAGTGGAGGAGATGAAATCATTACATATAATCCTGCCGCGTCTGAAGCAAGCCAGGGAATCCATAGCGCCTTGCTGTGGACGCAAGAGTACATGCCGAGCAACGCGACGCTCGCGGTCTTGCCCGAGGGTGTAACGTTCAATTATCTGACACGGCGTGTGAATCCGACCCCTTGCCTGGAGTGGGACCCAAACATGTTGGCGCTGTTTGGGCAAACGCGCATGACCGACGCCGTTGAGAAAAATCCGCCCGACTATATTTTCATCGTTGAGCGGGTGTCCTCGGAATTTGGAGTCGGCTATTTCGGAAGCTCTCCTGACTTTGGCCTCGGACTGATGCAATGGATCCAAACGCATTACAAAACCGAGCTTCTAATAGGCAATGAACCGCTCAAAAACGGATTATTCGGCATAAAGATTCTGAAACGGGTCACGGAACCGTCAGAAGCTGCCGGCGGGACACGTTGAACGCCTCGCGTGGAAAGGAAGCCGGACAAAAACATGACAAAAACGTGCTCCCCCATAACACAGTTCCGTCCCCCCCAATTCCATATATCCATTCATCCATCAATCCCCTCGCGCCGATTTCTGCCCGCCGCGCCGAAACGGCGGGACTCTTGCTCACGGTCTCACATTCATTTTTCCCGCGCCGCGGATGCAAGCCGCCGGATTAGCGGAACCTAAACAAACCCTACTCCAGGCCCAATTTTGACCCAAAACATTCCAGCCGGTTCGTTTACCCGAAACCCTCGCATTCCCCAATGAACCGACGCATGTTTAGCCCTCAAACAAACTTGTTTAGCTTTTCATATATCCTCATTAAATCGCAAATCCCTGACACACCCTTTTCGGTTAAACGAACCATCGGGCGGAAGCGGAATCCTTCTCATTCTCATCGTCATCCTCATCCTCCTTGGCCGCGCCGGAGCCTGGGCGAAGACGGATCTCGCCACGCCATAGCTTCAGCGACGGCGGGCCTGCCGCGTTGTAGCCTTGGCAAAGACGGGCCTGCCCCGCGTAGCTCCCAGCGAAGCGGGGTTGAATCCCCAATACACTGTGAAAAACTGCTGCCATGGCAATTTTCAATCCTTTGCGTCCTTGGCGACCGTTGCGTGAGGCATTGGCGAGAACTACGATTAAGTTTGCGAGTCCTCTCGTTTGGACCGCAACACCTGCCGAGCGGTAGTATTTACGTTTCAACGTTTTAACTTTTCAACGTCTCAACGCCTTTTTCCATGCCAACACGGACAATTACAGCAAACTTCCTTGACTTCCAGCTCATTTTTTCTCTAGACTATGCCAATTCTGAAAATGAAATCTGCCAAAAGTCCTTCCGGTATCGGAAACGCTGTTCGACGTCTTATTTCCACTGTTTGTACCTGCCTGCTGGCCGTAAGCGCCCTGGGGAACTCCCTGCCGGGCGACCAACATTGGGACAACCAATTTGGTTTCGTTGGCGCCAATAACCAATTATATACGGTGAACGCGCTGGGCGGGAAGGTCTACATCGGCGGAACTTTGACCGCAGCCGGCAATACCACAGCCAACTATATCGCCGGCTACGACGGCACGAATTGGTTTCAGTTGAACAATGGAGTCAGTGGCAGTTTGAATTTTGTTTTCGCCCTGGCCAACGACGGCACCAATCTGTATGTGGGCGGATTGTTCACCAACGCCGATGACAGCGGCGCGATCAATATCGCCCGATGGGACGGCTCAAACTTCCACCCGCTGGCCGGCGGACCGCCAAATAGCGTTGTAGAAGCGATTAAAGTCGCCGGCCCGAATTTTTATGCCGGAGGAGGATTCACAGCCATCGGCAGCGTATCAGCCAATTACGTGGCCCAATGGACTGGCGCTGCCTGGCAACCTTTGGGCACCGGCCTCAACGGCGCAGCGCTGGCGCTGGAATATGATGGGACGTATCTGTACGCGGGAGGCATTTTCTCACAAGCCGGTGGTGTCGCCGCCAACAATATCGCGCGTTGGAATGGCAGCAGTTGGTCGGCAATGGGAAGCGGCTTTTCAGGCAAAGTTTCAGCCCTTTGCAGCCTGAACGGTAATCTTTACGCAGGCGGCAGTTTTACAAATTCAAGTTTGGACATCACTAATCTGGCCTGCTGGAACGGCAGCAGTTGGTCCGCGGTTGGCCTGGGACCTGATGGCGCAGTGCAATCGCTGATTACCGACGGTACAAATCTATACGTTGGCGGCGCGTTTACTCATATCAATGGCATGGCCGCCAATTTGGTTGCCATGTGGAACGGCAGCGCCTGGTCAGCGATGGGAACCGGACTCGAGGGACCCGCCAAAGGCCTCAACGCGTACGGACTGGCATTCGACTCACAGCACAGACTATTTGTAGCTGGAAATTTTAGTGAGGCCGGTAGCGTGGGCGCCAGCGAAGTCGCGGGCTGGGATGGCACCAATTGGTTTGCGCTCGGTGCCACCACCAGTAAAGGCATGACACATGGTCTTGGTATTGAACAGGTCACAGGCTTGTTCAGCGACGGTGTCAACGTTTACGCCGGCGGCAACTTTACCGAAGCGGGCGGCCAAATCGCGGACCAGGTCGCGCGATGGGATGGCACGAATTGGTGGCCCATGGGCGCTTCCACGCCCGGCGCTCGTCTCGAAGCGGGCCCAAACACGCTTACGATCGCCGAAGAAGGCCATCTATATGCCGGTGGTTATTTCACGAATCTTGGATCTTACTCCATTAACCATATCGGTTATTGGGATGGAAACAATTGGAATGACGTTGGCGGCACGGATGCGGGGGTGGAAGCCATGGCTTATGACGGGGATTATCTGTGGATCGGCGGCAATTTTACGAACGTTGATGGCGGAAACTACAATCCCGGCCTGGCCATACTTGAAGACGGATACTGGGACTATGGATACTACTGGGTTACGGGCGGCAGCCAATTCGTGGCTGCTCTGGCCTGGGACGGCATCAATAACAATATGTATGCAGGAGGAAATTTTACGTCCGCTGATTCTTACGATGGCAACGTGCCCGTGAACAACATTGCCGTTTTTAATGAGGAGACCGAAGAGTGGACTGCTTTAGGCAGCGGCGTGAACGGAACGGTGAACGCAATTCTTGTCACCAACGGCGTCGTGTACGTGGGCGGCGGTTTCACCACCGCAGGCGGAGTTAGCGTAAATAACATCGCTAAGTGGAATGGAACCGCATGGTCTGCTTTGGGCAGCGGCGTGACCAATCCCAACGGCAATACGCCCAGCGTGAATGCCCTCGCCATGATCGGAACCAATCTATACGTCGGCGGCTCATTTACCAATGCCGGCGGCGTTTATGCCTCAGGTCTTGCCGTCTGGAACGGCTCGACCTGGTTTGGCCTCGGCAGCGGACTTTTCTACAGCTTTTATAACGAAGCCGGTACTGCAAACGCTTTAGTCGCAAATGGAAATGATCTCTACGTGGGAGGACTTTTCGACTCGGCCGGCAATAAACCCTCCGCGCTCTTTTCGCATTGGAACAGTCAGTTAAATTACTATCCCCCGCCCCATCCCTTCCTGAGCCGGGCAGACTGGTTGCCGGGAAATCAATTCCAATTCCGCCTCGGCGGTACCAGCGGCGAAAGCTACATTCTCCAGGCCTCAACCAATTTCGTCCAATGGACTTCGCTGCAAACCAATAATGCGACTCTCTACGATTTTACCGATACCAACGCCTCGCATTTTCCGCACCGCTTTTATCGCGCCCTCCTGGGACCTTAATTTGCACCGTAGGAGACGAGGTGACGAGTCTCTAACTATATTCCACGGCCAGCATCCCTATTCCGAACCCGCCCATTAAAAAAATCCATTTTCCTTCGCGTCCTTCGCGCGACCATCTCTTGTCAGGACTAAGGCCGCCGACTGTGGACTGCGGACTGTGACTGTAGACTAAGGACCGATTCGCTTGCACACCGTCGTGACCAATCGCACCGGACCAATCAGCCCGGATGGCGCCAAAGAATCATTCTTGTGCCACAGTTCCCATGTGGTGAACGCGAAACGTCCGGTCGGGCTGGTCTTGCCGTCCAATAACCATTGGGGCCAACTCTTAAGCGTACCGTTGTCATTGCGTTCGGCATCAGGCGGTAATTGTTGATCACCAATTAAACGGTTGACCCACAGATTGGCGACTTTGATCTCCAAACTGTTTCGCCCCCTGAGCAAAATGGACGTCACATCAAGCTCGAATGGCGCTTTCCAAAAAATTCCCATAGGCTGTCCGTTTAACTTCACTTCGGCCATGACCTCGACAATGCCCAGGTCGAGCTTGATCCGACGATCCGCCGCAAAAACTCCTGCGGCAACAGCAAAATCGCATCGATAGGTTGCCGTGCCGGAAAAGCATTTAACGCCGGAATCAGAATGCTCGTTTAACGGAATTAGCGGGTCCATTTGAATCTGCGAGGGGGCGCCCCAGCCGTCGGGAAATGTCACAGTCCACGGACCCTGAATTTGTATCGGCACGGGAACCGTTGGGACGGAAATCGTAACCGTTTCGCCCGCAGAACCAGGCCGCTCGGGAAGCGGTGCGTCGACTGGCAGCAACAAACACTGGTACTCCCCCGGTTGTGTAACGCACAGTTGCGTGGTTCCGTCAGAAGCCGCCTCTACAGTCGCCGGCGGATATTCACCAACGGCGGAAAATTCCACCGTGTCGCCATCGTGAAAGACGAGGTGTTGTTCGTGACCGTTGATGCGGCAGTTAATGTTCAGCGTCTTGACCACGTTCAGGTCCGGGTCTCCCCCGATCGCAGCCACTTCCACAACCTGAAAACTTATCCGGCCGTTCCGAACCAGCTTCCGGACGTCCGCGGTTGCATCGCGTGTGTGCTCGGGCTTGCCCGGTTTACCGTAAACAGCAGAAAGAATTTCAACTTTGGGCCGGGATTGTCGCCCGCCCGCGTGCAGGAACATTTTGCCGTCCCGGCTAACAGTTCGAATCCCTCGCGGCGGCTGGGATTCACCACGGCGAAATACCACAAACACTGATGCTTTGGCCGGCAAAATCAACGGAATCTGCGTCATGCCATTCCAGACCTGGTAAAAGACAACAGGTAAAGTCTGCCCGGTTTCCGGGTCCCAAATTTCGGGCTGAACACCGGACGTGCGAAATGAACAGTTCGCCACCATAGGGCTGCCGGCATACGGGTACCTGCCCTCAACCGCGCCATTGGCCACAAAGTAAAAGTCCATGTCATCCGTACGCCGATGGATCCATCGGACCATGGGTTGGTCACAATCGAAATCCGGTTGGATGTTTCGTTTTGCCAATATCTCCTCAGCGGTCGTTCCCGAAGAAATTTTGCCGGACCACAATTCATCAGCCAGCCGCTGAACGTCCTCATCACAATGCGGGTAGTTGGTCAGGCTCGGAGACTTTCCAGGTTTAGGCCCGACCACTGTAGCGCCCGCATCAGCGAGTTCTTCTATTTTTCTCAGCAATTCCGGCGTCATGGTCGGCGAATCCGGGAGAACAAGGACACGATATTTCATACCGCCCGGCAGAGTCAGAAAGCCATCCACGAACTCCATGCTTTGAAGCACCAGTTCAGCCGGACACCCATCATAGTTATATCCCGGACGGCGTGGCAGATCGCCCTTCCCATCCGGCGGTGAAAAACTTGCCGGCGCTCCTTCCGCCTGCATATAGCAAATATCGGCCACAAAATGTCCTTTGCGTAACATGTATTGGCAGCGGGCTACGTATTCGTGCCAGGCCTTGCTCATGTCCCACCAGGTTTGGGTCCGCTCATAGTGCAGGCCCCACGGTCCCATGCTCATACCAGGCCCGTAATGCGGGTTCATCCACGGTTGCATGGCGTAACGATGGAATACAAATCGGTTGACGCCCTCGGCAAACGTCCAGTCTCCGATGTCTTTGACAACGGCGGGATGTCCAAGCCATTTTTCCTCTGAGTTCGCGGTAAAAGTTTCCTGGCCGATAATATTCCGGCCATAGACATGCCCGGCGCTCACCATTTCCGTGACCGTTTCTCTTGCGCCGAAACGTCCCCATGACCAGCATTCAGCCATCGGTTCCACGGCTGCGCCGCCATAACGGACGTCATTGGCCGGTTCACCGCTGTAGCCTTCAATAGACAATCGCAGGCCGTGCCTGGCCGCCACGTCACGCATGGCTATGGCATAGTTTTCCAGCAACAGGTCACCGATCGTGTTTCGAAAATCCCATAGAAAACGCTGCGATATTTCAAGGCTTTCGACGACCTGTCCGGTCAGGACGGGAAAATAGGGCAGCAGATCATAACCGCGCAGGCGTTTAAAATCTGACCGCATCGTCGGCGTCCAATTTTGAACTCCTATTTCCCAGCTATCGATGTGCGTAGCGACAAGTGTTTTGCCCGTAAGCGGGCCAATGTTTTTGACGATGCGTCCCATGAGCGCTTCAAATTGAAATAACGTGGCCTCACGGCTCAACTTATCCGTCTCCAAACCGAGTCCTCCCGTCGGCGCAGGATGGTTGTTCACCCCCGTCGTTGTGTGTCCAAAACGCAGGATCGTCCAATCACCCGGGGGCAATTCGTATTGAAGAACACCGTGGCTATCCATTTTTTCCGTCACATCCAGAACACCGGATTTTGTGATGATCTGGTCTGCTGGAAGCGTCTTCCAGCTGGAACGTGTGGAGATATTATCTTGCGCGCCATTCTGCGGATTCAAATATCCCTCCGTCAAGCCATGCAAATCATCGATGCGATAACCTTGTCCGGCCTTCTCGGCTGCCGGCGTCGGAAACGCCAGCACAGCAATGTCACGATAATAATCCATGCGACTTTCCGGCTGCGGCAATTGAATAGGCACGCCCTGCCCTCCTGTGACTGAAGCGCTGCTCCAAACTACAACCTGCATCGATAGTTCGGGTGTAATCCATGGACCACCGCTGCCGCACCATCCGGCGTCGTTGGTCATGTTCACTTCAATCCCCAGCCGATTGGCCTCTTCACACGCGAACTGGAACAATTCATACCATTGCGCATCGCCGAATTTAGAGCCGTTGAAGCTCGCCGGCGTGCCCTGGTCCACGTCCATAATCAAAACGCCAGCGATCCCCACCGCCTTCATGGCCTCCAGGTCGGCCGTGATGCCTTCGCGGCTCACATTTACGTCCAGCCAAAACCAATAGACCCACGGCCCGCAATCAAATGGCGGCGATGCGAATTCATCCGCCGTTGTGTCGGCGTTTGAAACGGCGGATTTACCGAGCCCAGACGATGGTTCGTGCCTAACGACGCATCCAGATTGCAGGACCATAAGACCGCCGGCCGTTAATCCAATTCGACCTAAAAATTCTCGACGATTCATAATAATTTGGTTGCGAGTCGACGAGCTATGCATGAGCGAGTGGTCGCCCATGTACTCGTCCACTCATAATTCACTGATTCACTGATTTGATTAACCCACTCGCGCCGTTTCCATCCCGAGCAGTGACCCAAGTTTGCCGATTTTGTCCGCAATATGTCCGACGCCCACGGCGCAATGGTGCGCCGGACCGTGAACGTTCCAGCTCTCAACAAATTTGCGGGCGCCGATGCTGAAATGGTAACGGCTGTTCGTATTGCCTATCTCCAGGATTGGCCCCGGAACGGACTCGCCTTCGGCCACGAGTAGTTTCAATTTCCCGTCAACCGTTTGCACGACGGACAGCAAAGTCACCGGCCCGTGCCTGACACACATTTCGACCGATAATCCGCGCCCGACCTTGCCATGATACACTTTCAGCGGTCGCACTTTTGTTTTGCCTTCGGCGATCTTAATATGGCCGGGTCCGTCGTGTCCCATCAACACCACGTCATCGTTGAAATCCATCGCATAGTATTCGGTGAATGAGCCACCTGCGCCAAATGTGTCCATGATCTTCATGGCCTGAACGTTTTTTACTTCATATTCGCCGGCGACGGGAATCCCGCGTCCCGTCAACAGCGAATTTCCCAGAATAATGGAACTGATCGTATCTTCGTTTTCTTCGCTTCCAGTGCCCATGTAATAATAGGCGAGGGAGCCCAATTCATGATCTTTCACCAATCGGTCTAAAGCCACAGATGTTCGAGCCGCTCGTTCAAGTTCGGCGGGCGCGCAATCCGGCTGGACGTCGAAAATCCTTTTGAATTCCGCGACGCGGGCTTTTATCCGGGCCGATTTCACATCCCGGCGGAGCGCGGCCAGTTCATCGACTTCGATGATTTCCATGTGGCCGCCGAATGCCGCGCAATGCTGTGTCAGATCAGAGTAAATGTCCAGCATGCCGCCGTAATAATGGCCCATGAGGCCTAAACGATTGTGCGCCATCACATCAGCTACGCGCGCGGCTTCAATCCAGGAGTCTACTTCGTTCCAGCAAACCGGGTCGTCGTGGAGCATACCGGTGACCTGATAAAATGGGACACGAGCCCGGTTGAAGACGTTGGCAATTTCGGGAACTGGACAGGCGCTGCAATGGGCGAGCCATTCCCCTGTCATCGCGGTGCGATCGCCGATTTTGTTGAAGCTGGCGTAATCAATCGTCGCAGCCGGTTGCAGGTTCAAAATAATGACTGGCACTTTTGCGCGGCGAACAACTGGCAAAACTGTCGATGACAGCGCGTAAGTGGTGACATAAAGAAAAATAAGGTCCACGTCCCCTTCGCGGAATTTATGTCCCGCATCAAAGGCCTTTGAAACCGAATCCACGAGGCCTAAATTCACGACATTAACTCCGGGCCGTTCGAGTTTTTTATGGACAAGGTCCAAATAGCCTTCAAGGCGTCTTTTTAGTCCTTTGAATTGGGGCCAGTAAGCTTCCAATCCGATGCCAAAAAGGCCGACCTGAAGCTGCCGTTTCATTTTTGAGTCATTCATTTTGAAGGTGCGGGGCATAGTAACGGACGTAATCCACGTACATCTTGATCTGGCTCTTGTCCCGGTCCGGATACCCGCCCGATGGCACATTCCCCGCCCAACTATTGGACTGCACCTCGGATGTCAGCCTGATGAATTCCGGCACCGATGAAATCATATAACTCTTTGTCGTCCAGGTACTGTGACCGTCAATATAGAACGTGTAGCTGTTAGTCGTCCAAAGAAAGCCGTAGGCATGAAAACCTGAGCCGATTCCGAGGAATCGTGAACTCCACGCCGCATTCTTCTCGCGCCGCCCATAACCATTCCAATGCAACGCATGGTCGCCGCCATCGACCCAATCTTTTCCATTGTGATCTGCACAGCGATGCTCAAACACATCTATTTCCACGCCATTGGTCGGATTATCGTTAGTGCTGCCAAGGGTGCCGTTGGGCTGCACATTCATCATCCATGGGGTTTGTATCCAAAAAGCGGACCATTGTCCTGGCGCGTTGGAAAATTCGATGCTGGCTTCATAATAACCGCAACCGAATTTGGCCCGCCGATTCGTATCAATGAAACCGGTGAAATTGGTGCCACCGCTCGTGTAGGTTGTAATTACCAGGCAACCATTGGTCACGCTCACCGCCGCAGGAGTGTTGTACGCGGAACCACGCCAGCCGTTTCGGGCATATTCCCATTTTGCTCTGTCGAGTTTGCTGCCCTTGAATTCATCTGACCAGGCCAGCGTATAGCCTGCCGGCGGCGCAGCATGGGCCACAAGCGTCATGGCCGCGATCCAAGCCGGAAACAAGCTGAATATATTACGCACGGTAATCAAAGACCGGATTCAATTTGGCATGAAACTATAGACCCAATAATGAAATTCATCCCATCGGCCGCTCTCAGAACCAACAAACTCAATCCGCACGTTCAATTTGCTCTTGCCCTTGGTGTACGTTTCCGGCACCTGAAAATCACTGTCAAACCACCTGATGCCTTTATACGTTTTTTCGTAGTCCACGCTATACCATGGCCGCTCAGCGACCAGCCGCCCGTCAATAAAAACCCGCGCCTCCTGGCGATTATTCGCCTTGTCAGAACGGCGGCGAAGTCGCACGCCCTGATTGTCCGGTGAAATAGCGACCGTAAAGGTGCTGCTGTTGGTAAAGGAAATTCCATCATCCGCAATGGCAGGTGTCTTGAAAAGAACGTTGTTGAATTCACCGTCATACCACCAGTCCCCGTGTACCCGCCGCACATCACCCTCGGCATGGTAAGCGTGCGCTGCTTCGGCTCGCAGGTCGCCCACACCGAATTCGTCCGTTTGGACCAGCCGCGGCGATGAGTGTCCGTACCAAAACGTCACGCTCTCTTCCGAGCCAATGTGGTAATATCCTTCGTGACCCACCGGAGAATGCGGCCCATACGTCTGGTGGCCATATTTGATGCCGCTGCTGAAACAGTATAAGTCCGGCAGCAATAAACGGTAAATGTCACCGGCTCCTCCCTTTGCGTCAATCGCCCCGAAAACCGGTTGCGTCAAATTTTGCAGGCCCCAGCCCATGTCATGATCGTCCTCATAGCCTTCGCCAATAATTTGCGGAGTTTCGCTCCCGTCAAAATACGTGCGTTCATCCTCTTCCATGCAGGTGTCCCAGCGGCTGTTTACCTGGCCCACCATCTGGCCGGAACCGGCTGTTTCCAAATACGTATAGTCCTGTCCCTCAATACTCGGATTCTCACGATGGTAATGAGCAAATAAATAGCCGCAACTTTGCTTCGGATACGGATTCGCCGAGGCCGTCCGAAAATCAACGGTGGCCGTAACAGTCACACCGCCGTGGCTCCGGTTTTCCAATTGCACGAGCGCGGATTTCCAAAACGGCATCGGAAAATAGCAATAAGCCATGTCATTGGAATAGCCCAGCAGAAGCGACGCATACGAACTTTTGAGACTTGATCGGTAAGCGCCAAAGAAGCAGCCCAGCGGCGCTTCGATTTGTGGTGATGTCGCGCCGTCAAAGGTAATGTTCAGCCAGGTATTGAACAGCGCATCCGCGTCGTTCGTCGGGGTAATCTTGAGAGACAATGCGGCAATCGAACCCGCTTTGCGCGATTTCCACAGGACCGCTGTCTTACCCGCTCCGACCTTGCGAATGACCGTAGTTTCCTTTTCTCCGTGGACCGCCTTGAAATTATTGGACGAAAAACGTTGGTTCCACGCACTCAACAACGCGGGCATCATTCTGCGCCCGGCTTCCGGAGTCCACGAATCCACCCCCGGATCCTGGGTGAACAGTTGATACGTGTATTCATACCAATGAAAATGGCGGCCATCATATCCCGGCGCCTTCGTGTTTTTGCCCTCCCACGGCTGCAATACTGTGGCCGGCCCGCCACCGGGCAATGCACTCAAGCACACTTTGAGTCTTTTCCTGAAATACATCGGATGATAAAGCACTCGAAATCGGTTTTTGCCGTCATAGGCCACTGGGGGCTCAAAAATTCCCAATGGGTTGTTTGTGCTAAAAAAGGTCGAGACGTCCATATCAATGCCCGGCGTCGCCTCGTCGTCAAAATAATATCGGATATGAATTCCCTTATAGATTGGCGCGCCATGCCAGATATTCATGTGATGCCGGTAAAGGCATCCCGGCCCCATCGCGTCAAAAATGACACACTCGCCGTTGGTCTCCATGTAGAGCGGAAAATATTGCCAATCGTAATTATCACCCGCCCGGTCATAAGAACAGAACTGGCGCGTTTGCGTTTCAGTCCGCAAAAACGGAAGCGAATCAACGCGGAAAGGATCCGTTTCTATTTTTTCCTCTGAAGTCAATGTGCTCCAATCCTGCGCCGCAAGAAAGGAGCTATCAATTAAAAACCAAAGCAAAAGGCAGACTAAAAGACTCGCGCGCATATCATTGGCCATCTCATGCTCCGCTCACGTTCTGTCCCTGCGCCCACGCCCGGAGCATTTCAATCGCTTTGCCGATCGCGCCAGCCGAGCCCCTGAACTTTCCCGACCCTTCCGGTTTATTGTCCCGCGACCACCATTCGTGAAAATCGCCCACGCGCACAACTCGCCTCACCATCGGCTGAACATTGCGATAAGCTTCCGCGACGCAGCCGTAAGCAACCAGTTGCTGGATCATTCGCCCGCCAAACCAGCACCAATCGCCGCCATTCTGATAAGTATAGGGTTTGGTCAATTGTGGATTCTTAAAAAATCCGTCGGGATATGGAGGATACATGGTCAGCCCGATTGAAGAAGCGCCCGCCGCCCGCACGTTCGCCTCCATGCGCTTTGCCGCGCCGGCCACTTCGTCGCGTGTGAGCACTCCAGCCTCAATGGCCACGGCGGTACCGCCGTGATAATAAATCGCATTCTCATCGAAATCTCGCGGAAACGGCGATCCGTCCAGATAAACATGTGGAATAAATTTCTGATTTTTCGCGTCCCAAAGATATTTGCGTACGTTGTGCTTTAGTTTGTCCCGAATCTTCTTCCAATGGCGCGAGCCCGAACGGTCTTCGCCGACGAGCTGGATGTAATCGTTCAGTGCAATCAGGAGCATCGCGCTGTCATACGCCGTCAGCGCGCGATGAGACTTGGCATCGAGCCTGACGCCCGGCGAATCTTCCGGCTGCACGTCGCCCCAATCCGCCCTTGTCCCGCCCCAAACCAGCCCGTGCTTGCGGTCAAAGCGCTCAGTAAGGACGTAATTCAACGCCCGGCCCAAACGATCGCTCGCAGCAACGCCGTCAATGCGCTCATCCAAAATGGTTTTATCACCCGTAACAGTAACGTACTTGAACATCGCCTGAACGAGTGAGGATTCCTGGTCGGTTTCGACACTATTCTTGAACGCCACCAGACCTGGCGCCAGCGGAGTAAAACGCGCGTCTTTTACTTCTCTGGAGTCGCGCCGACGGTAACCATCCACGATGTTTCCATCGTCGCCCTGGAACTTGAAGAAATTGAGTAAGGCGTCGCGGAAAACCTGAGGTGGGTTCACCCCAAGCGCTGCTTCGATAAATGTATTCCCGTCGCGAATCCAGATCTGGTCATATCCGCTTCCGGCGTTGAGGCCGCCCTTCAAAAGCGCCTGTGCCATGCGATGGACCTGGGAAAGATCTTTATCACCGAGGATTTGCGCGGCCAGTTCGGACGTCATTGAAATTGGCGCGGATGGAATTGATTGCGCGATAGCCCGCGGCAGTGTCGCCAGCGCGACACTGGCAAGCGCCCCGGTTTTAATTGCTTCGCGTCTAGTCATCATGAATGTTCACCTTACGGCACAACAAGGCAGGCCGTCCCGGTCGTTCCCCATTACGGCGAACAAGCATATTAAATATCTGAGAGCTGACCGTCAGCCAGAATCTGAGTGACGTAAGTGTGCGCGTGCCTGGCGCATCAGGAAGCGGCCAATGCAACAGCGGAGATAACACCGAATGGCAATAGAGAATTCCGTTTCATAACATTTTGCTGGGCGTTACGCCTCGGTTTAAATTTCACACACGCAATGACACCAACTTCGATCGATCGTCGTATCGGCCCGTGACGGCACGGTTATTCCATTTGACGCTCCGCGGCGCAGACTCGGCGGAAACCTGAATCGGAGCGGATGTTTTGTCGGAGAATATCTCAAGCGGTTCGCCCGGAGCCCAGCAGGCCGTCACCTTTGAAAGCGATTCGATGACGCTCCGGCCCTGGTATCGGAGATAGCTGCCGTCACCCAAAAAGAAACGCACAGGTTGATCATTCAGGGCCGTCCGCTTCATGTGCAGGAAATAAGCATCGGTAACCCAATCGCCGACCTGGAGGTCAATCGTACCCGGGCTGCGGACGGCGCGCAGGTCCAGATACAATTCCTCGATGGCATCGGATGTTTGCATCCGGATTCCGAGATACTTTTGGTCCTCCAGAATTTCAAACTTCGGCACGGCGTTCGGATTAAGGCAAATGGCGGTAATGAATTGGCGCGATTGCATCGGCCCGGCCGGAGAAAAAACCAAATAGGGCACTTTCCTTTCGGGATTGTGATCGGCCAGGCCGGTATCTTCACGAACTGTCGCTGGTGGATAGACCATTTTGACCACGGCTTCGGCCCGGCCATTATTCAAGGTCACAGTGCCATCATCATTCGATTCGTATTTGCCCCCAAAGTGCAGCAGCCAGTCCATTTGGCCTGCCGTTGGCGCGGAGACGTCATCAATGATCAAAATGACATCGCCGCTCCAAATCCAATGACGGTAGTTGCGCGAGAACCAGCGCGCCATGGGACCTGTGGCGTCGGCACAGACATATTTCAAGCCCAGCCCGTCAATGAGACTGTGCATCCGGCCGGGAAATTTTCCCCCCACCAGTATGTCCTCAGGCGGCTGACCTTCTCCATTAAAGAGAATCACGTTGTGCGCCCGGCTTTGGCAGTAATAATTGTGGTACTCCTGACGATCATAGGCGCACGTCCCCGAATCAATGATGAGCGGCATGCCGTCTTTGAACAGGATGAATGAGCCTGCATCGGCATGTGCATGGTTCCAGGTATAGCCGGATTTCATAGCCAGCAGCGTGGCATTATTTTCCCACGAAGAACGCATGATAGCCCATCCCATGTCCGGATAAATACAGGAGTTCGGCGGGTCGGCGAGACCTTGCGGCACAGGGCACTGTTTCAGCAGCGAAACCAGTGTGCCTGGCGGGTGGCCATGCACCGACTTAAGGTATCGGCCCGCTTCCGGCGAATTCACGCCACAGGCAATCAATAACAAAATCGTCTCAGTGGCATCCACTTCCAGCGAACTGTCATTGAAATTTACGGCCAGGGACCCCGACGACGTGGGATAAAGTGTTTGGAGAAAGAAATTCGCGACGTGGTCCAGCGGATCCATGTGCGCGGCTTTTCGTCCCGGCCAGGTGTTCTGCCATGCCAATCGGTAATGAAGATATTCGGTTACGCCATACTTGGTGTAATTGACACCCTCGTAGGACGGGCCGGAGCGTTCGAACGTGGCAACGCGATTTTGCAGGACGTTGCCCTGATAGTTGAACCATTGCTCAAAGCCGGCGTCCGCTGCGTCGATCCATCCCTGGGCGCTCGCGTGATCCCCCAGCAGCGCGAGGGCGCAAAGCCCGGCACCGGCCACACACACGCCCCACCAATTATGCCCCATAGAGTCAAAGGAGTGGATCCGCCTGCCGACCAGAACCCAGTCGTTGAGCGTAGGCAATACGGACAATCGAACCATGGCATCCGCGATCGCTTTGCGGTCGGTGTCCGATAGGAAAGCATACAATGCATCGTAGCCGCTTGCGTAACCGAAACTGAACTTGGCTGTGTCCAATTCCGAATACCAGGCGGGAGCCCGATGCTCGAAACTCTGGCCGGTCCAGCGGACATATTTTGCATAATACAGCATCGCCTCCCGAAGTTTGTCGGCATAGCGCCTGTCTCCGGTGAGTTGAAAAAGGAGACCCAGGGTTAGTCCCATCTCGGACATTTGGTTTCCCGGCTCACCATAACTCGCGTGTTGCCCTCCGCCATGCATGGCCGCGGATTCCGGTATGAGAGCGGCCGCCAATAATTCCTCGCCCCGCTTTTTTAGCGCGCCATCTGTCGCAACTTCGGTCACCAGCATTTGCCGCATTCGTTCCAGGGAGGCGGCATTGTAAAAGAGCCGAGGGTGAACGGTCTGGGGCGCGACGCTGTCCGCGACATTTATGGTGTGGGCCGGCACAGCGTCAGCCAGCAAAGAAACTGGATGGCATATGGCCACCCCGGCCAGACTCATCAATTTGATAAGATCGCGCCTGCTGATATTTTCGATTGGCGTCATAATTTTTCCGTAAACCGAACCCACCAGGAATCGCCGCTGTATTCGACCCGTGCGCCCGGTTCCTGTTCACTATTTACGCCGATTTTTGAGATGTCAGGTTTCTTGCTAAACGGACCAAGACGTATGGCAACGGGACCGATTGGTTTGTCGGCGCTGATTTCCAATTTCATCCCGCCATGCGAGCGCTTCAATTTGTACTGAATAAACGCTGTTTCTGTCCCGCCGGAACCCTGAAATAATACGGGATATTTCGCGACACTTATTTCGTCCCAATCATACGGCAGTCGCGGATAAAACTGTATGCGTTGCGGTTTTGTATCGTCCACGCCAATGACCAGGCGCAGCATCTTGACAATCTCGGCTTCCTGCACGCCGTTTCCGAGGTCGCTCATTCGATACAAGTAACGTCCCGTGGGATCAATATCGCAGGCCTCAGGCGCGATAAACGAGCCAAAGCGAGGATCGTAAATTTCTTTTGCAGCCCAATCGAGCATTGTTGTGGCATCGTGCATTCGGTCCAGCAGTAACGCCGCCTGAGTGACAAGGCCCTGGCCGTAACCCATCGCCAGGCCATAGAAGCCGAAAGGTTTATAAGTATCAATCAGGCGCTGGTAGGCAGCCTTGTTGATTGGACGCCACGCCGGATCATCGTCCTGGGGCGCGCATCCTTCATAGTCGGCCAAAAGATCCAATGGTCCGAGGACTGTGCTTTTGTTTGGCCAACCGCCGGACTTCAACGTCCAGACACGGCCATATTGTGGGTCATCAATCACGTATTGTTGGGCCATCGCACTTCGCATTTGCGCAGACCGTGCGCGCCATTGGGCTGCGGAATTGGTTTCGCCAATGGAATCGGCCATGTTCGCCAGCCCCTCGAGTGCGTTCATGCAAGCGTAGTCGCAATACACGGAATAGCCGACCATGGCGGCTGCCTCGCTGGTGGTGAAGAGAATTCCATTGGTCGCGCCGGAGATTTGAGCATGATCGAACTCCCACAAGACCCAATCGCCGGCGGCCTTGACGTCGGGCCAACGGGAGCGGAGCCACTCGTCGCGGTTCGGAAGCCGCTGCCACAGGCGATAGAGAAACATGCTGGTTAGACCATGGCCGTCATTTTCGTAAATACACCAGGGTTGCGGCCTGTTCGCGATACGACCCCAATGCGGCGGATAGATTTCGCCGTTGAATTCGTTCGACGGATTCTGCCAAAGCCGGGCGCAACGAATGCAATAGTCCGCGCAGCGGAGGGCTTCATTGGTGTAATCCAATTCGCTCAATTCCTGGAGGCTCCGGCCCATGTCACGCGACCAGGATTCATTGTAATATAGACCGACGTTGGTCTGATAGGTCCCAAAGCCGGAATAGCGGCTCCAGTTGGGTGCGCCTTCAGTGGAAGTATGATACATGCCATCTTCGGTAATTTTATTCCGAATGTCCTGCACATTGGCGTAAAATGCATTTTCCAGAATGCTTGCGTAGATATCGCCGTGGAAGGAAACCGCAGGCCCTGAATATCCAGGTGGTTTTTCTTCCGCCACCCTGCCCTTCAAATCGCCGCCATTTTGATAGAATGCCCGGTCAAGACTTTCGAGGTCCGCTTGGATTCTCTTTGTTTGCTCGCCCGCTGTACACAATGGTTTCTCGGAAACGAATTTGGCGAAATCGGGAGAAAGTGATTCGCCAGAAAGCTCTATTCCATTCCTGATTTCTTCGCCGACGGCAGACTCGATCGTCATGCCTTCAATCTGCGGCACGCCGACTTTTACGGGAGAATCCTGCACGACGATGTCTTTAATTTCAGAATCCCTGGGGACGATTACGGCCACATAATTTCCGTCTTTAACCGGAGCCGCCGGATAGAGTCGCAGGCTTTTTCCAAGCGCCTTGCGAAAATCCGCGTCGGAAAGGTAAGGCTCAGGGTTGGTGTAAAAAATCTCGCCCCACCAAAGGCTTTCGCCAAAGACCAGCGGAAACGTCTGCGCAGTGCCATCCGCGTAATCCAGGCGGACCGCCCCCATTTCATCGCCGAAAAAATACCGCCTGGCATATCCTTCATGGAGATTCGTCCAACTGTGAGGCTTGGCGGTATCGGTCATGCCGAAGAGAAAAATGCGTTTTGCCGTGCCGCCGACCTCCACACGCGCCGGGCGTTTGTGTTGAACAGGCAGCATACCTTCAATGAAAGGGACGCCGTATCGGTTGAGGACCGGGTTGTTTGTTGAATGTTTCCCCGATAGTGGAACGGCCCAATAACTCGTCTGAGTGGTCGAATCCGCGAATGCCGAAGCGCCGAACAGCAGGCAAGCCACAATGGCGGACAAAGTGAATTTTTTCTTCACGGAGCCGCCCATTCGCACTGCCTGACATTGTCCTGATATTTCCAAACCATTCCCTTCTTTTCAGCGAAGCGCACGGCCAGTTTCGGAATCGCGCCGCCCTGTATGACCTTGAGTTTGAAAGTTACCATTCCATGGCGCCGTTCAAAAGAGATATCGGCACGGACGATGCCGTTGCTTGTCAGGATTGGCCAATCTTCCGCGTGGTAGCCAGACCACGAGGGAGGCAAACGGGGAAAGATTCGAACCTGATTCAGCGATGTGTCATCAACGCCCGCGATCAGGCGCGCGACCTTGAGCGGCTCCGATACGTTTACAAGATTGAGTGGTCCGCACCCGGCCGTCAATTGGATCTGCCCAACGGCTTCCGGCGAATACATTCGTTCATAGAAATAGTACGGAGAAAGGCGCTGATAATGATAATGGTCCAGGCTAAAAATCATGTGCGGGGACTTGTAAGTCGTTTGGGCGAGAAAATCCAGGCCATGGCCGGCCATATCCAATTTGTCAAAGAGCAGCATGTCCTGGAGGGCATAACCTTGTCCGTACGAGGGACTGGTGAGCAGACCTTTATGAGTGAAGTTCATCTGCGTCCAAATGCCGTATTTTTGGAACTCCTCTTTCCTTAGGGGAAACGCATATAGGTCGTTAAACGTGTTTTCGCCGTCCACCACAGCACCGTGCCAGGTCCAATCCGTCGGATTAAATCCCAAAACATCCGCCGACATGCAGGGCACACCATTCAGTCCGCCGCCTCCGGAATGGCCAGCGCTGTCCTCGTCGTTATGGTTTGGTTTCAGCGTTTTGATGTCAATGCCCCAAATCCAGGCGTCATGGCTGTTGACCAGGTATTTTTGAATATTTTGGAACAATGTCGCGGCATCGTCGCGCCATTGTTTCGCATCGGGCATGGTCGCCGGCCTCATCTTCCATGTTGGCGGCGGTTAACAATGCCAGTGCGCACAAATTGTTTTGGATGACGCTATAGTTATCGTGGCCTTTGCCGCCGCCGAATTCGCCCGAGCCCGGGACCAGCGGGCCAATCTGGAGAAAATGATGGATGCCACGCACCGGCGAGGACTGCTGATTTAAAAATTGAAAAAGCTTCGCTCGGAAAGGGTCGTCGGCCGGCAGGCGCTGCCACAACGCAACCATGGAAATAATCGTCGCGGCCTGGCCATCCATTTCCGAACCGCTTTCGGGCCTTTGTGGATCAATAAACCGTGGGAAAACTGATGAACCCGTCGCTGTTGGTGCCCACAAAGTCCATGATACATTGCGCGACCTGGCAGGCGTGCTGGTAATAACCCCAATAAACCAACTCGCGCATGAAAGTGCCGGCATCGCGCGTCCACATGGTGCCATACCAGGGTTGCCCAAGTGGTGAAGCGTTAAGAAAACCGGCCGGGAACTTATCGTCCGAATGCGAAACAAAGTCACGCTCGAGGACACCTTGAAATGATTCGGTGACTTCTTTAGAGAATAAAATGGCACTGTCCGATCCTTCGAATTCGACTGTGCCCGGCGTGTCAGCCTGGAGATCGAAACCCGGACGTGAAGGGATATCGGATGGCGATTGTGAAACATTTCTCGCCCACAAAGAACCGCTGAGCAGCCCTGCTCCGGTCATTACCAATATGAAAGACTTCATTGACGTGCTAAAGCTGGATTCGTTTCGGCCGTCAGACACAAGAACAACTGTTGAATCCTCTTACCGGTCAGGGGACGACTGTCAAACCCCTTGCTTTAGACGCCAAAACTCCAAGATCATCCTGGTAAAAAAACAGCTCGCGCCCGCCAGGTCCCTGGGTCGTGCTCCACGAGTGAATAAACATCATTGTATGCGGGGCTTTAACCCAATGCGCAGAACCGTCGATGAATGCCTCGTTCCCACCGGCGGGCATAACACCGCTTTTGTCCTTATGCGCGGGCAAATTAGACCATCCGGAACCGTCCGGCCCATTGACAAAGTTCACACCGTCCGGCGAGGCGATCACGTCAGCAACCAGCATCCAACCGGCTTTTGAGGTCGTGGTCTTAATTGGACTGCATGAGACAAAGCTGCCCAGATTGTTCTGCCAGGTTGCGATTCCGCCGTAATACTGATAGGCGGTCAAGAACTGATTGTACGGCGCACCTGCAAACTTCGGAAAGCCGGGGCGATCGGGGCAGTCCCACACGCTCGGCGCATTATTTGTCTCATTGATCGGAATCCCGAGGTCGGACCAGGCTGTGCTCATGCCGTTGCTATTGATCTGGATAGGAAGCACTCCGCCGCTGGCTGAGGGCACATAATTGTTGTTGTCGTTGGCATAGATCGTAGCAGCGCCCGCTATCTGCTTTAAATTGTTCAGGCAGCTGGTTCGCTTACCACGTTCCTGAGCTGCGGCCAGGACCGGCAATAGTATCGCCGCCAAAATGGCAATAATTGCGATAACCACGAGCAGCTCGATGAGCGTGAAGGCGGATTTACCCGCCTTCACGCCAGGAGTTAATCCATCAAAAACCAGGCCTTCCCTCCTTGTCAAATCATCCAGAGCACTGTTTTTTGGCATGGATAAAGTATGTTTCATCTTCGAAGAAGCTGTGGGCAGTAAGCTCGGACTCATATGGATTATCTTATATCAAATTAAGCGAGGAGATGCGTTGAGGCTATCGCCCTTTTGGGCGAGCGGGCGCAATTGGATTGGTGGATTTTCGGATTCATGGATTAATGGTTCGAACAAACGGCTGAAGGCGCCCGAAGGCGCCTTCAATGACCGATGCAAATGCTGAACCATAATATGAATTGGTTCCCTGCCTCTCGCCTTATTACGGGTTATAAAGCAAGCGGTAAAAGACCGAATCGTTAGGATTAATCGAGAATGCGCTCTTGTTCGTCGTTGTCGAACCGCTGACATTAACCCAATTGGTGTTGATGCCGACGGACAGTTTGTTAGTCTGCGCCTGCAATTGCCAGCCAGTATGATCACCTGGCCACGTAACATACACCTCGCCGTTGGAAACAGTTACTCCGATTTTCGGCGGGGTGGTAGGAATTGGCGATACAAGCGTCACAAGGGTGATGTTGGTGCCGACGGCGTTCGTCAAAACCAATTCCAATTGGCCAGCGCTTAAGCTGCTGGTCGGAACGCTGAGATTGGCGTTGTCCGGCGCCGTATTATTAGTCACACCCGAGGTGAGAACCGTGGAGTTGTTGCTCCAATAATAACCCCAGGGCCCGGTGCCATAACCCGTCGCAGGAATCGTGACCGTCGTGTTTGTCAACACGATGCTGGTAACCGACGGCACAGGCGGAAGGAGATAGGGCGCGAAGCCGTTGGGAGAGACCTGACTAAGCGCCACGTAATTCCACTGGAGATAGGCGGGACTGCTCAAATTGTTTTGAGTGATTCCAAAACCGCTGATTGGCGGATTTGAGGCATAGGTGTTTGTCCCCGCAGGAACACCGTCAACAAATGCATACTGAACCCATTGAGCGCCCGTCGTATCCAATACGACCTGTACCGTATGTGACCCGGTGCCGGAGGTGAAAAGGTCCGCATTGGTCAGTCCTGCTGTCGGAGTTGTATTCGGCCCGGCAAAATATTGTACGTTTCCAGAGGATTCGGTCAGGATGATCCAATCGTAGCCATTCGGTGTGTCCGTAAACCGCCCGCCAGTCGCATTGGTTGGGACTGTCTGCGCAAATCCCAGTCCAACCCAGTTGCCCGGACTGCCACTGAACGTCAGTGAACCTGTCAACGTGTAAACAAAACCGGCGTGCGGCGTAAATGGCAACATCCAGCTATCTCCCAACGTGGTCGCATCAAGGCCGCTGGCCTGCATGCTGCCGGTGTCATTGGTCCCCAACGCGTCGACCCAGGTAGTACTCGTCCCACCGACCAGACTGTTGGCCACTGTCGCCGGCTGTCCACCAATCGACCACGTCCCTCCGTTGAACTCGTTCGAATACAAAATTCCGTTGGTATAACCCACCGTGACAGGCAAGGCCGGGCTGGACAAATTAACAATCCAGTTTGTGGAACCATAGGAGTTGGTCACCACCAATTCCAACTCGTCACCGTTCAGACTGGCGGGTGCGTTCGGGATGACGAGGTTTGCGTTCATGTTTGCCAGGACATTGGTTTTACCCGAAGCCACAATCCCGCCGACCGTGACATTGGTCCAGTAGTAACCCAAAGGCGGTGCACCGAAGGCCGTCGCAGAAATCGTCAGCGTACCGTTTTGCATGTAAACCCAACTAGTCGGCGGCAGCGGGGCAACAAAAGTGGGGGCAGGCGAGGCGCCAACGATTCCGGCAATTTGAGCGGCGTTCAGCGCGTATTTATACGCACCGACATCGGCAATATTGCCAAGGTACTGGGCGTTGTAGACGCCCGCGGTGGTTATCGCGGAACCAATGGCGATGGGCGCCGACGCCTCATACACTCCGGAATTAGTCGGAATGAATGCCATCGAGACTAAATGACCGTCAACGTACAGCGAAAGATTGCTGTTTGCCTCGTCACAAACTCCTACTAAATGATGCCAGTTGCTGTCCGCTCCGACGGCAATTGTCGAGTCGGCTTTGTATACTGTTCCGGCTGCGCTGCGCACGTAGAAGTCGTAGTTATGCGTTGAGGCTGTATCCGCGCCCAGGTTAAATGAATCGCTGACTCCGTTGGTACCCTGGCCGATGATCGGCGCGCCAGCATCGGCGCCGAGTGCGTTCACCCAGGCATCCACCGTAAATTCACCGTTGGAGCCTGTGGGTTTGGCAAAATCAATCCCCTGAATGTCACCGGCATAGCTATTGTAAATCCCACCGTTCCCGAAATACGCGGAAGTCTCGCCCGGTTCGGATGAATATCCCGATTGAGCGAGTTGCACATTGGTGTAAATGCCGTTGTTGCCGCTGTTATAATCATTGGCAATCGTGCCATCATTGCCGCTGCCGTTATCCGGCTGCTCATTGAGCCGCCAGAATGCGGCGGGCTGCAGCGCGAGCGTCGCTTGCGGATACTGTGCCTGGGGCGTTGGCAAATAAGTCACCGATATCGAATTTGTTGCCGAGCCGTAGGTATTCGACACAATAACGGTAAAATTGGTGGGACTGGTCATCTGACAATTTGTGATTGTAAGGCTGGTGCCCGTCGCTCCGCCCACTGCCACACCGTTGGTGTACCATTGATAAGCCAGGGGATATCCTCCGACCGCGGAGACGGAAAACGTCGGGGTCGATCCCACGTAATTTGTCCCATCAAAGGTCGTCCCGCCAAACAGGGAGATCGGATTAGTATAAGAAATTGGCAGCGCAGTGACAATTTGCGGCGTGGAATAGACGGCCAGGCTTGCGGGCGAGCTGGTGACAGCGCCGTAAGCACTATTCGTCACGATGACATAATAGTCGGAGCTTGCATTGTTCGTGGTCACGGAATTGATGACGAAATTGGCATTTGTCGCATTAGCGATGGCGACACCATTGGTGTACCACTGATAGAAAAATGGCGCGGTGCCACCGACCAGGACCGAGTTGGTATAGGCAGTGTTTGCGCTAACACTCTGGGACGTTGGTTGCTGGACGATTAACTCCTGATTGGCCGTAAGCTTGAAAGAATTCCACTGGATATATTGCGGGGAACTTATGGTCATGTATTGACCGTATCCAACTCCAGTGATTGGATTCGGGGTCAGGGGGTTGGACGGATAAATATGAGGACTTCCCAATTGCACACCATCATAAAAGGAAGTAATGGTCCAGCAATTACTGGGATTTTGATCGAAAGTCGTATCCAATATATAGGTCAAAGTATGGCTGAAGCCTGCGGCGGTACCGAGAGGGTTGGCACTGTAGATTGTAGTACCGGTACTCTGGCCGGCAAAATATTGTATCGCCCCATTAGCATTCACCAGGTACCAATCCCACCCGCCGTTACCGTTGAAATCGTAGTGGCCAGTGTTAATTGTGTTGTACGCATCAAAACCGGCGGCAATCCATGTACCAGGGCTGCCAGACAACGTGACCTTGAACTGCGCCGCGTAAACGTGATTGCTTTGGGGCGTAAATGGAAGAACGATGGTGTCGGCCAGCGTACAAGTTTCGGTGCCGTTTGCGTAAAATTCACCGGTGTCCGTCGCCCCGCGGAGATCAACCCAGTTTGAACCGGTCACGCCACCGTAAATGGCATTTTCCTGATCAGCCGGCGTATTGGTAATGTTCGCACTCGCCGACCCGTCAAAACCATTGGAATAAATGAGCGTCGCCCCCGCCAAAGCGTTGGAATATTGCGCTTTTGCCACAGAGCAGCAAAACACGGTCATCATTCCGGTTACCAGCAGTTTTGTTACGATTTTCATATTTGTTCTGATCATTGAGATGTCTTTCGGATTTGCGGGAATGACGCCAGAGTGGGTCTTGGGGATTATCAGGCTTGCCGACACGTCGTTCATAGCGATGCACTCGCGCTCATTTGGATTTGATGAGTTAATCTAAAGCAGAAACCGTTACGGGGGTATCGCCCATTTAGGCGAGAGCCAGTTTTTTCCGCGAAGCTGACAGTATATCTGAAATTGCGCCGACTGTTGCAAGGCAAATAGTGCTTCGTTTAGTAAAAATGGGTGTGTTAGGGATTTGGGATTTAACGAGAGTATATGAAAAGCTAAACCAGTTTGTTTGGGGGCTAAAAATGCGCCGGTTCATTGGAGAATGCGAGGATTTCATGTAAACGAACAGGTTGAAATTTTTTGGAACAAAATTGGGTTTGGAATAGGGTTTGTTTAGGGTCTGCTTAACGAATTTCGCGCGAGGAACGCCAAGGAGGCGAAGGTTTTTTTGGACAGGATTGACAAAATTTACAGAATTTATTTTCACGGTGCGAGCCGCACGTCCGATGAGGCGCAGAGGCACAAAGGATGCGAAAGCCACATGGGCGGTAGATTGCTGGATTTGTGATGGGAGACCGCCTGGTGGCAGTGCCACTTGCGACCTCGCGCGCGGCCCTGTTCTGAGACGCTCTTGTTCGCTTGGCTTTTGTGAGTCAGGCAAGACGTGGCATTGGCTAACTGTCCCACCATCAATCGGGAATAATTTTTGCCCCCCTTCGTTGAAGCTGCGGAGGGCAGGCCGTTGCAAGTCATTAGTGTTCATTGTGTTGTGACGCGCTAACAGTCGCGACTTTCATAACGTTGTGCAAAATGGAGGGGACAGATAGAAAACGCGGTCGCCTGGGATTTGTTCTACATTTTTGATTCTCATTTTTGGAAGGCAAACGGCCGGATTTCGAACGACAAAGACTCGAAGACGCAAAGGTTTTTGTCCACAAGCGAAGCTTTCGCCGCGCGACGCCGATTGGCGGTATTTTTAGCCGCAAGAAAACACAAAGAGCGCAAACAGTTTCGCGCGAGGCTGCGAAGGCGCCTCCATTTATGCGAACATCCATGAATCCAAAATCCAATCTCTGATCATGGCAGCAGTTTCTCACAGTGCATTGATGATTCGAGGGACGGAATTTATGACCTTTTATGACCCGCCTTCGCGCAAGGCTTCGGCGCGGCAGGCCCTGCGTCGCTGAGAGCTATGCAGGGCAGGCCCCGCTTCGCTAAGAGCTACGGGGGGACAGGCCCTCGGATGTTCTACAAGTGGCAGCGGTGGTAGCACCAATTGCGACCCGCCGTTACAATTTACGACTTGCACGGGTGTTTGTTTTTGGATGAGGTATAACGGAATTCGGGGTGAGGATTTCGCGCGCGAACTCAATGAATGATCGGATTTTTGCCACGGGTTCCTGAAAAATATGTCAAAATGCATCCCTGACCCCTTTTCAGCGGGGCTCGGGTGGCCCAGGCCGAGGGAACACAGGCGAACGAAAAATTCAGAGAGAGCCTCCAGATCCAGAGAAAACGGCCGACCGCGATCCTCAAACCGGCCCGGATCCGAAAGCGCCGCTTCCGCCATCTCCGAAACCGGTCGACCCTAATGATCCAAATGATCAACCATGGTGGAGGAAACCTAATACTCCAACTACGGACAATCCGAATAACACGCCGCCTCCGCCAAAGGACTTCATGCCACCCTGTTCACCGTAAATCCGGCGTTCTTGCATTGCCTGTTACTTAATGTAGCATTATTGGTACATCATGCCGGATTATCCATACAAACCAGATATTGGCCAGACCGATCTAATGGCAGCGGCCTACAACGGCGACGCTGAAGAAATCGCGCGTATCCTTGCTGTGCCATGCGCCATTGATGCGCAAGACATTCACGGTTTCACAGCTTTAATGTACGCTGCCATGGAAGGGTATCCCCATGTTGTCCACGCGTTGGTGGAACATCGGGCGCAATTGGAGCTGCAATCGAAACAACGTTATACTGCTCTCATGTACGCTGTCCGCTATAATCAAATCGGGTGTGTGAAAGCTTTGCTCGATGCCAAAGCAAACCCGAATGTTCACGGAGATTATGATGTTTTCGATACGCCGCTCATTCTCGCTGCGAGAGGCGGTTTTTTTTCTCTCGTACGTTTGCTTGTCGCCCGAGGAGCCGATATTGGATTGCATGGAGGATACGAACAGCTTACCGCCGAGTGTATCGCGCGACGTCAAGGACACCACGATATTTCTGAATTTCTTTGCTATAATGAGAGAAAACCTACTGCATGATAGTGCGGCCCAGAAGATAGGGGGTCACCAGCAAAAGAAAGGGGTCAGAAAGGGGTCAGGGATGCATTTTGGCATATTTTTGTGACCTCGCGCGAAATCCTCTTCCTGAATGTATTCCCCATTTTTTAACTTTCGCAACCAGCACTACCACCGTCAGCGGCTATTCCAGAGCGCCGTAGGTGCGACATATTTGTAGCTAACAAATCCAATAAAAATCCAAGCCCCGCGCTCGCCGCGTCGTAGCCCTGGCGAAGACGGGAGGGGCGGCATAGTCTGGACAGAACCGACACAATCGTCCCGCTCACGCCCTTTATGGGTCTTTGGATTTGACGTCCGTTAACAATCTACGTATGAAGGCGCCATGGGCTGCACAAGCCAGATCAAACACTCCGTGGAAATCGTCCGCCCCCTGGCACTCTGTCGGAATTTATGAAAAATTATAACGAAGGTTGCAACAATTGATTTCCAATGGAATCTGTAATTCTTTCCCTTCAGGACCCAGTCAAGTCATGTCTTCTGAAGAGGAACTTGCCGGACAATGGAATCAGATTTGACGGTCATGAAACACTCAATCCAACTTCTTTCCCCGGGTGGCCTTCGTTTGGCGACCTCTTGTGTCATGGCGGCTCCAAAACGCTGGTCGGTCTTTCATTTCAAGTGCCTGACGAATTTCGCGCTAGCGCTCAAGAACTGGCAAAGAAATTATCGCCTCGTCTAGTCGAATTCAGGGAACTGGATTCGCAGTCCGAGTTGGGCGCGTATGCCGGGCAGTCTCATAGGTTTTGGCTTGAGGTAAAATGGTCAGCTGTTCAGCCGGACCGATTAATAGAAGTACAGACGTGTGATGTTTTGTGGTATCCGAAGGCGGGACCAGAGCATGACCGGTTCCCGATTGCTCTAGGAATTGAGCACCTCGAGTACCTTGTCGAATCCGCTGACTACGACCTGGATGTTCCCTTTATCTTTCCATTTCCAGCAATGAAAATTGAGTTTTTAAACGATTAAGCAAAGGTGAATAGCTCGTGCCTTTGATCAGGCGTGGAGCCTGAGTCAGCGGACGGAGAATGCCTTGGTCCAGAATTTTTCCGGGATCCGCCGCCCGCGAGGAGCCCTAATGTTCCGCCCCCATCATGCAACTAGTAGACACAAATTATGCGAGTGAATGAGTACGCAATCCTTGTTGAGCCAAACCTCCATGACGGAGCGATCGATTCCTTGACGGTTGACCGAGAGCAGAAATATGCTCGGATCCGATGCCGCTCTGTAACAAATCAGCGTGTGGAAATCCATTTTAAAAGGGTTCGTGCGCTTCAAGGAAACGATTTCCGCGAAGGCAATATTATTGGGACCATATGGATATATAAAGGCCGCCAAATTCCTCGGGATGACGTTGAACGGTTAATTTTTGGCGACAATCCCAACAGAGAACTCGCGAACAAACTGGTCTCTGAAATTCAGAGCGCTGATACGTTTCTTGTCAAACTTTGGTCGAGTTACGGACTGCAACTAATGGTCCTTTGCGGGGAGCTAAGTTGCGAATTGTGTCCCCCAGAAGGCGCTTAAAGCCAGTGGCGTGACAAAAAGGCGTCAGGGATGGGTCATGGATGCATTTTGACATATTCTTTCCCGAACCTGTGGCAAACTTGGATCATTCAGTGACTTCGCGCGAAATCCTTTTCCTGAATCCCTGTATTCCTCATTTTTGAATTTTGAACAGAAGGACGCGAAGAGAACCAAGATTTTCCCGCGATGAAAAGTTTTCGCGTGGTTCGTTTATTTCGCGGTCAATTCCCCCTTTGCGTCCGTCCCGGCCTTGTTTCGGCTAAAAATTCAGCCTATACATTCTTTGCCGTCTTGGCCTTCGCGTGAGGAAGGGTTAATTCGGCCTCGTTTCGCCCCGGAACCGGCCAAATCCTCGCATTTCCCAATAAAAACGTCCTTTTTTCGCTTCGACTCGCGAAACATGGGCTTCGTTTCCAGTTTCCCCGCCTATACCCTTAAAATGTGCAGGGGTAGCCGGAACCGTGGCGAACGAGCCGTCGCCACCCCGATTATGGAAGAAGGAGCGGCGACGGCTCGTCGCCGAGTTTCCCCTCAGGCGTAGGTTTGGTGACCAGGCTTGCTGATCCGCCTTCGCCAGGGCTACGGCGTGACAGGCGCGCGCGGCTCTGTTCTTCGAAATCCGCCATCCCGCACCACGGGACGAATGCGCATCTCGTTCACACTCCCCAGCGTCAGAATCTTCAAACACCCCAATAAAACCGAACATTTTGACCCCAAAACAAATCTCGTTCACACCTGCAAAACCTATGCAAATAAAATGTGTCGTTCAGAGCCCGCAGGGGCGGGGACAGCTTGTCCCCGGGGACGAGCCGTCCCCACCCCACTTCATGGCATGATGCGCGATTTGAGAATCGTTCAGACTTTCCATGCACCGTCGTTCGGTTGGGCGCACGCGAATTGTTCCGCCCGCTATACGGGCGGTGACGGCGCAGCGCGCCGTCCCTACCACCTTCGGTTCATGGTCAGGATACGCGATTTGGAATCGTTGAAGCTCCCCATGAGCCGTTAGAACTTCCGCACGGTCCTGGAATGCGAGTGCAATTCAAGAGCGGTGTCGGGGCCGGGCCGTTTACACCCCTTGAATTCTTAAAACACCAATAAACACAAGGGTTTTTCGCAAAAAGCAGGCTCGTTTACAGGTTTACTTTCTTACACAAAAAAATGTGTCGTTCGGAGCCCGGAGTTTCCGCAGTCCGTTGTCCTTTCAGGACAAATGCATATTTTGGGCAGACCAGACACTTCGTGTCTGGCTACTCTCCGGTTGTGCCTTCGGCACGAAGCAGACTGTGGAGGATAGGAAGGATAGCGTGAAGGGGTCAGGGATGGGACCGACCCGGGACCCCTTTACGAATCGCACGCGCCTCGGCGCGTGCCGTCACGGCGGGCACGCCGTGACCCACCACAGCAAGCAAGGAATGGTTCCTTCAATGCGCGAGCTTCACCGTTGTCTGGGAGCTGGCAAAACGAAAGTGAGAGAGGATCGTTACGTTAGAGCTTTGGGCCTCCTGAGGCGCCGACCTGCCAACCGGGGTGCCAGGTCAAAGTCCATAGAGTGTTCAGTCCGATATCGTCAACATGCCCGTCCATGAAGACCATGTTAATTCCGCCTGGCAGAGATCCTATAGGATTCGTAGGGGGGAGTGGGGCACCGGTGGGAGGCACTTTTACCCGACGCGGACCATGCCTGGCGATAAGGAATCTATCCATGCCGACCTGCCCTTGTTCACCATAAGTGTTATCCACACCGCCGAGTGTGGTTGGAAGGGGGGCCTGCAGGTTCACGGGATTGGGGCATGGATCGTTTGTCTGAGGCCAGGCATCACACCACGGCGCATCGCCAAATACCGGGGTTTGAGAGGGGTATTTGACATTCGTATCCCTGGTAAATGGCAATTTATCACCATAATTGGGGCCGGTGGGGGTGACGGCGTAAAGGTAGCCGTTAATGGCGTAGCTGCCGTTATACATGTTGCCGCCAGGGCCGGTATAATTAATTGTTTTAAACCAGGCCGTATTCCAGGTGCCTGCGTTGTCACTACCCGGCGCCGGACGCTGAATATCGGTCATGGGACAAATCACGACATTGCTTATTGAATTATATACGGGCTCGAGCGTGGTTATCCATGTTACGCTCTGGTATACGAACATGTTTCCGTAGTTGTCATTCAGATAAAGGATTTCCGCCGTCCCCAGTTGCTTGAGGTTATTCCGGCAATTGATTTCCCTGGCCCGGATCATGGCGGCGCTGAGGACCGGCAGGAGAATCGACGCGAGAATGGCAATGATGGCAATGACCACCAGCAGCTCGATGAGGGTAAACGCACCCGGGCGCTTTTTAGCGATGACCTTGGGTTGAAGGCGGGGACGCCGCATGGCGGCGTCCCCGATTTTTGACAGCTTTGCCCACACTGTTCTATTCAATGTCTTCATCACAACTTTGATCTTTCCGTCTTTCTATGAACCACATGATATTCTCGATCGAACGATTGACTCGCTCGCGCCCGCTCGCTCGGTTGCTCCGCAACCTTCGGCTCCGCCAAATTCTTCTCGCCGCTTCCCAAGCAGCTCGAATCTCCCTCACCCCTGCCCTCTCCCGCTGGGGCGGTTTGCACCGCGGCCACCAGGGGAATTGTCGTCAGATTATTTGTTACGACGAACGATCTTTTCGGTTCATGGGTTCTATACATGATTTAGGAATCGTTGAAACTCCCAATGTTCAATGGTTGAATTGGTTTTAATGTATCCACCGATAAAAGATCGTTCCATTGTTTTGGTTGACCGGGAAGGACACCATGTTGGTGGCGGTTGAAGCGCCATTGGGGTTGAAGTTGACCCAGTTGGTGCTGATGCCCACGCTGAGGCTGTTGGTCTGCGCCTGCAATTGGGCGCCTTTGTAGCTGGCGGGCCAGGACAGATAGACGATGCCGTTCGTCATTGTAATACTAATGGGGCCGCTCTTCGTGGGGAAGCCAGACGCCAGCGGGATGGTGAGAATGTTCGTGCCCAAGGCATTGGTCAAAACCAATTGCAACGGGCTGGAAGCGTTCAGACTGCTGCTGGCGATGCTGAGGCTGGCGAGGTCGGGGGCAGTGTTGTTGGTTGTCCCCGATGTGAGGACCGTGGAGTTGTTGACCCAGTAATAACCCCAGGGCCCGGTGCCGTAGCCCGTCGCGTTGACATTTACTGTCGCGTTGGTCAGCACGATGGTGTTGGTTGCCGGCACTGGACTGAGCAGAAAGGGCGCGAAGCCGTTGGGAGAGACGGCCGTCAGCGACCATGAGTTCCACGTGATGTTATTTGGCGCGTTACCGATGGCGTTCTGGGTAATTCCAACGGAGCCGATTGTGGGGTTGGAACTAAAGACGTTTGTCCCGGCCGAGACCCCGTCAATCCAGGCATACTGAGCCCATTGAGGCTGCGTGGTATCCAATACGACTATCATCGTGTGGGGTGTATTTGGAGTAGTGTCGTAAAAGCCGTTTTGATTGGTCACAAATAAATTGTCCAGTCCATCGACAAACTCTGCGTTTCCATTGGGCTGCATGAGTATCCAATCCATGCCGTTCGGTCCGTTATCGTCGAACCGCGCCGCCAGCGTGTTGGTCACAAAGTTTTGGGCGAAGCCTTCACCAACCCAATTACCCGGCGCGGCGCTGAATGTGACGGTGGCGGTCTCGGTGTAAACAAATCCGGGTTGGGGCGTGAATGGGAAGATCCAGCTATCTCCCAGCGCGGAATTATCGAGGCCGCTGCCCTCAAGGTAGCCGGGGCTGGTGCCATTCTGGCCCGTCGTGTCATTGGTTCCCAGGACATCAGTCCAGGTTGAGTTAGTGCCGCCGATCAAACTGTTAGCCACAGTGGTGGCCGTGTGGGCGATGTTCCATGTTCCTCCGTTAAATACGTTGGAGTAAAGTATGGAGTTGGTATAGCCGATGGTTATCGGGGGCGGATAAGCGAACAAAGTGACGACCAAATTCGTGGAAGCGGTGGCGTTGGTGACAACCAATTCCAACTGGTCGCCACTCCAGCTTTGCCCGGCATTCGTGATGGTCAGCGCGCAGTTGATCGTTGAGACAACACTGGTACCCGTTATAGGGCCAACACCCGCTCCGGACACAATGGCGCCGGTGGTCAAATTAGTCCAATAATAACCGAGCGGCGGGACGCCAAGAGCAGACGCGGGAATCGTTAAGGTTTGATTTACCCTCCACACGACATTCGTTGGCGGCACTGGGGCGGTAAAGGTCAGCGGATTGACACCGCCGGCAGACTGATAGAGGGCATTCACCTGGTTGGCGTTCAGGGCATAGGGGAAGATGGCCACGTCGTCAAGGCCGCCGTTAAACTGGCCGCCGCCGTCGGCGCCAATGGTGATCGGCGCCAAAGCGGAAGGCAGCACGCCGCTGCCCTTGGGAATGGTCGTTTGAGCCGCCAGGAGGCCGTCAACGTAAAGATTGACCACGCCGTTGGATTCATCGCAAACACCGACCAGAAGATGCCAATTATCGTCGCCACTCAAATTGCGGGTGGTGCTGCTGGCGCCGGAAAGAGCGTCTGCGGCATTTCTCACCATAAACCGCACGTTTCCGCCGCTGCCGCCGTCGTCGAGGGCAAACTCTTCAGTGCCGAAGCCACCCTTGCACACTAAGCCGCCGTTGGCCGGCTCAGAGTAGGTATCCCCCAGATAGCCGCCATTGGCCCAAACCGACACGGTGAATTCGGCATTTGAGTGAGAGCTGAAATCAACATTGGTCCCTACGCTAAAGGCCTGGCCGGGGACAGGCAGAGGGGGACCAAAATAGGCTGCGGTTTCGTTTGGATCGGTGACGACGTTGACCCCATTTGAAACAACGAAATAACCAGGGGTTTGGGCCAGGGCGACATTGGTGTAAATGCCGTTATTGCCGCTCATGAAATCGTTGCAAACCTCGCCGTCATTTTCATTGTAGGTATCGTCGAAGTTGGTTTCATCCAACCGCCAAAAAGCAGCCGGGGCGTCGGTGAGAACCAACTGCGGATAGGGCGCGGTGGGCGTCGGGATATATTGGGCCGTCCAGGTGTTTGTGGCGGTATTAATACTGTTGCTGACGATGCAGGAGAAACTGGTGGGACCGCCCATCTGGCAATTGGTGAATGTGAACGTGGTGCTGTTGGCGCCTCCGACGGTAACGCCGTTCGTCTGCCAAAAGTAGCTCAACGGGAGCGCCCCGCCCACATTAACCGAGAATGACGGAGAGGAGCCGAGGTAATTGCCTGAGCCTCCGAAGAGTGTCATGGGGTTGGTGTACGTGATTGGGTTCGCACTTAAAAATTGGGGAGCCGTATAAACGACAAGGCTTGCCGGCGTGCTGGTGACCGCGCCGTAGACGTTCGTCACCACGACGGTATAGTTGGTGTCTGCTTCGTTGCCTGACACGGGATTGAGGACCAGGGAAGCATTGGTCGCATCGGCGATCGCAACGCCGTTGGTGTACCACTGATAGAAGAACGGCGCCTGACCCCCGGCAATCACGCTGTTGGTGTAGGAGACTCCCGCATTAACGCTCGCCGAAGCCGGCTCTTCTGTGATGACCAGCGGCACGGCGGAAAGGGCTATAGGGCCCCACTGGAAGGCGCCAGCGGTTGTGGTGGTTTGGGTATACCCAAATGAAAGGACGGCCGGATGGGTGGCATAGGTGTAGGTGCCAATCAGTGTGCCCGCAATATATTCAGCCACGGTCCAATTGGTAGTAGTCGTATCCAACAGCAGGTTGATGAGGTAGGGCTTGTTCAAAGTGTTCATCAAATTAGGCACCTGGGCGCGGCCACCGTTATTGGCTTCAAGAATAGCTCCATTCCCATTGGCAAACATGTTCAGGAGTGTCCACGGATTGTTGGCGCCTAAACCGGATATGCGCGCGTCAGAAACACCTTTACCGACTGGGAACTGGGCCGCATAACCGATCCCGCCCCAACCGCCCGCGGGTGGAGTAACCAGGAAGGTCAGGGTAGCTGCAAAGTTGTAAACGTAACCGTTCGTCGGCACAAACGGCAAGAGGACACTGTTGAGGTGCGAGCCCAGGGTGCCGTTTTGGTATCCGTAGGAACTGGTAGTAACGTTGTCGGTTACAACAAGAAACGCCGCGCCAGGGGTTCCGCCATAGTTGGTCGCATTCGGGTTGATGTACGTGGGCACCGTTCCATTAATGTCCACCGCCCCCCCGGTAAAGACGTTAGAGTAGATGAGCGTTCCGCCGTAACACGCGTTGGAATAGCTGTATTGCGCCTTCGCGATGGAGCAACAGAACACAGCCATGATTCCTGACAGCAGCAGTTTTGTTATTGATCTCATGTTTATTTTGGGTTGGGGTTCAAATCGTGTTTTTCCGAAGCGCAACGGTCAAGGTTCCAAGTTTACTCTGTTTAAACCAATAGATATTTATCGGCATTAAAACGTTTTCTTCTCAGTTGTGGTCACAGAAAAAATACCACGCCGGGGGGTTTTAACCAATGGACAGAAAGCCGTTTAGCATGGACAATTGACCGATTTTTTTAGATGAAGACACAACAGAACACTAAATAAATAAAGGGCATTTTGACCACAGCATGGAGAATTAGCTGGTATTTGGATAATAGTATAAACCAAGTCCGGCATCAGGGCCATCGCCCATTTGGGCGAGCCGAACGACGACCCCTAATTCTCCCTGATGCGGAAGAACTGTTGACTATTGGTCAGGGGTATCACGACCGGGGGCCTGACGTTCGTCAGATCGCTGTAGGGACCGGCCACATTCGTGGCGGTTTGCAGGATGCCGTAATTCCAATTTAACGTCATCCCTTTGCTGTTGGTCCGTGTAATCGCAAGCCCGGGATTGATGGTTAAGACAAACGTCGTGACGGATTTGGCCGGTATCAATGAAGTGAATTGACCGCCGGTAATTGTCGTCGCAGGAAGCGCTACCATATTGCTGGCGGCTGAAGTTTGATAGGCGGCGACATTTTGCCACGGAATTGAACTGAATTTGCTTAAATTGTAAGTGACGCCAAAACTGCTGGTGTTTGTATTGACCATCACCAATACCAAAGAAGAATTCGTGGGATTGTACGCGGCCAGGGTGTAGGAATCATTGACCGAAAGGATTTCACAACCGGGCCGGACGAACTCGCTGAACTGTCCCATGGCATAATATTTTTCGTAGATGATGTAACTCGTCGAGTAACCGGAACCCGGAGCCGCAAGGCCATTGTAAAGGAAGGCATTGCCGGCGTCGCTATTCACCGCCATCCAATAGACCCATGCCTGCTCCTTCATGCCGGTAATGTCATCGTGAATGTGCTGCGCCATCGTCAGGCCGGTGCTGTCACTGTCACCATATTCGGCCACCCACAACGGTCTCTTTTGTGAGGCGGCCTCGCCGGCCAAACTGGCGGCGTCATTTTGAATATAGGAATGCGTCGAGAATAGCGCGAGGCTGCCCAGGGTGGTCGTGGAATAAGCCGTCAGGTCGACGTATGCTTCGTATTCGTCATAATCGCCGGGGGCATCAACACCCACTGATGGCGCATCGGCATTGAGTTGCGCGCGCAAGTCGTTGACGACCCGCTGCTGCTGGTCGTTGCTTACGTGACAGGTTTCATATCCGTTTGTGATTTGGCCGACGGTGCCGAGGGAAGGCTCATTCATCGGTATCAGGTAGTTGAAATGGTCGCCGTCCAAAACGGTGAGGTTGCTGACGACTGTGGCCAAATAGATGGCGAAGTTCGTTTCACAATCCGCCTGGAGATTATTTGTACCGGCCACGTTGCCATCTACGTTGCTGCTCACGCACATCCACCATGGGGCTGAGACGGCGAAAGCTTCGACCAGGCTGGCTCCATTTGCCTCGGCTTGCTGCAGCACCCATCGCTGGTTCAAGTCTGCGTTCCAGCTCCAAACGCCGTTGGTTGACTCGAAACCCTGCATGTTGGCCTTGTATGGCGTGTTGGGATTGTTGACAGAGGGATTTTGGCCGCCGCCGATTTCATATCGGACGACATTCAACTTCAGAGTGTCAAAAAGCAGGTTGATGTAATTGGTGCGGTTTGCATAACCCCCCACCATATTGGCCCACCACTGGAGACTGGTGCCCCATCCCTGAAAATTCGTGACCAGGACGGAGCCTGGATTTATCGTGGAAGTGTAAGTTGAAACGGCGTTGACGGTGACAAAAACGTTGGTTGAGCCGGAGGCGTTTGTGACACTCAATTCCAGCTGACCGCCGTTCCAACTGCTGGGAACGCCGGCAACGGTCAAAGGCATATTCAGTAGAAATCCGTTGGTCGAAATCGTCTCCAAAATATTGCCGTTCGGATCATACCATGTGCCGCCCAATAACGGGGTGCCCGCAGCCAGCGCAGGAATCGTCAATGTTTCATTGGCGGCGACTGTTATATTTGTTGGGGGCAATTCCACAAAATACGGTTGAATCGTTCCGCCCGCGGCCGAGTATTGCGCGGCGACTTGCGCGGGACTTGCGGCATAATCAAAGGCAGCGACATCGTCAATAGAACCGTAGAACTGGAGGTTGTAGCCCGCGGCAACGCTTTCAATGCCCGCGCCAATGGACAATGGCATATTGGCTTCATAGACACCGGAATAAACGGGGATGGCTGTAGAGGCGGCGAGGGAGCCGTCAATATAGAGCGACACCTGCCCGTTGGCTTCATCACAGACGCCTACCAGGTGATGCCAATTGCCATCCGGCACGAACGTGGAATCAGCCGTATAGACTGTGCCGTTGGCATTACGAACATAGAACTGATAATGATGCTGTGAACTGGTATCGAAGCTCAAAGCAAACTCATCGTTCAATCCATAGATTCCTTCGGCAACAACCGGAGCGCCTGTCATCTGCCCAGTGGCGTTACCATTGACCCATGCCTCGATCGTAAACTCCGCGTTTCCACTGGATGTCGCAAAATCCACATTCTGAATCTGGCCGGCGTAGCTATATCCTGTCTCACCGAACTTCACCGAAGTTTCCGATGGATCCGTTGCCGGACTATAACCGGCCAGAGCCAGGTTGACGTTGGTATAAATCCCGTTGTTCCCTCCCTGGTAGTCATTGCAAATGATTCCAATATTGCCTTTGCCATTGTCCGGCTGCTCGTTGAGCCGCCAATAAGCGATGGGTTGCGCCGCGAGGACTGCTTGTGGATAGGGCGCGACGGGGGCCGGAACGCAGGTCACAAACCAGGAGTTTGTGGCTTCACCAAAACTGTTTGAGACGATGCAGGCAAAATTTGTGGGACTGCTCAATTGGCAGTTTGTGAATGTCAGGCTGGGACTGGTTGCTCCGCCCATCGCCACGCCATTGGTGTACCATTGATACAAGAGCGGCACTCCTCCCGTCGCTGAGACGGAAAACGTGGGAGTTGAACCTGCGTAATTTGTTCCGTTTGCGTTTGTCCCGCCGAACAGCGAAATCGGATTGGTATAGGAAATGGGGCTTACTCCGGTCAGCACGGGGTTTTCATAGACGCTTAGACTGGCAACCGCACTCGTGATGGAACCGAAATTATTCGCGACCACGACGTCATAATCGGGGCTGGCGTCGCCGTCGTTAACGGGATTAAGAATCAAGCTTGCGTTGGTGGCCCCGGAGATGGCAGCGCCGTTGGCGTACCACTGATAAGAAAATGGCGGGGTGCCCTCGACTGCAACCGTATTGGTGAAGGCCGCGCCGGCGCCAACTGCCGCTGATACTGGTTGCTGCGAAATGGCCAGTTGTGCGACTGAAAGGGCAAAGGAATTCCAGTGGACATAAGCTTGAGCACCGGCAATTAAACCATTTTGGGTAATCCCAATCGCCTGGATTGTCGGGCTGCCGGCATAGGGCGTAGCGTTTGTGGCGGCTTGAATGCCATCGACAAAACCCGCTATGACCCATTGACTGGTAGTCGTATCCAATATCAGCTTAATCGCATGCGTTCCTGAACCGGGCGGGAAAAAGCCGTTCTTGCTGATAAATTGCCCCGTGGCATGCGGTCCGGCAAAGTACTGCACGTTTCCGCTGGATTCAGTCAGGATGGCAAAATCATAACCATTGACCCCGCTGTCCGCGAACCGGGCATTACTAACGCCAGGGATTGCGTAGTTCTGTGCAAAACCGGCCCCCACCCAATTACCCGGATTGCCGGAGAAGGTCACAGAAGCTGTTAAACTGTAAATATGGCCGGACTGGGGCTGAAAGGGCAAAAGGATGCTATCTCCCTGGGCCGTGCCGACGTTGCCGTTCGCATAAAAGGCGTTGGTGTCACCGACTCCTCCCGCATCGATCCAAACTGCGTTATTGCTGCCGCCGAATAAGGTATGTGCATAATCGGGCGGCGTATTGGAAATGTTCGCCGCCGCTCCATCAAAGGCGTTCGAATAAATGAGCGTTAACCCGGCGATGGAATTGGTATAATTGATTTGCGCGCGGGCGATCGGGCAACAGAGTGCTGCCAGGAACATCAGCAAGCTGCAGCAAATGCAATTCCAAGGCCGTTTCAAAGTGGAAAACATATTCGATTTATTCGCAGGTCTGGCGGTGGATGAACGCGTCGGCGGAAATTTAAATATCAAAAGCGGCGGGCCCGGCATGGACTTCACAATCCAATCTAAAGAGGAATCCCTTCGGCGGGTATCGCCCATTCGGGCGGGGGAGATGATCAAACACCGAACACCGGACACCGAGCATCGAACATTTCCACTCCTGGCCCCTGCTCGCCCATTCAGGCGAGTATCGCGGCTTGAGCAGCGAGCCGGAATCATTTAATTTAAACTGTGTTTCCTATGGCAGCCCGAATGAATCACCTTCGCGTGTGGCTGGCATTGCTTTTTGTTTTTGCCGGTTTTCACGGGCTGTGTTCGACGGAATCGCCGTGGTCGGCGCGGGTCTGGCAAATTGACGATGGCCTGCTGGACAATGAAATCAATGGCATCGCCCAAGGTCCGGACGGCTATTTATGGATCGTGACGCCGGTGGGACTGATGCAATTTGACGGCACTACCTTCACGACGTTTCCGACCGAAAGTTTTGACGCACGGGTTGCGCTCCACATTCGATATGTGTTGCGCAGCCGCACGGGGGTCATTTGGCTGGGTTTCGATGGGAACAGGATCATCGGACTGAACCCGGACTATTCGACTGTGTCATTGACGAACGATTCGCTGCCCAGGCGGTCGCCATTTGAGTTGGCGAGCGACAAGGACGGCGCGCTCTGGTTGGGCTATGCCAATCTGATCTATCGAGCCCAAAACGGCCAGGTGACGCGGTTCATCGCGAAGGATGGAGTTCCGCCGGGAAACTTTCATTCATTGAACAGCGACGGCGCCGGAAACATCTGGCTTGCGGAGGGGAACCAAATCGCTTGCTTTCAAGACGGGAAATTTCAGCCCCTCGCCCGCGTGGAGGGAGTCCAATGCATGGCGGCCACCCACACGAATATGGTTTGGCTGGCTGCGAATGGGCATCTTTTCTCCTGCGATATGGCCGGCAATTTACGGGATTTTGGACCGATTCGAATTCCTTCGAACGTCAGGGTTATGGCCTTGCTGGAGGACCATAATGGAGCTGTGTGGATTGGCACCGGTGGCGCCGGGTTGCTTCACTATAATGACGGCCAATTTGAACGCGTGGAGACTTCTCACTCTTCGATTCTGAGCCTGGCGGAAGATGACGAAGGGAATATTTGGGTCGGGACCGGCGGGGGCGGTTTGAACCGGATTAGCCCCAGCGGTATCAGAGTGGAGGCGCTGGAGAACAATCAAATTCAATCGCAAATACAATCCATTTGCCAGGATGCTGCCGGTAACTTGTGGGGCGCAACGCAAAACGGGGCCCTTGTCGAACAGAAAGGCGGCAAGTGGACGTCGGTATTCACGAACGCCTCGTTCGCCGGAACGGTGACATGTGTCGCGGCAAATCAAAGCGCGGTTTGGGCCGGAACTGGATATGGCGAATTGCTCCGAATTGAGAACGCCACCAATTGCACGATCTGGTCGACGAATGCTGTCCGTCCCGTCCGCGGACTGTTGGCGTCGACGACTGGGGACCTTTGGATTCTTGGCAACGATGAATTGCAACGTGTGCACGAGCAAAAACTGGAACCGATCCGGTTGCCGCGGCCGGTCCACGGAGTTTCCGCCATTGCGGAAGACGCGGGCGGAAATATTTGGCTTGGCGCGAATGGCATTCTGTTGCGTTTCAATGGCACGAATTTTGTAAATGAAACGGGCCAGTTGCCGATTTCGGGACGGCCCATATGTTGCCTTTACGGAACGGAGGACGGCAGCCTGTGGATTGGCAGCCGCGGTGGCGGATTGATGCGGCTTAAAAACGGGAACGCAGACCAAATCGGCATCAAGCAGGGCCTGTTGAACGATTATATTTCACAGATTGTAGCTGATGCGCGAGGCTGGCTTTGGTTCGCGTCCAAACATGGGATATTTAAACTTCGGCAGCGCGAAATCGAGCGCTCGATGCAGAATTCGAACATTCTATTGCGTCCCGTCATCTACGGAAAGAACGAAGGATTGGCCAGCCAGGAGGCGGTTTTCAGTATCGCTTCACCTTTTATCCTTCCGCATGCCATTCGCGGGACCGATGGGCGGGTCTGGATGCTGACTCACACCGGCGTGGTCGTCGCGGATCCGAAAGCGCTAACGGAGTATCCCCCCATCCCGCCGGTTTTATTGACGCAGGTGGCGATGGATGGGCAAATCATTGCCTCACATAACGGCCTGCCTTCAACGGAAACCGCTCCGGGTATAAAGACTTTGGATGGGTCGTTGAGGATTCCTCCCTGGCACCGGCACCTGGAGTTTGATTTCACCGGATTTCATTTTCAGGCTCCGGACAATCTTCATTTTCAGTATCAGTTGGCGGGTTATGATAACGGATGGATTGACGCAGGCACCCTGCGCAGCGCCGATTATTCGCGTTTGAACGCGGGTGACTACGAATTTCGCGTGCAAGCCTCTGTGGGAGACGGAGCCTGGAGCGAGCCGCCGGCTATTGTGAAATTCACCGTTACCCCATTTTTTTGGCAGACATGGTGGTTTCGCGCGGGCGTGGTGCTGATTTTTACTTTCTCGTTGATTGCCATCGTCCGCTATGTTTCCTATCGACGATTGCGATTGAAACTGCGAAGCATCGAACAGCAGGCGGCCGTGGAACGGGAACGCGGGCGGATCGCGCGCGATATTCATGATGACCTTGGAAACCGGCTCACCGAAATCCAACTTTTGACCGGCTTGGCGCAGCGAACCCACGAAATTCCGGACAGGACCAAGACACATATCACCGAGATTTCGTCCGCGGCGCGTCAAGCGACCGATGCCCTGGACGAAATCGTGTGGGCGATCAATCCGCGCAATGACACCCTGCCCCATCTGATCAATTACCTTGGTCAATTCGCGACGGACTTTATGCGGACGGCAGGCATCCAATGCCGCGTGGATTTGCCGGAAAATCCGCCGGCCAAATCCGTTTCCGCGGAAGTCCGGCACAATTTATTTCTGGCCATCAAGGAATCACTGAACAACATCGCGCGCCATTCCAATGCCACCGAGGTTTCCATGGTGATTCTGGCTACCGAGCAATCTCTCAGCGTCAATATCCAGGACAATGGCCGCGGATTCAGCGGCGAGGCTAAAACCAACGGCGCAGACGGCCTGGAGAATATGCGGCTGCGGATCGCCGAAATCGGCGGAGAATTTCAAATTAAATCCCGACCCGGCGCCGGAACCTGCATATCATTCAACGGCCTTTGGCTGGAAAGATAAAGTGCTGTGACAAATAAATTTCGACACCTGCGTGGCCTGGATCTTTTGGCGCTGCCGAGGCGCGAACGACGAGAATATCCATTAGGGAAATGTGAGGAGCCAGCAACGGCAGTGGTGAAAAATACGGCCACCCGGAGGGCTGCGCCAGAATTGACCTCTGGCTTTGTTGCTCCTCGGTCACAGAGCGCTAGCGGCTATGCTCCCTCGTCGCGCCTCGCCATAGGTCAATTCTGGCGCAGCGCAGGTATCGCAATTTATTTGTCAAAGCACTAAACTTATGGATACAAAATCCGCATTACCTCCCATCAGCCTCGTATTAGTTGAGGACGACCATAAGACACGCAAGAGCCTTGCCGAATTGCTCGGCGAGGAGAGCCGCGTGCGTTGCGTGGGTGTGTATCCCGACGGCGAAACGGCCGTACGCGAAATTCCGCAGGTCAAACCGGAAGTCGCGCTGATCGACATCAATCTGCCTGGGATAAGCGGAATCGAGTGCGTCGAGCGCCTCAAAAAATTGCTGCCCAAATTGCAGGTGCTGATGCTGACAAAATATGAAGAGAGCGACCTGATTTTCAGTTCGCTGCGCGCCGGCGCCAGTGGCTATCTCCTGAAGAAAATGCTGACCGTGGAATTGATATCGGCCATCGAGCAGGTGTATGCCGGCGGCGCGCCGATGACGATGCAAATCGCGCGAAAGGTGGTGGATCACTTTAACCGAATCAAATCACCCACGGCAGACCTGGAAAAGCTCACACCTCGCGAGCATGAAGTTCTCGCGCTGCTGGCAAAAGGATTTCTGTACAAGGAAATCAGCGATCAACTTGGGATTAGCCTGCACACATTTCGAACGCACCAGCGCGCCATTTATGAAAAGCTGCACGTGCATTCACGCACGGAAGCTACGGTGAAATATTTTGGGCGGGAGTGAGGTCTCCGCGCTCGGGCCCGCGCCTATCTGAAATCTGTGGTTGGTTGACAAAACCTTAACTTGACGCCCATTCCTAAGTGAGGATGAGGATGAGGATGATTCACCAGTTAGAACTATAGGTCCAATAATGAAATTCGTCCCAGTGGCCGGTTTCGGAATTCACAAATTCGATTCGGACCGTAATTTTACTTTTGCCGTGCGTGTATTGGGATGGGATGTCGAAGTCGCTGTCAAACCAGCGGATGTTCTTAAAGGTCTTTTCATAATCAAGGCTGTACCACGGGCGTTCGGTGACCAATTGGCCGTCAACGAATACGCGTGCTTCCTGGCGGTTGTTTGCCTTGTCGCAGCGGCGGCGGAGGCGGACGCCTTGGTTTTCCGGTGAAATGGCAACGGTGAAGGTACTGCTATTGGTGAACGAGACGCCATCATCAGCGATCGGAGGAGTCCTGAAGAGAACGTTGTTATATTCACCATCATACCACCAATCGCCGAGTATTCGGCGGACGTCTCCCTGGGCGTGGTAGGCGTGGGCTGTTTCCGATCGTACATTGCCCACGTCCAATTCATCGGTTTGAAACAGTTGCGGCGACGTATGGCCGTACCAAAAGGTCACGCTTTCTTCCGTCCCAACCTGGTAATGCCCTTCATCACCCAAAGGCGAATGCTTTCCGTATGTTTGATGTCCATACCTGGCGCCGGTGGAAAAACAATACCTGTCGGGCATCAAAAACCGATAAAGGCCGCCGCTGCCCACCTTGCCGCTGGGAGCGCCAAAAACGGGCAAGACCAGGGCCGGAGGTCCCCAACTCAACCCCCAACCCATTCCCTGATCGTCCTCGTAACCGTCACCCTCGACCCACGGCGTCCCGCTGCCGTCAAAATACGTACGTTCATTTTCTTCGCAGCACGTATTCCATCGATCGGCCACGTGGCCGACAATCTGGCCGGAACAGTTGCTCACGTCCAAATAGGTATAATCCTGTCCCTCAACGCGCGGGTCTTCCCTATGATAATGGGCGAAGAAATATCCACATCTTTGCTGCGGATACGACATCGCGGACGCGATTTTGTAATCAATATCCGCCTTCGCGGTGACATTTTGGCCTCCGCGATTTTCGACCTGGATCATCGCCGATTTCCAGAACGGCATCGGGAAGTAACAAGAGGCCTCATTGTTGGTCCAGCCCAGCGGTAATGAGTCATACCACGCCCAGGGATGGACTCGATTCACTCCAAAAAAGCAGCCCAGTGGCGCCTCAACCTGCGGACTGGACGCACCGTCAAAAGTAATCTTCAACCAGCAATTGAACAACGCATCGGCATTCGTGGGAGTCAGTTCAAGATGCATCGCAGTGATCGCGCCCGCGCGCCGGATTTTCCACAATGTGGCCGTTTTTCCCCGATTAATAGCGCGGGTCATTGTAGTTTCTTTGCAGCCCTGAATCGCTTTTGCCTGTTGATCGGCGACGTTCCAGGCGTTGACCAATTCAGGCATCATTCGCCGGCCCACCTCAGGCGTCCATGAATCCAGGCCCGGGTCTTCGGCAAACAATCGATACGTGAACTGATACCAATGGCAATCGAAACCAGGGGATTCTTTTACTCGTCCTGTCCACGGGTCGAGTAATGGCGGAGCGCCACCAGGTTCGGCGCTCAATGCGATCTTCAAACGCTTTTTGAAAAACATCGGATGGTAGAAAGTTCGAAAACGGTCCCTGTTCTTTTTGAGGTCATAGCCGTCGAAAGCCAGTGGAGGCTGAAAAATTGGATTGTTTGTGCTGAAATAGGTGGAGACATCCATGTCCACGCGGGGCTTTGTCTCGTTGTCAAAGTAATAGTGGATATGGATGCCCTTGTAGATGGGGGCGGCGTACCAGATGTTCATTTGCTGGCGATACGCGCAGCCCGGACCCATCGCATCGAAAATGACACATTCGCCGTTGGTGTCAGTGTATAGGGAAAAATAGTCGGCGTCATGATTGTCACCCGCGCGGTCGTAAGTACAGAATTGGTGCGTTTGGGCGCCGGTTGAGAGGAATGGCAGCGTTTCCAATTGAAAAGCGCCTGTTTCAATAGTGTCAGGTTGCTCGGCGGCGAAGGATGGGAATGCAGCCGCGAGAATTAGTGATAAGATCAAATAGGACGTATTGGACATATGGACTTAAAATCCCTCGAAGATTTGACGATGAAGATGAGGATGATTACAAAGGCGCGCCAGGGTCGAACATCAAGGCTGACAGTACGGCGGTGGATTTGCCGTTTTCGTTTTTGACGCGCAATTGGATGTTTCCGGAGAATTGGAATCGGAGCCATTTTCCCTGCTGGAAATTGGTCACTGATTGGGCCGGGACAAGAACCCGGCCTTTGAGATCCGAAACCTCGATGCTTTCTTTACGGCCGGCTTTGTTGATATCACAAACGTACAGGGCCAATTGATGGGGGCGCGTGTCGTTTACATAAAGCGTGAGCACGTCTGAGCCGGACGTTTCCAACGCTCCGAGGTAACGCGCGCAATAGGAGATGGGACTGGTGAATAACGTTGAAGGCGAGTGATTTGTCCAGATGGCAAGCTGGCGATTGGTGAAGCTGCCACAATCCACGGCGCTAACGTAATCGGGCAACGCCTGGCAGTCCCGGCCGTAAAAATAGCTCGGCATTAAAAAGCCATCGGAACCATAATTGGTTGGCCAATTGCCCATGGTGGTTTCGTCGATTCCGAGGAATGTGGCGGTGGCTGTTTGGGTGTCTTGCCCCGTAGTTGCCTCGACCGATATCGAGTACGGCCCGACGGCGCCGGAGAGGCCCGTTGCGGCTACGCGATAGTAGTAGGTCGTACCCGGTTTGACGCGCGAGTCGCTAAAGCGGTTGGGATTACCCCGGCCAATCAAAGTGGGATGAGAAAAGTTCGAGTGTTCGCTGCGTTCGACATCGTAATAGTTGACCTGGTCAGCCTGGCGCGCCCGCGCCCATTGCAAATTGACACAGGAACTGCCCATCGGCGCGGCGCTCAACCGGCGCACGGGACGCGGCGCCTTGATTGCCGGATGCTCCTGAAAACAATAGACCCAATAATAAAATTCGTTGATTCCAGATTTATCGCCGCCGGCGTTTTCCACTCGAACGTGAATTTGGTGTTTGCCGTGAGTATACGCCGCCGGAATTTCAAAGTCCGCATCGTACCAGCCCTGATAAGCAGGAGCGGATGAAAGCGTGCAGACATCCCACGGACGTTCATTCACGCGAACGCCATCCACATAAACAATAGCGCGCTGTTGCCCGTCGCCCGAGCGAAACAGCCGCCGTCGGAGTTCCACACCATGGTTTGCGGGCGATATGTTGACGGTGAATTCGCTGGAGCCTGTGAAGGCCCGACCATCATCCTGGCAAGTATCGTACTCGTAATCGCGTTCATAGCCGTCATAGCCGCTGCGGCGTGTTCCAGCCCAGGTTTGACCGGCAATAGAATAATGGTGCGCGGCTTCGGATGCCGAGTCCCCGACATCCAGTTGATCGGTCAGAAGGAGGTTGCCGCCGGAGGCCGCTTTATAATAGTAAATTACGACATCTGTTTCGCCGCCGTAATCGTGACCGCCTTCGCGTGAGAATTCGTAGTTAATCCTGATGTGTTGGTTGAAAATGTAGGAATCGTTGTAATAAAGGCGATAGGCGGTTTGATACCCATTGACCAACCCGCCCCAGAGCGGCATTTGATAGGCGTCGCCGCCATAGCCCTGATTGTGGTCGTCTTCGGTGCCATCGCCGTGAATCTGAGGGGTACGGCTGCCGTCGATGTAGGTGAATTCATCGCCGTCCATCGCGTACTGGGTTGAATAAAAGGAAATACCCACAACGCGTCCCCTGCCCCTCTCTTCAAAGGCCGTGTTGTACAAGCCGCGCCCGGGATCGCGGGCAAGCGTGCGTTTCGCGCAAAAATAACCGGTTTGGCCAGGCGGATACGACAGGGCCGATGAAGGTTTGTATTGAATCTCGCACCGAACCGATTTCAGCTCCACGCCACTCTCATTGACAAGTTCGATGCGCGCAGAATGCCAATACGGCATCGGCCAATAACAATAAAAGTCGTGGTTGGTTCCATCAAAACCGTAGAAGAGGGTATGCAGCGACATATCCGGGACGCGCAGGCAATTTGAGTAGGTTTCGCCGCCGCCGCCGAAGAACAGGCCGATCGGCATTTCCACCGCCGGTTCTTTGGCGTTATCCCAGTAGATGCGAAGAATGGTATGGTAAAATTCCTCGCGCCCGTACGGATCGAGCCTGAGCTTGAGACTGGCAATCGAGCCCGCACCATGCAACTGTGCCAGCACAGTGCTCTTGCCTTTCGGAACCGTAACATTATTTGAGATGGTGACGTTGCCTTCCGCAGGTTTTGGGTCCAGTCCGAGATGGGTCCATTGATTTCGCACCACCGGGCTATCCTGGGCTGGCCTGGGCCAGGTCGTCACTTCGTTGGTTTCCGGGCAGGTCAAATAAGTATATTGATACCAGTTGGAATTTGGATCGGGAAGTTTGGAGAAATCATCGGTTGTGGTCACCTTCAGGTGTTTCTTGAACGTGAACGGGTAATAAAGGATTCCGAAGCGCGGGCGCGAATCCAGAAAGGCAAAAGGTTCGGTAAAAGGCGCCTCTTTGCCGCCGAACAAATCATCAATCGTCCTATCGACGCGCGGTTTGGATTCGTCATCGAAATAATATTTGATATGGGCCAGGCCCGCGGCCTTTTTACGGCCGCGCGACCAGACATTGATTTGTTGGCGGTACAGGCAGCCCGGACCGGAAGCGTCGAAAATGACATACTCGCCATTGGTATCAATGTATTTGGTGTAGGCATTCCTGAAATTGCCGTCATTATTGGAACCGCTGGGATCGTACGAACTGGACTGGCGGGTTTCAGTGCCGTCCGGCGGGAACAGCGGCAGCAGCTCGGGATGTTCCATAGTCGCGAGTCCAGGCGGGACCGGAGCCGCGTCGTCTCCGAAAACTGAAGGCTGCGCCAGGGCCAGGCAAATGACGACCAGCATGAGTGTCCTGTGAGCGCTTCGTTCTCTTTTTGGCGATTTCTTTGATATCATTTCGATTTAATATTCTCGACGGCAGATCTCTCGCTCCAACAAACCACTAATTCGTCAGTCGGCTAATCCGTTTTGCCTGATCGTGGACGATGAGGGAGATTTTGTGGCGGCCGGAGCCAATGTCATTGAGAGTGACCCAGCCGTCCGAGACCGCGCCAGATACCGGTTTGCCGTCCACAACAGCGGTTGCATTCGTTTCACCGGATGCCGGCACAACAACCGTAGCAGTGACGTTACCCGGAATATTGACGACAAGCTGAAACGTTCCCCGCCCGTTCATCACCTGAATAAAAACAGGACCGCGAATGGTGGGAACGGTGCCTTCGGCAAAGGACAAAACTGTTCCCAATTCCGGTTGAATCAAAATTTTGCCGTAGCCGGGCGTTATGGGACGCACGCCAAGAACGAATCGCGAAATCAAATTGGCAGGCGCAGAACCCCAGGCGTGGTTCCAGTCGAGATTCTTTTTGTCGGTAAAACTCCAGGCCTCAGTCGTGAGTGTAGAACCCATGTGAATCATATTCAGCCAGCCGCGCGGGCCGTTCGTCGCCATCAAATCAATCGCGGTATCGGCGTCACCGCTTTGGAATAACGCTTGCAACAAGTACTCCGCTCCGTAAACGCTGGCCGGCATCCCTTCGTTTGCAGCGATGCGGGAGTGCAGATAGTTGACCACGGCCGCTTTTCTCTCAGACGGCACCAGGCCAAACGCGAGCGGAAAAAAATTGGCATGGGCGGAGGCGTGCATCGTCCCCACGCCGTCCACATAACTTTGAGAATCACTATTCCAAAACACGGCGTTGTAGTTTGTATAAACACGCGCCGCCATTGCGGTATAAGTTCCGGCGTCCGTCGGATGGCCAGTGACTTTGGCGATATGGGTCATGATTTGCAATGAGCGATAATAAAACGCGTTATTGATGGAGTTCGTCCAGTTTAAATAGTGGCCATCCTTCAGAACGAAACCGTCCCTGTCGCCGGGCGGCCAGTCCACGACGTCAGAATTTGCCTTCTGCGGAAAGCCTGGAAATCCGTGGATCAGGCCATTGCCTGTCGCGGCCCAGGCCAAGAGATCGGGCCTTAAAGCGTCGTAATGCCGGTAAAGCAAATCGGTATTGCCGGTCTGAAGATAATCGGCCCAGGCTATAAAAATCATGTGGAACTTCCACTCCGTGGGCCAGGTGGGATGTTGCAACAGGTACTCAAATGTATAGCGGGGCATTGTGAACTCAGGATTCACCGCATAGGAGCTTAATTGCTGGATATAGGCGTCAGCCTCGTACGGTCTGCGCTCACGGTCGCCATCCACATAAATTCCGTCAAAGGTCAACATTTCCATGGAATTCCGGCAGAGATTCCAAATCCGGTTTAATGCTGGACTTGAACAGTTGAAGCTCGCCGCGTTTGTGTCGAATTCATCCAGCAATCGTTCCTGCGTCACATCGCCAACGGTGAGAGTTCCAGGAAAGTTGAGTAACTCAAAATATCTAAAGGGCATGACGACGCCGAAATTTTTGGGCGGGTCAATGGTCCTTCGAGCGTCGTAAGGAGAATAAATCGGTGGCCGAATGGAACACAGGTCATCACCGCCAGGCAATGTGAACGAAATATTCGTATAGCGTACCAGGCTTGGAGGAGGCGGGGCCGTTTCCACGGCCAGGCCATCAGCCATTTCCCCGAACCGCGCCGTGACTTCTGCTCCACCCGGCTGACCATGCGAGCGCACGGTGACATAACCGAATGCGTCCTGGCCAAAATCAACAAACCAGCGCCCGGGAGCGGTATTCGTCAAGAGCGCCGGCGGCGCTGCCACAAAGCGCAGTGGATAGCGATTGGCCCAGGTGCTGGGAGAGGCGTTGTAAATCAGGCCCTCGATCGGAAGACCGGACGGATCGCTTCGCGGCCCGTCCAATTTAATATCCGCGCGAAAATGTTGAATCGAGGAAAATGCCCCCATCCGCCCGCGACTATCGGCAGTTTCGACGCGCCAATAGTAGTCTGTGTTTGCGCGGAGATTCGTCCCGCCATATGGGACGTTGATCGAATCCGAACTTGTGACGATGCGGGAATCCCAGATATCGCCGATCTTCCGGCTCGCGGTGGCCTCGCTTGATGCGACAATAATCCGATACCTGGTTTGCACGTCATTCTGGAATGATGGGTTATAGATCCATCCGAATTCCGGCGCGGCAGTTGTAATAACGGTTTCGTCCGGATGCGCGAGCAAATCGCAACGCAAGCCGGTGGGAACTCGAGGAGATTGGGCGCGCAGGGAAATGGAAAATGTCACCAAAACAGCCGCGGCAGCCACCGCCCGAAAACTTGAAGGAAGACCAGCCATTTGTTTCAAAAAGTCCTGCGATTGTTACATCGGTCGATGACCACACCCAATTCATGGCAAACGCGTCATCAGCCCAAGCTGAATTCGAAATAAAGCGCAAGTTTGCCCGGCGCAAAGGAGTCCAATTTTTGCCATAATACATGATCGGCGGGTTGCCGTCATACTCCCCCAAATGGGCGAGTCACGCATCGCTGAATCCATCAATCGGCCTCTTTCAGTTGCACGGCTTTTGTTTTGATGGCGTCGATATCCAGGAGGGCGATGACAGCGCCGTCGATCTTATGATCGGTGGTTTTGTAAGGCCGGATGCGGACGGACCACCAATGGCCCTGCTTGTCCTGAACTTCGATGTCCCTGGGCGTGAGGGATTCAAAAACGTCCAGCACCTGCTTGTCCAGCGCCGGAATGTTCAGGGGTATCGCAATGTCAGTGATGGGGCGGCCGATGTCGCCGGGAATGAGCTTGAACAGTTTTTCGGCCATGGTGGTGAAGCGGCGGATTTTGAGGTCGGCTCCTAAAATCACAATGGGGATGTTGACGCTGCCCAGCAAATTGTGGAGATCATTATTTACCTGCTCTAATTCACTATTGCGGCTTTCCAGTTCGTCATTCAAAGTTGTTAATTCCTCGTTTGTGGATTGCAATTCTTCCTTGGCTGTTTCGAGTTCTTCATTTGTGCTTTGCAATTCCTCATTGGAGGACATGATCTCCTCATTAGCCGAACGCATTTCCTCATTGGTCGCTTCCTGTTCTTCGATGATGGTCTGCAAGGACTCCCTCGTGGCGCCCAGTTCCTCCCGCAAGTGCGCGAGTTCGGCGGTTTCCGTGTGCTTTTGAACGAGAGGTTGTTTTGCTTTGCCCTTTTGGACGGGTTCGAGGAGAGAAACAGATGGCTCGAACAAAACCAAATAAAATTTTTCCTGCCCCGGCGGAACGGTGAACGGAATAATTTCCACATTACACTCGATAAAATGGCCGTTTTGCCGAACACGCAGACCCTCCTGCCGCGTGCGAATGTTTTGCTTAATCGTCCTGGCAACGACAGTACGCAATTCGGGCATCAACCCCTCGCGGGCCATCTTGAACAGGTTTAGCGTGGCTTCGCCATGGGCATGTTCCAAAAACATGCCGGTCCGCCCGCGAAATTGAAGGACTTCCAGGTTCGAATTAATTACGACACCCGGGAGACTGTAGCTGGTGAGGACAATCCGGTCCGCCTGCTTTTGGACTTCCGTGATGGACGGGGTCACCTGCATCGGCGGGACGACTTCTTTTTCGCCGGGCCTGGCGGGTTCCGGCCTTTCATGGCCGAATGAGACCGTGGGCCGGGATTGAGCCATCTTTTTGGCGTAAATTTTCGCCTTCTTGTCAACGAGTGAAAATAAATCGGAAAAAGCGCCGATCGTTTCCGAGGCCCCCAGCATGAGCAACCCGGCAGGCCGCAGAGCATAGTGAAACACCGGCATGACTTTGCGCTGGAGCGTGGGGCCAAGATAGATCAAGACGTTCCGGCAACTGATTAAGTCCAGGTTCGAAAACGGCGGATCGTTCACGAGGTTTTGCCGGGCAAAAATGCACATTTCCCGAATCGTCTTATTCACCCGGTAACCGCCTTCCGCCTTCAGAAAAAACCGGCGCAACCGGTCGGCGGAAATTTCACTTTTGATGCTTTCCTGGTAAAGTCCCGCCCGGGCTTTCTCCAGCGCCGATTCGTTAATGTCCGTGGCAAAAATTTGCACCTGATGGACCACTTTTCTTTCGGTCATCAATTCCATGAGCGTCATCGCGACGGAATAAACCTCTTCGCCCGTGGAGCATCCGGGAATCCAAATGCGTATCGAATCTTCGGGCGATTTGCCTTTTAGCAGCCGGGGAAACACTCTTTTGCGGAGGGTTTGAAACACGCTGACGTCCCGGAAAAAGCCGGTGACGTGAATCAGTATATCGTTGAACAGTTCCTTGACTTCCGGAGCATGGCCGCGCAAATAGTTTCCATAGTCTCTCAGCGATTCCAGTTTGTGCAGGACCATGCGCCGCTGGATCCGCCGCCGCAATGTGGCGTGTTTGTAATAGGTAAAATCCACGCCCGTCCTCTGCCGCACCAACATTAAAATATTTTCGAACTCTTTCTCCTCAGTCGTTTCCTCGATCTTGCCGGCCAACCCCGTTACCAGATGACCGGCAATGCGGTTCAATTCCCGGACCATTTTTTCCGGGAGCAAAACAAAATCCACACAACCGGCGGTAATGGCATTGCCGGGCATGGCAGGATATTTGGCCGACCTTTCGTCCTGGGCAAATGTGATACCGCCGGCGGCTTTGATGGCAAGCAGCCCCTGCGTGCCATCGGCGCCGTTGCCTGAAAGGACGATTCCGATGGAATTGCTCCCCTCGTCCTCGGCGAGTGACCGGAAAAACATGTCGATGGGCATGTACTCATCCCGTCCGTCGCCCCGCCGCGGAAACAGCTTCAAACGCCGCCCGGAAATTCCCATGCTTTTGTTGGGCGGAATGACGTAAATATAGTTAGCTTCCAGGGGCACATTGTTGCGCGCCTCCATGACAGGCATTTCCGTCGCCCGTGCCAGCAGCGAACTCAATGCGCTTTCATGCGTGGGGTCCAAATGTTGCACCAACACAAACGCCATCCCGGTATCCGCGGGCAATTGCTTAAGCAACTGCATCATCGCCTCGAGGCCGCCCGCAGATGCGCCGATGCCGACAATTGGAAATTTGGATGGGGGTTGCTTTTTTCCGTCCGCGGCTTTTGTCCTGGTGCCGCGCGCGCTTTTCCCGGACGATGCCTTTGACGCTGTGTGACGGTCACTTCTCATAGCTTTGAACGAAGGATTTCTTTTCTCATATTCTCCCTCTCCCGGCAATCAAATTCCTTTCGAAATTCCCGCTCACCTTTTAGAAAAAAACAAAGACATTTACTATTTCAATGAATGGCGTGGACAGCGAGCGATGGCGCCCGATACAACAGCCGGCCACAATCGTTGTTTGTGATTTCTCGAATCGATGGGATGCTTGATGTGATTGTTATCGGAGGGTCCGCCGGGCGTTTCAGTGCTTCCACCGATCGCCTGATAAGACCATTTTCGCCGGCCTTATCATCGGCAGTTCTATCTGACAGCCGATTAGATGGGGAACAGCCGGTTTAAAATGCAATCCACCTGCTGCGCGTGGTTCTCCACGATGCCCTCGCTCCAGATGACGAAATCCGCGCGAGCGATTTTCTCGCTAACCGGCGTTTGCGAGGAAACGCGCGCCTCGATTTGGGCTGCGCTCCAGCCGCGACCGGCGAGTCTCTCGTGACGCGAATTTTCAGAACAGGCCACGCAAATCACCTTGTCGAAATGCGATTCGGCGCGCGTTTCATACAGGAGCGGAATCACAACAACAGCGACGGGGCAGTTTTCGTTTCTCCAACTTTGGACTTGCGCCAGCCAGCGCTCGCGAATTCGAGGATGGAGAATCTGTTCGAGTTTTTTGCGGGCAGCGGCGTCAGCAAAAACGACGTTGGCGAGTTCGTCGCGGCGCAACTGGCCCCCTGAAGAGATGATCTGATCGCCAAAGACGGTCCGGATTTCGTGAAAGGCAGGCTGTCCTGGCTCAACGAGTTCGCGGGCAAGCTGGTCGGTATCTATAACCCGCGCACCGCGCTGCTGGAGAAATGCCGCCGCGGTGGATTTGCCCATGCCGACACCGCCGGTCAAGCCGAGCAATCTCATTTCTCTGACGGTACAAAGGCGCGATAGAATCGGGTCCGGCTTCCCGGCGCGATCATATCCGTGTAGGTATTAAATGGCGGATAATTGGTATAAAGATTGACCCAGTTAATCATGTTGGTCGAGGCCTGGATAACGACCGGGAATTGGGAGTTGGAAATGTTAAGATGGAATTGTCCCTGGGATGCTGCGGTGACAGGAGCCAGGAGCGGCTGTGTAGGAACAGCGACATTGACAACGACCTCAGCCGAGACATCAGCGGGATTTGGATCTGGCGTGCCGGGCGTGACGAGCGCGGAGTTTACAGCCTGTTCCTGGGCATTTGGCGCCTGCATGGTCAAGGTCATTTGGCCGCCGATGCTGTATGCGAGGGCGTTGGTCACGGTCCAGGTCAAATTCTGCCCCGCAACAGCAATGGTTCCCAGCGTTGCGTTCGTAGAAACCAGTGTGAAACCAACCGGCAAGGTGTCCAGCACAACGACATTGCTGGATGTATCAGGGCCGTAATTGGTGATTCCCAAATTAAATTGTACCTGGGTGTCAGGAAAGATGCTCGTGGCCGAAGCTGTCATGGTCAGAGCATCATCGGCGACATTGCCAATGGGATTGGCGGTAGTCAAAGTAAGAATCCAACCGTTAGTGATGCCACCGTTGTTAAATCCCTGATCGTCGAGCGCGAACAGTTCCCAATTGCCGTTGGGATTGCCGCCGTTCAGTACGGCAAGAGTGGAACCATAGGGGGGCGACGGGGGCGATAGATGGGTAAAAATGTTGGTTACAGGGAAAGCGGTTAGCGCGTTAATGAGGTTGGAACCGTTGGGCGTGCCCCATCCGGTTGCCAGGTCGTAGCCGGGAACGGCAGAATACGAGTTGCCGATCGTCAAATTCGTATTGTTTCCCGTTATGATATCGTGAAAACAGTTTGTGTAATTGGCGCTCATTCCGATGGCGTAAATGGCCGGATTCAAAAAGCCGACGGACGACCTGTTGCGACTGGCAGCCTGTTCGTTAACCAAAGAGGCATAGGCAGCCCAAAGGGGCGTCGCGGCGCTGGTTCCAGCGACACCAAACTGAAAACCCTGATCCGCTATGACATATATGTTCTCGGCGGTCAAAGCGACATCGGGGACATTGCGCAATGTTTTTGAACCCTGGTTATTCGTCATCGAGACGTTCTGCTGCCAGCTCGGCATGGCAATACCATTCCAGTTCGTTCCGCCACCACTGCCATCCTGACCATTTCCCGCACTAAACTGATTCCAAACAGTTTCTGAGGACCATGCACCCTGGCCGGTTGTGGACAAAGTTGTTCCGCCTACAATCGTGACGTTGGTGTCGTCGGCCCACTCCTGGTCCTGTTCCTGGTTAGTGAAATAGGCGCCGTTGTCGCCGGAACACTGAAGAAAGGTTTGCCCCTGAAGAGCCATTTGTTTGTAATAGACGTCGAAAGAGGGATCATCACCGATAAGCCATGAGGAACTGATTTGATTTGCCAGGTCATCCGACGCAATCCGATTCAACTCGTCAACAACAGGAGAGCCGAACTCGTTCGGAGCCTCGTAGACGATCACCTCCGAAACATTGGTCGCCATTGAAATGACCATTTCAATGTCCAAAGAAACTTCTACATCTCCACCGAAGCTTATCGTAGGAGGGCCGCCATCCACGAGGATGTTCGTCAGTGTCAGGGTTGGCAGACCGGCCGCCCCTTCATAGGCCGTGATGTCGGACGAATAATATCCATCCAACTCAAATAGCGCGACATTTTGGCCTGTGCCATCGAGCGTGACGCCGGGAACATACGCAGCGCGGAAATCTTTACCCTGGTACAAACCGAACGGACCTGAACCCACGCCAAACTTCGTTCCGGCCGGAACGTTCTGGGTCAGGTTCCTTTCATTAACCAGAGCCGACCGTGGAGTGTAGTAACTATCCAAACCACTGACGTGCTCAATGGGCATGGACGAATCCACAGACGGGTCAGAATCGGGCGCAAAGAACGTGCGGTTTTCACTTGGATGACGATAGGTGTGAAATTTTACATGAAACGCGCTTTCGATGTCTGAGGCCTTGCCCCTGACGTCCAACAGCATTTGATTGGAATAGGAGCGAACGACTTCGAGATTATTGCCTTTTGCGAAGTCCAGGACCTTTTGGTAGTCAGCGGCGCTGGGACCGAATCGTTGCACAAACTCGCCGCGCTTTAGGAAATGGTGATAATTGGTGCTTGAAGGATCATAGATTTGGCTGAGCAAGGCATTGAGCCCGGCCTCATTCTTCACGGGCAGACTGATGGCCAAATTGAGATTGGTATCGCCGGGCAATTCTCCGATGGGCTGTAAATGGAAGCGCGAAAGGACGCTGGGGACATGGCCCCCGAGCATTTTCAATTGCTGCGCCGTGGCCATCCCCGGAAGGGCCAGGGCCAAAAGGGCGCAAAGCGCTATGTTCAAAATATTCTTATTCGTTTTCATTTACGCTCAAGGGAAAGTGGTTATGGTGCCGTTTTGCGTCGGGTTGTAGACGCCGTTGGTAAGCTGCGCAGCTACCGGCAGGGAATTCGCCGGAACACCGTTGCTAAAGGTCAAAGTGAGATGGGTAGCGCTCAACTGATTGCTGCCAACGCCGGCCATCAGCATGGTGTCCAATTCATCAGGCGAAACCAGCAGCACCTCATTGGCCGGCGGCGATTGGTCGGAGTAATTGGTTATTGTCGCGGTCACACCCACGAGAACGCCACCGACGTTGCTGACTGTAATGATGGATGGATACGGCGAGGCGAGTGTATAAAACGGCGGACTCGCCGGAGCCGGCGAAAACACGATGGAATTGGTATTCGCCCAGGTCGTGGTCCAGGTGCCGATGGTCAACGCGAAGCTGTTGGTTTGGGTTGTCGAAGATCCACCGGCGGTCACCGTCAATTGGAATGTGGCCGAAATCGTCTGGCCGTTTGTGCCACTCGGCGTGAGCGTAAATGGATGGAACTCGGAATGTCCATTGACCGGCATGTTGGTGTAATTTTGTGTTCCACCCTGACCAGACGCCGGAGTGATATTAGCCGTCTGCTGCAGGGCCGCGACCATTTTGGTAACGTTGAGGCCTCCCGCGTCGCGGAAACCGAAATTGAGGGTTGCCTGTACGTTGGATTGCAGGATGCCATTTGCCGGGGCCTCGCCTGGCGCCACCGAGACGCCTGCCGGAACAATGAAGCTGCCAACCTGATTGTTGATCGTAATCGTGGCCGCCGAAGGCACGGTAAGGACTGCATTGGTCGGGTCGGACAAGGCCAGGAGGATGGTTTTGTCCGGTTCGGGCGAGGAACTGCCGATGGTTGTCACAGTGAAGCTGTTGCTGGTCTGGCCGGGTGCGAACGCCAGGATGCCGCTGTTGGTGTAGTAATCGATTCCAGGCAATGCCGTACCGCCACCCGTCGTGGCGTATGCGACGGTGCATGCGATGTTCGTGTTGTCCACACGGAGGACAGGGATTGTTAACATGCCGCCGCTATTAATGGAGTAATTCGGGGTCGAGAATTTCAATCCTGCATTGCTGTCAATGATGGTAATCACTTCATTGGTTGGCGCGGCGGCTTTGCCCGGAGGCACCGGTTGAACATTGGACAGGTTCACATTAAAGTTTCGGAGGCCGGTAATGAGGTTGTTGTCCAAAATCGTCACCGTAACCCAGTTCGTGGCAATGCCGTTTGTGAAAGTGAGCAGGCCGTTGGTGGCGACGTAATCCGAACCGGCCACCGCGGTACCGTCGGCCGTCGCGAAGTTAACGGTGAGCGGAATTGAATTCGAATTGAGAATCGGCGGCTCGTTGCTCGGATCGAGGCAAACGACCGGGATGGTAATGGAACCGGCGTTCTTAGCGACGCTATTGGTCGGGCTGGCAAAGGTAATCCCGGCGGCGGCAGGCGTTATCACAACCACCGCGTTACTGGGCGCCATCAATTGCACACCATTACTGGGCGGATAAAGCGAGACTCCGAACTGCAGATTGCTGACATTTTGATTATTGGCCAGCTGCACAGTTATACCCGCCACCGCTTCACCCGGGATAAAGTTCAATGTACCGCTGTTCGCGAAATAGTTGGTATCGCCCACGACCGTGCCATTGGTGCTGGCAAAAGCCGTGCCATTGGTGGTGGCAAAGGGCACCGAGAAAGTTGTGTTTATATTGCCCAGGCGCTGGACGAGCACGGAGACGAATCCGTTGGTTTCCTGGAAATAATTGGTTGGATTGACGAAGGAAACGCCTGTGCTGAGGTCGTCCACAATGGTGACGGTGGCATTTGTAGGCGCAATGAGGGTGGCCGGACTGGACGTGGTATTGGTGAGGACAACCGAGAAGGTAACAGGTCCTTCCGGCAGATTATATTGCGCCAGCGGCACGACAATCGGCTCGGTGGTGGCCGTGCCGACAAACTGCACCGTTCCATTCGTGGATGAGTAGTTGATGTTGGGTTGCGCTGTTCCGGCATACGTGGCGTACCCGTAACTGACGGTCCCATTAAACCCATTTGTGCGGGTTACATACACTGTCACGGTGCCGGCGCTTTCATTGACGGTATAATTTGTGGCGGAGAAACACAGCTGACCGGGCGAACTGGAGTTATTGATGATCGTCATGGTTTCGTTCGTAGGCGCGCTCATTACCGTGTTCACAGGATTGGTCAGAACCATGCCGACCGTCTTCTCTATAGTGCTATTGCTGATGATGAGCACCTGCGCATTCTGTACGGAAACTCCGGGATTAAAGGTGATGGTCTCATTGGTCGGATAAAAATCCGTGTTTGGAATACCCGAGCCGTTTGTGGTGGTGTAAAAGTCCACCGCGCAAGGCGTGTTTGTGGCGCCCAGGCGCAGGACGGCAATGTTAGCAATCCCTCCCGGCACATTCTCAAAAATGTTCGTAAATGAACTCGAGAAGCCCACGGCATTATTCACGTTTAAGATCGTCAACTGGGCCGTTGGCTGGTTTGTGACCATGGCCGGCGGCGTGGCGTTAGTGAGCAACAGACCGACATTTAAATTACCTGTCGAGTTGAAATCGCTCAAAACCGGGACGTAAACCGTTTCCACGACCGCGCCAGGTGCGAATGCGACGTTTGTTGAAACCGGCGTATAGTCCACACCGGGAACCGCCGTGCCGCTATTGGTCACGGTTGAGAAATTAACCGAAACATTGCCGCTGGTGCCGCCCACGCGGAGGATTGTGATTGGCGCCACGATCCCGTTTGCGGCGGCCTCATAACCGGGCGAACTGAACTCGAACGCGCCGGAGCCGATGGTCGAAAGACCGTAAAGCTGGATGATATGGTTCGCGGGCGAGCCATTGAAGGACGTAAAGGCGCCGCCCAGCGTGATCAGGCCGTAGCTCGGGTCAACCAGAGCGGCATCCACCGCGCCGTTGGCACCTGTGCCGAAGTTAATCGTCGGATCGGCCTGGCCCGTTGGCAGCAAGCGCGTAATTCCATTCCGGACCAAACCACCGAATTCAGTGAATTGCCCGAAGACCAGGATCCGATCGTCCGGCTGCAAGACGACGCCGTCCACCGCACCATTGGCACCGCTTTGCACATAGTACGCAAAATTAGTGTCTACGGAACCGTCATTGTTCAGGCGCGCAATGTTCGTCGACACGATACCGTTGAAGTTCGTAAAGCTGCCGCCCACGACGATCCCGCCGTCGGGTTGGATGGCGATGGCGTTGATAACGCCGTTCGTTGCGGCTGCGCCGGGATTAAAGCTAACGTCAATCGAGCCGTTGGACGCCAGGCGCACGATGCCGCCCGCCGCCGCCCCGTTGTAATGCGCGAATGAACCGCCAACGATCACGTCACCGGCATAAACAGAATTTGTCGGGTAAACTGCGACGGCATAAACCGTCCCATCCACGCCCGAACCCACGCTAAATGTTTGGTCAATGGTGCCGTTATTATTCAACCGGGCGATTCCCTCGCTGTTTGCGCTGTTCATCGTGCTAAATGCGCCGCCGGCATAAATTTTGCGAACGCCGCCGAGGAACGTTTCAACAAGCGAATACACTGAACCATTTGCGCCGGCGCCGACGTCAAAACTGGTATCCACGGTGCCATCGGTCATCAAGCGGGCAATGCTGTAGATCGTAGTACCATCAACGGAAGTAAACTCGCCGCCGATCAACACGCGGTTGTCCGTCTGACTGGCTGCTGTTTGAATGGTGTCATTTGCGCTGGCGGAAAAAGAGGTATCCACTGAGCCGCCGCTGTTCAGGCGAACGACATTGTTTTCCGTCAAGCCATTGACGACGTTGAAGGTGCCGCCAGCGATGATCTGTCCATTGGTCTGGTAAGACAGAGCAAGTACGTCGCCGTTGATATTGGCCGTAAATACGGCATTGCTTGTGCCGGGCGGCTGATTATTGGCCTGGTCATTCAGGATACTGACTTGCGCACTGGTCACGGTCCCCAGGGCCAGGTTAACGGGGCTTGACAAATTAACATTAAAATTCAAATTCGGTCCGTACTGCCCGTTATTGGTAATGCCCACCTGGAAGCTGGCGCTAAGTTGGTTGGGAGCAAATGTAAGAATGCCGGAGGCGGGGACATAACTGGAATTGGCCGTCCCGGTTCCATCGGCGGTGGAGTAACTGACATAGGCCGGCCCAGCCACGCCGCCTGAACGGACGACGGTGATTGTCGCATAACCGCCATTCTCATTAACGAGATAAGTAGGCGAACTGAATTGGACAGAGCCGTAACTATTGCCATTGCCGATTGTCATCGACGCGGTGGTAATGGAACCAGGCGACCCTGCATAAAAGAGACCCGAATCGGACGATTCGTTGAACTGTGGATTGGACAAACTAATGCTGAATTGTTTACCCCCACCCACGACCCCGGAATTAATAAGCGCCAACGTAACTGTTCTGGGCGAAACATCACCGCTGTTCCATTGCAGGACATTTGTCGCGCCAACATAATCCACGCCATTCATGGCAGTACCGTCGGCGGTGGCGTATTGCACTGAAAGAGAGCCCTGGCTGCCGGCCACGCGGTTTACGGTGAAACTGATCTGGCCGTAAGGCGGCGCCTCCTGACCGTTATAATTCGTTGCGCTCAGAGTCAAATAACCCGGGAAGTTCAGATTGATAAGACGTACGGTGGTATTGGAAATTCCGAACGTGGCGCCGCTGCCCAGAGGGCGAAGGTTGCTCAACTGAAGGTTGATGGTCTTTTCAGTAAAGCTTGTAGAGACGATGCCGTTATTCTTAACGTTCAGACTGAACTGTTTGTTCGTTTGGTTTTGGGAAAATGTAAGCTGCGTGCTCGCGATAGGCGTATAATCCTGATTCGGCTGGGCGGTGCCTCCGTTGGGATACGGAGTATTAGTGGAATAATTCACATTAATTTGTCCGTACCCGCCGTTGTTCCTGACGACGGTAATTTGAGGACTCAGATTGGTTGCCACGAACGTTGTCGAAGCAAAGCCGAAGGTGCCGGCCTGCTGGCTATTGTCTATGAGCGAAACTGGCGAACTTGAAATTCCCAACGCCGTTCCCACCGGAATATCCTCACCGCCCAGATATAACTGGTCGGCATTGGCCGGATTGGCCAACTGGTAAGTCGCGCTCAGGTTTCCCGCGACGTTGGCATCCGGCAATATCGTGACATTCACCTCGGATATCAGAATGATTCCTCCTGCGAACTCCTGGTTAAGGCCATCGTTCTCCGCCCCGCTATATCCCTGGAGACCATCAGTATGCATTCGCGTGGGCCCGGCATATTCCCAGGCGAGATAATCCTGCGGCTCGGCGGACTGAAAGACCAAATCCGAACCGTTTTGGGCGGTACCGGATGCGATCGAAAAGTTGGCTGCCTCCGGCCCTAAAAAGCCGTTGGCACGAACGAGCCTGATCGCTTCAGTCACGGAATTTCGATTGGCCTGATAGCCACTGGAGGAATCAGGAACAAACATAAGATTTCCTGGACCAGGCGTTGCCCCGCCGACAAGCCGCGCGATGTTGCTGCGATTGCGCACGCCATCGCGCGCATTGGGTTCCACTTCTGTTCCACCCTCAGACACCCACAACCATTGATTTGTGAAGCTTTGGGCGATTCCTTCCTGCTGATCAATTTGGTTGCGCGGACTGATCTCAGCTTCGCCACCACCCACTTCGCTGAAATTGCCACCGATCATTACGTTGCCATCGCTTTGGATACCAGTAGCGAAAACACTGGGGGCATCGTAGGAGAAAATCTTAGGCAGGCCGGCGAACTGGTTGTAAGTCGTGTCCATGAAGGTCGTATCCACCGTTCCGTCGGTGTATAAGCGGGCAAAACCCAGGCGGTGTGTGCCGTTATAGGAAGAGAATTGTCCGCCGATGTAAATCGACCGATTGATGGCAACATCCACGTTTGTACCGCCGGCATTATTGGTGTAAGTGCCGAACGTCGCGGGATTAATATAATTGACACAGAAGACGGTATCATCCGCACCGGCGCCGACATAGAAATTAGTGTTATCCAGAGTACCATCAGGGTTGAGCCGGGCAAAGCGGCTGACCGGTATAGAGTTGATGTTTTGGAAATCGCCGCCGATCAACACATGGCCGTCAGGCTGCCAATCCAGGGCGTAAATAGGCTGGTCGGCCCCGAGGCTCGGGTTGAACGTAGATGTATCTACAGCGCCGTTGGTACCGAAGACGGCAATATCTGTGAATCGCTGATTGCTCACGTCGAAATTGCCGCCCACCATGACTTCGGGCATTGGCGCTGAGCTGGTAACGACAGCGGCATAACTGTAATTGGTGCCTGTGGCCAGCGCGCCACCCGGATTGACCACCAATACGATGGGAGTACCGCCAGGTCCGTAGGGAACGGTAAACTGGGCAGGAGTCGTCGGGCTGGTTACTCTGGGGCCTGTGTCAAAAATTATATTGCCGCCGTAAAGGACCTGCATTTCATTGGTCGTGGGGAAGATGTAATTCACGGTAATATTACCCACATTGTTGGAACTGATATTGAGCGTGGCGTCGTTTTCCGCGGCGGGCGTCGTGGTCGAGACGACGTTGGTTGCAATGACTTCCGTTTGTGGAACAGACAGCGCATAAACCGGGCCGTCGAGGGTCGATCCAGGACTAAAGCTCTGGTCCAGCGAGCCATCTGAGTTTAACCGGGCAACATAGTCGCAAGCGACGCCATTTACCTCGGTAAAGTCACCACCGATCAATACCTGGCCATTAGGCTGGGCGGCGATGGCATAGACCGTTCCACTTACATTTGGCTGGAATTGAGTATCGAGTGAACCATCGAGGTTCACGCGGGCCACTCCACCTGCCTGGGTGCCGTTGTAGGACGTAAAGGAACCGCCAATGACAAATTGCCGGTTGTTTGGCGTCAGGGCCACGCAATCGATGGCGTCGCCGTCCCGGATATTCACGCCGCTGCCCGGATTGAACGTTGTGTCCAGGGCTCCATTCGTCTGAACGAGGCAAATGCCGAATCGGTTGACCCCGTTGAAGGAATCAAAAGCGCCCACTACCAGTGTTTCGTTATTGGGCAGAACCGCAAGGCCGTCCACTTCGCCATCGGTTCCAGGGTTGGGATTATTCTGCGGCGAATTGGTGGTATTGATGAATGGAGCCATTTTCAGGCCGAAATCAATGTTGTAATTCTCGTCCACCGATCCTGCTGGAAGGCGGCCATCGGCCGGCGTTGCGCTGGTCACTGGCGCGCGATCGGCAAGGATCGTCACCTTGGTTTGGGCAATCATGCCGCACGGGATATGAGCTCCTGACTGCGGATCGATTTGAAAGAGGTCGACGATGAAATCCTTGTCCAGCGTGACATCGCCATTGTCATACACGAGGAATTGGATGGGCTGCGGGTCCCATCCGTGCCCGCTGTTGCCGGCAGGAAACGAGACAGTGCCGCTGTAGGCGCTGAAAGAAAAATCAGAATTTGTCGCCGCCACACCGCCCAACCCCGGCGGAACCGGATTGGCGTAATCGGAGGCGGGTTCGAGAGGAAAAGTGTAATCGCTTCCCAGATCCCCGTTCTGCAGATAGCCGTTATCGATCGACCAATCGGCGGTAACGGCCTGATCGTTGGTTCCTCTACGGGTCACCCAAACTGTAACCAGCGTGCCGTTTCCGGCGGAATTCCAATAATTTGTGACGTCGCGTGGAAACCGATAATTAACTTTGGCAAGGTTTAAAACAGCGTTGGTGGCTTCAGTGGTCCACACGACATTAGTTGTGTAGTTCGTGGCGGTTGCGGTTATATTTGTTAGGACGAATTGAAAATCTGAGGGTCCCCTGGGATCAATCGCGACGTCCAGAATCCGGACTTCAGTCTGACCGAAGTTGGAATCAATGCGGGGCCATGAGATTGCCGCGGCATCGTTCGTGTCTTCATATGGGTCGGGCTGGACGCCTGTTATAGCGATCGTAAAATCCCTATTGAGATGCCTGCCACTGTCAATAATGGGTACATAAATGGTCTTGCTCATTTCGCCATCATCGAAAATCAGTGTCTGGTTTGTTTCCGCGGTATAATCCACGCCGGCGGTGGCCGGCTGGTCACCGTTTTGAATCAAGTTCGTATTGCCATTTTCAGTGCTGTAGGTCAGCAGGATACGTCCGGAAGAACCGCCTACGCGGGTGATGGTCACAGGCACACCCGCGACGTTGTAGGGATAATACGAATGGATTTGGATGTTGTATTGATTTACATCGTAAATAAAGCCGTGGTCTGACACGTCCAGATTCTGGAACGAGCTTTCAGTCTGAGACGTCGGGATAAGAGGAGGCGGCACCAGGGAATTGGTACTGGCGAAATTTCCGGTCTCATCGAAGTTTTCCGTCGCGAACCGGAAAACGCCCGACGGCTTGTAGGCCCAGTTCAAAATAATCGGTCCGGTATCACTGAAGAGGCCGATGCCCAAAGAATAACCGGCGTTGCCATAGACGTAATTAAATTGGTCAGCTTTGGAATCCACAGCGATGTAATAGGTCTGGCCGCCGACGGCGTTGAAGCGAAGGCCGCTGGGACCACTGTAATATTGGGGAAACTGAGCATTTGCGACGGCGCCAACCTCAATCGGCCCAGCGACCAGGGGCCCTCCCAGGACGTTTGTTCCCGGTATTACATTATAGATATTTTCCGGGTAGGTCTCATTAAGTTGTGGAACTGAATAAAGGTCGTCGTTCGCTGCCGCCTGAGTGAGTGCGGACGAGCTGCTGCCGCTATAAACGGCCATCAGCGTATCCAGCGGAGCGGTAAAGCCAAGCAAAGGCTCTTCGGTGCTGCCCATTGTGTCCATCTCCACTTCTCCGCTTTGCGGGGCGGTCCAGGCGTACCAAAGAGTGGCATTGGCCGGATAACCGGCGATGCTGGGCGAACCCGAGGGAGCCACGACACCCGTGTTATCGTTGGTGATAGAGCCGAAAACGCCGGTAATGGGCACCGCAGTTGAAAAGGAAGTCTGGGCATTGGCATTGGCGGCGAAGAAAAGCGCGGCCAAAATCGTGATGCCGCTAAATATCCGGCGCGCGCGCGGCGTATCCATTACAGTCTCTTTCGAACGGGCGCTGAAAAGGAGGGCAGGCGCTCCCGAGCCCCAAAAGTTATTCATAAGCTATTACTCAAGTTATCACGCGCGGTACGCGTTAAATTGCATTTTACTCTCTCTGTCTTCACCGGCTTCCCGGCAGTGTCTATACTATCTGGTTTCCTATTCCCGTAAAGAACTTTCTTGTCGTCCTTCAATATTTTTTTATTGCCCGTAAAGTATAGGTCACTCAAATTAACACGCGACACGCGTTAAATTGCATTTTACCCGGTCTCTGTCTCTGTCTTCGCCAGCTTCCCGGCAGTGTCTATACTATCTGGCTCCCTATTTCCTGTAAAGAACATTCTTGTTGTCCCGTAAACTTTCTACTTCCCGCCAGATATCGGATCGTTGTGACTTACACCACGCTTTTAGCGCTACATTCCCGGTTCCTACTTTAATAGGCCAAGCGGCATCAATTACCTTTCAAGGAAGCGATGAACCTGGCGTTACAATCACACGATAATATGATTTTTGGACCGATGAATTGTACGGCTCAAGGACGACGTCAGAAATGGGCCAGACTCCCACCGGCGGCAGATTGGTCGGTGACACAAAATTGGTGAGCAACAACCAATCGGCCTGGAGCAAGTTGGTCGAATAGTAAACGGCATTGGTGGCGCCGGGGAAGGATTCCCATGTCAACCGCACGCTTTTTTGGGGTGCGTTGACCGAGGCCAGCTTGAAATTGACGCGGCTGGCCACCACCGCCGATTGTGAATTTTGAACAAGGCCGATATTGAGGCCGTTGGTGTTCGAGCTGAAAAAACCTTTGTATTGAGGCACCCATACCAAATGGCCCCCATTCAAACCATTTAGAATATATGAAACGTCCTGAAACGGCCCGCCGTTGACCGTTTCGGTTGCGATAGCGTCCGCATAATATATCGTCAGATTTCCAGCATTGGCGTTGGTGTTAAATTGGAGCGTCGGAATGCCTGCGTTGCCTTGTTTATCGGCAAGGCTGGCATAATTCTCCAAAACGAGCTGGTCCACGTACATGGCATTGTTGTTGGTGGAATCCGGCGGGCCACTAAAGTAGAAGTCACTGTTTGGGGCCTGTGAATTCAACACAAACTGCCCGATCGCCATATTGTTGGTGTTGTAACCAAGCGTGCTTTCGCCGTAATCCAGGCCTGCCCAATCGTTTTCCACCAGCTGATTGGGCGGCGGCGACTGTAAGGTTATCGCGCTGCCAAGCAGGTTATTGAACCCAGGAGTGGTGTTCGCTGGCAGGAACGGAAGGACCAATCCCATGCCATCAAACCCGGTAACATTCGTGCTGCCCACGGAAAAGACGTTTCCATTCGTAATATCGTCGTCCGTAATGAAATTGGTAATCTGCAATGTCAACGACCGTCCGACTTGCAACAGGACATTGCTGACGACCAGAGTGTTCGCCGTGAAAGAGACGTCGCCGCCCGCCATAATCGAGCCATTGGTCAACGTAGTCGTGATCGAAGTTAATTCAAAGGGCCCGGTTCCGTTGGAAATAGCCCCGCTGTTGATGAAATTGGTCACTGAGATTGTGGCGCCCTGGTCTGACATAAAGCCATTGTTAATAATGGTCCCATAAGGCGCCGGGCCGGACGTAATGTTTGTGTAGCCCAAAATGGGATCCACGCCGCCGGTCAGGGTCACGCCGGAAGCGGAATTGGTCCACATTAGATTCGTGGCAGTGGTTGAGGTGGTCAAATAATTTCCCGCCGGGCCGGCAAGAGCGGCTGTGACCACGAAACCGTGATTGGTGATTCCCATGAACGACAGGTTTGTCAGCAATACGCCAGCTGACGCGCCTGGATTCGGGAATGCGCCTTTGGCGCTGTAAACAATGCCCGTGCCCTTGCCACTGTTGATAGCGGCGGCCAGATTCGTAAGTGAAGCATCGAAACTGGCGCCAATCTTAACAAAATACGCGGGCGATCCTCCGTTGATGGTATTGGTAAAGATGTAGGAATACGGCTGAACGATGACTACACTGCCCTGGGCAACATTTTTCCCGCCAGCCTCGAACAATACATTCGTGGCCGGAACCGCAGGAATCGTTGGAACGCCGTTGGTTACCGGCGTGGTGGCAACGAAATCGGCGTAATTCGGCATGCGAATTGCGCCGTTATTGGTCAGCAAAAAGAGGTTCGGGAACGATCCGCTCCAACTGAATGCCCATGGCGCCTGCTCCTGCATATTCAGTTCCCCATCGGGCGAGGTCGCGCCGCCGCCGTAGAAATTGGTTGTGAGCGTCAGGCTTTCCGCACTGGAAGACATCGAACCAAACACGTTCAGCACGTCGCTGATCACGACATTGCTGGCGGTCAGTGTGAGGTTTTGCACCTGCGGTGTTATCGCGGGCGTCAGGTCCGAATAGACAAGCATTACCTGGTAGTCCCAGGCGATACCGCTGGCATCCACGTTGGTCCAATGAGTGCTCCATTCGTCGAGAGTCCCGCCCCACTGGATGATACTCGACGCCAACAAATTGCTAATCGTCAACGGATGCGGATATCCATTGGTTACGGCGAGATTGAGGTCAGAATACGGCGTGGTGATTAACGCGCCGGGGCTGCCATCAAATTGATTGGTCGCATTGATCGACATGTAATTCGGCCCCGAAATCTGTGCGAGATCCATTTTGAGCTCATGACTGGCGTTGATGACGAGCCGGTTGGGCAGGTTCGTGAGCGCGCCGCTTGGATTTCTTGTACTTTGATTTGTCCCGCCCGATGTTCCCGTCAACGCGGCATTGAAATATTCAAAGGTCACGTTCGTGAGAAGCGCGTTGGGGGTAAATACATCCTGAAAGCCCTCGGCTGTTGGCGCTCCCAATTCCGGAAACGGCGTATTCTGCGCCCAAAGCCAATTGATAAAGAAGCCCTGATCGAAAATACCCGGAATCGATCCTACGGTGAGGATAGGCGGGAGATTCGTCGAATCGAAATAAGAATGAAACAGATAGAGATAATTCGTATCAACAGTACCGGTTGCCGGGTTCAGGAACGTTCCGGACCATTGCAATAGGGCGCCCTGATTACCGAAAGCGGCCGGCGCAATAAAAACGCTGTTGGGGGTATTTGTATTTGCATTGACGATGAAAACCGCGCGAACCAGCATGTTGGAGGGCCCTGTTGAGACCACCTGAATATAATTCGAGGGGTTAAAAAGATTCAGATTGTCCGGCGGCGCAGAATAGGCCAGGGACGGGGTAAGGGCGGCGAATGGGTTCCAAAGTCCGTTTGAATCGACTTCGGTTCCTTCGGCCTCTGAATTGATCGTCACGTCCACATTGTTCGAGGTCAAGATGCCCTGTTCGAGCGTCAATACAGCGCGCGTCAAGTCCACATTCTGCCCGTTTAGATTCATTTGGCCGCCTATGCCAACGACAAGGTTTCCCGGGTTAATAATGTTTGTCGCGGAAACAAAGCAGCCGCCAATGCTGGTTAGTTCGGCAAATTGAAATCCCTCGAAATTGAAAATGTTATTTCCATCGAGGACTGAATTACAGTGAACCGAGCCCGGATTATAAAACGTCCCGGCCATCGAATTTGTATTGCCCTCCTGCTGATCATCGAACTCGTAGCCGACACCGGCGTTCGGAGGTTCTAATAAGGCAATCCCATTTGTCGCGATGGGGGAATTGACCATCATTTCGCCCGTGTTGGTATAATACAGCGTGCCCCACCAGGGCTCAACGAACTGGATATAGTTCAAATTGAAGATAGTGTAGGAGATGCTAAAGACATTTCGGTTAACAAAGGCGGTATCGTTAATTTGCGGCGGCTGCGGCGGTCCGGGCACGAGATACTGCAAATTCTGATTATTGATGTAAGTTTGGCCCATGGCTGCCTGAGCAAACAAGAAGCCCATGGATATTGCGAGCAGGACCCCGAACACCAGCCGGGAGCCGAAACTTGAGAATGAAGGCAGCTTGTACATTGTGCGGCTAATTTGAAATATTGATAATATAGGGCAGCGTCACAACTTTCGGCGGGTAGGAGGAGTCCGTCAATTGGATCGTCACATCGTACGGGCCGACGTTGGTCCCCACGTTGGGAGTGCCATACAGGACGCCGTTGCCGGAAAAGATCAGTCCATTAGGAAAATTGGTCCCCGACCACGTGTAATTCGGCGTGCCACCCGTGGCACTGAATGCCGCATAATAGGAAGAACCATTGGTGCCATTTGGCAAAGTCGTTGGTGAAATAGTAATCACCATTTGACTCTCCAATTCCTGAATGCTGGCGCCCGTGGGATAAACGACCGGCTGGTTGGTCGAGCCGTCAAACGACGCCCAGAGCAAAGACGGAACCTGGGTTGTCTGGTCCCCTTGAGTCGTTGGGCCGCCCAGAAATGCATTTACATCCACGAACGGCCCATTCCACCAGGCGGTACCCATTTTGTTAAACGAAAAAGTAACGGAGCCGTCAATCGTACCCGGGCCGGAAACCGTCGCACCAGCCCCCGGTACCGCACCCGTATTAAAATTGATGTCTCGCGTCACGGTGCCGATAACCGGTTGCCCTCCTGCGCTCCCGAAATTATTTGCCGCCTGCATCAAAATGTCCGGCTGGGCAACGATGCGCTGAAACCTTTGGAGGATACGCGTGCCATTGGTCGCATTGATCATTACCATTGTGTACGTGTTCGTAACCGGCTGGCGGAATAAATCCGTCAATGGATCGACGTTGCTATCTGAGACACGGACAAATTGAATGTGCTGAACTCCCTGATAGAAGGCCGGGCCGCTGGTTTCGAAATTGCAGGCGTAGTACTGGAGAAGGCTGTTCGTCAGGTTCTCAAGGATCACCTGGGAGCCGATAAATCCAACGCCTGTGGCGCTCGTATTGGTCGCAGAGGTAATCGAGTTGGTAAAGGTCCCCGCATAAACATTCAATTTATTGGTAATGACGATGTCGAATCCGCAGGAGTTGGTCGGAAGGAGGTAATATTGTCCTGACGGTTGGTTGAGATAAACAGTCTGGGTGGTGGTGTTGGTCACCAATTGTCCGGCCACATATTGATTGCCATTTACATTGCCCAACGTGGTCGTGATGAGCCTGGCCGGCGTGTTGGTGGAATATTTGAAAATCACCAGGTTGCCGAAGGTGTAGACGTAATTAGTTTGGAATGAAAATGTCGGGTTATTGCTGACAATGACAAAAACTGGCGCCGTGTCTACCTGGGAGCCTGGGAAATTCGTGAAATACGAGCCGATCGTCCAGTTGGTGACCAACGTGAAATAGTTGGATACAGAGTCTATGACCAGATTTGGATAAAGAGCCTGCAATGCGGCCGGTGGATTGGTTTGGGCAAATTGCAGAAGAGGTCCCAGCGGCTGCGTGTAAAGCGGTTGAATTTGGCTGAAATTTGTGTCTTCCAGTTGGCTTCCAGTGGCTGGCAATTCGTAATCGACGGTGTTTGAACTCATCAGGTAACGTATGCCTGCCGCGTCGTCCTCGGTTAGACCGGTGTAAAAGCTGCCAACTTGCAGTCCGCCCACGCCGGCCACGCCGTCGTCGTTTCCATAACCTTCGTAATTATTTGCCGCCACTGCTGTAAATTCCGGGACGGTGGGATCGGTCGAAAATGTGGCGGCAATCGCGTTCCAGCCCTGCACCGTGGCGGGACTGCAAACTTCGAGAATTTCGTAAGTATAGAGCAGGTTGTTGACGTAGGGGGAATAGATGGTCCCGGTTTGAGGCCCGGTCAATGGCTGATCCTTATAGCCGAAATTTCTTTGGAGTATGGTATATTCTTCATCAATTGGGCAAGTTCCTCCCGGCGGAAGGTAGCGATCCGCCAAACCCCACGTGTAACGCTCCGGCTCGGCCAGTCCCATTTGCTCCACCAGCAAATGCAATATCACGGACTTGAGATCAGTGAGATAGAGCCCCTGCGCCGAACCGTTAAAGTGCAGGGAGTCGAATGGGAATTCTGTGAGGTTGGCGCTGTAGCCGTCCACACCGTTTGTGTGCGCGCCAAAAAAGCCGTTCATGATGGCGAAGGCCAGGTCGGCATTCGTTTCACCCTGCAAACCAAAAAATCCCGAATAGGTCGTATCGTAGGCGTAGAAGATCACCGTCGCGTTACGGCGATATTGTTCTCCAATATTTTTCGGGCCACCAATATCGCCCAGCCAGAGCGCGTTGCCAGGTACCAGGGAGTCCTCATACAGGGTCAAATCGTAACCAATTGACTTGATTTGCCAGGTGGCATCGTTCCCGAAGAACGGCCCCAGGAAAGCAAAAGCTGAAGCCCGCTGCCAGCCGAGGACCAGCATCGCTGCAAACAAGGTTGTAATGATAATTCGCCGCATAACTTTGATCATGGCTGCAACAGCTGAACACGGTAATAACCGCCACCGCCGTTCCCGACATAAACGGAATCATTTGTGCCGGCCTCAAATCTTGGCGCCCCGAAATTGTTCCAGGTTCTGAAATCGCTCGTAATTTGCACCTGATATGTCATGCCCGGCTGAGTGTTCCAGTTCAGGTACAATCCCTGGCTGGAACGGGTCAACGCCGTCCGCAGCCAGGTGGCGGAATTGGTCGGATTGCCACCTGTCATAAAAATTTGGAGAAGCGATGGGCCACCGGGAACGACCGGGGACGTTGTCGCCGAAGGCCAGTACATAGGGCTGCCATAATATTCTGTCATCCACTGGCACGGAATCCCGTACCAATCGCAATCCTGCCACGTCCCCCCGACCGTGGCCGGCGACAAGGGCGACAGAAATCCCGAGCTGGTGGTGTAGGCCACTTGAAATGAATTCGTATCCTGGTATCCGAGCCCATCCGCGGCAGTCATCGTCCAACAATCTCCGGTTACAATTCCCATAGGGGACGAACTGCCGTTTACAAAAACTTCATAATTCGATACTGCCAACCCCTGCACCGCTGGCCACGTCACAACCAACTGCGGTTCGTAAGTTGCAGTGCCGTCCACATTGCTGATCACAAACGGCGACCATACGAACGGCGCCGCCATGGGCGCCAGCACGGCCCCGACGTTCTCATAACGCTGCGCATACAGATCATCGCTGTTTGGACCAAACGTAAAGCTTGTCCAGACCGCGAGGAATTGCGAATTGCCGTCCGACGCCACGGCCGGTTGCATTTGCGAGCCGACGGTCGTGGTATTGACGCGGAATTGATTGCCGGTTAGAGCGCCGTTTTCGTGGACGAATTGTCCATAGACACCTTCCCGCGAACCGTCCTCTCCCAGGCTTGTCCAAACGATCAAATAATCACCGCCAACGGCACTGATTTGCGGATTGTATTGGTCGCCGTATGTGTAGGAATTGACGGCAATAGCCGGCCCGCCGGTGGAATTGGTAAACGAGCGGGCGAAAATGTCCCAGCCATTTGTTGGCGCATCCATACCGGCATTGGCGCACCATGTAACCATGTAACTGCCGTCGGATGCGGCGGCGACGCCGGGGGCGGCGCACGGGTTGTTGTCCTGGTCAACCAAAACTTCGCCGGTTAACGGATTTACGGCAGTGCCCGAATTGGTGAAGAGCCGCTCGTAGATATCCACACTGGGCGCGAGTGCTGTTAACTGCTCGATCGAATTGGTGCCGCTATTCGTGACACCTATAGCGCGTTCCTGCTCGGAAGCCCATGCCACAACAAATTTCCCGCTTGTCAGCGCCGCGACAGCTGGAGCTTTTTGATTGTAGTCGGTAAAGACGTTAATGAGGAAATTTGTCCCGATTCGCGTGCCGTTTGTGGAAAACAATTGGCCATACACATCGTCGTAGCTATTCGAACCGGCCTGGTCAAAGCTGACCCAAACTGCAATGACATTACCGTTTGCCAGAGTGGCAATGGCCGGACTGCTTTGAAAGGTGTTTGTAGAGGCGCTGACCGCTACGTTGGTCGTGGTCACCCAGAGGTTACTGGCGTTCAAAAAGCGCGCGTAAATATGCTGGATATTATCCGGACCACCCTGCCACACAAAACCTGCGCCGCCATTGTTCAGCAATGCCACGCGCGCGTTTTGCTGATCATTGGTAGTGGGTGTGTTTACGGCAAAGATGGCTCCTGAACCTGACAGGGTGCTGTTAATCTGCATTGCGCTGATGCCCAGGCCGACCGGGTCTGTGATGTTATCCTGCCAAACAATGTAGCCGCCGTTTTTGTTCAGAGCCAGGTCCGGATACATCTGGTCGCCCGGCAGCGAGCCTACAATGGAATATTCGGTTCCGTAAGCACTATAATAATTGGTTTGGGCCTGCGAAGTGGCAAAGCCGGCCAGGAAAAAACCCAGACTAACACAGACAACGGCGCAACGGGCGGACAACAACGGCATATACGGTTCGCACGATACTAGGGTATCGGCAACGCTCTGTCCACAATATATTGTCGCAAATTTTGACTGTGACCGCCGGAAAACCGGCGACTGCGTCAAATTTTTTATCCAGGTTCGCAATTTCATGTTCTTACGATTCCAAAACCACCACTGTTACCTTTTATAAAGCAAATCGGGGCAAAGGTTACAAACCCCGAACGGCACAGATCACTGTCCAATGCTGTCCATTCAAATCAAAACGGCCTGACGATCACGCGAGGCGGATTCTTTAAGCGCTGCCAGCAGCGTTTTAAATCCCCATCGCTCATACAGTCGCGCCAACCGCGCCTCGTCCAGCGTCTTAAGAGCCAGTTCGTCTGCCGAAAACCCGCAGCTCACGTCATGAAGCCGGACCAGCTCCCGATTCCGAAAAACCGCTTCTTTGGCCGCCATCAACGCTCCCCGCACCCTCGCCGACTTCACTTCTTCCAATCGCCGGAACAATTCTTCGATCGACCCAAATTGTTTCAGCAATTCCGCCGCTGTCTTGGGGCCAATTCCGGGCACTCCCGGAATATTGTCCACGCTGTCACCGATCAGGCTGAGCCAATCGACGATTTGCACCGGCTCGACCCCGGTTTTGGCGCGGACCTGTTCCGCCGTCCAAACTGCTTCCGTTTTGTCGTGCGGATTCAACAGTCCAATCCGTGGCGACACCAACTGCATAAAATCTTTATCCGAACTGGCGATGACCGTGGCCCATTCCATGCTTTCGGCGCGCCAAGCAATGCACGCAATCACGTCATCGGCCTCGATGCCCTCCCGACAATATGAGGCGATGCGCGCGGCCTCCAAATACTCCATGATTTGGTCCAACTGCGGCCTCATAAGCTCGGGCATTTCGGGCCGCTGCGCCTTGTACTCTGGCAGGGCCGCAAGCCGTTGGGCGCTTAAGCCTCCGTCCCATACCACGATCCAATGCGTGGGAGCGATAGTACTTCGCAACTTGGCCACCATCTTAATAAAGCCATAAATCGCGTTGGTCGGCTGCCCCGAAGGCGAATTCAATTCACGAATTGCATGAAACGCCCGATAGGCGTAGGAATGTCCGTCAATGATCAGCAGCCGTTCCACAATTCACATTCAAATCTTGATTTCACACTTCGCCGACCCGTAGCCGCTTCCATTCGCCGGACCTTCCGAACGCCTTATTGCGCTGCCGGAGGCGTTATCAAGCCTTCCTGGGTTTCTCCCGGCACCGGCGTGGGCTGTGACGGGATTGTACTCTGCGCAAAGGGCAGCTCATCATCCGAATGCACGCGGTTTCCGGCCGGATCTATCATCGTGGCCGTCACAAAGATCATCAAATTCCGCTTCGTTTCGGTTTTGTTTTCGCTCTGAAACAGCCTGCCAACAATCGGCACGTCTCCAATAATGGGAACAGTGTCTTTTTCCTGTTGGATTATCGACTGGACCAAGCCGCCCAGGACAACCGTCTGGCCATCCCAGACGTTCACGGTCGTGGTCACTTCACGCACGGTGAATTCAGGCAAGGCCGTGGGCAACAGCACCACGTTCAAACCAGTCGAGCTAAACCCGTTCAGGCTCGGCGGGGTTTCGTAGCCCGAGAATTCAATCAGCGACGGGATCAGCGTCAGATTAATCGTGTAGCCATCGGACAAAACGTCCGGCACCACGTCGAGGATCGGCCCGGTCTCAACCTGCTGCACTGTTGGCGTGATGGCCGAAACGCCAGGCTGAATCGTAGTAACCTGAGCATGGACCATGAAGGGCATGCCGATGGCGACGACGGCCGCAATCGCGAACCCGCGTGTTAAAATGTAAAGATAATTTTTCATACTTGTCCTCAACTTAAATCAGGGAACTCCGGATGTGGTTGCTGCCGCCGGGGCAGCCTGGAAGTTATAACCTGTCACAACCGGTTGAATGATCGTGGCGCGCATTTCGGTCTGGCGTCCGCTAAGCGTCGTCGCCTCGGGTTCACCCAGTTCCTCGTCGCCTCGACGCTGTTCCAAAGCGTGCAGCACAACCTGAAAATTGGGTTTTGTCAGGATGCCCGTAATCGTGGCAATGGCCGGCGCCGCGACCGGGCCGCTGTTAATTCCCGAGGTCAGGCTTTCTGCGGTACCGGCAATGGTTGTGCCTGCCGCGGGGTTGCCTGGGAAAACGGATTGGGTGCCATTGGGACCCTGCACAAAAAGTGAACCGGCGTTTCCACCCTGCGCCACCGCAGCGCCACCGCCGCCGAGGCTGAACTGTCCCAAATACCAATCAAAGCCCAACGCATTGTTATCCACTTGCGTCACGTCTATGAACCGCGCTTTAATATGAACCATGGGCGGTGCCTGATTCAGCACTTGTACCGCTCTTTCAATGAGGTCCAGGTCCTGGGGCGTGGCATAAACGAACAGGACGCCCAGTGTGTCGTTGAAAAAGACTGTTTTTGGCGGTGACAAATCGACGCCCAGGCTTGAAAAGAACTGCGCGGCCAGAGCGCTGGGATCTCGTCTCAGATTGGGCGTGGTCACATAGAGCAAACCACCGCCGGTACTCTCAACCCTGGCTGAAAGGTCGCCGAGCGGATTTGAAAGGTAGCCCGTCCCGGCCTGGCCCTGGCCGCCGCCCGCATTGCCGCCCGCGCCACCGCCGCCGCCGGCACCACCCGAAGTTTGGCGCGCTGAAGAGGCTCCCGGCGACACGTCCACCACCGGCACTACAGCGCCACTGGGGCTTTGACCGGCGCCACCCTGGCCACCGCCACCACCACCACCGCCACCGCCGCCACCGCTGCCGCTGGAGGTAATGTTCACCGAGCCGAACGAAAATGAGTTTACGTTTTGCAAACCGGCATAAAACGTATTCGGATCCACTTTAAATGTTCGCATTTCGAATGCCGGCGAATCCGGACCCTTTTCAGAGAAAACGATTCCGTAGTCCTCCACCGAATATTTGATTGGATGATCGGATACCAGGCAAATGGCATTTAGCACATCCACCAATGAAACACTGTTCAATGAAAGATTGATGTTAATCTGAGTAGGGTCGGCCGGTTGGCTCGATGCTGTCGGCGCCTGCTCGGGCAATCCGGTTGTCGGACTGATGGCTGTGGGCGGTCCCCCGCGCCCTTCCTGGCCAGGAATCGCTCCTTCCGCACTCGAAGGGATATTCTCAACGTTGGGGTTAAACAGGAAATTGATTCCCTGTTTTTCAGGGTCACGCTGAAGGGACTCTTCGCGCAATTGACGAAGCACTTCACTCAAGGGAAGCGAAGGATAACTTACCGTATCCAGTTGGATACTATTGAGCTTGCGTGTAGATCGACTGACGCCTTGTGCTGGTGTAGACCAAATTAGTCAGGAAATAGGGATTGGCAAAATTCGTCGTAACATTGACCGGCTTTTCCCATGCACGTTCCACCTGCACCATGCGATCGAGGTTGTCCACGTCTTTCTTACGCCCTTCCCGGCCATAACGCGCCTGTTTAACCAGCCTCAAGATAGTAATTGGCCCCGGTATTATCCGGGTCCAGTTGCAACGCCTGCTGCAATTTCAATTCCGCCTCTTCCAGCTTGCCCATCTCATAAAGCATCTGCCCATCCCGCGCCAGCGTGTCCGCGTCCAATTTTTGGTCCCGGATGGCCGGTGCTTCCCCTTGCGTTCCCATGTCCGGCTGCAAACCGCGATTTTGGGCGATAAGCAGATCATTTTGTTTCTTAAATGCAATGGCATCGGGGTTCGTTGGGTCCACTGTGAGCACGCGGGATACCTGCACGTCGGCTTCGTGCAAATCACCCTGGCGCTCAGCCTCCCGCGCCAATTCCATGCGGACCGAAACCAGTCCTGTCTTTGTTTCGGCCGCTTCGTTGGGAATGCTTATCGGTCCAATGCTCTCCACCAGCGAATATGATTCTTCGTATAACTTGGCCGCGGCGACAAGATCCTTTTGCTGCGCGGCTGCATTGGCGGCGGCAAGCTTTTGGCGCAGCACAATTGTGTCGGCCTCGCGCAGCACTGCTTCGTTTACAGCCGCCCCGCCATAGTTGGGACTGGTTTGCGCAGGCACGACAGTCGCTGCCATCAGAATGAGAAACGGAATCGGTAAGAGAACTGCTTTGGTCATGGGATTGGGATTGGGAGCGCAGTCGGCGCGATTTTTCTAACGAAATTTTCTAAGGCTGATACTGTAACGTTGTCTTTTTGTGGTTTGATTCGGCGGATATTACCACTTCGTTCATGTCTATGACAACAACTTTATAGTCATTGCGGTTAAGATTTATCATGGCGCCCACGCGCTGGTCATACCAATGCTTGTTTTCGGGGGGATATGACAAATCGGCGGCGTAACCAACGATTGTGCTAAATGGTTTTTTCATTGTTACAGGCACCTGGTCGCCGGACGCTATGATCTGCAACAACAACTGCGGATTGTCCGCCGGGCCGGTTACCGAAATGAGAGATAAGGCCGCGTCGTGTTCGCCTACCGAAAGGTAATGCTTGCGCGGACGCCGCTCCGGCGCAATCGGGGCATTCTGCTCCTCAATACTGACGACATAGCGCGCGGCGCTAAACTGGTTCGCCGGCTCGACACTTTCCAATTTCAATATATAATACAGCGGCACAATTTTCGTCACCTTCACTGCGTCCGGCCCGATTTCCCGTCCAGTTCGATTTTCGATGATATGGCCGTCAGGCGTTCTCTGCCATTGCATCGGGTTGAAGAGACGATTGGTCTTTTCGAAGCTCTCCTGCAGATTGTATGAGGATTGCACACGACTCAGGGCATCGCTCAACTGAGACATGTCTACGGGTTCAGGCGGTTTGCCCTTGGTCCGGATGATGCTGTTCATGATGTCTCTCAAATTGTCACGGTCCTGTGCAATCCTAAACGGCAAATACAACAAAACCGCAAACAGTCCGAACAGCACGGCACCGAGCAAAACTTTTTCGTAATGTTTCTTAATGAAGCTCATTGTTTGTTTAACTTCACAACCTGGATGCCCACCGACACGCGTAACAATTGTTCATCCAACACGGTTTGCAGGCCGCCGCTTGAAACCGGCTGCTGCGCTTCCGGCGGTTGGTTTTCTCCGGCGGCGCTCGCCGCCCCGCTCGCGGGCATCACATTGATTCCCGTCACGTTGAATCCGTGATCGGACGATGCCAGCTTCGAGAGCACATTGCCCAAATCTCCCGAGAAACATCGGAACGTGACGGCATAGGGCGTTTTGCTGCCCAAATCCGTCGTGACCGTCTTTTCGGCCAGATAGTCCGATTGAGGTCCGGCAGCATCATTGTCTGAAACAACTTCCCGCTGAATGCTGTCAATCCCGTTTATTTTGGCGGTAAACAAAACATCGCAGATGGCCTTCACTTCTCCCAGGTGCGCCGCCAGCGCATTGAGACTGTTCGGCGAGAACATGACCAGATTGCGCTCCGCGGCAAAAGAAAAACTGTAATCCGCTGGAATCTCCACGTTCTCTTCCACGGATGCGACCTGCATATCATGGATGGTTTTTCTCAAACTTCCGGCAAACGCCTCCGTGGTGACAACGCCATTGGGCGGATCGGGAATGGGAGGCACAGGAACAAAATGCGCGCGCGCCTGCCCGATCCAGTCGTGCAGTTGCTGTTCCTGCAATTTTTCCAAAAAGATGTTTGTTTCCGACGGAGTGGGGGTATCGCTGTAATATTTCTGCAAATCGGCGTAGGCGCCCTGCACCTGCGCCAGGGCGTTGGTGTTATGGCGCCAGCTTTTGAAATTGTAATACATCGACCAGCCAAGAAGCGCCAGCGCAATCACGCCGCCGATGGTAAAGTATAAATTTCGTTTGATCCAACCCATGTTAAAATTGCGGCGGGGGTGACAGCGTCACATTGACGCCGAAGGTAAATGTTCCGTTCGGATCATCCGAACTGATGTTGCCTGCCAGCGTCGTAGTCTTGGGATCGAAGTACTTGCAGGCCTGTAATTCGTTCTGAACCGCATAGGCGATTTCACTGTTTGCCGAAGCGTCCACGGTGTTCAGACTCACCGCACGGCAAACCAGAAGCATCGTAGCGCCAGCCTTTGTGGTGCCTACTCCCACGCTTCCGGAGTTCACGGGCTGTTGCTGCGGGCTGGCCGCCGCCGTGCCCATCGTGGTCATTTGCTCAATCCAAATGCCGGACTGGACGTCGGGCTTCTCCGTTGACAATTTTTTCTGAACGTCGTTCTCGGCGCGAATGAGGGCCTCGCGCATCTCGGACAGCACATCGCCCCAATAATATCTCTTCTGCATCCAATCAGCGATTTCCAGCGCCTGGCTTTGCGTGCCTGCTCTTTTATTCTTGGCGTCGGACATTCGATTGTCAGGTCCCTCGCCTCGTTCAGATTGGGTTGAACGTCGTCAAAGGCCGCGTCCTTGGCCTCGGCCAACCGCTCAAATAGAAATCCGACCGCGAACCCGACCAGCGCCAGAGCAAAAACCGCAACCATCAGGTAAGGTTTCTTCTCATTGAAATTGCGCCAGCGCACGGTGCTTTCCGGCATCAAATTCATTTCCACCGGGCAATTGGCCAGATTCCTCAGGCCCAGGCCCACGACTTCCGCCAGCGAATGGGCCACGCGCGCCAACGCTTCGAGGTTGACCGCCGGATCAATCTGCACGTTCCGGAACGGGTTGAAATATTCGACCGGCACATTGAGTTTCTCGGCAAAAAATTGCGCTGTATAAGGCATGATGCTCGCGCCGCCCGCCAGGAACAGCCGTTGTGGCGCTGAACCGCCCTGCTGCCCCCGATAGAACTGCAACGTCTGGTTTACCTGAATGTGCAGGCGCGTCATAAACTGCCGCGCGATTTTCGAAATGGCCGCCTGGTTGGGGTTCTCCGGCTCCTCATATGCGCCACCCAGACTCACGAAGCCTTCCTTGATCTTGATTTGCTCGGCGATCTCGAATTTCAATTTCGATTCGTTGGCGAAATCCTGCGTGATGGCATTGGCCCCCAACGGAATGCTGCGCGAAAACACTTTCCCTTTTTCGAAAAACAATACGTTGCTGGTTTTGGCGCCGATGTCCAGGAGCATCGTGCAATCGTCCAAATCGCCATAGTTATACTTGAAAGCATTGCACAGCGCGGCCGGAGATACGTCGCACAATTGCAATTTCAATTTCACCGTCTCGGCCACCCGGAACAATCCTTCCACAATTTCCGATTTGATGGCCACCAGCAGGACCTCCAGCTCGCCGGTGCTGCTCGAGCCCATGATTTGATAGTCCCACACAACTTCGGCCAGGGGAAAGGGAACGTTCTGCTGGGCTTCGTACTGGATGATTTGCGTGACTTTGTTCGCGTCCACCGGCGGCAGTTTGACGAACTTGGAAAACACCTGAAACCCTGGCGCGCATACGTTGATGTTCCGCGCTTTTAGCCCGCCTTCGGTCAACGTCTCCTTCAAGATCTTCAGGATCGTCGCCTCGCGGGTGGCGTCCGCAGAGCCTTCAGCCCCAAGCGGACGAATTTCAAAATACTTCAAGCTCAACCCACCGGCCTCTGTAATGTCGAATTCGGCGAGCTTTAAGCTGCCCGCTCCGAAATCAATGGCCAAAAAGGATTTTGGATTCAACATGGCTGTTAGCGTTCCGCCTTAAAAAGCAACTTCTCGCGTTGTAATGGCGGCAGTCCTACTGCCTACAGGAAAATATTTCATGGGTCAATGATATTTCTTTCAAAACAGGAAAAATTTCAAAAGCGCGTATTCAGCTGTTATGCAAACGGATACATCTCGGCGTCTTTAGCTGAACTTGTCCTGTCACTTTGCAATCATTCCACTGCGGCGAGCGTAATTAAACAGGCCGCCCGCGTCAACTACTGGACGCACATCTCCCAGCGGTTTGATTTGTATTACCCGTCCACTGCCTTTGACCGTGGCCGTTTGCGCGTCCAAATCAACCGTTACCACGTCGCCCGTTTTCAAAACATCGCACAACCGCTCCGTCAGTTCGCACGGATACAATTCGCCCGTCGCCACCGAATTCCGAAAAAAAATACGCGCAAAACTCTCAGCAAGAACGATCCGGCACCCGGCTGAACCCAGTGCGATGGGCGCGTGCTCCCTTGAACTGCCGCAGCCGAAATTTCTCCCCGCCACGACAATCGAATAGTCGCTGTCAAGCTGGCCGTCCTTCACAAAACGATTCGGGTACAACGACTCGGGCAGTCCGGCCATTGCGTGGCTTCCAAGCTTTTCGTACTCATCGGGGATGGTCGGCACCAGGGCAAGAAACTGCGCCGGAATGATCTGGTCCGTGTCAATATTATCCCGCACGACATAGACCGAACCTTCGAAAACAGATTTTGTCATGGCCGGATTCTGCACACCGTCAAAATAGTTTTCAACCCCTTTCGGTCTTTTACCACTTACTATTTGCGCGGTCGTCTTCGTCTGCGCCCGCAGCTTTCGCGACGGCTCCCCAACGCCGTTCGTCCTATCCTCGCTCGGGATTTCAGCCTTCGCTTCAACCTTTCAAGAATTATTTTTAAATAGTCTGGCCATTTTATCTGTCCATAGGCAGTGTATACAGGTTTATGTGTCTAAATAGAATTTTGGCCGCTACCGCGGCGTTGGTTTTTTCTTCTGTTTTGTGCGGCCACGCCCAAATGGCCACCAATATCGTTGGCTTTACCGGTCCGGAAATCTTTCCCATCGATGAGCAGATCGGCCTGTTGCACTCGGCCGACCTGAACGGAGACGGTCTCAAAGATCTGATCGTGGCCGACAATCTCAAATCCAAAATCGTCCTGCTCTACAATCAAACCGGCAAGACCAACCGCGTCAGCACACCGGAAGCGGACACTTCTAATTCCACTTATTCCGGCATCAACGAACTTCCGCCTGACGCCCGCTTTCGTATGGATTCCATTCCTACCGACGAGCGCGTCGCCTCCATGGTCGTGACCGACCTCAACGGCGACGGCCGCCCCGACATTGCCTTTTACGGCGACAACAAAGACCTCGAAGTTATTTACAACGAAGGCACCAACGGCTGGAGCGATCCGAAAAAGTGGCATATTGACGACGGCAGCATGGATGGCAACGCATTGGCCCAGGGGGATTTGTCCGGAGACGGGCGCACCGACCTGGTCCTCCTCGGCGACAACGGCCATCTGTATCTCTGGGCCCAAAAGCCCGACGGCACTCTCGCCGAGCCGCGCAAAATAGCTTATTCCGGCTCGCCCAAGGCCGTGCAGATCGCGGACGTGGATGGTGACGGCCGGCAGGATTTGTTGCTGGTGGACTGGGACAGCCCGACCCCCTTTCGCTTTCGCCTGCAAAAACAGGACGGGGAATTGGGACCGGAAATATATTTCAAATCGCAGGCCATTCGCTCCTATTGCGCAGACACGCTCGATGGCGGCAGCAAAAATTACGTCGTTACCATCGCTGAGAATTCCGGTCGCGCCAGCGTTTCCGAATTCGTCAAAGAGCCCGGCGAAGTATTGTCGGGAACATTTCAACGCGGCCAGTTTCAAGTGTTGCCGCTGAACAAGAGCGACGCCGCGCAACGAGGCATGCTCTGGGCGGACGTCAACGGAGACGGACGGCCCTCTCTCATGGTGGCTGAACCTGAGAGCGGACAGCTCTCCGTTTATGATCAGGAGCCGGATGGCTCGCTGGCGCCGCCAAAGACATTTCCATGCCTGGCCGGCGTGAGCCAGATCGCTACGGCCGATTGGAGCGGCAGCAGCCATCCCGACATCTTCCTTTTAAGCCAGACCGAAAGCTCCGTCGGCCTCACCCAGTTTGACAAACACGGACGGCTGCCGTTTCCGACGCCCATCCCGCTCGATGGCAAACCCATTGCCATGGCTGTGGGCCCGCTCAAACCCAGGGCCAAACCCACTCTCTGCGTCATTGTGGACAAAGACGGTCAGCGTTCGCTCGTCACGGAAACTGCCGACGGTAAAATGAAGACCCAAAAGCTCTCCCCGGATTTCAAGGCCACTCCCACGTCCATGGCCATCCAGGACGTAAACCAGGACGGCCGGGCCGATCTGGTCATCCTCATTCCATATGAAAAAATCAAAGTGCTTTTGCAAAAGCGCGACGGCAGCTTTGATGAGGAAGACGTGGACGCGCCAGGCGGCGGCATTGAGCAGCCCTGGCTCGCGTCGGCCGACCTCGACGGCAGCGGCAAACCCGAGTTGCTCCTTCCGCAAAAGAATTTCCTTCGCGCCGTCGTGCTCGAGCAGGAACAGAAAATGGAGGGTTCTACAAACCAACCCTCATGGGTCTTTCGCGTAAAGGACCAAATTAACGGCGCCGCCGGCGATTCCCAAATCGTAGGCGCCGTCGCTGTCCAAAATGGCGACCGTCGCAGCCCTTCGGTGTTCCTCTTTGACGCGCAGTACCAGCGGCTAAGCCTCTGCGAGCGCGACACAAACGGCGTGTGGCAAAACGTGCGCAACATTGATTTGCCCGTCTCTGACTTCAATGCCATCCGCTCCGTCACTTTGGGCGACAATCACATCCCCACCATCGCCTTCCTCGGCCAAAACACCGCCGGCTGGATGCCGCTGGCGGGCGATAATTGGAAATTTGTCGCGCTGGACGGCTACGACACACCAATCAAGGACGGTTACCTCAACGATGTCACCACAGGCGACTTGCAAAATAACGGGCGCAAACAACTCGTCTTCCTGGAAACCGCCAAAAATTACCTCGACATGGTGAATTTCACGCGCCGTCATAAACTCGAACCATTCGAGCGCTGGCAGGTCTTTGAAGAGCACACCTTCCGCAATTCAACCGATTCACTCCCGGAACCGCGCGAAGCCATCGTCACGGACGTCACCGGCGATGGAAAAAATGACCTCGTCGTCGTCGTCCACGACCGGCTTCTGGTCTATCCGCAACAATAAGCCTGGTGTCCACCTTTCAGGGTGCTTATTCCGCGGCAGAATGCGAATTGCTCGCAATGAAGACTTGCGCACTTTTCGTCCCTCGCCAGGCCGCGCGGCGCCTCTCAACTGAGTCCCGCGCGTGACCAAGCGGATTCCTTCACGCTCTAATCCATCAATCCATTCATCCCTCAGGCCCCCAGCCTCAACTTCATATCCGCAAAAACAATGATCCCCGCGCCGGTTTGCAGGAGCGATTGAACTTCCGCCTCGACCTGTTCACCCACGTGCGGCTGGGCATTATGGACCACCACCATCGTTCCATCGGGCATGTAGCCAATCCCCTGCCCTTTGTCCTTGCCTTCGCGCACGATTTTCAGGCGCAGGATTTCGCCCGGCAGTAAAATGACTTTCAGGCATTTCGCCACTTCGTGCAGGTTCACGCAACTGACCTTTTGCAATTCGGCCACCTTGGAAAGGTTATAATCGTTGGTGTAAAGCCGCGCATTTAAATTGCGCGCCAGGCGTACCAGTTTGGCATCAACCTCCCTTTCCTCCGGAAAATCGCCCTCATGAATTCGTACTTCCGCGCCCGTATTGCGCTGGATGCGGTTGAGCATTTCCAGGCCGCGCTTGCCGCGCGCGCGTTTGATCGCGTCGCCCGAATCCGCAATTTGCTGGATTTCCTTGAGTACGAACCGCGGCACAACCACCAACCCTTCAAGAAAATGCGTCTCAATCAAATCCGCGATGCGTCCGTCAATGATCACGCTTGTATCCAGCAGAATTAAATGATCCGGCTGATTTTGTGGACGAAAGCGGACGTAAGGAATAATCAGCGAAAAATCCTCCTTATTGCTGCGCACCGCCAAAATGATGCCGATGTAACCGAAACCGAGAAAGAGTCCCAGGCGTATCAACCATCGCTGGGCCGGGTCAGCGTGTTCAAACAAACCCGAAGAGTCAATGAGAACCGCCACGAACAGGCCCAACAAAAGGCCAAACGTAACCGCCGAAAATGCCCGCAACGAAAAGCTTTTCAGCATTTCATCAATCCCAATCAGCACCGTTCCGAACAGGAACCCGAACCCAAGGCCGATAAGGCCGCTGTGGCTCAAAGCCACAAACTCCGGACGCACCTGGCTAATTTCGTAGCCCGCGACGCTGCACAGGCACAGGAAAAAAATTCGAATGGCCCAAAGTTGAGTCATGGCTTATTCAATTTGGCGAGGCGCTCCTGGGGGGGCCGTTGGTGTACGGCGGAGGCTCATGATGCCAGAGAAAATGCCAGAGCCCAAACTCATTCAAATTACTCGTGGCGATGGCAAGATTGTTCACGGTATCCTGGACGTTTGTTGCAAGCTCCTGATTCTCCAAAACAGTTCCTGCCAGGCCTTTGCCCGCATGCATATCATCGGCGATTTGCTTCAATGTGGCTGTGGCGTCCTGAAGATTGGTCACGGCCCCGGCGATCGCCACTCCGTTCGTGGCGACGACGCCGTTCGCGTTTGCCGCCAATTGAGTCAACTCGTGTGAAAAGAAAACAATGTTGCTAACGGCGCTGTGCACCTGTTCGCCGTTGGTGGCGACCATCGAGTTCAGGCCCGCGGCAAAACCGTTGGCCTGGTCTGAGGCTGCCCTGATATTCGCGATGGCGACGGAAAGGTTCGTGAGCGTCTGTCCATTGAGGACCGTCCGCTGCAACTGGGCCACGGAGGTCTCGATTTTTGACACCGTGTCATTCACCCGCTGGATAAACCCGGTCGCCGACCGCGCCACGGCAAGCATATCAAATGGAGGCTCGCAATTGACAACCTCACTATTGGTTATAACCGAGCCCTGGTTTGCCGTCGGAAGGATTGCCACATAGTTATCGCCCAAAAAACCCGCCTGTTGAATTTCAAAATTCGCGTCGTTGTAAATCGTGGTGCCGTTATAAATATTCAGGTCAATGGTCACGCTTTTCCCGTCGGGCGCAAGCGTGATGCCTGTGACACTTCCCACCTGCACGCCGGCAAGCAAAACCGACGCCCGCAACTTGAGCCCGCCAACATTTACAGCTACAAGCCGAACAGCGTATGTACCTCGAAAAACGCTCGTGCCCTTGCTGAAGGCAATCAGAAGGAGAGCCAGCAGCACAAGCCCGATAAAAACGAAAAAACCGACTTTCAGTTCCAATCGTTTGTTTTCCATTGGCCGGAGCCTATCAAAGCACTCTGCGATTCGAAATACAAATAATCCTTAGTCCCTTTAATATTGAATCTTTACAATGGCCGCCGACGGCCCGACCACTTCCAACTCGCATCCGTTCGAGCCTTTCAAATTGAGCGTTTCCCATGTCCCCTGCCAAAGGTGGTTGCTATCAATTGTTGCCCCGCCAAGTGTGATTCCGGAAGTCGCGGCAACGTCATTGTCCGGCGCCGTCAGATACATTACGGACGCCGCCCCGCCGCGCGTGTTGATGCGCACCCGGGCATCACGTGCATTTTTACCGTGCTCCTTATTGATGATGGTAACGAGCCGATTATTGTTTGCATCGGTCACCGCATAGGCCGTCAGGTTTAGACGACGGGGATTTTCGATTGTCACCGAATCGGCGACGCCTTGCCCGCCGGCACTGAACGCGGCAATGCCGTAACAAATGGGGAACATTCCATAGTCGCCGTTTGTCTCCGTGTAAAAGCCGCCGTTGAAGCCATTAAACCCAGTGTGAAAGTTTACGCCGGCACAGCCGTGCTCAGCCCACCAATGGAGAAAATCCAGCGCAAACAACGCCGTGGCGAACGAGTGGTTTCCGCCGCGCGAAAGGGGCGTCGCGACATGGCTGTTGGCTTCGGTGAATCTGTATCCCCAACCTCGCGATTCCGCGAACCTGCCAATCTTTTCATAGCATGACTCGCACCTTCGGTCGTCGCAATCCGGCGAAAGCATTTCATCAATCATTTGTTGGGCCGATTTGTTTCGCGATGTTCCTCCCGGTTCGTAATGAGAAAAGATGCAGTCAACGCTCCTGTTCGTTTGCTCCGCCTCCGCAAAGGCGGCGACCCAGGAAACTGCTCCGTTGCCGTTGTCCGGCCCGCCAAGTTTTATACCGGGTGTCCCGGAGATAACCGCAGTGGCGAACTGGTTCCATTTGGCAACGAATAGTGCGGAGTTTGTCATTTCCGGATCCAGTCCGTTGTATGAATTGGCTTCATTGCCGATCGCCATGTCAATCAACCATGGCCGATAGTTAGCCCAAACATAGCTGGCAATAGACGCATCCTGCGCCGGATTCCCATTGGCCAGGCGCAACGAATAGATCACTTTTACATTCGCTGCTCTCGCAAACCGAAAAAGCGCATCAATGTCGGCCTTCGCCGGAACAAATCCACGGTCCACTGTATTGCCGCCAATGCGAAGGCTCCTGATTCCGAGATTGCGGAAAATTGTGAGAAGCTGTGTATTCGACGAATCAAAAAAATACGCGCCTGTGCCCCGGTCTTTCCGCAGTCTGCCCGTCTCAAAACTGAACCCGGCGAAATCAGAAGAAATTGAGGTGCGCGGACCATTGGTGTTGATCGTAATAACGACCGGCTCCAACGCCATTGCCGGATTCTGGAACTGGCAACAGATGATTAGCGAAGCCATCGCCTTGAAAACACTGAATTTCATTAATTGAATTTTGGCATAACGAGTTATTTTTGTAACAAAAAAAGTTTTGACGCCATCCATTCAAGCTGGGACATTTTTCCCATTTACCTGAGCGCCATCATCCCGTCGCCCGAAACGCTGACCGTCACAAAAGCCGGAACAAGCCAGGTGCAATTAAACTGGAATTATGGCACATTGCAAACGGCCACGAACGTCACCGGGCCTTACAATGACATGACCAATGCGCCTTCACCCTTCACGACGCCCACGGCGAATCCGTCGCAGTTTTATCGTGTAAAAGAAAATTAGACCCGAATGAAACCCTTCCTGGCCATAGCAAAGCATTTAGCAAGAACCTCAGCCATAGTCATTCTATGGTCTGCCTGTTTTCCGGCGTTTGGCCAGCTTGCGGCGCAGGATGCCACCAATATCTTCAACGACTTTTACAATACGTTCTATGTCGCGAGCAGCGGCGGCGGCGAATACATCTGGCAGCAAGGCGGCTCCTTTTCCCAAAACGACGAATGGGAAAATGCCGAGATGATTGAAATGACCATCGACCGTTACATCGCCGCCCCCAACACGACTGACTCGAACGCCATGACCGCTCTCCTCAATGGCTTTGATAAAGCCTATGGCACTGACTTGACCGGCGACATCTACAACGACGACATCATGTGGTGTGTCCTGGCCCATGCCCGCGCTTATCTGGCGCTCTACAGCGTGACCGGAACGATCAACTCCTCCATGAAAAATTGGGCAAATATCGCCTCAAATAATTTTAGCTGGGTCTACAATGGCGGCCACTCGCCAGGCCGCGTTCTGCCGCAATACGACGGCACTTTTGGCGGCGGGATGTGGTGGACCACCAATCACCTCGGAAGCCCCAACTATGCGGACATCACCAAGAACGCCTGCATAAACGGCCCAGCCGCTCTGGCAGGTTTCTATCTCAGCCTGATTTTTCCAAACGCAGGGTTCCAAACCGAAGCGAAAAACATGATCAATTGGGAAACGACTTACCTCGTCCAGTCCGACGGCTTCCTCTACGACCATTACGCCACCAACGGCGCCGTGGGAAGCGACCTGAGCTACAACGTCGGCACCTATGTCGGCGCGGCAGGTTTTTTGGGAACGGGCATTCCCGAAACTGTGGCGGATTATTACACGAACAATTATTGCACTCACGACATTCTCCCCAACTGGGGTACCGGCGGCGGGAACAACGATGGTTTCAATGGAATCTTTTTACGCTGGGTCGGCACATACGAACTCCTGTCGAAACACACCAACTGGATTGGCTTTTTCAACAACCAGGCCATCGCCGCCTGGGCAGTCACAAATGCCACCGGTTTGTCCTGGGACAACTGGACCACAAGCACGGCTGCCAGCGGTCTGTATAGCTGGGATTGTTGTGCGTCCGTCTCGGCACTGCAATGGGCGCAGATTTCTCAAAACGCAACCGCTCCCCTTGCTCCATTGCAGGAGAAGATCACATTCACAAACACGGCTACCAACCGGCTGCAATTGAACTGGTCTTACGGCACGCTCCAGTCCTCTGCTAATCTCGCCGGCCCTTATACCACTGTTACCCTCACCCCGCCTTACTCGGTTCCCATCACCAGCTCACGCCGCTATTATCGCGTCCTGGAAAACTGAGACTTTTAGAAATTCCGGATTGCGTGTTACGTAGCGCGCGGCGCGTCACGCTCGCGATCGTTGACCATACTTGACGCATCACGCACCAAGCAACACGTTACGTTTTAATTTTAACGTTCAAAACTTCTTCCACCCCGTAACTCTATACCGCTCCAACCCGTGATAATCTCCACTGCGCGAAACCGATTGGCCTTTTCCGTGAAGCACAATTTTATTCTGCTCGCCATGAGAATAATCCGTGGTCACACCATCATCTTCATATAGCGTGAAGTCCGCCGGATTTTCTCCGACCACATTGACGGTGACATCGAAACAGGTATCGGGCTTGATATATTCGACCGGCTCAGCCAGCGGCAAGAGCGTCCCGCTTTTGACAAACAACGGGATTTGTTCGATACCGTTGGTGGCTTCGATTGTTGCCGGGCCGCTGATTTGCGCACGCGTCCAAAAATCGAACCAGTCTCCTGCCGGCAAATAAATCTGCCGCGAGGATTCACCGGCGAACATTGGAGCGACCAGCACCGAATCGCCAAACATAAACTCATCATCAATTTGCCGCGCATCTTTATCCTTCGGCCAATCCAATACCAGCGCGCGAATCGGCGGTTTGCCCGTGGAATGATATTCATTGAAGGCCGTATAGAGGTACGGAATGAAGCTCATCCTCAATTGCAATAGATTCCTGACCACGCCGGTAACGGCATCCCGGTCAGGCATGAACTCGTCACGATTATTTTTGCCGCGATTGATCTGGTCCCATGGTGGATTGCGAATGAACCAGGAATCAATAACGGCATCGGGCGAAAAAATCACCGATTCAATCCGGCGATAAAAATCCTCCAGCGAGTCTGCGACCCGCACTTCCGGCCCCCACAGCAGGCCGCTGAAAATCCCTCGTTCACCAACCCGCGCACATAACATCGGTGATCATAGGAATCGCTGTAAATCACGTACGGCAATGGACTGGCCAGCGCCTGCGAATTGCGCACCAGGCCCCACGTCCGCAGCCCTTTCTGCTGGTAAGGCTCCATCATCGTTTGCTGATAAAGAACGCCAAACAGCGAGTGCATCAATTCCCCGTCCAAGCCCGAAGGGAATTTTGTCACGAGCGGAAATGACCACGGTGTCGCCGATTCCGGCTGAAAATCGCATTCATCCAATTTCACGCTTTCCACCTGCCGATCAAATAACGCCGCGTCATTTTGCTTGAGAAATATTTTTTCCGCCGCAGGACTCGCGAAATCCGGGACCAATCCGCCCCAAACCAGATAATTTCCTGAACACGGTTTCAACTCATCGTAATATCGGTGATGACGGATGCGTGAAGGCGTGCTCCCAGAAATTCATGCGATAACCCATCGCATGCATCTTTTGAATGAAGCCGTCCGGGTCGGGAAACGCGTTTGTGTTCCAGACGAATGAACAGGAATAAGCATGCGACTGCCAACCGGGCTCGACGCCCCAGACATCGCACGGAATATGCTCGTCACGAATGCGCGTTGCCAGCGCCAGCGATTCCTCCGCGCCGTATTTCACATAGCCGCGATACTGGACGCCCAGCCCCCACAACGGCGGCATCGCTCCACCGCCGGAAAACAAGTTGTACCGTTCCACCGCGTCCAGCATCGTCGGCCCGGCAAAAACATAGACGTCCAATCCCTTTGCCGCCGGCACATCCACCAGCATCGTTTTGACGCGTTGTTCCCGGGCCCGATACAAAGCCGCGGTGCTCGTCTGCACTTCATTGCCCCCGGCGTCGTCCTCGGCGCCGGCCGGCGAGACGTTCCCGGTGTAAAACACCGCAAACCGCGCCGTATCCACGAAAACACCGTATCCTTCCGACGACACATAAAACGGCACCGGCGCATGAGATTCGCCCAAATCATTCTCGGGCATATCCGTAGGCGCCAGAACCACGCGGCGTCCGGTCTGGCCGCTTTTGGATTCCGTCATATCAAACAACTCCGTGTGCAGGCCAAACCCATAAATACTTTCCCGCTGTTTCATCGGCAGGCGAAGTGAACATCCGCGATCAGAGACCTGGAACACAAATTCGGCGGGATTGAACGGCAGTCGCGCATTCGACCGTTTCTCTGCAAGACCCGCCATGTCCATTGGCGCGCTCCGGAATCGCGTCGGCGTGAATTGTTCGGGATCCCCAAATCGAACGCGCCAGACGCCCGGCGCCACAAGTTTGATCTCTGGCCCGGTCACATTTGGCGTATCATTATTGTTCTGAGCATTCGCAGGAACTATGAAACAAGCAGTGATACAGAGAAGGAGAACCGTAAACCCAAATGAACATTTCATACCAAACATGATAGAACGACGACTTTACAATCTCGCCTTTTACAATTCAAAACTTAAAATCCGAATTTGCGCGGTAGGGACAGCGCGCTGCGCTGTCCGCGCTGCGTATAGCGACGCAACGAGCGTAGCGGAACGTTGTCCTGGGCGCGGTACCGGCGCAGTGCGGCGCCCCTACCCCACAAATTCCATTTCCTCGCTCAACCGCGCCGCTAACGGATGGCCCGGGTCACGACGCAAGACCGTGCCCAACAACCGTTTTGCTGCGTTCCGTTGGCCCAACGCCAGCCGCGCCTGCGCCTCCAAAAATAATGCCGCCGTTTCCTGTCGAAATTGTAAGTCATCATCGAATAACAACATCGTGGGCAGTGAGGTGGCAAAGTAATCTATTTTGGCCTCCGTTTTGGCCAGCCTTTTTGCATAAGCCAGCAATGACTTCAAAAGCGTTACCGCCTGCGCCTTACGGCCAAGCTTTTGCATCGCCAGCGCCGAATAAAATGTGCTCTCTGAAAATGGCTTCACGCTCATTTCCTGAAAATCCCCTTTAAATGATGCCGCCAACTCCCACTGCTCTCGCGCCTTTGCCTTATTGCCCGACTCCTCCCACGCCACTCCCAGCCAATAATTTATGTCGCTGTAATTGGCTAGAATATGCGTGGCTTCGCTTAGGTTTTCAGGCGATGTCAAAGCTTGTTCAAACAGCGTCCGCGCCTGTTCACAATCCCCGCGCGCCAACGCCATCCGTCCCAACGCCAGGTGAGTCCGTATATGCTGCCCCAGCGCCAGGCCTTCCCCGCCTTCCCACGGTTGAAATTTCCGGAATGCTAAAATCTCCAGCGCTTTTTGCGGCTGCCCCGTTTGATTATAAAGCGCGCACAGTTCCACGCTTAAATCGTCCCGCAGTCCAATCAATTGCGGATACTTTTCCAGTTCCGCCAACCGCGCGCCCGGCGCGTCGCCCATCCGCTTCGAAAGCTGGTCGCGCTCAAACAATAGCCGCGCATCCCGCGGATTGGCCTTGAGCGCTTTGTCATAAGCCGCGCGGGCCTGTGCCGGTTTGCGACTTATGTTAAAATAGCCGATGCCCAGGTTGCGCAAAACTATGGAAAACTTCGGGTCCAGCTTTGCCGCTCGTTCCCAAAGTTGGATTCCCTCCTCATGACGCCGCCGGTCATAAAGCAAATTGCCGAAATAATAAGGCGCGCGCGCGTCGGCAGGATTGGCCTGCATCGCTGATTGCAGAATCGCAATCTCTTCCAAACGCGAAGGAAAGCAATAATCCGGCGATTCCATCGCCGCCTGTTTATAAAACCTCAGCGCGTTGTCCTTGTCCCCGCTTCTCTCATACAACCAGCCCAAAGAATAAACCGCCATCGGCCTGGCTCCCCAATTCTGCGTGGGTAACTTTTTGTCGTTCTCATCCCCATCGTCAGCCTCATCCTCAACGGGCTTTAAAAGTTCAATCGCTTCCGCATATAGCCCGGCCCTCGCCAAATCATGTGCGATATCCAACCGCGTCTGAAGGTCCGGCGCAAACGTACCGCGGGTTTCCAAACCTGCTGTATCGCCGATTTCCAAATCGGCTGGCCGACCTGCGCGTGCAGGACTTGAGGATTCACCAACTCGTACCGAAGCAAGCTCTCGCGCCCACCAATCCAACACGTCCAGCGCCAGCGTTTCCTTTAATAATTGATCTGCCTCCTCCTCACGCTCCATTTTCCGCAGCACCATCACTTTCAAGTCACGTGCCCGCAGATTCTCAATATCCAAACGCAACGACCGGTCCAAATGTTCCAGCGCCATGGCCCAATCGCCCTTGCGACAATCCATCTCCGCCAGCGCATGAAACGCCGCCCGAGCCTGGCGTTGGTCCCACGTCGACTTGTAAAAGGCCGCGTACACCTCCTCAAAAAGTTGCTCGCCGGCCGAAGATTGGAGGTCCAGTTGATAACGCAGACACAAACCCAGATTGTAATAGGCCTCGCAGTCGTATGGATTGGCGTTACGCCGCGTCAATCGCTCAATCGCATTACGAAAATACGGTTCGGCGCTGCCAAACTCGCCCCGGCGGAGATGCCACAATCCCATCGCGTTGTTGCAACGGCTGTCCATCGGATCGCGCCGCAACGCTTCCCGCCAATACAACGTCGGACAACGCGTCGCGTGACGATACTGTTCCAGGTGCAAGCCGGTTATATACAGTTCATCGGCGCTGGACATTTGCCCAGGCAATACAGGCTCGGTCGCCGCAGGCGGCACCGCCTTCTTCTCCGTCAGCCGGGCCTCATAGGAAATAATCTCCTGCCCGTTATTACCCCTGACCCGCACCGCAATAGGAGCGCCTTTCTTTGGCGCAGCAGAAATTGTTTCGATAAACGGTTCGCCTGGTTTCAGGTCGCGCGTAATGGAATGAATAGTTTCTTTCCCGTTCAGCAGTTCAATCGTCGCGCCAAAAAAGGTCTCGGTCACAGTCAGACCCAGTCGAATTTTTCCTTTCTCGCTCTTTAAACTCACCGCCGCCAGCACGTTGGCCTGCTGCGCCGGCCCAATCTTTTGTATCGGATACCAATATTGGCTCCACGTCCGCGTTTCGCCTGGCTGCAAAAAACTGAAATCAGGCTGGTTGTCCGTGTAAACGCCGGCCATGATCTCAATGTAAGGTGCAAACTCCCCATTCTCGTCGGCGTCGGTCAGGTTCCGGTCCCACGCATAACCGAACGGATGATTACCCCAGGTCCATTGCTTTTTGCCCGGCGAAATATGATGGCTGGCCACGTGGACTATTCCTGCCTGCGCCTTGTAATCGTATCCGCCAAAAAAATCTTCTTTGCTGCCCATGCACATGTAACTGCACGGCGTTGAGATATTCGCGTAAAAAGACAGGTCGTTCGGAGCGTAATCCGGGATTGAGTGATCCCCATTCTTTGAGCGGTTTGCACCGCGGCCATCACGAATTGCAGAATTATCCATGCAGTGCGGCGGAACAAATTGCGTAGGACGTTCAGCGGCTGGAATTCCCTTTAGCCCGCGCTGCCCGTAGTCCACGCCGTAATAGACCCCTTCGCACAAGGGATATCGGCTCATCGATCGCCGCGCATGGTCAGCCACGTAGGAAACGTCCGGCGGAAAAAAGCTCTGATAGGCTTCATGCACCCGCGTCGCCACATTGGCCCACCACAAAAACGTTTGCGCCAGGGCGGTGCGATTGTAGGCGCGCACTTTCAATTCCACCAGCGCCTTGCCCGGATACAGACAAACCCCATGCATCCCCTTCAACCGGCACATCGGGTCGTGGTCACTGCACCAGACGGTCTTGGATCCATCCGCGTGCTCCTCAATCTCATAGTCCGTGGGCAGAAACGTCGCCGGACGATGATGCTGCGGCCAATTAAATTCGATTCCCCCGGAAGCCCAGGGTCCAGCCAATCCCACCAGCGCGGGCTTGATGACCTTTTGGTTATAGATCAGATCGTATCCATTGGTTTTATCCAGGATGGCGTGAATACGCCCGCCGATTTCAGGCAGGATCATTACTCGCACATACTCATTCTCGATCCAGAGGACTTTCCACTTGCATTCGACTTTCGTCTCAGAGATGCGATCGGTACACGGCAGAGGATAAACTCGACCGCTGCTGCCCTGGTACACCCGTTTCTCCATGAACATCGGATTCTTGTCCGGCGCGGCCGGAAGATACGTGGGGAACGGCAAATATTCCTCCCTGACAAATACCGAGTCGGTTGGTAGTGCTGACCTCCCGGTCAGCCCCTCAGGTTCAGGTTCAATGGCCACCATCAGGCCGGCCTCGCCGTCTTGCGAAACGTCCACGCGAGCTTCAGATCGCCCATTCGATGACCGTCGTTGCGGCACCGCCGTCAGCAAGGCATTCCCATCCGTCTGATTCTTTTTCGAGTGCATCTTCTACTTGTACATTAAAGTCAGTTCCAAATACATCGCCCATCCGGGCGATATGTGATTTATACCAATAATACCACCTCGATTCATTCAACAAAATGGATAAACCAAGGATTCATATGTACAATTCGCCGGTTTCCAACAGGACCTTCTCATGTTTTCCCTATCTCACTCCCCGCCCTCCGTAGCTTTCCTCGCCCACAATAGCTATAGGCGACGGTGGCAGCGAAGGAGGGTCACGCTCTGCGTTCGGCCAATATGTCCGATCCGTCCAATAAATCTGCGCAAACCTGTGTATGAGCGAGACGGTAATGGGATCTATGAATTCAGGACCTGGAAGTCACGGTGTTTGCCAGGTGGAAACCTTAGGCGAGATTCTATCCACTCATCTAATGGATGAAACGTACATCAGAGCCGCACCATGAGGGAGCGGTTATTTCGCCAGGCAGGGACGTCGGTCGGTCTCCTGCCTCACAACCGCGCTCTGTTGCTGAGCGCCATCTCTACCGATCCACCAATCCGTTGCGGTGGCCGTGCGGAAGCACCGCGAATTTACGAGGCAAGTTTTGCGGCCAAAACGTCAACTTTATTTATGACAGGCGGTTCCGAAAGCAAATCCTTCCACTTTGCCATCAATGCCGCCGCTATTGGCCCCGAAAGGTGGGCATCGCGCCCGGCTTCATCGGTAAAAGCATCAAAAATTCCAAAAGTGTTCCTGTCCAATCGCAGTGCGAACCAAACAACTGTGCCCGATTCCTGCGCGGCCAATGGAAGAGCGCTCTTCAAGAATTGCTCTACTTCATCTTCCTTTCCGGCTTTGGCCTTTAATGTAGCCAGAAGCCCCAACTTCACTTCCTTTTTCATAAAATTCCTCTTTGAACGATGGTTTGCGATTTGGTTTGACGGCGCCACACTTCACGCGCCCGGATTTACAATACATTCATCAAGGATTTATTCCAGTACGCAAACTGCGCCGGATAACGCCAAATACAGAGCATATTCATCGCCTTTCAAGTGATCAGAAGTCCCAGCCACACATTTTATTCCGAAAATTTTTCCAAAAAGTCTGAATAAAATGCTTCGATGAGGCATCTAATATGAAATGAAGAAAAAAGTGCTACATTTCATCGGAATATTTGCTCTATGCTCCCAGATGGCTGTTTGGGCCGCGGACGGTTCTCCGCCGTTAAAAACGAAAGCGCCTGAATGGAAATTGCAAGATCTTAACGGCAATCGCGTTAGTTCCGAGGATTTCAAGGGCAAGGTGGTCATATTGGATTTTTGGGCAACATGGTGCGGTCCCTGCCGCGCCGAAATTCCGGGACTTGGCGAATTGCAGAGCAAGTACCAAAATAAAGGCCTGGCTGTGATTGGAATATCCCTCGATCAGGGGGGAGCCGACGTAGTGAAAGATTTCGTCGCGAAAACCGGAATGAACTATCGTGTTTTAATGGGCGATGAGAAAGTGCAGCAGGATTTCGGAGGAATGGACGCCATTCCGATGACTTTTGTGATAGATCGTCAGGGCAACATCGTGAAAGAACATCTCGGCCTGACGGAAGAAGGCGAATTTGAAGCTGAGATTAAGCCGCTGCTCGCAAACTGAACTCAGTAACCTGCCGCGCCGGAGCCAGGCGAAGTTGAGCGCAAGTGGCGCTGCCACCGGCTGCGCTACGGCGAGAGGAGAGTTTGGAAATCTGCACGATCGGGTATTGAATTAAAATCGGCTGCCGCGCGCGCGACCGCACGGATATCCGGCACGCTTGAATTGGTTTGACGCCGCTGGTCGCTCGACTGAACCGCCCCTGGAATCGCGGATTGATTTTTTGTTCTAAAATCAAAACCCTCGCAGGTCGGTGCTGGAACGTATTGGCAGGCCCTCGGCGGGGGCGCGTTTGAGCACAAGATATTCTATGCCCAGTTTCCGGCAATACTCGCGCTTGCCGCCTTTGTCGCCGTCTTCGTTGACGGCATAAATATTCGGTTTCATCCGGCGAATTTCCGGATCGGCATCGAGCCAGCCGTCACCGGTGGCAATCAGTGCCTGCTTGACGTACTTAATGGAACCGACCGCGTAACGCCGCTCTTCCTGCGGGAACAATGGATGACCCTCGCCTTTGAGTAATCGGATATTCTGGTCATGGCCGACGACGACATACAAATCGCCGTAAGCGGACAGTTCCTCGAAAAACCGCACATGGCCTGAGTGGATCCAATCAAAGCAGCCGGTGGCCACGACTTTCTTGCGGGCCGGAGTGCCCGGCGACTCGCTGCTTCCAGGCATCCTATAGGCTGGACTCCAAACGCGGTCAGGGAAACTGGCGAGGTCTTCGCCTTTGAATACGCGATAGATAATCTCTTTGTCGCGGCAGAATTTTTGTCGCCCTTCATTGGCGCGCACCGCGATGTCCGCCCAAATTTCGGGACGCAGTCCGGGAATTTCGGGCAATGAATCCGGCGTGGCATTTGCAATCGGGATCACACGATCAACGTATCGAACGGCATTTAGAACATAAAGCCGCTCGGCCAGTGGAAATTTGGGCGGTGTGCCGACGAACCGTTCGAGCGCTTGATCATTCCAAAGCAGCACTGTCAAGTCACCGAGCCGGGATGCCTCTTCCAAAAATCGCAAGTCTTTCGAGCTCATGTCGTCAAATTCCCCGGAGACAATAACTTGTTTGGGCATACTTATTTTGAGGCAATGCGAACGTTGACTCTGCATGCACCCGGCACGGGCTCGTCAGATACGACAATCAAATATCCTCCGCCGCAACCGGAATACATCGCCCCCAAATATTGCCTTTGATAGGCCGCAAGCAGTGCCATAAGGTCCAACCGGATTAACCGATGCCGGACGACATGCGGCAGCAACTTTTCCCAACATTGCATATTCAGGTTCAATGAGGCGCCCAGCGCACGAGCGTCTTTTCGTACAATGGCACTGAAACAGTCCTTCCCGGACTGGCTGAGCCTGGTCACCCATTTAGGATCGAGATTTTTTTTGCCAAGGGGGTTGTAGCCCTCGGGCCGTGGTTCAACCGGAATCAGATGAAGCATCTTCTCCAGCCAGCGCGCCGCTGCCGGACGGTTGCACGATTCAATGTGGACAGGAAAGACCCCTCCCTCATGGTTGAAGTCATAGTCCAGCCGATTGATCCCCGGATGAATTAACCCAATCATGTCCTGTGAGCCGCTTGGGTGCGCCTTGCCTTTATTTTCGGCGGCATATAACTCGCGTACTAATTCCTGCTTCGGCCGAGCGGGGAATTTGCCTTTCCAAAGTTTCATCGCGACTGCCCGCGTACCGCCGGCAAAACCCGATCGGTCCATTGGGCGGAAATCCGGTTCAATCTGGACTACGACCATTGAGCCAGGTGGTTTGGGATTGTGACGCGATACGAATGGCTGATCAATCCAACCGCCCGCCAGTTGCAGCCGGTTGGGAATCGGTCCAAGGTATTTTGAGACCGGTGTAGGGTTCTTGTGAGTTTGATCTGAGGCCATTTAGCGCCGGCAGTATTGAGGGTTTTGGGCGTCAATTCCAGACGATTTCGAGCATCGCTCCGGTGCGCAGTTCCGCAAAATGGGATGAGAGGCCTGCGCAACTACGGCATGGTGATCGGGGATCACTGAGCCGGGTCAATTTGTGCACTTGGGTCCCAATCATCGTCTCCGCCTAGAACTGATTGCACAGTAATCTTATCGGCGTTTTCGGTCGTTAATTGTTTGGACCATTTGACGCGGCCTTCGGGATTGGCGCCTGGACCAGTGCTGTTGTATTCGGCATAGCGTGCCGTTAGTTCATTAGCCGGATTGCGCCAGTTGTTCCAGCCCGCGGGTTTAATGTGAGAGCCCATCCAGCAATTCAGATAAGTCACACTTGCGTATGGACGCCACGGACGTCCCAGGTCCGCCATGGCCATGGCATTGGTTTTGGCCGGGTCCCCAGCAGGATCCGCCCATGGAGTTGAATCGCCGGTGAGCGTGCAGTTCATAAAAACATACCCAAATGGCTTGCCCTGTGGCGTATTTGCGGCTGTCACGTGCCCGCCATCCTTGCTGTGAATTTCGCAATCCTGAAAGACGGCAGCGGCCGAGCCGTAGATGAAATCCACCCGACCGGCAATATAGCAATTGGTGAAGTAATCGCGCCCGTTATTGACCATGAGGGTGTCCTGCCAGCCGAGGATGCGGCAACGATTAAATATCGCGCGGTCTCCATCCACGCGCAATGCCAGCGCCTGGCCATGGTCGCCGGAAATATTTTGAATAGTCATGTTCTGCGCCTGAAAATCCGATCCCTGGACGATGACTCCGGTACCTTTGAAGCGTAAATCCGTGGCCGCATTCGACTCGCGTACGTTGAGGTCGTAGGTCAGGATCGAGTTGGTGAGGTCTTCGCCAAACAGCTCAATATGATTTTTTGATTTGGGAACGATAAATTGCCCTTCATAGATTCCCAGTTTCACGAGAACACGATACGGTTGCGTGCCATTATCAGGAGCGGCATTAATTGCCAATTGAAGATTGGTGTAATTCGCTGAGACATCGTTAGCCACGATCGCATTATATTTGTCTTCGGCCAGCGCGGGCATCGGGTCACGGGGATCCGCCAGCAAATCCGGCGAAAGTTCCGGAACCGCTTTGCGCAGTTCTTCCACGACCAACCGGGCGAACATCACGCGTCCCGGGCCCGCGAGGTGTGTTCCGTCGTACGTGGTTTTGCCGTTCACGAGCTTGGTTGGACTGAATTCATAACATTTTTCACGGCCCAGTTGCTCGCACAGGGCGAGGCTTCGCGCGTGCAGATCGATCAGGGGAACATTTTTCTCCGCCGCAATTTTGCGAACATTGGCGGCATACGGTTCGAGAGTGGATTTGATTTTGCCGGGATTGGCTGGGTCCCATTGGCGCCGCGTGAGCGGGGTCACCAAAACAGGTTGCGCCCCAATGGCCCGGGCATCATCCACATACTGTTCCATATTCCGGACAAATGTCGCCATATCGGTCGAGCGACCCGGCTTGCCCGGCTCATTATTATGGCCGAATTGGATGAGGTAGTAGTCAGCTTTGATGGCCAGCGCGTTTGTCCAGCGGCCCTCGCGCATGAAGCTCATGGAACTGCGTCCACCGGCGGATACGTTGATGCATGTCACTCTATTTGGGTCCAGGAATTGTTTGAAACCAAGCCCCCACCCTGACCTGTCGGTAACCGTAGAATCACCAACGAGCACGATCACGATTTTCTTGTCGGAGGACATGTTGGAATCCCCGGCACGCCGCATGTGATTGGTCACCGTAAACTCCTTCAGAGGCGGGACACCGAACAGGCAAAAACCCAAACAGGACATCAATATCGAGACCAGAATTGTTCTCATTCCGAGACAGTTTCGATTTGTGCGTTAGTTACCAATAAGGGGTCGACACCCTCTGGCGTGACGAATTTAGTGCCGACAAGCCGGACGTTTTGCGCGTCATAAATGCGGAACGGTTTGTCAGCCGTTATGGAGACGTTCCGCAAGGTGACGTTGTTGATCGGCTTTTCCGGCAACCCCCAAATGAGGCCGGCCGTGCCTCCGGCTTGCACGGTAGCAGTGATATTGCTGAAAAGGATATCACTATAGATAGGCGTACGGTCCTCGACCGGGCTGGACGGATAACTGGCCGCGACGGCAGGCGTCAGATTAAATAAATTCCGATATTCCCGGTTCGTGGTCATGTATGAGCTGTAAATTAAAATAGGGCAAAGAACATTCGTCATGCGCAGGTTCAAATATTTCAGGTCGTGCACGTGACCGCCGCGGTCCCGGTCGGATTTGATGCGAATTCCCTGTTCCGTGTTGTTGAACGTACAGTTGATGACGGTGATATTGGAGACGCCGCCGTAAGTGCCGCTCCCAATCGAAACCCCATGGCCGTAACCGTAAGTGCAATTGGTAATGAGGACGTCCGAGGTGTGTCCGCCACAGGTGAAATTGTCGTCTCCGACGCTCACATTGCAATTTTCGATGAGGACATTCTTTGCAGACACGTCGCAAGCATCCGTATTGTGCCCGGGGTTGATGGGGTCAGTGGAAGGATTGGCGCGAATCGTGACCCCGCGTACTGTGACATCGGAGGACCTGCCGCTGATAGCAATGTGAAACATTGGCGAGTTGGTTAAGGTCACATTCTCGATCAGGACGCGATGGCACGCCAAAAGATGAATCATAATTGGCCGGCGCGCCCCGCGCTTTCGCGCGTAAGGCCACCACGGAATTCCCTGGCCATTGATCATGCCTGAACCGCTAATGGCGATGTCATGCAGGTCTGAACCGCTGATAAAACTCATCGGGTCCATAGTCCCACCGGGGTATTTATCGATGGGCAACATCACCAGGGTTGCACCATCGTCCAGATGTAAATTGAGACCGCTTGTAATATGAATCGGGCCGCAGAGGAAAGATCCGCGCGGGATCTCGACAGTACCGCCCCCGGCTGCGCCAGCGGCGTCAATGGCGGCTTGAATTGCGGCGGTGTTCGTGATGATGCCATCGCCTTCGGCACCATAGCTCATAATATTGAAGTTACCTGGAGGGGTGGCCGGCAGTTGCGGCGCAGACAACGCCGGCGCTGGATGGCATAAACCCGCCAGGATGGCACAGGCAATGGTGGAGAGCGTCCGGATTCTTTTTAACATTGAAATGTGCTGAACCGAAAATAATCGACGTCCACATAGCCATTGGGACCGGTTCGTTTTCGGCTGATGCTGTAGAGTCCGATTTTTGCGCCAATCCAGACGCCAGATTCCGCCTGGAAGAGTTCGGGAACACGCATAAAACCATTCGACGTGGCGAAGCTAAACGAGGACAAGCCACCGTTTTCGACGCCGGCCCGCAACTTGATGACGGACGGCACGTTTTCCTGGACAAATTTTTGCACGCCATCGATGCGCAGGACAAGGCAGTTGCCCGATCCGGATTTCTCGATGGAAAAAGTGGCGGACGATTTGCCCGCTACAATTAACCCGGCTTCCTCGCCGGATTGTTTTGGGACGAAATTGAAAAGAGCCTCGACGGTGAAACTTCGCGCGGGAAATTTCTGTAACAGCAAATTAGGCAGCGCCGACAACTTGTCCCGGTAGTGGGCTGCTTTGAAGTCTGACGGGCCGGGTGAAGATGACAGCGGGCATGCGCGACCGAGCGCCCCGCTACCTTTTTCCCGGATAAAATATTGCGGATATAACCGGAGCCATCCTTTGCGTCGACCGAGGGAATACCACGATTTTTTGTGATTGGCGTGCCACTGCCATTGCAGTCCCAATTGGGACGAATTGAATTCATCCGACGTTTGCGGGATAAGCGTCGGCCCATTCTCAACTGGCTTTTCGCACTGCAGGACGGGCTCTCCAATCCCGTTCCCGTTTTTCGCGCCTATGAGCGGCCAACCGTCGCGCCATACGACCGGCTGCAGATGGCTGATGCGCCCGTAAATACCGGCGTCCTGGAAATGAATAAACCACCAGTCGCCGTTCGGCGTGTCCAGCAACGCACCCTGATGCGGACCGTTGACAGGGGTGCTTCCCTGGCTGAGGACAATCTTGTCCTCATAAGGACCGTAGATATGGCGCGAGCGCAACGCGACCTGCCATCCGCTCGTCACACCGCCGGCAGGCGCAAGGATATAATACCACCCATCCTTTTTCAAAAACTTGGGCCCTTCGAGGGTCGGATGTTTTTCCGGCTCATGAAAAACAATTTGGCCCTGGCCCGGCAATTTGGAGCCGTCCGGCGCCATCGGGCGCACGCGCAGGATGTGTCTTATGCGCGCGCGTGAATACGAATAGGCATGGACCAGCCAGGCCTTGCCGTCGTCATCCCAAAGTGGGCATGGGTCGATCAACCCTTTGCCTCTTTGGAGCAGGTGCGGCTTTGACCATTTGCCTGCGGGATCGTCGGCGGTAATGACATAAATGCCTTCATCGGGCGTCGGAAAAAAGATCCTGAATTTGCCGTCATGAAAACGCATCGCCGGCGCCCAAACACCGCATCCCGGCTGGACCCTGGCATATCGCGGATGTGGAAGGTTTTTCAACGCATGGCCAATAATCCGCCAATTCACCAGGTCTTTCGAATGAAGGATGGGCAGACCGGGCGTGCAATTAAAACTGGAAGCCGTCAAATAAAAATCATCGCCTACACGGATGACATCCGGGTCAGAGTAATCGGCGCAAATGACGGGGTTCCGATACGTGCCATCGCCACAATCCGGATGCCAGGGGAACGGGGCCGATTCGGCTGGCGTTGCCGTTGCCGGGAGTTGAGTTGAAGCCAGGGTCTGCATAAGAAATCAGTCGACACGCACGGGTTTAATTTCCGGCACACCGAGTTGAAAAATAATCCACGCAACGACGTACGCGCTGCCGCACAATAACATGATGTTTTTATAAGAGCCTTCACCCTGGAGGACGTGACCCACAAAATAGAAAAATGCCATCGACATCAAGGAAGCCAGCGTGCCTCCAAAGCCGACCACGGACGCCACCGCGCGCCTGGGAAAAATATCCGCCACAACGGAATACATCGTAGCCGACCAACCCTGGTGCGACGCCGCCGCAAGCGCAAAAAAAGCCGCCGCCAGCCACACACTCGCCACACGCGGCGCGAATATTACGGGCAGCGTGCAACAGGCGAACAAAAGTGTCGAACTCTTGCGCGACCAGTTCAGGGACCATCCGCGTTTTAAAAGCCATGCCGACAGACTGCCGCCGCCGATGCTGCCCAGTGCCGTAACTGTATAAATGATGACCAATGGCGGCCCAAACTGTTTGAGGTCCAGGTGAAATTTCCTGCTAAAAAAGTCGGGCAGCCAAAACCCATAAAACCACCATACCGGTCCCACCAGCACGCAGGTCCCGTAGTAGGCCCACGCCTGCCGGTATTTTAATAAATCCACCCAGCGAATCTTCGCAGCCGCCGCGGCCGGCGATGTGCCACTGTGGATATGAGCCAGTTCCTCCGCGCCGACACGCGTGGATTTTTCAGGCGAATGATACAGCCTGAGCCAGAATGCCAGCCAGACAAGGTCGGCGCACGCCAGGGTGATGAACGCCGCCTGCCAGCCGCCAAAAAACGCGACAATAAGCGGCACCAGGACCGGCGCAAAGATGGCGCCGATATTCGAGCCGGTATTGAAAATTCCAGTTGCCACTGAACGCTCCTTTGCCGGAAACCATTCCGCAACGACACGGATGGCGGTCGGATAATTTCCAGATTCGCCCAGGCCCAGCGCAAATCGCGCGGCCGAAAAACCACCGACCGTTCGGCAAAACGCATGCGACATCGCCGCGGCGCTCCACACCACGACCGACAAAGCATAGGCGCTCCTGGTTCCTATCCAATTGATGATCGGGCCGAAGAGAACCTGGCCGATGGCATACGCCGCCTGGAATAAAATAGCCATCCGGCTATAATCGGTTTCCGTCCAGGAAAATTTTTGCGACAGGGACGGTTTTAGCAACCCAAGGACCTGCCGATCCATGTAATTGACTGTGCAGGCAAAAAACAGCAGCCCGCATATGACCCAACGAAACATTCCGACCTTTCTCACGACTAATGACTCTTTCTGACCTGTAAGCAAGGTATTCAAAACGGTGTCAATTTAGTTAAAAAACTATCGATTGAAATGCCATTTGTCCATTTTCAGCAGCATTAAATAACTGCAAAACACACTGAAAATTGGGATTCGGGAAAGGCAGGGACGGCGCAGCGAGCGTGGTTAGACGTCGTTCCGTCCCAAGGCGCGGGATTCCGCCCGCTTTACGGGCGGTGACAGCGCAGCGCGCTGTCCCTACCATCTTCAGGTAAGTACAGGAATTTCATGGTTCTTTGCCGAAAGTTGTAGAAAATTTTGAGCGTAAATCGGTTATTGTCGTTTTCAACACAGCCACCACAAGCACAACCATGAATAAAACGAATGGCCCGGAGCGGTTTCGTAAAAGCACCTTTTCCCTGGCCGTGACCTTGATGGCATTGTATGCGCTGGATGTCGCTGCCAAAGAGACCGATTTTAATGTAGCTGCTCCGGTCATTCCCGATACGAGCATGAACCTCACGGATTTTGGCGCGGCCGGCGATGGAACCACGCTGAACACTGAGGCCTTTGAGGCAGCGATAGCTGCCCTTTCCGCCAAAGGCGGAGGCGAACTCATCGTACCGCCGGGCTTTTGGCTGACAGGCCCGATTCAATTGAAGAGTAACATTAACCTGCATTTGGAACGAGGCGCATTCATCCAATTCTCCCGCGATTTTCATCTTTATCCATTGGTCGTCACAGATATGAAAGGCGAGAAGGCGGTAGATTCGACTTCACCGATTTCGGGTATGGGTCTGGAAAACGTAGCGATCACCGGCGAAGGCATCATCGACGGCGGTGGCGACGCCTGGCGGCCGATGAAGCAGGAAAAGATTTCCGGGCCGGAGTGGAAAGCGTTGGTTGCCTCCGGTGGTGCAGTAGATGCGCGAGGCACAACGTGGTGGCCCGATAAAGAGGCGATGACGGGGGAAGGCTCGTCGCCATGCTGCAAAAAACCAACTGTCTGGATCCGCAAGCTTATGAGCCGGCACACCAATTCTTGCGCCCGAAGATGGTTCGGCTGGTTGGATGTCACAAGGTCTTGCTTGAGGGCGTGACCTTTCAAAATCCCCCAAATTGGACGCTCAACCCGGCGCTTTGCGAAGACGTGACGATCCGCGATATCAACGTCCATAATTCATACGCCGCGCAGAACAGCGACGCATTGGACGTGGAATCATGCCGGCGCGTGATTGTCCGTAATTCCACTTTCGACGCCGGAGATGATGGAATTTGCCTGAAGTCGGGCAAAGACGCGGCCGGCCGGCGCATCGGCGTTCCCGACGAAGATATTCAGGTTGATGGATGCACCGTCTACCATGCTCACGGCGGCTTTGTCATTGGCAGCGAAATGTCAGGCGGCATGCGTAACATTTACGTCGACAATTGCACATTTATCGGAACCGATAACGGCCTGCGCTTCAAAAGCGCCCGCGGCCGCGGCGGCGTGGTCGAGAAGATTTTCATTTCGAATGTGCGGATGGAAAACATCCTGGGAAATGCAATTGATTTCGAGATGTTCTACGAGAACGGAACTGCTTCGGACACGGCGGCCGCCACTCCGCCGGTTGATGCCGGGACGCCGCGGTTTCGGGATATTCATATCGAGAATCTGGTCTGTAATGGCGCGCACCAGGCGATTGTCATGGGAGGCTTGCCGGAAATGCCGGTCCGGAATTGTGTCCTCAAAAACGTAAGCATCACCGCCAAACTTGGCGCTTTTGTATTCGATGCCGACGATGTCCGGTTCGACAATGTCCATATTGATCAGGCTTCCGGAGAAAAACTGAAGCAGCTGCGGGTGAAGGATTCATCCCTCGAGCTGGCGCCTTAACAACCCGCTTAAGCCCGTCACTCGGACGTCATATGACACAGGAAAGAGGTTTAACATTTGAAGTGCGAGCGACATTCGTCGCCTCCCCTGGACGTAGCGCGGCCGTCCTCGGCTGCGGGTTCAGGCACCGTCTCGGTGCCTGTTCCCGCAAACTGGCGGCGAGACGCCGCCATAACCCGCAGGCGGGACGCCCGCGCTACGCGCACGCCATCGCCTCGCTGTTGCTGTTGCTCACATTCCTGGCTCTTCCTCACGTCGCCACGGCTGCAATCCTATACCCATCAATCGATTACAATAACATTGTCGTGGTGACGAATATTGCGTATGGCGCAGTCGGTGACAGCGTCACAACCAATACGATGGCGATACAAAAAGCCATTAATGCGGCGTTTCTGGGTGGTCTTACGAACGGCGCGAGCGGCGGCGTTGTGGAGATTCCTGCTGCGGTCGGAACTTATATCTGCGGGCCATTGTACCTCTCCAACTCTGTGGACTTGCAAATTGATTCCGGCGCAACGCTCCAAATGCTGCCCTATCAAAGTTATCCCGGTGGCACTTCGCCGACGGATTTTATTACCGCCTCAAAAATTCATGACGTTGAAATCAGCGGCTCAGGAACGATTGACGGCCAGGGCTTACCCTGGTGGACGTACTACAATACCAACAGCACACTGGCGCGCCCCAAAGCCATGTTCGCTCCCGCCGGCTGTCTCCGGGTTTTGGTCCGAGACATCAGGCTTCAAAATCCCCCCAACACGCATATTTCCTTTCGCTCCTCCAACGGCGCTCCTTGCGGCAATGTGACCATCACGAACATCACGATTGATACTATCGACGGCACGCCGAACACCGACGGGATCGATATGTCCGCCAGCAACGCCATTGTCGTGAACAGTTATATCAGTGATGGCGACGACCACATCGCCATGGGCGATAGCGCGGCGTTCGACCACGATATTACGGTCACCAACTGCTTTTTCGGGACGGGGCACGGAGTTTCGATCGGTAGTTATACCTCGGGAGGGCTGACCAATCTGCTTGTCATCAATTGCACCTGGAGCGGTTCGGAGAACGGGCTGCGCCTCAAATCCGAGCGCGGTCGCGGCGGACTTTGCGAAAACCTGACCTACGAAAATTTGAGTCTCACCAATGTCCAATGGCCGATCCTGTTTTACAGTTATTATAATTATGGCGAAGGCCAGTTGTCCGACGCCACACCCTACATGGCGGCGACGGATGGCGTTCAAACCGTCACGTCCACGACCCCGATTTGGCGCAATATCATCGTGAGCAATTTTACCGCTACAACGGCCAGCAGTTATCCGGCTATCATGATTTGGGGATTGCCGGAAATGCTGATTTCGAATGTCACTTTGGAGGACGTGAACATCAACGGGTCGGCCGGAGCCAAAACGTGCCAATTTTATTACGTAACGAACTTTCAATATTTGAATTCCCAGGTTTCCGTCGCCGCCAAAACGCCCACCTATACGTTTTATGGCAACCAGATGGTCGTGAGCAACAGCCAATCGGGCGCGAGTTTGGCAACGCTGAATGGCATGAGCACCAATGGCATCGCAAATTACGTCACCGCGTACAATGCTCCTGCCGCCCTCCAGAATACAAACGTCCTCGCCGGCGGAATCCTCAATCTCGGCGCCTGCACGTTTACTGTGAGCAACAACCTCTCAATGCCCTCCGAAACTGCCTTTAACTACCAGCTTGGCACGAGGGCCGCGACCACGGTCGTGAAAGGCAATTTGACGATGGGCGGCAGCGTTAACATCACGTCGGGAAGCGGATTTACAAACGGCGATTATACGTTGTTCACGTACACGGGCACGTTGTCGGGAAGTTTGCCGGCGCTCGGCTCAGCTCCGGCCGGATATAATTATGCGTTCGACACGAGTCATGCCGGCCAGGTCAACCTGGATGTGACATCCGCGGGGCCAGCTCTCAATCCGACAAATATAACCTTCCACGTTGACGGTGCGGCAAACGAACTCCAGCTTTCGTGGCCAGCCGATCATCTCGGCTGGCGATTGGAAGTGCAGACCAATAGTTTGAGCAGCGGTTTAGGGACGAATTGGGTCACCGTGCCAGGTTCCACCGGTGTCACGGCTACGAATATGCTCATCTCGCCCGCGAATGAGAGTGTGTTCTATCGGTTGGTTTATCCGTAGCACGCGAGGCAAACCTCAGGCAAAGGATTCTCATGTTGTTAGTTCCGCCAGGGCGTGCGGCGATTTTCGGGGCTGCAGGGAAAGGTGCCGCAGACCAGTTTCGCGCTGTCGCGCGGCGTCGGAGTCAGCGGCTCGTTCTCTTGGGCGGTCTACCCGGGGCTGCGCGCCCGCTTGCCCCGGGCTATAATATGTCGCCCCGCTGGGGCTTTGAGAGTGCGGCTCCGCCGATAGTTGGGGATAGCGGTCGGAACCGGCAGGTCCGCTCTACCGTGGCTTTACACACATTTTATTTGTGTAAGAAAGTAAACGTGTAAACGGGACTAAAAATGGGCCAAATTGCCCGTATTCATTGGGGTTTTCAGAAAATGGGGGGTGTAAACGGGGCGGCATCCACCTTCGCCGAGGCTACGGGGACAGGGCGTCACTGGCAGGGATGCAACCATTTTTCGCGCGAAGGCCGCGAAGGGCGCGAAGACCAGACGCTCGATGAATGGATTGATGCATTGGTGGATTGGTGTGTGTTCGGGTTTAGTCAGAGTCTCGTGACCTCGTCTCCTACCAAGTTTCATACACATTTCTTTTCCCTAGTGTGCGCAACCCTCCGTCGCTGAAGCTATGGCGAGGCAGGCGCGCAACGAGATTTGGTTTTAGGGCGAAACGGGCGGATTTATTGGGGTTTTTGAGGATTTAGGCGGCGACGGTGCGCAACGAGATGGGTTGGACAGAATGAACAGAATTGACAGAATTTTTGACCGAAAAGTCCGTAAAGGATTACGCCGTAGCAATGGTAGGGCGGAAGTGCCCTTCCGCAAATCGCACGTGAATGCAAGTGGCGCTGCCACCGAGTGAATCACGATTTGCGCGGTTCTCCGGTCCCGTCCTTCTCGGGCACCGTCCAAAGCTTCGACATGAGCCAGGAAACTCCGAAGCCAACGATGCAACCGAACAAAACTTCGCCTACCCGGCGCAACCCGATCTCCAGTGCGGTCATTTTCGAATGTTGGTCGATGCTTGCGGCAATGACAATAGCAGCAGTAATGGGAGCCTGCCGCCACATCACTTTCACGCGAACTATGTAGGTGGAAAGCAAAACCGATGTCGCCAATGCGAGAGGGAGCTTCCATTCCCCTGACCCGCCGAGCACCAGGAATATCAACGCAACGACGCAACCAAGAATCGCATTGATGATACGGCCCCGGAACGTCTCCGCGGCCTGCTTTATCACGGGATCACTGGCGGCAATCATGGAGCTGATAGCCCAGATAGGATTCAAACCGGCGGCGTGACGCAGGGCAAGCCAGAGGATCGTCGTGGCGATGAAGACATTCACCGCCAGGTGGACGCCGAGCCAGTCGTCCTTGGTAACCCGCGAGAACCAATTCATTGCGGTTATTTATTCGTGAGCGTTTGGCGGATTGCCTTTCAGCCGGTACACCGCGCCCGTCTTGGTGGTGCCCAGGGACAACCAATCCTGGGCGGCATATTGAAGGTTAACGAAGAACTGTTCGCAACGGCGACGGGCGATTTCGCGCAACTCTTCTTTCCGTTGGAATTTGACCTGAAAGGCAAACTCGCCGACGAGTTGCTTCTGGTCACCGCGCGTCCGCCACACAGCGACGTTTGCTTTGGCAGTCATCCCCTTGCCGAAGTCCAGCATGCCGATGTCTTTCAGCACTTCCTCGACTGCAGTTGCGTTGACGAGCGCCAGCGTATCCGCCTCCTTCAATTTAAGGGAGCGCAGCGCCGGAAGCACGTCGAGAAGCGTTGACGTGGAGGTGCGGTTGGCCGCATGCACGGCGCTCATCGGGAATTGGACATTGTGCGAATACAGCAATCGGAAACCTCCGACCTGATCTTTCAGTGGCAGGACTTCGGCTTTAAACTTGATACGGTAGTCGCCGAAAATGCGCGGCCGCACGTCCATTTCCGCCGTCTTCGTCAAATCGGGATGCCGGAATTTGAATACGACTTCCGGGTCGCTGACCGCAAACCCGTTTTCGTACATGACGCGCCGTCGAAGAATGAAGGCATGATTGTAAATCTGGAAATCCCGGGTATCGAGAAAGAGCACCTCGCGGATCTGTGGCCGGGCATCCTTGAAAGCCTTGCGCGAAAAACCCACATCGGAAGCCGCCGCCGCACGTTTCACAATCCGGGCAAACTCATCGAAATTCGATTCGGCGGTGAAGCGGTCGCCTTTTAAGATCAATTTGCACTCAAGATACTGCACTTTATCGAAGGGATGACGATCGCTATATTTGCCGGTGGGTTCCTCTGGCATCTGTTTTTGCCTGGACCGACTGTATGATTTTTCCAACTTTATCCTTTTGACGTTCATATCCTCTTTCTCCTTCTCCTTATGGCCTGGGCGCGCCCCGCCGCGGCAATACGCATCTCCTCTCTACCATGATAAATCGTCCCGGGATATTTTCAACGGTGGGTGGTAGCACCACTTGCAGGGATGCAACCATTTTTCGCGCGAAGGCCGCGAAGGGTTCGAAGGGGGCTGAGCGGAATGGGAGGAATCATTTAACCGCAGAGAGCGCAAAGAACTCAAAGAATGCGGAAGGGTAGGTGTTTCTATCCGCAGATTTCGCAGCCACGAAAAGGTAATTCGGAAAAGTTATTCTCACGCAGAGGACGCAAAGTCCGCAAAGAGTTTCTATCCGCAGATTGCGCAGATTTTCGCAGATTTGAAACCGCGAAACACACGAAATACGCGAAAATTCGTTTTGAGCCGCAAAAGAACACTAAGAGCGCGAAGCCTTTTTGACAGGATGAACGGGATGGACAGGATATCGGAATTTGGAATCCGTCGGCACGTATTCGGAGGTGATGACAATGAGGAATGCAGGAACACAGGAAAGCGGTTGAGATTGTATATAAAGTCTGAAAAGGGTTAACATCCACTGCTGTCCAAGATAGCCGATTTGGACAGGGAGAAGTTGGATTTTTATTGGGATATTTATGGGTAATTGTTCAACTTTGAAAAGCAGGTTGGCTGGTTTTGGGCAGGATGCTGTCCAAGACCAATTGTTGTTCCGGGGGCGGTTCTGGGGTGGTATCAAAGGGCCGGTCTATCCATTGCCACAGGTCTCGATACGTGAACAGGCTCAGGCGCAATAATGCCACCAGGTTGGACACTGCCCAATGAAACCGGGAGCGGAACTGCAGGTAGCGGATAATCAGAATAGAGATCAATGCTGTCCAAATCTGAATTTGCACCGCATTGGCGCTGGTGCCCACGAAGGTTTTGATTTTGAGCTGTTGTTTTATGCTTTTAAAGAACAGTTCAATCTGCCAGCGCTCCTTGTAAACGGCCATGATTGTGGATGCGGCCCAAGTGAGCTGATTGGTTAAGATTTCGATTTCTTCATTCTTCTCCCGGCACCAAAACAGGATGCGCCGCCACACTGGCAATGCCGGTTGGCCCCGGGCAGCGGCGAATTGCACCAAATGATCCCCCATGAGCGAACCACCCTCTGGCACAGGCAACGATTTTACACGCACGTACTGCGCGCTAGAGCGCAGGCGAGAGACAAAAAACACCCCTTGTTGAGTCCATTGGTTGAATAGCTGATAATCGCAATAGCCTCGATCCACCACCACGACGCTGCCTTTGGGCAAATCCAGCGATCGAGCCACTGTGCGATCACTGCTGTTGCCCTCGCCGATGTGGGCAAAGACTGGTAAATAACCGTCGTGATCCAATAGGCAATGGAGTTTGATGGCGCCTTTGGTATGAGTGAAATGAGCCCAATCATACATACTGGCGCACAGTTCGATCATGCTGCTGTCCAAGGTCAACAACCGGTTTTTGAAACGGAACTTCTTCTTTGGGCTAATGGCTTGGCACTGCTCCAGCAGGTCGTAAAACAATCGTTGGTAAAGCTGCCAGGGCCGATGGGCATTGGCGTAGGAAAGGGTCGAACGTCGCGGTGCATGGCCCACCAATCCCAAATGCTTTAGCTTGCCTTCACAGGACAAAAGCCCGTCGGTAATTTCGCGCAATGAGCGAGTCTGCCCCAACTGACAAAAGAGCATGGCCACAAATTGATCCCAACTCGAAAAGCCCTTGGCCCGAAATTCGGCCTTGAGTTCGCGCACATGGCGGGCAAAATCTGAACGTTCAAAAAGGGACAGAATCTGGCTAAATAGACTGCCGGTTGCATTCATTTTGGTCTCCGTGGGTGGTGGGTTTAGGTTTCATTTTTAACACCCCTATTCTCACCAAATACGGAGACCTTTTACATTTTTTAAAAACCTGTTTTGGACACTAGTGGTTAACATCGGTTACATGGTTTGAAATCAATGACTTAAGGGTTAACAAATCGTTAACAAGGGGTTAACACAGGGTTAACAGTGCGAGTCGCACGGCCGAGGGGTGCGGAGCGTTTTAAGTCCACTGCCCGATAGGTAACCTCGAAATACACGACCGACACGAAAATTGGGGAGGAGACCCGTCTTCCAACTTCGCTCATCCTCCTTCGCCCGGCCTACGGAGGACAGGGAAGCTACGATGGACGGGTCGCCTGGCTCCCGCCTTCGTCCGACTTCGGCGCGGCAAGACGGCGCGGCATGCGTCTGAAATCCCGTTATCCCGCAGGCGCGGGATTACAAACCCGGTTGAAAATTCGCAAGTTTCTGATGATAAATTACTTGCGCTGTTACATTAACGTTATTTGTGTGATCGTGGGTTGAGTCTTTGGGCATAATGACATTGTCAGACTTTGATTAGCATTTATTGTTGACAATGACAGACTCGGGCTTATATTGTTGTTCAGATGCGCGATGACATCCACAAATCAGCGCCCGTTGGAAGAGCGTGGCAGAACCTGATGAAGCACTGCGCCCGTCAAGCGGACCGCAAGGAACGCGCCGCCCAGAGCGCCTACCGCGCACTGGCCAACGATTGCAAAAATGAACTGTCTCCCGCTTTTCTTGATCAGCTTCGAGGAATTTTATCCGATCCGCAGTCAAAACTCTTTCGTGAGAGAATTGCTTCGTCCTGCGCGGCAGGAAGTGTCGATCGTGGCGGGCACGTAATGGAGCAGTCGTTCCTAGCTCACCTCAATCGTCGAGAGACGTCAGGGCAGAGCGGAAAAGCAGCGGTCCTTGGGGCTATGGCTGATGCAGTCTCAGGCCGCAAGAGTTCCCAACTCCGCACCATGGAGGGCCACTGGTTAAAGAAGGGCGGTCTTTCAGCCGCTCCCGCCGTAATGGCCGCGAAGGAAGCACTAAATAAACTCTCATGTACAGAAATCGCGTCAAAAATCATCGACGGACACCTAGATATGCCTCGCCCTACGAAAAAGGTGAGTTTAGACGAGGACCTGCGGATGGGAGAGAGTTTATAATGAATTCGACCGCAAGATTTCGCGTATGTCTCGCAAACGAAACCAATACGGTTCGTAGAGGCGAAACGCCGTGCGTGATCGGCCGGGATGTTCGGGTGGATCCAGAAGCTCTCGAGGATTACTGTTTTCAACTGCTATCTGACCGTGAGTATGAGCTTGCTCTTATGGCTGGTGTCGTAGCTTTTGCCGACCGAAGCGTTCGCCGATTGCACTCGGAAGGTTGGGCTCGCCGGATTGAAATCGTCATGCCTGTGAAGAATCCGGACGCGTGGCTGGACTGCAATGGGGTTCTCCAGGAGCTTTTGCAGTTCCTTTCTGGGGATTATTGGCATTTCACGTTTACTGGTCGGCGCGAGGCATGGAGGGAGATTCGGCAGGATAGCTTTCCTCTTGGCGAGGGCAAGTTTGTAGTAGTGCCGTTCAGCAACGGACTGGATTCCTTTGCCCAATCGCAAATGCTGAAGCTAGAGGCAAGCCCTTTGACTCCTATCCGAGTCACCGCGTGGAATCGCGGTCTCGCCGGCCAGCGCGACTGGAAATCCGACCCCGACGGAACCAAATATCGAAGGGTCTCAATTCCAATAAGGATTTCCGCGAACAACCATCCCGAACCAAGTTATCGAACGCGCAGTTTTCTTTTCAACGTTTTTGCAGGCATTGCAGCCCACTTAGCCGAGGCCGAATGCGTAATTGTTCCGGAAAATGGACAAGGGTCGCTCGGACCGTCAATCGTGCCGTTTGGGGCCGAGTCACCGCAACGCGGTTCCCACCCTGGTTTTACACGGAGGATCTCGAAATTCCTGAGCTTAGTTCTCGGTTCCTCCATTCCCTTTGAGCATCCGCAATTATGGAGGACCAAGGGCGAAGTTCTCCGAATTTTGAAACGCGAAGACCTGCTTGGCAATTGGGCGACGGAAACGTCATCTTGCCCTCGGGACCGGCGGGACGTCAGCCTCAACGGGAAAATCGTGCATTGCGGAGTTTGCGCTGCTTGCTTACTCCGGCGCTCTGCCGCTTATGTCAATGGGCTTATCGAGCCCCAGAGCACCTATCTATGGCGCGACCTCAAAGTGCCAAAGTTGGCCGACGCAATCCATCCGGATTCGAACCGAGAGACCAGTGCGAACGACCTAGACATCGCCAATCACGGCGTCTTGGCGATGGCCGAACTCGCTAATTGGGCAAGCTCGCCTGCTGATGACCCATCGGTTTTGCAGTGCGCCTTCGAAATTTCAGAGACAGAGCCCTTGGCCACGGTTTCGGCTAATTTGCGACGGTTGCTTAAGTCTCACAAGGAGGAGTGGGAGCGGTTTAGGCATCACCTTGGTCCGGCTGCCTGGATAAACACAGACTTTGCATTTTTATGAACGTATTAGAACGAATAGATCCCGTCAAATTGGGGGAGCGGTTGCGAATTGCGCGTTCCAGCGCTGGGCTGACACAAGACGATACGGCTCGTGAACTTGGAGTCGCTCGAACTACTCTCATAGCAATCGAACAGGGCCAGCGACGAGTTAGACCCGAGGAACTCCGAATGCTTGCTAATATTTATCGGATAAGCGTCAACGATCTCTTGCGGGAAACGGCCGTCCACGTAGACCTTGCTGCGAAATTTCGCCGTGCCGTAACTGATGGACAGTTGGCCGCCGCGCCCGAAGAGGCGGTGCGAACCTTAAATCGTCTCGCCGCAACTTTAGTCGAGCTCGAAATCAGGCTGGGTCAACGCTTGGATTTCCATTATCCTCCGGAAAAGCCCATTTTACCGGGAAGCCTGGAAGAACAGGCTGAGGATTTGGCGCTCGATTTACGCCATCGGCTTGGTTTGGGGTTGGCACCTGTCGCTGACATATTGGCATTAGCGGAGTCAGAGCTCGGAATTCGGGTTTTTGTACGTCCACTTCATTCTTCGATCTCAGGGTTGTTTGCCTTCGACCCGGCTGTCGGACCGTGCATGATGATTAATGCGAAACATCCGCCAGAGCGACAGGCTCAAACGGCTGCTCACGAGATCGGGCATTTTCTCACAGCTCGCTCGGCCCCGGATCTTGTGGAACAGGCTGCGGTTAGCAATTCCCGTGAGGAAAAATTTGTCACGCAATTCGCCTTAGCCTTCTTGATGCCCGCGGCGGCCGTGCGCCGGCGATTTCGAGATTTCACGGTAGCTAGTGGGAAGTTTTCTCCTCGACATCTCATTCTTATGGCCCACGATTTTAAGGTGGCAGTCGAAGCGATGTGTCGTCGGCTTGAAGGACTTCGCCTGCTCCCAGGAGGAACTTTCGATTCCTTGAAGGATCGGGGGTTTGCGATTGAGGCCGCGAAACGGGCAATCAGTGACGTTCCCGCCGCTGAACGTTCGAAATCTCCGCCCCGTCTGATGCTTCTGGCGACCGATGCCTACCAAAAGGGGCTTCTCTCAGAAGGCCAACTGTGCGAAATGCTTGCCGTGGACCGAGTCGAAATGCGAGAACAGTTGGATGTGCTCGGCAACACTAATCTAGACGATGCAATCACTGTCGAATCTTAAGGCATACGGCGGTCCCCTCTTTTTGGATGCCAGTGTCGTCATAAACTTGGTCGCATCGAACTACATGGAGGGAATTCTGCTTGCACTTCAGCGCCCCATATTAATAACGGAGAATGTCTGCGCTGAATTCAAGCGGCATCCGCGTGATGGCAGCAGCTCCGAGCAAGTTATCGAGACGCTAAAAAATAGGCGCCGAGTGCAAATCGCCAAAATGTCAAATTCTCAGTTCGAGTTGTTCTTGCAACTTACAGGATATCCACCGCCGGACGACCTGGGCGATGGAGAGGCAGCGACTTTGGCGTGCGCCAATGGGAGTGGCTCCGCCGTTATTGACGACAAAAAAGCCATAAGGATTGCATTGAGAGACTTCCCGGGGCAGCCGGTTTACTCGACTCTCGACATTTTATGCGCCGAGCAGGTGCTCCGTGGCCTTGGCAACGGGGTCGTCGAACAAGCTGTTTACGACGCAATTAGAATTGGCCGAATGCGCGTGCCTGATCCATGGAAAAACTGGCTTTGCGGGCTCTTGGGGAAAGCTCGAGCCTCCGAATTGCAAGTCTTATCGGGACGGTTAGTTCGAGGCTGAAAGGATAAACAAACTCGTTTGCGGCGGAAAATATAGACATCGCGCTTCACCCCCCGTTAGATGGGCTAGCACAACTGTTACTTTCGATCCGTTCCACGAAATGTTGTCTTCAACCACAACCACGATTGCGAACTGCCAATTGAATCATCTCATTCCCGGAGCTGACTAGTTTGAATTTAATACGAGCGGCGTCCGTCCAAAGAATGATCCAAAAACTAAAAATCCACGGAAATCACCAATCTTGCGATAACTGAAGCTTGGCTCTTTCGGCTTCGACAATTCGCCCCAGGTCTTCGATCGAGGCCTTCAAAAGCTCATGATTGTTTTTGGGGTCGTATCTGAGAATTCGGATGTTTAGACTTCTCTCTATTGCGGGTGCCACGAGTGCATGCACCTGTTTGTTCGGAAGAACAAAATAGTGGGGTCTGCCGTAATCGTGACGAAAAGCGTAATCCTCTAATAGCAACCGTATGTCCGGGTCGCTCAGCCCGCAACCGAGAAAGAGAAACGTGTTTGTTATCACCAATGCTTCGAGGACGGCATAAAATCCACGGTGCAGATGTCGAGCTCTGGCATATTCATTCCGGGTGAAAATCATATTCGCCGGCGTGTCGATCGTCCCGTGCACCTTAATGACCACCCTCCCAGTCTCGCGAACCGCCTCCGCTACATCGCTTTCATAGTAGTTTTTGACAGCAACAGAATTGTTTTGGAGGTGGTTGATTCGGTTTTCAAATATCTTATCAAAGTTCGGCGTCGCTACTATCCTAGAGTCAAGGTCAATTATCGAATCGTGGATTGGGGCGGACTGAAACTGCGGCGTGAGAAACTCCTCTCTGACGCAGTTATGAAAATCTGCCGTACCTAACCCATCCTTAATGAGCTGGCATGCCGTCAAATAATCATACCCTTTGATCAGCTTTTGTATTTGGCGTTTCAGCGCATCATTTGTATTGATCCTTGCGGTCGCAGCATCTAAAAACTCCCGCCACATTTTCGGATGTAGACCTGCCGTATTTTGGGCCTGAGCTGATATTCCAGATCCGAGAAATATTACACAGCGCCGACGGGCTATGTCCGAAACAAGTTGTTGCGGCCAATTGACACTCATAGCGTGCTTGGCATACCGACATTGGACAAGATTGAGCCCGCTAAGGCCCCAATAAAAGATGTGTACTTTTCTTTTTGAGAAAACTGTGCACCGACTAAGCCGTCTCGGCTCTCGATTCCGTGAATCGGCGAAATTGCTTTTTGGGCTAGAGGCACAAGGCTGAACATGTTCGGTACGTCACCCAGACGCAGATTATTCTTGTCCAAATTGTCCGGGACAAATTCACCTAGTTCTTTAGAAATAGCTCCAGGTATATTCTTCAGAATTTTCTCATACGCGGCTGTCGGCCTCCGCTCTCCTCCTCTAATTGATTTTGTGATATATTGCTGCACCGTGTACCCGATAAATCTTGCGATCTGTTTCGTTTCGGTCTTGACGGGGTAATCGCTGAGATTCACATCCCATTCATACGATTGGTAGGAAGATAAAGAGCTTGCGTATGCTGTTAACCAAGACGTTAACCACTTCGAAATGTTCTCGATCCCCATGATACTGAACACATCGCACCCCATTGGACTTACAAAAAAATCGACGCCCACCAGAACCGTTCGGTTCAGCGCACCCAAACTGGGGCCAACATCGTAAAATGCGAAATCGTAATCTTGCTCAATCGCCTTGCAGAGCTGAGTGTTCCAATTTGATTTTCGAAACCCCCCGGGTTGCCTGCCTAGGAGGTCAAGCCAGGCTTGACTGAATCGATCTTCCATCAGCGCAACCGCTGGGTGTCCAGGCAATAAATCAACTCCAAATCGATTCTCAGCTTTTGGACTTGGCTGAAAACTTTTATCAATGTCAGCTTCGCCAGCTCCAATGGGGCGCAGAACGTCAAACAAAGTATTGGGTCGTTCCGACTTTGGAGTTTTTAGATTGTAGTATTTCCCAACCTTCTCATCCCCCAAGATAAGCTGCGTCGAATTGCATTGCGGGTCTGCATCTACGACCAAGACACGAAGGTTATGCTTGGTTGCCAGGTATGAGGCAACGTTGCAAATTAGAGTCGTTTTGCCAACCCCGCCTTTATTATTGAAAAAACAAATACTCTTCATAGTTAAAATTGACAATTTTGAATTATCGTTTTGCCCGTACGTTATTGTCAGGTCGAGTGTAAGGCGTTCCATTTTAAAAATGGAAGGAAAAATTAACAGCGCCCTGGCGGAAGTTCCGGATTTCGTGAAGCCAGACCTTAATGAACAGCAAGGAAATGAGTGGATATTGGACGTTTGGATTGATGGATTAATCGCGCGGAAACCGCTTGGTGGCAGCGCCACTTGCGATCTCGCGCGCGGCTCTGTTTGGGCGGCGGCGGCGGCGAGAGCATTGGTAGCACCACTTGCATTCACTGGCGATCTTGCGCAGCTTCGCAAATAACGACTGGGTCATGGGGCAGCCAGGGCTACACATATTTCACTCCTCTGGAGTTTTCAGTTTGCGGCGTCCAACTTCGCTAATCCGTCGCCCGGACCTTCCGCCTTCGCTAAAGGCGTCCGAAAGCTATGGCGGACAGGACGGAGGACCAACCGTCGCGCAGAGCTATGGTTGGCAGGCGGATTTCCCGTGTCCGGCTTTTCCGAGTCGAATGAACAAAAAGCAAAAAGCGCAAAGCATCCGGATCTCCATTCGTCCAACAATCCAAAAATCCATCGCGGTCTTGGTTCCCTTCGCGCCTCCGCGCCTTGCGTGGGACCCATCTCATGGAAATGCCGCATATCAGATTCGCACTGTCGCGCGGCTTGGCAGTCAGCGGCTGGGGCATGGGCGTTGCCCTGGGCTGCTACATATATGTCACTCCTCTGGAGTTTTATTTTTGCGGCTTTGCCGAAGTCAGACGAAGGCGAGCCCAAAAATCTGTGTTCATCTGTGTTGCGCTTGGCAAGTGGTGCTACCACCGGACGTCCCGCCATCTTCTATCCTCGATCTCCAATCTTCCAACTGAATTCACCCGTCCCGCCGGGCGGGATGACCCGTCGTCATCGCGGTTATATTGTTCCAATAGCCGAACTGTCATGGTATACGTCCAGGGATCGTTGCAACCTTGCACTAGCTATCAGGTTACGAATGATGCGACATTGCATTGGACCGGGCCAAAGGAAATCCCTGGAAATTTTTAGATCAATTTTTTGTCGGATGAAAAAGGCACACATTTGCGAATTGCTCCTCTCTCTGCTGCTTATAGGCCTTGCCACTTTTTCGGCTCGCGCTAATCAACCGGTGTATGGGAGCAATGCAATGGTTGTCGCGGAAGAACCCATTGCGGCTGACGTTGGTTTGAATGTGATTAAGCAAGGCGGAAACGCTGTCGATGCGGCGGTGGCGATGGGCTTTGCTCTCGCGGTCACCTATCCTTTCGCAGGGAATATCGGTGGAGGCGGATTCATGCTGGTCCATATGGCCGATGGGCGAACTGGATTTATTGATTTTCGAGAGATGGCGCCGCACGACGCGACCTGGGACATGTATATGCGCGGAGATTCGCCACCTGAAGCCAGTCTTAAAGGTTGGCTGGCGGTTGCTGTGCCTGGCACAGTCCGCGGATTCGAGATGGCTCATGCGAAATACGGCACGATGAGCTGGCGAACGCTTCTTCAGCCTGCGATCCACCTGGCATCTGACGGATTTCCAATTTCTTATTGGCAAATGCGGAATTTTCAGACCAACACCCTTTGGTTGTCGCAACCGGACTCGCCTGATTCAAAACACATTTTCCTGAAGGATGGGGCATTTTATCAATGGGGAGAGCAGTTTCGGCAACCGGACCTGGCACGAACCCTTGATCGTATCGCGCGATATGGCGCCCGGGACTTTTATGAAGGCGAAACCGCGCGTCTGATCGCCGCCGCAATGCGACAGCATCACGGCCTAATCACAATGGAGGACTTGCGCGACTATCGGGCAAAGGAGCGTCAACCACTGACAATACGGTACCATGGATATCGAATCCTAACTGCCCCATTACCCAGCTCGGGCGGATTTTGCCTGTTGCAAATGCTTACGATGCTGGACGGCACCGGCTACGAAAGGAGCGGCGCCGGGTCGGCACGAGCTTATCATTACCTCGCTGACGTGATGCGGCTGTCATACTCAGATCGTGACAAATACCTGGCCGACTCTGATTTCGTTAACGTCCCTCTCTCCCAGTTGACCAGTTCAACCTATTTGGCTGCACGTCGCGCAATGATTGACCCTGAAAAAGCTACGTCCCCCGGCCAAATCAGCCGAGGCGTTACAATGGCCAAGGAAGGCGACAACACGACGCACTTCAGCATCGTTGATTCCAATGGGAATGCGGTGGCTGTTACTTACACATTGAATGCCGGATACGGAAGCGGCGTCACTGTTCCGCATGCGGGATTTCTTTTGAACGATGAAATGGATGATTTTACAACCCAGACAAATCGTCCGAATTTGTTCGGGGCGCTTCAAAGCACGAACAATTTTGTCGCCCCTGGAAAACGTCCACTCTCTTCCATGGCCCCTACAATCGTTCTGGCTAATGAAAAGCCGTTTCTCGTTTTGGGCGCTCCGGGCGGAACTCGAATACCCAGTGCTGTGCTCCAGGTAATACTCAATGTCATTGACTTTCATATGCCGGTACAGGATGCGGTCGATTTCCCCCGCATTCACGCTCAAGGAACCAACACGCTGGCTGACCTGGCTGAGATTCAACGTGTTTCACCTGACACGGCGAGATTATTGATAGACACGATGCACTACGTGCCTAATCCAAAGAGCCCGCCGGTCCTTGGCCGTGTCGAAGCGATATCGATTCACGACGGTGTTCTCGAGGGTGCTCACGACGGGCGAGGACCCGGTAAGGCTGCTGGCTGGTAGGAAGTGTTTGCACACGGCCACCACGAATCACACGAAAAGCGGTTTTCATCCGCAGATTGCGCAGATTTCCGCAGATTTGGAACCGCGAAGTGTTTGCACACGGCCACCACAGAATACGCGGAAAGCGTTTCAGCCGCAAAAGAGCGCAAAGAGCGCAAAAGAGTTACGATGGCAAAACGTTGCCGGTTAAAAATTCCAATTCTGCAGACCTCAACCGTGTGCGTGGAAAACGCCGTAGATCAGATTTCCTCCTTCGCCCGGCCTACGGAGGACAGGCGCGATTTGCGGCAGGATTTTGAGGGAACTCATACCCAGGGCTGCGCTCTCGGTGGCAGCGCCACTTGCATTCACTTGGCCTGGGCTACATATATGTCACTCCTCTGGAGTTTTCAGTTTGCGGCGTTGCCGACGGCCTCTGTTTTCCACGCGTTCTTTCGCGGCTAAAAATGCATTGGATTTCCTTTGCGGCTTAGCGCCCTTCGCGTGCGAATTGCATTTTCGGAACCGCTCTCTCACCAGCCTTCGCCCAGGCTACGGCGCGGCAGGCGGTCGCGGCTCTGTTGCGCTCAATAATTCTGTAAATTCTGTTAATTATGTCTAAAAAGTTCCCGTCTTTCTGGGTTCGCCACGGAGGGATTCCGCCCGCTATACGGGCGGTGACGGCGCAGCGCACCGTCCCTACCATCGACGGGCCTGGTTCGGTCGCAAAATGTATAATAAAGTTTGACAAATACGGTATAGTTTTGATATAAAGTATTACGCACCCAATTTAAAAATAATCTCCAAAGGACCAATCATGAGAGTAACAGCTAAAACCATCGCCGCCGGTGTGACAGCGATTGCGGCGCTCTTGATCGCAAGTCCGGCTTTCGCGGCAAACTTGATTCTCAATCCCGGGTTCGAAACCGGTGATGCGAGCGATTGGCTGCAATTGGGCACCGGCCCCGGAGCTTCGATTACGGTGGCATCGGGCAATAACGGCCCGTCAGCGCCCGGATCGTACAGCGCGTTTATGGACAATACGCTCCCGGCCAATAACCTGGCGCTCCAGCAGAGTACAGCAATCGGGGATGCGGTCGCCGGGTTGGTAGACTATTCGTTCGACGTGGAGGGCAACACTTCAGTCAACGGCGGAGTGCTCTTCGTGCACATCTGGGACATCAACTCCAATGGCGGGGTCATTGGCCAGGGACCTGGATTGCTCGGGCCTTATTTCCCGGTGACTTCCAGTTGGACCACTTACTCCGGTTCGTTCACCGCGCCGGCCAGTGTGGATCACTTTGAAATCGAATTTGATTGCACGACCGGCGCAGCCGTTGGCAGCGCGGAAGCCGTCGATATCGACAATGTGTCGCTGACGCAGGCGGTACCGGAGCCGGGGGCGGTTTCGCTGGCGGCTATCGGGCTGCTTGGTTTATGGGCACGCCGTCGCAACCGCAACCAAAATTTTTAGCCGCGGATGCACGTGGATAAACACGGACGGAGGCCAATTGTGAAATGCTCTGCTCCCAAATCCGAACGGGGAAGCCCGACAGATCAAATTGCCTGCTATCGCAGGCTCGGGCGATTGGCGGCTTGTTCTATTGGCAATCTTACCCAGGGCTGCGCGCCCGCTTGCCCTGGGCTATTATATGTCGCCCCGATGGGGCTTAGAGAGTGCGGCTCCGCCGAAAAACAGAAACTGCGAAGATCGTTCCGCGCCGAATATTTGCAGTTGCCTGACAAATTTGGAGTGGAATATGACCAGCGGTATGTCTTCAAATTCGTTGGCGATTGATGGACGGAATATCCCGCTCCTACGGAGGTGGCAGTGGTAGCACCACTTGCCTTCACTGGCGATGGAAAACTTTTTTTACACATGTACTACAAATATTGCGCTCCTATGGAGCTTTCCCTGGCGGCCATTCCACCGAAAACAGCGAGGAACCTGTTCGTGAAAGCAGTGTCGGTAGGGATGGCGCAACGTCAGACCACGCTCATTGCGCCGCTGCACGCGGCGCGGACGCCGCAGCGCAGCGTCCCTACCAGTGACAGCGCAGCGCGCCGTCCCTACCAGCTAATCGCTCTGATTGCCGTAATCTGTTTGTTGGCTATGGGAACAGTTGTGGGGCAAGCGCAAGTGCAGCTCAACGTTCAGCCGGGCGTCGAAGTGGGCTGGCTGACAGATACGACCGACACTTACCAATTGCAATGGTCGCCGGGCGGCGCGGGTCCATGGTCTAATCTTGGCGCGGCGGCGGCGGGCAATGGCGCGACGATGATGGTTTATGATCCGTTCCCTGGCGGGGCGCGCCATTACCAGGTTCAGGACATTGTTCCTGGCACACCCCCGGTTTCGGGCAATCTGGTGGTGAATGGAGGATTCGAAAGCGGAAGCGGACCCACTGCGAACAATTGGACGGTGGACACGGCCGCGGGCGGGCCGGTGTACGGAATGCGCACGAACGACAATCCGCACAGTGGCTCATATGATTTCCAGGTTTATCTTGCGAGCACGGGCGCCGGACCCGTCGTGCAGTTTAATCAGTCCGGGATACCGGTAACGGGTGGGACGACCTATCCGTTTACGTTTTATGCCGATGCGCTGAGCGGCAGCGCGGGAGAAAGCGCGCAATGGGAAATCGTCTGGAACAGCGGCGGAGCCACGGGCTATCAGGCGTTTACGTCGGGAAATAACAGCTACGCGTTGGTGACCAACTCAGTCACGGCTCCGGCGGGCGCGACCTCAGCGACGATCTATTTTCATTTTGCGGGCGCGGCCATTGCCAGCCAGACGGCGACGATAGATATCGATGACGTGTCGCTGGCCAGCGGAACTCCGAGTCCGGGTACGCCGGGCGTAACGAATATCATCGCCGCTGCGACCTTGCCGGTCGTGCAAATCAGTTGGGTCAGCACGTCGGGCGTGTTGTATGAACCGGAATCAACCACCAACCTGGCACGCGGGCCGTGGAACACGAACTATCCGGAAGTTTCGGGCAATGGCAGCACGGAATCGTTTCTCAGTCCGATAACGAACAGGGCGACCTTTTATCGCCTGATGACACCACCGGTCGTAGTCCAGCCGCCGTCAAACCTGCAACAGGTTCCCTCGGGAACAACCAACTCCATTGACCTGACGTGGAGCGCCAGCGCGTCGCCGGGTGTGACGGGTTATGAGGTGCTCTATCAGGACACCAATAGCACGACGACGAATTCGATCTCCGTTGGCCTGGTGGGCAGCGCGGCCATCTCCGGATTGAACTCCGGGAATACTTATAATATATGGGTCATTACGCTGAGCGGCAACGGCCCGAGCGCGCCGGCCACGATTCAGGCGCAAGTTTCCACCAACATCACTGGCGTGGTTTGGTCGGACGAGTTCAACAACAGTTCAATTGATTTCACCACGTGGACTTATGATGTCGGCAACCAGGGCTGGGGTAATGGGCAGTTCGAATATGACACCGCCCAGGCGGAGAATAGTTACACGACAAACGGGAGCCTGGTGATTGAGGCGTACGAGACGAATTATTGGGGAAACTCTTTCACGTCGGCGCGCATGCTGACGCAGGGACGGTTTGCCTTCAAATACGGCAACCTGGAGGCGCGGATCAAGGCGCCCAACACGGCCAATGGTTTGTGGCCGGCATTTTGGATGATGGGCAACAATGCGGGCGCCATCGAATGGCCGGAATGCGGCGAGGTGGACATCTTCGAGATGGGCTCTTCGGCGGGGATTGCCGCCGATACTCAGCAGGAGCTGATCGACTCTGCCTTACACTACGCCGATACCAACGGGAACGCCGTGAACGTGGCGGCATGGCTGACCGCGCCGGAAAATCTGTCGCAGGATTATCATCTCTACCAAATGTCATGGACGCCGACAAACCTCACCTTTTCCCTCGACAACGTCCCGTTCGGTTCGTGGAACACCGCGAACGTGCCGATGTTCCAGCAGCCGATGTTTTTGATTGTGAACATGGCCATCGGCGGGTATGACCCTTCGTACACGGGGATCTATAGTCCAGGCGCGGTGACGGCGCCCTTTCCCGCGCAGTTGGACGTGGATTATATCCGGATTACGGCCAATCCATACACGCAGCTTTATTACGGCGATAACAACGCGGAAAACGGGAACTTCGGAGTTTTTGCCGGAGCCACGCCCGTAAATGATGCGCTGGTTTACGGGACGGGCCTGGAACCGAACTTTAATTACGGAACCAACGCCGCTCTGTACATTTGGAACAACATGACTCCGAGCACGAATCCGCCCGCGCCGTCCGAGGGAACGAGCTGCTGGTCGTTCGATATTGCGGCGAACAATTGGTTCGGCATGGGAGCGTTTTTGCCGAATTTCCGCAATATGAAGAATTACTCGGACGGCTACCTGCACTTTGATATTCGCACCACGGCGGGCGACGCGACGCCGCTGGAAGTGGGAATCCAAAGTTGCATTGCGAGCCAAATGACCGGGGATGCGGCCAACTCAACACTGCCGCTGGGCTCCGACCAAACGGCGGAATTTGGATTTCCCCACGACGGCCAATGGCATTCGATGACCATTCCTTTGAACCGGTTCGCAAACGTTGATTTCCGCACGATGAATCAAATGTTCCAGATTGCGAGTGTGTCCAATCCGACTGCCGCGCTCAATCTGTCCATCGACAACGTTTGGTGGCAGCCCAGCGTCCCGCGAGTCACGCCACAGAATGGAAATTTTGGCGTTTACACCGAGACAGCGTCTCACACGAATTCCGGGGCATTCAGCCTGGGCACCCAGGGCAACTTTTTCGTCTGGGCGAACACGATGGTGCCCGCCACTCAACACCCTTACGACGGTACCCAGGACATTAGCCTGGTCTCCGCCGGGCTCGGCTGGACGGGTATGGCCTTTACGCCGGACGTAAAGCATAACTTGTCCGCATATAATTATCCCGGCTGCTATCTAACATTTGCCATGAAGACAACGTCCACCACGCCGTTTATGGTGGGAATGAAGAGCGGCAACCTGGATGGCGTGGGCCAGAAATGGATCACCTTCGGCGGATCGGGCCAGGACCCGTATGGATTTGTTCGCGACGGCGCATGGCATGTGGTGCAAATCCCGACGTCCGCCTTCGAACCCGAAGTCGATTTCACGGCGGTGAGCCAATTTTTGGAAATATTTAGCCAATCAGCCGCCATCTCGAATATTGAACTGGACGATGTTTACTTCTCGAACGGGCAGACGGCGTCCGCGCCGAATGAGTAGGGAAACGCAGGAGCGTGAGAGCGTGAGAGCGTGAGAGCGTTCCTGGTCAAGGTAACGCTTACTTTCGAAATTCTATTTTGTTTGGAACATTTCCCCGGCTTCGTCATCTCACTTGAACAGACCGGTTTAATTCTGTGCGATAACAAAACCGAACCGAACAAATACTATTACTACTACGACAATGAAACCGAAATTGATTCCAATTGGCCTTTCCATGGCCGTCGCCGCGACTTTGGCGGCATCCGCGCTCTCCACCCAGGCACAAAACGTGAACGTCACCACCAGCCTCACTGGGATTGCGGCGGGAGGCGGCGTTTTTGATTATACCCTGACGCTCAATAACACCGGGCCCGAATCGATCGAGAGCTTTTGGCTGGGCTGGGTTCCTGGCAGTTTCAATGTCGCCAGTCCATCCAATGCCGGAAACAACCTCGGTTGGCAGAGCGCTTTGGACGGCAGTTCCGTCCAATACCTGGGGACTGCCGGGACCGCCCTGGCGTCGGGCCATTCAGGGTCGTTCACATTTGATAGCACCACCACGCCGGCACAATTTATGGCTGAGACCGGACAGGCTGGGGAATCTACCGCTTACGGCGTCAATGCAGCCAACGGACAACTTGCCTTTGCTCTTTCACCACCAGATACCGAGACATTCGGCCTCACGGTTACACCTGCGCCCGAACCTTCCACGTTCGCTTTTCTTGCTGCCGGCTCGCTCGGTCTTTTGGGCGTCCTTCGCCGCAAACCGTCTAATGCCTAATGCCATGGTGCGCACTCCTTAGCCGGGGTTGACGGATCCCGGCTGAGATTTTTTTCGTGCGCGCCAATCGTGTAGCGCTCCGCAACCCGCCAGACCGGGATGCGGAGCGCAACTGTTTCGGCCCGGAATTTAGACAGAATTAACAGAATCTACAGAATAATGCTCGTTTCCTGATCCTGGCTAAACCGCAAATTGAAAGCCCTGGAAGGGCGACCGATAATAGCCCCGGGCTAGTGCTGATGGCCACGGTGCAAACCGTCTGGGAGCACGCCGCCCGGGGTTAATCGTCAAGTGAATAAGCCGCTAACCGCGAAACCGCGCGCCTGTCCGCCCGTAGTTTCCGAGCGAAGGCGGAATAGCGTGAATCCGATCTAACGGCTTTCCCGCATTTCCGCCCCCTTGCACACGTATAAGCATGAAATCCGGCCCTCGCGGCCCGCGAAAAAATCCTGGAACTTTTTCCTCGTTGCTGCCTCTCACCCTTGTTGCCGAGGTGTCGCTGTGTCCGTATTGAATCATGAAACTTTTAAATAGAATTATGAAAACAACTCGAATCCCCTGCCCGATGCGAATCGCCATATTGTTGCCTGTCATGCTCGCGGCAACTCAACTTCATGCATCCGTTCTTTGGAACGAATCCGTCAACGGCTCTTTGTCCGCCAGCGGCGCGTCTCCCACTGCCCTTACCCTGTCAGACGGAGTCAATGCCGTCATCGGCACTGTTGGCGGCAGCGCCCAGCAGGATTGGGTCGCGTTGACTGTGCCGACCGGCTTCGATCTCAGCTCGCTGGTCCTGGCCTCCTATGTGTCCACCGACTCCCAGGGATTCTTCGGTGTCCAGGTGGGACCCAACTTCACCAGTTCGGTCAATAGCGCCTCGTCCTGGCTGGGCTATACCCATTTCGGCACCGGCGCGGCCAACGGCTCGCTCGGCCCGGTCAATCTCGTGGGTGCGGACCTCCTGCCCATCATGGGAAATAACGTTGTGGATTCGCCCGGTTCTCAGGGGTTCACACCGCCCTTGAACGCCGGCACCTACACGTTTCTGATTCAGCAGCTCGGCGCCAGCACCGCCTACGAATTCGATTTCGACGTGACAGCCGTGCCGGAGCCTTCCACGTTCGCCATTCTTGCCGTCGGCGCACTCGCTTTTTTGGGTGTCCTTCGCCGCAAACCGTCTAATGCCTAATTGTTGGGGGTGAGCTGTTCGGCGGTGGCGAAGCAATCGGAATTTGGCTCACGCAAGGGCGCTGAGTCCGCAAAGAGTTTTGGCGTTTTCAATCCTTTGCGTCCTTCGCGACCGTTGCGTGAGGCTTTATCCGCGAATTTTCCCCCTACAAATGGATGCGCAACACACATCGTCCAACAACCACGACGAAGATGAGGACCAAGACGTCGACATCCAACTCCCGCAACCCGTTTCGAAATGACTGTGGACGACTCTTGCGGAGTGGTGGCGCGTGAGTTTGAGTCGCGCTCACGCTCACGCTCGCTGTTTGCATTATTGCTCTTTTTTCACGCGGTTCGGGTTTTAAAATCGCAGCCATGGTCGCGTATGCCGTGGCAGCGACGAGGCATGCGGCGAATAGCACGATCGCGCCGCGCCACAGAAATTTTCCCGGGGACGGGATGCGCGCCAATTGCACGGTTCGCTTTCGTATTGCGCCGAGGATCCAATCCCAGTTGATGGTCAAATGCACCCCGACAAGCACAATCAAGGTGAAATTGAGCCAACCATGCAATTCGCTCCAAACGAGGGGACGGCCCAACGCGCCGCCGATCAGCGGGGCGATTTGATTGGAGATCAGCACCCCGGAAACCAGCACGGCCACCATGACGATAAATAGCAGGTAATTGAGGGCGGAGTTGACACGCGTCCGGTATGCGCCAGGCGTGAAGAGTCGCCGAAACTCCGTGGCGAACCACGGCCATTGCAGAATCACGTGGAACGATACCATGGCGCAAAGCAGGAACCCGAGCCATTCGTGCCAGGCCAATCCAGTCAACGAAAGCGACTGCAGAACACACACGAGAACCAGCATGCCAATATCGAAAACCAGAAAATAGCGGGCGCGCGGAGTTTTCATCGAGTCTGTTGGACCTTCTGATTTTAGACAGGAACGACAGAAATTCCTCACGGTGCTGGCGCACGGCCACCAGGCGCAAAGAGTTTTGGCGTTTTCAATCCTTTGCGTCCTTCGCGACCGTTGCGTGAGGCTCATCTATGACTCGCCAAAATGGAAGCCATGTTTGTGGTGTATGTCCATTTCTCATCTACTCCAGGATACCCCGTGATATAAATTTCGTGATGATTGTGAAAATAGCTATTGTCCAAATCCACAAGCGGCCAGTAAAACAGGAATAATTTCGTTCTCCATTTGCTGCCACCCGGCTCAGCAGCCCTCCAGTTATCAGCTAACACGCGCGGATCAAAAGTCCCATAGGGCATCCAAAACGAAAAAATATAAACGTGAGTGAGACTCGAGTCGTTCATCGGACCATACCGTCCCAGCAAACTCAGAATTACGTATATCAAAACGTATAAGAACGGCAGGCTGCAAATCGCCCCGCCGATCCACCAGAGCTTGCGCAGTCCAGTTTTCATTTCAGCTTAGAATCGAGTTTTTTGGACCTTCTGCTCTTTAGACAGGAATGGCAGAAATTCCTCACGGTGCTGGCGCACGGCCACCAGGCGCAAAGAGTTTTCATCCGCAGGCGGAACGTCCGGTGGTAGCACCACTTGCCAAGCGCAACGCAGATTGCCGCAGATTTCTTTCAGGCAGGATGAGCTTGCCCTCGGCACGAACAAACGGCCAATCTTCCGGTCTTCCTCCACATGCAGCCTGTCACGGTTTTGACGTTCCGCGAGGAGTCGAACCGGAGAAGAATTTGTCGACCGTCTTGTTGAAATCGTCGGCGTGCTCGATCAGGGTTGCATGGCCGGAAAAGGGCACCACCCAGAGCGCGGCTTTGGGAATATTTTGGAAGATTTTGACGGTATGCTCGATCGAGATTAAATCGTGGTCGCCGCAGATAATGAGGCAAGGGCAACCGATTGCGTGAAGCGCGTCGAATGAAAATGCAGGCTGATTCCAGTCGAGCATAAAAAGCTTCCATTTGTTCCTTTCTTCGTCGGTCTTCCAGATTTCATTTTTGTCAGCGTCGTATTGCCTTTTCCAGCCGTCCCAGAGGCCGGGCGCAAAGGCCGAGGCATCCGGCTGGACGTTTGCTCCGGTGGCGGCCAGCTTAATCACTTTGTCCGGATGGCGCATCGCCAGCGCAAGCGCGACGATACCGCCGTCGCTCCAGCCGAGCACATAGGCAGCTTTAATGTGGAGCGTGTCAAGCAGCGCGGCCTCGTCATCCGCCATCATTTCGAAGGTGAGCGCCGGACCGGGGTCTTTTGATTTTCCCTGGGAGCGGCTGTCAGCTGCGATGACCCGGTATTTGGCTGCGAAATAAGGAATGTTGTGGGCGAAGGCGCCGATACTTCCGCCGTTTCCATGGATCATGAGGAGTGGCGTTCCTGCCCCGTATTCTTCGCAATACATTTTAATGCCGCGAACATCATAGAATTTGCCGGCCCTGGGATTATTGCCATAAGGAACAGGCTTTGCTTGCGCCGAAGCGGCGACGGCAAGCGCGATAGCGGCCAGGAGAAACCTAAGTCTAAATGGTTTTTTCATTACGATTCAGGATTATCCTTTGATGGCAGCGCGAGCGCAAGTGGTGATAGCACCACTCGCAATCAAGGCAAACGCTTTTATCCGCAGATTTCGCAGATTCGCGCAGATTTTTAGAATGAGCAGGATGGCGGAAACGTACTGGTGTATTTCCGTTGTCCTTTCAGGACAAATGCCTCTACGCCACATTACCAGACACTTCGTGTCTGGCTAATTTCCGGTTGTGCCCTCGGCACGAACAAACGGCCATTCTTCCGGCACTCCTTTACGTGCAGCCTATCTATGTGGTGTCAGGCCACAGTCTCACGGAAAACAAAATGTTTGCCGGCAACTCCTGGCTGAAAAATCCGCCAGTACTCGCAGGTCTCGTCGCTCTCGTCCGGGAAAACATCTAACCGATAGTCATTGCTCAAGCGTACGCAAAAACCACCAACATCATCAGGCTGCACCGTCATAACAACCGGCGGCGTTTTGGCAAACTCGCTGCAAAGCGTGCTGGCTCCCGCATGGTCCTGGAGTGCGGTGGCCTTGACACCGCTTTTGGAAGTCGCACGACACCGGACCGACGTTTCGCGTTTGGAATGCGATCGCCGTTCGAAAGCGGTGTCGCGTTTCACTTGCCACCGCACTCCAGGACGCAAGCGTGGATTCGCTGGTTCATGGCCTCCGGAGCATCTATTTTGATAATCTGAGGCAATGCACATGCGATGACCACGAGCAATGGACAATGCCATTGCCATGCATAAGAATCCGCGCTGAAAGCGCGGATCTTTTGCGCCTTTCAGTGCAAGACCTCGCTCGCCCTCCTAGCTCCGAGCGAAGGCGGATCGCTTGACGCGGTAGATGACGAGGGCGCCGATTCCCAACGCCAGCAGCGCCGGCACGGAGGGTTCAGGTACGGGGCCAAGCGTCAACCCGGCAACAAAGGGATCCCCACCGTACCCCTGTGCGTTGCCTTCAAAGTCGATGGATGCAATCGTGTCTCCGTTAAATGTGGAGGGCAGCACCAATTCCTGGCGATCCAGCCGCATGACTGCGTCCGTCGACGGGGTTGTTGTTCCGTCTGCGAAATAGGTAGATACAACGGTCGGATCGGAAATGTTGTCCTCAAAGCCGTCATTGTGACAATCCCGGATGTTCACACCTTCGGTAAGCGTCAGGGTCGCAGTTTCGCCGCCGGTGCCCGTGACTACAATGCTGCCCACATTATTTCCGTCGCCCCCCCATACTGAATCCATCAGGCAATAGAGAACCTGCGCCTGTGTGCCCGCGGGAACCGAAAACGCAAAGTTAAATGGCCCGCCAAGGACACTGCCGGGCGGACCGGCAGCCGGAGCCTGGACGATGCCAAACGTGTTTGGGGTATTGTTCAGCTCCACCGTTGCAAATGGGACGCCGGCGACAGTTAATACTCCCCCACCTGCCGGGTAGATGCCTGGAGTGGGGCTATAGGTGTCGAGATCGGTATTGGCCTGGGCACCGATGCCTATTTCAGTGTATTGGGCTTGAACAGGAGCAGCGACGGCAAAAGCGGCGATAGCCGTTCCTGCGAAGAGGACCTTCAAATGATTGGCCGCCAGACTGGACGCCGGCGCGTGGGCGATTTCAGAGACTTTATTTGTAGTTTTCATATTGGATGGAGTGTCTTTACTTTTTGGGATATTGTTTTAGAACTGCGACCCCACTTTTACTTTTGAAACGGCCAGGTATCAAGTCTTAACTTTCCACTTGGCGCCAAAATAGACCTGAAAGTCCTGAAATTGATAATATCCCGCATTTCGATCCGCCGATTTCGCAGATTGCCGCAGATGTTTCGGAAATGCCAGGGCTGACATATATGCAGAAATCGCGCTCAATAAAAATCAACCTCCGTCAGGAGCGGCATCTTCTGCGATTCAACCGCAGAAGACGCCGCTCCTGACGCCTGGGAATCTCTCTCGATTGCGTTCTACAAATATGCCGCACCTAACGGCGCTAGAATTGTTGCGCGGCGGACGTTCCGCCTGCGGATAAAAACCTTTGCGTCCACCCCCTCGGTTTGACCAAACAGAGTCGGTAAAATATTTTATGACGTGCATTCACGTGCACCCTGCACTGCAACGCAATTCTGTTTTCAATGAAGGAGACAAAATCAGAGACGCCTGAGGCGCCGTGGGACGATCTGTTGGATGGACGTTTCGATTCAAAACGTCCGGGGCGTACTTTGTGGGGGCTATTTGCCGACCAACACCGCCAGGTCTGCCTCGCAGTTTTATTGTATATCGTCAAACAATCGCCGGCTTCATTGTTGCCACTGGTGGTGGGCATGATCGTGGATACGCTGACGAAAGGTGGAGACACGGCCTTTTCCCGAGTGCTTTGGATCGCCGGAATTTATTTTTTGCTCTTGCTGCAAAATCCGCTGATGCATACGTGGTTCGTGCGGTTGATGAGCGGCGCCTTGCGGCACATGCAATACAATCTGCGCAGCGCATTGGTTGAGCGCCTGCAACAATTATCCTTCACCTATCATGAAGAAAAACAATCCAGCGCGCTCCAGACCAAGATTTTACGGGACGTGGATGCGATCGATGCCCTCTGCCGCCACCTGATGCAGACGGGGCTGAATGGCATTCTGGTGATCGTTTATGTCGCGATAATCGCTTTGGTCCGCCAGCCGTTGCTGGCGATCTATTTTTTGGTCACGGTTCCGGCTGGGGTGGCCTTGCTGAAATTGTTCGACCGCCGGTTCCGCGAGCAGTACCAGGCTATGCGGACCGAGACAGAGCAGATGAGCGCGCGGGTGGGTGAGATGCTGCAGATGTTGCCGGTCACTCGGGCGCACGGTCTCGAATCGGTGGAGACACGAGGCGTTCGCACGCTCTTTGAACGCGTCCGCGAACGCGGAATGCAGGTGGATACCCTGACCGAATTTTTCGCTTCCAGTTCGTGGTTTGTCTTCATGCTGTTCCAGCTTGCCTGCCTGGTGTTTTCCGCCTGGCTGGTGGTGCGCCATCGTATCACGGTGGGCGATGCCGTCATGTACCATGCTTATTTCGGCATGCTGATTGGCGCAGTGCAACAGTTTCTGAGCGTCTTTCCGGCGCTGGCCCAGGGCGCGGACGCGATTCGATCCCTGGGGGAAATAGTGGAGGCTGATCACATCGAACAGAACCAGGGCAAATCGCCGGCACCCCAGCCGTTGCGCGGCGAACTGGCCTTCGACCACGTCAGTTTCAGTTATCCGCGCGGACGGGAAGTGGCGCTCGAAGATATCAGCCTGCAGATCAGGCCGGGTGAAACGATCGCTTTTGTGGGTGAATCCGGCGCGGGCAAATCAACGCTGGTCAACCTCGCCATCGGTTTCCGTCTGCCGAGCCAGGGCACCGTATCATTGGATGGTCATGATCTCCAGACCATCGACCTTCGCACCTATCGCCGCCAGATCGGCGTCGTGCCGCAAAACACCATCCTGTTCAACGGCAGCCTGCGCGAAAACATTATCTATGGCCTGGAAAAAGTTTCCGACCAAACGGTCTGGCAAGCCCTGGCCGACGCCAATCTTGCCGGGTTCGTACAGTCGCTGCCCAAACAACTGGACACACATTTGGGTGAAAGCGGCGCCCGGCTTTCCGGAGGCCAACGCCAACGCCTGGCGATTGCGCGCGCGCTCGTGCGAAACCCGCGGCTCGTCATCCTGGATGAAGCCACCTCGGCGCTGGATACGGAGTCGGAGCGGCTGGTTCAGGAAGCCCTGGTGCGTTTGACCGAAGGCCGCACGACACTGATCGTCGCCCATCGATTCTCTACCATTCGCCATGCCCACCGGATCGTCGTCCTACAAAAGGGGCGTGTCGTTGAAATCGGCACGCATGCTGAACTATTAAGGCAAAATGGCCATTTTGCCCGTTTGGCCAAACTGCAGGAATTCGTGACTGGTGCAACAGAGCCGCGATCGTGAGGGAGCCGTCCGCAGATTACGCCGATTGCCGGAGATTTCAATTTGAACAACAAAGTAACGAAGACACAAAGATACTTCCGAATTAGATCCGCGCTGAAAGCGCAACCCCATTTTAGCCGTGGGCAGCGCCCACGGAAGAATGTGACAATTGTTTCACGCCCTGCAAGGGCAGGCCAAAACAGCGTCAATCCCCGCAAATATCGTTCATCAAATGGCGCATCGTTTGACCCCGTCCAACTACGCTCGTTGCGCCGCTGCACGCGGCGCGGACGCCGCGGCGCAGCGTCCCTACCATCAGCGCCAACCACCATAGTTTAGTACAGGGAACATTGTTTTCCCGCCCGCGCGACGTCGGATAATATTCACCTTTCCATGAACCGTTGGAACATCGAACATCGAATCCCGCAGAGCGGGACCCAACATCGAAAGGCTGGTCCGCGCGTATTCCTTCGGCGTTCAATGTTGGATGTTCGATGTTCGATGTTTTTTGCCATGCTCGCAGCCATTCTGCTGCTTACCTCGTCAGTCATTCAGGCCCGCGCACAGGGCCATTATAAAAGCTTTATCGTCTCGACGTATGCGACGCAGCGGACGGTGCAAAGCCTGTCGGATGGCGATTTGGACCCGGCCCAGTCCTGGGCCAAACTCACGCGCAAACTCAAGGTCGATAAAATCTATATCGAAGTCATGCGCAACCACACGCTCGTGGACGAAACCAACCTCGAAAAGCTGATCCGGTTCTACCAGTCCCAGGGCGTGGAAGTCTGCGGCGGCCTGGCCTTCAGCGTGAGCGAAGCCAACGGCTATCAGGGCTTCGATTACGCCGATCCCGAAAATCGCGCCTTTGCAAAAAAGGCGGTTCAACTTGCCGCCCGCCATTTCAACGAAATCCTGCTGGACGATTACTTCTTCTTCGACCGCAAGACCGACTACGACATCCACGCGAAAGGCAACCGCTCCTGGACACAATATCGCCTCGATACAATGCGCGAAGCCACGCGCGACCTCATCGTTGACGCCGCCAAAGCCGTAAACCCCAAATGCAAAGTCATCATCAAAATGGCCAACTGGTACGACCAATACGCCGGCATGGGCAACGACACCGAAAAAGTCCCGTTCATCGCCGACGGCATGTTTTCCGGAACCGAATCCCGTCTTTGGGTGGGACAGGAACAGCATCTGCAACCCTATCTCAGCTACGACATCATGCGCTTCATGGATAACCTTAAGCCGGGAGTGAATAAAGGCGGCTGGGTGGACCAGGGCGGCGCCTTCCCTATTGACCGCTATTCCGAACAACTCCTGGATACCGTCTTTGCCCGCTGCCCGGAAATGTGCTGTTTCAACTATGCCGGCATGCTTTTCACCATCCCGCGTAGCGCCATCACCATCACCAATCGCCCGTGGGCAGACGAACCCACCACTCTCGACTTTAACGAACTCCTTAAAACCATTCCGGCCAACGAGAATCCTACGTTTGCCGACATTGCCGGTTACACTCTTGGCCGGGTTGATACGGTTCTCGCCCAAGTCGGCAAACCTGTCGGTATCAAAACCTACACGCCGTATCACGCGACCGGCGATGAATTCCTGCATGATTACCTGGGCATGATCGGCCTGCCCATGGATATCCTTCCGCAATTTCCGTCCGACGCGGACATGGTCCTGCTGACCGAACAGGCGAAATCCGATCCCCACATCATCCGAAAAATAAAGGCCCAACTCGAAGCCGGCAAATCGGTGTGTGTCACCTCCGGCTTTGTGCGTGTCATGCAAGACAAAGGCCTCGAAGACATCTGCGAAATCGCAGCCACAGGAAATACGATTCCGATAGAACGGTTCACCTTCGCCACCGGCCCGGGATCCCCGTTCCGCAGACGCGGTTCACCCGGCGCGGCACAACCGGATTCATTGATAGTCGCAAACGACGCTGCCACCAGGGCACCACGTGACCTCTTTATTCCTGAAATCAAATATTTCAATATCCTTACTCACGACGGCTGGGGCGATGTCCTGGGTGTGTCGCCCGGAGGCACGACGTACCCCATTCTTCTCTCCTGCGATTACTCAAAGGGCAAATTGTATGTCCTGACCGTTCCCAACGATCCCGCTGATCTTTACGCCTTTCCTCCGATCGTTCTTTCTGAGATTCGCCGCGTGCTCTGCTCCGCTGCCGCTGAACCGGTGCGCCTGGACAGCGCGCCCGCGCAGGTTGCCCTGTTCCGCTACGACAACGGCGCTTTCATCGTGCAAAACTATCTGCCCACGAACGCAGACGTGACCGTCTCGGTCACAGGCAAAATTGATTCCATTCACGACCTGCTCACCGGCAGTCGCTATCTCCCATCTACCATCTCCTATCTTCCATCTCGGCCACGCACATCTTTTACCTTCACCGTCTTGCCCCATTCCTATATTTCATTCTCATCCTCATCCTCATCCTCATCCTCGCTTGCCGCGCCGTAGCTCCCAGCGAAGCCGGGTCTCACAGGCGTTTTGATCCACAGATTCCGCCGATTGCCGCAGATTTTTGGAAATGCCAAAATTCGCCCCGCGCTGAAAGCGCAACCCCATCTTAGCCGTGGGCAGCGCCCACGGTACGGCCAAGGAAGAACCTCAGCGCCCTGTAAGGGCACCCCAAAACGGCGTCAATCCCACAAATATGGTTCATCAAACGGCGCGTCGTATTTACATTAATCCACAAATCCATCAATCCAATGCCTGGATCTGCCACCACCGCCCTAAAGCGATTCGGCGATTGTTTGTTTCCAAACCACTCGTCCGTAAAACTTCCAGGAGTCAACCAGGAGCCACATCAGGACCTCGCTCTCACCTTTGCCGTAAATTCGGCAACCGCCATCGTGCAGGTATTTCGCAAAAAGCACTCCCCGAAAGAATCTGTCCCAGACAAAAGGACCAAGAGTTTTCGCGTCAACCGTCTGGAGCCCTGGTGGAAGTTTTCCTGTTTGTACCCACGTCCAGCAAACTGCGTCAACGGCCGGAGCAAGCACGTTCTCTTGTGCGGACAGTTCAGGTTTTAAGGCAGACAAATCAGGATACTTCGCCTTCTGATGTTCCAACCAGCTTTGGCGCCATTGAGCGTTCCCCCTGATTTGTGTATTGAGTTTTTCGATGACCCGCATGAGAACATCCGGCCTTTGCATGAAAACGAACATAACCGAACCGCCCCTGATTCAAAGTCGAAAGTTCGGCGCTATCCGAACGTTGAAGCGTTGAAAAGTTGAAACGTTGAAGCGGTTTGGTAGGGCGGAAGTGCCCTTCCGCCAATCGCACGTGGTGCTATCACCGCTGCCACCTTATTTGATCTGACGGCCTTCCACTCCCGGACGGTTTACGCCAAGTCCGCAAAGAATTCTTCACTTCACCGATAGTCTTTCCGTGTGTTCCTTGTGTTCTCTTGCGGCTAAAGACTCAGCCTGAATTCTGCGTTACGGTTGTGATCCGAAAACCTGTTTCACTGCGTCGAGATATGCCATGCCATGAACCGTATCCGGCTCCAGATAGCTGCCTTCTGTCCATTCGTTCCAGCAATTCAAATTGAGAATACGCAGGCCATTTGTCTCGGCGAGCAGGCGTTGCCGGGCCAATTCCAATGTGGCGCGGAAATTTTCCGGAGTATTGTTTTTGATGGTGTTCATGAACGGATAGCCCGAATTATCGAACCCTTGAGACTGATCGGCGCGCGGGCTGGGGTCCCAACCCATCGTCACGTTCGGGATGTACGGCAGGCCGAAATTCGTCGCCACTTTCGCCCAATAATCGAAGTACCTGTCGCGGACATAATTGTATTCCGTCTGTTGCTGCGGCAGCTCAACATGATGAATCCAGACGTAGGAGGTGACAGAATCAAAGCCCAGGTCATGCACCAGCTTGACCTGGTTGGCCTCGGTTTGTTCACCCGGCAAAATAGTGCGGCCCCAGACGACGGCATTCAGATGCAGGCCGGGCAACCCGGCAGCGACCGCCTTTGCGCGGAACCCATCCAGTGCCGCGCGCGTGGCCTGTACCGAACCGAAATTGGCCAGCAGATTTTGAAGGTCGTAAAACGAGAAATAGGGCTTGCCGTCGATCCTCCAATAATTGGGACGCGCGAAGTAGTCCTTGATCAGAAGGTCACAGATTCCTGAAAAATGTTCCGGCGTGACCCGGCCAGGATACGGGACCCTCCGTGGGTCGCCGCGATGATAGGGCTGGATGTCCACCCAATCATGGTTCGCCCACATGAATGCAAACTTAATCCGGGCGTTATTCGTCGCCTGTAAAAAACCACGGTCAACCGTTGCCGCCAGAAACGGCCCGTCGTCATAATAATACCAGTCGAAAATGAAAGCGCTGATACCATGATCCGCGGCGGCGTTGATCTTGTTTGCCATCACAGCCGGATCGGATTCGTCCTGGTATCCCCACAGCGGGACGTGCGGCTGCTGATGTCCTGGAAAACGCGGCTTCGCGTTTTTGACCAACACCCACTCCGACCAGTCCGCCCCTTTGGTTTTCACGTTGCGCGGGTCGCCGGGATGATAATTGCCAAAATAATAACTAACGACCGTGACCGGCCGATTGCTATCGGCCCCGACGCACGAAGCGGCAGCAAGGAATACGAGAGGCAAAAGTCCAAATACTCGGGACAGTACCATGTTCAACAAGAGTGTGAGCCTGCGAAACGAAATCAACTCCAAACTATCGCTCAAGCGGTGGCACTGCCACTCCGCCGATCGCACGTGGCGCTGCCACCGGGTCAACGCCCGCGTGGGACCTCACTTATTCTTATTGGCTGTCAGTTGCCTGACAATCAACTCCAGGTCATTCAACCGTTGCGCCAGAGCATCATTCTGTTGTTTTAAAGCCGTAATCTCCGAACTTTGATTCTGGTTTCTGACTTCCAACTCCCGGCTTTTCGCCTCCACCTTCTGATTCAACCCCTGAATCGCTGCCAGGGCCACGCCGCCTTCGTCGACGACGGCAATGTGTTTGTCGTCTTTGCCATCCAATCCAAAAGCGCTATGAAAATCCTGCGCTACCGGGCCAATATGCTGAACGGCCTGGCCTTCGGACTTGTAATTCCATTCCGTCACCGGCAGGGCTGCGACCTTTGCCAGGACGCTTTGCGGATCCAATGACTGGAAATTCTCCTTCGCATTCCGGTCGCTCGTCAGCACCACGCCGTTGGCGGTGATGGTGCCATTGTTGGCAATCGTGCAGGTAAAAGTGTTGGGATTCCCAAACACCGCGATGTTATTAGTCAAATTGTTCACAGAAACCGACAGGGCTCCCCAGGGAGCGTAGTTCGAAACGACCCGCAAGGCCGGACTGGCGCCCGTTGTGTTAATGGTAATTCCGTCAATTACCGTCGGTTGAGTCTCGTTCGTGTTTATAACCATCATCGCTCCGTTGGCCATCCCGCCGGCGAAATTGCCATTCAGGATTCCGCTGGTACTCGTGATATTGCCGGCGCAGTTGATCGAACCGTTATTGGTGATCGAACCGCTGCTAACAAGCGAACCGTCCACCATGATGCTGGCCACAAATGCGCCGGAATTGCCGAACGTGGCGATTGCCCCGTTGGTGGTGCTTCCCACAGAGGCCGACAGGGCGCCGTAAGGCGACCCGGTGCCTGAGTTGATAAGCCGCAAAGCCGGACCGCAACCTGCCGTCGTATTCTGGTTTTCAATCTGCATCACCCCGTTCATAAAATTCCCGGAGTTATTGCCGGTGACCGTCCAGTTTGTACCTGCCGGTATCGCGCCGGGCAATCGCGTATACGCAACCGTACCGCTGGTAATAGCGCCGGCATTCAGCGAAGTGAGTCCCGCGCCATTGCCGCTAAATGTGCCGCTCAATGTGATGCTGGTTCCCGTGTTCGTCACGACGCTGACCGGCAGTTGTGCCAGTGGAATTGTCCCATTTAACTGCTGGACCGGCAGCGTGCCGGTCAGGTTGCTCGATGTATTGGCAAAGGTTGCATACGGCACCGGCGTCAAATTCTGCAATGGATTCAACATCGCGAATCCATTCACTCCATCACTGAACCAGATCTGCAATTGGAGGCTCGTCTGTTGGGCAAAAAGATTTGCCGGAATGGCCGTCATGTTCGGCTGACTTGTGTTTCCCAGTAACAGGGTAAATAATCCGTTGGTCACCGCCACTGTCACATTCGTCATCGGCTGGCTTCCCCCGCCGCTTGTCCCGTCATTACTCCAATAGGTGGTGTAGATGACGTCCGCCGGCGGCGCCGCGATCGATACCGTCGGCGTGCTCGAGTAGCCCGATCCGGGGCTGATCAAATTAATGGCCGTCACCACGCCGCCGCTGACCGTCGCCGTCGCCGTCGCGCCGGAGCCGCCGCCTCCGGTAATGGTGACCGTGGGCGCCGTGGAATATCCATTGCCCCCGTTCACGAGGTTGAAGCTGGACACATATTCATTGGGGCTCGTGTTGCCCATGTTGGCCGTGGCTGCCGCCTGGCTGCTGATGTTGGTGCTGGTGACCAGGGCGAATTTGAACAGCCCCGTCCCGTTGAAATCGGTCCCGTTGTCCGTCACTCTTCCTTGATAGGTGAAAGCCGTCCCCTGGGCATGTAAAATTCCGAGTTGAGCGCTGACGATTGAAAGCAGCACGATAGCGGCTGCGCACGTTACATTGCGTTTCATAAGAGTCTGACTAATGGTTGTCTGAATCGAAGATTCTGTTACTGATTGGGCGATTGTATCATCAAATCCAGCGTTTGTCAAAAGTTAAACTACTTCTGTTTTTCAGATATTATTGGCGGAATGCGGAATCGGTTTTTGAACAGAAGGACACGAAGGAAACATAGGGCCTACGGAGGACAGGGAAGCTACGATGGACAGGTTGCCGGCAGGTGTGGTACAGCCCTCATTCTGTAAATTCTGTCCGAAATGTTTTAATGAGGAATTCAGGAAATTAGGAGGGAACGGAATAGCTGCAAAACACTCACGCAAAGGGCGGTGGCAGCGGTGACAGCACCACCTCCATTCACTTGCCGATTAACGCAAAGGATTTTTCACATCGCCGATAGTCTTCTCTGTGTCCCTTGTGTTCTTTTGCGGCTAAAGATCCAGTCCGGTCTGCTCAGCGGCTTCGCCGCTCGGTGCTGATGCAGCGCAATTTTAATAAACCAAATTTAATCGATTTCCTCTAATTTGAAACGTGAAGAGTGACTTTGTGCTGTCAATTTGCATCTTCAATTTTCTTTTGGAGCAATAGGCTTTGAGTTGTCGCAAAAGGTTTCGATCCGTCGCAGTAAAAATAGATTTCAACGATTCCTTGCCAAAGGTAACACGCCCCCATTTTGCGCACTGTAAATAAATCCAATTCTCGTGGGTTTTATTCATAAGCGTTGATATTTAAATGAAAGCGAGTTGGCTGAGTGCCTTTTGTTACAGTATAGGTCGAATCGTTTTGACGCCTCAGCCAATACTCGCTCACTGCCACGCTTTCAGCGTTTTAAATGCCATTCCGGTTTTCATGAAAATGCTTTAGCATCTGTTGCTGCGAGAGAATTTCACCCATGCAATCTGCATGGACGAATATGTGAATCGGGTAAATTGCTGCCTTAACAGTCACAGGAAGCCCCCCGATTTACCGAAGGCGCTTTGATCCGCAGATTGCGCTCACGCTAAGGCCGGTGGCAGCGGTCGTAGCACCACCCGCATTCACTTGCAATTAACGCAAAGAATATCCGGGCCTCACCCCTCACCCGCAGTCTCGCGGCGCACAATCTGCCGTCAGCGAAACCCCAACAATCCATTAATCGCTGAATCCACTAATCCAGCCGGTCCCGTACCGTTCTTCGCAATCGTTGCGTGAAGCTTGTCGAGGACGAGGGGGAGGATTTTAAGCCCCCCGGCCGAAAAGAGTTGTTACTTTTTAGCGTCTGTGCGGATGTATACATAGAATGATAATCGATGACACGGATATGAACCTCGTGCGCGAATATGCGCGGGGCAGATCGGAGGGGGCTTTCGCCACCCTTGTGTCGCGGCATGTCAGTCTGGTTTATTCCGTCGCCTTGCGCCAGGTCCGAGACCCGCACCTGGCAGAGGAAATTACCCAAACGGTCTTCATCATTCTGGCGCGCAAAGCGGGTTCGCTCGGTCCCGGGACGGTGATTTCGGGCTGGCTTTACCGGACGGCGCGATACGCGGCCGCCAGGGCTTTGACTCTGCGTCGCCGCCGACAAGACCGCGAACAGGAAGCCTATATGCGATCGCAATTGGACGACATTCAAACGGATACCTGGCGCGATATCGAGCCACTGCTGGAAACTGCCATGGGACGGCTGGGGCAAAACGATCAAAATGCCCTGGCGCTTCGATTCTTTGAAGGCCGAAGCTTCAAAGAGGTCGCCGCCGCCCTGGGCACAACCGAAGCCGCCACAAAAATGCGTGTGAATCGGGCTGTGGAGAAACTGCGGACGTTCTTTGCAAAACGGGGTCTCACGCTTTCGGTTGCGGCCATTGCCGGCGCGCTCTCGGATCATTCAGTCCAGGCCGCGCCCATCGGGTTGGCAATCTCGGTCACGGCTGTTGCAGTCAAGGGAGCGGCTGTACCGTCCTCAACTTTAACTCTCACCAAAACAACATTGAAACTTATGGCATGGACTAAATTGAAAACTGTCATTGTGGCCAGCGCCGTTGCGCTCCTGGTGGCCGGCACCGTCACCGTCACTCTAGAACGGGCCAAAGCAAAGGCCGCATCCCCAAGTTACAGCTTTGCGGGCTATACGACACCTGAAGCGTCGGTCCAATCGATGATTTGGGCTGCCGGAACCGGGGACCTGGAAAAGCTTCCTCCGGGTGTTACCCCGGAGGCGATGGAACAATTCAGGAATCGAATGAAGGGCCAATCGCCGCCGGAGATCAGCAGGGCTCTCGTGGCATGGGCTAACGGCATGGCTGGTTATCGCATCACCCAAAAAGAAGTGATTTCCGACGATGAAGTCCATTTGCACATTCACGCCACACCGTCGGCTGAGGCCCTCCACAGCGGGAAGGCGGTCATCAGAATGCAGAAAATCGGCAACGAGTGGAAATGGGCCGGGAATGTGAACTGAATTCAAATGAATTGAACGCGAGACCTATAAAAGTCGTGCCTTCTTTATTATGAATCGAAACCGCGCTTTTACGCTCATAGAACTGCTGATTGTCATTGCGATCATCGCAGTCCTGGCCGCGCTTTTGCTGCCTGTCCTCCGCAGCGCCGGGGAACAAGGAAGGCAGACCGATTGCCTGAACAACTTGAGGCAAGTCGACCTGGCCGTTCGTTTATATGCTGAAGATGACGGGGAATCGTTGCCGATTTTACCAATTCCAAACCCGTACCCTAACGGGATCGGCGCTTACTACAAGCAATTGGTGAAAGGCTATCTGGGACTGACGGGACCCGCTTCGCCAAACGAGAAGGTCTTCATTTGCCCCTCGGACCGCGTCATCTGCAGCCAGATTGGCCACGCGTTCACGAGCTACACTTTTAATGGCTACGAGGTGGGACCCGGCGCTATCGAACGAATAACCGGCCGGAAATTGGATTCCATTAGGAATCCGAGCAAAGCGGTTCTGGTTGGCGAGTGGCCCGCGTTTTTTGGGGGATCGTGGCATCCACCCGTCAATGACGATTATCCTGACGCAAAAAACGTGTTGGGTTTTGTCGATGGACATGCGGGACTAGCCAAAATCTATTGGGACGGTGTTTCCGACTCAGATCCCGGTGACTACGAGCCGCCAGCAGGATATGATTACAATTGGGATGGGGACTGAGGACGGCATGGATTTTTGGATTCCTGGATAGGTAGATTATCCGCCGTCAGCGAAACCCCAACAATCCATGTATCCATGAATTCTGGATGGTTGGATAGGTGGATTTTTGGATTTCCTTTGCGTCCTCTGCGACCGTTGCGTTAGGCCTATCGAGGCACGCTAAAGGGTGGACACCGAATGGTCCTGGACGTTCCAGCCGCTGAGATCGAGTTCGACCTTTCCTGTCGATGCCGATGCGGCGCATTCAATTCGAATTCGACGCGATTCCCCGGGCAGCAGAGAAAAATAATTATCGTCGTAATAGGCAGGCAAAATACGTTTCCCCGTATCGGCATCGCGTAACGTGAGCTTAATACACAAAGCCGGGGTGTTGCCGGAGTTTTTCAATTGGGCCACAACGAAACTTTGGTTCGTCTCGGTATGAGCGCGCAGGCTTCCTTTGAGCGTTGCCATGGGAAGATTATTCAATTCCTGGAGGTCCTTGTCATTCCGCGCATGCCAATAAAAGTTTTGCGACAGCAGTTTGTCGTGTTTATCCAGCAATTCGAGCTTCACGAAATAGGTGCCGTTGGATGGCCAATCGAGATTAAACAGGCCAGTGGGCGCATTCGCGGCGGCGACGAAATTGGTATGATAGTTTTGCACTTCTTTTCCCGATAAATCGTAAATGGTCGCTTTTGCCACGGCGCCGGCTAGTGGAACAAAGTGATGATTGATGACGGCGACTTTGCAGTCGGGAAGATTCATTTGAATGTGAACGGGTTCACCGGCCTTTTTGGCGCCAAAGTAAGAGGCGTTTGGCTCGTAGTCCCAGGAATATAATTGCCAGACCACGCTCGGCCAGGACGGATGGCTCATCCAAAACAGGACGCCGCTGCAATCGTTCCAAAGGCGGCTGTCAAAGCCTTCGTAAATCGCCCGGTACGTTTCGTAATTTACCATTTGAGCTTTCCGGCACAGGTCGTCCAGGTCTTTTACGTCTCCGTAACGACGTGACAGCAGCTGGAGCAGGTCGTAGCGGTTTCCGGCGCCCTTGGTATGAAAATCGTGGTACGACCAAAGATCGCCGGGCGGCCAGACATCCTCCGGGGCCATCATTGAGCGCAGGGTATCGGCAGACGGAATGGAACTCGCGCCCATTTCAGTGCTGAAGCCCTGGTTCAGGTCATCGAAATACCTGTCCAGCGGCAGGTTCGACCATGGGCCGCTTGTTCGCAGGTTGACGAGCCGTGAATTGGGCTGATAGTAGCGCGTGCCATCCAATGTGCGAACCAGTTCGTCGTTGCCCTGGTTGATATCTTCCGGCGGTACGCCCTCATTCATCGCGCACCAAATCGCGATGCTGGGATGATTGCGATAGCGTTCAATCGTGTCCGCGACATTTGTGAGGAACAGGCTGTGGTCAAAAGGCGCGTAATTCCAGCCTTCGGTATCCATCCAAAAATCATTCCACACCAGAATGCCGTACTCGTCACAGAGATCGTAAAATGTCTCGGACGTGCTCTGTCCGCTCCAATTTCGAATCATGGTCAAATTCGCGTCGTGCTCCAGGCGGATATAGGGTTCCATCTGCTCGCGCGAGATGCGCTTCATGGCGTCGTCCATGCCCCAATTGCCTCCGTTACAAAAGATCCGTTTGCCGTTTACCTTGATGATCAGATAAGGACCCATGTCGTCGTCATCGAGGGGTTTGAGCGCGGGCGAATGTTCCTGGTCCGGCCATACCGCTACTTCCTTTGGATCTTCGTCGCCACGGCGTTTCCATCCGATCGATTTGCGCCGATTGTCAATCACCGGTGCATCGCCCCGGGCGAGCGTGGGCGTAAATTCCACCCTTTGGATTTTTCCATCCGGCATTTTAACCGCCAATTCGTAGCTCATCTCGCGAATCCCGAAATGAAGCGCTGTCTCATCCGATTCGCTGCCGTCACCGGCCACAAATTGGAGCTGAAGATGGTAAAGGTCCGGTTTGCCGTAGCCATTGGGCCACCACAAACGCGGATGCCGGACGGTCAGTTGCGGAAAATCCTTCGCCGAGAAGCAAACAGATTTGGACTCGCCCGCTCGCAGTGTCACAGGTTGCTCGAATTGCACCCCTTCGAAGGAACCCTTCAGTATCCCCTGCTCCGTCGATTCAGATACATTGTGCAAGTCCGCCTGGACCGTGACATCGGCCTTCGACGTGTCCGGCAGCGGCAGTTTGGTGATCACCTGCGGGTCGCCGATTGTGACCGGCCCTGTCGCCCGAAGAATCACATCCTGCCAAAGGCCGGAATCACGGTCGCGAATCGCGGGGATCCAGTCCCAGCCTTCCGAGCAAACAAAGGTCGGCCCATCGAGGCACAGCTTGCCGCCGTTGTCGCCCGGTCCGAATTTCATCGACTGCTCACTGGGAATACCCGGATCGGGCGGCGGAGCAATCATGACGGCGATGACATTGGTCGTGTCCGCCTTGACCAGACTGGTCACGTTGAAACGGCCGCGAATAAAAGCCCCGGTGATGTGCCCGAGATAATTTCCATTCAACCAAATCTCCGCATAATAATTGATGCCGTCAAAATTGAGCCATAGGTCCCGGCCAGAGAAGCTTTTGGGCGCGACAAATTCTTCACGGTACCAGTAATCCTGCTTGTTCAGGCCTTCGGGAATTTGCAAGTTATCGAGCCCCCAGTAGGGGTCCGGATAGACACCGTTGTTGACCAGCGTCGTCAAAACCGTCCCGGGCACCGTGGCGTCATACCAGCCGTGCGTGTCCGCCCCGAGCTGAGAAAGAACCTCGCCGTCCGTCACTTTGAGTTTCGATGCCTCGGCGAGTTTCCACCCTCCATTAAAAATGAGCTCATTGCCGAGCAATTGCGGATCGGATGGGTCCATCGCGGCCCGATTCGCCGGATCAGCCGCCGGCGCTACTCGCGATTTCGGCAGCGTGTCCGGCGGCTGAATTTTCATGCCGGTTGCCCCCACAGTCTCCGTTGGCTCGTCAACGGGTTTGGGTCGGAATTCACCGGGCATTTCCGCCCCTGCCCTGCCCGCCCCGCAGGTCAGGAGAATCGCCAGAACCCCCGCCATCGATGAAAGATGGATTAACTTTCTCAAATATCTTTGTCTCATAAACCAGCCAACAAATGAATCATGCGGATTACCAAACTATCATCGAGACAGTGGCTCAACGCCTGTCTCTAAGACTATCCCCCAAACGGCGTATACAAAACATCCCCCAAATGACGTATTATTGCTAAAACGATCCGGACCGGCATCAGTTATGGACGCTGCCTTTCAGGTATTTTGTGACCGCCTCCGTGCGGCCCTGCACGTGGAGTTTTTCGTAAATATGTCCCAAATGAGTGCGAACAGTTTCAGCACTGATACCCAGGCGAACGGCAATTTCTTTGTTTGTAATCCCTTCCGACAACATAGCCAGGATTTCGAGCTCGCGCGGGGACAGCCCCTGCTTTTCAATGCCGCTGGCGGGAGCGGACTGGAATGATTGGACCACGAGACGGGCAATTTCGCCGGTCATCGGGGCGCCGCCGGAACGGACCTCGGCGATGGCGCGCTGAATGTCTTCTTTTGGAGCGCGTTTGAGCAAATAACCGCACGCGCCCGCCTTGAGGGCCTGGAAAATCAACTCGATGTCCTTGTAAACCGTCAAAATGATCACCTGCAGGTCCGGCTGCTTCGCTTTGAGCCTGGCCGTGCACGTGATGCCCGATTCCCCGGGCAAATGAATGTCCATAAGCACAACCTCAGGCCGTAATTTGGGAATCTCCGTCAACGCCTCCTTGGCCGTGGCAAAAGCGCCCACACAACGAAGCCGCGGAGTGGCCTCGACGAGTTCCCGGAGCATGAGCCGCACGGTTTCATTGTCTTCAACGATGGCAATATTCGTCATTACAATTTCAGTTTTTCAGTTTTTTGATAAAGGAAGGGCGAATAAAACAACGGTTCCGATGTTGAGGTCTGAAGTGACTTCACATTGCCCGCCGATGGTGGCGAGGCGATTTTGAAGGTTCAGCAATCCATTGCCTTGCGCCAAATCACCCGGTTTGAAACCGCGGCCATTGTCGGTAATCACAATATTCAGCCGGCTCTCGCGGACCGCCATTTCCATGGTTACCTCGGTTGCCTGTGAATGGCGGACGATGTTATTGAGAGTCTCTTTCACGGCAAGAAAAAGATTATGCCGAATCTGAGCGGCCAATGGCAAAGCAGGAACATCCGGCGGAATTTTCAGGCGACAATTCATGCCGGCAGCGGCCAGATACTCTTCTGTGTAGCTGCCAATGTAGCCGACAAAATAGGGCAGCGCGTCCTTGCCCGGGTTGACCAGCCAGACGATGACATCCATGGCGTGGACCACCGCGCGCGCCTTGTCGGCAATTTTGTGGAATCGATGATTGGCTGTGTCGATGACAGGCGGCGATCCGGAGCCCGCGTCGGCAAGCATGCTGATTTCGGTCAGGCTGGAACCCAGATCATCGTGCAAATCCCGCGCAATTCGCGAGCGCTCTTCCTCGACTGCCCGTTGTTGTTCGGCGCGTTCCCGCACGATGATTTCCTCCTTCAACTCTTCGGTCCTTTGTTCCACCTGCCGGCGAAGCAAGCCGATCCACACCAAAGCAGCCACCAGGATTCCCAAAAGGACACCGGTCACGGCAAACACTCGCTTAATGGTCCACCATGAAGGCCGCGCCAATACTCGAATGTCAGATGAAGAATTCAGCAATAACTCGAATGAATCAATGTCATGCCCGGCGACGCGGCCGCCGCCCTGCCCCGAATACACGCCCGTTAATTCCAATCTGCTCCCGATTGGCGGGTAACCCAGGAACCTCGGGCCCTTCCTAAATCGCGCGGCAAACATGGACGACCCGGCCTGCAGACCAAAGATACAATCCTTCTCGTCTTCGCTCACATTCATCAGTTGAGCGTCCACCTTGACGAGTGTCGAATCGTAGCTGCCATTCAAAAGGGAATCCACCGGCAATGGCGTGGCCGCCGGCAAAGGGTAATGGCCAATTTGTCGTACGACCGCTTCCCGCAGGACCGGGGATGGACCGCCCAATAGCAAAAAGCCAACCACTTCGACCTGGTCTCCCGGCCGTAATGAAACCTTTGTCCTGGGAATAAACCGCAGGCCGTTTGTTCCGTCGATCAAATAGTATTCTCCGTCCTCTTCATGCAGAATTTGGCCGACGACTTTGAGCCGTTGAAGCGCGCCGGCTTTCACATCAAACAACAGAAGTTCCGACACATGTTTGAAAGGCGCGACATACGGATTCCGGGGCGCCAGCTGGTCGACCTCGATGGAGGCATCGTGCATTTCGATTTCACCCGGCATGAGCACATGTGTCTCTTCATTTTTGACCGCCCAAAGGCATCCGCGAATGCGAACCAACGCGTCTTCGTATTGCTTCAACTGGCCATTTTGCATTTCAGGCAGTTTTACCTGCAACTTCCCCTCATGAGTCAGCAATGTGATTGAGTTTCCAGCCAGGGCCGTGGCAATTCCTTGTAACTCGGTGTATTGCGTGTCCAGGGTACCGTCCATCAATTGGTCCCAGGTGGGGCGCACGGGTTCAGGGAGGCTGCCCGGGCCCATGTCGTTAATTTGTTGCGCCAGGACCATCGGCGAAAATTGCGCGGTCGTGACGCCCTCAATTTCGATGTATTCGCCGTCGCGGAGAAATCCAAAACTTCCGGGGCTGGGCGTCTCCGCAAAAATTCCCATCGTCGAATCCTGAATGACAAAGCCACCGCCGCCGCTCCAGGTAATTATCCCGCGGATGTGAATCGGGTATGCCCGCAGGGCCTTGTCCCGGCTCAGCCTTTTGACCTGTTCAGCCGCCGAGAGGACGGGCAATGGATTCGTAGCCGCCGCGCTTTGCCTGATTTTCCGGAAAAAGGAATTTTCCAAAACGGGGTTCGTCAGTGAGCGGTTCCAATGGCCAAGCGCCTCCACATAATCGCCGGTGTTGCACGCCAAAAATGGCAGGGGCATCAAATGAATGCTTCCGGTTTGGTCCGCTATCAATACGGTTCCATTTTGATTTACGGCGCGAACGGTACCTTCGATATGCACGATCGGTTGCGTTTCGTTGTTGAAGGCTGTATCAATAAAATCTTTGACGGACGTGACTGGATGCGACGTCCACAACTCCGGGTTTACGTCGAGGAATTCCACTTGCCGAAGATTCGGCGTCAAGAGACCACCAAATATTTGCTGTCCCTCAGTCGTAGATGCGGTTTGAGAAATGCCGGTAATCCGCACGTGGCTGCCGGGCAGCAAGTCGGCTCCGTCATCTGAGGCGTCAATCACATGCACCTGCATGTTGCCGCTGCTCGAACTCAGCTCCAATTCGAGTCCTTTGCTTTGTTCTTTGCTGAGGTAGCTCACGACTCCCTCGACCTGGACCCATTGAGGCTCGACGAAATCGGAGGCAATTTGGCCGGCAGAAATGGGATGCGGCTTCGGGGCGTCGGTCATTCTTAGCACCTTTAAAACGGGCTGATCAACGAACAATTGGCGGCGGCCATGCGGTACAATGGTAAATCCATAGGCCCCGGCCTGTTGAATCCTCAAATAGCCGTCGAATTGAACGCCTACACCGGTTTCACGGGTGCCCGTGCCGATATCAAAGTTGGCCGCGATTCCCCTCGAGACAGCGGTCAGGTTTTGGAAATTCGGCACGTTGTACCACCGTCCCTCATACGCCCGATAAAGTAATCCCTGAGTCCAGTTGGTAAATCCGGTATTTGAGTCGGTCACGATGTGAGACAATTCCGAATCGGAAATGCTTTGTCTCGGCAAATTTGGTCCCTCGTAAAGTATATCCAGGCCGTCCAGGTGCTGCCCATCAAACCAGGATACCGTTATCGGGTATTTTCCCGCTTCCAGCGAAACAGTGCCGTACTGTTGCCGCATCCCCTGTGAACCATCGTAAATGAGTGATAAAGTTCCGACATGCAGGGACGCGCCCCCCTGGCTGCCACCATAATTCCCGGTCAACGAAATTTCATCGCCCGGTTCGACCGAGTCCTGCGGCGGACGCATTTCAATCAGGGCGGTCCCTGATTTATCCTGCAAAACGATCATGCCATTTGTCATGTCAGACCAACAGACCGTCCCCTCCAATCGAACCGGCCAATTGGTTTGCTGTAACGCTCCGGCCAATTCCTGAAATTGCACGACGTTCGTTATGGCTGGCAAAGAATCCGCCTTCAGCGCTCCTTCGAATCCACTGAGATGCAGCGTCATCAAGATCAGGGCGCACGCGTCCAAAAATCGTGCCGGGCCTGAGTTGCCAACAAAGATGCACCGCATATCGCGAAAATATAACGCAGGCCAGTGAATTCCAACCAAATTGCAATCACCATGCTCACGGCCGTCGCAACAGCGCGGTCCTGGTTCGTTTGTGAGCGGCCCGGTCGGCAAGCTGCTATTGCCGAAGCGCTGACGTTAATGGCGCAAGGTAAAAACAATCCGGATCGTCCGGGTTCATTTGAGTTGATTTCGTGCTGCCCATGCCGTGCGAGACATAATTCTCCGGCAAGGTGGTACGCCCATCCAGCCACTTGTGAATGACCGAATGTCCGTCCGCAAAAGCAATCCCGGAGGACCCGCCGTGATTTCCGGCAGGATAATCAATAAGATACGTATTATTCGGCGCTGCCTCCGCGGAAACGGCCAACGACCCGTCGTTAATGGAATAGGCATTTTCATCCATAATGACCCAAAGCTGTGATGGAGTGGGTTGCCGGATGGAGGTAATTTTCCCATACGTTTGCCATGTCGTTTGGCTGGCATTATAGGTCCCGGTTAACCAACTGCCCTGCACAGGTGAACCTAGAGACGGTCCGCCATTGAACGAGGTCCACCAGAGAGTCCCGACCGCCGAATTCATCGAATAGCTGCGGACGTCGACTCCACGCGAAACCGGGTTAATGAAAACGTCTGCCGGACAGTGGTACAATGCAGCGTTTGGCAAATAAGGGGAAAGCAGCGTATTTTGGCACACCAATTCCTTTGCCGCCAAAGGGCCCGACGAGTCGAAGTTTTGTTCCATCGTGCCCACCACCCAATTCTTCATCTCGTTCTGTTGTTGTGTGGTGGCGGTCGCATAGCACGTCGTATAGGGATAATCATTTGGCGCCAGAAGGTTGTTATTGTCGTCGGCGTACATGCTCCACGCCATCATGATTTGGTGGCTATTGTTCATGCAGCCGGCCGCCTGGGCCCGTTGCTTGGCGGAATCCAGGACGGGCAGCAATATGCCCGCCAAAATTGCAATGATGGCAATCACCACCAATAGTTCTATCAGCGTAAATGCCCGCCCATGCAGACGCCGGCAACTGTGCCAACTACCAATCGCTCGCTTTTGGGGTTCAGAATTTTCCCCGGGCCTTAAGCGCATACTCATCGTAAATCGACTTTATAATTTGATAATATTGGCGGGCACCAGTCTTAAGCCGATGCCCGCCGTTTAGATTGTGTTTTAAATATGAGTCATTACTGAGCCGTCACGGCTGCACTCGTCGCCGGCGGAATACTGTTGGTGGTGATATCCGTCGCGGTAACAGTCTGAGAGCCAGATGTGCCGAATAATCCGTCGATTTGCACAGTCCCGTTTGCAAGCGCGGCGGAATTCCCCGGCTCAAAGGCAGTATCCGTGCTGCTGCTGAGGCTAATCGTATCTCCAGGGGCGGTCGTGACAATATGCCAGGTCGAATCGCAGGCGTTTATTGTTATCGGAAAGGGGGTATCAACGCTTTCGGGCGTGGGTGAGCCAACGTAGCCATTCGACGTGTTTGGCGCGTTCGTTTCACCGGGCAGCAAGACCTGCAACCGGGTATACGCGCGTTTGACCAAAGTGAAGAAATATCCATTCCCGCCCGAGGGATAATTCGTGGATAAATCGGGCCAAAGTACTTCGTCATTGGTTGTAGTACTGATCACACTGGATACGGCGGCATCCATCCAGCCATTCGGGCCGGCGCCCAAATTCGTGCTGACAGCCAGCGAATATCCGTTCGCCGGCAATGGCCAATCGATCCAGTACAGGGAATTAGTTTTCACCAGTACAATGTCATTCACGGCATAATCCACAATTCCCCAATTTGTGGTATCCATACTCGTCTGCGTGCTCCATACATCGTCGAGCGACGGAGACGCCGTAACTCCGCTAATCTTAAATTCCGAATAGGTCGAGGATTGCCCCAAATTTCCGTCAGAATTTTGTTGGTTACCCATGAACACGCTTAAGGGATTTGCAAAGTATTGCACTTGCGCCTCTCCCGGAAAATTTGCGTTGGTGCTCAAGGTGGCGCCACCGACCAATGGCTTATAACTGAGCGTCACATTGGTGTCGTTTAGAAATGTAATGCTCCAGGTGCCGAGCGGACTGGGCGCCGTTAAAGTAGCCAGCGTGTTGGCCCCAAATTGAGAATTTCCATCCGGCTGATTCGTCTTATACTGAAATGACGCTGTCGCCGTTCCGTCAGCATTGCCGTACATGGAGAGCTGCGCCACATTCGCGGCGTCATAGTCGACTCCGGGGTCGCCAAAATTTCCGTTTTGTACGAGGAAAATGGCCGATTGGATCGGATTGTTCGGCCCAGGATAGCCGACGATTGTTTGCGAATACGTCACTGGATTATTGCCCGAGCCAACCCAGGAGAAATTGCGGGTCGTGTTAACGGTATCGAACGCCATCATCAGGCCGCGCGTATAGGTTCCTCCACTGCCACCGCAGACGATCATTAATCCAGGGGCTATGGATTTATTGGGCCTTATAGACAAAACCGGCGGAGGCGGCTGAGTGTTCAGACCTCCGAAAATAACATTATCGATGTAGAAAACTGTATTGGTGAGATTAAAGCCCGTCCTGCTTTGCTGCATCTTCACATAATAGCCCTCTACCGCGTTTTCCTTTTGGACGGCGGCGGCATCCAAAGGAAGACTGACGTGAATCCAGCCATTGCCATTGGTTACTGCTGAAGCATAAACTCCCAGGGCGGTTGAAGGCCAGCCATCCGCGGTAGGTATGCACCCAACTTCAATGTCACCGTAACTTCCGCTGCCATCCGACCCACAGTTTGTCGGAAACATTATATCGAAGCTAACATTCGTATAATCATTCAAGTTGATGACGTCGCCACTGCCATCGAACCAATTCGCGATCATGACCTGATCGCCATTGGGATTAGGCCATGAAACCTGAAACTCCGCTGATCCGGAGCCCGGGTTATTCGAACCCATGCTGGTCGTCGCATCGTTCGTCGCCCACAAAATGATTGGGACGGCTGAGCCCCAGCCTTGATTTTGCAGTGAGGCAGTAGTATCCGAATCGAATTGGTCGGCGATAAAACTCGCGTAGGGTTGCGCCTTCGCAATAGACGCGAGGCCGAATACCAGCACGGCGATGACGAGGCTCACGTATTCGTATGTTTTTTTCATATATTTGGATTGCTAATGGTCTAATAATTCAGTGGGTCGGCTGTGAGTGTCGCAGAACCTGCAATGTTACGGTATCCCCCGAATAGCGTATTTTTAATTGGCCGGGGCTGAAGTGTGCGCCTGGAGCCAGGCGATGTCGGGATTATTTGCCGAAGCCGTCGCAGTTCCAGTGCCGGCGCCTAAAGTGTGGCCGGTGACGGGCCTCATAGTTCGGCTATCCAACCACCTGTGAATTTCCGAATGGCCGTCGGCAAAAGACATGCCGGCGCAACCGTTATGGTACCAGGCAGGCCAGTCGACTATCTGCGCATTATTCCCGGTGTTCGCACAATCGACCGCAAAACTCGGATCATTAATGCTATCGGGATGCTCGTCGATCAATGCCCAAAGGTCCGCAGGCCCCGGGCTTCTGATAGAAGTCAGTTTGCCATACGTCTGCCACGTAGTTTGCGATCCAGTGCCAGGAGGCCCGGCGAGCCAGGATCCCAACACAGGAGCGCCCTTTAGATGTCCGGTCAAAGGCGCGTTATAGACTGTGCCGATGGCACAATTCATCGACATGCTTCGTACACGCGGGGTATTTGAATCCGCAGCAGACAACTCTCTTTGCGTGCTGAAATCGGCCGGACACTTATAGACCGCCGGATTTGGCATATTGGGTGTCAAAACGGTGTCCTGAAAGGCAATACCACTGATCGTGTAGGTATTATTCAAGAGGCCGACGTTTGTAGATTCGTTTGCGTTAATCATGCTGTCGCCGACCCAATTGCGATAGGTCGGACTTGGGCCGCCGCTTACAGGATAGTCGTTAGGAGCAACGATCTGATTATTGTCATCCGCATACATTAGCCAGCCGAGCATTATTTGATGCGTATTGTTCATGCAATACGCTCCCTGAGCCCTGGATTTGGCCTTGTCGAGCACCGGAAGCAGGATCGCAGCGAGAATGGCGATAATGGCTATAACCACCAGCAATTCTATAAGCGTAAAGCCAGCCGCATGAAGTCTTACGCACGGTGATCGCTCATTCCGGCAGGCTGAAAACAAATCGGGTGTTGAAGGATTGGTCATAGCTCAAAAACTTCCACGAAACAAGGCGCGCCGACTATCCCCTAAACGGCGTATTTTTAGTTTTGTTCAGCCCGGAAAAAAAGCGCTGAACCATTTATTGACACTGGATTTGTCACCTCCATCGTTCCTGTCACATTCGTGATCGCGAACAATGGTGTCCATGTTGAAAGATTATCGGATTCCTCAACCGTATAAATTCCCCCCGATTCGGACGTCAGCCGAAATTCAAGCATTCCGTTTTGATTGATTGCCGGGGAGGTGAGCGTCGGTGGCGGGAACACAACCCCAGCCAGATCCACCGTGAAACCGGGTAATCCAAGACTGAGGTTGCCATTTGTGACTGTGCCCTGGCTTATGCCCAATACAGTCGCGCTCGCCGGATCGTACCATTGGGCATAGTAAGTACCCTTCGGCCAACTGGTGAGCGTCACAGTCCGTCCCTGTTGCACCAGCAGCGAGACGTTGGTGGCGCCGTTCGGCCATGCGGCATTTGTGGCCACCAAATATATAAGCGCCTGCTGTGGCCCTTTCAGTCCAATGGCACTCACTGGCCCCCCAGTTTCAAAAGATATGTTCGTCCATGAACCTTGTCCCCAGCCCGCGTTTGTCAAAATTGCTCCAAGCGACGAATAAACATAGTACAGACCAGCGCTGTCGAGGTTCTGCCACCACCAGGACATCGAGGTGCCGACTGAACCTCCAAGTGCGCCGCCCCAAATCCCTTCTCTAAACCCACGATAATAAGGATCATTGTCTTCATATTCCCAGGACTGCCAACTCGTGCCGAATTCCCCGATCATAATCGGCTTCGCGTAGGTCGTGAGAAAGTATTGAGAATCACTCGCGATACTGGTGGCCGGGGCTGTTTCGTTATACGAATGCTCTGAGCTGTAGCTGATTTGTGGCAGACTCCAAATTTCCGGATGCTCACTGGCGTACGTCAAGCTGGTCGTTATCAAATGTTGATACGGGTCATTCGTCTGCATCCAATTACCCATGAGCGCGTGCCAGGTGGCGACATTGTTCGGATTCAGCGACTGCGAAGCCGGCAATCCATTGACCGCGGAGTAATCATTATCGATTTCATTAAAAAATTCCCATGCGAGAAGGTTCTGGCTGTACCCATACCGGCCGATCAGATAGCGCAATCGCTTTTGATAAACTGTTTGCGCAACTGTATTTGTGATGAATGAATTGACCGTCGCGCACGGCCCGCCATTGGTGCTGTCGTAGGGATTCGAAGGCCAATAATCGGCCCCGGCGGTGCTTGCGTACTCCCGGTAATCGTCCAGCGTAAGCTGCACATAGATACCCTCCTGTTCGGCCAGTTGGAGCACGTAGTCCAGTTGCCATGCGGGTTGAAGAGCGTAATTGTTCAGCGTGCCCGGCGAATCTTCAATGCCAAAGCACCAGGGAGACATCCAAATCCTGGCGAAATTTTCCCCAGAGCTTTGCATCGAACCAAACCAGCTGTCATAATCGTAGGTTCCAACGTCCCACCACGCCACATCTTCCCCATTTAGCGGTAGAGGTGATCCGTTGCCGGTCTGAAAATATCGGCTGCCGGCCGGAATGCTGACATAGCCAAAGTGTGCGGACAACGCGTTGGAAACCACCGTGAAATTGGTGGCAATGATTTCGTCGAAGACATTGTTCGTTTCAATCGCCAGTGATAATCTGCAAACGCCTGGCTCCGGTGGTGTAAACCGGAGTCGCCATTGCGGCGGCCCGCTGACTGTGTCGTATTCAGTGTTTCCGGACAATGTGCGCTGATAGTCCTGATACCAAAATGCCGGAACGATCATGCTTTTTCCCGAAGGCATGGTGAACGTGGCATCAAGCCGAATCACATCCGGATCGAATGGATTTGAAGCGACTGGCACATTGGTAATCTGGAACTCCAGTCGCTGCCACAGTTGCGGAGTATTAAGTTGCAAAATCTGCGGCGGACCTATGACGGACGGTACGGTGAAACCGCCAAAGATGATGTTGTCTATCCAGAATTTAGTCGTCCCCGTCAGATTGGAACCCGTTCGGTTTTGTTGAATTTTCAAGCCGATGCCGGTGATGGACAGATTTGCGTTAACCGGCAATGCCACATGTATCCATCCGTTGCCATTGTTGGTTTCCGAAGTGTAAATCGCCAGCGCCGTTGACGGCCAGCCCACACCCTGCGGGATGCAATCCACTTCCACGGCGCCATAACTGCCGTTCCCATCCGTCGCCGAATTGGAGGCAAACATGATGTCAAAACTCAGAACGGAGAAATTACTAAGATTGACGACCGCTCCGCCGTTTAAGATTCGCGTTACTTCAATTTGGTCACCGGTTGTCGGCCAGGTTATTTGCCAGAACGTGGATCCCGAGCCGGGGTTATTTGGGCCAACACTCGTCACGGCGTTGTTGGTACTCCACGTGATGGAAGGTACCGCCGTACCCCAATTCTGATTGATATACTGACTGGCTGTATTCGTATCAAACTGATCAACGACGTAATTGGTAGTTTGTCCTCGGACGCCAAACGTGAAAACGAAGCTAAGCAGGCCCCAAAAGGCAAATTTCGGCAGCACGCCATTTCTGCCTGAACGGGGCCTTGAATTCATAGGTGATTGTGCAGTTCACGAAACATAGCTTTTCTGTGTGCTACGCACCATCCCCTGAACGGCGTATTTTCAGGGGCCACAGATCCGGTTATTATCGCGCGATTCCTTTCATCTATGAATATTCCAGCAACCATTTTGTCCGGCTTGTTTCTACTGTCATGGTGCCTTCATTCCCGGGCGCAAACCCCGCTATTTTTGTCTCCGGAGGTCGGTTCCAATCAAATGGTGACTTTTCGTTTTTTTGATCCGCAAGCCCGCAGCGTTTCTTTGAACGCACGATGGACGAACGGTCTCGTGCAAATGGCCAAAGATGACCATGGCGTTTGGAGCGTCACCATCCGGCGCGATGCTAAAGGCGCTCAGGAATATCGCTTTTGGGACGATGGCAGCAACGAAATAGATCCGGCCAATCCCCTCTTCCGTTCGCTTCATGGAAATCTCTTTAGCGTTTTGCAACTGTCAAATCACCCCTCCCCTCCTCAACCGATTCCGTCTCCCGAAATCGGAATGGACAACAGGGCCACGTTCCGCCTGAAAGCTCCAAATGCCCGCGACGTCCGCCTGGACGGTCAATGGCCCGACGGCCACACAGCAATGACTAGGGATTCAAGTGACGTATGGAGTGCAACCGTCGGCCCTGTACCTCCGGGAGTATGGGAGTATAGCTTTCAGGTGGATGGCCTTGAAATGCTCGATCCTGACAACCCAGTAACAAAGCCCATGCGACTGCCCACGGTCAGCATCATGCAGATCGGAAGCAGACCGCCGCAACCCTGGGACCTTCAGGATGTGCCGCATGGAACGGTCCATTGGCACACGTATTTTTCCAAATCGCTGGGCCGCTTCCGAGAACTGGCTGTTTATACGCCACCGGGTTATGAGAAGTCCTCGCGGAAAAAATTCCCCGTTTTGTATTTGCAGCATGGCTATGGCGACAATCAGGAAACCTGGATTGTGCACGGCAAGGCGAATTGGATATTGGACAACCTGATTGCGCAACATCGCGCCAAACCCATGCTCGTCGTCATGATGGATGGGCACGCCCTCGTGCCTGTTAGCGACCCCGCCTCCAATTACCTCAATCAGAACACTGACCTGTTTCAACGCGACCTTTTGCGGGATGTCATACCACTCATCTCAAAGACCTACCGTATCAAACGGGGTCCCGCCAACGCGGCTATCGCGGGGCTTAGTATGGGAGGCGGTCAGGCGCTGACAATCGGTTTAAATCATCCTGATCTGTTTGGATGGGTCGCCGGCTTTAGCGCAGCCACGCCCGCCAGTGGCGCAATCGCCTCCGCATTACAAAATCCCGCCCGGCTCGATCGTGATCTTAGGCTACTCTATATCGCAGATGGAAAGGATGACTTCCTCCTTGACCGTAATGAAGGCTTCTTAGCGCTTCTGGATGGCTATCATATTAAGTATGAATGGCATTTGACCGAGGGCGATCATAGCTGGCCCGTCTGGAGAAATTATCTTACCATCCTGGCTCCGAAATTATTTCGCTAAGCGGTGACACGCGACCCCTGAAATTCTCCTCAGGAAAAATACGCCGTTCGGGGGATACTATCCCGATTCGGTTGCACTTATAGTGCGTTTTAGGAGCCCATTTACGCTAAGACATATTGTCTTGTTATGGTTTTACTGCGATGTGCCGGAACCACATCCATTCTATAAGATCGCGAAGATACTCGTGGCCCAGCCATGCTGATAGCTTCGCTTATCCATGGCATCGTCCTCTTCCTGCCAAACACCTCAAACATCAACTGACGGTAAAAAGACTAAAATGAAAAATACAGTATGTAACAACAAAACCATCGGCGCACTCGTTTGCGCCACAATGTTTAGCCTCAACACGTTTGCAGGCGGCACCAGTATAGCCGCCAGCGCGTTTAATTTATGGTGGTCCTGTGATCCGGCGCCATATCTCGAATCCGGCGGCATTTGCATACCTGTCGCTGACGATTGCAGTCCTGCCTATTCCGGGGCGCAGGAGACATCCTGCCAGGGCACAACCGGGATGCAATTTTACGGTTGTTTCAAGGCCGGGTCCGCAGGCGCCTATAGCACCACGGACCAGGAAGCGGTTTTTATGACGGACAACGTCTCCAGTTGGACTGGCCATGAAATGGGATTCGTCAAATGGCTGAATAGCGGCGTTCTGTACGCTTATTTGCAGGCCGAAGGCGGCAGCTCACAGTACCACGCCATATCTACTGGCGATAACGGATACCATACCTTCAAGTGTCAATGTCGCTCTTCGAGCCAGAGCAGCATGGTCGACTACTACGTTGACGGTAACTATGTCTGCACATTGTCAAATTCCGGAAATAGTTATTGGGAAAATTGTTGCTACATGGTCGGTACAACGCAGCGGCATGAATCGGGCTGGAGTTCTTCCGGGTGGCAGGTCGAAATGTATGACATGGAGTTTTTTTGATCGTTTCGCCTGATTCTTCATTTGATTCATCGGAGCAGGTCTGCGGACCTGCTTCGATGCAGGGACATTCTGGCAATCAAGACCACACAATCCCTGGGAGGCACGGCGACGTCCTTGACCGTCGAACCGGAAAGCTCCAAATCGGGCGGGACATTTGTCGTACCAGACTCCGGATCGTATAGCTGAACGCTATCGAAATTCACCGAGTCGACCGGCAAAAAAACGTCCCCTTTCAGGCGAACAGCCTGATCATTCTCCAACAGGACAAAAATGGCATCCCCGCAACGAACGGACAGTGTCTGGATGGGCGGCCCAATCCATTTGCACTTTACGGATTCAAATGCGCCGTTTCCGGCTGCCAGCATTTCATCAAGGATGGAGCGCACGCGCCCGATGTATTTTGTCGTTCCGCGGTGATCAAAGTATTCCCACCACCAGGACATGGGCAAAACCGGCGTCGGTGAAAACAAACCGAGCCAAAGTCCTCTTTTAAAATCCCAATCCATATCAACGGGATCATCGTCAAAATTCTTATTCCAATCCCATTCAAATCCGTACTCGCCAATGACAAAGGGTTTGCCATACCGCTGCGAATTCCTGCGCAACGTGTCGGGGAATAATCCCATACGGCTCTGGCCGTCATGCCCGTAAATGTGGATTTGATTGAAGTCGATTGACGGAATTCCATAAAGGCCCTCAACTTCGCGGTGCGAGATACTCGTCGTAATCAGATGATGATAGGGATCGATGCTCTTTAAATAATCCGCCATTTCCCGGTGCCATGTCGTGATCACTTTGTCGGGAATTTTTTCCGGCAGGCCGTACATCAAATTGTCAATTTCATTAAAAAATTCAAAGGCGCCGATATGTGGGCTGTAACCCCAGCGGGCGACGATATATCGCAACCGGTCTTTGTATTGTGCCCTGGCCGCGAGGTCCGTGAAGAACTCCTGAGGCGCTGCCGCAGGCCCGCCATTTGCGCTGTTATAGCTGTTGCGGCGCCAGCTTCCGCCCTGGAAATCACCCGAATTATCAAGTGTGAGCATCATGTAAAGGTCCAGGGATTCCGTCAAATCCACCAATTGGTCCATCCGTTGAATGGCTGAAGCATTAAAATAGTCATCGCTATTGGTATATCTTCGGGCGTTTCCCACAATCTTCCATTCCAGCGGCAGGTTCCACGGACACATCCAGGTGCGAAAAAAATTGCCTCCATCCGCGGACAGGCTTCCGAGCAGGTATTGGTAATTATACTTCGCATTTTCGTTCAAACTCTGAAAAAACCGTGAGTCATCCCGGCTTCGCGACTCCCAGCCCACATTTTCTCCAATCCCTCGAAACGGTTCGCCATCATCAAAATGAAACGTCCAGTCGTTTCCCGGATGCAAAAATCCCTTTTGGTGTGATGGAGAAACCGAAAACAAAACCGGTGCCGAATTTTCGATATTGTCACCGTTAAGCAAAACTATGTGCCCGCGATATTTCCCAGCCTCCATGGGAGCGAATCGAACCTTCCAAAAGGACAACCCTCCGCTTTGGCCTTTCTCATAAAATGCAGGGACATCTACGGCGGCGCCCGAAGGGGAAGTCAGGTCAAGGTCGACGCGCACTTCTTCCGAACGGTACGGGCTATTCGTCCAATGTGCTGCGAGCACAATCTCGAAATCGAGTCGTTCGTACAAACCTGGTCTTGCGGTAAGTTGCGTAACGCGGTGAATCTGGCCGTATGTCAGCAACGGAAAAATTATCAGGTAAAGGATGAACATTCCTTTGAGGAAAACGGGCCGGGTCGCGCGCTGCTTTCGCGTAGAACTCGCGTCATTTACGTCGGAAGAACCGGTAAAACTACCTGGGTTCGTAATCACACAATTCAAAAAAGACAGCAGGAACATTCGTGAATCCTTGCACGATTTCCATCGCTTTGACCATCACCCAAAGAGCGTATTTTCTTAACCGCGCCCGATCGACAGTGTTCTTGCCATAATTGAACTTTATTCTGGACGCCAGCAAAACAGCTTTGCTAGATTCGAATTCATTGAGGTGTCGGTCAACTAACCGAGGGATGCGGATTTGCCCACATGAAAAAACTGAAAATTCCGGGAATCGTCAATCTCTTCAAGCTTGATGAGCCGGAAGAAATTCAGGCTCTCACTCGCGACCCTCTTATCGACCGCAGATTTAGCCTGCGCACATGTCCTTTCAACTGGCTGCTCTTAAAACGGTCCCTCGCCGTGCTCTCGATCGCAGGGCGTCGCTTTCCGACTATGACGCGCCGCGATTCCGAGGAGCGTCAAATCCGCCAGCGCGAATTGGCGGAATCGCTTCATGCGAGAGCCGCGGCTATCCGCCTCGGGCCGGAGGAGCTTGAACCTCTTGCGCGTTGGATTCGTGGGGAAGGATCAGAATCTGAGGTGGGAGTGCTCACCCAACAACTGCTGGGTAGACTTTTCCTGCCTGCATTCGTTGCCACAACACAGAGTTGGGCCGCGGCCCAGGTGCTCGTCGCAGCACCGCGATCAAGAAAAATCCTGAAGATTCTTTGGTGGTTTGCCACAGGCAAGGTGAGGCGGTCGCAACGCCTGCTCGCCGGGATGGTGAATGGAGATCTCTCCGCGGTAAACGCGATTGGAATTGCCGTACATAACGTAATTAAAGGGCTTCGCCAAATGAGAAACCTTTATGCGGACGGCGTCACCAGAGCCTCGCTGACGCCTGAAGCGGCGGCAAGCAAATGTCTGTTCGCCCCCATCAGTCTATATCGCCAGGCGACAGATGCAGGGCAGCTTGGCCGATGCCCATTTCCGCGAAATTCGCTATTCATTCTTGAGATTGGAAAGGCGAGTCAGCGCGAGGGAGGGCGGCCATTTGTCTTCATGGACGGCTCCTGGAGCCGCTGCCCCGCGGCAGATTGGGTTCCAGCGATGTTAGAAGGGCTTTGGCTCCGCGCTTCAGGAGTCTGACTTTTCAACGCGCGTTCGCGCCTCGTCAATTCGCTGCCGCTTAAAAAAGGATGGTGGTAGGTGATGGATTCGAACCATCGAAGGCGTAAGCCAGCAGATTTACAGTCTGCCCCCGTTGGCCACTTGGGTAACCTACCATGCGCCGTGAGCCGCACAATATGCCCATGCCCGAACCCAAAAAGCAATTCGTTAATTTTGAATTTTGATAGACACGGTTTGAAACCTCTTGCCTCACGCAAAGGACGCCAAGGCCGCAAAGTTTTCACCTCTTCATCCTTTGCGACCGTTGCGTGAGGCTTCGGGAAGGAACCCTAATGAGTTGATTTGAAATATTCGACCGCAATTTTTCCGGCCAGTTCGACGGCAAACCCGGCGTCGTCTGTATTGGACAAGACAATCACAACCAAATGGTCGTCGGGATACAGTTCGTTCGCGGCGGAAAAGCCGCTGGTGACGCCGCCATGCCCGATATTTTTATGGCCGTCTACCGTGCCGAGAAACCAGCCGAATCCGTAGGAACGCTTTCCGTCGTGTGAAACCGGCACGGGCTGGCCGTTGTTCAGATGCGCGGGTGTCCACCAGAGGTGTTGGGACGATTCGTTGAGCAAACCGCCGTTGATCAGCGCCGTGTCCCATTTCGCCAAATCCGAAACGGTGGAGACAATGGTGCCTGCCGCGAAAAGGTCGGTGAGATCGTAGTCACGGTTGAAATACCCGCCCGTTTCAAAGACGTAACCGGCGGCCCGATGCGGAATGACCTGGAAAGGATCCCGGAAAGCGCTGTTGGTCATCCCGAGCGGCGTGAAAATATGTTCCTTGAGAAATGACAAATAATCTTCGCCGCTGGCGTTTTCGACGATGTAACCGAGAAGATTGTAGCCGGCATTGCAGTAGGCCCATTTTTCGCCGGGCTGAAAATCCACCGGATGCCGCGCCAGTAGGCGGATGAATTTGGCCTGAGTGAGATGCTGTCGCAGCTCAAAACCGTCCATGTCATCATAACTGTGAATACCCGACGTATGTGAGAGCAAGTGGCTGATTTTGATATTTGCCCAGGCCGGAGGCGTATTGGTGAGATATTTGCTGATGTTATCGTCCACGGAAAGCTTCCCTTGCTGGGCCAGCAAAAGGATAGATGCCGCCGCGAATTGTTTGGAGATGGAACCAATTTCAAAAACTGTGTCCGCGCCGACGGGCGCATTCCATTCGAGATTGGCATCGCCACCGTAGAATGTTTTGACGGTTCGTCCATCCTTCAAAATGAGACAGGCCACGCCGGGAACGTGATGCGCCTGCATTTGGCTCCTGATTAGATCGTCAACGTCGTCGGCGTTTGCGGTCCGGACAAGAATGAGCGCGGTGAGTAATGTGAGTGTGGCCGCGTTGCAAATTTGCATTCGGCAAAATAAGAACGGAACCGTGCGTTCTCCAGCGAAAAACGACCGGCGCGTGTAGCGCAGCCGTCCCGGCTGCGGGTTCAGGCACCGTCTCGGTGCCTGTCCCGGGAACTGGCGGTGGCAGCGCCACTTGCAAATTAACGCAAAGGATTTTTCACGGTTTCATCCTTTGCGTCCTTCGCGCCCTTTGCGTGAGGCTTTCGGAAGAATCAAGGCCTCAGAGTACAACTGATCGTTGTCGGTTGAATCGTCCACATGCCCCCGGTTGCAGGATCGACTAAAAATCCAACTGGCGAGAACGGAAGAAAGAGAAAATTTCCCCAATACCATGGGTTTATCCTCGGTTTAATCGCCGTTTCGCAGGTCCGGTAACCCGGCATGTCAAAAGCGACGCGATAGGAAGCGGTGCGGAAAAATCCGCCACTGTTCAGGTCTACGGTTGCGGGGGTTGTATTCTCCGACACCTCTCTTCCGCGGCTGTCGTAGATTGTTACCTTTGCCCCCGGCGGATCGGATCTGATACTAACGGTTTTGGGCCCGCCATCGACAATGGATGCGCATCCCGTAAATAAGATTGGAATGAGAGCCAGCGAAAGGATGAGAGCCTTCGTCCTCAGGGCCCTGGCGATTCGAGCCAGGATTCGTAACGCGGATGGTTTCATATGTTTTGTGTGTTTTAGTGTTCAAGCGGGTTCCTGGGAAGGGATAGAACTTACCGCGTATTTTGATCGTCACGCACGATTCAAACTCCTAGCCAAAAACGTCGGCCGAAAACTCAATAAGTCAAGCGCAAGACCAAAATTAGCTATCACGCAGATGGTAGGGACGGCCCGCTGGGCCGTCACCGCGCGTAAAGCGCGCGGAACAGCCTCGCGACAACATCCTTCTCCACTCGTTTTGCCGCTAGACGCAGCGCGCTATCCTACCAAAGTGTTAGGATACGCGCCGCCCGTAGTCACTTCATGCGACCGCGCGGCGGTATTTTTGGCAATTTTCCTTTGCCCGAAACAATTCCAGACATAAAATTAACTCATTGAATCCCGTCTGTGACGCGATAGCCCTTGCATCGATCACAGTTTCACAACAGAACGGCGACCGATGATCAGGCGACAAATGAAGTGGGCACTAATGCTGGCAATCCTGGCGTGCGCCGGCATAACACGAGCCGCCGTGTTATGGAGCGATTTTGGCACGACCCTGGTCCATAACTCGGGAGAAGGATACGATATTCTGAACGGCGCGGTAAAAGAGGATGAATCGTCCACAAATACGCTTTATTTCAAGTTCCGGGTGGACCCGCTTTCCGACGCCAGCACGGAGGAATATTTTGCCGCATTTGAATTATATGAAGGAGAAAAGGAGCACCTGGGCATAGGCAACGCCTTGAAGGCGTGGGCCTACAGCGCATTCAGGGCCGACGCGACCGGGCGCAGCGAGGGAGGAGCAGACTACATCGATTTGAATTCGTCGCGCCCGGAACCGTCCGCGCCGGGGACCTCGATTATTTACGAGAATCCGCATCGGGGAATTCCCTGCATGCTCGTTTTTAAAGTGCAATATGTTCCGGGAGGAAATGATTTGGTGACGGTCTGGTTAAACCCGGACCTGGGGCCCGGCGCAACCGAGGCGGCGCAGCCCGAAAGCCTGATCACTCGATTCAAAGCCAACGCTTCATTCAATGAAATTCATCTGCGCCACGGCGGCGGCGGGGACGGATGGATTTTTAGCGATATGGCCATCGCCTCTTCATTTGCCGATTTTGTGGCAATGAATGAAAACAGACCCGTTCCGGCCGCGGGTGGCGCGGGAAACGAAGGCTCGCTCTTTACGTTCCGTTGCTGGCAAAGCGAACAAGGACTGCCACAGGAGCGTGTTCGCGCGCTCGCGCAGACGGTGGATGGCTACATTTGGGTGGGCACAGACGACGGCCTGGCGCGGTTCGACGGCATGCGCTTTGTCTCTTTTGGATTGCCCGACGGCCTGCCCAGCAGCCCGGTTCGAACCCTGTTTGGAGACAGTCACGGGTCGCTTTGGGTCGGCAGCGCCGGCGGCGGCTTGTTCCATTGGCAGGCCGGACATTCAACCACGTTCACGATGGCGAGCGGTTTGCCATCCGATTCCATCAGCGCGCTGGCCGAAGATGACGAGGGCCGGATTTGGATCGGGACCGATTCGGGACTGGCGCTATGGCAGGATGGACATTTGATCCCAATCGATCCGGACAGGGAATTTAGCGGGAAGGCGATAACGGCGTTATGCAAGGACCGGCAGGGCCACATGTGGGTCGGATCGGCCGGCGCGGGCGTTTTCGAATATCGCAACGGGGGATTTTTTCCAATCGAGGACTCAGGCCTCAAGGAATTGTTGCAGGACCCCCATTGTATTCTGGTGGACAAGGCCGGTCATATGTGGATCGGAGCGGGCGACGACTTTGTATTGTGCCGCGACGGCAATCAATGGCGTCCCTATCGCATCCCCCGGCACCTTGCCCGGTCGTATGTGAGTTCGCTGGCCGAGCGGCCTGACGGAACAGTCTGGGCCGGCTCAACCAGCGAAGGCCTGTTTGAGTTCAAAGACCGCGCCATGACCGCCATTAACGCCAGCAGCGGCCTTTCAGATAATTCGGTGGAATCATTGCTCGCGGACCGGGACGGAAACTTGTGGGCCGGGACCGATACGGGCCTGAATTTGCTCAGGCAAAGAGACCTTTTTGCGTTCGACCAAAGGCAGGGACTTGGATACGGCGGTCTGGATGGCATGGCGGAAATCGCGCCGGGTCAAGTCTGGGTCGGCAAGCCCGGAGACGGAGTCTATCAATGGGATGGACAAAGCTTCAGCCACGTCATGTCGGCGGATTTATCGGTGGTGGGCCCGCAAATCAATGTTTTGTTGGAATCCCGGGACGGCGGTTGCTGGGTCGCCGGAAAATATGGATTGCTTTATTTCAAAACGCCGGAAAAGACAGCGGACAAAGCGCGTCTCTTTACACTGCCGGGCTTTAATATTACATCGCTGTGCGAAGGCCGCGAGGGCGCCCTCTGGGTGGGCACTTCTGAAGGAGAATTGTACCACCTGGAAAACGACGTCTGGAGCGAACAAACAAACCTGGATCACACGCTTACCGCCATCGCCATGGCGGCCGATGGAACCATTTGTGTCGGCACCGAGGGCGACGGCATTTATCAGTTTGGCAAAGGCGAGACGACCCATTGGGACACTTCAAATGGATTGCTGAGCGATTTGGTGCGCGCGCTTTATGTTGATCCCGACCAATCTATCTGGATCGGCACTGCCGGCGGCGGTTTGAGTTGCTTGCGGCAGGGCCGAATTACCACCCTGACCACGCGCGAAGGGCTGCCCGACAATACCATTTCAGAAATCCTGGACGATGACAAAGGCCGGCTGTGGCTCGGCAGCAATCGCGGCATCGCGTGTGTGAACAAGGAAGAGCTGCAGGAACTGATTACCGGTAGAATCGCGGCGGTTTATCCACAGGTCTTTGGCAGGGCCGAAGGAATGTTGTCCGAGGAATGCGCCGGCGGATTTTGCCCCGCCGGGCTCAAAACGGCGTCAGGCCGACTCTGGTTTCCCACGCTCAAAGGACTTGTCGTCGTTGATCCTGGGGTCCAATTGTCGAAGCTGCCCCCGCCGGCCGTGCTGCTTGAACAAATTACGGTGGATGGCGTCCCCCATTCAGTATATGCAAATTCCGGTTCCGCGTCCGCCAGTCGCGACCCGGAATTCGCCGGAACCACGGACGGCGTTCTCAACCTTGGCCCCGGAAGGCATCGCATCGAATTCCAATATACCGCGCTGGGTTTTGATTCTCCGGAGAGGATTCGCTTCCGTTACCGCCTCCATGGTTTGGATTCGGATTGGGTGGAAGCGGGAAATCGGCGCCTGGCCTTTTACAGCTATGTGCCGCCGGGAAACTATTGGTTTCAAGTCATCGCGTGCAACGCGGACGGCCGGTGGAACGAAATCGGGGCAAGCATCGGCCTGGCAGTTTTGAAATTCTTTTGGCAAACATGGTGGTTTACCGGCCTGTTGTCAGCGACCCTCCTGGTGCTCGTCGGCGCCGGCGTCCGATTCATCGTCAAAAGAAATCTTCAGCGCCGACTGAGACATTTGGAACAGGAGCGGGTCCTGGAGCGCGAACGCACGCGTATCGCCCAGGATCTGCACGATGAAATGGGAGCGAAGCTGTGCAGAATTTCATTTTTGAGCGAACACGTCCGCCGAAATCACAACGGAATGGCTCCCGAATTGCGTCATCAAATCGCCTCGATCTCCGACGCTTCGCGCGAAGTGCTTCATTCGCTGGATGAAATCGTCTGGGCCGTCAACCCGCAAAACGACACGCTCGAACACGTCGTTTCCTATATCGGCCATTATGCGAATGAATTTTTTCAGGAGACTGGAATCGAATGCAAAGTGAATATTGACGGACGGCCGCCCGCATATTCGCTTTCCGCGCAACTGCGGCATAATCTGCTTCTTGCGGTGAATGAAGCCTTTACCAATGTGCTTAAGCACTCAAAAGCAAATCAAGTGGACGTGTCCATCCTTTTGAGTACCGACGCTCTTGAAGTGACTGTTTCCGATAACGGCACTGGTTTCGACCTTTCGCCAGCCGGGCCGTCGGGAAACTCGTCCAGTCCGACGGGCGACGGCCTGGGCAATATGAAGCAGCGCCTTTCTGATATCGGCGGACGTTGTTCGATTAGTTCCCGGCCTGGGAATGGAACGACGGTTCAATTTGTCCTCCCCCTGGTTAACTTGAAAAACGAGAATGTCACCGAAACACCATGATTACTGTATCCATCGTCGATGACGAAAAAGAGCTGTGCCAGTCCATTGCCACATTTGTGAATGGGGCGCCCGGTTTTCGGTGCGTGAGCATGTATCACAGCGGCGAGGCGGCATTGGAGCATCTGCCCAAAGACCGGCCCGACGTGGTGCTGATGGACATCCATATGAGCGGGATCAGCGGCATCGAATGCGCCGGCCGGCTCAAGGCACTGATGCCGAAGATCCAGATCATGATGCTGACAGTCTATGAGGACAGCGACCAAATTTTTAGGGCGTTATCGGCCGGGGCGAGCGGGTACATGCTCAAGCGGCTGACACCCGGCAAACTGCTCGACGCCATCCTGGACGTGCATGGCGGCGGCTCGCCCATGTCCAGTTCCATCGCCCGCAAGGTCGTTGATTCCTTTCAGGCCGCTCCCAAAACTGCCAATAAGGACGCGCTATTGTCGTCCCGCGAACAAATGATTCTGGATTGTTTGTCCAACGGATTGACGTATAAGCAGGCCGCGGATAAATTGGGTATTACGATTCCTACTATTCGAAGTTATCTGCGCCGCGTTTACGAAAAACTGCACGTACAATCCCGCACCGAAGCGGTAGCCAAATACATGAGTCAGCAGACAAATTAGCGACGACGGTAGGGACGGCGCCCATGGCAAGTGGCGCTGCCACCGCCGTCACCGCGCGTAAAGCGCGCGGAATTTGCGCATTATACTGTCCAGCCACTCCGTCCCTACCAGTGCGGCTTTCAGGGGGGGGTCAGGGGTCATCACTTCATGTGACTGTCATTCGGCCACATAGCCTATTATATTATCGCCATCGTCCACATGTTGAAACGTTTGATTATGCGCGCAGAATTGAAGCCAACGCCAGGCAGCCCTTGCGAAACCCGGGTTCAAAAAAAGGCTTTTACCCTGATTGAATTGCTGGTTGTGATTGCCATTATCGCCATTTTGGCATCGATACTGATGCCGGTTTTGCATTCTGCCCAGCTTCGTGCGATGGAGTCCGAATGCACGAATAACAAAAAACAACTTGTCGTGGCGTGGCTCATTTATGCGGGAGACAACCAGGAAAGGTTGGCCGTCAATAGCGACCCTCATGTCTATAACACCGACTATTATCCTAATGGCAGCTCCTCTCCTACGTGGGTCAGCGGCTCGCTTGATTGGACCGCTAACTCATATAATACGAATACCAGTTATTTGGTTAATGATAAATACTCATTGCTTGGAGATTATCTGGGACAGAATCCCGCTCTTTTTACGTGCCCGGCAGATCATTACGTCGCCGCGCTCGAAGCCAGACTGGGGTGGAACCACCGTTCCCGCTCGGTCGCGATGAATGCGGCCGTTGGCGACGGGTACAAATACGACCAAAATTCGAGTACGACCCCATGGGGCTGGAGTCCTTGGTATGTCGTGAAAAAGACAACGTCTTTTCATTCGCCTGGTCCGAGTGATTGTTGGGTGTTTTTGGATGAACACCCCGATAGTATAGACGACGGCGCGCTTTATACGCCTTGCTACCCAACAACCACGTTCACCGAATTACCGGGGAACCAGCTTGCGCTTGCGTGCGGCATCAGCTATGCGGATGGCCATGCCGAGCAACATAAATGGACGGGGCCTATCCTGGGACAACACATCAACGTAAGCTACACCTTGGTGCAACAGGTCCCCTGCTCGATCACTGACCCGGACATGATCTATCTCTCCCGTCATACTCCGCAGAACTGATTGGTCTGCAAGATGGTAGGGACGGCCCGCTGGGCCGTCACCGCCCGTACAGCGGGCGGAACGAATCGCACGCGCCCACCCGAACGACGGTTCATGGAAAGCCCCCTTCCGATTTTTTCGCATGCATTGACCATGAACCGATGCAATCGTCCGTCGTTGCTAACCATCGGCGGATAATTCCCCCTCTCCAAGCGGGGTGAGGGAGAGTCCCTCGAACGAGAATGTCATGCCGTTCATGGAGAGGGGGGATCCAAATTCTGCCAAGGATATTCAAGAAATATGATGCGCCTTTTTTTAAACGGTGGTGTTGACGCCATTTTGGCCCGCCCCTACAGGGCGCGGAACAATTGTGAGGGACCGCTACACCACTGATTAACCGTCAGGGAAATACAATCCGAAAATACCGCTGCTGAACATTGGACACGGGCACGGAAAAAGTCACCGCCGTTCCCACCGCGTTCGTCGAGCTTCCGGAAACTGTCGTCCAGATTGCCGGAGTCAGGTTGGTTGTGGTTTCGAGGTGAGACGTCGAACCGGAAGTTGTGGCGTAAGTGATGTTGACGGTTGATGCCCCGCTCATCTTCAGGCTCAGGATCACGGGGAGGAAACTGGCCGTTTCAGTAATCGGTCCATTCATCGTGACCGAGGCGACATTGCTGTTGCCCGAATAGGACCCCGCGGCACTGCCGGACCAATTGGCGAAAATGTAGCCCGCATTGGGCGTGGCGCTGATGTTCACGCTTTCTCCGCTATTCGTCCAAAGGCTGACTGGATTGATGTTGCCGCCCGGCCCGGCGTCCATCGTCAGATAGTAGTTTGTCGTGAAGCTTGCCATATAGCTGGAGCCGGTCAGGGGCGCAACGGCGTGGGAAATGGCGCCGCTATCGCTCCACGCGTTCCAGTCATATTGAATCCCGGCGCTCCCGTTTTGCTGCGAGGTGGTAGAAATCGTATGTTTCGAGCCGGGCGTCCAATTGAAGGTCATGGCGCTTGTGTAATTTGTGCCGTCCACGGTAAAGGAAAGTCCGGAAAGGCTGGTCTGTACAGTCACGCCGACCGCATTTGTGAGGAAATTAAAAGTAAAACCGCCACCCGAGGCGTTATTGAAGCTGTTTTCGACTGAATTGCTGACCGTCAGGCTCCCTTTTGCTCCGCTGAGCGCTGTCAGACCGACCACCCCGAAGTAGCCCTGGCCCGAATTGGGAATACTCACAGTGGAAGCAATCGCGTTTGTCAACGTGGTCGTGCTCCCCCTGATGCTCATGCCCCAGGAAGCGCTGTTGGTAATGTTCAGATTGTTGAGATTGACGCCGTTAATGTTATTACCGCTGGAGCCCCCGCTGTTGATATCCTGGCAGATCTCAAGGGCGCCGCGCCATTGATAGCCAGGATCATAGCCGCCGCAACGAACAATGTCGCAGGATTGGACCTGCGTCGTAGGGCTGAATGTGTTTGCACCGGCGGAAAAGGTGCTGCTGATCAGGACGCCACAACCGTAGGTAGTATCAAAAAATTGGCAGTTCTGTATTCGGTTGTTGGCGCCCCCATAAATGGCGCTGCCATTGGCCAGCCATGACAATTGTGCCGTGCAGAACGTTATCACGTTTCCGCTGCACGGATAATTTCCCGCGGTGGATGTGGGCCACATGGCAAAGCAATCGTCGCCGGTGCCCCGGGTCGTGCAGTTGGTGACCGTCGTGTTTTGCATCCCGAAGTTAAGATTGATTCCGTCGGCAATCGTGTCACGGAAACGACAGCTGTCCACGACGAGCCCCTGAGAATTATCAATCCATGCGCCGGTCTTGGTGTGTTCAACCCAGATGCGCCTGATACTTGAACCGGTGCCATAGGATCCACCTAAACCATCGTTGGCTTCCGAATCGTTCCGGTAATTCAGGAAACCCTTCATCGCGAAGTCAGCCAGGTTAATGTTGTTTCCCTGGCCCAATATCGTGACCCGCGAAGCCGGCGTCGTATTGTAGACGTTTGGATTTCCGATGAGCGTGGTGTACCACATGCCGGCGCCCTGGAACGTATGATTGGAGGCGACTGAAATGGTTCCTTGAATGAGGTACGTTCCAGGCGGAATCCAGATGTTCTGATATGTCGTTTGTTGGGCCGCCGTTTTAAACGCTGAGGTGCTGTCGTTGACGCCGGTGGGATCGGCCCCCCATTGGGTGACGATGGACACATAACCGGCCGGCTGTGTGAGAGCTGGGGCCACATTTTCCAGGTCAACGAGGTCAATGTCGTAATTGGTCGCCGTGTCCGTGCTGTCCACTTCGAGACGCACCACATCGCCGGGATTGATGCTGAGGTTATTGGTCTGAACCTCATCGTAAAAATGTCTTGGCGACCCGGCTGAAGGGTTATTCGTGAATGGGTAATTTCCGTATAGCCACGAATACATGGATGTCAGCGGCAGTTTTTCGACAAACACTCCGTTGGTGTAGAGACTGATTGTATAATTAGCGCCGGTTCCATTCGACGTGTCCGGAACGCTATATCGAACCAGGATGGAATTTGCGGCCGCCTGGGCGGTGAATTGCACATACTGGCCGGTGCCTGTGAGTTGGACGCATTGCCGCCCCGAAGATTCCGAAACAACGGTATTGTGACTATAATCCGGTCCTAAAACCGTGCCGCCGCCGACAGTCATGTTTTCGGCTTCGTAAGTCGTCCATGGCACGGTCGCACCATTGAACGCCATGGCAGTCGAGAGCGAAACGAACAGGAAAAATACGATAGCCAAACCCCGAGCCAAACCGACAGTACGTTCCCGCAGTTCATGGAGAGCCCCAACGATCCCCAAATCGCGCATTTTGGCCCTGAACCGAAGGTGGTAGGGACGGCGCGCTGCGCCGTCACCGCCCGTAAAGCGGGCGGAACGAGTCGCATGCGCCCATCCAAACGACGGTTCATGGAGAACTGTCTTTCGGTCTTGCGGGGTGCATAGAGACCATGAACCGAAGCAATCGCCCGCCGTTGCCAACCATCGGCGCACAATTCTCCCTCTCCCAGCGGGAGAGGGCCGGGGTGAGGGAGAATCTTTCAGACACGAACATTCTATCGGTTCACGGAAAGATGAAACGCTCGAGAGCGTATCCCTGCAGCCCCTCCTAATATCCGCAATCCGCATACTTTTCAGAAATATTAGCCCCAGAGGGTCGCCTATCGAAGCCCGCAGGGCAACGACATATCGCAAAACACACTGATAACGCGCACTTTTCATCTTTCACGGCACATTTGTGGACAAAGTAAAATTGGAAGGGCTCGTACTCAGTTTAATAAATATCACGGGAACGGTTGGCGAAACATTGCAGCAAAGATAAAGCCAAACGCCAACGCCGGACAGTCGCATAAAATGCCGACACCATACTCCGGTAGGGATCCCGATGTGTCGGGACGCTGTCCGCGCCCGTAAAGCGGGCGCAACGAGCGTGGTCGGACATTCTATCGCAAGTATTCAGCGCGCCGTCCCTGCCATCAGCGACATCATAATGAGGCCGAGGCAACAATTTGCTTGCCCAGCCACCTCAGCCCGGCGAAGTTGTGAACCGAATCAGCCAAAAGAAAAACCAACGCCATGATCAAAGTATCCATAGTGGATGATGAGAAGGAGTTGTGCCAATCGATAGCGACTTTTGTGAATGGAGCGCCCGGCTTTCGGTGTGTCAGCATGTATCATAGCGGTGAAGCGGCGCTGGAACAACTGCCCAAAGATCAGCCCGACGTCGTGCTGATGGACATCCATATGAGCGGCATCAACGGCATCGAATGCGCCGGCCGGCTCAAGGCGTTAATGCCGAAAATCCATATCATGATGCTGACGGTCTACGAAGACAGCGACCAAATCTTCAAGGCACTGTCGGCCGGGGCCAGCGGGTACATGCTCAAGCGGCTGACACCCGGCAAACTGCTCGAAGCCATCCTGGACGTACATGATGGGGGCTCGCCCATGTCCAGTTCCATCGCCCGCAAGGTCGTCAACTCGTTTCAGCGGTCGAACCGGCCCGACGCCGAAAAGGTCTCCTTCACATCCCGTGAACAGATGGTCCTGGATTGCTTTGCCAAAGGATTGACCTACAAACAGACCGCGGACCATTTGAATATCAGCATCGACACAATCAGAACCTACGTCCGGCGAATTTACGAAAAACTGCATGTCCAATCCGCCACAGAAGCCGTGGCTAAATACATGCAACGCCGGGAAGCGTAACGTCTTAGGCGCTTTGAATATTCACGATTTCTGATTGGCAGAAATGGCAAAATAGGGCTTGCCGCGCCATAGCGAAGCGGCGGCGGGCCAAAAACAGTCGTTTTTATACATTTTTGGGACAAAAACGTGTAGTCTTTTCATGTGACTGGCGTTTTTTGCTTTTAATTGTTAAACTCATCCTTAATGATACCTGAAATTCACCGTCCCATTTAGTGCCACAATACCTAAAACCCATGAAAACAAACTTAATATCCCAACCACTCAAGTATGCGTTGACCGCGTTCGCCACGGCGGCCGGATTGCTCTCCGCGCACGCCCAATATATCTCCGGAGGGCAGTACCTGCAAAATACAACTACCAGCGGCGGCTACGGTGGCTGGGCAAGCGCCACATATGCTTATACACCAACCGGCATTGAAGTGGACAACGCAGCCTCAGGTCAATATGGCGGCGCCTATTTTGTCATCAATTCCGGGACTCAAACTTTAAATGCGGATGACACTCAGCTTTTGCTCACATTCACACTCAATGGCGATCCCACTCAATTCAATTGGTTCTCACCCGGTCAACTGGTGATAAATGATGCCAACACGCCCAACGGCGGCCCATGGTATTTTAACATGCCGTACTTCGGGTATGAATATAATCCCAACAATGCGCCTGTTACGTGGAATGCGTCAGGGACCACTTACACGGTTGATTTGAGTATCGGCAGTCAAGCCGCGGGAATGTTGTCCAATATCCAGGCGGGCGGTGATGTGATATACAGCTTCAGCCTCGATATGGATACCCCAACCGTTGGCAACAATCCCTACAGCGTGACGTTCAACAGCATTGAAATCGCTCCAGTGCCTGAGCCGGCCACTATGGCATTGCTGGGCCTGGGCGCCGCCGGTCTGCTGGCCATTCGCCGCCGCAAATAAGTAACGATAGTGAAGCACCCGTTTTCCAGGCCGCCCCAAAGTGGGGCGGCTTTTTTGTCGCTCTGCCACCGTCAGGCCGCCTGTGTTTCCGAGTCAGTTCATGCGACTGTTCAAATGCGGTCCTCGATGTTAATTTGCGACAACTCAAAGAACCAAAACAGAAAAACAACGAATTTATGGACATCAAATCATTAACGAAACGGCTGGCAATCGCACTTGCAGTAGCAGGCGGATTGGCCATGGCCTCTCTGGCGCAGGCTCAGGATATCTACTACCTTATCAATTTTAACCCGGACCCAACTTGGCCGCCCCACAGTGCGCTGTATGGTAACTGGGTCGATTACCCAAACAACCCTTCTGAAGTGAATTTTCAGACATATTTTGGCGACACTTTCGCATCATCAGGTCTGGAATTAACCTCAACGGTGGGCGGCTACGGCAGCGGTTACGCTGACCTGAACGGCGGCGTTGGCGTTACCTTTGACAACGGCGATCTGGCCCTCGCTACCAACGATACTTTATGTATCCTGAGTTTTACAGTTAACCCGACGCCGAGCATGGCGGCATCCGGTTCAACTTTTTATACAAATTATAACTGGATTGGAATACAGTTTTTTCCAAATCTCGATAGCGGTCCAACCACCTTTCTGCCTGCGCTATACGGCGGATGGAACAATCCGGGCAACTCCAACGGCATAGCTTGGTCCGGTAGCAACGTCACCGTAACAATAAATTTGGCAGCGTTGAAGCAGTCTTCGACCATCGCGGGATTTACGAACTACGCGCAGGCTTTCACGAGCTTCACGCAGAGTGGAGCAAATCACCTTTACGGTTGCAACATTGGTGTCAATTCGGCTGTCATATGGAATGATCCAAATGGCAGTTCCGGCCAACCACCTTATGATATTACGTTCAACTCTATTACACTTACCGCTCCACCCACGACACCGCCAAACCCAACCATCACAATAGTCGGCCACAACGTCGTTATTTCATGGCCCGACCCCAACAACATCTTCACCTTGTATCAAAGCGCCAACATGGCGAAATTCAGTTGGGCACCCTGGGGTTTTGCACCGGTCTATAACAACGGCACCAACACCATTACCATCCCGCCACCATTCAACCAGGCCCTGTATTTCCGACTGGCTAATACGACTCTTCAATAGTTGCGACTGTCTCCTTGACAATAGCCCAGCCATTTATGGCTGGGGATCGGTCATCCGGGAAACGAAGTCCCGCCAGGGACGACAGAAAGCGTACTGGCTATAACGCCGCGAGTACGCCTCGGCCTGTACGTTGCATATACTATTGTTACGCGTATGATGCCCAGATCTATATTGACCTTATTGGCTGTGGTGAGCGTTTGTTGTTCAGCTTGTCGAACCTCTCACCCGGCAGTCAGGACGTTTGACCCCCAAGTGCGTGCGATGTACGAGAAGTATGGCCTGATCAAAGAGGGTATGGCCTATTCGCAAGTCTACGCCACCGAGGGGGACGGTCCCGCTTGCCGATGACAGAAAGATGGAAGTATGGAATTTTGGAAAAAATATCGGTGACGGTGCGGATTCGGCGTCTTTGGAAGTGATTTTTGGAGCAGACGGCAGGGTCAAGAAAGTTAATCGTACCATTGGCCATATGGGCTTCGGACCGCCACCCGTTCTGGCTCCGCCGGACCGGCAGAATTGAATCTGCGCCAATGCGAAATTCGCCGTCACACAATGGTGTCCCACAGGGGTCAGAGATGAATATTGACATATTTTGTCGATCTACGGTATTGCTCACAGATGCCACGCAAATTGCGAGTGGAGTACGAAGGGGCGATTTATCATGTGATGAACCGCGGAGATCGGCGTGAGCCAATTTTTCTAACCAACAAGGATCGGGAACTGTTTTTGGGTACACTGGAGGAAACGTGCCAAAAGACCGGATGGGAGGTTCACGCATACTGCCTGATGAACAATCATTTCCATTTGGTGGTGGAAACGCCCCGCGCCAATTTGGTGGCGGGCATGAGATGGTTCCTGGGTACTTATACAGCGCGATTTAATCGCCGGCACAAATATTTTGGGCATCTTTTTAGCGGACGCTACAAATCACTGATCGTGGACGGCAGCGGCAGCGGCTATTTGAAGACGGTTTGCGATTATGTGCATCTGAACCCTGTGCGAGCCAGGTTGCTCTCGCGCCAGCAGCGATTAGCTGAGTACCCATGGAGCAGTTGGCCCGAATATCTTAAGGCCCCGGTCGGGCGGCCGAAATGGCTGCGGGTGGATCGCTTAATGGGAGAATGGACTATGCCGGTAGACGGCGCTGCCGGACGACGTGCCTTGGAGGATGCAATGGAGCAGCGCAAGGAATTGGAATGGAGCAAAAAGACAGGCGATTGGCAACGGCTGAGGCGGGGTTGGTGCTTTGGGCCGAAGGAATTCCGCAAAGAGCTTTTGGAGACGATCGGTGAGGCAAAGGCCGGTTGTCATTACGGCGAGGAACTGCGGGAATCGGATGAACAAAGGGCAGAGCGGCTGCTGGGGCAGATGCTGCGCCGACGGAAGTGGGGAGAGGAGGAATTGCGGCGGCGGCGGAAGGGAGATAAAATAAAAGTCACAATGGCAAAACAACTGCGAAAGGAAACAACGATGACGTGGGAATGGATAGCGAACCGTCTGTGGATGGGGAATTGGCGAGCTGCGGCCACCGCCGTCCGTGCGACAAGCAAAACATGATGCCCTGTGAAGAGGAATATTACATTATGCATCTCTGACCCCTTTCCACTGCCGATAACGAACAAGATAAAGAGACCATACCGGTTCCCGTTATTGAACCAGTTACGAAACCAAGTGATCAAAATGACGCTCAGGCACTTCCCGCAGGTATGGGACTCGCTCCGGCATATGCGTCTGAGAATGCCGGCCAAATGCTCTATCTGAATTACACATTACACCATGAAGAAATGATTGCCACGGAAGGCGGAATGGCGGCACTTGGTGCTTATATGGCAATCTCCACATTGAACTCAATGGAAGGCGCTCCCTAGCTTCGTCTTGATGCCATGGAAGGATAATGATAGGCTCTCAAAAGAGATGAAAACAGTGACGGCTGATGAATTTGGCAAGCCGCTTTTGGCTTGGGCTCGGGACCAATTTAAGCAGGAGGTTCTGTCTGACTTTCAAAGGATTCAGCAATTTGATGGCTCGCGGGCAAAAATGTATCTAGATTTATTACGGAGGCAGTCGCCGATACAACTTGCTATTCTTGCGCACGTTCTTCCTTTGGAAGTCCTTTGGGAAACTCCGCCTGCGCTTGAACGGCGCCGTAAGCTTGGCGTTGAAGAGCGCGCGGCTGTGGAAAAATTGTGGGCCGACTACAAGGCAGAACACTATGCACACTTTAATTCCAATGTACAGAAAAGGCGAGATGCAAGGCACAGCCCAGAGATCAAACAGTTGTTTCGAGAAACTGCCAAGGAGGGAAGCAGAATTCACAAACAAATTGCGAAGGAGAAAAATTTGGAGCCTGCAACGGCTGGCCCCGGGGAATGGGGGCTGATTGGCCGTAGAAGTTGGGGGCGCTTCGTTATTTCAATTAATTTGGGGATCGTGGGCATGAGTTTGAGTTACAGAATGGCAGTTTATAATGCAACGCCAGACGTCATTCGCGATTACGATCATTATCTCCGGGTTCTTGGCATAGGGGCCGGCAATTGGTCGGTTAAAGACAAAAGCGAATTAAATGAAAAATTTGTAAAGGCGGCTGATTTTGCATTGTGGCATGCAAATGAATATGACGTTTTGATTAACAGTATTTTAGCGGGTGAATCGTAAGCGTCACGCGTAGCACCTCTGTTCCCATCGGTCATAAACGTCATAATCTGTGGGGGTATGACGGATATGATCAAAGCGGATGAAGTGGTATTGAAGACGGACACGCGCGGGCGGGTGCAAACGCCGGCGGCACGGCGGGAGCAACTGCTGGAGGAATTTGAGCGGAGCGGATTGAGCGGAAAGAAGTTTGCCGCTCTGGTTGGCATCAAGTATCCGACGCTGGCAACCTGGGCAAGCAAGCGACGGCGAGAGCGCGGTGTGCCTCCGGTGACCGAGCGATCGAAAGGTCTGCGCTGGGTGGAAGCGGTGGTCCAGGAAAGTCTGGGAGAGAGCAAACCGGTGGTATTGGAATTGCCCGGCGGAGCCAGGATGGAGATTAAGGATGCTGGACAGGCAGCGCTGGCCGCGGTGTTACTGAGGAGCCTGGCCAGGCCATGCTAAGCTTTACCGGGAGCTTAAAGGTGTTCGTAGCCCTGGAGGCGTGCGATATGCGCAAGGGGTTCAATGGCTTGTACGCGGCGGTGAGCGAACGATTGGGAGAAGATCCCCGCAGCGGCACCTTTGTTCGTGTTCAGTAATCGGCGGCATACGCGGATCAAAATCCTCTACTGGGACGGGACGGGCAACCTGGCGTAAGCGTCACGCCAAGGACCTTCTTGACAGAGCAAGTGTAGCGGCATCGTAAACGTCAAAGCCCCGGAAGGTATGACGTTTATGACGTGATTTTTTGTTGCACTGGGAGACGGGCTTTACTCGCGCCCCGTTGCAGTCAAATACGCCGGACACCCTAAAATCAATAGCTTGCACGCAAATCGTCGTTTCCGCTTTTGTCGTCTGCAAACAGTTAAATGGCTTTAATGCAATGACTTGCAATAGTTGTAACCAGTTTGTAAACGATATGTAAACACTTAAGTCCTTGATCTAAAAGTATGTAAACGATGTAACCCACTGCTGTCCAAGATAGCCGTTTCGGACACCCAAATGCCCTCGTTTCCCTCGCGAATATATAAGGATTTGCGATTTTTTAAAATCAGGTTGCCATAGGGGTCTCGGATGCTGTCCAAGACAGGCAACCAGCCCAATACAGGCGCAAAATCCCGGAAAAGATGGAGTTTATTCGGGTTTCCGCCTGTCGAAGACCGATGGGAACGCAGCTGCTGCTGTCCGCCTCATCGTCATCCTCAGCGACGGCGGAAAATCCATTAATCCAGTATCTGGTTTCGTTCACACCCGCCCAACAAAAAATCCTCAAAAACCTCAATAAATCAGCATATTTCGTCCCAAAAACAAATCTCGTTCACACTTGCAAAACCTACGCAAATAAAATGTGTATGGGAGTGCCTCGGCTGAAGACGGCTTGCTCACGGTCTCAAAGTTCTCACGCTCTCACGCTCTGCCGCCATTGCGACCCTTGCGTGAGGCCAAATTTGTCAAAATTACCGAGAGGCTCCGTTTCCTCAAATTCTTCAAATTTCCCTGCAAATCCGCTACTTTCCGCTTCGTTTCCCGTTTCAATCCCTATACCCAAAAAATGTGCTTACCGCGCCTACGCTCTCGTAGCAGCGTCGCGTGGTGGCCGTGCGCAAGCACCGACCCGTTTCAACGATTCAACATTTCAACGTTTCAACGCCGCGGCGCAAATCCTACTGGGAACTGTCCAGATGGATTGGCCTGTGAAGCTCGATGGATTTCCGCGCCGCGTCCAGGATTTCGGTCGTAATGAGATTGGCCTGGAGGGATGAGGGTCCCGACGGCTTGACTTCGCCCCGCACCATCGCAACCAGACAGGAAATATCATCGGTCAATGTGGCCGGGTCCGACCGGGCCTGCAATTGAAGCTCGCTTTCGGGTGTGCCGGCGAGGCGAAATCGGAGCAGGTCCGTTTCCGGCGCGAAGACGTACCCGGTGTTGCCGTAGATTTGCAGGCTCCTTTCGGAAAATGGCAGGTTCCAGGAAGCCTGGATGACGCCTTCGGCGTTGGTGTAGGTCAGAATAATCGTGGCTTCGTCCTCCACCCGTGAATAAATATCAGGTTTCAAATTGACGGACTGAGCAAGGACGGTTATCGGCCGCTGATCAGACATGAACCAGGTAATCAGGTCCGCGCCGTAACAGCCGAAATCCGTGAGCGCCCCGCCGCCGCTCAACGCCGGGTCCGTCAGCCAGGCCAGGAACGCGTCGGAACAACCCGCATCTTTTGGGCCCTGATCGCCGGCTACCACGATGATTTTCCGGGGATCACCAATAGCGCGCTGGTTATGGACGATCGAGTAGGCGGTGGTGATGCTCGAGTACCAGGAGGTTTCATAGTTCACCATGATTTGGATGCCGCTGGATTTCACGGCAGCCGCCATGGCCAGCGCGTCACTGAGGTTGACGGCCAGCGGCTTCTCCAATAGCACGTCAATTTTAAACGCCGCGCAGGACTCGACTACGTCACGATGATCGCATGTCCGGGTAAAAACAGCCGCCGCCTGGACGCTGGTGCGGGACGTCAAACTGGCAAGGTCTGGATAAAAAAGATTCGTGCTCAGGTTAAAGAGACGCGCGTACGAAGTGACCAAGGTCTGGTTGGATTCGACGACTCCGACCAGTTGAACGTCCTGGCGCGTGCGGGCCCGGGAAATAAAGTCCCCTACCGCATCATGGTCCAGCCCAATGACAGCAAGACGGATGGGAGATTTAAGGTCCTCCGCAAAGACCTGGTTCATTACAAAGCACAGCAGAACAATGCCAGCCAGCTGTTTCATGGAAATAGTTGTCTGCCGTTCAGTTTACGTTCTTTATGGTTCGATTCAATTTGAAAACGTCGGCAGGTGATCGCTGGTAAGGACGGCGCTCTTCGCAAGTGGCGCTGCCACCGCCGTCACCGCACGTAAAGCGCGCGAACCGAGTGTAGTCGAACGTCCTATCGCGTATTTTCCGCCCGGTATACGGGCGGTGACGGCGCAGCGCGCCGTCCCTACCCCACCGAACTCAATTCGAGGACGAGGACGAGGACGATTTATCCGATTTGTCCAGCCACGGCAGCACCACCGGAAGCAGGTCCTTGAAATAATACGTTAACGCCTCGTGCGTGGCTTCGGGCACGACAACGAATACGCTGCCAGGCGCGGCGAGTGCCACGTCTTCCCTCACTTCCGCCGGTGGCGCGATCTGGTCGTCGGCCCCGGCGATAAATAATGCTTTGACCGGTTTTCGGCGCAGGACCGTGGTGGTATCAAACTCGCTTGCCGGGATATCGAGGAGGGACGGCAATTTTTTGATGCCCGCCTCGACCATTGGCTTTGGCACCCAATCGCAATATTGTTCGCGTATGTTCAAAACGGCGTTGGAAAAAGTGGCAAAAGGCGCGATAGCCACAACCGAATGAATCCGCGGATCCACCGATTTCATTCGCAGCGCCAGGACAGCGCCATAGGATTCTCCCATCAATGAGACCGGTTGCACCAGTTCCTTATCTCGCGTCAATTGGGCCAGCAATTGGTTCATGTCATTTGTCTCACGAACGGTGAAGTAAACGCGTTTGCCCGTGGAATCGCCGTGGCCCCGGAGATCCACCAGCACACAACGCCAGCCGTCCTGTGCCAGCGGAAACGCCCAGGGAAGCATGGAAAATTGCGCAACGCCATAGCCGTGCAGCAGCACGACCGTTCCGCGTGGATGCGCAGTCCATGCATTGGTCCGGCCTGGAACGGTCGCGTGAAAGCGAAATTCGTACTCCTTCTTGCCGTTTTCCAGCCAGTTTGTGGGCGAAACCTTGAAGTCATAATCGGCCGGGTCGATGATGCGATAGGCGAGCCGGGCCGGCGGCGGCCCAACGTCCACCGAGTGCTCAACAAAATTCGTCAGCAATTTCAAGTTGAATGCGAGCGTGACGGGCGCTTCCGCCGAAAACCATGATGGATACCGATTGGGCGCGCGGGCGATCGAACGGGCGACAAAACTCCCACAGCCCGCCATCGGCAACGCCAGCAGGACCAGTAATAATAACTTCCAATGCTTCATTCGTATTCGGCCAGCATATCAAAGGCCGGGCAGTTGTCGGCAATGATTTTTGACAGGGGACGGTAGGTAGGGACGGCGCGTTGCGCTGTCACCGCCCGTAAAGCGGGCGGAACGTTTGTTATTCGACGTCCAACCACGAATTGCGCCGCTAAACGCGGCGCGGACAGCGCAGCGCGCCGTCCCTACCAGAAAAAAATGTTGGCCTTGCCTCCGAAAAACCCGCACAATTCGACAAATTTTGCGGTTTTAATTATGAAAAAATTTGTAGTTTGGGTCCTGACATTGACAGCTCTTTCCTGCGCGGCGGATTCTCCCCCGCTCTTTTCGTTAGCCAACCCCATGCAAGGCACGGATTCGCAATACAGCTTTTCCCATGGCAACCAATATCCTGCCATCGCCCTGCCCTTTCCGATGAACGTCTGGGCGCCCTACACCGAACCGCAAAACGATTCCTTTTATTATCAATACGAGCACAACACCATTTACGGCATCCGCCAAACGCATCAACCGAGCCCGTGGATCGGCGATTACGCCAATTTTTCATTCATGCCGGTATCGGGTAAGCTGGCGGTGACCGAAAAAGAGCGGGTTTCGACCTTTCGCCACGAAGATGAAATCGCGCAGCCCAGTTATTATGAAGTCCACATGGACCGATGGAATACGACCGCCGAAGTCACGCCCACTCTGCGCGGCGCGTACTTTCGGTTCGCGTTTGAAAAACCTGGCGATTCCTACGTAGTCCTGGACGTCTTCAAAAGCGATAAGGACTGCTCTATTCAAGTCATTCCTTCCAAACATAAAATCATCGGCTACGCCACCAACAGCCGCGGCGGCACGCCCGACAATTTTAAAAACTATTTCGTCATCCAGTTCGACCAGCCATTTGCCGGATACGGCTTTTGGGACGACCACTCAGGGCCCCAGGGCAAGCCGGCGGCCGCGGAATCCACGCAAAAGGGGAAACACATCGGCGCATTTTTCAGATTCCACACGCGCAGCCAATGGTCCTTTTCAAAATTCGCCGTTATGAAGCGCAACGTCATCACCTGCAAAGTCGCTTCCTCCTTCATCAGCCCTGAGCAGGCGGAATTGAATCTGAGAACCGAAATTGGAAACGCGAATTTTGATACGATCCGCGAGCGCGCCGAAAACACCTGGAACGATTATCTGGGCCGCGTGCAAATCGAAGGCGGCATGCCAGATCAACAGCGGACATTTTATACCTCGCTTTATCACGCCATCCTCTGGCCACACCGCTTCTTTGAAATGAATGCGAATAGTCAACCGGCGTACTTCAGTCCCTACGATGGCAAAGTCCACGAGGGTTATCTTTACACTGACACCGGCTATTGGGACAGCTTTCGATCGGCCCATCCTCTTTACAATATTCTGTATCCGGAAATCAGCGCGCAGATCATGCAAGGCATCATCAATGTCTATAACCAGGGCGGGAGTTTGCCCGAATGGACCAGTCCCGGCTATCGGGTCTGCATGATTGGCAATCACGCTTTTTCGGTACTGACAGACGCCTGGATGAAAGGCATCCGCGACTTCGACGCCCATACGGCTGTGGCCGCGATGGTCCATGATGCCAACGCCAACGGCACAGGGCGTGACGGAGCGGACTTTTACAATTCGATTGGCTATGTGCCCTATTCCAACGTCCAGGGCGAGCCGAGCGTTTCTGAAGCTGGCTCCAAGACAATCGAATATTCCTACGACGATTTTTGCGCCGGGCTGCTGGCCAAGTCCATTGGCGACACGGCGGATTTTCAAACATTTGCGAAGCACGCGACGAATTATAAGAACGTTTTTGATGCGAAAAGCGGTTTCATGCGCGGACGCCGCGTCAATGGCCAATGGGACGAACCGCTTTATCCGAACGAATGGGGCGGGCCGTTCACAGAAGGCAGCTCGTGGCAATGGACATTCAACGCGATGCAGGATGAACCGGGATTCGCCGATTTGATGGGCGGCCGACAGGCGTACGCGGACAAACTGGACGCCTTATTTTCCGCGCCGCCCACGTTTATGCCCGGCACCTACGGAAAACCGATTCATGAAATGACCGAGATGACCGCTCTGAACATGGGCCAATACGCCGCCAATAATGAGCCGGTAAATCATTTGGTTTATCTTTACGACTACGCCGGCCAGCCGTGGAAGACCCAGGTGCGGGCGCGCCAGGCGATGACAATGCTGTATGACGCCACGCCCGACGGCATTTCCGGGGACGACGACACCGGCCAAATGTCCGCATGGTACGTGTTCAGCGCATTGGGCTTTTATCCCGTATGCCCCGGCGACCCCATCTATTTCATTGGCAGCCCATTGTTCAGCAAAGCTACGCTACACTTGCGGAACGGCAAAACGTTTACCATCACCGCAAATCACAACATGCCGCAGGAATATTACATTCAAAATGCCTCGCTTAACGGCGCGCCTTTTGACAAGGTCTTCATTAACCACGACGACATTATGAACGGCGGCGAATTGACATTTCAAATGGGATCGGCCCCAAATTATTACTGGGGCGTTGCGCCCGATAGCCGCCCGCCGTCTCCCCTTTCACTCTTAACGCAATAAACCAAAAAGCAGGAACCATAAATAAAATGACTATGAAACTGACGTTTGGAAGCACGCACGAAACCAATTGCAATCCGCAAATCGCAAATTGGAAATCACAAATCAAAAACTCCCTTTTCCTCCTGCCATTTTCCTTTTGCCTCGTCATCGCCGCCGGGTGCGCCAGCAAATCCCCCTCTTCTCCGGCCGCCCCTGCCTCCGCCCCGACCGCCGAGGCAAATCCGCCTGCCGCAGCCAGCAATCCACCATCCTCAGAATCTACCTCTCAATCATCCATCACGCATGAGCCTTTTGGCACCACGCAGGACGGCAAACCGGTGGAAATTTACACATTGCAGAACGACAACGGCATGGTCGTGCGCATTCTGACCTACGGCGGCATTATACAAACCATCAAAGTGCCGGATAAGAATGGCCAGATGGGCGACGTCGCGCTTGGCTATGACACACTCGACGGTTATCTCACCAACAGCCCTTATTTCGGCGCGCTCATTGGCCGATATGGCAATCGCATCGCCAAAGGCCATTTCACGCTCGACGGCCAGGAATACACCATTTTTACAAACAACGTCCCCAATACGCTTCACGGCGGCCGCATCGGATTCGATAAAAAAGTTTGGACGGTAAACAGAGCAGTCATTGGTAAACACGGCCCTGTGCTGGCGTTGAGCTATACCAGTCCCGATGGCGAGGAAGGCTATCCAGGAACGTTGACGGTGACCGCCACGTATACGTTGATGGCCAAAGAGAATAATTTGAGCCTGAGGTTCCGGGCCACGACAGACAAAGACACGGTCGTCAACCTGACCGGCCATTCCTACTTCAATTTGGCGGGCCAGGGCCAGGGCACCATCCTCGACCACGTCGTTTATATTGATGGCGACAAATACACGCCTGTGGACAGCACGCTCATTCCCACGGGCGAAATTGCGCCGGTGGAGGGAACGCCGTTTGATTTCCGCAAGCCCACCGCCATCGGCGCGCGGATTGGCGACGACAACGAACAATTGAAGTTTGGCGGCGGCTACGACCACAACTACGTGGTGAACCATCCCATGGACAAACTCGGATTGGATGCCCGGGTGACCGATCCCAAAACCGGACGCGTCTTTGAAATCTGGTCCACCTCGCCGGGCGTGCAATTCTATTCAGGCAATTTTCTGGACGGCACCATTATCGGCAAAGGCGGCGCCGTTTATGTTCATCGCGGCGCGTTTGCGATGGAACCGCAACATTATCCGGATTCGCCGAATCAGCCCAGTTTCCCATCCACGGTGCTGCATCCGGGCGAGACCTATCACAATACGATTGTTTATAAATTCAGCGTAGCGGGCGCCGGATCCGAATCCCAATAGAATATCGATTGGCGATTGGGGCAGCAGCTATCGTGGTGCGTGGTGCGTGGTGCGTGGTGCGTGGTGCGTGGTGCGTGGTGCGTGGTGCGTGGTGCGTCAAGTACCGGTTGTACGATTATTTTTGACGCGCCACAACCGCTTCAACATTTTGAGCAGCCTTGACTTATCAACCCTGAGCCAATAGCCTCAATTAAATTGACCGCCTCAAAGAATCTGTCAAAGGTAAAGGATTTTGGACCCTGGATCGTTCATATGAGAATATGGTTTTGTGTTCTGGCAGTTTTTACAGGCGCCTTGACCACATTGGCGGCTAATGTGCCAAACCCCGTTTCGCAGGGGATGGCGGCATTTAAAAGACAGGACTTCGACGCGGCCATTAGCTATTTCACCCAAGCCATCCAGCAAAATACAAACTACGTGGGCGCGTATTATTTCCGTGGATTGTCCTATGTTCAAAAAAGGGATTACGACCATTCGATCGAGGACTTCAGCCGGGCCATATCGCTGAACACCAATAATCCGGACCCGTATTATTTTCGGGGAATGTCCTATATGAACGAGGCAAAGTACGACCGTTCCCTGGCGGATTTGGACGAGGCACTTCGATTGAGACCAGGCACGACCACCCTGTTGCTCCGGGCTTATGTGCTTATGCAAATGACGAATTTTAACAGTTCCATCGAGGACTACGGCAAAGTGATTCGGATGCAACCGTCCAACGCGGCAGGATACATCGGGCGGGCGCACGTTTTTAACCTGCAGGGCGTGTATGGCCTTGCGATCATGGACTGCGAGTCAGCGTTGATGATCAATCCTTATTCTTCCGCCGCCTTTCGCGAGCGCGCCGACGCCTACGACGGCCAGCAGGATTATCAAGATGCCATCGTCGACTACGACAGGGCCATCCGTCTGGATCCTTCCGATCCAACGATGTATCTAGCCCGGAGCATGATCCTGGCGGATGAGAAGGACTTTTCGAACGCCGTCATCAGTTGCACCGCTGCCATTGCACTGGACCCGCTATATTCCGAGGCATATTGCAATCGCGGTTACTACCAGTCCAGGCTCGGCAATTATCGCGCGGGAATTAAGGACTGCGAGAAAGCGATGGCCATGGACACCAACTCAGTGTGGGCCTACAACAATCTCGCATGGCTGCTGTCCATCGTACCCGATGCCAAACTGAGGGATGGAAAAAAGGCGGTCCAATACGCAACGAAAGCCTGTGACTTGACCCATTGGAAAGAACCGATTTTTGTTGATACTCTCGCCGCGGCGTATGCCGAAGCCGGCCATTTCCGAAAAGCGGTAAAGCTCGAAAAAAGTATCATCGGCATCATGCCCCCCGAGGACCACGACGAAGCGCAACGGGCGCTGGTACTGTATCAGCATCACAAACCCTTCAGGGAAACGGACGAGAAGTGAAATTGAAACGTTGAAACGGGCTGCGTCGGGGCGAAGATGAGATATTGTCGTGTGAAGTCGTGGAGACCGCTACACCCGCTACATCACTGAGTACCAATTATTTAGCCCGCTACACTTGCCGCTACAAGGCGCTACAGGGTCGCTACATTTCCGTCGCGTCTAAATCTACCAAAGAACATGGAAAGCAACGAAAGGCAACATCCTGGCGATATCTGTATACGCCTGCCAGACACGCCGTGTCTGGCTACATTCCATTGTCGCTTCGCGACTCTGAGCAAGTGAGACAGCCAAAATACTGGCAAGCGCCGGTGGCGCTTGCCTGGCGGACCGGCAGTTCCGCCCAACCGTGATAACGACTAAATCCTATGCCGTTGCGGTTAGCTCCGGCGTTGCGGTGGTTTCATCATCCGCCTTGTGGAATTTGACGCTGACGATTTTGCTGACGCCGTGTTCTTCCATAGTGACGCCGTAGAGGACGTCGGCCATGCCGATGGTGCGTTTGTTGTGGGTGATGATGACGAATTGCGAATGGTTGATGAACCGTTTTAACAGTTTCACGAACCGGTTGATGTTCGCTTCGTCGAGGGCGGCGTCCAATTCGTCGAGCAGGCAGAATGGGCTGGGCTTAACCTGATAAATCGAGAATAGCAGCGAGACGGCCACCATTGTCTGTTCGCCACCAGACAGCAGCGAGATGCTTTGCAATTGTTTGCCGGGCGGGCGGGCGACGATGTCGATGCCGCTTTCCAAGACGTCGTTTTCATCCACGAGCACGAGGTCAGCCTTGCCGCCGCCGAAGACCTCGACGAACATCGCGCGGAAATTTTCGCGAATTTTCTCAAACGTCTCCAAAAACATCTGGCGCGTCTGCGTATTGATGCGGGAGATGACTTCGAGCAATTGCGCCTTGGCGGAAACCAAATCGTCATGCTGTTTGGTCAAAAACTGGTGGCGCTGCTCGGTTTCCTCGTATTCTTCGATTGCGACGAGGTTCACGGGGCCGATTTCGTCGAGCCGCTTTTGCAAGGCCTCGATTTGCTGGCCGATGGCGTTCCAATCGGTGGCGGCGCCGCTGGCGGCCATTTCCTCGGGCGTTAGCGTCTGGACTTTCGGCTGTCCTTCGTCGGCAAACGTAATGGTGATGCATTCGCTCCGGACATCATCGATCGAGAGGTGATACTTTTGCTGGATTTTTTCGCGCAGGTTTTGGACGGACATGTTTTTCTGCGCCAGCTCGATTTCGATCGTACCGCGCTGATTTTGCAGTTCCGTGAGGCGGCCGCGTTGCGAGCGTAAATCTTCTTCGCGCGATAAAATGTCCGTTTCCTGGTCGTTTTTCTGCCCCAATAATTCCGCCGCGAGCGCATTGACCTGATCGCGCTCATGACTGAGCCGCTCGATTTGTCCGCGAGAATCCTGGATCTCGGACTCCGCCTGCTCCTTGCGCGCCACCACGCCTGAAATTTCCCCGCGCCGTTGGTCAGCAAACTGCGTCAGTTCGCGGATCCGCTGAGAGAGCGTTTCCTGCTGTCGGCGGAATGACGCCAAAAGCTGCTCTTCGGCGGCGAGGGCGACTTTGCTTTCGGTGAGCGCGGCGGTGGCTGTGTCGCGTTGCTGGCGCAGATTTTCAAGACCGGTCGTATGCGTGGAAACGGCGTCCTGCGCCGCCTGCTCACGCGCCTCGAGTTCCTGCAACTGCACCGCGAGGGCATTGCGTTTTTCGATGCCTTCGCGTTCCTGGGCGGCCAGGCTCTGGACTTCGAAAACGACGGTTTCGATTTTTTGATTCAGCAGGCGTGAGGAGTTTTGGAGAGCATTGAACTCGCCTTCGCGCGTGGCGATGGCCACTTCATGTTCGCGCAATTCGGTTTGCGCCTGTTGCAGGCCGGCGTGAAGTTCGGTCTGTTCGGCGAGCAATGCGCCGCGCCGGCGGCTGGCTTCTGCCACACGTTCCTGCAGTTCACCCAATTGGTTCTGCAATTCCACGATTTGATTTTTACGCCCGAGAATCGAAGCCGGGGCGTTTGGATTGCCGCTGCCATTCAAATAACCGCCGGTATAAATGCCATGCCGGCTCAGCAAATCGCCCGTGAGCGTCACAAAATCGCAGCCGGCGTGTCCGTTTTGGATTTGCGCGGTGGCCGTGGCCAGATCCGAGGCAATAAATGTCCGGCCCAGCAGCGATTTCAAAAGCCTTTCAACCGATGGATCGGATTGGACAACGTTCAACGCCGGAACAATCTGTCCCGGGGCCAGGTTTCTGTCCGTCTGACCATCCGTTCCCGGGGCGAGTTCGCCTGAGAACGCCAATTGTTTGTCATCGGCTTGCTGTTGAATGGCCAGGGCCGCGACGCTCGCGCGACCGGCTTTGTTCGCGTTCAAGTCCGCGAGGATCTCCTGGGCCGATTCGGGCTGTTCGGTCAAAACCAATTGCAGGTGATGCCCGAGCGCATTTTCCACGGCGACGACAAATTGTTCGGGCACGCGAATGCGGTCGGCGAGCGAGCCAATGACCGAGCGGGATTGGCGCAATGCGGCCACTGCTCCGGCATCAAAGCCTTCTCGCGAATGCTCAAGCTGTTCGATGACCGTCAGGCGCGAACGTTTTTCCGCCTGTTTCTGCAAAAGCTGGTCCTGTTCATTGGATGAGGCCTGCAATTCATTCTGCAAATCGCGCAACCGATTTTGGCGCTGTTCCACCGTGCCGCGCCGCGCCTGGACGCTTAATTTTTCGGCTTCCACGCTCATCGTCCACTCCTGCAAACGCGTTTCGAGCCGCACGCGCTCTTCTTCGAGTTGCACTTTTTCGGCGGACAATTTTTCCAACCGCACGCTATTGCCCTGCTTTTGCAAATCCAGGGCCGTCGTTTCATTGCGCACGCGTGTCAGATCCTGTGCTGCGGCAAACGCGGCCGATTGCGCGGCGCGCAATTCCTCTTGCAAGCGTTTCAGGTCGTTTTCGACCTGGGTGAGCGCGGATTTCTTGTTCTCCAACGCCGACTGATGTTCCGTCATGGCCGACTGAGACCGGGCCAAATTCTGTTCGACGTTGGCCAGTTCATCCTTCGCCATGGCGCACCGTTCCTCGGCCTGGGCGATATCCGCCAGCGCCTTGGAGTTTTGCGACTCGAGTTCGCGCAAACGTTCTTCGTTAAAATGGATGCGGCTTTCATGCCGGTCCATGTTGCTCTTCAATTCCAGGCCGCGCTGTTGTTGCGCCGAGACCTCATGCTCGAGTTCGGTCAACCGTTCGCGCAACTGCCTGATTTCGTCTTCGCAGCGCAGAACATTCGCCGAACCGGCTTCGATTTCGTCGCGCAGCTGCGCCGCGGCGGCGTTCCTTTGGGAAATCTCCGATTGCAAAACGTCGAACTGGTGGCGCGCCAATTGCGTCTCGAGGTGTTGCAGTTCCATCGAAATCTGCTTGTAACGCCGCGCCTTGCCCGCCTGCCGCTGCAGCGATCCAATCTGGCGTTTGACTTCGCGGATGAGGTCCGCCACGCGCACCAGATTTTGTTCGGTGTATTCCAACTTGCGCAGGGACTCTTTCTTTTGCGATTTGAATTTGGTGATGCCCGCGGCTTCCTCAAAAATAATCCGTCGATCGTCCGGCTTGGTGGAAAGAATTTGGGTGATGTGCCCCTGCGCCAGAATGCTGTAGCTCGTGCGTCCCACGCCCGTGCCCATAAAAAGTTGCTGGATGTCCTTGAGCCGGCAAGCGATCTTGTTGAGAAAATATTCGCTGGAGCCGTCGCGGAAAATCCGGCGCGTGAGCGTCACCTCGTCATAATTGACCTCGACACCCGCGGCACGCAAATGTTCTTCGGCCACGCCGCCAAGGGTGAGCGACACCTCCGCCATGCCCATCGGTTTGCGCCCGTCCGTACCATTAAAGATGACGTCGGCCATTTCCCCACCGCGCAGGGCCTTGGCAGATTGCTCACCCAGGACCCATCTGACCGAGTCAGAGACATTGGATTTGCCGCAGCCGTTGGGGCCTACAATGGCTGTTACACCCGGTTGAAAATTGAGCGCCGTCTTATCCGCAAAGGATTTAAACCCAAAAACCGTTAAATTTTTAAGATACATGTCGTTTCCAGCGATTGCTCAGATGAAACAACCACAATAACAGGAACAAGTAAAGGGAAAACCACAACAAATTGCGGTTTCCGCTGCCGAGGGCACAACTAATGGTGAGGAGCAGAGGATTTGGGCTGTGCCGACGGCTGCTTACTCTTTATCACCAAATCAACCTTTTTATACGCTAAAGAGGGGTATAAGTCAATCCAATTCCATTCGGAACGTTGAACCGTTGAACCGTTGAAGCGGTCTTTAGATTGGACTAGCGTTATGTCACCTCCGACTGTCAAATGGAGCGGACGCATAAATCGGGAAGGGGAAGAAGGCGCCACCCGGTTTGGCGGGCAGTTCAAATCGCCCGAACTGCCGTACCGCTCTATCGTACTTGCGCAGGCCAACACGAGCCATAAAAGGCGTCCCTCCGCCACACTCGAGATAATCGCCGTGATATTCGACCTGCTTTCATTGTGGTGAAGGCGATTGTATTGACAGACATTTTCAGGGGCGAACGGCGGACTATGCCACTCCAAATGGCGGAGCTTGTTTCTGTTTGCTTTTGGTTTCCATAAATATGCCAGCCCTGACGGGCTTATGATGCGGGGCACAAAATCATCGCCTGAAACAAGTTCTCGGGCCGACAGGCGCGAAGATGCAACACGAAGCGCAGATTCCGAGTTTACTATATCCGCTGATCTCAATCTTGCAGGCTGCTCGAAATCCTACGATTTGCCGATTTGGAAATCGGCGATACAGCAGGTTCGGAAACCTGCGCTACGCCTAATACGACCTGAGGCGGAAAAATTGCTGGGAGTTCGTTGCGGAAACCGTGAACGGCGCGTTCTGGTTCGTTATATCCGCGTACGGGCCGGTGACGTTCATGGCCGTTTGGAGCGTTCCATAGGTCCAGTTTAATTGCAAACCATTGCCGCCCTGAGTCAAAATGTTAAACGCAGGCGGCGCTGGGGCGGTCGCTGCAATGTATATCGCTTGAATCTGCGCGGCGGTAAGGGCGTTAGTGAAAAAAGCTGCCTGGGCGATGGCGCCGGCGAAGTAACGTTCGTTCTGGCCCACAATTGTGAAATCAGGGTCGCCGCCAAGGTAGAGATCATTTGTGCTGCCGACGATGACGCCCGTGGCCGCGCTTGAGGCCGCGAGAGCGCCGTCCACATATAAATAATTGTTCGTGCCGTCGTACACGCCGGCAGCCTCATGCCAGGCGCCATTGTTGTAAATGACGCTGGAAGTAACCGAGCCAGCGCCTGAATTCCAAACCACATCGCCGGTTGCGCCATTAATGCACAGCGACCACGAATTGCTTCCGCGTCCCATGAGGGTTTGCATCGAGGTGTCGGCCGGGTCGCCCTTGAACCAAACCAAAGCAGTAAGCGGCTGGTCGTTGGTTGGATTGAAGGCCGGGTCGTAGCCGGCGTCGATGCATGAGAAAATGCCGTTGATTGGCGAACCGATCGGACCCGGACCCCATGCCGAAACGGCCGGACCGGTAACTCCCCCCGGCACGGTTCCTGGAAGATACGCGCCTTCAACGGTCGTCGAACCGTAATTGACGGCCATGGGCGAAGCGGCGGGGTTGGGCACCACGTAAACCGGATTATCCATTCGATAATATAGCAACGGATTATCGTTCATAATCGTCTGGTCGTATGAGGTGGCCGGATTGGCGTTTGTCCCGGCGGCGTAATGCACGGCGATGTCCGTCGCGCTCAGGGTATTCGTATACACCGCCAATTCATCGATCGTTCCGCTGACGCCACGCGCGCCGGTAAGGCCATTCCATTTACCGTTGCCGATGGTCAGAGGAGACCATGTGTCCGGAACGTACGCTATTTTCCCAGTGGCGACGGACACGCCATTGACATAGATCGTCGCATTGGACTGCGTATCGTAAGTGGCGACGTAATGGTACCAGTTACCAATCGCGTAGCCTGAGGGCGTATCAATGGACGAAAAGGCATTGATCCCGTGGTGATAGAGTTGCAATTCAAAGCGGGTTTGGTTGCCACCGGCCCAACCGAATTGGAAGCCGCCATAAGTCGAGCCGCCATTCAAGCTGGCACCGCCCCCTTCCCCGAGGATGACCCCATAGACCGATGTTTGCGGCATGAACCACGCTTCCAGTGTGAAAGGCGGAACGACTGTTAACGCGGGCGTCGAGCGCGGAACGAAGGCGAACGTTTGTCCGGACGAATTAAAAGTCACCGCGGGATCATTGTCCGCTGCCAACGCGCCTGGCACGCCCAGAGTAATATAAGGCGAATTTGTATTCGGATAGTACGCATTCCCGAGCGAACCGACGGAGCCCAGATTCGTTTCGATCATGACCGGCGCCGGGCTGCTGGTTTCCTGCAATGGCCAATAACCGGCGGGATTGAGATTGCGAATCGCTGTGGCCGCGGCTGTGGCCGGCTGCGGAAGGACCGTGAGCATTGAAACCAAACTGGTGACGGCGCCGTAGGCATTGGTGATGATGACGTCATAGTGGAAAACGCCTGAGCTGAGGGCCGTGAGGGTGAAAGTGGAATTTGTCTGGCCGGCCAGTGCCATCGCGCCGTTGTACCATTGATAACCGAACGGCGGGGTCGCATTCACGCCGATGGAATAGGTATAAGTCTGGCCGACGGCGAGTGTCAGGTGGGTTGGGAGATCGGCTGTAATTTGCGGAGAAACAGGCCCAACGGTGATAACACCATTTGAGAGCCCGTTTATATTCCAGCCCAAACCGGACAACGGCGGTAGACTAAACGATGAAAAATTCCCGGAATAACCGCCAGCACTGAACAAATTGAAACTGTCCCCCGAGGCAAATGTTCCGCCGAGATTTGTCACCATGAGCGTGCCGCCGTACGTCAACGGACCAGCCACCTGCAATTGATCATTCGTGTGCAAGGCTTTGTTCAGGCGCATGAACGTGGTGCTGCCGGATGCCAGCGTGAGGCCACCGCTAATTGAAAATGTGCCGATGGCGTTCGAGCTGCCTGGAGCAATTGTGCCACCGGACGCAACGGTGACCGACCCGGCAACTGACGCATTGCCTTCCAGAGTGCCGCCAGACACGGTTGTCGCCCCTGAGAATGGATTGGCGGCAGAAAGCGTGAGCGTGCCGGATCCTGTTTTGGACAGGCCAATAGTCGCGGAGTTGCCATTTTCGATCGGGCCTGAGACAAAGAAATTGCCGACTCCCTGGAAAGTGACTGTGCAGGCGCCATTGACGGTATTCGCGGCGGTAATTGTACCGCCCACAGCGAACGTCCCGGCATCCGATTGCAATTGATACATTGGACCGCCCGCAACCAACGTAATATTGCCTGCAAGTGAATTATCGCCCAGGACATTTTCAATGGCTGCGACGTTCGTGCTGCGCCCGGCGAGACTGACGTCTTGCGAAATGCTCACTCCGCTGATTGCGTTGCTCAATTGGAGAGTGCTCGCGCTCATCCCGGTATCGCGGATGGCGATGGGAGAAGCAACACTGGCGACCGCAGTGGAATTGGCAATGCAGACCGCGCCGTCATTGGTGAAGCTGCCGCCCGTATCGACGTCGAGCGTGCCGGAGAAACTATTCGTACCGTCCAAAAGCAGCGTGCCGTAACCGGCCTTGGTCAGCGTGGCTGAGCCGGACAAACTGGAATTTACGGTCAATAGGTTTCCAGGATTTTGGATGCCGACGTTCCATGTTTGATTTGAGGCAACCAGAATCGGTCCGTTGAGAGTCACATTCTCGGACGCCGATACCATATCAATGCCGCCGTAACCGAGCGATATTGTATTGGTTCCCCCGATTACCGGGCTGTTGGTGGTTTCCAGGAAAATCAGGCCATCAATTGGGCCACTACCCGCCACCATGCTGGACAAATTACTGCTTAAGTAAGAAAAGGTGAGATCGCAATTGGCAGTGGGGACCATGTTCGAAACCCAATTGGCGGAATTGGTCCATGCCGCGCCCGATGCACCGGTCCAAAAGAGAACATTTGTAGGCGCGTAGTAATGGAAATAATCAATCTTGAGCTGCAGCGGACTGGTTGCCAGCGGCGGATAGCCGCCCGGAGGCACTGAACCATCCCAGGCCGGTGGCGGATTGTTCACTTCCGCGCTAAAGATTATGTATGAATCCCTGCCGAAGAGTGGCGCCGGTGTGCCGTTCCACACGCTCTGACCGTCAATACCGAAATTATACGTGCCATCTTTGTTCCAGCTTAGGGAGTAGAGCTGGAAACCGTTCGTGATGTTGAAACTTTGGCCCAGGGAATTTGAACCGATGTTGTCGCTGCCGGCGTTTTGCTCGTATGCGCCGTAGCCGTCCCAGTGAATATTGTCAGAGACAATACTCGCGACGTAATTGCTGGTGACGCCGAGGTAGCGATGCTCGCAGATATCAATTTCACCGCCGGAAACGAAAGGGTCCCAAACCCACGTACCCATCTGCGGCGACCTTAGCCAAAACGCCGAGCACATGCCGTTGGTATCGCCCCACTGGATGCTGGCCTCGTAATAACCGAAGCGCGGGCGGAAATGATTGTCCGAAGCGATGAGGGCGGAATAATTAATACCATTGACGCTGTACGTGGTGATGACGAGATTGCTTCCGTTCATGGACACGGCGTTGGTCACGTCAATTTCGCTGTCAAATTTGCCGAGAACCCAATAATCCCATTTTGTCATGTCGAGTGACGGCTCATTGAATTCGTCGCCCCAGACGTAGTAATAGCCCGGCGGCGGCGTGGCGAGGGTGCGCGTTGCGGCGATGAGCCAGAGCGCGGCGAATAGGAATAAAGGAATCCTTTGGAACGAAATGGTCATTGTCAGAGTTGTCGACTTGGCTTGAGCTAACGGCGAAATGGAGTTTGGCAGGAACTTGCTAAGGCGCGGCAAAGCATCCTCGCCGAACAACTGGTTTCTTGCCGCGCAAGACGTTCAACTATAATGGTTATGGAGGGGAAATCAACTCGTTTTCAGGGCTGAATCGTTGAACGCGTCTTCGCTTCCCTACGACGCGGCAATAGATTTGAAGCGGTTGCATTCGCCAGGCTTAGCGGTAGGGACGGCCTGTCGCCGAACGGACGCAAGGCTCCAGAATTTTCAGGGCCACGTATTATTTGTATCGGCGCCGAAATTGAGCGAAACGTTATCGACGTGCCCGTCCACAAACGCCACGTCCGCTTTGCCGCCGTGGCGGATGGTCAGAGGATCCTCATCTGGCACCCAGCGTCCGTCGTTGATGATTTGGCCGCTGGGCGAATCGTTTGCCGAGGCCGAACCCGGTTCTTCGGCTAGCATGATTTTTTGTGACGGGCTGAGTATGGCGTTTTCCTTGAACGCATGGAGCACGGGTGTGCCACTGGAGGAATCAATAACCGAGGCCATGCCGATGTTATTCTCATCGTCATCGAGGCCATAGCCGTTGAGGCTGTAACTGTAAAGGTACGGACCGTAGCCGTCGCCGTAGTTATAGTTGTCGCGGTCAGCGTCGCTGGTGTCCAAAGGGCATCTGAGCAACGCCTTTTGCGCGCCGGGCACGGCGTCAAAGATCGGGCTCTTATTGAAGGCGGGATATTGCGCGGTATTCGTGCGCCAGTAAATCCAATCCGGTGTCTGAAAGCCGTACGCGCGGGATGCGATGCCTGGGAATGTGGAACTGTTGTCGTCAATGTAGATCTTAAAACCGGCGGCCAACTGTTTTTGGTTGTTGATGCAGGCTGCCTGGGCTCCTTTCCTTTTGGCCGCCGATATGACCGGCAGGAGGATGGCCGCAAGAATGGCGATAATGGCTATAACGACGAGCAATTCCAGCAGCGTGAGCGCGGCCGTGCGCCCCACACGCAGCCAATTACGGTCGCGCCCACGCCAACTGTCCTGTATTTCCATCCTCATTCGATTCCACATGTACTAACGACTTTTTCTCCGAAAAGTTACGAAAAAAATATAAAAACTTTTAATCTCTAATGATATGACACCTCAAATCGCGGTTTTTGTGTCAATCATTCAAATATTCCGATATAATTATGTCCGCCAGGAGTTAAAACGTGACAATTATTTTGGCGAAAGGACATCTTTGTTGAGCCGCGGCGACAGCCAGCCCAGGATGCGCGCCGACAAACCTGGAATGAGCCCGCAACAAATACCGACGTGCCCGTGTTGTAATCGCCAGATGTCGGGATGTCCCCACGACTGCCAAAGGTCATCTACTTCGTCCCTTGGGCATATCAATTCATGGATCCCTTCTATTAATAATATCTTTTCCTTTGGAATGACTGGCCTGGTGATGGTCAAATTCAGCGTCGTCAGATTTAGCCCATCACATATCCTGCTAACTGTCGGCAAGTTTGCCCTAATAGGCGGTCTGACGGCCCTCTTTTCGACCCATGGAGTCATGCGCGCGCACGGCGCGGCCATAACGGCGGAGGCCAACCGCGGGTCGTGGCACGCCGTCATCCCGGCATACCAGGCTCCCTGCGAATAGCCCCACAGCGCCACAGCAGGACAACCCTGTCCCAGAAGCCACCCGGTCAAAGCTCGAATTTCGGCGATTGCCTGCGATGTTGCCTCCGCAAACTGAAGGCAATCCGAATAGCCGAGCGTACCACCAAATTCGCGGGGACGGCGTTGCAATTGATAAGGCGCGACCAATGTCGCTACGCTGATTCCCACCCGATTGCATCGGCGGGCCATGAACGGAAACCGGAAATGATAATCAGGAACGCCGCCCGCGCCGTGCAGCAAGATGACCACGGGCCGTTCCTGCCAGCGCTCCCCGCAACGATATAGACGGCCATGGGCGACATTATTTTCCCTGGAATCGCACGGCTGTGGTGTAGAAAAGTGAAAATCAAGGCGTCCACTGAATTCCAGGTGTGCCGATTGACTCTCAGCGGGAAGGAAATTTGGACCCTTCAGGAATTGAAGCGCTTCCTCAAGTTTCGGGTTTCGTTTTTTGGCAGGCGTCATCACTGTGACAGCCTGAATGGCCAGCCAGTCCTGTAACTTTGCCAGGGGTGCAATCATGGTCTACTATGCGATGGCCTTGAATCGGTCCTGAATAAAATCCGCCTGAGGTTCCAGCAGCGCCGCTTCCTGCAACAACCGGCGTGCCTCGGCTTTGTTGCCGCATTCGGACGAGCAATCTGCCATTGCGACCGTCGCGAAAAGCAGGTTCATTTTGTGGCGCGGAAGACAGCCGTTGTCCATTTCATATCGGATAAAATTAGCGAATCAGCACTCATAAATTGACGACCGCTTAAATCTCCTTGCAGTATAACCACGGAACGCTCGGAAGACACGGAAGCATTTTCACATATCATTTGCTTCTGCATTCGAACCAGTCGTCTTGCTTCGAGGCGTGAGTCGTGGCATTCTGCGTTGTCATACCTCGAATGAAATTTGGTAACCGGATCGCGACAGAAGGGACCCGGCAAATGAACATAATCTTCCAGATTATTTGCCTCGCCCTTGTCTTGCCGGCTTTTTCCTTAAACGCCATCGCAGCCGATACTAACGCGTGGCCAAAGACGATTCCGGAGTTACAGTCGGCGATAGAAAAGGTCTTAAAGGAAACCAAAACGCCCGGGGCCGGCATCGCCATTGTGTCGCGTGAAAAAGTGGAGTGGGTGGCGGGCGTTGGCAAAGCTGACGTGGCCGCAAATCGGCCGGCCACTGCGGACACGTTGTTTCGCATCGGTTCGGTCTCAAAGGGATTTGCCGCGCTGTCGGCCCTCCAATTGCAGGAAGAAGGGAAGCTCAAACTATCGGATACGGTACGGCAATGGGTGCCTGACGTGGCTTTTGTCAATCCATGGGAATCAAACGATCCGGTGCGCCTGGTCAATCTCATGGAACATACTTCCGGTTTTGATGACATCCACCTGAAGGAATATGCGCTCGACGATCCGACGCCCATGCCATTGAAGGATGCGCTGGCTTTTGGGGTATCTTCGCGCGTCTCCCGCTGGCCACCGGGTTCGCGGATGTCCTACTGCAATGCCGGCCCCGCTGTCCTGGCGGTGGTCATTGAAAAGATTACCGGCGAGCGTTACGAGGATTATGTGCAGGAACATTTTTTTAATCCTCTCCACATGGACACCGCCAGTTATTTTTATACACCGTATGTGCAGCAGCATTTGACGAAGCTGTATCATTCCGACGGCGTCACACCCTATCCGTATTGGCACATCGCTTATGCGAGCCGCCGGCGCCATCAATGCCTCGCCAAAAGACATGGCCAATTACGTACGGTTTTATCTTCAACGCGGCAGTTTTGATGGCAAACAACTGCTCCAGCCCGCGTCCATCGAACGCATGGAGACTCCGGAGACTTTGCCTTCGGCAAAATTAGGCAGGATGGCCGGGTACGGCCTTTACAATTATGAATCCACTGAGGGCGCGTTTGTTTTTCATGGCCATCACGGCGGGGTGGGCGGCGCATTGACAGAAATGGCTTATCTCCCGGACTACGGCCGCGGCTATGCCTTCATGATTAATTCCGAAAGCGGGCGGGCGCTGTCGCGGATTTCTGAATTGGTTCGGCATTACATCACTCGCGGGCTAAAACCGCCAGCCCTGCCGCCGGTCGCGGTGGTCCCCGCTGACCTGCAACGACACTATGCAGGATATTACCAATACATCAGCCCACGCGTGCAAATGACTTATGGGCTGGCACGTTTGTTTGAAATTGGATGGCTTGGTTTCACGACCAATAGGGTTTCAGTGATTGGCTTGAGCCGGGCACAAATGGTGCCGGTGACGGACCGGTTGCTTCGCCAAAAAGACCAATCCATAGCGACACTTGCCTTGCTGCCTGACAGCGATGGAGAGACGTTGATCCAATTTGGAACGGAGACATTTAAGAAAGTTTCGGGCTGGCGGGTATGGGGACAATTTTTTTGCATAGTCGTGGTTTTCCTGGTGATGCTGGGGACGCCGGTGGCCGTATTGGTTTGGTGGATCAGAAAGTTATTGGGCAAGTTGCACAATGCCGGTCCATTCTCGCTGCGGCTGATGCCATTTTTGAGCGCAGTTTTTTTTGGCACATTTTGGGCTCTTTTAATATTCAGTGGCGGGAATATTTTGGCGCTGGGCGCCTTTGACGCGCTTACGGTTGGAATCATGCTTTCGAGCACTGCGTTTGCCCTCACTGCAGCGGCGAGCCTGTATTTGGTGGCGCGCCACTGGGGCATCACCCATGAGTCGCTTTACCTGGTGGCGTCGGTTCGTGGTGGCCGTTGTTATTTCGGGTGCCGCGGTTTATATGGCCTATTGGGGTATGATTGGGATGCGACTTTGGACGTATTAGCAGATAGGAGATGGAAGATGGAAGATTGAGGATGGGCTTCAGTGATTGCCGGGAAACGCCGTGTGAGGGCACACGGCCTACAGCGCGGGTGTTTCACTTCATTGCGTGAGCCCTGGTATTGTGCGCTGTCCTAACTTAGATATGAAATGGCAAATTCCGGCCTGAGAACATTGCTGCCACTGATTCTGGGCATCGTCCTTCTGGCCGGTTCCCATGCCCTTGCTGTGCCTACGTTTAATGGGTGCGAAATTGAAGGCCAGGGTTCAGACATCATGTGCTGCGATTTGGATGGCGACGGCCTCGAGGATCTGGTGCTCCTGGACGGCCTGGAGCTCTCCATTTATTACCAGCATGCCAGGCAGGGATTTAGCCGCCAACCGCAACAACAATTTCAGCTCGACGGCCGTCCGTCACTGGTGTGGCCCGCCCGGCTGGGGAAAAAAGCTGAAAGCCTCCTGATGATGACCAGCGACGGAGTGACTGAATTTGATTCTACCGAATCAGAGCGCTCCACCCGCGCGTCAGGAAATCATCCGGCAAAAAACAATTGTTCCCGAGGCTATGGATGAAACTAACGCGATGTATTTCCCCTTGTCGGCAAACACTGGCAGCGACTGGCCCCTGTTGCTGGTGCCGGTGGCCGGCGGCGGGCTGCAGGTTTGGCAGCATGCGGACACCTGGCGTGAGGCGCAATTGATTACTAACGCCATGCTTGCGAGCGTCACGCCGTCCATAGGGAATCCCGGGCTATGCGCAGTCGTTTACGCTGAGCCTGAGCATTGGCGACGTTAACCATGATGGCCGGGACGATCTCATGTTGGATGTCGCCAACGGGGACGGCACTGAGACCTACAGGCTGTATCTCCAAAATACCAACGGCTTGTTTAACCTGGAACCAGCGCTCATTTATACCAACAGGGACGATTGGCGCACGACGCTTTCGTGGATGGACATCAACCGGGATGGCAGGCTGGATCTCATCAAGAGCACCAGCTCGGACGAGCCGTCTTTTGTGCCTGGGTTGCCCTCGGGCAAAGTTCTGGTGGCGATCTATATGGCTGGTCACGATGGACGGATTCCGGACACGCCCACACAGGTATTTCGCAAGAACGACTGGTCGGGCTATCTGCCGATGGTGGACGTGGATGGTGATGGCTTCATGGATCTGGTTCTGGGCGATATTCCCATTGATTCCCGCGACGGCGCCAGGAACATGATTACGGAGGAAAAATTTAATCTGAACCTCCGCCTGCATTTCTTCCGGCCCGGCATCGGTTTTTCCCGCGGGACCGATTACGAGCGCACCGTGCCCGTTTATTTTGGTGGCAGCCTGGGCTGGGGCCCGGGCGACCGACTCTATTCCGATCAGCTCATCAGCTTGAACGGCGACTTCAACGGCGATGGCAAAAAGGACCTGCTGGTCAGGGACGATGGCGGTAATATTTCCGTTTATTTTTTTAATTCGAAGGAGACCGGCTTCAGCATCCGACCCGACCTCGAATTTGCCTGCCCTGAACCGATAGATTGGTGGCAAATCAGGGACCTAAACGGTGACGGCATTAGCGATCTGATCGTCAAGCTCAAAGGCCAGGACCTTTTCCGCATATTCATCAGCCAAGGCAAATAGATGATGCGTTTCTAACATTTCGATCAGCTGTTTGTCGCTCTTCCTCGCGGTCAAGGTCTTCGGGACGGAACCTGACGCCTTCCTGTGCCAGATGATCACGCTGCCGGCCAAGGGCATGAAAACAAGTTTTGTGGATTTGAACGGCCAGGGACGATTTGATTTGCTGGCGGTTGATTCGAATGGCAAGCGGCTTTTCATTTATCGCCAACATGCCGACGGCTTCACAAACACACCCGACCAAATCATCGAACTGCCGCCGCATACGGGTTGGATTGCGCCGGCTCATGTGGCAGAAGCGCGCACGAATTTTGACCTTCTGGTTTCCACGGCCACCGGGCTGGGTTATTACCAGCAAGATAACGGCGTATTTGAACCGAAACCGCGCCAGCTACTCAACGCAAAACAGGTGTTTACCGCCGAAGGCTCCCCCACCCTGCTCCCGCCTTTTACAAATGTGTCGATTCCGGTTATTTCGGCTACGCAGGCATGGTTTTACCAGCGCAACGATTATTTGGAATGGACATCCAGCCCGCCCATGCCCCTCAAATCTGAACACGGCGACTGGCGTGGCAGCCAGCAATGGATGGTCTGAATGGACGATCGGGCCAGACGCGGCTCGCACGTTGAATGTGGAGCGGAGTTTTCTCTCCAGGCCGGAGCCGAACTCCAGTTATAAACCGGAAAATGATGGCATCGCAAAACTGATCTCCACCTTAAAAAAAGCCGGTCTGCCGGGCCAGCCACCCCAGACTACCGAAGTGGACCTTGACGGAGACGGACGAAAGGATGTGGTCATCTGGCAGGTGACTTATCAGTCGTTCCGGACTGACTTCTATGTCTTTCTTCGCGGCGCGGACGGCCGATTGCCGGAACGGCCCACACAAATCCTGCATTGCCGGGGACTGCCAATACCCGTCAATTCGACATGGACGCGCTCACCCATCGCGGACCTCAGTGGCAACGGCAAGTACGAATTGGTTCTCCTGGAACCTGATTTCATCGTCACGTCCATTGGCAGCCTGGTGGACATGGCGCTCACCCGAGGCACCAAATTTGCGATTAGCGTGCGTACGTTCAATCATGGCATCTTCGCACGCAGCGGTGACACGGCTGCATCCTTTAGGGTCCAATTGTCCTTGTATGGTTCGTGGGAATGGCCATTTTTGATTTGCGGAGATTTCAATGGCGACGGACGTCCTGATTTGATCGTCATGCGTTCAGCCACACAATGGGAAGTCTATTTCAGCACCAGCGACGGCCACTGGTTTGAACCGCAACCGGCCATGACCTTTGAATTGCCCGCGCAAGGTTATTTTGAGCGCCGGTATTTGGAAATTTCGGATCTCAATGGAGATAGGCGAGCGGATATCGTCTCGCATGATTTGGATGACCCTCGTATTTTTATTCTCCTGACAAGACCCGAGAACAGAGGTAGGGACGGCGCGCTGCGCCGTCAGCGCCACAACCCTCGTGGGCACCCGTTCGGTCCATGGTTTCCGTATTCAATTCACGAATTTCAAAAACTCTCCATGAACTATCCGGTCGGCGAACGTACGCGAACGATTCCGCCCGCTCTACGGGCGGTGACGGCGGTGGCAGCGCCACTTGCGAAGAGCGCCATCCCTACCATCGAATCTTCCGTGAAAGGCAACCCATGAGCGAAAGCGTCCCGGCATTGGTTTTGGAAAATGTGTCCAAACGTTTTGGACGCATTCAGGCCGTGAACGGGCTTTCACTGGAGGTCAAACCGGGCGTCATGGCGGGTTTCCTGGGCCCAAATGGGGCGGGAAAAGCACGACCCTCTATATGATTCCGCGGCTGGTCCGGCCAACCAGCGGTTCGATTCGGCTCTTTGGCGTGGATATCTGGAAGGACTTCAAGAAGGCCATCCGTCCGGTTGGTATCACGGTGGAATCACCGGCCTTTTACGAGTATCTCTCGGGCCGACGGAACTTGGAGCTGGCCGCGCGCTTGCTGGGAAATGTTTCGTCGCGAGAGATTGACGAAGTGCTCGAACGCATCGGACTGGCGGAGCGGCAGCATGACCGCGTGCGGATTTATTCCACTGGAATGAAACAGCGGCTGGGCGTTGGCCGGGCGATGTTGGGCCGGCCCCGGCTCCTAATCCTGGATGAGCCGACGAACGGAATGGACCCGGAAGGCACCCAGGAGATGCTGTCGTTCCTGCGGGAGAAAGTGAGAAATGACGGCCTGGCCATCTTCATCTCGAGCCATCTCATGTCGGAAATTGAGGAATTTTGCGACACGGTTTATGTCATCAACCAGGGACAATTGGTCGCTTCCGGAAACGTGCGGGAGTTGTTAAGACCGCACGAACGAATTGTCCGGGTGACATGCGTGGGAGAAGTTCCGGGACAGGATTTTGCCAGCCGCCACGAACAAGTGCGACAGGTCGAAGCCCTGACGCCTGCCATGGTTGAAATCACGCTGGCCAGCGATGATTCGGTTTGGCTGAATCGCTGCCTGCTCGAGGAAGGTTTTCAGGTCTCGGCCATCACGCCGAAACAAAAGACATTGAAGGAGTTTTTCCTTTCGATTACCGGCCACAAGAATCATGTATAGCACCAGCCAGTTCCTGCCATTGTTGCGAAACGAAATTACCAAGGCCGCCCGCCGGCGGCTGCCGTACTTTAGTTTTTTTTGCATCGGTTTGCTCTGCGTGGTCATTTACCTGGCCGCGGGCCGGCTAAGCAATGGCTCGGCCACCAATGGATGGGGTTATTTGGCCTTTTCCATGCAACTGGTGTTCACCGATTTGGGTCCAATTTTTATCATCAATTTTGCAGCCTTGCTACTATCCCAGGAAACCGGCGCCGGAACGATCCGGGCAGCGCTGGCCGCGCCGGTACATCGTTGGGAGTTTTTCGCCGCCAAGGCCGCAATCGGCTTGCTCTACATGCTCGCGCTTTCGGTGGCGGCACTTTTATTTTCGATAGCGCTCGCCAGAATTCATTACGATTTCAGCGCTGTAGGTGATTCTTTCGGCGTCGTTTACACCCGGCGAGAAGCCTTGCACGAGTTTCTGCTGGGCTACGTGATGAGCTGGATTCCATTGGTTCCGCTGGTGGCGTTTGGGTTGTTCATCTCCACGATCATTCGCACTCCGGGAACCGCCGTGTCGGTGGCCACTGCGACTTTGTTGATCATTGATTTCACGAAGAACCTGGTTGGGCTGGGGCCTTATATTTTCACCAAAGACATCACTTTTTCCTGGGTCGTGCTCCTGCAACTCGCGCAAGGCACCGACTATGAATGGCGGCCGGAAGTTTGGAACATGATCATCCTGTCCGGCGCATTCACCCTGGTGGCCTTTGGCGCAGGGTTGACCATCTTTGTTCGGGAAGATCTTAACCATTGAATTTTGTCTATCCGGGACAAAAATAATTCTGGACAGTCTCCACCTCACCACGCACCGTCACGACATGCGATTTGCCCTCGCCATACTGGTCTGCTGTATTGCCGGCGTCCTTCACGCGGCGCCTTTCCTGACGGTTTCGTCGCCGACCACCAATCTCGTCCTCAGTGCCGACGACTTTGCCGCGATTCCGCATGCGAAGATCAAACTCAGGGATCCACATGATAAAAACGTGCACCGATTTACAGGTGTCGCCGTGTCGGAAATCCTCGTCCGGGTCGGTGCCCCAATCGAAAAACTCCGTAGCCACGCCCTCCGCCAGATCGTGATCTTCCGCGCACGCGACGCTTATGCCGTCAGTTTTTCACTCGCCGACTTCGATGCTGACTTTTCGGACCGGACTATCATTCTTGCCGACCAGGAAGATGGCGCACCGCTCTCCGACACGGCTGGGCCTCTACGGCTCATTGTCTCAGGCGATAAAGAAGGCGCACGCTGGGTGCGCATGGTCAGCCGTATTGAGATCATCGACCCTGACCGAAAGCGGTAGCGCACGCAGCACACGATCCATTGCATCTGCTGGAATTGGTTTTACTCAAAACCGCGAAGCCAGTCCCGGAAATCGCGACGATGCAACAGTTTGGCGATGTTGGCCAGAGTGTGCAGATGCTTTTGAAATTGTCCCTGCGGAACGAGAAAGAGCAGCACAATCCTGACCGGTTTGATGTCCAGGGCGTCGAATTGAACTCCTCGACGTGAAAGGCCTATAATCCCTATGACCTCAGAAACTAAATCAGTTGAAGCGTGGGGTATGGCAATCTCGAAACCAACGCCAGTGGTCATGGATCTTTCACGCTTTTTGACTGCATCCCTAATTACCACTTTATCGCCTGGTTTAATCTTCTGATACGTTACAAGATGATCGACCAATTCGTCGATGGCTTCCCAACGATTTTCTGCCCGCAGGTGAACAACAATTGCCTTCGGACCAAAAAACTCGTTTAAATCCATAGCTTTGCCCTGGGCTGATTTTCGGCACTTTTTTTAATTAATAGTGCAGTGGCCCAACTCTCTCAACGATGCCCAGTCCTTGGGCCGACCCTGGGCCGGGCGGCCGATGATGACGTGGTCGAGCACGTCAATTTTCAGAAGCTTTCCAGCCCGGATTAAATCGCGCGTCGTTTTGATGTCTGAATCACTCGGTGAGGGATCGCCGCTGGGATGATTGTGGACCAGGACAATAGCGGACGCTCCGGCTTCGATGGCTTTTTTGAATACGGCGCCGGGGTCCACGAGGATGGTATCGCGCGTGCCGTTGGAAAGATTCTCGATGCGGATCAATTTATTTCGACTGTTGAGGAGCAATACCTGCAGTGTTTCGGATTCTTTGATGGCGTTTTGGTCGCGGAGCAATTGGACGACACTGGCGGCGTTGTCGAGCACGGGTGATTCCCATTGCATTTCGACAGCCATTTTGCGGGCGAGAGCAAACGCGGCGGCGAGCGTCACAGCTTTGTCCCGGCCGATGCCTTTGACCTTTTGCAAATCGGCAAGCGACGCGCGGGCCAGGGCCTGCACCGTTTGATATTTGCTGATCAATTGTTTACCGACGTCGAGGGCGTTGGCGCCTTTGAGGCCGGTGCGCAACAGGATGGCAACAAGTTCGGCGGGGCTTAGGACATCCGGGCCCAGAGCGACGAGCCGTTCGCGCGGCCGCTCGCCGGCCGGCTGGTCTTTCATTCGCAGTCCTTCTGACATCGGCAAAAACTGTTGCGGATTTCGCATGACGTCAAGACAAACCGCACAGAAGAACGGATAAATGGATATTTCGATTGGTGGAACGCAAGGACCCGACTCATGTCGATGAACCGCGGTAACCAGCACAGGTTTCCAAACCTGTGAGCCGTCCGTGGCCGTGCGACTGCCGATTTGGAAATCGGCGATACAGCAGGTTTGGAAACCTGCGCTACGATTTTTGCGCGGTTATTTCCATGTACGCTGTCCTGACACGCCTCGTCAGCGCTGCTCTTTTCAACGATTTTCCATCGAGCGAAATTGCTTCCACGATTCCCAACGACGTCAGGGAAAGAAACAATCCGTCCGACTGCTTTAATTCTTTAAGCCGAATGTTTTTTTCCTGAATGGGAATGCCAAGACCGGCACCGATTTCAAAGACCACTTCGCGCGTCACGCCAGGCAGAATTCCCGCAGCGACAGGAGGCGTATAAACCAGTCCTCGTTTGATCCAAAAGATATTGCTGCTCGTGCCTTCGGCTACAAAGCCGTCCGTGTTCAAAAGCAAGGCTTCATCCGCGCCCGCGTTAGCGGCTTCAGCGCGCGCGAGGACTTGCGGCAGTTTATTGGACGTCTTGAAACGTGCCAGCGGGTCGTTTGGCACTGTCCGAAATGAAGACGTGACGAGTTTCAATTGCGGCGGATTTTTCGGGTCGAGTTTTGGCGCCAGCCGCAACGATATTATCAACGTCGGCCTGCCGATATTCTTTGGCGAGTAACCCGGAGCGCCGGCGCCGCGCGAAAGCGCGATACGCAACAGAGAATCGGGCATTTTATTGCGCGCTATAAGCTTGTCCGCAACCGGACGAAGCTGACTGGCGGAGTACGGCAGCTTAATTTTCAAAAAGTCCGCGCCAGCTCGAAGCCGCTCGATATGTCTCTGCCATTGAAATGGCCCGCCATTGAAGACCCGAATGGTTTCGAACAAACCGTCACCGTAGAGAAACCCGCGATCAAAGACGGAAATGACCGCTTTTTCCTCCGGCACAAAGGCGCCATTTAGAAAAACAAGCACGCTCCTTTTTAACGAAAAAACACCGAAACGCGGAGGGAAAAAATCAAAATGATTTTTGTTTCCAGGCTGCCTTGAGTTAGACTGTCGCTGCACCAATTCAATTGTTTCTGTGAATGCACCGATATTGTCGCTGCTTTGCCGGTTGCTAAGCCTTGGTGCGTTTTTGTCTTTTGCCGGCACGGCCATTGCCGATTCTTCATGGTTCACACGTGATTGGCAGACCGACGACGGGTTGCCGAACAACTATGTGAACGCGGTCGTTCAGGGAGCGGACGGATATTTATGGATTGGCACACCCGAGGCCCTGGCCAAATTCGACGGCGCGCATTTCACAAAAATCCCGGCCATATCCACGAATGAAAACCAATTGTTTGCGATCAGGCATGGAGAAACAATGACGTTGACGCCCCCGGTCGTTTACTGGGAAGTGGAAGCTTTGTCGGTCAGCCGCGACGGCGGATTGTGGCTGGCGATGCAGCGTGAAAGGGTCATGGAAGTGAACTCGCCATTTACCAGCGCAATGTGGGCGGCAAAACATTTACCGGGGAATTCGCCTTCCGCGGTGGTTGAAGATGATAGCGGCACGGTCTGGATTGCTTACGAGCATTTTTTTGCGCGCGCGCGAAATGGAAGGATTGAACCTCTTGGCGTTGGCGAGGGATTGCCGGCGGGGAACCTGGCTTACTCAGGGGTGGTCAAGGATAGTTCCGGCAACATTTGGGCCGCAAAGGGAAAGCGGCTGGGGATCATTCGGCAGGGCCATTTTGAGTCGATGCTCACGGCCAATTATCCGGGGAACGTGGCGCAAGTAGCGCGCATGGCCGCGGCGCGGACGAATGGAATTTGGTTCGCTCTTGGCGAACATTTGTTTCGCTACAGCAGTGACGGTGATCTCATGGATCTGGGGACGTTCCAGGCAGAAACACACCGGACAGAGGCATCCGCGCTGCTGGAAGACCAAACTGGGGCCGTGTGGATTGGCACCGATAACAACGGATTATTCCGTTACAGTCAGGGGAAGTTTGAAAAAATTGACACGTCGCAGCCGACCATATTGAGCCTTGCGGAAGACGACGAAGGAAATATTTGGGCGGGCACGGCCGGCGGCGGACTCGACCGCATTTCCAGGTGTGCCGTGCAATTGGACAATTTTAATAATGGCACCTCACTTACGCCGTTTCAATCCGTTTGCGAAGGTGTACCGGGCGCCTTTTGGGGAGTTACCGGCGACGGGCAATTAGTGCGCCGCCAGGATGGCCAATGGCGGCCAATGCAAATCCCGCAGGTCAGTTCAGAAGACGTGACATGCGTGGCGGCCGACACCAACGGTACAGTCTGGTTTGGAACCCGGGATCGTCTCCTGCATTGCTGGAGCCATAACCAACTGACAACCTGGACGATCAAAACTGGATTGGTGAGCCACACGATCGTGGCCCTGCTGCTGGCCTCAAACGGTGACGTTTGGGTGGGCGAATACGGCACGCCCAATATCATGCAGTACTTGCATGAGGGCACGTTGCACACGGTCGATTTTCCGAAATCGTGGAAGTCCCCGAGCCGGATCACCTGCCTGGCCGAGGACGCGCAGGGAAATATTTGGGTGGGAACGATTTCTGGAAGGCTTTTTCGTACTGAAGGTGATCATCTCATTGATGAAAGCCATTTATTACCGCATGGGGGAGAAGCCATTCTTTGCCTATACGGGACGGCGGACGGAGCCATGTGGATAGGGTTTGAAGGGTTCGGGCTGGGCCGGCTGAAGGACGGACGCTTTGCGCAAATCGGATCCGCGCGCGGGCTGGACGATGATATTATCGCGCAAATGGTCGGCGACAACGAGGGCTGGTTTTGGTTTGGCAGCGAGCACAGCATTTTTAAAGTGCGGCGAGGGGAATTGGAAGATGCGTTGAATGATCCCACTGTGCGGATTCGATCGATCCGCTATGGCCGCAACGAGGGTTTAGCAAGCGTCGAGGCAAATTCCGCAAACTCATATCCCTACGTCTCCCCGAAAGCCTTTTGCGGTTCGGATGGAAGGTTGTGGATGCCATTGCGCAGAGCGCTGGCCGTCGTCGACCCGTCCATTTTGAACACTGACAGCCAACCACTTCCGGTCCTTGTCACGCAAGTAACGATGGATGGCCAAACTATTGCCTCGTCGGACACGCTGACGACCAATGCCACGGAATCGAAAGTGGCGGCCGCGCCATTACGATTGTCGCCGGGGCATCGTCGATTACAATTCTCTTTTACAGCCATCAATTTCAGCACGCCTGAAAATATCCATTTCCGATATCGCCTTGATGGATTTGACAATCAATGGCTTGAACCGGTGGACTCAGAGCGCACGGCGGATTACACGCGGCTTCCCGCGGGAAATTATCAATTTGAGGTCGAAGCGTGCAATGGCGACGGCCCATGGAATCAATGTTCGGCGCCGTTGGCGCTTATTGTTCCAGCCTTTTTTTGGGAGACATGGTGGTTCCGGTCGCTTTTGCTTGTCGTCCTGATGTCCCTTGTGGTCGTCATCGCGCGCTACATATCTTTCCGGCGCCTGCAGGAACGGTTACTCATTCTTCAGCAACAGCGTGCGCTCGACCAAGAACGCGCCCGCATCGCAAAGGATTTGCACGATGACCTGGGCGGCAGCCTCACGGAAGTCGGCCTGCTGGTCAAAATGCTGGACCATTACCAGCACCAGCCCCAAAGAGTCAACGGAGCGATCCAGCAAATTGCCTCAACCGTCCGGCACGTGAACGAATCATTGGACCAAATTGTCTGGGCGATCAACCCGCACAATGACACACTTCCCCACCTTATTGGTTTTCTGGGCCAATCCTCGATGGATTTTTTACGGAGCGCGGGAATAAAATGCGAAATCGACCTGCCAGACCATCCCCCGAAATGCGTGTTGACGCCGGAGGAACGGCATCATCTATTTCTCACGGTCAAGGAAGCAATCAACAATATTGTCCGCCATTCCGGGGCGGGCGAGGTGCAGATTCGCGTAAGCACCGAAAACCAGTTTTTGAAGATCAACATCCAGGACAACGGACGCGGCATGAACGGCGATCCGGAAAAATACGGCTCGAACGGCTTGCGCAATATGCGGCAACGGATGGAGGCAATCGGCGGCCAATGCCTCATTAGACCAGGCCCGGCGAGGGAACCCGTGTTTCCTTAACATTTCCGATCCCATTAACTGAAACCGCGCAGAAAATTCCCGAGTAGTGCATTAGGTCAGAACAATGAAGGCAGCCACTGCCGCCGATAAAACGATCAGCACGAAGATCACCAGGTTTTCTTTCTTCAGGTCTTTTATCCCGGGTTTCTGCTTAAGCCGCGACGGCTTCTGAACGGCGGCCGGTATCAAGCCCTGCCCTTCCCTCACGGAAGATAGATCAAGGTCAAGGCCTCCGCCGTTATCAGGATGAACTGAAAATTTCCTCATGATCCTGCGCTTGCGAAAGTAACACAAAAGCGATATCGCAGCATGTCGGATATTTATGCGACATGCGCCTGGTCAATTCGCCCTCAGAAATTTCGCGGTCGCCTCCGTTCGTGATTGCACATGGAGCTTTTCATAAACGCGCTGAAGATAGGTCCGGACCGAACTCAGGCTGAGGTCCAGCTTTGCCCCGATTTCTTTGTAAAGATAGCCTTTGGCCAGCAGAGTTAATACCTCCAGCTCGCGTTTGCTCAGCTTTTCCACTTCGGATTTCGGCTGTCGAATCTCGTGAAAATGGTCAACGACCTTCCGGGCGATTTGCATGGACATGGGCGCACCGCCGGCGTGCACCTGCTCAATAGCGTCGAAGATTTCGTCAGGAAGGGACTTTTTCAACAGATACCCGCTTGCTCCGGCGCGCAAGGCCTTGAAAATCAGGTCCGGTTCCTCAAAACGCGTGAGCATTAATACCTGCAAATTTGGAAACTGCTCCTTAAGCCGGGAGACGCATTCAATTCCACTCATGCCGGGCAGGTTGATGTCCACCAGCGCTACGTCTGGTTTTTCGACCGGAATGCCCTTTAAGGCTTCCTCGCCTGAGGCGTAGCAGGACAGACAGCGCAATTGAGACGCAGTGCCGAGCAATGCCGACAGATTATTACGGGTGCCCGTGTTATCTTCGATGATCGAAACGGTAATCTGCATGGCTGATGGCTTCACGCTAACTTTAAACGGCTCAAGCTCAAGCACATTTTGGCTTTGACCTGGATCATTAATCGTTCCGCAAAGCCTCGACGCCTGATTCAAGACTGTTGTGGCGCCGGCATTTTGGGAAGCACAGGGCGATATTGTTTTCATCGAACTCCGCTTATAGCTGGCGGACCGGCAAGTCCGCCCCGACAGAAAGGCCAGGAAACGCCACCGGACCGGTATGACCTGTCCGGCCGCCCTTTTCCTCAGCTGGATACTTTTTCATTTTTGGCATTTGCAGGAGATAGAACTCCTTCGAGCGCGCCGTTGGCGAATTGCAGCACCACACAGGACATTGGTTCAATTACGGATATGCCAGGCGATAGAAAATGCTGCCATTCGCGGAATTGAGCGGTACGTTGATTTGATTTGTGCTGCTGGAACCGGCGACAGTTGACCAATTTGTGCTCAAACCAACAGCCAGCGAGTTGGTTTGCACCTGCAACCGCCAGCCGGTGTGATCAGCCGGCCAGCCCAGGTTCAATTTGCCCCCGGAGACAGAGAATGTGAGATTCGTCGGATTCGTGTTCACGGGTGACGCGCCCTGGAGCAGCAGGATGGAGCCGTCCACTGAGAGTTTGTTTTGCCAAACGTAAGTCACGGTTCCCGCGGCATTTTTCGGCGGCAATTGGACGGACGAAAAGCCCGAAACCGGAATGCTGAACAACACGAAGCGATTACTCGTAATCAAATCCGGCCCGATGTTGGTCACGATGAGGGCGCCGCTGACAGTCATGGATGGGCAAATAATTTCGTCATTGGTGACGGCGCCGGCGGTGCGGTTCAAGTCCATGATGACCGTGCCGTTAAGCGTGGCGTTGGAGACAGACAATTGCGCGGGCGCAACACCATTGCCGGGGTTGACAATGGAACCGGAATTTTCGACAAGATTTCCCGCGACGGCTCCGCCGCCGGCGAGCGTCTGGCTTCCCGCGCTGCCCAATGTCAATGTGCCGTCGTTGCGGCTGGTGACATCAATGGTGGCGTTGGACAGGACGATGGCTGGGCTGGTCGAAATTGTGGCGACGTCCGACAGGACCAAACTCCCCTGGTTCACGTACGTGTTACCTGTGTACGTTTCGGCCGACAAGGACAGGATCAACTGGTCCGCGCCGGTCTTTTGCAAATTACCCGCGCCGCTAAGTGTGTCGTTCAAAATCAGGGCAGCGTCGGAAATGTTGAAGGTGTTTGTTCCGATGAGCGTAACTGGACCGGAGAAGGTATTTGTGCCGTGCTGATTGGCGACGGTCGCGCCGTTGTTGAGGATGAGCACCTTGCTGACTGCATTGGACAAATCGAATATCCCGAACGTGGCGCCGTTGGATATGCTCAAATTCTGGTTTGGGTCGCCGATGTCGGGCATTTGCCACTGAATGCCGAAGATTCCGCCGGCGACATTAATCGCGCCGAGCGTTGGGTCAATCTGCACTCCGGCCATCTGGAACTGGTTTGTGCCAATCTTGGTCAAATTATATCCGCCGATCAAAATTGCGTCCTGAGCGGTGGCAGTGCTGGCGCGGAAATCAAGCCGGCCGGAGCCGCCAATCGTCGTGTCGCCGTTTAATGTTACGTTCACGATGTTTGGCCCGATAAAGGTCGAATTGCCGCTATCGTTGATAATGGCGCCGGTGCCGTTCACGCCGGTACCGGAGACGGAAATCTGTTTCACGGCCAAATCTGCGCCGTTTGTGACATCGAGCGTCGCGCCAGGGTTGACGTTTACGGTCCCAATGTCGTTGCCCAGGGAGCCGCTGCTGGCCGCGCGAACGGTGCCGAGCAAGACATTGACGGCGCCGGAGAAGGTGCTGGCCCCGCCGAGCGTAACTGAGCCATTGGTCACCAGCGACAAGCTGCCGGAGCCAGTGATGACGTTGTTGAGGTCGAGCCCGCTGTCGGTGCGATTGAAAATAATCGAGCCGTTATTGGTGACGGTGCCTGAGCCCAGCGTACCGTTGGTCGAACCGTTCCCAAGAATCAATGCGCCCGAATCAATTGTAATTGGTCCGGTGAAATCGTTGGTGCCGCTGTTGGCAATAACCAGGCCTATGCCGGACACGTGCAATCCGCCTGGTCCGGTGCCGGTCAATTTTCCGCTGCCGATGAAATTATAAACTTCCGAACTGGAGCTAACGGTGATTCCGCCCACAGTCAACGCGCCGGACAATGTCACGTTGGTAACCGTGGAGCTATCGGTGAAGTTCGCAAAGTCACCTAGGTTGAATGTAACCGGATTGTTATTGCGCAGCCAATCGACGGAAGTTGTATCCCACGTGGACGACGCGGCGCCTGTCCAGAAATCATTTCCCAGCGCTGTCACCACCCGGATTTTTATGGCATTCGGGGTTGTTCCCGGGTCGACAATGTTAAAGGAAAATCCCGGCAGGGCGGAAATCACACCCAGGTTATTCGTCACAGAGCTCGGAAGCGGTGACCCCGCATATTGAATCACCGTAAATTGATCGCCAACGTTCATAAACGCGAGTGGAGATATTACCAGCGTATTGCTTCCGCTCAGCGAAAGGGCGCTGGTCACGTTGACCAAATCGTTGGCGGCAGCCGGAACCGGAGACGATGAAAGGTCGAACGCAACGACCGAGTTATTCAACGAGAGCGTTCCGATGTTGAGCGTGCCCACGACCGAGACGGCGGGGTCGCCCGGTGAAACGGCGCCGCTGGAAACCGAGACGGCTCCGCTGGCCGTTCCCGAGCCGGCGAATATCGCGCCGGGTTCGACGGTTACCGTGCCGGACAAACTCCCGTCAACGACGAGCACGCCGTTGCTGACCGTGGTGCCGCCGGTGAACGCCGCGGTGCCGGAAAGCGTGTTCGTGCCCGGGCCGATCTTGAGTAAACTGCCGCCGCCGGAAAAGCCGCCGGATAATGTCTGTGCGGTGGCTGTGGCCGAATTGAAAATACAGGCGCCATTCAATGTTACCGGACCGCTGAATATGTTGGCGGCGCCATTGCCACAGTTCAATGTGGTCGTCACGCCATCGCCATTTAACACGAGCTGTTTGTTGAAGTTCACCGTGGTGCCATAAAATTGCAGTGTCGCGCCGGCAGAAACGGTCAGCGTATGTCCCGAATCACCCAGGCCGGTCGTAGTCGTCTCGATGCTCAGCAGGCCGGACAAAACGTTGATGTCGCCCAGCGAGCCGTCCACGGTGATGCCGACAATTGCCACATAGTTGGTTCCGATTTTGGTCAACGAGTATGGATTGCCCGAGGTGGACAAGGTCGACGAAATCCCCGTGCCGCCCCGTATGTCCCAGCGCCCGCCGTTGCCGCCGAGGGATGTGTTGCCCGCGAGAGTGACGTTGCCCAGGGCGGTCGTATCGTCGGGTCCGGAATTGATAATCGCGCCGTTGCCACCGACTCCGGAACCCGAAACGACGACCGGTTCGGTTTGAAGAGTTTGGCCGTTGACATCGAGCGAAGCGCCGTTGCTGATGACCGTGCTCCCATCCGCCGTGCCGAATGCCGTGCCATTGCCGGCTTGCAACGTGCCCGCCGCCACGTAGACCGCTCCGGTGAACGAATTCGCGCCGCTTAAAGTCAGTATGCTCGCGTCCAATTTCGTCAAACTGCCGGAGCCGGAAATTACATTGGCCACGTTCAAATTGGCGCCGCGATCAAAAACAACGCTGCCGGAATTGACAACGTTGCCGCCGGGCAAAGTGCCTGTGCCGCCGTTCAGGCCAACTTGTGCCGTTGCGCCGCCGCCAATGGTAATCCCGCCGGAAATGCCGTTGTCCGCGCCGAAAGTCATCGTGCCACCGTTGACAGCGATGGCTCCTTTGTAACTGTCGCCGCCGGTCTCGAGAAAAGTAACGGAGCCGGAACCATATTTGCTCAAGCCCATCGTGCCGCTCAGCGCGCCGGGACCCTCAAAGATAAAGTTGAGCACGTTATTGGTGAGCGTAACGCTGCCGGGCGCCAAAACGGAAACCAGGTCCACAACATTGGTGGACGCGGTGTCGTCGAATTGTACCGCATCGGCATTGTTAAATGGCGCCGGCGTCTGGCTGGGAGCGCCTTTAAATGCAATCCAGTTTGTAGTGGTATTCAGGTCCCAGAAAATCGGGTTGAGCGGGTCGGTGCCTGCCCACGTCAACGTTTTCGGGCCATTTAACAAAACCAGAACCAGGCGTGAGTTGACCACGTCGTTTGAAACGTAGCCGGTGGTCACGGCATTGGGCACCGTGCCGATTCCAAAATTGTTTCCCCCGCCGCCGAGCGCGCCGCTGTACTTAACGATTGTAAACTGCGCAGGATAGCCACTAACACCGGAGACGGAATTGATGTTGATGAAATTGGTGGCGCCGCCCGTGATTAGTGAGCCAGCGACGATGTTCGTAGTGGCCGTATTCAGGTCCAGTGTGATGGCGCCGTTGGTGGTGTCCAGGGCACCGACTTGTACGTTACCGACGAACGTTCCGCCGTTCAAGGCCAGGGGAATTGAATTGGAAGATCCGCCCGTGACGGCGGTGACATTCATGGTCCCGCCGGCGTTGATCAAAATGTTTCCGCCGTAGATCGCGCCGCTCCCGCTCAATGCCAGGGTCCCGGCATTTACGGTCGTGGCGCCGGCGTAAGTATTCGTGCCCGTCAGGGTTTCGATTCCCGCGCCGATTTTCGTCAGGGCGACATTGCCTCGGATCGCGCCGGAAAATGCGCCGGATTGATCGTTATTGCCGACAGTGAGCGTCGAGGGGTTGGCTGCGGTGTTGGTGATAAACATCAGGGCCGGGACCGTGCCAATGGAAATCAAGCCGTTAATCGTCTCGTTAAAACCGTGCAAATCCCACGCCGTGATGCTCACCGTATTTCCGCTATTGCCAAAAACCACGTTTCCTTTGCCGAACCCGTCGGGAATGACATCGTTTGTGCCGTTCATCAACACTGTGTTGCCGGTAGTGCCCGTGCGACCGACAATGGTGGTGTTGCCAGACCAGTCATTGGATTGATTATAAAGAATCGCCCCGTTGCCGGCGCTGCCGGAATTGCCCGTCGCGCCAAAATCCAGATTGAACGTCCCGGTGATTTTATCGTAGATAGGAGTCGCGGCGGTGAAGTTGGTGCTGCCGCCGCCCAATCGCGAATCGCCGATGAGTGTAATCACGCCGTTGGAAAAAACGCCACTCAAACGAATCGAGCCCACGCCGTCGCTCACGCCGTTGCCCGAAAGGAAAATGTTGTTGGTGATGGGTATCGTTCCAGCGCCACTCGGAAAGAGTTCGGCGCCCGGATAAACGTAGATTGGCCCTGTGCCGCCGCCGCCGGGATTACCGGTTCCGATTTCCGAGCCGGCGAGTTGCAATCGGCCTTGAAGGAGATAAAGGCCGCCGGAAAAGGTGTTGTGACCGTCCAGCTTCATCGGCCCGGGACCAGCCTTGACAAAGCTTACCGGGCCCGAACCGTTGTCCGAGATGGTGCATTCAAAAATCAGGGTGCCGGAAGTCTCATTGTTATTATTGATGGTCAAATCGATTTCGCCGGGTGTATTCGGCGCCCCGCCGGCGGTCAGGATTCCGATGTCCTGCGAGCCGGCAAGACCGTTGCCGCTTTGCACACTGCTGTTCACCCCGCCAAACGTCAATGTGGGCGCGGCAGCGCCTTCCTGGGCCAGGATTCCTCCATATTGCCCGAGCCGCAGCGTGTTACCTGGACCGACGTAAATCCCGCTATACGTCGTCGGATTCAAAATTTTAATCGAATTGACGTCCGTGGTGGTTCCGGAATTGTCTGTGTTTACCGGAAGAATCTGCGCCGAGGCGATCGGGCTAAAAAGCAGGTTTGTCGCCGGACCGACTTGTCCGGCCATGAACCCGCTGCCATAATTGAAATAGCCGTTGTAATTGGTGATCACTCCGCCGGGGCCAACGGTGGCAAAATTGGTTCCCATCAACACGCCGTTTTGATTCGCGCCGCTGCCGATAGTTGCCCAGCCACCGAGAATGCCGTTGTTGTTTCCTGAAAGCGTCGTGATGTTTCCGCTGGCCGCCGGAATGAGAACAACCGTGCCGCCGACGGTGTGCGTCAGCGAGCCCAGTGCTATTGTTGCCGAACCGCTGGTTCCATTGCTCGCCTGGATAAACTCTCCGCCCGGGGCAATGAGCGTGCCGTTGAACGTTTGCGAAACTGCCGTGCTTCCCTTGCCGCCCACGAAAAGCCCGGCGTAGTTTGTTTGCCCCACACCCGCCGTAGCGCCGCCAACCGTCAGCGGCGAGCTGCTGGCAATAATGTTGGCAGTCGGCGCCCCTGCCGGTGCAAAATTCAACGTAAGTAACCCGTTTTGGATAACCGTGGGGCCGGTGTACGTATTCGCGCCCGAAAGCGTCAATCCGCCAAAACTGGATTTGGACAATCCGCCACTGCCGCCGTTATTGGCAATAACTCCGCTGTACGTCAACGTTTTGCCTGCATCCACTATAATATTGCCGTTGCCGACCGCGATGCCGCGATTGGCATTGAGGGTGAACGTGTTGGTCGCGCGCAATGCGCCCCCGTCAATGACAAGGTCGCCCGGTGTTGCGGAAGCCGGAACCGCGCCAAGATTGGGGTCGGCGCCCGCGACGATCGTTCCGCCCAAAATGCTCAACGGCCCGTTGAATATATTGGCTGCATTTAAATAGACTTGTCCGCCGCCCACCGTCGTCAAACCGCCCGCGCCCGAAACGATTCCGCCAAACGTTAGCACGCCGCTGGGCGTCACATTCACAAGGGACGTTCCGGGCAGCGCGATTGGCAAAGTCATCGTTTCCGTGGTTACGACCTGATTGTTGGTGATGTTGCCGGTCAAAGAAATTGGATTGCCGGCCAGCACGAACGGTCCCGCAGGATCGGTGAACGTGATGTTGGAGAATGGCGTTCCGGTGGGAAAATTGTTGGTATTGACGTTGCGAATCGTGCCGCCGAAAAAGAGCGAATCTCCCGGCGATATCCCGCCGGTGTTCAACCAATTGCCGCCCGTCTCCCAAAAATTGTCGCCGCCGAGGCCCGTCCAGATTTCGTTTGCCGCTCGCGCCGGGAGCATTGCAGCGACAATAAAGAGACAGCCGGCCAGTACGCTTGCCGGAAGCGTGACCGATCTGGAGGAAAAGACGGGTTTTGTCATAATGTTTAAGGGATTGATTATTGGATTAGCAATTACTGTAACCGGACGTTTAGACGATTGTTTTATGGTTTCTGCTTTTGCCGCTTAATTATACGATTGGCAGCCTGGCTGCCGGCGATCAGTGATCCCGGCCCGATCGTTGCCCGACGATCTTGTTTGCTAACGGGTTTCCTCAGTTTTGAGTTGGGATCCCGGGTTTAGCAATGGCGGGACTCCAATTCCTGTGCCAATTATAACTCCACAAATTGATTAGCCGGGATGGTTCGACGTGCCCGTCTCCCAGAGCGACGAAAAGCAGACCTTTGGGCGGGCCAAATTGCCAGGCGGTGATGTAATTGCGCGACGCGGTGCCGGGCTTTACACCATGGCGCTGAACGGTGAAACGGCCCATTTCATTGTCGTGGTTGCCACCGTATTGGCCGGTGTAAAGGTTTGCGGATGGACTATCCTTTTCATCGGGCCACGCATCGCACCAGGTACCGTCCAAAAAAAATGGGGTATTGACTGGTCGTTCCATCGATGACTCCTTGCCGTAATACCAAAATGGATCGCTAACGCTGTGGGACTGCTCTGAACATCCGTCGCTTGAATTGCCATCGCCTTTTCCGACGCCGTTGCTATCCGTGTAAAGCCAGCCATTGCATTGGTAACTGCAACAGATGTTCGCCCATCCGAGCGTTCCCGGCTGAGCCGCGTCACTCAAGCTGCGGACATAGCAACTGTCCGCCGTGCCGGTTTGGCCCTGTCCTTCCCCGGTTGTGCCGCTGGCGGCCGGTTTTTGGGCCGCGGGACAAATCAACGCATTCGTACCTTTGGAATAATAATCCAGCAAGGAGCCCATCCATTCGCCATTTCCTCCGAACTGGGCATTGACGCTTGGCTCAATGAATTTTCCATTGTCGCCCACATACATAATATCAGCAGTGGCCAACTGTTTGAGGTTATTCATGCACGTGGCTTCCTGCGCCCGGCGTTGGGCGGCGGCCAAAACCGGCAACAATATGGCCGCCAAAATGGCGATGATGGCAATGACAACGAGAAGCTCAATGAGCGTAAAGCCGGTTAGATTGCGCGGCCTTTGTTTCAAATCCGTAGAGCGGAAGATATGCCAACTTCTCATACTTTGTGGTTTAACCGCATTGAACGTTTGTTCTATTTTCGTGAGAAGGAAAGCGAAACGATGGGAATTAATCTCTCTTTTATTACCTAAATCAAATCGCATAGGTTCGGTTCAATCGTCGGCGGCCTCAACAGTGATTGCCTCTTGCAAAGAGGCCAAATCATTGGTTTGGCTGTTGACTAGGAATTTCGAAGTCACAATAGCATGACGTTAGAATCTCCGCATGTCGGATGAACATCCGACAGATGCGTCAGATGTCGATTTCAGCGATGATTAGCGTATTGCTGTTTATCAGGCGGATGGCCGCCAAGAGGATTCACGTCATCATAGGCAGTGCCGATTTTTGCGTCGGTCATGCAGGTTGAGGCCGGTCCATGACCATTGAGGCTGCCTCAACGGTAAACACCCCATTTGAGCAAGTTGTAGGAATCCTGCCATACGCCATCACATTGTCCCAGGTGGGACCGTACCATCGGGTCTGTCCGTTATTGAACGTTTGCACGACGCCGTTATACCAGAGCTCGACGTATCCCACGGCGGGATTGGTATTAATCGTCTTTGGAACGGGATGGGGAACGGTCCTGATAATGCTTAACCTCAGCTTGCAGCTTGTATATCAAAGTGGCGTCGTTTTTACGTCTGGCCACTTCCAGCGCCTGTTTTGCGGTTGTTTCGGCTTCGGCAAACTGCCCGGTTTCCGCATACGCCGCAGCCAATGTGCGGAGAACTCGGTCGTTATTGTTTCCGGAAAGTTCGTTGACGTTCCTCATCAAGGCTACGGCGTCGCTGCCGTTGCGGATCGACGCATCCGGCCAGGTCGCGAGCATCCACGCCAAATTGATCTGTGCCTGTATATATTGAGGAGCGATATCTATTGCCGTTCGGTAGGATGCGATTGCATTCGTGGCCTTGCTTTCTCCTCGAAATGCATTTCCCAGACTGTTATACACCTGCGCCGAGTCGGGCTGAATTGCGATGCCTTTTTGATACGCAACAACCGCTTCGGCTAAGGTCCCTTTATCCGAAAAGGCATCTCCAAGGCAGAACCAGGCTTGCGCTGAGTCCGGTCGAAGTTCGGTGGTTTTTTGAAATTCGACGATGGCTTTATCAGTATACCCGCTTACGAGAAATATTGCGCCAAGGCGGCAACGGTAGTCTGCGGACGTGGGTTCGAGTTCGACGGCCTTTTGATATTGGGCCATGGCGGCGTCCTTTCGTCCCATGCTGAATAGGCAGGAGGCCAGGGCCACCCGGATTCCGGCGGATTCAGGATCAAGTTGAATGGCTTTCTCATATTCGGCAACCGCATCATTCGCGCTTCCTGTTTGAAGAAGGCAAAACGCAAGATCGCCGTGGGCAATAGCATTAGTCGGCGAAATTTCCAACGCCTTCTGATATTCCGCTATGGCGTCGTTCATATGCCCTTGTTGCTCGAGAGTTTCGCCAAGTCCGAAATGGGCATCGGGATAGTCGGGCCAAAGCGATTCTGCGTCTTCGTATTGAACCAGGGCCCTGCTGAGATCGTTGTGAAGACGAGACGAATTACCCTCCTGGCAATCATTCCCCGCGTGAGCTTCGACGTTCGACATTATGTTAAAGGCAAGCGAGTACACCAACAGCAGGCATCCGCCCCCGTGTAAAAACAGTATCCCATGCCGAAAGGGCGATACGACGCGTTCCAAAGCAAGAAAGCCAATGACCGATAAAAACAGAAGGCCAGGCAAAAAATCCACTTCATACCCGGGTCCCACTGCGAAAAAGAGGCAGAGGACGAATGCACTCGTTGCAACAAGCCAAAAGAGCGCTGTAACGAACCAGCGCAAGGAAGAAACTGTTTGCGCTGGCCCGCCCCTCCAGGCCAATGGCGCGGCCATTGCCAACAACGCCAGTGGGTAGCGCCATAAAATCCCGCCGAAGGCATTCGCAGATCCCGGGTCATAACCTTCCGGCAGCGGTGCTATCGGCGCCGTGCGCAAAAACGGGAAGTGGCCGGTCAGACCGGGGGCGTGTAAAAAATAGGTTCGAAAATCAAACCACACGTATGCCAAATTGAATTGATGCGCTGTTGTCTGGTCATAGATGCCGTTTAGCTGATAGCGCCAGCCAAATTCGAAGGGGCTCCCGAAGCGCAGGTCGTTGTAAAGCATTAGTCCGAGGCCTATCAGTGCCGCGGGCACCACTGATGCGGCAAATAATGATGCGAGATGCCAGATTGAACTGGTTTTAGCCCGCTCATGCCATGCCTTCGCTGCCGGTATCAGAAGAATTATTATCCCGAATAGCAGCGATGGCCGGGATCCTACCGCCAATCCATAAGCCAAACTCGCGAGTAACAGCCATAGGACCTGCTGTTTGGACGTCGCATGGAGTGCCGCCCAAAGCGCCACCAGCGAAAGCATTGTGAATGTAAAACCACCAATTATTGCAACATCGTAGAAATCGCCAGAGATCGTCAAGCCGGTCATTAAGCCCAGAATGACCACACAGGCGGTTAAAATCCGAATATAAGATTTCGAAAAACAACGTGCGCATATTGCGCGTGCCAGGCCAAGAAAAGCGGCGAACCCAACCGCGAAAAGAATTGCGACTGCACTTCCTTCAGAAAGGTAATCTCCGGTCAGGGCATGGTATGGCCAGAAGAGCACCACGGCCGGAGTTACCCCAAAGTACAGGTATAACCTCCCTTTATAATAGCTGATATCACCTAAATCCAATACGTACTGTCCGTTCGCACTTGGATCGTAAGGGTTGGCGAGCCGGGTTAGAGCGGCTGGCACATCTCGTTTCAAATAGAGATGCCCCTCTGAAAATCCCTGCACCAACAGATTGTAACGCTCACCTTCTGGGGAGCGGCTTGAGTCGAATGTGGAATTCGGCTCAGCCATCCAAACGAAAAATCCAATGAACACTGAGCAGGTCAGCCAGGAAACTGCGTGTCGGATCCACTGATTCACAGACTCGGACAGAGTCGCTTTTTTGGGATCCGGCATTTTCCCGGTCGTCTGACTGGTTCTTAAACCCGGGGTGCCTGACATACGATTGTGCCGCGTAAACTAGCAATTCTGTTCCATCACTGCAAGCGCCCGTAACACAAAGCGACCACGCGTTCCTTCCCGGTGCCGGTTACAGTAAGTGCGCCGGCCTGCCGCTAGGCCGCGCGCCAGGATACTGAACGCGGCCCATATGCTTATACCTTCGGATTTACGTGGCTAAGCGCAAAATCTTACAGAGCCACCCTCACCGGCACTTTCAGCCGGATATCGTCTGACGCCGCTCCAATGAGCAACTCGTATTTGCCCGGGTCGACTACATATTGCTTCGTCGTCGTATCCCAGTAACGAAATTGTCGGGCCGGTATGTCGAACGTGACCGTTGCGGTGTCGCCGCGCGCAATGTGAACGCGCTCGAAGCCGCACAAGGCCTTTTTTGGTTGCGGCGCCGGCGAATGGAGGTTGCGGACATAAACCTGTGCGACTTCATCGCCATCAATTCGGCCCGTGTTTTTTACATTGAATGAAAGATGAATTGTATCGCCCGCGGCCACGGTCGCGCCGGCCAGCCTGGCATGAGAATATTTGAACTTCGTATAGCTCAGCCCATATCCGAAGGCAAACAACGGCTTGCCGTTGAAATACCGATAAGTTCGGTTGCTCATGGAATAGTTTTGGAAATCCGGTAAATCGGCCGTGGATGCATAGAACGTCAACGGCAGCCGCGCGGCCGGATTGACATCGCCAAACAAAACCTCAGCTACGGCTCGTCCACCTTCCTCACCCGGATACCACGCCTGCACAATGGCGGGAAGATGCGCAGCCTCCCAGGGCATTGCCATGGCGCCGCCGCTGCAATTGACAAACACCACCGGCTTGCCCGTCGCATAGAGCGCTTTCAAAAGATCTTCCTGCGGCGCCGGAAGTTCAATGCGTGTCCGATCGCCGCCCAGGAAACCCTGATAGTCCACCTGATGCTCCTCGCCTTCGAGAGCCACGTTTGGGTCGTCCCCCGGCACAGTGTTCTGAGCGCGCGCCATTCGCGCCGCGCGCCGGGCTGCCGCCCTGTTTCCGCCTGGTCCTGAGGCAGAGTTGAGGCCACCCACATAAATCACTAAGTCCGCCGTCTCCGCAGACGCGACGGCCTCCGCCGTCATTTCGGGTGTGGGTTGATTTGAATTATCATTTTTCAATGCCAGTGGACACCCACGAACATAGGTAACTTCGATACCCGGACCGGCCACAGCTTTGATCCCATCCAAAATCGTCACCGTCTTCGACGATGTGCCATTGTAATTGCCGTAGAGCATTTGGACCGCGGTAGCATTTGCGCCGATCACAGCAATACGCTTGACGCCTGCGCGATGGATTGGCAAAACGCCCTTGTTTTTCAAGAGCACGATTGATTCCTCCGCCACCTTGAGCGCCAATGCCCGATGTTCAGGCGTATCATTTTGGTCTATGCCGACATTGGACCATGGGACATCTGCCGGCGGATCAAATAACCCCAATTCGAACCGCGCGGCCAGTGTCCGCGCAAGTGCGCCGTCAATCTGCTGTTCTGTCAGGAGCCCCTCTTTTAGCATTAGACCCAACACTTCGAAATCGCGCTGCTCGTAGATGCCATTGACGATAGAGCCGGAAAATAAATTGCACCCGGCCTTTACAGCTGTTGCCGCCGCTTCTTCAGGGGTCGCCACATAGCGATGAAATCGCCAAATGTTTTCAATTGCGCCGCCGTCGGACACGACAAAACCATTGAAACCCCACTCATCACGCAAAACGTGTGTGAGGAGGAAAGGATTGCAGCAATTCGGCGTTCCGTTCAGCGCGTTGTAGGAACCCATAATCGAGCCGACGTGGCCTCGCTGTACCGCCGCCTGAAATGCCACCAGATAGGTATCATAAAGGTCGCGTTCCGGCGGTGTGGCGTTATAGCTCCTCCGCAAGGGTTCGGGCCCGCTATGAACCGCGAAGTGCTTGGCGCACGCGATTGTCTTCATGTATTTGGGATCGTTCCCTTGCATCCCATGGATGAAGGCCACGGCCATTTGTGACGTCAAAAAAGGATCTTCGCCAAATGTTTCCTGCCCGCGGCCCCAGCGCGGATCACGAACAATGTTAATGTTCGGCGCATAAAAACTCAGACCGTGGTGGATGATGGTATTACCCTGATGCTGGCTGGTATAGTCATTGAACTTGGCGCGCGCCTCGGTCGCCGCCGCGTCCGCTTCCGTCTGAATCAATGCCGGGTCCCACGTGGCCGACATGCCGATGACCTGGGGAAAAACCGTGGCAACGCCCGCGTCCGCCACGCCATGGGCGCATTCATTCCGGTAACTGTAGGATGGAATACCCAATCGCGTCAGGGCAGGCGCGTCCGCCATTAATTGCGACGCCTTTTCGGCCAGCGACATTCGCCGGATCAAATCCCGCACCCGCGCATCCAACGGTTGCGCCGGGTCCTTCCAGAGGACCGGCCCGGGAACTTCCGGCAGCTTCAACGCGGCGGGATCTTGCGCGCCAATGATCGTAACGGCGTCAGGCGCGCCCACACAAAGGCGTGTCACGAGACAAAGGAGAGTGAAGAGGGCAACACCGACGGGTTTTGAATAACGATTCATTTTGATATTAATTGGGCCCGATGTTTATTATGTGAAATTATTTCTAATAAATAAAAAGTGCACCTTTCAATTGCAAGGCGATTCTTTGAGATCAAGCCGGCGATAGACACAGACTCCAAAGCCCGCGCTGCGGTTACATCAAAAAGCGCCCAGGATGGTTTGCCTAAATAATCCTGCTAATCCTTGAGGAAAGATGAAACGCATAAAACGAGCTTCCAACGTTTTTTCATTCCCTGTCCTCTCAATTTCAGGCAATATTCTATTTTAATTATGGGAAAGCGACGCGAGGCGCGCGAACGCGCGGTGCAATTTTTGTTTCAGCACGATCTAAATCCCCCCGGGGATTTGGAACGGGCGCTTGACGAGTTTTGGGACAACCAGCGCGCGGCGGCCATCGCCGACGAGCGGGCCGGTGCGCATTGGGGCCAGCCGGCCGACCTGCCCCCGCCCACCGCCGAAGAATCCGAGACCCGCTTGTTCGCCGATCCACTCATCCGCGGAGTCATCCAACACCGAGATTCGATAGACGAGAAAATTAAGTGCCATGCCAAAAACTGGGAGTTCCACCGGATTGCCGCCGTGGACCGAAACGTGATGCGCCTGGCCATTTACGAGATGCTTTACCGCGACGACATTCCGCCGGTTGTCAGCATCAATGAAGCCGTGGATATCGCAAAGAAGTTTTCAACCCAGGACAGCGGAAAGTTTGTAAATGGAATCCTGGATAAAATCAGGGGCGAAGTGCTGCGCCCGGCCAAAAACCTCAAATGAAATTTGCCGATCTCCATCTGCACACCAGTTTTTCCGACGGCACCTGGACGCCAGAAGAGCTGGTCCTGCAAGCGCAGAAGGGCGGCCTGTCGTGCATCGCCGTGACTGACCATGACACGGTGGAAGCCTGTTCGCGCGCCGCCACGGCCTGCGCCGCCGTGACTATGGAATTTATCCCGGGCGCCGAACTGACTGCCGAGCAGGAGGATACCGAGGTCCACGTGCTGGGCTATTTTCTGGATGCGCACAACGAAAAATTGCTGGCGGAAATTGCCACATTTCAAATCGTCCGGCAAAACCGGATCCACGAAATGGTCGCCCGCGTCAATGAATTGGGCGTGCCGTTGAAGGCCGAGTCCGTCTTCGCGCTGGCCAATTGCAAATCACCTGGACGCCCCCACGTCGCGCGCGCCATGGTCAAAGCGGGCTACGTAAAAACCCTGGACGAGGCGTTCGAGCGGTTCTTAAAGAAAGGCAGGCCCGCGTGGGTGCCCAAATCCAAAATTTCGGCATTGGACGCCATTGCACTGATCCATCAGGCCGGTGGCCTGGCAGTTATGGCCCATCCGGGGCTCAACCGCACCGACAGCATCATTCCGGCCCTCGTCGCCGCCGGCATGGATGGCATTGAATGTTTCCACACCAAACATTCCACCGCCATGTCCGAACGTTATTTGGAAATCGCCGACAAATACAATTTACTGGTGACCGGCGGCAGCGACTGTCACGGTTTCAGCAAAGGAAAGCCCCTCATTGGCACGGTCAAACTGCCTTACGAGCACATTCAAAAAATGAAGGAACGCCGTAGCAAAGGCACGACCGTTCCCGTTAACGCCGCCAAATAAAGCCGATCGCACTTTCATGGGTTTTTTCGACAAATTCAAGGCCGGCCTGGCCAAAACGCACGGCAAGCTGGTTCACGAAATCAAGCGCATCGTCACCCTCTCTCCCAAGCTGGACGAGGCGTCATTGGAGGAACTTGAAGCGGCCCTTATTGGCGCCGATCTGGGAATGGACATAGCCGGACAGATTGTCGACGCCGTTCGCAAAAGCTATGAAACGCAAGGCGGCGCCGGGCTCGACGTATTTGCGATTGCGGCCAACGAAATCGAGAAAAGCTTCACGGCCTCGAATTCACAATTGCGCGAAGTTGCCGATGGCGTTTCCGTGGTTTCCATCGTAGGTGTGAATGGAACCGGAAAGACCACCACCAGCGCCAAGCTTGCGCATTTTGTGCGCTCTCAAAACAAAACTGCGGTCCTGGCCGCATGCGACACCTTTCGCGCGGCCGCCATCGAACAGCTCAAGTTGTGGGGCCAAAAACTAAAGGTTGAGGTGGTTGCCAGCGCCTATGGCGCCGACCCGGCTGCTGTGGCCCATGACGCTGTCACGGCGGCGCAGGCGCGCAAGGCGAATTACCTGTTCATTGACACCGCCGGCCGTCTGCATACCAAGCATAATTTGATGCAGGAGCTTCAAAAGTTGCACCGTGTGATTGGCAAACAATTGCCCGGTGCGCCGCACGAAGTCCTGCTCGTCCTCGATGCCACGACCGGATTGAATGCGATGAACCAGGCGCGCGAATTCAACAAATCCGTCCCGCTCACGGGTCTGGTCGTGACGAAATTGGACGGCACCAGCAAGGGCGGAATGGTCGTGGCCATTCAAAAAGAGCTTGGCCTGCCGGTCAAATTCGTCGGCCTGGGTGAACAGGCGGACGATCTGCAACCTTTCGACGCGAAAGAATTCGCCAAAGCGATGTTTCAAGAATGAACGGTAGGGACGGCGCGCATGGCCAGTGGCGCTGCCACCGCCGTCACCGCGCGTATAGCGCGCGGAACAACCCACGATAACACGTCCGACCACGCTCATTGCGCCGCTAAACGGACGGCGGTGGCAGCGCCACTTGCCATGCGCCGTCCCTACCGACGCTCTGTAACACAAAATTAACGTTCTGGTAAAATTTCCCCGTCTGCGGTATTGTTTCTGCCCGTGGCGCTACTGGAAGTCAAAAATTTAAAGGTTCATTTCCCCGTCAAGCACGGATTGTTTAGCCGTGTCCACGAAACCGTCAAGGCCGTGGATGACGTGAGTTTCAGCATCGCACCCGGCGAAACGCTGGGGCTCGTAGGCGAAAGCGGTTGCGGGAAAACTACCCTGGGCCGCGCGATTGTGCGCCTGGTGGAAGCAACGTCGGGCCAAATTTTGCTCGAAGGCGAGGATATCACCCATATGGGAGGCTCAACCCTCCGCTCGCGCCGCCGCAAATTCCAAATGATTTTCCAGGACCCCTACGGCTCGCTCAATCCGCGCATGACCGTCGAGCAAATTGTGGGTGAAGCACTGGACATTCATCAATTGGCCGACAGCAAGACGGCACGCCGAAGCCGAATTGTTGACCTGCTCAAAGCCGTCGGCCTGGACTCCCTTTATGCCCACCGCTATCCCCATGAATTTTCCGGTGGCCAGCGCCAGCGCATTGGCATCGCACGCGCTCTGGCGGTGGAACCCAAACTCATCATCTGCGACGAACCGGTGAGCGCGCTGGACGTCTCGGTCCAGGCGCAAATCATCAACCTGTTGCGCGATTTGCAACAGAAACATGGCATCGCCTACCTCTTCATCGCCCACGATTTGGCCGTGGTCGAGCACATCAGCCATCGCGTCCTGGTCATGTACCTCGGAAAAATCGTCGAAGCCTCCGAAGCCAAAAGCCTGATCCGCGACCCGCAACATCCCTACACCCAGGCGCTCATTTCCGCCGTGCCCGAAGTGGACCCGGAAAGCAAACGCAAACGAATCGTATTGCCGGGCGATGTGCCCTCTCCGATTCATCCGCCGTCGGGCTGTCCATTTCACCCGCGCTGTCCCATCGTTCAATTTCCCATTTGCAAAGAGGTTTTCCCCGAATCTCGAGAAGTGAAAAAAGACACATGGGCCTCGTGCCATTTTGCGGGGAAGAAGATCGAAGCCCGATAAATCGTTGAAGAGTTGAAGCCATAAAGAAATTGGAAATTTGCTTTACGAATCAAAGATCTCAGCGTGAGGCAACGCCTCAACCGCAGCAATTTCCGGACGACGGACGATCGCAAACCGCTTCAACGGTTCAACTTTTCAACACTTCAACGGCAATTCAGCGCTACTTCAGCTTAAAATCAATTTGCCCCTTCGCCCGGCCTGCCGACACAAAAAGCCGGTATATTCCATTTGTCCCGAGGTTTTGCGGTCGATCCCCCTCGAAATTCGGTCTCATGCCGTGAATGTGCTCGCCGTAAGTGAACATTTTAATCGGCACTGAGTTCGACTGCGAAATCAAGTGCCACAAAGGAGAAGTGTTGGGATTCTTGTTGAAGTCATCGAGCGAAACCACTTTCACGTCCGTAAGCCGGTAGGTGCCTTCCAGCCCAAACAGAATGTAGGGAAGATCGGCCCGGGCCCGAAAATGTTCAATTGGGCGGGTCGTATAAAAGAGCTTGATGACGTGCGGCTTGAACCAGTCGGTAAAAAAAACCACATAAACCAAAACCAGTGCTAGCAGGACAATAACCAGTGGTGTACTCTTTTTATCCATAAATTTTTGTAACAAATCCAATGCGCCGAGCGTCGAACTATCAGACGCGTTTAACGATGATGCGGTTATGAAAAAAATGAGATTAGGACAAAAAAATTCGCGTGAAAATCTTTTTCACATGGGGATAGATGCGTTTACGCTCGTCGAATTGCTGGTGGTCATCGCCATCATCGCCATTTTGGCGGCGATGCTTCTGCCAGTGCTGGCCCGCGCCAAACAGACGGCCCTGCGTGTCCAGTGTCTCAATAATCTCAAACAGTTGGGGGACGCGTCGCAAGTGTATTTGACCGACAATCAAAGCATTTTCCCGCCCCGTTCCGATTTGGACCGCTGGCCGGATAAGTTTTACGACAGCTACGGCCATAAATTACAAATCCTCCTGTGCCCCAGCGAAACGACCAACGCACCTTTGACGTACGGCGGCGGAAGCAACTCCAACAACGTCGCCGATTCCTTTCCGCGCAGTTATTTGATCAATGGTTGGAACGATTGGTTCAATGTCGTCCTGAATCCGTCAGATTTTGGAAACTATATGGGAGGGACATATCCGCAGGGAATGAGGCAAACGGACATCCGGCACCCGGTTGAAACCATTCTTCTGGGCGAGAAATCCTCCCAGGCGGGCGACTTTTACGCCGATCTATTGAACGGCGATGACATCGACCTGGTCGTCAACCAAAGCCGCCATGATTCCACAGGCCAGGCCGACCAGAGCGGCATGGGCAATGGCGGTTCAAATTATGTTCTGTGTGATGGCAGCGCGAAGTTCGTCAAATTTCCGTTCACCCTCAACCCGCTGAACTTGTGGGCCATCGGCTCCAACCAGGTCACCTACGCGATTTCCATGTCGGCGATGTAGCGCAAGTCCATAAACAGTGGCCTCTTTTGCCGCTTCTGTTAATGTCAGCGCGGCATGGATCCAAAACCTATTGACCCTCATGTTCGCATCGGTCATGTCCATCTCAAAGTGGCCGAGCTGGAACGAGCACTGAAATTTTATTGCGGCGTCCTGGGATTTGAATTGCAACAGCGGTTTGGTTCGCAGGCCGCTTTTATTTCCGCCGGTGGATATCATCACCATATCGGCTTAAACACCTGGGAGAGCAAAGGCGGTTCGCCACCCCCGCAAGGCACGACCGGTCTGTATCATCTGGCAATTTTATATCCCACACGCGCTTTGCTGGCAGACGCGTTGCGGCGTGTGCTTGCGGCCGGCATTGAACTGGACGGCGCGTCCGATCACGGCGTCAGCGAAGCACTGTATTTGCGCGATCCCGATCACAACGGCGTGGAACTTTATTGGGACCGCCCGCGCGAACAATGGCCGCGCACGGCCGACGGTGGGCTGGTAATGTTCACGCACCGGCTGGATCTCGACTCCTTGCTTGCCGAAAGATGACGCGGCAAAAACCGATGCCGAAAACCTTTTGCATCGCGATCGTCAGCGACATTCATTACGCCGCTGACGAAGAACGGGCTCGTTGCGCAGACTTCTACTCCTTGAGGGAGATCAAAAATCCCGCTGCCCGGATCGCCGAACGCGCATTCCATCACTTCATCTGGCTGCGTAATCACGGCGCGCACAATGATCTGTTTGACAAATTTCTTGCCGCCGCCGGCCAACCCGACCTTGTCGTCGCCAACGGCGACTTTTCCTGTAACACTGCACAAGCAGGTCTAAAAGATCGTGCGGCGTTCGCGAGCGCCGAGGAATGCCTCGGCAAATTGCGCGCGCGGTTCGGCGAAAATCTCCGCACGACCATCGGCGACCACGAACTTGGGAAAACCGGCCTCTTCACCGGATGCGGCTCGATGGCGTTGGCGAACTGGTCCCGCGCAACGCAAGGTTTGGGCATCGAACCATTCTGGCGCGTGCAATTCGGAAAATATGTTTTGCTCGGTGTCACATCATCGCTGGTCGCCCTGCCCCTCTACAAATCGGATTCAATCGCTGCAGATGCCGCCGGATGGGAACGACTGAGCGAAACGCATCTCGAAAACATTCGCGCCGCGTTCGCCAATTTGAAGCCGGACGAGCGCGTGATTTTGTTCTGTCACGACCCGTCGGCGCTGCCGTTTTTGTGGCGTGAGGCGACGGTGCGGGAAAGAATATCACAACTGGAACAGACGGTCGTCGGTCATCTCCACACCAATCTTGTCCTCAGGATGGGAAAAGTGCTATCGGGCTTTCCCACAATTTCATTTCTCGGCAAAGGCGCCCGGAAAATTTCCGGCGCGCTTGGGGAAGCAAAATTGTGGAAACCATTCCACGTGCGATTGTGCCCGGCATTGACGGGAATCCAACTATTGAAAGACGGCGGCTGGCTCTCAGCGGAACTGGACGCGGACGCGAAAATTCCTGCGCGCTTTAAATTTCATCGAATCAAATGGTGAACCCGGGTGAACGTTCGCGACGATTTAATTTTTATCAGCAAGCCAACCCCCTTAATCAGAACCATTTTCAATTTGCAAAGAACTCGTGGAATGCCGAAAACTCTCTCGGAAAATGCTTAGAAACATTCTCTACCTCTCATTCACTTTCTTTTTGTCCGTCTTCTCGGCATCCGCCGCAGTTCAATACGTGGATACCATGCCGCCCGGCCGCGCGCCGGAAATCACCTATTGGTTTTGGCAATCGAATACGCTGGTCAATGCTCATTATCTCGATGATGTCCGGAACATGGTCACAAACAGCCCGTATACGCTGACCCTCATGACCGAGAGGGACAATTTGGATTTTTACGATTATAAAAGGATGCACGAACCGTTCGCGGAAACCGTTCGCGAAGCGCACAAACACGGCTTCAAAGTCGGTCTTCAACTGTGGGAATATTGGACGGGCACGAAACTTCGCGCGTCCCAGGCGCTGCCTTCGTATCACCCGTTGCCCCTCAAAGAAGCTGCGGCGCTGGTTACCGAAGGCGAAGTTGTTTTAGACGCCGCCGGTCATGCCGATTATTCCGTCACTTGCGTCAATTCCCGGAGATCTCAACCATTTCACAGTGAAGTGCTCAGAGTCTACGCCTTTCACAAAACCCGGGATGGATATTACGATCCACATACGTTAACCGACATCACGCGCGCCGCCAAAACCGTCAAAACCGACGCCGGAACGATCGCCATTGCCATCAACGCGCCTGCCCGGCTTGGGGGATACACCGCATACGTCATGTGCGTCCACTACTGCGACGTTCCGGATTTATTTAACGACGTCATGATCGATAAATATCGCGAAGCGCTGGAGCACTACTCAGACATTCCCTTTGATGGAACTGCGTTGGACGAATTCGGCTCATTGATGGTGACGCTGCACAACCACGAACCGTTTCGCGACCGATTCTACGGTCACGCATTCGCCGCGGCATTTAAAAAGCAAACCGGCCTTCCGTTGGAACGCGCGTTGTTTGACATGCGCTTTGCGCCCGATGGCAAACCCGAATTGCGCATCCGGGCCATCAACGAATACTTCGACGTCTTTCGCGAAGGGCCGCTTCGCACGGAGCGGGCATTCTACAAAATGTCCAAACAGATTTTTGGTCCCAATGCTTTTGCCGGCATTCACAACACGTTTCACAATCGCATGGGTTCGGATGATGTCTGGCGCGTTGGTTTCAATTGGTGGAGTGTCCCGCGTGAATACGGCCAAAGCGACGAGAACTGGCCCATGCCTCAATGCATGGGCCTCAGTGTCGTGCATCCGGAACCCATCACCATCGACCAGCTTTACAGCCACAATATGAACGCGTTTATCCAGAAGGCGTTTCGTGATGCTCCATTTGATGGGCGCGTTGATTATCATGGCTGGAACGATCAAACGAACCAGTGGGGCATCGACCTGGCGCAAACCACACGCTACGAGCCCATTCGCGACGCCGAACTCAAAATACGGCTGTTGAACCAATTCGATCCCGCCGCGGCCAGGCTTTCAGTTCTGATCGTTTTTGGAATGCCTGCTTTGATCAATTGGTTTCCGGATGCATCCGCCCGCTCGCTCTGGGACATCAACGGCAAATTGGGTATCGAGGAAAAAGCCGCGGCCGTTTGGGCGGCGGGTTATCCGTGCGCGCTTCTGCCGAGCGATTTTATTGATAACGGTCAGATCACGTTTGACGCTGATGGTCATCCCCTGGTCAACGGCCACCGCTTCGATGCCCTCGTCTTTTTGGATCCGCAATACGCCAAAGAGACAACCCTCCATTTCCTCGAACGCTACACGCATGCCGGCGGCAAGCTGATGTTGGAGGGAACGGCGACACGTAATTTTTACGGCGACGATATCAGCAGCCGCTTCCAAAAAATCGCCGATGGCGCGACCGTCCGCGGTTTCGATGTCGCTCGACTTCCCAGCCTTGGCGCGCAGACCAATTCGGTGCCGAATGGCGCGTTCCTCGAAGATGGTTCCGTTGTCTTTTCCGATTACGCGTCCTGGCACAAACATCAGGCGAAACGGTTTTCAGTGGAGCTGGCCGGCCACCAATTTTCGGGCAGTTATTTTGGCGTCTGTGCTTTGAAGGCGGACGACGCGGGAAAGGTCGAGAAATTCGCCTGCGGCGGATTCACGAAATTGCAGCGCGACGGCCAGACAATATTTTCGCTGGATAAACCGGCGGACATCGTTTTCCACCGCCCGTCGCAAGGCGACTATGATGCCGTCGTCGTGGGTTCGCCGATGGATCGTTTTAGGGCATTCCAATGAACCGTCGTTTGTTTGCTCGAACCGCGAACAAGTCCGTCTGGTAGTTCCGCGAAATAGCCAGAGCGGACTCACGTCCGCTGCTACGCGTTCACGCGGCCTGTGCCGTTTCCACATGCTGCAACAAGTCTTTGAACGTTGCCGCGTCCATCATTTCGCGTTGCAGCAATTCGCGCGCGACTTGTTCGAGCGATTGACGATGTTGCTGTAACAAGGCGCGCGCCTCGACGTAGGCGGTAGACAGAATCTTTTTGACCTCCTCGTCAATTTCCCGGGCCGTTTCCTCGCTGCAATCCCGTTGCGCCGGGCCGCCAGGCAGGAACGTATCGTCGCGCCGCGCGCAATAGGCCAGTCCCACACGTTCGCTCATGCCGAACATGGCGACCATTTGCCGAGCGAGGCCGGTCGCCTGTTGCAAATCATTTTCCGCGCCGGTGCTGATTTCATCAAAGACCACTTCTTCAGCCGCGCGCCCGGCCAATTGCACCCGAATGCGATCCAGCAACGCTGAGCGGCTCAGGAGATATTGATCGCGTGTCGGGAGCTGCATGGTATAACCGAGCGCGGCCCGGCCCCGTGGAATAATGCTGATCTTATGCACAGGGTCGGCATTTTTGCTGAGGTAAGCCACGAGCGCATGGCCGGTTTCATGGTAGGCCACACGCGTTTTTTCTTCGTCGCTCAATCGCCGGCTCCGGCGCTCGGGACCGGCGACAACGCGTTCGACCGCATTTTCCAGATCGAACTGCGTAATCTCGAGCGCGCTGCGGGTCGCCGCTGCCAACGCGGCTTCATTGACGACGTTCGCCAGGTCGGCTCCGGCCAGTCCGGGCGTTTGGGCTGCAATTTTGCGAAGGTCTATGTTTGCCGCGAGCTGTTTCCCGCGGGCATGAAGTTTCAATATAGAATGCCTTCCTTCCAAATCCGGGACATCCACGACAACATGACGATCAAAACGTCCCGGCCGCAACAACGCCGGGTCCAACACTTCAGGCCGGTTGGTCGCGGCCAGGATGATTATACCGGCGTTGGCTTCAAAACCGTCCATGCCCACGAGAAGCTGGTTCAACGTCTGTTCGCGTTCATCGTTTACGGCCCCAATCCGGACACCGCGCTGGCGTCCGACAGCGTCCAATTCATCGATGAACACGATACAAGGCGCTTTGGACTTGGCCTTTTCGAACAAATCCCGAACGCGGGCCGCGCCTACTCCGACGAACATCTCCACGAAGTCACTGCCGCTGATGAAAAAGAACGGCACCTTGGCTTCGCCCGCAACAGCCCGGGCCAACAGAGTTTTGCCCGTGCCGGGAGGGCCGATCAGCAGGATGCCTTTTGGAATCGTCGCGCCGAGGGTGTTATAGCGGCCAGGGTCTTTGAGAAAGGCCACGACCTCCTGCAAATCATGCTTCGCCTCGTCACACCCGGCAACGTCGTTAAAGGTGATCTTGGCGGGTTGTTCAGAAATGAGCTTGGCCCGGCTTGTGCCGAAGCCCAGAACAGACTGGCCCAGGCCCGTCATACGCCGCGCAAGAAATCGCCACAGAAAGAACATGATGGCGAGGGGTATGATCCAGGCCAATAATATCCCGGCCATAGGATTGGTCGCACGGCCTGTATACGTGACATGGTTTCTTTCCAAATCGTGAATCAGGTTCGGATCGGGCACTGGAACCGTTTGAAAATCCGGCGATTGAAATGTTGAAGCCGCGAACACGTTGGTGGCCGATTGCGCCTGATTCGTAGATTGCAATTGGGCTGTGGCGACTTTTTTGGGTGGCGCATTGGTGATGATTTGCCCAGTGATCAGGGTCTGCCCGATCACCAGGTTGGTCACCATGTTCTGCGCAACGAGCGCCCTGAATTGACTGTAAGGAACTGACCGAAGAACCGCCGTCCCGTAAGAAGCGCGCCAGAACCAAATGAACGCGAGAAGGACCAATAAATAGACGAGAAGCCATCCTTGAGGCCGTCCCGGCAATTTAGCGGATTTGCGCGGGTCAGCGGGGTCGTCGGAAAGGGGTGGAGGTTTGATGTTTCCTTTTTTCATAATAAATGCGCGTAGTGCCGTGTCATTGATCAAATGACCCGGCTTTGCTGCGCCTAAGATTTCCCTTTTTTCCCTTTCTCCTTATTGTCCCTTTGCAGTTTCCCAAACGTCCGACTGGTCCCCTACCCGATTAAACATAACAGACGTCAGAGAATTCTCAATGTGGAGTGTAATTTGGTAGGGACGGCGCGCTGCGCCGTCCGCGCCCGTAGAGCGGGCGCAACGAGCGAGGTCAGACGTTGTATCGCGGGCTATTCCGCCCGCTTTACGCGCGGTGACGGCCCAGCGGACCGTCCCTACCAATCAATCTTCCGGTCGTTCGCCGCTGGGCGCCATTTTCACCAGCTTGGGATGAACTGGCCGAGGACGGTCACCAGATCGTTTTGCGCGGCCATGACTTCGCGGATGTTTTTGTAGGCCATCGGCACTTCATCGAGGCCGGCGGAAATGAGGGTCACGCCTTGCTGCTTGAAAAAGCGGTTCACGTCTTTCCAGTTGAATTTCTCGTTGGCGGCTTTGCGGCTCATGGCGCGGCCGGCGCCGTGCGATGCCGAGTTCAGCGATTCGGGATTGCCTTTGCCGCTGACGACAAATCCCGGCGACGCCATCGAGCCGGGAATAATGCCCAGCACGCCCTGCGCCCGCCGGTGTCGCGCCTTTGCGATGCACGACGACTTCGCGTTCCACGCCGTCGATGACGTGTTTTTCCTTCCACGCAAAGTTGTGATGGTTTTCCAAATCGAGCAACACGTCTGCGCCGAGATTTTCCGCGATGTGCTGGTGGATGCAGCGCGTGGTTCGCCGCGGCGTATTGGCCCATCAATTCCATCGCGTTCCAATATTCCTGGCCTTCCTGGGAATCGAGCGACAGCCACGCGAGCCGTTTCAATTCGCTCGGCAAGATCGGGAAATTGGCCGAACGCGAATCTTGCTGTAATGATCGCACACCGCCGCGCCCGTGCCGCGGCTGCCGCTGTGCGACAGCAAGCGCCACATAAGTTCCCGCGGGCAATTCTTTGATTTCGGGCGCGCGATTGCCGTGCGCCGTGAACAGGCCGAACTCGACAAAATGATTTCCGCTGCCGCTGGTGCCGAGTTGCGACCAGGCGCGGTCCTTGTTTTGTTTCGTGACTCGGGCTGACCGACCAATCGGCGTCCATCACGTCGTGTTCGCGGCGTTGCTTGAAATGTCGCGCCGACGCCGAAGCGCGTTTCCGCTTCGATGGCGCGGGTGAGGCGGTCCTGCTTTTGCTCCAGGTCGCGCACCGGAATGTCCAGCACCGTCATCTTCATGCGGCAGGCGATGTCCACGCCGACGGCGTAGGGAATCACCGCGTTTTCCGTCGCCAGCACGCCGCCGATGGGCAGGCCGTAGCCGACGTGCGCATCCGGCATGAGCGCGCCCGCGACCGACACCGGCAACAGACACGCCTTCTCCATCTGCATCACCGCGTCGTGTTCGAGGCCTTCGCCCCACTGCCGATATTTCACCGGCTCCGCGCGCGGCGAGGGCGGCGCGTTGAGCAACGCCTTCGCGAACTCACCGCGCAACGGGTCGTCCACGAATGCCGACGGATTGGCGACAATGGCGGCGACTTCCTCGCGCAACCGCGACTTGTCGCCGCCGCCGAGGATGAATTTGGCAACAAAATCCGTCGCCCGGCGGGTCGCCTGGCCCAATGGAATCCCCATGTGCAAAAAATCTTTCGTGTTCATATAAACTTGTCAAGAAATGTTAAAGGCGATCTGTCTCGTCATCAATCGGGAATTTTTTTGAAAGTTCAAATGCCGGGTATTTGTGTAACTCATTGTACTAGTCATTTTTGCGACGGCGTTGAACTGTCCCCGCGCAATTTGCAGGGGACAGTTCGAAATGACGAATCGATAGGGTGTCAAAAGTATAGAAGTCCTTGCGGACGGCCACCGGGAAAAGAGGAAAGCGGTTTGATCCGCAGATTTCGCAGATGGACGCAGATTCGAATTTAGATATTGCTTCATTTTTTTAAGTTAGAGACTTCCGCCTTCGACTGACTACGGCGCGACAGGCGTTTCCAATGGAGAGTCTCTCATTCCGGTTAGGCGTATTCAACACCGGCATTTATGACCTTTTATGACCCGGCTTCGCCAAGGCTACGCCGGGCGGGCCCCCCGGGTGATCTACGAGTGGCAGCCCAACCTCCGTTACGATTTACGCGATTTCTCGTGCTCCCTGGTTCAATTCTGCCTGCAACTTTTCGACCTCCTTCAAAAGCCTTGTAAATTTTCTGCCGAATCCTGTCAGGCGATATTCTACTCGTGGCGGAATCTCCGGAAACTGCACGCGCTCGAAAATACCGGCCTCATTAAATCGCCGAAGCCGATCACTCAACACTTTGGTGCTAATGCCATTAATTTCGCGCTCGATTGCGCCCGGACGATAGACTCCGCCAGCAACGACGCGAAGCACGCTCATCGACCAGCGGCAGCCAATGACGTCTTCCAGCAATACCTCCACCCGACCAGAATCGAGTTTGGGCATAATTGCCAGAAGTTTTAAATCGTTTGATTTCATAAATTTACACCAATTTGTAAGTATCCCCCATAATTGTGCCCACTTTTGAAATTCTCAGAAAGCTGCCAAAGTCTGCCGCCGAATCGGTCAACATTTTGACACCAAATAAACAGAATCAATAAAAATTGAAAGAGAATACAAAATTATGACTTACAAACCTGCAATATCGCCAACAACCGTGACATATAAAACCGTTTCGGTGGACGGGCTGAAGATCGCCTATCGTGAGGCGGGGAACCCCTCGAGTCCCAAACTTGTTTTGCTTCATGGCTGGCCGGCATCATCGCATCAATATCGCAATCTCATTCCGGCGCTGGCAAACCGTTTTCACGTCATTGCTCCTGACTATCCCGGCTTCGGCAACAGTGATACTCCTGATCCTTCGACTTTCACATATACTTTTGACAAGCTTGCGGAGGTGGTGGAAAAGTTTTTAGAAATTCAGGGTTTTAACCGTTACGGCTTGTTTATGCAGGATTATGGCGGGCCGGTTGGCTTTCGCATCATTACCCGGAATCCGAAAGCGCTTGAGTGGCTTATCATCCAAAATACGAACGCTTTCGAAATTGGGTTCAGCGAGGCGTGGGGCGGACTGCGCAATGCTTTATGGAAAAATCGCAGTCCGGAAAATGAAGCGGGTGTCAGCGGCCTCTTGTCATTGGACACAGTAAAAGCAGTTTATCTGACCGGCTCAACAAACCCGGAATCAATCAGCCCGGACAACTGGAACAGTGACTATTATGTGACGCTCCAGCGTCCTCATGGCCAGAAAATCCAAATGGATCTATTCTATGATTACCGGACGAATGTCGCACTTTACCCAAAGTGGCAAACGTTTCTTAAAGAGAATGAGCCGAAAACGATCATATTCTGGGGTCAAGATGACATTTTCTTCACCCGTGAAGGTGGAGAAGCATATCTAAAAGTATTGCCAAAAGCTGAAATCCACCGGCTGAACGCTGGGCATTTCGCTGTTGAAGATTGCCTTCAGTTCATTTCGGAAAAAATGATCGCATTTTACGATAAGATAAGTGGCTAAAACCGATTTACCCAGACCCGGGACGCGGTTGAGCCGGCGAGGCTCAACCGCTCCTCGGAAATTTGGGATTTGCTGGTTGCAGCGGTGGCATCCACCTCCGCGGAGGCTACACGGGACAGGACGCCACTTGCGATCTGCCGTTACGATTTACTCGATGAACTTGCGCTCGAGCCCGCCTAGCGCATGCTCACTTTAAGCTAAGCGGGATGCGATTGAACCAAAAGCAATCGTGAAACTCCTTTGGCGCGTTCGTGATGCCGGCAAAAGTTTGTTCGACAGGTTTCTCGCCGCTGTACGATTTCGCGACTTGCAAAATGAGCGCCAGCGACAGATCCACGTACTCCTCGATGTCGTCCGAGAACATTTCCGAGAAATCCCACCATTTTGTCATTGATGGGTGGGCGGCAAATTCATTCCTCAGTTCGTGAAGACGATTGACCTTTAGTGTCTGGTTGGCGTGTATGTTGAATCGCGAAAGGTCGGTTCCGGGGCCACCTAACTCAAGATTTCGCTTCCTCGCCAAGCTAGCTATGCAGTCCATATTTACGAGGGCATCTTCGACAAAGTCGCGGGCAAGTAGCTGCCTCATTCGCAGGTAATGATAGCAGGCGTTATGGACGAGAGGGTGATGGCAATTTACTTGGCGGAGAAATGCGGTAATTCGCTTATCTCTCTGGTTGGAGCCAAATTGTTCGCCACTGAATGCTTGCGCATGGACGGGGCTGGATCCAACCCATTCCGCTGGCTCATTATACCTGTACCAGATGTACACCAGGACAGGGGTCACGTTACAGCGGTGCCAGAATTGAGTAATGAAATGAACATAATTCGAGACGAGGTCTCTAATTTCTTCGTTCTTTATGTGGCCGGCCCAACCTTGGCGCCAAGGTGGAACCGCCGATGCCACCCATAGGCTATCGCCTTCGTTGTATATCATCCTGCTCTCGTCGGACCATCGCAACCTGATGCCGGTTTCCGACAGCACCCTCCGTCGCTCTACAAACCTCTTTCCCTTGTACTCGCCAAGTCGATTTTGGACACCTGTATACCAGTTTGCCTTTAGTGACTCGCGGTAACGTTTCGGCGCTCCCACTTTGGATAGGTAGTCGCAGAGATAGTTTATGACTTTCATGATCTTTGTTTGGTTTACGGAACTGATCACACTATTTCATCGTCCAGATCAGCCATCTCTTCCATGCTTCCGAATTCCCCAATAACTGAGGCAGAACCCGGGGCAAACACCCCAGAAACAAGGGGTTGCAATCCAATCGCTGCCGGGCCCCTAATAACATGCGCGTTTTCAGTCAAGGCGTAGCGGCCTTTAGGAGACGCCTCGAACATGGTTTCATTTAATATCAACCAGCCAAATACATCTCTTTGGCTGGTCCTCAAACGGTTGAATAAATCTTGATACGCGTCCTTTCGGCCTTGGATAAAATAGTCAGTCTCCAACCACAAGTGAACCGTCGAATTCACACCATGGTCCCTGACTTGATTTAGGCCGTCAAAGGCGCGCTCAAATGTAAATTGCCGGTATTTTCTGACGACCTCTTCTGCAGAGATTCTCCATTTTACGGCCGAATCCCACTCGATTTCACCAATCAAGGAAGATCTACCTCCTTGCAAATCCTTCGGCAAATCTCTTCGGTGCGCAAAAGGACCATTCAGGTGGTGAACGATTCCAAACCATTCGCTGCGAATTCTAAACCCGTAACGATGCCAAAGAAAACGATGTGAAGGAAAATGCATGTCAGGCACGTTCTTGTAGCGCGGAAGTCGGGTGAGTCGAAACGTAAACCCTGATTCGATAATGGGTGTCTGCCAGCGGAGGGCGTCCTTTGACGCCTCAACCAACTGGCGTGGATTTATTTCAGCGGGATTCCGGTTGAATGCTATTTCCGCTACAGCTGACACGCCAACTTCCCGGAACACATCAAGAACTGGGCGAATTCGATCGCGGGCCGTATTACGCACTAGGATTGAATAATTTTGTGCTCTATCAATTTTCTTGCATTCAACCGACGAGTCGATGCCCGAGAACCGCACCAAAAAATCCGGGGTCTTTCCCTTTGCGGTTTCTGGAATAAATTCGACATGGGTGACTCCTGGATGCAGTGCGTATTGCGCGGCTGTGATTAGCTCAAAAGCGGTTGCATCGAGTCCATCAAAAGTGGTTTCTGCGGCAAGCCGACTTAGGCGCACTTCCAGTCCAGGGATCTGGCTTGCAGTCAATACGTCGAGAGCTGCATGTATATACTGAACCATGCAAGCGCACCTCCACACATGTATGGCGTCGAAATAATTAGCAAACTGGTTAAGCATGGATTTCGCGCCTATCAGGTACTTCTCGATGGCTGGTAGTTTTGTATTACAGCCTTGGACCTTCTCGTATGATAGAAGGTCAGGGTGAAGTCCTGCCTCGAACTCGAGTTGAAGTCGAGAGTCCTCTTTTAGGCCAAGGATTGAGCGAATCGCTTCGATCCCTTGCAATAAGTTCGTTTCACTGAAGCTTAGCATTTTGGGCGCTTCGATTTATTAGGAACGATAAATGGCGTTCCGCATTCCTTCTAGCTGCTTTGAATCGGCGGATGGTTTTTCATGAATTTGGTGCGCTGAATTGAAATTGGGTTCTCTAAACCCGAATGCCCTTTAATGAGCTTTTCAATAAGCGTATCAAGTCTCTCCATTCGCTTGTCGAATAGCGGGTCGCCGGTCTCGCCGTCGTAGCCAGACGCTTTCGCCCACGAGTTGAGCAATTGATTAACGTCGGCCAGCGCACCGATCGCGACCATGGTCTTAACCGGGCGATCTTCCTCGGTGGAATTCGGTATCGCCATTACCGCGTATCCGCCGCCATCGACCGCGGACGCAAGTGTTTCATGCACGACTGATTGGAACGTCGAATGTCGAATTTTCGAAAGCCAGGCGTATCGCGCATAGAGCGCACGCCATTGATTTTGGTAGGACGGGTCGGGGTCATCAATTTTACGGCCCTCGGCACAGACGAATTTTGCCATGTGCATAGGCGTCCATGCAAAGTCATTTCCGGTGGCTGACTTCAGCTTCGCTTCAAACTCTTGGACTTTGGCGGGGTCCAGTAAACAGATTGCCGCTAAGCTCGTTTCGAATAGCGATCCCGCGCTGGTTGATGCCTGGGCCGTGTATCCTCGGCAAAGCAACAACCAAACAGCGCGAAAATCGTTCAAGGCTCGCCTGAAATAAAGAGCTGCGTGACGAAAATCTGATTTCTCGTTCAGCTTCTTTAGGGTGGGCGCAATTATACTTGCCTCGTATGCTACTTCGAAGGCTTCCTCAAATTCAGCCACGCTTTGCGCCAGTGCTATGCAACTGGAATATTCTGCTCTGTTTAGAAGCCCCCAGACGCCAGCTATGGGGTCGTCGATTCCGGTGGATCCCTTTTGGATTAGATCCGCCGTGTGAGCATTGATGACAGTTACCTTCGCCAGAAAATCGGCGATTTCGACGTTCTTGGCCAACAATGTGACGATCTGGAATAGAAATTCTGTCGCGAAGAAAAACAGCTGCAAAAAGCGTCGCTGGCACGACGACCTTCTCCCTTCCCCGTCGATAAGCACCGTGAGTAAGCATACGGGCCACCACACAATAGCTCTGAGGAATGTGGAAATATTGCCGCCGCAATCATTAGCCACGCGTCGTGTTTGATTTCTGCCTTCCGCGCAAGGAACTCGATTCTATGCTTTAGCGTGTTAAGCCGGTGCGCCGGAATGACATCTATTTCACCCAACGACTTTGCTTCATCTAACAACTGCTCTGGAGTAGCGCCCCTGAGATAAGTACTTGATGGTGTCTGTTCAAAATACTTCTTTCTTTCAGATTCATCGGATACCAGCAGGCAACCGAATGAAACACCAGTGTCCACAAGAACCCGCATTACCAGATACGCTTCATTCACGCTCTCGTCATTGGCGACGGACAGAATCGCCCTAGCATTTTGACGCATATTCGCCAACAAAAGGCCTGTCGGATGTGGCAAATTCTTTCCCTCGGCGGCTAGAATTTCTTCCAGGACCTTTACCATCTTCGCGAAGCAAAGTTGCATCTCATGCGAAAACTGGAAGCCCCCAAACTTTGAAAATTCGCGGGAGCTTGAGATATTATTTTCGGTCTTCATATTTCTACGATACAGCTTCTCTTATTGGTTCGTCATTTAGGAAATCTGAGAGTTCATTTCGTCGGCTCCGGCAATGGCATTGGTTTCGGGCCGGGTCCGGAGATTACTGTTGCGGCGAAGAGGCCCAATGCGGCGCAGGAGAGCCAATAGGTTCCTGGCGCGGCGGTAAACAGTTTCATTCCAAGGCCCGGCCCGATGATTGCTGCGCTGGACCAGGATAGGCCGGCGATGCCGAGGTAGCGTCCGCGCATTTCGGGCGGCGCGAGGTTGGCGAGATAGGCCATGGCGGTGGGGATGGCCGTCATTTCGCCGAGGGTAAATATAATCATGCATATCACGAGCGCCGGGATGGTATGCGCAAAGGCATTGAGGCAAAGGCCTATGCCGATGAGTGTGTAGCCAAGGGCCATGACGCGTCGCGCGGGGAATTTCCGCGTGAGGGTGGTCAGGGGCAACTCCGTCAGGACGATGAGCGCGCCGTTCAGGGACAGGATGGTGCCATAGACCGCGCCGGAAAAACCCAGGTGCGTGACGAAGAGCCCGAACGTTGACGCCGGCTGGCAAAAGAGAATTCCGATGGCGAAGTTCGCCAGGATCAATTGATGGAGTTTGCGGTCGCGTCGGACAACTTCGATTGCGCGGCTCCAGCTTACGGTGTTTTGCGGTGTGGACAGGATTCGCGGCAGCAGGAACAGCGCGACGAGTCCGTACAGGACTGAGGTCGCGGCGTCGCCGACGAACAGCCACCCGAATCCGTACGCGGCGATGAAACCGGCCATGGCCGGCCCGAAGGCGAATCCGGCATTGTACGCCATGCGCAGTGTCGCAAAGGCGGTGATGCGGCGCTCGGGTGGCACGACGTCGGCGAGCAGCGCGGAACTGGCCGGGCGATACGATTCGTTCGTCAACCCGGCGAGCACGGCGAATACGAGAATCACCAGATACTCGCGCGCTTGCGACAGCAACAGCATCATGACCGCGCCGGAAAACATGGAGAGCACGATGGTTTTGCGTCGGCCAAGGTAATCGGCCAGATGACCACCCAGCAGTGAGGCCGCCATGTTGCCCGCGCCGTAAGCGCCGATGGCCAGACCGGCCTCGCCCACGGTGTAACCCCGGCGAGTGAGATAAAGGGCCAGAAACGGCACGACGAACGTGCCGAATTTGTTCAGGAAGGTGCCGAAGAAGAGTATCCACGCCGCCTGTGGGAGGGCGCGGAGGCTCGAGAATAGCGTGGCGCGCGATATGGGATGCGACGCAGGTTCGACGGTTTTTTCGGCGTTCATGGGCGTCCTTGTCCGAACGATTCTCCCTCACCCCGGCCCTCTCCCACTGGGAGAGGGGGAATTGTCGTCAGTTTGTTTGTTATAACGAGCGATCCTTTCGGTTCTCGAGTTCTATGCGCGATTTGGGGATCGTTGAAGCTCCCTATAACCGCCTCCGGAGCGCGGCAAAACTTACGCGACGGAATTGCAGTCCGTGGCCATTTCTTACAGCGGCAGCGCCACTTGCGATTTCGTATTGGTCCAGTCATAAAACTATTACACTTCGCGCAATGAGGTGTTTGTTCGTTTGTTCGCAAAGCTCGGTTACAGTTTCCGCGGTCCGACGTATTAAATTGTAAAAAGGGGATGCCGCAGTCATTCACTAATTGCCTGCATTTCTAAACCAGTTAGATAGAACCTCGTCACACGCCGTCGCTACGCTTCGGCTCCTACGATGTTTGAGGCGGCTGGCGGACCGGGAGGTCCGCTCTACCACGACCAAGTCGTGCCCAACCCATGGTAGGGACGGTGCGCTGCGCCGTCCGCGCCGCGTGCAGCGGCGCAACCAGAGCAGACATTGCTAAATGGAAACTGTTCCTCAATGACTAATGGTCACGATTTCCCAATAAAAGAGGGGCAAAGCAGTTAAAATACTTAGCGAATAATATAATATATTTTATATTGCATCCAGGGTTGAACTGTTATAGTATCCGCTTCAGAACCACCGTCAGGAGAACAAATGAAAGGGCTATTCGTTCATTCGGAGTTCTTAAGTTTTGTCCGCGCTTGCGGCAATGACAAGGTGACTGCTTCGGTTGGCCGGCGTAACAATGTCGGCTCTATTTCATTCAGGTTTCTCGAGGAAAAAAGCTCTGCTCATAAACCAAGACAAACTAAATCCAATGAAAACAAAACAAAGACTCCATCAATTCATCCTCACGCTGATTGCCGTAGCCTGCCTCTGGGCCGGCGCAGCAGAAGGACAGGATCCAATCAACTGGCATAGTTGGGACAACCCGGGCAGTGGCAGCGGGTTCACCAACGGCTTCGCAGCCTGTTCATGGGGCCCCAATCGCCTCGACGTTTTTGGCGTCCAACAATCAAGCGGCAAGGTCTATCACAACTGGTGGAACGGATCGGCGTGGCAGTCCTCATGGGAGAATCGCGGAAACACCGTTGCGCCTGTCGGCGCTCCCGGCGCCTCCGCCAACGTCAATTTCCCCAGTCGCGAGGACATTTATTACAATGGCACCGATGGAAATCTTTACCATCAATGGTGGAGCAATGGCACCTGGTCCGCCTGGCTAAGTCTGGGCGCGCCTTCCGGGGTGAAACTCCTCGGCTCACCTTCGGCACTGAGCTGGGGGGCGGGAAGATTTGATGTTTTTGTTCGTGGCAACGACGGCAACATTTGGCACATCTACGATATCAATTACTCAGCCTGGTCGTCGTGGGAAGGTCATGGCCAGAACGCGGCCGGTGCTGTAACCAACGATGTGGCCGCCTGCACCTGGGGTGTCAACAGGCTGGATCTTTATACCCTCGGGCAGGGAAACGGGCAGATCTATCACCAGTATTGGGCCGGGTCGGGCTGGAAGCCAAGTATATCGACGTGGCAGCAAGACTTGCCCGAGACCACGGCCAATGGCCTGGGAGCCTCCTCCTGGGGTATCAGTCGGATTGACTTGTTTGCCAATGCCGGCTCAGACATTGCTCATAGTTGGTATTCCGAGTGGACCTGGCCCGGCTGGTCTGAAACGCTCACTCCGCCGGCCACGCCGGAGATGTCGCCTTGCGCGGCCAGTTGGCTGCCCAACCGCCTTGACATGTTTGTGGTCGGTTCGGATGGCAAGTGCTACCATAACTGGGGCAGCCTTGCCAACAACGTCACCTGGCCGGCGGGACATCTTTTACCCACCTTTGCAACCCCGGCGGCGACGATTGATTGCATTGACATGGATACTTGTTCGAACGACGAGAAGGCGTGTTTCGATTCTCTCGAAGGCATCGTAAACCGAATCCAGCCGTCCATCGGGTGTGTCAGCGCCGCGTCTGAAGGCGAGTTCACCTGGATGAATGCTCATAATTTAGCTTACGAAACCAATGATGGTTATAGTTGTATCCAGGAATATAAAACCAACGCATTGATCACCTCCCTTGTCGTTTATGACACCAATCAAATGGATACGCTGAATCTGGCTACGACTATCGCGGGTGTGAAAGGCGAATTGGTCTGTGACGGGATATTGGCAAATAAACTGACCGCTTCGCCCTACAACCTGGTGATCCAGGACGATCTGCGCGGGATGTTCAGCGACAAGTACGGCGTTTATAACTACCTTTACACAAATTATTGGGGTCTCTGCACCCACCGCGTCATGGCAGGCATGGAGACGAATAACTACTGGGCCTTGCGGGATTATTTGGTGGCGCTCAATTCCGCGGTGGTTTGGCTTGATCCGGGCAGCGTCAGCGAGGACGCGACGCTGATGGCGGGCTTTACATCCCAAATGTCGCCGGCGAACAGCGTTTATCTGGGCTGGTGGCCGAGCGAAGGCAACGACATGCAATGGATCGGGGGTTACGGCATTCCGGTAATGGCCAGCGATCTCTTTAACAACGCTTCGATTTTTAGCGGCGTGCAGGTGCCTATTACCACTCAGGCCATAGCGACGCCGCCGACCCTGACAAACAAGGTTTACATCGCCTTAATCATGAGCGATGGCGACAACGCGCAACTCATGCAGCATAGAATGAGAATGATATGGTCAAACTGGCGCGGCAGGGTGCCCATTGGCTGGACGGCGCAGCCGTTATTGGCTGATTTTGACCCCGGGATGTTGAATTATTACGTGACCAACGCCTCCGCTGACGATCAGTTGATAGCCGGTCCATCCGGCGCTGGTTACGCTCACATCGAGTATTGGAGCAGCGCCAACCTTGCGGCTTACACGAAGACCAACAATTCGTATCTGCAACGCTCAGGCATCACGGGCGCCACCGTTTGGGACACGATGTCCGCCACCGCGAAGAGTGACTATGCGGTAAATTGCACTCAACTGCTCGGCGTCACCGATCAGAATGATGGCTGGTACACGAACGACACCGGTGGTTTGCAGATCATTGGACTTCCCAGTGGCGGAAGCTACGAGCAAACGACTAATGAGCTGATCAGTGCCATCACCACGACCGTTTCCGGCCATTACACCGGAAATAACGCCTTGTTCATTGCCGTCCAGGCTGATTCCAACGTCCTCGGTGCGGAGGATATGGTCAACGTAGCGGCGCAGTTCCCCTCCTACGTTTTCGTGCGGCCGGACCAGTTGTTTACACTCATGGCCGAGGCGCTGGGAGAGTGAGCAAGGCTCGAGTTACTCTTGCGTCGCGTGCCGCCGGTGAGTGAATTTGCCACCGGCGGCACGAGCGGGTTTGCACCGCGGCCACCGTTTTTGTGTGCTGCTTACAGCGATGCAAGCGACGAAAGTGACGCAAGTGAGCCTACGACCAGTTTGAAATGAGTCATGGAGCGCCTCGGCTGCCTGGTTCAATTCGTGATTATCCCCGAGAATTGCGGCTTGTAAGCTTCGACGCCGCGAATAACCTGCTACCGCCAATCGATTGGACTATGGAGCGAAATCTCAAAGCTGTTGAGGGCGCCTTCTGCTCAAAAGGCTTCACGTTCGTTTGCGAAGGAAGATACCACGACGTGGACCTTCCTGGTTGTACAGGCCGCGAACGCATCGCCGTGCAGAACGTTTTATCATCTTCCTGCGCTTTGCCAGATCTTTCCGGCGCCCCGGTTGCGTCCTGGCTTCTCGCGCGGATCGCTTATCTGGCTGCCAAAAGGTTTCCGTACTCATACGGCCAAGTGATCGGTTCAGATGCTGCCGCCTATTGGATCCGTTACTTCGTCGTCTCGGAAGCAGGAAAACCGGTGGCTATGCTCTCGGTTTCGGCCAACACGAGAGATATCTGCCTCGATTTAACCCATACCGATGCAGTCACACCAAAGGAGATTTGCGACGCGTTCCTCTCGGCAATTTTGGAGAAGCCCTCAACAATCGCGCGGTGTCGATTAATCAGTGTATATACAGAGATGACAGATCCAGAGTGTCGATTTGCCCTTCCTCGTGTATATGGTTGGGACGGAAAGCGTTTTCTTAACGAGACCGCACCTGAACATGCACTGGAAACCCCGGGAGATTTTGACTGAGTCAATTCGAGCCATTTGGTCGGGAATTGAAAAAAACGGAAAAATATGCTAACCCGCGAGCCTGTGGGGCGCTTCCGTAGCTCAAAGGTAGAGCGGCGGTCTCTAAAATCGCGGTTGTGGGTTCAATTCCCATCGGAAGCACCACCCTTGACAAATCGGCGAATCCGGGTATGATTTCGCCCATGACATAGGTATCCGATCCGATTCTCAGGTTATACGCTATCGTGCGTACTGACCTTGGGATGTCTGCCGGCAAAATTGCTTCCCAAGCCGGGCATGCCTATTTGTGCGCCTTCCTCAGGTGCCAGGAAATAAATCCCAAAATTGTCCGCGAATACCTCAAAGATTTGCCGGGCACCAAAGTCTGCCTTAAATCCAAAAATTTAGACACTTTGCTTCGGGCAAAAGCCGAAGCCGAAGCGTCCGGAATCCCCTGCTCCTTAATCATTGATTCCGGTTGTCCCAATTTCTTCGACGGCCAGCCAATTATAACCGCCATTGGACTGGGCCCGGCGAATGAAAGCCAAATCAAACACATCACCCGGCGGTTTCAATTATTATGATCGAAAAAAAGAACATCCATATTAATACCATTATAAACAAAGCCTGGAACCCTTCCGGTGGCAAATTTGATTTTACCTTCGTTTTCTTGTTCAGAAACAAAGAGGAATATCTGGAGTTTCGACGGTTCTGGAAAGAAAATTATGCGGCTTTGAGCAACACGATCCGCAATCAGAAGCGCGAGGTCAAAGCAACGCAACGCAAACGTGAGTACGCCGGCCGGCTTCAATGCAAACTCCATGAATTGAAACGGGACGCAACGATTCAAATTTTGATGCTGCGGGCAGCGAAACAGGAAGCCAACTGGCAATACAAGCAGGCGAGGCAACCAGCTCAGTAATTTGGTCAGGCGAGACCGTGTTTATGCGAGCGTCGGATCCACTTGACTTACCTTTTATAATGTAAGACAGTAAGACATGACGGTGAAATTATCCAGCAAAGGACAGGTTGTCCTGCCCAAACAGGCGCGTATGCGATTGCAATTACGCCCAGGCGCCAAATTTGTGTGCAAAATCGAGGGAGAGTCCATCATTCTGACCCTGGAATCGCGTCATCGCGAACCTCCGAAGCTCATCGTTGACCGCGCGACGGGACTAAGGATTACGAAATCCCCCCCTGAAACTAAGGTTTCCAGCGAGGATGTACGGGCAGCCCTGGCGGATTTCCCATGAGATATCTGCTGGACGTCAATGCCCTAATTGCGCTGGGACATACGGGCCACGTATTTCATGCCAAGGCCAGGAGTTGGTATCTTTCCGTTATAGCCACCGCACGTGGCTTGCACACATGCTCAATTACAGAAATCGGGTTTCTACGGGTCTCTGTCGTCACCGGTCTGCAACCTGATATTTCGACGGCAAAGCAGGCTCTCGATGCGCTGAAGTCTTCTTCCAGAATTCGATTTGAACTCATCCCGGATGACGTCGGCGTGGCAAATCTTCCCGCCTTCGTTAAAAAGCCCCAGGCAATCACTGATGGGCATCTGTTTGAGTTGGCTCGAAAAAATTCAATGCGATTGGTCACATTTGACCAGGGCATTCCGAACGCACTGAACATTGGATAAAACAAACGCTGGATGCCTCGCCTGGATTTGCGCCAAGACCGCTGGCCCTCAGTGGAGGTTCGCTCCCCGAGGGCGAAGCACCACGTGCCCAAATGCACAGCCACCATTGCGAAGTTTTTTATTGATGCTTTTGTTTTTGCGGCGAAAGAACACAAAGAGCGCAGAGAGAATTCTTTTGTGTTCTATGCGTTCTTTTGCGGCTATCGGCTTCGGACTGGTGCTCCCGGCAAGGAGCGTCCCGTTTACACCCCCCGATTTTGCAATTCACCAATAAAAATGGGCAATTTGACTCATTTTCGGCCTCGTTTACGCGTTTACTTCCTTACACAAAAGAAATGTGCGGGGACAGACTGAGCGGTCATTGAGCGCTAGATATGACCCGCAACTCAGATTCGCGGTGGCAGCGCTACTATCCTCGGCCTTCGCTCAGAAACCGGATTCCGCCGACTTTGCGGAAGGCCGTTCCTTCAGGGCTAACACGCTGTCGGACGGTTAAAGTTTGGGCAGAGCGGCAGCTCTGCTCTACCCTGCGAAATTATTGGGATTTCCGTGTGGATTAATTCGGATTTCTGGGCGCAAAGAATGGGTCTCGTGGCATGAGAGTTGCGGCTTTTGGCGACGTTATTGTCAGACAATATGAAAACGATTCCACTCCGTACTTTGGTTCGCGAGCCGCTCAAGGTGAAGCGTCTTACCGGCGCGGGCCAGGCCGTTACCGTTACCGACAATGGCAAACCGCTCTGGGTTCTTCAGCCGGCCAATGGCACGGTTGCCGACCATGAGGAACGACAACTCGCTATAGACGAGGTACTGGACGAATTAATGCGGGAACTGCCGTCAAAAACCGACCTCTCAAAAATAGTCATTGAGTCCCGGCGATGAAAGTCTACGCCGATACCAGCTTCCTGGTACAACTTTTGACGCAAGAACCCGGGACGAAGGCGGCCGTGGCGGATTATCGCCGGCTTGGCCGGCCTCGGCTTTTCATTCTTCCGCTTCACCACCTCGAAATTACCAACGCCATTCAGCAGCGCGTCTTCCGTCAGCGGCACACGCTGCCATCCTGGGAACATTCCGCCATCAAACGCGAACGCGACACTTCCCTGGCGCTGCTTGAGAAATACATTTCCCGCCGTGCTTTCATCGAAATCTCGCACGATATGGAAACGACCTTCGACTTGGCCCGTCGACTATCGGCGAAGTACGCCGACCGGTTGGGCTGCCGCGGTATTGACACGTTGCACGTCGCGCTGGCGCTTGAACTCGATTGCAAAGTTTTCCTGACGGCCGACCGAGTTCAAGGCGCTCTTGCTCGGGAAGAAGGTTTGTCCGATGCCATCAGCGTGAATGGATCGTTTGAAGTCAACGGCGCCGGAACACGGCCGGAATAAGGGTCGCGCGAAGGATGCGAAGAAGGCAATTCCCGAATCGCGCTGGATTGCGAGCCAAATTGACGCCGCCCTTCCCATCAATCGTCACGATAACGTTAATGTAAGGTTCTTCGCTGTTTTCAGTGGAATGGCCGCCAACGAAAGCTCCGTAGGAGCGCAATATTTGTAGTACCTGTGTATAAAAAAGTTTTCCAAGCTCCGTCTACGGAGCTTGGGAAATATTTTTTGGGCCGTTGTACTACATAGATTACGGTCCTATGGACCCGAGCACTCAATCGTCCGCGCCAAAAGACGTTGGCGCATTTGCAGATTCGGGCGTAGAGTCGAATGTTCAAAGACGCGGACAGGTGCCAATTGCCTGATACCTTCAATAAGGCAGGGCAAGACTTTCAATCGGCACAGGGCCAGCGTCGCAAATAAAACGAAAGGACATCTATGACTGTCGTCGAGAAAGCGCCGGAGGTTAAAGTTCGTTCCCAATGTAACGCCGGACTCGTTGTGGATCCGATGGACATCGCGTTTGAGGATGTGACCAGGGATACCGTGATGATTCGGGTCAAAATTAAAAACGAAGGCCAGCAGCCGTCGAATCCCGCATCTGTCAGGCTTGAATCCGCGCCATTCGGAGCATTCGTTCCCTGGCGTCCACTGGCCATTCTGCGGGTTCCTGCGCTCAAACCGGGTGAATCCCGGGAATTGAACGTTGAGGCGGCCCGTCCGCACCCAACGCCACTGGGAGATTTCAATCGCGTACCGCCCACGGCTGTGCTCACGGCGTTGAGCGCATCCCCGGATGAATCATCTCGAGGTCCCGTCGCCGGTTTCTCCGCGCTGCTGAATCTGATTCGGAGGCAAGGAACTTCGCGACCTGCCAATGCCACTGGCGCCAGGGCAACGACGTTGCCGCCGGATTTGTGGGAATTGCTGGGACGCGAGCAACCGCATTGGGCCGGAAATATCAATGTATTTGTCAACAACCGGACGGTGGAACGTCATGTTGCCAAGGCGTTGCGAATTTATTCCGGGCGCACAAACCTGGCGATGTTTGTCGTGGGAAATCCCGGCAAGCGCGATGCTTATGCATTCGAAATAGTGGGATTGCCGTCGGATTGGACAGCCGCCCTGCACAGCATGAGCGGCGCACAGACGCTTGTCATCGGCTCATCCAGGGAACCGATCCAGAAAAAGCAATGGGTCGAAGCAGACCGAGGCATGATGCTGATGATGCTGGCTGTCCAGCCGCCGATGATTTGCGAAGAGGGCAAATTGCAGGTGCAGGTGACCCGCCGGTCCTGTGGAAAAAAGGCCGTAGTGGAATTCGATTTGGATCCCACGGCGCAGGGAGCCGGTTGCTACGCGGCGTGAGAGTTTCCTTTTAGCCGCAAAGGAGCGCAAAAACCATTGATCTGATGAGAAACGGGGCATGATCCCGCAGATGAGATTCGCGGTGGCAGCGCCACTTGCGATCTCGCGCGGCTTGGCAGTTAGCGGCTTGTTTTTTGGGTGATTTACCCAGGGCGGCGCGCTCACAGATTCGCGCTTGCCCTGGGCTAATATCGTCCGCCCTTTCAGGGCTTTCAGATTGCGGCTTCGCCGATGATCCGGATTCATGCGACGATTTGGATTTCCGGTTTCAGTCCCGCCCCGCGCGACCGGAAAACGTATTTCAATTTTGCCGGACGGATGCGGATGGCACGAGCGGGTTTATAGCTTTTTCGGAAAAGCAATTGGCTTTGGAATCGGAGTATTGGTTTCATAGAATTTTGCTTGTTGATGGTTGTTAAATTTGTGCTGCCCCAAGAGCTGCGCCAACTGGATGTAAATTAAAGTCCGGGTGTCACTCTACCGCGAGAGTGTTGGCGTCCCGACGCGAAGGCGGAGTCGAACCGCCGCGATCAGGTCTGTGAACATCCTGATCGTCACCGGTATTCGCGTCGGAAAGGAAATTTTCAAACGAATAGAGTTCGTTTGGGATGGCAGCGCCACTGGCCATGAAATGCCGGGCTACCTCCAGTTGTCCCTCACGGGACAAAATTCGCGGAGGAGACGAATTTCCAGACACAATGTGTCCGGCTACTGTCCGGTTGTGCTTTCAGCACGAAGCGACACCCGCAAATCGATGAAAATGAAAGGTTTTATTCTCCAGTATGGGGACATCGCTGGCAACACCTGTTGCCAGTGCGATGTCCCCTGCCCATCAGGCTTCGGCGCGATAGTTATCTGTTCCTTCGCCGGCAGCTTTGCCGTCTTTGAACGGGACGAACCCGCCCGGCACGCCGAGCACGAGCGTGTGGCCTGAGTTTTGAGCTGTTGCGAGCGAGTGCATCAAACGCAGGTTCATCAGGGCCGGATTGTTTTCGAGCACGCGGGCGGCGTTCGCGAGGTGGCACAGCGCCGCCGATTCGCCGCGCGCGCGTTCCAGCGCCGCCTGGCCCTCCTGTTTCGCTTTCAATACTTCAGCGAAGGCGCGTTTCAAATCCGGCGGCAATATCACGTCCTTCACTTCAACAGCGAGAACGCTCACCCCCAATTTTTCAGCGTCCGCCTTCACGCGGGCCAAAAGCTGCACGCCGATTTCCAATTTTTGGTTGAGCAACGCTTCCACGGCGAAACCGTTGACGACGGCCCGCAGGGAAAGCTGTATCAGGTTATAAAGATTGTTTAACCAGTTTTGCGTTTCGTGCGCGGCCTTGACTGGCTCGGTCACTTGATACATGACGAGCAGGCTAAACTTAAGGCTCACGCTGTCGGCCGTGAGCACGTCCTGGCCCGGCACGAGCAATGTGGCGCGGCGCAGGTCCGTTAGCGCTATGGACCAGCCGCGTCCCCAAACAACATGGCGGCCGGCATTATTGCGACGGACGTACAGGCCGTGGCGATACAATAATCCCGTCCATCCCTCCGGAACGACGAATACGTGGCGGAATTTCGAGGTCACGGCCACAGCACCGACGAACAGAGCAACGAGCAGAATTACAGGCACGAGTACGAGTAGTATTTCATTATTCATTGGTTTTCCTTTCTTCTTTCAATAGGACGACCGCCCTCACCCCGGCCCTCCCCCAGGAGAGGGAGAATTATACTCAGGTGGTTGACAGGCCTTTTGGTGAGAGAGATTGGACAGTTAAGCGGCAAATTAGTCAGAGCGGGCTCACGCGCCGCCGCTACGCGACAGGGTTAAAAGCCCGAAGCAGAGGACCACCGTCCGGCGGCGGGAAAATTGCTTACGCCATTTTCGCAGGGCCGCGTTCAGGCCGCGCTTGCGCGCGGGTCCCCTGCTCCGGGCTTGTTTTCCATTGCGTGCGACCGGAACCAAACGGGTCCCGAACCGCGATTGAGCCGGCCAAATGCAGAACGATTCCGGCGAACTGCCGGATTCGCTGCGGACTGGTTCAAAGTGAAACCCAATATGTGAGTAAAAATCGAATCGAGAATCTGCAGGTTTTGCAGACGATCGCAGATTTACGAATGAGGAAAGCAGGAAGGCAGGAAATCTTTGAGGTATCCTTCCCCGGTTCCTGTTTTCCTCATTTTTAAATCAGCGCAACCCACGGACAAGACTAAAACGTCAAAATAAATTCGAGAATCCGCCTTCACTAAGCCACGATGGGCAGGCGAGGATGATGAAGATTTCATTCAGAGACTCGTCGCCTCGTCTCCTGCGCATACAAAGAAAGAGCAAACACCTCTTGCTATCTTGCGATACCAACCCGCGGATTCACGGCGGTTCTTTCGGTGTTTATGGGCACACCTCCTGCGAAGCCCTTAAATTGTAAATTCAGGCAAAATCGTTTCGGCGCGGCTTCCTGCCATTTATGAGTAGGCCAAACCGGTTGAGAGTATTGACTCTCTTGCGCCTCATCTAATTTGTCGCTGCCTGACATCATCTAGATGTCTCTTTTTTGTTATTCACAGATTATTGCTACTCTGTCTTACTTTGTTTCGTGTTACGGTGTTATGCGGGGAAAAACAAAAAACCCTGCTTACTTTCGAGTAAGCAGGGTTGGAAAAATTTATATCGTTTGGTTACCTGCTTACTCTCGGTCCATCCATGTGTTGATTGGAATTTTGGCCAATGGCAGCCGTGGATGGACCAGGACAAAATACATATCCCTGTTTATACCAGCCATGACGCGCCCCAACAGCTGTCGGGGCCGGCATCGTCAGCCAGCTCAAGGTCGATATGTTTAAGCAGGTTTTCATTTCAACAGCTAGACGAATAGCACAGGGCGCCACTTACAGTCAAGAGATATTTCAAAGAAAATGAAAATTTCTTTTAATCAACATATCCGGATAGGATAGATTGGATTAATGGATCGGTGGATAAGTGGATTATTGGGAGTATGGCCTGAGGGAACGGGCGACTCTGAGCCGCAGCCATGGATGGCCAGGCTATTTTCGTTTTTCCGGGGCGGTGGCTGCGATCCCTCTGATATTATTACAACTCCGGCGTGTGAACGCCGGGCGAGGAGATTGAACCCACGGCCGACGCGCACAAGCGTACCGCACATCGACGAAGCATTGAAAGTGCACGCATGTAAAAATTGAAATCGGCACGCGTGTCATAGGTATTTTTGAATCGCTTTTTCGTCACCGCGCGCAGCCAGAAAGTACAGCTTGCCGTTCCGGGTCCATGTGGCAGTAGCCAGGCCGTTGATCGTGGCCACCAGCGGCGACTCGTCCGTGGGAGCGTCCTCGACTGCCATTTGGTCGACAACCAGCAGCCAAAGGTCACCCGGCTGTCCCGCAGGCAACGTCTTGCCCTGGCGGAAACAAATCATAGACGCTTTCGCATTTCCCCAGGGTTCCACCGTACAACCGGTCACGGCGGCATTCTTCAAACCTGTGGGCAGAACATAATCGGCGGGCGCCTGATTTTGAGCCAGCCAGGAATGAACCTGGTCCAGGTTGGTCATTGCCGTCATATAGTATCCGTTTTGGGTCGCGTCGATCATTTGGCTCTGATAGTTCGCCAGCGTATTGGGAAGTTCGGGCGCGGAATGATCGTGGGGCAAATAGAACCAGGCCAGCAGCGCGAACGAAAGGACAATCGCGGCCACGGACGCAAGGGCCATGACTTTTTGTCGCCTGGAAGCAGCTTTGCTTCTGGCAGCGTACTCGGAAATGATCTGCTCCCGCAGTCCGGCCGGCGGGGCGATTTGCCGGATTTTGTCGCGCAATGCTCTTTGCCGCGCGCAATGTTCATCGAACCAGTGTTCCAATTCCGGATCGCTTTGGACCAGCGCGAGCGCCTCGGCGATTTCGGCGTCATTGGCGTCCGCGGTGTCCGGGCGGTAGATGATTAAGATCTGTTTGGCTTGGCCGGGAGTCATGGTCGTGGCGGAACGATGGTGAGCAATTGGTGCAGCCGGTGGAGGCCGCGGGTGAGGCGTGATTTGACGGTCCCCAGGGGGACATCAAGGACTTGTGCGATTTCGTTATACGAATAATTTTCCAAATAAAACAGGACCACGGCGGCGCGATAGACTTCATCGAGTTGCCCGAGCGCCTGGAGCAATTGTTCCGAGTCCAATTGGTTGACGCTGGCGGGCGGGACCGCGGGCAAATCACCCGACGCGTCGTCCAATTCAATGTGAGGAAAACGCGTTTGTCTGCGCCGCGAACCCAAAAATTCGCGGTGCAAGGTGGTAAATAGCCACGTCTTCACTTTCGAAATATCGCGCAACTGATCGCCTTTGGCCGCCCAGATATAGAATGTCTGCTGCGTCAAATCGCATGCCTCCGCTTCATTGCGCGTCAGGCTGAAGGCAAATTGATACAGGGGCCCATAATGATGGGCCACTACATTCTCAAAATCCAGACCCCGAGCCATAGGTGATTATCAATGTCGCTATATTTAAGAGTATTTAATGCCGCGAATGTTCCAGCATGGCACTGCTTTATCGACGATATTTTGACTATTTAAGGCCGATTGCAAGTCCACAGTCCACAGTCTACCGTCCCAAGTCAAGCGAAGCTCACATTGATGGCGGTGGACTGTGGACTGATTATGGCCATCGATAGCTCAACATGGCCATAATCCCGTTGGCGCTGAAATTGTTGATGTTGCCGCTCGACGGTTCGGTGTATTGGGAAAATTCATAACGCAAGGTACCGGACAGGTTCTTTGTCAATTGCCGCGTCAGACCGGCAATTAAATCGTGGCGCCGATAATTGAGGCCCTCAGGAGCTCCCGCGGCGGCATTGTTTTGCGCGTAATCGGCGCTGGAAAAATAATACGAAAGTTGCAGACTGGCTTTGGGACTAAAGCGCCAGGCAGCCGTGGCATTGAGGGTAAAAATATTGCCTTCGTATGGAACGACGGATGGGTCACCGTTGTTTGCGGTTTCCAGGCGCGAGTGGCTCCAGGTGAATGCGCCCAAAAAATAAATCGGGCGAAAGGGTGTCGCCGTGGCGCTGACACCCACCGTATGCAAATCGTAATGGCCGTCAACAATGAATCCGCCCGGGGCAATGACCGTGGTTACGAATGGATCCGTCACTGACGAATAGTCGGATTCTGTAATCTGGTACGTGAGAGTCGTCTTGAGCCAAAGCAGTGGGCTCAACACCAGTTTCGTTTCAAATTGGTCGCTGGCGATGGTGCGGTCCAGGATGAAGGCCGGGTAGCCATTGGTCGGCCCGGGAATTCCCAGCCAAATGTCCTCAAGCTGATTGTATGACGTGGTGCTGAACTGCCGTTCATATTGCACGGCCAAATCGGCAGTCGGCCACGGCGAGGTACTAAATCCGGTTTTCAAGCCATAACGAAAATTGTTCGCGGCCGTCTGGCGCTGCAGGTCCTCGGTGTCCTGGTCCCAGTCAATGCCGTAATTTTCTTCGCTGAATTGCGCATCGCCGGAAAAGACCGTGAACGGGATTTTCACGAAGCGAAAGTTGGCGTTCTGCGATGCTTTGAATTGAGTCAGACTTGAATCGGCAGGAACGTTGCCGCCCAATTCCAAATCAGGAATGCTGTCGCTGAAACCGCTTTCACGCGTCCATTCATTTTGCGTGCCGAGCGAAAGGGTTAGATAGTGCGTGGGCGAAAACAAATTGGCGATGCTGAAGATTTCCGACTCGCGATTCAGCGTGATTTGCTGGCTGCTCAGTTGGCTGTTAATGCCAAATGCGGGGATAAGGGTTGTCTGATTGAAAAAATCGTCGCCGTTCAGCTTCGAATAATAAAATCCGCCATCCACAAACCACCAATCCCATAATTGTTTTTGGAGTGTCAGCGTGTCCATCCCCTGCGTTTGATGGTATTTGTCTCCTGTATTGACGAAATCTCCCGGCGTCGAACCGACGAGCGATGTTTCCATATCCTGATTGTTTTGGCTATAAAACTCGAGGCGCGCGTCGTTTTCCAGCCGCCAGTCGTCAAAGTCCTGCGTCAGATTGAATTTCAGGACGTGCGTTTGTTCGTTCAGCGACTGCGTCGCCGGGTAAATATTTACGCCGTTCGCGTTTCCCCAATCCAGCGTCGCTTCGTTGCCCCTGGTGTATTGATATTCATAGCCAAAGACCATTTCTCCACGCGGCAAATCAAGGCCGAAGTCGGCCCAGGCGCGGCCGTTGTCCACGTACAGATCGCGGTTCAAGTTGAATCCCGACGGAACGACCGCCGGATCGTAACCGCCATCCGCCGCATAATATTTTCGCCACTGGTCGAATCCCCCGTGGATGAATCCGCCGCCGGCTTCCTCCAGCGCCAATTGCACATTAAAATCATTATCCGGAACAATCGCGCGGCCGGACAACGAAATGGTTTCGTCCGGGCTTTTTTGCTCGAAGTAAAAATCTTCCGCCCCGCCAGAAGGTCCCTGATGCGTTTCCTGGATTTCACGAAACTTCGACTCATTGCCATGCACGTCAAATCCCCGAACCATCGGTTCCAGGACCAGATTGGGCGGTGGCGGGCAGTTCGTCGTCGTCCAATTGGCGCCCTGGTCAATCCATGCGCGTAATAAATTGATTTGCTGTGGAGTGAGCCGATTGCCCCGGCCCGGCGGGGGCATTTGCATGTCCGGCACCTGGCCTGTGACATAGGCAATCAACTGGCTGTCACGGCTATCGCCGGGAACGATATCATTGGTATTGTCGTCGCCGCCGGTGAGCGCTTCCTCCCGAACATCAAGCCGAAAACCGCTTCTGGGTTTTGGAGGCACATGGCAACGCAGGCAGGAACTCTCGAAAATCGGACGAATATCGCGGTCGAAAACGACGATCTCATTTGTCATGGCCGGCGACTGATCCGAGGCGAGCGCGCGACTGTCAACAAGCGCCAGGGCAAACAGAAGGACAGTGGCGGCAAGCGTGAGCGGATTGATGGATTGATGGATTGGTGGGTTAATGGATTAGTGGATTTTAAAATCTGGGAAGCATTGCATTACAAAAGCTCAATACTGCAGCCACGGGTCCACGTTCGAACCATGGACGGCCGTGTGGCAACCGGACGTCCAGCAGGTACCGATTCGGAGTAACGCAGTGTGATCGGTATTGCCGATGTAAATGTGCCCGGCGGGAACAGTTGGCCCCTGATTCTGCGCATGGCAACGGAGACAGAGGTTCGGATCGTTATCCACAAGCAACTTCTCGTTGATGGACCCATGCGGGCTATGACACGTCGTGCAACCTTCGCGCAGGGCCTCGTGTTCAAAGACAAAGGGCCGAGTTTGGGCCTGGTGACATCGCGCGCAACTCTCATTTTGCCGTGCCATGGCCAGGCCGCCTGCCGGCTTAAAGATGTCGCCCCCATGTGGATCATGGCAGTCCACACAATTCATGAAACCTTCAATGACCGGATGATGCTGCGGCAAATTGAATTCGGCCTGCACGTCCAGATGGCATTGGAAACAGGACTCGGGCTTTTTCCCAGGATTGATGATGAAAGCAACAGCGCCGCCGGTGCGGATATGTTCGCTGCCGGGCCCGTGGCACGACTCGCAACCACCCTGCCCCGGCATGGCCGCGTCCTTAACGTACAGCCGCGAGTGCGGGCTGAAGGGAAATTCGCGCACGATGTCGGCATGGCAATCCGCGCATGCCTGGTTACCGACGTAATGCGCGCCGGGAATCACAAGCGGCGCCACGACCATGGGCGAATGCGTGGCGCATGAAACTAAACCGGCGAGCAGGCAGGCTGAAAAGCCAATTGTTGCGTTGAAACGTTGGAACATTAAGCCGTTGAAACGTTTGTGATGACGCGGTCCTGATTTATCCTGCACAACAATAAGAGCTTGAGAACCGGTGATTGTTCCAGGGCTCGGACGCAAACTTCCGGCACCATCTCTTATCTTTGTTGTTGCCGGGAACAAAATGCCTTCTGCCGCCTCTTACCTGATTGACTATGAGAATAACCGTCAAAACACTCCCGGTTTCCGTACTTGCGGCAATCTTCATTTCTCTCCAATCAGGCTCCGGCGCGACAACCAATGTGCTTGTCGGCTATGACGACGGACCGCACTTCTATCCCACTAACGTCCTGATTTCGACGGGCGATTCGGTTATTTGGCAATGGGTCGCGGAAACCTACCATACCACAACGAGCGGAACTAACGGGTTTCCCGGAGACGACAATGGCGCGCCGTCCGGGTTATGGGATTCGGGGCTCCTCAGCGACATCGGAGACACATTCACCAATACATTCACTTCGGCCGGAATCTATTATTATTACTGCGGGCTTCACTTTGACATAGGTATGACAGGCGAAGTTATCGTTGCCAACCTCTCAATCCCGCCGACCATTGCCATCACCAATCCATTGGCCGGAACAGTATTTGCCGCTCCCGCCACCGTGAACATCCGGGCCGCGGTCACTGGTGGAAGCAGCGCAGTAACGAACGTGCAATTTCTGGTCAATTCAGCGGTCCTCGCCAACGAAACCATCGGTCCTTTTTCTGCCGTCGCCGATAATTTGGCCGCCGGAAACTATACGCTTACCGCAATTGCATTGGATAATACCGATTTATCGGCAACCAATGCCGTTGCCATCAGTGTGGTGACGCCGGTGACCGTGTCATTGTCCAATCTTTTGAAATCCGCAGCGGGGTTTCAGTTCAGTTACCCTGCAAATATCGGTTTGGATTACATCGTTCAGCGGTCGACGAATTTTACGACGTGGACGATCCTGGAAACAAATACGGCGGCCAGCAATCCCACCATGTTCCTGGACGTGAATGCCACAAATGGTTTGAACTTTTATCGTGTGGGGCGATTGCCGAATCCTTGAACTACGGATGAGGATACGGATCGCCTGTTGGCACTGCGTTCGAGGTTCCTCGCACGAATCTGCCGATTGGAAAATCGTTCCGTAATTTGCCGGGAACAAAATGCCTTCTTCGAACTCTCACAAGCGTTGACTATGAAATTGACGATCAAATCTCTCATGGTTGCCGCAACAGCGGCATTTTTTATTTCACTCGTATCCGGCTCCGGCGCCACGACCAATGTGATTGTGGGTATCGGCGGCACTTTGCATTTTTCGCCCACGAATGTGCTGATTTCCACGGGCGATTCTGTCATCTGGCAATGGGCGACCAGCGGCCATTCCACGACCAGCGGCACCAACGGTGCGCCGGGCGACGACAATGGAGTACCCTCCGGGTTATGGGATTCCGGCGTAGAAGCTTCCGCTGGTGTCTCCTTCACAAATAAATTTACTTCATCCGGCATTTTTTCTTATTACTGTACGCCTCACGCGCGTTTCGGAATGACAGGCGAGGTCTTCGTAGCCAGCGCGCCCATGGCGCCAACGATCATCATAACGAACCCCACGCCTGGAATGATCTTTGCCGCGCCGGCCAATGTGACCATCCAGGCCACCGTCACCGACGCGGGCGGCATCGTAACAAACGTGCAATTTCTGGTGAATTCGGCGGTTGTGGGCAATTCAACCACCGCTCCGTTTTCAGCGGTGGCCGGCAATTTGGCGGCCGGTAACTATACGCTCAGCGCTATTGCACTGGACAATAATGATTTATCAGCGACCAATTCCGTTGCCATCACCGTGGTAACACCGGTGACGGTCGTGCTGGCCGATCCTTTAGAATCCGGCACGGGTTTCCATTTCAGTTACCCCGCCAGCATCGGATTGGATTATATCATCCAACGCTCAACAGATTTCACCAGGTGGGTGACGCTGCAAACGAACAAAGCTGTCAGCGATCCCACGGTGTTTCTGGATGTTAACGCCACAAATGGCCTTAACTTCTATCGAGTCGGGCGGTTGCCGAACCCGTGAACGTGTCCATGAACTTGACCCTCTCCCCTACCCACCGACCCGCCTTTTCTAAACCGCTTCCAGGCGGCAGGTGGGAGCGGGGAGGGAAAAGCGACTGGACGTCTATCCTGAATTTGATGGCTCTCCGCGGGCGTCACGCTCCAGGTTCCAAGGTGCGATTTTTTCGCGGAGCCATTCGATCACCACGCGTTATGATGCTCCTTGCCGCGGCATTTCTATTCAGCACGCGAACGGCCTATCCGGGCCAGGCCGATACCACGACAGCTCCGCAGACCTACGCCGTAAAAGGGGTCATTCTCAAAATCGAACCCGGCGAAGATGAAGTCATCATCCAAAATGAGGTCATTTCCAATTACATGGACGCGATGACTATGCCGTTTCCACTGAGAAACCCGGATGCCGTCGCCGGCCTAAAGCGTGGAGATAAGGTCGCGTTTCAATTACACGTTGCGCAGGACAAGAGTTGGGCGGACCAGTTTTCAAAAATCGGTACTGTCGCCCTCGGAATTGAAAAAACGCCCGTCAAATCCGCGCCCGTAACGACGTCCTTATCCAGCGCCCGGCGTAGTCCCTTGCTCGACTACAAGTTCACCAACGAACTGGGGCAGGCAGTCAGTTTTAACGATTTTCGCGGGCAGGCGCTGGCCATCACCTTTTTCTACACGCGTTGTCCCCTGCCCGATTTTTGTCCGCGACTCTCAAGGAACTTCATGGAAGCATCGCAAAAGTTGGAAGCGATGAAGGATGGGCCAACCAATTGGCATTTTATATCTGTTTCGTTCGATCCTGAGTTTGACACGCCTGACATGTTGCGAAATTACGGGAACAGTTACCGTTACGATCCTGCTCACTGGAGCTTTTTTACCGGACCGCCGGATAAAATAGCCGAATTGGCACGTGGCGCGGGCGTTGAGTATGAGGCGACCAAAGGCACCATCAACCACAATTTTCGCACCTTGATCGTGAACGCCCAGGGCCATTTGCAGATGATTTTTCCCACCACCGGAGATTTGTCCGATCAAATTGTTTCCGAAATTCTGAAGGCAACCGTGGTCCAGCCAACGCCCACGGCGTCTACAACTGCCGCCCGATGAACGCAGGGCGGGTTATGGGCTGAATGAACGAGTGATCGCTCCGCGACTCGGGAACCAAACGTGTAGTGGTTTCTCTTATCGTTACTGACTCTTGTGGTAAACCGTCAAGCTCACCCACCGAAGTTTTATATGGGGCCGCCGGTTTAAATCGCCGAACTGCCCGGCGTTGCGGGCGTTAAATACGAAGCGACCGGCGGCTCCTTCAAGGCCGATTTGTTCGAATCCATTCGAAGACGAACCGTATAACGGGAACTTCTGAAACTGTGGAATTAAGGGCCTTCCAAACCTTGCCGCTCGCAACGTCCTACGACTTGCCGATTTGGAAATCGGCGATACAGCAGGTTTGGAAACCTGCGCTACGTTGCCGCGGAGCCCGAGTTACTTCACCTTCAATCAATCCAGCAATCAAAGGATCAATTAATCGAATAAACAAAGAGAGGCCCGTCACGCAACGGGCCTCTCATCGTTCGCATTAAACCGCCCACTCGCGATAGCGGCCTAATGCAGTCTCCGTCGGCGTGAGAGATTCGTAACAACATGAAAAACTCTCGGCCACGGCATAGGCAAAAAATTCGTCTTTGCATTTCTCCTTACTTTCATGGCGAAAACCCCGGCGAAACCGAATCCGGTCTGCGCCGGCGACTGTTTTGCCTACAGTCGTCATTTTTGTGCCAAATGTATGAGAAAGCAGATGGAGAAAAGTTCCCAAGATGCTTCCGATGTCGGAGGTCGAAATTCTCCATGAACCGTAGTTCGGATGGGCACACGCGAACCGTTCCGCCCGCTTTACGGGCGGTGACGGCGGCGCGCCGTCCCTACCAAGGCCGCAGAAAAAAAGCGAGACGATTGAACTTTTTAAGGGTCGTCCACAACTTAGAATGTGTAGAGCACGTGTCCAGCAACACGCAACAAATCTATGAGCAGACGCTCGTTCTGCGGAGCCAGCTTGGCGACGAGACGGCGTTTGCCGAGCTGTTGACGCTGCACGGACCGCATCTGCTTCAATTCACGCGCAGTATGATGCAATCATCGCCAGGACTGGTGGAAGACCTCGTGCAGGAGATCTGGCTGGCCATTTACAAGGGCTTGCCGCGGCTGCGCGACGTGAGCCGGTTCCGACCATGGGCCTTTCGCATCGCCCGCGACCGCATCTATGGCGAGTATCGGCGCAGGAAAATTCCGTTTCAACCGCTCGAGGAGAGCGAAATGGAGGAATTGGCTGAAGCCGCTGACCCATCTCTGACGACCGGCGGCGAGGAATTGCGGCACGGTTTGGACGCACTGTCGCCGGAACATCGCGAGGTGCTGATGCTCTGCTTTTTTGAAGAAATGAGTTATGAAGAAATCGCCCGAGTCACCGACACCACACTGGGCACCGTGCGCTCCAGGATTCATTACGCGAAACGCGCGTTGAAAACCGCTCTTGAGAGGAAAAATATATGAACCAGACATCCAATGAAACGAACGAATCCATTTTGAAAAAGCTACAGGCTATTCGCTGGGCCGGCCGGCTGCTGACTACCGTAGCGCTCGGCATCGGTTTCCTTGCCATCGCGGGCGGCATTTTGCTGACGTGGGGCAGCACGAGGGTCATGTTTCCTCAGGTACAATTGCTCCTGCAACAATCTACAGCCGCCCACGGGGCCGGAACCAATACGGTTGCTGGACAAAATTCCAACGATGAGATCCTTACCCTGGGTGATGGATCGAAAGTCGATCGACAGGTGCTTGTAACCTTGATGCAGGGTAAGATTATGAATGTGACCTCTCTCGCCCTTACGTTGCTGGGCCTGGGAACGATGTTGACGCTTGTGTTAGTCATCTTCAATCGCCGTGTCACGTTGCGCCAGGTCAACGCGAGTCTTGCGCAGATTTCGCAACAGCTAAAGGAATTGCAGGAGCGCAGCCAAAAAGAGTCATGAACCAATGGTTACCTGGCGTGGACGGCGAGGAAGGGCGTACGATTGTTCCGCGAAATAGTCAGAGCGGACTCATGTCCGCTGCTACGCAAATGAAGTTAAATCACTCTTCGTTTGTAACGCTGCCGCCGACTCACTTCGCTATTTCGGGATTAGCTTTTGAAATTCGGGTGAGTCGCGAATGGGATCGAAGATGGCCTCGGTCCGGGCCGCGCGGCGGATATCGGGGGCCGAAGGATCGGTCGCGAGGCGCTTGTCATTCAATTCAACGGACGTTTGCAGGTCCTTAATTGATTCGTCTTCGTCGCCAAGGAGCGCTTCCAGTCGCGCCAGGTCGTACCAGGGCTCAGGCCCGTTCGGTTGTTCGGCTGCAAGTTTTTTGAGAACGGATTCAAGTCTGGGAAATTGGCCGGTCTGGGCAAAAAACTGGGCGACGCCGCGGAGAACGTCGGCGGGCGCACCAGGCTGGGTAATGGCATGCTCCAATAATCCGTCGGCGCTATTGGTCTGTCGCGTTTGGAGATAATAGCCGGCCAACTGAAAGATATTTTGCCAGTCTGTGGGGTTGGTGCGCGCTCTGTCTTCCATACTTGAGACTTGCTCCTGCATCTGTGCTCGCTGGTCAGTTGGGCTTTTAAACGATTTCAGCTCACCAATCAGGTGAGAAAAGGAATCATTAAAAGGGTCGAGCATAAGACCGGTCCGCGCGACCAGCAGGGCGTCGTCAATACGGTTGAACTGCATCAAGAACTGAATATATCGAAAGACGGTTTGGGGGCTGTAAGGGCAAAAGGCGAAGGACTGCTTGAAGGCGAAATCCGTTTCGCGTTCGAGGGTGCTTTCCAGCGCCGGCGTCTTCTCACGATATTCAGGAGGGCATTGGGGGCTGCAACGCCAGGCATACATTCCGGCGATGGAACTGCGAAGGTCTGAAAAATGTTTCTGCGCGTCTTCATCGCGAACAAACCGGCGGTCGCCGGTGAAACCCTTGAAATTGTTTTGAATGTACGTGCGCCGCACAAAGTCGGCGATCTGCTGCACCGAAGTGTCGTACGTGATCCAGTCACCGCAGAGCCGTTGTGAATAATCGCTCCAGAATTTATGATCGCGGTCGAAATCGTCCTGAGTCAGCTCGGGCACGGAATTTCGATTTACCTTCATGATGATGCCGAAAGGCGTTTCGTAAGGGTACATCCACGGCAGCGGGAAACTTTCCTGGACATAAAATTCGTTGCCGGGGTTGTTGTCAAAAATCAATTTGCACAGCATGCCGTTAATCATAAAGACGGCCGCCTGGCCGGAGACCTGCATTCTTCCATCCGGAGTAACGTTTACGTCTTCGCCGGGCTGGAGTTGGGAGGCTTGCATGCGACGCTGGACGTCCGCGTAATATTCATTGAAAGAATTTTGCGAGTCCTCTGGCGAGGGAATGAAAATCTCTTTGGATGGGTACACGCCTTCGGCGCGCCGGCGGGATTCGACGTGTTTTCCCCATGCCAGGAACGGTTTGTCTAATGTGTAATAGAGCGCCTTGTCGACAAGACCGTAAAGCCCGGCGGACGCGACAGCCATGTCGTGATCGGATTCCGCCGGGCCTTCCCGCTCGACGTCCTCGTAGCTCAGTCCCAGTTTCTGCAACTGATCGGGATGGTCATTTTGATGCCGGTCAATGTTGTAACCCAGAGCGATGCGCCACGAATGGGCGACGAGGCTGAAGATGTACTTCGACAATTCGCTGAAAAACGGCGGGTCCTGCTGGTGGCTGCGGAAATATTGCGCCCTCAGGTAATCCAGATAGGTGCCGTCGGCCACGGCATTTTGGGTGATGATATAAACGTCGCGGCGGTCGAAGTTCTGGTCCTGTTTGGGCTGGCAACGATGCGGGATGAAACTTTCACAGAAAATCATATAGGTGGGGCAAAAACGTCCGGGATCGGTGCCACCAAAGAGAATGGCGTCGCGAGCCATTTCAGGATACATCAACCGTCCGAGTTTGGGGTCCTTTAATAATTCGGCACGGCGCCCATTGTCATAACTCAATTGGCCATGGTCCAGGAACGGCGGAGAAAACATATCGTGACCGTACCAATAGCCGAACCAGTGATTGCGCTGTTCGCATTTATACCAATGCGCCAGCCCCGAACAAAGTGGTGTAACGGCGAAGAGCGCGAGCAACACGGCCACCGGACCTCGGCCGCGATAAACCAGGAGCGCGACCGCGAAAATAACAGGCAGCGCGACAAGAATGAGATTGGCAATGATGGGCATGCCGAATTGGTCTTTGGCAAAGGCCTGGGCGATCAAGTGCGGAATTTCGGAAATGCCAAATTGGCCGTCCGGGCCATAGGCCAGAAAGCTCCAACCGACCCAGTTCGGAAATGGGACCCAAACCCGGAGCTGGCCGGTCGGCCCAAAATAGATATTGCCTATGGCGTTAATCAAACAATAGAGCGCGGCCAGCAAGGCGAGTCCCGTCCCTGCAAAACACCAGCCGCGAATTTTTTCATAATGTGTGGCCACGTACGCCGCCAGGATGGTCACGCCGTAACCAATCATCATCGCAAACAACGCGTGGGACGCGGTAAAAAACACTTTATTGAGTTCTGAAGTGGATCGGTCGGCGCTGACGTTGAGCATGATGACGAGCATGACCGAGATCCAGAAATAGATGGCCGAAACACCGATAATCCAATTGCGCTCGCGCTTGCGCATTTTGTTGATGAGAAGGAATGGGATCAACCCAACGAACAAATACGCCCAGGTGAACGATTCTGACAGGCCGTCAACCAGATAATAGAGCTGGAACAAAAATTGCCGCGGATTCTGCAGCAAGTTAAGGCCATTATCGCTTCCGAATTGGCCGCGGCTCAGCGTGTGGAAAAAACCTTCGACTGTGCGCGGATAACCCCATTGCATCGGCGGGTCGGTCATGCATGAGATAGGTTCGTAGAGATAAACCAACGCGCCAACGATCCAAATCAGCCCCAGTAGCAATCCCGTTCGCAATTCGCGGCCAAACTGGCGTCTGGCTATTCCCGTCCAAATGCACACCAGACTGAAAACTCCCAACGCGACACCGTACAAGTCTGCTGTCACTCCCAGGGCGCTCGCCGCGAAGTCCGAGAGGTGCTTAAACTTTTCGTTATTACTATCCGGTGCAGGTTGAAAAATGACCAGCACAACGAACAATAAGAGGATGATCCCGACGGTAACGACAAGCGGCCACCAGAACCATTTGAGCCAGTCACTTTTCAATTTTTGCTGGTGAATGAAGGTTTTCAGATAGATGCCGTTCCAGGCGGCCGTCGAACCCAATCCCACAAAATGGAATATCCATGTTTCGGTGGACGTCATGGCGTTGATCGCCGGAATGGTTCCTGTCGTCATGAGCGCCAGAATCGCCACATAGCCGATGGAATTCCACACGAACAGGTCGCGCCCCAATTTGGGCGACACCAACGCGATCAGCACTTCGATGCCCACGACGCTTAAAATCAAACTTTGATGGATGGTCGCCAGCCAGCCAAAGAACAGCATTGCCAGATACAAATATCGGCGTTGCTGCGGCGCATAGCTCCAGCGCATCAGGAGCACGAGCATGGCCAGCAGCCAGGGCACGCCGAAGAGCGAAATGCGATTGATGACGTCCGACTCGATCCACATGAATTGTCCCAATCCCAGCAGCAATCCGGCGACGGCGCCGGACACGAAGCAAATGGCGGTTTCCCATTGCTTTGAAATTGATTTTAACTCCGCAATTCCTTCAATGAGCATGCTGCTGCCGCGCGAAACCATCAAAGCCAACAATCCGCAGCCCATGGCCGCGGCGAAGGATTCGCCCACTTCCACGCGCCATGCGACATTGCCGAAGGGAAGAATAGCCGTCCAAAACCAGGAATAGATAGACCAGAACGGATAGCCCGGCGGATGCGGAATGCCGGCATAAAACGAGCCCGAGCACAATTCGCCCGAATCCTCCAGAGTCTGTTCCGGCGCGAGGGTGTAGAGATAGACGACCCAGACGCCGATAAAAGCAACGAACAAAGCCAGCCAATCGATTTTACGGAACAGGGGCGGAATTCTTTCGGGTGTTTCAGAAACAGACGCGACCGGCGCGGCCGATTTCGAATATTGAATCAACCTCGAAGCAGGTTTATTGAGAGCCGATTTCTTTATCAGGTCCCCATTTCGTTTTGTCGGTGTCTTCGCCATTTTAGAAATCCACTGTTGTTCATTTTTTCCAATGTCTAGACACCGCGACTGTGAAATTTGTATAAGAGTTCTCAATTGCGTTCGGTGTCGAGAGTCGCAACCTCCAAAATGGACGCGCATCGAGGCGATGGCTCTTCGGTGTGGTGGCAACCCCGAAAGCGTTCGGAGGATACCGCTCTGGAACAGTGCTCAACGTGCGAACGAGCCCGCAGTAGCGGTATCGCAGCCATCAAAGCCTCTGCCGCACATTTTTTTTTGTCAACGCGTAAACGAGGCCGAACGCGGGCCAAAAGCTGCGTTTTTGTTGGCAAATTTGCAAAAATGGAGAAAACAGGGGGTGTAAACCGGAAGCGGCTGTGTAGGAAGGTTGCCAGTTCGAGAAACGGACGGTGAGAGGGCGGTGGTAGCCCTCGCATTCACTGGTGGCGCCGCCACTGGCCACGCACGCCGTCGTGCCAAGAACGGGTTTTCAGATGCGGCTCGGCCTGTGCGGCCGTTTTAATTCAGCTTGCCCGCGTCACGCCAGCCAGCGTAGACTGACAGGACCGCGCACGGAAGGGTGGCTGAGTGGTTAAAGGCACCTGACTCGAAATCGCTAAACCACTTTTTCTAAGAAGTTTGACACACTTTTCCAGACATGGACACGCTTGGACTTGTTTACCTTTTCACATTTCTGGCGAACGGACAACTTGGACACGGCGGGACACATTTGGTCGAATTTCCATGCGCCTAGCATCAGATTGCAGTATCAGATGAACCCGTTAGGCGGTGAGACGTTTATGCCGAGTTCCAAGATTCTCAATGGTGTGGCACATGACATCGCGTATCATGCATTGAGTGGCCTGTCGTATCTGCATCCGCATCTCACGCAGGTTTGCAAGCGAGTTAGTTGCACCGCCGTTACGCTTGATTTGCTTCGCGAGTCTCCGCTGCCAGCGGACTTTCCAGATTACGAGCCGCTTCGTCTGGCTTCGCGGGCGTTGCATTCCACTTTCATCCGCATTCTTGAGTCTAATGGTTTTACCGTTGCAGACATCGCTACGGCAAGGTTGACTTTCCACGTTTCCCCCGATGCACCAGATGATTACTCGTATATCTCATGCGACTCGGAAATTGTTTCCGCGTCAGGCAGAGTTTATCACCATAATTTACCGGCGTTTTGCACTACAAACGCGGCATAAACAGCAGGTGCCCCCGCAGGGCATTTTCGGCCAGCAATGTCCGAATAAAATCTGCTTTGACATGATTGATTTTGCCGTGGTCAATGCTCCAAAGCCTCGGCGCTAATCAGCGCACGGGTGGGTATAGTGGTACAGTTTGGAATCATTCCGCCGTTGGCTCGTCGGTGTTAGTCATCGCCGTCGTCCCGCGCTTCCTGAACACCATGCCTCTGGAAGAGCTCGACTATTTCAGTCCGGGACACTCCATTCGGAACGCCAAGAATGGCGATGTTGGTGCGCAGGACTAGAATCAAAAGACTGAACGGCCTCCCTGAAACATTCGACGGAACAAAGGAGAAACGGAGAATGTCTTGGTAGCGCAATAGTGACGCGCCAACTCCGTGGCCATAAAAAACACGCGCCACGCCTTCGTCAGTGGCCCGAACTTCCGATACCCCAAGGTCGGGTAAAAAACCCACAAATATTGCGATACCAATGCACAGGGTGACCGCACCAGCAAGGCCGATACGCAGTCCTCTCCCATAATGTCGGTCTAAATACCAGCCGACCATCATCACGCCAAAAACTGCGACTATGAGTAAAATCTTCCGCTGCCATCCGCGCCTGCCGCGCATACGAAGCGTAAACAACCAAGGCTCTTGCCATCGTAGCTGTCGCCCATCTGTCATAGGTCAAAAGCTGTTCTATAATGCCGGAGACGGCAAGGGGAAATGGGTCGTTGGCTCCGGGGCGGTGTCAGGGCGGATTTGTGTTCTTCCTAAGCAGTGCCATGCGTCTGACTCTGACAACGGCCCTTTGCCGCTTTCGTTCATTCTTAATGGCTTCGGCAACCTCCCGGGCGCGACCAAGTTCGCCCACCAGCGCGAAGTCCTGCGCAATACCGGACAGCACGCTGGATGCATCGATGTCGCCCTTTTCTTCGCCCTCTCGTCCGATAATGACGGCTTCTTCCAAAAGGCGAACAGCTGCGTTGCGTTCTCCCAATACGACGAGGTCTTCGGCAATCCTTTCCAATGACTCGGCGCGCTGCCATTCGCAACCCTCAGACCGAGCAATTGGCACAGCTTCATCAAGCAGGCGCATTGCTTCTTGTTTGAGGCCAAGCTGTGCATAATGCCGTGCAATTTTGCCATAGAGCCAAGTCTTCTCTATCGCCCAGTAATTTAGTGACCGCGCAATTCGCTCTGCCTCGCCTAGCTCCCAATCTTCGGCTAAATAATCGGCTAGGGTACAGAGAGCTTTCTCTCTCGTCCTCGTCGGCAATAGCACGGAGCTCCTGTTCCAAGGCCCTTGCCTCGGCTTCTTCGGAAGATGCCCCTGTGATTCGCCAATGGATATCGTTTCTGTTTGGTACAGGCATGTGATAGCCGGTTAATGGCTCCGCGTTCCAAATCGCCTATCGGAATAGGCGGAAGATTGCCCAAATGAGGGCTAGGGTCAATGGCCATGCTTAATTCGCCCGCCTCAGAAGCAGGGCAAATAAATTCGCGCTCATACGTTCATACAGTTCGTGTTCCTGCCCATGCTGGTCGTATTCCCGCTTGAAGCAATACTATGCTGCCGGATTCCGGATGTTTTTATCGGCGGAAAATTTAGGTGGAATTAAACTTGAACGGGATTGTTGCGCTCCTCCCGGAGCTTGAAGAATTATCTGATCCTTAGGTCCCATAGCTGGCGCTATGGGCTACTGGCGTGCGCTGCTCCGCAGCTTTGGCATATGCCCAGGTCGTTTTTGATATTTTAAATTTTATTGCCCCCGCCATGTTTGGCAGCGTAAACTGAACAAATCGGCGCACGGAAGGGTGGCTGAGTGGTTAAAGGCACCTGACTCGAAATCAGGAGTACGGGCAACTGTACCGTGGGTTCGAATCCCACCCCTTCCGCCATTTTAGAATGTAACTGATTGATGGCGGTCAATGAGCACAAAACTACGAAAAGCGTTTTGTGGACTCGGGCTTCAGAATCCGCGTGAAATCAGGAAATATTACAAGATCAAGAACTGACCCAGAACTGACCCTTTTATGACAATAAATCCCTGGATTAATTTTAATGGCAACGCGGAAGCAGCATTTAATTTTTATAAGTCTGTTTTCGGCGGCGAGTTTACAAAAGTGATCCGTTTAAAAGATCTCGCCAGTCCTGAATTCCGGGTTGCAGAAAAAGATGCCGACAAAATCATGCAGATCATTTTGCCGATCGGTGTCACAAATATGTTGATAGGAAATGATGTGCCTGAGTTCATGGGGAAGGTGAATGAAAATGAAAATAGAAGTAAAATCCATGTAGCTGCGGGAAGCAGAGAAGAAGCTGCAAAAATATTCAATGGCCTTTCTGCCGGGGGGCAAGTAGAGGCACCCATAGGTGACAGTCCTGGGGGAACATACTTTGGCATGTTTCGAGATAAGTACGGCATCGAGTGGATCATAGAATTTAACCCGAATAAAAAATGAATTTTTACACGCAATGAAACCCCTTAGAATTTAATGGTTCACTGTCAGTAATCTGGCCCGCCTCGTCAGGGGCTTTCACAATCGCTAAACATCTTACAGGAGACCCCCAGTTTTGCGTCGGATTCCGACTGCCGTAGCCCTAGCTGGAACCGTTTTTTCTTGAGATGCATCCGCAAGGAGAACAGGCAGGGCTTCTCTACGGTTCCGAGGAGTGGCGATTCAGGCCTTATGGCCCTGATCACCAGATGGCAAAAAGGGTTCGAATCCCACCCCTTCCGCCATGTTGACTTCCTCGATTTTCGAGGAGTTTCTGCTCAAAAGAGAGGTAAAACTATCCAACTGTCAGTGAGAGTGTCAGTCACGCCGTTTGCTTTGCGAGAATTTTCTAAGACTCTCGCACTATATTCGGCAGAGCCCTTTCACCACTGTTCGGTCGGTTTTCAATTCGTAACCGCTTCTTCAATGAGAACTGTTTGGCACATTCTGCAAGAGCATTGGCGTCTTCTGCTAGTTACGACGATCAGCTTTTGAGCCATATTGGAATCGTGAGCCGGGGTCCTGGGAGACACAGCGACCCTGGTAAAGCCGAAGCCTCGTGAAAGGTCACATAAATGAAAACACATGAAACCGCGACTCCAGTAAGAGCCTTTGATCGCGCCTATATCAATGGCCAGTTCGTCACTCCCCATGGAACCCAGGTCGTAGATCTGGTGAACCCGACCGACAACACGGTTATCGGCAAGGTCACCATGGCAGACGAAATCGACACCCGAAAAGCCATTGGCGCTGCGAAAGAGGCCTTCGACACCTTTTCGCAAAGCAGCAAGGAATACCGGATGGACTGCCTGCAGCGGTTGCACGAGGCCGTGGCCAGACGAATGGATCAACTCGTTGAGGCGACGGTCTTGGAATACGGCGCACCGCAAGACCGTGCGAAGGGTTCCAACGATCTCGCGGCGAACATTTTCCTGCACTTCAAGAAGGTCCTTGAGGATTTCGACCTGGTCAAAACTGTCGGCACATCCAGGGTCGTGATGGAGCCGGCCGGCGTGGTGGGCATATTTACGCCATGGAATTCGAGCGCCGGCTCGATCGCGATCAAGGTGGCGCCGGCAATCGCCGCCGGATGCACGGTCGTCATCAAGCCCAGCGAGATGAGCGCTATGCAAACGGAAGTGTTGATGGACGCCTTTCATGAAGCCGGGTTGCCTCCTGGCGTCATCAATGTCGTGACGGGCCTGGGCGAGGTCGTCGGGACGGAGTTAACGAAAAGTCCCGACATTCAGAAAATCGCTTTCACCGGTTCGACGCAGATCGGAAAACTGGTCGCCAGGAACTCCCTGGACACAATGAAGCGTTTGACACTGGAGCTCGGGGGCAAGTCGCCTAACATCATCCTGGACGACGCTGATCTCTCCACGGCGATCCCGATGGCCGTCAGCGCCTGCTACCTGAATAACGGGCAGGCCTGCATTGCGGCTTCGCGTCTGATCGTGCCGGAAGACCGACTCGACGAAGTAAAGCGATTGGCCAGGGCGACCGTCGAAAAAATCAAAATGGGCGATCCGAGGGATAAGGACGTCACCCTCGGCCCATTGGCCAGCACAAAGCAGTACAAGCGCGTACAGGAGTACATCAAGTCTGGCATCGAGGAAGGTGCGGAGCTCGTCATCGGCGGGGAAGGCCATCCCCGGGGACTTGAAGGTGGGAATTTCATCAAGCCCACCGTGTTCGCCAACGTCACCCGCGACATGCGTATTGCGAAGGAAGAAATCTTCGGACCGGTCTTGTCGATACTGACGTACAAGACGGAAGCCGAGGCCATTGAAATCGCCAATGATACCGAATTCGGCCTTATCGCTTACGTAAGTTCTGCGGACCCGGAAAGGGCCAATCGTGTGGCGCGAAAACTCGCCGCCGGCCGCGTCCTGATCAACACAATCAGTCACGATCCGTTTGCTCCCTTCGGCGGGTTCAAACAGTCGGGAATCGGCCGGGAAGGCGGGATCTTCGGGCTGCAGGAGTACCTGGAACCCAAAGCGATAATCGGCTAACCTGAGGAATGTCCTGATAGCGCGCTTGCTTCCAGACGAAATGCCAGCGAGAGAAAAATAATGACCGCCCACGTGCCAGACCATTTCAAAGCCGCGAACGCCTTTTGGATAGGGATCGCCAAGATCGGACTTACGCCAGCAGCGGTCCTGCGGCAGGCTCGGCTGCCACTGACTGTCTACGACGGCAGGAAAAACCTCGTCACAACGGCACAGTTCTTCGCACTCTGGCGTGCCGTGGGCGAGCTCTCCGCTGATCCGGCCGCGGGCTTAAAAATCGCCACTCAGATCGACGTTGGCAATCGGCCGCCATCAACTATGGCGGCCTACTACGCCCGTGACTACCGGGACGCCCTCGCCCGCCTTGCTCGCTTCAAGCAACTGTGTGCGCCCGAGGAACTGCAAATCAAGGTGAGCAAGGACGAGTGCGTGATCGAGCCTGTGTGGCTCCACGCGCAGGAAGAAACACCGCCCCTGCTGACAGACGCCGCCTTTGTCTCGTTCGTTGAACTTGGTCGCCGCGGCACAGGGCATTTGGTGAAGGCGAAAAGGGTCGAGCTGAAGCGCAGCGCGGAGGCGACCGGGTTCCACGAAGTGTATTTCAAGGGTCCGATCAAGTTCGGCGCGCGACGGAATGCGCTCGTCCTCCATGCAACCGATCTCGATCGGCCATTCCTTACGTACAATGCGGAGTTGCTTGACATGTTGAATCCGCAGCTCGAACGCGCGCTGGAAGAGCGCCGTGCGCAAAGTTCGATTAGCGAGCAGGTGAAATGGATTCTCAAGCGCCTGCTCGCGGGAAGCCGGCCGGAGATATCGGCAGTGGCGCGTGAACTTGGGTTGGGATATCGGACCTTGCAGCGGCGAATAATCGATGACGGCGCAACTTTCCGGCAGTTGCTTCTTGAGGCGCGGCAGGAACTGGCGCACGAGTACCTCAACCGGCCGGAGATGGATGTCAAGGAAGTGGCATTTCTGCTCGGCTACGAGGATTCGAATTCTTTCTATCGAGCTTTCCGAACGTGGGAAGGGACGACACCCTCCCAGTTGAGGGCAGCGCTCCGAGGATCTGAAACCAGACGATACCATACCAATGGAACGCATGGGCGAGCCTGACGAAGTAGCTATCTGTGGAAACGGAGAGTTGTGGGAGCGAATCCCACCCCTTTCGCCATTTCTCACTTTCACCTGTGTTTACAAAGCGAAAGTGACATTTTCCAAATCCAGATGAAATCGCAATCCGTTCGCTCCGGCCGCTATACATCATCCAAACAAAAAGCCCGCGCCGGTAAGGCGCGGGCTGTGAATCCGAAAAGAACATTCAAAAACGAGATGCTTATGGCCCGAATGGCAGAGCGTCTGGGCCGAATCCATAGGCGGTTGGCCCGAATGCCACAGCGGTTGGATGCCCAAGTCCGGTTGCGATAACACTGGGTGAGCCATATTGCGGGATTATGACAACATCGCCAGCGCTCTGTTCTGTGACATATACATTATTCGCAGAGTCAATCGTGAGCGCTGTTGGCAAACTCAGACCTGAGGCGAAGGTGGTCTTCGTTCCATCCGATGCCCATTCATAGACGTTTCCGCTGAGACAGTCGGCTTCATAGAAGTTGCCGGCACTGTCAAAACCAATTCCATTGGGAGAATCCAAACCCGTCGCAAAGGTGCTTGTGGTTCCACCAGGAGCGATTTCGGTGATCGTGGTGCCTGCATTGTCCGTCACAAAAAGGTCGCCGAAGACGTCGAAGGCCAGGTCGCTGGGGTCGGACAAACCGGTGGCATAAGTGGTTCGCGTTCCGTTCGGAGCAAACTTGTAAATATTGCCACTGCCGCGGTCGGCTTCATACAAGTTGCCCGCGTTGTCAAAAGCAAGCCCGTTGGGATTATTCAATCCAGTCGCAAAGGCGCGGGTTGATCCCCCTGGTGGGCATACGTATATCTCGCTTCCCGCGCTGACATACAAATTGCCGGAACCGTCGAAGGCAAGGCCCTCAGGCCCGCTTCCGGCTGTCACATAATCGGTGTTTGGTCCATCCGGATTGACCCCGAATATTTCACCAGTATACCAGTTTCCTACGAATAGAAAAGGTGATCCTTGCGGTGTAACAGGTCCCGCCTGGCTGGAATTGGGGCCGTCTTGACCAACGTCAACCGCCGAACCCTCATAGTAATAGGCGGTTCCATTGACAACGTTTGTGTCCGTATAAGTACACGAATTCGTAGTGAAATTGGGCGTGGTCGAGAAGCTTCCGCTCGTCGTCGAGCGGTAAACGTTATAACTCGTCGCACCAACAACGGGCGTCCAGGTCAAGGTGACGTCTCCATCACCCGGTACTGCCTTAAGGCTCGTCGGAGCCGTCGGTGTGTAGGTTTCGGAATCATTGAAAGCGGCCGCCAAATTGAAATAACCCCCGCTACCATCACCGCCGATAATCGCCTTTATATCATTTGTGCCGATGTGAAGGGAGTTTGTGGTGCTGCTAAAACCGGGATAACCGCTTTCGAAAAACCCGATCTCGTTCAAATAGTTCTGTGCAATCGTTGTTTCCAAAGCAAATACAACGTTACCATTGACATACAGCTCGAGATAGTTATTGTCGGCCATCTCGAAATAGAAATCAATGTTCGTCACTTGTGATTGATTGGTTACGATGAGCGCAGTGTCCATCGACCAGACTGAATCCAAGTGGTCTCCGATGTCTAATGTCACGCCGGAATTAGGCGAAGCGCCGTCGCTGCTTCCGCTAAAGTCATAAGTTGGGGTGTAAGTTGGCGTGAAACCCGGCGTAAGAGGTTCATTGTAAAGAGTAAATGCTTTGCCCTTGCTGTGGAGCCCTCCTCCAGATGTTGTTCCAAGCAAAGTGGGCGTCGAAGGATTGCCCAATATCGTCAATTTACCCTCAGGTCCACTGCCATCCGATCCGGAAAAGCTATACAATGTGGAGAATTGTCCGTTTGTCGTTATGCTAAAAACCGTACCGAGACCGTTTGCACCGCCGGCATAGGTTGTCCCATACAATATGTTGTCCGGGGTGTCGGCCTCTTCAGTCAAATTTGTCGTTGCCAAAACCAATCCGGCTTCAGGCTCAGCACCGTCGCCGGGCGTGTTGCCGAAAGTATAGAGAGTTTGGAAACCCGAGCCGTCTGTGTTGATACTAAACACTGTCCCGTTGCCAGGACTGTTGCTAGTCGTTATTCCGCCGCTCTTTGTTGTGCCATAAAGCACGCCCGCTTCTTGATCCTGATTGTACACTTCATCATAAAACTCCTGAGGCGAGAGATCCAGGCCGGCGTTAGGGGATTCGCCGTCGCTGGCCGTTGTACCAAAATCGTAGAGGTCTTTGAAGACTCCATTCGTACTAAGGCTAAACACCTGTCCCTTGCTGTGCAGACCGCCGGCGACAGTCGTCCCATACAAGTTAGTGTCTGATAATCCCATAACAAGTTCGGACGCGCCGTTGATACTACTGTCGAGATCGGCGAAACCACTCCCATCGGTATTGATTTTAAACACGGTGGTTGGGGTTGTACCGTAGAGTATACCTCCTGATATCAGAAGCCTGGCTTGCGGGCTCGGGTCTGAAGCCGTAAAACTATGAAGGAGCATGTAATTGCTGCCATCAGAATTCATCGCGAATACAGTCCCGTAACCGTTAGTGCCGCCACCTAGAGTTGTTCCATACACAACGGGGGGAATCCCATAGAACGTACTGCCGGATATAGCCAATTGGGCATTAGGTATGGTGCCGTCGCCGCTGAACGCTGGGAAACTATGGATGGTGGTTAAGCTATACTCGTTCGCAGGTGGGAAACTCGTAAGAACTTCAAAATGACCCAGGGTATTGATGCTAAACAGCGTCCCGCCAACACCGGAGTTCCCTCCAGAAGAAGCTGAGCCGTAAAGCGTACCATCTGAAAGCACCAATCCGGCATAAAGATTTGTGCCGTCGGTGCCTCCGGTGAAAGTGTAAAGGGAATTCTCATTGCCGGTATTGATATTAACGCTAAACACTACGCCGGCACCGGTGCCGCCTGAAGCGGTTGTGCCGCCAGTAGAGGCTGTGCCATAAAGCGTGCCGTCAAAGAGCACCAATCCGGCGCAAGGGTTCCCGCCGTCAGGTAGTAGTACGTAGCTGCCGCCAATGATAGCATAGGCAGGGAAAGTATAGATGGGCGTGAAATTATTGCCGTTGTTGAGATCAATGCTAAACACTACCCCATCACCACCGTAGCCGGTAGAGAGGTTGCCGCCAGTAGAGGCTGTGCCATAAAGCATACCGCCGGAAAGCACCAACCCAGAAAGGGGGTGTGAACCGTCGGTAGTATTCGGGTAGTATCCTTGGAACTGATGGATGACAGTAAATTCATCGTTGTTGGTGAGATCAATGCTAAAAACCACCCCGTCACCGGGGAACCCCGACGCGGGCCCCGGCTGGTCGCCGCCACAAGAGGCTGTGCCATAAAGCTTGCTGCCAGAGAGCACCAATGTAGAGTAAGGGTATAAGCCGTCTAAAGGGACGGTCGCCCCAGAGAATGTACCGATGTCTGTGCCAAAGGAATGGAGTACAGTAAAGCCCGTGCCGTCAATTTTAATGCTGAACGCCACTCCAGAATCTTGAGTGCCACCAAAAGCTGCTGTACCGTACAGCACACCCCCATAAAGCATCAATCCAGAGCTGGGATTTGCGCCATCTGGGGAATTATCGTTGCCGGCCTGAGCGCCAAAGGCATGGAGCACCGTAAAGCCGGTGCCATCGGTTTTAATTCTAAACACCTCTCCTTGACCGTAAGGACCGCCATAGGCGGTAGTGCCGTAAAGCATGCCGTCTGAAAGCAACAAGCTAGCCTGGTGTCCACCCAGGGAACCATTCGGGCTAATATTGTTGTTGTAGCCTCCCGGGACAGCGCCGTCGTTACCTACGAAATTGTGGAGAGTTACGAAACCGGAGCCATCGGTATTGACCTTAAAAATTGTTCCATTCAGTCCACTTCCACCAACACTTCCAAGAGTTCCTCCAACATTTACATAATTGGTACTCCCATAAGTTGTGCCATAAATTACATTGCTGGATACGAGGACCTGATTGGGTGAAATGTTCAGCCCATTATTAATAAGCGCGTACACAGTCCCAAGGCCGTTGGCACCGCCATTTGTAGTGATCCCGAATGCCTGGTAGTTTGTTGGATTACCGTAAAGCGACGTAATTGGCCCGGCAACATGCCAGGGCGTGTTGTTCCCCTGTGGACCCATCGCAGCTTGAAGTTCTCCAATCCCAACTGGCTGGCCGGGATCTGTTATGTCTGTTACATTCCAATAGGCATTCGTAGAAATGAGCTCAGAACTGGAACTTGAAAGAGGTTGCCCAAATGCAGGATTGGCAACCCATTGTTCGCCCAGAACCAAACACGCAACGACCAGGATTCGAAGAGCCATTATTTTTTGGATAGAATTCCTACTGAAAGAAGTTTCCCATTTCGCATTGTTTAGAAGACCCAACCCCGCCACAACCGATAGTAGCCTTTTCATTTTTCCCTTGCCTTTCTTTTTTTGTCGCCGGAAGAAGACCCAATAGATTCAATTAGAAGCCATAAGGCTTTCTCGCAGCTTCAGGAATCTTAAACCTGTTTTGTTACCCACTCTTTGTTCACTTTGGAGTTTAGCAAGAAAACGGCGGACATTCAACAACAAATTTAAATCTAAGCAAGATTTCAATTGATCTTATCTAGAAAGCTCGACTGTATCGGTTATGCTTATGGATAAAATGGATTGCAGGAAAGTGAAACATCTTGAAGGCGGCGCAATGGGACGGAAAAATTCATTTGCCTGGCTATGACCCGAGAGGTGGCGGATCGAGGACTTACGGACCTGATCACCAGATGGCAAAATGAGTTCAGAAACCATCCCTTGCCCCAGAGCCCGGGCTCCTCCTCATTATCATCAAGGTCCATTTCGCTGCCGGAACGCAAAAACTGCAACGACAGCTGCCACCATCAACTTCGCCGAGGGTTCAGGCACAGGCGTGGCCAGGAAACCGAAGGTAGCGCCGCTGCTATTCTTGTAATACCCAACGATGCTATTGCCCGAAATGCCAGTCGCAAACGTTTGCTGCGCTCCCGGGACACTGAAGGTAGTGTAGGTGCTGCCGTTATATAAAAACCCATACAAATTGCCTTCGCCATCGGACGAGGTGCCAACGACATTGTTGCCGGAAATGGCATTGGGCGAGGTGCCAAATGCATTCGGCACGTTGACAAATGTGTATGCGCCGCTGTTGATATTGTAAAGAAAGCCTTGTTCAGTACTTCCAGTATAATATCCCCCAGCGACAGTGTCGCCTGAAATGCCGGCAGGGGTTGGGAGATATTTTCCTCCCACCAAAGGTAAAATGGTGTAGGCGCCGTCAATGATATTGTAAAGAAAACCCTGAAAATTGTAGCTTGAGTTTTCAAAAGCACCCGCGATGTTCTCGTCGGAGATACTACTGGCGCCAGTAGCGTACACTGTTCCAGGTACGCTCAAAGTCGTGTAAGTGCTGCCATTATAAAGGAATCCATATGTTCCACTGCTATTCTGGAAACTCCCCACGGTATCGTTCCCGGAAATGCCGGCGGCATCGGGGGTGTACTCTCCTTCAATTAAAGGTAAAGTCGTGTAGGAGTCACTGTTGATATTGTAAATAAATTCTTGCTCCGTGATACCGCTATAGCCGTACTCCAGGACGTTGTCGCCATCAATGGCCACTGCTTCAGTACCCGCTGCTCCCGGCACAGCCAAAGTTGTGTAATTGAACTGTGCGCGGATGTTCGTCACCACAGCCAAAAGAAGGACCACGACTCCCAAAGGTACCGAATTAATAGATAGACGATTCCTCGCAAGTATATTCGTTTTCATACGGCTAGAGTGGCAATCTCTCGTTTCTGCTGGATTGTCCTCATAACATCTTTGAGCACGCCCTGTCAACGCGGATTGTTGAGAAGAAAGGAAAACCATGTGGCGCTCGCGTGAAAACCACGCAAAAAGATTCAAATTTCACGCATCTCGATTTTTTCTAATCCCGAAATTCGGCGGATTTGCCCGAAAATACGGTTCAAAAACTTTGGCCCGCGTTATGCGTTCACGAAATCGCTAGTTGAACAATGGCCATAAAATTCTTTGAGGTGCCATATGAATGAGAATGACGAATCCAATGTTCCCAACGTGCACGTGCCGCCGCCAATCACCCCAAACCCGAAGTTTGAAGCATCTCCAAGTTTGCCCCCGCCCGCGCCGAAACCCGTACACAGATCACTTTCGTGGTGGCTCCGTAAATTTTTTGCCTGTAACCCGTTTTATCTGGTGAGCGCGGCCCTGCTGCTCTACGGCTGCTACCGCGTGTCGATTGACAAGACGTTCGTAGACCACGAAACGGCGCGGTTGCTTTTCAATTTCAGCTCGGTGCAGGTATACGAGCTGTTACTGGTGGGCGTGGCCATTTTTTTGGCGAGCCGGTGTCTGTGGTACGATTCCATGGTACTCGTCGGTTTGGAAAACATGCTCGTGTTCGCGCCATTTATCCTGATAAGCCTGGCTGCGCTAACCGGGCCGCGGATAACCGTCTATGTTTGCGCAGCAGCAGTCATTCTGGCGGCGCTGCGATTTACCTGTTTGAGACGATACTTCGCGGAACTAAACCTGCCGGGTTCATTGCTGGGCGTGGGTTCCATCCTGCTGGCACTCAACGTGGCGCTGCCGCTGACGTACCGGCATTACATCAATTTAAAGATCGGCGTACATCTGGATGCAGGACCGGACTACATCATGAACGAATGCATGTGGCTGCTGGTTTTGCCGGCGGCGCTGGCGTTGGTGAATTTTCTGCCGCGCGCACAGACGGGCGGAGATTTGTTGCCGCAACGCCACTGGCTTCCGATGGGACTGTTTGCGCTGTGGATCATCGTAACGGGCTTGCATCTGTGGGCGCTGGATTATGTGTACGGCTATTACCTGCGTCCCGATCTGTTTGCGCCTTTGGGTTGGGTTTTGGCATGGACGGTGTTCTTGCGGCTGCCCGCGAAACCTGCCGCGCTCAAATATGCACTGATGTTTCCGGCTATGGTGGTGCCGTTTCTGGCAAACACGCCGGATACTGAGAAAACGTACCTTGCCCTGATGGCCTTGAACGTGGCGGCGTATGGAGTCATGCGATTCATACGCGGCGGCAATCGTGTCGCAGGGCACCTGGCCTATGCATCAGCCCTCTTGTTTGTAATCGGGGTACCCGAAAGCTGGATTCAAATGGCGATACACGGTGCGACCACAATTGGCTGCGTGGCTGCGGGGCTGGCGGCATACCTGATTTTCTGGGCCGCGTGGCTGCGGGATCCGAAGCTGGCGGCGCTTGGCGCGATCTTGTTTGGGATCGCGATCGCCGTGGTGTTTCAGGGTCATCTGAACATAATAAACTGGGCGCTGCAAGGCGGCTTTGTTTTCCTCTTGCTCCACAGTTTGCGCTGGAATGATGCGGAACACGTCATTGCCGGCGCCTCGCGCTATTTCATTGGAATCGTCTGGGCCATTCAGTCCTTTGTCTGGATGAATTGCGAGAACGCGCGATTCTGGATGCCGTTCATTCCGGGTGCGCTGGTGCTTGCCATTTATTGCGTTTCGTTACCGTCTCGAGGAGCCTGGCGGTTGTTTGCGATTCCGGTCTCCGCATTGGCCGTAGTTCTCTCCGGCCCATGCTGCCTGGCGATTGAACGCTTGTGTACCCTGCCTGCCGGCTTGCTGGCGGTCATTGCCAGTTTCCTTTTCCTCGGGCTCGGGACCGTCGCCGCCCTTACCCGCGAATTCTGGCACCATCACGAACACAAAACGGAGAGGAAGTGATCGTATGTTTTTTGAATTCCTGCATAATCAATGGTTTGTGGTTCGGTTCCGGGTTTATTGGCGATACGCCGAGGCGAGGGCGTAAACCCTGGACCGGAGGCTCGGAAACGGGTCGTCGGACAATTCGATTCCATCCGTCAGGTCTGTCGGGTCAAACGCCAGGGCCTTCTCGGCTTCGTCACTGTCGGGAACCACCGAAGTCACGCTGATTGCCCCCATGTCTATCTTCCTGCGATCCTCAGGCCATATAATAGACGGGTCCTTTGTTGAATCGCCGGGATTGGGCAGTTGTACCATCAGATGGTACTGAATGGGGCCTGACGCCAAACGTGTTTTCAAGTCATCGAAGAGAAACCCCTCCGTCCTGGCCTTCGCCTCTTCGTCGCTCAAGTCGTGTTGCCCGGCAAATGGGATGATTTGGTAACGCACCGCCTGTCTCACTCCCGCCTTGTTCACAAAAATGAACGTGTCATTCGCGAAGAATGATTCGGTTGCGAAGCTGGCCGGGACTGCCTGCGTTCCCTTCACAAACCTCAAAGCGCTCGGATGGGTACCCAGGAATCCCTCGATGGGCCAGGGATGTGGCCCGGTGGGATTGGTGGCGGCCACAGCTTTTTGCAATGCGAGGAATTCTTCGCCGGTGCTGACAGCGAAACCGTTGACCGACAGCGCGATAATGTCCGTTTCGTCACCATTGGGCAGCTTGAATCGAATTGCCATGCCACGGGGTCCGGCGTTGGGTGTGTTATCCGGAATAATCGGGTCGGGGTTTCCATCCGACAATCGAACAGTCACAGGTACGGAAACGTCCTGGAAGTGACCTGCCCTCGAAAGCGCCGCCGCGTCTTTAGACGGTGTGAACGTGCCCTGGCACACAACTCCCTTGGCATGCACGACACGATAACCTGGCTTGACGCCATGTATTTGGAGCATGGTATTGAAGATCTGATGCACAAGTTCCTTGTCAGTCAGAGGCTTGCCTCCGGATTCCTGTCCGCCGGCTCGGAAATTTGAACCTGCCAACAGCACTCCTGCCGCCAGAGTCAGAATGTATTTTGAAGCCCGATCATTTCGCTTAACTAAATTCCTCATAATTTATCAGTTCATCTTTGGTTTGTTGTTCTAATCAGAATTAATCTCAAAACACCTGCTCATTCCGGCCTGGTTTCAAAAACGCAGTCCACTATCACTGGCGCGCCAATAGGCAAACTCTGCACTCCATAGACCAAACGAGTGTGTCCAGCTTCCGGCCCGAATAGTTGGACAAACAGATTTGACGCGCCGTCTGCGACATGCGCGTGTTCAGTGAACTCTTCGGTTGTCGCCATCAACACCGTCAGTTTGATGAGTTTTTTAAGCCGGTCCAATGTACCCAAATGCCTCTTTGCCGCCGCCAGCGCGTTCACTGAAGCGATGCACGCGGCTTCGTGACCTTGCCTGACCGAAACGTTCTCACCAAGCCGCCCTGCAATTGCCAGCTTGCGGTGCACCACCGGGAGCATTCCGCTCAGGAAAAGCAAATCTCCAGCATCTGAAGATTCGACATACGCTCCCAATGGCACAGGTGGCGCAGGCAGCGCGATGCTCAGTTCCTCCAGGCGTTCACTCACGCTGCCTGCCACCATCTTTGGCGTCCCGGCAAATTTCTTATTCTTTTGCGTCGGCATGTGCTCCTCCATAAACCTCTCATCACCACTTGGCGCCCGCATGTGCTCCTCCATCAATTCGAATATTTTCGCCGTTCACCATGGGCGCCGACTGCAAATAGAGCAAAGCATCCACAATTTCAGAGACCTGAACCAGGCGCTGAATGGGGTGGAGCTTTTTCAAAAACTCGTGGTCGTCATTGGCATGCATCGGGGTGTCAACGACGCCGGGTGAGATGGTGTTGACTCGAATCCCGTCGGCCAGGCATTCCATCGCCAGGGCGCGGCTGAAAGCTGGAATCGTGGACTTGGTGAGGACAGGCAATGAAATGGGTGCTCCAGCGAGCGGCTGATCCGTTAAAACGGTCGAAATACCTACGATGTGCCCGGACTTCTGCTTCCGCATTTGTGTCACTGCCTGTTGTGTTATGAAAAAGTATCCAGCGACGTTCGTTCCAATCATCATTTCAAAATCCTCGGACGTATATTCGGTAAAAGGTTTCGGCACATAGATGCCGGCATTATTCACAAGGAGATCGATGCGGCCGAAATGGTGGATCGCCGCATTCGCCACTTTGATAGCCGTATCCTTCCTGCTGATGTCGCCATCCACCAGCACAAGATCCGCGGATGTTTTTAACTCTTTTGATGTGCTGATTGTGCGCGAATTGGCTACGACACGGTAACCGCCTTCGAGCAATGCTTGAGTTATTCCCAGGCCTATGCCACTCGATGCACCCGTCACGATGGCGGTTTGACTTTCTTTTCCTGATTCTTTCATAGTTATTTTAATTTTTCGTTTATTGACCTCAATTTGCTGACACAGTTAATCGATTACGCCGATAGATCTGATTTGGCACGCGAACCAGCGTGATAACTAATTACCTTAGTTCTGGAGTCGCGCAGCAGCGGCTTTGATGACTTTTGCCACCTCTGCCGGCTGAGATAAGAAGGGAACGTGGCTGGCCCTGACTTCCGTAATCTGAGCACCGATTCGTTTCGCCATGAACCGCTGCAAATCCGGGTTCACCGCATGGTCCTGCGTTGTTACGACATACCATGAGGGAATCGTCTTCCAGGCGGCAGACACAGTTATCTCGCCGAATGCGCTCGCGGCTATCGGCTTTTGAGTGGCCGCCATGACGGAGGCATCCTCTCCCGGGACATCTTCGGCAAAGACATTGTGAAATCTGCTCCGGTCGATATAGAGAAAACTGGCAGAATCGGGCGCCAGCGCAGTTCCCAGGGCAGCAGCCGGAAATTTTCCAATCAAGGCACCGACCGTTTCACCTGCTTCCGGGGCGAAGGCCGCCACGTACACCAGGGCCTTGACTTTGTCACTTCCAGCAGCTGCGTCGGTTATGACCGAGCCTCCGTACGAATGTCCGACCAACACGACATCACCTTTTTGCGCCTCAATAACGCGCTTCGTCGTCACAACATCCTCAGCCAGTGATCTGAGCGGAATTTGTACAGCGGTCACGGTAAATCCCTCGTCGTCAAAAATGGGGATGATTTTTCTCCAGCTTGAGCCGTCGGAAAAAGCTCCATGCACCAGCACGATGGATGGTTTGTTATTATTTGAAATTGTCATATTTGTCCTTTCGATTCCTTTTTTAATTGTTTCCACTTCTATAACGGCAGCGGTTCAGAGGAGGGTAGTTACCACGTCAATGTTGCCGCGCGTGGCTTTGGAATACGGACAATTCCGATGCGCGGTCTCTATCAGGGACTGCGCGACATCGCGGTCCAGACCCGGAAGGCTCACGTTCAGGCGTGCCTGGAGCACGAAGCCATCGTCAGTGGCGCACAGGTCCACTTCGGCATCAACGGCTGATTCGGGGGCTACCCTGACCTTCATCTTGCCGCCCGCGATTTTAAGATTTGTGAGAAAACAGGCCGACCAACCGGCAGCCAACAGTTGTTCTGGATTGGTGCCGTTGCCCGGTGTGCCCGGAAATGTGAGTTTGATGTCCAGGCGGCCGTCATCAGTCCTGGATACACCGCCGTCCCGACCGCCCGTCGTATGGGCTTTCCCGGTATACTCAACCTTCCTGGATGTCATTGTGCCGTTCATTCTATTAATCTCCTTTTAAATATTTTTGTTCGCTGTTTGTGTTTATCAACAATGTTCAACTGGCTCGCGGCCCATTGCCGCCGACCGACACACATTGCTATGTGTAAGTTGACAAAGGAAATCGTATGATTCGATGGGTCCCATCGGAAATAACGATAGGATACACTGCGACCGTCCTTTTAAATCCTGCAGGAGCCGGGATATCGGCGAACACACGTTTTACCATGCCATCACAAAAGCACGCGGGTAAAGTAATTGGATTAGGAGCAGAAGAATTGAACTAACCGAAACTTTGGAACAGGCCAATCAGCTCCTGGCGGGAGCTGTTCGGGGAAGAATAGTTGTGGCAGTGCCACGATGAAAAATCCGCCGCTTAATACTTTCAATACAACAGGCTGCTAAACTTCCCGTTCCATTTCCCTTCTGATTGCAGGCTTTCTTTTCCGCAGCGCCCCAAGGAATGACTCAATGACCGGTTCTTGAGCATCGGCGAGCCAAACAGCGCACAGAGGTATTTTCGAAGACGCAGGTTTAATCTGCCTGACCACCGAATCGCGACTGAGCAATCCACGGGCGAATCCCAGCGTCAGCGCAACACCAAGCCCGCTTTCAACGGCCAAAATGACGCTGCTCATCTCCTCAAATTCGAGGATGGCTTTCGGTGAAAACCCTGCCTTGCGACAGGTTGCGTAAATTTCACTGAAGAGCGCGGGCGATCCACGGCGATAATATTCCACGAACGTTTCGCCGGCAACGTCCTTGAGATTCACCACATTTTTCTTCGCCAACGCGTGCCCTGCCGGAAGTACAATTTCGAGGTGATCTTCGTACACAAGCTCGGTGCAAAATTCCTTTGAGCCCTCTTTAGTAAATGGGCGGCAGAATCCGATGTCAATTTTTCCGCTCTCAAATGCCCTCAATTGTTGCTCTGTATTCATGTCATGCAACTTGACGTCCACTTTGGGAAATTCTTTCCGGTACGACTTGATTAGCGACGGGATGAACGGACCTGCCGCGCACGGCAAAAACCCTATGCGAAGACAGCCGGCCTCGCCCCTGGACGCCCGCTGAGCAGCCATCCTCGCTCCGTCAGCACGATGCATTACTTCCTGGGCTTCCGCAAAGAATGCGTTTCCGGCCCCGGTCAACTTGACGCCACGGCCAGTGCGCAACAGGAGCTTTACCCCTAATTCGCTTTCCAGGTCCAAAATAGTCTGACTGATTGCGGGCTGAGCGACATGTAAACGACGAGACGCTTCACTGAAGTTCAGATTCGATGCCACGGCAATGAAATAGCGCAGATGTCGAAGTTCCATCAATGTATCCTATCGCTTTATGCGATAAAGGCAATTCAATCAAACCCACCACAATGTGCGAAAATATCCTAATGAAACGCGAATAACATAACAGCGCCTCAAAACAGTCTGGACATTTGGGTTTGCACGGATAATAATGGGATGTCCTCGCCTGACAAGCCGGAGCAAGGGAACCATTTCCGCCCAAAGTCATTACGATTATGCCCAAAAAGCCAACAACTATTAGCGCGCCTTCGGTTGAAGAGACCGATGCACAACGATTTGTGCGCATCCTGTCGCGCAGCGATTTTAAGCCGCTCAAGGCCCTCACCGACAACCTCCACACCGGCGTCATGGTGATGCACGATGCGATCGTGACCACCGGTACCTATCGCAATTTTCTCGATAAACTTGGATATCGTCTTGTCGTCGTAAAACAGATTCACGAACAGGACTGCTACGCCCGCATTGGGCCAGCGGGCGGTATTCGCGCCGTGTTGCCCGTTCACGACATCGCCACGTACAGCACGATGGTCACACTGGTTAACCTGGACTCCACGGTCTCGACCACATCCAATTCGGTTGACTTCTACGACGAGCAGCTTGCCCAGTTCAAAATCTTGTTGATGAATAAGTCCGGCGACGTTAAATCATAACGGTTCTACTGGATGTGATCCCGCTTTCTCCCGTTCGATCTGCGTCTTATACGCGGTAAATCAATTCCGGGCAACCAGACAAGCTTTTTCCCAAGAGCAGAGCCGTTTCGAATCTAGCCCCTTCCGCCAGTTTTAAGAACACTCTAAATCTGCGAGGCGGGAGTGCGCTTGAGCATAATGCTGATGACGCGGGATACGTTGTCCTTGTATTGGGGGTCGGCCAGCAATTTTTTCCAGACTGGCGCATTATCGAATCCCTGCCAATGTTGTTTGTGCGCCTCGAGGTTTTCGCCGGACAACATATAAGTCAGGCAAGGCATTTTAGTGCCCGCGATGGTGCGGCCATAAAAGACTGGCCCAAGACCCACTTCCTTCATCAACGGAATTTCACCGCTGTCGAACATCTGGACTTTGTTCAGTCCTTTACCTTCGCTGGGACTCAGGTAGGTGCGAAGTTCAAAGAGGTTCGGCTTTTGGTTTGCCGGCGGCACTGCCATGTGTTTCATGCCGTCGAACGCCACGAGCAGGGAGCTTTCAAAACGTTCGTAGGGCGGATTCGTCTTTGACGCGGATAAATACCCGGCGGCGGCCTGCTGATAGATTGTGTCGGAAGCGAGTTTGTCTGGAATCGCGGCGAAGATTTCCAGCGAGTCGCACGAGATAAGGACGTAAATGTGATTGGTCTCTGAGTCGTTCAACTCGGTAAAGACGCCGATGGGTTCAATGCCCATGCGGTTGTAAGCGGGCACTCCCGCGTCCCGCCAGTAATCAATGACCCTTTGCTGTTGCTCCTGCGATTGAGTGGTGTAGACGCGCAGTTCATAATACTGCGGTTTATCCGAATCCGCCGCCACGACGCGGAATGGGTTACCAAAAAAAGCCGCCACAGCCGCAAGTAAAACCATGAATTGATTTCGTGAAATCATAGGAATGGAGAGTACAGATTTAGACAAAATTTGTCACGCCGATGGGGCATTTGATTAGGACACTACCGGGCATTTTTCGTGAACCTTAGAACGTTCTGGTCCGAAAGACTCTCCCTCACCCCTGCCCTCGCCCTCAGGGCGGTTTGCACCGCGGCCACCAGGGGAATTTTCCGCCGATGGTTTAACAGATCGGACGACAAGTGAAACCGAATGATCAACGCGCGAGTGGCAGCGGTGGTAGCACCACTTGCATTCACCTGCCGCTGGTCAGAGCGGACTCATGTCCGCTGCTACGCGTTAAAGATTCCCCACCCTAAAGAGGGGTATAATTCGTTCTTCATTCATGTTAACATTCCAACATCTACAAGGAAATGAACCGCTACGGAACTATTGCCGTTCTCGCGAGCGTGTTGGCATTGGCTACTGCCAACTTGCATGCGGAATTGACTGTTACCGGCACGGCGGCTGATTCCTATTCGCCCATCGCGGCCCGCAACGTTTTTGGTCTAACCCCGTTATCTCAGAACCCGTTGTCGCAGGAGCAGCGGAATACAGCAACGCCGCCAAAGATCACTCTGACGGGCATCACTACAATATTCGGACCGGCGGTCGCCCTATACAAAGTGGCGGGAAGCCAGCAGGACGGCAACCAACGGCAGGATAAATCCTACATTTTGAACCCAGGCCAGGAGCAGGATGGAGTGGCGGTCGTGGCGATTGACGTCGAGAAAGCCATAGTGGCCTTCAACAATCACGGAGTTCGACAGGACCTCCCATTGCCCAATGAACCGGCCGTAAACGAAAAACCATTTGCGGTGACTCGCGTGTCAGGTCGGGCCAGCGGCAGCAAACCGAACCGTGATCATTACAACCCAAAACCTGGCGGTTACAATTACGCAGACCAGAAAACGGTTACCGCACCACTTCCACCCAGTGAAAATCCGGAATCTGCGATCGATGCGCAGTCCGTGAATTACGGTGGCGGTATTAGCGGTGATACGCCTCCGGGCCACGGCGGGTTTTAGTTTTCTAAAATCAATACAACAAAAACGGGGGATCGTTTTGACCAGGGACAAAGCAAAATCGGATTCCAGCGCTAATCGCGGAGGAACTACCAACGCAAGCCGTCCTGGGCTATGCGCATCGGTCGCGATTCTGGTGGTGGTAACCCTGGCTGCGTTCTGGCGTGTCACCGGTCAGGACTTTGTCCATTGGGACGATAAAGGACACGTATTCGGCAACCCGTACCTGCAGCATATCGACAGGGCCAATCTTTTGCACTTCTGGGGGCAGCCTTACGAGCATCTCTACATTCCACTAAGTTACATGGCTTTCGCGCTGCTCTGCGTCATTGCCCGAATGCCACGTCAGGATGTGTCGGTCACCGTCGTCGGCACACTGCTTAACCCCCACATCTTCCACATAGCGAACCTGATTTTGCACACTGGCAATGCCTTGCTCGTCTTCGCGCTCCTGCGGCGTTTGGTATCAAAGATGGCGCCGTCCGTCCGATCGGTGTATCCTGCGCTCTTTGGCGCACTGGTCTTCTCCGTGCATCCCCTGCAAGTCGAGAGCGTGGCCTGGATCTCCGAACTGCGGGGACAATTGTCATCTCTCTTCTGTCTCGGCACTGTCTATGCCTATATCTCCGCCATCGACCATTCCAGGAATGCGCCATGGAAGACAGGTCGCTATTGGCTCGGCCTGCTGGCGAGCATTCTCGGCCTGCTCTGTAAGCCGTCGATCATTACCGTTGGTCTTCTATTGGTGGTAATTGATCGCTGGATATTCAGGCGCTCATGGCGGGCCGCGATAACAGCCGCCTCGCCCTGGCTGGTCCTCGCTGTCCCATTTGTGCTTCTCACACAGCATGCGCAGCCGGTCACTGTGGAAGGCGGCACGGGCGCGCTTTGGCAACGGCCGTTCATCGCCGGTGACGCGCTCGGGTTCTATCTTGCGAAGTTCCTCGCGCCCATAGACCTCGGCATCGAGTACGGTCGCCGACCGGCCTACGTGCTTCAGCATTCCTGGGCTTATCTCACGTGGATTGCCCCGGCGACAGTTGCGCTGACAATTTTCGCGCTACGCAAACGGCGGCCCTGGCTCGTCGCCGGCGGCCTGCTCAGCCTCGGGGTTCTGCTGCCCGTTATCGGTCTCGTGCCATTCGCCTACCAAAATTATTCAACGGTCGCGGATCGCTACGTTTACCTTGCCATGCTCGGTCCTGCCGTCATCGTTGCCATGGCGCTCGCGGAATCAATCGAATGCGGCATGGCCAAACCTGCATTCTCGATCGTTACAATCGTCGTCGCGGTTTTGGTCGTGCTAACGGTGGGCCAGGTTCGGTATTGGGACAGCAGCGCCACGCTTTTCGGTCATGCGATTAAGATCAATCCGAACAGTTATGGCCTAAGAACGAACTATGGCATTTCACTCGACGATCTCGGCCGACCCGCGGAGGCAGTGGCGCAGTACCAGGCAGCCGTCAAAATTGCCCCGGAACGGCCGGACGCATGGCAGGACATGGGGACAAGCCTGCGGCAAGAGGGTAGGAACGACGAAGCAATGGCCTGTTTCCAACGAGCGATCAAATGCGACCCTGACGATGAACTTGGCCATGCGGCGGTCGGGCTCACGCTGCTTACCGAAGGCAAGCCAGCCGATGCACTGCCGGAACTCGACGCCGCCGCAAAGCTCAACCCATATGATGCCCAGAACCTGGCGCACTATGCCGTGGCGCTGCAACAGCTTGGCCGTAACGGCGAGGCAGCCCCGTTATATCGCCAGGCGCTGTCAATCGATCCGGAAAATGTCGCTGCGTTAACAGGTCTTGCGGGCCTTGATGGCAACACCGGCCGGTTTGCCGATGCTGAAGCCGGATGCCGCCATGCCATTGAGCTGTCTCCAAATAATCCCAAAGCGCGCGCTACACTTGGTGATATTTTACAAATGAAGGGCGATACACCCGGCGCGATAGCCCAGTATCGGCAGGCGATTCAGTTTGATCCGAACGCCGACGCACTCCATTTCACGCTGGGTACCGTTCTCTACAAGAGCGGAGATTATGCCGGCGCCATTCCCGAATTGGAGGAAACGGTCCGTCTTGGCCCGACTGCGTATCATCATGACCAACTCGGCGTCGCCTATGCGACTGTCGGCAACATGGCAGCGGCGAAGCAGGAATTTGAGGCCGCCTTGCAGCTTGACCCGAACTTCCCGCTTGCTCTCAAGCACCTCGCGTTGCTTGAGTCATCCAGGTAACGAATCGGTCGCCCATGGACAACATTCGCCCAAATCGATTATTCGAGGCTCGTCTCGGGCCGTTCCGCGCGCTTTACGCGCGGTGACGGCGCAGCGCGCCGTCCCTACCTTCAAGCGTGCACGTAGTAAACCACGTTTGATTTTTTGATAAGACTGACGATGACTTGGCGGATCCTCGCGCGGGCCTCCTGGGAACGGTACTTCTCCTGCGCCCTGGCGTAGGCGGCGTCTTCGTCGTCCGGATGGCTGTCGCTATCACTGATGACTTCGAGCAGGGCATAGCCATTGTAAGTTCTGATCGGTTGTGAACTGATCTCGCCTTTTTTCATAATGCCCGCAGCGTTCGCAATTTCGGTGTTTATACCCGACTTGTATGGGTAAATAATGCCCATGTCGCCACTCTTGCTGGGGTCATCCGGCACACAATACTGCGCAGCCAAATCTTCGAACCGCTTGCCGGCCTTAATTTGACTCTGAATGGCGGCGATTTGCGTCCTGGCCGCGCCGTCGCCGCTATCGACGTCTGATGCGCCAACGAGATTTGCCTTCACAAGAATAATGCGCGTGTGAACCATGTGTATCGGCTGAACCTCGTCGATGGCTAATTTGGTGCGCTCGATGTCCTGTCGGAAATCGTAGCGCAATCCTTCCATCGTGGTGTGATGAACTTTCATCCCTTCTTCAAGCGTCATCGGAGCGCATTGCCTGCGCAACGCCTCCACACGCTCGTCTATTTCCGATTCCTTGACGGCGATGCCGCGTTCGGAACATTCGCGGTCCACGAGATAATTTTGCACCAGAACGTCGGTCACTTTGGGACCGTACGCGGCCATGCATTTCTCCAGTACGTCCTGCATCGGAATCGGGTGGCCGTCAATCACCGCGGCCGCCTCGGGCAGCGGCTTGCCGGAGACCATGTCGCTATCTTCCGCAAAGGTAATTTTGGATTTTTCCATGAGCGCGGACAGGGTTTGGGGAACCAAAAAACCGATTTGTTCGCGGCGCGAAGTATCTGCGGCTTCAGCATAGAGCGCATCTTCAGACGACGAATGACCATGATCGGTGGATAATGCTCTAACCAGATGGTAGCCATCAGTAGCCTTCACGGGCTGCGAGATTTCGCCCGTTTTCAATGCCAGCGCCGCATCCAGGACCGGCGCTTCCACCGGGCGCATAATACGTTCATAGAGCACTCCCATATCCCCATTCTTTTCTTCTCCGCTATGTTCCGCCGCCCCGCCATCGGAATGTTGGGCGACCATAGCCGCAAAGTCGGCGCCTGCCAGAATTTGCCGGCGCAAATCCGCCGCCACAGCCAGCGCATCGGATTCACTGCGCGATGAACCAAAGGCCACGACCAATTCCTGACAATGAACCATGCGAAGCGGCTTGACCTGATCAGAGACGAGCATGGGTTTCTCGATCTCGCGGCGAATGTCGTCGCGCGCCTCAGCCATCGAAATATGATTTTCCGTCAATTTGTCCTCAAGCGTTGTCGGCGCGAGGCTGGTTCGCAGTTCAGCGATGCGCCGGTCAATTTCCGCTTCGGGAACGACGATGCCGCGCCGCTTGCATTCGCGGTCGAGAACGTAATCCGGAATCATCTTTTGAAGGAAGTCTTCGCGATATTCGCGAAGGCACTTGAGTCTGACGTCTTCCAGCGTAATGGCGTGCCCATCCACTATCGCAGCGGCATTGGTGACGGCCGGATTTCCGCCGGCACCGGTCCCGGCGTCAATGGCGAAAACTGCCGGCACGGCCGTTGTGTCGGCATGCGTTGAAACATTAAGCACGAGCGCAGTGACGACGACGCTCCATTGAACCCTCCGTGAATTCTTCATGATAGCAAGCAGTTACCCAGCCTGAAGGAGCGCTCCAGGCTGGGATTTAGAATGTTATAGATCCCCTAAGACCCGGTTAATTCCACTGTTGGACGTAGTCAATGTCGAAATTGCCATTGTCCTGGGTGCCGCTATTTGGATTGCCCGGGAAGCTGCCGCCGATGGCGAGATTAATGATGATGAAAAACTGCCGCGGTGACCAGTATTCCCACGTCGCGCCGGACGGAGCGCTGCTTGCATAAATGGTGTCTACGACGCTTCCATTATACTCGAAGTTAATATAGCTGCCGCTCGTATCCAGCCACATTCCGTAACGATGATACTGGGTGGTTGCATTCGGAAGACTATACTCACCGGTACCAGGATTCCAACCCGGCATATGCAGGGTTTGCCAGTTAGCCTCGGCATTGTCTACTTCCTCAGCTACATCAATTTCACCGTCGGCCGGCCAGGTTCCTCCGGTAGTGCCAAGACACCAGCAGGCGGGCCAATAGCCCTGCCCGGCGTTTGGAAATTTGCAGTTGAACTCAAGGTAAGTGCCCTGGCCAAACGAATGCTTGCCATAGGTGTTTATACGGGCCGAATACCAGCGGCCTGAGCTATCCGTCTGCGCTTCGATTTGCAGCGCCTGATTGTCCGTGCCAGTGCCGTCACTGATGACGTGAGCATTGGCCCACGACGTCACATAAGTTTCCAATTCATTATTACCCCAGCCACCGGCGCCGGTGTCATAACTCCAATAGGCGGAATTAGGTTGATTATTGACGCCGGTGAAGTTGTCTTGCCAACTGATACCCCAGCCAAGGGCGCGCGGCGCGCATGTTACGAGTGATAGTCCAAACGCCACAAGCGAAACACGAGTGGCGCAAGCGAACAGTTTATTTTGTTTTATGCGTTTGTATTTCATAACGTATTTGTTTGGTTGATCTACCTTGGGACGGTAAGAGAGTAACAGGGTTCCGGAACGAATGATACCCCTCTTTAGGGTGGGTATGACAATAACGCTATGACAGCTTGCGCAGTCGGTTCTACCTGCGCGATTTTAGCTGCCTCCATCAGGGCGCAAAGGCATACAAAACGTTACAAATCCTTCGCCGACTTGGCCTTCCACGAACCGTGTCCGGAGCGCGGCTGTGTCGGAGACTCCCGAAAGCTTTCGGGACATCGGCGAGGATTACACGACCGGCGCTTAAAAAATACGAGGATACTTCTTCTCTCCTGCGTGCTGCGGCCGGTGCCCCTTGCCCCGCACACAGCCGCGCTCCGTGGCGTGAGTTTGTTCATGCCTCCTCGCATTTGACGGACGAAATTCCGTCCGTTTTGTGATTTTCAGGTCTGGAATTTGGGTTTAACCTGCCCCGATGAAAAGGCACTCATGCCTCGCGTTAATCTGTTTGATGGTGAACGCGTTAGCTGCCCTCACAGCGCGTGCGGAACTCGTGCTGACCAATTACACCGCTGCGAATCCGTTGAAAATGCTGGAGAGTGGCGACTCCATCACAGACGATACGGTAACCAATGGCGCATGGCGGTCTTATCTGCAAGGACTGCTTGTAACCAACGGCTACGCATTCACAAATCTCGGACGATGGGCCTCCACTCCCAGCGCGGGCTTCACGCAGGTCCATCACGAGGGGATGGATGGAGCGGTGATTGCCGCCCCGGGCGTGTCCGGCCCCACCCATGGTTATCCGCTGACAAGCAATTACGCGCAACTGACCCTGGCCGACGCTTTGACGAATGCCAATCCCGACCTTGTGCTGATTGATCTGGGCGTGAACGACATGGGACACGACCGCAATCCTTATCAAGTTGCAACGAACGACCTCTCCGCGCTGCTTGACATGATTTTCTCCAAACTGCCTGCCGCCCACATTATCGTCAGCAAGCCCACAACCATTACTCACTCCAGTATTCTTACGCCCCCTTATTTAACGTACTGGACAAACATGTACATTTTCTGTGACGCCGTTCAAGCCATGGCCGCCGCACGGCGCGCCCAGGGCCAGAACGTGTTCGTGGCGGATTTATTCTCCACTATCACCAATGCCAACATGTTAATCAGCGACGGCACACATCCTAATGCCATTGGTTTGGCGGCCATCGCCAAAGAAATGATGTTCCGAATCGCTGCCGTCACGGTTCGAACCGACACCGTGACGACGCCGTTTATTCTCGGCGGTTCGGTATGGAAATACTCGGATCAGGGATTGGACCTCGGAACCAATTGGTCTCAGCCGAATTTTGACGATTCGACATGGTCCCAGGGCGCTGGACGGCTAGGTTACAACACAATCGGCGAAACAACCACCGTGGGCTACGGACCCAATTCATCCAGCAAATACATCACCACCTATTTCCGCCATGAATTCGTCGTTCCCGGCGGCATCACTTACACCAACCTCAACATTCGTCTCAACCGTTTGGATGGCGCGGTTGTCTACCTCAACGGACAGGAACTCTATCGCGCGAATCTTCCCGCGGGCGCAATCACCAATCAAACGCTGGCGACGACGTGGGCCGGCGGCAATTCGGACATTTCAAATACGTATTACCCAACCAACGTGCCAATCACTTCCCTGCCCTCCGGCACGAATGTTATTGCCGTGGAAATCCATACGTATTCTCCGAGTATCGCGAACATCACCTTCGACCTCGAATTGTTCGGCACTGGGGTGTACGCGCCAGCACCCCCAACTCTCTCCTTCACGTCTACCTCCGCAGGCTTGCAACTGGCCTGGCCAACGAACTTTGCCGGCTTCAGCCTGGAATCCGCCACCAACCTGTCCCCCGTCAGCGCGTGGCAAATCGTCCCGGGACCGTATCCGTCGAGCAATGGCTCGTTTGAAGTTTCGGTTCCAATTAACGCCGGTTCCGCGGAGTTCTTCAGACTCATCGGAACGGGGCCATGAGAACATGGGTTTGGTGAGTTTCAACAAAACATAAAAGCCAAAGAGGACGGGACAAGATTTTCTCCATTTACTCAACGTTGATTTTCACGGAACCAAATTCCGGGTCCGGTGTTTTAAGCATTACGCAATTCGGTAGTTGATTGTCGCTGAGTCAAAGTAATGGAACCGCTGCTCGACAAATTGGCCCGACTGAAAATACAAGACACATTCGCACGGTTCGCTGTTCGGCTGTTTTTCTCAGGGCAAACGTATATTCGGCTACTATTGATTATTGGCGCATCCGCATGTTTTGTAGCTGGCATAAAATGGATGTATTGGACAATCGCATGTGAATGCCCACCTGCATTGCCACTCGCCGTCCTTGCCATTGTCCCCTTAATATTGATTGCTCCGAGGTCGGCAACCCGAAAGCCTGTTCTCTTGATTTTTCTTGTAGTCCTGGAAAGTCTATTAATTTTATCCGACCTTACCCTCGATTTAAGATAACTATCATATGTTCCCGTCTAAATAATGCCCAACTCGCGAAGGGCCGCGCCGGCGCCCGAAAGGTTTGCGGGCTTCATTTCAATATAGTTGCGCGATAAGATGATTCCCCCTGCCCCGCCCTTAAATACAGCTTTCACTGCCTGTCCGACACTCTCAGGCGTGCATTGGCCCTCGCCCGTTTCCACCGGGACATCAATGTCCACGCCCGGCCAGATTTGCACCGGATGATCGGCTACACCGTATACCGCACGGCGTGTTTCGCGTTCCACGTATTCCGCTGAAAGTCCGGCCGCGAGAAGTTTGTCATAAGGCGCTTCGTTGTAGTTCAATTGGTGATAAAGCACGCTGAGCGTCTCCTCCGGTGGCAAATCGCCGAAGACGCTTTCGTTCGCGCCTTTTACAAAACTCAGGAATCGCGCGCCTGCGACGTTATTGTAGAAAGCGGGACGAAGAAAATCGCAGTTCTCGGCGAGGACGGCGTAGTCTTCTTCGGCGCGCTGGAAAGGGCTAAATGACATATTTTGCCAGATGTGCCAGCCGAAGAGCAGTGATGGATTGATGGATTTGATCTTGTGATAGAGCGCGGCCTTGAATTCATGGCGACTCGTAACCCATAGATTTTCCCACGCGAGCGCTTCTGGATACTTCATGAGCAGGCGCCAAAATTCCGTAAAATAACCGTCGCGCGGCGCCCGCCCGGCGCGGCTGTCTCGCACCAATTTTTCGGCCTCGTCATAACCGCGCCGCGCACGCTCGACGTCAATGCCGCGATCGCGCCCGCGTTTCAGGCAAAATTCGCAAAAGCACGTGGTCCGACTGACGTCGATTCCACTGCTTTGGCTCAGGCTGAGTGTATTGAGCAGGCCGCTCTGGCGTTCGGATCCCCACATGATGCCACCAATGTCGTAGGAGCGCGCATAATCTTCCACGAGTCCGAGCGCGAAGGCCTGATATAGCGGATTGTTAAAGCAAGGGCCGCCGGGATGACCTGTGGTCCGGTTGCCGTGATGGTCCACCTCGTAAATCTGTTCCCAATGCGGAGCCACGAGCTGAGGAAGCTGGTTGTCTTCGAGCACAAAACAAAAGACGCGGACGCCATGCTTCCGCGCGACAGGAATGACGCGAGCCAACACATCAACGCCGCCAAATTCCAGCGCGTGCATGTCCTCGAAGGTCAGCGGTATGTCCCTGTAATATTTCATGTGCGGCGTAGCATAATTACCGCCGTGAAAATGCGGTGATGGCGCGACGCCGGCCCGATGCGGTTCGTGCGAGTAGATGAACGGGAACAACGCATTGACACCGGCACGCTCCTGCATGTCCGCAAAGAGCGGATCCAGTTCACGTTCCGCCAGGGGCGCGATGGAGATGGGCATGCCAACCATGGTGGCCGTTGATTTTGTTGGTGTGCCTTCACCATGCAACGGTTCCACGCCGGCAAGCGCCGCTCCGGTGCCTACGACACCTAACTTAATAAAATTTCGGCGGTTCATGCGCCGAGTATTTCGCGTTCCCAATTGGTTTCAAGGTTAAAGCAAACCGAATTTTGGATGATTGGATTTTTGGATTGGTGGATTATTGGATTCAAATATGTCAGTCCGATGGGCTTCAAAGCAGACGATCGACAAAAGAATGCACTTGAAGCGAGACTCGTCGAGTGTTCTAATCGGAACAATCGGCTAAAGCAAAACAGGATGAATTGAATCAGGAATTTTCAAAGGTCGACCAATGCCTGCGTTTTCGGACTTATGAATACGCCCAGCAACATCGAGGCACAAATGGCCCACAAAACAGGCGAGGAATTGTCGGCGATGTTCAAGACGCCAGGCGATTGGTTGCCGGAAGCTTTGGACGCCGCAAGAGCAGAGTTGCGACGGCGTGGGATTGATGCGACCACAATACCTGTTGGCCCGCCGCCGATGCCAGAAGGAGAGCCGGTATTTTTCGCAGTTTCACCACTCAAGCTCGTCGTCATGTCCACCGTGACTCTTGGCATCTACGAGATTTATTGGTTTTACAAGAATTGGAAACTCATCAAGCAGCGAACCGAAAGTGACATTATGCCATTTTGGCGGGCATTTTTTGCAGTGTTATTCTGTTATTCATACTTTCGGGAGGTCAAAGAAGTGGCGGCGTCTCGCGGGATTTCATTCCGTTCGTCTCCAGGTTTTCTTGCAATTGCCTGGATTCTTCTCACGCTTTCCTGGCGGCTACCGGACCCCTATTGGCTGGTTTGCTGGTTGACGCCGTTAACGCTGATTCCGGTCCAGGACACCGTCAACCGTTTTAACACGGTCATCGCCCCAAACCACAATCCAAATTCACGTTTTTCAGGTTGGAATATCACAGGCATTGTCATTGGCGGTATTCTTCTTTTGCTCTGCATTATCGGCACGCTTTTGCCACAGTAAGTGGTCGACCTCCGTGGCAAACCACATCGTCGGCTGTACGGAGGAAAGCGGCTTCACCTCTAGAGCACGACCGGCTCCCTCCCATTGCCTTTCGAATTTATGTTACCTCATGGAACTTTTTCACTTGCCAGTTGTATAACCCATAGAAAAGGTCAGTGAACATCGCACCTTGAATGCCGGAAGATTCTGACATTGTTAAACGCGTCCTCAACGGGGACGTGGATTCATTTCGAATCCTGGTGGAGCGATATCAACGACCTGTTCTGAGCATGATTCAACGATTGATATGGGACAGCCACCGTTGCGAAGAAATTGGCCAGGATGTTTTCGTCATGGCTTTTCAGAAATTGTCCGCGTTCGATCCGGCGCGCAGCCAGTTTTCGACGTGGCTTTTTACCATCGCGCGGAACATGAGCATCAATGCCCTCAGGAAGAAGGTTCCCGTGCCGATGGAGAATCTGCCGGAAACAGCCGATTCCAGAAATCCTTCGGACGACCTTTTGGACAAAGAACTTTTCACTCAACTGGACGACACCCTCAGGGCGCTTCCGGGAAAGTTGCAGCGCGCCTTCATCCTCGCTGAATTCGAGCAATTGCCCTACGAACAAATTGCCCAGATTGAGGGTACGCGCCTGGGCACTATCAAATCGCGAATCAACCGCGCCCGCACACGGCTCCAGGAAGCCATGAAGGAAATGAAAGGAAACAACCCATGAATCATGATGAAAAATATCGAGCCTGGAGAGAGCGTCCAAATCCGACGAATATCCCGCCGGATTTTGCCGGGGACGTCATGCGGCAGATTTACCGGCAGACCGAGCAGCAGCAAAAAACCAATCTGAAATGGTCCGGTGTTTTCGATTTTTTCCAACGAAATCCTTCGCTTCAGTTTGCGGTCCTTGCCGTCGCTGCCATTGTCGGCTTGATCCGTTTTTGGCTCATGTTTTCGATCATTCTTGAACCCTGAACCATTCGCTATCTATGAATAATACCCGTTCACACTCACAACGACGGCCCTGGATTGCCGCCGTTCTCTCATTGATTATGCCCGGTTTAGGCCAAATTTACACGGGCTCTTTGCCACGGGGACTGATATGGATGTTTTTTTGCGCGATATTCTCCGTAGCGGCCCTGTTGTTTCTATCGCATCCAACCGCTTATTCCTTGACTTTAGGCTGCGCGGCGGTATTGGCCGAGGTCGTCATTTGGGTCGCCGCCGCGGTCGATTCTTACCGGTGCGCTTTACGATGCAAGGCGGACTATGAGCTGAAAGATTACAATCGGTGGTATGTTTACCTCCTGCTCTTGATTATGGGCACCGGCGGTCATCTGTCTTACGCGCTCTATGTCCGCGGGCAACTGATTCAACCTTTCCGCATCCCCTATGCGTCCATGTACCCTGCGATTCTCCCGCACGATCACCTCATCGCCGTAAAGAATGCTTACCAGGCCGCCGACCCGCAACGCGGCGACATCGTTTTGCTGGTAAATCCGCTTAATCGCCATGAATTCTGGATCAAACGGGTCATCGCGCTCGCCGGTGATACGGTGGCTGTCAAAGGCGGCACTGTCTATATCAATGGCGTCAAGCTTGCCCAGGAACCCGTTGGGCCAGCCACGGTCGTGTCCGGCCATACAACCTCAACCGGTCAAGTTTTCTATGAAAGCAACAACGGCACAAAATACCGCATTTTTATTTCTCAAGACCATCCCGCGCCCGATTTTTCCGAAATCACAGTGCCCAAGTACGACTGTTTCGTCATGGGAGATAACCGGAATGACTCCTTTGACAGCCGCTATATCGGGCCTGTTCCGATAACGGCGATTCTGGGTAAATTCGATTATCGATACTGGCCCATCACATCCGCCGGAAGAATCTATTAAAATTTATGTCACTTGCAAAGGCTGGCGACACCCGGGGTGTCTGACCTGTTACGATTTAAACTATTGGAATTCAATGACCTGCATTGCCCGTTACCGGCCTGTTACCATTTTGTTACTACTCAAGTCGTTGACCCTCAACAATGTTACGAATGTTACGGGTTTTCAGACGTCACCAACATCATTGTCGCCAATCCGCCATAAGGGGAACGCTACAAAGACGGATCGCCGTGTCCCCTGACACGGCGGCTTTCGTGATTCATGGAAGGTTTCAATTTAAATGATTCTTAGATCGCGCATCGAGATCATGAACCCCTTTTGCGTAGCAGTGGACATAAGTCCGCTCTGACTGTTTCCCGGAACAATCATACGGCCTCTCTCGCTGCTCAGGCTAACCGACCACGGTTCTTGATTCAGCTCACCTTCACTTCGATCTGCTTCGGCTTGGATTCTTCGCTCTTGGGAAGCATCACAGTGAGCACACCATCCTTATATTCCGCCCGGACATCCCTGGCGGAGACGGAGGTCGGCAATGAAACAGCCCGCTGGAATTTGCCAAAGTAACGTTCGGCACGATACACTGCGGCTTGTTCGGTTGTCGTTTCGCTCTTACGTTCGCCGGAAATCACCAGATCGCCGCCCTGGATGGATACGTTGATGTCCTCCCTTCTCATTCCCGGCAATTCGGCTTTCACCACATAGTTGTCCTTCTCTTCATATACGTCAAAAGCAGGTGTCCAGCCGAGGAACTCGGAGGTGCGAGCGAGAGGCGACTCGAAAAATCGGTCAATTTCATCGCGCAAATCCGTTAACCGGCTCAGGGTAGGCCAAGTTGATACTCTGGTCAGTTTCATATCATTTCCTTTGGTTAAATTGTTCTACGGAAATAATTAAGCTTTGACCGTGCCAGAGGGCCGGGAAACAGGAAAAAGGAAAAGTGGCCGGCCCACAAGCACCGGATAAAACACTGCAAAAAATGTCCAAAACGGCTGTGGCGGCCCTGGAGCCGACGCTTCAACCCTTCAACGCCGCAACGTTCTTATCAGTCGAACGCCTGACCCCCGCAGCACAGGACGTTTTTAATCTTGTGGCGGACGAGTTCTTTGACTTTTGCCCGGGCGGGGCCGACATATTTTCGGGGATCAAACTCCTTGGGATTTTCGGCAAACACCTTGCGAATTGCAGCGGTCATTGCCAAACGCAAATCCGTATCAATGTTGACCTTGGTGCAGCCGGTGCGGCGGGCGATTTCGATGTCGGATTCCGGCACGCCGGCGGTATCGGTGCCGAGTTTTCCACCGTATTTGTTGATTTCCTCGGCCAAATCTTTGGGCACGCTGGAAGCACCGTGCAATACCAGTGGATAATCGCCCAGGCCGGCGTCCATAAGGGCTTTCTTGATCAACTTAAGCCGTTCCAAATCCAAATGTTGTGTGCCTTTGAACTTGTAGGCGCCATGGGAATTGCCGATGGCCACGGCCAGCGAATCGCAACCGGTTTCCTGCACAAATTTAACAGCCTCCTCCGGGACGGTGTAATGTCCGCTGGCGGAATGCGCGCCGCCCTCCTCGCCTTCATCAAATTGGGCTCCCACAAGATGGCCCAGTTCGGACTCCACCACACAATTGTGTTTGTGGGCGTAGTCCACCACTTTTTTGGTGATCTCGACGTTTTTCTCGAACGATTCGTGGCTCGCGTCAATCATGACGCTGGTAAAGCCCTCGTCGATGCACTCTTTGCACAGTTCAAATGAATCACCGTGGTCCAGGTGTACGGCAATGGGAATGGTAGACAGGCTGACGGCGGCCTCAATGAGTTTTTTGAGATAAACCGGATTGGCATACTGGCGGGCGCCTTTGGAAATTTGCAGCATCACCGGCGCTTTTTCCTCCTCACACGCCTCGATGATGGCCTGGAGCAGTTCCATGTTGTTGACGTTAAAAGCACCCAGCGCATACTTGCCTTTCAGCGCTTTTGCAAACAATTCCCGTGTATGAGTTAATGGCATAAAATGGCCGATAGCATAACGGTTGTTTCAAAAACGACAATGAAAAAGGTTTTTAATTTTTGATTGAGATTGCTACCGTTTCGTATGAATTTTCTTGTGACTGGCGGGGCGGGTTTCATCGGTTCTCACGTCAGCGAACGCCTGCTCCACAATGGACACAACGTCTGGGCCTTCGATGACCTAAACGCTTTTTATGACCCTGCCATCAAGCGCAACAATCTCCGTGAACTTCAGGCGCTGGCCATGCCGTTTGAATTTGTTCACGGCGATATTACGGACCGCGCGGCGCTTGATGAGATCTTCAGTTCGGTCAAATTTGACCAGGTGATTCACCTGGCGGCGCGGGCCGGTGTCCGCCCGAGCCTTGCCCAACCGGCCCTTTACCAGCGCGTGAATGTCGAGGGTACCGTAAATGTGCTGGAGGCTGCCCGGTTGAATGGCGTCAAAAAACTCATTATCGCCTCGTCATCGTCCGTCTACGGCCTCAATTCCAAATCGCCGTTCTCGGAATCGGACCCAATTACTTCAGCTATATCGCCTTACGCAGCCAGCAAGCTGGCTTGTGAAGCGCTCGGCCACGTCTGGCATCACATTTACGGCCTGGACGTGACGATGCTGCGCTTCTTTACGGTTTACGGCCCGCAGCAGCGTCCGGATCTGGCCCTTTACAAATTCGCCAGGTTGATTTGCGCCGGAAAACCCATCCCCGTCTTTGGCGACGGCTCCGCCGCGCGCGATTATACCTACGTCACCGACACCGTGGATGGGGTCATGGCCTGCACGAAAAAGGAATTCGGCTTCCAAATTTTCAATTTGGGCGAATCAGAAACGGTTTCATTGAGCCAAATGGTCGAATTGCTCGAGGGTACGCTGGGCAAAAAGGCCATCATCGATCGCCAACCCCCGCAACCGGGTGACGTGCCATTGACCTTCGCCGATGTATCCAAAGCCCGCGAACATCTGGGTTATGATCCGAAAGTAAAATTCGCGCGCGGGATCCAACTGTTTTCGGAATGGTTCTTGAAGAACGTTGAAGCGGTTCCAACGGGTGGCGAACTTTGATATCTTTCCGTGGGCCGTCCGAACCGCCGAATGGTCCTGGAGTGCGGTGGCTGTGACACCGTTTAGACCGCTGTTGAATGTCGACCGCCATTTCTGTTTTCCAGAATCGAACCTCGCCCGAAGGCGGTGTCGCGCTTCGCTTGCCACCGCACCAGGACGCAAGCGCACAGCGACGATTCAAAGCTTTTCACTGCGATTCCTGTTCGCGCGGCGGGAGCAATGGCTGGGGCGGCGCTGCCGGCGCCTGCTCAGGCACATCATTTGTTTTTTCGTTCTTGTACAGATGGCGTAGCAGCCAAAACCGTTTGAGCCCCTGGACGAAAGTGTCGTAGTCATGAATCGTCTTTGCCACGCCCCCCAACAGATTGGAATTGGCCTGGACCTGGACGTTTAAATTGCTGGTAATGGTCGCCAGATTGATAAGCGTGGCTGTGACGTTTGTGTTCAAATTGAGCACGAAATCATTGGCATTGGTCAGCAATGGATGGGTTTCGTTGATTGAAATATTCAGGTTGGTATCCAGCCGGGCGACAAATAAATTGGCATTGTTCAGCAGCGGATGCGTCTGCACGATCGATTGATTTAAGTTGGAAGTCGCTTTGGCCGTGTTGTTTAAAATTTTGCCCAGTTGATTCGTAAGGGCCAGAAAGTTTGGCAGGGCGTTCTGGACGTCGGAAATCATTGCCTGGAGACGGTCGGCGACCGGAGGTGTTTCATCAACCGGCAGCCAGGCGGTTTCCTCGTTTGTCGTGAATTCTTCATAGGCATGCTCACGCGGATGCCACCATGCCACAACATAGTTTTTCTCGCGCTGCCGATTGTCGTAGGCCGTCACAGATGGAAGATTCAGCGCGGCGACCCGTTCAAGATTGCTGTCAGTGAGCCAGGTATAAGCCCGAAACAGGAGATTGGATTTGGCGTCATATATCTCCTGCGCCAATTGCCACTGGCCAGGCTGCGAATCCACATCCGACTTGAGGTCGTCTAAATTGGTAAATACCTCGATGGGCTGGGTTACGCAGATCGCGTACCCGTTCGTGCCCCGCGTCACTTCAATTTGCCGCTGGTTCAAAAAGCCAGCCGGGTTGACCTTTACGAAGGAGCCTTCAGACCAGATGTAGCGGAAAAAAGGATCAAAAACTTCGAAATCCACCTCCACGTTGTGCCGGGTGCCAGGTTTCCAGGGAAGGACCCTCGTGATGTGGCCCACCGAAAAGCCCATGATCGTAACCGGGTCACCCACGTTAAGACCGGTGGAAGTTGAAATGTAAATGTGAAATCTTGCCTTCGTCACAAACCAGCCGCGTTGAGCCGCCAGGTTGTAAAGGTAATAGCCAAAGCCCGCCAGCAGCAACAGCGTCGCCAAAAATACGAACCACCCCACGCTGCGTTCCGTTCGGCTCAAACGCGTGCGCAGTTGCGGCGTTAAATCCTGTAAAGGCATACTCGTTTGGTTATCAAATCCTTGTCATGTTCACCGACAAATCCATTAATCCTCCCGGTTTCACTCCCCTTCATGCACCGCCACCAACGGCGCTGTCAGTAATTCTTTCACCAGTGGTTCCTCGCACGAAAGAAGCTCATTCCATGAACCGAGCGGCACAAAACTATTTTCCTTCAATAGAGCGAATTTCAGTCGGCTTCCCCGCCAATGACGAAAGTCGTCCGTCGTGGCTACGATTGTCAGCGGCTTTTCATGAAACCATTTATGCCCGAGCGACAGTTCATCCAGGAATCGCCGCCACCAATGGCAATGCCGCAAGTCCAGCGCGCCAAGAGGATTGTCCGCCAGCAAAATGTCCGGCCGCAACGCCAGCGCCCGCGCCAGCCCCGCTCGTTTATGCCACGTTTGCGGCAAACTCGATGGCATTACGTCGGCAATCGGTTTTAAATCGGTGGCATGAAGCAGTTCATCAATAGCCGCCATCGATTCGTCCTCTTTCAAATTGTGGTGGTAGCGCAACGGCAGCGCGACGTTCTCCGCGATCGTTAGATGATGAAACAATTCACCTTGCTCGAAAACAAAGCCCATGCGCAAACGGTCCGACAGCCGGGGCTCATCAAAAATGCGCGTCTCGTTGCCGTAAAATTTATAATGTCCGCCGACGGGCGGGATCAGCCCGGCAGTGGTCATCAAAAAATCGCTTTTCCCGGAATGATGCGGCGCGCCCACCACCCAAAATTCACCCGCTGCCACAGACCAATTGACGTCTTTGAGCACGATAAAATCCGGGTCCTGCCTGGCGCCCACGGCCACACCGCGCATTTCAATCGGCATTGCGGAGGTTTCAGGTCTGACAGGTGTTTCGTTCATGCGCGGAAGTAAAGAAAGAAAAACAGGGCGTCAATCAGGACGCACACCAGGATACACTCCGTGGCGGCGCGCACTGTCACGTGCGCCACATCTTCAAGCCGGAGCGGTTGCGCCAGGCCGTGATAACTGGTGACAATCCCGATGAAAAATCCGAACGTGCACGATTTGAAGGCCAGCAGGACGAAATCCTGCCAGCCAAGCGAACTGACAAGCTGCAGGAAATACTTGCCCGGCGTCAGCGGGACATTCTGCAAAAAGACAAGCAAATAGCCGCTGGCCAGCGCCGTGAGGATCAAATAGACCGTCAGAGAAAAAACCCCCAATGTCATGCCAATCACTTTGGGAACGACCAGATAATGGATCGGATCAATCCCCGCCGCTTCGAGCGCCTCAACGTTGCCCAGCGCGCGAGCAGTGCCCAATTCAATTACGTTGGCGGCGCCCACGCGGGCCAACGCCAGCACCGCGGCCAGCAGCGGTCCCATTTCCCTCACAATGACCGTTACCATTACTGTTCCGACATAATCAAAGGCGCCGTACTTCGTCGCCATCGCCACCGTCTGTCCGATGGCCAAAAAACCGAGCGCAATCGCTACGACCAGATACATTGGCAACTGCCGGACGCCGGCACGGGCGATTTCGCGCCGCATCATCGGACGGATGACGGCGTTTGCGACATTGAATTTTCGGACAATGACGGCCAGCGTAATGAGCGCGAAGGCGCTGATGCCCTGGGCGGTGAGCAAAACCGAAAACAGCTTGCGGCCCAGAAAATCCGTGTACGTGCGTGGCAACGGCGCTCGCCGCAACCATTTCTTCTCCGACCGGAAAAAGCTGGCCAGTTTTCCTTGCACAATAAACTCCTTGATGGCTGTAACCTAAAGCGTGTCCCTTGCTTCGTCAAAAACTTTGTAATGGAACAGTGGACCAGGCACCCGCGCGATACCGGACGCGATGGCTGGATTTTTGGATTGCTTGATTGATCGTGCCAAAGGCACAACCGGAAAGTAGCCAGACACGGAGTGTCTGGAAAACCGCCCCCCAAACCATCCCATCATGAAGGGACGGTGGGAAAATTCCCCCTATTCCATTGTCACTCCGCGCCATCACGCCACCTTGGCAAGCGTATCTTTTGCGCCAGACGAAGGAATGTGAAGAAGCTCCCGCAACTCGCCCCTGGCCTGTTCGATAATTTTCGGAGTAATGTCATCATTTGCCAATTTATATCGGAGTTCCTGGGCGAGTGATTCCGGCTCGTCAGTCCAGAACCTGTCGCAAAAATGAACCGTACTCGTATTCGGGACTGGATTCGCATGCCGCTGGATATCATATCGCATGGCGTAATAAAAAATCACCGCCTGACGCGGAGTACGATTGCGGCCTTCGAGCAATTTGTTAATTTTCGGCAGCGCATCGATCATCGCTTTTGGCCAGTCGGCAAATAATTTCGACCACCGAATCGCTTTCTCCGTCCTTACTTTAGTCATGTGTTCTTCGAGTTGGCTCTCCTGGTTTTCGAAGCCTTTGCGCGGGGTGGCATCAAGCAGCGATGGAATAATAAAAAAATCCTTTATCAGTTCCAGGTGGTCGTTGGACACACGCCATTTCTCATTGTCAACGCGGTTCCCTTTTGGGTCATAATCATCGACGACAAGACGCGAACGCCCGTACTTTTTGCGGCTTTGTTCCAAAATCTCCCGGATATCATTTACGAAAAAACTGAAGACTCCTAATTGGTTGAGGTCGGTTAGCGTGGGTTGTTTTGCTTTCATTTTTTAATCGGGGGGTTTCGCGGCTTTCTCCTGTTGTATCTCGAGTTCTATAGGTCGCGAATTTTGAAGCAGCCCCGATGCCAGAAATTTCGCCAATTCCAACGCAAAAGCGTCACTTTCGCCGTTTCGCTCAAATAGCGGGTAATTCCGAGCGTGGTTCTCCGTTGACGGGGTCGGTAGACATGATGGCTGTCTTTCTCATTTTCTCCGCCCCTTGTCCACCGTGGCGGCACTGGCGTGCCCCCGACCGAGATTAAGGTTTCTGCAAACGATAAAACCGATTTGTTGGATTAAGTGTGTTGGTCACGTTGAATTGATTGGCCATGGTGATAGGCTCGTTGGTGACGTTGGCCCATTGGGGTGTGGATAACAATGGGCTGGCCTGCAGCGTATATCCGCCCGCCCATGTGGGCCAGTAGAGATGCACCTGGTGGGACGGAACCGACTGTATGTTCAATGTTGGCGGCGGACAAGGCAACCCGCTTAAGGTAAGTGAATAAGGTTGTGTCCCGGAGTTTTGAGTGACTTCGTTGACCACGACAACGAAGGTCATGCCATTCGGGATTTCGGTAGAATAAGTCGTGACCCCGCCATCCGCTTGAGCGGTACTGAAACCGGCGTCGCCCAGGAAGTTGTTGCTGATTGTTGTCGGGTCGTAGCTATCCAAATATGTTGCAGCCATCACGTCACTGGTGGATTGCAGTTCAATCGTAACGCAGGCGTCCGCGCCAGAAGTATTGGTGAAGGTATAGGCGTTGTAGTGAAATCTGGTGCCAATATCGCCAAAGCCCGACCAGTTTTTCGGCGCGCCGCAACTTGACACAACTTCGTCGCGATTCCAGCGGTTGGTTTGCACCGCACTTCCAGCGGTGATGGCATCGGAAATGACCGGTTGGCACACGTCGCAAGAGCCCCCGCCATCAGCGCAGCCCACCGGATACAGAAACAGCGACCAGGCCTCTAATGTTCCCGTGCTGCCGGCGTTGGCAATGTGCAGGTGCCAGGCGCCGTTGGGAAGGGCGTCGCCGGCAAAAGCCCCAAGCGGCGTCCGCGGGATAAACGTACCCACAAATGGCGCAACGCCGTTGGTAATGGATACCGGAGCCGCGTCGTCAAAAGTAGTCCGGTTGGAATCGGGCGAGGCGGCCACACCGAAGCTTTTCCCATTGCCGCCGTTGGCGGATGACAGAAGAACCGAGACGCCATCGGGCGCAATCAGGGAGATGTTTGTCAGGTCCGCATCGTTTGAATTGGTAATCCAAAGAGAGACTGTCACTTTCTCCAATGGAAAACCGACAAAATCGCTGACGTAATTTGTCGAATCCAGCGTGCCATTGAGCGGCAGCGGGGCGCTGTAATTGTCATCATACCGGAACGGCGCTTCCGCAGGGCTGCCGCTGGACAGCACAAATGGCATCGTGAATGAACCGGCGCTGGAGTTGACGCTCAACTGCAGGTCAATTTCCGTGCCGCAGGCAAACGCGGGCACGGTGGAAATTTGAAACGGCGCGTCGTTGGTGGCCTGACCGCCGCCGGCGATATCAGCATAATCTGAATAGGGTTGCGTGATAAGCACTCCTTCAGTGGTCGTCGAGAGAGTGGCCGAGACGCCGTTTATGGCGTTGACGCCGGTGTTGGTGATGGCCAGGTTAAGGCTATTGCAATCGTTGGGATCGATCGTATGGCTCCCATTTCCCGAGCTGACGGACGCTGAGGTGATTGAGGCCGGGACACTGGTCAGGGTGAGCACCACATCGTTACCGCTTCCACCCACATAGGAGATAGTGAATCCATAACCGGCAACATTCACTGCCGCGCCCTCGGCCAGGCCGCTAAAAGTGCCGGCGACAGGGTCGGACAGATTATTGTTGATGATGATGAATTGCTGGCCGGGCGCCACTGCGGTGGTAAATTCAGGAACGACGGTCAGGGTGGTATTTGTAAGGGCGATCGTTCCATTGACATTCAACTGGGAATACCCGCCAAACCCGGGATTGGGGCCGGCAAGGCCAACCGCAAAATCTCCACCTGAATTAAAGATTGCACTGCCGCTGCTCAAAATTCCCACGCTGTTGCCCGGCGAAACAGTTCCGAAATCGGTGATGAGACCGACCGCACCGGCGCCGGCCAGCGTGGCTGCGTTTTCCACCGTGACGGAAATCGTTGGCTGCGAACCATTGATGACCAGCTTGCCTTCAAATGCGTGTGTGATGCCCGCTGTATAAGTGCTGCTGCCGCCGATGGTAAAAACGCCAGTCCCGGTCTTTGCCACCGTATAACCGGGGGCATAGCCGGTACCGGTAAAGGAGCCGTCAAACTCGCTGCTCCCGTTGTTCAGGCCCACCAGCAAATAACCGAGGACACCAAAGTTGTAAACACCCGAGCCCTGCAACTTGTCTATAAACGAATAAAACGCGCCAGACTGAAACTGTCCGGTGCTTTCGACAGTGACGTCGGCCGTATTGGCAATTTGATTATTCACCGCAAGCTGCACCGTTCCGTAAATATTCAGATTACCCGGAATAGCGCCGCCTCCAGCGGCCGAGTTACTCAAGACGAGCGTACCGCTGCTGACTGTAGTCACGCCCGCGTAGGTGTTGGCGCCCGACCCGGCCAAAAGCAATGTGCCGGGTCCGGCCTCAGTCAATCCACCCGAACCGCCGATGTTTCCAGCCAATGTAAGGGTTGAGTTGTTGAACCCATAGAGTTGGCTGTTGGAATTAAGCGTTACGTTGCCTTCCCAGGAACTGCTCCCACTGCAGGAGACCGCACCGAAGGAATAACCGGTGCCGTTGACAATCAATGGCTTCAATCCAAAGTCCATGCCGCTCCCATCGAGAAAAAGCGAGCCGCCGTTGTTTACGGTAACGGGAAAGTTGGTTTCGCCCAAAGCCGATGAAGTTTGCGCCCAAATATCGCCTGCATTGATGGTGAGTGGCCCGGCAAATGAGTTGAGGCCGGCCAGGTCAACTTCACCCGCACCAGTCTTGATCAAGCCGGGAGCGGCCGGACCGCCGCTGGAAATCGCGGCGGTAATCACAAGGTCCGGCGAGAAGTAATGGCCTGAATTGGTTATGGAATAGGTTCCATTCCAGATTTCGAGATTTCCGCTGATGAGTGATTGCGCCACGGTGCTCGCGTTGACGGTGATGTTGCTGCTGAAATACAGAATACCGCTCCCCGTGGCAATTTGCGCCCCTTGCACGGTAATGGCACCGACCCATTCGTTGTTTCCGGCCAGATTCAGCGAAGCAGAATCGTAAATCGTAACTGGCACAATGGGGTTGGCGATTTGAAAGCCGTTGAGGAGAGCGGCCGTGGTGTTTGTGCCCAGGACCAGGGGGCCCGGAATAGCACTGGTGTCATAGGATTTTCCAAGCAACAGCGTACCGCCGGCGACCGTAGTTGCGCCGGAATAGGTGTTGGCCGTCGTGCCGCTAAACGTTAGCGTTCCAGGATTATACTTGGTGATGCCGCCGCTCCCCGAGATCGGGCCAATCAGGTTGAGAGCGCAGTTAGTGAAAGCCGCGATGGTACAGGCCTGGTTCAATACAAAATTGGCTGTCCAGGAATTAGTGTTCCCGTAACAATAAAGCGCGCCGCCCGTATAGCTGCTGTTGATGGTCACGGATTTATTGGTGATGTTTATGCCACCGGCGATCGCAATCCATGCCTGTCCGTTGAGTATCAAATTGTTGGTGACGTTTCCGAGCGCCGCGGAACTGACAATGTCTAAATAGCCGCTGCTGTTGTCAGTGTAGTTGCCGGCGAAGGTGTTTGCGCCAGTCCAAAAGGTATAAACGCCGCCGTTCTGCACTATGTTCGCCGTGCCACTGACGGTCGCTTCAAACAAAATCAATCCGCCGCTTCCTTGAATCGTTAGCGTGCCGCTGCCATCGTTAAGGTTGCCGGTAATATAGGAATCCAAACCGTTACCGGAAGTGATCGTGCTGTTGGCCGGCAAAGAAAGCGTGCCGGATCCGGTTTCAATCGTACCCCCGGCCAGCGTAACGCTTGAGTTCATGTTGTCGGAAAAGTTGTTCAAATTCAGTGTGCCGCCGCTGTTTATCGTGACAGGGCCGATATCATCGAGTTCTATGCTTTGAAGATTTTGCACCATGGGAGCGCCCGTGCCGGAGCCATCGCCGATCGTCAACGGTCCCGCAAAAGAGCTGACGCCACCCACGTTCAACTGCAAAGTTCCCGCACTCACAAACGTCGTGCCCGTATAGGGGTTACTGGCCCCGGCTTGATACGTCAACGTCCCCAAACCCGACTTGGTCACACCCACCGACCCGCTCAGAATGCCGGATAGCGTCAATGTCACGCCGTTGCTTACCGCTATGACCACATTCGTAGTGGCCAACGTAATGCTGACCGCAATCGTATTGGCTCCCGAGGTGTTCGTAGCCATTACGCTGTTGGTCAATGTGAAGGCGTCACCATAAAGCGTAAAACCGCCAGTGTTAAATCGAATCTGATTTAACGTCAGACCCGAAATATTATTGGTGTTGTTCAGGCCGCTGGTGCCTTGAAAAACGAGTATGTCTCCAGTAACGGGAATCCCCGAACCTCCCCAATTGGCACTGTCATTCCAGTTTCCGTTAGCTCCCCCGCCGCCGTTCCAGGTCAAAGTAACTCCGTAGGCAGCCGACACGAGACAGGCATAAATAAAAATGATTCCAATTCTGGAAATTAAAGCCCCGGCGTAGTTAGTTTGGCGGGCGGACACGGGTTTTTTGGGTTCTCCTGGTCGACGACCGGCAATAACGATTGCTTTAAGTGCAACCCCCATCGCTCGCCGAACCGTGGCGATACTAGACTTTCGGCAAAAAATGTCAAGGTTAATGTGCGCATGGCGGCCAGGCAGGGACGCTGCGCAGCGGCGGCGTGGTCAGTGGCGCTGCCACCGTTTTGGCTCTGGACAAAGCCATAGTGGCCGGGAAATATCGTGCGCGGTGACTTGAACCATAGATTTTGTGAAAACAGACGACAAAAACAGCAAGGGCGCAGAGTCAGACATGATGGACGCGGAGAACCAGCGCGCGAATCTGGAAGGTTTCGGTAAATTAGTACTGGCAGACATTGGATTGCACAACCGGTTGCGCACTGCGGGCCTGGAAGCCTTCCCGGAGCTTGCAGTCAAGTTAGGCGCAGAACGCGGATATACATTCACTGCTGAGGTTGTGCGGGAGGAATTGCAAAAGAAACGGCGCGCGCTTCGTGAAAAATGGATTTAAAGTGAATGTAAAGGACTTTTCCGGCTGGACACCCATCAGAATTTACCAGGAAAACGCCTCGCTAATGGTGGATTGGGGCTATTTAGGTACGCGCCGCTTCATCAAACCCTACTTCAGCCAGACGGTTGAGGAGTGCACCCGCCACCCGGCGGACATGCTGTTTAGGCATCAAACGCCATTGGAACAATTGGGGGAAATCATGTCCTCGCAATCCGGTGTGGCTCCCGCGGGCTTCATCTTTCATATGTCGCGTTGCGGCTCGACCCTTATTTCGCAAATGCTCGCTGCCGTGCCGGAAAACATCGTCCTTTCCGAACCGGGTCCGTTGGATACCATCCTGCGCGCCCATTTTCAGAATCCGGAAATCACCGAGGACCAGCGTATACAATGGCTGCAATGGCTGGTGGGAACATGGGCGTGGCGGCGTCAACCGGCGGAAAAAAAACTTTTCGTCAAATTTGACGCATGGCACACGCCATTTCTGCCGGTGATTCAACGCGCCTTCCCGGGAGTACCGTGGATTTTCGTTTATCGTGAACCGCTGGAAGTAATCGTGTCGCAGGCGCGCCGGCGCGGGGCACACGTGATTCCCGGGGCTTTGGAACCGCAACTGTTTGGCTGGGAACCGGCGATGACCGCGCAAATGTCCCTGCCTGAATACGGTGCACGGGTGCTGGCCAGCATCTGTGGGGCGGCTCTAACGCATGTCAAGGCAGGCAACGGTAAACTGGTTAACTATCGTCAATTACCGGATTCAATCTGGCCAGCTTTGATGGATTATTGGCAGCAGAGCCCCTCCCCCGATACCATAACATCTATGATGGCTGCCGCCAGGATGAATGCCCGTAATCCCGCTCTGCCATTCCAGCCTGACAGCCAGGCCAAAGTCGACACGGCCACCCCTGAACTTCGTTCCATCGCACATCAATGGCTGGATGACATTTATCAACAGCTCGAATCGTGTCGCCATCGGCGAGGCTTTGCCGACCCACACGCGGATTAGCATCCCGCGTTTTTTGCTCCTGCCGTAGAAAGCATCAGGTTCCGTAACCAGTCGTTAACCACACAATCAACCACAAGGTGGATGCGATCGGTCGCGCCGCGATTGTTGACGCTGTGCGGTTGGCTGACATTGAGGTACCAACATTCACCCTCTCGCATCACGACCCGGCTGCCGGCGAGTATAAATTCCACATCCGGATTGGTAAAAACGGGAATATGCAGGCGCACTTCGCCGTCTTCGAAGTCCAGTTCCAGATCGCTATGTTCCTTGATAACCGACCCGGCTTTGAGCCGGAGAAAACGGACCGACTTCCGTGGGCACCGTAACATCCCCAGGACCTGGGTCACTCCGGGACAGCGCGCCAGCAAAGGTGTATCCGCAAAAGTGTCCCCGGCAGTGGGATCAGGATAAATGTGCCTGGCATGGCCACCAACGGAACGGAGCGCGATGCCGCTCCAATCGCCCTGGTAGTACGCCTGATTAAAGTGCGGCACGTAGCTATCCGTTTCCAATTGCGTCAAATCCGACTGCAAACTCGCGGCGTCAAATTCGAGAGGCAATTTCAATACGTCCGGCAGTTGTCTTTTTGCAGGTACTGGGACTGGTGCGCGCCATTCCATTTCCAGGTGCATCTCGTTTTCCCCGATTTTCTCGAATCCGAGCCTGCGATAAAGCCTTTCGGCCCGATTGCCTTTGAGCACTCTGAGCCGCAGCGGCCTTTTGCACGCCGCAGCCTCCCCAAAGATTCTCTGCAACAACGCCGAGCCCACTCCGACATTGCGATATTCCGGCAAAAGCGCAATATCCACAATCCGAAGGTCCTCCCGGGAACGATTGATAACAAGCCGCCCGGCGTTCACCTTGTCGAGGAGCACGATTTGGAACTCAGCTTCGGGAAAAATAACGCGATGGTTCTGGCTGGCTTTGAACTGCATGGTCAGGAACGCCTTTCGCATCTCTGCCGGCCAGCCCCAGGCATCCAGCTCCTCCTGGCGAGTGCTGGCGTATAACTCAAAGAGGAAAGATTTATCCTCGAGTTGTTCCGGCCGAACGGTAATTGTTTTGGCTGGCATGGTTCGCGCCCGATTGGATGTACCGGCGATGAAATTAGACGTTCATGAGAATGTTTTCAAATCCATTCTAAATTTCGATATTTCTCCCAATTTACGCAAAATCGCTTATTTCACGATTGAAACAATCTGATATCAATTGACTTTGAATCAAAAGCTGCCTAGGATCCTCTCTCGAACAGCGGCTGTTTCTGTAACAGGCCAAATCCAGGGCGATAATTGCAGTCGATATAACCAAACAATGACGCGCCGCCAGTTTCTTTATAACAGTTCCGCCGCATTGGCGGTAATGGGAGCCTTTCCCGCAAGCGCCTTCGGCAAAACGGCAAATCTCGGCGGCCATTTTCGGTCCCTGGCTCAAATCAGCTATTCGCAGCTGGCCACCCAAATTAACACGCGATTCCGAGTTCATTCTCCGTCCGGGCGCGTGGTTGAACTCAGATTGCTGAAGGCGCCGCCCACGGCACCCTATCAGGTTGTCCCGGGACGCCGCCCACCGGCGGACGCGGGCAACGAAAGATTTTCGCTTGTCTTCAGTGGTCCACCGGACGAATTGCTCCCCGAAGCCATCCTCCCTTTTGAGCATGACGAATTGGGCAGATTTAACATGTACATTGGACGGATCGGCCCGCGGGACTCGGACCGGGTTCGTTATCAATCTGTCTTCAACCGGCCGGCGCCGGAGGCGCAGGTACAGTCATGAAGCGGGAAGCAACCTAAATGTTTTCGAAAATTAAACCAATCAACTCAAAATTCTATGTCAGATCCTTATGTTGGTGAGATCAGAATGTTCGCGGGCAACTTTGCGCCCGTGGGTTGGGCGCTTTGCAACGGCCAGACTATGGCTATTTCATCCAACACGGCGCTGTTTTCGCTGCTGGGCACTAACTACGGCGGTAACGGTACGACGACCTTTAATTTGCCGAACTTACAGGCAACTTTTCCGATTCATTTTGGCTCAGGACCGGCATTCACCGGCGGTTACGTAGGACTAACCGGTGGCTCCCCAACTGCCACACTTAACGCGAGCAACCTGCCATCCCACAACCATGGGCTCAGTTGCGTGGCCAGCGGCGGCAACCAGCCAAGCCCCGCAGGGGCGTTGCCGGCCATCGAATCCACTGGCACTTCATCGAACTATTCCTCGGCCACTGCCACTGGACAAATGAATAGTGGCGCGATTGGCTTCACCGGCAGTGGAGTGCCCATCAGCACCGTGCCGCCTTTTTTGTGTATAACGTTCATCATTGCCCTGGAGGGTATTTTCCCTGCGCGCAATTGACGCGCGGACTCCCGGCTGATTTTAAATGAGAACGATTCAAATACAAAAACGGAGGTTCGTTGCTTATTTTCTGGCGGTTTGTCTGCTCGCTGGCTGGCAGGTCCGGGCGCAATCAATTTTTTACAATACCAGCAGTACCGTCCTGTCACAAAACGCAATTGACCAGATTGCGACCAACGGCAGTGGCAATTCTCCGCTGTTTACCGCCACTGGCCCCGGTTTGAACAGCGTGTACCGTTGCACGGCGCTGGCGCTGGATGCGGTAAATGGCCAGTTGTTTCTTCTGGACGGAGTATCAAATGCGCTTTGGAGTCTCAATCTGAATGGCGGTTCACTGACCCTGGTCGAAGGCGGCCTGACGAATTATCCAACCGACCTCGCGCTGGATATCACGAATAAAATGATTTATTACGCCACCAGTTCCACCATCCAGAACAACAATACTGTCCAGCGCATCGGTTACGGCGGAAATAATCATTCGGTCATTTACACTGCGACCGGTCCCGAGGACGCCGATGTTTCGCGCTGCACCGCTGTCGCCGTGGATCCGGGCAATTCAAAAATCTTCATTGCCGACGCGGGTACCCAAAAGATCTGGAGCATGAGCCCGTCAGGTGGCGGTGTGCTGGCGCTGGCAACGTTCACCAACTCGACGCCCACCTGCCTGGCCCTCGATGTGAACAATCGCCAGATTTATTTTACCTTGAGCAGCACCGTGCAAAGCTCGAACCGTATCGAACGAATGAACTACGACGGTTCCGGGTTGATAACAATCTTCACCGCGTCGGGCGGCGTCCAGCGTTGCACAGCGCTGGACCTCGACCTCGCTCACGATGATATTTATTTGTCGGACGCCATGACCAAAGCGCTCTTTCAGCTTCCGCTGAGCGGCGGCAGCGCCACGCCAATATTGACCGAACTGCCGGCCACCGCCAAAAGGCTGCGTTTTTATGCCGGATCGCACAGTGGGGCTTTGGTCCCCTTCTTAATGAATCTCTCCTTTGCCGGGACAAATCTAATCCTCAACGCCAACAAGGGGGTTGCTGGTAAAACGTATTATGTTTTGACGAGCACAAACCTGACGACACCATTTGGCCAATGGTCGCCGATTGCCTCGAACCTTCTGACGGCAAACGGGCTCTTTTCCATTATCGCTACCAACGCAGTCAGCAGCAAGACTCCGCATCAGTTTTACATCCTGAGAGGCCAGTAACAAACCGGATAAATGGATTGTTGGATTGATGGGATGTTACTCGTGCCGAAGGCACAACCGGAAAGTAGCCAGTCACGGAGTGTCTGGAAAACCACCCCAATATCTGCCCGTCCTGAAGGGACGGCAGGAAAACTCCCGGCCAATCCAATGTCCTTTCAGGACAGATTTCCCTATTTGCCGTGACCAGACACTCCGTGTCTGGCTACTCTCCATTGTCGCTCCGCGACATCAAACACGACTGAGTTTTTCGTTTTGCCATCCACACGAAGACAAGGGAGCGATTGCGTCAATCTCCTGGCGGCTGTTCCTCCTACGGCTTTCGGAGTTCTAACTCAATAGCGCTTAGTTCCGCACGCGGTTCATCTTCGACATGGTCAAGCCGGTCGGCCCGGCGATACCAATAGCGGCTGTTGGACATATCACCCTCCAACTTGTGCAGCACAGCGTGAATCCATGAAGCAGTCTGGTCGTCTTCGTGTTGCTGCACGATTTGGTGCGCCGCGTCCCAATCCTCTGCCAGGGCCAGCTCCACCGCGCGAAGCAATTCATCGTTCAGGTTGCTCATCAACTATAGAAAAACACAATGTCCTTATTCTCGGATTGTGCGCGCTCCAACCAACTCAAGTATTCGTCCAGTAATCCGACAACGTTCGGAGTGGACTTCTCTTTTTGCTCCTCCGCTGCCTCAATATATTTAGCAATCATGTCCCGCTTGATATAACCGATGTTTGGGAAATCCTCACTCGGCGGCAGAGCGACGGGAGGGCCGGTTTTGGTGAGCAGGTCCTCAAGCCCGCAAGCCTCGACTGAATCCCATCGGATACCGCCCCATGCATCCGGCAGAAACTCTTCACCCTTGACCCGGCATATATTCCAGAGCGCGTGCCCGTATTGGGCATTGTCAGGGTCCATCGGTTCGCCCATGACGAGGGCACAGACAGCAGCTCTCTGCGCATCCGCCTCCTCTTCCTCGTCTTCGTCGAAGCTTTCCTCGATCATCGGTTCGATGTCACGAATTATGGACCTGTCCTTGCTGCCAACCGCAGACTTCAGGTCGGCCAAATCCAGGATGTAAGCGGTCAATACATAACTCATAATGTCCTCATTTCAATCGAACAATATCGTCTTCGAACTCTGGAGGGGCTGTCAATGGCATCTTTTCCCTTTCCGTCAAATGCACAAAAAACATTCCCTCAAACGGCTGCCTTGCCCGCTAATCCACTAATCACCCATCCAAAATCCGTTCACGCCATCTCGGCCAATTTCCCCGCCGCCGCTTCCCATTCGGGATTCAACTCGGCCAACCGCTCTTGCGCGTGCAATAACGCGCGGTTCACTTCAACCGCCCGGCCGGGTTTCTCGTACGTGGCGGGACTTTCGAGTTCGGCGGTAAGGTCTTTAAGGCGCGCTTCAAGTTCCTGGATTTCCTTTTCCAATCGGTGAACGATTTGTTGCTGCGCTTTGCGCTGATTGGACCGGGCCTGCCGTTGTTCGGCCTCAATGCGCTTTTGTTCCTTGCGATCAACACTCGGACGGATCGCTGCGGACGCGGACGCAGTCGCTGGCTTTTGCGAAACGTCGTTGCCGCTGCCGCCTGAAGTCAACGCAGCGCGCGCGGACTGCGCTTTGGTTTTATCCAAATAATATTGATAGCCGCCCGGGTAAGGCGTGAGACGGCCGGCATTCACGTGCACGACATGGTTGGCGAGGGCGCGGATGAAATAAACGTCGTGGCTGATGAAAATGAGCGTGCCCTGGAACTGGTCCAACGCGTACGCGAGCGCGTCAATGCTGGCCATATCCAGGTGCGTGGTTGGCTCGTCCATTAACAACAGGTTGGGCGGGTCGAGGAGAAGCTTCACGAGCGCTAAACGGCTTTTTTCGCCACCGCTCAAGACGCTGACCTTTTTGAAAACATCATCGCCCTGGAACAGGAAACAGCCGAGCAACGTGCGAATAAATTGTTCAGTAACCCGTTGCGGCGTATCGGAGGCTTCTTCGAAGACGGTGCGCGAGGGGTCGAGCATTTCGACGCGGTTCTGTGAATAGTAACCGGCCTTGACGTTGTGGCCGAGGGTGCGAACTCCGCTTTGCGGAATCACAACCTCGGCGAGAATTTTGAGCAACGTGGATTTGCCGGCGCCGTTGGGACCGACCAGGACGACGCGCTGGCCGCGCTCGGCCAGAAAATCCATTCCCCGATAGACCACCTTTTCGCCGTAGGCCTGGTGAATGTTTTCGAGTGTGATGACCTTTTGACCGCTGCGTTGCGGCTGGGGAAAGGTGAAGCTGACCTTGCGACTGTCGCTGGTGGGCGCCTCGATTTTCTCCATGCGATCGACTTGCTTGAGTTTGCTTTGGGCCTGCGCGGCTTTGGACGCTTTGGCGCGGAACCGGTTCACAAATTCCATGAGCTGGCCAATTTCGCGCTGCTGGTTTTTGTAAGCGGCGAGCATTTGTTCCTCGTACGCGGCGCGTTGTTCAAGATATTCATCGTAATTGCCGCGATAACGCAGGAGTTTGCTTTGACGAATTTCGACGATGCTGCCGATGAGGCGATTCAGAAATTCGCGATCGTGCGAAATGACGAGAATCGCGCCCGGATACGATTGGAGATAGCCCTGAAACCATAGCAACGCCTCGAGGTCGAGATGGTTGGTAGGCTCGTCAAGCATGAGCAGGTCCGGTTCCTGGACCAGCAATCGCGCGAGATGGGCGCGCATGACCCAGCCGCCGCTCAACTCGCGCGCCGGACGATCGAAATCGCTCTCGCGGAAACTCAAGCCAGCCAGAATCTGCTTTGCCTTGGCCTCGAGACGATAACCGCCGAGTTCGTTGAAACGGTCGTGGGCATCGTCGTGGATTTCTTCCGAATGCGTTGCTTCGACGGGATGATCGGCTTCCCAGGCCTTGATGACGCGGCGGACCTTGATGAAATCGGGGGTAATGGCCGTGGCGATTTCGATGACCGTTTCATCGCCTACGACCGCGGTCTCCTGCGGAAGATAGCCAAAGCTTGCCCCGCGTTCCTTCGATATCTTCCCATCATCAGGCTCCAGCGTGCCCAGGATGATGGAGAAAAGCGTGGTTTTGCCCGCGCCGTTCGGCCCGACGAGCCCGATGCGGTCAGCGCGATTAACTTGCAACGAGACGTCGGCGAACAATGTTCTGCCGCCGTACGCCTTGGTGATGCCGGAAAGTGACAACATGAAACGATGAATTTACCTCTTTGAATCTCGATAAGCGAGACACGAATTGCGCTGGTAAGATGAGCGGAACAAAAAGGCTCGTGGTGCGTGTTGGCGTTGCGTTCCGCCTTCGCTCAGAAGCTATGGGTGGACAGGCAAGTATCGTTTTGCAGCTTGAGCAATATGACGCCCTTTCCTGGGTGCGGAAAAGGTGACGATGGTATGAGGGGTAAAAGGGGTTAACATCGGTTACATTGTTCAAGATCAATGACTTAATGGTTAACAAATCATTAACAGGGGGTTAACAAATGGATGCAAGCCTTTGTATTCCAACGCGTTAAACGTTAACACTACCACGAAGGAAGGTTCTTCGCGAAATCTTCATGCCGCCTGTAGGCCGGGTGCCCTCACCCGGCGCTCGCAGCTATGGGATCAGCTTCCTGAAAAACTGAATTTCGCGTTTAAAACTGTCCTGCGAATCCGAGGCATGAATTAGATTGAAGACAAATTTGTCGTCGCCGGGTTGCTGGAATTTCACCCGGTACGCCGCATTGGCTTCTGTGGCGCCCGGCCAAAAATCGCCGCGGATGCTCCCCCGCTCCGCCAGCCACGGTCGCGTCGCGCCCAGGATGCCGCGAACCTTGCGGATGGCGTCTTCGCCCCTGAAACGCATGGCCTTCACCGGACCGTAGGCCATATATTTGGACGTTCCGTCCAGGCGCTCCGGTTTATCGCCAATGGCCGGAAAATAAAACTCCTTCCACTTGTCTTCCGAAAGATTTTCGCCGTCGGCCAGGATGCATTCCGCCACTTTTTTCAATCCCAACGCGCTGACGCGCCCCTCCACCGCGCCGTCCAATTGGCGCCAGAACGCGTCCGGTTTGATGATGACCAGCGTATCCTCTTCGTGTGCTGCCATGTCGAGATAGTAGAACGTGCCGGTTTTTTATGAAATAAATTTCTGGTCCGTTTACCCCCCCTAATTTGTTAAATTCCCCAATAAAAACGCGAAATCTGCCACATGTTCCGCTCTCGTTTACCCGTTTACTTACATATAGAGAAAAAATGTGTCAAAATCCATTTAGAGACTGGCGCGAGCGCGGTGGCTCGTGCCTGGCGGAGCAGTAGCTCCGCCCTACCGGGACCCGGTGTCACTCCACGACTTCGCCAAATCCAATCAATCCGCTTATCCATTAAATCGCCGATCGCCGGCCGCCTAAGGTACAACCACACCAACCCGGTAATAGTACGGTGTTTTGTTGGTGGCGGAAGAGTCCTGATAACTGTTTGTGCCGCCCTCACCGGGGATATTCTCCTGGATGGTTGGAAAGACAGGTTGCACCATTAGATTGGTTGAGCGCTGCAGAAGGTATTGGATTCCATTCACGCTTTTCCAACGGACAGCGATGCCCGCCAAATTATTCGTGGCTGCGGGGGGAAGCATGGCAAGGACGGACGCCCGGTTCGTAGGATTCAGGCCGGCGACCCAGTCCTGATAGACATTAAAGCCTGTGCCATCCAGATCTGCATGATCCACGGAACCATCGGTCGGAAGTCCGTATTGCTGCAGGTACGCGTAGGAGATAGCGGACGTTGGAGTCTGATACTCGTAGGCGCCCATATCTACTGTGCCGCCAACGATGCGCGGGTTGCCCGCTAAATCGGTGGAGGACGTTACATAGGCATTGTTTCCCGCGTTGATGCACGGGGAACTGCTTTGCAGTTGATAGTTGCCATCGGCCGAATTCACGAAGAGTGGATTATTCGTAATATTGCCGATGCCACTCGCGGGCAGCGGTATTGTGCAGCAATAGTTCAGAGTGCTGTTTGCGTCGTAATTCGTCCCAGTAGGAGCGTTATTGAAATAGCTGATGCAATTATTCAACGTGCAGCCAAAAGCCCCGCCGCCGCCTGAGGGGAAGCCCTCGGTTCCATCGGCTGTGTTGCCGCTCAACGTACAGTTGGTCAGGTTGCAGCTGGCGGCCCCGCCGCCGGCCATACCAGCAACATTGTTGCACACCAGGCAATCATTCAATGAGCAATTCTCAACGCCGCCGCCCACATAGGCGCAGCCGTTACCCGAAATGATGCAACTGTTTAGTGTGCAGTTCATCGCGCCGCCGGCATAGGTATCGCATGAATTCCCGGCGAGCGTGCAATAGGTCAAAGTACATCCGACAGCCCCGCCGGCTTCATCACCGTCGTTGCCTGTAATCGTACAGTTATTTAGCGTTGACCCATAGGCGCCGCCAACACCCCCCGTAATACCCGCACTATTATCCGTAATCGCGCAGTTATTGAGCGTGCCGCCATCCACCCCGGCGATCCCCTCAGGGTTGCTGTTGTGGCTTATCACACAATTGATGAGAACGGCATTTGACCCGGAGCAGTACACGCCCTCGGTGTCATTTCCGCCGGTCACGGTGAAGCCGATAACGCTCGCGCCATCGTTCACAGAAATGCATGGCACCCCGCCATTGATCACAGTCGAATTCGCGCCATTGACACTCAACAGAGTCACCGGGTTGGTCACGTTCACACCGCCGGAATACACGCCGTCGGTCACCACGATGAAATCGCCGGCTTCAGCCGAAATAACGGCGGCCTGAATGTTTGTAGCCGCTGTGCTCCAACTGGCGTACGGCGGCTGCGGGTTCGGGCTCGCCGACGAAACGTAGAGCGTAGTAGCGGAGAGATTCATGCCTGCGAGCAGCAGACTGCCGATTGTCAAATAAATTAAATTTTTCATAGATATGGGGGGGATAGAATGTGTTTCACGGATAGAACGAGTTTTACGTTTGGCGTTTGTTGTCCATCTCCTTGTCCGGCGGCTGCTGCCGCCTTAACATGAACGATTATGACATCTCTTGGTCAAATTGCAAGCAGAATCCGCAAGCGTTAGCGTTATGACTGGTTTGGCTTTCGGTGATATGTCGACGAATTCTAAACCAGGAAAGGAAGACCACGACTCAATCCGCTCGTTGCCTTGAAATTCACGTATTTCCCAGTAAAACCGCCAATTTTCGCCCTCGTTTCGCGTTTCCCCGCCTATGGACACAAAATGCGCCAGTGGTACCGATCTCCGACAATCCGATGATCCCTCTACGGAGCAACCACACCAACCCGGTAAAAGTACGGCGTATTGTTGGTGGCGGAAGAGTCCTGGTAACTGTTTGTGCCGCCCTCACCGGGGATATTCTCCTGGATGGTTGGAAAGACAGGTTGCACCGTTAGATTGGTTGAACGCTGCAGAAGGTATTGGATTCCATTCACGCTTTTCCAACGGACTGTGATGCCCGCCAAATTGTTCGTGGACGCGGGAGGAAGCATCGCCAGGACGGACGCCCGATTCGTAGGATTCAGGCCGGCGACCCAGTCCTGATAGACGTTAAAACCTGTGCCGTCCAGATCTGCATGATCCACAGAACCGTCGGCGGGAAGTCCGTATTGCTGCAGGTAAGCGTAGGAGATTTCGGATGTTGGGGTCTGATACTCGTAGGCGCCGATATCCACTGTGCCGCCAACGATGCGCGGGTTGCCTGCCAAATCGGTGGAGGAAGTTACATAGGCGTTATTTCCCGCGTTGATGCACGGGGAACTGCTTTGCAGTTGATAGTTGCCGTCGGCCGAATTCACGAAGAGCGGATTATTCGTAATATTGCCGATGCCACTCGCGGGCAGCGGTATTGTGCAACAATAATTCAGGGTGCTGTTGGTGTCGTAATTCGTTGCAAAACCGGCAGGAGCAATGTTGAAATAGCTGATGCAATTGTTCAGCGTAGAGCCATAAGCCCCGGCACCCCCTGAGACCGGGATGCCCTCGCTTTCACCACCGGCTGAGTTAACGACCAATGTGCAGTTGGTCAGACTGCTGAAGCAGGCTCCGCCGCCGAGGGCGGCAGAATTGTTCCAAACCAGGCAATTGTTCAATGTGCAATCGTACACTCCACCGCCCGCAAGGGCGCAGCTATTCTCTGTAACGATGCAATTGTTTAGAGTGCAGTTCATAGCGCCGCCGGCATCATTATTGCAACCATTCCGGGCGAGCACGCAATAGTTCAAAATACATCCGACAGCCCCGCCCACGCTATCACCGACGTTTCCTGTAATCGTGCAGTTGTTCAGTATTGACCCAGCGGCGCCGCCAAAACCGCTGAAACCCGCATTATTGTCCGTAATCGTGCAGTTGTAGAGCGTGCCGCCGCTCACCCCTGCAGTCCCCGAGACACTAATATTGTTGCTTATCACGCAATTGATGAGAACGACATTTGACGAGAAGCACAACACGCCACCGGGGATATCTTCATCCCTTCCGCCGGTCACTGTGAACCCGATCAGCATCGATCCATTGGTCAGGGAAATGCACGGAGGAGTTGGCAGTCTCGGCCCTCCACCATCGATCACCGTGGAACTCGCGCCATTGACGCTTAATAGAGTCACGGGATTGCTCACAGTCACGCCGCCGGAATACACGCCGTCGGTCACCACGATGAAATCGCCCGCCTCAGCCGAACTAACGGCCGCCTGAATGTTTGTAGCCGCTGTGCTCCAACTGGCGTAGGGAGGCTGTGGGTTCGGGCAGTTCGTCGAAACGTAAAGCACGTCAGCAGCGGAGAGGTTCATGCCTGCGAGCAGCAGTATGCCGAGTGTCAAATGAATGGGATTTTTCATAGATTTAGGGCGATAGAATGAGTTTCACGTTTGGGGTTTGGTTTCCAGCTCCTTGTCCTGCGGCCGTTGCCACCTTAAACATTTGATTATGACATCTATTAGCAGAATTGCAAACAGGATCCGCAAGCGTTACGGCTGGTTCGTCCCTGGCGATCCTCGTTGCCTTGAAATTCACGAATTTCCCGATAAAACCGCCAATTTCCCCCTTCGTTGCGCGTTTCGTCACCTACACGAATAAAATGCCCACCACCCTGCGGGCCCGACCAATCCACCAATCCATTAATCCGCTCGTCGGCGAAGCCGTAACCCGGATTTCAATCGAGGGACACACTAAAAGTGGCATTTTTGCCGGTATGGCAGTAGTATCTACCGTGGATGTCACGTCAGGCGGTGGGCGTGACGGGAAAGGAGTTTCTTATGACAGTAAAATGTACCTGCCAAAATTGCAGGAGCAGCATTGCGTTCGACGCTGCCGATTTTGCGGAGCTAAACCGCACTTCAACGCGAATCATCGGACAAAACGTACGTTGCCCTCATTGCGGCTACGCCACGGCTCTGACCATGCCTATCGCCAGATGGTCGAAGGCCTCGTCGCCCAAAACCGTTCATGCAGGCCCAATAATCCTGGCTGTTGTGGCGCTGATCGCCCTTCTGGCCTCAGCGGTTATCATTGTGGCTCTCGTTAAATCCGGTGTGACATTTCATCAGATTGTAACCGGTAGCGCGGGTGTGCGCGGCTTTGTTGCCATAGGCATCGCGGCGGCGTCTGGAATTGTCCTGGGCAGCATGTGGCTGCTTTTTCCATGGCTGGCCTGGTCACTGTTGGCAAAGATGCATGCCGACCTTGAGCAAATCGAACAGAACACCAGACACGCAACGGCCGTTGAAGCATTAAAACGTTGAATCGTTGAAACGGGCAGGCAGGACGCCCGTCCCACCTGACACCAATGGCGGGATTGGGCCACAGCATTCCGGCCCAACAGCCCTCAAATGCGTTCACGTTCGGCCATTCCGCCGACACCGCGCCCGTCATGATTGACGGCGTCGTGGCGCGTACGCGTCGCCGCAGGGCATTTTATCCGACTTTCATTCGCCACTCTCTGTATGCCTTGTCGTTACCGCTTTGGATGGCCAAATACTTCGCGGCCAGTTTTTGCGTGAATGGACCCGGCTTGCCATTGCCCACGGTCCGATGATCAATTTCCAGAATGGGCGCGACTCGCGCGGACGAACCGCAGAGAAATGCTTCGTCCGCGATATACAGCTCGGTTCGATCCACGGTTCGCTCCTCAACTGGAATATCCAGGTCTCCGGCCAGGCGCAGAATCGTATCGCGCGTTATGCCTTCGAGGATGTCAGAGTTCACAGACGGAGTAATCAGCCGTCCATTCCGCGCGAGAAAAAGGTTTGCAACCGTGCCCTCGGTCACGTGGCCGCGATGGTCCAGTGCGATGGCATCGTCGAAGCCGTTCAGAAGGGCTTCGTTTTTCATCAAACAATTGCTGACATACGCGCCGTTGACTTTGGCCCTATTTGGAATCACATCATCCGGAATGTGACGCCAGGACGAGACGCAGACACGGATGCCATCGGGCCGCAGAATTTGACCCAGCGGATACACAAACGCGCTCACGGCGATGGGAAGGCCGGAAATTTTTGTGCCCGCAATTATTCCATCTACAAAAACCGAGACCCGAACGAGCGCATCCTCGCGGATTTTGTTCTTGCTGATCAGTTCGAGCATCGTAGCTTCGAACCGTTCATACGGCCACGCCGCGCCGAATCCCTTGCCGTCGGCGCCAGTGAAACCCATGAGGCGGGTGGCATTCACGAGGCGCGCGTAATGGTCTTGGAATCGAAAAGCATATAACGCGCGGCTTGCTTCGTTCCAATTCACACTGAAGACAGTATAAACGGCCAAGCCGTAGAGCACCGGAGATGATGCGATATTGATGCCGGCGTTTTTAAAAAGGACAAATCGATCGCGAAGGAAGGCCGTGCCCTGCTCAACATTGAAATTTTTCACGAGGCCGAGCATAGCAAGTTTCCCGCCGCTGGAAAGGTGCTTGCGCACGGCCACCGGGCGCGGCGGGATGACACCGCTTTAATCCAGCTGGAAATATAATTCGAGTGACCCACGCCTTCCAAAAAGCGGTGTTGCGCTTCACTTGCCACCGCACCAGGACGCAAGCGCGAAGCCCGAATCTTCGTACTCATCTAGTGGAAAATTTTAATGGGTTTAGTAGCCCGCGCATAAAGAAATGGCATGGCGGCTGCTGATTTTGTGCGCGGCACTTATTCGTGATAAAGCCGTCAATGTGATGGTTTTGGTGCATTCCCGATAATTTTGACCACAAGCATGAAAGACAACGGTCCACATAAGAACGGTCCAGGCATTAAGCTCATGGGGCGGCATGCTATTTCCGTGCAGTCCGCCCGCGAGGGTCGTGCCGTAAAATCCACACTCTATTTTGGTCTGTGCGCTGCCTTTGCCGCGGGCTTTGTTTCCGGCTGCGCCCAACAAAAAAGCGCTTTCATGGACGCCACTCCTGCCACCGCAGGAAATCAATCGAACGAAGGCGAAGGGACTGGCCCAAAGTCCGGAACCGCTGCCGCGCAAACCGGCGCATCTGCGGCGGGCTCAACTGGCACGACCTCTTCCGGCACGATGGCCGCCCTGCTCGCCGCCGAATATGCCACGAATGTAGTTCCCACTAACGCGACTTCGACCACTAACACCTCTATCGCTGAAGAGACTACGAACCAATCCCCGACCGTCGAATCCATCACGAATGAGTCTCCCGCTGTTGCCGTCGCTTCCACGAACGAAGTTCCGACTGCTGCCACTCCGGTTGCCGAAGTGGCCACAAACCAGCCTCCTGCTACCGAAATGGCGACTAGTGAGACTGCCACCGCTGCTACTGCCACAAATGAAGTTTCGACCGCCCCGGTTGCCATCGCTTCCACAAATGAAGCTCCAGTAGTTCCTGCTTCGACCGCCGACGTCTCCACCAATGAAGTTGCTGCCGCTCCAGTTGCGGTCGCCTCGACTAACGAAATTCCAGCCATCGTAGCCACGAATGAATCTCCGATGGCTGCCCAGGTTTCCACAAACGAAACCAACGCTGTTACTGAAGCTGCCACGAACGAAATTCCGATTGCTGCCACTCCTATTGCCGAAGCTGCCACGAACCAGCCTCCCATTGCTGAAATCGCGACCAACATGGCGCCGATCGCTATTGCTTCCACAAATGAATCTCCGGTAGTTCCTGCTTCATCCATCGACGCTTCCACCAATGAAGTTGCTTCCGCTCCAGTTGCGGTCGCCTCGACTAATGAAATTCCAGCCACCGTAGCCACGAATGAATCCCTGATGGCTGCCCAGGTTTCCACAAACGAAACCAACGCTGTTACTGAAGCCGCTACAAACGAAGTTCCGATTGCTGCCACTCCGGTCGCCGAAGCTGCCACAAACCAGCCTCCCGTTGCCGAAATGGCGACTAATGAGGCGACGATCGCTGCCGCTTCCACGAATGAAGTTTCTGTAACTCCGGTTGCTGTCGCCACCACGAATGAGACTTCAGCTGTTCCCGCTTCAACCGCCGACGCGTCTACCAATGAAACGATTGCCGCTCCAGTTGCGGTCGCCTCGACCAACGAAGTTCTAACCGGTGCCAGTCCGGTCGCTGATGTCGTCACAAATCAATCTCCCGCTGCCGAAATGGCGACGAATGAGGCGACGATCACTGTTGCTTCCACCAATGAAGCTCCGGTAGTTCCTGCTTCGACCGCCGACGCTTCCACAAATGAAGTCGCTTCCGCTCCAGTTGTGGTCGCCTCGACTAATGAAATTCCAACTACCGTAGCCACAAATGAATCTCAGATGGCTGCCCAGGTTTCCAACGAAGTTCCGACCGCAACCGCTCCTATTGCCGAAGTGACGACAAACCAGCCTCCCGTTGCCGAAATGGCGACTAATGAGACTGCGACCGCTGCTGCCACAAATGAAGTTTCGACTACCCCGGTCGCCATCGCTTCCACCAACGAAGCTCCAGTAGTTCCTGCTTCGACCGCCGACGCTTCTACCAATGAAGTTGCTTCCGCTCCAGTTGCGGTCGCCGCGACCAACGAAGTTCCGACGGGTGCCAGTCCGGTTGCCGAAGTTGTCACAAACCAACCTCCCGTCGCTGAAATCGCGACCAACGTCGCGACGATCGCTGTTGCATCCACGAATGAAGTTTCTGTAACTCCGGTTGCTGTCGCCACCACGAATGAGACTCCAGCTGTTCCCACTTCAACCGCCGATGCGTCCACCAATGACACGGGTGCCGCTTCAGTTGCGGTCGCCGCGACCAACGAAGCACCGGCGAGTGCCAGTCCGATTGCCGAAGTTGCCACAAACCAACCTCCCGTTGCTGAAATCGCGACCAACGAGGCAACGACCGCTGTCGCTTCCACAAATGAAGTTTCTGTAACACCAGTTGCCGTCGCTTCCACGAATGAGACTCCAGCTGTTCTCACTTCAACCGCCGATGCGTCCACCAATGACACGGGTGCCGCTTCAGTTGCGGTCGCCGCGACCAACGAAGCACCGACGGGCGCCAGTCCGATTGCCGAAGTTGCCACAAATCAACCTCCCGTTGCTGAAATCGCGACCAACGTGGCGACGATCGCTGTTGCTTCCACGAATGAAGTTTCTGCAATTCCGGTTGCTGTCGCCACCACGAATGAGACTCCAGCTGTTCCCACTTCAACCGCCGATGCGTCTACCAATGACGCGGGTGCCGCTCCAGTTGCGGTCATTTCGACCAACGAAGTTCCGACGGGTGCCGCTTCGATTGCTGAAGCCGTGACAAACCAATCTCCCGTTGCCGAAATGGCGACGAATGAGGCGACGATCGCTACTGCTTCCACGAATGAAGTTTCGACCACCCCGGTTGCCGTTGCTTCCACCAATGAAGCTCCAGTTGCTCCCACTTCGACCATCGAAGCGTCCGCGAATGAAGCTTCCACGACTCCTGTTGCTATCCCCTCGACCAATGCTACGAGTTCCGTAGGTGCCACTAATGAATCCGCGATAGCCGCCCTGCTCGCCGCGGAAGCCGCAAGTAACGAAGTTCCGACGAGCGCCGCCCCGGCCGCCGAAGCTACTGCGAATCAATCTGCCGTTTCTGAAATTGTGGCCAGCGAGGCCAGAATCGCTGCCGCTTCTACGAATGAAGTGGGTGCAGTCCCGGTTGCCGCCGCTTCCACGAATGAGGCTCCAATTGTTCCAGCTTCGACTGCCGAAGTTTCAACCAATGAAGTCGCCACCGCTCCTGTTGCGGTCATCTCCACCAAAGAAGCCCCGGCTACCGCAGTTGAAGTATCGGCCGCCGTTGCCGTCACTTCTCCGAAAGAAGCTCCGACTTCCATAGCAGCCACGAGTCAATCTTCAGTGGCTGCCGAAGCTTCGCCGACCGTTTCTCCGGCTATTTCCGTCACTTCCACGAAGGAAGCCTCACTCAATGAGGCTCCGGCTGTTGCTGTCGTTCCCGCCAGCGAGCCTCCCGCTGTCGTCGCCCCGGTTGCCAGCGCTCCGCCGGTGGCGGTATCGATGCGCGCGCGCGCCAGAACACAACCGACCGCGGCACCGGCACCGACAAGGTCCAGGCCAACCCGGGCACCGGCTGTGAAGAGATCATCAAGACCCACGCCGAAGAAGCCGATCAACCAACTTGTGACCGTCAGCGGAGTCGTCTATGACAATGCGCACGTTGAACAAGTCGTTTCGAGCGGAGTAGTCATCAGCTATACCCTACACGGCGGTGGTCTGGGAATGACTGAGATTAATACTTCCGATCTGCCCAGCGCATTGCGGCAGAAATACAATCTCAATTTGCCCAATACGGATAGCCAGTAGGAGTGGAACATTCCGCCCAGCCTTTAGAATCATCTCAAGGGCCAGCTGCTTAGCCCCGTTTTATTGCAAAAGCGAGCCACTGGACAATTGGCTCCGGCTGTACGAAACTCTCTCCCGAGCCGGTAAAGGATCAACCGGCTGATCCTATGTTATGAATACTGTCACCGAAGCCAATTTAGCCCGTTCTCAAGGGCGCGGCAGCGCGTCCACAGCTTTACCCGCCGGCACACCCGCCCCGGATTTCGCACTCAAAAGCACCCCCGATCAGATCGTCAAATTAAGCGAGTTTCGCGGGCGGCCCGTAGTGCTCGCTTTTTATCCGGCCGATTGGAGCCCGGTTTGCGGAGATCAAATGGGACTGTACAATGAAATGCTTTCCGAGTTCCAGGAGTCCGGCGCGGAGATTCTGGGCATTTCGGTTGACGGCTCGTGGTGCCACTCCGCATTCAGCCGTGATCGCAAGCTGCATTTTCCGCTCCTGGCAGATTTCGAGCCCAAAGGCGAAGTGGCGCGGCTTTATGGCGTGTACCGGGCGAGCGACGGCACGTCCGAACGGGCGCTGTTCGTCATCGACACGGAAGGTGTTATCCGTTGGAGTTACGTTTCGCCCGTGGGTATCAATCCAGGAGCCGACGGTATTCTCTCTGCCCTGGAAGAATTGCAAGCACAGGAGGAAAAATGAGCGTCAAAACATCTGCGCGAACGGTCGCGAAATTACCTGCCGTGCCGGTGCCCGATCGGGACCACATTCAAGGTTCGATCGATGCCCCGATCAAATTGCTCGAATACGGCGATTACGAATGCCCTTTCTGCGGCCAGGCCTATCCAGTGGTCAAAGAAATTCAGAAGCGTTTAGGCAAACGCTTATGTTTTGCCTTCCGGAATTTTCCGCTCATCAATTCACATCCCCACGCGGAACACGCCGCGGAGACCGCCGAAGCCGCCGGTGTGCGAGGGCGATTCTGGGAAATGCACGACTACCTCTTTGAGAACCAGGAAGCATTGGAAGTCGAGGATCTTGCGGGTTATGCCGCGGCTCTGGGTTTGGACGCCCAGCAGATTATGAGCGAACTTTCGTCTGGTGCGCACGCACCCCGCGTCCGGGAAGACTTTCGCAACGGAGCCCGAAGCGGTGTCAACGGCACGCCGACCTTTTTCATCAATGGCAAACGCTACGACGGTATGGCGGCGCTCGAAGAGCTTCTCTCGGCGCTTGCCTGAGGCTTTTCCAAAACGACCTTTACGTGCCAAGCGAACTGGTGGTATTAGCACCATGCCCAACACGTCTATGAAATCAGCCGGACTCGCCCTGACGGTGCTCGGATTCTTCACGTCGTCGCTAACCGCTGAAATACCGCCCAGCTACGACGTCAAGCTTCCTGGCGAACCATTTGGAGTCGTGGATTCGCGCGACCGAAAATGGATATTTGTATCACTCCTAACGGGACAGCAAACAGGAATCGCAGTTCTGCAAAACACAGGGGGGAGAATCCAATTTATCAGAACGGTTCCCATGGATCGCCGGCCGTCAGGAATGGTTATTACACATAGTGGAGATACACTCATTGCTGCAGCGGATGATGGCGTTGTTTTCTTTGACACTCGAAAATTGGAGGCGGGTGGGAACGATCCGGCATTTCAGTGGGTGCGCGACGGCCTGCGAGCCAACACCACCTACGTGAATGTGACAGCCGATGATAAAACTCTCTTTGTTAGCGATGAAAATGCGGCCACTATTACAGTAATAGACATGGATCGGATTCGTCCGCCGGGCCGCGATTCGGGAACAACGTCCAAACGCGCCGATTCAGAAAGCGGCGCGCCGGATGCCATCGTCGGAAAAATTCCCGTTGGCGTTGCGCCCATTGCGCTCACCTTCTCCAAAGATGAGCGATGGCTATTCACCACGAGCCAGGTCGCTCCACCGGATTGGCGCTGGCCGGCTGTTTTAAAACGTGAGGTCGGCAAGGGCAAAGTGCCTGAAGGCGCGGTTATCGTCATTGACGTTGCCAAAGCCAGGATCGATCCACACGAATCCGTGGTGACGCGAATTCCGGCGGGCGGCAGTCCCGTGCGCCTGGCACTTTCTCCAGATGGCAGTCGCTTGTTCGTTTCGGCGCGAAACAGCAATGCCGTTCTCGTTTTTGAAACAGCCGATTTGGTTACAAACCCGAACAATGCCGAATCGGTCAAAATCCCGGTTGGAACCGGTCCGGTTCCAGTCGTACTCGTGAAAAATGGACGGCTCGCTTTAGTGGGTAATTCTAATCGTTTCGACCCAAGCGCAACGAATTCAACGCTGACTGTATTGGACACATCACGCATCGGCACACAGATGGGGCCGCAAATTGGTGAAATCCCGTGTGGTGCATTTCCGCGGGAATTTCATTTGAGCGCAGACGGGCAGACTCTGTATCTAACAAATTTTCGAACAGGGACCCTTCAAGTTCTCGACGTGAATCGTTTGACGGAGATTATAAAAAAAAGCGGCCCTTAGTATTTTAGTTTTTATTAAGCTCATTCGCGATATGAACGGCAAATCAAATGGACAGCGCGGGTTAGGATTACTTTTCGTGGCTATGGTATTGGCCGTTGGAATCTGCTCCGCGAGTTCGGACGATACGCAATGGCGGGACCCGGCACGGCAGAACGCGATTTGGGCGAAACGCGGTTGTACTGGTGACGAGCGAGGCAAATGGTTTCGTGACGCCAAATTCGGCGCGTTCATTCACTTCGGGGTCTATTCCGAGTTGGGCGGTTACTGGCACGGGAAGCAATATGATCCAGCGGAACAAATCATCGGCCTGGGCGAGAAACATGAGGTTATTCCGCTGGACGAATATCGGGCCGAGGCTGCAGGAAATTTTAATCCCACGAACTTTAATGCAAAAGAATGGGTGTCGATGATTAAGGCAGCCGGGCAAAAGTACGTTATTGTCACGACCAAGCATCACGATGGCTTTTGCATGTTTAATACGACGACAACCAGCAACAACGTCGTGGACGCCACGCCCTTCGGGCGAGACCTCATCAGGGAATTGGCCGATGAATGCAAACGCCAGGGCATCATATTTTGTCCGTATTATTCGATTGGAGACTGGACCGCGGCAAAGGTGGAAGCGCCGGGCTTTGCAAACTACGAAGATTACATGCGTGCTCAACTAAAGGAACTGTTGAGCAATTACGGTGAAATCAAAATGCTCTGGTTCGACAATTACTGGTACGTCGACAACCAGTGGCAAAACGATGAAGCCCACTCGAAGGAGCTTTATGCGTATGTACGTTCGTTGAGCCCAAACACGCTGGTCAATGACCGGTGCGGGGGCGGCGCGGCGTCCACCGATGGCGATTATGCGACGCCCGAGAATCAATTAAAGGGCTCGCTCCAAAAGCGCTATTTCGAGGTCGTGATGACGGACACGGACGACGACAACTGGGGCTGGGTCCGCACAGCGCGAAATTATCGCAGCCCGGCGGAGTTAATCCAGAACCTGATCGATTGCACAAGCAAGGGAGGCAATTTCGTACTCAATGTCGGCCCGACGGCGTCCGGTGAATTTCCGCCGGAGCATAAGGCCATTTTGCGGGTCATGGGAAAATGGCTGGCCACGAACGGTGCCGCCATTTACAGCACGGAACCCGCGCCGGAATCCGAAGTCAGTCCGCAACCGGGCCTCAAATGCTACGCGACCAAAGCCGGCAATAATATCTACCTGGAGTTTTTCGGCTGGCCGAATGGCGGCCAGCCAGCATCGATAACTATCCGTCGGATGGGTTTTCTCGATGCCGGCGTCTTGGATTCTACTCTGCCTGCCGTTCAGGTCCAGCCAACAGCGATGGGAGATGCGACCGTCTTTTCAATACCCGAACCGGCCAAAATCGATCCTTACGCTACAGTGGTCAGGCTGACCTTTAAGAGCGAGAATTAAGAAATGCGGAGCCGTTTTTGTCGGGATCAATGCAATAAGCGACCTGCTCGCCAGTGCCGGCTTCCGGGCATAGTATTATCTCTCAAGTCTCATCTTCGAATGGGTACAGTGATTGCATTGCGAAAGGCCTCGCCGACGGTCCATCCCGTGCCTTGGCGTCCATCGGGAAGTGTGCAGGTGACGGCTTCGCTCCAGCATTTTTCGTGATACAGGTTGCCGAACTCATCGCGGCCGGTATGGCTGCCGTAATCTGCCCGCGGATTGTCTTTGGTCCAAACGATCATAACTCTATATTTACTTTGAGTTCTGAGGCTCAAAAAGGTTCCGCAGCGTCTGGTGTTTTGGACCTGGGATGATCGCAGTGCGACTCCCGGGCAAGTATTGATGCGGGAAAGTCTGCACACAGGTGGCAGCGCCACTGGCGCATAGGCCTACCGTACCGGACTAAATTGTAGCGGGGATCCGCTGCCCGCGCCGTGTTTAGGTTTTAGTTACCTTCCGTATTGTCGCACAAAGCTTTTCCCCGGACGGAGGCAGATCGCCATTTTTTGCGCGGGCAATGCCAACGCACATGGCAGTCTCCGTATTGAGCAGTTTCCGATACAAGAGCCGGTTTCCGACCGCTTGTTTAAAAAGTTCGCTAACCACCGCCACGCACTTTCCGACGTTAATTTCAGTTATCAGCGAATTCAGGCTGCCGCTCTCGGCGACAACGTTGGGACGCACTGGCGCAAAAACGCGTTTCAATATTCTGTGGAATTCAGAATTCCTTTTGCGGTCAAGGACAACCAAAGGCTGCTTCGCAAGCGTTTCGAGAGCAATTGCCCTCATTCTTGCTAATGGATGGCCTGGCGCCATGGCGACAAAAAATGGATAGCGGCCGATCTCCTCAAACTGAAGTCCGGCAATGGATTCTTCACTGGGCTGCATCATGACAGCGAGATGCAATGTTCCATTTCGCAACTCATGGCAGAGTTCATCAGTGCCCAAATCATGAAGGACAACCTTTACGCCTGGCGTTGTCTTTTGAAATGCGGCAAGCGCTCGCGGCAATATATGTAAATCCAGCGGCGCCACAAATCCAACTTGCAGTTCGCCAACCTCGCCGCGAGAGAGCGCGCGGACCTTTGCCACAGATTCATCCGCGAGTTTGAGCATGTGCCGTGAGTCGTCCAGGAACAGCTTTCCCTCGGCTGTCAATTGAACGCCGTGAGAATTACGTTTCAGCAGGTCTACGCCCAGCTCGTCCTCGAGATCCGATACCTGACGGCTCAAAGCCGGCTGCGCCACGCGCATCTGCGTTGCGGCCTTCGTGAAATTCAGTGCCTCCGCCACAGCGACAAAATACCGGAGATGACGCAGTTCCATTTTAAAAAACCATTATGGAGGCGAGATGGTGGACTGGGCAAGCATCGGTGGTGCACGTCTCCTCTTTTCTTTCTTCAGCCGCGGAGCGGCGCACAGCAGTAGCCCATAGCGACGAGCTGTGCCTATTTCCAACGGTCATTACCGGGGCAGCGCGCGTTCTGAGTCGCGCTCTGCCCCGGACGACTGTTGTCGGGCATATTAAGCCCTGGAGATATCAGAGACCTGGACCGTGAATGAGAAACGCAAAGACGACCTTAAGATCGGCCAAAGCGGGAAGGAGAGCCAAAGCACTCAATCCCAGGGGAACAATCAGGTTCCACCATTTGCGCGCAGTAAAAGACCATGAAATCGGGAGAACGACCAACCAGATCGCCCAGGCGAAAGCCAACGTATAATACAAAAATGCCCTATTAAAACTATCTGTGTTTGCTCCAATCACATGCCAGAGGCAATAGCTGACAAACGCCGCATGCAATACGCAAAATACTGAAGCCGCATTATGGACTTCCTCCCATGACATCGGTTTCATTACGAACGACCATCTGACTTTTAGTGTGTCTGTATTCATATTCATATTCATATTAAATTGCTGATTTTTTTCCCAGGCGTCGTTACCCGGGGCAGCGCGCGTTCTGAGTCACGCTCTGCCCCGGACGACTGTTGTCCGACCTTCTGAGACCGACCTTCTGAGATTTTCACCATTTGCACCGCAATGATCGCTGATGCAACCGGAAGAACATGCTTCCTGTCGTCATCGCCACTGGTGCCACCGGGCCAGGTACGACTGCCGGCAACGGCGGACTGCGGCAACGAAAAGAGCGCGTTGACGACCAGCGCCAGCACCGTCACTCTAATTTCTTTGGCCACAAAATTCATTGTTTACGATTCAGAATCCATTCATCAGATTCTGCTGTTTATTTACCACAAATAATTGGAAATCAAACGATTAGGGGACGAATTGCGGGAAATCAGGGGCGGAATGCACCTGGAGAGGGGCGAAATTCAGGGAAAGAAATGGCCTAAAACTACGGCATCAGCCGGAAAAACCGATGCTTTGGCAGTTTGGGGGTGATTGGTCATCGTGCATTGGCCGTTTATGATCGCAGGAGTGCCGGACCAGTCCGCTCCAGGGCCTCAGTCGGATGCGAATTCAGGCGTATCGTGACGTGGAAGACCCGGCGCCATGTCGGCCACCGTGGCCATGATTGATAGCTTGTTTTTCGCAACTAAGGGTCCTCTGACATCACGGCATCAGTCGAAAGAACATATGGCCTGGCGACCCGGGAATGGACGTGAAGTTGGTGACCGTATATTGTCCATCCACAATCGGCGGCGTAACCGGCCAATCGGTCCAGTTTGATGTGGCCAGATTGGTGTTTACCTGCAGCGACAAGGACGTGAAGTTCGATGGCCAGCCCAGGATCACTTTCCCTGGCTGCCGGGAGACATTGATAGGGGGCACGCTGGATGCATATAAATTTGCGATTTCGGACGCGCTCAAAGCGCGGTTAAAAACGGCCGCATCGGAAATTCTGCCCTCAAAATAACGCCCGGGGAACACCTGACTTTCGCCGATGGTGAAGGGGTTGGTGCTGAGCGAATGGTTTCCCGGGACGGAAGACGCCACCAGGGCTCCATCCAGGTAGATCGAGCGGCTGGTGTTGGCCACAAATGTCGCCGCCAGAAAATGCCACTGGTTTAACGGAAGTGCCTCGGGATAAACCGTGGCCGACCCGGTATCGGTATAAAAATAGAGATGGTTGTCCGTCTCAAATTGAAGGTCAAAATCGTTTGCAAACTGTGACATCGCGGTGATTGTGAAATAATGTCCAACTGTTGAGGGTTGGGCTGTGAGATAAACCCAGACCAGCATGGAGCCCTGGTCGGTTACCTGGCCGCTTAGGTTGCTCAACAGCCAGCTATCACTGCCATTCAGTTCCAGCGCCTGATTGGTGGGGTCATTTGGCAGTGGAAAGCCGGAACCCGGCGGACCGATATATGCGTTGCCCTCAAGAGTGCCGGTGTAGCCGTTAATGCAGCTGTTCGGCAGAAACAGAGGGTCAAAGCACCAGTAACCGAGTAGATTGGGAAAGTTGAAGATAATCGGCCGAAACGGTATGTGCAGGTACGGAAAATCATTGAGAACCAGGGCATTCACCAAATTAGAGCCGTTGGGCGAACCCCAGCCGGTGCAAAGATCATAGCCGGAAACGGCAAAAAATTCTTTCGGTGAAGTGGAGTTTTCATTGTTCCCGCTGGTGATGTCGTGAAAGCAGGAGGCATAGTTGATAGCGGGGTCCCCTCCTGTTCCTATTTTGTAGATAGTCGGGTTGATAAAACCAACAGGCGGCAGATGCTTTGCGACGGCGTTCGCATTGACCACTGCCATGAGGCTCGCCCAAAGCGGTGCCGCCACACTGGTGCCCTGATAACCTCCCTCCGTGGGACCCACACCGACCGCAGGAGATTCTCCATAGACGGCAAAAACATTATTCCCAACGATGGCGACATCGGGCATGTTTCGTTGTGTCGTAGACCCGCCGTTACCGGACATGTTGACAGCCTGCTGCCAGCTTGGAATCGAGTAGTTGGGGCTGATTCCACCGCCGCTTTCGCCGCCGCTCGCGGTGTTCCATACTACTTCCGAACTCCACGTGCCGCTGTCACTCGTCGTCAATGTCGTCGCGCCCACGAGCGTGACGTAGGCGTCATCAAAGGGCGAATACACATTGTTCCCCGTGCGCCCTCCTCCATCACCCGAGGACTGAAAGAACGACTGTCTCTGCGCCGCAAGCTCCTGAAATATCTGGTCTGTGCTCGGCTTTACCGCGAACTCCCAGGATGAACTGATTTGGTTGCATAAGTCCTGCGCGGCCATCAAATTCAAAGCATCGTCCGGGGGTGCGCCTTGAATTATCCCTCCGTATCCGCTCGGTGTGATTGCTGGAAGTTCATAGACGATGATGCTGTCCAGACCACTTGCAATCGCCATCGCCATTTCGATATCCACCTCGCATTCATAATAGGAAGTCGTGTATGGTGCGTTCGTGGCCGGGTCGCCTGTGGCCCCATCCAACTCCCAATTTTGGACAATAGCATCCGCATCATATGGAAGTATGCCATTGTCATACATGTAGTCGCTAATGATATCGGAGTAGTAGCCGGAATATTCCAACAGAGCAATCGATTGGCCACCGGCTTCACTATTAAATCCCGGCAAGTAGGCATTTCTAATATCCTGGGCATAATAGGTCCCGTTTGGCCCCGATCCGCCCTGCGCTCCCCCGTGTCCTTCCCCGCCCGCCGCAGTTGGCGTCGGCGAGACTGGATGCGGTATTATATAATTGTCCAATCCGTTGATGAACAGAACCGGAACCGAACAATCGAGCGTCGGTTCAGAATCCGGGGCGAAGAATTGGCGGGCTTCGGTCGGATGGTCATAAAGGCGCATCGTGACGTGGAATACCCGCTCAATGTCGGCCACCGTGGCCATGACGTCGAGAATCAGCCGGTTCGAAAACGTACACGTCACTGTCAGGCCGTTGTTCCGCGCAAACTCGATGAGCGCCTGATAATCCTGTTCTGTGGGCCCAAACTGTTCCGTGAATTGCGCGGGCGTCAAAGATTTTCCGAAATTGGGATTGCCCGGAGTATAAATCTCTTCCAGGAAGTTGGTCAGTTCCTCACGGTTTCGCAAGGGCAGGCTAATCGCCAATCGGAGAGTGGCGTTAGTCGGAGCCCTGCCTACCGCTGGCAACTTCAAGTCGGTGATTGCTTCCGGCACATGGCCGTGCAGTGTCTGCCTCGCCTCCGCCAGCCCGGCGCAAAGGAAAAATAACGTCACGGCCGCCGACATGATAGCCAATGTGTTTTTCATAACTAAGATTCCTTTCAGGGTTTTCTTTGTTGCAACGTCACTAGCGATTGGATCACTCCCATCCTTTTTTTACCCACCATCCGCCATGGTCTTGCCCCTCGTATGAGGCCAGATCGCTCCATGGCGGCACGAACGGCAAACAACCAGTCCTGCTTGCTGGTGAAAAACGGAACTACCGCACTGAAAATTGCTGTCCTCGTAACAGCTAAAATCGCCGACTACCGCCTCTTAAAGATTTCTAGCAAAATCGGCAACCATCGTCAACTATTTTTATGTTAATAATTAGTTTTTGTTCTAATGAGCCCCGCCTCAAGGAGTTGCACATCTGCGGTTCGTCTCCGACCACCATGGCCTCAGCGGCAGTAAACTGCCAATCTGTGGCTGAAAGAATAACCCTGAAGCGTATCCTATCGCTTCCCGTTTACACCCCCCGATTTTGCAACTTTGCCAATAAAATCACACAATTCGACCCTTTTTCGACCTCGTTTACACTTTTACTTCCATAGACACAAAAAATATGCGGCAGCCACTCTTCGGTCGTTGTGACAACCGACATCGACAATTTAGGTGATTTCCCATGCCGCGCGTTTAGGCCAGAATTTCTCCATCACATGAATCACCGTCACCCTGCCCTGCTTCTTCTCATTGTGTTCGGGTTGCTGCCGTGCATCGCATCCGCGGGCGTTTCGGAAAACTTCGATGCGGACTGGCGTTTTATGAAGGGCGACACTGAAACCAACGACACGGCCCAGAGTCAATTTGAGGATTCGCGCTGGCGCAAATTGGATTTGCCAAATGATTGGAGCATTGCGGGGCCATTTTCCGAAACCAATCCTGCGGGCGGCGCGGGCGCTTTTCTCCCCAGCGGCGTGGCCTGGTATCGAAAGCATTTTACCCTGCCAGCGGCCGACGCGACCCGATGTATTTTCATCGAATTCGACGGCGTGATGGCCAACAGCGATGTCTGGATCAATGGCTATCCCCTCGGCCATCGGCCTTATGGCTACGTCAGTTTCGGGTACGAGCTGACCGGTCATTTGAATTTCGGCGGCGCCGACAATGTTATCGCCGTGGGCTGTGACACTTCGGAACAGCCGGCGTCGCGCTGGTATGCGGGCTCGGGCATCGCGCGTCATGTCCGGCTCGTTGAAACCAGCCCGCTACATTTTGCGCACGACGGGATCTTTGTCAGCACGCCCGGAATTTCAGAGAGTGAAGCGACGATTAAAGTCGAAATGACGTTGACCAACGAGTCCGACGTGGCAGTCAAGTTCGCTCTTCAAACGGAAGTGATCGGCCCGGACGGCCAGACGGCTGGCTCTGCGAAAACGAACAGCGCGATCAATGCGCACGACGGCAAAGATTTTTCATCCGAAATCGTCGTGGCTAATTCACAACTTTGGAACCTGGACACGCCAAACTTGTATTCCGCAGTCAACAAAATCAATTCGGAAGGAGAATGTTTGGACGAGGAGACCAACACGTTCGGCATCCGCCAGGCGCATTTAGACGCCGCGACGGGCTTTTGGTTGAACGGAAAAAATATCAAAATCAAAGGCGTCTGCCTGCACGCCGGCGACGGCGCATTTGGCGCAGCGGTGCCGCTGGACGTGTGGAGGCTGCGCCTGGCCGAACTCAAGAAGGTCGGCGTCAACGCTATTCGTACCGCGCATAATCCGCCCGCGCCGGAGTTTCTGGATTTGTGCGACCGGATGGGTTTTCTCGTGATGGACGAATTTTTCGATTGCTGGACCGTTGGCAAGAATCCCTACGATTATCATTTGTCTTTTGAGCAATGGTCGCACACCGACGAGCGCGATACAATTATGCGCGACCGCAATCATCCGAGCATTGTCATTTACAGCGTCGGCAATGAAATTCATGACACGCCGCACTCGGAGCGGGCCAAACGAATATTGCGCGGCCTGGTCGATGTGGCGCATGAAACCGATCCGACGCGACCGGTGACCATGGCTTTGTTCCGCCCAAACGCCAGCCACGACTATGACGACGGGCTGGCGGACATGCTGGATGTGATCGGGCAAAACTATCGGGAGAACGAAATTCTCGCCGCGCACGCTCAGAAGCCGTCGCGCAAAATTCTCGGCACGGAAAACCGGCACGACCGCCAGTCCTGGGTGGCGTTGCGCGATAACCCGCCTTACGCGGGCCAGTTTCTCTGGAGCGGCATGGATTACCTGGGCGAATCGCGACATTGGCCGGCGATCGCGAACAGTTCGGGCCTGCTGGATCGGACGGGACGTCCAAAGCCTGTGGCATTTCAACGGCAGAGCTGGTGGAGCGACCGATCGATGGTGTACATGGTGCGGCGGCTCGCAGTCAATGAAGCCATGCCGGTGGATCCTGGCTACGGCGGTCCGGAACGTTACACTCAGGTGGTGTTCGCGGATTGGACGCCGCGCGATACCGCGCCGCACGAGGAGACAGTTGAAGTTTATTCCAACTGCAAGCAGGTCGAGCTGTTCCTGAACGGCAAATCGCTGGGTTCGCAGCCGTTACCCGTGGACGCTTCACCGCGCACCTGGAAGGTGAACTACGAACCCGGCACGCTCAAAGCCGTCGCAAGCGATGATAATGGCAACGTTATAGCCACGGACCAGCTGCGCACTGCCGGCAAACCAGACAGGATCACGCTCTCCACCGAAACGCAAACGCTGTCGCCGGGTTTCGATCACGTGGCGGAAGTGCGCGCAGAAGTCACTGATGCGAACGGCGTTGAAATTCCACGCGCGAACGATTTGATTTCCTTCAAGGTTTCCGGCCCGGGCGAAATGGTCGCAGTGGACAACGGAGACAATTCCAGCCATGAGCCGTTTCAAGCAACGAAACGTCACGCTTATGAAGGCGAATCTGTTGCGTATGTGCGAGCTACCGGCTCGAACGGCAAAATCAAAGTGTCCGCGTCGGCCAATGGTTTGCAGACAGGCGCAGTCGCAATTCGAACTGCGGAATAAAAAACGTGTTTGTTGTCGCGCGAAGTATACGAAGGAAGCGAAGGCATATACACAATGAAGCACGTGTCGACTTGTGAGCGCATCAATGTTTTGTAACACCGTGGAGGTCGCACGCGCAATGTCTCCCAACGGGCTGAAGGACCTGCATTGACAGAACGAGAGTTATCGCCCTGCAATTTTCATTTGCAACGCGTAAAGCGAATCGCGCGCGGTGATGATGAGGGTTTTGCCATCGCGGCCGCCGAAAAGAATTTGAATTGGCCGCCGCGGCGTTTCAATTGTATCAATCAACTTTCCATTCGGGTTGTAAACGTAAATTTGCCCGGCGGCGAGATAAACGTTCCCTTGCGAATCGGTCGCTACGCTTTCACCGCCATTTTCGGCGAACAATTGGAAATTGGCCAGGCCGCCGTCCGGATTCACATCCGCTTTCCAGGTCCGTAAATTGGATTCGTCGGTGATATAAAATGGCTGGCCCGGAACCGCGCGAGCCAAACCAAAGGCGCGGATTTGCGGACTGGATTGGACGCCCCAACTTGTTTCACCATCGAGGAAGCTTTCACCAACGGGCAAAACGGCCGTGCCGTCCGGTGAGACAAATTGCGCCGTTGGATGCGAAAGGGCATGATCATTGAGAACCCAATCGCTGACGGGCAAAAATGCATTTTTACCATTCAAACCTTTAAGCGAGCCCGGCGTCAGCGCCGAAAATTTCCCGTCTGGACCCATCGCATAAATCGAATCGTCGTAAGCAATCACAAGGACATTTCCGGCATTATCCACCGCGAGATTGACTGGTTCAAACGAAACGGCATTGGTTGAAAGCTTTCGCGCAACCCAATCCCAATGATAAATCCTTTGGCTATGCGTATCCGCAAAGTAGAGATTGCCGCGAGAATCCATTGCGCCGCCGCTAATGTTGAAAAATCCGGCCGCCAATTTTTCAATTTTTGCGCCGTCCGCGACGACCGGAGAGGCTTCATGGGTTTTGGGATGGGAGATTTTTTTTGAAATGCCCAGCGATGCAAATTCACGCTGGCGAAGCTCGATACCATGACTTTGATCGTAGACCGCGGAATCGAAACTCACTTTGCTGTTGCTGTCGCAGTGGAAATTCCGGAAACGAATGTCACGGGAATTGGAGATTTTCACCGCATAAGGAAACGGCTGATACGAGCTGATGACGCGATAGCTGTGAAAATTTGCAAAGGTGATGTCGCGCGAGGAATCGACCTCAATGGGCAGGCAAAATCCGCTTTCGCCGCGCTCTTCCTCAGTTTGCAGCGCATAAATGCTCCAATGGGCGGCGTTCCTGACAATGATCTCATTGCGGACATGATGCTCGATGGAAATCTGGTACGCGTGGCCTGGGGTCCGGGTGTCTGAAATCTCCATGCCAGCCTGCGCGAACGTGGACGGCGTCCAAATGTCCAGAAAAGTTCCGCCACCGCCGTCTGTAATCCACAAGCTCGGATATTCGCTGTTCCAATGGCGATTGGGATTCGGGTCGCCGGAATGATTTACGTTGTAAGGGTTTTCCCGCGAACCGTTCGGTAGCGGCGTGCCGTGGCCGCCAAGAAACCGCACGTCGTTCATCATTGAATCTGCGCCGGCCTTCCAAAGGGCCGCGACAGCGCGTGGGTTATCTCCACTCGTGTAAAGCCCGATGCCAACGACAACGTTGTTCCCGCCTTTCGGCGCTTCAAGCAGCGCTTTTGGCCGCCCGGCGCCGGCAAATGCCGCTGTGCCGTCCGGCAAAATAATTTGCGTCGCGCCCGGATGCAGGCCAATCAAAACCGTGTCCGGTTTCAATTCTAAAGTGTCGCGCACGACGTAGAACCCGGACGGAAAATAAATCGCGCGATGATTGGCAATTCCGTTTTGAATGGCCACAGTATCGTCGGTTTGGCCGTCGCCTTTCGCGCCGAGATCGCGAATATTCACCCACGTGTCGCACGGTGGCAACCCGACCAGGTCAGAAGCGATTGGTCCGGGCATTTGCGCCAGCACTTCCGCATCGAAATGATTTTCAATTTCCGGCTCGGCGCCGACATCCCGAAACACAAGGCCATGCGAAAATGTTTTGACGGAATAAATTTGTGACGGCGCGGCAAATTTTCTTTCACTGTCCATCAGCGCGGCGAAAACGGGCACGTTGCTGCAAACAACTCCTTCCATGTTGATTTCATTGCGGGGACTTTTTTCCATGCCAAAAGAAAATGCCGCGCCGGAAACATTCTCGAGCCGCGCATCTTTGACCCAAAGTTCATCCACCCAATTTGTCTCGATTTCCACGGCGCTGGGAACATTTTGAAAATGCGGGCGAATCAAAGTCAGGCCGGCTTCATGTTCAAAAATTGCCGATTCGCGCTGGCCTTCAAATGAGCAATCCACGAGAGTGAATTGCCAACCGGGCGACGGCTTCGAAGTCCAAATCGCATGGGTGCCGCCGAAAAAATGAACGTCTTCAATAACGTTGCCGCCCTCATGAACGCCGGCCAGCGCATCACCGAGCCGCATATCCATGTGCGCCAGAAAGCAATGCTGCGCATAATGCGCGCGGACGGCGACGGCGCCAGGATTTCCCTTCTGAATCTCGATGTCGAAATTTGCCAGCGCGGAATAAAAGGTTCCCGGGTTTGCATCCTCAATTTCCGAATTGCCATGTCTCGACCGGCGGCCGGCGAAATAAAAAACGATTTTTTCCCGTGATGGATTTCCAAAGCCCGGGGAATTTTCCGACAGAATAATTTTTGGCCGCGTCGCGCCGTAGCCGATGAGCCGGATTCCCGGCCAAATGTAAATCGTGTCGCTGACGTGATAACTTTCCGGCGCAAGAAAGACAATTCCCTGCCGGGTCGTTTCCTGAATTTTATTGATCGCGTTTTGAATCGCCGCAGTATCGTCGCCACCGGCCGGAGAGAGATAAATCGCATGCGGGTCGTCCAATTTTTCGGCATAGAATGATTTCGCCGAAACAGGATCCGTTGCCGCAAGCAAAACGGCGACGACGAGAATTGAAAGCCCGCCGTGCACGACAGAAGAAAACATCATTTTCAAGGGAAACGGGAGGATGCACGCAAATGCCATAGTCTTCAATCCCCGAAAAGAGGGGGTGCATGTGCACCGCCACCATACGCGGGCGGTGACCGGCAACGCCTGCGCTTTAACACGGGTGTAACTGTTTCGTCACACCAGGGTAACGCCAGCCTGCTTTGGTATTGAGTTGGAAGCGGCCCATACTAAACTGGCTCAAGATATCACGGAGAACCCTTTAATTTTAGAAAGCATGAATAGGATCACCCAAAGATTTTTCGTGCCCGCGCATTGGCTTTGCCTGCTTGTAATACTGAGTTGGATTCTGCCCGCTCCTGCAAATCTGTCCGCCGAAAGTGTCCGCAAGCCGGCAAAGACAGTCCTTAGGACGTACGAAGACCCTAAGCGCATCGCGGTGAAATTTCGTGACGGCCTTTACATCCGCCTGCGAAACAATGCGCTCATCACCACAAATTCAGGCGTATTCACCAGTTCGAAGCCGCTATTCGACGCCCTTTCTGTCGGAAGATGGGAACGCGCCGACGCGATCTCGGAGGACGCGATGGATTCCCTGCGGCACCGGGCTGAAAAAAATCTTGGCCGCGCTTTGCCAGACATGAATCTTCAGTTTTACCTGACCTTGCCGTCGGGTATGGACGCGGCCAAGGCAATTGACCGCCTAAATCAATTGGATATCGTTGAGCTGGCCCAACCGGTGCCTCTGGCCCAACCAGCTCCGCTGCCCCAAAATTACGAACCCATGCAGACATATATGGCCGCCGCGCCAGTCGGCGGGGGCGCGTTTCAGGTTTGGACCAATTACGGCGTATTTGGCGCCGGCATACGTGTGGCGGATGTCGAATATTCCTTCAATTCCAATCATCTCGATCTGCCCGGCATCGATAACCTCACTCCGGACGCGATAGATCCCTTTGACGATCCTGATCATGGCACGGCGACACTGGGTGAAATAGCTGCCCTCGAGAACGGGTGGGGAACGACAGGCGTTGGATACGGTGTCAGCGTATATTTTGCAGGCGCGAATTACAGCAGCGGTTACAATGTTGGCCAGGGCATCACTGCCGCAGCGAGCGCGCTTCGGCCGGGAGACATCCTATTGATCGAACAGCAGATTGCAGGGCCAAATACCACCCCGGGTGTCCAGGCCACAGGTGGCGAATACGGTCTCGTTCCGGTGGATTGGTATCAACCCTACTACAACGACATCGTCATGGCCGTCGCAAATGGAATTATTGTGATTGAAACGGGGGATAACGGCGGCCAGAACCTCGACGACCCCGTTTACAGCACCGGCAACGGTGGGAACTGGCCGTTCCTGCCGCAAAATAATTCGGGCGCAATTTTCGTGGGCGCGGGCGCGTCCTACAACGGCAGCTCGACTGAAAGTTCGCGCCTTTATTATTCCAATTACGGCTCCTGCGTGGACGTTCAAAACTGGGGCGAAAATATTGTGACGACCGGTTATGGTGATCTGTATAGCGCCGAAGGACCCAACCTTTATTATACGTCCACGTTCTCGGGCACGTCTGGAGCCACGCCCATCGTCGTGGGTGAAGTAGCCTTGCTGCAGTCCATTTACAAACAGTCAACCGGTCAGGTATTGACGGGGCAGCAAATTCGCTCGCTCCTGCGCAGCACCGGTTCGCCGCAGACAAGCGGCGCATATCCGATTTTTGATAACATCGGTCCCCTGCCCAACCTCGCTCTCGCTATCCAAACCCTCCTGGCGACGAATCTTCCGCCGACCGTCGTCACGCACACGACGAATGTTACGGCATTGATAGCCGGCACTGCCGGCCTGTCTGTCGCCGCGTCCGGCAAACAACCATTGAGCTATCAATGGTCGTTTAATGGCGTCAATCTCACCGACGGAACAAACATCGTCGGCTCGACCAATGCCAGCCTCGTCTTGATTAACCTTGCCGCCGCGCAAGCCGGGACTTACGCCGTAACGATCACAAATAGCTTCGGAAAAGTCACAGTCTCGAACGTTTTGTCGGTCGTTTCGCCGCCGTGGCTGACCCAGGACGTCAACGTACGCAATACCTACAGCTTTTTGGACGCAAATGACGGAGAGGGCGCGATAGGCTTGGCTGCGGATGGGACTGGCGACTTTTACGGAACGGTGCAATATGGCGGCGCAAACGGCTGGGGCGATGTTTTCGAATTCACACCCGCGACGACGAATCTTGTCGTGCTGTGGTCATTCACCGACGGCGGCGACGGTGCGGAGCCTGTGACCGCGCCGACCGTGGGTAGTGATGGTAATATTTACGGCACGAGCAGCGGGGATTATGTAGGGAACGAAGGCGCGGTCTTCTACGTCGATACCTTCGGAGATTTCAACCTTATCCACTCGTTCACCGGCGAACCCGACGGCGGTGAGCCATCCGGAACACTCGTAGAGGTTTCGCCAGGCGTATTTTACGGAACCACCTGGGAAGGTGGGTCCGAAAATCAGGGCACGATTTTCGAGGCAGGTTCAGATGGAAGTTACAACATTATCCATAACTTCGACTATAGCGATGGAGCCGGTCCAAATGGCGGACTGGTGCTGGCGGGCGACGGTAATTACTACGGCACGACGGCCTGGGGCGGTACCAGCGGCGACGGAACAATCTATCGGCTTAATGCGGACCAGACTATCACGACCTTGTTTTCCTTTAACGGCGCCAACGGCCTGAATCCGTCGGATGATCTGGTGGTCGGAAAGGACGGCACGCTCTATGGCGGCACCGAAGAGGGAGGCGCCAATGGCGACGGGACGATATTCAGCATCACTACCAACGGAGCATTCAATTCGCTGTTTTCGTTTAGCGGCACCAATGGAATTCGCCCTCACGCCGCGCTATTCGTCGGCAACGACGGAAACTTTTATGGGGCCACGGTTGGTGGCGGGACCAACGATCAGGACGGCGTCATCTATGAAATCACTCCGGGCGGCAGTTTCCAAATCGTCGCCTGGTTCAATGGCGACAACGGACTTGGCGCTTTTGGTCCGTTGGTCCGCAATACTGATGGCACTCTCTACGGAACAACTTTCAACGGAGGCGCGTACGATTCCGGCAATATTTACCAATTGAGTTTTGTCTCGGCGCCGCCGCACATCCTGAATGTCGGCAAGACCGGGGGACAAGTGACGTTGACCGCGAGCGGGCTGGCGGGGCGCGTCTACCAATCGCTCAGCACTACGAACCTTATCTCTCCCGTCTGGGTCCCGGTGGGCAATGCTGTAACGGCTTCGAACGCCATTTTCACGACTACGGACAACCTCCCTGCGGGCAGACAAAAATTCTACAAGCTGCAACTCAAAACCCCTTGATTGTGCGGGCTACATTTGGTTGCTGATTTGGTCGTGGAACATCGCTTCTCGGAGCATCAGCCGGTGATAAATCGCGTACGCAGTACCCTGGGAAAACGCGCTATGAGGAACGATGCAGAAGACATTGCAGGTGTCGCTGCCGTCCGCATTGCTGTCATCCCCTACGCCGCCGCCGTACTCGTAACCGGGCATCGCCTTTAACGCGCTCTTTAATTTCGCTGCGTCCGAGCCGCCGCAAATAACGCCGACAATGAAGGGAAATTCTGAATCGTCCACGGCGACGCTTTTGACCGTAATTCCGGCGTTCTGAGCTGCCTGTTGAACAGCACTGGCAAGACCGCTGGCCGAATAGCGCTGGTCCATGTCCGCCGGCGGCATAACTGGGTTGCCCAGATAGTTGAACAATGCTTGGTTGGGACCCGAAAATGATGGTGGATCTTTCGGAGAATTGTTGGCGGTACTGCCGTTGTCGGTGGGCGCACTCGGCGAGCTGTGAAAAACGCGATCCCCCTGACCGAAATAGACCCCTCCACCAGTATCAAAGCTGACATGGAAGTAACCGTCATCGGTCATGGTCTCTACCAGATAGAATGAACCTGAACCTTTCCCAATGTAGACGGCCTGGTTTGGATCAATAGGAGTTGGGCCGGTATTTGAGATTGTGGTGTCCATAAACCAGAGCCGGGCGCGGTCCTTTGAACTAAGAGTATAGGTGCCTGCTACTGAGTACGTGCCTCCGACCTCGATTTTATCACTGGTCCCCCGCACTTCCGTGATGGCTATATTGTCGCCAGAGGCAAAATTGGAAGTCCCTAACTCAAAAGGCACTTCATACGGCAGATTTTGGTTGGTGATCACCGAATCTGCCATGGCATGGGACAGAGTCAGGGCGAAGGCTGCTGCAATACTTTGCAACTGGAATGAATGGCTCATTTTCATAGTGGAGTTTTAATTTCGAGTTTCTGCGGAAGATTTTTCACGTTACCGGACGGGACTGTTTCATCGACGACGACCGTTTCATCCACCAAAGTATCGACGACAAGATTCCCTTCCCGACGAAATTCGCGCCTGGGCAAATGATAGGACATTTGCACAGAAACCGGGGTTCGCGAATTGTCTTGCGCGGGCGAAGTGACGGCCGATATGCGGGACGGGCCGGGGTCCGCGACTGCTTCGCGTTTCCTTGTGCCGGAGGAATGGATCGCCAACAAAACACCGGCAACCAGCAGCATGGCGACGGGAATCGCCGCCACGCGAAGCCAATATTTGCACAAATCGATCAGGGACTCCGCCATGGGCACAGAGCCTTTCCGTTCGGAAGCTGCCAGTATGTTGCGCAGGATTTTCGGGTGCAGCGTCAGGGGCTGACTGAATTGCCGAAGGCGACTGGACAGCGCCGATCCGAGGCGTTTTTCTTTTTCGACAGCCTGGCGACAGACAGCGCATTCGGCGAGATGCTTTTGCGCCGCGGCCTGGGCGTCGGCGGGAAGTGTTCCTTCCACATACTCAAAAAGCTCGTCCTGGAAATGCCGGCAGTTCATTGTTTCTGTATCTCCTCTGTGTCGCCCGGGCCAAAAAGGTTCATTTCAACGGGCAGAAATTTTTGCAGTTGCTGAAGGGCATAATGAAGCCGCGACTTGACCGTACCATTCGAGATACCAAGATGAGCGGCAATTTCATTGATCTTCAGGTTTTCATAGTAGCGAATGACAATGATTTCACGATGCGGCGCAGAAAGTTTCCGGAGCGCCAGACGAAGCGCCGACGACGCCGATTCGGCGTCCAGGCGGACCGGATTATCATTGGCCATTTCGCGGTCAACCAGCTCATCGTCATAGATAATGCGTTTTTGCCTGCGATGGTGGCGTCGGGCTAAATTCAGCAGGATAGCGTGAAGCCAGGTGTAAACCCCGGAGCGGCCCTGAAAACGATGAACGGAGCGAATGGCCTGGAGAAACGTTTCCTGAACGAGGTCCTGCGCTTCGGTTTCATCGCCGCATAAAAGGAACGCTGAACGAAGCAGCCTGTCGCCATAGGCACCAAGCAACTCCCGCACAGCCGCAGGATCCTGACCTTTAAGCGCCGAAACAAACCGTTCGTCGTTCATTATTGGATTGGTGACATTGAGACGAAAAAGGTTCAAAAAATCCATCCTGTAACCAGTAAACGGGGTTTACCAGCTTAAGTCCCGCGCGAAAATAACTTTTTGCGAATAAGAATGGACACGCCCACGCAGGCTCACCCCAATCCCCTTTTACTCCATTTGCGAGCGTTCCTTTATCAGTAAATGCACCCGTTCGCTGATTCGGTTTGCGAATTGGTCCGGAGTTGAGGGCGTGCCATGGACACCTGCCCTGGAAATTGGCCTCCCGGAGTTTATTTACAAGTTTGACATCGGCCGCAACAAGTGTGTAAATTTCCCCCGACCACTTGTTGCGTATACGCATTATTTATGTTAAAGCCCGACATGAAGCGTGGCCATGACCTGGCGATGGGATTACGCATGGCATACTGGGCCTTGCATCGTCGCACGGACGAGAGCCTCGCCAGGCGCAGCGTGACGGCGAACCAGTTTGTGCTGCTGGCTCTTCTTATGGAGGAGGATGGGATTTCCCAACAGGACCTTGTTCTTCGCGCCTCTTCTGATCCCAGCACCGTTCGGGCAATGCTTGTGCTGTTGGAAAAGAAAGGTCTGGTGGCGAGAAACCGGCATACACGGGACGCCCGCGCTCGAAGCGTTACGCTGACTCACAAAGGCCGCCGCGCATACAAGCAAATGTGGACGGTCACTCAGTCCGTGCGACAGCGGCTGTTGGTTGTTCTTGATCCAAGGGAGACTCTTTTCCTGGTTGAACGACTTGGGCGCATCACCGACGCAATGATTTCATCGCCCGTACCGAAACCGTTTCACCAGGGAAAAATTAATAGCATAGGCGATTATAACAGGACGATCGGTAATGACGAAATGACCGTACCGGGCTGTTGGGAATGCCCGCAATGTGGCTTCACTCTCAACCGGAATGATCTTGATATCAGAAGGGCAAAGGACGGGCCAGATGACGAGCCGTTCCGCTGTCCCAATGACGGCCAGTTATTGAAACCGGAGACCTGGAAAGAGCGTTGTGGAAAATTAACCGCGTCATGTGAGCAACTCTTAACTGAAATCCAATGGCTTAACGACTTTTGCGCATTCACGCCTCACAAAAAGATGCATTTACCGCTCTTTGCACAGGGCAAATTAAGGCAATTGGCGCAAGCAGGCTTAAAGGCTCCCATAAAATGTAGAAAGTGTGGCAGGACAAATTTAGGGCCTTCATATAAACGTCCAAAATCAGGCCGTCAATCACGAGTACCGCTGCCGCCATATAAATGGATATGCAAATCCTGCGGAGAGCCGTTACAAATCATGAGGGTAAAAGCGCCATAGCAAATCATCCGCAGCGCAACCAACCCTATGAAGCTGCTGAAACCGACGTATGGCCTCACCTGCCTTCTCGCCTGCGCGCTGTCCCTGAGCGCCGATGAAACTACGCCCCCCCCGGTGGTCCCCGGACCGGAAATCTGGAAAGACTCGTCGCAGCCAATGAATGCGCGGGTTGATGATTTGATCCGCCGGATGTCGCTGGCCGAAAAGGTTGCACAATTACAGAACGACGCGCCGCGGATACCGCGGCTCGGTCTTCCGGCCTACAACTATTGGAACGAGGCGTTGCATGGCGTCGCCAACGATGGAATTGCCACCGTTTTCCCCGAGCCAATTGGCGGGGCTGCCACATGGGATCCAGAGTTACTCCGTCAGGAAGGATACGTTATCGGCATTGAAGGCCGCGCCAAGTTCAACGAATACGCAACCGGGCAGAACGGCGACTCCAGGTGGTGGAACGGGCTGACCTTTTGGACGCCGAACATTAACATTTTTCGTGACCCGCGCTGGGGCCGGGGCCAGGAGACCTACGGCGAAGACCCATTCCTGACGGGCACCCTGGCCGTGCCATTTATCAAAGGCATCCAGGGCGACGATCCAAAGTACATGCTTGCGATGGCCTGCGCCAAGCATTACGCCGTTCATAACGGGCCGGAATTACAGCGTTATCGCTTCAATGCTACTCCGCCGGAACGTGATTTGTACGAAACGTACCTGCCGCAATTCGAAATGGCGGTGCGTGAAGGGCACGTGGGCGGCGTCATGGGCGCTTACAGCGCGCTCTACGGCGTCCCGGACTGCGCAAACTCTTTCCTGCTTACCGATCTGTTGCGCGACCAATGGGGATTTGAAGGCTACGTGGTTTCAGATTGCGGCGCCATCGGCGATATTTGGAATCAGCATCATTACGTCAACACGCCGGAAGCCGCGGCCGCCGCCGCGGTCAAAGCCGGCTGCGACCTCTGTTGCGGCGACGATTACAAGGCCCTGGTGCGCGCGGTCCAGGAGGGATTAGTCAATGAAAAGGAAATTAACCGGGCATTGTTTTATACCTTGTGGACACGTTTTAAGCTTGGCTTGTTCGAACCCCCTGATGCCTGCCCCTATTCCAAAATCGGTATTAACCAGAACGACACGCCTCAAAGCCGAGCATTGGCGCTCAAGATTGCCGAACGATCCATAGTCCTGCTGAAAAACGATGGGATTCTGCCGCTCGACCGCCTTCGAATCAAACGCATTGCCGTCATCGGGCCCAATGGCGACTCACTTTCCATGCTGCATGGCAACTACAACGGCACGGCCGCGCAGCCAATTTCAATTCTAAATGGCATCAGGCAAATGGCCGCGCCCAATATCGAAGTCAGTTTCGCGATGGGATGTCCGATCACCACCGAAACCAATAGGGGAATTGCCCCGTGGAGCAGCCAGGATAATGATACGACCCGGTCAGTCCCGGAACTGTACGCCGAAGCCCTCAGCAATGCGATAAACGCAGACGTGATTATTTATGTCGGCGGCATCACTTCGGCGCAGGAAGGCGAAGAATTTGACCGTGAATCGATTGAGTTGCCGGACGTGCAGGAAAAACTTCTGGAATCGCTTCATGCCACAGGCAAGCCGATGATCATGGTGAATTGCAGCGGTTCGGCCATTGCATTGCCCTGGGAAGCGAAAAACCTGCCGGCGATTTTGCAGGCCTGGTATCCGGGCGAGGAAGGGGGACTTGCCATTGGCGAAATTCTCATTGGCGACGTTAATCCCAGCGGCCATTTGCCGGTCACGTTTTATGCCTCGACGGCGGATCTGCCGGATTTCGCGGATTACTCGATGAGCAACCGCACTTACCGTTACTTCAACGGCAAACCTCTCTATGCGTTTGGCCACGGCTTGAGTTATACGAAGTTTGATTTCCGCCGTGGCAAATTGAACCCTAAAAAAATTCTCGCCGATGGCACAATGAACGTATCTTTCACTGTTAGAAATTCCGGCAATCGCGACGGAGATGAGGTTGCTCAGGTTTATTTCCGCCATATCAAGTCAACCGTTCCGCAACCCAAACTAGCGCTGTGCGGTTTCCAGCGGATGCGCCTGAAACGGGGTGAGTCCGTCAAAGTCGCATTGGATATTCCGGCCCAACGCCTGCGTTTCTGGGACACAGAGAAAAGGCAGTACGTGATCGAACCGGGACACTATGAGTTTCTCATCGGCGATGCTTCGGATGATATTCGGCTGAAATTACCCGTGACGGTTGCAGCACAGTGACATTGGAAACAATGACTCCTGACATTATGAAACACATCCTTTCCCGAACCACCTTTCTGTGCGCAACCGCGTGCATTTGCTTTTACCTGACCGAATGCCTGGCGCACGGCCAGACTCCAGGTCAATCGGCCGGGAGTCCAAATCCAAGGGCCGTTGGTTCAGCCGCGCCAGTGCAGACAAATCAAATCCCCGCTGATGCCACGCCGGCTCCATCCGATGTGCCGGGAACTCAATTCCCCGTGATTGATTCAAATCATCGCGCCTGGTTCCGCATAGTCGCGCCTGAAGCAAAAACCGTATCTGTCAGCTTGCCCGGCGGCCGCGGAACCAAAGGCAATGACGGCGTCTGGAGCATCGTCACCAGTCCGCTTGCGCCAGGATTCCATTACTACACGCTCAATATAGACGGCGCCACTGTGTGCGATCCCGCCAGTGAGAGTTACTTCGGCACCAGCAAGACCAGCAGTGGCATCGAAATTCCATCACCGGAGGAAGATTTCTATTTGCCAAAAGACGTGCCGCACGGGGACATTCGCGCGCACTACTATCTGGCGAAGACTACGGATAAAATCCGGCGTTGTTTCGTATATACGCCGCCGGACTACGATACGAATTTCACCGCCCGCTATCCGGTGCTTTACCTGCAGCACGGCATGGGCGAAGACGCGCGCGGCTGGTCCGACCAGGGCTGCGCTGGCTTCATCCTCGATAACCTGATCGCCGAGGGCAAGGCGAAGCCGATGCTGGTGGTAATGGATGACGGCGGCATCACTCCCGGCGCCATGACCGGTCCCCGAAGAGATGGACGCCCCATGTTTTGGGACAAGTTCGGCCAGATATTTATCGCAGACATCGTCCCCATGATTGATTCAACTTATCGCACGATTCCTGACCGCGAGCATCGCGCCATGGCCGGTCTTTCGCTCGGCGGTACAGAGACCATGCAAATTACCCAGGCCCACCTTGACGAAATCGCTTACATCGGAGTTTTTAGCGCACCGTTTGGCTTTCCTCAAGTTCCGTGGGGATTTGGTGGATTACTGGGTGATCCGGCGGCTTTCACGAAGCAAGTGAAGGTGCTCTTCATAAGTTACGGCGCCGCAGGTGACCTGGCCGCGCGGGGCACCGAAAAGTTCCACGATGAACTGGAGCAGGCCGGCATCAGGCATGTCTTTTATGAATCGCCCGGCACGGCCCACGAATGGCAAACCTGGCGCCGGAGTTTGTACCATTTTGCGCCGCTTCTATTTCAGGATCCCTGAGAATTCTCCAAGTTATCCTGAATCATATGAAAACAACTCGGTCCGTCGTTCTTGTCATGCTTGCCGGACTCGCATGTGGAGCCCAGAATCTGGCTCTCAGCCAGCTTGCCACTGCGAACATCGACACTTCGAAAACCGGGCCGCCGATTTCGCCTTATGTTTACGGGCAATTTCTCGAACATGCCGGCGGTCTCATTTACAGCAGCCTCTGGAGCGAAATGCTCGACGATCGCAAGTTTTATTACGCCGTCATGCCCAAGCCTGAAGAAGACCCCCATTCCAGCAGACTCCGTAGATTCCCGGGCCGTCGAAATATCGGTCCCGGACGATGGAATCCAATCGGTCCAGTTGATTCCGTGATCATGGACACCACCAATCCTTTCGTTGGTGATCACGCACCCCTGGTGATGCTCGCCGGCGTCGGACCGTGCGGCATTCGTCAGACGGATGTTAATTTCGTCAAAGACAAAAAATATGATGGCCATATTTTCCTGGCAGGCGATATCCACGCAAAAGTCTCCATCAACGTCGTCTGGGGCACCAATGCCGGTGCCGTGCACCAAACTTTTAAATTGGGCAGACCGAGCAGCGGTTATAAGAAGTTCACTTTCTCATTCAAAGCCGAAGAGTCCGGCCGCGCTCAATTTGAGATCATTGGCGCTGGCACCGGTTCCTTCCATATCGGCGCGGTGTCACTCATGCCTGCCGATAATCTCGAAGGCTGGCGTCCCGCAGAGGTCGCGGTCCTCAAGAGCCTTCGCTCTGGCGTTTACCGTTTCCCAGGCGGCAATTTCGTTTCTGCTTTCGAATGGCGCAACGCCATCGGCGATCCCGATAAACGTCCGCCGGTTTTCGACCCCGTTTGGCGCGCCGTTCAAGCCAACGACATCGGCACAGACGAATTCATGACACTGTGCAAGCTGCTCGGGGTCGAGCCATACATCACCGTCAACGCCGGCACAGGTGACGACTGGTCGGCTCGGGACCTGGTCGAATACTGTAACGGCGACGCCTCCACGCCGATGGGCAAACTGCGTGCCGCCAACGGTCATCCTCGAACCGTATCACGTGAAGTTCTGGGGCATCGGCAACGAAATGTGGGGCATCAGTTACCAGTATGGCGCCATGAAGCTCAATCAGTTTGAATATAAGCACAACCAATTCGCCAAAGCCATGAAGCAGGTGGATCCGACGATCAAACTGATCGCCAGCGGCGCCATGCCGGACACGATGACCGGCTCGCAATGAAGCGTTGAGCCTGGGCACCAATCTGGTTCCGCCTTATCTCTCGCCTGCGGACTGGACCGGCGGCATGCTCAAAAATTGCTTTCAACAACATGGATCTCATCAGCGAGCACTTCTACAACTACGGCGCCACGCACTTCAGACCTCGCCGAAGGCAAACAGGTTCCCAATGATCCGAACGAACCGGTTACGGACTGGATGCGCCGTCCTGCCAACCACATCCGCCTCAAATACGAGGAATACAAGGAATACGAAAAATTGATCCCGCAACTCGCCGCGCAACCCAAGACCTCTGAACATTGACGAATGGGCCTACTTCGTGGCGGCCAGTTATCCCGCCTATCCGGCTTACGCCTGGGTTTTCCAGGAAATGTTCCGGCACTCCGGTCTCTTCCAAATGGCAGGTCAAACATTTGCCACCTCGTTGCTTGCTCACAATGGAACGAATGTCTCGCTGACTGCCAACGGCCTTGTATTCAAAATCTATCGCGACCATTTTGGTACTATCCCCGTTGAAGTTTCCGGCAATTCGCCTCAACCCAAACCCACCGATCCGCCCGGCGGCGAGCAGCCTGCGGTCAATGCCGGCAGTGATACATTCCCTCTGGATGTTGTCGCCGCGTGGACAAGTGATCATCGCACGCTCACCGTGGCCATTCTCAATCCCACCGATGTCGAGCAACCGCTTAAACTTAACATTGCCGCCGCAGCCTTGTCTGGCAAAGGTAACCTTTGGCGGCTGGCATCCACCGAAAGCAACGGGCAAAATCCCGTCATCAGCAATTCTCCGATTGATTCTGTGCCCCATTCACTCCATGTTCCGCGCCTTAGTGTTAGTATTTACGAGCTTTTAGTTAATTCAGGAAATTCGTATGAGATTTCGGTTCAACTTCCGCCGCCTCAACCATAACCATACATCGCCTTTTAGTCTTAAACTCCCACTCGCACAGTCGATTCGATTATGACTGTGATTGGATTATCCTCGGGTTGCAGTCGTCGCGACCGGTGGACTTTCCCCGGGATTCCTGTTTAATTGAGGGCCAATGGCGCAAGCCCTCCTTTTTCCCGATCCCCGGCCGCTGGATCAGCGGCTGGGCAAGACGTTTTTTCGGCGGGCGCCCCGGCGCCCCGGCGTTTACCTGATGAAGGATGCCCGCGATAATGTTCTTTACGTCGGCAAAGCCCGGGACCTCAAACAACGCCTCAACCATTACCGCGTGGCAAACCCTGACCGGATGCCACACCGGCACTTGCGCATGGTCCGCGAGGTGGCGCGGATCGAATTTCAATTTTGCCCGAATGAATCTGCGGCACTGCGACGCGAGTCAAAACTTCTGCGCTCACTCAAACCGAGGTTCAACCGTGCCGGCGTTTGGCCCGGCAAATCGCGATTTATTGTTTGGCGGATCAACGGCCTGGCATTGGAATTGGGCATCACTGAAATCCCTGAACCGAGTTGGCGGCGCTTCGGTCCGCTCAACGGCACCGCCCGGCCATTGCATCACGCGCTGGCTCGATTGCTTTGGCTGACGACAACTTCGAAATCAGTTATCGAAATCCCCGCCGGGTGGGCTCATGGCGCGCTTCCTGATACTGTCACCCTCAATTGCGGCGCACAAGCCGGCGACATTCTTGCCGCGCTGGAAAATTATTTCTGGCAAACGCCAGAGTTCTTTTTAGCGTTGCTGACCTCCTGCTGTTCCGACCGGACGCATCCATTTGAACAAACAGTCATTGCCTCTTATATGGAAACGCTGCAAAACTTTGCTCAAAAACGCGAAGCGCGACAGCACGAGCCGAATCAGATGCAGTTGCTGTGACCGTTCTCAATGTTCTGACCCTCGGCATTGACCGATTTGGGATATTACATCAGCCGCACTCATTTGGCGGTTGCGCCCGCCCACATCGTTGAATTGCTCATAAATCCCCATCATGTCGAACACCTCACGCCATTTTACCGCCGTCAATACCGATAATCTGTCCGGTAATAAACGGCGCATTGTCCGAAGCCAAAAACAGGATCGTCTGGGCAACCTCTTCAGGACGTCCCATGCGTTTTAAAGGAACGGCGGCAATCAAGGCTGCCTTGTTTTGCGGATTACCGGTAAAGCGCTCGAGCATTCCTGTGTCAATCGGACCAGGTGCGACCGCATTCACACGAACATTGGCAGAAGCCGCCTCAAGGGCCGCTGATTTCGTCAACCCCTCGACCGCATGCTTGGTCGCGGCGTAAATAGACGCCCCGGGCGCTGTCTTTTGCCCCAGCGTCGAAGAGATATTGATAATGCTGCCAGACTTCTGCGGGATCATGACTTTGAGTTCATGCTTTAAACCCAGAAAAGTGCCAAGGACATTTGCATTGAAGGTCTCGGTGTAACTTTCCACCGTTTGATCAACCAGGGGACCCGGTTTTCCTTCAGTTCCTGCGTTGTTGACCGCGACGTCAATGCGGCCGAAGCGTTTAATGGTCTGGTCAACCAGATTATGCACATCCTTCTCGGAGCTCACATCGGCGCGGACGTACTCAGCTTCCGCGCCTAATTCCCGAAGTTCCGTTGCCAATTTCGTACCCGCCTCATCACGGCGGCCCGAAACAACAAGGCGAGCGCCCTCTTTCGCAAAGGCCAGAGCGCTGGCGCGTCCAATACCAGTCAGAGCGCCCGTAATCAGAACGACTTTTTTATTCATAGTTTTTGTCGTGGTTGCGGATTGTGAGTGGAATTTAGGCGTTCATGCCGCCGTCCACAGTCAGGCTTGCGGCGGTGACATAAGACGATTCAGGTCCGGCGACGAATGCCACCATCGCGGCGATCTCTTCAGGGCGGCCATAACGGTTGAGCGCCGTGGCGGCCTTTTGCGGCACCGCCCAATCGCCCGAGGCGGGATTCAAATCCGTGTCGATTGGACCCGGTTGCACGTTATTGACAGTGATTCCCCGGCCCCCGATTTCCCGGGCCAGCGCCTGGGTAAACATCTTAACGGCCCCCTTCGTCCCCGCGTAGGGCACTAACCCCGGCGCCGCGACACGCTCACCCACGGCCGAACCGATCATAATAATGCGACCACCACTTTTCATGTGCTTCAGTGCCGCTTGCGTCGCGACGTAAACGCCACGGATGTTGATGTCGATCACCCGATCAATCTCCTCCAGCGTCGCCTCCTCGAACGGCTTCGGGATGGCCGTGCCGGCATTGTTCACCAGGATATCCAGTTGGCCAAAGGTCGAGGCGGCCTTGTCGACCGCCGTCTTTACTGCCGTCGCATCGGCGGCATCCGCTTGAATTGCAATTGCCCTCCCGCCGTTGCCTTCAATCTCCTTTACAACCGAAGTGGCCGCACCGGCGTCCCTCGCGTAAGTAAAAGCCACCTTTGCCCCCTCGGCTGCCAGCCTCTTGACGATCGCCGCGCCTATTCCTCGCGAACCGCCAGTGACTACCGCGACTTTGCCCGCTAATTTTTGTCCATTGTTATTGTTCATATTTTTCTCCTATTTAATTTTTAATTTTCTGTTCTTTGTGGTTTCACTAATTGCCCAAACGAACACGAAAGCTCCTGGATGGGCGTTGGGTCAGATCAATAAAGAAACGTTGAGTTCTCATAGTTTCGTGGTTTTGTGCTCATTTCCTTCGTAGAAAGGATAGTCCGTATATCCGTGCGCATCGCCCCCGTAAAAAGTACTGCGGTCATATGGATTAAGTGGCAGCCCGAGCCTGATGCGCCTGGGCAGGTCGGGATTCGCGATAAAAAGCCGCCCGAATGCAACCAGGTCGGCGTCACCTTTGGCAACAATTTCTTCCGCTCCTTTGGCATCGAATCCTCCGGCCGCAATAATTGGACGCGTGAAAAATTGACGCAAATCGGCCGCCGCAATCGGCGGAAGACCGTCAACCGCTTCCTGGCTGCCAATAACGCGCGGTTCAATAATATGCAAATAAGCCAGGCCCAAAGGAGCCAGCGCCCTGGCGACGTATCCAAACGTCGCAGCGGGATTGCTGTCGGACATGCCGTTGAATTTCGTGCCCGGAGAAATCCGGACGCCAACCCGATCATAGCCCCATACCTCGGCGACGGCATGAGTGATTTCCATCAGCAGGCGAGCGCGGTTTTCCGGCGGACCGCCATAGCTGTCAGTGCGTTTATTGCTGCCGTCCTGTAGAAACTGATCAATCAAATAACCGTTGCCCCCATGAATTTCGACACCGTCAAAAGCGGCTGCTTTTGCGCGTTCGGCGCCTTTGCGGAATTCGTCGACGATGCCAGGCATTTCCGCAATTTCGAGCGCACGATTCGGCGATACCGGCACTCTTCCTTCCTTCGTGAAGGCAAAACCTTCGTAAGGCGTTACTGAGGCTGACACCGGCGTCGCGCCACCCGTCAAATCGATATGTGCCGTGCGGCCAACATGCCATAACTGCAGGAACACCCTCCCACCTTTGGCGTGAATGGCATCGGTCACGCGCTTCCAGCCGGCGATATGCGAATCATTATAAATGCCGGGCGCCCCGAGATAGCCACGACCTGTCAGCGCGACTGGCGTCGCTTCAGATATGATAAGGCCGCCCTCCGAAGCGCGCTGCGCGTAATATTCCACCATTAGTTCGCCGGGAATATCACCAGGCTGTTCCGAGCGCATCCTCGTAAGGGGTGCCATTACCACCCGATGGGACAAGACTATCGGACCAACCTGGATGGACGTGAAAAGCGTTTGCATATTTTTCCTCGTTTTATTGCGATCGACCCAATTGCTTTGACCGACAAACAAGTTCCATTGTTCAGTAACATTGAACTATTCGGCCACCTTGTCAAACTTTTCCTGAGGCTTCCGACTGAACCAATCCTTTCAACCCGTCAGGGCAGCGCCATTGTTCGGTAAGATTGAACAACTGGACTATTTTGTCAAATTGTGATAATTTCTTTTGTATGCGGCCGCTTTATCATCCGACATTAAATGAAATAACCGTACAGGGCATCCTCTATGCCCTCTCAGACCCTGTCCGGGTCCGTATTTACGCAGAACTGGCCCAGGCAGATTGCGCTATGAACTGTACTTCCTTTATGTCTCATGGCAGCCTGGAACTTCCCAAATCCACGTTGTCGCAGCATTTCAAAATTCTCCGTGAAGCCGGCCTGGTTCGTAGCGAACGCAAGGGGGTTGAACTCAGGAATTCGACACGATGCCAGGAGTTGAAGAAAAAATTTGGACCAATGATTGGGGGAATTCTGAACGCTTACGCAAACGAGGAGAAGGAAGCCAAACGTTGAGCTCCATCGAGTGAAACAGTGACTAACTGGCGATTAAACTGATTTTTCATTGTCCCAGGCATCATTCCCCAACCGATATTGCCAGTTTTAGCTAAATGAAACGGCTCCGGACCGCCGACTCCGGAATTGCAAACGTTCGCTGGATTTCGCACCCTGACCCTCCATGCTCAACTACGTCCAAATCCTGATTCTGGCAATAATTCAGGGCGCCTGTGAATTGCTGCCCGTTTCCAGTTCAGCCCATGTGATCGCGGCGGAAAAACTCATGCATCTGGATCCCTCCTCGCCCGAAATGACCATGCTCATCGTTATGCTGCACACCGGCACAATGTTTGCGGTAATTGTTTATTTCTGGAAAGCCTGGTGGAAGGATTATCTGTCGTCACCGGGGCAACTGCAATGGTTTGTCATCCAGATCGTTATTGCCACCGTTTGCACGATTTTTGTCGGTTACGGACTAAAGGTCATCATCGAGAAAGTGTTTATGCGAGGTGTGCCCCACGCCGAAGTGGAAGATCTTTTCAATAACCTGCCCTTGATTGCCAGCGCATTGGCCGCCGTGGGTGTGCTAATTATTTACGCCGGCCTGCGAGAGGGAAAAGGGCCGCGTGAAACGGAGATTCAACCGGCGCATTCAGTATGGGTGGGATTGGTCCAGGGATTTTGCCTGCCATTTCGCGGATTCTCACGGTCCGGCTCTACCATTTCGACCGGATTGCTCCTGGGATTGCCCAAGCAGAAGCTGGAAGAATTTAGCTTTGCGCTGGCGGTAGTTTTGACTCCCGCGATTGTCGGACGAGAAGCCCTGCGATTAATGCATCATAATGCCGCTACCGCCGCGGGTGCTCAGAGTGTCCACGAAAGCATGTTGCAGCTTTTTCTGCCCGGACTGGTTGGAATGGTCTTTAGCTTCGCGGCAGGTCTGCTCGCCCTGAAATGGCTCTCACGCTGGCTGGAAGCCGGCCGCTGGATTTATTTCGGCTACTATTGCCTTGCAGCAGCAGCCGGGGTACTGGTGATCCATTTTAAAGTGGGTTAAAGCACCAGCGCCAGGGCGAAACCGTCATAGCCTTTCGCCCCGACCATCTGAAGAGCCGTCGCGTCGACACGCGGTTCAGCGGCGAGCATTGAAAGAAATCGCCGCATCGCTTGAACGGCTGGGTCTTCGCTCGAGGGATCAGCAATTGCGCCTTTGCGCACAACGTTGTCGACGATGATGATCGTACCGGAACGCGACAATTTGAGCGCCCACTCAAAATAGGACGGCGTATTCACCTTGTCAGCGTCGATGAAAATTAAATCAAACGGGCCAGCCTGCTCAGATACCAGAACTGGAAGTGTATCCAGAGCCGGACCCAGTCGCAAATCGACCACCGAATCCAGCCCGGCAGCGCGGATATTGGCTTGCGCTACTTTGGCGTGAAGCGGTTCTGCTTCGATGGTAATGAGCCGTCCGCCCGCTGCCAACGCGCGCGCCAGCCAAATAGTGCTGTAGCCCCCTAACGTCCCGATTTCCAAAATGCGCCGCGCCTTGATCGATCGGGAAAGAAGATTTAGCAGCTTTCCCTGCACTGAAGAGACCTGAATTGGCGGCAGGCCAGCCTCGGCGCTCGTTTTAAGGGCGTTTTGGAGCGCGTCGTCGTCCGGGACCAGCAAAGAGCTGAGGTGCTCATCCACTTTTCTCCATTGTTGTTCGGACATTACGCAATGGTTGTTCTTTCATATTAAGAACGCAAGTTTCAAGGTCGCATGGATTTCAAAACCTGACATGGAGAAATGCAATCCATCCGATGCCCAACAATGCAAATCGCCAGATATTTTTTTTAAACGAGATTAGAATATCTCGGGTTCCTTGCAAAATTCAGCGTCGGACGTTGCGGCATTCCTTTTGCTAAAAGACCTTCCACACAATTGGGCAATCAAAACTCGAATCGTCGAATCGTTATGACAACTCAAGAGTCGAAATTGGCAAAGGAAATGGAACGCCGCCTCCAGGAAAACGCGTCGCAAAAAAAGAACAAAATTTACAGGCAGGAAATAAAAAGCGACGGCCTGGTCCGGAGTCCCCTGCGAGTTCAACAACAAATGATACAACGGGCACAGTTTTACACCGGGGACGCATAACCCTGGCCGGCAGACGCCTATTCGCTTGCCTCGTACGATTTGGGCCCACGGGATAGTGTCGGGAAAGAGGTTTTCGATTTTTTCAATTTCGGGCGACTTTTGGCGTCGTGTTTCCTTCTTAAAGGGGCCGTAGCCGCTTTCTGCAAACTTTTCATTTGATTTTTTGCCAGCCTATGGCAGAATGCAACCGTTAACAGGCACACGTTAACGGTTTTTAACGGGTTTCATTGCATTTTGACTCTTTAGCAGGCATCACGTGATACGGAAAGCGTTCGACAGTCGTACCATAGGCATTTTGATTGGTTTTTCGGCCTTGTATTTATACCTTTGTATTCCATTACAAGCGGAACAACCCGATCTCTCCACCTCAGTTTCCGCAAAAACCGCAACGCTCCCCTCGGTTGTCATTGGTCCCACGGCCGATTCGGCATGGTCGAGCCGCGTGGTGCACCAGGAAAACATAGGCGATTGCGCTTGCGGACCATGCGCTATTTTTGATGCCTTCCAATTTGGCAACGCAACGCTGACCAATCTGGCCCTGAGTCTTCCGGGCGCAACTTCAGCCGAGAAAATACGCAACCTCATCTCCATGTATGGCGGAAGGTCCTCCTCAATCGCGCATGATCAACCGCGATATTTGGACACCGGTGGAATGTGGGACGAGGATGTGGCGCCTTTTATAAACGATTGGCTCAAGGAAGCGGGTGTGGGCGGCCACGTTCATGGCGAGCGCCTCGTTCTTAAAAGAAGAGAAACACCCCAGGAACAATTGGATAGAGTGTATCGCCAACTGCGCCATTCGCTCGCGGAGGGATTTCCGCCGGTTGTGAATTTGCAGTCCTACGCAGCGGATGGAAACTCTTCTCATTACAATTGGAATTGGCTCGATGGACACTTTGTGACCGTGTTAGATGTCCAGGATTCGGGCCCGAACGAGGCCGGTTTTTCCATGCGGGTCGCCGATTCGCAGTCCGGCCGCGTTTTGCAGGTATCCGTTTGCGCCGGAAATGCTCCTTTCCGTGCAATTACCTCCAAACGGGTCAGAAATGGCAAAGAAATTGATCAATGGACCGGCGGCTATCCGTATTTGACCATCCGCTCGACGAAACTGGAAGACATCCTGGAAGGCGATGCAGCGCAGTCGCATCCGCAAATCGTTTGCGTTCTTCAATTTGTCGTGCATCGGTAGGATTTGAGACGTTGAAACGTTGAAAGTTTGAAGCGTTGAAGCGGGCCTAAATTCGGAACCGGGACGGCAGGCGGTTGAGCCAGATCCCGCAGGTAGGCTTCTTTTTACCTTTTTCCTTTTCGCCTTTTCCTTTTTACTTCCCCGGTGACGTTGCTCGAAATCAAAGACTTGAAGATGGACTTCGGCAGGAATGCCGCGGCTTTGCGCGCCATTGACGGCATTTCGCTCACCATTAACACCGGAGAATCAGTGTGCCTGGTCGGCGAAAGCGGCTGCGGAAAAACCGTTACCGCGCTGTCCATCGCGAAATTGGTTCCCACCCCGCCGGCCAATTATGTGGGCGGGGAAATCCTCCTGAATGGACGCGATGTTTTGAAAATGTCGCGCGACGGAATTACAGCAGATTCGGGGTGGTGTGGTGGGTTACATTTTCCAGGAACCCGGCGCGGCGCTCAACCCGGTATTTCGCGTAGGTAACCAAATCAAGGAATCATTGAAACTACACCGCCCCGAAAAGGCAAACGACTCAGAAGTGATTCGTTTGCTGAAACTGGTAGGGATACCGGCGCCTGAATCGCGCATTCGCAATTATCCGTTTGAAATGTCGGGCGGCATGCAACAGCGAGTCATGATTGCCATGGCGCTCGCCAGTGAACCGAAATTGCTGGTGGCCGACGAACCGACAACGGCTCTGGACGTAACCATTCAGGCCCAAATCCTCGACCTGCTGCGGGAATTGAAGCAACGGCTCGGCATGGCCATTTTACTGATTACGCATAACCTGGGAATCGTCGGCGACATGGCTGATCGCGTGGCAGTGATGTATGCCGGGCAGGTGGTCGAGATGGCGCCCGCGCGCGAGCTTTTGCGGCGTCCACTGCATCCTTATACGAAAGCCTTGATGAATTCCGTGCCAAAATTGCAAAGTGGCGCGGAGCGCCTTTCTGCAATTCCGGGGAACGTGCCGCGAATCGGAAATTTTCCCTCGGGCTGCCGGTTCTATCCGCGCTGCCCCAGCGCCAGACCGGAATGCGAGAATAAACTTCCCGATTTGACGGAAGTCGAACCCGGGCGATGGTCGCGATGCTTGTATGCAAAAGACCTTCGTTGAAGGGTTTAACTGGAAGATCCGCCGATTTCGAGGTTTATCACGAAGGCAAGACCGTTAGTGGGACGGTCAAATAGATGCGACAGACTGATGCTTCACGCCACCATCCATCGTGGCTAATTTCATGCCCCTGTCTCGCCGCAAGCTCGACCAAATAGCTGTCCGTGACATCCTCCGATTTCGCTGGCCTGGATCCCAAGGCGGACAAGTCGTCCGGTACTCGGCTTGCCCTTCGTTCTTCAATGAACTGTTGCAACAGTTCTCGGGCTTTGTCCATTGGCGCATTGATTATGGCCTTCGGATTAGTGGGTCTATCCTGGCAAAGCCCGAAGCAGTCAATCGCAAATCAGCAAGACGAACATGGGCCTTTTTGACCCAGCGCCATTTCTTGTTGACAAACCGCCAATATGCGCCACATTGACGCTCCATTTAATGATTTGTAATGGTTGCCCCAAAATCCAGCTTTTTAGACAAGGTCCTTGGCCGGATCAGCCGCCTGGATAAAGAAGGACTGCAAACAGTTGTCCAGCGCCTCGCGCGGGAGCGGAGTTTTCTTGAAACACTTTTCAATACGATTGAGGACGGGGTACTGGTAGTCGATGAAAACGGCCGAGTGCTTTATTTTAATCAGGCGGTGACCCGACTGCTCGGCTTGCACTCGGACGGGGAAGGAAGGCCTATTACGGATTTCCTCCCGAAATTGGATTGGGAAAAAATTTCCAAAGCAGACGCTGCCGGCCAACGCATCGCCCGCCACGAATTCGAGATTCATTACCCGCGCCCGCGTTTTTTGCGGCTGTACGCTGCGCCACTGGATGGGGACGCCATTGGCAGCTCCGGTGTGGCGCTGATTCTGCATGACGCGACCGAAGCGCGACAAAAGACGTTTGAAGCCATTGAAAGCGAACGTGTCCAGGCATTGACACTCCTCGCAGCCAGCGTCGCCCACGAGATCGGCAATCCTCTAAACGCGCTGCACATCCATTTGCAATTGATGGAGCGCGGGCTCAAGAAACTCAAGAACGACGGGCCGGCGGGCCGAAAGGCTGCGGATACCTCGTGGAAGGAGACTTCCGGAAAACTTGAGCAATATTTGGAAGTTTGCAAAGGTGAAATCGCGCGGCTCGACTACATTATTACCCAATTCCTGCAGGCGATTCGTCCGGCCCCGTTGCAGTTAAAATTGGCGTCACTAAACGAGGTTGTGGACAAGACGCTGGAATTACTTCGGCCTGAACTGGAGAACCGGGGCCTGGCCGTGAAAATCCGCACGAACCGACAATTACCTTCCACGCCCATTGACGCGACGCAAATGCAACAGGTTTTGGTGAACCTCATCAAAAATGCAATGCAAGCCACGTCGCGGGGAGGGATGCTGACCTTGCAAACCGGCGAAGGCTCGGATGGCGACGTTTGGGTAAGCGTGGCTGATACCGGCGGGGGGATTCCGCAGGAGCAAATCAGCCGGATTTTCGAACCGTTTTACACGACAAAAAAGAAGGGAACCGGCCTGGGCCTGATGATTGTGCAACGAATTGTCCGCGCGCACGGCGGCAAAATCGAAGTGGAAAGCCGTGCCGGAAAGGGAACCACATTTCGTATTTGGCTGCCTTCGCATGAACGAAAGGTCAAGCTGCTACCGGAAGCGGGAGACAACTTCGAGGGGCTTCCGGACGAGGGTAATCAATGAAAATGAGTCGTTTGATGTATGGCTGAAAAACCGACGTTGTTAATTGTAGACGACGAAAAGTCCACGCGCGACGGGTTGCGCGCCGCATTGGAAGAGCGTTACGACGTCTATGTGGCCGATGACGCAAAATCAGCGATGGAGTTGATGGAAACCGAAAGTTTCGACGTATTGCTTACGGATTTTCGGCTGCCCGGAGAGGACGGCTTGAAACTCATAGCGCGCGCCAAGTCACTGGCCAAGCCACCGATCTGCATTTTGATGACGGCTTACGGGTCGGAGGAACTGGCCGTGGATGCCATGAAGCGCGGGGCGGATGATTACATCGCAAAAGGCCGTCTGCAAATAGATGAACTGGAAATGCGCATCGCACGCGGGTTGCGGCATCAAACCCTGGAAACGGAGAATGTTTCCTTGCGACGACAGTTGGCGACGCAGTTTGGAATGGAAAATATCGTGGGAAATTCGCCTGTGATGAAGGAGATTTTTGAAGTGGTCGAGCAGGTTGCGCCTACCCGCGCAACGGTTTTGCTCCTGGGCGAAAGCGGGACGGGCAAAGAAGTATTTGCCAAGGCCATCCACCAATTGAGTCCGCGTGCGAAACAGCCGTTCGTAGCTGTCCATTGCGCGGCGCTGGCCCCGGCGCTGCTGGAAAGCGAGCTTTTTGGCCACGAGAAAGGCGCTTTTACGGGGGCACACGAGCGACGGATCGGCCGTTTCGAGCAGGCGCAGGGCGGCACGTTGTTTCTCGATGAAATCGGCGAGATTGACGCCTCCATACAGGTGAAATTGCTAAGGTTCCTGGGTGAGCGGACGTTCGAACGCGTGGGTTCCAACAAGACTCTGGCCGCGGACGTGCGCCTGATTGCGGCGACGAATAAAAACCTCGAAGAGCTTGTCAAGGCAGGCACATTTCGCGAGGATTTGTTCTTCCGGCTGCGCGTGGTGGAGATTATGCTGCCGCCGTTGAGAGAACGGGCGGGCGATATCCCGCTGCTGGCGCAGCGATTTTTGAAGGAATTTGCCACGGAAAATGATAAAAGCGTGAACGAATTCTCGACGGACGCGCTCGAATTGCTAATGCATTACTCCTGGCCGGGTAACGTGCGGGAATTACGAACGGCCATGGAGCATGCAGTGGTCTTGTGCCGGGGCGGAAAGATTTCGGCCCGAGACCTGCCGCCCTCAATCCGATCGGCGGGCTCTCCGGCCCCATCAACGCCGGCTTTGGCTGCAAGCGATTTGACAGTCAAGGAAGCGGAAAAGCAGTTAATTGTGCGCGCTCTGAAGGAAACCAACGGCAACAGGACCCTGGCGGCTGAAAAGATTGGCATGAGCCGCCGTACGTTCCATCGAAAATTACATGTTTATCATCTGGAAGGGTTTTAGCGCCGTGACAAATAAATTTCAGCCATGAGTTTACAGGACATCATACATTATATTGAAGTGGGAGCCGGCAAGCGTTATTTGCGGTACCTGTTGCCCTGCGTTTTGATCCTGGGACTGGCCATCCTTTACGATATGCGCGTATGGAAAAACTTCTCCGCTCCGGACGCCATGGACTCTGCGCAATTGGCCCGCAATATTGCCGACGGAAAAGGCTACTCTACGCTGTCTATCCGGCCCTTGAGCATTTACCTGGTCCAGGCCGGGAACGAAGGCAGAAGCACGACAGCCTCATCAGATCAACCGGATTACGCCCGCCTGAAAACCTCACATCCCGATTTGGCTAATCCTCCGGTCTATCCATTCGTCCTGGCGGGCCTGATGAAAATCGCGCCCTTCCAATATGCGGTGAATCTCAAAAGTATTTTTTGGGCGAATAACGGATACTTCGCGCGCTATCAACCGGATTTTTTCATCAGCATTTTCAACCAATTGCTGTTCCTGGTGGTGCTGGCAGCGTCGTATCTCATCGCAAGAAAACTTTTTGACACCAGTATCGCCCGGATGGCGGCCATTTTAATACTCGGCTGCAATGTGCTCTGGCGATTCAACGCTTCGGGTTTGTCCACCATGTTGCTCATGCTCAATTTCCTGGCGCTCTTTTGGTGCGTCCTCAAAACCGAGGAACTCGCCAGGGAAGACGAACCGGATTTCATGCGGATTGCCTGCTGGGCCGCCGGCGCGGGTCTTTTGACGGGAGTGGGCGCGCTCACACGTTACGCTTTCGGCTGGACGATCATTCCGGTAACGCTGTTCCTCATTTTATTCAGCGGGCCAAAGAAATGGCTCAACGCGGGGACGGCATTCGCTGCACTTGCGATCGCCCTGGCGCCTTGGATTGCTCGCAACGTCGCAGTGAGCGGAACCCCGTTCGGGACCGCCGGCTACGCTATTTTTGATGGAACAACGCTGTCGTCAACGCCGATCGAACGCTCGTTGCATCCGAATCTGCTGGATGCCCTTTGGCCCGGCCTCTATTGGCACAAATTAGCCGTAAACACCGTGGCCATTTTGGAGAATGACGTCCTGAAAATTGGAGGGATATGGCCGAGCCTTTTATTTTTAGCCGGCCTATTACTGGCGTTTAACCGGCCGGGCGCCAGGAGAATGCGTTATTTCCTGTTGATGTGCCTGCCGGTGTTCATAGTGGCCCAGGCCCTGGGAAGGACGCCGCTCTCGGACCTTTCGCCGGATATCAATTCTGAAAACCTTCTCGTACTCACGGCGCCGGTCGTAATTATATTCGGCGCGGCGTTTTTCTTCATTTTGTTGGATCAAATGACTCTCCGCATCCAGGAATTGCGCTACGTTGTCATGGGCGTTTTCATTCTTCTGTCGTGCCTGCCGCTCCTCTCGGCACTGTGGTTTAAAACGTCGCCCGTCTCCTACCCGCCTTATTATCCGCCAGACATCGAACGCATCGGCGGCTGGATGAAACAAACTGAGTTGACCATGAGTGACGTGCCCTGGGCAGTGGCCTGGTACGGCAACTGTAAATCCGTGTGGTTGACCGACAACCAGGACTCATTTTTTGAGATTAATGACGATATCAAGCCAATCAACGGGCTCTACCTGACCTTTCAGGCCATGGATTTCCGGTTAATGACCGACTGCTTTCACGGCGGGAAAAACAGTTGGGGCAACTTCGTCCTAAATGTTTACGAAAACCAAAAACAACCAATTCCGCCTGATTTTCCCCTGCACTTCGGCCCAAACGGATCGGTGCGGCCCATCTCGGGTTTGTTTTTGACGGATCTGGAACGGTGGAAGTCGGCACCTGTCGGGCAATGAATTTTTGTTTTCTGATTTCGAGGACGAGGACGAGAATGATTAAGAGGAAGCGCGGCGAAGACGGTCCGTGATGCCGGACCAATCGTGTGTCTCGGGAGGGGCTTCGACAACAATGGCCTGGGCGCCTGCGTCGTCACAATGGTGCAATTCCGCGTAAATGGCCCGCGCAAATGCTTCGGCGTCGTGCGGGATAACGCAGACCCGCGCGAACGGCTCCGGCGATGGAATTCGCCCATGCGCGATGATGCAGCACTGCTGAGTTTTGAATTTTGCCTCCTCAATTTTATTTTTGAGTTCGGAGTCATCTTGCCAGTTTAACAGCAGCAATTTTGCCTTCGGAGCGTAATGCTTTTTCAACCGGCCTGGGCTTTTGAGGGACGCCGTGTCCACAAATGTTCCGGCATTGGCAACGGGAAATCCGGCGGCCGCCAGTGATTCGCGATGGATCATTCCCGGCCGTAAAATTTCCGGGGGCGAGATCGTCAAGTCCAGGACGGAAGATTCAATGCCAACGGACGCCTGGCCGCCATCCACGATTGCGGCGATTTTGCCACTGAGCTGTTTGAGAACGTGACCGGCGTTCGTAGGCGAAACCTGATTGGACAGGTTTGCGCTCGGAGCGGCCAGAGGAAAATTGCACTCCCGAATGACGGCTTGAATCAGGGCGTGTGAGGGCCACCGAACCCCCACGGTTTGCCCGCCAGCCGTGACAATATCCGGGATGGCGCGACCGCGCGGCAGGACAAGCGTCAGTGGGCCGGGCCAAAAAGCCTTTGCGAGCCCTTCCGCAAGCGCTGGGAAAGCCGCGACACAAAGTCTCGCCATTTCAAGGCCGGCCACATGAACGATTATCGGATTGTGAGCCGGACGCCCTTTTATCTGGAAAATCTTTTCCACAGCCGCGGCGTCGAGCGCGTTGGCAGCCAGGCCATACACGGTCTCCGTCGGCAGAGCCACAACGTCGCCACGGCGCAACAATTCAGCGGCGCGGTTGACCGCCTTTTGAAATAGCTCTGGCGTGTGTGCCGTGAGGATTTCTGTACGCATACTTCGCCCTCACTCATACCGCAGGGCATCAATCGGGTCGAGTTTTGATGCTTTCCAGGCAGGATAAAAACCGGAAACGATTCCAATGAATCCGCTGGTTACGACGGCGATGATAATCCAGATGACAGGGGTCACCGCGGGCATGTTCTTCGCGTAGGCGACGATTATCGAGAACGCCATTCCCGCAGCGATGCCAATGGCGCCGCCGATGACGCTTAGCGTGACGGCCTCAATAAGGAATTGTATGAGGATATCGCCGGATCGGGCGCCTACGGCCATGCGAATGCCGATTTCGCGGGTGCGTTCCGTAACACTAACGAGCATGATATTCATGATGCCGATGCCGCCAACGGCCAGCGAAACGGCGGCAACTCCAGCCAGAAGAAAGCCCATGGCGCGCGAGGAAGCTGTGACGATTTGCATCAATTCCAATTGGTTGCGCACCGTGAAATCCTGTTCGGCGGCGCGATGGCGCGAAAGCAGGAGATCGTTAATGTCGCCCTGGACACTGTCAATAAGGTTGTCCCCGCCCGCTTCGACCAGAATATCGTTGACGAAATTCCGCGCAGTAATGCGGTGCATATGGCTGGTGTAAGGGACTATGACGATGTCATCCTGGTCTGATCCAAAGAGGTTGAAACCCTTTGGCGCCAGGACGCCGACAATTTTAAAAGGCAGGTTGCGGATCCGGATAGTTTGTCCGAGAGGTTCTTCATTCGGAAATAACTGGTCCACGACGGTCTGACCGATGACGGCCACTTTGGCCAGGCTGCGGACTTCCTGGTCGCCGAACATGGAACCGCTGGCAACCGGCCAATTTCTGATTTGCGGATAATCCGGAGATTCTCCCATGACTTGTGTATTCCAATTCAGGCCGCTGGCGAACACTTGTTCACGGTCGCGCACCTCCGGGCTCACGGCTACGACGTTCGGAAGGCGCGCAATCGCCCTGGCGTCGTCCACCGTAAGAGTCGGCGCGCTGCCCCAGCCGCCTCGCATTGCACCACTGGTGAAATTGCCGGAGAAAACGGTAATGATGCTCTCGCCGAGGCTGGAAACCTGGTCTTCGACCTGTTTCGTGGCCCCACTGGTGAGGCTGACCGAACCGATGACGGCACCCACACCGATGATGATACCCAGCATGGTGAGCAGTGAGCGCATTTTATTGCGGCGCAGGGCGAGAATGGCAATACGAATGGAGGCCAGGATTCTCATCGATTCATGCCAATTTTACGACGGCTTGTGCCTGGCGCAATCGAACCAGTTCCTTTTCGGCATTCAATCTGTCGTCAACCATTTCATCGGTCACGATTTTTCCATCGCGAAGCACAACCATCCGTTTGGTATAGCGCGCGATGTCCAGTTCATGCGTAACCATAACGATGGTGATGCCCTGATCGTTTAACTTCTGAAAAACGCCCATGATTTCGATGCTGGTCTGGCTGTCCAGGTTGCCCGTCGGCTCATCGGCGAGCAGGAGGGATGGGCGATTGACGAGGGCGCGAGCGATCGCCACGCGCTGTTGCTGGCCGCCGGAAAGCTGGTTGGGATGATGGTCGGCGCGCTGGGCAAGCCCAACGATTTCCAGCGAGCGGCGGGCCCGTTCATGTTGTTCGGCGGAATGAATGCGGTGATGATTATAGAGCATGGGCATTTCCACATTTTCCTGGGCCGATGTACGTGAAAGCAAGTTGAAGCCTTGAAAGACGAAGCCGATTTTTTCGTTGCGTATGGCCGCCAGTGCATTGCGATCGAGAGCGGAAACGTTGACGCCATCGAGCCTGTATTCCCCATGGGTCGGGCGGTCGAGGCAACCGATCATATTCATTAAAGTGGATTTACCCGAACCGCTCGAACCCATGATGGCGATGAATTCTCCGGGCAGGACTTCCAGGGACACGCCGCAAACGGCATGAACGTCCACTTCGCCGGTGTGATAAACCTTGTGGAGGTCGACGAGCTTGATGACAAAGTTAGTGGGCACGGAAGCTGTCAGATCAACGCATTCTCGGGAATCCACCGCCGAACTGATTTTGTGAGACGGTGGCGCCCGGATAAACCACACTCGTGATGATAGGATTTCCCTCCTTTAACCCGCTGACCACTTCAGTGTAGAGGCCATCGGTAATTCCGGTTCGGACGGTAGCGGCTTCCAGTTTCGGGTCCGGCGGGTCGCCGGACAGCAGGTAAATAATGTGTGTTTGGATCGGCACACTGCCGGCGTGATGGTGGTGTTTTGGCGAGGCGGCTGACAGAATAGCCTGGGCCGGAGGCGCATTTGTAATTACGACTGCCGTTTCCGGCGGACGAAAGCGCAAGGCGCCGTTGGGAATTTCCAAAACATTTGTTCGTTGTGCCACGATGATTGACACGTTTGCTGTCATGCCCGGTTTTAATTTGTAATCAGAGTTCGTCACGCTGATGACGCAATCGTAGGTCACGACATTGTTGACAGTCGTTGGAGAATTGCGCACCTGCGTAACGGAGCCGTGAAACGTCCGGTAAGGAAAGGCATCCACGGTGAAATCCACGCCCTGGCGCTCGAAGACGTTGCCGACGTCCGCCTCGGCGACGCTGGAATCAATCTGCATCTCCTTGAGATTATTCGCGATCTGAAACAATTCCGGCGTATTAAAGCTGGCTGCGACGGTCTGGCCCACTTCAATGTTATTGACAATGACGATGCCGTCCACTGGCGAATAGATCTTACAGTAACCCAGGTTGACCCGGGCCATGTTGAGGGCGGCGTCATCGAGTTGCACGGTGGCTTCGGCTTCATGGAGTGTCGCAACGGCTGTGTCATAATCCGATCCTGAAACGAGCCTGTTGGTGTATAATTCGCTTTCGCGTTTGGCTTCAACCTGCTGCAACTCGAGGTTAGCTTTGGCATTCGAGAGGTTTGCCTGGGCCTGTTCCAATTGCGCTTCATATGTGGAGGGATCCAGTTCGGCGATCAATTGTCCGGCTTTAACGATGGAATTATAATCCACATAGACTTTGCTGATTGTGCCTGAAACCTGGCAGCCGACCAGGACGTTGGTCACGGGATTCAAGGTGCCTGTGGCTGTAACGGTTTGAGTGAGATCGCCGCGGTCGACTGCTATTGTATTATACTGGGGGCCACCCGCCCGATTTCTGGCGAAATGCCAGACTCCGCCGCCGATAATTGCGGCACCGAGCACCAAAAGAAAGATCCATCCAGCCCGACTGCTTTTCCGCTGCGTCATAATTAAAGTTAAACAATTGGCAATTCACGATTAGACTGAATGCGCACTGGTTAAGTTACGAAAATGTTTTTGGAACCGGAAGCGCCAAAAGCGGAAAAGCCGAAAAATTTTCGCGTTTAACGTTTGGCGTTTCAGTGTAAAATCCCTCGGTGCTTCAAAAGTGGATCGAACAACTCAAAGCCGGGCGCTCCCTCAATGACGATGACGCGCGCGAGGCTGTGGAAGAACTCGCCGATGAACGTGTGTCAACGGCGCTCAAGGCGGATTTTCTGGCCGCGCTCGGTGACAAAGGTGAGACACCGGCGGAAATCGCCGCATTCGCCAGCGCTCTCCGGGACAAGGCTATCGAGCCGCCCCTGGACCTGGAGGTGCGCTCCCGTGAAATTCTCGACGTCGTCGGCACTGGCGGTGACCGCCTTGGCACGTTCAACATCTCCACTGCTGCCGCACTCATTTGCGCCGCCACAGGTGTGACTGTGGCTAAGCACGGCAATCGCGCCATCACCTCCCAGGCCGGCAGCGCCGATGTGCTTCAGGCCCTGGCAATTCAAATTCATTTGACGCCCGAAGAAGCGGTCCGCTCAATGCGTGATCGGAATTTCGCCTTCTTTTTCGCGCCCGATTATCATCCGGCATTTAAAAACATAACCCCGGCGCGCAAGCTCTGCGCCGAGCGCGGTGTGCGCACGATTTTTAATCTGCTGGGACCATTGCTGAATCCGGTGCGCCCCTCCGCCATGCTTATGGGTGTGCCCCGGCCGGAGCTGTGCGAGCCAATGGCCCGCGTGCTTCAAGCCCTCGGCGTGCGCCGCGCCATGGTCGTTTGCGGTAAAGTTTCGGGAATCGGATTTCTCGACGAATTGTCGACGCTCGGTGAAAATACCATTGCCGAGTTCTACCATGAACGGGGTTTCAACCTGTCAAACCTTTCGCCCGTCGAATTTCCTCTGCAATCGGCGTTGCTGGCGGACTTGCTGGGCGGGGATAAAATCACCAACGCAAAAATTGTGCGCGATATTTTTTCCGGGGCCGAACGCGGCGCCAAGCGAGACGCGGTGTTGTTTAACGCGGCAGCAGCCTTGTTCGTGGCCGGCAAAACCAAATCGCTTATGGACGGCTGGAGCCTCGCCGCTGAAACCATTGACAGTGGGCTGGCACAGGCGAAACTGGTCGAACTGGCGGACGGTAAGAACTAACTCTGCCCTTCCAGCTCCTGCTCTTCTTGCCCTTCCGCGGCCGGGACGACTTCTTCCTGCGAAGCGTAGTGCAGGCCCAGGTTATGCTGGGCCGTCTTGTCTCCCTGACGCGCGGCGCGAATGAACCATTTTACCGCTTCCTGTGAATTCTGCGGTACGCCGCGGCCGGTTTGATAACACAGGCCAAGGTTGCACTGGGCAGGCGCGCACTCCTGTTCCGCAGCTGCCAGATACCATTTTACCGCTTCTTCGAAATTCTGAGGCACGACCTGCCCCTGTTCATAAAAGACGCCCAGGTTGAATTGCGCGGCGGGATAACCGCGACGGGCCGATTCACGATACCATTTCAAGGCCTCCGCGTAATTTTCCGGGACACCCTGGCCGGTTTCATAGAGCACTCCCAGATTAAACTGGGCCGCCGGGTCGCCTTGTTCCGCCGCCTCGCGCAGCCATTTGGCCGCCTCGCCAAATTCCTGCGGGACACCGGCTCCATTCAGAAAACAAACGCCCAAATAGCATTGCGCCACGGCATCGTTTTGCTCCGCAGCGTGGCGAAACCACTTGACCGCCTCGGCATAATCCTGTGTCACGCCCTGGCCGTTTTGGTAGCAAACGCCCATATAACACTGCGCCTGCGGGTCGCCTTCTTCGGCGGCCTGTCGCATTTCCTCAAATGTTTCCCACGAACGACGATTTGAAATCATGAACTGTTCTTTCCTGCGTCTTTAAAGGTAATTGATACGCCCATGATTTCAAGGAAAAAGGAAAACTGAATTCCCCTACACATACCGTCCTCGCATGCCCACGGTAGCTTTAGCGAAGTTCGGCCCTCGTTTTTGTCTTCCGCAAATGTACCCTCCCTGCTACAAAACGCTTATGGCAACTCCATTAAAAATCGGATTTCTCGGCGCCGGCAAAATGGCAACAGCGCTGGCCAAAGGTTTTATCCATGCCAAACTGGCAGCGCCAAAACAAATCACTGCCGCCGATCCTTATGAATCGGCCCGGGACCATTTCGCCGAAGAAACCGGCGCAAAGGGCACAGTGTCAAACGCGGATGTTGCGAAATTCGCCGATATTTTGATATTGGCGACCAAGCCGGACCAGGTCGCCGCCGCGCTTGCCGACGCCCACGATACCCTGAAAGCCAAAAAGGATTATCTGCTTCTCTCAATCGCCGCCGGAGTGACCATTTCGAAATTGGAAGGCGCGCTTCCAGCCGGCGCCCGCGTCATTCGCGCGATGCCCAATACGCCGGCGCTGATAGGCGAGTCCGCATCCGCCTTCGCGCCCGGAACTCGCGCAACCGACGCCGACGCCGAGATCGTGAAGAGATTGTTGTCCGCCGTTGGCATTGCGTTTAAGGTCAAGGAAAGCCTGTTGGACGCCGTGACCGGCCTGAGCGGCAGTGGGCCTGCGTATGTGTACCAATTTATCGAGGCACTGAGCGATGGCGGTGTCGCCTCAGGCCTGCCCCGCGATATCGCCACGCGCCTAGCCGCGCAAACCGTTTTGGGCGCGGCCCGGATGATCCTCCAAACCGGCCAACATCCCGCCGCGCTGAAAGACCAGGTGGCCAGCCCGGGCGGCACAACCATCGAAGGTTTGCATGAACTGGAAAAAGGAAAATTGCGCGGGACGGTTATAAGCGCCGTCCGCGCAGCGACCGAGAAATCGAAGAAATTGGGGCAGCAATAAATTTGGATGAAGCGCTACCGTACCTACATAATCGGAACATGCGTCGTGGCCCTCTTATTTCTTTTTCATTTTTTTGGGCACTACCTGGACCCATTTGATACGACAAAGCAAAGGGATGCCGCCAAAAAGTACATGGATTCTTTGACGGACAAAGATATCCAGGTTTGGATACAACGAACACAATATTATCTTAAAAACCCTCCGACAAATTTCGGTTTAGGCCCCTTTCCGCCCGAACTGCAGAAACTGGGAATTACAGGAATTGAGGAGCAACCGGATGAGGTTGCTTACGTGTGGCTAGGAGGCATGGACAACACAGCACTAGTTGTCGAACGGATGACGAATCAGACTTTTCAAGTCACCGCAATCTATACTCCCTACAGCAACAGGGTAATCTGGCCTAAGTAGTGCAAACGAAGGGCCAAGGGCACGATTCATACCAGCCTCGTTCATCTGGGATGAACGGCCGGGACCGTAGCAGTTTTCTTTCGCTCCTGCCGGAGCTTGAAATTATTTCGACCGTCGATCCCATAGCTCGCGCTATGGGCTACTCTCGCACGCTGCTCCGCAGCGACTCCACCGCTGCCTGGCTTAGGGCGGTGATGACCGCTTTGCTATAGGATGATGGAAACTCAACCGGATTGGGTTGACGCAACACGATTGCCGGGGCATTGGGATTTTTCGGATAAATAAGGACAAGGGGCACTCCAGCGCCGCCATACTTTGAGATTTCCTCCGTCATTCGTTGTGGCGTGCGTGTGTAATCCCCTATGAGTGTAGCAGCATTCAATTCTTTCAGCTTTGCGGTCACATCCGGATTTTCCAGCGCGGGCCGAACAATAGCGTTACAGGTGACGCACCACGTGGCCGTGAAATCCACCAGGACAGGTTTGCCATCGTTGCGCGCCTGTGCCACGGCTTCCGGGCTCCAGGGCTGCCAAACGACCCCTTTCGCGGAGCTGTCTATCAATGAGTTGTTCGCTTCTTTTTCAGTCATCATTTCTCGCCAATTCAAACGGCTTTCCAGCGCGTAGGCGTATCCCCCGATTAACAGGATTAAAACGACCACGATGGCGACGCCTTTTCCACTGCGGCCGCGCTGTATAAATTCGCCGAAGACCCACGCGGCACACGCGACGATAACCAAAAATGCTCCGAGCCAAAATACTCGCGAGCCGTAATCGGCGGCCGCTACGTTAAACAGCCAGACCGTTGTGGCCAGCATGGGAAAACCGATCGCAATTTTGAACCTTTCCATCCATGCGCCAGGTTTGGGCAGAAATTTCAGCAACGCCGGATTGCAGCTTAGAAGGACGTAAGGCGCAGCCAAACCGATTCCAACAAACAGGAAAATCAGAAACATCACACCCGCGCCCTTGGGCAAAGCAAATGCCACAGCCGATGCCAGAACGGGTGCCGTGCAAGAGGCCCCCAGAACAGTCGCCAGCAGGCCATTGAAAAACGCACCAGCGGCGCCGTGTCTGGATGCGAGGTCGCCGGCTGCATTCATAACCTGAGTGCCGGGCGTAATTTCAAAGACACCGAACAGATTCAGCGCGATGAGCATGGAGAGCGTCGTAAGACCGACAACAAAGACGGGGTTGCCAAACTGAATCCCCCACCCTACTTGATGACCAGCGGCCTTGAGACCGATGAAAATCAACGCCATTACGGCAAATGACACCAGCACACCCGCCGCATAAATGAACCCCAGATTACGGACGCGCCGCGGTTCGCTGCGCGCTTCGCTCACGAAACCGAGAATCTTCAGCGCAATCACCGGCAGGACGCAGGGCATAATGTTCAGAATCAAGCCGCCCACGAAGGCGTATAAAAGATACTGGGCAAGGGATCCCACGGATACTGGCGCTGCGGCTTCGTTTGTGGAAGCGGACGACTGAGCTGCAACAGCGTTTGTTTGCATCGATGCGGGCGTTGAAATTCCGATGCCCGAAGGCGGGCGATCCGCAATCGGGATTTGCACCTCGATGCCATTGCGTTGTCCGTCCTTTTGCTCCTGCACGACGACGCCGGAAATCTCTGTCGGCCAATCGCCGGAAAACTTCTTTACGACCTTGCGCAGACGCACTTCCAGGCCCTGTGCCGTGAGCACTTCGGTAGCAGGCTGAATTTCATAGTTGTCATTCGCGTAGGGAAAGAAATCGGCGCTCATGATTGGCGCGACGGCAGAGGGAACGGCCAAAAATCGCCCCTCGATTATTACGGATCGTGCGTCATTACTGGCAGGCCCATCCCACCAGGCATACCAACCCCATGGGTCCCCCACGCCACCACTCGGTGAAGGCACCTTCATTCTCCACTTCTCGATCTCCCCGGCCTCGGCCGATGTCTTGGTTTCGCCGCCAATATCGAGCGTGGCCTGGACGGATGTTTTAACCGGAATACAGACGTCTTTGCATTCGAGCCATGTCAGATTCGCCGTCAACGTCACCGGTCCGGGCGAAACATTCGGGCCGATTTTCAGCGGGACGAGCAGCATCGTTTCATCGTTATAGCCGTAGGTGGTGACCTCGATCGGCGGCATTTTTTCCGGAAGCGGCCAATGGATGTCGCCGGCTGTGATGCCTGGCGGCAGTTGCCAGGCAATGGTGGTGGGCATGCCGGCGTCTCCGGAATTTTTCCAATACGTGTGCCATTCGGGATCCATTTTGAGGCGCACACCTGCCCAGACGGTGTCGCCGGGTTTGGCGGTTTCATCGGACAAAACCAATGTGGCCTGCGTATGGGCCGCGCGGGCGCCCAGGGCAACCAGGCAAATCAAGAAGATGGATACCGCAGTCCAGACGCGTCGCATATCAATTAGATGCCACATTAGCTGGAATGTTTAAATCATTTTCCAGTTTGCATCGGGGCGACCGTTTTGCAGGGACGCTGCGCCGCGGCGCGACGATCCTCCACGGACGTTGCACCGCATATTCCCCCGCTATACGGGCGGTGACGGCGCAGCGCGCCGTCCCTGCAACGTTGGAAAAACCGCCGCATTGACTTGGGTTCAGCCTCCGTCTACCATTGATGTTCAATGCTGGACACGATAGAGAAACTTTTGGTCTTGCAGGACCGCGACCGCAAAATTCACCGCGTTCAGGAAGAACTCGCCCATATTTCACCCGAACGCGAGGGTCTGAAGTCTAGAGCCGCCACGACGCAGACGCAATTGGACGCGGCCAAGAATCGCGTCAAACAAATCGAATCGGAGCGTAAACGTCTGGAAATCGAGGTAGAATCCAAAAAGACGCAGATTGAAAAATACGCCAACCAGCAACTTCAAACCCGCAAGAACGAGGAATACCGGGCATTGGCGCAGGAAATCGAGCATTGCAAAGCGGAAATCACCAAGATCGAGGACCACGAAATTGAATTGATGGAGCAGGCCGAAACCGCGCAAAAGGAAGTGCTGCGGTCCATGGCCGAGGCCAGCGCTGCTAAAAACCTGGTCGAAAAGCAGGTCGGCGAGCTCAATCAGCGTGAAGACAATCTAAAAAAAGAACTGGTCGAATTTCAACAGGGACGCGCCGAACTGGCGGGCGCCGTGGATGACGTCGCGCGTAATCGCTACGAACGATTGCTCAAGAGCAAAGGTGACAACGTCATTGTGGGCATCAATCACGGCGTATGCGGCGGATGCCACATGAAATTGCCCGCGCAGATTTTGGTCGATTGCAAATCGCAGAGAGAAATCGTCGCATGCTCCAATTGCGGCCGAATTCTTTATTATACTCGGGATATGGAATTGGTGGCCGCCGAGTAAGCGGAGGCGATCCGCGGATTTCGCCGGTGGGCGCAGATTCGTCGAAACGTTGCAACGGGCCGCGTCAGCGCGCTCTAACTTCCTTTCCCAGTCTTTCTTTGGCAAAAAGGAAAACGGCTTCCGGTGAAATTGCCGTGAGGCATTCCATGGGATTTTTCCAGCGGCAATACGACTTGAAACAGGGAGCACACGGCAGATCAATCCGCATGACATTCTCAAGCTGCCCATAAGGTCCTGTGTTGCGGGGATCCGTGGGGCCGAAGAGAGCCACGACCGTCACACCCAGAGCTGCGGCGGCGTGCATGGGACCCGTGTCATTGGTGATCATGAGACTGCACAGGCGCAGCCATTCGATCATTTCGGGCAGTGTCGTTTCACCGCACAGGTTCAGGACCCTGTCCGGCGCGGCGCGGGTGATGATTTCGCCGGCGGGCTTGTCCTCTGCTCCACCCATGACTACAAATCGCACTTCTGAATTGTTCTTCGCGAATTGACGCACGACCTCCGCAAAGTTTTGCGCAGGCCAGCATTTGGTTGGCCAGCGGGTACATGGCTGAATGGCGATAATGGGAGATGGACCGGTTTGCGCCGCGGCGTTCATTCCAACTTGCGGCCATTTGGACCTCACGGCTGCGGCGATGGCGGGCCGCTCCGGCAGCCATTTGAAATTCATGTGCGTGGGCACATTAAGGGCGGGTAATATGGAAAGGTATCGTGCGACGGCGTGCCGGCCTCCACCGGGCCCCCCACCAACGGCGAGATCGTAAAGTCCGCTGGCGCCTTCGCGGCCGCCTTCACAGGGATTGTCCAGGCCAACGGACAGTTTCCCCTGCGCAAGCCAGCCAAACATGGCGCTGCGGAACAGTCCCTGCAGGTCGATGACCCAATCGAAATGCTGAGCCCGCATCCATCGGATGCTGTGCACCATTTCGGGCCAATGCAGGGGTGAACTCCAACGCTGGCGCTGGAACAATACGATTCCCGCCAAGTCGGGATCACCCTCGAGCAGCGAAGCGAATCGCGCATCAACCCACCAATAAATTTCCGCGTCGCGAAAGTGGAGTTTTAATAAACGCAGGACCGGCAGCGCCTGGATGATGTCCCCAAGCGAACTTGGTTTAAGGATGAGAATTTTCAAAGCGCACGGACAACGGACAATGGGCGCGGACACACACGATGCAGAAGCCGGCGCCTTGCCATGCGTTGCCCGCCTCAACCCATCGCGAACTTACTTTCCGAATTCCAACCGCTCGGCGAGCCGTTCGGGAAGACCGGCTTCGCGGATTTTGGCCTGCGCGGTGGGAATGTCATAATCGACCCTGCGCAATTCAATGGTGGCCCCATCCAGATCATAAATGACATAGGCCGCCTTGGGATTGTTGTCGCGGGGCTGGCCGACGGCGCCGACGTTTACAAAATATTTTTTGGACGGATCGACTTTAAATTTGGAAAATGTTCCGCCACGAACCACAGTGTCGCGCATGAAAGCCACCGGCACGTGGGTATGACCGAAGAAGCAGACCGGCGTTGTTTGATACGGGAAGCTCGCGGCCGCCTGCAGCTTGTCAAAGACGTATCCCCAGCGTTGGGGCGCGTCGAGCGTGGCGTGAACGATGGTAAAGTTGGCCACCATTTTGGTATATTTGAGTTCGCGCAGCCACTCCCGGTCCTCGGGGGTTAGCTGTCGCCGCGTCCAATGGACCGCTTCAGCGGCGTTGGGATTGAATCCTTCCAGCTGCTCATCGATGGAACAGTATTCGTCGTGATTTCCTTTCACGCAGGGAATGTTCATTTCCCGAATGATTTTCAGGCACTCTTTGGGATTGGCGTTGTAGCCCACAACGTCGCCCAGGCAGACATAGGCGTCCGGTTTCTGCGCCCTGGCGTCTTCGAGCACTGCTGTCAGCGCTTCCAGATTGGCGTGAATGTCTGCAATAATTGCGTATTTCATTTTTTGGCAAAAAACCCTGGCAGGATTTTAATCCATCAGGTGGACTCCCGCTTCATGGCGTTGATATCGGTCCCGCGTTTGTTCGCTTTCGTTTTCGCTTTCATGCGATGATTTGAAAGCCGCGGATGTCATTTTGTGCATCGCTCCATGTTACATTCTCGTCGCGAATAAATCCAGCAAGACCGGAATCCCGAATTGCGGCCCGAAAGGCCTCCAGTTCGGAGCGCTGACCTTCGGCAATCAATTCAACCCGGCCGTCATCCAAATTTCGCACAGTTCCGGTAACTTCAAAGCCGGTGGATACGGATTTCACATTGTAGCGAAATCCGACGCCCTGTACGCGGCCTGAATAAAAAACACTCATTCGCTGCCGTTTTTCCATTAGCGGCTTATCTGGCACAGCCGGGAAATAAGCCAAAAGCGGGAGTTTAATGCAATCTTTTTGTTTTGGCGCTGGCGCGGCGTCCCCTTCCCGCTTGTTTCCCCTGGGTCTGCAATTTGGTCACAAAGAACTGACCGGCGTTCGTTTGCGATTGACCCGCGTTCGCCCGTAAAATTAAGATCACACCATGGCTTGCCGAATGTTTGGATACGCAGGGAGATCGCAAAAGGATTTGCACGCGCTATATTCCGGATTCAAGAATGCCTGTGCCAATGACCCAACATTGCAAGCGGTCGCTCCTGGATGTTCGCGCCACTGCCATGGCTGGGGCTATGTCGTTCACGCAGAGAATGGGCTTTTTCATTATCGCACTTCCCGCCCCGTCTATGAAGACCACGCTGTTCTTCCGGAACTGGAAGGTGAGATTCGAGCGATCTTCCATGGGCGCTACGCCAGCAATGAGAAATTGACGGGTCACATATTCTCTCATCCATTCGTTGCGGCCACGAATGATGAAATCATTTTTCTGGCTCACAATGGCGGCGTATCACCGGAAAACGAATTGGAACGGTCTGTCGACAGCGAGTGGGTTCTGGACGAAATCGCCCGCGGCGGTGCAACCGCCAGAGTCCTCTCAAATCTCAAGGAAAGAACCAGGTCTGCATTGAACCTGCTAATTCTCAAGGTTGGCCGGGGTGTTGGCACACCAGCGTCGCTGCAATACCTTCACTTTTTCAAATCCAAAGAACCGGATAAGGCCGCGTATTACAGAATGTACACGGGCTCAATGCCTGAAGGCCGTGCCCTGGTATCGTCCACCCTCACCATGAATGACGCAAAAATTGGCGAACTGACCAATATCGCGCCTGCCGAATTTGACACTCTTGCGCCACTCGACTCCGCAAGACGAACTCCCCTGCCCGACTTGGTCCGGGCGGTGCCGCAGGCAGCGGGCGCTTGAACCGAAGGCGGTAGGGACGGCGCGCTTCGCAAGTGGCGCTGCCACCGCCGTCACCGCCCGTACAGCGGGCGGAAGAATTTGCGATAGAACTTCCGACTACACTCGTTGCGCCGGTGGCAGCGCCACTCGCCATAACGCGGCGCGGACGGCGTAGCGCGCCGTCCCTACCGCTATCAGGCGGCTTTTTTGACGGCCTGGACGACTTTCCTGGCGGCGTCGGCCATGGAATCTCCGGTGATTATTGAGACACCGGATTCGGCCAATGTTTTCTTTCCGGCGGCAACGTTGTTTCCTTCCAGGCGCACAACCAACGGGATGCGAAGATGCGTTTCTTTCACCGCGGCCACGATGCCGGTGGCAATGACATTGCAATCCATAATTCCGCCAAAGATGTTGACGAGGATCCCTTTCACGTTGGGATCACTCATAATTATTTTAAAGGCTGCAGTGACTTGCTCCTTGCTTGCGCCGCCACCAACGTCGAGGAAATTGGCGGGCATACCGCCAAAGTGCTGGATAATGTCCATGGTCGCCATGGCCAGGCCAGCACCATTGACGAGGCAGGCAATGGTTCCATCCAGTTTGATGTAGTTCAGGTTGAATTTGCTGGCCTCGATTTCCAGGGGCGCTTCCTCGTTTAAATCGCGCATCTCCTGGATGTCCTTGTGACGATACAAAGCATTGTCATCGAGCGAAATCTTGGCGTCCAACGCCACGACGGTTTCCTTGCCATCGCGCAATTCGATGACCGCCAGGGGATTCAATTCCAGAAGTGAAACGTCGCATTCCCACCATGTTTTAAAGACAGCGGTGACGAGCTTGACAGCGGCATTAAACAAATCGCCTTTGAGACCGAGCGCATCGGCAATTTTTCGCGCCTGGTACGGCATAATGCCCACGGCTGGGTCCACCCACTCCTTGAAGATTTTTTCCGGCGTGCGCGCGGCAACTTCCTCGATGTCCATGCCGCCTTCGGTACTGGCCATGATAAGGGGACGGCCAACGGCGCGGTCCAATAATACGGCGAGGTAGAATTCCTTTTTTATCTTCGCGCCTTCGGAAATCAACAGGGTTTGGACAAGCCGGCCATCCGCTCCGGTTTGTTTGGTCACCAAAACGTTGCCGAGCATTTTTTCGGCGAACGAAACGGCCTCGTCCACGGATGAAGCCACTTTGACTCCGCCTTGAAATCCGCTTTTAAACGTGCCCTTGCCGCGGCCGCCGGCGTGGACCTGTGATTTGACGACGAGTTTGGCGCTGCCGCTGGCGGCGATTTTTTCGGCTGCCGGACGAACTTCTGCGATTGATTTAGCCGGAATTTCCAGCGGGACGGATACGCCGTATTTTGCGAGCAATTGTTTAGCCTGATATTCGTGAATATTCATGTCAAATAGCGTCGAATTAAAAACCATTGCGGTGGAAAGGTCAAATCATCCGTGGATACGCGAATCGTTGAAAGGTGAAACAGGCGAAGCGTAGTGCGTGATGCGTCAAGTATAGTTGAACGTCACCCGGCTATACGATACGCGACGCACCACGCAATACACATCATGCGTTGCGTGAATTCAGATTGAAGACGAGACTGAGACGATCGGTCACTTCTCAGCCGTGGTATACACCCGGTTTTGGACTTCGCGGAAGCTGTGGAGGAAGAGGTCGTTGTCGCTGACAGCTTTTTCGACGAGTTGCTTGAGCAAAAACATCTCAGAACTGTTGATCACAGCATGGACGCTGTGCTTGAACGCTTCCATGGGGGTAAATGTTTGAAAGGAATCGCCCAGCAGGATGACCGTGCAGTGCCGGCGCTGATTGACAGGCATGGCCTGCAACGTCTTCAAAGCCTGATTTTCATCGATCGTATGGCCGCCAAAGAGTTCCTCGATCACGACGACCTGATAATGGACCTGGGTAAAGCGGGTGAGAAAATCGCTATGAGTGGCGGCGGTATGAACTTTGTAACCGAGCTCGGCCAGCGTGGATTTGGCTGTTTCAAGCCATTCGGGCGAGGAAAAGGCGATAAGCGCCGGTTTATCACCGGTGCTGATGAAATCGAATGCGTTGTCCATGTTTAAACCTTTAATTTAAGGCCAACGGGCCCGGCGTTTTCGTTATTTTTCATGCGGAGCGAGCCGGCGGTGGCCAACAATTCACCACGCTGTTTCTTGATGTTATCAATCCCGCGGGCGACGACACTGCGTTTGGAACAATAGAGCAAGGCGGTCTCCTCGGTAATCATACCTTGTTCATAGGCTTCCAGGCAGGCATTGTCGAATGTTCTCCAGCCGTAGGTGTAGCTGGCCTCGGTGATTTCGTAAAACGTTTTGCCCTCGGACTCGCCCATGCGGATGGACTCCTGAGTACGCAAGTTGGAGCCCATGATTTCCAGAAGAGCGGTCCGGCCGCCCCCGACCCTTGGGGCGAGTCGCTGGCTGACGACCCAGCGCAATGTGTCGGAGAGGCGGACCCGCACCTGTTCCTGCTCAGCAGGGTCAAACATACCGAGGATACGGTTAATGGTTTCGCCGGCATTGACGGTGTGGAGCGTGCTCAAAACCAAATGGCCGGTTTCAGCCGCGCTCAGGGCGATTTTGACCGTGTCACGGTCGCGCATTTCACCGACGAGAATGACCTTGGGCGCCTGGCGCAATGCGGCGCGCAGGCCATTGGAGTAGGAATCGAAATCCACGCCCAATTCCCGCTGGTTAAATGTTGCCTTCTTGTGCGAGTGCACGTATTCCACCGGGTCCTCAAGCGTCACGATGTGGGCTGCTTTGGACACGTTGATGTCATTAAGGACGGCCGCAAGGCTTGTTGTCTTGCCGGAACCGGTCGCGCCAGTGATGAGGACCAGCCCGGTTTTTTCTGTTGGAATTTGCTTAAATACGTCGGGAAATTTCAGTTTTTCCAAAGTTGGAATAACCGTATTCAATTGCCGGCAAACAATGGAAAAATTTCCGCGCTGGGAGAAAACGTTTACACGAAAACGGGCCTGGTCGGAAAGAGCATATGAGGTGTCGCAGGAGCCGTGACGCAGCAGGTCTTCGATCTGCCACATATTATCGCCGATAATATTGAGAGCGATGAGTTCGATTTGAAACGGCGTAAGGTTCTCAATCGGCGGATCAAAAACGACCGGTTTGAGGTCGCCGTAGGCTTCCACCTGGGGCGGACGGTCCACCGTGAAATTTAAATCCGAAACCTCCGGCTGCGATGCGAGCATCGTCGTCAGAATCTGGTCCAGTTCTGGTCTCCGCATAAATTAGAGGGCTTCTTCGTCATCCGGCGGATGCGCCAGCAGGGGCCGGAACTTTTTCTTGTCCATGCCTTTGTCGTAGGCGTCTTCAGGGGAAATCCGTTTCATGCGCAAATGCTCCATGATATGATCGTCCATGGGCTGGTTACCCAATTTTTTGCCGACCTGGATCATGCCTTGAATCTGGTGGGTCTTGCCTTCGCGAACGAGGTTTGCGACCGCCGTGTTGAAGACGAGAATTTCGAATGCCGCGACGCGTCCTTTTTTATCAATCCGCTTGAACAAGGTTTGGGCGATGACGCCTTTCAACGCTTCGGAAAGCGTCTGGCGGACTTTATTTTGTTGGTCCGCCGGGAAAACGTCGATGATGCGGTCCACGGTCTTGGCGGCGCTTTGGGTATGGAGCGTGCCGAAGACAAGGTGTCCCGTGGCAGCCGCGGTGATGGCCAATTCGATTGTTTCGAGGTCGCGCATTTCGCCCACCAGAATAATATCCGGGTCTTCACGCAAGGCGCCGCGCAATGCGGAGGCGAAGGATTTGGTATGGACGCCGGTTTCGCGATGGTTCACGAGGCAATTCTTGCTCTCGTGCACGAATTCAATCGGGTCTTCGATCGTGATAATGTGGTCTTTTCGGTTTTTGTTGCAGTAGTCCACCATGGCGGCGAGCGTCGTGGATTTGCCGGAACCGGTCGGTCCGGTGACGACCACCAGTCCGCGGTGCAGCATGCAAAATTTTTTGAAGACAGCCGGCAGCGGAGCGTCCAGCTTTTCGAAGTCCTCGAACGAAAGCACGCGGCTGGGAATCTGGCGGAACACGGCGGCAACGCCGTTGCGCTGGTTGAAAAAGTTGACGCGGAAACGGGAAATCTTGGGAATCTCATAACCGAAGTCCACGTCGCCGGTTTCCTCGAATTGTTTGATTTTGTAATCGGGGGCGATTTCGTAGAGCATGGCTTTGAGCGAATCGCTTTCGAGCGGGGGATAATCCACGCGTTGAAGCTCGCCGTTGATCCGCAGCATGGGCGGGTTGCCCGACGCCATGTGCAGGTCGGACGCCTTTTGCTCAAACATCAGGTTGAAAAATGCATCTATTTTGGCCATAGTCGCCGTCTTTGTTCTCTGTGGCCCTTATAGCCACTATCGTGCCGAATGCGCCAGAAAACACTCGCAGAAATTGTTCGCGATGAAATTGTCGCCGGAAGCGGCGCCATGCCGTTTGTTCGCTTCATGGAACTCGCGCTTTATTGTCCCAATCTTGGATATTATGAAGCAAAAAGAGACACTGTAGGACGGCGCGGAGATTTCTATACCAGCGTGAGCGTTGGGAGCCTTTTTGGCGAACTGCTCGCGTTTCAGTTTGCCGCATGGTTCGAAGAATTCAAAGCGCCGGACGGCCGGTTGAAAATTTTCGAGGCCGGCGCTCATGACGGGCAACTGGCGCGGAATATTTTGACATGGCTACAGTCAAACCGGCCGGGATTGTTCGAGAAGATAGAATACTGCATTCTGGAACCGTCAGCTGATCGCCGAGAGTGGCAGCGGGATACACTGAAATGTTTTGCCGGGAAAATTCGGTGGCTTCCCGGTTTCGATACTTCAGCGACTTTAAGCGTCGCAGGCATTATTTTCTCAAATGAACTGCTCGATGCCTTTCCGGTTCGGCGCCTGGGCTGGGATGCGAACAGGAGCAAATGGTTCGAATGGGGCGTGGCTGTCGACGGCGAAAGATTCGTTTGGACGAGAATGGAACTGGCGGTCAATGACGTTCCGCTTGCTGGTGTCGAGCCCTCCCTATTGGAGGTTCTTCCGGACAATTTTACGACAGAAATCAGTCCCATGGCGGCGACATGGTGGCGGCTGGCGGCGGGCAGCCTGGCTCGGGGAAAATTGGTGACGGCCGATTACGGCCTGGATGCGGAAGAATTCTTTGTCCCGGCACGGGCGAATGGGACCTTGCGCGCTTTTTACCGGCACCATTTTGCTGACGACCTGCTGGCCAATGTGGGCGAACAGGACCTGACGGCCCATGTCAATTTTTCAGAAATCCTAAAGGCCGGAGAAGACACCGGTTTAGCAAGCGAGTTTTATTCAACCCAAAGCAAATTTCTGACGCACATTTTGGAGAAAACGCTGAAAGACAAAACATTCGGCGAATGGACGCCGGCGCACGGGCGGCAGTTTCAAACACTGACTCATCCGGAACATTTGGGGCGGGCTTTTAGAGTGCTCGTGCAATCACGCTGACTGGCCTTTCTTCCGCGCGGGAGACGCCCTCGTCTCCTACAATGAGCGCTTAAACCAAAATTTTGCCAAGGATGAGCGAGAGGAAAAAATTGGAAATTAAAACAGTGATGGACGAATAGACGACGGCCTCGGTGGTGGCGCGGCCAACACCTTCAGCCCCAAGGCCGCAGGTCAGGCCTTTGTAACAGCCAATCATTGCTATGATTCCTCCGTAAATGAACGACTTGATCAGGCCAATGGCCAAATCCGAAATGTGGGTGAAATGGAGCATGTTGTACCAGGAATACGTGGGATCAATTTCAAATTCGAGAGTGCCGACCAAAAAACTTGCACCGATTCCCAGGGCGATGGCTTCGACCATGAGAACGGGCATGGCCGCGACGGCTCCCACCAGACGCGGCACGACCAGATAATCCACCGGATGTGTTGCCAATGTCCTCAACGCGTCAATTTGCTCCGTCACACGCATCGTACCGATTTCAGCGGTCATGGCGGCGCCGACGCGACCAGCCACCATCAGCGCCGTGAGCACCGGGCCCAGTTCGCTGCACATCGAAACGCTCACCACCGCAAGCGTGGCGGTGTCCATTTTGACCTTGTGAAATTGGAAATACGTCTCCACGCCGAACACCATGCCCGTAAACGCCCCGGTAATCAGCACAACGGCCTGTGATTTGACGCCGATGAAATACAGTTGATAAAGCGTTTCGCGACCGGCGAATTTCCATTTGAAAATCGAAGCCAGGGCGTCCCGCGCCAGAAAACAAATCTGCCCCAGGCCCGTCAGGTTGTCTTCAATACGCTTTTTGTAAGCAAGAACGCTCATTGGACCTAACGGTAACAATGCGCGCGCGGTTTGGCGAGTCCGGGGTTTATTTCTTTAAATTGTCGTTGAGGAATCTGACGATGCCCGCCCAGCAATCGAGCGCCGCCGCTGCCGTCTGTTCAGAATTTCCGCCGAGAACCATTGGATCTTTCGCACCCGGGAGAGCAATTGAATGAACCGTGGCCGGGAGGGTTGGAAGGGGAATGAGATGGCCGACTCCTGTGTAAGCCAGATGCCGATCGGGAAAAGGATGCTTCAACCGATTTAACCGCGCCATGACCCTATCCGACATGTCCGTTGAAGGCCAAAGTCCATCGTCATTTCCTGAAACAAGAAGGACCGGGCCTTCGATCTTCTCAACCGGAATCGAGGCCTGTTCCACCATGCCGGTATCCGAAAACTGCATCTGACACCAAAGCAAACCTGCGTCCAGATGTTCTCGAAAATCTTTTTGAAGTTGGCCGATTTGTTGCGGCGTCAATTTAGCATTCATAAATGGGCAGGCCTTGCCTTGATATGTCCATGCCGGGACCAGGTCATCACCGCTTGAGCCGAGACCTGGCCAAACAACGCCGCTGGATGAAATGGCGACGACCACTTTGACTTGCGGAAATGTCGAACCCAGAAGCAGGGCCAACTCACCACCGCGCGAACCGCCAAGGACTGCGATTTTGTCCGGCCGGATTTCAGGCTGTGACTGCAGCCAATGGATGGCATCTCCAAAGTATTCCAAAGGAATGTTTTGCAGGTTTTTTGGAAGATCGTCATAGGAAAAATAAGCCAGAGCGAGCGCGGCATAGCCTTTTGAGGCAAGATAGGATGCGGTCAGTTCGACATTTAATCCTAATCCGCCTTCCGAGCCGCCGAGAATAATGATCGCGGGGCGCCGAGATTTTCCAGGTGGAACAAAGAGCGCTCCCCGAAGCCTGCCGTCATGTACCGCAATTCTTTCCACGCCGGGCGCCAACAATGATCGCTGAAATTCCGCATGCGCGAGCGTGCGTCCGTTGACGGCGGCTGTGAATTGCAGGACAAGCGGCTGGAGCCGTGCGGGGCGTTGTAGTTTGACGATGTTGGTACTGTCAGACAGGGACCAAAACAGGCCAAAGGGGTCACGGTGTTGATAGGTCCCGGACAAGGGTTGTTGTTTCGTTAAATTGGCGCGTCCGCGCCGGTCCGTTAGAAACTTCGCTCCGGATTCCAGGACATGGCCGTCTGTGTTCGTTTCACGAACCTCCACAGTCACAGGAATATTTTTGGGAAAGCCTTGCAACAGGATAATTACCGGCTCGCCAATGAACGCTTCATTCGGAGTAATTTCGATCGCCGGCTGTCTCGCGCTTGCAATGAAAGCCTGCGTCAGGAGCGGGAGAGCCAGGATAGCAATCAGGATGCGCTTCATCGTTCAGGACGTCCTGATTTTAATCATGGGCCGTGTCGGGCAGCAAGGGGCAGAATATGCGGCAGTGGCGCACCAAACCGTGGACGGCACCTCTACCGGCAGGCGAGACGCCTGCGACAATGGAATTTCGAGTGAATTGCCCTTGGGTTTTGAATCTGTAATGATGGACGCAATGATTCGCTGGGGAAAACGGCTCCTGAAAATCGTGATCATCTTCGCCACGCTGGTTGTATTGCTTGCGGCGGCGATGTTTTTGTTTCCGCAGGCGTTTCTGTGCGTGAACAGCGGCCCGGTCAAGGCAGACGTGATTATCGTCCTGGGCGGGGGCGGAACGCATGAACGTCCGGAGTATGCCGCGCGCCTGTTCCTCGACCACGCCGCGCCGCGCGTTCTCGTTAGCGGGGCGGGCGATGACGAGATCAATCGGCGCATATTGGTGAGAGATGGAGTGCCGGCCCAGGCCATACAAGTCGAGGGTAAATCCACGACGACGCGTGAAAACGCCCGGTTCTGTGGCGAGATTTTGAAGGCGGAAAAAATAAGGAGTGCCATCATCGTGACGTCATGGTATCACTCGCGCCGGGCGCTCAAAACATTCGAGCATTTTGCGTCGGGCATAAAATTTTATTCACGACCGTCGTATTATAATTACAAACATTCCCATTGGAGCCGGGATTTCTCACGGCGGGTTTATTGGGAATACGTCAAACTGCCGGGATATTGGGTTGTGTATGGGGTTTGGCCGTTTTGAACTTCGCAAAATGGGTCGCGCGAAGGCCGCGAAGGATTCGAAGGAGAGCCTCCGCTCCTTTCGGATAATTCCGCGGTTAACACCGCGAAAAACGTTTGGGATGGTTTGTGCTTTTTGGAATGTTTGTACCGAGGTAATCGGGCGGAAACCTTTTGGGAATGTTTCGGGCTGTACTGGCATTTGAAAACGCTCTTTTGCTTTCCGGCTAACAGGCGCGTCTGGCCCTCCTTCGCTCTCGCTTACGCTTTAGGGGTGTCGAAGTCGCCTCGCTGGACGTTCGGACGTTTCGCCGGTCGAAAGCTCGCCGGGCACAAAGGGCGAGTCGTCCGGCGGTTCCCGGCGTTGCGCCTTGAAGCTGGCGAACATCGCCGCTATGATTAATTTATCAACAGCTTTATGAAGCGGTGTTTATACTGTCTGCCCTTACTCGGTCTGGCGCCATTGCTGTATTTTCTGGCGTTTTATCTTGATGGCATGGGCATTCTTCCTCGGGGTTACGGCTTATTCATCGGCGCTGGCAGTGTAGTCATCGTTCCGCCAGTCGTTTCTCTCGTTCTCTCATACCTCCCAAACTTCAACTGGGTAATCCGGGGAGCGATTGGCATTTGCGCTTTCGTTGCACAATACGTCCTTCTTTTTACCGTTGACCACCCTGGAGCGACATACGAGATGATGGGGACTGCGCATCGGCTTCGACGCGAGTTTCCACCTCAACAGCTTCATGATTGTGCTGAACAGCTTCTTCAGATGTACCATGCCGGGACATTAGGAGTTAGTACCAATGCAGTAAACGATGATTACTCCTTTCCCGGCATAATAAATGGCCCCGTCATGGTCGTTACTAACGCAGCATTGCCAGTTTCGCTTCAAGGCAGGTTTCAGCGGATTTTTGTACAACAGAACTGGAACACAGGTGACGACCAGATTGTGTTTGTGCTTAACAGGGAGACGGGATTTATTTGTGATAACCGCAAGAATGTGCATGATTTTATTGAATGTTCTATTGGAGACGGCGTTGAGGCGTATTCGCTCCAACGTGGGTAGGTGGTAGGTCTCGTCTCGCCAATCCCGTTGCGTTTTAGGGCATCAGGAGCGCGGGCTGGACGTTCGGTCGTTCCGGGGAGGAAAGTGCCGTAGGCGGCAAGCCTGCCAGTCGAGACCCTCGCTTTCGCCGTCGAGGAGGTTGGCGCAGATTTAAGGAAGAAGCGTGGAGCTTTTAGAATTGGCTTCCGTCCACTAATTGAAGACGTTATTCACGTCGGACATTAACCTGCTATGTGGACTTGTCCAAAATGCGGCGAGCAGAGGGAAGACTCTTCCGACTCGTGCTGGAAGTGTGCTTCACGCGAGCCGGTAGAAGCAGTGGACAGGAGCCCGGTGCGCCGAGTGGGGTGGCGCTTTTTTCTTTTGGCGGTGCCGATGTCCTTTGCGGCTCCGTTGCTGGCGGACTGCCTCCAGTCGTATCATGTGGTGAGGAATGACCTGTGGTTCAAGCGGGCCATGCTCTTTTGGTATTCGGACGACAGTGGCCGTTTCATGTTTAGCGGAGTGGCAGTTTTGGTGGGTGTCCGAGCGATTATCACGCTGTTGGTCCTTTGGTTTTTGGCCAAGCGCGGTTTTCGCGGTCGAATAGTTTGGGTGGGCTTTATCGCCTGCTGGATTCTTTTGGATATCTTCATGGAGCCAGCGTGACCGGCACAGCGGAGCGAATCGCCCGTCACGCTTTCGCCGTTGACAAGGTCGAGGCCGGGAGCCGCGTGGATGGTTCCGAGGGTGGAGCCACCCTGGACGGTCAGGGAAATGGAGAAACCGCAACGTCAATCTCATCATCGGTGAATTGACGTGGAACAACGGTGACCTCTAACGTGTCAGTGCCAAAAAGTGAGAGGCCCAGTGACGGGTCAGGTTCGACGATGTATGTTCCCGGCGGCAAATCAACGGAGAAAGTTCCATCTTGCCCGGTGTCAATTGTCTTAATCAGGTGAATATGAGGGCCTCGCTTGACCTCAATCAAAAGCGTGACTTGCACTGGCTCGTAAGAAAATCCAAAACCTAAGTTTAAAGTTTGAGTGATGAGGAAAACTTGCCCCGTAATGCCGGAACGATGCCGATGGGCGTCGGCAGTACTGGAATAGGAATAACCGCCGACCGTTGTCGTTCCCAAAATCGTTTGGACCTGTGTCTGCGGTTCGTCCGCGCTCGCCGTAAGCATGGCAGCAAGAGAAAATCAACGTCAGGACAACCGTTACTTTCAAACCCTTTGGCATGGAACGGACAATATGAGCGCGGAGTTCACAATTGGCAACTCATTAAGCACCATGCGGGTCTGCTGAAAAGAAAACGGGCGAGCCGTCGAAAGCTCGCCCGCATGAATGATTCAATCGTTGTTGCGTCCGCTCCTACTGGGCAGGGAACTTCAGAACGTAGCTTGGTATGCTTGAAATGCCATTGGGAACGGTGAGCCGAATACCAATCCTCAAGGATGGACAATTCTGATACTCGGCCTCGGTTCTGAACAGGACATAGCCATTCGGGTCGCAGAGAGCGCCGGGAAATTCATCCAAGGGCATATAAAAGTCTCCGGTTTTTCGAAAGCGAGCCTGTCTCGCACCAATCTTCCACAGTTCGTTCAAATGTGCGCCAGTATCAGCATTTGGTCTCCGGTTGCGGTCTTTGTGGTTGACCGCATCAAGGAGAACGTCCGCGTCGGGCGCGTTGGCGATTGCCAGCTTCACAGCGCGATGCCGTTTTACGCTCTGTTGGACTTCGGCTTCGTTGGCTTGAATCGCCTCCATCAATCCCTCGTAGTCTGGCGAGTTTGCCTCAATGAGTGAGACTTTACCCGTGGCAGCAATTTGCAGCTTTGCCACCTCCCCGTTGCTGTCCCAGAGTTCTGCGACATCAATACCGTCCATACGGTCGGCAATTAAGTCGCGATGCTGTTGGCTTAGTTCAGCGGGGTTTACTTCGATGGTTACGATTGACTTTGGAGCATCAATCCCTCTTTTCAGGCATTCCGCCTGATTCACTTTGAAACGTAGTTTCATAGCTTTATCGTCTATCTGTTATTGTCGTTGGCCCGTCGTTTTTGCAGCTTCCGATGGCCGGGTCGAAAGCAAGTGAATTATTGGCCAGCGACGGCGAAATGTCAAGCTCATGCTCACTGCGCCGGGCGAGCTGCTTTCGCGATTGACATCATGGTTTGGAAATGTTCGGCTTGGTTCATCAGGCGAAAGACGGATGCCAAATGAAATAAAAATTTACGGGGACGACCGAGGATTGTTCCGCCGAGCGCCTTGATTTTGTGCATGACGACGAGAGTCTCCGGCCCGGCGACCTCAAGCGATGTAGGCCGATTCGTGAGGTCAATCTGTAAATTGGCCCGGCTCGGGCGATGGAGGAAGATATGGGATAGCCGCAAATCAGACTCGCGCTATCGCGCGGCTTCGCAGTCAGCGGCCAGGTATTGGGGACCGCTAAACCCAGAGCGGCGCTCGTAGATTCGCTTGCTCTGGGCTACAAATATACCACCCCGCCGGAGTTTAAATTTGCGGATTCCAACTTCGCTCATCCTACGGAGGACAGGCAGTCTACGATGGACAGGTCGCCAACAGAACAGAAAAAACAAAAACCCTTGATTTCTCAAGGGTTTAAATTGGTTGCGGGGGCAGGATTTGAACCTGCGGCCTTCAGGTTATGAGCCTGACGAGCTACCGGGCTGCTCCACCCCGCGGTAAAATTGGGAATCCGACGATCAATAACGAATCGTTCGAACTGATTCAGTTTGCCACAAATGGAGTGCATGGCAAGAGATATTAATTTAAAAAGCGTGCACTCCCTTTTTACGGCGTTTTCAATTGGTTTTGCCCCGAGTTCTTTGGCTAAATAAGCACATTGAAATGCTGAAATTCCATGAACCGATAGAACGTTCCGGTCTGAAAGACTCTCCCTCACCCCGGCCCTCTCCCGCCGGGAGAGGGGGAATTGTCGTCAGATTGTTTGTTACGACGAACGGTCTTGTCGGTTCACGGGTTTTATGCGCGATTGTGGGTTCGTTGAGGCTCCCCATTCTTGCCTTCGTCGCGCTAGTTGCATTTGGAACCATTGACACGCCCGCTCAAACTGACGTCACTCGAGATATCAAGATCGAAAAGCCGTATCTTAATTTTCCGGTAAAAGACGGCGGCCCGATGCGCCATGTCAGCATGCTGGTCAACGGGAAAACAGAACGCACGTTTGATATTGAACTGGCAGATGGCGAACCGGATTGGCGGGCGTTTCTGGATGCGACTCCTTTTGCCGGCAAGGTCGTTACCATCAAGGTGGACAAACTTTCGGACGGTTCGACCGGATTGAGTTCGATTGATGAATCCGACCAAATAAAGGACAGCAATGATTTGTATCACGAAACGTTGCGTCCGCAGTTTCACTTTACGTCGCGCCGCGGCTGGTTGAATGATCCGAACGGCCTGGTTTACTTTAAGGGAGAATATCATTTGTTTTATCAACATAATCCTTACGGCTGGAACTGGGGCAACATGTCGTGGGGCCATGCCGTGAGCAAAGACCTGGTGCATTGGCACGAGTTGCCGGTGGCTCTGTATCCGGATGAACACGGCGCCATGTGGTCCGGTTCAGCCGTCGTGGATTGGAAGAACACGGCCGGCTTTCAATCGGGCAGCGAGCCGCCGCTGGTGGCGATGATGACCGCCGCGGGCGACCCGTTTACGCAGGAGATCGCGTACAGCAATGATCGCGGACGAACCTGGACTAAATACAAAGATAACCCTGTGCTTGGACACATCGCCGCGGACAATCGTGATCCGAAAGTCACGTGGTTTGCCCCGGAAAAGAAGTGGGTCATGGCGCTCTATCTCGACCACAATGATTACACCATTTTCGAGTCAAAGGATTTGAAACAGTGGAAAAAACTCCAGGACTTTACGCTGCCCGGCGATGCCGAGTGCCCGAATTTCTTCGAAATGCCGCTGGACGGGGACGCGCATAATCCGCGTTGGGTGTTTTTTGGGGCGAGCGGGAATTATGTCGTTGGAAAATTTAATGGCCACGCATTCGTTCCGGAGGCGAAACCGCGAGGCCTTCAGAACGGCAACTGCTGGTACGCGTCGCAAGTTTATTCGGACATACCCGCACGAGATGGCCGCTGTATTTTGATTCCCTGGGGGCGGTTGCCAAATGACGAAATCTTCCGGGGAATGCCGTTCAACCAGATGATGGGATTGCCGGTTGAATTGACGTTACGCTCTAAATCATCCGGAGCCGTGCTTCATGTGAGCCCGGTGAGAGAGTTGGCATCGCTGCGCGGGCGGCGGGTGAAAATTCAGCCTCAACGGCTCATCCCAGGCGTCAATCCACTGGCCGCTATTCAAGGCGACCTGTTTGAAATCGAAGCAACGATCGCGCCGGGTGACGCGAAGGAGATACAACTTACCGTCCGTGGAATTCCGATTACTTACAACGTTGCAAACCAAAAACTTTCCTGTGTCGGATGCCAGGCCGAAGTTGTCCCGAGTCACGGGAACATCATTCTTCACGTTTTTGTTGATCGGACGTCCGTGGATATTTACGGCGGCGATGGGACGCTATACATGCCAATGGCCATGAGCTTTTCTCCGGAAGACCACAGCTTGAAACTTTCCTGTCAGGGCGGGGGAGGCGAAAATTGTTTCGATGTCGGTGTACGATCTGAATTCGGCGTGGCAATAGGCGCAATAGGGCTTCTGATATTGATTTTTTGATGCGCTGGCGCAGCTGGTTCCCGCACGCACTCATTGCAAGATAACCGTCCGTCATTTGCAAAATGCGGTCTAAGGGCATTCCCACTCGGCATAATCCTGAAAACCGCCGCTTCCTGTCCAGGGCCAGCTGGCGCGATTTCAGCTCAAACAAACCTTCACCAACAAACCGAAAGGAACAATATGAGCATGGTAGCTGAAAGAGAGATGGAGCACATCGGCAAAACTAAAGGCGCTGAGAATCACGATCACGACATGATTCATGAATTGAGCAAACGCCTGGACGCCCTGTGGCGATATGATCAATACATCGCCAATGCCCAGGACGACTCCGAGTTGCAGGAATTCTGGAAGGAGCTGAAACAACAGGAACAGGAAAATGTGAAACGGCTCAAGGAATTCGTGGCTGAACACATTGAAAAGGACTGTTTTTGATCCCTGGCCTGAAAGCAAACGACGCCGCTGGATTTCCTGCGGCGTCTTTTTTTGAATCAATGATCAGTGGATTGTTCGATTAAAGGGAAACCCTGCCGTGTCCGTCGCATCCGACTGAAAAGATTCTATCGTGGACCTCGCGGAGAACGCGGAGAATCGTTTATAGCCGATTAACAAAAAATGGACTGCTGGAATTTTAATGGGCGGTTCACTATGCCCATCCATCCAACAATCCATTAAACAACCAATCCAACTTTCGCTGTTAGCGTCTATGGCTTGCGTGGCCTCCACGCGCGGCGATTCGGCGTTGTTGTCGCGGTTCCATCGCGGCGAACCCGCGAGGACCCCGACGCGGTGCGCGGCCTCCGCGTGCGGCGATTTCCCGCTGCTCATTGCGGTTCATGGCCGCAAAACCGCGTGGGCGCCGATGAAACGCGCGTCCACCTGCCGAAGCAATCCGGCGCCGCTGTTCCGTACTCATTGCCGCAAAACCCCGAGGCGAGCGATGGAACGAACGCCCGCCCAACGAAGCGATTTTTCGCTGTTGTTTTGGGTTCATGGCCGCAAATCCCCGTCGTGTCCGCGTTTTGCGGCGCTCCCGGTAATCGAGATCGGCAGATTCATCCTGGCGGCGCCGGCTGCGGGGTGCCCCAAATTCCACTCTGGCTGAGCGCCAGCGACTTTGCGATGCACGTGAGCTTCCGCCGGCAATTCTGTTTTGCCGTTTTGTCTTTGTCATAATCTAACCCTTTCCCCTTGGTGCGATAGTTTTTATCGTCTTATCCCGTAACCGTAGCTGGATATATGCCATTGCCGGAAAGAGCGGTTCAGGTCATCCCGATGCACTCGTGGACAGTCGCGGTTGGAGATGCAAAAACGGTAGGTACAATCCCTATTTTTCTGTAGCAGATTTGTCCGCGTTTTTGCGGTTTTTGCGAAGAAAAATGGTCGGAGCGACAGGATTTGAACCTGCGACGTCTTGCTCCCAAAGCAAGTGCTCTAGCCAGGCTGAGCTACGCTCCGGGCGGCTCTATATTGTCAGGAAGCGGCCGGGGCGCAATTCAAATCTCACTAAAAATGCGATTTGCAAATCGCCATCCGAATTTGCAAAATACTGTTTCGTACAAATTATGAAAAAAGCACCCTTAATTTTTATTGCCCTGGCCGGAACCGCTCTTTTCACAGGCTGCGACAATCAGCAAACGCCGGCAGCCTCAGGCTCTACTAATAGCGCTTCCGCCTCGATGGCCGCCACAAACACCGCGACCACCGACGCCTCTTCCTCCAACACCAACGTTTTAAGCACGGACAAGGACCGCGAGAGTTATGCGTATGGCATGGGTTTTGGTCAAAACCTAAAAGACAACGGCGTGGACCTGGATCTCGATCTATTCTTGCGCGGCATGAAGGATTCGCAATCGGGCGGCCAAACTTTGTTGACCAAGGATCAGATGATGGCCGCCATACAACAGCTTCGGCGAACGGTCATGACGAACCAGCAGAAAACTCGATTTGAGCAGGCGCAAAAGAATCAAGTGGAGGGCCAGGCATTTCTGATGCGCAATAAGACTCTGCCCGGCGTTAATACGCTGACGAACGGCATGCAGTATAAAGTCATCACCGAAGGCACCGGCCCCACTCCTGGTCCGAACGATATGGTTACAGTCAATTATCGCGGCACCCATGTGGATGGCAAGGAGTTCGACAGCTCCTATAAAAACGGACGTCCCTTTGAATGCAATGTCAGTGGAGGAATCATTCGGGGATGGACTGAAGCGTTGCAAAGAATGAACGTGGGCTCAAAGTGGGAAATTTACCTGCCACCCGATCTGGCTTACGGGCCCATGGGCAGGCCTCCTTTGATTCAGGCCAATGAAACGCTGATATTTGAAATTGAATTGCTCAGTGTGAAGTCCCGTCCGGCTCCGCCGCAAGTGCAGCCGCTTACCAGCGACATTATCGAAGTCCCCTCCGCCGATCAGATAAAGAAAGGCGCTAAAATCCAGACCATCAAGGCGTCCGACGCTGAAAAGATGCAGGAGGCGGCCACTAATAGCGGCGCGACGAACAAGCCGCAACAATAGAAAGATTTTCGTTGAAGCGTCGACGCGTCCTCCGGCTGCAACCGGAGGACCTCCAATCATCCTTCTGGTTTGGTTGCGAAATTACGCTGATTTAGAGGCCGGGGATGCCTCGGTTCTTCAGTCGCTTTCGGAGTCGGCACTCGCAAGTGGCGCTGATAGCGCAGGCATTCGTGCGAGGGACGCAATCCCGCCCCGGACGACATGACGCCTTCCTCCTTTCGTTCCCGAAGTTGAAAAACGCTCCTTAATTCTTTTGAACGACTGGACCGATGAATTGTCTTTGCTAATATTGTTGGGGAACAATTAATGCTAGAGGAAGCGCTTATGAAACAGTTTTCAAAGTTCGTATCCGGCTTTGTTATTGGCGTAGTGTGCGTGGCCTTGTGCGCAGACGCTTTGCATTCAACTCTTTTAGCCAGGGGCCCACTCCCGACCCTCGAGGTGGATAATACTCCCATCAACCGCTCGACTTCAGGCCTCACCAGCTTTGCTCCGGTCGTGAAACGGGCCGCCCCCAGCGTCGTCAACATTTATTCGACGCGAGTCCTGCACTATCACGAATACAGTCCATTTATGAATAACCCGTTCTTCCAACAGTTCTTCGGCAACCCGAACGAGGGAGGACATGAATTGACTCACCGTGAAAGCGTCCTGGGCTCAGGCGTGATTATAAGTTCAGACGGTTACGTACTTACGGCTAATCACGTCATCGCCAACTCGCAGGAAATCAAGATCGCGCTCACCGGCAATAAGGTCGAGTACAAGGCGCGGGTGATCGGCTCGGACCCGGATACCGACGTGGCGGTCCTGAAGATTGACGCAGACCATTTGCCCGCGATCACACTTGGAGACAGCAGCCAGTTGGAAGTGGGAGACATCGTCCTGGCGATCGGCAATCCGTTTGACATCAGCCAACCCGGCCAAACGCCCACCGTAACCATGGGCATAGTCAGCGCGCTCGGACGAAGCGGCCTGCCCCTGGACGGCTTCAGTGGGTACGAAAACTTCATCCAGACAGACGCCGCCATTAACCCGGGCAACTCCGGAGGCGCACTCGTGGACGCCGAAGGGCGACTTGTGGGGATCAACACGGCCATCGAAACCAGCAGCGAAGGCAGCGAGGGCATTGGATTCGCCGTTCCTGTCAATCTGGCCCGCCACGTGGCCGAACGCCTGATCAGTGGCGGAAAGGTCACCCGCGGTTACCTCGGCGTGCAATTGGAGGACATTACCCCGGGCCTGGCGTACAGCTTTAAGCTGAATACCGAAAATGGTGCCCTCGTGGGCTCGGTTGAATCCGGGACGCCCGCGGCCAAGGCCGGCATCAAATCCGGCGACGTAATCACCGGCTTCAACGGCCAGCCAATCAATAATGTGAACGACCTCCTGCTGGCGGTGGCCGATTGTGCTCCCGGTGTTAAAGCCATGGTCAAGTATATGCGTGACGGAGAACCACATTCCGTCGACCTGATGTTGTCCGAAAGGCCCGGCGAAATCGCCCAAAATGCTCCTCAGGAGAATCAAACGGACGCCCTTGATGGCGTGACCGTGGCGGACGTTGACTCGGACATACGGTCGCAATTGCAGATCCCTGATGACATCCAGGGCGCTATCGTGACCGACGTGGCGCAGGATTCGCATTCCGCAGATGCCGGGCTGCAAAAGGGCGATATCATTATCGCTGTTGACCATCATTCTGTGAGCGACGCTGACCAGGTTGTAAAACTGTGCAATGCGGCCAAAGGCAAATACATTCTTCTCAAGGTGTGGCGCAAACAGGGCGAGATTGCCGGCACCTCCTACATCAGCGTGGACAACACGAAAGACTAAGCGCCGGATGGCAAAGACGCCCGCATGCCAGGTGGCGCTGCCACGGCCGCTCCCCTGCCCTTCCGCGAAAGGCGGAATTTAGTGGCGCAATTCCAAATGCTCGCCACTGAACACTTGTCACTTGTCACCTGTCTTCAGGATGATAAGGTTTAACTTTGAGGATCCGATGCCCGTCCAATACAAAGATTATTACGAAACCCTTGGCGTTCAGCGCAATGCCAGCGAGACCGACATCAAGAAAGCATTCCGCAAGCTCGCTCGCGAGTTTCATCCGGACGTCGCCAGGGACAAAAAGCGCGCCGAGGAAAAGTTCAAGGAAATCAACGAGGCCTACGAGGTTCTGAGCGATCCTGCCAAACGTAAACAATACGACGAACTGGGCGCCAATTGGAAATCGGGCGCCGATTTTCGGCCACCACCGGGTTGGGAAGGGTTCACCGGCCGGCAGGGCCGGGGCCAGGGAGGGCCGGGGCCGGGGACCGAAGGATCTGAATTCGAGTTTGGCGGGACCGGTTTCAGCGATTTCTTCGAGCAGCTTTTCGGCTCAACGGGTTCCCGGCGCGGCGGCTTTTCGGGCTTTCGAAATTTTCAAGAGGAGAACACCGCCGCACACGGGCGGGACGTCGAGGGGGATATCATGGTCACGCTTGAGGAGGCCGATCACGGGGCCGTGCGCGCCGTCAGCGTGCGCCACAGGTCCAAAACGGAAACGCACCAGGTCAAAATTCCCGCGGGCGTTGCCGAAGGCCAGCTCCTGCGCATTGCCGGCCGCGGCGAACATGGCTCCGGCGGTGGCCAGGCCGGAGATCTTTACCTGCGTGTGCGACTGGCCAGGCATCCTGATTTTGAAGTAGACGGGCACAATCTCATCTGCGAAGCCGAATTGGCGCCATGGGAAGCCGTCCTCGGGGCACAGATTTCAGTCCCAACGCTGCACGGAGGAGTCCAGATTAGAATTCCTCCCGGAACACAGCCCGAGCAAAAACTTCGCGTGCGCGGGCGGGGCCTGGGCGGTAAAGGCGACTTGTTTGTCGTGGCGAAAATCACCGTGCCTTCCCATGTTTCCGACGGCGAGAAGAAACTGTGGGAACAATTGAAGGAACAGTCTCGATTTAATCCGCGTGGTTGATGGGACGCTTCGCGCAGACTGAAAATGACCGTGCTGGCTTTACTTTATGCGTCGGGAACAATCAAAGATCGACGTGTCTTACTTGACGGACCACTCAGTACGCAACACGCATCAACACTGACAGATGTGTCGCATTTCCAGGTACGGATGTTAAATTGCGTTCATGGCAAAGACCATCGTCATCACTGGCGTCTCGCGTGGGCTGGGCCGCGCCATGACTGAGGAGTTCATCCGCCTGGGACATATCGTAGTCGGATGCGGCCGCTCCAAACAGGCAATCGCAGCACTCGAGAAACAATTTCCACCACCGCACGATTTTACCGCGGTCGACGTTTCGTCCGACGACGATGTCGCCGCCTGGGCAAGGCGGGTCTTGAAGTCGCACGGTCCCCCGGACTTGCTCCTCAACAACGCTGCGCTCATCGCGCGGAACGCACCACTTTGGGAAGTTCCCGCCAAAGAGTTTTCGGACGTCATTGATGTGAACATCAAGGGTGTCGCGAATGTCATCCGCCATTTCGTTCCGGCCATGGTCGCGGGCGGCGCAGGCGTTATTGTCAATTTCAGTTCCGGCTGGGGCCGGTCCGCGGACGCCGAGGTGGCCCCTTACTGCGCCACAAAATGGGCGATCGAAGGATTGACCAATTCGCTTTCGCAGGAAATACCGCCAGGCATGGCCGCCATTCCGCTCAATCCCGGTGTTATTGACACGGACATGCTCCGCAGCACCTTCGGCGGCTCCGCGAACAGCTATCCCGCTCCCGAGCAATGGGCGAAAACCGCAGTGCCGTTCCTGCTGAAGATCTCACCACGAGACAATGGGAGACAGATGACCGTGGGCACTTGATCCGTGGCACTGCGGCTTCTGACGCAGCCCGTCTCGACCTGGAACCGCGGTTTGCAATTGGAAAGAAATCCTCCACAATCAGCTTCAGGACATGAAACCCAAACCGTTCGTTTTTTCATTCTTAACGTGCTTCCTGTTGGCGCGATGCCTGCCGGCGCAGAACAACGACGCCATCGTCGGAAATGTGCGTGTGGAATTGATGTCAGATTCGCTCGTGCGGCTCGAATTGAAAGGCCCGCAAGGTTTCGAAGACCACCGAACCTTTCATATCGTCAACCGCAATTGGCCCGGGACAACGTTTAATTTGGAGAACGACGGGAATATCGTTGAAATCCATACGGCCAATTACACAGTTGATGTTCCTGAAAACGCAACGTCTCTCGACGGCGTCCAGGTGAAATCTCCGGATGGGGCAACACTTTACCAATACGACAGCAACTTAAAAAACAGCGTCTGGCTGCCGGCTCCTTCGGACAATCCCCAGACCTGGTCGTTTGCCGACACACCGCGCATCATTCCGCCAAAGTGGGGATTGACCCCCGCGCCAGCCGGCGACGAGAAGCATCCTCAGACCTCCGGCTGGGACCTGAACAACGACGCACCGGACGTTTATGTGTTTGTCCCGCGCGGAAACTATTTTCAAATGCGCGCGGATTTTCTCAAATTGACCGGCCCCTCGGAAATGCCGCCGCTATACGCTTTTGGCGCGTTTGACAGCCGCTGGCACGACTACAACGAAGCCACCGCGTTGCAACAGATTGACGACTATCGCACCCGTCAAATTCCCCTCGACGTGCTCGTGGTTGACACGGGCTGGCGCGTCGGCGCTTCAATCGGTTATCAGCCCAATACGAACCTGTTCCCAAACATGGCGCGCTTTTTACAGGAGGCCCACGCCAAGCATGCCCATGTGATGTTTAACGACCATCCTGAGCCGCAAGCGGCCACCGCGCTGGACCCTAAAGAACTAAATTATCGTTGGGAAGGCCTGACCGGCTTATTGAATGAGGGCCTGAATTTCTGGTGGTTCGACCGCAATTGGATGGTTGCCCTTAAAACGCCCGCGCCAAATCTGAAGAAAGAAGTCTGGGGAATGAGAATGTACCACGACATCACTCTGCGTGATCGCCCGGCATCCCGTCCGCTGATCATGGCCAACGTGGATGGCATTGATAACGGTATCCGGAACCGTCCCATGGACGTGGCATCGCACCGGTTTTCAATTCAATGGACGGGCGATATCGGTCCGGGCTATGCCTATTTGCGTCGCGGAGTGGAGAACGCCGTCAACGCCGGCGTCTGCTCGATGTTTCCATACATGAGCGAAGATTTGGGCGGGCACGTGGCCGACCCGACGCCGGAAGGCTACATCCGCTGGATCGAATACGGCGCTCTCTCACCGGTTTACCGGCCCCATTGCACTTATAATCATGAACGCATGCCGTGGGCATTTGGACCTGAGGCTGAAGCAGTCGCGCGCCGATTTTTGGACATGCGTTATCGCCTGTTGCCGGTGTTTTACGCGGCCGCGCATGAAAATTATGAAACGGGCGAACCCCTGTTGCGCAGGCTCGATTTGTATTATCCGGACTATCCCGAAGCGGCCCGCGATGATCAGTATCTGTTGGGAGAAAATCTTTTGATCGCACCAGTGCTGCAAGGACTCCAACAACCTGTTCCTCAAAACTGGCTCAAAACTCCGGATGGACGTCCCGGTCTGCGCGGTGAATATTTTGCCAATGACAGTTTGTCCGGCGCGCCAACCATCACGCGTGTGGACAAAAACGTCGATTTCGTTTGGAGCGGCACGTCCCCTTCCCATCAAATCCCGCGAGAACACTTTTCCGCCCGCTGGACTGGCACCATCGCGGTGCCGGCGGACGTCACCAACGAAGTTGTCTTGTCCACAATCGAAGATGATGGAGTGAGAGTTTGGGTTGACGGCAAGCTCTTGATTGACGCCTGGGGACCACACGACTCAACGCCTTCGAGAGCCTCGCTGCCGCTGGCGGAGGGCAGGCATGATTTGCGTATCGAATACCAACAGCTTGGAGGCAATTCGGTCCTGCAATTCATCGCCAATATTCAAGGCAACGCAAGCGTCGCACGCGCGCTATGGATTCCGCCCGGCAACTGGATCAACGCCTGGAACGGCGAAACACTCACCGGTCCCCTGATGGCCACCAATATGACAGCGCTGGAGCAGGAGCCAATATATATCAGGTCCGGCTCAGTCCTGCCGCTCGCGCCACAAATGCAATACACCGGCGAAAGGTCATGGAATCCGATTACGTTGGATGTGTATCCGGATGCTCAGAACGCTTCGGCCACACTCTATGAGGATGACACGCTCACGACCGCTTACAAAGATGGGCAATTCCGAAATACCATCATTGCCGCGTCGGCCGATGACGGCACAAAGACAGTGACCGTACAAATTGCCGCGGGCAAGGGCCATTTCAAAGGAGCATTGATGAAACGCGCCTGGACCCTGCGCATTCACTCGCCGCGATCCTGGCCAAAGGACCTGACTCCAGCCAGGGTTACGCTCAACGGAAGAAAATCAGAGTTGCCAGTCCACAAACTGTCGCGCGCCGAAATTGCCATGCCTTTTGGGGACGCCACGGGTGCTCCGGACGGAGATATATATGAGTTGACACTACCGGCGACGGACGTTTCCAGATCGATAACGGTCAATATCAGGTTTCAATAACAAACGTTTATTAAAAATCCCGCTCCTTCGTGACGAAAGAGCGGGATTTTTGAGGCGCAACTCTACAACAGAAAAATCAGGAATGTTTGTTCTATAAAATTCGCGGCCGGAGGCCTGGGTGCGTGGTTCCCATTCGCCCTCTGCGGCTTGCACATCCATATATTGAAAAATCAAAGCCATAGACAAGCCGTATCCCCTGCAGATTTGGGACATCCGCTGGCGGAATTCGGACGACATGCCAGAAATTACATGTACGATTCTATGATTTCTCGTGTCGTTTAAAATTCATAATAACTTAATTATAAAAGCGTTACATCACACACGTGGTTTTTTTGTCACTAATTCTGGTGACAAGAAGTTCCAGAAGCTTTTTGTTACCGTGGCCGCTACAACGACCCGAAAACATCTATGAAACTTTTTATTAATCAAAATGGAAAACTCGCCTCCGTAGCTCTGGCCGCTGCAGTGTGCCTTGGCCTGGGGCTGGTTCAAGCACAAGCTCAGTCTGTTACGTACACTTTTGGTGATGGCACGAGTGATGGTTGGGCCACCGCGGGATTCAGCGGCACCCCGGCTGCCAGCGTCTCAACTATCAATGGCCAAAACTACATTTACGTTCCCTTCACCGGTTTTCAAGCGGCAAATGATGCCTCTGACTCTTCGGGAAATCTCGCGGGTTTCAACGCTGCGATGTCCGCTGCCCTCATCAACCCGGCCGGCTACGACATTAGCTATACCTATTATCTCAATACTGCCGGATTTTCAGGCGCGACTTTTCTGCAACTCGGCGTCTATGTCAATACAGGCAAAGGCTACTACGCGCAGGATTATAGCACGCCGAACCAGGTCTCGTTTAACGGCAGCCAGTTGACCAGTGGTCAGATTTTTACGGGCACGGTTACTGAAAACCTCGCTACGATGGGAGTAGATGACACGAACGCCGCCGCAGAGACCTATTTCCGATTGGGACTCGTTGAAAATACCGGTAGCGGTACCACTGGTGTGGGGGTGTATTATACCGATATCAGCGTCACTCCCGTTCCCACTCCTGAACCCGCGACCTTGTCCCTCTGCGGCCTTGGTGTTGCAAGCGGTGTGATGTTCCTCCGTCGCCGCAAAGCCTAATGCCACGGAAAAGAATCTCTCCAGGCCCCGCAAGTCGCGGGGCTTTTTGTTTGTCCCTTACGCCCCTTGCGTCTCTCATGCCCCCTTGCCTTCTGCCATTGCTACCCGGTTCACATAATTTTCATACGCTACGAAATTCTTTTTGCTCTTTTCTGCGCAATTCGTTCCCGCCGCCACCGCAGCCGTTATAAAAATTTCCCCACGCTGAATCCGCGGCTGAAATCCTTTTTCATTTCCAGTCAGGTCTTTTCTCTCGCAATAAAGCCAGCCCCTCGGGTGTCGCGCGTACAATCAGGCGGCCATCGACTCGCGCCGTTTCCACTAATCCGCGCTCACTCGCATCTTCCCAAACCGGCAGCTTCGGGCACGACGTGCGCCATGCATCCATCGTTTCGTGATAGGTCCGCTCTTTGCGCCCCACCCATTCCACGAGATCGAGAATCAGATTTTCAACGGTATCGGTCATGCTTTTCCGAGTCCATATCCTTGCCAACTTCCCGCACAATCCCGGGAAAATCAAAAGAGAAAAACCGATTTATAAGACTGCAATTCGGCGGCGCATCTTTGATCCGCCGCCGAATATCCTTTAGACCATTACGTTTGCTGGTTGTGGTCCAGCAAGGCTAAGGCGAATGTGGGTTTTCGCGAGGCGGCGCGTTGGGCGCGGGTACTGGATGACTTTGTCTCATGTCGTGGCCCTGGTAGTGAGTATTTCTCACCTCACGTGTTCGCCAATCCGGATTCTTTTTCTGCCAATCCTCGAACCGATGCTGGCGTGTCTGATCCAATCCCACCCAGGTGTTGTGCGGCCCTAAATAATAATAGTTGCCGCCGACCTGGCCCACGTATTCTGAACCGTCCCATACATAGCTAACTGGCACGATCACTACCGGCGCCGTTGTCACGCGGACCGGCATGGGCGTTACCGCGGCTAAACTTGGCCCCGCCATGCAAGACCATCCCATGGCCAGTGTAAGGCCCATTGTCGCTATTGCCGCAATGTACTTTGTTTTCATACGTTCTCCTTTCTTGCAGCGGGCTGTGACGGGAATTGATTTTATTTCTGCACATCTCATGCCACGAAAAATCCAGCTTCCGCTCAATACATCAGCACTTTGAAAATGCAAAGTTGCAACAGAAACTGTGCATTATGCAGACACTAAGACCGTATGGAATCAAACTACCTGGGCGTCTAATCGTGACCGGACTGTTTACCCGAATTCTTCGCCCGCTAATGCACTCACTTCATTACGAAATTCGATGATAAACCTGACGATCCGTTTTCCATCAATCCGAATCCTCTTCTGTCATGGATGGCGGCGCATCCGCCGAGTCACTGCCCCACTTCATATTCGGTTTAGGTCCCATCACCAATTCCAGCTGGCCGCCATCGACGATGTCCGAGTGGCTAAACCACGGCTTGTTCCACGGACGGCCGTTCAGTTTGGCAGATTGGATATAACAATTTTGAGGCGAATTACGCCGTGCCACGATGACAAAATCCTTCCCATTGCCCAAATGAACCGTTGCGCGATCGAAGAGCGGGCTGCCGATAAGATATTCCGGTCGCGCTGGATTCGTGGCAAAAAAACCCAACGCGCTTAAAACGTACCACGAAGACGTCGAACCCTGGTCGTCCATCCCGGGATACGCCAGACCCGCTTTATCGCTGCCGTAAAGCTGCGTCAGAATTTCTCGGACCAGCTTCTGTGTTTTCCATGGCTGACCGGCGTAATCATAAAAATATGGCGTTTGCCGGTCGGGCTGGTTGCCCTGGCAATATTGGCCAATCATTCCCGTCACATCGCGTGCGATGCCTTTGGGATGGTAGGGTGTCGAAAAGAATTCATCCAATTTCGCGCAGAATTTGTCGCGTCCACCCAAAAGGCTTATTAGCCCCTGGACACCTTGCGGCACGAGCCAGAGTGTCTGCCAGCCATTGGCTTCTTTCATCATGAAATTGTAATACGGTTCCTGTGGATCAAATGGCGATATCCACGAACCATCCTCGCGCCGGCCGCGCATAAAGCCTGTGCTGGAATCAAAGACGTTTGTGTAACTATGAGCGCGCGCCAAAAACATGCGATAATCATCCTCGTTGCCGAGTTTCCTCGCGTAGAGGGCCATCGCATAATCGTCCCACGCGTATTCCAGCGTCGTAGCCACCCCGGCGTTGCCGTCGGCGTACGGCGGGCTGGGATTGTCCGCAATAACGTCGTGAATCCAGCCATTGGTGAGATATTCAGCCAGGCAATTGCGCGGGCCCGCAGGGTCCATCGCGTTCTTTCGAAGAAATGGATAAACCGCCGCCCAGTCGAACTTGTAACCGCGTTCCCAACATCCCAGATAAAGAAACACCGCGTTATCGCCGTGAAATGAAGTGTCCATCCAGCCTGATTCCCGCGCCATTTCCAGTTGCGTGCGCAAAACGTTCGTTACCACGTCCGGTTCAAGCATCATCAGCAATGTGATTTGGTCGCGGCCCGTGTCCCAAAATGGAATAGGAGTGTAACGATCATAATCCGCCACGTGGCGTTCGCCGTCCAGGCCCCGAAACGGCTGGCCGCGTTTGGCTATGAGCCGCGGACTGTAAAGGGAATGGTAAAACGCCGAATAGAAAAAGCTCCGCTCATGCTCCGTGCCGCCCTGAATTTTGACCAGGTCAAGTTTCTCCGCCCAGGCATCCCGCGCCTGTTTCCAGGCGCCGTCAAAATCCCAGCCGGGGTTTTCGGATTCCAATTTCGCGCGCGCCTCTTCGACTGTCCTTCCCATGGCAATTCTCACCAAAACCTGTTCGCCGGCCGTTGTCGAAAAATTCAAGTAACAGCCGGCATAGCCACCCTCGATCGAACGTGAATCCGGATACACAAGGTCGCCGCGCAGGACTCGCGAACCTTCGACGGCGGGGGAATTCTGGTTAAAAGTGCCAAATGATTCGAACGGTTTTGAAAATTCAGCAACGAAGACCGGCCCGCCATTGCGCCGGGCGTGCTCGGGCCTCCCGGAAATCATATTGTCTCCGACAACCTGGATGCTCGCGTTTCCCGCTCCCAAATCCATCAGCACGATGCTGCGTTCCGATTTCGGAAACGTGAAACGATAAAGGCAGGTCTGTTCGGTCGTCGTCAACTCAGCCTTAATCTGATTGGCCGGAAAATAGACCGAATAATATCCGGGCGAAGCCTTTTCCGAATTTTTGTCATAGGCGGGCGCGTAACTGCGATCAGGCGGCGTCGTCCAATCGCCGACCAATGGCATGAGCGTCATTCCCGGAACAATACTGGAAAAACCGACCATCGTTGGCCGCGAATGAATGTAGGAACAGATGATGCCGTGATTGACGTTTGCGGAATCGAGGTCTTTGTTGATGGGATTGAGCAGGACCTCGCGGTGCGGCAGGCCCGGTCCGGGCCAGACAAATCCGGTATACGCTTCCTCACCGGGTGGCGGCGCATTTCCAAGCAATTCCGGATTGTCCAAAGACGCCGTCCCGACCAGAGGATCAGCCAAATCCACCGGATTGTTATCAGCCGCCGAAAGAGAACACACTGCCGACAAAACGCTGCAGCACAAAACCAAACCGAAAAATCGAATCATCCCGGCAATTTAAAAGGAAAGCGGAAAAGGAAAAAAGAAAAAGCGGCAAATTCCTTAAAAAAAATTCCCCAATCACCTGCAAGCGCCACGAAATGCGGCCGGTCGCCGGCAGTGCTGCCACCGCTGCCACTGCAAACCGGTCCTCTAAACAGTCGCCTGCTTATTAAAAATGTCACCCTTATCATGGTAATTCCGATAGGCCAGGCATTCATTGGCCCAAACCAGGAAATCCCTCTGTTTTCGATTTTGCCGAACGACCGCGCCTGACCAATCCGCCTGAATGAACATGGACGGCCGGTCAAAAATGGGATCCTGGTGAAGTTGGAACCGCCGAGTCCGCACACTAACGACGTCGGCGCTGCGGACGGACGTCAATGCAGAAAGCGCAGCAAGCATCTTCGGGAAAAGGTCGTGAACCTGCGCGCGCAAAACCGCGTCGTCGCCAGGACCCACAACAAAGACAACTTGAAACCATTTCAATAACCTGCCGTCCGGCCCGGGCATTTCCGGCTCGTAGATGACTGAAAACCTGTCGGGCATGAGCGGAGCAAGGACAGATTCAGCTCTTTCTATATCGGGATGTGTCGATTTGCCCATGCAACCAGGTCCATCGATGCGCTGACCAGTGAAGTGATTAAACGCTGCATTCGTGGCCCGGATGGACAGCAATCTGGACTCTCACATCTCGCCGTTCAACAAAAATGTTACTATTCAGGTGGCGAAATTGCGCTCGGCGCTCTCATCCAAACTCTTCGCCCGCCAGCACACTCAACTGATTCCGAAACTCGGTGGCGAACGGATTCATTTGGTCTCCCACCCGGCGATACCAATCGCGCAATGCCGGGCGCAATTCCGGCGACAATAGAAGCTCGACGGCCTCACCGGCCCGCGGTGATTCCTCGCCTTCAATAAGACGAAACCAATGCCAGGCATCAAGGAGACCCCAAATTGGAAGCTGCTCTGGCGGATAACCCTGAACCGACGTAGTGACCCGCTCGAAACGTTTCTGAAGTAGTGCGTCTCTGAATCTCATAATGCGGCAGCGATACCTCGCCACTCACTGTAAGAGTCACCACATTACAAATTTGTTCCCGGATTTTCATATGTTTTAACCGGGCGGGCCATACGTGGCCTTAAACAGCTGGGATGTTCTCAGGTATTCGTTTGCCCATGCTCACTCGCTGTTCAACAGAATATCCAAGGGCCGAGTAGAAGGCGGCAACGCCCTCGTTGCCTTTCATGATTTGCAAATTAACCTTGACGCTGCCCTTTCTCCGCAGAGCATCCTCTGCGACTGAAACGAGGCTGGTGCCGATACCTTGACGACGATGCGATGGGGATACGGAAAGCGAATAAATCCACCCGCGATGGCCGTCGTAACCTGCCATGACCGTGCCCACAATGACGTCCCCAATGACGGCAACGAAAAAGAGCTGGTCTTTCACAGCGATCTTTTTTTCAATGACAAGCGCAGGTCTGTTGTGGTTCGCCTCATAGCCGAAAACGGCCTCCCACAGAGCGATGACCTGGGCGCGATGCGCCGGATCGGTGTAAGGAACGATGGTAACTGAACTCATATTCGCCGGTTTGCCAAACAGATTTGAGCCGCGACATCGGAGCCCGGCTCGCCTCTGTAATCTGAATTAACGAATCCCTTCGTTCAATCCAAAACTCGCGGCAGTTCCATGGGAAATGCAGACTGGGTCCTGAAGAAAAGTGGAAGAGTGGACGCGTACTATATCCCAAACCTGAATATTTAATCCGTTTCCATCTGTGGCTTTATCCGCCCGTTAACGTATCGCGCGAAGGAGCAAAGGGACCCCCACCTTTGCATCCTTCGCGCGGTCCCTATTTTAGGACACCATGGCAACTAAATGCCTTGGCCCCGGTTCCCTCTGTCGAAGCAGCGATCACTGCTTATTCGACTACCGATGCCTCGGCGTATTCCTTCAGAGCACGCTCCACATTCTCTCGCGCTTCGCCGGTGCGCTTTTGGATACGGCCGATCAATTCATCTTCTGTACCGGTAATGAATTGCAGATCGTCGTCCGTAAGTCTGGCCCATTTCTGTTTTAACTTGCCTTTGGCAATGTTCCAATCGCCTTTAATCGTTAGTTTATTCATTGCTTTTTGCTTTATTGAAATTAGTGAATTGCGTTGGTCGTTTTATTCCAGGCATTCGTGGCCTCAACCTTTGTGGCATTCCACGCGTTGGTCGCAGCGCCCTTCGTATCTTCCCAGGCATGTGAAGCACTTTCTCCGGCGTTTTGCGACGTACCGTTGGTGTTCACAGCCGGATTTTCATTGGTGCTGCTGGATCGATTGCACCCGGCAGCCGCGCCCAGCAGACCGACAGCAGCCAGAAGCACTAGTGTACGTTTCATAAATGCTTCTGTAGCTGTTGAAGTGCCATCGCTGGAGAATTGCCCTCTCAAATCGCGGAAAGGCCCGTCAACAAAATCGAATTTGTATCTCCGGGCAATTAAATCATCAGGCTTGGAACGCCATAAGCGTTGCATTATGCAACAGGAACGACACAAGAATTTCGCATTCTACACGCAACGAAATCTCAGCGGGTGGATTACAGAGACAATGGCTTCATTTCGTTTCGCAGCCAACGCCTCCCTTACAGCCCTGGCAGCTAAGTGTGTCATCATCTCAATCTTTCCAGGGCCTGCTTCACACCGTAAGTGTTTGGGTCCAGTTTCAGGGCTCTTTTATAATTTTTGATGGCCTGCGCCTTTTCGCCTTTTGCCGCATACGCGTTTGCAAGGTCTCTGTAACCATAAGCCCAATTCGGATAATTTCTGACATTCAGCTCGAAACAGTCGACGGCGTTATTGGTCTGATGCGCATCCATCAATCCATAACCAATTCCGGCGACCAATTTTTCCGGCGGCAACACTTGAAAACCCAGCCGGTTGGACAACTGCTTGAAATGATTATCAATCAATAAAGGAGTATTCAGGACGAGAGGATCCATTGGTTTGTATCCCTCAAAGATAAATCGCAAACCATCGTATAAGCCCAAAAGCCGGCTCGACGCATGGTCTTCGGACTCATCCTCATATCCGATCCGAATGCCGGGTGACGAATTTGTCCGGAGAACGGAGACAAATGCTTTTTGGGAGCAGGTCATCGAATTTGTCGGATCCAGACTTCGCCAACCCGCTGTCGTGATGAAAATCGTAGCCAGGGAATTTGGATTTGGAATAAATTCCCTTGCACGACGAACCAGAACTTCATCATCCCACCAAAGGGACGGGTCAATCGCGATGTAGGCTTGAAACCCGATGTTTTGCCGCAGGTAGGCATCCGCGGCCAGCGCGCCTCCAAGCGAATGGCCCATTAGAATCCGGCCCGGAGCAGTCCGAAATCCTGCATTTATCGCCGGCGCGAGTTCTTCATTCAAAAATTTCTCAAAAGACGGTCCGCCCCCGCTCGAAGGATAGTCCGGGTCATGTGTGTGCGTCGGACTTAAATCTCTGTCCCTGTCCTTGCCTGGATTTGGGATGCCAACGACAATGAATTCAGGAATCAGCCCGCTGTCGCCCATGAATTGCACAACTTCGGCCGCCCATGAGAAATTCCAATCGCCATCCAGCACGTACAGCACTGGATATTGATAGTCGCCGTTGGCTTTGGCCTGGTAGGATGGAGGCAAATAGACCCAATACAGGCGGTCTTCATTGAGTATCTTCGAATGGAGCGTATGTTGTTCACCAAATTGAATCAACGGGCTTTCCGATTGCGCTGCCGCGGATAATGCAGGCAGGAAAACCGCTAAACAGAATAACATCTTTTGCATACCTTTCCATTTGACAACTCCATTCCGTAATGGTCACGTTTAAGCAGGAAAACTGTGAAACCCGCCACTAAAGAATTGAGCTTCGAAGACCTCCGGCGTTTGCAGACGGCTGAGGGATGGCTTGGATTGGGCGATGCAGCCTCAGCCTCCGATGAACTGGAGGAAATCACTCTCGAAGACCAAACCCATCCTGCCGTTCTGCAAGTGCGTTATGCCATTTACGCGAAACGCGAACAATGGGACATGGCCGCGCAAGTGGCGGAAAAGCTGGGATCCCTTCTGCCCGGTATCGCCGGAACGTGGATTAACCTTGCCTACGCCACGCGCCGCAAATCCGGCGGCGGGATTCCCCACGCAAAACAGATTCTCCTCGCGGCGCAAGCCAAGTTCCCCGCTGACTGCGTCATCCCGTTCAACCTCGCCTGTTATTGCTCCCAACTCCACGAATTCGATCAAGCGGAACAATGGCTGAAAAAGGCCGTCACCATAGACCAAAAGACCATCCGAAAAATGGCAGCCGACGATCCCGATCTGAAACCCCTCTGGGCGACCAAAGGCAAGATGATTTGGGAAGACAAAGAACTGGGCTAAGCAGAACGGCTCGCATAAGCGCACATCCCGTCGCCAACCTCCGCCCTTTCGTCCCTGCTGATGCTGCAAACCGGCGTTTCAGATTGACAGTAGCCTGTTTGCGAGGGCACGTTCTCGACCGAAATCAGTAAAACTGAAAGCGATCCCATGAACGCGGCCTCCGCCAACGACGTAAACCAACAGGTAGCGCTATGGTGCGGCGATTTCGCCCGGGCGCTGGACGGTTCGCTTCAAGCGGTCGTGCTGTTTGGCGGCCTGGCCAAAGACGAATTCGTTCCTGAACAATCGGACGTCAATGTTTTAATCCTCCTCCGCACCGTTGAGGTGGCTGTGCTGGATCGCGCCGCGCCGCTGGTGCGCCAGGGCCAGCTCGAATTTGGACTATCGGCCATGTTGATGACCGAAGCGGACCTGCGTGATTCAGCGGATATTTTCCCTATCAAGTTCCTCGACATGCAGCGTTGTCACAAAGTCCTTTGGGGCGAAGACCCGTTTACAAAGGTAACTGTGACTCGCGATAATCTGCGGCTCCGTTGCGAACAGGAACTGCGCAACCTTTCGTTGCGCCTTCGACAGAATTACATCCAACGCATGGACCGGCCGGAACTTCTGCAAGCCGCCTTGAATCGCGCCGTTTCCTCGCTGCTGGTGAATGTCGGCGTTCTGTTGGAACTAAAGACCGGAAAGCCCTTCGAAACCAAGCACGACGCACTCGCCCATGCAGCACAACTCGAAATTCCAATGGACCCCATACGTCAGGCCTGGGCTCTCAAATGTGGCGAGATCAGGCCCGACCCGGACGCGCTGAAAAAACTGTTCGCATCGTTCATGCACGCTGTCGAACAAGCCGCCGACCTCGCCGGAAAATCCCCATAAACTTCCATGAACTTCTGGCAAGACAACTCCATTGGAAACATGTATGGCCCGCGTTTCCTGTTGTTCTATGCTATTGTTATTGGAGTCGTGCTTGTGGTGGCCTGGTGGCAGGTACGATCGGCCGATCGCACGCTGGAAGAGCCGGCCGATGATCTGCCCGAACCAGTGGACGCGACAGACCTTGCTTTGTTGCGGGGTAATGTGAACGAAGTTCTCCGGCTCACGATCGTCGAATTGGTCCAACGCGGCTATCTGCGCCTGGTGGAAGGCACATTTCTCGGGATGACCTCCGGGCAGAAGATTGCGCAGGCTCCGACCGCGCCTGACCCTCGCTTTCTTTCGCGCCTGCAACGGCCTGTCTTCGATTTCTTCAAATCCCCGCGGAAAGCCGCTGAACTTTTCTCCGACAAATCGCTGAACGAACGGTTCCGTGTCGAATGCAATGATGCGGAAGAACGCCTGGATCAGTATCGGCTGATTACCCCGGATGATGTAAGACGAAAGAGCCGTCGCACCGCCTTTATCGCGGGGCTCCTTGTCGTTGGCCTTGGCGTTTACAAGCTTGTGGTCGCGTTGTCGAAGGGTAAAACCAATGTGGGTTTTCTGTTCGTCATTGCAATCCTTGGAATCTTCGCCGTGCGATTCGTCACCAGAACACCGCGCGTGAGCCGTCGCGGCAAGGCCTACATTCAGAAGCTGCAAACACGCTACAGCCGCCTGAAATATGAAATCATTGGACTCACTAATGCCGTTGACGAATCGGGTTTGATTTTTGCAGTCGCGTTGTTCGGGATTCCCGTGCTCCAGGGAACGGCTTACTCAAACCTTGTCCCGACATTCCGGCAGGCAACCGCTGCCACTTCCGCCGGCGGCTGCGGTGGCGCTGGTTGCGGGGGTGGAGGGTGCGGAGGCGGCGGTTGTGGCGGCGGCGGCTGCGGCGGTTGCGGTGGCGGAAGTTAAAACAACTTATTCGAAATCTATGAACTTCTCCCTTTCAGGTTGTCCTGCTCCGTTGCTCGAAGAGAGCCACGCGCCCGGCTGCTCGCCTGTGCCTGGCTCATCCGTACCACACAAACTCATCTTCCAATGGCACATTACCGAACGCTGCAATCTGCGCTGCACGCATTGTTACCAGGAATCATACGGCGGCGACGAATTGAACTTTGAGCAATGGCTCGACGTGCTCGCCCAGCTGGAAGCACTTCTGGATGACTGGACTGTACCCGGCGTCGCTCATCCGCGCGCACACATCAACGTAACTGGTGGTGAACCGTTTGTGCATCCGGATTTTGTGCGCTTGCTGGAAGTCTTCGCCTCCAAACCCGAGCGGTTAAGCTTTGCAATTCTTTCCAACGGTTATTTCATTGATGCGGCCCTGGCGCGCAAGCTCGCTGAACTCGCGCCCGGCTTCGTGCAAGTCAGCGTCGAAGGCACGCAGGCAACGCATGATCGCATTCGCGGCAAAGGCAGTTTTGATCGGACAGTGGCCGCCATTCGTCATCTGACCCGCGAGAAAGTGCCGGTGCTCATTTCCTTTACCGCGCATCGCGGCAACTTCCGCGAATTCCCGGCCGTAGCCCGTCTCGCCTGCGACCTGCGCGTAAAACGAATCTGGTCGGACCGCCTGATTCCCTCAGGCGCCGGCGCCGCCCCGGAAATGCAAAGCCTCACACCCGAAGAGGTCCGCGAATACGTCGAACTGATGCGCCGCGCGCGCGACGAGTCAAGCCGTCGCTGGTTCTGCAAGACAGAAGTCGCGCAGCATCGGGCGCTGCAATTTTTGACCGGTCATGAAAAACCGTACCACTGCACCGCCGGCGACTCCTTGCTCACTCTGCGGCCAAACGGCGACTTGCTACCGTGCCGGCGGCTGCCAATTCGTGTCGGAAACGTGCTCGAAACACCGTTGCGCGAATTATATCGCGACAACCCCACACTCCGTGCCCTGCGCAACCCGCATCCTGAAATAAAGGGCTGCGAACCATGTTCCTTCCGCCACACCTGTCGCGGTGGTCTGCGATGCCTCGCGTATGCCGTCACCGGGGATCCCTTCACCAGCGATCCCGGCTGCTGGCTGGCAACCCGGCCAGCGAAACGTGACGAAAACCACTCGGCCATTCCCCAGCCTTAGCAAAGAGAATCACATCTCCGAAGGCGGACCTGTCGCGCCGTCCTGTCGGCCATAGCCTCGTGACGGCTGAAGCTTCCGACCGCAGGCGTGCTTGTCGCGCCGTAGCTTCCGAGTGAAGGCGGACTTGCCGCGCCGTAGCTTCATTGCCAGTGGCGCTGCCACCGAAGGCGGACTTGTCGCGCCATAGCTTCATTGCCAGTGGCGCTGCCACCGAAGGCGGGCTTGTCGCGCCATAGCCAGGCGAAGGCGGATTATTGCGGATGCAGCGGAGGTGCAACCGGACGAGTTTGTCCCATGTCGTGACCTTGATAGCGCGTATCTCGAATTTGGTTCGTCCCATTGGGATTGGAGCCGGGATTTTGAACCTGGCCTGGCTGCTCACTGCCATTTAGTCCCATCGCAGGACCATGGGAACGCGTATTCCCAATTTGGTTTGTTTGCTCGCTACGATTTTGTCCCGTCCCGGGCCCGGGGGCCAGGGGGCCGGCACCTTGAATTTGGCCTGACGGCTCATTGGTATTCCCAGGTTGGTTGGGTTGCGCGCTGGGATTAAACCCGGCGGAATTGGTGTATGTCTCGAAACGCTGTTGCCGCGTTTGATCCAGGGCAAACCAGGTAGCGCTCGGCTGTGCGTTCGTATCCAGGTAATAATATTTCCCATCCACTTGACCCACATACTCTGATCCGTCCCATACTGAGGTCGCCGGCGGCGCCGGAGCTACCGGGGGCTGCGGTACGCTAATTTGCCCTATGCAAGACAGCCCGATGCCCACCGTAAATCCCGCCGCCCCTATTGCCATAATATGCTTTTTTTTCATTTATACTCCTTGCCTGATGCGGTTCTGGGACGGGAATGCAGCAAGCTCGCACATCTCACGCTGAAAATCTAAAAAGAAACTGACAAAATCAGCCCTCCAATGGCGCGGGGAATCCCCGCCCGCTGTCTTATCAAAAGACTCCATCAACCTGCTGAAAAACCATGGACAATATCCACAGTTTTCAACAGGTCGCCAGCCAGAGTCAGCCCGCCACGCCGTCTTGTCGGCCATAGCTTCGCGACGGCTGAAGCTTCCGAGTGAAGGCGGGCATGTCGCGCCGTAGCTTTTGAGCGAAGGCGGATTAATGCGGCTCCAGCGGCGGAGCGAATGGACGCGTTTGTCCCATGTCGTGGCCTTGATAGTGCGTGTCTCGAATTTGGCTTGTTTGTTGGCCCTGATCGGTATTTTGCATTTGGCTTGTCTGCTCGCTGGCATTCTGCCCCTTCGCGGCGCCCTCAGACCGCGTATTTGCAGTCTCGCTCGATTGCTGGGCCGCATGGTTCTTCTGCCATACCTCGAAACGCTGTTGACGCGTTTGATCTTGATCCAGCGCAAGCCACGTATTGTTCGGACCCTGGTAATAATAGGTTCCGTTCACAGCACCCACATATTCGGATCCGTCCCAAACGGCGCTTGGCGGCATCGCCGGGGCGACGGTAGGCTGGTATACCTGGGGCGAGTTCGTTACTGCGGATACTCCCGGCGCGATGGCCAGTGTGAATCCCAGTGCCCCTATTGCCATAATATCTTTTGTTTTCATTTCTCCCCTTTTTGTTGAGCGGGCCTGAGACGGGAATTCTTTAATAGCTTCGCACACCCCATGTCGAAAATCTACACGAAGAAAATGGTAAAATCCGGCGGGGCTGAACTACGATCATCTCTCTCCGCGCGCCAATGCCGCCCATATGTCTATATCTCTTATCCGTCCGATTTTGCGCAAAACCGATTTCCAATCGGCGCAACCCTGCCCCAGCGCTAGCTATATTGAATCGGCGCGATCTTTATCCCATAACGCAGAGCAACATTTTTGACGTTTTCCCAATCGGCCGCGGTGGTGTTCTGAACTATTTCTACTTGCTCAGGATGCCTGGGAATTGCCCCCAGAAACGCCGTCGGATTTTCCGTAATCACCGCCGCCCCGATCGACACCATCGCTTTGCCCGCCTCCGCGTGTTCGATCGCTGACAACATTCGAACGTCGCAAACATATTTTTGCCACGCCTGGAAAAAATCCCTGGGGCAGCCCGTGGCATCAATTTGAGCTATCCATCGTGCGTATGGGACCAACAGCAAATGATCTCGTGGAGTGCACCTCTTTGCCACCGCCTCCTGCTCATGCAATACGGCCAGGACCGGGACTTTCGCGGGCCTCTGAACACGAATCGCCATAAATGAAATGGCGATCACCAAAATCGTGAGAATCTCCAGATTGGCCGGTCGGGTCAAATAGTAACCAATTTTCATATTTTTGTTGGTGTTCCGATTCTGGGCGCGCCGCGGGTTGGAGCAATTTGACTGCCAGCTGCATCCATATTAACAACAAGTAACCGCAGCCCCTGAAATCCGACAACAAATTTGCCTCAAACTCATCATTCGCCGTTGCGCCCACAATTACTTATACGGTTACAATTGCAAAAAGTTGCAAAAAATTTTAAAAATTGATTGGCACTATAAACAAATCCCATGAACGAGTTGGAATTCAGTTCGGTCCGTTCAAACTCCTCCAAAAACTCCAACGGCATTGGCGCCACAATTGTTTTGGTTTTGTTTGGCACACCGTTCGCCGGCTTTGGCTTGTTCGCCCTCGTTACGGGCATCAGAAAATTTATCGCCGGAGACACCCGCAATGGACTGGTGCTGTGCATTTTCGGGTTTATTTTTTCGTCTATCGGCTCTGCCATCATGCTCGGGTCGATCTGGGCCCTAAAGAAATCCCGGCAGACTGCCGAATTGCAGTCCAGGTTCGCGGACAAACCCTGGATGAGTCGCGCTGATTGGGCGGCAGGAAAAATCAGATCATCAACCATGGCACAGCCAATCCTGTTCCTTATCATGGCCGTAGCCTTTTGCGGATTGGGCGGACTTGTCACTTTCTTTGCCCTGCCGGAAGTGTGGCAAAAACACAATTACCCTGCCCTGCTCGTTTTGCTCTTTCCGCTCGTGGGCATCGGCTTTCTTCTGGCGTTCATCAATGCCTGGTGGGCGCGCAGGCGTTTCGGCGACTGTGTTTTTGAATTGGCGGAAATTCCCGTTTCCCTCGGCGGCACTCTTGACGGCATGATTCAAACCGGTCGCCCCATCAAACTGGAACACGATCTGCACCTGAAATGCTCCTGCATCCGCCGCTCTGTCACCGGCTCCGGCGATGGCCGCAACGTCAGCGAAAGCATTTTATGGCAGAACGAAAAAGTCTACTCGGAACAGTCTAACTTCATCGAATCCGAACCGGGCCACACGGGTATTCCTGTCCACTTCAAATTGCCGGCGGATCAGCCGGAGTGTTATTCCGGCGGCCGCGAATCAGTCATCTGGCGGCTCGATGCCCGCTCAAAAATGCGCGGGCCGGCGTTCCACGCGATTTTTGATTTGCCGGTTTTCAAAGTCGGCGGCACAGCCTCAGCCTCACCAGATGATGCCGACCCGACTGCCGCGCTGCAGGCGCCGATCGAAGAAATCCGCCGCGACGAAAATTCGAAAATAAAAGTTTCCGACGGCCCGAACGGCCGTGAATTTTATTTTCCCGCCGCGCGCAACATCGGCTCGGCAATGTCACTCACGATTTTTTTCGTGTTCTGGTCGGCCATTTTCTATTGGTTGCTGCACGGCAAGCCACCTGTGATTTTTCCCATTTTTTGGGGCATCTCAGACGCCATTCTTGGGTACGCCTGCATCAACCTGTGGTTCAAATCAACCCGCGTCACGATTAATTCCACCGACGTCCGTGCAACAACTCGCTGGCTGCTGTTCAGCCGCACACGCCAATTTTCCGCGAGCAACGTCGCGCGTTTCGCCACTAAGGCTGGAATGCAAAGCGGCTCACGCTTTTTTACCGACATCAAACTGATCCTGCGCGGCAACGATGAAAAATTTGCGAGGGAAAAAGAAAATTTCCGCGATCCTCAAACCCCAAATCAATTGGCGATGGCGCGAATTCGCCAATCCACCGGCCCCTCCGGCGTCACCGTCGCCGTCAGCATCGCCAGCTCCGCTGAAGCCGATTGGCTCGTGGCGGAAATGAATAAGGCGATGGGGCGCGGGTTTGGGGCGAGAGCGTGAGAGCGTGGGGCGGGAAGTTTCTGTCCACAGATTTCGCAGATTTATGGGATTTTTCTCACGCGAAGGCGGTGGCAGCGCCACCGGCCAAGAGGCGCAAAGGCAGATGGAAGATTGGAGATGGCAGATGGCAGATGGCAGATGGGAGATCCACAAAGTGAACATCGAACACTGAACATCGAACGCCGAACGTCGAATTATGCGGACACGCGGCGAGACGCCGGTGGCACTGGCAATGAAGCTACGACGCGGCAAGGGGGTTCGTTGAACTGTTAAAGCGGATTTCGCGCGAAGAACGCGAAGGAGGCGAAGGCAGATGGGAGATAGGGCGGGGCAAAAATGAACACCGAACATCGAACACCGAACACCGAACACCGAAGAAATTTGAAACGTCAAAGAGCGGTTGCCGCACATTTTTTTTGTGTAAGGAAGTAAATGTGTAAACGAGGCCGAAATTTGCGAAACATGGCCGTGGTTATTGGGGATTTGGCATTTTAGGGGGTGTAAACGGGGCAGATGTTGGATTCCTGGATTAATGGATATTTGGATTGATGGGGAAGGAGACCGAAAACGTGGGAATTTGGGAACATCGAACATCGAACGCGGAAGAAATGGGGCGGAGGTAGTGTGAGAGCGTGGAACGTGGGAACGTGAGCGGGGTGCAGGGAATATTCCGCCCGCTGTACGGGCGGGGACATCGCAGCGCAATGTCCCTACCAGGCGAAGTTTAGGAAAAATCGTCATGCTAGGGTTTTCGGGGCTAAAGTTCGCTAAACAAAATGCTAAATTTGAAATTCAGGGGGGTGAAAATGACGCGCTTTTGTTGGGAAATTAGCAGGGTCACGCTAAATTTGCAGGCTGGGATTTTTTGGAAGGAAGCTAAATTTCGATGTTTTTGAAATTTAGGGGGAATTGGAATTCGGGTCGGGATTCGACAGAGTGAACTGAATTGACGGGCACGCGGAAATTTATGCACCTTCATCGATTTTCCATCCTCTCCAGTTCCTCCACCTCATTCATTTCTTCAATTAAACTTGCCGAACCGAGTTGTTGCGCCAAGTCTTCCCGCTCGCCAAAATGAGCAGGTGATTTATTTGGACCATAACGCTACGACGCCTCTCGCGCCTGAAGTGCGTAACGCGATGTTGCCTTATCTAACCGAGGATTGGGGAAACCCGTCGAGCGCTTACCGGTTCGGTTCCAAGCTCAAAACCGAAATTGAATCGGCTCGGGAAAAAGCGGCAGATTTGATCGGCGCGGTTAGGGAGGAAATCATTTTCACTTCATGCGCGACTGAAAGCAATAATGCTGCAATTCATGCGGCGCTAAAAGCGCGTCCCAGCAAAACGCATATCGTTACTTCGGCCGTTGAGCACTCGTCCGTACTGGCGTTATGCGCTGCGCTAGAGCGCGACGGCTACCGTGTTACACGCCTGCCCGTGGACCGGGAGGGGCTGTTAAACACTACTGATCTAAAGAACGCAACAACAGACGAGACGGCAATTGTATCCTTGATGTGGGCAAATAACGAAACCGGTGTCCTCTTTCCAATTCCGGAAATTGCAGAAATCTGCAGGGAACGTGGTGTTTTGTTTCATTGTGACGCGGTCCAGGCGGTCGGCAAGGTCAAGATTGATTTGCGCCAGATTCCGTTGGATTACCTTTCGCTATCGGCGCACAAGTTTTATGGGCCAAAGGGGGTAGCTGCCCTCTTTGTACGCCAAGGGTCTCCTTTCGCACCATTCATTCACGGAGGGGGGCAAGAGAATGGACGGCGTGGCGGGACAGAGAACGTGCCGAATATCGTCGGTTTCGGAGAAGCCGCAAGGTTAGCCGGGAGCTATCTAAATGAATATGGCACAAAAATACGGTCGTTGCGAGACCAAATGGAAACCGAAATCCTCGGGTCAATTTCGGGAACAGAAGTTAATGGCCATCAGACGTTGCGGTTGCCAAACACCACAAACATTGCGTTTCGCGGTGTCGAATCTGACGCCTTGCTGACGTTGCTCGATAACGCTGGAATTTACGCATCGAAGGGTTCGGCGTGCCTTGGAAATTCCGATGGAGCCTCACACGTTATGGGTGCCATGAAAGCCGGCGATATGGCCGTGCGACAATCGCTACGTTTCTCGCTAGGAATCGGTTCAACCCTGACAGAGGTGAGGGAGAGTGTCCGTGCTTTGGTCAGAAGCGTTGGCATCTTGCGATCTTAAAGCTCAAGGCTCGCCATTAATTGTTCAGTTCCAAAATTTAGCAGGAACTCTGAGTACGAGGCGGAAAAAATATCCTTCAAGAACTCCGTGATGTCCTTTTCGCTGTCGCCTTGCTTCACGCTGTAGTTTTTGCTTTTCGCGGTAGCGAAGAGAAAAAGTGTATGGAAATAGACGGACGCGATGTACTTTTTGTCTGCGAGCTTAATCTGTTCTTCCGTGATGGACTTGATTCGCGCCTTATGGCTTTTCAGAACGTGGCTGTCCATGTTTATGTAAATCGCAGCGAGTTGGTCTCCTTCCACAAATGGATGCATCACCGTGGGAAAATCCATTTCAATGCCTGCGGCCGCGCAATCACTCCACGAGACGAAACCCTCTTTTTTGTCCTGATAGACCATCTTCGGCTGCGGTAGCCCAAGGTTTTCGATTTTGGACTCCTCCGGCTTTTGAGTTTTTTCCTGTGGTTGCTCCTCTTCAACAATTTTCACCCAAAAGCATTCCTCGTATTCCATTCCATGGCCGTCGAGTTCCGCACGAATCTGAATCAAGTCATCCAACTTGGCCTCTTTCGTGGGACTCAGAACAATTTTAATTGTTCCGTCATCCGGGCTAGCCTTACGAACGTTTAACAAATCCGACAACTGCTTTGGCTCTCCCTTGTGGTCGCCGCCGTTCCCGTTATTCGGCTTGAAACTGAGTAGGGAAATTCGCAAATCGCCCGGGTCGTCTGTTCGGTCGAAATATTGGTTTTCAACGTCCGTCAAAAACTTGATGGCCCGTGAGCCATTCAAGGGAATTTTAGCTGCGGGTTTTTCTTCTGTACTTTGGCTACGGAGCTTAAAAAAGGATGGGAATCTGTTCGGTTTAAAAGGCTCTCTTTTTTGATTTGCTTCCTCTCGTCGCTTTTCGTCTTCTCCCTTTTTCTGTTCCTTCGGCATGTCGAGCTTGAATGTGTTGCTCAAAAGCTTAAAAAGGTCGCTGTTGAAGGGCATCGATTTTGTAAACGCCTTCAGAAGCTCGTTTGCGCTTTTCGTATCTGCTTCTTCCAAAGATATAGAGTCCTTGCGCCGTTTGTAGATTTCCTGGAGCTTTCCCTTTGTCAGCAGATTGGAAATCAAATCACGGAGCAATCGAGTCTCGTCGGCATCTTTTAGCCGGTCCCGGGATGCCATAAAGAGCTCATTTCTAAAGACCATCCGCATGTGAGTACAGTCAACATCAATCAGCAGGTGATTCTTCAACAATGGCATCTTTAAAGAGCGGGTGATAAACTCAGATGTGTAGTGCCCGTGGACTTGCCCATTCACGGAAAACACGACGGACATGTTGTTCTTGAAAAATTCCCGTTCGATTGTCTCCCGTGTCTCCCTGACCATCTTCCCCTCGACGGTGTTCTTGAATACGTAACAGGTAACCTTCATTTGACCGATTTCAGCCGATTCGAACTCTTCCGAGAATGAGGATTCGACGTATTTCGAGTCATCTTGTTCCAACCGCCGCTTTAAACCGAATAGCTCGCGAGCCAAAGCTTTGTCGTGTGGATAACGCTCCGGCTTATCAATCGTGTAAATTGGCAACGCAGGCTCGAAAAGGAATTCGTTGATGCTTTGGTTTAGATCACGAGAAATGACCGAGCGTGAGCCCTCGGGCAGGTCATAGCTGTAAAGCTTTATGATGCTCCCGGTTGTGAAGAGCCTTCCCTTTAGGCCCAAATCAAGCGTCTCTGTTGCAAAATTTGGGATTTCGCCATCAATTTTCAGAAACTCATACCATGTGCTCTTGCGTGATTGCATTTCGTCTTCCGACAGCGGATGCCTCCTTATAAGGGTAAATCCAAAATTCCCGCTCCCGTCGTACTTTTTTGAACCAATCAACTGGTAACGTCGTTTCCCGCAAAACACAATCGCTCCTGTCCCTCCCATGTTGTACTTTCCTTGCACGAATGGAATCTGGTTCTTGTTGCCTCGAAGGAGAGAGAGGAACGTGCTTTCAAATTGCTGCGGGTGCTGTCCCTCACCATTGTCATAGATCACCAGGGATGTGTTCATTCGGGGCCCGTCGGCAAGTATTTGGATATTTTCCGCTTGTTTCTGGCGGTCGGGTCCCAGGTGCCAGGTTTTATGGATATTAATGAAAAAACGATGGATTGCTTCCTCCATTGACTTCGGAGCTGCACCTGACTTCGGGTCAATACCGGCTTCACAGCACTTCCGCATCAGGATCGCATCGATCGAGTTCGTTATTTTTTCGATGAGGGCGGCGATAGGAGAGGACTGCTGATTTTCAATAACCCCAAAGTTGCTTTCGTTTCCGCCTAATGGACGCCAGCACTCTTTAGCATTTAAATGAGCTGTATTCTCTTGGAGGATTTTGTCCACGGCATCCTCTGTCGGCGCCTCGAACAATCCAATGAATATTTTCTTAATCCTCTCGCTCATATCTTATCGGAGTGGGATGTTTGCGATTGGCGAGTCTCAGCGGGTTCGCCTTTGCAACCATAGCGTCATGCTTAGGTCGTTGAAAGAGAATGATCTTGTAAAGGCAAAGCACAATTAAATCAGCTTCGGGTATTTGCAACTTCGGCTTTCCTGCGAGCTAGTACATTAATCCACTTGCCAAGGTCGTTTTTTAGGTTTGAGTCGCTCTTCCAGATTTCGACGTTTTCCAATCGCAACTCCGTAGAAAGAAGTTCTTCAAATTTTGGTTGAGTGTAGTATTGAAAAAAGCGGTCTTCGACCGTCTCGCTGTCTGTATTATTTAGAGGCTGGCGCAAGGATATAAAAATAGTGCCGCCGGGTTTCAGTGCCGTTGTGAGTTTCGCCAAGGCTCGTTGGGCGCCCTCGAAACTTAAGTGAAGTAAGGACGCACAAGCCCAAACCCCGTCAAAGTTCTCTTGATAGTCTAAAGTCTCGAAAGCCATTCGCAAACAGTAAGCATGGGGATATTCACGGCATTTCCTGACCATCTCCTTAGACGCGTCGAAAGAAATAACAGGATAACCGTGTTCGATAAAGTATCTCGTATCTCTCCCAACGCCACATCCGGCATCGAGAATGCGGCCTCCTTGGGGCACCCTTATTCGAAATGGGGCGTAGAGATTTGACATGTCGATGTATCGAGTCTGGACAGCATATGCATCCGAGTTCTTGTCGTAATAGCTGATGGTTTTATCCGTTTCTGCCGGCTGGTCAGTTTGTTTAGAATCTGAACAGCTCAATTCCTTTAGCCTATCCTGGACGCGAAGTGTTGCGCTTTCAATGGCGCCGTCTATCGCCAACGGAAAGACTATATCTTCAAATAGCTCGGAAGGGCCGTTAAGTTTGCGTTCACTCGCAAGCTTGAGAATGCGAATATGAGCGCCGAGTTTGCCAAGCAAAGTTTGCAATTCAGGATTGTCAACGACGCCAGACTGACTTTCTATCAGCGAAAGTATTCTATCATTTACTGCGAGTATTTGGTTGAGTAATTCTTGGTCTTGCTTTTCAAAACGTCCGCCGTCAAGTAAATATCGCAGAGTCCGAAATCTTTGGTTTCTGTTCCGGTATTCTTCCTGCAATTTGACGGCAAACCTACGATAAAGAATTACAGATTCCGTTCGAAACTCTCGTAATGGTCCATAAAAGGAGTTCAGCTTTTTTAGAAGTTCTTCCTGTTCGCCCTGAGACCTAGATAGTTCGACCTGAGCCTTCGCAAGTGCGATTTGGCTTTTAAACTGCTCTTGCGCATTTGCGATTTGGAAATCAAATTGTTCGCGGGATGACTTACTCTGAAGTTCGAATTGCCTTCTTTGATGTCGGATTAGTAAGATTTGAGCCCCAAAGGTTGCCAGGATAGCCAATATGCCGATAGCGACCGGTCCCCATGCCTTTGCAAACTCATCGTAAGCAGAAAGCGCATCCAAAACGTTCGTTCCTGAAAAGTGAGCGACTGCATTATTGGTCCCAATGATTTGTACCAAAACGAGGTTTGTAGTCATAGGTAATAGGGACAGCGTTCGGCTGAAGTCTAAGCTGGCGTTTACGGGGTCCCGCCCCGTAACGATGATGAAATTCTAGCCATGATTTCATGCAGGGAGATCTTGCAAAGACCGGAGACGCGAAACGGAATGAGCGAGCACGCTCGTTCCGGCAGAGAGGGTTGCCATTTCGTTTAGCAAATCCCCTAGCCTGTTTCTTATTTGCTTATTCAATGACAGACGAGCAACCGCGTCTTGCGCACGTTCGAAGCTTCCAGCATAAACTAGCGGATATATATAGCTCGTTTCACGTCCAGGGAGAAGTCGTCCGACCTCATTTAACAGGACTTCATAAGCGCTTGTATAAAATGCGATTAAGCTGCGGAGACTTTGGTGAATTTCCGGTTTCGCGAGCCCAAAACGAAGCCCAAAGAAAATGATGATGTCGGCGCTTCTGACAACAAATCCACATTGGAATTTTTCGAAAACCTTTTTAGCCGTCTCTCCGGCCTCGTAATCGTCTGTCAGGAACAAAACGTAGGAAAACTGTTCGTCAGAGATGAACTTTGTCAATGCAATACAATTAGCCTCTCCCGCGCCTAAATTACCGAGGTTTTCGCCGTCAAGGTGCTCCTGCATTTCATCATTGGCGGGCTCGCACCTCTGATTTGCAATCCAAGAGACATGGTTTCTTCTGATCTCACTTATTTCTTCAGAAATCAGGGCACGCTGCCGCCACGTCGGATGGGCGCGGCCTAAAGCCACCCGCATTTCTTCAAGAACAGTGGGATGAAGAATTACCGCGAAATGTTCAGCCATTAACTGATTAAGCGCATTACCCCCGAGCTGCAAATGGAAGGAGTGCAACAGTGAACAACAATCAATTACGCACGGTTGCATTTGGTCTTTTAAATAGTAAGGCCGATTTCGGCACCAAATTGACGAACCATCGTTTCTGAAATCCGATTTGTTCCGTTCATTCCGGCCGCTAAATCTAAATAGAACGAAAAGACTTCGTTAATTCGTCGCGGAGTCCGAGGCGTAATGCTATCAATCATTAAATCAACGGCAGTCAAATCAAACGGCAAGAATTCTTCGCCTGATTGAATTGCAGTGTCACGAATATTCGGGGCATTCAGCATTTCCCGGACGTAGGACTTAACTTGTGATTTATCGGGCTCGGCAAATTCTATTTTTTGGCGGATTCTGCTCGTTACCGCCTCACCAAGATACAAACCTAAATCTTGTACGCCTTGCACGGGAGTGAGCGTGAAGTTTAGAAAAATGGTCAAATATTTGGGGCACCAATCAATCAAATTTCGCAGATAAGCTGCTAGCGCATCCTGCTCCTTTCCGGGCAGCGAGGCAATGTCTTCGAATTCATCAATCCATAAATGAATCGCCGGATGTATTGGCGGAATTTCGTTTGTGCGATACGTAAATAAATTGAAGCCCGTCGTAACAATTCGACAAAGATCTGCTATGGAATCCGGCTTTCGTGCAATTTGAAGCTCACGAAGATCCGCAGCAGAACTATTGCCAAAAAGCACTCTGCCGATCTTGTCTTGGTCATCAGGATTCCCTTCGACGAGCTTGTGGAATATCTTCTGTAATTCGGAATCATCACAGTATTCTTGCAAAAGGCGGGCGAATAACCCGGCGCTGGCCTCGTCCAATGTGGTCTTAGCCTGTTCTAGTTTTGACGCGAAATCTGTGACGCCAAACTTACCAATGATCGATGACGTCAGGTTGAACGTTGATCCCTTATCGACGCGCGGGAAGCCAATATAAAATGCGAGTGGTGGCTCTTCGAGGCCAGCTGCCTTCCGGAGTTCCTGGAGGGTCTGTTCGCTCGTAAAATATCGGGCTGCATGCGTCTTGCCACTGCCGTAATGCCCCCAGTTTAACACAATCGATGATGGCGAGGTCTTGAGAGAAATCTCAAGCCTCCGTGTCAACTCGGTTTTAAGCTGCTGCATTCCGCACCATATTGGACGGCCAGTCACTGGAGTGGCCGTGAAGGGATTATCCTTTAGATTAAGTTTTGCGTAATCCATAGCTCAATTTGATATCTGATCACTTTTTATTCGGGTCAGGTAGCCGTCATCTTGCGCGGGCTGCCATCGCAACTGCCAAGAAACTTGCTTGGCCCGCTCTTCATTAGTGAAGAAATTCTTCAAATCCTGAAAATCAAAGGCGACTCCATTGTCTACAAAGGCCCTGATTCCAGCAAATCTGAAAAGTGTCGAAGCGACTATACGATTTGGCGCGAGTGACTTAGTTTCTCGTAGCACGACTTCGCAATAACCCGCCAGCAATTTAACTACTTCGTCGCGTTCGAGGTTCCTAGCAGATTTTTGGGCCGGAGCGTCCTTAAGGCAGTCCCCAAACTGTTTGAAGAATTGCCATCGGAGGGATTCCTTCGTTAATGGAATACTTGCGTCATCGCCCCACGTTTCGCAAACGTCGGCAAGCCTTTCACCCTTTTCTGTTAGAATTACAGTGTCGGCCTCAAAGTGGCACAATTGTAGGTCGACTAACCATGAAAGTCGTGGGTCGATCACGTGTTCCATATAAACATCGGGTCGCTTCCAACGTTCAAGCCTCAACAGAGTTTCATCTACTTGGCGTTTTGCGCGCGATGTTCCACAGAATTCTCGCAATTTCTCCAAATGGCTTTTGTAGCGCGGCGGAAACTCATGGCGGATCTCTCGCTTACGGACTTTCTTACGCCGCAAGAACACGGCTAGCGGCCAAATTATGTCGCGGTCGTAGGCAAGCAGGTCGAATAGAAAATATGCACGCTCCTCAATCGTCAATACAAAAGAATTTTTGGGTCCATCGAGCAGAATAAGGACCCGACCGGCGTTGGATAGCGCCAAACCTCGTCCAACTCGCGTTAAGGTACCGAGTTCCTTGGCGAGATCAAGATAGGGAACGACTGAGCCCGTTCCTGTTGTTGCAAGAATTGCGCCTTTTGAATCTTCATGCGCCCGAAGCGCGCCGACATGTTCATTTGCCCAGGTTAACGTTGAGCTAAGAAGTTTTCGCGAGTCGAAGCCTAATGCGAGGAGTCGTGCTAGAACTTCGATGAAACGGAGTCTGCGAGTTTTGGTATTTGTATTAAGAACACAAACGGGATGGTCGTCAAAATCCCGCTGTATCGAACGAATAGCGTCATTGAACGCCGTCAATCCCCGCAATGACTCTCGATATTTATTTTCGGCGTTCGCAAATGGAAGATTTTTAACGGACAAAATGCGATTTAATTTAGCGGATACAGTTTGAAGGACTTCAGTCAAGCTTGGGCTTGATTTTGGTACACCTGCCAATGACGTGACGTCAAGCTTCATCAGTCCTCCCGGACACATATCCTCCCACTCGTCATCAAGTAAAGGCCAGCTCCCCGTTTCGTCGTGCATCTGTTGTGCAATTCGAAGTAAATCCAGGATTTGCAATCGATCCTCTAACTCATTTCCATCGAATCCCACAGCTAAGGACACTTTAAATGGGAGCGCATTATCAATGAGGAATTCCCATTTTTCCCAATCAACAGCGTAGCGCTTGCGGTAATCGTCCGCATAGGCATTTAGCGCTTCTGCGAAGCGCATCGGATTAAGATTACTGGGCAGTTGCGATCTCACAGTTGACAAATTAGGCAGGCTTTAGAACCTGGGTTTTCCTCCTCCATGCCTGCCAAGACTTCCACCAGGCGTTTGTTCCCCCGGCTTTGCTTTTTTCGTTCCTCAAACTCGGCAAAACGTTGTTTGATTGTTGCAATGTTCTGTGGTTTGCGAAGTTCACTAAGCGGCATTCCCTGGATCCAGGAAAATGTCTTTCCTGGATCATTACTTACCTTCTCATATTTCATAGCCTTTTCAAATTGGTCAGGGTGGGTTTCGAGCAGGCGGACCCACTCGATCGGCCGTTGAAAGAAGCAGAAGAAGCACCCGGAATGCGTACGTCCCCACTTGAGGTAGGGCGGCATTCCGATGCCGCTTTCCTGCAATATTTTCATCACGCCGGCGTAATCGATGCCGTCCTCTTTGAAGGGAAATATGGCTTTAATATTTTCCTTCGTGCTGATGTAGCCGACGCGGTTTTCGTCGGCACGGATTCCCACATAGCTGATTACCTGATCGTCACCAACAAACTTTTCAAATGGCCTCAGTTTTAGCATTTTTGTACACCAGCGCATTTGCGGCGAGGGTAAATATCCGCCAAAGACCTCAAGCCAATGGTCAAAACCAGCCTCCGCGTTCAGGCGTATGATCTTTTTCCCCAGAAACGCTTCAACACGGTTTAGGTAATCGTATGTCTCCGTTAGCTCTTTGTCGGTATCACAAAAGACATATTCCATGTGCTTAACCCGGTCCCGCATATAGAGCGCGAGTGCCGTGCTGTCCTTTCCGCCTGACATGCAAAGAATGTGACGCGTAGGTTTGCTCATGAATTTGCTTTCTGCATTTTCTCCAGACTCGTCCATATGGCTCGCGATGCAGCTGCCAGTCCTAGACGTTCGCGCTTTACCAATAAAGCCATAAACTTGGTTTCCAGCTCACGCAGCTGTTGTTCCTCATCAGGGGTAAAGTGTACCACCTGCTCTTGCTCGAGGCCACTGGCCTGGGTTACGGAGACGCGAACACCGATGGCGTCCTTTGCGGATTTGCCGCCTGCAAATAATATGCTTTCAACTCGTTGGAAGCGGGTCCCCAATTGAGAAAGTTCATGACTAAACAGATCTTCTTCTGTATCCACCCACTTGGACGGTGGTTTAAGCGCGAGGAAACTGCCGAGCGATTCCAACCATTCCATTTCGGGAAGGTTGTCGTCAAGCAATCGTAGACAGAAGCCTTTTAATTGCGGCTCGGTGACTTTAAGCACAATCTGATGGGCTCGGGCCGCAAGTGCAGTTCTGAACTGCTGGAATGATCCTGGCAGGTCGAACCAGTCCCGAAGACGTTGCCTCATTCTTCCCTGCAACTCAGGGAAAGCCGCGCGCAATTCATCAATCGCGAGTTTCAGTTCACGGACACAGGACTGGACCTCTTTGCCGACTGTCGAGTTAGTCGCAAAAGGCTGAAAGCCGCAAGCTTTCGGTAAGTCGTGGAATAGAAGCTTTGCGGGATCGCGAGCGTTTAGAATAGTGTCACGAACCGCTAAACCTTTTGAGGAAAGCTTTTTGGTATTGTGAACGTAAGCAGGCAGCTGTGCTACGAACACACATAAGGGCTTGACGACATCAAGCAACTCAGTTCGCCGGTCGTTGTTTGGCTTGACTTCGAGAACGGCAAGCAATTTCTCAAAAAGCTCCGCGCGCACTCCCTCGATTTTACAGTACTGAATATCGAAGCGCTCTGGCTGCTTTGAAAGGACCAACATTGACTCGGGGGTCATTTCCCGCAAAAACGTACCGTCCTTGTAAAAAGCGACATCTTGCTCGTGTGCGATTCCGAATACAGTTAGCAAAAGCGGCAACATGCCGTCGCGCACTCCAAAAGGAGGCTTCCTCAGCTCATCAAAGAGTGTAACAATATTGACGCGAGTATCAGGCTTCCGTCTGACAATCTCCTGAATTTTTCGCAATGTAGGCAGCACGTTGCACTTCTCATCTCTCCGGGGATGAGGCTCTCCAATTCGCCACGAGTCGCCGTGTTGGTAATGGATACCGGTGTTAAGAAGCACCGAGAGATACATGCTCATTTCCGGCGGCTTCTTTTCCGGTTTCATCCCCAAGCATTCGAATCGTCCGCCCTCAAACATGAGTTTTACGAGTCTCATGCGTGCGGCGGCAGCAGCGGAACTCAAGACCCTTCGATTAACAAGTTCGTTATGAATGTGCGGGGATTCTCTGAATGTGTCATCGAAAACTCTCGATAATTCCTCCATCAGGTGCCGTCCGTCCCGGAGGGCAAGGCGCCTCCCTTGATGAAACCATTGAAGCGCGTCGCGGCCGCTAAAGTCCTTGAATCCAATTCGTGCCCGGATGCCGGATTCCAGTTGCATCTTCGCCGCCCTGCGCAGACGGGAGACCTCCTCTCGCGCCAGTTTGTCAGTGTTCAATTCAAGTGTATTAGTCGCAACCCATTCCCAGCGTTGAACTTCGTGTACCAAACTTGCGAGATTGCTTAAAGGGCGGGGGACGGCGACCAACCAGTTTTGGTGCCGCCGAACCCCGACGTCACGCGCAAACTCCAAAGCGGCCTCAAGCTCAGCAACAGTTTCGCACAGTGGGATGACGATCAGACCGTCGGCCTCGGTGACAGGGGCATCGCCCAGGTGTTTCGTCAATTCCGAAACGGGTGTGTAGCGGACATCGTAATGTCGGAGGTTTCCAGTTTCGATGTAATGCCGGCGAGCAACGATTGGGCGTGTTTCAAGATGGTCCTGGATTAGCGATGCCACGCGCTTTGGCGCTTGCACCGCTCGTCGCGCGTCGTCATAAGCCTTCTCCAGGTCAACCGAAGTATGGGGCCACAAGCAGAATCCATGCGCGCGACCACGGTCGTAGAGTACCCGTTTGACTCTGTGCAGTTTTTGGAGCGCCGCCTTGACCTGTCCCTCATGTTGATTTTCTTCGTCAGCCAGCGCAACCACAAGCGAGTCCTCAGTTGCGAGCAGGTCATCGTTGAGCAGGTTTAATATGCCAACGGTTTTCAAAAGCTGAAGGTGAAGCGGGTCGTCACTTGCGTAGCTTTCAACTACGGATTCAATTAGATTCCAGTGGCTGCGGTAGCTGTGAACTGCCAGTCGATGGCCAAAATTCGTTCGAACATAGTCGAATAGATTATGAAGGCGAAAAGGTTGCGCTTTGCTCACACACTGCCCGCTGAATGTCTGCAGTCCGAAAGGCTCATTTGAAAGCAGGAAGCTAAAAAGTGAGCGTTCGTTTTGACCAAATCGTCGAAAAATGCGGATAAGCGTGGGCAGGACTGTAGGGTGAATTGGATAAAGGCGCGTGGCCAAGTCTAAAAGCGATTGCCGTTCGGATACCCCAAACCATCCTAACTGAACGGTTTGCTCCATCGCCCTTCGAAGTGAATTCGCTTGCGGCTTGGGAATCTCGGCTGATCGCACATTCAGCGCAGAGCCGATTAGGTTGGCAATCTGCTCTATCGGTTGATTGAAAACGATTTCATCAAATCTTCCAGCGACTTTCTCCCACTCGCGCTGGGCCGATTGATTCAGGTGGTCAGCATACTCGTTAAAGCCCTGGTGCAGGAGGCAGATGACAAAAAATGGTTGGTTGCCGCTACGGGTTGCAGCCTCAGCGAGACGCTGCAGGAGAAACACATCTTGGCGATGCGGGTTCGAGGCAGCAAATTCCAGGGATTTGCCTAATTCGTCAAGAATAAGGAGAAGGCCCTGTCCTTTGGAATTCGAGACAACCATTGAATTGGTCTCGATGATGGCGTCAAAGACCTGGTCGTCGGTCGGCTCTTGCTTTGCGTTCAAGAGGCTTTGGATGCGTTCCGCAGCATTGGCACAGCTGCTTTGATTGCGATTTTCGTTCAACGCCCGAAGCAGGGCGCGCAGAATTGAGATTCCTAGGGGCTGTCGAGTACAGGTCGCGAGAACGGGCAAGTACTTTGGCCGCGAGATCCCCTGCCTTTTGAAATCGACCATCCGCAACAACTGTGGAGGCATCCCGTGGTCGTGCCCGGCAAACGCGTGAGCGAGAAGCAGTGCAAAGCTAGATTTGCCTGAGCCGTAGTCGCCAGTTACACGCCATGCTCGTTGGCCAGATTTTGGGCGCAGCCCTTCACTGATGCGTTCGAGGCACGAATGCGAGAATTCGGTCGCAACGTATCCTGCCAAAGCGGCGGAATCTTGAAAATCTCGTTCTAAATGCGCTGACCGCATAAAACGGGACTTTATACTGAACAAGTCAGCAATTCGTTTATCAGCCATGGGTGCCTCCAGGTCTGTAAATTGCCCTGCAAAGCTGGATTTCATCAGGCTGTTTGCGCCGGCGAACTTTTTGAAGATCTGCAGATTCGGCATAACTAAAGATGCCATTCACATTCCGAGTTAGTTGTTCCAAACGAGCTCGGATGTCATCTTCTGGAAGTTTGAAGATTTGCCCAGGGCTACCGCGACCGTTAGTGACTTCACGAAAACTCAGCGTTTCCTCCTCGGGGTGTCGGTTTTGCCAAAAATCGTTCAGACAATAGGTAAATAACTCCGTAGATATTTCGGGTTTTTCCTCCCGACGAAATGCGTAAATTGGCTCAACACGGCCTTTTTCGTTGGGGCGCTCGCCAACGTGGGAGATCAGTTCTAGCTCGACGAGGGGACAATCAAGATTGTCCTCAAGAACATCCCCCTTACGGCCTCTCGTTGGAACGTAAGTGTGAAGGAATGTATCAAAATGCTGCTCAACCGTGACCGCTGAAATTGCATCTTCAAGGCGTAACGCTTCCTCATAAAGAGCCTTAACCACAACAGTCCGAATAATTTCCGGCTCGTGCCAGTGATTAAGCAGATAATCCCAAGCAAGGAGAGGATTTTCTTGGTCGGTTCCGAGCTTCCAATGAATTAGCCAGAGGGTTTGGATATCCTCTAGGAATGGATCGAATCCACGTTCTCCGAGCAATGTTGCGCCAAGTTCCGTCAGCGTGTGGCCTTCGCCTCGTGAGATTGGCGTTGCTATACCGGCTGCTTGCATCCAAAACCGGATGCTTCGTGTCATGTTTTTTCCAACTCCCAAATCAACCATAGCCCTGTCTTCATCGGCAAAAAGTTTTTGGTCATTCGCTAATCCCCGCGCGGCTTTTGGAAGCCATGTATAGCGACACGGAAATGATTCGTGGCCTGAAATTCGATATGATTTTTCCACCGTTACGCCCATAGCCTGAATTTTGAAAACATTATTTCTGATTGTAATTGTTGTCGAGACTCGAAGCGAATTATTTCACGGGCAGGAACCGCGCAACGCGCGGTCCCTGCCTGCCGTCATTTGTGCGCGGCTTGGTAGTTTTTGATTGCTTCTTCCGCCTTCGCCTGGCTTCGGCGCGACAAGTCAGCCCGGCGGGTTGGGTCCAGGCTTCACGGTGCCTGGGGGTCTGTTTTGCCATGCTTAGCCTTATAGTCTCTCACGACTTCTTCGGCCCAACCCGGAGGGAAGAATTGTACTTTAATCGCGTAGTGGCGGCCGTTTTTCATGAGCCAGTTTTCTTTGATGGCTTTGTTGGCGAGTTGGGAGATGCGGCCGGGTGAGAGGCCGAGGTGTTTGGCGATGTCTTTTGATACGGTCATACCGCCTTCGATGCATTGACGGAATTGTTGCAATGGGGTCAGTTTTTTCCAGGTGACAACGACTTTGGGACTGTCCGGGGCCTTGTGAAAGGTCCATTCGAGCGTGGGACATTCGGCGTCGGTCGCGTTGCGGTTTTTTACGAACCGGGCGATGAAGGCGGCGCCACATTGGTTTTCAATGGGATCCTCGGGTTCGGAGAGGTTGATGATCCAAAAGGCGGCATCCTCGCGTCGTGAGGTGCCGCGCATGAGACCGTTTCGGCCCGCGTGGGCGATGATGATGACGGCGATGCGGTTGCGGCGCAATTGGAGCAGCCAGGGAAGGACTTTGTCCCAGGCGTCGGCGGCATTTTCACTCAGCCCGGTGAACAGGCATGATTGGTTGTCCAAGATGAGGATGTCAATTTTGTCGCGTTTGCATTTGTCGAGTATGGCCGTTTGCGTTACGGGGTCGGTGAGGTTCAGGACGTCGCCGGTCAGATGAAACAGGGCTTCGTGTTGCAGGTAGAAGATGCCGGGAGCAGCGCCGATGGCCAAGGCGTTGTCGCGGTCGCGGATTTCGTCCATGGTCATTTCGCCGTCGACGTAAAGGACGCGGCGTTGAGCCGGGACGTTCCATTCGGCGAGTGTGCCCATGCTGCCGGGGCCTTCGGCGCATCTGCGGGCGAGGAACATTCCGAGCCAGGTTTTTCCTGAGCCGCGCGGGCCGTAGATGAATCCGAGGTCGCCCTGTTTGAACCATTTGCCCATGATGAACTGGCGGGGCGGCAGGGATATGCCGGCGAATCCCGAGGGTGGGCGGATCACTTTATCGAGGTTTCCGGACCATTTTTCTTTTAGTTCGGCGGCGGCTTCGAGTTGGTCTGCTTCATCGAATATTTTTCCGAGGACTTTTTTGGTTTGTGATGGAGTTAATTCCGTGTTCATAGGTTTTTAATTATTTGTACGTGGACAATATGAGGGAGGGGGTTGGACAAATACGGTCCAACCCAAAAAGTTTTCTGTAAAACTTTTTGGCGTTGAATCGTTGAATCGTTGAATCGTTGAATCGTTGAATCGTTGAATCGGGAAGGAGGGGAGATCGGAGATGGGGGCGGACGGGCCTCACGCGAAGGCGGTGGCAGCGCCACGGGCCAAGGGCGCAAAGGGAGATCGTACAAATGAACATCGAATATCGAACGCCCAACGTCGAACGCCGAAGAAATGGGAGATTGGCGGGGCACCGAATGAACGACGAACATTGAACATGAGCCGGTAGAAGGTCCCTGTCTGAAGGGCTCTCCCTCACCCCTGCCCTCTCCCGGTGGCAGCGCCACTTGCCAATGGAGAGGGGGAATTATCCGCCGATGTTGCTAACGGCCGGCAACTGCTTCGGTTCAGCGGTTCAATGCGCTGCCACCATCATACCTTCAACCACCCCCGAAACCCTCTCCCGCTATAATAAGACTCCGCGCCGTTGTGATAGATGAAGACACGGCCGAAGCGGCGATCGCCAAAAATTGCGCCGCCGAGTTTTCGGATTTCGACGGGAGTTTTCAACCAATTCGACACCTTCGTGTCGAACTCGCCGAGTTGTTGCAACTCGTGATATTGTTCTTCCGTCAAAATCTCGATGCCCATGGCCGCGGCCAGGCCCACTGCGGAACCCTTTGGTTTGAATTTTTTTCGCGACTCGAGCGCTTCAGGGTCATAGCAGAGACTCGTCCGGCCTTTGGGGCTTTGCGGCGAACAATCATAAAAAATGTATTCCCCGGTCTTTTTATCGTGGCTTACAACGTCCGGTTCGCCGCCGGTCCGCTCCATTTCGTTGAGCGACCATAATTTTTCGGGATTGGCTTCCAGCCGCGCCTGGACTTTGACCCAATCAAGACCCGCATGCCGGTTCGAGTTCTTCTCAAAGCGCGCTTTCAACACCGCGAGTAGTTCCTGGCGTTGCGCTGATGACAATTCTTTTTTGGTCTTTTTCATTATCTGCCTTTTGATTTTGTGTCCCTTTTTCGCCTTCCGGGCCCGAGCAATGGCACGTACCGTCTCGGAGAGCGGTTTATCCTGTCTATCCTGTTAATCCTGTCAAATTCTAGAGCCCAAGCTCCGAAAGCCCCGGGTGATCGTCCGGCCGCCGTCCCAGGGGCCAATGATATTTCCGCTCGTCCTCTCGAATTGGCAGATCGTTGATGCCGGCGATGCGCCGGCGCATGTAGCCGTGCTCATCAAATTCCCAATTCTCATTTCCATAAGACCGGAACCAATTTTCGGAATCGTCGTGCCACTCATAAGCAAACCGGACAGCAACGCGGTTTGAATGAAATGTCCATAACTCCTTGATCAACCGATAGTCCAGTTCCTTGTTCCACTTGCGAATTAAAAATTGAACAATGGCGTCGCGCCCGGCAAAAAACTCGGAGCGATTGCGCCAAACAATATCAATCGTATAAGCCAAAGCGACCTTCTGCGGGTCCCGTGTGTTCCAGGCATCCTCCGCCAGGCGAACTTTCTGCGCAGCGGTTTGCGCGTCAAACGGCGGCAGTGGCGGTCTTGGCGCTTCCATATGACAGCGTATTGTTGTTGTCGCTATAACCGAGCGTCAACGGCAAAGTGCAAGACGCGTAGCCCAGGCGCGGGCGGTTCATGAGGCATTCGGAGCCAGCCATCCCACCCGATAACGCGCGTGTTATCTGTCAGCAAAGTCAGATGCAAGTTATGCACTCGATTCAGTGTCCGCCTCTTCCGGAGCGTAAATATCAAACCACAACTCGATGCCTCGCTCCGCCAGATATGCAAGCGATTGTGGCGAAATGCTCAAGCCGTCGTTCGTAGTACTCAAAAACAACCCGCAAAACAATTCGGCGCGATACTTCCTTGTAATGTTCTGCCAAACCTTAACGTCGGCAGATATCATGTTAAAAATTTCCAGAATCTGCCCGTTAATATCTTCCGGTTGGCGATCCGCTGCCTGAAGGCGCCAGATCCCGGACTTGGCAACTCTTACGCTGCCTGTCTTACGGCCAATAATTTCCTGTCCCTTTATTTCGGCCCTGGTCGGGGCCACTCCAAGCATGTCGGTAATTTCCTGCGGGATAAGATCATCTCCGCAGACACGCAACGTCACAACCGAGCTCTCGATGGCAGGCATACGTGAGCAAACCTGCGACATGGTGCGAAGGACGGCAAGCGGGAAATCTCATAGATCACTGCGATTCAGGCGCCAAAAAAGGCAGCCCGCGAGTTCCGTAAATCGACCTCGCAATTGGTCAGGACCGCTATAGTCGTTACGTGCTTTTTTAACCGAAATGTAACTCTGGCAGTTTGCCAACCCGATAATCCAAGACTAGGTTCCGTCCGACGTACTGGAGGTAACGCAATGGAGAAATCTTTCAAGGAACTGGACGAGGCCGGTGTGTCGGCTCTCCATTGGAAAATCATGTTTATTTCCGGCATGGGCTTTTTTACCGACGCCTATGATCTTTTTGTTATTGGCGTGATCATGGAGATTTTGAAGCCGCTGTGGCATGTCACCCCGCTGCAGACGAGCCTCGCCAACTCAACAGCGCTCCTGGCTTCCGCTATCGGCGCTTTCGCGTTTGGCCGCGTGGCCGACATGCTCGGGCGAAAGAGAATTTACGGCCTGGAAGTTCTCGTCCTCGCGGCGGGAGCCATCGGATGCGCGCTGGCTCCCAACATTTGGTGGCTCATCGTGCTGCGTTTTATTCTCGGCATCGGAATTGGCGGCGACTACCCGGTATCGGCCACGATCATGAGCGAGTACGCCGGAAAAAAGAATCGAGGAATGCTCGTCACATTGGTTTTTTCAATGCAAGCGGCCGGATTGATCCTGGGACCGCTTCTGGCTTCGGCACTGCTGGCGTCGAACCTGTCTCCCAATATCGTTTGGCGAATCCTCGCGGGCCTCGGGGCTTTGCCTGCCCTGGCCGTATACAGCCAGCGACGGAAATTGAAGGAGACGCCTCGCTACCTGGCGGCGGCGCGTCTGCGGGAGGACAACAGTGGAAAACTCCTCAACGTCGAGGGGAGTATCGCCCAAAAGCGCGTTTCGTTTCGCGAAGGCTTTGACTATCTAATGCGCGACAGGAAATTGTTGGGCTTCCTGATCGGAACCAGCGCGGCCTGGTTCTTAATGGACGCCGCCTACTATGGGAATACGGTGTCCAGTCCAATGGTGCTCGCGGCCCTGGGAGAGAACCAAACCTTGCTGCACAGGACACTGACCCAGTTGGTGATTTTTGTGATTTTCGCGGCGCCCGGCTATGTCGTCGCGGCGACCACGATTGACCGGCTGGGGCGCAAAAAGATTCAATGCGGGGGTTTCCTGATCATGGCGATTATGTTCGTGCTCCTGGCATTTATTCCAGACGTCAAATCCATGCTGATTCCCTTCCTGGTCGTGTACGGCTTTAGCTTTTTCTTCACTGAATTCGGGCCCAATGCGACGACCTTCGTCTATCCATCGGAATTATTTCCTGTCAAAGTCAGAACAACCGGCCATGGCATCTCAGCCGCCATGGGGAAACTAGGAGGCTTTGTGGGGGTCTTTCTTTTCCCCTACCTCATGCATTGGAAGGGCCTGGCGGCCGCCGAACTTGCGGCTGCGCTGGCGAGCATTCTTGGCCTGATTGTCACCTGGTTCCTCCTTCCTGAAACCAAAGGCAAAACTCTGGAAGAAATCTCCGAAAGTGTCCCGCTAACGTAACTGTTCAGATGACAGAGACCGTTGAAGGTGAGAGGATTCGCGGTTCGACTGCATTGGTACGCACCGTTGGCGGTAGTAATTGATTACCGAAGGAATCCGCGCAAGTTTCTGCAACTACAGGTTTTTTCTAAATCCAACGGCGCACATTGTTAGCCTCGGCCAAATCGACTTTAATTCACAATTCTGAAACATGGTTGTCGCCAGATTGCCACAGAAACCAGCCAGTCTATGGCCCCTTTCAAACCGGCTTCGACCCGGAGGTTTCGGCGCAAGCTGAAGCGGCGAAAGGCAATTCGGGGTTGATCGGCATAAGCCCGCCAATTCCGGCAATAACTTTGACTTTGTTAAAATGGCTTTGTGAAGCAAATGCTGCAATCAGCCACGGGCGGCAGCTTGTTTTCAAATCGTGTGACCGAAAAAACAATTATTTTACCCTCAAACCCATCCGGTAACGGCGACCACGCCCAATACCGGCTGACGGTAATGGTGCCTCGGCGCCGTTACCTGTCGTACCTGCAGGAGCGCTGGTGGGTAGTGATGATATTTCTGGCCGTCGCGTTGAGCGGAACCATCCTCTTCCAAACCGTCCGTCCCGAATCTTACAATTCGTACGCCCAACTTTACGTCACGGACGGTCCCCAACTGGCCTCCAGCGTATTCGGGCAGGTCAAGGACGATTACGCCACGGAAATCGAGCTTTTAAAGGGAGACCATTTGCACGCCGCCGCCATGCAGGACCTGGGCGCCGACGCCGGCAGATTGAAGAAACCTATCCAGGTCGATGTCGTGCGTCCAATGGCCACGAGCATCCTCCAGTTGCGAGCCAGCGGCTCGGACCCGGCCCTGACCCAGCGTTTTCTTCAAAACTTGATTGACGAGTTTCTTGAATTTAAACGACAGACCCGCCTGTCCACGTCGGAGGACCTGATAAAATCCCTGACGCAGGAACTGTCCAGCCACGAAGCCAACCTCAAGTCCGCGCAGGACCAATGGGCGATGTTTCAGCGAACGAACGATGTGGGCCTCCTGGAAGATGAAAGCAAGAGCGTTGGAACCTTCCTGGCCGGTGAAAATGTAGAGCTTGCCCATCTGAATCTCGACCGCGAATTGCTCGCTCACGGCCTCTCTCCTGAAATTCCCGTGGCACATCAGAGAGTCGCGGGGACCAACCAAACCAGTTCAGCGCTGACGACGGGAACCAACGGCAATCTTGAAGTATCATCCCCCGACGCTGATATCAAATCCGCTCAGGTGGCATTGATGCTCGCACGGGAAGAATTGGCGGAGGCCCTCACGAACGGGCAGGCGTACAAGGAAAAACCGATCGACGATCGAATCGCGCAGATTCAACAAAACCTGACGGCGCTCATAGCTGTGGACGCTGCACAACGCAAGGCCGAATTGGAAGAAACCACCGAGCGCATGGCCGCCATCAGCAACGCCATTCCCGGCTGGCAGGCGACGGTAGCGGACAGCAACAGCCGACTGTCGGAAGCGGACAAGCTCAAGTCCGCCATTCAGCGGCAACAAAGCTATTACGATTCCCTGCGGGGCTTAATGCAAAACGTGGACTTGACCAAAAACATGGAGCAGGAGCGGGTCTCGGTTTTGGATACGCCCACCCCGGGAGAATTGGTCCAAAGCAGTTTGCCCCTGGACATTGTTCTGGCAACGGCCCTCGCGCTGGCCGCCAGCCTGTCCATCGTTTTTCTATGGCACCTGTTCGATGATCGGTTCGTGTCGGTCCGCGACATCAAGGACCAATTCGGCGAAGTCGTGCTCGGCCTGGTGCCGCGCATCAAAATTCCCCGTTCAGACCCAAAGGCCGCTTTGTTGAAGGAAGGGGACCCGCGCCGTCCCTATTGGGAATCATTCCGGCATCTTCGTTCCGCCTTGTTGCTTTCTGAATTGGGTGAAACCCGTCCCCAGACCATCCTCTTTACCGGCGCAACGCCCGGAGAAGGCAAGACCACAGTAGCCATGAACCTCGCGCGCGTCCTGGCTCGAAGCGGCCTGCGCGTCGCTCTCGTCGATGCCGATCCGCACGGCAGCGGCTTCCAATCTTATTTAGCGGGCCCCCGGCGGCCTGGATTGCTGGAACACCTGCGCGGTGACGCCCACGTCAAAGACATTACCGAACCCTCGGATATTCCGGGATTGGATTATATCGGCGCGGGCCTCCACAGGGAACAAATTGAAGGCCTGCTTCTGCGGCCACAACTCACAACGTTTCTCGAGGAACTGCGAAAAACTTACGATTACATTATCCTCGATAGCGCGCCAATTTTGGCGGCGGACGACGCAGCCCTGCTCGTGCCTCATGCACAGGCCGTAGTGGTGGTGGTGCGCCCCTTCTTTACCCGGGCGCGCAGGGTGCGCCAGGCCCTGGATATGTTGTACCAGCGACAGGCCAAACATGTCGCGATTATTTTCAACCAGGCACGGCCCGACGACATGGCGGCACAACATATTTACTACAACCGCAATGGCAACGGGCGCGCGACGAAGACCCCGTCTGCATCCCGCACATAAGCCGTCTAACGTTACGGTGTGACTTTTGCTAAAATGAGTGTAAACTGGCATGGGCAGGTTACGGATGAAACGGACCAGATTGATGATTGTTTTGCTGGCAATTACGCCGGCCGTACTGTGGTTTCCATGTCCAGTCCCGGCGGCCATGCTGAACGTCGTTAATTTTGGCGCTCGCGGCGATGCTATCCAAACTTTCGCCAACACCGTGAGTAATTCCACGCTCATCACTTTGAATTCCACCAATCGGCTTTCGTCGGCGGATGCCGGCAAACTGATTGAATTGTTCGGCGTTGGCCCGGCTACTTCCCCCACGAACAACCAGGACCTCGTTGCCACGATTGTTTCTGTGGCCGGCGGGACCAATGTGACCGTGTCCCGGCCGGCGTGCGTGACCGCGGGCAATGTCAATTGCACCTACGGCACCGCGGACGCTGCCGCCTTTCAAAATTGCATCAACGCCTGCCAGGGAACAAACGACATCGTGACGATTCCGGCCGGCGCTTATTTGCTGTTTTCGACGCAAATCTTATCGACAAATTTTGTGATGGACGGTTCTTCGACGCTGGCCCCCGCCATTACCCTCAGCAGGGGCGGCATTCAATTCCTGGGTGATACTCCAGGCGACACGACACTGCTGGGAAACGGCGCGTGGATATTGATCGATGGATTCGTTCAGCGCGGGGTCATTTTTGGCTGCGTGGGACCGGTCACCAACAACTACCCGCTCCTTTTCCGGAATCTTTCCTTCAATGGCGGTGTCCAGGTTGGGAACTTGAATTACGGCACCGGCCCCGCAGACCCGGTCACAGGCGGTGGATGGGACATTACCCACGATGCCGTGGTGGACATGGGTGAACCGCCTTACCACACAAACAAATTTTTCGTCAACTGCGCGTTTCAGCACTGGCGCGGCGAAATGGTCAAGAGCGTGGTCGCATGGACCGCCGGTTTCGTCGGGATGACCAACTGCGCCTTTTGTGATGGCGATGGCTCCGGGTTCAATTTCAATTGGACGCCACACGTAATCAACGACTGCCTCTTTTCGAATTTGAACATGGCCATCGAATTCTACGTCGCCTCAATGCAGACGAATTGCCTATTTGAAAATTGTGTCGTTACGAATACCCGGATAGCGATTACTTTGGTCGGCGCTCTAACCAACGCCCCCTCGCCCGGCTACGCCATCGTGAGCAATTCCATTTCGGCGCTGGCAGACGGCATCATGCTTGGACCGGCCAGAAACGTGAAAATCATCGGCAACACATTTTACGACGCCAGGCGCGGGATTGAGACTGACAGCGCCGCATACCAGGGAAATGACATCAACTCGGATATTTTGGTTGAGAACAACCAATTTGTGAATGTTGAGTATCCTTTGGGCGTCCTGGGTGGCGGGCCGGACCGGTTGGAAAACATGACATGGGAAAAAAATACGGCTTACGGCTGTGACAATTTTGCCAGCGGTTATGGGTGGAGCTCGAATATCGTATTCACCGGGAATGCATCGCTTCAACCGGCGGCGGATCATCTCGGCCAGTTGGACAGTTCTGAGTTGGCAGGCCAATGCTTCATCGACGGCGCCTCCAATAATTTCCAATGGTGGAATGTGAATTTCAGCGAGGAAGTAGAGACGAACACCGCTTCCTACGCTTACGGCGAAAGACAGCAGTTGAATTCTCCCATTTCGCAGGCGGTCTGCGTTCTGGACACCACCAATTCGCCAATTATTCCAACCGGGGCTGAACTAATGGTCACAAACGCCAGCGTCTATTCCATCACTGTGTATACTTCCAGTTCCTTGCCCCGGGGCAACCCGGCCACCCTGCCCGCGGGAACTTGTTTCACCTACGCCTGGTCAAATGGTCGCTGGAATCCTGTGGCGCCGACGCCATTGCCGCCCGGAACGATGCGCGCCGCCCCTGCTCCTTGAGAGTTGAAGCGCAGTCAAGTCACGGTTCGTTCTCGTTCTCGAAGTCAGCCCATCCTATGAATGATCTCATTATCGAAGCCGGTCGCGCCGAAAGAAATTATTGGCGCGATCTCTGGCGTTATCGCGAATTATTTTACTTTCTGGCCTGGCGCGACATCCTGGTGCGTTATAAGCAAACGGCCATTGGTGTTGCCTGGGCGGTCATCAGGCCTTTTCTCACCATGATCGTGCTGACGGTGACCTTTAGCAAAATCGCCAAATTGTCCGCTCCCGGCAGCGTGCCTTATGCGTTGATCGTCATGGCCGGAATTTTGCCCTGGCAGTTCTTTGCCAACTCCATGAGCGAATCCAGCAATAGCCTCATCGGAAACGCCAACCTGATTTCCAAGGTCTATTTCCCGCGCCTGGTCGTACCGGCGGGGTCGATCATCACCAGTTTCGTGGACTTTCTCATCACGCTGTTTCTGATGGGTTTGATGATGGCCTGGTTCCACTTCGCGCCCGACTGGCGCCTGCTGTTTCTGCCAGTGTTCATGACGCTGGCCCTCGGGGTGGCCTTTGGGATGGGCCTGTGGCTCTGTTCGCTGAACGTGGAATATCGTGACTTCCGCTACATTATCCCCTTCGTGGTTCAATTCGGTGTGTTCGTTTCCCCCGTGGGATTCACAACCAGCCACGTGCCCGGCACATTACTCTGGCATCATTACGAGATTCCCACGCAGCTTCTATATTCATTGAATCCGCTGGTGGGGATCGTTGACGGATTTCGCTGGGCGCTCCTGGGAGGACAGGAGCCACTGAATTTTCAGGGCTTGTCCTGCTCGGTCGCTATCATGGTCATTCTGTGCCTGTCGGGTTTTTGGTATTTCCGGCGAATGGAGAGGACTTTTGCCGATGTTATTTGAGCGCTCCTTAACGGATAATTGAAATGTCAGACATCATCATTCAGGCCGAAAACGTCGGAAAAAAATATAAAATCCGGCATCAATCCGCGCGCAAGTATCGCACGCTGCGGGATGTCATCACAGGGTCCGTAAAAGATACGGCAAAACGGATTCTGTCCGCAGGCGGTTTTGGCAGGAACGGTTCCGCACACACACCGGCCGGTGTCGAGGAGTTCTGGGCCTTGCAGGGAGTCTCGTTCCAGATCAAGCGTGGCGAGGTGGTGGGAATCATCGGTCGCAACGGCGCGGGCAAATCCACGATGCTGAAGATTTTGAGCCGGATCACCGAGCCAACGACCGGGCGCATACGGATTGCCGGGCGTATAGCCAGCCTGCTGGAAGTGGGCACCGGCTTTCATCCGGAACTGACCGGACGCGAAAACATTTTCCTGAACGGCGCGATTCTGGGCATGAGCCGTTCTGAGATCAAACGGAAGTTTGACGAGATTGTGGCTTTTGCCGAAGTAGACAAATTTCTGGATACACCGGTGAAGCGCTACAGTAACGGCATGTATGTACGGCTGGCCTTTGCGGTGGCGGCGCATCTTGAACCGGAAATCCTGATTGTGGATGAAGTGCTGGCAGTAGGCGACATGGAGTTCCAAAAGAAATGCATCGGTAAGATGGAATCTGTCGCGCATCGGGAAGGGCGCACGGTTTTGTTCGTGAGCCATAACATGGGCGCGGTGCTTTCGCTGTGCTCGCGCGGCATTGTTTTGGCTAAAGGACAGGTCATTGGCGATGCGCCTGTCCGGGAGGCCTGCTCGCTCTATATGAATAATGTCGCCGCAAGTTCAGGCCGCCGCGCGCAATATCGCCCGCGCGCAGGGGCTGCCTTTTCCTTTATCGAATTGCAATTGCTCGGGTCAGCCGGGGCCATCAACGGGTCGCTCGATGTTTTTGACCCATTGACTTTGCATATCCGGTACCAGGTGGGCCGCAGGCTTTCGGGAGTGGTTGTGGGGATCAGCCTCCGGCGCGACGGAATCCTGTTATTCAACTCATTCGATTCGGATACAAATCCGGAAGTAATGGAGTCGCGTGAACCCGGCCTGTATGAAGCGGAAGTGGAGCTTCCCCGCAATTTGCTCGCTGCGGGCCGTTACACGATCAGTGTGATGGCGTCCGTCCCGACCTTTGAAAATCTCGATGACAAACCCGAAGCGCTGCCTTTCGAGTTAGAGGAGCACAGTGACAATTTTTCACATAAGAGTTACTCCAAAAACCGCGGGACGATGCTCATCATGCCCATCCAGTGGCAAACCCGTTTAAGCGATCCAACGCCCGCCGTTCCCGTTTTGACCCGGTAGATATGGAATACAACCGCCAGTTTTTTGAGACGCGGCAGGACCTGGCCCGGCAATCCGCCGAGCGCGCGACAGCGTGGCTGATGGAATTGCTGGCGCCGCGCTCGGTCATTGACGTGGGTTGCGGAACCGCCGGATGGCTCGGCGCCTTCCGCCGCAGAGGAGTACTCGAAATCCTCGGACTGGATGGGGATTGGGTCCCGCGCGATCAGCTGGAAATTCCAGCGAATGAATTCCAGGTGGTGGACTTACATAGCTCGCTGGAAATCGCGCTGCGATTTGATTTGGCAATTTGCCTGGAGGTCGCGGAACACATTCCCGCGCCGGCGGGCGATGCGCTGGTTCGCACGCTATCCGCAGCGGCGCCAGTTGTCCTCTTTTCGGCGGCAATTCCGCACCAAGGTGGGACCGGGCATATCAACGAACAATGGCCCGATTATTGGATTGAACGATTTGAGCGGTCGGGGATGAAGCCGATTGATTGTTTTCGCCCGCAGTTCTGGAACGACGAGCAGATGGCATGGTGGTACGCACAAAACGCCATCTTTTTTGTTGATCCGGACGCTTCGAGATATATGGCAAAACTTCGAGCGCAGGAAGCGAAAGGCTCGATGGGAGGCCATCCGCTCGTCCATCCGCGCATGCTGGAAGGTATGGCGGCCAAGCTTGGAAATCCAATGAATCACTCGCTGGGCAAAGTCCTGCGCGCCTTGCCTGCGCTGGCGTCCCGCTCTATGGGCGAGCGTTTGACGGGTAAAACCAGGTCCTGATGCGATGGCCCGCGGGAACGACAATCCCGGCGCTTTGTCGCCGCTCCGAATCGGGCTCTATTTCGTTTCCAGCAATCGAAACAGCTATCTGATCGCCAGGACGCTTAGCATGACGGGCTGCCAAATTTTTGTTCGCCTGGAAAAGTCGTTCGATGAATTAATGGCGGACCCGGACTCGCCGAATATCGCCGAGCGGCGATATTGCTCATGGTTGTATTCCGAACCGCGAATCAGGATCCTGGCGAATGACACCCCGCCGCCCCCAATGGACGTGTTGTTGTTTGAAATAAGCTCTCTTCGCCCGGTTTTTCGGCAGGGATTATCCGCCTGGCAGAAACAGGCGAAACGGGCGATTGCCTGGAACTCGAATGATCATGAATCGTCGCTTTGGGGGAATCTCCGGGGTGAACTGGCCTGCGTGAAGCATTATTGGGAATTTTTGCCGCGAGTCAGGAAGGTCATCATGGGCGCGGGCAGGCTCACGCTGCGGCCCACGGCCATGGTGTGCCGGACCACACGCCAGGGCTATTTTGTCCATCCAATCTTTTTTCGCGAACAACCGCTCTTTCGGGAGATGTTTGAAGGAAATTGCGAGCCGCTGAATCCGCGTCCGATTCGGCTGGTATTTTCAGGAAACCCCGAGCCGCCAACACGCCGGCGCTTAATTGACGGCGTGTTCCAATTTGTCCAGGCATTTCCCGGCATCACCGTACTCAGGCACCATGAAGAACTGGCAGAGCGGCAACAGACCCATGCCGGCCCGGTCGCGCTCTGGATGGTGCGCGGGGATTCAAGCGATCCGAAATGGTATCTGCGCCAGGACGTGGTGCCGCCTGCCAAATGGCCGGGAGCGTTGCGCCAATGTGATTTTGTCTTTTGTCCCCCGGGTTATGAGAAAAAAACCCATCGAGTTATCGAGTCACTTCTACAAGGGGTAATCCCCATTCTTGACTGCCCGGAGGAATATGAAGTCGGCCTGGTCGACGGCAAAAATTGTCTTCAGGTTTCCGCGGGCCGCTGGAAAGATGCCGTCGAACGCGCATTAAGGATGAAATCCGAGGAAGTCATTAAAATGCGCGCCGCAGTAATGGAAATCCGGAATGCCTGTTTGCTTCCGGAAGCAGCCGGGCGGCGCTGGCTGGCCAAGCTGGAGGTTCCTGAAATGGTCAACGGGGGCGCATGGTCGGTTGGCCTGAATCGGTCAGCTCAGCAGTCATCGTGTTAGTTTCCATTCTCATTCCGTGTTTCAATGCTTCGCCCTGGGTGGGAAAAGCCATTGAGTCAGCTTTGAATCAAACATGGCCGGAGAGAGAAGTCGTTGTCCTGGATGATGGCTCGACGGACAACAGCATGGAAACCATTCGGAGGTACGCGCCTCATATCCGGATGAATCAGCAAGTCAACAGCGGCCAAAATGCCTCGCGAAACCGCCTCACGGAACTGGGCCGGGGTGAATGGCTGGTTTTTCTCGATGCGGACGATGAGATGGCGCCCGATTGCGTGGAACAAAAGATGAAGATGGCCAATGGAGCGGACGTAATCTACGGAACGATGGAAGTCGCCTGCTTTGTTGGCGCAGAAAAAACCCGATTCTCAACCCGCCAGGCCGCGGACTACGATGATCCCATAGCCATGGCGTTTGCCTGGAAATATCCAAATACCAGCGCGATGGCCTTTCGTAAAAGCGCAATCCTGGAAGCCGGGGGATGGGACACGACTGTAAAGAATTGCACCGATTACGCATTGCTCTTTCCGCTGTTGTGCATGGGCAAAAAGTTCCGGGCAGCCCCTGAATCGGTGTCGCTTTATCGCCAGTGGAGCCCGGCTCAAGCCGTTTACCAGGATCCGCTGAGGAAACTGCGCACGCGCTTTCACCTGATGCGCCGATCCGCCGAGACGTTTGCGGCTTCCGGGCTGCTAACACCTGAGCGAAAGGGTTCTTTTGAAACGGAATCATTTAATCTGTTGCGTTCCCTGGCCCGCATCGATCTAAGCGAGGCAGTGGCTTTGCATAAGGAATTACTGAAGTGGAACCCCAAATTTTCGGCGGCCACACATTCCCGCGTTTATAATCAACTCTATCAGGTCCTCGGATTTTCTGCGGCGGAACGCGTGGCCTCATATTGGAACCGGCTGCGGCTTTCGAAGACCTTGTCGTCTATTGACCCCAAAAGCGGTCTTCCGTACGATTAAATCAATCAGAAGTTGTGATGACACTAAAATCGAATGATAGCAACACTATTATGGGTGATGATCTTATCACTCGGAGCTGGAATCTGCTTGTTGGTGTGGATCCGCAAGCGAGTTTACCAGCGCGAGTTGGGTTATAATCCCAAACGGGATTTTGACACCGGAATCAGTTCAGGAGGCGCAATCGTTCTGCCAATCAAGTTGGAACGGAACGGATTTGAAATGCCAAAATTGCCTGACGATGCCGTCAGCGCATGTTTATCCGTCCGCCTCAAGGCTTCGTCTTCCGGAACGATTTTCGACCCCTTTGTGGAAATCGTGGCCGGCAATTTTCGCGACTGCCAATTTTTTGCGCGCGGCGTCCTCGGGCGGCGGCACTTGAACCTTTCCCGCCTCCTGCATTCAGGGGTCAAGGAGGGTGATCGCATAATCCTCCGCTGTCACAGGTTGTCAATTGTGGACAGAGAAACTGAAATGGTCGTGTGCCGGGAAACAATCGGCCGCGAAGACCGTGTTCTGGTGGTGGCGCCGCATCCGGACGATGCCGAACTTGCGGCCTTCGGACTCTATACGGATACCGATGCCACGATTGTCACCCTCACCGCGGGGGACGCCAGCACCAATTTTCATGGCCGAAACGGTTCCATCAAGCTTAACCGCAGCCAGTGCGCGCGGCTGCGAGTGAAAGACAGCATAGAAGTCCCACAATGGGCAGGGTTGCCAAGAGCAAAAATTATCAACTTATGCTACCCGGACAGCCATCTCAATTCGATGCGCGAGACTCCGTTGAAGGATTTTAGTGGTAACGGCGCCGACCCGTTTGATTTCCAGGGCTTGCGACAGTTGAATAGTTCCGGGCTTCTTCGCGATGGAGCCAACTGCAGTTGGGATTCACTTATCAAAGACCTGGCTTTTGTGATTGACCAGGTAAAGCCGACAATCATTGTCTCGCCGGACCCGTGGAACGATCCGCACCCGGACCATCTGGCAACAACGGTGGTGGTCTGCGACGCGTTGCGTTCGCTCCGACGGGCAGAAGGCCGATTTTTCCTGACAAACGTGCATAGCCGATGGTCGGAATTATATCCGCTGGGACCGGCTGGGGCGGGAGTTCCCCTGCCCTATCGCAACCACAATGGCGGTCCCGAATCCTGTGGCTTTTATTCCCACGCCCTGACGGCGGAGCGGCAAACTGAAAAATACCTTGCCCTGGAGGCCATGCATGACATTCGGGAACTGACCGTCTGTCCGCCATATTCATTCGATTACTTGTGGCACCGCTTTCGCACGGTGGCTGGTTCGCTGGTGCACGGGTTGGGCACTCCGCCCACGAGCCTGTTGCGGCGTGCTGTCCGGCCGGATGAAATTTTCCAGGTCATGACTGTGGACCAGGTCCTGAATCTTCATCCGGAACGAGTGCTAAAGAACAGTTGAAAATCAAATTCAACCGGTAACTTTGTTGGTTTCACGCAGGGAGTATTGAATGAAAGTGTCGCTTATTGCGGGCCATGAACTAAATGGCGGACTGCTTGAGATGTGGGAGGAATTGCGTCGATGCAATCCCGAACTGAGCAGCCCATATTTCTATGCCGAGTTCCTGAAAATTGTCGCCGCCGCGCGAAAAGACACGGAAGTGGCGGTCGTTGAATGTGATGGCAAGGTTTCGGCGTTTCTGCCATTTCACCGTGAAGGGCGCGTGGGCAAACCGGTGGGCAGTATTCTGTGCGATTTCCAGGGAATGATTTGCGAGCCGCACTTCTCGATTGCCGGCAAGGAATTGCTCCGCGGGTGCCGCCTGGATGCGTATGACTTTGACCATTTGGTTTCATCGCAGGCAGGGCTGGCATCACACCAATTAGTGGAGGAGCCCTCACCACAGATTGACCTTTCAAACGGGTATGACGCCTACGTTCGCGAGCGGCGAGCGGCGGGTTCGGAGCAGATAAAAAAATGCGAAAACCTGATGAGACGAATCGAGCGGGAAATCGGTCCGCTTCGTTTCGTGAGCCATTCGGACGACAAGACACGTTTCAGCGACGTCATTGGCTGGAAGTCCCGGCAGTATCTTGAAACTGGAATCGCGGACCTGTTTGAGATTGGATGGTTTCGACGGGTGGTTGAGGGAATCCATCAAACACAAACGGCGCAATTTGGCGGGCGCCTCTCATTGCTATACGCGGGAGAGAGGCTGGTGGCAGGGCACATGGGCATGCAGGCAGGCCAGGTTTGGCATTATTGGTTTCCTGCCTATGATCCGGCATATGCCAAATATTCACCCGGCGTGATTCTGCTGTTGAGAATTGCGGAACACGCCGCTGAACACGGTATCCGAATCATTGACCTGGGAAAAGGCATGAATCCCTACAAGCTCCGCCTGATGAACTCGAGTGTGAAGCTGGTGGTCGGATCAGCGGAATTGCCATCATTGCTTCGCCTCCGCCGATTCTGCCACCGGGAGCTGCGCCGGTTGGTTAAACAGTCGGGGCTCGCCAAGCCGATTCGAACCGTGATTCGCTGGGGCCGGGGCGACAATCCCGCAGGACACGCAACGCACAACGGCCGGCGTGAATCAACTCCCGCCTGACGCAAGTTTTCCGCGGTCTGAGCCGACTGCTATGTTTTTTTCCGTGGTCATTCCCACATTTAATCGAGCCGCTCTCTTGCGCGAAGCACTGGCGTCTCTGGCAGGCCAAAGATTCCTGGACTTCGAGGCTATCGTGATTGATGACGGTTCGGAAGATGACATTGAATCGGTGACGCGCGCTTGCGGCTTGCCGGTGCAATATTTTCGCCAGCCCAATTCCGGACCCGGCGCTGCCCGCAATCTGGCATTGCGCCACGCGCGTGGCCGATACGTCACATTTTTGGATAGCGATGACATCTGGTTTCCCTGGACATTGGAAGTCTTCCACCGCGCGATTCGGGAAAACGATGACCCGGCTTTCCTGGCTGGATTTGGGGCGTTACCTGGAGAAACGCTGGAAGCCGCAGAGATTGGAGAAAAACAATTGGTGAAACGCAGATATCCGGACATGTTGACCGCCTGCACCGACCGCACCCCGCCGGTCGGCGGCACTCCCTCGGTCTGCGTACGGCGGGACGCGCTGGAAAAGGCGGGCGGATTTGCCGCGGGACGCATCAATGGCGAAGACACAGACTTGTGGCTCCGGCTTGGCTGTTGCGATGGATTTGTGAGGATTCTAAAACCGGCGGTATTCCGCCAGCGCTATCATGAGGGTAGCATCACTCACCGGTTGGATCCTTCGGTTGCCGGTGCATGGTTTCTCTTGCAGCAGGAAAAGAATCAGAGATATCCGGGAGGCCCGAACGGCAGCCGTCGCCGCCGCCGCATCATTTGCGGCACGGTTCGCAGTGTCAGTCTCGAATGCCTGGACCAGGGCAGAACGAATGACGCCTTCCGCCTGTATTGGGAGAGTTTTTGGTGGAACTTCGGCCTCGGCAATTTCAAGTATCTCGCCGGATTTCCTTTGGTGGCCTCCCGACGGCAAGGGCGGCAGCAATAACCTCCGAGCTCTATGCGTTTTCACGGCTTGATGATCGTGCGCGACAAGGACGATATCCTTCCGCAATGCCTTGCGCATTTGCTGGCCTGGGTTGACGCGGTTTATATCCTGGATCTGGGCAGCAAAGATTCCACCTGGCCCATCGTTTTGGAAGCCGCTGCGAAGGACCGCCGGATTGTTCCCTGGAAGAGTGAACCCTACCGCTTTGACGATTCCCTGCGCGGATACGTTTTCGATGCATTTCGTTCCCGCTTTGAAGACGGCGACTGGGTATTGCGCCTGGATGCCGATGAATTTTATGAAATCACGCCGCGGGAGTTTGTGGCCCGGCGACTGCATCCGCACGAGTCATGCGTCTGTTTGGCGTGGTATTATTTCCGGCTTACTTCGACGGAGATAGACGATTATGAGAGTGGAAAAGTGGCGTTGTCGGACGATCGCCGCCGCGCTATTGGGGAACGCCGGCGTTTCTATAAAATTCCTGAATATGCGGAACCCAGAATGTTTCGTTACCGCGAATCCATGAAATGGCCCGCGTCGCGTTCTTTTCCTTTCAATGCCGGCTACGTGGCGCAGCAACGGATACCCATTCGGCATTATCCGCATCGCGACCCGGAGCAGATGGAAAAACGCCACCGACTGCGGGCCGCCATGATGGAGCTGCAGGCGAGCGCGGGCCAGCACTGGCGGCTCGCGGACTGGCGGAAAGAGATACTTCAATTGGACGGCTCTGGTTATCGGGAACAAACCGGGGCGTCTGAAGGGCTTTCGGCCGCCAGAGGCCACACCGCCGGCAAACTCCACTATTGGCAACCCGGCACAGCCCTGCCGCAAATCGGCGCGAATGTTGAGCATCGTTCTTCGCTGCCAAAGCGCGCGGTCCAGCGGATGATTCATCCCCACCTGGTGCGCTGGATGGATTCGTTTCGTGAGTCATGGTCACCAGGGCAGCCGCAACTGTTGACGGCTGAAATTCAGTCACGGCTCTGACAGACGAATAAAATTTCCCGACATGCCTAAACTGAATCTGCTGGTTTTGAAAAAAGGGACGAGTTTGCTGCGCCAACATGGCTTCAACCTCATTATTGAGCGTTTTTTTCGGCGAAAGGAAATCCTGACCTCGCCGCCCATTCCGTGTGACCCGGGTTCGACTCTGGAAGTCCACACCCAGGTTTGCTGCCGCGATTGGTTAAACGGCATTTGGACGCTAAAGTCGCTGCACGCGCAATGTGGAACATTCAGCCTCTTTTTATATTTGGATTCCAACGTTCCGTCGGAAGCCCGACAAATTTTCGAAGCCCATTTTCCAGGAATCCAAATACCGGAAAAGCCCTGGCTCGATGAACGGGTCCGAAAGAAACTCGCGCCTATTGCTCCTTCGATTGCCGCTCTTTGGCGCGCGCGCCATTCACCCACGCTTTGCAAACTGGTCAACATGTGGATATGCGCAAGAAATCCGAGAATCCTGTATCTTGACCCGGATGTCTTGTTCTATGCGTCACCGGTCGAATTACTAAAGTTCGTCGGCACAGACGACGGAACCGATCGTTTAGGGCTATTCAATGTGACAGACATGATTCCTGAATCGGTGGCTGACACAGGCGCATATTCACTTTTTGAAAATGACGTGCTGGAAAATTACGGGCTGAAACTGCCCCGTGATTTCAACTGCGGACTTGGCGCGGTTCGTCCGAGAGTATTGGACTGGCCGTTTTTCGATGATGTTCTTGGCCGATTGCAATGGAGACCAGACCGGACATTGATGGTGGAACAAACCTGCTTTGCATTACAGGGATTGCGCTCCGGCTGGGAACGTTTGGACCGCAAACGTTACATGGTGGGCGCAGGTCCCGTGGATGAAGCAGTAGTGACCATACATTACACGGGCGCGCGGAGAGATCTTTTTTATGTCGAAGGGGTCCCGCGGCTCCGCCGCCACAATTTGATCGAGAAACTGGGCAGCCTTCCACGATTGATGACAGCAACACCGGCTGCCGGCGTCGCCGCGTAAAACTCATGCCTGATTTTCAGAGCGCAACCGTGGCCATCACCACGCGCAATCGCCGGGACGATTTGTTGAAGGCCATCGCCTCGGCCCTCGCACAAACCGCCAAACCGGAAGTGCTGGTCGTGGACGATGCCTCCACAGATGACACTTCGTCTGCGGTGGCCCGTGAATTTCCATCGGTCCGGCTGCATCGCTCCGAAAAATCAATGGGTTACATCGTGCAACGCAATCACGCGGCGCGGCTGGCCCGCACGCCCATTATCTTTTCAATCGACGACGACGCTGTTTTTTCGACTCCTCGAATTGTAGAGGACACTCTGCGCGAATTTGAAAATCCTCGAGTGGGCGCGGTGGCCGTCCCGTACGCGGACGTGAACCAAAGCCCCGCAGTCCATCAACGGGCGCCCGAACCTCTGGGCGTTTACGCGACCTATGATTTCAAGGGGACCGCCCACGCTTTGCGGCGCGACATTTTTCTGGCGCTGGGCGGCTATCGTGAAATCCTCGTACACCAAAGCGAGGAAGAAGACTACTGCATCCGGATGCTGAATGCCGGCTGGATTACGCGATGCGGCAACGCCGACCCCATCCATCATTTTGAATCGCCGCGGCGCAGTTGGTCGCGGATGGATTTCTACGGCGCGCGGAACAAAGTATTGTTCGCGTGGCACAATATCCCATTTCCGGCGCTTTTCCTCCAACTGGCCGGTCGAACGGCCAAAGCCATGGTCTTTTCCCTCAATCCGGCGCGAATGGCGACGCGATGCCATGGATTATTGAACGGTTATTGTGTTTGCGCCACGGGCCGGGCTTCCAGGCGGCCGGTGGCCCTGGACATTTTTCAATTGAGCCAGGAACTTAAATTTCGCCGGTCCGTGGCCCTGGAAGAAATCTTCAGCCGTCTGCCCGATTTGAATCCAGCCGCATTTAGCAATTCGGAAAGGCTCGAAATGGTCGCCGGCGTTCAAATATGAAGCACGCGGTCCTTTATGTCTTTTACTCTTCGCCGCGGACGTGCGCCCGGCGCGTGCGGCTGATGCGCTCCTTCAGCCCCGACACTGCCTTCTATGGCATTTGCACAGACCGTCCTGAAAATTTGTACAAATACCAACGGGTTTTTAGAGAGCTGGACGACGCCTGGGCGTTTCCGTATGTCAGCCCAAAATGGCATTGGTACAATCTCGACAAGATCATCTGCTCCTGGTTCGTCAAACACGGCGTGGACCTTGCCTTTGATCGCCTGTTGATACTCGATTGGGACGTTTTATTACTGGGTCCGGTTTCAACCTGGATGGGTTCGGTCCACGACAAAAACGCACGATTCATTGATGTCCAGCCAAACAACGATCCGGAAACCAATCATTGGACCCGCTCATCCAATCCCGAATTTGTCGCGTTTTGTTCGCGGTTTAAGGAGGCGCATGGACGTGCCCCAGCCCTTCACAATGCCTATTTGTTTGCGTACGCATTGCCGCGGCGGGCGCTGGAAGATTGCGCCCAGGAAGACCTGGCGTATTCCGGTTACTGTGAATATCGCTTGCCCACCCTTCTCCATAACCGCGGTTATCAATTGGAAAATCTTCCGCGCCCGGAGAATTGGTATCCGTTTTCCAATGTCAATGGCCGCAGCATTTCGCGGAAACTAATCCGCGAGCAACTGGCCCAACCGGACGGAGGCCGTCTTTTTCATCCTGTCTATGAGCCGTATCAAAGCGGCGACCTGCGGCTCTCGCCCGGCGACTGGATCGCCGAGGGATGTCTTTATCGCACCGTTTCCCGGTCGGTGAAGGAATTTGTAAAACGCCGGATTCGTCCGGCCTTGTCATAACGTGCAACTGGACCAGGCATTAATCGTTCAAGCCGTCTTATGGCTCGTCGTCGTGGTGGGTTTCCTGCTCAGTGGCCAGGCCTCTTTGTTTCATCCCATAACGACATATCTCGCCTTTCATGCTTTGGTATTTGTCATGCGGCCGATTCTCGTGGTTTGTTGCGGGTTTGATTCAGTGTGGAACTATATGGTTTTTGATCCCAGCCCGGAAATTCTGGTTAAGAGCCTGGCTGTCAGTTCCGTGGCTCTGGTTGTATTTTGCTCGATGTGCCTGGCCTTCGGCTGGTCCCGGGCAGGAAACTATCCCACTCAGCCGCGGACGTTCACGCAACTGGAAAAAAACGGACTCCTTTTCACGACGGTTTTATTGGCACCTATCATTGCTTATTCTATTCATGTGGGACTCGCGGGGGAGGCGACCGGTGAAAGAGTGGGCGGGACGTATATCATGACCGGCACCAGCGGTTATATTAATGACGCCCAGGTTATGGCCGGAAGCCTGATCTGCGCCTGGCTGATGGTAACGCGGTTCCGGTGGCCGGTGGTATTGATTGCCGCCGTGTACGTGATGTACCGTTGCTACGGCGGTTGGGCGCGTTGGACATTTTTGCTGTTCTTCCTCGCCACCGCGCTGGTCTATGCCTGGCAACACCAGCGGCGTTGGATGCCATTCTGGTCCATTCTGTTGCTACTTCCCATGTTTGTGCTATTCGATAACATCGGCAAAGACCGCAGTTGGTTGCAGGATGAATTCTCCGGCCACTTACCCATGCCGGCGCCAACAGAAACGTTGACGGAAACCGACCGATTGAGGCTGAAGTATGACACCGTTGACTTCGCCAATTACGACTACTTGACCTTTGTGGTGGCGATGGTACCCGAGAGGACGGGGCGATACAGCCTGGGTGTTCAACACCTGCAACTGTTCACCGAACCGATCCCGCGCGCCTTATGGAAAGGCAAACCCATTGGCGCTCCCCTGCCCTACTTTAATTTGAATAATTATGGGAATTTTACGGGATTGACAGTCACGATGGCCGGGGATGGCTGGATGAGCGGCGGCTGGACCGGCGTTATTATCACGGCAGGCGTCATCGGTCTGCTCCTGGGTCTGGCGCATCGATGGTTCTGGCAGAGGGCCCAACGCGATAATATCCTGAGTCTTTTTTATATCCTCGGCCTTGCCATGGTTGCCCAGCAATATCGTGATGGGGGTATCGTATCCATTGCCAAATTCCTTCTGTGGAGCTGGCTTCCGGTCGTCGTTTGGCTCGGTTCCAATTGGCTCGTCGGACCGCGCTTATTCCCCGCTCAGTCTGTGCTTTTGCCGCGCGGCACGCGATTGCGTCTGCTTGAACCGGCGCCTTCGTCACTGCCGCTGCCTAAGCCGGAGGCCAATCGATGACTTCACTGGCCATTTTATGGATGCAATATGGCCCCTACCATTTTGCGCGCGCTCACGCGTTGAAACAGTTGGCAAAGCCGGCGCGGGTCCATGCGCTGGAATTGGCAAGCCATAGCCACGATTACGCCTGGACGCGGTCGGGCGAATCCGCGGAATTGATTACGCTGTGCCCGGGGATGGTCGGCGAACAACTTTCCTTTCAGACTGTCTTTCGGCGCGCCCGGCAACTTTTACAGGAATTGGGCGTTGAAGTTTGTTTCCTGCCAAGCTATTCCCCGCAGCAATCGCTCGCTGCACTTTTGGCTGCCAAATCGCTCGGCATCAAAACGGTAATGATGAACGAGAGCCATGCCGGCACAGCGCGTGCCGGACGAACTGGAGCCTGGATCAAACGCCGGCTAGTCGGAATGTTCGACGCCGCCCTGGTGGGTGGATCGCCGCAAAAAAGATATTTCGCGTCCCTCGGGCTGCCCGAGGACAAAATCTTCATTGGCTATGACGCGGTGGACAACGATTACTTTTTCAATCGGGCGGAGGAGATTAGAAAGCGCCCGGATGAGGCACGACTTCGCTATGGGCTGCCGGAGCGTTACTTCCTTAGCCTAGGCCGGTTTGTGACCAAAAAAAATCTGGGAACACTTTTGCGGGCGTTCCAGAAATTCCTCGAGGCGACACCGGCTTCAGGGACGCATCTTGTGATGGTTGGCGCCGGTGAAGAAGAAACGAACCTGCGCGCGCTGTGCGAGGAACTTCGGCTCCCAACCTATCTTCCGGCGGAAATCAGCGGGACTGGAACCGCTCCAACGGCAAAGAAAAAACCCGGTGTGCATTTCTTCGGGTTTCGGCAAGTCGAGGAGAACCCCTCCTTTTACGCTTTGGCTGACGCGTTTGTGCTGCCCAGCCTGTATGAGGAGTGGGGATTGGTAGTCAATGAAGCGATGGCTTCGGGTTTACCGGTCGTGGTCAGTGAAACGGCGGGATGCGCGGAAGACCTGTTGGAAAACGACAGCGCGCATAACCTGGGCCGGAACGGAGTTTTGAATGCCAGCCTGCCAAATGGACTGGCCCGGCAAATGCGGCGCAACGGCTTCGTTTTCAATCCCGCCTCGAGCGACGAATGCGCCGCCATCTTTCGGGTCCTGGAGTCTCAAAAGGAGTTGCGCCAGGCCATGGGCGCTGCGAGCCGGGAGATAGTGGAAAAATTCTCGTGCCGGCATTTTGCCGAAAATGCCTTGCGGTCCGCTCAGACTGCGTTGGAGGGTCGTTAACAAGGAAAGTTTGTCATGGTGCAAGTTGTTGAACGTTTTTACGCCAGGTATCGTGCCGCAGGGTGGTGGTCGTCCTTTGATACGTTTCGGCAGCGGTTCCGGCACAGTTGGGGCCGTTATCGCTGGCTGGGGCGCCAGGCCAAAATGGGGCGCGGCATCGAAGCCACAGTCCAGATTCGATGCAGCCAGCCCCTTGACGAACATCTAACAATGGGCAAAGGCACCTTCCTCGATCGTGGCGCGATTATCTATATCGGCTGTGAGGTAAACCCGAAGAGCTCTATTGACCTCGCCGACTGCGTTTACATTGCGCCTTACGCATTTTTAGGTTCCTGTCACCGGCTGGAGATCGGCAACGATACCATGGTTGGCGCACATACCTATATCACCACGGTTAATCACGTTACGCGGCGAAAAGACATCGCTTATTCCAAACAGGGATTCGAAGGCGCCGACGTCAGGATCGGGAATAACGTTTGGATCGGCTGCCATGTGACGGTTCTTCCAGGCGTAACGATTGAGGACCACGCGATTATTGGCGCGGGCGCCGTGGTCACCAAAAACGTCCCCAGCGGTGAAACGTGGGCGGGCGTACCGGCAAAAAAAATCAAATAGGAGGCATTGGTGCGAGTGGGTGTTTTTCATCCCGGGACGCAACATTCCTGGCAGACAGCGCTGGCGTTTCAGGAAGCCGGCGCGCTGGCGTGGTATGCGACATCCGTGTTTTATGATCCGAATCGCTGGCCTTACAAACTGGAAAGATACGTTCCGTCTAAAATGTCCGGACGTTTGAACCGGGAATTTCGGCGGCGGCAAAATATATTTCTGGATCCCGACAAAGTCCGTCAGTTCGGGTTGTGGGAATGGTCGGAAGTTTTTCTGCGGCGGATGGGACACCAGGGTCTGGCTGACCATTGCAACGAGCGGGGAAATCGCGCCTTTTGCGGGCAAACCATCCGCTTAATTCAGCGCGAGCCGGTGGATGTACTCTGGGGCTTTAATACCTCTTCACTCGAAGTGTTTCGGTGGGCAAAAAAACGGGGCATCCGTTGCGTACTGGACCAGACCATCGGCCACCCGGCGAGTCAAAATCGAATCATGCTGGACGAACAGCAACGGCATCCGGAATTTTTCGTCGCTTCGTATCGCCCGTTTGATCAAGCCGCCATTGACCGACAAAATGCAGAGGTGGCCGAGGCGGATCTCGTGGTGGTCGGCTCGGATTATTGCGCCGCAACCCTGGTGGAAAACGGCTGCCCACGGGAAAAAATCCTGGTGGTCCACTACGGTTACGATGAATCGCTATTTCCCATCGAACCACCGCGAAGGACCAGCTCCGAAAAACGTCCGGCGCAGTTCCTCTTTGCGGGCGAAGTGGGACCTCGCAAGGGAGTCGCTTATCTGCTCCAGGCCTTCGCGAATTTGCCAGCGGACAAAGCGCAACTGACTCTTGTCGGCCGCATGGCCATTCCCCAGGCAACGTACGGAAAATATGCAGCGCGCGTGCGCCATGTGCCACAAGTGCCACGAAACGAAGTCGTTCGCTTTTTCGCAGAAGCTGACTGCTTCGTTTTTCCCAGTCTATTCGAGGGAAGCGCGATAGTTCTTTACGAAGCGTGCGGCGCGGGATTGGGCATCGTCCAAACCGACCGATGCGGCGACGGCGTCCGGTTTGGACAAAACGGCCATGTTCTCGAAAGGATCACCGTTTCGGCCTTGATCGAAGTTGTGGAAAAAGTGGTCGGCGATGCCGCACTGCGCCGGGGCTGGCAGGAGGCCTCGTGGGCCATCCGCAAGGAACGGACGTGGGCGGATTATCGGAAGACCGTCGCCAGGCTAGGCCTCTCACTAAACGGGAGATCCTGAAACCCGGAATCCAATTCGATGCGTCACTTGCATTTCACCCAATCGCTGGAACCGCTCCAGGGCGGCGGCCTGGGGACCAGCACGGTTGCCTTGCATGGCCGATTCCTGGCGGCGGGAGTGCAGTCGCTGTTATGTTCCACTTATGGCGAAACGCCGCAAATGCCATCAGAGCGAATTTTTGAATTCCGGCGCACAAAACCGGATTTCCTCTATTATTCGCCGGCATTACAAAGTCGCGTCCGGAATCTGGCGGCGGACGCGGACATTCTTCACGGGCACGGGCTCTATGTCGGGACAAATTATCTGTTCGGCCGAGCAGCGCGGCAGCAGGGCAAACCTTTGGTCTATCATGTTCACGGTTTCTTTGAACCCTGGATACTTAACCGTTCCCGCTGGAAAAAGAAATTGAGTCACTGGCTTTTTGAGGATGCCAATTTTCGTCACGCAAGACTGTGGCGAGCGCTGACACCCAGGGAAGCGGACCAGATCCGCGCCTGCGGCATCACGGCCCCGATTGTGGTGGCGCCCAACGGCCTGACAATTGAAGAATATCCCGCGCCTGAAAAAAAAGACACGCCGATCGAGACGCCTCTCATTCCAGGTCTGGCCAAAAGCGGACGGCGCGCACTTTTCCTTGGCAGGATTCATCCCAAAAAAGGACTGGACCTGCTTCTGTCTTCGTGGGCCACTTTGAATGGCGCCGGGAATGGCTGGGAACTGGTCATCGCCGGCCCGGATGAAAACGGCTATCTGAACGAAATCAAAGCCACGGCGCGCGGATTAAACCTGGTTGACAAAATTCGTTTCACGGGCCCTGTGACAGGACGGGCAAAAATCGCGCTGCTGCATTCCGCGGATTTATTCGTGCTGCCTTCGTATTCGGAAGGGTTCTCCATGAGTCTCCTTGAGGCCATGGCCTGCAAAGTGCCGGTCATGGCGACGCAAGCTTGTAACTTTCCAGAGGTGACCGCCCGGCAAGCCGGCTGGGAATGCCGATGCAGCAGGGACTCCGTCAGCGAAACATTGAACAACGCTCTGCGCGAAGATGATTTAGCCCGACAACAGCGCGGCTCGAACGGCTACAGGCTGGTCACGGAGCGCTATTCCTGGTCCGCAATTGTTTCCACCATTTTAGAAGCATGCAATTCCGTTTGCCATTGAAGACATGACACGGGTAAGAAATGATCTTTTCGACCCCAGGCGCGGCCTGGATCGCGGACGTTCGTTCATTGTAGAGGCGGCCTGGTATCTGGCCAAATGCCTGTTGTTCCTGACGCCTCTTCCCGTGCCTTCCAAAATGAAATGCATGGTGTTGAGATTGTTCGGCGCGCGCGTCGGCTGCGGGGTTGTCATCAAACCAAGGGTCAATATCCATTTGCCATGGAAATTGGCCATCGGCGACTTCACCTGGATCGGCGAGGAGTCGTTTATCCTGAATTTTGAGCCGGTTATGATCGGCTCCCATTGTTGCATTTCCCAGCGCGCTTTTCTCTGCACCGGAAATCATGACTACCGCCAGCCGGAAATGCCCTATCGAAACCAACCGATCGTCGTGGAGGATGGCGCATGGGTGGGAGCACAAACTTTTGTGGCGCCTGGAGTTCACATCGGAACCGAAGCCGTGATCACGGCCGGTTCGGTCGTCACAAAAGACCAACCGCCGCGAATGGTCTGCGGCGGCAATCCTTGCGGGCCGATCAAAAATCGGTGGCCGGAAGAAACGACGACCGCCAAAGCAAAATATACAACCGTTTCATAATTCACTTCCGCGGCCGTCGACTAATTGAAATCCATTATGCCACCCCTCGCTCCATCTCGGGCCTCTTCTGCGCAATATCAGCAAATCCTCGGCATTCGATTCTTCGTGGGCGATGCCCCGGAAGCGGTCGAAATTGGCGCGCGCGGAGGATTGGTGGTTGTGCCCGCCGCGCCGGCGTTATTGGAATTGGAACGGGACACCGACTACCGCCAGGCTTTAATGGATGCCGATCTGGCGATTACCGACAGTGGATTGCTGGTGCTGTGCTGGAACCTGATAACCCGCCAAAACATCCATCGCGTCTCGGGACTGGAATATTTGAGATTGTTGCTGCAAAAACCCGAATTCAAGAATTCCGGTTCAGTGCTCTGGGTAATGCCTTCGGAAACATCCATGAATCGGAACCTTGATTGGTTACAACGACAAGGCTATCGGTTCGACGCTGCGGATTGTTATGTGGCGCCCAAATATCCCAAAGGGCCAATCGAGGATGATAGACTGGTTGAAATCGTGAACGATCGCCGTCCCCGTCATGTCATTATCTGCGTGGGCGGAGGGGTGCAGGAAAAGCTCGGCCTTTGCTTGAAACGCCGGGCCGCAGGCGCGCCTGCGATCCATTGCATCGGCGCGGCCATAGGATTTCTGTCCGGCGACCAGGTCCGGATACCTCATTGGGCCGATCAACAGGTGCTTGGCTGGTTGTTCCGTTGTGCCGCAGACCCAAAGCGGTTTGTACCGCGGTATTTCCGGGCATTGGCTTTGTTGCGGTTGCTCTGGCGGTTCGGGCATCGCATGCCGGATTTACTTGCATGAAGGCCTCTGTAAAATAATTGCGTGTCTGACTTTCCCCAGAACTCCGCCATCGTCCCTGCGACGCCGGTTGTCAGCCAAAGCGCCTCAAAGCCGGGCGTGCTGCAGTATCTCCAGGACGGATGGATGCTGGCGCTGGCCGCGCTGGCTGTTTGCTGGATATCGCTCTTCATTGAATTAAGCGACGAATGGCATGTTAATCCACAATACGGTTACGGATATGTCGTGCCCGTGATTGGTGCGGTATTGATCTGGCGGCGGTCTCGAAGGCGTCCCGCTCCATCACCGTCAAAGTCTGTGCTGCCCGGATTTATCGCCGCAATCCTTTTATTTCTTCTTTTGCCGCTGAACCTGGTTCTCGAAGCCAACCCGGAATGGCGGCTTCTCTATTGGGCGCACAGCGTCCTGGTTTTAGTCTTGAGCCTGTGTTTTCTGCATCGCGCAGGCGGCTGGAGTTGGGTGAAATATTTCGCTCCGCCCCTGGCTTTCATGCTGATCGCAGTCCCATGGCCGATGCAATTGGAACAATCCGTGGTCCAGGGTCTCATGCGGCTCGTGGCGGCATTGACTGTTGCGGTCGTCGGCCTTCTTGGAATTCCAGCGGTGCAACACGGAAACTTGATCGAAGTTTCCACCGGCGTCGTGGGAATTGATGAGGCCTGCAGCGGCGTGCGCTCGCTCCAAACCGCGTTAATGCTCTCCTTGTTCCTTGGAGAATTGTATCTTTTCTCACCGGGCCGCCGGCTGGGGTTGCTCGGCGCCTCTCTGATTACCGTCCTCATCGCCAATGTCGTCCGCACCAGTTTCCTGACCAGGACGGCGGCGCTATATGGAATTAAACGAATGGAAGCAGTACACGATTTTGCCGGTCTGCTGGTGATGGTTATTGTCCTGCCCGCGCTTTTTGGGTTGGCGATATGGATGGACCGAAAACCCGCCGCGCCATCAACGGAACCGGCGAGTTATGAGCCTTTGGCCCCAACGATACCACGCTGGGCCGCCGTGAGCGTATTGGCCTGGATGGTCATGGTCTGGGCACTGACGCAGGCATGGTATCGCAGCCATGAAACGCATTTGACCTACAGCCCGCATTGGTCCGTAGCGTGGCCGGCGCAAGAACCTGATTTCCGGATGACCACTATACCTCAGGAATCGCTGACTATATTGCGTTGTTCTCACAGTCAGTCAGCCGCGTGGCGGGACGGGAGCGAAAACCAATGGAGCGCCTTCTTCCTGCGATGGAATGCAGGGAAAAATTCCACGCAACTGGCATTCGGCCATCGGCCCGATATCTGTTTCCCGGCCTCAGGAGCGGAATTGCTCGCGAACCACGAATATATTTCAGTCAATGCCGGAGGGTGCGACCTGCCGTTTCGATATCTGACTTTTCGAAGCGGCTCCCGCACGCTCCACGTATTCTACTGTCTCTGGTCTGATTGCTCATCGCCTAATGAAGAGTCCCTCCCGGAAGACGGTTCCTGGAAAAGCCGTTTGCAGGCCGTTCTGGCAGGCAGGCGAAATCTGGGTCAGCAGGTCCTCGAGGTGGTTCTGGTTGGGCCTGACGACTCGTCAACGGCCATCTCCCTGTTTGAGCGGCAATTGCCGCAACTCATTTCCCACCCGCCCGACAATGGGTCGTCGGGATGACACGGTGGTTTGGTTTCACTCCTTCCTTCCTCTCACTTCCGTTTTCTATTCTCCGTCCTCCTGCCTAACTATCCTCTTCTCTATTCTTCAGTCCCTCTATTCATCTCTCATCCTTGCCAACTAATAAGCACTTGCCGGCGGCGCAACACAATGCTTGATGGTCGTTAATATGATGGCAACATCAAGGCTGCAGGACCAATTTTCCAAATAGTAAATGTCTGTCTCCACCCGCCTTTGAACATCGGTATCCGTGTGAACCTCTCCACGAAAACCTTTTATCTGCGCGTAACCAGTAATGCCGGGACGGATGAATCTCCGGATTACATACTTGCCCATAATGCGGCTCCAGGCTTCTTCGTGTTCGCGCAAATGCGGCCTGGGCCCAACCACGCTCATGTCTCCCAACAAGACGTTGATGAATTGCGGCAGTTCATCGATGCTCAACTTCCTCAACCAACGGCCCGCCGGAAAAATGCGGGAATCATTTTTTGACGCCTGTTTCGTTTCATCCCCGTTGTTGACGTGCATGGTCCGGTATTTCAGCATCGTAAATTTTTCTCCCATGATTCCAATGCGCTCCTGTCGAAAGAGAAGAGGACCGGGAGATTCCCGGCGTTGAAACCACCAAACGAACAAATGCGTGAAGGGCAGAATAAACGCCACGACTGGAACAGCCACAACCAGGTCAATGGCCCGTTTAACAAGCCGGTTCACCGGATTTTCCAACGGCTCTTCGCGCAGGCTGATCAGCCGCATGCCGTCGTCTTCGAGGATAGTTGTGGCGTGGTTGAAGTAGCGGTCCACGTCATCGAGGGCCATCAACCGAACGGCGGCGCTTTCGCACAGGAGGGTCAACCGATGAAGTCGCTCCGCTCCCAACGACAAACCCAGTACGATGACTTGAGTGATCCCCTCTTTGGCGATGATCGAGGCCATTTCGTCGAGATGGCCCAGCGGGTAAAAGGGACTGCCGATTCGATGGCTGGCATAGTTCGGTCCCGACTCGGCCGGCAGCGGAGACACCACGCCCACCGCGTTAAGGCCAAGCATTCGCTTGCGCTCCAGCCACGGCTCGATGCCACGAGCCTGCTCGAGGCTCCCAACCAATGCGACCCGCTCGTCCCGATTTCCTGAAAAAACCCACTGGCCCAGCCACCTTGGCACCATGTAGTTACAGAAAAAAAGCGTCATCCCAAGCCAGGGTACATAACTGATCAAAAAGGACCGCGAAACGAATGTATCCTGCGACGTGAAAACCAGTGCCAGCACCGCAAACAGCCCCAGGACCACCTGCCGCGCGCTGCGGCGCAGAGCATTGACGAATTGATGATGCGGTCCTTCCATCGGACGCTTGCCTCCAAATCCAAACACGATTCCCACCAACAGGAATTCGTTATAAAGAATATACTTTTCAAACGCAGCATCATCGAAGGACCACGGATTTTCCCAGATGAAAAGCCAGCTCCAAAAGCTCAGGCTCACCAGAACCAAAAGCACCAGCAGGTGAAGACTGCGGAAACCGATGGAACGATTGGAAATCATGCGCCAGATTTGAATCCAGGTGATTCGCCCACAGTTAAAGGAATTTTTGTCGCCATGATTTTCCTTGTCCGGCCGGCCGGCTTTCGCCGTTACGGTCCGGTTCTTAATTGCCAGGGAGCGGCCAGGGCTCTTTCATTTCGATGAAAGCGGAAATATGGGCTTCCCCCTGGTCTGGAGCAAAATGCTGCTCATACAACAAATCGGCCTTTTTCATATTCGTGTGTTCGCCTCTCCATCCGCCGCTGCATCGAAATCCTCGTGCCAATCCTGGCTCAAATAATCTGCGTGCGGAGAACTTCTTCTCCCTTACTCCCTGCCGGCCCGGCCCGGAACATTGGCCAGAGCCAAACCGCAAATTCAAAAATCATACAAGATGAGTATTTTGGCCGGAATGATGTTACGAACCCATGTCGGTCAGGCAAAAGAATGGAAACTGTTTTCCCCCAGCGCCTTTCTCCAGGAGGATTAGACTTTTGAATTCGAAATCCGCCTCCAATTCTCATGGTTACTGTCATTGCGCAACCGGCGCGTGAAAGTCGTAACAACGGCCTCCCTGAGCGGACGAGGATAGCCTCGTCTCACGGTTGCGGCCCTGCTCATTGTTTCCAGATTGTCACAATTCCGACAGCAGTCCGTAATATAATTTGCCCAGCTTTGCCGCCACGTGGATTTTCAATAAAGTCTCCCGCTAACCATTGGCAGGGCAGGGTCTGATTTTGCGCCGGTCGAAACGTTGAAGCGGGTGCCCTGCGAACAATAGATCGCAGGAGGACAGGTTGTGATGATATGCAATTGCCGCCAATGCTCAGGCCCATCTCATTTGGCTCCGCCGTGATTCCCGCTTTCAGCAGGCGGGAATCCGCATCCCCACCGGGCATCTCCGAGCGATATCGTCCAGCCGGCCAACCGAAACGGAAACCACAGAGTTCGCGTTGTCCCGCCTGATGATTTCCAGCGATCCCAGCCTGTTCGCGCGGCGAATCCTGATCCGCGCAAGTTTTTTCCGCCGCCTGGCGGCATTTCTTCTTTTTGGGTTTTGCTGCTGCTTAAATGCCTTCGTTCAGACTTCAGCCGCGCCGGCTGACGGGTCGGAATCTGAAATCCAAGTCGACGCCGGGCCTCGTTTCATAGTTGACACTTATGACGTCGAGGGCGGCCCGAAGCTCTCGATGGACGCAGTATTTCCGATTCTTTCCAAATACACGGGCACCAATGTGAGCTTGAGTGACATCGCAGCAGCAGCAGCCGCAGTGCAAGCCGAGTGCCGCAAGGCAGGATATCCCAGGGCCAGCGTGGCCATAGCCAGTGAACAGATCACCAATGGCATTGTCACCATAAATGTTTTCCAAGCCGCCTCGCCGCAAATCATCATCTCCGGCGTGCGGTATTTCGCCACAACAAATGGCACGGAACTCCCGGCCTATTCGCCCGCGCGTCTTGCCCTCCCGCTTCCCGCTCCGAAACTGGCCGCCGCACCTGCGCCACCCACGTCGGTGGCGCTCCTCCTCCCGCCACCGCGTCCGGCGCCCTATCACCGTCCCAAACCGGCCACACCCGAACAAATAGCCGCTGCACGAAAACTGTTGTACCAGGAAATACCGAGGCTGGAAGCGGAAGGAGAGGATCATCGCATCCATGTCGTTTCGACCAATGCCGGGCCCACATTTAACGTCGAACATTATATCATTTTGGGCAATTCTGTTCTTACTGCGCAGACGATTTCCGCGACCCTTACCAATATCGATGGCGCCTTCGGGACCAATGTTTCATTTGAGGGAATTAAGACTGTGGTGGAACAACTCCAGGAAACATACCATGATCGCGGCTTCCTGACGGTGGCGGTGACTTTGCCCCAGCAAAAGCTGGCCAATCAAACCGTGAAAATTCAGGTGCTCGAAGGCCGCGTCACGGCCATTAACGTAGTTGGCAACACTTTTTTCAGTTCCAACAATGTCATGCGGAATTTGCCCAGCCTGCACACCAACATCGTTATTGATGCGCCTGTGCTCCAGGCCGAATTGAACCGCGCCAATGCCAACCAGGACCGGGAAATCATCCCCATCGTCGGCCCCGGGCCAGAGCCGGGCACCAGCGTGTTGACCCTTCGCGTCAAGGATCGCCTGCCGCTTCATGCCAAGGTGGACCTGGATAATGAGAACTCTCCCGGCACACCGGACCTGCGTGTCAATTCATCGGCGGTTTATAACAATCTCTGGCAGGAAGAACATTCTGCAGGCGTACAATATAGTTTCTCGCCGGAACAATTCAAAGACACTCCCGATTGGCATTTTTACGACAGACCATCAGTTGCCGATTACAGCGCGTTTTACCGTTTCCCATTGGGTAACCCGCCATCGTTGGAAGACCAGATAACGGCGCACCCAGGCACCTTTGGATATGACGAGGCCACCCGCCAATTCAATATGCCGCCCGCCTCGGGCCGGCCGGAGGTTACGTTATTTGCCAGCCGCGCGACCATCGATAATGGCCTGGAAACCCTCTCCAGCGAGTCGCTCGTCAAATCGTCCACCAACTCGTTATCAGAGACGACTGTTCAGGACGATCAAACGATCAATAATGACGTTGGCGCCCGCCTGGATTTGCCGCTGAAAACCGGTGGCGATTTTCACTCTGGTTTTTCGAGCGGTCTGGATTTCAAAACCTATAAAGTAACCAGTTACAAAACCAACGTTTTCCTATTCACAACGCTAGAGCCCGTCCAGGGAACAGGCAACTTCACCAACGTACCCACGACGGTTCCGTCTACGGTACCAACGACCGTCCAAAATCTGGAATATCTGCCACTTTCACTTCACTACAATGTGGGTTGGGTTTCTGGTCCTTTGGGGTCCACGACCGTGGGAATGGATTTGAGCGCCAACCTCTGGTATTCCGGCGACTTTCAGACCTTCTCAACCACGGAGATCATCGCAACGAACCGGGATGGCAGCATTAGTACCAATTTCGTCAACAGCAGTTCGAATCACGGCAAAACTGGGCTTCAAGACATTACCGGTTCAAAAGAGTCCACCGGCCATTGGGTAATCCTCCGGCCCAGTTTCACTCAGGTAATACCAATTTACAATTGGACAACCGTAATCCGAGCGGACGGCCAATGGGCCAGCGAGCCTGTGATTCCCAACGAACAATTTGGCGCGGGTGGCGTGAACAGCGTTAGAGGCTACCACGAGGGCGAGGTCTTCGGCGACAACGGATGGCATGTCTCCCTGGAAGAGCAGACTCCGCCGCAAGTCATCGGCACCGTTTATAACGGCGCGCCGTTGGTCCTGCGCGGTTCGATTTATTTTGACTATGCGGCAGTTTATTTGATTGATCCCGAAGGGCGCCCGAGCAGCACGCGGCTTGCTGGCACAGGCATTGGACTCGCGGCTTCAGTCGGCTCCCACTGGCAGGCGCAATTTCTTTTCTCCATTCCACTGGAGAGCGCCGGCACTGTCGAAGCCTATGAACCATACTTCAACTTCGCGCTGACGGCGCAGTTCTGAAGAATGGTAGGGACGGCCCGCTGGGCCGTACGCGCCGCGTCTAGCGGCGCAACGTGCGGGGTCGAACGTCTGTGACGTATCGTTCCGCCCGCTATAACGGCGGTGATAGCGTAGCGCGCCATCCCTGCCGCCCGAGTTTTCACAGAATTGTCACAAACGTTTTCTGAAAGAATCATTACACTGCTAATGAGGACTTGGCAAAAGCCCTGTGAAGGGTGAAATCGTCCGACTTTGCGTTCACATATGAATATGGATTTGGTTTCTCGTTTGGTGCGGCTATTGGTTTGGCCGGCTCTGTTGCCGTTCTGCCTGCTGTCTGTTGTTCTTCCGGCTGATGCCAACCCGACCGGCGGCACTGTCACTCAAGGCTCCGCCACGTTCAGCAGTGCAGGCAACGCATTCAACATCAATCAGACATCCGCCAACGCCATCATCAGCTGGCAATCATTCAATGTCGGCGCTGGTGAGACCACGACCTTCAATCAGCCTACAGCCTCTTCAGTGACGTGGAACCAAATTAACAATCAGGGGGGCGCCTCTCAAATCCTCGGCAACATTAACGCCGTTGGCTATGTGGTGCTCCAAAACGCGAGTGGCTTTTACATCGGCGGCCAGGCAGCCATTACCGCGCACGGCCTGGTCATGACCACGGCCTCCACGCCTTCGGCGCCCAACCTGAATCTTGCCAGCGGTCCCTGGTCGTTTAATGCGCCGCCGGTTGCGGCAAAAATTCAGAATTATGGACAGATTAATATCACCGGAGGCGGCACTGCTTATCTGATTGCAAGCGAGATTGAGAATCACGGGACGATTTCCGCGCCGGGTGGCAACATCGGCTTGTATGCGGGCGAAACGGTTTTGGTGTCTACATCTCCCAGTGGCATGGGCCTGAGCGCCGAGGTGACGTTGCCTCAAGGTTCGGTGGATAACGAAGGCCGTTTGATTGCGGATATGGGCAGCATCGCCGCCCAGGCCCAAATGGTAAACCAAAACGGAGTGGTCCAGGCCAATTCCGTCAAGAACGTCAATGGAACGATTGAATTGGTTGCCAGCGACAGCCTGAATTTAGGCGCCAATTCGGTCATTTCTGCCGAGGGCGATTCCACGGTAGTTACTCCCAGTTCCGGCGGCTCCATTCAACTTCAATCCGGCAATAGTTTCTCGGATGCGGCCGGTTCGGTCATCAACGTCTCCGGCGGCACGCAAGGCGGCAGCGGCGGTCAAATCTCCATTTCCGCGCCCCAGATGAGCGCGATCAATTCCACTCTCGATGGCGTGGCGGTTGTCGGATATGCCTGTGGGACCCTGTCTCTTAATACAACGGATATCGGATTCAACTCCGGCAGCGGACTCGCGCTGAACCCGAATTCCTTCGGTTTTGGATTTTCGAAAATTAACCTTGAAGCTTCCGACGCCATCACGCTGGATGCGCCCTGGGTCCTGGCTGCCAATATCCCCACAGACGTTTCTTTGGTGGCTGGAAATAGTATCACGCTAAATTCCGGTTCGGGGATCGAAGCGAATGCCGGGACGATTAATTTGAATGCCCCGACGGTGAATCAGGATGGAACGCTCCAGGCGAATTCCGTCGGCAGCACAGTCGGCGCGGTAAACATTGACGCCGGCCAGAGCCTGAACCTGGGAGCCAATTCTGTCATTTCTGCCCAGGGCGATTCAACGGCGGCCACCAGTTCCGGCGGCTCCGTTCAACTCCAGTCCGGCAACAGTTTTTCGGACCAGGTTGGTTCGGTCATTAACGTCTCCGGTGGATCGAAAGGCGGCAGCGGCGGCCAAATCTCCATTTCCGCGCCACAGATGAGCGCCCTTAACAGCACCATTATTGGCCAGGCAGCCACCGGCAATGCTGGCGGGAGTGTGTCCGTGAATACCGAGAATATTACGGGCGCGCTCGCGCAGGATATCGCGCTGGCTGTCGGCGCATCGTCAGCAGGATTTTCCCAAATCAATCTCCAGGCGGCGGACGCTATCGAATTAAGTTCCCAACTGACCTTGACGCCAGAGAACGGCATTTTCGGTTCAGTCTCTTTGGTCGCCGGCCAAAGTATCACGATGGATGCCGGTTCGGAGATCGAAGCGGACGCCGGGAGAATCAGTTTGAATGCGCCATCGGTAGACCTGTATGGAACGCTCCAGGCCAATTCCATCGGCGGCGCCAACGGCGCGGTGGAAGTTAGCGCCGGCCAGAGCCTGAAATTAGAGGACGGTTCGGTTATTTCGGCCCAGGGCCAGCCGAAGCTGTCCATTGCCAGTCCAGGCGGATTTGTCGTTCTGTATTCGGGTGGTTTATTTAGCGACACCGCCCACTCAACTATCAATGTTGCCGGTGGAACGGGCGCCGGCGGAGGACAAAACGGCATCATCGAAGTTATTGGGAACGGAGTCACCGGCCTAAATTCCAGCTACGGCACTCCATATGCCCTTTTGATTAATCCCAGCAGCATGGACGATCCCGACGCGGTCACGTTGTCCGCCTCTCCCACAGCCGGTCAGCTCAACATAGCGGGTTTGCAGAATTATTCTGAGATTTGTCTCTATAGCATCGAACTGGGCTCGACATGGCAACTAAATGACGGGTCCACGCCGGCCACGCTGAACCTGTCCGCCATGAACAACATCTCATTGGAAGATGGGACGGGAATTTCCGCGGGGCAAAATTGGAATGTTAACCTGACCGCAGGAACGTCATTGCCTTACGGTTTTCAACCCACCACCGGGAACGACGGGATCTATTTATATGGCGGCTCCACTATTCAATCCGCGAATGGAAATATCAACGTTTGGGCAGCCAATGAGGTTCAGGTGGGCTGGTCGGGCTCAAGCGCCGGAATTGGCATCGTTAATACGGGTACCGGTGGCATTGTAACCGAAGCCGGCGGCAGCGTCAGCGTGACGGCATTGTTTGGGGACGTGAATACCGGCTCAAGCTTATTTGGCTATGATTTTAACAAAAACACTAAAAATCAGCCTTACTACACGGTTGACTCCGCCCTTGGTGGAATCAGCACAGCCGCCGGAGGGAATGTCAATATCAGCGCCGGAGGCGACGTCATCAGCTATTTGCCTAAATCAAGCGACAGTCAGGGGAATTCACTCGGGACCGGCCAAACGTATGATCCGGGCACCGGAGCTTTTGGGCCAGAGGCCGGAAATGTCACAATTAATGCCGGCGGCAACGTTTACGGTCACTTTGTGCTCGCCAGTGGCGTCGGAACCATCACGGCCGGGGCGGATGTGGGACAAAACCCCAATTCGCCCACTTCGCCCGGCAGCGCTTTTGCTCTCAGCCTCATCGACGGCACGTGGAACGTCAACGCGCCCAATGGCAGCATTTATCTGCAGGAAGTGCGGAATCCGAACGGGGTTTTCAACGACCTGGGAAATCAGAACTCCAAGAACTATCATTTATTCAATTACGGGGCCAACGCCACGGTTAATTTGAATGCCGGGATCGGCGTGGAATTGACGGGCCTGAACCTCCCGCGTCCAATTGATACAACGGGTAATCTCTCCTCCGAGATTCCGGCGCTTTACGCTCCGATTTTGAACATCACCGCTGGTTCGGGTGGCGTACTGCTGGACGCCAATGTGACTTTGCTTCCATCGTCCGACCAAAATCTGTCCATCACGACCACCGACGGTGGGAGTCTGGCGGCAAACACCGGCGGTAACTTCATTCCCGAATTGCTGATGTCCGACAGCGGCAATACCCGTTTTACCTCGACCTTTGATTTTAGTGACGAGGATCATGGCAGCCTGGCAGATGAACCAGTCGCATCTGACTCAGATCCTGTGGATATAAATATTTCCGCCAACATGGAGGACATCGAACTTGTCACCACTAAACAGACCCAAATCACTGTGGGTGAAAACATGATCGGTTGCGGTTTTTCGGGTCAAAACCTGAATCCCAACGATGTCACCTCCATCACTGTAGCAGGCCAGATATTCAACCAAAGTCCCTACTCTTTTCAGTACGGCGTGACTATTCCCAACACGCCGGCCGGCGACCTGCCATCCGGCGTTGCCCAATCCTGGGATGACATTTTCATCATCGCCTTGAGTCCAACCGCCATCGCGAACTTGCAGGTGCCATCTTTGCAAGAGGTCCCGCTCTCCGAGGAAGCCAATTATGCCATTGAAAATGCCAGTCTGTTTGGAGCGTCGTTGAGTGGCAGCACGGCTGGACAATATAATGGTCAACTGGTCAGCACTGATCAGGGTTTGTTCTATAATCCAACAACAGGGCGGCTGGGTTTCGGCGGCGCTATTCCACCAGGTATCGAGTCGAAACTGGAGGGAAATCTGGACGCCTTCGGGAACCCCACCGGGACGTTCACAGTGTTGGCACTCAAAGACGGCGTGCCGCAGACATACGTCGGCACCGATGGTAATACTTATTTTAAGACGACAACCATCTCGTGGGTCAACCCGTCAGTGATTACAGCGCTCGCTCAAGAGACAGTTGGCACCCCCTCGCCCGGCGCCGCGAACCTGTCGGCATACGTCGTTGGCGGCCCAGGCACGTTTGACGTTAATGCCGGGTCGATTTCGTTGGGCAACAGTGAGGGAATTATTTCCAGTGGCACATGGGACCAAACAGACCCCATGATTCGTTATGAAAACCTGGCCTCGATTACGCCATCCGGAGCGACGCTGAATGTCACAGTTTCCGGCGATTTGGACATGCTCACCTCGACCATCGCGGCGCTTGGCGGAGGCGATGTGAATGTGACGAGCACCGGCGGCTCAATGGACCTTGGGTCCCCGGAGCTGGGCGCCGGCGCCACGACCTTAACCCTTGGGATTTATACAGCCGGCGTTGGCAATGTCAACGTAATCGCCCTTGGCGACGTCAACATAGACGGATCCAGAATCGCCGCGTTCAACGGAGGCAATATTTTCGTTGAATCAACGGAAGGAAATGTCGAAGTAGGAAGCGGCGGGAACCAACTAAACCATCTAAATTACGATTATGTAAATCCGATCACCGGAACGCCCGAATTTTATGATGAATATGTTTTGGGCAGCGGAATTTTGGCCGATTCATTGGCGACGGGGTCGACTGTTGTCGATTATCCGCCGGCCGGTGTACCGGTAGGCACGGCTCCAGGCAATATTACCGTGGAGACACCGCAGGGCGATATCACCTCTACATTGGGCGGCATCCTGCAACAATCGCTCAATGGAAACTTTCCGACCGGCCCTACTATCGACCTTTATGCCGGCACGCCCTATAACAACGACTGGACCTCAAAACAACCGCCGCTTTATGTCGGAAACATTGATTTGGGAACCGCCGGCGCCATCGGTGGCACAGTCAATGTGAAAGCCACGGGCAACTTTTCCGGGCTGATATTCGCCCGCCAGAACACGAGTGTTCAGGTCATTCAAAGTTTCAGCGGCACGATCCTGGCAGGAGGCCAGGCAGACGTGTCCGCTTCCTCGGTTTCGGGCACCATCGCGGGTGTCGGCGGTGTGAACGTCAGCGGCAATACGTCATCGGCCAATTTGCTCGGCCAGAATGTATCGGTCAACGGCGGCGCGGCACAGTCTACCCTGGGCAGTTCCGCGACGGCCACCAGCTCTTCCCAGTCCGCGGCCCAACAATCCACCAGCCAATCCCAGCAGCAAGTCCTCGCCGACCAGGGCGCTCAGGATGACAAGAAGAAAAAGAACACCCAAATCCGCAAAGTCGGCCGCGTGACCGTCATCCTCGCGAGCAGGTCTTAAGAGGACTGCTCGATCGGACCACACGATAATCTTTTGGACCGGAATTCCGGCACTCCAAAGATTTCGTCATCGACCATAGGAGAGGGTTCGTTACACATTTTTTCTGTATAGCAGGAAACGAGGAAACGAAGCCGATTTTTAGGCGAAAAACGTGCGGTTTTATTGGGAAATTTCAATATTTTGGGGCAGGAAACGAAGGACTCGGAAACTATACATTAATTACGCAAGATTGGCTGGCATTGTCGGCGGTCTCGCAGCGAGGCGCTACCCGACTTCCTGACCGACTGCAAATCGTAGACGGACATTGTTGCAGGCCGGGTCCACTGACGGCGTTGCATTCGGTTCATGGAAAGCCTCTTTCGAATTTTTGGGCATGCATTAGGACCATGAACCGGCCATTCCGCGCTTGCGTCCTGGAGCAACGGTGGCAAGCGAAGCGCGACACCGCTTTCGAATGGCGCTCGCATTCCAAACGCAAAACTCCTGTCCGGCGTCATATAACTTCCGAAAGCGGTGTCTAAGCCACCGCGCTCCAGGACCATACGGCGGTTCGGTCGATTCATGGGGAGCCTCGACGATTCCCAAACCGCGCGCGTCCGAAGGTGATAGGGACGGCGCGTTTGGCAAGTGGCCCTGCCACCGCCGTCACCGCCTCGCAAGCGCGGGACGGGCGGAACGATTCGCATGCGCCCACCCGAACGACGGCTCACGGAAAGCCCCTTTCGATTTTTTCGCATGCATTGAGAGCATGAACCGACCGGAGCGCGGCTGTGTGTGCGCAGCACACCAGCCGCAGCACGCGGGACGAAAGAATGTTTCTCGTATCTTCAAGCGTCAGCCGTGTAATGCTCGCTGCTGCGGCTGGTCTTCGACACAGCCGCGCTCCGGGACGGTTCATGGAAGGCCCCCGTTCGATTTTGTCGCAAGCATTAGGACCATGAACCGGCCAATCCGCGCTTGCGTCCTGGATTGCGGTGGCAATCCCGCGTTGCGGGAGCGACACCGATTTCGAATGGCGCTCACATTCCAAACGTGAAACTTCTGTCCGGCGTCATTTAGCTTTCGAAAGCGGGGTCATCGCGACGCGTCGGGACACTCCAGGATCATGCGGTGGCTCGGACGATTCATTGAGAACCCCCTCCCGATTTTTTGGCATGCATTGGGACCCTAAACCGATGCAATCGTCCGTCTTTGCTAACCATCGGCGGATAATTCCCCCTCTCCCCGCGGGAGAGGGTCGGGGTGAGGGAGAGTTGTTCAAACGAGAATGTCTGCGGCTCATGGAGAACCTCGACAATTCCCCAAATCCCAACTCATCCGTTTCGTTAAACATCTTTCCGTTCCTTTGCGGCAAAAATTCAACCAAAATAAAACCCGGCGTCGAAACGCCGGGTTTTCTCTAATTGTCCCGAGTGGGCCAAAGTTGAATCACCCCGTTACGGCGAAACCAATACGAAGAACGCGTTGCCGCCTCCCACTGAATTTGTGTAGGAGAAAGTACCGTTGCTTGCGAACGTATTCGTATAGACTGGCGTCCAGTTGGGCAGCGGAGTGACCACGCTGATTGATTTCAAAATGCGGTATTTCACCCCCACCGGACAATTCACGCCACTGAACACGAGCTGTCCATTTGACGCCGTCGATGTAATCGTGGGCTTTGGCGACGTCACGATGAAATTGGCCACGGTGTTGGTGGCGGATCCGCCAGGACCGTAGACCGTGAGCGTGACGGTATAATCGCCTGCTCCCGCATAAGTATTGGTCACATCTCCGCCAGTCGTATTGGTGATAATTGTGCCATTGCCGAAGTTCCAGACCCAATCGGAGATGGTGCCGCTGGCTGTATTGGTGAACACTACCGTCAACGGGCCGAATCCATTTGTCGCGGACGCGGCTACCGTCCCGGCTGAGGGCGCGGTGACCGCCGAAGCGCGTGAAAACGTCATCGTGCCACTGGGACTGAGTGTAAAATAACCCACAAAATAGGGGCTGGTCGTTGAACCGTTGATGGGATCCGCAGATCCGCTGGGGCATACCTGATATAGATCGATGCGTTGGGCGGCGGTGAAACTGCTCGGCGTGATACCTTCCACACTTTCGCCGTTAGGCAAGGGAAGTCCACTCCCTCCAAAATCCCCGTTGGTTGGGTTACTGCTGTCCCCTATGAAAGTGCTGAGATTATAACCGGTATAGGTAGCAACCGGCTCTCTTACCAGGTTCGTGTTGTTATCCCCATTGGTGGTAATTAAACCCTGTGAAATGTAGCTTGCCCCATCGCCAACACTGTAGATTTCGGGTCTTTGATTTTGTTGCGCCGTGCTTGCCTGCCGGACCGGCGGTTGAGATTGGGTGGTCAGGTTGGGACTGGGCAGGGTGAACCAAAGGGTGGTCTTCGGATAAGAGCCCACGCCGGTCACCCAGGGAGTTGAGCCCGGGAAAGATGAAAAGGCCGACCATTGCAGATTGCCAAAGCCGTTTGCAAACGAATCCGTAAGCCGGCTCGGCGTATACTGCGTGATATTGGTGATTGTACCGGCGGGCAATGCGATAAAATTCGTGACGCTGCCCAGGGTCACCACCAATTCGTAAACCGGGTTGGCGACATTATTCCCGGTTTTTCTAAAACCGAGATACAGGCTGCCATAATCATTAGCGTTAAAATAGACCTGCGCGGACGCCAGTTCCGGCAGTGCCAGCAACGCCAGCAACACCGACTTCAAGCTCAACCGTCTAAATAATTTTTGTGTCATAAATAGTCGCAAAAAACTAACAGGAACGTTGCGGCTTTTCATCCTGAAATCGGACATCCGAATCAACTATTCAGACATCCGAGTTTCCGGGTGAAACCACCTTTTTCAAGCGATTATCGGCTATTCGCGCGATCCGCGGGGACTCATCGAAAATTGTCAGCCAATTGTAACCTTTGGCGGACTGGCACCGAGACGGTGCCTGAACCGGCAGGCCAGAGGCGCTACGGGCCACACCATTTGCGCCAAATGTCACGATAGGCGGATTCGGCCTTTCGCGCGAAGCGGTTCGCGTCCATCAACACCGAGCGTTCCAGTCTTCCACGGAGTTCGGCGCGCAGGTTGCGTAAGCGAGGCAAGTCCCTGGACAAGGCAACAGCCAGAGCCGCATAGTCGCTCTTACTTTTCACCGCAAATTCCGTCAGGCCCAAATTCGACAGGATGCTCAGGCTGCCTCGTGAGGCAACCGTGGAACCGGCCAACGTGACCACTGGCACACCCATCCATAAACCATCGAGCGTGGTGGTGTGGCCCGTGTAGGGAAACGGATCGATTGCCAGGTCGATGCGATTGTGATATTCCAAATACTGAACGCGAGATACTTTGGGCAGACAGATTAGACGTTCTGGAGCCACCCGCAATTTCTGCAGTGCCCAGTCTTTGGTTTTTCCCTTGGGCGGCAACAGGACCAACCGAGAATCAGGAACGGCGGCAAGCACTTCGCGCCATAGCTCCAATACCGAAGCATTGACCTTGGAAAAGTTGTTGAGACAGCCAAAGGTGATGTAGCCGTTTTTCTCTGCGGGAAGTGGTCCCACGGATGGGCCGTCGGCGGGCGGATCGTAACACCAGAATGTTTCCAGGCGAATGGATTGCTCGGTATAAAGATGGTCGGTTTCGCCGGGCGGGTCCAACACCGGATCGGTGAAACGGTAGTCCATGCGCGTCAGGCCGGTGGTTCCGGGATAAGCCATCCATGTCACCTGGACCGGCGCAGGCTTGCGCGCAAACATTCCCAGGCGGGAGCCGTCGGTATGCATCACCAAATCCATCAGCACGTCAATTTGATCGCGCGACACCAGGTCGGCGAGGTCCCCGTCGGTTAGGCTGGCGGTGTCGCGCCACACGTCGGCATGCTGGCGCATCCGGGCGGTCATTTGATCAGGATGACGCGTGTCGGAGTAGCAATAGATTTCAAACTGCGAATGGTCGTGCTTGCCAAGAAGCGGCAAAAGATTGTACCCCACGACATGGTCGCGAAAATCCGTGGAAACATAACCCACCCGCAATCGCCGTTCAGGTGAACGATCGTTGGGATGGGCGTTCCGGCCGGCAATGGCAGACTCCAGTGTCTTGCCCCAGGCGGCATGTTCCGCGTGGATTTGCTCCGGACCGTAAGACGGATCATAACTGAGCGCCAGCAGACAATTGCCGGTTTGGCGAATATCCTCCGGATACCGGCGCGCGCCTTCCCGATACAACGAGACGGCTTCCTCAATGCGCCCGCTCCTTTTTATCACGTTCCCAAGATTCATATAAGCCCCGAGAACATCGGGCTTCAACTCAATCGCTTTGCGGTAATACATCTCCGCGGCGCTCACATCATTGTGAGCTGAATGGTACATCGCGAGGTTCCAAAATGTCTTCGCCGAGCGCGGGGAAAGTTCAATCAGGCGTTCCCATAACTCTCGCGCGCGGTGCGGCTGTCCCCAACGGTGAAAAACAGCCGCCGCACTATCAACGACCGATGGGTTGGACGGCGCCAATTTCAGCGCCTTGTTTACGAGTTTCAGCGCCGGCTCCTTCTGGCCTGCACTGGCAGCCAGCACGCCCCCAAAGGCAAGAGCGCGGGCATTCTTCGGATCAATTCCCAGCGCCTGGTTGACCAGCGCACTCGCGCCCGCGTAATCATGGGCTTGCATTAGCCTTCCGGCCTGGTCGAGAAGAAGTTCAGAAAAAGAATCCACCATAGTAGAGGTCACTTTTATCGGCCATTCCCACACCATTTCTGCCAGACGTCACGATAGGCTGATTCCATCCGCCGCGAGAACCTCTCGGCATCCATCAACACTGACCGTTCCAATCGGCTACGGAGTCCGGCGCGCCATTCGCGCAAGCGAGCGCGGTCTTTAGACAGCGCGATGGCCAGGCCCACAAACTCACTCTTGCTTTTCACCGCAAATTCCTTCAGGCCCAAATGGGACAGGATGCTCAGGCTGCCACGGGAAGCGATTGTGGGACCGGGCATCGTGACCACCGGCACTCCCATCCACAAACTATCAATCGTGGTTATTCCACCCGTGTAGGGAAACGGGTCCAGGGCCAGGTCAATGCGATTGTAATAATCCAAATACTGGGGGATGGACGTTCTGGGCAGACAAACCAGACGGTCTGGGACGACTTGCAATTTCTTCAGCACCGTATCTTTCGTTTTTCCTCTTGGCGGCACGAGGATCAGCCGAGAATCAGGAACCGCCGCGAGTATCTCGCGCCATAGTTCCAACACGGCGTCGTTGATTTTGATGAAACTGTTGAGACAACCAAAGGTGACATAGCTGTTCTTTTCCGCGGGAAGTGGACCCACGGATGGGCTGTCGGCGGGCGGCTCGTAACACCAAAATGTTTCCAGGCGGATGGATTGCTCGGTGTAATGGTGGTCGGTTTCTCCCGGTGGATCCAACACCGGATCAGTGAAGCGGTAATCCATTCGCGTCAGGCCAGTCGTGCCGGGATAAGCCAGCCATGCCACCTGGAGCGGCGCCGGCTTGCGCGCGAACATTCCCAATCGCGACCCGTCCGTGTGCATGACCAGATCTACCAGCACGTCAATCCCATCGTGCGACACTTGCGTGGCCAGTTCCGTGTCAGAGAGGCTGGCCGTATCGTGCCAGATATCGGCACACTGGCGAAAGAGGGTTGTCATTTCATCCGGCTGGCGAATATCCGAATAACAATGGATTTCAAACCGCGAATGGTCATGATTGCGAAGAAGCGGCAGCAGATTGTAGCCGACTACATGTTTGCCAAAGTGGGGCGAAACATAACCTACCCGCAATCGTCGATCCGGTGACAGATCGTTCGTGTGACTGTTGTTGGGGGGAATGGCCGCTTCGAAGGACCGACCCCAGGCAGCGTGTTCAGCGTAAATTTGTTCGGGGCTGTAAGTGGGTTCATAATTGAGCGCCAGCAGGTACTGGCTGGCTTTGCGAATATCTCCCGTTTGCAGACGCTCGCCTTCCCGATACATCGCAATGGCTTCCTCAATGCGTCCACTCAGAATCAACATGTTGCCGGCTTGAGTCCTAAGCATAGGCTCGTTGGGCGCGAAATTCATCGCTTTGCGGAAATACATTGCCGCCTCGTTCACGTCATCGTAAGTGGCGTGATAAACCGCGAGATTATAGAACGTTTCCGCTGAGGGCGGAGACAGTTCAATCAAGCGTTCCCACAGCTCGCGCGCGCGGTGCGGCTGCCCGCATTGAAAAAAAACACCGGCGGCATTATTCATGACTCTGACGTCATCCGGCCCCAAATCCAGCGCTTCGTTGATGAGTTTCAACGCGAAATCTTTCTGCCCGGTTTTAGCAGCGACCACGGCGCCAAAGGTCAGACCGCGAATATTCCTGGGATCCAATCCCAACGCCTCGTTAACCAACGAACTTGCGGCCGCAAAATCGTTGACCATCATACGGCTCCGGGCCTGATTCAAAAGAAGTTCGGAACGATGATTCTGCATAACCAGAGGATCAATCGGTGCGGGCATTTCTACACCATTTACCCCAGATATCACGATAGGCGGATTCAACCCACCGTGCGAACCTGCCGCCGTCCATCAACACTGAATTCTCTAATCTGCCGCGCAGCCCAGCGCGCAGTTCGCGCAAACGAGGCAAGTCCCTGGACAGAGCCACAGCCAGGGCCACATAGTCGCTCTTGCTTTTCACGGCGAGTTCCACCAGACCCAGGTTGGACAGGATGCTCAGACTGCCGCGTGAGGCAACCGTGGGACCGGCCAGAGAGACCACGGGAACTCCCATCCATAAACCCTCCAGGGTAGTTGTATGACCGGTGTAAGGGAATGGGTCCAAAGCAAGGTCAATGCGATTGTAATAGTCCAAATACTGGATGCGAGATACCTTGGGCAGACAAATCAGACGGTCTGAAGCCACCTGCAATTTCTCCAGTGCCCAGTCTTTGGTTTTTCCCTTGGGCGGCAACAGGACCAACCGCGAATCCGGAACGGCGGCAAGCACTTCGCGCCATTGCTCCAATACCGAAACATTGACCTTGGAAAAGTTGTTGAGACAGCCAAAGGTGATGTAGCCGTTTTTCTCGGCGGGAAGCGGTCCTACCGAGGGACTATCGGCGGGCGGATCGTAACACCAGAATGTTTCCAGCCGGATGGATTGCTCGGTATAAAGATGGTCGGTCTCACCGGGCGGATCCAACATCGGATCGGTGAAACGGTAGTCCATGCGCGTCAGGCCCGTAGTACCGGGATAAGCCATCCATGTCACCTGGACCGGCGCGGGCTTGCGCGCGAACATTCCCAACCGCCCCCCTTCCATGTGCATCACAAGATCCACCAGCACGTCAACTTGATCGCGCGATATCAGGTCGGCCAGATCGGCGTTGGCGAGTCCGGCGGTGTCATGCCAGACATCGGCGTGCCGGCGCAGTCGCGCGGTCATGTCATCGGGCTGCCGCACATCGGAATAACAATGAATTTCGAATTTCGAATGGTCGTGTTTGCTTAAAAGCGGCAGGAGCAGTATTCCGGCAACATGGTTGCGAAAATAAGGCCCAACATAACCGACCCGCAATCGCCGATCCGATGAAGGATTATTGGGATGGGTGGTTCGGCCGGCAATGGAAGACTCGAGGGACCGGCCCCAGGCGAGATGCTCCGCATGGATTTGCTCCGGCCCATAGGACGGATCAAATTGCATCGAATACAAATAATTGCTGGATTGCCATAGTTCCTGCGGGAAACGGCGTTCGTGCTCCCGGTACAGAGCCATAGCTTCCTCGATACGCCCGGTATTTTTTGCCAGATTGCCGAGATTCAGGTGCACGCCGCGCACGTTGGGGTCCAGCTCCATCGCTTTGCGGTAATACATTTCCGCCGCGCTCGTGTCGTTTTGTGCAAGATGGTAAGTCCCGAGGTTGTTGAATGATTCCGCCGAGCGCGGAACAAGCTCGGTCAGCCGCTCCCATAACCTTCGTGCCCGTTCTGCCTGACCGTAATGAAAAAAAATGCCGGCAGTATTATGGAGCACTGCCGGGTTGGCCGGCCCCAATTTCAGCGCCATTTCCGCGAGGTTCAGCGCCTGGTCCTTCTGGCCAAATCTGGCAGACAACACCGCGCCAAAAGCAAGGCCGCGGGGATTCCCGGGTTCTATTCCCAGCGCCTGTTTCACCAGCAGTCCGGCGCGGGCATCATCGCGAACGTTCATTCGCCTTTCCGCTTCGCCGAGAAGAGATTCAACAGGAGACTCAGCCATATCAAGCGCTCTCCGGCTTTGAAGATGAATGCCCACACCATTCTCGCCACATGTCACGATAGGCAGATTCCATTCGCCGCGCGAATCTGGTTGCATCCATCAACACTGAATGCTCGAATCGGCCGCGCAATCCGGTGCGCAGTTCGCGCAGGCGGGTCAAATCCCTGGACAGAGCTACAGCAAGGGCCACATAGTCGCTCTTGCTTTTCACGGCCAATTCCGGCAGACCCAAATTCGAGAGGATGCTCAGACTGCCACGAGAAACAACCGTTGGCCCCGGCAACGTAATCACAGGCACCCCCATCCATAAACTATCGATCGTGGTGATACCTCCCGTAAAAGGAAATGGGTCGAGGGCAAGGTCCATGCGATTGTAATATTCCAAATATCGATTGAGGGATATTCTAGGCAAACAAATCAGACGGTCCGCAGCCACCTGCAATTTCTCCATTACCCAGTCGCCTGTTTTTCCTTTGGGCGGCACAAGGACAAGCCGCGAATTAGGAACAGCCGCAAGTATTTCGCGCCATAGTGCCAGCACGGCGTTGTTGATTTTGATGAAACTGTTGAGGCAACCAAAGGTGATGTAGCCATTCTTTTCCGCCGGCAACGGCCCAACGGCAGGGCTGTCGGCGTGGGGCTCGTAACACCAGAACGTTTCCAGGCGAATGGATTGCTCCGTGTAAAAGTGATCGGTTTGGCCTGGCGGATCCAATACCGGGTCGGTAAATCGGTAGTCCATGCGCGTCAGACCGGTCGAACCGGGATACGCCAGCCATGTCACCTGGATAGGCGCCGGTTTTCGGACGAACATGACCAGGCGCGTTCCCTGCGCGTGCATGACCAGGTCCACGAGCACGTCAATCCGGTCTTGCGATACTTGCGTAGCCAGTTCCGCATCAGAGAGTTTGGCCGTATCGCGCCAGATATCGGCACAGAGCCGAAACCGGTCCGTCATTTCGTCCGGGCGCTCGGTATCCGAATAGCAATAGATTTCAAACTGCGAATGGTCGTGCTTGCGAAGCAGCGGCAAGAGATTGTACCCGACCACGTGAACGCGAAAATCCGGAGAAACATAGCCGATTCGCAGGCGCCGATTCGGCGAGGTGTCATTGGCATATCCGCCGGGGGCGGGAGCGGCCGCCTCCAGGTCCCGGCCCCAGGAGATGTGCTCCGCCTGAATTTGTTCGGGGCTGTAAGAAGGATCATAATTGAGAGCCAAAAGATAATTGCTGGATTGACGATTATCCCCGTTACGCAGGCACTCGCCTTCCCGATACATCGCGATGGCCTCCTCAACGCGGCCGCCGGCGAACAACATATTGCCGAGTTGAGTTTTGAGTACACGCTCATTAGGCGCCAGGGTCATGGCTTTGCGGTAATACATTTCCGCGGCGCTCACATCATTTTGATTTAAATGATAAACCGCCAGGTTATAAAGCGTTTCCACCGAGGGCGGAGACAGTTCTATCAAGCGTTCCCATAGAGCGCGTGCGCGGTGCGGTTCTCCGCATTGAAAAAAAACGCCGGCGGCATTCTTGATGACCCTGGGATCATTCGGCTCCAGATCCAGGGCGTTTTCAATGAATTCCAGCGCCCGGTCTCTCTGCCCGGTTTTCGCCGCAACCACGGCGCCAAAAGCCAGGCCACGAACATTCTTCGGGTCCAGTCCGAGCGCCTCGCTGACCAATGGGCTTGCGGCCGCATAGTCGTTGACCATCATATGCTTCCGCGCCTGGTTCAGAAGAAGTTCGGAACGGTGATTCTGCATAATCACACGCCCTCACGGTCGAAAAATGAAATGTTCCTGTTCTGCGCCGGTATCATTCTATCGAGCCTAAATAAATGTCAAAGAGAAGTCAATGAGGGCACTGGCAGCGTCAGGCATCCCGATCCACGTAAAAAAGCGGCATCCTGCCGCCAGTTACAACTCCGGCGGGATCAAAAAGCCCTTGAATATATGGGGTTTGCGCATGGCCCATTTCGCCGGGCGAGGAGCCGGTCAGGGCAAGCTGCCTCGACGGCACCCAGCCAAAGTTTTCACCATCTTGTAACTTGTCGGTCTGCCGAACGCTTCATAGATTTCTGACATGAAAATCAGGCAAATTGAGTTTTTCGGTGGCGTCGTCCGGTTCGCGGCGACGGGAATTTTGGCCTTCGGGCTTCCCTTGTGGATTTCAGCACAGGATACCAATTCGAATCTTTCCGCCGTGCAGGCGGCGGCGGACAAAGGGGATGCCACGGCGCAGCTGGAGTTGGCCGCAGATTACGCGCACGGAACCGGCGTCGCCCGGGATTACACAAAAGCTGCCGACTATTTGCGCCGGGCTGCCGAGCAAGGTAATGCCCAGGCCATGATGGCGCTGGGCTCTTACTATGGCCGGGGCCGTGGGGTATCCAAAAACATGGCGCTGGCGATTGGTTGGTATCGAAAAGCGGCTGACCAGGGCAATCCGGTGGCTCAATATGCCATGGGGAATTTCTACGCCACCGGGCGTGGGGTCACCAATGACATGCATGAAGCCATCCGATGGTGGGAAAAGGCCGCCGCCCAGGACCAGGTGGATGCCCAAACCGCGCTTGGACGAATATTCCTGATACCGGCGCCACCCTATGGAACGAACTATTTGAACTATACGGAGGCCGTTCGGTGGCTGCGACCGGCCGCGGAGCACGGTTCGGTTCCGGCCATGAACAATCTGGGAACGGCCTTGGAGAACGGATTCGGCGTAACGACCGATTTGGCGGAGGCAGCCAAATGGTATCGACAGGCTGCCGAATTGGGAAACAGCAACGCGCAAGCCAATCTGGGCCTGCTCTACATGACCGGCAAGGGCGTTCCGTTGGATATGGTTCAGGCTTACAAATGGTTTAAGTTGAGCTCGATGCAGAATAGCGCGCTGGGCACTCATTTCTACGGGCAGATGGACGCTGACCAATCTTTGAAACCGGAACAAATGGCTCAAGCCGAACAAATGGTCCGGGATTTCCTGGCCCAGCATGAGAAAAATACAATGTGAAGGATTACGGAAAGTCACCCTCCGCTTTTTCGGATGCATTGGGATCATGAACTGATTTCGACCATCGCCGTAACCATCCATCGGCGGACAATTCGCCCTCTCCCAGCGGGAGAGGGACGGGGTGAGGGAGAATCTTTCCGACGAGGACGTTCTCCTGGTTCATGAAAGAGGATAATTGAAAACATTGCTGAAAACATCCATGGGGTTGAATGTGATCCTGGCGATCACCGTGACGGCCCTTTGGATGGAGCGGCAGAGAGTACTCGCCCGTTATGCAGCCGCGGCCACGCCAAAAGTTGAGCCGTCCACGGATGCGGCCCAGGCACCGACGGTTGTTACGCAAGTTGTACAGGTAATCGCGCCGTTTCGCTGGAGCGGTCTCGTTTCCACTAATGATTACCGGGCTTTCGTGGCCAATTTGCGGGCCTCGGGCTGCCCGGAGCAGACCGTCGAAGAAATTGTAGATGGAGATGTCGATTATATTTTTTCGTTGGAGCGCCGACGCGAGGGCATTGACGGGAGCACACCCGGTCGCTGGTCAGACGAGTCGCAGACGAAATTGGCCGCGTACCTGTTGGGCCAGGCCCTGCCGGAAACAGTCGCCGAAAGGCCACCGACGGCACCGCACGTACCGGACCCTGCCCGACTGCCACTGGAAACGCCGCTCGTTATGCAGGACCTGGACTTGAAGGCCCTGGGCCTGAGCGACGATCAGATGCAAACGGTTGCCTCGGTGCGCGAGGATTTTTTAAGTCAAACTGGCGGCTCGAATCAGGATACGAACGACCCGGCCTACCGCCGGCAATGGCGCGTGGCCCAGCAGGCGGCCGACAACACGCTGATGGCCCAATTGGGAAACGACGTTTATAACAAAATCCAGATGCTGGCTTACCAAAATTATCTGTTGAATCAGCAATAAGTTTGGTAGGGACAGCGCGCTGCGCTGTCACCGCCCGTAAAGCGGGCGGAACCTTCGCGATACGACCTCCGACCACACTCGTTGTGCCCGCTGTACGGGCGCGGACAGCGCAGCGCGCCGTCCCTACCCTCCAGGCATGCGGAAGCTAATTGTCTCACATTCCGGCTCTAAATAAAAAACCGGCGCGGACTCGCGTCCGCGCCGGTGTGAATTTCAAATCGTCTTAAGCGATTAGAAGCTGCCCGCGCCGACCCAAACCGGGCTGCCGGAATCGGAACCGCTCCGGGTAACCTGCATCAGGCTGAGGGGGATCAGGATGCTTTGGGTGCCGGAGGTCACGTTGCCGGACGCCGTCCCGTAGGTATTGCCCACATAGGTCACAATGCCGGCGTACACATTTTGGCCGACAGTCAGCGGACTGCCAGAAATGCCGACCGAGCCGAGCAAGTGCTCCGTACCCCAGTAGGTGTAGTTGCCCTGGATGACCGACTGGTCGCCTTCATACACACCATTGTAGCTCAGGAAGGTAGCTGCGCCAGAACCAGTGCCGCTGGTACCCGCATGGGCGGTACCGGCATCGCTGATGCCAACATAACCAAGCAGTGCCACGGGGTTGCTGCCGTCCGTAGCGCCGCTCTCATTGACTTCCAGAACTTTCGCCACGCTGCTGCCGCTATCGTAACCGTCGTTGATGATTTCCTGCAGAGTCTGGCCGGAGGCATAGCTGCCGCCAAAGGTCAGGACGTTCGCAGAGTACGAAGCATTGAACGACCACTGGTCAACTGCGACCGCAACCGCGTGACCGATGTTGAGCAGGCAGTTGACGCGAGTGCCGGAACCCTTGTTGCGGCCAACGAGGGCAACTTCAGTGCCATCATCAGCAACATTGCCCGTGAGCAAGCTGGCCGGGTTCTCACCATTGATGATCTGGCTGCCTTCAGCTGTGGTGATATTGGAGATGCTGGGCGAGGCATTGTAGCCTTCCATGAACGTGAAGGGCACGACCGAAACTTCACCAATGCCTGCGGCAGTGGAACTGTTGCGGGAGCTGCTCCAATTGGCGTTCAGGTGGAACGTGCCCTGGGGTGTGAGGGAGACGGCCTGGGATGTGTCAGCCATGGACAGGTCGGGATTGGTGATGCCGCGACCGCCGTTGTCTGTCGACAGCGGAGCTGTTGATGTCCAATTTCCGCCGTCAGCCGGTCCAACCAGGAACACGGGCGGGACGCCCGGGAGGTTGAAATTACCGGTGGTGGATCCAGGAATCCCGGCGGTGTCGGGCTGCTGGATGGTCTGGCCGGCGACGGCCGCGATGCCGGCTTCGGAGCCGGTCCAATGGCAGATGACATCCACCGTGCCTACGCCGGTGATGTTGCCTTCGAACACGAAGTCCGTGGCGCCGTTTGTGGCACCGGTGCTCTCTTCCGTGCTTGTGCCGGAGAACACGTCGCCGCTCGTTTGGAGTGCGCCGAAAACAGCCGCGCGGGCGGCCGTCGAACCGGTCAAGTAGATATACGTATTGGCTTGGGCCACGCTGGCCACGGAGATTAGGCCCAGGCCGACCAATGCGGTCGTAACTTTGTTCATTTTCATATGAGTTTTATTCTTTTCGTTTTATGTTGGGTGGTATTTTCGAACAAATTAAGCGAGTTTGCCGGTCAACTGACGACGCAGGCCGAGCAGGAGCACGCCCATGCCGCCGAAAATGCCGTAGGTGGCGGGTTCCGGAACCGCCGCATCAACGCCCTCGTAGCTGATCGTGTCCACGCCGTTGTTCGCGTCGACGGTGAAGGTGCCGATCTCGGTGAAGGAATGGGTGGATCCGCTGCTGGTGGCTTCGTACAGGTTAAACGCCGCGTCTCCGCTGGAAAGGGACGTTTCGACACCAGGGACAGCGCCCATAATTTCATTGCCGTTTCCGGTAGCATTGCCATTAAAGGTATTCGGAGTGCCGGGAGCAACACCGACCGCATAAGACCAGCCCAATTGCGATGATATGCCTGAAGCCGTTGTGTATGAACCAACCGTAATGGCTGAGGCACTCGCGATCGAATTATTTAATTGGGTAGTTGCGATGTGGTTTGGCGTCGAGGTGGCTGACACGTAGAGCTGCTTGGGGGAGACACCGTTGTTTTCCGCAACCACACCCACGGCTACGTCGTTCAGATAACTTCCATCGCTGCTGAACGCATTATCGAAGGTCGTTTGGTTGATGGAGCCGCTAAAGGTGCTGGTCGCGGTGAACCCGCTGATGGCACCCAGGTCAATGACATAGTCATTTTGATAGCCTGCCGCGCCGCTATTCGCGCCGGCATCGTTAAATCCCAGCAACATATCGCTCTGGGCTTGAGCCGCCGTAACGCCTGCCAGGCCGAGGGCGGCCAGCAAAGCTGCTTTGTACAAGTTTTTCATATTTTGTTTTTTAATTGGTAATACCGTAGTTGAACCTTGTTTACCTCCCCACTTCGCGTGGTTCAGTCCCACCATCTTAGAGGAAAGCAAAAAATACTCTTCAAGTTATAGGACGCTCTTGGCCATATTTGCGACACTCGCAATAAAGTCGTAACTCATTGAAAATAAGAACTTTATTTTAGCACTGTCTCGAATCCGGCCATTGCAGCGGTCCTTGTCGCGAAATCGTCACATTGCATTTTTCAAAAAAACTCAAAGACAGCATTTTTTTGTGATCGCCACCGCCGGTCACTGAACGTTCATGTCCCATCCGCGTATTCATTCATTTTCTCACCCTTCGTAACTTGATTGTCTCACACCAGACACATTAGCGTGACACATCCGGCCGACAATGCAGGGCAAGGCACGGAAGATTAACCTTGTTTTCCGATTTGCCTGAATTCCATGGCGACGCGCACTGGACATGAAATCCTGTCCTGGCGCCTTTTGATAGTATGCCAAACGCATTTGCCGAAGGTTTGCTTGACGAGGCTAATGGCCATCTGAATTCGCGCAACTTTACCAGCGCGGCGCAATTAGTTGATCAGGCCCTGGCCGTCGAACCCGAAAATCTTCGCGCTCTTTCTTATGGCGCCGCAATTATCGCCGCGAACGGAGGCCGGAAGGACGTCGCGTTGGAGCTCATCCAAAAAGCCCTCGAGCTGGGACCGAACACGCCCGTGGTCATTTCCAACGCCGCAGACGTATTTATGCGGTACGGCCAGATGGATCGCGCGTGCGAATTTTGGGAACGCCTGCACAAATTGCAGCCACAGTCGGTGAGCGCGCTTTGGAATCTTGCCTCTTATTATTTTGCTCAGAACAACGCCGAAGCGGCCGAGACGTATCTGCGCAAGGTAATGGAACTGGAACCCCGCAAACCCAAACTGCACATGAATCTCGGCTTTGTGGTCAAAAGCATGGGCCGGATCGAAGAGGCCGTTGCGTTGTATCGCGAGGGCGCCCGGCTCTTCCCGCAGGACATACGGCAATCCAGCAATTATCTCCAGGCGCTGCACTATGATCCCTCTTATAGCCCCGAACAGATTCATGGGGAACACGCCGCCTGGGGCCGGGCCCTGGAGGCAGCTATTCCCGCCATCAACAGGCGTGACAATGACCGTTCACCAGACCGGCGATTGCGGATTGGTTATGTTTCCCCCGATTTTCGCGACCATGTGGTCGGACACTATTTGCGGCCGCTACTTTCCCGGCACGACCATTCGCAGTTTGAAATCTATTGTTACTCCGATACGCGGCATCCGGATGAGATGACCGGCCAGTTTCGCCAGGGTGCGGGCGTCTGGCGCGATACGGCCGGCCTGTCTGATGCGGAGCTTGCCGCGCACGTCTCGCAAGATCGGATTGATGTGCTGGTGGACCTGGTCATGCATATGCAGGGCGTGCGGCTGGGAATGTTCGCCCGCAAACCCGCGCCGCTCCAGGTGGCATGGCTGGCCTATCCCGGCACGACCGGCCTGACGCGCATGGACTACCGCCTCACGGACCCGGTATTAGATCCACCCGGCAAGACAGACCAGTTTTATACCGAACAATCCATACGCCTGGAAACGTTCTGGTGCTTCGAGCCGCCCACAAACAGCCCGGAAGTCGGACCATTGCCTGCGGAAAAGAATAGCTATGTGACGTTTGGCTGTCTCAATAGTTTTAGCAAGGTCAACGACGCAATGCTCGAACTGTGGCGCGAAGTATTAGCTGCGGTTCCGAACTCACGGCTGGTTCTCATGCTGCCCAAAGGAAACGTTATAGAGCGGGTGCAGGAAAAATTGGGAGTCGCTCCGTCCCGTCTCATTGGTCTGCCGCGCGACTCCCGTCCTAAATATCTCCAATACTACCACCAAATTGACCTGGCCCTCGATCCATTTCCTTACACGGGCCATACCACCACGCTCGATAGTTTATGGATGGGTGTGCCAGTGGTCACACTTGCCGGGTCCACCGCCGTTTCCCGCGGCAGCCTGAGCATAGTGACCAACGCAGGGTTGACAGAACTGGGGTCGAAGAACAGCAGCGATTACGTGGCGCTGGCGGTAGCGCTCGCGCGGGATCAGGCGCGCCTGCGCGAATTGCGGGCCGGACTCCGTGAACGATTGGAACGGTCGGTATTAATGGATTCCGCCAGATTCGCGCGTCAGGTGGAATCGGCCTATCGCGCCATGTGGCGTAAGTGGTGCAAAAGCGCGCCGTCTTCGTAACAGAATCGTCTCATTTCGGGCACGCTCACGTAACAAATCCCGCTCAACCTGTGGGCCCGATTTTTCCTGACGGACGTTTTCGTGTATGCCGAATGTTTTCACCAACCGCCTGCTTGACGAGGCAGATGGCCATCTTAAAACAGGCAGCTTTGTTGGCGCAGCGCCACTGGTTGAGGAGGCATTGCGCATGGAGCCAAAGAATGTTCGCGCTCTTTCATTTAGCGCAATTATCGCGGCCAATACCGGCAAAAACGAACTGGCCCTGGATTTCACCAAAAGAGCCCTGAAGCTGGCCCCGGACGTGCCGATGGTGATGCACAATGCCGGATTGGTTTTCTGCAAATGCGGCCAGCCACATCGCGCGGCGCAGCTTTGGGAACGCTTGAGCCGGACTCATCCCTCGATGGAACTGCATTGGAACCTGGCCATGTATCATGGCGAGCAGGACGATCCGAATACCGCGCAGACATATCTCCGCAAAGTGATGGAAATGGCGCCGCGGAATTCCGGGCTTTATTTGGATCTCGCCAACGCGATTAAAGGCACCGGTCGCATTGAGGAGGCCATCGCTTTGCAGCGCGAGGGCGCGAGGCTTTTTCCGCAGGACGTGCGTCAGGCCAGTAATTACCTTTTGGCGCTGCACTATGATCCCGCTTTCGGCCCCGAACAGATATATACTGAACACGCTGCCTGGGGCCGGTCTTTCGAAGCGGCCATTCCGGCGGCCAACGGACACAAAAACGAGCGCTCGCCGGGCCGGCGCCTGCGGATTGGTTACGTTTCTCCGGATTTTCGCGCTCACGTTGTCGGGGACAATTTCATGCCGCTGCTGCGCCGGCACGACCATTCGCAGTTTGAAATCTATTGCTATTCCGATACGCGGCGCCCGGATAATTTAACGCCCCTGTTTCGCCAGGGTGCCGATGTCTGGCGCGATACGGCCGGACTGTCTGACGCCGAGCTTGCCGCCCAGGTGTTGCAAGACCGCATTGATGTGCTGGTGGATCTGGTCATGCACTCCGGCGGATCCCGTTTGGGAATGTTCGCCCGCAAACCCGCGCCGCTCCAGGTGACATGGCTGGCTTATCCCGGTTCCACGGGCCTGACCCGCATGGACTATCGTTTCACCGATCCGGTATTGGACCCACCCGGTGAAACCGACCACCTTTACACGGAGAAATCCATCCGCCTGGAAACGTTCTGGTGCTACGGTCCGCCTGCAAACAGCCCAGCCGTTGGACCATTGCCGGCGGACACAAATGGGCACATAAACTTTGGATGCCTCAACAACTTTTCCAAAGTCAACGGCGCCGTCTTGGAACTATGGCGTGAAATATTGGCCGCCGTTCCAAAGTCGCGCCTGGTTCTGGTGTTGCCCAAAGGAAAAGTCATGGACCGGGTTCGGGAGAAACTGGCAGTGGCTCCGAACCGTCTGGTGTGCCTGCCAAGAATATCCATCGCCCAGTATTTGGATTACTATAATAGCGTTGACCTGGCCCTCGACCCGTTTCCCTTCACAGGCGGCATCACCACGCTCGATGCTTTATGGATGGGTGTCCCGGTAGTCACTTTGCCGGGGCCGATCGTCGTTTCCCGCGGCAGCCTGAGCATTTTTTCCAATATGGGACTGACAGAACTGGCAGTAAAGAACAAGAGCGATTACGTGGCGCTGGCCGTGGCGTTGGCGCGGGACCAGGACCGTTTGCGCCAACTGCGCGCCGAACTCCGCGAACGATTGGAACGATCGGTATTGATGGATTCCGCCAGATTCGCGCGGCAAGTGGAATTGGCCTATCGCGCGATGTGGCAAAAATGGTGTGCCAGTGCGCCATCTTCGTAACTGAATCGTCTCATTTCAGGCACAATCACGTAACAGACCCTCACCATCCTCAGGAGCCAATTCTGTTTTTAACGGACCTCGCCGTATATGCCGAACGCATTTGCTGAAGGCCTGCTTGACCAGGCAGACGGACCATTGAAAGCGCGCGACTATGTGGGCGCGGCGCCGTTGGTCGATCAGGCGCTATCAATCGATCCAAAAAATCTCCGCGCCCTTTCTTATAGCGCGGGCATCGCCGCCAATTTCGGCAAAAAAGATCTGGCACTGAGGCTGGCTGGCCAGGCCCTCAAGCTGGGACCGGATTCACCGGTCGTCATGTTCAACGCCGCGTTTGTTTTCTTGCGGTTCGGCCAGCCGCATCGCGCCTGCCGGCTGTGGGAGCGCCTGGACCAATTGCAACCGCGGTCGGTGAACACACTGTGGAACCTTGCCAGCTATCATCTAACCCAGGACGATCCGGAAACTGCCGAAGTGTATTTTCGCAAAGTAATGGAATTGGCGCCCGGTTTTCCCGAACTCCACGCCAATCTCGGCAACGCACTCAGACGAAGCGGCCGCATTGAAGAAGCCATTGCCTTTTATCGCGAGGGTACCCGTCTTTTTCCACAAGATCTGCGCCAATCCAGTAACTATCTTTTCGCGTTGCAGTTTGATCCCGCTTACAGCCCCGAACAGATTCACGCCGAACACGTCGCCTGGGGCAGCGCGCTGGAATCGGCCATTCCCGCCGCCAGCCAACACGCCAATGATCGCTCGCCGGATCGGCGCTTGCGAATCGGTTATGTTTCTCCTTACTTCCGCGGCCATGTGGTCGGGCACAATTTCCTGCCGCTGTTACGCCGGCACGACCATTCCCAGTTTGAAGTATATTGCTACTCCGATACCCATCAACCAGATGAGATGACCACCCTGTTTCGCCGTGGCGCCGACGTCTGGCGCGATACGGCCAAGCTATCTGATGCGGAATTGGCCGCGCAAGTGTCGCAAGACCGGATTGACGTGCTGGTGGATCTGGTCATGCACATGGGCGGAACCCGGCTTGGGATGTTTGTTCGCAAAGCTGCGCCGATCCAGGCGACATGGATGGCTTATCCCGGCACGACGGGCCTCAAACGCATGGACTACCGCTTTACGGATCAGGTGTTGGATCCACCCGGCGAAACCGACCACCATTACACCGAGCAATCCATTCGTTTGGAAACATTTTGGTGTTTCGAGCCGCCGGCCAACAGTCCAGCTGTGGGACCACTGCCGGCCGAAAAGAACGGTTATGTCACCTTCGGCTGCCTGAACAATTTCGCCAAGGTCAACGACGCGGTCCTGGAGCTGTGGCGTCAAATCCTCGCCGCCACCCCGGACTCGCGCCTGATGTTCATGCCACCCAAAGGAAAGGTCACTGGCCGGCTTCGGGAAAAGCTGGGCGTCGCGCCGCACCGTCTTATCGGCCTGCCGGCCCTGTCACATCTTGAGTATTTGAAGAATTACCAGCGTATTGACCTTGCCCTGGATCCATTTCCTTATACCGGCCATACCACCACGCTTGACGGACTTTGGATGGGTGTCCCGGTGGTTACACTGACCGGCTCGACCGTTGTTTCCCGCGGGAGCCTGAGCATTTTATCCAATCTGGGGCTGACAGAATTCGCGGTGAAGAACCAGAACGATTACGTGGCTCTCGCCGTCACACTGTCGCGGGACCACGCCCGTTTGCGCGAATTGCGAACCGGCCTGCGCCCACGATTGGAAAGTTCAGTATTGATGGACGCCGTTCGGTTCGCGCGCCAGACCGAATCCGCCTATCGCGCCATGTGGCATAAATGGTGCGAAGCCGCATAGAAAGAACGCCTGAAATATTTTCAAGCTCCAAGGAGCGAAAGAAAACCCCGCTCAATCACGCCGCCCTCCATCTTCCAAAAAATGTAGCACCCCCGTAGCACGCGTGTAGCACCCAATGTAGCACCCTAAATCATTGCCAATCAATGATGTAGCACCTGTAGCACCCTTTACGACTTCATACCACTTGTCGCGCCATAGCTTCAGCGACGGCGGATCATTGTCACTGTCGTCCTCATTCTCCACGTTTTTTGCGCAACAATGCTTTTCGTGTATTCGAGTATTTCGTGGTTCAAGAATTCCCTCGTTCCATCGAGCGTAGCTCGATTCGTCACTCAATTGTCTCATTCCGCGCATATTTGCGTAACAAATCCTTCCCACAATCCGCGAAATACTGCAGGCTTCCCTCCTGCCACCTTTTTCTCCGATAGGAATGAGGGTGAAAAGACAACGACGAAGACTAAGAAATTGATAGTAAGAATATGAATGCCACGCGAATTTTGCCCGAACTCCAAGCCTCGCTAATGTGCGAGACCGTACGCCAGGAAACCACCGGAAATTTCCTGCTGGTGGGCGTGGTCAATCTCATCCGTGTGCCGCAATTGCCCGTTTCCATTGGACGCTTCTGCGTCTTCAATCGATGGACAGCCGGCGTGGGCCGTTTCAAAGACGGCACCCGGCTTGTGTCGCCTGACGGCACGGCAACTCTGTGCCAGAGCGGCGCTGAATTTGAATTGCGCGATCCTGTCAACCACGCCACCAACGTACATGTCTTTGCCAACGCGGAGTTCAAAACCGCCGGGACGCATTACGTTGAAGTATTCGTGGACAACATGATGAAAATGCGCGTGCCGGTGTCTGTGATCCTCGCCCCGCCGCCCAACCGTCCGGCCCAGCAACCCCTTGCAGAAGCCAAACAACCCTAGAAATTGTCTGGCAGCAGCCGCGATCTTCGCCAGTGGCGCTGCCGCAACAATTGGTGGCCCCGGCGCAAGCCGGCCGGTGTCACAGATTTGTAACAAACGCGACATACTTCCGTTGCATGGGATAGTCAGCATCTTGCGCTCTATGCGTTTCAAGAAGGCCAGGCGCCTTACTAAACACGCGCTGAAGGTTTTCCTCCTGGCAGCAATGAGCGCAGCCACACGCGGCTTGTGCCAGGATTCAACTAATGCGCCGCCCGTTACCCAGGCTCCCGACCCGCTTTTGGATTTGTTGATTCAGAAAGGCATTCTCACTCAACAGGAAGCAGAAAAGGTGGAGGCCGAGGCCCAATCTCGCCGCACCAACGAAATGCAGATGCCGCAAATGCCCGCCTCCAAATGGCAAATCAGCCAGGCGGTCAAGAGCGTTGAATTATATGGAGATGCGCGAGTGCGCTACGAAAGCCGGTCGGCAGCGGACCCGGAAGGCGACCAAATTGACCTTCACCGCTTTCGCTACTCGCTTCGGTTTGGCTTGCGAGGCGATCTATACGACGATTTTTATTACGGGTTCAGGCTGGAAACCGGCTCCAATCCGCGTTCCCCATGGGTCACCTTTGGCACATCGACAACATCCAGCAGCAGCACTTACTTCGGGCCGTTTGGCAAATCGGAGGCATCGTTGAATGTCGGCCAGGTCTACATTGGCTGGCATCCGCGGGATTGGATCGATCTCACGGTGGGCAAAATGCCAAACCCGCTCTTTACCACGCCCATGGTCTGGAGCGCAAATATCAACCCGGAGGGCCTGGCCGAACGTTTCAAATATACCGTCGGCACCATGGATCTGTTTGCGACCTTCTCGCAATTTATTTATCAGGACGAGAATCCAGTGTTTTCTTCCAGCTTCCTGCAAACCAGCGGATTGGGCCAGTCCCAGGACAATATTTTCATGATCAACTGGCAGGCCGGCGTAAACTATCATGTTACGCCCAATCTTACCGCGAAGGTTGCAGGCACGATTTATTCCTATTACGGTCTGAAACAAAGCACGACTGTTCCTGGCACAACTTCACCCTTTTTCGGCGATACGTATGTGGGTGAAGGCGAGTATGGCGGCGCTGGAACAACGTTCCCCTTCAATGTCAACGGTATTAGCGGGTTTGGAACCCCTGGCAATTTGGTGGGCCAGGAGAGCGTGAACTACATCAACAATCAAGTGGGCATCAATGACCTTTTGGTGCTCGAGATACCATTCCAACTGGATTACAAATTCAAAGGGATGGATGCCCGCGTATTCGGAGATTTCGCGTACAATCTCGATGGCAAACAACGCGCAGAAGCGGCTGCTGCAGGATATGAGAATTATCTCGAACAGGGTTTGGTCATCGGAACACAAACGCCGATCTCACCGACCATCTCCGCGTTCCCCGCTCAAACGCACGATGTCAAAGCGTATCAGATTGGATTCGGCCTTGGGAGCGACGACGTCGTTTACGGCCCGGAGCAAGGCCTGGTATATGGAACCAGTTCGCCGCGGCACGCCTGGGAAGTCAGGACTTACTGGCAGCATATTGAACAATACTCGCTGGATCCAAACCTTCTGGACCTCGACTTTTTCAACGGGCTTGAAAATCTCCAGGGCATTTATGTGGCGGCCTCGTATGCCTTTACCGGCAACGTCATCGGGACGTTTCGCTACGGCCACGCCAGCCGCATCAACAATTTGCTCGGCACCGGTGGCAGCAGCGGTGACATTCCGCAAATCAATCCCGTCAATAGTTACGATATTTACCAGGTGGATTTGACGCTCCGGTTCTAAGCCTCCGGCCAGACTGGAAAATCCCGCGTTGTCATGGGTTCGTAACGTGTGCGGCTTTCTTCAACCGGCTATCATCCACCGATGAGCAGCAAGTCCAGCCAAACACGCATGAAGTCTTACCATGACTTCGGCAAGGCTGGCCTGCCGGTGGACCTGGGGCGGTGGCTCAAAGCTTTGGTTCTGCTTTTGCTTTCGCGGGGAGCATTTACTGCCAAAGGACAAGATGCGCTGTTCAACGCCGTCTCCATCCAGGGCACTATCAACAGCCAGTCGTCCGCTTTCGTTCCCACTCCGGACCAGCCCCACATTGGGCCGATTCAATATTCTCTGGCCGCCTTCACCGGCCTTACCTACAGCGACAACATCAATGGCGCCCAAACGAACGCCGAATCCGATGTCCTCTCACAAACTGGAATAAATCTGGCGCTGGAATGGCCGGCAACCGAACATTCTGATCTCCGTCTGAGTACCGGCCTGGGCTACTTTCATTATTTTCGATACACCGCCAATAGCGGATTGACGGTTACACCAGGTTCGGCGCTCACGTACGCGCTTTCGTGGAACGACGCCAGCCTGACGTTTTATAACCAGACCGCTTACACCCGGCAGGTAACCACCGAAGCCGCCCTGGCCAACGTGGCTGCCCTGCCCCAATTCGGAAACACCGCCGGCCTTTTGGGAGAATGGGACCCGGGACACTGGACTTTTCAAACCAGTTACAGCCACGTGAACAATCTTTCCGACAGCACCCATGATTATCTCAATAGCAGTCTCGAGGAATTTTTTGGCCGCGCCGGCTGGCGCTTTGCCGAGGCAACGCAGGCCGGAGTGGAAGCCAGCGGCAGCCTAACCTCCTACCAGGTCGCGTCACAAAGCAACAATTCCAGCTACAGCGCAGGCGGGTACCTGGAATGGCAGATCAAACCCTGGCTGCAGCTCACTGCCCGTGGCGGCCCCACGTTTTACGAATTTTATCCCCAGAGCCAGGGAACCGCCAACTCATCTCTGGATTCGTACTATGTCAGTCTTACCATGAACAATCAAATCACCGATTTCCTCTCCCAGGACCTGTCGGTGGTCCGCTCGATCCAGTTGAGCGCCAATCAGGGAAGCAGTTTCGTTGAGCAATTGACTGTGGCCTATTCCCTCTCATGGGACCTGACCCGGCACATCAATCTCAGCGCCTCCGTGAACTACGACGACGGCCAACAGCCCTTCGTTCTGGGTTATCTCGTTTATATTCCTGGCGTCCTCGTCATTCCAAATGAGGCCACGGAAAATTACCAACTCTATAGCGGCAGCCTCAGCGCCTCCTGGCAATTCACCGATCATCTGGGGGCCAGCCTTTCTTACAGCCACACGCAACGGGATTCCAATTTGTCCGACCGCAGTTTCTCGGCCGATTCTGTCACAGTTCAACTCAATTATAGATTTTGATTTAATGAAACCCATCTCATGCTCAAAAGAGTGCCACAATTTCTTTTTGTTCCTTGCAGACAAAAGCGTGAACCGATTAACTGTTACTACGACAGGAATTAGTATGAACCCGGCCGACACCAAACTGAATCCCGGCTTTACATCTGAAAGCGCCTCAAACGTCCGCTGGCCAAAGCCGGCGCTTTTGGCCCTGGCCGTTGCGCTGCTGGCTCTCACGGGCTGCAGTTCCGATCCCGTAATATTGGCGGATTCTCCCGCGCCTGCCCTGCCCCACTCTGAGATTTCCTATCCAGGTATGGAAAATTATTCCACGAACGACATCCATGAAGGCGACGTGGTGAAAATTTCTTTCCAGTATTCCACGAATTTTGACGCGGAACAAAAGGTCGCGCTGGATGGCACGCTGAATTTGAACATGGTCGGGCGAGTGGTCGCGACCGGCAGGACCGTGACGGAACTGCAACAGTCTTTGACCAAAGACTATGAACCATTCGCCAAAGGCGACATCATCACCGTGGAACTCATCGACTCAGGCGCCATCGTTTATGTTTGCGGCGCTGTGCTCCGGCCGGGTCCGCTGGAATTGGATCGCCCTCTCACGGTGCTGGAGGCGGTGATGGGCAGCGGCGGTTTCGACAATACCCGCGCCAAACTTTCGAATGTGACAGTCCTCCGCATTGTCGATGGCCGGCAGCAAGCCTACCACATCAACCTGAATCGCATACTTGCCGGCCGGGAGGACACACCGTTCTATTTGCAGCCGTTCGATATCATTTATGTGCCGGCCAAAATCTTCAATTATTGAGACCGGGCATGAGTGTTCCTGACCCAGCGTGGTACTGCGTGCAGACCCAGCCCAAACGCGAGCACATAGCCGCGTCCAACCTCCGGCAGGATGCCCATGTCGAATCGTTTCTGCCCAGAATTCGCTATCGCCACTCGACGCGGCGCGGCCCGGCATGGGTCACCGAAGCTCTATTTCCCGGCTATCTCTTCGCGCGCTTTCCCCTGGCTTCCCTGTTGCGGCGGGTTCAATCGCAGCGCGGCGTCCGCGGCGTGGTCCACTTCGGCGATCGCTGGCCATCCATTCCCGATCCGCTCATCGCCGAGTTGCGCACGATCGTCGGCGATGCCGAGATCAAAATTCTGTCACCGGACCTCAACGCCGGCGACACCGTCGAGGTTGCCGCGGGTGTATTTCAGGGATTCCAGGCCCTGGTGGCCCGCGTCATTCCACGGCGCCAGCGCGTCTCCATTCTGTTGGATTTTCTCGGCCGGCAAACCGCCGTGGAGCTGAACAGAAATCAACTCGTTCAAGACAGTCAGACGCTCCGCGCCGGTGTGCAAACAAAGGATTAGCCGACTGGACAGGCTTTCCATGTCCGATTTCTGAGTGACAACGGACTAACTTTTACAGTAGTTCACCAAAAATTTTCATTGCGTTACCTCACCGTTACAACAACGTCACTTGTCCAACATTCTCCCGTGGATTTATAGTAGTCGAAGGTTATTGTCAGGTTTTTTCCGGCAAATCGCCGGGGATTTCCTGACGTTATTGTTTTCGATTCAATGAATGCGTTTGCGAGAAAGACCGTTATCTTTGTGGCCGTCATGCTGGTGATCGGCTGCGCGGGATTCCTGGGCCGAAGAATTTACCAAAAGACTACTGAGCACCGGCTGGCAACCGAAGCCGGCCAATATCTCCAAAAACAAGACTTCCGCAATGCGAACCTTTGCCTGCAACGGGCCATTCAAATCAATCCGTACGATGTCCAGGTCAACCGATTGATGGCACAGATGTACGAGCAAGCCGGTTCTCCCATGGCTTTGATCTGGCGCATTCGCACCGCTGAACTCCAGACCAACAACATGGAGTACCGCCTCGAATGGGCAAAAACCGCCATCGAAATGGGCAACCTGGGCAGCGCGCTTCAGGCCCTTCGCGGAGTGGACCAGAAAACCCGGACCACGGCGGAGTTTTACAAGCTGGCCGGCGGGCTTGCCTGGAATATTCACGATCCGGTGGCTGCCGAAAAACAATACGCCGCGGCACTCCAACTCGAGCCCACGAATCTGGCGGTGACCTTGAACCTGGCCACCGTTCGGCTGGTTTCCACGAACAAAACCGTGGCGTCTCAGGCTCGCGCCACTCTCGAGGCCATCCCCGCGAACTCCCCGTTGCGCCTCGTCGCCCTGCGCGCCCTGGCGACGGACGCGGCCGGCAACAAATCCTGGCGAAGCGCGATGGATTATCAGCAGGAAGTGGCCAATAATCCCAGGGCCACCTACGCCGATAAACTCGCTTATCTTCAAATTCTTCGTCTGGGCAATAGCCCCCAATTTGCGCCATGGCAAAAAGATCTGGAAACCGACGCGGTTAATTCGCCCTCTCACGTGTACGCTTTGGGCCATTGGATGCAACTTGAAGAAAGCCCGACCGTTGCGAAGCGCTGGCTGGACAGTCTGCCCGCGAATCTTCAAACCAATCTCCCGGTGCCTCTGGCGATCACCGATTGCCAGCTTGCGTTGAAAGACTGGAACGGGTTGCTTGGGACCATCGGAAACGCGGATTGGGGGGAATTGGAATTTTACCGCCTTTGCTTGAACTCTGCGGCCAATCGCTCGCTCGGCAACAATGAGAACGCCGACGGCTCCTGGCAGAACGCGTTGATGATCTCTTCGCATCACCTGGAACGGCTGACCAGACTCAATCAGGTAACCACTGCCTGGGGATGGGCGCCGGAAAAAAAGCAGGTGCTTGATCAAATCGTCACTCAATACCCGGGGGAAACCTGGGCGGCCGACCAACTCACCGGCTTGCTCTATGCCCAAGGTCAAACGCAGGAACTGGCCGATGTGCTTAACCACATGTATTCCGCCGACCCCGCCAACGATCACATCAAGAACAATCTGGCGACAATTTTATTGCTGGAAAAATCCGATCTCAGCAAGGCGTACCGTCTGGCCCAGGAGTCCTACACCAGCGCGACCAACAATCCGTACTACGCCTGCACGTACGCTTATTCCCTGCTGCTGCAATCGCGCAATCAGGACGCGGCGAAAATTGTCGGTTCGCTCAATGCCGGCTATTTGAAAAATCCTTCAATCGCGGCTTACTATGGAATCGTCGAAGCTCAAACCGGGAATGCAAAAGCCGCCGCGCCGGCCTTGAGAGTGGCGCAAACGGCCAGACTCTTGCCTGAGGAATCGCAATTGGTCCAGCAGGCGCAGGAACGACTTTGAAAACCGCAATGACTCAACTCGGCGTTGTTATTCTGTCAATCTTTGCGATCACAGGATTTAATCTTCGCGCGGACGGTACAGACATCAATTCGATCCTCTCGCAGTGGAATCTCGTCGCGTCCGGAAATCTGGAAAGCGTCAATGATATTGGCGGAGACACTTTCGTAGGCGGCAATCTGATCGTGCCCAATTCCTTCACGACAGCGTCGGTGGGCAATCCGGCGATTCCGGCCGGCGAAGTGTCGCTTGCTGTCGAGGGCAACATCGACAACGGCGGCCCCATAAATGTGAACGGCGGGAGCGTAGTCGTCGGCGGAGCCATCGAAGATTCCCGAACCATCAACATGAACAGCCGCGGCACAATCACCCAGGGCAACCCTTCCGCGGTGCCCCCGTCGCCGGTCAGCCAGATCGTCGCCGCGTCGCAATACTGGTCAACCCTGACAGGGAATAGCGGCACATCCGTCGCCGCCAACGGCCAGTTGGATTTCAATTGTTCCGGCAGCGCTTCCCTAGCGGTATTTAATTTGAGCGCCAGCCAGATGTTTGGCTCCGGTTATCAGGGCTTTACCCTCATGCCCGCGCCCGGCACCAGCGAGGTCATCATCAACATATCCGGCTCGAGCGTCAACTGGGCGTCAGGCGGCTTCTTCAGCCAGTTCAACTCGGGATATTGGGACGGTCGCGTGCTGTTTAATTTTTATGACGCCACATCGGTCAATTTGTCCGGCCAAATTGGCGGGTACGTAGTCGCTCCCAACGCCAATCTTACGGAGGGCAACGATATTGACGGGGGCGTGATGGCGAAAAATCTTACCGTTGATAGCGAAGTCAACCTGCCCTCCAATGGCAGTTCGGCGGCATGGTTCGGCGATCTTCCGAATGCGCCGATTCCCGAAATGTCCACGTTTGTTCCAGGGATGAGCGCCCTGGTTATGTTCGGACTTATTGCCTGGCGCGAGAAACGCAAAGCGCAGGAATTGTAACTCCAGGGCAGCGTAGCTTCGTTTAATCGAAAGGGGTGTGTCAGGGTTTGGCGATTTAACGACTCTATATGAAATGCTAAATGAAATTGTTTGGAGCATAAACAAGCGTCGGTTTGTTGGGAAATGCGCAGACGCATTGTAAACGAGTGGTCCGGATTTTTTGGGGTCAAAATTGGGTTATAATTAGCGTTCGTATAGGGTCGGCTAAATGGTGGCAGCGCCACTGGCGATAAAGCGCAAGAGCGTGAGAACAACATAATCTGGACTCGGGAGGATTTTAGCCGCAAAAGATCGCAAAGATCGCAAAGGAATTGGGAAGAACGGGTAAACTGACTCTCCTACGCCAAAGCTACAGAGGGCTCTGATACACCTATTAAGCCCGAAACGTCAATAGGGAAAAAAAGAGGGGCACGGAATCTTTTGGAAACCGCGTAGCGGACTTCAAAACGGGAACTCCGACTTAATTTCGGTTTGCAGCGCGGATGCAGGGCATCCGGCTAAACACCTATTGGGACTCAATCGAGCCGGCCAGAGTTCAAAGGGAACCTCAGCCGACTTTCCAGTCCCCTGATCGAACGCCAGGGGACGGTCCAGAAACACACAGCAGTAAACCCACGCGCTATCCAGGCACATTGGCCGACAGTTGCCCGATGTTGATTGTCCAACCCGGGACTCCAGTATTTTGCGGACGTGCGAGTGGGGCGGATGCTCCAAAGGTAGAACGTTCTGAAGTGATGCGACCGCAAGCTAAAAGGAGCCGGGGCCGATAGCGAGCCATCACGCTCGCGGCCCCGGCGTCGAAAGCTTGCGATCAACGACCGCTGGCGAGCTGGCTCAATCACATTTAGGGAGTCCTGGTGGATCCAGCTCAGACCGGGGTGTTCAAAACACCAGGGAATATGGTCTGGGTTGAATGGGGCTCTCACAGTAGATCGGCTCCAGTCGCAGCGCTGGCTCAGGTCGCCAGGGTCGAAATTTAGTTGCGTGCTATCGAAGCAGCCAGGCGCTGGGGATCAAAGACGGTTTTGCTCTTAAGCATGTAGTAAACCGAACGGGCCAGCTTGATGGCCAGAAGGGCGTTGGCCTTGAACTTGTTGCCGCCCATGCGGACCAGGAGGCGTTGATAGAGCGGGCCCATGAATGCCTGATCGCGTTTGGCAATGATGGCCGCCTCACCGAAGGCCCAGCGCAGATAGGGGTTGCCCAGCTTATGGCCGCGCAGGCCCTTGATCTTGCCGGCTGAAGCGACGGTGCCCTTGACCAGGCGACAATAGCTCAGGAAGTCTTTGACTGTGGGGAATCGGTCGATGTCGCCAATTTCGTAGAGGAGCGTCAGACCCAGGTGCTTGCCAATGCCGGTGATGGTTTGCAGTAAAATATAATCGCGCTGAGCATGGACTTTGGTCAACCGTTCCAATTGATCATCCAGGATGGCGATTTGAGTATCGAAATGGCGGATGAGGGCGAACTGATTTTGGAGAGCTAGCTGGTAAACGCGGTTGGGTTCCTGAGCCAGCGCATGTTCCTGCCAACGGTCGCGGTTGGAGCAAGAGTTGGGGATGCGGTTGTGAGCCAGTTGATGGGATTGGACGCGGGTAATGAGTTCAGTACGGTCCCAAACGAAATGGAGACGCTGGCGCAAGAGAGCTCGCAGAGGCCGCTGGGCGGCGGGATAGACGTAGCTGGGTGGAATGAGATTGACACGCAGCAGTTGAGCGAGTTTTTCGGAATCAATGCGGTCATTTTTGTTTTTGCCACCATGAATGGCTTTGAGGTAGAGGGCGTGAGCCAGGACGAAATGGATGCCGGCCTGGGCACAGGCGTCGGCGAGCCAATACCATCCGAACATGCATTCGGCACAGACGGTTAGGTCGTGGCGATAAGGGGCGACCAACTGCAGGAAGAAGTTGAAGTCATTGTTTCGGATATTGGTGTGGACCAGGATTTTTCCGGAACGATCCATGAGACAGACATACATTTGCCGGGAATGGAGATCGATTCCGCAGTTGAATTCGGTGGTGGAGGTGTAATACTTCATAACGTAATACTTCATGGTTGATGGGGTCGTCAGACCCCGTTGATTATGTTTACGCGGGGAGTGCTGGTAACACTCCCCGCCCTTCACCCAAGATGATAGCTCAAACCACCAAGGGCTTAACTGGGAGGATCACATTTCTTTTATATAGATAACATGAGAACTGGCAGTTGAGCTCCGAAAGGTGCTACAACTGCCAGTCTATGAATACTAACAAGCAAGACCAATATACACTGCAAAACAATCCCCAGTTCAAGCCCATTTGTAAACTGGGGCTGGATTCTCACGCCACGAGCATCGTGGTGGGACGTCAGATAGAGGGCCTTCAGCCCCAGCCGCCACAGAAATTTAGCGTGGCCAAATTTCTGGAATGGGCCAAAGACCAAGCCAGAAAGTACCGAATCTTCAGTTGCTACGAGGCAGGGCCCACCGGCTACTGGTTGCACCGGGAGTTGGAAAAGCTCGGAATAACCAATTACGTGGTGTGTCCGACACGGCTGGACAGCCGAGGCAAAGGGGTCAACACCGACAAGACCGATGCCACCGAATTACTGGTCCGGCTGGATCGATATGTGGCCGGAAACAAGAAGGCCTTTTCAGTGGTGACCGTTCCCACCCCAGAACAAGAGCAGAAGCGTGCCTTGAGCCGGCAACGCGACCAACTGCGTCGCAAGCGCTTGAGTTTTGCAGCCCAAGGTCGAATGCTGCTATTGAGCCAGGGTTACCGCTATAGCAACAATTGGTGGAAAGTCCGCTGCTGGGAAAAGCTCCAAGAGAAAGTGCCTGGCTGGATCGCAGAGCAACTGGAGATTTTTCAGCGGATTATCCAATACGTAGAAAAGGAGGTCAACGCCCTGGCCCAGCGATTAGTCGGTGAGGCGCCAGCATCCTTACCCAAAGGGATGGGAGGCTTGACACACGAAGTATTGGAACGGGAAATCCGGGACTGGACCCGATTTAAGAATCGGCGAGAGCTGGGCAGTTACAGCGGGCTGACAGGCGGTGTTAGCGGCAGTGGTGAGCGCAGTATCGATTTGAGCATTACCAAGGCGGGGAACCGGCGGGTGAGTCGTTGCCTGGTCGAATGTGCTTGGCGGATGGTCCTTCGACAACCTGATTACTGGCTGGTCAAGAAGTGGGCCAGTGTATTGCTCAATGACAAAGCACACGCGCGACGGCGCAAACAAGCGATAGTGGCCTTTGCACGGCAGTTGCTCATTGACATCTGGAAATGGAAATTGGGCAAAGTGACGCCCGAAAGCCTGGGTTGGAAGATGGCTTAAAGGACATCCTGGCCCCTCAAGCAATGAAGCGATTTTTGGAAAGCGGCGCGCGACCCGCCGTTCCCTTGGTGGAACTCACGTTCAACCGATCCATAGATTGGGCGCGCTCGTTTTCCAGCCTGATAACACGAAAAACATTATATTGGGCCGGCCTCAGGGCCGCGACCCGGATAGCAGGATGTGCGTCGAGCTTAAGCTCGACTCTCACCGGCTGGGAAAACGTTTTCGCCAAAAAGCGCTTATCGACTTGAGATGATTTATGAACTTCTGTTTGAAGCAATTGAGCGGCGGCCAAGATATGGCTCCAGTCAAGGCCGTCAAGGTATTGCTCGCCACGTGCCCCCGTGCCCTGCTGCGCTCCACCTTGACTGCCTTGACCTCCGCCATGACGCGCCGCTTAGGAATTGCTTCAAACAAATCTGCTCTGTGCTCTGGAGGAAAGACTATGAACTAAAACCAAAATAACAGCACCCAAGGGCTTGACACCCGCTCTCATAGCAGGGAACGCAACGCGCAACGAGATTCGTTTTTGGGGCTAAATGTGCGGTTTTATTGGTGTTTTTGAAGATTTAGACGGCGGGAGCGCGCAACGAGATGGGTATGGTCCTCCTTCGCTCGGAAGCTACGGAGGACAGGCAGAATGAACAGAATTGACAGAATGTTTAACCGCGGAGATCGCAAAGAACTCAAAGAGTGCGCTCACCGAACAGCCTGAGGGTGGACACCGAGCGGCGACCCGCCTTCGACTGAATTCCGCCTTCGCCTGGCTTCGGCGCGACAAGACGGCGCGGCAAGCACATTTTATTTGCATAGGTTTTGCAGGTGTGAACGAGATTTGTTTTTGGAGCAAAATACGCAGATTTATTGGTGTTTTTGAAGATTCTGGTGCTGGCGAGTGTGAACGAGACGCGCATGCGTCCCGCGGTGCGGGATGACCGATTCCGAAGAGCAATGCCGCGCGTGCCAGCAAGCGTGATCGCAGAACCTACGCCTGCGAGGGGCCGTTTAATCGCTCCCTCACGGTCGCGGCTCTGCTGGGCTTGCACATTTTAAGTGTATGGGGAGGAAATTGGAAACGGGACACGAATTTAACGAATTAGCGCGAAAAAACGGCGCTTTTGTTGGGTATTTGGAAGATTTTGGCGATTCTGACGGGAAACGAGCCCGCTCGTGGCGCGGGCGGCTGAGGAAGGCTTGCCCGACTCTGTCGCCCCGTCCGGGGCTGGAACAATTTCGTCGGTCGGTTTCCCACAGTTATCACCATGGGCCCGCCTTCGTCTGACTTCGGCGCGGCGGGCTACTATCGCGGGCTGCTCCGCAGCTGGGACGCAAAAAACCGTGAGCACGCGGCGCGCGCTTTCCTTTCACCAGCGCGGACTTTTTGTTATTCTCGCTTCACTTCCAAATGAAGATCACTGACGAAGAATTGATTTGGGCGATCGTTGCGATCGAAAAGCACGTTCAGCAAGTTGAAAACCTGTTGCACAGCACGATTGAATTGCAGGACAGCATAGGCAAGTTTCTGTCCCTCAAGCTGCCGGATCTGACGCCGGAGGAGCGCCAACGCATTCAAACCAACCACATGCGCGGGGAGAGCAGCCTGGACCATCTTCAGGCCGCCGCCCAGGATTGGCGAAAACAATTCGACGCATTTGTGAAGCGAATTAGAGAGAGGGAATAGGGGTCATGTGTTTGCCCAACTCTGGCGCCCCGTCCGGGGCTGGAAGAATTCTTCGGCCGGTTTCCCACAGTTATCACTGTGGGCCCGCCTCCGTCTGACTTCGGCGCGGCAGGCTACTATCGTGCGCTGCTCCGCAGCTGGAATGTTGGATTACGCGGCCAGAGGAAGTTCGACGGTGAACGTGGAGCCTTTGCCGGTCCCGTCACTTTTGGCGCTGATGTCGCCGCCGTGCATGTCGGCAAGGTTTTTGGCAATGACCAGCCCCAGCCCAAGGCCGCCGTACACGTGCGAACCTGTCTTGCCCGCATGATCGCCCTGCGCGAAGGGGTTGAAGATGCGGGACAATTCCTCGGGTTTAATCCCGATGCCGGTGTCTTTCACTTGGATGACGACATGCGAATCGGCGTTGGAAGCTTTGACGTCCACGCTGCCGCCCGGCGGCGTGAATTTAACGGCGTTCTTGAGGAGGTTCCAAAAAATTTGCCGCAGGCGCACGTGGTCTCCGTTCACCTGGTTTTTCTCCGCGCTCCAATCCAACGTGAGGGCCAGTTGCTTTTTGGACTGGTCCGGCCGCACGCTGACCAGCGCATCCATAAAAATCTCGCGGACATCCACGACCTGCTTGTGCAGGCCCAACTTGCCGGAACTGATGCGCGTGATGTCCAACAGGTCGTCAATCAATCGCGCTTCCACTTCGATGCTTTTGAGAATGAGGGCAAAATCCGAGCGGACGGGTTCCGGCAAATCGGGATTATCCACTTCTGCACTGGCCACGAGCATGGCGGGGCTCAAAGGATTGCGAAGTTCGTGCGAGAGGGCGGCGAGAAAAACATCCTTGGCGCGATTGGCATCGAGAGCGCTCTGTTGCGCATTCTTGAGCGCGTCAATATCCGCGGTCGCGCCGAACCATTTTTTGATGACACCTTTCGCGTCCCTGATGCATCGCGCGCGGGTCAGAAACCAGCGATATTCGCCCGTCCGTGAGCGCAAGCGCATTTCGACTTCGTGAGGGGCGCCTGTTCTGAGCGATTCCTCCCACCGGCGCTGCACACGGTCCAAATCGTCGGGATGGACATATTGGGCCCATCCGTTTCCGAGGATATCCCGTTTAAGGTCGCCCCCGAGAAAGGAAGCGCCCTCTTCATTCACATATTCCAATTCACCGGTTGGCTCGGCGCTCCACACGAACAATTCCACGACAGCGGCGAGCAGGCGCAAGCGCTCGCTGGTGGCTTCCAGTTCGGCCGCCCAGGTGCACTCTGCCAGCAGGCTGGCCCTGTACATGCCGCCGACCTGCTTTAAAGCATTACGGTGCCGGTACAAAACAGCGGGGATACCCGTAAAAGCCGTCAAAAAGAAGACGACGGCGGTGAGCACGACTAAATTTCTAAACAGGCTGTAGCGCTGCGCCCGCAGCACTCTCTCGTTGTCCGAAATTTTCTTTGCGGTTTCCATGGCTGCGGCGGTCAGATTTTGGGAGGCCCGGATCTCCTCGGGCAAATTCAGGCGGGCCTTTTTGGCGGCGTTATGATCGAGCGAATTATCGGTGTATTTCATCCATGCATTCACCTGTGATTGAAATTGAGTCGCGAGCGCCTCCTGGCTGGGCTTTTCGGATACCATCGATTCCAGGCCCGCCAGGGCGGGGTCCATCTTTTCATGGGCTGCGGTGTAATCGTTGAGATAGTCCTTTTGCGTTGCCATCTCGTATCCACGAAAATCCGCCTGCATCAACTGCATCAGCATTGCCGCCTGGTTCATTTGGGCGAGGACGCAGTCGGACTGGTCCACCCAATGCGTGAAATAAACCAGGAAAGCAACGGGACCGGCCAGGATCAGCAGGGGCAGCCCCAGTGCGATAACCAGCTCAAGCGTGGCGCGCCTAAGAAGCCACTGGAAATCAGATTCCAATGCACCCGGGGCGCGGCGTGATCCAGTTGAATGTGGTTCTTCAAATTCAGGCATGTCCAATTACGGCCTCCTCACCGCATCCTGACATTAATGTTCGTAAGTAGGTTCCTCCATGAACGAGAAAATAAGGCCGGTTGTACGATCCGTCAAATTGCGCCCTTTAGACGCCAACGATATCGACGGTGACGCAGACAGAATCAGAACAGGCGTTTTTGATGGCGAACCCGGCTCCTCCTACGAAGTACAACGCGCGCAAAGTCGACAAGAATCGCAACGCCCAGCATGACAGCAGACACTGGATCGGGCGCGTGCGTCGACGGAGGCATAATGACGGGCCTGCCGGGTTGGAGCGTCATCGCCTCGGCGACTTGCAGGGTTTGCTCCCGCATTTCCTTGAAATCGCTTGCCTGCTCGCTCATCAGGTCGTTGCAAATCTCTGGATCCAGCAGCAACTTATGCAAGGCCAACATGACCGAGCGCAACTCATTCCGCATGGCATCGGTTGCCGCACTGTGGTGGTATTTCAAGAGATCGACCAGCGCCTGTTTCTCATTTAGTTTCTGTTTCAGCCTGCTGACGTGGCGGTCCCATGCGGCCTTTTGTGCCGGAGACATCGGTACCGACGGCAGTTTGCGCCGAGAAAGGTCTTCGATCTGGCCGCGCAGGAAACGGAGGTCATCCGTCAAATTGAACGCAACGATGTCGCCAAGTGAAGCCATGGCTCCATGCAATACAGCCTCCGAATTTCTGTCAATACTTATCGCTGTGCCACGTGAACGGGTCAACCCATAGCATAATCCATTTTTGAGGCGAAGATGTGAACCAAGCTATGGGTTGAACCGTTCAATCACGTTACGAGCGTTTAACCTTCCTGGGAATCTTTTGCCTGGCGGCCTTTGTTGAAAAAATTTCTTTAGTGTCAAATCTCACTTTTGCAATTCCTGGAGACTTAACAATCCATTTTTCTTCATCGGGCAAATAAATTGATTCGTTAAATGGGTTCGTCGCGATTAGGTAAATGACCAGGTCAGCTTCGCTGTCATTGATTATCTGATGAGGCTCAAAAGGTTTAAAAAGAAAGGCGTCTCCCTTTTCAATTCTGGTCACGCCTTTAGCGTGTCGCGCCTTGCCTCTGCCCTCAAGCACATGGTAGAATTCCCACTGGGCGCCGTGAGCGTGAAAAAGTGTGTTCTTTCTTCCAGGTGGAATCCTTACGATTTCGACATCAAAAGGATGCCGCTCCAGGACATCGTTGGACTGTGGTTTCCTGCCCAGGGCGACGGACACATCTTTGCCCAAAGTTCCGTATTCGGAACCGTGCAGAGAACTCTCCTCTTTCATTTTATCGACATTTATCTTTCGCATATTGCCCGAAGCTTACGCACGATTCACGAGAAGTCAAAGCGGGCTGCTTTTTGTGGGTCCGTGACGCGTCGATAACAAGAAGCACACACCAATAAAAGGGGTGAACCCATGGCATAGTTCGTTTTTAAGGCGAAGATGTGAACTGAGTTATGGTTGCCCCTTTAAGGTAACATTTGATTGTCGCACAACCCACACTTGCGGTGTGGGTCTTTTCATGGCGTTGCAAATACAAACTCCGTCACAAGGCCATCGCTATCAGTGCCCTCGGCAGTGCCGGAGGAAGCGTCACCGTACGCCCTTGACATGAATTCACCGGAAGAGTCAGCGTCAAACGGGGAAGTCGTTCCATCACCGGTATTCCGCACATCCAGCAACAGATTTCCCGCGGATGGATTGTAGAAGAAGGGCGTTGTCAGCGGGACCACGATGTCGAAATTCGGCGGATTGCCGACGTCGGCGCTGCTTAGCGAGAGCGGCCCATTAAATACCACCGTGTCATTGGTCCCAACGTTGTTTGCGAACGTGCTGCTGAGTCCATCCGGTGCATTCGTGGTTGTTGAGAGGTCAATCTGAATGGCGGACAAAGTGTTGGAAAAGCTTCCCCAGCCGGAAGGCAGACGAAAGGCGATCGCCGTAATGTAGGCGCCCCCTGCCGGCACCATACTGAACTGGGAGGCGGCATACACCTGCTGGCAACGCATGGTGCCTGCGCCAATGTCAAACGGGTACGTGCTGTCAATGTTGCCCGCAACGTTGGTCTCTGCATTGGGCACAACCTGGTTAACCGGAGGGCCTGCCGGCGTGATAAACGTGGAATCACCGCCATTGGCCTGATAATAACCCTCCGGTTCGGGAAAAGGCTCTGGAATGAAAAAAAACCCGACAAACTGATAATGATATAGAGTCCCCGGTATAAGGCCGCTAATGATGTTTGTGACGAGCACTGGCTCTGTGTTGGTCGCGCTGACAAAATCCTCTGCTGTTGTCTGGCCATAATTGGTCGTCGTCCCATATTCAAAAAACGGACCACAATCCCATCCGAATCCGTCGGGACTGACCGTACCATAGAGGACAACGTTGCTTGGATCAATGAAGCTGTATGAGAGGGTTGCAGCGGTTGGGAGAACCGTGAGCGTCATATCCTGCCCCGTATTAATTCCGCAGATATTGCTGGCAACAAGCTGATAATGGCAGACCGCTCCTTCCGAAAGGCCGGCTATGAAATTAGTCAAAAACACTTGATTGCTTGCGCTGATAAAGGTCGTTGCAGTCATACTTCCGTAATTGGTTGTGGCGCCATATTGGAACCACGCAACTGAGTTTGCCCCGTTTGGGACCACTGAGCCCGCCAAACCAGCATTGGTCGGCGAAATACTGACGGGCGGCAATGTCACCACGAATGGGGCGGCGTTGAAAAGATTGCTGGTGCTTCCTTCCAACCGAAAGAACTCCTGTGAGTCGATACTGATGTTGGTATAAGAGCCGCTGAACACATTGAGATTTGTCCAGGGGCCATTTATTGAAGTCGCTGACTGTAGTCCGAAACCGGGAGGGTCAGACCAAAATACGTTGAAGCGAAACGGTCCCAAGCCCGGGCCCACCAGGGGTTTGATGGTTAAACGCGGCACCAAATTAAAATAGAATAACGTGCCGGACCCATTATTTTTTCCGCCTGCTTGCGCTGTGCCGTAATAGCCGTCGTAGAATGAGCCGGTTAATCCATTAAGGTAAACACTGGGGAAGCCGTCACCGAGACTGTTTGCCATGCCGTTACTCGCGACATTCAAGGTAAAAGGTTCATAGAAAAAAGCAGGTGATCCCGAAGTGCCAACTTCAAATACGAATCCGCCGGTGAGGCCGGATGGATCGTTTGCCAGTCCTACAAGGAGGCTGGGCTGAGATTGAGTAGGCAAGCCTCCCCAGACCAATGGACCCGGATTATTTCCATCGGGCCCATTTTCTCTGCTGCCAGAGAACGTGTGCAGAGGCGTGAAATTTCCGCTGGAGGCGTTAAACGAAAAAACTGTCTTAACCCCTGTCCCATATAGTATTGTGTGGCCAAGGGAATCAACTGTAGACTGCCATATTGCCGCGCCGGAGCCCACGCTGGTGGGAATAGGGTATGCGGACATGAGGTTCCCCCCGGTCGAAATCGCAAAAACAGTGCCATTTCCCAAGCCTTCACTCGAGCCAGTCGAGGTTCCATCGCCGACGGTAGTATTCCCATAAAGAACGTTCCCCGAGAGCACAAAGTTGGGACCAGGCCTGCTTCCGATGTAAGTTCCATTCGGAGCCTGCAAGCCGATCAAATTCTTTTCCCACCAACCACTTGTGTCTCCAAGAGTGCTCACCCCAAAAACAGTACCGTACTCGAATAAGCCATACTGGCCTCCCGTAGAAGTTGTCCCGTAAAGCCAACCTCCTGACAATACCAGGGAACATTCCGGTTGCTGCCCGTCGCTCGGCCCACTCGCGAAACTATGCAGAACGTTAAGAGTTTGGCCGTCGAGGCTAAGGGCAAAAACGACTCCGAAACCGTACTTGCCACCTGCCGAGGTTGTCCCATACAGCCATGTTCCGTCTGACACCAATCCAGAAGTCCATGGGCTAGCGCCATCATGAACCGCGCCGGTAAAGTCGCGATTCCAGTTGAGAGTGCCGGAAGTAGTAACGCTAAAGACTGTGCCGAGGCCATAAGAACCGCCCGACTCGGTCATCCCATATAAATTATTGCCTAAAAAAAGGAGTGTGCCCACCGGCCCTGCGCCAATGCTGTTGACCGGGACCGGGTTCCCATAGTTGACCCCGCTGACTACCTGTTGTTTCGTAGCGGGGAATGTAGTTATGGGAGCCGGTGGGGTCGCCATGACAAGTGTTTGGGCGAAAACATATGCGGCAGTTAAACTGGCCACAGTGAGAAATGGCTTCGTTCTGTTCATAATAGTCTTCCTTCTCTTTCGCGTCTCGTTTCTAAATTCAGTCCACACAGAAATGCACTCATTGCTAATACGCGCTCGCGACCGACTTCTGACACGCTGGGCTCATTTCATCAATCGATTCATTCCGATTCTGCGACTAAGCCGGGATTTCCCATTTGACCTGTTGCTCATGTCATTAAATTGACTGCTGCTGGTCATTCTTGTCGATTATCTTCCAGCCGGACGGATTGTCAAGCAGGTTGAGATACTTGCGAACCGGGAAACTCAGTTGCCCGGGTGGACGCAGTTCCATGCACAGAGGACGGAAGATGTATGCCTAACACCGCGCTGGAGCCAAACTGATTTCAAAACGTACCACTACCCAGAATCCTGCTGATTTGACGCTTGGGTTAAATTTTCATAATTTGACGCTTTCCACATAGGAAAATGGCAAAGGCAACCGTCAAAGAACTGAACGCGCAAGACCTTTATCACCGGCAGGCTGCCGCGGGTTGGCCTGCGTTGGGCGATTCGTTGCCGTATTGGAAATTCCGCAAATGGATTCGGCGCAAAGGCTGCCCAGGTTCAAATTGTGAAAGATATGAAGGCAAATAAAAAATGAAGTCATGACAGCCGATGTGCTCAGCTCAATGGCGGATGCGCTTGTCGCGAAGAGCGGCGGGTTGTTTAGTATTTTTTGCAGTCGTTGTTGGGCGGAGGCACGCTGCCACAGCAGTGAGCCCAGGGATGCTTTTGATTCTGCTGTGAGGCGCAAAGCTGGTGAACATTTCTACCAAATTGGCTGGCGTTATCATTCCAATGTGCTTTGCCCTAAATGTGCCAAAGAAACTTCAAATTAGGACACTACTGAGAATCCGAAGCTGGCATTATTGACCATCTTTGGAGCTTGGTTTGTTGACCTGATTTCCCTTGTGGTTTTCCGCGCCTTGCAGCAGTTTGGAGCCGAAAATTCGAGTCCTATGCGCAGGTACATCTCCACACTTGTCTTGTTTACCGCCTTATTGATGCTCCAAGGCTGTGCGACTACTTCTCAATTCAAACCAGTGGCGAATTTTCCGCCTGACAAGGCGTTGATTTATATTTACCGGAAGCAAAATTACATTGGCTCTGGCGAGTCTTTCAAAATTTTTGCAAACCATAAACCTATTACATTCCTTACCGCGTCAGGCGTTTTCACAGATAATAATTATTATCCTTATGTGGCCGCGCCTGGCGAAATCGCGTTCACCGGCAAACGGGTGACCGGCGGCGAAATGCACCTGTTTGATTTCGTATATTCGGAAGACAAACTGGGGGAACTGGACGCGAAAGCCGGTCAAACGTATTACCTTCGATTCAAATGGAAACTTATTTCAATGAAGGGTTCGCCAGCGCTGGTTCTCCAGGATAACGGGACCGGCTCGCAGGAAATTACAAACTGCATATTGGCCCAGAGTTTTGAAACAAAATGAGCACAACGCTACGACCGCGCAGGAGCCAACGGCGAAATAATGGGCTTCCCAGGTAGGGACGCTGCGCTGGCGTCGGCGGCCCGTACAGCGGGCGCAATCGGACACTGTCTCACACATTCCGCACGTCTTGCCCCAACTGTCATAGCATGTCAAATTCTGGCACCCTTTGGGAGAAAGACGCAATCCGATTGACAGTTGCCCCGTAGTGAGGGCACGTTTATCAGGGAATACAATTTTGGACCTTAATCATCGGAAGCTATGGCTGATTTTAACCACAAAAAACTCCAAGTTTTTGTGTCGTCCACTTTTATCGACTTGACCCACGAACGTCAGGCTGCTGTTGAGGCGATTCTTACCGCTGGGCACATTCCCGCCGGAATGGAACTTTTCACGTCAGGTGATGAATCTCAAATGGAAGTCATCAAGCAGTGGATTGATGAATCGGATGTGTACCTTTTAATCCTCGGAGGGCGGTATGGGAGCATCGAGCCTAAATCCGAAAAGAGCTACGTCCATTTGGAATATGAATATGCCCTTTCAAAAGGAAAGCCGCTGTTTGCCTGCGCAATAGACGAAAAAGCAATTGAACCACGCGCTAAAAGAGAGGGGCTTAAGGTTGTCGAAACAGAGAACCCCCAAAAATTAAAAGAGTTTCGTGCCGAGGTTTTGACGCGTATCGTCAGATTTTGGGAAGATTCCAAAGACATCAAGCTCGCAATAATGGAGACCCTCTCTGGTTTGGCAAGGCGCGAAGAATTAGCCGGATGGGTTCGGTCAACGACACAATCCAATGTGCCCGCGTTGGCTGACGAGGTCGCCCGTCTCAGCAAAGAGAATGCTGGCTTGCGCGATAAACTTTCAACCAGTACACAAGAAACATTTACTGGTTTGACATTCGCTGAACTTAAGGCCGTTTTGGAAAAGTCAAATCTTCTTAAATTCCTGCGCGATAAGCGAAGCCAGTTTGCCGTTGGGGTTGATGGCACGGGTGCATTTTCAGGTCAAATCCGGGAGCTAACCACTATTGGGATCGTTGTGCACAAAACCGCTCAATGGTACATTCTGACGGATAGCGGCCGTGCTTTTCTAAACAAACTGGAAATTTTAGAACCTTTGAAAAGTTCTGATTCCGCAGCTGAATCGGGGCCACTGTACGCGATTGATCCAACTGAAATCGGCTTCGGTTTAAAAGTTACCGCCGATATCACGATTGCCGGGGCCGCGCGTGTTGTGCGTTTAAGCGTCAAAGCTGTCAACGCAGGATTACATCCCGTGAATGTTGAGGCAGCCCGCGTGCTCCTTGAAAACTTAACGTTGCCCATGCCCGGACATCCATCTGCCTCGGTAAAAACGTCGTTGAACGAAATAATCCTTTATCAGAAACCGGCAGTTGTAGAAATCAAGCCACACGGTGGGGTACACACTTGGGAGACAATTATTGGCAAAGATTCGCGGCTGAAGATGAGTGAGAAAAACGGCGAACGGTATGGGAATGGCTATCTAAAGCTTACTTCTGGGAAAAAAATCGAATTCCAATTTTTGTGCTTCGAGATGCCCAATATTCCGCCCCACGTACTGGAAGGGCTGGGCAATCAAATTCAAGGCGGCGACAAATCCGGTTGACAAACCCCATTCGGAGGGACGCTGGTTCGGATTGCGGGCGGCCCCACTGTCAATGCGCTGTGCAATTTATGCCAAATGCGGACGGTGGACAAAACGAGTTTGTGCCGCTGGTTGTTCTACCGACTAATTCTGGTTTGACAACACCGCTCTGACACGGGCAGTGTTGGGAAACTTCGTGGACAGGACATGGAAGACCAAAAAGAAAAGCAGCCTGGGCAAACGGTTTTTAAGAGAATAATCTGGCATCCTCTCTTTGGTATTGCTGTTGGCGCGGTAATCGCCGCCTATTTCTATTATGCGGGAATCAAAAAGCCAAACTTAACGTACTACGTTAGCCCCACTCGAACGGCGATAGTGCAAAAAAATAATCTTAACAATTTTGACGTCACTCTAAATGGAATGCAGGTAAGAGGCGAATTGTCATCTGCCGAAATTCAAATCTGGAATGAAGGCGGCGCTCCCATTCATCATGATGATATTTTGAAGACAGTCTGCCTAAAAACGCAAAATGGCGAACCGATAATACAAACAACGTTAAAAACCACCCGGGATGTGGTTGGTTTTAAGCTTCTAAACACCACAAATCAATTGAATATATTACCGATGGATTGGAAAGTTTTAGAACGCAATGACGGAGTAAAGCTGCAAGTAATATATGGCGGCGATGTGAATGTCCAATTCAAGTTGGATGGAGTGATAGAAGGGCAAGGCGGTGAGATATCTGAATACGCTGTCACTGATTTAAACGAACATAGGCTTTTTTGGGCGTGGGGACTTTTATATGGTGTCTTTTATCTCTCGTTGAAGGTCTTATTTAAACGAATCCCCGCCCATTATATTCAGTTCGTCAACAAACGGTTTTCGGTTGATGACGCTGCTTGTATGTTTTTCGCCGTCATTTTGATAGCGGTTGTTAATGTGGTAATTATTAAACCTGGACATGGACTCCACGCGATGCCGCCATTTGGATTATGATTGTCCTTTCCCGCCGTTCTCCATAACCCGGCGGCACGCCGAAATGCCGATTGCACAGCCGTTCATATGCTTCGATTTCGAATGCGGGTTTATCAGGGACTTCCACCGTAACGTGGCCGACCACTTCCGCCTGCACCCGGCTCCTTGCGAAGTATTCGGGTTGCGTGTGTTCAAGTAGCCAACAAGTCGCCCGCAGCCTGACTCATTCATCCTTTGAGGCCATTGAATCCTCAATCAGCTTCAGCCGCGATTCGATGCCCTTAAAAGTAGTTCGTTTTTGAGGCGGACGATGTGAACCGAGCTATGGGTTGACCCCTTTTTTGGTTGAACTTGTTGTGTTTGCCCGACTCTGTCGCCCCGTCCGGGGCTCGAAAAATTCCTTCCACCGTGTTTTCCCACAGTTACCACTGTGGGCCCGCCTCCGTCTGACTTCGGCGCGGCAGGCTACTTTCGCACGCTGCTCCGCAGCCGGAACGCATCTTGGCACTGTTCTCGATTTTGGCGTTGGTTAGGGACGGCGCACAAAACGCGCGGAACAGCCCGCGATATACCGTCCGACGACAATCGTTGCGCCGGTGGCAGCGCCATCGTGCCCAGCGCGCCGTCCCTACCACGGACAGTGTCAAAATGCGCCCAAACTCAAGGTATTGCATGGAAATCACTTGCCTTTTTGCAGGCCGCAAGGATATTGTGCGCAATCTGGCTGCCCCAACAACTTACCCGCAAAAGACGATCCTCTGTGAACATTAATCGCGCCGGAATCACGAAAGACAAACGAATACCGAAGCGGTCGCGTGACGTAAGAACACTGCCGATGGGGACGGATCAGCCATGTTATATTTAGATTTTTAGGCTTGTGCAGAAATCGATATTCCAGCTATTCAGAGGAATTAGGGGCGGCGTCATGATTTTTGGCATCCTCATAGCTGCCATTGCAATTGTCGGCGCCGTCGCGGATTTGACTTCATCCATTGGCGGGGCCCCGGATGTTGTCGAAAAAGTAGATCAAATTAAAGGAGACGCCATTTGGTTCGGTTCCGCGGCATTTTTCATAATTATTGCATACCCTCGACCGGTACTTTTAAAGCGGGCGCCATTAGCCATCTTAGGGGCATGCTTTTGCTGGCTGATTGCCTGGAATCTTTTGTTTTTCTGCGTGTACGAACAGCTCCATATACAAAGTATTGACCTGTATAAAGTTCTTCAAAACGCCACTCCCCATTAGATGCTCATCAAACCGCTTTCACAACGTCAATCAATTGCCGCACGACTCCGCCGCCCCGTCCGGGGCTGAAAAAATTCCTTCGGCCGAGTTTTCCCACAGTTATCACTGTGGGCCCGCCTCCGTCTGGCTTCGGCGCGGCAGGCTACTATCGCGGGCTGCTTCGCAGCTGGAACGCAGAGGACCGGGAGCGCACGTCCGGATTAGAAAAGAGAACAAGCATCAGGAGATCGGCGCTCAAAAACCTTGCCCTTTGGCCGCATTGTGTCAAAATGATTTTTCTACTTTGCCTCGGTAGCTCAATTGGTAGAGCAGTTGACTCTTAATCAATTGGTTCACGGTTCGAGTCCGTGCCGGGGCACCATCTTTTACGAGAGCGTGAGGGGCTGCAAGAGCGTGAGACTGGGAGAGCGTGAGAACGTGAGGCCCGGGCTGGTCTCAAGGCACAATGGTTGACGATACCTTAGCGACATCCCATTTCATTGCAGACCCGAGCGATTCGTTGTGGCAGTATTCCGACGCTGTTTTTCACCGCCGTCGTTTCGTCGCCTGGGAATGGTGGCAGGAGTTTGTTAGACGCTTCAACGAAGTGTCGAAGCGGTTTCTGTTTGGTGGCAGGCGGCATTATTCACTTGAGCCATGAGAGAGTCCAGATTGGAAGCGTGAGCGCCTATGTCAGAAGCGGACAATCCGGTTCCCAAACGAGTGCTGGGGAAGACATTCGCGGTTGTCATTCTCTGCCTTCTCGTTCCGTTCATCATTGCTGGACAGATTTGTGCGTTCCTGTGGCAGAGATTTGCTCCCTATTTAATATTTGGCGTTGAAGAGACACGCCGGCAGAACATTACCGTCACAAGTAGTGCACGACATCGTATTGTATTTTCAAACGGAGTCACCATACATGGCTGGAGGTTCGCGCTTATGGAGCTTTTGGATGTGCTGGTTTGCCTGGTGCTTTTTGCCGCCTTGTCGATTGTCCTGTTGTATATAGTGGCGTGGACTATGAAGAGGATGACCCGGCGTTGAGCCGCGGCATTTGGGTTTTTGGAAATGGAAGCATGATGCGTAATATTTCTTTGCCCGGTGGCGGCCGTGGTCGTGGTTTGGTTTTTGGTGTTAAGCTGCTTGTGAGCGTCACATGAACTACGTCGAGATTCGTCCGTGGCGAGAGTCGCCATTTGTGGTCAGTAGAAGCTATCGCGTTCGCAAGGATTTCAAATGCCTGCGCGACAGTTTTCGCGCAGGCGAGGTTTTAATTTACAGCAGCGAGGCCTATAGCCGTTATGATGGCTATACCGGGTATTTTTTTTCGCAGACGGGAGCCCGGCAGTTGCGTACCTGGGACATTCACGACGACGAGAATTTGGCCATTTGGCGAGATTTATTTGAGGAGATTTAGACGGTTGTCATATGACCTGCTCCGAAATTAGTGAAATTGGCGATCGCCTTTAACAAGTTCAACAAATTTTAGAGATGGTTTCGCCAAGACTCTAAACCTTTCGCCGCCGGCTCTCTCAATCAATTTATGATAGTGAAATGAAAATAAATTGATTTAGTTGTCGCTATTTCCATGAATGGGGTCATTCTGGCTATGTATCGAGCCAGACCATTCAACCATCGGCCTGCTGGGAAAACTCCTTTTCCGGCATCAGCCGGCGTGGGCACAACGACGTAAAATGATCGTGCTCCTCTGCTCGACTCTCGTGGGACTATTTTGTGGGGGAATCGTTGTGGTTATCATTCTGGTCACCAACAAGACGCATTGACCCCTCTTTCACTCTTATTTATGAACATACTTATTGAAAACGAAGAAACCCTGGAATATCTAACTGACGAAAATAATTGGTCAAAAAACCCGTTGAAGGGCAAACATTTTCGCAGCAGCCGGCTGGCGTTCCGCACTGCCAAACTGGAGACTGTCGGCAGGTTCAACATTGTCTGCCATATTCCAGGAACAAACCAGTTCGTGAACCTGGACCATGGAAAGGGCGCCGGGAATCCTGTAAAGGAAGAGGTTGCTGAAAAATGAATCCTGGAAGCAGGACTTGTCAAAGGGTTTTGATGCTTATCCTTTTGGAATGATGAATATCTCACCTGTGGAAAACGAGCCTCAAAAAATTTCCCGTTTCCAAGATGCAATTTTTGAAGCGTGTCACTGCGAAGCAAGTTTCATCAGCCATGAAGACTGCGACCTCACAGTTGCAAAGGGGATTGCATACTCATTTGAGCTAAACGGGAAATCGATTAAATACCCGGAAGCAAGGAAGTGCCATGTATGGGACAGCAAAGAATTTAAGCCCGGCGCAGACAATCAGATCGTTGTGGTGTTTGACGTTCAGGTGACGAGCGACCCCGAACAATTGCCGTTCGATGCTGTGTGGGCGTGGATGTCCTATTCGCTGGTTACGGAACCTGACATTTATGTAAAGACCAAGAGGTGGTCAAAAGATGCCCTGCACAAGGGATCTGTCTCGTATTATTCAGCGGATGGAACAGGATCGGGCGGACGCTTTTTTGTGAGGGAAAGAGGGGATGGAAAGATAGCGGTTCGTATCAAAAAGGCCGTGGCCGGGGCCTCGGAGAACGTAAACCTTTCTTTCCCGCTTACAAAAGCGCAAGTCGAGAGAATAACAAGGCCGGCGCAAAGAGATGAATTTTTCACCGTCCAGCTTTGATGAATGCGAATCGGTTTTTCGGCAAATAGGATCGGCCGGGCAACCGACATCGTAGACCCATCGCCGGCACACGCGACACGATCATGATTACCCGGCAAGAGTTCAAGGTGTTGGTGCCGCTGGCTTGTGCCTGGGCCGCGAAGCAGGAGGGCATCATCCTCCGCGACGGCGTGCCTCTTTCCCCCGCCCAGACCGCCGACGCCACGAGCATTGACGTGGCGCATCCGGAGAAGGTCAGATTGCTAAAGGTCGCACGCATTCCGATTCCGGAGAATCCCGCCCTGCGCGACGCCGCGCGCGCCATTCAGCTAATATCGCCTGGCATCGGAGGATTGACGCTGCGGTATGGCATCTTCGTCCAGGCGGACTTTTGGGATGACCGCCGATTGGTTTTTCACGAGCTTGTCCATACGTTGCAGTATGAACGGCTTGGCGGGCTTCAGGAATTTCTACGGCAATATTTATTCGAGTGCATTACCCTTGGGTATCCTGCCGCACCGATGGAGCAGGAGGCGGTTTCCACGACGGCGAGATTGTGTGCCTGCTAATTCAATTGAGGGCCCGATATCGATAAACTGAAATCATTTTATAAGTAATTTATGACACGAACAGAACACGACGCGATAATTGAAAGCATACTGAGTATCAGAAACAGGATAGATAAATATGTTGGCAGAGAACGTCATTTATTCCTGATTGCCTGCCGTGCCAACATTCGACTTTCAAGACTCATCAAATCAAAACACCAGTTTGCCAAGTTGCCCGAGTACGAGGAATACGCTCAATTTGTGGAAGAGCAGCTTGATAAATCCGCCGCGAGAACGCGAGACGAGGAGAGCGTGAGAGCGTGAGGTGGCAGCGCCACTTGCGAATAGCAGCGTCCCTACCTACCGGGGCACACCGGGGGCGTGGAAAGCCTTTGGACCCCCTAATGTGCCAGGGAGATGATGCGGCCGGCGCTATCCTGCATGTCCTGGAATGGTCCGAGCGGTTTGACTGTACTCTCCTCGCTCGAGATATTCGGTTCGCCAGACGATAACGTGTAAACGACGACGTTGTTTTTGATCAAAATAAGTCCACTGAACCGCCAGCCCGAATGATGCGTGAGCCGCTTAAATCCGAACATGTCCAGCAGGATATTTCCATGGCGCTTTTGCCGCACGTCCTCCAATTGCACTCGATAGGCGCAATTGTTTGTCTTGGACTCCAGGTAAACCTCAACACCTATCGGAAGGTCCTGCATGTGGATGTTCGGATTGGGCATGAAGATCGGCACAATGTCCACGAACGGCATAATACAGATATTCGGCGTCACGTTTGGGTCAAACTTCATGCGTTGCAAGTCGGTCACGGTGGTATGGTTTGGGACGATGCTGTTGAAGGTCATAGTCACCTGGTCCCAGTTTGTCCATGGCGACTCCGTCGCACTGCGGTTGCTCATGAATAAACTTTGACACCCTGTCGTCAACATCAGAAGCGACAAAAGCACTGCTGCCATGGCAATTCGCCCGATCACAAGCTCCTCTGATTGGTTTAAGCACGGCCTATGCCGTAAAACCCTGACGCGCATTATTCAAAAATTGGGCGCTCTCATCGAAGGCGCTTTGACCGCTACGTTGCGGGTTTGCAAGTTGCAATAGCACTCGCTGTTAGCGAAAGCGTTTCTGGTTTGCACCGAGGCCATAAGGGGAATTGTTCGCCGATGGCTTGAAACGACGGGTGATTGTATCGGTTCACGGTCTCAATGCGTGTGAAAACAATCGAAAGGGAGGTTCCATGAACCGCCGTCAGATGGTCCGGACCGCGAGCGAGGCCATACGCTTATCCCGCGAAATAGTTAGAGCGGACTCACGTCCGCTGCTACGAAAAAGGGGTTCATGGAGTGGATTGTAGCGCGGACTGTTCCGCGCGCTTTACGCGCGGTGACGGCGGTGGCAGCGCCACTTGCGAAGAGCGCCGTCCCTACCATCGACTTAGCTGGATTTTTAGCGGCAATTCGTCAATCATCGGCCGACAAATTGATCCACTTGCTTAAATCATTGGTTATCGCCCCAGTCGTTCTGGTGTTGGCATCGTTCGGTTTTCGGGCGGCGGCCGCCGCCGGCGTTTCAACGAACCGTCTCTGGCAACAGCAAAGCATCTATCAAATCATCACCGACCGCTTTTACAATGGCGATCCGTCAAACGACAACGCGGACGGCAATTATGATCCCGCCGGGCACAGAGGCACATCCGTTCACGGAGGAGATTTTAAGGGAATTGAGGACAAACTGGATTACATCAAATCGCTCGGGGTAACGGCGATTTGGATTTCGCCGGTCGTGCTGAACGCGCATGGGGAGTTTCACGGTTATGCCGGGCGCGATTTTTACAAGGTGGACCCGCATTGGGGCAGCCTGGCGGATTTGCAGCGTCTGGTCAGGGAGGCGCACGCCCGCGGAATCCTGGTGATTGACGACATCGTCGTCAATCACGGCGGCGATCTTGTCGATAGCGCCGATCCAGGTTACCCAAATTTCAAGTATCCGCCGGATGGTTACCATTTGCGCTATCGCAGACCGCGCAGGCAATATCCGCCGCCGTTTAACCTAAGCCCGGAAAATCCTTCCCTTACAAACCTGTTCCACAATAACGGCTGGATCCAGGATTACGATGACACCACGCAGCTTGAACTCGGCGAACTGGACGGCCTGGACGATTTTCGGACGGAAACGCCATACGTGCGGACGCAGATGACGAAGATTTATGAGTATTGGATTGAGCAAGCGGGTTTCGATGCCTTTCGCATAGACACCGTCAAGCATGTGGAAATGGGATTCTGGCAGGAGTGGTGCCCGGCCGTCCATGCGTTTGCGGCGGCGCACGGAAAACCTGATTTTTTCATGTTTGGCGAAGTGCCGCATCCGTCGAACGCGAAAGTGGGTTCCTATACCGGAACGATGGGTGGCGGGCCGTTCAAGCTGGATTCGGTTCTGGATTACACGCTTTATTTCAAAATCAACCCGATTTTCGCCCAGGCCACAACAAGCCCGCATGAAATTGCGAAACATTACAAGGCTGTCGCCGCCAATTACGACCCGGCAGCGCAAGACCAACTCGTGACATTCCTCGACAATCACGATCAGCCCCGGTTTTTGAGTATTCCCGGCGCGACGATTGCCCGTCTCAAGGTCGCGCTGGTGTTTCTTTACACGGCGCAGGGAATCCCGAGTTTGTATTATGGGACGGAACAGGGATTTAACGGAGGGAAAGATCCGTGGGACCGTGAGGATATGTTCGCCGGTCAATTCGAATGGGGGCCGTCGCTCGGCGATAATTTCAACATGACGCATCCACTGTTTCGATTTGTGGCGATGCTGAACAATTTCCGGCGCCTGTATCCGGCGTTGCAAACGGGCATTCAATCGATTTTGTGGAGCGATGCCAAGGGCCCGGGCGTCATTGCTTACACGCGCCAGCTCGGCGCGCGCCAGGTGTTCATCGTGTTTAACACGGCAGATCAAGATAGAACATTGCCTGCATGCCCAACGAGTTATCCGGCAGGCACGAGTCTGGTAAACCTCCTGGATCAAAATGAAAGCATGACGCTGACCGGGAATGGACAAACTCCACCTGTCGTAATACCTGCGACATCGGCGAAAATCTTCGTCGCACAATCGGACGTTCGTTCGTTGGATCCGGTGGTGACTGCTATTTCGTCGGCGCATGATTCCGCCGAAATCTCACCGACAGCGTCCGTTGTCATTCATTTCAATGAACCGATGGATGCCTCGAGCGTCGAGCGCGCATTTTCGACGGCACCGGCGATACGTGGCGCGTTTAGCTGGTCGGCAACGCGAGATGAAGTGACGTTCAAACCCGAGGAGCCGGGATTTCCGGCAGGCGGCATGATTACTGTGAGAATTGCAAGTACGGCCACATCAGCAAACGGAGACGCATTTTATGCCGGCTTTGAGTCGATATTCCGGTGCGGCGGTAAATAGCTGTACAGCATGAAATAACGGCGGGTGGCGCCGCCACGCGTAAATACTCGACAATTGGCCGACGCAAAAAGTAGCATTTCTCTTTCTTATCAACTATGAGTGCAAAATATGCCGTCGGACTTGATTACGGAACCAATTCTGTCCGCGCCCTGATCGTCAACATCGCAAACGGACGCGAAGCCGGAACCGCTGTCTGGAACTACGAACATGGGACAGCCGGAGTCATTTTGTCGCGTGACCCGAATCTGGCGCGGCAACATCCGGCCGATTACATCAAAGGCGCGGCCATCACAATTGTGAAGGCGCTGGCTGCGGCGAAGAAAAACGTTCGCGGATTCAAGCCCGAACAGGTCGTAGGCATTGGCGTGGACACGACCGGCAGCACACCGTTGCCTGTGGACGCCAATGGTCAACCGCTCGCGTTCAACAAGAAATTCTCGAAAAACCCGGCGGCAATGGCGTGGTTGTGGAAGGACCACACTGGCGTCGCCGAGGCGGCGGAAATTACGGCATCGGCCAAGACTATGCGCCCGCAGTACCTGGCTAAATGCGGCGGCATCTACTCCAGCGAATGGTTTTGGAGCAAGATTTGGCATTGCCTGAAAGTCGCGCCGGACGTTTTTAACGCGGCGCATTCATGGGTGGAACTAGCCGATTATGTCCCCGCAGCGCTGACGGGCACGGAATCGCCGGATAAATTGACCGTTGGCGTTTGCGCGGCCGGTCACAAGGCGATGTACAATGAAAACTGGGGCGGGTACCCGGACGCGGTATTTCTTTCAGAGCTTCATCCCAAACTGGGCGAATTACAGGCGCGGTTGTGTCCGCGTGTGCGCGCGATTGACACCGCGGTTGGCAATTTGACGGCGGACTGGGCGAAGACAACCGGGCTGCCCGGCGGCATTCCCGTCGCGGTCGGGGCGTTTGACGCGCACCTGGGCGCCGTAGGCTGCGGCGTTCAACCCGGCGCGCTGGTGAAAATCATCGGCACGAGCACCTGCGATATCGCGACCTGTCCGAACACGCAAAACCTCGCAGACGTCCCGGGCTTATGCGGCATTGTCAACGGCAGCGTATTGCCGGGATTCTTCGGATTGGAAGCGGGGCAATCGGCCGTGGGCGATATTTTCAATTGGTTCGTCAATTACATTCGCCCCGCCTACGCGAAGGCTTCGGCGCGGCAAGCCGGCGGCAAACTGTATTCGCATGCAGATCTCGACCGTGACGCGGCGAAACTGAAGGCCGGCGAGAGTGGATTGCTGGCGCTGGACTGGAACAACGGCAACCGAACAATTCTCGTAGACCAGCGGTTGACCGGATTGATAGTCGGCCAAACATTGTACACCTCGCCCCCGGAAATTTACCGGGCCCTGGTCGAAGCCACGGCGTTCGGCGCGCTCACGATCATCAATCGCTTCGAAGAATACGGCGTGAAAATCGAGCAGGTCATCAACTGTGGCGGCATCGCTGAAAAGAGCCCGTTCACGATGCAAATTTACGCGGACGTCACGGGCCGTCCGATGAAAGTGTCGCGCTCGGCGCAGACCTGCGCCCTCGGATCAGCCGTTGCCGGAGCCGTTGTGGCCGGCGCGCACAAAGATTATGCCACGGCGCAACGCGCGATGACGGGTCTGCGGCCGAAGATTTACAAACCAGACGCCAAGGCGCATGAGATTTACAAGGAACTGTACATTATTTATAAAGAACTTCACGACGCGTTCGGCACGCGCGATTGGAACGGCAATTTGTTTGATGTGATGAAAAGGTTGATTGAGATCCGGAATCGGGTGAGGAAATGAAATTGCAGCGGGTTTTGTAAACCACGAAATACACGAAAAGGATTCGAATATTCCAATGGGTCAAAAGCGAATTCGCCGCCGTTTTTCGTTTCTGAATTTTTTACTAAAGAAAGCGCAAACTGCACATGTCAGGAAACGCAATTATTAAACCACGAAATTCGTAGAAAGAAACCGGAGCATATTCGAAGCTTTTTCGTGCAAATCATCGTTAAACAAATTGAGGAAACGCGGAGGGATTAACCACGAAACACACGAACTACACGAAAAGGAATCTATATATGTCGAACATTGTTTATAGGCTGGAGAGTTATGAGATCATGGGAGCCTGTTTCGAAGTTTACAAAGAAGAAGGCAGTGGTTTTCTCGAATCGGTGTATCAGGAATGTTTAGAAATCGAATTTGCGGACAGAAAAATTCCGTATCGGGCCCAGCCGGAACTGAACCTTAGTTACAAAAGCAGGCCTTTAAAAAGCAAATTCAAGCCCGATTTCATTTCGTACGAGAAGATTGTCATTGAACTAAAGGCGGCCACGGCCTTGACTGATGAGCATCGCGCCCAGGTACAGAATCAATTGCGGGCGACCGGCATGAAACTCGGCCTTCTTATAAATTTTGGCCATTATCCCAAGCTCGAATACGAGCGAATCGTACTTTGATTTTTCGTTTTCGTGTAATTCGTGGTTAGAAACAATGGAAAACACTATGCTCGAACAACTTAAAGCCGCTGTCTGCAAGGCCAACCTCGACCTGGTGGCCGAGGGCCTGGTGGTCCAAACGTGGGGCAATGCCAGCGGCATCGACCGCGAGCGCGGCCTGGTGGCTATCAAACCCAGCGGGGTGCCGTATGACGGCATGAAACCCGAACACATGGTCCTGGTTTCCCTCACCGATGGCAAAGTTGTCGAAGGCAATCTTAAGCCCAGCTCGGATACGGCCACTCATCTCGAGTTGTATCGGGCATTTAAGGAAATCGGCGGAGTGGTCCACACTCACAGCCTGTATGCGACGGCGTGGGCGCAGGCAAAAAGAATGATTCCCTCCTACGGCACCACTCAAGCAGATTATTGGTTTGGGGAGGTACCCTGCACGCGCGCGATGACGCCGGCAGAAATAAAAACCGATTACGAAAAAAATACCGGCACGGTGATTATCGAGACGTTCAGGAAATTAAATCCGCTTGAGCATCCGGCCGTGCTGGTCGCCAGCCACGGCCCGTTTACCTGGGGTAAAACGCCGGCGGATGCCGTTCACAACGCGAGCGTTTTGGAATTTGTCGCGCGATTGGCCAGCGAAACGTTGCGAATTAATCCAAAGACGAAACCTATGCATTCGGTTCTGCTTCATAAACATTTCCATCGCAAACACGGAGCAAAGGCCTATTACGGGCAGAAATGAAATGCTCGAGGGCAACGGTTTCCGTAAGACGGCGTCGAAAGAGTAAGCCGAAGATGTATTATCCTCCATGTCATTTTGGGAGGCCCTTTCCGTGAATCGTCGTTCGGATGGGCGCATGCGAATCGTTCCGCCCGCTTTACGGGCGGTGACGGCGCAGCGCGCCGTCCCTACCACCTTCGGTCCAAGGTATGGATGCGCGATATTTGGGAATCGTCGAAGTTCCCAAGGAACTGGCGGCGAGGACGCCGGTGGCAGCGCCACTGGCGACCTAACCCGCAGGCGGGACGTCCGCGCTACGCGCCACGGCCGACCGGTTCAGGGGTTCGATGCGCGGAATATTTTTGGGGAAATTTTACAGGGGGCATATCATTCCCGTTCCAGACCCGAGGGCGCTGCCCTCAGGTACAATGGTTCTGCGCTTTCAGCACCTTCAATTGGAAAACCATATTCCCTTCGCGTCTTTGTGCCTTTGTTGTTCAATAAACATCCCTTTCGTTTGAAATCGGGCGCAACTCTCTGCCTGATCATTGCCCTGGCGTCGTTTCTCCTCACATCGAGGGCAATCGGCCAAGGGAATGTCGTGCGGCTAACAACAACCAATAGCTCCTTTGGACACATGGCGCGGATCGAGCATCCCTCGGGCCTGGCGGAATTCATCCGTACCAATTACATCAAGCATGATTATTATATCCCCATGCGTGATGGGGCGCGGCTATTCACGTCCATCTATTCGCCGCGCGACACAAATCGCCAGTACGCGATCATGATGGTCCGGACGCCGTATTCGATCAGACCCTATGGCGAGACGAATTATCCCGGGTCGCTCGGGCCGTCCGAAGTGTTCGCGCGGCACGGATTCATTTTCGTCTATCAGGACGTGCGCGGCAGGAACCATTCGGAAGGCGAATACATTGATATGCCGCCGCACAAGAGACACTTTTCCGGTCCCACTGACACGGACGAAACCACAGACGCCGCCGACGCCATCAATTGGATCGTTCAACACATCGCGAACAACAATGGCCGCGTGGGCACCTGGGGAATTTCCTACCCGGGATTTTACGCCGCCCAGGCCATGATCAACGCTTGTCCGTATCTCAAGGCAGCCTCACCGCAGGCTCCGATGGGCGACGAGGGAAATGGCGATGACATCTACCACAACGGAGCGTTCTTTTTGGCGGCGAACTTCGGCTTTTACAGCGGTTTCTGGCCGCACAATGTCAACCCGCCGGGATTCAATTCTGGCACCCCGGACCAATACGATTTTTTTCTGCACATGGGTCCGCTGGCCAATGCCCAGGACATTCGATTCAAACATCTCAATCCGTACTGGGACGACATCCTCAAACATCCGAACTACGATTCGTTTTGGTCGTCGCGCGCGCTTGGCCCGGTCATGACGAATCTGACCGCGCCGGTTTTGGTGGTGGGCGGATGGTTCGATGCTGAGGATTTGGCGGGGACGTTCAAGTTGTTCCAGGCAATTCGGGAACACGGGGGCGCACCAGCGGCGACGTTCGTGATGGGACCATGGTCGCACGGCCAATGGGGCCATCCGGGCGGCCAATCGCTCGGCAACCTTCAATTCGGCTCACCAACATGTGATTTTTTTCAAAAGAACATCCAGTACCCGTTTTTCCTCCAGGCATTGGAGCCCAATTCCACCAATGATGCGCACTTGCCCGTCGCCTGGATGTTTGAGACCGGCAAAAATGAATGGCGGCGATTTGATTCCTGGCCACCGGCCAATGCCGTCCAGCGCTCGCTGTACCTTTGCGCGGGCGGAACATTATCTTTCGAGCCGCCGCGTGGCCGGCAGAAATTCGATGAATACGTCAGCAATCCATCCAGACCCGTGCCCGTGACCAGTGAAATCGGCGACGGAATGCCCGGCGATTACATGACACGCGACCAACGGTTTGCCTCGCGCCGTCCGGACGTGCTGGTCTATGAGAGCGCGCCGTTGACAAACGACATAGTTGTGGCGGGACCGATTACACCGGTGCTGCGTGTTTCCACGTCCGGCACGGATTCGGATTTCATCGTTAAGCTGATTGATGTTTATCCGGACGATACTCCTGATTCGGGGAACGTTCATTTTGGCGGTTACCAGCAAATGGTGCGCGGCGAACCTTTTCGAGGCAAGTTCCGCAAAAGCATGACTGATCCCGAGCCGTTTGTATCCAAAAAGCCCTCGATAATTGAATTTGTCATGCCCGACGTGCTCCATGATTTCCGCAAAGGGCATCGTGTCATGGTCCAAATCCAAAGCTCATGGTTTCCAATGGTGGATCTGAACCCGCAACGGTTTGAGAACATCCCCACAGCCAAAGCGGCAGATTTCCAAAAAGCCATCGAACGCGTCTATTGCGGCGGACAAGGCGGAACGCGGATTGATTTGCTCACGATCCAGTAATTCCGCAGGGTGTCGATAAACTGCCCCACGAATGAAACCAGATTCACTTTTTCAGGAGGCCGTAATAAATCGCCGAACCGACAAAAATCGCCACGGGGATGCCTACGGCGAGCAATACAATCAGGCGATTTCGAGTTTTGGATGTCATGGCGAACTTACGACTGTTTCAATTCGTCGTGCACTTTCACCAGTACTCTGGTCAACGCTTCCCAATCGGCTTCTGTCGTTTCCCAACCCGCGCTAAAACGCACCGCGCGAATTGCCTGGGCTGGTTTAAATCCCATCGCCGCGAGAACGTGCGACGGTTCTTCCTTTCCGGTCGTGCAGGCCGAACCGGTGCTCACCGCAAAGCCCGCCTTATCCAGGCGTACGACCCACAGATGCCGCTTGTCGCCCTCGGGCATGATGGCCGAAACGGTGTTCCACAGGCGCGGCGATTTGGCGCCCACGATAACGGCGTCGGGCACTGCGCGCAAAAATTCGCGTTCGAAATTATCGCGCCACACGCCGCGCAAGAGATGTTGATTATGGGAAATCTGTTTCTCACGAACCTCCAAGCCGGCGATCATCGAAACAATCGTAGAGACGTTTTCCGTTCCGGCGCGGACGCCGCGTTCCTGTTTTCCGCCGAGCAAGAGTGGTGCGATGTGCTTTTTATGCGGGATTTTTAAAAAGCCGATGCCGCGCGGCCCGCCAAATTTATGCGCCGCACCGCTCACGAAATCACAATCGCCCAGGCCTTTCGCCGGCATTTTGCCGATCCACTGTACGGCATCCGTAAAAAACGGGACGTCGTAGCTGTGGCAAATCGCGAGAATCTCCCGCCATGGTTGAATGACTCCGGTTTCGTTGTTCGCCGCCATCACGCCTACCAATCCGGGGCGCCGGTCTGACATTTCCATTGTCAGCCAATCGAGGTCGATCACTCCGTCATGCGTGCCGGGAATAATCCGCAGGCGTTTGCCGAAATAATATTGCGCCGATTCCATGACACATGGATGTTCCAGGCCGGAAACCCAGATTTCGTCCTTCAGGCCGAGGGTGCGGGAGAAATGGTGCATGACGGTGTTGTTCGCTTCCGTCGCGCCGCTGGTCCAGATGATCTCCTCCGCCTTGCAGCCGAGAAAACCTGCGAGCTTTTCGCGGGCCTTCAGGAGGGCCGCCGCCGCGCGCGCGCCGAAATCGTGCATGGAAGACGGATTGCCCGAGATATGTTCCGTCGTTTCCAGCCACGCCTCACGCGCCTCGCGCATCACCGGCGAAGTTGAATTGTAATCGAAATAGATCATCTTACAGAAAACATCTAAAATGCCTTTCAATTGCGAACAAAGTCAATCTTTTTGCAATGGCAGGAGTGAAGCGCGTACGTGGAGTGAACTGGCGACTGGAAGCCGGTGGCAGCGGTGGCAGCACCACTTGCAGTCACTGGCGACCGAACTGGCAGGCAGACGCCTGCCCTATGGTACTTCGCGCGAAAGAATCTGATTGGCCACCTTCCGATGCGCGCTCGTAAAAGGCAACGAATCCAACCGCCGGTGCGGCATCCAAACCGCATCTGTGATCTTCGGCTCATTTTGTGATTGGACCCGAAAAGCTTGAAGCGTCATACGATAACGGGTGATGGAATGTCTGACTGTGCAAAACGGCTTTGCGTTTTTAATTTGAATGCCAAATTCCATTGCTGCACTGGTATAAGTGCCGTGCCCGTTTTCATTCGATTTGTCTTTTCTGTCTCCATTTTCGCTTAGAATTTCGATATTAGGAAATTCCCACAAATGGCTGTTCACGACGCCAACGGGCCGCCGCCGCACAAGAAACTGTCCGTTGCGTTCGATGATGAAGGCAACAAACGTTCGTGCCGTGGCCTTTTCGCGTTTGGCCAGGTTCGGCAGTTCCCCTACCCGCTTTGCCTTTAACGCGACACACAGCTTCTTTACCGGGCAAATGCCGCATTGCGGATTTCGCGGCGCGCAAATCAGCGCGCCCAATTCCATCAGCGATTGATTTAGATGCGAACAGTTCGGCGATTTTGAATTGCCATTCTTAAGTTTTGAATTTAAGACCAGTTCTTCGGCAATTTGCCAGAGCCTCTGATTTGTTTCCTTTTCGCGCGGATTTTCCGCAATTCCGAAAACGCGCGTCAAAACGCGGATGACGTTGCCGTCCAGGATGGGCGTCGGCTCATTAAAAGCGATGCTCGAAATGGCGCCTGCAGTATAGCGTCCAATGCCGGGCAGCGCCAAAATATCTTCAAATTGTTTCGGAAATTTGCCGTCATGCTTCTGCACGATCAATTGCGCCGCCTTCTGCAGATTCCGAACGCGTGTGTAATACCCAAGTCCCTCCCAAAGTTTATGGATTTTATGCGAACTGGCGCGCGCCGCTGATTCAATCGTCGGCAACTCGCGCATCCAGCGCTCCCAAAACGGCAGGACCGTTTTCACCTGCGTTTGTTGCAGCATGATCTCCGAAATCCAAATTGCGTAAGGATCCAGTGTCCGCCGCCACGGCAAATCGCGGGCGTTTTGGGAATACCAATCGAGCAACTTTTTGACGATGGCGGAAATTTTACGCTGATGCGGTGTCACGTGCCAACCTACAGAGAAATAAACCAGGAATGCAAGAATTGTTCATTATTAACAAGCCGGTTTCCAGAAGGCTGAAAGCCTCAACCATCTTAGCCGAGGGCAGCGCCCTCGGTACGACGTCCAAATCGCCCGCGCCCTGAAAGGGCAGGCCAAATCGTTCGATTCGCAACGGCGGGCAAATTTGGATTGCCCTTTCAGGGCGCGAACGATTTTCGGGCCCGGTACCGTGGGCGTTGCCCACGGCTAAGATGGGGTTGCGCTTACAGCGCGGCAGGTGCTGGCGATACGCCCGCCTCTTGTGGCGTAACGGGGCGCCTAAGCGCGATCCAACGAATCGCCACTCAATTGTTTAGCCGCATTCGACGTCAAATTCGACGAATTACAACCTTCATTTTAAACTTTTAATTTCTTTCGCCTCCGCCCATCGTTTTAGCCATGCAATCGCACGAATTGTTCCAGGAAGTTTTCGAAAAGAAGAAGCCAAAAGAAATTGCCGCCGATCTCGGCCTTTCGTCCTCCATGATCTACAAATGGGGGGAGCCAAATACGGGCGGCAGCGGCGTGGGCAATCCGCTCGATCGCATGGAGGCGCTCCTCAATAGCACGGGCGACTGTCGCCTCGTCCAATGGATTTGCCAGCGTGCCGGCGGTTTTTTCATTTTAAATCCGAAAAACACACCGCATCCGCATCATCTCATTCCCGCAACCAACCAAATCGTGCAGGAATTCGCCGACCTCCTCCACGTCATCGCCAACGCGACCACCGACGAATCCATCACGCCGCCGGAAGCACGGCAAATCCGCGCGCGATGGGAGGAACTAAAATCCGTGACCGAAGGCTTTGTGAACGCCTGCGAGCAAGGCGATTTTGCGCGGCTGAAAACCCACGCCGCCGCCAGGCACGCCGCGCAAAATCAATTGCGTCCACAATGACTTTACGATGACAGGGACGGGCGCGCTGCCCGGTCACCGCCCGTAAAGCGGGCGAAATGTTCGCGATCCATCGTCCCTCCACGCTCGTTGCGCCGCTAAACGTGGCACGGACGCCGCAGGGCAGCGTCCCTACCAGGAAACAGCTCGCGTCTCCTCGCCCAAATTTGACAAACCGGCGAACGGTGTTAGTTTCAGTTCATGGAGTCGGGGTTTGAGCGTAGCATCGGTGCGGGTCGGATCGGAAGGTTGACGGCATTGTTGATTTTCCCATTTCTTCTTACCTGTTCAGTCTTTTCACAAAATCTTGTTCAAAACGGAAATTTTGACGCCGAGGGCGGGAGTTTTGAAAATTGGCAGATTAGCCACACAGGGCCCGGGCCAAATTATAGTGGTCCAAATATTGCCAGCACCGGTTACGCCAGCAATCCCTATTACGCCCAGTTTCAGTTTGAATGGAACGGAGGCGAGGACATCCTTTCGCAGAACGTCGCGACGACCATAGGCGCTGTGTATGACATTAGTTTTATGGCCGAAGATGGCGCCGGCCACGATTTTGCAGCCGAATTGAATTTTGGAAATTTTTCCGCCAATTTGCTGAACGCATTTTCAATCGGCCCCGGGGAATGGTTTAATGGGTGGACCAATTTCAGCTTCGAAGTGACAGCCTCAGAACTCGATTCGGATTTGTCCTTCGCCATCGCCGCTGACTCGGGCAGTGAATTTGGCCTCGATGATATCAGCGTCGTGCAACTGCCTGATTTCGACGGTGCTGTCGTCGGAAAGACGTACCATGTGACCGTCTCCAATCCGGCCTCACTGACCGTGATTCAGGCTTCGACGAATTGTTGCAATTGGGTCAATGTATACACCAACACGCCGCCGTTCACGTATACGGATTCCATTTCACAATATCCACGGCGGTTCTACCGCGCGGCCGTCACTATCAAGCAATCTCAATAGATCGCATGTGGCGCTGTCACCGCTGCCATCGTCAACCCTTCGGCTGCTCTTCCCTCTTCTTTACGAATATGTCCGTGGCGTGGCCGTAGATAGCGTCCGCGGCTCCCATTACTGTTTCCGAAAGGGTTGGGTGTGGGTGAATTGTTTCGGCGATGTCCTCGGCAGTCGCTCCCATTTCAATGGCCAGGACGGCTTCGGCAATCAGTTCTCCGGCTCCGGCTCCGCAAATTCCAACACCGAGCACGCGATCGGTATTGGCATCAACAATGATTTTGGTCATGCCATCCGTGCGGTCGAATGTAATCGCGCGGCCCGAAGCGGCCCACGGAAATTTCGCAACCTGATATTGTAATCCTTTTTCCTTTGCCTCGGCCTCGGTCAAACCGCACCAGGCCAGTTCGGGGTCCGTGAACACGACGGCGGGAATCACGCTGTCGAAGACTGCTTTGCCACCGCAAATAGCCTCTACGGCGATACGCGCTTCCTTATGCGCTTTATGCGCCAGCATAACGCCGCCAGCGATGTCGCCAATGGCGTAGATATTCGGATCGTCGGTCTGGCGCTGTTCGTTGGTTTTGACAAAACCGCGTTCATCGAATTGGATTTTCGTATTTTCCAGACCCTGATCGGCCTTGTTAGGCACGCGGCCAACGGCGACCAGGACGCGATCGTAAAGTTCCTCCAGTTTTTGCCCATTATATTCCATGGCGACTTTGATCTGATTTCCGGCAGTGGCCATTTTCGTAACCTTCGCCTTAAGACGGATTTCCTTGAACAACTTTTTTGCGTTCAAAACCACGAGGCGCACCAGGTCCTGGTCCGCGCCAGTCAGGATGTTGTCGAGAGCTTCGACGACCACAACTTTGCTCCCGAGCGCGCCATAAACAAATCCAAGCTCCATGCCGATGTAACCGCCGCCGACGATGAGCAGGCTTTCCGGCACGTCGGGCACTTCGAGTGCCTCTGTCGAGGTCATCACGCGAGGATTGCCCAGATCGAAGGCCTTGGGCATGGCGGGTAAAGAACCCATGGCGAGGATCGCCTTGTCGTATTCGACAAATTGCTGTCCCTGCTCGGTTTCGACGCGCAACTTTTGAGAGCCTTCAAAATATCCTCGTCCTTGAACGACCTGCACGCCGCGCATTTTGGCGAGGGTGGCCACGCCGCCGGTCAATTTGGTGACAACGGAATTTTTCCAATGACGCAACTTTTCCAGTTCCACTTTTGGCTCGGCGAATTCGATGCCCCGATGAGCGGATTCGCGGGCGTTGACGATTTGATGGGTCGCGTACAGCAGAGCCTTGGACGGAATGCATCCGCGATTGAGGCAAACGCCGCCCAGCGTTTTGTCACGCTCGACGAGAATTACTTTTTTTCCAAGGTCCGCGGCATAAAACGCGGCCGCATAGCCTCCGGGCCCGGAACCGACAACAACTATTTCTGTTTTGATTGAGTCCATAAAAGTCTTTCGAGGACGATTACGATATCTTTACCGCATCCTCTTTGAAGTCCTGCAGTGCGCTGACCAAATCCACCATAAATCGCGCCGCCGCGCCACCATCAATCACCCGATGATCATAGCTCAATGCGAGCGGCGTCATCATTCGCGCCTCGATCTTGTCCCCGCGCACGACCGGCTTCATCGCGCCGCGGCCGATGCCAAGGATGGCAACTTCAGGCTTGTTCACAATCGGCGTAAAATGTCCGCCGCCAATCGCGCCCTGGTTCGATATGGTAAACGTTCCGCCTTTCATTTCTTCGGCGGAAATCTTCCGGTCTCGCGCCTTTGCGGCGAGCTGTTCCAACTCTTTCGCCAAATCGAGCACGGATTTTTTGTCCACGTCGCGAATCACTGGAACCATCAGGCCCTGGTCGGTGTCCACCGCTATACCCAGATGGATGTATTCCTTCACAATGATTTCGTTCGCCACTTCATCCAGGCTCGCGTTGAAAACCTGATGTTTTTTGAGCGTGGCCGCGACGGCTTTTAAAATAAGAGGGGTCAACGTGAGCTTCGCGCCTTTGGCCTCGTAAGCTGCACCAAATTTTTTGCGCAATTCATTGAGCGTCGTGAAATCCGCTTCGTCGAACTGCGTCACGCGCGCGACGGAATTCCAGCTTTCCAGCATCCGGCGCGAAATAACTTCCCGCAACGGTGTGAGCGGCCGTTTTACAATTGGGCCCCACTGGGCAAAGTTGATTTGTTCCGCAGGCGCTTTAGCGGGAGCGCCAGGGCGACCTTTGGAGGCCCTGGCGGCGGCGACCATGAGCCGGTGAATGTAATTTCGCAGATCCGTCACGACGATGCGTCCGCCGGACTCGCTGCCCCGGATTTTGTGCAAATCAATATCCAGTTCGCGCGCCATCTTGCGTATGGATGGCGAGGTGACTGGGTCCGGATTCACAACCTCGCCGTCGTCTTCGAACGCTGCTTCCTCTTCAACGTCCTCAGGCTGCGAAGAGGGAGCCGCAGGTGCCGCCGGCCTTTTTGCCGCTGGTTTGGGAGCCGCCGCCGGAGCGGACGATGGCTGGCCCTCACCGGCCACAGCAATCAATCGCTGCCCCACGCTGATGCGGTCGCCGTTCTTTACAAAAATCTTTTCGACTTTGCCAGCCGCGGTAGAGGGAATCGAGGCCACTGCCTTTTCATTTTCCAATTCGATAATGGCCTGGCCGTTAGCTACGGTTTCGCCCTCTTTCACGAAAATATTGACGACAACGCCTGAATCCGCGCCTTCGCCCAGTTTGGGAAGTTTTACATCCATAAATTTAACAGACGGATAGAGTGCCTCAAAGCGGCCACGCTTTCCAGAAAATTAATTTTGATAATCGGTGGGCGAACTCAAAAGAACGGTTTATTCGCTAATTTCGCCAATCTTCACAGATTTAATTTTCCATTTGAGCCACTGGCAGAATTTGCAGCTTAACAATTGCCGATGACACGTTCTCATCGAGAGCAATCCCCAAGTGTACCGGCTTTCGCTTGTTCTCTGTATCTTCATCGATCGCTTCCTGCCAGATATGAAAGGGAATGCCACCGGTATCAATCCTCACGCGCAGGGCCCCTGCCCCATCAGAAATGGTTAGTTCGTTCTCAGCGGTTTGGCGAATTTGGCCCCATGTAATCAGCGCCGATTCAAAATGTTCCGGCACCGTGAAGGCCACCGCATCACGCACTTCAAGCGACGCATCCGGCCCACGCCGATAGACAAACATCCGTTGCAACTTTTTCAAATCCGGCACCGGATAGGCTGACCGAAGATCAAATACGATGCCATCGGCCGCCGCGGTGAAATTTGTGGCGAGCACCACGGCGCGAGCCTGTTTTCCATTGCGTTGCGATTGGCCTGCGACGATCGGGACGGCGTGACCGAATGAATTCAGCATTTTGCTTTCGTATCGGCGCGCACTGAACGTGCGTTCCGTATAAACTTCTCCTCCCGGGTCGCAAATAACCATATTTGTTCCCTCCACGACACTAAAGCTGCCGACGTCGTTATGGCCATGGTTGACGCCATTGTTTCCGCCTTTGATCGCTACAGCAAATCGCGGCGACGTACCCGATCCGGGCCGGCATACCAGGATTCCGGCGTCAGGAAACCACGTTCGCCATGGGAATTCTGCCGTACCCTGTGACTGCGAGATAACCGGCAAATCGGCAGGCAGGTAAGCCATGACCGCGTCTTCATAAAGCGAACCGGCCAGCCTAGTCACGTTCCATTCGGCCTGTTTTAGATCAAAACGGCGATTTAAATAATTCATCAATAACGGCGATGGGCCGGTATCCGGATTGCAGTCGGCAATGCTCAGATGAACGCCATCCAGAATTTCCGAGCGCTCACCGAATAAAGCCGGTTGGGCCGCGTCCGTCAATGACATCAGGTCCAGTTTACCGCCTGTAGCCTCGCGGATATTTTCCGAGAGGGTTATGAAATGTCCAAAACCGTAATTCCAGTATCCCAGTCCCTCGACGCAATAACCGTCCGGCGTAAATCCGCCGTCCAGGTAGCTGCTGATGTTTTTTTCGACAAGGGCGATAAACCATGCGCGTTGCCGCGGCGAATCAATCGTGGCCAGGGCGGCAGTGGTAACGCCGTCGTAACAGACTGCATTCCAGTTATTTGAAAGCGCGCGCATCCAATGGAATTCCGGGCGTTCACCGTTCGCGGCGGCGCGATACGGCGTGAAAATCCTGCGCTCCAGATTTTGATGGATCAGATTCCGCGTCTCCGGCGAAAGTTTGTCGCCCAGCAAGTAGTCCGCGGTCGCCAGGTCCGCTGCCAGCGCCGACGACCCCAATTCTATGTCGATCGTTTTGCCGTAGAAATTCTGGAGCTTCCCGTCGTGCGCGGGCAGAACCCACGTTCGTTCGGCGCATATCGCGGCGATAGTCTGCTCCAATGGCGGAATGAAGCGCCCATTGTTTTCGAGACATTCTGCCAACGTAAATACGCTAATGCGTCCACGGCGCGAACCTGCGACGTTTTGCCAATGGTCACGGTTACCGTCGCGCGAAAATTCCAGGTACAATGAATCCGGCTGTGCCGGCAACGGCCGAGCCGCGTCCCTGGCCGCTTGCCGGATAATTTCCTGCAACTCGGGATGCCGGGCCATCGCGTCCTGCCATGCCGCGCGATCGGTTATCGGCCTGCCAACACCTTCCGCATGCGCCGGCAGCATGGCCGCGATTTCATCGACGCGCGTAGCGTTAATCGTTTCCTTAGCGCGAAGATTGAATTCGAGAAGGAGAAGACCGATGCAAAGCGAGTAACCCGCACTACGCGGAAATTTGAATTTCATGTGCAAAACCAAGATTGTTCAACAGACGTTGTTCATCGTCAATTGGTTACCGGTTGGCACCGTGGCCACCGGTCGTGATTGAAAACATCGAACTCCGAACATCCAACACCGAACGCCAAAGGAAAGGCCGCACCAGCGGCAGCGTTCGCGAAAGTTTCAGCGCGCTGCGGCTGGTCCCGCTCAGAGCGGGACACAGCCGCGCTTCTGAAAATCAAAATTGCATTGTTCTCCGTTTTCCTCATCCTCATTTGGACTAAATGAGTATTGTCACCAAAACCGGAGATTCAGGCACAACCGGGCTGATGTACGGCCGGCGTGTGCCGAAGAACCATCCGCGAATCGCGGCGATGGGCTCCGTGGACGAACTGAACGCCGCCCTGGGTATGGCGCGCGCGACCGCAACCGATGCCTTCGTGTCTGAAAACATACTGTCCATCCAGAAAAACCTTGTGACGCTGATGGGTGAAGTCGGCGTGTTGCCGGAGGATTTGCCTCGATACGCCAAGGACGGTTTTCCGCTCGTCACGCCGGGCATGACGGCTCAATTGGAAAAACTGGTGGCGGAAATTGAGGCACAGAAGATCAGTTTCAAAGGCTGGGCGACGCCCGGCGCAACGCATAACGCCGCCGCCCTGGATGTCGCCCGCACGATCTGCCGCCGCGCTGAACGTCACGTCTGCGAACTGAATGAAGCCGGCCAATTAAAAAATCCAGAGATTATTATTTTCCTCAACCGCCTGGCTGATTTGCTCTGGCTCTTTGCACGGTGGGCGGAGAGGAAGGAAGTGGATTAATGGATTGGTGGATGTGGCTGAGGACAAGGACGATTCCCATCGGACCTCAAGGGCGAAGTTAAGTAAAAATCGATATTATCGTAGCAGAACCGTGCGATAAAACTGCGCAATTGCCGTCACGTTATTGGTAAACGTGAAAATGCCATTGACCGGACAATTTGTGCTAATCGTCGCCCAATTGACAAGATTTTGAGAAACTTGAACCGCGTAAACGTGGTTATCGTCACCGGTAAATTGAATGATTACCTGGCCATTGGCCGTCGTCGTCGAGCCCATGGAATCCACACGCAATAGCGGCAAGAGTTGGTCGGGAATGGTCTCGTACGCCAGATCATTGATTCCATAATTTACTTGCGCAGGATCGGCGAAATTTAAATAAGGAGATTCGTCGCTCAGTTGTGGAACGGCAAATAGATTTCCCGGCGTTAAAAAGAATTGTCTCGGCGTAGACGCGCGCGCGGACTCAATGCTATTGGCGATTTCGGCGGCCTGACTGGAACTCGAAGAGATGGTGAGGGATGCAAATTGCGGCACGGGATCAAATCCAAGGACAAGATCAGGAAGATTATTCGTCAGCGCCGTCATGCCGTTAAGCAGATTCTCCCAGCCGTTCGGATTCGGATCATTTGCTGAAAAGAGCGAGGACTCGTTATTCGTACTGAAAAGAGATGCCAGCAAACCGGCTATTTGCCAATCTGCCGCAGGCGCCATGGATGCGGCGTCGGCCAAGTTTATATCACCGGTCCAGACCGCCCATGTCAAAAGGCCGCTAGCGAATTGCGGAGGCGCAAACTGAAGTTCCAAAATATTCGTGGATTTGAGATAAATCGTTTGCCAGGGCGTTCCTCGATGGACCTGCCCGAGCCATGAAGCATTAAGCGTTTGGTTTGTTGGAAAATTCCAGTAGTCTGAACTCCAGACAAGGGGGTCTTTGTACGAAAGATTGTAGGAGTTATTGTCAATCTGAGCGGGAAAACCGTCAAAAGATGCCACTGGCGGCATATGATTGCCGGATGAAGAATTAGGTTCGCCCGGCAATGTATTGCCCCATGGCATGTACCGATCACTCAAGCGGCCGATTGTCTGAATGACGTTTGTATGGGTTATGGGAAATCTGTTAGTCGTGTCGTCCAGGAAGTCGTATAGGTCAGAGCTTAGGTAATGGACCAGCGGATCGTTTGCCTGGAGGACGTATCGCTCGACGATCTCCCGCATCGGCGTAAATGGAGCAAGGATACTAAGATTAACATTGGTGACGTAAGCGCCATTATAGACAGCCACGTCGTTCGGACTAAAGAACGCTGAAAAGAATGCCTGTTGTGCAGCCGGAATGGTATCCGCCCCTGCTCCAGGAACGCGCGTGGTTGCCCATGATCCTCCGGGACCGCCGGCGTCCGCGTCTTCTAGCGGCACAGTGCCCCCCTCTGAGGACGTGTTGAATTGATTCACAACTCCCCACGGAGTCGTGCTTCCGCTAAAAACATTTGTGCTCCATAGTCCGGAGCTGTCCGTGTCCGCAATGGCAGCATTCACATCCAGACGGCCGTTTATACCACCGAGTTGCACGTAATCCAGAATGCAATTGTTCGTGTCTATGATATAGGCCTGGAGCCAATTCGTTAACGCCAAACCAAAATGCGGCACCGGCGGCGTCCCGGCGTCGAGGAAATTTGCAGAATCCAAGGAATTCGGAATAAAGCAGGGTCCTACAAAGGTGAGTGAGCCAAAAGTCACTGGCGTGGGACTGAAGTAATAAGCGTAGAGACCATTTACAGACGGTGGTGAAGAAGGAAGGCTCAAATTCTGCGCCACAACCATGTTTGTACCGAATGGCATCACAAACGAGTAGCCGGACCAGGGACTGATTGTCTCGGATACATTTGTCAAAAAAAGGTTTACGGTCGAAACGCCTGCATCGTTAGTTAATGCAAGCGAAAGGCTGTCCTGCATGACGACCGTCACTTGATTATTATAGCTGGATACATACGAATTCCAGTCATCAACGCCAATGAGGTTGCTGACGCCAATTAAATACATTTGGTTCGTGGTATAAACACGGCCATACGGAAAGAGTTCCGTGGGCGAAACGGGCGTGTTGCTGTTGCGATTGAATTGCAGCTCACGTTCGATAAAGAAGCAATTATCGAGTTCCAACGCGTTGAAATTCGGCAGGCCTTTCTTCACGCCGATGACCCAGGGCACGCCGTAGATATTATTGGTCATGCCGCTCAGTCCAAAGGGCATGCGAGCGTCGCCAATATCCATAGGTGCGCTGAAGATTTGCGAGTTGGCATTCGACAGCGGTTCCTGAACGTATTGGTAACCGACAACATAAATATTTGTCTGCCAAATACCGCCGCACTCTTCGTTTGTTTTCCAAAACAACGGACGAAACACGGATGGATAATAATTTGTGGTCGTGGCATCCAGAATATTCGCCGTCACCTGAAGCAGCCGATGAACGGCCGGTGTGTACTGGTTCGTCGGATAAATTTGAATATGATTCAAGTTCACCTTCAGTTGCGATGAAAGCAGGCGCGAGGCGACGTTCGTAAAGAAATTGAGAGGACACGCGGGATTTAATTGCGGGGTGGCCGCGGCTGGTCGGACGATGCCCAGCAAGACGCAAACCACGAGCAAAACCATGAGCCCGGGACTTTGCGCGCCCCGCCAAACTGGCCTATAAACTTTCATTTCCGCCCCGAACATAATGTGATTCACTTGTTCTATTCTATAAAGGAAATATGGGAAAAGGTTACCCATCTCGCGGTCTCAAAACTCTCACGCTATCACGTTCTGGAATCTTACTCTTCCTGCTGTGGCCGAGGAGGTCTCCGCCATTCCTTCTTTGGCGGTTCGGGCAGGCCTTGCGCTCGCAGAGCAGTCCGAAAATGCATTTTGGCTATCGCGCCCAAATTCTCCGCGCCACGGTCGGCGACGAATTTTTTCGCAGCTTCATCCACGGCTGTTGACGCGCCTTTGGGCAATTCGATCTCAAATTGTTTTTCCAGTTTTGACAGTCCCTGCACAAACGCGTCACGCGCCAGGATGGACGCGGCGGCCACGGCCAAATCTTCTTCAGCGCGGTGCTGCTGGATGAGCTTGATCTCCCGGCCCGACTTCATCAGCGCCTTTTCAATCACACTTTTGCTGGCGGCGAATTGATCGCTCATGGCCTTAACCGGCGGCGGATTCATTTCGTGTTTGCGTCCAAGCAAATTCTCAATCACCCGAGCATGGCCCCACGCCAGAATCGTGTTCACGCTTTTCATTTTCGCGTACAGACGATTGTAGGCTTCGTTGCCGATTGTCACGACATCCACGACGCAACCGGGAGTTTTCCGGATCTTTTCGGCAAGCTCTGCGATTTTTTTGTCGCTGGAAATGTTTTTTGAATCGCGAATGCCCGAATCCTTCCAGGCGTTGACGATGTTTTCGTTGATATAGGCGCCGGCGATGGACAAGGGCCCAAAGAAATCGCCCTTGCCGCTTTCATCCACGCCGATACGCGGTAACAACAGGTCCGGATTAAGCACCGTTTCGTAGCCAAGTTTTGCCTGTTTCAAAACTTCCGGTTCCAGGACAAATTCGATGAACTCCTGCGTTCCTTTCCCCTGCACCACCAGCTTGCCGCTTTCGTAAAAGACGACATTGGCTTTGGGCGATTCATAGGCAAAACGGGCATAAGGAACTTCGCGCCGTTTCCAGTCCCGCACGCGCAAAGCCGCGTCCAGGGCCGACGCCTGTTCATCCGTCAGCTTGCAGGTGTAGGAAGTCAATGGTTTCACTGCCGGAAAAATAGCCGCAAAGGAACGCAAAGAACACAAAAGTTTTCATGACCGAGGGGGACGTGGTGCCGAGTCAGCCGACCGGCAGGTCGGCCCTACCGGTTTGTGGCTTTTGCACGATGACTGGGAAAAATCACTGACTTGCGACCGGGTGCAGACATTCGTTATATCTATACAAATATAACGTCATGGCGCTGATTAGGTCTGAATTGATTTTGCCGCGTGCTTTTTATCTCACAGGCGGGCATGCTTCCTGAATATGGCTTTAGCAGAGCATACGCATAAAAAGCTTTTCGCGGTTTATCTCGGCGGGCGCGCGCCTCGCTGCAATACTGAACTGCATGACGTCGTGTTCGTGGCGGGTGAATCCGTCGAAACCCTGTACGAAAGGCTGATGGATAAATGGTTCGGTGATCCCCTTCGGCTTCATATTGACTCATGGCTCGAATTGCAGGTGGTGGATGGTTATCGCATCGTTCTCCAACCTCATCCTCCAATCCCGGGCAAAAAATTATATTTCATCAATCTTGGCGCTTACCTGCCCGGACAGTTCACTGAACTTCACGCGAACGCTTTCGTCATCGCCGCAAACGAGACGGAAGTCAAAACGCGAGCCAAATCGGAACTGTTGCGAGGCGCTCAATCCGTCCACACGGACGATTTGTTTGACATTGACGATTGTTTGGAAATTGCCGAAGTGGATGGCCAGCATATCCATCTGGAGCCAACCTCCGAAAAAGTTTCGTTGGATCCGCACAACGGTTATCACATCATTCCACCGCAGATCGTGGAAGCTTATGCTGCGCGTCGGACAAAAACACCGCTGCCATTATGAAAAGGAACCTGCCCTTACGACACGAGGAGTTGCAGGATATCGAACGGCAACTGTCCTCGTTTGGAACGCGCCTGCGGGCATTGCGCCAGCAACGAGGGCTGACCTTGACAGAATTGGCCGGTCAAAGCGGCCTCTCGAAGGCGTTCCTGTCCCGCCTCGAATCGGGCGACCGTCAGGCTTCGGTTTCGGCGGCGCTGACGCTCTGCAAAATTTTTCAAGTCTCGTTGGCATCTCTATTTGAACTTCCCGCGGAAGAACCGCAGTGCACGATTATTCGCTCCGTCGATGCGATCGAAAAGACCGTCAACGGATTGAAATATACATCGCTGTCCGATGCATCCCGAATGTTCAATGTGCAGCCGATTCGTGTCAAAGTATCCCCTTCCCGCCGAGGCAACGAACATTATCAGCATGAGGGCGAAGAATGGATCTATGTGTTGCATGGCAAACTAACATTGTCGCTGGTCGGCAAAGCGTACGATTTGGAAGAAGGCGATGCGGCCCATTTTGAATCCCGCGTGCCCCATCGCCTGATTGCCCGCGACGGACGCGAGGCAGAAGTTTTGGTCGTTGCCGCCCCACATTGGAGCCCCTCAGTCAAATCCAGTGTTCAAGAACATCGGGCTATTCCTTTCCGGGAGTTCCTGGCATTGCCGGAAGGAAAGCCAATTCGCTGATTTACGTGCGCGGCCTGCGCTTTTCCTGCATCAGGAATTTTGAAAATGCCTGGACGATGCCGACCGGATCGGGTCCCTGCGGGACGAGGATTGAAAAATCCCGCTTCATTTGCAGCTTTGGGCAGGGAATCTGCGCCAACTTTCCCGACGCCAGTTCCTGTTGGACGCCCAGGCGCGAGGCATAACCAATACCGCCCCCTGCGGCAACCATCCGTTTAATCGCCTCCGTGCTTGGCAATTCCTGAATGATATTCAATTCAGCCAGGGAAATTCCCTGATGTCGCAGGGCGGCCTCGACAACCTTTCGCGTGCCCGAACCCAGTTCACGCGAGATTATCGGCCGTTCAACGAGATTTTGCACCGTAACCTTTTTGGAGGTCGCCAAAGCGTCGGACGGAGCAGCAATCCAAATAATTTCATCCTGGTAAAACGGATGCGCCTGCAATTCACGACGCCGGCACGGTCCCTCGACCAGCCCGACATCGATTCGCTGGTCGAGCAACAGACCGAGGATAAAATCTGTGTTGCCCTCAATCACCGTGCAAGTCACGTCCGGGTATTTCGTTTTGAATGCCAGCAATATTTCGGACAAAAAATAGGATACGATGGTCATGCTCCCGCCCAGGCGAAGGCTCCCGGCCAATTTCCCAACCGGCGCCTGCAATTGTTCCAGAATGGTCGCGCGTTCTTTTTCCGTTTCCTGCACGTGTTTCAGGAATATGGTCCCGGCATCGGTCAGCGTCACCCCATGACTGGAACGGACAAACAGAGGCAACCGCAGTTCCTCCTCTAAAAGTTTGATATGTTTTGTGACCGCCGGTTGCGAAAGCCGCAATGCTCTCGAGGCCCTGGTCAGGCTACGAAGCTCGGCCACCTGTCGGAAAACATGAAGTCTGTATTCGATCATTGTGATATAACTATTATTTATGGGTTATCTATAAACATGATTACCAAACATGTCAAATTCGGGCTAATCTTGGATCGTGGCAAACAAATCTGAAAAGCAATACGACGTGATTATCGTGGGAGGCGGTTTCAGTGGCACGATGGTTGCCGTGCATCTAGCCCGCGCACAGTGCGGCCTGCGGATCGCGCTGATGGATCGCGGTCCGGCCATTGGACGCGGGGTCGCCTACGGCACGAGCGACCCAAAACACCTTCTGAATGTTCCGGCCGGCGACATGGGTGCTTTCCCTGACAACATCGGTCATTTCTATCAATGGCTGGAAACTCACCCTCAGCATTTGGCTGCGGTTGGCGTTCGTGATATACGTCCAGATTCGTTTATTCCCAGGACGGTATTCGGTGATTACATTCAGGATTTGCTGCGGCAGGCGCGAGCGCTGCCAGGCATACTGGACGTCATCCATGATGAAGTTCTCGATATCAATCGAATGGACAACGGCCAGTTTGAATTGACTTCGCAGGCCGGGCGCTCTTTGAAGGCTGCGCACGTCGTCCTTGCCTTGGGTAATTTTCCTCCCGGCAAACCGGAACAAAATGATCCTGGCGACCGTGATTGGTATTTGAACAATCCCTACGCAGCTGATGTTCATGCCAAATTGGCTGAACCGGGGGACGTGCTGATTATAGGCACGGGTTTGACGAGCCTGGACGTTCTTTTGTCCCTGGACAAAGCCAAGCAAGACGGAAAAATACATCTTCTCTCGCGGCGGGGACTGTTCCCCCAGGCCCATAAAAAGTCGACGCCCTACCCCTCCTTTCTCGATGCCTACAATTTGCCAAAAACGGCGCGTATCTTGTTTCGGCGAGTTGCCCGGGAAATCCGCAGGGCCTCTGCGCATGGCGTGGGCTGGCGACCTGTGCTTGATGCCATGCGACCGTTCAATCAAGCCATTTGGGCCAATTTGAGTCAAACCGAACGGCGCCGATTCTTGCGCCATGTTCAGCCAATCTGGGACACGCACCGGCACCGATGCGCGCCTGAAGTGATGGCCGTAAAGAACCGCCTCGAAGCCGAAGGCCGGTTGGTTTGCCATCGAGGCGAAATTCAAAATTATCATTGGACCCGCAAAAATGTGGAAGTTGCCTGCCGCCTCCGTGGGACGAATGAAATTAAAAAACTTTGCGTTCGTTACGTTCTCAGTTGCACCGGACCACAGTCTGACTATCGGAAGCTAAAAGATCCACTGGTCCGTCGTCTCCTTGCTCGGGACCTTCTCGCCACCGACCCCTTGCGAATGGGAGCAAATACCGGCCAGGGCGGCAGGATTTGCAACCAGGCCGGAGAAGTTATCGAGGGTCTTTACACCCTGGGCAACCTTCAAAAAGGCAGGCTTTACGAATCCATCGCAGTTCCCGAATTGCGCAGCCAGGCTTCGACTCTGGCCGGATTGTTGCTCGCGAAAGTTACGCCCCACCGGCGCGCATCATCTCTCTTTCAAACCGTCGGCTGATCCAACAATTCGAATAGTTTTTCAACAGGCTGTTAGGGACGGCCAAAATCCACACGTGATATCCGTTAGGACCATGTCCTATTTCGATCGGCAATAACAGCCCCAATCACAATGGAAATTCCCATCAAAAACACAAGCAGCCCTTTCCATATATCTAGACTGCCATTGTAAATCGGAATTGTGGAATCCGTATTTAAAAAGGTCCCGGTTTTATCAGAAAGGGAAAAAATAACTAACTTGTTGTTGACCAAGAGCGTCAAAGGGTCGCCGTCGTGAACTACGGATCGAAAACTGTCTTCGTCGAAGCAACGTAGAAAATTCGCCGGAATAGAATATATATCATAGTCTGCTTTCAATTTTATATCGAAGTCGTTGCCACGTGTGCTCGAGTAACAGCGCAAAAATGGTCCCCGAACCGTCTTCAGGTCAGAGGCAGTCGTAATCTTTTGCCTCGTGAAGTGCGCGCAGATCATACCTGCTGAGATCAATACGGCAATCACCCCAATGACAAGCATCCGGGCGTTTGGGAAATTTTTGACCAGCGCAACTGACGTCCTTCGTTCCATATAAAGGTTTATGCCGACTCTTTACTTAACGTCAAATCCAAAACATGATTTTTGAAGCAATTTGTGATAGGCTTTTAATCCAGAGGATGGGAAATAAACATTCATAAAATATCTCAACCGGGAAAATTCATATGAAAAAGGAGAAAATCAAAATCGTAGTCGTTGGCGGAACCGGGTTCATCGGAAAAAAACTTGTGAACAAGCTTCGCCAGCAGGGACAAGAGCCAGTGTCAGCATCCCCTTCGTCAGGAGTCAACACCGTCACTGGCGAAGGATTGGATGAAGCGCTCAAGGGCGCTCAGGTTGTCATCGATGTCGCCAATGCGCCGTCGTGGGAAGACAAAGCTGTGCTCGAATTCTTCGAAACTTCCAATCGCAACCTCCTTGCCGCAGAAGCGGCCGCAGGCGTGAACCATCACGTAGCCCTTTCCGTCGTGGGCACTGACCGTCTTCTTGCCAGCGGCTACTTTCGCGCGAAAATGGCTCAGGAAAAATTGATCATTGCTTCGAAAATCCCATACACAATCGTCCGAGCAACCCAGTTTTTCGAGTTCGTGAGCTTCATCGCTCAACATTCCAACGAGGGTGGCACGATTCGGTTACCGGCAGTTCTCATGCAGCCCATTTTTTCGGATGATGTCGCCGCCGCACTGGCGGATGTCGCCCTTGATGAGCCGATTGGGGGCATGATGGAAATAGCCGGGCCTGACCAGATCCGTCAGGATGAACTTGTCAGGCAACTGCTAAACGCAACCGGCGAACCCCGGAAGGTCATTCCCGACGCCAATGCGCGCTACTACGGTCTCGAAGTGAACGATCAAAGCCTCGTCCCGGGTCCAAATCCCCGCCTCGGTCCAACGCATTTCGCTGATTGGCTCAAGAGCTCCGCATCTCGAAAAGAACTCGATAAGGCTGCGTAAACAAAGAACTCAGCCAACCGCTTCAAGCAAGGCGACGATCATTTGGTTAACTGGCGTGGGTATACCGTGTTTGCCTCCCAGCCGGACAATGACACCATTGCGGGTATCGATTTCCATCGGTCTTCCAGCGATGCGATCGGCGTGCAAGGAATTGACTGAATCGGGCGGCGCATTTCGATAGCGATCAAGAACAGACTCGACCAGTGAATCATCGAGAGACGCGCCTTCGGCTCCGCCGACAGCGACGCATTCGCGGATAAGACTTCGCAGTATATCTGCAATTTGAGGCCGCTGCACAATTACGGCTGGTTTCAAAAGCAATGCTGAAATGGCCCCGGCGCAGTTGATTGCGAGTTTGCGCCAGAGCGCCGTTTGGAAGTCGGATACCAGGTCAATTTCAATCCCTGTTTTATCAAACAGACGCGCGAATTCTTCGCCGTCGGAGTTTGCAGCGACTGTAAAACGTCCGGCGCCACGCTGCCGGAAAAATCCCGAAGCTTCGCGTTCGACGGGCATGTCTACAACAACCGGAACAATCCGCGGCTCCGGGAAATAAGGCGCGAAGCGTTTTATATGCTCAACACCGTTCTGCATAACCGCAAGGCGTGTCCCTGGCCCTATCAAATATTGGAACCACGTGGCGGCTGCGGGGGCGTCGTAGGTTTTAGTGGCCACAATGATCCAATCGACCGGGCGTGCCTTGTCAGGAGAGGTGAGAACTTCCGGCGTGGCTGTCATTCTGCCTTCAGGAGCTTCAAGAGTGAATTGGGGAACAGCAGAACGGGCGCAAACGACGACACTACGTTCTTTCACCTGCGCCAGTCGCACTATGACGGTTCCACCTATTGCGCCCGGGCCAATTACGGCGATGCGTTTCATGGTTCGATTTCGAATCTAATGCGGCAAATCTCCACCGCGCCATTGTAGCGAGCAATCTTGAACAACACAATTCCTGCCAAGGCGGTTGAAAGTTGGATATACAAATACGAGCCGGCCGGTGTCTATTCGAATGACGATGAAAACGGCCATCGTGTACTTATCGCTGGTTTTGTTCGTTGTGTCCTGCTCTCGCAAGACTGAGCTCGCGGGCACCGGGCAGGGTACCAATGATTCTCATAAAATGGCTGCCGCTCCCACGCCGGGCGAACGATCCTGGACCAAAAGGCAGGGATTCGATTGGGAAAATATTCGGACCTGGGTTCCCGGCATGGATAAATCGTTTTGGCAGGCGAGTCATTCTTCTGGAGGTTCGGCCCGCGCCGCCGCGGGCGACTCGACCCACTTTTCGACTTTTACTGGCTGTCCCACAGTGGACGAGTCGTTCTGGGACACAAAGCAGGAGAATTTGGGGAAGCTGCCTCCCGTCGTGATTATTAGACCCACGCGATATGCGGAGTTTTCAACGGTATCCGACCACTCTTTTAGCATGGGAGTATCCAAAATTGTTGGCCACAGACTAAGCCTGCCGATACTTCTATGGGTTGCATACGCCATCGATCGCCCGAGAATGATTTTCCCTTCGAACATGCCCGTTGGCGACTTTGATGTCATGCTCACGTTGCGCGCCAACCAGCGGGAAGCGCTTCAAAACGCCATTCAATACCAGCTTGGTTTGATTGGCCACCGCGCGACGATTGAAACGAATGCCCTTTTGCTGAAAGTGACAGATCCTCGACTCTTCACGCTTCATGTCTGCAAAACTGGAAGCAAAGAAGTTTTTACGCAGATTTTCGAACACGGGACAAATTCCTGGGTTTGGTCCGGGTTCCCGATCTCAACTCTCTCGGATTTTCTGGAAAGCACGATGTTCCTCAAGCCGATTGTCGTGCAGCCGGATTTGTCCCGCCGCTATAATATCTCCCTGCGATGGGATGACAGTTGTAGCTCGAATCATCTTGCCGAACATGTTCGAAGGGAGGTGTCGGATCAATTGGCCGCACAGGGCCTCGAACTTGTGCCCGTTCGCGAACCGATTGAAATTCTCGCGGTAGAGAAAACGGGGCAGCCGTAACAGTCTTTGCGCGAGACCCGATGCTGAGTATTGACATCGGGGATCAATGTCTCTAACTTAGTTCCGGTAGGAGGATTGAATGGGGTTCCCTAAGCGACGAAAGCGAAAAAACCAACACCGCGAGAGACAATCAAATGAAAGCCGTTTACTTTGCAAAAAAGGGAGGAGCTGATTCCCTTATCTCTGGAGAAATTCAGCAACCAAATCCGGATGCCGGGCAGGTGCTGGTAAAAGTCCACGCGTCGGCCGTCATGCCCAGCGAAATTCGATGGATTCCGACATTTCAAACCAGATCGGGTGATCCGCGACCATTTCCGGTCGTGCCAGGACATGAATTTTCCGGGGTTGTAGAGGGTCATGGTTCAAGCAGCAGCCGGTTCAACGCCGGAGAGGAAGTTTTTGGCGTCAACGATTGGTTTAGCAATGGGGCGCAGGCCGAATACTGCGCCGTGGACGAGTCGGGGCTGGCTCATAAACCAAAATCGTTGAACCACACAGAGGCTGCGGTGGTACCCATCTCGGCGCTGACAGCATGGCAGGGACTATTCGAAAAGGCAAATCTGCAACGAGGACAGGACGTGTTGATCCATGGGGCAGCCGGCAGCGTAGGCATGTTCGCGGTGCAACTGGCGCGCTGGCGCGGGGCTCGCGTGATCGCCACCGCGTCATCCGGCAGTGAGGACTTCGTCCGAGCCCTGGGAGCGGACCGGGTCATTGATTATCGCAAGACGCCGTTTGAAGACGTGATCTGTGACGTTGACGTTGTCCTGGACACGGTCGGTGGCGAGACGCTGGAACGCTCATGGAAAGTGCTCAAGCCAGGCGGCCAGGTGGTAACCATCGCAACCGGGAGCGAGCAGAGCCGCGAACCACGGGTGCGCGATGCTTTCATGATCGTGCGGGCGGATGGCGCGCAGTTGTCGCAGATTGCCTGGATGATCGATGCCGGGGAGCTGAGAGTGTTCCTGGGACCAACATTCGAATTGGCTGAGGCGCGTGAAGCTTATGATCGAGCGGCACACGGCGGCGTTCGGGGCAAAGTTGCGTTGCGAATCGTTGAATAAGTCATTTAGACAGACGACAAAAGCGGAAACGGCGATTTGCGTGCGTTGCATTAGTAACGCATAAAACCGTTCTGGGTGCGGGCTATAGACTGCGGACGACCGCGGCAGCGAGGCCGCCGAGCGAGCGTTTGCGTTTTGTTTCGCGGCCCCAGTCCAATTGTTCGCGTAAAGATAAACCGTATCCATCTATCAGTGCCGCCAGATTTTTCTTCACGGGCGGCTCGCTTGAAATCCAAAAGGTCTGGGGTTCACGCACGGCTTTCAGGAGAGCTTTGTGAAGGCGGCCGAGGGGTTTGCGATGCAGCCTTGATGATCGCATCGGTGCCGTAATCGAACACCACCACGCTGCCGGGCGCGGTCGTGGCAATGGTGCGAAAGGTTTTCTCCATTGCCTCGCGGCTCAGGTAATACGTCACGCCTTCCCAAAGAAAGAACGTGGGTTTTCGGCGATCGAAACCGGCATTGACCAGATTATCCAGCCATTTGTCGGTCAAAAAATTCGCGGAGACGAATGTGACACCGATGGTATCCACTCCGCATTGATGCAATAGCTCGCGCTTGAGTTGCTGGGTCTTCGGCAGATCAACCTCGAAACAACGAATTCGCTGGTTGTGTTGCAGTTGTACGGTCCGCGTGTCATAACCCGCGCCCAACACGACAAATTGTTCGACACCCGGCAGATAACGTTCAATGGCAGCGTCAACAAAAGTCGACCGTACGGCCGTCGAATGCCGGACTGGCGGAATTCCTTCATAGGGATAGCGGAGCATTTTCGGAACAAACCCGGTCACCCGACGGCCCAGCAACACAGGGAACGCCGCAGCATACAACCCGGCGTAGCAATGGTTCGGCAGGACTTTTATTAACTTTGCGCAGGCGTCATCTCGCCTTAGCCCGAGTTGATGTTGCATCCACCGCATAGACATCGGGGACAACGCCGTCGCAGAGATTCCCAGCCTTCGACTCGATAAAATCAAATGGGCCGTGTAAGGGATAACAACGACCAGCCAGACCGGTAAAAAGATAATCCGGATGAGAACGGACAACAAAGCCGCCATGAACGAAGACTTATATAATTGTTCTTTTTCGAAAGCCATGAAACCGGTCATCAGGTCATTCGTGCCGCAGCCGGAAAAAAAGATTGTCGATTCCAATGCTCATTGTCGCCGGGCTATTCGTCGCATCCGCCACATCTCCCCACCCCGTTGAATTCATCAAAACTCGATTAGTCTGCAATATGAATCCCGGCGCGTTCCAGTTCAATGAGACCGCATTATTAGTTGCCTGGGCTGAGAGCGGTGGTTTGGACTGAAAAACCCGCACATAATGCGCCACCATCGTGGCAGGCAACGGTCCTGAACCGCCAGCGTAGATCAGAATCAGATACATCGGGCTTGAGGACATCGTCGCGCCACCGGACAAGCTGGCGTTTGATGCCGACGCCACGCGCGTGCCGTCATAATAAAAATCCAAATGGCCGGGATACCAATTGACACCATAGATGTGAGTGCCTGGACTCGTATTAATGTTGCCACCAATTGGATGACTGTCCTCGCCGCCGCCACTGTCATAGTGATAGTGCCATGCGGCATGGCCGCTTAAGCCTTCCATAATGTCAATCTCACCGTCCATCGGCCAATCCTGCCCATCGAGCCACCACGCCGGCCATTGTGCGATCACTGTGCCGTTTGTCGGCAGAGTAAGCTGCGCCTCCGCGTAACCATAGGCAAACTGGAAGCCTGGCTTCGCCCCTCCGTGCGGGTTCGACGCGATGCACGCGCCGTTGGTCGAGATCCTCAGTAGGTTCAGCTGCCCATTTACCCAAACATTCGAGGCATAACCGCGCATATTGCTGCCGGGAAGCAAGGTGCCATCCGAAAACCAGTAGGGAGCCCAATTCGTTTTGTTGAGGCTTGTGCCGCTGAAATCGTCACTGAATACCAGGGTCCAATTCGAACCGAGACCGTTGCTCGCATAGTTGAACGGAAGTATCGTACCGTTGGAAGACAGGGCAAAACCGATTCCAAAAAGCAGGCCGAAGAGCCCGAAACAGTTCAGCCTGGTTTGAATCATCGTGACAGCATCCCTCCGGCGGGCCAATTCCGTCAAGCCTCACTTCGGGTGCGTGCAACAAGAACAAGTAGGGAAAGAAAGTCGAAAATCAGATTTGCGATGGCAGCGCCACTGGCCCCGCTATTATAGTACGCCCTTCCCATGAACCTCATGACATTCTCGATCGAATGATTCTCCCTCACCCCTGCCCTCTCCCGCGGGGAGAGGGGAATTATCCGCCGATTGTTGGCAAGGGTGGACGATCGCATGGGTTCATGATCCCAATGCATTCGAAAAAAACGGAACGGAGGCTTTCCATGACGCCGAACTCCGAACCATTAAAAAGTTCTTGCGCATCGTGTGACTCGGGCGCAGGGTAAAACTGGCTGGAGCTTTGGAGATTTGGAGATTTAAATCTATGAAAGTTCGTTCCAACGCGGCACGTGGATTTACACTTATTGAATTGCTGGTGGTAATCGCCATTATCGCCATTGTGGCGGCCATATTGCTGCCGACGCTGGCCAGCGCGAAGTCGCGCGCCTTGCGGATACAATGTCTCTCCAACCAGCGGCAGATTGGAACTGCCCTTAAGGTCTATGCCGGGGATAACGCGGATATGGTCCCATTACTCCAGGACTGGAACGGACTGAGTGGCCAGGATGGCGCCTATGATATTTTTGTGGCAGCGACCAATCGGCCTCTTAATGCAGTTTTGAGCAGCAGTTACAAGGTCAGCAAATGTCCGGCGGACCAGGGCGATCCGTTTGCCGCGCATCCCACACCGCCAGGCAAGAATTGCTGGGACATGTTTGGAACCAGCTATTTGCCAGAGTGGTATGTCGGTGTATATGGGGTCCAAGCCGTATTCGGCGAAACCAGCGACCCGGTCGATTTCCCATCGATAAAAGAATCCATCATTGATCGCCACCCGGTCAATAAGATCATACAAGGCGACTGGATTTGGCATCCCAACCGCGGCAATACGGACCCGCGCAGCATCTGGCACAACAATCGGGGCCAAAGCCTGACGGTCATGCTTTGGGGCGATGGGCATGCCTCTACGCTGAGCATTCCGCTGACAACTGATCCGACCATGGCTCCTGATCCAGGCAACACATGGTGGTGATTCCGGAGTGGATCTGTTTCTGACGCCACACTCCAGGCGCGATCACTGCGGCGGAGACATGTGTTGAATGACCCATGGCAGGTCATGGGCGGGCGTTGGCGCGTTGAGGGGAATGCCCTGCCGGTACTGATCGGTAATCGGCTTGGCCGTGTTGCCATCCTGCCATTGATGCCGTTCCGAATGACCGTCAGCGAAAGCAAAATTACATCCGCGATTATGAAACGACCCGGGAATGTCCTGCCATTGGGTGGTATCGGCATAAGAAAACACGGGAAGAAACCAGCCATCGTTCATGCTGTCGGGATGTTCATCTAAAAAAGTGTAGGTGTCCGCGGGATGACGAAAATCCGTCATCCGCAGGAAATAATTGTACGTGGACGGCAAATCAAATCCATTGCCTACGAAAGCATTCAGCGAGAAGCTGCGCACCCGCAATCCTTCGTGCGGCACGTAACTGTGATCGTCCGGACAGTGGTAGACCCCAGGATTCCTTGTGTAAGATCCGAGGTTACCACTCATCATTAAGGCAACATTGGTGTTGTCGGTCGTGGTGGACGACCAATCCAAAAACCCATAAACCCAGCACCCGCTCCCAGTTGGGGACGCGGGAGGGTTGGTTACCAACATATCCTGGTTTTCGCCGGCATACTGGATCCAGGCCAGGTTCAATTGCCTGCCATTGTTCAAGCAGCTGATGGCACAGCCTTTCTCCTTTGCCTTGTCCAACACAGGCAGCAATATGGCCGCCAGAATCGCAATGATGGCAATGACCACCAGCAATTCTATGAGTGTAAAACCAAACTGCTGTGCCGCCTGCATCTTCGGCCACGCACAACAACTTTCCCCGCGAATATGCTCATTTGACCCGTTTTTCATGAACAACGGGTTATTATATGCAATAGCATTGCCAACTGTCAAGTGAATTGCACAAAGACGATGACCTTGAGCGTATTTTTGTAAATGAACTGGACCCAGGTTAATTTCCGTTTTGAAACAATTCTATAATAGTCCGGCAATCGCGGCGAAAACTTCCTGGTTGCATTTAAGCCGTCCAACTTTAACCATTCGCCATGCTTTCAAAGGTTTGCTCCGCCGCGCTGGCCGGTATTGATGCTTACCCTGTCGAAGTCGAGGTCAATGCCGGTTATGGCGACACACTCATCATCATCGTTGGGCTGCCCGACGCGGCGGTGAAGGAATCGCGTGATCGCGTGACAACAGCGCTGCTCAATTCCGGTTATTCCTTTCCCATGGGCCGCACGACCATCAACCTGGCCCCGGCGGATACAAAGAAGGAAGGGCCGAGCTTCGACCTGCCGATTGCCCTGGGCATGCTCGCCGCCAGCGAACAAATTGAAACAGACCAACTCGACCAATTTGTCGCCGTAGGCGAACTGGCACTGACCGGCGCGGTCCGGCAGGGCAAAGGCATTTTGCCCATAGCCCTTTGGGCGAGATCTGCCGGAAAGACAGGAATTCTGGTTCCGACGGAAAACGCCGCGGAAGCGGCCGTAGTGAGCGGCTTGCAAGTCATTCCCGTCCAAAACCTGCGGGAAGCAGCGCAGTTTCTGGAAGGCGAAGTGAAAATTTCTCCCGTGCGCGTGGACACCCAAAAGATTTTTGGGCAGGACAACGACGGTGAACTGGATTTTTCAGAAGTCAAAGGACAGGAGAATGTGAAGCGCGCGCTGGAAATCGCCGCGGCCGGCGGCCATAACGTCCTGCTCATCGGTCCGCCTGGAACTGGAAAATCAATGCTGGCAAAACGGCTGCCCACAATCCTGCCGCCATTGACTCTGAATGAAGCACTGGAGACGACAAAGATTCATAGCATCGTGGGCCTGCTCGCGCCCGGGCAGGCATTGGTGACCCGGCGTCCGTTTCGCGCGCCGCATCATACAGCCAGCGATGCCGGCTTACTTGGCGGCAATATGAACCCGACGCCCGGTGAAATCTCACTGGCCCACAACGGCGTCCTGTTCATGGACGAACTTCCCGAATTCAAGCGCAATGTCCTGGAGACGATGCGACAGCCGTTGGAGGAAGGCCGCGTCACCATCTCCCGGGCCGCCGGGACCATGACATTTCCTTCCCAATTCATGCTGATTGCGGCAATGAACCCAACTCCGGACGGCAAAATGCCGCACGAAAGCCGGAATTCACCGCGCGAAATCCAGAATTACCTTGGCCGCGTTTCCGGTCCCCTGCTCGACCGAATTGACCTGCACGTGGAAGTTCCCCAGGTCAAATTCCGCGAAATGAGCGGCGAACGAACCGGCGAAACTTCCGAGCAAATCCGCGATCGGGTCGTCGCCGCCAGGCAGATTCAACTAAAACGGTTTGCGCACAAACCCAAAATCACGTGCAACGCCCGGATGGGGCCAAAAGAACTGAAGGAATATTGCGCTGTAGACGAACCTACGAAAGAGTTGATGAAAACTGCCATGGCCGATTTGAATTTCAGCGCCCGAGCCTATGATCGAATCTTGAAAGTGGCCCGAACCATCGCAGATCTGGCTGCCTCCGAGAAAATTTTGAGCGAGCATATTTCCGAGGCCATCCAGTATCGAACGCTCGACAGGCAGTTGTGGACATGAGCTCAAATCAATCGACTTCCAGCTTTCGTCAAGCAAATCGCGGAACATGCGATGGAATAGCCGCTCCAACCCTCTTGCTGATGGAGAAATTTCTCAAGTCCCCGGCAATTTTTGCCGATGTATAGGCAAGATGTTGCGGCAATATTAGATGTCGCACCAAATCATTGAACTATTTTACCGATGGCCGGAATTTTTAAAGCGCGAAAACCGGGCAGAACTTTTTTTTGCGCCGTCGTTGTTTTTTTAGTCCTGAATCGAACGCGGGGCCAGGAAACGTATTTAGCTCTTATTGGTCCGCCGCCGTTGCGGTTTGAATCAGCGATGACAAATGATCCTGCATTCACGGAGGAATTAACATTGCCGAAGCCGAAGGATATGACGTTTTCTGTCAGCATGCTTCCAACAAATTCGCCGGATGCCACGGAGCCGGGCGCCGCTGCGGGGGTTTCAAAAAGTCCTCTCAAGGACAAAAGTTTGCCCGGCATTTTAAATCCAGCGGCAAGAAATGCCAAGCGACCCGGCAACCCGGCAAACAATTTGCTTAGCACGATGCCACAGATGATAAATCAATACTTTAAACCAAACCTGGGTCCCGCGGACGATGCGAACGCGTATCAACCCGGTGATACCATCTTCGCACCCGCCGAATTACAATTTGTGCCGCCACTGCCCGGCCAAAGCCGTGCCATTTACCGGATCCGATGACCCGGTTTTACGAATTTCTCGTGCAATGCGGTCGAAAGGTTAGTGAAATTCCGGCGGGTGTGCATTGCATCGTGTGGCTCCTGGCAGTTGGGCTCGTTTCAGCGAGCGGGCAAACAACCGGAGGGTCTGCAAGCGATTTCGCCAACCTAACGCCGCCCGGTGTCCCGGATACAAATTCTCCGCAGAGCGATTTTGACAGCTCAAACGTTCCGGCTGCGGAAGTTTCCACTGAAAGCAATTCGACCGGGACGAACCGATTCAGCCCGGACCTGGCAATGGCAAGGTATTACGTAAAATCGGAGGAGCCGGGGAACGCAGAATCCATACTGAAAGGGCTGCTGGCAGACGATGTTCCGGAAGCGGTCCAAAAGGACGCTTTGCTGCAATTGGCGGAGGTGGCCCGTGAAGAGAATTATTTGGCTCGCGCCCAAACAATTTATTCGCAATTTCTCAATCGATGGCCCGATGACCCGCAAGTGCCGGAAATTTATCTGAAGCAGGGAGAAATCTTCAGGCAAATGGGACTGACCGATCTTGCGCTCGGCAAATTTTACAGCGTCATGGCCTCCGCGCTTTCTTTGAAAGACGACCAATTTTCCGCCTACCAAAAACTGGTCCTGGAAACACAGGTGGAAATTGCCGACACCCATTATTTGATGGGTCATTTCGTTGATGCGGCAGACTTTTACAATCGGCTGCTCCAGAACCCGGACCCGGATCTTGGCCGGCCGGAGATGCAATTCCGGCTGGTTCGTTCGCTGGCGGTCATCGGCCGAAACAGCGAAGCGGCGAGCCAGGCGCAGGATTTTCTATCGCGCTATCCGGCGGCCGATCAAACGCCGGAAGTGCGCTATTATTTGGCGCAGGCTTTAAAGGCCATGGGCCGGGACAATGAAGCGCTCGAACAAGCGTTATTGTGCCTGAAGCAGCAAAAAATCAGCACAGGAAATGATTCGGCCGTTTGGGCGTACTGGCAGCAGCGTGTTGGAAATGAAATTGGCAATCAACTATACCATGAGGGAGACTACGTACATGCGCTGGAAATCTACGTTGACCTTGCGCAATTGGATTCCTCGGCAGTCTGGCAGGTACCCGTGTATTATCAGATGGGATTGACCTACGAAAAACTGTCGCAGCCGCAGAAGGCAAGCGACATTTACAAGCAGATCATGGCCCGCGAAGCTGAAGTGGGCACAAATGCAACGCCCGGCATGCAAGCGGTTTTTGACATGGCAAAGTGGAGGATCGATTTTTTGAAATGGGAACAGAACGCCCGGGCTGCCAACCTCTCGCTCGCCGCGACGGCCGCCGCATCGACACGGGCCACAAACTCAACCAACAAAATCACGCAATGAACGAGTCACTTGCCAAACCCGTTGCCAACGCATTGATTTCGGATTTGCGCGCCTTCGCGGGCGTTTGCGAGCAGGCATTGGCCCTGGCGCAATGTGAATACGAGGCTCTGGCAGGCCCGGCTGCGTTCAGGCACCAGGAATTCGACCGGCAACGGACTAAGCTGTTGCCGGACATTGAATCCCTGATTGGAAAATTGCGAAGGCATCGCGCGGTGTGGTGCGGCGTTCCGCAATCACAACGGGAACGTTTTCCGGAATTAGCGCGATTGTTCCAAACGATTCAAAACCTGTTGATGAAGGTGATCATGCTGGACCGCGAAAATCAACAGGCAATGCTCAAGCGAGGCATCGTTTCAGTAAATGATGTGCCGTCGGCAGGGGCACGCGGGCCCCATTACGTGGCTGATTTGTATCGGAAAAGCAGTTTGAGCCGCACATGACTGAAAGGTTGGCCCGGTTTTTCACAAGCATGTCCAAACAACCTGTGAAGAACCGGTGAATAAGTGAAGAATCGGTGAATAACCCGATCCGGGTTCATGGATTTGTGAATAATGTGGGCAAGATTTTACCGGTAATTCTTGCCGGTTCAGCAGGCGTTTGTTTTTATCCGTTCATCAGTTGAGACTAACTATGGGTATCGAGAAAATCGTTCTATTGGAAGGGGATGCGGTCGTACGCAGCAACCTGGAAAACTATTTGCGGCAATGCCGTTTTGACGTGGCATCCACTGCGTCCGTCCCGGTTGCGTTGGACTATTTGAGCAGGGACAATTTTGACGTCTTTTTCATGGACTTGAGCCTGCGCAACGGCCATAACACCGACCTGCTGCTGGACATTCAAATGCGGGCGCAAAAACCACTGGTAATCGTGACCACGAACGTGGGATCTATCGAATCGGCGGTGGATTGCATCAGAAATGGAGCGTTTGATTATTTGCTAAAACCCTTTTCAAATGAACAAATTGAGGTCGCGCTGCGCAGGATTGAGGAATTTTCACAACTGGTGCGGGTCAACCGCCTTCTGATGCAGGATGATACGGTGCGCGAACTTTTGGGATGCAGCGCAGAAATGGAAAACATCCGCCAACTCATTCGCAAGGTTGCCCGGACCCAGGCGACCGTTTTGATTCACGGTGAAAGCGGCACGGGCAAGGAAGTCATCGCCCGTGAAATCTACCGGCAAAGTTCGCGCATCAATGCCCCATTTATCAAACTAAATTGCGCCGCGATTCCGGAAAATTTGATCGAGAGTGAGTTCTTTGGGCATGAGAAAGGCGCCTTCACAGGCGCATTAAACAAACGGGAAGGACGGTTCGAGCTGGCGCACGGCGGCACGATCCTTCTCGACGAAATCAGTGAAATTTCACCCGGCACCCAGGCCAAACTGTTGCGCGTGTTGCAAGAGCGGGAATTTGAACGCGTGGGCGGCAACCGCACCATTAAGGTGGATGTGCGTGTGATCGCGACAACGAACCGAAATCTGCAGGAGAGCGTGGAAAGAAAAGAATTTCGGCAGGACCTGTATTTCCGATTAAATGTTGTTCCAATCCATGTCCCGCCCCTGCGTGACCGACCTGAAGACATTCTGGTGTTGAAAAGGGAATTTATGCGCAGTTTCTGCCGCCGGCATGGAATAAATACCAAGGGATTCTCCGCGGAAGCAATCCGGGCGTTGACAGCCCATTCCTGGCCGGGAAACATCCGGGAACTTCAAAACGTAGTCGAGCGCGCCATCATCCTGTCCAGCGAAAATGGAATGCTTGAACCGGAACATCTGGGACTGGGTATGCCGCAGAAACCGGCGCCGACCCCGGTCGCCGCTTGTTTTCCGGACGTTGTTAATGACGGACAGAGAAAACTTCCGACATTGGCTGAAATGGAAAAGAACCATATTCTTTCGGCTCTTCACCACTGCAATGGAAACCGCACACACGCGGCCAACATGTTGAATGTCAGCATCCGAACATTGCGGAACAAACTTCATGAATACAATGGCACCATGCCGAAGCAGAATGGCATCGGCGGGGAACTGACACCGGCTTAAGTCATTTCGGAATTGATTGCCGGCCCGGCAAGATTTTCCCACCGTCGCACTCGCCCTTTAAGAAAGCCCCGGTTTTATTGGCTTTTTCGTTCTGGCACTTCCGCTGCTTAACAGAGGTGGACAATTTTGCATGATCGAAGCGCTATTCAACCAACCCAATTACCTGGCGGCGAAAAAGACATTGGATGCGGTTGTGCTTCGTCAGGAAGCGATATCGAACAATATCGCCAATTTGGAAACGCCGGGTTACAAGCGCATCGATCTGGCGCCTTCGTTTGAGGCGGAGTTGGAACGGGCGTGCGCTTCGGGCGATTCAGCGGAACTAAGTTCGCTCAAACCTTCCCTGGCCACAGATACAACCGCCGCGGCGGCGAGCCTCGACGGCAACACCGTTCATTTACAAAACGAATTGATGGAGATGAATCAAAATGCCGTGGCGCATTCCTTCGAAACCCAGCTCATCGGCGGCACGTTGGAACGGCTGCAAATGGCAATTACAGGCAAGGATTGAGCACAAGAACAACGATGATCAGGCACTGATTTATTATGATTCAGACTCTGACCGGCATTCAAAACACAGCCGCCGCATTGTCGGCGGAACAAACGCGGCTGGATGTTATCGCCGAAAACATCGCCAACGCCAACACAACCCACGGTGTGGATGGCAAGCCTTACCAACGCCAGGTCGTCGTATTTGAATCGGCTTTGCAACAGGCCCTGAACAGCGACGGCAACGCTTCCATGCCTGCAATTCGCGTAGCGCGCATCGATAAAGAAGATGTTCCGCCCATCAAAGTTTACGACCCGGGCAGTCCGGACGCTGACGCCAGTGGCATGGTCTCCACCCCCAACATCAATGTTAGCGAAGAAATGGCCGACATGATTTCGGCGTCGCGCACCTATGAGGCCAATCTGGCTGTGGTCAAGAATGCGCGGGCCATGGCCATGGAAACGCTTTCCATCGGCAAACACTGATTTTACCGCAATATTAAATGACCCCGCCCATTTCCGCACCAACGCCATTCACGGCCATGGTAACGCCTGAAGCAACACCGTTGCCCTCGGCGCGGATCGAAATGCCGGAGGAGCTGAATGAGGCATTGTCAACGGCATCGACCCAACCGCCGGACGCATCGTTCTCGTCAATGCTTGGAAAAATGGTTTCCGATGTGAACGCGGAGCAAACCGTATCCGCCCAGGCCGTCAGCGCGCTGCAAAGCGGGCAAAATGTTCCGCTGCACCAGGCTGTCATCGCAATGGAAGAAGCCAATGTTTCGTTTCAACTGATGGTTGAAGTAAGGAACCGGCTGATGGACGCCTATCAGGAAATTATGCGGATGCAGATATAGCACTGATCAATGAACCAAAACCTTTCGAAACTACTGGCGCAATTACGCGTCATTTGGAGCCAGCTTGGCGCAAGTCAAAAAATGACCGTCCTGGCGGCCACCTTTGTGCTGGTGGGCGGCCTGGTTGCGCTTTCTCTTTGGTCCTCGCGCGCCGACTACGGCCTGCTCTATGGCGGGTTGTCCGACAGTGAAGCGGCGAAGGTCATTTCCGCTCTCGACGACGCCAAAGTATCCTACAAGGCCGGCAACGGTTCAATTTACGTTCCTACGGACAAGATCTACATGCTTCGGATGGAACTCGCGGGCAAGGGCATTCCCAGCGGAGACGGCGTGGGCTTTGAGATTTTTGACAAGCCGAACTTTGGGATTTCAGATTTTGTGCAACACGCCAATTACGTCCGCGCCATGGAGGGGGAACTGGCGCGTACGATCAGCCAGCTTAACGAAGTTGAGGCGGCGCGAGTCATGATAGTCCTGCCGGAAAACCGCCTGTTGCTTGACAAGAACACCTATCCTACCGCTTCGGTTTTTGTACGAGTGCGGGGCAATTCTGAAATGTCGCAGCAGTCTATTAATTCAATTCGCTTCCTCGTGGCCAATTCAGTGGAGGGTTTGAAACCCAATCACGTGGCTGTAGTGGATAATCTGGGAAACGTACTGGCAGAAAATACGGATGACGATTCGCTAACCGGGCTCACGGACACCCAATTGGCGGCGCGTCGGAATCTGGAACAGTATTTCGGCAAAAAAGCCCAGGACATGCTTGAAAAAGTCCTGGGGCCGGGCCAGGCGATCGTCCGCGTTTCCGCGGACATCAACTATGATACTTTGACGCAAACCCAGCAGAAATATGACCCGGATGGCCAGGTGGTGCACACAGAGACGAAAAATGAGGAAAACAATGACTCAACCACGAGTACGACGACCTCCAGGCCCGGTCGGAATTACTGCGAACATTAGCACCAACACATCCGGGCAGGCGGCGAACAGCCCGGTCAACAATACGCAAGACCATAAAACCGACTTCAACCACCGAGTATGAAATCGGCGAAACCACAAGCAGTCTTGTCCAGGAGGCGGGCGGCATCAAGCGGCTGACGGCTTCCGTGACCGTCGCGGAACAGATGGAAGGCACCGGTGCGGACCGCAAACCGGTGGCGCGCACGCCGGAGCAATTGGACAAACTGACCAAGCTGGTGTCCAGCGCACTGGGCATTGACACCACCCGGGGTGACAGTCATTTCGTTGGAAGAATTGCCGTTCAACGATGATTATGCCGCGGACGTCACCAAGGAACTGGATCAACAGCAAGAACGGGATTTATGGATTGGCATGGGGCGCAATGCCATTTATCCGGCCCTCGGAATGGTGGCTTTGATTGTTTTGCTGCGTGTATTTAAGCGAACGCCGGTCCAGGAAATTCCCTTGGGCGTTCCGGTTGGCCGGTTGATGGCGAAACAAAATGGAAACGGAAACGGCAATGGCCACGGTCCGGGCCGCTTCGGCGAAGAATTTGAGCCTCAGCCCGGCGTGGTGACCGTGGAGGTTTTGAACCGTTTAATCAAAGAAAATCCCACGAACATGACCCAGGCCATTCGCGACTGGATGAACAAAGGCCGATACCTCGGAGAATTAAAATGCCAACCATGCCTGAACCCGCTGAAGCCGCCGGTCGAAGCCGGCGCGCTGAACAAAACCCAAAAACTCGCCGCATTGCTGGTCATGCTCGGATCGGAAAGCGCGGCCGTGATTTTAAAGCAATTCCAGCCGCGCGAAATTGAAGCAATTTCGCGGGAAATGGCGCGTTTCAATCTGATTACGCGCGAGCAGCAACAGGAAATCCTGATGGAGTTTTCAGACGTGGCCGTCGCCGCGAGCACATCGGTTTCCGCCGGCGTAGAAGTCACGCGCAATACACTGGAAAAGGCGCTGGGCAGTTTCAAGGCGAGCGACGTTTTGGGCCGGGTGACGTCCCTCCGCGCGCCGCTCGGCGCCATGCAGAGCATCGCCGAAATGGATCCGCGCCATATTTTCAATCTGTTGCGGGACGAAAAGGTGCAGGCCATCACGTTTATCATCAGCCATCTTTCACCCGAAAAAGCCGCGCAGGTTTTGAATCTCCTGCGCGCCCGAACAGCGGGACCAGGTCATCGAACGGCTGGCGACTCTTGCGCCGACGCCGGTAGAAGTCGGAGAAAAAGTTGTGGAGGTGCTTGAACGCCAAGCTTGGCGTCAAACAAACGCGCGCGCTGGACGCAGACCGGCGGCATTACCAGCGTGGCCGATTTGCTCAATGCCATGGACAAAACACGTGAGCCGCGGCTTGCTGGACAAAATCGAGGGGCGCAACCCGGAGTTGTCCCAGGCCATCCGCAAAAAAATGTTCACATTTGAAGACCTGCTCTCGCTGGAACCGCCTTACATCCAGCGCATCATGCGCGAAATTGACATGCGCGACCTCACGGTGGCGCTTAAAAAGGTCAGCGAACCGCTCAAGCGCTTGTTGCTCTCGAATATTTCCCGCCGCGCCGCGGCATCGGTGCAGGAGGAAATGGCGTTCCTGGGCCATGTCAAGATGCGCGATATTGAGGCGGCGCAATTCCGCATCATTGATGCGGTCCGCAAATTGGAAGCGGAGGGTGAAATTGAAATAGCGGGTTCCGGGTCCACCGAGTCCGAATATGAAATGGTCTGAATCCATTACACTCCAGCAGCCGTTTCAGGACGTGCGCCTGCTCACCCAGGCGCCGGCGCTGGACTGGGAGGAGCATTTGCGCGAACGCGAAAAGGCCGCTTACGAGCAAGGCCGCCGCGACGGCGAACGCGCATTGAGCGAACAATTGTTGCAACAGCGCAATGAAATGGTGGAATTGCAAAATGGGGTCGCCCAATCAATTAAGGAAATCATGCCCAGGCTGGCGCACGAGATGGAGTCTGCGCTGATTCAACTGGCGCTGGAGTCGGCAAAAAAAATCGTCGGCGGCCTGCCGATCAATGCAGAGGCGGTGGAAGAAGTCGTGCGCGAAGCGTGGAGCAGGTCCAGGACACGGCGGAAATCTCGGTTCAGCTGCATCCCGAAGACCTCGCGCTATTGCGCAAACACAAGTCACCGTTGCTCGAATGGCTCGCCGGACACCGGTCCTCTGCGATTTGGCGGCCTCGGCGGAAGTCACACGCGGCGGCTGCATCGTGCAAACGCGATTTGGGCTGATCGACGCGTTGAGGGAAACCAAGTTTGAGCAACTCCGGAAGGCCGTGAATGTATGACCGCAGCCACGTCCCATGTCCGCCAAATCGCCTGCAGCGCGCCATTGAGCGTGTCCGCGAAGCGCGTCTGACTGAAACCTGCGGACGGGTTGTGCAACTGATTGGATTGGTCGTGGAATCAGAAGGGCCGCACGCTGCGGTGGGCGAGGTCTGCCACATTCAATCAGGGCGGCACGGCGCCACTACACTCGCGGAAGTAGTTGGTTTTCGGAATCATCATTTGCTCCTGATGCCGCTGGGAGAAATCCACGGGATCCATCCTGGCAGCGAAGTGATCGCGACCGGCGCGCCGCTGCGGGTTGCCGTCGGGAGCGCGCTCAAGGGCCGGGTCGATTGACGGCCTGGGCAATCCAATTGACGGCCCTGGGCCGAATCGACGCTGAACAAAGCGTCAGGTCTGAAATTAAGCCCGCCGCACCCGCTGAAGCGGCAACGCATCACGGACGTATTTCAGACCGGAATCAAAGCCATCGACACCTTTACTCCATGCGGACGCGGCCAGCGGCTTGGCATTTTTTCAGGCAGCGGCGTTGGCAAATCCACCCTGCTGGGCATGATGGCGTCGCAGGCGGAAGCGGACGTGAATGTGATTGCCCTCATTGGTGAACGCGGTCGCGAAGTGCGGGAATTTCTGGAGCGGGATTTGGACGAACGCGGCAGAAAAAAATCGGTAGTCATCGTGGCCACGTCCAACGAACCGGCGTTGAACCGGGTTAAAGGCGCATTTCTGGCGATGGCCGTTGCCGAATATTTCCGCGACAAAGGACAAAATGTTTTGCTGATGATGGATTCAGTCACGCGTTTTGCAATGGCACAGCGCGAAATCGGGCTGGCGGTGGGCGAACCGCCAACCACGCGCGGCTATACGCCGTCGGTTTTTTCATTGTTGCCGCAATTGCTTGAGCGCGCCGGAACGAGCGACCGCGGTTCGATCACGGGATTGTTTACGGTACTGGTGGAGGCGGATGACATGAATGATCCGATCGCCGACGCGACACGCTCCATCCTGGACGGTCACATTGTATTGACGCGGGAACTCGCCACGCAAAACCATTATCCTGCCATTGACGTTTTGGAAAGCGTGAGCCGTCTGACTCGGGACTTATTGAAATCGGACCAGTTGACCCTCACTATCTCGGCGCGGGAACATCTGGCCGTTTACCGGAAGAACCAGGATTTGATCAATATCGGCGCGTATCCGGCGGGAACGAGCCCGGCAATTGACCACGCCATCCGTTTGAACGGGCCCCTCAACCGGTTTTTACGGCAGGGCGTTACAGAAGGCTTTTCCGCCGCCCAAAGCTGGGGCTTGCTCTCAACCGCGCTCTCAACACCTGCAGCCGAAAAGGTCCCTGTCCCCAGAAAATAAAATTCAATGAAGCCATTCCACTTTCCGCTTGAACCGTTGCACCTGTTGCGCAAGCAAAAAGAGCGGGTGGCACAGCAACGTTACGCTCGAACCTTATCTGTTTGCGAGACAGCGGCTGCCCAGCTGGAAAAAGCGGCCACGGAGCTGGCCGTGGGCCGGGAATCGTTGACGAGTGAATTAAACAGCGGTGTCTCCGCCGCTAAAATCATGAGTTTACGCACCTGGTGCATGGCGCTCGAAATCCACCAACACGAACGCAGGGCGGCACTTGCAGAGGCCCGGCGAATCTCTCAACTGGCTCTCCAGGAACTCAATGCGGCCAGGCGTGACCGTGAGGGGTTGGATCGCTTTTATGACAAGGCGCGCCGCGCCCACCTTCAGGAAACGCTTCGCGCGGAACAAAAAAGCCTGGATGAACTGGCCGTGCTGGCGGCTGCGGCCCGCAGCGATTCAATATCTTTCAATTTTAGCCAAATATGACTCGTTTTCTGAAATCCGGCTGGTTCGCCGCCCTGCTCGGCTGCTGCCTGTACATGGCAACCACAGTGTTTGTCTTAAGCCCGTCAAAATTTGCCGGCGCCAGGTTTATCAAACCCGACTATTCGGCCGATAACGACCCCTCCTGGAGGTTTCGGAACCCGGAATTCAATGAATGGGTATCGCAGATTCAGAATGAAAAGGCCCGCCTGGAAGTCCGGCAGCAGCAATTGGACGAATGGCAAACGCGGATCAATACAGAACTTCAGGAAATGTCACTGGTAACCCAAACGGTCTGGCAATTGCAGTCGGACTTCGACAAAAACGTGATCCGATTCAAGTCGCAGGAAACGGATAACGTAAAGCACCAGGCCAAACTCATAGCCGCGATGTCGCCTGAAGGAGCAGTATCCATGTTCAGCGAAATGTCCGATGACGACATCGTCCGAATCCTGTTCGTGATGAAACCGGATGAGGCCAGTTTGATCCTGGATACATTCAGCAAAACGGGCCAGTCCAAGCGCGCCGCGCTAATAACTGAACGCCTGCACCAGGTGCTCCCGGATGCAGCCCCACCCGCCGCCATACCCTAATGTCCACATTCCCTCATATTCTGCTAACGGCCGGATGCGAAACGCCGCAAAAGAGCGATGCACCGACAAATGTCCCGGCAAGTGCGTCCGGACTCGCCGGGCTTTTTGCAGACGTTATGGCTCAGGCACTGGCGCCGGGGTCGAAGCAAACCCTCGCGTTGACGGGCCAAAAGGGCATCGAAATTGATGGCAAAAATACGAAGTTGCCTAAAGCCGAACAGACGATCAATCTTTCGAACTTTTATAACAGCGAGGTCCTCTCCCGGCAGCCTGCCTCAAGTCCGCCCTTGCCCGAAATTGGCCGGGAGAAACCAGAACCGCAGCCGAATGCTTTCCAATCCAATTCCGTCATCGTTGAAAAAATCGATGGCAAATCCGGCGAAAGCGCAAAAACGAACAAGGATCCACACCCGCAGACCGAACCGGCAATGGTCGACGTCAACCCGGCGGAGATACCGATACATCAAATGATCGCGGCGGTTATTCCGACGGTAGATCTGATTCCTAAATCACAACCCGTGTCAATTCCAGGCGCCAGGTTGGCTGCCCCGCAATGGCCGGCAAGGAACGCCGGCGCGACGGCGTATGAGGTCAACTCCGCCCGATCGAAACCTCTTCCGAGCGCTCCAGCTGGTTCAGTTGACAGTCTTAAGAATGGAAATGCTGCCTCCCAACCACCGGCAGTTTCGGTTGCAGCGCCAACGACGACAGAGGCGGCGGGTCCAGCGGCAACGAAAACCATTCCTTTACTTGACGCAATCAAGGATTTTTCCCCCGAGGAAAAACCGAACGTGACAAGTATGCATGATACTGATTCTGAACCCGCTTCAGGTCCCCAGCCACCGACGCCGCAGAACTCTCCTGAAATCAATGGCATATCCGTTGCTAAACAGGATACATCGGTGAAACAGGTGGATAAAACGAACAATATTGCCGGGACTGAGAAAGTTTTGCCGGGCAACACTGTCCTTGCGGCGCAGGGATACTCGCGTCTGGCGGGTTCGGTTCATATGGAACAGGTTGCGGCGACAGTCGAATCTGGCGACCAGACGCCATCCAACGCGCCCGCGGCAGCCGCGGCTGTTCAAGCGGTATCCGTTCCTTCTACCTCCAACGCCGGCAGCCTGGAACGTACTCAGGAAATGATTTCGGTGAACGCCCTGCGATTGAGTGATTCGGGCAACAATTCAATGCAGGTCGTCATCAAGCCAGACTCAGGAACGCAGCTGTCACTGGAATTGCGCCAGCACGGAACAAGTGTTGAAGTGCAGGCAGTTTTACAGCACGGAGACTTCAACCATTTGAGCCAGCAATGGCCTGACCTTCAGCATCGTTTGACCCAGCGCGGCATCCAACTCGCGCCCCTCACGGATAATGGCACCGCCGCCCATAGCGCCAGTGATGGATCATTTCAACAGAAACAACAACAGACCACCGAGTCGGCGGCTGACCTCTCGGTTACCGGCCCAGCCGGCCTGGACGTCATTCCGACGATTGTCAGCGCGCCGTTAATCGCCCACGAACCGGCGCAACTAGGCTGGGAGACCTGGGCCTAATAAACTGAATTTATTTTTATGTCTGCCGCATCCGCCGTAAACACCCAATACAACAACATCGTCAACTCTACAGCGTCGTCCGACGCGGTTTCCGGGCCGCAGCAAACGATGACGCAAAACGATTTCCTCCAGCTTCTGGTTGCCCAGATGGAAAATCAGGACCCGCTGCAGCCGCAGTCGGACACGGAAATGGCGTCGCAGATGGCCCAATTCACCTCGTTAACGCAGACAACCGCGATGTCGTCTTCGCTTTCCAACATGCAGGCAAACAGTCTGATTGGCAGCACCGTGACATTGCAGCGGCCCAACTCCCAGCAGACCATAAGCGGTGTCGTCCAGGCCGTCGTAACGGGGGCGGAATCGTCGGATGGCACGCCCGCAAATCGTGGTCAACGGAACCGCTTACGATTTGAGCCAGATATTGTCGGTCACGCCAACAGTCGCCAATCAAACATCAACATCGTCGTCCAACTAAACTCCCAACCAAAACCATCAACCAAAAATAAAATATGCTTCTATCAATGGATTCAGGCGTCAGCGCCCTTGATCAATTCCAGCAGGACTTGAATGTCATCGGAAACAACATCGCCAACGTGGACACGGTCGGATTCAAAGCCGCCAACGTCGAATTCGCCGATGCGTTGAGCCAAACCGATCGGTTCAAACGCCGCCGGCAGTGAACAGGTTGGCACAGGCGTAGTGACCAGTTCCATCACCGATCCATTCACGCAAGGTTCGATCACCAATACCGGCGTGCCGAGCAACATGGCGGTGAACGGCAATGGTTTTTTCGTGGTAAAGGATCCGTACCAGCGGCGAGGAATACGTCACGCGCGATGGCGATTTTACGGTGGATTCCAGCGGTTATCTGGTGACCAGCATGGGCATGATGGTGCAGGGCTATACCGATTCCACCGGCACCACCACGGGCAATATTCAGATCACCAACACCAACGCCCCGGGCGGCGACACTTCCGCGGTTCAGAGCTATACCATTAATTCCGACGGGCAATTGAACATTCAATCTGGCCGATGGCACGCAATTCACGGGCGGACAAATCTGCTGCAAAATTTCACCGCACCGACGCAATTGACCAGCGTGGGCGACAATCTTGTACACCGGGATGACAAATGCCGGGCCGCTGACGGCGCCGGTGGCGCCGGGCAGCAACGGTCTTGGCAACATGGTGCACCGGTTCACTGGAAATGTCGAACGTGGATTTGGCCAGCCAACTGACAGACCTCATCACCACGCAACGCGGCTATCGAAGCCAACGCCCAAAGTCATCACCACGAGTAATGAAATCCTCCAGGATTTGGTCAATTTGAAGCATTAATTCCATGCCTGAAGACGACGCAAAACGGAAGAACCGGCGGAAAGTTCCGCCGCTCCGGGTTGCGGCAGCTTCCGGCGGCGGTTTCAAGGTGTGGTTGCCGCTGATCGTCACCATGCTGCTCATGCCGGCACTGGCATTCGGCGTGGCGCAATTTGTCATCCTGCCGCAATTGCAAAAGGGCCTGGGCATCAAAACCGGCGGCGGCGACGCCAACCAGTGACGCCTCAAAAAGAGAACCGCAGGCGCAAAACAGGAATCCGTGCTGATGAACAAAATGCTGGTGAACGTCGCCGGCACGATGGGCGCCCGTTACCTGCTGGTCAGCGTTTCGGTGGTCGGAACAGCTTCTGATTTCAAACACAAGATGGTGGATCACGACGCGCAATTGCGCGACATGGCCTGCGGTGACCTGGCCACCAAAACCCTCGCCGACCTGGAAAACCCGGAGCCACGGAATGTGATTCGGAGCGAATTGATCAGCGGCTTTAACAATATCCTGGGCGATTCCGATGGTGCAGGACATTTATTTCACCGAATTTGCCATCCAGTAAACATCATGAGCGAACTCCGACGCTCCCCACACACTCGAGAGTGTCTGTGCTGACGGCCAAGGGCGTGCGCGAACGCCGCAAGGCCGAAGACATTCGCGGCTACGATTTCCGCCAGTCCGGATTTCTCGCGCCGAGCGAACTGCGCCGCATCCGTCAGCGGCATGAGCAGTTTATCCGCTCGCTTGCGGCGCGGCTGGCCATTTTTCTGCGGCTTGAATTCAGCCTGCAACTCGTCCAAGGTGCAGATCTGTCGGCTACCAGAAATTCATTGAAAGTTTGCCCAGCCCCACGCATATCACGCTGTTTAAAACAGAACCGCTGAAGGGCGTTGGTTTGCTGGTGATCCCGCCGCGGCTCGGGTCTGACGCTCGTGGATCGTCTGCTGGGCGGGCCGGGACAAATGACCGAGGAAAGCCGCGAATTGAGCGAGATCGAAATCGCGCTGATTGACCAGGTCGCATCGCTGATCATCGGCGAATGGTGCAATCACTGGCCGGAAATGCGCGGGCTGCAGCCTTCGCTGCTCGGCCATGAAAATAACAGCCGCTATTTGCAGACCGCGACACCGGACACCGCGATGTTGATCCTGACGATGAACGGCGGCATTGGCGAACAGTCGGAACCGATCCAAATTGTTTTTCCTTACGCGACCGTTGAACCGCTGATGCGATTGTTGTCGCCCGTCGCTGCCCGGTTCGGAAACGGCGCCTGCGCGCGCCGCAAAACCCAAATGGAACCCGGAATTCAACGAAGTCAAAGTTCCCGTCATTGCCGAATGGCAGGGGTTAAAAATGTCCGCCGGCGAAATCACCCGGCTCAAGGCGGGCGATCTGCTGGTGCTGGATCCGGCTTGCGCCGCGCAAGTGCAGCTGCGCTTGAACCATATTCCCAAATTTATCGGGCGTCCCGGAACTTCCGGGGGCAAATGGGCCGTGCAACTCACCGCCCCATCAATAATAACCATCATGACATGAACGCCACCGCTGAAAATCCCGCAAACCTGAATATCGTCCTGGATGTGCCCGTCAGCCTGACCATCGAGCTTGGCGGCTGCCAGTTGCCGATGCGCGAAGTGCTGCAACTGAACATCGGCTCGGTCGTCCAGCTTGATAAAGCCGCCGACGCCCCTGTGGAATTGAGCATCAACGGCAAACTCATCGCGCGCGGCGAAGTCGTCGTCATCGAAGAACGCTTTGGCGTGAAAATCACGGAAGTCATTGGCAGCTCCAATCCTGGAGACCTTAAATGCAAAGAATGCAAATTGATCCCAATCACGAACCGCTTGTGCTTCGTTTTTCGCCGCAGTTTGATTTGTCCGCTTTCTTCCGCGCTGGCCCAGACGGGCAAATCAACGCCGCGGCCTCGCCTTTGACCGCGCCGTTGCCTGCCTGGATGCCGGTGTTTCCTTCATCGCGTGTCATCGGCGCGCTGGCGCTGGTCATCGGATTATTTCTCGGCGGCGTTTGGCTGGTTCAGAAATTGGCAACGGTTGGCGTTCAACGCGGCCGGTGCGCCAAAGTTAAGCGTCCTGGAAACCCGCTCGCTGGGTGGCCGTCACGCGATTTACGTCGTCGGTTATGAACAGGAAAGATTTCTCATTGTCCTCATCCCCGGCGGCGTGAATCTCTTGAGCCATCTGCCGACTGCCGCGGAGGATGAACCGCGCATGCCACCCGGTCCTCCCCAGCTCCGTCGTTTGCCCAGGCGTTGACACAGGTTCTCAAAGGGCAAATGAAGACGGCACCAAAATCTGGTGCTGGTCTGCATTGCCGCTATTGCTGGTGCTTTTGCGCGCTGACCGCCTCGGCGCAAACCAACACACCGCCACCGGTTTTGGTCCCGTCTCCATCACACTCGGCGGAAACAATAGGCACGCCAGACGTGGACATGGGCATCAAGATTCTTTTCTCCCTCACCTTGCTGACGCTGGCGCCTTCAATCCTGCTGTTGATGACCTGTTTCACGCGCATCGTCATTGTGCTTTCGTTCGTCCGCAGCGCCCTGCAATTGCAAGGCTCGCCAGCCAACCAGATCATCATCGGCCTGTCATTGTTCATCACTTATTTCATCATGGCGCCGGTATGGGACAACATCAACCGCGAAGCCATCGTGCCGTATCGAGCGCACCAGATTACGAGCCAGGTGGCGCTGGACCGCGCCTCCGACCAGATCCGCACCTTCATGCTCAAGCAAACCCGGCCGAAGGACGTGGAACTTGTTTGTTTCCATGGCAAAATTGCAGCCGACCGCGCCGGATCTATTGCCGCTGCGCGTCGTCATTCCGGCATTCATCATCAGCGAACTGCGGACGGCGTTCCAAATGGGCTTCCTGATTTACGTGCCGTTCATCCTGATTGACATCGTGGTCGCCACCGTGCTGATGAGCATGGGCATGATGATGATGCCGCCGATGACCATTTCCCTGCCGCTGAAACTGCTTTTGTTCGTGCTGGTGGACGGCTGGCCACTCGTGGTGCAATCGCTCGTCCGAAGTTTTGGAACCTGAAATTTATGAATGCTGAATTTGCCGTCGAACTGTTGAAAACCATGATTTATCAGGCGCTGACCATCGCCGCGCCCATCCTGTCGACCGCCATGGTCATCGGGCTGGCCATCAGCTTGTTTCAGGCCGTCACCACCATCCATGAACAGACCCTGACCTTTGTGCCCAAAGCGCTGGGCGTGATCGGGATCATCCTGTTGCTGATGCCGTGGATTGTGCGCACGCTCGTTGAATTCACCATCGGCGTCATCCAAAAAATGCCGCAGATGGTCCAGTGATCCGCGTCTGACCATGGAAGCGGAATTTGACAATTGGATGCTGGTGTTTCTGCGGGTCAGCGCCTTTTTGCTCGTGCTGCCGTTTTTTACCATGGCAATTTTCCGGTCACGATGCGCGTGGCGGTGGGCGCCATGATCGCCTTGTTAATTGCGCCGGTACTGCCCGCCGTTTCCGTTGGAGCAACCTCGATTTTCTCTCCGTGCTGGGCGTCATGTCCAGGAGGTCAGCGTCGGGCTGCTGCTGGGTTTGTTGCGCGACATGATTTTTTACGCGGTGGAACATCGCCGGCAGCGTCATCTCGACGGAAATGGGTTTGAACCTCGCCGCCATTCTCGACCCGCATGACGCAGCAATCGTCCCAGATTGCCGGCACCATCCTGCTGTTTCTCGCCACGATCATCATGTTTACCCTGAATTTGCACCAGTGGTGCTGCTGGGGTTTGAACGCACCTACGCGGTGCTGCCCATCGGCGGCGCGCACCTGAACAACGCGCTGTTTGAAAACGTTGTCGTCGCAGACCAGCCGGATTTTCATACTCGCGTTGCAAATCTCCGCGCCCATCATTGCCGTCTCCTTTGTCATCACCCTGGTCTTTGCCGTGCTTAAGCCGGGCGGTGCCGCAAATGAATGTGTTCGCCGAAATGTTTGGCTTCCGGATTGTCGGCGGAATGATTGTTTTTGGCTTCACCCTGCAACTCACGGCTCAATACGTTGTCAATTATCTGAACCGCCTGCCGGAGGACTTGCTGGTCGTGGCACAAATGCTCGGAGGGAAATAACCATGCCCGAACAAACAGGCGAAAAGACCGAACAACCAACGCCGCGCAGGCTGGAGGAGGCTATAAAAAAAGGCCAGATCGCCCGCAGCGCGGAAGTGCAGACCGTGTTTGTGCTCATGGGCGCGCTGGCGGCCATGACTTTTGCCGGACGCGAAATCTGGCAGCAATTTGTGAGCGCCACCACTTTGACCCTCGGCCATTTGCACGACACCACCATCACTTCAGAATTCCCTGCAAGGTTACAGCGTTTCCGGCACTTTTGGTTCTGGCGAAATGTGTCGGGCCGATCGTGCTGGCCACCGTCGCTGGCGGGGTTGCTCGCGGGCGGCATTCAAAACCGTTTCAACACCGCCTCCGAAGTGCTCACCCCGAATTGGAACCGGGTCAATCCCGTGGAAGGATTCAACCGCCTTTTCTCCGCGCGCATGTTCGTGCCGACCCTGGTGGGCATGGTGAAATTCATTTTCATCCTCGCCGTGACTTATTCGGAAATCCGCAGTATTTTAAACGACCCCATTTTCACTTCGGCCGTCAGCGCGTATCGCCTCGCGGAATTTCTGGGGGAAACCTGCCTGCGGATTTTTCTGCGGGTCGGCCTTGGGCCTGATTGTCATCGCGGCGGCGGATTATGGCTACCAATTCTGGCGCACGCAACGCGACATGATGATGACGAAGCAGGAGCTAAAGGACGAAATGAAAAACTCGGAGGTCAACCAGCGCATCAAGATCGCCCGCCGGAAACGCCGGGCGCGTCAGCAAAGCCAAGCGCTCGCCGACGTGCCCAAAGCGGACGTCATCGTCACCAACCCGACCCACATCGCCATCGCCCTCCGTTACGACCGCAAAACCATGCGGGCCCCGAAAATTGTGGCCAAGGGCATCCGCTTGAACGCGCAAAAAATCCGCGAAATTGCGCAGCAACATCAGGTTCCCATCGTCGAAAACAAACCGCTGGCGCGAATGCTTGTTCAAACACGGACGCGTCGGTGGCGAGATTCCTGCTGAACTGTATGCCGCAGTGGCGGAAATTTTGGCCTGGGTTTACCGCGTCAACCGCTACCGCTATTACGCGGAACAAAATCAAATTTAAAAACGCAATGGGTGCACTAAGTGACAGAATGCGGAAGCTGCTTCGTTACGGCGATTTATGGCTGGTTTTGCGCTTGTTCGGCACGATTCTCCTGCTGATTCTGCCGGTTCCGCCGTTCGTCCTGGACCTGTTGCTTGCCGTGCAGCATCAGCATTTCGTTGCTGACGTTGCTGGTCATTCTTTACCTGCGCACCCCGGCAGAATTTACCGGGTTCCCGACGCTGCTGCTGTTCATCACGCTTTACCGCCTGTCGCTGAACGTCGCCTCCACCCGGCTGATTTTGCTGAACGGTTATGCCGGCCACATCATCCAGGCGTTCGGCAATTTTGTCGTTCAAGGCAATTATGTCGTCGGCCTGGTCATTTTTCTGATTCTCGTCCTCATCAATTTCATCGTCATCACCAAGGGCGCGGGACGCATCGCGGAAGTCGCCGCGCGTTTCACCTTGGACGCGTTGCCCGGCAAACAGATGGCCATTGACGCCGAACTGAACGCCGGCCTCATCAAGGAAACGGAAGCGCGCAACCGCCGGCGCGCGCTGGAAGAGGAAGCGGATTTTTACGGCGCCATGGACGGGGCGAGCAAATTTGTCCGCGGCGACGCCATCGCCGCCATGCTCATCACGCTGATCAATATCATCGGCGGCTTTGCCATCGGCATCGTGCAGAAAGGGCATGACCGTGAGCGAAGCGCTGCAACATTACACGATTCTATCCATTGGTGACGGCCTGGTTTCGCAAGTTCCCGCGCTCATCACCTCCACCGCCGCCGGCATTCTCATCACGCGCGCCACCGCGAAAAATGACCTGGGCCGCGAACTTGGGCCGGCAATTGCTGTTTTATCCCAAGGCACTGACGATTCTTTCGGTCATGCTCGGGGTCATGGCGATGGTGCCGGGCTTGCCGATGCTGCCGTTTCTGACGCTCGCGATCATCACGGGCTTGCTTTCCTATTCCATTCAGCGGCACGGCACGCCGGAATTGGCGGCCCCGCAACGGCCGCGGGCACGTACGGCAAACCCGGGGAGGCCAAAGCGCCGGCCGGCGCGCCCGGCGAAGCGAAGGCCGCTGAAAAAATTGAAAGCCTGCTGACACTGGACACGTTGCAGATCGAATTGGGTTACGGCCTGGTGACCATGGCGGACACCAGGAAAGGCGGCGATCTGCTGGAACGCGTCACCGGCGTGCGGCGAAATTTTGCGACCAGGAAATGGGCGTGTTGATTCCGCCGATTCGCCTGCGGGACAATCTTCAATTGGGCCCGAACGAATACCGTTTTTTGCTCAAGGGCAATCCCATTGCCCAGGGCCAGTTGATGCCCGGCCATGGCTGGCCATGAACGCGACCAACAGCAAGACCACGCTCAAAGGCATGCCGACGGTTGAACCGGTTTTTCAATTGCCGGCCACCTGGGTCACGAACGATGGAACGCAAAAACGCCGAAATCGCCGGTTACACCGTGGTGGATGCGCCGTCGGTGCTGGTGACGCATCTTTCCGAAACCATCAAACGCCACTGCCACGAAATTCTCACCCGCCAGGATGTGCAGATGCTGCTCGATAATCTCAAGCAAACCAATCCGGCGGTCGTCAACGAATTGATTCCGGCGCCATCTGAGCATCGGCCAGGTGCAGCGGATTTTGCAAAACCTCCTGGCCGAGGGGATTTCCATCCGCAACCTCGCCGGCATTCTGGAAAAAGTGGGCGATCACGCGGCCTTCACCAAAAATCCCGACGAACTTTCCGAACATGCCCGCCGGGCATTGGGCTCGCAAATTGACCAAACCGTTCCAAAATGAAAATGGCGGCATGCGGGCCATCACGATTGATCCCCGGCTGGAACAACAACTGACGCAAAGCGTCCGGCAATCGCCACGGAAATGGCCCTGATCATCGAACCCAAACTGGCGCGGCATGTCGTGGAGACGCTTGTCAAAATTTGTGCAACAGATGCTTTCCGCCGGCCATCAACCGGTCATTTTGTGCGCGCCACAATTGCGGCTGGCCTTCCGCCGCTTTTTTGAAAATACGTTCAGCAACCTCGCGGTGCTGTCCTATGCGGAAATTCCGGCACGGATGCAGATCCAGAACGCCGCCATCATTCCCAACTTCGCTGAATAAACCATGAAACTTGTCGCAATCGTAGCCCAAAGACCGAACGCGGCCCTGACCCGGATCCATGAAGAACTGGGGCCGGAAGCCGTCGTCGTCAGCGTGCGGCGATTGCCGCCGGATGGAATCTCGCGGTTTTGGCAACGCCAGCCGAAAAATCGAAGTAACAGCATGTGTCCCGCAAAAACCGAGGGAAAGAGCCGGCGACCCCGATGAAAACCGAACCGGTGACACACCGCCTTCTCCGAGTCAAAACGGCCGTTTGAAGACGGCACGCGGAAATCGTCAGACCGGACGGTGGCGCAGCATTGCCTGGCTGGAATCAAATGGACTTTTGCCGACATTGCGCGAGCAATTGGAACAGAAAGTCTATCTGTTGCACGGCGAGCCAGCCCTTGCCGCCACGCAAAAAGAATGGGCGGCGGTCACGGATTTGATCGTATGCCACTGGCGTCGGCGCGACCAGAGACGGCCGGCACGGGCCGTCCGCATGTTTTCATCGGCCCGCCGGGTTCGGGCAAAACCACGGCACTTTGCAAATGGATGGTTTCCGCGGTTTTGTGTCAATGAACACAGCGTCCGCGTATGGCGGCTGGACGGCGAAAGCGCGAACGCGTCGGAAATTTTGTCCTGCACTGCGAATCCCTGGGCGTGCCGGTGGAACGTTTTTGGAACGAGCCGCCGACGAAGCGGCGGATTTGCAATTCGTGGATTTGCCCGGGGTGGAAATACGGGACAGTCGGACGCCATCGCCGCGTTGCGGGAACAATTGTCCGTTCTGCCGCAACCGCACATTCACCTCGTGCTCAATGCCGCCTATGAAAGCTCGATTTTATTCGAACAATTTCACGCGTTTGAATCATTTGCGCCGGAGGACATAATTTTCACTCATCTGGACGAAGAACACCGGCGCGTAAAGCTGTGGAATTTTGTGTTAGGCACAAAATGTCCGATAAGCTTTCTGGGCGCTGGGCAAAAAATTCCGGGTGAATTTCGGCGGGCGGAGCCGGCGTTGTTGTTTCCTCAAAAAAATAGCCAGTAAACGATGGGGTTTCATTAAGTGAAATGCGGAGCGCCAGCCGCTGGCAACTGGATTGCTAAACAGTTGAGAACGAATGAAGTCGTTTATGATTCTATGGGCCATCGTCGGGTTTCTTATCGGCGTTGGTTTCAGTCTGGCTGGCAATTGTTCCTGGCCCACCGCTTTTTGGCGTGCCTGCGCCTGTGCTTTCATTGCGGCGTTGTTCGCCCGATGGTGGAGCGAGTATCTGGCTGGAAAGTTTGCGAGACGCCATCCGACAGCGCCGATACAAACGAATCCGTTCCGGTGTCCAAACCCAAGGCCAATCAGAGCGTGAACACGTCCCTCGGCACAACCTCAGAAACCGTCGCCGTGGCGGCCAATCCCGCGCCAACGGCGCAGGAGCTTTGGCGGCGTTACCATCAGCGCGGTCGATTCCGACGCCGAAAACGCGTTGGTGAAGAAATATCTCCCTCTGGTTTCATCGGTCGCGGCGCGCCTGGCCATGACCTTGCCCGAACACGTGGACCAGGATGACCTGTACAGCGTCGGGACTTGTTGGCTTGTTGCAGGCGCTGCGCAATTATGATCCCGCCTGCGGCGCATCGTTTGAAACATATGCCCGGACGCGCGTTCGCGGCGCGATGCTGGATGAATTGCGCCGAATGGATTGGGTGCCGCGCACAATTCATGAAAAAGCGCGCAAAATTCAAAATGTTATGTCGCAGCTGGAACAGAAATTGGGACGCACCCCGACGGAAGCGCAAATGGCCGAGGCGCTAAAATTGTCCGTGGCCGACTATGGCAAATTGTTGGATGAAGTCCGGCCGGCGGCATTTGTCTGCCTGGACACGGTGTCATCGGAGAACGAGGCCGGAGATTTGTACGAAGTGGTCGCAAATCCGGCGGATGAAATCCGTTGGAACAAATTTCGCGGCAGGAATTGAAGCAGGTGATACTCGGAACGGCTGAAGGAATTGCCGGCCATGCAGCGCAAAGTGCTGGCGCTTTATTACGGTGAGGATATGCATCTGCGCGAAATCGCGGAAGCGGTCGGCCTGACCGAATCGCGCATTTGCCAGATCCATGCCCAGGCGATCCTGTCCATCCGCGCTTACATTCAACGGTTTGAAGCCGGCCTCATCAAGCAGACGGGGTTTGATAACAGCTCATGATCATCATTATCGGTATAATCATTGTCGTTGTCTGCGTTTTTGGCGGATTTGTATTCGGCGGCGGTCACTTGCTGGTTTTGATCCATCCCAATGAATTGATCATCATTGGCGGCGGGGCCATGGGCGCGCTTGTCATCATGTCGCCGCGCAAAGTGCTCATGGAAATTGTCAAAGGGCTGACGACCTGCATGAAGGGCGCGCCACACAATCGCGCCGCCTATGAGGAACTGCTGAAAGTGCTTTACGAATTATTTTTGATCGGCCGGCGCAACGGCATGATCGCGCTTGAAGAACACGTCCTGGAGCCGCAAACAGTTCCATTTTCAAAAAATACCCGGTTTTCATCAAAAACCAGGACGCGGTGGAATTTCTTTGCGGCAGCTTGCGACCCATCATTGACGGCAAAATCAAGCCCGACCAATTGCAATTGCTTGTTGGACGCGGAACTTGAACAGCTTGAAATTGAATACCACGCGCCCATGAATGTTTTGACCAAAACGGCGGACGCTATGCCGGGATTCGGCATCGTCGCCGCCGTGCTGGGCATCATTATCACCATGGCCTCGATTTCCGGCCCGGTCGAACAAATCGGCATAGAAGTGGCCGCGGCCCTCGTGGGCACCTTCCTGGGCATTTTGCTGGCCTACGGGTTTTTAAGTCCGCTGGCCACGAACCTTGAGTTCATTACGGCGGCGGAACTGGATTATATCCAATGCATCGCTGCCTGCGTTACGGGTTTGCCGGCGGCATGGCGCCGGTCACGGCCGTGGAACTGGGCGGCGCGGTTTGAAGCAGCGAATTGCGGCCCAGGGCCGATGAAATGGAAGAAATGTTCAAGTCCATCAAGCTCGAAAAATAGATCGCTACGATGAAAAAACCACACAGGGACCACGGCGTCTGGAAAGTGGCCTATGCCGATTTTATAACGGCCATGATGGCGCTGTTTCTTTGCCTTTGGCTCACCTCCCAGGACCAAAAAATCAAGAATGCGGTCGAACGCGCATTCCGCAATCCATTTTCCTCCGTCACCAAGGAATCGGTCGGCATCATTCCCAACAAGGATGCCAACGCCACATTCCAGCAGCAGGGCCATTTTCAATCCGTTTCCGCCGTGGAAATGGAAACGATGCGGCATTTAAGCGATGATTTAAGCAGATTGCTCAAGCAGGATGAGAACGTCACCAGCGTGAAGATAGACCTGACGCCGGAAGGCCTGAACATCAATATTTTCGACCGATCGCAAAAACCCATTTTTAATTCCGGCGCATCCACATTTACCGATTATGGCTCATGGGTTTTCAGCACGCTGGCCTGGGAAATTTCACGTTACACGACATTTCGCATTGAATTGGAAGGGCACACGGAACAAATGCCGAGAAGGGCAACGGCACGCAGGATGGCTGGGATTTGTCCACGGACCGCGCCAACGCGGCGCGGCACATCCTGGTTCAAAACGGCGTTCTGGACAAACAAATTTCAAAGATATCGGGCTTTGCGGACACGAGTTCCGATGACCGGCTATTACCGCACGGATGAAATCAACCGGCGCGTAACGGTCTTGCTCAAACTGAAAGAGTCAGTTGACGCGCTTTCGAGCACCCCCGAACTGGACCGACCGACCGAATATCCCAATGACACCCCCTCAAACTAATGAATTTGTTCCCCTGGTTGGATCCGCGCCTCCTGCCGCCAGGCAGGACTTTCAAATCACTGTGATTCCCCAGAATGGGCAGCCGCAGCCGTTTCAATCGTTGGAAAAAAAGCCCACTGCCGCCTCATTCAAAAAGAACTGCGAGCCTCAATTGACGCTGCAGCGTGACGGCGGAAGAATCACAAATATTCGAATCCAATGCAATTGCGGCCAGACCATAGATGTGGCGTGTATCTATGAAGAACCGCCAAAAGCGCAGGACTGCACCCGGCAAATTCTGCTGACAGCCCCGGAATCTTTTTCCGCAGAGAGAAAAACTTTTGCAAAAACCTCAGGAAAAACGCGTGGCATATCTGTTGCTGAACCGCTGCAATCATGGATGTCAGTCTTTATCAGGCCGCTGCCGCGATGAATGCCACGGCGCAATGGCAGGACTTGATCGCGGAAAATCTGGCCACCGTCTCAAATCTCCGGCGGGCGCAAACGTGAGATTTCGTTTTCGGACATCCAGGCCGGAATGAACGCCAACGGCCCCGGCACGGCTGCTTATAACATCCCAACGGCCACGACCGTAACAAATTTTCGTCCCGGTGAATTGCACGTCAGCAGCAATCCGATGGATTTTGCGCTGGAAGGCCCGGGATTTTTTACGGTCCAGCTGCCAAACGGCCAGATGGCTTACACCCGTGGCGGGGAATTCGGGATTAATTCCAAAGGCCAACTTGTCACAAATCAGGGTTATCCGGTCATGGGCGATGGCGGGCCGTTGCAATGTCAACCCAGCAACTCAGATCCGATTACCATTTCCGCCACAGGTGAAGTCAGCCAGGGCCAACAACAGATCGGGAAACTTAAAGCTCGTCGAATTTGACAATCCCGCCTTGCTGACCATGATCGGCGCGCAGGATTTTCGATCAGACAATCCCGCGGCGGTCAGCCACGCCGGCGACTTCGACCAAAGTGCGGCAGGGATTTCTCGAGGCGGCCAACACTTCTCCAACTACCGAAATGTCCGGGATGGTCACGGCCATGCGAATGTTTGAGGCGAATCAAAAGGTGATGCAGATGCAAAGCGACCGCATGAGCCGCACTATCACGGAACTTGGAGGAACCTCTTAGAACTAACGTATGTTACGCGCACTTTATTCCGCTGCCGCCGGGATGGAATCCCAGCAAATGAACCTGGACGTCATCTCCAACAACCTGGCGAACGTCAACACGACCGGCTACAAGGAGAGCAAACTTCAATTTCAGGATTTGCTTTACCAGACGACGCGGGCGGCCGGTTCCCAACAGGGCGGCGGCAATGAATTGCCCGGCAGCCTGCAAATTGGCCAGGGCGCGGTTCCAATCGCGACCGAACGCATTTTCACCCAGGGCGACCTTTCGCAAACCGGCGGAAATCTGGATATTGCCATCCAGGGAGCGGGGTTTTTCCAGGTGCAAATGCCCGACGGCACCCTGGCCTATACCCGCGACGGCGCATTTAAAACCAATTCCGAAGGTCAAATTGTCACCAGCGACGGTTATCCGGTGCAGGGCGGATTTGAACCCGTTCCCTCCGGCACGACCAATATCACCATTTCCGCCACCGGCGCCGTTACTTATACCACGGCCAGCGGCACAACCAGTTCACAAATCCAACTGGCAAATTTTAACAACCCGGGCGGATTGCAGGCGATGGGTCACAATCTATACACGGAAACCGAGGCCTCGGGCACCGCCGCAACTCGGCGAGCCTACGCAAAACGGTTTGGGCGAATTGCAACAGGGTTATCTTGAACTTTCCAATGTGAGCGTCGTACAGGAAATGGTCAACCTTATCCTGGCTCAACGCGCTTACGAGGTGAATTCAAAAGCCGTCCAGGCTGCCGACCAAATGATGCAGGACAGCAATAATCTTGAGAGGTAAATGAGCAAATATTTTTAATCTTTCGCCTCAGACTTTCGCTTGTTTGGAAACTGATTCTTCTCGTGTCCTGCGGCTGGTTAGACAATTACGTTCAAGCGTCCGAGCAGGCAGCGCTTCAGCTTGCCCCAGCCGCCCAGGTAACGGGAAATGGCGTTTTTCTTCGACAAATCGTCACAGCCGGCCGCCCATTGCCGGACCTACGCCTCTGCGATGCGCCAGCCATTGGGGCCAATACTTGAGATGTCCCGGGCACAAATCGACGATCTTTTGGCGGCCTCCGCACCCGCCTTAATGACGACGAATTGGATTGGGGCCGATACCATTCGCATCCAACGCCGCAGCCGGACGCTGAACGAGGCCGATGCCGTGGCACTGTTGACTGCCAGGCTGCAATCGGATTATGTAAAGGACCAGGGTGAACTGGAACTGAACTTTACGGAACCATGGAACCCGCCAACCGTTCCGGACGAACCGCTCACGGTAAAAGTATTGGAAGTGCCCGTGTCCGGCGTCGCACCCTTATTCATCGCCCGATTTCAACTGTGCACGGCGACCGAAACCGTGGGTACATGGGAAGTCTCCATGCGAGCGCATATCTGGAAGGATGTTTGGGTGGCACATACGGATCTGTTGCGCGGCGAACTGCTGGCGGATGCAGACGTGGTGCGGGACCGTCGTGATGTGCTCATGGCGCACGAACCGCTGGCCGATTTTTCCACCGATGACTCGACGCTTGAACTGGCTGATTCGGTTCCAGCCAACAACATTTTGTTTGCGCGCAATTTGAGGCTTCGCGCGGTAATTCATCGCGGCCAGCTGGCGGATGCCGTCCTGCAGGACGGCGCGTTGAATATCACGATGAAAGTCGAAGCGCTGGAAGATGGTGCGCCCGGGCAGACGATTCGTTTCCGCAATCCGACTTCTCAACGCAGCCTCTCAGGCAAAGTATTGGACGAACACACTATCGAGGTCTCGTTATGAATAAAAACCTTCACTCCAAAAATTTGATTACGGGTCTTCTCATCGTTTTACTGGTTCCTGCCGGCGCCCAATGCCAGTCCCTCTGGTGCGATGGCACATCGAAATCCATCTTTGCCGACAAACGCAGCCTTAACATCGGCGATATTCTGACCATCGCCATTTCGGAAAGCAGCACAGCAAATAAAAACAACTCAACCGCGACCGAACGGAAATCCAGCCTGTCGGCAGCGATCACCGCATTCCTATATCCAGCCGGCGCCACAGGCCTCCTGACCAAGAGTGGGCAACTTCCCGCGATGGCCTATAATTCCGACCACACGCACAACGGCAGCGGCACGATCAGCGACTCAGAAACGATCGTTGCCCAAATCGCGGTTCGCATCATGGATGTTCTGCCAAACGGAAATCTTGTCGTTGAAGGGAAACGTGAAACTTCGTTCAGCAACGAAAATCAGACGATCATTCTCGCGTGGCGTGATCCGTCCATATGACGTGCTAAGCAACAACACAGTCTTCAGTTACAACGTGGCTGACGCGACGATTCAAATTATCGGCAAAGGAACCGTGTCCGACAGCCAGAACAAGGGCTGGTTTAACCGGATTTGGGACAAGATCAATCCATTCTAATGATTCGGCCACGATTGATTGAAAATTTTAACGCGCGTCCGGGGCGCCCCGCACGCCCTGGAAGCCGCTAGTATGGTGGCATTTGCCATTCTGCTTCTGGTCGCAGTATCGTTTCCATCATCCGCCGACGACGTTCGCGTCGGCGACATCGCCACGATCGCCGGGGCGCGTGACAATCAATTAAATGGATTCGGCCTGGTTGTTGGTCTTGCCGGGGACGGCGATAAAGACCCCGTTTACACCCAGCAGACGATCGCAAACATGCTTCAGCATTATGGCATCAATGTGCAGTCAATTGTGTCACAAATCTCGGCCAAAAATGTCGCAGTCGTCATAGTGACCGCTGATATTCCGGCCTTTGCCAAACCCGGCACACGCATTGACGTTCAAGTTCTTCCATGGGTGACGCCAAATCGCTGCAAGGCGGTGTATTATTGCAAACGCCGCTGCTGGGGGCCGATAACAAAGTTTATGCCGTGGCCCAGGGCCCGATCGCGGTCGGCGGATTTACCGTTGGCAACGGAGGGGGCGGAGGCGCTTCAGTCACGAAAAATTTTCCGACTGTTGGCCAAATCATTGGCGGAGCGATTGTTGAAAAAGAGATTCCGACGACGATCGTCTATAACAACAACGTCGAGCTTCTATTGCGTGATCCCAGTTTTATTTCCGCCGCGATCATGGCAGATGCCATCAATGAGGTCTTTACCAATTCAGCCCAGGCATTAGACTCGACGTCGGTGCGCGTCCACATGCCAGAAGGCACCGAAAGTGACTTTGTTAGATTTCATCGCCAGGATTGAAGACGTCGAAATGACCCCGGACGTGCCCGCGCGCGTCATCATCAATGAACGCACCGGGACCATCGTCGCAACGGCGAATATTCACATATCCAGTTGCGCAGTCGCCTGCGGAAATATCACTATCAGTATCTCTTCCACGCCCAATGTTTCGCAGCCGAGTCCGTTCAGCCGGGGTGGAAAATCTGTCGTCACATCGCAAACAACCACGCAAGTCACCGAAAACAAAGCTTCCATGGTCGCACTTCCGGAATTGCCGACCGTCGAGCAGGTGGCCACGGCCTTGAATTCACTCGGCGTCACCCCACGCGACATGATGGCTATTTTCCAGGCAATGAAACAGGCCGGAGCGTTGCAGGCGGAATTGGATATACGTTGATATGAATATCCCGCCAATCCAATCCGTAGACACCGGGTCGAACGTCCCCATCGAGGACCTGGCGGGAAACAAGCACCTGACCCGGCAAGAGAAAATTCATCTGGCGAGCCAGCAATTTGAGGCCATCATGCTTCAACAGGTTCTCTCGGAGATGCAAAAACCGGTCATTTCCTCTGAATTTACAGACGACTCAACGGCGGCCGGCATCTATCAGGATTATATTTCAAATGCACTGTCCCAAAGTATTTCAAAGTCCGGAGGGTTTGGTTTTGCCAAAATCTTTGAACAACAGCTCAGCCCTCAAAATTCGGGGCACCATCTGACGCCAACCGCGACACGTTCTGAAAATGAATCCATAAAGACTGTCGGAACGTTCCGCCAAAATCCATGAACGATTTGCTCCACAACCTCATTGAAGCCTTGCGCGAAGAACTGAAGCAATACGGCGAAATGCTCGCCATGCTGGAACAGCAGCAGCAGTGCGTCGTCCAGCGCCAAACCCAGGACCTTTTGCAAAATGTGGCGCACGTGGATGCGCAGGCCAACGTCATTGCGGCGGTCCGCCACGAACGTGACCAGCATCGCCGGAACGTTGCGCGGATGCTGAACCTGGATGAGAATGCCGCCTTTGCGGTGATTATCCCGCGGTTGCCTGCGGACTACCGTCCTCTCGTCCAGGCACTGGTCCAGGAAAACAATGCATTGTTGGCGCGTATCCAGCAACGCGCCCGACAGAACCATCTATTACTCAGCCACGCCGTCGAATTGTTGCGCCAGTTAATGAGCGCCATTTTCCCAGGTGGTGCGCCCCAGACTTATGACAGCGCCGGCCGCCTTCCGGCGAACAATCTGCCGCACCATTCCATCTATGAACAGGTCTGCTAGATAAATTTATGTTAGGTCTATTAGGCATATTGAACATGGCCGGACAGTCGATGGAGACGCAGATGACCGGCGTCTCGGTGACGGGTCAAAACCTCGCCAACGTCAATACCACCGGGTATACGCGGCAGACGGTGAATATCCAGACCAGTCCGGACATCATGACCACCATTGGGCCTGAGGGGACCGGCGCACAGGCGGTGTCCATTCAACAGGCCGTCGACTCTTTGTTGAACGCTCAAATTCAGGGCCAGCAAAGTGTCAGCGGCTATTGGAACTCCCAACAAAGTGCGTTGCAAAGCGTACAGGATGACCTCGACGAATTTCTAAGCAGTACAAACGCCACTTCATCATCATCCTCGGACACGACCAGCTCGGGCCTTTCGACGCTGTTAAATAATGTCTTCAATGATTTTCAAAGCGTTGCAACGTCGCCCACTTCCATCTCCGCTCGGCAAACACTTATTAGCGACGCGCAGACATTGGCGTCCGCGTTCAACCAAATCAATTCAGGCCTGAATCAGGAGACATCCGCGCTAAATACTTCCCTGGGCAATGGCGTGGATTCAGCCAATCAATTGATTTCCGGCATCGCCGGCCTGAACCAACAAATCTCCGCGGCCGAATTCGACGGCGGCAATGCCAATGATTTGTTGGATGAACAACAGCAGGACCTTAACAATTTGGCCCAATTGACCGATATCACGACCACCGCTGGCGCGAACGGGACTGTAAATGTGAGCGTGGATGGTCAGGCTCTCGTTTCCGGAAGCCAGGTTGTCAATACACTTCAAACATATGATCCAGGCAATGGCAATCTGCTCGTTCAAACGGCTTCGGGCACACCCTTGACACTAACTGGAGGTTCAATGCAGGGCACGATTGACGCTCGAGATGGCACTTTGGCAACCCTCCAAAACAGCGTCAATACCCTGGCGAACTCGCTCATTACCCAGGTGAATGCCGCATACGTCAACGGCTATAGCCTCACTGGCACCACAGGCGCGGACTTTTTCACGGGTTCCGACGCGGGAACGATAGCCGTCAATTCGACGCTGGTGAATGATCCTTCTTCATTCCAGGCGTCGGCTTCAGCGACGGCGACCGGCGACAACACGGTCGCATTGGAACTGGCTGAATTGGCCGATTCCCCTCAAGGAAATTTGGAGAATGAAACCTTTGGCCAATCCCTCGACCAGACGATCGGAACATTTGGCGACGCGGCGCAAACCGCAAATAATCAGGTCACCAATCAAACGGCGGTGATGAATATGCTGACCACTCAGCAATCTTCCGTCAGCGGCGTGAGCCTGGACCAGGAAATGACGAATTTGCTGAGTTTTCAGCAGGCCTACGAGGCTTCTGCGGAGCTGATCACCACGATCAACCAAATGCTCGGCGACACTTTGGCAATGAAATCTGCTTCATAACCCGGATTATGCGCGTCGCGACCGATTCCTATGTCAATACGATGATCGGCCAGGTCAATGCGCTCTCGGCGCAATTGGACAACCTGGAAAACGAAGTCACTACCGGTTTGAGCGTCCAGGCCCCTTCCGATAATCCGGAAGCTATGGTCACAACACTGAATGACCTGGCCAGCCAATCCGCTGAGCAACAGTACGGCACTAACATTACAACGCTTCAGTCACAGGGAAATTCCGTTTATAGTGTTTTACAGTCCCTTCAATCCATTACAAGTCAGGCCCAGTCTATTGTAACCGAAGCAGGCAGCGGTACCGCCTCTCAAACTACCTTAAACGAATATGCAAGCCAGGTTACGGCGTTAATTCAACAGGCGGCCCAACTGGTGAACAGCAAGGATCCGGAGACCGGTCAATATCTATTTGGCGGCACCAATTCCGGACAACAGCCTTTCACGGTGGCGACAGATGCAAACGGCAATGTGACCGGCGTCACCTATCAGGGAAATTCTTCCGTAAATCAGACGGAAATTGCGCCGGGTACAACCGTCTCGGTGGATGTTCCCGGTGCGAATACTTCCGGCAGTGGAGCTCCCGGGCTGATCACGGACAGCCGGACAGGCGCCGACTTGTTTAACCACCTGATCGCGCTTCAAAACGACCTGTTGGCCGGCAATACGGCGGCAATTTCCGGAACGGATGCGACGAATTTGCAGAATGACGAAAACAACATGACCTATCAGGTCGCGTACAACGGCAATGTCCAGACGCAATTAAGCACTGCTTCGTCCTTCGCCACCAGTCAATCCACCTCCCTAAGCCAGGGGATATCCAACGCATCCAGCGCTGATGTCGTCCAGGTGATGGTTCAGCTAAACCAAACACAGGCGGCGTATGAAGCGGCATTGGAGACGAGTTCCAGGGTCATGCAAATATCCCTGGTGGATTTTCTGACATAGGCAGGAAAATTTAAAATGAAATGGGAAAATACAAGTGAAATGGAAACGGCCGCTGCCGCTACGGATAACCGTATTCGAATGCCGGCCGGCATCCTGGGATTTGAGCGAATCAAAGATTACATGCTGCTGGCAAATCCGGCGGAAATGCCCTTTGCCTGGCTGCGCCCTGCCGAAAGCGCAACGATCGCGTTCATCGTCATAAATCCATTCTTCGTCGTGCCCGACTATTCGCCGGACATTCCAGAAGCGGACGTGGAGTTTCTTGGCATCAAAGAACCCAACGATGCCCTTTTGTTCACCATTGTTACATTGCGCGGCTCGAATCGGGCCACATTGAATTTAAAAGGACCCATTGTCATCAATCGGCACACGCATGTTGGCAAGCAGGTGATCATTGCGAATGCCAACAATTATTCAGTGGAACATCCATTGCCTGTTGCTGCAGCCGCAGCGTAACATGAGGTTCCATGCTCATTCTTTCCAGAAAGACAGGCGAAAGCATCGTAATCGCCGGGAATATCCGGGTGAAAATCGTGCGCATCGAAGGCGAAACCGTCAAAATCGGCATCGATGCGCCGGCATCTGTGCCTGTTCATCGCCAGGAAGTCTACGACGAAATTCAACGCAGCAACGAGCAGGCAGTGACGCAACCAACGGTATCTCTCCCGAAATTATCGCCGCCCAAAAAACAAGCGTAGCGGCGTCGGGCTCCGTGTGCAGCGGAATTTTGAATGTTGGTGAGTACGCTCTAATCGATTTGCGGCCGAAATCCTATGAACTCCATTCCCACTGAAGACCCGGCCGAGACATATAATAAGTACTATTATGAGTATTACGGCGGTGGCGTGCCCTATCGCCGGGACCAGCCTCTGTGGCTGAACCACTTCCGAACACTCGCCCAGGCCCTCGTCGAGCGCTATCGTCCCCGCACGACCCTGGACGTTGGCTGCGCCAAGGGTTTTCTTGTAGAAACCCTGCGGGATGTCGGCGTGGAGGCATTTGGCGTGGATGTTTCGCCGTTTGCCATTTCCGAGGTCCGTGAGGACATACGTCCGTTTTGCCGAGTCGCCAACGGCAAGGAGCCGATATCCGGTCAATTCGATCTAATCACATCGATCGAAGTAGCCGAACACATGCCCGAAGCCGACGCGTGCGCAATGATTGCGGAGATATGCCGCCACACAGACCAGGTTATTTTTTCCTCAACCCATTCCGACTTTGATGAACCCACGCACATCAACATTCACCCGGCGGATTATTGGATCGATTTGTTTCAACAACAGGGATTCTTTCCGGACCGCAACTTTCAACCGGAATTTATAACGCCCCAGGCGATGCGCTTTTTGCGTTGTACGAAGAGCGCCCTCAACGTTTCCGTTTTCTCACATGAACCACCAAATTGCGCCGTCGCATTATTGCGACTCGCGGGAACGATCCGCCATTTGGAACAGCAGAACCGGATGCGATTGCAATGGAGCTCGGCCCGCGATTCGGAATTGAACGTCGAAAATCTGTTGGATTCGGACGTCTTTATTGTTCACCGTGAGTTTTGCGATCGTCGCATTGGTTCCCAGGTCATCGCCACAGCGCGCGCATTGGACAAACCTATTGTCTTTGAATTGGACGACCTGCTTATCAACGTCCCCAAAACGAATCCAAATCACAAATACTGCGCCGAGATCACGCCGGACTTTTTGGCCATGCTGCGTGCAGCAGACTTTGTGACCGTTACAACCGAGCCATTGCGCCGCTACCTTGAGGAAGCAGAATCTCAGGCGAAGGGCAAAACCTTTGTCTTGCCTAATTTCATCAACCTCGATATTTGGGGCGGCGCCAAGCCGCCACTCGAGAAACCCGAGAGCCCGTTCGTCGTAGGCTGGTTTGGTACAGCGACGCATGACGAGGATCTGGCCATCATTAAACCCGCCATCGCTCAATTGGCTGCGAAATATCGCGGCAATTTGGTGTTTAAATTTTGGGGCTATTTGCCGGACGACCTGAAAGGCATCCCGGGAGTTCAACTGGTCCGCGGTTCGCAACCGGACTTGCGCCTTCACGCCCGCGATGTGGTAAACAGCCGCATTGATCTGGCGTTGGCGCCCTTGCTGGACCATCCATTCAATCACGCCAAGAGCGACCTTAAATGGCTGGAATATTCCATCTGCTATATTCCGGCAATTTATTCAACCATTTCACCTTATACGGGATCCATCGAACACGGACGCACGGGCTGGCTCCTGGATAACAAACCTGAACTGTGGTTTGAAGCCATTGAACGCTTCATTCATGACCATCAACTCCGTCGCTCGATTGCCATTCAGGCACATGACGAGGTCTTTCAGAAACGAACTGTCCACGTGGGCGCGGAACAATGGGACGCTTTGTATCGGTCATTTCATGTCAGCGGTCCGAAGCCGGCCACAGCCGAAGCGACTGCCCGCACGGCCCGGGACCGGGCCTCGGCGTTGTTGATGCAGCATTCGGCGAACGTTTTAGCCCGCAAAGGCGATAACGCGCGGGCGCTGAAAATCTCGGAGCAAGCCATTGCGAAATGTTTGTCTCCGGAGTCGCCCGAAAGCAGTTTAGTGAACAACGTTCTGCAACATTATCGCCAGATCATTGTCAGGCTAAAGGAGACCGGGGAACTGACCACTCTATTGAACGCGGCAAAGAAAATCGCCGGCCAACGCCATTCTCAAGCCGCCATCCAACTTTATCTCGATGCTCTGGACCGCTCGCTCAAAAGCAACAATCCCCTCACAGTACTCCACACCGCCGTTGAAGTTGTTCGCGCTCTTAAGACGCTTGATCCCGCCCAGGGAATTCGCGTCCTGGACATGGCCGCGCAACTTGCAAAATCCATTCGTTCGGAATCCGGCTCCAGGGCAATAGAATTGCTCCGTGTGGAATATTCGGCAAAAGCTGCCAAACCGAAAACGTTGCCTGCCACCGGTCGGAGCCAATCAGGGAGCACACCTGCGCGTGTTGAGTTCGGCGCCGCGCCGGGCAAATCGTCGAGTCCCTGGGTTTCTATTATCATTCCCCTGTTCAACAATCTTGCACTCACCCAAACCTGCCTGGAGTCGCTCGTTCGCGCGCCGGCGAAAGTGGAACATGAAATAATTTTGGTGGATAATGCCTCCACGGACGGAACCTCGGAATATTTACTGAGACAGAAACAGGACGGGGTCATTCGCGTCATTACCAATTCTGCGAATCAAGGTTTTGCCCACGCATGCAACCAGGGAGCGCAGGCTGCCATGGGCTCTCTCCTGTTGTTTTTGAACAATGATACCCAGGTCACCGATGGGTGGCTCGATTCCATGGTAAAAACGGCGCAGCAATCGAACGCGGGAGTCGTGGGAGCAAAGTTGGTCTATCCGAATGGCTCTATTCAGCACGCCGGAATTGGTTTCATCAATGGCATTCCGGACCATCCGTACCGCCACGCGTCCGCGGATTTGCCCGATGCGAATGAACAGCGCAAATTGGACATGGTTACCGGCGCGTGTCTTATGACTCCGCGCGACTTGTTTCTGACCCTGGGCGGTTTCGATGAGACGTTCCGGAACGGTGTCGAAGATATCGATTATTGCCTGCGCGTGCGCGCGTCGCGCCGATGTGTCGTTTACGAACCGCGGGCAGTCGTCTATCACATGGAAGGCCAAAGCAGCGGGCGATTCAATCACGTTAACGAAAACCTGAAACTTTTCTTTGATCGCTGGTCCGGCTGGTTCGATAAAGATTTTTATTTCATCACCCCACAGGACCCAAAGACAATTCCCGCCGCCCGCAGTTTATTTGCGGCCAATGGCGGCGAAAAACCTATCGCCGTGTCCTGGGAAGGTTCGTTTCTAGATTATGGCAGTCTTTCGCACGTGAATCGTGAACTGGTAGGGGCATTGAGAAACACGCCTGGGCTGAATATCCAATGCACGCTCACCGGCGGACCGCAAGTCACAAGGGCTGAAAAGAACTGGCCGGAATTAATACCCCAACTTAGTGGTCAATGTGCAACTCCCGACGTGACGGTCCGCCACGGCTGGCCGCCGGATTGGCGCCGTCCCGCCACTGGCAAGCTTGCCGTGATCCAGCCATGGGAATTCGGCTCTCTGCCCGAGGATTGGGTGAATCGGGCGAGGGACGTGGATGAATTCTGGGTGCCATCCCGTTACGTTCGTGATGTTTATGTCGCCTCAGGAGTGCCCGCGGAAAAAGTCGTCGTCGTGCCGAATGGCGTCGACCCGAAAAAATTTCATCCGCAAGTGCCGCCAATGAAACTGGCCACGCATAAGAAATTCATATTTCTATTCGTTGGGGGAACGATCGGACGCAAAGGACCGGATTTGCTGTTGCAAGCCTACTTGAAAAATTTTACCGAGGCGGACAACGTATGCCTTGTCATCAAGGATTTTGGCGGTAAAAGTGTCTATTCCGGACAAACGTTCGAAGCCCAAATTCGGACTGCGCAATCAACTCCCGGCGACTCCCGAAATTCTTTATCTTGATGAAGAGCTGCCACCCGAATCGTTGCCGGGACTTTATACGGCCTGCGACTGCCTGGTCCTGCCTTATCGCGGCGAAGGTTTTGGTTTGCCTGTGCTCGAGGCGATGGCTTGCGGCCTCCCGGTTATCGTCACCGCCGGCGGGGCGACGGACGATTTTGTTCCGGACGAATTTGGCTGGCGAATTCCCGCCGCACGGAAAGTTTTCGGACGCGAAGTCAGCGGCATGAAACTCGCCGGTGACGGCTGGCTGCTCGAGCCCGACCTCGCTGCGCTCGGTGAAGGAATGCGCGCGGCATTTAAAAACCCGGACGACTCCCGCGAACGCGGGCGGCGTGCAGCAGTTACGCGCGCGAAAACTGGATCATGGAAGAGATCCGCAGACATTGTTGCGCAACGCATCCGCAATTTGGCTGCCATCCAGGGAGCGCGTACATGGCACGCATCCCGCGTAACCGGCATCTTCCAACCGCGCCACCGCCTTGCCGCCAGCTGCCCTTGTGGGCCGCCTGAATGAAGCGCGCGAACTCTTTGCCGGAAAAAGCTTGAGGCGGCATGGGATGCAACGCTCGCGGCGATTGCCAACCGGCCCTTTCATCCGGAAGCATTTTTATTGTTGGCGGAAATCGCCGCGGAGGCGGGCGATGCCCAACGGCCCGACTATGCGTGCAAGGCGCCTGTGCACTTGCACCCGACTGGAGTCCAGCAAAACAGTTTCTCAATAGAGCCGCGCGCGTGAGCAAACGGTCCGGAGTCGCGAACGCCAACAAGTGGTTGAAACTTCCGGGCGCGGTTCAAAACGTAAAGGCAAAAATTCCAAGCTTGTCCATATGTTTCATCGTAAAGAACGAGGAAAAATTTCTCGCGCAATGTCTGAAATCCGTCCGCGACATCGCCCAACAAATCGTCGTCGTGGACACCGGCTCGACGGACCGCACGATCGAAATTGCCAGGAATTCGGCGCTGAAATTCATAATCATCAGTGGAGCGATGATTTCTCCGCCGCCCGCAACGCCGCCCTGGAACACGCCACCGGGCGATTGGGTTCTGATTCTGGACGCGGATGAAGAGATTCCCAGCCGGCGAGCATGGCAAATTGCTCGCCGACATGAAAAGGCCGGGGTTATGGCTTGCCGTCTGCCGCTGGTGAATTCGGGTCAGGAAGCGGAAGGGCAAAGTTTTGTGCCGCGCCTCTTTCGCAACGCGCCCGGCGCTTACTATGCCGGCCGCATTCACGAACAGGTTTTTCCAAGCCTTCTGCCCGTATGCAAATCGTGGGGGCTAAAAACGGCAATGGGCTCAGCGCAAATCCTGCACCACGGGTATAACAAGGAAATGATGCGCGACCGCAATAAAATCGAACGGAACTTAAAATTACTGCGCCGCGCCTGCGAGGAAAATCCGGGCGACGCGAATCTGACCATGAACCTTGGCCTGGAACTCGTCCGATCGGAGAACATGGCGGAAGGCCTGGAGAAATATCGCGAGGCATTCCGGCTGATGTCGGAATTGCCACCGGCCGACGTCGCACCTGAACTGCGGGAGGTGTTGCTCACGCAATTCACCAGCCAGCTTTACAAGGTTCGGCGCCATGAAGAAGTGGTCCAAATCCTCAATTCGCCCGCGGCAAAAAACGGTGGGCTTTCGGCGTCATTACATTTGGCATTGGGCCTGTCGCACTTTGAATTGAAAAATTATTCCGAAGCCGCGGAACAAATGCGGCAATGTCTCGCCAGGCGAAATCGCCCTGCCCTTTCACCAATCAACAGAGACATTCTGACCGCCATGCCGAACCATTGTCTGGCCCTGGCCCTGGCGAAAATTGACGATGCAGCCGGGGCGGAGAAGGTATTCCAGGCAGCGTTGGTTGAACCCGGCCCCGTTGAAAGCGTGAAATTGGATTACGCAAAATTTCTCGCCGTCACAAACCGCCCAATCGAAGGCCTGCAAAAAATCCACGAACTCGTCGCGGCCAATTGCGCTAATGCCGTCCTTTGGCGCGCGGGAGCGGAAATCGCATTGGGCCGTCCGGATTTCCTCAAATTTGCACTCGACTGGACCAGCGAAGCCATGCGTTACGTTGGAGAAAACCCGCATATTCTCGCACAACGCGCCGAAGCCCTGATGTTGAGCGGCGAAACAGCCGCAGCCCGCAAATTATGGGAACAGATCTGGAACCAGGGACAGCAACCGCGCATATTCGCGGCGTTAATCCTGTGCGAGACCATCGAGATGGAAAACCGTAGCGCACCCGACGAAGGCCCGCAGGAAATCTCTGTGAGCCGCGAATTCATCGCATGGTACCAGAAACTCATCGCCATGCGGGCTAAGACGGTGACCAATGCTCTCAACGGGCAGTTGGACAGATTGTCCCGCGTTTTACCCACCGCGGCCAAACGAATTGAAACAGCCCTTGCCGGAACGCAAAAGAAGGAAGCTGCGGTTTCGTAGGTAAGTCAGCGTTGCCAAACGCCGGCAACGATAGAAAACGGGACGCCAAAATAATGTTAATGGTGCCGATTTTCGAGCAATCATCTGCCCCCTAGCATCTTCGCCGCCGGCTCGTATCCGTGCGCCGCGGCTCTTGCAAAACACGCGCGGGCACCGTTGGCATTGCCAAATACACTATAGAAATGCCCCAGATTGTAGCTTGCCAAAAACGAGCCCGAGCCGAGAACGCTCTTGTACTTTTCTGTTTCTCCGAGTGTCAGACAACGCTGAAAGCTCTGCTCGATTTTTGGCAATTCGTGAATGAATTTCGCAGTGTCGCTGCGAACCAGGTGCATATAAAACAGGCCTCGCGCGAGATAGAAATCCGGGAAATCGTCCAAATGAATTTCTGCTTTCGCCATAACACGCATTCCCACCTCAAATTGTTTCAGCGTCATTGACGTGTAAAGCAGATCCACCGCGACATTTGGGGCGAAAGAATCAGCCCACTTCATCGTTGCAAACGCCTCTCGCAGACACTCCAACGCCACTTCCATCTCCCCGAGGGTCGTGTATTCGATGGCAAGCTGATAACGCAAAAAAGCATTATTCGGTTCCTGTTCCAATTCGGCCGATAGTAATTTGATGTTCCGGTCCGATTTTTGGAGTCCAAGATAACCGTCATGCCATAGTTCGGCCCGGAAGTTCTTGCGGGGCAGCGGTGAAATGACCTGTTCATGGATGCGCCCGTGAAACCGCGCGCCGCGCGGGAACAGCCTCGCGACAAAGCTTTGAGAACGCAACGTCTGGCCGTTTTTTCGAAAATCGCTGACAATTTTCAACCGGCCGATGGCCGGCTCGTGTTGAATAAATTCCCGAATTTCCTGTCCAAGATTCTCGCCGGCAAATTCGTCCGCATCCAGGACCAGAATCCAGTCGCCAACGGTTTGGTCGAGCGAGAAATTCCTCGCGGCGGAAAAATCGTCCGCCCATTGAAAATGCGAAACCTTCGCGTCGAACTCCCCCGCAATCGCAATGGTGCCGTCCGTCGAGCCGGTATCCACAACAACAATTTCATCGGCAGTTGATTGGACGCTGCTCAAACAGCGCGCCAGGCAGCGCGCCTCATTTTTGACAATCATCGCGATGGATAATGTTGGTCCGGGAGCAGGCATTTGGAGTATTTTCGCGGCCGCGAATTTACGACAATGTTGTCCATGCCGGCGGACTCGCCGAACCGTACGAACCTTGAATGAGCCTCAAATTTCGCCCGGCTTTCTCAAGCTGTTCACGTTTGGACAGTGCCGTTGCCCGAGCGATCCGGAGCAGCTTTTTATTGGATTCAACCAGGGCCCTCAGCTCCAAAATGAAGGCACTAAGTTCATTTTCTTTTGCCCGGCATTCAGCCTCGGACTTTTTCCATTCGTCACGGACGTCCCGCGTTGCCGTTGCCGTAAATGCTTGGATCTCTCGAATGGTACTTTGACACCGCAATAGAAAAGGCCAGTTTCTTTGGTGAATGGCCTTTTGGCATGCCAGCGCCAGCCGGCGCCACTCCCGATAGGCGTCAAACAAGGCGCGTTCAGCGCTCATGCGCTCATCAACTCCATTTTTGGTTCTGCCGTTTCGTCCTCGCATTTGGCCAACATCTCAGCCCAGGAGTCCCGGATCGGCCTCATATGTGCAATGACCTCATCCACACCTTCTCGCCGCTTTTGCAAATTGCTGTTCACGAGGAGGTCTTCAAAATAGCGATAAAGCCTTCGCAACGTGACTGCCAGTTCGCCGCCCTGTTCAAGGTCCAGCGACTGGTTTAAAAAACGAATAATATCCACCGCGCGCCTCAGGTTGTTGTGTATCGTTTCGTTTCGTTCGCGCGGATCCGTAAATTCAAAGCCTGTCAACGCCGTGTCCAGCGCTCGCAGTGCACGGTCAAACAGCATCAACACCAGCACGCCTCGCGGCGCGGTCTTCGCGGCAATTTGTGTGTAGGATTTGAGCGGGTTGAGCGTATGCATTTGGAAACGGCGTTAGGAGGGCAACCCGCCGGTGATGTTTTGGGACAGGGCGGCGGCCACACGGTCCATCACCTCATCCGATGGATAATTCGGATCTGACAGCAACGCGGCTGCGCGATTTACAGCCTCAGGACGGACCGCTGGAGTGTCCTTCAACGTTTGTTCCAAAGCCTGTGTGTTATCAATAGACATGGCACTGGCCGCCGCAGCCGACTGCGCAGGCTCCCGGCGGACTGGGGTTTGACCCACCGGAGTATTGCCGGTGACGCCGGCATTAAACTCAACCTCCATAAAATTTTATTTTCAGACAACGTGTTATCACAATTAAACCGTTCACATATCTATCGGCTATAACGCCCGATGACTTTAATTTCATCTCATCTTTCCGGCAACGTTTTCAGCAACTGATCCGAGGAGAACTCCGCAAAATAGCGCGGCGAATGCAAAATATTCCATTGATCATCCAAAACCGAGCGCGTGGGCGTGTTAATGCACCAGGCAAGGAAAGAGTAAATATGATAAACAACGCTCTGGTGTGGCTGCTGCCGTTTCTCAAATCGTTTCGCCTCCTTTGCCACATTGGGATCTCTGGCGTCGTAGATTTCATCCGCCGCCCATATGATTTTTCCGGTTTTGACGTCCACCAGTTTTAGGCGCCAACCGATGGCCAGCGGCGGGCTGGGACGGAATGTGGTCAGGTGGCAAAATAAAACCCCATCGCAGCCGTAGAATTGCTTTAAGCTGTCAAAAAAATTCGCCGGCAACGCTTCGTCTCCAGTCCAGCTCAAACTTCCCGTGCAATGGCGCAAGGTCTCCGGATCGGCGGCCACCACCTCAAACTCTCCCGTCTTTATCAATTCAGCCTGCAAAACAGGACCGAGCATTTGGCAGCCGTCAGAGACAGGGCCGTCAAAGGTGTCGCAGGCCAGCGGCAGAATCACCACACGCTTGAATTGATCGGGCAATTGAAACGATGAAACGAAAACATTCACCGCCGGGCCGGGAGGATCCGCCGGCGCCGACAAAGACGCAGGTCCGGAACCGCCTGCGAAGGCCGTCCGGCAACTCAAAACAAATCCGATGGCGATCACTTGCGCAGCCAAATATTTCATAAACGATTAAAGGGACCCGTTTGTAACTTGTTCGGACAAATACGTCAGTTCCTGATTTGTCTGCGACTCAGCCTGCTCCATCGCTTCGAATTCGCTCGTCCATTGCGCCTCGTCCGTGGTGATTTTAGAGTTCAGGTTCGAAATCTGCGTGGTGATATTGTCGCTTTGCTGGGTCAGACTGGCCTCATGGCCGGTGATCGTTCCGTTTGTGCCAATGGAGTTATTGATAAAATTATTCAGCTGGGTCGCGATGCCGTTTGTCGGATCATTAAAGAGCGTGTTCACAGCCGAAAGATTGGCCGCAACAGCGCTATTCAAAGTGCTCGTATCCACGGACAACGTGTTGTTTTGGCCATTCGTATCAATGCCCAAATCCGACAGCATGCTCACCGCATTTCCGGACAACACCGGCACCGCGGCGGCCACCAGAGAACGCAGGCTGGTGGCCAGCTGGTTTGCCGTCTGGTCGGCAGTAAGCGTGCCGGGCGTCACGGTGCCGCTGGACGATGTGCTCACGGCTTCCTGGCCGCTGATAAAGGACTGCAGGCTGTTGTAATCGGTGACGAATTGTTGAATGGCAGAGGTGACCGAGTTCGTGTCGCCGGTCACGTTCATCGTAACGGTTCCAGTTTGCAGGGCGGTGACCGATAGCCCCGTTATGCTGGAGCTGGACGGTGCGATGGTGTTGGACTCGCTCACCAACTGCTGTGTCCCGCCGTTAAGCGTATAAAGGAGATTCGTGCCGCGCTGCAAGGTGCCGCTCGCAAGGCCGGTCGCGGCCAGAAAGTTTCCATTCACGTCCTGCGCTGAAATTCCAACGTCGCCGGTCGTGTTGTTGGTCAGCATAAAGCGATTGTTGATGGAGTCATAACTGGCCGTGACACCGGCGGTGGAACTGTTGATCTCGTTCAACACATCCTGGATGCTGTCCGAATTCGCGTCATAATTGATGGTCACGCCATTTATGGTAAAAGAGCCCTGGCTGTTGGCAGTTCCATTGGTCGTTCCATTTGTGATTGCCGTGGATAAATCGGCGTTCGACATGGTTACACCCATCTGGACGTGTCCCAACGCTGACGTGCTGGTGACTGAATCCGTCCCGTTATTATATAACTGGGCGACCTGGAGGAAATTGCTCGTGTCCGCCGCACTTCCAAGCACAATCGGGCTGTCATCACTGCTGGCCAGGGTGATTTCGTCCGTCGTGGAATTATAGCTGGCGGTCACGTTATTATTGGTGGCCGTGGCGATGGCGTTAAAAACATCCTGCAGAGACTCGGTCGTTGTAACAGCCACTTGCTGTCCATCCACGGTAAACGTGCCAGCCGTGACCGGCGCCGCGAAGCCGGCTGTTCCCACCGTGACGCTGCTCAAATCGCCGTTTGGGCTGATAGGAAGACTGAGGTTCGCTCCGTTCACCTGGGTAGCCCCCTTCAGTTGGGCCGCTGTTGCCAGCTGCGAAATATCAAACGCGTAATTGCCCAAAGCCGCGCCGGTTGTGGCTGTTCCAGTTGCAATATCAGAATTGGAAGATTGAACGGAAGCGCTTTGATAGAGTGATGAACTTTGCAACGCCTGAATGTCCGTTTGGAGGGCCGTCAGGTCACTTGAAATGGTGCTGTAGTCGGAGTTTTGGGCGTTAATGCTGCTTTGTTCCGTCTCCCATTGGGTTTCCGGCGCTGCTTCCGCTTCGCCAAGCTCCTGCACAATCGTTTGCCAGTCCATGCCGGAAGCCACACCAGCTATTGCCAGGTCCGGTGAACTGCTGCTACTTGTCGTGGACTGAGTCCCGGTGGTTGGCAGGGCACCCGACGAAAGAATGCTCGACAACAGTGAATTGCCGGACGTTCCTATGGTGCTTGACATATTTGCTCCATTCTTACTGTTGCACTCTTATTTCTCGCGTTCTCTGCCAGCCACTTTTTATAGCCAAAGCTCGGACGGCGCTCGCGCGCCGTCCGAGTATACTCACTAAACTATCTGCAACTCTATACGGGCTGATTAGCCAGTAATGAGTTTGAGCGCGAGGTCTGGAACTGTATTGGCCTGTGCCAGCATGGCTGTTCCGGCCTGGACCAGGATGTTCGCCTGCGCGTACTGCGTGCTCGCCGTGGCCACGTTCACGTCCATGATCGTGCTGTTGGCGGCCGAGAGGTTGTTATTCAACGTTTGCAATTGATCGTTGTAGTCGGTCAACGTCTCTTCGTTCGTACCAATCGTGCCGCTGTCCGAAGCCAACTGCGTAATCGCATTGGTCACGTCAGTCAACGCCTGAGTTGCATTCGTTACGACGCTGGCACTCGACAGGGTCGTGAACGTCGCGGACGTGAGGTCGACACCCGTCATGGAGAACGTATCGCCGGTGGCGTCAACGGTGATGTTGACGGCGGTGCCATTGAAGAGGCTCACACCATTGAAGTTCTGCGATGCCACACTATTGACATAGTTTGCCAGGGAGTTGAACTCGTTCTGATAGAGCTGGATGTCCGAGCTGGACTTGGTGACGTCCTGCGCTTGAACCGCCAATTCACTCATACGATCCAGGGCCGAGGTGATCGTCTGGATGTAACCGTCCTGCGTCTGGTTGAACGAGAGGGCGTCAGAAATATTATTCGACGCCGCCGTGTTTTCGCCTTCCTGAGCCACCAGGCTCATCGAGACGGCCAGGCCCGCGCTGTCATCCTGCGGTGAAGTCACCTTCGAACCGGAGGACAATTGTGCGAGCGAGTTGCTCAACATCGTGCTGGATTGCGCCAGGTATTGCGCTGTTGATTCTGCTGATAGGTTTGTGTTGATTACCATACTTAACTCTTTCCGTGAGTCGCCCCGCGAGGGGCATTGTTTTTGCGCAACATCCTTGTCGCGGGCGAACCATTTAACGGGTGGTCCGCCATTTTCCCTGCCGTCTCTTTATGGCGGCCGGCCGCCTGTCTTTCGACATCTCCTTATCGGCAGAATACGCCGCTACTTGAGTCATTTTTCAAAAACAGCCGCTTTTTTCGAGTTTCTTGAAGAAAACCAGCAATTCCCGCTCTTATTTTGCCCAAAACGGTGTGTCAACTCACGGCAAGTCAGTAGATTTTTGGGCGACCATTGGGCTTTGAAAAAAAGAGGACCTGTGTTAGAAACAGAAACTTATGCAACCAGAACGAATCGGAATTGTGGGAGTCGGGCGCATGGGCGCGAACATGGCGCGCCGGCTGAAGGATGCCGGCTACCCTGTCACTGCGGTTTACGACATTCGGAACGATGTGGCACGAGAACTGGCCACTGAAATCGGCGCGGAAGCCTGCGCGGAACTTGCGCGTGTTACGGAATTGGCCGACTTCATCATTACCGTTGTCAGCGACGATGCGGCGATGAAGAGAATATTTGCCTCCAGCGGTGACACGTTATTGAAACAGGCAAAAGGCAAATTATTCATCAACTGCGCTACACTTTCTCCGCAGGCGCATCGGCGCGTCGAAGAATTGGCAGCGAAACGCGGCGCTCAATCGCTGGAAGCGTGCATGGCGTCGAGCATCCCGCAGGCGCGCCAGGGTTCGCTTTATCTCATGCTTGGCGGCGAACCCGCCGCGTTCGAGCGCGCGAAGCCGATCCTGGAAAAATTGAGTTCATCGATGCGCTATGTGGGCAAAGCCGGCCAGGCTGCGAAAGTCAAGGCGCTCGTCAACATGGTGATGAACATCAACACTGCGGGTCTCGCTGAAGGTCTCGGTCTCGGTGCCGCTCTGGGGCTTGATCTCACAATGTTGCGCGAAGTTTTTTCCGAAACCGGCGCAAATTCTCAGGTGTTGCGGACCGACGGCGAAGACATGCAAAATCGCGAGCATTCCTGTTTCTTCAGTGCCGCGCACGCCGCTAAAGATTCCGGCATCGCCCTCAAACTCGCAAAAGAAGCGGGATTGAATTTGCCGCTCGCGGCTGCGACGCTCAAACAATATCGTCGGATGATTGAACAAGGCCTGGGCGAACTCGATAAGTCCGGCGTTGCAGAGCTGACATTCAAAGGCCGCCATCACCAGTGAAAAAACTCCCGGTCACAGTTGTCGCCTTGTTGTTGCTTTTTTGCCCACCAACTCTGTTCGGCCAGGATGACAAAGTTGCCAATGGCGGATTCAAAGATGGTTTAAATGGCTGGAAGACCACGGGCAGTGTTCATTTGCAAACAAATACTGCGGACGGCAAGGTTTTCGCATGTATCGGTCCGGGCGCAGGCTCGTTGATGCAGCGCATTGAAACAGGCAGTGGCAACCCCTTCACCCTGTCCGCCACAGTCCAATCTCAGCGCACAAACGGTTGGGTTTTGACTCTTCGTTTCCTCGATAAGGATGGCCGCGAGATCATGAAAGTGGATTCAATCAACGACATCAGCGTGAAAGGGAAGAATCCTCAAGAGATCGATCACTACATGCAACCGCATCCATTGACAAAGTGGGTTCAGATCGTCATTTCCAAAGATTCGTCAGGGGGAACAGTGCTGGTTGACCACGTGGGCCTGGACATGCCGGATGAAAGCGCGGTCGCGTTGACACCTGCATGCGATTTGGATCAGGCGATGCAACCGCTTTGGCTCGGTACCGAAGTCTACAACGAGGCGGTTGTCATGTTGTCGGAGAATGGCAAGCCGGCCGCCGGACGTTTACTGTTCCATCCGACACGAATCATTTCGGTTCGGGACTATGGGTTGACTACGAATTATGTTGAGGGCGTGGATTACACGGTTCACGGCCGAACTTTGAAATGCACTCAGTCTTCCACGATGCCGCAGATGCCAGAAAAGGATCTGCAAACCGGAGAGTTTAAGTGGAATGTCATCGGCGGCAAACAGGTGATGGTGACGTATGAACATCACGACACGTGGAAGCATCCCCTTCCCCAATTTGTCGGCGACGGTCTACCGAACACCATGCAGAAATTGGAAGCCCATGCGCCACTGACCGTTGTAGCTTATGGAGATAGTATCACGCACGGCTATGGAGAAAGCCGCTTGTCGCACATTCACCCGTTTCTGCCGCCGTGGCCGGAACTTTTTATACACCGGCTGATGGAAATTTATCATGACGAAGCTATTCAGTTTTACAATTCCTCCCAAAGCGGAGCGACTTCGCAGTGGGGAAAAGACTACGCGCAGCGCATGGTTGACTCGCTAAACCCCGACCTCGTGCTAATCGCCTTCGGCCAAAATGATTTCTGGAGTGTTTCCGCAAATACCTTCGCCACCAACATCGCCGAGATCGTGCGCGCAGTCCGCGTTCAAAATCCCAAGGCGGAATTTCTGCTCATTTCTCCTCTGCGATATGACCCGGCTTATACGACAAATGTGGCCTATTGGAATGCCGTTGGAGAATACACTAAAAAGCTAAAGGCCATGACCGGGCCGGGTGTGCAATTTGTGGATATGACGGCCATCAGTGAGTGGGTTTATGCCGCCAAAAAACCGAAGGATTGCATGAATGACCCGCTTCATCCCAACGATTATTTCGCCCGGTGGTACGCGCAAAGCCTGGTTGCCGCGTTGGACCCCGTTTCAAGGCGGGCCAAGGTCGTTAGGAGGAAACTGCAATAGATCTTGAATCGGGCGTTAAGACCTTGAACCCGGTCGGGAATGCATTTTGTGATATAGCGTTTTACCCCGTTACAAACGGGATTATGCACTTGACAAAGGTTGCCGGTTTTGCGATGTTGAGCGCATGAAGAACGAGACACCAATGAAGCCGGACGATTTGACGCTGGACGAGATACAGCAACAGTTCGCCACAGACGAGCAGGCACGCGCCTATTGGGAATCAATTCATTGGCCCGATGGGCCTGTCTGTCCCCACTGCAAAAACAAAGACCAAAGCAAAATTTGGAAGATCGAAGCGAACAAGGATAAGAAAATCCGCGACGGTTTGCGCCAGTGTGGAGCGTGTGACAAGCAATTCACTTCGACCATCGGGACAATCCTCGAAGATTCGCACATTCCGTTGCGTAAATGGCTCGTTGCCTTTTATCTCAATTCCGCTTCGAAGAAGGGAATTAGCTCATTGCAATTGCAACGCATTTTGGGCCTTGGCAGCTACCGCACTGCCTTATTCATGCAGCATCGCATACGGCACGCGCTCCGTGAGATTAACCCGAGGAGCAAACTGTCCGGCACTGTGGAAGTAGACGAGACGTACGTTGGCGGCAAAAAGAAGTTCGTCGGCAAGGGCTGTCTGGACGGCAAGGTTCCGGTTGTGGCATTGCTGGAACGTGATGGCCGTGTCCGTAGTCAGGTTGTGAAACACGTCACAAGCAAAAACCTAAAGGCCATCATTTACAAAAACGTCAAACCCAATACCGAAATTCATACTGACGAGCATCGCGCCTATTGTCCTGCCGTTAAAGAGCCATACACTCATTACACGGTCAAGCACGCGATGGGTGAATACGCGCGCCGCGAAAAAGACCGGCTTGTTACAACGAACGGCGTTGAGGGGTTTTTCTCACTCTTAAAGCGTGGCGTCATTGGAACATTTCACCATGTCAGCGAACAGCATTTGCCGCTCTATTTGGCAGAGTTTGACCATCGCCACAACTTCCGTTACGTCAGCGATGGCCTGCGAACCGTTGAAGCCATGAGAAAAGCCAAGGGCAAAAGGCTCATGTATCGCCAGCCAGCGAACTGAAAGCGTCAGCGCGGCCACGACTGACTTATTAAGCCGCGCCCTGAGCGCAAACCAGAACAGCTTTCGCAGCAACTACTCCGGCAGTATCGGCTGAAAAAAGCCGGTCGCTGCAAGATTTGTACAAGGCGCATAAAATCGAAATGGGTGATTTGTTACAAGTGCAGGCTGAAACGACGCCTTTGGTATCGGAGGAAAGTCAAAAAAAGATTTGCCCGCTAGATGCTTTAGCATCATTTTGGAAAAACAAAGGGCGGCATTTAGCCGCCCATCGAATTTGACATACCGGCAAACCGGCATCGTTCAACCTAAGAGACTGAAACGATAACCGATTTAGCCGCGATGTCAATTTGTATTCGTCAACCAAAGCCGGAACGAAGGCCAATTATGACTCTCATTGTCGGAATTGTTTGCAGTGATGCGATTTTGCTTGCGAGCGAAACGCAATCTACCGGCGGCAATTACCGCGTGCTTGATACCCGGAAAATTCATCGAATCGAATTTAAAAATGGAGAGGCTTTGGTTGCCGAATCTGGCATCGCCAGTGCGTCTGCGGCGGTTATCGAAAAAATACAGCGTGCCGCCTTAACGACGGAAATAACCAAAGAGGATACCATTTCAAATTTAGTAAAGGAGAAGGTCAGGGAGCTTCGAAAGGAAATTACCGATTGTCAGCCAAATGCATTACCCGAGCATTGGAGGGACTTCTTTATGTCGTGGCAGGCCAATTACAACTTGATGCTTGCCTATTACTACAATGAAAAACCATTTATTTATAGCATCGAGCCGTCAATGGCCATCCTGGACCCGATAGGTCGCAAACACTATTGCGCCAGCGGCATAGGTTCTGAGCTTGGAAGCTATTTGCTGCAAGAGCATTCCAAACCGGACATGGTTTATTGGCAGGCGGCGTTCGTGGCAAGCCACGTCTTGGAAACCGTGAAAGAGCATGTCGAGGGCTGCGGCGGGAAAACTCAAATCGGCGTGCTGCGGTCTCAAAGGCAGATATACGAACCCGCGCTCACGATTGATCCTTGCACTTTTTACAATGCATTCGTGCGCTTCGAAGGCGAATTTGTGTATTTCTTCACCGACGATTACGTTAAGCGGATGGCTGATTCAAATGCCGCTCTCCATGCCGAATTGAAACAGAGGCGGAACGAAGAAATTGTGAGGATTCTGTGCGAGCAGGCTGAAAATGTCGCCAAACCGATGATTGAATCAATTAAAAGCCTCTTTGGAAAATGGAACCGCGAAGGCCTTTTTAATAAACAACCAGCGGAAGGAGAACCCGAAGGGGAGAACTAGTTATGTCAAAAGGAACAGAAAAACCGATGTCCAAATTCGATGAGATGATGCGCAAGGTCGCAGCATTGCCGCCCCTGAAACCAAAGAAGAAGAACGCCAAGCGGAAAAAGTAGCATGACCGCCAAGGACCGAAAACGCCTAATCTGGCTGCTCATTGCCGCTGGCATATTGGGGATTGTCCTTGGGCTTCTTGAGCCATTGTTCAGGTCATCCTCGCCGATGTAATTCCGGCTGTCGGATGGCGAATCTCAGCCAGTCATTGCCCTACATTTGTGAAGTGCATAATCCCGGTTACAAACGTTACATTGTTGATATGTAGTGAGTTAAGGTGTTACACACCCCGTTACAAATTGGCCGATACCCGTTACATTGTTGAATTTCAACAACTTAGTGTGTTACATTAACGTTAACCGTGCCGGTCTGGCGCGGGGCGCGCGCGTCTGGCGGACCGGGATGTCCGCCCTACCACGGGTGCGTTAGTAGGTAACGAGAATGGCAGCACGACCGATGTTACCCGGCAGGATGACCCAATCACCATCAAGCGTCTGCCAAGCTTTGCCGTTGACCGAGACACTTTTCAGCCGCCTTTCTCCCGGCGTCCGAAATCGGACCTGGATTTCGCCTGGCGGATTTCGGGTTGGCCCGTGAAGTGTGGCAGTGATCATGTTCGAACTACCCTGATAGAGAATCGATGTGTTTCCGAAATATGTAACTGTGTTTTCTATGCCGCATTTTTGATTTGGTTTCAACCAGTCACGAGGAACTGCCTGGCCAATCAAAAGCTGGTCGCCTTCCTCACGGACAAATATTTCACGCAGCCAACCGCAGACGTTGGCCTCGTCGGAAGACTTATAGACGTCCCCGAGCCAATCACCCATTTGCGGGAGCGCATGCTCGGCGTTCATGTGGACATCGTGAAAATGATTGAGAGCGATGGCGTTAAATATGGCGCGCAGGGCTTGTTTGACATTATCGCGGTCCAGATAAGCCTCAGGGGTGAGCAAAAGGCAGGCTTGCATGGACATCCCGCCACGGCTGAACCAGTATTTGTCAAAGTCGGACACCTGGTAGCCGTATTGATCGGAAAGGAAAAGGTTGTCCTCGTAGTCTTTCAAAATCCACGTGGCCCGGACGGATTTCGGGTCGATGGCCCGGGTAATAATCAAGTGCATCGGACCTTCGAGCGTTTCTCGAATCCACCCGAAACTGCGGCCGCGTCGCTGGACATAGGAAGGAATTTGAGGAACCGCGGTACCATCACGCAAACGGACAACCGGCGAAAGAGCGCTCGCGGCCAGAAAATTCTCCACTAGATTTTTATGATAAGCGTCCGCGGCTGCGCGGATACGCGGAGCATTCGGATCACGAATTTGTTCGAGCGCCCACGCCGCGCCATCGAGCCCGCGCCAGGTATAACAACTCGTGGAAAGCCACGTCCACCAATCGCTGATATCTTCAAGATCTCCGGGCGGCAATAGGCCTTTGCCCAGGTCACGCCGATCGGCAGTACGCGCAGTTTCGCGAATGATCCAATCCGCGCCGGCAACAATATTTGGCGCCGCGCGGCGTAACCAGGCCCTGTTCTGCGTGAAGCGGTAATGCTGGGCCAATGTCCACAGAATCCATCCCTGGTCCTGGTTATAGCCGCCGTCTTCATAACCACCTGCTCCATAGAGAATACCATTCGTCGAATCAAAATCACCTGGCAATCCCGCGGTGCCCTGATAATGCATCCACATATCGAGGCACTCCTCCGCGATTTGATGATAACCTCGCCGATCCAGCTCGAGCACCATCATGCACGATTCGTTGGGATAGACACCGTACCTGAATGAACCGACACGGGCGAAACGGCGGTCGCTTCCAGGCTCGGTCTCGCAATTAATCAGAAGATGCCCGGCAACCGCGCGGTAAAACTCCGTTAGAGCTGGCTCCGGCGTGATGAGACGGGCGCTCTGGTTCAGGACCCATCGCCAGTACCTGGCTGTATTCCTTTGCTCCCGATCAAAATCCAACGCAGCCAAAGCTTTGGCGTCAGAGCGCTGGAGGAGAGGCAGAAAAGGATATTTGAGAATTACCGATTTCATCTCATGAGCAGCAAGAGGAACGCTCCAATCCAACCGATTTGTGGCAGGGGCTGACGAAAAATTGCGTGTGATAAGTTCGCCGCGCAAGAGATTGGCGTTCCAAATCAAGCCATGATTGTCCAGCCTGAGACGCTCGCTATTCGTGTCGCTGAGGACTGCTATCGGCAGGCTGGCCATCCGCGATGAGTCGGTGGTATTCGTGAAGTCAAAGCGGAGCATGGCTACGGCGCAAGCATCGGGTGCGGGCGGACGGGCCGGTTTTGCGCCTTCAAGCGTCGTGGCAAAGACGGTTTGACTGATACCCACCCCATCCCGTTCCCATGTCGTGATGCAGATGGGAATGGACTCATCCTGGATGTGTCGTTCCAACGGTTGTTGCGGCAAATGGAACTGGACCGTAACCGGCGGTTTTTCCAAAGCAAGCCGGGGCGTATCAATTCCGGGAATTGCCGCAATGAATTTATCAGACACTCGGAACGAAATGTCGCCGTTAGCTTCGAGCCGGAACTTTTGACGCGCGCCGTCCATCCCCAACACAAATTCAATTGGCGATTTTTTCGGCGGCATGCCATTCCAGGCGGAACTCCAAGTCTGCTCCGGCATTTCGGCGATACGCTCGTACAGCGTCTTTTGGTCCGCGCGACGCACATCGGTGGCCACTGTTGCATAATCCCGCCCGTCACTAGCCGGGAGAATTGCCGCGCCGAATTCAGGCAGGTAAAGAGCGCCATTGCTCAAATCGTCAACGCTGAAGGTAAACTCATCGCCGCCGTTTCTTAGCGTGACCATGGTCCGATCAAACGTATTGACGTCGCTATTTACTACACTCCGGACTCGAAGACTGGTCGTGCGCTCAGTCGTCGCCAGGCTCAGAACTGCCCCGTTGAACGCAAATGCCTGAACATTGGAAATTGGGGATTTTTCCCAAACGACGCGCACGTCGCGCTCCGCAAGTGTGGAATCCGTCAGTGCATGAATCCGCAAAATCTTTGGAAACAGTTGATCTCCGACAATTCGGATCTTCAGCGTGACGCGCCCGGTTGAAGAATAGTTGGTCAATCCCGGGTACTCATGGGCGTTGATAGGTTCGAAGGTGAAACGCATTGAGTTCCCGGACGTCATTTCCCTGGATTCCGCGACGCGCCAGCCACCGTTGTACAAATCTCCCAGTTCCATCCAGCCGGAAAAGCCGCTGCCTAATTCGCTATCGGTGGGTAAGTGTTGAAGCGGCCATTCGCTGCCCCAATATTCGACACGGACTTTGGCGCTGGCCGGAACAGGACCGCCGAAATCTGCAATGACCCCATGTATGTTCCGTGGGTCGTCCCATTCCAATCCGTTGCCTGGTTCCACCGCCATACCGAATGGCGCGGCATCAAAATAACGGCCCGCCGAATCCTGGGCCAGCGCCGGCCAGACGGCAATGAACGTAACGGCAAGGCAGTATTCGATTTTCGTAATGATTGCAGCCAGTGAACCAAGCCGCCCCTCCCGCATCAATAGTCCAATCGAGCTATCGCACCGAAATGAAATGGACAATTTCCAGGCTCCGGCCGAAAATCTGGAACCATTTTACCCACATGACCCAGCCGAATCCGAATAAACCCAATCAGATAATCCAGCGACTCTATCAGGAAGCCAACCAGGCGTGGGAACAACAGGATTACCAAAAGAGTATCAGTCTCTTTGAGCAGGCGACGCACAAGGAACCACATAACCCAGCTCTCGTCCTAAACCTCGCTCGCGCCTATGGAAAGCGCTACGATTATCCGGCTGCTGAACGTTGCATCGAAAAGGCCGTACAAATTTCGAAGGACCGCGCCCAAACCCTCGGCGATGCGGGCCAGGTTTGTCTGGAATTTGACGCCTTCGACATGGCCATCAGTTGCTTTCAGCGTGCCAGCGAGAAAAAGGGCGTATCAATCGGGCCACTGGTCAATCTTGCGGAAATTCTTATCCGCGACAAGCGTCTTGACGAAGCGCAGGAATTAGTAGCACGCGCGGGACAAATGGACCGGAAGGATTCGCGTGTCCTGCTCCAAAACGCAATAATCCGGCGGCTACGCGGAAACGCCGCCGAGGCCGACTCCCTCTTGCACGAATTGGTGGCGATGCCCAAGGTCAGTACCTCGGTGCGTATCCGAACGTATTATGAAATTGCCAGCATTGCGGACAGCGAAGGCAAATATGACGAGGCCATGAGGGCGTTATTGGAAGCGAAAGCGCTTATGCGTCCTCATATGGGGCCGCACGCGGCCGCCCTTCAGCACATGCAAAGCCGCGCCAGGGAAATGGAGCAAAGCATTACAACCGCCGTCATGGACCGCTGGCGCGCCGACGCGGAACAACTCGAACCCCTGCGGCGCATCGCCCTGCTCTGCGGCCATCCCCGCTCCGGCACGACCCTGCTTGAACAGGTGCTGGATTCCCACAGCAACATTACCAGCGCCGAAGAAACCAAGCTGATGCACGACGACGCCTATCTGCCTTTGATTCGGGATTTTCCGGAAGGAACCAGCGTCCTACAGGCGCTCGACTCCGTTCCCATAAGTCTCCTCCGGCATGCGCGCGAAAACTATTTCCGCTGCATGGAGATGTTTCTCGGCCGTCAAATTGGCGGGCGCCTGTTGCTGGACAAGAATCCTGGGATGAATTTATTGATTCCCATGGTGGTCCGAGTTTTTCCCGAGACCAAATTCCTCATCGCGTTGCGCGATCCACGTGACGTGGTCGTAAGCTGTTTCATGCAGGCCCTGCCGCCGACGCCCATCAGCTCCGCGTATCTCAGCCTTGAGGGCACGGTCAACCAGTACGCCAACGTGATGGGCTTCTGGCTGGATATGCTCCCACGCATGGGAAACCAATGGATGTATGTCCGCTATGAGGAAATGGTTGCGGACCTGCCAGTCGTCGCCAGGTCCGTCCTTGGTTTTTTAGGCGTGGAATTTGAGGACAATGTCCTGAAATTCTATGAGCACGCCCGCGCAAAACGGGTGATTTCGCCCTCTCGGGATGACGTCCGAAAACCACTCTACCAAACAGCCCTGGGCCGTTGGCGAAATTACCAAAAGTACCTTGAACCCTACTTGCCAGCACTGGAACGGTTTGTGAAAGCGTTCAATTATGATTTAGAGCCGTCCCGCAGAGCGGGATGAGGGGGCGGATTTTACGATAACTGATTGAAATATAATGTTTTAAGAAACGTCCCGAGTCCACAAGCGTGTGGACTGTGGACTGTAGGCTCGAAACCGTGGACCGAAAATTGAATAGTCCAATTGAGCTATAGCCGGAACAGTAAATTCATGATATTTAATAGTCAAACCCTATGGAACCGCCGTTGCCGTAGGACTCAAACTATAACCTAAACCAAAAAACCTAAGTCAGGAGCATCCAGTATGAGAAGCCATTTCCTGCCCGCCTCAACCGGAACCAAAACCATAAAAAGCCACCTGATCAATGGCGCGGCGATCGCCTGCGCCACCGGTGCAACTGCGCTCATGCCAAACATTGGCGTGGGACAGGTCGCCTACGACAGCGCCTCCAGCTCCACTTACGGCTCCGGCTGGTCGGCGGGACAAAACGGCGGGTCTGGATTCGGCGCCTGGAGCTTTGACGGGACGAGCGGCGCAGGCCAGGAAATGAGCAGCTCGGGGGCTATTGGAACAGCGTGGACATTGTATACGACTACAACAGGCAACGGCATCAGTGATGTCGGCCGGTCCATATCAGAAGCGGGCGGCTTGCAGGTCGGCCAAACGTTCCAAACTGTCCTTCAGAACCCAACCTCATATCATTATTTCGGAGGATTCGATATCTTGTTCCTTAATGGCACCGACAACAATGGCGCAGGCGATAACACGTCGGCGATTCGGGCTCAGGACTTTCACTCTGGTTACTACAATCCTGGTGATCTCTGGTCGGTCCAGGACAGTGGCGCCGGCGGAAGCACAACCCTCTCCGCCGCTACGACCGGTGCAGCCGGAGTGCAGATCGATTTAACGCTAAACTCAGCGACCGCCTATACACTCACCATGACGGCGCTGAACGGGGGAGGAACTTCAACCGTAAATGGAACCTACTCAGGACCGATAAATTATGTGAATTTCCGATTATACGACGGCGTCGGTTCCAGTGGGCCGAGCGACGTAGCGGACAACTTCGGAATCAGCTACATGGAAATCACGGCCGTGCCTGAACCAACCAGCGTGGCGTTGCTTGGACTGGGTCTGGGCGGTCTTCTTTTTGTCCGCCGTAAAAAGTAACTTCTTCGAATGGTTGCTACCCGCCTGCAGGCTTGCGCTTGCAGGCGGTTTGTATTTCCGGAACTAGCTTAAGAACCCGGCAGGGCGGAATCGTACTATCGAAGTACGATGTTTGGAACAATGCCCAGTCCCGGTTACTGCGGGACAGGAATGCTGGAGCGGGTGCTGACCCATAAAGCGTCCGCCCATCCCGCCACGGGATCCTGAGTGAACGGGGGTGGCGAGGGGTGAGTTTGATACTGTACAGGTATAATGGTGCAGACACCACTTTTGAATACGTGAATTTCCGAATGCCCGTCTGCGAAACCGAAGCCGCATCCGCCGGCGTGATACGAAGCAGGCAAATCGTTCCAACTCGGGCCGCTTTGGGAAACTGAAGTCCATTCAGCGGCCGACGAGGCCGCCGGCTCCTGTAAAAAGCCGTCATTGATGCTGTCGGCTTGTTCGTCCAGAGTCACAAAAAGGCCCGATGGATTCTTGATACTGGTCCCTCGATTAAACTGGACATACTGTGGGTAGTTAGGATTGGCGTTGGTAACCAAATTGGGGATGGGCGAACCAAAATAAGAGTTCATCGAGTAGGAGCGGGGACGAAAGGCGATGCCCGCGGCCCGTTGCGGGGGACTAAGATAATTGTCAGCCGGACATCGGTAAACCGCGAGACTGTGAACGTACTCATAGAACGGCGCCTGAGTGATGCCGTCGGGGTCGTTTACCGGATCGCCGAGTGGATCATTTGCCGTCCAGCACATCCAATCATTTACCCAATTGCGGTACGTTTTGTTTCTTTCCTCAGCTGCGGCAGCCTCACCACCGAAGTTATTCACCAGGAGGTCGTTATTATCATTGTAATACTGAATCCAGCCGAGCATCAGTTGGCGGGAGTTGTTCATGCATCGAGTGCCCTGGGCCCTGATTTCTGCCTGGTTCAATACTGGCAATAGAATCGCAGCCAGAATGGCAATAATGGCAATCACTACGAGAAGTTCAATCAGCGTAAAACCGCGGGCTGCCCTTGACGGAACTGCGTTCCGCTCAAAGCCGGCTCCGTTGTTCGATTCATTGTCTAATCGCATAATTGACCTATTGCTGGAGCTGAAGCCGGAAAAACTGCTGGTGCCCGACGATGCGATTCGTCACAAAGTTTTCGCCGTTGATTGTAACGGGAGAAATCGAATTGCTGGCCCAATTTGCGGGTGCAATACTCGTAGCGGACTCCAGATAATACCCGGGAATGTCCATCCACGACAGGACCGCATTGGCGCCGGCCTGTTGAATGTTTAAATTCAATCCTTCAATCGTCATGCTGCTGATTTCAAAATTGTCGATCGTATCATTCGTACCGCTGGATGCCGTGTTCCATAGCCGGTAGTTGACATAATTGATTGGCAATTCCGTCACTGGAAGGGAGGTGTTATTGTTGGTCGAGATTAACGCGAGCGGCCCAGTTTGCGTGAAGGCATTGGCGGGGTTGGCCAACGGCGTCATGGTAAGCGAATAGTTGCTCGGCGAAGTTAACGTGAGATCGATTTCCAATCCCGCCGCGGCCGTATTCGTAAAAACCAGCGGTGTCACAGTGCTGCCGTAAGGGCTGCCATCGGTGATAGACCACAAAGCATTATCATAGGAGAAGTAACTGAACACAGACAGCCGAAACGCGGCCGCATTGTCACCACCGGCATCGTTGTCGGTGCCGTTACAGAACAAGATGTCGAATCCGCGATAAAAATGGTAAGCGGCCGGGTTTTGTATGACTGTTTGGAACGTTTGGCCGACCTGCAACCCGCCAGGTTCGGAGATGCCGCGCCCGACATCGCTAATGCCACCGACATTGGAAACGTTGAAGAGAGTCCAGGCTGTTCCTATGGCCGCCGCGCTGCTCATCGTTTGTTGGCCGCCGGGATCGGAAACACCGCCAGGAGCGCTCGTGCTATCAAAACTCCAGGGGCCGAAACCGTACCCACCGTTCTGCCCTGCAGACCATCCGGAGGCGTAAGTGGGATTTGTCGCAGAGTCGGCGGCGATGAAGGTTTGCGCGGGAGCGGTTCCGCTTAACAGGGTTGTTGCGCCGGCCACGGCGCAAACTGCGGTGACCTTCTGAGGGAGAAAATGACTTCGCATGTTTTATTTCAATATCTTTGTGACCAAGCCGGGTTACAGGTCTTTTTCATGGAACGCATACAATCTATCGAAATGGCCCGATTACCGCTATTGCTCAATTGGACTATTCACGAGATCGCAAAAACCCGCCGCTTTTGTCGGGTTTTTAACGGGTGGGAAGTCATGGACTGGATCTGACCGTTGCAGTCTAAAGGCTGAACGCCAAACGAGGTCGGCCCCTGCCCCATTCGTTCGAAGAGCGGTCGTTCATGGCGCTTTTTCATCGTTCCGGTCCGGCAGAAGCCGAACGCGATGGCTTCAGATACCTCCTCACCGCTTCGGTGCGCCCGCGCACGTGCAGTTTTTCGTAGATATGACGAAGGTGTGCTCGCACGGTGTCATAGCTGATCTTTACGCGGTCGGCGATTTCCTTATTGCTCAACCCTTCGGACAGCAGGGCCAGGATCTCCGATTCGCGCTGGGTCAATCCGTCGCCAGTGACCGGGGCGGTTGGTTTTTTCTGGAACCCTTCCACGAGCAACCGGGCAATCTCGCTGGTCATGGGCGCGCCTCCGGAGAGCACTTCGTTGATGGCTTTTAGAATCTCTTCCGGGCTGGAGCGCTTCAGCAGATAGCCACACGCGCCCGCCTGGAGCGCCTGAAAAATAAGTTCATGATCCCGATAGACCGTCACGATGATGATCTGCACGCCGGGCAGTTTCTCCTTCAGTTGCGCCGTGCAGGCGATGCCGGATTCGCCGGGCAGATGGACGTCCATCAGAACGACGTCCGGTTTGAGCCGCGGAATTTCCGCCAAAGCTTCCTCAGCGGTGGCGCACGCAAACACGCAGCGAAATCCCGGCGCGGCGTCAATCCACTGCCGGAACGAGTTTCGCATCACGTTGTTGTCTTCTACAATGGCAACTGTATTCATGAGTGGTTATTGTTCCAATTCGCTTTGATTGGAATTGGAATTCGAATTGGGAATTGGCAAAGGCAGTTGTAAGGAAACGGTCGTGCCTGCGCCGGGGGTGGATTCGAGTTCGCACCGGCCGTGCAAATGCTCGAGGCGGTTGCGAAGATTTACGAGGCCGTATCCGTTCGAGCGCTCTGAAGTGTCAAAGCCACTGCCGTTGTCAGTGATGGAGATGACCAGGCGGTCGTCGCTCACCCGCACGCGGAAATTGATTTCATTGGCGTTGCCATGCCGGATGGCATTATTGAGCGCCTCCTTTACGGCGAGAAAGAGATGATGGCGTACTTCGCCCGAAACCTGCAGGTCCGGAAACGAATTGGGAATCTGCACACGGCAGGCGATCTTCAACCCTGCCAAAAATTCCTCGGCGTAACTGGCCAGGTATCGCGCGGCGGAAGCCAGAGTGTCGCGGTTGGGGTCCACGGCCCAGACAATTTCGTCCAGCGCGTTCACGAGCGTGCGGGATTTGCCGGCGATGGTTTCCATGCGCTCGGCGGCGTCCGCGGGAGGCGACTTCGCTCCGGGGCTCGCCGTCGCCAGCATCGTGATTTCCGTGAGGTTACTGCCCAAATCATCATGCAAATCTCGCGCGATACGCGCGCGCTCCTGCGCCAGCGCCCGCTGGTGTTCGGCCTGTTCGCGTTCGCGCATTTCTTGCCGAAGTTGAGCTGTGCGTTGCTGAACCTTGTGATGAAGGAGTCGAATCCAAATCACCGCCAGGCAAAGTATCCCCAGCAAAGCGCCGATCAGGATGAGCAGACGTTGCAATGTCCAGAAGGGAGGCCGGGCAAGGACCTGAATGTCCGCAGGCGAATTGACTAGCAACTCGAAATTGGCGACGTCAATGCCAGCCGTGCGGTTTCCGCCCGTACCAGCATAAACGCCGGTCAGTGCCAGCCGGCTCCCCAGCGGCATGTCCATTTTCAACTTAACCGGAGCGTGCTCATTTGCCGACACGTCGCCGTCGATGCGGGCGATAAACCGCTGGAGGCCGGCCTGCAATTCCAGCGTCCGTTGATTGTCACCTACACTCAACAGCACCGCCTCGACGCGCACGCGTACGGCGTCGTTTTCGGCGCGGAACAGGTTTGTGGAATTAAGGATTCGAGCATCCGGAATGGGAGTTGTGCCGACTGTTCGCGCAACGGCCTCCTGCAAAACCGGCGATGGCCCCGTCAAGCTTGGAAAACCGACCACTTCAACCAGGTCACCGTTCGCCAGATTCAAGTCTTTTTTAGGAATGAACCGAAACCCATTGGTCCCATCCATCGCAAAATATTCTCCGCCATGTTCTCGAAGGAATTGGCCGCGGACTTTGACCCGCCTGAGCGCGCTGGCCTGTGGATCAAATTGAAGCAAGTCTGAAACGTGCTTGGTCGCAATGGCAAATGGATCCGACGGCGCCGGCGTCAGGACGGCAAGCGACGGAGCATACATGCGGATTTCGCTGACATTGACTTCGTGCGTCGCATCCCACGATGCAAATAAGCATCCCCGCAATTGGACAAGCGCATCTTCATAGGGTTTCAACGCGATGTCATTCGTTCCGCCGTTTTCGTCGAATACCAGCACGTTGATTTTGCCGCCGTGAGTCAGCAATGTGATGCCGCCATCGCGGACCGACGTGATAATCCCCTCGATCTCCACGAATTTCGTGTCCAGGCTGCCATTAATTAATTGATCCCAATATGGGCGTACAGGGGAAGGCAAACCAGCGGAACCGAGCCGTGAAACACGGCTGGCATCCACGCGCGGAGCAAATTGGCCGGGATCAGTGACACCTTCGACCTGGACCAATTCTCCCACCACCTGCTGCGGCATGCCCTGTGACGCGTTCCAGTGGTCTATGTAAATGCTTGCGCTATTATCCTGGACGACAGCGGCGCCGAACCCCGGCAACGCACAGGTCACCACGCCCCGGATCAGCACCGGGCAATTCTCGGCGGCTTGCTGGCGCGTCAGCCGTTGAATCTGCTCTGCATTGGTCAAAACCAGGCTGTCTGACGCCTTTGCCGACATTGTGGGAAGATTTGTCGTCGTCAATTCGTCGGCCCAGGTTCTAACAGCCATGGTCCCGGCCAAAAAAGCCAGGGAGAAAATAGCCATAAAACGAAGGCTGGGCACTCGGCGAGTCATAAAATCTTGCTGTCTGAGTACATAACCACCCTAGCACAAATATTTTGCAGCGAAAAGACAATTACAGTTCTCATGGCACCACTTCAAAACTTGATTTCAGACCGTCCTGCGAATTATCTCCAACCATCACATCAAACTTCCCGGGCTCGACGACGAAGTGCATCGCCTGGTCATAAAATCCCAGCTCTCCAGGCCCGAGCGTAAACTCGACGTGATGGCTTTCATGCGGTTGCAAATGGATGCGCTCAAAGCCTTTTAATGCCTTCACAGGACGGGTCACGCTCGCGACCAGGTCGTGGATATAAAGCTGCACTACTTCGTCGCCGGCGCGGTCGCCAACGTTTTCGACGTCAACGCCCACACCCACTGTCCCATCGGGATGGATATGCGTGCCGCTCAATTGAAGGTTGGAAAACTTGAATTGGGTGTAGCTTAATCCATAGCCAAATGGATAGAGCGGCGTCCACGGAATATCACTATATCCGGAAAAGTCTTTCGATTCGCCGCCGGGAGGGCGGCCCGTGTTTTTGTGATTATAATAAATCGGCGCCTGTCCGACCGTACGCGGAAAGGTCACCGGCAGTTTGCCGCCGGGGTTCGCATCGCCAAACAACGTATCGGCTATGGCGTTACCGCCTTCGGTACCCGCAAACCAGGTTTCCAGAATCGCGGGCGAATTCGTGGCCACCCATTCAATGGAGAGCGGGCGGCCGTTCATCAAGACGACCGCATACGGTTTTCCGATTGCGTGAATGGCCTGGATCAAGGCTAATTGCTGACCAGGCAGGTCGAGCGAACCGCGGGACGCCGCCTCGCCGGACATGTCCGAGGACTCACCCACGGCCAGAATAGTAAAATCAGATTTCCTGGCCGCCCTGATGGCTTGCTTAAAACCAGCGCGGGAATCACCGCTCACTTCACATCCTTTGGCATAAACGATTTTCGCCGTAGAAACCTTTGCACGAACACCGGCTAGCAAAGTTATCGCGTCTTCCTTTCGCCCGTCCCCACTCCACGGGCCATTCATGCTTTGCGCGTCGTCAGCCAGCGGGCCAATGACGGCGATGGATTTCAGGTTCCGGCTCAACGGCAGAGTATTTTGCTCATTTTTTAAAAGCACGAAGGTGCGCGCGGCCAATTCGCGTGCCGCGGTTCCGTTGGCCGGGCAAAGAAGCGTGGCTTTTTCGAAAGATTCATCGGCGTACGGATGCTCGAACAGGCCAAGCTTATATTTGGCTTCCAAAACGTACCGCACCGCCTGGTCGATTCGGGCCATGGGAATCCTGCCTTCGGATACCAATTGCTCCCCGTATTGGTTGTAAAGCCGACTGACCATGTCCATGTCCACGCCGGCGTTCAACGCCAATCCTGCCGCGTCCTTGCCGTTGGCCGCAACACCGTGTGTGATCAATTCGTTCACCGCATTCCAATCGCTGACGACAATGCCTTGAAAATGCCACTCATGCCGCAGGACATCCGTGAGCAGAAAGGAATTGGCCGTGCAGGGAATGCCGTCCAAATCGTTGAAGGCGCTCATGACGGAACCGGCCCCCGCGTCAATTGCCGATTTGAATGGTGGAAAATAAATTTCGCGCAGCGTCCGCTCGGAAACTTCGGCGCTGTTGTAATCGCGACCGCCTTCCCCTGCCCCATATCCGACAAAATGCTTGGCACAAGCCAGGATTTTGCAGGGCAAATCGTCATTGGTTCCCTGAAAACCCCGCACCGCCGCGGCGGCCATGGCCGAGCCGAGAAAAGAATCCTCGCCAGAGCCTTCAACAATCCGGCCCCAGCGAGGATCCCGGGCTATGTCCACCATGGGCGCAAACGTCCAGCGAACGCCCGCCGCAGAAGCTTCGGAAGCGGCTATGCTGTCGGCGTGTTCGACGTTCGCCGTGTCCCAACTGGCGGCTTCACCCAAAGGCACAGGAAAAATAGTTCGGTAACCGTGTATCACGTCGAAGGCGAACAGGATGGGAATCTTTAACTTCGATTCGGTCATCGCCACGCGCTGCAACTCCGTCGTGTTTCTGGCGCCGTGTACGAAAATGGCTGAGCCGAGCAGCCCTTCGCGTGCCAATTGAATTTGCTCCGGCCGGATATTGCCGTCCCACGTCCCCTCAACTTGTTGAAGTTGCCCCAGCTTTTCGGCAAGGGTCATACGGCCAAGCAGCTCTGAAATTTTGTTTTCGATTCCCTGATCTGAGATTGAATCAGCCACGGTTTGAGCATTTATGGGACTGGCCGGGAGGATGATCAGCAATAATAGAATTGCCCAAATCGAGATTTTTCGCATGCATTGGAACCATGAACCGAAGGTGGTAGGGACGGCGCGCTGCGCCGCCACCGCCCGTACAGCGGGCGGAACGATTCGAATGCGCCCATCCGAACCGCGGTTCATCGAGAGCTTCGAAGTCGGGTTACGTGACATGCAGGTAGGTTGAATACTGTTCGTCACCGATGTCCGTAAACGGCCGCAATTTGAGCGGCTCGGCGGCGGTTTTGACCTGCCACGTTCGCCGGTCCAGTCGCGTGGCAGCCAAAAGAGCTTCACGGGACAATGACGGTTGAGAATTTGTGACGGGAAACAGCACAAGCGGCCCGCAAAGCAGCGCAACCGTTTTTGGATTCTGCCGGTCAACGGATTCAAGGCGCGTGGCTATGGGCAAATTCAATTCGATACGGTCTCCATCGTTCCATTCACGACGGACCGCGGCAAAAGTCCCGGGATATATCTCTGTCTCAACGCTGTGGCCATTGACCGTAACGGAAGCTCCCTTTGCCCAAGCGGGAATCCGGAGATTCAATGCGAATTCCCGTACCCGCGAGGTATTCACGGTGAATTGCACCAGACTGTCAAACGGATATAAACTTGCCTGCGTCAGAGCCACGCCAGCCCCATCCTGCTTCCATCGCACGGTGGAGGGAATAAACAAATTCACCCAAATGCCCTGTGGGTCGCGAAAATATGTGTTAATTCGGTAATCGGTAGCGACCTGGGGCAACGTGCCCGAACAGCAGGCCCAGTGTTGATCTTCTCGATATACTTTGCGCCCCTGGAAATTATAGTCCGAGTAATAGAAAGTCCGCCCATCGGGCATTAATGGCTTTGCCCCCAGGACGGTGTTATACATGACCCGCTCCATGCTGTCGCCGTAACGCGAGTCGCGAGTCACCCGCAGCAGATAGCGCGTCAGTTTAAAGTGCGCGTACGAACCGCATGGAGTTTCAAAACTGGCATGAGTGTTGGTGAGACTGGCAGCCACGTCCGGACTATCGGGCGCCCGTAGCGTTTCATCCGGGCCCCAACCGCCAGTGACATAACTTTGCGCCGAAAGCATCTCAAAAGCATTCCGTGCCGCCCGCAGATATTCCTCATCACCCAACGTCAGATATGCCTGCATGGCCGAGCTCAGCGAATTCACATGACTGTAGGCATGCCGGCCTGCCAGCACGTTCTTTCCGTCAGCCAGGGGACCATAATAAGCATCGTCCAGGTACTGCCGGCCAAGCTCGAGATAACGTTTCCCCGCCCCGCGTTGATACGCCAGAAAGAGATTTTCTGAAATCGTATAGGATTCATCCCATGTCCACGAAAAATCCTTGTTTGGCCGCCAGGCCACTCCGTGCTCGACGGCACGCTTCGGAAAATGCGGCAGAGCCGCATCAGTAGTGCGGTCGAGGATTGCCAGAGCATCGCGATCTCCCGCGTATTGATGCGAGTCAATCAGGCCGCAAACAATTTTGTCATAGCAATACGTTGGAAAGCGGTTCTTCTCATAGTATTGGCCCGAAATCGTCTGCGCGTAGAGACGATTCAATCGCAGCACCTTTTCACGCGTGGCCGGATCACGCTTGATGGCATACCAGCGGGAAAGCGCCGATACCCATTGGCCAAAAGTGCAACTCGGAGCGAAACCCGGCGTATCTTTGCCCCACACATAATCGGGGTCGTAGTGATACCAGCCACCCAGGTCTTCACCCGGCGCCGCCAAATCGCTCATTTGCCGGAGCGGTTTCAGCAGGCTGTCGTCACTCAATCCCATCAGCACGCGATGCGTCTCTGCCAGTTGCGTTTCGTGCGGATCGCTCGCCAGTTCCACGTCGCCGTAATTAAATTGCGCAAGCGTTGGAAGCGCTGCGCCTCCTATCAATGGCGTCGAGAATGAACGTCCGGGTATCGCCAGGCCCACCCCTGCCAGTGAAACCGATTGCAGGAATTTTCTGCGCGAAACTTTAAATGAACGAAACATGATCTCTTTTATTACCTGGTTATCATTGTGTTTCTATTCGCGATCCCGTCTAAGGACGCGGTAGTCAAATGGACCGAGCGTCAGGTTCGATGAAGCCGGCCTATCCGAAAGGACATCCACAAAACCATCATCCGCGCGAAGTGTCACCGGTGAGTCGCTGTGATTCAGCAGAAAATAAAAATCGGTCCGGCCTTTGGATCGACACGTCACTTCGACTTGTTCGGGCACGCCCTCCATCAGAGGTTTCAATCCGGATTCATCCGCATAACGCTTGACGAAATAGCGCGCCGCCTCAAGGTTGAAAAGCGAACCATAATAGACCGCCTTTCCCTTCCCGAAATCCCGCTCGGTCGCCGCCGGTGAATCCTTCATATAATCGCGGTCCCATCGTCCGATCACGCGCGCTTTGGTCGAATGCAGCACCTCGGCGAAAACATCAACCGGTATCGCTGCGCCGTCATCAAAACGGGCATCGTTTTTGGTGGCAGACGGCGGCTGATATGTTTGAAAGGAGTCCAGCTCGACACCAAACAAATTTGTCAGGCCAATCGGAATAGTCTTCATCGTGAAGGCGTTGTCCCGGTCTTTGATTGCGCTTGAAGCCGACATCACGAGTGTGCCGCCTCTGGCGACGAATTGCCTCAGCCGCGCCGCCAATTCATTGTCCATTAATGCCAATTGAGGCGCGAAAACCAATTTGTAACCGTTCAAGTCAGAGCCTGGGCCGACAAAATCAATATTGTATCGCTGTTCCGATGCCGCCTGAAACAGCGCTTCATAAACCTCCGGCAAATTTATTTCCCGAGTCAGGAATTGGTAATCAAAAACCCATCCATCCTCAAAATCCTTAATGACAGCAATCTGTGACTTAACCTTTGACCCGAAGACCTGCTTTCCGATTTTCTGCATCTCCTGCCCCTCCTGTTTGAAATCATCAAAACGATCGCGCGGGATGTTGTCGTGATCGAGCACGCCGTACCAGTATTCCTCAGCGCCGCGCAACGCCGAACGCCAGCGAAAGTGCAGCAACCCATCCGCGCCGTAGGCCACCGCTTGCATCGCCCAAAGGCGAGTCTCACCGGGTCGCGGTGTGCGCAGCAGATAGGTCTGGCCGGCGGGACCGGTCAATTGTTCCATAATCATAAAGCGCCCCTTCAGGCCACGCACCTGTGTCAGCCTTGCCCCGGTCAAATAACGGGGCACTTCTTCAAAGTTTGGGTAATTGTCGTACGCGTAAATGTCGAGATTACGGCTGAAGTCATAATAATTGATGTTTTTGAATACCCCGTTGTGCGTGAGGAAATCGTCAGGCCGATAGTGCCTGAGAATTTCGACCTGCTCGTTCAGGAAACTGGTGGCTGAATCAGACGTAAACCGCCGATAATCCAGCATCAGCGCCGGATTATGAAATGCCGGGGTGGGAAATGGCAGGTCGATCTGGTCCCAGTCAGAGTACGTCTGGCTCCAAACCACCGTGCCCCAGCGCGCGTTCAATTCATCGAGTGTCCCATATTTCTTCCGCAACCAGGCGCGAAACCCGGCACGCGCGTTGTCACTGAAATCTTCCGGGTTTTCGTTATTCATCTCATTGTCAATCTGCCAACCAATGACGTTCGTATTGTTGCGGTAGTGCCGCGCCATCGCCTCAACAATCTCGCGGCAAAACCGGCGATACACCGGGCTGTTGTAAGAATATTGGCGGCGCGATTGGTCGTTCACGCGCTGGCCGTTCTCAAGCACGTTGAGAACCTCCGGATATTTGTGCGTGAGCCATTTGGGAGGCGCGGCGGTGGGAGTGCCTAAAATGGTCTTTATGCCGTGACGGCCCAGCGTGGCAATGGCGCGGTCAAACAGGCTGAAATCGTAGTGTCCCTGGCGCGGCTCCATCAGCGCCCAGCCGAACTCGCCCATGCGGACGGTATCGACGCCGCACTCCTGCATCCGTTGCGCGTCCGGTTCCCAATAACTCTCCGGCCATTGCTCCGGGTAATAACAAACACCGAAGCAAAAGGAATCGTAGCGGTTAGTCGTCTCCGCATTCACCCAGCCGGATTTCAAGATCATGACGGCTGCTATCGCCGCGAGGAAACGTATAGGAGAGGGCCAAAGTCTTTTCCAATTCATGAACAGTTGCATTTTTACAGCTTTTGTCAGTGCGCCCTATAGCTCAATTGGACTATTTCTGGTTTTTTGAAGAAGCGGCATGATATTTATGTCCTATTGGCTCAGCATGGCGAAACCCGCATGGCTTCAACTCCTCCTGCTCACCTGGCTTGCCTGGGCCGGCACCGCGTGTGCCGAGCCGCGCCAGACGACTTCGCTCGATTTTGACTGGCAATTTCATCGTGGCGATGTTCCCGGCGCACTGACCCGTTCTTCGACCAACGGGGACCTGTCTCCAGCACCGGACTTTCTCAGTCAGGCCTACGACGATTCAACGTGGCAAAGCGTTAACGTCCCCCATGACTACGTCGTTGGCGGCACATTTAACCCGAAAGCCGACGAAGCGCACGGCTATTTGCCAGTTGAACCCGCCTGGTACCGCAAGTCAATTTGGATTCCCGCAACCGACAGGGATCGGCGATTATGGCTGGAGTTTGATGGCGTATACCGCGACAGCCAAATGTGGCTGAACGGTCATTTTCTCGGGCGCCACACCAGCGGCTACACCAGTTTCTGCTACGACATTTCCGATTTTACGGAGCGTGGTACGAGCAACGTGCTCGTTGTGCATGTGGATCCAACTCAGTTTGAAGGCTGGTGGTACGAAGGCGGTGGCATTTACCGCCATACACGCCTCATTTCCGTCGCGCCCATGCACGTGGCACCCTGGGGTGTCTATGTGACTGCCACGATTCGCGATCCGCATGACGGCATCCGGGCGGATGCGCAGCTGGGCATTACTACGAGCATCGCAAATGACGCTGATGCCCCGGCGCGCGCGACCGTATTGAGTGAAGTCATTGACAGGGATGGCGCGGTGGTTGGCCGCACCAGGACAAAACGCGACATCGAAGCCAAAAGCAGCTTTCAATTCCTCCAGTCCCTCGCCTTGCCGAGGGCGAATTTGTGGTCTTGCGATCGCCCTTATTTGTATGAGCTTCGGACCAGCGTCCTGGTCGCGGGCAGGAAAATAGACCAGGTCACGACCCCTTTTGGCGTACGTACCATCCGTTTCGACCCAAACCTGGGATTCTTTCTCAATGGCAAACGCGTCGAAATTAAAGGCACATGCAACCATCAGGATTTTGCCGGCGTGGGCATCGCTCCGCCGGACCGCCTCTACACGTGGCGTGTGCAGAAGCTCAGGGAAATGGGCGACAACGCCATGCGTTTTTCGCACAACGAAATGGCGCCTGAACTTCTCGACGCCTGCGACCGCCTCGGCATTTTAGTCATGGCGGAAAACCGCCATCTGGGAGATTCCCCTGAAATTCTCGGCGAGTTGGACAGCCTGGTTCGCCAGGACCGAAACCATCCCAGCGTAATCCTCTGGTCCATTTGCAATGAGGAAAAGGAACAAGGCAGTCCTTTAGGCGCAAAGCAGGCGCGAACCATGGAAAAGGTGATTCAGGGCCTTGATAATACTCGCCCAATTACTGCGGCGATGAACGGCAGTATTGGCTACGGTTTAACCCAGGTAATAGACGCGCAAGGCTTCAACTATCACCCGGAGAATTATGATTCTGTGCATGGCCAATTTCCCGGGATGCCTCTCATCGCGACGGAAATTGGGGCATCCGTCGGCACGCGCGGCTGTTATGCCCGCAAGCCGTTCAGCGTCCCTAATGACACGGCCCGCTACGAAGGCAACCCCGCTCTTTGCCAGGTGGCGCCATATGACATCAATGCGCCCTATTGGGCTGAGACTGCCGAACAGGCGTGGCAGGCGGTGGCCCTGCGGCCATTCTTCGCCGGCGGTTTTGTCTGGTCCGGGTTTGATTACCGTGGCGAGCCCACGCCGTTCGATTGGCCCGCCGTGAGTTCTGAATATGGAATCCTGGACACGTGCGGTTTTCCAAAGGACGCCTATTACTACTACAAGTCCTGGTGGAGTGAGGAACCGGTGGTTCACATCTTTCCCCATTGGAATTGGGCGGGCAAGGAAGGACAAAACATTGACGTCTGGTGTTACAGCAATTGCAAGGAGGTTGAATTATTCCTGAACGAGCGCAGCCTCGGCAGAAAGACGATGCCGCGATATTCGCACCTTGAATGGGCCGTGAAGTACGAACCGGGAACGTTAAGGGCCGAAGGCTATGACGCCGAAGGCAAAGTCATTAGCGATACCAAGGTTGAAACGACCGGCCCCGCAGTTGCCATCGAACTCGACCCGGATCGCACGATGCTTGCCGCCAGCGGACAAGATGTCTCGCTGATCACCGTTAAAATCGTGGATGCCCAGGGCCGGACCGTTCCCACGGCAAACAATCTGCTAAAATTTAAAGTCACCGGCGCGGGCCAATTAATCGGCCTCGGAAACGGCGACCCGGCCTGTCACGAACCGGACAAGGGCAACCAACACAGTGCCTTTAACGGCTTGGGCCTTGCGATTGTTCAGTCCGGCCGCGAATCAGGCGAAATTTTGGTGGAAGCAGACTCACCAGGCCTCAAATCCGCCATTGCCGTGATTGAAACGCGCGCTACTGATTCTCAAAACATCAGTTACGCAAAGTGAACTTGCCTTTCCACTCCACGCGGTCCGCGCGAGCTTGTGTGAAGTACATGGAATCGAGTCGAATCGTGTCGCCCGGTTTGAATCCTGTTTTGCCAAATAGCTTTGCCGGCAGTTCGACGGCGGCGATATTTCGCGTGTTCATGTAGTCGCCGGCTTCGTTCATAACGCTCACACTCGCCTCATCGCAAGACGGCGGGCCGCCGGGGCCAAGGCGAACGTGAATTGGCTTGTTCGTTCCCTTGATTGAGACGATCCACTCGGCGCGATCCGCCTCAGGCACGATTCTGTTTCGATAATAATCCGCCTCCACAAAGTCCTGCGCATATAGTCCAAGATAAACAGCCTTTTGATTCCAGCAGACATAAAGGTCGGCGACGGGAAATTTTGAAACCGGTTCCACGAATCCGCGCCCGCGATCCCAATCCGCCAGCGCGCACCGAATGGTAAAATGACCCAGCGGATCGTGCGGGGCAGGCGGCACTCCGGACGGCGCGCCGGGAAAAGCGGAAGAGGGATCGCTTCTGATTGCAGTCAGATTGAGCGCCTGCGCCGAGGCCGTGAGCGACTTGTACGGCTGATCGTAAACGTCAACCAGCCCGAAGTTGTAATTCTCTCCATCAAAACGTCCATATTCCGGCTCGTCATAATATTGAAACCAATCCGCACCGACGACATAGGGCGTTCGTAGCAGCGCCTGGAGCGTGTTGCGGAAACCCTCGGCGCGCTCCGCTTGTGTGGCCACCACAGGAAACGTGCTGCTGTCATTTTTGTTGCCGGTGCGATTTTGTTGCGCGGACATATAAAATTCGCTCACGTAAACCGGCCTGCGGGTCAACGCGTGAAGCGTATCGAGATAAAATCGGGGAAAAGTGCCATCGTTCCACGCCGCGTTTAGATTCATCGAAACGACGTCCATAGATGCCGCAGCCCGTGCCACCTCAGGATAGTAAAACGACTGGTAACGGTCGCCCAAAACCAATCCACGCGGGTCGTACGTGCGAATGATTTGGCGTACGAGAGAGTAGTAACGCTCCGCCATCAGGCCAAGAAAACGGCGGTAAACGCGAATGCCCTGGCTGCCAGGATGCAGGTAAAGCATTCCCCGCTGCTCCAATTCTTTGAAATTTCCGACGCCGTCAGGCTCGAAATCCTTGAGCAATTCATTCCAATCGTTGTGATAAGTCTCATGAAGCAAATTCACCAGCCGCTGACGCTGACCGCTCGTCGGCGGCTGTTCCAGGGTCAACTTGAAAAGCGCCGCATTCCACCAACCCATTTCGTTGTCGGTATAATAACCGAGTACCCGCGGATCATTGCCCAGCGGCAATATTTGATCCCGCGCGACTTGATACATCCTCGAAATCACATTTGTGTCCCACATATCCACCCAGGGCGCGCCGCACGTCATGCCGATAGCCAGGACAGGAATGAACGCAACGTTCGTGTCGTGGCATTGGCGCAATGCCGAATAATCGCTCCAGCCGCCAACGGTGGTAAACCCCCATGATTTAAGCCGGCTTAACGTGGCCTGCGCCCAAAGATTCGAGTTGTCATAATGCTGGAACGCGGCATAACCGGGATTCATTGGGTCGAACCGTTTACTCGATTCACCCTCATTAACGCAACAAACACCCAGCGAAAAGAAGCGTTCGCCGTCGGGCCTGGCAAGCCAGAAAGTTCCATCGCGTCGTTGGATGGAAAACGGCGCGTTTGTATCGGCCGCTTTGCCGGCCAACAAACTGAATGCCAACAGGGTTGTGATGATGCCTATTGCTCGCACGGACAATCCAGTAAACCCGATTCATGACCGCAAATTCAATAGTCCTATCGAGCTATTTCAATGCTGAGAAAACCGAAGGTGTGGGACCGAGAATATCAATCGGCATTGCCAACTGTCGTCTTTGTTGCGATATCACCGAGGGCTCTGGTCATGGCGGCGAGCGGGCCGTCCATGCCTGCAAGCTCATGCCTTTTCGCCAGCCATTCCGGCTCATTGTAGGACAGCCAGGTTTGACCTGAATCATCCTGCCAGACCAGCGCCTTCAAAGGCAGGTCTATACCCAGTGTCTGCTTCGCCTGCATTAATGGCGTGCCGCCGCGCGGATTGCCAAAGAGAATCACTTCGGTCGGCCGCAAATCCAGCCCCACTCCGGCCGCCAAAGCGGCATGATTGATCCGCGCAAAAATGGTCATGCCGTGCGCTTTGATTTCGGCCTCAAGCCGTTCCATGGTTTTTTCCGGTCCAAAATTACTCTTTAACGTTTTCAATCCTTCCATAAGGGACTCCTTTCCGGCGGCTGAATGACAACCGCGATTTTCACCATCCTCCGTTCGAGCCCCAGCGGTGTCAACAGCGCTTTGTGCTGCATTTTTGAGTTAGCGGAGCGTTGTTGACCTCTCAACGATTAAATCTCGCTTTTTAATGCTGGTGAACGATATTCGATGGAATCGGGTCCGGGTGGGGTAAAAAGTTGAGTCGCAACCAGGAAAATCAAAACCAACGAGGTGAAAAATGAAAGCGATAGTCATTTCCAAATATGGCGGTCCGGAAGTTATGGAATACAAAGATGTCCCGGATCCGTCTCCAGGCCCGGACGAAGTGCTCGTGCAAATCGCGGCCACGAGCATCAATCCATTCGACATCAAACGGCGTTCCGGCGCAGTCAAAGCCTTCGCCCCAATCAGCTTTCCCGGGATACTCGGCATAGACATTTCGGGCACGGTGATTCGTTTGGGTCCCGGCGTCAAAGGATTTTCAGAAGGCGACCGTGTCTTTGGAATGGCTGATCATACTTACGCCGAAAAATGTGTAGTGAAGGCGGCATATCTGGCGAAGATTCCACCGTCCCTCGACACCGTTGACGCAGCGGCCCTTCCACTGGTTACGACAACGGGCTATCAGCTCGTCAAAGACGGCGCGCCGGTCCACGCAAAGCAGTCGGTACTGATCACCGGGGCGCTCGGCAGTGTCGGGCGGGCGGCAGTCTTTACGGCCAGATCGCTCGGCGCCATCGTCATTGCCGGCGTCCGCAAAAAACACATCGAAGAAGCAGTGGTGTTGGGCGCCGACAGCGTCGTCGCCATCGACGACCAGGCAGCCATCTTAAGTTTAGCGCCGCTGGATGCAGTCGCCGATACAGTTAACGGCGCCACGGCCGAATCGCTTATCGCCAGGGTGAAGTCGGGCGGAGTTTTTGCTTCTGTTCTTGGCCCTCCAAAGAACAGCGCAAAATTTCCTGCCATAAAGGTTGTCCCCGTCGTCGCTCATGCGGACGCGCAGGCGCTGGCTCAAATGGCCAACGCCGTTGTCGAAGGTGATCTTGATATTCCGATCGCGTCAAAAATGCCATTGAAAGAAGCCGTGGATGCCCAGGCTCTTGTAGAGAAGGGCGTTAGCGGAAAGGTGTTGCTTGTTCCTTAACCATCTGCGCGCCTGGGCGGCGACACGAAACGAACTTTCGGAAACGCAATAGCCAATCTACGGAAGCGCATCGGCCATCGAGGAAACGTGCAGAGCCGGCATTTCGTCGGCTTCGGTCCCGTCGAAAAAGTGACCGGCACTTTCCGGTGCAATTCCGGGGCAGTCATCAGAGATGATCGGGGAGGCTAAAATCGCTTTCCGGTCGCCGGCCATAACGGGCCAGCAACCGATATTCCTGCAATCGTCCGCAAAACTCTTCCATTCAGGCGGCGTGCTGGACAATGAAACGAATTCGCCGCCTTCCGCTTCCAATGTAAAGTGAGTGGACGCAAATGTTCGCAGCAGTACTTTCTCAGGATTTTGGATATCGCCGGGTTTGATCGAGGATAAATTGACCACGCGGGCGGAGATTTTGAACAGATCATTTTGAAGCCGCGTAATCCTGACTTCGATCGTTCCTTCCAAAATCTCATGACGCCTGAAAATGAACGCGGCGACACCGCCGCTCTCATTTTGGATCACTTCGCGACTTTTATGCACCGGAAATGCAAAGGATGTCCGGCCCGGTGCATTGAAGTTGTTCATTATGATTAAAACCCTTCGCTCAACAGCCTCCATCCATGCTCGAAAGCTCTTCCCGCCCACCTCCAATTGTGGGACGTTTTGAAGTCGAAATTCCCCTTCCTCAGGCAATCTGTGAATCACCTTTTCAGAGGCGCCAATTTCGCCGGTTGTCAGCTGCAAAAAACCGAGCGTGATTTTTAACCGTGGAGATTCACTGTGCCCCTGGAACAGGCAATCGGCTTGCATGGCGCACGGCTCCGCTCCATTTTTGTTTTCGGAGAAAACTCGCGGATAGACCCGCCCGAAACTGAATCCTTCCCTTTGATTTTTTTGGAACGAGGCGAGAGAGGGACGTAAACCATAACCTTCATAATCGATGGCCGTGGCAGACCGATGCAGTGGTGCGATTTCCTGGCTTTTCACGTTCGTGTTTTCTGCAGGATCGCTTAGCGCGTCATATGCCATAACACTCACCTCCTTTTGCCACGGTTTTACTGGATGTCGGATTGCCCCATTCGCAAAAAGCCCGATACGATTCGGCGAACGTCTTGCACCCTGCATGAAGGCCGTCTCGGGCTTATTTCGCGACCGGACTACACTTCGACCAGGACAATCTCCGGGCGGCAATTAAACCGCACGGGAATGGGAAACCAGCCAATTCCAGACGTGACATAAAGCGGGCCGGATTTTGTTCGGAAAAGTCCCAGGTCATATTCATCCACGGCAAACGGAGTCATGACCGGTCCGTAAAAAGGAATGCGCACCTGGCAGCCGTGCGAATGCCCCGCCAGCATCAAATCAAATTTCCGGTCCTCCAGCCTTTTGGCCCATGCCGGATAATGAAACATCAAAAGGTTGGTCAACCCCTGTTCGGGAATCGGCGGAGGATGTTTCGGCGTAATGTGCGCAACGCCGATCAGATTTATTTTTCCATTGGCAATGGTCCTTCGCTCGTCGACCAGCCATGCACCTCCAGTCGAAGCAAAGCATTTGGCGATATCGTCAAATGAAGCGTGGCTTCCATAATCATGATTCCCGGGTACGCCATACATGGGCGCTTTAACGCCGGAGAGAAGATCCAGCGCTTCAGGCAGGTATTTTGCGTCTTCCAGAATGTCGCCGGTGAAGCATACAAAGTCGGGCGACAGCGAATTGATCCTGTCCACGACCGAGCGTGTGTGGGCACGGTCCCCTTTGTGATGCAGATCGCTGAAGTGGACAAAACGATGAGTCGGCTTCTCACTCAGACGCAGTGGGGTAACTTTGACCCATTGCGGTTCAATCACACGAGCATCGGCGGCAACGGCAAACGGCGTTGCCAGCAATGCGGTCGTAATAAATTTGCGCCGGCTGAATTTCATGGGCCCAGTCAAACTATAAGCAGATAAAGCCAGGCTGGCAATGGCATCTGTTTATGGGATGAATCTACCACGCGGCTTGTCGCACGATAGTCCGTTTAATCCGCTAACCCGCCATCCTGGCCAACATTCCCGCCAACACACGAACGCCTTTTTCGATTTGCGCGGGCGACGAATATTCATCAGGCCGATGGCTATAACCTTTGCGGCAGGGGATAAGAACCATCGTCGTGGGGCAAATTCGGGCCATGAACAAGGAATCGTGATAGGCGCGGCTAATCATTTTTCTGCAGGAAATATTCCGGGAATGACACGTCTCGATCGCCATGTCCACTAACGCACCGTTGCAAATGGCCGGCGGATCGGCATTCAGCCGCTGCATTTTCAACCCAATTTTCCGACGACCGCAGATCTCCCGCGCGGCCCTTTCGATTTGTGCCAACACGGCATCACGCGTCTCACGGTCAGTGTCGCGCACATCAATTTCCAATATGGCTTTGCAAGGGACGCTGTTGACCGCGCCCGGTTCGATTTTAAATAGTCCGGTCGTGGCAACCGTGTTGGCGCTGCCACTGCCAGTGGCCGCCGTTTCCGCGGCCAGCGCAATCTCCGCGCCGGCGAGCAGAGCATCGCGCCGCCCGGGCATCAAGGTTGCGCCCGCATGGCCGCCCGCCCCGGTCAGCAGCAGTCGCAAGGTCGCCGGCGCAGCAATTTTTTCGACAATGCCAATTGCGATTTTCTCCCTCTCAAGAATCGGTCCTTGTTCGATGTGCAATTCAACAAACGCCTTATAAGAATTCTTTGGCAATCGGACTGAACTTAGGGTGCCCTTGCAACCGGCCTCCCTGCGCCAGCGCTCCAAAGACTTTCCGTCCGGGTCGGAAAGCTTTACGGCCTTATCCGCCTGCATGACCCCGCTCAGCAACCGGCTTCCCAGGCAGCCGATGCCAAACCGTGTAGGTTCTTCCGAAGTGAAAACGATCAATTCAATGGAACGCCTGGGCCTCAAACCCGATTCTTTCAACGACCGAATCGACTCAATCCCTCCGAGCACACCGACCACCCCGTCGTACTTGCCGGCATTGGGAATCGCATCGATATGGGAACCCGTTGCAACTGCCGGGAGTTTCTTGTCCGCACCATCCCAGCGGGCGAATATATTTCCAATGCCATCTTCGCGTATCGTCAGATCGGCTTTACGGCAAACGTTCTTCACAAATGCACGCGCGCGCAGGTCGGCTTCAGAAAACAAAATTCTCGTGACAACGGGCGCGGGATTTTCCGAGATGAGCGAGAGTTCATCAATTTCCGTTTGCAGCCGGTGAATATTAATTTTGAACTGGGGAGAGAGGCTTGTCACTGCATGGGCGCGCGGTTGACGTCTTTATAGTAAATATAGCTTGCCGGACTTTTGCCTTTGGCCACAAACCATTGCGGACAAAACGGGGCCATCCAAATGATATCGCCGGCCTTGACGGGATAACGGTCGTTGTCGAGTTGATAGATGCCTTCTCCCGCCAGCATCAGCAGCCCGTGCTCCATGACATGGGTTTCGACAAATGGCAGAGTCGCTTTCGGTTGATAGGTAAAAATATTCACCGCCATGTCGAACGCCAGTTCGTCCGGCAACAGGACTTGCAGGCGCGCGTCCTTGTTCCCCAGAAACGGCTTCCCGTCGACATCACGCTCATTCCCGATGATGACCTTTGGGGTCTCACTGCCCTTTAGCGGCTTGAATTTCTTTTGAAAAATCAACAGGCGAGACCCCTCCGCGCCGGCGAGATCAAAGTTGCTTTTCGGCGGAAGAAAAACATAACCGCCGACGTCCAGGCGCACTTTCTTTCCACCAACCTTTCCGGCGCACTCACCTTGAACAACATAAACAAGATATTCCAGGGGGCCGGTGTTGCCGCTGCCCTTGCCGCTTTTGCCGAAAGTAATTTGTAATTGAGAAAAATGCGCGCCCATCGCCGGCGATATATTTACAATGGCCGTGACGTTGTTCCATCCGGGAAGATGGCTGGGCACAAAGCCGTCCGAGGTCAGCAAAGCATAACGCAATTTAACCACGGTCCGCGTGAATCCGCTGGTTTCGTTCATAAGTTCCTTTCAGAAGCTCCCACGCTATTCGGATATTGGGCGGCAAGCAATTGAAGATAATCCGTCATCACCTCAAATGCGAGTTGAACATCGGATGTCTTCACGGATTCATCCGGATGATGACTGATGCCGTTTTTGCAACGAATGAAGAGCATGGCCGCCGGCGTGATTTTGGCCATGATCGCCGCGTCGTGACCAGCGCCGCTTACCAGGGATGGCGTCTTTTTTTGACGGCGTTCCGCGGCTTGCTTTAGCAGCGCTGACAATTTTTTGGAACACGCCACCGCCGCCGTTTCATGAACGATTATAAAATCCAATTTCAATTTTCTGCGGACGGCGATTCCGAGCGCTAATTTCTTTAGCGCCTTGCAAGCGGATCGACGAACCGAATCAGTTGCGTGGCGAACGTCGAGGCTTAATTCGACTTGTCCGGGAATGACGTTTCCAGCACCCGGCCTGGCGGAGATCTCCCCAACAGTGGCCACGAGTCCCGTCATGTCGCGTGCGAACGATTCCACGGCCAGCACCATCTCGGCCGCGGCGCAAAGCGCGTCCTTGCGTAAATGCATCGGCGTCGTGCCCGCGTGCCCGGCGCGACCTGTGAACGTCATGCGCGCGCGCGTTTGCCCGGCGATGGCGCTTACGATTCCCACGGGCAAATTCTTTTGTTCGAGCATCGGCCCTTGCTCGATGTGCGCCTCAACATAGCCGATCAGGCGTCCGGGATTGAGTCGCGCGGATTTTATCCCGGTAATGTCGCCGCCGAAATGCCTGATACTTTCCGCCAATGAGACGCCGTTGGCATCTTTGCGCTTAAAGTCTCGCGTATCGAAGCAGCCCGACATCGCTTTGCTGCCTAAATAGGGAACCTGGAAACGCACGCCCTCTTCATCGCAAAAGCCAATCACTTCAATTGCAAACGGCAGCCGAATCTTTCTACGGCGCAACTCTTCGACACATGCGATCGCAAGCAACACGCCCAGCGGCCCGTCAAATCTTCCAGCGTCGCGAACGGTGTCCAGATGTGAGCCCAACAGAAGGATTTTCGCGTCCGGAATTTTGGCGTCATAATGGCCAATCAGATTTCCAATGCCGTCTATCCTGGTTTTCATTCCGGCTTCGCGCATCCAGGCAGCCGCTCGTTCATTGGCGCGCTGCATGGCGGACGAGGCAAATGTGCGGGTTAACCGGCCGGGCTCTTCAGAAATTTTGCCCAACGTTTCGCAACGCTGGATGATTTTTTTCGCCGCGTCCATGTTCAACTGCCGCGATATGTCGAATAACCCCATGGCGAAACGATGAGAGGAACGTGGTAACTGGCTCCGGCATCGGCAATGCCAAATCTTACCGGCACTTTGTCCAGAAAAGGCGGCAGCGGCAGCGTGGGAATTTTCGCCGCGAAATATTCGCCAACGAAATAGACCAATTCGAACTCGCCAGGTGCCATTTTATCCGCCGAAAGCAGAGGCTTGTCCGTGCGCCCCTCGGCGTTCGTGTGGGCAGTGGCAATCAGGTTTCGCCGTTCGCCGGCGAGCGACCATAGCTCAAGTCTCATGCCATTTGCCGGACATCCGTTGGCGGTGTCCAGAACGTGCGTGCTTAATTTGCCGGGCATAAATTAGTCGCTAATTAAATCGGTCAGCCGCAATTCGGCAATCCTGAAAATCTCCTCGAGCGCCGTTTTTATTTCCTGTTCACGTGAATTGTTCATCCGCCGCGCGAATCCCGCCAGAATGGCGTCTTTTTTGTTTAGCCGCGCACAAATCACAAACGGAAAACCAAATTTTCCCTTGTACGCAGCGTTATAGTCCTCGAATTGCCTGATTTCTTCGGGCGAAAGCTTGTCGAGCCCCGCGGCGGCCTGTTCCCCGGTAGACGCACGTGTAAGCGTTCCAACCAGGGCCGCGCGACCAACCAGATCGGGATGCGCACGGATTAATGCGATTTGTTTTTCCGTCCCGGAATTTCCCACAACCTCGCAGAGAGTTTTTCGCAATATATCCCGATTGTCAAAAGGCCTTTGCGGCCAGGCCGCTTCGGCTATCCACGGTGAATGCTCAAACGCGGGTCCCACGACGCGCACAAATGCGTCCCGAGTCAGCTGGTTTAATTCCGAAAGCGTCATTTATTGCCGGATTGCGCAACTCACAGTCATGGCGCTATCCTGCGCCACCGTTCGAGCATACGAATTGGAAGGGCAACTGGACATGAAATTAATCCAGCACAATTACGGCAAAGCGCGCGTCCGAATTATGAAGGTCACGCGCCAGGGCTCCAAACATTCCCTCAAGGAGCTTGAAGTGGCGGTCTCGCTCCGGGGCGATTTCGAGGACTCGTACACAAAAGCGGACAACCGTCTTGTGGTCGCAACAGACTCGATGAAGAACACGGTAAACGTTTTTGCCAAACAAAAGCTGGCAGGCGAAAACGAGGAATTTGGGCTGGCACTCGGTGAACATTTTCTAAAAACCTATGTTCAGGTCCGCCACGTCGAAATAGCTATTTCGGAGAAACGCTGGGCGCGCGTGGCCGTTAATGGAAAACCGCACTCTCACGCTTTTCAACTCGATGGCGCGACGCGCCTGCTTTCAAAGATCGTCTGCAAGCGGGAGGAATGGACTGTCGAATCCGGCGTCGAGGGCCTGACTATTTTAAAGACCACCGAATCCGGCTTCGAGAATTTTATCCGCGACGCTTTCACGACCCTGCCCGAAACGGACGATCGTATCCTGGCCACGGAACTAAAGGCAATTTGGACGTATGCGAGGAAGCCAAAAAGTTATTCCGTGACAAACGATAAAATCCTGCGGGCGATGTTGCGCGTGTTTGCCAACAACTACAGTCCCTCGGCGCAGGCCACGCTGTTCCAGATGGGCGAGGCCGCGTTGAAGACGGCGCGCGAAATCTCAAAGATCACGATTGAGATGCCAAACAAGCATTGCCTGCTCATCAATCTCGCGCCATTTGGCCTCGAAAACCAAAACGAATTGTTCGTGCCTGTTGACGAGCCGCACGGCCAAATCGAAGGGACCGTTAGCCGGTAATTTTATGCCGTAAAACTGCGTCCCAGACCGAGCCTGGCAAGACACTGCCGGTAGGTGATGGAGCTTTTATCAGCGCGAATGTGGACTTCCTCCTGCAGGTTGATGGGCAAATCCTCCGGAAATTGTTGTTCCACGATGGCCTTGTCTTCGGCGAAAACCTGGTGATTGAAATCCAGCGTGGCCTGCAGCGGCGCGTCTTTGTCAAAATTCCGGCAAATAGGCACAAACACGCGCGTTTTGCGGGCTGATATAGGCGAGGCCGCGTTCAGAATGTGAAGTTGCCCATCATTCGGAAAAAACACAGCGAGTTTAGCCGTAAACGGCAGCCACGTTTCAAACAGACGCCGCCACTTAAATCCCGGAGGGTTGAGATCCTTGAAATTGCGCGAGTAATTACTCACGGTGCTGATGTAATCCGCGCGAAAACCCGCGGGCGTCAATTCCACTGGATATGCCGGCACCTCCGGATTATCCACTTCACCAAACGTCCCAACGTGAACAAATGCAAAATGGCTTACGTCCAGAAAGCCTTCCACCTGGCGCCCGGCCGCGGCGTTAAGTTCAACACTGTCCGGCAGTACCTGGAGATAATTGGGATCATCCCACACGTCAAATTCAGGAAAGGGCGAAGGGCCGTTGTCCAGCAGCCGCGTCCAAATCAGCCCGTACCTTTCTTTCACCGGAAACGTCTGCACCTTCAGCTTCGGCGGGATCGCCGCTCCCGGATGGGCCGGAATTCGAACGCATTGGCCCTGGGCGTTGTACCGAAAGCCATGATATCCGCAGACAATTTGGTCGTCCTTGATCGATCCGGAACTTAACGGCGCACCCCGGTGCAGGCACAGATCGCGCGCGACGGTGACTGCGCCGTTGATTCGGAAAACCACCAGTCGCTCGTCCAACAAACGTGCGGCAAAGGGTTTGTCTGCGACCTCACGGGAAAATGCGATGGGATGCCAGAAAGTCGCCAGCACACGCCAATCGGACTCGGAGAACGTGCAGTCGCGGGGAAGTGGAACTTGCGGTCCGGCCTCTCTTAATTCGTTCATCGTGATGACATTCGAGCGTTCCATTTTCGGCATGAATGCCTTGGCATCCTATCTCAAGCTTCTGCAGGCCGAATGGCAAGCATAAAAATGCCTTTGAATTTTTAATCTTTAATTCTTAGGATTGAAGCACAGTGCTGAATCGGACTAATTCGATACTCATAGTGGACGATGATGAGCGCATTCGGGCGTTATACGCCGCCTGCTTGCGCACCAGGGGCTATGAAGTCCGGGAGGCGGTCGGCGGGCAGCAAGGTCTGGAACTGACCAAAAAACATTTGCCCGACCTGGTCCTGCTGGACGTGCGTTTGCCGGACGTCAGTGGCGTGGAGATCTGCCGCCAAATCAAAAACGATCCCGTCCTGACGGACGTCTTCGTCGCCCTTTGCTCCGGCGAAGCCATCGAGCCCGAACACAAGATAGACGGACTGGAGGTGGGCGCGGACGAATACCTGGTCAAGCCATTCGGAATGCAGGAATTGCTGGCGCGCGTCCGGACCCTCCTCCGCCTGCGCGACACTACCGCGGCCTTGCGCGCGAGCGAAGAACATTATCGCCGTCTGATTGATATTTTACCCGACGCCATATGTTTGATTTCCCCCACCGGCCGGCTCATCAGCGTCAATTCGCAGGCGGTCGCAATGCTTGGGTACGACGGTTCAGCGGAATTGCTCAATAAAAGCGTTTTAGACCTCATTCCCGCAAACGAACGCAAAAATGCCGATGCGTCCATTCTCAAAAACCGCATCATTCGCAACGTCGAATACACCATGCTCAAAAAGAGTGGCGAGCCGGTCGACGTGGAGTTGAGCGCGACCGTGACATCGGACAAGGAAGGCCAAACTGCCGGCCTGGTCTGCGTGGCCCGTGACGTGACCAAGCGCAAACAGGCCGAACGCATCCTTCGCGACAGCGAAGAACGGTTCAGGCAACTGGCAGACAACATTCGCGAAGTGTTTTGGATGACGGACGTCACCAAAAAAGAAATGATTTATATCAGCTCCGCCTACGAGGATGTCTGGGGGCGCTCGGCGAAATCTCTTTATGCCGCGCCCCAGGATTGGATCGACGCCATCCATCCCGAGGACCGGCAGCGCATCCAGGACGCCGCACTGACCAAGCAAATCTCCGGCAAATATGACGAGCTCTATCGCATCATCCGGCCCGACGGCTCAATCCGCTGGGTCCAGGACCGCGCTTTTCCGATTCAGGATGAGACCGGAAAAGTCTATCGCATTGTCGGCGTGGCCGAGGATATCACGGATAGAAAACAGGTCTGGGACGCCTTGCGTGAGAACGAAGCCCGTAAAAGCGCCATCATGCGCGTGGCATTGGACGCCATTTTTACCATCGATCACACGGGGCAAATTATCGAGCTCAACTCCGCCGCCGAAAGTATTTTCACTCGCGCCCGCGCGCGGCTGATTGGTGAGAATATTCTGGAAATCATTCCGCAATCGTTGCGGCCGTGGTTTCAGGACGGGCTGACCAATCATTTTTCCGGCGAAAAAGGCCCTGCTGTGGGAAGCCGGATCGAAATGCCCGTATTGCGCGCGGACAAGAGTCGTTTTTATGCGGAATTCACCGTAACGCGCATCAAATTAAAAGGCGAACCCACGTTCACCGTCTACATCCGCGACATTACGCAGCGCAAACGGGCCGAGGAGGAACTTCGATCCTTGCCGCAACGCATCATCAAGGCACAGGAAGTGGAACGCTCGCGCGTCGCGCGGGAATTGCATGACGGGGTGAATCAAATCATTGCTTCGGTCAAAATGAGAATTCGCAGCGCCCGCGAAAGCCTCCCGCCGGTCCAGGCTGCCACACGGGAAATTTTGGGACGATGCGACAAACTGCTGACCGACGCACTGGATGAAAATCGCCGCATCGCGCACAACCTGCATCCCGCGGATTTGAATAACCTCGGCTTTTCGGCGGCCTGCACCAACCTTTGCAAAGGATTTGAATCCCGCACAAATTTGAAGGTGAACTGCGCCATAACGCTGCCGGCCAATCACCGGCTTCCTCCCGGGATCGAATTGACCCTCTTTCGTATTGTCCAGGAAGCCATCAACAACATCGAAAAGTATGCCCATGCCGAAACCGTTGCATTGCGCGTGGGCCTTCACAACAGCTCGATTCGTTTAAAAATTCAGGATGATGGACGCGGATTCGATGTCAAAAAAACGCAATTGGGCACACGAGAAAAAGGGCATGGGCTTGGCCTAACCAATATGCGCGAGCGGGCACTTTCCCTCGGAGGCACATGCGAGATTGTTTCCACTCTGAAAAAGGGCACGGCCATCACTGTCCAAATTCCGTACACTATTGCAGTTTAATGACTTAACAATCGCGAGTTGACATTTTCGCGGGCAAAGCTACTTTTTGCGCTGAAGATAGCAGAAAGGCATGAGTTCCAGGATTAAATCTTCACCAACAGTTCGCCGCGTCTTTATCGTGGAAGACCATCCGGTTTTTCGCGAAGGTCTGGTTCGCATGGTCGGCAGTGAGAAAGACCTCGAAATTTGCGGCGAAGCCGGCGATTACGAAATAGGGCTCAAGAACATTCAACGATTTCACCCGGACATTGTCCTGGTGGACCTCGAGTTGCCCGGCAAGAGCGGCCTGGACCTCATCAAAAAAATTCGTTCACTCAAGCTGCCGGTCAAACTGTTGGTCGTGTCCATGTATGACGAAGCCCTCTATGCCGACCGTGTATTACGGGCCGGCGGCGACGGCTATATCATGAAGGAAGAAAGTCCGGAGGAAATCATCCATGCCATCCGCGACGTTCTCGAGGGCCACATTTATTTGAGCGAAGAAGTCATGACCAGCCAAACGAAAGCCCCGTCAAAACCCGCCAAGTCGGAAGAAAACCTGCTGGACCAATTGTCAGACCTCGAACTCAACGTCCTGGAATTGCTTGGCCGCGGCCAAAACAATGACGAGATTGCCGACAAGCTCGGTCTCAAAGCGAAGGAAATTTCCAGCCATTCGGCGGAGATTCGCAAAAAATTAAAGCTCAAGACCGACAACGCCCTGATCCGCTATGCTGTTTGCTGGGTGGAGACCGGAGTGGTTTGAGACTTTAGGTAGCAGCGAACGTGAGTTCGCTCTGATTCTTCGGTGGCGTCCTGATTTCATTGAGGATTTTCTTCAGTAATTCCAAATGTCGATGGCAGGCCCGCGGAAACGGCCTTGCGTTTGGGACGACGCGCCTCCCACCACAAGCGAAGACGGTCAAAATACAGATAAACCACCGGCGTGGTAAAAAGCGTGAGAATCTGGCTCAGCATAAGGCCGCCGACAATCGCAATGCCCAGCGGACGGCGAAGTTCCGAGCCGATGCCATTGCTGATGACCAGTGGCAACGCGCCAAACATGGCGGCCATGGTGGTCATCATAATAGGGCGAAAGCGCAGGAGACACGCCTGATAAATGGCCTCACGCGGACTGAGGCGCTGTTCACGTTCGGCGGAAATGGCAAAGTCCACCATCAGAATGGCGTTTTTCTTCACGATGCCGATGAGAAGCAGGACGCCGATGAGGGCAATGACGCTGAATTCAGTATTGAAGAGCAGCAACGCCAGCAACGCTCCGACGCCCGCGGATGGCAGAGTGGAGATGATGGTTATGGGATGGATATAGCTTTCATAAAGAATTCCCAGCACCACATACACGGCAAACAGTGCTATGACTACGACCATAATTCATTGCTGAGAAAGGACTGAAAATCGGCGGCGTTGCCGGAAGGGCTCTTGTGGATGCTGGATGGCATTTTGAGGCTCTGTTCCATTTGATCAATTTCTTTGACGGCGTCGCCCAGGGCGAATCCTGGACTGAGATTGAAAGAAATGGTGACGGAAGGAAATTGTCCGATGTGATTGACCGCGATGCGGCGCGTTGGTGGGCACGTAATGCGCAACAGCGCTCAGGGGAATCATGCTGGAACTGTTCGTGGCGTGCAGATAAATCTCATTCAGGCCGCGGGGGTCCTGCCAAAACTGCGGTTCAACTTCCATGATGACATAATACTGGTTCAGCGGAGTGTACATGGTGGAAACCTCCTCCTGTCCAAAAGCATCGTAAATGGTGCTGTCAATGAGTTGCGCGGATATGCCGAGGCGGGCGGCGGTATTGCGGTCATAAACGAGCGAAGCCTGAAGGCCGTTATTTTCATTTTGCTGGTCGCTGTTCACATCGGTAAACCCGTGCAATTTTTGCATATGCTGGAGGAGGATCGGCCCCCATTTGTTGAGGTCGTCCAGGTTTTCGCTTTGGATCGTGTATTGGTATTGCGCGTTTTGCGCCGCCACCGCAGATCCTGGCCGGGTTGGAGAAAAACGGTGGCGCCGGGGACGACGGCGAATTTAGGACGAAGCCGGTTGATGACCTGAGCAGAGGCTGATTTTTCGCTCATTGAAAGGCTTTAGAGTCGAGGTAGATGAAACCCTGTTGGCCGGGCCGCTCTCCGCCGGTGAATGTTATGGCGTTCTGCCACGGCCGGGTCGTTTGTGGCGATGTCATTGAGGCGCTAGGTGACACTTTCCGCATGGCCATGATAGGAAGCGTCTTCATCGCCTGTGATTTGCGCCAAAAACAGTGCCGTTGTCCTGGTCCGGGAAAAATCCCTTGGGGACGTGGATGTAAAGAAAGACAGTTCGCCACGATGGTCAGCAGCAGAATCGTGAGGGTGATGGCCGGGTGTCGCAAAACACTTGGAGGCTTTGCTTGTATTGTTCTTGCAGCCAGGCAAAGGCCCGTTCGCTCGTGCGATAAAACCAGTTATGCTTTTCGTCCTTGCGATAGCGAATCAGGCGGGAACACAGCATGGGCGTGGTGGTGAGGGAGATGACCAAAGAAACCAGAATGGCCGTGGAAAGGGTGACGGCAAATTCCCGCATAAAACGCCCCACGATGCCGCCCATCAGCAAAATCGGCGTGAACACGGCCACGAGCGAAATGCTGATGGACAGAACCGTGAAAGCGACTTCGCGCGCGCCTTTGAGGGCCGCTTCCCGGGGCGACATGCCCATGTTCGGCATGGCGGGAGATGTTTTCGATGACGACAATGGCGTCGTCCACGACGAATCCAGTGGAAACGATCAGCGCCATCAAGGAAAGATTGTCCAGGCTGTAGCCAAAGAGATACATCACGCCAAACGTGCCGATGAGGGAAGTGGGCACGACAACGGCCGGGAACGAGGATCGTGCGTGGATTGCGGAGAAAAATGAAAACGACCAGGATGACCAGGATGATGGCAATGCAAAGTGTGCCCTCGACGACATTGACGGAGGAGCGAATGGTCGTGGAGCGATCGAATCATGACGGTCATGTTCATGCCGGCGGGTATGGAGGCCTTTAAAGAAGGAAGCGCGGCTTTAATGCGGTCAACGGTTTGAATGATGTTGGCCCCCGGCGTGGAGAAGATGATCAGCGGGACGGAGTCCTGTTGCCGTTGACGTAGCCGGCCACGCGGATGTTTTGGATGGAATCCTGGACGTTGGCAACGTCGGACAATCGAACTGCAGCGCCGTTAGTGTAGGTGACGATGAGCGGCTTATAATCGCTGGCGTTGAACAATTGGTCATTGTCGAGGATGTCGGCCGTATGATGGTTATTGGCGATCTGGCCCTTCGCCAGATTGGCGTTCTGGGCGGACAACATCGTGCGCACGTCTTCCAGGCTCAATCCAAAACTGTTCAAAAGAGTCGGATTCACATCCACCCGCACCGAATGAAGCGCGCCGCCGCCAATGTTGATCTGGCCGACGCCTTCAATTTGAAGCAGGCGCTGCTTGATGATGGAGTCCGCCGCGTCATACATCTGGCCGCGACCATAAATGTCCGAGGTCAGGGCGAGAATCATGATGGGGGCGTTGGTGGGATTGACCTTCCACCAGGATGGATTGTGCGGGAGATTGGAGGGCAGGTCGGCGCGCGCGGCGTTGATAGCAGCCTGGACGTCGCGGACGGCGCCGTCAATGTTCCGGCCCAAATCAAATTGCAGGTCGACGCTTGTGTAACCGACGGTGCTGTGCGACGTCATTTCGGTTAAGCCGGCAATATGACCGAAATGACGCTCGAGCGGAGCTGGCGACCGACGAAGCCATCATGGCCGGGCTGGCGCCGGGCAGTTGGGCCTCGACGACAATGATGGGCAAATCCACATCGGGCAGTGGGGCGACCGGCAGTTGCAAATACGCGACGATGCCAGCCAGCACAATGGCCGCAGTGAGCAGGCTCGTGCCGATAGGCCGCCGGATGAAAGGAGCGGAGATATTCATAGCGTTTGCGCGTACCGAACAGGCGCAAGGACGCCTTCATCTCTTTCCGCCGCGCATTTTGGGAAAAGCCCGCTCAAAAGGATGCCGGTTGGAATTCCAGTTGTAGGACCTGGAGCCTGAACGAATTGGCGAACGATACCTTCGCGCAAGCCGTCAACAGCGGAAGCACAATCCATCTTCTTTGCCCCCCCACTTTAGTATTTGCATGTATTTGATAGACACCGTTGCGGTTGAAATTTGTATATCAATCTTCCATTTCTTCCAGATCAATTAATGCGAAACCTCCTTTAGCAGCTATTTCCCATTTGGCCCCTTGTTCATCGACCTTTGAATTTTCATCGAAGCCTTAGACAGCAAAGGCGACAATTCGTCACGTTCACCACCCGCGTTTCGACACCCGCGCAGACCGCGATACCAGTACCTCGTAGGGCAGGCGTCTCGCCTGCCGGTTAAGGCACCGTCTCGGTGCCAGTCTCCTAAAAGATTTGGATGCGGTCGTCGAAGATGATAAATCGGAGCCAGCTCTCGGGATCGAACCGAGGACCGACGGTTTACAAAACCGTTGCTCTGCCGCTGAGCTAAGCTGGCTGCCGATAGTATTTTGCCGCATGAAAGCCGTTTGGCAAGGCTGCAAACGATCTCATCGCCAAAACCGGCGTTTGACATTATCACATTGCTGGCTCAGATTTTGAGAGGCGGTATGCGTAATCCGGAGAAAAAGCGGCCCGGAGAAAAGCCGTTCCAAACGCTCGGCAGGGCTCTGTTACATCCAAACGGCAGGAATTTTCGGCAGCCCGCCAGGGCCGGTCTCCGATCCAAATCTTCGCGCCGGCGAAAAACGAATCAATCACTCGAGCAGCGCGTCGCCAAACGCACGGCTCAATTGGAACAGACCAACCTGTCCCTGCGCCAGAGAGAGGAACATCACAAGCGGGCGGAACATCTCCTCCAACGAGCCAACCGCACTCTCCAGGCAATTCGCGATTGTCATGAAGCCATGCTGCGGGCCGACACCGAACGGGATTTGCTGGATCAAATATGCCGCATCATCGTGAAGATCGGCGGCGAACGCATGGTCTGGGTTGGAATCGCGGAGCACGATGCGCGCAAGACCGTCCGGCCCGAGGCCGCCGCCGGCAGGCTCAAGGACTATCTATCCCGCGCGCGCATCACCTGGGCAAATACCCCGCGCGGCCGTGGACCCGTGGGAACAGCCATCCGCACCGGCAAAGTCTGCGTCTGTCACAATACCCTCACCGACCCGCAATTTGCCCCGTGGCGTGAAGCGGCTCGCCGGCAGAGGTACGGTTCAGTGATCGCGCTTCCACTTCAGGTGGACGGAAAATGCATCGGCGCACTGTGCCTGTATGGGTCGAAGCCGAATATGTTCGACCAGAGTGAACAATTACTTCTTGAAGATCTTGCCAATGACCTCGCGTTTGGAATCAGCATGTTGCGTCTGCGCGCGGAGCGCGAGCGGCTGGAGGACGAAATTCTAAAATCCATCGAACGCGAACAGGAACGTATCAGCCGTGACCTGCACGACGGGCTTTGTCAGTTGCTGGTGGGAGCAAAGTACCGCAGCGTTTTTTTGAAACGACTTGCGAAAGGACATTTGCCGGCGATGGAAAAGGAAGCAGAGTCTTTGGAGGAATTGTTGAACGTCGCCATCGGGCAGGCCCGCGAACTGGCCCGGGGATTGAACCCCGTCGCAGCCACACCCGCCGGTCTGGCCGTCGCCCTTCAAAAGCTTGCCGCTGATGCCGGCAATCCGCCTTCGGATGGCTACGGCGCGACAGGCGGGGATGGACCGCGTTGTTTCTGCCAATTTCCCGCCCCCGTAAAAATATTGGATCAACACATTGCCTGCCATCTTTACCGAATTGCGCAGGAGGCGGTGCAGAACGCATTCAAGCACAGCCGCGCAAAGAATATTTCCATCACCCTTTCCCGCCATAATAAACTGGTCCATCTCGTCGTCAAAGATGACGGGATCGGAATACCCTCTCGTCCGAACGAAGCCGGCATGGGATTGAAAAACATGCAAACGCGCGCCCGGCTGATCGGCGGACTATTGGAGATTCGCCGGCGCAAGCATGGTGGGACAGCCGTGACATGCGCGTTCCTTCAAAAACCACAACCATGAATCGCACAAGGACTAAATCCTCCCCGCACAAACGCCGGATTTTTCTTGTCGACGATCATCCCGTGACACGGGACGGTTTGGCCCGCCTCATCAATCACGAAGCAGACCTGGAGGTCTGCGGGACCGCGGGCACCGCCACTGGTGCGGCGCAGGAAGTTGAGCGGCAAACGCCCGACCTGGTCATTATTGACGTCTCTCTCGGAAAAGGCGCGAGCGGCTTGGAATTGATCAAGGACCTGGCGTCTCGCGACCGGCGATTAAAAATGCTGGCGCTTTCCACACACGACGAAGCCCTGTACGCCGAGCGGGCCTTGCGCGCCGGCGCAAAGGGCTACGTCATGAAGCAGGAACCCACCGACCACGTGATGCAGGCCATCCGCAGGATTTTAAACGGCGAAGTCCATTTAAGCAAAAAGATGAACGACCGCTTGCTGCATAAAATGACCCAGCGGCACGCCGCACCCACCGTTTCGGACATCGAAACACTCAGCGACCGCGAACTCGAAGTTTATCGTCTGCTCGGCCAGGGACGCGGCACCCGCCAGATCGCCACGGAATTGCACCTGAGCATCAGCACCGTGGAAACTCATCGCGCTCACATCAAGGAAAAGCTGAACCTAAACAGCACAACCGAACTCCTCCGTCACGCCGTAGAATGGGTCCACAGCCAGGCCTCCTGATCCTGGTAGGGACAGCGCGCTGCGCTGTCCGCGCCGCGTTCAGTGGCGCAACGAGCGTGGTGGGACCTAACTTTGCGCATGTTCTCGGTAAGGCGGACCTGCTTGCCAGTGGCGCTGCCACTCCGCCAGGCACGCGTCACCAGCGCGCGCCGTTCAACGTAATCGCACCACCATCGCGGAATCCACGATGCCACAAACATGCGTCGACACGATTTCGCGAAATCTGCGATGGTCTATCCTACATACCATGCAAAGTAGTTTTTCTACACCGATGACCGCGGCGACGTTCAAGCGCGGCGGAACTGGAAACGGGTTGGCGCACTGGTTTAAGCATCGGCCGGCGCCCAACCTCATGAACAGCCAGAAGACGAACGGTTCAAATGGCCGGACGCCGCTGCAAAGGAAGGCGGCCGCCGCAAGAAACTCGTCCGGTATCCGGCCGCCAGTCCGGTGGGGAATCAATGAATGACCAACTAACCATTGTGCATAAGCAAAATATGACCTCGAAAGAAATATCTGCCACCACTAACCGCGACGAAATCGCCCGGCTGGCCTATTTGAATTGGGAAAAGGATGGCCGCCCTCACGGGAACGATCAGAAATACTGGCTCGAAGCCGAACAACAGATCAATGCGACCGGGGATTTGCTGATCAGCGAACTCATCCCGCCCGCCGCCAAATCAATCGCCGGCCGGCGCCAAATCCGCCCCCAACGGAAAGCTTAAAATTTACGCCGCCAGCAACCGCGGCAATTTTTCCAGCCAATCCTAAACACCTCGTCTCAGCTTGGGGACGTGAAGCCGGCGCGGGAGACTTTGACTCCCGCGCCGGCGTTTTTGTTCGCGTGTTGAAACGGGAATCAGTTCGTTATATGTCCGTCCCATCCGTCTCGTCAGTCCCCTCCGCTTTCTCACGCTCTCAAGTTCTCACGCTCTATCCCTCTGTCCCCTCACGCCGCTTCCTCTCTAACCTGGCTCTCCTCAACCGGCTCCGCCGGCCAAGCGTCCGCGGGAACCTGCGCGACTCCGGGATACGCCGCGTACCCCGCCAGATGCGCCAGGTTCACCAGGCTCACGCCGCCATGGTTGCCCAATCGCATTTGAAATCCCGTCTTTGATAGAAGAAACCGCATGTACGCCATACTCTCCGCCCGCAGTTTTACGGACAATTCAAACACGACATACATAGGCGGATGATTTCGAAAAAAAAGTTTAACAAAAGACAACACAAGGTCACCCACGGGCGTGGATTCCTCGCGCTTGCGCATTAGCTCCGGCCGGTCCAGATGCGCGCGATTCGCAAAATCTGACGCGGATAGCTCCACTATATCGTAGCAATCGTCCGGGAATTTCCAGCAGGCGCAGTTCGGATCTAAAAAGTCCAGTCGCACAATTTCCGAGCAAACGAATACCGCTTTGGAATACGTGCCGGCAAGAACCACGCGTGGTAGTGTAAAGAACCGCGCCGGTTCAGTGCTCAACCAGATTTGCCGTGCCTTCTCCTGGTCCGGTTGCATAAATGTCTCAACCGATCCGTCAGACAGATGAATTCGCAATGGCACGCCGGTGCCGTCGTTGATTGATGACGAGTCCACGTTCCTTACTCCTTTCCTTTCCGTATTCTATAACATCACTTCCACTTTCCGTCCAAAGAAAATGGCTTGTCCGCGGTTGAGAATAGTGAAGGTGCCATTCAGGGCTTTCAGTTTGCGGCCTCTCCGCCCTGGTTCCAAATCTTTCGTTCACCGAATCTGCGAAAATCTGCGAAAATCCGCGGATAAAAAAACTCTGAAAAACTTCCCGGGTTGGACCGCATTTGTCCAACCCCCCATGCCAAAATACACGCCTATGAAAAATCAAAACCAAAATGCCAAATCTGAGAATCCAACCCTCATCTTCGACTCCATCGCGCCGCATCCGGAACTGGTCGTCATTGGCGATTTGCTCACCGAAATTGAAGCTGTTATCAACAAGCACGTCGTCTTGAGCGATGCGGCGGCAACGGCCCTCGCAGCGTGGGTGCTCCATACGTACGTGTATGAATTGCGCGACACCGTCGCCTACGTCGCCATTGAATCGCCGGAAAAACGTTGCGGCAAGACCACCCTCCTCACGGTCCTCGCGGCCATGGCCAACAAACCGCTGATCGCCGCCAATGTCACCGTCGGCGCGCTCTTTCGCGCCATCGATACCTGCCGGCCCACGCTCTTCATCGACGAAGCAGACACATTTCTGGCCGGCAACGGAACCATGCGCGGCATTATCAACTCCGGCAACACCTGGCGCACCGCCTATGTCCTTCGCCTGTCAAAATCGAGCTCGAAACAAACTGAGCGCGGTCCTGCTGATTCAGCAGCACCGAACAGGTCGGATTCCGGCCTGCAGCGCTATAGCTGCTGGTGCCCAAAAGTCATCGCCATGATCGGAAAAGCTCCCGACACCATTGCCGACCGCTCGATCGTCGTTCCCATGCTTCGCAAGCTGACCACAGAAACCCGCGCGCCGTTAGCGGAATTAAACACATCCACAATCAAGGCCAAATGCGCGCGTTTTGCCCTCGATATGGGACCAAAAATTGCCCAGTTCGAGAAAATTCGTGGCCAGGGCCTGAATGATCGAGCGGCAGATACGTTTGACCCTCTCTACGTCATCGCCCGCCTTGCCGGGCAGGAGTGGGAAGACAAACTCCACGCCGCCGCCCTTTGCCTTTCTCACAGTGCCAACTCCAGGAGCGCCACAACGGAATTACTTCTGGCCATACACGTTATTTTCACCTTCACCGGCGAGAAAAAAATGTTTACCCGCGATCTCCTCGACATCTTGCGCGACCCGGAAATCGGAGTCACATCCCTCGCGCCGAAGGACTCCGCGCTCGATGAATCCAGAATCTCTGAAATGTTGCGCCCCTATGCGATCAAACCCATCAATTTAAGAATGGGCAAGCACGTCAGAAAAGGATATGTCGCCGGGGATTTCGAAGACGCGCTCGCCCGCTACGTGCCAAAGGCCGATGTTGAAGCGCGAATCCAGGAAATGGAGCAAAAGCGAAAACTCCTGCACGACGCAAAAGCTGAAGCGAAGGCGAATGAAGAAGCCGAATGGCACACAGTCTGACACTGAATTCCAGCACTTTCCCTGGCAGACCGGCGCCCTTCGCAAGCAGCCCTGTCACCGTCGTCCGCCTCCACCATAGCGCAGGCGCCCCGCCTGCGGTTTCGGGCACCGCTTCGGTGTCAGTCGGCCGTGCGAGACCGCAATTTTGTAGCGGCCCCGTAGCGGCCTGTAGCGGCAAATGTAGCGGCCTAAATACTTATCAATAAGCAATGTAGCGGGTGTAGCGGCCTGTACGACTTTAACCTTTCAACGATAGACTATTGCCCGCCTCCCGCCGCCCTTTACCATCGCCTTGTGGAAAACCCATCTTCCTGACCTACGCGCCCTTGCTACTATCGGCCGACCCTCCGGGGCTTTCATTCAGAGCCTCGTGCCTCGGCTGTTGGCAGGTGGCGCTGCCACTCATTTCAGATAAGTGCAATGGCTTTTTATCCATTGCGCGTCCAGGTCGTTTCGCGAGGTATACACAGGGTCGTGTGCCTGGCCCAGAGGCGCCAGGATATAGGGTTCAAGCCACTTATGACTCTCGACATGGCCGTCGACAAACGAAAACCGGCCTGAGCGATTATGATAGCCTGCCGGATAGTCAACCATCCACCAGGGATTGCTCGTTCCGGTTCCGTCGGCGTTGCCGGTGTTGCTCATATCAACGCAAAGCGAAGGGTCATTAATTGTGTCACTACGCTCGTCCGTCGTGACGTAAATGTCCGATGGCGCCCGGATTTGCCCGCTCTTGCTAAAGATTTCATATGCGTCACCGCCGCCGTGCAGCCAATAACCGGGCAACGCGGGATTCATGCGGTTGTTAATGGAAACGCTCCTCACCAGGCGGGTAAAATCAGCGGGGCATTTATAAACTCCGGGAACCGTGATATATCGGGCCAAAGCCGATTGCTGCGGGTCAATCAATAGCGCGGTATTAGTGCAGTCAAATGGATCTCTCATATCTCCCGCCACCCAATTGTCAACGACGGGCATCTGGTCATTATTTTCGTGGCAATACAGGATCCACGCCGTAACAAGTTGCTTGTGATTATTCATGCATTGCGCTCCCATCGCCGTGGTTTTGGCACGGTCCAGAACCGGAAGTAATATCGCGGCGAGAATCGCAATGATGGCAATGACCACGAGCAGTTCAATCAGCGTGAACCCTCTTCCGCCTCTACGCATGCTCGCGGCAAAATGATCGATCGCTCTCATTCGGGTTGTGTCCTTAATAAAAGGTCACCCGGGAAAACGTGGAATCACAGGGTGAATCCGGGTCGCCGCAAACCCGGAAGCCAATGAAACCGGCCTCGAATGTGGTGTCCTTGACCCGCAAAACGGTGACATCATTCAGACGAACTTCTATCCATGGACCCCTGGCGATAACGGTGACTTTTGCCGATGGACCTATAGATGAAAACACTCTTCCGTGATAATACCCGAGAGTGGTTTCCTGCCCGCCTAATCTTTTGACAAGGGCAATGTGCCCGGCGTCATCCCGGCCCGTGCCGCCGGGGGCAAAGATAACGACGTAACCGTTGTCGGCATCCTGCACGCGAACCGCCAAACTGGCTTCCCGATTGCTTGTCCCGACAACTGCCGATAGCGTGACGTTTCGGTATTCCTTGCCGGAGGCGAGGATGCTTTGTCCACTCGTGCTGTGCCCGACGATCCTGCCATCCACCCAATTCCATTGGTCTTCATCGCTGCCAAGAACCGACCAATCCCGAGGAATGCCATGAAGCGGTCTTGCCTGACTGAAAAGAATAATTGTTGCGGCCGCCCCTGCCGCCAGTAGCACAATCGCACCGGCAACGATTGCTATGTTCGCTTTCGCCCAGCCGTTTAAAGATTTCGTTGGCTCGCTCACACCAATGTCCTGCCGTAATCACGCCGTTTGGTTACCAACATTTTTTCCAACGATTCCCAAATCGCATATCCAGTCCATGAACCGATCACATTTCAATTCCCCTGGCCCGTCGGGGCGACTGATTGGCGAAGCTCGTTGCTTTCGCCAGGTTGTGATGAAATGGGAGAGGGTTGAGATTCGAGATCCTCACGTCTAATTGGAACGTCGGGAATAACAATGTCTTTACCCCAAATTCGATCCACGCCAGGCGGGGCAGATTCCAGTAGTCCAATATCGGGTGTCAGGACAATATCTGCTTTGCGGATTTTTAAATCCAATGAAGCGATCCCGGCTGTCAACACCATGCCGCCTCCTTCCGTCGAAACGATCCCCAATTCGTTTGTGCTCGTCCAGCCTGCCAGGCTGCCACATTTAATAGACTGTCCGGCGACACGCCATGTGACGTCCACACCGTAGGGCGCCACAGGACCGTTAGTTCGATTGAATGCGAGCGCCGCATTAAGCTGGGCGCCCGCGCGTCGGACAATCACTTCTTCGATCGAAATTGCGCCATTGAGGACCGGATTTAGAGTCGGGTCTTCTGACAATGCTACAATAACAGCCTCTTTGGGATAGACCATTAATGTCGTTTGACAGGAGCGTATCCAACGGAGTTTTGCGGGAGGCCAATCCACAGGCTGCGCATTAACATCGAGCCCAACCGCGTCGGATGCGAGGACGAAGGCGGTATCAACATCGCATCGCACTGTATGTCTGCCAGGCGTTAGCGGCGGCAATTCCAGCCTGGCTGAATATTGTTGTTGGCCCCAATTCTGGCCAAAAATGTTCTTAAATTGAATCGGTCTGCCGTCGATGCGAATTGTTTGCACGTTATTGAACACTTCAAAACCGAGTAATTGGGCATTCCAATTCCAGGGTTGTCGAAAAACGCACGTCAGCAATATGGATTGGCCCCCTTCTCGTAGACGTGGCAGCGGCTGGAATTCAGGCTGGCCAACGTATGCCTTCAAGAACGCCAATGCATTCGTTTCAGAAATTAGATTTTGTTGGTTTAGTGCCTCCAACAGATTGTCCAGCCAGGGTATCGGCTGATTGTAGCCACGCGGATAGGATTGATTCATCCATGTTGTTAGATCGGTCATCAGCGATCGAACCTGATTTGTGCCAAGCAATCCCCTTCTGGCCCGATTTTGTAATTCCTGCCAGGCCCAGGGCGTTTGAGGTTCAGTTAAACCAGCATGAATCACTTGTTCTGTCGGCAACGTCTGTAATAACCGCGGGTTCTCTGCCAGGCTCAGTTTGGGCGTTCGAAAGTCAGCTGGGGACCTTTCCCAGCGCCGGACTCCAACAGTCAGGTTGGAAAACACGCCATCGGACGGATATTTCGGATCGCCGTAAACCCGCAGCCCAATATATCCGGACTTGAACGTCGGGTCCGTGATTTTCATTATGCTGATATCGTTTAGACGAACCTCGAGCTGCGGGCCCTTTGCAATGACGGTGAGTCTTTCAAAGTGTCCCGGGGCGGAAAGCCCTCGCCGATTGACCGCCGCAAGTTGCTGTTCCTGCCCGGATTGCCGTTTGGTAAGCAATATATGGCCGCCATTCCACGCTGCTGTCGGCGTGCCACCTGGACCGAAAATGAGGACATAACCGTTGTCGGCATCCTGCATACGAAATGCCAGAGATGCTTCACGATTCGTTGTGCTGACCATGGCCGAAAGAACAATGTCGCCGTATTGCCGGGCTGAAGCCAGGATGGTGTCACCATCGCTGCTATGTCCGTAGAATGCGTTATTGGTCCAATTCCATTGACCGGCGTCACCGCTCAAACAAGACCAATCCTTCGGAATACCTCGAATGTGAATCGTCTCAACTCCGGCATAAAACATTACGGCCGCAATTCCCGCCATCAGCAATACACACGCGCAAACGATAAATGGCCTTCTTGCCGTTGTTGACTTAGCCGCCTTCGATGACGCCGGTGATGACGTCAGAAGAGGTTCAGGTGATTCAACAATCGTTTCCACCATCGTTTTGACTTCGCTGACCTGCTGATAGCGGAGTTCGGGTTTTATTTCCAACGCGCGCAATACCACCGCATCCAGCCGGGCGTCCATTTGAATCCCGCCCATGCGGGACGACGGCGGCTTAATGGGCTTCCCGGGCAATTCGCCCGTGAGCATCTCGTAAAAAACCACACCCAATGAATAAATGTCCGCGCGACTGTCCACTCGTTGTGGGTCGCTCTTCTGTTCAGGAGCGCTGTAACCGGGCGTTCCGACAGTGGTCTGCGTGGCATTTTCCGATGCAGGCGACGGCCCCGCATTGCCGGCCGCCGTGTCCGTGCCGAGCATTTTGGCGATGCCGAAGTCAGCCACTTTCACCCGGCCGGCTTTGTCGAGGAGCAGATTCTCCGGCTTGATGTCGCGATGAACGATGCCGCGCTCGTGGGCAAATTGCATCGCGTCGCACAACGGCGGCACGATGGCCAGTGCCTCTTCCGGTGTGAATTTTCGCCCGCGCAAAAGCTGGCGCAGATTCACGCCGTCCACATATTCCATCAGCAGATAATAAAAGCCGCCGGCCTGCCCAAAGTCGTGAATGGTGATGATGTTCGGATGGTTTAGCGCGGCGAGCGCCTGGGCCTCGCGCGTGAAACGCTCGGCAAACCGTGAATCGAGCACCCGCTCCGGCGCAAGGATTTTGAGGGCAACAAACCGGTTTAAAGATTTTTGCCGCGCTTTATAGACCACCCCCATACCGCCGCGTCCGAGACATTCGAGAATTTCAAGCTGTGGAAAATGCGGCGCAATCTGTTCCGGCGGCAGCGGCGGTTGCGCCTCCAGGCCCGCGTCCATTTGCGTTGGCGCCATCGCTTCGGCCATGAGACATCGAGGGCACAGGCCGGCGGTGGCGCTCGAAGGCAACGCCACACCGCACCTGGGACAGGTATTCGAAGATGCCGATGACTCGCTCATACCTCTGTCCTGACGTAACGCCCTGAATTGGTTACCAGCATTTTTATTAATTTCCCAGGGCGTCAAACAGGGCGCGCATCTCCGCTTCGATCTGGCAGGGATCGTCGAGCGTGCCGGCAACTTCCGCCTTCAGCAACTGGCGGAAACGCTGCTTCAACCGATGCACCGCAACCTTCAGCGCATTCGCGTTCATCCCGTGACGCGCCGCCAGCGCCGTCTGGTCGCCACGCGCGGTATCGCCGGTGAGCCATGGTTTCACCTGCTCGAAAAAATCCGCGCGGCCTTCAGCGGCGCACTCCTGCTGGAGGCCTTCCAGCGCCCGCGCCACAACGGTCAGCGCCCATTGCCGGTCGAAAGCCGCGTCAGGCGACAGCACACTGGCATCCGGCACCAAACAAGCTTCGGTTTCATCGAGCGCGAGGTTCGGCACCCCTCCCCCGCGTTTAAGCCGCTGCCGCGCCTCACGTTGATGCGACAAAAAATGCTTCACCGCGCCGAGCAGATAGGAACGGAATCGTCCCCGCCCCTGCTCCGCTCCGGCAATGGTGCCACCGGCCAACAGCCGGGCGAAGAAATCATGCGCGAGTTCCCTCGCCACATCCGCATCCCGCAATTCGTAGCGGAGAAAAGTGGTCACCGGTTCGTAGTAGGCATTGCACAATTCGGCCAGGGCCCGGCGTCCCTCCGGCGAATCCGTTTTCGCCCGGCTGACTTGGGTCCAACGCGTCGTGCGAAAATCCTCCCCCGGTGATTCCGGCGGAGAATGGTACGGTACCGGTGATATCGGTTCAGGGCCCATCAAACTCTTGAAAATTATGCCACAATTGCCTGACGCGTTGGAAGCGAATGGTTACGGCTTAAGCATATCAGAGCCTTATACGCGGCCCGTCCTTAAATCCACGCGCGGCGGAAAGGCGCCGTCCAAGCAACGCAAAATCGACGGTGAAATAATCCTGGTCAATGGGCCACCAGTTCCCAAATCACAACAATATGAACTTGACTTCTAAAGCAGAAGCACTAATCTAACATATAATGCTGTGAAAAAGTTGCGCCAGAACTTTCAACGATCAAGGCTGATTTCAGCCGGATTTCTCGCTTCTGTCGCGGGCATTCTTCTTTCCGCGCCGGCACCTGCCGTTCATGCAGGACAAATTCCGAGCCCGCCCAGATGGATTCGGTTCGAATTGGACGCCATTAGTTTATATAACGCCGGGATCCATCAGGAAATTTCCAACCCGCAGGCCGCGGCAACCACACTGCGCCTGGCGCGGCAAAACTCCACAGCCGCCATCGCGAACGGCGGAGGCGCCAATTGGGCAGTCTTGCGCAACGACCAACTGATTGCCCAGGCCCTCATGTTGGCCGCGTCGGATGCGGCCAGGACACCGGAAAATAAGCAAGCCGCAGACAACCAGACCCAAACCCAAACCCAACGGAGTGGCGGCATTAAGCTGGCAAGATCGGCTGGCAATCACAGTCAGGCCCCTATCAAGTCAGTCGTTAAGTAACCTGGGCGCCCTGCCCTCGTAAGTGGGCTGCCACCCGATCGAACCCAAACGGGGTCCAACATCCGGATTACCTCGAAGCCTTCACGCAAATCGTCGTTTCCGCTTTTGTCGTCTGCAACAGTTAAATTGCTTTAATGCAATGACTTGCAATAGTTGCAACCAGTTTGTAAACGATGTAGCCACTTTACAGAGCATATCATCGTCATAAACTGCCCACCCTACATTTCCAAGCAATGGATCGGTCCGGATATTTGATTCCACCGAAAACAACGAAGAACCATAAAAATTGACCGCGCCCTGCGTTAACGCGTCAACGCTCTTGCCGCGGCAACTTGTCGCGCCGTAGCTGGGCGAAGGCGGAAGCTTCTGAGCGACACCGGGTCAACGCTTCAACATTTAAGCACAGATTCCGCTGCATCTTTTTCAAAAATTTTTATACAATTTCGCCACCGGTGGTGTCTATGAGATGAAAACCGTGAGCACAGAGCATTCCCAATGGTTTGAAGCGTTTTACGAGGCAAAGGCTGCCGCGTTGATCCTTTATGGGCGCGCGCTGGGTCTGAGCCACGGCGAAGCCGAAGATGTGTTGCAGGAAACGTTCATTGCATTGATGCAAAAGAACGACGTCCCCCGCGAGCCGGAGCACTATTGTCTGCGCAGTTTTAGAAATCGCGCGCTCAATTATAAACGGTCGCTCTGGCGGCGCCTGACGCGCGAATTGGAATCAAAACGGTGGTTCGAAAAATCGAACGACGAAAGCCAGACCGAACGCGCCGCCATGGATCAATTGGCCGCCCTGCCGCCGGAACAGCGCGAAGTCATCGTTCTAAAAATTTGGAACCGTTGCACCTTTGAAGAAATCGGGGCTCTGTTGGACATTTCGCCCAACACCGCCGCGGGCCGCTATCGGTACGGCCTGCAGAAAATGAAATCGCGACTGGAAGGAGCAAGTTATGAAAGAGACGAATTCGTTGGAGACGCAATTGCGCTCATGGCGGCCACGCCGGCCGTCGGCAGGGCTTAGGCGCCGGCTTTTCGGCATTTCATTCGCGCCGCGCGCGGCGTGGCTTCTGGGCCCGCTCGCGCCGGCCGCCGCGTGCGCCCTTTTGACTTTGGGACTTTGGGGTTCCCGCAGTGGCCTGCCCTCCGGGGCGCCGCTTCCTGGACTTTTGGCAAGTAATTTAAACAACACGGCTTTTGCCCTCGATGGTTTCGCCAACAAACAAAACTGTTGGTCGTCGGTTACTTTTGATTCGACAAACCGCAGCGGTTTAGGCTCTATTATGGATTCTTTCCGTCACTGAAGTGTTGACGGATTTACAATTTCTAAATGAACAAAGACAATTCGAAGCCACAGGCTGGCGTAAAATCGCAAAATGCAAAGCAAAGCGCAAAACCGAGTAAACCTGATTCGACTGCTGTCGCCACACCTGCCGCCGCTGCCGCGCCATCGGCGCCGGTGAAGATTCCGCCGTTGTTCCGTAAAATTGACTGGCTCGCCCTCCTCATCGCATTCGTCGGCGTCTGGGCCGTTTATCTTTGGACGTTGGCCCCCGAACTCACCCTCGAAGATTCCGGCGAATTGTGCACCGGCTCATTTTATGCCGGCATTCCCCACCCGCCCGGTTATCCGTTCTGGTCCATTTATTCCTGGTTTTGGACGGCCTTGCTGGGCTGGTTGCATATGGGCAATGTCGCCTGGCGCGTCGAAGTAGGAGAATCTTTCGCGGCAGCCATGGGATGCGGCATGCTGGCAATGATGGTTTCGCGGAGCAGCAGCATGCTCATCGAAGGCATCGAGGAATTGAAATCCATTTCCAAACAATGGGAATCGGCCATCTGCTTTGTATCGGGCACCGTCGCCGGCTTGCTGCTCGGGCTGGGTACGTTCATGTGGTGCGAATCAGACGTCATTAACCGCATTTCGCTCTTCGGCGTTCCCTGGCTCCTGGCCGTTTTATTGTGTCTCATGCGCTGGAGCTATGCGCCTCAGCAACGCCGTTATTTGTATATTTCCATGCTGATTTTTGGCTGGCTCGCCACCATTCACCAAAGTTTGATTATTTGCGTCCCGGGCATTGAAATGTTGATCGCCCTGGTCTTGCCAAAGTTGGGACGGGACCTGTTCGTCTGGAACACCATTGGCTACCTCGTCATTCTCGTGCTCATGAAGACCGGCACGATTCCCGCCGTCAACGCCATGACTTCCACCGAACAATGGATATTCCATTTCGTCGGGCTCGGTTCCACCGCCGCCTGGATCGGCATCTACATGAAAGGTTTCGTCAACAAACTGCAATTAAACGCCGATTGGCTCCGATGGTTTTGGTGGGCGCTCGCCATCGCCGTCAGTATTCTCGTTTTGCTGTTTGCCGTTCTTCTGGTCTTCCAGCCTGGCGCTGACGCCGGCAAGGCCGAAGTCGACTCCTTCGCGAAACTCGTGGGATTCGCGGGCAATCTGCTGGAAGTCACCGCAGGCCTCTACGGCCTTGCCCTCGGGGTTTTCGGCCTCGCTACCCTGTGGATAGGAATTGAAACGCGGCAGTTTGGCCGGGAGATGATGACCGGAATATGGCTGGGACTGATTTGGTTCGTAGGCGTTTGTGTTTATTTCTATGAACCCATTTCCTGCATGACCGATCCGCCCATGCAATGGGGTTACCCGCGAACGGTCGAAGGTTTCTTCCACGCGCTCAGCCGCGGTCAATACGGCAGCGATCAGGGCACAAACCTCCTGCAAAACCCGCGCCAGTTTTTGTTCCAGCTCTATTATCTGGCGGACGGCTTGTCCGAATCGTTCACATGGGCCTACTTGTTTGTCGGCCTGATCCCCTTTGCCTTCCTCCTGAAAATGGCCAAGCGGGAACGCAACTGGATCATTGGCGTCACCGGCATTTATTTTTGGGTCTCGGTCATGCTCGTCATCATGCTCAATGTCAGCGCGGACCGCTCCACCTCCGAACTGAATAAAGTCTTTTTTACCGCCTCTCACTCGTTGTTCGCCATGTTGATTGGTTTCGGCGTCACCATCCTGGCCGCGTACGTGGCCACCCATTATGAGAGGATTCGCGGCTGGTGTTTTGCCGGCGCCGGTTTCGCCTTTGTGGCCGCCTTGTATTGCCTGATTAATGCCATTGGCAAACTGTATTTCGGCCCCGCTGGCCAGCTCCGCGTTTGGGTGCCCTTCCCCAGTTGGGCCGGCTGGAGCTTCCTCGCCTATGGCCCGGGCGGCCAATTCGGCATCTCAGAAATCCCGCACTGGATCGCGCAGGCTTTTGCCAAAGACCAATTCGGCATGCCCATCATCGCCAACCTCATCCTGGTTTGCCTTCCGATTATCTTTTTGGCCGCCCTGCTGGTCTATCGCACCCGCGGCCCGGTCACCATCCTGCTGGCGCTCTTTTGCATTACTCCCCTCATTTCGGGCATGGCCCACTGGTACAAGTGCGAACAACGCAACCATTGGTTCGGCTACTGGTTCGGCCACGATATGTTCACCCCGCCGTTCATGGACAATGGGCAGCTCAGTTACGACAACGACCGGCGCGCCGAATTGCTGAAAGACCCTAAACAGGCCCGGCTCATTTATCCCGAAATGACCCGCAACGCCATCCTATTTGGCGGCACGGATCCGGGACGCTTTTGTCCCACCTATATCATCTTCTGCGAAAGCTTTATCCCGCATAGTTGCCAGCCAAAGCAGGACCAGAAGTTTGACCGCCGCGACGTTTACATCATCACCCAAAACGCCCTGGCCGACGGCACGTATCTGGATTACCTGCGCGCTCAATATTTTCGCAGCCATGAAAATGACCCGCCGTTCTTCAGTGAATTGTCCAAATATCTTTTCAGCCTCGGAGTCCATTCCTTCCGCAAATCTCTGGGCATCAATCTCGACAAACATGAAAATGAATCTCCCGAGCAATTGAGCCAGGAACAATTGTCTCCGGAAGACGTCCAAAGAGAAAGCGCGGCCGAATCCGACCACGATGACAGAGTGGCCAACAGCGGCCTTTACTACGTCGTTAACAGGTTGCTCTATAACACTTTGGACAGGCCCTTCACCGCCTGGGGCAAACACGTGGAAGCCTACCGGCGCGCCGAAGGCGTTTACCCGCACAACGAAATCTACATCCCTTCGCCTGAAGATTCCCAAACCTGCTTCAACGAATATTATGCCGACGTCCAGCGCCGGATGCAATTGAACCAGCTTCAACCCGGCGAAGACGTCAACGTCAGCCCGGACGGCAAAATGCAGGTCTCCGGACAGGTCGCCGTCATGATGATCAACGGCCTGTTGTGCAAAGTCATTTTCGACAACAACCCGACCAACGAGTTTTTTGTCGAGGAAAGCTTTCCGCTCCCATGGATGTATCCTTATGAGACTCCCTTCGGCGTCATCATGAAAATCAATCGCAACCCGCTGCCCGAACTCACGCAGGATGATTTTGACCGCGACCACAAATTCTGGAGCGATTATTCGCAGCGGCTCTGCGGCAACTTTATCAACTACGACACCTCGGTGCAGAAGATCGCCGACTTCGTGCAGCAAACGTACATTCAAAACAACTTCAAAGGCTTTATGGGCGAACGCAGTTTTGTTCGCGATGAGGACGGACAAAAGGCGTTTTCCAAGCTGCGCAGTTCGCAGGCCGGCATGTACGCCTGGCGTTGCAGCCCGCAATGCCCTCCCGAATACCGCGAGAAAACGCCCGCGATGGAAACCGCCCTCGAACGCGAAACGGATTTCGCCTTCAAACAGGCCTTTGCGTTCTGCCCCTACAGCCCCGAGGCTGTGTTCCGTTACGTCCAATTCCTGATGCAATTCAACCGCCTCGACGACGCCCTCCTGGTGGCGAAGACCTGTCTCAAGCTCGATCCCTATAATGATTCCGTTTCGCACCTCGTTGACGAACTGCAATCATTCAAGACCTCAGCCGGCGAACGGGCGCAAGGGATGGAGCAGATGCAGGAACAGGTGCAAGGCATGCAGGACAAGGCGAAAACCAATCCCACGGACTGGGGCAACATCTTTCAGTTGGCCAGTTATTACCTGCAAACACGGCAGACCAATACCGCCAACGACTTGTTGCAGCACACCATTTCCCAGCCCAGTGTACCGCCCGACGTTATCCGCGGGGCCGCCCAGTTTTTTGCCGAGTCCCATCAATATTCCCAGCTTGAAGTGACTCTCAAAAAGCTGACCGCAGACGTGCCCGACGAACCTGAGGGCTGGTACGACCTGTCGCGGCTTGAAGTCATGCTCGGCAACAAAGACGACTCGATAAAAGATTTGCAGACGTGCCTCTCTTTGAGCGACCAGCGCTTAAAGACAAATTCCACCGCCAAGAACTTGCGCGACGAGGCCCGAAACGAACCCGGCTTCAACCCAATCCGCGGCACCCCCGAATTCCAAAAACTCGTCCCCCCCTGAGCGAAACGAAGCGGATGGACCAGAGGATTAATGGATCGTTGGATAATTGATTAGTACGCGACGAGATATTTCTGTTCGTGCCAGAGGCACAACCGGAAAGTAGCCAGACACAGAGTGTCTGGTGAATCGTCAAAAAGATCTTTGTCCTGAAGGGACAACGGAAACCCCGCCGCTAACTGCGAACCAGTTTCTGCTCGGCGTCTCATTTCCACCTCCGCCTGTAGGCCGTGAGCCCTCACACGACGTCCGGCCAGGAATTCTACCCATCCCAACCTTCGCCACCTTCGCGCGACCCATTTCTGCCCCACTAATCCACTAATCCATTAATCCGACATCTGGTTAATCCACCGGACCATCCCGCCGCCAATGAATGCCCGTGGCGCTGCCACTTATTCGTACCTCAGCGACTCAATCGGATCCAGATTCGCCGCCTTGTACGCCGGGTAACTTCCAAAAATAACTCCGACCGCCGAGCAAATTAAAAGTCCGAAGATGATCCAATCCACCGGGATCGAGGGCGGCGCTTTCATGACCAACGCAATCACATTGCCGCCGGCGACGCCCAGCACCACTCCGATCACCCCTCCCACCTGGCACAAGACGATCGCTTCCAGGACAAATTGCGTCATGATGTTTCGCTTGGTGGCTCCAATGGCCCGCCGCACGCCTATCTCCCGCGTGCGCTCAGTCACCGAAACCAGCATGATATTCATAATGCCAATCCCGGCCGAAATCAGCGCGATCGAACTGACCACCGCCACCGCCACCGAACCCACGCGCGAAAATGAACGAAATTGGGCAATCATTGAATCGTTGGAAAACATTTCAAAATCGTCCTCTTTTCCCGGAGGCACCTTGTGCAGGGCGCGCACAATCCCGCGCACCTGCTCCATGCAATCGTCGTAACTCGCCGCGTCCTGCGCCTGGACAAGGACAGTGAGATCGTTCCACCACCGGCCATAACGGTTCAACGCCGTGGTAACGGGAATGATCGCGAAATTGTCCTGCGTTCCCCCGCGCGAACTTCCGTTGGCCGCCAAAACACCGACGACAGTATATTTATGCCCGTTGATTTTGATTTCCTCCCCCACCGCCGAAGCATATGGAAAAGCCGCTTTGGCCAGCGCGCTGCCCAGCACGCACACGTTCCGCGCGTCATGCACGTCGTTCTCCGTCAACGCCCGGCCGTCGTCCAGGTCCCAATTCTTCGCCGGAAAACTCTCCGGCGTCTCGCCAAATAACTGCGCCGACGGCGCCGTCTTGGCATATCGCGTGGAAATCTGGCCCTTCCAAAAATTGCCTTCGATCCCCACATTCGCCGCGAGCGTCGCCTTGGCCGCAATTTTGCGGCCGTCATCGTACGTAATCGGCGGGCGTCGCCAGTATTTTTGCCAGTCGCTCGAATCGCCAAACTGCGTCTCTGGCCATCGAGATACCGCGAACGTCTGGGTCCCAAGACGGCTCAGGTTCGATTCGATGTTACTTTTCAGGATCCGCATCGCCGTCATAACCACGACGATTGAAAACACCCCGATCAGGACCCCCAACAGCGTCAGCGACGACCGCAGCTTATGCGCCGAAATCGCCGTGCCGGCCATGGACAGGCTCTCCCGCAATTCCACAAGCCCCGTTCGAATGTGCGGCCTTTTATCCATATTATGTCTCATTCCTCAACACTTTCATCCTCATCCTCAACGCCCGCCGTAGCGCAGCCGTCCCGGCTGCGGGTTGAGGCACCGTCTCGGTGCCTGTCCCCGAATCGGTGGCGAGGACGATGTGCAATCTGTTCATGTTTCATTCCTCAACGCTTCCACCGGATCCAACCGCGCCGCGCGCCACGCCGGCACAAAACCCGCCACCACACCCGTTATCGCCGACACCAGCAATGCCATGACCACAATCGGCCCCGACATCGACGTCGGAAACATCCACTTCGAGACCGCGAACGTCGTTCCCCAGGCGATTGCCAGTCCGACAACTCCGCCCAGCAGGCAAATGCACGCCGCTTCAATGAGAAACTGCAGCATGATGTAACGGTTTTTGGCGCCAAGCGCCTTGCGTACGCCAATCTCCCGCGTTCGTTCCGCCACCGAAACAAACATGATGTTCATAATCCCGATGCCGCCCACGAACAATGCCAGGCTCGTGATGAACAATCCAATGATCGTGATGGTCCGCGTCGTGTCGTGGAATAACGTCAAAATCTGGTCCTGCTGGTTGATCGCAAAATCGTCCGGTTCCTCCGGCCGCAAATGACGGATGTTCCGCATCGTCTGCCGCAATTCCTCCTTCGCTTCATCCAAATTCTTCGTATCGGACGCCTTCACATCAATTTCGTCGATGTTCGGGCGGTTCCAAATGTCCGCGACCAATTCGCGGATGGGAATGATGACCCGGTTATCCAGATTCCAGCCGAGCAGGCTGCCTTGTTTTTCCAGGACGCCGACGACAATAAACGATTGGTCGGCCACTTTAATGCGAGCGCCCAGCGGCGGGTCGCCGCGAAATAGATTCGTCACCACATCATTGCCAATCACGCAGACCGGCTGGCTGCTTTCGCCGTCGGCGAGCGTGAGAAACCTTCCCTGCGCGATGCCTGTGCCGCTGGTCTCCAGAAATTGCTCGGTTGTGCCGACAATATCGACCAGGTTGGCGCTCCGCGTTTTGTATTTTACCGTTTCGTCATCCCAAATGGCCGGGGCGACGGCTGAGGCAAGGGTCAATTTTTGCGTGAGCGCCTCGGCTTCCTTCAGTCGGAGCGGCCGGCGCTTACGGTTCTGCATCCACGAATCGAAATTCTGAAACCAGCTGTTTTTCTGGACATAAAAAACATCCGCGCCCAGCGATGAAATACTTTTTATAAATGCCTGGTCCAGCCCATGAATCGCCGACCCCATCAGCGTCACCGTCACAATGCCAAAGACAATCCCCAGCGTCGCCAGCGTCGAGCGCAGCTTATTCGCCCGCACCGCATCAAACGAAATGCCCAGTCCTTCACGTAATTCTGAGACCGGATTCATTGGACAGAATTAACAGAATTTACAGAATGGTTTAAAAAAAGAGCTCACAAGGAAAAGCCTTCAAGCGGTTTTGGTCGAAATTGCCGAAATTTCTTTTTGAATTCGAGACTCTCGGCGCCAAAGTTTAACAACAATCCGAGATCGGTCCGCGTTGCCGTCAAATAATTTACCGTTTGCACTTCGTGGGCTTGCACCAGAGCGTGAATCGCTTTTAATTCTACAATAAGCTCGCCCTCAACCAAAAAGTCGGCCTCAAATTCACCGACCAGGACCTCGTCATAATAGACATTAATCGGTTTCCGTGATTCGAATGCAATATTGGATTTCCTAAGCTCGTGAGCCAACGCATTATGATAAACCGACTCAAGAAAGCCTCCGCCCAGCGTCGAGTGAACTTTCATTGCCAGTCCGATGATTCTTCCAGCCAGATCATAGTCGTTTTTCATAAGCCAATTCTGTTAATTCTGTTAATTCTGTCTTAAAACTCTTTTTTCATACGCCCATTCCCTCCAATCTTTCCATTTTGTCCGTCTTCGCGTCACTGGCGATGAGCCCATCCCGCAACCGTATAATCCTCCGGGACCGCATGGCGATGTCCTCCTCGTGCGTGACAACAATGATCGTGTTCCCCTTCTTCGACAAGTCTTCGAACAACAACATGATTTCATTCCCCGTTTTGGAATCCAGATTGCCCGTCGGTTCATCTGCCAGCAAAATCGCCGGGTCATTGACCAGCGCGCGCGCGATGGCCACACGCTGGCGTTGTCCGCCTGATAGCTCATTTGGTTTGTGATGGACGCGGTCGGCCAGTCCCACTTGTGTCAATGCCTCCAGGGCCGTTTTCCGTCGCTCCTCCGAAGGAATACCCGCGTAAATCAGCGGCAATTCCACGTTGCGCAAGGCGGTCGCGCGCGGCAGCAAATTGAACGTTTGAAAAACAAATCCAATCTCGCGGTTACGTATCTCCGCCAGATCGTTGTCATCCATCTCGCTCACCTGCGAGCCATTCAACTCATAGGTGCCCTCCGTGGGAGTGTCGAGGCAGCCAAGAAGATTCATCAGCGTCGATTTGCCCGAACCGCTCGGCCCCATGATGGCCACATATTCTCCCCTCGCGATTTCAAGCGAGACCCCGCGCAAGGCGTGCACGATTTCCGTGCCCATCTTGTAGCGGCGCGAAATGTTCTGCAGACGAATCAGGCTCATTTTTGCGCTTCCGCATCGACGATCGCCAATCCCTTTTTGATTTTCGAGCCGTCCTGCAAATCGCGGCTGATCGCCTTGTATCCGCCCGACACGATCTCCTCGCCGTTGGTCAGGCCGCTCGTAATCTCCCAATAATTATCGTCGCAAATGCCGATGGTCACCGGCACCGCTTTGACATGGTCACCCTGAACGACGAATACAACATCCGTCAGTTTGGCCGCTTCACTGCCGGGCGCAGGGGCGGAGGTCAGGGAATGGGTGAAGTTCGAGACGGTGTCAGAGGCGGCAACGACCGAATTCGTAAAGGCGACTGAGTTGGTTCCAGCTTTTGCGGGCGGCGGGTCCACTTTTTGCGTTACCGAACGGGTCGTCACGCTCGCCAGCGGGACCGTCAGCACGTTCGTCCGATACGTCGTTTCGACGTCAGCGCTCACCGACATCCCGGGCCTGAAGTATTCTTTGTCATTGATACGAATGCGCACCTGAAATTTCGTAGCTTCCTGCCCCGTACTGCTGGTGCCGGACGATTGACCCGCCGGCAGATTATTATCCGTCGACGAACTGGCCACTTCCGTCACCACACCCGAAAATTTGCGGTCCTTGAACGCGTCCACGTCCAGCGTCGCTTTTTGTCCGGGCGTGACACCCACCACGTCCATTTCGCCCACGTCCACCCGCGCTTCCATCTTGGACAAATCCGAAACGATCATGACGGTCGTCCCTTCATTTTCCGCCGTGCCCAGGACACGTTCGCCCAACTGCGAATTCAATTGGCTCACCGTGCCGTCCAGGGGAGAATAAATCGTCGTTTTATCCAGGGACGCCTGCGCGCTGTCCACCGCCGCCTTCTGCACCGCCACCTGGTCCTTTGCGCTGTCCAGTTGCGCCTTGGCCTGGTCACGCGCCATTTTGAATTGATCGAAATCAGATTCAGCCAGCAATTGGCGATGGAACAACTGCTCATTTCGGACGTAATCGTCCTGCGCCTTATCGAGGTTTGCCAGGGAACTCGCCTGCGTTGCAATCGCCGCTTCGTAACCGGCGTTGGCCTGGTCCAGCGCGGCTTTGTAAACGTCCGGATTAATCTTAACGAGCAGATCACCCTTTTTAACACGCTGCCCTTCCTTGACTGGCAAAGCGATAATCTCGCCGCTCACTTCCGGGCTGATCGTGACCTCGACCACGGGCTGGATGGTGCCGTTGGCCACGACGATTTCCGTGAGGCCCCGCCGCGTCACCTTTTCCGATTGGATGATCACCGGCGGCGGGTGCTTTCCGAAAACGAGAAAGGCGCCCAACGCGGCCACTGCCACAAGGATGGCCAGAAAAATGAAGATCTTACGGTTCCGGCGCGCGATTTTTGACGCGCCCGGCCGTTGTAAAACTGGCGGAACAGTACTCATCTGATTTTAATTTGACCGCAACCGCGCCAATGTGTCACGAAGAAACAGACCCCCCGTAGCAGCGCCACGTAAGTGCGCTCTGATTAAACCCCATAAATCCATCTCCCATCTCCAAACTCCCATCTCCCATTAACTACGGAATTAACCCCAAAAGGTTCCTGCGAATTCTGCCGATTCCGCTCTACGGGCGGTGACGGCGCAGCGCGCCGTCCCTACCGTTTCAACGATTCAACCTTTTAACGTTTCAACGTCTCCGCGTCCATCTGCGGCTCAAACCTTCGCGTTCTTCGCGTGGTGGCCGTGCGCAAGCACTTCGCGCGAAAAAACCGTTTCAACGATTCAACCTTTTAACGCTTCAACGTTCCGTTCCCTCCCCGGCACGATCCACGTAAACAACCCGCAAACAGCGAACATAATCAGGTTAAAAAGCCCAATCGTCTGTACCATTGACCGGAAACCCGCCATGGTATCCGCTTCCCCCCCGCAGAGACGCCCCACATGGGCCAATGCGAATCCGTAACCGACCGCGACCAAAACCAGGAACGGCACCGCTAAAAATCTCGAGCGCGCCATCAAACTCTGGATCATCACCTGCGACAGCGTCAGCGGAAGGAAAGACCATGCGAACCATGGCACCAGCGTAGCGGCCACATGATATTCTGGAGGATACATGATCCGCAACGGCAGCCACGGCAAAATCGTGGCGGCGAGCGCCGCGCAACCGCAAAAGAAAACCGTCGTTCCCAGCGTCAGCACCAGCGCATTCGATTTTTCCCCGGTAGCCGCCGCGCGCGACAATTTGGGAAACATCACCATCGCCAGCGGCTGTGTCAGGAATACCAGCGCCCGGCCAATCATGGCCGCGGCGACATAATATCCCGTCTGATGCGCCGGAAAATATTTCTGGGTAAAAATCATGTCAGCCGTCAGCATGAAATTCCCGGCGCCAACCCCCAGCGTTAGCGGAATCACCCGGCTCAACCAATCCCCCCAGTGCACACCGATGCTTTCCATCTTCCAAACATCGCGAGTCTGCCAGAGCCCGGTTATAACCAGCGCCACCATTCCCACCAATACCGCCCCCATCGCCCCAGCCGCCCACCCGTGAAAAATCAGAACAATAATGGCAATCGCCGACAGCCGCCCGAACCCGTTAAAAATGGTGATCCAGCCCAGCCACAAAAAGTTTTGCCGCCCTTGCAGGACGCCCTGGACCAGCGGCATCCAGAGCGCGCCCAACACAATCAACAGCGTCATCACCAGGGCCATCGGATTATGGATCTTCAGCGCTGTGAGCAGTGGATTCCAGAAAATGGCCGTCACCCCTGCGATCGCCAGCCAGAGCAAAAACATCGCCTTCATCACCCCCCGAAACTCGCTGGCCACCACCCGATGCTGTTCATCGGTGATTGCCCTGGACTGCTGCTGCGCGATGACCGGCTGCAAACCGCCGGCGGGAATCGTCATCATCGTCACCACCTGCAGCAACGCTCCAAACAAGCCATATTCAGACTCCGGCATCCCCCCGCCCGTGATTCGTCCCGTTGCCACCGGATGCACCAGATACATAATGAAGCCACTGGCCGTGGACGCCATCAGCATCCATCCAGTCTGACGGAAAAACGTAATATGATGCTTTTCAGACACCACGGGTACACTTCGGGCACTACTTTCTGCGAGCATGAGCCTTGGACAATATCAATATCCTTTGGTTCAAGAAAGGCATTTTCGGGGGATTTAGACAGAATTAACAGAATCTACAGAATTTAAGGTAGGGCGGAACTCCCGTTCCGCCTTTCCCAATAATCCATCAATCCCGTCATTCGACGTTGGGCGTTCGATGTTCGATGTTCGATTTAGCTCAAATCCACCCGTCCCAACCCTCGCCACCTTCGCGTTCTTCGCGCGAAATCCCCATCCCCATTCTGCAAATTCTGCCCGCCCTGCGTAGTCCCGGTCGGAGCGGGACGAAGTAGGGCTTGCCGCGGCGTAGCCTTAGCGAAGCCGGGTCAAATTCCCCTTTGTGCCTTAGCGTCTTTGTTGCTCAAAAATAAATCTGCGAAAATCGGCGTAATCTGTGGACCAAACCGTCTTGACTGGCTGCGCCCAAAAATCTAAGCTCTTTGGTTCCGGCTGGTTGGTGGCCATAGCTCAGCCCGGTTAGAGCCCCAGATTGTGGATCTGGCTGTCGCGGGTTCAAATCCCGTTGGCCACCCCAACTCTCACTTCGTGAACGTTGAAACGTTGAAATGTTAAAACGTTGAATCGTTGAACCGTTGGTCCGTCGCGGAGCGACAACGGAAAGTAGCCAGACACGCGAGTGTCTGGTTGGTTCCCCTAAAAACCCTCCGTGTCCTGAAAGGACACCGGACCCGCCGCATCAATCCAAAAACCCATTGATCCGCCCCTCTTTGTTGGCCCGTTTCAACGCTCCCTAATTCAAACATCCACCAATCCATTAATCCATGGTGGCCGTACGCAAGTACTCCACCAATCCATTAATCCGATAGCCCCAACCCCCTGCCATTCAGTTCAATTAATAATAACAATAATTTCACTTGACCCATCCCGCTCTTCGTCCTTAAATCGAATCAAGTCAAACCAACCTGCCTTGCCGCCCCGCTTTGACTTGTTTGCAATACAACGCAATGCAGACGGCATGGCTGGAGAAGGAGAAGCAGCGCCATGAAAACGAATGTGGTATCCCATAAATACCTGGCCAATCCGTCCCTGCGCGTCGGGATAAGGAGCGAGCAACAAAGCTTAGGTCAAGAAGGCCTCCCGCGCTGCGGGTTGGTCATCGGCAGTCTGGGACTGTCATTGTTGCTGGCCAGCCAGCTTACGGCACAAGCGCAACCTGTCACCGTCACGCAAATATCCGCCGGAGCGTATCACAGCCTTTTTGTGAAGTCAGACGGCAGTTTGTGGGGCATGGGCTATAACGCCAGCGGACAGTTGGGCCTCGGTACCACCGTGCAGGAGACGAACACGCCCCAGGAAATTGTCACCAATGATGTGGGCATGGTAGCCGCCGGCTATTTCCACACTCTTTTCGAAAAGGGCAACGCGGTCTGGGCCATGGGTGCCAACGACTTTGGCCAATTGGGCGACACCACAACCACCGATCATTATGTGCCCGAATCCATTTACACCGGAAACCCATACACGACTATTACGGGATTGGGCGCCGGCACATCCAACAGTCTTTTCGCCATCGAAGTTGGCATACGTTCCCTATCCAAATACAGCTATAGTTTGTACGGAATGGGCTGGAACGCACCGGGTGAATTGGGCGACGGCACGTACAACGACAGCCATTCTCCCGAAGACAGCGAAACCATTTCAGGAAACGGCGCAATCTCGTCGATTGCGAGCGGACTTAATCAAACCCTTTTCATCATGCCCGATAGCAGCCTTTGGGCTATGGGCAATGATGCCTACGGCCAGCTTGGATCTCCCCTCTTCATGACCACCAACCTTCCGGAAATGATTGAACCCGGCGGCGTCATGGGAATTGCAGCCGGTACCGAATTTAGTCTTTTCGTCAAGTCCGATGGCACTGTTTGGGCCATGGGCCAAAACCAATACGGTCAATTTGGAGATGATAGTTCGGGTTCGGGTTATCTAGCCCCACTTCCACAGTTGGTTTTCTCCAACCTCGTCGCGGCCGGCGCCGTGGCCGTCGCAGCCGGATACGGTCATAGTCTCGTGATCACGTCCGATGGCATCCTTTGGGCGAGCGGTTACAATGACGATGGCCAATTAGGAGACGGTAACACCGCCTCAATCCACTATTGGTATCCAGTCGCGCGCAATGTCGTGGCCGCCGCAGCCGGTGAATATCATAGCCTTTTCATCAAGTCCGATGGCAGCCTCTGGGGCATGGGCTGGAACGGCAGCGGCCAGTTGGGCGGCCATTACGGCAGTCTCACGAATTATTTATTGCCCACGGAGATTGTCCCTGCGCCGGCACCCGCTATCACCGGCATCAACCTGGCCGGCGCCAACGTCGTCGTAACGTGGCCAACGAACCAGGGCGGCTTTTATCTGACATCCACTACGAACCTTGCCCTGCCCTCGACAGCCTGGAACGCCGTGTCGCCCGGCCCGGTCATCGTCAACGGCCAATACACTGTGACCAACCCCATTTCTGCTTCGCACCAATTTTATCAGTTAATCGATGGTGACGGCGCGCCCGCTCCGTCTATCGTTACAACGTTGTCCGCCAATGAATTTAATATCTCCGTTACCACGAATTCCGCCACGCTATGGTCGACGATCAACGGGACCGGCACGAGTGCATCACTCTATATTGAATACGAGCTGACAACAAATTATGGAGCTACGACGCCATTATTGGGCTACGGAATTACCGATTCTCAAACTTTAGGTTATGGCGCCACTGGCCTTTCCGCCGATACGATCTACCATTTTCAAGCTATCGCTTACACCACCAACAGCGTCACCAACTACGGCGGCGATCTGACCTTCCAAACCCAGTAACCTGGTAGGGCGGAACTCCCGTTCCGCCAACCCCCCGTCGATCCGATCCCCCTTCGCGCAAGGTCCGCAATTCTGTAAATTCTGTAAATTCTGTCCAACACCTCTGTGTTCTTTGCGTTTTTGCGGTTAAACAACTCCGCTTTCCCCATCCTGTAAATCCCGTTCATCCTGTCAAATTCACCGTTGCGGCCTTAGCGCCTATGCGCGCACATTTATTGTGTATAGGCGTGGAAATTGGAAACGAAGGGCGAATTCAGGGCAAACAGTGCGGTTTTATTGGGCTTTTAGCGGTTTTTTAGGAAACCGAAGAACTTCGCGCGAGGGCCGAAAGGAACCCCGCTCAAGGCCATTGTTGGAGTGATTTCGGCACTGGCAAGAGCAGCTTTCAGCGATGCCAGATCGCGCCTCAAGCCGGAGCTCCCGTTAGCATATCATCTACCAGATCGGCAACAACCTGGCCCTCGCCCCCGGCAAGAAGCTCCAACGGCTGTTTCTCGTCCAATTCTCGATTTGGCATTCGCAGCCATTTCAAGAACCCTTCCCTGTTCACCACGGCGCGCAATCGGGCGACCCGTTCAAAGAAAGAAAGTTTATTTTGCAACGAATCCGCGTCGGGTGTCTTGCTAACCGCTTGCCGGCTTCGCTTGAGCCAGCCCGCAAGCTGATTCATGCTCACGCCAAAAGCTTTGGCGACCGAGTCTGCCGAGAGGTTTCCTTTATCCCCGGTACGCAAATCTTCTGTGGCTTCAATGACTTCTTCTACCACATCCAACGGACTTGGGCGAGGGATGGCTCGAGCGGAAGCCCCGGCCGTCTCATGCGCCAAATCAATTTTGTGACTCATGTAATTCAACCAGGCTGCCGTGGAGGACGCCGATTTTTCGAATATGACATCTACCAGCTCTGGATTTGGAAAGACTTTTAATTGTTTGTTCAATTCAGCAACGAATCCGCCGCCGGCAGAATCTTCCTGGCATTTTTTGTGTTTCGGGCTCGTCTTTATCGAGAAGAAAACACGCGCTCGTGTTGGCGCCTGAGATTGAATATTTGCAACGCCACGCACGACCCGCGCAAGGTTACCTATCTGAAATTCATCAACATCGATTATTGTGAGGTCCGGGACTGTGGTGATTTGGTCTAACGACTCCGATGGCAGCGCTTCAACCCGAAAACCTGCCCGTGAGGCCAGCTTTTGCATTGTCCTGGCCTCAACCTTGCCCTTCGAAGTTGTGAGCAGCAGATTCTTCATGTCTTTAATGTAAACCGACTGTCAACCAACTGTCAACTCATTGTCATGAGCCGATTTCTGGACTGCTTGCACACGGCCAACCGCAAAATACGCAAAAATCTGTTTTTAACCACAAAAGAGCGCAAAGACCACAAAGAGTGGGGCTCGTGCAACAACCTGGAGGTGGTAGCAGTGGTAGCACCACCTGCATTCACTTGCAACGGCAGAACGCCTACCCTACGACTGCAGCACATTTCTTTTACATAGGGTGCGCAACGCGCAACGAGATTTGTTTTTGAGGCAAAATGTGCTATTTCATTGAGGTTTTCGATGATTTTGCCGGGGAGAGCGCGCAACGAGAGTGGCAGCGCCACCGGCGGGGTTTTAGGGGTGAGCGGGTTTCGTGTGTTTCGTGTATTTCGCGGTCAAATTCCCCTTCGCGTCCGTAGCGACCTTCGCGTGATGAATTAGCGGCGGCGGGTCTCCCGGTCTCACGCTCTTGCCTTCCGCATGCCCCCGTTTCAACGATTCAACATTTTAACGTTTCAACGGGCGCCTATGCGCGCACATTTATTGTGTATAGGGGTGGAAATTGGAAACGAACGGCGAATTCAGGGCAAAAAGTGCAGTTTTGTTGGGCTTTTGGCGGTTTTTGAGGGAAACCGAGATTTTCGTGTGGAATGCGGCGTTTTTGCGCTCTAAAATTCTACATCCCGGCATTTATCCGCCAACTGAAGGCGAATCGTCTTGATATCATCTGCCGTTAGCATTGGTTTTCCATTACCGATCAAGACATCCTGAAGTTTCTGCGGCTGAGCCACCCGAACTCCCTCTTTGCCTTTTACTTCCACTTTATACCCTGGAATCGCCACAACGACGGAAACATCGAACTTTTTTTCGGTCTGTCTCTGCAGCCATTCTTGAAGCCATTGCGCGCTCCACGCTGCCTGTTTGACCGATTTGGTATCGTCCCGCATTGGCCAGATGATTCTCACACCGTCAAACGTCACCACCCAAGGGTCTATCCCTGGACGAGCCCGACCTTTGCGCCGGACCTTCGTTTCAACGATCCATAGGCCACCCGGGCCAACGGCCACATGATCCAGATTGAATTTTTTAGTCGCACCGTCGCATTGAATATCATGGAAAACGAACCACCCTTTTTCTTTCAGCGGCTCGAGGCAATCAGCGACGAATCGCTCACCGAATAATGCCAGGTAATCTCTCTGCCGCTGTCTCCATCGTTTTAAAAGGCATCGAAGACAGAACACCAATAAGAAAACGAACACAACTGCCGCGAGGACGAGGCCGATGGGAGATTTGCCAAAAAAACGGCTGACGACTTGAAGCACAGTGCCACCAACAAGAACCGGCACAATCATCAGGCCAAACGCCCATTGCAATTCCGTCACGTCGTTTTCGATCACCTTCCGCCACAGGTACTCGCCTGGCATCCGGGTTAGTCTTACATCATCACCGAACGGTTTACGAGTTCCCCGTTTGCGGCTCTCCCACACGGAAAGCCCGACAAATGCGGCTATAAACAGGGCGACGTAGATAACAGGAACGAGAAATGCCCAGAAGTCCATTTTTGCCATGCCGTTTATGAATTGCGGTTATGGTAACGGTCCAATTATCGGTTCACAATCCGCAAATTGGGCTTTTGCCGACTGGAAGGAAATGAAAAGATTTTTGCATGAAGACCGAAAAGAATATTCAGCAAATGGTTATGTCTGATTCCCAATTGCCTCAGGATACAATCAGCGTCCACTCTTTCGTTCGCGCCTGCGAAGCGAGACCAGAACAAAAGAGCCAGATTCCGGCTTTGCGAGGGCAAGTGCCTCTGCATCTTTTTCCTCGGCGGGACCCTGACTTTGCGTAAGGCCGGTAACAAGTTTCCAAGCCTCGCCCGAATCCTTTTGCCATCGCACATCACGAATGGGAAATGGCTCACCAGCGACCTCTTTTAGGAATATCGCTTCTCGGACGGAGTAGATTGGCCACCACCTCTTCTTCTCTCGTTCGAAAAGATAATCGTACGTCTTTACGGTGGGCGCTACTATTTCCGCGCGGACTTGCTGCATATCTGACGGCGTTGTGGGTCGAAAAACGCCGGTGCTTACCTGGCGAAGCGCCGACGTCGGTTGCGGATCGATTCGCCAATGGGCCCTAACCTCGAGGTTACCCTGCCGATTTTCCGCGCCGAGCACCTTGCATGTATAGCGCGCTTTGGCTTCCCCAGCGAGTTGCAACGCACGCCACGGATCGTTCGGTAGGTTGTCAAAAAGAAACAAGTGAGCCTCCGTTTTTAGGGAATCGATTGCGATGCCGGCGGGTAACTCAAAATAGAGTTGTTGGCCGGTTGCTGGCCGACCATCGGGCGCTAAGGCAGCAAGTATCAGAATTGTGCGGACGGAAGTCCAATCTTCTGGAATATCTATTTCAGCCTTGAGGCCGTCAAGAAACTCTCCAGTCCAGGAGGCATAGGCCTCCTTCATCGAAGATGAATAGGGAACGGCCTGGTCGCGAGCAGTCTGAATATGCGCGCGAATAGCATCAAATTGCGGAAGCTCCTTTGGGCCCTCCAAAAGTATCGAAGCCTCCCCATTTAGGCCCTGAAGGGCAAAGCAAGTTAGATTATTTGAACCGACGAACGCGCAAGCCTGATCATCAGGCATATCCATATAATAGACTTTGCTGTGAAGCATCGGGTGATGCCGAATGAAGGGGTTCTTCCGGGCGCCGGACTCGCGCGTGAAACCGAGATGTACGCGCAACCGTCCAATTGATACGCCCCATTCAACAAGCTGGTCAAGGGCCTCAAAACCGGGATAGGTAGACGACCCGACAATTAGGTCAGAAAGAATAGTAGGCCGTGTGCGAATCGGGGCGACAAGTGCCCCAACTCCGCTCGGGGTCAAAAATCCTGTGACAATGCTTGCGGATTCGCAGGTCGAAAGCCTGGCTCGAATAAGGGACGCAATTTCGCGCTGGGGATGATCAAAGAGAACAGTGGTCGTCATGCCTATTTTCAGGGTATTTTGTTTGATAGAATCTCATCAATAGAACGGCAGACGTCAAGTCGGGAGAGCGAAAAGGCATCATCACCGTTAGCGTTCGTTTATGGCTGATTAACGAAACTTTCAAGGATGGAAGCCCGAATCGTGACCATTTTTGATGTCCTCGTCTTTAGCTTTGACCACAAGAACGGAATGGGTGGTCGGAGATGGCAAATGCTCCTTTATAAATTTGCTAAGAGTAATCCGGTGGACTTTAAGTCGGCGGGCAGCTCGGTTTTGGGAGAAGCCACGATGGAGAAGACAAGCAATCTCGTCCTCCCGTCCGGTCAATTTGACCCGGGAACTTTTGCGGCCTTTGGGTCGGCCCAAAATGACGCCTTCGGCGCGGCGGCGAGCGAGGGCCTCCTTGGTCCGTTGGGAAATCAAATTGCGCTCAATCTCGGCGGATAAGCCAAAGGCAAAGGCGAGAACTTTAGAACTAATGTCAACCCCAAGACGATAGTTGTCCTTAATGGTCCAGACCTGAACTTCGCGTTTCAGACACTGATTCAGGATATCCATGATCATAAGCAAACTACGGCCTAGACGTGAGAGTTCAGCACAGATTAGGGTGTCGCCCTTTTGTAGTTTTGAAAGCACCCTCCCAAGTTTACGCTTGTCCGGTTCTTTCGTCCCGGAAGTGGTTTCTTCAATCCATTGTTGAATGGTGACCTTTTCACGCTCACAAAAGCGGTTGATTTCATATCGTTGATTCTCAACAGTTTGCTTATCGGTGCTAACTCGGATATATCCATAATTCATAAAAACTGATTTTGTTTAACATTATGGTAGAATTAAAGGAGCGTTTTTATTAAACAACACGCTGCGGCGCATTTTCTTGAAGGGCAGACAGCTGGGTGATTCTCTCGCCTATTGAACAAAGCATCAGATGAAAAGATTGAACGCTCGGCGTTCCTCTCAAAGCATGGGACATCTCATCAACTACGGCATCATAACAGGTTTTAATGACGCTTTCATCATTAACGAGCCAAAACGCGCTGAAATTCTCGCCACCTGCAAGGATGCCACCGAGCACAGAGCGAACTGAGGAGATCGTATTGCCTATTTTGAGAGGCAGGGACATCAAGCGCTATTCCTACGAATGGGCGAAACTTTATATCATCGCGACCTTTCCCGCTTTGCACATTGAAATTGAAAAGTACCCCGCTGTAAAAAAGCACCTGCTTTCATTCGGAATCGAACGCCTTGAACAGACAGGCGATGTTCACGTCATCAAAGGTGAGAAGATCGTCGCTCGCAAAAAGACTGGTAATAAGTGGTTTGAAACCCAGGATCAGATAGGTTATTGGGACGATTTTTCTAAACCGAAAATTGTATGGGCCGAAACAATGCGAATACGTCGAGAGAACAACGAGCGTTTTCCACGATTCTCCTATTCGCCGGAACCAATTTTCACCGATAAGACCTGCTTTATGGCGGTCGGGGATGATTTAAAGTTAGCGCTTGCATTTCTGAATTCAATGCTTGGCCGATATCAGCTCAGCCAGACAGTTTCGATGATGGATAACGGTGGTTATCTGATGCAGAAAATCTACGTCGAACAAATCAGAATGGGCAATGTGGATTCTAAAACGCGTTTGCGACTGGTTTCTCTTGTTGAAGAATTACTGAGGGTGAAAACTATCCCAAACGACGAAACGGAGAATGAAATCGATGCGCTTGTCTTTGACATTTTTGGAATTTCGCCATCGGAGCAATCCTTTCTGAAAGAAACGCTTACAGCGCCGCTTCAACGGAGTAACTTAGGCGCATAGAGTAGTTTTCAATGAAGGTAATTTCATTTTTAGTCAATTCGCAAATTGCATAGACGCGTCTGTTGATGTCGGCCTCGTTTACTTCGCCTTGTTTCAAGCCCAAGAGCAGTTGTGCAAATTCATATTCTATTTTTGGAGTGACGCGAGGAACCGTCAGCTGCTCGATAGTATATTTCTTCCAGCGCACGGTGCCAACGCCAGTTGTCGTACCGATTTTCGAAAATAAGTATTCGGAGAGCGATGAATTCAAAAAACAGGCGAGATACGGAAGGCTTTTTCCTGTCATTAGAAAAGTCGTGGCTTCGTTGCAAAATTCGCCCTTCTCGTCCAACGCAAACTTTGTTTTGTCAGAAATCTCTCCCCATACAATTTTCGGTTTAGAAAAATCGTCCATATAAGCGCAACTGCGAAGGTTGTAGGGGGTGTCGCCTTGGTCGGAGCGGTCCTTGATTTGTTCCCAATAAGAACCAAGATGTGCCTTGATGGCGGGATAATCCGTGATTTCAATCCGCGGAACACCTTTCTCAGGAACTCCATTGTGTGAGGCAATCAAATACAATCCCGCCCAATCGTAGGAATAGCGTTTGATGTCCCTGCCTCTCAAGATAGGCAATATGATATCGGCAGTTCGTCTGCGTTCGGTGGTATTTCTGCAGCTAGCGAGAATTTCAGCGCGTTTTGCCTCGTCAATGATGAAAGCGTCATTAAAGCCCGTGAGGATGCCACGATAGATTTGGACGTCCCATTCTTTGAGAGGAACGCCGGCGTTCTCGACTTTGGATTTGATGCTTTGTTCAACAGGCGAGAGAATCACCCAGCTTTCGGCAGGTCTGAACTGAAAAGGCGCAGCGTGTTGTTTAATAAAAACGCTCATATTCTCTCGGCACCTCTCGGTAGCAATACAAGCGAGCGTAGGACCAACGGGAGGGTCTGCCCTACGCTCAAAGAGCAAGATGTTGGTATCCACAGTGGCTGACTCGAAAATCCTCTGCCCTGCGAAATCTATGAGAATTTTGGGATGTGTTTTTGTTCCGAGGAACGCCCGAAGTTTTTCGCCGTAGCCGGCCCGCATCCATTTATTGCTAGTGATATAGCAGAGATGTCCGCCATCCTGGAGGAGTTGTTGTCCCCGTTCGTA
>CAWJTA010000002.1:0-3303060 GCA_963845665.1 uncultured Verrucomicrobiae bacterium
ACATTGATTTCCCCGGCGAATATTATTCCGCCGTTCGCAATCCGCAACCTGCATTTTGCAGTTGGCTTGAACGCCGGTTCTGCTTTGCTGTATCTCTATTATCAGAAACTTTTTGCGAATACTCATTCCGGCAGCCCTGATGATGGCGGTCACGAGTGTCCCGGCTTTTGGACAAACCAAAATCGCCACGGTGGACTTGAAAAAAATCTTCGAAAACTATTACAAGACCAAACTGGCCACGGCGGACGTTCAACAACACGCCGACGAGTTGGACAAGGATTACGCCAATATGGCGGCGCAGCTGAAAAAGCTAAGCGACGATTACCAGACCATGCTCAATTCGGCGCAGGACCAGGCCGTGTCTCAGGAAGAGCGGGATAAGCGTAACCAGGCCGCCCAGGACCAACTCAAGCAAATGGAGGAGTCCAAGGGCAATATTGAGCAGTTTGAACGTCAGGCACAAATCACCATTTCCGATCAGCGTTCGCGCATGCGCGACAATATCCTGGACGAAATTAAAAAGGCGGTCGCCGACAAAGCCAAAGCCGTTGGAGACACCATCGTCATTTGATACCGCTGCCCTGTCCGCCACCGGAACTCCTTCAATTCTCTTTGCCTCGGGCGATAACGACCTGACCGATGACGTCCTCAAGCAGTTGAACTCGACCGCACCGCCCGATTTGCCCGAATCAACGGCGCCACCTGTGTTTCTCTCTACAAACGCGGTGCCCTATGACATGAATGGCAGCCCAGCGCCCGCGTCCGCGCCAGGAATGTAGTCAACGTAGCGCAGCCGTCTCGGCTGCGGGTTCGGGCACCGTCTCGGTGCCCGTTTCAACAACTGATGGTGCCGACGGCGCTGCCAAAACTACTGGCACCGAGACGGTGCCTGAACCCGCGGGCGGGACGCCTGCGCTACTGTTACGGCACTACCATGATGCCTGAGGACACAAAGAATCGTCTCACCGCGGGCATTCACTCCCGCGGCGTGCTTCCGCATATCAAGCGCGAAGGTGGGACATATTTCGTGACATTTCGCCAGCATGGAACGTTGCCGCGCGAAGTAGTTATTCAGTTCAAACACGAGCGTGAAATAATTATCGAGCAGGCGAAAGCCGGTAAACGACCGCTTACCTGGCATGAACAAGAGAAGCTTTTCCAGTGGTATTCGAATCGAGTAGACAAACATCTGGATGAGAGTCAAGGCGTCTGTCACCTTCGTAATCCCGACGTCGCGAGCCTCGTAAGCGGCGCGATTCGCTTCTTCAACGGCGAGCGGTATGAACTGCACTCATGGGTCGTTATGCCCAATCACGTGCATGCTGTGGTCCGGCCAACCCGACCGCATACATTGAGCGCTATCTTGCACAGTTGGAAGTCATTCGCTGCCCACGAAATTAACAAACGGTTGCCGAAAAAAATCGTTCCCTTTTGGCAGAGCGAATCCTACGACCACCTAATCCGCGACGGCGAAGATCTACATCGTTGCTGCCATTACACGACGATGAACCCCGTAAACGCCGGTTTATGCAATAAGCCCGAGCATTGGCGGTGGAGCAGTTCGTACGTGGAGCGGCCGTTATCACCGGTGTAGCGCAGCCGTCTCGGCTGCGGGTTCGGTTGCCAGTGGCGCTGCCACCACCGCCTCGGTGCCTGTATCAAACGACGTTGGCAAAGCCACTGGCGGCGAGACGCCGCCAGAACCCGCAGGCGCGGACGCCTGCGTTACCCACGAGTCGCCCGCTTACCCCCATCATTCAGCGGAAAACTTATAGATGATGGTGTTTTTATACACCTGGCCCGGTTTCAGTTCGACTGAGGGGAATTGTGGGTGGTTTGGAGAATCCGGGAAATGCTGAGGCTCCATGCAGAACGCATGTCGCCGGTGATATTGCTGGCCGCCCTTCCCAACGATCGTGCCATCCAAAAAATTTCCCGTGTAAAACTGCATTCCGGGTTCAGTCGTCAAGACTTCCACACTACGGCCGCTGATTTTGTCCGTGACACGGGCGACGGAGGCAAGATGGCCCGCGGGTTTTTTAAAAACCAAATTATGGTCGTAACCGCCCGCGAATTGCATTTGCTCGTCATCACTGTTGATGCGATCGCACATGCGCGTCGGTTTGCGAAAATCCAGGGGAGTGCCGGCGACAGAGCGTAATTCTCCGGTGGGAATCACTTCAGCGTTAATGGCCGTGAATTCCTCCGCGTTGATTTGCACAATGTAATCAAGGACGTCGTTACCCGGGCGAAAATTGAAATAAGTATGATGCGTCAGATTGCAAACAGTGTCTTTATCGGTAGTGGCTTCGAAATCCAGCCTTAGGGCGTTATCGTTCGTAAGCGTATAGACCGCTGTCACGGATAGATTGCCGGGATAGCCTTCCTCACCGTCCTTGCTCAAATAACTGAGATGCAGCGCCGGGCCGTTTGGGGAGTCGGCGGGCTTTGCCGCCCAAACGACTTTATCGAATCCTTTGAGCCCGCCGTGCAGATGGTTTGAGCCATTGTTTTGAGCCAGCGAATAGGTCTTTCCATTAAGCGAAAACTTGCCTTTCGCAATGCGGTTGCCATAACGGCCAACCAGCGCGCCAAAATAAGGATTGCGTTTAATGTAATCTTCCAGGGAATTGTAACCCAGTACGATGTCGTCAAACTTCCCCGATTTGTCGGGCGTCTTCAGGGAAACGACAACGCCTCCATAGGTCATAATGCGGGCTTCGAATCCATTGGTATTGCGTAACGTGAAAATCTCCACCTCCTGTCCCTCCGGCGTTTTCCCAAAAGGAGCCCTGCTGATCGGCGTTGTCGTCATTCGAGAATCTTACCGTCTTGCGCACAAATACTCAATTATTCTCAAGGGAAATAAGCGGTTTGCCGCTCAGCCGATGGGATCTATTCTCAATTCTCCCGGGCCCGGCGGCAGCGGGATTTGCAACAAACCGTCATGCGGGTTTATTGAGGCGGCTGTTTGGCCGTTCCACAAAGCCCTGTAGCGCGAATCCGGATTCATGGTGGCAAGAACGCAGAAATTGCGGCCCATGCCATTCACCGGCTTCAATTTGACGCGCAAACTCCGATTGTTCCGGCTGAATTCACAGCGCTCAATCCACGACATCGAAACCGCAAGTGAACCGGCCCGGCGTATAGAGCGAGGCGAACCAGGGCAATGCCGGGGAAGAGAGGCTGCTGAATTGGCACCATCCCGCGCCGAACGGTTCGCGCGGCTCGAAATGCTCCATGCAATCGTAAGTCGAGTCCGTGACTTTTTTCCAAATACTCAGCCCGGCCTGTGCGATACGAATCGCCAAATCGCCGCGCCCCAGATCCAGCATCGTTTTCCAGAAAAACCATTGATGCGCCAGCCAGACGCTGCCGTTCCAATAGCCCGTTGGGCTAAAATAGGGGGCCGATTGATCAACCGTTGTCAGTCCGATGTCCATCCATAAATGTTGGGGAGAAAAGAGGTGGTCGAGAATTTGATCTTCCTGGGCCGCCGTGCAGATTCCGGCTGCCAGCGGGTAAACGCCGTCGAGGCCCATGTTGAAGTTCGCGCCGCTGTCGTGGCGCAAAATGCCGGTCGGCTCCCCGCGGTCATCGTGCGTCACATATCCGAAATATCCCGAAGATTCATCCCATGAATATTTTTGGAGCGAAGCCGAAAGTTCGGCGATGTCCTGGTCATATTCGGCAAAGTCCGATGTGCGTCCCAGCGCGGCCGCGGCGGCGCGCAGCAATTTTGCGCAGCGAATGGTGTGCGCGGAATTCACAACGGGCGCGACGCTGGCTTCCAGATTTTGCGCATGCATGTATTTTTGCGGCGGGTAATCGTCCCAGCCGCCGGAATTGTAGAAATAATCCCACGTGCAAATCAGATGGTCACGATGACGGCGGGTGGTGGAACTGCCCAGGCGGCCGGCGAGAAAGGCATGATATTGACGCAGCCGCGGATAACAATAGTCCAGCAGTTCGCGCGATTGCGTGCGGTTCCACAGCTCCCAGAACAGATAAATTTGGACCGGCACGGGTGAGCCGTGATGGACAAAGGCCGATTGCGCTCCGGGTTCCGTGAGGTAAGCGTTGAGAATTTCCAGGGCGCTTTGCAAATTCAGTTCGAGGAGCCCCAGGCCGATAAATCCGGAGTCCCAGGTGTACAGACAGTCCCAGATGCGGCCCGGTGAATAATGCCGAATGTAGCTGCGCTGGGTGTAAATCGGATAAACCAAATTCGAAAGCGTCACCGCGGCCATGAGCTGCTGGCTGAATTTGAAATCTTCTCCCGCCGGGGTTGAGGCGATTTTCAGTGCGCTTTCCTTTGATCCGCGATAAATACCTTCATTCCATGAATCGGTTGCATCGAAATCCGCGAGACTGGACCGTACTTCCGATTCCGTGCCGGTGCAAATCAGGCCGCAAATGATTTTGCTGGAGCGCGGGGCAACCGTGAGCGGTTGTGAGAAACTATGAATAAAAAGCGAGTCCGGATCTCCCGCATGGCCTCGCCGCCGATCGCCGAAGATGCGCACGCGGGTGAATGAGTCAGGCGCCATCTCCGTTCCGAGCGCGGCGTCCAGGCCGGACCACTTTAATTCACGATGCCCGGCAATGGGAACGCCAGGGGCGAATCCGTAAACATTCGAAACGTCGTCGTATTTCAAAAGCAGGCCGTTGGAAAGTGCTTCAATGTTTGGAATCGGATGCCACGGCACTTTATAAAAGGCGATATCATTGGCCTGCGCAGATTCAAGCAAAGCGAAACCGTTCAATGCCACAGTCGCGCCGCCGCGGGAAGTAAAACGAAATTCCAGTTTGCCGGCGTCCAATTTTCCCAGCGGCACAGCCACGGTGGAAAAGGATTCACCGCCGCGAAACGTAATGTCTCCCCTGACCGTGCCGCTCATTTGGAATGTCACAGTTTGGCCTTTGTCAATTTGGAAGCGCCATACGAGGGTCGCGTTGGTAAGCGATTTTTTGAGTTCCGGCCGATAGATGACGGAGTCTCCGCCATCCATTCCGAAATTCTGGGCGATGACAGATCCGCCCACGCAATCATGCCGGCGCTCTTCCCCGCGCCATTTGCCGTCCGAAACGAGATTATCGGTCGGGCGCCGGCGGACAAATCGCAATTCCGTATAATCGAGGGCATGAACCCAAATGGCGCCGGCGGGAAGCTCAACGTCACTGAGGCGGATAGGTTCGGCGGACGATTCGTGAATCGGCGGAAAAACCAGTTGGGAAAGACAATTCAAGGTAATTTGTTGCGGCGTCGCAGTCTGATTGACGCATTCAAGACGCACGAGACGGCTGTTTCCCGATAACTGGGAAAAAGAAACGTCCGTGTAGAATTGGTCCTTCCAGATTGTTTCAAAACGCATGGAATAGAAACGCATGTCCGGCGCAGCTTCCCATGGATGCACGCCGCACGCCTCCGTTACAGAAGGCAATTGCCGTTTCGCAGACGGGTCCGTGAGCAAAGGAAAGACACTAAAATCAAAGGATAATCCGCGTTGGACGTCCGGAATGTGCGAGATGCCAAAATGCTTTTTTGAATACGGACCCCAGGGCGGCAACGAAGGCAGGTCGTGCGTTTGCTCGAGATGTTTGAAATCAAAATTGGGTTCGGAGCTTTCGAAAACCCCGGCGAACGCCGGGTGGGGCAGCGTGAGCGTTGCCGCGCCTGCGCCGGCAAGTTTGAGGAAATCGCGGCGTGAGAATGAATTCGTTGCGGACGGCTGCAGCTTATTTGTCTTTTTTCGAGTCATTTACTCGCATAGCTTGTCGGCTTCGCGTAGTGAAAGCAAAGGTCAAAATTCCAAATGCGAGGCCATCGACGGCGGCCGTCGTCAGGCAAATAACCGCCGAGGCTCGAAGCGCAAAGACGCGCGGATACATCGAAAAGTTATTAGTCGAACTGTGCCGCGTCGATACGACGCCAAATTCCAACGTCTCCGTCATGAAGGACGCTGAAGACCGTTGTTTTCGAATCCTGGAACGCGAATTGACGGCGCTGTCATTTGCGGGCGCGCGCATCGAGCGCCGGCCTCTCAATCCACAAATCCAATCGCATCCAAATTATTCATTGCCCCACTTTACAAAGACAACCCGCCGGCCAGCGGGGCTCTCTGCGGAGGAGACCTGCGCCGGCCGGTCGAACCTTGTCCTCGTCGCACCGGGACGCAGCAACAATGCGCGCGGCCAATCGGTCGCGCTAAACGCGCACGTGGATGTTGTGGCTCCGTATTTTCCGCCGCGTGTGAAGAATGGGATCGTCTTCGGTCGCGGTGCGTGTGACGACAAAGGGCCGGTCGTGGCCATGGTCACGGCCCTTCGCATTTTGTCCGAGGGTTTGAGTCGGGCCGGAATGGCTTTGAATCGTAACGTCCTGGCGATGTTCGTGGTAGAGGAGGAAACCGGCGGGAATGGCTCCCTTTCACTGGCGACTGACCGCGAATTGAAGAAATTATACGATTCAGTCCTGGTCGGCGAGTGCGCTGGACTGAACATCTATCCGGCCAATCGCGGGGCAGTTTGGTACAAAGCTGAAATAAAACCGCCACAGGGCGTTTCGGCGTTTGAGATGTCCGCTTTTGTTGTCGAGGAAATGGAAAAGGAGGGCGCCGCCATTCGCGCCGAAAGCCGGCATAAGCTGTTTCCGCAGCGGCCCGTGCAAACCTGCCACGGCATCATTGGTCCATTCGGCGAGCATCCCAGCCGGATTTGTGGCGAAACCCGATTTACCATCCAATTTAAAGACAGAGCCGCGCGCAAGATTGCGAGTGGCGCTGCCACCTGGCAGTTCGTGTTGAACACACAAATAGAATCATTGGTCTGTGATTGTCTCGAAAGCGGCTTGGCCGAATACATCGGGCTTTACGGCGACAAAACGAAGGTTATCGACGCCGCGACCGGCAAACCAATGGTGGCGCGGCACTACGATTTGAAGCGTCGTGGCAATGGATTCGAAGTCGCCGTCCATGGTGCGACCGGTCACATGGGCGCCATTCGCGAACGTGACGGCGCTATAACCAAAATGGCCCACCTGGCGCGGAGTCTGGTCCTTTCAAAGGCGAAATTATCCGCACTCGCCGGACACATGCGCTTGGATTTGTCCTGGGCATCCAATGAATGCCTGGTTCTGGAAGGCGGGCAGGGTTTTGTCCCAACGCATGGCATCGAAGAAGTGATGACGCGGATGCGCCAGGCAGCTCAACGCGGAGCGGAATATTATCTGCGTCGTTGCCGACGCTCCGAAAGCGGCGAGCAAACCGTCACTGTCGTTTACGAAAAACTGCATAACGCCGCGTTTGACGGCGACCCGGATTCGCCGGCGATGCGCAACGCCATTGCCGCGGCGAAGAAGTGCGGCATCTGGCGTGATAAACCGGTTGTGGGCTGGACGGTCTCGTGTGACGCGCGATTGTTTGCGACGGAATATCCGGGACTGCCCGTGTTGACGTTCGGTCCCGGCGAACTGGCGTTCGCTCATTCGGATCAGGAACAAATTGCCTTGCGCGACGTCGCAAAAGCCGCTGAATTTCTGGCGCTGTTTCTGTTGCGGCAGACGGGTACCATTTAAAATGAAAGACAAACTTCGAATCGGTGTCATCGGCGCGGGCGCGGTTGTGCGCGAGATATACCAATATCTCTATTTTCACAGCCACTATTCGCCGTTGCTGGAAATCTGCGCCGTTGCCAATCCCGGCGCGAAAAATCGAAACTGGTTCGGTGATTTGGCGAAACTGCCGCGTAACCGGCGGTTCGCCGATTATCGGGAGATGCTGGCAAAGGTCGAACTGGACGCCGTTCAGATCAATACTCCTGATCATTTGCACTGTCAGCCGACGCTCGACGCTTTGGCAGCCGGTTTGGATGTGATTTTGCCGAAACCCACGGCGGCCACAGTAAAGGACGCGCATCAGATGCTTCAGGCGGCGAAGAAGGCCGGGCGATTCCTGGGAGTGGATTTTCATAAGCGAGGCGACCCGCGCATCAAGGAAGCCGAAGCGCGATTCAAGAGCGGTCGGTACGGTACGTTTCAAACGGGCGTTTTCTACATGATCGATAAATTGCTCGTGTCCGATCCGAACCATTCGCCCCGATTTTTTTCATCGCCGGATTATGCCGAGCAGAACACGCCTGTTTCATTTCTGACCGTTCACATGGCCGACGCGCTGATGAAAATCACCGGCCACATCCCGGCGGAAGTGCGTGCCACCGGCTTTTCACACAAGCTGCCCTCGCTGAAACCTCGAGCCGTGAATGGTTACGATTTCGTCGACACGGAAATTCTCTTTACGACCGGCGCTGTCGCGCACCTCATTACCGGTTGGGCGCTGCCCAATTCGGCCTGGTCCATCGCCGTGCAATCCGGGCGTATGATTTGTTCCGACGGATTGCTGGACTTGAGCCTGGATATGCCCGGCCTTCGGGAAATTCATCCGGACGGTGTTATCGAGGTGAATCCATTGTTTCGCAATTTTGAAAACAGCGGCGTTGTGACCGGTTATGGCATCAGCAATCCCGGACGGCTCTACCAGGAAATCCTGGCCCGAAGAAATGGAACAACGTCTGAAAATACCGAAACGCCGTTGGATTTTTATTCCACCGTGATTGTGGAAGCGGCGGAACGCAGCCTGGCCAAAGGGGAAAAGATTGCAAGCGGCGTGACCCGGGGAGACGCCGTTGATTTAAGCAAATTTGTCCGCGACCAGATTGGCAATGCGGCCCGGGAATACGGATGGAAATAAACGCGATTCCATGTTGCCAGGTAGGGACGGCGCGCTGCGCCGTCACCGCCCGTAAAGCGGGCGGAATCCCTCAATGCGGGACAACCCAACGTCCGACCACGCTCCTTGCGCCGCTAGACACGGCGCGGACAGCGCAGCGCGCTGTCCCTACCGGTGGCTCATTTCTCACCATCTTAATCGCATTGCTCCTTTCGGCCTGCCTTTCTCACGCTGACTCCATTGACCTGTCCGGCAAATGGGATTTTAAGATGGGATCCACGATGGCAAGACCATTCACCGACACGATTCATCTTCCAGGCACGACGTCGCAGGCTGGCAAAGGAATGCCGTTCACGCTGCAACCCGCGTTGCCGGCTCTGTCGCCTGAAAATCTGGTTTCCCAAAAAGGACTCACCTTTGGCCGGGAAACAAATTATGCCGTTCAAAATCTGTCGTTGATGCACTTGCAACAACGATTTTCTTACGTGGGACCGGCATGGTATCGCCGTGACGTTGACATTCCGAAAACCTGGACCGGAAAAGACGTCGAACTGGTACTGGAACGCGTGATCTGGAAATCACAGGTTTGGGTCAATGGCCAATACATCGGCGCGCAAAATAGTCTCACTACGCCGCATCGCTACGAAATTGGCGCGATACTCAAACCGGGTCGCAATCAAATCACCGTCTGTGTGGACAATAGCCGGCAATTGGCCATCGGCGATCCTCACGCATATACGGAACAATCACAGACGATTTGGAATGGCATCATTGGGCGCATTGCGCTGATTGAGCGGGACAAAGTCCGAATTGACGCCCTGGCTTTGCGTCCGGATTTAGTGGACAACACCGTTGATGTCACCGTGGCTCTGCACAACGGAACGGAAACAGAAACGGAAGCAGATCTGTCCCTGCAAGCCACGCCTGAATACTTTTCAGCCTCAAAGCTGCCGCCGTTGACGTGCCGGGTGCATTTACCGCCCGGCGACAGCACACAAGTGGTGCCTTATCCGATGGGAACGAACTACGTCCGTTGGTCCGAGTTTTCTCCAAAGATCTATCAAATGCAGGGTGTTTTGGACGGACAGGATTTTGATTCAAAAATCACCGACACGTTCGGAATGCGCGAGTTTAAGGCCGATGGCCATGAGTTCACCATCAACGGCTCACCGACCTTTCTTCGCGGCACGGTCAACTGCTGCGAGTTTCCAAAGACTGGATATCCGGACATGACCGGCAAGCAATGGCAAAAAATCTTCTCCACGGTGAAAGCATTCGGGCTAAACCACGTCCGTTTTCATACCTGGTGCCCCTCGGAAGCCGCATTCGAAGCGGCGGACCGCCTGGGCGTTTATCTCGAGGTCGAATTGCCGGACTGGAGCTTCGATATCGGTGGAAATAAAGCGGTTACCGAATTCTTTCAGGATGAGGACGAACGCATGATTCGCGAATACGGCAACCACCCTTCATGGGTCATGTTTACCATGGGGAATGAATTGAAAGGTAACTACGCCACATTGAGCGGCCTCGAAAGTCATTTCCGTAAAATTGATCCCCAATTGCTGTACGACAGCACGACCTACCCCTCGTCTAAAGAACGAGGCAAAACGTCCGGCCCTGACGATGATTATTATATTTCGCAGGATACCAAAAATGGCCGCGCGCGCGGCCAGGACATATTTGAGAACACAGTGCCGAACACAGAGACGAATTTCGACCGGGCCATCTCGCCGATTCCAGTTCCATTCATAAGCCACGAGGTCGGTCAATATTGCGTGTATCCGAACCTCGCCGAAATACCGAAATATAATGGCGTGTTGCGGCCGACGGCGATGGAAGCCATTCGCGCTGATTTGAAACGCAAAGGACGATTGGCGGAAGCGCCGCTTTATACGCGCGATTCCGGCAAGCTTGCGGTGCTGCTCTACAAAGAGGAAATCGAGCGCGCTCTGCGAACGGAAAACCAGGCGGGATTTCAGTTGCTCCAGTTGAACGATTTTCCCGGCCAGGGCACTTCAACCGTCGGATTGCTCGATGCCTTTTGGGACAGCAAAGGTTTGGTGACGGCCGCGCAATTCCGAAAGTTTTGTAACCCTATCGTCCCGCTGCTTCTGATGCCCAAACGTGTTTATCAAAACGACGAAACGTTTGACGCGGGAATTCAAATCGCCAATTTCAGCGGTGCGCCAGTGACCAACGCAACGGTCATTTGGAAAATTCTCAATGGTGGAAAGCAGGTTGCCCGTGGACAATTGAAAGCGCCGCTCATATCGATTGGCCACAACAGCGAAATTGGCCGTATTCAGGAGCCATTCTCGGTGCTAACCGAAGCGGCAAAACTCAAAGTAATGGTCGGGATGACCGGAACATCCATCGCCAATGATTGGAACGTTTGGGTCTATCCGGCGAATGAAACCGCCGCGCAAACGGATGGCGTCGAAATTTTCGAAGCCGCCGACGCGGACTTTTTCAAGGCTTTGCAGGAAGGGAAGAGCGTTCTTTTGCTTCCTGGTCGGGATTCCGTGAAGTCGCCGCTCGCGGCGCAATTCACCTCAGTCTTTTGGAATCCAGTGATGTTCCCAAATCAGCCCGGCACAATGGGAGCGATGATTAATGCGAGAAGCCCGGTCTTCCGCGATTTTCCAACGGACGATTGGACGGACTGGCAATGGTGGGAACTGTTGCATCGCTCGTTCTCAATCAATTTGGATGCGCTGTCCTCCAAAGTGGATATGCCATTGCGTTTCGTGGACAAATTCAATCGCAATGCCCTGCCTTGCGCGATTTTTGAGGCCAAAGTCGGCAAAGGAAAGCTCCTGGTTTGCACCTTGGACATCAGCGACGATCTCGATTCCCGAATTGTCGCCCGGCAATTGCGCCGGAGCATTTTGGATTATATGGCGGGAGACAGGTTTCAACCGCGGTATGGATTGAGTGAGGAGCAGTTGAAAATGTTGTTTCGGTAGAGAATACCGTTGCTCGATTGAGCTGCGGAGCAGCGTGCGAAAGTAGCCGTGCCGCGCCGTAGTCAGACGAAGGCGGGCCCATAGCGCTAGCTATGGGTCTGAGGACCGAAATATTTCAAGCTCCGGCAGGAGCGTAAGAAAACCACCATCGTTCGGGCATTCGCGCCGGATTTATGGAACTATTTGTCCTTACCCCTCTGTCGCCCATCCGGGGCTCATAATTATAATCCATGGCGTTTCCCACAGTTATCACTGTGGGCTACTTTCGGACGCTGCTCCGCAGCTAAACGAACAAACGAAGTTCACACCACTTCCATCGGACACTTCGGCATCGAATCCAGAAAGGCCTGGCCGTATTGCTTGGTCAAAATCCGGTTGTCCAGGACTACGATAATACCCGTATCGGTCTTTGTACGGATGAGACGGCCGACGCCCTGGCGAAATTTTAAGATGGCCTCGGGCAGGGAGAATTCGCCAAAAGAATTTCCGCCGCGCGCTTCGATCGTTTCGATGCGTGCTTCGATGAGCGGATGGTCCGGCACCGCGAACGGCAGGCGCGTGATGATCACGTTGGAAAGGGCTTCGCCCGGCACGTCCACGCCCTGCCAGAAGCTGTCCGTGCCAAAGAGCACTGAATCCACGTCGTCCTTGAATTTTTCCAGCATGGTCGAGCGCGGGATGCCGGTTCCCTGCACGAAGCAGGCCACGCCGAGATTGTCAAAAAACGGCTGCATCAGTTCGCTCGTTTCGAGCATCAGTTTATAGCTGGTAAAAAGAACGAACGCCTTGCCGTGGGTCTTTGTTATGAAGTGTTCTATCCACTGAATCAGGGCGTCGCGGTAACCGGTGTCGCGCGGGTCCGGCATCTTGCCCGCCACGAACAATTTCATCTGCCGTTCGTAATCGAACGGCGTGCCCACCTGAAGTTGGATCGCTGATTCCGCGCCGACGCGCCTGGTGAAATAGTTCAGGGAATTCTCAGATTTCAGTTTTAAATTTCCTGCCGGCAGGCGTTTTGGGACATCGCTTGAGGTTGAAGCGCGGCCCTTGAAACTGGAGATTCCCAGCGTGGCGCTGGTCATAATCACGCTGGTTTCCTTTTCAAACAGGGCGTGCCGCAGAAAATCGGCCACGTCCACCGGCGCGGCGTTGAGCGAAACATTTTTCGCCGCTTTGCCCGAGCGCTCCACCCAGTACACATGCTCGTCCGCGCTTTGCTCCAAAAACAATTTCACTTCGTCCCGCAATTCGGCGAGGCGGCGGTTGCATTCCAGCAATTCCTGGCCGATTTCCTTGTCATCGCTGGTCTTGATCAGGTCGCTGACGGCATCGCGCAGGCGTTGAATCGGCAGCGTGACATTGTCCGCCACCAATTGGGCGCGGCGGATTCGCAATTCGCTCCAGTGCCGCGCGCCGGCAAATTCCGCGGAACCAAAACTGTTTTTTTTGACGTTCCGCTGAATCTCATTGCAGGCGCTTTCGACACTATCAAAAAATTTGTCCGCCTCGGTGAGGATGTCCGCGGCGAGTTTAACGGCATTTCCGCCGCGCAAGGTGCCCAGCAGGCCCTTTTGTGTGCGCGGATTCCACAGGCGTTGCAGGGCAAACCGCATTTGGCCGCTCGAAACGCTCAGGCCGATGTGCCGCGAGGCCACGTGTTCCATCGTGTGCGCCTCGTCGAAAATCACGAAATCGTTTTTGAACAGGATCCCGCCTTCCATTTCCGCGTCCACTCCGCCCAGCATCGTGAAAAACAACGTGTGGTTGACGACCAGCACGTCCGCCGAAAGGATCTTATTTCGCGCGCGCTGAAAGAAACAGACGCCGTGGTCCTTGGCGAAATCAGAGGCGTGCCCGCAAACTTTGGGTGAGCAAAGGCCCCGTTCCGAACAAACCTGCGCCCACACCTTGGCGTCCGGCTCATGATCAAAATCCGAGAGACTGCCGTCTTTGGTTTCTTTGGACCATTCGTAGACGCGCTTTAATTCGGCCGCTTCGGAACTGGTAAAAAGGCCGTCTCTCTGCTGCATTGCCTTGTGCAATCGCCGCGTGCAAAGGTAATTGGCCCGGCCCTTGAGCATGACAAAACTGAAATGGACCGGTGTCGGAAGCGCGCGCAGCACGCCGGCGAGCATGGGTAAATCTTTCTCCGTGAGCTGTTCCTGCAGGTTGATTGTGTGCGTGGAAACGACCGCTTTTTTGCGCTGCAAGACGGCGAATAAAATCGACGGAATCAAATAGGCGAGCGATTTGCCGACGCCTGTGCCGGCTTCGACGGCCAAATGTTCGCGATTTTGCAGCGCGCGCGCCACGGCCACGGCCATCTCCTGCTGCTGGGGCCGGAATTCAAAATTGGCCGACTTGGAAAGGATGCCGTTGGGCGAAAAGATTTCGGCGACCTGGGACACGAAATCCGTGCCGGCCGTCGCCTGTTGTTCGACGATTGAAATCATTGCCGCTGAATCAGTCACTCCGTCAGCCGGAAGTTATTCGTGGCCACCCTTCTGCGACAGTAACAGGGCGATATTACTGTGGCCGTTCAGGACGGCCTCATGAAGCGGGGTCAAGCCGTCTTCGTTTTCGGCATTGATAGCGGCGCCATGGTCGAGGAGGATCTGGACGACCTCTTTGCTTCCGGACATTGCGGCGTAGTGGAGCGGGGTATCGCCATTTTTATCCTTTGACGCGATGTCAGCGCCGCGGGACAGCAGAAGTTCAGCCTGCCGCGGGCGGTTAAATTGCGCGGCCTTATCCAGGGGAGTTGAGCCGCCATCGTTCCTGGCGTCCACCTGCGCGCCGTGCATCAGCAACAATTCCATCAGATCGCTATGACCGTTGGCGGCAGCCAGGTGAAGAGGCGTGTCGCCTTCGATATTTTTGGCGTCGACGTTGGCTTTGTCGTTGATGAGGAGTTCGGCGAGCGATTCGTAATCCCTGGCGGCCGCCCAATGCAGGAGGGTATCGCCGCCTTTATCATGGCTGGAAACCAGGGACGGATCGGATTCGACCATTGAGGTGACCTTTTGAAGGTCGTTGGCTTGAACCGCCTGGTCTACGGGAGGCACAGAGGCGCAGCCGGCCAGGCCGATGACGCACAGCGCCGCCGGCAGGAGCACGACGAAACGAAAACCCCTGGGAAGTTCCATCCGGCCAAATAAAGCGAACATTTTCATTTTATCAGCTACGCCGAATTTTCGTGAAAGGTCAAACTGATTTTTGCGAACACTGGAGCAATTAGCCGCGAAAGAACCCGAAAGGAAGGTCAGGATTAATGGAGCGGGCTTCCAGCCCTTGGGTGATTTCTGGCGGGTCTGTCACCTGGGGCATTGCCCCAGGCTGGTATGAAATGCGCCCCTGGCGCTCAGACGGGAGGCAGAATACGCTTAAAATTTCCTTTTTCGGAAACAGACCGTTTTCAGATTTTCATCTTTGATCAGATGCATCGTATTTTCTTTGGCGAGTTCTTCCAGGTATACGCCATCAAATTCCATATTCGCATTGGTCAAATCCACCTCCAGTTTCTGGCTAAGCATATTCCTCAACGAATTTTGCCAGTCAGAAGCTGTACAGCTTATCATTTTACTCGGAACCATTTCACAAACTCCTTTCTTTCATGCTTAACCTTCATTATAACTGTCCCAAAATCAAGGGACAAAATCAACGTTGCGGTCGTTGAATCGTTGACCCGCCGTCGCTCTGCTATGGCGCGGCACGAGCGTTGAAGCGCGTTGCGGATTGGTGGATTGGTGGATTATTGGGCCAAAGGCCCGATTCATACCAGCCTCGGGCAAAGCCCGAGGTCCGGTATCGGCCGACGTATAAGCGCCAACGGCGCGGCCTATGCGGTGAGTTAAATCGTTCGTGAGTTCGAGCGTGGATTGATGGGACGGGCTTTCAGCCCTTGGTGGTTCATTGGTTACGGTTACCTGGGGCGTTGCCCCAGGCTGGTATGGGGACGCGCCGTTGGCGCTGGGACGCAGGACAGCATATTCATTGTTGAAGTCGGCACATCCGTAACATGCGTAACATTGTTCAAGCTCAACGACTTAAGTAGTAACAAAATGGTAACGGACCGGTAACAGGCGCGTCAACATGTTGAATGGCAATTATTTAGGTCGTAACGGCAGGTTCTTCGCTGTTTTCAGTGGGAGGGCCACCATTGAAAGCTCCGGAGGAGCGCAATATTTGTAGTACACGTCGTGTATTAGAAAATTCCAAGCTCCGGAGGAGCGGGATATTCCGTCCTATCAATCGCCAACGAATTTGAAGATATACCGATGGTCATACTCCACGCCAAATTTTTCAAGCAACTGCAAATATTCGGCTGCGAACGCGAATGCGAAAACGCCCCGAAACCGTGTTGCCACGAAAATCGGCCTGCCACCCAGCGCTTCCCGTTGACGAACTTGGATGAACCCGTTTTCATGTCATTGACCAAGTCCGACAAGGCGGCATCAGGCCGCATTCCCATCAGCGCATGCAGATGATCGGGCATGTTGTTAATGGCAATCAGTTTGTGCCTTTGCTCAGTAATGATGCCGGTGATGTATTTCTGCAATTCGTCGTTGTGTTCGGACGCAATAAGGTTTTGCCGGCTTTCAACCGCAAAAATGACATGAATATAAATTTGTGTGTACGTGTCGGCCATGCCCCGAATATGTCGCTCCTCTGGAGCTCGAGAAATATTTTTCGGGCCTTTGTGCTACAAAGATTACGGTCCTCTGGACCTTATCGTAAGCACGCGCGCCGTCGTTCAAAGACTATTGGCGAAGTTGGCGCTGGAATCCATTCGACTGAAAACAGCGAAGAACCTAACGGCACCGGAATTGTCATTCCAGATTATTGGATTTGTGGATTATTTGGGGAAGGCTGTAGGGCAGTTAGTGGCAGCGTGGATAAAGACGCTGGTCAACGGATGATTGAGCCGCGAATTAGTCAGGGCGGCGCGGCAGCGACCGCCCTACCGCAATTTGGTTTTGGGAGGGCGGCCGGCAGGCCGGCCCTGCCTGGTTACTGGCGTCAGTTTTTCCTGCCCCAGTATGCATCTTGTTCGGCTTTTGCCTCAAACATGAGTTTGGCCTGGTTTCGCATTTCCTGGACGCGCGCTGCAACATCGGCCGTTGGCAGGTAACGGACAATCGCATCGTTGAAGTCGTCGCACGCGTAGCCCTTGCCGAGCTGCGTTTCAATTCTGAAGGTCCTCGGTCTAATCCCGTAGGGCCGCAGTAATTGTGAAATACGATATTCATCAATGGCCGAGTACTTCAAAGCGAGTGACCCCAGGGAGCATCGCTCGTCGCGCAGGACTTCGAGCAGGTCACGGGTGAACATTCGTTCCTGGCCTGTTACGGCGAAGATGGCGTGAATGTCCAGGAGCAGTTCCGTGCCGGAACTTCTGGACTGTGCGCTATTGGCAAGAGCGAGGGCGGCGGTGTGGAGTTTTTGTTCCCATTCATTTCCGGCGAGGCGCGCGATGACGTAGAGGGGATCGAATGTGTCGGCGGCGCGGTCGTTCAGGCCATCGCCACGAATTTTTTCGCATTGTCTCACATTTTGGCATTCGTCCAGCGCGAAACGGGCGCATTTGGCTTTGATATTGGCTGGTTCCAATTCGGCCAGTGGCGCGCGGGTTTCGGTGGTTAGTTTGCGGGTCATTGGGACGACGATCGAACGGTCGGCGATGGTATCGGGGACTTTGCCGATCATGGCGATGACTTTTGGGCACCAGCAACTGTAGCGCTGTAAACCGGAATTTTCCGCTCCCTCAGCCGGCGCTGCGGCATTGTTCGGCTGAGACTTTAATTTTGATCTTGAGAGGCGAAGGACGTAGGCGGTGCGCCAGGTGTTGCCGGAGTTGATAATGCCGCGCATGGTGCCGCTGCCGGCGAGGAACGTGTCCGCTTCGTCAATGAAGAGGGTTGGACGGCAGGTATCGATGGCGCGAAAGAGGGCGCCGACGGTGACGTTCGAGGCGATCAAGGGTTTATTGGCCATGGCCGCGAGGACGGAGAGGAGGGTGGTCTTGCCGCATCGTTTTTCCGGCGATTCAATCGCAACGTAGGCGACGGTGTCGCGCAGCTCGTACACATACGTATGGAGTACCCACACGGCCAGGGCTGTGGCTGCGGCGTCGCTTAAGACGACGTGCTTTTTGATTGTTTCTTCGATTTCTGTGAGCAATTCGTCGATGGCGACGGGCTCGGGATGGGGCGCGATTTGGTCGAAGATGATGGTTGGATTTTCTATTTTTTCGTTCGTTTTATTTTGAATTGAATTATGAGTTTTCATACCCCTCGATTTTCGCAGCCGGGGCGAGGCAATTTCAACCGCCGGATTTATGACCTTTTATGACCTTTTATGACCCCGGTTGATGGCTTGCGATTTGACCGGCTTCGAAGGATGATGGTTCCGTTATCTTTTAGAGTTTTCATAGGCCTCATTTTGGCATGGGGGGTTGGACGAAGGCTGTCTAACCTGGGGGAAAAAATTTTAATTGAATACGTAAAGAAATTCGGAGCGAAGACCCGCGTTTCGCTGAGGCGCAGGCGGCGAAAAGCCATAGAAAACAATTTCCAGTTGGCGTCAGCAATGAACTATATCTGTGCCCATCGCAAAGAATTTTCTGTGAACTTGCTGCCCCGACGTGCATCATTCACCAACCCTTGAACAAAGGCCGCTTTTTATGAGAGCAGAGGAAATAAAGGATAGAATCTTGCATCGGACCGATTTTTACCAAACCGGTTCAGACGATTGTACGTACCTGGCGGATGGAAGAATCAAACTTGTAGGCGATATCTCGGGAATATTCGAATACCGCCCGCCATCTTGAAAAGTGTAGGACCATATGCCCAGGCCCGAACTATTACAGTCCATCGCAACCAGAATCGGCGATTACCGCGCTGGGGACCGCATAGCTCCACGAACACCAGAGTTGGTCGACCAATGGGTCCAACAGTTCCCGGCCGAAATTCAAGTTCCGCTGCTAGAGGGACTCGACTATGTGTTCGAGCGCACCTATATTTCCAGAGAACGGTTGAGGGCATTTCTTCAAAACGTATCGCGCACCAACCTGTCGAACCAGGCTGCGCCAGCTAGGGACTACTGGCAACAAGCCAATGTTCTCGATATCCAACTCGGCGGTCAGAGCCAAAAAGCAATATGCCGCGTCTTCGACGAAGTACTTCAGGAAGCGCATGGCCTGAGGCTTGCAGATATTGGCAGCAACATTGGAGAATTCGTTTATCTTGACGACTGTATAGCTACTGGAAGTCGAGTCCGGACTGATTTATGCGCATGGCTCGAGAGAGAGCAAAACCTGCCGAATCACATAAACCTGCACCTAATCTCTCCCATCCGTTACGCCGGCTCGTACTGGATAGACGAGAAAATCCGGCAAACGGCAACAGCCCAGCACAAGACAATCCAGTTTCGCAAGTGGTCTCCCGACGGTCGCGAGTATGAAAATACGCGCGCCCGTCGAAGCATTTCAGATGTCCTTTGGCCAGCTACAATTCCAGCCGACCCAGATGTTCAAGCATACTTCGCAGGGCTCCAGACGAGGGGTTATCCTCCCGTCATGCGCCCATCAGGCGGGAATTCCGCCGCTGCAATCTTTAGGGATGAAAACCAGCGCAATCTTCTAGAGCAAGCATTCCTGATACGCGGCAGTCAACTTCGCCGAGAATGCCCTAATCTGCCCGAGCGCGAGAGGCCTCTCGGCCACCACAACCTCGACTGTCTCGGTTTCGGTAACATGTTCGTCACGTTCCGCAACTGTCCGAACAACAGCCCGCTGGCCCTTTGGGTGCAACAGGAAGCTTACCCGGCTCTGCTGCCCCGCAAGACGAATGCCCAGACAGCCAATCAGCACGTCCTCAGAACGGTTTTAGGCGATCTAGAACTATGAGCCGCGTCGCTAGCCATATCCGCGTTTACTCGCGGACCGATATTGTCTCCTTCCGCAGAACAAAAGAGCGCTTCGGTGGTCTATCTAACATGGCTCCTGGATTCCCGCTTGTCGTCAACGGCGTGACAATACGCACCACAGAGGCGCTATACCAGGCTTGTCGCTTTCCTGGCTTGCCCGATGTCCAGCGCATGATCATCGAGGAGAAAAGCCCGATGACCGCCAAGATGCTCAGCAAACCCTACCGCGATCAAAGCCGCCCCGACTGGCTCGCCGTTCGGGTCAAGGTCATGCGTTGGTGTCTTCGTCTTAAATTGGCCCAGAACTGGAAGACCTTCGGCGAACTCCTCTACGCCTCGGGCGACCAACCAATTGTCGAAGACTCCGCCAAAGATGATTTCTGGGGTGCCAAGAAGGACGAGGAGGGAAGGCTCGTTGGCCAAAATATCCTGGGCCGCCTCCTCATGGAGCTCCGAGAGCACCTTCGTTCACCAAGGGGTAGCGAACTCCGTACCGTGCCTCTTCCGGGTGTCAGAGACTTCCTGCTTTGCGGCGAGCCCATTACGTATAAGGATATCTCCGATCTCCCGTTCCCAGAGGAAAAGACGGATATCCAGTTGGCCGCATTGATACCCCCCGATCTCGAATCTCAAGAAAGCCCCCGAGATCTAAAGAGCAAAGCAGCACCCAACCCATTCGAAGGCGACATCTCAAATGAAGCGATTCAGAGTTGGCTCCTACAGTTTGACGAAGAAGATCGATCGGCTGTGGTGACGCTTCTGTCAGGGTTCCGTTATTATAGCTCAAAAAAAGTTTCTGCGATGGCGAAGGGCCTTTATCAAAGTCTTAAAGCGTGTATGGGTGCTACGAATCATAACGTTTGGTTTGTTCCCGTCGGTTATGTTGCTAAAAGCGGATCTATTATCGCCTACTATTTTAGAACACAAAACAACCTGCCGCAGGATCGGTTTGTTGCTGCGAGTGACTTGGCATCACTAGTGACCAAAGAGGACGAAAAGATTGTTTTTCTCGATGACTACGTTGGTTCGGGGCACCAAGCTATTCAGGTCTGGAAGGAAGCCGTCTCAGCCCTACCTTCGTTGGCCGGTAAAAGATGCGCCTATGCTGTGCTTGTCGGCTTTGCAACTGGACTGGAAACTATCCGCGAATCGACTGGGCTTGAAGCTGTAGCGCTCGAAACTCTGACGGGGAAGGCTCGGCCGTTTTCGCCCGAAGGCGCCCTTTTCAAAACTGAAAGTGAACGGACCGCTGCGATGCGAATTGCTCAGAAGTACGGGAAGCGCCTATACCCTAACCACCCCCTCGGGTACGCAGAATCTCAAGGCTTGCTCGGATTCTTTTACAGCACTCCGAACAATACTTTGCCGATATTTTGGTCCACCCAAGGAGGATGGAAACCGTTGCTTGCGCACGGAGAATCTTTTCGAGATCCTGCTTTTTTGATTGGCCCGCCACCGGGACTGAGCAAGGAAAGCGCATCTGGTTCCCCACGAAAACCTTTGATAGATTCGGAAGAGCTGGAAAAATTCGACGTAGATCCCGAACTTGCGATACGCGCTTTTTCGGAGTTCAGGAAAATTTCGATCTTCCTGACGATCGCTCCAGCGATTAAGGAACTCGAAATCAGAAACGATGTGTTTTCGGAGATACTTAACCTGATTCGAGAGCTAAAAACTTTTGAGCACGAAAGGGAGGCGGTACAATCCGCAGTTTTGATTGTGTCGGACAGAACTCCAGAGACGGTTATCGGTGTCAAAATGCTATCGACCGATGAAAAGGTGACGATAGGCAGCAAATCCGAAATCCTCACATTGGTCCAGCTGGTAGACGGATTTCGCGGGGCAGTTGTTTTTAATTCACGTGGAAGAGCAATCGGCAATTTTCTTTATCAAAATGTGTCAAATAGGGTTTCCCCACTGATACCTGAAAAATACCAACGCGCAGTGCAAACATCGACTGCTACGGCCGGACTTCTGATACTCTTTTCTGGGGATGGAAGGGTAGCGATATTTTACAAAGGGGAACGACTTTTATCTTATCGTAGTGCAAATTGGCACCTTCAATCAGCGATGCTTTCGCGAGGAATTCGCGAACTCTCGAAAAGGCACTCAATCGATGTGCCGGTGCTCGAAGAGGTGTTTCGGCTGGCGACCAAGCTCTCGGACGAAGCGAAGGGAGCAATTATGACCGTTGGACACCATGACGAGGTACTTAAATTTAGCGATCTACCGAAAACTAGTTTTCTGAAATGGGAGGAGATGAATTTAGGGAATACACCTGATGAAGCACTTTTAGGCCTCCTCACCCAAGATGGTGCGACTTTGATTTCAGGCGATGGCAAGATTATTCAGAGCATGACCTTCCTGAGACCGCCGCCTGGCACATTGGCCGAGGAGGAAATTGGGAAAGGCAGCAAGCACAGTACAGCGGCTAAGATTTCGAAGGTTACTAAGGCAGTGTGTGTTGCCGTGTCAGTTGATGGCCGAATCACAGTTTATTCGGAAGGACGTATTGCCTTCAAGCTAATGGGGTGACTGCGCCACCTTTTTCAAACGATCCAGCGTTCCGGCAAAGCTTGGCGATGAGATCTGACACGGCGGTCAGTCGCTGTGGCATTCAAAAGCCGCATACGAGATCCACCGGCTCAAGGGCCAGAAACGCCTCCAGCCAGTTTTTTTCTCAACTCTTGGATGGCGGACGCTTCGTGATTAGAAAACGCAGCAGCATCTTTCTGAAAAGACTGCCAGGCCTGAGCAATTGCGTTGCCTACGATGGCGCTCTGTGACTGGGGTTGAGAGAATCGCTTGAATCCCAAGGCGGCGCACTCCTGGTAAATACACTGGGCCACCTGTTCCAGCAGTTGCACCGGATACCGCATACTGTATCCGCCGGGTTGAACCGAGGGCGAAAGCCGCTTCAGATCCTGCCACATCTGATCAATCGCTTTAGCAGCCTCACTTTCCCCTGCCAATTTCAGAATACACTCAATCCCAACCCTTCGCGCGTCATCGGCCGGATGCGTTCCACTATCCTGATACGGATCACCGCGCGTCGCACTGAGCCGCAAATTTTCTAAGCCGTATGCCGGCCCGCACCAATATGTCGCCACCATGTCGCAGGCGAATTCCAAGTGCCAAAGCGAAGTCCACAGGACAGAATTCTTTGCAACTGCATCCAGCACTGTCTGCGCCGATCCCTTCTGGCGCCCTTTGCGAAGAGCGTCAGAAAAGTACTTGTGGATAATTGTTAGTACGGGCACTTCAAGCGCCGGCCGATGCCGATATACCACGAAGTGAGCCAGCTCATGATAGAGATCGGGCAACGCCAGCAACTCCGACGCCTGGCCTTGTGGAGTCATAATGATGTCCGTCTCCATCAACGCCTGAAAATATTGGAAGCTCAGTGCCGCGCACAGTGGGGGCAAATCCTTATATCCAACTTCCCTGCAAATCTGATCCAACAAGGCAGTCAAAAACCGATCCTCAGCTGAACATCGTTTCAGCACTAGGAGCGACGTGTCTTCGATGCTTACCACTAACTCAGAGATACGTTTGAACTCCCTGAAGAAGTTTGGCTCCAGCTTCGGGTTCACCAAGTCCCGGTCCCGCAGTGTGTGATCAATCCACGTCACCGCCCGGCTCATCCGCCTTGCTGTTTCCTTCCGGTGCGTCTCGAAATGTCCTGGTAACCTTCCGTCCAAACCGGCCAACTCCTCGAGGATCCATTTCCCTCGCCGCTTCAGGTCCAGCAGTAGGTTTTGCAGCAGGCTTGCCATTTAGATCCGGCGTAGCCGTCGAAAAGCTGCCGAGGCGGTCTCGTCTGCCGCTTCGCACACGACGTCTAGTGCCTTGAATGCAGGCTCCCCGAGCGGAACGTTTTTGTCGAGGTCATCCACCACTCCACGGAGCTCAGCGACCGTCTCCTCTGAGGCTCCCTTTAGACGCTTCCGTAGCCGTTCCAGCAAGTCTGCCGGTACTTGAGCCTGGTCCGCAGTCCACGGCTTTCCCTCGTCTTGGAGCGCCGCGACCAACGAGCCCAACAGACCCATTAAATCTTGGCGGGCCTGCTTCACCGTCTCTTCGCTTTCGCCGTTGCCCACACGGCCCAATAAGTAGCGCCGCTTGAGAATCAAGACAGCCTCATTGAAGTTCCGCGCAAATTCCGCATTCAGAGCGTAATCGTGCGCAATAATTGATAGTTCGCTCATACAATATTTCTATTTGGCTGCATCTAGCAGCGGTTCTTCTTCTTCAGACTCTCCAAACACCGCCTTGTCCTCATCGGCTCTCCCTGCGAAAGCGCGGAGGTGTTCGTCACACAGTTTCAGGTCCACTGGCAGACGCATGCACCCGGTCGGTGATGGCCAGCAGAGCTGAGCCATACGAAAAGTGTCTTCCAAAATCTTCACCAAATCCAAATCGCCGCGCGCCAGCAGAACCACGAGCGGTTCCACCGTGCCAGGGATATTAAATGGCCAGCCGGTCGTGCAGACGATCCCCTCGGTCTTCGACAGTGCCTCCCAAGTCCCTATAGTTGGATTGTCCAAACCCGATTTGGCGGCCAGCGCAACTCTAACGCCATATGAGCGATGCTTAGGTACCTCAACCGCGCCGACCACAATGTCCCGAGGCAGCAAGCCTTCGTCCACGAGCTCCTTGATAGCGTCATTGAACCCGAGCCACTCCGATTCGAATAATCGCCCATCCCGTCTCAGCACGATGGACTTTGGAACGGCGTCCAGATCGGGCGAATCTTCCTTGAACCCGTCGTAGACGACTTTACGAACCATCGCACGTGACAATTTTTCCTTATGGCTCGACGCTTCCCCATAGAGCGACTCCGGGTCGCGCATTGCACATACCCGACCGCCCTCGTAAAAGAAGGTGAAAGCGGCGGTGTGATCCAACACGTCAAGGCCTACGTACGCATCGTAATGGGTTTCTTCTTCCAAGACCCAAGGCCACTGCCGATTCACGATCATCAACCCCATCACCATATTCAAAAGGTAGCTCCGCAACCGATTCTCCGCTGGCACTCGAACGATCCGCGCCTTCGGGTCCGTTGGGTTCCCGTCCACTCTGTAAAAGCTGCGCAGTTTCTCCGCCGACATGCACTGAAACTGAACCCGCTTACGCAGCTTCTTCTTGATGTAGTTGTGCAGATCTGACTGCGACTTCGGAGGAAGAACCAGCACACCCCGTCCGCCTTCAAATGAATTCTCGTCCAGTGACATCCTGATTGAATCCACTTGATCTTTCAACGTCCGCTTGTTCTTGTCGTTGTACCGAACTAGGTGCATCGTGTACGGCTTTCTGACTAGGCCCGAAACCATTTTCTCTACACGGGTCTTCAGGTCGTTTGAAATCGGCACTTCTAGCGAGCGCGGAACGATCAACACTTGGTCCTCCAGATCCGAAAGAACTGCCAGGCCTACGGTTCTATCCTCAAGCAGCCGCCCCCGTGTTCGTCCGAGATTCTCCATTAGAACCTTTCCGTCCTTTTCGTCCCAACCGGCGTGCAGGACTCGCCCGTTCCCAAGTCGAAGTGCCGGGTACTCGAAAACCTTCTCGGAACGTCGCCTCCGAGGATTTGGGCTAATCTTTAATTCGGCGCTACCCAACCGCAACCCGGTCAGATACTTCTTCACTATTCCTGTTGCCGAATCGATACGTTCTTGCGGCGTCCTTTGATGCTCCCTTCTCGATGCGGCAACACGTGGGTCCTCACTATTCAGAATAAGCTTACAGAGTGCCAGTGCCCCAAATCTTTCCTTGCCGTTTCCGATATTTCCATAGCGAATGGCCGGTGACGCCGGATCAAGCTTGCGGCCTGCAGGATCAGCTCCCGCCTTGCTTACAGTCCAATCGAAGACATTCGAACTGACTTTGCCATCGTCGGAGCAAAACGGCTGATCCTTGATGCTTTTTCCTGTCCTTCTCTGGAACTTGACCGGATACACCTGCTCGCCGAAATGGTATAACATCCGCCGCCCGCCGAGCCGTTGAAGCTCTCTCTCGGTGAATGCTCGGTCTCCCCAGCGCACATCAGTGTAAAAATATTGTACTGGCACCGCTACATGCAGTGCTCCATCCACTAAAAGGAATCGTGGGCTAAAGCCTCCGTACACATCAAATTCCCGTTCAACGTTTTTGCCGTTCACCGGCTTCTTCACGAAGAACGTGTTGGGACTGTTCTGCCATAAATCCAGCCTCTTGAAAAAGTGTCCCCTCATCTCCCATGCGAGGAATGACAGAGCAATGCCTACCGTTCCTTCATCCCCGAAACCAACTTCATGAACCTCATCGTGCACCTTTAGGCGTACAATGTGCGGCGTAAGTTGGTAGTCCTGCTTTATGATTGGTTGGCCCGCGCCGAGCGCCAAAACCGGCTTTTCTCCACCCTTAACAATCGCGACAGGCACTTGCTGCCCAAAGGCGACGCGCTTCGTCAGCAGATTCAGGTTCTTTATCGGCAAATCGGGATCGTCAGACCCGGATCCCAAATCTCCGTCCACATCGGCCAGACGGTACGAGAACCTCAGCTCATTCTGGTTCGTCACTGGATAAAGGTTGAACACGTGCTCTTCCATAACGTTGTCCTAAAGGAGGGACGGCTGACTCGCCGGTCCCAGTTTATTCTTAACTTTCTTTCCCTGCGTAATCACTGGCTGCCAAGAAGGCCCTGAAGCCCTCTCCACGCAAAGCCGTTGAAATACACAGTACTCGCAATTATTCGGATTATCTGTGAAGGCAAAATCCTCAAGCCTCGCATCGGTCAGTTTCTTCGACCGACAAAGCGAAAAGATGCGGTGTACGCTTCGATAAATGTGGTCCTCCAACTCGTCGAACACTTCCTGGGAACACTCGTGCTCAACGACCACACCATCCTGCACCTGGCATTCAAGCAATTGAATGTCCTCGGGAGCCCCTGGGCTGTAAAACTTCGCATTCCATAAAACCCAACCATACAGCACCATTTGCAGCCGGGCGCCGGTGTCCCCACCAATCTCGTAGGACTTCCAATCCACAATCGTCGGATGGTCCAGCGAGCGCTCGAACAGCAAGTCAAATTGGGCCATAATCCGCACACCATCAAAAGCCGCCCAGAATTTCTTTTCCGCGTGGCAACCCTGGTTCCCAACCAGTTGCGTCCATAATCCCGGCATCTCAGACAGGCGCTTGTATGCTTCCCTAATCTCTCTGCAAACTTCTTCGAATTCCTGATTCGAAATACCCTTGCTGTTCTCATGGGGCACCAGAGCACAGAATTCATCGTGCTCGCCCTTGACCATACCGTCATCCCTGTATCGCCGTTTCGCCGAAAACTCCAACTGGTCCTTCGCCCGCTGGACATTCCGCTCCGCCAGTTCGCCCCAGTCCATCTGACCGCCCTTCATCAGGGCCGGCACGACGTAATGCTGGATACCTTCATGAATAACCGTGCCCCGCCACAGTTCCAGGGTCTTCAACTGCTTGAGAATAAAGGCCTCTCGCCGCCAGTCCCGCGCCGCATGGTTTGCCGCGATCTCCCGGAAGAAGAACTGCCGCTGGCAACGTCGAAACAATCTGTCAGTCGAGATGGACCATTGAAAACTCATTCCCGTCCCTTCCCCCCCCTTCCCTGTCGTGCGGACTGTCGTGATTCCAGCAGGTCAAGTAGCGCGTCCCAATCTTTCGGCGAAGCTATCTCCTGTGCGCGTTGAAAGAATCGCCGCGCCTTTTCGTTGCCAACTAGCTTCGTCAACTCTGGCGGCAACTTGTTGGCAAGTTGCAACAGTTCCACCGCATCCACCTTAAGCGCCTGCGCCAGATCGCGAATCGTCTCTACGCTCGGCAAATGCTCGACCCTGTCATTTTCGATCTTGGAGAGATACGTGAAATCGACACCCGCCGCTTCCGCCAGCTCCCGCAGCGTCAAATCTTTCTCCAGCCGCAATTCACGCAATTTTGTGCCAAATCCAGTCTGCATCTTGAACATAACTTACCAAATGTTGACTTGAAGTCAACATCAACTTTGAATTTTTATCCAGGAGTCGCCGTCGGCCAACCCTCAGCTGAATGATAGAATTTCTTCAGGATTCGTGGATTGGAATCTTTCGTGAATTGTATTAAAATGCGGCGTGATTGCACTTTTGGATTATGGTTCGGGCAACTTGCGTAGCGCGCACAAGGCGTTGCTGAAGGTTGGCGCGGATGTGCGCATTGCCCAGACTCCGTCGGAAATGCGCGGGGCGAGTGGGGTTGTCCTTCCCGGTGTCGGCGCTTTTGATGATTGCATGAATGCACTGCGCAGGCAGGAGCTTTTTGAGGCGTCGCGGGAATTTATCAAAACCGGGAAGCCGTTCCTGGGGATTTGCGTGGGTTATCAGGCGTTGTTTGAGCGGAGCGATGAATTTAATTCGTGCGCTGCCGGCCTCGGCATTTTCAAGGGGAGTGTGGTGCGCTTTTCGGCGGATGCCGGTCTGAAAATTCCGCAGATTGGGTGGAACCAGATTGACGTTGTCCAGCGGGATTGTCCGCTGTTTCGCGGAATCGACAATGGCAGTTACGTCTATTTTGTTCATAGCTTTTTCCCAAAACCGGAGGACAAGGGGATCGTGGCGACACGGACGGATTATGGTGGGGCGTTTGCATCGGCGATTTGGCGGGATAACGTGTTTGCAACGCAGTTCCACCCCGAAAAGAGCCAGACGACGGGGCTGCAGTTGTTGAAGAATTTTGCGCTGCTGTGCTAGCGCACGTTGAAACGTTAAAATGTTGAAACGTTGAAACGGGTGGGGCGGTTCCGTAAGCCGAAGAAATTTTCCCGTCTGAAAGACTCTCCCTCGCAGGAGGGGGGAATTGTTTACCGATGGTCGGTAACGACAAACGATGGCAGTGGTTCAAGGATTCAATGCGAATTGACCGCGAAATATACGAACCACACGAAAGTTTCTTCAAATCAATTTTCGCGTATTTGGTGTGTTTCGCGGTTTTCTCCAGCCCCATTAATCATCCTCGCCTCTTCCAGGAACGATTCTGAAAATTCTGTAGATTCTGTCGAAATCCCGTTACCCCCGTTTACTCCCACCATTTTGTCGGATTCCCAATAAAAACGCGGGTTTTTGGTCAAAAACAGGCCCGTTTACATGTTTACTTTCTTACACAAAAAAAATGTGTGGCGGGTGCCTTCGGTGGCTTTGTAGGTCATGTGACGTCGGAGGCGGATTTCCATTCGGAACGCGACCGCCGTTCGAAAGCGGTGTGGCGCCCGGCTTCCCACCGCACTCCAGGACGCAAGCGCGATTTGGAAGGCTCAGGGCTTCGGTGGCAGCGCCACTGGCAAGCGGCCACCACTCGAACCACACGAAAAGTTTTTCATTTCGAATTTCGCGTGTTTGGTGTATTTCGCGGTTTTCTCTCGCCTCTCCCAGCAACAATTCTGAAAATTCTGTAGATTCTGTCAAAAACCCGTTCGGACGTGAATGGCTGGGCCATTATCTATCATCCTCCGGGGCTTCAAACTCGTGACCCAGAAATTGCGAAGATGTCAAGAGCGTTTTTTGGCATATAGTGGCGTGAACAATCACTTTTAAAAACACTTGTTTGTAGTATTTTAAATGAGTGATTTCCCGTGCCCCCGCTTTCTGCCTGTCCTCTTCGGTTGCCTTTTTTTCGTTGCTTTCGCTTTTCGTTCCCGGGTCCTTCGGACAAACTCTCCAGCACCGTTACAGTTTCAACGGCAATGTCAATGATTCCGTGGGCGGCGCCAATGGAACGCTTGTTGGCAATGCCTATATTACCAATAACACGCTGGTTTTGCCGGGCGGCGGCAACTCGGATAATCCTTCCGGTTACGTCAATCTTCCCAATGGAATTGTCACCAACTGCACGTCCATCACGGTTGAAGCCTGGGTTACGGATGTCGCCGGGTCCACCTGGGCCGAGGCATGGTGCTTTGGCGATACCGCTGCCGGGCCCGGCAATCCGCCCACCAGCGGCACGGCATACATTTCTCTCATTCCTCATAGCGGCGAAGACGATTTTCGCGCCGCTTTCAATTTGACCGGCTCCGATGAGATTGATGTTATCGACACGGCCGGTCCGTTGCCGTTGAACACTGAGGAATACGCTGTCGTGACCTACGACGCGCCCAGCACCACGGCCCGGCTTTATCTCAACGGCACTCAGGTCGCTACGGCCAGCATCCCCACGAATTTGGCCCCGTCGAATTTTGGAAATACCTACAACAACTGGTTCGGACGTGATGAATGGGGAGGGGATCCGATGTTCGCCGGCAGCCTGGACGAGGTGCGCATTTGGAATGGCGCGGTGTCTCCACTCTATATTTCGCTCAGCGCTCTCGCCGGTCCCGGAGTTGTCCTTACGAATTTGACGCCCGGGGCGGTTGCGGTGTCGGTGAACGATACCTCGCTCGCCGTGGGCGCGCCGGAGCAGGCCGTCGCGACCGTCACTTTTTCCCAGTTGACCAATATCTTCACAGTGACGGCCTCGGTCACGAATTGGGTCAGCAGCAATCCGTCGGTTTTGACCGTGAGCAGCAACGGCCTTATTACCGCCGTTGGCCCGGGTACAGCCAGCGTACAAGCCACGTATCTCGGTGTTTCGGGCACCAGCGCCGTGATTACCGTGACGTCTCCAGTCGCTGGAAACGTGACAGTGGCCTACTGGCAATTTAATAATTCCTCGAACCTCGGTTTTGACAGCAGCGGTTCGAATAACGAGCTGGTCACTGCCTCGGGCTCGCCGGTGTACAGCAGCACTGGGCCTTTTGGAGGTTCCCTTTATCTCGACGGTAACAGTACGCTCACGACAGCTACGGGTGCATTGCCCGTGGGCACTCCGATCGGCGCCAGTCCGTTCACCATCGCCGTTTGGGAAAAGGTGGACACCGGCTGCCCGAACAACGGCGGCTTCATCGGCTGGGGTGTCAACAACACGGGCGATGCCAATAACTTTCGGCTCGGAGATTTGGCCGGTAATAGCGATGCCCTCGACGATTATTGGTTTGCCAATGACTTCTACGTGGATAATCTCGCGACCAATCCGGCCAATGGCAATTGGCACGCTTTGGCCGTTACCTGGGACGGTACCAACGAAATCCTCTATGTCGATGGCGTCGACGTCGGTTCTCGCGTCCCGACTCCGCCCACAGTTCAAAGCGGCAACTTCATCGTCGGCAAGACCACGGCGGACGTTAATTTCAAAGGCTGGATGGAAAACCTGCTCATCGCCAACGCCGCGCTGACCCCGGCGGAACTGCAAGTGTATCAATCGGGCGCCTGGTCGTCCTCCCTGTCAAATTATCCGTTGCAGCCAACCGCCTCGCCGTCCAGCACGCTTTATTCCGGCACCACGCTGACCCTGACGGCGCAAGTGGCGGGCTCGCCACCGTTTAAATATCAATGGCTGGAAAACGGAACGAACCTCCCGGGTGCCACCTCGGTCAATTTGGTGATTTCCAATATCGTGGCTGCCAATTCCGGCAATTATTCCTACATCGCAGCCAACATCTACGCCACCAACACCAGTCCGTCCCTCGCGATCACCGTCCTTCCCGCGACGCCGCCGATCTTTTTGCAGCAACCCTCACCCGCCGCTTCGACCAATTATCAGGGCGGTTTTATCACGCTTGCGGCGTCCGTGACTGGTTCCCTGCCAATTCAACTCCAATGGCAGCATAACGGCACGAACATCCTTAACGCCACCACGGCGAGCCTCACGCTGGCCTCGCTCCAGCTGTCCGAAGCCGGGAATTATACTCTCACAGCCTCCAATTCCTTCGGCATCACCAACAGCCAGCCTGCCGTGCTGACGATTCTGCCTCCGCCGAATGCCTCCGCTCTCAATGTTCTGACCTATCACTATGATAACACGCGCCAGGGCCAGGATACCAATGAAGTCCTGTTGACGCCAAACTCCGTGAATGTGAATACCTTTGGCCGATTGATCACTTATCCCACGGACGGCAATGTTATTGCCCAGCCGCTCTATGTCTACGGCTTGCAGATTCCGGCGCAGGGCACGCACAACACCGTCTTTGTGGCCACCGAGAACAACAGCATCTATGCCTTTGATGCGGACAACAATTCCGGCACGAACGCAGGCTTGCTTTGGCACGTCAATCTCGGTCCCGCCGCGTCGAGCTTGACCGGGGAATTTGGCACCCGTTACCAGGGAACTTATTACGGGGACATTACCCCGGTAGTGGGCATCACCGGTACGCCCGTCATTAACCTTGCCTCCGGAACACTGTATGTGAGCGTGCATACGCGCGAAGTAACGGCAACCTCTACCAACTACTTTCATCGTGTCCACGCCCTCAACATCACCAACGGCCTGGAACAGCCTTACAGCCCGGTTGTAGTGACCAATTCCATGGTGGGAACCGGCGTGGACGGCACGAACGGAATCGTGAGCTTTGACGCCCGCCAGGAAAACCAGCGTCCGGCTCTCGCTTATGCCAATGGCATGGTCTATGTGGCTTACGGCAGCTATGAAGACACCGATCCCTACCACGGCTGGGTTTTTGGGTTCAACGCTACGAACCTGGCGATGTCTTCCTCGCGTGTGTTCAATACCACGCCCAATGCGACGGTCGCCGCCTTCGGAGCCAACGCCGGGGAAGGGGCACTGTGGATGGGCGGGGGCGGTATTAGTATCGATGCCAGTAACAATCTCTTTTTTAGCGTCGCCAACGGCAGCTTCAGTCAGCAGACCAATGGCGGCGATTATGGCGATTCACTGATGAAAATTTCGACCACCAACGGGTTCCAGGTGGCCGATTATTTCACGCCCTACAACCAGGCTTACCTGGCTTCCGCTGACCTCGACCTGGGTTCCGGCGGCAACCCCCTATTGCCCGATTCCGTTGGCAGCGCGAGTCATCCGCACCTCATCATCGCCGCCGGCAAGGCGGGCAACATCCATTTGGTGGATCGCGACAACATGGGAAAATTCAATCCGGCCAATGACAATCAGATTGTTCAGGAATTGAATGGCGCCGTCGGCCTCGTCCGCAGTACGCCCGCCTATTTCAACAACACCATTTATTATCAGGGCGACGGCGACGTCATGCGCGCCTTTTACATCTCCAATGCGGTGATCAATCCCACGCCGGTGTCCACGACGTCCGGCACCATCAACGCCCCCGGCGGCACGCCCGTCGTGACCGCCAATGGTCTCAACAACGGCATTGTGTGGGTGGTTTCGCCGGATAATTACGGCAGTTCCGGCCCGGCAGTGTTGCACGCGTACGCGGCCACAAACCTGGCTGTGGAGCTTTACAATTCCAGTATGAATCTCGCGCGCGATAACCCCGGTCCGGCCGTGCGCATGAACACTGTCACCGCCATTAATGGCAAAGTCTTCGTCGGCGGCCAAAACACTCTCTCCATTTTTGGCAATAGCCTCTTCCTGGCTACGCCGATCATCTCGCCCGCCGGCGGCTCTTTCACCAATTCAACTGTGGTTTCGATCTCGGATGCCACGCCCAACTCAACCATTTATTACACGCTTGACGGCACCGTCCCGACGACCAATTCGCTCATTTACACCGGCCCGTTTGTGTTGAATAACAGCGCCAGCGTCCAGGCGATCGCCGCCCAGATGGGAACTCCCAATAGTGCCGTGGCCACCGCCAGCTTCGTAGATACCTCGGCCATTGGCACCGGCACTGGCTTGCTCGGCTCGTACTGGACCAATCTCACGGGAACGGCCTTTACCAACGCGTCCTTCTCTGCCACGCCGACGCTTCAACGTACGGACCCTACGATTAATTTTAATTGGGCGGCCACGCCGCCGGCGCCGACCATCGGCCTGACCAATTTCGTGGTCCGTTGGACCGGGACCCTTCAGCCCGAATACGGCGAGACCTACACTTTCTCCACATATGCCGCCGGGGGCGCGCGCCTGTTTGTCAACGGTCAGTTGCTCATCAATCAATGGGCGAGCCAGCCCGGCGACTACCTGGAGCAACGCCATGCGCTTAAGGTCGCTCAACAGCTCTATAACGTTGAACTCGATTACTTCAACCAAACCGGCGGCGCCGCGGCGCAACTTCTATTGGAGCAGCCCCTCCACGCCTAATGCCATCATTCCGGAAACCCAGTTGTATCCGTTCACCAATCCGCCGCCTGCGGTTGTCCTCATCGCGCCTGCCAACAATGCTGCCTACACCGCCGAGCGCCAGCGTCACTTTGACTGCCGATGCCGATGCGCAATACAATCCGCTCAGCGGCGTTGGCTTCTACGCCAACAACAATTTTCTCGGCACTGTGACGCAACGCTGCCTTACACGCTTACCACGACCGGCCTCGCCGGCAGGCAATTACGCGCTCTCAGCCGTCGCGACGGATGATAGCGGTTTGAGCAGCACGTCCGCTGTGGTCAACATCACCGTCAATGCGGGCAGCGGTCTGCCGTACGGGTTGACCAATGACACGACGGTTTCGCCGTTCTTGAACATGCCCACGACGTATGCCGGCTCGCTTCCCGCCCAATTGTCGTTGACGGGGGTCTTTAGCGATACGCCGGACATGGTGCCGATCAGCGGGCTTGATTCCCTACGTGCCCAACGTGCCGCTGTGGTCTGACGGCGCGGTCAAAACGCCGTTACATGGCCATTCCCAACAATGGCGGCGTCATTACACCCGGCGAACAGATCACGTTCTCGCCGACGAATCATGGACATTCCCGGCCGGGACCGTGTTCGTGAAGACTTTCTCGCTCAATACGGATACGTCGAACCCCAACGCCATCCATCGCCTCGAAACCCGCCTGCTCGTGCGCGACATCAACGGCGCGGTTTACGGCGTGACTTACAAATGGCGGCCCGACAACAGCGACGCCGACCTGCTCACCAGCAGCCTGTCGGAAGATATTGCCATCACCAACGGCTCCCGGCGTTAGCACGCAGACCTGGTATTATCCCAGCCCGGCCGACTGCCTGACATGCCATACGCCCGTGGCCAATTATGTTCTTGGCGTCAACACCCGCCAGCTCAACGGCACCTGTCACGTATCCCTCCACCGGCGTCACGGACAACCAGCTCCGCACGCTTGAACCGACTGGGACTGTTCAATCCTGCCTTCGACGAAGCGGACCATTCCGACCTTTCGAAAAGCTTTCCGCGCTGACGAATCTGGCGGCCTCGCTGCAGGAACGCGCCCGCTCCTATCTCGACGCCAATTGCGCGCAATGCCATCAACCCGGCGGCACCGGCATCACGTTTGACGCCCGCTACGACACGCCGCTGGCCATACCAGAACATCACCAACTGTCCCGCGGCAGTTCAATCTCGGCTACGACAACGCCTATATCGTGAAGCCCAGGACGTCTGGCGTTCCATGATCTGGCAGCGCATGAACACCACCAACAACCTCATCAAGATGCCGACGCTGGCGCGCAATCTGATTGATACCAATGCCGTTGCCGTTATTGGCGGCGTGGATCAACAGCCTGCCCGGCACGCCGGCGGAGGCGCCGCCGGCCATCATTCCCAATGGCGGGAATTTTGAGGGTCCGACCGGCATTTCACTCACCGCGCCGGACACCAATGCCAGTATCTATTACACGCTCGATGGCTCGCTGCCCACAAGCAATTCGCCGCTCTATACTGGTCCGTTTACGCTCACAACCAACGCAACTGTCTCCGCGAGTTCCTGGCGCACAAACTATAATAACAGCGTGGCCACCAGCGCGCTGTTCGTCATCACGCCGGCGTATTTCACTTCCGAACAGTTCACGGCCAGTCATCAATTTCAGTTGAACTTTATGGGTGTTGCCGGCAGCAATTATGTATTGCAGGCGACGACGAACTTCGTGAACTGGACGGCTCTGAGCACCAACACGGCCACGTCCAGCTCATTCATGTTGTTCGATGCCAGGGCCACGAACTACCCGTATCGGTTCTATCGGGTGGTGGAACAGCCCGCGTCGCCCTGATATTTCCGACGGCGTTCCCGGTATGAAAAGATTTTCGGTTGTCGTCCTCATTGCTGCCTGCGTTTTGTCCGTGCGGGCGAACGAATTTTCTGCGACCAACGCTCCCGCGTCTCTATACCAAAGCATTCAACAGGTGCGCGCCCGGTGCCTCCAGGATAGTCGCATGATTTGCGGGAAAATTATCCGTATCCTCCCCGACGGCCTTGTCGTCGAGAGCGGTTACACCGACCTCTTGCGCCCGCCCCTCATGAATTCCTGGCTTGTGCCCGGTGTTGTTTCCGCCACGCGCACTCCGAACCTGGTCGAGACCCGCGACCCCGGCTCGCCCGCCGTCGGCACCGTTTTCCTGACCGACCTGCCGCGCTTGCGCGGCAAAAGCCGAACCTCGACGACTACGTCATTCTGCTGGCTTACCCCGCCGGGGAATCTGTTTATTCCTCTGTCGGCACTCTGCGAAAAATAGTGCGCCACTTCTCTGGCGACCTTGCCGCCGCCGCGAGGTCTCAGATAGCCGGAGAGCGATGGGCCGAAGTGCAATTGAATCTGCCGCCGGATCCAGACGGCCCGCTTCCGAAACTTCTCTCACAAACCGGTATTTTCAGCGACGTCACGGATCTCGTTCCCGAGGAGTATTTGCTTCCGTACGATGTGAACGTCCCGTTCTGGTCCGACGGCGCCGGGAAGCAGCGCTGGGTCTATGTCCCTCCAGGCGAATTGATCCATTTCTCACCGCAAGGCGAGTGGAGCTTTCCGCCCGGCACGGTCTTCGTGAAAAATTTCGAACTCTCCACGGACGAAATGCATCCCGGTATCAAACGCCGTCTCGAAACCCGCCTGCTCGTTTGTGATGGCGCCGGCAGTGTCTATGGCCTCACCTACAAATGGCGTCCGGATAACAGCGACGCCGATCTGCTCGAAACCAATCTCACTGAGGACATCACCATCAAGACCGTCACCGGCATCCGCACCCAGTCCTGGTATTATCCGAGCCGCGAGGATTGTCTCACCTGTCATACCGAGAACGCCAATTACGTTCTCGGTGTCAGACCCGCCAATTGAACCGCGATTTCCATTATCCCAATGGCGTCACCGAAAACGAACTTGTCGCCTGGAAAAAGCGCGGCTTGTTCGATGCGGACTTTTCCGACGCCAACGTGAAAACCTTTCCGGCACTCGCACCCCTGGACGATCTCACCCGCAGCCTTGCCGCCCGCGCCCGTTCATATCTCGATGCCAACTGCGCGCAATGCCATCGCCCTGACGGCACCGTCGCGAATTTCGACGCCCGCTACGATACGCCGTTGGAAGAACAGGGGATTGTGGATGGCCGTGTTCTTATCGATGAGCGCATTGACGGCGCGCGCGTCGTGGCTCCGAACGATGTCTGGCGCTCGCTGCTGCTCCTGCGCATGAGCGCTGTTGGTGGTTACCAGATGCCGCCGCTTGCGCGCAATACCGTGGACAAAGCCGCCGCGCGGCTGTTGCGCGAATGGATCGAGAGCATGCCGGGGCCGCGGGTTCTTCTTCCGCCTCAGATTCTCCCGCCTGGTGGAAATTTTTCTGCGCCGGTAAAAGTGACCCTGAAGAGCGAACCCGGTGCGACGATATATTACACCCTGGATGGAACCGTACCGACGACAAACGACTTGCTTTATAGCGAATCGTTCACGGTGAGCAATCCCGCCATCGTCCGTGCCAAAGCGTTCATGGCCGGCTGCACTCGGAGCGTTACGTCAAAGGCATTTTTCCTATTCAACCAGTAACTTTTATTTTCCATCGGCTACTGCTTCCACGCCCCACGGGCTGCCCGGTGATTTCACCCGCGCGATTTCTTTTTCTGTTCCCAGGTCCACCACCGAGATGTCATCGGATGGCCCGTTCGCCGTGAAGAGATATTTGCCGTCCGGCGAGAACGTCAGGCCCCATGGCCGTTTGCCCACGGGAACCATGTTCAACACCTGGTACGTTTGCGCATCAATGACCGCCACCGTTCCGCCCCGGCCCGTCGTGGCAAAAACTCTCGTTCCGTCCGGAGAAATTTTCACAGTCATTGGGCGCGACCCTTTTGGCAGCGTGATGACCTTGATCACTTTTTGGGCAGCTGTATCGATCACATTGATCTCGCCGGTGGATTCCGACGGGATAAACGCGCGCGAACCATCCGGTAAAAACGTCGCGCTCCGTGGCCGCGGATGAACCAGGAAATGCGCAAAAACCTTGTACGTTTTCGCGTCGATCGCAAAAATGTCCCCCGTCGTCTCACACGTCACATAGAAAAATTTTCCGTCCGGACTCACGCCCACACCCTCCGGTTCGCTGCTCACCGGCACGAACGTAATGGCCCTGCCATTATGCGCGTCCAGCACCGTCGCAGCGCCTACGTCCTCATTCGAGATATAGATGCGCGTCCCATCCGCGTTCAACGCGAAGTTTTCCGGGTCTGACCCCGCATTGAATTTGTGCAGCACCTTCCGTCGCGCTGCTTCCACCATGACAATGCCGTCCGCCGACTTGTCCGATTCCGCCTCCACTTCATCGCTGTTCGTGTTCATTTGCAGGATCGGATTGCCATTCTTGTCCAGCTGCGGCAACGGCTCGAGCGGCGTGCCGCTGACCGCCACATACACGAACTTTCCGTCCGGGCTCGCGTGAATCCCGCGCGGCCGTTTGCCGATGGGAATATGCGCCACCACTCTAAATGTATCCCCGCTGATCACAGTGACGTCAGCAGCCCTCTCATTCGACACAAAGATTTCGTAACTCTTCGCCTCACGCGCGGTGAATACGAACATAAATAACGCCAGTAACCAGATGGTCATTTTCATGTTGGTATCTTAGCCGAAAGGCAGGGCCGGATTGAAGATGTTTCTCCATGGCCTGCGCCTGCACATTCCACCGGGGCAGCGGCAACCAATATAAAGGACGGCAGACCTCGGGCAACGCCCGAGGCTGGTATGAGCCAGGCCTTTTGCCCACCCGACGTTTGGATAGGTTGGGCGGCAAACGCGGTCGGGCGATTGCCAGATTCGTCAGAGACTCGTGACCTCGTCTCCCGCATAAATATGGAGTCATTCGCCGATGCCCGGGGATATTGGATGGCGTTTTAAGCAATACGTTTTCTGTCGTCCCTGACGGGACTTGTGGTCCTTCGGACACTAAACCCAGCCATGAATGGCTGGGCTATTATCTATCGCCCTTCCGGGCTTCAGTTTGCGGCTTTTGCCGGTAGTTGAAAACGGTATCGCCGATGGCTTGAGAGAGATTGGACGGCGAGTGCAGGTTGGATGGCGAGCGAGCATAGAACGCGCGGAACATTTGCGGTACGACGTCCGACGACGGACGTTGCGCCGGTGGCAGCGCCACTTGCCATAACGCGGCGCGGACAGCGCAGCGCGCCGTCCCTACCACACTATTGCACGTCCGCTGCTACTACGCTGCTGGAGCCTGCAGGCGTGGTGAGGGTGCGGTTGGTTGAGCCTTCCCAGGCGATGTTTCCGGAGGGATCTATTTTTACGTATTTGTATTGAAACGATGATCCTGCCGGGAGCGATACGGTCGCAGTCCAAACGGAATTGGAATGCGGGGCCATTTGCACGCCGGATTGCGGGACCCATGCGCCTAGTTGGGGATGGTCGCCGACCAGATAGACGGCCTGGCCAGGCTCTGTCGGGGTTTGGATGCTGAAATTGACCGCGGTTTGCGGTTTATCGGATTCGTACCGTTTTACGACGATCGACGGGGCGTCGTTCCGGCCGTTTTTCATAGCGGCCACGAGGTTGATGTATTCGCCCATCGCCCAATTGAGCGGCCGCATCGAGCCGGTCGCCGTGCCGGGCGCGTCATTCGCGGGCGTTTCGGTTTCCCAGCCGGTGATGCTCGCGCTGATGTTCCAAACCTGTTCGGAAATAAATCCTTCCGGCGATGAAAAATGTTTCAGGGTGGCGAGGTACGGCCGGCCGGCCGTGCCGTTGCCAGTTCGGGAAATTTCATAGACGCCGCGTTCGGCGGTGAAGATGGGCCAGAGCCTGCCGCGTCCGCCATCGTTGAACGGAGTTCCGTCGTTGTGCTCGCCGTAACCGTCGCAGTTGTATCGGAACCACGCATCGCCTTTGCCCGGGATGCTCTGTTTCAGGATGCCGTCATACTTGGGCAATGATTCCACGATGGTCCAATCGTTCGGACTCATCACGCCCAGCCGCGCCAATTCCAAAAATCCGCCGTCCACAACGCTGCGCGGGTCCCGCGGGCCCGCGCCGTTTCCGAAGGTGAGCATGGCGGGGTTGTTCGGGTCGCGGTTGGTGTCGATGCGGATGTAATATTTTTTGTCCCCGAAAAATCCATTCGTGGTAAAGGTCCAATTCGCGACGTTATTTCTCCAGCTATCGGCGGTGCGGAGATATCTGGCGGCGTCATCGGCATCGCCGGCTTGCCTGGCTAAATCCGCTGCGCAGACCAGGCCGGCGATCTCGGCCGCAATTGTGGACGGCGAATAACCGCCCATCTCTTCCCAGCGTTCCTCGCCGGTATAGGGACCGTTTGCCGCGACGAAGTCGGCGGCCATTTTAATTTTCGGCCAGAGATCGAGGCGATGCAATTTCCACGCAAGGATAATGGGCATGGAACATTCGTCCATTTGCGTTCCGGGCCAATATGGTTTTGCGTCGTCGAATGTATTTTGGGGAAAGCGGCCACGGCGCGAATACGGATTCTCGCTATCGGCCGTTTGCATTTGCACCTCGAATAAAAAATTCACCGCTTTGTTGGCGGACGGCTCGTCGCCCGCCGCAATTAGCGCGCTGGCGAATTTGAACAGGTCGCGCGCCCAGACCAAATGATAACCGCCGTTGTTCCCATCGCCAGAACTGGTTCCCCATGGAATGCCCAGGCCCGCGACCATCGCGCCGTTCGACTTGTCCTGCATGGTTTTCAAGGTCATGCAGGCCAGATAATACTGGTCGTCCGCCGTTCCGCCCTGGCTGTTCAGAGATCGGCAATAGTCTCGCCATTGCCCGATATAGGCGCTTTGCAGGTCATCCATGTCTGACGACAGCGTCGTGTTCGCATTGTCCATGGCCGCCTGTTCGTCCGGGCCGAGACCCAACACCAGGTCAAATACCACGGTCGTGCCATCGTTGGTTCCAAAGTCCAACCAGCCCGTTTGCGCCACGTTTCCGTTGTGAGCGGCGTCATAGTTCCATTTCATCGTGTGGTCGTTCGTATCGCCGAATAAATCGGTCCAGCCATCGTTTACGCCGACGAAGCCGTTTGAGACGTGAGCCTGGCGGACCGGCAGGTCCGCGCTACCAGAGACGGGTTCATCCTCAGATTCCCAGGGGAGGGATGCGGCCAGCGCGGAGGCTGGGCCGTTTGGCTTGAACGCGACCAGCATGGTCCGGCTGCCGTCCTGCAACGTCTGCGAATTATCGTGATTGCCGGCGTCACCGATGCCCGGATGGTTCAGGACGAAGAGATTGAAATCGCGCACCGTTTTTCCGGGTTGCAGGACTTGAAAGACCACGCGTTCCACGAGCGTTGGGCGCGACGGGTCGGTAAAAATGCGTTTCGTAATCTTCCACGCGCCGTTGTTGGCAGTTGTCGTGGCCTCCCAGAGCATCGCCCGCTTGTCCAACTGCGTCACGGTTTGGTTGCGTTGCAATTTTTCCTCGGCGTTGGCGTATCCCAGTGATTTGGCGGCGTCTTCAACCAGGAATTCCATGTCAATGTTCTGCACCCGGTCGGGCGAGGGATAAAATACTTCCGTCAGCATGCCTTGCGCGCCGGTGAAATAAACTTTCGAAGCCTCACTTGCGGATGTGCCGACAAAATCCTTGGACCCCGGCGTCCATACGGATGGCGAGCCCGGACCGTTGGGGGCATCCGTGGCCAGGCAGAATTGCGCGGTGGAGGCGAGGAGGAGAAGAATGAACATCGAACATCCAACATCGAACACCGAACGTCGAAGGAAAAGGCGCGCACCATCCTTTCGATGTTGGGTCCCGCTCTGGGGGATTAGGCGTTCGATGTTTTCTATCAAGTTCATGGACTGGATGTGCGATTTGGGAATCGTTGAAACTTTCGATGAACCGAATGATGTTCTCGTTCGAATGACTCTCCCTCACCCCGGCCCTCTCCCGCTGGGAGAGGGGGAATTGTCGGCAGATTGATTGTTACGAGGAACGATCTTTTCGGCTCACGGGTTCTATGCGCGATTTGGAATCGTGCAAACTCCCCACGAACAGGCAAGACGCCTGTTCCACTGCTTTGATCTCGATTCATGGGATATCCGATTGTGCCGGGCGCTAACTGACGGTGGTGCTCAGCCGCGCAGGTATTTCACCACCGCTTCGGTGCGCGAGTGGACGTGCAATTTTTCATAGACTGTGCGCACGTAGCTGCGGACGGTGTCGATGCTGATATTCATGCGGTCGGCGATTTCCTTATAGGCATAGCCGTTGGCGAGTTGGCCGAGGAATTCGCGTTCGCCGGGGGTGAGGTCGGAAAGCTCGGACGAGCTGTCGGGCGGCTTGGAAAAAAATTGCACCACGCGCCGCGCCAACTGCGGGGTCATGGGAGCGCCGCCCATGTAGACGTCGTGGATGGCCTCCAGCAATTTCGCGCCGGCGGTCCGCTTCAGGAGGTAACCGCTCGCGCCGGCCTTGAGGGAATTGAAAAGGGAATCGCTGTCCTCATATACCGTCAGCATCAGGAATTGGATTTCGGGCTGCGTGGCCTTTATCTGGCGCACGCAATCGAAGCCTTTCATGCCCGGCAGGTTAATGTCCATGAGCACGACGTCCGGCGGATGGCGGGGGATTTCCTTCAACGCGATTTCCGCGTTGGCATAGTCGCCGAGCAATTTGAATTTCGACGAGCGGCGGATGAGCGATGCGAGGCTGGCTCGGATCTCCTCGTCGTCATCGACAATTACGACTTTGATTTGCATGTCATGCGCAATGCTGGCAACCATGACCATTAACTGCCTCAATCCCGGTTGCATCTCAACCGCATAAACGTGCGGGAAAATCAGATTTTTTCAAGTGCAACCATGCGGAGATTCGGCGGTTCCCGCGGACATCAGCAAAATAAACTTTGAAAAATCAAAGTTCTGGTTTAGGTTAAACTATGAACACCCATGGCGGAAAAATGGGTACGGAACGTGTTCAAAAACAAGGAGTTGCTGTTGGAGAACCAGTTTGGGTCCAGTGCGAGGGTTTCAGGTGCCTTGCGTATCTGAATCATCGCGGCGAATGGCGGGTTTTTTCCAATAATGCAAAGCTCCCGGACACAGTCAAAGTCCTGAACAGTCCGGCTGGAAATTAGTGTGGGCGCACGTTGGATCTCGCTTCGCGGGATTCCGCCCGGTGTACGGGCGGTGACGGCGGTGGCAGCGCCACTTGCGAAGAGCGCCGTCCCTACCGAAAAGAGAACTTACTGGATAAGTCCGCGTTTTTTGAGCATGGCTTCCATTGCCTTGTCCATCAGGAAATCGGCCAGCGGCTTTGTGGCTTCATCCAGGGCGGCAACCGTGGACTGTAACCGTTTCAGTTCGCCGGGGCCGGCTTTGGAATCCTCCACAGCCAGGGCACGCTCCACCTCGTTCGCTGCCGCCTCCATCTGGCCCCGGTAATCTGCTTCGATTTCGGCGGCATGGGCTGCCAGTGCTTTTTTTGTCGCCGTCAGCGCGTCGGCGGCTTTGAGCTTTGCCTCGATCCAGCGCCGGGCATCCAAATCTTCGAAGGCGTGGGCCACGGATTCCTCAACCATTTGCTGTACCGCCGAATCCTCCACGTCCACCGCCGATTTGATTTCCACGATTCGTTCCCGACCCGTCCTGGTGTCTCGCGCCAGCGCGTGAAGAATTCCGTTGGCATCGATTTCAAATTGCACGCCGACACGCGCGGCGCCGCGTGGCGCCGGCTCAAATTCGATCGTAAATTTGCCGAGGCTCCAATTATCTTTGGCCTGCTCGCGTTCGCCCTGCAACACGTGGATGAGCATCGAGCGCTGGTTATCCACGGCTGTCGTGAACATCTCCCCGGCCTTGACCGGAATCGTTGTGTTTCGCGGAATTAAAACGTTCATCAGGCCGCCGAAAGTCTCGATGCCCAGCGACAGCGGCGTGACGTCCAACAGAAGCACATTCTTAAATCCGCCGCTCAAAATCTCCGCCTGAATGGCCGCGCCCAGGGCGACGGCCTCATCCGGATTTTGCGAGGTGTTCAACTGCGGGCCTCCGGCTTTGTGAAAACCAGTCCCCATTCGGACTGTTCCACGGGTCTCTTCAAATTCAGCGCAGCCAAATTGTTCGCCCACAAAACGCCGCACGAGCGGCATTCGAGTCTGTCCGCCCACGAGGATCACCTGGTCCAGGTCGCGGGGTTCAACTTTTGCATCCGCCAGGGCCCGGACACAATGCGGGCGCGTCCGGGCGATGATGTCACGCGTGAGATTCTCCAATTCGGCGCGGCTCAGTGTGTAATGAAAGGAAAAATCCGGTGTTAAGAATGGCAGCGCAATTTCCGTTTCGGTGTCCGTGGACAATTTTATTTTTGCCGCCTCGGCCGCTTCCCGCAGGCGCGATAAGAGTGTGAGGTCTTGAAAACATTTCGGCCCCGACGCGCGTTCGATCTGATCGGCCAAAAAACGAACGATGCGCTTGTCCAAATCGTCGCCGCCGAGGCGGGTATTTCCATTTGTCGAGAGCACCTGAAAAACGCCTTCAGTCAATTCAAGGATTGAAAGGTCGAACGTGCCGCCGCCCAAATCATAGACCGCAATTTTTGATTTCTCCTTGAGTTTATCCAGGCCGTACGCCAGCGCCGCAGCCGTCGGCTCATTTAATATTCGTTCAACCGTGAATCCGGCCAATTCGCCCGCCCGTTTGGTTGCCGCGCGCTGTGAATCGTTGAAATACGCCGGCACGGTGATCACCGCGCGCGTGACTGGTTCGCCAAAATAGTTCTCCGCGTCGCGCTTCAATTTTTTCAGCACTTCGGCGGAAATTTCTTCGGGCGAAAAATTCTTTCCATGGATAGGAACCGTCACCGGGCCGCCGTCGCGATTGAGCTGGTATGTTTCGGGTTGTTCTTCAGCGGAAATCTCCGCGCCCCGCCGGCCGATAAACCGTTTTATGGAGTAAACCGTCTCCAATGGTTTCAGGACCCGGATGCGATTGGCCTCATGGCCGACGATCGGCTCGGCATCGGGAGATGCAAAATGTACCACCGAAGGCGTGAGACGCCGTCCCTCGGCGTCCGCAATGACAAACGGAATGCCCGAATCCACTGTGGCGACGAGTGAATTGGTGGTGCCCAGGTCTATGCCGACGATTTTGCTCATGTTCGTTTGTCAATTGAACCATGAAGGAGTCAAATTTCGAATTAAAAATGAAAAAGGAACGGTTGGCGCAGTTAAAACCTTTCAAAACCTCTTCAAATCATCGATATTACAATCGGCACAATATTCGCTCCCAATTTCCAAACGTAGATGAAGAGTGTTTTAAAGTTTTCTGTCGTTGGTTTGGCGTCGTTGATGGCGTCGTGGACGATGCTGAACGCGGCTCCCCAACTCCCGGGCGGGTTCACCCAGATCAACATGCAGGACGGCGGCTATTTAACGGGAATCATCCAGCATTGGAGTGGCCGCCTGGTCAGCCGCACCGATGGCGGCGGGATTTACTCCAGCGACAACGGCGGCGTTTCGTGGACATACTTGTCTGGCGACCTGGAATATCGCTCGGCGTTGCTGCCGCAGGGAATCGCGATGCCTCAGACGGCCGGCTCAAGTTCCAACCTGATCCTCCAGGCGTGCGGCGTCAGTTTTCGGAACACGGACCCGGGGCGCGGGATATGGAAAACGATCGATGGCGGCCTGGACTGGACGCAAACGTTGAGCGGCGTGAACTTTTCCGGAGGCGACCAGGAGCGGGTCGGAGGCGAGTGCCTGATATTCAATCCGACGAACGGCTCCGAGGCGTGGGCGGGAAGCCGTGGACAGGGACTATATGAATCCACGAATGCCGGCGATTCGTGGAACCTCATCACCAGCGGTCTGGGGACGAACATGACGTCCTCGCTGTATATCCCGCCATCGCGTCCCAACCAGATTTTCGTCGGAGGCGACGGCGGTTTATGGATGTCGGCCGATCACGGTGTCACCTGGGTGCAACTGGGATCGTTCACGTTGATCCAGCGTGTGACAAGCGGGCCGGATGGAACCATCTATTACGGCGGAATCAACAATGGCGTTCAGGTGATCCAAAAGATCACCTCGACGAATTGGAACAATCCGGTGAACTACGTTTTCACCGATCTCCATGCCGCCTACACCAGTGGGATTGGCGACGATGGCAACGCAATCATTTGCCTGACGGTTTTGCGAAACGGCGATCTGGTGGCCGGTGATGAGGACGGATCCACCCGAATCAGCACGAACGAAGGGGGACTTTTCACAACGTTGCCCAATGCGTATGTGCCCGGCTCTGTCGTGCCGCTATGGGCCAAAGCCAGCAATGTCTGGCGGCCCAGCTCGCTGACTCAGGACGTCAACTCGCCGAACACATGGTATGGCGGCGCAGGCTATGGCGCGCTGCGTACTGACGATGGAGGCCAGACCTGGCAATACATCTGCAATGACATCGGGGAAGTCGTGACCTACAAAATCGGCTTCCATCCGACTGACCCGAACCGCATTTACATTCCCTGCGCAGATCATGCCGGGGCGATTGTCACCGACGGCGGAATCTCCGGCAACGTGGTTTCGATGGCCACGCCATTTTTCGCGTGGCCGAGCGATATTGTCATGTATTCCCATCGCCCCATGGCTTCCAACACGAATGGCATCAACCGCGTGATTTTTCCCGGCGGTTGCGAACTCGAAGGCACCGCGCGCATCTATGCGACGACCAACGACGGCACCGGCTGGTTCCACATGGCGGCGGCGGGTTTGCCGACCAACACCCCTGACGAGGAAATCATCGATAACGTTGATTCGTTGGACAACCCCAATGATTTCCTGGCGGTTGTGGGTGGAAATTTGGGCGTCGGCGGGGGCGGCGTGTATCGGACCACCGACGGCGGCACGACCTTCACTCAATGCAACTGGTTTCCCGCCACGAACGTCACTTTGGCCCTTGGCGACGAGTATTCCTGGAACGTCTCCGTGGAGCGGGACGCCACCAATGTCAATTTGCGTTATTTATATTCCAGCGCGGCGTATCCCGGGACGGGAACCGGCGGCGGGTTCTTCATATCCACCAACCGTGGGGTGAACTGGACGCTGCTAACTCCCGGGCTTTCCGGCGCAGTAGTGCCCGGCGACTCGTCCGATTGGTACGGCAAAATCGTGGCTGATCACGGCATCAGTGGAACCATTTGGATGATGTTGACCGGCGGCACCAATGGCCTGCTGTGCAGCACAAACTACGGTTCGAATTGGCGTCCGGTGCCGGGCTTCACCAATGTGAACGCCATGGATGCGCTCAATGGCAACATCGTTGTCTACGGCGAGATGACGACCGATACCTGGAATAAAATCTATTATTCGAGTGACAACGGTTCGTCGTGGAGCGAGATCACGCGGCCCGGATATCGATTCAGCAACACGTTGACCGTTTCCCTGGACCCACATCGCCCCGGTCGCGTGTTTATCGGCACGGATGAGCGGTCCGTGGGCATTTTCACTCCCGGCACGCCGTTGCAACAGTGGCGGCTGAATTATTTTCTTTCGTCCACCAACGCGGGCGAAGGCGCTGACAGCGCCGATCCCGATAGCAATGGCCTGCCGAATCTGTTGGAATATGCTCTCGGAGCCGATCCACTGGCCGGCACCAGTTCCGATCCACTTGGCACTGGCTCGGTCAATGGCCTCGAGTACGCGCCTCGCGGCGTCATCTCAACCAATGCCGTCCTGACGAACCAGCCGGCCATGCGCCTGAATTTGCCGAATCCGCCGCCAAGTGACATCGAACTGCTGGCTCGCGTCTCAACGAATCTAATCAGTTGGAGTAATATCGCCACGCGCACCGGCACGAATACCTGGCAATGGCTCGCGCCCGGCCCCGAATTGATTGCGCCCGGCGTGAGTTCTAATGGGCGCGCGTTATTTGACATCGGCTGGCCGGCGTCAATCCATGCCACTTCGCAATTCATGCAACTTGGAGTCGAAGAAGCGCCTTGAATGCGGCGGTGGTAGGGACGGCGCCGCGTCTTGCCGTGCAAGTAGCGTTGTTAGACGTTGTACCGCGTGCGTTCCGCGCGCTTTACGCGCGGTGACGCCGGTGGCAGCGCTACTTGCCATAACGCAGCGTCCCTACCACACCCAATTGCTTTTTTACAATTGAAGCGTTTGCAGTATGGTTAATGCCATGAACTGCGTCGTGACCGCCGGGCCAACGTATGAGCCGCTGGATGAGGTTCGTCGTCTCACCAATTTTTCCACTGGTCGTCTCGGCACTGAATTGGGCAATTACCTCACGGCTCGCGGTCACACCGTTACGTTGCTCATTGGTGAAACCGCGGTCTATTCCGGTTATCGCAAGGCCCGCCGCGTCGAAACGTTTACCACGACGGCCGATTTGCGGGACAAATTGAAATCGTTTTCGACAAAGAAGGTGGATGCCATTTTTCACGCCGCGGCGGTCAGCGATTTTTCGTTTGGCCGGATTTTCGAGCCGAACGACGGCGGCAAGCTTTCCGAAATTAAGGAGATGAAAAAAATTTCGTCTCGTCGCGGCAAGCTGCTCGTTGAACTATTGCCCACGGCCAAAATCATCGCCGAACTTCGCGGATGGTTCCCAAAAACAAAAATCGTGGGTTGGAAGTTTGAAGCGGACGGCAGCCGCGCCGACGCCCTGGCGGCCGCGCAAAAACAGATCGCCGATTGCTCGACGGACCTGTGCGTGGTGAACGGCCCCGCTTATGGAGAAGGCTTCGGCCTTGTCGGCGGCAAAGGCACGCCGGGCCATCTGCCGAACCCGCCTGTTCTGTTCGATGCGCTTGAGAAATTCGTGCGGGCGGGGGCGTAGAGAATGAGGAAAGCAGGAAAGCGGGAAGGAGTGGGAAATATTTTTTGGCCCGTTATACTACATAGATTACGGTCCTATGGACCCGTCCCTTCAGGACGCTGGAGTTTGGCCCTGACTAGATAGAACAACGTCAGGGCTATTTTTTTTGTTGATTGTATCTAGTTATATAACGAGTATACGCGCGTATGGGCTATCCAACCAAAGTTCAACTCATTCAACGCAAAGAAAGCCAACAATGGTACATCAACTTCCCCGCAGCCATCGCCCAAGCGATGGATTTTTCCAAGGGCGAAGGCGTGCAGTGGAGCATTGCCGACAAGGGCCATCTGATTCTCTCGCGCGATCAGGTGCCGCCCAATCCCATTGATCTAAAAAAAACTCCGCCCTCCTACCCCAAATCGAAGCCTTGATGGAACAGTGGGCGCCAGCGTGTTCTTCCCCGCAGGCCTGGGCGCGGGCGCGCCGTCATTTGCTCTCCCATCTGGTCTGCTTTGGGCGGCACACTATTACTGGTTTGTTGCGCCTGCAGGATCGCACCCAACAGGACTGGACGGCCGATTATCGGTTCTACGCCGAGGAGCATTTTGACCAGAACAAAGTATTTGCCCAGGTGCGCGGCCAGATTGAAGCATTGCTGCCGACGACGCAGGCCCCGCTGGTGGCGGCCATGGATGACTCTCTGTTACGCAAGAGCGGCCGCAAGATTAGTGGTGTGCGTTATTTGCGCGATCCGATGAGCCCTCCGTTCCATGTGAACTTTGTCCGGGGCCTGCGCGTGTTACAGATTTCGGCCGCCGTTCCCGAAGGACTCGAAGGTGCGGCGCGTCTCATCCCGGTGGCCTTTGAACAGGCTGCTCTGCCGGTCAAACCGCGCAAACAGGCACCGCCCCACCTGCACGAGGCCTACGAACTGGAACGGGCCAAAAAGAATATCAATCTGGTAGGGCGGCAACGCCTGGCCCAACTGCGCAAACAGATGGATGAGAGCGGCTCGGCAGGGCGCCAACTCATCGTGAGCATCGACGGGCGCTTTACCAATGCTACGGTGCTGCGGGAGGTGCCCCAACGCACGACGCTCATCGGCCGTGTGCGCAAGGACTCGGTCTTTTTCCATCCGCCCCAAACCCAACCCGAACACGGACGCAAACGCAAATACGGCCAGCGCACGCCCACACCTCAGGAGTTGCTCAAGGATGAATCGATTCCCTGGCAAAAGGTGCAAGCCTTTGCAGCCGGCAAACGCCGCGACTTTGAGGTCAAAACGCTCGGCCCCATTTACACGCAGATGGACAAAGCCAAAAGTTCATTGCGTCTGGTGGTGATTAAGCCGGTGCGCTACCGGCTAACCAAGACCCAGACCGACCGGCGTGAACCAGCGTTCCTAATTTGCACCGATCCGGACCTGCCTTTGGAAAAAGTATTGCAATATTATTTATGGCGATGGGACATCGAAGTGAATTTTCGTGACGAGAAGACGCTTTTGGGCGTGGGGCAGGCCCAAGTGCGTAGCGAAGCTTCCAACCAACAGGCGCCGGCGCTGGCAGTGGCGGCTTACTCGCTTTTGTTGCTGGCAGCAACCCAAGTTTACGGAAACAGCGGCAGGCCTGAAACATTCAAATGCCCGCGCTGGCATAAACGGCGACCCACACAGCGCGCTACTACTAACGACCTCAGAAACCAAGTGCGTTACGAATTATGGGCCTCGGCATTAGGCCGCCATTTTCGGCCACTCTCCTCACACAACGACCCAGACCAGAACGGCAAAAAATGTGACCTCCCACTGGAATCAGCACTCTTCACCAGTATCAAATAAAAAACCAGGGGCCAAACTCCAGCGTCCCTTCAGGACGGAACACCCCAAGGGAACGTTTCCAGACACTCCGTGTCTGGCTACTTTCCGGTTGTGCCTTTGGCACGAACGCCCGCTTTCGGCTGCAACGTTAATGGGCCTGTCCGCTTATGGAACCGTTTCTGAAGTCTCTCCGCCACCATACGAGGGCGGCACATCGGTTGGAGCAGTGCCCCAGCTGGTGTTCGGCGTGGCGCCCAACTTATAGGCCATGGTTCCATTATTTCGTACATCGGAAAGGCGGAGCCATGGTTTGTTCCAGGGCTGGCCATTGACCATGAGGCTTTGGACAAAGGGCGAGTCATGGCCGGCGCCGCTGGCGGTAATGGTGATGGTACCGGTTTGGAGATGGACAACGGCCTGGGGAAACAAGGGGCTTCCGACCACCAAAACGTCCGTGCCGGGAAGTTCTGGAAACATGCCCAACGCGGCAAAGACATACCATGACGACATTTCGCCCAGGTCGTCGTTGCCGGCGTAGCCGATGGGATTGCCTGAATACAGTTCATTCATGGCGCGGCGCACAACGGACTGGGTCTTGTAAGGTGCGCCCCAGAAATCATAAATCCATGGAGTCTCCACACACGGCTCATTGCCCAGCCAGGCCATCCATGCATTCGTCGACTGATCACCCACATTGAGCTCGGTGAAGAATGCGTCGAGCCGTTTTGAAGCGGCCTCCGGACCGCCCATGGCCGCGCCAAGCGCCTTATAATTGAACGGCACCATCCACAGATATTGTCCGGCTGTGCCTTCCACATAAGCGCGATGGTATTCTGTTTGCCCTCTTCCATTCTTATGCGGCTCGTCATAAGTGCCGTCATTATTTGTGAAACCCGGCGCCCAATCGCCGTTGGGCTTCTTCATTTGAATGTAGCCGGTGGCCGGATTGTAGAGATTGCGCCAGTTTTGGGCATGGTCCAGCAGAAGCGCGCTGTCGGCAGGGTCGGCAAGCGCGGCGGCAAATTGTGATAGTGCGAAATCCGCCGAATCGTATTCCAACGTCATGGAAACACAGCCGTACCCGCCTTGCTCGCCGTCTTCAGGCACGTAGCCCAATTTCAGGTAATCGGCCAATCCATCACGTTCGCGCAGTCTGGTGCGATCGGCATAAACGGCAGGATTGGTGGCGGCATTAACAAGGCCGGCTAAAGCAGCCTGCGTGTCAAAATTCGTCGCTCCAAAGGCATAAAAATCGGCGACAATGGGCGCCGCAGGGTCGCCCATCATGACACCGCTGTCCTCAGTGGTTACACCCCAGCGCGGAAAAGTGCCGCCCTGCTGATAGTCGTTGAGGAGAGATTGGGCCATGTCCGAAGCTTCATTGGGCGCGAGCATGCCGAGCAATTGGGCTTCACTGCGATAAATGTCCCAGCCGGAGAAATTGGCGTATTGGACCCGGCCGCTGGTGTTGTGGACCTGGCCGTCATAACCCATGTAGTCGCCGTTGGCATCGGAGCAAACTGTGGGACCGATGAACGTATGATACAACATGGAATAAAATGTCCGCATATCATTCGTGTTTCCGCCACTGACTTGAATCAAATTGAGCCATCGGTTCCAATTGTCGCTGGCGGATTGCACGGCATTATCGAAGTCATGGGATGAGATGTCGGACACGGGGCTTTCGGCCTGGATATTTGCGCGCGCGTTGTCCACGCTGACGTAGGAAATACCGACCTTGGCCATGACGGCTGGAGTTTTTGATGTATCAAAGGTCAGGAATGCGCCGGACGCGACGTCACTTCCGTTGGTGCTGTTGGGGGCGTACGCCGCGCCGCTCCAGGTTCCGTAACCGGAAAACGGTTTATCAAAAACAGCGCAGAAATAGATGGTCCGCTTATCGCGTTGACGGCTGCCGCCCTGGCAAAAATAACCGCCGATTGACCAGCCAGTCACTTCATGGGTATCGGGATGGATTTCAATTTTTGAATCGTCGGAATGATTCACGTCACTGGCGGCGTTGATCGACAGGGTCGCAGCCTTGCCTGGAGGAAATGTGAAACGCCCGAAACCGGTGCGGGTCGTGGCGGTGAGCTCAACCTTGATGCCATCGTTCAAAGTCACCCCGTAGTATCCAGGCTTGACGACCTCATCATCGTGCGTGAAGGTCGCGGCAAAAGCCATGCGATTGCCGTTGGGAGGTTCTCCCGCGCCCATGATCGGCATAAATGAAAAATTCTCGCCGTCCGGGCAGCCTGCGCCGCTCAAATGATCGAGGCTGAAGCCGGAAATTTCTGTGTCATAATATTTGTAGCCGCCCGGGGTGGTTCCCGCGCCGGTGTCCGGGCTCCATTGGATCATGCCGAAGGGGGCGACGGCGCCTGGGAAAAGATTGTTGTCTCCGGCCGGCACGCCCGGGAATGTTCCTGTTCCGGACATGGGATTGGCGTATTGAACAAGATCCTCCATCGACTGGCCCGCTGCAGCGGGGGCCATAGGACCCGACCCGGAAGTCGCAGACCCATTGGGCGAAGTGGAACAGGAAGTAACGGCCAATACCAGGACACCCGATAGAATAACCGACGTTTGAGCGATCTTCATGGACCGCACTTTGAAGCGGACGCGGCCGAAATTCAATTCCAAATTTCGCCACTAAACGTTGGTCCTCGACCATTCTTGACGCAATACGACTCCCTCGGGCGACAACGAACCGAAGCAATATACCTAACGCTTTAAACGTTTCAGCTCTTCAACTCTTCAACGGTTTTTACTCAATGTGCGCCTTCTTCGCCTTTGTTCGTCTGACTGCGAATCAATGCCGCAATATAAAGCGCGACGAGGCAAAGAATAGCGAGGTTGGCAACCCACGGATCATGAAAAAAAGCGAAAACCGGTGTAATAGACCCATTCATAATGTACTCCTTTGTTCTTTTTCCCTGTATACACCTGAACGTACGACTGGAATTAAAATACGCAAGGGATGATACATCACCCTGAAATCCGTTTAATTCCATGACGTGGCAGGCAAAAACCTGCCAGCGCGCGTCATTTGTCGCCCTTACCCGGGCTCAATTTGCGAAGCATATCCCGGATTTCGCGTGAGCGCGGCGGTTTGCTCAAGATGCCATCCACCTCAACCGGGCCACTGCCGTCCTCCTTCATAAACGCGCCCCACCCAGTCAACATCACGACTGGCGTGCGCGGCGATTCCAATTTGATGGTTTTGGCCACTTGCCGTCCGTCAATGTACGGCATGCCCAGGTCTGTTATCACGATGTCAAAAGGACGATTTCGTTCCGAGGCAATCCGAAACTCATCGAGGCCAGACTGTCCATTGTCACTCAGGACCACTTCATGGCCGTCCCGCTCGAGGATCTCCTTCAACAGTTCCCGCAACAGCGATTCATCGTCGATGCAGAGGATCTGCATTGGTTCCACGCGTGCAGCACCGTCCTTTTCCGGCTCAGCGGAGGGGACGTTGACGCGCACGGGGAAGAAGAGGAGAAACGTCGTCCCTTTGCCCACTTCACTTTGAATTTCAATGTTCCCGGCGTGACGCTCCATCACGCCGTAGACCATGGCCAGTCCCAGGCCCGTTCCGCGCTTGCCTTTTGTGGAGAAGAACGGCTCAAGGCATCGCTTGCGCGTTTCCTCGTCCATTCCTGTGCCGGTGTCCGTGATTTCAATAACGGCTTTGACCGGATTTTTCCCGCCGTTGGCAGCGCCATCATTGCGGAGGGCCTGAGTGCTGATAGTGATCTTGCCGCCGCGCGGCATCGCGTCCACTGCGTTCAGGACAAGATTGGTGATCGCCTCGCGAATTTCGCTCTCAATGCCTGCCAACCTGGGCATATCCGGCGCCAGCATGGTCTCGACCTCGATGGTAACGCCATTGGACTGAGGGATGTCCCGCCAGCGGGGCCGGGTCATGTCCACGACTTGTTCAACGAGCGTATTCAGGTTCAATTGCTGCAAGGACTCGTTTACCTCGCGCGTCCGATAAAATTCCCGCAGGCGCGCGACGATGTGGGCGATGTCCTCGCCCGCCGTGCGAATGTGGCCCAGATATTTTTTTGCCTCCGGTTTCAAACCGTAGTCGCCCTTGAGGATCAGATCCGCAAAGCCAATGACCGGGGAGAGAGCATTGTTGACGTCATGGGCGATGCCGCTGGCCATTTGCCCCAGGGCCTTGAGACGTTCCTGTTGCAGGATCGTGGCCTGGGTTCGGCGCAATTCGTTGTACGCTTTTCCGAGATCCGTATGCAGGCGCGCCTGATGCGCCGCCAGAGCCACATGTTCGCTCAACATTCTGAGGAACTCCGCATCGCCGCTGCTGAATCCTTCGGCTTTTAATCGCACGGCGATCAAAATGCCAAACAGCTTCTCTTCCACCATCAGCGGCACTGCCACGGCTGAACGCCAGCCGAGGGTTGCCAGCCTTTCAACGAATGAAGATTCCCATTTGAGCGTATCGGAGATATAGACCGTTTGGCCGCTGGTGCACGGCTGAAAATCAGTTTCAGACAGTAACAGCACGCTACCCTGATGCAGATCAAACTTTTTTGCCATCAGTGAATTTTTGACGGACAACGCGGCGATATTCAAAGTCTGGTGCGCGGCATCAAACAGCGCGACGGTACCGAGGTCAATGCCCAGGTGTTCGTCGAGTTGGTGCAGAACCACGTGCAGAATGCTGTCGGTGTCCTGGCGGTCGGAAATGGCCTGGGTAATTTGGTTCAGGAGGCTGATGCGGACCAGTTGCTGGTGCAACGCCGCCTCGGCGCGGCGGCGTTCGGTGATTTCCTCGCGCAAACTTCGGGTGCGTTCGAGGACACGCGCTTCCAGTTCGTCGTGTGCCTTTTGGAGCCTGGAATCACGGTCCTGAACTTCACCGAGCATTTCGTTGAAACTGTCCACGAGCTGGCCCAGTTCGTCGCGCCCGTATTTGGCGACACGCACGGAATAATTCTTATCCATGGTTACAGCCCGGGCGGTGTCGGCCAGGTCAAAAATCGGGCGAGTAATCACCCGTTGCAGCAGCCAGGAGAGAAACAATGTGACGGCGAACGAAGCCAGCATGAACAGGATGATGATACCCGCATACCGCACGGCGCGCTGGTGGAATTCATCCATGTCTGATTCCAAATAAATCGTGCCGGCAACTTTCCCATCCGCCGGCATGTAAAATGTATGAAATACAATCAGGCGGTCCGGCTCAAACCGTTCAATGTCGGGTCTCTTCGCGGTGGTTTCGGAATGACGTGGAACGGTCTGAAGGGTGGAATTGGTTCGTAAATAAACGGAAAAGATATTTCCGGCGGGATCATACAGCGCTGCGGCGGTGATATGATTTTTATGGCGCATGGCGTGCATGATTTCGCCCGCAGCGTCCTGGTCCCGAAATGCCAGGGCGGCAGTGCTCTGGTCACCTGCGATTTGCGCCAGCATCATCAGGTCGTTTTTCATCGTTTGGCGGAAGATGGCCAACTCGTACGCGATGAATCCTCCTGACACCAGCAATAGCGCGACCGTGCTTGCAATCATGATGATTGCGGTCAGCTTCCGCTTGATGGGCATGTCCTGTAGTACGGGCACAACTGTCCTGTTTTAGGGAAAACTGCCTCAATAAAGGACGCACCGCCGCGTTTCTGCGGCAGTGTTCCGCCTGAAATTAAGCAATTCCGGCTGGAATTCAGCAATTTCTGTTCCGAACTGCAACGGTCACAGTGAGCGAAATGGGAATAATCGGGCCGAATTTCTGGTGTCGTGTGCTTCGCGGATTCGAGGATCCACCTTCGCTCAGAAGCTGCGCTGGACAGGTCGTCTGACTACGGCGCGGCAAGCGAGGATGAGGATAATTCCCTGTTTTCCCGCGTTTTATTTCACACTAATCGCCAAATTGAGCAGTTTCGAACTGATGGTCAAACCCGCGGTTTTCGCGGCTGAATTGTTAATGTCAAACCGCACCTGGTCGTTAATGATTCGCAGATTGATCATCCCACCGGCGTCGATGAAATTGTCCGCTTCGCTAACGGTCAGAACGCTGGCGCCACCCAGGCCGGAAATGATTTTTGAAAGATGGTTCTTTTCGGAGTCGCTGATAAATATAATCTGGCATTGGGTTGCCTCCGCCAGAGAAGCGCACTCCTTGAATTGCAACGGGTGGCCATGAACCGTCTTATCACTGATCATCTGCGCGAGGTCCGAGCCAAACCGGTTTTTTCCCAAAACGCCAATAACCATAGGCGAAGACGGATCGGGAAACGCCCGCGCAGGCCAATCGACAAACCGAGCAAAATTATAGATAAACGCCGCTTCGATCTGATACTTCGTGGGCTGGGCGTTTTGAGCCGGGCAATTGAAAACGACCGTGAAAATCACGCTCAAAAGCAGGACAACGTCGTTTATCGCACATTTTCTCATCAATCAGGCGCCCTGGACAGATTACTGATTTAAGTATTTGATATTAAGGTATTTATAGATTTCAACAGCGCCGCATTCGGCCACAATTTCAACCTTCGCCGTAACAACAGCGGTCGCAGGCTCAAAAGCTGCTCGGGTCAATTTGAGACGCATCAGATGAAATTTGTCAACGACAACTCCAATAACATTTCGACTCGCGCATGAACCAAAGAAAATTTCTTTTGGGAATGCAGCGTGTCTTTATCTTGCGCCTGTGGCATCTGATTTGTGCTCTCTGTCTGGCGGCCAATGTTGTTCGCGCCGATAGTTCAACCAATCAGGTCAGCGCGACGGGCGCCGCCGCGGATGCTGCCGCCGGGGCCGGCGGTACGAACCAGTCCCTGACGGAAATGTCACTGGAAGACCTGATGCAAATCAAGGTGCCCGAGGTTGAAACCGCTTCCAAGTTCGAGCAGAAAGCCACGCAAGCACCCGCGTCCGCCACTGTCATTACCTCGGACGAAATCAAAAAATATGGATGGCGAACTCTGGGCGCCCTTCTCGAAACCGTGCCTGGCTTTTATATTTCAAACGACCGCGACTACGATTACGTGGGCGTGAGCGGCGTAAACCTGGGCGACGCCAACAATCGGATCCTCCTGCTGGTTAACGGGCACCGCATCAATGGGGATCTCGATGACAGCGCTCCGGTGGACCTGTCGTTTATCCTGGATGTGGATTTAATCGATCGTGTGGAAATAATTCGCGGACCCGGTTCCGTGCTTTACGGCAACAATGCGTTCTTCGCCGTCATCAACGTCATTACGCGCCAGGGCAAAGACATAAACGGCGTGGAAGGTTCCGGCACGTACGGCAGCTACAATGAAGCCTCCGGGCGCGTTACTGTTGGCGATCAGTTTACCAATAGCCTCCAGTTTTTGCTCTCCGGCACGATTTACAATAACGACGGGCCTGAGAATTTATACTATCCGGAATACCAGTTGTATAACAACGGCTTTGCGCATCATATGAATGCCGATAGTTTTCAGAGCTTCTTCGGCTCGGTTAGTTATTTGGATTTGATCCTGGAAGGCGGATATATCAACAACGACGTGGTCAATCCCACTGCAATCGAGGGAGCCGCTTTCAACGATCCACGACTGCAAAACATTGAGGACCGGAGTTATGTTACACTGAAATATGCACATCATTTCGCGGGCGATTGGGACGTATCCGGCGACGTTTATTATGATCAAAGCGATTTGCAACTCGGCTTTCCGCCACAGGGCGGCGTCACTAACGGTTCGCCCGCTACGTCTTTTGAGGAGGACCGGGAGACGGGCCAATGGGCCGGCATGGAAGTTCAGGTGAACAAAAAAATCATGGATAAAGACATCCTGACCTTCGGCGGAGAATATCGAAACGATTTCGAACAGGACGCAGATTTATTCTACAATGGAAAATTAGCGGGAACGATCCAAACCAGCCGTCAAAATTACGGCATCTTTGGGCAGGGCGATTTCGCCATCCTGGACAGTCTCCATCTTGAAGCCGGTGTTCGCTACGATGAGTATGGCAGTTATACGCCGAATTGGAGTCCGCGCGCGGCACTCATTTACAATCCCTGGCAGCAATCGACCTTCAAATTTATTTACGGAACCGCCTTTCGCGACCCCAACGTTTTTGAATTGGCAGATTCGACAAGTTTCATTCAGCCGGAAAAGATTTCTTCCTATCAGTGGATTTATGAACAAGGCGTTAATCGCTTTCTGCGTTCTTCGGTCATGGGCTATTACGACCGCCTGGATAACCTGATCGCCCTGAATTCATCAGGCGTCTTTGGCAATTTCGACGCGGAGACGCTTGGCGCGGAACTGGCCCTGGACGCAAAATGGAATGACATCAACGGCCGCCTGAGCTACAGCCTGCAACGGACCGAAAATCGAGAAACCGGAATCGGTCTGGCGGATTCGCCCGAGAATATGATTAAGCTCAACGTCAACGCCCCCCTTTACAAAGAAAAACTCTTCGCCGGATTTGAAGTTCAATACACAAGCCAAAGCAAAACCGAAATCTGGAATCCCGGGAGCGTGACGCCCGGACCAAATTCTCCCGGCTTCACGGTCGTCAACTTCACCATTTTTAGCCATGACCTTTTCATCAAAAACCTGGAACTTTCAGCCAGCGTGTACAATTTGTTCAATACGAAATACTTCAACCCGTCTTCGAATTTCCATTTGGAGCCTTATATACAGCAAGACGGCATCAACTTCCGCGTCAAGGCAACGTATCGCTTCTAGAACGGCGAAGAGGGGGGGCCTTCGCCGTGGCAAGGTTCAAGCTGCATTGGTGCAAGTGTGGTGCGCCAGAAATAACTACACAATCACGGCCCTACGGGACGTTTCATTTTGGGACACAGTGACCTATTTTGGCACAACAGTAGCTGCATTCTGTCTCGAATATGGAAGCGAAACACCGAAACAACCGGGAACGGTTGGGGAGAACGCTAATTTCCCTGTTTTTCGGCATTTTTATGACGGTCGCGACGAGTCAGGCGCAGATCCTTGGTCTTGGGGCTCCCGACATCACTGTCCAGCCCGTGGGCACGAATGTCCCAAATGGAGACAGCATCACTCTTACTGCAGGCGCTAATTGCTCCCTGGGGGATATGTGTAGTGTTACCTGGGTTTACGTTAACGGCAAAAATGGCAATCTGCCGTCTAATGCCACGGTCACCACGACCGGTCTGGGCACCATGAACGTTAGCAGCACTTTGACTTTGGGACATGTCACATCCGCCTGCGCGGGCACTTATTATGTGGAAATAGAAGACGAGCTTCTTGGTGGTCTTCTGGGAATAACGACGGCAACATCCGACAGCCAAAAAGCAACCGTGGGCGCCATTCAGCCCGTGATGGCAGTGCCCGGCGGAAGCGCAATGGTTGCAAAAGGATTCAGAATTCAATTTTCCGGTCCAGTTGGCTCGAATCTTGTTATCCAGGCATCGTCCGATACGATACACTGGACTTCCGTGTACACCAATGTGTTGACCGGCGGAAGCCTGACCTATACGGACACAGTGGCCAAAACGGTACCTGGCCGCTATTACAGAGCAAAGCTAAAGTAACCGGATAAAAATTGATTATGCTGTCAGAACCTCAGATTGTGGACAGCGGCGCCCTATTAAAGCGCCTGTTTTCCCATTTTCTAGAATACGGACGACTTGGCCTGATCCTGGTAAAGCTTTACTTCCAGGGTCGAATGCTCATCGCCCAAAATTTCATTCTCAATTGCAGGCTGCGAATGTGGGGCGCAGTTTTTCTTTATTTTAAAGTCCAGATCTTCTTCATTCGCTTGTCCTACGGCTTTCCTGTCACTGAATGCTGGCCTGTTGAAAAATCCATGCCACCGTTGGCCTGACACTGTCCCGACTCCAATCCGTTAGCTTCCAGGAAATCAGTTCCGGACCCGGTCGCCGCTTAATTATGACAATTCAACGGGACTTTGAACTGATAGCTTGACTTTTTTCCCCTTCACGTAACATTAAGCGCGATAATGAAAGGTGGATTTGAGGGTTCTACCTCATCTGAGCCGGTCGCAGCACCAAGGGACAAGGACCGGACTCCCAAAATAAAATGAGGTGAATCGCATTGAGAAGATTCCTGGCCCGACGTGCAATCTGTTGCCGTTGGGAAAACTATGATGCATTGCTTTTTAAAAAATGGCCGCCGAACAGTTCATTTTACTTTTTCATTTATAATCGTTTTCGTCGTCTGCCGCACTCGAGCACAGGATTTTTTTGCCGGCGCGCGTGGCGGGGCTTCATTGGATGACGGCGGCGCCCGATATCGTCAAGCCGAAGCATTCGGAGGGATCCTGGGATGGCACTGGCATTTTGTTTCAAATTGGTATTTGCGGCCCGGCGCAGACGCCTCCCTTGGCTGCCTCACCGACGGCAATAACAACGGCTTCGTCGGCACTATCGGTCCGCTTGTCGAGTTGGGCAAGGGCCGTTTTCCCATTACTGTGGAAGCCGGCGCAGCTCCGACTTTTCTGAGCCGCCATCATTTCAGTTCGCGGAATTTCGGGGACAATTTCGAATTCACCAGCCACATCGGGCTGAATTGGAGAGTCTCCGAACACTTCACGTTGGGCGCGCGCATTCAGCACATGTCCAATGCGGGCTTTGCTCACGAAAATCCTGGAGTGAACATGGAGTTCCTGTCGTTGAGGTATAATTTTTGATCGTGAGATTGGTAGCGCGTACGGGAATCGAACCCGTCTTTCACTTCTACGCCATCGAACCCCAATAAAAATGCGGCTTTTGTGGCGGTCACTGTCATTTTCCTTGATATTTTTATTCTTACTTTTATTCTTACTTTTTAACATTGAGATATGGCCAGTCTTTGGAAACATCCAAATTCCCGTTTCTGGACCGCTTGCTACACCGACCGGGATGGCAGGCAGGTAAAGCGTTCCACCAAACAGACCGACAAAAAGAAGGCCATGCTCATCGCTGTCGAATATGAGCGGCTTGAATTCCTTGCCCGCAAAACCGCTGTCAGCACCCGACAAATGCAAAAGGTGCTTAACGATATGCTCGAAAAGACCAACGAGGAAACCATCGTCACGCCTACTGCGGAAAAATATTTGCACGATTGGTTGAACAGCGTTGAAACCAAAAAGTCTGCTGGGACCTACGAGCGCTATAAACACACTGTTGACCTTTTCTTGAAAAGCTTGGGTGCCGCAGCAAAATCGCCCATAACCTCAGTCAGCAGTTCGCATATCGAGGATTTCCTGAATTCTCGGTTAAAGGATGGCGTCGCCCCGAAGACAGCGGTCGTAGACATCAAAACGCTTAACGTTGCACTTCACCGTGCTGAGCGGTACTCGGTTATATTGAAGAACCCGGTAACGGCTGTGGAAATGCCTAAAGTGGAATCCAGTGAGCGCGATATTTTCACGCCGAAGCAGGTTGCCACACTGCTTGACACAGTCGGCTATAAATCTGAATGGTTTACGCTCATCCTGCTTGGCTACTTTACCGGCCAGCGCCTTGGTGATTGTGCAACGCTTGGATGGAAACAGGTGGACATGAAAAGCCGTGTGATTCACTTTAAGCAGGAAAAAACGGGCAAGAAGGTGACCGTTCCAATGACAGACGACTTGGAAGAGCACCTGCAATTTTTGAGCGAGTTCATCGAAAGCAAATACGTGTGCCCTGAATTGGCAGAGCGCGGTATTGGTGGAGCACACGGCTTGAGCGAGAGCTTCGGCCGTATAGTGAAGCGTGCGAAAATCGACAGCCAGCGTATCAAGGGCAAAGGAAAGATTCATTTTAACCGGCTAACCTTTCACTCCCTGCGCCACAGTTTCAATACCACCATGGCGGAAGCGGGTGTTGCGCAGGAAATTCGCATGAGGTTGACCGGGCATTCTTCACTTGAGATGAACGCCCGCTATACCCACACAAGCATTAAGCCGCTTGAAGAAGCCATATCAAAACTCCCTCAGCTTTTGGATGGTTCGATTGCTAAAAAGGCGACGGAAGTTAATGGCGCGGAAAACAAAACTGATGGACGAAAGAAAACCATTGCTTCTTAATTGAAACTAGAAATGCGATAAGTCCTTCGCGGCATCGGTTTTGTATCAGCGTTGCCGTTCTACGCCTTAATCAATTGGTTCGAAGCATCGGTCAAGTCCATCAGACTCTCTGCGCACATTAGAAGTATCAGATGCTGTGGGACGATCCGGCACATTTTCTGTCCTGGGAATGAACATGGCACATTGCAGATTATTCCCCTGGGCGTCACGAGGAATCAAAAGATCCAAAATAATTTCAACGTTGTGGTCCCGATCAGGGAAACCATGAGCATCCCAAACAGGGCAACCCTCCTCATCGGGGTTTTCTGATCTCCAGTCAATGCAGTGTTCACAGTACATTTCAAAGTAGATTTGAGCCTCTGTTCCGTTTGCGAAGTAACCCATAATTTTTAGCAAGAATAACGTTCTCTTTTCGAGAACACAACTTGAAGCAAGTGAAAATAAATTTTTCCGGGAGTATGTACTTAACGCAAATTTTCGCTTTTTTGCGAAGGTTACCCCACCAATGTCCAACCTCGTCATGGAAAATATTTCCATGAAAAATAAGAAACATCTGAACTTTCGAAATCGGACATAATTGTATACCGGGAGCAAAATCCCGCTCGATTTGCGTTATCTACATACTCCCGAATTTCTCGAGGGTTGGACCGCATTTGTCCAACCTCCTCTCGTATGCTGGTCTTCATGAAAATCAAAAATGAAGACCAACAAGAGCATCCAAAACTCCTTAAAACCTCCGACGGCCACTATGAAATCATTGGTGGAACAGACGAAGATTTTCAGGCAGCACTACAATGGGCAGAATATTGGGGACATGAAATCGTATCCAAACCCAAATGCCAGGGACGCAAAATTATTCCACCTCTTTTCAAATATCAGCGCCCCACCATTTTTGTCGGCCTGAAATCCCGTGCTAAATTTTGAGCCATGTGTAATCGCTATTCACTCACCAAAAAGCAGGAGCGCATCATCACCAGGGAGTTTGGGAGCCTGGAACTTTATTTCATGGAACGCTTCAATATCGTTCCCACCCAAAGCGCCCCAATTGTCGTTGTAGAGAATGGTCAAAAGCCCCAGTAATGATTGCTCAGTTTGAATCGATGGAGAACGGTGTTCAGGAATTCGAAGCGCGGCTGACTTTACATGCTCAAATCCATCTCGCCTGAATATCAAGAATTTTATAATTTCATCTTGATGCTTGGACAACAATACGATTGGAAGCGCTATTGGGTTCCTTTGAACCAAAATCCGACGATGAGAGACGGCTATTTTGTGGAGCCCTCCACATCTTTGGAGTGGCTTCTCCAAACCTCGAATGGCGTTAGGCTTACGGATTTGAAAAATGTCCCATGCTTAATATTGCTCGCTGGCGTAGGTATGGGGAAAAGTACCGTAGTCCGAGACGAGGCGAAGGAATTGTCCCGAACATTAGAGGGGCAAGCACACAAGGTCATTTACCATGATTTAAAGCGTCTCAGTGAGGCGCGAATAATCAAACAGGTCTTTGATGATCCCAAGTTACTCGGTTGGAAACGCGGAGAGTACGCTATCACGGTTTTTCTGGATAGCTTGGATGAGTGCTGGCGTCGGATAGAGGAACTGGAATCGGTTCTGATGGGCGGCTTCGGAGATTGCTTGGAGCAGAAGCCCCCGCCGTTCTACCTGAGATTAACTTGTAGATCAGCAGAATGGCGCGGATCCGTGGGGACCAAGCTAATGGAAATGTTTGGCGGTCAGGACAAGGTTCAAATGTATACGCTTGCCCCACTTTCGGCAGAAAACGTGCGCACCGCAGTGGTTGCAAACGCCCAGGATGGAGATGCCTTTTTAGCGCGGGTCGGGGAAATAGGCGTACAGCCAATGGCTGCCCGCCCGATTACCTTCAACATGCTGCTCAACATATATTTGCAAGGAGGAAAACTGCCAAATTCGAGAGTCGAGATTTACGAGCGTGGTTGCGGCCATCTATGTACTGAACCGAATTCAGAGATGACGTCCAGGCTCCAAAAGCAGACCCTCCCAATTCAAAGACTGGCAATTGCCAGCCGTTTGGCTGCGCTTTCTGTCCTTACAAATCGATATGTTATCAACGGCGATCCGGAACATCCGCTATCAAGAACGGACATCCTTGAAGCGACGGATGCACTTGGGCTCTTCAAAGAAGGAGAAGCTGATAATGAGATTGCAGTAAACCGAGAAACCGTAACCGAAACCCTCCAGACAGGATTATTTGGGGAGCGCGGGGACGGAGGCCAAATTTGGAATCATCAGTCATATGCAGAATTTCTTGCTGCGCGTTACCTGTCGGCTTCGACCATTCCAACGGAACAGATTGTATCTTTGCTTTCAGACACTGCTTCAAATAGAAAAAGGCTAATTCCTCAATTGGAGGAAACCGCGTGTTGGCTGGCGGAGATGAAACCACAACTATTTGATATTTTGGGACCGCCAAATGCAGATGTATTCATTCGTTGCAGTGGAAATTGGCTGAACGATGAAAGAAAATACCGATATGTCGAATCCTATTTGAAGTTGGTTAAAGACCATGAAGCAGAGAATTTGGACTGGGGCTTGAAGCAGCAATTGGCAAACTTAAATCATCCAAAATTGGCCAACCAATTGGAGGCCGTAATTCGTGACAAAAAGGAAAATCCCTTGGTCCGAGAAACTGCCGTTGACATTGCCGGGTTTTGTCACTGTACCGACTTGGCAGATGCTATTGTGGAAGTGTTTCTCGACACTAGCGAAATCGAGCGCTACAGGCAACATGCAGGTGCTGCGCTTGTAAACTCGGCAACAGAACAAGTCCGAGGCTTGCTGAAGCAAAAAGCACTTCGCGCAAATCTGGACGATTCACAAGACGAAATAAAAGGCATTTATTTGACTCTCTTGTGGCCTTCCCATCTGTCCACCACCGAACTTCTTTCACATTTGACTCCCCGACGGAAACGAAATCATTTTGGGATGTACGAGGGGTTTTTAAATGAACTTGCTTCGACAATACCGGAAGGCGACTTACCATTGGTTTTGCGGTGGCTAGGAAATGACAATGTTACTTTCGACATGGACGAACCATTCGGAGTTTTTCCTAGGGACATCGTACGCGGCGCCTTGAAAAGTTGTTTCACATCCGAAATCTCTGATCCCCTGGTGGAGTTAATAACGAAAAAAGGAACTGCAATACGTGGCGTGTTTCGAGGTGGCTTACAAAAACCGGAACTCAGCTCAGCGGAACGAGAGGCTTTCTGGAAAGCCATTGTCCATTCAGATTTAAAAGTACAGGACTTAACCCTTTATGGGGACATTCACGATACGGGAATCCTATCAAGCGCTGACATCAAGTATTTCGTTAATTGCTTCGTAAATGCGCAAAATGAAACTGAAAAATCCAAATGGTACAAATTGATCTTTTTAGCCTTTTCACCCACAGATTCCACGGCGTTAGATTTAGTTTCGGCCTTGGCGAAGCAAAACCAGCAGGTCGAAAAGGGGCTTCTACCTTATATTTCATGCCCATTGGTTGCGAATGAAAATAATTGGATAAAAAAGAACTATGAGAGGGCGCGGGAGGCTGAAAGCCAAAAGGCATATCGGAAAACGCCATCGTATACCGAACTGATGGAGTATTACCTAAGAGAATTCGAAAACGGAAAAACATTTGCTTTTTGGCACATCATTGAACATCTGCAACGCGACCCGGACAGAGAATTTTCTAGTTCCTTAAATTTACAAGTTTCGAAGGATAAAGGTTGGAATTTATTGCTGGTCGAATTGAAGAGCAGAATTTTGGCGGCATCCGAAGAATATTTTGAAGTGCAAGCTGTAGATGGAGAAGGAGTATGGACTTCGGGTCGTGGTAACGGCGAACGCCGTTATACTGTGGCGAATCCTGCCTTTCTTCTTTTGTACGACGAAGCTCCCGCTGCCATTGAGAGAATATCAGCAGAGCAGTGGGAAAGGTGGATTCCTGTAATCTTTCAATATCATGACTGGGGAAATGGCAGCCATAACTCGGGTTTCGAAGAAATCGTTCGGTTGGCATTCCTCAAGGCATACGGGGCTGCATTTAGTGCATTAAAGCGATTCGTTAATCAAAATGTTAATCATGACAATAAACGGCGCATTTTGTGGAGTTTGCGTAAAGTCTGGTGCGGTGACATAGAGCAAGTTTTGCTTACTAAAATTAACGAGGGAAAGCTGGAAGAACAGGCGATGCGAGACCTACTTCAAATTTTCATTGAAAATGCTCCAGCTAAAGGAAAAAAGTTGTCTGAGGATGTGTTCAGCAGTCGTTCGAGCGATAGTGCTTGGCATATATTTGTGCCACTTGCGGGTGCCCTGCTCATACAAAATTGGCCTGCCGACAAGGCGGACGAATTTCTCGGTGTCATAGAAGCCGATGTTGTCCTTGGAAAAAGGATTGCGTGGAAATTGGTGCCGCGTTTTGGCGGCCGCTTCAATTGGGCCACGAAGTTTCAGCCAAAGCAATTGGCCAGGTTGTGGCATTTCCTTGAGAGGGAGTTTCCGGGAAATCCTTACGATCAGGAAACAGATGGGACTGTCACGGCAGCACATGAGATGTATCACTTTCGTCGAGGCATTCTCGAGTCATTGAGAATGTTAGACACGGAAGAGGCTTGCCAAGGGGTTATGGATTTGATGGAAAAGCGCCCAGACTTATTTTGGCTGGGTGATATTTTGGCGGAAATGCGAAAGCGAGTCCGACAATCTGCGTGGGTTCGCCCCGAGCCGAAAGCTCTGCTTGTCGCATTTGCGGATTCAAATAAATGCCTGATAAAAACTGCGGGTGATTTACACTACCTGCTCCTTAAGTTGCTGGATGAATTTAAAAAAACACTCCAAGGACCAAACCCGTCAACTGAATTATGGAATTCGGTTAGCGAAGGGACGAATAAAATTTGGGATCCCAAAGACGAAAACAATCTTTCGGACTGCCTAAAGCGCTTTCTTGAACGTGAACTGGAGAAGGTAGGAGTTATCGCAAGTCGAGAGGTTCAAATAAGGCGACGTTTCGGTGAAGATCCGGCGCAGCTTGCCGATTTACTGGTCACAGCAGTCCCGCTCACAGAAAACGGGGATTTTGCCAAACCAGTGTCCGTAGTCATTGAGGTAAAATGCGCATGGAACCAGGGCATATACAAGGACATGGAAGCGCAATTATTTGATCGCTACCTGGGCAACCAGGGCCAAAATTTCGGCATTTATGCCGTCGCGTATTTCACTTGCGATACTTGGAATAGAACCAGTGACCATCGGAAAACATCCAACGGGAGCAAAGACGATATTGAAACGTTGAGAGCTAAGCTTCGTGAGCAGGCAACAAAGTTATCAATCGGAGATAAATCAGTGGCTTCATTTGTAATCGACGGGCGAATCGGGCGCTAATCAGAGAATGAATACAAAAACTCAACTTTGGTCAACCTCGCCATATTTAAGATTCCAGGCAGCACGAAAATTTCTGCACTATGGAAATGATTATAGCAATAGGTTGCGCATGAATGTTCCAGGCGGCGAATGGCCTTTTGGTATGCCAACCAGTATAAATCCTTGGGTCTTGGTCATGGGAATAAGTCCTGGCAAAGGTAAACACGACTCTGACATTAATTCCCCTCCCTCTGTGGGTGCTGTTCATAACGGCTTTGGTGGCAAACTTTCTAATTGGGATGCAAAGGAGAGGAACAGATTTTGGCGAAGAATACGGAAATTATGCTGCGGTTTCGTCGAGAGGACTGATGCAACTGATCTTAAAGTGATTAAGTGGGTACCCGATGCCGTTGAAATGCTCAGGCCAAAAATCGTTGTGCTATTAGGTTGGGGAAGTCTGCTCTCATATCTCCGAATCTGTTGGCCTAATAAACCTCTTGTGGGACAAGTTGTGCACACGGAAGCAAATTGTTCCCATCGACTCAGACTCAAAACTGAACGACATTATAAATTCAGCGTTTGGAGAATTCCCGCTTCATGGGGAAATGTGACGGTGATACTTTGGCCAAACCATCCTAGCCAACATCCATTTGGAGATGAAAAGAATTGGGAAAAGGCCATTGACCAAGCCTTATCATTGCTGAAAGAAATCGATTGAACACCCTTGCACATCTCCACGTCCCGCTTATACTCCACTCCTGCTATGAACGTATCAAATCTCTCAGCAAAGCAACTCAGACACGCAGCCAATATTAGAGAACAAATCACCGAATTGGAAAATGAACTCCAATCAATCCTGGGCGGAGGAGGAAATGGAGTCCCCTCACCTGCTCGCTCAAGAAGAAACAGAATGAGCGCAGCCGGAAGAGCCAGGATCATCGCAGCTCAAAAAGCACGTTGGGCCAAATATAAAAGTACAAAGGCCACACCGACGCCTGCTAAAAAAAGAACAATGAGTGCTGCAGTCAGGGCCAAAATTTCGGCTGCTGCTCGATTGAGGCGGAAGAAGGCAAAAGCGGCTGGGAAAAAGGCGTTGTGAGTTGTTTGCTGGGCGAGCCAACGTGCCCTATTCTTGTTGCGCTTATCTGGCTAACGCCATTAATTCCTCACTTCTCAAAAGTTCATGGCCTATTTGTCTGATGGTTGCAAGATGGGCATTGCTGGGGGTGACTTTTACATTTCCTTCTTTTGTTCGTCCTAAAAATTGGAAACCCATACCAGCAACAAGCCGTTGATATTTAACCTCATTTTCGTGGCTCACATCTTGCCTAAAACTCTCTGCAGTTGCGGCTAGGATGATTTCTTTTCGAGTCAGGATCTTATTCTGCTCGTTGTATAGCTTTAGCACCGGCTCATTTTCCCACCAGTCTTCCAGGGGGATCGTTTCGTTGCGCTTCGCACTGTCGTACAGGGGCCTAAAATGCCCGGTGTTGCCTTGTATACCAAGAAATCCAAAGGCATTGGGCACAGGCAATGAATTGATCATCGTCGTACTTCTCAACCCGATATTATTGTTCCCAAAATAATCGTGAACCAAGGAAGGCTTATTTGAGCCTCCATGCATAAGAACCCGAGCCGCCAGTGCAATGCGACCTGCATCCTGCCAGTCACCGTGATCATAATTTCTCGACGCCAAAAGCATGATGTCAATTTGTTCTGAGATTTCTCGTCGAAGGTTTACCCAAGCCTTATGATTCTTCTGATAATATTCACGCGGCTCCGGCGGTCTTAAAAATTTAATTTGCTCAATGGCATTACCTGTACCAGCCGTAAATACTCGGACTCGCTCGCCAATCAATTTCGCATGGAATCTTACCCAACCATCACGTATGCAGGTCAAAAATTCTTGCGGAACAGCCTGCATATTCAAACGATGTGCTGGCGCCCAAACCAAAAAGTTTCCATCGATATCCGGTACTCTGGAAGTCATATTGACCGTGAAATAGACGATCGAATTGATGCTTGAGCACTCCTTTTGCAAAGCGCGTTGAACAAGAAAAATAACAATCTCGTGTTCCAAAGAATAGTTCCCGTCGTTAACGAGAAGCAACAGACCTGTGGCGTCATTTAGGCCAAAGTACTTTTTGGTCTCTCTTATTTGTTTATTTGCATCGATGACGTCTTTTTTCACGCGCCGGCCCAAAAGCTGGAAAAGCTCCTCCTGGCATTGTTGCGGTAGGTCTCGCGATGAAAATTGTCGCTGTCCCGCGAACGGCCGGATTAGTGTCTTTTTAATCCAGATTTCAACGAGCTGCTCTATTTTTTGCTGGTAACCAGCCTGTAATAGATCCTTCGTTAGGCACTTCAATTCTGCAATAACAGGACCCGATTGGTGATCTCGAAATAGATAATCTGCGTTTGGAAAAGCTGGAGAACTGGGAAGCAGCTCGCGAACAAGTTCGCCTCCAGTGCTCTTAACGAAGGCATCAAATGCTCTTTCGACGTTGATCATCTGAACCTTGAAATTTCAGAACTAATTCACCTGAAGATTCCCGTGGCTTACGCTGGGCTCAATATAGTGAGAACGCCAAATCTCCCAAGCCTAATCGCTTCCTCTTTAAGCACTATGTCCAATGCACTGCCATTATGAATTCCCCAAAACCAGCTAGACGCTAATGATGTTGACGATCTTGGGTCACTGTATGCATTGGGATTGTCAGTCATCGCTAACGATGTGGCGGAGTCAGGTGGCAATTTGCTGGCTTTCCTCATCACTTGGACTAGGCCCATGGTTCGAAAGGCCATGTTCACATCAGACCACGGTGGTTTGTCATTTCTCCAATAAACCATTGCCAGCGGGTGCGAGCTGTGTCCCAATACTCGAAGAGCAGCACTGGAGCACGCGACATTGAACTGCTTTTGAACGTGTATAACTCCTCGGAGGCCCATTGGTGCAGCAGAGAACGCGGTTTTGAAACGTTGCTCAGGCATCAAGAAATGAGAAGAGAACAAGTCCGCTTCTTCTTCGACGGTACGTTCAGGATCGACTTGGTCCGAAACTGACAAATGTGGCGGGACACCTCGAAGGAGTGCGTTACGATGTTCATCAATAAAATAATGCCCAAGTTCATGCCCCTGAGTAAATCTTGCCCGCGGGCTAGTCGAGTTCGAAACGCGGTCAAGGTTACAGTACATGTGAAACCGGCCGGCTCGGTGTTCAAGCATCCCATCAAACCCATCTCCGTAATAATTGAAGGAATAGGTGATTTGTTTTTGGTTCAGCACAAAAATTGGGTCAATGTATCGGTCTGGGCAGTGCGTTTCTGCAACTTCCTCGGCCAGTGCAACAATTTCATTTCGCCGCGTTAGTGGGAGCCTGCTCTTACTCATGCTTTTTGTTGTTGAGGCGTTTTTCTGCGTTAGCTCTGTCTTCTTCCATTTGACGACGAATATCCTCGGTCAGCTCTCCTGCATTACGCGCCGCCATCGCCTGCAAGTCATCCTTCACTTCAGTTGAAACATCACCAAACAATGGGACTATTTTCTTTTTCGTTCTGGTTTCTTCACCATGAATACGAGCCAACAATTCGGAAGGATCGATTACGTCGATCTCGTCATCTATTGAATCTGCCACAAGCTTGCGAACATCCTCTTTTGAAGCCGGGAAAACGGCCCCATCTTCTCGAAGAACCTGATGTAACAGACTTTCGAGATCGTCCCTCAGAATGTCAGCTTTTTTTTGATTCTTATCGTCATTTTTCATAATGCCTTTCCTCAATCTGTGTTACGAGCGCTTCTATGTTGTTGTGTTCTCAATGTGCTCCTTCAGCTTACGCATCAGCCGCGCCCTTTTGGTTTTAATGTTTTCAGGTGTCGTCCCCATCGAGCTCGCAAGTCCATCCAGGATGTCTTCAGGAATAATGGATTTGCGGGCCTGGAAATCGTAAAAGTTCATGGAAATTACCAGCAGTTCCCGGTCCGGTTCAGAGAGCCCGTCAAGGAAAGTCCGGACAGCTGCCTTTTTTTCCTTTAATTGTTCAAAACTAAACCTCTCTGTTGCCGTTTCAGGCAATGACGTTTTATTCTGCTCCTCAGCCAATTCCTTTTCAACGGGCGCCTCGTGTTTTCTGGCAGGCTTTCGGAATTCCATTAAAAATTCATTTTTGGCGATTTCAAACAGCCAGCAGTGAATTTCCAGTTCTATATCCTCTTGGGACAGACCTGGCGTCGGGTCGAACAAATGGATTTTTGCGTACGCCTTTTGAAATGTTCGTGTGACAAAATCATCAGGGCCCCAGCCAAGGGCCCGGAATCCATTTCTTTTGGCAAAATACAGCAGCGGCCTTTGGTACCGACGAAAGAACTCATTCAGCGCGATTTCGGCGGCCTCGGGATTATTGCTCTTATCCCCCATCATCAACAGAAGGGAAATGTCGTCCGTCTCTTCGTTAACAGTCTCTTCGGTATTTGTTCTTGTATGCATACGTATGCCTTTCTGTCCACCCGGTAAATGCAAGGTGGTAACACACGTTAAATCCTCTGAAAAACACGGTTTTTGTAGTTGTAACCGGCCTGCATTTACTGGGGTGTAGTCAACGAAATCGCATAAAACAAAGGAAAACAATGAGCGAAGCAGAACACAATAAAAAAGCAGATGGAGAAACGACCATTTTGGCTGAATCAATACAGATTATTGAAGCGACAAAGACCGGAGAAGTCATTGAAATTGAGGAGCTTGACCTTGAGGAGTTTTGCAAAATGCATGGGGGAAAACCCCCAAAGACCCGGCGCTATCGCATCCGGATCGACAGGGAGAAATATGTCGTTCACGTCCATGAGATGACTGGTCGCCAGATTTTGGAACTGGCCAAGAAGATTCCTCCTGAGAATTGGCTTTTGAACCAGAAGATGAAGGGGGGCCATGTAAAAGCAATTGGCTTGGATGAAATTGTGGATTTCAGGGCCTGCGGGATTGAGCGCTTTATGACGTTGCCTAAGGACCAAACCGAAGGAATGAACAACTCCAGGCGGCAGTTCCAATTACCGGAGGCTGATACGGAAGGGCTTGATGCGGCGGGACTCAGATGGGAAACGATTGGTGGTAACGGCGCAGGTTGGGTATTGGTACATGAATACCGGCTTCCCGCCGGGTATAATGTGGAACAGGCCTCCTTGGCAATACAAATTCCTGGAGGATATCCAACCACCCCTTTGGATATGGTTTTCATTAATCCATTTTTAAGCCGTAAGGACGGACGTCCAATCCCGCGAACCGAGGCGATCATGCCCATTGACGGAAGACAATGGCAACGATGGTCGCGCCATTACACACCAGCACATCCATGGATTCCAGGTGAATATAACATAATTACTCATTTGGCATTAATCCGTACTTGGCTGGAGCGCGAATTCCAAAGGAACTGAAGCATGCAGCACTGTCAGCTAAGATTTACCGGCCAACAGGTCGAAGATCTGTATAAGCACCTATTTCCGGGTGACGGCAACGAAGCCGCGGCGTTGGTCTTGTGTGGCCGCCGGGACTCTCAAGATGGTCATATCCTTTGCGCTCATAAGATCTTGGTTATTCCGCATCAGAAATGCTTCGAGAGGACTCCAGTACGTGTGCATTGGCCGACAGCATTGGGGATGCCGCTGTTTGAGGAGGCCATGCGAAAACATATGGCAGTCCTCAAGATTCACAGTCATCCTGGTTATTATCCACACTTTTCAGAAATAGACGACAAATCTGACTTTGAGCTTTTCCAGTCGTTACATGGATGGACAGACGATGCATTTCCCCATGCGAGTTCAGTAATGTTGCCGAACAAGGAAATTTTTGGCCGGACAATTTCAAAGGATATGCAGTTTCATCCAATAAACCGAATCCTTATTTCGGGTGATGACATCCTTTTTTACGATACGATCCAATCTGAAAATTCTGTCGCCGCCAGGGATATTCGGACCGCGCAAGCATTTGGGGAGAAGACGCTGAACTTATTAAATTCCCTTAGGGTCGGGGTAGTCGGCTGTTCTGGAACAGGGAGCTGGGTGATAGAGCAGTTGTCGCGGCTTGGAGTAAAAGAACTTGTCTTGGTAGATCCGGATGTGATTGAGCACAAGAATTTAAACCGAATTATAAATTCAACTCTGAAGCATGCCGAAAAGAACACTCCAAAAGTGAAGGCCATTGCATCAATAATTAAGCGAATTGGAACAAAGACAAAAGTAAAAGTGTTTCATACGGATTTGTTCGATATTGAAGTGCTTCAATATCTCGCCACTTGCGATGTGCTTTTCGGGTGCATGGACACAGTGGATGGTCGAGACCTTCTCAACCGACTTGCAACATTTTATAATGTTCCCTATTTTGATTTAGGCGTCCGATTAGATGCGGATGGACAAGGCGGTATAAATGTGGCGTGCGGGTCAGTGCACTTTCTTTTGCCTGGAGGCTCCAGTCTTCTTTCTCGAAACGTCTATACGCCTGAGGCTCTCAGGGCGGCAACGCTCCGTCGCAGCAATCCAGCGCAATTTGAGTCCGAATTGAAAGAAGGTTACATCAAGGGTGCAAAGGTAGAGAGCCCGGCCGTTATTAGCATTAATGGGATGTGTGCAACACTTGCTGTTAACAATCTCCTGGCACGGATTCATCCGTTTCGGGTCGACTCAAATGATGAAATTCGGCACCAGTGGTTTGACCTAATCAACGGCGCTTTTGGAAACAATACGGGGGGAAGCCGGTGTGAAGTGCTTAAACGATATGCAGGGCGCGGAGATATAAGCCCATTTTTGGATTGTTATTTGGCGTAATGTTTAAACGACTGAAGAATTTAATCAATGGCGCTCGTCAATTTTGGCCTCCAAAGCCAAAGTGGCGTTCTAGGGTATTGGAGGAAGAACCTAAGAACCTGAAACCCCACACAATTTATCTAATTGGAGAAAAGCAGCCCTGGGCGGCCGTATTTTTGTGTCCGTGCGGTTGTCAGCAGCCAATATGGTTAAACCTGGTGAAAGGGCACCGCCCACTATGGAAAGTCCATCTGAAAAGGAATGGGGTACCTACTGTCACGCCTTCAATTAATAGGCAAGTGGGGTGTCAAAGCCATTTTTGGATGAAGGACGGGCGTATTGTGTGGCACAAATGAATATCAGTCCGTCGCCTGAATTCCTGCTGCTACAGAAAGATCGAAAAACGGCCAAAGAGGCTGGGAAGACATCACTAAACTGTTATTGTCACCAATCAATAATCAATGCAATTCCAGTAATGCGTTATTCAACTACCGAATTCCGGTAGCATAGGGCCATGAACCCTTGGCAGTATAGTCTTCCATAAACTCGACCAATGACACGCATGGGAAATCCGGTATCCTAAAAGCGGCATAGTTTGGATAGAGAGTAATCAATACGGCAAGAATTTTTGGGGCGGTCCCGCTAAGTCCGAGGGCATCGGCAAGATTTTGCCTCTTTTCAGCGATCCAGTTTATTTTCTTTAGGAAACGAGTTGAATAAGAATCACGTGCTGTAATAAATGTCGAGATGTCATCCCTAAAAAAGCGCGGCTCTAGTCTCCCTTCGACCATCTTGCATTCAGCCACGACAATTGCGTTATCATGCCCGGACGTACCCAAAAAATCCAGTTGTCCCACTTCTGGCGGGATGAGTACATGCTTACCTTGCATGCCTAAAATTAAGTCCTGCCGACCAGATCCACGGATGCCGAGGGACTCAAATTTTGCAATGGTTTCTCTCTCAAACCAAGATCCAGCTTCGTTTGAAAGAGCTTCGATCGCGAACCGCGTCGTCTCTGTCAGCCATTCTTCCGGCAATTTTTTGAAACAAAGACCACTATGCAAATGAAGAAAACTTTCGGCTGCCATACTTTTTGACCAAACAAGATGCACGCCGCTGGCATGTGGAAACTCAAAATATCCACGTCGAAAAGCGCGAAAATTCTGATTTGGCCTGAAAATAACCCGCTCTTCTTCCTTCATTTGGGCCTGCGTTAGGGTAAAGCCTCTCAATATTATATTTATGGTTTCTTGAGGCAACCTGAGCACTCTGCTCAATTCGGAGACCAGCTTGCCACGGGAGAAAAAGTAAACCGGATAATTGCCAGGTAATGGTTGAGTTCTCTCGTTAATCACAACCAATGCTTCCATAAATTTCGAAAAGGAGCACCCAAAACTATTCTCGAAACTTGGATTTAAGAGTTCAGTACATTTTTTTGGATTGTAATTAAGCGTATCCTGTGGAAAATGTTTTTCTCGACATTCACGGTCCCGGAAGAGACGGCGGTTGAATATGGTGTCAGATGGCTGGACTTTTTGGGGAGAAGTCACCCGGAAAGCGACTGGCCACGAATCCCCATCTATAATTAGGTCGGCAGCACGCAACTCTATTTCAATCTGTCCAGGGAAAAGGTAATATGCTTGGTCGCTCAACATGTACAAGGAAGCTAACATATCACTAAGAAAAAATGCCTGTTCTGTATATTGAAAGAGGCTTTGATGACCCGCCGGCGCGCGCTCCGGCAACGCCGCCCTCAAGGCCGTTAGCTCTGCCAAGTATTTGATGGCACGGCGTGTTGAGGCAAGGTGTGAATTGAGCCTGGATCCCTCGTTGGTTGTTTCGTCAATCAATTTTTCCCTCTTTTGTGAGGTCACATCGTACTGATAAAGCACAAATTCCATGAATTCGCGAGATGCAAGCTTTTTTAAAACGCTGTTTAGTTTGGAGGAGTAAAACCCGAAGAGACACTTCAAGATTTCTGCAACCTCCGGCTTGGCAGATCTAACCCCAGGTGCGAACCTTTCGAGGACGAAAGATCGAGCTTCACGCAATATTCGCTTTTGCACCTCGGTAGGCGGGGCCACCAGCTGCCCGAAACCATAATGATTCAGAAATCTCTTGGACATTGTGAAGGCAACTACCTGCGGCCGATGTATTCGTTATTGGCGCGAGTTTAAAGCCATTGGTCATTATTCTTTTCTATCAACACGCCGAAATCCCACCAGAGTTTTTTCGCCTCGATGCAACCAGAGCCATTCAACAGCAAGTAAAATATTTGATTTCATTCACTCCGAGAAATTAAAGATTCTCAAATTTGTTCAACACTTCGCTGATTACCCGCAGTTATTTCCGTCAATCGTAGTAACATTCTCGTATTTTATTCCCCTTTGCAAACCGTCCCGCTCATTGAATCCCAGAACGGTTTCAAATCCTCATCCTCAACCGCCAATTTCTGAACTGTCTTTTCATCAATCTCCATCGCCTTCTTCAACCACTTTTCCGCCTCTTTGAGTTGACCGAGAGCAATAACACGCAAGGTTGAATGGGAACAAATATTCTTTGGGGAACTTGACCTGAGCCACCAGCAGGATCCGCCTTGCTTCCTCAATACCACCTCCAGTTCTTCGACGTGTTGCGTAGGCCAGGTTGATCCACGCGCCAGGCTCATCAGGAACCATTGCTGTCAATCCGTTGGCCACTTCCGCAGCCATGTCCCATCTCTGAGCCTTCGCGTATATTTGATAACGCAGGGACAAGACGAGCGGATTTGCTCTTGCTTCCGCCGTAATCTTTTCCAACTCGTCACATGCAGAAATGAAGTCGCCCAATCCGATGGTTTGGAACATTGCTGAACATCGGAGCAAACTGCCACAAAATTTCTCGGTCAGGAAGACCAATCTAATGTGAAATACGCGCCGCCGCTGTCGCCGCTTCTTCTGGAGAAATGCGGGAAACTTCACGGTGTTTCATTGTCAGGATGTGTCCGAAAAACTTTACCATGATTTCGGTTTCATCGGCGTCAACAACCTCAACGATTTCGCCGACCAAATTTAACCGGACAAATTTGCCAAATTCATCACACTTTTTCGCCATATGCCACACCGTCTCATATCGCATCAGGCTTTGCATATGGGGTGTTCTACTAATGCCATCCAGTCCCTACTCATTCGGGTCAATCCGATAGACATTCCCATCCCGTCAAAATCGCGGAACTTCAATAGCGAAATAAAAACCAAATGGCACACGCAGGTTCAGCTTTTTCACATTGCAAGTTAGCGAGGTTGCTTCGCTGCTTGACAAAAAAGACCGGTCTCAATTAAGAGACCGGCCATTGGTTGAGCCTATCGCTAACAGGCAATTACCTCCTTTGTTTCCCATGTTGTTAAGGTGAAAAATAATCTGCTTGGTTTTGATGGATACGCAAGCCGATAATACGTTTTTCGCCCGTGCGAGCAACGCGGTTTCCGATGAAGAACGTGAAGCCTACAGAAAACCAGACGATACTACGACGGGTTGGCTCATAGGAGAAGAACTGTGTTGTCGCGGCTCACTACACAGCGATACTTGGGAAGGTACAGCGGCACAGTTGGCACGAATGGAGCATTTGCTTGTATATCCCGCAAATGGCTGGTGGCGACTCCGTCCCTATCTTGGGCACCTCAATCGCCATATTCGATACAGTCTCGTTGTGAGTATCGAATCCCAAGGGCTTGATATTGACCTCTACACGCCAATTGCAGCATCCATTATTCTTCCGGGTGAAATTGGCGTTTAATGATTAACGGGTCGTCATAGTCTTTACCGGACGCAGTTGAAAATTTCTTTCTAACCCACGCTTACTGGCGCTCCGCCAATCGTTTTCAAACACATATGCTCCTGTCCACCGCTCTTCAAAATCAATAAATTCAGCCGTGCTTGCAGTTTCCGGCAACGCTCCTTCCACACCAAGATTCTTGGCAATCTTGATAATTTCCTTGCGGCTCTCGTAATCAAAATCAACAGCCCAATCCAATCCGACCATTTCTTTGTGAGAACCTCGCGTGTGATGACGCCCTTTTTATCATTGCTGACTTTAATTAGTTTGCCCTGCTCACAGACAACTTCGCTTTTACCCTCCCGTAATTCTGCGGTGATGGAATCCGCAATGCCCTGCGAGTAATATCTGAATAAATTCTGCGAGCCGTCTCCCTCTTCTACTAAATGCCCCACCTCAAACCACCAATTCAAAAGTACTACAGAAGTTGATGATGCCCCGGCATATTTTTTGACACGCCATGCTTGAACCTCATTGCGAATTTTGGCAACGAGCGGTCGTAGGAGCTTCTCATACGCGGTGGCTCGCATCGTTCCATCAGCCGGAAACCACCGTTGTTCTCGAATCAGCGGAGCATACGGGGAAACTGGAAAATTCGGATGCAGACCCATTTCGGGCGAGATCAGCTGAGTCGAAGCTATTGCAAAGCAGCGAGTTTGACTGAAAAGCGCTTTTAATCACCCCACTTGAAATCTGGCTCGGTCGGACTGTGCGACCGACCAACCAAGCGCCAACTTCATAAACGAAACTGTTGAAGCCAAAGTGTAGCTGTACCATCTCGAAACGACGTTTATTGATTGAAGGAGGGCCAGAATGACAGGAAAAGGGGCTGCCTTTTGCATTCTACAATAACCATTTTAGTGCCAACGTTTCAATTCGGAACCGTAACGGGCAGCAACAAATGAAATAGGCGAAGATTGTGTGCTAATTGATGCGCGGTTTCACCCAAAAGCGTGCCTTGCATTCCTTTCGACTCAATTTGTGAGAGTGATGACTTTTCAAATTTTGATGACATGCAGAGTTTCAAAGTATCCCGACGATTTTGAATGTGACTTTCTAAACCGGCCCATGCCTTTTTTGTGTCGCCATCCATGACATAGCCGAGCATTCCACCCGAAGGTAAGCCTTTGGAATACTGCCCATCTATAAAGGCCATCATTCCTTCATCGCCAGAATAGGTTAGATATTCATTCGAAATTGTTCCGCCCGGATAAGTGACATGAAGGCGTTTTGATTCCAAAGCAAAATAATCACGTTGTGATTGACGATGTTTGAAACGCAAATCCAAACGCCCCAATCTTTCACCATTCAAGCCGAGCAACCAGTGCTGCGGAACGATGTCGTAAGGGAGGTCTCGCAACAGTGTGTCATTTTGCAAACGCCCCGCCAATCGGTACGTGATTCTATCTTCCCATTCATTCCGCTTCGGATGTTTCATCCGCAGCCAAGCGATAGCAACAGCCTCCAAAATTTCGCCGAGATAATTATCAACGAAAGGATTGAATGGAGGGTCGAGCTTGCTATTGGAGTCTGTGAATCTCATTTATTCAGATGTTCAAATATAGCATCTGCATCATTTAAGGCGGCAGTGCGACACCAATTTCGCATCGTTGCCGGTTTCAGTATGTATAGGCGGTCGCGTTGAAAATAATTGAAACCGCGAAGATAATTGAAATTTCCATTTGCACGTAGCGCGACATCGTTGACCTTTTTGAGCGCTGTCCAGAGTTCAGCATTGCCGCCAACATCGGCATACGGCTTTTTGCCATCGCCAAAAAACACTGTGAACAAAATCAAGCTCATTTCCTTTGAGGCTGTGGCTTGACCGGAAATATAGATACCCTCTTTGCGAACTCGCCGGTTCAGCACATTGCAAAGTGCGTCGGCATAACGTTTACGGTCAGCAAGGTCTGGGAAAATCAAAGATGGAATTTTTTTATCAAGATTTTTCTTGTGGATGCTGGGCTGTGAGAACTTGAGCGTATCATCAATGAGAATTCGTTCGGTATCTGAAATTGAAAAATACGCCTCAACCAATGGCTCAAGTTTTTCCTTGGCAGCTTTCACAATCTCCGCACGCTTATCCGGTAAAGCTTTCTTCCCAGAGTGTTCAACTTCTTTAAGAATGTTGGCCGCTTCGCCAATAATTTTTTTCCCATCGGGTGTAGCGAGTTCATGGTCTGGAAGAGGAAACGGGAACGCCAAGCTTTCATAAAGGTGTATTTTGTCGCGCCCGATGCCATTACTCGAACCAGAATGAAATGCTTGATATTGCACTAGCCGCGAGCCAAGAACTGCCGTTAAAAACTTCAATAAATCGGCATCCTCCTTCGGGCCTGTAATTGAACGCAGAGCATCTTGGAATAGTACCTCATGGTTGGAGAATGCAAATTTAGTAAAGCCATTGCTCAAAATCACCATTGGCGGTTTGAAATTTGCATCAGGACGCGCGAACAATACTTTTTTTGTGGAAGCGCCTATCTCTTTCAATCGTTTACCCACTGTTCTGAATTGGTCTTCAAAAACGACCAATTCTAACCCGTCTGTATTTGCGTCAAGAAATGACTCCGACAATGACCACGGGATATCAACAGGCTTGTATTGCTTATGCTGGAGATGGTCGTAATGCGGTTGAAAACCAGTGCCGCCAAGCCAGCGCTTTGGTTTACCACGAACTCCCACCAACTCTGAAAGCGATGGATAAAAATCTAGCCTTCTTAAAAATGCTTCGTCACGCGGTGTCCCCCAAAACTTTCGGCTCCAAACAGCTTGCAATTTATTATCTAAAGCCGCCTCTACGATGTCACGTTGCGGAACAGGCTTTTGGTCGTCTGGCTCGATAACAATTACCCCGCTGCGGCGGTCAAAGCGGTTCAGCTTCGGCGTTTCGTAAAAAACTGTGTGCTCCAGCGAAGGCTTCTTTTTACGCCAACGAATAATGAAGCAAGGATGTGTGGCTTCAAATAGTACAAAACGAAAATCCGCAAGTTGAACCATTTTTTCAACAGACACAGTCCGAAACCAATCACCATCAAGCGTACCGTGACGATTGACCAAAATCGTTGACGGTAATAACAGACAACCGATTCCATCCTCGCGGAGAAAATTAGGTGCGTGTTTGGCAAAGTCTAAAGCAATTTGCTTTTTTCCTCTGCTTTCCCATGGCGGATTGCCAATGACTAAATCAAAATTTTCTAAAGGCAGTTTATCCTTTAGAAAATCACCGTGCATGACAACCGGAGGGTTTTCAGGCTTCTGTCCTTTGGCTTCCCAAAGCAAGGGTGGTAAAAAATGTTCAGCACGAATGTTTTTCTTGAATTCGTCAACGTCCATCGGCTGCAATTTTTCAAACAACGCAAGATACAAGCTGAAAGCGGCGATTCGACAGGCATCGAGATTTACATCTACACCGCGAATTTGTGTTTGCAGAATTTCAAGCAATGCTTGTGCTTTGATTTTATTATGACTTGCAGAATTTTCTCTGCGCCATTGTTCTGACAGCAGATTAAACATCGCCACCAAAAAAATTCCAGAGCCACATGACGGGTCAAGCACTCGCCAATCAGCCGTCCGGCTGTAATGGTTTTCCAATGCGACGTGCAAGGTGGTTTCTGCCAAATGTCGCGGCGTGTAGTAGGCGCCATCCTGACGTTTCTTTTTAAGGTCAGTATTGCCCATGAATTCCTCATAGATTGCGCTGATAGTTTCCACGGGGATATACCGAAAATCATAGGCCCAAAAATTCAGTGTCATCTGGCCGGCCTTCATGTCTTGACCATTCAAAAAATTTGCAAGAATTTGAAGCTCTGCTTTTCCAAGTCGGCGTTCCTCCTCTGCCAACGCAGAATCAAACATCGTACCATTGAATTCGCATTTGAGCTTTTTGAAAAACTCTTGATAAAGCAGTTGCTTTGCATCCGTGACCGTTTGTTCGTTAAGAATTTCGAGAAGGCACGATGTCCCTCCGGGATAGTAATGAGGCTTTATGAATTTACGTTCTTCTAAAAAGGACACGAATAAAACACGACCAAGCAGAGCGTATGCTTGGGGCAATTTCCAGCCCGCGTTTTTCAGTTTGAGCGCAGTGTGAATAAGATTCTCAACGAGGCATCTGTCAACCGTTTCATTTGTTGGAAAAAAATCGCGTTGGTCATGGAAAAACTGGCCCGTTTCGACAGAACGCACAAAACGTGCGTATTCCAGAGCATCCGTAATTTTGCCAAGGTCTTGAACAAAGCTCGACAAATCATCTGTTTTCTTTTCCTCCGGTTTTTTGACAGTGCTATGAACTTCAATTTGATTTGGGGTGACAAAAATGAGTAGCGGCACTAGCCCCTGATTCCAAACTAGCCGCTGCTTGTTCCGCTTTTGCTCGGCAGTGAAACGGTCAGCCTCACAAAGGTAAATCGTAGGCCGATTATCAACGCATAACACGCCACTCAAACCAAATTCGTTCCAGGCTTGGCGAAGATAGTGGGCATACGGGAGCAAAACATCTTCTTGCTCAATGTCCTCCAATTTTGAGATAAAAAGAGAGCCATGGGAAACATGCCGCCCGAATTCGGCAGCTTTCGGCTCACAAATCTGTGACATTGCTATAGTTATTTTGCATTTTTCAATTGGCGTGCTCATTTTCCACAATACAGAAATTATTCGCAAGCCTCTTGCGATGCTTGCGATGCAATCATTTTTTCTGTCAGCCTATTGGGTGGGGTGGGACGAATACTGTCCAAGCTGGTTCCGGAGAGGGATGGTTGCCGATCGTTAAAAGCTTAAAAAAAGGATCCAGTCCGAAGACCGAATCCTCTTTTATCAATCTCAAGCGGCAATCTTCCTCAATCCCTTTTCAGCCGGAGGAGATGTAGCCAATCTCGCTCGTCCCTTTGCCCAATTTCTCAATCCTGAAATTTGCTCAGCCATCAATTTCGACAGGGGAACAAATTCAGTGAGTACGCGGGCGATCGTCAGGTCCGTGGGTTCATCATCAGCATCAAAGGACTGGAACAGTGACTCGATAAATACATTCTCGATTTCGCTTCCCGTTAATCCTTCCGTTGCTCTAGCCAATTGAACGATGTCGAAGTCCTTGGGATCACGAGCGTATTTGCTGATCTGAATTTTCCAAATGGCTTCACGTTCAGACAAGTTCGGCAAATCCACAAAAAACAGCTCATCAAACCTCCCTTTTCTCAACATCTCAGGAGGCAGTTGAGAGACGTCATTTGCTGTGGCCACGATAAATACCGGCGCACTCTTTTCCTGCATCCAACTGATAAATGAACCAAATACCCTGGCTGACGTACCACCATCAGTTGCATTGGAACTTCTGCTACCACTGAATCCTTTCTCCACTTCATCCAGCCAAAGTACACACGGCGCAATGGCTTCGGCCGTCTGCATGATTGAGCGCAGGTTCGACTCAGATTGACCGACGATTCCAGCGAAGATTTTGCCAGCATCCAATTTTAATAAGGGGACGCCAAAAACCTTCGCAGTAGCCTTGGCGGTTAGACTCTTTCCCGTCCCTGGCAATCCAAGAATCAACACTCCTTTCAATGCTGGCAGCCCATATTCAATTGCACGTTGACTGAATGCATGGCGACGTTTTAGCAGCCATTCCTTCAGCACATCCAGGCCACCAATGGATTCCAACGATTCTTGAGTCTCAATTATTTCCAGGAGACCATTCTTTTTGACGGCCTGTGCTTTTTCCCTGGCGATGATGTCTGAATGGATTCCTTTGCATTGAACAACTGACAGAGCAAAGGCGTTTTCGGTTTCAATGGTCGTTAGCCCGCAAGCAGCATCCAATACCTTGTCCCGCTGCTCATCCTCCATTTCCTTCATTTTTGCAGATTCGAGAATGCCATTGAGGACCAGGCCCAATTGTTCTTTATCAGGCAGCGAGAATTCGACCACCGTAATTTCACGCTCCAGTTCAGGTGGTAAACACAATCTGCATCCGACAATAATCAGAGTTTTATTCCTGGTTTTGGCCATCTGTAATACGGCTTTAAACTGTCGAATGAGAATTGGATTTGGATCTGCAATGAACAGGTGGAAATCCTTGAGCAATACAATGGATTTTTCATCAAGTTCATTAACGGCCATGAGTGCTTCCAGAGGATCGTTGGCTTGTTTGACCGATTGCTTTTTTTCCACATTAATCAGACCGTCCACCACGTTCCAAAAGAATAGGCAATAGTTGATTTCCTTGGCGACCTGAACCATCTCCGCATCCACCCTCCCTTCTTCATGCGAGACGATATACAGCCCAGGATAGCCGGCCCGGATGTAGTTTGTGATTTTTTGCCGCATATCAGAGGGCAAATTTACGATGTCCGAGTTTTGGGATTTCTGTGATGACTTTGGCATTTGGTTTTTCCTTTCGTTGTTGATATTCGTGGCTGGCTTTACATTGAACGTCCGCCGCTCCCAGATCGATTAGGCGCGAGTGTTTGCAGGAGCGGGACCCATCGGCAGCCACACGACGAGTCCATCCAGGGCAGTTGCATGAAGTGCTGCCATCCGTAAATTTCAGTGTTTCATATTCCTTGTCTGGATTTGAATCTGATGAAAACGTCCAAACTTTACTGATGATTTTGTTCATTGGTTAAAATGTCGTTGCTCCCATTCGAGACAGACATTTCGGGATGAATGATGGAACAACAACTGGTTTTTCGAGTCCTTAACCTCCCATTTTGCTGTCTGGTTATTAAACTCGATATTTGTGGCGCGGGTGATTTTCAATGCACCAAGTTCTCTGAGATTAATTTTCTCGGTGTAAAGGCAATGACCGTTACCGTGTGTGTCGAACCTAATCACGAAGTTCATAGGCCCAATTTCTGATGATGGGTGGTTCGCTGGTGGTACTCAGGCTTTTTGGTTTTCTGACCGACCACACCCAGCGCTTCTTCCAAAAATCGGGTTGCCTGTTCACAATTGGCTCCTTTAAAACCGATAGCGTCGATTTTAATTTCGCCTGATTTGCCGATGATAATTTCAATAGTGCATTTCATTTTATACCCCCATGAGAATGAGTTTGATTGATCCGTCGTTTTGTGGGCGCCGAAGAACTGACATCCCCTTCTTCCTGGCCTCGATGCTGGCTTTGTGGACGCCGTATAATTGGAGGAGTTTGGAATAGTCCTTGCCAACTTCCTTTTCTACGTGTTCACCCCACCAGTCCGTCGTTAAGGCGAATGTCCCGTCTTTTTGCGTGTTTACCGCGATGTCATAGGGACCTGAGAGTTTAAGGACAAAGTCTCCATGTAGCGGCTGCGCGTATCCCCGGGCGTTCGTGTTTTTGAGAAGAGCAATTCCCAGTTCTTTACTGGCCAGTTCCAATGCCTCGATGTCTTTAATTTGTGTTTTGATGGTTGTGAAATGACTCATGTTTTTCCTTTGTTGATGATTGAAGAGGCAGCACGGGATCGGACCATGCTGCCTTGAATGACGATTTAGGCAGCCAACTCGAACTTCCTGCGTCCCAGTTCCCCGAAACGTTGAACCAATTCTGACGCATCCTCCCTGGCCAATTCCCTTGCTCTGTCTGCAAGCTGGGCCAGTCCATTTTTGAGAGCATTTCGACTCCTGGCACTATCCCTGTATTCCTCCGCCGTTTTCGTGAGCAATTGTTTTCTGACCTGTTCCAATTGCGCTTCCATCACCTGGTCATCCACAAAGTTCATTTGTTTGAACTGACCAATGAAGTTGATTAGGCGATTCAAGGTCTTTTGGTGGACGCCGGTTTCGCTATTGTTGATGGAGTGCAGCATATCTTCACAGAGTTGGGCGGTTTGTTCTCTTAACGATGCAACACAATCTGCAACGAAGGATTCAACCCCAGATCGAATTTGAGCCGTTGCATCATGAACTGCTTTTTGCCTGGCTTGGATGATGGCCTGGTGATTGCCTTCATCTATCAACTCAGCAGATAATCCTTCAGGCATGGTGATCTGGAACAATTGCACTTCGAAGCCATAATAACGGTCCATTTGATTTGGGAATGGAAACGAAGCCTCAATGGTCGCCACTAATTGTTCAGGATCTTTAACAAGTTCCTTGGCCATGACGCGCCACTCTTCAGAAGCAGATTTTCGTAGCGTTGAATATCGTTTCAGAAACTGGTCTTTCGCGGCCCAGAACTCTTTCCTCAAAGCGTCCAGCCTTTCCGTGACCTCACCCAGTTTTGCATTGGGGAGGAAGTGAGCGATGCCGTTGAGAAACGGAAATGTATTCCCGTCAACCAGGGCATGAGCACGGCCTTCAACCAATGACAAATCTGCTAAGGCTTCTTTCGGAAGCAATTTTTTATGGCCCAAGCTGATTAATCTGTCCGATACAGCTTTACCATCCAGACCAAGGTCTTCAGGACGCAACTTTTTGTGACCACGCCAATAGGATATGCTCACTTTCAGCAATACACCCTCCCTTGTGAGCACAGAGAGTAGATTATTGTGATTTTCTGACATGATTTCTCCTTTCATTTTTGATGTCTGTAAAACCTGAGGATGAGCAATGCAATGACACCCACAATCAGATATGGAAGCAGTGCCCCTACAACGAAATAACCAATGACTGCAATAGCCCCGTAGCCGATGATTCTTTCAATGGATTTGTCATTCATTCGGCTCCTTTCGTTAAAATTGATAAAGAGCCAGACGCATGAACACCTGGCTCTTTATTTATTTGGAACGTGAATCAGATGGTCACGTTCTGAATTCGCCGGACAGAAGCCCTTACTGTTTCGACCTCCTTTTCTGTCGCCTTCTTCTCCTTCTCAGCCAACTTCAGGGCATTGTTGACGTCGGTGAAACCCTGGAGCATCGATTTAAACGACTCTCGGATTTTATCGACCTGCTCAATGGCTACTTTGAGGGCCGAGCCATTTTGTGCGGGCTGAGTTTCCGTTCCTGGCGTTGGTGGGGTTTGTATTTTTCTTGGTCTTCCCATTCTCTTTTTCCTTTCTGTTGTGGGTTGCGGTTGAGGTGATGTTGACGGCGGCGATGAATCAGTAGACTTGGACGGTTCTGGTGTTGGGGCAGGCGAAGCTGGGGATGATGCTGAGGTGGTGCTAACCTCAGGTGGTCGCACAGGCATGATGACCATTTGCTTCCCATCCTTCCTGGCGATCATTGGAGAGAGGTCATCCAAAACAGCCAATTCGTTCAGCCCAAACCTCAGCGCCGACAGCAGATAATCCCGGTTGACACAGATGGATTGCGGTTTGCCGGTGAGGTCAACTTCCCCAATTGCCACGGTCGTCCAATCTGCGTCATCTTTGTTCTTCCCCTCAACACGTAGTACCCGGTCGAGGCAAAGGCGGATTTCTTTGTGCTCGCGGTCATTTCCAGGGAGATTCGGCACTACCTGCAACAATTGGCTCAGGGTTGTGGCCTGGAGAAGAATTTTGGTCCAATCTCCATTTACCGCTGGAAGCACTTGTTTCCAATTAGGATAAAGGCCATCAATCGCCCGCGTGATAAACTGCCAACGTTCATTTTGAAGGCAGATGTGCTTGGGCTCATCCTTCTTTTTACCCGGTTGTATTGCAATGGAACATTCAGTATCCAACAATTCGCTCCCAATAATGAATTTGGAATTGGGAATGATGACGTCCTCTTTGAATCCGAAGTGGAACGTATTGGCCGAATATAAAAATCTGCCATTGGTCCCGACGATGTAGTGTGCTTTGGATTCTCGCGCGTCCAAGCAGGCCCCATTTAAAACGTACCGGGTTGGGTCAGTGCTACAACATTGGAAGGCCTCCATTAACGCGCTATTGAAGCCAGGATCGACTTTTGCAGTTTCCACCGTAATGGAAGGCACCGGCGGCCATTCTGACAGCTCCGGCGAGGTTATAGGCTGCTCAATGGGATTTCCGGCGATGAAATACCGCAGCTTTGTATTTTTCCCATCGCACAATATGGCCAGGTCTTCTTTTTTCGAGCATTTGAAGGCTTTGCTCAACTGGTCATAGGGAATCAGCACATCCAAAGATTTGCCAGGTTGTGATTCAGTGAGAGTATATGTGGCAAATGCATCCAAATCAGTTGCCTGAAGTGTAACCTTGCCATCCTGTTTGCTGATTCTGACATGCCCCAATACCGGTAGGGTTGTTTTCCGGGCGATAATTTTTCCGACACCGTGAAGAGCAGATTTCAATTCTGAAGTTGGCAATGTGATCGTATTCATGTTTTTCCTTTCTTGTTAAAATTGAAGAACCGGCCACGTTTGAACATGACCGGCTCGATTCTCACCAATTGGAGAGGGTTTATTTGATAGTTTTGCCTTTGGATGGATGGGAGTGAATCTGACTACGGATGAATTCCTTTAGATTTACCTCACAGCGCACAAAGAATTCGGGACTGACCCTGGTGAATTTATGCGCCCTGGATTTCGCGATCTCCAATGCGAACATCTTCACTTTGCGTTTGTTAATCAGCATGGTCCTCCTCTGGTTTGTATTTCAGTTGTGAGCGCAGGCATTCCATCGCATCAACGTCATCCCTTTTTCCCAGATAAACAGGTTGATACAGGACGCCGCTTTGACAATGGGCATACAGATACTGCACTTCAACGACATCCCCTGCTTTTGGAATGGAGTGATTGGCCGGAATCGTGACATTTCCAGCGATTTGCCAGCCCTCATCATCCAGCAATCGAATCTCCACAGACCGCCGCTGATTCACCTTCGACACCACTGCGGATAATGTAGCGACGAATTTGTGCTTCAATTGTGCGCCTCCAGAATTCGGCCGTCCTGGAGTGTATGGCGCCTGGAGGAGCTTAAGCACGATCCCTTCCCGCCTGGCTTTCCGAAGATCTCCCAGCAAAATGTTCTTTTGCTCAGTGGTGAATCCGGTTTCTACGAGTTGAATGGCCCGCTGCTGAACGTGGAAAACCAGGTTCATGAGTTCGGTCAGACGTTTGTGGTATGAACTTGAACGAAGGTCATTCCCATCCAGCTCCAGAAGATCAAAGGCATGGAAGGTGTCTCCGATGCTTTCCCCATCCATGACAAAATCTGCCCGAAACAGTTTTATGGCGCTGAATACAGGCAAGGGCAGGCCGATGGTGTTACCTTTTTTGTTGATGCCCAGGATAATGTCACCGTTTTTCTGAATGAGCATACGACGACCATCAAACTTCTCCTGGGCACACCACTTGTCGTCCTGAATTAATTTCTGGACCTCGTTTTCTTCGACGCTGTTCAGGAGTTGAGGAAGTAGACCCGATGGAGTTTGGGTGCTATTCGTGTACGGCGTGCCATTTTCACCATCAGTGTAACCCTTCGACTTCTTTTCCTTCACCAATTTGTCGAAGATCCGCTGAGCCGAATCAAGATCCACAGGTACGTTGGTTTTTGTGCCGGTGTTCAATGTACTTCCCCAGCGACCATAAGCGAAAGTAACGATAAAGCGTTCGCCGGCTTCCTCGATCTGGCACTGGTAAACTTTATCTGAATTTCCTTCGCGATAATATAATGTGGTTTTTGGTAGTTCTGTGAGTGTTTGCATAAGTGTTGTTTTTGTTGATTTGGTTTAATGTCCGGCTAAAATCAGTTCATGGAGCCGGGCCGTGAATTTTGTTTGAGTGATTCGCAACTTGATAAACTTTGCGAGATGATGTCTTTCGCCTTTATCGAAATTCGGATGCTGTGTAATCAGGGCAAAACGGAACAAGCCGCGGATCTGGCAGAAGCCTTTCACAACCTCCCTAAAGAGATGTGGACTGATCCCTTTGACCTCCTGGAATATCGAAATGAATTCCTGGAGCCTTATCAGAAGAAGTATTCCGGCAAGTCAACGCGCAATTATTTTGACCTGGCTACGGAAATTGTCCTGATGGGCAACCCCAATCATTCAGTCAATTGAGATGGCGTGGGGTTAATGCTCTTCAATTCCATTGATCCTGGCGCGACACAAGTGATTTGAACACGATGACCAGGACTGAAACCAGCGCGCTCAAGCCAATTCCCAGTGATGCGGATTTTCGGTTTGATCTGACCTTTGAAAAAATCTCCCGCAGCCTCAATTTTCAGGCTGCGAGTGTTGTGTGAATTCATGAATCTCCTTTCTTAAGAATGAGGCTGCAACTTTAAGATTGCAGCCCCATTAATCACTTTGGTTCGCGTCTCAGCCCCATTTCCTGCACTCGTTAAAGTAAGGACAGGCAGCACAAAGAGGATTTGGTGATGGAACAAAATCCTCCCTTTCCAGCCCAGTAACAAAGGATTCCAGTTGTTTGAATAATCTGTTTTCCTGTTGGTCTGTCATAGGGCCAAGTTCAGTGACGATGAGTTTAGGCTCCTTCAATTTGACTAGTTGATGAAGTTCCCGCCCCTTTTCCTTCTGCCCAGTGGATTCCCGGTACAGAATTGAATAGGCGCTCATTTGGACTTCGTTTTGATGGGCGGCTTTATGATCCCTTGGAGTTTGCCCGACCGTTTTGAAGTCCACGATCCTTGAACCTGACCTTACCAAATCCAGGATGCCAATTAATTTAGGCAATCCATGTTTCGCGAGATCAGCTTCAACCTTCACCTCAACTCCTTCAGGGCGTTCATTTTCAAGGATGGGAGTTTTTTTGAAATAAGCATCCAATAAACTCCATCCCTGCTTCTTTTCATCAGCTTCTTCATCCAACCGCCATTTCACCGCTTCAGCTTTTTGTTCATTGGCCCAGACTTCATCGAATTTCCGCTGCAGGCCTTCAGTGGTGATGACTTCCTTCCTCCACCTGGCTTTATTCCAGAACTTGAGAACTGAATGGACTGTGCTGCCGACATAAAGAACACCAGTTTTTGGTGATTTCAGACGCAGGATGTATTTGAAGTAGTACCTGAGCCTGCAGCTTAACCAGGTATTGAGCTTTGACGCCGATACCAGAAGCTCCATTTTGGGTTCGAGGGCGGTAATCATCGTGCGGGTGTGTTCTTGCGATTGTTGGAGGGATATTTTTCGATCAATTCCTCGATCAGTCCGCTGGCTTCGAGTTTGTTCAGATCTTTGACGCCTTTGCCGAACCTGTCCTGGGCGAGCTTTTGAATGTCCAGTTTATCGAGCTTATTTTCCTCGATTATTTTGAGGATGAGGTCCTTCTGCTTTGGTGAGCACTTCCAAGCTTCTTCCTTGGGTTGATGACTGTTGTGACCATTGCCGCGACCGTTTCCATGTCCATTGCTGTTGGATTCACCCGGCAAGAATCCCGTGTTTTGAATTTCACGATCCACACACGATTGCATTAGCGCGTGAAGTTCCTGGCTTTTGGCAGAGACCTGGGTGACATCTGAAACTTCTGCGCGGAGGGTGATTGAATATTGATGCGACGAATACCCCGGCAGACCTAATTTTTTGCTGTAGTTTGCTTCGATGATGAGCATGGTTGTTCCTTTGGTTTTGGTGGTTTAGATGTTTATAGGAAAATGAAAAGACCCGACCTGTGATGGGGCGGGATGGGACGGGGCCTTTGAATGCAGGACTAAATAAATCCTGGATTCAATTTATTATACCGTGATAAATGAATTTGAAGGGAGGCGGGACGGGAGGGATGGCCAAATGAACGTGTCGCATCAAAAGGCTGTGCTGTTGGTTGCAGTAGTAGTCCAATTGGTGCGACAATCCTGCAATTCGACCAAATCATTTGAAGCCTCAATACTCCCTTGATCGGCCGCTTTTTTAAACCAATATGCAGCCGTATCAAGATTCGTTTTACATCCAAGACCATCTCTGTAACAGATTGCCAATGATACCTGAGCACGAGAATCGCCATTAGAAGCATCATGTTTTATTGCAGCCAATTTGGCCGTGAACGGGTCAGGTGCAGGCGGAGGGGGCGGAGCACAAAGTCGTCCACAATCCAACACCGGAGTCTTTTCAGGGGGACTCAAGCTCGTATCGTTGATTGATGGAACGAGAAATGCAATTCCTCTAAGAGTAATGGGATGATCAAATCTGTTCCAGTCCGGGTCGCTTATGACATTCCAGATAGGGCTGCCAGCATTGTAATTGGTGATGATAAACTCACCATTAAAGTCACTAGAATATGAATAATACAGCCATCCCGTTATGCGGTTTTGGTAGCCTGTGAGAGTGCGTACAGAAGTAAAGTGACCATACCACCCTGACACGACAATTCCATCATCTGTGTTCGTTATGACCAGGCCATCAAACCAAAATGCCTTCTGAGCACCAAAAATTTTATGGCCTTGAACTTCTTTCCAGGGATTGTCATTGACTCCCCAAAATGCAGTGAAGGGCATGGTGGGATAGTCTGCTGTATATTGTTGTGAATAGGCCTGAAAGGACAAAAACAAAACCATCGCGGCTACAGCAACAAGCATCCATTTGCGCAGGTTGCTCTGATCGTGTTCGTAGCTAGGATTTGTTCTCGTTTCGGACATTAAAAGCAGCTCTCACTGTGCTAAATTGCTCCAAAAGAAATATTCCGTTTATGGAACGCGGGCAACTAAAATATTCCGCAAAAGGAATGGCGTTTTGTTCAGGATTCACAAATGCGGGAATCGCTGGACAAGAGATTGGCTGTTTTCCTTCGTAAAAAGAGAGGAGAAACGCCTTATGCCACCTTCGCAAAGAAGTTGGGCATTACCCCCTCAAGTTTATTCAGATTGGAAAACGGACAGCAAAGCGTGACCTTGAAGACCCTGGAGCAGATTTTGAAGAGATTGAATTTGGAATTGGATGACGTGTTTCCGCCTGGTCAATAGACTTAATTCATGGTCGACTGGCGCTCAACCGAAACAGATCTATTATCCACACATTTAGGGTACTTGGCTTTTCTGAGATTGCTGAAGATCGTTATTTCACTTGGTACGCTCAAGGCGAAGCAATTCCGTTAACACGGAGTCAGAAACACCCTCGCTTTTCATGTAAAGCAGGTCGTTCTTGTTAAACTTGGCTGACCAGGCGCAGCGTGTCGCATAGTTCAAAATCACTTCGTCGCTTATATGAGCCTTACTAAGCTTCACAATATCTTCAACACCAGGCGAAATGTTCCTTGGATTGGGCGCGATAGGACGGGGAAGACCATTAGTCGAACTGACCGATGCTGTCGTCGCGGTCGGAATTGCTGAGACGTCGGCAGTAAGGTTCGACTCGGCAGACGGTTGGGGCACTTTGGCTGCTGCAATCAACGCAACGATGCAAAGCATAGCGGCAAATATTCCCAACGCTGCGAAAGGCTCAGTGCCTCCTTTTGGGTCAAGTCCACAGACATAAGACTCCAATGACTGCGAATCGGAGAAGTCTTTGATATGCTGCTCTATCTGAAGTCTACGTGAACGCTCTTTTGAACGGAAAACAGCCAAAATCAGGGTCACGAAATTGACGAAAATAAAAGGGAACCAATCAGGCCAGGGAACGTTCGGATTCCCGCCATTTTTGTTGGGCTTCTTCGAATGCATTTATGCGGGAAAATTGAATATGCTGTGTGTTCATGGTCGTCTAGGATTCTGCTTTCCGATATTTGAAGATCTATCTATTGTTATTGTATTGGATTGGAAGCTATTACGTCAATAGGAATGTACGTTTGCAGCTCGTAGATTTCGGATTAAAGAAGACGCGGACCTTGGACGCCCTGAAAAATCCGCTTTTAGTCGGTTATTGGCCCGTTATGACCGCCGAACGGTCCTGACTTACCGTTTTTCCCTCGAAGGCAAAGGCCATTGCCGCCGCTACCGCGTCGATACCTTGCATGGTGGCATGGTAGAGCATGGTGTTTCCGTTGATGCCACAAACGCGGGGGAGACTTTTGTAAGTCGGAATCACCATGCTGACCAATCGACCCTGCAGACATTTTTATGAAAGCCAGTGATTCAGGCATCGCTCCAAATCGAAATTGATTGTCCATGAAGGCCGAACACGAACAGTTTCTAAATTTAAGAAGAATTCCCGCCCGGCTAAAGGCGGAAGATGCGGCACTGCTGCTCGGTTTTTCGCCTCATGAAATTCCAATTCTCGTTGCGAGGGGACTGCTTAAACCCCTTGGCAACCCACCGTTAACGGGCGTCAAATATTTTTCTTCGCACTCCTTGGAAGAATTGCGAAGGGACGAGAAGTGGTTGGCCAAGGCTTCTGACTGTATCGTCAGGTATTGGCAGGAAGTGAATAAAAACAGAAAGAGTATCGCTGAAGAACCCATGGTGCCGCATTGACGATTCGTTTTTGATAACCGCTCCGCCGACAAACCAATCCCCTTTGTCGAATACTCGACCGCTGAAACTGACTTCACAGTCATCGTTCTCAGCAACGATCAGGCTTGCGTACAAGCTGGTAAAATTGGAAACGGTTAATCGTTTTGAAAGCAGCACATGAAATTGCGCGATTCTGCCCCTCGCCTGCACGGTTATTTGGGTCGCTATTGAAACGCGTCACATTCGTTCGACCAGGCAGATTGATGCCGCCGGAAATTTTTCTTGCATCAATAGCATCCGGCAATCAATCCGGTGTTTGAGCATGAACGGCAATTGGCGTTTCAACCTTTGCTCCCGTTTTAGATCCTTCTTCAGCTTCAGGTTTAGCCACCGCTTTAACTGGATCAAAAATCCGATAGGCAAGTAATTTCACAGGATCGGTGACCAGGAACCACAACAGCGCGTAGCCCCAGACAAACCCGGCCCAACCCCAGCCCAATGGCGGCATCAGGAATCCATAGACGGCAACGAACGTCGCGATGATTTGCGTGCCGACCACGGCCACCCACACGATCTTCGCCGGGCGGATGGACCAAAACGAGCCGCGTGTACGCGCGAGGAAGAACGTTAGATGTCCCGCGACAGACAGCATCAGATAACACATCGGCTGAAGATGCTGCTGGTCGAGGTGGAAAACGCGGTTCCCCAGGTAGAACAAGCCAAACGAGGCTACAGGACCGATGACACCCAGCAGTGTGGCGATCCCCAGCACCAGGCGCATGTTCCAGGCCTCGGGCTTGTCCTTATAATGAACATTGTCATAGGCAATGGACAGGATGGCACCATCGTTAAGCAACGCCAGCATCACGATCATCACTGCTGTCAACGGATAGACGTTAAACACCAGGATCGCCAACGTTATGAAAAGAAGCACACGCAGGGTCTCTGCAATGCGATAAATCGCGTAATTTTGCATCCGTTGAAAAACTTTCCGGCTCTCCTTGATCGCATCAATGATCACCGATAGGCCGGGCGTCGTCAGCACGATTGACGCTGCCGCGCGCGCCGCGTCCGTCGCACCCGAAACAGCAATACCACAGTCGGCTTTCTTGAGCGCAGGCGCATCATTTACCCCGTCACCCGTCATGCCGACAATGTGTCCGCGCTTTTGCAAAACATCCACGATGTGAAATTTGTGTTCGGGAAATACCTGGGCAAAGCCATCGGCCTTTTCAATGGACTCGGCCACTTCTGCGGTTTCCTGCCTCTTTGAGTCTCCCAGGTTGGCGGCATCAAGGATGTTTGTGCCCATATCCAGTTTCCTGGCCGTTTCCCGGGCGATGGCCAGCGCATCGCCCGTCACCATCTTGACCTTCATACCCATCCTGAGTGCGGTCGCGATCATAGCCTTCGCGTCCTCGCGCGGCGGGTCGAACAGTGGCAATACGCCCAGAAACTCCCATTGGCCGTTGCCATCCGCTCGCGCCACGCCCAGCGAACGAAAGCCGCGCGCCGCAAATTCGTTGACCGCCTTTTCGACAGTGGATTTCATTTCCCCGGCATTCGCGGACAACGCCAAAATTACCTGCGGCGCGCCTTTCGTCACCTTGAATGTTTTTCCGTCTTTGGTTTTAACAGTGGCTTCGGTGCGTTTATGCACCGGGTCAAACGGCTGGAAATGAATCGCCTCGTAAGCCTTCAACGCCTCCTTGTCTTTTAGTCCACCTAAAACAGCCAAATCAATTGTGTCGTTATTGTCCGCGCGCGACGCCAACGCGCCGGCGAGGACGACCTGCTCTGCGGGGATGTTGTTCACACTAAACGAATCACCCAAGGTCAATTTGTTCTGAGTTAGTGTGCCGGTTTTGTCCGCGCACAACACATCTACGCCCGCCAGTTCTTCAATGGCCACCAGTTTGCTGACAATCGCCTTTTTTCGCGCGAGCAACCGGGCACCGACGGCCATCGTCACCGACAATACCGTGGGCATGGCCACCGGAATCGCAGCTACGGTGAGCACCAAAGCAAACTGTAGCGTGGTAAGGACAGGGTCGCCGCGGAAGATGGCGACAGTAATAATCACCGCCACCATTGCCACTGCGAGGATGATAAGATAATTGCCGATCTTCAAAACCGCCTTTTGAAAATGGCTCACGGTATGCGCCTCCTGCACGAGCGACGCCGTCTTGCCGAAGTAGGTTTTCTCGCCAGTGGCGTAGACCAGCGCGCCGATTTCGCCCTGGCGGATGATCGAACCGGAAAATACCGCGTCGCCTGATTTGCGCTCAGCCGGCAGCGACTCTCCGGTCAACGCAGACTGATCCACCTCCACCGGATCGCCGTCCAACAGTCGCGCATCCGCCGGCACAATGTCGCCCAGGCGCATACGAATGACATCCCCCGGCACCAACTCGCGCGCGGGCGGGTTGACCCACTTCCCATCACGTTTCACGCGAGCTTTGATTGCCAGTTGGGCTTTCAGTGCCTCAATGGCGCTGCCCGCCGTATGTTCTTCCCAGAATCCCACCACAGCGTTGGCCACCAGCAGCAGGAGAATGATAAAAAAGTCCGGCCAGTGCCGGACCACGCCTGACAAAATAACCGCTACTTCAATCATCCAGGGAATTGGCCCCCAAAAATAGGAAAGGAACTTCAAAAGGAGATTTGTCTTCTTCTCAGTGAGTTCATTAGGACCGTATTGGGCCAATCGCTTCTGCGCGTCGGCTTGGGTGAGACCTTCCGGCGACGATCCCAATTTTTTCTCCACCTCTGACAAGGGCAGGGTTTTTAGATCATCCCTGGCGTTGGGATTCTTCGGCTTAGGTTCAGGAGCCTGGGGTTGTTCGATAGTGGATGTCGTGTTCACTTGCGATGATTTTTGGATAAATTGGGTTATTGGTTGCTTCGATTTGTTTCTTTTATTGGCCGCCCGTTTTTCTGGTCCCATCCCCAATTTTTTCGCGGGCGAGTTTTTTGGCTGGAAGACTCCACTTCCAGTTTAAGATTTCCGGCAAGTCCTGACCGTGTTTGTCAATGTAGCGCTTGTGCTCGATGAGCTTGTCCTGCATCTGTTGCTTCAGGTATGTGCCCTTTGAGCCTAAATTAGGCACTCGATCCACCACATCTTGCACCAGATGAAAGCGATCGAGTTCGTTTTGCACCCGAATGTCGAAGGCGGTCGTAATGGTCCCCTCTTCCTTGTAGCCACGGACGTGGAGGTTGCGGTTGTTGCGGCGGTAGGTCAGCCGGTGGACCAGCCAGGGGTATCCATGGTAGCCGAAGATGATGTGCTTGTCTTTCGTGAACAGTGAATCGTAATCCGTATCGCTCAGTCCGTGCGGGTGTTCGGTTCGGGGTTGCAGCTTCATGAGGTCAACCACATTGACCACCCGGATTTTCAGATCAGGCAGGTGCCGGCGCAGAATTGAAACGGCGGCCAAAATCTCCAGCGTAGGCGTATCACCGCAGCAGGCCATCACGACATCCGGCTCACTGCCCTGGTCGTTGCCGGCCCATTGCCAAATGCCAATGCCTTCCGTGCAATGCACAATAGCGGCATCCATGCTTAACCATTGCGGAAGGGCGTGTTTGCCCGCTACGACGACATTGACGTAATGGCGGCTGCGCAGGCAATGATCAAAGACCGACAGCAGACAGTTCGCATCGGGCGGCAAATAAACGCGCACAATGTCGGCCTTTTTGTTGATGACGTGATCAAGGAAACCGGGGTCCTGATGCGTAAATCCGTTGTGGTCCTGTTGCCAGACATGAGAGGCGAGCAGATAATTCAGCGACGCGATTTTCCGGCGCCAGGGCAACTCCAACGTGACCTTCAGCCACTTGGCGTGCTGGCTGAACATCGAATCTACGATACGAATGAAAGCCTCATAGCTGTTGAACAGGCCGTGCCGTCCGGTGAGAAGGTAACCCTCCAGCCAACCTTCGGACTGGTGTTCGCTCAACATCGAGTCCACCACGCGTCCGGCGGGCGCGAGAAATTCATCATTTTTTACTTCCCTGGCGTTCCATTGGCGGTTGGTCGTCTCAAAGACCGCGCCCAGAAGATTTGAAAGTGTCTCATCGGGACCGAAGACGCGGAAATTGTGCTCGTTCAACGTGACAATGTCGCGCAGGAACTTGCCAAGCACCATCGTATCCTGTCCGTTCACCGCGCCGGGTGAAGGCACCTCGACCGCGTGAACGTGAAAATCAGGCATGAGCAGGTCGCGCAGAAGAAGCCCGCCGTTGGTGTGCGGATTGGATCCCATCCGCCGGTTGCCCCTGGGCGCCAGCTCGGCCAATTCCGGCTTGAGCCGGCCATTTTCATCAAACAGTTCCTCGGCCTTGTAACTCTTCATCCAACTTTCGAGTTGTTTGACATGCCCGGGATGTTCGGCATCTACCAGGAGCGGCACCTGATGCGCCCGAAAGGTACCTTCCACTTTCAGCCCATCAACTTCTTTCGGCCCTGTCCAGCCTTTCGGTGACTTGAGGACGATCATGGGCCAGCGCGGACGTGCGGTGTCATTCTTGTCCCGCGCGTTCCTTTGGATTTGCCGGATGTCCGTAATAGCCTTATCCAAAACGGTGGCCATGAGTTCATGCATCTTCTCAGGTTTGTCCCCTTCCACGAAGTAAGGTGTCCAGCCGCAGCCGCGAAGAAATTGTTCCAATTCGTCCGGCTCGATACGGGCCAGAAGGGTCGGGTTGGAAATCTTGTAGCCATTCAGATGCAGGATTGGGAGCACGGCTCCGTCGGTGATTGGGTCGAGAAACTTGTTGGACTGCCAGGCCGTTGCCAACGGGCCGGTTTCCGCTTCGCCGTCGCCGACAACACACGCGACAATTAAATCCGGATTATCGAAGACGGCTCCGAAAGAATGGCTGAGGGAGTAGCCCAACTCGCCGCCTTCATGAATGGACCCCGGGGTGGTCGGCGCAACATGGCTCGAAATCCCGCCGGGAAACGAGAATTGCGTGAACAACTTTTTCATCCCGTCTTCGTCCTGCGTGATGTTGGGGTAAACCTCACTCCACGTGCCTTCAAGATAAACGTTGCCCACAATTGCGGGGCCGCCGTGACCCGGGCCAGCGACGTAAAACATATTCAGGTCATACTTTTTGATAATTCGGTTCAAATGCACATAAATGAAATTCTGGCCAGGCGTTGTGCCCCAGTGTCCCACGACCAGCGGTTTTACATCCGAGAGTTTTAACGGCCGTTTCAGCAGCGGATTGTCGTAGAGATAAATCTGGCCGACTGAGAGATAGTTTGCAGCGCGCCAGTACGCGTCCATCTTGTGCAGCAGCTCATTCGTGAGCGTATTCGCATTTGTTTTCATAGTTTGCAGTTCATTCACAGCCACACCTTCCGCTATAGCAAGGCGTCGCTGTTATTTTTTCTCTACCGGCGATTTGTTAAATTCAATGCGAACGCCAGCCTGCAACCAGTTCATCCACCCAATATCCTTTGCGATCGTAATGTTTAAATAGCCTGGTCTCGTAATCCCGGGTCAGCAAAGACTCCTCCGTGAATTCCGGCGACTCCTTGATTGTCTCGCGAGAAAGATTGACGAAGACTTTCCGTTCACCCCAACTCACGCGCTCAATCCATTGCGGCGAAACCAGAACTTTTTTTCCCGGCCACCAGTTATGGGTGTCAACGACGAGATAACGAATCGCCCAAGTCTCGTCATCAATGACAAAATCTTCCACGTGACCAATCTCGCCGTTCAGGGCCTGGATATGGTGGCCTGTCGCATCGCCCGTGCTGCGCAAATGCAGGTCCCACCCTTCCTTGTTTTGAGTGGATTCTTTCCATTGTTCACGGTCACGCGTCGGGTAGGGATAAGGCCCCCAACTGTAAGGGCCGCCCCAATATGCCGGCAATGCATAATAGCCATAGTATGCCACCTCGAATTGGCGGGAGACGGGCTTGTCACTGTAAAGTGAGGGACTCGTCTCGATCTGCTTTTTGTTTAAATCAATGGCGATATTTCGTTCTTCTTTATTCACGGCGACCAGCGCATACGGCGAGATCAACACCTGCCTGTCCGTGAGCCAGTTTCCAGTGTCTGGCGACCAGATAGCGGATGGTCCAATGCAGGTCATCGTAGTAAAAATCTTTAACCTTCCCGATTTCACCGTCCAGGCTGTCCAATTTGTAACCTGCCAGCATTTTGGCTTTGATTAACATAATCATTCTTTCGTTGATTGCGTTTTGTTATTCCTGCGTCTCCGGTCAGGTGCGATCGGGGATTTTGGCCGGGATTATTTTATCCACATTTTCCTTATGTCCGTTGGCGCGTTCCTGTCCCAAGCCCATCGTCAGCGCAGTCATCCCGGCAAGTCCACCCAGTTGCATGGATTCCACAGCCGTGCTGGGAACAATGACAATCGTCGCATTCTCCTTCAAACCCTCATATAGCATGTTCATCGCCCGCAAATGAAAGGCTACCGGATTGTGGTCATAGGTCTTGCCCGCTTCCGCAAATTTCTCCGCGATCTGCCGCTCGGCATCACCCAGGATCACGCGCGCCTGGCGCTCTCTTTCCGCCTGCGCCTGCATGGACATCGCATCCTCCAATCCTGAGGGAATCAAAACATCCTTCACCTCCACTGAAATCACATTGATGCCCCAGGGTTCGGTGCGCTCATCAATAATCTTTTGTAGCAGTGCGCTGATTTTGTCCCGGCCTTCCAGCATGTCCGAAAGCATCGTCTTGCCGATAACATCGCGCAGGGCGGTTTGCGAGGCCCAACTGATGGCGCTTTGATAGTCTGCCACATCCAGGGCGGCTTTCTTTGGGTCCAAAACTTTCCAAAACAGCACGGCATCCACATCCACCGGCACCGTGTCTTTGGTCAGGGTTTTTTCCGCCTTGAAACCGGTCGTGATGACGCGCGTATCAATCCAGTAAGGAATCGCATCAACGACCGGAATAATGAAAAACAGTCCCGGCCCCTTGAGAGCGTGAAAATGGCCCAGGCGCAATATCACCGCCCTATCCCATTGGTCCGCCACCTGAATTGCCGCGGAAACAATCAGCGCAACGACAAAAGCCGCGACCCCAATCCCTCCGGCTCCCATGTTGTCCCCCGCTTTAAATCTCGCAGTAGGCCAGCGCCGCGCCAATCCCCAAAATTACGATGAATATCAATACTGCGAACGATTTGTTTTGTTTCATTTTAATAGTCTCCCATTAATTGTTTTCCCTGCACCGCAAATCGCTGGTGCAACTATTAAGCGAGAAGATAATCCCCGCAACCGTGCGAGTGCTATGGGGTGTAACCCTACCTTTGCGGTTGTTTTTTCTACATCAACCGGATTTTCTTCCCTTGGCCGCTGTGGCAGGTGTCGCCAGGTGCAAATGGCCTGCGGGTGCTACCCCGAATTGCCGTACTTCGTTGTCAGGTGCAACCGGCAGCGGCAACTTGCTTTCGCGTCCGGGAATCGAAACATTTGGCAGTACATGGGCGGAGGAAGACGGCGCTTGCGGAATTTTAGCGTTTAAAAATTCTTGCACACGTGGGTCCGGATTGGCCTTTATCTCATCGGGCGTGCCGGTGGCAATGATGCGGCCTTCATCCAGCATCGCAATGCGATGGGCGATGCCAAACGCCAGTTCGCGGTCGTGCGAGACCACCACGCTGGTGGCCCCAATCCGTCCGTTAAGCCTTACGATGTCTTCGGCAATGTTCACCGATGAGATCGGGTCGAGCTCGCTGGTCGGTTCGTCATACAGGATTAACTGCGGTTCGACGGCTAGTGCCCGGGCGATTGCGACGCGTTTGCGCATGCCACCGGAAAGTTCATCGGGCATTTTGTTCCCGATGCCTTTTAATCCCACCTCTTCGAGGTCTTTGGCGACAATCTCCGCAATTTCGTCGGGAGTTTTCAAGCGATGCTGGGCCAAATAAAAACCAACGTTTTCTCCGACTGTCATCGAGGTGAGAAGCGCGCCGGATTGGAAAACCATGGCGACCCGGTAGCGTGTCGTGATGTCCGGCGATTCAATCGGCTGGCCTTCGATCAGGACTTCCCCCTGGTCCGGCTCTTCCAGGCCGATAATCTGCCTGAGCAACACCGATTTGCCACCGCCACTCGGTCCCATGATGACGAAAATTTCTCCGGCGCGACGTCGAGATTTATGCCTTTGAGCACTTCATTTCCGTTGTAGCTCATGCGAAGTCCACGGACAGAAAGGCTTACTCCCTGCGGAGCGGGGGAATTGGTATTCATCATAGCCATTTATTTGCAGCTATCCCGCAGATCTTCCCGAGCGGCTTGACGTCTTTGATCATGCTCCGCTTCTCCAGTGCCTTCATCAACCAGTCTTTCATTGTCACTTCGACCTTCCTCATCCTCATCCTCCCCGGAAGCCACCGGCACTTTATGTCCGGTTGAGCCATGAACCGGGTCCCAGCGTTCGGATTCGGGCGCTGATTCGAGAACGGCCTCTTTCGAGTCCATGTCCGAATTGCCCGTCAATTCCCGTTTGGCTTGTTCCCAATCGGATTTTGACACTTCGTGCGCGGAACGTCCGTTGATGGCCGCCAGTTCAATCGCACGTTCCCGCACCATTTTGCGGGTGACCGTGCCGAGGCCGGCGGAATTTTCGGTCAAGGCGCCTTCCTTTAGTGGATTTGTTTTCATAGATTGAAATCATCGTGAACCGGCACGCGGGAAATGTTTGTGAGTTATGCGATGTTTTCATCTGGCGCATGAGCCTCGATCCTCGCGCTTGTCGCGGGACTTGGAAAAAATATTGTCGCGTTTTTGAGATTTTTGGCCGGGCGCAGTTTTCCCTGGACGCAGCCGCACCCGGTGAAGTGTTTGCGGGAAAACAGGGGTTTGAGATGTTTCCTGCAGGTTTAATAATGGGTGCTTTCATAAATTGCGTGTTCTGGCGGTCAATTGGGATTCTGTCTGTTGGACAGGAACGCGGGGAAAGCTCGCGCGGTCGTCCGCTTCGAGCCAGTCGAACGTGGTGCTCTTCTCTGGATTCAGCCCGAGCTTGGTACAGTTTTCAATGAAGTAAGCGCGCTTTTCCGGATTATTCATCATGCTGCCCGCTACCACCTCATCCGACCAGGCCTCGATTTCTTCCGGCGTTCTTTTTGTCCCGTTGGCCTGCAGCCATGTGCCGACCTCGTCATACGTTTTTGCGGCCTGAACGGCGGTTTTGAATTGCTCGCCGTTGATGCCCTTAAAACTGAAGAGCATGTTATCCAACGGACAATCGTAATGATATTCGCCAGGCGTTCCCGCCAGGCTGGCGCGGCATTTGTCAACCGTGCGTTTGGCAATGGCAAAGCCGGCGAGACGGGCGCGCGGGCTATGCGGGGCTTGTTTGGTCAAATCTCTGTCAATGATAGGCTTGTTCATAATTTTTTTGTGAATTGTTTTGGAAATTGTTTTATGTCTGGTGGTGAAATTCGTGAGACCGGGTGCGGTTGCGTTCCTGGATCAATTCCGCTTCGGCTTGGAGCCAGTGTTGCACCTCATGCCCCTGGGGCGAACCTTGGTTTACGTAGGCGAAGTAAGCCCTCCTGGCTACTTCATCCGGTGAGGGCGTAAAATTAATTTCGTTTTGGCTTGGGCCTATCACCGGAATTCGTTGCGAGGCCCCGGCCGGTTCTTGGTTTTTGGAAAAAATATTTTGTTTCATAAACTCAGCATAGGCTGTGCGATAGGGTGTCCGCCATGGGGTGTTTACCTTACCGATCTGATTTTTATTGTTTGTATTCGTTTTCCAGCGGCAGATTTTCCGCATCGGCCCGATGGGCTGCTTCCGGCGAACTGGCTACCCTTAAAAGCGAATTTCTACCGCCGAACGGGTTGGGCACAGTTTCTCTGGCCAGTGGATCCGACATCCATTTGCCATCGACGACAAAGCAGTATTCATAGATCCCCGGCTCCAAAGCTGTATCCTTCCACCAATGACCGACACCGGAGGATTCCAAAGTTTTGCTCTCGGGCTGCCAGTGGTTGAAGGTTCCGGCAAGGCAAACTGTCGTGGCTTTTGGGTCCTTGAATTCAAAGTGAACAGGCACCAGTTGCGGGTCTGGCGCTCTGTACGCCGGAACATCGTCATCTTGATTTGGCGGGTCGATTATCAATGTAGGAAAAAGTGTTGTTTTCACTTTAACAGCTTAAATGAGAAGGCATGACGGATATATGGGGTGTTACCCGACCAGATCATGCTGAGCTTGCCTCGTCGTCTATTTCGCGGGCGGATTCCGCACGAAAACCTAATTGGAGATTTGTGGAATCTTCAAATCTGATCCCAAGGCGGATCCCTTGTCGCCGAAAACTTGAGTTCGTCTGCGGAAAACTTGTTTTAAAATTGCGGTAGTGCCTTAATTCGAAAATCATTTCCGCCGAAGAAACAGAAAGAACGCAGCTGCCAAAACGACAAAACAGCAAAAACCAGCTAAGTGCCAATAATTTATTATTGCAATTGAATAAGTATGAACATTCGCGGCAATCATTAATTTCTCGCTTTATTGATTTGAATTTGGTGACTGGCTGGCCATTTCGTATGGCTAAAAAGCGAACGGCGAACGTGCGGAAGTTTCTGGGAGTTTCTGAAAGCCGGATTTCAAAGTTGCAACGAAAGCTTGTGCTTGTTCAGCGTGAGATGTGCGAGCATTTGCGCGGGATAGATAAGTGGCTCGGTCATCATCGCTAATCGTCGGCAGGCTTTTCATCATGATGCTTGTCAGGTGGTCAATCTGTTCCTGTTGTAGCACTATCATTTCTTGTTGTTGGATGCAGAGCGAAAGCAACTGTCTCATCCCCGCATAAAGTTCATCGTTTGTATAGCTCATTTCTCTTTCCTCGCTCTCTTAATTTAATACGACACGCCAACCTTTACCGCGCTTTGGGCATCGGTTACAGGTGGCAGTTCCAGGATGGTTATAAATTCCTCTGCCTCGCCGTAGGACCATACGTAGCAACATTTGGCCTTTTGGATGGCCGTCCAGGTCGAAAACTTCAACATCGCCTTCCCAAAGCGTTTTGCCGACGAATACCTCATGCACTGGTGCGGTGTCACGCCATAAACGCTTGCCAGACCTAGCCAAGAATCTCGCCATTGCGAGCGAGAAATGGTCTCCCTATTTTGTAAAGGTAAAAATCTGCTTTTGCAAGGTATTGCGACGTTTGGTAGTGTCTTAATTTGAATTGTTGGGCCTGTTTTGGCATGGTATATTGAACTGGTTGGGGTGCTCGGATTTGAACCGAGTGCCGGTTGGATGTAGAGCCGGAGGAATTTATCACGGTCCTGGAGCTGCCACCTGTAACCGATGTTCATAGCGCGGTAAAGGTTGGCGTACCGTATCAAATCAAGAAAGCGAGGAAATAATGAGCAGCTCAAGAAACGTGATTTTGACTATTTTGCTGGCCTGTCTCTTGATATTGGCCGTCATTGACCAAGTGCAATCCCCAAATCGGTTACACCTTGTTATCTGCGTCCTGTTAGCAATTTCGTTTGTGTGCTCCATCATTACCCTGCGAAAGAATTCAAATTAAGACACTACCCGACGTTTTTTGGGTAAAGGCTCAATTTCACTACAAAAATTGCATCTAGGTTGAATGGACTGTATCTTGACCGGCAACAAGCGGTTGAGAAGTATTACCAGACAATGGAAAACAACGTTAACGTAATCGCAACGTCCTTCGACAGTTGGCAGCAGCAATGCCAGAAGTGGGGGGAACAGAAAACCGTTTTCGAAATCCACGGAATTCAATCCAAGGATTTCGAGTTTTGCCAAAGTTTCTGCAGTCAATATGATTATCGCTACAAATATAAAATGAGCGGCAAACAGTTTGTTGCCGTCTTGCGGCCTCGTGAGACAGCAATAGGCCCTAAGTGAGGAGGAATTTCAGGTTTAATGCCCCCAACAAATTGCCGGTGATTGTAACCGGATGTTCATCCACTGTTAGCACCGAGAGTTTTTGAGGTGCTCCACGTTGTTCGAACTTGGCCCGTATGAGGCTGCATTCGTCAAGTTCGACATGGGGGAAACACCCCGTAGCGTCTGTACGCTCACTTGGGTAATATTTTCGAAAATGAAGACTAGAAATCTGATTCTATCGGCCATAGTGGCCTTGGAGCATTGTAATCCCGTCGCAGAGGCAATGGTCCACTTTCACGTTACACAAAGCGCTGTTCGGCATGGCGGGCACCAATGCGTCCTTCGGGTCCTGGACGATGGCGACCCCGCCCAACTTCTTCACAGTATACAGGCCGGCTGTGCCGTCATCCAGGTTGTCCCGCAGGAGAGGTTTCGTTTGTATAGGGTGAACACCCCATAGCGCTAAGAAAATTTATTGCGTAATAATAAGCATTATGACCGGCAAGTTGGCCAGCGCACCATTTCAATATCAAACAAACCTGTTCCATCGCGTTCTTGTCGCCGAGGATAGTGAAGTGATCCGCCGTGTGAACGCCGAAGTGTCGATTCGCTCCGGCTTCGAGGTGAATGTTCGCGAGCAGAAGCATCTTTGGCGAAAGGGCGTCGCCGGGTTGCTCAAAACGTCAAGTCGCCAGCAAAAGCTTTTGGGCAATCATGTCACCGAGGATTTTCGATGAGCCGCCCTACCCAACAGATGCGGGACTTTGCCGAGCGTCTCATCTCTTATGAGGCCAATGGAAATAAAGCTGCAACCCACTCGGTCTTTCACATTTTTGAAAAGTTGCGTCCGCATCTGGCGACGTTGATGGGCATTTCTGGTTTTCGTGCGCTCCTTTCGCGCGCGCTCGTCCTGGCCCAAGAGGAAGTTCCGCTGGCTGCGTGCGGTGCATGTGAAAGCGGATGGCGTCTTTGGAAGGGCTGGAAGAACTTCACGCGCAGGTTGCTGCGGACGAATTCATGGAGGGAAAGTACGGTTTTGCTGGCCCAACTCCTTGGATTGCTGGTGGCCTTCATCGGCGAAAAGTTAACGCTGCAGACTGGTGCGCGAAGTCTGGCCCGAACTATTGCGCTCAAAGATTTAGATTTTAATAAAGGACAATCAAAATGAAAAAACAAGATGACTCGTCTAAACGCAAGCTTTCCAAAAAGGGCGTGAGTCAGCCGAGCAAGGTCATGATCCGCAAACTGCCGACCGGCGTGCGCGGCCTCGACGAAATCCTGGGCGGCGGCATCCCGGAATTTTCCTTCAACATCATCGCGGGCACGCCGGGTTGCGGCAAAACCACGCTGGCGCATCAGATCGTTTTCGCCAATGCAACGTCGAAGAAACCGGCGCTTTATTTCACCGTCCTGGGCGAACCCGCCATGAAAATGCTGCGCTATCAGCAACAATATTCTTTCTTCGACGAATCCAAGTTGGGCAACGCCATCCGCTTTATCAACCTGGCCGACGTGATGCTGGAGAAGGATTTGAACGCGGTCTTCGAGGAAATTATCAAGCAGGTCACGGCGGTCAATCCGAGCATCGTGGTGGTGGATTCCTTTCGCACCGTGGTGCGCAAAGCGACTGGGCGGCGCAGAGCGAAGTGGAGATGCAATCGTTCATGCAGCGCCTGGCGCAGTTTCTCACCAGTTGGGAAGCCACCACCTTTCTGGTCGGCGAATATGTTCAGGACGGAGATCCGCGACAATCCGCTGTTCACCATCGCCGATGGCCTCTTCTGGCTCTCGCAAGTGACCGAGAGAAATTCCGTGGTGCGGAAATTGCAAATCATGAAACTGCGCGGGCAGGCATCGGTGCCGGGATTGCACACCATCCGCATTAGCGACGACGGGTTGCAAGCCTTCTCGCGCACGCTGGGATTGATCGGTAACAAAATAGAAACCGGCGCGGCGGCGGCGGCTTTCCATTGGAATTCCCGAGTTGGACAAGATGATGGGCGGGGGCGTTCTCGAAGGCGATAGTCTTCTGGTGGCGGGGCCTTCCGGGACGGGCAAATCAGCTTTGGCCACGCAATTTATCGCCGCAGGACTTCGCAATGGGGAACCGGGAATTATGGCGATCTTCGAAGAACGCCCGGAAGGATACACGGAACGCGCCGACAGTTTTGGTTTGAACTTAAAAACGGCGCAAGGAAACAGGAAAACTGGAAATTCTTTATCTTCGTCCGCTCGACCTTTCGGTGGACGAAACCATGCAGGAAATTCTCGATGCCATCAAACGGGTCGGCGCAAAGACGGCTGGTGATTGATTCGCTGGTCGGTTTTGAGATGGCGCTGGCGCCCGGTTTCCGTGCGGACTTTCGCGAGTCGCTCTACCGCATGATCGGGGCGTTGACCGGAGCCGGAGTCACGATTCTCAGCACGGTCGAAGTGGAGGATACATTTACCGAATTTTCCTTCAGTCACTACACGATTTCGTTTCTCACCGACGACATTATCCGGCTGCGTTACGTGGAAATTGACGGCCAGCTTCGCAAGGTGATGGTCGTCATCAAAATGCGCGGCGGCAATCACAGCAAAGACATCCGCGAATATGTCATCACCGAAAAGGGCGTGGTAATCATCCATCCGCGGTGCACGGACTACGACGGACTGACTACGGGAATTCCCCAGCGAACTGGCCCGCGCAAGGCGCAGGAAAGCGAAGCCGCGCCGGAACCGAAGGCGACTAAATAAAAAGATGGATGGTCGAGATGAAAGAGGCATTGGTCGGTGCGGCAAAATGCACAGTCGAGTTGTGCGGGGTCTGTCAAATTCTTCCCAGCCGAATGAAGTCCGCTGAGCAATGCCGGCCACCATTCGGAGTGAATGACCGCTTCGCCTTTGAACTGTTGACCAACACCGTGAACAGCTAAAATAGTTGCCATAGATCTCACAGGGTTCCACTTTGTTCATGTGCTTGGACAGATTAGTTTTGGCGGATGGCCGTCGAAATAAATTGCCAGTGAAATTGCCAGTGATTGTTACCCAAAGTTCATGTCCGTTATCCTCAGTATGCGCTTGCAACCACAGGAAATTGTGGCATTTATACCACAGGTAGTGCGAATTGGAGTTCGATTCCGACCCTCGCCTCAAAAATCAGAGAGTGGAACAAATTCTGCCCCGGAACATCATGCCACAACTTCAGCTTCAACCAGGCGCAAACCCATTCGAGCTTCGTGCAAACCGTTGTCAAGGTTGACCAGGCCATTTAATTTTGTTTCCTTTAAGGGGTTCAACATAATTTTAGGCTCGTTGATAATGACGGAAGGAAAAAGCCATGAATCGGAAACTATTTACCGTTGCCGTTGCGGTGATTGTCGCCGCGTCAAATGCCTTTGGCCAAGGCTACGTCACCTTCGATACAGCGGTCCATAGCACCTGGGATGATTTTACCGGCCCAGCACCCCGAGCTGCAGCAACAAATTTTGTGGACCTGACGTTCCTGTGGGCTACGAATGGGACTCCAGACCCACTCGAACCCATCTCCGTGTCAACCAACAACGCAGCGTCCGATGTCAGCGGAACAGATTGGGGAGTGATCGGGACCATGCTTTCGAGTGGATGGCAGGTTGCCTACAATGCTCAGACTTCAGCGTACGCTATAGGGCAACCACCCAACGGTCTCGGGCGAATAGCTTACGGGCAATTTGAGTTGGGCAACGTTACCCCTGGCAGCACAATCGAAGTCGTTGTAGTGGGCTGGGACGCTGCATCTGGTACAAACGCAATCTTCAATGAAAATGGACAGGCCCTCGGATGGTCTGCGCCAATCAACTACATTACGGGAACAAACAGCAGTGACCCGAATGGCATGGTGACGTTTAGCATCGAACGTTTCGGGATTGGCCCAGCTCCCGGCGGCGGTCAGACGGCCCCTTATATTATTAACCAACCTCAAAGTCAGTCGGTACTGGTGGGCGGCACCGCAACCTTCACTGTCGCCGCCTCTGGAGAAATACCACAATATTATCAATGGTTCTTCAATGGAACGATATTGACCGGCGAGACAAACAGTCAATTGCAGCTGATAAATGTGAGCCAGGCAGAAAGCGGCCCTTATTGGGTGACGGTAAGCAATTCGTTCGGTTCGGCCACAAGCAGCACTGCCTACTTAAATGTGACGTCTCAAGGCGCCCCCAGCGTTTACGTTAATGGAAATCTGGTGGCGGTGTCCGCCACGGCTGGGAGCAACGCGGTCATCACGATGACTCCAGGTTTCACAAATGGCTTCGTTTTCTACACATTGGACGGCAACACTCCGAACGATTCATCAACGTTTTATACGGGACCATTCACCATGACGAACTCCGCCACCATACAAGCCGTTTGCTATAGCTCGGATTTTTCTCAAACAGCATTTATGCAGCCATTGGCGTTACAAATTGTCCCAGTTTATTTCTTGAACGCTACTGCCGTCGGCGGTGGCTCGATCAGCGTTACCCCAAGTGGCACATATTTCCCCAGCAACACCGTGGTTAACCTCGAAGCGATAGCGAGCGCATATTCGGTCTTCGATCATTGGCAGGGTGATATCACCAGCTACAACAATCCGCTTAACCTTTTCCTCGATACAAATCTGAATGTTCAGGCCGTGTTTACCGCAACGGCCTACCCATTGACCTTGACCACAGCTGGAGGCGGAACTGTTCAAGCAAACGGGCAACCGGCAGACTTTCTCTATTTCCCTACAAATACCGCGGTCACCTTGAGCGCTACCAACGATGCGGGCTGGACATTCTTAGGTTGGCAGGTGACCTGAGCAACTCAATAAACCCCTACACCTTAACGATGACCCAGGCCTACAATATCCAAGCCGTGTTCGGAACCTTCGTTGCTACGAACGCGGCTGGCGGAGGCCAAATCATGTTGAGTTCTGCTAATCCAGTCGCCTATGGGGCGAATGTCACTGCTTCTGCCGTAGCCAACAACGGCGATTATTTTTTGACATGGAGCGGAGCTGCCAGCGGAACAAACAGCCCGACAGTGATTACAGTGACAAACGCCAATCCGACTGTTAGCGCACTGTTCGTACCGTTACCAGCTGGAAAATTATCGTTGAGCGTAGCGATACAGGGAAATGGCTCTGTGACCATCAGCCCCCAGCAGAGCTACTACAACAAAGGCGATGTAGTGACCCTGGCGGCCTCTCCAAACGATCAGAACACCCTCTTCTATGGCTGGAGCGGAAACAATTCACAGACGAACAGCGCCATCCAGGTCACAATGACAACAAACTTAATTGTCCAAGCAAACTTTGTCTCGCTGCCACCGCCTCCCTCTGCACCATCAATCGTCAACCAACCTCAGGATTTCGTGGCAACTGCGTACGGCCCCGCTTCGTTCACTATCACAGCGGCAGGAACATTACCACTGTCGTTTCAATGGTCCTTAAATGGCTCCAATATCCTGAACGCCACAAACAACATGTTTTCCATCTCAAGCGTTCGACAATCTGATCTGGGTGAATACGAAGTATTGGTCACGAATGCCTACGGGGTGGCCACAAGCTCAATCGCGAACCTCTTTATGTACCCTTACATTCAGAATCCGTTCACGGGTTTGGATACGTACTGGGGTCAAACCAATACACTGAGCGTCGGCGCGTGGGGCAGTGGCAATCTGACCTACCAATGGTATCAAAATGGCGTGGCATTGCAGGGCGCCACGAATTCAGCACTAACCATTTCCGCCATCCAGTTCACGAACGCAGGCTCCTATTATGTCGCCGTCAGCAGCACCCTGGGCAGCACGACAGATTCAACGTACCAAGTCATTGTGAATCCGGCGAACGTCTCAATCAAACTTTCCCCTGACGTCGTGATACAAGGAACAGTGGGATACACGTACATCATTGAGAGCACCACAAATCTCAGTGACCAAAATTCGTGGACGGTTGAAACAAATCTGACGCTAACGCAGCCGATAGAAAATTGGAATGATAACAGTACGGACATAGATCGCAGCCCCCGAAAATTCTATCAAGTGCTGCCTGGACAATAATCTGCAACCAGGCTTTCTGCCGGTAAGTTCAGGACAGGCGTTCAGAACATTTGGCACCCTCGCGGCCTGGCTGGTAACAGTTCGCAAGTCATGGGAACATTACCCCGCAGAGGAGGTAATGAAATCTTTTCAATTGCACGTCCAAGAGTGAGATTTGGCCGATATTCCTGTCCAGGTCGTGGCATTCCAAAGTTTCGCAGGCCCGCACAATCTGGCCGTAGGTCGTATTCCGTTCCATCGCCAAACGGTTTAAGGGCTTGCTCCCAACTGCCGTATACAGTTCTGCACGGGTGACGATCTTGTCTTGATTGCTCATGGTCGGAGATTACGCCAGAAAAGCTCTGGTGCAATGCTGCTAGTGGTGGGGGTTGCGCCAACTGTGCGCAGCCAAGCTCTATAAAAGGAATATTGTGTTCCGACGTTTTTGGCCGTAGAACTTCATACAAGCAAACTTTTGCCATGCGCCCGAATCTGTTTAATTTCGCCACCAAAGAATTGAGCCAGGATGCATTTCTAGCGTGGTTGATCCAATGGGCATCACCCGCGTGTCAAAAACATGACCCTCCCCTTTTTGAGTGTGCAAGCCAATTCGTAAGGAAACTGCTGTCGCTCCAAATTTCGCCGCCGTCGGAAATTACGTCAGTGAAGGTAGGAAGGCAGTGGGAAAACATCGACGTCTGGGCGGAAATAAATGATAAATATTTGTTGATAATTGAAGACAAAACGGTCACAGGAGAACATTCCAATCAATTACAGACATACAAAGAACGCGCGACAGCGTGGTGTGCTGAAAATAATTTTCAGCCTGTATTCGTTTATCTGAAAACAGGCAGCGAGTCGGGTTCTATTCAAGAGAAGATCAAAAAACACGGATTTGCTGTATTCAGGCGCAGGGATTTTTTGGGTATTCTCAATGACCACAGCATTACAAACCATATTTTCAATGATTTTAGAGAAAATCTTCGAGCCTTGGAAGATGAAGAGAATCAGTTTTCAATAAAGCCAATTAAAGAATGGCGAGACCCAGACTGGAAAGGATTTTATCAAGCTCTCGAAATTCGGCGCCCAATCTTTGGCTGGGAATGGGTTAACCCGCCCGCCGGTAATGGTTTTTGGAACGCAGTTCTTAACTGGCATGAGATTGGGGATTATTGTTTTTACATGCAAATCGAGCAAGGCCCTGTGTGTTTCAAAATTGGAGAAGTCAGCGTAAACAGAAGTTCAGTCCGCAACCATTATCACAAACTTCTAATGAGGCATTGCGCCGGCAAAGAGGAGATTCGACGACCCTCCCGTTTCGGATGCGGGGAATATATGACCATCGCATATATTGAGCAGACAAATTGGCTTGGAAACGACGATAGCCTTCTTGACATGGACAAGGTTGTCGTGCAACTGAACCATTATGAACGTCTGTACGCAGATTTTATGAGCACGATGGAATCCCTGGGAACCCTAATTCCTCAATGATTTAGATGAATCTGGAGAATGAAAATCAGCACTACATTTCGGCCGTCTTGCTGCGCCGTTTCAAAATCCCCGGAGATCCACTGCACTGTTACCAAATCTCGACGCGTGAGTGGAAAGTAAAGAGTGTGGAAAGGCTATGTTCTGCCGAAGGCTACAACCAATTGGTGGTACCTGGTGAAAAAACAAATAATGCTTTGGAGGCTTCCATTTCCCGAGTTGAATCAAAACTCCGAAGAACGTTCAGAGCCTTGGAACATGCGGTTCAGTTTGAGGTCATGGAACTTCCCTCAACCATTTTTCAGAATCTCAGGGAGTATTGCGCGTTTCTGAAATTGTCATCGTTGTTTTCCAAGGCGAGTGCAATTGTGAGTTTTCTTTGGCAGATCAATATGGAACTGGAACGTGGTGAGTATTCCCTTTGGCGCGAATTGCAAATACCCCAAAGCGTAATCGATGGTTTTCGACTAGAGCATGCTAACGGTGGTCGCGTTATCATTGAAACCGAAAATCCCCTACAACTGGTGTACCGCCTTCAATTTGAGCGATTGCTAGATACAAATCTTTGGGAATCTTCAAGAACAGATTGGGCCATTTGTAGCTCCCCAATTGATTTGCCCATGTCGGACGCCGGAATCGTTCCCATACATTTGGAAAAACTTAAAGCCAATCATTATTTACTTCCCCTCGGACCACGGTTATTGCTGGAGGGCATTTTTTACCACGACCAACAGAAGAATACGGTCAAGACTTCGATCCGGGGGTTTCTGATGACTGAAGAGGAAGCGCAGTATCGTGTTGATTGCTTGTGTTCATCGTCAATCAGAGAAATCATTTTCTCAAGGAGGACGGCTGACGTCGAAGCCCACTTGGCAAGGGCGACACAATCAGGGTTAAAGTTTCACAGAGTGGCGCAACTTGAACAAGTACTTGCTGCAGGAATGAAGCCAGCCAGCAGAAATTATACATTTAGGTGCGTGCCTAAGGAAGAATACGTGCAGTTTATACATTCGTTCGTTTTGCCCCCCATTAAGCCTGAAAGCGAAGCAAGTTCTCGCGCCGAACCTTGATCGATCGATGAAGGTCGTTAACCATAAGTGTGAAAAGCGAAAACAAAATAGACACAAATTTTGAACATTGCCGATCGCTGGTTCAAGGTGGTCAAAAATTACCAGGCATTTGCGCCTAACCCACCGACTCCATTTCGTCTTCGATGCTTCGAATGAGTGATTGAAATCGTGTACTGAATAGGACCTTGGATAAAACTTATTGCTGCCTCACTTCCGCTGCGCTCTCGCTCAAATTTGCGGCATATTCATGAATTGTCTCACCATCATTTTCCAATTCTTGGCCGGTATTCGGATCTGTTGCATTTATTGCTTGGCCAGCCGAACTTAATGCATCTCCGACACTCTGGCCGGCGGCCCCAAAACGACCTTCTTTTGTAGCATCTAACGCTGCTTTCGCCGACAATATTGAAGCCTCTGTGGCCGTTGATTCCGCTGAATTTGTGGTTGCCCCAGTTAGCAGCGCCACTGCCATTGTTGCCTGCAAAGTCGCATCGCCAAATTTGCCATCTTTGGCGCTTTGAACAGCACTTTTGCTTAATGTCAAAGCAGTCTTTTCTGGCTGAATATAACTCTCGACCGCCTGGCGAGCTGCGTCGCTGATGTCCATTTGCCTTAGGTCGTGCGTCATGTGCTCAGCGTACGGAGTTTCGGTTTCCACATTTTGCCCCGCTTGATTAATGGCCGATCCAATGTCAGGTTCTCCGGCATCCGATACAAGGGTGCCTGCGGCCGTTAAGCTTCGCCCCATTGCTTCTGCTGCATCTCCAAAATGGCCAGAGCGTACATCTTCGATCGCCTCCAAATCCGCGTGAACGGCATCCCTTGCATGAGAAAAAGCGTCATGAGCGTCTTGTTGAGCATCACCTGTGAATGATGCAACCGAAAGGCCAGTTAAAACCGTTTTGCTAATGTCCTGGGTCGCATGCCCAAAACGTCCGCTCCCTATATCCGCCACCGTCATGACAGCATATGCTTTGCATGTACGAACATCGGCCACTTCCTGCTTTACCGTTCCTTTTACCTCATCAGTGACAATTAATTCTATATGAGCGCCAATAAGCTTTATATCTTTAGCCGCGTGTTCCCCGTCACTCGCAGCGCCTTTAACGCCATTCGCGAGCGGCTTTGCAACTTTGTTTGCAATTGCTCTAACATTTTCCGAAGCGGCGTCGACCTTATCTCCAAGATTATTAACCTCTTTGGTTAGATCTTTAATGGGCGCTTTAGTGAGATTCTTGCTTGAATCAATAACCGCGACCTGGATTGAAGTCACCGTGGTCGTCACTTTGGGAATGTCATGTACGACGGGCGCCAGGCTATGGTCTAAGGTCGTCGCTGCGTGAGTTGCAATTTTGTTGGCTACATCAGCGTCATGTTTGACGATTGGCACTGGATTGGGGATCGATATGTGGGGTGGCGAGATATGTACAGATATGTGAATGTGCGGGCCGAAAGCATTTAGTTTTCCTTCCAGCGAAAGATTCACGACGATGGCAAATGTGTAAACCCATGACCTTGAAAGCTTTATTGGTATATTTTTCATAGTTCCCCTCATCGAGATGGCATCAGCTTAGCAACTATACGAGTAGTGTCCAGATGATTTAAAGACAACTTATTCACTGTCACATTTGTACTACTTAAAGGAATTGAGGGGCAAATCTGTAACCGAAGTCCAAGCAATACAATCGCTTCTTCTGCCCCGCTTAAATGAATCGGCGCCAAAATCATCCCGGACCAGTCTGAATCATGCCTACATTCTTCCAGCCCCTCACACCGGATCTTTCATCAATTTTTAAGTCGTTCCGAAGGCAAACCGCAAATTTCTCCTGCACAAAAGGAACAACCATGGCTTTAAAATCGCTTCTCTTCAAAGGATCGAGATTATTCTGCTTCGCCAAGTTCAAGAAACTGGCGTAAGCATCGGCCAGCAGAAGCACATTCCCAGGAGCCGCCGTTAAAAGTTCCTCGACAAATTTCCGCGCAATTCTTTCGTGCAGTTCAACGCCACGAACTCTTTGATTTTCGGATTCAGCACCAAAAAATGAGGAATCCGCCGCCAATATACTTTTTGCCCTTTGAACGACTGCTTTTGAGGTTTTATCAGATCTGTATTCATGGAACAGATTCAATTTGTGCACACTCCCAGGCATTTCACTAGCACACTTCATTATCAGAGAGCGATATAATGTGGCCAATTTGTCTGCTGATGTTGTTTTATACATTCCGTCGCAGTCTTTAAAATACCAGTCCATCTCCGGCTGATAGTAAATAACGTGATGGCCCAGGTCTCTCCTCCCTCCCAAAACACCGGCGAAGAAGTCCAGATTGATTGAAACTGGCAAAATCTCAACACTGAATCGATCGACGGCCTGTGAAGTTCTAAAAAGGGAGAGCCGAATTTCTTTAGTTGCTCGGGATACCTTTGGGCGAACCACTCATTTGGTGTTGAATTTTCTGAATCTCGAATCTTTAGGATATTTTGCTTATCTGTACGAAAGATTCTTAAATTTGTCGGGTTAATTGCAATTTCTGGTGGTGCCATTGTAAAAGTTGCTGGTCTGTGGGTTCTGGGACTGGGTTGCCTTCTGATCGGAGAAAATCCAAATGCCATTGTGATTCCTGCCATTTTTCTCGGGCTTCTTCGAATGCATTTATGCGGGAAAATTGAATATGCTGTGTGTTCATGGTCGTTTAGGCTCCTTTTTGGTTCTTCTGATTTTGAGGAATTGCCTATTGTTATTGTATTGGATTTAAGGCGGTTACGTCAATAGGAATGTACGTTTGCAGCTCGTAGATTTCGGATTAAAGAAGACGCGGAAAAAAATGGCCGCCGAAACGGGTGTGAGCTCAAAACCCTATGGGGCCGGGATCCGCCCTGATTTCCGGCACGTTTAAACAAGCATGGTTGAACGTCAAAAACTCACAATGCGGATGTCCATGCGTCAGTTCACACGGCTCATTAATGCCTTTTCAAAGAAGGTGGAAAATCACGAACACTCCGTTGCGATTCATTATACGCACTACAATTTTTGCCGGATTCACCAAACATTGTGCGCAACGCCAGCAATGGAAGCAGGCATTACTGACCATGTTTGGGAATTGGAGGAAATCGTTGCCTTGATTTTAAGGCTGAGATTCGGTTTATTGGTTCATATGAAGCTCGTGCCATACATTATAGTCTATATCGTTCTTCTGATTCCGTCACTTATGGTGGCTCTCGACAAATTCGTAGCCATTGTTTTCGACCCGCCAGTTGTCAATCCGAATATAAATACCGCATTTTGGCTTTCATGGTTTGGCGAGTGCTTATGGTTTGGAGTTGCGTTTATCTTGCCAGCCTTGGTGCTCTTTGCTTTTCATTTTGCTGCGAACACCTTTGGAAGGAAACTAAAAAGGATTCAACCACTCGGGATTAACGCCGCACGAAATTCAAACTGAGCCGCTACCGCGATTGGTAGTGGTTCAGTTTAAACATAAAACAGATTTTGGATGTGAGCCAGCCGGAGCCTCGGTTTGGATTATTGGTATCGCGAAATGGATATCCAAAGCGCACCGATGGGAATCGTGTTCGGTTTTTGCATTGACCCTAAAGATTTCGACCGTGCCAGGGCCGTGGCTATTAAAATAATTCATGAGAATTCGCTGACGGTGCCTCTTGAACTCGATACTCCGTGGTAATGGCACAGAGGATTGGAAAAACGGAAACAAGACTGATGAAGATTTTTTTAACAGAAACTAAATGAAATCGGCTCACTTCATCTGCCTGCTGGCCGGCGCTTTGTACTTGCAGGGATGTGCAACACATCAGGCACTTACGCTAGCGCACGAGGTCAACGTGCCCAAAGAATACCGTTCTGGAAATTTCTCAGACGAGCATCCGGGTTGGGACGAGGGTAATAGCACTATAGAGCGTTATGTGAACGCTTACGAACGCGGCTGGAGTTATGCTGTGCAGAGATTCACGAGAAACATTGACCTGGACGATCCCTCAACTTTGCCAGGGAGCGGCTGGATTGAGGAAGTGGATGGATACAGTGCGGGCTATGCCGATGGCCGTGACCGAATTGAAATGCTCATCCACACTTACGGAAAACAGAAAGTGTCCACCTATTTGCAACAGTTTCGGCCAGAATTTCAGGATGCAAAATAATATCAGGCCATTTTTTGGCGCCAAAGACAAAAAAGCATTAGTCATTGCTGAGAACACACTTCGGCCCGTCGAACATCCAAATAGGAAGGTTACCTCTTGTATTTGCATACGCTTTGCCTTTATGAATTCCACAGCATTGAATCCATCAGCGTTTGCTCCTGTTGCATGATTGCCTGGCGGCAGTAAATTGAATTGGAAAAATTGAAGCATGACAAGGACGGGCTTTCAAGGGTGACATTGGCCATTGGCCTTTACTGGCAAAAAACATGCATAAAACCAAACCGCCATTACGGTCTCTAATTGAGCAGTGACTCCAAAGACTTGTGAGCTTTTGCTCCCGCCGCGCTCCCGATCTCATCTCACCGCCCTTTCGCCGGGCCGCTTCCGCTCGCAAACATCGCAAGACTTTGGCCGCACAACCGGGCAAGGCGAATTTGGGGGCTCGGTCGTTCTAAATCGGAATAAATCTCACATCAAATTGGCCATGGGCTTGGGATTGCATCTGCAAGCAGGTTATTTGGGGCGGGTCGCAGCGGGAAATCCTTTTACGGGAGCGATAGACGGTAAAACACGTTGCGCTGGTTGGATTGAATCGTCAACTGCACATGGTTCGTATTGACCGAGCCGGGCACCGGAAACCAGTTCGCGCTCGCCAAGCCCATGGAATTCGATTCCAACAGCCAGCCGATATAATTTGTCGGCCACGTCAAACTCAATTGGTTTCCCGCCACGCTAACGGTGATATTGGTCGGCAAAATCACCGGGTTCAACAAAATGGCTGTGAATGGCGGGACGTTCACGGTCAACTGCCCGTTTGTCGCCGACAGCACCGCTTGCACGCCGCCGGTCCACGAACCATCCGGATTGATCGTCGCGCCGCCGAGCATGAAACCGCTGGTGCTGGAGAGCGACGGCCCGGTCAACTCAATCAGTTGTGCGCCAGTGACTCCCGTTCCCAGATTGACACTCGCCGCCACCGCATCACTCGCATCCTTGTTGTTCAGCAGGGCACTGATTCCGCCGTCCGCCTGCCGCACACCATAGGCTGTAAAATTAGTACCCGAATTCAGCGTAACGTTGGCCGGAATAACGTTGCCCGGCGGGATCAGCGAAAGCATTTTCAGTCCGTAAAATTCAGGACCCACCGCTGTTACGCTCGTTCCGTTGTCAAACACAGGCGAATAGGGGCTTTTGCCGCCACCATGAAAATTGACGCCCTGGCCGCCGTTCAGCGCCACCGTGAACATATAATCAAGCGACCAGAGCGCGGCACCAAAGGCGTCGCTCACGCCGGCCTCGCCGTCATGGGAAAAGGAGCCGCATTCCGTGATGCGGGCACCGAGCGGGCAGTGCCCGGCCGCTGCCCCCGCGATGTTGGTCACTAACGACGTTACGGATCGGCCCGACTGGAAGAGCAGTTGGAAAGTGTCGTTGGTTGAACCGGCGACACCCACATAATAATGTTGGGTCAACAGCGAAACCACTCCCGCTTCGTTGGTTGCAAACGGGTCCGTGTAGTCCGATACATCGCCTTTTACCGCGTCCGCCCCCTCGAGGATCCAACCATTGCCGCCATTGGTGACGGCCCAGCCCGGCACGGCATTGGTAATGGCGGCTGCCAGCGCCTGCCAGTCTGTAAGAAAACTGGCATACCCGGAATATTCGGCTCCAGGCTCGTTTCCGATTTCGAAGCCGAGCAGCCTGGGCCCCAGGTCATTCGCCGCATAAGCGGCTTCGGCGCCGCAATTCGCGGGGGCGTTGGAGCGTAGATTGATGCCATAAATCACGGACCAGTTCGTGGGCAGCGCATTAACAAAACCTGCGAACGTATCCACGTCGGAGGCCGTAATTGGGGTCGTGTTTGATATGCCGTTCCAACCCGTTTGGTCAACAGAGCCGCCGCCAATCCGCAAGACGGCGGGGCCAATCATGCTGAACAATTTCAGCAACGCGGTGTTGGTGGAGGTGAAAAGTGTCCCGGTCAACTCGTCTTTCTCATAGCTCAACCCGTCGAACGATGGGTTTAACGGAAGCCCGGTGTTCGTGGGCGCGAAGCCCACCGAGGCATTGTGGGTCACGGGACCCGTCCCAACGGCTTCAAGCGTCAAATAATTCCATTGGACAGCAGTTGGGGTGGTCAAGCCGTTCTGGGTAATTCCAATAGCGCCGATTGGCGGAGCATTGGCATAGATAACGGGGGTCCCCATCTGAACAGCGTTCACATAGGCAGTGATAGACCAGAGACTATTTGTCGTATCCAATATCACCTGCGCCGTAAGGGTTTGAGGACCGCTGGTAAAACCAGTTCCATTATAGATTTGCGGAGTGTTTGCTTTCGGCCCCGTGAAATACTGAACGTTTTCACTGGATTCAGTTAAAATCATCCAATCATAACCCGTTGGTCCGCCATTTTCAGAGTCAGCGAACCGGCCGTAGCCAACCGGCACATTCACCGAGTCGTTTTCCGCAAAACCCAGCCCAACCCAGCTACCCGGATTGCCGGTAAAGGTCAGCGAAGCGGTCAAAGTGTAAACATAACCGGATTGTGGATAAAATGGCAAAAGCCAACTGTTCTGCTCCGTGCTCTCATCAAGGCCATTGGCCTTCATGATTCCCGTGTCATTGGTTCCTAAAGCATCATTCCAGGTTGCGGAACTGGTGCCACCGGCGTAACTGTTTGCCACCGTCGGTGCCGCTCCCCAAGTGTTCGTCGCCCCACCCAAGGTAAAATTATTGGAGTAAATTATTTGCGCGTTTCCTATGCAATAGCAGAACAAAGATAGGATTCCCGCCAAAAGCAGATTTTTTATCATTTTCATAGCTCTGCTTCATGATAATACCACACCAGCTGTTGACGCTAAAGCCCGCCTTGATCGAAAAGTTTCATTTTGTTCCAAAATGGAACAACCCAATTTGAGTAATCTGGGAAAATACAACCAATGAAAATGGTCCAGGTCGAATTTTTACAATGAAACCGCGCATCGATTTGGAAAAGCGAGGATTTCATCTTGTGCGATTCCCACATAACATTATTTCTTGAATTTGGGAAAATGACGCTATGAAAGGCCAGAGTAAGAATCTGCATGGGCGAAAAGAGGCGGGAAATGCAGCTTTATTCCCCAAAAACTGCCTCTTCATTTTGTGCAATGATTGCACAATGTTGCCTCAAAAATGTGGAAAAATGGTGCCATGAATAATCCAAATCAAAAATTAAAATACGCCCCAGGCGAAGAAATTATTCGCGCCGAACAGAAAGATAAAAAGGACAAGTCCGACCCGGCTTTGATTTCAGCGTTGCCAATGAATCCAGAAACGTTAAGGCTGGTAAGGCTGTCCTGTCTGTATTGGCATAGAGGTTTTGCCCGCGTGGCGGTCAAATCCGGTATTGCGCGATTGCGGGGACAGTGACAGGCTTGGATTGCCGTCACGGTAATGATGGCGCGACATGTCCGGTGGACTTTAGGCGCGATGAGTTTCCGTTCCCCGGACAACGGTTTTGTATCGCGTCAGCCGTTGCCGGGTTTATTTTTTCCCCGGCAAGCGGTTTTGATTTGCCCAAGGCGTTTTGGAAAATTTGATAATTGAAAAACCATGAGAGACAAAGAGCAAATGGAAGCGGAGGAAATAGACTCAACGCCGCGAATCGTCATAACCGCCGAAAGATTCTTCATCTTCCCGCCAGCGGGCAAAAAGATTGACATCACGTTTGATAAGTTGGAATGCGTTCAACGGTTAATGAATGTGTTTAGAAACCAGACAAAATTATGAAATCATCAAAGTGGAAAGAACCCAAAACGCCGATCACGCTTTAACACACCCATTTTAGCCTTGCTTATGCTTTGGTTTAATTTTAAAATTTGGTCCAGGCACTGACCTAAAGGACTGATTCGTCTTTGCGTCGTTTGCTGTCTGAAAGGCCATTTATGCATGCGTTCTCATTATTCGCGGCGGTTTTGGCGTTTTCCGACCCGTGGGTTGCCCAAAGCGGAGCCATCGTTATTGTGGCGCTCTCGGTCGGAGCATCCGGCCCTTAACTCTCGCCGGAATTTAGTGTTTACCCGGTACGAACGTCAATCTGACGCCCGCGCCTGACCCGTTCTTTATTCAATCACCCCGCTCTCATCGGCGCGGAACTTTAAACCGATTCTTTCATCATATCATTATGACAATGAAACGATGGAAAGAGCTTGAACGCAGAGCGGCAGCAAAGGGAATGACGGTACCTGAGATGTTCGAAAAACTGCGCATCGATTCACTCGAAGGCTTGGACAATATGAGTCAGGCGGAAAAACTGGGCCAAATCGTGGCACTGACCAGCATTCTGACAAATGAGGCAGGCGCAAAGAAATCGAAACACTCAAGGGAATAACCATCGCTCACAGCTCACAGCCCCCGCTTTGACCGGCGCAGGTTTTTGCCTTGCGTTGCCCTCACGCGGATCTATAGTCGCCGCGTGGCGACCATTTATAATTTTCTGGGATGGATGATGGTTTTATTGGCGGCGGCGGCGTGTGCCTGCGTTTTCTACATCGGCATAAAGAAATAATCACATTATCTGGCGCGGGGTGCGTTTTTAAATGGCTGACGCTCGCGCTACGCTGGGCTTGACTGCACGCCGGTTGCTCGATAAAACCAGTGCGAAGGAAGCTGCCAAATTACCCCCGCGCTGCCTCAATGAGTGTTGAGATACGGCGCGGAAAACGGCGGCGGATGCCCTAATACTTGGGCACCAAAACGGGCACTAAACCGCTGGTGCTCGTTTTGGTCTTTTATTTATGGTGTGACGGTTCATCGCCAATGTGCGCGACGGAGATCACCAGATCGCTGTGGGCGCCGTGCATAGGCGAGAAATATGTGGGTCATTGCTTGCCGGCGACAATTATCCCAACCACAATTGCGCCACCACAAAACAGCCCCACAGCAATCGACCAGAGTAAAACAGTCATCTTCCGCCGTCGCACCCAAGACGGCTGATGCCGGAAAAAGAGTTTTCCAGCAGACCGAGGGGTGAATGGTCTGGTTTGATGCATACCCAACATGAGGCCATTCCCAGAATTATCCAGAACTAAATCGATTTCCAAGCCACTTTTCTTCATTCGCAAGCGGAGTTGTTTATAGATTTCCTTGATGCCGTGCTGTTGAAGACTTTTGCTCATAATTGAGTTTCAGTGCACGACGGCTGCAAAGCAATGTTGATCGCCGGTTATTTCGGGAGGAGTCGAATTAAGCAAACCCTATCAATTCAACCCAACCGTTGAAAGTGGAATGAGGGAACCGTGAAGGTGTGCTGCCCGGAACCATGTTTCGTGTCGAGGGAAGTCCAAATTAAGCGGTTGAAAATGATGCCACTTTAATTGTCGTTGTGCGCGGTAGTCTGTTAAGATGTCCGTCTTGAACATTCTCATCGAAAACAACGACACCCTCGAGTACTTAACTCCGGCTGGGCAATGGAGAAAAATCCGCTTAATGGCAAATGCTATCCGGCCACCAGAATAGCGTTCCAGGCCGCGAAACAGGAAGCCATTGGCAGATTCAATATCGTCTGCCTTATCCCGAAAACAAACCAGTTCATCAACCTGGACCACGGACGCGGCGTGGGATTGCCGTCTATTACCGCAGAAAGTCCAGTGCCGGGGCCAAGTGATGCGTGAGGACGCTCGGAATAACGCGGCATTAAAAAATAATTGCCGAACATCATTGCTGTTGTCCGCACAGTCGCGCAGTCTTTGGGCAGGTTATGAGTCCGACTCAAACCCTTCATGCTCGCACCAAAGCGTATGCACGGGATTTTTCCTGGAAAAGCTGGTGGTGCATTTTTTCTACGGCATTTCTAATCGCGGCAGCCGTCGCCGGAACTTTTCCCATGTGGCCGGCGCCGTTGCGCATTGTTTGTAGCGGACTGACTGGATTGTTGATGGTGCGGCTCTTTGTGATCTATCACGACCAACAGCATCGCGCCATCCTTCCCAAATCGCGCCCGGCCGCCATTTTGATGCGCATTGTCGGCATCTTTTTGATTTGTCCGAGCGCAGTATGGCGCAGCTCGCACGATTATCATCACACCCACAACTGCAAATTGCGCAGTGCCAGCATCGGTTCTTTTCCAATCATGACCCGCGAACAATACCGGCAAACTCCTGCCGGCGAACGGCTGCTCTATTTGTCCATGCGGCATCCGCTCACCATTTTGTTCGGTTACATCACTGTATTCCTCTTTGGAATGGTGATTCTGCCGTTCTTCAAGTCGCCGCGAAAGAATATCGATTCCGTTCCGGCCTTCCTGCTGCATGGGACGACCGCAATATGGCTGGTGGTCCATTTCGGCTGGCTGACGCTGGTATTGACGATGCTCCTGCCCTTCTTCATTTCCAGCGCTCTCGGCTCGTACCTTTTTTACGCACAGCACAATTTCCCCGGCGTGATTCTCAAGGACAAACAAGGCTGGACGTTTGAGGGCGCCGCGCTCGAATCATCCAGCTATTTGAAAACCAATCCGCTCATGGCATGGTTCACTGGTAATATCGGTTATCACCACATCCATCATCTGAATCATCGCGTGCCCTTCTACCGTCTGCCCGAGCTTTACCGCGACATTCCGGAATTTCATCAGGCGAGGACAACATCGCTTCATCCGCTGGAAGTTCTCCGCTGCCTGCGTCTGAAGGTCTGGTGTGTGGAAACGCAGCAAATGGTTGGCGTCAAAGGGCTTTGATTTTCCTAAATCCATTTTCCCGCCCGTCCTTGTTAAGTCGTTTGAAAAATGGGGCAAATCACATCAGGGGTCTATCTTCACATGAATTTAATTTTGTGCAATCGTTGCACAAAGTTGCCTCAAAAATCCGGGAAAATGGCGTGCTGATCTCCCTACGGTACGAGTCGCACGCGCCAGAAATTGCCGGTGTTGGGATTGGGTGTGATGAGAAAAATCGCCACTCCATTGGCATTGGCGGTATTGGTCACTTGGGGAATCCAATCGACCGGCAACGACAGACTAGTGGTATAGTCCAGAGCATACATATTGCCGGCGGTGCCGAGATAAGACAATTGCAAACTACCATAGGTCGTTGGCTGGAAAGTGATCTGATTGTATCCCGGAGGTTGGGTTATGACACCCTTGATAAACAGGCTGTCCGAATAAGCGGCGGCAATAGCCGCCACGCCGTTGGTAATCTCGATGGGCGGGGTGATGTACCCCAACGCACCCCCGTAATGGCCATCGCCCAGTTGACCATCGCCGGCAGCGCCCATGGCCCAGAGGCTGCCGTCCGTCTTGACAAACAAAGCACATTGGTCTCCAGAGGAAATGATCGCGACGCCGTTGGTCTCAATCTCCTCCGGCCGGTTGGTATTGGATGTTGTTCCATCGCCCAACTCGCCGTAACCATTATGACCCATGGCCCACAGACTGCCGTCGCTCCTGATAAACATGGAGGAGGCGCCCCCGGCGGAAATCGCCGTGACGCCATTGGTCTCAATTTCCGTGGGAATTTTTATATACGCGGACAAGCCAAGGCCGAGCTGGCCGGAGGTGTTCAAGCCCATGCCCCATAAGCTGCCATCACTCTTGATAAAAAGGCTAAACTCTTGACCGGCGGAGATGGCCACAACGTTGCTGGACTCAATTTCCAGGGGCACGTCGGAATCGTTCTGCGAGTTGTTGCCCAGCTCATAATAATCATTATCCCCCATCACCCAGAGGCTGCCGTCGCTTTTAAGGAACATGCTGTGCTGATATGTAGCGGAAATCGCAACGACGCCGCCGGGTTCAATTTCCACGGGGACATTGGTGGTGGTGGTAACATAATAGGGAACACTGATAACTCCATTACCCAGCTCGCCGACACTTTCGTCGCCCATGCCCCACAGGCTGCCGTCGCTTTTGAGGAACAAGCTAAAATCGTACCCGGCCGAGACGGCCACGACACCATTGCTCACGATCTCTACGGGCACGTTGATGTAGCCGTCCGTGGTGTTGCCATATGTGCCGTTTCCGAGTTGCCCGGAAGACTCTTCGCCCACGCCCCACAAACTGCCGTCGCTTTCGATCCATAGGCTATGGAAATATCCGGCAGCCACGGCAGTGACATTCGTGGGAATCATCTCCGCCGGCACGGGGGTTTCTTCGGAGCTTATGTTTGTGTCGCCCAACTGTCCATCGGCGTCGTTTCCCATTCCCCACAGGCTGCCGGATTGTGTTATCTGGGTCGCGAAGGCTTGAAAACATAGTAATGTCAAACACGTAAAGGGGAAAATGCTTTTCATAATAAACTCCAAAACAGGTTTTCTAATTTAGATAATTCTATTTTTTCTACTATCGTTCTAGGCTCAACCGGTTGAAATAGCAACTTAAAAAAGCCGTGAGAATTCAGAACCTTGGCTAAACGTCCAATACCATGTGGTCCGCGTCATTAAAATCGTATACTTTGTCGAGCCACCAACCGTACGTCAGCGAGTTCATCATATATTCTGTTTGGTCAATACGTCCGAAGGTGGCACATGAAATGCGTCTGGAATTTGTATATAAACATCAGCGTTCGTTGCGCATCCGTCATGTCGGCTCCCCGCAGTCCTTTGGGCGAGAGCGTCATATTAGGATGTCCGTCGCGCATATTGGCGATGACCCGGATGATTTTATGCCCAAAGGCAGAAACGCCAAGAGCCTTACGCCAGCACAAATCGGCGTGATTCGCGCATGGATTGACCAAGGCGCGAAGTAATTTATTCGGCAACAATTAAACTTTGATTTGAACTGCCTTCGGCCATCAGGCCGTTCGCGATAAAAAGGTTTTCCCTGAAAATGAATGCAACCAATCCTCACGATTTTCAAAACCCGAAAACAATTCGTCCCATGCTCGGATTAATTAGTCCTGCATTCACCCTTTCTTCATCCCAAAAATCCTATGTGCAATCCGGTCCCCATAAGCTTAAATGTGTTCAAAATAACCCCTACTTGGTGCGAAGAGACCAAGCAAAGCATAGCTATTAAGCATGGCGGCGGGGAGTCGAAATTTAACAGTACTTTAGAGTGTCGCTCATCGTCGAAGAATAATCGAATTTTGCTGGATGTGAGTGGCACCGTCGCAGGCTCCCATGGAGCAACAGAGAACCACGTGGATGTTCCTATTCCCGATTCGCCAGAATCTTCCGCGCTCGATCAAGTGCAGCGTCAATATTCCCGCAAACATTCTCTTCGCCAATTCGCTCAATAAAACCGGCGCGAGTAAGAGCAAAAAGCGGCTGCGAACGGGGTGCGCATAAAATCAAATCCTTTTTCTTGATGCGCAACTTTTCCAGTAAACCTTCCAACGCATCCAAGCCGGTCGCATCCAATGAAAGCACATCACGCATCCGTAGGATAAGGACATTCGGCAATTCACCAGCACGTCGAAGAGTTGTTTCCAGCTTGTCTGCCGCACCAAAAAACAATGCACCAAAAACGCGAAAGGCCATGACGCCATCAGGAATTTGCCTTCCCTCGATGGTCTGCCGATTTGTGCCGCCTTCCGAGACTTCTTCCTCCGGGTGAATGTGGCTCAATTCTGAAAGCTGCCGGACCAGCAATGCCGACGCGAGAATGAGCGACGCCCCAACCGCCGTTGGCAGATCAATGCAAACCGTCAACGTGAACGCGCAAAGAAAAACTGCGGCATCGCTTTTAGGCCAGCGTTGCAAGCGACGGAACTGATGCCATTCACCCATTCGCAGCGATACCACAACCAGAACGGCGCTCAATGCCGCAAGCGGAATATGTTTGGCCAGCGGCGCGGCGGCGACCAAAATCACCAGCACAGTGAGCGAATGAATGATCGCCGCAATGGGCGTCCGTCCTCCGCAGCGGATATTGGTGGCTGTTCGCGCAATGACTCCCGTAGCTGGCATCCCGCCAAATATTCCCATTGCGATGTTGGCGATACCTTGCCCCATCAATTCCTGATTTGAATCGTGCCGGTCGTCAATCATGCCATCGGAAACCACTGCCGAAAGCAGGGATTCAATGGCGCCCAGGACGGCGACGGTCATCGCCGCAGGAATGAGCGCGCGCCACTCCTCAAATGAGAGCGATGGCCAATGTGGTAGTGGCAAACTGCGCGGCATTTCGCCAAAGGTCGTTCCGAGTGTTTGAATGCCTAATTGCGTTGGCCAATTGAAATATGCTGATGCTACTCCTGCCAAAACGACAATGACAATCGAGCCGGGAACGTAATGGCCGATTTTTTTAGGCCAAAACCAAATCGCCAGTGTGCAAATAGTCGCTAGTAGAACCGTTGGCCAGTTTGGATGAAAATTTCCGGCAAGCGTCTGGATTTTTCCGATGAAATCCGGAGGCAATTTTTCTTGTAACCCAAAAAAGTCCCGGATTTGCGTGCTCATGATAATGACGGCAATACCACTGGTGAATCCGGTGACGACGGGAAAGGGAATGTATTTGATAAGCGAGCCGAGCTTGTACGCGCCAAGCACAATTAATATGACACCAGCCATGAGCGCACAGACGACCAGCGCTTCGGGACCGTGCTTCATCACGATGGGCGCGAGCAACGGTACGAATGCACCGGCGGGTCCGCCGATTTGGACCCGCGAGCCGCCAAAAACCGCAACCAAAATTCCTGCAATGATGGACGCGAACAGGCCGATTTCAGGTTTTAAGCCCGACGCGATAGCCAGTGCCATTGAGAGCGGCAGCGCCACAATGCCGACGGTCAGGCCGGCGGCAAAATCGGAATAGAATTTTTGCGCCGTATAATCTTTCAGCGCATCAAAAATTTTCGGTCGAAACGAAAACGGTAAATTCATTTTGCCCGTAGGAAAATATTCCTTAAGTTTGATTCTGCAAAAGCCGGGCTGAAATTCAAATCTTTTCGATTTGAATTAAAAACGTCCGAAGTATTTCCAAAGGCTCTAAATAGCTGAATTTCGTTGCGGCCAATTCAGGAGGCATAGTATTTTTTGACAGCCGAGGGGAGGCCAAACTGTTTTCTTAACAATGGAACAAGTAAATTTTACGACGACCAAATCTCAAGGATGGATGCAACAATGCGAACAATGGGCGCAGACCAGAAGCCCATTTGAAGTTCGGGGAATTGGATCACGAGATTTTGACTTTTGCAAAAGCTTTTGCCTACAACACAAATACAGCTACAAATACAACATGCGTGCCAAGGAATTTATTGTGGTTTTTACTCCGCTCGCACCTAAAAACTCTGCGCCCTGAATTGGTTTTGCTTGCCGGAATGTTCGATTTGCATTGAGCGTAACCAGTCAGCTTGACCGGACACTCTAGCAAGTTCAAATTGTAGATGTGAGAAGGGAGGTTTCTGGTCAGGGCAAAACAAGATCCAAAATTTCAAGTGATTTGGAACGCCTTAAAAGGGAAAATAAGGTGGACAAAAAACCTCACAATAATGTGTGTGGATTGCTTTAAATTACTGAATCCTATGGAGCTGTAGCTTGCTGCCCGGTTGCAGCCAAGGGCTTTCTGTGGTATTAGTTATGCTGGTTGCGACAGGCTTAAAATTTTATGAAATTAGTGAAATTTAATTCAACGGGATTTTTTGCGTTAATTGCGGCCCTTTTTTGCTGTTCAGTGGGAAAGTTTATTCCGAAACGGCGACATTGACGGTCACTCCGTCCGCAGTCAGCAACAGCTATACCGGCTTTATTACGTTAAACATTGGCGGGTTGACGAATGGCCAGCAGGTCAAAGTCCAAACCTACCTCGACCTGAACAGCAACGGCGTGATAGAAGCCAATGATCCGCTGGTGGATGTCTTTAATATCACGGATGGCGGCGCGTCCGTCATCGGCGGGGTCACGAACGTGAGCGTCCCCTATGACAGCAATCCGGCGAGCGGGGCGATCACCACGACGTTGAGTTTTGCGCTGCCGTTGGAAAGCATTGTTGGCCAGAGAATCTACCGAGTAATCAGTAATCCTTCGGGCGCATTTACGCCGGTAACGGCAGTTCTCAATATAACGAATGCGGCGGTGGGACAATCGGTGAGCGGTATTGTTTACAGTAATGGTGTGACCCCGATGCCCGGCGCGCTGGTGGCAGCGTTGACTCTAACGAACCAAAATTATGTCAGCGGGGTGATTGCAGACGCTTCGGGCCATTATTTCCTGACGCTCAATCCCGGTACATATGTCATATTACCTGTGCTGCCGGGTTTTTACACAGACCAGAATCTTTCACCGGAGGTAACGCTGACGAACGGCATGTCCGTAACGAATGATCTTTCGCTCACCAACGGGACAGTTTCGATTTCGGGATCGGTTTATGACGAAGGCAACAGCAATACGCTGGGCGGAGTATTTTTGCAGGCACAGTCCGGCAGTTTGTTTGCGGTGACGTTTTCAGACACGAATGGTAATTACGCATTTGAGGCGACGTCAAATAATTGGAAGATAAAGCTGTCCGATGAACGGCTCGGGCAACGTGCCTACCTGACGTTGCAAGGCAATGCCCTAATAGCAGCGGCCGGCTCGGGAAATGTAACGAATGCAAACATCGGGCTGTATAGGGGCAACACGCTTTTCTACGGGCAGGTGACAATTTCGGGCACGCCGGTTCCTAATGTTCCGGTGGGATGCAACGACGAGGTGCCTATTTTCAGCGGCAAAGGATATACAGATGCCAACGGGAATTATGGGGTAGTGGCTCTGGTGAATACGAATGTCCTGGACCCGAGTGACGCATGGTTTTGCGCTCCCGACACAGGCAACTCTATTTATACTTTCCTGAGCAATTACATTTTCAACCAGGTGGACAACGTGAGCTTTACGAACAACCAGTCTTATTTGCAAAACTTTACGGGCTTGCCGGTGACCGCGACGATTTCCGGGCAAGTGGTCAATAACCAGGGCGTTCCGATTTCGGGCCTTAGTGTCGGCGCAAATACAACTATTGACGGCAATAATTATACCACGGCTTATGTGAACACCGACACAAACGGAGATTTTTCCTTTGGCGCGGCGAACGGCGAATGGGATGTGAATGTTAATTGCTGCGGCAACGGCGGACTGGACAATTACGGTTATTATGATCCAGCTAATTATCATATCGTCAACATTCCTCCGAGCAATCCCACGGTAAACATCGTCATTTATCCAGCGAATATCCCTCTGCTTGGCCAACCGGGGAAGGTAACGCCATCGCAATTTAATCTCAACCTCTACGGCGCGAGCGGATACAACTACACGGTTCAAACGAGCACGAATTTGGCGATAGCAAATTGGTCCACGCTCATGATCGTCAGCAATTTCCCAGGCAGCCCGTATCTCATCCAGGATTTTCAGGCCACCAATTCCACCCGCATTTACCGCGCTTTCCAAGGACCATGACCTTTTCGCTTGGAAAAATTCGTTCGGGTCGCTAAAAGAAATCGTTTCAAATTCGAGGGTCGAATCAAAACCGGCCACTTTGAGGTGTTAAATTCATGTCAGGTTTCTTGATGCCAGCAAGGGATTACCTCCAAATTAATAGCAATCCCCACTCAACGAGAATGTTTTTGGGCGGGAAATTGAGCCGGTTATCAGGCGCTTTCTTACCACGATGCCCGAGCGATTTGAAGCAGCAAAAGGCCGCGTGCTGCTCTAGGGCGCATTACATTAATTGAAGTTGACGAAGCCAGTGGCAAGCCTTTAAACATTCAGCGCATGCCAGAAGCTCTTTAAATATTAAAAATGGAGACCCCAACACCATACCAAAAAACATGGCTGAATACGAAAACGGAATCGTCACCGTGGCAGCGCACCCAGCAGAGGCTGAAGCTCATCCGTCAAAACCTGGACAAATCCGACGCTGAAATCGGCAAAATGTTTGGCGTGACACGCGCCGCAATATTTGAACTGCGGATGCGTTATCACATCGCCAAAGTGCGGAGCAATACGCAGCATCGGAAATGGGTTTTCCAACAGGTGCGCAAACTGCCATCGAAATTGACGATTGCCGCGGCAGCGGAAAAACTGAAGCTTTCTGAACAGCAGACCTATTATTACGGGAGCCGCGCCGGTTACCAGTTCACCCGCAAAAAGGGAAAACATGAGCGGTCGGACTATTGGAAAGCACGGTTTAAGACTTTGAAGCCCGGCTTGACGCTTCGAGAAGTGGCGCTGGAACTGGGAATTTCCTATATTTATGCCATTCAATTGTGCCAGAAGCATCGACACAAGGTGCGATGGGCCGGCAGTTCCAAGCCACCGCGCCTGCCATTCCGCTCGGCGCGTGGTAAATAGCGAAATGCCCTGGAGGTGTGCTGAGGATGGCCACGCAAAAATGGCAGAGATTTTTAATTCACGTGATCGCCGGATACTATCTTGCATTTGGGATAACCGAATTGCCCTTTAATGGGCTCGAAGAATGCAGTCCAAACGTTGCCCCGCCAGTCAACGAATGAAATGCAGTTCCCTTCGTGACGATATGCGCCACCAATCTCGCGAATTTCCAAAGAAACTTTAATTTCGTTTGAGGCAGGTTCGTATTGGCAATGAACTCTTGCGCTATAATACTTTCCTGGCTTCACCATGTAATTGATCCATTGTGACTGGATATGTTTTCCCGTTTTAGGATCCATGGCGTCCCACAGGGAATCATCAGTCCGCCAGATGGTATTTCTCGGTGAGACAAATCAGTGAGCAGTTGTTTGTTCTAGTCGAACGGCCTTCTGCTGCTTGTCGTTTCCTACCATGAGAAGTTGCCTGAGACCTTCGCCTGCCTCCATTTTGTAGCTTGGCTTCGCAAACACAAAGTCATTGGGAACAGCCAGGATAATGGCCAAGATAATGACGTGCAGGATTTTCTTCATGCCTTTTTGAATTCTAATTGCTCTTGAAAATTTCAGCTTTGAATTTTTCCCCGCACTCGGGGCACATACCGTGAGAGAACGTGGCATCCGTGTGTGAGCCAACGTACAGTTCAACACTCTGCCAAAAGCCGGTATCGTTGCGTACTTTCTTACACCAACCGCAAATCGGAACCAGGCCGGAAAGCGTTTTGACTTCAGCCAAAGCCTTTTGAAGTTTGGCGATGATTTCACGTTGTTCATCTTCGGCCTTGCGCCGGCGGCCCATTTCACGACCGGCTATGGTATTAGCCGCGATCAACAGCCCTGCCACCAAAATACTGGCAAAGATCAGCAAACGGGTTGCGAGGTGATAATCTTTTTGCTCCGTCGCATCGCGTTTGCTCAACAACCCTTCTTCGTCATCAGTGAATTTCCTCAAATCATCTATGGCAACATTAGCAGTGCTTTGGCCTGCTTCGTCAGCTTGAACGGCGGCATTGGACCCTTGCCGCGCGTAAATGCCGATGATCTTGTTATCGTCTGTAAAGACAGCTTTGACGGCTGCCGCCAGATTTTGCAATCGCTGTTCCTGTTCCGGGTCATTCTGCGTCAGTTGGGCGAATTGATTGAACTCCTGCATGTCACTATTGGTATCCTTCTTGTACTCTATGAGCAGGTTTGCCTGCCCCTTTCCGGCATAGCCATGTATGGTGTCTTGTGCATCAACAAGTTTGTCCTCAAATGATTGAGCGTCCAAAATAGTTTGAAATGTTCGCTCGCGCGAGGCTCTTGCTTTATTCAGCTCTGTGATGCCTGCGATGGCTGCAATGATTATTACCAGCATCAATGCAGCAGATGCCGCGACTGGCAGCCAGCGCAATAAATTGAAGCTTTTGTCTTTCATAAGTGACTGGTAAATATGCCCTAAAATAAGCACAAACTATGCCTCTGAATGGGCGGCAAAATTCATTTAAAAAGTCTCTTTTGGGCGCTCTCGGTAATCAAAACCACCGCCGGATGTGTCAAGCGGCGCTCGCTGCTGATGGCGTAAAATTGGTCTGCGCATTTCTTTGTAGCGCCGATAATCTCAAGCTTATAGCGAGACAATTCCTTCTCCACGACTGTTGCCATTGGCATGAACCCTATCCCGTCACCGGCGACAACTGTCATTAAAGCCGCATCTTCAAATTCGCCAACGATATGCGGATGAACATTGATTGCCTGAAACCACTTTTCCAAAGATCGACGTAAACCAGTATTTTGCGTGGGTAGTAATGCGGGCGCGCCTTCGAGGGATTTGGGAAAGCCCTTTTGTAATTTTTTCGCAAGTCGTGGCACGGCGCAAAAACTCACGCCAGAGGTTCCAAGCAAATGATTGAAGGTTTTAAACTTCAGGCTGGTGGAGGCCGGTTCATCTGCCAGCACTATATCCAACCGAAGCGCCGCCAATTGTCCAAGCAGGTCTTCCACCTTGCCTTCATGGCAAACCACATGGATGGGTGGTAAATGGAAAAAAGCCGGCTTCAGAATTTCCTTGGCCACCAGTTTTGGTACTGAGTCGGCAATCCCCACGTTGAATTTAATCAAGCGGTTGACCGAATGGCCTTTGACTGTGCTTAAAAGTTCCTGGCCAATGGAAAAGATTTCATCTGCGTAGCCGAAGACCACACGCCCCATCTCGGTCAAGACCAGGGAACGTCCGCTACGGCGGAAAAGGTCTTCGCCTAATGATTCTTCCAGCGCCTGAATTTGTGCCGACATGGATGGTTGCGAGACATGCAATGTCTCTGATGCTTTGCACAAGCTGCCCTCTTTGGCCACAGTCCAGAAATACCGTAAATGGTGATAATTGAGCCAGTCCATTGGGTCACATTATTCCATAAAACCTAACATTCAATTCCAATCTTCGTATGTGTCACATGAACAAGGTGAGGGTAGTTTGAACCGTATGAAACGTATAAATACAACCATAACGAACGGGCCGCCCACTGATGAGCAGCGCACCATAAACGATGCGAGGATTAGCGATAAAGCTTTACCCGCTACAACATTCAATTCTGAAATGAACCGGCGTTACACCAGCCCTTTGGCTCTGACCAAATGGCTCTACAACGCCCTAAAATGTCTGAAATGTCATGTGCCATGAAACAATTTAAACGCATCATGATTGCTGTCGGCGGCGGCGCAGTGCTTGCTGTTGGAATTGCCATGATTGTTTTGCCCGGTCCCGCAATAATTATGATTCCGGTGGGATTGGCGATTCTGGCGGCCGAATTTGCCTGGGCCAGACGGTGGTTGCGTTCAGCGCGAGCCGTTTTGCCGCGTCGCTCGTCGAACAGCAAGAAATTCAGCGTCCAATCGGTGCGGCGGAGCCTGGAATTTCTCTTCCGACAGGCTCGTCGGGCACTGCTGCCAAAAGCAAAATCCATTTCACAATAAATGATGTCAATATCTCTGTTGGCTTGGTTTGGGTTCGGCGCCGTGGTGCTGGTCATGCTGGCGCTTGATCTTGGCCTTTTTCGCCGCAAGTCTCACGAAATGGGCATCCGGGAGGCGCTAACCTGGAGCGCGATTTGGGTTGGCCTCGCCTTGTTATTCAACGCAGGTATCTATTTTTGGCATGGCGGCGAAAAGGCTTTGCAATTTTTCACCAGCTACACGGTGGAATTTTCGCTGAGTGTGGACAACCTGTTCGTCTTCCTGCTCGTTTTCGGGTATTTCAAAGTGCCGGCCCAATATCGGCACAAGGTCCTATTTTGGGGGCTCATTGGTGCGCTCCTGATGCGGGCAATTTTCATCGCCGCTGGGATTACCTTAATGGAGAAGCTCCATTGGATGATTTACTTATTCGGACTCCTTCTGATTGTCTGTGGCGCGAAGATGGCGCTGGATAAGAATCGGGACTTTCATCCCGATCAAAACCCGATTTTAAAATTAGCCCGACGATTCGCCCCTGTTTCTCAAGATTACAATGGCAATCGGTTCTTCATTGAACAGAACGGAGGATTTCTGGCCTCCCCGTTGTTCATGGTGCTGCTCGTTATCGAAAGCAGCGACCTATTATTTGCCCTGGATTCAGTCCCTGCGGTGCTGGCCATCACGCCAGACCCTTTTACTGTTTATACTTCAAATGTCTTTGCCATTCTTGGACTGCGTTCGTTGTTTTTCGCGTTGGAAGGGGTGATGAATCGCTTTTATTACCTTCACTATGGACTTTCCGCAGTATTGGCTTTTGTCGGGGTAAAGATGCTTCTTTCCGGGATATATTCTATTTCGACCGGAGTTTCCCTGACGGTTATTCTGAGCATTCTGGCCGTCTCGATTATTGCTTCACAGTTCAAGGACAAGGTTTTACGTGCCGGAAAACTGCAAGGTCAACACTGACTGTTTTCGCTCCGGCCAAAAGATCTAGCATCTGCTTATTCATCACGTGGATAGCGCATCGGGAGCACTGAACGAGTATTCCAGAAACCAGAGCGGAACCAAATAAAAGGCGTCTGGTGTAGGTCTGGGCGGAACCGGCAAGCACTCCCAAGTGCAAGACGACCGCCATGGCAACGCCGCGAAGAATGTTTTTGTTTTCATATAATTTGGGGTTCAATTTCTGGTTTTAGGGCAACGATTGCACGCGGTAGAACCGTTGCGGATAGTTCGTCCAAGTTGCATCCGTGAAAGTATTCGTGCCGCCGGTCAGCGTGTTGGTGGTGATGGGCGTTCAGTGGGCGAGGTTGGTGGAAGCCTCCACCACGACAGATGTATTGGTGGCCCAGGAAATCGTGAAGCCAAATTGTTTGTTTCGCACGCCCAAACTGGAACCACCCAAAATCAGTGGAGCGGGCTGATACCACAAAGCTGTGGGCAAGCCGCCATAGGTTGAACCCCAGCCAGTCGTACCCGGCAGATAATACACCGTGCCCGAATCATCCAAAAAGACTGTGGAATCCTCGTTGCCCGCAACGCCATCCACGAGCGGCGCATTGCCTGAAAATGTGATATTGGTCAGGCCGGAACAATCCAAGAACACACCCACGCCGATGTTGGTGACGCTGTTGGGAATCGTCACACTTGTCAGGACGGAACACTGAAAGAACGCATAATCGCCGATGCTGGTGACGCTGTTGGGAATGGTCACGCTCGTCAGGACGTGACAATTCTCGAACGCATAATCACCGATGCTGGTGACGCTGTCGGGAATCGTGACATTGGTTATGGTGGCCAAGCCATCAAATGCATCTATTCCGATGGCGGTCACCGGATAGCCGTTGGTGCTGGCGGGAATGACCACGTTCAATCCGGCGGCAGGATTGTAGCCGGTGATCGTGATGGCCCCGCTGTTGGTGGTGAAGGTGAATTGCGCCCGCGCGGCCAGCGGCGCAATGGCAAGGAACAGAATCAGGATTTTAGTTTTCATGGATTTGATTTTTATTTTCTTTTTTTGTAAAGGGGTCAGTCCCGGGTCAGTCCCATGCATTGAAAAATTCATCCGCGCCGCTTTGTCGCTGGCAGTGAGAAAGTGGCCTCGAGCCGAAACGGCAACGGGCTAACCTGCCCTTCCTGAGCGTGGACGGAGCGGCGAGGGCTTGAACCGCACGGATGCCAAAACCAATGCCGCGAAAGAGACAAATAAAGTGCCGGCCGATGGTTCCGGCACGGTTACGATTGTTTCCACCCACGTACCCGGATCCGATGTCACCGACCCCTCCCCTTCGATCACCCCCTCCTGATCGAAGTTGCCCGAATCGACAACATTGCCGGAGTCATTTTCAGTCTGGATTCCCTTGGTTAATGTGCCGGAGGGAGAGAAACCGGTAACCGCAAAGTTCCAGGAGACGATGTTTCCTGACGAATCCGTGCCGAAGGTGCTGTCCATCACGTACGGGAACCCCAATCTGCCCTCCATCAACGACCCCGCGGCGCTCTGCGGGCCGACCCAATCGGTAAAATTGTAGCTCAGCATGGTAGCCGAGGGGTTGCCCGCATAGTTATCTCCCAACGGCGCGGAGAAAGATATGTACCCGCTAATATGGCTTGATGTTGTATAAGGCACACCACCATACCCAAGCTCGCCGGCGGCGTTGAAAACCGACGTGAAGTCATTGCCGGTGTAAGTGTATATGTAGGTCTGAGCGGAACCGGCGAGCACTCCCAAGTGCAAGACGACCGCAATGGCAAGGCCGCAAAGGACGTTTTTGGATTTCATATTAAAACTTCCGAGTTAAGATTCATTGTTTAGGAAAAGGGCTCATTCGCCCATTCAGTAGGACATACGAGATTCCGCAGAAAAAGGGGCAGATTATTCTGAAGAAAGGCGAACGAACTGAATGAGCGGTCTTTCAAACCGTTCATCAAAAGCTCAGAGCGGGAGCAGATTTAGGCCTTTTTGCCTTGAATTTCGCGGTAGAGCCAGGTCCTGGCGTGAGACCAATATTGCTTGACGGTGCGCTCAGACAGGCCAAGAACTTCGGCGGATTCCGCGGCCGTCATGCCGACGAAAAAACGCAGCTTGACGACCTGGGCTTCAACGGGATTGCCCGCGGCCAGTCGATCCAGCGCATCGTTGACGGCCAGGAGATGGTCCTCGTCGGCCGGCATGGCGAGGTCTACGTTTTCAACATCCACTCGCTGCAGACCGCCGCCGTGGCGGCGGGCGAATTTGCGGCGGGCGTTGTCAATCAGGAGATGGCGCATGGCTTCGGCGGCTGAGGCGAAGAAATGGGCGCGATTTTCAAAGGTCGGGTTTTCGCTGCCGACCAGGCGCAGCCACACTTCATGCACCAGGGCGGTGGGCTGAAGCGTGTGGCCGGCCACGTTTTGGGCCATCTTATATGCTGCGAGTTTACGCAATTCCGCATAGACCAACGGCAACAACTCATCGGCGGCTTTCGGGTCGCCGTGCTGGATGGATTCAAGAATGCGGGTGACGTCACTCAATCGAGGGACTGGTTATCAGACGGTGCCACGATTTGCCAGAGAATATCGGCTGCCATAGGGTTGCCTCTTTAGCTGCTGGTAAGTCTCGACTTTGCCACGCAAGGCAACGTCGCCCACACAGGCCTGGTCCAGATATGCGCCGCGTTGATCGGCAGGCAATTCCAAGGCTGCGGCAAACACTGCAACTTCGGGGTCGGGTGGTTCGCTCATGGCAATTCGATCATCTACCCTCTAATACGAGAAATCGAACGCAAAGGGGCGAAAAACCCGGCGGATTTGAATTGAGACGCAAAGTAATGACATGTGCCGATACTGCTTTTGAATGCGGAAAATCTTGCAACTCCTGAGAAACCAGTAGCAGTTCGTCGGATCGTCATGAACCAGGGCTTCGAGAAAGACCGACCGGGGCGATTCACTTCAAAACAGCGGGGGATTCAATCTGACGAATGAGAAATGATGTTCCGTCGGCAAATGTTGCAACGGCAAGGGTGGCGGCAAGATGCGCAGGCCGAGCATTTTCTGAAGGTTTTGGAGCGTGGTTCGGTCTCGACGAACATTTATTTGCGCCGCATCCACAACTTCGCGCTGGACATGAACTGGCTACCGTGGTCAGTGCTGCCCAAGAAGCGCTGGCCAGCCGTCAAGTTTAAAGAAAAACGCTCCATCACCTGGGAGGAGCATGACCGAATTATTGAACGCGAGACGAATCTGGAACGGAAGGCGTTTTACGAACTGGCATGGCATTTGGGCGCTTCCCAATCCGACCTGGCAAACCTCGAAGCTGAAAACATTGATTGGGAACATAACGTCATCAGTTTCGCGCGCAAGAAAACAGGTTCGGTTGCCGTCATGCGCTTCGACCCGGATGTGGCTGAAATCCTCCGCAACTTGCCGGATGAAGGACCGCTCTTCCCCTATCTGCGAACGGTGCGTGCTGGCGACCGTTCGACGGAATTCAAGCAACGGTGTGACGGCCTCAAGATCAAGGGCGTGTCTTTGCACAGCTACCGTTACGCATGGGCGGAGCGAGCGAAGAAGGCGGGTTATCCCGAACGGTTCGCTCAGGAAGCTCTGGGCCACAACAGTAAAGCGGTGCATCGGGCATATGCGCGCAAGGCCAAAGTGGAGTTGCCGTCCTTGGGTGAATATGAACGGAAAATTATGCCGTTGCCGATGGCGGCAACTCAATGAAACTTGACCCTGCCCGGCTAGACCACGTCAGAGTTTTAAGCTCGACCTAAGTGACTAATACTTCCTTTCGTGAGATAATTACCCACTTCCCTTCATTGAACTTCAGCGTATATTCGTAGGTAACAGCGCCTTCCGGACCAATGTAAAACCCGGCATCGATCGTGGCGCTTTTTTCTGATATATTTTCCTTCTCTACCCAAAACAGCTTTGCTGGCTTCTGATTCATCTTGTCGATGAGGCCGCCAGAGGTAAAGGCAGCATTATTTGTCCCCGTTTCGACGCGCGGCAGAAAATCTTTCAGTTCCATTTCCACTCTTATCTGATAGTTGGTATTAATTTGCACAAAATATACTCGGTAAATCGACCTAGCCCTGGCGTCTGTTTGACTCGATAGCAAATCTCGCAAAATAACAACGTCCGGCGGATCTCCCTCGAAGAATTCGCCGTCGGAGGGCTGATTTTGCGAGTAGAGCCTCATTGCGATTAATCCTACGACTATCGTAATCAATGGAATGATTTTCATTGTGCTAAAGCAGTTACTTTTGTGCAGTAATCCTGGTCCGCGGACGTGCGCCCGTCTCCTTCATTGGCGTACATTATGTTATTTTTGTCAAGACTGGGGATGTGATCTGGATTTATGGCATTATAATAGCCTGCCCAATGTCCCGTTTCGTGTGCAAGCGAGGAATTAATTAATCGTCGCATTGACGTTAGGGCGCCTGGTCCCCTGACGGTGCCGATTTTGAGGACGACTGCGCCCCGTCACTCTGACATCGAGATGTATCCGGGCAGGTCGAGATCGCCCCTTCGGTTCGTGGGAATCCTGCCTGCTACGCATGGAGTTCAGTTTTTCTGCTTGATTAATCCCTTCTGAATCTTCCGAATTGCCTTCCCGGCATATTCCCGCACTTCTGGTGATTTGTTATGCTTTAGTTTAGCCAAAAAGGGCAAAGCTTTTTTTCCTCGCGCTCCGAGATTACCAAGTGATTCCTCAGCTTGCCAAATATCGTCTGGTGAATTGGTTGTATCTAGGCAATTGATAAGAGTTGAAACAACATTATCAGAGATGGGCTCATGATATTCATTTGCGAAATTCATTAGTGCTTGTGCAGCCCTAATCTGAATTATGCAAGTTCGATCCTTCAGCAGCTGTTTCAAAATCGGTGTTGTATTCGTACGACATTTAAACTGTTCCAATGCCGCCACGGCCAATAGCCGTACCTTTATGTCGGGGTCAGCCTTTGCCAACGACATCGTCCGTTCAAGCAGTCCTCTAGGCAATGCGATTCCTGTGGGATAAGGCACCTGATCGGGAGCTGGACTCATCGCCACGATAGCGTCTGGGTTATTAAAGCGTAGGCCCAGTATCATCAAAGAATCACACCGGGTAAAGCTGTCACTGTTTGTCAGAAGGTTAAACAGTTCAGAATCGGACTCGCGCTCAATATCTTGCATCGGCGGTGCACTAATGGCAAGAAATGCTACGACAGACAAGCAAAGTGTGATAATAACTTTCATTTTGATGGACTATGGACCGTTGTAGTATATTCGTGGCCAAGTGCCATGCGCCGTTAAATGCAAAGTCTTCGACCGTGTGACTTCTTTTGGCGGATTTATAGTATTATTGTAAACAACAATTCTCAAGCTAATGTCACAACTAAATGTATGGCCCTTTTTCCAATTGCCAGACAGACCAGGCATGTCTACATAGCGGATTTCATCCTGGTCGTTAGATTGGAGGTAAACGCCCGCTCCTTCGTTTAACATTGTATCTGCGTCTTTAAGATCTTTAGGGCTGGTGTCTCCTTCCCATCCGTAAGTATCAATATGCCATTTCCCATCCATAGGACTGAGCAATGGAGTGGGGGTACCGGCTTGCCATCTACAATGAATTTGCATTTTTCATATTGCACAACCCAATAGTGTTCTCTTGGGAAGCGATGAACGTCACCAACCACGTCCCAGTAAAAGCCGCCGCTCGAATAACCAAAACCAAGCTTTTCCAACTTGGCGCTAACTGGCGAGAATACACCCAATCCTGTTTCGGATGTCACTGAGGCACCAATTGTTGCCAAATCAACGCCAATGGAACCGATATTGACTGCAAAACTGTCAACGTCATTCCCGCTTGGGTCAGTGTTATCCACCGATTCATCCTCCGCATATAGGTACTTGTGCAACGACAGAGGATCCTCGCTTTGACCCTCCGTTAAATCAGCCGTCCAAAACCGTCCCGTTCCGGTATTCAGATATCTGGCGCGATTGTAGTAAAGCCCCAAATCAGAATCGAATTGCTGGCCGGAATAAAGATAAGCTGTCTGCAGCGTATTATTGGATGCAATCAAATTCCCGTACGCGTCATACACCAGCACATTTACGACAATCCCGCCATGATCTGTCAACATTCGCGTTGAGCTGTGGCCATCAAGAATGAAATAATTGGTACTGATTTCGGGCGTGCGCTGGCTGATTAAATCTTCTCCATAATTGTAGACGTTTGTCAAAGTTGAACCACGATATTCCTCCAAAACCTGCGAATATCCGGCGGTGACCGTGCTAAGGAATAAGACCAAGGCGCTGGCAGAGAACAAGGGAATCCTTGGCGATGAATACTGGGAATTGCCTAAATCCGCCTGAAAAATCTTCATTTCTCGGCGGCTCAACTCAAAACCAACTCTTAGATAAACATATGACAGGAACTTGGACCATCACTCGTCGCTCACCAATATCGATCCACACATTTACCGCGCCGGGAGAAGGCTGGCTGGCGAACTCCCACATCGTGGAGTTCCCTTTGCAACTGTTTGTGGTAGATGCGCAATACACTCTGCCCTTCGCGGGGGAGGTTGTCAGCTATGGGGCGAAACTGAACAAGCCTCTTACCCGTCTCTACGTCACACACTATCATCCTGACCATTTGCTCGGGGCGACCGCGTTCAAGGCACCACTCTACACATTATCAAGTGTGGCAGACAAGGTTGCCGCCGTTGGCGATCGGGTGAGTTGTTCACTTTCGCCTCTAGAGCGCCGAGACGGAGGATGCTTTGGTAATCGGCTTGCCGGACGCGCGAACGATTATCGTCCAGGATCTTGTTTACAATCGCGTCCATCCTTTCTTTGGTGAACGACGTTTCGATGGCTGGCGAGGGGCGTTGCAGGAATATCGCAAACTGCCGTACGACCTCATACTACCGGGGCATGGATTGCCCGGCGGCATTGAGGTTTACGACCAAATGCTGAATTACATAGATTTTGCCGAAAACGCGCTGGCAAAGGCATCCGACAGGGCGGACTTTAGACGTCGGCTGCTTGAACATTTCCCCGACCACGGCGGCATGAAGATTGCCGACCACCAACTCCGTTTCTTGTTCAAGGAGCCTGCTATTGCCAAATAGAATTACGCCCCGGCTTGCGTCTTGTTCATCGCCTGGACGCTTTCGGTTTTTATAGTATGCCTTTGGCAGGCTCAGCGCATTAGAGGCAGACTGAAAAATTGTTGCGTTGCTTTAGCGATTTCTGGTTTAAGATTGGGAAAAGTTCAATAAATGAAAAAAAAATCTCCCAAGGCAGAAAAACTGGATAGAAATCATGCTGCCTTCAATAAGAACGCCGAACCATTCTTTTGCATTATTATGGAGGGCTTGAAAGGCGAAGTGGATGGCCGGCATTTTTGGGATGCTGTGGCAGAAAATGCCACTTTTGAGTTTTTGTACCACATTCCTGGATTTACAAATAAAATGGAAGGGCGCGAAGCATATATGGACTGGTTCCGCGGTTATGCGAACATCCTTCATTCCGCCGACAATTTACGGGTGCATAAGACCGCCAAGCCCAATGTCATAATTTTGGAATACGAGGTTCATGGCATCGTTCCCGATACGCAGAAAGCCTACGATAACCGGTTTTGTTCTATCATCACTATTAAGGACCGTAAAATAATTCATTGGCGTGATTACATGGATTCTCTTGCTGTAATGCTTTCACTTGATCCAAATTGATTCCAGCCCAGGCAAGATTGATGAACGATCTGGTGTAATGTGCCGGAAACTTCGCAGCACTTTCCACTTCGGGGCCCTCGTCCTGGCGGCTTTGAGGCGTGTGGGGTTCATCACCGTGGCGAGGAATCGGACGCAAATGTCAACGCAGGAAGGCCGCATTGGTTGAGAGGAAGTCGTCGGCGATCACCGTGCGGTTTGAGGATTATCCTTAATATTCTCAGAACGGATGATGTAATTTTTTCAGTCCCTCCAGAATTGCTTTGCGCTCTTCCTCCCAATTACGCTCTTTGTCCATTTTTCTCAGCATCCGTTGGTGTTTGAGTGAAAGTTCCGCGACTTCCTTCGTCATATGCTCCCTCAGATGTTTAGGCAGATCCGGCGACCAAAGTGATTCTGCCAGGACTGTAGGCTCGTCGGTGGATGAATCAACGAGCGTATTGATTTCAGCGTCTTCCCATTGTTGATGATTGGATTCGTAAACTGGTGTGTTGGATTCGTTGGGCATAAAATTTGGCGCGCCGATTCTGATTTTGAAGGCCTGCCTATCGTTAAGTGTAGCAAATAGAATATATTTGCGTCAATTGGAATCATTCGGATAGCTTACTTTGATATGACGCAGTTTGAATGGAAAGAGCCCTTGTTGGATGAAGAAAAAGCAGCTCTGCAGGACTATAAAGATTTCTGTTACAGTACCGTTAATAGTGCCCTTCGTAAAAGTGATTTCTCTCGCGGAACACAGGACAAAATTGATCGGCTTGACGGTGCGATCAAGAAAGGAAGGTGCACTGATGCGGTTACGCTCTATCGGGCAACGGGCAAAAGCTATTTGACCATCGAAGGTGATACAATTAAAGCGGAACCTGGATTTTCCTCGACATCGCTGGATTATAAGTGTCTTGGAAAGTTCTTTGAACCGGTCCCGGTATTATTAATTATAGAATGTCCCCAACACACTGCAATGGCAGCCTTCGAATGTGATAGTGATGGTGGCGATGAGCAGGAGCGGCTATTACCGCGCGGTATCAAATTTCGTATCATCTCAGAACCACGCACTGTTGAAAATAGACTCGATGTGCTCAATGAAGAAGGACCCTTTAACCACCATTACACTCAGCTTGGACAGACCTTTATCCAAGTTTATACGGTCGAGCCAATTCTACCGCCTCTGTGTCCGGTGTAAAAGGTGCCGGTCACGAAACGCCCTCAAAAACCCCAATAAAAGGCAGTAAAGCAAGGTAAGCAAGGGTCTCCAAAACTTTTTAATAAATTCAATTTCCGCTAAATAGTTTCTGAGACCCTTCCTTTACTGGCTTGGCTAGCTTTTAAAGGGATTTGAGGGAATGTTGCTTGGGGTGGCAGGGCTACTCGCAGGTTCTCCAGGAGACGCCGTGGGTGAATTTGCGGGCGACGCTGGAACGGTGGCTTGTTGGGCCAGTGTAAACGTGTACTTTTTCAAAGTTTGGTCGTTACCTCCCTCTGTTCTGCCCATTTCTTCGGTTTTCTCAACGCAAAAACCCTCAACGGTAAGTTCACTCTTCTGCCCGAGCAATTTTGCCATAATCGTACCAAGCTGTTTTTTACCCGCATCGGCGTCGGTTTGTTTATCGTCGCTCAGGCCAGGAATGGCAATCTCTCTTTCAATGCAGAGATTTACCAATTGAGTTGCGGAAAGAGCTTGATTGAGGCGGCGATCTTCCCGAACTGCAATGGCCAACGTTCGCAGGAATGTCAACTGCGGACTTGCTGCGCGCTCTTTCGCCTGGGCATGGTCGTCCATCAGTGAAGCAGCCTGGAAGACATTTTGCACAATCCAGTCCAACACCTGACACCATTCCCGAAAATCATGGCGGGTTTCGTTTGTCCTTGGCTTGCCCTTCTCATGCCATGCGTTAATTACGGTCAAAACGGCGCCATACCACACGTGCTGCAATTCGAAGACCATTTGCAAATCACCCTTGCCATTGTAGGAGCGGAACTGATGTCCTTCGCGCTTTTTGATTCGGATGATGGATGCGCGGTTAGTTAAATCTTTCGTCGCCTCAAAACCATTCGAGGAAATAAAAACGATGAATTTGGATGGGTCTATGCTAATGTTTGAGCTGTAGGGAACGCGGGCAGAAAAATTTTTGTCCGAAGTCAAAAATGATTCAAGGTACTGGCTATCCAATTTCCCACGAACATTATCGAATTGGATGAATGTTCGACCTTTGACCAGGTGTTCGCTAAAGGTTTCCTCCATCCCACCAACGCCAGCGCCTTTCTTTGTGACGACCGCGAGATTGTGGTTGTAAAGGGCGGCCACCATCTTTTGCCGATACGTTTTGCCTGATTGGCTAGCATCCGCTTCAGCCACATCCACTGGAATTGATCCGGTAATTAGTCCACTCAGCTTTAGCGCTGGCGTCAACATGGAAGCAATTGCGCGCGAGCGGTCCCCTGGCGTAAGAAAATCAAATCCATCAAGAAGACCGTTAATAAATTCCACGGCTTTTCCCAGAGTCATCAGTTCAGGCTCGTGAACTGTTTCCACAAAAAAACCAGTCGCCTCATCGTACCCGTTCTCCAAAAGGCGCAAATCAGAGCCTTGTTCCACTACTGGGGGGAACCGGAGAATTCCATTTAGCTTGGGAAGGAGTTCGCGACATTCTGCGCTGTTCAAATACATCTCAGCCTGCGCTTTCGATATTGTAGTCCGTCTGATAACGTCGTTTATGGTTCTGCCGGCCCGGTTGAACTCCACATACTTTTCGAATCGTGACTGGGCTGCAGAGGGTTTAAGGAGTTCAATCGAATAGCCATTACCGTCGTTTACCAACTCGACCACGGTGCCACCGCGATAAAATAACTCCTTTCGAGGAGCAATCGCTTGGAAAAGACTCTGTGCTGACTCAGAATTGGTAATACGTCCGCCTGGCACTAAAACACTCGGCTTTGCCTGTTGAGCAGGGGCAGGTTCGCGGCCCTGACTTCTCAGAAATTCCTCAACCGCCTGTCTGGCTGGAGAATCGGCTAGTGGGGCAGTGCCTTGTAAATTTGTCCCGTTTGGCATCTTGACAGCATAGAAAATCCACCACTGATTTCAATTGCAAACAGCGGGAAAAACCCATTTTTGCACGATCAAAAAGGCCAACTGAATAAACGGGTGCGCGGGAAATTACGTTGTCATTTCAGTGGCTTTTAGGGCGTCTCAGCCACGTTTCTGTATTCGCCCAGAATCAAGGATCAAATCAATTCCTTTCCATATTACGCCGGTGCGGATTCATTTAGCGGCTGGGCGTTAGGCATTACCTCCTCAGGCCGATATATTCTATCGAAGTTGAAATAATAGCGTCTTTTGCGACACATGGGCCCTTCTGTTATCTCAGTCCATTCAATTTTTACCCCACCCCCACGCAATTCTGGACCATAATTCTCCAGCAGTTCTCGAAGTTCCTTTGGCCTGTATACATTGTGAATTTGATTTTGATGTTTGACCAGGAGCTTGCAGACTTTCGAATCCATCATCTCGTGAATGGAGTCGCCATCTTTCGTCAGGATTTTGCCCAACCGCAACAAGGTAATCATTAATGATGGAAATCCTTTATCGCTATCAAGGGAACAAAAATCATCATCGTCAGTTGAAATTGAAAAGCTCATAAATTAATCCTTCCCTCCTGCAATGGGCTCAAACCGCTCCACCACCACCAAAGGCTCATTAAAACCGTCACCCTGATAGTGGTTGAGCATGACTTGGCCCTCTTTCCCCTCCAAAAGGTTCTCAAGCTCTATATTCGCGGCGGAATGGTCTCTAAAGAACTTCTCTCCCAAAATCGGCGTCAAAAAGTTCCTTAAATCCGATCCTGATTTGAAGCTGAGTTGAAAATTACGCCCGGCTCTACAATCAAATCGCTCCAATCCAGGCACGGCTACTTCAAATAGGAGGCGTACCCAGTCTTGAGTTCCCTTTCGTGTCTGCTTCTGGTATTTCCTGATCTTATTAATCTTTGCTTTGAACTCCCCAATCGGAAGGTCAAATGTAGTCTCTTTATCTAATAATATATTTATCATAGTATCATTTATAATGTTGGCCCGGTGAATCCTGGGCCTGTAGCGCCTCCTGGTCCTCAAAAATGGACCAGGAGGCGCCAAATCTAGAATTTAAATTTCAAATGTGTGTTCAGTGATGTGTCCTATCTTCAGCTTGTCTTTGCAATAGTCTTCAAACGACTCATGCGTAGGAGCAAAATAGCCGCCGTCCTTAATTCGCCATAAGGCCGCACCCACCGAACAAAACGTCTTCCAACCTTGCCTTATCGTTTGTTCGCAGCTTTTTAAACTCATACGGCTGTGGTTACCTAAGCTCGAACGCCCACGGTCTTCCTTGTTTATTGGGTTGGCGAGGTAGGGATTTACTTCAACATGTAACAGATTTCCTTGATAGTCGCAATCTCCTTGATCGTCTTGTTCTTCCGCCTGGCGTTTTGGTTCACTTTGTTCATCAGCCTTAAAGGAATTGCTCACATCTTCAATGTGGTGGAACGATTGAGCTGGTGTATTGTCGGGTGCTGCGTAAACATTGATTTCCATAAAATATAATAATGGCCGCCTGTTAACCCAGGCGAAGGGGTTGTTCAGCCGGACTTTCGTACCGGCTACGCAAGATTTCTATATCTTGGACTTTGGTCGGTTTTTATTTTGAAGACCCTGCTGTGCCTTTTGGATTTTTTGGCAAGAAGCTATTGTAGTAGCGCCTCCTGGCCCTCAAAATGGACCAGGAGATGCCAAATCTGCATTATAAATCACACTCGTACATGTGCTTTAAATTCAGTTCGTCTCGGCAGTAATCAATAAACGTCTCGTGTGTCCGCCTATATAATTGACCGTCTTTAATTACATTCAAGGCCAGTCCTACAGCCCTAAAGGTGTCCCAGCCCTGCCTTATTATTTCCTCAGACGCAAAAAGTAGGGTTTTTTCACCCGCCCTGAATTTCTCCCTTTTGGCTATAACGTTGTCATCAAAAGTGAACAGGATTGGATCGACCTTAACTGGAAGGCCGCTCCCGTGCGGGAGTGATGTTTGGAAGTCTATTAAAACTGAGCTTTTGGAACTCTTTGATTTCACTCTCTTATTACAATTCTTGGTTATCATAATTCTATAATCTGCCATTTGACCCAGGCATTTGGGTTGTTATACCAAACTATCGTGCTGGCGAAGACGCGAGCGTTCTCAAGCTCGGATGCGACTATTTGGAATTTTGAAAACCGCTTTGCCTTTCGGATTTTTTGGCGAGAAACCAACTTAATGGTTATATATCTCTTATAACATATTCTTATGCTGGTGTCAACTTAAAAAAGATAAAATGTGACAAAAAAGTTTAACAGCGCTGGTTTTTCAATGTTTTCCGGCGTTTGTTTCAATCCGCGAATTATATAAATACCGAGTTATCTCTAAGAATTGAGCCTGACAGTTTTCAAAAGCAGTTCGAGGGGCGCCAAAAAAGTTTTGATTAATGCCACGCCATTTCGCCCGCGAGCAATTTATTTCCTGGCGCCTCCAGGAACGACCGAATGCGTTCACCCGGCATCCTTCTTTCGCTCCCTGGCAGCAAAGGGACTCTGGTGGGCAGGCAACTCGGCTTAGGCTGCTTTGCCGACATTCTTTTGGTAATGGCGAGGGAAACCTTTTAAGCGTTCCACTTGCATCAAAACCGCGCTCTGCTATTGTTATTGAGTCTTATCCGCGTGCGGTTTGATGTTTCGGACATAATCCAGGAGCCGAACATAGCAGGCGGTATTTTCTGAAAGACGCCCGTCGTTTTAGACTCTTCATATAGCGTATCTGCGAGAACGCATCGTCGATTAAAATATTGATATGACAAATGTGAAAACTAACGACATTAACGTTGAATCAATGGCAGATGAACAAAGCAAAAAAGCAATGAGAAAGCGCGGCAGTACCTCAAAGATTGTTGCCGCCGGATATGCCGGAATGCCGGGAAGCGGGCCGGTCGGAGAAACTTGTAAAACGTGTGTTCATAGAATCTGTTTTAAGTATGCGAGAAAATATTGGAAATGTGAGTTAATGGAGAATAGTTGGACGCATAGCGCGAGGACTGACATCCGATTGCGTTCTCCAGCCTGTGAACATTGGCAGGAACGTCCTGCAAACCGTCAAATGGTTGTTTATGATGGTTAAAGGCATAAATGCTTAAGTAAAAAGCCGGTGAATCAGAGTTGGTTCATCGGCTCTTTTTCTACCCAATTATCCTTCCGCCGCCGTCCTGGCAAATAAAAGGCTGGCCGAACGTAATGGGACATTCAGCCAGCCAGATGAAGAGGACAACACTGTCATCTGCAGTTTATGATGACGGGCTGAACAGATAATCGATTAATTGAGTCTAAAGACTCAACCAATCTCGCGCCGCTGTTCAGCCCCCACTGCCCTCTGTGGTTATAACGTGGCGCAAATTATTTTCGCCTAGTCGTCACGCTATTACCTCAGCCTCCAGTACCTCTCCTGAGCCGCCGCCGGACCAGCACAAAAGCTTTCTCTGAGCCGCACCGCCCGCGCGTGATACTTTGATATTCATGATATCACCTGAATCCGTCGTGTTTTTGCCGGTATCATTTGTATCACCGGTCTCAACCGTATCCGTAACGCTCCACGTTTTATCTTTGGGATTCTGGATAATAAGCCCGCCATCTTTGAGCTTGGCTTTTGTTCGAAAGAAAGACGCGTGGGGGATACCCTGCGATTTAGCCGAATCCTCCCATTCGCCCGTCGTCATCGGCTTGGTCGCCAGCAGGTTCAGCATTTGGCGGGAGCGGGCGTCGTCCTTTTCATCATCACCCTCGGCTTCCAAATCCTCGCGCTCCACCATGACGGGATATTTCCAGCCAACCACAAAACTCTCCTGCGGCGGAAGGTTGCGTAATATCAAATCGATGGTGAAGCAATTAGGCTCCGTATGGTCGGTCAGGAGGACGATGGAATCCGCATCACGGGCAAATACACCGCTGCCTGAAAGCCTATCAATGGCCTTCTTTTGATTCTGTTTACCTTTTGTGAAGTGATGGGCATATACCACCGCCGCGCCCGTCCGTTCCGCTATACGCTCAAGTTGGTGGCAAAGAGCCCCCACACCTCCAGCCAGATTCTCGGATTTGCCCAAGTTCAATTTGTAAATCGGGTCAATAATTATCATGACGTAATTATGTTCTTCGCACTTTTTTAGAATTTCCTGCATCAATGCATCGAAGTCCTCGGTCTTACCGCGCAGGTTCCAAATGTCGAGGTTTGTCGGATAATCGAGCTTGCGATGTTTGATCAGTGCCCGCAGGCGCTTTGTGAAAAAGGCGCTTCGGATTTCAAAGTTCACGTAAAGGACGCGACCTTTCCTGGTGTCCCATCGGAGGAATTTAGTGCCTGTCGCCACGCTTAAGGCCAGGTCAAGCAGTAGCCACGTTTTGCCGACTTTGCTGGAACCGCCTAGAACCGCTTTGGAGCCTTGATGGATGAGGCCGGCCACGATTTCTTCAGGTTCGACCTGTTGTTCTGCAAGGAGCGCCGCAGCATTTACCAGTGGTGGCAACCCGGGTATTTTGGGCAGCTTGACGCCAGGTTTGAGTTTCGTTTTAATTTTGGAAATCATAATAGTGGTTTAGAAATTTTGCTGGCCACCCCTGATGAATGACCAGCAATTCAATGTTCTTTAACGTTATTTGGCAAGAAATTGCTCCAACGCTTCTTTGGTGATCCGAATATGCCGCAGGGCTTTTGATGCTTTAAGCAGGTTCCGATCAATCAGCCTTCGAATGCTTTTTTCGCTAACGTTCAGCATTCGCGCGGATTCAGCCACGGAATATGCCAGTCGCGGTAATTCTTCACTTTGTTTTTCCATTTTACGTTGCCCATCGTTGTCACAAGTTAAAATGATTGAGGGGGTGCAGGGTTACGACGCAAGGGCATGCCTTTGGCCTGCAGTCCGACAAGGTAGTGACAGGCAATCCTATCGAAGTCTCAACTCGATCAACCACATCGAGTATCTAGTAGAAAGTCGCAAACCGGGGAATTGGCCGAACTTGTTTCGACACTACGGTAAGCACACGGACAAACATATACACCGTCCAACGGCCACTGTCAATTTTGTTTCAGCCGCAGATTAACGCTTCACTTTTTGTGCCATCGCCTGACTGTGGTCATTTCTCAAATGCCCGCAGATCTTCTTCCCGGCTTATCGTTGAGCAAACTCGGCGGCACTCAAAGACAAAGATGACAAGTTAAAACAACGGCCTACTTTTTGTTGAAAATTGAACCCGCCATTCTTACTTTCATTCTTATTTTGCAGTTTTTGGCGGCACGAAAATTGAAAACCACTTGATTTTACAAGGGTTGGTAGCGCGTACGGGAATCGAACCCGTCTTTCAGCCTTGAGAGGGCCGTGTCCTAACCGATAGACGAACACGCCATAACCTTGGAGAATACCAAAAGGGAGGCTGCCACGCCAGAGTAAATGTTGAACATCGAACATCGAACATCGAACATCGAACGCCGAACGCCGAATGGGCAAAGTCCCGCCTCTTTCCTGCGCTTGACACCTCTGCGATGACATTTGACACTGTGCTTCGCGCGGGTGTGGTTCAATGGTAGAATGTGGGCTTCCCAAGCCTGAGACGAGGGTTCGATTCCCTTCACCCGCTCCAATTCAATATAGACCAATAAAATCAATGATTTTACGCTTAATCATTGGCAGAGACATTAAAAATAAGACATAAAGTAAGACACGGGGACTTAAGTGGCGGGCGCGCCCGGGTCTAGCCGCGATAGCCATAAAACGCTCGCCACAGGCCAAACGCGGCGCAAGGCGGGGTAAAATTGAAGACTTCGCCAAAAGCCATCGACGGGCCGGAACTGACACCTTCCGCACTGCCGACGCTACTGCCGGCCAACGCAGTTTCATTCTTGCCGTTTTCTGCGCCATGGAAGTTAATAGTGCAATGTCACGAGTGCGTGTCAAAGTTGTTCGAAAATTCCTACCACACCGGTTTCTTTTGAACGGGGCTGAGCATTACCTCACAACGGCTAAGGAGCACGTGACGGGGGTTTTCCATGACTGGCTCGGGGCCATTTTGCTGTCAGCGTTGGCCATCGAGCCGATCGGCAACACTTACGGAGAGGTCTTGATCACAAAGTGGAAGGATTTCGAATCTGCGAGCCCTATCGCCAAGCTGCGGCTCGTCGCCAATGAATGCCGTGTGAACCCGGATTTCAATAAACATCCCTGGCATACCGCACGCCGGCTTATTCAATTTCGCAACCATATAGCTCACGCCAAGCCGCAGCAACTGGCGGTTGAGCGCGACTACACCGTTGCCACGTACCAGAGGGGAATCCACGAAATGCCGGAATCTGATTTGGAGAAGTCGGTCACTGAGGAATTCGCCATCCAGGGTTATGACGCTATAGAAAAAATTCTAGAGGAGCTCGGCGCGAACATTGAGCAATCAAAGCTCGCGGATTTGGAGATGCAAGGATGGTCGTCCGAGGCGTCGGCAATCGAAGAAAAAGCGAAATAACACCAAATCGGAACCGCTTATTACTTCGCTGACTTCCCTGGCGTCCACTTCCCGCCCTCGATCGCCGCATCAATTTCCGACCGTTTGAAAACCGGAGAACCACCACGGTTATACCGCTTAAAAATCTTCAGGACATTCGCCGCGCGGTCGATCTCGCTCAGACCGCACCGGCAATAGTCGGCCGCATCTTGGCGATTAAGCCATGGACTCTGCGCGCGGATTACGGCCGCTTGCATTGCCTCACAGAGCCTGGCCACGAGGTAAGGCGACGTCAGGAATGCGGCAGCGGCGGCGACTCTTGCAGCGCTCTCAAACAGATTGGCGTTTTTCATTGAGGAGTCATTCTACCTTCGCGTTTGCGATCAAAAATGCCTGGAGTTCGCTTTTGCGGAACATCGTCATATCCCCAAGCGTGTACTTTTTGAGCCCCTTTTTGAAAAACGAACGAATCGTGTCGGGGCTGAAATCAACCGTCTCTTTGGCATGGGTGATGCGCACGAAGTCGAAAGCTCCACCCTTCTCCTTTAAAAACCGATCAAGCTCTGACCGGCTGAACACGTGCACGCCTTCGCGTTTATATGTTTTGAGCCCCTGCTTGAAATATTTGCGAATAGTGTTAGGGCTGATGTCCACGGCCTCTTTGCTTTTCTCGATAGGCACAAGGTCGAAGGGCGGGGCTTTCGATTGTGGCTCTGATTCTGAGACATCCTTCAACTGATTTAGCAGGTCCTCGATTTGTCTGATTAAGTGTGCTTTTTCGGCCATGCCGCGACCATAACAAAAAGCCCGCGCCGGGCAAGCGCGGGGTTGAATGCAAAAAGGTCCGGTTAGTTTCTCAAGGCCACCGCATTCGCTGTAAGAGCCCCCCGGATTACAGAAAGCCATTTAACATAAGCATTCGGATCGCTTTGACTGCTCAGTCGCAGCTCGCTTTCAATGAAGTGCATTTTCTCCATCCATTCAACGCTTTGGGCTACGGTCAATTCCTTGTAGACGAAGCCGCTATTAACTTCACATCGGAAACTGATCAGTCTTCCCTCCATCCATCCAAGGCCAACATCAACGTTGCACTCATCAATGCTCCAGATTTCGGAAATGAGGCTCTTGGCAGCGGTGTTTATTTTTTCACAGAGTGCGCGGCGCTGGTTTAGGTCGGTTAAATCTTCCAGGCCTTGTTCCATTCCCTCGATGTCCTTTAGCGTCAGCTTGTTTTTCATTTTGCCCTCCGCTGGATGCGCTGTAACAAAAGTTGATGGCTGAGGAACGCATTGAATATTTTCTTTGCTCTGCGTTTATCCGGGCGCGCCCCTCCGAAGAAGATGGCGGTTTTAGCGGCTGCGATCAGAAGTGCATCTTTCATTTATGCCTGTCCTTTCAATAAAAATGCCTGGACACAAAGGCGCTAACCTTATCACCCGCAAGAATCACCAAGCGAGCTATTGCATCCAGGCAGATTATTGTCTTGGATCGGCAGTGCGGGTGATTAGTCCGCTTGACATTGCCGAACCGTCATTAGCGTGACGGCAACGGAAGACTGTCACTGTAAAGGTAACCGCACAAGCCTAAAAATGAAAGGACACGCCATGCCGCTTTTGGGCCACTGTTACAGCGATGGCGCAAGCGGAAAAATGCTTGCCATCGGGCAAGGTTTGCCGATTCTCACGCTATGGACGACCAGCTGCACGAGAGGGTTTATCAGCCTGTCGAAATAATCCGCCTTCAGCCCATCGCCCTTAAATGGCAGCAGGCTGCCCAATACTTGGGCATGACCGTAGAACTTCCGACCGATAAGAGGGCCATTGCGTCACTTGCTGAGCGCTTTCGCCGCTGGCGTATCCGGCACCGCGTCAAAGCTGTGGATGGGCTGTACCCGGTTAAGCGGCTTCAAAAGGCAATAGACGAAGATCCGCCACGAAGACGCCGAAAACCTTTATGACAACCCGCGCTTTACCGGCGCGGGTTTTTCAGTTGGCTCCGGCGCGGCGTTATGAGGCATCATTCCAGAATCTAACAATGTGCTTTGGGTGAAAATGAATTTCGTCATCGGACTTGAGTATTGTTGTGAACTGCGGCGAACTGTCGAGGCTGCCGACAACACACGCGGCGCCAGACCGAATGACCCTTACCCACATGTGCTCTGCTGTGAATGTTTGTCCATTCTTCACAACATGCTCTCGGTATCGGAAAATCAGCTTTACGATGTCGCCCGGCTTCACGGCAAAACGAGCAGCGTCATCAGGAATCGGATAACGCAAGAACTCATGGCTCGGAGCGTCGGCTTGCTCAACGACTTCCAAATCATAGCCGTCCGCCTCAAGCTTCGGATATGGATATGGCGTGGACATGTGTGGCCTAACGACCAAAAACTGAGCCACGGCGCGGAAAACGGCAAGTGTGAAATCAAGTCAACTTCCCCGCTTTCATCGGCGGGGGTTTTTGTTTACCTCTGCCAGCTTTTGTCCATGAAAGACGCAACTGTTTTGGGTTGACAAATTTCATAAATCATAGGCTAATCGCGTGAGTCAGTGAGAAAGGTAAACGCTATGAAAATAATCAAGTTGCTACAAACAATCATGTTACCAAGCATCGTTCTTGGACTTCAATCCAGCGGACTGGCTCAAACGAATCTCGTGAACCTTTATGATTGGAATATAAGTTCGGACACTGGTTCCCCAGATGTCCGTATTACCTCTTTCAATTCCGCGTCTTTTTTGGGAGATGGTGCAACGAATGGTGGACCAACTAGCGTTAGTACCCTGTCTGGGGTCCTCAATACCATTCCCGGCGCAACCTACGAAATAAGCTTCACCATGGTGAACGAAGTTGAACAGTATGGCGGTGGCAGTGAAACTTTCGGTAATACTGGCACCTCTTTTCTTTTAACATCTACTGAAACAAATGTTCCTCCCAATTACATCCCTAATCCGGTAAACATTGATTACACCGCCGTAGCCACATCTACGACCACCACGATGACATTTGAGGCGTCCGTTGACGGGGAGGATGGCTGGACAGAGTTATTCGATGCCTCTGTGGTAGAGGTGCCCGAGACCTCCGGTGTTGGACTCCTGGGCTTTGGAGGCTGTTTCCTACTTTTCGCAAACCAATGGCGGCGATTGCTTCAAAAGCAGAAGCCGAGAGGCAATTCTTGCGTACCAACGCACGGGAAGATCCTTGAAACCGTTTTGGGATAGCATGAGCGGGACGATTTGGAAGCGGGATTAGTTGCAGGGGATAAATGCAAAATAAAATCCACCATAAAACCAGCGGCATCGCAACGCTGTATATTAAACAGGCGATTAAATTTGCTCTTAAATGGCCGGAGAAGGGACACATTTCTCTAAGTGGTCTTGAGAAAGTCAACAAATACGCCGCATGGCCCGAAATGACGGTGGGAATTTGGACGAAGCGTACGCCGGAAGAACAGAAGAAATTAGAAGAGGCTCTGGACCGGTTTCCAGAATGCCAACGGCCTTTTGCGCTCTCGCTTTTCGAATCCCAAAAATTCCGCCCTGGGATGATGGTGCAGGAATTTGCAAAGGACTATGCTTTTTCGCCGGACTTTTTCGTCGAGCTGCTTAATTTGCTCCGCAGAAAGTGGCGTGGACTGGAGAAGACCAGGACGGGAAAATTAAAGCGGTTCATTTCACGAGAAACCGCCGTAAAATGGGATGAATCTTGCGCCCAGGCCTTCGGTGATCTTCCCAACTTCCGTGCCGCGGTTCGAGAGGCGGAAAAAATCCGCGAAAAGCTTGCATCCACAGAACCGAAGCCAAATCCAATGGAAGCTCAATTGGGAGCCATATCCGTCACAGAAGAATACAAACGGTTTTTCAGGGAGGCGCAGAGGCTCTGGAACAATCGCGAGCACCGTAACAGCGTCGTCCCTGACAAAATGGGAAACGTGGCGATCTGGGACCTGCAGGACGCGCAAATAGCAATAGCTTTTGAAAACTCGCCGGGCGGTGAACGGGTCACAATTGAGGATGTAATAAAAGCGCGGAATTGGATAGCCGGGCATCAACGGGAGGCGGAAAAATTCAAATCCAAGCACGTTGACGAGAACGGTTTGATTCGGAGGAAAAAGCGGTAACTGGAAACATTCAGCAAAATGTTTCCTTTTGAACTTGTGGAGTTTCACCGCGCAATGCGCTTTATTGCGACCGTGAAATTAACGCAACAGCGCCGCTGTGAGCCAACCCGGTGAGCGCCGAAAGAAAAACGGCTGGCATGACCAATCTTTTCTGGAGTCGCCATGCCAGCCGCGAGGCCGCAAACGGGATGTTAATCACGAAGAAGAGCGAAGGGAGTGTATTAACTACAGCTCATCGATACACACGGAAAAAGCGGTGAGGATATAGATCTACGGGTCCCCCTATGAAATACAAACCGTCTTCCACAGCATTCGTGACCTGCAACAGGCTCCAATTGACCAGATTGGTCGAGGTTTCCACGCCGTAAGTGACACCTGCGACCGAGGCGATATCGAAGGAGAAAACTCCGCTGGAGTTTCCGGCGTTAAAAATGATTGGCGAGCTGCTGCTTTGCAGGCGCGCGATGCGGTTGCGACTCCGTCCGTTGACCGTTGTGATATAACTGCCTTCGATGATTATCCGCGCGTCCGGCTGCACCACTATTTGTTCGGGGAACGAATCGACGTCCGCCAGGAAATTCGTGTCCAGACTCCCATCGCTGTTGAGCCGCGCCAGATTCGTACAGCCCACATCATTCATCGTTGTGAATTGCCCCCCGACGATCACTTTGCCGTTCGGATCCACGGCGACGCGATTGACATAACTATTTGCGCCGGCCATGCCATTCTGGAACGTGTTGTCCAGCGTGCCATCGGCGTTCAACCGCGCGATCCGATTTCTTGATTGTCCGTTGATCTGAGTAAAACCTCCGCCGATGACCACCTTGCCGTCGGGCTGCACCGCAAAGCTGTCAACGTTGCCGTTCGCGGTCACGGCGAAATTTGTGTCCAACGTTCCGTCGGTATTCAGGCGCGCGATGTGCGGACTGGGTTGCCCATCCACAGTGTTGAAGGCCCCGCCAATCAGCGCCTTTTGGTCGGCCTGCAGCACCAATGCGTTCGGCGATGTGTCGGTAGCGCCGTGGAAATTGGTGTCGAGCGTGCCGTCGCTGTTTAAGCGCGCGATATTCGACGAGACAATGCCACCGGCAGTTTCGCCGCCGACGATCACCTGCAAATTCGTTTGCAGCGCCAGAAGGCTGGCTGTCACGAACGATCCTCCCGTGGCCTGGGCAACGAAATTCGAATCCACCGAGCCGTTGGCATTCAACCGCGCAATGTTGACGCACGTTGCGCCATTGATGCCGGAGAACGTGCCGCCCACAAGGATCTTGCCGTCTGGTTGCACTGCCAGGCTGTTCACACTTGGTTCGCCGCCGGCTGTGATGACCGCGGAGAAATTTGTGTCCACACTGCCGTCCGGGTTCAGCCGGACGACCTCTCCGCCCGGCACGCCGTTGAAACTCGTGAATTGTCCGCCCACCAGCAACCTGCCATCCGGCGGCAACGCCAATACCCATACCCAGGAGTTCGGCCCGGACAGGCCGTTCAAAAAGCTCGTATCGACGAACCCTGCCTGCCCGAGGGCGCCCCTCGTATAGGCCAGCGCCACTGCAGCCAGCCACCAACCGACATTCATCAACCTTTTCATGCACTCACCTTGCCTTTCCAAGACTGACTGTTTTCGTATCAGTAAATGTAGTCTTTCGGACAACTTCGTCAAATTCGCTATTTAGATCGACGGCACTCAAAGCCGGCAGTTTTCAAACGTCTATTGGTGTCATTGTAACGGTCCCGTTTTAGCTGTCTTCAGTATTACCCCTGGGATAGGCTCTATTTTCGTTGAGCGAGGTCACCCACATTTTGGAACGGGTGCAGGCCGGCGATCCAAAGGCCGCCGGCGAATTACTGCCGCTGGTTTATGGCGAACTCCGCAAAATTGCGGCACACAAAATGGCGGCGGAATCTTCCGGACATACGCTCCAACCGACGGCGCTTGTGCATGAGGCCTGGCTGCGGCTTGCGGGCGAGGATGGGCAGGCGCAGTTTCAGAATCGCGGTCACTTTTTCGGCGCGGCGGCGGAGGCGATGCGGCGGATTTTGATCGAGCGAGCCCGGCGGCGGCTGGCGTTGAAGCGCGGCGCGGGCGCGGAACATCTGGACCTGGACGACCTGGAAATCGCTTCGCCGCTGGCGGATGATGACGCGCTCCTGGCATTGAACGATGCGTTGGACAAATTCTCCACCGTGGAGGCGCGCAAGGCGGAACTGGTGACGTTGCGTTACTTTGTGGGCATGAATTTTGAGGAAGCAGCAGCCGCGTTGGGCATCGCCGTGCCGACGGCAAAGCAATGGTGGGCCTACGCGCGCGCGTGGTTGCGCGTGGAAATGGCCGGCGCATCCTCAGCCATTTAGCGAAAATTTTTACATACTTTTTCGCGCCCGGCTGCGCATTTAGAGTCAGATGAAGAATCCTGAGAATTCCATACCGGCGCCGACACAACGTGAGGCCGCCCTGTTTAGCGCCGCGCTGGAACGGCCGCCGGCAGAGCGCGCCGCTTTCCTTGACGGCGCATGTCTCGGCGATGCCGCACTGCGCCAGCGGCTTGAAGCTTTGCTCGCCGCAGATGAGCAAACCGAAGGCGTGCTCGCCGAACCGGCGCCCGCTGCCAGGGCGACCATGAAACTCGAGTTGGCAGATACCCCCGACGAAACGGTCGGGCAGAAGATTGGCCGCTACAAAATTCTCGAGAAAATCGGTGAAGGCGGTTGCGGTGTCGTTTACGTAGCTGAACAGACCGAGCCAGTCCGCCGTCGCGTGGCGCTCAAGGTCATCAAGCTGGGAATGGACACCAGGCAGGTTGTCGCACGCTTCGAGGCCGAACGACAGGCGCTGGCCATGATGGACCATCCAAACATCGCCAAAGTGTTTGATGCCGGCACGACCGAAATCGGACGGCCCTTCTTTGTCATGGAACTGGTCCGGGGCATCAAAATCACCGACTACTGCGACCAGAACAAACTGCCCACCCGGCAGCGTTTGGATTTATTCATCAAAATCTGCCACGCCATCCAGCACGCCCATCAGAAAGGCATCATTCATCGCGACGTCAAACCGTCGAACATTCTGGTCACGATGCATGATGGTGTGCCGGTGCCCAAGGTGATTGATTTCGGGATTGCCAAGGCGACGGAAGGGCGGCTGACCGACATGACGGTCTATACACAATTGCATCAATTCGTCGGCACGCCCGCCTACATGAGTCCGGAGCAGGCGGAGATGAGCGGACTGGATATTGATACGCGCAGTGACATCTACAGCCTGGGCGTCTTGCTGTACGAATTGCTGACGGGCAAGACACCGTTCGACGCGAAGGAGTTGATGTCCCTCGGGATAGACGCGATGCGCAAGACGATCAGGGAAAGGGAACCGGTGCGGCCTTCAACCAAGGTGGCGACGTTGCATGGCGAGGAACTGTCCACGACGGCGACGCGTCACGCGGTTGAGGCCCTTAAATTAATCAGTATTTTGCGCGGCGATCTGGATCTGGATCGTGATGAAGTGCCTGGAGAAAGACCGGACGCGGCGATACGAAACGGCCAACGGACTGGTAGCTGATTTGAACCGGCACTTAAATAATGAGCCGGTTGTTGCCCGGCCGCCGAGCGCCGTTTACAAGTTTCAAAAGGCCTTTCGCCGGAACAAACTGGCGTTTACGGCCGCGGCGGCGGTCACGCTGGCCCTGGTCCTCGGCATCATTGCCAGCACCTGGCAGTCAGTGCGAGCGGTGCATGCAAAAAGGCAGGCCGAAGCTGCAGAAGCACGAGCGATTGAGGCACAGGCCAATGAAACCAAACAGCGCCAACTGGCGGAACAAGAGGCCGACCGGGCCGAAGCAGCCAAAAAGACAGCCGACCAGGAGACGATCCTGGCGCGGCGAAGCGCCGCAGGATCAGACGCCCGCTATCTTCTCCAACAAATGCTCCTTCCGGCGGCCCTCACCAAGGCCACCGAGGCATTCAAACTGGGCGGCCAATGGGAAGACGGCCTGCTCATTGATGATATTGCTCACGCCGCCCGCCAAACCTGGGTGTTGTCTGCCCGTGTCCCGTTGAGCGAACCGGTGAAGGTCGCTTGCGTGGCCATGCTCAACAATGAGTCGTGCGTGGTTGTGTCCGATGCCGACGGCCTTCAAGTCCTGGATGCCCGGAATGGCGCGATACTCGGTTCGGCTCCATTTGCCGGATACGTACAGTATTTGTATCAGGGGTCAAACTCCAATTCCGTCGTAGCCGTTTCCGACTCCTCAGTTTCGATTTTATCACTGCCGTCGCTGGCGGTTATCACAACCACGGCCCTCCCAGGCGCCGTGAGCTTTGCGAGGGCCAATGGCAACAGTCTCCTGCTATTGCTCAATAGCCACGAGGTATGCCTTTTTGATCTTTCCGACCTTTCAAATGTCGCTTCGTTCAACTGGAAAGAAAATCCGGGCACAAAAAAATTCAAATTGGCGCGTCACGGTTGTGTTTCTCCTGACGGCAAGCTTGTGCTGCTTCACGGCGGGTCGTGGGTTGATCCCGTCATCCTCTGGGACCGGCGGAGCAGCCCGCCGACTTTCACCGCACTGAAGCTGCAACCGCAGGAGTTCCAATTTTTTGATGACGATCATTTTGCGACCTGGCTTTTGGCAGGTACAGGGGAAACAGGTGATCCGGACACGATTAATATCTACGATGCCCGGCACACTTCCCAGGCAGTCAGTTCACAGTATATTCCCAATGAAGACATAAAAGGACACCTCGCATTTCAGGCATGGAGTTCAAAAAGCTGGAACTTTGATACGGACTTTCCCATTATCGGGTGCATTGGGCCGTCAGGCGTGGGAATCAAAGGCGTGGATATAACCGGTGAACACGGCGGAGATTTCACACTGAGTGATCGGTACGCCAATTTGTTGCCAACGGAAACGAATACCCCGGCATTTGTGGCGGCGGACCTGGGCAAAGGCGTGCTGGCGCTTCAAACTCCAGGCAGTCTTTTGATTTTCCACTTTAGCTGGCTCTATTGGGACGGCAGCATTCGGGATTATTGCGCCACGGCGAGCCCCAGGGGGCTTCTCTACGTTGACTTTCACTTGCACCCGGCGCCGACCCTGGTGTTCCTACCCTTCGATCCACGTGAAAAGCCTGTGCGGTTCAGTCTGCAATGGCCGGCCGACAGCAAATGGTATCCCTGGGCCATCGCCGTGACGCCGGATGTCTCCACGGTGGCAATCATCGCGGCGGAAACCGATTCCGATGACAGTATCAATGCACGCCACGATCGTGCCCGTGCTTTGATTTATCATCCCGGCAGTCTGGCAGACGCTCCGGCGGCGTGGCCTATCCGGAATGCCTTTGAGGTGGACGAGCCAACCTATAATGGTTTCACGCCACGTTTTCTGGCGATGGACCCGGATGCACGCGCGTTGCTCTTTTGGGATTCGTCCACCACTGTCACCCGCTATGATCCCAGTAACGGGAAACGGCTTGGCACACTCGAACTTGGAGTTATGAGCGCGCGTTCACGCGATGGGCGTCGCGTTGCGGCCGTTTCTCCATCCGGCAGAATTCATGTCTATGACGTGGCCACCGGGGACACCGTCCTGGACCAACAGAGCAAACCTGCCTCCGGACTGTGCCTCTCCGCAGACGGCTCGAGTCTGGTGGCTTCCCAGAATGACAGGATTAACGTTTATGACGTGTCGTCGGGCCAGATCCTCTCTTCACTTCCTTCCCCGCTGGTACCATTGGCTTACCCATCCCGGGGAAATCGGTTCCTTGCTTTTCAACCCGATGAAACCGGCCAGGGCGGCTCGGTCGTTTTGGCGGATACGAGCGATGCCAGCATCGCTGCCGTCCTCGATCGCGCCGGCACCAGTTTTACTCCGGCATTCTTTAGCGATTCCGGCGATCAAATCGCCATCGTGCATAACAGATGGAGTGCCCAGGTCATCCGCTCCCTTCGCCCGGAGGAACTCCCCGCCGTGCTCAATACCGGGCTTCCCGAGAACGCCAAGATTCAATCCTTGAAACCCGCCGACATTGTCACAACCGCTCCCGCTGCGGACGCTTCTGAATCCGCGGAGATTCTGAGCGCAGACGATATTCCAGCGCTTCAGTCGCACCTGGGGGATTTGGTCACCATTCAAGGACAGGTCCGAAATTGCCGGCTGGTTCAGACCGGCTCTGCCGCGAACATTTACTTCGAAGGCGCAGAGTCGCCGGCGGTCCAGGTTTGGGTGCCGTGGGATTCTTTTCCAAAATTCGAAGCCATCTTCGGCAAAGACCTGGACGGCACGCTGGACGGCCACACCGTCAGAGCCACTGGGCATCTTTCTCTTTACGGAGAGACCATCGAACTCACCCTCGAAGACCCGTCCAAATTCCAGTTGGTCGCGCCAGTCACCCAAACAAAGCCGGCGGAATAGGACTGCTCGACCTGACACGACTCCATAGTCTTAATTCTATGATTACCCTGGAACCAATCGGTTTTGTAAGGAGCCCGCGCGACGATACCAGCGATGATTACTGGGGCGACGTCGAGGCGCGCATTGAACTTCGCCCCGAATTTGGTGCTGAAGTTTTCGATGGCATCGAAGCATTTTCGCATGTTGAAGTGGTCTTTTTCTTCGACCGTGTTCCGGAAAATGGCATCGAGCATGGGGCCAGACATCCCCGTGGAAACACCGCGTGGCCGCTTGTTGGTATTTTCGCGCAGCGCGGCAAGAACCGTCCAAACCGAATCGGTGTCTCGGTCGCTCGATTGGTTGGCCGGCATGGACGGCAGCTTGTCTTGCAGGGTTTGGACGCAATTAATGGAACCCCGGTCATAGATATTAAACCGGTAATGCGCGAATTTTTGCCCGAAGGAGAAATTCAACAACCGTCGTGGTCGCACGAAATCATGAAGCAGTATTGGCGCTGAATCTGCCAGATGCAAAAGAGTCGGAAGCACCAGATTTAAGCCTCAATCCAGTGCTTCGATTCTCTTCACCCGCCCCATTGGCTGGCAACAGAGCGAGCGAGTTTCAGCGTCCCAAACGCCTCGTTATGAGGTTGCAGCGGCTGCCGCGCGACATAACTCGATCAGTTGCTCCTGTATCGATTCCTGGTCCGGGGCTTTTTCAGGGGCTTTCCACTCCTGAGAACAGCCGGCGGCAATGAGCAATCTTGCGACGCCAACATGATCCGCTCCCGGTTTAGGGCGATGACTCCACCCTTCCACCGCCCATACCAGGGGCGTGGCGGAAAACATGCCGTCGAGGTTGCTCACCGATGCGCCATGATTCAGAAGCACGCGGACCGCTTCAGCACGCCCGGCCATCGCCGCCCGGTGGAGCGCCGTGACCCCATCTTTGTCTTTCGCGTTCGGGTCAAAACCAGAGGACAGCATCGTTTCGAGGATCGTCACATTTCCGCGGTCGGCTGGCCCGTGCATCATGAGGTGATGTTCGTGGTGAAGCTCGTTACGCAAGCCCGGCTGCGTCGCCAGCATCTCACGGGCGCGCAAAGAGTCTCCGCGTGTGCAATATGACACAAACTTTTCGAGCAATGTACATTCATCGTTCGCGCCATGAGCCAGCAGCCATGCTGCCACTGGTTCGTTGCCGTACATCGACGCCAGGGTATGCGCGGTCCGCCCGTCTGAGCGCCGCCGATGGACATCGGCGCCGTGGCGCACCAGCAATTCAGTCATTGGCACATCCCATCGTTGCGCCGCGACATGTAATGAAGCGTCGCCACGTTCGCCCCACGAAAGATTCACATCCGCGCCGTGTTCCACCAGCCAGCGCAGGCCGGCGCTTCGCTCAGCGGTGTTGGCGGCCCAGGTCAGGTCGTAGGGCAACGGCGGAACTCCGCCTGGGATGCCATTGACATTCACCCTAAAGCGATGCAACAACTCGAGCGCCGCAATGTTGCCGCTTCCGGCGGTGATGTGCATCGAGACGCCGTCCGTCGGGTTCGCTCCTCCCTCAAGCAAGACCTCCGCGAGCGGGAAATGACTTACCGCGCACAACGCTCCCCAAAGCGCTGTACGAGGGAGTTCAGGATGCCAATCCCAGTGATATTCGGCATTGGGATTTGCCCCTCGCCTTAGCAATTCGCGCGCGATCATAACCAGCCCGGCCGCGCGCTTCGGCTCGTCGTGGTGCAGACACGTGTGACAGATATAAAGAAGCGGTTCCCAATTTTGGATCCCTCCCGCTTGCGTCACCAGGTCAGGATGCGACCGCAATCTTTCCTCGACTGCCGCAGCATCGCCGAGAACCAGTTCGCTCTGCAGGCTGGCACGGGCGATGGCCGGAAATCGCCCCAGCAATCGTTCGGCGCGGGCCGGCGCATTGCCGGTCGCGCAACGAACGAATTCATCGAGCGCCGCGGCGAACCCGAGCGACTGCTCTTCGACGTGTTCGCGCAACTGCTTCCATGATTTGAAACCGTGCTCGCGGGCGATCACGAATTGGGCGTCGTGCAAGGCGAGGTTCATGCCTCCTGCCTGCGTGGAGATTATTCGAGCAAGCGTTGGAAGTGCTTGAAAACGTTGGAGGGCGTCCGGATCTTTGGCCCGCGCGGCGTGGAGGAGTGTTTTGGCTTGTTTCTTTAACTGCGCAAGATTAGCGCGTTCAGGTAGCTGCTGCGACTTCATATGTCCATGCTTTCCGCCTGCGGTTCGCAACCAGGCAGCACGGATGATTTAGCCGTGCAGTCAGTTTAATTGGACAGTGGGCTTTGCCCTTCGCGCGAACCCGCAGGCGCCTGGAGCGCTCAACCGGAAATCAACACTGAATCCGACCAGGTGTCAAGTCACAGATGTGTTACCCGAGCGTGGTTGGCAGAATTTTCCAAGCGTCAATCCTGTTTTGGATGCTTTGAAACCCGTAAGAGCATTAGCGCGCAAATGCATTGGATCAGCACTCTCTGCGAAGTGCGAGGAGCCCGGAAACAAACTTTTAAAAAAAAGATTGACGTCGCGAGACATGTGTACTATTTGTACTAGTACAGTGAAGTTCGCTATAACCATCAGCACCGGATCCAAGGTCCCGATCTATAAGCAGATTGGCGATCAGGTCTGGCAGGCTGTCGCCACTGGCATGCTGGTGGTGGGCGACCAACTCCCGAGCGTCCGCGCGCTGGCCGAGGAATTGGTGGTCAATCCCAACACGATCGCTCGCGTCTATGCCGATTTAACGCGGGATGGGCTCATTGAATCGCGCGCCGGACGGGGTGTTTTCATTGCGCCGAAGCGAAAGGTTTTCACACCGGAAGAAGGCTGGCGGCGACTGGAGCCGTTGATTGACGCAGCTATTGGCGAAGGAATGGCGCTGAATTTTACACACGAAGAATTGCGCGATGCGTTCGAGAAAAAACTCAAACTTTGGATACCCGCGGGAGGCAAACATGAATGATGACATTGTAATCCACACCCACGATTTGACGCGATATTTCGGCGGCAAGGCCGCCGTTGAAGGCCTGAACCTGGACGTGCCGCGCGGAAGTGTTTTTGCTTTTCTTGGGCGCAACGGGTCCGGGAAAACTACAACGATCCGGATGTTGTTGGGGCTGGATCGCCCCACGCGAGGCGAGGGCACAATTTTGGGTTATGACATCGGCGCTTTGCCGGCGGAAGCGCGGGCGCGGATTGGTTATCTAACGGAGGAACATCAGCTCTACGGCTGGATGAGCGTGAAAGAATGCGGCGAATTTCAATCGCCGTTTTATCCCCGCTGGAACAATAAAATCTTCCAGGGCATCGTAGGCCATTTCAATTTAAAATCATCCGCGCGGGTCAAAGACCTATCACGCGGAGAACGTGCGGGCCTTTCCCTGGCACTGACGCTGGCACCGGAACCGGAACTTTTGATTCTGGATGACCCGGCGCTTGGGCTGGACCCGGTAGCCCGGCGGTCCCTCGTGGAATCGATGCTTTACCTGACACGGAAGTCGGACAGGACGATTTTCTTTTCGTCCCACCAATTGTCAGACGTGGAGCGGATTGCGGACTACATTGCGATTCTGGATCGGAGCGTCTTACGGGCGAGTTGTCCGCTGGAGACCTTCCGCCAGAGCGTGCGCGAAGTGCGGTTGCGATTTTTGGGCGCGCCGCCGTCCCTGCCGCAGATTCCGGGAATGTTGCAGGTTTTCCGAACGGAAGGCGAATTGCGGTTAACGTGCGTTCATTATAACGGCGCAACCGAGCAGGCCTTGCGCGCACTGTCGCCGGCCCAACTGGAAACGATTCCCATGAGCCTGGAGGACGCTTTTATCAGTTACCTGGGCGAACGCGGCGAAAAGTCATTCATCTTATCAGAAACGGAGGCATATAAATGAACACACTTTTTCTTAAGGAATGGCGGGAACATTTCAAAGTGGCCGTTCTCGGACTGGCTATCTTCTCGTTTTTTCTGGGGCTATCTTATTGGGATGACATCGCATTTCACCGTCAGATGGCATTGGGCGGGCCCATCGGGGGCAAGGAGGCAATCCAGCCCCTTTTAGCAGAGGAGACTTTTGCCATCGTCTGCATATTTTGCTCCGCATTTGGAGCACTCCTCGGCTGGCTGCAGATTTATAGCGAACGTCACCGGGATCTTTGGGCATTCCTGGTCCATCGTCCCATCACGCGCGCGGAAATTTTTTTCAACAAGATGATGGCGGGACTTTGTCTCTACGCCGCGGGCGCGGGTCTGCCGCTGCTGATTTTTATAATCCTCGTGTGGTGGCCGGGACATTTTGCCGCGCCGTTTGAATGGACAATGGTATTGCCCCTCTTCGCTATGTTTCTCAACGGAACGGTTTTTTACTTCGCCGGAATGCTCACGGGTCTGCGGCAGGCACGCTGGTTTGCCAGCCGTGGTTTGGGACTGGTGGCGGCCATCATCACGACAATTGCCATGTTCAACATTCCGGTTTTCTGGATCGCACTGGCTGTCATCATCATTAGCGTCACAATTTTGGCCGCCGCGGCGTGCGGCAGTTTTGACAGCCACGGCTTTTATGAAGGCCAGCCGATCTGGAATCAGCGCGCACTCGTCACCACCCTGATGGCTGGATGTTCGGCCATCGTCATGCTTGTGACACTACTAGGTCTTACCCTGATCCGATCCGCGGAAACAAGAACATCAGAACAGACAACCTGGCAGATGATGTACGACGGGACGATTTATCGAGAAACCATCCACTTCAATAACCATAGCGAATTCACGGATTTGGAAGGCTTGCCGTTAAAAAATAAAAGGACCGGGCGCCTCATGACCCGCGAGGAGGTAAGGGGGAGCACCCCGCCGTCAGTCTCCGTGCCGCTGAATTTCAACACGAAGCCTCAGCCGGCCCGGACTTATTTTCAGGCTTCCGACTTCTTTTACTTATGGCAGCGGACGCCGGATACCTTGTGGTATTGGGAAAGGAATGGCCGGTTATGGGCGTACGATATTGCATCGGGGCGATTTATCGGCAGCCTGGGACCAAATGGTTTTAAAGAGGGAATTTCCGAAGGGCCCGACCGGTTCTCCCAGCCAAGGGGTCTCGGCATCTACGCACCCTACAATGGCGCCCCGGTGGCACGAATGTTGATGACGAGCAACGCCATTTATAAATTGGACCTGGAAAACCGCGCCTGCGAAGTTTTCTATAAGAGTACGAATGACGAACAAATTTTAGGCGCGACAGGTTATTCTTATTCACCAAACGGCTCGTGGGATTATACCATCGTCGCAACGAAGTCATTTGTCCGCGTGTTGGCCCAGGACGGCCAATGTGTGTGGCAGACACCTTTTGAACCGGCATACCCGGCGTACAACGGCGTTGCCGTTTCCTATCTTGGCCCGACAAATCGATTTACTGTTTGGATCAACCATAACCCGGCAAATAAAAAGCTGCCGACACACCTGGTTTGGCTTGCGGAAAACGGTACCACTTTCATTACCACAAACGTGCCTCCGAACCAATTTACCTGGGAACAGTCCTCAAACGACGAAAAGGCAATCGCGGCTGTTGCTCCCCCCTCATTGTATTTTATTGCTCCTCCCCTGGCTGGTGATCTTCAAATGTATCGCTCCTTGCCCTGGGCAGACTTCAAAATCAGTTTGGCCACGGCGTTGGTATGCGCAGCGGTGGGATGGGTCCTTGGCCGGCGGCATTATCTTAGCGCCGGCTTGCAGGCGAAATGGGCGATCTTTCACCTATTTTTTGGATTGCCGGGCCTGCTCGCCCTGCTGTGTACCCAGGAATGGGCGGCGCGGGTGCCCTGTCCGCACTGCAGGAAACCCCGCACGGTAGATCGTGACCGCTGCGAACACTGCAACGCTGAATTTGCCCCACCGGCCAAATTGGGAATCGAAATATTTGAAGCGGCAGCTGAACCGCGACTATAAGTTTGTTGCAACCTGGCGTTGGCGTTTCGAATCCGTGGAATAAGGGCAGTAAACCTCAAATGGCGGCCAACGCGCTTGTCGTACAAACATCCAATACTGCCTCACGCCTTTTCATGTTAGTTTTTGGATAATCAACCCAATGCAACAGCTTGCACCTTTGTTTTCGCGCAAATCAAAGAAAACCAGATTTTCGGCAAGTGCTTTTGCGCTGGTTGCCTTGTCCGCGATTCTGACCAGTCACGCCTTTTCCGCACGCGCCCTAAGCGTCCCGAACACGCCCATTTCGCGGGCGGCCTGGGGCGCGCCGCTGGTCGACGTCTCCTGCGCCAATGGCGCCTGGACGATCGCAGGCCAAAAACAAATCGTCACCCTGAACTCGAAATTCGCGCTCACCGTGAACGCGCAATCCGTGGATTGGAAAATGTTCCCATCCGGCACGAACGACATGATCGTCATGTTCCATGGCCGGGAATTTCCGCTGCGTCTCACCGACGCCCGCAGCGTTTCCATTCAGCCTTACGATACCGGCTTCAAAACCGGCGTTAAAATCGCGCTAAGCGGTTTCCATCATGGCCGGCACAAGCTCGATCTCACACTGTATCTGACGATCTGCCTGCAGGGCGAAGCCGAAGACCTCGTTTTCGACATTGTCGCGCGTGAAGGTGATGCGATTCTCAGGCGCCTCGATTGGCCGGAGGCGCTCGACGCACATGACGTGGACTACACCGTCCTTTGCAACAACAAGGGCGACCTGCTTCCGCGCCATTGGCCGCACCCCTATTTCCCTGTGCGCGCCACCGATCCCAACATGGGCGGCAATGCCAAAAAATCCGATCACAGCATTATCCAAAGCCACGTGATCGAAGATTGGTCCATGTCCTGGTGGGGATTTGAAAAAGGCGACGCCGCCATGATGATCATCGTCGAGACGCCCAACGATGCCGCCTATCAATTTGGGCATCCTGCCGGCGGTCCCACACTCATCGGCCCGCAATGGCTCGCGAGCCTGGGCCGCTTCAGTTACATGCGCACTTGCCGCATGTGCTTCTTCCCTCACGGCAATTACGTCACGCTCTGCAAGCGCTACCGCCAGTATGTCATGGAGACCGGCCTGTTCGTTTCGTTGAAGGAAAAAATCGCGAAATCGCCTGTCGTCGGCCAGATGATTGGCCTGCCGCAAACCTATGCCGGCATCCTGCACAACCAGGTCCCGACCAGCGATCGCTACAATCTCACAAATCATTTTGAACTCTTCACCTTCGACCAGCGCGCGCGGCAGCTTCGCAATCTCAAGGCCGCTGGCGTTGCCAAAACCCTCGTCGCCGTTTCCGGCTGGGCGCGTCTAGGTTATGACCGCCAGCATCCCGACCCGTTGCCACCGGCCGAAGTCGCCGGTGGCTGGGCCGGCCTGAAACGCCTCTACGACACCGCCCACGCGCTCGGATATCCTTTCATCTTTCACGATCAATATCGGGATTACTACACCGACGCGCCATCCTTCAATCCCGACTTTGCCATCCACGAAGAAACCACCAATCTCCCCGCCATCGCTTTTGCCGGTTCGCGTTTCGGCGATTGGAAAGAAGGACAGGTGCCCTACATGCGCCATTGGGACGGCGGACCGCAGAGCTATTTAAACTCCCGTTTCCAGCTCGGTGAATTGAAGAAGAATTATCAGCTTTTCTTCGCCCACGGCATTCATCCGGACGGTATTTACATTGACGTCATCGGGTACATACCGCCGGATGAGGACTTTAATCCCGAACATCCCACCACTCGCACGGAGGCCATGCTCGGCCAGGCCAATCTCATGAACTGGGCCGCGCACAATCTCGGCTTTACTTCCACTGAGGCAGGGTCGGATTGGGTCATTCCATTCACCGATTGCATCAACCAGTCCGGCGGCCTGGGCAGAACCATCTCTGTGCCCCTCTATCAACTTGTCTATCATGACGCGGTGATTATCTCCTACGGTGAAGGGATGCGCGGTGGGCGCAACAATCTCCTATTGGGTTGTCTTTGCGCCGGCGTGCCGGATTTGCCGATTGATCTGAGCCGCGTCAGCGCCGGCTCCCTGAATCTCATGCGCGAAATGGCTGCGCTGAACATGCGCGTGGGCCTGCTCGAAATGCTTGACCACAAATTCGTTGATCTCGACCGGCATCGCGAGCGAACCACTTTTACCGACGGCACGACGGTGACCGTGAATTGGGCGGCGCAAACTGTGGATGTTGAACCTCCGTTGACTGAGGCTGAACTGCAAAATACCGGCATCAACGTCGTCAAAGCGCCGGCCAAGGGCGCCGGCATCGCGACGCCATAAGCGTTTCATGGGCAGAATGCGGGCTTCCCAAGCCTCAGATCTATGATGTTTATTTTGTACTGAACGATATATAATTGAGAGTCGAAAAATAAAATATCGAAAGGAAAAGGTTATGAACACGAACACGGGGAAGCTTTCAGGAAAAATCGCCCTTATCACTGGCGGCAGCAGCGGGCTGGGTCTGGCCACGGCCAAACGCTTCGTCGGCGATGGCGCATATGTTTTTATCACGGGCCGCCGTCAACCGGAGCTTGACGCCGCCGCTAAAGAAATCGGTTCAAACGTCACGGCCATGCGCGGCGACATCTCGGACCTCGGCGATCTTGACAGGCTGTTCGCCACGATCAAAGAGAAGAAAGGGAGACTCGACATCCTCTTTGCGAACGCGGGAGGCGGTGTTTTTGAATCCCTGGAGAAGGTCACAGAGAAGAATTTTGACAAGTATTTCGGGATTAACGTGAAAGGAACCCTCTTCACCGTACAGAAAGCCCTTCCACTGATGCCGGCGGGCAGCGCCATTGTTCTCAACGCCTCGATGGTTTCAATAAAAGGATTCTCAGGCTTCGGCGTTTATGCCGCGACGAAAGCGGCCTTGCGCTCTTTCGCCCGGACCTGGGCGGTCGATCTGAGAGGTCGAAACATTCGTGTCAATGTTGTGAGTCCCGGAACGATTGTCACGCCGGGCTACAAGAGTGAACTTGGCCTCACTGATGAGCAGATCGAAGGATTCGCGGCGCAAGCCGCTACGGCGACGCCGCTCGGCCGCACCGGGACCCCGGATGAAGTCGCAAAAGCCGTCGTGTTTCTCGTTTCCGACGACGCCAGTTACGTGAACGGCATAGAGCTCTTCGTGGACGGCGGCGCGGCCCAAATTTGAACGGAACGTAAACCGTTAAACAGTTGGAACAAAATATTCGTCCACTTCAAATCGCGTGATTGAATTGCTCTTATCGGATCCGGAGAGAATTATGAACAACGACAGCCACGAAGCGACAGGTAAGCCGCTTTAAATAACTCGAAGCCACTTTGAGGGGGAACGACGGTTCGATTCCCGTCAACCGCTCCACATGGCGTCGTTCCCGATTTTAATTCCTGGAGAGTTCTCTGAAGCCGACCATCCGTTGGCTCGCGACGCACCAGACTTTGAGGCGGAGGCAATTGATGACGTCCCACGGCATAAGAGTCGTAGTCTTGGCTGCGCGCAATTCCGGGATGGCGCGATAGACTTCCGGCAGCCGATAAAAGGGAATGCAATGATTGAGGTGATGAATGTGGTGATACCCGATGTTCGCTGTGAACCAGGCCAGGATTGGACCCATCCTCAAATAGCTCGAGGAATCGAGCGCGGCGCCCTCGTAAGTCCAGCCCTCCTTGTCCCGTAAAACGACGCCTGGGAAATTGTGTTGCGCATAAAACAGGTAAGCGCCCAGCGCCCCGGCAATTAAGAATGGAATTCCCATTGTGAAGAGATACGCCAGCCAGCCATAGCCCACCACCAAAACGGCCGCCAGTGCCAAATGGATCAATACTGCCGGCCAGGCATCCCAATGCCGCCGGGGAGAAGTAATCGCAGGCATGAGCGACATGGAATAAAAGAACACCGTTGCATAACCAAATAACAAAGTGAGCGGATGACGCATCAGCAGATATTTTATTTTGTCTGCGGTGGAGGAACTTCGGAAATGCTCCCGCGTCATGATGGGAAACGAGCCGATGTTTTCTATCCTCAACTGGCAATTGTGGGCGTGATGATCATCGTGCGTGCTGCGCCAAACAGTGCTGGGACAAAGCGAACACATGCCGAAGAACCGCATCACCATGTTCGCCAACCATGATTTCGGCAGGATGGCGCGGTGCTGCTGGTCGTGAAAAATCACAAACATTCGGACCATCAGGAAAGCCGTCAATATGCTGCAGGGCGCACGCAACCACATAGGAACGAATGGCAGCGTGCCGATCACTCCCAACGCCAGCAAAAATGCGGTGGAAACGATATGCCACCAACTGATAATCGGATTATCTTTGGCAAACGCTTTGGTTTGAGCGCGTAATGTCGCAGGCCGGGCTATCGCCGGCTGATTATTATTCATGTGTTTGTCTGTCCGAGAGTAAACAGGCTTTAAAACAGTTTCTGAGATTTGGACTTCAAATCATCAATAAACCAGTTCACCTTAGGATTCACCAAGCCTGCAAGCAAGAATCAAACCGGACAGACGTGCAAGAATCGCATCTTTCGACCGAATAGCAAACGGTATGTGCAATTATTTTCTGCGTCCAAAAAACCTCTTAGTCATTTGGAATGAGTATTGCTTACTTTCCATCTAAATCGGCTATGGACAATCCCTGTGACAATCAGAACATCCATCAATCATCTGATTTGTTGCCAAAACAAGACCCTTTGGCGGGCCTTGATACTTCTCATTTTCACTCTGTTCTTTTCGGAACGCTCCTCGCTCGCCGATGACACAAATCTGGAAATGCAAATTCAGGCGCTCCAGAGGCAAAACGCCATTCTGGAAGAGAAGCTGGAACAGCAAAACCAGTCCATCCAATCCCTTTCCGAAAGGGTCCAGGGGTTGGAAGCCACGAATTCTACGCCATCAACCGGAGACAACGCCGCGCCCGCACCGCCCAGCGGTTATAACTTTGGCAGCGTCAATTTGAGCGGGGAGGGCGGCGTCGGATTTTTCAACACAGGACGGAAGGGATTTGCGCCGGATGCGGAATTCCGGTTGGACGAAGCCCGGCTGTTCGTGGAAGCGCCCATTTGGAAGGAAGTTTATTTTTCGGGCGAACTTGATTTGGCAACGCGCGAGGAATATGACCTGCACGTAACGCCGGGCGAAGTTTATTTGGACTGGCAGGACATATCCGACTTGTGGGGCCGTGACGGCCAATTGAACCTGCGCGCGGGCAACATCTATATCCCGTTTGGCGAAGAATATCTCTACCGCTACGCAATTGATAACCCGCTGGTTTCGCATTCCCTGTCTGATTTCTGGGGATATTCTCCCGGCATCGAAGCCTATGGCGCTCTGGGCCGCTTTACTTACGTGGCCGCGGTCCAGGACGCGATCTACGGCGACGGAATAAACGGCTTTAACGGGGACAAATCGGTGGCCGGCAGAATTGGATATGATCCGGCCCGGCACATTCATTTCAGCCTTAGCGCCATGCGCACAGGCAACGTGCATGCGGACCAGACTTCAGCGATTTGGTTCGCAAACACCTTTTTTCAATCACTGGGCGGCCCTGCTACTACATGGTTTCACGTGTACGCGGTACAGGGTGACGTGACCGCTCGTTGGTCCAGCGGCTATGTCCAGGCTTTCGGCGGCTTCGGCCATTATGGCGACAATGACCCGGCCGTGAACAATGCTCGCAATTTTTTTTATTACGCAACCGAAGGAGTGCAAAATCTGCCGAAGAAATTTTATGTAGCGGCGCGGTTCAGCCAGATCTTATGCGACAAAGGAATCCCGGTCGTGGGCTTTGGCTATGACGATTCCTACGACGACGTGCTGGCGAGGGAATTGTGGCGCTTGAGTTTGGGGCTGGGATATCGGTTTAGCCCGAATTTTCTGCTTAAAGCCGAATATGCGTTTGAAAACGGGCGTGACATTGACGGTGAAGCGCGGGATGGCGAAAGTTTTTTTGGCACAGAAGCTGCCTTTAAGTTCTAAGAACCACGGAACTTTTCCGTTGTTCAATCATCTAACTCTCAATTTTAGGCATGAAATGCTTAGTCATCACCGTCATCGCCGCTTTTGTATGCGGAGTTCCCGCCATTGCAGGCACAATCACGGGAAACGTCCATGCGGAAGCCAAAACCGGGGCAGATTCCGGCGACACCGCATCGGATGGCGCTTATGCCAGCCGGAAATATAAATTTGTTAAAAAAGTGGACTATGCGGCGATGCATAACTTCGTCGTTTATATTGAAGGTCCTGTCGGCACAAATACCCCGGTTGTAACGAACCTGGTCAGCGTCAGTACAAAACGGATTGCCCAACGCGGCGCGTTATTTTCCCCTCATGTCCTGCCGGTCGTCGTAGGAACGACTGTCGAATGGCCCAACGACGATAACATTTATCACAACGTCTTTTCCATGTCCGATGCCAAGCAATTCGACCTGGGTTTGTATAAAGGCAGTCCACCGGACAAGCGCGTGAAGTTCGATAAAGCGGGCCGCGTGGACGTCTTTTGTTCGATCCATGAAAACATGCATTGCGTGGTGCTGGTCCTGGAGAACCCATACTTCGCTCCCACGGATGAAGACGGGAACTACAAGATCCTCAATGTTCCAGCCGGCACATATACATTAAAAGCGTGGCACGAACGCCTGCCGGCGGACGAAAAACAAATTATCGTTCCTACAAATGGCGCCGTTCGAGCTGATTTTACGCTAACCGTAAAGAACCTGCCGCAATACTAATACGCGCCATGATCCGCCTCAAGTTCAGGACCAAAGTGCTTGCGCCGGTAATCGCGGTAATGGTCCTGCTTGTTGCGGTGACGGTCTATGTGGTCAATCGCCGTCTTATGCTCCAATTTCAAACGGTGGCGCAAAACACGTTGACCACCGCAGACACCGTTTTCAACAACCTGCAAGCCATTCACAGCGAGGATTTGCTGGTGCGGTTCCACGGCCTGGTCAATGAACCTCTTTATGTCGCCGCATTCCCGACGGCCGACCCGGCGACCTTGCGCGATCCGCTTCAAAACCTTCTCGGCGCCGAACAGGACGTAGCAATCGTCTTTTATGCCACCAATGCATCGAACATCCTCGCCAGCGAGCAACGTGACAGCAAAATGTCGCCCGGCGTCTTCGCCAACGCCGCCGGCGCAGTGGTGCGACAGGCGCTCCAGGGCCGGGCAAAAGTCGACACCATCAGCGCCGATAACCATCTTTACGAAGTCATTTCCATCCCAGTCTATGATACTTATAAAACACTGATTGGCGCCCTCACCCTGGGTTCCGAAATCGGCGCCACCGATGCAAAGAAATTCAGTGAAATCACCCGGTCACAAATTCTGCTATTTGCCGACGGCCACATCGTTGCATCCACCCTGACAAATTCAGTGGCTTCCTTTGAACTGGCGGACCTGATAAAAAACGCCTCCCGGGACGGTCGCGTCAGGCAGGTTCCCCTGGGCGACGCCCATTATTTCTACGTTGTGGGAAAATTCGATTCCCTCGGCAATGGCGAGTCGCTGGGCTACGTCCTTTTGAGTTCCTACGAAGATTCATTGCTCGCGCTCAAAGCGACGCAACGGGTTTTGGTTGTGGCAAGCCTGTGCGCGATTCTCATTGGTAGCGCAATTATCTGGTTTCTGGTCAGCAGGGTTACCGATCCATTGCGCCACCTGCGTGACGGCGCCGAAGCGGTCGGGCGCGGTGATTTCTCCTATCGGGTCCCGGTCGATTCCACCGATGAATGCGGCGAACTGGCGGTCACGTTCAATAAAATGACCGAAAACGTCCGGCAATCCCGCGGGGAATTGGAAAAGACCGTCGAGACGCTCAAGACCACGCAGGAGCAATTAATCCAAAGCGAAAAACTTTCAGCTGTCGGCGAATTTGTCGCCGGTGTGGCGCATGAATTGAATAACCCGCTGGCGGCGGTGACGGGCTTTGCCGAATTGCTGCGGGAAACAAATCTGGATACGCAATATCGCCGTCAACTGGATTTGATTTTCAAAGCCGCGCAGCGTTGCCAGAAGATCGTGCAATCGTTGTTGAGTTTTGCGCGCCGGCATGTGGTTGAACGCAAACCGGTTTGCGCAAACGAACTCGTTGAGGGCGTTTTGGAAATCGTTGCCTATCCGCTGCGCACCAGCAATGTCGAAGTGGCCACAAATCTCGATGTCCATTTGCCTGCGGTGATGGCTGACGGCCACCAAATCCAGCAAGTCCTGCTCAACATTATCAACAATGCCAGGCAAGCCATCGAAGGACATCAGACAGGCGGCAAAATTACGATTTCCACCGCCGTGTGCGGTTCCAATGTGCGCGTGACCATTCAGGACAACGGTCCGGGGATCGCGCCGGAAAATCTCCGTCGAATTTTCAATCCGTTTTTCACGACAAAAGAAGTCGGCAAAGGCACGGGCCTGGGGCTGAGTCTGTGTTACGGCATCGTCAAGGAACATGGCGGGGAGATTCGGGTTGAGAGCGGCCCCGGCAAAGGGGCGACGTTTCTCGTTGAATTGCCGATCGCGCCCGCCGTCAACGCCGTTCCGACCGCTGTTCCCCCTGAAAAGAACGACCCACGCGAAGGCGAAGGTAAGAAAATTCTCGTCATCGACGACGAGGAAGCCATTTTACAGATGCTCAGTGAAAGTTTAAGCCGCAGTGGTTATCAGGTGGACACCGTGATCGATGGGGAAAGCGGTTTAAGACGCCTAAAACAAGATGATTACGACGTTACGCTGTGCGATTGGAAAATGCCCGGGCTGAATGGCCGACAGGTCTACGACCAATTGGGCGCCAGCCGGCCCGACCTCTGCCGTCGGATCATTTTTATTACCGGCGATGTCATCAACGAACAGATGCGTGATTTTCTCAAAGCCGAAAATCGTCCCTGCCTGGGCAAACCCTTCGACCTGGCCGACCTTCGAGCCACGATCAAAACCACGCTGGAAGGGTTATAAAAGACGATTGTATTGTCTTCACTGCAACTCGGCGCGATAGAATCGATATTTATTGGCGCTGGTGTCTATGTATTGATAGTGGCCCACGGCACTTTCGGTTGGTCTGCCCAGCTTCACCCAGTTCGTGGCCGGCGGCACAATATTTGTGGTACCCCATACGGTGAAGCCGAGACCAGTGACGTTGGTGAACGCGAGTTCGAAATTTCCATTGGATAGCCTGGTTCCAGTTAATTTCGGCGCCTTGAAGTTCAAGTCATATCCCAGGATGTCCAGGGACGTCAGATCGGCGGACGAAAGTATGCCCTCTTCGTCGGGACTGAGTTCCCAGTCATAGGAATCGGTCAAGTTTGTAGGCATCCAGTCCTGAGCATCCTCCTCAGTATAATCCGACGGCGTCACCGCATTAAATGGTTTTAGCTCGTTCACACCATTGTTGACCGAAAAATAAACGCCTGAGTCAAATGCATAGAGCGTTCTTACACCGTTAGTAAAGCGGAATATGTCGTACGGGACATAATAACCTGATATACTTACGTCCAGGCAATAAATGCGTCCCATCGCCTCAGTGGTTTCATGTTCGGCCACCGCCATAAAGTCATATGCTCCCGGCACAGCCCGATTTAGCGGGTTAAACGTCCAGGTAATGTCGTTGGATGCGAAATAGACGTTGCCATCGTTGACGTTATCATTTGGATTCAGGCCATACAGCGTAGCTAACTGAGTTAATGCTTTGAACTCACCTCGGGGAATCAACCAGTTTGCCGGCGGAATTGGATCGCTCGACGGCAGGCTTGCCACCGCACTGCTGTCCTCGGGCGTTATCTCGGCGGCTCGCAACGCACTGGTCCATTGGGAATAAGTCGGGCCCTCTTCCAATTCGGTCTGGCTGCTGCCGAGACCAGTATTCGACCAATACACCGTGATGTTGAAGGTCATTGGATTGGTATAAAGAGTTTCGAGATTTGCCACGACCAGGCCGTAGGCGGCCTCGATTTGCGCCGCATTGGGCTGGATGGTCACTGAGTTATCGTACGTGACATTGATGACCAACGCGCGCGCCGGCAACGCCAGTGCGACCAAAGTCATGGCCAAAAACCCCGCATTAATGGTCCTGCAACCAACAAAATGAGTTTTGATGAATCGTCCAATGTTTGGCATGGGCTAAAGAAGTTGAGGATTTGGGTTCACAGTAAATGTAAATGTTTTGGGCCTCTGAAACATCGGTTATACAGTAACCGTCACCGTTTGTCAATCCTAAAGCGGGTCGAGCAGTGTCTTAAGTGCGCATTCTGGAACCCGTCCTGAATGGTGTCGATGGTAGGGACGGCGCGCATGACAAGTGGCGCCACCACCGTTCCGCGTCGCGTCTAGCGGCGCGATGAGTTTAGTAAGACGTTGCAGCGCGGGCTGTTCCGCGCGCTCTACGCGCGGTGACGGGCGCAGCGCGCCGTCCCTACCTGACGGATATCTTACCGTGTCCGGTTAGTCAGCACGGCTGCCATGCTTTTAAAAATCCACTGGCCATCGTCACTGCCAAGAAGGCTTTCGCAGGCGCGCTCCGGATGGGGCATGAGGCCGGCGACGTTGCCTTGTTCATTGGAGATGCCGGCGATGTTCATGAGGGAACCGTTTGGATTGGCCGTGTCGCAGAGGCTGCCGCGGATGTCGCAGTATTGCCATAAAATACGGCGGTTCGCTTTTAAGGTTTCCAGCGTCGCTTCGTCGGCGAAATAACAGCCTTCGCCGTGGGCGATGGGAATTTTCAGGACCTTGTCATGGGGAATCGCGTTGGTGAAGGGCGTTTCAAAGCTGTTCGTTTTAAGAAGGACATGTTCGCAATGAAATTGCAAGTCGCGGTTGCGAATCAGCGCGCCCGGCAGCATTCCGGCTTCGCACAGAATCTGAAAACCGTTGCAAAGGCCCAGTACCAGGCCGCCGTTATCGGCAAAATTGCGAACGGCCTGCATCACGGGGCTAAACCGCGCAATGGCGCCTGTGCGCAAATAATCGCCGTAACTGAAACCGCCAGGAATAATTACGGCATCAGCGTCGCCCAGTGACGTTTCCTTATGCCAAACCAGGCGCGAGGAATGGCCGAGCACGCGGATGGCATGGACGGAGTCCTGGTCGCAATTGCTGGCGGGAAACTGGAGGACGGCGAAATTCATGTGAAAAAACGGAATGAGGGCGGCCGGGTCAATCCGCGATTTCCAATTTGTAATCCTCGATGACCGGATTGCTCAAAAATTTATGGCAGGCCTCATCCAACGATTTGCGGGCGGATTCCTTGTCGCCACCCTCCAATTCCACTTCGAGATATTTGCCGACGTGGACGGCCTTGACGCCGCGGTATCCCATGTGTTCCAGGGCGTTTTGGATGGTTTTGCCCTGGGGGTCTACGACGGCCTTTTTTGGCGTGACGATGATTTTGGCTTTCATGCGCGCGGAAAGATATTGGGGAAAGGGCACGCGGGAAGCGAGAATTTTTTGTATGGATGCTGATTGAATTTTTTGCCGCATTGCGCCATTGTTTGCGAATGGATGTTGACCAACTCAAGGAATCGGATTGCAATATTGGAGCGGAGCGAAAACTCAATGAACCCTGCTCCATTGTTATTTTCGGCGCGAGCGGCGATTTGACGGCGCGCAAGTTGATTCCGGCGTTTTACCATCTGTGCAAGGACAAATTGATGCCGCCGGCATTTCGGGTGATTGGCTTTGCCCGCCGCGAAAAGACCGATGAATCGTGGCGACAGGAGTTAAGGACCGCGCTGAACCAGTTCTCGCGCACCAAGCCCGTGGACGAAAAGGTTTGGAACGAGTTTTCGGCAAACTTGTTCTATTGCCAGGGCGACCTTACGGACGCCGCGGCCTACGCAAAGCTGGAACAGCAGTTAAAATCGTTCAACAATCCTCAACTCCGGAAGAATTTGCTTTTTTATCTGGCGACGCAGCCCAGCCAGTTCAGCGGGATCATCGAGCAATTGCATGCGGCAAAATTGCTGCATAAACAGGAGGGCGGCGGCCACGGCTGGCAGCGATTGGTCATTGAGAAACCGTTCGGACATGACCTCGCCACAGCCAGATCCCTGAACAATGAACTGACACGCTATGCCAACGAACAGCAGGTCTTTCGCATCGATCATTACCTTGGCAAGGAAACCGTGCAGAATATCCTCATGTTCCGGTTTTCGAATTCGATTTTCGAGCAGGTGTGGAACCGCGAATCGGTTGATCACGTGCAAATCACTGTCAGCGAAAAACTTGGCGTGGCTGACCGGGGCGGTTATTACGAGGAAGCCGGGGCATTGCGCGACATGGTGCAAAATCACATCCTCCAGGTCACGGCGCTGGTAAGCATGGAGCCTCCGGTTTCCCTTGAGGCGGAATGCATCCGCAACGAAAAAGTCAAATTGCTCCAATCCATCCGCCATCTCAAACCAGCCGACGTGACCAGCCAAATTGTTCGCGGCCAGTATTTTGCCGGGTCGGTGGACGGACAGGCGCGAACGGGTTATCGCCAGGAAACCAAGGTCAAGGCGGATTCGAACGTGGAAACATACGTGGCCCTTAAGCTCTTCATAGATAATTGGCGCTGGAGCGGCGTGCCGTTTTATTTGCGGACTGGCAAGAACCTTCCTATGAGCGCGAGCGAAGTGCACATCCAATTTCGTCCCACGCCCAATGTTTTATTTAACGCCCTCTGCGACAGCAAATTGAATCCGGACGCTCTGACGCTGCGCCTTCAGCCGAACGAAGGCATCTCTTTGCGTTTCAACGGCAAGGTCCCCGGCATGAGCCTGGGAGTGCGCCCTGTGCGCATGCATTTCAGCTATGACGCGGAATTCGGCGCCTATACGCCCGAAGCCTACGAGCGCCTCCTCCTGGAAGCCATCGCGGGCGACGCGACCCTGTTCATCCGGCGTGATGAAGTGGAGACAGCGTGGCAAATTGTGGATTCGGTCCGCAGCGGCTGGGACAACAAGGCGCTTACGAACCGCGAGTTTTACGCCGCCGGGACCTGGGGTCCTATCGCGGCCGACGAATTGCTCGCTCAAAACGGACATGCCTGGCATGAGCCACTTGTGGTAAAATAGAATTCAAAGATAAGATTTTATGTCCGAAAACAGAGCAACGATCAAATGGACGCGGAAGAGTCCCGATTTTCTGCGGGGCAGGTACTCGCGTGAACACACATGGACCTTCGACGGCGGCGTCACAGTGCCTGCGTCATCGTCTCCCGCTGTGGTGCCCGCGCCCTATTCAAATCCCGAGTGCGTTGACCCTGAAGAGGCCTTCGTGGCGTCCCTTTCAAGCTGTCATATGCTGACATTTTTGTATCTGGCGCAAAAACAGGGTTTTCAAGTGGATGATTATGAGGATGAAGCGGTGGGCATTGTGAGCCGGGCCGACGGCGGTTCAATGTGGGTCAGCACGGTAACACTCAATCCCAAAATTACATTCGGCGGAGAGAAATTGCCGTCCTCTGTCGAAGAAGAGCGCCTCCATGAGATGGCGCACAAACAATGTTTCATCGCCAACTCTGTCAAAACGGAAGTGGCGGTGCATTTCCAACATGCCGGCGAAAAAGTTTGAATTCAATTCGTTTCCAGGTCCTGACGCCCTCGTGGCCGCGGCGGCGGAAGAATGGCTGGATGAAATCGAGTCCGCCAATCGCGCGGGCACGACGCATACCGTCGCCCTTGTGGGCGGCCGAATTACGCAAAAGTTTTTCCTTTCGGCCGCCGAAAAGGCCATCGCACGAAAGATCTCATTCGCCGGAGTCCATTTTTTTTGGGCGGACGAGCGTTGCGTTCCACCAGATGATTCCGAGAGCAATTTCAAGCTGGCGAATGATCTTCTGCTCACGCCGCTTCGAATAGCGCCCGGGCAAATCCATCGGCTTCGCGGCGAATTGCCGCCCGACGAGGCTGTAGCTCAAGCGAATGCGGAACTCCTTCGCATTGTGCCCAGTGAAAACGGCCAGCCTGTTTTGGACCTGATTTTTCTGAGCCCGGGCGAGGACGGCCACGTAGCATCGCTCTTTCAAAATGCACGATTTGAGCCGGAAAAAGATGCGAAATGCAATGCGCCGTTTATCTTCGTTCCCGACTCTCCGAAGCCTCCGCCACGCCGAATCTCGTTGAACTACAACGCGATTGCGGCCGCGCGGCAAGTCTGGGTGCTGGCCTCCGGCGCGGGCAAGGAAGATGCTTTGAAAAAATCGGTGAATGCGGAAGGACAAACGTCGTTAGGACGGGTGATTAAAAGCCGTTTGATGACAAAAATATTTGTGGACATTCCAATCCGCATGTAGTAACTAATTAGTTATCAACGTTCGCTTTTGAGTGACGGTTTGCCCATCGGTGAAGAAGTTGTGAGTAACCGGGCAAAATAAAAAGTTGAAAATTTTTTGAACTGAATGCAAATTGATAGGGTCATAGTAAGTAGACGAATTGAATTTCGCTGTCCGTTTAGGGTTGGCAGAGAGGTTTTGCTCGCGGCGCGGCTCGGACAGCGACCCCCAAGTTGGTCGCGTCGCCCTTCTGAGCGCCGGAGTGACGGCGTATAAACCTCATCACTATGAGAGGCCGGACGCGAGTCCGGCCTTTCGTTTTTTTACGGTTTCTTCGCGATCCGACGCCGTTTCGATAAACTCGTTTTCAACACTCTGTGTCTGGCTACTATCCGGCTGGGCCGCCGCCGCGAAGCGCCTTACTCAATTTGCACACGATAAAAGCGCGATTGCGAGGCAGACGAATTTGTCACCGACTCCGTTAAATTATTCCCCGGCACGGCGTTCCCCAATGGCAGCCAAACGGGGTTCGCGAGATTGGTTGACCATTCCGCCTGATAGTTGAATCCCGCCTGCGATGGAAATGAGATGACGATATTGGAGCTTTGAGCGACAGCGTTCAAGTCGAAGACGGGCACAAGCATCAGGAAATTGGCGTTACAATCCGAAGTATCTGCGGACGGCCTGCCCAGTTGCAATGCCTGTGCTGAACCGTCAAAGGAAACGGTCACCAGGTTTCCGGCGTTGTCGGTTAACGGAATATAATTGTAGCTTTCCCACGCCGTAAGCGGCAGGGAGAACGTTCCGAGGAAATTGGTCGTTTGGCTGGCGGTTCCCCGGCCGCTCGTGACGCGGGAAAGGGTGCACGTAGTCGCGCTGCCGCCGGAAGCCAGCCGCGCATAGACGTCGTAATTCCCCTTCGGATAATGCCTTGTATAGTTTGCCCACGAGCCCGGACTGAAATATCCGATGCTGTAATCCTTGTCACCGGTTTCATTGTAAGCTGGCCGCACGACGTCGCCATTGATTTCCGTGTCCATGCCATTGGGACGGTAAATATCCTGCCCTCCAAAATTGACCTGATGCGTGTCGATGTTGGTCACGCAGACGAATCCGGCATATGCATTCGTTTGCGGATTATCAATGAATTGGCCGCCGCCATAGTCAAAATCCTCCGCTTCCCACGTGTAATTTGCCGGGCTGAATGTATCAAATGATTTGGTTGTGGTGGCGATGTTTCCGTTCACGTCGGTCGCGGCGACAACAATAGTATAAACCATATTTGGCAGCAGGTGAGGGTAGCTCACATTCCAATTGTTGCTCGAACCGATTAATACCAGATTCTTGACGGCAACACCGTTTACCGTGACGATAATGTTGCCGGCAGGGATTCCATAGCCGGACGTAACGTTGAAGGCGAACGTATTGGTGGATTCAAATAAAGGGCCGCCCGCCGGCGCCACATTGTTGAGCGCCGGCCAGAGTGAATTCGTATAGGCGAACGAGGCTTGAAAGGTATTTCCTGCCGCGCCGTTGACGTTGACGGAAAACACGATTTGAGGCGAAAGCTGCTCGACCGTCACGCCGGCATCAGCCGAAGCAAAACCCACCGCCGACCGATTCAACGTAACGGTAATTGCACCGGTATTGGTCTGCGTCGGATCGGACACCCCCACGGAGACGCCGTTCGAATTTTCCAGTGTGATGACCGAAGCCTGGCCATTGACGGTAATCAAATCGGCGGAGCTGTTGCCATTGGTCCAGAAATTGGCCGCAACGACGCCAAGCGAAGGTTTCTTCACGGCCTGGATCAAGCGGCGTGTTTGTGATGATAACCATGTCCGGACTGAGCGCGTAGTTGCTGACGCTCGTAGAATTCATGCTGGGCAGGATGACGTAGGAGTAGCTAGCGTTGGCTGGCTGCAGGCCGTGATTGAACCAAAGTTTCAGATAATTATCGGTATAAACCGTCGTGGAATCGCCGGAATTGATTTGCGACCAGGAACCCGTGTTTTGGAGAAAAACGGCCTGGAGATTGGAATTGCCTGCAGGGAAATAATACCCGCCCGCGCCGCCCAGGGCGCACCAGGAGGGCGTAGCGCTCGGCAGATTTGAACTCCAGCCGATGGCCGGGGCAATGGCCACGCCGTTCAGGGTGAAGCTGTTGGTGATCGGATTGCCCAACCGGCGGTCTTCCGCGGTTGTATCCACTTCTGACGGCCCGCCGCACGTGATTCCCGCGCCCAGGCAAACGATTTCGTCGTCCAGCATGAACCAGGATTTCTTCGCATACAACGTGGTATTCCACCCGTGCAATTGCATGCCGGCAACGCCATAGGTATTTTTCACCTGCGCCCCGCCGACCCAATTTTGTCCGGTGGTGGAGGCTTCACCCGCCGAGTTGGCGTGTGAATTGGTTTCCACAGTGGTGCCGGGCAAATGATACGGGTCCACCGTCGGCCAAAAGTCGCCGCTGAATTGGGTTTCCACGTTGTTGCTCATATAGAGATAAGTCATGCCATCCCCGGTAAACCAGCCGTGCAGATTTCCACCGTTGATGGATTCGTAATTGGCGATGCGGCTGGAGGACATGCTGATGCCGAAGGCAAAACCATTGCGCAACGCCACGACACGGTCCATGTCCGGGATACTGAAATTGTCCTGGCGGCATGACCGGTGAATTGACCCAATTTTTCAGCGAAAGCGCGACCGCAGAAGGCGCAAATTGGGCGATATTGCGGACTGCCGAAAGTGTGCCGCCGGCATCTTCGGACTCGGTTTCGTATGACCACGAAACGATGCGGCCCCGGACCATGTCCATCATCGCGTTATCATAAACCAGCGGTTCAAAGGACGCTGAAACCCAATTATAAACATTCGTCAGATTGGGATCGGTAATTTGCCAGGCTGATCCTTGCAATAGATTTACAATCTCGGGAATGTCGCCCAGCAGAACCAATCCGTAATGGCCGTTGTAGGCAATAACAGTGTGAAAAACAAAGGAGCCATCGGTATGAAAACCATCGCCGCTGGTCACATAGAGAAAGACCGGGACTGAGGTTGGTCTGGCCGGAAGAAATTTGGCCGCCGTTTTTGCAAAGAATGCCGCAAATGATCGCGACCAGCGCCTTGTCAGAGGTGTTTGCGCCTGTCATCCAGCCATACGTAGCGTGAGAACTGCCGGGACTGAAGTTGTTTTCAGCGTTGACGTAATTTGTGAGTTCCAGTGGTGCCAAAGCCGGATACATTAGAACGGCCGCGTTATTTAAGGCCTGTGGCGAGCCAATTTCCCAATCATACCAGTTGCCATATTCTGAAGTTGTGGCCGTATAATAATTGGTGCACATGAAGTCCAGGCCCCCCATGACCGCAGCGCCCAAAGCGGAATTATATTGCAGGGACGAACCGGGCATGGCCCACGCCAGGGCCATCTGCTCCAATTGTTGAAAACTGGTCGTGAGGTTTGCAGACGCGCTGCCAAGAGGAAGGTAACTCCATAAGTAAGTGCGTCCCGGACTGGTATCCATGCTGCTCAAGTAACCATTCGCTGTGGCTGCGACGCTGGCAGGGCTCCCGGCATTGGTAATCAGATAATTCTGCCAATAGAGACGGACGGTATCGAACTGGTCGGCATCACAACACTGGGCGCCAATGAAGAAGAGCAAAACGATACCCACCGTGCTGACGGATTTTCGCAGGCAAGACATTCCGCGGGCATTTGAGTTCATGCAGTTAAATACCGCGGGTTCAGATCGTTCAATAGGCTGCTAATGCCCGCTGGTGAATGACTTAAATATTTTTGTGAATTCCCAGGGCCTTTGGCTGATGCCGCTGGTGTCGTTGCCGGTTTTATCTTTGTCCAACCGGCCCGTGTCGCGGTTCGAGGCCCAGAATGACAGACTGCAAACCCACGGTTGTTTCTGAGCCCATTTCCTGACAGCCCGGGCGTCCGCCTGGGTAAAAACCTCGCCGTGTTCATCGTTTTGCCCAATCATGGGCGTAATACCAATTTGCATCTACGGCGCGATTTTGAGGCATTGATCGCGCGCCTTTAGCGCGCTGGCGATGGAAACAGCGCTCATCTTTTTGCCCTTGGAGAAATGCGCCCCGAAATCCATCGTCATGACGTTCACCGAATGAACTTTCACTCCTTTGGCCACCGCATCAGCAAGGAGACTTTGCGATTCCGCAGAAATCCCGTCGGGATCCACCGGCAAAGTGAACGAAACGACCAGTCCGGGATTTTTCGCCTGGAGCGAGGCCAGAACAATATTTCGACGTTTATTTGCCTCCGTATTGGACAAAGAATCGCCTTCAATATCGAAATCAAGCCAGGTGAATTGATAGCAATCGATGACAGATTGATACATTTTTTCCAACGCGGTGGTATTGGTTTCAGAAATGGCGATTTCGGTGCCGTCAGCGCCGCCGAAAGAAACAATCACGTCTCCTCCACGGCGTCGAATGGCGTTGATCTGCGCTGCGTATAAGTTCCTTTCCATCGGAAACCGCCCGTCCCACGCCGGCATGCCACGCGAATCAGCGATCACAAAGGCGATAGTGTAAAACTTCTGGCCGCAGGCATCGTCACAGCTTGTAATCTGGAAATTATCGCCAGCGCCAATGTACATGTAGGGAGCAAAAACCTTCGCGGGCCACACCGCCCCTGCAGCGGTGAGGATCGCGCCTATTTGGAAGCCTGCCAGGACTAAATACTTCAATAGGCGTTCACGCATTCCAAGCTGGGTCACGGAACGACAAGGGTTATGGGATTTTGAGACGGCGAAAGCCTGGTGAAATCGGGATTCCCGGGCTGAATTTTTCACTTGATCGGAGCTGTGGACACCGAATTAAGCCATGCCAAATCTCCACACCCGGGTTGGGCCGGCCAACCGTCCGTATTGCCAGTGGACGAAGTCGGCCTTTCGTTGATCATTGAACCATCCGTCCAACGCCGGGGCTCCGAATGGCCGTCAGCGTAGGAAAATTGACTCGAGCGCCCGTGTAACACCGCCGGACTATTAACCCAGCTTGTCGTTTCCGAGGGATCAACAGCAAAAAAGCCGTCGTCAATGCTGTAGGGGCATTCTTCAACAAAGACAAAAATCTTGCTCGGGCCCGGGTGGGTCATGTTCGGCAGCCTGGTATAAATATAGTAACCAGTGGTAGGACCCCCGTTCCACGGCGTGGAAAGATAACCCGGCGCATCCATCGGCTGAACCCAATCATTCATCGAATAGGTGCGCATCGCTGGAGCGGTGAAAGCCGTGGCGCCACGGGGAACTGTGGTGAGGTCAGCCGGACACTTGTATATACTGACGTTATTGACATACGGATAGAGCAAACCGGCCATGATCCACCAGCTTTGGACGCTGCCTCCCAGATATTTGGTGCCCGGGGTGGTGTCTGCGGCGGTCTGCATATTGCCCGGACACCAATCGGCGTTTGCCCCTCCGGGCTGCAGTGACGGTTCAATCCGGGGATCTCCGCTGTAATTGACCCCGCTGGCGCCGTTCAGACCACGGTTGGGCACAAGATTATCCTGATTGTCATTGGCATACATCAGCCACGCCAATGACAACTGATGCTCATTGTTCAGGCACCGGATTGCCTGGGCCCTCTTCTGCGCCTGGGCCAGCACCGGCAGCAATATCCCCGCCAGAATGGCGATGATGGCAATGACGACCAACAACTCAATTAACGTAAAGCCTCTTACGCGCCCTGGACCGGGCTTTACACAACAATTGCTCCCTCTTCCAACAAACGCCTCTTTGTTCATTCGATGTTTTTCTTTCAACTGAATTTTCGATCGGCGACCGGCACCAGCCTCGTGCTGGTGCCAAAGCCGCCCACCCTCAAACCTTTTATTGAGCTTGTACCCGGTAGAACCGTTTCACTCCGTTGCTCGCGCTGTCCGTGACCGTCTCAACCGCACCGTTACCGCTTATGCTGGTCAACGTTTGCCAATTGGCCGGGTTCAAACTCGTGCTGTAATACACTGTATAGTTATAAGCGGGCTGCGTGGGGAATTGGATCGAAACGGTCGTGCCGCTGAGCGACGCCCTGACGGGGAACCGCGATGCCGCCACGTACGGCGCAAGCATATAGAAGTGGCCGTTAACACTCCCCGTGGCCGAACCTGACGGAGCGGTGATCTGGAGCGTCTCGACCCCGCCCATGGACAGCGTTATCGGCTGGCCATTGGTATCGGTCAACGGCACCCAGTGCCAGACCTGGAACCCATTGGCGTTGGGATCGGCGAAGTTGCCCAGCACTTGGGTCGTTTGAGTTATCGTGCCCTGCCCCGCGGTCACCAGACTCACGGTCGCATTGGTATATGGCGATGAGCTCGCCAGCCGGCCCCAGATGCGATAGGTGTTTGTCGGGAAGGTGCGGGTGTAATTGAGCCACGTCCCAGGCGTCCACCAGGCCAAATCGTAGTCTGTGTTGGTTGCGGGAACGGACTCACTGGGAACATACTCGAAGGGCGGTTGAGCGCTCGGCCCCTCGTTATAGAACTTGTCACGCAGGAAGTCGGAAGTCACTTCCGTGCCGGCGGCGTCGGAAACCACTGAAACATTGTCAGGTGTGTTGCCGTCCACCCGGTAGAGGTACGTCTCCCCGGTAACATTGGTTGTGGTATAATCTATCCCGTACTCGGCTGAATTGTTCTCGTTGCCCGCAGGGTAGAAGTAATAGCTGTCTGCGGCTGAAGCGGCCGTTGCCGTTTGAATGGAATTATCAATCCATTGACCGCCGTTGAAATCAAATTCGTCGGCTTCAATCATGAAGTTGTTCTGGCTGAACGTATCGAAGTTGTTCGTATAGTAAGAAGTTACTCCATCCAAATTGGTAACATTGAGAGCGACGGAATAGACCGCGTTTGACGCGATTGGAAGAGTCACAGTCCACCCTCCACCGCTAAACGGCGTGAAGGTCAACCCTGACGTCACCGGCACACCGTTCAACGTTATGCCAATGCCGTTCGTGGTTATTGAAGCACCTTGGGCCGGTCCGACCACAAACTCAAATGCATTGGAAGGCTCAAAGGTCGTGGTTGGGTAGACATATAAGAAGACGGGATTATAAACCGGCACGACCGGCGTCAACATATAGAAGGCCACATTGGGAGTGTCGCTGTTTATAATTTGGCCCCTGAACGTCTGAACGCCGTTCGTAATAGTCAAGGTTACCCGGTTGCCAAATTGGTCCACCAAAGGCGCGTAGACGTAATTAAAAAATGAATTATCCGAGAATGTTGAGCTGCCGAAATCGCCGATGAAGTTTGTGGACTGACCGCTCGCGTCCGGATTGCTGGTCACCTGATAAAAGCCCACTTGCGACCCGGACCCGGATGTCGCCAAATAGCACCACACGTTATAGGTTCCAGCCTGCGCAGAATCCGCTCCGCTGGTGCCAAAGGTCCTGGAATAATTCTGCCAATCTCCAGAGGAGTCGGTGCCAATTGCGACTTCTATGTCGGTTGTATCGCCATTGGCAGCCGCCGTGACAAATTTTTGTTCCGTCCCGGATGTTGAATCGGCTGCCTGGACGATGGTGGCATCGGCAGGACGATAATAACTTTGTGTCCCGGCACGGGTAATCTTGTTTTCATCAACTCCCTGGACACCGGTTTTCCCTTGATAGAGGGCGAATCCGCCGTTCGCCGGCGTGTCAATAAATGAACCGCTCGAAAAGTTGAAGTCCCCGGCCTCAATTACCAAATTAGGCGTCAAAGTATCAAAACTGGCCGGCGCCGAAGAGACTGCCACGTTATCCGCATCCGTCGCAGTAACGACAACGGACTGATAGATCGTATTCGTAGCGATTGCGACGCTGACAGTCGCCGAAGGAGTTCCCAGGCCGGCGACACTCAGGCCCGGCGAGCCCATGTTGTAAGTAGTCGTGCTCGTGGCTGTCCCGCCGAGCGTCGTCGTTGTGGCGGTCACTTGAAAACTGCTAATCGTGGTGATGCTTGACGTGACAGTGCAGGATAAATATTGATTGGTAGAAAGCGTGACCAAATTCGGCGTAATGGACGCTACCGCCGGAGGCACAGGCGCCAACAGGAACCCGACATTGGCGCCGGAGAAGTACGCCGAGCCGGTGTCCGTCGCGTTGCGTTGGACAAAGACCGCTTTAAACCGGGCGTTCACCGTCTGGGCCGGAATCTGAATGATAGGAGTCGTATTGGAAAGCAGGATACCGGTGTTGACGCCGCCGCTCACCCGCATTTGATTGGTAAGAGCCATGAGATTCCAGGAATCCAGGGGGAAGGGAGAGACTTCGCCGCAGGTCAAATTGCTCACGGTCGATGATTCATAGGCAGCGATCAAATTGTTATTCGCATCGAGAAAATCCAATTCGAAATAAAAACTGTCGGCGCCCGACATGATATCTTCATGCGCCACATAGACCGATGCGCCAGGCGTGATTTGTGAACCGGCAGCGACAGGCGCGGTTTGGCTCCATGAATTTACGCTCCCGCCTCCGACAAAGCTGCCGGTCAGCTTCGCCACATTTGCGCCGGTCCCCGGCAACGGCACGACGTTTCGGGTGTCCACAGTGCAACCGCCGGTGTTTGGATAGGTTGAGTTGGTCGAAACCAGAGACGCACCGCTTCCTGTGGCCGTCCAATTGGTTCCACCCAGGATGAAGAACGAATTTAATAATTCATTCACGCCGCCAATCCCGGGACCCACACCTGCCGTTAGGGTCAGAAAGATTGTATTGCCACCGCCCGACAAATACAAATTGCCCGCCACACCCGGCGGCAGAACCAGTTTCGGATTGTTGAAGGTATTCGTCATGCTGCCGGAGAAGCTAAGGAACGGAAAGATTTCGTTATTGGTAATGCCGGCTGGAATGGCCGCCACGGAAATGGTCAGGTTGGTGTCAGGCGATGGCCAGGACAGATTTTGCACACAAATATTTGTGTAACTGGGTGAGGGGATGCTGATAGACAGCACGCTGTTGGTATCCAAAATGAGATCTGTGATTGGATTGGTCGCGGTGCCGATATAGCTGTTTGGCCCCATGAACAATTGGCCCGCTCCAATCAATTGAATCACACCGGTGGCAAAGCCGGCGCCGGATGAGGGAACACTGTTTGTATTGGGACCCATGACGATAGGTCCCATGCAATTGATTAAACCATTTGAAACAACCAGAGTGCCAGTGCTCGGCGACGAGCCGCTGGCGGTTGCCAGGGCGAAAAGCTGGCCGGCCCCAATTATAAATTTGGCGTTGGCGCCAACGTCAACCAGCGCGTTGACTTGCGAACCGCCACTCCCCAGGTCATAAGCCATTTGGAAGCTGTTGGCGGATATCGTGCCGGTATCAAACTGCAACAAACCGGCGCCGCCGTCAGTCGTACTGGGCGAACCGGCAATGCGCTCTCCGATGATCAATGAATTGGCTTTAATGTCCACCGGACAGCCGTTAAGCAACAACCAGCCGGTTGTTTGCCCGGACCCGCCGTTCACATTCCGGTTGCCAACGGTGATGTTCACATTCGCATCGGAATCAGCTCCGGTCACACCGCGAATCCTCAAACCGCCGCCCGAGTTCGTCACCTCAAAGCCATATTTCTCATTGGCAATTATTATTGTATTGGCATTAATGATGTTAGTGCCCGGCCCAAGCGTAAGCACTGCGGCATTGCCGCTGCCCAGGGGACCGTCATTATTTTGCACGCCGCCGCCAAAACCAGTATTGATCATTCCCGGGCCGCCCTGCGCCGAGGTGGAAGTGCCGAGGCTAAGAGCGTTGGCAGTGATGTTATTGCTCCCGTGAGCCAAAGTCATGGAACCGCCAAACCTCGTCAAACCGGACATTGCCCCTTCATTGGTACAAATACTTATAAACCCATTGGGACTATTATAGATAAAATTAGTCAAACCAGAGAGGTCCAGGTACGCGCAGGGCATGGCATTGCCCGAACTGGTTGAGGCGTTCTGAACAACAAACGACGGCGCGGTCACATCAAGCGTGCCGCCGCCCACAATGTATGCATACGTGGCCTGGTTATTACCATTGGCGCCATTAAACCCTCCCACCAACAGGCTATTTGTAACAAACAGGATCTTATTGGCTTGGATGAGCGTAACCGGATAGACATAACTGCCGCTCTGTTCGAAATTGGTATAATTCAAATTGGCGATGGTCCCGGCAAAACCCGAATCGACTGTGTTATTGATTGTACTGGGGCTGGCCGACTCATTCGCGTTGCCGAAGGTGGCCGTGTCAACGCCCGCCGGAGTGCCGTTCGGCGTCCAACTGCCCGGGCTGCTCCAATTGCCACCGGTCACATTCCAGATGTAATTTGTGGGCCCCGCCTTGGCTCCCTGCGCAAAGAGAAATGTCGCCGCCAGCACTGCGGCCGCCGCAAATAGAATAGAAAATCTTTTGTAAATGTTTCCGTTGCGGCTTGATATGCGGGATGTTTTCATAATTGACTCGATTGGACGGAAGTAGTTTATTTAGGGTTGTCTGAAATCAAGATTGCTGCTTGCAAACAAATCTTTTGATCGTCTTTCGGTTCCATTCACTGTGTGGATTGTTTCGAGAGTTTGACATATTTTATGACATCTAACCACCCCTCTTTGGGGGGGTAGCTTAAAACAATTAAAATAGCTAGATTCAGCGATAACCATGAACCCTGACCGCGTCAAATCCGTGACGTTGGCTTTGGCACTCTTCCTCATGTTGGGCTGCCCAGTGGTTATGGCCCACCCGTGGCAGGCCATGACGTTGACCAATGCCGCGGATGTTCTGGCGCTGCCGGACGACATCGCCTCCAATGGGATCCCCGTTTCGGTAACGGGCATCGTAACCGCGGCGCAACCGAATTGGAGCGGCCGGTTTTTTATCCAGGATAGCAGCGGCGGCGTTTTTGTAGAAAACAGGACAAACCAGCCCTCAATTGGAGACGTTGTGAATGTTTCCGGCGTCACCCGCGCAGGCGGATATGCGCCCTGCATCACCAGGCCTCACTTGAAGAAGCTGGGAGTGGCGCCGTTGCCGGCTGCCACGCGAGTGACCATCGATCAACTCATGTCCGGCACCGAAGACGGCCAGCGTGTCGAAATCACGGGTGTCGTCAGAGAAGCGCAGCTCTACTGGGGCGAGCTCAGAATTGAAGTGGTTTCGGGAGGTTACCGTTTCTTCGCCTCTCTTCCCGTTCCCGAGGGGACAAACTTGCAGGCGCTGGTCGGCGCCAAGGTCCTTTTGAGGGGCACCGCTGCGACGGATTATAATGCCGCGCTCAGGCACATTGTCACAGTGACACTCTACCTTCCGCAAACGACTGATTTTATTATCAAACAACCGGCGCCGGGTAATCCCTACGCCGAGCCGTTGACGGCTCTCAACGCCATCGCCCAGTACCGGAAAAACCGCCAGCCCGGCAGCGAGGTTCACGTCAAAGGTGTTGTGACTTTTCAACGGAAAGGGGAAGACCTGTTTTTGCAGGACTCCAGCGGCGGTCTCGAGGTAAAAAGCAAATTAGATGAGCCTGTGGCGCAAGGGCAAGTTGTCGAAGCGGTTGGCTTTCCCGCCGTTGAGAATTTTTTGCCGGTACTGGATGACGCTGATTTCAGAAAAACCGGGAAACTGGTGCCACAACTTCTGCCACAGACTGTCAGCGTGACGAATTTACAGAAGGGACTGCATCATGCCGATTACATTGCCTTGAGAGGCGTGCTGGTAGACCGCCTGGGGCGCGGCATCGGCCAAACAGTGAACGGGCCGGTTTTTCGCACCACGCTGGTATTGCAAAACAGCAATCTTCTGTTCGAGGCCGAGAAAGATACAACGGACGAAAATAACTATTTAGCCTCCATTCCCATCGGCAGCGTCGTCGAGGCCAGCGGCGTCTGCTTTCTGGAGAGCGACGAAAACAGGAAGATCAAGTCCGTGCGCATTCTGCTTCCCTCGTCCTACAACGTGCGCGTTCTCAAAACACCCGGCTGGCTGACGACGGAACACCTTTTGGCGAGTTTGGCGGTTGTTTCGGGCATTCTGGTCCTGGCCATCAGTTGGTCGGTGATGATGTCGAACAAAAATTCAAAATTGAAAGCTGCCCAAAAGGAACTCCAGGAAGCACACGATCTCCTGGAATGGCGGGTTGACGACCGGACCAAACAATTGAAGGTCGAGATGACTGCGCGGAAGGAATCGGAATTGCAATTTCGCGCCGTTTTGACCGAACGCACCCGGCTGGCGCAGGAATTGCACGATACCCTGGAGCAAACCATCACGGGCATCGCATTGCAATTGGACAGGGTCGTCAGCCATTTTGGGAGAAATGCCGACACGGCCTCGCACCATCTCAAACTGGCCCGAAACCTCACGCGGCAAGGCCAAACCGAAGTCCGCCATTCAGTCTGGGGCCTGCGCAGCCGCGCAGCCGAGAAGTTCAATCTCGTCAACGCCTTGAGCGTCACAGGCCGCCAAATCGCCAACGGCGCAGGCATTGAGGTGCAAGTCGAAACCTCAGGAGAAATACACCCGCTCTCCGACACGTTCGAGGAAAACCTGTTGCGCATTGGACAGGAAGCCGTCACCAACGCGGTCAAGCATTCGGGCGCAAACAACGTAAAAATCGAGCTTCAGTTCACCCGGCAAGGCGTCGTGCTGCAAATCAAAGACGACGGCCAGGGATTCGATCCGGACCATTGCATCGGACCCGACGAAGGTCATTTCGGATTGTTAGGCATCCGCGAACGCGCCGAACGCATGGGTGGCAACGCCAACATCAGCAGCACGCCGGGCGCCGGGGCCTGTGTCCACGTGGAAATCCCCATCCACCAAAACGGCAGCCCACAGTCCCAGACCGATTTTGAAACATGAAGAAAGAATCCAATATCCGAATCCTTGTGGCCGACGACCATTATGTCGTTCGGATGGGCGTCATCGCAATTATCAATGATGAACCCGACATGGAAGTGGTGGCCGAGGCAGGAAACGGGATTCAGGCGATCGAGCTCTTTAAAAAGCACAAGCCGGACCTTGCCTTGCTGGACTTGCGGATGCCGCTCAAGAGCGGCGTGCATGCTGCAAAGGAAATCAAGAGCCAGGCGGCGGCCCGCATCATCATGCTCACCGCGTTTGATGGGGACGAAGATATTTTCCAGGCACTGGAATCCGGCGCGCAGGGTTATGTTCTGAAGAACTCGACGGATAAAGACCTGATTCCGGCCATCCGCGCGGTCGTGGCCGGCCAGGGCTGGATTCCGCAGGAAGTGGAAGAGCGGCTCGCGCAACGCAAGACGTTCGAACCGCTCACTCCGCGGGAGCTGGTGGTTCTGCACGAAATGGCCAAGGGCCTGGCGAACAAACAGATCGCCAGCGTTTTAAACATTACCCAGAACACGGCAAAGGGCTATTTGAAAAACATCCTGTACAAACTGCACGTCTCTGACCGGACTGAAGCGGTTACTGTGGCAATTCAGCGCGGACTAATCCATTTATAGCCTAAACCGCGAAATTGGGCGGCAACCAGCCTCGTTCGACGCAATGGCGAAAATGCCACTCAGACGACCCGTGAAGTTTGTAACTCCAGAAGAACCATCCCCGCGTTGCTTCATAGTTCAACAATTGCGCGTCCGCATAACCGCGGGTGACCGACTCGATCTGCAGGCTCGATAAGCCCGACATCGCCCGCCCGGGCAATGACAATGACCATTCACCCACCAACGTGGGCAGTTCTTCGCGCTGCATTTGGCCCAGCGTCGTATTCCGATCCAGGGCAAACGCCAATTGCTCAAGCGCGGAACGGGACCGCGCCTCTTTGTCAAAACATTGATAGAGGTGCGTGTCCAGAATCACGTTGTCGAAGGAAGGCCCTTTCATGAAATTCTTCCACACCAGCGGCCGGAACGAATCGTGTATGACAACAGCCACGCCCGGACCCGCGTGCCGGCGGATGCACGTATATCCGTCCAGGTAGAATTGCCGGAGTATATCGATCGGGATTTCTGGCTTAGGCTCATTCAGTAATTCGATGCCGTAAAGAGCCGGATGGTTTCCATAGTTTTGCGCAAAGCTTTCCAGGACCCTCAGGGTTTCCTTGATGTTTTGCGGGTCCTTCGGCCAATTGATCGGACCGCTGCGCCCGCTGTGGTCCCATCCATTCTGACTGCCGGGCGCGCCGTGCAGGTCCAAAAGCAGTTTCAATCCGTTGCTCTGGCATTGGTCTAACGCAAAATCAATAAATCGGGAACATTCAACGTACGGCTTTGGCGCTTCCAACGCCCAGTAGCCCACCGGCAGGCGAACGGCATTGAGACCGTGATCGCGTATCCATCGAAAGTCATCGGCCGTAATAAACGTTTCGCGATGCCGATCAAGGTGGCCTTTGGCCTCGTTACCCAGATCAAGACACAAGCTGTATTCATCCTGCGCGTCCGTGCCGTCGTAAATGTCCGGGGTCATCCATCGTTCAAGAACAAGCCACGATCCTAAATTGACTCCGCGCAATTGCAGATCGATGGAAGGGTTTTTCTCCAAAGGCAACCCGCCAGGCGAAACATTGATAACATCGCGTCCAAATGAGAGGCCGGAAATATTCGTCGCGGCCAGCGCCGCAGCTCCCCCAGCGCACGTTGAATGAATTCTCTGCGCTGCATAGATCAAAAATCGGACCGTAACGAAGCTTGAAAGGATAGTCTGAGCATAATCCGCTCATTAGACCAAATCTCTACTCTCCCAACCACCCCTCTTTAGAGGGGTAACCGAATTTTGGATTAGTGGTTTGCTGGGAAGGGCGGACCTCCCGGCCTGCCCGCCATAGCTTTAGCGACGGGTCCGCCAATCGCTCGGCCTCTCTCCACACGGTAGGAAAAAGCGTCCTGCCTACTGCTCCATGACAACAGCAGCACAACGCGCGGGAATTTGAATTGCGCCAGTCGTGGGTTTGGCATCAGGATCATCGGGCGTTGCCGCGACCAAATTGCCCGTATTGGGAATGCTTACCGTAGCGGCAACGGCTTTGCTGTCCGTGTTTACTATCACGACGGCCCGTTTGCCGGAAGGCGAGTCGAATACAGAATACCGAAACGTGCCGTCGGCTGTGACGCTGGCGCCCAGTGTGTCTCGAAATTGCGCGTCCCACAGATACTCCTTATACCGCCGGCGCAAGTCATCGATCTTTTTGCCGTAGGCAAGCGTCATCGGGAAGTCGGTGATATGGCCCTTGTAAAAGTAAGGTTCATACTGAATGACGTATCGGTCCATTAGGATCAAGTTCAAGGCTTCCCGATCGTCGAATCCGCTCACTCCGGCCAGAACGACGCTGTTGGTCGTATCCAGATATTGGTTAAACGGTACCGCAGTCATTCCAGTTTCGGATACAGGATAATATTGCATCAGCCAATCCTGAGGTCCTTCCCCGCCAAAAATGAAGTCCGGGCTCACCTTGTCTGCCGCCTCTCGCAATGCCTCTGACAAAGGCAAGTCTCCGCCATAGACATATCCGGGCGCTGTATAACCATGATCCGGCGCCCAGCTATAAAGGCAGTCGGAATGATGACAGATTTCGTCCCAAAGCCACCCTTCGGAGCCCAGGGCCAGAATTTTCTGAAATTCTTTTTCGGCGACTTCGCGATAGGCCGGGTCCTGAAAATCCATCACCGCGCGCTTGTGCAGCCCGATACCGGCCAACTGCGTCGGTGTCACGTACGCGTATCCGCCTTGCTCATATCGCTTCCCATTTGGGTCGGTGCATTGATATTTGTACAACTCATTGGAGTACCAGGATGTCGTCAGGTCAGCCCAATTCAATTTAGCGAACAGAATTACTTTCACGCCCATGCTTTGAACTTGAGCGATGGCGTCATGCCATTGCTGCCAGGTGCCAAGTCCAGGGTCGGTGTCCTGCGACGGATCATCGGCATCCTGGCCGCCAATGTTCCAGCCTACAACCTGAACGGCTTTAACCCCGTTATCGGCCCACTCCCGTCCGTACTGCACAAAATTGGTATACGGAAGACCGTAATCCTGTTCCGGCGTGGTCATGCGAATCATCGTCCAGGAATGAACTTCGCGCGCCCACTCCGGCAGGTGCGGTTCCTGATACCAGGTCGAACGCCATGCCTTGTAGCAATCCAGCCCGGCGTGAAAGTCTCCCGTGTAACATCGCATCACCACCGGAGCCAGTTGTGCGGATGTGTGCGGATGGACATAAGCACAATGCGTCGTTTGAAATTCCAACCGCAACGGATTGGCCGTCGAGCCGGCGAACCCGTGATGCTCAAAAACGAAATTGATCAGATACGGCTGTGTTGGGTCTTTCATCTCGACGTAAATGCCTTCGTTTGTGGATTGAATCAGGCAAAACAGGCTCTGCTTGGACATGATGGTGGAGTCCTTTGAAATATCGTCCTTTTTCAAGTCGCCATAAAAAGTGTGTTGGCCCCAGAGAGGCGCGCCTGCCGTGGGCGAGCTCAGATCGCCAACGCAGGGGAACTCGACAGTCGAAACCATAAGCGACGAATCATTCGTCACACTCGCATCGAACGTCAATGTATCGTTAGTCAGCGAAACAATCGCTGTCAGCGTGATGGGCAATATGTCACCGCGTTCGGAAATTAAATTTTGCCATTGAAGTCGAACCTGCCGAGACGAGAGCTTTTTGACTTCCACGGCGCGTTGCTTTTGCCCCAGGACAATATTGTCCTGACGTCCGTCCGGTGATTGAGCATTTAGCCAAAACAATAGGGCCATTTTGGGACGCCCTTCGATTGTCCACCGCGGCGATTTGCTTTCCAGCCGCGTCAGTGCGCCGGATTGGGAATCAAACGAAACAACCCAGGATTTGTCCTTCAGCGTGATGTCGCGGGAAAACGCCGGCACGCTCGCCAGGACGAACGTTGTACAGAAGAGTGCTAAAAGCGTTGAAGCGTTTTTCATTTGCGAGTTACGAGTGGCGACACTACCTGTCGTTGCGATTGGACCTGTTTCTGTCCATTGCGCCAATCGCCCTGATAAAGTTTCAGGATGACGGGGGCTAATCTAATATCCGATTCGGGGCCGGCGAAGACGAAATGGCAGACACGAAATTCAAGATGGACAGGGATGCCTGAAATTTCATCCTCCGGCGGCACCAGCGCTGTGACTCCGGAAATCACTCCCGGGTGCTGTTCAAAGATGTATTGCACCCGGTAACGAGCCCGTCCTGTCATACCGACATATAGCCCTTCATCTGGAGACTGAATCAGACAATAACGGCTGTTTTGCGGCTCCAGCATTTTCGTCGGCCAGGTTACGCCCCAATAACCCTTTCCATTGTGGAAATGTGGATACAGTTCATCCGGCTGCAAGTGGTCAGCTTTCATTGCGTAAGCAGTCAGGGACGAATCGCGTGAGGGCGGATTGAAGTCGCCGAAATAGGGATATTCGATCGTTTCGACCGTCAGGTCGGAATTATTTTTTAACGTCGCCGCAAAGGTTAATACGCGATTGGTGAGCGTGACATCCGCAGTCAGAGACATAGGAAGCACGCCGCCATTTTCGCTCACGAGATTGTCCCAGCGCATATTGATTTCGTTGTCGGATATCTTTCTGATTTCCGCGACATGTTGTTTTTGCCCAAAAACGGGATTATATCGGCGAGTCGGAAGCGGTGCGAACAGGCGGAACGAGACGCCCAATTCAGGACGCCGTTCAATCACCCAATGCGTCGATTTGTCTTCGAACCGGGTCAGCGCGCCGGAATTGGAATCAAAGGAAACCGAGAATCGATCGTCGTGCAGAGTGATGTCGCTGCCGTACAGAGGAGCCGAGACGACTGTGAAGGCCAGGAAAATGGCCGCGTAGAAACCATTTCGCATCGCTATGAATCGCCCGGACCGCCGCAAGGTCCTGGAGTGCGGTGGCTGTGACACCGCTTTGGAATCGCGTGAGACTTCCAATTCGAACGACGTCACACCGTCGAAAGCGGCGTCGCGCTCCCCTGGCCGCCGCACTCCAGGACGCAAGCGCGAATTCAACGGCTCATGGCCTTGAGGCAATCTTCCAACGTACGTGCATGAATATTTCATTTACGAATTACAGCTTACGATTTACCGGCCCGAATGAAAACCGGGCAATAAGATTATTCCTTTTCCATCCACTCAATTTTTGAAACGACCGCGTTGGCGTTGCCCTGGGCATTTACGATTCGGACATTCAATTTCCCATCCGCCGTCTCGTCGGAACTGACCGGCGCTTCGATCCATCGCCCGTCCTGGAAATGGTCATAGGTCCCGATTGTTTTGCCTCCAACAACAACGCTTTCCTTCCTGCCGCCCTGATAATTATCCGGATCAATAATATATAGGCGCAACGTGCCAACGGCGCGCGCCGGCACATTCAACTGAAATCCAAGCTCTTTGGAATTCTGGCGGCAATAGTACGTGTCGCTTTCCCAGCCACTCCATTGCTCGCTTTCGCCGGTCCAGGAAATGGAATAACTGGGCTGGTTGTAAATCATTTCACCGCCGGGAAAGCCGCAGCACAGAAACAATTTTCCGTCATGGGATTTGAAGTCATCCATTGAAGAGTAGCCGGTTCCTCCGGGACTGAAAAATGTTTCGGGAGCGGGCGCGCGTTCGGCGGCAGCCGGCATCGGTGGTAAATCCGCCTGCGGGTTGGCCTGATACCAATAAACGGTTGTGCACAGTTGCAGTAACGTGAACGGTTTTGAAAAGCTCCGCCGCCAGCCGTTCTCCGTGGCGCCAAAACCAATGGCGACTTTCAAGGACTTACTAAAACTGATCGCGTCCGGCACAAAAAACCGGTACGCCGCCGCGCCGTTCGTGTGGAAGGGAAACCAACCGGTCAATGGAAACATGTTTTCCGTGGCAGGAAAGCCCCAACTGAAACCGAACGAATCTTCCAACCCCTGAAACTCAACCGACGCATTGGTTTCACCATCGATGTAAAACTTTTCGTTTTCATCCACCACCGGACGATCATTGGAGTGAAGACTTCGAATCGCAACGTTCCAGCCGACAAGCTTGCCTTTGCCCCTGGTTTCGAGCGCGACGTAGTCCTTCCTGCCCAACAGTGTTTCTTCCTGCCGCCAACTGGCACAAAAATATCCTTCGTCTGATGGCATCTTCTTCAGCGTACGGTAACAGACGTAAGAGTAGCAGGGCATCGCCCGCTGCAGTTCCTTGCCTGCTTTGAGTGGCCCGTCATAAACCAGCTCTACTTTGGCCGACTTGCGGAACGGCATTGGAAAATAACAATTGAATCCTCTGCGAACGTTCACCAGGGCGGTGTTGACCACGTCGCGTTCGCCGTTTGGATCGCAGAAAAAATCGACCAACGGGCAATCCACGCTGGGGTTGGGGTCGCCGTCCCAATAAATGAGCAGGCGCACATCGCGATTGATGGCTACTGTGTCGGAGTCGTGATGCTGCGGATATGCAAAATGCATCATCGTGATTTCAGCCGGGCCTTTGATATCGGCGACAATGACACGATTGGTGCTTACGAACTGCACAGCCAGCGAGTTTTCGCCCCAAAGCGCGTTAACGGCTTTGGTGTCGCCGGGCGTGAGTTGGGCCAAACCCCGCGAGGGCCACGACTGAGCCTGCACGTTTGCAATAAAGACAAGCAGCACAACAGCAGGGATACATGCTAATAATCGGGTAATGGGCTTTCTTCGTAGAGCAGGCTGTTCGCCAGTGGTGCTACCACCCAATAATTGGCCAGGCGTCTTTTTTGATGAATTGTGTAAAAGCATAACGATAGAGATTATCGAAGATTCCGTGAGCGCCAGGAATCCGGTCAACCAGAAGCAAAATCCCGTGGGGCCGTCTTAAAGATTTTCCTGCACCCGTTGTTCACGGATAAGGCGCGGTGCCATGTTGAGTCACCCAATTATAGTCCGCCGCGTTAAATCCTACGCCGGGGCTAACCCATCCTCCATTTGGGCCTCTGGCGGGCTCGCAAATGCCGAATTTCAGCGTCGCGTTCCAGCCGCTGACCCATTTGTGATATTCCACATGGCCATCGGCAAAACTAAAATTGTTGCCTGAAGTATGATCGCTGGCGGGCGTATCCGCCCACCCTGTTGAAGTCGCCCCCCAGGCGATACAGCCGTTGTTTATACTATCGGCGTTTTCTTCGCAAAACACCCAGGCATCCGCCACATTCGGGCCCTTTAATCGTGTTCCGATGTCCGTCAGCTTTTGGTACCCATAACGCCCACCGCCCCACAGGACTTCGTTAAGAGGCTTGCCTTGTAGGAGTTTAAGTTGGTTTTCACCATCTCCTTCCATACAATAGTTAATCGAGTAGCTGCGAACCCGGTCATACGGCACGCCGTTCTCGGTACATTTGAGTGTATCATCCGGGCATTTGAATACCTTCACTTGATATTGGCAATAAGGGCCGGTCAACGCCTGCACCAGATATGTCGTATTTGTATTGTCCGGAGTCGGGTCGTTCCAACTTAAATAGCCATTGCACCAGTTTTGAAGATTTAAATTGGCACCGACCCCGTAGCCCAGGCCGGCAGCCGCCGGATTCGACATAATCTTATCGTTATTGTCGGCGGTGTAGGTGACCCATGCCAGACCCAATTGTTTGATATTATTCATACAAAAGATCCGCCGCGCCCGTTCCTGTGCTGAGGCCAAAACCGGCAATAGAATTGCCGCCAGAATCGCGATGATGGCAATCACCACCAGCAGTTCAATGAGCGTAAAACCTCGTCCACGTCTCAATGCGCTCCTGTCCACGACAAACCTCGAGAAACCAGCTTTCATTTTCGCCTTTCAAATATTTTTCGTTATTTCCCTTTATTGCGATAACGGCAAAGCCAGCCGGAAATACTCGTGGCTGTTGCCAAGCGGAACTGTCGCAATGTACACGCCGTTGGTCTGAACGATTACGGCGTTCGGTACGTTCACCCAATTCGTTGTTGTCAGGCTGGAGTTTTCCTGGAGCGTGTAGCCTATAACGGCGCCCGGCCACATAATCACGGCGTTGCCTTTAACGTCTCCAATCGCCTGTGGCGGGATGCTCACAAATTGGAAGTTCTGAATCGTCTGGGTGGAGTGGTCACCGCCATAAGAGCCCGTAAACCCGACGTAGGCCGTATCCGAATCCAAAACCTGCGTAATGTCGCCCACGACTAAATTCGTGCTGAACGTAACCGCGGTGAGTTCATTGGACAGAGACAACGCCATCTGACCATTAGCATAATTGATCAAGACGTCCACCGGGCCGTTGGTCAGAATGACACTGCCCGGAGAGGTAGTTAGCCCAATGGAGCCGTCTTCACCAATGGCATAACCCGCCCCGCCAAAACCGTTGCCGGGGTAGATATTGAATTCCAGCGCGACACTGGGCGTAATTCCCGTGTACCCGAGATCTCCTCCGCCTGAGCCGGTGGCTGCGGCGCCTCGGGGGTCATCCTGGAGACAGAAGGTCATGCCGTCCGCCAGCGGGAACGTATCGATCGCCTGCGCCTGATAGGTAAATGACGCTTCAAATGCGCCCACGTATTGTGGAGCCTGGAAAAAGTATGTTGAATTGCCGGTTGCCGGGGCGACGCCCGTCAGAGTCAAAACGCCACCGGACAAAAATGCGCCGAGGTTTGCCGTCCACCCGGCTCCGGAGGTTCCGTAGAAACTCAGCGGGAGCACGCCCGCAATCATCAGCGGCGCTACGCTGCTGGTGACGGAACCGGAGTTATTGGTAACGACCAATTGATAATCGCCGATGTTCGCAATCTGCGCGTTGGCTATGGTTAAGGCGGAGTTCGTGGCGCCGGAGATCTGGCTATTGTTCGTCAGATTCACCCAGCCTGTGCCGTTGATCGAGTATTGCCAGTGATAGGCCAGCGGTACTTCGCCATAGACAATGGCGGAATTCGTGGCCGACTTGCCCAAAAGCGCAAAGAAAGGACTTTGAACATTTACGGAAAACTGCGGCGCACCGGTATAGACGGTGACTCCTGCGGTCACTGAGTTAGTGACTCCGAAGCCATTGCTAACAGCCAGATAGAAATTCTCAGCGGTTTGAATGTTGCTGATGACGAGACTGGAGTTCGTTTGCCCTGCAATGGGGTTTTGGGTATTAGCGTCATGCCATTGATAAGACAATAATGGCGAGCCGCCAATTATCGGAGCAATGACGAGAGTGGATCCGCCATCAACATTTGTGTTGAGGACGGGCTGGTGTATGAAGAACGGCGGAATGCCGCCAATGTTATACTGCGAGACGATCTGATTCGATGAGAACGCATAATTATAAATCTCCACATCATTAAGGAAACCATAGAATTGTTCGCCGCCGATGGCAACCGCCGAGTCCCGGGCCCCAATCTCGATCGGGACCGCACCGACGCTCAGAACGCCGCTGCCCTGGGCGAGTGTGCCGGAGCCGGCAAGCTGGCCGTCAACGTAGAGCAATAAGAGGCTGTTGGTCTCGTCGCACACGCAAACGATGTAATGCCAGTTCGCGTCGCTGCCCAGGTTCACAGTGCTGGCTGCGGAATAGTAATTGCCGGTCAGGGCATCGCGCACGGTGAACCGCAAATCATTGCCCGGCGCGCCTTCATCCAGCGTGAATTGCTCAGCGCCCCAATGACCTTTCGACACAAGGCCGCCGTTGGCCGCCTGCGCCTTGATCTGATTGGCATCGCCATTGGCCCACGTGGCAACCGTAAATTCGGCGTTCCCGCCCACCGGCGTGGAAAAGTCAATGTTCGTTTGTATCAACCCGGCAAAAGCAGGGGCTACCTGGCCAAAGAGAGTTGAGGTTTCTGTCGGGTCCGTTACCGGATTATAACCGGTGCCGCCAAGAGCATTGGCCAACACGACATTGGTGTACTGGCCATTGTTGCCGCTTTCATAATCATTGCAAATTGTCCCGTCATTGCCGGCCTGGTTGTCCGGCCCTTCATTCAACCGCCAATAACCCACCGGTTGCCCGGCCAGGACTGCCTGCGGGAATGGGGAAGTGGGCGCCGGAAGGTAGGTTGCCGCCCATACCATGCTGGTCACCGCGCCAAAACCGTTAGTGACAACACAATAAAAGTTGGTCGGGCTGTTTAACTGGCAATTCGTGAATGTGAAACTCGCATTCGTTCCCCAGCCGACTGCCACCCCATTTGCCAGCCATTGATAAGAAATCGGCGGCGCACCCGCGGCGGATACCGAGAAAGTCGGAGTTGAACCCACGTAATTGGTCCCGGCACTATTCGTTCCGCCATACAACGTTATTGGATTTATATAGGATATCGGATATTGCGCTTCAAGTATCACACTGGAAACAACCGTCAGGCTTGCCACGGAACTGGTCACAGAGCCAAATACGTTGGTAATAACAACGTAATAGTTGGTGTCTGCGTTGCCGAACGTAACTGGATTAATGATAAAGCTCGAATTGGTGGCGTTGCCGATGGCGACGCCATTGGTGAACCATTGATAGTAGAACGGCGCCTGGCCTTCAACGGCTACTGAGTTGGTGAACGCGCTGTTGAGCCCCGCGACTGCCGAGACAGGTTGTTTGAAGATGGTCGGTGCGGGCTGGGCCGTGAAATAGAGGGTTTGAAGCTGGCTGAACGTCAAAATGTTCGTGAAATAGGCCACATGCGCCACTTCACCCGCGAAATACTGTTCGTTCACTTGATAAGACGCTTCGTTGGTGGGTTCAATATACGTTGAATCCGGAGCGCCCCCGATCCAGGCGTCTATCGCATTTCCGGGAATCGGATTTGTGTTCGCCGCCACTGCGTTATACAGTCCGGCGTCCAGATAAACAGCCACATTTTGGCTGCCATTAACGTTGCCGCCTTCAAGCGCGTACATGTGCCATTTGCCATCGTTGGCATTGAACGTGGAGGGAGGGATATTCGGCTGCGTTCCCACCCCCTCATATCCGTATACCGTGCCAAGTTTCATCTGAGCTTTCCATGACTTATCGCTATGACTGGCCATGCAGTTGAACCGGCCGCCCAGAGTGTCCATCGGATTTCCCCTGAACCAGCCGACAAGGGTGAAGTTGTTGGATACACCTATTGGATTTAACAACGTATTGTAACCGGCATCCACCGCGCCAACCAGGCCATTGAACGCGCATGCATTCGTAAACACTCCGAATCCCGGATAGGTCGGCCCAGCCGCCCCGGGCAGTGTCCCCGGTTGATAAACGCCGGCATTTGCCCCCTGGCCACCGGTGTTAAAGTTCGTCATACTCGCTGCGGCGCTTCCATAGTTCACCGCCGGAGGCAGGCCGTTCAATACCGGCGTCCATTTCGGCGCGTTCATCCGCCAATACATGTAAGGATTGTCGCCCAATACTGTACCGCTGTATTGTCCCAGGCCATTGGTCGCGGCACTGTAATGATTGGAGATTTGAAGAAACGTCAATGCATTGGTGTAAATGGCCACTTCATCGATAAACCCGCCCCAATTATGATTGCCGTTGTAATTGCGGGTTTCACCAAACACAATCGGATCCCACGTGTCCGGCGCGAACGCCCCGCCGCTTGGCGAAACCAGGTTGAAGCTAAAATAGCCCTCTCCACCTGCGCTATTGATCGGAAGCTGGTAAACCATGGCATTGGTGCCGCTGTACGCAGAAGCCAGGTTTGTGCTGTACATATACATCCAGCAATTAGTGCCATCGAATACACTGACCAGGTAAACCCATGAGTTTTGATAACCCGCCGCGCCACCCGTAAGCCACTCGCCGGACGCTGCGTTGGTCACTTCCGCTTCGGCGCCGCCAAGGTTGCCATTGCCGGAAAAAACGTGAAAACCAAAGCACGCCGGGCTATTGGGTGAGGCGGTGCCCCGGTAAGCCGCATAATTTTGAACCAGTGACCAGCCGTAATCGTTGGCCGCGCCGTTCAGGCCGCCAGAACCAATCCCCGCAGTTTGGTTTACGATACCAGCGTATCCGCTCGCCTCCGTCGCGCGCACCCAACATTCCACCGTGAATGGCTGACCCGGAAGCAATGAAACACGATTATCTGTCGTGGGCACCTGCATACCCGCGTTGCCGCCGGTAAGAAAATTCCGCGAGCCATCGGAGTCGCCCAAGATCGCCCCGACATTCGTCGCAATCACCGCCGAGCTATAATAATATCCATTGGCGATTGGTCCCAATGACCCGTAGTTGGTCTCCATATCGTATCTCGGCGGTTGCACATTCTCCTGCAACGGCCAATACGCCACGGGTTTCAGGGCCATCACAGCGTTTGAATAAGAAGATTGGGCTCGCGATGCAGGCGCGGCAAGGAGAAGGGCTGACCCGGCCACGACAACAGCGGACAGTTTAAGGGATTTGATCTTCATGATATTTGGGATTTCAGGGATTAAACAAATCATTCGAAGCGTTAACGCATTGAAGCATCGCAACGACATGCTCTGGACGAAGGGGCATACGCACAAAAAGCCAGAAATCAAATACACTGTCAATAACAAAAAATAAAAAAGATAATATATTTTACGATATTGGGGTTGACTTCCCAACTCCCCCAACAGATAATCAAGAAAATTCACAGTTTTTTGATGTTTAGGCATTAAATATTAAATCGTTAACAATAAATGGCTTATGCCAGCGGCTTCTCCTCCAATTAGTATTCCACGAACCAGCGCAATTGAGTCTCCGGGACAACCGTTGACGCTGGGTCCGGTTCGCCAACGCGCCCTGCGCGAATCGGTTTTCGAAGTCCTGCTCCTGGCCATCGTGCGTGGGCAAATGAAACCCGGAATCTGGTCGAACCATAAGTTACTGGCGGAGCAATTGAATGTCAGCGTCACCCCGCTCCGCGAAGCCCTCCAGGAATTGGCCGCCTGCGGCATTATCGAAAACCATTATAACCGTGGAACAATCGTGCGTCCATTCGGGCCGCCCCAGCTTTTTGAGATTTTTCAGGTCCGGGCAATCCTCGAAGCTGAGGCCACGCGCCTTGCCTGCGACCAAATCGACAACGCGACATTGACCGAACTTAAGACCCAGGCGACCGAACTCATTTCCAAAGATTCTCCAGACTGGACCTCGTTGGTTGTTGCCAGCGATGATAACTTCCATACTTCGATCGCCAGTTTTTGCGGCAATCAGCGGCTCAAAGAGGAAATTTTCCGCTATCGATCACTTCTCACGTCCATTCGCCGCGCCGTGGCGGACCATCATTATCCGTTCGATCTGGCTTTGCCCGAACATGTCGCGGTCATCGAGGCGCTCTCAAATCATCAACCCGATGAAGCCGCCCAGGCGATGAATCGGCATATTTTGAGTTCCGCCAAAATCTGCAGCGATTTATTGTTCCCCGAAATAAAGGCAAAGAATTGAACTCAAATTTATATACGGTAGGGACGGCGATGGTAGGGACGCCGCGCTGCGGCGTCACCGCCCGTATAGCGGGCGGAACTTTCGCGATAGAAACGTCCGACCAGGGGGATTGCGCCGCAGCGCGGCGTCCGTACCACTGTCAAGGGCGCGGGAAATAACCAGTGAAAGAAACAAGAAATTTCCTGGCTTCTCTCGGTTATCCCGAGGGTGATCTCTACAGCCTCCCTTCTTCTTCAAAGCGATTTCCGGACGGCGCGCAATATCGCGTGGAATTGCCGAGCGTCGAAGGGCCCGCCGCCCTCGCCGCGACGTTCAAAGAAATCGACCGTTACGGGCTGACCATCCATCGCATCTCGCAAGGCAGCGGGATCATGCTCCTGACCGACGATGAAATCCGCGAAATGGGCCGGTTGTGCGCTTCACGAAAAATGGAGCTGAGCCTGTTTGTGGGGCCGCGTGGCACATGGGACATTAGTCCGATGCCGTTGACACAATCCGGCAAGGCGGCGGGCATCCGTCACGAGGGAATGGATCAATTGGTTTATGCCATCGAAGATCTGAAACGCGCGGCTGCCCTGGGAATCCGCGGTGCCCTGGTCGGCGACGAGGGATTGGTGTTGCTGGCCAAAAAAATGAAGGAACGGAACGTGTTACCGCAAAATTTTGTCATCAAATGTTCCGTTCAAATGATGGCTTCCAATCCGGTGTCAGTCCGCCTGATGCAGGATTTAGGCGCCGATACTTACAATTTGCCCACCGGGCTGACACTGCCAAAACTCGCGGCGATCCGGCAGGCTACGAGCATTCCCCTGGATATGTACGTGGAAGCGCCGGACAATTTCGGCGGGTTCATCCGCCATTATGAAATCCCGGAACTGATTCGCATCCTGGCGCCGGTTTATATCAAGTTTGGCTTGAGAAATCATCCGGACGTTTATCCTTCGGGCAAGCAGTGGGAGGCAACAAACATTTCGCTGTGCCAGGAGCGGGTGCACCGGGCGGCGTTGGGAGCGCAAATGATAACGCGATATTATCCGGACGCCATTACTTCAAAGCCCGGCCCGCCGGACCTGGGAATACCTGTCGTGAAAGAAGTTTAAGGAAAAGGTAAAGGATATGTCCATCGAGGCTAAACAATATATTAATGGTGAATGGACCGGCAGTTCGTCGGGACAACGAACAACGCGGGAAAACCCGGCCAACACGTCGGAAATCATCGGTAGCTATCCGATGGCGAGTGCGCAAGAGACCGCGGCAGCAATTGAAGCGGCGCATCGCGCCTTCCCGGCATGGAAAGCGATGGCATGGCCGGCGCGTTCCGAGATTCTCCATCGCGCGGCCAATATTTTAGACGAGCACAAGGAAGATTTGGCGCGCACGATGACGCGGGAAATGGGCAAACCCATCGGCGAAGCAAGGGGCGAAGTCAAACGCGGCGTGGTCCTGCTCCGATATTATGCGGGCGAGGGAATGCGGTCTGTGGGTGAGGTCTATCCTGCGTCCGACGGCAAGTCATTGCTCTACAGTAACCGCGTTCCGCTGGGCGTGGTGGGCGTCATCACTCCGTGGAATTTTCCAGTGGCCATTCCCCTCTGGAAAATGGCCCCCGCCTTGATCTACGGAAATACCATAGTCTGGAAACCCGCTGAACCGGCGTCCATTACTGGATTTGCCCTCATGCAGTTGCTGGATAAAGCCGGATTTCCCAAAGGCGTGATCAATATGGTCACGGGCAAAGGCGCAGAGGTTGGCCAGGCCATCACGTCTCATCCTCTTGTACATGGCATCAGCTTCACCGGCTCAAATGACGTTGGCCGCAAGGTCGCAATCGCCGCGGTCGAACGCGGAACCAAGTTTCAATTGGAGATGGGCGGAAAAAATCCGACGATTGTCGCTGCCGATGCGGATTTGCGCAAAGCGGTTGATCTCACGTTGAGCGCGGCCATGCGTTTCTGCGGCCAAAAATGCACGGCCACCAGCCGTGTCATCGTGGAGGAAAGTATTCTTCCGGCCTTCACGGAAATGATCGTGGAAAGGGCGAAGACCATCAAATTGTCCGACCCGATGGAAGAGGACTGCTATCTGGGGCCGGTTGTGACGCAAGCACAACACACGTCCATTCTGGCCAGCATCGACCGTTGCAAGCAAAGCGGCGCCAAGCTGCTGAGCGGAGGCAAAAAGCCCGACGGCAAGCCCGGCTATTTCATCGAACCCACGATCTTTGGCTTGGTAGACCCGGCTTCAGAACTGGGACAACGCGAAATCTTTGGCCCTGTTCTGGGCATTTTGCCCGCGGGCAATCTGGAGCACGCGATTGAGATCGCCAACGACGTCCCCTACGGTTTGAGCGCCGCCATCTTTACGAAAGACATCAGCCGCATTCTTAAATTTATCAAATCCGCTGAGGCAGGAATGATCAAGATCAACGGCGAAACAGCCGGCGTTGAACCGCACGCCCCGTTTGGAGGCATGAAACAATCCAGTTCGCATTCCCGCGAACAGGGCCGGGCCGCCATCGAATTCTTTACGTCAATTCAAACTATTGCTATTTCTCCGTCCGAAGACCTTTAAGTTCATGAAAATCACGAAAGTTTCCGCAGATCTTCACCAAATTCCCGTCCATCGCGACATGAAGGACGCGATTCGCCATTTTAATAAAATGGATGTCATCTTTGTCCGGGTTGAAACCGATGATGGAATTACCGGGCACGGTTTTACTTACAGCATTATTCCTCATGGCGCGCGCGAAATTTGTTCCGTGGTCCAAACCAGCATCCGCTCGCTCATCAGCGGAATGAACCCGCTCAATAACGAGCAAGTCTGGTATGAGATGTGGCGGCGTATGGATTGGGTCGGACGCGGCGGCATCGCCGTGCTGGCCCTGGCCGCTGTCGATATCGCTATCTGGGACATAAAATCCAAAGTTGCGGGCGTCTCCCTGCATCGGCTGCTGGGAGGTTATCGTGACAAAGTCCCCGTCTATAACACGGACGGAGGCTGGCTCAATCATTCCCTGGATCAGCTCGTCGAGGAAACCCGGGAAATTGTTCGCGGCGGGTTTCGCGGCACCAAGATCAAAGTCGGCAAGCAGGACCCGGCCGAAGACGTCGAGCGAATCGCCGCCGTCCGGAAAATTCTCGGGCCGCATCGCACGCTCATGGTGGATGCCAATGAATGTTTTACCCAGGCCGAGGCCATTCGCCGCGCGCGCATGTGGGAAGAGTTCAACCTTTTTTGGTTTGAAGAGCCGTTGCCGGCCGAGGACATCTCGGGCCATAAGGCCCTCAAGGCGCACACCTCAACGCCCATCGCCATCGGTGAATCGCTGTTTAACCGGCATCAATTCAAGGACTATATCGCGTGCGACGGCGTTTCCGTTGTGCAGCCCGACGCCTGCCGTTGTGCCGGCATTACCGAATGGCTGAAAATCGCCAATATGGCCGCCTGTTACAACATGCACGTGAGCCCTCACTTCGTGATGGAATTGCACTTGCCTCTGGTAGCGGCCATTCCCAACGGCTTGTTTGTCGAATACATTCCCTCGCTCGACGCCGTGCTTCGTACTCCCATGATCCTCGAAGACGGCTATTTCCGCCCCAGCGAAGAACCCGGCCTCGGAATTCCATGGGATTTCGAGAAACTCGAAAAATATAAAGTCCCTCATGCGGATTGATAGCCACCAGCATTTCTGGAAAGCCGACCGCGGCGATTATCATTGGATGAGTCCCGCGGTCGGTATTCTCTGCCGCGATTATCTTCCAGCGGATCTGGAGCCCTCGCTCAAGAAAAACAAAATTGATAAGACCGTTCTAGTCCAGGCGGCGCAAACGACAGCCGAAACGGATTTTCTTCTGGAGCTGGCCGAGCAACACGATTTTATCGCCGGCGTCATTGGCTGGCTGGACATGGACAGTCCCGATTTCCCGCGCCAGCTTGTGCAGTATTCAAAAAAGCCAAAATTCCTCGGCATTCGGCCCATGCTCCAGGACCTGCCGGATGACGACTGGATTTTGCGCCCACGCGTCATCCAGTCGCTCAAATTGATTTCGGAATGGGACATGCCCTTCGAATTTCTCACCTACACACGCCATTTGCCGCATGTCCTGACCGTCCTGGAAACTGTTCCGGGTTTGCGCGCCGTTGTTGACCACGTTTCCAAGCCCGAAATTAAAAATCGAAAACTCGATCCCTGGCGCGAGTTCATGGCCCGCGTCGCAGAACATCCCAATGTTTACTGCAAGTTGTCGGGCATGATTACCGAAGCGGACCACAAGACCTGGACTCCTGACGATTTGCGGCCCTACGTCGAACACGTCCTGGACTGCTTCGGTGTCGAGCGAGTCATGTTCGGCAGCGACTGGCCCGTTTGCCTGCTGGCGGGTTCCTACGATCGGGTTGCCGCCGCACTTCAGGCGGTCGTAAAGCCGCGCCTGGACAAACGTGGCGAGCTGGCCCTCTTCGGAGGGAACGCCGCGCGTTTTTATAAGCTATAAGCTATGACCAATGACGAAGCCATCGGCGTCGCCTTCATCGGCGCCGGTATCGTCGCGGAAATGCATGGACGCGGCCTGGCTGCCACGCCGGGCGCACGGCTCGTCGGTGTTTACGATCCAACTCCCGGTCAGGCAAAAAAGATTTCGAAAAAATTCGGCGGCCGCGTTTATAAAAACTTAGACGATTTGCTCGAAGACAAAAACGTGGGCGCGGCCCATGTCCTGACACCCACACGCCAGCATGTTCCCGTCGCGTTAAAAGTCCTGGAAGCGGGCAAACATGCCCTGGTCGAAAAACCCGTGGCCATGACCATTGCCGAAATCCGGCAATTGCAGGCTGCCGCGAAAAAATACCGCCGTGTCTGCATGCCGGCTCACAACTATATTTACGTCCCCTCCCTGCAACGCGCGAAGCGGCTGATTTCTGAAGACAAATTGGGACGCGTCGCCGCGCTTTGGATCCTCTATAACATTTACCATTCCGACAAAATCGCCGCCCAGTGCGGCGGCGGCGTCCTTCGCGCCATCTGCATTCATCACGCCTATTCGTTGCTCTATTTGCTGGGCCGGCCGGAGCGCGTTTCAGCCACAGTTGCAAACGCCGTGCACAAGACTCTGAAATTTGAGGACCAGGCTTCGCTGACCTGCGAATTTCCCGAAGGCACCATCGCCCATCTCTGGTGCAGCTTCGCCGTAAACGATCCCACCAATGATCCATGGACGGTCCTGTACAAAATCCTCGGCGACCGCGGCGGACTGACCTATTCATGGAACGAAGCGCAATTTGACGATAAAGGCGGCCCGGCGTGGGGATTGCCCTGTTATGAAGACGGTTTTCGCGGCGAAATTGATCACTTCATCAATCGCGTCATCCGTCAAAACGATCAGCCACTCTCAACACTCGACGACGCCGCGGACGCGTTGCGCCTCATCGAAGCCGCCGAACGCTCCGCCACCCGTGGCAAACGCGAGCGCGTTCAATATGCCTGATTTGCCACCCGATCGAAACCGTAGCGCAGGTTTCCAAACCTGCTGTATCGCGGGTTTCCAAACCCGCTGGTCGCCCGCATTCGTGCAAGTGCCGGTGTGGAAACCTGCGATGCAGTGCCGAAGTTCAATGAAAGTCTCAAAGATTCACAATTCGCGTATCCAACCGACGAACCGAAGCGATCGCTCGCCGTTACCGAACATCGGCGATCAATTCCCCCTCTCCCAGCGGGAGAGGGCCATGGTGAATCTTTCAGAAGACTGCGGCCATCTCTTCAATGTTGGACGTTCGAAGTTTGATGTTCGGTGTTCCAACGCTTCCGGCCCCGCCCCAACCCATCCCTAAAATCAAATTCCCCATGAACACAAAGCTCTATCTCGTCCTGGTTTGTCTGGTCGGCGCCGCAGGCGGATTTCTGTTCGGGTTTGACACCTCCGTCATATCCGGCGTCATCGAATATATCTCCAGCCCCAAAGCTTTTGACCTGACTGCTGAACTCCAGGGCTGGACGGTCAGTTGCATCATTGTTGGCTGCATGATCGGCTGCATTTTTGCCGGCCCGTTCAGCAGCCGGTATGGACGAAAGAAAATACTGATTTTGACTGCCGTTGTTTTCCTCATTTCCTCTTTGGGCTGCGCCCTGGCGCACGAATATAACGTCTTCATTGCCTGGCGAATCCTGGCGGGCGTTGCTGTGGGCGCGGCATCCATGCTGGCGCCGATTTATATTGCCGAAATTTCGCCGCCGCAACATCGCGGAAAACTGGTGTCACTCAATCTATTCGCGATTTTCCTCGGCCAATTCCTTTCATTCTTTTCCAATTATCTCCTTCGCGACTTTGGCGGAGACAATAACTGGCGCTGGATGATCGGCGTCATGGCCGTGCCCTCGTTCCTTTTTTTCATTTTTCTGCTCTTCGTCCCGGAAAGCCCCAGATGGCTCGCTGAAAAAAATCAAAACGATGAGGCCATGAAAATTTTGACCCGCATCAACGGCGTCGCCGAAGCGAACCGGGAATTTGCGGAAATCCAGGTCACCATCAAAGCGTCCCGCGGACGATTGAGCGAACTGTTCCACCGGGGAATGTTCAGGATTTTGATGATCGGCATGTTGCTGGCCATCTTCCAACAGATCACGGGAATTAACGTGGTCATGTATTACGCCCCCTCTATTTTCGAATCCGCCGGCTTTGGCAAGGACTCGGCGTTGCTGCAAACCGCCGTGATGGGCATGGTCAACCTCACCTTCGCGGTCGTCTCCATGTGCTTCGTCGATAAGATGGGCAGAAAACCGTTGATGCTGATTGGCTCAGTCGGCATGAGCATCGCCATGACCCTTCTGGCGCTGGTCTTTATCACCGGTCATGCAAAAGGATATTTCGTTCTCCTCTGTATTATGGGTTACCTGGCCGCCTTTGGCTTTTCACTCGGACCCGTTGTGTTTGTCCTGATTTCAGAAATCTTCCCCAACCGCCTCCGCAGTTTTGCGGTCGCCATTTCCACATTTACCCTCTGGGGCGCGGACTTTGTCGTCTCATACACTTTCCCGCCCCTTCTCAAACAACTGCAAGGGTATTCATTTATCGTCTACGGTTCGATGTGCGTGCTGTGCCTGTTGTTTTGCTGGAAATACCTCGAAGAAACCAAAGGCAAAACCCTCGAAGAAATCGAAATGGATTTCACAAAATCCAACCCTCCGCAAACCGCTCGCGTGCCGGTGATCAACCAGTAAAGGGCGGGGCCGATTCCATATGTCGATTTGCCGCGGCACGTTCCATCAGAGCGCCGGTCGCGACCATCCTTGGACGTTAGATATTGCCTAATGCCTGCCTTTCAGAATCCTCCGAAGAAATGCCTGGCTTCCTTTCGCCTTTCCTGAAAGAAGGTCAATCGGAAGCATTCGTTCGTACACGCGCAAATCAAGCAACTCGTCACAAAGCTGTTCTGAAACTTCACCGGGAAGGTCTTCGGGGCGTATAAGAAAAGTGTTTAATTCGTACCTTAATATAGGAATCTTAAGCCGATTAATGTAATGAACATAGGAGCCCTCTTTAGAGCCGAGAATGCCGATGTTTGGTATTATCCAAACTATGCTGTCCTCCTCACCTGGGTCACCGTACACATTACCGGATCTGCGCATATCGCTAGCCTTGAGAAGTTGGAGAAATCCTGGCTTATGGCGCACCACCAATAAAGAGCTCAGGTCATCAATTAGCACTCCATAGAATGAGCAGCTCATTGTTGGAAATCAAGGCCGACCTGCCGGTCGGCCATCTCGCACAGCAACTGGCCCCTACCGGATTCAAAACGAAGAAATCAAAAACGGGCAGACCCGCACAATCGCTTATTCTGGTCATTTCTTTTGCGCGACAGGCTCGCCCGTGAATCTGCCGCACCCATGTTCGACTCTTCAGCGGTCCAGTTAAGAGTCGTGATCCTTCGCGTACTTCGCCTTCTTCGCGCGCCCATCCTGCAAATCCTGTCCGTCCGCCACAGCTTCAGCGACGACGGATCAAAAGACCCCGTTTCCGACTAAATGTTGCTTTTGTTGCTTTCCATGTTGCCAGAATGTTGCCGACTAAACCACTGGGGCTCAATGAGTAGCCGATGTTGCCTGTCCCGCCATAGCTTCAGCGACGGCGGACCGATTTTTGAGCAATCATCTAACTATAATCACAACAATGGCACTCATTCTTCCCGAGACCATTCTGTCAATTCTGTCCATTCTGTCAAAAATCCATCCGGTCTCGTTAAGTCATACCTAAACAAACGCTATTCGAACTCGTTTTTCTCACCGAAAAAACGTGGCGCGCTCGTTTAGAAAAGCCGCCCGCATTTCGCAACAAAGCGACGCTTGTTTAGCCGCCGCTCAAGTTCGTTTACGCTTTCATTTATCCCCATTAAATCCAAAATCCCTGACACACCCATTTCGATTAAACGAAGCCAGTTTGCACTGGGGCTACCGGGGCAGCACCATGGGGACGAAGGCGTCTCGTTCACTCTCGCCAGCACTAGATTCTTCAAAAACACCAATAAATCCCCACATTTTGCTCCAAAAACAAATCTCGTTCACACCTGCAAAACCTACGCAAATAAAATGTGCAGCAGCCCCTGTCATAAGCATTATGGACAAGTCAACCCAAGTCGCAGGACCACGTGCTCCCGAATTGTTGCACCTGCGTAAATCCGCGAAATCTGCCGATTCAGCACCCTCTCTCAGATTGCATTTGTCGATCCTCGCCCCTGCTTTTACACTCGTGTCATGGACACTTTGCATGCGCCGTGGCGGATTCAATACATCCTGGCGCCCAAATCGGAACGCAAGGCGGGATTGTTCGCCCGCATCGCCCAATCGTCGGATGACGAAGCCAACTATGTCATCGTGCGCGACCGCACCTGCTTTGCCCTGCTCAACGCTTATCCCTACGTGGGCGGCCATTTGATGGTCGTTCCCTATAAGGAAGTCGCCGACCTCAACGGCCTGACCGACGAAGAACTGGCGGACCTCTGGAAATTGGCCAGGCGCTGTATCACCGCGCTGACGGCGCTGATGAAACCGGACGGCTTCAACGTGGGAATCAATCTAGGCCATGCCGCCGGTGCGGGCATCGAGGAGCATTTGCATATTCACGTCGTCCCCCGTTGGAAAGGCGATACCAATTTCATGCCTGTCATCGCCGACACAACGGTCCTGCCCGAAGCGCTCAAAGACATCGCCGCCAGATTGCGGACCGAACTGGCAAAGTGACGTACCGCAGCCGTCCCGGCTGCGGGTTCAGGCACCGTCTCGGTGCCAGTTCCGAGACAATCTCCGGGACCTTCTATTTTCTCCTCTTATTTCCGGTCCAAATCGGCATTAATCCTGCTCATTCTTAACGACTTAGTGATTTGCTCTCGTCAAAACGCCGGGAGCTGTTTACTATGGCAGCATGAAACTGCGCCTCATTTTTTGCGTGTTTTTGGCTGCCACGGGAATTTTGTCCGTCGAAAATGCAAACGCCGACAATGTTATTACCACCAAACCAGTCTATGTGCCGGACCTGTCGCACGAAAAGGATCATCTGGATTTGAAAATGATGACATGGGACAAAACCATGGTAACAACGAACGTGCCGGCTGATACCGCCCAGGCACATGTTCGTTTTTCCTTCACCAATGTTACCTCCGATACCATAACCATTGCGGATGTTCACGGCTCCTGCAGTTGCACCACGCCGGAGTTGCCGCCGTTGCCCTGGCGCATTCCCGCCGGATCGAATGGCCAAATCGGCGCGACCGTGAACATAGCTGGAAAATATGGGACGGTGGTCAAATCTGTTCACGTGGGCACGGACAAAGGCTCGCGCGATTTATACATTCAAATCACCATCCTTCCCCCCAAAATCCCCGTTTTGACCGATGCCGATCGGGCTCGTCAAATGGCCATTGCCAAGGTGGACCGCCAGGCCGTTTTTAAAAATGACTGCGCCGTTTGCCATGAAAAACGCGGTGAAAATAGATATGACAAGGCATTGTTCGACGCCGACTGCGGCATCTGCCATGAATCCAAAAATCGCGCTTCGATGGTGCCTGATCTGAACACTCTCAAGGCGCCCACCAATGACGACTTTTGGCGCGTGTGGATAGAGCACGGCAAAGCCGGCTCTTTCATGCCGGCGTTTTCCAAGGCCGATGGCGGACCGCTCGATGACTTCCAGATTGCTTCGTTGATCCGGTATCTCAGCGCCGCCTATCCCTCAAGGGTGGCGTCGCAATAGAAGCCGTCATCCATGCGCCGAAGGAAATCCATTCTAACCAGCCTGGCACTGCGCGCGAAATGGATGACGCGACGGCGTTTAAAGGCGCCCGACCTGGCCGCCGTGCCGGCCCGGCTGCGGCGCTGGTGGAGCATTTATAGCCTCCGCCTTTCCTGGGGCGGCTTTTTTGCGCAATGCGGCAACATCCTTTTTCTTCTGGCCCTAAGTGCCCTAAGTTTTCTTTTTGTTAGTCACTTTATTTTTCAATCCGTGCAGGTCCAGGGCCCCAGCATGTATCCAACCCTCATGAACGGCGATTTTTACTGGCTGGACAGACTCGCCTACGAAATCCGAAAGCCCCAACCGGGTGATATTGTGGCCCTCAAGGACCCGTCCGGCCATGGATTTGATGTCAAACGGATCATCGCCATCCCCACTGATTCCGTTTATATCAAGAGCGGCAAAGTCTATATCAACGGCAGGCTGTTGCGGGAGCCTTATCTGCCGTCCAAAATGAGGACGTTCGCCTATGCAGACCGGCCGGATGAAATGTTTTGTCTCGCCCCGGACCAGTTCTTTGTGATGGGCGACAATCGCGGCGATAGTTGCGACAGCCGCTCGTTCGGCGCGATTCCACGCGACTTGATTTTAGGCAAGGTTTTGCGGTAGCACCGTTCATTCTCGTCCTCGTCCTCGATATCTCATCTCCTATCTCCTATCTTCAAACTTGCGCCTGCGCGCGCCGGTGTTAGATTGTGTCAACCATGACAGAGCAATTGGTTGACGCAACAAATGGGCGGAAAATAGCCGCCCTGGGCGAGCGCGTATTGGCCGGAGGCGCCATCTCGCGCCAGGAAGCCATGTTTCTCTTTGACCTCGAAGATTCGGCGGACATCTTCGATCTGTTGTCCCAGGCAAATCGCATCCGCGAAAAATTCAAGGGCAACAAAATCCATTTGTGTTCCATCGTCAATGCCAAGGCCGGAACGTGTTCGGAAAATTGCAAATTCTGCGCCCAATCATCCTTTTATCAGACCGGCTCGCCCAAATATGGATTTGTGGACCCGGAACCGGTGCTTGAAGCGGCTGATGAAGCAAATAGAAACGGTGTCACCGCCGTGGGCCTGGTCGCGGCATGGAAGGGATTGAATGAAGGTCCAATACTCGATGAAGTTTGTGAGCGCATCCAAGAGCTAAAGGCCAGCGGCAAAACCCGGCCGGACGCATCACTGGGGATCATCAAGTCCCAGCGCGTGGCCGATCGCTTGAAGGAAGCGGGCCTGGAATGTTACGGCCATAATCTCGAAAGCTCGCGCCGGTTTTTTGCACAGCATTGTACCACGCACACATTTGAAGACCGGCTCGAAACCATTCGCTATCTGAAAAATGCCGGAATCAAAATTTGTTCCGGCGGAATCATCGGCATGGGCGAAACGCGGCAGGATCGCTGCGAGCTGGCGTTCGAATTGAAAACCATCGGCGCAAACGTCGTGCCGGTAAATATTCTCAATCCCATTCCCGGCACGCCTTTCGAGAAAAACCCGCCGCTTCCGGCCCTGGAAATCCTCAAGACCATTGCCTGCTTCCGTTTTATTCTGCCGCGACAGGAAATCATGATCGCGGGCGGCCGCACGGTGAATCTGCGCGATGCCCAAAGCATGATATTCATGGCCGGCGCCAGCGCGCTGATGGTGGGTAATTATCTCACCACCCTGAACCAGCCCGTCGAAAAAGATTTGCAGATGCTCAGAGACCTCGGGCTTGACCCCTGCTGGGACAATTTCGGATTCAAAGATCAGGAAGCCTGCGAGCGCGGCAAAGAGGGACCGTCTGAAAATGTTTGCGCCACGGCGTAAACTCAACTTATCAACCGATTTGACTTTGCGGCCCTTTCACACGAGATTTTAGCCGATAGGCCACTATCAAAGGACTTTACACAATGGAGGCGAAGACGCAGAATAACCGCGTGTTGACTGAAGGAGCATCCAGGGTTCAGCCGGCGCAATCGCCTTCGACCGTCCGGTTCGGCGGATTTGCGGAGGACTTGAACACGACCATACTGCGTTCCCAAAAGAACCTGCTCGGCTTGCAAAAGCAGGAGGGTTACTGGGTCGGTGAATTAATGGTCGATTCGACACTCGTCTCGGACACAGTGGCGTTTCACCATTGGGATGGCAGCGTAGACCGGGAGTGGCAACGCAAAGCCGTCAATCACATCTTTTCGATGCAGTTGCGCGACGGCGGCTGGAACATTTACCATGGCGGTCCTTCCGAAATCAACGCCACCATCAAAGCGTACCTGGCCTTGAAGCTGGCCGGGGTATCGGTGACCGACCCGCGGATGCTGCGCGCGCGCCAGGTGGCCTTGAGCCTGGGCGGCGTGCCGCGCATGAACACGTTCTCTAAATTGTACCTGGCGCTGCTGGGGCTTTATTCCTGGGAATACGTGCCCACCATTCCATGCGAGGTCATCCTCATTGGCAAATGGTTTCATGTAAACTTTTGGGAGATGAGCAATTGGTCCCGCGCCATGCTCATTCCGCTGGCCATCATCAATCATTTTAAGCCCACCCGGCCCGCCTCGGTGGATTTGGATGAACTTTATCCCACCGGCATCCATGAACGCGAACTGGCCCTGGCGCCCGATCCCGAAAAGATTTCCTGGCGCAATTTTTTCCTCTGGCTCGATCGTTTGCACAAATTCGCCGAATGGTTCGCCGAGCATAAAATCCATCCGTTTCGCAAATTGGCCCTCAAAAAAGCCGAGAGCTGGATGTTGGAACGGTTTGAGGGCACCGACGGCCTGGCCGCCATTTTCCCGGCCATGCTCAATGCGTTGATCGCGCTCAAAGCCCTCGGTTATAGTGACGACCATCCTGAAGTCATCCGCGCCCGGCACGAACTCAAAAAGCTCGAGCATGAAACGCCAAATGACGTTCGGATCGAACCCTGTTTTTCTCCGGTTTGGGACACGGCAATTGTCGCCATTTGCCTTCACGAATCCGGCATCCCCGAAAGCCATCCCGCCCTCAAACGGGCCGTTGATTGGCTCATGGACCGCGAAATCCGTTTTCGCGGTGATTGGAAATACAAAAATCCCGCGGACGTCGAACCCAGCGGATGGGTCTTCGAGTATAACAATAAGTGGAACCCAGACGTGGATGATACCGCCATGGTGCTGCTGGCGTTGCGAAAAATCCCCACGGACAATCCAGCGCGCCGCGACGAATGTTTCCAGCGCGGACTTAAATGGATGATGACCTTTCAGTGCAAGGACGGCGGCTGGGCGTCCTTCGACAAAGATTGCACCAAGAATATTCTCGAAAAAGTGCCCTTCGCCGATCACAACGCCATGCTCGACCCGGAATGCGCCGACATTACCGCACGCATCCTCGAATTGCTCGGGTACGAAAATTGGGATGGTGACGATTCCCAGATCCAAAAGGCGCTTAAATTTATTCGCGATCATCAGGAGCCCGATGGTTCCTGGTACGGGCGCTGGGGCGTTAATTACATTTACGGGACCTGGCAGGTCCTGCGTGGATTGCGCGCGCTGAAGATCGACATGAGCCAGCCCTGGCTTGTACGGGCCAAAGAATGGCTCGAAAGCGTCCAGCACAACGACGGCGGCTGGGGCGAACGGTGCAACACTTACGACGATCCCGTATTCAAAGGGCGCGGCCCCAGTACCGCGTCCCAAACGGCCTGGGCTGTCATGGGACTTTGCGCCTTCGACAATCCCAACAATCCACATCTCAAGCGCGGCGTGGAATATTTAATCCGCACGCAAAATCCCGATGGTTCCTGGACCGAAAGTGAGACCACCGGCACGGGCTTTCCAAAGGTATTTTATTTGAAATACGATATCTACCGCAACGCCTGGCCGCTTCTGGCCCTGGCGGCGTATCGGAAATTGCTTGCCGGAAAAATCGAAGGAAACGGCCATACATCCGGTTCGCAAGTGAATTCCAGGCCGTCGCTCCGGCAGTTCGCGAAAGTTTAATCTCCGCTTTTTCTTCCTGGTAGGGACGGTGCGCACGGCAAGCGGCGCTGCCACCGCCCGCGTAGAGCGGGCGGAATCCTGCGGTGCAGGACGGTACAACATCCAACTAGGCTCGTTGCGTAGCGTCTCTGCCAGAATTTAGGGAGTTGTGATCAAAAACAATTGCAAGGGTCCTTTTCCCGCGTTACCGTGCCACCGTGTCCGTCCGATTTACCATTCTGGGCAGCGGCTCCTCCGGCAATTGCGCCTATGTAGAAACCGAAAATTCCCGGGTCCTCGTTGATGCCGGCTTTACTCCGCGGCAAATTCGGCAGCGCCTGGCTACCATTGGCCGCGCGCCCGAAAATCTTTCCGCCATTCTCATCACTCACGAACACGCTGACCACGTTTCCGGGTTGTTTGGCCTTGCCGAAAAACTAAAAATTCCCATCTACTGCAACCGCGACACGCAGGACGCGATCACCTGGTCGCTCAAAGAACGTTGGAACGGCAAGCGCGATCCGCTCTTTGACGGCATTGAGAAAACAGCCGCGGATTTTGTCGCAATGCTCGACTGGCGGTTGTTTCGCACCGGCGACAGTTTTGAATTGAACGATTTGCTGGTGGAAACTTTTCCGATTCCGCACGATGCCCAGGACCCCGTCGGCTACATGTTGCGCACCTGCGGCGGCAATTTCGGGTTCGTCACTGACCTGGGTCATATGACTAAGCTCGTCACCGAGCGCATCCGCGCCGCCAATGTGCTTGTGCTGGAATCCAATCATGACATTCGAATGCTCCAGGAATCGCGCCGCTCGTGGAGTTTGAAACAACGAATACTGGGACGTCATGGACACCTCTCGAATGAAGCAGCCGCCGAAGCCGCCGCTCAAATCATGTCCGACGGCCTGAGGCACCTCTACCTGGCGCACTTGAGCCGTGAATGCAACCGGCCTGAACTTGCCATGCGCGTCATGACCGAGCGTTTGGACCAAATCGGTGCCAGCCACGTGCAGGTTCAATATGCGGCACAGGATGTCCCCTGCCAAACGCTCGAATTTTGACGTCCTCTCACGTATAATCACAGGGCAGGCATCAACCTGCGCTGTTAATGGAGGGTTTATAATCATGGACAAACCCAATATTCCAGAATCGCCGCCGGCTGTTTTGCAAAATAAAACGGCCGCCGTTTTGCTTTGGCTGCTTTCAGGGCTTCTGGCGGCCGCATTTGCCCTGGAATTGGTTTCCTTGTTTCGACCAATCAGATTCGCGGCGCAAGTCGATTCTGCCCTCATTGTGCTCGCCGCGGCCGCGACACTGGCGGCTTTATGGCGGCGGTTGCCCCTGCAAAACGTCGCGCTCGCGGCCGGCGGCATTGCCCTCGTCGGTAGCGCGTTTTCGGCACTCGGGGTCAGGACCAGCATGCCCTTCGGGCCATTCGCTTATGGCACCGGAAGCGGTGCGTTAATATTTAAAACGCTGCCGTGGTCAATCCCGTTGCTCTGGGTGGCCATTGTTCTCAATTCCCGCGGCACGGCGCGTCTCATCTTGCGCCCGTGGCGCAAAAATAAAAGCTACGGTTATCGCGTCATTGGATTGGCCGCCATTTTGGTTTTACTCTTTGACGTGGCCCTGGAACCTTTTGCATTCCGCGTCAAACAGCTTTGGCTTTGGCTGCCGATGGCGCTGCGGTTGACGTGGCAGGGAACGCCCATCCTCAATTTTATTGCCTGGGGCTTTATCACAATGTTGATACTGTTTTTCATTTCCCCGGCACTCATCATCAAAAAGCCGCGATCCAGGAGCGGGCCGGAGCTGCATTCACTGTGCCTGTGGCTGGGTGGCCTTGCCCTGTGCGCCGCCGGATGCGCGGCCCAGGGACTATGGGCAGCCACGATCGTGTCCGCAGTGATTGGAATCGGCGCCGCAATTTTTGCCATCCGCGGGGCGATGTGGTGAAACACTTCAAATTTTATAATCAGCGTTGGACTTCGTTTCGTGGTGATCAGGCGCCGGTTCCGGACGTTTCGTAATCTTCAATCGCCCGACCCGTGTGCCGTCCATCTCCTCGACCTTCAATTCAAATTGTCCCACCGTGACCGCATCACCCGGTTTGGGAAATCCGCCGAGCTGTTCCGTGAGCCAGCCGCTGGCGGTGGCAACGCCTTCACCGTGCTCGACTGTGCCGGTAATTTTTTCAAGTTCAGGCAGCGGCAAAGAACCGGTCGTTTCCCAAATGGTTTCAGCAACCTGCGACAGCTCGGCTTTTTCCTGGTCAAACTCGTCTTGAATCTGGCCCACGAGCGCTTCCAGCAGGTTTTCCAGGGTAACAATGCCCAGCGTGCCGCCGTATTCGTCGACAACTACCGCAAAATGGAATTTTCTTTCCAGAAAAAGTTGCAAGAGCCTTTCCAATTGCGCCGTCTCCGGAACATAAATCGGCCGGCGCGCCCACGGGACCAGGTCCATTCCCGTTTTAGCCCTGTCTCGTTGGGCAATAACGTCTTTGACATGGATGACCCCGCGCATCCTGTCCAGGTCGCCGTTTTCACAAATGGGAAAACGCGAGTAACGGGATTTTTCAATCAGCGCCATGCAATCCGCCAGCGAAGTCCCGGTGTCGAGCACCGCGATTTCCTGACGGGGGCGCATGATTTCCCGGACGCCGCGGTTGCGCAAATCGAGAGCATTCAGGGCGATGGTACGGCCGCGCGCCGCCCCGCCGCGCGCCGTAGCCAGCATCAACCGCAATTCTTCCTCGGACTGCCCCCGTTCCGGCAGGGCGTCAGGTTCAATGCCGATTTCCTTGAGCAAAAATCGGGCGGCACTGTTCAACAGGCGATTGAAAGGATACAGCGCCAGGTAGAAAATTCGCAAGGGCACGGCTGACCACAGCGCGACCGGCAATGGCTTTTGGATTGTGAGCCATTTGGGAGCAAGCTCGCCTGCCGTAATGTGAAAAAAGGTGAGCAGGGAAAAACCCACAAAAAACGAAAGCGAATCCAAAAGAGCGGGGGAGTGGACCCCGAGCACTCTAAACGGCGCGGTAAATAGTTTCGCAAAAACCGATTGTCCCAGCCAGCCCAGGCCCAGGCTGGCCATGGTGATCCCCAATTGGGTCGCGCTCAAGTACGCGTTCAGGTTCCGGACTATGAGCCGCGCCGTTTTCGCGTTGAGTTGGTTTTTTGTCGCCAGGGTGTCCAGTTGCGTTTCACGAATGCGCACCAGCGCAAATTCGGCGGCCACAAAAAACCCGTTCATCAGGACCAGGGCGACAACCGCCAGAACTTTTAGCACGATAACAACGGCCGCGTTCATAGCTTCACCTCGCCAAAGAGCACCTTCAAGATATCTTCGAGGGATACTGTGCCGATTTCAGCGCCATTGCGCGCCAGGACAATTGCCAGGCGATGGCCCGCCCGTTGCATCAGCCGAAGCGCGATATCCAGCCTGGTGTTTTCGTTCACGAACAAAGCGGGCGCCACATGGCTGGACACCGGCCGGGTCAAGTCCGTGTCATCGCGGAAAAGCAGCGGCCCCAGCGCCAGAAGTCCGGCAATTCGCCGTTTATCGTCACGTTTTTCCCAAACAGGAAGACGCGACAATTTTTTCTCGCGCGCCAGGGCCATCGCGTCGCCCAGGGACGTATCATTTTCGACCGACGCGACCCGGGCCATGGGCATAGCGATCTGGCCGACGGTGAAATTCTGCAAGTCCAGGACCCGATTGATCATCGCGCGCTCGTCACTGGTAAAGGACTGCGCCGATTCCTGCATGAACGCGCGCATTTCTTCGCGATTGCCGAAAAGTTGCCCGGTAAAGGCCCGACCGCCGGTCAAACGCAAAATCATCCTGGAAATGCCTTCAACCACCAGCACCAGCGGGCTCAAGGCAAAGTAAAAAATCCGGAATATATTCGCCGTTCCCAGGCAAAGAGCATTGGGCTGGGCGCGGAACAACATTTTGGGCAGCAAATCGAATAATGCGTAAAGAAGAAAGACCACGACCGCAAAAAGAATGATGACCAACGGCGCTTCGCCCGGGAACCACTCGTGCAGTTTGGCCAGCGCAAAGCCGAGAATCAAAAAGTTGGCCAGCGTGTTCCCCACCAGAATAGTCCAAAGAAATTTCTCCGGGTTTTCCAAGAAATGATTCAGAAACCCAGCCGAAGGCCTGCCCGCGCGCGCCAACCGGCGGACCCGCAACCGGTTTAATGCAAACACACCCGCTTCCATGCCCGATAGCAGAAACGAAACGAACAGGCAGAGAATTAATATCAACGCCGCCAATAAATTTGACATCATTTTAGCCGTTGCACCATGAGTTCACGCACGCGGCGATCGTCCACCGCGCGGGCGGTCAGTTTCAAATTTCGGTACGTCGCCGATTCGCCGTTTTCCGGAACCACTCCCAGCAGGTGCGTGAGCAGGCCGCCCATCGTCTCGACCTCCGCCACCTCGCCCAGGGCCGGGTATTCGCGCCGAAAATCCTCGAGCCGCATCGAGCCGTTCACCCGCCATTGGGTCGCACCCAATTTTTCCATCACAAAACCTTCCGCCTGCGGCGCGGCGTGGATTTTTCCCACGAGTAAAACCAGGATATCTTCCATTGTGACGATGCCGGCCACGCCGCCGAATTCGTCCAGCACGACCGCCATCCCGCGCCGCTGTTGTTGCAGGCTCTGAAACAGGCGGAGCAGGTTCATCGATTCGGGCACAAATGAAGGAAATTCAATCGCTTCCGACAGGTCCGCGCCGGGGTCAAATAAAAGCGCGCGTGTATTCAAAATGCCTACGATCGTATCGGGCGTTTCATCATAAATGGGCAGGCGGCGATGTTTGAATTTTTTTGCCGCGGCAATCATTTCCTCGACGGTCGCGTCGTCGGACACACAGGCCATGGCCGCGCGCGGCCGCATCACATCACCTGCAGTTCGTTTGTCGAGGCTGATGATTTGAAGGATGATTTCCTTCTCCGATTCGCCCAGCGTGCCCTGCTGAAACGCCATTTCCAGGAGTTCCTGGTATTCAGCATCCGGCAGCGCGGCCGGGCCGGCGCGGGACATTTTTTTGAGAAACAGTGAATCGATCCATTGCGCCGCCTGATGCAGCGGGCTCGTCGATTTTTGAAACAATAAGAGCGGCCAAACCGCGCGCAAGGCCCATCGTTCCGGGCGCCGCACCGCCAGAGTCTTGGGAAACACTTCACAGCCGATGAGCACGAGGGCAATCAGTACCGCCAGTGTCAGGAAAAATGGCCGTTTTGCGTCAAATATCAGCCACAGTGCCGCGGCGATGACTGCTGCGTTTGCAAAGGTATTTCCCAACGCCAGCGTGGCCAGCAAATCATCTGGACGTTCAAGAAGTTCGCCGACCACTTTTCCCCGACGGGGATATCTTTCGGCGAGCTGGCGCACCTGCCAGTTGCTCAAGGAAAACAAAGCCGTCTCCGCCAGCGCAAAAAAGAAACTCGCGCCCGCGAATAGCAAAATCGCCGCAACGGCCGCTGCCATGTGCGAAGTGTGGCGGAAAACCAGACACGAAAAAAGGAGAAACCGATTCGGACACTAATTTCACGAATTTTTACTAATTATTCCATACTCTCCATGAACCGCCGTTCGGCTCGGCGCATGCGAATCGTTCCGCCCGCTTTACGGGCGGTGACGGCGCAGCGCGCCGTCCCTACCATGTTCGGTTCATGGACTGGATGCGCGATTTTGAAATCGTTGAAATGCGAAGAACCGTTAACCCGCCGCTTTTACCCTTCCAGGATGGCTGCCACTGCCGCGTAGTCTTTGGTATGACTGATACTGACGAAGATACTTTTGGCTTTCCGCGATTCGAATAATTTTTTGCCTTTGCCGTGCAAAATCACGTAGGGTTCGCCGCTAACCCGGTGGGCGATTTCCATGTCCTGCCAGCCCAGGTGGGCGCCGATGCCCGTTCCGAAGGCTTTTGAAATGGCTTCCTTGGCGGCAAATCGCGCCGCGACAAACGGCGGCGGATGGGCGTGCGACAGGCAATACTCTATCTCAGCCTTCGACAAGATCCGCTCTCCAAACCGATGCCCGAACTTTTCCAGTGACGCGGCTATGCGCGCCACTTCGATGATGTCAATGCCGACACCGAGGATCATTGCTATTAGCGATAGCCGAGACAGGCCTGAAGTCGAGCCAAATCGGGATAAGGAGCGCTGCCGGAATTGGGATTCGGGCTCGACGTTCTGCCATCCTGCCAGCGCCAATGCTCGGCATGACCATCGGCGAAGGAAAAATTATTGCCATTGTTGTGCCAATAGGCCGGCAAATCCGTCGCCCAGGGAGTGCCCGTGACCAGCACCGAAAAATACCCGTCATTGATGGTGACAGGGCTTTCATCCAAAAACACGATCGTCGCGGAGGGCGAAGTCACGCGGATATCATTTTCGTTGTACATGGGTGGAAAAGTGGACTGGACGACCCAATTGGATCCGTCGTAGTAAGGAGCCAATTGCGGCTGCATGCTGTAACTGCGAATGTGCGGGGCGGTCTCACCGGGCATGGGAATCGTATCCGCAGGACAATGGTAGGTTTTTATATTGTTAATGGAGGAATAGAGCAATCCCTCTTGAATCAACGTGGCATTCGTCGCTTGCGATTGCTGTGTCATATCTCCATAAACCCAGCTTGGATTGTTTGTCCCGCCCAATACGCCGGCTGTCACCGGGTCGTCGATGGCCAGGTATCCGTTGCTGTCATTCTTATAGATGGACCATGACAGCGCCAATTGCTTATGGTTATTGAGACAATTTGCCTGGATTGCCTTTTGTTTGGCCTTGTCCAGCACCGGCAACAAGATCGCCGCCAGAATGGCGATAATTGCTATAACGACCAGCAGTTCTATCAAAGTAAAACCGCTTCGATTAGTATTTATTTTCATTTTAGCCTTCCTTATCGTTTTTAATTTAACCCAATCAGAAAAAAGTCAAAGTGATTTTTCGGATCATCTTGATTTAAAAATCCAGCCTCTTTCACACTTGATACTGTTCCATCACGCGCAACATTTGCCTGACAGCATTTTCCATTCCTGTAAAGACAGAACGGCACACAATGCTATGGCCAATGTTCAGTTCCACCAGATGCGGCACCGCAAAGAGCGACGAAAGATTATCGTAGTTCAACCCATGCCCGGCATTGACGCGCAGGCCCAGAGCGTGCGCTTGCTTCGCACCTGAAATTAGACGTTCCAATTCAGGACAGGTTACAGCCCCTTTTATGGAGTCCGTGGCCGCGGCCTTTTCCAAAAATGCTTCCGCGAACCGGCCGGTGTGCAATTCGATAAATTGGCTTCCGACTCGTGCGCTGGCATCGATCTGTTGCGGGTCCGGAGCAATAAATAAACTGACTTCAACGCCCGCGTCATTCATTCGTTTCCGCAAATCGGTCAGGGCCTTTTCGGATCCCACCACATCCAGGCCGCCTTCGGTCGTCACTTCCATCCGCCGTTCGGGCACGATGCAAACAATGTCGGGCCTGAGTTTAAGCGCAATCTCGACGATTTCCGGCGCGTTGGCCATTTCAAGGTTCAATCGTTTTGCCGCCTCGCGCAGTTTCCACACGTCACGGTCCTGGATATGGCGACGGTCTTCGCGCAAATGCGCGGTGATGCCGTGCGCGCCGGCGGCTTCGCAGATTTTGGCCGCTTCAACCGGGTCGGGTTCGCCAAAACCGCGTCCGCGATAACGAGCCTCGCGGAGAGTGGCCACGTGATCAATGTTAACGCCGAGCTTGAGCATACAGTTTAAACAAAAACATCTTCCTTCAATATCATGGCAAAATCATATGCCTCAAATATACCTACGTTTCAAGTTTGGACTTCTTGCATGATTTTTTTGGCAGGGATGGCAACGTAGCGCAGCCGTCCTCGGCTGCGGGTTCAGGCGCGGTTCCCGGTGCCTGGCTCGGGAACTGGCGGCGAGACGCCGCCGTAACCCGCAGGCGAGACGCCTGCGCTACCGATTTAACCGTTTCTTTTCTTGAAACTTGAAACCCTGCAACCGAAACTTTTCCATGCGTGCGTTTTTAAATTGGCTGCCGGTTTTGATCTGGATGGCGCTGATCTTTGGTTTTTCGGCGGATTCCCACTCTTATGAACATTCATCGCGCATCATCATTCCTCTCTTGCGCTGGCTTTTTCCGCATATGCCGCTATGGGAGATGGACCGCATTCATCATTTTGCGAGGAAATGCTGCCATGTGCTTGAATACGCCATTTTTGGATTTTTAGTCTTTCGAGCGCTCCATTTTTCGCGCAATCCGTTGCCGGCGTGGTCCTGGCCGCGTGTCGGCGGGGCGCTGCTCATCGTGTTTCTTTTCGCGGCCAGCGACGAATTTCACCAAATTTTCGTCGCCACGCGCACGCCGCGCGTTCTGGACGTGTGCATTGATACTGCCGGCGGCGCCCTTGGACTGGGCGTCGCATGGCTTTGCCATTACTACAGGAGACCGAAGCTGCAACAACAAAAATGAAACGCCCATTCGTTGTTGTCGTCGCGTTTTATGCCTTTGGACTAATGCTCGCAGAATGGGTTCGGCCTCCGCTCATTCTCCTCTTTGGCGCTTCGTTTTTAGCGTTTCTTCTCGCCCTGGCTATGGCCAAATGGCGAGCGATCCTGCTGTGCGGGTTGCTCATTTTGGCCGGCTGGACAAATCTGATTTTTCATACCGCAATCATTTCTCCAAATGATTTGCGCCGGTTAATCGGCGAGCAATCGGAACTTGTCACGGTGCGGGGAGTTTTGGCGCACACGCCCCAAATCAAAATATACGAACGTCGCGGCGCCGAGACGGAGCGTTCCCAGGCGCAAGTCCGGGTCTCTGAAATTCAGATCGGCGATACCTGGCAACCGGCGGACGGGGACATCATTGTTTCGACGCCGGTCGAAGGTCCGGCGCAAACTGTGGACGGGGCAAAAACCGCCCGGGTGCGAACCAGGGCTGCGGCCCACACCGTTGCCCCGGTACAAACGGAGCCCGCGATGCAAACAATGGTGGCCTCGGCGCAAGCCGGCGGCACAAATTTGTTCGGCGGCCAATCCGTTGAGATTTCGGGCATGATCGCGCAGCCGCCGACGGCTTCTGCCGAAGGCCTTTTCGATGATCGCGACTATTTGCAAACGCGCGGCATTTTTTACGAGCTGAGAACGCGGTCGCCGAACGATTGGCAATTGCGCGACCCAATTTTGCCACGGCCGCCGCTGACGGACCGGTTTCTGGAATGGTCACGTCGCGTGTTGGCGCTCGGCCTTCCGGAGGACCAGACGTTGCGCCTGCTTTGGGCCATGACGCTGGGCTGGCGTACGGCCTTCACTGGCGACGTCGGCGATCCCTATCTCCGGGCAGGCACAATGCACCTGTTTGCGATCGATGGCCTGCGCATCGGACTGATATCCGGGATGCTGGTCACGCTCTTGCGCGTGCTGCAAGTTTCACGCGGCTGGTGCGGCGCGGTGGCAATCCCAACCATCTGGTTTTACACCGCGGCAACCGGCTGGGAATCCTCCGCAGTCCGCGCATCGATCATGATGACCGTCATTCTGGGCGGTTGGGCTCTGAAGCGTCCGGCGGATTTACTGAATTCGCTGGGCGGAGCGGCATTTCTGATACTGCTATGGGACCCGCGCCAGCTTTTTGAAGCGAGCTTTCAACTTTCATTTTTTGTCATGTTGACCATTGCGCTGTTGCTGCCCCGGTTGAACGATTTATCAGACGGCTTATTGCAACACGACCCGCTTTTGCCTGCCACGCTGGTTCCCGAATGGCGGCGTAAGCTCACGCAAACGGTCCGTGTTTCGGCCCGATATTTTTCGCTTTCGCTGGCAGCGTGGATTGGATCTATCCCGTTGAGTGCCTTTTATTTTCATTTGTTCAGTCCCATTTCGCCGCTGGCCAATGTGATCGCCGTACCGCTGGGAACTTTTGCGCTCATGGCGAACCTGGGCGCGTTGGCGTGCGGCACATGGCTGCCATTTGCCACCGCCTTGTTCAACAACGCGGCATGGTTTCTCATGTTGGAAATGGGGAGAGTCAGCGAATGGTCCACGCATATTCCCGGCTCTTTTCTGTATGTCCGCGCGCCGTCCTGGATATGGATCGGAATTTATTATGGCATCCTGGTCATTCTGCTGAGCGGTTGGGCGAACACAACACGAAGGAAAATATTTGGCATGGCCGGCGCTGTGCTGCTCACAGGAGTTTACCTTGTGTCCGCGCACCAATGGCGGGACGCAACGAGTCTCACGGTTTTGCCTTTGGAAGGCGGGCACGCGGTTTTTATGGATTCCGGCTCGCAAAAGAGTGATTGCCTGATTGATTGCGGCAGCCAGGACACATTCAATTTCACGCTCAAACCATTTCTTCAGGCGCAGGGAATCAACAGCATTTCGAAGCTCGTCCTGACTGAAGGCAACTCAAAAAACTGCAGCGGCGCCGGAACGCTGGACGATTACTTCGGCGTCCGCGAACTTTGGACCAGCGCCGCCCATTTTCGCTCTCCAGTGTATAACAATATTATCGCCGGCTTCGAACAGCCGACGTTGCGGCATAAGATTCTTCATTGCGGCGATACCGTCGGACCCTGGCACGCTTTATGGCCGCCTGACGAGAGCAATGATCGAAATGAAACCAAAGCCAAAGGCCAGGCTGATGATAACGCGCTGGTCCTGCTCGGAGATTTTTACGGCCGACGCGTCCTGTTGCTGTCCGATCTAAGTCCCACCGGCCAAAATCAATTATTATCCGCCGGAACCGATTTGCGCGCGGATATTGTCGTAACCGGTTTGCCAAATAAAGATGAACCGCTGTCAGACGCCCTGGCTGACGCTGTCCAACCCAGACTGATTATCATCGCTGATTCGGAATACCCTCCGTACCGCCATGCCGGAAGCAAATTGAGGGAGCGTTTAAAACGACGTAGCGTGCCGGTGGTTTATACGAGCGAATCCGGGGCGGTGAAGATTGTACTTAACGAGGCGGGATGGACGTGGAAGGCGAGCGCTGGGGAGGATTCAAAAAACATCGAACAATGAACATCGAATGCTCATGCGTGACTGAGGGGATTGTGGTGATGCACAATTTTTGGCTATAGGAGGGGAAACTGGAAACGAAACGGAAGCCGACGGTAAAAGTAGCGGTTTTGCTTGGAAATTCGAAGATTCGGGCGGTGCAAACTGAAAACGAAGCACCGCTTGCTCATCTGCCTTCGCTAGTCGAGGTTGGAAATCGTGTTACATTGTTACATCGTTGGGCTACAACTATTTACGATGTTACACAATTTGTTACACGCTGTTACATTGCGTACATCATTGATTATCAACGATTTATAGTGTTACATTAACGTTATCGTTGTGATCAATGGGAGGGGCAGCCTCAAAGCGAGTGATCAGAACTCTTCCACACAGGGTTTGCCCTCGTACCAGGCGATCATATTCAAGACCAGATAGTTCCAGTCTTCGAATCCCTGGTTCATGACGGGTTCGCCGCTCTCAGGCAGATAATATTCATGCAAGATCCCGTTTTTTTCGTAATCCGTGCCGATCAATTTGATGGTTTTTTCGGCCAATTGCCGTGCCTGGTCATCGTATCCGTATTTGACGAGTCCACGGAAGACCATGTAGTTGGCGTTGAGCCAGATGGGGCCGAGCCAATTGGAAGGATTGCTCGTGGCGCGCAGGTCATACATTTTTTCCAGTTTGGAAAGGGAACGGACTCCGTAGGGGGCGTCAAACGTGTTCGTGTTTATGAGGTTCTCTTCCACCATTTGCTTCGCCTGCTCCGGCGTGGCCACTCCCGACCACATGGCCAAAAAGCCGGACCACACATCTATCCGCTGAATCAGACAATCCCAATTTCTTGGCTGGTTCATATGAAATTCCCAGACGGTGGTTTGTTTGGGAGCGGGGCGCAGGTTGAGGTCCACGCTATAATAGAAACCGTTCCGCGGATCCCAGCAGTTTTCGCGTATGGACTGGAGAAGATCGTCCGCCATTTTTTGATAGCTGTTCCCAATTTCCGGCATATTCAAACGATTGGCCAGATAGACCATGGACAGCAATTCCTTATACATGAAGCAATTCAACAATATCGAACCGGAACTGGCGTAAGGCCGGAAAAAGGTGCAGGGATCATTGTCCACACCGATGCATTCGTCCGTCTGCCAGTAATACAAACCTGTGGCTTTATCGCGATAATGATTGTAATAGCAGTCCACAAAGGCCTGCATTTTGGGAAATTCGTCACGAAGCCATTCGGCGTCGCCGCCGTTTAATTGGACCAAAAAGGCGGCGTGCTGGGCCAGGCAGGGCTTGTGCATATTATGGAGCAACGGGATGAAGTTGGTTCCGGTGTCCATAATGTCCTTATTGTTGGGACCTATGACGACGGGAATACGCCCGTTGTTCTCATGGTCAAGGAAGTTCAAAATACAACCCTGTTCATATTGAATTGCCTCCTGCTTGTCGCTCGGTGAACCCTGTTCCAGGAGGATCTGGCGCAGCGCGATATCCGTCAGCCACGAGTCCCAATCCCAGAGTTGGTCCTGGTATGAACTGCAACCCGGAGTGATAAAGGGACGTTTCAAAAGGCCTTTGGGCTGTTTGAACATGCCTTTGTATTCTTTGAAGATGTGCTGTTGAATGACATCGATGTAGTGTTGCGTGTCGGTTGACGTGTCGGCGCCGCGCACCATCAGGGGAAGGCACAGGCATAGGACCAGAAAAAGGTATTTTTTCATTAATTCCGCATTTGTTACAAGTCCATGCACAGTTGAACAAGGAAAAACTCTGTCCCGTTTGGGTGAGTAGCTCATCTCGACACTGTTCCCGGCAGGGATCCCGATGCATCAGGACGCTGTCCGCGACGCGTTTAGCGGCGGATCCAGCGTGATCGGACCTCCCTTCGCACATGTTCCGCCCGCTATACGGGCGGTGACGGCGCAGCGCGCCGTCCCTACCTGGAAATGTCATGCTGTACTTGCATTATTCACTGAGCCTGACAAAATCACTGTAAGAATGCGGCAAAAGCGCAGCTATTTTGCGGGACCGCAACAGATGCGAATGGCGCGACGACAATCGGCATTTACCCTTATCGAATTGCTGGTGGTCATAGCGATCATTGCGATTCTGTCCGCGATTCTTTTGCCCGCAATTTCGGCGGCAAAAACGCATTCCTACAAGGCGACGTGTTTGTCAAATCTTCGCCAAATTGGAACGGCCTTTCCTCTTTTGTTGGCTGACAATCAGGATCGCTACCCGGACGAACGGTCTTTGAAGGTTTCACTGGGATACATGCCGTGGACGAGTTGGCCTCCCTACGACGTCAGAGGCGGCTGGGCGGGTCTTGTCCTTTCGAATTACATAGTGAATCCACGGGTATGGACCTGTCCGGCCATAATGACCCCGCCTCTTGCGACAGCTGTTCAATGCTCGCAGGTCTATCAGACGAATCCGGTATTAGCGGTCACGTATTGGCTTTGGCGTTTTGATCAGACGAATGTCCCTGTTTCACTGATTTGTTTTTGGGGCAAAACGCCGGACCAGGCCTTTATGGACCTGAAAAATTCCGCCAATTCCACGGTTGGTTATATCACAGGGGTATCGGATGTAGAGATGGCCGTGGACCCCTATTTCCCGAGCACCATTGCAACGGTTCAGCCTAACCTGTCGGGATGCACACCGCACCGCGGCGGCAGAATGAGAGTTTTCATGGATAGCCACGCGGCTTTTGAGCGTTATCCGGGATTGCAATGAGGACTATGTGGCTTTTAGGGCATTAGCATTTCCGGCAGCCGCGTCACTGAGTAGCCGCGTTACGTCGTGCATTTAGCAGCATCCTATACGGTTACCGGCGGACGTCCGCAAAAAAAGCGCGTCTTGTTGTTCCTGCAAAAAACGGCGGCGGGAGCGATGTTCCTGTTGTAAAGCGCCTGTCACAATCATACGGGAAGGGGAGAGACGGAACCCCGAATGCATCCGTGTATTGACGCTGTCGAGTACAAGGTGCTTACGGAAGTGGACGAATCTCTGATTTCAATCAAACAGGTGCGCTATTTGTCGGACATCGTTTCACGAACGTTCCGCCCGCTATACGGGCGGTGCCCAGCGCGCCGTCCCTACCATTATTGCGGCACTTGCCAATCGACGCCGAGGGACTTGATGAGGTTCACGGCGGCGGTGAGACGGGCGCCTTCCAATTGGACGGCGGCGTCTTCCTGTTGCAGGGCGGTGGTTTGCAACGTAGCCACGTTCAAATAGGTCACCAGGCCGTCTTTATATTGCTCATTAGCGACGTCCAGAGCGTGCTTTGCGGCAGTGACCGCCTGGGTTTCAGCATCCCATTCATCGGACAAAAGCCGTTGCGCAGCCAGTTCATCTTCGACTTCGCCAAAGGCCGTCAGCACGGTCTGCCGATAATCAGCCACTTGCTGGACGTAGGCAGCCCGGGCGGCGGCCAGGTTGGCGCGATTGAAAAAGCCGGTGAACAACGGCAATTGAATGGAGGGCCCAACGGACCAAAGCCGGCTGGACCAATTGAACCACATACCGGCGTCAACGGATTGAAAAGCGGCCAGGCCGTTGATGGTGACCTTCGGGAAGAAGGCGGCTTTTGCCACGCCAATGTCCGCATTGGCGGCGGCCATTTGGCGTTCGGCCGCGGCTATGTCCGGGCGATATTCGAGCAGATCGCTGGGCAGGCTGGGCGGAATTTCGGGCACACTCGCGGCCGCGGGTGAATTCGTGGAGATGTAAAAATCAACCGGTGATTCGCCGCAGATAATGGCCAGGGCATGAAGGGTCTGGGCGCGCTGCAGTTGAATATTCGGCAATTGCGCTTCGGTCGAATGCAACTGCGTGGCCGCCTGGGCCACGTCCAGGTCCGAAACGGCGCCGCCGTGCCGGAGGTTTTCGGTCAATTCCAACGAGCGGCGATAGGCATCGATGGTATCGGCGACCAGATTGTATTGCCGGTCCAGAGTCCTGAGCGTAAAAAAGTCGTCAGCCACTTCAGCGGCGACATCCAGTCTGGAGGATTCCAGGTCATCGGCGCTGGCGACAAAGCGTGCGTGCGCGGCCTCAGAAAGCCGGCGGACGCGCCCCCACAAATCAATTTCCCAACCCAAATAGATCGGAGCGGTAAAAGTGTTATAAGTATATTCGGCGCCTGTGGGCTGGCCTTTGGTCGGGCCGTTGAAGCTGGTGTGCTGGCGATTGATATCGCCGCCGGGCGTGCCGCCGGCATTTAATTGTGGATAAAATTCCGAGCGCGCTTCGATCATGATCTGGCGTGCCTGCTCAAATTGCGCGGCAAAGGAGGCGATATTTTGGTTATTGGTCAAAGCCAGCGACTCGAGGCGATCCAATTCGGCGTTGCCAAACACGTGCCACCATTCGTCGCGAGGGACATTTGCAGACGGCTGAGCGACTTTCCAAACGACTTCATTGGTGCCCGGCGAGACCGTGGTGAACGATTGAGGCAACGGCTGAGCCGGCAATGCGGCGGGACGGTGATAGTTGGGGCCGACGGCGCAGCCGGCCCAAACCACTGCGATTATGACGGTTATGAGAATTCCAGGAACTTTCATTGCGGATTGCGGATTGCGGATTGCGAAACAGCTATATCGCGGGTTTTCAAACCCGCCGGTGGCACAACGTCGTACGATTTGCCGATTTGGAAATCGGCGATACAGCAGGTTTGGAAACCTGCGCTACGCGATCCGGTTCCCTGGGGCAGCTGGAAAGAACCGAGGGCGAGGGAGATTAGATGGTTAATCCGCGATGAAGTTAGAGCGCGCTGACGCGGCGCTGCTACGCGTATCGAATTGTTCATTGCGGCGAATTGGTTCCTGGCTGCGCGACTTCGACGCTTGTGCCGTCGGTGATGGAATCGGGAGGGTTATTGATGACGCGATCGGTCGCTGTCAAGCCATCGAGCACTTCGATCTCGTCGCCGAAATCGCGCCCTACTTTAACATCGCGCAAACGGACTTTGTTGTCACCATCCACGAGGGCGACTTGTGTTCCTTCAGCTTGAAAGATGACGGCGTTGTCCGATATGGTCAACGCGCCCGGGTCGCCGGAATCGCTAAAGCGCACCTGGGCATAACTGCCGGCGAATAGTTCGCCTTTGGGGTTGGGCACCTGCAATTCCACCTGCAACGTGCGAGTGCCGGGGTCCACGGCTCCGGACGTTTGCGTGACCGTCCCTTCAAACGTGCGACCCGGCCGCTCCAAAAAGGTCAATTGCGCCTTTTGCCCCACGACGACATCGTAAACGTACTGCTGAGGGACCTGGACATAAACGCGCAACGGATCGGTTTGCGCCACGCGAAAGAGTTCCGGTCCGCCGCCAGCCGTGATGAGCTGGCCGATGTCGGTGTTACGCGCGGTAATGACGCCGGTAAATGGGGCAGTGACCCGGTCAAAGCTCTTTAAATCCTGAAGCCGTTGCAGGTTGGCGCGGGCGGCTTCGACATTCGCCTGCTGCAGGACGAAATCGGACTGTTTTTCCGCGGCGTCCTGTTCGCTGACACTGGCGGTTTTGAGGAGCATGTTCCAGCGGTCGGAGGTGATTTTGGCCAGGTCCAGCGACGCTTTGGCCTGGTCCAGTTGGGCCTTGGCCTGCGCAATTTGTTCGTCCAATTCCGGGGTATCGATTATAGCCAGGACCTGCCCGTTTGTGACGTGGTCACCAATATCCACGAACCAATTGGTCAAATAGCCGCTGGCGCGGGCGTGGATTGAGGCCTCGATGAAGGCCTCAACGTTGGCGGGCAGGGGAGTACCCAACTCTGATTTCTCCGGGACGGCCGAAACGACGCTGACGATGGGATCGGCATCCGCGCGCGCCTGGGCGAGCAAATTGCGATGGGCCATCCAGCGCGGCACGAGGCCGACGACCAGACCGATGACGATGAGGACAGCGGCGATTTCCGCAATACGCCGCAATGAAACAGGCGGCGGCGCTGACGATGGTGAAGGTGCGGTCGAGTTCATGGCTTTAATGTGGATTGATTGGCGCCGGTTTGTGTTCGTAGTTGCGGTGCATGAAACTAAAAACGATTGGGACGAAAACCAATGTTGCGACTGTGGCCAGCACCAGCCCGCCAATGACGGCACGGCCGAGCGGCGCATTTTGCTCGCCGCCTTCACCCAGGCCCAGGCTCATGGGCAACATGCCGATAATCATGGCCAGCGCTGTCATGGCCACAGGCCGAATGCGGCCCACGCCCGCCTCGACGGCAGCGGTGATGGAGTCTTTGCCCCCGCGCAGGTTTTCCCGGGCAAAGCTGACAACAAGCACGGAATTGGCGGTGGCTACGCCCAGGGACATAATCGCGCCCATGAGAGCCGGAACGCTCAGGCTGGTTTGGGTCAGAAATAGTCCCCAAATAACTCCGGCCAGGGCGCCGGGCAGGGCGGTGATAATGATGAACGGGTCCAGCCAGCTCTGGAAGTTAACAACCAGCAAAAAGTAAATGAGAACGATCGCCATGATCAAGCCCACGGCAAGGCCGATGTAGCTGGAGTGCATGGTCAGGGCCTGGCCGCGCAGGGCAATCGTAGTGCCGCGCGGCAAATCCTTTTTCATCTGGCTGACAAGCGGCTGAATTTTATCCAGGACGCTACCAAGATCGGCACCATCCACGCCGCCATAAACATCGGTAACAGGAATGACGTTGTAATGCGAAACGACCGGCGGCACTTCCTCGCGTTTCAACGTAGCGACATTGGCGAGGATCTGGTCGGATCCCTGGCTCACCTTGACGGGCATGGCGTTGAGTTGGGCCACCGAATCAATGTGGTATTGTGGCGTAAAGACGTTTATGACGTATTGGATACCCAGTTTCGGGTCCAGCCAATAAACCGGCTGCACCTGGGACGTGCCGCTCAACGCCAATAAGGCGGCATTGGCAACGTCGTCCTCCGTCATGCCCAATTGCGCCGCTTTGACACGCTCCACCTCGACAGTCAACTGCGGGAGATTGTTCGGCTGGTTGACGCGGACGTCTACGGCGCCGGGAATTTTTTTGACTTCATCCGCCAACCGGGTGGCGATGTCATGATCCCTGGGATCACGGCCGATCACCTGGATATCAAACGGTGCGGGCAGGCCGAAATTCAGGGTCTGGCTCACAATATCGGCCGGCAGGAAATAACAAAGAATGCCCGGAAATTGCCTTCGTAACCGCTCTCGCAATTCGCGGACATAATCTTCCGTGGGAGCATGGCCAGGCTTTAGCGAGACCAGGATGTCCGCGTCGCCGGCGCCAATGATCCCGCTGGTGTTGTAGCTGAGATTGATGGAGGAATTGGGAATGCCGATATTGTCGAGGATACCGCCCAATTCGGCCGGAGGGACGACAGTGTGAATGACGGCGTTCACTTCGCCGGCCAGCCGTTCGGTTTCCTCGATGCGCATTCCGGTAGGTCCTCGCACGTGGAGGAGAAACTGGCCGGCATCAACGGTTGGAAAGAAGTTTCTGCCCAGCTTTGGCGTCAGGAGCCATGAGCCCAGGCAAAAGGCCAGAATGACCGTGACCACGGTAGGCCGATGAGTAAAACAACTGGCCAACAACGCCCGATAGCCGTTGCGAAAACGTTCAAAGCCACTTTCAAAAGCGCGCTGGAATCGCACAAATGGCCGAACCCAAAATGGAACGTTCGATTCGCCGATGTGTTCGCCATGCAACTGAACGTTGCGATAGAACCACATCACCATAGTGGGGACGAGCGTCCGGGAAATAACATAGCTGGCGAGAATGGCGAACACCACGGCTTCCGCCAGCGGCACGAACAAATAGTGCGCGACGCCGGTCAGGAAGAACATCGGCACAAAAACGATGCAGATACACAACGTGGAAACGAAAGCCGGGATAGCGATTTCCTGCGAGCCTTTAATGATGGATTCGTCCAGTGGCTGGCCGGAGGCCATGTGCCGATGGATATTTTCGATGGCGACGGTTGCGTCGTCCACGAGGATGCCGACTGCCAGCGCCATGCCACCCAGCGTCATCAGGTTGATGGTCTCGCCCAGAGCGCTCAACACCGCAATCGAACACAACACCGAAAGCGGGATGGACAGGGCGATGATAAACGTGCTGCGCCAGGAACCCAGAAACAAGAGAATCATGAACGCCGTCAATGACGCCGCGATGATACCTTCGCGAAGCACACCGCGTATGGCGGCCCGTACAAACAGTGATTGGTCTGCAAATTCAGCGGCGTGCAGGTCGGCGGGAACCGTGCTCATTACTTGCGGCAACGCTTTTTTGATCCCTTTCACGACGTCGAGCGTGGACGCATTGCCGGCTTTCATGATGGTCAGGAGAGCAGCACGCACGCCGTCCTCGCGCACCGCGTTTTGTTGCGGCAAATAGCCGTCATGTACCTGGGCGACATCTCGCAGATAAATAGTTGTCCCGTTGACCACTTTCACCGGCAAATCATTGAGATCATTGATCATCCGGGCATTGGCGTCCACGTTCACGGCATATTCGGTCGGGCCGATTTTGGCCGTGCCGCTGGGCAGCACGAGATTTTGCGCATTGACCGCATCAATCACGTCTTCGGGCTGGATGTTTTTGCCTTTGAGGGCGGACAGGTCCAAATCCACGGACACGACACGCTGTCTTCCACCATATGCGTAAGGAATCACCGCGCCGGGCACGTTGATCAGGCCTACGCGGACCAGGTTGACCGTGACATCGGCCAATTGCTGCTCGGACATTTTGGGGCTGCTGAAACTGTATTGCAAAACCGGGACGGTCGAGGCGTTATATTGGACGACCAGCGGCGGCGTTATGCCCGTTGGCATTTGCTTCAGGACCGTCTGGCAAATCCCGGTGATTTGCGCCACGGCAGTCGCAATCGAGACCTTGGGCTGAAAGTAAACCTTGATGACGCCGATGCCGTAGTAGGAGGTGGACTCGATGTGATCAATGTCATTGACCGTCACGGTCAAGGCGCGTTCGTTCACAAAGACGATGCGCTGCTCCATTTGCTTGGCGTCCAGGCCCGAGTACTGCCAGATAATGCTGACGACCGGGATATTGATGGCGGGAAAAATATCCACCGGCGTCCGCATCAAAATGAAGGGCGTCAATATAACTAAGAGCAACGCGGCCACTACGAACGTGTAGGGCCGGCGCAGGGCCAAAAGGACGATCCACATAAAATATCTGCTCTAGTGCTGAATTCTTAGATTAAATAATTTGATGACGCCGATACTAATGATATTTGAATCAGCACCACGACAAACGAATTTTAACATAGTAAATGACTGTTTAGTCAAAACAATTTGTTTTAAAATGGCCATTGCCTGTTTTATCGCGGCTCATGCCGCCACTATTTTTGCGCCGGCCGTGTCCATGATGACCGATTCCAGATCGTCGAGCACATTGAGATCATTGTGGACTTTTGCGAATAACAAGAGCCCCAGCATCGCAGTATAAATCCTTTTGGCGCCGGCCGCGGAGTCGGCCAGGGAGATCAGCCCTTCGCGGAGGGCGTCCCGCAGGGCGCTCTCCAGGTAACGGATTGTTCGGTCCATGATTTCCTGCGATTTGGCCCGAATTTTTTCATCCTGGGTGGCCAACTCGACGCCCAGGCTGGCATAGGGACAACCGCAAACATGGCCATATTTTTCGGCCTTTTGACGCTGACGCGCGCGGACGTGCTGGCACCAGAGCAGCAGCCTTTCCAGCGGCGGATTTTGCGGGGAAAAAATCCGGTCAAAATCGGGCTGTTTTTCGCGCCAGTTTTCCTCATACGCCGCGACAGCCAGCTCGGATTTGGAATCGAAGAAATGATAGAAGCTGCCCTTGTTGACATGGGCGCGCTCGCAAATTTGGTCTACGCTCACCGAACCATAACTCTGGTTCCAAATGAGATCGAAGGCTACTTGCAGCAGCTTTTCCCTTGTGTCAGTTGGTTTTGCCATAAGCAAACGTTTTAACAGTCAATTCAACAAACGATATATTCATTGACCGAATAGTCAACTGGATTTTTAAAAGTGGCGGGAAAGGCTTCAAGCGTATCCAGTTTTACGGGAAATAGGTTCCTCTGATGAGGTCCGGCGGCGCGGGAGCGCCGCCCCACCGAATGCGCCCAATTTTATCGATAATAGTCCCCCTTTGACGGTGTAACATGGCATGGCTTCGCCGGGCTTTTTCCCGACCTGTTTAGCCAGGCGAGACCCTCGACATTAAAATTTATTCAGAATTAAATTTTAAATGTGATAATTTGAGATTCCTCGCAATGGCTATGTTGAATTTGAGCCTTGCTTGATTTAAGGTAGGATTGAGGTAACTGAACATTTGTGAAAGCGACATTGAGGATTTTAAACCTTGAGGACAGCGCGCGTGACGCCGAATTGACGGAGGCCATGGTTTCAGCCCGTTGGCCGCAATCGCATTTTATCCGCGTGGACACGCGGCAGGAATTTGACGCCGCGCTGGGTGAGGACATTGACCTGATCCTTTCCGATTATACGATGCCTGGCTTTAGCGGGCGCGAAGCCCTTCTGCTGGCGCATGAAAAACGCCCGGAGGTCCCGTTTTTGTTCGTGTCCGGGACCATTGGCGAGGACGCCGCGGTGGAAGCTCTCAAGAGTGGCGCGACGGACTACGTTCTGAAGCACCGGCTGATGCGGCTGATTCCGGCGATCGACCGTGCCCTGCGCGAAGTCGAGGAGCACACGGAGCGCGAACGGGCCGAGGAAGCCATGCGCCAGTCCGAACACAAATATCGCGAGTTATTTGAGTGTCTGAGCGATGCGGCATTTTTGACCGACGAGCAATCGGGGAAGATTATAGACACCAATCGCAAGGCCGAAATACTTTTGGGACGTTCGCGCGGCCAAATTCTTGGCCATAAACAATCGGAATTTTTGTCTTTTAACACGACGTCCCATGCACGACGGCTGCCGGATACAAAGGGGCTGGAGCAACTCGAGTGTGATTTAATGCGGGCGGATAACGGCGACGTCCGGGTGGACGCTCGGGCGACCCGGTTATCGCTTTACGGCCGGAGCCTGGTTTTGTGGCTTTGCCATGAGGCATCGAATGGGAAAGACAAGATCGATTAGACCTCCTTTCGGGAACGAGACCGGACTGCTGGATTAATGGATTAGCGGATTTTTGGATTAATCCGGATAACCATTTGGGTTCCGCTTATGCCAGGACCAGGCGGTGGCCACAATGTTTTCGAGTTTGGGGAATTTGGGTTTCCAGCCCAGATCACGAACCGCTTTTTCTGCCGAGGCCACCAATTTGGGTGAATCTCCCGGCCGGCGGGGCTTTTCAACGGTCGGAATCTTTGTGCCGGTGATTTTCTCGCACATGGAAATGACTTCCCGCACTGAATACCCGTCGCCATTGCCCAGGTTGTAGAATCCGGTTTTGCCGGGCGTCAGGCCAAGGATGTGCGCCTGCGCCAAATCAATGATGTGAATGTAATCGCGAATGCAGGTGCCGTCGGGCGTGGGATAATCGGTACCGTAAATCTCGCAATGTTTGGCCTGGCCCAGCGGCACTTTTAGAACGTTCGGAATGATGTGGGTCTCGATACGATGATGCTCGCCAAATCGTTCGCTGGCGCCGGCGGCGTTGAAGTAACGGAACGCGATGAACTCCAGGCCGTGAATTTTATGATACCACTCCAGGATTTTCTCAAACATCAATTTGGATTCGCCATAAGGGTTGATTGGCCGCTGCGGGAGGTCCTCGGTCATGGGCATTTTTTCCGGCGGCCCATACGTGGCGCAGGTGGAACTGAAAACGAACTTTTTGACGCCGCATTCCACGGCGGCATCGGCCAGTTTCATGGCGTTGAAGACGTTATTGTGGAAATACTTTTTCGGATTGGTCATGGACTCGCCCACAAGCGCGCTGGCGGCGAAGTGCATGATGGCATCCGGCCTGGACGTTTTGACCGCATTGAGGATATCGCCCTCCACTTCCGGTTTGCCCGGAATGAATCTGGCCCGTGAGTCCACAGCCGAGCGATGGCCTTCCGTAAGATTATCGTAAACGGTGACCTGATGTCCGGCATTCAACAATTCTTCAGTGCAGATGGAGCCAATGTAGCCCGCCCCGCCCGTAAGGAGGATGTTCATCGTACCATTATAGGAGAAGTGAATGGAGTGATGTCAAGAGTGCAGATTCTTTAATTCAAAGCGAAACTTTTTGCACTGTTTCCACCTTGTTTATGAGCCATTGGCCGCCGTTTCTTTGAAAATTGATTTTGAGTTCCTGCACAATGGCGTCGTGCTCGCCGGATACAGTGGCGTCCACCGTGACGTCGGCGACGGCGGAGCTTTTATCCGGCGCCACTGTAACGATTACGTCCGGAAATTTGACGTCCAGGGCCGTCGCCTGAGCGCGGGAAGCAAGCGCTGCCGTCCTGATTTCGTCTTGTCCAGCGAGGGTCTGCTGTTCCCGCCCGGGTATGGTAATGTTTATCTCAACATTGCTGGAAAAGAAATCGGGGACGCTTTGCGCATCGGCCATTTTGATCAGGTCGTTTTCAGCGGGCGAAAACGAAGCATCCTGGGCGAGTTTTGCCAATTGTTTCCGGATGACTTTTTCAGGGCTGGGAAAGAAAACCGTCCAGAGCCAGAAGCCGAGGGCGGCCAGCACGACCAGTACTATCAGGCGAGAGAGCATATTCATAACAACACCTTTCCGACGATATTGTCGCGGTCCACCTTTCCGAATTTGTGATCTCTCCAATCCATGGTCCGGTTATCACCCACGATGAAATACTGGTTCGTCCCCAACTTTTCCGGCGGCAGCGTCCAGGCAGATGCGGATTTTTCATAGGGTTCGTCCAGGATCTGTCCATCGATAAAAACACGGCCGTTATTGAAGGTTACGGTTTCGCCCGGCAAGCCTATGATGCGCTTCAATAACATCAGGTGCTCCCCGGCGTAACCGCGAATGCTCACGACATCACCGCGCCGCGGTTCATGCCACACATACGCCAGCCGGTTCACAAAGTTGATTGAGCCGTCCTTGTACGTGGGAAGCATGCTGATGCCCTGCACGTGAACTGGAAGCAGGACGTAACTGAAGAGTACGAAGCAAACAATCACGAGGACCGCGACGCGGACCAGGGTGACTCGGGGGTTGCGCCCGACCGCAATGACCTGAAGCCAATGCGGACGCGGAGGGGAAGTACCACCGGATTCGGTTTGCGGTGTCATTTGCAAAATTTTCCCGCAATGGGAAAATTTTCGCAACTGGATTTGCGCCGGTCGCGGTGAAAAATTGGCCACCTGCCGGACTTGCCGCCCTTTTGGCCTGTCTTCGTACGCCGTCTCCATGAACCGGCAGGACGTTCCTGTCTGAAAGACTCTCCCTCACGGCCCTCTCCCGCTTGCTCATGAGGCCAGTGAGCCAATGCTGAGTCGCGGCAGATAATATCTTAGCTGCCTGCGATCTGCGCCTCGTATTGTTGAGCGGACAAAAGCGATTTCAATTCGTCAGGATTGCTTACTTTAATTTTGAAAAACCAGCCCTTGTCATACGGTTCTGAATTGGCCAGCGCCGGTTCGTCCGCGACGGATTTGTTCGGTTCCAGGATTTGACCGCTCACGGGCGCATAAATATCGCTGGCGGTCTTTACGGATTCGACGACGGCACAGGCTTCTCCGGCTTTGACCTGCCGCCCGGCTTCGGGCAATTCTACGAAGACGATGTCTGTGAGTTCCTGCTGGGCGTGGTCGGTAATCCCGATGGTCACCGTGTCCCCGGCCACCCGAACCCACTCGTGGGCTTTCGTGTATTTCAAGTCCGACGGTATATTGCTCATAAAAGTGCCGACAACTTACGCCGGGGAATCAAAAAGTAAAAATTAAAAATGAAACAACATTAGGGATGTTGAAGCGTTGAAGAGTTGAACCGTTGAAGCAGTTTTCAGTTCCGTCACGGGTTGGGTGCGCCGGGCGGCGAGAGATATCCGGGTGGCTAAATCGCGAATTTTGTCAGAGCCTCCTTGCGTCGGCTGCTACGCAGGCATACGAGACCGCTTCAACGCTTTAACGTGGTTTATAAATGGGTTTGGGCACGATTGCCGCGGGAAATGGTTTCCCCCGGATTTCGATATCAATATGGCCGTTTACTTTTGCATTGGCCGGCGGGAGATAGCCCATGCCGATGCCGATGCCAAGGGACGGGCTTTGGGTGCCGCTCGTCACCACGCCCGTTTTTACGCCTGAGGCCAAAATCGGATAATGCGGACGGGGCGGGGCGGATTTTTCGGTCATTTTGAACGCGACCAGTTTCTTTTCCGTACCGCGGGCCTTTTGTTCGGCAAGAACCCGGCGTCCAATAAATTCGTTCTTATCGAAAGCGACGAAAAATCCAAGTCCCGCTTCGATGGGTGTGGTGTCCTCGTCGAGTTCATTTCCATAAAGCGGATAGCACACCTCGGTCCTAAGCGTGTCGCGCGCTCCCAGGCCGCACGGCTTGATTCCAAAGGGCTCGCCGGCCTTTAGAATTTCATCCCATAAGTGACCGATGGCCGAGTCACAGGCGACAATTTCAAATCCGTCTTCACCGGTGTAACCGGTGCGCGAAACTAGAACGCCACCGCCTTCGGAATGAAATTCACCGATTTGGTTTTTTTTGAGATCGGTGACACGGTTGACGCGCGTGGCGGCGACGGATGGGCCGGTGACGCAGCGATCGATAAATTCCTTCACGAGCGGTCCCTGGACGGCAACGGCGGAATAATTGTGGGAAGCGTCCGTAAGAATGACATTGGCACGACCGGGGAACTGTTCCCATTGGTTTTTTAGCCATTGGACGTCCGCCGGGGTGCGCGAGGCGTTGATGATCAGGAGAAACACTTCGGCCGAAAGTTTGTAGGCGTACAGGTCATCCACGACACCACCGCGCTCGTTGCACATGAGCGTATATTGGCCCTGGCCCGGGACGAGCCTGCGGAGGTCGTTGGTGAGGACGTGGTTCAAAAAGGCCTCCGCGCCAGCGCCGCAGGCGGAGACTTCGCCCATATGCGAGATATCAAAAATGCCGGCGGCGGTCCGCACTGCGGTGTGTTCGGCAATGAGGCTGGAATACTGGACTGGCATTTCCCATCCGCCGAAGTCAATGAGTCGCGCACCCAGTTTATGGTGTGCCTTAAAGAGAGCAGTCCGTTTGAGCATCCTTGAAATGGCTTTTATTCCAACGGTTCCAAAGTCAACTTGCGGACTTCGATGTCGCCGCCTTCGGCCTGGATTCCGATGTAGCCGGAAGTAATGGTACAGCCGGTGATATGGTTCATCAACTTGCCGTTAACCGAGAGGTCGATGGCGCTGCCGTTGCAGATAATTGTATTGGTGCCCCATTCACCGGCGGGATTTTCGTTGGGCGGACCCATTTGAGGTATCAATGTGGCTTTCTTAGCCGCCGGATGGCCGTCCGCCCCGAAGCCCGGCTGCAAGTAAATGTCGCCCTGATGCTGATACAATCCCTGGCATTCGACGGATACGGGCCAGACTTTGTCCGGCGGCTGGATATGGACAAATATTCCGGAATTATCCGCATGCGGCGCGACCTTCACAAACCGCCAGATGCAGGTGAGTTTATAGTTTTGATACATTTTCGTAGTGCGCGCGTAGCCGTAAGGCTGGCCTGTGCAATGGATCACGCCATGCATCACGCTCCAGGTTTTGGCCGGATCGGAATTGTTTTTCATGCAGAAGGTCCAGCCGTCGAGACTTTTGCCATTGAACAGTTCAATGGCGGCGGTTTCGTGGGCCGGCGTTTTGCACCCGGCAGAGAACAAGGCGACTATGGCAATGGTGGCGGCAGCAAATTGGACTGCGGTTTTCATGGGCAAAACGTATAACAAGGAAAAGGGAAAAAGGAAAAAGGAAAAAGTTTAAAGGCGAGCGGGAATCTCATTCCCTGGCAGCCTGTTGGAAAACTTTGGACATTGCTGTCGAGAGAATTTTTGGCCTGTAGCGCGGAGAGAGAACGATCTGCCGGTACGCCGGGATGCGCTGCATCCACCTTCATCCGGCTTTTGGTGGACTACGGCGGACGTATCGGCGACATCAGGGGACGATAGCGCGGTAGAACCGTCGCGGAGTGGTTGCGTTCGGATCGGTAATATTCACCGTTCCATTTGTTTCCGTGAAGTTGGTAAGGACATTCCAATCGATCAGGTCGGTCGAAACTTCGATGCGTCCGCTCAGGCCGGGTTCGAGTTTGAGCGTGAAATTGAATCCGTTATTCGATGCAGGCTGTGAAACGAGGCTGAATTGTACCGGGGTTGAATTGGTCGAAATAAGGGTCAGGGTGTTCGTGGGCGAGAAGTTACCGCCCAGGTTCATAGCACAGCTCCTAAAGATGTTGGTGCCTGCGTTCAACTGTACCGTGGCCGTCCAGTTCGTAAAGCTGTTGGTGCTGTTCAAGGGCGTCCATGGTCCGCTATTTAACTGATACGCTGCAATAGCGACACCCCAGACGTCTTTGGCAGTGCCCGTGACCGTGGCGGAAGCCGTGGGTTCGCGGGTCCCGGAGGCCGGCGACAAAACCGTCAATGTGGGCTTTGCAGTTTCCGCAAAGTTCACCTGAAGCGTCAGGTTCGAGGCCATCGTGAATTGGACGGTTGGTTTATTGGTCGTCGCGCCACCAATGAAATTGAAATTGGTTGAAATGACCCAGTTCGTAAAGGCAAAGCCAGAATCCGGGGTGGCTGCGATACTATAATTCTGCCCGATTCGCAGCCAGGCATTGCTGTAATTGGGCGAGAGGAATCCGAGCCCTTCGGCCTCAATCGACAGTTTATTACTGACGGCATAGACAATATCCACGCTTTGGGTAATGGCGTTGTTGTTAGTGGCCAGCGCGTAAACGCTTAAAAAGTTCGTCCCGGCGTGCAATTGCAACGTTTCATTCCAGTTGGTCCAGTTGTTGGCTGTGTTCACCGGCAAATATGGTGAGCCATTGAGCGAATAGTTGACGCTGGCCATGGCTTCGTCATCGGTCGCAACGCCCGTGACCGTAAACGTCGGATTGGTCCAGAGCATTCCCGAGGTGACGTTGGTGATCGCCAGGTACGGTTTGAGCGTATCCCGGAAGTTGGCCTGCATCACCAGATTGGGAAACATCATGAACTGTACGGTCGGAGTCTTTGTGTAGGGCACAAAGCTCCCGATCCCATTGGTCGAGCCGGTCCAATTGGTGAAGAGCATCCCCGGGGCGGGTGTCGCGGTCATCGTATAGTTCTCGCCAACTCGCAGCCAGGCGTTGCTGTAATTGGGAGACACATATCCTCTGCCGCTGATTTGAATCTGCAATTGATTGCTCACGGCATAGACGATGTCTACGCGGTCGGTTATGGCATTGTTGTTGGTGGCCAGCGCATAGACAGTTAAGAGGTTCGTACCGGCCTGTAATTGCAACGTTTCATTCCAGTTGGTCCAGTTGTTGACTGTGTTCACTGGCAAATACGGTGAGCCATTGAGCGAATAGTTGACGCTGGCCATGGCTTCGTCATCGGTCGCAACACCCATGACCGTAAACGTCGGATTGGTCCAGAGCATTCCCGAGGTGACGTTGGTGATTGCCAGGTACGGTTTGAGCGTGTCCAGGAAGTTGGCCTGCATCACCAGATTGGGAAACATCATGAACTGGACGGTCGGAGTCTTTGTGTAGGGCACAAAGCTCCCGATCCCATTGGTCGAACCGGTCCAATTGGTGAAGAGCATGCCCGGAGCAGGTGTCGCGGTCATCGCATAGTTCTCGCCAAGTCGCAGCCAGGCGTTGCTGTAATTGGGAGACACATATCCTCTGCCGCTGATTTGAATCTGCAATCGATTGCTCACGGCATAGACGATGTCTACGCGGTCGGTTACAGTGTCGTTGTTGGTGGCCAGCGCATAGACAGTTAAGAGGTTCGTACCGGCCTGTAATTGCAACGTTTCATTCCAGTTGGTCCAGTTGTTGACTGTGTTCACTGGCAAATACGGCGAGCCATTGAGCGAATAGTTGACGCTGGCCATGGCTTCGTCATCGGTCGCAACGCCCGTGACCGTAAACGTCGGATTGGTCCAGAGCATTCCCGAGGTGACGTTGGTGATTGCCAGGTACGGTTTGAGCGTATCCCGGAAGTTGGCCTGCATTACCAGATTGGGAAACATCATGAACTGTACGGTCGGAGTCTTTGTGTAGGGCACAAAGCTCCCGATCCCGTTGGTCGAGCCGGTCCAATTGGTGAAGAGCATCCCCGGGGCGGGTGTCGCGGTCATCGTATAGTTCTCGCCAACTCGCAGCCAGGCGTTGCTGTAATTGGGAGACACATATCCTCTGCCGCTGATTTGAATCTGCAATTGATTGCTCACGGCATAGACGATGTCTACGCGGTCAGTTATGGCATTGTTGTTGGTGGCGAGCGCATAGACAGTTAAGAGGTTCGTACCGGCCTGTAATTGCAACGTTTCATTCCAGTTGGTCCAGTTGTTGACTGTGTTCACTGGCAAATACGGTGAGCCATTGAGCGAATAGTTGACGCTGGCCATGGCTTCGTCATCGGTCGCAACACCCGTGACCGTAAACGTCGGATTGGTCCAGAGCATTCCCGAGGTGACGTTGGTGATTGCCAGGTACGGTTTGAGCGTGTCCAGGAAGTTGGCCTGCATCACCAGATTGGGAAACATCATGAACTGGACGGTCGGAGTCTTTGTGTAGGGCACAAAGCTCCCGATCCCATTGGTCGAACCGGTCCAATTGGTGAAGAGCATGCCCGGAGCAGGTGTCGCGGTCATCGCATAGTTCTCGCCAAGTCGCAGCCAGACATTGCTGTAATTGGGAGACACATATCCTCTGCCGCTGATTTGAATCTGCAATCGATTGCTCACGGCATAGACGATATCCACACTATCGGTTATGGCGTTGTTGTTGGTGGCCAGAGCGTACACACTCAATAGGTTCGTCCCGGTCTGTAATTGCAACGTTTCATTCCAGTTGGTCCAGTTGTTGGACTTGTTCACCGGCAACCAGGGCGAGCCATTGAGCGAATAGTTGACGCTGGCCATGGCTTCGTCATCGGTCGCAACGCCCATGACCGTAAACGTCGGATTGGTCCAGACCGTTCCCGAAGGGACGTTGGTGATCGCCAGGTACGGTTTGAGCGTATCCCGGAAGTTGGCCTGCATCACCAGATTGGGAAACATCATGAACTGGACGGTCGGAGTCTTTGTGTAGGGCACAAAGCTCCCGATCCCGTTGGTCGAGCCGGTCCAATTGGTGAAGAGCATTCCCGGAGCGGGTGTCGCGGTCATCGTATAGTTCTCGCCAACTCGCAGCCAGGCGTTGCTGTAATTGGGAGACACATATCCTCTGCCGCTGATTTGAATTTGCAATTGATTGCTCACGGCATAAACCAATGCCACCCGGTCAGTCACTGAAAGGTTTCCATTGGTGGCCTGGGCATATATTGAGAAGATATTTGTGCCAGGCGTCAGAGTCTGCGGCCCGGTGTTCCATTGGATGCCGTTGGTCATTGCCTGGGCGTAAGACGCTCCGTTGAGGGAAAAATTAACACTCGCGATCGCCTCGTCATCGGTCGCAACACCCATGACCGTGAACGTGGGATTGGTCCAGAGCATTCCTGAAGTGAGATTCGTAATGGCCAAATAGGGTGCGAGCGTATCGTTGAAGTTTGCCTGTAATACAAGATTTGTGACCATGGTGAACTGTACGGTGGGAGAATTCGTAACGACCGTATAAGTACCATTGGTTGCGCCCGTCCAATTGGTGAATACAAACCCGGTTGACGCCGCCGCTGTCATTGCGAAAGAGGCGCCAATTCGCAAGTGCTGTCCATTGTAATTGGGGCCAATGTTTCCTTTGCCTTTGGTTTCGACGGTCAAAGCGCTGGCTTCAAAATAATCAATGCTTGCCTTATTGGTTGCCGAGACGTTGCCGTTGGTATCGGTCGCGAAAGCCGCGACGGTATTGGTCCCAACCACCAGCGTCAGGGCGGCACTCCAGCTATTGCCGATCAATGCAGCCGGTGCAAAAGAGGCCCCATTGAGCGAATACTGTACATCGGACACTGCCACGTTGTTTGTGGCTATGCCCATGACCGTGAAGGTCGAGTTGGAAACCTGCAATCCAACCGGGATATTGGTGATGCTGATGGATGGCTTAATGGTGTCCACGAAATTGGCCTGCATGACCAGGTTGTTCGCCATTACAAATTGGACAGTTGGACCGTTCGTATAGGTTGTCGACGGAACGGTTATGCCGCCTGTCCAGTTGGTGAACATGAACCCAGCCACAGGTGTGGCGGTCATTTTATAAATCTGCCCGACCTGAAGCGAATCGCCGTTGTAGTTGGGGCTGACACTTCCCTGTCCAGTGGCTGAAACGGCCAGAGCGGCCATTTCGATATAAATGACACTGACTGTATCAGTAGCGGACTTGTTGCCGAGGGTGTCCATCGCGTATACCGCAAACGTGTTGGTTCCGGACGCCAGCGTGAGTGATGCGCTCCACTGACTGCCGACAGGCGCGACCGCGGTATAAGGCGCGCCATTAAGCGAACAATAAACATTGGCCACCCCAACCGTATCGCTTGCAAGTCCCATCATTTTGAGTGTCCCATTTGTCACGGACATTCCTGACGTCACATTGGTGATGCTGATGGAAGGAATTGGCTCGGGAACCGTATAGGAGGTTTGAGTGGAAAGGGCGCTTTGCACTCCGGAGCTGTTGACGGCAGCCGCGGCGAAATAATAAGTGCCGCCAAACGCCAAACCTGAGACAGTCAAGTTGGTCAGCGCGCCGATTGAAACTTCAGTGGTGTAGTTGCCGCTGGCTGTGCCGTAATAAATGTTGTACCCGACAACGTTTGGGCTGGCGCTCGGCGTCCATGTAAGCATGACGCTTTGCGCGCTGCACCAGCTTTGCCAGGCAAACAAAAGACCGCTCAGCCAAAGAACCACCAGGCGGACACGAAACGGGCTGCCGAAGCGACTATCCATCGTGCCATGGCCGAAAGCATTAGACATGCCACCACACGAAATGCTGAAGCCACCGTTATAGTTGAAGTCCCTGGCGTGTCTATATTTGGAACAGAAAAATTAATTCCAAGGCATTTGTGTCTGAATTGCAACAGTTACGCTTTTAGTCCAAGAAACGAGGCTCCCGGGGAAAAAATTTTACAGTGAGCGCAACCGTTTTTGGCATGCAATCCATTGTGACTAATTCTTCACGTAAGCAAAATGCAACGATGTAATACGCCCTCACGCCGATTGCACGAAAAAGTTTTCAGTTTTCGCACTTTCAAATTTCAGGCATGCCAACCAGGTCTCGAACCTGGAAATTTTCCTAGGCGTAATCCAGATACGGTCCCAGCCATCGCTCTACTTCAGTGAGGCTCATGCCCTTGCGGGTGTGATAATCCTGTATTTGGTCCCGGCCGAGTTTGCCGACGGCGAAATATTTTGAATCAGCGTGAGAAAAATAGAGTCCGCTCACCGAACTGCCGGGCCACATTGCAAAACTCTCCGTGAGTTTGATTCCGGCATTTTTTTCAACCTGCAACAAATCCCAAAGCGTTTGTTTTTCGGTGTGGTCGGGACACGCCGGATAGCCCGCGGCGGGCCTGATGCCGCGGTATTTTTCCTGAATCAGATCTTCCGGCGCGAGACGTTCACTTTTTCCGTAGCCCCATTCGTTGCGCACACGCCAATGAAGCCATTCGGCAAACGCTTCGGCCAGCCGGTCGGCCAGGGCCTCAGCCATAATGGCATTGTAATCGTCGTGGTCGGACTTGAATTGCTTAACGAGTTCTTCCACGCCGTGGCCGCTCGTGACGGCAAACGCGCCGATATAGTCCTCCACGCCGCCATTCGCGACAAAATCCGCAAGGCACCAATTGGGTGTCCCATTTTCTTTCTCCATTTGCTGCCGCAAAAAATGAAATGTTGCCACATCGTTTGAGCGCGAGCGGTCCGCAAACAATTGGATGTCATCGCCGGCGCGGTTGGCCGGGAAGAAGCCATAAACTCCTTTTGGACGCAGCAATTGTTGTGAAGTGATTTTAGCCAGAAGTTTTTGGGCGTCGGCAAACAGTTTACGCGCCTCTTCGCCGTGCTTCTCATGTTCCAGAATTTTCGGATAAACGCCGCGCAATTCCCAGGTATGAAAAAACGGGGACCAGTCAATAAAGCGGGTCAATTCTTCGAGCGAGGGCGCAACCGTCCTCACCCCGGTAAACTCCGGCACGGAGAGATTCTCGAACTTCAATTTAGGCGCCTTGGCGCGGGCTTCCTCGAGGCCCAATAGTTTTACGCGCGGCCCGGAATGTTGGGAACGCAGGCGTTCGTATTCCTCGCGCACTTGCGCAGCAAACTTTGGTTTTTGTTCCCCGTTGATCAAACTGCTGGCCACGGGCACGGCACGGCTGGCATCGAGCACGTGCACAACGGGCTCGTTGTAATTCGGGGCGATTTTTACGGCGGTGTGGGCCTTGCTTGTGGTTGCCCCGCCGATCAGCAGCGGCAGGTTCAACCCTTCGCGCTGCATCTCGCGGGCGACATGCACCATTTCATCGAGGGACGGAGTGATCAATCCGCTTAGACCAATAATGTCCGCCTTGTTTTCACGGGCGGCGGCGAGGATTTTTTCGCACGGCACCATGACTCCAAGGTCGATGACTTCGTAGTTATTGCAGGCCAGAACGACGCCGACAATGTTTTTGCCAATGTCATGGACATCGCCTTTGACAGTGGCCAGGACAATGCGCCCGGCGGCACGGACTTCCGCCGCCGGCGATTCCTGTTTCTTCAGCTTCTTTTCCGCTTCCATGAACGGCTGTAAATAGGCGACGGCTTTTTTCATGACGCGGGCGGATTTGACCACTTGCGGCAAAAACATTTTGCCCGCTCCGAATAAATCACCCACGACGTTCATGCCGGACATGAGCGGACCTTCGATGACGGAAAGCGGTTTGCCCAGTTTTTGGCGCGCCTCTTCGGCGTCCGCGTCGATGAAATCCACAATCCCTTGCACCAGGGCATGTTCCAGCCGTTTCTCGACGGGGCCTTTGCGCCATTCGTCCTCGGTTGCCACAGTCCGGTCTTTCTTTTTCACCGACTCGGCAAATTTAATCAGCCGCTCGGTCGCATCCGGCCGCCGGTTGAGCAAAACGTCTTCGACCAGCTCCAGCAAATCTTTTGGCACATCATCATACACGGCCAATTGCCCGGCATTGACGATGCCCATATCGAGACCCGCCTGAATGGCATGATACAAAAACGCGCTGTGCATCGCCTCGCGGACGACGTTGTTGCCTCGAAACGAAAACGAAATGTTGCTGATGCCGCCGCTGACTTTGGCCAGCGGCAGGTTTTCTTTGATCCAGCGCGTCGCGCGGATGAAGTCCACGGCATAATTGGCGTGCTCTTCCATACCCGTGCCCACGGTCAAAACGTTTGGATCGAAAATAATGTCCTGCGGCGCAAAGCCGGCCTTGTGAACGAGCAAATCATAGGCGCGTTTGCAAACCTCGGTCCGGCGCTCGAACGTGTCAGCCTGGCCACGCTCGTCAAACGCCATGACCACCACCGCTGCCCCGTAATGGCGCACCAGTTTCGCCTGGCGCAGGAATTTTTCCTCGCCTTCCTTGAGCGAAATCGAATTGACGATGGCTTTGCCCTGGAGACATTTGAGCCCGGCTTCAATGACTTCCCATTTTGAGGAGTCTACCATGACCGGCACTTTGGTAATGTCCGGTTCGCTCGCGATGAGATTCAAAAACCGCGTCATCGTGGCCACACCGTCGATCATCCCTTCGTCCATGCACACGTCAATGACCTGCGCGCCGTTTTCAACCTGTTGCCGGGCGATGGTCAAGGCCGATTCAAAATCGCCCGCTTTGATAAATTGGGCGAATTTAGGCGAACCGGCGATGTTTGTGCGCTCGCCGATATTCAAAAAATTGGAATCGGGACGGACGGTGAGCGCGTCAAGGCCGCTCAGGCGCAGAGACGGCGTGACCGAAGGGACCGTCCGAGGAGGAAGGCCCGCAAGCGCGGTGGCCACCGCGCGAATGTGGGCGGGCGTGGTGCCGCAACAGCCGCCGGCGATGTTCAACCATCCGAGTTCAGCCCATTCCCGCAATTGCGGCGCAAACGTTTCCGGTGTTTCGGGAAAACCCGTTGGCAGCAACGGATTGGGCAGACCGGCGTTGGGATGCGCACTGAGATAAATGGGCGCGATGCCGGAAAGCTCGGCAATCAGCGGGCGCAGTTCCTTTGGCCCAAGCGCGCAATTCATCCCGACCGAAAGCAACGGGACATGCGATATTGAATCCCAAAAAGCCTCGACCGTCTGTCCGGTCACGCCGCGATTACTGCCGGCCTGGATAAACGTCACCGACGCCAAAATCGGAACCACTTTGCCGCCTTTGGGAACTTCCGTACCGTAAGGCAGCGCACAAATGCCGCGTTCTTCAAAAACGGTTTGAATCGCGAAGAAAGCGGCCTTTGAATTCAGCGTATCGAATATCGTTTCCACCAAAAGCAAGTCCGCGCCGCCGTCCAGCAGGCCGTGCAGGTGCTCCGTATATGCCGTGACCAATTCGTCATACGTGCATCCGCGCGCGCCCGGATCATTGACGTCCGTGGAAAGTGACGACATTTTGGTCGTGGGTCCTATGGCGCCGGCCACGAAGCAAACGCGACCGGGTTGTTCCCGTTGAACCTGCTCGACGGCACGGCGCGCGCACTCCGCCCCGGCGGCGGATATCTCACGCGCGAGCGATTCCATGCCGTATTCCGCCAGCGAAACGGACTGCGCGTTAAACGTGTTTGTTTCGACTATGTCCGCGCCGGCTTCCAAATATTGGCGATGGATGTCCTGGATGATCTCCGGTTGCGTCAGGTTGAGGAGGTCATTGAGGCCCTTGAGCGGCTTGCCCCTCCAGTTGGCGAATCGCGCGCCACGGAAAGCCGCCTCATCCAGCTTGCGCTGCTGGATCATCGTACCCATCGCGCCATCGAGAATGACGATGCGCTCGCGCAACAGCCGTTGAAGATATTCAATTTTATCCAGCATTGGATGCAACAATAGCCAATACCCGAAGCCAATGCAAATTAAAAATCAATATATCCGGATATGATGATATGTATTCATTTACACTTTGCGATTTACGATTGACGCGATTGAAGGTGAATGCTTAGAGAAATTTCGTTCCAATGCTCCAAACCTGAAGGCCGAGAATGACTATGAAGATGACCACGATTCGCGTAAATCGTAAATCGCAAATTAAGAATCAGCGCAGATCGAGGGGTCTGGCCGCATCCATATCATCAAATGTCTGGTTTTCTCCGGCCATGCCCCAGATGAACTTGTAATTGCCTTCACCGCAGCCGCAATGGATGGACCAGTTTGGCGAGAGTGCGGCCTGTTCATTATGCACGAATAAATGGCGGGTCGACTGAGGTTCTCCCAAAAAATGAGCGAGGATTTTTTCGCCCAGGTCAAAGTAAAAATAGATTTCTGTGCGGCGCAAATGAGTGTGCGGCGGAAACGAATTCCAGACGCTGCCGTCGTCCAGTGCGGTAAAGCCCATCACGAGTTGGCAGCTTGGAATCCCGCCCTGGTGAATGAATTTGTAAATGGTCCGTTTGTTGGCCGTGGTCTGCGAGCCCAGCGCGACGGGCGCGGCGTCTTTGGCTTTCAACATTGCCGCGGGCAGTACCGCATGCGCAGGACAGCTTAAAAAATAGAATTTCGCGGGATTTTGTGCGTCGGCGCTTTCAAAGGAAACGGACTTTGTGCCTTTGGGAAGATACGCACAATCCAGTTTATCCAGGGCGAAGGATTTGCCATCGGCAATGATTTGGCCCGAGCCGCCCACGTTGATGGCGCCGAGTTCGCGGCGTTCGAGGAAAAACGACGCGCCGGTTTCCTTGTGGTTGGGCAATGAAAGCGGCGTGAGCGGCATTGCGCCGCCGACAACGAGCCGGTCCAAATCCGTGAAGGTCCCGGTGATTTGGCCGGGTTCGAAAATTTTTTCGATTAGAAAAGTCTCGCGCAGTTCGGGCGTGGACAGGCGCGCGACATGTCCCGGGAAGCGGCGCGCGGCGAATGGAATCCTGAAACATGGCTGGCCGGCCACGCTCGTCAAACCTCAATGCCGTACGCCTTGAGCTTATTGTAAAGCGTTTGGCGTCCGATGCCGAGGCGTTTGGCGGCCTCCAGTTTGTTGCCTTCGGCGGCTTTGAGCGTTTGCACGATGGTGTTGCGTTCCACGCTTTCGAGCAGCGTATAGCCGGAATCGGTTTCTTCAGCCATTTCCGAGACCTGGCTTGGTATTGCTGATGGACAAGTCCGCAACATCAATCTCCATTCCTTCGCAGAGCAGAACGGCGCGCTGGATTTCGTTTTGCAACTGGCGGACGTTGCCCGGCCAGTCAAAATCGGTGAGGCGGTCGATGGCGCTCTGCGTGAAGCCCGTGATGTCGCGGTTGGCCTGCGCGGCGAATCGTTTCAGGAAAACGCCAGCCAGCGGCATGATATCGTCGCGCCGATCGCGCAACGGCGGCAAATGAACGGAAATCGCGCTGATGCGATAAAACAAATCCTCGCGCAGTTTGCCGTCTTTGATGGCGGCCTCGGGCTGCCGATTGGTGGCGGCCACGATGCGGCAATTGGTTTTGTACGTGGTCTTTCCGCCGACCGGCCGCACTTCCTGGTCCTGGAGCACACGCAGCAATTTGCTCTGCGTGTCGATGGGCATTTCGGAAATTTCGTCCAGAAACAGCGTGCCTCCTTCGGCCTGGCGGAACAGGCCTTCGCGGTCGGAGTGGGCGCCGGTGAATGCGCCTTTGACCGAGCCGAACAATTCGCTTTCGATCAATTCGCGCGGCAGGGCGGCGCAATTGATTTTGATGATTTTGTTCTTGTTGCGCGGGCTTAAGGTGTGAAGCAGGTCCGCGATGACTTCCTTGCCCGAACCGCTTTCGCCGGTGATCAAAACGGTGACATCGCTGGGCGCGACCCGTTCGACCGTACGGACGACTTCCTGCATCGCCGGGCTTTTGAAAATCGGCGAGGCATGTGCCGCTCATCGTTTCCAGCGCGCGCCGCAAGGTCAGGTTTTCGGCGCTTTGTTCCTTGCGATCGATGGCGCATTTCACGTCCGCCAGCAACTTTTCATTTTCAAACGGTTTGGTCAGAAACGTATAGGCGCCCCGGCGCCCGGCCTCGATAGCCATGCTCATGGTGCCGTAGCCGCTCAACAAAATCACTTCGGTCTCCGCCCAGCGCCGCTTGATTTGGGTCAGCAGATCCAGGCCGTCGGCGTCCGGCAGTTTCACGTCCAGCAGGACGACATCCGGCGGCGGCTGCGGAAAGAGCTTTTTGAGCGCCGCGCCGCTGGCGGCCTGCGCCGACGTCGTAATGTTCGCCAAGCACCGCGGCCAGCAGCTGGCGCAGGTCGTTCTCATCGTCCACGACTAGAATTTTAGATTTCATGTTTTAACTTCTGTAGCCTTTCCGTTTTCCATTTTTGACGGCGTGGCCGTCCCGGGCGCAGGCTTCAACAAAGCCGGAAAAAATGGCCTGATGCTCCGGGTGCTTGACCAGCCGTTCGGGATGAAATTGCACCGCCAGAAAAAATGGCAACTGCGGCGACCCGTTCGTCTGGTCCGGTTTCAACTCCATCGCTTCGACAATCCCGTCTTCCGTTCGCGCTACGGCGGCGAACGGTTCGGCGGGTTCCAGGACACCCTGATGGTGCGAGCTGTTCACGCCTAAAGTCTTTCTTCCCGTGATTCTGGACAGCAGCGAACCCGCTGTCAACGGAACTTCATGCGTGAGATCTTCGCCCGCTTTGTCCGTTCGCGCGTGGTTCAGCGCGCCGGGCACCTGGCTGGGAATGTCCACAATCAATTCCCGGCCAAACGCGACGTTCAACATTTGAAAGCCCCGGCAAATCGCCAGCAACGGCTTGCGCTGTTCAAAAATTTCGTCGATCAGGATCAATTCCCGCAAATCGCGCGATTCGACGTCCGGTGGGATCTCCACAGTTTTCAACGCCTCCGCGGGCGCGTCTTTCGCGTAAAGCGCCGGATTGATGTCATCACCGCCGGTGAACAGCACGCCGTCCACGCGACGGACCGCCTCGGCCAGCGTCGCACGATCGGTGGTCATGAGGGGCCACAACAGGGATTCCGCCGCCCTGCAGGATAGCGTGTTCATAACGATAGGACAGACTGCTGGAAGTGTCACAAAATTCGACACCTTTTCGTTCCGTGCTTGGCGTGACTAAAATTAATGGCAGTTTTGGCGATTTTTTCACGTGAATTTTCCGAAAAGGGCTTCTAATCCATATGGCGCGATTCCTGCTGAAAACCGTCGCCATGACAACTCGGAATGTCAAACGTAGCGCGTTCTATCATCTGCTGAACACTATTACGCCGTGCAATCATAAACACAAGGCAGAACTGGACGTGGTCGGTGCCGTTATTATCGTCGGCCTTATATTGGCAATTGTCGCCGTCGCGGCGATGTTGGTTTAGGGCGGGCGGTTACGGCCGAAGCTTGAGACGGTCAAACGTCGAACCGTTGAAGTGTTGAAATTTCCGGACGACCGAAGCCGGAACCTTGTAATCTGCCCGAAGTCGCCCAATACCATCCCGCATTCCGCAATTACGTAGTGCCCGTTTCAACGCTATTGTCCTGCCATCGGAATCCTCCAATCGTCCTCGTCCTCGTCCTGGTCCTCGATTAAATTGGTTTCGTGACAATCATCACAGATGAAAAATGCGTCGGCTATTCGCGAGCCGGGCATCCGGAAAGGCCCGCGCGGGTTGCGGGTACAATCGCGGTATTAAAGGAACAGCGAGAATTGCCGGTCAAATGGCTACTCCCGTCCAGCGTAATGGACGAGCAGATTCTTAGGGCTCACACTCCTGAAATGCTTGCGAGATTGAAAATCGCGAGCGATTTCGACGGTGACACCCCATACTATGAGAATATTGAAAATTACGCCCGAGCCTCCGTTGCCGCAGCCCTGGACGCAGTCAAACTGGCACGGGAGGGTGAAACCGTTTTTAGCCTCATGCGGCCGCCCGGCCATCACGCCACGAATACTCATGCGATGGGCTTTTGCTACCTGAACAATATTGCGATTGCCGCGCTCGAAGCGTTGTCGTCCGGGACCGACCGTGTCGCGGTTTTTGATTTCGACGTACATCATGGAAATGGAACCGAAGATATATTATTAGGACGGGCGAACGCCGCTTTTTTCTCGGTTCACCAATTTCCATGCTATCCCGGTACTGGCCAAAGGAATGTCGGCGATAATTGCTTCAATTATCCCGTCGAACCGTCGACGCCTCGCGAATCCTGGCGCGCCGTCCTCAACCAAGCGCTCAATGACATGAAGAAGTTTTCACCCACATTGGTTGCGGTTTCAGCGGGTTTCGACGCTTATTTGCGGGACCCCTTGGCCAACGGCACACTTCTGGCCGAGGATTTCTTTTGGCTGGGCCAGGAACTCCGCGCCATGAACGTTCCCTTTTTTAGCCTGCTCGAAGGCGGCTACAGCAGCGACCTGCCTGAACTGATTTTCGCCTATCTCAAGGGCGCGGCGGGTGCGTAGGGTAGCCAATGGCAGGGATGGCGCTCATCGCAAATGGCGCTGCCACCGCCGTCCGCGACGCGTTTAGCGGCGCAACGAGCGTCGTCGCACGTCCTGTTGCGCATATTCCGCCCGCCTTTATGTGAGGTGACGCCGTGCCCAGCGCGGCGTCCCTACCGAACATCAAACGCAGTTTTAACTCGCGCCATTGCGGCCCGGGCGTCCGCTTCGGACGCCGCATGGATGCGCGCCAGAACGTTGCCTTTTTGCACGCGCTCACTCGGCTTGCATAGGCGGTCAACGCCGACCTCATGGTTAATGGCCGATTCCTTTGTTAATCGTCCACCTCCCAGGTCGCGGATAATTTCGCCCAAAATACGAGCGTCGCAACTGGAAACAATTCCTGCCCGCGCGGATTTCAATTCGACCACCACGGACGCGGTGGAATCCAGCGACAACTTTTTCTCGAAGGCCGCCATGTCCGTACCTTGCGCCTGAAGCATTTCATCGAATTTTTTCCGCGGAGCGCCGGACTCCAGGCAATCTGCGGCCATTTTCCGGGCTGTTTTGAGGTCTTTTGCTTTGCGGGTTTGCTCGAGCAAATGCGCAGCGCAGTCTAATACGAGATTGCGCAAGTCGGCGGTAGGGACGGCGGTGGCAGCGCCACTTGCGAAGCGCGCCGTCCCTACCAACTGCGGCTCCAAACACGCCACGGACTCCTTCACTTCCAGCCAATTTCCCGCAGCGCGGCCCAGCGGTGTGTTCATATCAGACAAAATCGCGCGGGTATTGACGCCACAACCATTGCCCAAAGAGACCAGGGCCTCGGCCAATTTGCGCGCATCGGCTTTGGTCCGCATAAAGGCCGCGCTGCCGAATTTAACGTCCAAAATCAACGCGTCCAGGTTTTCCGCGAGTTTTTTGGAAAGAATGGACGCCACAATGAGCGGAATCGACGGGACGGTTCCGCTGGCATCGCGGAGCGCATAAATCTTTTTATCGGCTGGAACCATTTCATCGGTCTGGCCGCAGATGATGCAGCCGACCTTTTGGGTTTGGCGGACGATGTGGTGCAACGGCAATAATGTTTTGAAGCCAGGGATGGAATCGAGTTTGTCCAGTGTGCCGCCCGTGATGCCCAGCCCGCGCCCGGAAATCATAGGCACACGGAAACCGAGGCAGGCCAGGAGGGGCGCCAGGGGAAGGGAGACTTTGTCGCCAATGCCGCCGGTCGAATGTTTGTCCACGACAGGGCGCGGGTCCCGGGGAAATTTGAGGACGCGGCCCGAATCGCGCATGGCGAGCGTCAGCGCGCGGGTTTCGGCAGAATTGAGCCCGCGAAAATAGACGGCCATAAGCAGGGCGGCCATTTGGTAATCGGGAAGGGTGCCGGCGGTAAATTCGCGGATGAAGTTTTGAATGTCCGCCGGGGCGAGTGGCTGGCCTTCGCGTTTGGATTCGATGAGGGAGAGGAAATTCATATTACCAGATCACACTATTCGCGAATTATGTGAAATGGCGCGAAGAGCTTAGACACGAATTTCACGAATAGGCACGAATTTTTTCAGCCAAAGAGACACGAAGAACACGGAGTCGCAGTTCCCCGTCCATCTTCCATCTTCTTTTGTCTCTGCGCCCTCTGTGTCTCTGTGGCAAACAGCAGGCGTATGACCCTCACCCCTCGTACCGCTTGGCCGCGATGCTCGCGTTATGCCCGCCGAAACCAAACGAATTGTTGATGGCCGCGGTGATTTTCAATTCGCGCGCGGTGTTTGGAATATAATCCAAATCGCATTCGGGATCGGGTACCTGATAATTGATCGTGGGAGGGGCAATGCCATGATGGATGGCCAGCGCGCAGACGCTCATTTCCACCGACCCGGCCGCGCCCAACATGTGTCCGGTCGCGCCTTTGGTGGAACTGACGCCAATTTTCTTCGCATGTTCGCCAAAAACAGTCTTGATGGCCTGCGTCTCACAAACGTCGCCCTGTGGCGTCGATGTGCCGTGGGCGTTGATGTAGTTGACTTCTTCCAGGCACAAGTTGCCGTTTCGAAGGGCCATTTTCATGCAACGGGCCGCGCCTTCGCCCTGGGGCGATGGCGACGTCAAGTGGTACGCGTCAGCGGTGTTGCCGTAGCCGACAATTTCGCAGTAAATCCGAGCACCACGCTTTTTGGCGCGTTCAAGTTCCTCGAGAACGAGGATGCCCGAGCCTTCGCCCATGACGAAACCGTCGCGTTCCTTATCGAAGGGACGCGAGGCGTGATGCGGATCGTCGTTCCGCGTGCTCATGGCTTTCATGGCGCAGAAACCGCCGATACCGATGGGGACGACCGTCGCCTCAGCGCCGCCGGCTACCATGACCTGCGCATCGCCCATTTTGACTGCGCGCCAGGCTTCGCCGATGGCGTGATTTGCCGTGGCACAGGCCGAGCAGGTGGCGAAATTGGGGCCTCGCAAATCGAAAAACATCGAAACCAAACCCGACGCTATGTTGGAAATCAGCATCGGAATCATGAATGGCGAGAGGCGTCCGGGCCCGCGGTTGAGCAGGACCTGATGCTGTTCGGCAGTCGTCTCCAAACCGCCGATGCCTGAGCCGACAATGACCCCAATCTCGTCGCGATCTTCCTTTTCCAGGTCCAGTCCGGAGTCTTTGAGGGCCTGCCAGGCGGCATGAACGCCGAACTGCGAAAACCGATCCGCTCGCCTCACCTCTTTGGGGGATGGAAAGGCCGGCACCGGATCAAAATTTCTCACTTCTCCGGCAATTTTCGTGTCATAAGCCGTTGTATCGAATGAAGTGATCTTCTCAATACCGCATTTTCCGGAAACCAGGTTCTGCCAGAACGTTTGGACGTCAGTACCCAGTGGCGTAACCACGCCCAACCCGGTGACGACGACGCGCCGGTGAATTGAATTGGTCGACATAAATAAAAAAGGCAGTTTGAGCTTAAGCTGTCAAACTGCCCTGAAGCGGGGGAAGCCGCAAACTATTTATTTTTGATGTTCCTCGATATATTTGACCACGTCGCCGACCGTCAGCAGCTTTTCAGCCTGCTCATCAGGCACTTCGATCCCAAATTCTTCTTCCAGCGCCATGATTAGCTCGACAGTGTCGAGGGAATCCGCGCCAAGGTCTTCAATGAATTTGGCTTCGGGCGTTACTTGATCGGGTTTCACGCCGAGTTGTTCGACGATGATGTCCCGTACACGTTGGTCAATTGGTTTATCAGCCATAAAAATGTTGTGCCATGTCTGTAAGGGATGCGGCTGAAATCGTCAAGCTTGGAATCGAAATATTTTTGATGTGAAAGCGGCAGGGACGGCGCGCCGGGCGTCCTGGTCTATTGATTTGATCATTCAGAAACTCCGGGCGAGGATGCCCGAAAAACCTGCAGGCCGGACGCCTGTCCTTCGCAACATTTCGTGGAAAGGGGATTTACACGATTTGAATGCCGCCGGGATTCTGGCAGATTTCAGGCGAGTATTCGTCTCGTCATGAAAGAGAAGATTTTATTTTGTTGGAGCGGTGGCAAGGATTCCGCGCTTGCGCTGAACCGAATTTTGCGCGACGGGCGGTATGAGGTTGTTTCTCTTTTGACGACATGCAACGAGCATTTTCAGCGTGTCTCCATGCATGGCGTTCGGGTGGAATTGCTCGAGCGGCAGGCGCGGTCCATCGGTTTGCCGGTAGAAAAGGTCTTTGTAAGTCAGCGAAGTTCCAACGACGAGTACCAGCAAAAGATGTTGGCGTGCCTTTCGGCGCATAAGGCCCGCGGGGTGACGGGTTGCGCCTTTGGCGATATTTTTCTCGAGGACCTTAAGCTCTGGCGCGAGGAGAACCTGGCTGGTATCGGCATGCGCGGCATTTTCCCGATTTGGAAAACGGATTCACGCGAACTTATCCGGGAATTCTTCGCGCTCGGATTCGGCACAGTCGTTTGCTGTGTCAATGACGCCTGGCTCGATGCGGCATTTGTCGGCAGAAACATTGACGATGAGTTTATCCGCGCCCTGCCGGCGAATGTGGATCCCTGCGGCGAGAACGGCGAATTTCATTCGTTCGCATTCGCCGGGCCGATATTTAAGGAGCCTGTGAGATTCAAGGTGGGGGAAAAAGTGTATCGGCCGGTGGAAGCAACTACAAATCCCACGGATTCCAATTCGAGCTACGTTTGCCCGACCGCGGGTGCCACAAAAACACGCGGGTTTTGGTTCTGCGATCTGCTGCCTGAATGAACATTTCCTCACCCTGTATCAACGTTTGCAAACTGGATACGCACGATGTTTGCACGGGCTGCTATCGCACCCGGGACGAAATCGCGCGATGGCTGCAAATGACTGAGCCGGAGAGGCTTCGAATCATCGCAACGCTTGCCTCGCGACGTCTGGAGAAATCAGATCAAAAGGCCGATTCCGCGGAGCTTTTGGATGGCTATTAAGACGTCCTCCAACTGCTCTCGCGTGCTTTGTTGAGCAATTCTCCATATCGCGCCCTCGCCCTGGCGAGCGCCAAAGCCTTATCCTGTGAGCCGCCTATTTCAAGCTCCCACCATTCTTCCAATTCACGCCGGCCGCCCAGGCTGTCAATCCTCCGAATCAGTTCATCGGCCTCCGCGCCATAGACCTCCAATTTGTGAACGAGTATATCCGTTAACGGACGATCGCCGGGCTTTCCATTTGGCATAAATTCAAGCTAACAGCGCTTCCGTTTCCCGCAAGTTTTCGGTTTTGGCCCAGTTTGACTCGTTTCAATTGCACGCCTACTATCACATATACGGAACCCGGGATGATATGCAACAGTTCACGTTAGTCTTCATCGTACTTGCAGTGTCCGCAATTGTCGGAGGCTGGGTGGGGTTGTTGTATTGGCGTTTGAGGCGCATCTTCGGCCAATCGCAGCCGCGCGACATCGTCCAAAGACGCATTCGCCACGAAGTCGAGGAAGAATACGAGCAAACGCTTCGACAGAGTACCGGACCTCGTAAATGGTGGCTGGTCCTGCGCCGCGAAGCCGAAATTCAAAAAAGAGCCGGACGGGTAATTCACGGAGGGGGGAAACTCTGATGCCCTGGCAATTGGAGGAAATAAAACTCAAGTTAAGACATCATCGTTCCGCGATCCATAGCCCATGGCGCTGCCACCAATGGCGGGCGCTTCTCACGCTCTAATAGTCTCACGCTCTCACGTTCTTTAGCCTCTGTGCTCTCTGTGCCTCCGTGGTGAAAACAGTTCCGCAAAATGGCAGGTTGCGTTGCCATGGTGGCCGCGGTGCAAACCGCCTACATCACCATTCCGCCGTCCACGGTAATGACCTGTCCGGTAATGTACCGCGCGTCCGGGCCCGCCAAAAACAAGGCCGCCCCAGCGATGTCGTCGCCAGTGCCAAATTTGCCCATGGGAATCGCCTTCAAGATGTTCGCTTTCAAGTCCGCGTTCAGGTCCGATGTCATATCGGTTTCGATGAAACCAGGCGCAATGGCATTGACCGTGACAGTGCGGGATGCCAATTCCTTGGCCACCGACTGCGTAAAACCGATCAACCCGGCTTTACTCGCCGAGTAATTGCACTGGCCGGGATTGCCGACAAGCCCCACGACCGATGAAATATTGATGATGCGCCCGGCGCGTTGCTTCGCAAATACGCGGAAGAACTCGCGCGTGAAATGGAACGCGCCCTTGAGGTTGGTATTCATCACGGCATCCCAATCCTCGTCGCTCATGCGCATCAGCAGGCCGTCGCGCGTTACGCCGGCGTTATTGACCAGAATATCCACGCGTCCACAGTCGGCCATGACCTTCTCCGCTGCGGCCTTGACCGCAGTGGCATCGGCCACGTCCACGGCCAGCGCCCAGGCCTGACGTCCGAGAGCGCGAATTTCCTGGGCCACTTTTTCTGAATTTTCGGCGGTGCGCGAGACACACACGATGTTTGCGCCCGCGGCGGCAAATTTCAGAGCGATGGCGCGGCCAATTCCACGGCCAGCGCCGGTGACGACGGCAATTTGATTTTCGAGTTGGTTCATAATGCGGGCGGGATATTAGCCACAGACAAGCACAGATGAAACACAGATTTTTGTGGCAGCGGCGGCAGCGCCACCTGCTATTTTAATCACGGAGATACTGAGGGCATAGAGAGGAATTCAAAACCGAAAATATACGGCAACGGTTTTACCACAAAGCCCAACCCACGGCGGGCACAACTCCGTGTTCCCCGTACCTCCGTGGTGAAAAAATGAGGTGTCCATTAACGAACCCGCCCCTTGCCCGAATCCGAGACAGACCAGAGAAAAACCTGCAAAATTTTCCGGTGCATCGCTGTGGAACATTTTGTATTCTGTGTCAATCCAGCTATGGCACGAGACTGGCTTCGCTTAGCAACGTATGCTTTTACCGTTCTGAGAAAGGGGGATCTCGGTTTTGGTAGGGACGGCGCGCACGGCCAGCTGCCACCCAGCAGATAATGAAATATGGTTCCAGTTGTTGTTTTTGATCTTGGCAAAGTCCTCGTGGATTTCGATTACTCCATCGCCGCCCGCCGCGTTGCCGCGCGCAGTGCCAAAACCATCGAGCGCCTCGATCAATTCCTGAGCGGTTCACCGCTTCTCGCCCAGTTCGAGTCAGGGCAATTGTCGCCGCGCCAGTTCTTTGCCGAAGTCCAAAAAGTTACCGGTTTTCACGGCGACGCCGATGAATTCGCCGGCTATTTTGCCGATATTTTCGATCCAATGCCCGAGATGGTGGAACTCCACGCCGGCCTGCGCCAAAAGAAGATTCCCACTTATATTTTCTCGAACACCAATGAAATCGCCGTGGGCCATATTCGGCACAAGTTTCCGTTCTTTTCAGGCTTTGACGGCTACATTCTCTCATACGAAATCGGCGCGATGAAACCGCACACCAAAATATACGAAGCCCTGGAAACTATGGCCGGCCGGAGCGGACCCGACATCTTTTACATCGACGACCGAGCCGAAAACGTAGAGGCCGGCGCCGATCGCGGCTGGCAGATTGTCCTGCATGAATCCCCGCAAAAAACGCGCGCGGCACTGGAAAAATTTTTGGCCGCGCACAATGGAGCCGCTTGAAAATGAATATGCCGAAAACCAACGCCCAACGTCCCTATTGCCAACCAGTCCTGGAGTGCAACGGCGGTGACAGAAAACAGAATGATGGCCTGGGCGTCATTCGCTTTACAAGACAGACGCCGTTCGAAAGCGGTGTCCCCCAAAGGCGTTCAGGGGCGTCACCGCAGTCCAGATCACAAGTGGCGCTGCCACCTCAAGCGCCTTCATTTCGATTCGTTTTTACCGCCACCCTCTTGAACAAATAAAACTATAAATTGATTTATGAATGTAGCCATACTTGTAGCAGCCGGCCGCGGCGCCCGCATGGGCGCCGACAAATTATTTCTAAATGTCGCCGGCAAACCCGTCGTCGCCCATACCTGGGCCCGTTTCGATGAAGCCACGTCGATTGACCAAATCATCGTCGTCGTGCGCGCCGGCATGGAAAAGAAATTCGCCGCCATCGCGAAGGAGTTTAAATTCAAGAAAAAATTTGAAATCGTCACCGGGGGCGCCGAGCGCCAGGACTCCGTCTGGGCCGGCCTGGAAGCCGTCCCTCCCGGGTCCGCCATCGTCGCCATCCATGACGCCGCGCGCCCGTGCGTAAACAATGACCTCATCACCGCCACCGTCAAGTACGCCGAAGAGACCGGCGCAGCCGTGGCCGCGCATCCGGTGACGGATACCATCAAGGAATCCGCAGATGGCCGGCTCATCCAAAAGAATCTCGACCGCTCGCAACTTTGGGCCATGGAAACACCGCAGACGTTCCGTTTAGATGTCATCCGCCGCGCCATTGCCGCCGCGCGCGCCAAAAAAATGAAATTTACCGACGATACAGCATCCTGCGAACTCATCGGCCAGCCCGTGCGCCTTGTCTCGAGCATTGCGCCCAACCCCAAAGTCACCGTACCGGGCGATTTGCCCATAATCGAAGCATTGCTGGCCAGCCGCAATGGGCATGGGCATTGAGGGAATGTTGAACGGTTGAAGCGGTGGCAGTGCCACTGGGATAAACCGTTGAAGCGGCAGACCGGGATTCATGCATCGGTTGTTACGTGGTCCGTTGGACAGCGCCACGCTCGATCTTCTTGTCCCTCGGAATTACTATCCAATTGATAGGAACTTGATCGTTGCCGTAACATCCCGCCTATGAGACCGCGCTGGAAAATCTTAATTTCCCTGGCTGGAGCGGTTTGCGCGGTCATTTTAGTGGCGGTCGTCCGGCATTATCAATTGCGGATGGCGACGCAGGCCTATATCGCGCAGCTCAGGGCTGAAGGCGAGCCGATGGACCTGGCGGCCGTTCTTCCGCCGCCGGTGCCGCCGGAAAAGAATGGCGCTAATACATTTCGCCAGGCGGCGGAATTGATTAATACAAACACTACCCTTCTAAAAACGAACTATGACATCCTGACAACGGAAATGGTCGCGCCAGGCAAAGCGATGATAAGCTGGCAACAACCCGACATTCGGGAAGTGACCGTTACCAACTCATGGCAGCAACTCGCGACGGCCGTTGCTCAAAACATGAACGTCTTCGCATTGCTTCACCAAATCGCGGGCAAACCTGATTTTGATTTTCAAATTCAATACGGCGGCGGCGGTACACTGGCTTTCCAATCATTCGGGCTTTCTGATTCAAAAAAAGCCACGGAATGGTTGTCCGTTGCCGCGGTTTATCACTTGCATGCAGGCGATGCGGCTTCAGCCGTAGACGACGTCCGAGCCATGCTCGCCCTGACACAGGCGCTGAGGGATGAACGTTTTGCCATTTCCGAACTGGTCCGCATTGCGATGGCCAGGATCGCTGTGGGTGTAACCTGGGAGATTTTGCAGTCGCCGGCAGTCACAGACGCACAACTCGCCCAATTACAAAACGGTTGGACGAACCTGGATTTCATTAAAAGCGGCGAAAACGCATTAGCCATGGAACGGGTCGGTGGCGCCATTACCCTTGCCAAGTGGCGGGCCTCCCCGGCGCTCTTTGCGAGTGATTTAAAAAAGGACCAGGATGCCGCTGCGAAGTACGGCCTCGACGATGATGATGAAGAAAGCTTTTTGGCCCGGGCCACGACCAAACCCAGAATTTATTTATGGCGCTATTGGTGGTCTTATCCAGATCAATTGCGCTCCTTAAAAGGCTACGAAGTGCTGCTAACCAGCATGCGCATGGCTCAAACGAACGGTTCTTTCGCAAGCGCAATGGACTACCAAACCAATGAACTCGAAAAACTCCGGTTTCCGCAAGATAACGACGGCCTTTTTGCCGCTAACCCGGATTTTCATTCGTTGCTGTCGCAGAGTATCGCGGTTATGGTCACATACATCAAACGAATAAGGGCTGCGGCAGTCGCGCAACAGATCGCGACTACCGCCATCGCACTGAAGCGATACCAGCTTAAAAACGGCAATTATCCGCTAAATTTGGATGCCCTTGTCCCGGAATTTTTGCCCGTCGTTCCCCTGGACCCCGTTGACGGCAAGCCGTTACGCTATCGCTCCGATGGGAACGCGGACGGAACTTATCTGCTCTATTCTGTCGGATTGAACCTAAGGGACGATGGCGGAAATCCGGCGCTGGAGGGAGATTTTGTCGAAGGGAGGTACACGTCCTGGCTGGACAATCACAGGCTGGACTGGGTTTGGCCTCAACCGGCAACCGAGGCGGAGATCAGGAACTATAGGGCGCATCCGCCAAAATAGGTTGATGACCCATTTTATCTGTAGGGAGGGAAATCATCGGAAACGAGACATGAATTTCACGAATTAACACGATAAGTGTGCAATTTCATTGGGAATTCGAAGATTTTAGCTACGATGCCGGGAAATAAGGCCCTTTTCGAATGCAGAATCGCAAAATCCCTGGCCCGACTAATTCTGGGAAGACGCGACCGCCCAGGTGCTTTTGCTCAAATCAATACCCACCATTTCGGCAATCGCGCGTGTAAAAAACGAGCATGCCTCCTGCACATCACAGTCCTGTGCCAGCGGATTGTTACGATATTTGGCGAAGTCGAACCTTAATCCAATGAAACCCTGATCCGAGCTGTCCCGAGCCGGGTCGCGGAAATAGACAAAAATATACATTGCCTCCTGGCCATCTCTGCCAAAAAGCAGGCAATCATTCTTTCCCTCTGGAATGGTCAGGCCCAGCTCAACGACCTTCATCTTGCATTGCCGGTCATCGAGGCTGGCCGAGACAACACCATGGGCGCAAAGCGCTTTGAGCATTTTGTCCGACTCGTTCATAGACGGTGTATTTCTTGCCATAGCAGGCCTCGTTCCATGTCGTCAACAATCGCCGTTCCACGTTTTTTTGCCACATCTGGTCAATCCCTTTTCGTCGCCGGGCCCGCTCCGGTCCAATCTTGAAAATTCTGTTTACACGGGTGGCGTTTTTCATATTGTGACGCTCACAAAAAATTATGAATACATCGGGCATTCTCTTCATTGGAGCCGTGGTCGTAGCGGCCATCGCTGTTTCTTCCTGCGCCAACTCCGGAACTCAGCGCGCCCCCGCAACCCAGACGGCGGCGAGCGCGGCCAAACCGCGTCCGGTGCCCGTCTCGCTCGCGCCATATTTCGACGATCAGGGCATTTATCCCGATGGTGGACAATTTTCCGGAGGCATTGACCGGGATGGATATGCGTGCTCGTCAAATTTTTTAGCGGCCCAAACGTGGAATGGCATTCCCTTTCAGTCTGGCTCTGCCGATGGGGGTAAGAACGTTATCACTTGCCAGGGCCAAACGATTGCGCTGACGCCGGCCGGCCATTTTTCCAGGCTGGAAATTTTGGCCTTCGCCGTCAATGGCGCGCAGGAGAACCAAAATTTTATGGTCACGTTTGCCGACGGTTCCAATCAGACGTTCACACAATCCATGAGCGATTGGGCCCAACCTGACAGTTATCCAGGCGAGTCTGTGGCCATTACCATGAATTATCGGAACCAGTCCGACGGTTCAAAAGACGAAAACGCTTTTTACGTTTATACTTATACGTTTGACGTAAACTCAAGGAAGACCCTCCAAAGCCTGAAATTACCGGACAATAACAACATCAAAGTCTTTGCCCTGGCACTCGTGCCATAACGCGCGTTGAGGCGTGGCCGGAAGGTTGCGGTTCATTGCAAAAATCGCGCCGGAATGTTACAGTGTTTTATGAACTTCCGAGTGATCATTGAACCGGAGGAGGACGGAATCTTCGTGGCGGAATGCCCGGCGCTGCCAGGGTGTGTTTCGCAGGGGCGGACCCGCGCCGAAGCAATTAAAAACATCCGCGAGGCCATTTGCGGCTATCTCCGGAGCCTGGTAAGACACAGCGAGCATGGTTCCGGCCCCATCGAGGAAGAAATTGTCGAGATCGTTGTAGGATAATTTGTCGCATCCATTTCAACGGATTCTGACGAGTTCCGCACTGTGCGGCGCGACGTTAATGGAGAATTCATTTTTAAATGTGCCGAGGTCCTTTTGCCGCCAAAGGTCGCGGACGTCTCGGCTGCGATGAATTTTCAGGTCACTCCATTTTGCCGTGATGGTCGCGGCGGTGTCGCTGGTATTGAACAATCCCACCGCAATCGAACCGTCCTCCAGCGGCTTTTTGTAGACTAAAAATCCATCGCCGCGGACGACGCACCGGCCCTGTTTGCCCAACGAATCCTGGTCTACACTCAGGACTTCATCGTTTTCCAAAACGTTCAATGTAAAAGCGTCCATTGTGGTCAAATCGTTGCCGAGCAACAACGGGGCGGAATCCAGGCACCAGATGGTCATGTGCGTGTATTCTTCATCCGGCGTGAGGCCGGGCTGGTTGTTTTCGTGCGTGCCGATTTCGAGCATGTCCGGGTCGTTCCAATGTCCCGGGCTCGCAAAAGCCGCCCATTTGTCCTGACCGAACCCGCGCTGGCTCATTGATTTCCAACTGGCCTTGATGTCCCCGGTCGTGCGCCAACTGTTGGCAAATTGCGAAATCGCCGGTGCATTGGTTATGTTCATGTTGTTCGAGAGGCTGAAAACGATGTCGCGACCGCTGTGGCGCAACGCGTCATACATTTCCATCGTTTCCGGAAATTCGATCGGATTCCAGTCATACTTCAAGTAGTCCACACCCCAGGCCGCCCATTGGTCCGCGTCATTCGTCGCGAAATGGTATTGGCCGATGGCCCACGGAAGAATATGCCTGTTCACTCTTTTGGGAGTCATCGGCGGCGACCATTTCCCTTCAGGATTCTCCGCGCTGCCTCCCGTGTGAGTGGCGTAGGAAGTCACCCAGGGCGTCGAATAAATCCCAATTTTCAAGCCGAGCTTATGGACGGCGCTGCAAAGACCGGCTATGTCCGGAAATTTTTCATCGCCTTGAATGCCGTTAAACTGCCCGCCACGCTGTCCTTGCCAGGTGTCGTCGATATTTATGTACGTCCAACCGTGATCAATCAGACTGGAAGCGGCCATGGCCTGCGCGTTCTGCAACACAATGTCCTGCGTAATCCGGCCCCCATAATGGTTCCAACTGTTCCAGCCCATCGCAGGCGTTAAGGCGACCGTTTCGCCCACGACGATTTTAAATTTTTTATCGGCACTGCCCATGGCGTTCTTCGCGTGAAAGACAACGCGATAGGCGCCTGCCTTGTCCAATGAACCGGTAATGTCGCCTGTGGCCGGATCAAGCGTCAGGCCGGCAGGCAGACTGTCGGCGGAAAACTGTATCGGACGCCGGCCTGTCGCGGGAATGTGGTAGAGGAATGGGTGACCGGGCCGCACACCGAAGATGTCCGGTCCATTGATGCGCGGCGTCGGCGGGGCGGGCGGCGTCCGGATTTCAGGCGAGTCCGCCATAGCCGGGAGGTTGAAAATGAGTCCCGCGCAAATAGCGCTGGCGAGGACCGAGACTCTCGTGCGTGTAAAATGAAGCATGACTTTAACTAAGGGTACCCGGGAAAAAGGGAAAAAGAAAAGTCGGACAAATATACTACATGATGCGGATTGCGTGTGACGTCAAGAATGAGCGAAAATGCAGGGTAATATTTGACGCCATCACCAATACGTTAATGCAAAAATCCATTCTTCCTGCAGTTCTCCTGCTGCTCTCTATCTTCCAATTGAGCGCCCAGACCAACCCGCCTTCGCCGGGCAACGGCGCGGCAAGTGTGGATTGGTCCAACTATGACTTTAACCTGCCGTCCAAAGACAGTCCCCAGGTCCAGTGGTGGCGCGATTCGCGGACAAATCTGGATCAGCGGCTCTCCTGGTGGCGTGATGCGCGGTTTGGCATGTTCATGCATTGGGGCGTTTATTCCTATGCAGGCGGCACGTGGCACGGCAGACCGGTCAGAGGTTATGCCGAGCACATCCAGCGGATTATGAAAATTCCTGGACCGGTTTATCGCCGGGACATCGCAGGTCATTTTGATCCGACGAATTTCGACGCCGACGCCTGGGTGCGTTTGGCCAAGGCCGCCGGAATGAAATACATCGTCATCACCGCCAAGCACCACGATGGCTTCGCCATGTGGCCGACCAAAGTAAACGATTACAACGTCATGGACGCGACGCCGTGGCATTATGATCCAATGAAAGATCTAAAAGCGGCCTGTGAGAAATACGGGCTCAAGTTCGGCTTCTATTATTCCCAGGCCTTTGACTGGGCCGATACCAACGCGCCGGGCAATGACTGGGACCGCAATAATCCAGGCGGCGACAAAAGAATCGGCGGCGTGGATTGGTGGAACACACAACCGGAGTTTATGAACCAGGCCCGGCGCTACGTGGATGAAAAAGCCATCCCGCAATTGCTGGAACTGATTCATGATTATCAGCCGGACATTCTATGGTTTGATACCGCCGGCAAATTGCCGCCATCGGAAAACCTGCGCATCATGAAGGCCGTGCGTGAGGCCGATCCAAATGTGGTCATCAGCGGACGGCTCGTGCATGACTGGGGTGATTATGCCGATACCACGGATCGTCCGGCAAATTTCCCGCCATTCGACGGGGATTGGGAAGGCATCCCCACTACCGACGAATCCTACGGCTGGAACCAAAATGACTTCTCTTATAAACCGCCGTCGCACTTCATCCAATTGCTGGCCAAGGGGGCGGCTCGCGGCGGGAACGTCCTGTTGAACATCGGTCCCATGGGCAATGGCGAATTTGATCCGCACGACGTCGCGATCCTTCAAGGTATCGCCGACTGGTGGCGGGTCAATGGCGAATCCATCCGAGGCACAACCCGGACGCCGCTGCCGGTGCAAACATGGGGCGAATCCACGCGAAAGGGCAACATTCTTTACCTCCATGTTTTCAATTGGCCCGCCAACGGCCGCCTGGATATCGGTGGATTGGTTTCGGATATCAGCCACGCCGAGCTTCTGGCCGACAAATCCGCCGAACTCGGCTCGCAACAGGTCAATTCGTACGACATGGAAATTGACGGCCTGCCCTCCACGGCGCCGGACAAAGCCGATTCCGTAATCGAAATCAAGTGCGGCGGCGATATTCAAACCGACACCAATCGCCTGTTGCAGCCGCAGTTCCCATCAGACACGCTCCGCGCCTTCGACGGAGTGCTGCACGGCAAGTTGCGCAATGGCCCAGGCAAGAAAACCGACGATTACGTGATGGACTGGACGTCACCGCGCGAATCGGTTTCCTGGCCGGTCAGACTGAACGAGCCCGCAAAGTACGAAGTATTGATTAACTATGTCGCCACTGAGAATTCCGCGGGCGGGACTTTTGCGGTTAAACTCGGCGCGCAGACATTAAATGGCGTAGTTAAGTCGGGCGAACCCCGAATCGAGTCGCTAGGGACGGTTTCGCTGGAACCGGGGCCGTTTGAAATTTCAGTCTCGCCGGTGCAAATTGCCGGCGATGAATTGTTCCGGTTGCGGAATTTAGAATTGAAAACCAGTCGTTGAGGCAAAGCGCAGAATTCGCGCGATTTTGTTGTGCCAAGTTGGTTGGCAAATCCCGAAGGGATTACTTCTCAATCGGCGCGCCTTCTTTTGGCCTCAGCTTTTTCCAAAGCCAGCCAAGAGGATCAAAGAATTCATCCACGACGCGTTCCTTGAGCGGAATGATGGCGTTGTCAGTGATGGTGATGTGTTCGGGACACACCTTCGTGCAGCATTTGGTGATGTTGCAAAACCCGATGCCGTGGGCCTGGCGCAATTCCGGGACCCGGTCTTCGGTGTCCAACGGATGCATTTCCAGCGCCGCCGTGTAAACCAAAAAGCGCGGGCCGATGAAATCATCGTGCTTATGATGGTCGCGCAAGACGTGGCAGACGTCCTGGCACAGGAAGCATTCAATGCACTTGCGAAATTCCTGCACGCGGTCAATGTCTTCCTGGGCCATGCGCCATGTGCCATCGGGCGCATCCGGTTTGCGCGGCTTGAACGGCTTGATCTTCTTCTTTACCCGGAAATTCCATGAAACGTCGGTCGTTAAATCCCGAATGCTCGGGAACGCCCGCATCGGCTCGATGGTGACCGGCTTATCGAGCGGAATCTGGTCCAGCCGCGTCATGCACATGAGCCTGGGAATGCCGTTGATTTCCGCCGAGCACGAACCACATTTTCCGGCCTTGCAATTCCAGCGGCAGGCCAAATCATTCGCCTGAGTCGCCTGGATTTTGTGAACAGCGTCCAAAACGACCATGCCCTCAGACACTTCGGTCGTGTAATCAACGAGCTTGCCGCCGCTTGAATCGCCGCGCCAAATTTTGAACGTTGCCCTCATATCGTTGAAGCGTTGAAGTGTTGAAGCGTTGAAGCGGCAGGCGCAAGGTCGAACAATTCGTTCAGTTCGTCAGCAGTGAAGTCGTCGGTTGGCGTGTCGCGCAACTCCAGGGAGGCGCCTTGGGTACGAGCGCGCAGCCAGCGAATGTAACCATTGAGCAATTGATGAACGCGCCAGCCTTGTTGTTTCAGTTTTTCGATTTCCTCCGCAGGCAAATACGACTCATCTTTGCAAATATTCACGTCATCAAGAAGTTCCTCGAGCGAGCCACGAGCGTTCAAATCGAATTTGATCTGCTCCAGGTAATGAAATCTTCCATGTCCTTCTGCGATATTGTTCGTCAACGAAACAGCCGCGCGACGAATCTGGCTGCCTAATTCGAATTTTTCAAACGCCGGAAGGCGCCGATTCACCTCATACATTTGCTTACGAAATTCCCGCGCCGCTTTATAGACGTCCAAATCTTCAAAAGTCCGGTACGTATCCCGCACCGCCGCAGGCGGCAGTGGCTGTCTGTAATTCGCAGTATTCTTTGCATTCATGACAATCTTTCAAGGCGCCAAAAGCCATTCGACCACGACCGCTTCAACCCTTCAACGCTTCAACGCTTCAACGAAACTACTTCATCTCCTCAATCACCTTTTGCAACTCTTCCGGCATGGGCGGAATCGTCTGCCGCCTGACCGACATGGTTCCATCGGGGTTTTTCTTCGTGATGATATTGACCTTGCCGAGGGCGGCGTCTTTGTTAGGAAAATCGTCGCGGAAATGGCCGCCTCGGCTTTCCTTGCGTTCAATGGCTGAGCGCGTGATGGCCTCGGAAACGGTCAGTAGATTTCTCAGGTCCAGAGCTGTGTGCCAGCCGGGGTTATATTCGCGATGGCCGTGAACGGCGACTTTGTCGGATCGATCCTTCAACTTATCAATACCTGTCAGCGCGGTCACCATTTCCTGTTCACGTCGGACAATGCCAACGAGACTTTGCATCATGTCCTGCAAATCGTATTGAATTTGATACGGCCCTTCACCGGTCGCGGAAGTGTTGCCGCGTTCGAACGGCTCCAGGGCGAGCCGTTCGGCTGCTTCGACTTCGGCCATGTTCAGTTTTGCATCACCCTTTTCCCTGGCAAATTTTGCCGCATATTCGCCGGCGCGTTTTCCAAAAACGACCAGGTCAGAAAGTGAATTTCCGCCCAATCGATTTGCGCCGTGTAATCCGGCGGCAGCCTCGCCGGCCGCGAACAGTCCGGGAATATTGGACATTTGCGATTCGCCGTCCACACGGATGCCGCCCATCATATAGTGCGTCGTGGGGCCGATTTCCATCGGCTCCTTGGTGATGTCCAGGTTCGCCAACTGCATGAACTGGTGGTACATGCTGGGCAACTTGCGTTTAATGTGCTCGGCGGCGTTGGGAATTTTTTCTTTGATCCAGGCTATGTCCAGAAACACGCCGCCATGGGGGCTGCCGCGCCCCGCCTTGACCTCGCGCATGATGCAGCGCGCCACGTGGTCGCGCGTCAAAAGCTCGGGCGGACGCCGCGAATTCTTGTCGCCCTGCGTGTAGCGCCACCCCTCCTCCGGATTGTCGGCGGTTTGGTTCTTATAATTGTCCGGGATGTCGTCGAACATGAACCGCTTGCCCTCTTTGTTCTTGAGCACGCCGCCTTCGCCACGCACGCCTTCCGTCACTAAAATGCCCATCACGCTCGGCGGCCAGACCATGCCGGTTGGATGAAACTGCACGAACTCCATGTCCATCAGTTCCGCGCCGGCGTGATACGCCAGCGACTGGCCGTCTCCGGTGTATTCCCATGAATTGCTCGTAATTTTATAGGCGCGTCCGATGCCGCCGGTAGCCATCACAACAGCCCGGGCCTTGAAAATCTTGAATCGTCCGCGTTCCCGATCATATCCAAAAGCCCCGGCCACGCGGTCGCCATCCTTGAGCAGGGAAACGATCGTGTGTTCCATGAATATTTCGATGCCCTGATGGACGCCGTGGTCCTGCAATGTGCGGATTAATTCCAGGCCCGTGCGGTCGCCCACGTGCGCCAGGCGGGGATAGCGGTGGCCGCCGAAATTCCGCTGCAAAATCTTGCCGTCCTTTGTGCGATCAAACACGGCGCCCCAGGCTTCCAGCTCTTTGACGCGGTCGGGAGCTTCTTTGGCGTGCAGTTCGGCCATGCGCCAGTTATTGACGTATTGCCCGCCGCGCATCGTATCGGAAAAGTGCACGCGCCAGTTGTCTCGGTCATCCACGTTGGCCAGTGCCGCGGCCATGCCGCCTTCGGCCATCACCGTGTGGGCTTTGCCCAGGAGCGATTTGCAGATCAGCGCCACTTTCACGCCCGCCGCCGAAGCTTCAATCGCGGCGCGCAATCCGGCCCCGCCCGCGCCGATCACGAGCACGTCACATTCAATAATCTGGTATTTATTGTCCACTAGCCTGGAAATCTTGTCTTTTTTCAACTCTCGCACATCCCGCATCTACGGGCGCGTTCCGCTTCAACGCTTCAATTTTTCTACGTTTCAACGCTTTAACCTTTTAACGTTTTAACGTATCAAAATAAAATCATGCCATACACCGATCGCGCAGAGGCGCACATAAACATCGGTGAAACCGACCGAAAACAAACTGATCCACGCCCACATCATATGCCGGCGATTTAGCCCACTAACGTACCCGTAACCTTTCATGCACATCGGCACCCTCGACGGCGCATCCAAAAATCCACCGATCAAATGGCGCAACGAATGGCAGCCAAATGTGTAACAGGCCAAAAAGACGACATTTAATACCAACACCAGTGTTCCCACCCCGATGCCGAAGTGGCGCACGCCATTGGCATCCGCAAACCACATCGCTTTCCAGGCGTCATAGCCGAGGATAAAAATAAAAATGACCGCCAGATACATGAAATAACGATGAATGTTCTGGATGATAAGGGGAAAATAGCGTTCTCCCAGGTAACTTTTGCGCGGCTCACCGACGGCGCAATTCAGGGGGTCCGCCCAAAACGCCTTGTAATACGCGCCCCGATAGTAATAACAAGTGAAACGAAAACCGCCGGGCGCCCATAGGACTAGAAATGCCGGCGAAAAAATCAGCCACGCTGGCCACCACGCGGGCGGCTGGCCCAAAATCGCATGCGGAGAATAGCCATAAATCTCCGGCGAAAAAAACGGTGACAAGTAGTCCGCGCCGTTTCCATAGAACCAATACGCGCAAACTCCGTTATGCAACGGATGAAACGCTGCCCAGGTGGAATAGACAATGAACGCGGAAAAACCTAAAAAGACAGCCAGCGGTTGCACCCACCACGCGTCCGGCCGGGTTGTTTCCGCAAACCGGCGTTGTTGTGGAAGAGCGTTGGCATCGGCCATATCACATTAACTTTAGTTATATTGCTCCCGTGATGTCAATAAGGGAATATAAAGTATAAGGCGTCTTTTGGACGGTAGTTGGTCTTCTAATCATTCGTGAAATTTCATGCCTGATTTTGATTTCAACGGCAATAAAGTATCAGATGCCCGATATCAGCGACATAAGCCTGTTGCAGGATTATAGCCGGCATGGTTCGGAAGAATGCTTTGCCAAATTAGTCCAGCGCCATGTCAATCTTGTGTATTCCGCCGCACTGCGCCAAACCGGCATACCCGCGCATGCCGAGGAGATCACGCAGGCGGTTTTTATCATCCTGGCGCGAAAGGCCGGCACTTTGCGCCCGGACACGGTTCTTGAAGCATGGCTTTATCAAACGACGCGGCTGACATCGCTCAGTTTTCTTCGCGACGAGCGGCGGCGGCGGATTCGCGAGCAGGAGGCCTACATGCAATCCACGATTCAGGAATCCAATGATGTTTCCACCTGGAATCAAATCGCGCTGATGCTGGACGAAGCCATGGCGCGGCTTGGCAACAAGGACAGAGAGGCCGTCGTGCTTCGTTTTTTTAAAGAGAAGAATCTGCGTGAAGTGGCGATTGCCATGAACGTCACCGAAGCTGCGGCTCAAAGCCGTGTCCATCGGGCGCTCGAGAAATTGCGCCGTTATTTTTCCAAACGCGGTGTCGCATCCACAACCGCAATCATCGCAAACGAGATTTCGGCCCATTCCGTGCATGCCGCCCCGGCCGGTTTGGCGAAAACCATTTCGGCAATTGCCGCAGTCAAAGGCGCCACTGCTTCCACTTCCACGTTAACCCTCATCAAAGGAGCATTAAAACTTATGACATGGACCAAAGCAAAAACAGCGGCCGTCATCGGCATAGGAATACTCCTCGCCGCAGGAAGCACAGCTGTGGTGACTGTGAAAGAAATTCAGCTGCATAGAACATTTCCATGGCAGGTCCGAAACGCTGACTCCCGCGTTTTCCACAAAGTGCCTCCTCAAGTCGCAATAGCTCCCGCCAGATATCCCGACACAATGGGAGCGGGCGTCGTCAGCATGGGAGATACATACGACGACGGGCAAATACTGGGTATTGCGCAACCAGTCAAAATGATCCTCGACTCTGCTTATGGCATAGACCCGGCCAGAACAATTATTTCAGCCGATATCAAATTGCCACAGGATAAATACGACTTCATCGCCAACCTGCCTTCCGGTAACAAAATCGGTTTACAAAATGAAATAAAAAAGACGTTCAGCCTGACCGGGATACTTGAAACCAGAGACACAGACGTCTTGTGCCTGCAAACTCAAAGCCAGGGCGCCGCAGGGTTGGAGCCTGCTGACCTTCGCCGCCGTAACTCGCGTGAGGGGTTCGGATCAAGCCGTTCAGAAGCCGGCCTTTTTTCCTGCAAAAATCAACCGTTATCCAGTCTGAGGAGGTTTCTTGAGGGCCGCTTCAAAGTTCCGGTACTGGACCAAACCGGATTGACGAATCGCTTCGACATCGATCTCAAGTGGGATGAGACCGACTATCAGCATCCAAATCTTGATAATTTGAAAACGGCTTTGCTCGATCAACTCGGCCTCGAGCTTGTTCCCGCGAACATGCCGGTCGAAATGCTCGTCGTGCAAAAAACGGACTGAACTGCGAGCTTGCAACGGAGTGGCGACGGCTCGTCGCCACGTTTCAGAGCCTCCTCTCATCGGCTGCTACGGCATGAACGCAGCCCGTTTCAACGATTCAACCTTTTAACGTTTCAACGTATCCCCACTCCACTCATTCAATTCCCTCTCGCTTTTGGCCGGTGCATAAAACCCCAACCCTTCCAGCGCCTCGCCAATCAGATAAAGCGAACCGGTGATGATGACAAATTTTTCAGCGGCAGTTTTTTGCAGCGCTTCGCTCAACGAGTGGCAAACCGAAATGTTCGCCGAGGGATTGGCAACGCGGCACGCTTCCGTCAATTCTTCCGGATCCGCCGTGCGCTGGCTGGGCACCGGGACAGTCAGGATTTCCGCGGCGAGCGGCGCGAGGATTTGACAAATCTGCCGCCAATCCTTGTCTCCCAAAATTCCGAGGATGACGGTTTTCTTTTCCCCGGGAAAATCCTTTTCGACGGTTTCACGCAGCACCGTTGCGCCGGCGATGTTATGCGCGCCATCGAGCAGGATTCTTCTTCCCTCGGGCTGTTCCAGCAATTGCAGTCGCCCTGGCCATTGGACTTGTTTCAGACCGGCCTGAATTTGTTCGGATGAAACCGGGATTTTCTTTTGCAACAGGTTGACCACAGCCAGCGCCAGCGCCGCATTGCGCTTTTGATGCGCGCCTCGCAACGGCAGAACGTCAGGAATTCGGCCCGGCGGAATTGCGCCCAAAAGGGTCAGAGGCGCCTTCCTTTGATTTGCGACATTACGTATGACCGCCAACGCTTCCGGTTCATCGGCAGTCGTGGCCACAGGAACGCCGGGTTTGATGATGCCCGCCTTTTCAAAGGCAATTTTTTCGAGCGTCTCGCCAAGCCATTGTTGATGGTCCAGGGCGATATTTGTGATGGCGCAGGCCAGGGGTGTGACGATGTTCGTCGCGTCCAGCCGTCCGCCCAGGCCCGTTTCCCAAATCACCAGGTCGCAGCGCTTTTCCGCAAAAAAATCCAGCGCCATCACGGTGAGCACTTCAAAAAATGTCGGATGATGTTCTTTGGGAAATTCCGCCGCCAGGGCGCGAAATTTTTCAACCAATCGGACCACGTCGCGATCCGCGATTAATTCGCCTCCGATTTGTATCCGTTCGCGAAATGAAACCAAATGCGGCGAGGTAAACAGGCCGGTATGCAATCCGGCGTGCCGGTAAATGCTTTCGAGCATGGCGCATGTGGAACCCTTGCCATTGGTGCCGGCCACGTGGATAAAGCGAAGTTTTTGTTCAGGATGCCCTGCCAACGCCGCAAGCTTGATGGTGTTTTCCAGGCCGAGCTTCGCGCCAAACAGGCGCAAGCCGTACAGGTATTGGATCGCATCGGGATAGGTCATGTTCGTCGATGGCAAAATTATGGGCCAAAGGCCCAATACATACCAGCCTCGGGCAACGCCCGAGGTCGTCAGGGCAAAGATTTAAGCGCCAACGGCGCGATCTAAGGACGGTAAATTAAATCTCGCGTCCGATTTCTCATGGATCGATTGAACGGGCCTTCGGCCCTTGTGGGCGTTGGGCGTTCCCCTGAGGCGTTGCCCTAGGCTGGTATGGAACGCGCCCTTGGCGCTGGTAATACGTTTCAAATCCCTTCAGGCACAAATCTTAGAGTAATAATCCGATTATGCCCCACCGGCAAGGCCGCCGAATTGCCGTCGACTGTCACCGTTTGGCCGTCGATCGGCCGTTCTAAAATATCCGTTTCCGTGACGCGCATGGGTTGGTCAAAATGAATGCGCGCGCGTGTGTCCTGGCCGACGGCCTCATAGAAACGCATTATATATCCGTCTCCGTTTTCAGCTTTTTTTAAGGCAGTCACAATGAGATCGCCTTTGCCCCCGATATTTTCCAGCGAGAGGTTCGGGACCTGTTGCGTGGGCGAATGCGGTGTAGTCACGACGGCCAGCAACGGAATATTCAGACCCAGGGCCTGCTCGTCCGTGTGGGCCGCCGCCCAATTGCCCGCATGAGGATACAGGCTGTAGGTAAACCGTTGAACGCCGTCATCAGGATGCGGATCAGGTCTGGTGGAGGTGCGCAACGCCGTCAAGCGAAAGATGCCATTCATTACATCAAACCCATATTTCGAATCGTTCAGCACGCTCAATCCATAACGCGCCGGGGCTTGCGGATTCGGCGCAACCGTGGCAGCAAATATATGGAACCCGTCATCCTGTGGCAGGACCATAGACGTCGCGCCCTCGGAAATGGGGATTTGAACGATCCACATGGTCGGCGACGTGGCGTGTCGCGCTTTGCCGGGATGTTCGTAGGAAAACTCGAGGCCCACCTCGTTATCCGCGTAGGTATCGGCCTTCCAATTGTTCAGGTCAAAGGCCCGAAATTCCGTCTTTCCGTCCGGCAATCGAAAACCAATGTCCGTCGCAATTGTTTCTTTCGACCGGGCGGCCAGCAAAAAAAGTGTGTTGCCAGCGGAGCCAGCCGGAAGAGAGATTTCCTGACCGGCCGCGGCAATATTGTCCGGCTGATCGGCCCGATAGCCGGGCAAATTAAACGGCACCTGATAACTGCCGAGCCGGTGAACACCCGTCGCAGGCAGCAGCCAGGCCGAATACTTCGCGCCGTCGCCATCGAAATTGTTTGCGCATTGAGCATTGAAAAATGGAGATAGGTCCAAAGGTGCGGCGTTAGTCACTGGAACGGGGACAGTTTCGCTCACATCCATCCATTTTTGGCCCGGACATTCCTGCCCATTCGTTGGCCGGACCTTGCTTCCGAACGGGATTTGCGCGGTTGCTTCGAGGTTCGTGGCATTGACCGGCATCCGAATTTTCAGAAGCTCAGCGTGCTCGTTCCAGTTGATTGCCGTCGGAATATCAATCCGGTCAAGGGCTCCATAAACGAGCACATCCTGCGTGTACGTGGAATCACCGAATGCGTGGCTCACGCGCACGCGCGCGAAAACCGGTCCATCGTCCACCACGGAAACCTTCGCGCCGTCCGTGCTTAGAATTTTATCCGCGCCCGTGTATCGGATGGTCCAGGCGGTGCCGTTATCGCCCAGCAACTCCAACGCATTCGCGTCCGGTGCGCCGGCAAAAACGTCCCAGTGAGCCGATTTTGAATACAGCCGGGAAAAATCTCCAGTCGCCTTGTTGATTTCAAGGTCGAATGCCAGAGTTCCAATTTCATATGTGTCACCCGTACGCTTCAGTTGGATGTCATCCGGCGCGCAGGAATCAGTTGAGGGAAAATAAACTTTATGTCCAAAGGCCGGCACGTCGCGCGCGATGAAAACCAGCGTGTTTCCATCCATTGATTGGGCCGGGAATTTGCGGCCGTCGCTGTCAGTCACAGAATGATATTGGCCCGCGTCAGCGAGGGGCACTTTCACCACATCGTCGCGAGCAACGGAAAGCGTATTCCACACCGCAATCGCGGTCGATCCCGGTCCGCGCGTATCCACGCCTGACGTCAGCGCACCAAGGCTTTTTTCGGTCTGTTCGTTCTCAAACGCAAAGGCGGGCGCCAGTTGTGCGTGCATCCAGTCGTAAGTAGAATGGATGGCCGACCCGGCCGCGATATCGTGGAACTGTGCAAAGGTGGTCGGCTTCCATGCCTCATCAAAAGCCTCCGTCGGATACCCTCGCCCCGTCATGGCCGCCAGAGAACTCAGCACTTCCGCGGAGTAAAGGTTGTCCTCACCCTCGCGTATCGCCTTTTTCATGTCCGCGTGCGTCGTGTAACAACCCTCGAAAGTATATTGCAGGTCCGTGTCCACCACGGGAAGAGTGGACGCCGTTGGCTGTTGCGCCAGTTGCTCAAAATAATCGTCTGCCCCGATAAAATGCACCTTTGGAAAAATCGGGTCCTGCTGCCAGGACTGAATGCGCAGGATTTGCTGGCGCGTGGGCCCGCCGCCGTGATCGCCGACGCCGAAAACGACTACCGATTGGGGCATGTTGAACCGCGTTTTGTTTCGGATAGGTACAACGAGCTGATCCAGGTCGGGTTTTGCGTCATAGGATGGAGTGTTTGCCTTGAGCACCCGTGACCCGTCCGGCGATTGCCACCACGTCAATTCCATGCCGTTGCCGCAGCGCATGTGGTAAAAATATTTTATCCCGGACAATTCCATGATTTGCGGAAGCTGCCACGTATGGCCAAAGGAATCCGGCAGCCAGCCCGTGACGGCATACTTTCCAAATTTCGATTTGAAATAGTTTTGGCCAATCAGGAACGAGCGGGCCAGAGCTTCGCCGCTGGGAATGTCCGTATCCGATTCATTCCATAATCCGCCCACAACGTCCCATCGCCCTTCGGCGGACATCGCCTGCATCCGCTTAAATTCATCCGGATACAGTTTTTCTATCGGCACATAAGCCGCCGGCTGGCTTTGGACATATCGAAAATCCGGAAATTGGTCCATGAGGTTCATCGCGCTGTTCCAGGTGCGGTGGCAAGTATCGATCGTTTCCGGCCACGTCCATAGCCAGTTCATATCGATATGCGAATGACCGATGTAATAAACGTCGTACTTCCGGGTAACCGTCGCCACCTGCAGCAATGCCGCGCGGGCTGATGCCAGTTGCGCGCGTATCACGCTCACGTTATCAGGAGTTACCGCGGAAAATTGGACGCAGCTTTCGCTTGCATTCAATGCCTCGGTCAGAACCCTTTTTTCATCCGTGGAAACCTCCGGCATGAGGTCCGACACAAACGTCACTTCATCCAGGTAATGATCAAAATCCGGCAGCGCATTGGAATAGAGCCGCGCATCACGGAAACTGTTACGGCGTTGGCCTCTGACCTTGAGCGCCACCACAATGGTTTGGCCTGGCTGGGCCTGCGACGACAGAGTTTCCTGGCCAGTCAACCGGCGCGATTCCGCAATGAGCCGGCCATCCACGTAAATCTCGCCCTGGTTCGGCATTTCCACTTCAAGCAGCACGGGACAGTTCGCCGTGGATTGTCTGCCGGCCGTCGCCGGAATAGTGACCGTGGAACGGAACCAGACCGTGTTGGTGCCTGGCCATGAGAATTGAGGGGAGATTTTCTGCCAGGAACTGTCGTCGAAATTCGGCTGTTCGCCATTCGCGACGTCCGCTGGCTCAAACCGCCATTCCATCGGCACCTGAAATTGCCGGACGAATTGCCCTCGCAACTTCGTCATTCGATCCATGAACGGGTCCGCCCTGCAAATACAACAAATCTCGAATAGCAAAACCGCAAATACAGCAATCTTTCGCATAAAAGGATCGGAAAACCCGTATCAGTATCCCACGAAAGACGCAAGACCACCCTGAAGAGTTACCCTTATTCGCCGTTCCGCGTTCGGCGTTCGAAGTAGTTAGGGCCGTTCCTTTTGTCCCGGCTCACGCTCCCACGCTCTCCGCCAAACACAATCTCCGGTGTCGTTGCCGTCGCCGTCAGCAAAAATCGCCCGCCCAACAAAGGGCGGCGTTTACACCTTGACAGACGAACGCAGTAACGTTATGAGGGCCGGACGAAGCAAGGACCTTAAAAGTCGGAAGGGCAATTATGACCGGCATCCCGACTATGAGGATTTTGATTTTCGTACGGTTTACCAAACGGACAACTACGCCGAACAGCGAGGGCTTGAACACATGGCGCTTGAGCAATTCAATCCGCCGTTTAATGTCAACAAGCCCATAGGCCCCAAGAATCGAAAATACACAAAATATATGAACGCGGCGTATAAATATTTGAAGAACCAAAAATGAAACAGATTTACGGCGAAGGAACATGGTTTGCAGTTCCACTTAGACAAGGTGGATTTGGTGTTGGCATCATTGCGCGAGCTGCAATCGGGGAGCCGATAGTCTTGTGTTATTTTTTTGGGCCCAGGCGCAAATCTGTGCCAAAGCTTAAGGACGTTTTGGCGCTAAGACCTCCCGATGCCCTGTTGGTCTCACACGTTCGTGATCTCGGGTTAATTCGAGGAAGCTGGCCTTTACTTGGAAAAGCCCCCTCATGGAATCGCTCCGAGTGGCCCATGCCCGTTTTTATTCGACGCGAGTTGCTGCCGCCTTTCAGGAATTGGCGCGTTTATTATTCGGACATTGACCCCGGCGTGATGGTCAAAGAGGAACTGGAACCTGGTGAAAGACCTGATTTACCGACGGACGGATTGTCCGGTTGCGGCGCAATAGAAATTAAATTGACGAGGTTGTTTGCCAACAGAATGCCGGGCTTCCAACCATTAATAAGCCCGAATGAAAAGGTCGCCCTGCCGGTTTCAGTCAAAGGTGGTCCATTTCGCGTTGAGGTGTTGTCAACATTACACGCCTTCGGTTCCAACAGTGGTAAGCCACACAGTTTCGATTTTTATCTGTATTTTCCATCAGAAATTGCGGCGCATACTGCTGCAGAAAAAGTTCGTGAAAGGCAATTCGCAACCAAAGTCCTGCTGAGTGCAAATCAAAAGAAGTGGCTATGTCGGGCCAGCAAAATTTTAGTGCCTGAATCGGCGCCTCTTGATGAAATTAGCCACATTTTCGAGCAACTTGCAGCCGCGTTCCACGGGGATTTTGACGGTTGGGAATCGGATGTGATCAAACCATGACAATGCCCAAATCGATATTGGCTACACTGTTTATTAATATGACGGCCGATCACCTGCTACGACGGGTCATTGCTGAACTGAAAGTCGGGGGACTTTGAGAAAGCGATAGGGTACTGGTGCCTGATGGTTTGACTTGGGCCGTGCCTTTATGTCGGGCGAATACTGTTTGCTCGCCATTTTTTCGGTTCAAACAAAATCAAGGCCCTCATTGACATTTTTCAAAGGTCACTGGAAAGGGTTTGGATATTAAGCCTTAATGAGCTCCTTGCCTTGCGTTTAAATCGTATCTCAGGGAAGATTGAGTGGCGCTGCCACTGCCATCACCGCCTGCCGGTTTGCTTCTTTGAGTTCTTTGCGCTCTTTGTGGTTAAATATTTCGGTTCATTCCAATCACTCCAAAAACCAATCTCGTTGCGCGTCGGCTCAGCCAAAATCCTCAAAAAGACCAATGAATTCGCACTTTTTACCCTAAAAATAAATCTCGTTGCGCGTTGCGCACCCTAGGGAAATAAAATGTGCTGTTGGTAGGGTAGGCTGTTCGCCAGTGAATGCAGGTGGTGCTACCACCGAGGCGCACTCTTTGAGTTCTCTGCGCTCTCTGCGGTTAAATAATCCGCCTGTCCTCCGTAGCTTTATTGCCAGTGGCGCTGCCACTCTCGTTGCGCGTCGACTCAGCCAAAACCCTCAAAAAGCCCAACGAATTCGCACATTTTCCCCAAAAAACAAATCTCGTTGCGCGTTGCGCACACTAGGAAAATAAAATGTGCTTGCCGCGCCGTAGCCAGGCGAAGGCGGGTCACCCTTGCGGTTTTTGGGGAGGAATGACTTCAGGATTCAGCTTGTCTTCGTGGACAGCGGCAGGCACAGGCATGTCCAGCGCATCCGGTATTTTCAGGAGCAGCTCAATGCGCCGGATCCTTTCGAATTGCTTGGCCAATTGGTCGGAATGATCGGAGATTTTGGTCCAGTGTTGGGAGATTCTTGACGATTCAGCTGCGATTTTGGCTTCAAGGTCCGCGGTCTTCGCCTGAAAGGAAATCCCGCCGGCCGTAATCTTATGGTCCAGGTTATCCAGCTTAAGATCTATCGGGCCGAGCATATTGCGAATTTCGTGGATTTGCTCGCGTATCTCCTCAAAGGTGTTTTGCATGATCAACAGACTTTTACCGTTACACTTTTAGCCCGCCCCACCCGCAAACCATGCTAATGTCATGCATTTAAAATGTCAAACCCTTATTCGCTCTAGCGTTAGAGTTGAAGTGTTTAAGCGTTAAAACGTTGATGCGGAACACACACTTCCTTCCACGGTAGGGCGTCGCTCCCGCGACGCCCGGCACCCGCCACCGGCGGGCGCCAGTTTAAGCGCCGGAATCCCCCGCGGGGTGTCCATCCAGCCACAACATCGGCGACATGTGCAACTGACGTCGAAGCCGAAAACCGCTTCAACGATTCAACAATTTAACGCTTCAACGCTTTTACTGGTACCCCGCCCGCACAAATTCACGCAGCACGGACAATTCGTCTTCGCCATAAATCGTATGTCCCTTGGGAAACTCGTGCCATGCTACATTCAATCCCGCCTTCTTAAGCGTGCCCGCCTGTTCCTTGACCGGCCCAAACGGAATCAGCTCGTCATACCGTCCATGCGATATCAGCACCCGTTGCTCGCGAGCGGCGGAAGAAAGCTCCGTCAATAATTTCTCAATTTCGAAAACCCATCCGCTGATATCCACCAACCCGGCCAACCGATGCGGATACCGCAAACCGGCGTCCATCGTCATCAATCCGCCTTGCGAAAAACCGCCCAGAGTTATGTCCCGGGGCGCAAATCCTTTGATTTGTAGTCCATCCAGCAATTCGGTAAGCAATTTGCGGCTCCGCAGGATCCCCGGCGGCATGTTGTTCGGATAATCGAACCATGAATAGCCGCCGTAATAGGCGTCCGGCGCATTGACCAGCAGATAGTTCAGCCACGGCGATTCCATCGCTTCGGGCATCCAGCGATACCCTTCCACGCTGTCGCCCAACCCATGCAACATCACCATGAGCCGTTTCGACGTTTTTTCCGCCGCCGGAATAAATGCGCTTTCGAGCATGTTATTTTCCCGCCGCTTTTGATTTTAGCGCGGACGCCTGGTCGTTTAGCCATTGTGTCAGCGTGTCGCGTTGTTGCGGCGTGAGGCGGGCGTCCTTGTGAATCAACGTATATTTTTTCATCGGCATATCTCCGTCGTCAATTTCATCGCTCATGTCCTCGATTTTCTTTCGTGCTACGTTCAGATTGTCTCCCGGCCACTCGGACAAATTCACGTGCCGGCGGCCCTGCTTGACGTCGTCGGCAATCTGCCACGACATCGGCGCAACATAGCTATACCACGGCCAGCGTGTTTCGTCCGAATGACAATCGTAGCACGCCGCATGGAACATTGCCGCCACGTCCGGCGGCGCGGCTGTGGCCTTCAAGAAATCATTCTTCACGGGTGGATTCGTTCGCTTCGGTTGCACCAATTGCAGCGCGGCAAACCCGACGACCAGCACCACAATCCCCCATTTAAAAATCCGTTTCATGTCAGAGCGGCGGCGCATTGTTTAGTGGAAAGGCGGCCAATCCAAGCGAAAAGATCATGGATTTGCGGCCCATTAATAATCAGATGCTTATCCAGCGGTCGATGTTCCTTCGGCCCGCCCTGCGCGCTTCTTTATACACAGGGTTTTGAAATGTAGAAAATGCGCGCTCAACCATCGTACCGCAACCCGTCCAGAGGGCGAGAGCAGCGAAGCAAACAAAATGGGCCAATCAGACGAGACACTTCGCCCAAGTTGTGAAACCGGCCTCGGAATCGAAAACCACTTCAACATTTCACGCTCGACACCTGATTCTAATTGCATCCAGCTCTCTTCCCGGTTAAACTCACGACGTGAAGTTTCTAACGCGGCAGGAGCAACTGGTTCTTGCGGTCGTTTTGGGATTGTTGCTGACGGGCTTGTGCGTGAAGTATTACCGGACCGGGCATCCGGCGCAGATGGCGACGATTCAACAAGCAAAATAAATGCACGAACTGAATTTCGATTTGAAGGTGGACCAGATTGTGGTTCGCGATTTGCGGTATCGGCGTGAGGCGTATGTATTTGTTCGGGAGGCGCTCGATTTCACACAAAAACTCATCAGCCGGGAAAACCGGAAAAAAATACGGCACGTGACCGGTCAGGAACTGCTCGACGGCATCCGCCAGTTTGCGCTCAAGGAGTTTGGCCCCATGGCCGCCACTGTCCTGGAAGAGTGGGGCATTAAAAGCTGCCCTGATTTTGGCGAAATCGTTTTTAACATGGTGGACGCGGGCTTGCTCGCCAGCACCGAGCAGGATCGGCGCGAAGATTTTCAAAACGGTTACGATTTCACAACGGCTTTTCGCAAACCATTTTTGCCAAAGGACAAGCAGGATGGAGAAAAGACGGAAGTTGCGGAATTAAATTAGGTTGATCTGCGTGGAAAAGAACCGTTTAGTCAGCAGGTTCGTTGTGATTCTCGCTGCGGGTTTGACCGTGACAGTCGTCGCGGCGTATATCTTCTTCAGCGCGCATCGCTGATTTGAATTTTCAAATTAAGTCAAAGCCATCTCCGAGGGCGGAAAATTCTGAATCGTTGCCGCTCAACTGCTTAGGCGTTTCAACTCTTAACCAAATCTTTGAATTTTGTCCCATAACTGCAGGCGCTTGTCACCTCTGTGGACAAGATTCGGTTGACTGAAAAAAAAAGCGTGGGAAAATAACTCCGGTGACAGGCGGGAACTTAAACAACTTTAAGCATTTAGGGGAATGAAGACGATACTGGTTTTATCTCCTCACCCTGATTTTGTCGAAACGATTCGCGCAGCCCTCAGCGTCGAGGAGTATCGCGTGGTCCATCGCATGGATGTCGATGAGGCTGAACCACTTCTGGTGCACGGCATCGCCAGCGCCTGCATTTTGGACATGGATTTGATGGGGATGCAGGGGATTTGGGTCATTGAGCGCCTCCGCCGCCGGGACCCCAAATGCCCGATCATTGCCTATACCGCCTCTTCCGCGTCGGATTGGGAAGAAGAAGCTTTTTTGCAGGGAGTCACTCACATGTTGACGACGCCGGTGCGGCCGAAACTTTTGAATTCGCTTGTTGGAGCGTTTATGGTCGGCCGCCAAAGCATCGGGAAGCGCCAGTCGCAACTCTCATTCGTTCCCCAGCCGCCGCCAACATTTCGGCCAGTCGGACAACCGCATCGAGCCGTTTATATCAACGCGGCGCAAACGCTGGACGTGCTGCGCGATTTCTCCTCCATCCTGACCCATTCGTTGAACGCGGAGGCGATGCTCAAGCAATTCCTTTCGTTTCTCCGGGAAATATTCAGCGTAAACCGGGCGGCGATTTTCTTAAATCGTCCGGTTGCGCCAATGCTGGCCGAAACAATGGCCGCCGACAGTGGCCGCCGGTTGCGGGCCGCGGCGGCGATTGGCCTTTCATCCGGGCTTGCTGGAAAATTTTGAGTTGTCGCTCGATGCCGGCATCGGCGGCCAATTGGCGCGCCTGGGCCGGATTTTGCGGCGCGACAGCGATGAAGCGCGCGCCGACGGCGAATCGCAAAAGGAATTTGAATTGCTGGGCGCGCAGGTGGCGGTGCCCATCCTGGACCGCGAGATGATCGTGGGCGTGGCGGTTTTCGACGGGCGGGTGACGGGCGAATCGCTGGTGAACGTCGAGTTGGAGATGATTTTCCATCTGCTGGAGCAGGTGGGCCTGGCGCTGCGCAATATCTGGCTGCACGACCAGGTGGCCGACAACAACGAGATGATGGCGGACGTGCTGCGCGAGTTGAACAGCGCGTGCATCGTTGTGGGCCGGGACTTGAAGGTCCTGCACGCCAACAAAGCCGCGCGGCGCCATTTCGGGCGCAAAAACCGGCGCACCGGCAGCTTCGGAATTCAGCGATCTGCCGCAGGAATTGGGCGCAAAAATTTATCAGGTCCTCAAAACCGGCGCGGCCATGGGGCCGTACCGCTACGAGCCGGACAATTCGCCGGGCACGTTATTACAACATCAGCGTCGTGCCTTTTCAGCGCGGCAATTCGCCGGTGCCCGTTTCGGCGCTGCTGACGGCCGAAGACATCACGCAGACCGAACACCTGCGGCGGCTGGAAGTGGAAGCCGCGAATTTGCGGCTCATCAAGTCGATGGCCGACCGGCTGGCCCATGAAATCGGCAACGCCATGGTGCCGCTTTCGACGCACCAGCAGTTGCTGGCGGAGAAATACAACGACAAGGAATTTCGCAAATCGCTCGACACAGGCGCTGGCCGACGGCGTCAAGCGCGTCACGCGGCTGCTCAATCAAATGCGTTTCCTCGCGCGGGACGAGCGTTCCGAGCCCGTGGCCTTTCCCATCGAACCGTTGCTGGAGGAATCCTACGAGGAAGCGCGCAAACATCTGCCCGCCGAACATTCGAAGTGGGAGTTCGCAACAACGGCGGCGCGCCCATCATTGTCACGGGCGACCGCCTTTCACTCAAACACGCCTTCGCGGAAATCATTCTCAACGCTCTCCAGGCCAATCTCAAAGAACCCAACGTCACGGCGACGATTGCAAATGGTTTCAGAAAAATCCGGCTCCGGCCTTCAAATTGAAATCGAGGACAACGGCGAAGGATTTTCGGCTGAAGCGGCGCAAAAAGCCCCGGCGCCTTTTTACACCACCCGCAACGTCGGGCTGGGATTGGGTTTGGCGGTGAGCCGCAAAATCATCGAGTCGCACCACGGGCGGCTTGAAATTCCGCCGCCACGACCGGGACTGCACGGCGTGGTCCGCGTGATGCTGCCGATGGGCGCGACGACTCCGGTCGTTTGAAAACGTTGAACGATGAACGAAAAAAATTTCAATTCCAGTTTTGGCGATTCCCCTTGACGCCTTTCTGAAAAGGGCGGATATTCCCCGACACTCGTATTGGCAAGTTGAGTTGTATGTCGAAATCGAAGGTCACTAAATCCCAATCACAGGCGGATGAGAAACGGGAAAAAGAGCCATTGGCTTCCGCCGAGCCGGAAACCACAACATACACCGAATGGTGTTCCGCGCACGCTTCAGGAAAAAATCAAAGAACTGGTCCGCCTCTCCCGCGAACAGGGACGCCTCACCTACAATGACATTGATGAAGTGCTCGGTGAAGGAACCGCCCCCGATGAAATGGACGAAGTGTTCGCCAAGCTGCATGCGCTGGACGTCGAAGTCGTGGACCAGGCGGACGTAGACCGCGTCAAACCGGCGGATTCGGAAGAGGAAGGCAGCCGGCTGGACGCGCTGGATGACCCGGTCCGAATCTATCTGAATCAAATGGGACAGGTGCCGCTCCTGACGCGGCAGCAGGAAATCGAGATTTCACAGCGAATCGAAGTCGCGGAAGAGGAAATCCGCAAAATCATTTATCGCCTCGGCTTTGTCGGCAAGGAGCACATTGCCATAGCGGAACGGCTTTTGGCCGAGCCGCCGCAAGGACCGTTTTGACCGTGTCGTTTTGGACCACATGGCCGAAGATCGCGAGGGATATCTGAAGGCCCTGCGCAAGCTCGTCGCGCGCGTCCGCGAACTGGACGCGGAAGCCGACACGCAGTTTTTGGCATGGCGCGATTCGGGGTCGGCGTCCACGGCCGATCATCAGGCTAAATTCCGCAAGACCGAAGAAAAACTCGAATCATTCTTCGGCGAATTTGCCTTCAAACGGATGGTCGTTGAGGAAATGGGGATGGTGGCAGAAAATATCCACGAAAAAATCCATTACAGCCTGCGCGCGCTGGTAGAGGCCGGCGAACAGCGCGAATCGAGCGCGCAACAGCATCTTGTCGAGGCCGAACAGCAAAAAATCAAGGCGCTCGAGGAATTTGTGCGGATGCCGCACCAGGATTTTCTGGCCCTCTTCAATCGCCTCCGCGAATTTTCAACGCGCGCCCTCCAGGGCAAGACCGAAATGGTCGAGGCAAATTTGCGCCTCGTCATCGCCATCGCCAAAAAATACACCAATCGCGGGCTGTCCTTTCTGGATTTGATTCAGGAGGGTAACATCGGGTTGATGAAGGCGGTGGAAAAATTCGAGTATCGCCGCGGCTATAAATTCTCGACCTATTCCTCCTGGTGGATCCGCCAGGCCATCACCCGCGCGATTGCCGACCAGGGCCGGACCATCCGCATCCCGGTCCACATGATCGATGTCATCAACAAGCTGATGCGCTCGCAAAAGCGGTTGCTGCAGGATTTTGGCCGCGAGCCCACGGCGGACGAAATCGCCGAGGACATGCAAATGCCCGTCGAACGCGTCCGGGCGATTTTAAAAATGGCGCAACAGCCGATATCACTCAGTTCACCCGTCGGCGACGGCGAAGATGCGAACGTGGGCGATTTCATCGAGGACAAAGGAGCGGGCGACCCCCTGGACCTGACGAGTTTCAGCCTGTTGAAGGACAAACTGGGCGACGTGCTTTGCAGTTTAAGCGAGCGCGAACAAAAAGTGCTGGAGTTGCGCTTCGGCCTGGGCGACGGCGATGCCCGGACCCTGGACGAAATCGGGCGGCAATTTCAAGTGACGCGCGAGCGCATCCGGCAGATCGAAGCCAAGGCTCTTCGCAAAATGCGGCATCCCACCCGCATCCGCCAATTCCATGGTTTTCTCGAGATCAAGAAGATGAACGTGGAATAGGGCGGAGTAGCGCGGAGCCCTGGATAAATGCATTTTTGGTTTAAGGGATTAATGTGGCTGCCCTTTCCGTCTATCACATTCTTGCTGTCAAATCGCGCTGGCTTGTTCGCTGCAGATCCCACCCATCCAATGTCGCGCCTCGTTGCGTACCCTCACCGCCAAAATCTAGCCTCAAAAACAAATCTCGTTGCGCGTTGCACATCCTATGCAAATAAAATGTGCGCGACCTTCGAGCCCTTACCATTACGCCACGCAGGAGCCTGACTGAAGCCCCGTCAGGGCGACCGGAAATAGCCCCGGCTTTCAAGCCGGGGTTGATGCGCCGTCTTATTCGGCCGCTGATTGAAAAACCGCGCGATAGCGCGAATCTGATCTACGGCTCAACCAAAAATCTGACATTCTCAAACCGATCTCGTTCACACTGCCAAAACAAAAACTCCTCAAAAACCCCAATAAAACCACACATTTTGCCCCAAAAACAAATCTCGTTCACACTTCCAAAACCTACGCAAATAAAATGTGCTTGCCGCGCCGACTCGTCGCGCCGTAGCCAGGCGAAGGCGGAAGCAGTGCGGAGGCGGGTCCCCACCCATCGCAGCAGCGCCGCGTAAGCGCGCTCTGACTAAACCCGCCCGTCCATTCATCCAACAATCCAACAATCCGTTAATCCGGGGCTTGGGGGCCGACTGGCAGCGAAAAATAAAAGAGCGACCCGCCGGACAACGGTTCGTAACCGCAATTTCCTCCCTGAAGTTCCACCAATCTTTGGACAACGGACAATCCAAGCCCACGCGACCCCTCCGGTTTGTGCAACAAATGGAATGGATAAAACAGTGTCGAACGAAGGTCCTCGCGCACACCGCCGCCGTTGTCAGCAATGCCAAAGCGACACTGGCCGTTTTCCTGGCGCCAGCTTAATTCGATTCGGACTTTTTCCGCGGTGTGTTGAACCGCGTTTGTCAGGAGGCTTGCCCAGATAAATTCCAGCCAATCCGACACTCCCTTCACTTCAGGCCAGGAAGGCGGCCCAATGACCGTGGCGCCTCGTTTCAGGCTCAAACGCTCGGTCCGTTGCTGGGCGAGGGCGACAATGACGGCCATGTTGACCGGCTTGACCGGCTGCGGCACGGCCGTAGCCCGTGTCACAAAGCTGATTTGACGGATAAGACGCGTCATGTCATCGACCGAATTCAATATGGCTTGCGTCAGCGTCTCGGGCCGGTTGACCTCGGCCATCATTTCCCGGAGAACTTCCGCAGCCGTCACGATGCCGCCCAAAGGCGTGCGCAGATCGTGGCTGATGCGGGTGGCAATCGTGAGCAAGTCGCCACGCAAACGCGCATTTTCCTCCTCCATCAGAGAGTCCTCGCTTGGTCGCTCCAATTTCATTTTAGAAGTCACCAAAAAACTTAAAGCGGCTTCTCCTTTTTCGCAAGAAATTAGATGCCCTGCCAGGAACAATGCCAGGCTGGCAGGATACTTTTCCTTTTCTCTTTTTTTGTTTTCCCTGTTAACTGTCAGGCAGTGACGACTGCGAATAAAATCACGATTTTGCGGATATTGTTGATTCCGTTTTTCGTTACGGAGACCATCTATTACGTCCGCACTGGGAACGATGTCCATCGGATTATGGGCATGCTTTTCTTTGCGGTAACGGCCGCATCAGACGGCGTGGATGGTTACATCGCGCGGCGGTACAACCAAATCAGTGAATTGGGAAAAATCCTGGACCCGCTTGCGGATAAGCTGTTGCTGGTCTCAGGCATCGTCGTCTTGAGCTTTAACAACGAGCCGTATTTTCGCCAAATTCCGCTCTGGTTGACAGGCACGATCATCGGGCGGGACCTCCTGGTAGCGATTGGCGCCGTCGTGATACGTTCGGTCGTCGGCAATATTACGGTCCGTCCCCGCATCACCGGCAAAATCGCCACGGTGTTTCAAATGCTCGTGATCATTTGGATTTTGCTGCGTTGGGACACGGTGCCCTGGCACGCGCGCGCGAACGTTCTCAACTCGCGCTGGGATTTGTTTTTTCATGTTTATTTATTTCAGACATGGCTCATCGGGGCGGGCGCTTTTACCGGCATTTCCGGTTTTCTTTACGTTTTCGACGGCATGAAACAGCTCAGCGCCCACCCCTCCAGTTCGCCCACACAGAAGAGTTGACCCCTCCTCATTCGTCATTGACGTCGCGTCGCGTCCTGCTAGACTTTTATGCTCGTTTCGAAACATATTTGTTCAAAACTAAAAAATTATGGCTGTTAAAGTTGCAATCAATGGATTCGGCCGCATCGGCCGCCTCGTTTTCCGCGCCATCGCCGAGCAAGGCATGATCGGCAAGGACGTCGAAGTCGTCGCCGTCGGCGACATCGTGCCGGCCGACAACCTCGCTTACCTGCTCAAATACGATTCCACCCAGGGCCGTTTCCAGGGCGAGGTCGGCTCGAAAAAATCCGCCGCCGACAAGCCCGAAGACGATATTCTCATCGTCAACGGCAAGGAAATCCAAGTCGTCAGCGCCAAGACCCCTGCCGAATTGCCGTGGAAAGCAACTCGGCGTGGAAGTGGTCATCGAATCCACCGGCCTGTTCACCGACGCCGACAAGGCCAATCCCAAATCGCCTACGGCCATGTCACCGCCGGGCGCGAAAAAAGTCATCATTTCCGCCCCGGCCAAAAACGAAGACATCACGGTCGTCATGGGCGTGAACCATGAAAAATACGACCCGGCCAAACACCACGTCATTTCCAACGCCAGCTGCACGACCAATTGCCTCGCGCCGCTCGTCCATGTTCTGCTCAAGGAAGGCTTCGGCATCGAGGAAGGGTTGATGACCACCATCCACAGCTACACCGCCACGCAAAAAACCGTGGACGGTCCCAGCAAAAAAGATTGGAAAGGCGGACGCAGCGCGGCCATCAATATGATTCCCTCCACGACCGGCGCGGCCAAAGCCGTCGGCCTGGTTTGCCCCGAAGTCAAAGGCAAGCTGACCGGCATGTCGTTCCGCGTGCCGACGCCGACGGTGTCCGTCGTGGACCTGACCGTGCGCACGGTCAAGGAAACCAGCTACGCGGAAATTTCCGCCGCGATGAAAAGCGCCAGCGAGACCTATCTCAAGGGCATTCTGGAATACACCGAAGACGAAGTGGTCAGCAGCGATTTCATTCACAGCAAGGCCAGTCTCCATTTTTGACGCCGGCTCCGGCATCGAATTGAACAAGCGCTTCTTCAAGCTCATCAGCTGGTATGACAACGAATGGGGCTATAGTTGCCGCGTGGCCGATTTGTTGAAGTACATGATCGGCAAAGGCCTGTGATCTTTTGCGAAAACCGAAAAGGCGAGCCGACACCGGCTCGCCTTTATTTTTTTCCACAATGAATACCGTCGAGAGATTGCAAAAGTGGTATTTGTCCCAATGTAACGGTGATTGGGAGCACGGCTACGGCGTTAAGATCGATACTTTGGACAATCCCGGTTGGCATATTTCAATTGATCTTGTGGGGACGGACTTGAAGCTAAAATCCTTCACGCCGGTCCGGACCGAAACAACAGAAACTGATTGGATAACGCGTAAAATCGAGGGTGACAGGTTTGAGGGCTTTTGTGGGCCGCTCAACCTTGATCGAACATTGGAGATATTTCTGCAATGGGTGCACGACTCTAGACGCAAGGATTAGAATCCATTCATCCCAAATTTGAACCTGAAACCTCAAGTCCAATTTGTTCTCAGTGCTTTGGCAATCATAGCCTTGACGTTTTTGGTTTATGTCCCCGTTGTTCCAGGAAGCTTTTTGATGGACGATACGCGGCTTATCGCCGGCGACAACGCGCTGGTTAACGGCCAACTGACGTTGCGAACACTCTGGTTCGGCACAGATTTTACGTTGAGCACATTCGTATGGTGGCTGGAACACCTGGCGTTTGGCGCCCACCCGGCCGGTTATCACCTCGTCAACATTACCCTCCATGCCCTGAGCGCGCTCCTGTTATGGCGATTACTGGCTCAATTGAAAATTCCCGGTGCGTGGCTGGCCGGTGCGTTATTTGCGGTGCATCCGGTTTGTGTCAACTCGGTCGCGCGCATCGCCGAATTGAAAAATACGCTCTCAATGCCGTTTCTGCTGCTGAGTTTTATCGCTTATCTCCGGTACGAAAATTCCAGGCTTTATCCGCAGGACACACCACCTTCGAACCACAATGCGGCCAATGCCGCTGTCTTGTGGTATGGCATTTCCCTGTGCGCCTTCGTACTCGGGTTAATGGCTAAGACGACCATTATCATGCTTCCCGTGGTTTTGCTGTTGTGCGCGGTGTGGCAGCGAGGTCGGATCCGCTGGCGCGACGCGGTCCATACCGCGCCTTTCTTCACGCTTTCACTCGCGTTCGGCTTGATGTCCATTTGGTTTCAAAAGTACCAGGCGCTGCCCACGACGCCGCTCACGCTCGAGCACGCCGGTTTTGCCCGGCGGCTTGCCGGCGCCGGCTATGATTTTTGGTTTTACCTCGGCAAAGCACTTTTCCCCGTGGGCCTGAATCTGGAGTATCGGCGCTGGAAGATTGACACCGGTTCGCCAATGGCTTTTCTGCCGGTTCTCCTCTGTTGCATTTTGTTTCTCGTTTGTTTTTTGTACCGGCGCACTTGGGGACGGCACGCTTTATTTGGATTGGGATGTTTTTTTGTCATGTTAATTCCGGCGCTTGGTTTTTTTAACGCTCAATTCGAGACGTTGTGGCAGGTGTCAGACCACCTTCAATACACCGCGTTGCCGGCCATTGTGGCGCTCGTCGCGGCCGTCGCCGCGTTGGGCAACACAATGATCTTCCGAGGCGTCGCAATCGTTCTGCTGGTCCTTGGTTCGGCATTATGTTTTAAACGCGCCGAGGCGTTCCAAAACGAAGAAAAATTGGTCGTCGACGCGATTTCAAAAAATCCGGAAGCGTGGGGATCGCTCAACGAGCTTGGGGTCATTTTTGCCAATAAGAAAGACTATGCCAATGCCGTCCGCCAATTCGAGCAGTCGCTCAAATACAACCCGAATGATATCGAAGCCCGCTTGAATTTTGGATATACCCTCGTGCTGCAAAATAATTACCGGGGCGCAGAGGCCCAATATCTCGCGGCATTAAAAATCGATCCGCACGAAGCGGTCGCAAACAGAATGTTTGCCCGATTGCTCGAACAGGAGGGAAGAAACTCCCAGGCCATTCGCCATTATCAGCTCTCGGTCTGTTTCAACCCGGATATTGACACGTGCATGGACCTGGCAAATTTGGATTACGTGTCTGGAAACTGGGGCCGCGTTGTGACGGATCTGCGACGCGCATTGTCGCTAAAACCCGACCCGGAAAAGGAAGTAACGGCGCTCAACAACCTCGCCTGGTTGTTGGCCACCTGCCCGGATGGTTCGGTCCGCAATGGATCCGAAGCCGTCCGTTATGCCGAAGATGCTTGTCATCTGACCACCTTTAAACAATCCGGCGCCGTCAACACACTGGCCGCCGCCTATGCCGAAGCCGGGCGCTTTCCCGACGCCGTCACAACCGCCGAATTGGCCTTGAAGCTGGCCACGGATGCCGGTGACAGGCAATCCGCCGCCACCATTCGCAAATTGTTGGGGCTGTATCGGGCCGGCAAGCCGTGCCGGGAGTAACAAGTGACGCCACATCATTTTCGGGCCGGCGGCGGCATATTCTGCTGATCATACTGCGGATACCAGACCTCGTATTTATATTTGTATTTGCTTTTCGCTTTCTCCGGAATATCGGTCGACCACCACGAAAAAAGGAGAAGTGCCTTGTACGTGTTATGCGCGTTGCCGTCCAGCGGACCGCTGGAATAGATGTGCGCGCGCGTTTTGTTGTCAAAAGCCAACAAAGCGAACTTGGCATAGGAGACCTCCGCCTGCTTCTGGTAAAAGGGAAGCTGGGGAATTACAGGTACTTCGGCCGTTCCGGGGATTGGAAGTGGAATCGCCGGAATGCCTAAAAAGGACGTGTTCGTGTCAGCGGAATACGCGCCCGAGCGCGCCTCGACAATCACGTCCGCGCTTTTATTGTCCTGGGCCATCAACGCACCTGCGCGGCTAAAGGCATCGCGGATTGAGCCTTCGACATATTTCGAATCGTAACTCTCAAAATAGGTGAAATCGAAATAAACCGTTCGGCCGGCGAAGAGACTCAAATTAGCGCCGGCCAGCGCCTGGTCCGCGGCCGAACTCAATAGTAATTGTTCCGTGGCGGAACGAGGCGGGTCTGTGATCTCCTCCGTGTTGCAGCCGGCGATCAATAGCGCCGTGGCAGTGAAAATTGCAAGCGCAAATGCAAAATGCGTTATGCACTCGCGCGAATTTTTGCGTTCCTCCATAGGCGTCGCTTGCTTTTGCAGATTCTATGCCAAACCGGTTTTCAGGTTTTTCAATAGCTATGACCTTTGGCGTTCAACTTCCATCATCGCCGGAATCTTCATTGTTAAAGAGACGCTTTGCACGGGGCCATGGCAAGGAAAAAGCGAGCCGCCGTTTAAGGTTTCTATCGCTCGACACGAATTGCTTTTTTTATGGACAGCATTACTAAGACTGGTACGCTGATCCTGATTGAAAGGGGCTTGTGCAAATTAGAATTGCCAATGCGGGCGGGGACCTCCCCATTTCGGGGGCCGAAAAAAACGGATCGAATCAGGTTGAGGAGCGGCAAAGCAGCTTCAATCAGGTAACGGTCCGAACGGGCCTCTTTGTATTCATTGGGTATTATTTGGGCGCCAGGATGGGTTTGGCGCTCACGTTCCAGCCTTTTCCGGTTTCGGTCATGTGGCCGGCGAATGTGATTCTACTTGCGGCGCTGCTCATGAGTCAGCCACGCACGTGGCCATGGTTGATTCTTTGCGCTTTGCCGGCCCACCTGATGACTGAAATTCACAGCGGCATTCCCCTGGGCATGGCGCTGTGCTGGTTTACAAGCAACACTTTCGAAGCTTTGATCGGCGCCCTCAGCATACTTACTTTTCCCGGCGTTTCCCTGAAATTCAACAGGATGCGCGATATTTTTGCCCTGTTTGTTTGCGGCGCGCTGCTGGGCCCATTTTTGAGTTCGTTCCTGGATTCCGCGTTTGTATGGGTGAACCATTGGGGCAATCAGGGCTATTGGGAAGTGTGGCGCATGCGATTTTTTTCGAACGCATTTGCAACGTTCATTTTGCTCCCGGTGATCCTGAAATGCTTTCCCGGCAAACTGGACGTATACCTTAGAGTGCCCTGGCCGCGATATTTCGAGGGCAGCGCGGCATTTCTTTGCCTGATGGTGGTAAGCGTCATTGTTTTTTACTTTCAGAATGCAGGACCGGCGGCGCCGCCGGCATTGCTGTACGTTCCTTTGCCGTTCCTTTTATGGATTGCGGTGAGATTTGGCCCGGCCGAAACCAGCGCAGCCACCTGTTGCGTTGCCCTGACTGCCATTTGGGGCGCGGTCCACGGACATGGCCCATTTACGTATCGTTTGGCGGAACAAAATGCGCTCTCCATTCAAATGCTTTTTTCCATTGTATCGGTCGCGCAGCTATTTTTGACGATTGCGATCGGCGAACGGCGCCGGGCCGAGGAACGATTTAGCAAGGCGTTCCATTCCAGCCCCGTCGCCAAGCTGATCATCCGTTTGAAAGATGGCCATATTTTCGAGATGAACGAGCGTTGCGAAAAAATCTTCGGTTTTCAGCGCGATGAAACCATTGGCCGCACCGTAGATGAAATGAACATTTATGCCTCCCCGGAAGATCGCGAGCGCCTTGTCGCCAGAATTTCACTTGGGAAAGGGATGCATGACCTGGTGGTGTGTCTGCGCACAAAAACCGGAAGTTTGCTCCACACACTCGTTTCGGCGGACATCGGCGACATCGACGGAGAAGATTGTTTAATCACCGTGATTCACGATGTAAGCGACCGAAAACGGGCCGCGGAAGCCCAACAAAACCTCGCCCATGCTTCGCGCCTGGCTGTGGCAGGAGAACTCACTGCGATGATAGCCCACGAAATAAACCAGCCGCTGGGCGCAATCCTCAGCAACGCCGAGGCCGCGGAATTGTTGCTCAAAACCGAGAAGCCGCCCCTGGAGGAGATTCGCGAAATACTCTCCGATATCCGGAAAAATGATTTGCGCGCGGACGAAGCCATCCGGCGTATCCGGAATCTGCTGCGAAAGCAGGAGATGCTGATGAAACCGCTGGACATCAACGAAACAGTCTCGGCGACGGTCCAGTTGGTGACCGGCGATGCGTTAAGGCGCCGCGTCCCGATTGAAAAAAACCTGGCCGAAGAACTTCCCCGGGTTTTTGGAGACGCAATCCATCTGCAACAGGTTCTATTGAACCTCATTCTTAACGCCATAGACGCGATGGATAATACTCCCGAGCCGGCGCGTCGAATAATAATACAGACAAAACCAAAAGACGACGAGACCATCGAAGTAACCGTGACGGACTGCGGCCACGGTATTGCTCCCGATAAAATGCCGGTCATTTTTGATTCATTCTATACGACAAAAAAAGACGGTATGGGCCTGGGCCTGTCCATTGCGCGATCGATCATTGAAGCCCATGAGGGCCGTCTTTGGGCGGAAAATAATCCTGGCCACGGAGCGACATTCCATTTCAGCGTGCGAACAGACCGGGGAAGGGGCTGACCGTTGGTTTCAGGCGCGGGCTGATTCGCGCCGCGTCCAATTGGTCCGCGATATGCACCAGTTCAGCAATAGACGAGGCATGCATTTTCTTCATGACCTGCGCCCGATGGGCTTTGACCGTGCGCTCGGCGGCGTTCAATTCATCCGCTATTTCTTTGTTCATTTTCCCGGCAACCACCCGGTGGAATATTTCCAGCTCACGCGGGGTCAACGTGCCATAATAAACGTACCAATGCTTGAGTTGTTCGCGGGAGGCACGCTTCTTTACATCATGTGCCAGCGCATTGTCGATGGCGTTCAACAGGGTTTCAAGCTGAACCGGCTTGGTGAGAAAATCGACCGCTCCCGCCTTCATCGCGCGCACAGTACCGGGAACGTCTCCATAGCCGCTTAGAAAAATAATGGGCAAGGCGTCCGGCCGGATCGCGAGCGCCTCCTGCAAATCAAAACCGTTAAATTCGGGCATTCGGACATCGAGCAAAATGCAGCCCGGCGCCTCGTCAAAACGGGCCAGGAGGAAATTAGCGACGTCGAGATAACTCCGCACGTCATAGCCGGCTGCCCGTAACAGACGTGATATGGACAACCGGAACGACTCGTCGTCGTCCACGATATGAATTATCGGCACTGGTTTTTGCATTGGGATCCTGAGTTACCCTAACCCTATTCTGCACTTTCGCATTTATGTCAAACGGTTTCAGAAAATTTTTTGAGTTACACTAAGAAATGGGTTCCCCTTTCACTATTCACAGCGATGGCCCTTGATAAGTAAAAAGCGCTTGCACCAAAGGGCATCCGTTTTTGCACCAAGGGACAGTTTACAGAACACAATTCCGTTTGATGGTTGGAGTGGTGGGAAAATGACCACGCATAAAGGAGGTGCGTCAGGGACGCCAAAACCGGAATGAACCATGCCAATCGATTTGCAAGTAATTCGCGCCAGTGACTTTGTTTGTCTTGACGCCGGGGACCACCTCAATTTTGAAGACAGTCGAAAAGCGCTTCAGGGGCTGGCCGCAACCTGCCGAAAGCGCGGGCTGGACCGCGCCATGCTGGATTTGCGGGAGTTGCCCGTGCTGGACAGGCCGCGGTTTACAAACGCCGAACTGGCAGAGTTGGTCTGCGCCTTTCGGGATGCGGGCTTCTCACGGCATCAACGCCTCGCCGTCCTTTACCGGCAGGATGTTTATGGCGGAGTTAGAAAATTCACCTTCTTCAGCCGAATGCGGGGATTGCAGGTCCAGGCGTTCCACGAATTTGAAGATGCCATGTGTTGGCTATGGAAGGTGAAGGAGGTTCTGGACCGAAAACACGGGTTGGAGGTGTCCGTTCTCGCGCACGACGGGAAAAAACGGGCGGCGGATTCGACCCGCAGAAATCACAAGACCGCCGGTGGTTCCACGAAGGGATAGAAACTGAACATGAAAACCAGCTCACAACTCATTTATCTTCTTTTCCTTATTATTTTCGCCGCCACAGTCCGGGCCCAGACTGACGCGCCGGCGTCCGGTAGCGCAGCCGCGCCGCCCTCCGCGCCGCCGCAATTGTCCGAGGCCGACCTGGAAAAACTGGTCGCGCCGATAGCGCTTTACCCCGACCCGCTGCTGGCCACGTTGCTGCCCGCATCGGCATATCCATTGGATATTGTAAAGGCGGCGCGATTCATCGCAGACACAAACAATATTCCAAAGATCGATTCGCAACCATGGGATTCGAACGTAAAGGCGCTCGCGCGTTTCCCGGATGTCCTTCAGAAAATGAACGACGATCTTGATTGGACCGCTTCCCTTGGCGAGGCCTTCGCCAACAACCAAAAATCCGTCATGGACGCCATTCAGGTCATGCGCGGAAAAGCCCAGCAGGCCGGCTCACTCAAAACCACACCCCAACAAACCGTTACTGTTACAAACACCATCGTCCAGGAAACCGTGAGCCAGCAGGTTACAATGGTCACCAATACCGTCGTTCAGATTGTACCCACAACACCGGGGGTCATTTACGTGCCGACCTACAACCCTACGGTCGTATATGGGACTGTGGTCTATGGGACGCCGGTCGTTTACGGAGCGCCGGCGCCAGGAGCGGTTGCCGCGGCGTCGGCGATCAGTTTCGGTGTGGGCATGACAATGGGAGCCATCATGGCCAATAACTGCAACTGGCATTCGGGCGGGGTCTATGTTGGGCCGCGCGGCGGTGTGGCCTGGAGTGGCGGCTATCATGGCGACGTCGATGTAAACCGCAACGTGAACGTGAACCGCAACGTCAACAACAACTTTAATCGATCCGGCGGAAATCGTACCGTCAACAATAACAATTACAACAGGTCGGGCGGAAATCGCACCGTCAACAACAGCAGTTTCAATAATTCCACGGGGAACCGCAACGTCAGGCAAAACACATCTGGAAACACTGGCGGGCAGAAATGGCAGCCCGATCCAAGCCGCCGCGAGGCCAGTTCGGGTACCACGCCAGCTTCCAAGGGTTGGGGTGGCGGAAATGCGTCAGGGCAAAGGGACGCCTTCAATACTTCGGGAGGCGCGTCACAGGCCCGCGACGCCAGCCAGCGCGGTTCGACCAGTCGTGCCGGTGGACAATTCAATGGGGCCAGACAATCCGGCGGGACCAGGCAGTTCAATGGGGGCGGGGGCGCACGACGATCCGGAGGCGGATTTCGTAGCGGCGGACGCCGTTGAACCATGAACTCAGGGGATTATATGAAAACCATCGATCCCAAATATTTCCATCCTATGAAGACCATTCATCGTATCTCTCAACCATTCACAGCGGTCATTTTGGCGCTCGCCATCGCGCCGCTGGCAGTCGCACAGGACATTGGCCGAACGTTTAAATCGCCGGAAGAAGCCGTTACCGCGCTGGGAATCGCCGTGAATAGTCGCGACACGAACGCCCTCGCGGACATTTTTGGATCCGGCATTAAGGACATCCGGTCATCCGACCCCGTGGAAAACCGGCGAGAGGTCACTGCGTTTGCCAAACAGTTTAATGAGTCGAATGATCTCGAGCATGTTTCGGACGACCGCTGTATTCTCGAAACGGGCGCGGACCATTGGCCTTTTCCTATCCCCGTCGTCCGCACCAACGGCGCCTGGTATTTAGATACCGCGAGCGGCAGGGACGAAATCCTGAACCGGCGCATCGGCTATGACGAATTGCAAACGATTGATTCGCTGCGTGCCGGCGTAGAGGCGCAGCGTCAATATGCATCGGAGGACCATAACGGTGACGGTGTGCTGGATTTTGCGCAAAAGATTATCAGTTCGCCCGGAAAAAAGGACGGGTTGTATTGGTCGCCGGATATAGATGGCGAAATCAGCCCGCTTGGGCCCTTATTCGCGGAAGCCCAGAGCGCAGGCTACACGAGAAGCGGTAATGGCACACCGCAGCCTTTCCACGGTTATTATTACAAAATCCTTACTCGTCAGGGCAAGCATGCTCCCGCCGGGGCATATAACTACATGATTAACGGCTATATGATTGGCGGGTTCGCCTTTATCGCCTGGCCGGCGCAATATGGCGAGTCCGGCGTCATGACCTTCATTGTCAACCAGCAAGGGAAAATTTATCAAAGAGACCTCGGGCCCAAAACAAGCTCACTGACAAAAAAAATAGAGGCTTACGACCCGGACTCCAGCTGGACGCTCACGCGGGATTAAGAACAAAGGAAAGACCAGAAAAAAATGGTTCGATTGACGATGAATGACATATCCAAAAAACACCTGAAGGCCTTCATTGTATTGTGGTGCCTCTTTTTTTGCGCGGGTCCCGCACGGGCGGATGTCACGGACGATTATCGCTTCACTGCGTTTCCTTATTACACCTTTTCGGACCACGTCACCGCCTTTGCGCAACTGGGCTACGAGTTGAACCGGAACGGCCACACCCAAACCTACAACCTGCTTTCGCCTGGATTTTATTACAAGATCAATCCCTGGCTCGAGCTCTGGGGCGGGCTCAATGACCGTTTTAACCAAAACAACGACCAGGCCGACACGTTCCTGCTTCGTCCGTTTGTCGGCCCCAGATTATCCCTGCCAAACCGATGGAAATGGAGCCTCTACAATTTCACTCAGTACGAATACCACGCCACTAAGAATTTTGACACCCATGATTGGTCTTCGTACAACCAAATCCGCAGCCGTTTTGAAGCGGATATTCCGCTTGCCCTATCTGAACATGCGTGGCAACCGCGAACCTGGTACACGGTCACCAGCGTCGAGCCCTTTTACAATTTCGATCAAAGTGGAATCTACCAATTACGCGTCGGCGGCGGCATCGGCTATGTCCTGACCAAATACGGCCAATTGGAGTTTGTTTATTATGCCCAATTCAGCCGACCCAGCGGAGGAGGACCGCTGGAATATAACGAAAACATTTTCCGTTTGAACCTGAAAATCAGCTTGAGCCGGAAAGGCAACGCACAGGATGCGGCTGCTATCCGGTAGCTGGACAATAGACGATACGGGAAATAAGAATCACAAACCACGAAAGTTTATGAAAACAATTCCAATTCATTTTATACTCGGGATGCGGTCGCTGGTTTTTGTCCTGTTGTTACCCCTTATCGTGGCCGGCTGTGTCATCCGGTCCTCGACACAAGGCGTAAAAAATCTTTGGCGGGCGGACACGGTGCCAAATTTCGAACGCGGCAAGACCACAGAGCACGACGTGCTGGCGGCTCTTGGGCCGCCGTCACAAGTCATCAGCACGGCAAACCGGACAGTATTTTACTATCTCGTCGAACAAAAAAAATCGAAGGGCATCAGGTTGCTTATCTATAACCAGACCGTTGAAAACATTGTCTATGATCGCGCTATTTTCTTTTTTGACAGCCAGGGGCGCATAACCGATTTCGCGACCAGCAATGAAAAAGTGCCTCTCAAATAGAGCGTTGTGCGCGCTGCTCCTGCTTTGCGCGTCCCTGGCGGGTTGCTCGCATCTGACCAGTGAAATTGGGCCGCCGTTTCCGGTGTCTCCCGGAATCATCGTTGGCAAGAGCACTTCGCACGATGTCCTGGAAAAAGTTGGGGTGCCGTCCGAAGTCTCGGCGAGTCCCGTCGGCTTTGTTTTCCTGTACGAGCATAATTATGTCGCGGAAAATCAATTGGGATTCACTTTGAACCGCACCGTCATGAAATGGTTCAAGTTCGTTTATGCCCGCTCGAAACTCACACACGACGCCTGGCTGCTTTGCTTCGACACGAACGACGTCCTTCAGGCGTGGGGAAAAGAAGATTGGAAAGCGCCGTTGGGGCAGGGTGGGGCGCTGCAATTTCTGGTCACGGCCCAAACTCTGGTGGATTCAACGCCGGTGCGGCAGCCGGCGCCCCAGCATCTGTGGGGAGAAGCGTGGCTGGACTCTCTGCCGCAAATCCTCAATAGCGCCCAGAGTCTCGAAGACGGCCGGTTCGGATTGGAGCAATCCCTCGCGCCTTCGGCTGTCGGCCAACACGCACTCGAAATGATTCAACTTCTGCCGCCAAAGCAACAGGCAATACAATCGAAACGATAAGCCAGGACGACTGAGCGGTCTTCCGGCCGCCTTGCACATTTATAGTGTATAGGAGTGCAACAGGAAACGAAGCGCAGGGGAGGCGAAAAAAGCGTATTTTTATTGGCAAATCCAGGGATTTTACCGGAAACGGCCGGCGGTCATCTAAACCGCGTAATCACCCGCTCTATCGCCGCCAACCCCAACTCCAATTTCTCAATCTCAGGCCCAAAACTAATTCGGCAATAGTTTTTGAATCGCATCATCGAACGGCGGTTGCCCGGGTTCACATCGAAAAACACGCCGGGCACAACGATGACTTTTTCCTTGAGACATTCGCGGAAGAAACTCATGCCATCGTCCAATGGTGGCGGCAATTTCGATAAATTCGCCCACACATAAAACGCGCCGGCGGGCGGCGCGTCCGCGGTGATGCTCAATTTTTTAAGGCGCGACAACACCAGCGCCCGTTTTTTGCCAAAATGTTTTTGAATTGCCAGCGTTTCCGCGGTGGCATTTTCGGGCCTGAGTAGAGGCAATGCGGCATTTTGAAACGGATGATTGGCGCCGCCGTCCAAAAATGAACCAGCGCTGGCGATCGCCTCAATGACCGCTTTGGGTCCAAGCGTCCAGCTGATTCGCCAGCCGGGATAGCGCCAATTTTTGGTCAGGCCATCGACGACAATGATTGGGTCCTGTTCGACATCATCCACAAATTCTGCCGCAGAAATCATTTTCGGCTTCGCGGCCTTTCCGTCCGTGTACACGTAATGCGAATAAAATTCGTCAAAAATCATCGAACACTGGCATTCGCGGGCCAGATCGCACCAGGCCGACAATTCGCGCCCTTCAATCAGCTGGCCCGTTGGATTGCAGGGATTGCTCACCAGCAGCGCGCTCAGGCCGCGCCCCAGAACTTCTTCTTTCAAATCCGGCACTGAAATCTTGTAGCCATTCCTGGCTTCGAGCAGGATTGGAATCGGCGTAAAGGCCTTGAAGACACTCAACAGTTCCTCATAGGCGGTGTAGTCCGGAATAAAATGGCCCATGTTGATGTTGCCCAGCGCGCTGGCCAGACGCGTGAGCGCGAGCCGCCCGCCGCTGGCGATGCTCACATTTTCGGCGGTGTATTTGGACTTCTTTTTGCCGCGATAGGCGGTGTTGTAAAAATCCGCGACGGCCTGGCACAGCAACTTATTGCCGGCGACAGGGCTATACTGTCGGCTGGCCTCGGAAATACTTACTTCCAACACACGCTGCGGGCCGCCGGGAATATTGCCCGTTTCTGGAGAGCCCTGGCCCAAATTTGCCCAGTCGGGATCACCGTACGAAAATCCGTGACGCTCCGCCTCGTGCGTAACGTAAATAACACCCGTACGTGGCACAGTTCGGAATCCAGGTATCGTTTTTGGTTCCATTTAGGCGGAACGATACGAAAATGAATTGCGGATGACGAGCCGTTAAAGTGGTGCTTGCGGTGGCAACGGTGGTAGCAGTGGTAGCACCACCTGCATTCACTTGCATTCACTGGCGAAACGCCACCACGCGACGCTGCTACGGCAGGTGAGAGCGAGAATGGCGACCCGTCTTCGCTGGAGCTTCGCCGGGCAAGCACATTTTATTTGCGTAGGTTTTGCAAGTGTGAACGAGATTTGTTTTTGGGGCAAAATGTGTGGATTTGTTGGTGTTTTTGAGGATTTTTGGTTTTGGCAGTGTGAACGAGATGGGTTGGAGAATATCGGATTTCTGGCCGGCAACGCGCAACGAGATTTGTTGGCATTGGATTGGTGGATAATTGGGTTTCGGTCAGAGCGCACTCATCCCGCGGTTGCTTCGCCCCCCAAAAGGCCTTCGTTTAATCAAAAGTGGTGTGCCAGGGTTTTGCGATTAAACGGGGATAGATGAAACGCTAAACGAATTTGTCCGACGGCTAAACAAACGCCGGATTGTTCGGAGATTTGAGGAACCATTCTAAACGAATGGGCCGAGTGTTTTCAGGCGAAAAACCGGCTTAGATCGTTTTTCGTTTATAGTTTTTTAAACGAAGCGGGGCTTTTGGGCAGAGCGACGGGCATGTTTTGCCCATCGCTGGCCTAGAGTTTAAGCGAGGCGTCCGTGTTGTTGGCCCGGTCAAGGTGCTCGTTAAGGAGAGTTGCTGTGTTGATCAGTCCCAAATGGCTGAAAGCCTGGGGAAAGTTGCCCAATTGCTCGCCCGTCAGCCCGATCTCCTCGCCGTACAGGCCGAGGTGATTCGCGTAGGTGTGCATCCTTTCGAAGGTCCATCGCGCCTCCTCCAACCGGCCTGACACGGCCAGTGCGTCCACGTACCAGAAGGTGCACATCGTGAACGTGCCCTCGTTGCCACGCAGACCGTCCGGCGAATGGGCCGGGTCATAGCGGTAAACCAGGCCGTCCGACACCAGAACACGTTCCATTGCCTCGAGAGTGGACCGCCACTTCGGGTCACGGGGCGAGATGAAGCCAAGGACCGGCATGCGCAGCAACGCCGCGTCCATAACCGAACTCCCGTTGTACTGCGTAAACGCACGCATCTGCGGATTCCAGCCGGACTTCATAATTTGCTCGTAAACCTTATCGCGCGCGGCTATCCAGCGCTCCATAGGGGCCGGCCGGCCACGCTTCATCACTATCCGGATCAGCCGATCGAACGCCACCCAAGTCATCAACCGGCCGTACACGAACGGCTGCCGCCCACCACGAGTCTCCCAGATTCCCTCGTCAGGCTGGTCCCAGTTGTCGCACAACCAATTCGCAACCACTGTCGCATCGCGCAGGGCCTGATCGGTCATTACAAGCCCGCTCTGGTCTGCCACCCAGGCCGCCAACATTGCTTCGCCGTAGATATCCAATTGGAGCTGTTTCTGCGCGTCGTTGCCGATCCGCACCGGCCGGGACATCCGGTACCCTTCGAAATGGTCCAGTATGAACTCACTCAGATCGGAGCTGCCGTCGATCCGATACATAATTGGCAATGCCCCGGGCGCTGACGCGGCGTGCTCGCTCAGGCGGCCAGCCAGCCAGAAATTGAACGCTTCGACCTCCTCTGTGAAGCCCAGACTACTAAGGGCGTGGACCGACAGGGAAGCGTCCCGAACCCAGGTAAAGCGGTAGTCCCAATTGCGCTCTCCTCCGACCTGCTCGGGCAGCGCAGCCGTTGGCGCGGCCACCAATGCGCCCGTCGGCGCATAAGTCATCAGTTTCAAGGCCATGGCCGAGCGGTTGACCATCTCGCGCCAGCGACCTGTGTAATTCGAACGCGCCAGCCAGGTCCGCCAGTAACGCACCGTATCGGCTAAAAGCTTCTCGATCTCGCTCCTGGAGACCCGCCGGGGTGCGCCCTCAGCCGCCGACTCCAAAACCACGCCTGAAACATCGCCTTCGCGCAAGTTCAGAGTCAGACGGACCCCGTTCTCGTGCCGGGCAAACGAAGCCGCATCGTCCGCTACTTTGCGGCCACGCTCGCCGACCGCGTGCAAAGCAAAGTCGCCCATCTCGCTCGTAAATACGGCGCCCCCATTAGTCAGCTCGACTTTGTGCCCGCCGCGTCCATAGTCGAAGCTCGGGTTACAGTCGATCACGAAGCTCATTTTTCCCCGGGTCAAGCGGATGACTCGAACGATCCGGTGCCGGTCGCTGGGCGATTTTGGATTCTCCAACACAGGCATAAAATCGAACACCGAACCAACTCCCTCCTCCGACATAAAGCGGGTCACGAGGACAGCGGAATCCGGAAAGTACGTCTGGCGTGTGACGTACTTGTCGATCGTGGGTGAAATCCGGAATCTCCCTCCATTGTGCCTGCTGATCAAAGAAGCGAAGATGCTGGGCGAGTCGAACCGTGGAGAACAGAACCAGGCGATCTCCCCACGCGTGCTCACCAAGGCCGCGGTTTGCAGGTCACCAATGAGACCGTGCTCGCCGATCGGATGGTAGGTGCTCGGTGCTCTGGCTGGTTTCTCAACTCCTTCTTTAACTGGCCTCGCAACGCGTCTATGACTGATATGGGAAAGACGACCACCAGGTCGCCTCACTGTTTGATGTCTCGAAATTGCCATAATTCCCTCGATTCCTTGCATTAATCTCAGCCTTCCGGCCTTGATTTCATTTCAGCATCGCCCTTGACGCTCAATAGAACACACCTGATTTCCGATGTCAAATGGCTGGTCCAACAGCAATTCGAACATGTTTTCCTGCTGACCGCTTAAGAGAGATTGTCGCTCATTTTATTCATCAAAGAATGAAGGAGCGCTCTAGACTCATCAAAGCGGCTGGTCAATGAAAGGCTCGATTGTTTTCATCTGTGGAAACCACCACCGCCTCCGTGAAAACCTCCAAAGCCGCCGCCACCTCGAGAGCCGCCCCATCCTCCTCCGCCACTTCTGGACCAGCCGTCGAAACGCTGTGACCCGAGAGATTGCCCGGAACGTTGCCGATCGAAATCATTGGCGAAACTGTTATCCGACCTGTTGACCGAATCCCACCCGCCGCTGCTGTTCATTTTTTGCAGGCCTGAAGATTGGTTGTAGTGATAAACGTTTCCATCCCTGTCGGCACTCATGCTGCCGTTGGCCCATGATGCCGAGTTGCCGGTGTGCGTATTGCCAACCGTACCGGAGCTTGATCGGTATGTGTTGCCGTTGTATGCATTGCCCGACACCGTCTGGTGGCCGGAAGCATACCGGCCAGTTGAAGGGTTGTACCAGGAACCACCCCGCGCCGCCGCGGCGTTGCCGGTATACGGATTAAAAGCGGCTCCATGGCCTCCCACACCGTGCGCACCGGTATAAGGATTAAACGTGGACGCGCTGTGACCCGTCCATTCTCTCCCGGTAAACGCGTTGTAGCCGTGAAAGCCGGTGGCATGCACGGCAGTGCCCCAGTGGGTGTAGAAATTGGCGGCGTTGACGTTCACATGGGCGTAGCTTAAGCCGAAGGCCCCGGCCCAATGATACGCTCCCCAGTATGGTTCACAGCCCCAGGCGGCATCGGCGCAGAAACCGAAGGAAAATCCCACCGCGGCTCCCATCGCAAACGAAGCACCAAATCCGTAAGTCAGCGGGTAGGGAACCCACGCTGCTCCCCAGATTGCTGGCGGATAATCATATCCTGTGCCGTAAACAACGACGCCGCCCGGCGCGACCACTGTGCCCATGTAACCGGGAGTGTAGCCGGCATACACAATCGAGGGAGTATAGCCATAAATGTAAGAGTAGGTGACGTAGTGAATCGGACAAGTGACAGGAATGCCGTAAATCGCAGGCGGCACGCTGGTCGCCACGGTCCATGGGCCTTGCGGCGATACAGACATAAACCACACGCCGCCCTGGCAGGCATAATAATTATCAGGACTCACCATGATTACCGGTGTTTGCGAATTGGCGGCATAAGAGAGTGATGTTCCCGCGATTGGCACGAAACTGGGCGCGTCGTAATAGGCGACATTTAGTTTTGCCTGGTCCCGGTCAATCGAAGCCGTCTGTGGAATAGAATTGGCGATGACCGCCTCCTGCGCCTCCGGCGTGCCGGCGACGGACAAAAGCACATTGGATTTTTCGCTGCCCGGCGGAATTTTCTTGAAGTCGCCCGGGAGTGTGCCCGGAGGAACGAACGCCCATGTTCCATGCAGATTCGCGGCGGTAAACCAGCGCCCGGAAATCAACACATAATAACCGTTGTTGTTGATATCATAAAAAATAGCGTTGCCGGTGTTCTGCACGTAAAGAAGGCTGGTGCCAGGGATGGACAGCATATTTGGGCTCCCGCTGACTTGAAGCAGCTCGGCAGGCGTCGTAGACACGATAATCTTCGTCGGTGCCGGCGTATTCGGATCTTTAGGCATGAACGGGTCGACTTCCTTTGTTGCAAGCGCCTCCGAACGCGCGCTGTCAATTCCGGGCGGCAGCCACGTTGCGACCGGCCACGGCCCGTCGAGCCCGGGCGCGGTGAACCATTGATTGTCAGCAGACAGATAATAATTTTTAAATTCAGTATCGAACAACAAAATGGCACGCGTGTTAATTACCCGCTGGAAATTGCCCTGGAAGTCCTTCAGCGCCGGCTGGCCATCGACCAGAACCAGCATCGTCGGCTCTGTCGCATAAAATATTTTAGGCGGACTGTTTTGAACTGCCTCCGCCTTTGTCTTCACCGCTTCGGTCGAAGCGGAAAGAATGGCTTCGAGATGGTCCAGAGGAATCACCTTTACGGCGGTACCGAGGAAAGAAATTAACGATGCGCGATACTGGTTCTCCATTGTTGGATGCGCCGGGAAATTCACCCGATGAATCTGGAAGTCCTCAAGTGTGACCAGCCGGTTTACCTTGTCGACATCGGTGCGTGCATCGAAAAAAACGACGCCGTACGTTTCATTGGTGGTGCCGGTGGGACGAACGGCTACGACAAACCTGCCACTCAACTGGTTGCCGGGCCAACTGGAAATCTGCGGCTGGTAAACCGCAAAATCGTCGCCATTGGTGGAATAATTACGCGGCCATTGCAAGGTTGTCGGGTTCAACCCATCGCCATTGCTTGTCGGCGGAGGCGGAGGTGCGGTGTTGGAGGCGATGGAAACGGTATTGCAACCCGTTACCACGAAGAGCGTGGTGACTACAGCCACTAAAGCAAGCAAACGATTTATAGTGTTCATATCCCTGGTTAGTTCCTTGATAACCCGCATGGGCCCTTGCGAGCGGCCCGTGTTGTTTTTGTTCATGACTCAAATGTGAAAATGCGTTTCCAATCGTTCTTCATGCTGATGATCGTCCAGTTATCCTTCTGCGCCTCGTCGTAAAGATCCTGTGTGAAAGTTCCGACCCTGGAGTCAGGCAATCCCTGCGCCGGTCCATAAGCGAATTCACGCTCCGCATCGTCGTGAAGCACAAGCATCGCGAGCCGCGCGCCGCCGCCCGCTTTCGTGTATTCAAGCATCTGCCGGTCTCCGATTGAGTTGCCGAATGCGGCATAAGGCCGCCGTCCGATCATCAGATGGATGCCTTCGGGCTTGCCGGCATTGTCATCATTCAAGAGAAGTTTCGGGTTCTTGGTCAGGATGGGTTTGTCGTCCTTGTCATAACCATAACTGACCCCTCCCATGGTGCCGACAATCTGCTCCGGCGGAATCCCATAGGTTTGATCCGCGTATACGCGCACGAAATCCTGCCCACCGCCAGTAACGATGTACGTCTTGTAACCGTTGGCGCGCAGGTATTGCAGAACTTCCTGCATTGGCTGGTAGGTCAATTCGGTATAAGACCGGTTCCAGCGTTCATCCTTTGCTGTTGCCAGCCAATCTTTTACTTCGTCCTGAAACTGATCGATCGTCATGCCGGTGAGCGTCGCCATAAGGATTTTCATAAGGTCTTTTTTCGATAGTCTCGCAATTGCTTCGCGATCGCCCGACAACACGGTCTTGAACGGCTCAGTATCTTTCAATTTTGGTTTTTCCTCAGCGAGCACACTGATACGATCCAGGCAATAAATCACCTGCGAATACATCGGTTTCTCGACCCACAATGTGCCGTCCTGATCGAACGTGGCAACGCGTTCCTCCGGCGCAACAAAATGCGCGCTGTCCGTGGTTGTCGTCGCCTGCACGAAAGCGACAATCGCCTGTTTTGCTGGACCGTCGTTCCAGGAGGGCAGCGGCTCTCCCGTGGCGGTGCCAGAGCCCGATTCTGCCTGGGCTCTAACTTTGCAGCCGGCCAACACCGTCACGGTGGCGACGGAAGCCGCCGTATTAATCAGAAATGTACGACGGGATATTTTCATAAGTCGATGGGATTAAGTCGGTTTGCTATCCTTATTCCACGATCGTTTTTCGTTCGTCTTTGCTCACTTGTGGCGATGGCCCTGACATCACGCAACGGAAGCTGATATGGCTCATGCCCGTATCCGGGGCTTCGCCGCGCCGGGCACTGGGCCGGTAACTCTCGCAGTAATCGATGTTACAAAGGTAGGAACCGCCTTTCACGACGCGTTTGGCGGCGTAGGGGTCCAATGGATCGTAACTACTCTGCGGCCCGGCCGGATTCATGGAACAAACCGGGTCTTTGACCTTCCATACCTGATGTATGTCCGCGCGATACCAGTCATCGCACCATTGCCAGGCGTTGCCTGCCATATCGTAAAGCCCATAGCCGTTGGGCGGGAACGAGCCGACCGGTGCCAGGCCGGCAAAACCATCGGCCCTGGCGTTGTAATAAGGGAATTTTCCCGTCCAGATATTCGCCATGTACTTGCCATGGGGCGCGAATTCGTCGCCCCAGGGATAGCGTTTGCTTTCCAGACCGCCGCGCGCGGCGTATTCCCACTCTGCTTCAGAGGGCAGTCGTTTGCCCGCCCACTGAGCGTAGGCCCTGGCGTCATACCACGAAACCTGCACGACTGGATAATTGCCCTTGCCCTTGATATCCGTACCGGGTCCGCCCGGATGGCGCCAACTCGCTCCGGGCGTCCAGCGCCACCACTGGCTCATGTCTCGTAAATCCACGGCGTTGGTCGTGCCGACAAAGACCATTGCACCCGCCACCAGCACGTTGTCATCCGGCCTGGGTGTGCCGGGCGGCAATTGTCGTTTTAATTCGTCCCAATCCGGTTTTCGTTCGGCAGTGGTCACGTAACCAGTTGCGTCCACGAATTTCTTGAACTCATCATTGGTGACGTCGTGCTTGTCCATCCAAAAGCCATTGACCTTTACGCGATGTGCCGGGTGTTCATTGGAAAAACTGCGCGGGTCGTCGGTGCCCATGCCGTACTCACCGCCCGAAATCCAAACCATGTCGTTTGTCACCGGCGCCGCCCAAGCGAAAGGCGCGATTGCCTGCAGACCAAGCAACGCGCCCGCGATTAGGAGGCCGCTGTGTCGAATGCCAGCTTTCACGATTTCCTCGATGTTAGAATCCGCTGCTCGAACACGCAGTCGCCTCCCTGTTGCAGGTTAATCACCCGAAGGAACGGCCTTAGGCATGTTGTTCGGATCCAGAGCTGGAACGGGGTTGTCCGGATGCTGAAGGTCCGGTATCAAGTCGTTCGAAGCGCCGCCCGGATGGCGCTTGATACTCGGATACTTGATGATGCTTTTGTCGAAGTCAACCAGCGCCTGGCTAAACAGAGCAGCTGTCCAGCCGTTGTCTTCACCGGCGTATCTTCCCGGTGACGTTGTCATGATTCGGGAGGGCGCTGCCCCGTTGAAGATCATGTCATATTTCTCGAACGGATCCATGGTGAGATTATAGACCGCGGGAATGGCGCCCAGGTTTTGCTCGGGTCCCAGCCAGGAATCTTTCGCCGTCCATAGAAACTTCCATGCGATGTTCACCCAGGGTTCGTTGGGATCCCCCGCGATATCAACACGGATTGCATTCAAATTCTCACCGTTGATATAGACCCATGACCTGCGCGCGGAGTGCTGCGCTTTGCCCAGGATGTAGTCGCTGTTGTCAATGCTATCGAAGTAGATGGGCTTGCCATTGTTGTCCACCCAATCGTGCGGCGGCGGCGTAAGACCGACCATCCTGGCCAGTGTCGCCCAGCAATCGATGTGCGACATCATTTCACCGTAGGTGACTCCTGCCGGGATGTGGTTCGGCCACCACATGAGAGCCGGAACGCGCCAACCGCCTTCGAACGCGGAGCCCTTCTCACCGCGGAACGGAGTCGTGCCGGCATCAGGATAGGCATCCAGCCATGCGCCGTTGTCGGCCGTCAGGATGACAATCGTATTGGGCGCATCCTTGCGGAGCTCATCCATGACCTTGCCAATGTCGGCATCCATTTCCATGAGGGAGTCGGAGTAGTCGCCGAGGTGTGATTTCCCGGCAAAATCCGGCGCGGCATGGGTAGGGTTGTGCATCTTGATCCAGTTAATGTCCATGAAGAACGGCTTGCCGCTGTTCGCATGCTCCTGAATGTATTCAACGGCGTTGCTGGCCTGGTCTTCATCCATCGTCGCCATTCGGTCATAGGTGATCGTGCCAACCCTCGTGGCGGGCTGGCCGGCCACACCCTCCCATTCACCCAGATTTACGACGTTATCATACATCGCGTTGAATTCCTTGTTATAGGACGGGAACCAGGGGTGAAACCATTTTGAGGTGTCGTTATAGGTATAAACGCCGGCATAATACGCGGCGAAGTTCCTCATCTCGTCGAAGCCGTGCTCGGTGGGGTAGGCGTCGGGAATGTCCCCCATATGCCATTTGCCGGAGAAGTAGGTTGCGTAACCGTTCTTCTGAAAAAATTCAGCGATGGTTGGTGTTTCCTTCGTCAGGCGATTCAAGTCACCCGGGGCCACCACGACAGAGAGGGCGGTGCGGATGGGGATGCGCCCGGTCATGAACGAGGCGCGGCCCGCAGTGCAACTCGCCTGGCCATACCAACTGGTGAAGACTGCGCCTTCCTTTGCCATTTGGTCGATGTTCGGCGTCGGGTGGCCGAGGCTGGCACCTCCTCCCGAATAGCAGCCGAAGTCGTTCCAGCCGGTATCGTCCGTCATGAGCATGACGATATTGGGCCGTCCGCCGCCACCGTTGTCCGTCTCGCGTGCCGTGGCACAGCAGACCAAACCGAGCGCCATCAAAAAGGACAGCGCGGTTATGCCGTAGCTAAATAGTTTATGTGGTTTCATATCACTCCTTTCGTTGTTTTGTCCCTGCATCTGGAACTCTCCTGAACAACGGACACAGGTTCTCAGATGTTTTTAAACGCTAATATTCGTTACCCGGATAGACAGATGCAGATGAAACCACTGAAAACGAATCTGCGAAAATCGGCGCACCTTGCCGCATCGCAGAGACGGGTCTGCGGACGAAAAACTTTCCACCATCCATGGCATTACATTTCTTCTATACAAGCGAGGAAACGGGAAATGAAGGCCAGAATTCGCGGATTTCCTCGAAAATATGAGGATTCCCTGAAACGAAACGGCGATCCGACCCTAGAGCCGCAAAACGCACAAGGGACGCAGAGAACCCGAAGCTGCCGCTTGAGCCATTATTAGCCAATTAACTTGCGCCCCCAGTAAATGACATACCGGGAAACGCAGCCGATCAGGCCCTGTTCCAAATCCTGCTTCATGCGATTCAGCCCACGCTTAAAGGCCTCCTCAGAAATCAGCCGCAGGCTTGAAAATACTTTGCGCTCGAATGGAGCCGCGTCGGAAAGGGGATAGGAAAATTCAACAATCTCCTCTGAAATCTCTTTGAAGCCTTGAGCCAGCAGAAGTGCCCGCAGTTCTCCATCTTTCGGGTAACGGGCAAGTTCGGCCTCAACGGTTTCAGGGAAATAGGAGGAAAGCGGCGTGCGTTCGCGAATTATTTTTTCAGAATCCGTGCCGGTCGCCAGCCAGCCACCGTGCTTTAATGCGCGAAATGCCTCCGCAAAAAAAGCGCGTCTGTTGCGCACGTGATGAATGACATCAACGGAGAAGATGAGATCAAAACTGCCCTCAGAATAAGGCAGCGATTCTCCCGATCCTTTCGTTAAAGCCACCGCGCTCGAACCCGCAACGGTGGCTTTCTCAAGCATGGCCGCGGATGGATCAAGGCCGAAACATTTGGTCGGCGTCGCCGAAGCAATTGCCCCGATGTAATTGCCTGTCCCGCAACCCACTTCAAGCACGCGTGAACCAGGGATTAAATGAGGAAATTCGACCAATCGCTGAAACAGCGTGGGATGGACGCGCCGATGGACTGCGTAATCGGATGCGATTTGGTCGTAGGAAATGTTCATGCGATTGACATTTCGACACGAATTTCACGAATTGGCACGAAGCAATTCTACGAAAGAAACCGCAGCAAGGAGATAAAATTCAAGGGTCGTTGGACGGCATGAGACGGAGAGCCGCCAAGTCAGATTCGCGGTGAGCGCGAGTCGCGATCCCGCCCGGCTTCACAGAATGCGGCAGGATTATGGGGCAGTGCGCTCGAAGTCTCGCTCCCGCAGAGCGCATAGGCGTCAAGCTAAGCGCCCAATCTATCGTTTTGATGTACCAGCAGAAGTCCGAAACGTTGTATTTATCAACGCCGTTTTGGAGCGCCCCTACAGGGCGCGGGGGTTTTAACCTGGCGATTCCGAGGGCGATGCCCTCGCTAAAATGGCCTTGCGCTTTCAGCGCGCGAATCCGGCTCTAACGTCTTGAGATTTACGTCAAGACGATCTTATGGCCCTCCTTGAGGGTCACAATAGCCTTTTTCCAATGCGGATCCTCGCCGGCGGATGTGGTACGCTGGCGGCGGAGTTTGGCGTGAACGTTGAGAGTGTTGACGCGCGCGACTTTGACCTTAAACAATTCCTGCACCGCCTGCCGGATTTGCGTCTTGTTGGCGCGGGGATCGGCGACGATGGTATATTGATTATACTTTTCGCCCTGGCGCGTGCCTTTTTCAGTCAACCGGACGTTCTTAATGATTTCAAAAGCGTTCATGGTACGTTGATGCGTTTATTCACTGGCCAGGCGCGATTCGACTTTTTCAAATGCGCTCCGGGTAAACAGTAGTTTCGCTGGACGCAACACGTCGTAGGTATTGAGCGAGTCGCTTGTCGCCAGCGCCACATTGGGCACGTTGCGGGAAGCCAGCGAGAGGTTCTTGTCCACTCCGGCTGAAACAACCAGCGTGGAACCTTTCAATTCCAGCCGGGTTATCATGCCGACAAAATCCTTCGTCTTCGGTGATTCGAGTTTCAAATCGTCCACGACTACCACATCGCCTGCTTTGATGCGTTCGCTCAATGCTTTGCGCAAAGCCAGTTGTTTGGTTTTTTTGGAAACCTTTTTGCCGAAATCGCGGGGCTTGGGACCGAAAACCACACCGCCGCCTGCCCACAAGGGAGACCGAAACGAACCGGCGCGGGCACGACCCGTGCCTTTTTGCCGCCACGGCTTCTTGTTGGTGCCCGCCACTTCTCCCACCGTTTTGGTGCTGGCCGTGCCGCTGCGTTGGGCGGCGCGATAGGCCACCACGACGTCATGGACCGCCTGTGTGCCGCGGCCATCTTCAATCATGGGGAACTTGACTTCATATTCGCCCTGATCTTTGCCTTCGAGATTCTTAATCGCGATTTTCATTTTGCGTTAAAGCGTTACTTTTTGGCTTCGGCCTTGGCTTCCGGTTTCTTTGCGTCGGCGGCCTTCTTCTTCATAGGCGCAAGGCTGACCGGCGGTTTCCAGCCCTTGGGCCGTTTCTTGGATTCGCGGATCACGATATAGTCGCCCTCGGCGCCGGGAATCGAGCCTTTGATGAGCAAGAGATTATCCGCTTCACGCACCTGAACGACTTCCAGGTTTTGTGTTGTGCGCTTCACCTGTCCCATGTGGCCGGGCATGCGCAAACCGCGCTGCACGGTACCGGGAAACAGGCGCTGACCAATGGCGCCGCTACGGCGGTGCCAGCCCTTGGCGCCGTGGGTTGAATCGCCGCCCGCAAAACGGTGGCGCTTCACCACACCTTCAAACCCGCGTCCCTTGGTGACGCCGATGGCATCCACGAAATCGCCCGGCGCAAACAAAGTCACGCCCACGACGTCGCCGGCTTTGACTTCTTTCGAAAAATTACGAAATTCCTTGATTCGTTTGACCGCGGCGCCGTTGCTGCTTTTTGATGTGACCCAGCAACGGTTTGCTGACGCGCTGCTCTTTTTGATCGTCAAAGCCGAGCTGAACGGCGTTGTAGCCGTCCTTGCCCGCCTGGGATTTGACCTGCAGCACGCGATTGGGGCCTGCGAGCACGACCGTCACAGCCGTGATGACGCCATGCGCATTGTACACGCGCGTGTGACCGAGTTTCTTTCCTAAAAGTCCGAGTGGCATAATTCGTTGAGCGTTGAAACGTTAGATCTTGATGGTGATATCAACGCCAGCGGGAAGATTGAGCTTTTTCAACTCATCCACCGTTTTTGCCGTAGGATCGAGGATGTCAATCAGGCGCTTGTGCGTGCGTTGCTCGAAAGTTTCCTGCGATTTTTTATCGGAGTGCGGAGAGCGTAGCACGGTAAACCGTTCAATACGGGTTGGCAGGGGGATGGGTCCCGCCACGCGCGCTCCTGTGCGCTTGACGGTGTCCGCGATCTCTCGCGCGGACTGATCTATGACACGATGGTCAAAGGCCTTAAGCCGAATTCGAATGCGTTGTGCAGCCATACAAAGAACAATTGTCTGTTACTGGTTTCAATTTTGCTCGTTCAACGTTGCAACAGCAAGCGATTAATCTATCAACACATCGCTCGCGTGCAACAAATTTTTTAACAAATTTCTGAGACCTTACGACTTCGCCTGGTCTTCAGCCTTCGTTTCCGATGGTTTGGCTTCGGCCGGAGCGGACGTTTGTGTTTCCGCGGGCGCCGTGCCGAGGTTTTCGCTAACCCATTCCAGAATGGCGCGCTGGGCGGAATCGCCGATGCGCTGGTTCATTCTGATGATCCGTGTGTAGCCGCCGTTGCGGTCCTTGAACGCCGGGGCAATTTCCTTGAACAGGATTCGCGCCGCGTCCTCCTGATGCAACCGGGCGACCGCCAGGCGCCGATGATGGACGGTGCCCTTTTTGCCGAGCGTGACCATTTTTTCGGCGACGGAGCGCGCGGCTTTGGCCTTGGCGAGCGTGGTCGTCACGCGCCGGTGCGTAATCAAACTGCACACGAGGTTGGCGAGCATCGCGTTGCGATGCTCGGAGGTACGGCCGAGCTTGGCCGTGCGTTTCAAATGTCGCATAAAAAAATTATTCCGTTTTGGCTTCTTCCTTTGGCGGCTCGATCAAGCCCGGGCTCGAAATTCATGCCGAGGGAGAGGCCCAGCGAAGCCAGCTTGTCCTTGATTTCGTTGAGCGATTTCTTGCCGAAATTCCGGTACTTGAGCATTTCCTGCTCGGTCTTCATCGCCAGCTGGCCGACGGTGGTGATGTTGGCGTTGTTCAGGCAGTTCGCGGCGCGGACGCTCAGTTCGATTTCGTTGACGCTCATGTTGAGCTGCTTCTTGAGCTTGAGCTTTTCCTCATCCTGCTTGTCCGCGGCCTCTTCAAATTCCACCGCGTTCTTGTCGTAACCCACAAACACGTCGAGGTGATGCGCCAGAATGGCGGACGATTGAGTCAGGGCATCATCGGGCGTAAGCCGTCCGTCGGTCCAAATTTCCAGGATCAACTTGTCGTAATCGGTGCGGTTGCCAACGCGCGCGGCTTCCACGTTGTAACGCACGCGGGTGACCGGCGAGAAAATCGAGTCAATGGCGATGACACCAATGGGCTGGCCGGGCTTTTTATTTTCGTCACTGGGACAAAAGCCGCGTCCGATTTTCACCGTCAATTCCATTTCAAATTTTTTCTTCTTATCCAGCGTGCAAATGTGCTGGTCGGGGTTGACCAGTTCCACATTTTGGTTGACCTGGATGTCCGCGGCCGTCACTGGCGCCTTCCTTGTTTACCGAAAGCAACAGAACCTGCTCATCGCGGGTGTGGGCCTTGAACTTGATTTTCTTCAAATTCAGGACGACGTCCGTTACGTCTTCGACGACGCCTTCAATGGTGGTGAACTCGTGCATCGCCCCGTCCACTTTGATGGAGGTGATGGCGGCGCCTTCGAGCGACGAGAGCAGCACGCGCCGAAGCGAATTCCCGACGGTTTGGCCGTAACCGGTTTCAAAGGGGTCGGCGACAAATTTTGCGTAGGTTTCGTTGGAGGCTGCGTCGTCCTTTTGCAACCGTTTTGGCATTTCGAAACGTCCAAGTCTAACTGGCATACTTTCCTTTCAACAATTTTAATCTGACCGCTCCGGCTATTTATTCCCGGGTCCGGCGCGGTCCGTGTAATTGTTTTGAATTAATGGATAAGCGGATTGATGAATTGATGGGAATACACCCATTGATCCATTGATCCGTTAATCCAATAATCCGGTTCATTGGTTTATCGGGAATAAAATTCTACGACAGCCTGTTCATTGGCGATGGGCTGGATTTCATCGCGCGTGGGAACGCGCATAACGCTGCCTTTGAACTCGTCTTTGCTCAGGAGCAGCCAATCCGGCACGGAGCGGCTCGTGGACAATTCCATATTCTTCGTCGCCAATTGGCGTGACACGTTGTTATTTTTGATATCAACCACGTTGTTCACTTTGAGAGCGAATGACGGCACGTTGACCTTGCGTCCATTAACGCGCACGTGGCCGTGGGAGACCATCTGGCGCGCGGCGGCGCGGGTATTGGCAAAGCCCAGGTGATACACGACGTTGTCCAGGCGGGTCTCCAGGATTTGGAGCATTTGCTCGCCGGTGACGCCACGGCGCTTAAGCGCCTTTTCATACACACCACGAAACTGGCGCTCGAGCAGTCCGTAATAATACTTGAGCTTCTGTTTCTCGATCAGGCCAAGGCCGTAATCGGTGGATTTGCGCCGAGACTTGGGGCCATGAACTCCCGGGCCGTAGTTGCGGCGTTCAAGGTATTTCGTGGGGCCAAAAATCGGTATGCCGAAGCGGCGGCTGATGCGAACGCGGGGACCTGTGTAACGAGCCATAAATTTTAAAAGCGTTAAAGCGTTGAAGTGTTAAAGCGTTGATGCGTGATTGGCTCTAGACACGGCGTTTCTTGCGCGGGCGGCAGCCGTTGTGCGGAACGGGAGTGACGTCTTTGATGGCGGAGATTTCCAAACCGACCGCCTGAAGGGCGCGAATGGCCGATTCACGACCTGAACCTGGTCCTTTGACGCGGATTTCGACCTCTTTCATTCCGTGCGCCATTGCCTGGCGCGCGGCGTCCTGCGCGACCTGCTGCGCCGCGTAAGCGGTGCTCTTACGCGAACCTTTGAATCCCACGCGTCCGGCGCTCGACCAGCCGATGATATTGCCGTGCATGTCCGTGATGCTCACCAGGGTATTGTTGAACGTGGCCAAAATGTTGGCAACGCCCGCCACGACGTTCTTGGCGTGCTTGGCCTTGATGATTTTCTTCCCGGCGGCGTCCTCACCCAACAACTCGGCAGCCGTGGGCGCGGCGACAACGGCGACCTCCGCCGGCTTGCCGGCTTCTGCCCCCTCAGCCGCAGGGGCTTCTTTGGCGGCGCCTTTTTCGGCGGCGGGCTTTCCTTCTTTTTTCGCGGGCGCGGGCGCTGGCGCGGGCGCGGGCGCTTTCTCTTTCTTTTTCGGTTCGTCAGCCATAGTTCAATATCGGTTCAAATTAATGGATGCCTGTTTTGGCATTGGGGTTGCGCTGCACGCCCACGGTCTTGCGGGGGCCTTTGCGCGTACGCGCGTTGGTTTGAGTGCGCTGTCCGCGCACCGGCAAACCGCGCATGTGACGGACGCCCCGGTAACACTTAATACCTTGCAAACGCTTCAGGTTCATGCCGATCTCGCGGCGCAAATCGCCTTCAATGACGTATTTTCCTTCCTGGATGGCGTGAACAATCTGGGAGAGCTGCTGCTCAGAAAGGTCTTTGGCGCGGATGGCCGGGTCGATGTTTGCGCGCTCGAGGATCTCCTTCGAGTTGACCGGGCCAATGCCGTAGATGTAGCGCAACGCGATGTCAATGCGCTTGTTCGGCGGAACTTCTACTCCAATAATACGTGCCATAAATTTAAATCTTCAAAACATTCCGGGTCTAGCCCTGCCGCTGTTTGTGGCGCTTGTTCGTGCAAATCACGCGAATCACACCTCGGCGCTTCACTATTTTGCAGTGCTCGCACATCTTCTTGACTGATGCTCTAACTTTCATTTTTTAAAATCTTTGTTTCTGGCAGGGACAATAATCGTCCGACTACCAACCAGTCGCGCGGCTCTGCGCAGCGCGCCGTCCCTACCCGACAATTACCCGCCCCGCGCTCAAATCGTAGGGCGTCAATTGCAACGTCACTGTGTCGCCGGTTTTCAGGCCGGCAAAATTTTTTTTCGCTCTTCCAGCCACGAACGCTATCAGGCGATGTCCATTTTTCAGTTCCGCCCGGTACGTCCCATTGGCCAGAACCTCGGTCACGCGACCTTCAACTTTGAAAGCGCCGCCGCCGGGCATGTCAAAATCTCCGGTTCCCCGTCCGTAATAAGGACGGTATGCTCAAAATGAGCGGATAATGAACCATCTTGCGTGACGACTGTCCAGTGATCTTTTAATATTTTTACGCCGGGCAACCCGGCGTTGACCATCGGTTCGATGGCGATCGTCATTCCCGGACGCAGCTTTTCGTTCATTTTCCGGTCCACGAAATTGGGCACCTGCGGTTCTTCGTGCATCGTTCGCCCGACTCCATGGCCCACAAACTCGCGGACCACGCTAAATCCATTATTTTCGACAAAATCCTGTATTGCGCGCGAAATATCGGTCACCCGGTTCGTCGACTTCGCCGCGGCGATGCCCAAATAGAGGGCTTGTTCGGTCACATCCAACAGACGTTGCGCCAACACCCCGCATCCGCCCACCGCAAACGTTCGGGCATTATCGCCGATAAACCCTTTATAGCTCACGCCCACGTCCACGCTCACTATGTCGCCAAAGCGCAATTCGCGCTCGCCAGCCACGCCATGAACGACTTCTTCGTTGACCGACAGGCAAACGTAGCGGGGATACTTTCTGTATCCCAGGAACGCGCTTTTGCCTCCGCGCGCCTTGATCTGCTCCGCCGCAAAATTATCCACCTGGGCTGTCGTCAGTCCCGGCTTGATGAATGCCCCGATTTCTTCCAGTACTTCCGCCGCCACCGCGCAGGACGAACGCATCAATTTCAGTTCGTCCGGGGTTTTGATTTTTATTCCAGCCACAATCAGAAACGTCCGCGCACTTTTCCCTTTTTCAAAAAGCCGTCGTAATGGCGCATCATCAGGTGCGATTCGACCTGCCGCATCGTGTTGAGCAAAACGCCGACCGCGATCAAAATGCTTGTGCCGCCGAAAAATTGGGAAATGTTCTGCGAAATATTCAACTGCTTGTACAGGAGAACCGGGATGACCGCGATAACGACCAAAAAGAACGCGCCGGCGAGCGTCAGGCGGCTCATGGACTTGTGCAAATAATCGGCGGTGCTTGGGCCGGGGCGGACGCCGGGAATGTAACCGCCGTTTTTCTTCAAATTATCGGCAATTTCAATTTCGTTAAACTGGATGGCCACCCAAAAATAGGAAAAAAACAGGATCAAAAGCGCGAACACACAGAGATAAAAGGGCGCTCCGTAACCCAGTTGCGTGGCCAGCCATTGAAATGGGGACTGCATAAACGCCGGTCCATGTGTGTACACCCACTGGCAGATCGGACCCGGAAACATGAGGATCGAGGACGCGAAAATAATGGGCATGACATTGGATTGATTGACCTGCAACGGCAGGTAAGTGGTTTGGGCCTGAGTCATTTTGCGACCCACCATGCGGCTGGCGTATTGCACCGGCACCTTCCGTTGCGCCTGCGTAATGGCAATAATCCCCGCGATCACTGCTATCAACAATCCGATCAATAACAGGCCCGTGCCCAGGAACGTGTAATTGGGGCTGGGACCCGAGAACATTTTGAACGCATCGTAAACGGCATAGGGCAGGCCCGCGACGATGCCGATGGTGATGATGAGCGAGACGCCGTTGCCAATGCCGCGCTCGGTAATCTGCTCTCCAAACCACATCAACAACAGGGTCGCCGTCGTCATTACGGTGACCGCCAGGAAATAATAGACCCAAACATTCTTCATGACGACGAGCGGTCCGGAAAATCCGTTGAAAATGGTGGCCGGATGCAAATAGCCGTTGGCAAAATAGAGGCCCTGGCCGATGCACAAGGGAATGGTCAGGTAACGGCCATATTGGACGATTTTCGCGCGACCGCCTTCCTCGCGTGCCAATTTGCTCAACCGCGGAAATACCGCGCCGAGCATTTGCAAAATGATGGAGGCACTGACGTAGGGCATGATACCCAGCGCGCCCACGGCACAATTGAGCATACGCGCCACCGGCAAACCGGTTGTATAGGCCCAGCATCCCCGCCGCGCTGCTCTGCTGCTTGCTGGCCATGAACGTTGTCAGGGCCGCAGTATCCACACCCGGAATCGGGACATAGGCCAGCACCCGGGCCACCGCCAGCAGAGCCAGCGTGAAGAGAATACGGGACTTCAGCTCCTCGATTTTGAAGCAGTTGGCGAACGTCTGGAAGATATTCCGAAGCATGTACTCTTTCGCATCAGGCCTTCGGCGCTACGGCGGGTTTTGCCGCCTCTTTCGCACGGCTGATCACCGCGCACGAGCCGCCTTTGGCCTCAATTTTCGACTTCGCGGAGGCGCTGAAAGCGCTCACGGTAACCGTCAGTTTTTTGGAGAGCTCGCCGTTGCCCAGGATTTTAATTCCCGCAGCCTGGCCATTGGCCAGTCCGATGGAGCGCAACGCGGTCTCATCTACCGTCGCCCCGTCTTCGAAATGGTTTAGATCACCCACGTTGACCGGCAAATACGTGGTCGCAAAGCGGGTATTGTTAAATCCGCGCTTGGGAATGCGGCGGATCAAGGGCATCTGGCCACCTTCAAACCCAATGCGGATGCTGCTGCCCGAACGCGCGGTCTGGCCTTTGCCACCGCGGCCGGAGGTTTTTCCGTGGCCGCTGGATTCGCCCTGGCCTAGCCGCTTGCGGCGGTGCTTGGCGCCCGGACGGGGTTTCAAATCATGTAATCTCATAAAATCTATTCGTTATTGGACCACGGGATCCATTATTTGGCTAATCCTTCAACTCCGGGCGGCTTTGGCGTCTCGATCTTTCTAAGGGCGATTCCGCGAGCCTTATAGATCTCTTCGCGCGTCCGGAGGCTCAAAAGGGCCTTCAGCGTGGCTTTGACCACGTTTGCTGCGTTCTTGGAACCCAGCGACTTGCTCAAAATGTCGCGGATACCCGCCGATTCCAGGACCGCACGGACCGTTTTGCCGGCAATAATCCCCGTACCGGGAGAAGCCGGCCGCAGCAGGACTTTAGCGCCGCCGAACTCGGATAAAACTTCGTGCGGAATCGTGGCGTCTTTCAACGCAACCGGCAGCATTTGATGACGCGCCAGTTCGCCACCGCGCTTGATGGCGTCGGCCACTTCACCCGCTTTGCCCAGGGCATAACCCACGCGCCCTTTTTTGTCGCCCACAACCACGAGGGCTGAAAAGTTAAACCGGCGTCCGCCTTTGACGACCTTGGCCGATCGGTTGATATAAACCACTTTTTCGACCAATTCCTCGCCGCCGCCCTCAAACGCATTCTCGGGTACATCCGAGGATTTGCGCCGTCGCCGTCCACCGCCACGCTGCTGGTCGCCACGCTGATGCTGATGCTGCGGTTGCGATTGCTGCGGTTGCTGCTGCGGTTGCGGTTGCGGTTGCGGTTGTCCTTCGGCGCCGCCCTCAGATTTTTCGTTTTCAGCCATACGTTAGAGATTTAAAGTGGAAATAAATTCAAAATTTTAATCCGGCTTCGCGCGCCGCATCCGCGAGAGCCTTGACTTTGCCATGATAAAGCTTGCCACCACGGTCAAACACGACTTCCTTGATGCCTTTATCCAGGGCGTTCTTCGCGGCCATCGTTCCGATCGCTTTCGCGCCATTGACGTTTGCCGACAAGTCCTTCGCCGCTGATTTGCTTCCCACGGTCGAAATGGCCGCCAGGGTGCGGCCGGCCTCGTCATCAATGAATTGCACGTGGATATTTTCGCTCGTGAAGCAAACGCTCATGCGCGGACGGTCCTTGCTGCCGAAAATTTTCTTGCGGATCCGCCAGCGGCGCAGTTGCTGCAATTGATGTTTCTTTTGAGTTCTCATCGCAAAAAATTATTGGACTGTCTTGCCTTCCTTGCGCTGGACGTGTTCGCCCACATAGCGCACGCCCTTGCCTTTATACGGCTCAGGCGGATAAAATCCGCGGATTTCAGCGGCGACCTGGCCGACCACCTTTTTGTCCGGCCCTTCGATTGTCAATTTAGTGTTTTCCTCGACCGTCACTTTGATCTGGTCGGGAATGGCGTAATTAATCGGATGTGAAAAGCCCAACGCCAGATTGACGACCTTGCCCTGGACAGCGGCCTTGAAACCGACGCCCTGAATTTCGAGCTTTTTGACAAAACCGTCCGTCACACCCTTGACCATGTTGTTCACGATCGCGCGGCTCAAACCATGGCGTTCCCGCGCCTCGGAATCGTCTCCGTCGCGGCTTACCACGATTTTGCCCTCGGCTACCTTGAGGCTCGTGCGCCGCGGCAGTTCCCAATCCAGCTTGCCTTTGGGGCCTTCCACCAAAATTTTTTGCCCCTTGACCTCGATTTTGACCTTCGGCGGGATGGCGATAGGTTGTTTTCCAATTCGTGACATGGTCTTATTCGGTTAAATCGTTAACTTTCCAAATTCCTACCAGACGTAGCAGAGCAGCTCGCCGCCGAGGTTCTTTTTGCGAGCCTGGGTGTCGGTCATGACGCCTTCGGGCGTCGAAATTACGGCCACGCCGAGTCCGCCGCGCACGCGGGGAATTTCCGTGGCGCCCACATACTTGCGCAAACCGGGCTTGCTGACGCGTTTTATACCCTCAATCACACTCTTTTTGCCGTTATATTTCAGGCGAATTTTAATTCTTTTGATCGGCTTGCCCTCAACGGCGACCTCGCTGATGTAGCCTTCACTTTTCAGAATGGCGGCGATGTTTTCCTTGAGGCGTGAGTGGGGCAATTCGATGAGCGGCTGCAAAGCGCGCCCGCCATTGCGCAGCCGAGTCAACATATCTGAAATGGGGTCTGTCATAATTAACGTTGTATGTTACCAGCTTGCTTTGACCACGCCCGGAATCAGGCCGTTCAGGGCCGCTTCGCGGAAGGTCAGTCGGGACACACCAAATTTCCGGATATAAGCATGGCGGCGCCCGCTCATGGCGCAACGGTTGACCAGGCGCGTAGGGCTCGCGTCCCGCGGCAGTTTCGCCAGGCCGGCGTAGTCGCGCCTGGCCTTCAATTGAGCGCGGAGAGCGGCGTATTTCTTCACCGTTTCCGCCTTGCGCTTATTGCGCTCCAACCATGATTTCTTAGCCATATCAATTTATATTAAATTATTTCTCCGCGAACGGAAATCCCATCAATTTCAACAAATCCATCGCTTCCTCATTTGTCGGGGCGCTGGTCACGATGGTCACGTCCATACCCTGCGTCCGCTTGATCTTGTCCAATTCGATTTCCGGGAAAATCGTTTGGTCGGAAACGCCGAAGGTGTAATTACCGCGCCCATCGAATTTGCGGGGCGAAAGGCCGCGAAAGTCACGGATACGCGGCAGCGCCGTGGCGACCAGACGGTCGAAGAACTCGTACATGGCGTCCTTGCGCAATGTCACGCGGCAGCCGATGGGCTGGTTTTCGCGGAGTTTGAAATTGGCGATGCTGTGGCGAGACTTGCTGATGGCAGGTTTGCGTCCCGTAATCATCGTTAAATCCTTGGACGCATCGTCAATGGCCCCTTTGTCGAGCGAGGCGCTCACGCCCATGTTCACAACGATCTTCTCCAGGCGGGGGATTTGGTGGACGTTCTGATAATTGCGCTTTTGCTGAAGCGCGGGCACGACGTCGTTCTTGTATTTATCGTAAAGTCTGGCTTTCATATTTTTGTGTCACGGATTTGCCGTGAACAGTTCCGTTGCTTTTGACGAAACGGAACGAGAAACTTATCAAACAGTCATTCGAACGCAAGGACTATTTTGAAGTTTTTTTGTGCGCGCATTTGCCCATTCGGTGTCCCGCCTACAGGCGGTTCCGTCGAACCTAGCCATCGGCCGTAAACGGGCGGGCAGTTTTTGAGGAAAAGTTGGGCCGCTTTTTGATTATCGTTCGCTTCGGATTACCGGAAGCGCGAAGAGGGCGCTGAAGTCGGTCGAGCCTGCCGCCCTGCTGCGCCAACGGCGCCCGGAAGAGATTTTCCAGAAATAAGTTGCGTTTTTTCGACATGGGCGTAAAAACCGTCTGGACAACTGGATCAAAAGGGAATCTCAATGCAAAGCAATGAAAAACCAGAAGACAATCGGCCTGAGATGGGCCGTTCCAATTTTAATGGCGTTGGTGTTCCTCTGGCGGTCTCCCTGCGCCGCCCAGAACACGAACGATTATTCGTGGCTCAAGATCATCCCGTCGGGATATTGGCTTGATTCTTGGAGTTTTGACGAAACTTTGGACTCGGACTTCGGATTTGCTCCGCTGAGCGTTACAAATATTGAGCAGGTGCCCGACTGGGATGGCGAAGCGTTGCAGGTGGATAGCACTAATGGCGCCTGGCTGACCTACGGCATTGTAGAGAACGCTCCCGGTTACGGCGAATACACAAATCTTACCCTTGCTACCGGCACGATTGAATTCTGGTTTGCGCCAAATTGGGAGAGCGCCGATACGAATTTTTATGGCTCTGGGCCGGGCGATTTTGCACGGCTCGTTGAGGCGGGAAACTCTGACAATGATTTTGGTCTTTTTACCTGAACCCTTCCGGCACGAGAATCTATTTTTCAAGTGGAACAAATGGTGTCAGAACGAATTATTTGAATGTATCGATTTCATGGGACCGAAGTTGGGAATTAATTGATCTGACCTACTCTCCGACAGGCACGGCAATCTATATCAACGGTGAACTTGCGGCGACTGGCGGCGGCGTTCGATATGTGCCAAATGGCGATATATTAACCAACGGTTTTGCCATCGGCAGTGATTTCGCCACTGGAATGCAGCAAGCGCACGGCCAATTTGATGATCTGGTAACGTATAATTATCAATTGAGTTCATACGACATTGCCGGCGATTACGCCGAAATTTCTGGCGAACTGCCGGGGACATTTCACCCGATGGACGACGGGCCGCCATTTCCAGGTGGCGGGAGTAGTGGCGGCGGAGGCAGCGGCGGAGGTAGCTACGGTGACGGCGGGGGCTTCATTTCCCGGTCAAACGGGCTCTGGTTGTCGATCACAAACATAGCGAACGAAGCGGTGTATGCCGACTTGCACAACGGCAGCGATTTTGTCTATGAGGTCTTTAGCGCCACAAACCTGGCAACGGCAGCGCCGCTGCCAAATTGGAACATCGAGACAGAACTATTTCCCGGAACCAATACCAGCGCCCTGCCCTTTGCGGTGCCGATGAACGGCCGCAATCCGCTATTTCTGGACGCGCGGGACTGGACGGGCATCACCTCTGACGGCAATACCACTCCGGAATGGTGGTTTTACGAGTGGTATAAGACGATAAACAAGAGCGACTGGGATTTAGACAGCATTGGCAACACATTATTGAACGATTATCTACACGACCTAAATCCTATCACACCTACAAACGGTTACGATACACCGCCCCTCTATATTCGGCCCCCGTACGCCTACTGGAACGTCACCGATATTAGTGATCTGCCATGCCGGTAAATATTGGCGAACTTCAAGAGCCCTTTAGCGAACCAAGCTATGATAGTGATCTTGTGGGAGGAAGTCTCCCGCCATTCAACGCTGTCTGGCAAAGTAACACGATTGTTACGGTTACAGAAGCTTATGGGACAACAACTTTTGGCGGCTCAAATAACTATGGAGTGGTGTTTAAGATTGATCCGTCAGGCCCGCCAAATGGAGCTAACCCCAATGACCTCCTCTTGTTCGGAAGCGTGCTTTACGGGACCACTGCTGGGATACTCGGCGGAAAGAATGCCGGGACGATCTTCAGCATCAACACGGACGGTTCCGGGTTCACAAATCTGTACACATTTGGCATTATGCCTGACGATGGAACGAATCCCTGCTCCGGATTAATCTTATGCGGCGACACATTGTATGGGACAACCGAGTACGGAGGCAATTATGGTTTAGGAACGATTTTCAGCATCAACACGAACGGCTCCAATTATCAAGTACTTTATAGTTTCGGTCCCGCGATCGGTAACGGCGCCTATCCCTGCGCGAAATTGGTATTATGCGGTGATACGCTATTTGGGACAACCTCGGAGGGCGGCGCCGGTTATAGCGGCACTGTATTTCAGATAAATACGAACGGCAATAGCGGTACTTATCACATCCTTCATTATTTTGTTGGAAGCGACGGAGCGGATCCCGAAGCGGAATTGCTCCTTGCCAATGGCGTCCTTTACGGAACAACAGTGAGCGGCGGCGCTAATGAACTGGGCACAGTATTCAGCCTCGCAACCAACAACGTCGGCAACGCAATCAATACTCTTCATAACTTTGGCGATGGAGATGATGATGGATTGTTGCCTCAAGCAGGATTGGCGATGTCAGGCAACACATTTTACGGAACAACGATATATGGTGGCACAAATGAATCGGGCACGGTTTTTGCCATTAATACAAATGGCAATTACTCGATCCTGCATTCTTTCAACAACAACAGCACAAACGATGGAGATATGCCGTATGCCGGCTTGACCATATCCGGCAGCATGCTTTACGGGACAACTTATTACGGCGGGACGTTCAGCAATGGGATGGTATTTGGCATCAATACAAGCGGCAATACTTTTGCGAAATTGTATTCTTTCCAGGATAGCGAGGATGGGCGGCGTCCGAAAACGACGCTGGTGATTTCGAACAACATGCTGTTTGGGACGACGGTTGGTGATCCAGCCCTGGCTCTTGATCCGAATTATGGAACTGTTTTTAGCATCAATACCAGCGATGATAATTTTACACTTCTAAGCACCTTCTCAACCGCCGGCTTCGCGGTCATTCACACCTTTAGCGGCCCCGATGGCACTTATCCCTGCTCACGTCTGGCATTGTCCGGTTGCCCATACTATGGAATCAGTAATATCGTATACGGCACAACAGGTGGTGGCGGGACGAATGGTTACGGCACATTGTTTAAAGTGAACGGCGACGGCACCGGATTCCACATTCTTTATAATTTCACTTCGACTAATCCGTTTCCGCAGACGGGACTGTTGGTATCTGGAAACACGCTCTACGGGACGACGACAAACACGATATTCAAGATCAATTCGGATGGCAGTGACTTTGCCAGCCTCTACAGCATTACCAACGCATCGCAATTGGTTTTATCGTTATCGGGCTATACACTATACGGAACCACTTCCAATGGAGGCGCTAATGGTTATGGAACCGTGTTTAGCATCAACACCGACGGAAGTAGCTTCAATAATTTATGCGTTTTCGGAGACACCAATGGCGCGTTCCCTAACGGTGGGTTGGAGCTTTACAGCTATCCGATCTCGCTCGTAACCAACAGCGGCTCTACCGTTGAAGGTACGCTTTATGGGACAACTTATGCGGGCGGTTCCGGCGGCGATGGAACTGTATTTAGCGTCAATACCGATGGCAGTGGTTTTACCATCCTTCATGATTTCGATGGGACAAATGACGGCGCGAGTCCAGAAGCGGGATTACTATTGACGAATAATAATTACGGAGAAAATACCTATTTGTTTGGGACTACGTCTACGAGCGGTGAATTTGGTGCCGGGACTCTATTTGGCATTAACGTGAACGGTTCGGGATTCACCAATCTCTACAATTTCGGCGGCACAGCCGAGGACGGCGCGCAGCCGGAATCCAAGCTGCAGCTTTTAAATCCAACGACGTTATGCGGGACAGCCGCGAACGGCGGCGCTTATACCAATGGTATGGTATTTAGCTTCAATATCGCGAATTACATATTTACCGACCTTTATGATTTCACAGGGGGAAAGGACGGGGCACGGCCTGCCGCTGGCTTGACATTAGCCATCGTGGATAACGTGGCTTCGATTTGGTCGCTTGATACCGCTATAAATTTATCATCTGAACAGACGTCTAATATTGAATGTTCTTTCGCGGTTGACGAGGACGTTGCCGTGTTCGTGAACGGTGTTCTTGCCGTCGATAAGCACAATGCCAACAATGCCATATGGTTCCCTGAAGTATCTCTTACGCCTTATGTCCGGCCTGGTAAAAATGACGTTCGAGCGGTCATCGGCGGTAATAGCGATGGCCATGATTATTTCGCAATCTCTATTAAATCTACGTACAGCGGCATTCTATTCACTAACAATGTGTTTGGGACTACCTACTACGGCGGCAACGGAAACGGAACTGTGTTCGAGATTACTCCGGAAGGTTACGAGACAAATTTATACAGCTTCTCAGGCCAGCCTGACGGGGTAAATCCCGTCGGCGACTTGATCCTGTCCAGCAATATACTGTACGGGGTAACGACATATGGCGGCTCGAACGGCTATGGCGCCATATTCAGTTTCAAAATCGGCAACACCAATGACACGATCCTTTACAGCTTCACCAATGGGAACAATGACGGAGCCTATCCACTTGCGGGCCTGGTTTTGTCAAACAACACGCTGTACGGAACGACGTCACAGGGCGGCACCAATCAAAATGGCGACGGCACAATATTCAAAATCGATACCAGCGGTTCAAACTACACAGTTCTTTATAACTTCGGTTCTACGAGTACCGACGGCCTAGATCCGTCCGCGCCGCTTCTACTCGTAAGCAATACGCTATACGGCACAACCTCTCAGGGAGGCTCTACTTATAACGGTACGATATTCAGGATTGATACCAGCGGTTCAAACTACACGGTCCTTTATAACTTCAACAATAATGGTAACGACGGTTATGACCCGCAGGCTGGATTGACCTTTTTCAGCGTCAGCAATACGCTATACGGGACGACAGAATCTGGTGGCACAAACAGCTGTGGCACAGTATTCAAGTACAGCGTAGGAAATTCGAATTATCAGGAGCTTTATAGTTTCGGCACTGTGCCTAACGATGGCGCCAATCCTCAGGCTGGCCTGCTCCTGTCGGGCGACACATTGTATGGGACAACGTCGGGAGGGGGCAATAGTCCCGGAACAATATTTAAAATCGGCGTTGACGGTAGTGGATATATGAGCCTTCTGTCTTTTGGGTCGGCAAATAGCGACTATGGCAAAAATCCACACGCTGATTTGTTAATCTTTGGCAGTTCGCTTTACGGAACAACATATCAGGGCGGCCATTACGGCGCGGGCATGGTATTTACCGTCAGCACTAATGGGGCGGCCTTCGGCGACATCTACGATTTTCAAGGCAGCCCTGATGGCGCGAAGCCTCAAGGGGGGCTTTGCTCCCCATGACGCCGGGCATTCCATCGTGTTCGGCGCTGAATGCTGAGAAACCGACTTGACATAAATCATCAAAATAGTAGTGTATGTTAGTACCGATGCTGGGATAGGAATATCATGAAACGAATGACAACAACACTGGCCATTGCCGCACTTTTCGTCGCTTCGGCGCATGGGCAAGGCTTTCTAAACTTAGACTTCGAATCGGCATACAATTTACCTGGAAACCCCGGCTCCGGCATACCTGTCCCTGTTACAGACGCACTGCCGGGATGGACCGTTGACGACGGTGACATTTCTATTTATTACGCGAGCAATGGTTTTTCTGGTGCCGGCACGTCAGTCGAATTCGAGGGCGGCAGTCTCGCGCTCAGTGGAAATTTCAGCGCGGAGCTATTTGACGACGGTTCCATTAGCCAAGCTGGATTGGTTCCAGGCAACGCCGAATCCTTGCAATTTGAGGCCGAAGGGCCTGGAGCCGGCGGTTCACTTGGAGCCAGCGGTTTTTCGGTTACGCTGGGCGGGCAAACCCTGTCGCTTTCGACCCTTTCTGATGGCCCCGATTACGATGTCTATGGGGCGAATATCCCCGCCGGCCTCATTGGGCAGACGGAGCCTCTAAGTTTTATCTGCCAGGGTGTAGGATCGGGAGGTGTCCGGCTAGATAACATCGAATTTTCGACGATGGGGGTTCCCGAACCGGCGGAATGGATGTTGATGGCTTTGGGCGGGGTTTTATATGGGGTTCGATGGCGCCGCAAATGGAGATCGTGGAGTGAGGTGGAGACCAATTGAAAAACCAGTGACCTTTTGGAGCGCCCCTATAGGGCGCGGAGATTTTACTTCGACGGTGCCGAGGGCGGTGGCAGCGCCACTTGCGATCGCCCTCGGCTACTATGGCATCGCGCTTTCAGCACGTAAGGAGTTATGCGCTACACGACAGAGCCTTCTATATACTTCTTCGGCGCGGCATTAAATTGGGTCGATTTACCTCGTGCTACGCTGAGAGTGCGCCACGAATTGCCGGCGTAATGCTTTGCCACGTAGACGATCTGTCCAACGTGATACGAATAGTGCGTGAGCTGTCTATTGACCGCCTGAAGAACGCTAAGCGGTTCGCCGCGAATGGTAATGGTGCGTTTAAGGTCTGCCTCGTTCAGCGGTTCCAAAGCCGAGAATAGTGCCTTCCATCCGGCCTCCCATTGCTTCATCAATGCCGGCCGGCTGTCCGCGCCAGTGATCTCAAATTCGGTATCCCGATTTCGGCCGGGCTTCTCGCCGTCGCTGGTCAGGAAATCGGTCCAGCGGGATAGCAGGTTGCCTCCGACGTGCTTCACAATCACAGCAATGCTGTTGTCGCCCTCCGAAGGCGCGGCGAAAAACTGCTCATCGCTGACCTGCGAGAGAGCGCCCTCGGCAAGCGCCTGCATGCGCTTGAACTCGCGAATGACCAGGTGAAGATATGTTTCTTGCGGCATAAAGAGAAAATCAGATTTGGCGTCAGCGCGCCGTCAGGTCAATTTCAATCTTTGTAGTGCCTGGTTCGCTGCGAACAATGCTTTCAATCTCACGCGTCAGCGCGTCGTCATCCAACAACTTATTTTTGCCGGTTAGCTTCTCCATGAATTTCCGGTTCTTGCGAATCTGGATAATCCAATCGACCGGCATCTTCTCATCATCCATTTCGCCATTCGCTCCAATCATGTACGATGCACCGCTCTTTTGCGCGAAAATGTACCAGCCCCAATCTTCGGCATCCGGTGCGGTCACTTCCCAGCCGGCCTTCGATAACTGCTCGCGAAGCCAGGAGAGCAGCCCCTTTCCGGCTATGGGATTATATGGGTTTGGCTCTTCTTTTGTGCCAGCGAACTTTGTAGTCGTGAGGTAAACCAGGTGGGGCATAAAACTGAGCGAATATCATCCCGCAAATTGCGTCAGTGACAGGATGTGACCATCGGGGTCTTGAAACCAGGCGATCAACGCGCCGCTGGGCGCATGCCATATCCCATCGTCGTCCTGGTTCATGCCCTGGTAACGCTGAAAGCTGACCCCAACCGAGCGCAGACCACGCACTGTTTGCCGAATATTCTCAACTGCCCATCCTAAAGCGGTATAGGGAGCGGCGATAACGCGATCGACCTTTTGAATGCGCAACATCCTGTCTCCAACTCTGAAGACCAATGCCGGTGGCTCATCCGCCACAAATTCCAAACCGAGCACTCCTTCATAAAATGCTCGCGATCGTTCGGCATTTGCAGTCGCCAGGAACATCACTGGATTGTCGAGGGTCGTCATAGGAGGCTCAAGCGTCGCTCGCCCAATTCGCGCTTTGTCCGAATTGGGGCTGGCATAGCGCCAGGCGGCTCAGTGCTTCTCAACAGTTGTAGCGCTTGCAGATGTGACAGCCTCAAGCGGGTACACGTGCTCTGCCTGATACCCCATTGTCCAAAGGAACGGGAACGTGAAGAAAACGCCTCCGGCGATGGCTCCAATGTCGGGCTTCTCAGATTTGGAAAGGTGGGTCTCGATCGGCTGGTAGCCATCCATCTTTAGTTCCAGTGGTGTCTTTGAGCCGACAATTTTCATGTCGCTATATTTATAAGGCGTCGTGCCGGCATAAACTCCGTCAATATAGAGCCTGGCACCTTCCGGCGTGGAATGAATCATCGTCGTGCTGGAGCATCCGGCGATGAGCGACGTGGTTGTCAGTAGAATGACAGATTTCTTTATCGAATTCTTCATGATTGTGTTTTTGTTGTTACCGCAAAATGAACGCTGCCTGAACGATCAGGACGGCAATTTGAGTTTGGGTTTACGACAATTACAACCACTCTATGAAAACGAAACTCAATAATGCCTTACAGTCTTCTACAACTGTTACAACTAAAACGCAAGTCTGCCTGGTGTCGTTCCCGGCGCGGTGTGAGGCGCGGATCGACGCGCGACGAACGCGAGCAAAGATGCGCCAACAGTCCCCACACTCAGCCAAAACAACCCATTCCAGATCGCGATATCAGTCCGATAATCCCACGCTTCATCCCACTGCCAATCGCCACCGTAAGAGTTGGCCATTCCATTGCCGGGTGCCCCGAACAAATCAACGAAGTAATACCAATGGTCCTGGCCGGTCGTGGCGGAGTGATGATCCGACCAGGCGTTGAAATAGCCCGTCGCCAGTCCAAAGAGCAAGCCGAGCAACGGAAGGAGCCAGACGACCGGCCGGCCGCGCAGCCATCGGAAGATGGGGAGGCGACTTAGTCCAAAAATAACGGCCAAAACGGGTATTCCCAGGAATATCCAGCAAATCATCCAGGATGCAATGAAGTCGGGCAGCATATACGAATCCACAGTGAAGTATTGGAAAGGACGCGGAAACATGCTGACGCAAAATCCCGCGACCGGGCATGCGCGTCAAGCTAAAGATGCACCCGCATTTGTGAATCCTCTTATATCTCAACGATTATCGCATCTTCCTCATGAAATCCGCGTAGCATGCCAACGCTGTCTCAAATCCCGCTGATGGCTCAATGACCTGGTCAATCTGCGGATCATAAATGAGATAACCGGTTTCCCGGCAGATGATCTCTAAATAGCTCCAAATCTTCCGGAACGTGTCTTCCGCCTTGTCGTCCTCGTGCCAATACGGAACTGTCACCGATGCCTCCTCGTCGAATACAGTAATCTGAATGCCATTGCAATCGTCCTCCGTCTCGTTCAGCTCCAAATGGCGATACTTGAGGCGTGCCTCCTGGACGGAAATCTTTTCGAGCCTGGCGATCGCCTCGTAACCGAATTTGGAAATTTCGAGCTTTGGATTGTGAGTGATCAGTGCGTCGGCAACTTTGCGCTTCAGCGCTTCCTTCTGCGGATCGAGTGGCATGGCTGCGAACTCCCCGGAGTCGCGCTGCGCCGTGACGCGCGGGTCTTCACTGGCGCGGCGCATGAATAGTCTGAAATCGTAGCTCATACAATCAAACCTTAATCGGCAGCACCAGCATTACGCGGTTGCTCTGGTAAAGGCGGCGCTGCAACTCAAAAACGGTGTGGTTATGAAACCAGCGGCCGATTCGGTTTTCATCATCAAACACCAGTTGACCGGCGAAGAATTGCGATTGCGGGAATTGTTCGGCCACGCCGTTACAGAGCTTTTCCGCTTCGTCCACGATGTCGGTCCCCAGGGCGATGTGGGATTCGGAGTAGTAACCGTGCCGTCCCATATAGGAAACGTAACGCCCGACTTCAGTGTGCGTATGTTTGTCCAGATTTTCCACCTCCGCTGCGCCCTTGAAATTGCCCGCGTCCAGCACGCCGACCTGCACGAAGATGAAGTTCTGATACACCTTTGGAAACATCCGGATGACCGCGAGCAGGGTGTGCAGTCCGACGCCGTTGAAACCCTGCACCAGAAAGACCGCCGTGCGCGCCGTGGTATCGCGCGGCGCCGGCTGCCTGATGACTGTGGTGATGCTGTCATCGGTGGCGGCTGCGACCAGGTCAGCAAGTCGTTTCAGCTTATTCTGTGTCAGTTTGTAATATCGTCTCACCCAGAAGCACACACCAATCAGGATTCCGGTAACGAGCAAGGTGATCCAGCCGCCTTCAAAGAACTTCACCATGCACAGGGAAATGAGGATCCCGCCGGTGAGCAATAAGCCGGCGCCATTGATGAGTATTTTGGTTCCCCATCTCCGTTCCTGCGCGCGCATTTTCCACCAATGCCGCACCATGCCCAATTGAGAGAGGCTGAACGTGATGAAAACGTTAATGCTGTAAAGCACGACCAGCACGTCCACCGCCGCTCTCGTGAGCAACACCACGAGCAATGCGGCAAAGCCCATGATCAGGACGCCGTTTTGCGTCACCAATCGGTCGCTCAAGTTGGCAAAAGGCGCCGGCATCCATTTGTCCACCGCCATATTCGCCAAAATGCGCGGACCGCCAAAAAATCCGGTTTGCGCGGCGATGAACAACAGAGCGGCCGACGAGGCCATAGCCGCAATAACAAAGCCCTGCCTCAGCCCTCCTGGCCAGGCCGCGGTGATTTTTCCAAACAGCACGGCATTCAGTGTCTGTCCATCGACGTGTTCCACGTGATAGAGGAGATACGCCAGCAACAATCCGCCAACAACGAACGATAGCGACAGGCACATATAAACCATCGTGCGTTTTCCCGTCTGCACGCGTGGCTCGCGCAGGGAATTAAGGCCGTTGCTCACCGCTTCAATTCCCGTATAAGTACCGGCGCCCAAACTGTAGGCCCGCAGAATGACCGCGATAAGACCAAACGTACCGACTTCCGTGGAGTCGGATTTCACATCCGTCACCATCCCATGCGCGATATCCGGCAGATCGCCAAAGTGCGTCCAGATCGCCCACACAATTCCAAAAGTATAGGTGGCCACGAACACAAAAAAAACCGGCACCCAAAGCACGACCGATTCCTTCGCGCCTCGCAGATTCAATAGCGTCAGGAAAATGACGATGCAGATGGAAAACTTCAATTTCCACGCCTGCCATTCCACCGGCAGCATGCTGAAGAGCGCATCCGTGCCGCTGGCCACGCTGATGGCGATGGTCAGGACATAATCACCGATGAGCGCGCAGCCGGAAGCCACGCCTACCGTGGGCGAAAGCAATTTGCTGGCAACGAGATATCCGCCGCCGCCCGAAGGAAAGACTTCAATGATTTGTGAATAGCTGAGGCAAATGATGACGATGGTCAGAATAGAGGCCGACGCGACAAATAAGCTCAAATGCGTATGGCCCTGTAACGCCATGAACGCCGCTTCCGGACCGTAACAGGAGGATGACAATCCGTCCGCGCCCAAGCCTACCCATGCAAGCAAGGCGATGAGGGACATATTGTGGAAGATCTTCTTGTCTGAAAGATTCCGTGCTCTGCCAATAAACACCTCTTTCGCCAGATTGAATATGTCCATAGGAAAGTATTTGAATGGGTCAGATTGCGGGGATCATGTTAATAGTGGCTCAATCTTTTGTCCGGGCGGCGGCATAGGAGGCGAAAAGTGTGTTTGAAGCATGGCCCCATGTCCAGACGGTTTGGAACGCATACCCTCTTCAGCGCCAACGGCGCTTTTCATACCAGCCTGGGGCAACCGCCCCAGGAACCGGCGCCCGAACGCAGCAAGGGCTGAAAGTCCGTATCAAATCTATGGCCGAATCAACGTACGGTTTAATTCGTCATCAATAGGTCGCGCCGTTGGCGCTTATACGGCAGCTCATGCGACTGGTATTAACCGGGCTGTTGGCCCTTAATTTGGGCAGTCAACGTATAAAAAATGCGATGCGTCTCGCTTCAGGCTCGACGAAATGGACTTGCCAACCTCTAAAAGGGGAGAAAGAATCGCGCAAACCTCATGAATCAACCCGATATCATCCACAAGGTCTTGGATCGGTCCGTCGGCTGGAAAACGCACTTTTCTCGCCCCGCCAAAGCAATTTGCCTTTGTGCCTTGGCCGTAGTATTTGCCAACTCCGCTGCCGCGGCCCGATTTCCCTGGGACTGGACGGGCATTATCGGTACTGGACAAAGTTTGTCCGTGGGCCAAAAGGGTCAGCCGGTTCTCTCGACCCACCAGCCTTACCACAATCTCAAACTTTCGACCGATGATCTGCCGTGGCCCGTTGACCCGGATAATACCAACTTTTCCCTGGTGCCGTTGGTTGAACCTATCGGCAGGCTTTCCCCGAGCTTTCCGAGTTCCTGGCCGGAAAACATCGCCGGCGAGACACCGCATTCTGCCATGGCCAATGAGATTACCGCGCTCGTCCAGGGCAAGTATGGCCGCGATTATGTCACCATCCATAGCGCCGTCGGTGAAAACGGGCAAGGCATGGTCTTCCTGAGAAAGAACGCCCTCCAGCGCGGCCTCAACGGCCGCTCCTTCGCCGCGGCCATGATTGAAACCAGGGCCATCACCCGCCTGGCACGCGCCGCGGGCAAAACCTACGGCGTGGGCGCTATTGTGGTAACGCACGGCGAAACGGACGCGGGCAATCAGGATTACGAAAATGAACTGTACCGGTTGTGGTCCGATTACAACACCGACCTTCGCGCCATCACCGGCCAAAGACAAAAAATCCCGATGATTGTGTCCCAGCAAAACACCTGCGCGGACCGCTCCTCCTCCACGCTTGCACAGTGGAAAATCGGAGTGGATCACTCCGCCGACGTCGTTTGCTCCGGCCCGAAATACCAATATCCTTCACCCGAAGGTCTTCATCTCACGGCGAAGGGATACCAATTGCTGGGCGAAAAATACGGACAGGTTTACTTCGAGAGAGTCATCTTAGGCAGGAATTGGCGGCCGCTGGAACCCCTCAAAGCAAAACGCGACGGGAAAATCATCACCATCCGTTATCATGTTCCTGTTTCTCCGATGGTGTGGGACAGCAACATGGGAGCCCCACATGCATCCGTCGCAGAATGGAAAAATGGCAAAGGTTTCGAGGTGACCGCCGCAGACGGCTCGAAAGTCGGCATCGCTTCCGTGGCCATTTCGGGCGCTGATGTTGTCATCACCTGCGGCTCGGACCCTGGTCCGGGCGCGCGGGTGAGCTACGCCATGATTGCGGAAAAAGAGCGGATGCAGACACCATTTCCCGGGTCTCCGCGCTGGGGATTGTTGCACGATTCGGACCCCTTTACCGGCGCCGTTACCGGCCAGGCGCAGCCCAATTACGGAGTGGCTTTTGAAATGCGCCTGCCATAAATCACCAACCGTACCGAGTCACAATCCATCCACAAATAACGATGACGAGAAAAAAGCGCTATGGCGCATCATACACTCAAAATCTGCTCCTTTCTTTCATCGAACTCTTTCTGCGTGATGATGCTTTTTTCGCGAAGCTCCTTCAAAGTCTTCAACTCTTCGTAACTCTTCCGGCGCGTGTAGGCCTCCCATCTGGACTCAATGGCAAAATAAACAACGAAACAAAGAATCGGCAGAAACGGCACGAGCCAACCGGAAGCGGCTGCGATGTAGTCAAACATTTTGTTCATGGTGGTGTCTGTTCTTTCATGCCGTCGTTCAGAATCATCCCACGAACGTGGCTCGGCCCTTCTGATGCGGTTATGAAACCAGATTTGCGAATTTCTGTCAAGATTTATCGCTGGAATATCGCGCTTGGCTGCGTCCTTCGCGCTCCTTCCCAGCAGCATTATCCACTACACTACGGGGACCTCTATAAAGTGAGCATGCTTACCAGCATGTTCCAGAAGCCACGCTCTCCCGCTTTCCGATACAAGAACACTGCGCCAACCATCTTCGACTCTGAAAAAATCAGCTCTTTGCCACGATGCGCCAATCAAAACAAGCTCTCCAGAGGCGTCCTTCCGGGCATTGGCGTTATATCCTCCCACCAACTCCCACAATTCTCCCATTTTATCGCTGATTTCAGAGGAATGTGGCCTATCCAATATGTATCCTTCCGGCTCTCCACCTTCTGGACGTTCTGGTGGCCTGCTCCCTGATAAGTCCCAGGTTTGCCAATCGAGATGAACGATGTGCTCTTTAATGACTGGCTGGAATCGCAGCCCAATTAGTGCCGATGACTCAAGCTGGCGTCGAAATGCATCAATCACAACAACGTCGCCGATCCCTGGAAAGGAAATAGGCGGGATATATGGCCCTGTGCGCTCCAGCTGTATCACGTCATTCTTTCGACTCAAATGACACGACATTCCATGGATGAGGATTCTTGAATAATCTCCCCATTGTGACTTTGGCCTCCTTAATCGGTAAAATTTTTCCATGATGAGTTCTAATGAGCACGAACTGAGCCATGGCTTGGACTGTAATCGTTCAGTGCTGTGCCGCTTTTGTTTCTCCTTGGCTTACTTCGCGCGACCACCTTCCTCTTGTGCCCTCGCCCGGCACCGGCTAGAGTCACCCCAGTGTGAGCACTTCAACCCATACCGCTTCGCACGATACGCATCCAGTCCCTAACGACGCGCCGCAACGCGCCATCTTCGCCACGACCCATTGGACGGTGGTTTTGACCGCCGGGCACAGCGATACGGCGCACGCGCGGGTGGCGCTGGAAAAACTCTGCCACACCTATTGGTATCCTCTTTATGCCTATGTCCGCCGACGCGGCTATTCGCCCGAGGATGCCCAGGACCTCACCCAGGAATTTTTCACGCGCCTGCTGAAATGCAATTGGCTCGAGCGCGCCGACCGTCAACGCGGGAAATTCCGTTCCTTCCTGTTGGCGTCCATCAATCATTTTCTGGCCGACGAGTGGGACAAAGCACGCGCTCAAAAACGCGGTGGCGGCGTGCCGCCTGTGCCGTTGCAGTTGGATGCCGCGGAAACACGTTTCGGGCACGAACCGGCGGACAAATACACACCCGAACAGAACTTTGAACGTCGCTGGGCTTTGGCGCTGCTCGAAGAGGTCCTGCGCCGGCTGGCCGCCGAATATGAACAGGAAGGGCGTGCAGAACTCTTTGCCGAAGTGAATCCCTGCCTGGTCGGCGAGCGCGCAGCGCAGCCCTATGCTGAAATCGCCGCCAGACTTGGCATCAGTGAGGGCACGGTCAAGTCCAGCGTGCATCGTTTACGTCAGCGCTATCGCCAGCTATTGCGCGAGGAAATCGCCCATACCGTGGCCGGACCGGCCGAGGTGGATGAGGAATTGCGCCATTTATTCGCTGTCCTGAGCAACGGCTAGGAATTTTTTCCGCAACCTTCCGCGGCCGATTCCTAAGTAATCATTGGAATGAATACAGAAAAAAGCTGCCCCAATTGCGGAAAGCCTTTGCCGCCAGACGCGCCGCTGGGTTTGTGCCCGGAGTGTCTCATTAAGTCGGGCTCGCCTACCGTTCGGGCCGACGTGCCCGGCGCCGGCTTCGTCCCGCCAACCGTGGAGGACATCGCCAAACTTTTTCCGCAGTTTGAAATCCTGAGCTTCATCGGCAAAGGCGGAATGGGCGCGGTTTACAAGGGACGGCAACCCGCTTTGGACCGGTTCATCGCTCTCAAGGTGTTGCCGAGCGCGGTCGCCAATGACCCGGGCTTCGCCGAGCGCTTCAATCGCGAAGCGCGTGCGCTGGCGCGGTTGAACCATCCGAACATCGTGACCGTGTACGATTTCGGCGAAGTCGCGCAGCCTTCGGGCCAGTCACCAATAGGCCAAATGCCTCCTCCGCTGCACTATCTGCTGATGGAATTTGTGGATGGGACAAATCTGCGCGAAATCGAGCGAGCCGGAACACTTTCGCCTGAGCAGGCGCTGGCGATCGTTCCGCAAATCTGCGACGCGCTGCAATTCGCCCACAACGAGGGTATCGTCCATCGCGACATCAAGCCTGAAAACCTCCTGCTCGATAGAAAAGGCCGGTTGAAAATCACCGACTTCGGCATCGCAAAAATCCTCGGTTTGTCTCCCGACAAAACGTCCCTGACCGGCGCAAAGGACGTCATGGGCACGCCTCATTACATGGCGCCGGAGCAAATCGAAAAGCCCCAGACCGTGGATCATCGGGCCGACATCTATTCACTTGGGGTCGTGTTTTACGAAATGCTCACGGGCGAACTGCCGCTGGGGAAATTTGCTCCGCCATCGAAAAAAGTGCGGGTGGACGTGCGTCTGGACGAAGTGGTGTTGCACACGCTGGAGAAGGAGCCGGAACGGCGCTATCAAAACGCCAGCCAGGTAAAGACCGACGTCCAAAACATCACAACCACACCACCGGCAATGGGATTCGCCGGGCCAGCAAGCTCGATTCCATCGGCGACCCTGGTTCCACCAGGACCAGAGACGAGCGATAAAATCATTCTTCCGGCGTTTTTACTGGCGTTCTTTTTCGGTGTGTTTGGCGCGCACCGATATTATACAGGGAAAATTTGGACGGGCCTCCTTCAGTTGGGCATTTTCGTCGGAAGCACCCTCCTGACCATCGCCTTCTCAATGACCCTGGGCCACAGTCCCCGACCCATTTTCATCATGATGCTCATGGCCCTGATTTGCAGCAGCCTCGCCATCTGTATCAGTCCCATCTGGGCCGTCGTGGATTGGATTTTAATTCTCTGCAAGGTCTTTACCGATGGACGAGGCAGAAGAATCACTCATTGGGCTCATCCGGATGCCCGCGTGCCGCAACCGGAAATCAAACCGCCTGGCGGCGCGCCACCGACGCCACAGGCAACAGGCGGCAAAAGTCCCGGCATTGGCACGCCGCCACCGATGTCCCCAACGCCGGGCGGCTTCCCTGCCGCTGCCTCCACCCCAAATGCTATGATCACTGCGCCTGCTGTGGGTCTCATGGTTGTCGGCGCGTTGAAATTGCTCGGGGTCGTGAAAAATTTCGCACTCTTTCACTGGGGCGGCGCCTGGCTGAGTTCCGCCATTCCCGGTTTCGGCGACCTTTCATCAATCCATTGGAACGCGTTGAACCTGTTTGACTCTGCCTTCAAAACAGTTGCCGGTCTTTTGATTTTTTTTGGCGGGTACCAGATGTTCCGCCGGCAGCGTTATGCGTGGGCCATCGCGGGGGGCATTTTTTCAATCGTAGCGTGCAGCCTCACCAGCTTGCCTGTTGGCATTTGGGCGCTCATTGTCCTGGCGCGCGACGATGTTAAAGCCGTTTTTGAAAATTCCAGCGCAGCCGCGCCGTCGGGAGGCGGCCGGCTGCCATCTTGGTCACTCCCGGTGGCGATCATCGCATGTATTGTTTTGTTTCTGGCGGCAGTAGCTTCGTTGGGTTTCGCGGCAGTCAGAACGATTGCGGACCAATTTGGGTCATCCGCCAGTTCAGTGTCCGGGCCGGCACTGCAAATGGCGGGCATTGATCGGCAAGGCGATGAATTTCGAAAAAATTTCAGCCAATCGTTCCCCCTCGATACGAACGGACTGTTCAGCATCAATGACATCGATGGTGGAATTGAAATTCATGGCTGGAACAGCAATGTCGTTGCCCTCAACGCTGTCATTCACGGAAAAACCGCCGAGAGCGTGGCAGCCGCACAAATAAAGGTGGATTCTGATCCCTCACGCGTGGCCGTCCATACCGTGCTGCCGTCCCGCATGAAAGATGTCTCTTCGTTCTCGGACTGGTTCAAAAACGATAACGGACCTGCAAGCGTGGAATATACCGTCAATGTGCCGCTGCATGCGCGCCTGGAAAATGTCAGCAATGTCAATGGGGCTGTCGCCATTGACGGTATGGCCGACGACATCACTGCTTCCACGGTCAACGGGTCCGCCGAAGTGAAAAATGCCGCGGGCAATTTGAAACTTTCCACGGTGAATGGCGCTCTCACTGCCAATCTGGACAAGCTCGGCGACGGACAATTCGTGGCACTCGATACAGTCAATGGCCAGATAAAACTGGAGTTGCCGGACAACGCGGATGCAACTTTCTCCATTGCTACCTTCAACGGCGGCATCAGCAGCGACTTCCCGGAACTTACGGTCAAAAAACAATTCCCCAATAGCGGCAAATTGAGCGGGAGTCTCAAAAGCGGGGCCGCAAGCGTGAAAGCCAATACAGTGAACGGGGCCATCGAAATCCTTAAGCACTGATTTTTTCCGCAACCTTCCGCGGAGGATTCCTAAGTAATCATTGGTATGAATACAGAAAGAATCTGCCCCAATTGCCGAAAACCTCTTCCGCCGGACGGGCCGCCCGGCCTGTGCCCCGAGTGCCTCGCCAAATCGGGCATCCCGCCCATTTCGCCGCTGCCGGGTTGGTCACCCGCCGCCGCCCCCGATGCCATGATTGCCGCGCCTGCTGTGGGTCTCATGGTGGTTGGCGCCCTGAAATTGTTCAAGGCCCTAAAAATTCTCCTGGTCTTTGGTTTGGGCGCCAACTGGTTGAATTCGGTCGTTCCCGGTTTTGGCGCTTTAGGCCGATGGGACGCATTTATCCTGCTGGCCGGCGCCTACAAGATGATTGCAGGTTTTTTGATCTTGTTTGGCGGTTACCAAATGCACCGCCGGCAGAGTTATGCGTGGGCCGTTGCGGCGGGCGTCATTTCCATCGTGGCTTGCAGTCTTCTCGGTTTGCCCGTTGGCATCTGGGCGCTTGTCGTTCTGGGGCGACAGGATGTCAGGGCTGTTTTTGACAATCCTGGCGTCGCCGCGTCGCCAGGAGGCAGCCGGCCGCCGTCATGGCCAGTTCCGTTGGTCGTTATCGCATGTTTCGTTTTGGCCTTTGCCATGGTGACTTCGCTCGGTTTCGCGGCGGTCAGGGCGGTTGAGTCGATTGGGGACCAATTTGCGGCACATCCGGACACGATCAGTTCGATGCCTCCGCTGGACCTGCAAACGGCAGGCATCAATCGGGACGGCAGGGAATTTCGAAAAGAATCCACTCAATCGTTCCCTCTCGATGCAAATGGACAATTCAGCATCGATGACGTCAATGGGCGGGTCGAAATTCAGGGCTGGAACAGTAACATCGTTGTCCTCAACGCCGTTATTCACGGAAAAACCGCTGTCAGTGTGGCGGCCGTGAAAATTAATGTGGATTCTGATCCCTCACGCGTGTCTGTCCATACGAAGCTGCCGTCCCGGGCGAATGATTCCTCGCTTTGGGATTGGTTCAAAAACGATATCGGAAATGCGAGCGTGGACTATATCGTTCACGTGCCGCTTCACGCGCGCCTGGAAAATGTCAGCACCGTCAATGGAACGCTCGGCATCGACGGTATGACGGACGATATCAGCGCGTCTACCGTCAATGGCACGGCCCGGGTGAAAAATGCCGCGGGCAACCTGACACTGTCTACGGTCAATGGCGCCGTCACTGCCGATATGGACAGGCTCGGCCAGGGACAATCTGTGTCCCTGAACACCGTCAATGGCCAGATTAAGCTGGCATTTCCGGACACTGCGGATGCAAGCTTTTCAATAGCGACTATCAACGGCAATATCAGCAGCGACTTTTCGGACCTGGCCGTGAAAAGACAGTTTCCTATCGGCAGTAGTTTGAACGGCAGTCTCGGGAACGGCGCCGGAACTGTGAAAGCCAATACGGTGAATGGAACCATCGAGATCCGGAAAGTCGAGATCCTGAAAGTCCATTGAAACTTATGAAATCGTCAAAGACCAAGGCAACAATCGTCGGCGCGGCAATCACGCTACTGGCAATTGCCAGGCCGACTCTCGCCGCAGATACAAACGATTCACACTATGCGGGCGCACCGCTTCCCCGCAGCACGCCGGAGGCCCAGGGCATTTCTTCCAAAGCCATCCTTCAATTCGTCCAGGCTGCCGACGATATTAACACTCTCCACAGCTTTATGCTCGTGCGGCACGGCTACGTCATAGCCGAAGGCTGGTGGAATCCCGAAGCCCCGAATAAACCACACACCTTGTGGTCCCTCAGCAAAAGTTTTAACTCCACAGCCGTCGGACTGGCCATCGCTGAGGGCAAACTGAATCTCGACGATCACGTCCTCAAGTTCTTTCCCGCCGACGCCCCGCCTGATCCCTCAGACAACCTCAAAGCGCTGACCGTGCGCGATCTGCTCACCATGTCCGGCGGACAGGCCACCGAGCCGAAGGCAGGTGAAGGAGGTCCGACGGTAAAGACGTTCCTCGCCCATCCGTTTGATTACAAACCGGGCACACATTTCCTGTACAACACCATGGGCGCCTACACGCTCTCCGCCATCGTCACAAAAGTCACCGGTCAAACCACGCTCGAATACCTCAAACCACGGCTATTTGAGCCCTTGGGAATAAAAAACCCTCAATGGGATTCAAGTCGCGAAGGTTACTCCCTCGGCGGCTATGGACTCAGTCTTTGCACCGAAGACATCGCCAAATTTGGCCAGCTTTACCTGCAGAAAGGCAAATGGAACGGACGCCAGCTCGTTCCGGAAAAATGGGTCGAACAGGCAACCAGCAAGCAAGTGGATAACAATAAGGAATCCCATTCCAGCATTGGCATCGATTGGCAACAGGGCTACGGCTTTCAATTCTGGCGTTGCACCCATAATGCATTTCGCGGCGACGGCGCCCACGGCCAGCTGTGTATCGTCGTTCCGGACAAAGACGCCGTCATCGCCATCACAGCCAACACGGGAAATTTCGCGGATGAGATGGATGCGATATGGACATACCTCTACCCCGCTTTCCAATCCACCGTCCTGCCTGACAATCCATCCGACGTGGCCTCACTCGCCCAGGCCACTGCTGCTCTAACAGCCCATCCGGATTAATTTTCCGCCCCCATAACTCCAGCGCATAAATCTATATGAAAAAGATCTTGTTGTTCATGGTTGCCGCCGGCGTTTTGGCGGCGATGACAGGTTGCGATGTCCAATCCGGTTATTCCAGTGACTGGTCAGGCGGCAAGTTGACCGCCGTCACCAACGTCTTACAAAGCGCTGAAATCCCGGCCAGCCTCAAGCACCTGAACGTGGATAACCGCTTTGGAGCCGTCCACATCACCGGCACCACAAATGAGAGCACGGCCTGGACATGGAAACTCACCGTGCATGCCCGCACGGAATTAATCGCGCAACAAATTGCCAACGCTGTAAGCTGCAAGGCCAAACTCGACGGTGATCAACTCAGCCTGACGGTCTCGCTGCCGGATTCGGATGAATCGGATACAATATCCGATCTAATGAAGGAACCTCACAATATCCAATCTGATTTCGAAATCACGGCACCGAAATCGGTGGCAGTCCAGGTTCAAAACCGCTTTGGCGAGGTCGCAATCGCGGATTTGGCCGCCGATGTGGAAGCCGTAAACCAGAATGGTCGGCTGGAAATCGTGAATATTGACGGCGATGTTCGTGCGCGGACTTCCTTTGACGCGTTGTCCATCAGCAACACTGGTCCGGCCATTTTAGAGAATCAAAATGGAGAAATCACAGCTGCAGACATCGGCGGGCCGTTGATGGCGCATACGAGTTTTGGGTCACTCATCGTACAGGACATCCACGGCTCAGCCGGGCTAACCAATCAGAATGGAACAATTCGTGCCATTTCGGTCCATGGTTCGCTGAACGCAGAAACCAGTTTCGACTCTCTCGTCGCAAAAGACATCGGCGGACCGGCGATATTCCGAAATCAGAACGGCCGAATCGAGGCCACCGATATCGGCGGGTCACTGGAAGCCAATACAAGCTTTGCCTCCCTGGCTGCGCGCAATATCAGCGGGCCGGTTCAACTGCGTGACCAAAACGGAGATGTTACGGCCGTCCAGGTCAAAGGCGGCGTGGAAATTAAAACTTCATTTGCAACGTTGAGCGTGAACGATATCCAGGGTGATGCCATCCTCAAGGACCAGAATGGCGAAATAGTTGCGATCGGCGTCACCGGCTCGGTCAAGGCATCCACCTCATTTGCGACAATTGACGTGACTGGAGACGGTTCAAATTTTATCTGCAACAATCAAAATGGCGCTATCCGTCTGCGCGCCACCTCGGCCGCGCTCACAAAAATTGAAGCGAACACAAGTTTCGCCACGCTGGAAGTCCATCTGCCTGCCGGTCTGAAACCCGCTATCCAGGCGCGAACCACGTTTGCCCAAATTGATTCCGATTTCCCGGTGCTGAGCGACCTGTCCATTCCCGATCAGTTGACTGGGGCAGCGTCGATCTCTTTGCGGAATCAAAATGGAAGAATCAGAGTTGTCCGCGACTGAATTTAGTGTAAAGGCAGCGCAACGCGGCAACCTCCGCGCCACGGCGGCATCGGGCATATAGCCGGGTATTATTGGCGTCATTTGCTCTCGATGCAGATTCTTATTTCCGGCTCCGCAGTTGTCTAGCCATTTCATTAATCTGCACCGCATCCGCCTCACGGCGCCGGCTTCTAAGAAAATCCTGATAGTCTTTGACCGCCTGGGAATTGGCCGGGCATAAGGCCACCGCCTCGCGAAAGGCAAAATCCGCTTCCCGGGCCATGCGTTCTTTTTCATCCATGCCAGAAGCATGCTCCATCCGCCACACGTACAGGTCGGCGATATTCAACCGATCCCAGGAAAATGCTCCGGCGGCGGATTTACCGGGTCCGTTGGCATATTCGTTCTCGACGAACTGGCGGTCCCCGGTGAATCCACTGAAATCGCGCTGGGCAAATACTTTTGCGACAAAGGCGGCGACGTCCTGGACCGGCGTGTCATCCGTCAACCAGTTGCCAATCATCGGCGACACGGTCTTAGCCCAATAATCGTGGTCCGCCTCGATGACATCCTCCGGCAACTCGTCCAGTGGCTCCCGGTTGAGTCGGAAAATCAGGCCGTGCGGTTCCAGACACGGATACATCCAATCCAGCGGAAAACTTTGCTGGACATAAAAGTCCTGCTTTGGGTTCTTATCGAAAATGATTTTCGCGATCAGTGCGTTGATCGCCATTACCGCGACACTACCCCTGACAATCACCTTGCCGTCCGCGCCAATTTTGATGTTTTCGCCACGTTTGAGTTGATGATTTTCCAGCCGCGCTTTGGCATCGTCGCTGTATTCCTGGAAACACGCTTGCAAGTCTTCCGCCGTTGGAATGTATATTTTGTCCCCATACAGCGAGCGTAAGCAATCCAGGTAAGTCCCATCCGCCAGCGCATTTTGCGTAATGGTAAAAAACGGATCGCCATCCACTTGCGATTTTTGCATCGCCGTGATGACGAACCGGCCATTGTCATTGCCCCCAAAATAAATACTGCCGGCCGGGATGGACTGGATCACGTCCTCCGCATAATCGGCAAAATATTTTTCACCGAGACTCTGGAGCCTTTCAAACGCGCCTTCGGTTTCCAGGACACTCTGCCATGCCGTGCCGGACAAACGCGTGTCGTTTGTTCCCGAATGCTGATATTGGGGCGCATGCCTTTGGAAATCCCCAAATGCCTGCCTGACCGCCAGACAATCGCCGCTCTGTGCGGCTACAAAAAAAGCCGCAAAGCCGGGCGCGGGTTCATTTGTGGCTGAGTCGGCCTCCGCCTCTTTTTCCGCGACGAACGACTTTAATTGTTTTTTGATAGCCGAGTTCTCAACGTGTCCCCAGCTTGTGAAGGGTTTTTTTGTGCAGCCGGCGGCGATTAATCCAAGGCAAAGAATTATCAAACCGATGGATCGGGCTCCTATTTTCATGAAAGCGTTCATTTATTTTCATTCTAATAGACACTGCGCCTCCCGGATTTGTATATACGTTGGTCTTGTTTTGGGTGGGCGTTGTTTGGTACGCAAACCACTTCGCGTCTTATTCCAATCGCACGCGGTTGTATACGTCCCACTGCGACATGTCCGACAAGATGACCCGATCTCCGGGCTGCAAGCCTTTCAGGATTTCAATCGTGTTCACCGACGCGCGCCCGACTTCAACCGGCACGCGGATGGCCGCGCTGCCGCCGTCCACCAATTTGAACAAATTGACCGTGCTGTTCGGCTGTCCCGCCACTGGCCGCTCCACAAATAGGACGTCCTCGAGTCGTTCCAGTTGAATTGTGCCGTCCACACTCAGGTCCGGCCGCGCGCCATTGGGCAACGGCCCTTCCAATGCCACGTCTACCGTTACCGTACCGTTCTGCACGGCCGGGTCAATGCGAACTACACGGCCCGGAATTGTGCCGTTATGAGTGTCAATTTCTGCCGGTTGACCCAGTTGAATATCACGCGCCTGAGTTTCCGGGACCTGGACCGCCGCCTTGAGTCTGGTCTGGCTTGCCACCAGCGCGACCGAGGCGCCCGCCGCCAATTGTTGACCCACCTGCAGCGGCGTCGCGGTGTCGCCGAGTTGTTGCAGAACGCCGGCTATGACAGCGCGGATTTTGAGGCCCTCAATCTGGCTCCGTTGCAGGTCAAGCAATCCTTTCAGTTGCGCGATTTTCTGCTCTTGCGAAGACAATTGAGCTTTAGCCGCCGCCCCGCAGAGCTGCAGGCTCTCCTGCTGGATTTTCAGCAGTTTGGCTAGTTCGTCGGTTTTGGTATTTGCTTCCGTGATGTCCAATTTGGCCGCCAGGCCGATCTTGCCCAGTTGATTGTCAGTATCAGATTCCGCCTTGGCCGTCGCGTAATCGGCCTGGGCCGTGGCTACCGCTGCCTGTTGCGTCAATCTTTGCGAGTCCAACTGCACCTGCAAATTCGTCAGGTCGGCCTGGGCGCCTTTGAGTTGGGACTCGGTTTCGAAGGCGTCCTGTTCCAATTGTGGATTGCTCAATTCCACCAGGACCGTGTCGGGCTTCACCGCAGCGCCCGGCAAAACCAAAATGCGCTCGACCACACCCGCATTGACGGTGGGAATCCAACGAATGTCCTCGGGGACCAGTGTTCCGCTGCCCCGCACTTGAAGAAGCATTTCGCCCCGTTCCACTGTGCCCATCCATACTGATGATTTGTCAACGACTGGGACTGCGGGTTTGAGCCGGGCCAACCCGGCCGTAACCAGCGCCAAAAACAGGATTACGCAGGCTCCAGCCAGCCATTTCTTGCGCTGACGGCGTTTCCGAACCGATGGCGGAATCGGTTTGTCCATCATCTCGAATTGAAACCGGGAATCCGAACCGCCGAATCCGCCGGCGATTTTCGGGCTGCCAGCTTCGTTCGAGTGTGGACTTTTGATTTTCAGAATATTCATCGCGTTTCGGCCACCGGTTCACTGACAACTTGTCCGTCAAACAAATGAATGGTCTTCTGTGCGTCGCGCGCGTAGCGGGGGTCGTGCGTCACCAGGCAAATCGTGGCTCCATCCGCATGCAATTCCCGAAGCAATCCCATCACAGCCTCACCATTCTTCGAATCCAGATTTCCAGTCGGTTCGTCCGCGAGCAGAATGGAAGGCTTGCCGCCAAGAGCGCGCGCCACGGCCACACGCTGTTGCTGGCCGCCCGAAAGCTGCGCCGGATAATGCCTCGCTCGCGCCATCATGCCCACTTTGGCCAGCGCCTCATCCACCCGTTCGCGGCGCTCGTCCCTGGTGAGGCCGCGATAGGTCAAAGGCAGCTCAACATTTTCCCAAACTGTGAGATCCCCAATGAGATTGAAACTCTGGAAAATGAATCCTATCTCACGGTTGCGCACGCGCGCCCGATTGGCGAAGTCCAGATGCTCGACCGGCTCGCCGCGCAACTCATACGTGCCGCTGGTCGGTGATTCGAGGAGGCCCAGAATTGAAAGCAGCGTGGACTTTCCACAGCCCGATGGCCCGGAAATGGACACGTATTCGCCATGGCAAATTTCAAAACTGATGCGTGACAAGGCGTGCGTCTCAATTTCATCGGTGAGGAACACCTTCTCGATGTTCTCCATTTGAATCAAGGGGAGGGGGGCTTGCATTTTCGTCATAGTTTTAACTCCTTGGAACAGTTCGACGCATTTTATTCATATTTCAACGCTTTCATTGGCTTGATGCGCGTTGCCCGGAGCGCCGGAAGCAGGCAGGCAACGGATGCCACGATAAACAGCAACAGGGCCGCGCCGATGAATACCACCGGATCGTTGGGGCCAACGTCGAAAAGTTGATTCCGCAAAAGCCGCGTCAGCCAGAATGCCGCCAGCAGCCCGACGACCGCCCCGATTCCCGCAAGGCGCATTCCCTGTTTCATGATCTGGCCGAGCACGTGGCGCCGTTGCGCGCCGAGCGCCATGCGGATGCCGATCTCCCGGGTACGCCGGGTTACCGCGTACGCCAGCACGCTGTAGATGCCCAGCGACGCCAGCAACAGTCCGATCACCGCGAACGCCGACAGAAACAGCATGTAAGTGCGCTGCCCGAGGGTTGAGTCATACAATGTTTGTTCGTAAAGGGAGATATCCGGTGAATTCATGTCCGGTTCAGTTTCTTTTAACACACGCCGGATTGCCGGGACCAGTGAGCGCGGATCATCGCTCGTTCGCACGACCAGGAACAGTGGCATTCCTTCCAGGTATAATTCTTCGCATGGCCTATAAAAGGTCGGGCGGACTTGGTCGTTGTAGCGAAAGTCCCGGATGTCACCCACAACACCCACAACTTCGTATTGGCGCGGTCCGTAGGGAGCGCTTAAAGCGTGTCCCTCAAATCGTTTTCCGATGGCATTTTCGCCCGGCCAGAATGTTTGGGCCATCGTCTCGTTTACGATCACGGTGCCGATACCGTCACCCACATCATCCTGGTCGAAATCCCGTCCGGCCAGCAGCGGCACACGCATCGCGCGAAACAGGTCGCCCTGGCCCACACCGGTGCCATCGAGCAGGGCTTCGATTGGTTTATCGCTGCCCTCCAGATTCAGTTTCTCTGGCCAGGCCCCATGTTTTCCGATGCCCACAGCCTGCACTCCCGGCAAAGCCGATAGCCGCTCTTGCAATTGTTCGTAAAGGACTCTTCTTAGCTGCACCATTTTTTCGTAGTGCTCCTGGTCATTATATTTGTTCCAGGGGAGCTCCAGGTCGATGCCGGCAAGATTCTGCGGGCTGAAACCCGGGTTCACGTGCAGTAATCGGACGACGCTCTCGATCATCAGGCCCGCGCCCGTGAGGAGAACGAGCGTCAAAGCAAATTCGAGGGCCACGAGAGTGCCGCGAAAGTACTTTTGTTTGAGGCCGGCTGTGGTTTGAGCGCCGGCCTGTTTGAGCGCTTCACTGACCTTCACCAGTCCAGCCTGCCAGGCCGGCACGCAACCGAATACGATGCCTGTCGCCATCGCGATGAGCATCGTGAAACCCAGCGCGTGCCCATCAATCTGGAAGGCTCGCAGACGCGGCATGTATGCCGGAACGAGCGCACCTAAGAATTTCACGCAAATAACGGCGACCACCGCCCCGCCGATTCCGCCAAGACAGGCGAGCAACACGCTTTCGGTCAACAATTGCCGCATCAGCCGCGAACGGCCGGCGCCGAGCGCCGCACGAACCACCATCTCCAGTTGACGCTTTTCAAGCCGGGCCAGGCTCAGATTTGCCACGTTGGCGCACGCAATCAGCAGCACGCAGCCGATCGCCGCCAGCAACCCAAAAAGCGTCCGTTCCAAATCCTCGCGTCCGTCCGTAAACTGATAACGCGCCGGGCGCACCCAAAAGCCGAGCCCGCCGGGCCCCAGTTTCCATTCTTCACCGTAGGTTTTGGCGTATTCGGGGTCTGTTGCGAGTTGATGCGCCACCGTGCCAAGCATCGCTTCCACTTCCTGGACTGTGACCTCCGGCTTCATGCGCGCAAACACCCGGGTATTGGGACCCGTCCTCCAACCCGGCGGCAAACGAAGCGGTTCTGCCGGAAACCAGAATTTTGCTCCGCCCCAGGGGAATTGAAAGTTTGCAGGCATCACCCCGATAACGGTGAATTGGCGTCCACTTAGGGCAATAGTTTTCCCGATGATATCCGGGTCTCCATTAAAAAACGATTGCCACCAGGAGTGCGAGATCACGATCACCGTGTCGCGCGTGGGTGCCCTGTCATTGTTGAGTGGTGACGCCTCGTCCGCGGCGAACGTCCTGCCCAAAAGCGGGTGAACGTTCCAGAGGTCAAAGAAGTTTGGCGAGACAAACCATCCGCCCTCATCCTCAACGAAATCGTCCGTTTTTCTGTCCAATGTCGCGCCATCCGCCCATGTGAGTTGTTCGAATAAATTCGAATGAGCCGTCACCGCTTCCAGTTCGGGCGGTGAGAGACCGATGAAGAATGGTTTGCCGTTTTGCTCCTTAAACTCTCCCTGGATATAATCGCGCTGAGCGATTTGAATCAAACGCGCGGAGTCGGGTCCGGGAAACGGATTGAGCAAAGTAGAGTTGACAACGCTATAAATGGCCGTCGCGCCTCCAATGCCCAGCGCCAAAGCCAGCACCACGACTGTAGTAAATCCAGGGTCCCGGCGAAGAATCCGCAAGCCGAACCGAACATCCTGGAGCAATCCCTCGCCAAAACTCGCGCCGTTGGTTTCACAGCATTGCTCACGCACGCTCTGCAAGTTACCAAACCGCTTCCGCGCCTCCCGCGCCGCGTGTTCCGAAGACATGCCTTTGGCAACGTTTTCCGCCGTACGCTGTTCCAAATGGAAACGTAATTCCTCGTCAATCTCCTGCTTCATCGCCCCATTATGTCCCAGCGAACGAAGTCGGTTCCAAATTGCGCGCAATGGATTCATGGCCGTTGGAGCGGGTTACGCCGGCTGCAACACCAAATTGATGGCGCGATGGACCCGTTCCCAAAGCGCAATTTCCTCATCCAATTGCCGCCGGCCTGCCCGGGTCAACTCATAATATTTGGCGCGCCGGTTGTTCTCGGATTTCCCCCATTCGGCCCGAATCCAGCCCTTCGCCTCCATCCGGTAAAGCGCCGGGTAGAGCGAACCCTCTTCCACCACCAGCAGGTCTTCCGAGCGACTTTGGATCCGCTGGGCAACGGCATAACCGTGCATTGGCCCGGCGGCGATTGTCTTCAGAATTAACAAATCCAGCGTGCCCTGAAGCAATTCCGTTTTGGTTGTCATGTTTTCAATAGATGTTCTAGGGGAGAATAGCCCCACTCACCTAGACCGTCAAGGGGAATGCGTGTAAACTGGTAAATGCTCTTTGTAGTATTCAAATCTAATGAACACTGAAAAAAGTTGAAAAGATCGCGATTCGGATGTCAAAATTCACATATTCGAATGAAGCGGAATAACTAAACAATAAGACGATGGGAAATCCCGGTTATCATCTCCAGGATGGCCGCGTCTGGTGGCGTGACCATGAGGTGAAGGGCGCCGATGCGGCGACCTTCGAAGCGCTTGGCCGCTTCTGGGCACGGGACGCACAGCACGTTTACACTCAAACTTCTGTAAACCGGCTGGCCGATCGTGACACCTTCCAGGTTCTGAATGTTCTGTACGCTAAAGACAAGGAACACGCGTTTTATTCATCCGGGATCATCAAGGAGGCGGATGCCGCGACCTTTCGGGTGCTGGATGAAGGCCGCCGTCCTCGGCCCGGCTGGCCGGCGCCGTCGGAGGATAGTGATTCGGGTTGGGACTTTGAGGGTTTTGCGTGTGATGCCACGCAGGTATTTCACTATGTGATGACTATCGGCAAACCGAGCGTATTGCGCGGCGCCGATCCAACCACATTCGAAGTGCTGCCTCACAGTTACGGGCGGGATTCCAGGTCAGTTTATTATGAAAGATACCGGTTGAAAGGAGCACGGCCCGAGCTATTTCGTCAGTTAAACCAGCACTTTGCCGTGGACGACCATTCGGTGTTTTACGGTGAACGCGCGATAGTTGGGGCGGACGCAACGAATTTCGAAGTCTTCGGCGAGTACTGGGCCAGGGACGCGAACCGCGTTTATTTTCAGGATAAACTGGTTCAAGCCGACCGAGCCAAAATCGAATGGATCGCCGACCAGTTCGTGCGCGATGGCGAGAGGGTCTATGGGTTTGGCGGGCAAGTGCTGGAAGGAGCCGATCCGTTGACGTTTCAGCCGGCCGGCGGACTTTATTTCAAAGACTGGGCGCGCGTGTATTATACGGGTTATCCGAGCGGCTGGGTGGAAGGCGCGGATGCGGGCACTTTTCAAGCGGTGCAGGATGGGAAGAGTGACGCCCGTGATTCGCGCCACTATTACCGCAATGGCAAACGGCTATAAGTGAGTTGTGAAACCATTAATATTCACTCACGTTGTCGTGTTGGCGTTTATCTAACAGCATCCGTGACGATTCGACTCCGAGGCTGTCAAAGGGAAGACTGAACGACCCATTCAATAATCCAATATCGGCACCGACCAACGTTATCCTGGCAGAAGAGACTTCCCCGCCAATCGTTCCAGATCGACGCCTTGGTTATGTTATAGTTCGATGCCTCTGTCTCGTTCCGATTTTCTTCGGCCTGCCAAATTTATGCCTGGCGGAGGATTTCACGAATGCCATTCACGCGTTCCTGGAACATCGTGTCGATGAAAGACGCGACGTCGGCGTTGTCGTTGGCCTGGTCGATGAGCACGGAACTGGAATTGTGAGTTGTGGGAAATTGGACAATGGCACGGACGAGGAGGTGAACGGGGACACTCTGTTTGAAATAGGTTCCATCACCAAGACATTCACCGCACTTTTGCTGGAGGACATGGTTGCGCGCGGAGAGATGAAGTTGGATGATCCGGTGGTCAGATATTTGCCCCGGTCCGTCAGAATGCCGACTCGCAATGGCAAACAAATCACGTTGCTCCAATTGGCCACACATACTTCCGGCCTGCCGGGTTCAAGCATCACCTGGATTCCCAAACGCGCCGAAGATCCAAGGGCTGATTATACATTGGAGAGGCTCTACGAATTCGCGTCGAACTGCAAACTGACGCGCGATCCGGGAGCAAAATACGAATATTCCACCGCGGGAATGTCGCTCCTTGGCCAGGCCATCGTCCTAAAATCCGGGATGAGATACGAATCGCTGGTCGAGGATCGGATTTGCCGTCCATTGGGAATGAATAGCACGGTGGTCACGGTAACGCCCGAACTGAGACGCCGTTTCGCCACCGGGCACAATTACTGCGGATACGCCGTTTCGAGTTCATACTGGGGAGCCTTAACCGCTGGCGCAGGGCTTCGCTCGACGGCCAATGACCTCCTGAAATACCTCGCGGCCAATCTTGTTCTTGTTCAGTCCAGTTTAACGGCTGAAATGCAAAGAACGCATGATGTTTACTTCCACGCGGGGATGGACACGGACACCGGCGTGAATACAGACATTGGACTGCCTTGGGACATTATTCGCGAGTTGGACGGAAGAAAAAGCATTCAGCACGGTGGACTCACAGACGGTTTTAGTTCGGATGTCTGTTTGGACCCGCAACGACATCGCGGCGTGGTCGTGTTGTGTAACTGCCAGGATTTTGAGCTTTACCGGCTCAGCAGACTCTTGCTGGCGAGCGAATGGCAATCCGAGCAACGCCCCACCGGGAAGAAAATCGACAACCAGACGATGATCTCATACGTGGGGCAATACCAAAAATCGGTCTCTCATACGTCGAGCCAACCAGCTATTAACGTATGGCAGGAAGACAATCGTCTTTTTGCCCGCGCCACCGGATCTCAATCATGGCCGTTTGACGTGCTGCTTCCACCCGTGACGGTCGAGCTGTTACCCAAATACGAGGACCGCTTCTTCGAACGCATGAGTGCCACGCCCGTGACCTTTTTGCGGGATACCAGGGGCAGTGTAAATGGGTTGACTGTCCGCTACGAGGGTCAGACAGAGACTTATAATAAAATCTCAGATAAGCCGTCAAAAGGTTCAGCGCCGCCCGATCCTTTGGTCGCGATTCATTTGAGCAGAAAATTCCTCAGCGCCGTTGCCGGCCAATATGAATTTGAACCGAGCACTACGTTTCCCATGGGAGCGAAATTAACAATTCGTCAGGACGGCGATCAACTGATCGGCGAAGCATCCGGGCAAAACATGCCCCAGGGCGCCTTCGACATTTTTTCCGCATCAGAGACGACTTTCTTTCTGAAGATTAACGGGGCTCAGTTGACTTTTAAAAAGGACGACCCGGGACGCGCCATCGCCGTTGTGTACCATACCTATGCGGGGAGGCGCCCGGATTGTAACGGAAAGAGGATTTCAGATACACCACACTAAAGCATTGGTAGTGTCCTGGGACACTACCAAAGTATTCGCCTTTCCCTGTCCGATTTAAACTCCGGCGGTTACTATTCAATGAGTGAATAACCTGACTGACCAGGAACTTCTGCGCGACTTTGTCGCGCGCAAATCGGAAGCCGCGTTTGCCGAGCTGGTGCACCGGCATATTGATCATGTTTATTCCGCCGCCTTGCGCATGGTTTGCGACACACACCTGGCTGCCGACGTAACACAGGATGTATTTATCGCCCTCGCCAAAAGCACGGGGCAATTGGCCGATCGGCCGGTCTTGTCCGGCTGGCTGCATCGCACTGCGCAGAATCTCGCCGCCAACATCGTCCGCGCGGAAGTCCGACGCCGCACTCGCGAACAAAAAGCCGCTGCCATGAATGAATTACTCGGAAACGAACCTGACGCCACATGGGAAACGATATCGCCCCAACTCGACGCGGCGCTCGGTGAACTGGATGACGCAGACCGCGACGCGCTCACGCTCCGTTATTTCGAACGCAAATCCGCTCGCGAAATGGCCGGGATCCTCGGCACGAGTGAAGATGCCGCCCAAAAGCGGGTCAACCGCGCTGTGGAACGGCTCCGCGAAACTTTCTCCAAACGAAAACTCACAGTGGGCGCAAGCACACTGGCGGGTCTCATTACCGCCAACGCCGTCCAATCGGCACCCGTTGGATTGGCGGCGACTCTTTCCACGGCCGCCCTGGCCGGAACCGCCGTTCAAACTTCAACCCTCATCACAGCAACCAAAACCCTTGCCATGACGACACTTCAGAAAAGCATCATTGTCGCGGCGCTCGCCAGCGTCGCCGGGACCGGAATTTACGCCGCGCATCAAACGGCCCAATTGAACACTCAGATCGACGCTCTCAAGAACGCCCAGGCGCCGTTGTCGGCCCAAATCCAGGAACTGCAGCAGGAGCGCGATGACGCCACCAATCAACTGGGCGGCTTGCTCTCGGAAAAGGCGCAGCTTGAATCCCATTCAAATGAAACGGAGATTTTGCGATTGCGGGCGGAAGTTACCCGGCTGGAAAGCCAGGAAAATGATCCAACCGCCGTTGCGGCAAAAACCTTAATAGACAAAGTCAATCGGCTCAAACAACGCCTTGCCGATACCCCTGGCGCGAATATACCAGAGATGAAACTCCTGACCGATGACGATTGGCTTAAGGCCGCCAATTGCAATCTCGACACAGATACCGATTATCGCAAGGCATTGGCCGCCTTGCGGACCGACGCCGAATCCAAAATAGTTCCCACTCTGAAAAGCGCCCTCAATGCCTATCTGAATGCAAATAATCAACAATTCCCGACAGACATTTCGCAACTCGAACCCTATTTCACAACGCCCATCGACGATTCGATCCTCGACCGCTGGGAAGTTACCTCGCCGTCAGCAATTCCTAACATTGGGGTCGGGTCCCAGGGAATCATAACCGAGAAAGCAGCCGTGGATGAGATTTTTGATTCCCGTGTCGCCATTGGGGCCCACGGTTATGGAACCTCGGATTTCCTCACGCCGGAAATCGAACCACAGTTGGGGCAAGTTATGAAAGCATACGAGGCTGCCAATAATGGCGGGGAACCAGGTGATGTGTCACAATTGCTTCCCTACGTGACGACTCCCGAACAACGAGCCGCAGTTCAAAATGAAATTCTTAAAAATTCTAAATAGGCGGGCATCCGGCGACCGGGCGATGGCGCAGCCGTCCCCCGCTCGGCGCTGATCGCACTCCGGTAATCAATTTATCCATGGTGGCCGTGCGCAATCGCCAGTGAAGGCAAGTGGTGCTCACCCCACCGCTGCCACCACTCCATTAATCCCTCTTCGCTGTGCCCACTTTCGTAATCTTCCTGAGGATCGCGCAAAACTTGTCTCCCGACGGTGTCACGTCTCCATTTCTGGCGCGGACGATGCCAACCTGCACGACGTCCGTAATTCCAGTGACCGGTCGGTAACGCAACCGGTTTCCCGCGACCAATTTTAATACTGGAGCGAACAACGCGATGCCCCGCCCCGCTTCAACTGCCGTGATGACGGAACTGCCGCTGTCGCATTCCAACACGATCCTCGGTTTGATGCCCAACGACCGAAAGAGCTCTTCCAGCACGGAGTGAGCGTCCGGGTAGTTCTTGCGATTTAAGGTCACTATCGGCTCCGCTGCGAACTTCCCGATCGGAATCGTCTTCAACCGCGCCAGTGGATGGGTCGCCGGAAGGATAGCACAAACAGGGTACGTCTTCAGCGATTCAAAATCCATGTCCGGATGATATTCCGCCGACGGCCACGCTGTGATCGCCAGTTGCAGCCCGCCGTTGCGAAGTCCATCGACAATTTCATCGCTGGACATGTCATGCAGCAACACTTTGACCTCGGGAACAGTCTTTTGAAATGCAGCGAGGGCAGGGGGCAGGATTTCCACCGTGGGCGTGGGTGCATACCCGATGTGCAGTTCGCCGTATTCCCCCCGCGCCAGTGCCCGGACTTTTTTTATAGATTCGTCGGCGCGCCGCAGCACGTCGCGCGCTTCCTCCAAAAGCAGTTTTCCCTCCGCCGTGAGCGTCACGCCGCGCGGGCTGCGCCTCAGCAGGTCCACGCCAATCTCCTCTTCCAGGCTTTGCACCTGCCGGCTGAGGGCCGGCTGGGCAATGCGCAGTTGCTCGGCCGCTTTGGTGAAACTCAACGCTTCCGCCACGGCCAGAAAAGATCGCAAATGGCGAAGTTCCATGGCCCGGCCATTATGCCGAAACGGCATGGCTGTGCAACAATCATAGCATTGGGCAACTCAAAGCATCGGAGAGACACTGCTTGCAGATGATCAATAGATCATCAAGACAACGAAGAAAAATTTAAGAGAAAGGATCAATATGAAAGCGGTAAGAATACATCAGTATGGCGGGCCCGAGGTTCTGGCGCATGTCGAAATGAAGCGTCCGACACCCGGTCCGAATGAAGTGCTCATCAGTGTTAAGGCCGCCTCGGTCAACCCAGTTGATTGGAAACTGCGCGCCGGCTATATGAAGGAAGTTTTTCCGCTCACCTTTCCCGCGACGCTTGGGTGGGATGTTTCCGGAACAGTGGAAGAGGCGGGCGCCGACGTGACTCAATTCAAACGCGGCGACGAAGTGTATGCCCTGCTGGAAGGCGGGGCATATGCGGAATACGCAACTGCCAGGGAAGGTGTCGTTTCCCGGAAACCCCGAACCGTGGATCACGTCCAGGCGGCAACCGTGCCGGTCGCGGGGCTGACAGCGTGGCAGGCGTTATTTGAAGTAGCACAGCTACGCGCCGGTCAGAAGGTGTTGATCCATGCGGCCGCCGGCGGGGTTGGGAACTTTGCCGTGCAGTTCGCGAAAGCAAAAGGCGCGTACGTCATCGGAACCGCTTCCGGGAAAAATCATGCATTCCTGCGCGAATTGGGAGTAGACGAAGCGGTTGATTATCAAACGACGCGTTTTGAGGATGTCGTGCGCGATGTGGACGTAGTGCTGGACACTATTGGCGGCGACACTCAGGAGCGCTCGTTTAAGGTGCTTAAGAAGGGCGGCATCCTGGTATCACTGGTTCAGCCGCCTTCGCAGGAATCGGCCACGAAATACGGCGTTCGCGCCTTGTTCTATGGCGCCCATGCCAGCTCGTCCGACCTGGCTGAAATCGCAAAGTTAATCGACTCCGGCGAGGTAAAGACCGTTATTGAAACCGTCCTTCCCCTGGTGGAAGCCCGGCGTGCTCATGAATTAAGCGAGAGCGGACACGCTCGCGGCAAAATTGTGCTAAAGGTCGCGTAACCAAAACAAAAAACCAAACCAACCAAAGGAAATAATATGAATAATATCCTTTTAATCCAAAGCAGCCCGAGAGGAACCGCTTCACTCTCTCAAAAAGTAGCGCGGACCATCGTTGATGATCTTCAATCGCGGAATCCTCACGCAAACGTCGTGGTCCGCGACCTGTCACAAAATCCGCCGCCGCACGTCGGATTGGACTTTATCACCGGCGGATATGCTCCTCCGGAAAAGCGTACACCGGATCAGGCTAAAGCCATCGCCGTGTCCGACTCGCTCGTTGACGAACTCCTCGCGGCTGACGTCATCGTCATCGGTGCGCCCATGCACAATTTTGGACTGCCTTCAACGCTCAAGGCATGGATTGATCATATTGCGCGCGCGGGACGGACCTTTTCGTACGGAGCCAATGGCCCCGAGGGCCTGGTCAAAGGCAAGCGCGCGATTCTGGTTCTGGCGCGCGGCGGCGTTTATTCGAATGGCCCGGCCAAATCGTTTGATTTCCAGGAACCCTATCTTCGCTCCGTCCTGGGATTTCTCGGCATCACCGACGTCAGCGTCGTCCATGTCGAAGGCGTCGGCAATAGCGCGATTGGCCCGGAAAAGGCAGTCGCCGCGGCAACGGCGCAAGCCAAACAAGTCCTTGCCCACGCTGCTTGAATCTCACCTAAAAACAAACCAACCAAACCAGGCTAAAACAATTAACCAAATAAATACTATGAAAATTGCAACCATCATCGCTCGCAGTCTGCTCGGACTGGTCTTTGTCACATTCGGCTCGAACAAGTTCCTGCATTTCCTCCCCAATCCGCCGATGACCGGCGAAGCCGGCGCGTTCATCGGCGCCATGTATATGACGCATTATCTCTATGTCGTCGCCACATGCGAAGTCATAGGCGGATTACTGTTGTTGACCGGCCGTTACGCCCCACTGGGATTGACCCTTGTCGGGCCGGTGGTCGTGAACATCCTGGCCTTCCACACATTCATGGCTCCTTCAGGATTGCCTGTTGCGCTTACTGTTTCCGCCCTCTCGCTGTTCCTGCTCTGGAGCTATCGCGAACACTTCGCCGGACTCGTGAAACCCGTCTCGCGCCCGCAGCAGGTCGCTTCAAACTCGAAATTGGCTGCTCAACCAGCCGCCGGGCACTGAAGTATTAACCGCCGCTTTGGTAGGGCGGACCTCCTTGCCAGTGGTGCTACCACTCCGCCAGGCGCGCGGCTCGACCGCGCGCGTTTCATTGCGCCGATTATCATTTGTCACTCTGGCATTCCCCGATCGCCCACCGATTCATTTATCCCCTGGTGGCCGCGCGCAAGCACCCCCAACAATTTTTAGCGTCATCAAGGCGAATCGAGTATTTTGACCAGTACCCGATGAGTCTGCTCGAATTTTGTTTGCGCCTCGGTTGCGCGCTGCTTTGCGGCGCGGCTATCGGCGTCGAACGTCAATGGCGCCAGCGTTCGGCCGGACTGCGAACCTATACGCTCGTGTCCATCGGTTCTGCTTTGTTCATTGTCGTTGGTTGCGTCATTGATGATCCGAGCCGGACTCGCATTGCCTCTTACGTCGTTTCCGGAGTCGGTTTCCTGGGAGCCGGTGTCATTATGCGTTCAGGTTTGAATGTGCGGGGGCTCAACACTGCGGCGACAATTTGGTGTTCCTCCGCCATCGGCGTACTTTCTGGTTTCGGATTTTTTGCCTTTGCCGCTATTGGCACGGCTTGCGTCCTCGGGGTAAATACATTATTCCGCCCGCTGGTTGCGTTCATCAACCGTCAGCCAATAGATCCGACCGAGCAGGAGTTCAGATATTCTCTCCAACTGACCTGCCTTGGACGCCAGGAAACACAACTCCGCACCCTGCTTGTGCAACTGACCAGCGTTTCTCCTCTCGCTTTGCAGGAACTTGAAAGTGTCGTCGGCAAAACTGAGACACATGCCGTCCTTAAAGCCATCCTGGTCAGCCCGGAACGAATGGACTCCCAGGTCGAACAGCTTGTCAGCCGGCTGAGCCTCGAAAAAAATGTCGTGGGATTAAGCTGGCAGTTGCTTCACCCAACCAAGAGCGACTGAAACGCGGGATTCAAACTATCTATCCCATAATCCCCGGCAACGGTTGGCGAAAGCCCTTCGCAACAAGTTCGATTACACGACTCTAAAGGAAACGCGCGCGACCGACGTCCTCGTGCTGAAGGTAAAGGATCCGAGTTTGCCCGGCCTGACCATCAGCAGCCCCGGTGAAAAACAGAGAGGCTCCTACAAACACGGCGAACTTTATCTAACGCGTTTTCAATTGACCACCTTGCTGCCCCATTTCGAACAATCCCTCAAGATCCCCATCGTGGATGAAACCGGACTGACCAATTGTTATGACCTTTCCCTCCCATGGAACATCGAATTTCTGAGGCAAATGGACGATGAAACCACTGCCCGCATCACTCTCGACAAAGTCCTCGCCACCTGGGCCTCGACTTCGAGCCCGGCACCAGCACCCTCAAAATGCTCGTCGTCAGAAAACCGCGCGTCATGTAGGCCGGCCGCCCTCAACCGGCGTAGCGCGGGCGTCCCGCCTGCGGGTTACGGCGGCGTCCTCGCCGCCAGTTTCTGGAACAGGCACCGAGACGGTGCCTGAACCCGCAGCCGTGGACGGCTGTGCTACATCGCCTTGGCCCCAATATCCCGCCGAAATTGCGCGCCTTCGAATTGGATTTTCTCCGCCGCCGCATACGCGGCGGCCTGCGCCGCCTGTAAATCTTTTCCAAGTGCCGTCACCCCCAGCACCCTCCCCCCGCTCGTGACAATTTGCCCGTCCTTCAATGCCGTCCCGGCATGGAAAACTTTGACGCCCGGCAACTTCGCCGCATCGCCAAGTCCCCGAATCAGCTTTCCCTTTTCATAATTGCTCGGATATCCCCCGCTGGCCATGACTACGCAGACGCTCGCTTCCGGCTTCCATTTCAATTCCATTTTGTCCAATGTGCCGTCCACGCTTGCGTCGAGCAATTCCACCAAATCATTTTCCAGTCGCGTCAGATAAACCTGCGCTTCCGGATCGCCAAACCTTGCGTTGAATTCCAGGACGCGAGGACCGTTGCGCGTCAGCATGATGCCCGGATACAAAATCCCCCGAAAATCGATTCCTTCCTCAGAGCAGCCGCGCAGCCAGGGTTTAAAAATGGTCTCAGCGACCCGCTGCAATTCCGCATCATTCAAAAATGGCGTGGGCGAATAAGTGCCCATGCCTCCTGTATTCGGGCCCAAATCACCGTCCAGCGCGCGTTTATGGTCCTGCGACGTGGGAAACAGCTTCGCCGTCTTTCCATCACAAAGCGCGTGCAACGATATTTCGATCCCTTCCAGAAATTCCTGGATGACAATATTCGCCCCCGCCGCGCCAAAACTTTTCGAGACCAAAATATCGTCAATCGCCTGGTCCGCTTCGGTAATGTTCGCGCAAATCAGGACGCCTTTGCCCAGCGCCAGGCCATCTGCCTTCACCGCGCATTTGCCGCCCAGGCTGGCGGCAAACTTCTTCGCCGCGACCGCATCCGCAAACGTGCCGGCTCGAGCCGTCGGGATGCCGTAGGTCTCCATGAAATTCTGGGAAAAAACCTTCGACGATTCAAATTGCGCCGCCTTTTGATTTGCTCCCCAGATTCGGAACCCGTTCTTTTGAAACAAATCCACGATGCCCAGTGCCAGCGGATTGTCCGGGCCCACGACCGTAAGGTCTGGTTCCTCCTGATGCGCGAAAGTCAAAAGCTTCGGCAAATCTTCCGCGCCAATGTTGACGCATTCCACTGGCAAACCGTATTTAGCAGTCCACTCGTCGGCAATGCCGGCGTTCCCCGGCGCGCACCATATTTCCGTGGCGTGCGGCGATTGTGCCAGCTTCCAGACCAGCGCATGTTCGCGCCCGCCCGATCCAATCACGAGAATTCTCATTAATCGGCGCGAAGGGTCGCCGATTACGCGAAGAAAACGAATCAAAAAATCTGAAATTCAAGGACCATGTTCACCACGGAGGCACGGATAACACTGAGCCCGTTTTGACTGGCGCAGCCATCATTCTAGTTTAATTCGTCTGGGCATCCGATTCGAATTTGGTTTGGTCCCCGTTCGCCGTATTCGATTTTTGAATCAGATAATTCGAGGTCGTTCTCCAAATGATGGCGATTGCAATAAGAGAAATCCCGCCGCCGAACAAAGGCCAAAGCGCGCCCATGTTAATGAATGCCAGGACGGTAAATGCCTGTGGCAGAAAAATCAACCAAATGCCCAGCACGACAATCAGTCGGCGCGGGCGCTGTGCCGCCTCACGGTAAATGAAGCCCTGGGCGAATATGGATTCAAAAGGGCCCATCTTCGAATACCAACTGATTGGGGCACCGCATTTCCGACAGAAATCAGCCGTCGGCTCATTCGGCGCACCGCAACTGGTGCACAATTGCCTGACCTGCGATTCCTGTTCCGGTGACTCTGATTCTGAATTCGATGGCGTTTGGATTTGCATAACGTGCTTGCCTTGCTTTTCCCAACACTGACGACAACTTCGCTTTCGTTCCCATTTAGATCAAGTTCTTTTAGGATGAGGCGTGTCGTCAGGGGCACCGAGCCTCGTCCTGCGACACAAACTCTCCCGTTTCCCACCCTCGCCGCCAAAATCATCGAATTTCCCAATAAAAACATACTTTTCGTCGGAAAATCGGTTCAAAACCCGCTTCGTTTCCAATTTCCCTCCCATGCACTTAAAATGTGTCAGCCTTGGAGTTGGGGAACCTTCCTTATTCTCACTTGCCGCGCCGAAGCCGGGGCGGAGGCGGGTACTCATCCTTATTTCTCCCTTTTACACCCCATTTGCGGCTTCGCCGATACCACCCGTTTTCTACTTTTTGTGCGACACTTTTTTGCCTAGATTATCCGGATGAAATCCAAGGGCGTTTATTTGGTGGGCGCCGGGCCGGGCGACGCGGGATTGCTGACGTTGCGCGGCGCGGAATTGCTGCGCCTTGCCGACGTTGTCATTTATGACCGGTTGGTCAATCCGGCTTTGCTGCGCATGGCCCGCCCGGACGCCGAGGTGATTTCGCGCCGTAAACGCGCCGAAGTGCCCCAGGACGAAATCAACGCGCTCATGATCGAACGCGCCCGGCAGGGCAAAACCGTGGTCCGTCTCAAGGGCGGCGACCCCTATATTTTTGGACGCGGCGCGGAGGAGGCCCTCGCGCTGGCAGCCGCCGGCATTTATTTTGAGGTCGTTCCGGGCGTTTCGTCCATTGTAGCCGCCCCAAATTACGCGGGTATTCCGCTGACGCACCGCGAATTTTGCTCCAGTTTTACCGTGTTCACCGGGCACGAAGCCGATGACAAGGCCGGGTTGCTCTACAGTCAAATCGCCAAAATTCCCGGCACCAAAGTCGCGCTCATGGGCACGGAAAAACTGGATGAATGGACCAAAGCCGTCATTGCGAATGGACTGGCACCGGAAACTCCTGCGGCCATCATCGAATGGGGAACGCGAGGTAAACAAAAATCCGCCGCGGGCAACCTGGCCGGTCTGGCGGCCCTGGCGAAGGAAAAACAGTTTTCGCCGCCGGCGCTGGTCATTGTGGGAGACGTGGTGCGTCTGCGCGAGAAATTGAACTGGTTTGAAAACCGGCCGCTGTTTGGAAAACGAATTATCGTGACGCGCGGGCGCGGCCAGGCGGCGGAATTGTCTCAAAAACTTGGCAGCCTGGGCGCTGATGTTTTGGAAATTCCGGCAATCAAACGCGTGCAGCCGGAAAACCGCCAGGACATCGTGGACGCCATGCTGGCGCTTAATTCCTACGATTGGCTCCTATTTACCAGCGCAAACGGCGTGAGCGCGTTTTTCGACCTGTTTTTCCGGCACTTTCACGACCTTCGCGATTTGGGCGGCGCAAAAATCGCCGCCGTAGGCCCGGCCACCGCCGCCGCCCTGCGGGAAATGCACCTGCAGGTGGACGCCATGCCGGATGAATTTACCGGCAACAAAATCGCCGAACAACTCACCAAACTCGGCAGCATCGAGAATTGCAAAATCTGTCTCCTTCGCGCGCAGGACGCGAATCCGGACCTGCCCCAGGCCCTCGAGGAATTCGGGGCCATCACAGACGATATCGCCGTCTACAAAACGGTGGCCGAAACGGAAGACAGTTCCGGCGCATCCGATGATTTCCTGGAGCACGGGGCGGATTGGATTACGTTCACGAGCGGCTCGACGGTGCGATTCATCCACGTACGGTTCGATTTACCCAAACTGATGAAGAAATTCCCTGCGATGAAAATCGCATCGATCGGCCCGGAAACCAGCAAAATGATTCGTTCGCTTGGTTTGTCGCCGACAATCGAGGCGCGGGAACATACGGCTGACGGTTTGGTGGTGGAATTGTTGAAGAACTGAACATTTTCGGCGCATCTCGTGTCAATTTAAACGAATTTTTAGAAAGAAAAATGATCCGTGGATTAAAAGTTTTTTCGGCGGCGGCGGCGTTGTTGCTTTGCTGCCTTTCGACTGCTTTGGCGGCTGATTTCACGGCGTCGCTGGACCGCAGCACGATTGAGCTGGGGGAAACCGCCACGCTGTCATTGACGTTTCAGGGCGGCCAGCCCGAGAACGTGCCCACCCCGCAGATTCCCGGCCTGGATATTTCCAGCACCGGAAATTCGACGAGTTTCAGCTTCGTCAACGGCCAGATGAGTTCGGTCGTTACCGTTTCCTTTTCCATCAACCCGCGCCAGACCGGTGATTTTGTGATTCCCGCCATGGAGGCGAACATCGGCGGACAGCGCATCGTCACGCGGCCCTTGAATCTGAAAGTCGTAAAACCGGGCGCCCCGAGCGTTACGGACATCAACTCCGGTTCGCAAATCGCATTTATGCGGCTCACCGTGCCGGACAGAAAAGTTTATCCCGGTGAAATGATCGCGGCCCAGTTGCAGATTTTTTTCCGCGATGATGTCCAAAATTACCAGGGCTTCCAATTTACCGCCACGCCCGCCAACGGTTTTACGGTTGGAAAAATGGCGCAAGGCGGCACCGAACGGGCGCACATCGGCAATCGCATGTACACCGTCATTCCCGTTTCCGTCGCCCTGACCGCTGTCAAAACAGGAATGTTAAGCGTGGGGCCCATCTCCGCAAACGTCCTGATCATCGTGGCCGGCGAAAACGGGCAGTGGGGGCCGTTTGGAGGGTTTTTTGGCGGTCAACAAAAACAAGTCAGCCTGGCCACCGACCCGGTCAGCATCACGTCACTCCCGCTGCCCACGGCCGATGTGCCGCCGACCTTTAATGGCGCGGTGGGCGATTTTACGATGACCGCCAGCGCCGGCCCTACCAACGTGGCCGTAGGCGATCCGGTGACCTTGCGCGTGCAAATCTCCGGACGCGGCTCGTTCGACTCCGTCATGTTGCCCAGCCAAACCAACTGGAACGACTTCAAACTATTCTCGCCCACCTCCAAAACCGATACCAGCGATGACCTCGGAGATGAAGGCTCAAAAACATTCGAGCAAATTGTCACACCGCAAAATGCGACCATCCATGAATTGCCGCCCATTTCATTTTCATTCTTCAATCCCGACGACGGCAATTATCACACGCTGACCCAGCCGGCAACCCCGCTTTTTGTGACCGCGGTCGGCGCGACGCCCTTGCCCACGGTGGCCGGACCAAAACCGGAAAACCAAACACCGCAGCAGCCGCAGGACATCGTGCCCGTGCGCGAAAATTTTGGCGCCCTCGCCCATGGAGGCGCGCCGCTCGTAACGCGGCCGGCTTTTCTCGCGGTCCAAACTGTCCCGGTCCTTGCGTTCATCTCGCTGCTGGTTTGGCGCCGGCGCGCCGATAACCTGGCCAACAATCCGCGCCTGCGACGCCAGCGCGCGGTGGAGCAGCTTATCGCCGGCGGTCTGGACGATTTGAACAAATTCGCCGCGGAAAACAAATCCGACGAATTTTTTGCCATGCTGTTCCGGTTAATGCAGGAGGAGCTTGGCGAACGGCTTGATTGCCCGGCCATATCCATCACCGAAGCGGCTGTGGACGACGAGCGACTGGTTGCGCTTGGCGCAAAGCCAGAGACCATCAACTCACTGCGGGAACTGTTTCACGCGTGCAACCAGGCCCGGTATGCCTCTGTGCAAACCTCCCAGGAACTCTCCGCTTTGGCGTCAAAATTCAAGGGCACCGTGGCCGAGCTTCAGCAGTTAAAAGTATGAAACGCTCTCTTTCTATTTTAGCGTCGGTATTTTTTTGCGCCGGGACGCTTTGTGCGTCAGACGTTCCGGGCGATTTCTCCCACGCCAACCAGCTCTACGCCGCCGGCAAATTCCCAGACGCGGCAAAAGCCTATGAGGGCATTTTGACGTCAGGCGCCGTCTCCCCGAACCTTCTGTTCAATTACGGCGACGCGGAATTTAAGTCCGGCAATCTCGGCCGGGCGATCGCAGCGTTTCGGCGGGCCGCATTGCTCTCGCCGCGCGACGCGGAGGTCCGGGCAAACCTCGATTTCGCGCGCAACCAGGTCCAGGGCGCGACCTGGCGGGAAAATGCGTGGCAAAGCTGGCTGACCTCGCTTTCGTTAAATGAATGGACCGTGCTGGCAATGATAGCCTTTTGGCTCACCTTTATTCTGTTTGGCGCCATGCAGTTTCGTCCGGCGTGGAAAAACGCCCTGCGCGGTCCAGCCCGGACAATGGCCGCCGCCGCTATTGTTTTATGCGCGTTCGCCATCGCCGCTGCGAACACCCATTTTTCGAATTCCATTGCCGTCGTGGTTTTGCCGGATGCTGTGACGCGCAGCGGTCCCTTTGATGACGCGCAAAACGCATTTACCGTTCACGACGGAGCGGAACTGGCTGTTTTGGACCAGCGAAACGGCTGGGTCCAGGTCAGCGACGGCTCGGGACGGAGCGGGTGGATGAAAGATAGTCAGGTTGAGGTGTTGCCGCTGATTTAGAATCCAGGCTGAAGGCCTAAACCATAGTAGCCGAGGACGATCGCAAATGGCGCTGCCACCGCCCTCGGTATTTTGCCAGGAAGTTCTCACGCCCCGACAGGGCGCGGACATTCTACTTCGGCGATTCCGAGGGCGTTGCCCTCGGTTATTATGGCATAGCGCTTTCAGCGCGCGTTTCCGTCGGACGCCCAATTGGTTCCAGGTTTCCGTCCCGGCGCAGGCGCATCTTGCGACCACGCCATTCAATCGTATTCCCACAAAAGGCGATGGCCCAGATCGCCGCCTGCAACAAATCTTTCGCCGGCACCAGCCAAAATGGCGCGGGTTTTTGGGCGTTTTCATTCAGCCGCCGTTGTAAGCTCTGCGCGATGGCTGTTCGCGCCAGCAACAGAGCCACGGCCGCCAGCGGCGCACAAAGCGTTTTCGTCCAGATTAGCGAAGTAATAAGCCACAGCAGCGGCCAAAGGCTGCCGTTGGATAAGATACTGAAAAAATAGGGCGCGGGCTGGCAGACCCGGATTGTTCGCGCCCATCGAAGCTGATGTTTCCAAACGTCCCGCCAATTCATCGGCGCGTCCCAGCATTCCACCACCACCGGACAGAGTGCAATTCGTCCTCCATTTTTTGCGATCCGGTTGCCGATCTGATAATCATCGGCCAGGCAATCGGCAAAGGCCGCGAATCCGCCCACCTGTTGCAGGCAACTGCGCCGCTGCAAAATCGCCGCTCCCAGCGCGAAATCGAGCGGCTTCAACGATTTGGATTGTAACACCTGACTCCAAAAATCGGCATTAATCGCAACCGCTTCCCATTGCATCGCCAGTGTCACCGGATTGGCGATGCGGTAAAAGCAGTTGACCAGGGCGACTTTCGGGTCACGCAATGGCGCGACCATATTGGCCAAAAAATCCGACGCCACACGCACATCGGCGTCGCAGACGAGGATCAGATCATGGCTTGCCTCTCTCTCGAGCTGGATGAGCGTGGAAATTTTGGCGTTCATCCCCAGCGACTCGCCGCACATGAACAATTGCGCGCCGGCCTTTGGATATTTCCGAAGCAGCTCGCGGACGACGTCGCAAACAGGGTCGCTGGCCGTAGCCACGCCAAAAAGAATTTGGACGGGACCGCCATAATTTTGGTTGAGCCAGCTTTCCAGGGAGGCAGCCGTAGTGGCGTCACAGCCCTTGAGCGGTTTAAGAACGGAAACTGCCGGCGCAAAGGCCAGGTCGGCGATTCGTTTGTGGATTGGAAATTTTCGCGCCGCAAAAAATTGCCAGAGAACGAGCCCGAAACTTAAAACCGCAAAAGCCGCCGGAATGAATTTCAGAAAGATAAGCAGCATCAAGGATCACGCGAGGACTTCGGCGGATTTAATCTCGGGATGTTCATCCAGGACCAGGACGCCGTGGGGGGGCAAATCGTAATTGCCGGAAAAGGTGTTCCCGGTGAGAAAATCGTGCATGGGTTTGTAAAATTGGATGCGCACGGGCGAATTTTGATGGTTCAGGAGGAAAAAGACGCGTGTGCCTTCCTTTTCCCGCATGCTGACCTCGATATTTTCCGGCACTTTCAGAAGCGGTTGGAATCCGCACAATTGCCGCAGCCAGGACACCAAATCGTTGTAAAAATGCTGGTGGCTCATCGTGCCCACATAAATGGCCTTGCCCAGGCCGAAATTGTTCAAGGTCATGGCGGGACGCCCGGCGTAAAAATCTTTCGCGAAAACGGCCAGGACCTGGCAACCCTTGGGCTCAATGATATCGCACCAGACTTTGGCCGGGTGCAAATGGCTCGTCGGGAACGTGCCCTTAAAAGTCAGATGGTTGTCATCGCCGGGCGAAAGGGGATCAAATTCCAGTACCTCCAGGCCAAACAGGTCGGTCATGTTGCCGGGATACGGAGTTTCCGGAGAGATGTGGTTTTGGTTAACCAATCCGGTGTTGAACGTGCTGACAAGCGTTCCCCCGTTTTGCACGTAGAGTTTGAGGCGGTCGACCTCGGCATCGGACAATAATTGCAACGAGGGCGCGAAAACGATTTTGTATTTGCCCAGGCCGTCAATGGGCCGCGAAAAGTCGACCTGAATGTTGCGGTCGTGGAGGGAGTTGTAAATGAGTTGAATGTGCTCGCGCAGGTCAAAAAACTTGCTGGGCTGGATAGGCTGGTTCAGCGCCCATTCATTGTCATGGGTATAAAGGATGCAAACGTCCGCCACGACTTTGGTGTTTTTGATCGCCGGGGCCAGGAGTTTGATTTCCTCACCAAGCTGGGCGATTTCCTTGAGTGTGCGGCTGTTGCTGTCGCCGTGATGCCGCACAATTGCGCTGTTGAACTTTTCGGGGCCGATGCGTGGTTGTTGCCACCGGAAATAAAGCACTCCGCTGGCACCGCGCGCAATCATCTGATAAGTGAAAAGCCGGATAATTCCCGGACGCACCGCCGACTTGGCCTCCTGTGCGTCGGATTGCCCGACTTTCTGTTCCATGGCCCAAAATCCGTAATCGCCGTCGGGGGTGTTGATGTCGGACTTTTTGAGGGACCGCAGCATGTCGATGTCGCAGGCCAGTTCGGTCACTTTGCTCCGGAGCGGAACATTGCTTTCCATGGACACGAAATCGACCGCTTCGGCCATGTCGAAATGATCGTAATTGCGGAGGAAAGCGCGCATGGTGACGGTCACGGGACGATTGCCCAGTTCGTGCAGGATTTCGGCCTGCATTTTGACAAATTGAACCATGGTATCGCTGCTGAATCGGTACCAATCCAGCAACAGCGCCGGGTTGTGCGGGGCCGGGGTGCGCATGGGCATGGGGACTTCGTCAAATGAGGAAACGGTCTGGCTCCAGACTCGCAGGCCCAAAAGCTCGTTGAGACGGTCCACGGTCTTGTATTTGGCCTCGAGCCACAAATGCCATTCCTCCCGCGTGGCCTGGTTGAATGAGAATTCGGTGTGATTGCCGCCGATGCTGTTGTCAATCTGCCAGGCGATCAATTGCGGATGATTGCCCAGCGCTTTGGCCATGGCCGTGACAATGCGTTTGGAATATTCCCAAAAAATGTCGCTGCTCAAACAGACGGCGCGGCGGGTGCCCTCATGCCTGAGCAAACCGCGCTCATCCACGGGAAGAATTTCAGGATATTTATGCGCGAGCCAGATCGGCGGCGCCGCGGTGGGCGTTCCCAGCACAACCTGAAGACCGTGTTCTCCCATGATATCCATCACCCGGTGCAGCCAGGCAAAATCATATTCACCCTCCTGCGGTTCGCAGATCCCCCAGGTGAATTCGCCAATCCGGACCACATTGAAGCCCGCGTTGGCCATCAGTGCCGCGTCGCGTTCCCAGGCACGCTCCCACGCGGTCTCAGGGTGCTCATCATCGCCTCCATTGGGAACAACCGAATACTCGGGGTAATAGTCAACGCCAAAAAACATAGGTTTAAACTTTGTTAACTGTTGTTCCGGCTACACGCTGAATTTAATTGAAAATGGCCATCCCCGCAAACGAAAACTAAAAAGAATTCCCGGCAGCGACGCCGTCCGTCCCTGCCAATACTGTGAAAAAGGATTTGATTGGGGTGCCGTGCGCGGTTAACTGTGTTGGTTACGATTTATGTTTGAAAACATCGGCGAGATGATTCTGCTGTTCTGGCGAACGCTGCTGGCGCTGCCGTGCGCCTGGCGGCAGCGCCAAAAAATCTTCGACCAGTTTTTTGAAATCGGCAACGCCAGCCTGTTAATGGTTTGCTTGCTGTCCTTTTTTATCGGCGCGGTCCTGGCCCTCCAAACCGGCCCGGTTCTGGTCGAGCGCAGTCTGTCCAGCGCCGTGGGCGGCATCGTCGGTTACGCCGTGGCCAAGGAAATGGCGCCGGTGATGATGGCGATTTTAATCGCCGGCCGCATCGGTTCGGCCATGGCCGCCGAGATCGGCTCCATGCGCGTGTATCAGGAAATAGACGCGTTGCGCACGATGAATATCAATCCGATCCACTACCTGGTTTTGCCCCGGCTGGTCGCCCTGGCTGCCGCCCTGCCGATGCTGGTTCTTTTTGCAATCCTTGTCGGCTGGTTCGGCGGCGCGGTCATTGCCGAGGTAAACAATCAAATATCGCATCCCGTTTCAGGCATTCTTTTCCGACCTGCGCGACGTCGTGAAGTTAAAGGACGTGGCGAACGGTGTTTTTAAAAGTTTTTGTTTTGCCATCATCATTGGCATCGTTTCCTGCCATCAGGGAATGATGACTATCGGCGGTCCGCGTGGCATCGGACGCTCGGTCACCAAGGCCGTCGTTAATTCCATAGTGGCCATCGTCTTTCTTGATTATTTCCTGACGCGAATTCTCCTGAATGAACAACGATAACAATAATCATTCGGGTGTGAGTGTGGAGGTCCGCGGCCTGCGAAAGAGTTTCGATTCCCAGGAAGTGCTCAAGGGAATTGATTTCAGCGTCAAGCCTGGCGAAGTATTCGTGATCATGGGACCCAGCGGGAGCGGCAAAAGCGTATTGCTCAAGCACCTGATCGGGCTCGAACCGCCTGATTCCGGCGAAATCCTCATTAACGGCGAGCCGATCCATTCCGAAGAGACTCTCGAGAAATACAGGCTCGCCATGGTTTTCCAGTCCGGCGCGCTCCTGAATTCCCTTACAGTAGGAGAAAATGTGGGGCTTTATCTCAAGGAACATCGCCTGAAGAATCCTACAGAAATTGCAAAAATCGTCGCCCAAAAATTGCGCGACGTGGGCCTTGCCGATGCCGTCGACAAAACACCCGCTGAACTTTCCGGCGGCATGAAAAAACGGGCAGCCATCGCCCGCGCCCTCGTCACTGAACCGCAATTGATCCTGTATGACGAGCCCACCAGTGAATTGGACCCGCTCTCAGCCGTCGTCGTCGGGGGCGAAATATGCAAACTGAATAGCCGGTCCGGCGTCACGACCGTGGTAGTTTCGCATGACCGGGACCTCGCTTTCGGTATTGCCGACCGCATCGCTTTCATCAGCGAGGGGCGTATCATCGTCATCGCCACTCCGGACGAAATCAAAAAATCCAGTGATCCGGCCGTGAAGAAATTTTTGAGTGCCGATTTTAAAACTTAATCCCCAACAAAGAATCTATGAAAAACTCCCTTGAAACACGCCTCGGTATTTTTGTGGTCCTTGTCGTTCTCGCGGCCGTTGTGATCGTTGAGACGCTCAACGGCTGGCATTTCGTCCGCCATGGCTACAACGTAAGCGCCATGTTCCAAACGGTTCAGGACCTCAAGGAGGGCGACGCCGTGAAAATGGCCGGCGTCCAAATCGGGCGCGTGGACAAAATCGCCATTGAAGACAGCAAAGTGCGCGTCAGCATGTCGATTAATTCCGATGCGCCGGTCAAAACCGACAGTACGGCCACGATTCGATTTACCGGCTTGATGGGCCAAAATTTTGTCAACGTTGACTTCGGGTCAGCCCCGGCTCCGCACATCATCGATGGAAGCGTCCTGGCCACCCTGGAACAACCCGACCTCAACGCCATCATGGCCAAACTCAACGACGCTGCCGGCGGCATTCAGAACGCAATGAAAGGTTTCACCGGGGACACGATCAACAACCTTCTCGGGCCGCTCACCGATTTGATCAAGCAGAATGGCGGCAACCTGAGCGCGACCGTGACCAACATCGCCAGCATCACGGGCCAGATCGCACACGGCCAGGGCACCGTCGGGAAGTTGATTTATGACCAGACTCTTTACAACACCGCCATGGATACGGTTTCGAATCTCCAAACCGCGGTTACTTCCGCGCAAAAGATGTTCAGCAGCGTCACCAACGGCCAGGGTACGCTCGGCAAACTGATGACCGATGCCACCGTCTATAACGAACTGGCCGCTTCAATGACCAACCTGCACCAGATTTTATTTAAAATTAACAGTGGCGAGGGCACGGTCGGAAAACTCGTCAATAACCAGGACTTTTACAAAAACGCCCAACTCTCGCTCCAAAAACTGGATAAAGCCGCCGATGGACTCGAAGACCAGGGACCGCTCACGGTCCTGGGCTCGGTGGTCAGCACGATCCTTTAGTTCCGCAGTTGTTCGAGGAATTCGGAAGCGAGCAGTTGCTCCAGGAGCGAATAGACAGTGGCACGATAATCGGCAAAGAAGCAGACGAGTTGTCTTTTTCCGTCTGGAGAGGTCGTCTCATAGAAGATGACGCGCATATTCCCCACGCGCAATCGCCAATTCGGCGCAAATTTTCCTTCAAGTTGCCGGATGTCGCCTTTACCAATGGCCAGGTCTTTAATTCCTCGCCATAGTTTGCGACGAGGGTCAGGGGCGAGGGATGCCAGGAAATCTCTGACCCGGCGTGCCACAATAACACGAGTTGTCATTCGGACATTTGTTTGTCCAATTCCTGAATGTCGTAGAATTTAGTCTTGCCGGACCTGGCTTCTTCAAGCGCCTTTAAGAACTCGGGATTTCCATTTAATTCCATTGTCTCAACCAGCGCCTCAATCCGGTCCCGGGACAAATAAAAACCAACAATTTTACCGTGCCGTGAAATGGCAAAGCTGTCCCGCTTGAGCAACCGCGGCAACTGCTGCTGGGCCTGGGTGACGTTCACTATAGATTCCACTTTCATTCACTATAGAATCAGCCATGCCCTCCCGGCTGTCAAGGCAATTGGCCGAACCGCTCGGCCAACATTGAGGCAAAGTGAGCCGGCGTCCATCCGACGAGATCGGAAACCTGGCCGTCGCCTGCCTCCACGATTCGCCTCTGGCCGTCCGCACGTTGTGCGACATCCACGGAATAGAATCGGTTCCAGGCAGGAAATCTTCAATGCGCCGAACGCAGAAGCCGCCTTCGATCGTTCCTCGAAAGCGAACCATTTCTGAAACAACCGCCGAAACTTCTTCTGGTTTCGAAATGCGGGAACCCACCGACGTTTTTAGCGATTTCACATAGTCCTTGATGAAAAAGGCCGACCAATTTAGAGCGCGCAATTCTGCCTCTATATCACAGTCCGGGGGATAAATGCGCGTTTCTGGAGTGAGGTCCTTGATATGCGGATACCAGTTCGGCAGGTAGTGAGTCGCGAGGTACGCGTCTGTCGAAACCAGTGGGCTCGCCCCCACACGATTCAGTTTCTGCTCAAGAGCTTCGTACTCGGACGCCGACAACATCCATCCCCGATAAAGAACTGTTTCATTGCTGAGCAGCGGAGGAATCACCCGGAATTCTTCCGTTTGAAACTTTTCCAATGAGAAAAACGAAACCTCGAAGCCTGCGGCACGGACTGCCATCACCTCCTCTGCAAACTGTTCGTCAGGCTGTGCCGTTTTCAGCGGATGGCTTGGATAGAGTAGACGCATTGCGCCCTCAACTCATCATTCCTTTCTCAGCCGTCGCCAGTCCCAAATTTTTCAGGACCTGGACAGTCGAGTGTGACTTGTTCAGCGTGTAGAAATGCAGGCCGGGAACGCCGGAGCGAAGCAGTTCTTCACATTGGCGCGTGGCGTATTCGATGCCAAATTCGGCGGCGGCCTCGTCGTTATCGCCCAGTTCATCGAGCCTTTTTCGGAGCGCCTCCGGAATTTTGGAGCCGCAGAGTTGCGTAAATTTGGTGATTTGTGTGCCGCTGAGAATTGGGACAATGCCGGGCGTCAACGGTGTCTGGACCCCCGCCGCGGTCAGGTGGTCGCGAAATTCGAAAAAGTCCGCGTTATCGAAGAATAATTGTGTGAGCACGAAATCCGCCCCGGCGTCCACCTTTTGCTTCAGGTGCCGCCAGTCATCAAGCTTTCCGGTTTTATTGGCGATATGGCCTTCGGGGAACCCGGCCACACCGATGGAAAAACAGTCGTGGTCGCGGATGAATTGCACCAATTCGGAGGCGAATTCGAATCCCCCAGGTGTTTTTTGAAAATTTCCACCGCCGGGAGGATCGCCGCGCAGGGCAAGAATGTTTTTGCATCCCAATTCGCGGATCTTCTCCAAAACGGCGCCTACCTCATCCCGGGTGTGATTGACGCAGGTCAAATGCGCCAGAGCCGTCAACTTGTGCTCACGCTGGATGCGCTCGACAATCATCAGGGTTTTGTCCCGAGTGCCACCGCCCGCGCCGTAGGTAACCGAGCAAAAATCAGGTCTGGCCTGTGCCAGCGCCGGAATGTGTCGTTCAAGAAGGTTCCGATCGCCTTCTTCAGTCTTTGGCGGGAAAAATTCAAACGAAATGACCGGTTGCCCGGCCTCTCGTTTGGCCTCGTAAATGTCCCGGATATATTTCATGTATTGGTCCATTATTAAAATAAAACGGCTGAAATCCAAGCATTGGATTTATCACTGAAACTTCTGTCCCATTTTGGATTTTTCATTTTTAATTCAATTCGCATGGCTGCCTTTTCGGAACCGTTTACCCCGCGCGGCGTTGCCGCCTTCGCCGACGCCAGCTTCCGGCGTCTTGTGGTGGCGCAATTCGTTTTGGCTTTCATCGCGGCTGTCGCCGTCGCTTATTTTTTTCATAGCGCCACTTTTCCCGCCGTCGAGGCGACGATTGACAACCTGCCCTTGACCGGCGAAATCCAATCGGGCCGCCTGGCGTGGGCGAACGGGCCGCAAATGCTCGCCGATGGACGCTTTCTTGCCTTTGACGTCGACCCGGACCATTCCGCCCAGTTGCGTTCAGTCACCGCTGATATTCAGGTCGAGTTTGGACATGATACGGTCCGCATCATGTCCATATTTGGATTCGCGGATTTTTCTTATCCTGCCGGCGAGACCGTGCCCTTTAATCAGCCGCAGTTGGACCCACTTTGGAAAGCGTGGCGAGCGGAAATTCTATTTTTAATTGCAGCCGCCGCCATCATCATTTTTCCAGTGATCTGGTGGATTCTGGCCGTTATTTATTTCCTGCCGGTTTGGCTCATGGGATATCTTGCCAATCGGGAGTTAAACCTGAAAGGCAGCTTGAAACTGTCAGGCGCTGCCATTTTGCCCGGCGCCCTGTTGATGACTGCGGCCATCATTTTATACACGCTGGGTGTTCTGAACCTGATTGCATTTCTTTTTATATTCGCCGCCCATTTCATCCTGCACTGGCTTTATTTGATCTCTGGCCTGTTTTTTTTACCGCGCCCCCCGGTCGCCACGGCAACTCAAGGAGAGAATCCATTCAAAACAATGAAAAAATAAGAAGAATGTCCTCGTCAGGGACCATCTGCGGCCAGTTGACAGCCAAAATTCGAAGCCAGGGGCAAAAGCGATAGGATTATTCCGCAGTTAGCCGGCTCAAACCGGGGCCGAAGATCCGCCTTCCTCTCCGCATTGATTTCTTCGCATCGGCCATTTACTCTTGCCAAATGTCGAAACTGCCGTTTGAACTGCTGCTGGCCCTGCGTTACCTGCGGCCCAGGCGGTCGTTTGTCTCGATCATCACGGTGATTTCCATCATCGGTGTCGCGCTCGGCGTGGCGGTCCTGATTATTGTCATCAGCGTCATGAGCGGCTTTGGCCATGATTTGCGCCAGCAAATTCTCGGGTTCAACGCGGCCATCCAAATCCGGGGCTCCGACGCTCGCCCCATCACCGATTATGAAGACGTGATGCGGACCGTTTCATCAAACAAAAATGTGACCGGCATCTCTCCGTTTGTCACCGGGCCGGTCCTGCTCGAGACCCAGCCCACGAACGGTTCCGGCGAATATTTTGCGACGCCGATGCTGCTTGGCATTGATCCCGGCACCCTGGGTTCAGTGAGCGACCTTCCCCAAAAGATCCTTCCCGGCGGCAGCTTCGATTTAAGCGGGCAAACCATCATTGTGGGAAGTGCTTTCGCCGAACAAAACGGCCTGAACGTGGGCGACCATGTTTCCATTTTTTCACCCGTCGAATTGAGAAAAATGGCCGCCGCGTTGCAACACGGCAAAACAAATGAGGAAGCCGTTTTGCCCGATGATTACACCGTCAGCGGGATTTTTCACCTCGGCGATTATGATTACGATTTCAATTTCATTGGGACTTCCCTTGAAAACGCCCAGGAACTTTATGATTTGAATGATGACGTTCACGGTTTGTCCGTGAAAATACGCGACCCCTTCCAGGCGGCGGAAGTGAAACAGGAGCTCAATGACACACTGGGACCGAATTTTGAAATCACAACCTGGGAAGAACAAAACTCGGCCCTTTTGGGCGCTGTCACGGTCGAAAAAGCGCTGATGTATTACATTATGTTTTTCATCGTGGTGGTTGCTTCGTTCGGCATTACCTGCACCCTGATAACGTTCGTCGTCATGAAAACGCGGGAGATCGGCCTGATGAAAGCGGTTGGCGCGACGAACTTTCAGGTCATGCTGGTTTTCGTCCTACAAAGCGTTGTGGTCAGCGTTTTCGGCGTGGCGTCAGGTCTTGGTCTGGGCCTGCTGGCGCTGTATTTCCGCAACGGCTTTCTTCATTTTATAAACCGGGTCACAGGCTGGGGCCTGTTTCCACCTTCGATTTATCATTTTTATGAATTACCGGCGCTGATTGAGCCAATGGATCTCATTATCATTTGCGGAGGTTCCTTTGTGATTTGCATCCTCGCGGCAATTCTGCCGGCGCGTCATGCCAGCAAAATGAATACGGTGGAGGCGTTGCGCTATGAATGATCCGTTTGTTTCTGTCCGTAGCGTCACTAAGAATTACAAAATCGTCAACCGCTCGCTTGAAGTCCTCCGTGGCGTGGATTTGCAAGTGGCGCGCGGCGACTTTTTGGCGCTCCGCGGCGCGTCCGGCGCGGGCAAAAGTACCTTGCTCCATCTCATCGGCGGTCTGGATTCGCCCAATTCAGGCGAAATCCTGGTCGCTGGCCGGGACATTGCGAAGTTTTCTGAATCCGAACTGGCTCATTTTCGCAACCGCCGCGTGGGTTTCATTTTTCAAGCCTATCATCTTCTGCCTGAATTGACCGCGCTGGAAAATGTTTGCCTGCCGGCCCGCATCGCGCGCGTTTCGGCCGCTGAGGCCGGGAGACGGGCCGCGGCATTGCTCGAACAAGTGGGACTTGCAGGCCGCGTTGAACACAAGCCCTATGAACTGTCCGGCGGCGAACAACAACGCGTCGCCATAGCCCGCGCTCTTATCGCCGGCCCGGAAATGATTTTGGCGGACGAGCCCACAGGCAACCTGGATTCACGCACGGGCATGGAAATTATTGAACTGTTGAAAAACCTATGTGTCCAAACAAACGCTGCGCTGATCATTGCCACGCACGACACGAAAGTTGCCGCGGCCGCGCAACGGCGGCTCGAACTCGCGGACGGGCGAATCGCCGCCGCGGATGGTTCGTGATGGACGAGCGGATTAACGGATCATTGGATTGATGTGAAAACACGCTGCGGCAGGCCGCACGCCCGGCATTAATCAAATGAACAAAAGTTAGAAATAAATCTTCTAAGAGAAGAGAAAAAATCCCGCCATTGAAAATTTGCGTCGGCGGGTTTAGTTTTGCTACCATGCTTGAGGATCGTGATTACATGCGCGAGGCCGGTTACCACCGGCCAATGCAGGCGATTTCCATTACGACTGCGTTAATCGTGGCGAACCTCGTCGTGTTCGTCTGGGAGGAAGTTGCCAGCGCCTATTTCCCCGTTGCCGCCCTGAACACCTTCAAATACTGTGCGCTTAGCAGCGAAGGCCTGGCGCACGGCTACGTATGGCAGTTTCTAACATTTCAATTTTTGCACCTTGGCGCGTGGCATTTCGCCGGCAATATGATGGGGTTGTTTTTTCTGGGGCGGGCGCTGGAACCACTGATTAGCGGCAGGCAGTTTTTGACGCTTTACTTGTGCAGCGGGCTCGTGGGCGGCGTCCTGCAAAGCATTTTCGGCCTGCTGTTTCCAAACGTTTTCGGAATAGAGGTCGTTGGGGCTTCGGCAGGTGTCTTTGCTCTTCTGGCCGCTCTGGCGACCCTGGAACCGGACCTGGAAATGCTGGCGTTTTTTCTCGTGCCCGTCCGTGTCAAATATCTGGCATGGTTTGGCGCGATCGTCGCCGCGTTCTACATTCTTGTCCCGGCCCAGCCCGGAATTGCCCACGCCGCCCATCTCGGGGGCATGCTAGGGGGCTTTGGATTTGTAAGGCTATTCATCCAGCATCGCTGGCATATGCCGCAGTGGCGGTTCGCCGCGCGCCGTCACCCGCCGCGCGAACTGGCCGCACGGCGCGTCACTAAAAAATCCTTTTGGAACGCGACTCCCATTCCCCCGGCGGAAGATTTGACTCCGGACGAGTTTCTGCAAAAAGAAGTGGACCCGATTCTCGATAAAATCTCCGCGCGCGGCATCCAAAGCCTCACAGCGCGCGAGCGGGAAATACTCGAAAAAGCCCGTTCGAAAATGAATCGGCCCTGAGGCGAATCAACGCCTGGCAACGGACATGAATCCGCTCTGGCTATCGGCAGGTGGCGCTGCCACTCGCGGGATTACCATATGGCCTCGTTTTGTTCAGCTCCGTCGAACACATAGTCTTATTTCAATTGCGGCAATGACCTGTTGCAGCGAAGGTTAAACCTATGACTCATAGACTCCAGCTCGTCTTTGCCGCAGGTTTCGCCCTGGTTCTGGCTGCCTGCTCAAACCGTGTCCAGCAACCCGCTCCCGCGACCAGCGCCAGGAAAGCAGATGCGGCAAAGATGGTCTTGAGCAGCGACGCCTTTTCCGATGGTCGGGCCGTTCCAGACAAATATACCTGTCATGGGCAGGACATTTCGCCTCCGTTACATTGGACCGGCGCGCCGGCCGAAACCAGGAGCATCGCCCTGACTTGCGAAGACCCGGACGCGCCGACGGGAACTTTCACGCATTGGGTGATCTTTAACGTCCCCGCCACGGCGGCCGGATTTTCCGAGAACGTGGCAAAAACCGCGACATTGCCCGACGGCTCCGGGCAGGGCAAAAATGGTTTTGGAAACATCGGCTACAACGGGCCCTGTCCGCCCGGGGGCAAAACCCACCATTACATCTTCGAAGTTTACGCGCTGGATACCACCGTGACCCTTGATTCGGGCGCCGGCAAGGATGATCTTCTCAACGCCATAAACGGCCACATCCTCGCCCAGGCCCAACTCACTGGAACGTTTCAGGACTAACGGCCTGTTGCAGTTGATAACCGGTACTGCGTCCGCCGGCATCATTCTTTTTCAAAATCCTGCGATCAATCAATTCGATGATATCGCGCAACGCGGTGTCCTGAGAGCATTTGGTCAGCTTCGCCCATTTTGACGACGTTAGTTTTCCTTCAAACCCGTCGAGTAACCGGTTGAGGATTGAGCGTTGGCGGTCATTGAACGCTTCGCCCGCATGAGCATTCCAGAAGGCCGCCTTGACGAGGACGGCGGCCAGGATTTCCTCCGAGGCGTTGATGGCCCTTTTCAGGCAATTCAGATACCATTGCATCCAACCGGTGATATCCAAAGTGCCTTTCTGAGAGCCCTCCAATACAAGGTAATATACGTCTCGCTCGCGTTGGATTTGTGAGGACATGCTGTAAAAGCGTTGCGGCATTCCATCAGAGCGCGCCAGCATCAGATCAGCAATCGCCCGCGCAATCCGGCCATTGCCATCTTCGAAGGGGTGGATCGTTACAAACCAAAAATGCGCCAACGCCGATTTCAATACCAGGTCCATCTCCGAAGGGCTGTTGCACCAGCCGATAAATCGAGCCATTTCCTTTTCGAGAACGTCATGGGCCGGCGCTTCATAATGAACTGTCTCGCGACCGATCGGGCCGGAGACAATTTGCATATCGCCACTCTCTTTGGTACGCCAGGCGCCGGCCACGATACGCCGCATCCCGGTGCGACCGGTAGGAAATAAGGCCGCGTGCCAGGCGAATAATCGCTCATGTGTCACGGGCGCGTCATAATTGCGCGTGGCGTCCAGCATAACTTCAACGATTCCCTCAACGTTACGGTCAGTTGGCAGCAAGCCGCCAATGTCCATACCCATACGGCGGGCGAGGGACGAGCGCACCTGTTTGGCATCGAGCTTTTCACCCTCGATTTCGCTGGTTTTAATCACATCTTCGGTGAGCGTTTGCAGGGTAGCTTCCTCGCGCAATTGAAAGCCGTGTTCCTCCATGCGCCCAACCAGCCGCCCCTGCAAATGCCGCGTTCCCGCCAACATCGATGCGACCTTGGCCTGGTCCCATGTGAACTCCGGCCATTCTTTTCGTTCGTAAATGTACATTATATTCTCCGCATCAATTGCGGAGAATATACGGTGGATTCTCCGCGCGGACAAGGGCAATCTCCGCATTTTTTGCGGAGAATATGGACTCTATTCCCCGCAAGGTCTGGCAGGATTTTCCGTATTGTATTTAGGAATGAATCACTCTTTCATGGTTAAATTGATGAATCCGTGAAACATAAAATTACAAGCATCCTCAGTACGCTGGCTACGGCGCTGGCGGTATTTACCTCGGTCTTTGCCCAGGCCCAAAGTCCGCCGCAGCCCGCCTTCTCGCCGGTGGCGCTGCCACCGACGGCTGTCGATAGCTCCATCGCACTACCGACACTACCGCCGGGAATCGATGCCAACAGTCCTTTGGGCCATGCCGTTCGAATGTTGCAATCGGGTGCTGCCGAGACCGCGATCCTGGCGTATATCAGCAGTTCCGCGGCTCCCTTCAACATCAGCGCCACCGGCCTGGCTTACCTGAATGACCTGGGAACGCCATCTGAGATCGAGACAGCCATGTCCCGACGCGACCAGGAATTGGGCGTCAACATCGGTACCGGGACGCAGACACAGCCCTCGACGCCCGGCCAGAACCAACAATCTCAGGACATCACCGGAGATTATTTTTACGGCGCGCTCGCCCAATACGGCTCCTGGGTGAACGTACCCGGCTATGGGCTTTGCTGGCAGCCGTGCGCCGCAACGTACAATTCCGGCTGGGCTCCCTATTTCACACTGGGCCAATGGCTTTATACCGATTGCGGATGGTACTGGCTGTCAAATTATTCGTGGGGCTGGTGCGTGTTCCATTATGGACGCTGGTTCCGTGACGCCCAGCATGGCTGGTGCTGGTGGCCGGCCACAAAATGGGCGCCGTCATGGGTATTCTGGCGTTATACTGGGAATTATTGCGGTTGGGCGCCGTTGCCGCCGCATTCGTACTATAGCCAGGGCAATGGGCTCGTGTACAACGGCGCCCCTGTCGCGTCCGATTACGATTTTGGCATTGGCGCAAATCTTTTTAATTTTGTGCCCATGGCCAGCCTGTGCGACGCCAACACAGAACGCTATCGCCTGTCCGCCGCGCAATCCGCCCAAATTTTTAAGCAATCCACAGTCCTGGGCGCCATCAATTCTAATGACCGCACCATCGTCAACGATGGCATCCCCGTTCACAAAATCGCCGCCGCCAATGGCGGAAATATGCGGTCCTTCACGATTCAGCCTGTGGAATCCGTTGCCATTCCTGGCGCGCGCGGCGAGCAGATATTGCAGGACGGCGAAACGCTGGCGGTCAATCGTCCCTATTTCAACGCGGACGTCCCCTCGGCCTTGCGTCAAGGCATCTATCCCATTCCCGCGCAGGAACAACCCGTGCCTCATCAGCCACCTACGTTCATCGTGAACGAAAATCCTTTGATCCAACCGGAAGCCGATAATGACAACAACAGCGTCATCTATGTGGACCGTGCCGCTCAAAACGCGCCGCCGGTACCGACGGTTACCATGGCGGGTCCCCTGGACTATGCCGCCCCTGCGCCGAGCCCTATCTCGTCCGGTGAGAGCTACTGGTCAGTTTCAGGTGAAGCGTCGGCGCCGATTAACAGCGCCTCCGAGTACATGTCCCCACGATTACGATCGCACGAACGCTCGCAGCATCATGTCCAGCAGCCAGCAGGTCATCAGGATTTCGATCCGACCTCCTCAAGACCGCACCCGGATCAACCACAATCGAATCAGGGCCACGGGCATGACCATCCGGCGGCAAACTCGCACCCGGCGCCGGCACATTCGTCGCCGTCCAATGCGCCTGCGCATGGACGTTAAAACGTTGGAATGTTGAAACGTTGAAACGGATGCGCAGCATCAAACATGACTTCGTGGTCGAATCACACCTGCCTCGGTTACCAGCCTGTTTGTCCAACGATCCTCCGACCAAAACCGTATCAACACTTTAACCTTTCAACGCTTCAATCGGCATGAGCTTTTTCCTTTTTAAATCCGGGTTCAACAGTCAGAATAGAGGCATGGGCATTTCTCTACGTCAATTCGAGGAAATGAAAGAGCGCGTCGGCGGCAAAAAACGCACCGTTTTGCCGGTTTTTGCGCCTTCGGCGCCGGCCCAAAACAGCTCCGTAACGGTCATCCTGGGAATTGATCCGTCGTTGCGCGGCACCGGTTTTGGAATTATTCAAACGGCGAACCCGCATCCACGCACACTCACGCATGGAACGGTTTCCTGCCCACAATCCTGGGAACGCTCGCGCTGTCTGGCCAGGATTTCCGAAGCTCTCCGCCTGGAAATCGGAAAGCACCATCCAACGGTTTGCGTGGTTGAAGGCATCTTTTACGCACAAAACCTGCAAACGGCCATGATCATGGGCGAGGCGCGTGGCGCCGCGCTGGCGGCTGTGGCCGAAAGCGGAATCGAAATCTTCGAACTGGCCACGCGCAAGGTCAAACTGGCGGTGGTGGGCTATGGCGCTGCCCAAAAATCCGCCGTGGCAAAGATGGTACAGCGACTCTTGAACCTGCCGGAGCCGCCCGCGCCCGACGCGGCGGACGCGCTGGCGCTGGCGCTGGCACATGCGCGCGAGCAGTCACGCTACAATCTGTCGCCAGCCAAACGCATTTGAGGCATGATTACCTTTCTTCGCGGCAAATTGGTCGAAGCTCTCCCCACTCAGGCCGTTGTCGAGGTCCATGGCGTTGGCTATGAAGCGCTGATTCCGTTGTCGTCCTTCGACAAACTGCCGCCGCCGGGCGGCGACGTGAAATTGCTGACGCAATTGGTCGTGCGCGAAGACGCTCACACGCTTTACGGATTCATGTCCGCGGCCGAACGCGACCTGTTCCGGTTGCTCATCAACACCGTTTCGGGCATCGGCCCGAAGATTGCCCTCAATATTCTCAGCGGCATTGCCGTGACTGCCTTTCGCGGCGCCGTGGCGAACGGCGACGTCAAATCACTGTCGCAAATTTCCGGTGTCGGCAAGAAAACCGCCGAGCGCATCGTGGTTGAACTCCGGGATAAAATCGGGGCGGCGGGCGCATGGGAGGCGGCCAGCGCGCAGCGCGCGTTGTCGCCGGAAGACCAAAAAATCAATGATGCCGTGCTGGCACTCATGGCGCTGGGATTCAAGCAAATCGAAGCGCACGACGCAGTCCGGTCCGCCCAGGCCGCCCGGCCGGACGCCACGGTGGAAGACCTGGTGCGGGCGTGTTTGAAAAAGGGTACATGATGGCCACAGAAAATCGCAGTCCCGGCATCGTCATCCCTCATCAGGCCAGATGGTATCAGCGGCTGATGGCGACGCTGATTTCGCTTTCCATTCGGTGCCTGGCGAAGACCATTCGCTTCCGCATGGACGATCGTTCCGGGATTTTTCAAAGCGAACCGCCCCAATTCATCATTGCGCTCTGGCATAACCGATTGGCACTTGCCCCCATTTTGTATCAACGTTACGCCCGCGTATTCGATTCGCAACGGCGGAATGCGGGACTGGTCAGCGCCAGCCGCGACGGCGGACTGCTGGCGGAGGTCCTCGAGCATTTTGGGATTGAAACCGCGCGCGGTTCGTCATCGAGGCGCGGAGCACAGGCGATGATTGAATTGACAACGTGCGCCGAACGCGGCCGGGACCTGACCATCACGCCCGACGGCCCGCGCGGCCCGCGCTATGAAGCCCAGGACGGTGTCATTGCGGCCGCCCAACTCACGGGCCTGCCCATCGTGCCGGTTTCTTATCATTTAAATTGGAAAATCCGCGTCAATAGCTGGGACGGTTTTCAAATCCCCCTCCCCTTTGCTCACTGTGACGTTGTGGTGGCAAAGTCGATCCTCGTTCCTCGTGAAATCTCCGATGACGAACGCGAAGCGCTGCGAAAGCAACTCGAGCAATCTCTTAGGGAAATTACAAAGGACTGATTCGTCGAAACGTTAAAATGTTGAAACGTTGAAACGGCTCCGGTTCCGGGCGACAATCGTAAATCGTAACGGCAGGTGGCGCTGCCACTCGTAAATTCCAAATTCGTACATGGCTTTTCCGTCGTTTCTTGATAAAATAACCGTGACATGCACGTGCCTTCGAAAACAGTCGGTCTGATGGCGCAAATGACGGAAAGTCCATTGCGCGATTTTGAGGCCTTGATTCGTTCGGGCGCGCCGATCGTTGTGGTGGAAAGCAACGAGGAACCGCAGGTCGTTCGGATGGCGCGGCAAATCGCGCAAGAAACTTCAACTCAAACCCTTTCGCTGGACGGCGACCGAAGGTTTGCAGGCCTTCGACCCGATGGACCAGCCGAGGCACCCCGTCCAAAAATCTATCGACGTGCTGAATTTCATCAAAACTTCCGCCCATAGTTGCCTCGTCGTGCTCCTGGATTTTCATCCGTTTTTGGAAGACAACATCCACGTGCGCCGGCTTAAAGACATCGCGCTGTCTTACGAAAAACATTATTCCACGGTCGTGCTGGTCGGCTATGTCGTGCGCGTGCCGCGAGGAATTGCGCCCTTTCACCAGCTATTTCAAGCTGCCGCTCCCGTCGCCGGGCGAACTGCGGCAGATCGTCCATGAGGTCGCGGCGGAATGGGGCGCGGCCAACGGCAACCGTGACGTGCAGACCACGAACAAGACCCTTGATCTGCTCGTGCGCAATCTCGGCGGTCTGACCGCCACGGACGCCCGCCGGCTCGCCCTCAAAGCCATCAACGACAACGGCGTTATTTCTGACACTGACATGCCCGAAGTCATGCGGGCCAAATATGAACTTGCTGAGTCGCGACTCGGTGCTCTCGTTTGAAAATGAAACCGCGAAGTTCGCCGAAATCGGCGGAATGAAACGGCTGCGGAATTGGCTCGAGCTGCGGAAGAGCTATTTCCTGGAAGAAGCACCCGACGAATTGCGATCCTCCTCGCGGCATTCTGTTGCTGGGAGTGCAGGGGTGCGGAAAGAGCCTCGCGGCCAAGGCGGCCGCCGGGTATTTTTGGCTGCCGTTGCTCCGGCTGGATTTTGGCGTCCTTTATAACAAATATTATGGCGAAACGGAGCGAAACCTGCGCAAAGCCCTCGAAACGGCCGAAGTCATGTCGCCGTGCGTTCTCTGGATGGACGAAATCGAAAAAGCCATCGCCGTGCAGGAAGACGATGACGGCGTATCGCGGCGGATTCTGGGAACGTTGCTGACCTGGATGTCTGAAAAACGCCGCCCGGTTTTTCTGGTGGCCACGGCCAACGACATCGGCCGCCTGCCGCCGGAAATTGTCCGCAAAGGGCGGTTCGACGAAATTTTCTTTGTGGACCTGCCGTCGCAGGAAAATCGCCGCGACATATTCGACGATTCACCTTTCGCAAACGACATCTTGACCCGGCGCGTTTTGATTTGGACGCGCTGATCAACGCGACCGACGGCTTCTCCGGTTCGGAAATTGAACAGGCCATTGTCTCGGCCATGTACGCCGCGCACGCACTGGGCACGGAGGTTTCGGAAAAGGAATTGCTGAACGAAATCCAACAGACCAAGCCACTGTCCGTGGTCATGGCCGAACGCGTCGAGGAAGTGCGCGAGTGGGCGGTCCAAACGGACGGTGCCGTGCGATTGATTTTAAAATGATCGCCCGCGTCAGCATCAAACACGCCCAAACCGTCGGACAATTCCGCCAACTTTCGGCGAAGCCGCTAACTGAAAGCCCTATAAGGGCGGCCGATAATAGCCCAGGGCAAGCGAGTCTGCGAGCGCCGCCCTGGGTAAGACACCTTAAGCATATGCCGCTGACTGCGAAGCCGCGCGATAGCGCGAGTTTGATCTGCGGCCATTCTTTCATACCTTTTCGATCGCGTTTCCTTTTTCCTTAAATCCCCATGATCGCTCGCGTCAGCCTGGAACTCGCCTTGCGCAAGGAATTCGATTATGCGATTCCGCCGGGTTTGCTCGGGCAGATCGAAATCGGGACGCGCGTGCAGGCGCCATTTGGCGCGCGGAAAATTTTCGGGACTGTCACCGCGCTGGCCGAAGAATCTGCGCTACGCCAATCTCAAGCCCATCCTGCGCGTCGTGGGCGCGCAAACGCTGGTCACGCCAAAAATTCTGAAGCTCGCCCGCTGGATTGGCGATTATTACTGTTGTGCGCCGGAAATCGCGTTGAAAAGCGTGTTGCCGGAAGTCGTCCGCAAGAAAGAAGAGGGCTGGAAAAAACAATTGTTCGTTCGCGCGCTGCCCGCGACTGGAGAATTTCCAAAATTGCCCAAACGCCAGCAGGAAGTCTGGAACATCATCGAAGAACGCCGGGAAATGCCGCTGGCCGAATTGCTTGAACTGGCCGAAACAACCGCCGCAACCGTTCGCAAACTCGAAGACCGCGGCCTCGTCGAAATCACCTCCGAAATCTCCGAGCGCGATCCTTATGCGCGCGAACACATCTTGCCAACCCAACCGCTGGCGCTGAACGAGGCGCAATCCGCCGCGCTCGAACGAATCAAAATCGCCATGGACTGCCGTGAGGCCGGAATGCTTAGAAACGATGCACCGAATTTAGTCATTCAAGGTTCCAAACGATCGGACGACAATTCTCCTGGTGGCAGCGGTGCAAACCGCCCTGGGGAGAGGGCCAGGGCGAGGGCGGGCTCTTTGCAGTCGAGGCACGAGGCTCTGAATCGTCAACTCATGGAAAGTCGCCGACAGAAAATCGAAAACTCGCGCCATCTCCAATCTCCAATCTCCATCTCCCACATCTTCGACATTCCTGCTGCACGGCGTCACCGGCTCGGGCAAAACGGAGATTTATCTGCAGGCCATCGCCCATGCGCTGGAACAGGGCAAAGGCGCCATCGTTCTGGTGCCGGAAATTTCGCTGACGCCGCAGACGGTGGAGCGGTTCAAAGCGCGGTTCAGTTCGGGCAAATTGCAAACGCTCGTGGCCGTGTTGCACTCGCATTTGAGCGCGGGCGAACGGCACGACGAATGGCACAAGATCCGCCAGGGCCGCGCGCGCATCGTCATCGGCGCGCGCTCGGCGATTTTCGCGCCCGTGGACCCTCTGGGACTCATCATCGTGGACGAGGAGCACGAGCAAACCTACAAGCAGGAGGAAGCGCCGCGTTATCACGCCCGCGACGTGGCCATCATGCGCGGCCAAATGGAAAACGCGGTCGTCCTGCTTGGCTCGGCCACGCCGTCGCTGGAAAGCTATCACAACGCGAAAAAGGGAAAATACACGCTGCTGGAATTGCCCGACGCGCGTGGACGATCAAAAGATGCCGCGCGTGCGCGTGGTGGACATGCGTCAGGCGGCGGCGAAGGAAAAGGGCAACCCCATTTTTTCGCCACAACTCAAGGAGGCCATTCAGCAGCGCCTCGAACGGCAGGAACAAACCATTTTATTTTTAAATCGGCGCGGCTGGGCGACCGCGCTGCAATGCCCGCTGTGCGGTTACGTGCCGCGTGCCCGAATTGCAGCGTCTCCCTGACCTATCATCGCGTCGAACAAAAGCTCATTTGCCATATTTGCGGGCATATCGAAAAAGTTCCAATGATTTGCCCGAATGAAAAATGCCGAAACCCGGCCATCCGTTTTTCCGGCACTGGCACTCAACGCGTCGAGGAAACGCTCGCAAAACTTTTTCCGCATGCGCGCGTGCGCCGCATGGATTCGGACACCATGAAGCGCAAGGACGATTACCGCCGGACCCTCGGCGAATTTCGCGCCGGTAAAATTGATATTCTCGTCGGCACCCAGATGATCGCCAAAGGCCTGCATTTCCCGAATGTGACGCTCGTGGGCATCATCCACGCGGATTCCGCGCTTGCAGCCAGCCGGATTTTCGTGCGAGTGAACGGACGTTTCAATTGCTCACACAGGTGTCCGGGCGCGCCGGGCGCGGGGACGTCGAGGGCGAAGTGTTCGTCCAGGCCTTCGCGCCGTTTCATCCGGCCATCCAATACGCGCGACGGCACGATTTCACCGGCTTTTACGAGCAGGAAATCGAATTTCGCGAACAATTGAAATATCCGCCGCTGACGCCGTGTGGCGCTCTTCACCCTAAAAGGCCGCAACGAGGACAAAGTGAAATTCTCGGCAGAGCATTTAAAACGCGAACTGGAAAAGGGCCTGGCCGAATTTAAAGATTTGATTCTCATGGGCCCCGCGCCCGCGCCGTTGCTGAAAGCCGAAACGTTTTATCGCCATCAAATCATGCTCCGCGCCCGGGCGATGAGCAAACTAAGCCATACTTTGGCAAAGATTGTTCCGATGGTCGCGTTGCCAGACGATGTGACGTTGTCGCTGGATATAGACCCGGTCAATCTGGCGTAAATTTCCACCGGCGAAGCCGAAAACTGAAAGCCCTGAAAGGGCGGCCTATTATAGCCCAGGGCACAGCGCGAGTTTTCGAGCGCGGCGCCCTGGGTTAATCGTACAATAGAACAAGCCGGTGACTGCGAAAACCGCACGATAGTGCGAATCTGATTTGCGGCCATTATCGAAAAATTTACAAAGACGAAAGCAGTTAAATGTGCAACCGCTATTCATTGAGCAAAAAACAGGAGCGTATCATCACCCGTGAATACGGTTCGGTTGAATTTTATTTCATGGAACGATTCAATATCGCTCCGACCGAATTCGCCCAGGTGATTGTCGTCGAAAACGGCGAACTGGTTTGCCGTGAAATGAAATGGGGCATTCAAACGCGATTCGGAATGTTGACCAACACCCGCGCCGAATCCACGGACAAAAAAACGTTTGAAGAATCCTTTAAGAATTATCGATGCCTGGTTCCTGCGACCGGATTTTATGAGTGGAAAAAGGGAAAACCGGCGCAGCCCCATTTTATCGTGCGCGGAACGCGAAACGTCTTCTACTTCGCCGGTTTGTACAAGGACAACGAATTCTCCATCATCACCAAACCCTCCGCATCCTTCGTCCGCTCACTCCACGACCGCATGCCCATCATCCTGCCCGAAAGCCAATTCGATTGGTGGCTGACTTCGCCGATTGACGCCATCGCCGGCCCCGGCGGCATCGCGACACAAGGGGTATCCGAAACCACCCTCGAGGCTTACCCGGTCACAACCAAAATGACCAATCCCCGATTCAAGAGCGAGGAAAGCATCGAACCGATCACTCTGACCCAAATGGATTTCCTGCCGTTGGAGATCGATAACCCGGACATCCGCTGGCATGACATCAACAAACCACCAGACAAAACCATGAACGTTTTGTTACTGGTGAATGATGAAACGACGGTCAACGGAAAATGGAATGGATCTAAATGGGAATACTCTTCGGACGTCAAAAGTGAACCATTGAAATGGCGGCCTGACTTTTGAGCTGCGGAGCAGCGCCCGACAGTAGCCTGCCGCGCCGAAGTCAGACGGAGGCGGGCCCACAGTGATAACTGTGGGAAACGCACGAGCAAAATTTATTTAGCCCCGGCAAGGGGCGAAAGAGTCGCGAAAAACAACGATAGGAGCGAACGGGATCCAATAGCACGCCGACCCAGGAGCGGAGCCCAGACTTCCGAGTTGAGTGGCTGGGGAAAAGTTTAGATTACCTGGCTGAACCGCGCCTGTTCTCAAAAACGTACGGCCGGGTAGTCGTCAGCACTTCAAACCCCAGCTTCCGAAGAATCGGTTCAGAGGTGGGCAACGCATCAACTATTCCGTATTTGCAGCCTCTTTCTCGTCCCTCAATCAGCCTGGCGTGAACGATGCCGGAGAAAAGACCTCTGCCCCTGAAACGTTCAATTGTCTGTCCACCATACAGCCCGCAAAACGAACTGCCTTCAAAAAAATGCGCTCTTCCGGCGGAAGCCGGGTCCGAGTTTACATAGCCGATATAAATGCTAACGGTTTCCGGGTGCTCTCTAAGAATTTTTGACCAGAGACCCAATTTTGGATCAGCGCTGCGGCCATGGACCTCTTCAGTGATTTTTTGCAAATCTCTCAGCTCGTCCTGCCGGGCCACTCTCTTGAATTCGATTTTCTCGTTTCGGTCGTATATAGGCCCTTTCTCGCAATAGTCGGCCAGACAACGGATCATGACTTTCTCGAGCGGACCTTCCTTGAATCCGAGCGAGAGCAAAGCGCTCGGTATCTCCGGCAAGTCATGACCGTACATCTTCCATTCAACATCCAGCCCGGCTGCTTTTGCGAACTCGATCACGGCTCCAATACTCTTGTTCAACGATCCGCTTTTAACATCCGCATAGGCGACCTCCGCCGAAGATTCTGTTTCGCAAATATCCACGGTAAGCCTATCAAACCGCTTACGGTTGATTTCTGGCGGAACAACATTAACGCGTTCGTCATCGAGCTGTTTCAAAATTTGGATACGCTCATTCATATCGCACGTCACTTTCCTTCCAGGCTCTCGTTCTTGATTCAACCAGAAAGTCAATCGAGAGCATAGCACTGTTAACGAACGCTGAACGAGGCACACTTTTGACCAAAAAGTCAGGCCTGCATATTGAGATTCACCGGGTGCTCAACTGTCGGATCGGCTGGGGAGAAACCTGAAAGCCCTGGAGGCCGTAGTCGCCTATGAATTCACTTAAGCCGGGCGTTGGCCGCTTTTTCTCCTCGTCCAACAGCAAAGCATTTCGAAAGCGGCCAAGGTCCAAATAGGTTTGGTAACTTTCTGGAACCGACACAATCGAAGAGAGCGGTTTTTCTCCATTATAGACAGATCGAAAATCCTGATTATGTTCGAGGCCGTCCTTTATAAACTGAGTTGATTGAGCACGAATCTCGGCAGGAGAAAATGCCGCGATCTGCCCTAATTTGGCCCGGTCTGCCGGCGTAACGAGCTCGATGCGCCCGACCATCACCCGGGAGATTTGAGCAGGCAGTGAAATTTGCAGCGGAAGGTAATATTCCGTCCATTGGCGGGGACAGAGAAAAAAGACCCGCATTCCCGGGCTTTTGAAATAAGAGACCTGCCAGGTATTTAGCAGCGCCTGGGCTTCATCACTGAAAAGTCCTTCACCAACGAGGCCCTCTTTGAGCGATGCCTCCAATTTTTGCAAATTGCCCCGGTTATAATCCTGGGATGCAAACACGGCCGAAGTGCGCTCCAGGACTTTCTTTGGATCGCGATCAAGCACGAGCGATGGCAGCGTCCGAAACGCAATTTCGCCATCGGAATTGATGTCCACCTGCCAAAGCACTGGAATATTCAACGGACGATTGACGGGAAAATTTCCCAATTGGCTATGAATCAAAAGTTCTCCGGCGGCGAAGTCGCGCGAAATCCTCAGCGGCGCATCCATGTGCCCGACACCGCGATAGAAAAGGAATCTTTCACTTTCGCCGTCTGAATTCCTGACCTTGGCAGCCCGGACCAGCCGCGGTGCAATCCAGACGTGTTCGGTCGTGTTCGTTAGCGGCCAATTGCCCCCGATTTGCATATTGTCCCAGTTCAACGTTCCTATTGTATTGGCCTCGAGGTGGCAGCCATTGGTCAGTCCGGGCGAATCTGCGACGGCATTTGGGTAGAACTGGGTGAGCCAGCCTCCGCGAAAGTGAACGTTTACGCTGGCGTTCTGGCCATCGGCGGCTCCGGGAGGTGGATGAAAATAAATCACCGGCGTTTCCAGCCGCATTGTGACATCGGGATAACAACTCGGCAGGCCCTTGTTAAATTGGCGTGGAAGGATGTCCGCAGCCGGCAAAATGGGAAAATAACTATGAACAAAGTCAGGAACCGGCTCGTCGTCAGTATTGATGCCGCCGATGGCCCGGCCGGTTTCGTCCTGCAACGAAGTGAAAGTGCCCCACTCATGGATTTGCCAATTCTGCTGCGCACCCGCGCTCGTTGAGAAAATGAGCAGCGCTGTTAAGACCGGCCAATATAGGATTTTATTCATAGGCCACCGTTCCGGTTAGACGCCCGGCGGTCGGGTTGCGTTCAACGTAGCCTTGGCGAAGTTGGCTCTCCGCACGATAATTCCGAATTTTCAGTTCGCAAGTCGGTAATAGATGGGTCGCGGAGCCGTTGGGGTTTGCCACGGCGTAAGACGTCCAATCCGCCCAGTTCACGAGCGGCCCGGTGAATCCCGTGATTTGTGCATTGACGGTTTGGACCAAAACAACAGTCCACAAAAATATCCCCAAAGCCCATGCCAACGGCTTGCAGTTCGCTTGTGTTTTCATGGTCAGGTCGTTCTGATTCTTTGATCTTCGCGGCAATCAGGCGAAAAGATTTACTGGCCGGCGAGGCGGAAGAATCGCGTGGGCCCGGAGATGGAGTTGGTCACGACCCATTGACTTCCGAGGAGCACGGGCGTCAGGTTAACCGGCGCCCAGACGGCGCCAGGAGCGAGAGAAGTGGATGTCTGGAGTGTGGCTCCGAAGGCATTGTTGGTAGACCAACTGACAACGAACTTGTTGCCGACCATCGCAATCGCCGGTGGCGGAGGCGGCACGGGGGAAATAGCGTACAGTTCGGGCGGAAGGCCATAATTATTCTCCAGGGAACTAAAGACATCATCACCACTGCCGTCGGGGGTTGATAACCAAATACCGAAATACGGGCCCTTGGTAGATTTGACAAAAGCTGTGACATCAAACGTCGCCGGCTGGCCGTAATTCAGGTTGGCGGGCAGGGTCATAACGCCGATGAGCAATCCTTCATTGTAGTTTGAAATGGACAAGGTGTCGTTGCCGCCATCATAACCGTAAACATTCACCGTCTGGCTTCCCAGCGGCAATCCGTAGGGATTCAACTCCAGTTGAATCGAAACGCATTGGCTCGCGTTAAACTCGGCGAATTCCATGGTCCCGTGGGTGTCGCCAAAGCCGGCGTCGAGATAAAAGCCATTCTCATTGCCGTCACTATAAAGGTTATAACAGACGACGGGCACGATATAGTTGGTCGTCAGGAGGGGCTGCACACTCACTTGACTCGAATTGGTCGCGGTATTGAAATCGTCGTCGGTCACCACTGCACTGATGTTGTAGCTTCCCACCGGCAAATTGGTGACAGTGCCGGTATAGGGCGAACCGTAGGAGACGCCCGTGTGATTGGTTCCGACATAGAAGTCCACCTCGGAATAGGACGTGACGCCGCCGGAAGGAACGGCGGTGACGGTGAATGTGGCCGGGGCGGTGAAGATGGTGTTGTTCGTGGGCGAAGTGATGGCCACAGAAAGAGGCGGAGGCGGCGCCGTGGACTTGACTGTGACTGTGACCGTATCGCCGAACTGGTCAGAAAAACTATAAGTTCCCGGATAGCTGTAAACGATGGGCACATAATAATAGTAACTGCTGGTCGCAGGCTGAACATCGGCGTACCAACTCCCGGGATCGGTTCCGGTGAGGTCCATGTAATTGTTGACGTCCAGATTGGCGATATCGATTTGGTCGCCGGCGTTGATGGTAACGGAACCGGTAGAAAATCCGTAGTCGGCCTCCCAATAGACATCCACGGTATTGGCCCCGGCGTGCCAGGCCGCAAATAGAATGAACGCGATTAGACAAAAAAGAGGGTTAAAAGTTTGGGTTCTGAGATTCATAAGGAGGACAGTTTAGACAGGCCAGATGAATAATGTCAAGGAAACCCTTCTTCGCTCGAGGCTGCCAGGGAACCTCCAAGGCATAGAGATTCCCTGGCACAATGCACCACAAATTGTGGTTGGGGTCCGCGGAGGACAGGCCCTCCTTTGCCCGAGACCATGGTGAGTTCGCTCGCCTTTGCCCAAGGCTACGAAGTGGCAGGCGTAGGCCCGTTTTTGCTCGATAAAATCGAGAATTCGACACTTTTGGTAAATTTCATCCTGTCTGAATCGGAGCCAGATTACACTTTGAACTCGGCCTGCTGCCGCATATAAATTAGGGGTGTTACCGCCCCGTCTGCCGAGCAAAAAAGAATGAGAATATTCCAACCACTGTTGGTGGCGCCGTTGATATTGATATTGGCCGTGGCCGGAACGGTTCGAGCGAACAGCTACGATCCATTGGCGGTGGACCCGTCATTTTCCGCGAGGCACGTGGACGTATCTGTCCATGACTCAGCCAGGAGCCGGGACATTCCCATTCGGATTTATTTGCCGGCGAACGGCGGGGCAGAGCCGGTAGTCCTTTTCAGCCACGGACTCGGTGGCTCGCGCACAGGAGACGTTTTCCTTGGCGAACATTGGGCAGCACGCAGATATGTGGCCGTGTTCGTCCAGCACCCGGGCAGCGATGATTCGGTTTGGGAAAATGTACCTCCGTTGCAGCGTATGAAGGCTCTCAGACAGGCCGCGTCGTTGGATAATTTCGTTTTACGCGTGCAGGACATTCCCGCGGTGCTGAATGAATTGGAAAAATGGAACGGCGACAAAACGAACTTTCTCTTCGGACGATTGAATTTAAACGAAGTGGGAATGTCCGGCCATTCTTTTGGGGCAATCACCACCGAGGCCGTGAGCGGCGAGAATCTGCCGTTAACGGGAAAAGAATTCACGGACCCACGCATCAAAGCGGCCATCGCATTTAGTCCGAGTCCGCCGCGCACGGGCAACCCGGCCCGGGCATTTGATTCGGTGAGCATTCCCTGGATGCTGATGACCGGCACAGAAGATGTCGCGCCAATTGGTGACATCGACGTTGCATCGCGGCTGAAGGTGTATCCGGCGCTGCACGGCGCGCCGAAATACCAGGTCGTTTTATTCGGCGCGGAGCATTCGGCATTTACGGAACGCCCGCTGCCCGGCGATCACGAGCCGCGGAACCCAAACCATCATCGCGTCATGCTCGCGCTATCCACGGCGTTTTGGGACGCATATTTGCGGGGCGATGCGAATGCGCTGGGATGGCTGAAGGGAACCGGCCCGCGTTCTGTGATGCAGCCGAAAGATGAGTGGGAGTTTTCCGAGCGTTGAAAAAGAATCCCAACATCAATGCCACCACGCGCCTGTGCGCGGTGCTGGGGTCTCCCGTGGCGCATTCGGCCTCGCCGGCGATGCACAACGCTGCGTTTCAGGCGCTGAACCTAAACTGGTGTTACGTCGCGTTCGAAGTGGATCCGGCGAATCTTCGCGCCGCCATTGAAGGCGCGCGAGCGTTGAATATCGCCGGCTTCAACCTGACCGTTCCCCATAAACTGCTGGCTGTTGACATGATGGATAGATTGGATGAGTCCGCGAAACTGTTTGGAGCAGTTAACACGCTCAAATTTGACCGGATCAACGGAAAAATCCAGGTTACCGGCTACAATACGGACGCCGATGGCATGGCAACTGCACTGCGTGAGGATTTGAGCATGAAATTGCGCGGAGCGAAAGTTTTGCTGTTGGGCGTGGGCGGCGCCGGAAGGACCGCCGCGCTGAAACTGGCCTCAGAACGCGTGGCGGAATTATATCTTGTGAATCGGACTGCAGCTAAAGCCGAACAAATCGCTCGGGAAATTAAAGAGCGGTTTCCTTCGGTGACACTCGCTACGGCTTATCCTGCTGGAAAGATAGATTTGGTTCTAAATGCGACGTCACTTGGTTTGAAATCATCCGATCCCTCGCCTTTGGATGAAACACAATTTGACTTAAAAAGGGCCCGGGCAGTTTACGACATGATTTATCGGCCGCCGCAAACGCGCCTGCTGACGGCCGCAAAAAAAGCCGGCTGCAAAACGGCGAATGGATTGGGCATGCTGCTGCACCAGGGAGCGAAAGCGTTTAAGATTTGGACCGGCAAATCGGCCCCAATCGATGTCATGCGATCTGCCTTGAAACACAATATTTATGGGCACTAACCCTATTTTTAGCACGCATACCTGGGAATTGTTGCCATTTCACTTCTGGTCAGTGTGTTTCTTTGTGCTTGGCTGCATCGTGGGCAGTTTCTTGAACGTTTGCATTCACCGAATGCCGCTCGGATTGAGCATTATTTCGCCTCCCTCTCATTGTCCGCACTGCAAGTATTCCATTCCATGGTATTTGAACGTGCCGCTGGTCACATGGCTTGTGCTGCGAGGCCGATGCAAAAATTGCGGCGCTCCCATCTCGCCGCGCTATTTTATCGTGGAACTTTTGACAGGGATCGCGTTTTTGGGGAGCTGGCTCAAATTCGGCAACTTCATGAATCCGCTTCCTTCGATTCCGCTCGCGCTGGTCTACGCGCTCTTTCTGGCGGGGCTGATCGTAGCCACTTTTATCGATTTTGAGCATCTCATTATTCCGGATGAAATCACGTTTGGCGGTATCGCCGTAGGCCTGCTGCTGTCCTTTCTTCTCCCGGAATTGCAGAAGCTGGGACCGTTCGATCCAACGCCACTGCATCGCTACGGATTGCTGCGAAGTTTCGTCGGCGCGGTCGTCGGCGCCGGGATCATCTATGCCATCGTGCGCGTGGGAAAGCTGGCATTCGGACGGCAACGCATAAAATTGCCCGAGGGAACGAAAATCCTTTTCTCCGAGACGGCCCTGCACTTGCCCGACCGCGAGATTTCCTATGACGAACTGTTTTATCGCAAGTCCGACGCGATCGTGGTGCGTGCGCGGACGGTGGAACTGGTGGACCGTGGTTACAAGGAGGTAACGGTGCGGCTCTCGCCAGTACTGCTCGAAATCAGGGCAGCCGCCGATCTCAGTACAACCAGCCGGTTGCTACAGCGGCTCAATCCCCGACCTGTGCCGGCGGCCTCACCGAGCCCGGGTGAGCCAGGCTATCTCGATTACATAAACAAAGTCGTGATACCCCGGCAACCTGATGGCCATAGTCCCACGGCCGCTGATGCGGGCGAAAATGGCGTCGCTCCTGGGCAACAAGCAGGCAAAGGCGGGGAAAAGATTTCGCCGGACGACGTGCCGTTTATGGAATGCGTGAGCGAGGAAATCGTGTTACCTCGAGAGGCGATGGGCCTGGGCGACGTTAAATTCATGAGCGCCATCGGAGCGTTCATCGGTTGGCAGGGCGTCATTTTCTCGCTGATGGTGAGTTCGATGATTGGAGCGGCCTGGGGTCTTCTCATGATTGTATTTAGACGGCGCGAATTTTCGTCACGCATGCCTTACGGGCCGTATATCGCGATGGCAGCGGTAGTTTGGGTATTTATTGGGAAGAAGTATTTTATGTTGTTGTTCAACCCAAGTTAAGTGGTCCAGAGTCCCGAGTCTACAGTCCACAGTTTGCAGTCGAAGGCCCTTTGGTAAGTGAGTTTTGGCGATTATCCGGGGGGTGCTTTCCATTGTGGCTCAAAGACATTCGCTGTAGTGTTGTATTGCCATGCTTGATTGGAGCCAGTGTCCTGAGGTTGAGCGCAACCCGGGCAAGGTCAGTGGCGCGTGGGTTTTTAAAAACTCGCGCGTGCCTGTCCGCGCTTTGTTTGAAAACCTTGAAGGCGGCGCGACGGTGAATGACTTTCTCGAATGGTTTCCAGGCATCAAGCGGGAACAGGTTGAGGCGGTTCTGAGATTAGCGGCGTAAGGTCGACCCGAGACTTTCCAATGTCCCTCAAGGACATTATCCCCACTTGTGGCAATCAGACACTCGGGCTTGGGCGACCATTTATCCACGCATCGCCGGGCTTGTCGGGAATCTTCATTTTGCTATCGTCTTCGACTGAAAGAATCGTTATGCCTAAAGAGATCCTGGAAATGCCGATTGAAACGGCCACAATGGAACTGCCGGATACTAAAACCATCCGGCTGAAATGGCCGGACGGCCATAATCCCGAGTTTAAGACCGGACAATTTATCACCGTTTACTGGCCGGACACCCCGAATTACAAACGCGCGTACTCGCTTTCATCCAGCGCGCTGGATCGGGGATTTTATGAAGTGACCGTCAAGCGTGACGGCAAGATGGGGACGCGCATCGTGGATTGGGCCAGGCCCGGGGACAAACTGTTTGTCATCCCGCCGGTCGGAAAATTTCTGCCCGTTTACGAACCGAACAAGCATTTGGTTTGCATCGCCGGCGGTTCAGGGGTGACGCCGTTTCGCGCGTATGTGCGCGAGGCGACGCGTCGACGGCTGGAAACACGCATCACAGTCCTCTACAGCGTGCGCCAGCCCAAGGACATCATTTTCAATACTGAATTTCGCGAGCTCGAAAAGGAGAACCCGTGTTTTCAGTTCCACGTGACCTGCACCCGGCCGCAGCCGGCAGACAATTGGACGGGCCGCACCGGGCGCATTGACTCCGCATGGGTCAAACAACACGTCGCAGATTTGCAAAACACGGTTTTTTACGCCTGCGGTCCAAATACAATGGTGGAATTTGCTGAAGCGCTGGTTTTCGAATTGGGAGCGATCAAGGACCAAATGAAGACGGAGAAATGGGGATAGTATGCGGACGAACTTGAGCGGGTGAGAGCGTGCGACGGACAATGCCCTGGATGGCAATTACTCACAGTTTCTTCACATTTCTAAGCTTGCATCTTGCCATCCTGAATCATCGAAAACTGCATTAAAACAGCATTTTTGATGCTCCCGCTGCCTGACACACTGACAAATTGCAATGAAATTCTCAATTTGCAAGGTCGCTACTTTGCTATTGTTAACATCTAGTTGGAGACGTTTTTCCAGTCGGCCCAAACGGCAGGTGATTGTAGGGCTTCTCCCTTAAGTAGAGATTCTTAAACCTTATTTAACAAGTCGCTTTGACAAGTATTAATAATGGGTTATTGTGTGTTTATACTAAGGTAGTTTTGGGGAAGGGCCAAAAAACTATGGCAAGCCGAAATAGCAACCGGGAGCTTGAAGGTTTGATTGCGAAGACGAAAAGAATTCGTGCCCAAATCCAAAGCATGTGGGAAAGATTTCAAAATCTGGAGGCAGCCATCGAATCCGCCAAAGAGACCGGGAAAAGGGCAAAATTTCTGGTCCTCGTTGGCGGAAAGGAACAAAATCAGCATGGGAAAACCCTCCACCTCGAAAATGCGGCCCGCCTCCTGGGCAGACTGATGAAAGAGGGAATCCCCGCAGAAGAATTGGAGACCTTGATCAGGGCAGCGGAGCAAAACCGCCTTCGACTGCAAATGGCCGGGCAAACACTTGAAAATTTACTGGCGGTTGTCGACGCCAGCCAGGACGCTAATATGAGAACGCAACAACGGCGATTTCCATGCACGGCGAAGGGAAAGCAACGCAGATAGTAATAAAAGGCAGTTGCCAGCGGGTTGCTTGCGGCAATCATTATTTTGCAATTGTATTGAACTATGAGCCTTGAACAACTCAAGCGTGAGGTAACCGCGTTGAGCAATCGCGAGCAGGCGGAATTGATTCGCTACACGCTTCAGTTGCGCCATGCAAACGATGCCGAGTATCGCCACGAAGTGACCGGACGCTTAAACGACAAGGACAAATCACATTGGCTCACGCCAGATGAATTTGAGCGCCGTCTCGGCAACGCCTAAAGGCGATGCGGCCCTGTTGTTCCTGTGGGTCCTCCGGAAGCAGAACATTAGCTCCATCGGAGCGACATATTTGTAGAAATCATTCCAAGCATGATTTTCAAGCTCCATAGGAGCGGCATATTCGGACTAAATCCAACTGACGATGCCGCTCATACGGAGCTTGAAAATTAGTGCGTTCTGTTAGCTACAACTATGTCGCTCTCAGCGTATAGCTAAGCTATCCCCGCGCTTCTAAAAACTTTTTCAATTCCTCGGCTGCTTTGCCGCCGAAGCCCGGGACTTCGGCAATTTGCTCAAGCGTGGCCGTGCGCAGGCGCTGGACCGAGCCGAATTTTTTCAGCAGCGCCGCCTTGCGCCGTTCGCCGATGCCCGGAAATTCGTCCAGAACACTTTCGGAAATGCGTTTGAGCCGCAATTGTGCGTTGTATGAGTTGGCCACGCGGTGCGATTCATCGCGAATGCGCTGCAACAATTTGGTAGCCGGATGGTCAAGGCCAAGGCGCAACGGTTCGCTTTTATCCTGCAAATAGATTTCCTCAAACTCCTTTGCCAGGCCGATGGCCGGGATTTGCAGGCCCAATTTCTTCAGCTCTTCGCTCGCGGCGCTCAATTGGCCTTTGCCGCCGTCAATCAGGATTAAATCCGGCAGCGTCGTCGAAGGCGAGGATGAAGGTCCGGACTGCGGTGGCAGCGCCACCGGCGAAGGGGCCTCCGGAATAGAGGATGGATCTACGGTTGCTTGTCTGTCTTCCATCTTCAATTCTCCGCTGTCTTCATTAGCCGCTTGCTCACCGGCCGTCGTCGCCTCGCTATGGCCCGGCAGGCGCGCGCGGCCCTGCTGTTTCAAACGGAGGCGGACTTCCGCCCCGTTTCATCCACAAGCTTTTGCAATTCCGCGGGCACCGCTTCGCCGGCTTCGTCATTTTTCGATTTTTGGGCCGGCGCGGATTCCGCCAGCAAACGCGTGTACCGCCGGCGCACAACTTCGGCCATACTGGCAAAATCGTCCTGGCCCTCTACAGTCTTGATTTTAAATCGGCGGTAATTGGCACGGTCCGGTCGTCCGTTTTTAAAACTCACCAATGACGCCACGGCGAATGTGCCGCTAATGTTCGAAATATCAAACGCCTCGATCCGTTGCGGTGGCGCGGCCAAACCCAGCGCCTGCGGCCAGCTCGATCACATCAGAGGGCTTTTGGACGTGGCCGGGAAGCGTGTAGGGAATCCGTTCGAATTTTTCCGTGCGGCGCGTCGTGGTTTTGAGGTCGCGAAGCATGTCGCGGATCCCGGCGGCTTTTTCAAAGTCCTGCGCCGCAGCGGCTTTTTTCATTTCCGTTTCCAATTGCTCCTGCATTTCGCGGCATTGGCCTTCGAGAAATTCGCACGCGGCCGTGACCTGCTGTATATATTGTTCGCGCGTGACATTGCCCACACAAGGGGCGGTGCAGTGTTTCAAGTGCGCGTAGAGGCAGTGTTTGTAATCGGCTTCGCCCGGAGTAAAGGCACGGCAACCGCGCAGGTTAAATTGCCGCCGCACCAGGGCCATCGTGTTGCGCAACGCGCCCGCGTTCGCGAAGGGCCCGAAATATCGCGCGCCGTCGTCCTTTTTGAACCGCGCGAAGGCAAAGTTCGGGATGGGGTCGTTCAAGTTCACCTTGAGCATCAAATGCCGTTTATCGTCACGGAAACTGATGTTGTAACGCGGCTTGAATTCCTTGATCAATTTGCTTTCCAGCAACAACGCCTCGGGTTCGCTGCGGACCAGGTGAAAATCGAAATCGCAAATCGCCTCAGTCAAGGCGTTGAACTTGAGGTCCCAGCCCATGCGGCGGGAGGGATGAAAATACTGGGTGACGCGCTTGCGCAGATTGCGCGCTTTGCCCACGTAGATGACCGTGCCAAACCGGTCGCGCATCAAATAGATGCCCGGTTTGTGCGGCAACGCGCCAATCTTTTTTCGAAGGAGTTCGGTCACAACCAGACATTTTATCCGAAAATGAGGAAAGCCAAATGAAAAATGGGCCAATCCTGAATTTTTCGCGCGGTGCTTGCGCGCGGCCACCACGCGAAGTACGCGAGGAAAAGAAGGTTTTTACTCCTTCGCGCGACCCAAAATTTCAACATTGGTTTGATTTTTCAGCGCAATAGACAATATTCGTGTGATGGCGAAAGCCAGTCGAAAGGGTAATTACCAATGAACGATACCAGCAGATTTCTTGTGGTCCACGGATTGCCAATTATTTTTGGGGCCGTCCTAATGGACCAGATGGGCGTGCCCATTCCAGCAGCGCCGTGGCTGCTGGCCGCTGGCGCGCTGGCGGCGGCGGGGAAATTTCATTGGTTCATGGCGATTCTCTTATCGGTACTGGCGTGCCTGATGGCGGACTTCTTTTGGTTTTACCTGGGCCGTTATCGTGGAACTCAGGTTGTGGCTGTCCTGTGCCGGATGTCGATGGAGCCGGACACGTGTGTCCGCAAAACAGTGAATGTCTTCACACGCTACGGCTGGCGCGGCATTATCGTGGCAAAATTTGTGCCGGGCATGAGCACCGTGACGCCGCCCCTGGCCGGGATGGCCGGCCTCAGCACGGGCCGGTTCCTTCTCTTTGACGGCCTGAGCTCGATTCTCTACAGCTCTGCTTTTATCCTGTTGGGCTACGTTTTCAGCGACCAGATCACCCAAATCGCCGCGGGCCTGAACCATTACGGCGGTGGGTTGCTCACCTTCATCGTCATTGTCGTGGCATTGTACATGATCTACAAATTCTGGGACCGCCAAAGGATATTGCGCGAATTGCGCACGGCCAAGATCACTCCGGCCGAGCTGGGAAAAATGCTCGATGCCGGCGAAAGCCCGCTCATCCTCGATGTCCGCTCAGTCCTGGAATTGCAGGAGGACCCGGCGATCATCCGGGGAGCGATCCACGTGGCAATGGAAGACTTGGAAGTCAAGCACGAGGAACTGTCCCGAGACCGCGAGATTGTTATTTACTGCGACTGTCCCAATGAAGCTTCCAGCGCGAAAACGGCGCTGTTGTTGCGCCGGAAAGGTTACACTCGTGTGCGTCCGTTGCTGGGCGGAATCGAAGCCTGGCGCAAAGCCAATTATCCGATGGATGTCTGGGCAAAAACGACTGGCGCGTCCACGACCACGGTGGTCGTCAGCAAGACGGAAGATGGAAAATAGGCCGGCTTGGTGGTGGCACCACCGGCCAGGGGGCCACCATAGCGCAGGCTGGAATATTGGGAGTTGGGCAGATTGCGAGGAAGACCGGAACGAATTTAATTCTTGTTATAAATGAATAACAATTTACCGACAGTTTATATCGCGCGGCACGGTGAAACGGAATGGAGCATCAATGGCCGGCACACGGGCCGGACTGATCTGCCTCTGACCGAGCAAGGCCGGCGCAATGCGCTTCAACTGGGCGCCCGTCTTCGCGGACTTCAGTTTGCGCGCGTGTTTACCAGCCCCCTGCAACGCGCCGCGAAAACCTGCCAACTGGCGGGCTTTGGCGACGTAGCCGTGACCGACCCGGATTTGCTCGAGTGGAATTACGGCGATTATGAAGGGCTTCGCACCGCAGAAATCCACCAGCGCAACCCAGGCTGGGAATTGTTCCGCGACGGTTGTCCGGGCGGCGAATCACCCGAACAAGCCGGCGAGCGGGCGAACCGGGTGGTGAAACGATTGCGGGAAGTAAACGGCAACGCGCTCGTTTTTTCCAGTGGACATTTCCTGCGGACGCTCGCCGCGTGCTGGCTCGGGCTGGGGCCAGGCGCCGGAAGATTCTTTGTCCTGGGTACAGCCAGCTTAAGCGTGCTGGGCTATGAACACAGTCTCTCACAACCGGCCCTTATACTGTGGAATGATATGGAGCATCTGGCGGCGGGGACGTAGAAGACGGGAGATTGAAGTTCGAGGATGGCCCGTCTTTCGTGCCGAAGGCACAACTGGAGAGTAGCCAGACACGGAGTGTCTGGTTTACCCCAAATGAACAATTTGTCCTGAAACAATCTCCGATTTTACCGCAACTGTTATGCCACTTGCTGCTGGTATTCGGATGTCAAGACATGGACGAGGCTGGACCCAAATCGTCAGTAAATTAAATTTAAGCTTTTCAGCATGGCGGCCCCGGTGCAAACCGGTCAGGCGCGGATTTCGAGCGCGAAGGCGATTGGCGTGGGCATTTTTTCCGGCAACGTCACATGCAGGCCTTCGCCGTCGCGCGTGAATTTCAGTTTGCCGCGACCGAGCAAACGCACGCGACTGATTTTGCCGAGCCAATGTGGCGAGCCCGCCGCAAGCGATTGAATGGTCACATTGCCATCCGCAGGGATGGCCAAAATAATGGCGTAAAGAGTTTTGCCATCTTTGGATTGCGTGAAGCGAATGTCGCGTGCTGTGAATGGTTGTTGCTGGACATCGCGTTGCCCGCCAAACCGGCCGGTTTCGTGAACTTGAGTCGAAGGACCCTCCCCGTACATTGTCCAGGGGCGTGTCGCGTAAATGGCCTGTCCATTGATTTTCAGCCAGGCGCCAATGTCATTGACGATGTGTATTTCGTCGCTGTCGGGCGTGCCATCGCGTTGCAACGGCACGCTCAACATCAAATTGCCGTTCTTGCTGACGATGTCCGCCAGCATGGGAATGACCATGGCCGCGCTCTTGTATCGGTGCTTTTCAAAGATGGCACGGTCATAATGCCAAGAACCGATGCAAGTGTCCGTTTCCCATGGTTGCGCCAAAATATGGTCCGCCCGGCCACGCTCGATATCGTAGACCTGGGCCTGCTGTTCCATGTCGTTTAAATGTTTGTCCGTCATGACGGCTTCGTTGTGGCCGTGATGCCATTGGATGCTCGTATTGTAAAAATGCGCGGCGAGATTGAGCCCGATTTCATCGGTAACACCGTGCAAAGGCAAAACGTCGTCATCGAAATAAATCATGTCCGGCCGGTAATCGTCCCAAAGCTGTTTGACGCGTTTGAAATATTTTTCCATGTAAGCGGCGTCGGGAACGCTGCTGCCCTGGGACGCGTCCCAGTCCCAGACCAATCCTTTGCCGGGCGCATGGTTTTGCGCGTATAAATCCTGTGGATCCAGGCCGTCCCACCATGTGCCTTTGCCGTCGGCGCTGGTTAATTTTCCGTCGTAGGGCAAGCCGGCAAACGGGCCGTTAGTGTCGGCGCCCTGCGCCACTTCGTACCAGGACCAGGCATGGGACGCGTGGACGCTGACGGCAAAATGCAGGCCGTTCCTGCGCGCGGCGGCTGCCCAACCGCCAATCAAATCCTTGTGCGGCCCGACGTTGACCGAATTCCAGGGCTGATATTTGGAATTCCAATTGTCGAAGTTATCGTGGTGGTCGGCCAGGGCCATGAAATATCTCGCGCCGTTCCTTTTGTAGAAAGCGAGAAGCTTGTCCGGGTTGAAGTTTTCCGCCTTCCACTCGTGAATCACATCCTTGAAACCATTTGTCGAAGGATGCCCATATTCCTTCAAGTGCGATTTGTAATCGCGGCTTCCCTGCATATACATGAAGCGCGCGTACCAATCACCGTGCTCAGGTTCGCATTGCGGACCCCAATGCGCCCAAATACCGAACTTCGCGTCGCGAAACCATTCCGGGCATTGATAATTCGTCAGCGAATTCCAATCCGGCTTGAACGGGCCGGTGGCGATCGGCGGCAAATTCAAAGTATTGGTTTGCGCTGCGGCGCTCGCGAGCGAAAGACACAAGAGCAGGGTAACGAGGTGGATTGGCTTCATTAAGGAAAGGTAAGAATTAAAAAGGAAAAAGGAAAAAGGAAAACCGGTGGCAGCGCCACTGGCAAGGGGCCTAAAGACTGGACACCGAGCGCGTCGGATGGGCGTTCTATTGGGGGGGCTCGATGCGAAAGAAGGTGGCGGAAGAGCCGCTGGCCGTGGGCGGGTTGTTGGTGACTGTGACGCAGGTCACCGGGGCGGCGCTATTATTGGTGATAGTCACCCAGTTCGTGGAAGAGCGGTTGGGGGCGGCTTGCAAGACCCAATTTGTCGCCCAGGCGGGGTAGAACAGGACAGTCTGATTGCCGGGGACCGGGGCGACGCTGAGCAGGGGCACCACATTGATGGCAATGGCAAAGGGCGGTGGTCCGCTAAGGACTGAGGCGTTGACGAGCTGTCCGGACGTCGTTGAGTATTCACCGACGGTGCTGTTGATATTATTACAGACAAACAGGTTGGTGCCCAGGATCGCTATGCCTGCGGGACTGCTCAACCCGGCGGTGATGAACGATGCATTATTGGTTTTTCCTGACGTGGTGTATTCGCCAATTCTGTTGTTTCCAGCGTTCGAGACATAAATGTTGGTGCCCGAGATGGCGATGCCGTATGGAGAGAATAACCCGCCAATGAGGGAGGCGTTCACGAGCGCGCCGGACGTGGAGTATTCGGCGAGGGTACCGTTTCCACTGCTGGCGATAAAAAGGTTGGTGCCTGAAATGGCAATTGCCGTGGGGTTATTCAATCCGGAAACCAATGGGACGGCGGTCGGGGTGCCGAAAGTCGTATATTTGGCAATGGAACCAGTGTTTGCACCGGCGCCCTGGTTCAGGACGAAGAGGTTGGTGCCTGAAATCACGATGCCCAAGGGTTGACTCAATCCGGTAATGAGTGAGGCGTTGATGGTGTCTCCGGAAGTGTCGTATTTGCCAACGGCGCCTGCCGAATTGTTCGCGACATACATGTTGGTGCCGGAAATAGCGATGCTGAAGGGGCTGTTTAATCCTGAGATGAGCGGAAAATTATTGACCGTTGAGCCGTCCAGTCCGTATTCGCCAATGATGCCGAACAAGTTACTGGAAATGTAGATGTAGACGGACGTGGATTGCGCGTTTGCGTCTGGAGTTGTGATGAATGCGCATACCAGAGCGAGGGCGACGAGAACGTAAGAACGTGAGATCATGAGAGCGTGAGGTTTTACTGCGCGGGGGCGAGGCGATAGACGGTGGATGGCGAAGTATTGCTGAGTATGACAAAGGTCATCGGCGTACCATTGGTGACTGTGACCCAGTTGGGCGAAGCGACGTTGGTGGCGCTTTGCACGGCCCAATTTGTCGCCCACGCGGGGTAGAAAAGGGCGGTTTGATTGTCCACACCCGGGGCGATGTTGAATTGCGGCACCATATTTATGCCAATGCGATAGGGGTTGGCCCCGGTTATGAATCTGGCATTAATGAGTTGTCCGGACGTCGTCGAGTATTCACTAACGGTATTGCTGCCACTATTACAGACAAAGAGATTAGTCCCCAAAATCGCCAGGCCGCGAGGAGCAGCCAATCCAGTGATGAACGATGCATTGATGGTCTTTCCCGAAGTGGAATACTCGCCAATATTGTTCGAAATCGTATTGGCAACAAACAAGTTTGTGCCTGAGATGGCCATGCCCCTTGGCTCGGACAACCCGGAAATGAGGTTCGTATTCACGGTCGTTCCGCCAATGGAGTATTCGCCAATGGTCCCCGCGCCAATAACGTCACTGTTGGCCTGCCCAACAAACAGGTTGGTCCCTGAAATCGCAAGTGAAACGGGGAAATTCAATCCGGTAATCAAGTTTGGAAAGAAGGTCATTTCGGAAGTGCTGTAAATGCCGACGCTAGCCCCGTGGTTCGCGATATAGATGTTGGTTCCCAAAATCGCGAAGTCCTCGGGGACTTCGAATCCGGTAATGAGTGAGGCGTCGATGAGCTGTCCCGAGATGCTGTATTTGAGAGCGGTACCGTTTTGTTCAGAAAAGACGTATATACTATTCCCGGAAATCGCGAGGCCGTAGGTATCTAATCCTGAGATCAATGAGGCATTGTTCGTCGAGCCGTCCAGCCGGTATTCGCCAATTGTGCCGGTGCCCCAAAAAGAAACGTAAATAGAAGTGTAAGTGGATTGCGCCTTAAGCGTGGTGGTTGTGGTGATGGTCAATAATCCGAAGGCAAGGGCGAGGGCCAGGACCCGAGCCACCGGGTGGCGCCACCACTGGCGATTACACCGGGGCCAATATAACAGGGGTGGCAGCACCACTGGACACAGGGCCTTTCCAAAGAACTCAATTTTCGGTGTTTTCATGCTTCTGCTTCTGATTTGGATTCTGATCGCAGGCACGTGGCGTGGCGATTTAACGGTCGTCATTACCTTCTGAATTTCTAAGCAATGACCGTTGCTGCCGTAACGGCGTTCGGTCTCGTTCGACAGCTACTTTTAATTGAAAATCGTTCTATTTTCAAGAACCGAAACATAATCTCAATCTGTTTTCGCAATGCGCTGAATCTGGGGCATCTGCCATGCCGGTAGCGCGCGGCGGAATCGGCTTCGCAATCGGGAAGCGGAGAAGCCGTTTGACGACGAGAATGAGAATGAGCCCCCCAGTCGCCCAATTTGGAAATTGAACACTTGAAACTCCGGATTTTTCGTGCAACTTCATCAGTTTCAAATCGTGAAAGAGATTATTTCATCGCCGCCGGCCATTGTTGAGAATGAGTTCGCTTCCATACGCGACCTGTTTCAGAGAAATGTTCTGCCTACATACGCGCGCTTTGACCTCGCGCTTACTCACGGGACGGGCAGCTACGTTTTTGACGTATCGGGCCGGCGTTATCTCGACCTGGGCGGCGGCATTGCGGTCAATTGCCTGGGGCATGCGCACCCGGCCATCACCGAAGCGCTTGTGGAGCAATCGCAAAAATTTGTTCACACGTCGAATCTTTATTATAGCGGGCCGCAGGGCCGGCTTGCCGCGGAAATCGTCAAACGCATCGGCGAGGGAAAAGTATTTTTCGGCAACAGCGGCGTAGAGGCCAATGAAGGTTTGTTCAAACTCGCCCGGAAATTTGGACATGACGAAGGACGCTTCGAAATTCTGACGGCTAACAACTCTTTCCATGGCCGAACACTCGCCGGCATCGCCGCCACCGGTCAGGAAAAGGTGAAGAAGGGATTTGATCCCATGACTCCCGGTTTTCGGCATATCCCGTACAATGACCTCGAGGCCGCGCGCGCGGCCATTTCTCCCGCAACGGTCGCCATATTGATTGAAGGGGTCCAGGGCGAAGGAGGCGTGACGCCGGCCGCGCCCTCGTATTTGCTCGGCCTGCGCGCCTTGTGCGATGAAAAGAAATTGTTACTGTTCATGGACTCGGTGCAATGCGGCCATTTCCGCACCGGACGATATCAAAGTTTTCAGCGCATTTTGGAAGGCACGCCGAATGGTGAACGATTTTTGCCCGACGGCATTTCCATGGCCAAATCTCTCGGGGGCGGATTTCCGATGGGTGCGTTTTGGGTGCGCGCCCCTTATGCGGATCTGCTCGGGCCGGGCACGCATGGAACGACCTGCGGCGGTTCGCCGTTGGGTTGCGCCGTGGCGCTAAAGGTTTTTGAAGTCATCGAACGCGAGAAACTGGATGCCCAGGCGCGCAAGCTCGGGGACTGGATGCTTGCTGAGCTGAAACGGCTTGCGGAAGTTTATCCTACAGTCGTTAAAAATGCGCGCGGACTCGGCTTCATGCTCGGGCTTGAATTGGTGGATAAGGAAAAAATCCCCGCATTTGCTTCGAGCGATAAAACCGCCGCGGTGCAGTTTACGAACCGAATGCACGCAGCCGGTGTGATGGTCATTCCTGCAGGGACACAAGTCCTTCGTTTGTTGCCGCCATTGAATCTGAAACCGCAGGAGGCCGGTGAAGGCATTTCAAAGATTGAAGAGGTGGTAAAAGCGCTGGCGTGAGTGATGAACAGGTATGGGAGGTACTGCCGCGAACCTGCCTCCCGGAATGCGCGACTTCCATTTACCGTTTACACCCCCCGTTTTCCCTGTTTTTGCAAATTTGCCAACAAAAACGTAGTTTTTGGCCCGCTTTCGTCCTCGTTTACACATTTACTTTCCTACACAAAAAAAATGTGTGGCAGCGCCGCAATGCCCAATTTAGGGCTTCGTTGCAAGATGCTTTTAATTTGGGCAGAGTGGCAATTCTGGCCTACCATATCAATTTATGACTCCTGAAGCGCACAAACATTTGTCCTCGATTGATCCGGTCATGCGCATGCTCATTGACGTGCATGGACAATGCGACCTGGTGCCGGAAATGCGCCGGTCGCCGTTCCAATCGCTCGTCCAGGCCGTGGCGCATCAACAATTGCATGGAAAGGCCGCCAATACCATTCTCGCCCGGTTTAAAAAACTATTCCCTGGCCGGCGATTTCCCCGCCCGGAAGATTTGGCGGGGGTGACGGACCAGCAGATTCGGGCGTGCGGCTTTTCGTTCGCCAAAATCAAATCGATTCGTGACATCGCCGAAAAAACTCTGTCGGGCGTTGTGCCCGGCCCGCGTGAAATCGTCAAATTGTCCGATGATGAGATTGTCGAGCGGCTCACGCAGGTCCGGGGCGTTGGACGTTGGACGGTCGAGATGCTGTTGATATTTCAGCTTGGGCGGCATGATGTATTGCCGGCGCTTGATTTTGGCGTGCGCACGGGGTTCCGGCATGCCTATAAAAAACGCTCGATGCCGGAGCCGAAACATCTCCTGGCACACGGCGAGATTTGGCGTCCCTTTCGGACGACGGCGTCATGGTATCTCTGGTGTGCGGCGGATGCGGTCAAAGAGAAGAAGTGATCGCGGAGTTGGTAGGGACGGCGCGCTGCGCCGTCCGCGCCGCGTCTAGCGGCGCAATGAGGGGTAGTCGGACATTGTATCGCGAATATTCCGCGCGCTTTACGCGCGGTGACGGCGCAGCGCGCCGTCCCTGCCAACCCAAAAAAGGAAGTGACGGAGCGTGTTGGATGGTATATAAACGATTTTTGAGTTGGACTAATCCCCGAACCGAAAATGAAGCACTTATTGTCATTGGAAAAATTGCCGGTGGCGGACATGGAAAAGATCCTGCGCGACGCCACAGTGTTCAAACGCGAACGGGCGCGTGTGGACCGCAAACCGCTGGTCGGCCAAACCTGGGCGCTGATGTTTTCCAAGTCTTCCACGCGCACACGCGTTTCGTTCGAAGTGGGCGTTCGTGAATTGGGTGGCCAGGCTTTTTTCCTGAATGCCAATGACATTCAGCTTGGCCGTGGGGAACCGATCAAGGACACCGCCCGCGTTTTGGGCCGCATGATCCATGGCGCGATTATCCGAACGTTCGCGCAAAGCGACGTCGAGGAGTTCGCTGAATTTTCGAAAATCCCGACCGTCAACGCTCTGACGGATGACGAGCATCCGTGCCAGATATTGGCGGACATTTTTACGTTCAAAGAACTGCGCGGGCCGATTGCGGGCAAGGTCGTCACCTTTGTCGGCGACGGCGCGTGCAACGTGCCGCGCTCGTGGATTTTCGCGGCGGCCAAATTAAACTTCGAACTGCGCATCGCCGCGCCAAAGAAATTCCAGCCGCCCGCCGCAGTCGTAAAGCGAGCCGGGGGCAAAATCATTTGCACAGATGATTTGGAAAAGGCGGCGCGCGACTCGGACCTGCTGTACACGGACGTTTGGGTGTCCATGGGCAGGGAAAGCGAATCGGCGGAGCGCCTGAAGATCCTGAAGGGCTATCAGATCGATCAAAAACTGGTCAAGCTCGCCAGGCCGGACGCGCTGGTTATGCATTGCCTGCCCGCGTATCGCGGCAAGGAAATCGACGAAGAAACGTTCGAAGCCAACGCGGAAACGATTTTCACACAGGCGGAAAACCGGCTGCATGTGCAGAAGTCGATATTGAATTGGATTGTATCGTGAGGTGGTAGCACAAGTTGCCTTCACGGCGACTGTGGACGGTTGTCAGGCTTTTTCGCCTTTATTAATACGGGCAGCTATATTCCAAACATGTCCGGAGGGATCGACGATACGACCGACACGGTCGCCCCAGAACTGGTTCGCCGCCGGCATCAATACCCTGGCGCCTGCCGTGACAGCTCGCTCAATCACGGGATCGACGTCGTCCCCGTAGAGATAGTTGACAACCGGACAGCTTCCGTCCAGCGCTGGAGCCTGGCTGGCCAGGTGTGGAGAAACGTCATGAACCATTAGAATAGAGTTGCGAATTCTAAGGGTCGCGTGAACGACGGTCCCATCGTCAGCCGTTCTGCGCGATATCTCCACGGCGTCAAACGCCCGCTTGCAGAAAACGATCTCGGCCGCCGCATCGCGGCAAACCAGCATTGGAATTATCATCCTGGTATCAATCCTGTTATATCATCCTGCCCGACGCAATTGATGAATCCGCTTCATTGTCCTTTCTCCGACAATTCTTTTACTTTTGCTTCCAGTTCATCCAATCGTATCGCCAACAAATCGTTTTCGTGTTTTAACTCAGCGTTGTCGGCTTTCAATTTCTCGTTCAATCCTTGAATTGCCGCCAGCGCTACGCCGCCTTCATCCACCACTGCGATGTGCTTGTCATCCGAACCGTCCAAGCCAAACGCGGAATAGAAATCCTGGGCCATAGGGCCGATGTGCCGGGCGCCGGCGTCAGACTTGTAATTCCATTCGGTGAGCGGCAGCGAGACGACTTTGTCCAGCACAGCCCGGCCGCTGACCGGCGTGAAATTTTCCTTGGCGTTGCGATCGCTGGTCAACCTCACGTTTTCGGCATAAACTGCCCCGGACAGATAAGTGGTCTTTTGATCGGTGCCGATACGCACGACGCCGCTGTCACCGGTAACCCCCGCACTGCCGATGTCGATATTGGAACTCTCGTTGGACTGGAAGGCGCTCCCGGCGCCAAAACCAATCGCGATATTATTGCTGCCTCCAGAGATATTGACCAACGCCTGGCATCCCACGGCAACGTTCCAGGAACCCCTGGTATTGGACCCCAGCGCATTGGCGCCATCGGCCGTGTTGAACCCGCCGCTTGTCGATAGGCTTCCCGCGCCGAAACCGGCGAAGAAATTGTTATTGTTATCGGCGTACAGCAGAGAGTCGCCGCCTGATTCGACAGTCACCGGCAACGATGGCAGGGTCAACATGCCATAGAGCGTCACATTTCCCAGCGTCACGGTGGCGGCTTCATTGTTCGTCAGGACGGCACCGGGCAATTGCGAGAGCGAGAGCGTGCCGCCAAGTTGCCCGGCATTGAGACCGGTCAAGCCGCCGCCGTTGCCATTGATAACGCCGGCAATCCAGGTGGCGGTTTGGATTCCCGGGGTCCCGATGCGGATGGTATTGTTTTCCCCGGCTACCCCGGCATTTCCGATATCAATGTCGGCACTTTCATTTTCAACAAGATTGATCCCGGCATTGTAACCCAAAGCGATATTGTTGCTTCCGCCGGTGCCAGTGAGAGAACCGAGGCTCTCCAATGCTTCGTATCCCGAGGCTGTGTTGTATGAGCCGCTCTGGTTGTTTTCGAGCGTGAATGTGCCCTCGCCGGTGTTGCCGGTGCCGTTGGTGTTGAGCACCAGCGCGCCGCCGCCATCGGCGGTATTGCCGTAGCCGGTCCTGTTGGAGTAAAGCGCCTGAGCGCCGTTGGCCGTGTTGTAGGAACCTGTTTGATTGGAGTAAAGCGAATAGGCGCCGGCCGCTGTGTTGAACGGGGCGGTGTCGTTTAGAGGATTGCCGGCAGACGGACCGGCAAAGAAGTTTTGCAACCCGCCGGCAAAGTATAATAGAGGCGCGCTCCCGGAAAAGATTTCGGGCGTGGACAGGTTTAAGGCGCCGTTTAACGTCACACCCGTCAACGTGATGCCGGACTGCCCATTGGTCACAAGATTGGCCGGCAATTGCGCGATTGGCACCGTGCCGCTCAACTGGCCCGCTGAAATCGTTCCGCTTACATTGCTGGCGGTGTTGGCAAAAACCGCGTAGGGCGCGGGTGTCAACTGTTGCAACGGCGAAAGATCGTTATAACTGGCGGCGCTGTTTGTCTTCACGTCTATCTCCAGCCAGCAGTTGCTGCCGTTAAAGATTCCCGGCCCAAAATCGACGGCCACCGTAAACACGCCGTTGGTAACAGGCACAGCATTGGTCAGGATGGCGCTACCCAGCTGGCTTGCGCCCAGTGGATCCTGGAACAGGCGAAAACGGAGGTCATAAAGACCGTTGGCCGCAACGCCGTTATTTTGCAATTGGCCCTGATACGTAAAGGCCGTGCCCTGGCCAAAAGCGATGGACGGATTATGGTTGAAAATGAGAAACAACAATGCTGCACCGGCGACCCGCAAGCTCAAGTTCATAAGGAATTCCAATCAGAAGGTTAAAGCCTATAAAACCAGTAAAATCTCCCATAACCCCTTGCTGAGTCAAAACAAATTCATTTACGAATGGCGCATCAGGAATTACGCTTCGCGCCCATGAAAATTGTTTTGGCATATTCCGGCGGCCTCGATACGTCGGTGCTGCTGTCCTGGATCAAAGAAAAGTATGACGCCGAGATGATCGCTTTTTGCGCGAACGTCGGGCAGGAGGAAGAATTGCGCGGTCTCGAAGCCAAAGCCAAAAAGACCGGCGCGTCGAAAATCTATATTGACGATTTGCAGGAGGAATTTGCGCGGGACTTCATCTTTCCTATGATCCGCGCCGGGGCGATTTATGAGGGCCAGTATTTTCTGGGCACGAGCATCGCCCGTCCGCTCATCGCCAAACGCATGGTCGAAATCGCGAAACGCGAACGCGCGGACGCCATTGCCCACGGCGCGACCGGCAAGGGCAACGACCAGGTGCGCTTTGAATTGACCGCGGCGGCGCTGGCGCCGGATCTGCAGGTCATCGCCCCCTGGCGCGACGCGCGGTATCGTGACGAATTTCCCGGCCGGCAGGAAATGATCGCGTATTGCGAAAGCAAAAGGATTCCCGTCCAGGCTAGCGCCAAAAAGCCGTTCTCGATGGATCGCAACCTTCTTCACATTTCGTACGAGGCGGGGATCCTCGAAGATCCCTGGTTTGACTCCTGTGATTTGAAGAATCGCGATTATTTCACCACGCTCTCGGTCTTTCCGGAAGACGCTCCGGACAAACCGGAATTTGTCACGCTCGATTTCGAGGCCGGGAATTGCACAGCGGTAAACGGACGCAAACTGACGCCTTTGGGTGTGATGAAGGCGCTCAATAAACTCGGCGGCAAACACGGCGTGGGCCGCGTGGACATGGTCGAGAACCGTTACGTGGGAATGAAATCGCGGGGCGTTTATGAAACGCCCGGCGGCGCCATTCTTCATTTCGCCCACCGCCAAATCGAGTCACTCACGATGGACCGGGAAGTCATGCACATTCGCGATTCGCTCATCCCGCGCTACGCCGAACTGGTGTATTACGGATATTGGTTCGCTCCGGAACGGCTGGCGCTACAGGCGCTCGTCGAGGAATCCCAAAAGAACGTCACCGGCTCGGTTCGCGTGAAGTTATATAAGGGCAACATCATGGTCGCCGGCCGAAAATCGCCGGTAAGCCTCTACAACCCGCACATCGCGACCATGGAAGCCGACCCGAGCAAAGCCTATAATCAGGATGATGCGACGGGATTTATCCGGTTGAATGCGTTACGGCTCAAGGTGGCGGCGAAAGTGGGAAGAAAAAAGTAAAAGGAAAAATGGGCTCGAATTACGCGACAGGACCGATCCTTCATGAACGGTTCATTGTAGCGCAGGTTTCCAAACCTGCTGTATCGCCGATTTCCAAATCGGCAAATCGTACGACGTCGGGCGGCCAGCAAGTTTGGAAATCTGCGGTACAGTTTCTGGATCGAAAACCTATTCCGGCTTTGTGATGGAGGCGTGGCGGTAGTTGATGCCCAACTCATCGAGGCGCTGTGCGTGGACTCGCAGGCGGCGGACGAAATCGTCCCAGTCGCGGGATGATTTGGAGGACCAGCCGACTTCCGCTATGGCACATTCGCGCGGAAAAATCATGTATTCGGCGTGCTTCAGGTTCGGAACGTGTTCGGTCCATAAATTGCCCTGCGTGCCGAGGATGTGCGATTGAAATTCTTCGGGCAGATTGGTTGGCATGGGGTCGAACGAATAGACCCGGCTCAGCAGCAACGAGGGAGCCCAGGTCGCAGCCGGCGGTTCGGCGGCGTGATCGGCGGACTGATAAAAGTCAAAGTAACAATACCCGGTGGGTGACATGACGACGTCGTGGCCGGCGCGCGCGGCCTCCGTGGCGCCACCAATCCAGTCCATGACCGTTGCGTTGCGCGCGATGCCGCCCTGCGCAATTTCGCTCCACCCCACCAGCGTGCGGCCGCGACTGCTGACATATTGTTCGATGCGCCGGGTAAACCAGCTTTGCAATTCCTTTTCATCCTTAAGCCCCTCCCGTTTCATGAGAGCCTGACATTCAGCATTGTTGTGCCAGGTTTCCTTCGGCACTTCGTCGCCGCCAATATGCACGTACTTGCCGGGAAATATTTGGAATACCCCGGACAAGACATTGTCTAAAAAATGGAAGGTTTGGTCGTTGGCCGGATTATAAACGCCGTCGAAGATTCCAGCAGTGGCTGACGTCGTGAACGGCCCTCCAGTACAACTGTACTGAGGATAAGCCGCAAGCGCGGCTATGGAATGACCGGGCATTTCGATCTCCGGGACTACGGTGATATGGCGCGCGGCGGCATAAGCCAGGACCTCATGGATATCTCGCGGCGTATAAAATCCACCATATCGGCCGTCCGGTCCGTAGGCCGTTGTGGAATTGGATGCCAGGTCGAATCCGACGCCGTCCCGCCACGCTCCGATTTCTGTGAGCCGCGGATATTTTTTGATTTGGATGCGCCAGCCCTGGTCGTCGGTGAGATGCCAGTGAAACGTGTTGAGTTTGTGCAGCGCCATGGCGTCGAGGATTCTTTCGACTTCAGATTTGTCGAAGTAATGCCGGCTCACGTCCAGCATCAGTCCGCGCCATTGGAAGCGAGGCCAGTCTCTGATGTGAAGGCAGGGCGCCTCCCAATTCACATTGGCCACAACATTTGACGAAAAGATCTCGGGCGGGAGCAATTGCAAGAGGGTTTGCTCGCCGTAAAACAAACCGGCCTGGGTCGCCGCGCGAATGACGACTGAATTCGATGAGATAGTCAATTCATAACCTTCCGCGCCCAATTGCGGGTCCGCGTTTTCGCGTGTGAGCATTATGGCCGAGGCCGATTTTGAATGCGTCTTGAAAGGAAAACCCGTGGAAGCGCGAAGGCGCTCGGTCAAAAACGCGGCTGTTTTGCGCGAAGCGGAGTCCGAGGAGACGGCCGTGTCCGGCGTCAGCGTGAAATACCCGGGCTGAAGAGTGATTTCCTGCGGCATCGGAATGATAGCCGGATTGCCCGCATCCGCGGCGAATGCCGATGCCGCCGCAAGGCAAAGGACGACGATGAAGAATTTCATCGCCGGGCCCAATGCCATTGATTCCAATTTTCGTGAATGGTTGTTTAAAACTTTTTCCGGTTTTGGCATTGGTGCAGGTGTCGAAATCTATTTGTCACATCACTGGTGGTGAAAACCAAACACAACGTCCAGATTTTCGGCGGCGCTGATTTGTTTTCCTCCGGGATAGCTATTTTCGGCGCGGCCATTTTTCCATTGGCGCAACCGGTAAAGCGTGGCAAAGGTAAAATCAGGAGCGGGACCTCCCTGGCCGCCGACGACTTCAGCCCCGCGCCGCACATTGTCCTGCAACCACGCGGGCATTCGCAGGTGATAGGGATTGCGCCGCACTTCGCCGACGTGGAATGATAATGCGGCCAGCAGATCCGCCACATCGTCCACGCTGGACTCGACCATCAGGTTGGGCGACATCATGGGCGCCCAATACTCGGTTTCAATCAGCAAACACTGAAAATCGAGGGGCAAGGTATTCAGGGCGTCCATGACCAGGAAATGCGTCCCAATATGGGTGACGTTCCAATCGGTTTCATGCGGGAAAAAAATAACTTTGGGTTGATAACGCGCGAGGATATCGGCAACGATTTTAACCGATTCTAACCAGCGCGCCGGATCTCCAATGCGGGATTGAAGATTTACTTTTTCCAGACCATCGGGCGCGGTTTGTTCAAGGTCGAAACCGAGCCATTCGCAAGCGTCTTTGAGTTCCTGCAGCCGGGGTTCCTGGCGGCTTTTGTTGCTGCCCTGCGTCACAGCGACGTTGACCACTTTCATCCCGGTTTCGCGCATGAGACGCAAGGCGAACCCGCCGATGAGGCACTCGTCGTCCGGATGGGGCGAGAAAATGAGGGCAATCGGCGCGTCTGGCGATAATTTCGTTTTGGCGCGCGGCGGGATGCCGCCAAGGGGCAAAGCTTTCCCCTCCGCAATGATCTGCGCAAAAGAAGAGGCAAAACGCTGATAGGGATTCATGCCATATTCCTGTACAACAAAGTACTACACTCTAGTGTTTCATAGAAGCGGCCGTTACTCAATCCCCAATTTTGGGGGGTTGTTACAAAGAGAGTATTCGATGAAACTGGAATCGAAGCGGACCTTATTCAAAAAATCACCTGGCATTGCTTTTATGGAAGTTATTATTCGGCCAAACGCGGAGGCCGCGACGGATTTGGTAGCGAGGGTGATCGCCCGGGAGTTGCGCGCCAATCCGCGCCTTGTCATCGGCCTGGCCTCGGGCCGAACCATGGAGTCCGTCTACGCGCGCCTGGTCCAATGGCATCGCGAAGAAGGCCTGGATTTTTCATCCTGCCGCACCTTCAATCTGGATGAATACGTCGGGTTGCCGGGCAGCCATCGAAATTCCTACCGGCACTACATGAACCACAATTTATTTTTGAATGTAAATGTGGATTTGCAGAACACGCATTTGCCGGACGGCGCGGCGGCCGATATTGAAGCCGAATGCGAGAAGTATGAAGAGCAGCTGGCGCGGTGCGGTGGAGTTGATCTGCAATTGCTCGGCATTGGGCTGGCGGGACATTTGGGATTCAACGAGCCGGTTTCCTCACTACGGTCGCGCACGCGCGTCAAGGTGCTTTCCCCGGTAACTCGCGCCCAAAACGCAAAACTATTTGAGCCGCCGGACGAAATGCCCCGGCGCGCGATCACGATGGGGGTGGGGACCATCCTGGAGGCTCGCCGGTGTGTGCTTTTGGCCACCGGCGAGGACAAAGCAGAAATTGTGGCCCGCGCGATTGAAGGTCCGGTTACGAGCATGCTTTCGGCAACTGCACTGCAATTTCATCCACGCTGCGTCGTGGTGCTGGATGAAGCCGCCGCCAGCCGCCTCCAGGAAACGGATTATTACCGCTGGATTTTTGAAAATGAGCCGCAATGGCAGGCCTTTCGCGAGGCAAAGGCGTCCAATGGCTTTCCCTCCAATTCGAACCGGTGGGTCAACGAAGTGGCTCCAGCCATAGCGGACAATCGCAGACCCTGATTGGGAAAGTCTTTGACGCCGCGGTCCGAATACTCTTTTATGGAGACGGCTGGCGATGAAACAGCAAAGCAAAAGCCAGGACGCGCTGGCGCGCGCGCAATCCACCGGTGAAATTCCCACCACCGTGTTCCCCGATCATTCCGGCAACAGCCAGGCCCGCGACAAGTTTCCCAAAACACACGTCAATTACTGGAAAGAGCATTTGATCGCGCGGAGGTACCGCTTTCCAGCCTCGGGAGAATCAGAGGGCGATTTGGCCGCCTATGTAAATGATACCCGGGGGGGGTATTTTTTCCCCTTGGGCAGCGCGGATATCGAAATAGCCGCCGCCAAAGCGTGCCGGATATATCAAATGGCGGCGGAGCAGGGCTGGGAGGGTGTTTGCCGGGAGTTTTCACGAGAATTGATCCTCAGTTTCGAGTGGTGCACAAACCCGGTCTTATGGACCTATACCACGATTCACACGCTGGTGGGCAAGGAAGAGGCTCCCTCAGACCTGCCGACTGCCAACCCCAATCGCCACCGCGTGATCGTCGTTGAATCGGACGACGGCATCCGGCGGGCATTGTGCTGGAGCTTGGATCATCAGGCCGGCTTTGTCAGTGTGCCGTGCGCCTCACCGGAATCGTTTGGCCAGATGCTGGCGTTCCACAAGCCGCGTATTGTCCTCCTCAGCCGCAAACTCGCGGGAGCGGTCGGTTTTAAATCCGCCGGCACGGTTGCCCCGATTGTGGCCGGAGTGCCCGCCGTCACCTATTCGGTTCATGTGGACGGCGACAGGATGTTTGTTTCCACACCTGGCGGCGCGGTGGGTTATTTAGTGAAACGAGTCCCGCCAGACCGGCTTCTTGAGCCTGTTCTCAAAGCGGTGAATCGTCCTGATTTGACGCCGGAAGACCTGCTGTTGCGCGTCAAATACTATTTTCAGCAACTCCTCCAACTGCCATCCAACCACCAGAACGCCGCCCTGGCGAGCCTGACCCCCCGCGAACGTGAAGTGCTCGAGCTGTTGAGCAAGGGTTACGTGGACAAAGAAATCGCCCAGGCCATGGGTATTGGTATCTGGACGGTGCACGATCATATCAAAAATATCTTCCAGCGCCTCCGCGTGCGCACGCGAGTGGAAGCTGCCATCCGATACCTGGAGAAGTAATCCAGCTGTTCATTAGTTGCCTTTCTGGTCACAAAAGAGCAGGGAGACGTCCCATATCTGCCTTTGGCACGTTATTGCCCCCCAAAACAGGGGATGGACGGCTTTAAAAAAATATTTAAATATGAGTACCAGTGAAAGTAATAACGTGGTCGTGATTGGAAGTTGAATAAAACCTAATACAACGATATATGAAACCATCAATACAGGCCGTTACAACAAGGTTCGCAGCGTCCGCGCTCCTGTTCTTGTGCGTCGCGCTTCCGGCCGGCGCGCAAACCTACAACTACGACGCTACCATCCTGTCAAACCAACCCGCCGTATACTATGAGATGCAGGAATCGGCGGGAGCGGGCAGCGCCGTTGATTCTTCCGGCAACGGTCACGATGCTGCGATCGATTATGACTTTGGTTACAGCCAGACCAACGACTTCCCGCTTTTGGGTCTGCCCGGCGTGGATACCAACGCCTATTTGTTTCACACTTACACAGATATCAATATTGAGTCGCACGTTTCTGATGTAGACGGCTATAACCCGAATCCACAAGGCCCGTTCTCCATCGAGTTTTGGGCTCGCGTCACGAGCGACGCCAACAACTACCTTGTGCCGGTTGGAGCGGTCAGTGGCTCATATCCGCAGCCCGGTTGGGATTTCTATCAGACACCGGGCGCCCCAGGATATTGGGTCTTCAACGTTCCCACCGCCGGGGCATTTATAGAAACCAGCCAGATCGTTAAAAACCAGTGGACGCATTTGGTGGGTGTTTACGATGGCACGCATTTGATCTTCTACGTCAATGGAGTGGCGACAGCGACGGTTACCGGTACTGGTTTTACCGCCGGGACCGGCGACCTGTTTATAGGCGACTGTCCTCCTTCCGGCTGGGGCGCTTTTGATGGATACCTTACTCAAGTGGCTTTTTACACCAATGCGTTGTCCGCAGCGCAGGTTCTGAATGATTATACAGTGGGCAGTCATTCCTTCGCGACCAATGGCGAGCCACCCCTGGTGCTCGCCGACGCGGGCGCAACCAACACAGACCCGCAGTCCATAGCGATCGATGGCGGGGCCACGGCAACCTTCGATCCGATCGTCATCGGCAGCACGCCATTGTCTTATCAATGGTACAGCAACGGCGTGGCAGTTGCAGGGGCCACCAGCAGCCTCTTGAGCTTTACGGCGGCTCCGTCGGCCAATGACTCGACCTATTATGTCATCGTGACCAATAACTTTGGCAGCACAACCAGCCAGGTCGCAACGCTGACGGTCTACAGCGCTTTGGTTATCAACAGCGCGCCGATGTCTATATCTCGCTATGCCGGCAGTTACGCGGCGTTCCATGTTACTGCCAGCGGTACTTCTCCTATAAACTACCAATGGTCCGTCAGCACCGACGGCGGAAACACGTTTCACGCCATCGCCGGAGCAACGAATCAAACTTATTGGCTGTCCAACGTTCAATTATCTCAGAACGGAAACCAATATTCCGTGTTGGTCACGGGTCCTGGCGTGTCTTCGAACCCTTCGCCGGCTACGTTGAATGTGTCGGCCAGGCCTGTCAACGTCCCCTTGACCGGATACGGCGCGATTGTGGCTGCGGATAATCCGGTGGGCTTCTGGGAGTTGAACGAGCCGAGCGGCAGCAGCACGGCGATAGACGCTGTGGGCAGCTTTGACGGGAACTATGAACTCGCGGTCACCAATGGAATTACTGATACGAGCAGCATTCTGTTCGGAGAAGCCGGCGGTGTTCCCGATGACGCCAATACCGCGGTGAGCCTGGTTTCTCCCACTGCCGGAGTGGGCGGAACGATTCAAGTTCCGTGGGCGCCTGAACTGAATCCTGACACTCCATGGTCGGTTGAAACCTGGGTTCAGCCGGCATCGCTTGGCGCCAATGGCAACGATTACCGCGTCGTCCTGTCCTCCGAATATAATGAGTATCCCAATCCGTACAACGGCTGGTATATGTACCAGCAGCCCAACGGCTCATTTGCGTTTGTACCGCAACCGGGCAATGGATTCCTTACGGCCGGGTCTATCACGCCGGGAAATTGGTATTATCTGGTGATCACTGACGATGGCACGAACTTTAATTTCTATATCAATGGAGTTCTGGCCGTGGCTCCGGTATCGGTGGCCGGCGCCGATTTCATTCCCAACGGCGACGGCATCAATCCCGATGGCAGCGCGGGAATTGGTGGCGCTGACGGCGGCAGTTTTGTCATGGGCCAACGCACCGATGGAGCCTTTAACACGTACCAGGGCGGCATGGAGGACACGGCGATCTACAATTACGCCCTCACCCCGAAGCAGATCATGACACATTTCGTGAATCAAATAAACCTTACTATCACGAAGTCGGGCAATAATGTCATTATCAACTGGCCCGTGGGTACGGGCACACTGGAGGAGTCTGCCCACGTGAATGGCCCCTACACGACTATGGGAGTAGCTCCGCCCTATACCACTTCCATGAGTGGAACGATGTTTTATCGCCTATTGAGACAATAATTGACGTAATAGCCAATGCCGTACCGCCGGCCATCATCGCGAGGCCGGCGGGGCGGGACCGAAACGGATGGCTCATTCAGTTGTGCGCAGAGAAATTGCAATGCAACGTTCGTCCAACATAAACGTCGATGTCGGCAGTGGCAGCGCCACCTGCCAAATGATCCGTTCCCACCATCAGTTCCTTAAAAGAAACAAGGAATCCGCCGCGTTTTTTCAAAAACGCGGCGGGTTCACTTTGATTGAACTATTGGTTGTTATTGCCATTATCGCGATCCTTGCCGCGATACTCTTGCCTGTGCTTGGGAAAGCTAAAATGCAGGCGTGGCGCGTCCAATCGGGAAACAACATCCGAAACCTTCAAATAGGCGCCAACATGTACGCCAATGATAATAACGGCTTCCTGCTTCCGAACGCGCCATTCACCCCGGCCATGCCCGGGGGAAAGGCCTGGGTCGACGTCGGCAGCACGGCTTATGAGGAAAGTCTCACGCAGCCGTGGGAGGGCAACACGAACATGACTCTCTATACCGATGCCCTTCTGGCGCCTTTTCTTTCGAACCAAATTGGGGTTTACAAATCTCCTGCGGACATACTTCCCTCGCCAAACGGCCAGCGCATTAGAAGCTATTCCATGAACAGCCAGATGGGTTGCTGTTATCTCGTTTTGGACAACTTCAACGAGGATGCTGGCGCGCTTCAGTATTCCAAGGAGTCCGATCTTAAATTTCCCATTACGCCGTCGCAGGGATTTGTCTTTTGCGAGGAAAGTCCATACACGATCAACGACGGATTGCTTCAGGTAGACGCTCTAACGTCGAAACCGGGATTTCCTGATGTTCCGGCCGCGTACCTGGGGGGCGCCTGCGCATTCTCATTCGCGGACGGGCACGTCGAAATACACAGATGGTGGACGAAAACACTTCTAACGGCAAATGGAGCGAACCCCAACCTTTTCAATGGAAACCAAAACCCGGATTGGATATGGTTTTCGCAACATGCCGCCGCCGCTGTTCCCAGTACTTCTCCTTCTCCTTGAAAGGGCGTTGAAGCACTTCATCTCCAGAGCGCGAGCGTGGTTTTTAAGCGGCGCAACCTGCCTTTGTGTTTCCATCGCACACGCCGGGTTATGGTCCACGGGCTATTATCCCGGGTGGGAGCAAAGTTCCATGCCCGCTTCCAATATTGATTTCACGGCGCTCACACACATCATCCATTTTTCGGTTGTTCCAAATTCTGATGGCACGCTCAACAGCAGCGACAATAGCGTCACGCCGGCCAATTCCACTGACATCGTGACCCGCGCGCACGCCGCCGGAAAACCGGTGATCATTTGCGTAGGCGGTGCGAGTACTGAAACTGATTTTGAAGCCGCCACGACCAATGGAATTTTGTCCGTGTTTATCAATAATCTCACCAATTTCATGGCAACGCGCAATTACGACGGCGTGGACATCGATTGGGAGCCGCTGACCACGAATGATGCCCCGCTATTTACGAACCTGGTGTATAGCCTGCGGTCGGCCCTGAATCAGTTTCCCGGGCATAAGCTGCTCACCGTGGCGGCCGGAGCCTATCCGCCGTACGGGGACCCTCCGACAGCCCAGTATGCGATGTTTGCGGCTCTGCAAAACCAATTCGACCAGATCAATATCATGACCTATGACCTTTCCGGACCCTACGAAGGCTGGGTCACCTGGTTCAATTCCCCCATTTACGATGGCGGCTACCGCTTTCCGAGTACCGGCGGTCTGGTCCCTTCGGTCAATGGCGCAGTCAGCAATTTTGTGGCTCACGGCGTTTCTCCGGCCAAACTGGGCATTGGTATCGCGTTTTATGGAGATGTTTGGGAGGGTGGGACTGGCACTTCGACCAGCGGCGTAACCCAGCCCCGGCAGTCCTGGACCGCTGCGCCAACAATGAACGACGCCGACTATACCACAATCATCTCCAGTTATTATCAATCCTTCCTGTACCACTGGGACACCAACGCCCAGGCGGCCTGGCTCAGTATCACCAATACCAATCCGAGCGATGATATGTTTATTTCCTATGACGATCCAAGAACGTGCGAATCCAAAGTCAGCTATGCCCGCAATGCGGGACTTGGAGGTGTGATGATTTGGGAATTGTCCCAGGACTTTCAGAAAGGACAACCGCAGCCGTTGCTGTCGGCGGTAAAACAGGCGCTGGCCACGCCAGGTCCGACGGCTATTTCAAATTTTGGCTCCCAAATCGAACTGAAATTTTTAAGCATCCCGCTTGGCTCTTATAATGTTGAATGGGAAAGCAACCTGACCGGCGGTATTTGGAACACTCTGATGGTTACGAATGTATCCGGGACTGGCGGAGTCGTTCAAATTCTGGCCCCTCGTCCTCCTGCCGCGGCTCAACGGTTCTATCGCGTGCAGACACCTCCTTGAGTGTATTTCTAAAGCGTTGAAGCGGTTTGAGTTCGAACCGTGTTTCGGTCGCTTTTGACTGTTAGTCGGTTCGGTTGATTTTCGGTTCTTGAGAGTAAAGGAGGAGAACGATCCATCGCCTCATCCGCTTCAACGCTTCAACTTTTCAACGTATCACGCCCCCAAATATGTCACAATTTTGTAACGTTGCCGATGAAGCTGATGGGATAAACTGATAAACCATGATTAGTATTCAACATCTATTGGCCGTGGACGCGGCGACTTATGCGATCCAAAATGCCACCGTCGAAGGCAAGATCACGGTCGGGGCGTTGCTGGTGCTCTCACTTTTCAGTTGGACCATCATCATCAGCAAAGTCCGGCAACTGATGATTGCGCGCAAGGCCACAAAGAAATTCATGGCCGCATACGCCACGACGCGCGATCCGCTGGACATCCAGCGCAAGGGCGAAGACAAGGAATTCGAGGGAGCGCCGGCGTATCAACTCTACCTCCGCGGCGCTGACGAATTGGCCTATCATCTCAAGAACAACCCGGTCGTGGTCAACGCCACCCCGTTCAGCCCTGACCCCAACACCCCGCACACCAACACGGATTTTCTCGCCAAATCCACCCGGGTCAAAATCAGCATGCCGTCCTTTGACGCGGTGAAAGTCATTTTGGAAGAAGCAGCCTCGGGCGAAGCCATCGGATTGGAGAAGGGAATGATTGTGTTGTCCACGGCGGTGGCGGGCGGACCGTTTATCGGATTGCTGGGCACGGTTTGGGGCGTTATGTCCACGTTTGCCGGCATTGCGGAAAGCCACGCCGCCACGCTCACGGCCATGGCGCCGGGTGTCGCCGCCGCGCTGGTGGCCACGGTGACAGGCCTGCTCGTCGCCATTCCGGCTATGTTTGGCTACAATTTCATGGTGACGACGATCCGGCATTTGACGCAGGAACTGGACGGTTTCGCCAGCCGCTTCGCCAACCAGATCGAACACGTTTACGTGGACCATCGTCCGCTCTCCGAAGAAATCCAAAACGCCAATGAAGTGCTCGCAGCCCGTATCGTGGGCGCATTGAAAGGCGCTCAAGAACCTGAACAACCCGCGATGATCGCGCCATGAAAAACGGGCGAATCTCGACGCAGTTGCTGGTAGGGACGGCGCGCTGCGCCGTCACCGCGCGTAAAGCGCGCGGAACGTGTGCCGTTCGGCGTCCGACCACCTTTGTTGCGCCGTTGAGCGCGGCGCGGACAGCGCAGCGCGCCGTCCCTACCGCCCTAATACAGCCATGAAAAAGTGTTCGCACTCAAGCCATCATTCGCTGACTGAGTTGAACATCACGCCGTTGTTGGACTTGGCTTTTGTGTTGTTGGTGATTTTCATCATCACCACTCTGCCGCCGGTCACCGATGCGAGCCTTAAGCTGCCCACCGCGGCCAAACATCTCAAAGAGCAGCCGCCCAAAGCCAATTACATTTCCGTACAGGCCGATGGCACCATGTACTTGAACAAGAAAAAATTCGCCAGCGCTTCGGACATGCTCGAAACCCTCGTAAACATGCGCACGGAGGATCCTGACCTGAACCTGATCGTGCGCGGCGACAGCCACGCGCAATATAAGGACATTCGCACAGTGTTGGATGTTTGCCAGCAAGCTGCGGTTCCCAAGGTGGATCTTGCTACCGAGGCCCTGGATAAACGTAATTAATTGGAACCACTAATTTCCGATGCAGCGGATTGTAACAGCGACGCTCGGGCCTGAAGTTTCACCGTTTCAACGCGCGTAAAAACATGCTTCCGCAGTCACAGCAGCGCCGAAAGAAAAATTCATCGAGGGTGAATTTGATGATCTCATTCACCTTCCATGCCGGGCTGGTGCTGGTGCTGCTCTATTTCGCAGCCCGCTCGGGACTGATCGGCAATCAGATGAAGAAGATTGCCATTGAAATGGTGAAGGTAAAAAAACCGCCCGCAAAACCGAAACCACCACCGCCGCCAAAGGCCGAGCCGCCCAAAGCGCCCAAAATCATGCAGACACCGAAAATCGCGGAGGTCAAAGCGCCGCCGCCCGCGGCCGCGCCCGTCGTGGCGCCTCCGGCCCAGGTATTGCCTTCGTTTGATTTTGGCGGCGGCAAGGTCGTGGACACTTCGTCCGATCCCATTGAGCTTTATAAAGGCGCACTCCAGTACGCCTTCCAATCGAAATGGGACCGGCCAGACAATGTTAGCGACGACAAATTTGTGGATGAAATCCAGGTGAGCGTGGCCCGAGACGGGCAAATCAGCAATCCGCAATGGGAAAAAAGTTCGGGCAACAGCGGTTGGGACGAATCGGTTCGCAAGGCCATCGAGGCCGTTTCGAGCCTGGACCGTCCGCCACCCACTAATTTTCCGCCGACAGTGGTTATTCGATTTGATGTGCAGGAGCAAAGCGACTCGCTGTTACAATGAAAAAAACATCCCAAAGCCAGCACAGTTCGTTGAGCGAGTTGAATATTACGCCACTCCTGGATTTGGTGTTTGTGTTGCTGGTCATCTTCATCATCACCACGCCGCAGATGATGAATAATCTGGAAATGAGCCTGCCATCCCCAAACCCGCCCAAATCCAAGGAAAAACCCAAAATCAATAACATCGTCGTGGACTCCGGCGGCCAAACCTTTTTGAACAATGAACTGGTGACCATGCCACTTCTGCGCGAGCGCCTCGAAACTATCAAAGGCCAGGACCCCGACCCGAACGTGGTCGTCAACGGCGCCGATGCCGTGGATTATCAACATATCATCAACATACTGGACATACTTCAGCAATTAAGCATTACGAAAGTAGGGCTGGCGACAGAAGAGTAAAGCCCGTCGGATTGACGGACTTTTAGATTTTTGGCTTGGGGTAGGGCGTCGCTCCTGTGACGCCATGGCTGCCCCGTAAGAGGCTGCCAGTTGTCGGTAGGCCCGGCGCAAGCCGGTCGGGATTTTCATTTCTTTTTCAGAACCGTCATGGATTTGTAACACGAGACTTATACTCTGGCTGTTCCGGGGACGTAGTTGGTTGATAGGCAGTTCCGTTGGAATCGAAAGATGAATACGTTGGATCACTTGTATGAGCCGCACCTGACTATCAGGAAATTCTCCATTTTACCTGGCAAAGAATGGTTCCCCGGCCCGTCCGATTGGTCACTCGTTCAAGTAGAAACCGGCCTGGGCTATTGGCTGCATGGTTCGACGAGCGTGGATTTGGACGCCGGCGCGGTCGTTCTGGTTTCCGCCGCGTCGCGCGGCCACGTCCGTGCCAGCCAGTTGAACAACATGACCCTGCATTCCTTTAGCGTGATGCCATCGCGGCTCACCGGCCTTGTCACGTTAAATGAACAGGATTTTCTGAAGACCGCGGCTTCCCAAACGGACCTGGCGTTTCAAGTCTTTGCCGCCGGCAGCCTGATCGCCTCCCGGATGAAAGACCTTCGCGCCAGCCGGAACGGCAATGGTTTGTTATTCCGGCTATCGTTGCTGCAGCTTTTTGTTGAAATCGTGGACAAGAAACTCGAACAGGCTCCGCCACAGCAGAAAGGCGGCGATGCGCGGGAACGTCTGCGCATCTTCCTGGCAGCCTCGCCGCCGGACGTGCTGGCGGAGATGAGCTTCGATGAACTTGCCCGAGTTACGCGCTGCACGCCGCGCCACCTGAGCCGCATTTTCTTCGAACAGATGGGCAGATCGTTCTCCGATAAACGCGCCGAAATCCGCCTTGGGCGCGCATGCGACCTGCTGGCGACCAGCAAGTCAAAGGTCGTGGAAGTGGCGTTCGAAAGCGGCTACAAATCGTTGAGTCTGTTCAATCAAATGTTCATCCGCCGTTTCGGCGTCAGCCCCGGCAAATGGCGTCAACGATACCGCACCAACGGCGACGGCCGCCGAAGCGGAGCCACCAGGCGTGACACTGAAAAAACTGTCAGGGCGGAGTGATCGCGCACCGGATCTCTCTGACCACAGAGTGTACGGAGAAAACGGGGACGCCGTGGGTTATCGGCAGTAGCGCTGCTACCAATTCGCGCGAAATCCGCTCTCGTTTCTCGCCCTCACCACCAAAAGCTTCAAAAAACCCAATAAAACCGCACTTATTTCGCGCTAATTCGTGAAATTTATGCCTCGTTTCCTATTTCACCCCCATACACTTAAAATGTGTAAGCCCCATGGGTTGGACGTTCTTTCCTTCGCACCCCTCGCGTGGTGACTGTGCACTATCGCCAGTGAATGCAGGTGGTGCTGCCACTGCTGCCACTGGCTTCCTGCCACTATTTTGCACCGACCCCCGGCACTTACCCGGAAACCCCTTCTCTACCCTCGCGGACGTCACGCGGAATTCGATCTCGTTGCGCTTCGGCCTAACCAAAATCCTCAAAAACACCAATAAAACCGCACATTTCGCCCCAAAAACAAATCTCGTTGCGCGTTGCGTATGCTATATAAATAAAATGTGTATGTCCTCCCTTTGGCCCTGCCTCCATTGGTCAGTCCGAGGCTCCTTACGTTGTTTCCTGTGGGAAAAAGGATATGTCCCGTTTTGCCTTTGGCGGGCGTTTATGGATGAATGTTGCCGATGCAGATGCAGGACATGGCCATACTAGACATGGCGTTATTGCACGAGTATGCGCGGGACGGATCGGAATCCGCTTTTGCCCAACTGGTGGAGCGGCACGCGGGGCTGGTTTATTCGGCCGCGCTGCGGCAGTTGCGTGATCCATACCTGGCGGAGGATGTGACTCAGGCGGTCTTCGTCATCCTGGCGCGGAAGGCAGGGCGGCTCGCGAACGGAACGGTGCTGTCGGGCTGGCTGCTGGTGGCGACACGTTACGCGGCGAACGCGCAAATCAGAACGGCCATGCGCCGGTCAAAACGTGAAGAAGAGGCATCCATGCAATCATCCATCCTGAATGAATCATCGTCGTCTTCATCATGTGGTGTTTGGGAAGACCTTGAGCCGTTACTGGATGAAGCAATGGCGTCGCTGGGTCAGGGGGACCGGGACGCGCTGGCGCTGCGCTATTTTGAGAACAGGACGGCATCACAAATCGCCGGGGTGATGAAGCTGAACGAGGAAGCGGCAAAGAAACGTGTGAGTCGCGCGCTGGAAAAATTGCGGAAATTTTTCGCCAGGCGGGGCGTAGCTTCGACGGCGGCGATTATTGCCGGGGCCATTTCGGCGAACTCGGTGCAGGCCGCGCCCGTGGGCCTGATTCGAACGACAACCTCCGTAGCCCTGAGCGCGGGCGCAGGCGCAACAACCTCTATTTCCATCTCCACGATCGCCAAAGCCACTCTCATTGCTATGAAAACAAAAATTCTCATCGGGACCGCCGTGATCGGCGCCGTTGTCTTCATAGCCGCGACGGGCTTCCTCATTTTGAAAGCAAAATCCGCAGAAACTGATGCGTCGGAACCGGAAAAGCTTCCGTTCAAATTTGTCAACGACACATTCATCGACAACAACAGCGACAACCGCTTTGCAACAGGTGTGGACGCGAATATGCGCCGCACGCCGGAGTCCGATCCGGCGATCCACATCAAATCGCTCGTCGCGCCTGCCAGCGCGGAATATTTTCTTGAGTCAACCACCAGCAAGAGATGGCTGGGAACACAAAACTATACGGTTCATCGAGTGGCGAGGAATTCCCCGTTGCTTGGAAAACGTGTTCGCGTCGGCGGCTGGATAAAAACCAAAGATGTCGCCGCCTGGGCGAGCGCCACGCTGGAAATCGTGAATAAAGACGGTCACATTTTTGCCGACGATGACGATACCGACCGGCCGATTCGCGGCACGATGGATTGGCAGCAGATTACATTTGTCGCGGATATTCCAAATGAACCGTGCACGATTATTTTTTGCCCGTCACTTTTCGGCACGGGCGAGGTCTGGTTTGACGATTTTGAAATGGATGTCGTTTCGCCAGACACACCCGTCACCGATGATCGTCCCTGGCACGTGTGGAGTCCGAACTCGTACGATTATTCTGAAACCACCGACAACATCGAAACGCATGACGGCCATGCGACGTTTTGCATTGCCTACATTCCGCCCGGGCGGGCGCCGCACGGTTCATGGATGTGGTGGGGACAGGACATTCGCACGCCGGAACGCTTCGCGGGTCACACGGTGCGGATGACGGTCTGGACGAAAACCGAAGACGTGGAGGGCAACTTGCGTCCGAACCTGCGGCCCAAGGGAGCGTTTCACAAATTGCTCGTCCAGGATCGAATGACGGGCGGCGGGGGCATCCACGGCACGACCGACTGGACGCTACGAACCATTACGTGCCAAATTCCAAAAGATACGCAATGTCTCGATACCGGTTTCGCTTTCCATGGCAGCGGCAAGCTGTGGCTCGATTTGCAATCGCTCAAATACGAAGACATTGATAATCCAGAGAAGCCGGAGGTAATACTTTCTGGAACCTTGGCTGCAAAAAGAACCCAATAATTGTCACATTTTCACTGCGAGCGGACATTAATTATTGGCGGTTCGATTAAAATGATTCAGCCGTGATGAAAATGCAGTTCAATGGTCACATCAGCATGCGAAATCGAGATCATTTCGGCTTTACTTTGATTGAGCTGCTGGTGGTCATCGCTATCATCGCGATTTTGGCGGCGATACTATTGCCGGTATTAGCGGCAGCCAAGCGCCGGGCGCAGGAGGTTCAGTGCTGCAACAACGTGAAACAACTGGCCACAGCGAGCTACATGTATGTGAGCCAGGATGGGCCGATTCCCTATCCTTCGGTGCAGTCGCTCTGGTTTCCGGCGGTGTTGGGAAATTTGTCCGGCCAGCAAAAACTAATGCTTTGTCCCACGGCGCCGTCTCCGGCTGAATTGCCGGCGGTTGGTTCGGTCAGCGGCACGACGATCAACGCCTGGTCGTGGTTAAGCACGGGCGGCGTACAGACCAACGGCAGTTATGCCTTGAATGGCTGGTGCTATTCGACTGCCGTGAACACAGATTTCGGCTACGGCTACGATACACTCACGAATTATTTCCAGAGCGAGTCGGCCATTCGCTACCCTTCCACCACGCCGATCTTTGTGGATGCCGATTGGCCGGATACGTGGCCCATGGAGCAGGACGTTCCCGCCGATGATCTGTTCGACGGCGACGCGATCGATGGACCGGGCATGGCCCGGTGCACGATAGCACGGCACGCGGTCAATCCCGGATCGGCGCCGCGGGTGTTTGATGCCAGCCAAAAAATGACGGGTGCCGTCAATCTGGGCCTGGCGGACGGTCACGTGGAAATGGCGCGGCTCGAAACTCTCTGGCAATACGAGTGGCACGTGAATTGGGCCACTCCCAATCCGCGTCCGCAGTGATATGAATTAAAAATTCCTGTCCCGTTCTGTCATCGGCTGGGGATAATGGATAAATGACAGACGCGGATGACATCGCCCTGTTGCGGGAATTTGCCGGCCAAAATTCCGAGACGGCCTTTGCCGAGTTGGTGCGCCGCCGCATCAACCTCGTCTATTCCGTAGCCTTGCGCTTCACCTGCAACAGCGGTGATGCGGAGGACGTGACCCAGGCTGTTTTCGTCATTCTCGCGCGCAAAGCCGCCGGGCTCCCTGATCGTACCGTGCTGTCGGGCTGGCTCTACGAAACCACCCGCTTCACGGCGATGCGGCTGCTACGAACACAAACCCGCCGGCGAATGCACGAACAGGAGGCTTCCGTGCAAACCATTCTCGAACAATCCGCCGATGACACTCTTTGGCAGCAGCTCAAGCCGCTCCTTGAAGCGGCCATGTCGCGCCTGGGCGCGGCCGATCGCACGTTGCTGGCGTTGCGTTACTACGAAAATAAGACTGGCGCCGAAGCCGCCGCCATTCTGGGCATCCGCGAGGAAACGGTACGCAAACGAACCAATCGGGCGCTGGAAAAACTACGGAAATTGTTTGCAACGCGGGGAGTGGCTTCGACCACGGCGATCATTGCCCAGGCCATTTCAGCGAACTCGGTCCATGCCGCGCCGGCAGGCCTGGCGCTAACCGTTTCCGCCGGCGCGCTTGCCAAGGGCGCGGCGGCATCCACTTCAACTTTAACCCTCGTACACGGAGCATTAAAGCTTATGGCATGGACAAAAGCAAAAACAGGAATGGTCATTGGCATCGTGGCCATTCTGGCCGTGACTTCAACCACATTCGTTGGATTTAAACTGGCGGAAAGGCGTCTCCCAATCGCCGAATCCGCGACGGGCTTGTCTCCCTTCACGATGAATGCGACGGGCAGCATACAACCCGACGGCACGATTCTTGTCCAGGGGACCCTGGAAGAAATAAACAACTCACGCCGAACAATGCGGACCGATAATATCGGTGCGGCCGGCGAAATTTCGCGTTTGACTGATGAATCGGGCAAGCCTTTGAAATTTACGAGGCTGCCCAATGGCCGTTATTTGATCGATTTGAACAAACCGGTGCCGCCAGGGGAAAAAGTTTCCTACACCCTGGAAGGCGCGCTGGCTGGTTTGATCAAGGCAAATGACGCCGGCGATTATGAGATTGGATTCACCAACAACGCGGGCAACATCACTGACATGCATTGTGTCCAGGTTTGGCGCCTGCCAATGGGCGCGACGTTGTTGGCTAAAATTCCTGAAATGCAGGAAACGACCAGCGATGGCCAAATCGAATTGAAAATTGACAAAGTAGTCCCGCCAAACGGGAGCCTTCCTGTTGGCTTTAGCTATCGGCTTGCGGCCGGCGCTCCGTGAGGTGGGCCGGCGCCCTGGTCCGCAATTGGGTCATACCACGCGCATAAAATCGGAAAATAAATTGTCTCCTTTTGCCGGCGGTGTCCGTTAATTTGACGGATGATGAATGACGACATGGCGCTGGTGCGTGAATACGCCGCCAGCCAATCAGAAGAAGCATTCGAAACGCTTGTCGCGCGGCATGTAAACCTGGTCTATTCGGCGGCACTGCGGCAGGTGCGCGACCCGCACCTGGCCCAGGACGTGGCCCAGGCAACCTTCATCATTCTGGCGCGCAAGGCCAACTCGCTGGGCGACAAAACTGTGTTGTCAGGGTGGCTGTATCGGGCAGCCCGGTTCGCCGCTTCCGACGCCCTGAAAATGCAGCGCCGCCGCGAGCGGCGTGAACAGGAGGCACAAATGGAGCCTATGACTTATCCTGACCCATCGGATGCCGCGTGGGACGAATTCTCTCCGCTGCTGGAGGAGGCAATGACGCGATTGCGTGACAAAGACCGCGACGCGATTGTGCTGCGTTTTTTTGAAAACAGGAATTTGCGGGAGGTGGGTGCAGCGCTGGGCATGGAGGAGCGGGCCGCGCAAAAGAGAGTGTCGCGAGGCCTGGAAAAGTTGCGCGCTTACTTCCAGAAGCGGGGAATCTCAACCAGCACCGCTGCAATTAGCGGAGCCATATCAGCCAATTCGATTCAAACCGCGCCCGCGGGTTTGGCCAAAACCATTTCCATCACCGCGCTGGCCAAAGGCGCGGCAGGTTCAACTTCCACCTTAACCCTTGTACACGGAGCATTGAAAATTATGGCATGGACTAAAGCAAAGACAGTGATCGTGGCGGCCGCAGTCGTGGTTCTCGCCACCGGAACAGCGACCGTCGTAACAACGAAACTTGTCGCAAAAACCAACGAGCCGTCCGTCGATCCCATTTACGAACAGATCTGGTCGAACCCAAATTCTCAGAGCATTCCGCTCCTGGAAAAAGCTCCACCGATTTTGCTGGTCCGGCCGACGCATTATTGGATTAAGAGCGGCGGACTGTGGGACAGCCAGGGGAAGGGATTTTTCGTGAATTGTTCCGTTTCGGGGCTAATTGGAATTGCCTGGAACTTGCCGCCAACGCGGATGGTCTTTCCTGACGACATTCCCAAAGGCAATTTTGATTTAATGGAGACACTGCCGGCGGGCCAAAATTCGCAGGCGCTTAAAGACGAAATCAAAAAGCAATTTGCCCTGGTCGCGCATCAAGAAACCCGGGAAACGGATGTTCTTTTGCTGGAGGTAAGCGATCCGATCAAACTGAATGGCCACATTTCTCATCGCGGCTATGCCAGCGCGTATATGACCGGCGATAACGATATGCAGTATTATCATTTTAAGCACGAAACGGTGTCGAATTTGGGGAGCGCACTTGAAAGCTTCTTAGGCTCGCCAGTTCTTGATCGGAGCGGAGTGTCCGGCCATTACAACTTTGAATTTAAATGGCCGAGCCGCCTGACAGGTACTGATCAACGTGGTCCGGCTATCCGGAACCAATTCGCGCAATTGGGGCTTGAACTCGTTCCCAGCCGCGAACCTGTCGAAGTGCTCGTGGTTGAAAAGGTGAAATAAAAATCGTGGCGACCCGTCAAGGGAGGTCGTTTCAGGGATTTCCAAAATTGGGAAAATATTTGTCGGCTTTTTCCCGATGGCGCACACTTATCCCGAATGCAACCGGTAGACAATACGCTTTTTCCCAGTCAGTTTTCGGTTCTTATGTCTGACCCAAAGCCGCTTGCGAATAAACCCGCGTTTTGGGCAATCGCCATCGCGGTCGTCTTTTTTGTCATCAATCTGACGCAAATCGGGCGTTACGGTTTGAGTTGGGACGAGCCGAATGGAATGGATAGGGGCCGCGAAACGGTCGCCCTGGTTGTCGGAACGATTTGGCCGGCAAGCGATCAGGAAGACGATTACTTGCATGATGGCATTCACCGTCATCCGTCATTTTATGCCACGTGCAATTACGGCATCTCCCAGGCTATGACCCATTGGTTCGGCTGGAAATCGATCCCCGCAGGCCATTTCCTCAATCTACTGACGGCCAGCGCCGGTTTGGTGGGGCTATTTTATCTCGGAACACTTCTTTTCAACCCCACGGTGGGACTGGTGGCGGAGATTTTCATGGTGTTTTTCCCGCGCTTCATCGCCAACGCCCATTATAACGCGAAGGACGTGCCGGAGATGATATTTGGGACGTTGGCCTTGTTGCTTCTGATCGTGGCCGCTCGCAAGGGACAGGTCAGGTATTGGATTTTGGCCGGGTTGGGAACGGCCGTTGCCGTGACCACAAAATTGGACGGGCTATTTGTGTTGCCGATCTTTCTGGTTCCGTGGCTGGTCACGTGTCTGTGGTCGGAGAACCGGCTTGCCAACTTGCGGAATGCGGGATGGTTTCTCTGCGCCACTGCTGTTTTCATTTACTTGCTCTGGCCAGAGCTGTGGACGGACCCGCTGCATTTGTTTCAGTCTGTTTCCAGTTTTGCCGGAGGCTGGCCGGAGGAACCCACCATTAGTCTCGGATATCTCGGTCACAACTATCCGGATACTCATCTTCCCTGGCATTATGATGTCATGAATTTCATCGCGGTAACGCCGCTGATACTGGCGTTGGCCGCGGTTACGGGAATGGCCTGGTCGTTGTGGTGTCTGCTGCACCGGCAGGATTCGTTTAAGCATGGTTTGTTGTGGTGCTGGATTCTGTTTCCTGTTCTGCCTCGAATGCTGCCGGGGATCATCAAGTATGATGGGATGCGGCATATTTTTCTCATCGTGCCGGCTGTGGCAATAATGGGCGGACTGGGTATTGCGCAATTGCTGGGGCGCTGGCGCGGGCGGGCGGCCTACAAGCTGGCTCCGATTGCTTTTTGCGGAGCCATTGTCTGGTCGGGCTGGCAAATTCTCGAATGTCATCCCTACGAAGGATTTTACCTGAACGAAGCCGTGCGCGCCGTGGTTCCCGGGCCAAAACTCGTCCATTATTTTGATTTTCTCGGCTGGGGCACGCCTTATACCCAGGGCGTGGAGTGGGTCAACGCCCATGTGCCATTTCAGGCAAGCGTCTCAACGGAGCAATACCCCTACTTTCTCGACTTTGAGGGGTTGCGCGAGGACCTGACGATCAGCGACGACAGGGACCAGGCCGACTACGCGTTGGGGTGCTGGAACGGGAAAGCTCCGGCGGGCTTTCATAATCCCCCTGCGTTTTGCCTGCGTTGCTACGGCGCAAATATCATGTGCGTTTATGCGAAACAGCCAATAAACCTCAATCAGCCAAAATGAATTGTCGGGTTTTTTCCTCCGGCGCACACTAATCACCAAATGCAACATACGGATGACAGCACGTTGCTGCGGCGGTTTGCGGAAGATCATGCTGATGATGCCTATGCCGAGTTGGTCGAGCGCCACATCAACCTTGTTTATTCCGTGGCCGTGCGCCAGGTCGGCAGTCCGGCCGACGCCGAAGAAATCACGCAGGCTGTCTTCATCATTCTGGCAAAGAAGGCCGGCGAACTGCGCCATGAAAAGGCGCTTTCGAGCTGGTTGTTTCAGACTACGCGCCTGACCGCCAACAATTTTATCCGAAGTGAAATGCGGCGGCATCGCCGTGAACAGGAGGCCTGCATGCAATCCGCCTTAAATGAATCCGGCGATGTGGTTTGGCAGCGAATTGCCCCCGTGCTGGATGACGCCGTGACCGCGCTGGGCGAGAAAGACCGTCGGGCCATCATTCTTCGATTTTACGAGGGCCGGAATCTGCGCGAAGTGGGCGTGGTTTTAGGCGCGAGTGAAGACGCCGCGGAGAAAAGAGTCGCGCGGGCGCTGGAGAAACTGCGGAAATTTTTCTCCAAACGCGGGGTGGATTCCACGACGACGGCCCTGGCCGGCGCGATTTCCGCCTATTCCGTCCAGGCCGCGCCGGTTGGTCTGGCCAAAACGATTTCCGCTGTGGCGGTCGCCAAGAGCGCGGTGGCTTCCACTTCAATCTTAACCCTCGCGCGCGGAGCAATGAAAGTTATGGCATGGTCAAAGACAAAGACAACCATCGTGAGTGTAGCGGTAGTGCTGCTGGGGATTGGCGCAACAACGATTGTCGTCAATGCAATGCTGCCCGCGCCGGATATTCAGGGCGCGTGGGAAGGCACGTTAAATATGCCAGGGGCGGGCGTTCACAAGTGGGAATCGCCAAGCGAGCGTATCGTCATGAAAATCGCACGGGTGAATGGCGTTTTTCAGGCGAATGTTTCCAACTTGGGCACGGGTGACCGGGGCCCGTTTGACACATTTACTTATAAGTATCCGTATGTGCATGCCGAAAACAGGGAGTATAAAATCTCCTGCACCGGCAAAGTGAGTCGCTTTGGTGAAATATTGTCCTGGAACGCCTTGGAAGGCACGAATGCCTATGCGATGGTATTCAAACGAACCACTCATCCGACTCCGTTTCCCGAGCAGTTGACTGATGCTGAATTTGCGCCCCGGACCGATTCAGCTTTGCAAGGTTTTTGGGTTGGAAAGATTGGCTGGGGGACAGACGCCGTTCGCATCGAGATAAAAATTGCGGAGGTGTCGAATGGAACGTATCGTGCCGATTTCTATGCCCCCGCTCAGGCCACAAATCGTTTTCCAACCACAGTGAGTTATGACGGGGCCACTGTAAAGGTGACGCTCACGGCCGGTTACGGCATGTTTGAAGGCTGGTTGCGCAACGGCGACAAGGAAATCGTCGGAAATTGGATTCAGGATGACAACCGTACGAGAACCACCTTAATGAAGACAAACTATTCAGAATATGCCGTTGAAGGAGCAAAATAATTGCCCGTTTTTCCTGCGTGGTATTAACCTCTTATCCGACATAGGCAGATGAAACCCGGAGAACACAGTGAGGAGCCGCCTAAAGGTTGGACAACAAACAGCCGCTCCACCGGCGCGTTCACGCTCGTCGAATTGCTGGTCGTCATCGCTATCATCGCCATTTTGGCGGCGGTGTTGATGCCGGTGCTTTCCGCCGCACAAAAGCATGCCGCGCAGTCCACGTGCATCAACAATCAGAAACAACTGGGTTTGGGCGTCCAAATCTACGTAAACGACAATAACAATATTTACCCCGGAATCGCCTCCCGAACATACGGCTTTCAAAGCGCGGATTGGATTTATTGGCGGACCAACACCGCGCTGTATCCGCCGTTTCAAAAGAGTCCAATTGTGACAGCGGTTCCCGGACTGCAACCGGCTTCATTCCGCTGCCCACTGGATAATAATTATACGGACCGGCTCAATTTCAATTATGGCGACGATTATGGGCCGTATCTTTACAGCTACAGCATGACTGGATTCGGGATGGAATTTGACGCAACCGCTGATATTGGCCTGAGCACAGTCGTCGTCACTTCGGGTGGTCAATCTATTACCTATACCTTCAACGAAGCCACTGTGAAAAATCCGGCGGGAAAAATCATGATGGCCGAAGAACCAGGAAATTTGAACCCGAGCGATGGTTCTGGGTCCACAGAGTTTTTGATCAATGATGGGCGATGGGATCCGGTGGCAGGTTCCGATCCATTAACGACGCGCCATGGAGGCAAGGCGGACGTCGCGTTCGTGGATGGACATGTGGAACCGGAAAATCAGGCGTTTGGAGAGGATCCTAATAACACTGTCCCGGGCCAATGACCTGGATACCCGTAAACTTTTGAAATCTCAGATAAACAGTGTTTTACGGATAAAGCTCACTGGCGCCTTTCTGGCGATCTCCCTGTTGCCGTTTTTGCTTTCGATTGCTCCCGCAGCCGAGAGCTATCTCGACAACGGCGTCATCAAAATCGGCATAGATTCGAAGATGGGCGGTTCCATTACATGGCTGTCGTTCTCAGGCTCTCGAAATAATATTGTGAACAGCTACGATCTGGGCCGCGAGATACAGCAGTCGTATTATTCCGGGCCGCAGCCTTACAATCCCTCAAATAACGCAAACACCGGCTGGCGCAACTGGCCGTGGAACCCCATCCAGTCCGGCGATTCCTACGGGCACCCGTCGGTCGTTCTGGCGCAAACCAACGATGGCCGCACCCTCTATGTCAAATGCCGGCCAATGCAGTGGGCGCTGGATAATGTCCCTGGCCAATGCACCCTCGAATCATGGATCACCCTTACCGACAACGTGGCCGTGGTTAGAAATCGTCTGGTCAACATGCGCACGGACACCGCGCAGCTATTTCACGCCGCTGATCAGGAATTACCCGCAGTTTATACTGTAGGCAAACTTTGGCGGCTTGTCAGCTACGCAGGCTACGCGCCATTCACCGGCGACACGCTGACTAATTTTCCCGTCACCCAGTTGCCCTGGCGTTATTGGAACGCGACCGAAAGCTGGGCCGCTCTCGTGAACAGCAACAATTGGGGCCTGGGCGTTTATAACCCGGGGTCGGCCTGGTTTGTTGGCGGATTCCTCGGCACACCGGCAGCCGGCGAGCCCGCTGACAACTCCACCGGTTATATCGCGCCCATCCAGTACGAGATTTTGGACACAAACATCGTTTACACCTATACCTATTACCTCATCCTTGGAACAGTTTCGCAAATCCGTGGCTGGGTTTACTCGCAACCCCGCCAGCCAGGTTTCAATTTCGTCTTTAATTCCAACCGCTGTCACTGGTCATATGAATTGACGGCCGACGCCGGCTGGCCAGTCACCAACTATCTTACCGTGAGCCTAAACAGTTCCGATCCGCGAATGCGGGCGTCGCATACCGCGTTTTATGCCACCAGTGTGCCAACGGTTTACATTCGTGCCGCGTATCAAATCGCCCAGCCGGCAGGGCGCGCCTATGGACAAGTGTTTTGGGAAACCAATGGCACTGGCAACTGGTCGGAGGCACGAAGCGTCACTTTTCCAGTAGTAGCCGATGGCCGGTTCCACACGTATCCGGTAAATCTGGCTGCTTCGAGAAATTACACCGGACTCATCACACAATTCCGCTTTGATCCTGCCTATAATGGCCAGTCCGGCGATCTGGTCAAAGTGGCGGCGATTACTTCGTCTCCATTAGCCGGCGACGATACTGCTGTACCTGAGCTTTCCCCGGCGCAAACCAATGGGAGTGTTCTACTGAAATGACACTCGCTACAGGAATTAAAATGGCAAATCGCGTTCCATTACTCGTTTCCGTTCTCGTTCTCATGGCCAGGGCCGGTCTTGCGACTGGAACCAACCATACCGAGGTGTTGACTCAAAGGCAGCCGTTGGCATGGATTCGGACAAGTGCTGACAAGACGCACTTCGTTCGCGATGGAACGGACAATCGTTTCGTGCCGTGGGGATTCAACTATGATCGCGATGAGGCGGGCCGGCTTTTGGAAGATTATTGGGCAGACGATTGGGCAAAGATCACAAATGATTTTCGCGAGATGAAAATCCTGGGCGTAAATGTGGTGCGCATTCATCTCCAGCTGTGCCGCTTCATGAAATCACCCGGGCAACCTGATGAAGAAAACCTCGCCCGTCTGGGCAGGCTGCTGCAATTGGCTGAAGAGACCGGCGTTTACCTGGATGTGACCGGCCTCGGCTGTTACCATAAGCAGGATGTCCCGGCATGGTATGACGCTATGGACGAATCGGCCCGTTGGAAGGTCCAGGCACGCTTTTGGCAAGCGGTTGCGGAAGTCTGCAAGGACTGTCCGGCGATTTTTTGCTATGACTTGATGAACGAGCCCGTCTCCTCCGGCGACCGCAACGGAGACTGGCTCCCCGGCCAACCACTGGGTGGATCCTATTTTGTGCAACGGCTCACGACCGATATGGGCGGCCGCACGGACCGGGAGATTGCCAAAGAGTGGATTGCCGAGATATCCGCCGCCATCCGGGCAGTTGATAAGCGGCACATGATTACTGTCGGTTTAGTTCCGTGGGAAGAAACTTTTGGCCCCGGAGCCAAGTCCGCGTTTCGCGATCCGGATGTCTGCGCGCAGCTCGACTTTTTGTCCGTGCACTATTATCCGAGGCAAGGGAAACTGGACGAAGACCTGGCCATTCTCAAAGGCTATGACATAGGCAAACCGCTGGTCATTGAAGAGATATTTCCACTTTCGGCCGACAGTGAAGCAACAGACGATTTTATCCGCCATTCATGGAAATACGCCGATGGCTGGATCAGCTTCTATTGGGGCACGACTCCGGAGGAATACGACAAAATGCCGGGTGTCAAAGCCGCCGTGGATGGCAGTTGGTTGCGCCATTTCATCGCGCTTCGCGGTGAAATGCTTGGAGGTGATTTACAACGCTAGACTGGTGGCGCGATCATCAATAGATTTGATCGCCGCGCCGAGCGGCATTATCACCGTTCGCTACCATTCGCAGCCCTTGCGTTCTTCGGCCACAATGTTACCCGGTAAAACACGATCACCAAAGATGCGTTTCCGCCGTGTTTCAAAGTCCGGCATTTTGTTTTGCTTAAACGTTCGCGAAAGTACGGCCTTCACAAATTTATCTGTGTTCGGTTCCTGTGACACCCGTGGCCCGGCCCCGGCCCGAATATCGTGCGTAGTGTCCACGACGGTCGCCTTCGCGTTGATACCAAAAATGACACCCCTCATCGTGCCTACAAACCAGTCACGTGTCCCAAAATCAGTGGTAAGGGAAACGATTTTCATGCGATTGGTGTGAGGCTGCGCCTCATCTTTTGTCCCTTGCGTTGCCTGGGTTCCTGGACCACATTTTGAACGGGAGAAGTCCGTTGAGCGTCAAATCTGCATTTCCGGCGCTAAATGTGCTTACAGGTTTAAGTGACGCTGGACAAACTAAACGTTTCGTAGGAATATAATGGCATGAGTGATGAGTCAATGAGCAATTTTACCCCGCGCGCCCAACAAGTGCTTGCACTGGCGCGAAAGGAAGCTGATCGCTTCAACCACAATTATCTGGGCACCGAGCACCTGCTGCTGGGCCTGATCAAATTGGGCCAGGGCGTCGCCGTCAACGTCCTCCAGGGCATGGGCATCGACCTGGAAACCGTCCGCATGGAAGTAGAAAAGCAGACCGGCACCGGTCCCGACCAGAAAATGATCGGGAACATCCCCTACACGCCTCGCGTGAAAAAAGTATTGGATTTGGCCCGTCGTGAAGCCAAGAACCTCAACCACACTTACATCGGCACCGAACATCTTCTGCTGGGCCTTCTCCGCGAAGGCGACGGTATCGCCGCCCAGGTCCTCAGGAATTTGGACGTGGACATCGAAGAAGCGCGCCAGCGGGTGCTGAAGGAATTGGATCCGAATTTTGGGAACGAGGAATCCTCCATTCCTGCGGGAGAAAAGCCGCAGCAACAGGAAAAGAAAGGTGAAGTCAAAACACCCGCTCTCAAGGCGTTTGGCCGCGACCTGACTGAAATCGCCCGCAAAGGCGAAATGGACCCCGTCATCGGGCGCAAAAACGAGATCGAACGCGTCATTCAGATTCTCTGCCGTCGCACAAAAAACAATCCCGTGCTCTTGGGCGAAGCCGGCGTGGGCAAAACGGCCATCGTTGAAGGTTTGGCCCAGGAAATTGCCAAGGGCAATGTGCCTGAAATTCTGCTCAATAAACGCGTCATCACCCTGGACCTCGCGCTCATGGTGGCCGGCACAAAATATCGCGGACAATTCGAAGAACGCATCAAAGCGGTCATGGATGAAATCCGCCGCGCCAAAAACGTCATCCTCTTCATTGACGAATTGCACACCATTGTCGGCGCCGGTTCGGCCGAAGGCACGATGGACGCCAGCAACATCATCAAACCCGCTCTTTCGCGCGGGGAGATGCAGTGCATCGGCGCGACCACGCTCAACGAGTATCGCAAATACATCGAAAAAGACGCCGCGTTGGAACGCCGTTTCCAGGCCGTCAAAGTCGAGGCGCCGTCCATTGACGATGCCATCGAAATCTTGAAAGGCCTGCGCCATAAATACGAGGAACATCACAAGGCTGAGTTTACCGACGACGCCGTCACCGCGGCTGTGAAACTTTCCGACCGATACATCACCGACCGGTTTTTGCCGGACAAGGCGATTGACGTATTGGACGAGGCCGGTTCGCGCGCGCGCATCGGCACCATGACGCGGCCGCCCGAATCCAAGGCGCTGGAAACTGATATTGAAGAAATCAAGACCCAGAAAGAGCGGGCGATCAAGAACCAGGATTTCGAAGGCGCCGCCGCCATGCGCGACAAGGAAAAGCAGGCGAAGGAAAAGCTGGAAAATCTCCTGCGCGAATGGCGCACGCACCGCGAGGAAAAGCGCGTGCAGGTGGGCGAAGAAGACATTTTGCACGTGGTCTCAAAATGGACTGGCGTGCCGCTCAAGCGGATGGGCCAGGACGAAGCCGCGCGGTTGCTCAACGTGGAAGCCGAAATGGAAAAGACCGTTATCGGCCAGCGCGAAGCCGTTTCGGCCATTTGCAAGGCCTTGCGCCGCTCACGCGCGGATTTCAAAGATCCCAAGCGGCCGATCGGCACATTCCTGCTGCTGGGCCCGACCGGCGTCGGCAAAACATTGCTCGCCAAAACCTTGGCCGAGCAGATGTTCGGCGATGGCAAATCGCTCATCCATTTGGACATGAGCGAATACATGGAGAAATTCAATGTGTCGCGCCTCATCGGTTCGCCGCCGGGATATGTCGGTTACGAGGAAGGCGGCCAATTGACCGAAAAAGTCCGGCGCAATCCGTATTCCGTCGTGCTCTTTGACGAAGTGGAAAAGGCGCATCCGGATGTTTGGAACATCCTGTTGCAAATCCTTGAAGAAGGAAAATTGACGGACAACGTCGGACGCGTCGTCAATTTCCGCAACACCATCATCCTGATGACCTCCAACGTCGGCTCGGACACCATCAAGCGCCAAAGCACACTTGGATTCTCGCCCATCACGGACGAAGCCAGCTACGAAAAAATGCGCGAGCGCATTATGGACGAATCCAAGCGCACATTCCGGCCGGAGTTTCTGAACCGTTTGGACGACGTGATCGTCTTCCGGTCATTTACCCGGCCCGACCTCATCCAGATATTGGGACTGGAAATCGAAAAGGTCCTGCAACGGTTGCGCCACAAAAACATCAAAGTGGAGCTGGACGAAAAGGCGAAGGAATTTCTGGTGGAAAAGGGTTATAACCCCGACTTCGGCGCGCGTCCGATGCGCCGGGCGGTCGAGCGTTATCTCGAAGACCCGCTGGCCGAGGAAATTCTCAAGGGCGGCTTGCATGAAAACGAGCCCATCCTGGTGACGCGCGAAGGCGAAAAACTCGCGTTCCGCCAAAAGGCGGCGCCGGCGGATGCCGTCGCCAGCTAAACGGAAAAGGTTGTTCAACGGCAGGGACGGCGCAGTAGCGGCGTCCCTGCTGCGCTTAGAGGCGGATTAATGTTCAAGGAGTGAGTTGCCAAAAAATGAATATTCGACTTTTCATCAAACCCTACTGCCCCTGGTGCCATAAAGCCACGGATTGGCTCGACGAACAGGGCATTTCCTACGAAACGTATGACGTAATCGCTGACTCGAAAGCATATGCGGAAATGGTCCGGCTTTCCGGGCAGGACCTGGCTCCGGTGATCGACGTGGATGGAGAGATCCTTGCCGACTTCGGGCCAGAGGAACTCGCGAAATTTTGGAAGAAGGTCGCGAAAGACGCGTAGTCGAAACGATGTTGCGCTTTCAGCGCGAAGATTCAGGAGCCGGCCGGCCGCAACTATTTTAGCCGAGGGCAACAGCCTCTAAGGGCGAGTCAAATGGCGAATCGCGGTTTTCGTGTACCCGGAAAAAATCTCCCATTGCGTTCTGCGTTGATTGTGCAATCGTATTCCGTTCGGAATTAAAATTGGAGGACAACAATTCAATATGAAAAAGAATCAAGCACCTGAAGCCGTCACGCCTGCACTCGGTCAGCACGCCGTTGACGAAATATGCACTGAACTCAGTCCGTTGCTCGCCGATGTCTTTGCGCTTTACCTGAAGACCAAGAACTTTCATTGGCATATGACCGGAAAACATTTCCGGGACTACCATCTCCTGCTCGACGAGCACGGCGAGCAACTCTTTGAAATGACAGATGACGTCGCCGAACGCGCCCGCAAGCTCGGCGGAGCAACGCTGCGATCGATCGGAGACATTGCCCGCCATCAACGATTAAAGGACAATGACGCGAAGACGGTCAGCCCCTCGGACATGCTGTCGGAGCTGCTTTCAGATAACCGGCAACTGGCCGACGCCATGCGGAAAACGCACGAAGTTTGCGACGAGCACGGTGATGTGGCCACCGCGAGCCTGCTCGAGAATTGGATTGATGAGACCGAGCGCCGCGCCTGGTTTTTATCCGAGATCTGCAGGAGCGAGCCGTAGACTTCTCAAATCGCCCATTCCGTGGTATTATTTCGATCATGAGCTATCGGACTCTCGAAGTCGAAATAGACCACGGCCGTATTTCCGCAAAGGACCCTGAGGCCCTGCCGAAGAAGGCAACAGGTCTGCTCATAATCCTGGATCCGCCTTCACAGCCGCGCCCCATTGCTTTGTCCAAAGGCCAGTTAACCGTGCCGGACGATTTCAATACCCCGTTGCCAGAAGACATCTTAAAAGCGTTTAAGGGCAAATGAGGATTCTCCGTGAGGAAATATGCTCGTTGCCTGGGTAGCGGTCATTCCTGAAGATTGAGCGAACGGCCGTCGAGGCGCACATTGAGCAATCGGCCCTGAAAATCGTGCGGGCGGCTGTCTACCGGCAGAGCGTTCTGCAAAAAATCCGGTTGATAGCCGAAGAGGCCACGGATAATGGTTTCCGCGAAGGAACCGCCGTTGCTGGCGTTATAGGTTTGATGGCTGTTGGGGCTGCCGCCGCGGCTGGTGATGCGCGCCGGGGCGTCGGGCTCGCGGCTCAAAAGCTCGCGCGATTGCGAAAAGGGACCTTCTTCCGTCACCCACGCGCAGCGATGCAGAACGTCCAGCGCGTGGTCATAGTCACCAAACTCACAGAATGCAGCCGCCGTTTCCGCCGGCCACGCGCAAAACGCGCCCATTGGCCCGTGATCCGGGCGGTTAGATTCTGCCGCCGAGATGTCACTCAACGACTGGGCGCGCATCCAATGGTCTGTCAACAACTCGCGCTCCACAAAATCAGTCATCTCCCGGCGCATCTTCGGCTTCAAATCTTCCGGAATGGTCAGGCCAATCGTTGCAAAATCAAAAACATGGCGGACTTGCACGCGCGAGCCGTCATTGTGCAGCGCGTCCCATACACCCTGGCCCGGTTCATAAAGCGCCAGCACCGCTGGAAGCAATTGGGCTGCTTTGGCGCGCAGTTCAGCGGCGCGGGCACTGTTTCCCTCCGCATTTTCAATGTCCGCCACACGACGCATCATCCAGACATTTGCGGCATTGAATGACGCCACTTCGTTAATATAGGTAGGCACGCATTCCAGGAGATTGGCTTTGCCGCCGTAGTCAGCCAAAGTTTGCCCGGGTTTCACCAGCGATTCCCAATGCGTCGCGATGGCGTCCATGTGTTCGAGCACGGATTTGCCGGCGATGTTTTCGGAAAGAAAAGCGCGATCGCCCGTCACATTGAGGTAGTCATTGAGCAAAATGAAAATCGAATAATCATTGGCGCTATACCAGGGTCCCTCCAACGTTCCGGTCAAATATTCCTCGGCGTAACCGTTATAGATGCCTTTGCTCATCCATGAACGCAGGCAGTTTTTGAGGGTGACCGGGTCCAAAAGCGCGAACGCCGTGGCCCACTCGCGCGTGTCCCAGAAATACATCATGGTGCAGTTGCTTTCAGGGGTATTACTCACATAGACCCGCGGCGCTACGGGAAGGTCCGTGCGCAACACGCTCAACAGCGAAAGCGCGCTCATATAATAAACGCGCCGCAATCGCCGATCGCTCGTGACCAGCGTGGGCAAATTTCCTGAAAAGACGGAATTACCCGGAGTGAACATTGCATCGAACCGCTGTTGCCAATCCACCGGCACGCGTTCAAAGGTTGCGTCAAAATGCTTCGTCCAGTCCGCAGCCAATGCCGCAACCGCCTTGTTATCGTCTCCAATAGCCAGAGCATAATTCACCGTAGTGCTCGCTCCGGATTTAAGCCTCAGACGCCATACCGCGAAATTTCCTTTTTCTGATAATTCATCCGGTTTTTGCTCAAAGCTGAAACAGTTGGCAAGACCATCCTGTGAATCACTAAACAGAAACAGTTGGTTACGAGTGGCCGTCGCCGTAAATCGTGCCGCCGCGTCACTGTCGCGCGGAACGCCCCATGCCCATCGCTCATGCCGCGATGTGGCAGCGGACAGATTGACCTTCAATGTAAAGGTACGGGTGCCGAGTCCGGTGTTCGTCAAAACAATATGGAACAACAGGCCTCGCTGGCTGTAAGGCATTCGGACAGATGTTTCGATGCCCAGGTCGCCGGCGCCAGACTGCCGCAACACCTGATATGGAAACCACTGTGTCTGTTCCAGCGCCGGCGCCTGGCCGTCAATCAAAAGAGAGCCGGTGTCTCCGGTCATTGTAATGGGCGGGAAACTCAAGTTGCCAATCCCGACCGCGTCCCCTGTGGCTTTGCATGAACCAAGAGAATTATTCAGAGCGGGCAGCGAAAGCAAATTGGACGCGATTTCCCATTTTCCGGCCAATTCGTCCAGACGCGGGACATTGGCCAGCCCCTGGCCGGAGACGCTTTGTGAATGTAAAAATACCGGCCAAATAAGGATGAACAATATGGCGGAAACGGATTTTAGAAACGTGAATTTCACGGGTCAATTTTGGCATGAAAGAGGCTGTGTCCAAAAGCAGGATTTTCGGATTTCTTTCGGTAAACCGATGGGGGAACGGCGCTTGCGCCGCAGGGTGGAACGGGCGACCTGCCCGATGCGGTGTCCGCCGTCGCGGGACGCCCGCCGCATGGGCCGGGGCTGGCGTGGCAGGTTGCAGCGCCAAACAGGCCGGTAGCCTGTTCCACCCTTCCTTCGGCCCGGAACAGGCGCGGAAAACTTTCGATTTTTTATCAGTAATGCCAGTTCAACGCCAAACAAAAGCCATGGTTGCGGTCGCAATGCTCATGTTGTTTGCATTTGCCGCGACAGCGGACGATTGCGCCATCTGTGGCCAGCCCATCGTCGGCACAATTTATCAAATGACCGATAACGTCACCGGTCAGAAGGTCGAGGTCTGCTCGAACTGCACTCAATTGCCGCTCTGCTTCATTTGCGGTCTGCCGGCAAGGAATGGTACTCAATTATCTGACGGCCGCTGGCTCTGCACGCGCGACGCGCAAAATGCGATCACAGACATTAATGACGTCCGGCGCGTCTTCGGCCAGGTCCATGACTATTTGGACAATCTGTACGCCCGGTTCACGTCCTTTCCGACAAATGTGGATGTCTCAGTCATTGATCGCGTGGATGTCGACTCGATGTTCCAGATGGTCGGCAATTCGTTTGAGAGTCCCAATGTTCTTGGCGTAACCCAGCCCATCACGACGGACGGCGTCAAGCATTACAAAATCTCCCTGCTCACTGGTCAGCCGCTATCGCAACTCGAGGAAGTCTGCGCCCACGAATTGTCTCATGCCTGGGTGGGCGACAATGTATCGCCCGAACGCCACGCCCGAATTGAGCGCGACGCGGAGGAAGGATTCTGCGAAATGATGGGCTACTTGATCATGGATGCCATGGGCGAGGAGAGCGAAAAAAAGCGCGTGCTCGAAAACGCCTACACACGCGGTCAGGTCGAGCTGTTTATCGCCGCCGAGCAGCAATATGGCTTCGATGAAATCCTGGATTGGATGCAGTACGGGGTCACCGGCCGTTTGGAAGAAGGGCACCTGGATGAGGTCCGCGACATCAAAATGCCCGCATCGCAGGCCGTCGCGAAATTTGATTCCGGCCAGGCCGTTGGTTCGCTCCCTCCAACCGCGCCCTCCCGCCTCCAGTTGGAAGGTATCATGTGGGGCAGCATGCCTTCAGCCATCATCAATGGACGTTCATTTTTTTCCGGCGACGAACAGAAAGTCCCGGTCGGGCAAACGAGTGTTACCGTCCATTGCATCAGCATCAGCAAAACATCGGTAGAAATTCAGAACGTGGATTCCGGGAAGGACGAACAATTGAACCTTCCGTCAACCCCCTAAAACACTATCACCCGCTATCGTGCAATTCTCGAGCGTCATAGAAACGAAGACAGGCCTTCTGATTATTCTGTGCTCCTACTTTCTTTGGCGACTGCGGTTGGTGCACCTCCGCCTTTCGAATCGGGCCCTAAGCCCGACTTTGATAACTGTTCTGCTGGGATTTGGAGTGATCGTCGCCCATCTTTTGATTGCAAAATGGCTGTGGGGCTTTCCCTGGGCCGATGTGGAGATGGGATCTCCTGTGGTCGCAGTTGTGGCGCTTGATATCGGTTATTTTTATATTCGGTGCAAAAAACTTTCGGCGCCGAGGCGCGATTCGGGAATCATTGAGACTTTCCATGAACCGGCAGTCGGGCGGACGCACGCGAACCTTTCCGCCCGCTCTACGGGCGGTAACGGCGGTGACAGCGCTACTTGCGAGGAGCGCCGTCCCTGCCATCTTCGGTTCACGACCGAAATGCGTGGCTTGGGAATACTCGAAACTTCTCGGGAAATTTTCCAATGTACCGCGCACGTTCCGCGATGGCCGCGGTGCAAACCGCTCGGAATTCCCGTTCCGCCGCGAATGGCCCAAAATAGATGTAACAGGACTCAAAAAAAGCATCCCGCGCAGTTGCCAAACGTTCGGTTTTGAGCAAGATTGAAGCGCGGACTATGCCGGAGTCGCTCAAGTTGAAGTTTTTGAAAGGCCAGTTACTGCTGGAGAGCGGGCAATTAATCGGCTCGTTTTTTCAGCGCACGGTCATTCTGATTTGCCAGCACGATGCCGAGGGCGCCTTTGGTCTGGTGCTAAATCGCGCGACTGGCAGCAAGGTGGGCGATGTCATTGTGGCCGACTTGCCTGATGTTCTCAAGGAAGCCCAGCTTTATCTCGGCGGACCTGTCCAACCCGGCGCGTTGAGCTTTTTGCACTCAGACAATTTCATCCCGGATGCCAACGTCTTTCCCAATCTCAACCTCGGCCATTCCCTGGACGATTTGATGGAAATTGGAGAATCCTATTCCGTCGGCAAGAAAGTGAAAATGTTTGCCGGTTACGCCGCGTGGTCCCCTGGCCAGCTCGAAGACGAAATGAAGCGAAAATCCTGGCTGACCTATCCAGCATCGCTCGATTTGGTTTTTGAAACGCCGGCCGATAAACTTTGGTATAAAATTCTCCAGGCCAAAGGCGGCTGGCGCAATAAACTGCTCTCGCAAATGCCTGAGAACCTGTCGTGGAATTGAGGTTCGTTGAAAGGTTGAACCGTTAAATCGTTGAATCGTATTCGGCTCGGTTGACGATTTCAAAAGGGCTGGACGGGTGGCCGAAATGCCAGCGCCACGCAACATAGGCCAGGCATATCCGAAACCGAAGCCGTTTCAACGTTTCAACGCTTTTTAACGGTTCAACGACTCCAAAATCCGCTCTTGAATCTTCGGTCGGTTTCCCTATCCTGTGCGCTCGTAGGCTTTAAAATTTTACAAATCATCACATGAGCAGAGGCAGAATGGGAATTTTAGTCGGTGGCGGTCCTGCGCCGGGAATCAATGGCGTTATAGCGGCAGCCACCATTGAAGGAGTTAATAACGGATTTGAAGTCATCGGTTTTCGCGACGGTTTTAAGTGGCTGGCGCAGGGCGAAGCGCAGCAAAGCAAACCGCTGGCCATCCGTGACGTTACCGGGATCGCCTTGCGCGGCGGCTCTATACTGGGCACCTCGCGAACCAACCCCACCAAGTCCGAAGAGGCCATGAAGAACCTCTTCCGCGTCCTCGAGGAAATGGGCATTACGGCCCTGGTTACTATTGGCGGTGACGATACCGGTTTTTCCGCCAGTCACGTCGCCCGCCGCAGCAACGGCAAAATCCGCGTCGCTCACGTACCCAAGACCATTGACAATGATTTGCCGCTGCCGGGCGCCACGCCCACGTTCGGATTTGAAACGGCCCGCCAATATGGCGTCCAAATCGTCCGCAATCTCGCGGAAGACGCGCGCACAACCTCGCGCTGGTACATCATCATCAGCATGGGCCGCGCCGCCGGTCACCTGGCGCTGGGCATCGCCAAAGCCGCGGCGGTGACGCTCTGTGTCATTCCCGAGGAATTCCAAAACCGCCAGGTCACCGTGGACGAAGTCTGCGACATTATCATCGGTTCTATCATTAAACGCCGGGCCGAAGGCCTCCATTACGGCGTGGTCGTCCTGGCTGAGGGCTTGATCGAGGGCATGGGCGAACAGGGCCTGATCAAGGCCGTTCCCGGCGGGCAGCTTGAGCGCTTCGGCAAAGTAATCCGCGACGACCACGGCCACCTTCGTTTGGGTGAAATCGAATTTGGCCGTCTCATGAAAGAGCTTCTGACCGCGCGCCTCGACAAGCTCGGCATCAAAATGACTTTCATTGACAAAGATCTCGGCTACGAACTCCGTTGCGCCGACCCGATTCCGTTTGACGCCGAATACACGCGCGACCTCGGTTACGGCGCGGTCAAGTTCCTGCTCTCGCCCGAATCCGAAAAATACGGCGCGATTATCAGCTTCGTGGACGGCAAAATGATTCCGTTGCCGTTCGAAAAGATGCTCGACCCCAAGACCGGCCGCATGCAAAACCGGAAGGTCAACGTGGGCGGCGAAGCGTACGAATGCGCCTGCGCCTACATGATCCGGCTCGAGCGCGACGATTTCGAGGACGAAAGAAAGCTGGCCAAACTCGCGGGCGTGGTTTCCCTGCAGCCTGCGGAATTTCGGTCGCGCTTTGGCTATTTGGCCGGGGTGAAATAGCCTCTTTTGAATCAGGACACGGCCGCGCAATGCGCGGCCTTCCTTTTTTATACGCCATGCACCTTCATTTCAAGCAAATGGGTCAGGGCCGTCCGCTTGTCATGCTGCACGGCCTTTTTGGCTCCCTGGACAATTGGCTGGGCGTCGCCTCTAAACTGGCCGAAACGTTCAATGTCTTCCTGGTGGACTTGCGCAACCACGGGCTCTCGCCTCACCGGGAGGAGATGAACTATCCCGTCATGGCCGGCGATCTAGCGGAATTTTTCGACGCGCAAAAATTGGATCACGCCAGCCTCATCGGCCATTCCATGGGCGGCAAAGCAGCGATGCAATTCGCGCTGGATTTCCCTGATCGCGTCGAAAAACTCATTGTCGTGGACATTTCGCCTCGCGCCAGCCCTCTCGATCACGAAGAAATCTTTAGGGCGCTCCTGGCGCTGGATCTGAGGCAATATCAGTCCCGGCAGCAAATGGAGGAGGCCCTCGCGCCGGACATCCCCGATTTGGTCGTGCGCCGGTTTTTGCTCAAGAATCTTAGGCCAGTGCGGGCCGCGTCGCTGTCGGCAACTTCACATTTTGAGTGGAGGATTCCTTTGGACATTCTTTTCAAAAACTATTCCAACATTTGCGATGCTATTGCACCGCACGCCCCGTTTCCCCGGCCCACGCTTTTTGTGCGCGGCGGAAAATCGCATTACATTGCCGAGAACGGTTTGCCGCAGATTCGGGAATTATTTCCCCAGGCCCGAATGGAGACGATTGCCGCGGCAGGCCATTGGGTCCATGCAGACGCTCCGGAAGAGTTTTTGCGACGCGTGAAGGCGTTTCTACTGGATTGATGGATTGCGAGGAATGAGGACCTTTCCCAATCAAGCGGCCTCCGGCACGACATAAACCTCCAGGCTCTTAAGCTTTTCGAGGATCATTTCCAATGTCCGGTCCATGGCGCCCTGGTTTTCAGATACCACCTGCAGCGCGTTACGGCCCATTTCGGCGCGCTGGTATTTGTCTTCGATCAATTCCCGAAGGACCTTTTCCAGTGCGGCAGCGTCGGGCACCTGCACCGCGCCGTTTTTTTCAAGGAATAGACGGGCGATGTCTGCAAAATTCTGCATGTTCGGCCCGAACACAATCGCCTTGCCGGATGCGCCAGGTTCAATGGGATTTTGGCCGCCTTTCGCGGTCAAACTTTTGCCGATGAAAACCACTGTAGCAGGATCGTAGAAGAAACGCAGTTCGCCGGTGGTGTCCACCAATAAACAGTCGATTTCACCAGCGCCAAGCCGTGTGTCCGGACCAATGGCAGAGCGGAAAAATAATTTAACGCCGGCGTCACGCAATTTGCGCGCGATTTCATTGCTCCGTTCGAAATGACGAGGCACCAGGATGAGAAAGAGTTTCGGGAATTGTGCCCGCAAGCGGGCCGCGATTTGTGCCAAAATAACTTCTTCACCGTCATGTGTGCTGCCGCCAATTAAGATTGGCGTATCTCCGTTCACGCCGACTTGTTTGAGCAATGCGGTCACGTCAAGGCCCCTGCGACCAATCGCCGTGGCCGCGTCAAATTTCAAATTCCCGGTCACACGGATGCAGTCGGGCCGGACGCCAACGGCACGAAACCGTTCAGCTGCGACCTGGTCTTGCGCTGCGATTCCTTCAAACGTCGCAAACAATTGACGAAACAAAAATCCAAACCGTTTGTATCCGCGAAAAGAGCGGTCAGACAGCCTCGCATTGGCCAGAAACAACGGGATCCCCCTTCTTTGCGCCTGCCATATAAAGTTGGGCCAAATTTCTGTTTCGAAGAGGACGATCGCGTCCGGATGAATCGTGGCCAGAGCCCTGTTAACAATGCCCGCGCGATCAATCGGGTAATAGATTTTGCTGATATGTGGATCAAGCTGCTTGCGGAGCTGTCCCATACCGGTCGTTGTGGTGGTGGATACGACAAATTTTAAGTTCGGCGCGTATTTTTCCAGGGTTTTCACGAAATGGACCAGGAGATTGACTTCGCCCACGCTGACTGCATGGACCCAAAGAATATGGCGGTTTGTTATCGCCTGCTTGAGGTTGGCGTCGTAGTTGCCGAAACGCTCCCTAAAACCGGCGCGCCAATTGCCCCGCTTCGCCATCCGATAAAAGTAATAAGGCGACGACAGGACAAAGAAAATCGAAAATAAAATGTTGTATAATACGCGCACAGTTTCGGTGTTTGAAATTCTGTCGATTGATGCTCAACCACGGTAAGTGTTTCACATTTGCCGGGAATATTCAATCAAAGAAGAAGAAGAACCATGCGCCGGCAACGGAAGCGGTATGACAAAGTCGCTTGACGCCGGCTTCGCAGACTGCGAATAAGCAGGCGCGCATGGATTTGAAAAAGAAGCTTTGGCTCCAACCTGAATGGATTGTCGCCGTACTGATCACTCTCGCCGTCTGCGCGCTGCACTTTTATTACTGGCTCAACATCGGGAGCCTCTGGCGGGATGAAGTCAATCTCATCGTTTTGTCGCATCAGCATTCCTTTGCGGACATGGCCAAAGATTCATTTCCCATTTTAATGCCTTTAATCGTCCGCTTCTGGTTCGCAATAGGACTGGGTGGCAGCGACCTCCATTTGCGACTGATTGGACTCATGGTCGGGCTTGGGTCCGTGGCGGCGCTTTGGGTGGGGATGTGGAAAATCCGGCGCGAACCGCCGCTGATAGGATTGGTTTTGCTGGGGCTTAACAGCACGATGATTTTCTTCGGCGATTCTCTGCGCGCATACGGCCTGGGGAGTGTCACGGCGATTATGCTGACAGCATCAGCGTTTGTCTTTTTGAAGAAACCATCGGTTCTGCGCGCGGCGTGGCTGACTCTCTTTGCCATACTCAGCGTACAGGTCCTTTACCACAATGTGGTGTTGGTTGCAGCGGTCTGTTTCGGCGCATGGGTGGTTTGCTGGCGGCGCCGAGATGGGCGCGGGGCGCTTCAAATTTTCATGGTGGCTCTGGTTTCCGCGGCATCGCTTCTGCCATACGTGCACATGTTAAGCAGCATCACTTCCGGCGGTCCTGTATCCCTGGTCTTTCGGACCGGCGCAAAAATGCGGCAGTTTGTTTTCAGCTGTCACGATGTCTTCGGCCATCCGCTCTGGGGGTATATGTATGTTTGGGCGGCGCTGGCATTGATGATCGTTGTTTGCGCGTGTATTGGGCTGTGGCGGCAGTTCACGGCAAAAGACTCGCACAATGAACCAGAGAATCAGCTAATTCAGGGAGGAACCGCAATCGGGGGGTCTGCCGATTTAGAAATCAGCGATACAGCAGGTTTGGAAACCTGCGCTACGGTTCCTCAAAAGGATTTTTGTTTGTTTGCGTCGGTCACGCTGCTCTTTTCGGCCATAGTGTTTCCGATTTTCTTTTGGCGGGCGCAAATGCCGATGCAAAGCTGGTATCTGCTCCCTTTCGCGGCCGCGGCCGTCGTGTGTTTCGACGGCGGGCGGCCGGCTTTTCCCGGTTTGCTTCGGTCCCTTTTTCTCGGGCTGGTTGCCGGCACGGCCCTGCTTTCTACACTGACAACGGGGAACCTTTTGAGCCGCCAGTTCAGCAATGTAAGCATGATTGCAAAAGAACTGGAGGAGAACGCGGGGCCGCAGGATTACATCCTTGTCTATCCGTGGAACGTGGGGATCACATTCAACTACTACTATAAAGGCGGGACGCCGTGGAATACGGTGCCGCCTTTATCGGACCACTCAATCCATCGCGTGGACCTCGTCCTGGCGGATATGGAAAACACAAACGCCCTCGCGCCAACGTTGGAAAAAATCTCGCAGACGCTTCAATCCGGTCATCGCGTTTGGTTCCTGAGCTTTGCCAATACGCTGTTGCCAGAGCCGGGCACGGCGCCGCTGCCGTCGCCTCCGCCACCGCCCTTGAAATATTACGGCTGGTCGGAAATCCCTTATTCAGCGACCTGGGGTTCACAAACGCTCCATTTCCTGGCCGATCACAATAACACGTTTCGGCAGTTCAAATACCCGTCGTCCGACGTTTACATAACAGAAAACATGAATCTTTATGCAGCGGACGGCTGGAGAACGAACTCGACCGCAGGCCATAATTGAATTTTCTGTAACCTTCACCAGGATTTTTCTAAGGTCAGGATAATGGCACCAAACGAAAGCCATCACCCTGGTGATGGCCCCGCCGCGCGCGCCCCGGTATTTGCAACGACTCATTGGTCGGCCGTGCTGGCCGCGTCAGGCGCGGACACCACGAAAGCCCAGGCTGCATTGGAAGATCTCTGTCGGATGTATTGGTACCCGATTTACTATTTCGTGCGCCGACAAGGCCATCCCATTCACGATGCGCAGGATCTCACACAGGAATTCTTCGCACAGTTGCTCGAAAAAAAATGGATCGCCGCCGCCGACCAATCGCGCGGGCATTTTCGGTCGTTCCTGCTGATGGTGCTCAAGCGCTTTCTGACGGTGGAATGGCGTCGCGCCAATGCTCAAAAACGAGCCGGCGACCGTCATTGCCTGCCCTTGCCGCTGGATACCGCTGAGACACGCTATGCGCGCGAACCCGCCGATACCAGCACGGCCGAACAGGCCTTTGAAAAGCAGTGGGCGCTCGCCCTGTTGGAAACGGTGTTGAAAGAGTTGCGGGTGGAATACGAGCAGGACGGCAAGGGCCAATTGTTTGAAACGCTCAAGCCATGCCTGATGGGCAGCCGGGAATTACAGCCGTACGCGACGCTGGCGGCCACGCTGGGTATGTCTGAAGGCGCAGTCAAAGTGGCCGTGCATCGCCTGCGTGAACGGTATCGCGAACGGCTAAAAGCCCAAATTGCCCATACCGTGGCGTCCCCGGAGGACGTCGTCGGCGAAATGCGTCATCTTATTCGGGTCCTGAGCCGGAGCTGACCGGATATTTTACCTGTAACCTTTGGCTCGATTTCGCTAGGAATAAGGTAGAATGGATACCAAGCGCATCTGCTCTATTTGTGGCAAGCCCCTTGCGCCCGACGCGCCCGAGGGACTCTGCCCCGAATGCCTGCTCAAGGGCGGCATCGGCACCGGTGTTGACATCGGGGCCGATACCGGCGGCAAAGCGCCGCGTTTCACCCCTCCTAAAATCGAAGAACTGGCGGCGAAGTTTCCCCAACTGGAAATTTTGGGATTTATCGGCCAGGGCGGGATGGGTGCGGTGTATAAAGCCCGTCAAAAACAACTGGACCGCGTGGTGGCCTTGAAAATCCTGCCGCCGCAGGCGGGCGGCCCGGCCTTTGCCGAACGTTTCGCGCGCGAAGCCCGAGCCCTGGCCAAACTGAATCATCCCCACATTGTGACGCTCTATGAATTTGGCCAGAGCGACGGTCTGTTTTATTTCCTAATGGAGTTTGTCGACGGCATGAACCTCCGCCAACTCCTCGGCAACAGCCGCGTTTCTCCACGCGAAGCGCTGGCCATCGTGCCGCAGATTTGCGAGGCACTCCAGTTCGCGCATGATTCAGGCATCGTCCACCGGGACATCAAACCCGAAAACATCCTGCTCGACAAAAAAGGCCAGGTGAAAATCGCGGACTTCGGCGTTGCTAAATTGATCGCCGAGAGCCTTACGGAAGCCGCCGAAGAAATCGCGGCCGTGCCCGGGGAATTGACCGAAGCCGGCAGCACGCTGGGGACGCCGCAATACATGGCGCCGGAGCAGATCAAAAATTCGGCGGAAGTGGACCACCGGGCGGACATTTATTCCCTGGGCGTTGTATTTTACCAAATGCTCACCGGCGAATTGCCTTCGGGGAAAATCGAGCCGCCCTCCCGCAAAGTCCGCGTTGACGTGCGCCTGGACGAAGTCGTCCTGCGCGCCCTGGAAAAAGAACCGCAATACCGTTACCAGCACGTCAGCGAAATGGGGACAGCTGTCGAAACCATCTCCGTACATTCTACAAATCAACCGCTCGTGAAAGGACAATCAAAAGTTATGACATGGACAAAGACAAAAACAGTAATCGTCATTGCACTGGCAGTGATTGCGCTAATTGGAATTAGCGCAACCGCAATCGTCGTGCATGCATTATCGTCGGGGTCGCGAACGCTCGCGCCGCTTCCGGACGAATTTTCGATTCACCCGCCATCCTCGGACGTCAGCGCAACAACGGCTGGCTTTTCGGGCGCCTGGGTCGGGGCGTGGGGCCAGCAACTGGCCGGCGCTTTGATCGTCGAGGACATCTCGCCCGACGGCACGGCCCATGTGATTTATTCCTGGGGAAATTTTACCTGGTTCAAAGCCGGTTGGGCCCGTGAAATCGGGTACATTTCAAATGATGAACTCCGGCTCCAAACAAATGCCGGAATCCGGATTAGCTATACCCTCAAGCCGGACGGCACGTTGTCGGGCACCTATCAAATAGGAGACTCGGCGCCAACGCTCGGAACGCTCTATCGGGTTCAGTCCACCAACACGGACGAGATCCGGAAGGCGGCCGAAACGATAAATCTTTCAAAGTAGAGACGGAATGGCGAAGACAGGACGGTGGGTGCATTTTGAGATGAAGTTGGAAATCGTGTTACATTGTTACATCGTTGGACTATAAGGACTTACAGTGTTACACAATTTGTTACACGCTGTTACATTTCATAGATTGCTGATTATCAATAGCTTACTGTGTTACATTAACGTTATCGTTGTGATGAACGGGGGGATTCGGCTTTTCAGCCAATCACGCCGCAAGTGGCTGGGCATTCGGTAAATCGACAACATTTTGCGGTTTGCCATTCTGCCAGGCGCGGATGTTTTCAGCGGCGACTTGCAGGAGACGGATGCGCGCGGATTTTGTAGCCCACGCAATATGCGGCGTGATGATGCAATTTTTCGCGTTCAAGAGCGGGTTATCAATTGGCGGCGGCTCCATCGACAGTACGTCCAGACCCGCTCCGGCAATCCAGCCCTGGTTCAAAGCGTGGGCGAGGGTCAGTTCCTCCACCAGGCCGCCTCTGGAAGTATTGATTAAAAACGCTGTTTGTTTCATCTTTGACAAAAATCGGGCGTTTACGAGCCGCCTGGTCTCCGGTGTGAGCGGACAGTGCAACGTGACTACGTCGCTTCCACGCAACAATGTTTCCAATTCAACGTACTGCACTCCGTCATTTCCAGCCGATGTAGACGCATCGTAGCGTTCAGCGAGAACCTTCATTCCAAAAGCCTGCCCAACGCGGCCCACCGCCCGTCCTATTCGCCCATAGCCGACGATGCCCAGCGTAAGGCCGTCCAGCGCAATCAGGGGATAATCCCAATAAGAAAAATCCGCGGACCGGCTCCATTTTCCATCGCGCACGGTCCGGGCGTGATGACCGGTATGATTTGTGCATTCCAGCAACAGGGCAAAGACGGCCTGAGCCACGCCATGCGTGCCATATTCCGGCACGTTCGTGACGACGATGCCGCGATCCCGCGCCGCATCGATGTCCACGATATCGTAACCGGTGAAAAGGACGCCGATATATTTCAGGCCGGGAAGCGCCTGAATGGCGTTTCGATTGATGGCGGCTCTGCTGGTAATGGCAATCGTCGCGCCCTGCAAACGGCTAACGATTTGTTCCGGGCTGGTGCGAGGGAAAACTTCGAGGTCGCCCAATTTCGCAAGTTCATCCCAGCCCAGGTCTGGATTGGTGTGGCCATCAAGAACGACGATTTTCATAGCGTTGAAATTGGCTACTTATGTTGTCCACGGGAGCTTAGAGCCGTCCTTTGGTTCTGCTCTTAACCATCATAAGCTCGGCTGCCAACGGCGGGATGTCAATATTCGCCCGTTCCAATCTTATGCGGGATACCTCACCGGAGCCGAACTAAACTCTCGCCTCACTTCAGAATTTGGTCCGGGACTCTTTCGGGCCATGCGGATTTGCCCGAGAAGTTTTCCAGTTCCATGCCCTTTGCGTGCCTGGATTCCAAAGCCGCGCCATAAAAATCCTCTTTCGAGCCCCACGTCACCGTTGTATCGCGAAGCACCAGCCCGCTGGTAAAATCCGCATGGATACCGGCGATTGTGTTTGTGTAGATACCGGTGAAAACGCCACCGGGCAGCATTCCCGCCGGGCGATCATCATAAAATCCGCCGCGCAATTTGCCGGTCTTGCCGACCTCCACGCGGACATTGTCAAAAGTGATGTCTTCCAGTGGCTGTTGGGCGCAGCCGCGCAAATAGATTCCATTTTCTCCCCGGCACAAAAGGTTGTTAAAACGGATATGGCGGACATGGCCGAGAGGCGCGGTGCCGTTGCGTGGGAGACTGCTGATATGGATCGGCTCGCCTGCGCCCCACCATTTTTCCGGCTGTACTTGCGTATCGATAGTCATATTCGAAAACAGCACGTTTTCGATGTCGCCAATGTCGCGCGATTGGATGCACAGGCCACGATTACTCCGGGAAATGGTGCAGGCATCAAACACCACGTTGCGGACCCCGGGGGTCGTATAAATTTCATCTATCTTGAGTGCCGCGCTGCGCGAGGCTATGACACAGCCGGTGACGGTAATGTTTTCGCTGGCCCCGAAGGATTCGAAGTTTGGGGTATTCTTGATTACGATGCCGTCATCCGCTGTGTCAATCTGGCAGTTGGCCACGCGCACATTTTTGCAATGGTCCAGGTCAATGCCATCATTGTTGGCCATGTCCCAGTCGTTATGAATGCTGATCGAATCAATGGTCAGATCATCGCAACCGACCGGGTGAACAGTCCAGGTTGGCGCATTTCGGATAGTGAAATCGCGCAGCCGGACCTGCCGGCAACCGATTAGAATGATTTGCATCGGGCGGCCGGGCAAAAGGGATTTTTCGTTTGCGTTGCGGCCAAACGGCCACCAGACGCCACAAAATGATTCCGGCCACCAGCCCGGCTTATTCACGTTGCCGCCCGCTGTTTCGTCCGCGAGTCTTTGCCAAACCGCCTTGCCATTGCCATCGATAACGCCGTCGCCAGAGATGGAAATCCCTGTCGCGCCCATGGCAAAAATCAGGGCGCCCGCTTTCCCATAATCCTGCCATCGGGCACTGCCTTTCAGCACGGCGCCGCGCGCGAGGTGGAAATCGACGTTACTACCGAGCGTGATCGCGCCGGTCACAAAAGTTTTGCCACCAGGCAGCAATACCTGGCCGCCACCGTTCGAGACGCAGGCATCCACGGCTTTTTGCACCGCAGCCGTGTCGTCACGGATTCCATCTCCTCGTGCGGCAAAGTCCAGTACGTTGAAAATGCCATTCGTACTTTCGGCTGCCGCATGCGGCCCTTGCGCACCCGATACCAGGAGAACTAAAAGAGTTTTTGCTAGAATTCGCATCATACGATAGATGGTCAAAAGACCATTTTAGACTGCCTCGCCGCCGGCAAAAGTCGCTAATTTTCGCGACAATTCCGGATGGCGGTCTGCTGTTCAGCCAGGCGCGGATGTTTTTGGGCGGCGACTTGCAGGAGACGGATGCGCGCGATTTGTGTGGCCCACGCCATATGCGGCGTGATGATGCAGTTTTCTGCGTTCAAGAGCGGGCTATCAATTGGCGGCGGCTCCATCGACAGTACATCCAGCCCCGTTCCGGCAATCCAGCTCTGGTTCAGAGCGTACGCGAGGGCCAGTTCCTCCATCAGGCCACCATTATACACCCGTTCCAATCTCATGCGGGATACCACGGCGGACTGCAAAAATGGCTAGACAACGCTGTTCGTGGCCATAAAGCTAAATGGGATATCTCAGATGAACGTCCGCGCGTTGAAAATTCTCGCTGTCAGTCTAGTTCTGTGCGCCGTCGCTTGGAATTTGGTCGCACAGGTCACGCTGACAACTCTTCACTCGTTTAGCGGTTATCCCTTCGATGGATCAGAGCCAAATGAGTTGGTACAGGGCAGCGACGGCAATTTCTATGGGACTAGCCATGCCGGCGGGACGTTCTCCAGCGATGGCACCGTATTCCAAATCACCTCGAATGGCACTGTGACGATTCTCCATTCATTTGGTCTTAATCCCGACGGAGTCAATCCGTACGCCGGACTGGTGCAGGGAAGCGATGGCAATTTCTACGGCACGACTTACGCAGGCGGGACCAACGGCAATGGCACGATCTTCCGCATTAACACAAATGGCACCCTGGCAGTTTTACACTCATTCACCAATACCCCCGATGGAGGCGCGCCGGAGGGCAGGCTGGTGCAGGGCAGCGACGGCAATTTCTATGGCACAACTTTGAATGGCGGGAAGAGGGATAGCGGATCCGTTTTTCAGATCACTACGGATGGCATTCTGACGATTCTGCATTCATTCACCAACACACTCGGCGGATATTTGCCAGAAGGCGAGTTAACGCAGGGCAGTGACGGCAGTTTCTATGGCACCACCGCCGGTGGTGGAACGAACAGCAACGACAAGGGCACTGTGTTCCAGTTTAATACGAATGGCACCCTGACGATTCTGCACTCGTTCACTAATAGCCCCGACGGAAACTTTCCACAAAAAAAACTGGTGTGGGGTACCGACGGCAATCTGTATGGCACAACCAGTTATGGTGGGGCGGACGGCAATGGCACTATCTTCCGCATTACGACGAATGGCACCCTGGCGATTCTGCACTCATTCACCAATACCCCCGACGGGGCGCAGCCAAACGGATTAGTGCTGGGCAGTGACGGCAATTTCTATGGCACAACTGCGAATGGTGGAACGGACATCGTTGGAACCGTGTTCCAAATGACCACAAATGGCACCCTGACGATTCTACACTCGTTCGCCGATAGCCCCGAGGGAGCCGATCCCACCGGGTTGGTGCAGGGCAGCGACGGTAATTTCTATGGCACAACCGTATTCGGCGGGACAAATAACGTGTCCGAAAACGGGCTGGGCACCATGTTCAAACTGGTAATTCCGCTTAACCCTCCTGCCAATCAAATTAGCGCCATCCAGATTGCAGGCACAAACGTGCTCATCACCCTCCCTTCCATGGCGGCTGAGACGTATCAGCTTCAATATCGGAACCCGCTGACGGCTGGCGCATGGGCGGATGTTGCAGGTCAAGTGACCAGCATCGGCGGCTCATTAACGGTGACCAACTTTGGCGGCTTCTCGAAGTCCCAACAGTTTTACCGGTTCGCCATCACACCATAATTCGTCCAGGCCCGTTCGTCACCACGTTCAGGGCGACCTGCGCAACCTTTGCCGCCTGCTGGCGAAGCTCGAGCACTGCCGTCGATTCCCACAGGTCGGCCTTGCGAAGCGTTCCGGCTATGAGAAGATTCGCGTGAGGCTTTCCATTGCGACGGAGCGCATGACCATCATGGTCCGTCAACATCCCCAACCCCAAAGCGTCATCCCAAAGAGCTCCCGACTGAATCAACGGCCGCAAAATCGGGTGAGTGGCATGCCGATTCTGCGGGCCGGGGCCGGTGCAATTGACCACCCACTTAACCCGCAGCATCCGTGTGTCGGCACGACCCCGGCAACTGAGCGTGACATCTATTCCATTGGCATCCGCCTCGGCAGAGAGCAGTGCTCCAGCAGTCAAATCGAGGATTTTGGCAGCCCGAAGCCGCCTGATTTTCTCCGCGATTTCCGGCGCCATCCGATGCCGGTGAACCTCCCAGAAAGGCCGGGCATGGCGCAGGAACCGCTCCCGCTCGATGGCGTCCAGACATTCCCAGACATTGGGAATGAATGGCCGCAGGCCGTCAATAAACTGCCGCCAGTCGCCTCCATCACTCGCAATAGTCTTGGCCCGATCACGCAGGTTCCGGATCAATTCCCTCACTGTTAGCCTTTTGCAACCATCCAGCCAGCCGGCGACCAACTTCGAACAATCCACTGGCGTCTGCGATTCAGTCGTATGCGGTTCCGGCAATAGTCCCCGCCGCGAGACCAACATGAGCGGCGCCGTGCGATCCGGGCGATCCAAACTGAGTATCGCATCAATGGCGGTCAAGCCGCTGCCCAAAAGCAGCACAGGCTCTGTCTGGCCCGATCTGGCTCAAAACCAGTGCCGCCCACGGGTCCGGGATGAACCGGTGACGCGGCCCTTTCCATCGCTTCTGAAATTCGTCTTTGGGCGGACGGTGACCCAGCGCCACAATCACCACGCCCGAGTCTATCACCCGCCTCTTAGCCGTCGAAATGGACCAGCCGTTTTCGCGAGGCGCCAGAGAGGTCGCCTCGTCCCGAACAATTTCCACACTAATACCCTCGTCGGCGCAATCTGCCGAATCCAGCAGCGTTTGGCGCACATATTGACCATATAGCTTGCGCGGAAGAAAATCGCCGGGTTGAACCGATGGATCGCCCGCGCGCGCGAAGTTCAGAAAATCTTCCGAGCGATCGGGCCAGGCGCTCATTCCGGCTGCGGACACGTTCAGGAGATGCCGGACGTCGTTGGTACGATAGGCAGCGCCTTCGCCCACAGCGGGCAGCCGGTCTACCAGGATAAAATGATAAGGGCCCTTATCGCTGGGGGCATGACGAATCAGATTCGCCAGCGTCATGGCGCCGGTAAAGCCGCCGCCGATGATTGCCACGGTTCGCGCGTCCCTGGGCTTCTCTCGCACAAACGCGGCCGGCGGCGGTCCCTTGGCCACGGCGTACCGCCGAACCTCCGGAAGCGGCGGCGAATAGATATGCACCGTCACCAGGACACCGGCGGAGTCTTTGGAATTCGAGAGTGCATGCACTACGATACCGGGATCGACTGTGATGTCGCCCACTGCGAGCTGAGATGCGGTTGTCGGGCGAACTTGTCCGTCAGGTCCGAACCGGTAGAGCTGTTCGGTCATTTGCCCTTGCACAACCTTCAGCCCGCACAATGAGCCGGAATGATCGTGCGCCACGCTTCCCTGCCCGGGCATCCAGGTCAGAACCAGAATCTCGTAGTGTTCCCGGCGCGCTACACAGCGCCGCGCGTAGGATCCTGACCGCGGTTCGACATACGAAGCAACCTCCTCCTCGCTCAATACAGCCTGCGTCAGAAGCCGCCGGCACATCTCTTTATCCACCACAGCATGGAGAGCATCAAGCTCGGCAATCAGCCAGCCGAACCCACGCCCGCTTTGATTTGAGGTAGCCGGGAACATCTTGTTGCACCATGTGCCAGATGCCTCGCGGGGTAGCGTCGGCAGGTCAACACAGCACAACCATAATCGGCTGGCCTGCGGTTTCAATCAAATAAAAACGAGCATGGCGCGAAAAGCGCGTTTGGTAAATTTTCCTTTCATGCGCGGAAAGCCACTTGATGAAATTAAGGAAAGGCGAGTAAAGTCTGGTGGAGATGATGGGGATTATTGAAATTTTTTTGGGGATAATGCTCGCCGTTGTGGTGCTTTCCCTGCTGGCGCGGCGGCTTCATATTCCTTATCCCATCTTTTTTGTGATTGGTGGGACGGTCCTCGGATTCATCCCGGGGTTGCCGCCGGTGCATCTGAACCCGGAATTGATTTTTCTTTTGGTCCTGCCGCCGCTTCTATTTCCGGCGGCCCTGTTCACTTCCTGGCGCGATTTTCGCGCAAACAAGCGACCGATATTGTCAATGGCAGTCGGCCTGGTTTTGTTCACCACGGTCATTGTAGCATATCTGGCTAAATATTTTTTCCATTTGCCATTGGCCGTTGGATTCGTATTAGGGGCGATCATTTCGCCACCCGATGCCATCGCTGCCAAGGCCATTGCCGAACGGCTGAAGATCCCGCACCGAATTGTAACGATCCTCGAGGGCGAAAGCCTCGTGAACGATGCCACAGCCCTGGTGACCTATCGCCTGGCGGTGATTGGAGTGAGCACCGGTTTTTTTTCGTGGGTCACGGCCGGCGAGCAATTCCTCATCATCAGTATTGGTGGAATCCTAACGGGCCTGGTGATTGGCTGGCTGGCGGAGCAATTTCATCGGCGTATTGATGACGCGCCCATTGAAATCACGTTTTCCCTGCTGACGCCTTTCGTAGCCTATTTATTGGCGGAACGGTTGCAGGTCTCCGGAGTGCTTTCGGTGGTGACCGCCGGCGTGTATTTGGGGTGGCGCACGCCGGAAATCACCAGCTTTCAAACTCGTTTGCGCGCCGGCCCGGTCTGGGACATGGTGGAATTTCTGCTGAATGGTTTTGTTTTTATCCTCATCGGTTTGCAATTGCCGGACATTCTTCACCGGCTGGCCGCGGATCATTATTCGTTGGGCCTGCTGATTCGATACGCAGCCTTAATTACACTGGCGATTATTATCGTTCGTCTTTTCTGGGTCATCCCGTCGGCATATTTGCCTCGTTTCCTGTTTGAAAGTATTCGCCGTCGCGATCCCTATCCCACCTGGCAATATCTGGCGATTATCGGATGGACCGGTATGCGAGGGGTCGTTTCGTTGGCAGCCGCGCTGGCATTGCCACTTTACAAGGCGGATGGCACCCCGTTTCCGGGACGCGATTTGGTCCTTTTTCTGACCTTTGTCATCATCTTTGCCACGCTTGTCCTGCAAGGGTTGAGCCTGCCGTCGCTGATTCGCTGGCTGGGGATTAAAGATGATGGTTCGACTGAGAGAGAAGAACGCGAAGCCCGGATCCAGGCCAATGAAGCCGCGCTGGCACGCCTAAACGAAATGACGGAGCCCGACGCGATGCGATTGGAAGCGCTGGACAGACTGCGCATCGAATACGAGGACCATATCGTCCAATTGAAATCTGAAGATTCGCAAAAAGCCGGGGCGCCGTTGCGGCTTTTTTCGTCCGAGTACGAGCGGCTATCGCTGGATGCTGTTCAAGAGGAACGCCGCACCATCATTAAGCTCCGCAACAACGGGACGATTAACGATGAAGCATTGCGCCGGATCCAGCGGGACATTGATTTGGCCGAGGCGCGTCTTCGGGAACACCAGTGAAATCTTATTGAACCGGCATCATTCGGGTTGAACGTTTGGCACGGACGGACCTCTTGCCTGCGCAAACGAGACCCTTGAGCGAAGCATTAATGTTCCCAGGAGCAGATCCGCCAGGGGCAAGACTACGTTGAAGTTTTTATGCATGTAGCGATGATGCAACAAATGGTGACCGTTAAGCCGAAAGAAAATTCCCGAACGCTCGACGTGCCGTTTCCCTGGCAAATGCATGCACCAATGCATGTATTCATAGGCTGTAAAATATAGAGTGCAGGCCACGGCCGCCCCGCAAAGAATCCCCCATTTTTCAAAAATAAATGCCAACACTAAAAAGGGGAGCAGCACGATTGCTACCAATGCGGGACCGTTCCACCAGGCCATGGGAATAGTTTTTTTGTCGTCCTCATGGATCAGATGGTAGGTATGGTCGGACTTGAAAATATGATGATGGACCAACGTGTGCCGCTCAAACGGATAACGGAAAAAACTCGCAACCACCGAGCGGTGCATGACAAAACGATGTAAAGTCCATTCGAAAAATGAGCAGAAAACAACTCCGGCAACAATTCCCACGGACCAAAACAGAAGCATAAACATAAAACTTTTTATTTGAAGAAAAGGGAACGAGGAATGGTTTTACCCAAAACCTCGTTCCTGAGAATTTCGGCCGATGATTATCGGCTGTACTGCCTGCGTGCGCCGCTGAATTGGCGACGTTCACCGCCGCTGCGTTCTTCGCGCGGTTTGGCAACGTTAACTTTTAGGGCCCGGCCGTCAATGGTTTTGCCATCGAGCGCATCGATCGCGGCCTGCGCCTCTTCAGGCGCGCTCATGGTGACAAAGCCGAATCCACGCGAACGGCCGCTAACGCGATCCGTCATCAGGTTGACTTCCTGCACCGTGCCGTGCGCGGCAAACGTGTCTTGAAGATCGTTTTCGGTGGTGTCGAAGGACAGATTTCCAACGAACAATTTATTATTACTCATATTTCGTGATGTTCTATAAGACCAACCTTTTTTGCTCCAAATAGTTCCCGACCTTCGGGTTTCGAATCATCACCGAACAGAGTTCACTTGAAGATTTTCCAGACTTGAAACTAACAAGCTATCTAACGAACGAACACAAAGTAGCTGAGTTTTGAAAAATAGCGAATCATTTTTCGATATCTTGAAACAGACATTTTAAAACTTTCAAAACCTCTCGTCGAGGCGTTCCAAATGAATCGCGATGTTGCGTGAGAAGAATTAAAAAGGTCGCATGCCGAGTGTAGCGCGGAGCGTCCTGGTTATTTGACAGTCGTTAGCCCGCCTTCGTTACACCGCGGCGCGAGGACTTTCGTTGTTCTGTTTTATAGCGGTTTTTGTCAAAAAAAGTTTTTGCAATTCTTTTAGTGTTTCCAAACAAAATTCTCGCACTGTATTTCGATACCATTTTCCGGGTATGTTTTGCACATGTTAAAAAGTCAGATTCAATGAATGATTCTCCAAATCGTGAGGTGGAGGTTTTCGCGGAGGCCGTGGATTTACCCCTCAAGGAGCGCGCCGCATATTTGGATCGAGCTTGCGGGAGTGACGTTAACCTGCGTCAAAGGATAGAAGCATTGCTTTATGCCAACGATGGCGCTGGAGATTTTCTGGAACAATCTCTGCAAATCTCTGAGTCGAAAACCAGACCTGGAATCTCTGTGGGCGAGAAAGCCGGTGATTACATCGGCCGTTATAAACTGTTACAACAAATCGGCGAAGGAGGCTGTGGTGTCGTTTTTATGGCCGAACAATCGGAGCCGGTTCATCGACGCATCGCCTTAAAGATCATCAAGCCGGGCATGGACACCAAAAGCGTCATCGCCAGATTTGAAGCAGAACGGCAGGCACTCGCCTTGATGGATCATCCAAATATCGCAAAAGTTTTCGACGCAGGGGCAACGGAATCCGGCCGGCCATATTTTGTGATGCAGCTCATTCGTGGCATCAAAATCACAGAATATTGCGACCAGCATTTAGTGCCCACCGAAGGGCGTCTGAAACTTTTTGTCCAGGTTTGCCACGCGGTTCAACACGCGCACCAGAAAGGCATAATTCATCGGGATATTAAGCCTTCCAATATTTTGGTGACTACGACGTTGGAAGGCGCGGCCATGCCTATGGTGATTGATTTTGGAATAGCCAAAGCGACAACCAACCAGCGTTTGACCGACAAAACACTCTTCACAGCTTTTGACAGGCTGGTTGGCACGCCTACGTATATGAGTCCCGAACAGGCGGCGTTGACAAGTGTCGACGTGGATACACGCACGGATATTTACAGTTTGGGCGTTTTACTTTATGAGCTTTTGACCGGCCTGACTCCTTTTGATACGGAAGCGCTGTTGAAGGCGGGTTTGGACGAAATTCTCCGTGTTATCCGCGAACAGGATCCTTCCAGTCCCTCCACACGTTTAAGTGAAATGGCGGTTTGTGATTTGACCAAAATAGCCCGCCATCGTAATTCCGACGCTCCGCATCTGGTTCGTGCTATTTGTGGAGATTTGGACTGGATTGTAATGAAGGCGTTGGAGAAGAATCGGACTCGCCGTTACGAAACAGCCAATGGTATGGCGTTGGACGTTCAACGCTATTTAGCCAGCGAACCCATTTTGGCGCGTCCGCCGAGCATGCTTTACAAGCTTCGAATGACGATGCTGCGAAATAAGATTTTATTCGGCGGCATAACCGTAATTGCTCTATTGCTTATCCTGGGGTTGATCACCGTTTCGGCTTCACTCGCGAAGGAGTTGCGTTCACGCCGCAGAGCCGAGGCAGAATCGATCAAAAGCCAGGAAGTCACGAAATTTCTTGAGCATATGCTCCAGGGTGTCGGACCCGCGGTCGCGCGTGGACAGGATACTACAATGTTGCGCGGCATACTCGACCAAACGGCTGAGAGCGTTGGGGATGAGATGAGTAATCAGCCTGCTGTCGAAGTTGAGCTGCGCACGCTCATCGGTCAACTGTATCTGGAGATCGGAAATTATGGTCAGGCTGAAAAAATGCAGGAGGCCGCGTTAAGGATAAATCAAAAACTGTTTGGTCCGCAAAGCCGGGAATCGGCGGACTCGCTTAGTGAATTGGGTTTGGTATACACGCAAAAGGGAGAATTGGCAAAAGCAGTCGCGGCCCATCAGGAGGCGCTGGCCATGCGGCGGCTCCTTTTCGGCAATGAGAATGCGGACGTCGCTGCTTCGCTGAACAATCTTGGCGAGATGTTGACGCAACAGGGGAAGTTTTCAGAGGCGGAAGTTCAGCTTCGAGAATCGGTTGGAATCAGGGAAAGATTGTTTGGAAGCGAGAGTTTGGAGACGGCGGATACGCTTCGCAATCTGAGCATTCTGCTGGGGGACCAGGGCAAATGGCCGGAAGCGGAGGCGATGGCGCGGGAAGTTTTGGCGATACGGCGCAAAGTGTATGGCCTGGAAAACCCGGCGGTTGCGACTTCACTGACTGATGTGGCATGGGCGGCAGGCGGCAACGGTAAGTTGAACGAGGCGGAATCATTAGAACTGGAAGCTTTGGCCATGCGCCGCAGACTCCTGGGTAACGAGCACCCTGATATTGCCAAATCTCTCTATTTGGTTGGCGAACGCGCGCGAGAGGAACAAAATCTTGAAGAAGCCATTCCCTTTTTGAATGAGGCTCTTGCAATGCAACGCAAGCTATTGGGCGAAGATAACCCTACGTCGCTTGATACCCTTCATAGTTTGGGCCTGGTATACGAAGCGCAAGGGAAACTGGCAGAATCAGAAAAGGTGCATCGCGAGGCGCTGGCCATCTGGCGAAAAAGGGGGGAGTCTGAAATTCCTCAAGCTTTATCCGAACTGGAGAGTTTAATCCATGTCCTTATGGCTGAAAGAAAGTTTAATGACGTGAAAGAACTCCTCGATGGAGCGCTTCTCCCTTCATTCGTCAATCAACCTTCGAGTTCAGAGTTTCTTGCCACGCGGGCGGGTCTCGAGGAGCGTCGCGGCCAATGGCAGGAAGCGGCCGACGATTGCGAGCTTGCCTTCAGGACTCAACCCTTCAACTACGACCGATACGCTCTGCTGGCGGCCCTTCTCGTTAAAACCCATGATCACGCTGCATATGAGCAATTTTCTGAGAAAATCCTCGCTTCATATCCGAACACAACTAACATTTTTATTGCGGATGAAGTGGCGAAGGCTTGCCTTTTCCTTCCGCCATCAGAAAAAAATTTACCGTTGATTAGCCATTTGGCAGACATGACCGTGACGCTCGGAGAAGGAGATGAAGGTGCCATGCCCTTTTTTCAAGTATGCAAGGCATTGTCGGAATATAGGCAGGGGCATTTTATCGAAGCTGCCGGATGGGCCCAAAAAACTGTCGACAACCCCCGTCTTGATGCTCACGGCCACGCGTATGCCGTTTTAGCGATGGCCGATTGGCAACTTGGGAAGAAAGATGAAGCGCGGGCTGTATTGGCCAAAGGTGAGTTATTGGCACCAGTTGATTTACCTGCGCATGAGGCCGAAGATCCTGGGAACGCCTGGATGGCATGGCTCTTTGCGCGAGTTTCCCTGGATGAAGCCGATGTGCTTATTGCGTCCGATTCAGCGAACCATATCAATACGGTCGCTCATAATGATAATGCTAAATAATTCGCCACCAAATAGTGTTGACGGAAAGTCGCTGACCCCTTCCAAAATAGGGTTATTATCGCGCGACGGTCTGCGTGAATTCACACTAATGCCGGGCGCCGCGGAGCACGGCGATTTCGCTGCCGCAGATCAATTGCTCGAAGTCGTCTACGAGGAGTTGCGCCGGTTGGCAACCAGCAAGATGGCCCGCGAAGCGCCCGGTCACACCTTGCAACCCACTGCGTTAGTTCACGAGGCATGGTTGCGATTGATGGGCGCCAAAAATCCAAAATTTGAAAACCGCGCCCATTTTTTTTCGGCTGCGGCCGAGGCCATGCGTCGGATTCTTATCGAACGAGCGCGACGTAAACTCACGCAACGTCATGGCGGTGGTTACGAACGGGTCGATTTGCCTGACGGACAGGAACTGGCGGCACCCGATGCGGATCAACAACTATTGGCCGTCCATGAAGTGCTCGATAGGCTCGCCAGTGAGCATCCATTGCAAGCTGAAGTTGTCAAACTGCGTTATTTCGCCGGTATGACGAATGAAGAAATCGCGCAGGTGTTAGGTATATCCGTATGCACGACAAATAATTATTGGAAATTTGCCCGAGCCTGGATTTTGCACAAAATTAAAAATTATTAAATCTTCCGCGGTTGTATTGGGTGGCATGGTTCCCATCTATCAGAGGGCAAAGGCCCTGAAAAAATCGCTTTATCCCCTCCAGCCAGTCGTCCGAATGACATCATCGAATGATATGTAATGATTCGATCTAAACTAGATTATTTTTCCGGAAATATCGCACTGTGTTAATGGCAGGGAATTCGACCCTGTAAAGCATTATACAGCAACCAAACACGAAATAAGGAAAAAAGTTTATGAGCAAAATAACGACCAAAGATGGGACAAGAATCTATTACAAAGACTGGGGCTCGGGCCAGCCTCTATTCTTTCATCATGGTTGGCCGCTATCTGCTGACGACTGGGATGCGCAGATGATGTTCTTTCTCGCGCGTGGTTATCGAGTCATTGCTCATGATCGCCGCGGGCACGGCCGTTCCACGCAGACCGACAAAGGGCACGATATGGACACTTATGCCGCCGATGTTGCCGAACTTGCCAAAGCCCTCGATCTCAAAAATGCCATTCACATTGGGCACTCCACAGGCGGCGGGGAAGTAGCGCGTTATGTTGCCAGGTATGGTGAAGGCCGCGTCGCCAAGGCAGTTCTCTTGAGTGCGATCCCTCCGCTCTTCATGAAAACAGACAAAAACCCCGACGGCGTTCCGAAGGAAGTCGTTGATGGCATTCGGGACGGGACGGCAAATCGTCGTTCCCAATTTTATAAAGACATTACGATTCCATTTTATGGCTTCAACCGCCCGGGCGCGGTTGTCTCCGAGGGAATTCGTGAAAATTGGTGGCGGCAAGGTATGATGGGCAGCATCCAGGCCCAATTTGAATGTATCCGGGTTCTCTCCGAAACCGAATTCTTCGACGATCTCAAAATAATCGATATTCCTGTATTGGTTATGCACGGTGAGGATGATCAGATTTGTCCCTTTCCAACTACTGGAGCCAAATCCGTAAAGCTATTGAAATATGGCAAGTTGAAATCCTACCCGGGATTACCGCATGGAATGCCCACAACTCATGCAGATTTGATCAATGCTGATTTGCTCGAATTCATCAAATCCTGATTCGGTTTGACCTGGCGCCGGACAGCAAGCGGCGCCAGGCCGTGTGGAGCGCCACTTGTGGAGAGCGCCGTCCCTAACAGAGAATAACGTCTTGAGCTTCGCCGCCACGTAACGCAACTTATGGCCTGCGCGCGCGTGGCGGAATGGCAGACGCGCCGGACTTAGGATCCGGTTCCGAAAGGATTAGAGGTTCAAGTCCTCTCGCGCGCACCAGTCTTCGCGTGTTGCGCCCCCTTTACGGGCGCGGACGCCGCAGCGGAGCGTCCCTACCTTCTTAGTTATCCACCAGCGTCCACCGATGGTCGGGATCGAATTCCCTCATGGAGGGGCCGATTCTGCCGGTCTTTGGGCCCAGATCGGCTTGAAAGACTTTACCCTGTTGATTGACGATAAAGGTCATCACGCCGGTGTTGCCCCATTGCGCCGGCCATGCGACCAACCCGAACCCGGCGATCATGTTTCCGTTGATGACATAATTATATTGGCCGCCCGGAGCATGCGAGCCCTGGCTGGTCAGGACTTTGAAATAGTAACCGTGATAGGGCGCGGCCTGCTGGTTCAACATTTTGGCCGTCTGATGGTAGCCTTCAACATGCGCGGCCGCGATGAGCGGCCCCAATGGACTTAACGGTTCCCCCTTTTCGACGGGCCAGTAGAGGCCGTTGTGAGCGCCCGGATCGCTATGAATCAATTGCGCGTACGCGAGGATGCCGTTACCCATGCGGTCCTGGCTGGCGTATTCGCGCTGGGCCTGCACGTACTCGCGGACGACGGCGATCACGGCCAACTCGTTCATGCCAATACGGCGGGCGAGGATTTCCTGTTTGCCGGCTTCAGTGTCAAAGAGCCACTGGCCCTCCCGCCTGACCAACGGAATGGGAAAAGGCCAATTGTCGTTGCCGATGAAAAGCGAAATATTGGAATCAGAATTTGTGACCAGTACGACGTTCTGCTGCAGCCGTTGCACGAACATCTTATAGGACTCGGCGGCCTGGACGACGTCAGGCGAAACCAGTTCGCGCCCTTCGGCACCGAAGATGGCGTGCAATTCCTCGCGATCGTGATTTTGGGCGGCTGTCACCACGGCATTCACGGCTTCCTGCGGCGAGTTAAAGCTTTCCTGGTTCGCCGCGTGAAGCGATTGCGACAGCATGAGGCCCTGTGTTGCCAGGGCTGCGATACACAGATGTTTAAATTTCCAAAGCCGGGAAAGTTTGTTTGCCATAGAAGTAAAGTTGATGAATTAACGTCTTCCGCCACCACCGCCGCCGCCAGCCGGAGTGCCACCGCGATATCCGCCGCCGGCAGGCGCTGTACCACCATGAAAACCTCCTGCGGGAGGCGGGTTTCCGCCGTGATATTGGCTGCCGTTAGGCGCATTGCCGCCGTGAAAAGCGCCCAGGTCGTGGAATTGGGGCATCGTCTGCATGCTCTGTTCGCCGCGGCCACTGTAATTCCACGTGTCATGAGAGTTCTCGATGCCGATGAACGCGTTCGGGTGGTCTCCGGGCGCGGGCGCGGGATGATTTGGCCCCGAGGTCCAGGGAAGATTGTTGTTGTAGTTGTTTCGTATATCGTGAGCAGCCGGAGGATTGTTATAGCCGCGATCGCCCTGATATGCGCGGTTGTAAACGGGACGATTGGCGCCGTCCCAAACACGGGCGTGACCGGCGGCGATGTAACTGGCGCGCTCGTCGGGCCGCTGATGCCACCAGTTCGCCGGACGGGGATGGTCGTGGTCCCAATATATTAAATGATGCGCGCGCCAATCGAAATCGCCGCACAGCCATGGCCCAATCAAAAAAGGAGTGCCGAACACTATAAACGAAGATCCCGAGTACGGCTGGTCATAATAAACCTGATTGGGCTGATATTGAGGGACGTAGATGCTGTTTGGATCGGCCGGAATGATCTCGATGTAGCCGTTGTCGTTACTGACCTGCTGTTGTGGCGTCGATTGGAGATTGCCCAGGTTGTAGGCGTCGGTTCGCAATTCCTGGATGGCACTCATGACATCCTGCTGCTGGTCCTGGAACGCCTGGCCCAGTTGCGTGGTCCAGTTTAGGTTGTTGTCCAGCCATCTCAAAACATCCGGATAGTGCGCGAGCGCCTGGACATTGGGGTCCCAGGGCTGCTGATCAATTTGATTCGGATCGCCGCCGGCGCTGACGTAACGGTCGGCCATCACGATTTGCGATGGAAGCGTCGCGGCGGGCAGGATGATGGCAATCAGCGGATCGGGATACAGCGCGATGGGTCCCAGCAACTGTTGCAGTTGCGCATCGGTAAACGTCTGTTCGGCGGGCATTGGCGGCGGGACATCGTCCTGCGCCTGCGCCCGCGCCACGAATACCGCGAGCGCAAAGATTAAAAGGAGATTAAAGATTGTTTTCATCCGTATGTGCAACATAGTGCTACTAGTTTTGACGCTTATTCTTCCTCGTGTGTTCATAATAGCAGCTTTCTTGTTCAGTGGCAAATCGCCAGGTTAAATTCTCTGTTTTTTCATTAGTATCAATATCTGTTCTGTTCATTAACCAATACGTTGACAATGGTGAAAACTTGCAGGAAATCCGGCATTCCCTTTCATCCCATCGGTTGCATAAGCCATTCCTTAAGACTTTGAATTATTTGGAGATTTTGGCAAATTAGGACAGTCCAAAATCAGTCAGAGGCAGCCATGGCCAACTGTCCAACTTGCAAAATCAGATTGGAAACCGTCCGGCAGCGCGAGGGCATCTATTACTCTTGCGGTCAATGCAATGGCCGCGCGGTGACAATGCCACAAATCCGCCGGATGACGGGAGACCGCTTTGCGAGCGGATTGATGAAGAGAGTGAGCAAAGCCACCGAGGCTTCGTTGCTGGCGTGCCCATTTTGCCGGACGCAGATGAAGTCGTTCGAAGTTTCCGACCCGCCGATTATGCTGGATTCATGCAAGCCGTGCGTCACCGTTTGGTTCGAGGCAGGAGAATTTGAATTATTGCCCGAAGGCGTCAGCGAGTCGCCCGAACAGGCGTTGCTGACGGCGCTGGAGGCCGAAGGGAAATGGAAGATAGACCAGCAGGCGGCGCGGAGCCAGGCCTATTCACGCGATCCTCCGGACGAGTGGTGGAAGTGGGTCCCGGCGGTCATTGGACTTCCGGTGAAATATCTCAACGCCGAGACGACTGGCCGGCCGTGGGCGACCTGGTCGTTGTCCGCGCTCATCATCATCGTGAGTGTCCTGGCGTTTTCCAATTTAGAGGCCGCGGTGGATACTTTTGGGATGATTCCGGCGCATGCCTGGCGCTATGGAGGGGTGACCTTTCTGACCTCTTTTTTTCTGCACGCGGGCTTTTTGCATTTGTTTGGCAACCTGTATTTCTTCCTGTTGTTTGGCGGCGAGGTTGAGGATTTCCTGGGATGGTGGCGATTTTTGACGCTGATATTTGTGTCCGCAGTCGTGGGCGACGTCTTTCATATTCTGGGCGAACCCCGTTCAGATCTTCCGTCCATCGGGGCCAGCGGCGGCATTTCCGGGGTGCTGGTGTTTTATGCGTGCCAATTTCCGGGGGCGCGGCTGGGACTCTTTTTGTGGCGTATGGGCTGGGTCCAGCTTCCGGCCCTGGGGGCGTTTGTCCTGTGGTTCCTGCTGCAGCTCCTGACGATGTGGGAACAAATGCACGGGTTCAGCCACGTGTCGGCGCTGGCGCATCTTGGCGGAGTGACCACGGGATTCGTGTTGTGGTTATTGTGGAGGAAAAGAAAGTCCGCTGTCGAAAATCCGTAATCGTGATGTATACGTCATGTCTCTTTCCCGGGCGGATTATAATTAGATCGACCGTACAGGACCCCTTCAGGACTTCGCATCCCTGGCTTCCAGCTTGACCCAATTCGCGGCATAGGCGGCAATGAAGCTGAAACAGATTAGAGGAATAATGAGTCCGACTTTCATTCCTCCGATATCCACAATGCGGCCCATGAGTGGTGTCATGATCGCCCCACCCACGATGGACATGATCAGTATGGAAGAGCCGACCTTGGTATGTTCGCCAAGGCCGTGAATGCTTAACGCAAAAATGGTTGGGAACATAGTCGACATAAAAAAGAAACTCACCATGACGCCTCCTACTCCTGCCCACCCGCCACACGTTATGGCAACGATCATCATAACCGTGTTAACGACCGCGTAGATGGCAAGCAGCATGTGGGGTTTAGTCAGTCCCAATATGGCGCTGCCTGCCACACGTCCACCCGCAAACAAAGCAAAGGCCACGGTCTGCAGATTACCGGCCGATCTGTCGCTTAAATTGCTTAGGTTTGCAACGGCATAATTGATAAAAAAGCTAAAAATCCCAATTTGCGCGGCGTTATAAAGAAATTGAGATGCCACACCCAGCGTAAAGTGAGAGCGTTTGTAGATCGATTTGACTGCTTTGTGCTCTGCTTCCGGTTTAAACTCTTCCACGGCGCGCAAATCGGGGACTTTGGAGGGGATGAAAATGGTGAGAAGAACGATCGCGGCGATACCGATGCCTAAATATGGAATGTAAAGGTGACCGTTGCCCGTATTGAATTCCTTATTTGCGGCTAAAATGGTGTGAGCGCCTATGAACATCCCGAGAATTGCTCCCAGGCCAGTGCAGCTTTGCGCCAAATTGATGCGAGTTGCTCCACTTTCAGGCGGCCCAAGCACCGTCGTATAGGGATTGGCTATCGTTTCTAAACACGCCAGGCCCGATGCCAACGCGAATAATCCCGCCAGAAATGCGCCGTAAGTGTCTATGGCCGTCACATGCACAAACCAAAATGCACCCGCCGCCGCGAGGAAAAGGCCGAAGATGATTCCTCCTTTGTAGCCCAACCGTCGCGCGATCATACCGGCAGGCAACGCCATCAGAAAGTAACCCATATAAAACGCGTTTTGGACGAAGCCGGATTGGAATTTGGAAATGTGCAACGAGTTTTGGAAATATTTGTTGAGGTTGTCCAACAACCCGCTGCAAAATCCAACCAGGAAAAACAGTGAGCATATTAACCCGAAAATGAATATATGATTTTTCCCGTCGCCGGTGCGGAATAGGCCCATGCCCTTGCTTCGACCCTGGGACTCGCCGGTCTCGGCATGTGAAATCATTCGTTGCGGAAAAATATGCTTTTTGTTGGCATATGGAAAAGCGTTTTTTAATTTCTGTGCTAATTTCTGTCAGCGGGCTGCGATGTAAAACCTAAATTCTGAATCGAATGAAGCTTTTGGACTACAAACTCGAAATGCTTCGTCAGGATGAAGAGTTCATCCTTTATCGCGGCTTGCGCCAGGCCAAAACGGAGACGAGCCCGCTGTCTATTCTCGTGCTGTCGCCAGCAAAGGAACTGCCTGCTTCTGCCACTGTCGAACGAATGAAACACGAATTCTCTTTGAAGGAGGATCTCGATTCCGAATGGGCGGTGCGACCTCTCGCCATCGAACTGGACCGTGCCCGGACCGTACTCCTTCTCGAGGATCCAGGCGGCGAACCGCTCGACCGCTGGCTCGGGGTGCCCATGGAGACAGGCAATTCTTTGCGCCTGGCCGTGGGAATCATTGCGGCGCTAGGCAAGCTTCATCAGCGCGGTCTAATCCATAAAGATGTCAAACCCGCCAATATCCTGGTGAACTTTGCAGACGCACAGGCGCGGCTCACCGGCTACGGCATCGCCTCACGGCTGCCCTGCGAGCGTCAGGAAGGCAAACCGCCTGAGACCGTCGCCGGCACGCTCGCCTACATGGCACCCGAGCAGACCGGACGGATAAATTGCCCCGTTGATTCCCGCACGGACCTCTACTCCCTTGGCGTGACGTTCTATCAGATGTTAACCGGTTCGTTGCCGTTCACCGCGTTTGATCCCATGGAATGGGTCCACTGCCATATCGCCAGAAAGCCAGTGCCGCCCAGCGAGCGATTGCGGAGTGTCCCCGTCCCGGTCTCGCAGATCATCATGAAACTGCTGGCAAAGGCAGCGGACGAACGCTACCAGACCGCTGCGGGTGTCGAGTCTGATCTACGGCACTGCCTGGCCGAATGGGAGGACCACGGTCGGATCGACGAATTCCCACTGGGTCAGCACGACACGCCAAACCGGCTTTTTATCCCTGAGAAGTTGTATGGAAGAGAGCGCGAGACCAAAATCCTTCTCGACTGCTTCGAGCGTGTTGCCAGGAGCGGGGCACCGGAGCTGGTGTTGGTCAAAGGGTATTCTGGCATCGGCAAATCTGCGCTGGTCAACGAGCTGCACAAAGCGCTCATACCATGCGGTGGCCTTTATGGCTCCGGCAAGTTCGACCATTACAAGAGCGACATTCCTTATTCGCCTCTGGTACAGGCTCTTCAAAACCTCGTGCGGCCCCTTCTCGGAAAGAGCGAGAGCGAGCTGAGGATCTGGCGTGGCGCATTTCTGGAAGCATTGGGGCCAGGCGGCCGGCTAATGACTGACCTCATCCCGGAACTGACATTCATTATCGGGGAACAACCGCCGATCCCGGAACTTGAGTCGAGGCAGGCCCAGAGCCGGTTCCGGCTCATTTTCCGCCGATTTGTCGGTGTTTTCGCCAAACCAGAACATCCGCTGGCGCTCTTTCTGGACGATTTGCAGTGGCTCGACACTGCGACACTCGACGTGCTGGAAGATCTGCTGACCCAGTCGGATATACAGCACATCATGCTGATCGGCGCATTTCGGGACAACGAGGTCGACGCGGCTCATCAGTTGATGTCCAGGCTCGATTCAATTCGCCAGGCCGGGGCTCGCGTGCACGAGATTCACCTGGCTCCGCTCGGCCGGAACGACCTGGGACAGTTGTTAGCCGATACGCTTCGCTGCGATCCGGCCTTCGCCGCACCTCTGGTGGAACTGGTGCACAAGAAGACCGCCGGCAACCCGTTCTTCCTGGTTCAGTTTCTCCGAGAAATCGTCGAAGCAGACTTGCTCCGATTGGATCATGAGGCTGCGCGCTGGTCGTGGGACCTCGATCGCATCGATGCCAGGGGCTACACGGAAAACGTCGTCGACCTTATGATTGGCAAGCTGAACCGCCTGCCGGCCCAGACCCGGAATGCACTGCGCCAGCTCGCCTGTCTCGGCAATAGGGCCGAGATCACGATGCTTTCAAACGTTTTGGGGACGCCGGAGGCGCACGTGCACGCGATGCTATGGCCCGCGGTCCGCCAGGAACTGATCGAGCGTCTGGAAGGTTCTTACAAATTTACGCACGACCGGGTACATGAGGCTGCCTATTCGTCGCTCGTGGAAGCCTCTCGCGCTGAAGCCCATCTGTCGATCGGGCGGTTACTCGCCATGCAGACGCCTCCAGAAAAGCGGGAGGCCGCGATCTTTGAAATCGTTAATCAACTCAATCGCGGTGTCCCGCTGATCACACAACACGCGGAACGGGAACAACTCGCCGAACTCAACCTGATCGCGGGCAAGCGCGCCAAGGGGGCAACGGCCTTTGGCTCGGCGCTCGCCTATTTCGTTACCGGCGCGGAGTTATTGAGGGATGATTGTTGGGAGCGACGACATGAGCTGATCTTTGCGCTGGAGCTGAATCGGGCCGAATGCGAATTTTTGATCGGCCAGCTCTCGGTCGCAGAGGTGCGGCTGGCTGCATTGTCAAATCGCTGCGCGACAACGGTCGAACGGGCAATTGTCGCATGTTTACTCATGGATGTCTGTACGGCCCTGCTTCAGACCGGCCGGGCGGTGGCGGTGTGTCTCGACTACCTCCGGCAAGTCGGTATCCAGTGGAACCGCCACCCGAAAATGGAGGACGTGCGACGCGAATATGAGCGCATTTGGTCGCTGCTCGGGAGCCGGACGATCGAAGAACTCATTGATTTGCCGCGGATTGAGGATCCGGCCTTCCTCGCCACCATCGATGTTCTAATTAAGGTCTTCCCGCCGGCAATGCAAATCGATGAGAACCTGGCTTCCCTGACGATCTGCCGGGCGGTCAGTCTCAGCCTGGAGCATGGCAACTGCGATGCTTCGTGTGTCGCCTACGAATGGCTCGCCAGGATCGCCGGACGGAATTTCGGCGACTACAGGGCTGGATTTCGATTTGGCCAGCTCGGTTATGAACTCGTCGAACGCCGGGGACTAAAACGTTTCGAGGCGAGCACCTTTCATTGCTTCGCAATGTTCGCTGTGCCCTGGATGAAACATGTTCGGGCTTGCCGTGATTTGCTGCGTCGCGCATTCGAAGCGGCATGCCGGAATGGAGATCTCATGTATGCAGCCTATACGTGCAACAATCTAAACTCGGACCTTTTCTTTGCCGGCGAGCCGCTGCCTGAAGTGCAAGCCGAAGCGGAACATGGCCTCACATTCGCCAAGAAGGCGCGGTTCGGCCTTGTCGTTCACGACATCACGGCGCAACTCGCGCTGTTTCGGACGCTACGCGGCTTGACGCCGAAATTCGGTTGCCTTGACGACGTACAGGCCAATGAGGTTCGCATCGAACACGAATTGGCCAACGACCGGTCCTTAGTGACCCCTGCATGTCGGTATTGGATACGGAAATTGCAGGCGCGCTGTATTGCGGGCGACTATGCGACAGCGATGGACGCCGCGTTGAAAGCAGAGCCGCTGCTCTGGACCGTATCCGCCTTGTTTGAAGAAGCGGAATATCACTTTTACAGCGCAATGTCCCGAGCCTCGTTTTCCGACTATGCGCCAATCGATGAGCGGCAGCGGAACCTGGACGCAATTGCTGCGCACCACAGGCAACTGAAGCTCTGGGCGGAAAATTGTCCCGAAAACTTCGAAAACCGCGCCGCATTGGTGGGCGCCGAACTCGCTCGGATCGAGGGCCGGGATCTGGAGGCGATGAGACTCTATGAACAGGCGATCCGTTCGGCGCGTGACAACGGTTTTGTCAACAATGAGGCGATTGCCAACGAACTCGCCTCGCGGTTCTACGCGGCGCGTGGATTCGAGGACATCGCGCGTCTATACTTGCAAAAGGCCCGCTACTGTTATCTGCGCTGGGGAGCCGATGGCAAGGTGCGGCAGCTTGAGGAGATATATCCGCATCTCAGAACGACGGAGTCTGCGCCCGGACCAACAACCACGGTCGCAATGCCATTCGAATACCTCGACCTCACGACCGTGATTAAGGTGTCACAGGCCATCTCGAGTAAGATGGCGCCGGAGAAACTAATCCATGCGCTCATGCGCATGGCAATTGAGCAGGCTGGCGCAGAGCGTGGCCTGTTGATTCTGACAGGCGGAGGCGAGCAGCGGATTGCGGCTGAAGCTACGAGTTGTAGCGACTCTGTACGCGTGCAGTTGCACGATGTTCCGGTAACCGCGGCGATGTTGCCGGAGTCGGTTCTCCACTATGTCCGGCGTACCCGCGAGACCGTCATTCTGGACGATGCCGCAGGCAAGCCCCCTTTTGCCATCGATCCCTATATACGCCATGGCCACCCTCGCTCGATTCTCTGTCTGCCTCTGATCAACCAGACCAGGCTCGCCGGCGTGCTCTACCTCGAAAATAATTTGACCCCACACGCCTTCAAACCTGACCGGACAGCGGTATTGAAGGTGCTCGCCTCACAGGCCGCGATCTCCCTCGAGAACACACATCTGTACCGTGATCTTGAAGAACGCGAAGCCAGGATCCGCCATTCAGAACACCTGGCGCGCGGACAACTGGGGGCGCTTCAAGAGATATTGGTCTTGCTGGAACGCGAATCGGAACCGGGAAAATTTCTTGAGCACGTTTTGTGCATCATTTGCCGGCAGTTGGCCGCGCACAGCATTAGCGTTTGGGACGTGAATGACAAATTTGGCCGATTGGAACAGACAGCCATTTTCGAAGAGGGTCAGTTGCGGCTTCCGTCGCAAGGCGCGATACAAGTACTCCCGTTGGATCCCAGGGGCAGCGACAATTCCGTCTGGGCGGAATTTTTCCGGGCCGGCGAACGATGTATATACGGAGTTTTTCGCGAGAGTGATGGGAACTCGTTAAAGGTGCGCGATGCGACGTGTCCAAATGGTCCCTGGTATGAAGGGCTATGGAGCGCGGATGCAAACAGGAGCGCGCTGAAAACCAATCAGCACCTTGTTGCCAGGGGAATCAGGGCGACACTTTCCGTGCCCGTGATTTTTTCCGGTAAGGTTACCGGTATGTTCAGCATCCGTTTTAAGCAAAAGCGGGAGATTCGGCACGAGGAAATCGAATTGACGCGGGCGATGACGCACCAGGCGATGCTGGCGCTTGAATTGATGCGATTGTCGAAACAAAGCCGCGAAGCGGCGGTCATGGCTGAGCGCAATCGTGTGGCGCGTGACATTCACGACACACTGGCCCAGGGATTCACCGGCATCATCATGCAATTGGAAGCAGCCAAGGGTGCGACGAAACAAGGCAACCCGGAGGAAGTTTTTGAACGCATTAGCCGGGCGGGCGAATTGGCCAGATCAAGCCTTGGCGAAGCCCGCCGATCGGTTCGGGCGCTGCGGCCGCGTTCGCTTCGCGATGGAAAATTATTCCTGGCAATGGACGATTTACTCAAGCGCATGGCGGATGGCTCTGGCCTGAATGCCGAGTTCAAGACGAAGGGAGACGAGCGCCTGATACCGGCGGATTACGAGGAGGATTTGTTGCGGATTGCCCAGGAATCTCTCACCAACACGATTAAGCACGCCAACGCTCGCAATTTCAGCGCGACGTTGAGCATCAGCCCGGATAGCTTCCAACTTCAATTGGCGGATGACGGCAAGGGCTTCGACCCCCTGGCGGACCACGACGGTTTCGGATTGATCGGCATGAAGGAACGGGTTGACCGGATGAACGGTCAGTTTATCATTCGATCCAAGCCCAATGTCGGCACGGAAATTCTCGTCGTGCTAAAGAACGATTCCACCGCGAAACCAGAAAATGGCGATGAGCAAATCTGAAAACAAAAAAGCGGCCGAAACCGCTCGTGCTTCCGCTTCCAGCGCCGGACGCGCGGCAGCAAGCCGCAACGGGATTCGCATCCTGGTTGCCGAAGATCATACGATCGTCCGTGATGGATTGGTCGCCGTCATTAAACAGGAGTCGGACATGGCCGTCGTGGCTGATACGGGGGACGGACAGCAGGCGGTCGAATTATGGAAACAGCATCGCCCGGATGTGACCCTCATGGACTTGCGAATGCCTGGTTCGGATGGCGTGGACGCTATTTACCAAATCCGCGCGGTTGATCCGAATGCCCGTATCATTGTGCTCACAACCTACGACGGTGATGAAGACATTTATCGGGGAATGCGCGCCGGAGCGAAATCGTATTTGCTCAAGGATGTCAGACGCGAGGAATTGTTCCAGTGCATCCGGGAGGTTAACGCGGGCCGAACCTGCGTCCCGCCGGGAATCGCCTCCAAACTGGCTGAGCGATTGCCGTTCGGAAGAGTTGACGCCGCGTGAAGCGGAGGTTTTGCGCCTTCTTGCCGAAGGCAAGCCCAACAAGTTGATTGCCGCTGACCTTGCCATTTCCGAGGGGACAGTCAAGAGTCATGTCCAATCCGTCTTCCGAAAACTCAATGTGTTGAGCCGCACAGAAGCCATGACGGTGGCAAATCGCCGCGGATTGCTCCGACTAAAGTGATTTTCGCCGGCTCGTCCTTTTTCGACCTCCTCCTTTAGTGGCAGAGGTTCTTCCGACTATCGTCCAATTCTCACACACCGGAAATCTGGTAGGGTGACGCTTATGAGCGAGATCACCGCCAGGGACGGGACGCCAGTTGGACAAAGGACCCAATTTCTGTTGTCCGATCGACTTAAACCAAAAACCAAAGCAAGAAAGGAAAAGTGATATGCCAAATTACAACAAACTCTATACACCCGCTGATTCGGCCATTGTATTCATTGACCACCAGCCGCAGATGCTCTTTGGAGTCGCGAGCACTGATCGGGCCACGCTGATTAACAACGTCACGCTGCTGGCCAAAGTCGCCAAAGAATTCAAGGTTCCGGCCATCCTCACATCCGTTGAAACCGAATCGTTCAGCGGCTATGTCTGGCCGCAATTGCTGGATGTATTTCCTGGGCAAACCGTGATTGAACGCACCTCTATGAATTCCTGGGATTCCATGGAGTTTCGCAAAGCGATCGAAGCCACGGGCCGCAAAAACATCATCATGACCGGCCTATGGACGGAAGTGTGCGTGACCTGGCCGACCATCGAGATGCTCGGCGCGGGCTATAATATTTATGTCGTGGAGGATTGTTGCGGCGCCACTTCGCCGGCGGCGCAGGAAGCAGCGTTGTCGCGCATGGTCCAGGCAGGCGCGGTGCGGTTGACGACCATCCCCGCATTGCTCGAATGGCAGCGCGATTGGAAGAACCGCGAGCATTATGATGCGCTCATGGGTTTGCTCAGGAAACAAGCCGGCGCCTACGGCATCGGCGTGGAATACGCCTATACCATGGTCCATCACGCCCCGCAAACGGCGCAGAAGCCGCAAATCGTGCCCAAAAGCGCCCACTGATTTGAATCAAACAGTTTTTTGCACCAATGCCGGCTCACCGGATATGAAGCTTAAATTCTTAATATTGTGCGTCGCGCTGGCGGCATTTGCCGCCAGCGTGAGCTTTGCAGATCCATCGGTTCCCAAAGAGAACTTCTTTGCGGCAAAACCGTTCGGGATTCAGATTGCCATAAAAATGGCTGGTCCCTTCTCGCAGGATGCCGATCTCCAGATCATATGCCTTCTCAAACACAAGGCGTCCGGTGACACGTATCAGGGGGCAGCGACTGAAACAAACGAAAAGCTCGGAGGAATGCTTGCCGCGCTCCGCGACAGAGGGGAATTCGTGGGCGACCTGGGTGAAACCATCCTCTTTACGCCGCCAAAAGGTTCGATCCCCGCCAGGCGTTTCATGATCATCGGTTTGGGTGATGAACAGGCATTATCGCTCGATACGTTGCGGCTTGTCGGGCGTATCGCGGCGCGGGAGGCGGTTCGCCTTAAGGCAACCCACGTAGCCTGGGCGCCAGTCATTCGGGACGAAGGAAATTCAGTCATCGAAGTCGGCTTGGGCGACCGGACCTTTACAGAACAGTTCCTCTCCGCCTATGACACGGAAAAGCGGCTTCAGGCGCAGGGCCTGGAACCCAGGTTCAACATCAAAAGCCTCACGATTGAGGCCGGCCCGGCCTTTTTCGACAGCGCCGTGAGGCAGGTCGGACAAGGTATCGACTCGATGCCCACGGAACTCAGTCAGCGCGATTCGGCCCCCTACAGTTCAATTACGAATTAAGCAATGCGCCATGTCTGGCTTATTTCAATACTGTTTATTGTGTCGTCCAACCTTATGGCCGATGACATGACAACACCTGAGGGAACTCCCTTAACGCCGCCTTCCTACCAGATGCTGCGGTTCGATGAGAATTATTCCTGCCTTTCCAATGCGGTGAACCGCACGGATTTTTTTGATCCGATCAAATATATCCCTCTTGCGGACGGGCGATCCGTCGTGGTATTTGACAGCAGGCGGTGAAGTGCGGGAGCGGTTTGAAGGGAATTATAATCAGAATTTCGGCATTGGCGGCCTGGGTCCCAATTCCCACGTGCTACAGCGAATGGTGTTGCTGACGGATTGGCACCTCGGAGAGCGGGTCAGAGTTTTTGTGTCGGGCATTTCGGGCCTGCAGTTCGGGGGAATGAGGCCGGCGCCTCCCGTTCAGCAGGACCCCATCGATTTGGAATACGCATTTTTGGATTTTATTCCGTACCTGACGGATGACGAGCGCGTTACGTTGCGCGCGGGGCGTTTTGGTATGAGCTTTGGTTCAGGGCGGCTCGTGTCCAGTCGTGCGGCCCCAAATGCGCCCAATATTCCTTTCCGATTTGACGGGTTCGAAATGCTTTATACCCGGCCGCTCTGGGAAGCGACGGCTTTCCTCACACAACCGGCCCAAGACTCGGGCGGGCTCAACTCGGAGGATCACTCAACCACATTTTGGGGCTTATATGTGACTCATTGGTTTGACGCGCCGCACACGCTCGGTCTGGACGTGTATTACCTCGGCATCTATAACCAGGACGCTACCTATGCGTCAGGAACGGCTGATGAGTCGAGGCATTCGCTCGGTACGCGCCAATTCGGCGGATGGAAGGGGTGGGACTGGAACGCCGAAGAAGTTTTGCAAGTTGGAAGTTTTGGAGACAAGTCAATCCTGGCATGGACGGCCAGCCTTGATGCTGGCTACACATTTCACGTGGCTTTACAACCGAGGCTGGGAGTCAATGCCGACGTGGCCAGCGGTGACACCCACCCCAACGGCGGAACCCAGGGCACCTTCGACGCTCTCTATTTCATGTCCGGATATTTTAACGATGCCAGTCTGTTCCGTCCTCAAAACATCATTGACGTCCATCCAATGCTCGGTCTCCAGTTGACGCGAACGTTATCCGTGAACGGAGGCGGGGACGTCTTTTGGCGTTATTCGCGGAACGATGCCATATACAACCCACCGGGTTTTATTCTCATTCCTGCGATTGATACCGCGTCAAGCTATCTCGGCACGGCGGCGGACATTAATTTCACGTGGCAGATTCAACGCCATTTAAGCCTGGGAGCATCTTACGTCCACTTTTTCACGGCGGATTACATTCACGCCGCCGGCGGCAAAGATCTGGATTTCGCCTCTACAACGCTAAGTTTTCTTTTCTAGCGGCAAGCCAATGAACGAACCTATTCATATCGCAGTTGTCCGGCGAGTCAGGCCAGGCTGTGAGGCTGAGTTTCAGCAAGCATTGCGCGAATTTATCCAGGCATCATTCGCGCACGGCGGTGTGCTCGGTGCCGGTATGTTTGTCCCGCTGCCGGGCTCGGATTCGCGTGAATATGGCGTCCTTCGAACTTTTGACAACGAACGAGCGCGCGATGATTTCTATAAATCGCCTTTGTTCAAATCGTGGCAGGAGCGGGTCACGCCGCTGACGGAAGGTGAGCCGGTATATCGCAAACTCCAGGGGTTGGAAGCCTGGTTTCGAAATCCGGGCCAGGCCAATCCGCCACTGTGGAAAATGGCATTGGTCACCTACGTCGGAGTGGATATTGTTACGACACTGCTGTTTTTCGCCACTGGACCGTTAATTCAAAACTGGCCGTTTTTAATCCGCAATTCTGCCTTCAATGTCCTCGTCGTCGCGTGTCTGACCTGGATAGCAATGCCGTTGCTCACGCGCGTTTTTCAAAACTGGCTGCAACCAAAATAACCTATTGAATATGAAAACAACCGCCGATCTCATTCTCTATAACGGAAAAATCACGACACTTGATCCAAAATACCCCGAGGCAAGGAATATTGCCGTCAAAGGTGGTCGGATTATTGGTGTAAACGACGCGGAAGAATACGAACGCGGCCAAAATACAACGGTGATCGATCTGAAGGGTCGTCGCGTAATCCCCGGTTTGAATGATTCGCACCTCCACGTCATTCGCGGCGGGTTGAATTACAACATGGAATTGCGCTGGGACGGTGTGCCGAGTCTGGCGGACGGATTGCGCATGCTCAGGGAGCAGGCGCAGCGAACGCCTCCCGGGCAATGGATCCGGGTAGTCGGCGGGTGGACGGAATTTCAATTTGCCGAACGGCGCATGCCCACACTGGAAGAAATCAATGCCGTTGCCCCGGAGACGCCCGTCTTCATTTTGCATCTGTACTGCCGCGCATTGCTGAACAAGGCGGCCCTCCGCGCCTGCGGTTATACCAAAGACACGCCGAATCCGCCCGGGGGCGAAATCCAACGTGACAGCCAGGGCAATCCAACGGGCCTGCTGATCGCCCGGCCAAATGCCAACATCCTTTATTCAACGCTCGCCAAAGGGCCAAAGCTGCCGCCCGAATACCAAATGAACTCGACTCGCCATTTCATGCGTGAACTCAATCGGCTGGGATTGACCAGCATCATCGACGCGGGCGGCGGATTCCAAAACTATCCGGAGGATTACGCGGTCATTCAGGAATTGCATAAACGCGGAGAAATGACTCTGCGAATCGCCTACAACCTCTTCACCCAAAAACCGAAGCAGGAAAAGGAGGACTTCGCGCGCTGGATCAAAATGACCGGCCCGGGCAAAGGCGACGATTTCTTCCGCTGCAACGGCGCCGGGGAAATGCTTGTCTTTTCCGCGGCGGATTTTGAAGATTTTCTCGAACCGCGCCCGGATTTGCCGGCGGTCCTGGAAGGAGAATTAAAGGAGGTTGTCTCGCTGCTGGCCGCCAACAAATGGCCCTTCCGCTTGCACGCGACCTATGACGAGAGCATCACGCGGTTTCTAAATGTGTTTGAAGAAGTCAACCGCGCCACCCCGTTCAAGGGATTGAATTGGTTCTTCGACCACTGCGAGACCGTCTCGGACAGGAACCTGGAACGCATCAAAGCTTTGGGCGGCGGAATCGCCATTCAGCATCGCATGGCCTACCAGGGCGAATATTTCATGGAGCGTTACGGCAAAAAAGCCGCCGAGCGCACTCCGCCCGTCAGGAAGATGCTGGAAATGGGAATTCCGGTTGGCGCTGGTACCGACGCTACCCGCGTGGCCAGTTACAATCCGTGGATGTCTCTATACTGGATGGCCACCGGCAAAACAGTTGGGGGAGCGTCCATGTATCCGGATAGAAACGTTCTGACACGTGAGGAAGCGTTGCGATTGTACACGCAGGGCAGCAGCTGGTTTTCGAGTGAGAGCGGAAAGAAGGGAGCGATAGCGCCTGGACAACTGGCCGATTTTGTCGTGTTGACTGATGATTATTTTTCCGTGCCGGACGAGGAAATCAAAGGAATCGAATCGGTGCTGACGGTGGTCGATGGAAAAGTCGTTTATGCACGCGAGGAATTTGCGGCGCATGCGCCGCCGGAAGTCCCGGTGTTGCCCGAATGGTCGCCGGTGAAAGTGTTCGGCGGGTACGGCGCGCCGTTGGACATCAGGAAAGCCGCGCGTGCCGGCGTGCCGGTGCAGCATCAGCACAACGCCGATTGCCATCAACATGGATGCTGCCACGCCTTGCAACAATTATTTGACGCAGTCGAAGGCGCCAGAAACCGTTACGCCGGTTTCTTCGGCCTGGGCTGCGATTGCTTTGCGTTTTAAGAAATCCACGGTAGAGCGGCACTCCCGAGCCGCCTTCCCCGGGGGCAGGTGGCGCTGCCACTCGCTTCAACCGAATCTCATTTGACAATACGCCGTGCTGGTTCGACGTTCTGCGGCAGGACAGGAGAGGGAAGGAGAGGAGGGTTGGGAAAATGAATAGGGTGAAATACGTCGCGTCCGCATCCGCTGTGTTGCTGCTGGCGCTCGCGGTGGTGCTATCGGGCTGTTCGTCCGGTCCGATTTCGAGAGATCTGCGCGAACAAGCGCAGCAGGTAACCTTCAACCAGGTCAGGGCCAATCCCGCAGGCACACGCGGGACCGTTGTCATCTGGGGCGGACGAATCATCGGCGTCGCCAACACCACCAATGGCGGGACCATCTACGTTCTCGGTTTGCCTGTGCGCGGCGGTGGAAAACCAAGGTCTGGCCAGCCCAGTCCCGGACGTTTCATGGCTGTCAGCCCGGGATTTCTCGACCCCGAACTATACCCTCAGGGCATGCGGATTACGGTGGCCGGACCGCTCGACGGCGTTTGGACTGAACCGGTGGAGGATATTCAGTACACCTATCCCGTAGTGCAATTTCAACAAGTCCATCTTTGGCCGGAGTCGCAACCGCGACCATCTCCGAACGTGAACGTGTCTATGGGACCGGCCTGGGGACCGGGCTGGGGGCCTGGGCCTGGGCCCTGGGGATGGTACGGATATCCGATGATGTATCGCCCGGGAGTTCGCCCCGGGTTCCATGGCAGTTTTTATGCGGGAGTTCGGGTCGGTCCTGGCCCGGGCCGGCGTTCAGGTGGCCGTCCGGCCCCTCCTCCGGCTCGGCGCAGGCGCTAATTGAAAGATGGAACATAGAACCCATGGATAGTGCGATAGCCCAAAGCTGTATCGGCTCGGAGCGCCTTTGCCGCCAAAACGACGGCTGATTAAGCGATTATCGAACGCTAACATGCTTCGGTGTCCAGCATTTAGGCTGGTCCCCTTTGGAACCATCTCGTTGCGCGTCGCTGCCACCAAAACAGTCAAAAACCCCAATTAAACCGCACATTTCGCTCCAAAAACAAATCTCGTTGCGCGTTGCGCATCCTATGTAAAATAAATGTGATCCTCCCAGTTAAGCCCTTGGTGGTTTGAGCTATCATCTTGGGTGAAGGGCGGGGAGTGTTACCAGCACTCCCCGCGTAAACATAATCAACGGGGTCTGACGACCCCATCAACCATGAAGTATTACGTTATGAAGTATTACACCTCCACCACCGAATTCAACTGCGGAATCGATCTCCATTCCCGGCAAATGTATGTCTGTCTCATGGATCGTTCCGGAAAAATCCTGGTCCACACCAATATCCGAAACAATGACTTCAACTTCTTCCTGCAGTTGGTCGCCCCTTATCGCCACGACCTAACCGTCTGTGCCGAATGCATGTTCGGATGGTATTGGCTCGCCGACGCCTGTGCCCAGGCCGGCATCCATTTCGTCCTGGCTCACGCCCTCTACCTCAAAGCCATTCATGGTGGCAAAAACAAAAATGACCGCATTGATTCCGAAAAACTCGCTCAACTGCTGCGTGTCAATCTCATTCCACCCAGCTACGTCTATCCCGCCGCCCAGCGGCCTCTGCGAGCTCTCTTGCGCCAGCGTCTCCATTTCGTTTGGGACCGTACTGAACTCATTACCCGCGTCCAATCCCATCAACTGGCTCACAACCGCATCCCCAACTCTTGCTCCAACCGCGACCGTTGGCAGGAACATGCGCTGGCTCAGGAACCCAACCGCGTTTACCAGCTAGCTCTCCAAAATCAGTTCGCCCTCATCCGCCATTTCGATACTCAAATCGCCATCCTGGATGATCAATTGGAACGGTTGACCAAAGTCCATGCTCAGCGCGATTATATTTTACTGCAAACCATCACCGGCATTGGCAAGCACCTGGGTCTGACGCTCCTCTACGAAATTGGCGACATCGACCGATTCCCCACAGTCAAAGACTTCCTGAGCTATTGTCGCCTGGTCAAGGGCACCGTCGCTTCAGCCGGCAAGATCAAGGGCCTGCGCGGCCATAAGCTGGGCAACCCCTATCTGCGCTGGGCCTTCGGTGAGGCGGCCATCATTGCCAAACGCGATCAGGCATTCATGGGCCCGCTCTATCAACGCCTCCTGGTCCGCATGGGCGGCAACAAGTTCAAGGCCAACGCCCTTCTGGCCATCAAGCTGGCCCGTTCGGTTTACTACATGCTTAAGAGCAAAACCGTCTTTGATCCCCAGCGCCTGGCTGCTTCGATAACACGCAACTAAATTTCGACCCTGGCGACCTGAGCCAGCGCTGCGACTGGAGCCGATCAATCGTGAGATCCTCATTCAACCCAGACCATATTCCCTGGTGTTTTGAACACCCCGGTCTGAGCTGGATCCACCAGGACTCCCTAAATGTGATTGAGCCAGCTCGCCAGCGGTCGTTGATCGCACGCCTTCGACGCCGGGGCCGCGAGCGTGATGGCTCGCTATCGGCCCCGGCTCCTTTTAGCTTGCGGTCGCATCACTTCAGAACGTTCTACCTTTGGAGCATCCGCCCCATTCGCACGTCCGCAAAATACTGGAGTCCCGGGTTGGACAATCAACATCGGGCAACCGTCGGCCAATGTGCCTGGATAGCGCGTGGGTTTACTGCTGTGTGTTTCTGGACCGTCCCCTGGCGTTCGATCAGGGGACTGGAAAGTCGGCTGAGGTTCCCTTTGAACTCTGGCCGGCTCGATTGAGTCCCAATAGGTGTTTAGCCGGATGCCCTGCATCCGCGCTGCAAACCGAAATTAAGTCGGAGTTCCCGTTTTGAAGTCCGCTACGCGGTTTCCAAAAGATTCCGTGCCCCTCTTTTTTTCCCTATTGACGTTTCGGGCTTAATAGGTGTCGTTCGTGGCTGTCGTAGGCTCACCCATTGACAAAACACTCTGCGAGTCCGATTTTGCGGGAGGGCATGGCGAGGGAAGGGAAGGAGAGTTGGTTGGAAAAATGAATAGGGTAAAATGGGTTGGAGCCGCCCTGGTATCGGCGGCAATTGGGCTTTGGATTTCGGGTTGTGCAAGCTATCCGGTTTCGAAGGATGTTCGGCAACAGGCGAAACAAGTCACCTTCAGCCAGGTGCGGGCTGATCCGGATGGGACGCGTGGAACAGTCGTTATCTGGGGCGGGCGAATCATCAACGTTGCCAACGAGACGAAAGGGTCGTCGGTCTATGTCATCTGCTTTCCTCTGAAGTCGGATGGCAAACCGGATTCAAAGGGCCCCAGTCCGGGACGGTTTATTGCCACGACGCCGGATTTCCTGGACCCGCAAATGCTCCCTCAAGGCCAACGAATTACGGTGGCCGGTTCATTGAACGGTGTTTCGACTCAACAACTGGGGACGATGGCATACGCCTATCCTGTGATAGCGCTCAAAGAACTGCATGTCTGGCCTCCGAAATCGGGAGAAGATTATCCTGATTATCCGAATTATCCGTATTATGGCTATTACGGGCCGGACTGGAACTGGAGCCTGGGATGGGGTTGGGGGCCTGGCTGGGGCTGGTACAATGGATTCTATTATCCCTTCTATTACGGCGGATATTATCGCGGCTATCATGGTGGCTACCACGGTGGTTATCATGACGGCGGCGGTTATCACCAAAGTGGCGGGGAATTTCACGGTGGTGGAGGCTGGGGCGGAGGCGGTGGTGGCTTCCATGGCGGGGGAGGATTCGGGGGCGGTGGCGGCGGACACGGGCGCTAGGCAAAGTTGGCATCGAACCTGCGGCGATTGTTAGCCAAAAAAGCGTACTATGACGATAACGTATCGCAACGGAATCCGCGATTGGCTCGCATTTCAAGCCTATTGCGTCCCTCGCAATCCGATCACCATTTTGACATCCGTCGGCTTTTTCCTTTTCGCTACGTTCCAGGTTGTGTTGCCGAGGGCCCACGCGATGCCGACCAGCGTGCCGGTGGCCGCGTGCGTCGTGGGATTCATTTTTGTCGAGCTGGTGCTCATCACATTTATCCTGGCGTTTCTTGCCTTCATTACCGTCCTCCCCATGGTTTTTCCCAGGGACAAGCAGCTGTACTGCGAGCGCAAACTCGGTATCGATGACGACGCGTTCTATACGGAGTCGGAATACAGCCGTTCAGAGACCAGGTGGTCAGTCGTCCGAAAGTTGGTTCGCACGCCTTCCTACATTTTTATGTTCCTGGGTCAGCATAATGCGGTGGTTGTTCCACGCCGCGCATTTGAGGAAGCGGAGCAATGGAACAAGTTTTATGAGTTGTGCCAACGGGTCAGGAGCGGGTTGCCTGCGCAGGAAAGATCTGGAGTGGCTAAGACAGTCAAAACCTGAGAAGCGCCCGCGTCAATCGAAACGGCACGTGCGCTCGCACTTGAAAATCTTCCATCTTCCATTGTCGAGAACCTTCGAAAAAGGAAATCTGCCAGCGAGCAGTGCCCAACTGGCAGATTTATCGGAGGAATCCAACTCTATTTTGTCTAAAGAGTCTTAGAATTTGCAGCTCAAACTCAAGAGGATCGAGTGCAAATATGTGGGGCTCGTTGTGAGGCTCGTTCCGAAGCTCGAGTCGGTCCAATGATGGTCGAGCGAACCGAGGAAATTATATCCCAGGCCGACCGATAGATGGTCGTTTACGAGATATTTGACGCCGAACATCGCCTGATAGGCAAACTCACAATCCGTGGCGCTGAAATCTGCGCCCGGCTCGTCAAAGGACATTGGGCTGATAAGCACACCGGCCCCCAGACCGCCGTAGGCCTGCCAATGGTCATTGAACGAATACTTGTAAATGCCGTTTGCCATCACGGGAATCGACCAAACGTCCCCGCTCGAAACTTCAAAAGTGGACAATGGCCGGCCGTCGATTTTGGACCAACTATTATGAGCAAAGCCGCTTTGCAGTTCGACGGCGATGTTTTGCGTGACATTGTAACCCACGCTCAAATCAACCTTTGGACCAACGTCAAATTGGATTACATTGCCAAAATCTTTAAAGATTATGTTTTGCAAAACGGCCACGCCCGCGTCGCCGTTCACGTAAAAACTGCCCGCGTTGCCGCCCGCGCCGGAATCCATATCTGCTGCAGCCGCCGACCCTGCCGAGACCAGACCCGCTGCCAATACGACGGACACCATACTCCTGTTGGAACGATTCTTCATAGTTAGTTGCAAACTGCTTTTTTCCTGTTGTTGTTTTTGATTGTGAGCTTTCCGCGAAAGACAAATAGACTGTACGACCATCTGATTCCCGCGGGTGCGGAGATGTTCTAAACTGAATCCGATTTTACGTCAAGACGAAAACGCGAAAAGTTTTTTAACGTTCGTGTTTTTCCTTCAGGAGTCGCTTCTTCAAGCCGCAGACGGGCGGCCGCCAGTGCAGAGGCTCCCGCCTTCGCTGTGCTACGGCCGCCACGATGGCGGCCCGGGCAGATGAAACACAGATCGTTTCATCGCGAAGACTGGACCAGACGCGGATTACACTAATTGACCCGAATGGATATTCGTGCGCATTCGTGAAATGAGTGTCTGGATTTGCCCCGCCACAGGCACAACGCCGCCGCGCCCAGTCCCGCCAGCGCAAGCGCGGATGGTTCCGGCGCGGGATAGATGAGGAGAGCGGTGGGCTCATCCAACCCTGTAATCAGGGACGCGTTCACCGTTGCCCCGGACGTCGTATATTCGCCGACTGTGCCGCCGTTATCTTCAGCGACATACAGGTCGTTCCCGTAAATGGCCATGCCTGTGGGTTGACTCAAGCCGGTAATGAGCGATGCGTTGATGGTTGTCCCGGAAAGGGTGTATTCGCCGATGGTGCCATTGCCCCAATTGGCGATATACATGTCGTCGCCCGAAATCAGAATGCCATGAGGGTTGGATGCCCCGGAAAGAAGTCCCGAACTGACGAGCGTTCCGGAGGTGGTGTATTCGACAATGGTGTTTTGCACGGAATCCGCGATAAACAGGTCATCCCCCGAGATTGCAATGGCCGTAGGTTGATTTAACGAGGTAATCAGCCCGCCTTTGACCGTCGCGCCGGACGTGGTGTATTCCGCGACCGAGCCCGAACCCGTATAGGCGACGAACATGTCATCCCCCGAAATCGCGACGCCGGCGGGGTGACTCGCGTCGGCAATGAACGGCGCTCCGCTGCCAACCGTTGCTCCGGAAGTTGTGAACTCGTAAATGTAAAAACTTGTGACAAACAAATCGTTGCCCGAAATGGCCATGTCCGTGAGTTCATCGTTTGGCACGGAAATGAAAGAAGAATTGATGGTTGAGCCGTCCAGGCCGTATTCGCCGATGGTGTCGTTCACGTCACTACCGGCGGTTCCGACGTATAGGTCTTGTGCCTTGAGAGTCGTGGCGGTGGCGGCCACAAATCCACAGGCAAGGACGATTACACAGAGGGCCTTTGTGTTTTTCATGGTGAGGTATTTTGTTTTGTTTGAGGTTGGCAAACTGTCACTGGGGTCAGACCTTCCTAAACAGAAGCCTTGTCCTTGTCGATAAGAAAATGAAATTAAATGGTTAACATTAATGCGACTGTATCTGGCTTCAGTCGAAAGAGACGTCTACCGCGTCACTCGAGGCTGAAAGCCTCAACCCTGTCAGCCGAGGGCATCAGCCCTCGGGACAGTCGCCGATTCCGCGCGCCCTGCAGGGGCCTCATCCTCCATCTTCTTTTCCAACGCCACTTCTCGCGCTCTCCAGGTCTTTCTTCTATAGTCTGCGCCGCCGCAGGAACAACGCCGCTGCTCCCGGGCCGGCGAGCGCAATGGTGGAGGGTTCCGGCGTAACGGCGATGTCCGCCGGTTGGGTCAACCCGGTAATCAGCGAGGCATTGATGGTCTGTCCCGACGTTGTGTATTCGCCAACGGTCCCGCTATAGGCGTTGGCGCCCAGACTCACTACAAATAAATCGTTCCCCAAAATTGCAATGCCATTGGGATCAGTCAGGCCGGTAATTAGCCCGGTATTGACCGCCTGTCCTGACAGGGTGTATTCCCCGATCGTGCCGGCCGCTTCATTCGCGATAAACAGGTCGTTGCCTGAAACGGCGATGGCAGTCGGTGTATCCAACCCCGTAATAAACGAGCCGTTAACGCCTATTCCCGAAGTCGTATATTCGGCAACGCTGTTAGCCCCGGCATTCAAAACGAACAAGTCGTTCCCTGAAACGGCGATGCCAGTAGGTCCATACAACCCTGTAATCAGCGACGCATTGACCGTCGACCCCGAAGTGGTGTATTCGCCCACAGAGCGGCCTATCTGGTTTACGACAAACAGGTCACTCCCCGAGATCGCCATGTAGTATGGGTAATCCAAACCGGAAATCAGCGAAGTGTTGACCGTTGAGCCGTCCAGCCCGTACTCGCCGATGAAGCCGTCTTCGCGCGCAAGAAATAGGTTGTTCCCGGAAACGGCGATGCCTTGGGGTTCAAATGCGGAAATCAGGGAGCTATTTACTGTTGATCCGTTCAGGCCATATTCGCCGACTGTTTGGGTTCCATAAACTGTAATGTATAAGTCCTGCGCTTTGAGGGTGGTGGCCAATCCACACGCCAGCGCCAGGGTGATTCCGTATAGTTTCCTGGTGTTTTTCATGCTAAATCGTCGTTTTCAGGGTTTTCAAGTTGCAACTACATTCCGTGGGTGGAGACTTCTTAAAGAAGAATGAAACCATTGTCAAGCATAAAAATTAAATTTTCAGTATTACAATGTCGAAACGTTGGAACGCTGGCCGTGCGCAAGCACTCAACAGAATTGGCGATTTGAAACCATTGAAATCAGGATAGCTTTTTAGCGTCCAATTCCTAAATGCAATGAAGGTAAGTGCAATCACACGCCGGAAGTTCATCGGCCGGGCCGCCGTTGGCGCGGCCGCGGCCGTGACGTTTCCGAATATTCTCCGCGCACAAAAGACGTCGCCGAAACAACGCAACATTTTATTGCTGATGTCCGACGATTGCCGGGTCGAATTGGGTTGCTACGGCAGTATGTTTCACGCAATGACTCCGAACCTGGACGCGCTTGCCAAATCCGGAGTGCGGTTCGACCGGAATTTTTGCCAGTTTCCTCTCTGCAACCCGTCACGCGCTTCATTGCTCACCGGACGCAACCCGACCAAAACCAGCGTGCTGGGAAATCGAACGGATTTTCGCCACGTTCATCCGGATTGGGTGAGCCTGCCACAATTGTTCCGGCAAAACGGTTACGTCACTGCCCGCGCCGGCAAGATTTTTCACGGCGGTATTGATGATCCCAAAGCGTGGGACGACGCCACGTCCTGGACGACAGATGACGAGGGTGGCATGCAGTCCGGCGGCGTTGGACACCTCTTCGACACTTCGAAGATTGCCGAGCGATCGGACCGCGATTTGCGTTCGCCCAAATTCGCCCCGGTCTCGGCCAATGAGGGCTCGGGAGAGCAACGCGCCCAATACTCGGACCGCATTGTGCTTTTGGACGGCAACGGCGAAGGCCACGGCGATTATCACACGGCCGATCATACCATCGCCAACCTTCAAAAATACAAGGACCGCCCGTTCTTCATCGGCTGTGGGTTTGTAAAACCGCACAGCCCGCCCACAGCGCCGGCGAAGTTCTTTGAGCGATATGATCCCAATAAAATAAAATTGACGCCGGACTTTGCGGCGTGGCCCACTGTGCCTGCCGGCTTTCCGCGCGCGGCCATCCGCCCGCACAATGCCGATCTGTTCATCGGCCGCGGCGCCAGTGAAGCGGAGGCGCGCGAAGTCATTTGCGCCTACGTCGCGGCAATTTCCTGGATGGACTGGAACGTCGGCCGTGTTTTGGCGGAATTGGACCGCCTGGGACTGCGCGATAACACAATCGTCGTCTTTCTCGCCGACCATGGCTATCAGCTTGGTGAGAAGGGAAAATGGTCCAAGGCCGGCTCGCTCTTTGAAATGGGCACGCGCGTTCCGCTCATCGTCTCCGCGCCCGATGCCGGCGGCAATGGCCACACGTGTACGCGCATCGTTCAATCGCTCGACCTTTACCCGGCATTGGTCGAACTCTGCGGCCTGCCTAAATCATCCGAGCTCGAAGGCGCCAGTTTCGCTTCGCTGTTGGAAAATCCGACGGCAGCCTGGGATAAACCGGCCTACAGCATCTGGAGCGAGGACGGCAAAACAATTCACGGGACCGCTGTCCGTACTGACCGCTGGCGCTACGCCGAATACGGCAAGGATGGCGTGAACGGCGCGATGCTGCTGGACCCGGCAAACGACCCATTTGAAATGAAAAACCTGGCGAACGACGGCCAATATAAATCCGTCTGCGCTGAACTTTCCACATTGGCGCGAGCCTACTCCGCTACGTTGGACAACGCCGGCGCATAGTCGGCGTTTTTCACCACGGAGTCACGGAGGACACAGAGGAAGGCAAAAGGAAAAAAGTATCGCCTTTCGGCTCCGTGCCATCTGTGCCTCCGTGGTTAAAGGCCCACCGAGTTGGAGGAATGGAGGTTGAAGGATGGCAACTGCGTGATTCGCGCAGGAATGGAAAGGGCCGAGTGGCAGGCGGGGATGGTGTGTGAGGGGACACGACGTACGGATGGCAGCGCCACTCGCGACCTAACCACAGGCGGGACCCGGCAGGACGCTGGCGCCAGGCCCATCAGGAATCCATTTATCCATCAATCCATCAATCCATCAATCCGATTTGTCCCCAACGGCGCATGGCGCCAAAACCGCTTCCGTCATTCCGTGAATGATCTTTTTATCCGCGGGAACGACCGTAGCCAAAATTCCGCCGGTGGTCGGGCGCGCGGCGTCGCCTTCACCGCTCACGAAATAATATGGACACAACCGCACGCGTCCGTGCATTTGGACGGATTCGTTTTTATCAAAATCAAACCAACTGGCTTCCACAAGTTTTGGCCGTTCATAGCGTTGGAGTACGAACGGCGATTTTTCGAACCCCGCCAGCGCCTCGTCCACGGCTGCGGCCCAGTCGGCGTGAGACAGGTCGCTGCCCAGAAATACCCCGCGAGCGCCCCAGGACTTTTCTGAGTAACCGGAAATCTTCAGGATCAGGTCCCGCTCTTTCTGCGACAAAGTTTTCAACTGCCGCCAATCCGTCAGGTTCAGTCCCGGAAACGCCGCGTGCGGCGGCAATGGCGCGGGATCCAGCAGCCAGGTATATGGAATCGCCCGTTTAAGCCGCGCGAAAAAGTTTTCGCCCAGTTCCTGCCGCCAGAAATCCCGTAGATTCCAATTCCATAACAGCGCGAACAACATCTTTTCCTCGAAAATAGTTTTCGGCGGCGGTGTCAGATGGATCTTTCCCTCAGCAGCCAGATCAAAAATCTTCTTCGAGTTCGGCACATTCGCCGTATCAAATAGTTCAAAAAAGCGATAGACGGCATCGCCATCCACAAAGGCGTCAAATCTGGAATCCTGGACGTGGAATCTTGAATCGCGGGCCGCCACCCATTCCATCTCAGGCCGATACGTGCCCGCTTCTTCGGAAACCACAAGATGGACGTTGGCCGCATTGCCAAAAATCCCCTGGAAACCTTTAATCATGCCATCGTTGCCACCGATGATTGGAGATCCATCGAGTTTGGAATAAACCTCATTTAGCCAGGCCGTCAGGCCGATGCCTCCCGGGACCGAATCCAATTCCGTGATGCAAAATCCATTCTCGGTCAGGAGGACGTCCGGCCGAATGACACGCGGCACATCATTTTTAAAAGCGGGCGATCGTTGCAGAGCAATCATCTCCGCCGGCTTGCCCAATTCAAGCCAGCGCGCAACCCATTCCGGTTGCTTGCCCTCAACGCTCTTGCGATATAGAAGGTTGACGGCCCGATAGAACTGGAGCAGCACCCGGCCCAGGGTATCGAATTCTTTCGCCAAATCCGGGGCGAGCGGGAACGGTGAGGTTGCGGTACGCCATTTTAATCCGGCAAAAAGCCCTCCGGATGGGAGCGAATCGCGAACGGCCGTCGCTGTGTCCTTGGGCGACATGAAGATTAAACGCCTTCGTAAATCACGTCCAGCGGCAGCACCAGTTTCACCGCGGACAAGGCGACCTTGGATTTAGAGCTGGAAAACCGCTCAGCTTTCCAGCGGCTGCCGCGCCTGAAGACAGTGACTTCTGCAGGTTTTTGGCCCACGAGCACGTACTCTTCCAATGAAGGAATGCTGGTATAGGCGAAGAATTTCTCCCGCCGGTCAATGCGCTCGGTGCTTTCAGATAAAACCTCGATAATGAGTTTCGGAAAACGAATCCAGCGCGGATGGTTGTCGCGCTTGTCACACGTTACGACGATGTCAGGATAGTAAAAATACTCGTCCTTGTGCAGGTCGAAGTTGACACGAATGTCCTTGGCGTGGACCTCACATGGTTTGCCTTTTAGATGTTGGCGAATGGCAAACGCCAGGTTGAGAACAATAATCCCATGCGCTCGCGTTTCACCAGCCGTGGCATAAACGATGCCGCCGAGATACTCATGGCGGACCTCGCTGCTCTCTTCCGCGGCGAGGTAGTCTTCAACGCTGATCGATTCACTATTTGCAACCGTTTGCATGGTTCAATTCAAATTGTTTACTCTGCGGGCTGTTAAGCCCGGACTTGTCCAGACCCGATGCCAATCCATTTGTAGCTGGTCAGCTCTTCCAGCCCCATCGGCCCGCGCGCGCCGATTTTATCGGTGCTGATGCCGATTTCCGCGCCCATTCCAAATTCGCCGCCGTCGGTAAAGCGCGTGCTGGCATTCCAGTATACGGTGGCCGAGTCCACTTCGTTCAGGAATTGGCGCGCGTGAGCCTCGTTGCGCGTAACGATGCTGTCCGAATGCGCCGAGCCGTAATAATTGACATGATCAATCGCCTGCCTGACGCCGTCCACGACTCGCACGTTTAAAATGTAATCGTTGTATTCGGTAAACCAGTCCTGTTCGGCCGCGGCTTTGAGGCGCAATTGTCCGTTCAGTGCTGAAAGCTGCGCCAGCGCCGCGGCATCACAGCGCAGTTCGACTTTTTTCTCCGCCAATTTTTTGCCGATTTCAGGAAGAAATGCCCCGGCAATTTTCTTGTCCACCAGCAGCGTTTCCATCGCGTTGCACACGGCTGGACGCTGGACCTTGGCATTCATGGCGATGCTCTCGGCCATGGCCAAATCGGCCTCCGCATCCACGAAAACGTGACAGACGCCCTTGTAATGTTTGATGACCGGCACTTTCGAGCATTCGGCCACGGCGCGAATCAATCCTTCTCCGCCGCGCGGCATGCACAGGTCGATATACTGCGTAAGCCCCAGCAGGAGCGGAATGGCTTCGCGATCGGCCACAGGCACGACCTGGATCGCGTGCTCGGGAAATTTGGCCAAAACCTTCCTGCCCGCGTCAATCATCGCCCGCGCGATGAGCTGATTCGAGTGCAAGGCCTCCTTGCCGCCGCGAAGGATCGTCGCGTTGCCGGACTTGAAGCACAGGCTCGCCGCGTCGGCCGTCACATTGGGACGCGATTCATAAATGATGACAACGACGCCGATGGGCGTGGAAATCTTTTGCAATTTCAGTCCGTTGGGCCGGACACGTTCGTCCAGGATTTTTCCAACCGGATCCGGCAGCGCCGCGACCTCGCGCAGGCCCTTGGCCATCGTGGCTATCCGTTTATCGTCGAGCTTGAGGCGGTCCAGCATGGCCGCGGGCAAACCGGCCTGGGCCGCTGTTTCCATATCGAGCGCGTTGGCTTCCTTAATGGCGCCGGCGCTGTTCTCAAGAGCGCTGGCCATCGCCGACAGGCACTTGTTCTTTTCCTCTGTGGAAAGTAATGCCAGTTCACGCGACGCTGCTTTGGCCTGTTTGGCCAATTGCGTCATATGCTCGGTCAAAGTCACGGAGTGAGGATACCTCAAAAATGAACGGAATAAAGGGGAAGTTTAGTGGGTGGGTGGTAGCACCGGTGGCCATCAACTGACCGTAATGCGGCCAAGGGGCTTTCCATGAACCGCCCGAAACGCCGTGTCAGGGGACACGACCTGCAACAATCCGCGCCGTTGTAGGCCGTGTGCCCTCACACGGCGTTCCCGCGGGCTCATGGTCCCTATGCACGATTCGGGAATCATCGGAACTCTCCATCAAACCATGTCCCGCTTGTTTCTTTTAGGCAAGCGACTTAATGTCAGGTCTATGTCTATGGAACTTGATCTGGAACATGAATACGCTGATCGCGCTTACCAATTCCTGGTGAGCCTGGTCACGCCCCGGCCCATCGCTTTCGTGACCACCATGAGCCCGGACGGCAGGGTCAACGCCGCGCCGTTCAGCTTTTTCAATGTGTTTGGAGCAAACCCGCCTATCCTGGCGTTTGCCCCGGCAGACCGGGAGGACGGCACGCCCAAGGACACGGCCCTGAATGTGCGCGCGACGCATGAGTTTGTGGTCAACCTCGTGGACGAAGGCATCGCGGAGGCCATGAACAAGTGTGCCGCCTCGCTGCCTTACGGAGAGAATGAGCTGATCCATGCCGGCCTCACCGCCGTGCCATCGTCGATCGTCAAACCGCCGCGTATCGCCGAATCGCCGGTGAGCATGGAATGTGTGGAATGGGGAACACTGCAAATCGGAAGCAATCGATTGGTGATAGGCGTGATAAAACGGCTGCACCTGCGCGACGACTTGTACGACGCCGGGAAGAAGCGCGTACGCAGCGAGAATTTGCAGGTGATCGGCCGCATGGCCGCGCCGTACTGGTATTGCCGAACCCGGGATCGATTCGAAATGATTCGACCCGCGTAGCGGTTTGCACCGCGGCCACCTTACATCCCCATAATCTGGTAGCCGCAGTCCACGTAGAGTGTTTGTCCGGTAATGGCCGCGGCGCCATCGCTGGCCAGAAAAACGCCAGTGGCGCCCAGTTCATCAGGCGCAACATTACGTTTGAGCGGTGAGCGGGATTCGTAGTGCTTGAGCATTTCCATAAACCCGGCGATGCCACGAGCAGCCAGGGTGTTCACCGGGCCGGCGCTGATGCAGTTGACGCGGATTTTTTTTGGACCCAGGTCATAAGCCAAATAGCGCGTGGAAGCTTCGAGGGCGGCTTTGGCCACGCCCATCACGTTGTAGTGGGGCACGACTTTTTCAGCGCCGTAATAACTCATCGCCACGATGCTGCCGCCGTCGGTCATGAGCGGAGCCGCGGCGCGGGCCAGGGCGACCAGCGAATACGCGCTCACGTCATGCGCCATGCGAAACGCTTCGCGGCTCGTGTTGACAAATTCGCCTTCGAGGGCTTCCTTTGGCGCGAAGGCGACGGAATGCAACAGCAAATTCAATTTTCCAATGGTTTCCCCGACGGTTTTAAACACGGCGGCGATTTCTTCGTCTTTGGTCACATCACAGGGTAGTATTAATGTGTCAGTCCCGAAGGTTCCTGCCAATTCAGCGACATTTTCTTTGAGGCGTTCGCCCTGATAGGTAAAGGCCAGTTTCGCGCCTTCGCGAGCCCACGCCTGGGCGATGGCCCAGGCGATTGAACGTTTGTTGGCAACACCGAAGACGATTCCAGTTTTTCCGGCAAGCGATGACATGATTTTATTCGAGTTATTTCACGTTAAACACAGGAAATTCTAGGGGGCACGATTTTTTTGTCAATTTCAGCCGAGGACAGGGGCGGCGTCCCGCCATTCAAGGCGGTCTCGACTCGTTGGATTTCAAGGGCTAGACTTCAGGAAAAATGCATTTGTCCATTGTTGATGGGTTGAAGTTTTATATCGAATTGGTGGTGCTCCTGACGCTTCACGAATTTGCTCATGCCTGGGTCGCGCACTTGTGCGGCGATGATACAGCACGATTGCAGGGCCGTTTGTCGGTTAATCCAATTGTCCATATTGACCCGCTCGGAACCGTCGTTTTTCCGCTGCTGATGATTTTCAGTCCTATTGGCGGCTTTCTGATAGGGTGGGCCAAACCGGTCCCGGTCAATCCGGCAAATCTACGCAATCCCACGCGCGATGACGTTTTTATCGCGCTCGCCGGTCCCGCGATGAATCTGGTCCTGGCTGTCGTGCTTGTAGGAATTGCGCGCGTCGTTCTTTTCTTTGGCTCCCTGGATGTAGCAAGTCAGGTCGTAGACATGGCGTCCTTGAGCCTGCTGCTGTGTTTTTTCAATCTCATTCCGGTCCCGCCGCTGGACGGCTCCCATGTGCTGCGCAACTTCATTGGCATGAGTTGGGAAACCTATTGGAACCTCTGCCGCTTCGGCATCATTCCCGTTTGGATTGTGATGCGCATCCCGTTTGTCCAGGAAGCCCTGTCCGCCTGCATGAATTCAACGATGGAATTTTTGCTGCGCTGTTTTGCCTTTCCGTTTTTCTGAAAAACGGCCCGGTTATTGTTTGAAATAAAGCTCTTCGGCATTCCAGGTCGCCCGAAAATAACTAAGCGGCGTTGCGCGGACATTGCCTGCGTTTGAAAGTATCGCGGCATAATACGTAGGAATGACCGTGAAAATCATGGGCTGCTGCTCGCCCAAGATCTCCTGGACTTCGTCGTAATCTTTTTTCCGCTCATTGAAGTCCAGTGTCCTGGATTGCGCGTCCATCAATTCATCGATGCGCGCTTCCCATTCGGTCGAAGGCATTTTTTCACGCGGAAACCATTGATGATCGAAACCGCTCGACTTCAAAACGTTCATACCGTCAATGGGATCATTCACTGTTCCAGGCGCCAAACCAAGAAGGATAGCTTCGTAATCGAACGTGTCGTCAATCTTGGTAAGGAGGGTATTGAATTCGATAGGTTGAAAAATCACGTTCATACCCAACTTTTTTAAATCAGCCGTGATGAGCACGGCTGTTTTTTCACGTGCGCCGTTGCCCGCATTGGTGTTGAAAACAAATTCAATTTTGTTGCCATTGGAATCAGTCAAAAACTCGTCGCTGCCGCGTTTTTCGATTCCAATTTCTTTTAGAAGTTCCCACGCCTTATCCGGGTCGTAAGGATATTGTTGAGTGTTCGGATTGTACCATTTTTTGTTGCCCGGCGTTTCGAAACCGTAGCCAGGAGTGCCCCTGCCCGAAAGGACGGACTTGATAATATTTTCGCGGTCGATCGCGTACGAAACAGCCTGTCTGAACTTTGTGTTGCGAAACCAACTCGATCTGACCGGGTCCACATACGGCTTTCCCGTATGCGGATTTACGTTCGTATTCTGGTTAAACCAAAAAAAGCTTTTTTCAAGGCCGATGCCGGGCTCAAGAAGCGTGAATTTACCCTTTGCCGCCGCCGCCTTATACGTGTCGTATTCATAGGGATAAATGAAATCATTTACATCGCTTTCCCCGCTTAAAAAGCGAAGCGACATCGTATTCATATCCGGAACCACAGTGAAAATAAGATTGTCAAAATAGGGCAGACGCGTGCCGTTTTTGTCGACCTCCAAAAAATACGGATTGCGTTCCAGGATGGTATATTGCCCGGCTTTATATTCCTTCAAACGGTAGGGCCCGCTGCCCACAAGTTTTTCCGGATCCCAATTCACGCCAAAAGTCGAATCAAAAGTTCCGTTCGTGACGGACTCCTCAAGAATATGCTTTGGCATGATAAGCACGTTATCCGAACCAAATTCGGCCAAAAAACCCGCGTAGACTTCCGGAGTGACCACCTGAATGGTCAAATCGTCCAACTTGGTTACCGTAAACTTCTTGCCATCAATGATGAACGGGTCCCGTATAGCATTCTCGATTTTGGGGTTATAAATAAGGTCGTTCCAGGTAAAGACCACGTCATCGGCAGTGAGCGGCGCGCCGTCGCTCCAGCGCAGATTTTTCCGCAAGCGAAATGTCCATGTCTTGCCGTCCGGCGAATTAGTCCAGAAATCGGCCAGCCCGGGTTTCACTTCCTGGTTCACTTCATCGAACTTAAGTAACCCCCAAAACATAAAACGAATTATGCCGTATGACGACATATCGTTTTGCTTGATAAAGTTAAACGTTTTAGGGTCGCCCATTTCCGCAATAATGAGCTTTCCACCGCGGATCCCGGGTTCACTATCCACTACCACGGGCGGGTCCGGTAATGGGTAATTACTGGCCTGGCTTTCGGGGGAAACGCCCGCTGTTTCCGTTTTCTTTCCGCAGCCGGAGAACCAAAGGATGGCAGCCCCTAAAAGGGCCGTTGTGACAACGTTTTTTAATATCCTCATCGCGTGAACCTTCGTCGTTTTTAAAGGAAAAGTCGAGTTTTCTCTTTTGCCGAAACGACCATTCGGCTTAATCTATTAGGTCTTGAAATAACATATTTCTTATGACTTATTTTTTGGCCAATTTGTCTGGACAAATCGCTTCTTTAGGTGTAACCGTTAGAAAGTCGGGAATTACATGGCGAAGCTTCTAATAAAAACCGAGGGTCTGGAAGGCCAGACATTGGAATTGCGCGCGGGCGTAAATCGCGTCGGACGTGCGCCGGATTGTGATTTCTCCATCGATCATCCCACCGTCTCAACCATTCACTGCGAATTTATTCTCTCGGCCGACGGCGTCCTGTTGAGAGATTGCCAGTCCACAAACGGCACTTTTCTCAATGGGGATCCGGTCACCGAAGCACGCCTGTTGCCCGGCCAAACCGTGTCGCTCGGCGATGTTGAATTATTCGTCGAATCCACCGACGCCCACGTTGTCATCCCCCAATATGAGCGCCCGCGTCCCAAGCCGCCGGTCGTGCAGACCGATGGCGGGATGATTTGTCCGCGGCATTCGCGGGCCACGGCCACTTACAAGTGCACGCACTGCAGTGAAATCATGTGCAGTGAATGTGTGCACGTCCTTCGGCGCAAAGGCGGGTTGCCGCTCTTTCTTTGTCCCTTGTGCAGTCACAAGTGCGAGCCCATTCAAACAGTCGGCCCAAAAAAGAAACGCGGCTTCATGGAATTTTTGCAGGACACCGTTAAGCTCAAGTTCAAGCAGACGGTCAACCGCAACAATTCCAAGCAATAGTAATAGTTGATCTGCCGTTCCGGTCACCGCTCACCGCATCTGCAAAACGCACGGTTACAGCAACCGTTATTGCAATTCGCATGGACGAATTGTAGAAATTCCTTCTGACATCGCACAAATGCCGCGTGGCATATGATTGGCTAATTCTCATCCGTTATTAAAGGTTCTAACGTATTGACGAATTATGAAAGACGGCGCTTTTAAAAAGGTGGTGCTTGCTGTAACTGTCTGCGCGCTTGCTGTTCCGGTATTGGCCGATGACATGGATACAAGCAACCCGGCTGCGACGTCCATGATGACCCCGGCGGATTTCGCCTGGGAAGCAGGCCTGATAAACCTCGAGGAAATTCGTTTGGGCCAGGCAGCGCAGAGCCAATCACACAATAAGGCCGTGCAGAAATTCGGCATGCACATGGTGCGAGACCATTCAAAAATGCAGGACCAATTGTCGAAAATCGCGGCGACCGAAGGATTACAGCTGCCCGACACAAATACATTTTATGAGGAAGTGACCGCCTCGGAGGAAAAGCCGGCGACCGAAATGATGCCGGAATCGCCGCAGCAAAAGTTGTTGAACGCCCAACTCGACGCGCAGCACCTGGCTTCGCTCAAAGGCCATGATTTTGACCAGGCTTATGCGGACGCCATGGTCAAGGGCCACGAAAAGGCCACGCAGGATTTTGAAGACGCTTCGGGGTCCCTGCAGGACAGCGCATTGAAGAAATACGCGGGCAAAGGAGCAAAGACGATCCGCCATCATTGCGAAATGGCTCAGCGGCTTCAAAGCCAGGTTTCCACAAATGCGCCAGCGATGTGAGAAGCGAGCGCCGGCTTAAATTAACAGGAAACGTGTAAAGGCCGGCCAGCAGACGATTTTTAGTGCAAGTACGCCAAGGAAAACGGAACCGTTCGGCAATCTGAATCTAACCCCTTATGGGGCCGATTCGATCAATTCGCCAAATCCAGTGATTGAAATGAGGCTGAAGTATTCTGCTGGCCACCGAACAGGGTAGAATCAACCTGAGAATTCGTATTGACGATCGTAGACAATAGTCCCTGAGTGTCAGACAGCGCCGGAAACCGTGTGTCTACAGAACCAAGAACAGGACTCGCGACCAATCCTGGACTCTGTTCCACCGAAACTATCCCAAACAGGAGCAAGGTACACAACGCGGAGGCAAAGGCTACGGGATAAGCCGGTTTTGACTCAAACGCCTGGAGAACCCGCAGAAGCCACGGCATTTGCCTGGCCGCCTGCGCCACACGGATACGCCCAATCACACTGCCCGAGAAATCTTCGAAATAACCCGGAGGCGGAATTTCGTGCCGCTTGAGCGCCAGCAGGCGCCGCAGCACCTCAAAATCATTTTCGTTTTCGCTCATGATGCTTTCACATAGTCGGCCAACAGGGCCTGCAATTGTTGTCGCGCATAAAACAGCCGCGACCGCACAGTCCCGATGTTGCAATGCATGATTTTCGCAATTTCTTCGTGCGAAAGCCCCTGCACGTCGTGCAACACCACGGCCAGTCTGTGAGATTCAGACAGCTTAAGCAAGGCGGCGTTCAATTTTTCCTGGAGCTCTGATAATCCGGCATCGCGCCGCGGCGTTTTGTCCGAAATCAACGCCACCAAATCGGGATTATGCTCGGCATTGAAGTCCAGATCGTTAAGACTCATGTGCTGCCGGTTTTTCCGTTGCTTAAGGAAATTGATGGTCTTATTGACGGCAATGCGATAAAGCCAGGTATAGAAGCTGGAACCGCCTTTGAAGGATTTCAGTGCCTGGAATGCTTTTACAAAGGACTCCTGGGCAAGATCATTGGCGTCCTCATGATTGGACGTCATGTGATAAACCGTGGCATATATCCTCTCCTGGTACCGCCGCACCAGTTCGTCGTATGCCTTTAAGTCGCCGTGGCGCGCCCGATCCACCAGCACCATTTCTTCCGTTGGTCCGGAAGGGGCTTCCGAATCATTACGTTCGGCAGGTTCGGCCATAATCATGGTCATACAATACAAACAGTCAGGTTCGCAATTTGTTGCGATAAAAATTCGGTTAAATCCATTAGACCGTCACGCCCTGCGTTTCCAGGCAGGATTTTCAACGCCGCCTTCGCCTGTTCCAGATGATTGACAATGATTTCCACAGAAGGTTCAAAAGTTTCGTAGCGGACCAGCAGCTCGTTGATTAACGGGAAGTTCTCGGGACGCCAATTTTCGATCCAGCCTTCCAGCCGCTTTTTGTCGGCCGAATCAGCCCGTTCCCAGGCCAGCAAAACCGGCCAGGTCAACTTGCCTTTGGCCAGGTCAGTGCCCAAGGATTTACCGGCCTCCGCTTCTGTCCCAAATAAGTCGACGCAATCGTCATAAACCTGATAAGCAGTCCCAAAAGCCGTGCCAAACTGACGCAAACATGCCCTCTGCTCAGAGTCTGCCCCTCCTAAAAACGCCGCCAGGTCGCATGATAAAGTAAACAGTTCCGCCGTTTTCATCTCGATCACGCGGAAATATTCACGGCGCGATACTTCAAAATTTCGCCGATGTTGGGTTTGCAAAATCTCTCCGGTGCAAACCGTGTTTGTCGCGATAGCGACAGCGCGACACACCTCGGGTGTGGGGAAACTGGCCGCCAATTTTAGCGCCTGCGCAAAAAGACAATCACCAAACAGAACGGCAATTTCATTGCCCCAGCTGGCCGCCAGTGTGAGTTTGCCCCGGCGGATTTCCGCCTCGTCCATCACGTCATCATGGACCAATGTGGCCAGGTGGACCATTTCGATTATCACGGCCGCCGTCACGTGAACACTGGATACCTTGCTCACGGCGTTGGCGGCCAGCGCCACGAGCGTCGGGCGCAGATGTTTCCCGCTGCCATTCAGGGCGTATTGGGCGTAGGGAACGATTTTGGGATCGAATTCGTGAGCTTGAAGGACCAGTTGCCGCTCGACTGTCTGAAGAAAAGGTTCGAGCGGTTCCACGAGAAGTTTCCAGGAACGGTTCAGGTTGGAAGGGGCCGAGGCCGAATCTGCCGCGCCCGAGTTCGCCACCTTTGGTTCAGCAGCTAGCATTCGCTGGAATTTACGGTTACCCGGCCAATTAGTCAAACCACTTTGTGGAATTGCCGATTGCCAGGGCCCTTCGTTCTACTTGGCGTTGAGGCGTTTTCGGGGCCTTCTCCGTAATCCGTTTTGCAGCCAGAGCCACCAAACCATCAGCAGGGCTTCGCGAACGATACGGCGGGACAGTTTGGATTGGCCGTGCACGCGTTCAGTGAAAATAATCGGCACTTCGGCAATTTTGAACCCGTCGCGCCACAGCCGGTGGGTCATTTCGATCTGGAAACTGTAGCCATCTGATTTGATTTCATCGAGATTGACGGCCTGCAGCGCCCTGCGGCGGAAGCATTTATAGCCGCCGGTGGGATCGCTAAAGGGCATGCCGGTAATCACGCCCACGTAAATCCCCGCGCAACGGCTCAGCATAAGCCTTTTGAGGGGCCAGTTGATGACGCGCACGCCGCCGGAATAACGCGACCCGAGCACCAGGTCGGCGCTTTCATCCTTCGCCGCCTCGATGAATTGCGGGACATCGTCCGGATTGTGCGAGAGATCGCTGTCCATTTCGAAAACGAATTCGTAGCTGCGTTCCAGCGCCCATTTGAAGCCGGCAATGTAGGCGCGACCCAGCCCGCTCTTCTTTGCCTCATGGATGACGTGGACCTCCGGATGTTTCACGGTAAGTTCGTCGGCGATCTGCCCAGTCCCATCAGAGGAATTGCCGTCCATGATCAGAATGTCGACCTTGATCGGCAGGGCCAGGAGCCGTTGCACGACGCGCGGGAGGTTCTCGCGTTCGTTGACGGTCGGCACGATGATCAAAATGTCATTCACGTGTAGGGTAAATTGTTAAAGAGACTTCATGCCAAAAACAAGGCGAAGTTCGATGGATGGACACTGAACGGCCTGAGTTTGCTCGAAAAATCACCAGTCGCCAGCCAAAAATGCAAACGGCAGAAGCTTTTTCACCGTATGTTTGCGGATTTTATTCGGCCGGCCGGTATCAGCCACGAACACGATGGCTTCAGGCGCGTACTCGGCCAAAAGTTGACGGCAGGCGCCGCAGGGCATGGGACCGTCTTTGATTCGAGCGACCACCGCAATCGCGATGAAGTCCCTGGCGCCGGCGGTCAATGCCTTGAACAAGGCCACGCGTTCGGCGCAGCAGGTCAAGCCGTAGCTGGCGCTTTCCACGTTGGCGCCGCCGATGATGTCTCCCGATTTAGCAAGCAAGGCCGCGCCCACTTGGAATTTGGAATACGGCGCGACGGCCTGTTCGCGGGCTTTGACGGCGGCAAGGATTAATGTTCGCGGATCAATTTTCATCCAATATTTTCGAGGCGTCTTCCGTACAGTCCGGCGAACGTCTCCAGCAGTTGCGCCCCGACTTTGCCGACGCGTTCGGCGGTCTCCAAAACGTCGGCATGCGACAACGCGGTTTGGCCGATGCCCGCCGCCGCATTGGTGATGCAGGAAATCCCGGCCACATTCATGCCCCATTGCCTGGCCACAATAGCCTCGGGAACCGTGCTCATGCCCACGGCATCCGCGCCAAGTGTGGCAAACGCCCGAATCTCCGCTGGAGTCTCATAATTAGGCCCGCAAACCGCCAGGTAAACGCCTTTTTTCAATTTGATTTTGCGTACCTTGGCCGCTTCCAACAGCAGGGCATTCAGCTCCGCATCATACACGCGCGTCAAATCTACAAAATGCGACGTGCCGCGCAGCGGATTAGTTCCCATGAAATTGATGTGATCGGTGATGAGCATGAAATCGCCTGCCCGAAACGTTTTGTTGATCCCGCCGGCAGCGTTTGTCAGAAGCAGATCATGAATTCCAAATGCCGCCAAAGCGCGGACGGGAAAAGTGACCTGTTCCATGGATTGGCCTTCATAAAAATGTGAACGCCCGCTCAGCACCATGACCTGCGTGCCGCCAACCTCTCCAAAGAATAATTTCCCCGCGTGGCCCTTGACCGTCGGCTTTGGAAATCCGGGAATTTCCGAAAAGGCAATCTCTTTGTCCACCCGCAGTCCTTCCACAGCGGGGTGGAAGCCGCTGCCCAGCACGATGGCCAGGTTCGGCCGCATCGCAGACGCCTTCTTCAGCGTCGCGGCCGCTGTTTGAGGTTCAATATCTGATTGCATCGCCGCGAGTTTGCCTCGATTAAGAGAAACGAAAAAGAAAAATTAGCGCGAACGAATCGGAAATTTCACCGCGCTGCGCCTGATAATTCAACACATCGATTATTTCGATGCCGTCTGCGCCGAGGGAAGTTCCCTGACATCAAGCGAATAGCTAAATTGATTGAAATAAATGTTTCGATTGCCCGATTCCAATTCTGCCCGCTGAAAATCCACGTTGTCCGAGCGATACGTCATTTTGGGCGGCCGAAGAGCCTGGCTATGGTCATCGTTGGCCGCCATGCGCCACACGTCCAGACCCCCGAAATAAAAGTCCCGGACTTCCCGGCGTTCCTCCGGGGTGAGCGCGGCCGCGTAATGCGCGGCCTTCACGCTCATATACGGATCCACCGGCACCCAGCCGTAGGGCGCCAGATAAATTTCAGTCCAATCATGAATGCTCATAATCCCCGGAAACGTGTGCCAGCCGGATTGCCATCGGGCAGGAATGCCGTTTAGCCGGCAGAGCGTGATGAACAACAGGGCTTCCTGTCCGCAATCGCCGTAGCCGCGCGAACGGCAGTAGTCGCCGATGTTTCGGATCGTCGAATACTCGATCGCATAACTGTAACTGGTGTTTTCGCCGATCCAGTCGTAGAACTTTTTGGCCAGCACCGCCGGATTCATTTCGCCGCCCCCAATTTTTTGCGACAGAGCGCGCATTTCCGGCGTGAATACAACGTGCGGAGCTTCGCGCGTAAAGACGGCTATCGCCGGGTCTTTGCCATCAAAAGCCGTGACGCGCCTGGGATCAATCTCGAAGCAGACACCGTAACGCGTGTAGTGGTAATGCAAAATAAAGTCGGTAGACTGGCCCGCCCGCGCGGCCTGTTCAAAATATGCCGAACGAATTGAACTGTCACCCGGCGCAATCTCTTTTACCGGCGGCGAGCTGGAGACGATTTCGAAATCCCTCTGGCCAGGACCGATTCGGGGAATCGGCAGCCAGGCGCGGATGACCTGGCCTGCCGGCACGATGTCGGAATTGGCCGAGACGGTCATCGTCATGTCGAACCGCTTTGGCAGCACGTAGGGCGAACCCTCCTTTTGCGCGGCCTCTTTGATGGCGCGGCAGGACGCAAGAATTTTGTTTACCAGAACAGTGTTGGCGCGTTCCGAACCATCCATCCGGCGCGGAGTCAACGAGGGATACCGGAAGTAAAGATTCGACAGGCTCGACCGCATGAACCAGCGGCGTCCATCGATGACTCGCGAGTCGAAACGGCCTTCCCGGACCCATTGCTCAAACTCGTTGCTGGTTAACCCGTCCACGGACTGCTGAAGCGCGCCGAACAGATCATCCGCTGATAAAGAAAAGTCCTGGCAAATGCGGTTCAGCCGATCCAATTCAAATTCCATTTGATTGCGTTGCGCGCCCGGCGACGCCGCGGCCAGCGCGCCTTCCAGAACATTGGATGCGGCGAGAAATTGCCCGTCCACTTCCAATTGCTCGGCTATCGCAAGCGCTGTCGGTTCCGCTGAAAGAATGGGTGGCATGGAATAAATTATAAGCAAAGCGAGCAGCAGCGTATAACAACGCCGCCTTCTTTGGATGGCCATAGATTACGAGCCCAGTGCTGCGAGGGCTGTGCGCACATGTTCTCGCTTCGCCTGCCAATCGGCAAGGCGTTTCTTGTGTTCTTCGAGCACTGTTGCCGGAACCTTTTGCGTAAAATTTGGATTCGCCAACTTCTGTTCAACCTTCGCAATTTCGGCTTCGATTTTTTCCAGTTCCTTTGTAAGCCGGTTCCTTTCAGCCTCGGCGTCCACCAGCCCTTCCAATGGCAAATACAAGTCGCCCGCTTCATGGCGAACGGCCAGCACATTTTTGGCCGGCTGAAAATTAGGGTTCACCTCAACCGCCTCGGCATTGAGCAACAGTTTCAGCACTTCGGCGTCAATGGCCTTTCCATTCGGCTTGAAGACGAACTTCACTTTTTTATTGGCCGGGATGTTGGCCTGGCGGCGCAGGTCGCGGCCCTGTGTGACCAATTCGTTTCGCGCTTCAATCAGTTTTTCATCGCCCTCGCCCAGACCGTAAAAGGATTTGAAATCATCGTCCATCGGCTTTGGCCAGGGCGCGAACATGATCGTCTTGCCGCCCTGATTGGCCGGCATGTCCTCGCTATAACCCATTCCGTGCCAGAGTTCCTCGGTAATAAACGGAAGGAACGGATGAAACATCCGAAGCGTGTGCGAAAGGACAAAATCAATAAGGGCAATGGTGTTGGCCTTTCGCGCCGGGTCGTTTCCCTGCAATACGGCCTTGCTCGCCTCAATGTACCAATCGCAATACTCGCTCCAGAAAAACCGATAAAGCGTGGCGGTGGCGTCGCTGAATTTGTAATCGGCAAACGCCCCGGCCATTTCGCGAAGCGCCATGTCGAGCTTCAGCAAGATCCATTTGTCGTCCGGCGTCAGCAATTTCGGATCAATTTCCCCCTGCACTTCGCCGCCCTGTATTTGGCGAAACCGGCAGGCATTCCACAGCTTGTTGCAGAAGTTGCGGCCCAATTCGACATTTTGTTCATCAAACAAAATATCCTGCCCCAGCGGCGCCGCCCGCATCACACCAAAACGCAACGCATCCGCGCCGTATTTTGAGATCAAATCGAGCGGATCGGGCGAGTTCCCCAGGCTCTTCGACATCTTGCGTCCCTGCTTGTCACGAATGATGCCCGTGAAATAAACGTTCTTAAACGGCATCGCGTCCATGAACTCGTAGCCCGCCATGATCATGCGCGCGACCCAGAAAAATATGATGTCCGGCCCGGTAACAAGATCGGTCGTCGGATAAAACTTTTTTAACGTTTCCGTCTGCTCCGGCCAGCCCATCGTCGCAAACGGCCAAAGCCAGGAACTGAACCAGGTATCGAGAACGTCCGAGTCCTGCTCCCATCCTTCGCCCGGCGACTCGATTTGACAACGGACAAAGCGTTCATCACGCCCGTCTCTCTTTTCGTCTGAGTTCGTGCCGGCGCGGTTATACCAGACCGGAATCCGATGCCCCCACCAAAGCTGTCTGCTGACGCACCAATCCTGCAAGCCGCCCATCCAATGGTCATACACTTTCGCCCAGCGGTCCGGATAAAATTTCATCTTCCCATCAGCCACGACGGCGCGGGACTTTTCGGCGCTCGGATATTTCAGAAACCATTGTTCGCTCAGGCGCGGTTCGATCGGCACGTCCGTTCTCTCGCTAAAACCCACGTTGTTCGTATAAGGTTCCTCTTTTTCCAGCACGCCGAGTTCGGCAAGTTTTTCCGCCGCAACCTTCCGCGCTTTGAATCGTTCGAGTCCTGTCAGGTCCCGGCCGGCCAAATCGTTCATATGACCGTTGGCATGCATGATATCGATTTGGGGCAATTTGTGCCGAAGGCCGATTTCATAGTCCGCCTTGTCATGCGCGGGCGTCACTTTCAATACGCCAGTTCCAAATTCAAAATCCACGTGCTCATCGCCAATGATGGGGATGAGCTTTTGCTCCCGTGGCAATTCAGCCGGAAGCGGACGCACGACGTGCTTTCCGATAAACTTGGCATACCGCGGATCTTTCGGATTCACCGCGACCGCGGTATCACCGGGAATCGTCTCCGGCCGCGTCGTCGCGATCGTCAAAAATGTTCCCGGCGCTTCCGCGACTTCGACTTTAAAATAATAAAGCGCGCCTTTTTGCTCCTTCATGATGACTTCCTCATCAGAGAGCGCCGTCAGCGCGACCGGGTCCCAATTCACCATGCGTTTGCCGCGATAGATGAGGCCCTTTTTGTAAAGCTCCACGAACACTCTCTGCACGCAGCCCGAATAGTCCGGGTCCATCGTGAACCGTTCCCGCGACCAATCACACGATGCGCCCAGTTTTTTTAGCTGTTGGATGATGATGCCGCCGTGCTTCTCCTTCCATTCCCAGACTCGTTTCAGGAATTTTTCGCGGCCCAAATCGTCACGATGTTTAATCTCGCCGGCTTTCTTGAGCGTGCGCTCCACGACGGTTTGCGTGGCAATGCCGGCGTGGTCCGTGCCCGGCAGCCAAAGCACTTCCTTGCCATCCATGCGCGCCTTGCGCGATAGAATGTCCTGGATGGTATTGTTCAGCACGTGGCCCATCGTAAGCACGCCGGTCACGTTCGGCGGGGGAATCACGATGGAATACGCCGGCTTGGGCGATTTCGCGTCGGCCACGAAAAATTTTTCGTCCAGCCAGAACTGGTACCATTTGTCCTCGACCGCTTGCGGCTCGTATGCTTTGGAAATTTCGTTCATGGAAATTTATCCGGGATAATCTCAAATTCACCGAATTGACGGAAATGTTTATCGAAACTGACGGCACGGCGGATGTTGAGCCGGCGCATAACGACAAACGAAAGCGCATCGCACAGCGAATATGTTTTGTCATCGTTCACGCGTAAAACTTCCAGCGCCGCTTGTTGGTCCTCGTACAGGATTTCTTCCAACGTCACGACCGGGTTCTCATAAAAATCTTTCAAGATCGTTCGCCGTATCAACGGGTTCCGTGTGAAATAAGCATGAACTTCACAAATCACCGGCAGGGTTGTCACGATTTGCGCCTTTTGGCGGAACATATCCCCGACTACACGCCGAGCCAACGGATGCCTTAGCTCTTCATCATTCCGATAGACAACCCAGAATGAGGCGTCAAGAAAAACGGCATTGGTCATTTCGTTTCATCCAATTCACGGATTTTCCGGTCGTAAGCCTCGCGACTGGCGCGGTTCGAATAATAGTCATCCGGCAAAGGTGGCGCTTCAACGTATTTGCCATTCACCTTAATGTAATCTTTCGGCACGCCGTAAAGGTAATGGTCGAGATTAATCCCGCCGTCTTCATGACCTTTCCAATTCGGATCCTTCGGCAAGGGCTTCAACATTGGATTATTCGTCCATGCATCCTCCGGTATCTCCATTTTCTCATCAATAAAACGGCGAATTACCGCTGCCATAGGCTCGTCACGGCGCGACGCTTCCCGCTGCACAAATTCATGCTCGTCTTTGCTGAGATAAATCTGCGTGCGAACCATCAGCGCTCCCTCTTTTTCATCGGCCACAGCACCTTCCTTCAAAACCATGGCAGAATTTTTAGGGGCCGGATATTTGCTCTTCTTTTGCCGTTTCACTCAATTAATATACATCGCGATGTATATACGTCAAGCCGTCTTCGCCAGCGCATATTCCATGCTGTCAGCCAGCGCCTGCAAACTCGCCTCGATTATGTTCTCGCTGACCCCTACCGTCCCCCATTCCCGCTTGCCGTCGGATGATTCAATCAGCACCCGCGTTTTGGCCGCCGTGCCCGTCGAAGAATCCAATATCCGCACCTTGTAGTCCGTGAGCTGAATGCGCTTAAGCCGGGGAAACGACTTGGTCAGCGCCGCGCGCAATGCGCCGTCCAGCGCATCGACCGGCCCGTCGCCTTCAGCCACTTCATGATAAGTTTTTTTCCCCACGCGCACGCGGATCGTCGCTTCGCATATCGATTCCTTGGCGTCCTGGCGCATCGAGACGTGATAAGTCTCTACCACAAACGGCGTCTCCCGATGCTTCAACGTCTTGCCGATGAGCAGCGCCAGAGATCCTTCCGCAGCCTCGTATTCGTACCCCGCGTTCTCCAATTCTTTTACGCGGTTAAGAATACTTTTCAGCTCCGGCGTATCGTTCGAAAGCTTAAAACCCAGCTCGTGCGCTTTCATCACGATGTTGCTGCGGCCCGCCAGATCGCTCACCAGCACCGTTCGCGAATTGCCCACCAGCGTCGGGTCAATGTGTTCGTAGCTCGAGGCCAGTTTTTGTACGGCGTTGACGTGCGTTCCACCCTTGTGCGAAAACGCCGCCGAGCCCACCCAGGGCAGGCGCGGATTATGCCGCACATTCGCCATCTCATCCACAAACTGCGACAGCTCTTTCAGCTTGGGCAGTGACTTTTCCGGCACGCAGGTTTTTTTCAATTTCAGCGCCACACACGGGATGATGCTGATCAAATTGCAATTTCCGGTGCGTTCGCCGTAACCGTTCACGGTCCCCTGCACGTGCGTCGCGCCGGCGCCAAGCGATGCCAGGGCGTTCGCCACACCCAGCCCAATGTCATCGTGCGTGTGGATGCCGAGTCGGCAATTCAATTTCCCGGCTGCCACACGCGTGATGGCCGCGACTTCATCCGGCAGGCAACCGCCGTTTGTGTCGCAAAGAACCACGAAATCCGCGCCGGCCTTTTCCGCCGCCTGCCACGTGGCCAGCGCATATTCCGGGTCCAGCTTGTATCCGTCAAAACAATGCTCAGCGTCATAGATGACATACTTGCCGTGGTCTTTGAGATAGCGCACCGTGTCGGCAATCATCCCCAGATTTTCCTCCGGCGTGCACCGCAACACCTCTTTGACGTGCAGCATGGACGTCTTGCCGTAGATCGTGACGACCGGTGTGGCCGCTTCGATGAGCAGACGCACCTGGTCATCGTTTTCCACCGCGACATCTTTGCGACGAGTCGAACCGAAGGCGGCCAGTCGCGCGTTTTTAAACCGTTTCTTTTTCGCCTGCGCAAAAAATTCGATGTCTTTGGGATTCGATCCCGGCCAGCCTCCTTCAATGTAATGCACCCCGAAAGCGTCCAGCTTTTCCGCAATCCGAAGCTTGTCCGCGACTGAAAAGTTGATGCCTTCGCCCTGCGAACCGTCGCGCAGGGTCGTATCATATATTTCAACCTGGGGTTTCATACATTTTGCTGTTAAAACGAACCGCTATTATTGCGGATTTCTGGAAAACTGCAACCGCCGGTTTGATGGCAGCGGTGGTAGGGATCCCGATGTGTCGGGACGCCGTCCGCGCCGCGTTATAGCAAGTGGCGCTGCCACCGGCGCAACTGTGGGTGGTTGTTGCACATTCAATCGACGTTACCCTAAGGTCCAGAGGACCGTAATCTCTGTAGTACAACAGCCCAAAATATATTTCCCTCGCCAGTGGCGCTGCCACCTGCGGAGCAGCGACATATTCAGAGCATGGCGAACACGTACACAAAAATTTATACCTTCAAATTCGTTGGCGATTAATGTTCGGAATATCCCGCTCCTATGGAGCTTGGAAGACTTTTTATACGCGCGTACTACAAATATTGCGCTCCTCTGGAGCTTTCTCTGGCGGCCATCCCATCGAAAACCGCTGGCGATGGCTGCTGGGGTTTCAAATCACGTCTGGACTTTGGAAGGAATCGTTGGATTATTGGAAAATTAAAATATGAAATCGAAACAGCTGGCGAATGTATTAATCAAAACCGTCGGGCTTTACATTTGCCTATGCGCTATACCGGGTTTCGTCTCTGGTATACTTCTTATTTTTTCATCAGCTATGGGCGTAAATTGGAGCGAAAAACTCTTTAGCATGGGGTCTTTTGCGATTGGTAATGTCGTACAAGCTGTCGTCGGCATTATTATAATCATTAAGAGCCAGAAAATTGCAGCTTTTTGGTTCAAGAATGAAGATGAGTAATTTCAAATTAAGACACCACCCAACATGACGCTGGCCTGAATTGGGTTCTTCCCTGTTCTCAGTGGAATGGCCGCCAAGAGAAGCTCCATCGGAGCGCAATATTTGTAGTACAACAGCCCAAAATATATTTCCCTCGCCAGTGGCGCTGCCACCTGCGGAGCAGCGACATATTCAGAGCATGGCGAACACGTACACAAAAATTTATACCTTCAAATTCGTGGGCGATTGATGGTCGGAATATCCCGCTCCTATGGAGGTGGCAGCGCCACTGGCAATGGAAAAAATTTCTTATACACGTACTACAAATATTTCGCTCCCCTGGAGCTTTCCCTGGCGGCCATCCCACCGAAAACCGCTGGCAACGGCGGCGGGAATTGCCGACTATGTTTGGAGCTTGGAAGAAATCGTCGGTTTGTTGCCTTGATTTTATGGCGGTTGTGGCTCAGGTTTTCGTTAGCCGACATGACACGCACAGTCACAGACCAGATTCGTGGTGGAGTGATGTGGTTCAGCATTCTGTTGGCTGGTTTTTGTCTTTTACTGACGCTCGTGATAGCAGGCGGCCGAATAGATTCGGCGGACGAGTTTTTGATGGCGCTACGCCAAGATAGACTCAGTGCTATCCCACTCGCTTTTTCGGTTTTTCTTTTTGTTGTAACGTTGCCTCGACCTTCCATATCAAAGCGAGCAGTTTTGGCTGTCGTGATCGGATGTATTTGCTGGATTCTTGTCTGGAGATTTTTAGTTGATCGCAATTATGCGCAGCTAGAGCAAAAGGGAGTTGACCCGGATGCGATTATTCACGCGGCTAAACTAAACTGACCCGCTACCACCGCTGGCTTGAATTATGCTGCCAAAATCAACGTGTTACGCGCTTTCAAAATTGCCGCTTTTGCGCTGCTGATGTTCTGGTCTCACTCGAACTCGAGGTTGGGCGCGCAAACGGTTTCCATTTCCATCGATACCTCGCCCGCCGGCCGACAACAGATCATTGACGGGTTTGGCACGTGTCTTTCCGGGACGGAAGCAAGCCAGACAACCTGGTGGACAAACTTATACTACGGCGATCTCCAGGCCTCCATGCTGCGGATGGATCTGACGCCGAATTTCAAAGCTCCGTACTCGAACAACAATTACAACTCGCCCAGTTACGGCAATGCTGGCCCGGGCGGCAACTACGCCCGCACATACACCAATGCGACCACCTACACGAATCTGTTCAACGGCAGCCAGGCGCAGATTGCCGTCATGGGGCCGAACATCAATTCCAACATCGACGTACTTCAACTTCACCGCGAGCGGCAGCGGCCCGCAAGTGGCGGGTGTGACAGCGCAGCTTGGCAAATCGCTGGTCACGAACCTGGGCGATTTCAAATTGTTTGCCTCGCTCTGGTCGTCCGATGCCCTGGGTGAAACTCACGGACGGCAACACCTACCAAAGCGGCGGCGCGAATCTGCCCACGAACGGAACGCCATTTCCGTTTATCTGGCTCGGCAATTTTGCCGGCGGGATCGCTCGACGTTTCCGGCACGCCGCGGCCGGAATTCGATGACTCGGCGCTCGGCGGAACCGGACCGACCAGCGCCCTGACTCAATTTGCCCGTTGCATGGCCGCCTACCTGCGCGGTTTTCAAAATACGTACGGAGTTTCGTTCTACGCGATCAGCATCCAGAACGAACTGGACTTCGATGAGTTTTACAATAGTTGTTTCTATCCCCTCGCCACCAACTACGTCGCCGCGCTCACGGCGGTCCGGGCCGAACTGAACCAATACCCGGATCTTGCCAATATCAAAATCATGGGGCCGGAAGATGTGCTGGGCGGCGACGCCTACGGGATGTGGCAGTACGGCAGCGGCAGCACCACTGCGGCCAAGAATCTTCAATTCTTGCAGGCGGTGGGCGCCAATCCCGCGGCGAGCAACGCCGAGGCGTATTTCTGCATCCACGGCTACGACAGCGACGGCGTTTCAGCCGCCGCCGCCACTCCCACTCAATGGCTGTGGTGGGTAAACGGTTGGTCCGCCAGTCCGGCACGCGGGAATTCCAGCCAACGTCGCCGGCTTTAGCAACTTACGGGAAGAAATCCTGGATGACAGAAACTTCGGGCGAGAACCCGGCCTGGCTGTATCCCACGACCGGATTTCCCGGCAGCGGCGCCTGGAGCATCGCGTTGCGAATCCAGCAGGCGCTCACGGCCGGACGCGAAAGCGCCTGGGCCTATTGGCAGATGACCGACGGCAGCGCGGTGGGCGCTGAGACCCTGACCGATTCGTCCAACCTCCAAAACTCGCCCAAGTACGTCGCCGCAAAACATTTTTTCAAGTACATCCGGCCCAATTCCATTTGCGTCAATGCCACCGTCAGCGGCGATTCCACGCTCGCCGCCGCTGCGTTTCTGCATGTGACCAACGGCACCATGACCGTCGTGCTGATCAACGCCACCAACACGCCGGCTCAGGCAGTGGTCAATTCACCCGCGCAGCCCGTCGGAATCACAATCATGGCAAACCTTTACTTCGAGCAATGGCAGTTATTGGCAAACGTCAACCACCGGTATCACCAATGGCCAGGCCACTGTGAATGTCCCCGGCTACGGGATCGTGACCCTGTATGGCATGGCTCCGCCCAAACTAACCGCCTCCCTCACACCGGGCCGACAATTGAACTTGTCCTGGCCGCCCAGCGCAAACGGCTATCAGCTTCAGTCCGCCCCCAATCTCGAATTCTCCATGGACCGCCGTGGCCACCGGCCAGCTCACGCTCAACGGTCTCTCCAATGGGTTGGTGAACGCAACCGTCGTTGGAACGAATGCCCCGATGTTTTACCGCCTTGCCCAGCCGTGAGTGGGGCAAATTGGAATGGGACCGATGGGGCATATGAGGGAATATCTGACGTATCGGGCGCATCTGACATATCGAAGGCGAATTGAATAGCATCGCAGGGCGGAAGTAATACCGCAGATTAGATTCGCGGAGCCGGCGGACGGGAGCCGGACGTTGAATGGCGCCCGGCTGACGCCGGGTGCCTGGCGGAAGAGCACTTCCGCCCTACCATGGCTCTCGACTATTGCCGGCTCTTTGCGAGAATAGCATGGTTCAGTGTTCGGTGTTCAATTTTCCCCCTTCGATTCTTCTTGACAAAATCCTCGTGAATTAATATTTTAGGGACATCTCAAGAAAATGTTCAGAACTTTGCATGAGCCATGAACACTAAGTACAAATTCTTTATCTTGCCCCAATACCATCCGTTCAGCGCAGCGTGTATGGTTGCGGTTACCTTACGGTTTGGAATGCTTGCCAGCTCCGCCCAGACCGGCGATTACCAGTATGCCGGATCTGAGCAAACGATCACCTTGAGCCCAGGTGATTACGACATCACCGCCTTCGGCGCTCAGGGCGGCTCCGCCGAGGGCAACGGGGTTCCCGGCGGACTCGGAGCTGAAATGGAAGGCCAATTTAACTTCGCGGGAGTGACGACACTGACCATTCTGGTTGGCGGCGCCGGCGGCAGCGAACCTATCGGCAGCTGCGGGGGCGGCGGCGGCAGCTTTGTCGTTAACGGCAGCACACCGCTGGTCATCGCAGGCGGCGGGGCCGGCGCCGCGTACAACATTGCTTATGCCTTTGGCGGCAAGGGCGGCACTGGCACCGCAGGCAGTGCCGGCCTCGGCCCCGGCGGCGTTTCTGGCGGCACTGCCGGCGGCGGCGGCGACGGTTCCACACTCGGCGCCTACGGCGGTGGCGGCGGTGGCGGCGGCTTCTACAGCGGCGGTGGCACCGGCAGCAGCCTGAACGGCAACGTGGGCGGCGGCGGTGGAAGTAGCTTCTTAAGCAGCGGCAGCGGCGGCAGCGGCGGCAGCGAATATGGCCCCTTTGGCAACCTCACCGATGGCAATGGCGGCTATGGCGGCGGTGGCGGTGGCGGGGGCTCCGTGGGCGGTGGCGGTGGCGGCTACAGTGGCGGCGGGGCCGGCGGCTTAAGTAGCGGCGGCGGCGGTTCCATCATTGATTCATCTGCAATCGCAATTCTCACAGAGGTTTCTGGCGTCGCAAGTCCTGATGATTCACCCAATGGCGAGATTATTATTACCGCAGTTCCCGAACCCTCCACATTGGCCCTGGCCGGATTAGGCGGCTTGTCTCTGTTGTTGCTTCGTCGTCATCCTCTGGCTTCCACCAGGCGCCCCTCGGCGTCAATGGGCGGGATCCGCACGCGCATCCAATAGCCGTAAATAAATTTAAGCTGGTCGCAGAGACCTTCGAACGTGTTGGATTTGACCAAATAGGAATTTGCCCCCAGCAGGTAGGCCTTTCTAAGGTCGTCCATATTTTCCGACGAAGTGAAAACGATCGTCGGAATAAGAATCAAATTGGGATAGCTCCGGATGTGATGCAGAAATTCAAAACCGTTCATCTTCGCCATTTTCAAATCCAGCATAAGGAGATTGGGAAAAGGAAATCGATTGCGGTCGGCATACTGCCCGACGCCCTTGAGGTATTCGACTGCCTCGGCGCCACCGCTAACGCAATACACCGGCCCGGTGGCGCCGACCTGCTCGAACGCAGCTTCCATAAGAGAGCGATCATTCGCGTCGTCATCCACAATCAATATCACTGGTGCTCGCAACTCCATGGGTTTTACAGAGCACAAAGAGTTCCAGAACCGCTACGGTCATTTTATGCTGCCTGATTCGCCTCTGATTGATGGCTTTTTGGATTCCCTGGGCCCGCATCAATTACAGCGGCCCGGGCCCGGGCCATCGTTCCCAATTCGAAAAAAGTTGTCAGCATTGCTGAAACTGTTGCTTCAACAATTCCAGATCATAGAAAATCGGTGAACGGGGATTGTGGGCCTGTGAAAGGCGCCGCTTGCACCTCCTGCTTTCGCGAAAGGTAACGGTCATGCATTCTGCATTTTCAGACGTTGCATTTTTCAGCGGTTTGCACCGCGGCCACCAGCGGCTTCTAACTTTGCTCCCACCGTCGCTGACAGCTGTGGTGGGCAGGCAGAGCTACGATGGACAGATCGCCGCTCTGCCACTCGCGCGACGACCGTCCGATCTTGCTCGACGTCCGCTCGACCATTCACTCAGGTGTTCGATGTTCGATGTTCGATGTTCCGATTGCCAGTGGCGTTGCCACTTCGATGTTCAATTCTCCCCCGCAACTCACCGCCAAACAAAAGCAATCCGCCGAAAGCAAGGAATTGGCCCGCGTGGAATAATAGCGCCATGAAGAAACATGCGCGTGGATTTACGTTGATTGAATTACTGGTCGTCATTGCCATTATCGCCATTCTGGGTGCGATTCTGCTGCCCGTGCTGGCCAAAGCGCAGGAAAAGGCCGTTCGCACGGCCTGCACGAGCAATTTGAGGCAGTGGGGTTTGGCGTTGACGATGTATCTGGATGATAATCGCATTTTCCCATTGGCGAAAATTCCCAATGGCACGCCCGGCGCGCCCTCCGGCTATAATGAAGACGATCCCAGTTGGAGTGCGTTGCCGGTGTTTCATGCTGCGGGGCAGGGAGACTGCGTCTGGTACAACGCTCTGCCGTCCTACGCCGGCGGTATCCCGCTCTGGCAAATCGCGCAGGCAAACACCACAGCCAACTTCGTGGGCGCCAAAAAAATCTTCGACTGCGGCACCGCCCAGGAATTGCCGTCCGACTTTGCCTCGAACCCGGACCGCATCGTCTTTAATTACGGAATGAATTTTAAAGGTAATTATGGGCTGAGTGGCGTCGGTTACGGCACGAATTTCACCGCCTCAATGGTCAGGCACCCATCCGCGTTTGTGTTTCTTTCGGATGTTCGGTCTCACGCCAGTGAGCAGCCCTTTTACGGCTCAAACCCGGCCAACGAAGTCGGCTGTTCGCATTGTTGGGCGGCTCAAATCTCGTCACGCCACAATGCCGGCGCCAATATCACGTTCGGCGATGGCCACGTCGCCTGGTTCAAATACTCCTACATTTGCTCCAACGGCGTCACGTCGGCCGGCGATGCCAGTGATCCGGATATCAATTGGACATATAATGGGGTGGCGATTCCGTAGGCTTCTTAATTAAGACATTACCCTCAAAATTGCCGCCCGATTTGACAGAATAGCGGGAAACAGGGCACGATAAGGCTGTGCGCATCTTATTTTTCGCCCAGCTCAAGGAAGCTACCAAATGCGATTCGATCGAAATTGCTTTCCCGTCGCCGGTAGGCGCGGACCTGTTGTGGAGTGAATTACTCATACGATTTCCTGCTTTGGCCGGACATCGTTCCAGCGTGCGGCTTGCGAAGAATTCCGAATATATAGGGGCGAATACGCGCTTTTCCGATGCCGATGAAGTTGCGCTCATCCCACCCGTGTCAGGAGGATAAATGAAGAATGGATTATTGGATTTTTGGATTGCTGGATGGTTGAGAATCCTGGACAGCGCAGCGATGGAGCGTTTCCATCCGAACGACCCTCCCTCACCCCGGCCCTCTCCCGATGGGAGAGGGAGAATTATCCACCGATGGTTTGTAACGGCGAACGGTCGCGTCGGTTCGTGGATCGTAAGCGCGTTGGAAAGACCGGGAACTCTCCCTCAATCCATTAATCTAGGCCACCATGAACGCGGACATTGAGCTAACGCGCGAGCCGATCGCCGACAAGATCCATCCGCCTTCGGCGGCCGCGGGTGCGCAGGGTGCATGGCTGGAATTTCGAGGCGTGGTTCGCGACGAAGAAAACGGGGGAAAAATTTCCGCTCTCGAATATGAGGCTTATCCGGAAATGGCGATTCGGGAAATGCGCAGGCTGCTTGAGGAGATTTCCTCACGTCATCCCTGTCTCACGGCGAAAATCGTTCATCGCATCGGACTCATTCCCGTTGGTGAAACCGCCATCTATGTCGGCGTGGCCTCTTCTCATCGCGCTGAAGGCATGGCGCTTCTTGCCGAGTTCATGGACAAACTCAAACAGGATGTGCCGATATGGAAATGTAGGGCTCTGCCGGTAGCTCACGGTTTGCCCTCACCTGACCCTGGACCTTTGGACGAGCGCATGCGAAACATTCCGCCCGCTGTACGGACGGTGACGGCGCAGCGCGCCGTCCCTACCACCGTGTCGGTGGATGATGCGCTCATTAGAATCTCGTCGAATTGCATACCGCTTCCCGCCGTCGCCGCGCCGCTTGAAGAAAGTCTTGGGCGCGTCCTGCGGGAAACGGTTTGCGCCCCGGCTGATTTTCCGGATAACGACCGTTCGACTCGCGACGGCTACGCCGTTTTGGAAAATGATTCGTCCACAACGTTTCAAATCGTCGACACAATTCACGCGGCAGATTGGAAACCGCGTCAGTTAAAGCCGGGCGAAACTGTCCGCGTCGCCACCGGGGCGTCAATGCCCTGCCCAAATCTGCGCGTCATCATGCAGGAAAACGTCGAACGAAACGGCGATACTATTCGGATCACAGTGGCGGACCGGGAGGTCCGCCCTACCGATATGGACTTGAACATTCGCCGGCGCGGAGAAGAGCGGAAAGCCGGCGCGGCGCTGGTTGAAGCCGGCGCGCATTTGGAGGCGGGCCATTTGGCCCTGTTGGCGTCTGCCGGTCGCGTCAGACCCAGGGTCAGCCCGCGCTTGCGGGTCCTTCATTTCACGACCGGTGACGAACTCGTCCCACCCGAACAGGCGCCTAAGCCAGGGCAGATTCGCGACAGCAATTCGATTCTCATTCGCGGCCTTCTCCATCGTTTTCCCACCGAATTGACACAGGGACACTTACGCGAAGATTTTCAGGCTGCAACGGTTGAAATCGACAGTCGAAAGCACGAAATGGAAAGGGCCGACGTCCTGCTAATTTCCGGCGGCGCGAGCGTGGGCGATAAGGATTTTACGCGACCATTGCTTGAGTCGCTGGGCTTCCAAATTGTCTTTGCTCAAGTAGCTGTTCGTCCCGGCCGGCCGACGATTTTCGGCATGAACGGTCAACGCATCGCTTTTGGTTTGCCGGGAAATCCACTGGCCCACTTTGTTTGTTTTCATTTATTTATCGCGCCCGCGCTGGCAAGCTTGTGCGGCGGCAGGCCAAATCGGTTTTTGCGCGGCAGGCTGGCGGAGCCGTTGCGCGACGCATTGAATCCGCGCGAGACGCTTTGGCCGGCGCGGTTTGAATTGGATGGCGGTAGCAGCGCCACTGGCGAGGCGCGGTTGTATCCGCTTGGCTGGTCGAGTTCCGGAGACGTAACGAGCCTGACGGAGGCGAACGCGCTGCTGCGTGTTCCGCCCAATTGTAGTGGAATGGAAACAGGCGCTGAGCTGGAGTTTTTGGCGACGTAGCGCAGGCGTCCTCGCCTGCGGGTTATGGCGGCGTCCCGCCGCCAGTTTGCGGGACAGGCACCGAGACGGCGCCCGAACCCGCAGCCGGGACGGCTGCGCTACGGTGGCAGCGCCACTTGCGTTGCGCGCCGTCCCTGCCATTAAAAAACATGAAAGAAAAATTTTCGCACCTGGACGAAGAGGGCGGCGCGCGGATGGTCAACGTCGGACGCAAGCCCGCCCAGCGGCGCGTCGCCATCGCCGAAGGCCGTCTCATTTGCCGCCCTGCAACCATCCAGGCGCTCAAAAAGCATGCCCTGCCCAAAGGCGATGTTCTCACCGTCGCGCAGATCGCCGGCATTCAGGCCGCCAAGAAGACTGCCGAACTGATTCCGCTTTGCCATTCGCTTCCGCTGAGCCACGTGGAAGTGAGCTTCACCATTCGGGCGGGCGCGGTGGAAATCCTTTGTTCAGCGGAAACGGTTTCACAAACGGGTGTTGAAATGGAAGCCCTCACCGGCGTGACCGTGGCCGCTCTCACCCTCTATGACATGTGCAAGGCCGTGGACAAGGAAATGCGCATCGAAGGCATTCGCGTCGTGCAAAAAATCAAGGAATGAAAATCGGACGCATTACCATTAGCGACCGGGCCAGCGCGGGTATCTATGAAGACCGCAGCGGTCCCGAGATCGAAAAAGTCTTGTGCGACTTTTTAGGCAGCGCGGCCAAATTTGAATCGGCCATCGTCCCGGATGAAATTCCGCTGATTACGGCTGCGCTTAAAAAATTCGCGGATGAAATGAAGTGCAACCTCGTGGTGACGACCGGCGGCACGGGAATAGCCTTACGCGACGTGACGCCCGAGGCCACGCGCCCGATTTTGGAAAAGGAATTGCCGGGCTTCGGCGAAGCCATGCGGATGCAATCGCTGGCCAAAGTGAAAACCGCTATTCTCTCGCGCGCCCTCGCCGGCACGCGGGGCAAGACCCTCATTATCAACCTTCCGGGCAAACCCTCGGCAGTGCGCGAATGCCTCGAAATCCTCGCCCCTGCCATCCGCGAAGCCGTTGCGCACTTGCGCGGGGACGATCCACATGACAAAGTATAAGTGAAGTAATTGTGGACGCCTTCGGACGAAAAATTGATTACCTGCGCATCTCGATCACCGACCGATGCAACGAACGGTGTCTCTATTGCATGCCCGAAGGTTACAAAGGCTGGGAAACCACGCGTGATCATCTGACTGCGGATGAAATCATCCGCGTCGTTCGAGTCGCCGCTGGAATCGGATTTCGGAAATTCCGTCTCACCGGCGGCGAACCGCTCGTGCGCCAGGATATCCTGGAAATCGTCCGGGGAATGAAAGAGCATTCCCGGCGTCGAGGACGTCGGCCTTTCAACGAACGGGACCAAACTCGCTCCTCTGGCGCAGCCTCTGCGCGAAGCCGGCGTCCGTTGCATCAATGTAAGCCTGGACGCGCTTGACCCGCAGATTTACCGCAAAGTCACCGGTGGCGATTTGAATTTGGTCGCTGGCGGGGATTCGCGCGGCCGTCTCCGCCGGCTTCGAACGCATCAAGCTCAACTGCGTCCTGATGCGCGGCGTGAACGAAAACGAAATTTGGCCGCTGGTTTTGTTCGCTGCGGAGCACGGGTTTCCGCTGCGATTCATCGAACTCATGCCGTTGACCCGTTCGGACGTATTGACCGACAAAAACTTCTTTCCGATCGGCGACGCCATGCGCCTCCTTTCCGCGCGCGACGAATTGATACCGCAACCGGATACGCGCATCGGCCACGGCCCGGCTGCTTATTACCTGCTCAAGCAACACGGGCGCGCTCATCGGGTTCATTGGCGCGCTGACGAATCTGCATTTCTGCGAGCACTGCAATAAAATGCGACTGACCGCGGACGGTAAAATCCGGCCCTGCCTGGGCAACCACGGCGAGTTGGATTTGCGAGCGGTGTTGCGAAGCGGCGGGGATGATGAGGCGTTGCGCGGTGTCTTCCTCGAAGCGTTGCGCGTTAAACCGCTTGAACATCAGTTCCGGAATCAGTATCAGCCGCAACGGCCGATGACGGCGATTGGGGGGTGAGTTTTTGGATGAGGAAGGCGGGAAAAGAGGACGATGGTTCTCTACAAATATGTCAAATCCTACGGAGTTTAATTTCAGTTCCTCGTCAGGCCGCCTGCGAGGCCGCTTCTGGGCCCTCTTTCCCGTTGAAATCTGAAAAATAACCTGTTCTATTTGGCGTTATATAACGGATGAGGACAATCCTGAACTCCATCGTCACATCGGCAGCTTTTCTGTTATTTGGCGCAGTGGCAAGTGCGTCGGCAGACGTGGTCACTGTTGGGAGCAGCCAGGACACAACCATTTTCGGCAACAACGTGAATAATAGCGCCGGAGGCGCAGTCGTGATGTATTCGGGGACCGACGGCAATGCCAGCGTCAAACGGGCACTGGTCCAATTCGATATTGCCTCCAATGTGCCCGCAGGCTCGATGATCACGGGCGTTCAATTAACGCTTTTTTTGGGGCAGGTTGCTGGAATGGGGATCACCGGGACGGCCACGATTAGCCTCTACCGCCTGACCGACAGCTGGGGCGAAGGAACAAACGGCGCAGGCAACTCACTCGTTGGACTTGGCCAGGGTTTTCCGGCGCAGAACGGTGATGCTACGTGGGCAAATCGATTCTTCTCAACTACGTCGCCTGTCTCTTGGACAAATGCGGGCGGCGATTTCATCTCTACAAGCAGCGCCGAGACAATTGTTGGAGCGACAACCAACACCGGATACGCCTGGCTCTCGACCCCGGCCCTGGTCGCGGACGTTCAAGAGTGGGTTGATAACCCGTCCTCGAATTTCGGATGGTTGCTTGAAAATAGCGACGAAGTGAGCACCCGAACTTTTCGAGCGTTCTTTACGCGCGAGGAGACCAATTCAACTCTGCAACCACAATTGCAGGTCACCTTTATTCCTCCGTCCGAATCACCCGCTTTAAGCATGACGACGGCGAGCGACGGACAACTTCAAATCACGGCGTCACATTTGGCGGTTGGACTTACGAATTACCTGCAGGCTTCCTGGAACCTGTCTTCCTCTGCAGATTGGGTTTCCATACAGACCAACGTGGCCACGAGCAATACCATGGTGTTCACCGGATTGAGTCCAACGAACGCGCCAGCCCAATTCTATCGGCTCGTTGAGTTGCCCCAACAATGAAAGAACATTCCCTGCGGAACTCCCCGTTTACACCCCCGCCCAAACCTCTGAAACTCTAAAACATCAATAAATCCGGGCACTTTCGCAGCTTCAGCGATCCATTTTCCGCCCGTTTACACGTTTACTTCCTTACACAAATAAAATGTGCGGGGCGCCTCTTCCCCGGTAGGGCGGCGCTCCATGCCAGTGGCGCTGCAACCGCCGCCAAGACTCTCGACTATTGCCGGTTCTTTGCGAGAATGCGCGCATGGTTTGGCGTTTGAATTTCACCCTGGCGCTGCTGGCGCTCGCCCTCGCTTTCCTGGCCGGCTGTCAGACCAGTTCCAAGCCTGTCAATTCCGATTCGGGCGAACGCAGACAGTTTAGCCATTTCATCGGCGTTACGAATTTTTCCGGCTTCGCGCGTATCAGCACCAATCCCGGGGATGGACAGGTGGTATGGTTGTCGCCGGAAATAACGCCGCGGATGTCCTGGGATCAACTTGTGGTGTCGTGGAATGCGAGCGCGCCGACGGGAACGTTTTTGGAGGTTGCGGTCGCGGCCAAATTGCCTAATGGCACGCGCACCAAATTTTATTCGCTGGGACGGTGGACGCCGGATGATCAACTGTTTCCGCGCGCCAGTGTTTCCGGCCAAAAAGACGCCGATGGCCAGGTGGACGTGGACACGCTGGTTTTAAAGCACGCGGCGGGCGCAGTACAAATCCGGCTGACGCTGGGGGGGACGAACGGGGCGTTGCCGGCGATGAAATTTCTCGGCCTTTCGTTTTGCAATACCCATGTCGCTCCGTTACGGCGAGTGAATGCAAGTGGCGCTGCCACTGCGGCGTGGGGCAAAGTCCTTCCAGTCGTGGAACGTTCGCAGCAGTCCTACGCAGGCGGCAACGGCTGGTGCAGCCCCACTTCGCTTTCCATGGCGCTGGCGTACTGGGGCAGCGAATCAAATCGCGCCGACTGGAAACTCGACGCGCCGGAAGTGGCAGCCGGGGTGATTGATCATAACTTCAAAAAGGCGACGGGGAACTGGGCTTTCAATACGGCCTATGCCGGCGGCCTCAACGGGATGCGGGCTTATGTCACGCGATTCAACGATATTTCGGAATTGGAGGAGTGGATTGCGGCGAGCATTCCCGTGGTGATTTCCGCGCGGTATGATTTGTTGCAGGACGGCCGCAAGCCGGACTTCAACGGTCATCTCACCGTCTGCCGCGGTTTCACAGAAAACGGCGACGTGGTTATCAACGATCCGTGGACGGATTTGAAGGTGGAAAGCGTGCGGCACATTTACAAACGTGAAAATGTCGTGCGCGCCTGGGCGACCTCGCATAACACGGTTTACCTGGTCTATCCGGAAACCGTCAAACTGCCGCCGGACCATTTGGGGCATTGGTTTGATGGACGGTAGGGATGGCGCGCTGCGCCGTCACCGCCCGTACAGCGGGAGGAATGGTTCGTTGAATAACGTCCGACCACCCCTCGGTTGCGCCGCTGCACGCGGCGCGGACGGCGCAGCGCGCCGTCCCTACCACCTCACGGATTCCAACGCAAGTCGCTGACTTGGGATTGCCGCATTCGCTGAACACTGCCGTCTGCAAAAGCGACAACAAAGAAGCGGCCCCGTTCATGACGTGGAGCGGCCATCGAGTCAGGGCCCCCATTGGCGTTCCATCCACCATCCGATTCAAAGAGCATCACCGTTTGCGGATTCACTTTGGTCTCGTCCATGCCGTCCAGCGCGGCGTTGAATCCATAATCGCAGCGGCTTGTGCCCGTTGTTACCGCCGGACATTTAAAGACGCGGTCTGAACCGGTATACGTTTTGATCGCATCGCACCACGTCGCCGCGGCCGGAAAATGATTGGTATGTTCGTTGGCGTATATTCGAACGGCCAGAGCCAATTCTCTTTCATTGCTGATGCAATGGATGGTTTCCGCCCGCTGTTTTCCCGCGGCCAATGCCGGCAACAGCATCGCGAAAAAAATCGGGATCATCAGGAGGAAGATCGCAGAGACGACGATTCCAGCCAGGGCGATGCCATCACCCTTCAATGTTCCACCGCTGCGTTTTACCGTGATGAGAGCGATAATGCCGAGAACCAATCCAAATAACGCGGTTACGCCGCACGAAAAAAGGCCCAGGCTTCCAAGGACAAGTGAAGTGATTGCCAGGCCGCTGGTTTTGACTGGGGTGTTTGGCAACGGCGGGGGATTTGAATTATCGGGCATAATTTTCTTTGTTCTAGTTTATTCGGCAAACAAGCGCAAGCTTTTCGGCCGGAGGCAGGGAAGATGGGTGACGCGTTGATGGGCTGAAAGCCCTAAATGTGACAGCCCGGCCTGAAGGGCCGGGTAGATGTTTTAATCAAACTTATCTCCGCCCTGTAATGGCGAGACAAGCCGGACGAATTAAAATTACAATCTCAATCCCACGCATAGCGCCGGAAAGAGCCACCGAGACAGGCGGATTGCGCCCAGCCAAAAAATGGACCAACGCTCCCGGCCATGAACTACGGATGGTAGGGACGGCGCGCTGCGCCGTCACCGCCCGTACAGCGGGCGGAATGGTTCGTGAAATAACGTCCGACTACGCTCTTTGCGCCGCTGCACGCGGCGCGGACGGCCCAGCGGACCGTCCCTACCTCTAGCGCAAGCGCACCCGAAGGCCAGTGGGCTCCGGGGTGTGCGCGAAGGAGATCATGCCGTCTTTGGCCGTGGCGCCGAGATATGGATCATTTGTGATGAGCACGTTACCATCGATATCCAAATGGTCGGTCAATTCCGCAAGATGCGCCGCGGCAGTAATGAGGACGCTGGTTTCAACCATGCAGCCGAGCATCGTCTTTCAGGCCGGCTTTCCGCGCGGCCTGCAATGTCTCGTAGGCCATGCTCAAGCCACCGGTTTTGACAGCTTCACGTTGACGCCGTGAAAACATTCGGCGCAAAACGGGATGTCTTTAATGGAATGACAGGATTCATCGCCAAACAGGGGCAGGGGCGAACGCTCTTTTAACCAAACAAAATCCTCCCGGCTCGCGGTGCGGGGCAAGCGGTTGTTCGACAAATTGGATATTCCCATCGGCGGCAAGCCATTCGAGCATTTCAATCGCGTGTTCTTTGGTCTTCCAGCCTTCATTGGCGTCCGCGCGAATGGGTTTGTTTGGAGCGACACTCCGGACGGCGGCGAGATTTTCGCGGTCGCGGGCGTCGCCGGTTTTGAGCTTGAGCACCGGATAATGCGCGGCAGCAAGGACTTTTTCGCGGATGATTTCCGGCGTATCAAGGCCAATGGTGAAGGAGGTGACATGATGGTTTTCGCGAAAGCCCAGCTTGTAATAATCGTAAATCGCTTTGCCCGCGCGTTTGGCGGCGCCGTCCACGAGAGCGGTATTGATGCCGCAACGAGCCGCGGAGGGAACTGGCGCAAAGGTTTCCAGCCGCGCCATGCTGCCGGGGATGTCGTCAAACGAGAATTGGCTCGCGTCCAGGCGCTGGTAGAATTCGAGGACTCCGGCCGGCGTCTCTTTATAGGTAGCCGCGGGAGCAGCTTCGCCGAGGCCCACGACGCCGTCGCCATCAGTCAGTTCAACGATAACAACTTCGTTCATTTTCGACCCCTGGCCCCCGGCAATTTTCCATTTGTGCGCCAATTGCAATTGATGTGTATGTAGTTTGAGTTTCATTGATACGGGGTTTACGCGATTAAGCCCGCACGGTTTGGATCATGTCCTGGCCGATGGCTCGTTCGAGTTTTGCGCGTGCGGTGTCATAATCATGCAGCGCCTGAACATCTGTGGCCCGGGCCTGGGTGAGCGAAGTTTCCGCGTCCAGCACGTCCAATTGCGTGCCCGTGCCCGCGTCAAACCGCGCGCGAGCTTCGCGGAGGGCCTCCTCCGCTTCGGCCTGGACGGTCTTTTGCGAGTCCAAAACCTCTTTCGCCTCTATGAAATCCGAGTAAGAAGTGCGCACCTGAAGTTCGATTCGCCGGGTTTCATCCACAAAATCATTTTTGGATTTGTCATAATCCGCTCGCGCCTGAATGACTTTGCCCCGCGTTAACAGGCCGTCAAAAATGTCCCAATTGACCTGTGCGCCGAAGTTGTACCCGTGAAAATCCTGCTCCACGCTGAGCGGCGACGTGAACGGCGGAAACGCGTATTGAGCATTGTACCAGCTGTAACCCGCGAACACCTGCACGGTGGGTTTGTACCCGGACCGGGCGTTGACAATATTGAGCTTCTGCAAATCCTCCGTTTTTCGAAGGGCAATGAGTTCAGAGCGTTTTTGAAGCGCGTCCTCAATAGCTGAGGGCAGGTCCACCGTATAAGGCGAGGCATCCAGTTCGTCGGTGAATTGCATCGGAATGTCTTCCCATATGTCCGTGGGCAGATTATAGCCCAGGAGATTCGACAAATTATTTTTGGCGATGCGAAAGCTGTTGCGGGCCTGGATCAACAGGGGGCGCTCGTTGGCCAATTGTACCTCAGCCCTCAGAACATTAAATTCGGGCACCGTGCCCGCTTTGTAACGGCGTTGCTGGTCGTCCAACTCGTTTTGAAGGAGTTTTACGGATGCCTCGTGCACGGTGATTTGCTCCCGCGCGAGCAGGGCATCGTAATAAGCTGTGCGCGTGTCCAGCAGCGTGTCCTGAATCACCGTTTGAAATTGGGCAATCGCCTGTTCTTTCGTGAGCCGCGCCGCCTTGATAGCCGCGATGAGCTTGCCGCCGCTGTAAACGGTCTGGATCAATTGAAATCCCGCATTCCAGCTCTCGTGCGCCTGTTGAAAATCTCCGGGAATGGGAATCGTCTCAATGGCCGACGGCTCGGTATTTTTATATTGCCCGCTCGCGGTCAATTGAGGCAGCGCCACCGCGCGCGTCTGCACGACGAGCCCATATGAAGCGGCGAGATCGTTTTGGGCCTTTAAAATGGTTGCGTTTTGCTGAAGTGCCAGGTTCAGCGCGTCCAGAACCGACAACGGGCGGGTCATCCAATCGGGCAGGTTTGTGCTGGTCGTTTGCGCGAAACCGTCTCTCTCTAAACCGAAACAAAAAAGCAGCGCGGCTAACACTGTCAGCCGGAAAAAACTCTTCATCAATGGATTATGCCAAAAAGTGTATTCCCCGCAAATGAATTGGTTTCGAACATGGCAGCGTACCCGATGCGAGTCCGGTGAAACGCCGAAGGCTGGCGTGATCTTGCCCTTTGATCGCTTCCGCAAAAGTGTGAAATCGCAGCATCTCCGGCCCTTGCTGATGACTTTTTGCGGGCAAAAGCCATTCGGGAAATCATGGCTGGAAACGCGATGTCCGTTAGCAGGACGGTTTTTGACTTTTCTTTTAAAATTAAATGGCGGGAAATGTCCTAAATATGTATATTTTGGGTGTTGACAAAATACTTCCAAACATTGAGTTTAGTGCAACTGGAATCACAGTTCAGCGGGTATTATGATTTCTAACGAAAGACCATCACCATTTGGGGGGCGGCGGGCCTATAATAGCCAACCGCGACCGCCGGTACAGGAAGACACTCTGAAGAGCGACAAGATTCAAATTGAGCGCAAGACGTTTCTGTTTTCGCTCAAGGAGAATCCGCGCGGAAGATTCCTGCGCATCACCGAAGACGTCAACGGGCGACGCGACAACATTATCATCCCTGCCACGGGCCTTGAAGAATTCAAGAAAATCTTCGACGAAATGGTCAAGGCAGCCGCTGAGAATCCTCCCAAGCCCGAATAGGCTTTCCAGAGGCAAGGGCCGAAGGGCGAATGAGTTTTTCGCGCGTTCGCGCCGCCTCTGCCTTCATTTATTCTTTGTTCGGCGCGGCTTGACCCGTTTCGCATCCCCCCAAAGACCCTCCAGGTCATAACGTTCCCTCACTTCGCCGCGCATCACGTGGACGATGACGTCAAAAAAATCCAACGCAACCCAGGCCGCCTGCGTCGAACCGTCCGTCCGCACGGGGCGCAAGCCATGTTCATCGCGCAGCTTACTGGTGATTTCCTCGACGACCGCGCGCAGATGGGGTTCGCTCGTCCCCGAGGCGATGACAAAATAATCTGTCACGGAGGACAATTCGCGCACGTCCAGCACGACCACGTTTTCTGCTTTTTTGTTGTCCGCCAATTCGCGGCAAAGCACCGCCAGCGTTTTTGAATCCATAGATGCGGCGCCATTCTAACCGCGAACCGCCCAAAAGACACGGACTTTCGTGACTGGTAGGGACGGCGCGCTGCGCCGTCACCGCCCGTAAAGCGGGCAGAATGCCCGCGATAGGACATCCGACCACGCACGTTTGCGCCGCTAAACGCGGCGCGGACGGCGGTGGCAGCGCCACTTGCGAAGAGCGCCGTCCCTACCTACCGATACGCCCCCGTATCGCGTATCGCATCGCCCACAAACGGGGGCACCAGATGAGCGATCGGCAATCCGGCCTTGACGCGCCCGCGGATTACTTTAGATGAAATTTCCAGCGGAAAACCTTTGAGGGTCGTGCCGAGGAATGGCTGTGGAAAGGCCGGCGGGGCCTGGCCCGGCCTGGGCACGGCGGCAAATTTGAGCAGGCGAGCCAGTTCGCTCGCGTCGTGCCACTCATTCAACCTGGGCACGTTGTCGGCGCCAATGAGATAAAACAGCTCCGCGCCCGGGCATTGCTTTGCGTAATGGCGCACCGTTTCAATCGTGTAAGAAACGTCACCGCGAACGATCTCCTGTTCATCAATTTCATATTCAGGCCGGCCAGCCAGCGCAAGCCGGAGCCAGCGCAGCCGAAGCCCGGCCGGTGCGGTTTCGTCATTTTGTTTAAACGGCGAACGGCTGGTCGGAATAAAGATGAGCTTGTTCAACTTCAGTTCCTCGATGGCCGCCTGCGCGACCAGGAGGTGGCCGAAATGAACGGGATTGAACGCGCCGCCGAATAGTCCGAGACGTTGCACGGGACGAATGCTAACAAATGAAAAAAGAAAAAGGAAAAAGGAAAAAGGCACGAGCGAAATGCCAGGCGTGGCCGCAATCTGGAATTGCCTGAGCACGCATTTCAGAGCATACTTTCCAGATGGACCATTTGTCGGATTTGGAAAGCCAGAGCATTTACATCTTGCGGGAGGCTTTCAATAAATTTGAAAACCTGGCCATGCTGTGGAGCATCGGCAAGGATTCGACCGTGTTGCTGTGGCTGGCGCGCAAGGCGTTTTTCGGCCATGTGCCCTTTCCCGCTGGTCCACGTGGACACGACCTACAAAATTCCCACCATGATCGAATACCGCGACCGGCTGGTGCAAGGAGTGGAAACTGAAACTGGTCGTGGGCAAAAACGAAGAAGTCGCTCAGAGAGCGGCGTGACCTATCCCAACGGCAAGGCCACCCGCGTGGAATGCTGCGGCACATTGAAAAAGGACGCGCTTCAAGCAGGTGCTTGCAGCAAACATCATTTCACCGGCGTCATCGTCGGCGTGCGCCGCGACGAGGAACCCACCCGCGCCAAGGAGCGTTACTTCAGCCCGCGCGACAAAAACATGGAATGGAACGTCGAGGACCAGCCGCCGGAATTGTGGGACCAGTTCAAGACCGATTACGACAAGGGCACGCACATCCGCATCCATCCGCTGCTGCATTGGACGGAATTGAACATCTGGGAATACATCGAGCGCGAGAACATTCCCGGTCATTCCCGCTTTATTTCGCCAATGGAAAGGGCGAGCGCTACCGCAGCCTCGGCTGCGCGCCCTGCACCGTTCCCGATCAAATCCAACGCGCAAGAACCGTCCGCGAAATCATCGAGGAACTGCGCCACACCAAGACCTCCGAGCGCTCCGGCCGCGCCCAGGACAAGGAAAGCGAGGACGCCTTCGAAAAACTGCGCCGCGACGGGTACATGTAATTTCTATGAACTCAGTGCTCCGTGCATCTACGACGAAATCGAACGCTCCCACCGAACAACTGCAAAATTGTCATCGTCGGCCACGTGGACCATGGCAAATCCACCTTTGTCGGCCGGCTTGTTGCATGACACCGGCTCGCTGCCCGAAGGGCAAGATGGAGCAATTGCAGAAAGTCGGCCGAGCGGCGCGGCGTGCCCTTTGAATGGGCCAACCTCATGGACGCCCTCCAGGCCGAGCGCGACCAGAACATCACCATTGACACCGCGCAAATCTGGTTTCAGAACCCGCAAACGCCAGTACGTCATCATTGACGCGCCCGGGCCACAAGGAATTTCTCAAGAACATGATCACCGGCGCGGCCAGCGCCGAGGCCGCCCTGCTGCTGATCGACGCCAACGAAGGCATCCAGGAACAATCCCGCCGCCACGGCTACCTGTTGAACCTGCTGGGCATCCGCCAGATCGCCGTGCTGGTCAACAAGATGGATCTCGCCAATTACAGCCAGGCGCGTTCGAGCAGATCGAAACCGAATACCGCGCTGTTCCTCAAAACCATCGGCGTGGAGCCCAAAATGTTTCATTCCCATCGCCGCCAAACACGGCGACAACATCGCGTCCCGCAGCGCCAACATGCCCTGGTGGAACGGCCCGACCGTGCTGTGAGGCGCTGGATGAATTTGAAGTCCCCGACGCGGCCCGACGGCCAGCCGTTGCGTTTTCCCATCCAGGACGTTTATCGTTTCGACGAGCGCCGCATCCTGGCCGGGCGCGTCGAATCCGGCGCGATCAAGGTGGGCGACCGCATTGTCTTTTCGCCCGGCAACAAGGTCAGCACGGTCAAAACAATTGAACGCTGGAACGCCCCGCCAACCACCGAGGCCGCAGGCGGGCGAATCCATCGGCATCACCCTGACCGAGCAGATTTTCGTCGAGCGCGGGGCCGTGGCGGCTCTGGAAACGTCGCCCCCGTATGAACTGACCCGATTCAAGGCGCGCGTTTTCTGGCTGGGACAGCGGCCATTTGTCAAAGGGCAGACCTACAAACTCAAGCTGGCCACCCAGGAGGTGGAATGCGACATTGACAACGTCGAGCGGTCATTGATGCCTCCACGCTGGAGGCCATTTCGCGCAGCAGGGACGAAGATTTTGTCGGACGCCATGAAGTGGCCGAATTGACCATCCGCACGCGGAAGCCGGTCGCCTTCGACGCCATTACGGAAATCGTGCCACGGGCCGGTTTGTCATCGTGGACGGATTGGAGTTTGCGGGCGGCGGCATTGTTGCTGGAGGACAATTATCCCGAGGCACACGCGGACTGCCCGCGCAAAAGCGGCAACATTTACTGGAGCCACGGCAAAGTCACGGCGGCGCAGCGCGCATTGCGCAACGGCCATAGCGGCTGCGTCGTCTGGCTTACCGGCTTGTCCGGCTCGGGCAAATCCACCATCGCCACTGAGTTGGAGCGCGAACTGTTCAACCTGGGCACGGCACACGTACATCCTGGATGGCGACAAAATCCGCCACGGTCTTTGCTCGGACCTGGGATTTTCGCCCGAGGACCGCAAGGAAAACATCCGCCGCGTTGGCGAAGTGGCCAAGCTGTTTGCCGACGCGGGCATCATCTGCATCACGGCGTTTATTTCGCCCTACCGCGCCGACCGCGACCTGGTGCGAGCCATCGCCCCGCGCGGCAGGTTTATCGAAGTTTATGTCAACGCGCCGCTGGAAGTCTGCGAGCAGCGCGATTCCAAAGGGCTTTACGCCAAGCGCGCGCGCCGACGAAATCAAGGAATTCACCGGCATTTCCGCGCCGTACGAATCGCCCCTCAAACCGGAAATCGAATTGCATACCAACGCCCTGAACGTCGCCGAATGTGTCACTATCATTCTCGAGCGATTAAAAAAGTTTTTGCCGGCCAATCCATGAAAATCAGTGGATTTACCTTTTTGCGCAACGGGCAAAAACTGGGCTATCCATTTGTCGCATCCATACGGTCCGTTCTGCCCATCGTGGATGAATTCATCATTGCGCTCGGGCCCTGTGAGGATGACACCGAAAAAATCATTCGCGACATCGGCGACACCAAAATCCGTGTTATTCCGACCCAATGGAACGAAAACATCCGGCCTGATTACAGCGTGAAAGGGTTTGTGTATGGCCAGCAAAAAACCATTGCCCTGGCCAACTGCACCGGCGATTGGGCATTTTATTTGGAGGCGGACGAAGTGATTCACGAAGATGATCTTCCCAAAATTCGTGGCGCGATGACGAAATATCTCGACGATGAACGGGTCGAAGCGCTGGCTTTCGATTACCTGCATTTTTACGGCAACAGAAACACAATCGTCTGGTCTCCGGGCTGGTACCGCAGCGAGGTGCGCATTATCCGCAATACCATCCCGGTGTGGTCCAGCGAAGCGCTCTATTTCAATGTCGTCGTGAGCCACAAGGAATCGCGGTACCCGCGCGCGGCTCACGCGGGCGCCACGATATACCATTACGGCTGGGTGCGGAGCGAGGAGCAGATGAATCTCAAATCGGCCGCCGTGCTGAAGTATTGGCAGAACAGAACTTTAAGCGCGGTGGATTACACAAAAATTGATCCGGCATCATTGAAACTGTTCAGTGGCGCACATCCTAAAGTCGTGCAGGAGTGGCTGCCGGGGGCCGAGGGACTTTTTAAGGCAGACCCAAACCACCAGCTCAGTTCACGGGAAAAAAAACATCGCACGATGCTGCGGCTGGAGCAATTGTTCGGTCTTCGATTCAACAAAAAGCACTATCGGCTCGTGCGATGAGTCTCTATTCCCACGTGGGCGGCCGCATCGGGTGCCAGTGATGCCGTTTTACAAGTTTCCAACGGCCGAATAGCCGGCCAAACGAGAACGTCTTTCGACCGGCCTGCGCGACAGGCGTGATTTTCGTCGTAAAGATATTTTCAAAAAAATCCAATATGCGTTCGCGGCTGAAATAAATATTGGGTTTGTCGTCGTGAAAATAAGGCTGGCGCAGGTATTCGAGATATTTCGCGTCGTCTTTGTCCAATTCGATAATTTTCTCGATGAGCGCATCTTCGCTCGGAAAGTCCGAGTAATTCAGGAAGCTTTTCGTGTTAAATTCCTCGTGAATGAATGGATTTCCCCAATAAATGGGCAGGCAACGCGCTGCCATCGGTTCAAAAATTTTCTCCGTCGTATAGCCGGGAAATGCCCGGTTTTCGAAAGCGATATTGAATTTATAATTTCGCAGAAAGTCGATTTTGCCCCGACTGCCGCCGGCAATCGGGCCTCCGATGTTATTGAACAATCTGCCGCCCGAATCCACGCGTTTGTATTTGGAAAGTTTTTCGAAAAAGGCCACCCGATTATGGTTTTTTTTCGGGTTGTAATTGCCGACCACAAATGCACAAAACTTTGTTTTGGCGCCGAGAATTTTCTCCGGCTCATCCTCACCTTTTACAATTTCACGCGGCTCCGCAAAAGAGGAGACATAGTGTGGAATCTGCAAATGACGCGGGTCACCCAGTTTTACCGCGGCCAGGGAATAATCACATTCACGAAAGTCGGGCATGTCGGATTCTCCACAAAAGAAAATTCTGACCCCCGAATGGAGCCGGTGTTCATAGCCGTAACAGTTGTAAATCAGAAAGTCCGGCTGGTCGCACAAGTCGACGTCAAACCGTTCCGTCAACACCTTGTACAAATAAGAATTTGTTTTGTTGAAGTTGTTGCAAAAATCACAAAAATCGATGCGGATTTTTTTTCTGGCAGTCATCAAACTGTCGGATTTTCCAGTTTTTTTTCCATTAAACAAGAAAATTGCTCATCTATGCCTGTTGAGCCCATTCTCACACGCGATTTTGCGCGTCGCAATCGTTTCCGCCAGCCGCGCCAGGCTGGCCGCGTGATGGCCTCGCGGCAGTTGGGGATGGTTCAAATGAAACGTGATGGCTCGCCCATAAACAAATTTGCGCTTCCGGCCCAGATTGTAAAGCCGCGTGCCAATGTCCGAGTCTTCGCCCACGCCCCACCCGCAATAATCCTCATCAAAGCCGTTAACCGCCTCCAGGTCATCGCGCCAAAACGCCATATTGCAGCCAATGATCCCCCGTTGCTTTGTGTCCCGGCGAATGATGGGCATTGCCCAGCGGATGCCTTTGCCGGCGCCGGTAATTCTTCCTGTGAGCATCCAACTCCACGCCGGAATTTTACTGGCATCGAACTGCGAAACAAATTCCTCGCGCACAAAGCATCGCCGGCCCTGCACCCAAAAACCCTTCTCGGCGAGGGCAATATGGTCCGCGACAAATTTTGGATGCGGCACACAATCGCCGTCCGTAAAGATCAGGCAGGCTCCCGTCGCGGCGGCAACGGTCTTGTTGAGAATGACCGTCTTCCGAAAACCGTCGTGCTCATGCCAAATGTGTTTGACCGGCGCCGGTGAATCCGCGGCAAATTGATTTACAATTTCTCGCGTTGAATCATCCGACCCATCGTCAGAGATCAGGATTTCGTCCGCCTGGCGCGTTTGCAATCGCAAACCTCCCAGGGCCCTGACCAGTGCCCCCGGCTGGTTGAACGTGCTGATGACCAATGAAACTTTTGCGGGCGGAGAACTCATCAGCTTCTTTTCTGTTCCTGCCAGGCCTCGCGCAACATGGTATATTTTGTCAGCGTGGAAAACGCGCTCAATCTGGCGATGTAATAGCCCTGCCACCCGTCCAAGAATCCCAGTCGCAGGATGTACGCGCGGAAGAAACGCCACGGCGGCCGCACCACAAACTCGAAAAACCCGGCGGGCCTGCCCTGCGCCACGCGCCGCTGTACAAAATCCCTTTGGTTGAGCGCAATTTTCGAAATGTGACGCTCGATGTTTTCGTTGGTGTAATGCAACAAATCCGAACGCAACCGGCCGATGCTGCCGTTGACTTCAAGCTGCGCGTGCGGGTCTATCGCGCCCCAGCGCGCCTGTCCCCGCCGCCATAGCCGCAGGACGTGGTCCGGATACCAATCCCCGTGCCGAATCCAGCGCCCGCAATAAAAGGCACAACGCGGGAATTTATAGGCGGCATGGGGCGTATTGTGCCAGCTCACTACGGCCGCAATTTCCTTTTGCAATTCCGGCGTGACCACCTCGTCCGCGTCCAAATTCAGCAGCCAGGCCTGCGTACATTTATCCGCGGCGGAATTTTTTTGGCCGATGAATCCCTTCCACGGCTCGCGAAAAACTTTTGCTCCGAACGATTCGGCGATTTTATCCGTTCCGTCGTTCACCGTATCGTTGACCACCACAACGATTTCGGTGGTCCATCCGGCAACGCTTTCCAGCGCGCCCCGAATGCGATGCGCCTCATTCGCACAAATCAGGCAAACGGAAATCGGTAATCGGGATTCAGCCATGTTAAACGGATTTTTTGTCGCGGAGCGACGCCGGAAATTAGCCAGACACGGAGTCTGAATAGCAAAACTACGATATTTGTCATGAACGGACAACGGAATTTCCCACCGGTTTTCTGCATAGCGGCACAATGAGAGCCCTGAAAGAATTATCCACAACCACCCTGGCAGCCTGTTGAAAAACTATGGACAGCAATATCCATAGATTTTCAACAGGCTGCCAGCACCCGCACATTTTATTTGTGTAAGGAAGTAAACGTGTAAACGAGGGCAAAAATGCGGTAAATGGCCCGTTTTTATTGGGAAAAATGAAAAATGGGGGGTGTAAACGAGACGTCAGGTGGCTTGGGGGCAAACCGCCTTTACCATCTTCAGGATTTCATCCGTGCCCACATCGCTCAGGAACTGGGCGCCTGCTGGATTCGTACCCAAGATCACGCGGCATTTTTCCCCGGTCGAAATCCATTCTTTGATCCCCGGGTTGGGCCAAAACCAGGTGAGCGTCGGCGTTTGTGTCATGAGTGCCAAATGCAGTGTGCCCGTGTCGCCGCAAAAATGCATCGCGCTGTATTTGATGACCGCTGCAATTTCAATCAGGTCCAGCGTTCCGGCAAAAACGCGCCACGGTTTTTGCGGCAGCAGCGCCAGCAGTTTTTCCATCTTGGTCTGTTCACGCGGCGTTGGAGCGCAGGAGAGCGCCAGCTTCTTTTCGGGAAATTGCGCCGCCAGCGCCATGATCAGTTCCGCCAATTGCGGCGGAGACAGCTCCTTGTAATCTGCCGTTGTAAACGGGCTGATGTGAAAATAAGTCCCGTTGTCCGAGTCGGAAATCTCCGCCCGTTGCAAAAGCCCGGCGCCGACTTCAACATGAAATTCCGGCTGGCCAAACGGAAACCCCGCCTTTTCCAGGCACCGGCACCGTTGCAAATACACGGGTTCGGTCAAACCGGGATATTGGACATACGCGGTGAACATTCGTTTCCAAAACGGGGGTCCGCCATCATTCGGCATTCGGCCCAATCGCTCGCGCGCGCCGCTGAGCCAGGACAGCCAGCTCGAACGGTCCGAGCCGTTTAAATTAATGAGCACGTCAAACCGTTCCTGTCGCAGTCGTCGCACCATGTCCAGGTTTTCGCGCACAGTGGCGTGGCGTGGATAGCGCATATAACCCCAGACACGGTCCACCCACGGCACGCAATCCATCACCGAAACCACGTGGCTCGCGACCGTGGCATGGAGTTCTGCCTGGGGATAAGCCTGGCGAACCATCCATAATGCCGGCAGCAAGTGCACCGTATCGCCCAAAAAGCCGAGGTCCAACACCATGACCTTTTTCGCGGTATGTGTGCGTTGAAGAAAATTTTCAGGCGATAGGCCCCCGCTCGCCTTCAATGCAGCCTCCCGCGACGTTCCTGTAGTTCCCGCGCAATGCCTTCTGCATCCAATGGCTCGCCGCGCTCGGCGCGGCCTTTTTCCAATATCGCGTTGAGCCGCAGGCCGCGGTCCGCGAATTTTTGCAACCGCCGATCCAATGCATTTTCGAAGCTCACCAACTCGCGCAAAAGCGCGTTATATCGTGAGTAAGCGTCGCCGCCCTGAGCTCGCAAAAGACGGTAAAGGCACAGCTCCGGCTCCGCCGCTAATTCCTTTTCGGTTTCGCTCAATAGCCCAGCGCGGGTCAAACGTGGGCTGGCGATACTAACCAGGAACGCTTCCGCCGTTCGCCGCCCGGTCTGAACGTCTGCCAGCCCCTGGCGCACGAGCGCTTCTCCGGGCAGTCCCGCAATCAAATCATCTATTTTCATCGCAAAAATTTTTAACAGCTGCGCGAAAGACGGACGGTTCAATTGCCGGATAACGGATGAGCTGCGGCTCAATCCGGCCGAAGAATTCCCATAGGCGTTCCTTTTGAATCATTCCTGCCTTCAGCATGGACCGCACGTCGAGGAAGTCGCGCTCGTGTCCCCGCTGCAGTTTGGACAATGCCTGGCCGTACGGATCGTAATGAAAGAATTGGATCGCACCGTGCTGCCCGATGAACAAACTGCGTTCGCGCCAGCCGGGTACCGCGGGGATAAATTGGTCAGGGCATGCCAGTTCGACGTTGATATCGAGTTCGTTTTTCAACACCGCCAATGCTTCAAACAGGCCCGCTGGCTCTGGATCGGGTTTTATGTCCACATCAATCGTCATCAACCGCCACCCATGCAGTACTGCTGTAGCGCCGCCGGCCAGGTAAATTGAGCCCTCCCCGGCTACGCGTTTTCCGACGGCGGCCATGAAATCTTCAATCTTCGCCTTGCTCGCTTCCGAACGCATCATCCAAAAGTGCGACAGGCCCGATCCAAAGCGCAAGCGATATTTCTCAAGCCATTTGTCCCCTGTCTCGTTTTCGTCCCATTTACGATCCGAACCTTCGCCTTGAAATGGCCAACGTTCCGTCTAACATAAAAATCAAGTTGGAGAGCTTTCAAACGTATTTGTAAAGGTCCTTGATGAGCATCGCCCGGGCTATTCGACACCTTCTATGGAAACCGGAGGGTGTTGCCCCTTCGTTGGAATCACTACAGACATCGCACGGCGCGGTAACTAAAAGAGATGTGACCATCGCGGTCACCGGGTCAAAAGAAGGCCATCCATTGACCGTCGTCGAATTGGCGAACGGCAAAATCATCGGCGATCTGCGGCTGGTCGCGACGGCAGACGACGTCGTCGTGGGCGAGGTTCAAGGCCTGTTTGGTTGTTCAGACCCGGAAAATCATTACCTCCTGCGTCGCTCGCGTTTTCGAATGCGCAAACGCAGGCGTGGAACAGCCCTGCTCCTGGGCGCGGCCAATAGCGATAATTACTACCATTGGCTTGTGGACAGCGTCCCGCGCTGGAAGCTGTTGCAGGCGGCGGGATGGGCGAATTACGATTTTGTGCTGTTGCACAGCAAACCATTGCCATTTCAGGATGAGGTTCTGGACCAGTTGGGCATCCCCGAAAAAAAACGCCTGCGTTGCTCCAAAAACTTTGTCCATCAGTTTGAGCGGCTGGTTGTACCCTCCATGCCGTTTCCGGTGGCGGAAGTCCCGGCGTGGCTGTGTGCCTGCGTTCGCTCGGTCTTCCCGGGCGCGGTTTCAGGCCCTGATAAGGTCTATCTGCGGCGCGGCGCCGGCAGGCGCCGGCTCATTAATGAAGCAGAACTGGAAACAGCGTTGGCAAAAATGGGATTTATTTCGGCTGATCCGTCGGGTATGACCGTGGCTGAACAGGCGAAACTCCTGAGTTCAGCCCGGACGGTCGTTGCTCCTCACGGTGCGGCGCTCACGAATCTGATTTTTGCGCCGCCAGGTGCGCTCTTGTTCGAACTCTTTCACCCGGCGCACAAAAACCGCAGTTATTTAACACTCGCCGCAGCCTGTGGCCATCGTTACGCCTGCCTGGACGGACAGGCGCTCAGCGGCGAAAATCCGGGGCAATTAAACTATTCGATTGATGTGCCGGCCGTTCTCCGAAGGATTGCCGATTATAGGTGACCCCCTCCGTTACCGTATAAAGTTTCGATCGAAAATCTCCATTACTTTCTCAGGTATGCAATTCCGATAGGCACCGCCGTCTTCAACAAATCGCTCCCCTGAGGCGATTTTGTGAATCCAAAGTCTCAATTCGTCCGGACCATTGTAAACAAGGGGCTGGCTGAGCATTTCTACATGCGCCAATTCGGGTGACTTGCCATAAGTCAACACCGGCCTGCCGCAAAGAGCAAATTCGCCGACAGCAATGCCGAAAGTTTCACCGCGGGTCCGTGCATGCAGCATCACATTGCATGTATTGATGAACCTTCGCTTCTGCACTTCCAGCGATACGTCCGTATCGTAGATTCTGGGAAGGCCGATGATGCGATCGTGTTGAACCTTCATTTCTGTGTTGGCAAATAGAAAATAGATATTCTTAAAGCGCCTGGCTGAGTCTTCAATCACATCCCATACCCATCTTTTGCCGGACGCGTCCCGCACACCAAATGTGTTGTGTCCTCCAAATCGGCCTATCACTATCGCATCCTGGGGAATACCGAGCTCCTTTCTCAGATCCTTTGGGTCATCCGCCACCTGGACGATGTGCGGAACAAAGGATGCCCCGTCCCTCCGTCCCAGCCACTGGCTGACAGCCACATACCGGTCCCCGTGCCGTTGCGAAGCGTCAAACACAGAATGCACCCAATAACGTGTCCGTCGCGGGACGAAGCCGTCGTCGTCGCCTGATTTGACATGGTGGATGGCATCAAAATCATTTAAATCGCCATCCAATTGAATTTCGATGACATCAATGCCGTCGCGCCGGATTCTATCGGCTATTTTTTGATCGAAACTCACGCGCGGATCTTTTTTGCGTTTCCGAAGCCGGGGCATCCATTTATCGAGCCAGGAACGCTTTTTTGGACGAAGATTTTTCGACTCCAGAAACAAATCATAGTTCGTTGAGGGATAAATAATTGCCGGCGAATGCCCGAGCAAACCGCGTGCATATTTGGCGTATTGATAAGTCTGCCACGTTGCCCGTTCATCAATCTCATTGGTCAAAAAGCCAATTCGCATATTGCCCTCGAAAAAACCAAACCTTGTTAAATTTTGCGCCCCGAACAATAGAGGCGACAATTTCCAGTGGCAAGTTGATTCCAGTTACTGTGCGACCACAAAAAGCTTGCTCGCGAAAGGGCCGCAGCTAGATTGCCCTTTGTGACCAGCGATCGTCTTCGCCTGCTGTACCTCTCCTACGCTTTTCCGCCCGGAGTGACTGGCCGTTTTCCAACGGTAAATCCGTCGGGACATTCAACGGAAACTCGAATGGCCCAGGCGTTGGAGCCCCTGGCCGATATCTTTTCCGTCGGCATGATGGCGCGCGAGGTTTATGGCAAACTTGAGCCCAGGGACGATTCCATAGGAATCGAACACGAGCTTTTGCTATGGGACCGAAGGCCCGAGATTTGGCATCGCTGGCATTCGTGGAGGCAACTGCGCCGGTTCTACATCGAAAGAGCCAGCCGGCACGGCGTTCCGGATGTCGTTTTGGTAAAAAACCTGGGGCCTTCCTACAATAGCTTTGTCCGCTGGCTGCGAAAGCAAAATCCCCGCCCGCTCATTGTTTGGTTGCTGGCGGATTCCAGTACATTGGGAAAAACAATTCCGTTCGCGAAGCAATTGCGCTACGCCTTCAAACCAATGGTTACGGTGGACGAGAACAAGGCGATTTCCTGGTTCGATGCGTGTATCTCGTTTAGTCAGGATACCCGGGTGCATTTTGAGTCGCGGGGCATGCCGTGGTTTTGGATGCCTCCGGCGCCGAATTTCCACTACGAGCCGCCGGCCACCACTCCCGGTTTGACCGGCCCAATTCGATTCGGCTATTTCGGCACTTTGAGCGGTCACTCCCATGTTCTGGAAATGGCTCAGGCATTTCTCCGCGCGGATATCCAGGGAACCCTTCGCGTTTGTGGCTACGGCGGCCTGGCCGAGACATTGAAACAACTTGCCGCCAAAAATGCCTCCTTCCAATTCGACGGTCTTCTGCCCAAACAATCCGATTGCCTGCCCTGGGCCCAACAAGTGGATGTTTTGGTCAACCCCCGTCCGCCAGCCATGGGACTTGAAAACAGTTTCCCCTCGAAAATATTTGAATATGCCATGGCTGGCAGAGCTATTCTCTCAACCCGCACCGGCGGCGTGGACCAGGTCGTCGGCCCCGAGGGTTTTTACATCGAAAACGATAATTTTGAAGGCTCGCTGCTTCAGCAACTGCGCGAGATTGCCGGCATCAGCCGGTCAGAACTTCAACGTCGCGGAACAGCCATTCGCAAACGCATCCTGACGGACTTCAATTGGGAAGTACAGGCCCGTCGCGTCATCGAATTTCTGACCGAAATTGTGGCCGCACGGCGGAAGGCCCATTGACTTGCCATTATGACTTCTGTATTCCTTCACGCCCTGTGCGACCATTAAATTCCATTGCCGTTTTCGGTTTGGGCAAATTAGGCTCTTGTATCGCTGCCACTCTCGCCGCGCGGGGTTTCGATGTCGTGGGAGTGGACATTGACCCGGAAAAAGTTCGCCGTTTGAACGCGGGAGAACCGCCCGTGCAGGAACCGCTGCTGGCTGAAATGATTCACAAAGGGCGTTCCCGCCTGCGCGCCACCGGGAATGTCCGCGACGTCCAAAACACGGACGCTTCCTTTTATATTCCCCCATCGCCGAGCCTCCTGGACGGCAGTTTTTCAAACGAATTTCTCCTGCGCGCCATGCAGCCGATGGCGCGGGCCATCCGCGCTGCCGGCAACACGGACCACCTCTTCGTCGTCAGTTCCACGACCACTCCCGGAGCGATGAAGGGCGTCATTCTCCCGGCGCTCGAGCATGAAACCGGGTGGCATTGCGGCCGCGAATTTGGTTTGTGTTATAATCCGGAATTCATTGCGCTGGGCAACGTCATCAACGGCTTGCTTGAGCCGGACATGGTATTAATCGGAGAATCCGACGCGACAAGCGGTGAGCGCCTGGCCGGCCTCTACGGGCGTTATAACGCCAATCAGCCCAGGATCGCCCGCATGTCCTTAACCAGCGCGGAGTTGACGAAGATTTCCGTTAATAGCTACATCACGATGAAGATCAGTTTTACGAACCAACTTCGCCTGATCGCTGAAAAGTTTCCCGAGGCCAACATCCATGACATGCTCGCAGCGATCGGTTGTGACACGCGGATCGGCCCCAAATTTCTGAAGCCCGGCTTGAGTTACGGCGGCCCGTGTTTTCCCAGAGACAACCGCCTGGTAGCCTATACCGCCCGGCAAAACGGTTTGGAAGCGCCTTTAGCCGAGGCCACCGATCGTCTGAACAATGCCACCAAACTCGCGCTACTGGAACAGGTCTGGTCGTGTGTTCGACCGGGTGATACCGTGGCTGTTTTGGGAATGGCTTATCGGCCCAACACCTATATTGTCGAAGAAGCCGCAGGGTTGCATCTGGCGCAGGAGCTGAAGCGTCGGGGCTGCAAAATCCTTGTCCACGATTACGAAGCCAATCCCGACAATAGTCCAAGTCTGATTGAGTTCGAATACTTGAAGACTCCTGAAGGCATGGCCGATAGCGTCAAAGCAGTCGTTATTTGCTGTCCGTGGCCCCAATACAGCGACATCTCTTTGCCAGTAAACGCCAAACTCATTGACCCCTGGGGTACACGTCGGAGTAAGCGCTCAAACTGAGTTTCTTCGCCACGAATCGGCGACAACTGACTGTCCTGGAGAAATTGCGGCTATTCGTCCAATATCCTATTCACCGTTCGTACCTGCAATCCTTCAACAGTCCAGGCCCCTGGCACAGTGATGCGCGCCGGGCGCGAATGTAACCTGACCACGATTCGCCGGGCAGCCGTTTGAGCCAGCGCCGCAAAGAAAATCGGGCGTCGGTTTGAAGTGCGTATCCGGCCAGTTCCATTCCCTTGCGGCAATGCAGTTCAATCCACCAGATTTCGTGGTCGGTCAGGCAATCTTTCCAATGGTCAGCCGGGGCGGCGCTGATGCCTCCAAGCTCCTTATAAAAGGCCGAATTTCCGAGCCACTTATTGCCCGCCCGAGTTGGTTCAAGCAGGCACTCATTAAATTCGAAGCCGCCAAACCGGCAAATCGCTTCCAGTACGCTTCGCGGGTTCGCTACCAAATCCTCGTAGCGCACCACCAGAAATCGCGACGGATCCGCGCGCATCCGCGGAATTTCCCGCGCGCTCATATTCCATAACCGCGTCAGGCGGTGTGCCTTGGTGTGACAGCCATAGCGATTCATAATGCGGTTCTTGACGCTCGCAAACACCGCGCGAGGGTCCCGCACCACCTGAATCAGCCGGGCCCTGGGAAACAGTTCATCAAACAGGCGCCCGTACGATTCTGTCTTCGTGGTCTTTTCAACCCAACACGCCGAATGCTGCCAATCCATTCCCAACGCCATTCCATAGGCACGGATGGTCTCCGAAAACAGCAGCGAATCATTCATCCAGGGTTTATTGATAAATCGCCTGGCCAGGTTGGTAAAAAGTCCAAAATCGAGTTGCGCGTAATTGCGTACATCCGTGGCGCACCCGGGCCAACTATCGCAATGACTTGTCGGCGAGCCTAAACCGCCTAAGCTTTGCAGCAGCCGCTCCAGCCGTGCCCGATAATCCTTCAACTTTAAATATTTCCGCCGCTCTTCCAGGTAATGTGTTTCTTCGGGCAGGACGACCAGTTGCGGGTGATTGTCCAGCAACGACATTAAGAGCGTCGTTCCGGATTTGATGGCGCCGCCAATGAATAATCCGCGCCTATTGAATTCCTGGGCCTCGATGCAGCCTGTCGCAACCAGCTCCTGATCAGGGCCGTTGACTATCTCTTCTATTTGAGGAAGCGTTAGCGATTTCATAATGAATCATCTTCAAGTCCCCCAAATTTAGAGTAATTCTTAGCTAAGGCTCTGAACAGCCGGAATTCGCAGTCCGAAGGCAGTAATCATGACGGCCTGTGCGGTAATCTGATAAGAATCCGATAATGACCGCAGGAATATGATGAGCAAAGGTTGTGCCATCAGTGTTGGATCATTGAAATGTTTCATACCTGCAAATGCGCAATTGTCCATCGACGATAAGTGTTTTTAACATTTTTGCGATCTCTTTCCGTGTCTCTAACCGCGAATCGAGTTTTGTAAATCATTCCGAATCTCCCCATGAACCTTAAGTCAGAGCCTCGTGCCTCGGCTACAAAGCGCTCGCCCTCACCCCCAGGAGAGGGAGAATTATCCGCTGATGTTTGGTAATGGCGGAAGATCGCCTCGATTCGTGGTCCCATCGAATTCTCAAAAAGGGGGCATTCCAGGATGCATAATGACTATGCAGGGGTGAAAACAAAGTTCGCTCCTGGAACAAGACGGGAGGTCTTGATTTGCGCGCCCACGGTCCAGGCCGAGAGTAATGACCCGGTAGCGGCAGCTTGTTCGCGAGTGGCGCGGCCACAAAAAAGCACTGACTTTTCAATTTTTGGCCAACATCATCTGGCAGCAATTTGTTGAAATGCATTCCGCTCCGAAAATTCTGGCCGTTCAATTTAAATATTTTGGCGACGCCGTCCTGATGACGCCCGCCCTGCGCGCCATTCGCGAGGAATCGCCGCAAAGCGAGCTGCATTTGCTGGTGCCCGAAGAAAGCGCGCCGATTTTTCAACATTTGCCGTGGCTGAACCGCGTTTGGCCCATGCCGCGCCGGCGCGGTCGCGGTAACCTGGGGCAAACCCTGCCCCTCCTGCGGGCATTGCGCCGGGAACGTTTCAGCCGGTCCGTGGATTTCGCGAGCAACGACCGCGGCGCCATCGCCAGTTTGCTCATCGGCGCCACAGAGCGGCTCGGCTGGCAACTGACCGGCGGATTTTGGGGGCGCAGATTCTGTTATACGCGCCGCGTCCTGCCTGGAACAGACCCGCTTCACGAATCCGTCCAGTTGGTTCATTTATTATCCGGCTGGAACATCCCACCGCCGCGCTCACTCGAATCGGAGATTCGCGCCGACCCGGCGCTGGCTGATGCGGCCGAAAAAATTTTGCCTGATAAAAATGCCGTCATTTGCCACGTCGCCTCAAGCCAGCCAAAAAAAGAATGGCCGTTGCAACATTGGGCCGCGTTGTATCGCATGGCGACCGATACCGGCCGGCGCCCGGTTTTTACGACCGGGCGCGGGGAACGCGAGCAATTGCTTATCGCTGGATTTTCGAAACTGGCCCCGGATGCCGTGATTCTGCCAATGATTACCGACTTGCCGCTGTTCCTGGCCGTGCTGCAGCGCGCGGCCGTTTTTATTTCCGGCGACACCGGTCCGCTTCACTTCGCCGCCGGGCTCGGCGTGCCAACGATTTCGTTATTCGGCCCAAGCCCGCCGGAACGCTGGGCTCCCATCGGACCACGGCATCAGTTCCTAAAAGGGACGACCTGTTCCAGCGACGTACATTCTTCCGTCTGTACCAGCCAAAGCCATTGCCTGGCCGCGATTTCGCCCGAACAGGTCCTGGATTGTTTGAAACGAAGCGGAGCCCCAACTTGACATACAAACATCCGAGTGCAACAATGGCTTTACATGGAAAATGGCAATACGGTTCCACTGGAAGCGATATGCGGCACGCGCAAAAGGAATGGCTGAAAAATCAGCGCGCCTATTATCAGGCGCGGCGGCGGTTTGCCAACGATACTCGTTTTGCCGCCGTTGGCGCGGTCCTGCGGTCCGTCTTTCGGTCGTTAAGGACCGTTCTTTTTTATCCTGATTATCCCTCGAGGGACAGCAGCATTTTCAAAATCTGCGCCGCAGCGGGTTACGGAATCAGCGACTGTATGCGTGATCCGCGCGTCGCCGTCTTCAAATGGAAAGATGCGACCTTTTTTGACGCGGCGGAGTTGGAAAAAATCCCACAACGCCCCGGGAAAATTTTAAATGGCGGCAGCCTGGACATTAGCAAACGCACTGTTCAACGCGTCTTCAAAAAGACGTTTGGATATCCATTGGAAGTCAATCCTCTGGAATTTAATGGGGAAATTCTCGAAAAATCTGATGCGAACGCCACTCATGACGGGCGGATTCTTCGAGGGCCGCTGAAATCCGAAGACCTTCACGCGGACCGGGTCTATCAAAAGGCGATCGATAATACCGTCGGCGATCTTGTGTTTGAACTTCGTGTGCCGATTATTGGTGACAACATACCGCTCGTGTTCCGCAAGTATCGCACGCTGGAAAACCGCTTCGCGGTTCCAAATCGCTCGGCAACAATGGAAGAGCCGCAGGCTGTATTTTCACCGGCAGAACGGACGAATCTCCTTTCGATGGCTCGCGAACTGGGCATTGACTATGGGGAACTGGATGTTCTGCGGGATAAAGACGATCGAATTTACGTCGTGGACGCGAATAACACACCATGCGGTCCGCCAAATGTGCTCACTCGTGACGAAACAAGAGTCGCCGTCATGCGCCAGGCTGCAGCCTTTAAGAAATGGCTTGAACGATGACCCATGACGCTTCAACCAGCCGCGACGTCGTGTTGACCGTATTGCATCGCGCTAATTTCAATTCTATCGCGCCATTTGTTTACTCCCTAAAGAACGCCGGTTTTCGCGGTTCCATCGTTTTGTTCGCGAGCCAGGTGGACAATGAGTGCATGGGAAAATTGCGTGGCGACGGAGTCATCGTGGTTCCGTTCCATTTTTCGGGCAAGAGAGACCGCCAACGCCTGGCGCGTCTATGGCCGATCTGGCGCTGGCTTTTTTCAACGCGCCTGCGCCCTGCCGCCAAACACCGGCTGGCGCATCATGTTTTTCATTTACGCTATCGGCGCTATTTGTTGTATTCGGAGTTTCTCGAGCAAAGGGCGGCGGATTTTGACCGCGTTTTGCTGGCTGACGGCAGCGATGTGTTTTTCCAGGCCGATCCTTTTGCCTGGGATTGGAAGCCCGGAGTCCATTTCTTTCTCGAAGAGCCCATCCAAAAGATTGGCCTCTGCCGGCTTCATCGGCTCTGGCTTGGTTGTCAGTTTGGCCAGTCTTTTGTTGAACAGAACGCGCAGAGAACACCGTCATGCTCCGGCACAACTTTCGGCGATATCCAGAGCATTCGCCAATACCTGGACGCTATGATCGCTACCATCATGCGTGCGCGGAATCTCGCGAAGATTTCAGGCGGCGACCAGGGCATTCACAACTATGTCCTGATCGAAAACCTGATCCACAACAAGACCGTTCACGACAACAGAAATGGACCGGTCCTGACCATGGGATTTATGGATGACTCGGATTTGCAAACGGACGCGAGCGGGGCCGCGCTCAACGACGATGGCAGTCTCGTACCCGTTTTGCATCAATATAACCGATTGCCGGGACTGAAAGCGCACCTGTTAAACAGTTTGCAGAAGACCGGACCGGTAAAGGCCTCGCACGCGTGACAACCTGCCTCCCGGGCTTTGGCCCTTGATTTGGGAGCGTTTGGAGCCGAATTTGACCGCAGGGCCATGCGCTATTTTCGTCATACAATTGCCGAGCACCCATGCACACAGCATTGCGGTTACAAGAGATCAGATGTTGATGCGAATATGTCCCCATTCCATCTTATCGCCGCGGCGGCGGCGACCGTTCCAATTTGGCTGTTTTCGCTTCACGAAGGGTTCGAGTGGTATTATTTGGTCAGCATCCTTGCCGGGGAATTATTGTTGCTATTCGCTTCGGGAATTTTGTCGTCAATTTTGATACCGCCGATCGCCGCGATTGGTTTTGTTATCGGGGCGATTTGGGGATTAATCACAAAGCGACCAATGGCTCTCCGAGGCAAAATCGGACGGTGCCCAAATTGCGGATCGACCCTGTTTTTTGCCGGCCGCCATTTTGACCCTCTTGGTTCGAAACACCCTCACTGGACTGACATCGTGATCTTTATCGCTTTTATCGCTCTCAATGTCACGGTCTGGGTCTGCCTCGTGAAAAGCGGTTCCTGATAGAGATCGATTTTTAGCCACTATCGTGATTCTGCTAGATTCCGAAACGGCTGCTGTATCGGTTCGCGGTGCAAACCGCTACTGAATTTGAATCAGCTGTTGGACCGGCAGTTTTTGAGTATCGATTGCAACCTGGGAGAATAGATAGGTGAGCACCGTAAAGGTGTCCCTATTCGAAGTTTGAGGTGAGTCCTCAGGCATGATGACGCCAGCCAGGCCGGATGGCTTATTGGTGTTTGAAATTTGCATCGTGAGCGCCCTCTCGGTGAAATCGCCAATCGTGTATACCCGCCCTTCATAGCCAACCTGTACTGTGGTGGCAAGGTTGGTGAGCGCCGAGTGGGCATAGTTCAGCGTCAAAACGGGCCTGACCGCAAACGGCGGATAATTGGTATCCACACTGACGATGCCGAAGGTGCCGTATTTATCGTAGTCCGCGTATTTAATTGTACGCCGGGGCGCGTTCGTTTTCGATTGGAATATATGAGCTTCATTGGCAGCGTCGTACATAGCGACCTCAACGGTCTTCATTTTGAGCCGGGCCTCGTCCTTCTCGAGGCGGCCGGCGGTGCCCATCATGGCATCGAACATGGCCCTGTTCAGGGCCAGCGTGTATTTCGTCCCTGTCGCATATGGTTTAGTATTGGTATAGGTCGTCACGTCTGGGTTGTTATTTGTGAAGGTCTCGAACGTTTGATTGGTGATGGATACCTGCAGAGACGGATTCTGGTCGGGTTTTGTGACCAAATATTCGCCGGACATGGCGTCGTATTTCGTGGATAGTCCCGATTGCACCGCCCCCGCCAGATCAGGCAGCTTTGCCTCGGAGCCCTGGTAGACGACGGTCCCGCCCAGAGTGTCGGCCGCGTGCACGGTCAACAAATGGTACGCCTGCAATCTTCGGAGGAAGAAACAAAACTCCAAAAAGCCTGGATAACTTCTATCGGTCGGACTGTTGACCATAATTTCAGTATTGGTGTTATAGGTCATCTCAATGTTGGTCACGTATTCCGTCTCCAAAATCGTCCCGGCGGGTTCGACGACATTGATCTGATTGGTCATCATCACGGTTATGGGATTGGTGATCAGAAGCGGAATTCGATTTCCGTTGACCGTCACGATATTCGTCTGAATGACGCTCAAATCGACCGAATTTGTAAATTCTTCGAGATTTGTTCGGAACAAGGTCATCGGAACGGCGCGCGCGGTGATCCTGTACGTCACGTTTGTTGTGATGATTCGATCCTGCACCGATTCTACCATGATCCTGGCGAGCATGTCGGCGGGGTAGCCCTGGTCGTAAAATGTTAGAAAGACCTTGTCAGAAATCGGCGTCAAGATGGCTTGGACGAAGTTCGAGCCGATGAGCGGAACAAATTGATAGATTGGCTCCTGCGAAAAGCCGCTATTGACGCTGCCGCCCAGGGTCAAAATATCCTTAAAGTAGCTGCCAAAGCCTTGCGACACGCTGTTGGCGCCCGCCGGAGGCGTCGAACCTGTTGTGGTGGATTCCTCAGTCGGAAATATGACGGGCGAGTTGTTGACGTACGAAGGGCTGAAGCCCACGGAGCTGTTGAACTGGTATTCCGAGCTGATCGACGCCAATTGGATAAAAAACACGGGCTCGTCGTGTTGTTCGCGCGCCAGGTTCGTGAGCAACTGCCGATTGCTCGAATCGGCGTACACGCTGGAAAAATTTGCGTAATCGTGCTGGAGAGCCGTCCCGGCACAACCGCAAATGCCCGCGATTGAAAGGACAAAAAGCCACCTTAAATTTTTCCGCATCAGGCGCCACCACATAAAGTTTGAATCTGAACCACAGCTCCAGGGACTCTCCTTTGAGTCAAAATGAACAGACCACGTTGAGCGTGACCGTTACCACTATATTTCGGATTGGCGGGATTTTCAAATTATTCGCCCGTTGGCATTCCAGCTCCTGTTGAACACGCGAGCGGCCTGCCCTGACGATTATGCCCGAAACTCATGAAAAGGGCGCCAAGTCCGCAAAAGATTCTTCACGTTTTCGATCCTTTCCGACCTTGGCGACCGTTGCGTGAGTGTTTGGGAAGATCGGCCGAAAAGGCTTGACTTTTACACCAAAAATTTGAGAATTATGAGCAAATGCTCACGAAGGGACGTTTCAAAGGCACCGTATCGTTTCTGCTCTTTATCGCTTTTTGTTTCCACGCAAACGCGGCCGTATTTTTCGTCACTGAAACACTTGATACAACCAAAACGGCAAGTTTGCGCGGCGCGATCATGGCCGCCAATCAGATTGGTGGAAGAAATACTATCATTCTTGGGCGAGCGCCCAATTATTGGCAACCATCATGGCCATGGGTTTATCGCTTAACGATCCCGGGCGCAAATGAAGGCGCTTCCGTGACCGGCGATTTGAACATTAATCGAGGAGAGCTCACAATCATCGGCATGTCCCGAAGCGTAACGATCGATGCAACGGGTTTAGGCGACCGCGTGTTTCAAGTCTCATCCAACGCGCAATTGACGCTCGATAATCTCACAATCAAAGGCGGGACTGCGCCCTCTGACGCCGGGCTTTCGGGCGGCGGGCAATTCGGCGGATGCGTCTACAATTCGGGTACTTTGATTCTGGAACAGTGTGTGATTACGAATAACGCGAGCGGCGTCGGCCAGCCGGTCAACGGAAACATAGGTGGCACAAGTGGAGGCGACGGCGGTGGAATCTACAATAATGGCAAGTTGCAGGCGAACAATTGTATTATCGTTGGAAATACTTGTGGCGCGGGAGTTGATAGCGCTTTCGGCGGGAACGGCGGAGGTATAAGAAACGACGGCTATTGCGAATTGACCGATTGCATTATTAACGACAACCAGGCAGGTGCCGGCGGCGATCCGGGAAATATTATTGGGGCTGGCGGCTACGGTGGGAATGGCGGTGGAATTTTTAATTCCGGCACGCTGATTCTGAATGAGTGTATTGTCGGGGAGAACACCGCCGGCGTCGGTGTGGGCGGTGGTGATGCGTCCGGCTTGGTTTCGAATTTCACGCCCGGCGGTCCGGGTGGCAATGGAGGCAGCGGCGGAGGTATATACAACGTGGGCGAGCTTGAAATTAATTTTTCAACCGTATACGGCAATGATACTGGCAACGGCGGAGTTGGCGGAAGTTTTGACTGGGGAGGAAATGCGGGGACGGGCGGCGATGGTGGAGGTGTTTTCAATGCCGGAGAATTAAGCTTAAACACCTCGACCATCAGCGGGAATTCATGCGGGAGCGGCGGAAATGGCGGCGCCGGGGCACTAGGGGCCGCGTCCGGGGGCGCGGGCGGAAGCGGCGGTGGCATTTACAATTCGGGGGCGAATTCCGTTTGGGGAATAAATCCAGGTTCGTCAGAATTGACTTCATCTACGATAACTCTAAACGCGTGCGGCGCGGGCGGCATTGGTGGGAATGGTTTTACACCTGTCTTTGGCTATGACAACACGAATCCCGCTTCAGGTGGCGATGCGGGTGACGGTGGTGGAATTGCAAATGATGCCGGCACCAATGCAGTTATCGTGCGCAATACATTGATCGCGCAAAATTTGCCAAATACTGGCGGAGCGCCTGGAACCAATACCAGCTCCTTATTAGGGCTTTCGCTTTCGCAAGGACTACCCACTAACGACGTCTTCGTAGGCAACCCGGGCGCGGGCAGCGTCGGCCTTGATGTCGTCGGGGTCTTTACCTCTGAAGGATTCAATTTAATTGGCATGGGTGATGGCAGCACCGGTTTTATCAACGGCGTCAATGCCGACCAGGCCGGCAGCGAAGCCGTTCCTCTTGACCCGCTTTTAGGCTCGCTCCAAATGCATGGCGGCTTCGCGCCGACGCACGCGTTGCTTTGGGGAAGCCCTGCCATCGATCAGGGCAAATGTTTTGGAATTCGCCGTGACCAGCGTGGGGCTAACCGGCCACATATTTTCTCTTCAATCTCAAAGCCACAAGGCGGTGACGGCAGCGACATAGGGGCGTTTGAATTGGAGAATCGTTGAGGAAATGGTGGAATAAACATCGAACATCGAACATTGAACGCCCAATATCGAAAGAATGGTTCGTGCCCTTCCGTCGGCGTTCAATGTTCAATGTTTCAATCAAGTGATGCACGATTTGGCAATTGTTGAAACTCGCCATGAACCGTTGGTAAGATGGGAAATGATTGAAGGGATTGCCGTAGACCAAATTCGCGGTGGCAGCAGTAGCATGAGGATGGACGGAGAAGACCGACAGATCAGACTGCCTGCTATCGCAGGCTCAGGCGATTGGCGGGTTATTCTATCGGCGATCTTACCCAGGGCGGCGCTCCCGGGGTCGCTTGCCCTAGGCTATTATCGGTCGCCCTGACAGGGCTTCAGTCAGCGCTTCGCGGATTTTGGGAACCATTGAAAAAACCGTGAAAAACCCCAGTTTTATCAATTAACCCTTTAGAACCGGCGTGCCGTATGCTATTCCCATGGTTCAAGAATTAGAACTGGATACCGTTATGGCAGAAGTACAAACAGAAGGAAATATGCTGTCATCGACTGATTCACCCTCTGTTGCACCGCTGCACGCGGCGCGGGCAGCCCAGCGGGCCGTCCCTACCACGACGGGCGGGTTTTGGAGTCTGTTTGTTACGCAGTTTCAGGGGGCATTCAGCGATTACATTCTCAAGACACTGGTCGTGTTCATGATGCTGGGCATGAATGTGACGCTGGCGGAGCAGAATCGGATCGGCGAATGGGTGACGGCCCTCTATTCGCTGCCATTTATCCTGTTCTCGATGGCCGGCGGGTACCTGGCGGACCGTTACAGCAAGCGGAGCGTCATGATCGGGGTCAAAGTTTTCGAGATCGCGGTCATGTTATCGATGCTGGCCGGATTCGTTTTGAATAATTGGCGGATACTCATGGCCGGAGTGTTTTTGATGGGTGTTCATAGTGCGTTTTTTGGGCCGTCGAAATATGGTTCGCTTCCGGAACAATTACCGACGAAGCGGCTTTCATGGGGAAACGGATTGATCGAATTGGGCACGTTCGTGGCCATTATTCTCGGCACGTGGGTCGCGGGGGAATTATCTGAACGATTTCACGCCCGGCAGATCGTTTCGGGCATCATCCTGGTCGCGCTGGCGGCGTTCGGACTAATGTGCAGCCTTGGCGTGCGGCGGGTTCCGGCCGCCGATCCGAACCGCAAGTTCGAGGTCAATCTAATCAAAGATCTGTGGGCGCGAACTACCCTTATCCGGCAGGACCGGGCTTTGAAGCTGTCGGTGATTGGAAACATCTATTTCAGTTTCATCGCAACGCTCCTGTTGTTGGACCTGTTCTTTTATGGGGCAAACGTGCTCAAGGTCTCGGACGAGCAGAACAGTCTCCTGAGTTGCGCGCTGGCGTTGGGTATCGGCTTTGGCAGCGCGGCGGCGGGATTTTTGTCCGGGAACAAAATTGAGACCGGCCTGGTTCCTTTCGGTGCGGCGGGTATTTCGATCGCCTGCGTCGGTTTGTTTTTCGTGGACTCATATATCCCGGCGCTGGTCTGTCTCGCGCTTTTGGGATTCGCCGGGGGCTTTTTCATCGTTCCTATCACGGCGTTGCTGCAGCATCGGCCCGATCCAACAAAGAAAGGCGAAGTCATAGCGGCGGCAAATCTGCTTTCGTTCGTGGGCGTCCTGGCCGTCCCGCCGATACACTATTTGTTGACGGGAATTCTGCACGTTGGTCCGCAGGCAATTTTCCTGTTCGCCGGCATTCTCACCCTGGCCGGAACCGTTTATACCATTCATCTGCTGCCCGACGCGTTGCTTCGGTTCATGCTGTGGGCGGCAACGCGGACGCTGTATCGCATCCAGGTCATTGGCCGGGACAATATTCCACAGCGTGGCGGCGCGTTGTTTGTCTGCAATCATCTTTCTTTCATCGACGCCATGTTTCTGCTGGGGTCGGTGGACCGACCGGTGCGGTTCATCATGTATAAACAGAACTATGATTTGCCGTGGATACGGCCGGGCGCCCGGCTTCTGGGAGTGATTCCCATATCCTCCGAAATGCGGCCGCGTGAACTGATTCAATCCCTGCGCGCGGCCACCGAAGCCATCAAGGCCGGTGAAATCGTCTGCATTTTTGCCGAAGGCCAGGTGACGCGCATCGGGCAAATGATGCCCTTCCGCCGTGGATTCGAGCGCATCATGAAGGACGTGGAAGCGCCCATTATTCCGATCGGTCTGGACGGCGTCTGGGGCAGCCTATTCAGCTTCGAACGCGGACGGGCGTTCCTGAAATGGCCGAGGCAAATTCCCTATCACGTCACGGTGAATTACGGGTGCCCCATGCCGCATGACGCCAATCCGATGGAAGTGCGGCAACGCGTGCAGGAATTGGTCGCTGATGCGTGGGACATGAGACGCCGCAGTCTGCGGCTGCTGCACCGGTCTTTTATAAAGACAGCGCGCAAGCATCCGTTCCGATTTTCGATGGCCGACGGCCAAAACGCCAAGGTGTCCTGCGCCGCCGCGCTGACCCGGACAGTTTTTCTGGCGCGACGGCTGCGTCAGTCATGGGCGGGACAGGAACGCGTCGGTCTCTTGTTGCCGCCATCGGTACCCGGGGCGCTGGCGAACTTTGCGGCGCTCCTGATGGGCAAAGTCCCGGTCAATCTTAATTACACGGTTTCCGAGCCGGTGATGGAATCCTGCATCAACCAATGCCAAATCAAGACAGTCCTGACATCGAAGGCATTTCTGGAAAAGGTGAAGCTCAAAATTCCGGGAGCGGAAACGTTATACATCGAGGATATCGCGGCGAACCCGGGAGCGATTGAAAAATTGAGCACGGCGATCGCAGGGATCTTTTTCCCGGCACGGATATTGGAACGTTGGCTGGGCCGAACGCGCAAGGGCAATTTGGATGACGTGGCGACGATTATTTTTTCCAGCGGCAGCACGGGCGTGCCCAAAGGGGTCTTGCTCAGCCATTACAATATCGCTTCGAACATTGAACAGTTGGAACAGGTCTTTTCGTTTAAACATTCGGATGGTGTTGTGGGGATCCTTCCGTTCTTTCACTCATTTGGTTTTACCGGCACGCTCTGCCTGCCTGCGCTCCTCGGCATTCGTGCCGTTTATCATCCAAATCCGCTGGATCCGAAAGGCATCGGCCAATTGGTCCATCAATATGCCCTGACGTTTTTGCTGGCCACGCCGACCTTCCTGCAATTTTTCATTCGCGGTTGCGCGCCTGAGGCATTTGGCAGTTTGCGCCTGGTGATGACCGGCGCGGAGAAACTTCCCGATCGGCTCGCGACGGCGTTCGACGAACATTTTGGGATTCGACCGCTGGAAGGTTACGGTTGCTCCGAATGTTCGCCGGCTGTGACCGTGAATACATTGGATTACCGCGCCGCCGGTCTGCGGCAGATCGGCGCCAAGCGCGGGCATATTGGCCATCCACTCCCCGGCATCGCCGTGAAGATAGTGGACCCCGATACCCTCGCCCCCGTTTCAAATGGCCAGGCCGGTTTACTGCTGGTTCGCGGCCCGAACATCATGCAAGGCTATCTCGGGCAGCCTGAAAAGACCGCCGAAGTCCTGCGCGACGGCTGGTATGTGACGGGCGACATCGCGAACCAGGATGAAGATGGTTTTCTTCAAATTACTGATCGCCTGTCGCGGTTCAGCAAGATTGGCGGCGAGATGGTCCCGCATATCAAGGTGGAGGAAAAACTCCATGAATTGGCCGGCGCGACCGAGCAAACATTCGTGGTCGTGGGCCTTCCTGATAATAAAAAGGGCGAACGGCTTGTGGTGTTGCACCGGCTTTCGCCCGAACTGTTAAGCGGCTGCGTTGAAAAGCTGACGCAATGTGATTTGCCGAACATTTGGAAACCGCGGCCCGACCAATTTTTCAAAGTGGAACAGTTTCCGTATTTGGGCACAGGCAAGCTGGACTTGCGCGAGGTCCGGAATATGGCGCAGAAACTGGCCGTGGAGGAGTCCTGAAGAAGGAAAAAGGAGAAAATGAAAACGTTAAAGCAGGTTAAGCCTACAGGCAAAGCAGCCGACAATCTGCTTGTGCCGGAGGCACAACCGGAGAGTAGCCAGACACGGAGTGTCTGGTTGGCACTCCGAAATAGATTATCCGTCCTGAAGAGACGGTGGAATTGGTCGCGCGATAAGATGAGAGCCGGATCAATGCCGCATATTAGAATCGCGGCGGCGGCGCCACTGGCGATGAGCGCCGTTCCTACCACTTTTGGTTCATGGCCGGAATGCGCGATTTGGAAATTGTTGAGGCTCACCAGGAACGTCGTTTTGGCGGCTGTTTTGGGAACTGGCGGCGAGGACGCCGCCATAACCCGCAGGCGTGGACGCCTGCGCTACGGGCCGCGTCCTACCGGTTCCAGGGTTCAATGCGCGACATATTTTCGGCGAAATCTTATGGGGCTTTCAGCTAGCGGCTTCGCCGATAGATTTCTAAAACCTAATAACTGAAACTCAAAAATGAAAACGTTTAAGCAGGATGAGCCGTCAGCCGTTAGCGATCAGACATCAGCACCAGCGGACGAACAAAATTCGTTTCAACGTTTCAACGTTTCGACATTTCAACGGACAAAGCGCGTACTGATCATCGCCGTGAGCTTGGTCGCGTGGTTTTGGACGCAATCGCTCATCGGACATCGTCCAATCGGAAATGGTATCGCGGACAAGGTCCACCTGTGGACGCAGCCGGCAAATGATTATCTTCAGGCCCATCCACAGGCGGGCAACAGCCTGCTCATTGCCAGTTCGCTGGTCATCGATTCGTTGGGAATATTTTTGATTGGCGTTTCTATCTTCGGCAAAACGCTTCGGCCGTTCGTTGCCCTGTTAATTGTATTTGCTATGCGCCAGGTTTGCCAATGGTTGTGCGCGCTGCCGCCGCCGGAACATATGATTTGGCGCGATCCGGGTTTTCCATCATTGCTGGTGACCTATGGCGTGGCGAACGATTTATTTTTCTCCGGGCATACAGCCATCGCCGTATTGGGTGCGATTGAATTCTATCGTCTTTTTCGGCGGCCCTGGGCGATCGCCTTGAGCGTGGCGATCGCCTTATTCGAAATGTCCGCGGTGCTTATTCTGCGCGCGCACTGGACGATGGATGTAGTGACCGGCGCGATGGCGGCTGTTCTGGCGGCGGGTTGGGCGGAGTGGCTATGCTCGAATTTAAAAAGGGAAAATGGGTAGGTTAAAACGCCGAAACGTTGAAACGGAGGGAGCACGTGCCGCGTCAATCGGGAAAGATTCCCGTTGTTAATGCCCGTGGCCGCCACCATCGCCGTAACTGGAGCCGCCAGATGGATCATGAACGCTCTCGCCATGCGACTCGGGCCCACTCCGCAAAAAGAAATAAACGACCAGGCCAAAAAATGGGATGAGCAGGACCGCGGACCAGAGCACGCTCGACACCACTCTCAACGGACGACGCATCCACAATCGTATGATGACAATCAATGCAACCAATTCAAGGATCGCGCCAATGATGAGCGTTGGTTTATCCATAGGCGGCCTGAGTCATAACCTGGCTTAGACTCCGCTCGGGGGGCTATAAAATCAAGCTCAGACGTGACGACAATTTCCGGCCTGATTTTCGGCGTCCCGCCCTTGTAAAAACAGGCGCGCCTTCTCATAGCTTTTCTTGTGCAGATAATGCAGCAGGGCCGGATCGGCGTCGCGGGGAAGTTGTCTGGTTAAATCGTCAATGCGATTGAACAACGGCACCAGGTTCGGTTTTGGATTGGCGGTGGGCATGGTTTTCACCGCGGCATCGAGATCCGTGAGTGCGTCGAGCAAACTTTTTTCCAACGAATGTTCCACGAACATAGTTTATCCCATTTGCGGCGGGTGACAACGGAGTTTGCGGATTTTCGAGTTTTGATTTTTGATTTGCGATTTGTCGGGGGGTGGGGACCAGCCTTTCCATGGACCGAAAGAACGTTCCCGTTCGAGAGGCTCTCCCTCACCCCTGCCCTCTCCCGCTTGGAGAGGGAGAATTGTCCGCCGACATTAGGCAACGGCGGGCGATTGCGTCGGTTTATGGATTGGATGCGCAATTGGAGAGTCATTTGGTCTCCGCATGTTTCGCGGGCTTTCGTGGGGACAAGCTGTCCCCACTTCGAGCACGGGCAATCCCGAAAGCGGTCGGGATTGCCCGGGTGAGTTGGCTAACTTTTATAGTCCCCAATAGAGGTGATAGCACTTGCCATCCGAACCGAGGACAAATGTATCTATTCGATTGAATCCCCAACTCGTCGCGGATGGCGCTGAAGTTGGCGTGGCGGGCGGTGTGTGCGTTTCAGACCAGTCGCCTTGCCAACCGGCGGTATCATAATAGACGTGTCCGATGGATGAGCCGTTATTATCAAACAGATCTATCCGGTTCGTCCCCCAGCAACAGGCTCCCAGCGCATATTTTGCATTCGTTTCAGGAGTGTTTTGAGCCCATGTTGTTCCAGTAGGATGCCACGAGCCGTCCCAATACTGATGCCAAATAGCGCCGGTGCCGGTGCCGAGGGCAAAGCCGTCCAGGCGATTGGGGCCCCAGGTGCAGGAGGCCACGTCGTTGGTGACCGAGCCGCCCTGATTCGTCCAGGTCCATGTGGTGCCATCGGTCGAGTAAACATGATAAACGGTATGGTTGGAACCGCGGGCGTACACGTCGTATCTTCCCGCAGCCCAACTGGTCGCCGAAGGTGAGCCGACCAAGGTCACCCCGGAGGGTGCGCCCAGATTGTCCCAGGTGCTGATAGAAGGTTTCCAGCCGCTGCTGTAGTATTGGTGATAAAGATTTCCATCGGCGCCGATATAATAAATGTCTTCGCGATTGGCGACGGTGTTGTTGGCTGAGGCGGCGGGGCCGTTGGTGGGGGCCATCGGGCAGGCGTGCTCTTCCCATGGATTCCACCCTGAATTATTAAACCACCAGGTGTGATAGATATTTCCGTCGGATTTTACGCCAAAGACGTCCTCTCGCAGGGCGCCCCATGAGCAAGCGGCGAAAGCGGTAGTGAAACCGCTGCCACCGGCGGGATTGTCCCATGTATGCCAGATAGCGCTCTCACCCCAGCCTCCTTGCAACTGGGTTATCAACGACGGATTGGTAATCCCGCCACCGGGACTGTTGAATAGCCGGAACCCGTCGCCAGCGCGGTGAGAGGGCCAATAGACCATGCCCATTCCCAAACTGTTTACCTCTGAGCATACGCCACGTATGAAACAGACGTCCACGTCACTGGAAGAGGTGCCGTAGTCCAACCCGGATGTCGCCGGCGCGCCCATTTCCGTCATGATCGTGCGGCCGGCGTAACTGCCCACGTGAGTTGACACGGCGGATTCCCAGCCGGATTCAGTGGTGTATTCACCCCACCACGTCGGATAGATATGGAGCCCCAGGAGGCAACTGGTGAAGCGGGTATCGGCGCCTACTTGCGTAACGTCATCGGCCGTATTCTCGCCGTCCAGGATAATGTGATTCTGCGTCTTGCTGACAAAACCCAGGAAAGGCGCGTAAACTATGGTTCCCAGCGCGGATTCGGAGGCGTAGCCGTGTGGCTCGTTAATCGGCTCATAATAGACCGAATTGTTATTCTTATAAACGCCATCGACTGTTACCCACATGCTTTGCCAGGCACTGAGGTTCGTAATGGTCCCAACCGAGCTTGCAGAAGTCCAGAAGCCGAGATCCACATACATACCGTCGGAAACCAATTCGTTAATGTAAGCCTGGACTACCGACCAATTGCCGGAAATCGTGGCTGGATTGATGCCGATGCGGACAAAATTAATGCCCACACTCAGATCATCGTCGGCAATTGTATCGGCCACGGTCTTTGCCTGGGCTGTCGTAGTGCTGGAGGTGATTCCGGTAGGATAAATGATGCCGGTCTGGAAGTTATCGCCATCATCTGCCCAGTTACCGCCAGACACAAAACTGGTATCGGCATGGGCGGGCGCGGGGCCGAGCAGAGTGAGAGCTGCTGCGCCGAGCATGGTTGAGGTTATTCTTATCGTGAAGAGCCGCAATGACCACGTTTTCATTTTTTCTCCTTTGGTTAGGGGGGGTTAACAGCCCCGATTATAACCAAAATCAAGTTTCGGAGTCAATATAAAATATATTTTATTTTATGTATAAAATGATTGTTTTGCTAGATGTTGCGGCAGAGGGATTTCGGATGAAACTGGGTGAGGTCAATCTGTCGGGCTGGCCGGTACAACTCGACTTTATGATTTTCGGAACACCTGCCCGGGCCATCACCGCTAACGGCGCTTTCCATACCAGTCTGGGGCAACGCCCGGGCAACGCCCCAGGAAGCAAAGCGACAAACAACGCAAGGGCTGAAGGCCCGCATCATCAATCGATTACACGCAACCCGCGGTTCATTCCACTACCCATAGATCGCGCCGTTGGCGCTTGTACCTGGCGGGTGCGACCTCGGGAGTGGCCCGAGGCTGGTATAGATCGGGCCTTTGGCCCGCAGCTGCAAATCCCCTTGCGTTTGGCGGGATGCTTGTTTTATTATTGCAAAGGCGCGGATATGGTGGAATTGGCAGACACGCTACTTTGAGGTGGTAGTGGGGCAACCCGTGCAGGTTCAAGTCCTGCTATGCGCACCAATTTCCCACGGAACCGAATTGCCAGTGCGGCACGAAATATGGGATTCGAATATTATAAATCGGGCCGGTGGCCGATAATGCGTTCGGCGTTTGATAATTTACCTCAGACTTTATCGCGACTCTCAAAGCGGGTTATTTGACAAGTTTTCTGTCTTGGTCTATAGTAGCGCATTCCCATTTCCCTTTTCAGTCGCGTGGCCGGCACGGACCTCCTAATTCTGCCGGTCACGCGTGCTGTTAAACCGGCCGGTTAGCACCGGGGCCACCAATGTCATCACCGGCCACTGACGTCCCGGTGAATATCGGGATGAGAGGCAGGAATCAAATTGGGCGGTCCCTTATTCCCTCCGATGCGTTTAAATTCAAAGTCTCAGTTTTCGGCCGTCCCTTCGGGACTTATACCATTCAGAATTTGAACCAGGCCGGGCTATTGCCGGTAATCCCTCCGGGATAAGGGTTCTAACTTTCATCTTCTAACTTCGAATTGGGTTCGGGTTCGCCAGTGGAAATTCGATGGTGAAGGCAGACCCGCGTCCGCGTCCGCAGCTCATGGCCTGGATGTTTCCGGAATGGAGCTCCACCAGTCGCTTTGAAATGGCCATTCCCAATCCCAGGCCGCCGTACATTGCCGATCCATCATTCGTATGTTCGCCCTGCGCGAACGCTGAGAATACTTTGTTCAGTTCCGCGGACGTCATGCCGATGCCCGAATCCGAAATCCTCACGCCAAAGCCTCTGTGGCCTCCGATCACGTAGGTTTCGATGCGTATCTTTCCCTGGTCCGGCGTGAACTTGACTGCATTGCGCAGGACATTCCAAAAAATCTGCTGCAGGCGCACGGGATCTGCCGAAATCGAGTGTTGGTCCGCCTTGAATTCAACCGCGGTTTTAATCCCCTTATTCTCGATTTGACCGTGCACGGTTTGCAGGGCTTCTTCCAGGGCGCGATGCGCGTCCACGACCCGCATTTTCAGGTTTAATTTACCGTGGGTAATCCGCGAGAGATCCAGCAAATCATCAATGAGGCGCGCCTCCACTTCAATGTTCCTGAGGATCACTTCGAATTGCGCGCGAACGTAGCGTGGCAATTCCGGGTCGGCGGCGGCGTCGCTGGCGATCAGGAGCGCGGGATTGAGCGGCGTCCTTAACTCATGGGACAGTGTCGCCAAAAATCGGTCTTTCGCCCGCGTCGCATCTTCGGCGTCACGGCGGGCCTCTTGTTCCCGTTCAAAACTTTTGCGTTCCACCTCGTACGCCCGGACGGTGGTGAGCGCGGCGTCGATTTGCCTGACGACCAGTGAAAGAAAGGACTCATAGCGCTGGTCAAACTGGCTGAAAGGATTCAGAGCGGCTATGAGGACTCCCGTGTACCCGCCATCTGCGCCCGCGGCCAGGGGCAGCACGACGACCTCGTCCGGCGATTGCGCCCAGAAGCCGCGAGGCAAATCCGAACAATGCGCGACATCCACAACGCGCATGGACCTGGATTGCAAAACCTGTCCCGCAGGCCAGGGCCTTTCTTCGCTCCGGGCGATCGATTCGGGCGCAGCCGGATGGTTCCCGGATATTCCGGCGGCGCAGCGGCGCTCCAGTTTTTCGCCGGATGGATCGAGCAAATAAATGATGGCGAACGGGAGGTCTTTGTTATTAGTCATGAGGGCTGAGGTCACCCGTTCGCAAACCTCATGCAGGTTCCTTGCGTTGGCGACAGCCGCCAACTCCTGCACGAGTGAAATCCGGCGCTGCCCGATGACCCGTTGGGTGTCGATAGTATTGGCGCAAATGATGCCACCAACGCGGTCTCTGTCGCGGATGGGATTGAATGAATAGGTATAATAGGTTTCCTCTTTATACCCGTGCCGCTCCGGGATGAGTAACTGCTCCTCCACATAAAATCCCTCGGTCCCGCCCATCGCGCGTTGAAGTACTGGCTCGATCTGGTCCCACATTTCCGGCCAGACTTCGCGCAGCGGTTTGCCCAGGGCCCATGGATGCCGCCCTCCGATAATGGTTATATACGGATCGTTATAGAGTTTGATCAACTCCGGGCCCCACCCAACCCAGATCGGCTGGCGGGACGCCAGCATGATTTGAAGCGACGTCACCAGGCTTTGCGGCCATTGCTCAATAGGGCCAAGAGACGTTTTGCTCCAGTCAAAACCCCGGATGCGCTCGCCCATCTCGCCACCGCCAGGAAATAAAGCGGACGCGGACGCAGACGGCGAACCCATTAACAACGGGTGAACCTTCTCATTCGCACACTCGTTATGGGCCTCTGCGTCCATTGGGTTATGGAAAGAGACTGCCGCATTACTTTTCATTTAATTGGAAATTTTCCGTTCCCGGGGTCTTGTCCCGTGGGGATTCTCCCTTTTTCGACTATCGCGCCATTCCGCGTAATCTCAAGTTTTGATTTTTAAACGCTTTTGTTTTCGGGGGCAAATCCTGGAAATAACCACAATTAAATCAATTTATTTTCACGCCACTAAAAATGGGTTCCATATTAGCGCTTGCAAAAGTAGCCGAACCTGCGAGGTTACTTAGACGATAGCTCATCTCTTTCGAGATATGGTAATTTTCAAGTGAACATTCGTTCAGTGATAATTTAAACCCGATATTCGGGAACAGTCTGAAAAAGCAAGTTGATCGGACTTTAAAGGATCACATGAACAATAGACTCTTTGTCGGAAATCTTTCCTTCGACACCACGGAAAATGACGTGAACGACGCTTTCGCCGCTTGCGGCACGGTAACCGAGGCAAATTTGATGATGGATCGCACTACGAACCGTTCACGCGGTTTCGCATTTGTGACCATGAGCACGGCTGAGGAGGCGGAGAAAGCCATTACAGCGATGAATGGCGCAGATCTCGGCGGTCGCGGCATTACCGTCAACATTGCCAAACCTCGCGAAGAACGTCCGGCGGGCGGGCGACGTGAGTACAATGGCGGCGGCAATCGCAATCGTTACTAAATCAATTCGCTGCATTTGGCTGCGGGTCCGGTGTAGCTGGACTCTGCCTTTTGCTCTACCCTCTCATGAAAGAAGAAGCCATCGAATTGGAAGGCAATGTGAAAGTTGTCCTGCCCGGCACTATGTTTCGCGTCGAACTTGACAATAAGCATCTCGTGCTCGCCACGATCTCGGGCAAAATGCGCAAACGATTTGTCCGTTTGACTGTCGGCGACCGAGTCAAAATGGAAATGTCGCCTTATGACCTGGATAAAGCCCGGATTGTCTGGCGGCTGCGTTGACCAAACTCCAGAACCAAGACTTGAAAAATCTTTTGTGTTTATAGAGAGTGACGCCCCGCATAGATCGACCAATTCAAAAAATTGGTTCAGCCGGGGGCGTGACCTCCTCGAAGACAGCCGCTATGAAGATGCGTTGATCTGTTTTGAGGAAGCAAAGCGCTTAGGACACCCAAAATCAATGGAAGCGATTTCTATCTGTAAAAGCGAACTGGGATTAACCTAAATCCTCAAGATTCCTAAATATGTCCCTCTCAAACATTCTTATCGAAAACAACGACACACTCGAATACTTAACTCCGGCGGGAGGATGGACGAAAAATCCGCTGAATGGCAAATGCTTCCAGGCTACCAGAATAGCTTTTCGGGCAGCGAAGCTGGAAGCCATCGGCACATTCAATATTGTCGGCCACATTCGGGAAACAAATCAGTTCATAAATTTGGATCACGGACGCGGTGTGGGATTGCCGGCTGTTGCCGCAGAGAGTCCGGCGCCAGCGCCAGGCGCTGCGTGAAGACGCCTGGAAAAATACGACAGGGCTGATTGCTTGCGGTGGCCGCGCCACTGGCAGGAGGGAAGCGCGTGAGAACATGAGAGCATGGTGTCCGCGCGTAATCGCAAGTGTCGCTGCCGTCGAACGACGAGACAATTTTCCGGAAACCTAGTGCAACACGGGAAATTCGATGGTAAAAGTCGCCCCGTGTCCGCGTCCGTCGCTCATGGCCTGGATGCTGCCGCGATGAAGCTCCACCAGTCTCTTTGAAATGGCCAGTCCCAATCCCAGGCCGCCGTAATTTGCCGACCAGTCGCCCGTATGCTCGCCCTGGGCGAAGGCCGAGAACGCGTTGCTCAATTCTTCAGGTGTCATCCCGATGCCCGAATCAGTGACCATCAGGTCAATCCTGCTTTTGTCTTCGGTCAGAAAGGTTTCGATGCTTATCTTACCATGTTCTGGTGTAAACTTCACGGCGTTGCGCAGGATGTTCCAAAAAATTTGCTGCAGCCGCACGGGATCTGCTGAAATCGAGTGTTCTTCTGCCTTAAGCTCAACCGTGGCTCGAATCTGTTTGTATTGGATCTGGTCCTGCACGGTTTGCAGAGCGTCCTCCAGGACGCGGTGCGCGTCCACGGCCCGCATTTTCAGGTTCAATTTCCCGTGAGTGATGCGCGAGATGTCGAGCAATTCATCGATGAGCTGGGCCTCGACTTCAACGTTCTTCAGGATCACTTCAAATTCCTCGCGAATATTCGGCGGCAAATCCGGGTCCGTGACGGCGTCGCTGGCGATCAGGAGCACGGGATTGAGCGGCGTCCTCAACTCGTGGGATAACATCGCCAAAAACCGGTCCTTGACCCGCATCGCGTTTTCGGCGTCGCGGCGCGCGGCTTGTTCCCGCTCGAGACTTTTACGCTCGGCATCGTACGCCCGGGCATGGTTGACCGAGGCGGTGATTTGGCTCACGACGAAGGAAAGAAAGGATTGATACGGCTCGTTAAACTGGCGAAAAGGGTTCAGTCCCACAATGATCACCCCGTTGCGTTCCCCGTCGGCGGCGCCGGCCAGGGGCAGCACCACGGCCTTATCCGGCGATTGCGGCCAGGAGCCGCGCGGTAAATTCGAATAGTGCGCCAGGTCCACAAGGCGCGGGGAATTGGATTTCAAGACCTGCGCTGCGGGCCAGGGCGCGTCGTCGCTGACGGGCATTGAGGCGGGCGCGGCAGGGTGGTCGCCGGAAAATCCGACGGAGCACCTGAGGACGAGCCTTTGGCCGGAAGCGTCGAGCAGGTAAAGCAACACGAACGGCAAATCTTTGGAATTAGTCGCCAGCGCCGACTTCACGCGGTGGCAGACTTCTTCCGCATTTTTTGCAGTCCCGCAGGCGCCCAGTTGCTGCACGAGGGAGATTCGGCGCTGGCCGATGACTCTCAGGGTATCTTCGGTACTGGCGCAAATGATGCCGCCAATCCCGCCTTCGTTTGGGACGGGGGTGTAGGAATAGGTGTAATAGGTTTCTTCTTTAAACCCGTGACGCTGCATGATGAGTAACTGCTCCTCTACATAGATTCCCTGGGTTCCGCCTATCGCGCGTTGAAGCAAAGGGTCGAGTTGGTCCCAGAGCTCCGGCAAGACTTCGCGCATCGGTTTGCCCAGTGCCGATGGATGCCGCCTTCCGATAATGGCTTTATAATGATCGTTATACAGGTTTATCAACTCCACACCCCACCCGACCCAAACCGGCCGCCGCGACGCCAGCATGATTTGAACGGACGTCACCAAACTCTGCGGCCATTGCTCGATGGGACCGAGCGGCGTTTTGCTCCAATTAAAATTTCGGATGCGCTCGCCCATCTCGCCGCCGCCGACAAATATCATCGATGGTGGCCGCGAACGGGTGAAACGGTGAACATCTTCATCGTCGAAACGGCCGACATCCCTTGGTTTTGTTCGCTTATTTCTACGGCAAAAACCTGGCGCTTTGCTTTTCATTCAATTGAATTTCCAATTTGCGATCTTTTACCTGAGGGGGACATCCTCCTCACTGACTATCGCGCCGGTTCACATTTTCTCAAGTTCGTTTTTCGAGCCTTCGGTCTCGGGCGCATCCCAATTAGTCCGGCTGGAATCAGCGTGGTGATGCCCTCAAGAAGACGACCCGCCCACAATTGCAGCCGCACACCCGCTGTGGGCCTCGTCCTCCATTTGCTCATGGATAGAGACTGCCGCTTTGTTTTTCATTCGATTGGAATTTCCCAATTGGCGTCTTGTCCCCGAGGATTGTCCCTTTTTTGACTGTCGCGCCTCCTCGCATAATCTCAAGTTCATTTTTAATGGGAGATAGAACATGAAAGATGAGCGAGCCGCCCTCGCTCGGGGCTGCGGCGCGGCAAGCGAGAATGAGGGCGATTACTATCTCCTATCTTCCAACTCAAAGGAATCGGCATGGCAGTTGCTTTGAAAGATACGTGCTCGATACTTTGTTAAAACAAAGTCCCGAAAATAGCCCGGACGGTTGCGCGTCTGATTCAGAAAGCAGCACAAAAATCCGGACTCTGCTCGTGGACGATCAATTGTCTGCCCTTGCCGTATTGCAGGATATTCTACGTTACGAACCGGACGTCCAAATTATTGGCACAGCCTCCAGTGGCCGGGACGCCATCCGGGCGATCAACCAGCTCGCGCCGGATTTGGTTTTTCTGGATGTTGAAATGCCCGAGGTGGACGGTTTTGCTGTGATTGCCGGCATCGCTGCCGAAAAGATGCCGATGATTGTCTTTGTCACAGCGCGCGAGGAGTGCGCTTTGAAAGGGTACGAAGCGGATGCGCTCGACTACGTCGTCAAACCCTGGCAACCGACGCGTTTGCACTCGGCCGTCGAGCGAGTGCGCCGACGGATCCATAACCACTGAGGTGGTGGGTTCACCACGGAGACACGGAGGGCACAGAGAGTCGCTGTGTTTTTTTCGTGCCAATTCGTGAAAGTTCTCCCGAATGCTTTCGGGGTTCTTGTCTCATTTCCTGTTTCCCTCCCATACAGATAAAATGTGTGATTGTGCCTAAAGTGTCAGTGGCGCTGCCGCGATCAGTGAAGCCGCCAGACGATCCGGGCTTTATCCAGGTCATAAGGCGACATTTCCATTTTGACACGGTCGCCGACAGTCAAACGGACAAACCGTTTGCGCATTTTGCCGGAAATAGTGGCAAGCACGAGATGCTTGTTGTCGAGTTCAACGCGAAACATGGTGCCCGGCAGGACATCTTTCACGCTGCCCTCCACTTCGATGGCTTGTTCTTTCATGGCGGATAAAGCAAAAGGCGCAGTCCGGCCCGCGCCCGCCCGTTGCCAATTGCAAGTGCCTTGATTTAATAGCGATTGCGACCACCACCACCCCGGTTACCGCCACCGCCACCGCCGCCACCGAACTGACGCCGCCCGCCACCGCCGCCTGGGCGTTCTTCGCGAGGTTTGGCTATATTCACGGTAAGGTTACGGCCACCCAGATCCGCGCCATTCATCGCCTCGATGGCTTTCTGCGCCTCCTCAGCCGTGCTCATGGTGACGAATGCGAAACCGCGTGAACGGTTCGTTGTGCGATCCATCATCAAGCTCGCCTCAGTTACGGTGCCGTAAGCGGCGAAAGCGTCGTTCAGGTCATTTTCCGTCGTTTCGAAGGAAAGATTCCCAACAAAGAGTTTATTGTTCATGTTATCTCCGAGTGTCCGATCAACTTGCTTTTTCAGATTGTTCCCGATCATCGGGTTTCAAATCATCACTGAACAAATGTTCACTTGAAGATTAACATATCTCGAAAGAGATGAGCTATCGTGCGGTCAACATCGCAGGTTCGGCGGCGATTGCAACAATCAAAAGTGATGCCCGGTTTTCCATTTCCATAGCGGCCACCAGCCAGGGGCGCTGCCGCCGAAGCTCGCAGAGCGGGCATCCTGCCTGCCGGTTAAGGCACCGTCTCGGTGCCAGCTCCTAAAAGATTTGAATTTTGAAACTGCAAGATTTGTCGGATTAAGGCAGTACCGCAAATTATTTGCTGCCAGGTTTGATGGCGGGTATGCCCTTGAGATCGGGTGGCAATTTGTCCGGCTCGAAGGCCTCGACTTTGAGGGACAATAAACTCGTGAAAGGCACGCCGAATTTTACCTCGCCGTTTGAGCGGTCCACAACAGCCGCCACGCCCACGACGTAACCGCCATTGGCGTGAACGATGTCGATCGTTTCCTGGACGCGGCCGCCTCGGGTAACGACGTCTTCGACCACGAGAATTTTTTCGCCGCGTTCGATTTTGAAGCCGCGCCGCAATGCCAGTTTTCCCTCTTCCTTTTCCGCAAAGATGAATCGCGCGCGGCGGTGGCGCGCGACTTCCTGGCCAATGACAAGGCCGCCAATGGCCGGGGCGATGACTGTCACGGCTTCAAATTTCTCCACCTTTTGAGCGAGCGCGTAGCCCAGTTTCTCCACCAACGGCATTTGCTGCAGGGCCAGCGCGCATTGGAAGAATTCCCGGCTGTGCAGTCCGCTTCGCAAAATGAAATGGCCTTCGAGCAATGCCCCGGTGTCCCTGAAAACGTTCAAAACCTCTTGTTGCGTCATGACCAGAGTCTACGGGCAAATCGGAAAACCGGCGAATTATTTTTGGATGGCAGCAACACTTGCCTTCACTGCGTGGCAGGGACGGCCCCACTGGCGCTTGGGCGTTGAACTGTTTAATCTTTGCGCGATGCTGAAGTGGCTCAAGTTTTTCATCGCGCTGTTGCTGCTGCCAGTGTGCGCAGGCATGGCGCTGGCGCTGGGGGCCGTGTTGCGGGCCAGTGGCGGCGCCGATACCACATGGGTGCCGTTTCTGGCGGGGGTGGCGTGCTGGTGCGTGATTTTCTTTCTTTTGCCAAAACCGATGTGGATTTACGTCTTTGGCCATGAATTGACCCATGTCCTGTGGGCCTGGCTTTTTGGCGGAAGAGTCAAAAAAATGAAAGTCACCTCCAACGGCGGGCACGTGATCGTGACAAAAACCAATTTTCTCATCACGCTGGCGCCTTATTTCTTTCCGCTATACGCCGCCATCGTGATCGTTGTTTTTGCCTCGGGCCATTGGATCTGGGGCTGGACGCGGTTTTTCGTCTATTTCCATTTGCTATTGGGCGCGGCGTACGGTTTCCACGTCACGCTGACGTTTCAGACACTGCAAACGCAGCAAAGTGATATTACGTCGCAGGGCTATTTATTTTCCGGTGTGGTCATTTTCCTGGGTAATGCCGGCATTTTGCTCTTTGGCATTCCTTTGCTGGCGGGCAGTTTCGCGCCGGCGGCGGCGTTTAAGTTTTGGATTAGCGGCACGATGACGGTCCTTCATTGGCTGCAAAACCTCATTTAACAGCCCGTTAATCGATCACTCAGCCAAAATGTCAATAATTCAGTCCTTGAATTCCAGCCCGTTTCCGTTCAAAACTTGGGACGCACGATATGGACTTGGCTGATATTTTGACGAAAGCGCAAATCGTCCCCGAATTGCGCGCAACCAACCGCTGGGAAGCCATTGACGAATTGATTGATAATCTCGTCTCGACGGGAAAAATTCAGACCGCCGATCGCGACGCTGTGACGGCCGCGGTCAAAAAGCGCGAAACCTCCATGAGCACAGGCATCGGTTTCGGCATTGGCATCCCGCACGCCTCGACGGATTTGATTTATGAAGTCGTCGGCTCGTTAGGCCGATCCAACAACGGCGTCAACTTCGACGCCCTGGACAACCAGCCGGTCAAACTGGTCATGCTGTTTCTTGTGCCCCAGGGTCAGTTTCAAAAGCATCTTCATACCCTGGCCAACATCGCCAAACTCCTCCACAAACCGGAGTTTCGCCAGGCCCTCGAAAAGGCGCCGGACGCGGAGGCTATGCTCACGGCCATTCGCGAGTTCGGCAAGAAGTAGGGTTGCAGCAGTGGCAGCGCCACCTGCATTTACTTGCCTTCACTGGCGGGTCCGAGACGATGGAACGCGCGGCTGGAAGCCGCTTTAACCGGCAAGCCGGGGGCCTGCCCTGCACTCAGCGGCGCCCGTTTCTTTCGTGTATTTAATGTATTTCGTGGTTACCTTCTCCCACGTGTTGCCACATAAACAGATTGAAGCGGCATTGCAGGCCGCGGTCGGGTCTTTGTTACCGGACGCTGATACTTCCGCCGTTCTCGTTCGCCCCTGTCCAGACCCGAAATTTGGCGATTATCAGAGCAATGCCCTAATGTCGCTGGCCAAGGCGCGGAAGATGAATCCACGCCAGCTGGCTGAAGATGTCCTAAAACGGCTGGATGTTTCGGGCACGTGCGAAAAAGTGGAAATCGCCGGCGCCGGATTTCTGAATTTTCGGCTCAAAAATTCCGCGCTCGTTCAAACCCTTGAAGCGGCTGCCGGTGGAGGCTCTTTGTTTTTTGAAAAAACCGCGGAGCCGAGGACTGTCGTTGTTGACTTTAGTTCTCCGAACGTGGCCAAACCGATGCACGTCGGCCACATCCGCTCGACGTTTCTCGGCGATTCCCTCGCTCGCACTCTCCGTCTCCTTGGCCATCGTGTGATCACGGACAATCACATCGGTGATTGGGGGACGCAATTTGGGAAATTGCTGGTTGGCTGGAAAAAATTTCTGAACGCGGAGACCCTCAAGGCGGACCCGATTTCCGAAATGGAACGCCTCTACAAATTGGTCAACGCGGCCGGCGAATCGGATCCCAGGGTTTTGGAAGAAGCGCGGCTCGAATTGGTGAAACTTCAAAGTGGCGACGCCGAAAATCTTAAAATTTGGCGTGAAATGATTGTTCTGTCTGAAAAGCAATTTGACAAAATCTATTCGCGCCTTGGTATCAAATTCGATTTCACCTATGGCGAGAGCTTTTACAATGACCACCTGGGCGGGCTGGTGGATGAATTGCTGCAGAAGAAAATAGCGCGTGAGAGTGAAGGGGCGATTGCTATTTTCTTTGAAGAAGACCCAAGATTGAAAGAAGTGCCGGCGCTGATCCGAAAAAGTGATGGCGGATTTAATTATTCCACCACGGATTTGGCGACTTTGGCGTATCGACTGAACGCATGGCATCCGGCTGAAATCATCTACGTGACCGACGGCCGGCAACAGTTGCACTTCCAGCAGATATTTGCCGCATTCGGGCGATGGCAGCCTGAATCGAAAACGAAGCTGGCGCACGTCTGGTTTGGCACGATCCTGGGCCCGGACGGCAAACCGTTCAAAACGCGGAGCGGCGAGACTGTCAAACTTGCCGATTTACTGGACGAAGCCGAAGAGCGGGCTTTTAAAATCGTTTCGGAGAAGAATCCAGGCCTGCCAGAAAAGCAACAGCGGGACATTGCCAGGGTTGTTGGCATTGGCGCCGTGAAATATGCCGATCTCCTGTCGAACCGGCAGAGCGATTACGTTTTTAGCTGGGACAAAATGCTGGCACTCAATGGCAATACCGCGCCTTATCTGCTATATGCCTATGCGCGAATTCGAAGCATTTTTAGAAGGCTGGACTCAACAGCCGCGAATGATAAGGTCGCCCTCAAGCTGGTTGCTCCTGAAGAGATTTCATTGGCGAAGCATTTGTTAAACTTTGGGCTCACGCTGGAAGCTGTGGCCGAGGAATATCGCCCTAACTTCCTGAGCATTTTTCTTTACGAGGTGGCGGGCAAGTTTACTGCCTTTTATGAAAATTGCCCTGTTCTCAAAGCGGATGATGAAACTCGTAATTCGCGGCTCGCGCTTTGCGATTTAACTGCGCGGGTTCTAAAACAGGGCCTTGACGTCCTCGGAATCGAAGTTGTGGAACAGATGTGAATAAGTGACCGAATCGCTACGTTTCACGGCTCTCTAGTGATCTTGCGCAGTTCGTCGTAAGTGAAGTTGAATCGAATCGAACTGTTTTCGATTGCCTTCATTATTTCCTACGTCATCGTCCGCGGCTTCACCCGGCGCAAGACAATTAAATCCCGCGTAAGTGTTTCCGGATGGTAGACATCCCGCGGGTGGACCGCCGGTATCCTGAGACGTTTTTTTTCGTCAGCCACAATCATAGTGGGGATTTCCCACAAACCAGAATCTGGTCAAGCAACTCAAGACGTTATTCCCGCCAGACCCCGTTCAACTCAACCTCATCGGCATGACGACATAAAGGAATGGCCCATTGATTTTGAGAACGCCCGGGCTTAATTCGTCAATCAACTCAAAAAAGACTTCGTCCTCACCCAGAGCGCCCAGGGCGTCGATCAGGTAACGAGGATTAAACGCTATGGCCATTTCCTTTCCTTTGTAATTCACAGCCAGCGATTCGCGGGCCTCGCCTACTTCCGGGGTGTTGGCCGTTATGGACAGGCTGTTTTTGCCGAACGTCAGCTTTACGGAATTGGCTTTTTCACTCGTCATAATTTCCGCCCGGCGCAATGCCTGCAAAAATTCCTCTCGTACCAACGGGATCCGTTCCTTGGTTTCCGTGGGGATGACCTGCTTGTAATTCGGGTAGTTGCCTTCGATCAGCTTGGTCATCAAAAGAATGGAAAAACCCTTTTCATCTTTCAGGGCGAACGACGCCTGATTTTCTCCGAACTTGATCTCGGCTTCGCCTTTTTCCTGCAGCAGCCGGTTCAATTCGCTGACTGCCTTTGCCGGGACTATGAATTCGCCGCTGCTTTTTTCGGATATGTCCGCTTCCTCATCCGCCAACGCCAGCCGCCTGCCGTCTGTAGCGACCATGGTCATTTTATTGTCCTTAAGGCTGAAAAAGATTCCATTCAGGACATAGCGCGATTCATCGGTGGAAACGGCAAAGGCCGTCTTTCGCATCATCGCTTTGATCGTGTCCTGCTGAAGAGAAACCTTTTTGTCATCTTTAAATTTTGGCAGTGGAGGAAATTCATCGGCGCTCAAGCCGTGAATTTTATAATACGAGGGTCCGCTACGAATGACCGTCACATTCTTTTCATCCGTTTCCAGGTCTATTTCGATGCCGTTTAACTCGCGGACGATTCCAAAGAGCTTTTTTACCGGTACCGTCGTTCCACCCGGCTTTTTTACCTTGGCCTCAACTGCGCAAACGACCGAGACGTCGAGGTCTGTCGCTGTGAACTCGACGCGATCGTTCTCCGCGCGCAGCAAAACATTCGAGAGGATGGGCAGGGTTGTGCGAGCGCCCACTACGTTTTGCACCGCCTGGAGGCCTGTGAGAATTTGTTCCTTGGTGATCGTCAGGTTCATGTTCGGTTAATAGTAAATTCTTTTTCTAAAAACACTCTTATTATTAAGGGCTGTGAATAAAGCAAACAACGCTGCCTGTCAAGGCTGCCACAGCGTTTCTTGATACGTCAGCCACTGAGCAACTCAAGGTAAAGAAACCAAAAAAATTTGAAAGTCCAAGTTGTTCGCAAAATTCGCACCTAATTCACAAACTATTGGAAGGACATTCAGGAGGTTGTTGGCTCATGGTTACCGTCTGGACCGCGTCCGACGCACAATCTCGGGAAGAGCGGCGCAAACGAGGTCGATTTCCTCAATGGAGGTTGCCCGGCCGAGAGAAAAGCGGACCAGGGAATTCGCCAAACCGGGTTTACCGATGGCGGCGATAACGTGTGACGGCTCCAGGGAGCCGGCAGAACAGGCTGAGCCGCTCGACGCGCATATACCCTCAACGTCCAAAGCAGCCAAAAGTGCGATACTGTCCGAGCCTTGAACGGTGAAAGAAACCGTGTTCGAGAGACAATGAGAGCGAGGACTAACGATTTCGCAGCTGTCGATGGAAGCGATGGAAGCACGCAGCTTGTCCGAAAAGGGCTGTAATTTGTTGCCATCGAAAACAGGCGGTTTAACAAATCTCTCCAAAGCCGAGACAAGACCGACAATGCCAGCAAGATTCTCGGTACCGGCACGGCGTTCATTTTCGTGGCTGCCTCCCAACAGGATAGGGTCCGGATGCAGCGGTGACCTGATCCAAAGCAAGCCGGCGCCTTTTGGTCCATGAAATTTGTGCGCACAGACGGAGACCAGGTCGGCATTAAATTGCGCGACGTTTTGAACCGGTTCCTTGCCAAACCATTGGACGGCGTCGGTATGAAAGACCACGCCGCGCTCGCGGCAAATGGCGCCAAGCTCAGCAACGGGCTGGATCGTCCCAATCTCGTTGTTGGCAGCCAGGACAGAGACCAGGACAGTATCAGGACGGAAAGCGCGCTCCAAATCTTCCGGCGAAAGACGACCAGCGGAATCGACCGGCAAACGCGAGACGTCGAAACCTTCCCGTGCTTCGAGAAAATCAAAACAGTTCAGAACGGCATGATGTTCGGCAGTGGTGGTAATAACGTGCTTACCCTTTGATCTCAGCAGACGGGCTGTACCGAGGATGGCGAGATTATTCGATTCGGTCCCACCGCTGGTGAAAATGATTTCACTGGGCCTGGCTTCCAGGAAGCGGGCGGCGCGATCACGGACGTCGTCCAAGTCAGCCCGGGCGCGCCTGCCGATATGGTGGACGCTCGACGGATTGCCCCATACTTCGCTCAAAAAGGGGAACATCGCCTCACGGACCATAGGGTCCAGGGGCGTTGTCGCATTGTAATCGAAATAAATCGAGCGCGGCATAAACGGCATTAAATTCTAGCAATGAACACGTGCCCATTCTAATCTAATCTGGCAGCTTGTTGAAAAACGATGGACATAGTTGCTGAGGGAAATAGCCATATTTTTTCAACCGGCTGCGAAGGCAGAATTTAGCAGTATCATGGAAACGAAAGTAAAAATCTGCGGCATAACGAACACCGCCGACGCGCAAGCGGCCGTCGAGGCGGGAGCCGACGCCCTTGGTTTTATCTTTTACGATAAGAGTCCGCGATATGTCGATGTGAAGGAGGCGGCGGCAATTTCATCAGGCCTGTCGCCGTTGGTCATGCGAGTGGGTGTATTTGTGAACGCTCCCGAAGATTTCGTTTTCAGCGCAATCCGGGAATGTGGACTTACACTGCTTCAGTTTCATGGAGATGAGCCGGCGGAATATTGCGCGCAATTTGGATTGATGAGCATGAAAGCGTTTCGCGTTCATGGACCGGAAACCCTGGAACAAATCCCAAAATACCACACAGATGCGTATTTGCTTGATGCATATTCTTCAACAACGTTGGGCGGGTCGGGCGAAAAATTTAATTGGGACCTGGCCATCGAGGCGCAGAAATTCGGGCGGCCGATTTTTTTGGCCGGCGGGCTGACGCCGGAAAATGTAGCCGGGGCCATCCGCAAAGTCGGGCCATTTGGCGTGGACGTGTCGAGCGGAGTGGAACGCGCCCCAGGGAAGAAGGACCGCGAAAAAATGAAAGCATTTCTAAACGCCGTTCGATCTACATGAAAGACACCAGGACACGCTGTCCGTGGCCGACGGACGAAATGTATATCCGCTACCATGACGAAGAATGGGGCGTGCCGATCCATGACGACGGGCGGCTTTTTGAATTTCTGATTCTTGAAGGCGCGCAGGCCGGCTTGAGTTGGCGGACGGTTTTGAACAAACGCGAGAATTATCGAAAAGCGTTTGATCAGTTTGATGCGGAAAAAATAGCGCGCTATAACGAAGCGAAAGTGGCCAGGCTGCTGGCGGATGAGGGCATCATTCGCAATAAACTGAAGGTCCGATCGGCCATTCTAAATGCGCAGGCGTTTCTGAAAGTGCGGGAAGAGTTCGGAAGTTTTGACGCGTATCAGTGGCGATTTGTAGACGGACGACCTCTCATCAACCATCACAAAAGCATGAAGGAAGTGCCGGCAAAAACGAGAATCTCCGATGCCATGAGCAAGGACTTGCTCAAGCGAGGCTTCAAATTTGTCGGTTCGACGATTTGTTATGCGCATATGCAGGCTGTGGGCATGGTGAATGATCATTTGGTGGGTTGTTTTAGACACAGGGAACTGGCATGAAACGCGTAGCGGTTTACTGCGGATCAAACAAAGGAGTGCGGCCTGAATATGCGGACGCCGCGCGTGAATTGGGCGCGCTGCTGGTTCGCGAAAACATAGAGCTGGTATACGGCGGTGGCCGTCTCGGTCTGATGGGCGCAGTGGCGGATGCCGTGCTGGGAGCAGGAGGCCGGGTTATCGGCGTGATTCCCGAAAAACTGGTTATCAGGGAAGTAGTGCATGAAGGGCTGCCCGACTTGCGCGTTGTGAAAACGATGCACGAACGAAAGGCGTTAATAGCAGAATTGTCCGACGGTTTCATCGCCCTGCCGGGTGGCTACGGGACTTTTGAAGAGTTTTTTGAGATATTGGCGTGGGGCCAGCTCGGGTGGCACCAAAAACCATTCGGTTTATTGAACATAGCCGGATTTTATACACGTCTCGGGCATTTCCTGGACGATACGATGACCGAAGGTTTCATCCGACCGAAACACCGCGAACTGGTGATCGTCGAGACCCAGGCAGAGAAGATTTTGCAACGCATGAGAGCGTTCCAGCCGCCATCCGAAATCAAGTGGATGAAATAAAACCTTTGCGCCATTAATCCCTTTGCCTGAGAATAAGATTATGAGTTCAGTTGCAGCTGAAAAAATGCCGGATGCCCAGGGCCATTTTGGAGCCTATGGTGGTCGTTTCGTGCCTGAAACATTGATGCATCCGCTAAAGGAATTGGAGGAGGAATATTTCAGGGCGCAGCAGGATGCGGAGTTTCAACGGGAACTTTCTTATTACCTGACTGAATTCGTCGGACGGCCAACGCCGCTCTATTTGGCTGAACGCCTGACGCGCGCTCTCGGTGGCGCGAAGATTTATCTCAAGCGGGAAGACCTGAACCATACGGGCGCCCACAAAATCAACAATGCGATGGGGCAAATCCTGCTGGCCAAGCGCATGGGCAAGACGCGTATCATCGCTGAGACCGGCGCGGGCCAGCATGGTGTGGCCACGGCCACGGTAGCGGCGATGTTTGGGTTAAAATGCGTCATCTACATGGGGGCGGTGGATTGCGAGCGGCAGGAATTGAACGTGTATCGCATGAAAATGCTCGGCGCGGCTGTCGTGCCCGTCCATGCCGGCCAAAAGACTCTCAAAGAGGCTGTGAATGAAGCCATGCGCGATTGGGTCACGAACGTTCGCAATACGCACTACATCCTCGGCACGGCCTATGGGGCGCATCCGTATCCTGTGATGGTCCGTAATTTTCAACGTGTCATCGGCGACGAGGCACGGGCGCAGATTTTAGAAAAAGAAAAGCGATTGCCGGATTTGCTGGTCGCGTGCGTCGGCGGAGGGTCCAATGCGATTGGTCTTTTTTACCCATTCCTGGAAGATAAGACGGTGAAGATGGTGGGCGTGGAGGCCGGTGGCCTGGGCATTAAACCGGAACAGCACGCGGCGCGATTTCAAGGTGGCTCGCTCGGAGTGTTGCAGGGCACGCGCAGCTACATTTTGCAGGACGAAGTCGGCCAAATTCAGCTCACGCACAGTGTCAGCGCTGGATTGGACTACGCGGCTGTGGGACCTGAGCACGCCTTTTTGCACGACAAAAACCGGGTGGAATACACGTACGCTACGGATGATAAAGCCCTTGATGCATTTATGAAATTGGCGCGGCTGGAGGGAATTATTCCTGCGCTTGAAAGCTCCCATGCTGTGGCCGAAGTCATTGAACGCGCTCCGAAAATGAAGAAAAACGCGATTATTATCGTGAACCTCTCGGGCCGCGGTGATAAGGACGTGGCGCAGGTAGCGGCGAAGGTGAAATTGCAGATGCCGGAGTAACCGCTAATCAGGTGAAATCTCAATTCGCCTTGCGCCTCTCCGCCTTAATGGGCTTTCTCGCCGTGGCACTGGGCGCGTTTGGCGCACACAGCATCAAAACGATACTCACTCAGAACGGTACAACTGCAATTTGGGAGAAGGCCACATTTTATCACTTCATCCACGCGGTCATGTTGTTTGTCCTGGCTGGCCGGAAGCCTTTTCAAGCGGGACCGTGGTGGGCATTCATGATAGGAATCTTTTTTTTCTCAGGCTCCCTGTATGTGCTGGCGGTGACGAATGTTCTATGGCTCGGCGCGATCACGCCCATCGGCGGTGTGTGTTTCCTGGGCGGGTGGGCATGGCTGGTATTCAAGCCGGCCATTCCGAAGGATTGAAGCTTGAAAATCCGGGCTTCACAGATAGGCTGGGAGTGATTGATTCAGCGGAAACAGTTTTTTTGGACAGCGGGTGCCGTGGTTGAGCGACTGGGGTGGGCCCTGTTGGCCTGTTATTTGATGGCTTCGAGCGTTTCGAGAAGCGGCGCGCAAACATCAAATGACGTTGAAACGTCATCCACTAAACATGTGTTGATGATTTTCAGCGAGGCCAGGGATTTGCCGGGGAACGTCATGATGGAACAGGCCGTGAAGCAGGAGATGCTGGCGCACTCCACCAATAACATCGAGTTTTTCACCGAGAGCCTTGACGCCAGCCGATTTCCCAGTCCGATTCATTATCAATTCTTTGGAGATTACATCAGGAATAAATACTCGGGACAGAAGGTGGACCTGGTGATGATGTTCATGGCGCGGAATTTCAGGCTGGCCGACGAAATGAGCAAGGCGCTGGCAACGAATATCCCGTCAGTCTTTGTGGTGCTGAATGACATGGATGTGCCCAAGCCGCCGGGTGGCCGGCCTGTAACAGGGATTTTTCAACGGTCTGACATTCCCGGCACAATCAAATTCATCTTTCGCCTGCAGCCGGAGACCCGAAAGGTCGTTGTCATAGGCGGCGCTTCAGCCAATGACCAGCAAACGTTGGGGCGAATCGCCGAATTGGCGCGGACTGTGGACGGCGTGAAATTTGAATTTTGGACCAATCAACCGATCGATGGTCTGAACGAGGATGCGCGGACTCTCACCGCGGGCACGGTCATTTTGCTGGCGGGCGTGCAGCGCGACGTGGCGGGCCAGCCATTTTATACTTCGGAGGTTGCGCAAATGCTCGCGCCGACGGCTGGCGTGCCAGTGTATGTGTTGGGCGAGGGCGCCCTAGGGACCGGTGCGCTGGGCGGGAGCGTATTGAACCTCGACAGTCTTGGCCAGGAGGCGGGCAAACTGGGTTTAGCGGTGTTGAACGGGGAACCAGCAAGCCAAATTCCCATAGAAGTGAGAACTAATGGGACGCCGATGGTGGATTGGCGGGCATTGGAGCGTTGGGACATTAAGCAAAGCCGGTTGCCGGTCGGTTCTGTGATCCGTTATCAGCCGCATTCGCTATGGGAAGAGCACAGGAAATTGATAACGTTTGTGGTAGCGGCCCTGGTGGTGCAGGCGATTACCATTGTGGCGCTGTTGATGCAACACAGGCGGCATCGACGGGCCCAGGCGCAAATCGAACGTCAACGGACCGAGCTGGCTCACGTTTCCCGCGTTTCAACCGCGGGTCAGCTGGCCTCGGCGCTCACGCACGAACTCAACCAGCCTCTGGGCGCCATTTTACGGAATGCCGAAGCGGCGGAACTTTTTCTTCAAAGCAAGCCACCCAACCTCGAGGAAGTCCGGGCCATTCTCACCGACATCCGCAGGGACGATAAACGCGCCGGCAATGTCATAGACCGGATGCGCGCATTGTATCAGCGGCGGAGTTTGGTCCTGGGTCCGCTCGACTTGAGCGAACTGGTGGCCGACACGATCGCTCTGACGCGGACGGATGCCGCGGCGCGGCATGTGAAAGTGACCGCGGAATTGCCGCCGCAATTGCGCGCCGCGCATGGGGACCGCGTGCATTTGCAACAAGTCTTGTTGAACCTCATTTTGAATGGAATGGACGCCATGACCGCGGTGCCCAAGGCGCGGCGATTGCTGATTGTCCGGGCCTGGGAAAGCAAAAATGGGAACCTGCTCGTGGCGGTGACGGACCGGGGAACGGGCATCGCTCCGGAGGACGCCAGCCGAATATTTGAGCCGTTTTTCACCACGAAAATAAACGGCATGGGCATGGGTCTGGCGATATCGCAAACGATCATTGAGGCGCACGGCGGCGATATTTGGGTGGAAAGCAAAGGAACGGACGGGACAACGTTTACCGTTATTCTGCCGCCGGCGGGACAGGCCAAAGTGAACGATGGCGACTTGCCAGCCAGCATTTGAAGGTTAAAATCCCGTGTCACAGCACCAGCGTATTATGCCACCGTCCCTGCAGGAAACAGTCACCGTTTTCATCATCGATGACGACCCATCCTTTCTTAAATCCATGGCACGGCTCCTCAGCGCCGTCGGTTACGCAGTGCGGGCATTTGAGTCTGCCGAGGAATTCCTGAAACAATTGGCGCCTGAAATGTCAGGCTGCATCGTAGCTGATTTGCAAATGCCGGGCATGGATGGACTGAAGCTGCAACAGGCGCTGGCAAAGACAGCCAATCCATTGCCAATTATTTTTCTCACTGGCCGTGGCGACATCCCGAGCAGCGTGAGCGCGATGCGCAGCGGGGCCGAGGATTTTCTGACGAAGCGGGCTCCCAAGGAGGATTTGCTGGCGGCCGTCGAGCGTGCCCTGGCGCGTGACCGGCTCGAACGAAAAGAACGCGGCCGGCTGCAGGATTTGCGGCAGCGCTTTAACGATCTGAGCGAGCGCGAACTGGAAGTGCTCGGCCACGTCGTGCGTGGCAAAATGAACAAGGAAATCGCTTCCGACCTGGACATCAATGAACGCACCGTAAAACTGCACCGCACCAATATCACCCGAAAGTTGAAGGTGCAGTCCGTAGCGGAATTGACGCGTCTCGCGGGCGAAGCGGGCCTGTTCAAATCGCATGCGCGCAGCGGTTCCAGTCCGAGTGACCTTCCCTAAAGGGTAGTAGTTAAAGTTGGCCAGTTCGTCTATTTTCTTTCACGCCGTCCGTCCAATGGCGTTGCTTCCGGTATGCTCAACTCTCAACTGGAAGGCGGACGGCAACTTTTTTTCCCTCAGCTCACTCCAACTTCCCCTATGGGCAGTTGTTCAACCAGAAGCGAGACAATAGTTTAGTGCAATGATTAACGGCCTTAGAAAATCCGCGTCGCACGAGAATTCATCAGAAGGTTCCGAATTGGTCGCCTGTGAATGCCCCACCTGCAAAATGCTGCACTGGCATAAAAGCGCCTCCAAAGAGCGAAGGACTTGCCCGTTTTGCAGCAGCGCTCAGCCAAGCTACTTAATCAGAATTGTGCCGGAGCCAGTCCTGGTGCGGGAAACGCTGCCGGAAGAAGCCTCGCCAAGCGGTGAGTACGATGGCCTCTGCCCTTTTGACCTCGAGTTTTTCATGGTTCAGGGGAATGGATTTCGTTGCATGGCGTACCGTAACATGGATGGAAAATGGCGCGGCGCGTTTGACGGCGAAGAATTGCCGGGAGCCGTTCGCGTTTTAGGATGATTTGATTTCAGTTGGAGACGTTTGCAACAAAGCGAGAGGCCGGACCGAGTGGTCCGGCCTCTCTAAGTGATGAGGTTTAAACGCCGTCACTACGACGCTCAGAAGGGCGACATGGCCTGTTTTGGGGGTCGCTGTCCCGGCCACGCCGCGAGCAAAACCTCTCTGCCAACCCTAAACGGACAGCGAAATTTAATCATCTGATAGAATAGACCGTTCGGGTATTAAAACCGAATGAACGGCATATTAAATTTTTTTCAGAATCCTTAAGGAGATGCATGCCATTTAAAGGGACAGGACTTGACCTGTCAGGAATAGGTATTTTTTCTCGAGGAAATCGGACAGGCCACGTGCCTGTGCCTTACTGCGCCTGATAACGGTTCAATCTCTCCAGAATGGAATCTTCCAGCACGGTATTATTTTGCGCCCGCGCCAGTGCCAACGCCTGCTGCAGATGCTCGATGGCTTCGGCCACTTTGCCCTGGCTGGCCAGCGCGATTCCCAGATTATTGTAAGAGGAGGGGTCATTGGGATTCAATTGGATGGCCCGGTTGAAGCACTTAATGGCATCGTCTATTTTGTGCTGCCTGGCCAGGATGACGCCCAGGTTATTGAGGGTATTTGGGTCATCCGGCTTGAGATCAAGCGCCTCCTGATAATAGGCGGCCGCGGCGTTCATATCGCCCTGCGCGGCCAGGGCGCCGCCGAGGTCATTCAGGGCGTCGAGGTATTGAGGTTTTACCCGGATGGCCCGCTCATATTGTTCGATGGCGTCGCTTAACTTCCCTTGCCGGGCCAATGTCAGCCCCAGATTACACCGGGCCTCGGCATAGTCCGGATTGATTTCGAGCGCCTGCTGGTAATTCAGGGTCGCGTCGTCGTAATCGGCTCGCGCGGCGTAGATGTTGCCAAGGTTAAAATAACTATTGGCGTCCTCTGGCTTAAGCTGAATTGCGCGGTCCAGGTCCTGCACAGCATCGCTCACTTTGCCCTGCGCAGCCAGGGCCACGCTGAGATTGTTGAGAACCGGAACGTTCTCAGGATCCAGTTTGAGCGCTTGATAAAAATCAGTTAAGGCCGCGCCCGGGTTTCCCTGACCGGTGAGGATTTTGCCGAGATTATTCAACGATTTCGCGTCGCCCGGGTTAATTTCAAGTGCGCGATTAAAATGCTGAACGGCGGCTTGCACGTCCCCCTGGTCAGCCAGCGCGACACCTAAATTACAATGAGCGATATAGCTGAGCGGCCAAAACGACAGCGTGCGCGACCAGATGGAGATGCTGTTTTTCCAATAGCTGGTTTGGGCATGTGCGGCGATTGAAAGGGCGGCAAGAACGGCCGCGGCGGCAGAGCCCAAAACAACTCGCCGGAACGGAAGCGCGCGCAACAGGTCCGTTGCGCCCCAGGCAACGAATATAAAAAGGCCAATTTGAGGCAAATACGTGTATCGGTCGGCGCGTGTCTGATCGCCGGCTTGCATGATGTCAATCACCGGCAATAACATGATGAGATACCAGAGCCAGCCGGTCAGGAGCCATGGACATTTTCGTCTGGTCAGAAAAGAACCCGCCGAAATGATTAACAATATGGCGACCGAGAATCCAAGGTTCATCGCCGGCAGATGATCCGGCGGATGGGGATAGAGAAGGGACAGGCCAATCGGATAAAAGGTGTGCTGCAAGTAATCGACATACGCCAAAAGCGCATTACCCAGGCGCCATGGCCAGGTGAAGTCGTGGACCGAGAGGACGACATGTGGTTGAGTGAGCACCGTCAGGATGCACCCAGCCGCGCTGATTAAAATGAAGGGCCATTTTTCCAGAAGCAATTTTGGAAACGAACCGAGACTCAGGCGCTGAAGCGGCCAAAAATCGAGAAGCAGCAGGATGACTGGCAGGGTGACGATCATTGATTTGGACAGCACACCCAAAACGAACAATGCGAGCGCCCAATAATAAGCGGCCGTCCAATCACGCGGATCGCCCCACTCGATCGCGGAAGCTGGCTTTTGGACGAGAATCCGGGATTGCACATGCTGAATCCACGCCCACAGAGCCAGCATAAAAAATAATCCGCTTAAGACGTCTTTCCGTTCGGCAACCCACGCGACCGATTCCACCCGCAGGGGGTGAATGGCGAAAGCCGCCGCGACGAAAGCGCTCCGCCACCGAGCCCCGGTCATCATTTGAAATACCAGGAAGAGAACAATGGCGGCAGCGGCATGGAGCAGAACGTTGGTCAGGTGATGGCCGCCGGAATAGGGCCCGTAAAGCTGCCAATCCAGCATGTGGGAAATATCGGTAATCGGAAACCACGCGTCCCGGTCGCTATTCTGGGTAAATACCCGGCCGATTTCATGCAAATCCAGTCCCCGGGTGACGACCGGGTTTTCATACACGACGGCATCGTCGTCATAATTGATGAAATCGAAACGAACGGTCTGGCCAAAAACCGCCCAGACCGCCAGCGCCAACGCCAGGCAAATGCCGGCTGATTTCCAAATCGCCTGAGACTGAGCCTCCCGCGCCGGGGCCTCATGGTTCCGGACGGATGGAGCAGCGTCACGGGCCGTCATGGAGTCGCTTCGATATTGACGCCGAGGCGCTCGAGAGTGCTGCCCTCCTGCGAGTAAAGGGTCGCAAGAGATTCTTCGTAATTGGCCAGCGCGCGGATTTCCTGCCCGCGGGCGATCGTGAGGTTGTTTTGATACGTCAACACTTCAAACGTCGTGGCCTTGCCCACCGCGTAGGTTTTTTGCTCGGCATCGAGCGCCAATTCGGCGTAAATGCGCGCCTGTCGTGTCGCATCCACGCTTTCGTAATCGGATTGGGCGGTCTTTACGGCATTATCGATCCCGACCAGTACGCTTTGTTCATATTGTTTTAGTTGCAGGATCACTTGTTTCAGGGTCGCCTTTTGGGATTTGAATTGATTGCGTGTGCTTTGACTGGCCAATGGAACCGAAAACTGAAACCCGTAACTGTAATAGGGCGCATTGCCCTGGTTGATTTGCCCCAAAGCGCCATTGTAAAACAGGCCATCGCCGTTCCAGCCGTATGTGCCGATGACGTCGAGTTCGGGAAAGAGTTGGTTGCGATCGAATTTGAGCTGGATGCCCGCCTTCTGCACGTTCAGTCGGTACTGTATCAAATCGGGCCGCTCGACCATGCCCCGGCTCCAGCTGTCCTGCAAATTGAACAGCACCAGTGGCGCCGACAGCGGTTCGGCGGGCTGAATATCCGTGCCGTGCAAGGCGGTGTAATCGTCCGTAATCAGGTTCTTCAGAGTGTTCTGGTCCGTCTCAAGAGTGGCTTGAGCGGTAATGAGGTTGGCCTGGTTTTGAGCCACCTGCGATTGGTCCTGATGCACGCTCAATTCCGCCAGCGTGCCGATTTGCATGCGCTGCTGGTCCTGCTCCAACTGAGTCTGGGAAAGGTCCAGCGCCTCCTGCTGCACTTTCAGGTTCTCCAGCGCAAAAATCAACTCGTAGTAAGCATTTGCTACAGACGTGATGCTGGTAATGACCTGGTAGCGGAATCCCTGTTCACTGTATTGCAGGGTATTTTTGCTTACCAGGATGTTCAATCGGCTCTGGTCGATCCACATATTTTTCAGCAGCGGCTGAGTTAATTTAACCCCTATCGTACCGACGCTGTTCGGAGTCGTCACGCCACCCTCCAAAATATGCTCCTGATAAATATTGCCGCTGAAATCATATTGCAGCCCGGTCAACGGCAATTCTCCGCTGATGCCGGAGCTAAACGTATCGATTTTAATCGTCTCGGAAGGCAATGGAAGGCCATCGAAAAAACCGCCCGGCTGCACATTGAAATTATGCGAGCCGGAAGCGCTCAATGTGGGATCGTAAGCCGTACCGTAGGACGCGCGCAGATCATACAGATCGATCGCCGGATTATATCGCTGGATTTGTACGTCCAGGTTGTGTTTGAGGGCTTCCGCAACGCAGTCCTGCAATGACATTTTGCTGCCGTTGGGAACAGTGTTGGTCGCCTCCAGGGTAGGATTCGTCTGGGCAGATGCTGCCACGGCGAGCCAGGCATAGAAGATGACAACACTGAAATATTTCATGAAGCCGGAATTTTGCGCTTTAGCGCCAAATCCGTCAACGGTGGTCTGAGTCATAAATACTAAGACACCGCTGTAACCAAATAGTTACGGTCCCGCTGGCTTCGCCGGCACGGTCTCGACCTTCGCGTTCGTCTCCAAAAATTGCATCACCTTTTCGTAGAGCGCCTGGTCGTATAGCTCGCGAACGGCGTCGCGCTTCTGCAGATCCTTGAGAAATTGGTCGAGCGGAATTTGATTCGTTGCGGCGATCATCCGGGCCTGCATCAGGGCGTCTTCCTGCGTGACAGAAATCTTTTCCTTTTCGGCGATGCGCTCGACCAGGAACATTAACTTGACGCGGTCTTTGGCGTTGGCCGCCGCGCTCGAGTAAATGGCGTCTTTCTGCTCTTCGATCATCTCACGGGAAATGCCGCGCCGCGTATTGTCCTGTACGATGTCGTAAACGACGTTGCGGGTGACGTTGGCCACGGGCGTTTCCGGCAGCTCGAATTGCACGCGTTCCAGCAGGAAGCGCACGACTTGCCCGCGGATTGAACGCGATTCAGAGTATTTCAGCTCTTTTTCCAGGTCGACCCGCACCCCGGCCCGCAGTTTGTCGAGGCTATCGGCGCCGTATTTTTTGGCGAATTCATCGTCGATGGGCGGCAGGATCTTTTCTTTTACTTCCAGGATTTCCACTTCAAAGACGCCTTTTTTGCCCTGCAACTCTTTGGTCACGAAATCCGCCGGGAAATCCACCGTCACAGTCCGCTTGTCCCCGGCTTTGGCCCCGGTCATTTGGCCGGCGAAACCTTCGATAAAGGCGGTCGGCTCGATATCGAGCCAGAAATTTTTCTTTTCAGTCAATCCGCGCGCGGTTGGGGCTGTGTCCGTAATGGGTTTGCCGTCGCTAGTGCCGGTGTAATTGACCACGGCGATGTCGCCCATTTGGAGTTCGCGCTGGACGGTTTCAAATTTCACGTGCTGTTGCGCCAGCATCTTGATGGCGCGTTCCACGTCCTGGTCGTTCACGGATTTGTCTTCGCGTTTGGCGGGCAGGCTTTTGTATTCGGGAAGCTCAAATTCCGGCGCGGTCTCGATCGTGGCGGCGAACTGAAGGTTTTGTCCCTTGCCAAAAGCGATTTCCTCGATGTCCGGGTAGCCGATGACACTGATTTTCTTTTCTTCGAGCGCTTTGCGGTAGTTGTCCCCGATCAATTTGCGCTTGGCTTCATCGGTGATCTCCGCGCTGTATTTCTTCAGGACGAGGTCTCGCGGCGCCTTGCCGGGGCGAAAGCCCGGCAACGCCGCCTGCTTTTGAAATTCCTTTGTCACAGAATCGAAGACCTCATCCACGGCCTTCGCTTCCACTTCCACCCGCATCAGTTTTTTGCACGGGGCCAAATTTTCAACGGAGATATTCACAATAAACCTCGTCAATCGAGCCGTGCAACATAACAGAACTACTGCGGATTCGTCAATGGTTCTATTCCTGTTTGAGGCCGGTGGCTCTCGCAGGGAGGGAATGGCCCATCCCGCAACGCCAGATCAATGATGAAGTATGGCATCGCCATCGCCATCCCACCCCCGCCGAAATCGAACGGGACGCGGTGCGGGCAAGGCGCCTCAGGCCGATTGCGGGCGTTCGGCGAAGAGATCAGGCGACTTTTCGCGCGCCGCCGTGGATCGCGGAATCTCTTCAGCGAGCGATTTTAGCGATGCCAATCCTTTTTCAAATTGATCGCCGCACATTTTGTCGCAATTCAAGACCAGACCGAAGAGTTTGCCGGGGAGATTTCGTTTGCCGGACATGGTCCATGTCACGAGGGTTTGGCCGTTGTCGTCCAGGAACCTGAATTCGGCTGTGTTTGTGGCCACCATCGGCTTGAGAAATTCGAGTCGAAAACGGACCCATTCGTACGGCCTGCTTTCGGTGATGGTATTGCTGCCGGCGCCGATTTTATTATTGCCGGACCATTCATAGCGGGCGCCGACGCCGGCGGGCGGCCCGGCATAGGTCATCCGGCAAGTGGGGTCCAAAGCGGCCCATGGATTCCATGCCTCCCAATTTCGAAGTTCGTTGACGCGCGGAAACACCTGTTCCCTGGGTGCGGCGATCCTGATTTGGCGCGATACAGTAAAATCATTCGGTTGTCCGGCGACGACGACAATCAGAATGAGGGCGATAAATGCGAGTGCGAGGATGACAGGCAGCATAGTATTTCCTTTCTGTGTGGTTTAGTTGAGTAGAGCGGAAAATTTTTTTCGCGCATTCCAGAGAAGGAAAAGTGCGCAGACGGCGATGATGATGAAGAGCGGGTTGATCAAATGCCTCGGGTCTTCCACAAGCGTGTGAAACGCGATGATATTGACGATGACGGGTCCAAGCAGCAGCAGCGCGATATTGCGCAGGCGCGGGACCAGCACCATCAGGCCGCCGATGAACTCGAACATTTTCACAAATTTGACGTAGCCGGTCGGAACAAACGCGGCCATGAAATGGGCGGCGGGTGTGCCGTCGGGCAATTTGGGAAATGGAACAAGGTTGAACAGGACTGGGATGCTCGCCGCGAGGAAGCAAAGCCCCAGGAGCGTGCCGGCAATGGTCGGGAGATATTTTTTCATAATCGATTTATAGGTTCAATAATGTGCTGTGGCAAACTCCGGGCTAATGTCGATCCGGTATATCAGCTTCGACGAGTTTGGCCAAAAGTTCGAGCGATTCCTGCCAGCCGAGATAGCAGGCTTCCGTGGGAATAGCGGCGGGAATGTCTTCCTGGACCACGGTCAGATCCGTGCCGCAAAAGACTTCTTTCAAGGTGACTGTGGTCTGAAATTCGCCGGGCATGTTCGGATCGTCGAATCTGTTTGTATAACGGATGCGTTCGTTCGGCGTCAAATCAAGGTAGGTTCCGCTGAAGGAATGGCTTTTGCTGATGCCAAAATTGGTGAAAGACATATGGTAACCGCCGCCCACGCGGGCGTCCAAGCGATGGACTTTGCCGGTAAAACCGTTGGGCGGCAGCCATTTTGCCATGGCGTCGGCGTCCAGAAAGGCCTTATAAATTTTCTCCGGCGAGGCGCGGAGCACGCGATGCAGGCGGACTGTATTTGACATATTCGCGTTTGGTTGATGGTTTATGTATCGCTCATAGGTATGACGAGTGTGCACGGGTGGAAAGGACAAAGATGGCAAATAATTATGAACAACAAAGGCGCGAAGACGCGAAGAGGTGCGCTACCAGATGAAGTTGGGAATCGTGTTACATTGTTACATCGTTGGGCGAGAATGACTTGCGGTGTTACACCATTTGTTACGCGCTGTTACATTTCATAAAATGCTGATAGTCAATTGCTTACAGTGTTACATTAACGTTATCGTTGAGTTGAATGGGCAATCACCCGCTTCAAAGGGTCGTCGTATGAAAAAAAATATCACACTCATGCTCTGTATCTTATTCGCCGGGGCATTCCTGACTGGCGGCTGTTCGAGTACCAAATTCGAGAAATATGATGGTTCAGCGACTCTTCAAGAAAATGTGGGCGAAGTGTATTCCGTTGACGGAATTGATTTCTGGAAGAACGGGCAGCCTGACCGGCAATACCTGATTCTAGGCGTGCTCGAGCAAAGCCACCATCACCACGTCCCATTGGGCCGGGTTTCCAGAGTCTTTTCAAATTCCAGCGGCCGAGAAGAGGCCATCGCCAAAGCGGCGCGTAAAAACGGCGGAGATGCCGTTGTTTTTGTGGCAGAGGATCCAGAGTCAGCCATGGACACGGAGCTATCCGCTGAAGAACCGTATGGCCATCAAAGACATCAACGATTCACGTTGATTGTCGTTAAGTATGTTAAATAGGCTGGCACGAGGTTCGTGCGTTAAAGTGAGAAATGAGACCATAAATCTCGTGATTCAACACACTGAATTAGTTCCTTGATTTAGGAACAGTGGGGGAGCAGGGTGGCAGCGGATGAAACCGAACACTTCACCTTGGACTATCAGGCAGAAGTGTATTGCCGATTGGGAGAAGATGCGCGGTGATGACGCGCGCCGGTTTTGTGAGCACTGTCAGAGACTCGTTTACAATGTTTCAGCGATGAGTCGTGAGGAGCGTGAAGTATTCGCTTCGCCTGCTGGTATGCAGGAGTGCATTTTTTATTCCCAGCGAAGCGATGGAGAGTTGGCTGACCTTTCGCTATTGGCAAAACTGCGGCGGTGGTTCCCTATTTTGCGCCTGGCGTGCCGGTCAGCATTGGTTGCAATTTTACCTGTGGGCCTGACAGGTTGCGTGATGGGTGTACGTACCGATGTAAAAGTTACCCCAATTCCTCAAAACACATCGACCAATCTTCAGCAGAACACGAACCAGACCAGCGCTTTTGAAACTCCGCATTGAGAGCTGAACACCATGCTGCACTTATTTACAGTCGCTGATGTGTTTGTGATTGAGGGACGAGGTTGTGTGCTTGTGCCGGGATTGCCGACAGAACCCGGATCGCCGAATGTCAAGCGAGACGCAAGAATTCGACTAAAGACGCCTTCAGGCAAATTTATCGATACAACTATCAGAGCGATTGAGATGATTACCTATCGCAAAAGGCCCAAAAAAATATGTTTACCGATTGAGTTACCCGACGGTATTGCCAAGGATGATGTCCCAATTGGAACGGAGGTAATTTTACTTGAGGACGAATGTGAGAGCATTAAATCACAACGGGCTTAACATCGTGAGCAATTAATGCATCCAGACATTGAAAAAGCTGAAACGCTCTTGCGTCCAATGATGCCGGACAAATTTTCTGTCACGTACGAGCCAGCCATGCCGGGTTCAAATGGCAAATTCTTCCGATGGTTTCAGGTTGTCTTTGCAGTTGGGCCCGGTGACGCCGCAGCCTTACGTGCGCAAGTGCACGAACTTTTTCCTCTTATGCTCGCTGCACTTTCACCATTATCTTCAGTCCAAGAGGCAGACCATATCACGCTGCGTGCTCGCCGGTTCCTTCCTGACATTGGTGCTGACCGTCCATTTATGTTCATTCAGGCGGACTGGACGGATGTTGCTGTTCGACGAATGCGAGACAATGGTGATTTTGCTGTTTGGGCCAATGAGTGTCTTACCTATCGCAACGAGCACGATAAGAACGACACTTTCAATATCTCCAAAGACTACGCCTTGACCTGAGCTTCGGGATTAAACCATTCAATGGAATTGGTCGTCCCGTTGCGCCAATCCCCCTTCTGGCCCCGTCTTCCTTCCCCCCAGAGCGTATCAACACCAAAACGCAAAGCCAGGCAATCAAATCCTCATTCCATTCAGTTCCTACAAAGTTGTTCTATTGATTTTGGGGTAACCGGGAGCATTTCTCCAAAAACGCCGTCAAACCGTATGAGAAAGCTGAATTTTGTCATACGTTATGAAAAAATTGCACGTATTCATCGTCGGGGTCATTGTTGAACTGTGCATCAACATTGCTGCCTACGGAGGTGATTTGACTCTTTTGAGCGACGGTCACCCGACAAAGCTTGCACATTTGATAGCCGAGGCCGACCACGTCGTGTTTACAAACAGGTTGGACGCTTTTGTAGAAAAGAAGCACCGAGGTTTCAGCCTTGCCATTTCTGGTGATAAGGCACACGAGGTTGTAAGAGCCATATCTTCTGCCAAACCTTGTGCTCCTTGTGATTGTATCTACACCTGGAACATGAAGTTTTATCGAACGACCAATCTTCTGGCAGAAGTTCAGTTTGGAGGTCATTTCATATTCGAGGGGCAGGAGTATTATGACGAGAGCGGAGTGCTGGAGCGGCTGGAAAGCGAGTTGAATAGCGAGTCGTTGAAGCAGAGGGAAAAAAGATGAGGGCACTGCCTAACGCATCCCATGCCGATTTTCCCCCGAACACCAAAGCGAAAATACAAGAGCATCGGGTGGTGGTTGATATTGCATCCAGACCTCCGTCTATTCGTTCATTATTATTTCATATCAGAATGTATCGAAATACGAGTCAAGGTGCACCATATCGAAATACGAATTGATGTATCGTTGACACGTCCAATTCCAAACCGACCGTACGTTACTTTCATGTTGTCCACTCGAATGGGCCACTTGTTGCGCCACGCCCCCTCCGGTGATTTTCCCGCCACCCATCCGAATCAGCCCACCCAAACCACAGGAACGCAAAGCCAGACCCCCAAAACTCCCACCCCCGTCAGTCCAGTTCGGGCTGTTCTACTTTGTACTATTTTCTGTTCCGGTTCGACGGTGATATTGACCCCATGATCTTGTTCCTTGATTTTGGGGCGGTTGGGGAGCCGTTTTGGAGTGATATGGACGACATGAATCAGTATCGTCGAGCTACGATTGCGGCACATGAAACAGTTAAACGTCTTCAGCAAGAGGGACATTCCGCGGAGGCGGCGAAGCGCATCGTCGCTGAAATTATAAATGCGGAGGAGTTTGCTCTGATGAAAAGACGACACTCCTTTGATGAGACGCGATTTATCGAGCGGTTGGATAAACTCCCAGATTGAGATGAGCGGATTGCGCCATTCCCCATTGGCCCCGTCTCTACCTTCAAATTCGTCCCAACCTACCCCAAAACCTCAGACGCAACGCCAGACGAAAAACCCCCCCAATTTCCTTCAGTCCGGTTCGGTTGTTCTACTTTCTGTTCTGGTACGATGGTGTTTTGACCCATTTTCCGAACGACATGGCCAATCTGGATGGAAAACGGATTCTCAAAGTCTTTTCTTCGCAAACGCCCGTCCGGATGAGGTCTTCAAATAACGTTCAAAGTCAATCGCACGAGCCTTATCTGTAAATGCAATGGCGGTTTTGATTCGCCACGGGCGGCGTTTCGCAGAATGTGGAACCTCGCCGGCATTGTGGGCCTTTAAACGTTCTCGCAGGTCTTTAGTGATGCCGACGTAAAAATCCCCGCCGCTAATACTTTCGAGGATGTAAACGTAGAAGAAATTCATACTGGCATGCCGAGTCGAAGCTCGGAGCGTCGTTGGTATTCAACCGTCTAAGCCCGCCTTCGCTTCGCTATGGCGCGGCAGCCTTCGCTCTCCGCTAACGCTCCGAGCGAAGACTGGTGCGCGCGACGGGAGTTGAACCCATAACCTTTGGCTCCGGAGGCCAACGCTCTATCCAGTTGAGCTACGCGCGCAATTGCGTCATAGAATAGCCGCGCTTTTCCCCGAACACAATTGAAATCCCCAACGGAGAGAGCGGGCTACGACTCGGCAGGTGGTCATGAGTATCCCGGGCCGCAAGTCCGAATTGGAGTTTATTTATGGGAATCAGAATCGGTGATGGGTTCGCGCTTAAACTTGTCCACTATGATTCGTAATTTGCCGTCCGCTTCCCGTTCGAGTTTATAAGTGCCGGTGACTTTTCCGACTGGATGATTTGTCCTGTTTTCGTATTTCCAAATAATGAATTCAAAAAAGAGGCCGTCATCGGTTAACGTGCTCGATTCGTCTTTCCAAATGCACTCGTCTTTGCCGAATTTGTACGATTCCCACGCCGGAATAAATTCAACCTCCTCAAGTTTCAGGTCCTGCGCGAATTCTTTTCCGCTGCTCGTTGTGAAAATATGTTCTTGAGTCAAAGCGCCTGACCCGTAAAAAAGTTCTGTGATCTGGATGAGTTGCTCCTTGTCCTGGCCATTCGGCGCAAACCAAATGACATTTGGCTTGAGGTAACACGACAAACCGTCCGTAGTAATCCGCTTAAGAAGTTTGAGCTTGTTGCCAATTTTGACATAAATGGCCGCAGAAGATTCGGGGTCATAGTCCGGGTGACGCAGGGAGCTTATTCTTTCATGTACAGTCAGAAATAACTTACCTTCGTTCCATGTTCGTTCGGTCAGCGCATATTCTAATTGCCACGGACGCGCTGAATCGTCGCTGTTCAAACAAACCGCCTCCCGATTGTTGAATATTTCCTCTCCAGCGTGTTTGCTCAACGTGGTGGAGCACCCAAACAAACCGCCGCACAAAACAAACGCGAGGCAGACGATGAATTTGGGTTTCACAAGAGTTAAATCGGCTGGTTCTCACTTCCGATCCGCGCTCTTATATCTCATGGCTCAATCAGGATTCCAGGGGCGGCGGACGCAGGCCTCAGAGTGTCAGGTGGCAAGGTATTCATCAAACGGGAGCGCATCAAACTGGCGCCGCATCCAGATTGCCCAATTTTCGTGCATACCGACCGTAGACCAATTCAAAAAGAGGCGTCGCCATCAGAGTGGTTACGACCGCCATTAATACCATAATTGAGAACAGAGGAAATCCAATGACTCCCTTTTGAAGACCGATATTGATGATGATGAGTTCCATCAGTCCTCGTGAATTCATCAATGTGCCCACCGCCAGCGCCGTGCGATTATCTTCTCCATTCAGTCGGGCAGCCGCCCAACAGGCGCCGCCCTTGCCAAGGCAGGCCGCCGCAATGACTGCAACCGCAATCAATATCAACTGCGAGCTATTCACCATGTCCAACCGTGTGTTCAACCCTGAAAACGTGAAGAACATGGGCAATAAAAATACCACGGCAAACGGCTCAAGCTGCCGCTGCAGTTCCCGCGTAAAAAGACCACGTGGCATGGCTACGCCCAACAGGAAGCCGCCAAAAACTGCATGGAGGCCGATGCCATCCGTAATCCACGCGGCCAACACAAAAAGCATCAGCGTGACGGCCAAACCCGATCCGGTCAATTTACCTGAACGTTCCGTCGCCTTGCCAAGATGTACGAGTAATTTACGGCCCAAAGTCAAAACAACCACTCCATAAAGAATTCCACCGCCAATCGCTTTGACCGGCAGCATCTCGCCCCCTCCGAAACCGGCCAGCACCAAAGCGAGGACGCACCATGCGCAGGCATCGTTCATGGCGCCGGAGGCCAGCGCAAGCGCCGCCAATGGCGTGCCTGTAAGCCCTCGTTCGTAAATGATTCGGGCCAACATGGGGAATGCCGTGATAGACATGCACGCTCCCATAAACAGCATCGCTTCAGTCAGTGTTGCCTTTTCCGAAAAGAGACCGGGAACGTTGATTAACCAAAAGGTTAAGGCAATACCCAGAGCAAAAGGGGCAATCATACCCGCAATGGAAACCGACGCGGCACTGCGTATCTTTTGTTGAAATAATCCCACGTCGAATTCCGCTCCGACGAGAAACATGTAAAGTCCGACACCACATTGCGCGCACACGTAAAGGAGCTTCAGGGACTCCGGGGGAAAAAGCCATGCTTCCGCATTGGGAAAAAATAAACCCAACAAAGAAGGCCCCATCAGCACACCGGCAATCATTTCTCCCACCACCTGCGGCTGGCCAAGTTTTCCGGCAAGCCAGCCAACGAGGCGACAAACCGCCAGGATAAAAAACATCTGGAAAAAGAAATGAACTGAAAGTTGCGGGCCGGTCATATAGCTGCAAATGGTTGGAGAAGTGTCGTTATCGTGGTCAATATATCCTCATGGTACGGTGATCTTCCTTGCCTGCGCTCCAGTTGACGAACTGGCGCATGATCTCAATGTGGAATGGCGAATTGGAAACGGCGCCGGTGAAGATGCGTCCGAAGTTGTTTTCGAAATAGGGCGCTATCATGAAAAACTTGGGGTATTTCATCTTGAGCCTTTCGCCTACGACCGCGGCATTGAACAGCCGCCCATCATAGAAACTATCCACGATGCCATGCCAAATCTTAAGATGGCGCGTGACTTCATGCTGGTAACGTTGGAAGGCGCGCGGGGAACCTTTTTGGATGGTTTCGGCCAGCAGCATCGCCCCTTGCAAACCGATGAGCAGCCCGCTGGAAAACACCGGGTCAATGAAACCGGCCGTGTCACCGACGAGCACCCAACCATCGCCGATGATGCGTTCGGAGACCAGTTGGTAATTGGCGTGCTCCATTACGGGCGTTAGACGCTTTGCGCCTCCGGTCACTTTGGCGAGGACAGAATCCTGTAACAGCAGATTATCATAGCGTTCCTCCTTCGTTGCGCCAAATCGAGGCAAATGTTCCGAAGGAATAACGATGCCGACCGACACTCTCCCGGGTAATGGAATCCGCCAGCTCCAACCGTGGTCAATCCGCGTGCTGTGGACGTGGCCCTTGAAATCAAGGTAGGTTTGGTCAACGTGAGCGAACAGGGCGGTGTCTTTGCGCCCGCCTTCAAGCCCGGCGATGCCAAGCAGTTTCGGCAAATATCGCAACCGGCCGGAGGCATCCACAATCAAATCCGGCTGGCCGGAGAAATAATTTCCCACGGCCGCGAGCGATTCGTCGCTCAATTTGACTTTGTCCGTACCGGGAACCTTTTCAACTTTGGCAGCCGACTCGACGATTCTCACGCCGGCTTTGCGTGCCGCATTGAGTAGCGTGGCGTCGAAACGGTCACGCGGGACGTTGTAGGCATACCGAGGCAGGCCGTTGTCGATTTGGCCAAAGTGAAAATGAAAATCCTGATTCGGCCCCATGTTGACCGTGGCACCGGGCTTGAGTTCGCTATAGCCGCGCACTTCGTCTTCCACGCCAAGTATTTGCAGGATAGGAACAATGGCAGGCACAGTAGATTCGCCAACGATGAGCGTCGCCTGTTGAGTTGACTGTTTTGGCACATAGAAAATGACGGAACGGATGTCTTTGCGCTGGAGAAGTATGGCCAGTGTGCAGGCGACCGGCCCGCCACCGAGAATGGCAACGGTTTTGATTTTGCTGTTCATATCATTGCGGTTGAATTCAGGTACAATTCCAGGCGTATGAGAACACACGCGTGTGACGCTGGTGCGGGAATGAGTTTCATACGGCCTTTAATACAAACTACTCGTTCGTATGTTTCAAAACTGCGCCCCAAACATCCCAAAATCAAGGAGTAAAATTAATGGGTTGGATAACCGTATCCTTCACGATCTTCACGCGACCCCTTTTTACGAAGACGCGGTCATTCACGGTCACGCCGCCAATTTATTCGTCTGCTTTTCGCGATTGGCGCCGGCACCGTCATCCGCAGTCTGTATTGCGAACGGAACGGCGTCAAAGAGGGTGATGGGAACGGCCGTTTGCAGAGAAGTCATCAAACGCGCCTGCAATGCAGGGAAATAGTTGTATTGATGCAAGACAGGCACAAGAACGCCATCGTCATTGAGCACCCCCTGCGCGTCCATTTTTAAGTCCGCTTCCTTCATCACTGCCATTGTCAAAACCGGTCCGCGCCTGTTTTCGTGAACTGTGATGTTGCTCATTAACTTTTGGATGAGAATGTAATTGTGAACGACCTGGTCGCCGCACGCCAATTTACCGTATTCAAGTGTCTGCATGGTTGTCGTCACCATCAATTCGAGGTATTGGCGCATTCCGGCCATGTCGCCAAAGGTCGTTCCCGCGCAGGCAGGGACTCTTTGGGCATGGGATTCGATGACCGACGGGCCAAACAGGCGGCTGATCCATTCCCGGTGAACCGGGTCATCACCCATCCGATGGTGGGCCTCTTCCAAACAGAAATGTACGCCGGCCGTCCAGTTCCAGGCAAAAGGGTCGGCCTGGAAAAAGACGTCCTTGCAGTCTGCCAGCAGGATACGGTCGAAATCCGCCGCGCGTTTTTCCAGGAACTCTAAATACAGGATGTGTCTGCGGTAATTCAAATGAAAGACGGCATGTGCCAGCCGCATTTTGGCAAAGCGCGGCGCGGCGCTTGAAAAGAACCAACGCCACAGCGGCCAGGGGCGGGAAAGTGGCTGCCGGCTTCCCCGTCCGGAAAAGCGGAAGGGAACAACGATCACTCCGCGGACCCGCAACTGTTCAATGGTTTCCTTGTCCACGTTGCTTGTGAATACGACTGTGGAACCGCGAAAGCGGGACTTTTTCAAGGAAAAAAGAAAAGCGGCAATATAGTTGAAGTCACCGCCATGCATAAGCGTCATCACAAGGTCACGGCTGGTGGAAGATTGAAGGGTAGCGGCTTTAGATGGTTGCATATTTCCTTTCATGACAGGAAGGCCGGAAAAGCGATCGCAGGACAGCGCCAACCGAGGCGTGAGAAGTATTAGTAGAAAACGGCCGGCGCGCCCGAGATTGAGCGCACTGTTTCTTTAGCCAACGCTTCTGCCCGCCCTCCATAATAATAATTCTTAATCCCCAAGGTTAGAGTCAGCGTCAAAGCTCGCCCCCTTTTTTCCTTTGTCAAGCGCCAGTCAGAAGAAATCGCAGCAAGACGATGAGCATGGCTTTGAGCAATTTGTCTTCCACAAGCTCCGGTCGGTCTTCGACACAGCAGCGTCGGATGCGGTTCATGGAAAGCCCCCTTTCGATTTTTTCGCATGCATTGGGACCATGAATCAATGCAATCGCTCGTCGTTACCAATCATCGGCGTACAATTCTCCCTCTCCGAGCGGGAGAGGGCCGGGGTGAGGGAGAGTCTTTGAGATTGGAACGTTCTATCGGTTCATAGAAAGAACTTTTGAAGCTAAACCAAGAGATGAGAGGTCGGCAAATTTCTTACTCGTCCCCTGGAGAGGTGGAATTTTCACGCCTCATTTCGAACGATTTCTTCCCCGCGACTCTCGGGGCGGGTAAAAAACATCTGGCGTAATCCATTTTTGCCCAGATGGCGGCGCACGACGGAGAGAATGTTAAAACCCAGGAGCGCCCAACCCAAACAAATCGTGTTGGCCAATACACGCGAATATTCCGGGTGCTCGTATATCCGGACCAGAGCGCGGGCAAAGCTCCCGTATTCATGCCGCGCTTCAAACGCTTTTTCAATCGTAAGGACCACCAACACTCCCAGGGCGTACAAAAGGGTGCGTAGAAGAACTGGCACAATCGCCGGTTGATTCGGGACCCATGCCTCCACTGGGATATACTCCATCAAGAGGACGACCTTGGCCAGGAGTATGGTCCCAATCAATGCCAGGGCCAGCGCACTGAAATGGATCCCGTATTGAGCGAGCATAAGCTTCTTCACAAGGAGTATCGAGCCAATCCACATGGCAAAATAGAGCGTGATTATCCCCAACCACTTTAACTCGTGAACCAATTTTTCCTTAATGCTCATCACCGTGCCTTTCAACCTCCTGCACAAATATCCACTCGAACCTGCTTCCCAACCGCCCCAAAATCAAGGAACAAAATAATCGCTTTAGTCGTCGGCAAACCAGGACAGAAAATGCTTGCGCCTGTTCAGGCGGCAGGCGAGTTTTCCACTATCAGGCATGTCCAAATTCACTAAATCGCGTGGAAGTCGCCGTTTGGAAAAAAATGCTTACACCCTCATCGAACTGTTGATGGGCATATTCATAGTTTCATTGGCCACAGTGGCTTATGCGGCAGTTCGTGCGAAACAGGGTCCGGTATGGGCAGCGTTGGCAGGCGCGCTGGGACTGCTTTTTGGCATAATGATGGTTGGCCTTTTTTATCGCTGGTCCTGGCGCCGGGACAGGCGGCAACTCACTGAACTGCGTGAAAAATATCGCACTATCTATCAGATAAAGGAATTGCCCGCCAACGGCAGGAGCATTGTCAAACCGGACAAAGCGGAAATCCAAATCGGCGATTATGGCTGGGAGGCCCGCCCGGGCTGCCGGGATGGCTTGATTCATTTACAGGGGCTGACGCAGCAGTGGCAAGTGGTTTGGCACGCCGGATTTCGCGCGGAACAAATCGAAAAAATAGCTGAGAAGCCGGCCTCGCAATATGATTACTGGAAGCCATATTGGGCAAAAACGCCGCCACCACCGCCATGCCCATTCCCGGTTCGGGAACGGAGCACGCCTACTATGGGACTGCCGTATCGTTCCGGCCGTTATTTTAAAGACTATCCCTCCCAATACTATGCATCACCGCTCGAACCCGGATCCCAAAAGGCGCGCGCGATGCGTATCGCCCGATTCACGGCTCGGAATAAAGCGATCAGTCGCCACTCATTTATCTGGACGGTCCTCTTCATCGGGCTGGCACTGGGCTCGTCGCGCCTGTGCTTCGTCATGGACCACACAAAACCCGCACTGTGGATTCAGGTTTTAACCGGTTGCGGCATTTTTATCGCCTTTGTCATTTATTTTGTTGTTCGTATCAGAATGGCGAAGCGATTCGCGAAAGAGTTTGATGCCAATTTCCGGTTTGTAGAAACCAAATAATCGCCGGCGCAGGATCGGAAGATGACAAGATATTCATTTGTCGGACACTCATCCGTTCGACTATTTTCCACCACTTGAAAATTGGAAAAGCCTGGTTTGCCAAACTCATTTTAACGCTAATTTCGGTTGGTTCGATTCATTCCATCGCTATCGCTGACGACGATGAAGCAACGGTCACAAATTCCTGGACTCGGGAAAACGCCCGCTTCGGACCTTTCGGTTTCCTCGACCATCGAAGCGTCTATTTCAAAGACAGTTTCCCACAGCCTCTGCTCGTGGATGATACGAGCATTGAAGAGGAACCCGAAGCTGAATTGAATTATCTGCACACGTCGGGGCCGGACCAAAGGCGGAGTGATATCCTTAGCGCGGAAGGTCAACAAAGTTTTGGTGTGGTCACTTTCGAATTGTCTGTCCCGTATGAATGGCATTCGGACTCGGACGACTCGGCGAAAGGCGTCGGCAATATCGAAGCAGGCGCACGCACTCCAATTTATCAGTATGTGTCAGAAAATGGAGCGTTCGATAATACGTTGGGGGTTGGGCTGGACGTGGGCATTCCCGTCAACTCGGCAGTCAGTAAAAACACTGAATTGGAGCCTGCCGTCTTTAATGACGTGGCGCTGGACACCTATTTCACCATTCAAAGTATATTTGGTTTCGATAAGACTTTTGGCGGCGGGGACGACGGCGGTTCGGAAGATTTTGAATATGGTTTGGCTTTTGCCGTCACCATTCCTGACGTCGAACGGGCAATACCGGGCATCCAAACATTTTCGCCCATGTTTGAAGTCACTGGTGAACTTGGACTAAACGAGGATGAAGCCGGACAAAATAGCGTGCTCGGCAGCGCCGGCTTTCGTATGGATTTTCGGTCCATTGGAGAATTGGAGCCAAGCCTCGGCCTCGGCTATGTATTTCCCATGAGCAGCATCGCGCGAAAAGACGTCCATTGGGGCATCGTCACAAGCTTTACGGTTGAGTTTTAAATGCTGGGGAGATTTATCAACGGGCTGCTAGGGACCAGCCGGCTCAGGAACGGTTTCGGGCGTGACCTTCCTGAACGTCATCCGGCCTGCCACGCTCGGATGGGCAAAGACCATCTCTGTGTCCGTCATGTGGTCGAGCGCGAATATTTCCTCGCTCGAATCGGGCAATGCGTCTTTTGTCCTGGTCACCAATAACGTGTCATCTGCGGTCACCCGCCAAAAACCATCGCGCTCCACGCCTGGCTTGTAGGGGTTTGACGAACGAAATCGGCCGTCGGGATAAAATGTGACAAGGTAAAAGTGCCCGGCGGGATTGTAATCGTCAAACCACCACTCGCCGACCACCCGCGCTTTCAAATTAGCGCCCGATACAGTATGCGGTGATACTGAAGGCTGCTGCGGTTGATGCGCGCAAGCTGCCAGCAAGCAACTCAACGAAAGCACTGAAAAGGCGGCCTTCAAACTCGTCATGGTACCTGTTCCCCCGAGGCTGCTTGTCAACCGTGCCAAAATCAAGGAACAAAATTGATGGGCACATCACTCGCGTTGCATCAAATTAAAAGACACCGGGGCGGCTAAGGGATGGGAGGTCGAAAGTAGTCGTTGACTCATGGGAAAAAGACACCGGAAAAGACGGTGTTGCATGAACATGAGCCGAGAGATAAAAGATGACCTATTACCGAGATTGCAAACCCGTTACGCCCAGCGGGGCCGGGAAGGCCGGAGCCGGATGCTCGATGAGCTCTGCCACGATTATCACTACGAACGGAAGTACGCGATTAAGCTGTTGCGGGGGAAGCTGCCTGAGCCCAGCGGGCGTAAGAAGCCCGGTCCGAGTCGACAGTACGCGGAGATTGAGCCGATTGTGCGAGCGATCTGGTTGGCGGCGGAACAGCCCTGCGGCAAGCGGTTGGCGCCGGCACTGCGGGTTTGGCTACCGCATTATGAGCGACGGTTTGGCCGGCTCGGGAGTGGGCGGAGGGAGCTGATCAAGAGCATCAGTTCTGCGACGTTAGATCGATTGCTGGCTGGGGCTCGGGCCGCACATCCTTTGCGTGGCATGAGTGGCACCAAGCCCGGCAGCCTGTTGCGGACGGAAATTCCCATTCGGACGGACAACTGGGACATCCTGGTGCCTGGCTTTTTGGAAGCCGACACGGTAGCCCACTGTGGACATAGTTTGGCTGGAGATTTTATCTGGAGCACGATCTTTACGGATATTTTCAGTGCCTGGACGGAGGGGCGAGCTGTATGGAATAAGGGTGCGGCCGGGGTGGTGGCCGCGGTGCAAAGTGTGGAAGCCCAACTGCCCTTCGAGTTGCTGGGCTTTGACAGTGACAACGGTAGCGAGTTTCTGAACCATCATTTGCGGGATCATTTTGCATTAAGAGCCAAGCCCGTGGGCTTCACCCGTTCGCGCCCCTACCATAAGGACGACAACGCACACGTCGAGCAGAAGAACTGGATGTGGCCACGCCAACTACTGGGCTATGGACGATTAGAGCGGGCGGAGTTGGTTGGGCCGATCAACGAACTGTACCAAAAGGCGTGGGGGCCGCTGATGAACTTCTTTCTGCCGAGTTTGAAGTTGAAGAGTAAATGGCGCGAACGCAGCCATTGGCGAAAGCGATACGAACCGGCGCAAACAGCCTATCAACGGCTGATCGATTGCCCGCGGCTCAATCGCCAGGAGCGGCGAGAGTTGCGCGATCGCTTTGAAAGTTTGGACCCGTTTAAACTGAAGGAGGAAGTAGAGCGAGGACTGAGCAAAATTTTGGCGGCGGAAGTCGCGCCGAGCCCTTCGGGCGGTTCCGCTCCGCGGCGAGGCGCTGGCGCGCCTCACCGCTACGCTCCACCGCCCGAAGGGCGCTCTCCCGCAAGGGAGTTGACACCCATCATACGATAAACAAAAAACTATGGGTTAACGACGACACCTTCGGTGTCTTTTTCCCGTGATGCAACGGGCACTTCAACGCCCTGCGCCTTCGTTTGCCAATATCTGTTCGAGCGTGCGTGCGAACACGGCGTAAGCAGTGTCGTCTTCACGCGGATAGAGAACCATGCGCACTTCATCCAGGTTATGAGAGGCCTGCTCCAAATAGTCGATGATGGTCGCAAGCGCTATCGGCGCAGCCAGCCGGATCGGATAGACGAACGCGCCTGTCGAAATGGACGGAATTGAAATGCTGCGCAAACCATGTTGGGAAGCCACTTCCAGGCTGCGCCGATATGCGCTAGCCAGCAGCTCAGGCTCGTGTTCGTCGCCGCCTTGCCAGACTGGGCCGACCGCATGAATGACGTATCGCGCCTTGAGGTTGCCTCCGGTGGTAATAACCGCATCGCCAATAGGACAACCGCCGATGTGCCGGCACTCCTCGTAAATCCGAGGACCTCCTTTCGAATGAATTGTGCCATCAGTTCCCATGCCCTTATTGAGCCGCCAGTGAGCGGCGGTAACGACCGCGTCGGTATCCTGGTCGGCGATGTCGCCGGTGACGAGGCGCAACGTAGTCCTCCCGATGTTGGTTTGCGTAGGCATGGCAAAGGGTCGCCGAGCCGGTATTAATCTGTCACGCCATCTTCGCCTTCCTTTGGCAGGTTCAACACCGCGATCTCTGCCAGGAATTTCAGACGCATTTGAGTCAAAAGCGAGGTGGCGAATATCAGGAGTGATCCAACAAAACAACCAGCCAATATCCCGCGCCAGCCCGCCGCAAACAACGCCGGCCCTGCGGACGACCAGCCCACAGCAATAGCGGCCAGCATGAGATACATAATGGAGAAAAAAACCTTGCCCCAGATCCTGGCTCTCCGCACCCCGAATCGCCGGACGATCGGCGTTTGTGAGATGTCTGACGTGTTCATAAACATAATAACACCGCTGACTGGCTTTTGTTATGAATCCGCAATTACCTCAAACTTCCTCCCAATCCCGCGAAAATCAAGGGACAAAATGAACAGTAACCGAAACAACCGAGTCCGATTTTTTTAGAGGAAGAGCTCGAGCACGGGCCGCCTTCCAATACATCAGAGTTAAGAACAGACTACCCAACGCACACAAACTGAATGGGCCGGGTTCGGGGACGGGCGAAGAAGAAAATTGTATGTTGTCCAATATGTCATACTCACCGAATTCGTCGAGAGGCAAAGTGGCGGCTCCGAACACCAGTTCACCGGTTTGACCAGCAAGCGCTGAGACATCAGCGCCAAAAATCGTGTAATCGGTACCGCCGCCTATAGTGGCGAAAGGAAGTAATTGGCCATTGAAGGTTACTTGAAGGTTTCCAGCTTCGGGGACGGAGGCCCAGAAGATCAGTGATCGTGTGTTCAATGGAATCTGTCCCGTTTGCCCGATGGCGGCCCCGTTTGTGCCGTCTTCAGATATGTCCGTTCCGCCGTACAGCAAAACAGAATAGTTGCCCTGGATGGAGGGATAGAAATTGGTCGTACCGACCAGGCTGACCCCGGCTAAATCCAAAGGTTCGTCATTGTAAACAACGGTCATGCCGCCGGAGTAATTATAATCGTCCCAGCCGTAATACTCTGTCCACCCTGGCACATGGGCATATTCGGTGCTAAATCCAAATTCGTTGGACGTCACGATTGATGCTCGCTCAAAATTCAGATTTACGAAGCTCTGAGACAGCCCGCTTTGGCAGAGAAGAAACAGCGTAAAAACGATATTGAGCCGAATTTTCATGCTACAATTACCGCCAGTTCGTCTATTACCTCAACGATGCGCCTCAACATCAATTAAAGCAAGTAATAAAATGGATTTGTTAATATCACATTGCAGGCGGACGTCTCAGAACCGCGCAGCCCTTCTTCATCATTTCAGAAACCGGCCGACAATACCCCTGGTGGCCGCTGCCTGCCGTGCCCTAGCTTTAGCGAAGGCTGGTGCTAACCGCCTATCGCTCGTACAGTGGTATTCTGCCCTCTTTAATATCGATAATTTCCAGAATGTGGACTTCCCGAATACAAGGATTATAGCCGTAACGGCCCTTCTCGCTGGGAATTCCCCGGAATGCCATTGTAAAAAAACGGTCCTGCAGGCCAGGAAGAATCAAAGCTGTTTGCAATTCGTCCGGAATTGCACATTTGAAAACCGGATGCCAATTTTCGGTTCGATCTTCGTTTGCCTGCAATGGTTGTCTTCCTTGAGTCGCGATCATTCTCATCCGCGTTGGCATGTCCGGAATGGCCACCAAAATCGTTATCCATCGATTCAGTGTATAAACGCCCACATAATCCGCAGATTTTCCGGGCCTTACTGGTTGCGTCGAGGGCACCTTGAAGCCTTCATAAACATACGGCAAATCAATCATATCGTATGTTGACACACAGCCTGAAGTTTTTCAAAGGCAAGCTACGGGGAAAACCTCCGGCTTTGGTCCATGGTGTCATTTTTGGTGACTCATTACGTTTATGACAACGCCGTTCGGGTCCGTTACATGAAAAAGGCGAAGGCCCGCAGACATAAATATCGTTTCAAACCTTCTCTCCACGAGCAGGGTCGACCTGCCGTTCGGTCCGGGTCAAATTACGATTTTTGCGGCACTTCATAGATGAAATCAAAATCATGTGCAGTCGCAAGCAAAGGAAATCGTAACTCTTTCATGTGCGGCGCCGCTCTGCGAATTAAGTCCTGAAATTTAATGACCACCCAAAGGCTGGTCAGATCACAGGCGTCCGAGTAGCGCTCATCGCGAAAGGCCTTGCCGGCGTAAACCTTTTGCAATGCTTCCAGGCCGGTGATGGGCAGATCGTCGAATTCTCCCGACTGCCAGTTGGACAACCAATTGTAGTCGTCGTGTCCACCAAACTTTTGATAGGCAAACGGACTGCAAAACCAGAGGTCAGTATTGATGTCGAAGCCGTTCATCTCAGTATACACAGCCTTGACCTTTGCGGCGGGCTGCTGACGAATGAAATTGTCGAAATAACCGGCGACCTCCTGCGGTGAATTCGTGATGCCGAGATTTAAGATGGCATGGAATGGCGACTTCGGGAGCGCAGCGAGATGTTTCGACACAGCCCGCTCGCACTGTGCGAGGTCGCCCGCCCGCAGAACGGGCGTTAGCTGGCGTTGTAATTCGAAGAAGACCTCGTGCATCACTTCCCGGTAACCAGATTCACTTCGCCGCCTTCAATGCCTCGGTGTCCGTCCCGCGATTCGCACAAGGCCTGCTCCTGTTTCCAAACCGCCAGAACGGTCGCAGGCGGATGGTCCGGCGATTTGCCCCAGGTAAAAATTTCGACATACCTCGTTTTCCCTTCTCCATCGGCGTCTCGAACGATCAGGTGGGGCTCAGAATACACCAAGCCCTCTGCGCGATAAACTTTCCAGGCATCCGCGAGCAACGCTTCAAACTCTGCCTCTTTGCCCGACTGGACACGATAGGTAACCATCACAGTCTCTGAATCATCCTTTGCCGCGGCGCCAGGATGAGTCGTCGAGCAACCGGCAAATGCCAGTAGTGAAACGGCAAACAGCGAAGGAGTTCTCAAAAGACCGTTGAAGCTCGGAACCGTGGTAGGGACGGCGCGCTGCGCCATCACCGCCCGTACAGCGGGCGGAACGATTCGCATGCGCCCATCCGAACAACGGTTCCTGGGAAGGACGAAGATTCTCATAGCTTAATTCAAACCTGAATTATGCGGCCGACAGGTTTTTCACCTGCGTCGATGGCACCGTCAAAAGCGGTAATAGGCCAAAAGCGCTACTATGATCAAGACAATAAAAAAGCCGGCGCCCTGGATCCTGATTTTGCGCCTCGATTTCGCGCTTAAAAGTCCGAATTGCCATGGGCGGATGATCAACCATAACGGCAACGTCAGCACAGCGGCGACCAATCCCCAGCCCCGGCCAAATACTTTATCCACCAGAATTTGAACGATTACGAGCAAGGCTACAATAACCAGACAAATCCAGCTGTGCCTGACGTCGGTCAAGCCCACTGTGTCGTCTTTGTTGAATTGATAAAACATGGTTATTGTTGTTGCCTGGTTGCCGGACCGCCGGCGAATCATCGAAAATTGCCATATTTCCAGAAAATCAGGTGAAAATTAGCATTTCTTAGGCCGCTCAATGCTCGTGCCGGAGGCACAACCGGAGAGTCGCCAGACACGGAGTGTCTGGTTGGCATTCCCCCCAAATTTTACCCTTCCCGAAGGGACGACGAAAGCGTTCCGACGAAGCGACGATAACAATCCACCTTTACCTCCCAAATCGCGCATCTTGGCCCCTGAACCGAAGGTGGTAGGGACGGCCCGCTGGGCCGTCACCGCCCGTATAGCGGGCGGAAAGATTCGCATGTGCCCATCCGAATGACGGTTCATGGAAAGTCTCATAATTTGAAATCGCGCATCCAGTCCATGAACCGATGAATTCGCTCGTCGTTACCGCCATCGGCGAAGCCGCAAACCGATAAGCCCTGGAAGGGCGACCGATAATAGCCCCGGGGTTAAATCGTCCGGCATCCCAACCGTACCCACGCCTTTCCAATCGGGCCGAGCCATGCTCATTTGCCACGCCGAAGCAGAGACAGGAACGCATCAAGTTGCGGCTCGGGTCCTGGACCAAGGTTGAGATGACAATTATCAGCCGTGACCGCACGGAAAGTCGTCCCGCCACCGACGGAAGCCTGCCCCAACGTGTAGTAATTGACCGCTTTTGTCTGCCGGTGCCGCACAACTGTGGAGAAATACGGTGCGAGCACCGGTCTCTTTTCAGGGGGCATGCTGCCTAAATCGACACCGGACAAATCAACCGGCGGGGGCGTGGGATACTCCAAAACAAAATAATCACGCGCGTCATCGAGCTTGCCAAAATATTCTCGAAACCGTTTCGCATCTTCTCGAATAATATTGATCTTCAGGGCTTGACATACCGTGATGTAAAAAAATGCCCCCACGGGCAGGCCCTCCGTCAACTTCTTGATGAGGTTGTCGCAATCATTGTAGGCCGAGTACGGCATGGCTGTATAGGCGGTGGCCGCGGGGCTGCCCGCCCAACAAACCGCTTTAGGAATCCGTCGAATAGTCCCATGTTTATTCTTCTGTATCAGATTGCATTTAATGCTGTCTTTGTATCGGGCCCGACGCTCACACATTGGTCTTATAATTCAAACTGTGCACGGGCACGGCAAAATTTCGAAATCCCCAGTTATGCCTGGACGTCTCGAAAATCGTCATCTCCAGGTCCTGAGGCGTGGGTTTTGTCAGGTAAATGTTTATGTGTTCACTTCCGAGCGGCATCCGGCTATTTAGAATGGCCGGTTCGAACATCGCCTCAAAACTGCTCCGGCAGTTGAGCGAAATCAAGGAACAAAATGAAGGGGTTAGGAGCGTTGTTTTGATTTGATGCCGAATATCACGCGCCGAAAGCGCAAGCCATAGTAGCCCAGGGCGGTCGCAAATGGCTGCCACCGCCCTCGGAATTGGCAACCTGGATAATCCGCGCCCTGTCGGGGTGCTCCAAAAGGGACCTTCGTAATATTGTTGGCGTTTTGGACTTCGTTAGCGCCAACGGCGCGTCTCATACCAGCCTCGGCCAACGCCCGAGGTCGAGCGAGCCGGAGGATAAACGCCAATGGCGCAATCTATGAACGGTGGATTAAACATCGTTGGCTTAACATGAATTTGATCCGGGCTTTCAGCCCTTGCTGGACGTTTACGTTTCGTTCCTCGGGCGTTGCCCGGGCGTAGCCCCAGGCTGAATATGGAAAGCGCCGTTGGCGCTGGCGCGCAGATACTCTCCCACCCTTCAGTGTCATATTTTAGACTTGCTTATGTTATGGTTTAGTTTTAAAATTCGCTTCAAGCATTGATCCCAAAGAACGAGTGACTCGTCCTTCGGTCATTTGCTTTGTGAAGGGCCAATTATGCATCCGTTGTCATTATTCGCAGCGGTTTTGGCGTTTTCCGACCCATGGGTCGCCCAAAGCGGGGCTATCGCCATTGTGGCGCTCTCGGTCGGAGCCATTATTCGCAGCAAAATGCATTAAAAACCGGCCCCTGATTTTGGCCGGATTTAACGTTTATCGGGCACGAACGTCAAATTGACGCTCGCACCCTCCGAGGATTTGCGTTTTTTTGCCCCTCATCCCGACAGTCCCGTTCATACATAAGTATTGGATGTCCAATGATGTAAGCCAGAATAACCGAAGACTTTCGGGATAACGGGATTCCTGATTCCAGCTATTGTTTATAGAAGTCCGCGCCGACTATTTTGGGAAACTCATGCGAAATCGCTCGCAGTCCGAGCTTCCAACGACGGCGAATAATTCTCCTGGTGGCGGCGGTGCAAACCGCCATCGAATCGTTTCTTGATTTTTTTGCGCCACATGGCAGAATATCCGGCTCGATTTGTAGTATCTTTTTGAATATGCAGCATATTCGTAATATCGCCATCATCGCGCACGTGGACCACGGCAAGACAACGCTCGTCGATTGCCTTTTGAAGCAATCCGGCACGTTCCGCGCCAACCAGGCCGAAACCCAAACTGAACGGCTCATGGATTCCATGGACCTGGAACGCGAGAAAGGCATCACCATCCGCGCCAAAAACGCCGCTTTCAAATACAAGGATTTCCACGTCAATATCGTGGACACCCCCGGCCACGCGGATTTCGGCGGCGAAGTCGAGCGCATCATGAACATGATCGACGGCGTGCTGCTCGTGGTGGACGCCGCGGAAGGCCCGCAGGCGCAGACCCGCTTCGTTCTGCGCAAGGCCCTCGAAGCCGGCGCCAAGCCCATCGTCGTCATCAACAAGATTGATCGCGAAAACGCCAATCCCGAAAAAAGTGCTGGACCAGGTATTCGAGCTGTTCATGTCGCTCAATGCCACCGACGAGCAATTGGATTTCCCCTTCATTTATTGCTCGGCCAAGGCCGGCTACGCCAAGCTGGACCTGAACGACGCCAGCACGACCATGGAGCCGCTGTTTGATGCGATTGCAAAGCACATTCCCCCGCCACGCGCCCTCGCCGGTGATGGTTTTCAGGTGCTGGTGGCCAATCTGGATTACAGCGATTATCTGGGCCGAATCGCGTTCGGGAAAATTTACGAAGGCAAAGTCAAGGTGGGCGACGCCGCGATTTGCCGACACGGCACGGCAAGATTTCCAAGGGCAAAGTCACCATGATTTACCATTTCGAGGGCATGAAACGGATCGAAATCCAGGAAGCCCATGCCGGCGACATCATCGGCATCACCGGGTTCGAAGAGGTGTTTATTGGCGAATCCATTTGCGACAGCGAGGCGCGTCCGGCGTTGCCTTACATCCCCATCGATCCGCCCACGATCCAGATGGAATTTGCCGTCAACGACGGCCCGCTGGCCGGCAAAGATGGCAAGCTCGTCACCGCCCGTCATATTTGGGACCGATTGCAAAAGGAAACTCGGACCAACGTCGCCCTGCGTATCGCTCAAACCTCCGATCCCAAAGTCTTTGCCGTGAGCGGCCGCGGCGAAATGCAAATCGCCATTTTGGTGGAACAAATGCGCCGCGAAGGCTATGAAGTCCTGGTCTCGCGCCCTGAAGTCCTCTGGAAAAAAGACGCGAACGGCGAACTGCTCGAGCCGATCGAAAAGTTGTTCGTCGAAATTCCGTCCGAAAACCTGGGGTCGGTCATGGAAAACCTCTCCTTCCGCAAAGCCCAGATCACCAACATGAATCACGTGGGTGCCCACGTTTCCGTTGAGGCGCTCGTCCCCATGCGTGGCATCATCGGTTTCGAGACCGACCTGGTCAATATGACCAAGGGACTGGGCGTCATGAGCCATTTGTTCCATGAATATGGCACAGACCGCGGTGAAATCGCGGCGCGCAAAAACGGCTCGCTCGTCTCCATGGACGCGGGCGAAGCCACCAGTTACGCGTTGAACATGATTCAGGAACGCGGGCGGCTCATGGTTGAACCGGGCGATGAAATCTACGTCGGCATGATTGTTGGCGAGAATGCCCGCGAAAATGATATCCCGGTGAATCCGGTGAAAGAAAAGCGCCTGACCAACATGCGTTCCCAGGGCGACGGCAAGGGCATTCAACTGGCGCCGCCGCTCAAGCTCAGCCTCGAGCGCGCTCTCGAATATATCGACGTGGATGAATTCGTGGAAGCCACGCCCAAAAACCTGCGCCTCCGCAAGCGCATCCTTGATGAAAACCAACGGAAACGCTCGGAAAAATCACGGGTATTGAAGTTTGTGGAGAATTAATCATCACGCTTGCCCGAAGGCGGCAGATGGCGGACATTTGGGTTGCATGAGCATTACCGCTGAAAAAGTAGCCGAAATGCTGGCGCTGCCGCTAGAGGATCGGGCCTATCTTGCCCACGAACTCATCGCGAGCCTGGAGGGCACTGCGGATCCTGACGTGGAGACGGAATGGAACGATGTCATAGACCGTCGGTCTCGAGAAATGGATGAAGGCCGGGTGGACAAGCGCCCGGAAGAAGAAGTCATTAGAGAAATTCGTAACAAACTCGATGCGCGTCGTCAGGCATCCTGAGGCACCGTGCGAATTGGAACAGGCCGCCCTTTGGTACGAGGACCGGCGGCCAGGTTTGGGAATGGATTTTTTGGAGGAATACAGGGCTACTCTGCGCCGAATAATGGCTGAACCGGGACGGTGGCGTATAATTCGAGGTGAAAATCGCAAACTCAACTTTATGCGCTTTCCCTACGCCATCGTTTATAGTGTGCATGGCGAAACACTTTACATCAAAGCCGTAATGCATCTGCATCGTCGCCCATTTTACTGGTCGCTTCGTTGACGTGATCGTTGCTGTTTTAGTGGTTTTCCCTTTCCGGGACTGATCGATCACATTGGCCCGCATGCATGGATCCGATGGCTATGGTCGCGCATAAGCTATTTTGAGGCCGACAAGGAACTGTAGCCAAATTGCATAGGAGTGACATATTTGTAGAAAACCGGTCCCACAACTATCTCAAGCTCCATAGGAGTGACATAGTCGGCCTCGTTTTGCAGGACGTTAACAGGTGAAAAATTCCTTCTTTCCTGCCTTCCTCATTCATATCGTTCAACATCCATTTGGAAATACCGCGCAAGCAGGATTGACTGAGGACGAGCGAGATTCTCATGGCGCCTGGCGAAATATCTATTGGCGATGGCGCGCGAAACAGGAGCTCGCCAGGCGGCTAAGACCTGGACAATGATTTGAATCGCGGCCATTTTTGTATTTAAGAATTGAACGGCATTATTTGCTCTTTTAAAGAAACCTCGTGAAAGTGAGTTCGCGATGACAATGTGCGAGTGATTATGCGTAACCAAACATGGCAAGCGTTGGAGGACATGTTCTTTGAAAGCCCCATCCTTAAGGCCGAAGCAGTCGAACCGCCAGAAGTAATCGCCGCTGAGCGAAAAATTGGTATTGCACCGGGTACCGATAAATGGGTCATCATCTCTACGGACTATGACGGCAATCCGATTGGCCTTGATGCCGAAGGCAAGGTCTGGATATCCGATCATGATCGGCGCGTAATACAGCTCCTCGCCCCGAATTTTGAAGCGTATCTGAGGAAATGGTGCCTAAAGTTGCCGAATTGAGCCGGAAGGTGCGATACAGGTCCCATGCTTCGGCGGCTTCCAGCCGCCAGTTTGCCATCGGCCCGGTCCAATCCGGTTCGAAACCCTGCCAGTGGCGCTGCCACTCTCGTTCACACTGTCAAAAACAAAAACCCTCAAAAACACCAATGAAACCATACATTTTGCCCCAAAAACAAATCTCGTTCACACCTGCAAAACCTATGCAAATAAAATGTGTCGTTCGCCGGGCCAGGCTTCCAGCCGCCCGCCCCGAGCCGAAAGATTCATCCCGTCAATCCTCGTCGTCGTGTCAAAAAAGACATCGGGTTCGATTTGATTGAATCCCAGGATTTGGCTTTGCACCCCTCGCGTGGTGGCCGTGCGCGAGCACCGCGAAATTCGATCTCGTTGCGCGTCGGCTCGACTAAAATCCCCAAAAACCCTAATAAAACCACATATTTGTCCCTAAAACCAAATCTCGTTGCGCGTTGCGTTCACTAGGGAAATAAAATGTGCATCAGAGCCGCGCGTGTCAGCAAGTGGTCCGCCTTTACACTTTGTGGTCAACCCGTCGTCTCACGCTCTCACAGTTCTCACGTTCTTTTACTGTCTCCTCTTTGCGCTGTAGTCTTCAGCGGATACAAGCCGGGACAACAGCCGAATGTTTCATGAAATGCATGGCTGAAGTGGCTCAGGCTGGAATACCCGACTTCCAACGCCGTTTCGGTCACGTTGAATTTTCCTGAGCGAAGGAGTTCGGCGGCGCGTTCCATGCGAAGCTGCCGCAGATATTGGGGAATCGTCATGCCTGTTCCGGCCGAAAATGTCCGGCTCAAATGAAAAGCGCTGCAACCGACCGCGCGGCCAATTTCTTCAAGCGGGGGCGGCGAGGCGAGGTCCTTTTTCAACAGGGCGACAACGCGTTCGACGCGTTCCGTGGAAAGGCGTTTTTGGCGATGACAGAACAGTTCTTCATTTTCCCTCGCGATGAAGAAAAATTCGGCGGCCGCCTCCAGCGCCTTGGCTCGATACCAGGCCGGCTGGGCCAGCGCCAGTACGGGCGCCTGGCGAAGACTTGTCAGCAATTGTTGGTGACGGCTGTTTAACCGTATCACTGGGGCGATCCCGGACGCCTCGATCGAGCCGCCCACAGCTTCGCGAACGAGCGGATGCAGAGACGTGACAAATTCGCCCAAGTGCTGCCGCAAAAAATCGAATGACATTTCTATGGTCAGAAACTGATGGCGTTGATGGGCCTGCCGTGAGCCTCTCAACGGTTTCTGCCCGCGCCGATAGAATCCAGCGGTCATAGGGCCAAACGCCGTTTCCACCCCGTTTGAGCTGACGGCGCCGTTACCTTCAAGATTCAGGCAGACTTCGATTGTGCCGGGATGAAAAGTCTGGCCCCAATCAAACGGTTGATGCGTTTTGAAATCGTGCCATTCGAAGCTGAGGCCCGAGGTTGCCACCGCCCCATGCAAAGGCAGCCAGCCCGCGCCAAATTGTTGCCAGGCGGGGCGCTCGGAAAAATCGGCCTTCGCAGTCTTTCTCAATGCAGCAGACACAATGTAAATGAGTATTACATTGTTTTTGGAACAAATGAAGTTTTTTCAACCGTTTGTGGTAGGGACGGTGCGCTGGGCCGTCACCGCCCGTATAGCGGGCGGAATTTGCGCGATGCAGCGTCCAACCACGCTCGTTGCCCCGCTAAACGCGGCGCGGACAGCGGCGGCAGCGCCACTTGCGAAGAGCGCTGTCCCTACCAAGAACCGTGTCAACGTTTCGGAGATCCGCGCTTGCCGCCGTTTGTTTTGCACAACTCGGCGATCTTCACGGTCAAACTGGCATTGTTGCGTTCCAGGTCGGTCTTGTTCCGTTCAATACGCTCGTCCAGGCTGTCGATGCCGGCGTCGATTTCGCGAATCCGGGCAGGGATATCTGTCGGACGCTTTCGGGCTGCTTCTGTATTATTTTTCACGAGTTTCCTGAAAATGATTTTATCCTTCGGAAGTGGGATGCGGATTTCCGAGACGGTGATTGCGCGCGCGGTCGGGAGTATGTCCGTTGCTTTTAGCGGCTGGTGTGGTGGACCGATTCAAGGCGACTGTGGCCGAAGGGACAGGCTCATCCTCTTCTGTTTCCTCCGGCGCCGCTCCGGTCCATACCGGCAAATAAATCTTGAATGAGGAACCTTTGCCGACTTCGGTGGTCAGTTCAATCCAGCCTCCGTGCCGTTTGACGATGCCCTGGACCATCCACAGGCCGAGGCCGGTGCCTTTGCCAAAATCTTTGGTCGTGAAAAAGGGATCAAAAATATGGCCGGCGATTTCAGGCGGCACACCCTTGCCATGATCGCTCACGGTCAGGCGCACGTATGCAGTCGACCTGACTACGCCGCGCCGTTGTATGTAGGTATCGGAAAGATCCACCGGTTGTGCTTCAATTTTAATGTCGCCGCCTGCGATCATCGCATCACGCGCGTTCAAGATGAGGTTGATCAGGACTTGTTCCATGTTGCACTCGTCGGCGCAAACGGGCGGAAGCTTTTCATCCAGGGATACGACGAGGCGATGGTCTTCGCCCAGAGATTGTTCCAAGAGTTGCCGCGCGCGCTGAGTGCAGTCCGAAAGGTTTACGGCCTTTAAAACGATGGGCTGCTGACGCGTGATACCGAGTAACTGTTTGGTATAATTGGCCGCGCGCGTGCTCGCCTGTAAAATCCGTTCGGTGCAGGCCGTTGAGCGTTTTTCCTGGGCCAGTTGCGATTGCAACAGGCTGGCATGGCCCTGAATGACGCCCAGCACATTGTTGAATTCGTGGGCCACCCCGGCAACCAATCGGCCGACGACTTCCAGTTTCTGCGCCTGGCGCAGTCCGGCTTCCAGTTTCAACTTTTCAGTGACGTCCTCCGCGATAAAGAGCAGGCAAGGCTGCGCGTCCGCTGTGAGCGGCTCGGCGCAGAGCACAATTTGGCGTTCGTCCCCATCCTGTGCAAGCAACACGCATGAATGGTTACGCAGCCGGCCATCGGGTTGCAGACGGGCATTCAGCGCGTCCGCGTCTTTCCACAAATGCAATTCGTCGCCGGTATGTTTTAGAATTTTTTCCGCCGAATATCCGGTCAAAGTCGTGAAGCTCGAATTGACGGCCAGGAACCGGCTTTCTGCCCGGCTCTGAATTGCCATCGGCATGGGGCTGGACTGGAATGCCTTGCTGAATTTTTCCTCGGAAGCCAGCAGGGCGGTTTGCGTGCGGGCGCGTTCTTCAATTTCCCGGACCAATTGTTCTGCGCGTTGCTGCGCCATTTTTTCCAGTTCATCCATCCGCAGGCGCGCCTGCCGCCCCAGCAGCCATTTGCGGGTCAGAGCGTGGGTGAGTTGCAGGACTTCCACTGTTTCGAATGGTTTTTTGAGAATCAATAAATTGTCCGTGTGGCCGAATCGTCCAATGATGTCGTGCCAGGAATAATCGGAATAGGCCGTGCAAATAACTCCCTGGAGGTCCGGGGATGCTTTCCATAGGCGATCGATGGTTTCCACACCATCCCATCCGGGCGGCATGCGAATGTCCACAAAGGCCAGCGCATAGGGATCGTTTTCTTTAATAGCCGATTCGACCAGCGCAAGGGCATCGTGACCTTGCAAGGCAAAGTCCACTCGAAAGGGCCCTATCTTCAGCACCGGGCCTGGCTTGCTGAATAACTCCGCTTCAAGGTCGGCCAGCGGCGAGGAGCTGGTGCCGACGCCCAGCAGCGTCTTGCGGAAATCGTCATGGATGGCCTGGTTATCATCAACAACCAGGATTCGTGGAACGAAGTCTTGAATGGCGCTCATGATCGTGAAGGCGCCGCGGGGCGGTCCGTGGGTATTTCCAAAATGAACGTGGCGCCTTTGCCCGGGCCTTCGCTGTTGGCCTCGAGGGTGCCGCCCAATTCTTTGGCCGCCAGAGCGCTGCCATGCAAACCAAAGCCGTGTCCGCCATTTTTGCGGGTAGTGAAACCGTGATTGAAAACCTTCTTAAGGTTCGCCGGGAGAATACCGACCCCGTTATCGGCGACGGTGACCTGAATCCGGCCCGAACCGTTGACGACGCGAATATTGACTTCCTTGGACGTTTGTTCGGATTCGACGCAAGCGTGTTTTGCGTTGGTCAGGAGGTTGAGGAGAATTTGCAGGATTTTATGTTTATCCACGACGATTTCGGGCATTTTGGGTGCGTAGTCGCGGCGGACATTGACTTGATGTTCCGCCAACTCCACAGCGTGGATCCGCAATACGTCTTCAACGAGGTCCTCGACACGGATGCTCTCGGTGAGTCCCATGACTTTGCCGTAACTCTGCTGGGTGGCGACGATCTGCTTTATGTGCTCGATTTTGGTGCGGACGAAGCCAATCTCCTTGAGAATCATGGTCTGCTCATTTCCCAGGTGCGACGCCAATTTTCCTAAATATTCAGGCAGTTGGCGACCTTTAGGGTCTTTACTCAAATATTCGCCAATGTCACTTTCGTGTTCGCGCATGAGCCGCGCGATCTGAGCGATGTTTTGAATTTTAAATTCAGCGATATGGTCGGACACGACGGCCGCGGAGACGTTGACACTGTTGAGGACGTTGCCCACGTTGTGCAATACCGCGGTGGCGACCTCAGACATACCGGCCTGGCGCGAGACCTCCAGCAAATCTTTGTGGGTTTTGTCGGTACCTTCTCTTTCCGCTTTGAGCCTTTCTGTGGTCTGGCGCAGTTCTTCGTTGGCTTTGGTTGCTTTTTCGGCCTCGGCACGTATGCCTTCTTCGAGGACTGCCTGGGCTTCCCTGGCCCTTTCCTCCACCCCCTGATACCACTTGAGCAAAACCTGGATGTGATACATCCCCAAAAGGAGAAGGATGGAAATGAAGGCATACGCGGCGTCCAGGACAATTTCGCGCCGGGGAAAATTCGGCAGCACGTCCGCGCTTTCAACCCAATGCAAAACAGCCAGACTGGCGAAGGCGCTGAAAAGCCACCAACCCACCTGGACCGCGCGAAAATGCCGTTTCAACCATAAAGCGTAACCCGCCACGGCCAATTGAAGCGCGCCCGCGGCGAGGTCGATGCAAAGTTGATACTGATTATACATTGGCGAAAGCCAGAGCTTGCATTGCAACATTTGTGCCGATAACTCGTGGAAAACAGAGAAATTCGGGTCTGCGGTGGCGCATTGCCTCAAAGTTAACCGCTTATGGCGACGGTGTCGCTGTGGAGTCCGCTTTGACGGGAGTCACTGTGAGGGTGGGACAGGCATATAGGCCCATCTACCTGTCCACTTTTTGGGCACTGTCAGGCGATTTAAGGGATATTCAGAACCTCGCCGGGGCGGATGTGCGAGAGATTGACGGCTGGGTTTGACGCCCTCAATTCAGCCAGATGGACGCCAAACTTGCGGCAAATGGCCATCGCGGTTTCGCCGTGTTCGACGACGTACGTGTGACCGTGGGCAAGGGGAATTTCCGTGTGCACCGGAGTCACAGGCTTTGGCCGGGGGGCGGCGGGTTGAACCGGTTGGACAGGTTCGACAGGCTCAGTCGGCTGGGTTGAACTGCCGGGGTCGGGTTGCTGTGAGAGGGTGATGTCCTGAGGCAAGGATGAATTGGATTTGGCGGCGGTCTGGTTTGCATACCAGACGTTCCATTGCTTGAGCGTTTCCTGAAGATTCTGGACCTGTTGCTGTAATTGACGGTTTTGGTCGACGAGTTTCTCCAGTTGTTCCTGTGCCTGGGGCGCGCTGGGCAGGGGAAGCACGGCGGCAGCGAGTTGTTGTTTGCAGGCGGAAATGTGCTGCCGGATAATGTCCGCGTTTTCGGCGGAGGGATCGAACTTCAGATACTGCTCGTAGTGATAAATGGCCGCGGCGGGGTCGCTTTCCTGGTTTTCGTACAACATGCCCAATTGATAATGCGCGGCAGCGGAGTGAGGATTTACGTCGAGCGATTCCTCGAAGGCCTCGACGGCGCCCTGGTAATCCATTGCGTTGACGCGGCTAATACCAAGGGCATAGTGGGGCTCCTTCTCGTCGCTTTGGTCGGCGGGTGTACATCCGCTGAACGCTGCGGCCAGCAGACACACAAACAAAAACCGAATCCGAAATGACATCAGCACGAAATTAAACGAATGCGACGGAGGGTGCAATTGTTGATACGTTGAATCGGTGGCATCGGTGGCATCACCACTTGCCTTCACGGGCAATAAAGTGTTGAAACGCTAAAATGGAAGAAAAAGCGATTGCTTAACTTTGACTTGAAACCTGGAAATGAAATGGAAGAATGAATCCTAATGAATTTGAGCGAAGAACAACGGCAACGCGTCACGTCCTGGATTTCGGCAGGGGCCAAGCTCTCCGAGGTCCAAACGCGCCTAAACCAGGAATTGGGTCTGAAGCTGACTTACATGGAAACGCGGTTTCTTGTGGATGATTTAAAGCTCACTCCAAAGGACCCTGAACCGCCCAAGACGGAGAAGCCGCCGGTGCCGGAAGAAGAGAAGGCGGAAAAAACTCCTGCCGAGGCTGCCAGGCCTGGTGGGGTTTCGGTGATTGTGGACCAGATTGCGCGGCCGGGCGCGCTGGTGAGCGGCAAGGTCACCTTTAGCGACGGACAAAAAGCAGAGTGGTATCTGGACCAGTCGGGGCGGCTGGGCGTGATCCCCGGGCAACAAGGCTACAAGCCGTCGGCGGCTGACGTGCAGGAGTTCCAGATGTCTTTGCAGGAGCAGTTGCAGCGCCTGGGTATGTAGCTTTTAGCGGCTTTTCTTCGGAATCGGCCATTTTTGTTACAATTCTGCGAACGGTGGGCTGTCCCGGTTGTCTGAATGAGGGGGTTGGTTTATGGTAAAATTATGACGGACGATTTGATTCAATTGGTGGGACAAAGCTTCGCTGTGGTTCTGGATATAGCGTGGTGGGTTATTGCCATGCGCCTGACAAACAAGAGGGTTTGGCGTTTGATCATCAGCCTTTTCATGGCGGTGCAATTGTGTTTCGGGATCCTGATCGCTTCAGGCGCAGATTTGGCGACGCATATTCCCACCGCAATGCTGTCGGCGGTCGTTGTGTGGCATTTTTTCTGTATTCCGGTACTGACTGGCCTGGGGATTTTGTATTTATGTCATCGCATGATACGCCGCCGACGTCAGCGGAACTCGGCAGTGGCAGTTGAAGAAACGCCGACAGTAGTGTCAGACACTGAAAATTCAATTTCACGCCGCGGCTTTATTGGTGCGTGCGCGGCGCTGGTGCCGCCACTGGCGACCTTTAGCATTACGGGCATTGCGATGGCCCAGATTAATGAGTTTCGCCTGCGCCGATTGACTCTCGCGATCCCGTCGCTGCCAAAATCGCTGGATGGGGTAACGATCGCACACGTCAGCGATATTCACGTGGGCGAATGGACGCACGGACCCATCCTGAAAAAAATTGTTGAGCACACGAACGCCATGCGCGCCGACCTGGTTGTGGTCACGGGTGACCTCATTAATTATGAGTTAAGCGATCTGTCTGGATCCATTGATCTGGTAAAACAAATGTACGGGCGTTACGGCTTGTATATGGTTGAAGGCAATCACGATTTGATCGAGAACGGCGCTGAGTTTGAGCATCGAGTCAAGCGATCGGGTTTATCGCTATTGTTGGATGAATCCATGATCTGTGAAGTCCGGGGTTGTCCCGTGCAGTTTCTGGGCATGCGTTGGACCGACTGTGTGGGCTCTCCCGACGACAAAGTGATTTCGTGGCAAGTACGCGAAGTGATGAAGCAACGGATACCGGATGCTTTCCCAATTTTCCTGGCGCATCATCCGCACGCTTTCGACGCAGCCGTCCAAAATGGGTTGCCATTGACGCTGACCGGTCACACGCATGGCGGCCAACTGATGCTCAACAGCAATATTGGTGTGGGTCCGGCCCTATTCCGCTATTGGTCGGGTTTGTACAAACGAGGGCAGAGCCAGTTGGTTGTTTCCAATGGCGTTGGCAACATGTTTCCCGTTCGAATCAATGCGCCTGCGGAGCTTGTGCATATCACGTTGCGTTGCGCGTGAGTTTGGGGATATGGTGAATGATGTAGTGAAGTTTTAGCCCGTTACAGACGTTACATTGTTGATTTGCAGCTAGTTAAGGTGTTACAGACCCCGTTACAGATTGGCCTCTGCCCGTTACATTGTTGAATTTCAACAACTTAGTGTGTTACAACCTGTTTGTCATTCCCGTTCATGGGCTGTGAGCAGATCCGAAAGGAACAGAGGACTTTCCATGAACCGCCAGAACGTTCCCGTCTGAATGACTCTCCCTCACCCCGGCCCTCTCCCGCTTGGAGAGGGAGAAATGTTCGCCGATTTTTGTAACGGCGAGCGACAATTTCGGTTCATGAGGCTCGATGCGGGTCCGTTCCTAGAGGTCGAAGCTTTCCATGAAATTAGCCAGAGCCGCGTGCCTCGGCTACCTAGAGATCGCCCTCACCCCCCGGCCCCCTCTCCCCCAGGAGAGGGGAATTGTCCTCAAATTGTTTGAAACGACGATCGATGGCAGTGGTTCAGGGATTTAATGCAACTTTTAGATGGGTCACTCCTCCACGCCACAAGGCTCGCACGCGGCTTCCGAGGCCGAGGCATCTCCAAATCGTTTGAGGCAGACCATGAGGATACCGATGTCCGCTGGAGAGACGCCGGAGATTCTGGCGGCCTGACCTATAGTGGCGGGGCGAATCTTCGCTAATTTTTGGCGCGCTTCCATGCGCAGGCCGGGCACGGTCGAAAAATCGAATGCACCCGGGATTTGTTTGTCTTCGAGCTTTTTGAATTTTTCAATTTCCAGTTCCTGACGTTCTACGTAGCCGGCGTATTTTATGGCGATCTCGACCTGCTCGATGACTTCCTGGGAGAGCGATTCATCGCGTCCGGGCAAATCTTCATAGGCGGTCTCGGGGCGGGAAAGGATTTTCGCCAGCGAATCGGAACCGTAGTGATTAGAGTTCAATCTACTGATCTCAGTGTCGATGGCCTGCTTCTTAGTTTGGAATTTTTGGAAATTGCGATCGGAAAGCAGGCCAATGTCATGACCGATTTCGGAGAGGCGCAAGTCAGCGTTATCCTGGCGCAACAACAACCGGTATTCGGCTCGCGACGTAAACATCCGGTATGGTTCGGTTGTTCCCTTGGTGACGAGGTCGTCGATCAAGACCCCGATATAAGCCTGATCACGACGAAGAACGATGGGATCCAAGTTTTTGGAGCGCCTTGCGGCGTTGATTCCCGCCATTATTCCCTGGGCGCCCGCTTCTTCGTAGCCCGAAGTTCCGTTGATTTGTCCGGCGAGGTACAAGTTCCGGCATGCTTTTGTCTCCAGAGATGGGAATAATTGAGTTGGGTAAGCGAAATCGTATTCAACGGCATAGGCCGGGCGCAATATTTCCGCGTTCTCGCATCCCTTGATGGTGCGAATTAATTCGAATTGAACTTCGAATGGCAGACTGGTAGAAAAACCGTTCACGTAGATCTCATCCGTTTCGATTCCCTCAGGTTCCAGGAATATTTGGTGTCGGTCCTTATCGGGAAACTTCACGATCTTATCTTCGATGGACGGACAGTAGCGGGGACCGACACCTTCGATCTTGCCCGAATAGAGTGGCGACTTATGGAGGTTGGCGCGAATGACCTCGGCGGTCTTTTCGTTTGTGAAAGTGACGTAGCAAGGCAGTTGGCCGTTGATTTTGGCCAGGACGGACCCGGGTGGATACTTCGTTTCAACGGGTGTTCCTTGGAAGCGGCATCCAGATTGTTCCACGTGGAACAATTCGTCCTTCCAATAGGTGAAGTACGGGACTGGTTCGTCGCCAGGCTGGATCTCTGTTTTTGAGAAGTCTATGGACCGGCGCAACAGGCGGGGCGGCGTGCCGGTCTTAAGTCTGGCCAATTCCAAGCCGAGCTCCTTGAGGGAACCCGACAGGTTGGAAGTGGCGACGTCTCCCGCACGACCTCCGGACTGTTGATTGAAGCCGATGTGCATAAGCCCACGCAAGAACGTGCCCGTGGTGATGACCACCGTTTTGCCGTGGTATTGGACTTCGAGCGTAGTCTCAACGCCAAAGGCAATACCGTCCTTGTGCAGGATTTTTGCTGTTTGACCTTGTTTGACATCGAGATTGGGCGTGGTTTCGCAGACCCATTTTAGACGGAACTGATAGTGCTTTTTATCACACTGCGCCCGTGGCGCCCACACAGCTGGTCCTTTTCTGGTATTCAGCATCCGGAACTGTAGTCCGGTCATGTCCGTTGCCAATCCCATTTCGCCACCGAGGGCGTCGATCTCCCGAGCCAAGTGACCTTTGGCCAAACCGCCGATGGCCGGGTTGCACGACATTTGACCGATGGAATCCACGTTCATCGTCAAAAGCAACGTTTGGCAACCCATGCGGGCTGAAGCCAAGGCTGCTTCGACGCCGGCGTGGCCTGCGCCGATCACGATGACGTCGTATGGTTTAGGGTAGAGGAACATTTTAGGGGGTGGGTGGTCTTGAGAATCCACGCCGATTAGACAAGCCAGAGCCTCGTGCCTCGGCGGCAAAGGACTCGCCCTCACCCCGGCCCTCTCCCCCAGGAGAGGGAGAATTATCCGCCGATTGTTGACAAGATTGTGTGGCTAGCCAAGTGAAAAGATCGTTAGGCAAGGGGCGCGGTCTGCTGATAGTTAGAGCAGACGTATGTCCGCTACTACACCCGTGAGTCCGTTTGCTACCCGACCAATCCGCATTTGATTTGATGAAGAAAATGCACTTTTTGTTTACGCAATCGTTATCGATATGAATAAATAGGCTATTATGTGCAAATACTTGGGTATAAATAACGTTATCGATACCAAGTGATGTTTCTGGTTTGGTAAACATCGAACATCCAACGTCGAACGCTGAACATCGAATGCCGGATATGGCCGGTTCATGGGGAGAAATGCGACTGCATCCGTTTACCGGGCCAGGGTCAATGGCAGGAACGGTTGCTGCGAGCGCAGGAAAAGGCTGCGCGTGTGATTGTGATGGAATCGGATTCGTCACTTATTCTCAGGAGGAACAGAATAGGCATCTTTTTAGAAATCGCAATCTTTGAATGTTGTTTTTGCCAAGCTTCTGCTTCACCGGCGGTGCAACTTTCGGGAGTGCTGAGGCTGGTACCCCGTAGCGATCAACCGTGCGCCGGAGCATCGGTTCATGGAGAGTTTCAATGATTCTCGATTCGCGCATCGGAACCATGGAACGCGGGAACGCCGTGTGAGGGCACACGGCCTACAGTGGCGGACAATTGTTGCAGGCCGTCTTTCCATGAACCGTCGCCTGAACGAGCGCATGCGAATCGTTCCGCCCGCTTTACGGGCGGTGACGGCGCAGCGCGCCGTCCCTACCATCGCCGCTTCATGGTCCCAATGCGTGTCTATTCCTAGGGGAGAAGTTTTCCATGAACCGATTAGCCAGAGCCTCGTGCCTCGGCTACCGAGAGATCGCCCGCACGACAGCCCTCTCCCCAGGAGAGGGAGAATTGTCCGCCGATTTTTGTAACGGCGGGCGAGAATTTCGGTTCATGGGCTCGATGCACGTCCGTTCCTGGAGGTCGAAGCTCTCTACGAACCTTCGCTCGAACGAGCGCATGCGATCGTTCCGCCCGCTTTACGGGCGGTGACGGCGGTGGCAGCGCCACTTGCGAAGAGCGCCGTCCCTACCGCCTTCGGTATACGGACTCGATGCGCGATTAGGGGATCATTGAAACTCCCCAGAAATGGCGAAATAGGCTTCAACAATGATAAGGGGGCCTAAATTTTTATCGAAATTTAATCGTGTCATATTTCACGTGAAAATCTGGGAAAAATTGAGGCTCAGATAAGTTTATCTCATTTTCAGCGATGATCTATTAAAAATTTAAATAAAACTATTGACGAACTTTGACAAATTTTGTATTTTAAATGCCTTGAAGGCTGTTACAGTCACTGTTCCCAACAAAGCATTTCCGCAGTGCTGTTGTTGTTATCGCCGGGGAAGAAGCAGCGGGACGCGGTGATCAGCAATAACATTCGTTTCAGAAAACCCTATTATGAAAAAGCATTTCATTTATTCATTGAAATTATTAATTGGCCTTGGCCTCGGCGTTTTGGCGACGAGCCAATTGCAGGCGGCGCTTCTGTATTGGGACCCGCAAGCGAACAACTCTCAAAATCCTTACCTCGGCAATATGACGGGCACGTGGGAAACTCCAAATTGGAGCACCTCGTCATCCGGTCAAGCTACCCCGGTGAATTGGACGAACGGTACTGCCGCGTGTTTTGGCGTCAATACTGGAATTGGCACGCCGGCGTTTACGATGTTGATGAAGTCAAATGACATCGTGAATGGTATATTTATCGGATCGTTGAACCCGAATTCCTGTGCAGTCACTGTTTACGGTCCCGGCACAATGACCATCACGAATCTTCAAGGGTTTAACATACATAATGCTTCAGACGGTTCGCTCGGCATCCTTACCATCAGCAATACGATCGCCGATACGAGTCAATTCAAGGGTATGCTCAATCCCCAGAACAACGGCCAAATCTACTTGTATGGTTCAAACGTTTGGACCGGTGGAACGGCACTCGGATACAGCGGCGCCTCCTGGAATGGTACTGTCTATTTTGATACGACCAATGCTTTCGGCACAGGAACCATCTATACGAGCAATTGTTTGGGCGGCGCTCTGGTCATGAATGCCACTTCAGCTCTTACCATAACCAATCCAGTTTTCTTTCCGACGCCCACTTCCGCGACACTGTATCTGGTAGGCGGCAGTTCCGGAGTGACGTACGCAGGGCCATGGACTGTAAACCAGGCGGTAACTTTGGGCATTGGCAGCGTCAATGGCGCGAACCAAATTACAGTTTCCGGCGTGGTGGGCGGGTCCGCTGCGATAACGATTACAAACAGCACATCCAATACGGGCATTTTGACCTTAGCTGGAACGAACAGCTATTCGGGCAGTATCACGGTTCAATCTGGCACGCTGGCGCTCGCGGCCACAGGGTCGCTCAGCAATTCTCCGACGATTACGGTCGGGACCAACGGAATTTTTGACGGTTCGGCTTACGCTCCTTTGGCTTATACACCGGGCCCTAAACAAACCGTGACTGGCTATGGCACGGTGAACGGCGATATTTCAATCGGCGGCGGGGCAAGGATTTCAGGTGGAACGGCCTCAAAGATTGGGACGCTGAGTGACACCGGATCGTTGCTCCTGCAAAGCGGTGGGACGAACATTGTTTACATCCAAAATGCGGTAACCGGCGCCGGGGCCGGCAACAGTGTGATAGGTGCGGCGAACAACATCGGCGTGCTGGCATCTGACGTGAGCCCATTTACGATAAGGGTCGCTTCAATGACCGGCACAGGCGCGGCGGGTGCGGTGAGCAATTTCGACAGAACACTGCCTTATAGCTGGACGATCGCCACGGGAGACGTAACGAATTTTGATGCCGGCGCATTTGTCGTGGACTCGAGCGCGTTTGCAAATCTCACCGTGGGCGGCTCGTTTTCTGTTTCGAGCACTGGCAGCTCTTTGGTACTGGACTATACGCCTTCAACGAACATCGTCATCAGTGCCCAGGTTCCTAACCACGATGTGACTTTGTATGAGGGACAATTTTTTGCTCCGCTGTCGATTACGGCGGGCGGTTACGGGCCGTTAACTTATCAGTGGTATACCAATGGCGTGGCTGATGGCACCGATTTGGGGACGAACACAACGTATCCGGGAGGCTATCTCGATCAAACGATCACGTATCAATGCGTGGTTGCCAATCCTTATGGCACGGCGACTGACCAGTTAGTGACTGTGACTGTGCAGTCGTGGCCGATCCAGTATTCGAGTAATTTGATGACACTGCAGCCGGTCGGTTATTGGCCGATGCATGAAACTGAATCTGCGGCGCATGGCGACATTGAAACCAACTACGGCACTTTGGGCGCTTTGGCCAACGGTTACTATCCTGATTGGGCGGGGGCTGTGAAGTCCATCCAGCGCGGCGCGCACGGCGCGATTGTGGGCGACCCCGATACGGCAGTCTATTTCACCAACTCCACTTCTGGAATCACCAACGCGCTTTACGTGCCACACACTTCGCCGTTGACGACATTGAATCCGCCGTTCTCGGTGGAATGCTGGTTCTTGCCGACCAATGGCCAGAATGACGTTTGGAGTCAAAATGGATTTGAAGGATTGAACGCTGGCGCCAGCGGGGCGGGCAACGGCAAAATTGGCGGCATCCGTTTGTATGCAGGCGGAAATGGGTTGACGGTTTACACCTACAATAATGGCCAAGCTGCCCAGGTACCTGTCAGTTGCGGGATTAATTCGACGAACTCGTGGGTCCATATCGTGGTGACTTGTGATGCGACCACTAACTTCAGTCTATACACGAACGGTGTTTTGGTCGCCAGCTCGGGATCGGTGCCGGCCGAATATACACCGGATTCCTGGACGCCATTTGAAGTGGGCAACGGTCGCGGAAATAGCCGCGCCTGCGCAGGCGTCGTTGATGAAGTGGCCATCTACACGAATGTGTTGCAGGCGCAAGACGTCGCCGCTCACTACACTGACGGTCTGGGCGGTGTCGCCGGCCAATATTTTGCCGACGTCATGGCTTCAAATCCGGCGGTTTATTTGCGAATGGATTCGGCCGCTTATACTGCGCCGGCGGTCGCGACCTGGCCAATAATGACCAACTACGGCTCAGCGGGCATCAATGGCGTCTATACCCCCGGTACGGTGCCGGGCGTTTTGACCGGCCCCAACAACAACGGTAACTCGTTCATCGGATTCACCAATGTGGATGTCGCGCTTTTGAGTGGTGTCAGCAGTTTTGCCGATGCGGGAAATTCATCAGTGTATAATCCAACAGGATCGAACGCGAATTTCTCGGTGTCCGCGATGTTCAAGGGCTATCCTTGCGACAACCGCGTTCAATCCATAGTGGGTCACGGCACCAATTCGTGGGAACTGGATATGAGCACCAACGGATGCCTCGTATTTAACGCGGGCAACGCGACCAATATTTCAGGCTATCTTACGAATCAACCGGCGAGCGGTTCGGCGGCAGGTGATATAAAAACGGTTCACGTGTACAACGACGGCAATTGGCATCAGGTTGTGGCTGTCAATCAGACAAATAGAGTCTCTATTTACGTGGATGGTGTATTGGATACCAATGGAATTCCCGCAGGTACTTCGTCGACGAACGCTATTAAGGGCATCACGGCTGACCTGATGATCGGCGCGGACCCAAGCTTCACGAACACTCCCGTCGGCACGGGACGTCAGTTCGCCGGACAGATTTGCGATGTGGCATTCTATACCAACGCCCTTACGGTGTCGGACGTCCAGCAACTATATGCCCAGACGGTTCCTCCTCCCACCACGTTCTCGAACCTGAGTCCTAGCCTGACTGTGGGTTACGGCACGGCGACAGCCACTTTCAGCGGCACGGTCAACTCGACAGGTCCGAGTTATCCCGCGCAGGGTGAAACCGTGACCGTCGCGATTCCGAGCGTGGCCACAAATAGCACCACGATCGACGACAACACCGGCGACTTCACAGTGACCGAGCCGATCAATACAGTACCGGTTGGTACGTACGTGATTACCTATTTGTACCAGGGCAGCACCCTTGCTCCCGCGACGAACGCCAACACGGCGTTGACGATCACCAATGCTCCGGTCACAGTCACCGCCGACGCCCAGACCAAGACCTACGGCCAAACGATCACGTTCGGCGCGGGGAGCACGCAGTTCACGGCCACTGGATTGCAGAACGGCGACACCATCGCAACTGTGACGCTCGCGGTCAGCGGTTCACCCGCCGGCGGCGTGTCCACCGCGCCTGTGTCTGGTTCGCCCTACACGATCACGCCCAGCGCCGCGACCGGCGGCACTTTCACAGCCGGCAATTATAGCATCAGCTACGTCACCGGCTCACTGACGGTGAATCCGTTGCCGGTAGCCCTGACTGGCACACGTTTCTATGACGGCACGGCCACCGCGGATTTCAGCATCTTGTCCGTCACGAATCTTGTCGGTACGGACGTCGTGACTTTGGATTCAGGCAACGTAACGCTCGCGTCTTCAGCGGTCGGCGTCGAACCCATCACATCGGCGAGCGACTTAATCCTCGGCGGCGCGCAGGCGGGCAATTACACAACCACGGGCGCAACCGGCGCGGTCACCGTGACGGTAAACTCGAGCCCGGCGAACATCTTATTCACGACTGCAAACAGTACGCTGACACTGTCCTGGCCTCTCGACCATACTGGCTGGACGTTGCAGGCGCAGACAAATGATTTGACGGTTGGCATCAGCTCAAACTGGGTGGATGTGGACGGTTCGACGACAACCAATCAGGTTGCCATCCCGATTGATCCGAACAGCCCGTGCGTGTTCTACCGGCTGGTCTACGTGCCGTAAGTAGAAAATTAACTGTCAGCCTTCGGCTATCAGCCCTCAGCGATTTAGTTCGCTGAGGGTTTTTGGTTTCTGATTGATGATTGCCAAGGCATTATGAATCATACGGTTCAATCGGTGGCACAAAGTGTTTGGCTACTTGTTTAGCGGACGTTACAAATCATTGATTGTGGCGGTCAGCGGAAACAACAATGACTCTAGACTGGATCGCCAAAGAGTCGTTGCTGAAAAACAAACGGCCAAAATATGCGATTGTGCGGGACCGACCCCTTTAGGTTTGGCGGCCGGCCCTGTCCTTGATGCTGCGGGTGGGGCATTATCTGCAGGTGCGAGGGCCCTAACGGGAGCCGCAGAAGACACCGGCCTGGCGGGAGTGGCAGAAGGCGCCGGCCTGGTGCGAGCGGCAGAAGGCGCTGGTCTGGCGAGGTCGGCGGGAGCGGACGGCCTGGCGAGGTTAGCAGGAGAGAGCGGTTCTGTGGACGCAATTGCCGCAGAGGCGGAAGGGCCGGAGTTTTTCCGTGGGGCAGAGCCGGGACAACCGGTTGACTTCACACCGCGTCCGAACGAGTTCAAAGTTGACGCTGATGGTTTTGTCAAACCCACTCACGGAGTTTCTGTATTCGATAATCCGGAAAGCGTTTTGTCAAGGGGATTCGAACCGAGGGAGATCATAAACGAGAGCGTACCCGACGAACTCCAAATCATTCAGCGGGGTCGAGATCTAAGTCATTTTGAGATCATTCCAAGAGAGGCAGGAATGTTGACACCCGAGCAATTCTCGGAAATGCTAAGACAAATTCAAGTCAGATGGTACAATATACACTCAAGTGGCCGGATAATTTCGAGAATTATTCATGGCAGATCGAATCCAAGGGATGGTTCGTTGGCTTGGAAATTAATGTTGGTGGAAAAACGCTCAAACCAACCATTTATGATCTAGCAAGGCTGTCACAAGATATCGCCGGAGAATTCTCCAGCGCGGGTTACTTTTTTGAGCCCTTTTTGATTGTAATCCAGCAGGTGACCCGGGAAACCATTGAACGTGCGATCGCCGATCTCGCTAGAACTGGCGCACTGGAACGCCTTCTTTAGCCGAGAAAGGGTTCGGTCCCGCATAACCGCATATATGAGCCGCCGAATGGAGGCGATTCCGGAAAAAGCTAGGTACGGCCAGGAAGCTTCGCGTGGAATATGCCGGGCCGATTTATTATCCAAGTACTATCGATGCCGTAATCGTGCGCCTTCGAGGTTTAATTAATGCGTTTTACCTGATATTTCTCCCTGCAATTCCAAAGCTGGTTCGAAATCCGGTTGAATTTTCAAAGCGCGATTGACAGCAGTACGCGCATCGCCATACCGACTATTGCGAAGCAAGACTGTCGCTCGGATGTACGGAATATGCCGGTCATTCGGCGTAACCGACTCTGCATAATCGAGCGTTTTCAAAGCATTGGTCAATTGTCCCACTTGGTCTTCTACCTCTGCCTGTGCACAGAGGAAAGGTGGCGAAAATGGGTCCCATGCCGTAGCTCTCTTCATTTGTTCCTTGATTTTGGGGCGGATCAGGAACACTTTTTGGGCGATCTTCCCATGCTCAATTCGGTCCAACGACATTGATTTAGTTATGATCTTTACAATTACATTACTGTGCTGCTTAGGGGTGGCGCCGCTATTTCTGGTCGCGCAAATCTATGTGCTTGGCCGGGAAATGAGCGAGCCGGAAAGGATGGTACGTTCGTTGCCGGGGTTGACACCGCAACAGAACGATATGATTTCGCCCTATGACGCATGGTTATCGCAACAGAAACTGGAATACCGGACGACGTTTAAGTTTGGCAAAATTCAAGTCGTGGTTTTTCAACACGAAAATCGGCCGCGTTTCTTCTCATTTTTGTTCCATCAACGCCTTACGTTTTCCGCTGAAAGTTACCTGGAAGATATGATGATCCTGGACACCGGCAGCAGCGGGAGCCAGGGATTATTTCCACGCCCAGGCGCTTATGCTCAAAGCTTCCCGAATCTTCAGCCGCAGTTCGTCTGGCAAAAACATTTGGAGGGAGAGGCGTACCTGATGCAGAAATTTGGATATCGGTGGATGCCGATGGATCGGCCTTACGAAGAAATCCTCGTGGATGCAATGCGCATTCGCATGAAGCATAATCGGTCGCAATCTCTTTGGCCGTTTCGCGTCCTGTACCGGTACTTTGTAACGCGGCATCAACTGGTCAATCGAACGATAGCGCAGCAATTTCCTTAACCGAAACGGACGCGCCGGGACGATGGGAGAGAGGGGGAGATGGCAAGTGCAGTCAGAACATCCGTAACAATATTGTAAAGGCAGAATTATTTGACTTCCTGAAAACGCGACGTGATTTTGATCAGCAAGTGATGTATGAATCATCGTAAGAAAAAGATGGCGGCTCAAATCGGAGAGTTTATCCGCCAATATCAGCGCAAAGCGCAACGCGGGGTCGAGCCGAATGACAGACAATATAGCCGTAAGATTGAACAGAAGCTGAAAAGGATGCGTCCGGAGGAATTTGACGAGCTATTGCACGGTGCCGAGGAAGATGATGCAAGAGAGCTTCCGCCGGAGCGCAAGCCGGAGCGCGAAACGAGATGGGATGGACGATAGCCCGCCATCTTTGGTAGACAAGCGTCACCGCAACGTCTCGTGGCATGTTAAGTGTCTCATCGTCCTGGCTGTTGTGCCAGGGATTATCTACGGGTCGCTGATTACCCTTCGGTTGCTGGGATTGTTTTATCCATTTCGCATACCGACGGGAAGCATGGCGCCGGCTCTAACTGAGGGTGACCGGGTCGTGGCCGAAGGAATCACCTTTCGCGAACGGATCCCTCGTCGGGGTGACATCGTGGTGTTCGAGTCCGACCATATTCCGGGTTCGGGCTCGGGGACATTCTATTCCAAGCGGATAGCCGGTTTGCCTGGCGAGCACGTGGCCATCTCGGACGGCAAGTTATTCATTAACGATAAACTGGTAACGTTGAGCAACTATGAAGGGCAAATTGTTTATGATGCGCCACCGATCGCGGCATTGGTACAGACAAACGTGATTGTCCCGGTCGGGTGTTACTTTTTGTTGGGAGACAATTCGACTAACAGTTATGACAGCCGATTTTTTGGGAGCGTTCCGCGCAAAGAGATTGTACTGCGCATAGTGTTCTGTTATTGGCCGCCTTCGAGGATGGGAATTGTGAAATGAATTCCGCAAATCAAAAGTGAGCTTTGACTTGATTCGTGATTGGTCAGAGCCACGTGCCTGGGCTACAAAGAGTTCGCCCACCCTGCCCTCTTCCCCAGGATGGTTTGCATCGCAGTTATCAGGAGAATTGTCCGCCGGTTTTTGTAACGGCGAGCAATTGCCCGGCTCATGGACTGGATGCGCGATTTGGGAATTGTCGAAGCCCCCCGAGGAACTGGCGGCGAGGACGCCCGCGCTACGTGGCTGCGGCGGATTTGCCGCTGCATTTGGTTTGATTTTTTGGGGTTGATCGATAAGTTCGATCGCAGTTGAGAGTCGGATTCTGTGACCATGCAATCGTGCGGCAATTCTTTGCCTGAATCATCATGAGCGATACCCAGGCGGATAGTTTGCTTTGGTGGATAATCCCTGGAGTGCTGGGAGGCATGCCGATGCCATACATTCACCCGGAACGGCGGATGGCTGGCGGCGGCGGTTTGGAAATGTTTGACGATGAGTTGCCGGAGTTGTATTCGGCGGGAGTGCGCGCGGTGGTATCACTCCTGAATATTCCACAGGATGCTTCGGTTTACGAGTCCGCGGGGTTCGCGTTTCTCTGCCTGCCCATTGTCGATGGTGGCGCGCCGACGTTTGAACAAGCGGCGCGGTTTATTGATTTCATTTCGGCACAGCGCGCAGCGGGCCGGCCGGTGGCTGTTCATTGTGAAGCGGGTCTTGGCCGCACGGGCACGTTACTGGCTGCGTATCTGATCGCGGAGGGCGCGGGCGCGGGTGAAGCCATTGATCGAGTTCGGGCAGCCCAGGACGGGGCCATAGAATCGCTGCGACAGCTCGTTTTTCTGGAACAGTATGCAAAAGGATTGGGTCGTGCCTGAATCGGGCCAAATCAGTCAGTCGCATAAAGAGGCCGGGACCGGGCTAAAACCGGATTCGGCGAGGTCGTTGGAATTGCACGAGAAGAAGATTGTCCTGCTGCTGTGCCTGCTGGGCGCGGTCCATGTCTTCATTTTTTCCGCGGCGTTCCCATTTTTCAACAACGTGGATGAGGGGATGCATTTTGACCTGATAATGAGGTACGCGCACGGCGATATACCACGCCAAATTGAACTGATCCGGGAAGATTCGGCAGGATATCTGGGCCTTATGGTTTCGCATGAATACTACGAGACGGCGGATAGTTTTCAGAACCACAAGTTCCCGCCGCCATTGTGGACAATGCCGGTCGAGACGCGACGTTCGGATTTGGCCGCCAGAAGTCTCATCTGGCAAACGCTCTATAATTATGAGGTTTCGCAGGCGCCGCTTTATTATACGGTTGCCGCTTTATGGTGGCATATCGGCGAATGGATTGGGCTGCACGACGAGCGCCTGGTGTACTGGCTGCGCTTTTTGAATATCGGGTTGATGGCCGGGCTGGTTTGGCTGGGATACGCGGCGGCGCGACTGATTTTCCCGGATAATTCATTCATAAAGCTGGGTGTGCCGGCAATGGTGGCGTTTATACCGCAATCCGCGTTTTATTCGCTGGGTAACGACATGATGTCCGCCGTTTGTTTTGGGCTGTCGTTTATTTGTGTGATCCAATGGTTGCGTGCCGATCGTCCGTCTGTGGGGCTGGGTGCGGCAACCGGGCTGGCCCTGGCAGCGACGTTCCTCGCCAAGGGAACGAATCTTCCGTTATTGGCCGTTGCCACGGTCGCGATCGGGTTGAAAGCGGTGCAGGACGGCCGGCGCGGGCGGATCCGGGAAACAACGTGGGCATTGGGCGCTCTCCTTATCAGCGCCGAACTGCCGGCGATGGCCTGGATTATCTGGTGCAAAATCCATTTCGGTGACGCGACCGGTTCAGCGCTGAAGACGCATTTCTTGGGCTGGTCGGTCAAGCCGATTGGACAATGGTGGTATCATCCGATTTTTACTCCACACGGTCTTTGGATTTATTTATCCGGGCAAATGGGAACATTTTGGCAGGGAGAACTGTGGTGGCACGGACCTCGGTTGTGCCTGCCGGGAACGGACATGATTTACACGGTGCTTTCTATTGTTTTGGTCGCGGCAGCCGTGCCGGCGCTTTGGCCGGGAAGCGAGAGTGCCACTCCTGAGCGCGCACGGGCGTTGCAGTTTGGACTCGCGTGTTTCGTGGCGGGTCTTGCCTTTTTCGGCTTAATGTCAATTGTTTATGATTATCACGGCTTCCACAATCCTTCGCGCGAACATCCCTATTTCGAGGCAGGCCGGATGATTCTTGGCGCGTTGATTCCGTTTCTGATGCTGTTTCTGTGCGGGTTGGATCGTTTGCTGAATCGTTTTGGCAACGCGGTCAAGTTTGCGACGCTTATTGCAATGATATCAGCGATGCTCGCGCTGGAAATGACGACGAATTGGCCGGTATTTGGGAGTGTATATAATTGGTTTCATTTGCCGTGAAACGGTAGAACGGGCGCGTTCGAACCGTTCCGCCCGGTATACGGGCGGTGACGGCGGTGGCAGCGCCACTTGCCAAAGGAGAGGGAGAATTATCCACCGATAGTTGGGCAGATTGGACGGGGAGCGCAGCCGAATGATCAAAGCGCGAATTAATCAGAGCGGAGTGGCAGCGCCACCTGCCGTCACGTCCGCTGCTACGGAAAAGGGGTGGGCGGTGAAATCGCCTTTGGAATGTTCGGTCACAGCGTTAAACTGCCCGGGATATGTTTTTCGTTCGTATCGCGAGAGCCGATGACGCGCCAAAGATGGCGGGGATTTGCGTTGATACCCGACTTGTGGCGTATCGGGGACAGGATTCGGAGGCCCTTTTGGATGCGCAGGATTTAGGGCGTCGCGAGGCGTATTGGAGTGGGCGGCTTAAGCAGGCGGGTGGTACGGTTTTTGTCATAGAGAGCGATGAAATTGTCGGGTTCTGTGATTTGGTACCATCACGGGATAAGGGTGCCGACCGCAAAACGGTTGGCGAAATCGCGGCGATTTATATTCGGCCGGATAGTTGGCAAAAAGGCGCCGGGCGATCGCTTTTTTATTATGTATTGGAAAAAGCGGGTAAACAACGTTATGAGGCGATTACTCTCTGGGTCCCGGCGTCGAATAGTGATGCGATGCGATTTTACGAGTCGATGGGCTTCGTGCGGGACGGAGCTTTTAAAATGGAGACGGCTTCGGATGGCAGCAATTTACACGAACTGCGGTATCGGATTGAGCTTTGAACCCGGCCAAATAAGCTGGCTTTGCTTTCGGGGAGGGCACATTATTTGAGGCGCTGATGTTCGAGTTTTTATTCAAAATTTGGGGCCTGGCCAAAGCGTATCGGTTGAGACTGTTCCTGGGTGTGTTGACCGGTATTGTGAGCGGATTTATGTACCCGCTGTTGTTGGCGACAATACTGATCGTTTACACCGCGGTTTTTGGTGGCAACCAGGACGTGATGGCGTCCTCGGGCGGACGGGGTTCGATGTTCATGCCGGCATTCGTCCAAACGTGGCTTGCGAACGTCCGTGTCGCGATGACAATCGGCGTGAAGTCGCATCCGTGGGCAATCGCAGTGCTGGTGGCCTCTATTCCTGTCATTATGGGTTTGCGAGGGCTATTTGCGTTTCTCAATGTTTATTTCCTGCAATGGGTGGCCAGCCGGTCCATCGCCGATTTACGGACGCGGCTGTTCCGGCATTTGCTAGATTTGTCGGCCGGATTTTACAATGAGAATTCTTCCGGCCAGCTGATATCGCGCGTGATCAATGACACCGGCATGTTGCAGGTTGTTTTGGGCAATGCCACTACGACGATAGTCCGGGACCCTGTCACTCTGATCGTGCTCATCAGCTCATTGTTAGTGGTTCAACCGGGCCTGACGCTGATAGCGGTGATCGTCATGCCGGCCTGCCTGGTTCCCATTATTATTTTCAACCGCAAAATTCGCCGTTCGAGCCGCGAAATGCAGACGCGTTCGGCGGATTTAACGCAGACGATGGCCGAAGCGTTTACCGGGTATCGCATGGTTAAGGCATACAATATGGAAGACATCGTCACTGCGGATTTTCAAAACACGACGCGCGGGTCGGTGAGCCATTATATGCGCATCGTGCGTGCCAGCAATACGACCGGGCCACTGATCGAATTTTTTGGTTCGTTTGGCGTGGCACTGCTGTTGACGTATGTGATTTATCATCGCCAGCCCATTCAAAATTTCATCCAATTGATTGGCAGCGTATTCATGATTTATGCGCCGTTGAAAAACCTGAATATGCTGCACAACTGGATCTCCCAGGGCCGGGCCGCCAGCGAACGGGTCTTCGAACTTCTGGCCACAAAAAATTCCGTGCCCGAGCCGGTCCAACCCATAAAGCTGAACGCCATTGGCGGGGATGTGGTGTTTGAAAATCTCAGTTTCAATTACGGAGAAAGACCCATTCTGCGAAATATCAATCTCACCGTCAAATCCGGACAACTTGTCGCGCTGGTGGGCGCCAGCGGTTCGGGCAAAACCACGTTGGCGAACCTGCTTTTGCGATTTTATGATCCACACCAGGGGACTATCCGCGTCGGCGGCGTGGACATCCGGGACGTATTGACGCGCGATTTGCGCAATCAAATGGCTGTCGTTTCGCAGGAAGTTATTTTGTTTGATGAAACTATCCGCAGAAACATCGAATTGGGCCGTCCCGGCGCGAGCGAATGAGGAAATCATCGCCGCGGCCAAACATGCTCATGCTTACGATTTTATCATGTCAAAACCCAAGGGCTTTAACACGCTCATCGGTGAAAAAGGCATGAAGTTATCGGGCGGCCAGCGCCAGCGTATCGCCATCGCGCGCGCCGTTTTGCGCAATGCGCCCATTCTCATTTTGGACGAAGCTACCAATGCGCTGGACACGGAATCAGAGCGCGCGGTGCAGGATACTTTGGACGAGTTGATGACCGAACGAACGACGCTTTGCATCGCGCACCGTTTATCGACGATTATGCACGCCGATTTGATTGTCGTTCTGGACCAGGGCCGGATCGTAGAAACCGGGCGACACGAGGAATTAATCCGGAGGGGCGGCATCTATCAAAAACTTTACGCAATATCGGAACGGGGCCGTCTCGCGAACGCGGAAAATGAGCCGGTTGTTCTCCAATGAAATGAGGGGAACCAGGCGGACCGGGATGTCCGCCCTACCGGGGACGAAATGGAGCTTACTATTCTCCGATGAAATGGAGGACGGTCCGGCGCGAATGGGCATGGCGGCGGTGTTCCCACAAAAAAATCCCCTGCCAGGTGCCCAGCGCCATTTCACCGTGACGCACGGGAATGCTTAGGTTAACGGTCGTCAAAGCTGTGCGCACGTGCGCGGGCATGTCATCGTCTCCTTCGATAGTGTGTTCAAAGATCGGGTCGCCGTCAGGGACCAATCGCTCAAAAAATTTTTCAAAGTCCCGGCGCACGTCCGGGCTGGCGTTTTCCTGGATCAACAAAGAAGCCGAGGTGTGTTGCAAATGAATGGTCAGCAGGCCGTCGCGAAATTGGTTCTGCGCAATCCATTTTTCGACTTGCGGATGTAAAGTCATAGAGACCGCGTCCGCGGGTGGCAATGGTGATCTCATGGAACGATTGGCGGAGCATGGGAAGGTTAAATGATTGTTGAATTGCGCATGGCGACCACACGACGAACGGGCGCCGCAAGGGTTGCGCCGCTAAACGCGGCGCTGCGGCTGGTGACAGCGCCACATGCGAAGGGTGCCGCCCCTATCATGGCGGATTCTAGTTATTCGCGGTGGTATTGAGCATTTGTTCGATTTCAGAATTTGGCGCAACGCCTGCCGTACGGGCCTTTTCATAGTGCCATCGGGCCATTTCGACCATCGGCGGAACCGTGCTCAGATAAATAATGGCGAGGTTTTTGTGGGCGTCGCCGTAGTTGGGATCAATTTGGACGGCTTTGCGGAAGGCGGTTTCGGCCTGGACACGCAATCCTTTTTGGGCGAGCGCCACGCCGAGGAAATTTTGGATTTGAGGGTTTTGCGGGTCGAGTTTTACCGCCCTGCCTAAAGCATCGAGGGCGCCGTCGAGGTTTCCTTCACCGAATCTGACGCGGCCAAGCACCGTTAAATTGAACGGATCATTTGGTTCCACGAGCAGTGCGGCCTCAATATGCGCGTCGGCCTCGGGGATTTTATTTTGTTCCAATTCAGCTGAAGCGAGGTTGGCCAGAGCGAGGGGATTGCTTTGGTTCTGGTTGAGGACTTGCTCGTAGTCGTCGGCGGCTTTGTCATATTGGCGATTATTGAAGTAACGTTGGGCTTCGGCTACCAGCACGGCGGACGCTCCAGATAATTTGTGATGAGATTTTTTCTCGGCTTTGGGGTCGGCGGCGAGCGGTCCAGGGGTGAATAGCGCCAGTTCCTGGGGTGTGTATGGAACGGTTTCTCCCTCATCCACCTCCACGCGGTCGCGGAGTGTTTCAATTTCCTGGGCGATAGCAGCCATTTGTGCTTTGGGGGTCAGCTCTTTACGGCTCTTGAGCTTCTTGTTTGCCTGGCCCAGTTGCGCGAGCAATTGGTCACGTTCGAGCTTGAGTTCGTGGATTTGAGCCTGCAAATCGGGTTGGGCCTGCGGCTCAGCTTGAGTGGCGCCGGCCAGTGACGATTCCTGCAATTGTTGGACTCGATTTTCCAGCGCGGTTTTTTCGAGCGAATTCTCCATAGCGTCGGTCTGCAATTTGGCAATCTGCGCGCGCGCCATGGCAAGGTCGCCGGCATCGTTGGTTGCGACGGGCAAATGAACATGGGCCAGTTCCTTTTTGAGCAGTTCATTTTCCCGGCGCAGCGCTTCGGCGGCGCCGGCGTCAGTCGTTAGAGCCAGGATTTTAGTTTCCAAAGCTTCGTTTTGGCTGGCGAGCTGGTTCGCGCGGGTTGTTTGGGCGGCCAGGTCCTGCTGCAGTTTTGGATTATCGCGATTGGCAACGGCGGGCGGCGGGGTATTGGTCATTAGGGCGGTGGTTGCCTTGAGGAGATCATTTTCCTTGGATAATTCACGGACCTGTTGCTGCAATTGGGCATAGGCAGCAGCGCTGGCGCCTTCGGGCTGGACGCTTAGGGCCTCTTTGAGTTTGGCCTGGACGGTTTCGTTTTCACCCTGTAATTGGCGGATCTGCCCGTTCAAGTTGGCCAATTGCGCCTGCCAATCCGCCGGAGTGGGCGGCGGCATCACTTTCTCCGGAGGAGCGTTGGTGGCCACCTGCGGAGTCAGGGCGTTGATCTTTTCAGCAAGGTAATTCAGGCGGTAATTCACGATCATGGGGTTCCAATCCGAATAGGCGGCCTGAAATTGTTTCAGTTCACGCTGCGCCTCGACGTAGTCGCCCAAAGCCTGTTTGGGTTGGCCGCCAGTGAGGCTGGCGTCGCCCTGCTGGATCAAAACATAAATGATGACGTATTGGTCGTCTGGACTTTGCTGGGCCTGGACCGCTGCAACCGCGCTGAAGAAGGCGATGACACATGCGGCGAAATATTTCATTGTGCCAAAATAATGAATCGCCACGGATTTGGCAAAGGTTCAATTAAACTCTCGCTTTTTCGCCCGCAAAATCCTAAACCAGATGGCGTTAAATCCACATTTGGCGGGTTATCGTGTATCTTTGGTTTTTTCACAAAATTGCAAATGGCGAAATGAGTCAGAGTGGTCTCAAACACATGATGAAAGAGAACGCCATTTTTGGCGTTGTCTGCGCCGCGGTTATTGTGGTCTTTATCAGCGTTGCGCAAACCGGGCCGCTGGAATTAACCCGTCCGGATGCGAAAGACTCCTATTATAATTTGTTGGTTCAAGGTTTTCGCGCCGGCCATCTCAACGTGAATCGCGAACCTCCCCCCGGTTTGGCTGCCCTGACAAATCCGTATGACCCGGCGCAAAACCGGGACCTTGTGTGGGACAGAGATCACCTTTGCTATGAAATGAGTTATTACAAAGGCAAGCTCTACCTTTATTTTGGTGTTGCGCCGGCCATCGTCCTATTCTGGCCTTATGTAACGGTGACCGGCCATTACCTGCCGGAAGAGGACGCAGTGGTTATTTTCATTGCGGTTGGTTTCCTGGCGGGCGCCGGACTCGTGCGAGCCATTCGAAGCCGGTATTTCCCGGAAGCCAGTGTTGGAACGGCCATCTGCGGTATTTTGGCCCTGGGATTGGCCACAGGCATCCTGCAGATTTTGTCATCCTGTGACGTTTACCAGGTGGCGAAGAGTTGCGGGTTCGCTTTTGCCATGCTGTCAATTGCGGCCGTCTGGCGGGCATTGCACGAGCCAATCGGGCGAGTCAAATGGTTGGCGGCAGCGAGCGTGGCCTTTGGGTTGGCAATCGGCTCGCGACCCTCTTTGTTGTTTGGTGCGGTAATCCTCCTGGTTCCCGTGGCACGGGAGTGGCAGGAAAAAACCGGTGGTAATCGGACGGGGAGACCATCGTCAAATACAATGCAACCGCCGGCTGAAACGAGCGGCCAAAATTTCTGGAGACCAGCGTGGTTACTGGCGGCGGCGCTTGGACCGATTACGCTGATCGGATTTGGAATTTTAGTTTACAACGCTTTGCGCTTTGACAATCCGTTTGAATTTGGCTGGCATTACCAATTAACCAGTTGCCAGAACAATGCGGCCAGGCAATTCAGCCCCGGGTATTTATGGTTCAACCTCCGTTTCTACTTTTTGCTGCCGGGACTGTGGAGCATTCATTTTCCATTTTTGCAAGGCCGCTCTCTACCGGCGTTGCCGAGCGGCTATCTTGGGGCCGGCGCACCCTTTAGCGGAATTCTCGCAAATTATCCCATTGCGTGGTTTGCGGTCTTTGTCCCGTCAGCCTGGAAACGGCCGGGTGCCGCGCAGGATTCGGCCCTGGCGTCCTTTGCTGCCGCCGTATTCCTCCTGTTTTTGGGGTGTGGGCTCCCTCTTTTTCTTTTTTTTGCGGCCGATACGGGATACGAACTGGATTTTTTACCAGCCTTGATGCTTCTGGCCGCGATGGGCATCTTCGGCCTGAACCGCTGCCTTTCCACCAGGGCTCAAATTCAGGCCGTTGCCCGCTGGAGCGGATGGCTTTTGCTGATTTGGTCGGTTGTCTTCAATGTCCTGGCGTCTATTGGTATCCGTGCCGGTGCGGATTACATGAAGGGCAATTTCCTCACCCATTTGGGCCGACTGGATGGCGCGATTGAATCTTTTCAAAATGCGTCGGCGCTTGAACCCAATGATCCGGGTTTTCACTATGCCCTAGCCAATGCTCTTTCCCAGGCGGGACATTCGGATGAATCCGTTGTCCAATTTCAAAAGGCGCTGGAAATTAAGCCGGATTTTTCCGAAGCGGACAACAATCTTGCGTTTACCCTGCTTCGGGCCGGACAAGTCGACGAGGCGATCAATTATTTTGAAAGAGCATCGGAGCTTCAAACGAACTATCAAACCTTTTACAATCTTGGGTATGCCTTCCGCATGAAAAAAATGGCGACGGAAGCGGAAATCAATTGGCAAAAAGCCATTGAGCTTCAGCCTCAATTTCTACCCGCGCAAATAGACCTGTCGTGGATGCTGGCAACGTGGCCGGACGCCGCGGCGCGCGATGGGGCGCGGGCGCTTGCCCTGGCGGAAAATCTTGATCGGCACGTGCCGAACAATCCGGGAATTCTGCGGACTTTGGCCGCAGCCTACGCCGATACGGGTCATTTTCCTGAAGCCGTTGCCACCGCAGAACGAGCGCTGGCCGCTGCCGGGCCCCAATCCGAAGCGACATTGACCCGGCAATTACAAGACGAAATTACCCTGTATCAAGAGAATCGCCCGTGCCGTTCCTTCACCAATTGAGACAAAGATGAAAGAGCCTGGCGCCAACTTCGGAATCAAAGCGAAACTCGTATTTATCCTGGCTTGCGTTCTGGTCATCGGCATTTTGATCTGGAGTGGAGGGCCGGGTCCGCTTGAATTTGAAGGTTCCGACCCCGGACCGGCTACCGATTATTATAATTTGTTGGTTCAAGGTTTCCGCGCCGGCCAACTCAATGTGAACCGCGATCCACCGCCTGGCCTTGCCGCCGTTCCGAACCCGTACGATCCTCGCGCCAATACCCCCCGTTTCTGGGATCAGTCCCACCTCTCGTTTGACATGAGTTACTATAAGGGGAAATTGTATCTTTATTTCGGCATCACGCCGGCGCTCACATTGTTTTGGCCTTTCGTCATAGTCACCGGCCATTACCTGTCGCATCGGAACGCTTGCGTGATTTTTTCCATTCTGGGCTTTATTGCTGCGGCCGGCATCTTATACAGGATCTGGCGCCGTTACTTTCCGGAAATTAGTCCCTGGGTTGCGGCATCAGGGGCACTCGGCCTGGGGTTGGCCGGGGGCTTGTTGGAAATTCTCTCTTCATGTGAAGTGTATGAGGTGGCAATCACTTGCGCGTTTGCTTTTACGATGATTGCCATGGCCGCTCTCTGGCGCGCCTTGCACCAGAAAGAACGCCAGGTCCGATGGCTCGGCCTGGCCAGTCTGGCTTATGGATTGGCCATCGGATCGCGACCGTCGTTGCTTTTTGGCTCACTATTTCTTCTAACGCCGCTGGCTGCGGCCGCGAGCCGCCATTCAGAGCGGATTTCCCGGGGGCAGGCAGTTTTGTTATTTGCGGCGGCTGTTGTGCCGCTCATGCTGGTTGGATTGGGGCTGATGCTTTACAACCTCCTGCGATTTGGCAGCCCTTTCGAATTTGGCTGGCATTATCAATTGACGGGGTTTGATAATTATTCAGCGCAACAATTCAGCCTGCGATACCTATGGTTTAATTTTCATTTCTATTTTTTAGAGCCGGTGCGATGGACAGGCCATCTTCACTTCTCCGGGCTTGACGAGGTGCCGCCGCCTGGTCATGCCACAATCGTCCCCATGCCCTACAGCGGCATACTGAGGTATTCCCCTTTTGCCTGGCTGGCTTTGGCGGCGCCGCTGGCGTGGAAGGGCCGCCTGGCCGAAGGAATATTGTTGCGCGCTTTCACTGCGGGCGCGTTTCTGCTATTTGTGATTTGCGCGGCGACCCTTTGCCTGTTTGTAACGGCCAGCAGCCGTTATGAGATGGACTTTTCACCGGTGCTATTGTTGCTGGCGGTGATTGGCGTTTTAGGTTTGGAACGGGCGGTGGCCCGCCTGGCTGTCTGGCGGGCTGTCGCGCGCGCCTTCTGGTGCCTGCTCCTCGCATATTCGCTGCTGCTCAATATATTGGCGGCGATTGAAGCCCATGCGGCGAACGACTATTTTATAGGAAACCTGCTCTTTAACCATGGTCGTTTGGACCAGACGATCGAGTACTTCGCCAAGGCATCAAGGCTGGAACCGCGCTCCGCGGGCTTTCACTTTGCCCTCGCCAGCGCTCTATCTCACGCAGGCCGGATCGACCAGGCCGTTACGGAATTTAAGAGCGCTTTGGACTTCCAACCGGATTTTCCCGAGGCCGAAAACAATCTCGCGTTTACACTGCTTCGGGCCGGCCGGGTAGATGAAGCGATCCATTATTTTCAAAAAGCATTGGAACTTCATGAAAGCTACCAGACCCTTTACAATCTCGCTTACGCGTTTCGCCTGAACAGGAAGGCGCAGGAAGCCGAAGCCAGCCTGCAAAAGGCCATTGAACTTCAGCCTCAATTTTTGCCGGCGCAAATAGATTTGTCATGGACACTGGCGACCTGGCCGGACGCCACTGGACGCAATAGCGCCAGGGCGCTCGCCATCGCGCAAAATCTCAATCAGCATCATCCGGATGATCCGAATGTTCTTCGCACCCTGGCCGCGGCCTGCGCAGAAACCGGCCATTTTCCCGAGGCCCTCACAACTGCAAAACGCGCGCTGGCGATCGCCCAATCCCAATCCGAAATGACATTGGTAAAGAAATTACAATCCGAAATCGCGCTTTATCAAAACAACACTCCCTGCCGTTCCTTCAACAATTGAAATAAAAATATGAAGCCCGTCACCATAATCGTTGTCATCGCATTGCTTGTGGCCATCCTTGCCGTGGAACTAGCGTTATATCATGTAAAGCGCGCGCGGCAGGTTTCCGAACGGCTATCTTTGGCTCCCGTTGAATTGCGGTGTGATGACCTGAAAAATCCTGAGGGGGTTGATTTTCACAAACCGATGTTCGGTTGGATATTGCCGCCAGAGCAGGGCCGGCAACAGGCGGCCTATGAAATTCTCGTGGCTTCGTCCACGAATACCCTGGCACAAAACGATGCGGATGTTTGGGACAGTGGGAAAGTAGACTCCAGCCAGTCCCTCCAGGTCGATTATGAGGGCAAGGCGCTGGTCTCCGGGAGCGCTTATTTTTGGAAAGTGCGCGTTTGGGATGCCGGAGGGACGAAATCTCAGTGGAGTGTCCCGGCGTATTGGACGATGGGTTTGTTCAATACGTCTGATTGGAAAGGGAAATGGATTGGACACGATGAGGCGGAGGCGCCGGAATCGAGGGCTTTGCCGGCGCGCTGGTTGCGCAAAGAGTTCACCGTGTCCAAGCCGATTGACCGCGCGACGGTTTATTTTTCGGGGCTGGGATGGTCGGAATTATACGTGAACGGCCAGAGGGTTGGCGACCACGTCTTGTCGCCGCCGTTGAGCCAGTATCCCAATCGGGAATACTACGAGACGTACGGCGTCACGGACCTTTTAACCAACGGCGGCAACGCAATGGGTGTCGTTTTGGGCGATGGCCGGTTTTTTGCGCCTCGCACCAACGCCGCGAATGCGGGCTATCCCAAATTAATTCTCCAGCTTCACATCGCCTATGCGGACGGCACTGCCACAGATATCGTCAGCGACGCGTCCTGGAAATTGAGCACAGGCGGGCCGATTACGGCGAACAACGAATATGACGGTGAACAATACGATGCCCGCAAGGAATTTCCGGATTGGAGCCAGAGGGGATTTGACGATTCGGCCTGGCGACCGGCCGATTTGGTATCGGCGCCTGATGGCGTCCTATCGGGGGTGCGGCAGGAACCGGTGCGCGTGACGGAACAGGTAAAACCAGTGTCGATGAAAGAAATCAAGCCGGGCGTTTTCATCTTTGACATGGGCCAGAACATCGCCGGCTGGTGTGAATTGAAGGTAGAAGGCCCGGCGGGCACGCAAGTGACTCTTCGCCATGCCGAAACGCTCACGCCCGACGGCAATCTGTACACGGCGAACCTGCGGAGCGCGAAAGTCACGGACGTCTACACTCTCAAAGGCGGCGGGCCGGAGACCTGGCAACCGCGTTTTACGTTGCACGGTTTTCGGTACGTGGAAGTGACTGGATATCCCGGAAAACCGGCATTGGATTCGTTGACTGGATGTGTTGTGGGTGATGATCTGCCGGATACCGGAGAGTTTGAGTGTTCGAACCCGCTCCTCAATAAGATTTATCACAATATTGTGTGGGGCGTGCGTGACAATTACCGGAGTATTCCCACCGATTGCTGCCAGCGCGATGAGCGCCAGGGCTGGCTGGGCGACCGGGCGGAGGAATCGCGCGGGGAGGCGTACTTCTTTGACAATGACGCTTTTTATTCCAAATGGATGGAGGACATAGCCGATTGCCAGAGACCCAGTGGCAGCATTTCCAGCGTTTGTCCGACGTACTGGAGGATTTATGCGGACGATGTCACCTGGGCAAGCGCCAGCCTGGTGATTCCAGGGATGTTGCGAGACCAGTTTGGCGATAAACAGGCGGTTGCCGAACATTATGATTGCGCGAAAAAGTGGATGGACCACATGGAAGGCTTTATCACGAACGGGATCATTAGCCAGGACGTTTACGGCGACTGGTGCATGCCTCCGGAAGACCCGAAGCTCATCCATTCCCGCGACCCGTCGCGAATCACCGGGAAAGCTTTGCTGGCGACGCCATTCTTTTACAACGATCTGCGCCTGATGCGAAGCTACGCGCTGCAATTGGGCAAAACCAACGATGCGGCAAATTACGAACAACTCGCCGAAACGATGAAGGAAGCGTTTAACAAAAGGTTCCTTAACCGCGACACCGGCCAATATGACAACGGCACGCCCACGTCTTCCGTCTTGCCGCTGGCATTCGATATGGTGCCGCCGGAAATGCGTTATCGGGCATTTCATTATTTGACCGGGAAACTGTGGGGCACATGGCGCGGCCACATCGGCACCGGGCTCGTTGGCGGCAAATACCTGATGCGCGTGCTCACAGAAAACGGTGATCCGGACCTGGCGTACTCCATTGTGACGCAAACGAACTATCCGGGCTGGGGTTACATGGTCGAACACGATGCAACGACCGTGTGGGAATTGTGGAATGGTGACACGGCGGATCCATCGATGAATTCGGGCAATCACGTCATGCTCATTGGGGATTTGGCGACATGGATGTATGAAAATCTGGCCGGCATCAAGCCGGACCCCACCCAACCCGGATTCAAACACATCATCATGCGCCCATTGCCGATCGGTGACTTAAAATTTGTGAAGGCGGCGCACTGTTCGCCTTATGGCTGGATCCGGAGCGAATGGCACCTGGATCAAAATGAATTTGACTGGCACATTGAAATTCCCGCCAACACGACTGCCACGATTTATCTGCCCACAACACACGCCGAGAGCATTACTGAAGACAACCAGACGCTGGACAAGGCGCCGGGTGTGAGATTGCTCAATTCAACCGAAGGCGGACCGGTCATGGCGGCGCTTGAGCCGGGGACCTACAATTTTGTGAGCGAAGATTTCGATAAAATATTGCTGTATCAGCCGCAAGGCGGGATGGGAGTTGGGAGATAGCAGATAGCTCAAAGATGTTCCGAATTGAACCCCGGAACCGTAGCGCAGACTTCCAAACCTGCTGTGTCGTGGGTTTCCAAACCCGCCGGTCGTACGGCGTCGTACGATTAGCCGATTTGGAAATCGGCGATATAGCAGGTTTGGAAACCTGCGCTACGCCATCCGGTAGCTGGGAGTCTCAACGATTCCCGAATCGTGCATGAACCGTTGACCTGCAGGCCTGCCCTGCCTGGTCCGCTACTCTTCGCCCAATTCGACGTTCCAGTAGGCGAGGTCGATGAAATGCTTCCAACTATCGTGACGGTGCAGGCTGAAGCTGATCTGCACAAAGGGACGCCACTTGGGCCGACGGGGCTTGCGAATCAGGTGCAGGCCTGCTTCCTGTGGCGTGTGATTGGCCTTTTTGGTATTGCACTCGATGCAGGAGCAAACAATGTTCTCCCACGTTGTAGGCCCGCCGCGGTCGCGCGGGATGACATGGTCCAGGTTCAGGTCCTTGCGTTCGAAGACGACGCCGCAATATTGGCAGGTGTTTTTGTCCCGCTCAAAGATGTTGTGCCGCGTGAACTTGACCTCTTTCTTGGGCAGACGATCGTAAATCAGAAGGAGAATGATCCGTGGAACGCGAATACTAAATGAAATCGCATGGACGGCTTCGTCGTGCGGTGTATTCTCCGAAAAATCCTGCCATTGGCTGAAATTAAAGGTGCGAAAGGAGCCGTCTTCGGCGTTCATGACAGCCTGGGCGTGGCCTTGAAAAAGCAGCGTTAGAGCGCGCCGCGCAGTGCAGACATTTACGGCCTGCCACAACCGGTTCAACACGAGAACATGTTGATTCAACAAGACGCTCATGGCCTATGGCGTTGAGAGTAGCAAATGCAATTCCGTGATGTCAAGCCATCGGCGCCCAGGGATTGTGTTACAATTTGGAAATATTTTCGGAATTTAAACCCTGAAAATAATGTTTTGACGGCATGTGGGCCATTGATACCGTAGTAGAGCAACGAAAGGCTAAAACAAAGAGAGAGATTATGAATGGAGCATCAAAAAACGTTCTTGGCCCAGACGTCGAGATCAAGGGCAACATCAAGTTCACGGGCGAACTGACGCTCGATGGCAAGTTGGAAGGCGAAGTGAACACTGACGGCACCCTCAACCTGGGGGAGACCGCCGTAGTGAACGGAAACATTACGGCCCAAACCGTCGTGGTGCGGGGCAAGGTTAATGGCAATATCACGGCAAGGGAGAAAATTGAGATCAAGGCCAAGGCTGAGTTGTTTGGCGATATTCGCGCGGCCAGGCTGACCGTCGAAGAGGGCGTGACCTTCGTCGGCAAGACGGAGGTGAATCCGAACAAAGTGTCGCCGACGTCCGCGCCGCCGCGGCCGGGCGAACCGCCAAAGGTGCCGGAGCCAGGCAAAGTCGCGCGCTGACGGCGCGGCGCCGTTGAACTTGAATGGCGTCGAAGAAACAGGACACGGTCCTGCTGACCTGCCCGCATTGCGGGCATCAGCAACCTGAACCGCGCGGGGCCTTTTCCACGATTTGCAAGAACTGTGGGCAGCACCTCCGCGTCCAGGACGTCCTCAATCCGACAGTCAAAACAGTCGAAGTGGCTCCAAAGAAAAAGCTCATCACGTGTTTCGAATGCGGGACCGAGCTTGAAGTTCCGGCCAGCGCCGAATCCACCATCTGCAAACGGTGCAGCGCTTATGTGGATTTGCACAACTACACCATCACCAGCGCGCTTGCCAAAAACTTCAAAACCAAGGGCGAATTTGTCATTGAACCCAAAGGCTATGTATTCAATACCGAAAGTATGGTTGGCGACGCCGCCATTCGGGGGAAATTTCACGGCAAACTGGTCGTGGAACGTTCCTTTACAATCTATTCGACGGCGGAAATCAAAGGTCGCTTTACTGCCGGGAATTTGATTATCCCGGCAAAAAATCATTTTCGATGGGAAACCCAAATCCAGGTGGGCTCGGCGGAAATATCGGGTGAACTGGCTGCGGACTTGCGGGCGGAGGAAATCGTGGTGGTAAAGGCGACTGGCCGGTTATTTGGGAACGTGGACGCGCGCGGGCTGGTTGTAGAGGAAGGCGCGGTTATTGTTGGGCATTTGCAAATCGGTCCGCGCAGTGGTGAGCAAGGGAAACTGTTGTGATGCACGCGTCTCGGGTAGGGACAGCGCTCTTCGCAAGTGGCGCTGCCACCGCTGTCCGCGCCGCGTTCAGCGGCGCAACGAGCGTGGTTGGACGTTCTACCGCAAATATTCCGCGCGCTTTACGCGCGGTGACGGCGCAGCGCGCCGTCCCTACCATCAGCTCTCTAGCCGATTGATGGCTTCACGCAGGGATTTCTCAATCATGACGCGCCGGGCGGGGGACTCGATTTTGCCGCCGTCGGATTCGCGGACGTAAAAGCTGTCGATGGCCGCGCCGCGTTCTGTGAGGATTCGCGCGGCGGCGATGTCCACGCCAAGTTTCGCGAGGGTCCGGGAAATGGCATAGAGCAAGCCCAGATGGTCTTCGGTTTCGATCTCGATCAGTGTTCTCGTCTCTGAGACCTGATTGTCAAAATGAATGCGCGTGGGCATGCGTTCCCCGGCGTAAGGCTGGTAAACCGGCTGGGTCATGGCCTTGGCGATGAGGGCCGGCAGGTCGGCATCTTCGCCGGATAAAATCCTGTCCAAAAGCCCGGAAAATTTCTGAAATTGTTCCGCCGTGGCCGGGCTGCCGGAGCGCGCGTCCTGGACGAGAAAAGTGTCGAGGGCGACGCCATCCACGCGCGTCAGGATTTGCGCGGTGAGAATGTTCATACTGGAAGCGCTCAAGGAGCCGGCGATTTTGCTGAACAATCCGGCGCGGTCCCAGGTGCAGACCCGGATGAGGCTGTAGCCCCGGTCGGGTTCGTGATGGCACGTTGTAACGGGACAAAGAGGCCGAACACCGTTGATCAACTGCTCCATAAAACGGTGCGCCAGGGTCAGGTCATCCAGAATCTCATTGGCTGCCCGGATTTGAAAATAACGCAGGGGCAGGTTCGCAAAGTGGGCGACGATTTCGTCGTTGGCGATCTCCTCGGGGGCCAATTCGCGGACTTCCTCCAAAAGGGTTTCGACGCGTTTTTCTTCAGCGCGAATGAACTCGCTTCCGGCGGTCAACAGGGTGGAGGCGCGCGAGTGGAGTTGCCAAAGCAGCGAGTCTTTGAAACCGTTCCACAATTTATCGCTGGTGCCTTCGGAATCGGCAAAGGTCAGCAGCGTGAGCGCGTTGAGTGTTTCGACGGTTTCGATGCGGCGGGAAAAATCGCGAATGACCGATTCGTCGTCCAGGTCGCGGCGTTGCGAGACGGTGGCCATGAGGAGATGATTTTCGATGAGGAGGCGAAGCGTGTGCGCGTCGGGCTCATTAATTTTGAGGCGCCTGGCGGCGCGCATGGCCATTTCGGCGCTGATTTTGGCGTGCCCCTCTTTCTTGTCATGGGCGGACTTGCCGACGTCATGAAGAAGCAATGCCAGGTAGAGCAGGCCCGGGCGCGCCAGGCGCTGAAACAGCGGCGCGTAGTTATTGTAGGGCGGCTGCCGCGCTTCCCATGTCTTGTCCAACTGCTCCAGGCAAACGAGCGTATGCTCATCGGCGGCGTAAAGATGATAGAATTCGTGCTGGACCAGGCAGGTAAGCTTGCCGAACTCGGGAATGTATTTGCCCAGGAGGTTCGCCTCGTGCATGGCGCGGAGGACGGACGCCGCTTCGCCACGGCGTTCCAGAATGGTCAAAAATGTTTCGCGTACGCGCTCATCGTTCAGGAAACTGCGGTCCACGAGCGAAAGGGACTGGCGGACGAGCTGGATCAGGTCAGGATGCAATTGCAATCGCCGTTGCTGGGCATGGAGGAAGGCGCGCATGAGGCGGCGCGGATCGTCGTGGAAAATGCGATTTGAGGCGGCGCGGATTTCGCCGTTGCCAAAGATGAAGCCGTCTACGGGAGCGGGAGGGGAACGCTTTGGCAGCCAGGCGCGCAAGGAAAGGCGGCTCGGTTTTGCCGGCACAAGCGCCAGCCGCTGCTCCAGCGTGCGTGTGATGAGGAAAATATTCCGCATGTGCACGTAAAGTTCGCGCATGAATTTTTCTATGCGGAGGCTGGGCGAGCGTTCGTGCCAGCCCAGCGCCAGGGCGACGGCGGGCTGGAGGTTTTTCCCGAGAACGTCCATGGGCCGGTTGATTTGATAGTGGAGCTCGGTCCTGGTGCGCAGCAGGAAATCATAGGCGGCGGCAAGCTGGCGGCTTTCGGCCTCGCTGACGTACTGCTCCTTTAACTCCGCGGGGGAACGGGCGCGGTATTTGAAAAAGGCCATCCATATCAGGTTTTGGTAATCGCGCAGGCCGCCACAGCCGTTCTTGATGTTGGGCTCCTGCATGGTGGCGGAATTCCCGAATTTTTCGCGGCGCGCTCTCTGGTCTTCCAGGCGCGTGGCGATGTATTTTTCCTCATAGCCTTCCACGCATTTTGCGATGAGCGATTTTTGAAATTTTCCGAACAATTTATCGTCGCCAATGATAAGCCGGGCCTCGATGAGCGACGTTTTTGACTGCATATCGGCGTTGGCGATTTTGACGCAATCTTCAATGCTGCGGACCGAATGGCCGACTTTGAGGCCGATGTCCCAGAGCGGATACAGGACGCCGTCAATGAGCCTGGACAGGTACGGCAGGGGTCTGCCTGCGGCGACCTGGCCATCGTGCAGAAACATGAAATCAATATCGCTGAAAGGGTTCAGTTCGGCCCGGCCATAACCGCCGATGGCGACCAGTGCCAGCGGGGGAAATTCTTTTTGCGCCTGGTCGGTCAGGCTCGCCCGGGCTGTTTCCCACAGGTGCTGCAACAGGGCGTCGAGAACAGCGGCGCGGGCGCGGCAAATCTTCAGTCCGCTTGCGCCGCCGCGATGCAGAATCTTGAGCCGATGAGTCTGCACGTGAAGAAAGGCTTTGTAACAGGCGAGACTGTCGGCGAGGGAACTGTTGGCGGGCAGCTGAAGACGGGCCGCGGCGTCGGCCTCAATTTTTCTGATTAAATCCTGCACTGCCAGAGTCTATGTTTTATGCAAAATCTTTCAAGTTTTCTGCAACTAAAATTGGTTCAAACCGATATAGATTAGTGGTTTGTTGCAACGACATACGCTAGATTTTTTCAAATGGCCGTTCAATCCGATCCGGACGCCGCATTGATGCTGCGCGTGAAGCGCGGTGATCGCGCGGCTTTTGCCGAACTGGTTGAAAAGTATAAACAGCCGGTGATGAACTTCGTTTTTCGCCGGCTTCACGATGAGACGGAGGCGGAGGATTTGGCCCAAAACGTCTTTTTACAGGTCTATAAATCCCGCGCCCGCTACAAACAAACGGCTAAATTCTCGACGTGGCTATTTACGATCGCTCATAACCTGTGCCTGAACGAATTGCGGCGCCGCTCGCGGCATCCGGCCGAGTCGCTGGAGGAATCCCACGTCGAAAACGAGGACCAGCCGCCCAGGCAATTCGAGGATAAAACCCAGGCCGCCGCGCCTGACAACGTGCTACAGACCGAATTGGCCCAAAAAATCGACGAGGCGCTCAATGAATTGCCGGATAACCAGCGAAGCGCCATTCTTCTGTGCCGGCAGGAGGAGCTGAGCTATGAACAAATCGCGAAGGTTTTGCGGTGTTCCCTTTCCGCGACAAAATCCCTCATCCACCGCGGACGTGAAACGCTCAAGGAAAAGCTCAAGCCCTACTTAAAAAGCGGAGATTGGTGAGAGGTTTTTACGGTAGGGACGGCGCGCTGCGCCGTCCCTACCGCGGGTTTCACGGTTCGTTTGTGATTGAAACAGCGCCCTGTTCTTTGGTACTCTCGAATTTCACGTTAAACAACTTGAATCAGCAAACCATGAGCAAAACCAGCAAAAAACAACCTACATCTGTAGTAACCGGGGCGGCGGGATTTTTGGGGTCGCACCTGACGGATTTGCTTCTGGCGCGAGGACATAAAGTCATCGGCATTGATAATTTCATTACCGGGAGCGTGGACAACATCGCGCACCTGGGCGGGAATCCGTCATTTAAATTTATCCAGCAGGACGTCACGGAATTTATCTTTCTGACCGAACCGGTGAATTACGTGTGGCACTTTGCGTCGCCGGCCAGCCCGTTCGATTATTTGAATTTCCCGATCCAAACGCTGAAGGTCGGCTCGCTGGGTACGCACAAAGCCCTTGGGCTGGCTAAGTACAAAAGAGCGCGTTTTCTCATAGCCTCGACCTCTGAGATTTATGGAGATCCGCAGGTCCATCCGCAGCCGGAGGAGTATTGGGGCAACGTCAATACCATTGGTCCGCGCGGATGCTATGACGAGGCAAAACGCTTCGCGGAAGCCATGACGATGGGCTACCACCGCGAACACAAGGTGGCAACGCGCATCGTGCGCATTTTCAATACTTACGGGCCTCGAATGCGGTTGAACGATGGCCGCGTAGTTCCGGCCTTCATCAGCCAGGCGCTAAAAAACAAGCCGGTCACCGTCTTTGGCGAGGGCAAACAGACCCGCAGTTTTTGTTACGTCTCGGATTTGATTGAAGGCATTTACCGGCTGATGATGAGCGATTACCATTTGCCGATGAACATTGGCAATCCGGTGGAATTGACGATGCTTGAATTCGCCCAGGAAATCATCCGGGTCACCGGATCCAAAAGCAAAATCGTCTTTAAACGATTGCCGCAGGACGATCCCAAACAGCGCCGGCCCGACATCGCCAAAGCCAAAAAGATCCTGGGCTGGTCGCCCAAAGTCGTGTTGAATGATGGTTTGACCGAAACCATCGCTTATTTCAGCAAGAAGGTCTGACTTGGTAGGGACGCCGTGTTTCGCCAGTGGCGCTGCCACCGGCGTCACCGCCCGTATGCCGGGCGGAAAATTCGCGATACAGCGTCCAACCACGCTCGTTCCGCGCGCTTTACGCGGGGCGTCCCTACCATCCGCACTGACGTGGATTTCGACATTTTTTGAAAATCCCCTAGACTGGGGCATGATCTTTCGCGCGCGCCAGTTTAAATTTGTCTTCCCGCGCCCTGCCCTGGTCATGGGCATTGTCAACGCAACGCCCGACTCCTTCTCGGACGGCGGAAAATTTTTGGACGCGGACGCCGCCGTGGGCCATGCCTTGAAACTGGCGGCCGATGGGGCTGAAATCCTGGATGTTGGCGGGGAATCCACCCGGCCTGGCGCAGTGCCGGTGACGGAGGCGGAAGAATTGCGCCGTGTTATTCCAATCATCAAAAAGCTTGCAGTTGAGCTCAAGAAGCGAAAGGCTCGGCATACAGCCATATCGATTGACACGATGAAGCCGGCGGTCGCGCGCGCCGCGCTCGAGGCCGGGGCGGACATAGTCAACGACGTGATGGCGGCGCGCAACGGCGGGGACATGTGGAAGGTCGTTTGTGAATACGGGGCCGGCTATGTGGTCATGCATGCGCCTCCCGGGCTTCACAAGAGGCAAAGCGGTACGGCAGACATATTGGACGCGGTGAACGCCTTTTTTTCGGAGCGATTGAACGCGCTGACGGCCTTTGGCGTCACACCTGAACAGATTGTCTTTGATCCAGGTATCGGATTCGGGAAGAATTTGGAACAAAACCTGCAGATAATCGCGCATTTGGGAACCCTTTTGAGACTGCGCCGGCCCTTGCTCCTGGGGGTATCCCGGAAATCGTTCATCGAAAAATTATTTGGCTCAGAAGTGAATGAACGCTTGCCAGCATCGCTGGCCTGCGCGATTTTGGGAATTGAGTCGGGTGCGGGTATCATCCGCGCCCATGACGCAGCCGAAACCGTCCGGGCTGTTCGCATGGCCGAAGCGGTTTTGTTAAGACGAAAACGGTAGCACCGTCAGAATGACGGATGACGCGGCGGGTGATGTCCCGCTGACACATAGAGTGTGAACTTGTTTTGGACCTATATCCACAGTTGGTGGCGTCCCGCGCTGGAAATATTCATCCTCGCGGTAGCTATCTATTATCTGACTCGGTTCCTGCGGGGGACGCGCGGCTGGCCGGTCGTGATCGGGTTCGTCGTGGTCATGCTGGTTGTGTTCGGATTGACTCGATTGTTGAACCTGGTGGTCCTGCAACAGTTGTTGGCCGCTGCCTACCAGGTTTTTGCCGTGGCGGTGGTGATTATTTTTCAACCGGAATTGCGACGGTTGCTGGCCGAGCTCGGCAATTTGCCGCTCTTTGCCACAGCCCACGAGCAACGGGAGAACATCGAAGTAATTATCCAGACGGTCGAACGCCTTTCTGATGTCAGAATTGGCGCCCTCATTGCGATCGAACAAAGCATCCATCTTCATGATGCCGTCGAATCCGGCGTTTTGGTGGACTGCGAGGCCACGCCGGAAATGCTGGAGACCATTTTCTTTCCCAACAACGCCATCCACGACGGCGGCGTCCTGATCAAAGGCGATCGCATCGCGTATGCAGCGTGCATTTTTCCGCTGACGCAGCGTCCGGGTCTGGCCAAGTCGCTCGGGACACGGCATCGGGCTGCCATTGGCTTGAGCGAGGAGACCGACGCGGTCATCGTGGTGGTCTCCGAAGAGAACGGGATGATATCGCACGTGTACAAGGGCCAGCTTGTGCGAGGCGTGACCGCGGAGGAATTACGATCATTTTTGACGTCCGTCCTGCTGCCGCCGGAGAAGCCGCACGGCGCCATGGAATGGTTCCGGCGGCAATTCGGTGAGCGGTTTAAAGCGGCCCCGGCCGTCGTCACCAAGCATCCACCCCGGCCCAGCTATGAAAAATCGAAATGAACCGGTTGACGTCCCGCGGGGCGCATTTTTGCTGTTTATTTTATAATTTACAATGCCTGATTGGCTTACAAAAGATTTTCACTGGAAAGCGTTTTCGCTATTGATGGCCATTGGCATTTGGCTCACTGTCAGCAGGGCGTCGGAAACGACATCCGGGCAGCTCGCCAACCTTCCCAGCAACACGTATGGCAACGTGCCGGTCCTGGCTATTTCGGCGGGTTCCGATGTGCATCAGGCGCAGATTATTCCCGCAACGGTCACCGTAACGATCAGTGGCACGCGTGAAACGTTGAATCGTTTGGAGGAAAGCCAGATCCACGCCTTTATCAACCTGAGCGGTTTTGCCTCGGCGGACAACCTCTCACGGGACGTCGAAGTCGCGCTTCCGCCGGGGACAACGATTGTCGGCGTAGACCCGCCGCAGGTTAAAGTGACTATTCCCATTCCCAAAGCACAATGAACAATAGAATTTTCGGCACCGACGGCGTTCGCGGCACGGCAAACGTGGAACCGGTGACCGCGGAGACCGCGCTTAAACTCGGTCGCGCGGCGGCCCACGTATTCAAAAATCTGCTGAATCGGCAGGCCCGCGACCGGCGCAAACACAAGATTGTCATTGGCAAAGACACACGCCTCTCTGGCTACATGCTGGAGAACGCCATTTCTTCGGGGATTTTGTCCATGGGCGTGGACGTGCTGTTCATCGGGCCCCTGCCCACCCCCGGCGTGGCCTACATTACGCGCAGTTTGCGGGCCGATGCCGGCATTGTCATTACCGCCTCGCACAACCCTTATACGGACAACGGCATTAAGTTTTTTCGGGCGGATGGTTATAAACTGGACGACCAAATTGAAGGCCAAATCGAGAAATTGGTCTTCAGCGGAGAGATCGAAAAGGTCCGCCCGGCTGCCGAGGAAATTGGCAAGGCAGTCCGTATCGATGATGCCCTCGGCCGGTACATCGAATTTGCCAAGGCGGGATTTCCCAAGAATCTCACGCTGGAGAATATGCGCATCGTTGTGGATTGCGGCAACGGCGCCGCATATAAATCCTCGCCCTGTGTCCTCCGGGAACTGGGCGCGGATGTGATTGATTTCGGAAACCAGCCGGACGGAAAAAACATCAATGAAAACTGCGGATCCATGCATCCGGACAATCTGTGCGCCAAAGTGGTCGAGCACAAAGCGCACATGGGCATTGCGCACGATGGCGATGCGGATCGGGTTTTGCTCTGCGATGAAAATGGTGTCCTGGCCGACGGCGATGACATCATGGCCGTAGCCGCTATCGACATGCTCGCGCGCGGAACGCTGTCATCAAAAACCCTCGTGTCCACGGTGATGAGCAATGCCGGCCTGGAATCGGCGGTCAGGAAGGCCGGAGGCAACGTGCTGCGCACGGCTGTGGGCGACAAAAACGTCATTGATGAAATGCTGAGAAACGGCTTTAACTTTGGCGGCGAGCAGAGCGGGCATCTCATCTTCCGGGACTTCAGCACCACCGGCGACGGTTTGGTAGCGGCGCTGCAAATTCTCCGAATCATGCGCGAGACAAATCGGACTCTGTCCCAATTGGTCAAATGCTGGACGCGCTTTCCTCAACTGGTGACCAACGTCAAGGTGCGGGAAAAAATTCCGTTTGAAAAATTGGACGGCGTGTTGGCGATGGTTTCGGCGGCGGAGCTGGAATTGAAATCCGCCGGCGGGCGGGTTCTGCTGCGCTATTCAGGCACCGAACCTAAAGCGCGCCTGCTGCTGGAAGGTTCAGACGAAGTTATTTTGAAAGATTTGTCGCGAAGAATTTGCGGCGCGATCGAGAAGCAAATTGGCGTATAACTCACCCTCCTGAGCCCACCGCAGCGCGGTAAAACATTTTCGTGGCATTGGGCATGGGGATCAGAAAACTCATCGAATTACTCGAGAGCACGTTCGTGCTCACAGGCTGCCATGTTTTCAGATTTGTGGAGGACTCAAGCACATAACTTTGCGACTGCTGGCCATAGAGCCAAAGCAGCAATTGGCCGGCAGGATGGCTGGGCGCCGCCTGAATATGAAACGAAGTGATCGACGGCATCACAAAGAGGGTGATGCTTTGTGAAGGCACGGTCTGGCTCAAACTCCCGTTTGTCACGGCCACGTTTGCAAGCTGGCTGAGGCTGCCACCGGCCAATTGCCAGACCTGTGCCGAACCGTTGACGGTCAGGTTGGAAATGCTCAGGGTCACCGGGATGGCATTGGTAATGTCTTTGTTGATGACCATCACCGTTAACGCTCCGTCGGTGCTACGCACGGCGGCGAAGGTGTCGAGGTCGTCTGGATCAGGTACCGTGGTTTGGACGCTGGTATCGCCGAAGGCAGACTTGTTGCCGTCATAATTGCGATACAGTTTCATGGCCAGATACGTTGGCGTATTGGTGGCCGGCGTTGACCATCGTGTCGCCAAGTCCAGGCCCTGGCTTCCAAAGATGCCCAGGATGTCCGCTTGCGCGGTTGCGCCGTTCATATACGATTCGGCCCCCCAGTTATATTCGGTGACGCCAGTTTTCGTGCCGGGATAATTCGTGGCCACCCAGGTTTTCATCGTGGGAATCAGGGCGATGACGCTGTTGATCCAACTGGGGTCCACGTAGTTCGTATCCCAGAAAATGCGCGTGGACTGATTGCGCAACAGTTCGGTGGCCGGGTCGACGGCGGTACCGCTCACGCTGCCTTCCTGGGGATAACAGTGGAGCGTGAAATAATCGAGAAGGCGTTGGTGATAGGTGTCGTCGTACTGTTGAAACTGGTGCAGCAGCCAGGGGCAATAAGTCCAGCCGCCGTTGGCTGTGCGGTCGGGATAATCATTGGGATTATAATCTCCATGCTGGCCTGACCACTGTTGGTCATATCCACTATAAAGATAACCGCTCCAGCCCCACTCCTCAGGCCCCAGTACCAGGGCATTCGGGTCGTTGGATTTGACCATGCTGGCGTACGTCACCATATCGGTCCAGATTTCCTGCATGGTTGGGCCGATGGGATGGATGTCCTGGTGTGTGGAGAACCAAAGGCTGTGTTCGTTGTCCATGATGTAATAACCTACGCCGCCGTTGGTCGAATTGCCCCACCCCTGCATAAGATGCTGGACGAGACCCTGCTCGAAATTGGCGTTCGTGGGGAAATTGGCGTCGTTACGGTTGTTCCAGGTGATCGGTTCGTTATTATTTGTCGTGCTGATGCCATCGCCGGCGGCGGCCAAATAAGGGTCGGTGGATTTTTGCGGACCGTATAGATTTGTAGAATAACTATATAAAATGGCGCGCCCAGGCCCGAGGTAAGGCATCCAGCCAATCATGGAAATCGTGATCAACGGCTGCGCTCCGCCTCCTTTGCTGTTGGCCACAAATGAATCCACCGTATTTCCCGGTGTGGTGCTGGCGGAATCGGGATAACTTTCAAAATACCAATCAAAATCGAGGTTGTGCGCGTTAATTTGCCAATTATCGCGCGTCTCGTTATTTCCGCCCATTCGATTCATGGTGAAATTTAAGTCCGCGAGTTGGTTTGAGCTGGCGAAGGCGACGCCGTAAATAAGCGGACTGATGGCGTGCCGGTTGGCGAGGGCATCGATTTGTACAGTCACACCGGTGTTCGTCCCGTTGCTCGAGGTATTGGTGGCGGAGACCAGGGAAATATCGTCCATGTAAAAGGTCGGCTGTGCTTCGCCCTGTGAATCCTGGATGACGAACCCGGTGAAGTTTGGTTCATCGGCCACCCCCAATTGAGAAAGCGGAACGCTGTAAAGCTGCCAGCCGTTTGCCGGCAAAGGCGGAAGCGTATAGCGGGGGCTCGCTGCGTAATTGGCGGAGCCATCCTCATCCAGCAACCCATAGACCTGCAATTTTTGACCCCCGCTGGACCCTCCATCGAGCCAGAAATTAATTGACGAATACGGTGTGGAATCCTGGTCCGTATGCCAAATTTGGATTCCCTGCCAGGCGTTGGTGATGCTGACGCTGATGGAATCATTGCCGGAATGGACCGGCGACGTGTTGGCGTAATTCAACTCGGCCCAACCCCAGTCTTGCCACCCATTTTCCAAGGCATCGTCGTAAATGATTTGATCGGCGTGCAACGCCAGATGAAGGAGAAAAGTCGCCGCCACAACGCAACCCCATCGGGAGCCGCCCAGAAATTCAAACCGGTGCTTTCGCATAGACAGTCATAGAATATACAGAAGAATTCGTGCCAATGCTTGTCGCGTAAAATGGGGACGTGGCGAGGGACTATTAGTGAATATTTTTAAACGAAACCGCCACGAGTGCACTTTTTTCAATTGCATTTGCAAACACAGCCTGTTGTCAGAAATCAGTTTCTGGTGGTAGTGTCTATAACAGCAAGCCCAAAAAAATAACGTGAGAAATGGCGCCACCATGCAACCGTCGCTCCAACAGGCCCGCAGGGGTTTTACACTAATCGAACTCCTTGTCGTCATTGCTATCATAGCGATTCTGGCGGCAATTCTGTTGCCGGTTCTTGGCAACGCAAAGGACTCTGCCACGCGCGTCTCGTGCTCAAATAATATGCGGCAGATTGGCATCGGTTGTAGCGTTTATTCCAACGACAACGGCGATTATTTCCCGATAATTAATTTGCCCGGCGATACGGCAAATGGTTATCAAACGACATTGGCATGCCGCACAACATCATCAAGCTCACCGACCTCGCAAATTGCATTCGGCCCTTTCGGTTATGGCGCTTTATTTTTTACTGGCGTCATCAAAAACCCGCAGGTTTTTTATTGCACCAGCGTTTTGGCGGACCCGAGGTTTGCAGAATTCACTTATGGCTATTACAGCACCGCGTCCCTTCCATGGCCCTCAACGACACCGCAGGGCATAGCTGATCCAAATAATCAAAACCCTGATTTTATTCGTACCGGCTATGATTATTATCCTCAGGCGAAGCTCACGCAGGCGGTTTCGACAAGTAGCGGCACTTTGAATCTTCCCGCTTTGACATTTCAACCAGCCACGTTCAATCCTCCGAATCCGCCCGGCGGCACGATTCCAAATTCGATTTCTGACGAGCCCGCACCATTGAGGGTTACCGACATAAATCAGAATCTTGCTATGGCTGATGATTCGTTAAAAGTGTGGGCACAAATTAACCACCAGCATCGTGGCCAGCCGTATGGGGTAAATGCTGTTTTTCCCGACGGCCATGTCCAGTTTCAGACGGTAAGAGGGCATAATAGGAAGGGCTCTAATGCCCCGTTCGACCCTCTTTTGTGGGATCCGTATACAACTGAAGGGCCTGGCGAAACCCATTACTCCAGTACCCCCCCCGCTTTTCGAATCATCATGAACGCCTATCAACAATAATTTTCCGACAAAAACTTAGTCCAGCTGAAAACCTGATCCAGTAATTTCGCCGTGCCAGGCGCAATTTCGTCAAATCTGCCGTAAACGTAACCTTAACCATAAAACAACCATGAAAAAGATACCCCATTCCCGGTTTCTGTTTGCTCTGCTCGGGACCGTCGCACCACTTTGGATGTGCCATGCTCAAACGGTTACGTTTTTTTCGGATAATTTCAGCAACGGGAGCACGACGAATAAGGTGAGCGCCCCAGGCGGCACGCCCACCGCTTCGTCTACGAGCTATGATGTTGCTTCCACTAAGAACACAATCAGTGCCTGCTTTATCGAACCCAACGACCTGCGATTATCGCTCACCGGGGTGACAAGTTCAGGTTTTTGGGAAGCCCAGGCATTATTCACCACCAATCCCATTGAGTTGAACGTCCCTGGTGATTACATCGACATTGCCATTGTTTTTACCAATACCATGGGAACCGTCCTGGGGCCGAGTGCCTCAACCACTTCCGCAATTTGGCTCGGCCTGTTTAATTCATCGTCCACACCCGGCACGGCGAATGTTCCACCAGTCTCCGGCGGAGTACTTGCCAACAGTGGTCTGACCGTCACGTCCGGGAGTCAATATGCCGCAGGCAACTGCGCGCTTTGGCAGGGATATGTCGGGCAATTGCTCGCGGGCTCCAATTCGAAGTTCATCACTCGTCCGCAGCAAATCCAGTCATTGACGGATTCGGCGAACCAGGATTTGTTGGGTAACAATGCGGGCAGCGGCTGCTTTGATAATCCTGCCGGCGCTACAATAGGAAGCACGGGCGGCACAACCGGCCCGGCCTCAACCGCGATTTTAACCAACGTGCCCTATACAATTGATTTAAGGATTACCTTAAACGGACCGACCGCGGAGACCATTAGTAATTCTCTCTATCAGGGCAACAGCACCGCGGGAACATTGATATGGTCTCAGGTTAGTACGGATGTTACCACCTCAGCGTCAACCTTTTTGGCCTCGTCCTTCGACGGCCTGGGCTTCGGTCTGCGCGCTTCGGGAAGCAGCCCGGCAACGGTCAATCCCGAAATGGACATCTCAACGATTTTGGTTACAGGCCAAAGCACCGTACCGACCAATCCCCCGTCAATCACCCAGGAACCGGTGCCGACGCAAGTCACGACCAACGGCTCATGCGCCTTTTTCGTCACCGCGGTCGGAGATAACGTGACCTACCAGTGGTATCGCAATCAGACAAAACTGTCCAACGGCGGCAATATTTCTGGTGTAACCGGCGACCAGCTCGTGATTTCACCGGCCGGAACAGCCGACCAATTTACCGGAGCCAACAACGGCTATTATTGTATCGTGGGCGGCGCGGGTAATTACTTCACCAATACTGTTACAAATACGCTCACCCTGATCAATTCAACCAATTTGATTTGGACAGACGCGCAGAGTCCGGACGATACCTGGGATATCAATTCGACCGTCAATTGGCAGGACACAAACGGCAACAATACGGTATTTAATTTCGGGGACCCAGTCCTGATTAACGACACTGGCTTTGGTGGAAACGTTGATTTGGCGGCGAGCTATACCAGCCCTTCCTCAATTACAGTAAATGCCGTCAGCGCAGGTTGGGTGATTAATGGCCCCGGCAGCATCGCGGGGCCGACTGCTTTGGATTACATCGGCTCGGGTCGTCTCACGTTTGCTAATGCCAATACGTACACTGGCGGCACGCTTGTCAGTAACGCAGCTGCATATGTAATTATCCAGAATTATGGCGGCCTTGGGACCGGACCGGTAACTCTGGGCCTCGCCGGCGGCCAAATGGAAGTTGTCCCGCCTGGCACGGGAAACGTGGGTTTCGGAAATAATTTCGTCGTCGCGGACAACTTTACGATGTTGCCGGATGCTGACAGTACTTTTGGCATCGTCTTTTTGGGCGACCTGTCCGGCACTTCCGGCAAGACGCTCACATTTGCTCCTGGCCCCGGCAACGGCGACACAAATCAAATTCGCGTCCGCGCGTATGGCAACAATACGCTCTATAACGCCAACCTGAATCTGAGCGACCCAAATATTCTCTTCGCATCGTATCAATCCAGCGGCAGCCAAATCTATAACGGCATCATCTCCGGCCCGGGCGGATTCATGCAGAAAGGAACGATCAGTTACCTGAATGGGAGCAACACGTTTACCGGAGGCTTGTTCCCCGCCCAGGGCGCGATCGGGCTGGGTGTCAGTTCCGCCGGTCCCGCAGGAGCCCCCACGTCCGGCCCCGCCGGCACCGGTCCGATCCTCCTGCAACCGGATTCCACCACTTCAACCACAGCGAACGGGTTTATTTTTGCCGACACCAATAATAACATCACAATCGGCAACCCGATTCAGTATCAGAGCGGAACGAACAATCTGACTTTGGATATCGGCGGCACCAATAAGCTGACGCTGACTGGACCGTTCACGTTCTATGGTAATGACCATTCGGCCATGACTAGCTACCCAACTCGGTCGCTCCAGGTCACCAATACGGCCCTTACCATTTTAAATGGCGCGATCAGTGACGGTGGTTCGAACTACGCCTTCAACCTGACTGGCAGCGGCATTACGCTTTTCAATGCTACGGAAGCCTGGGGCGGGACCACGACAAATAGCGGCGGCACGATGCTGGTCAATGGACAAGTTGGCCCCGGCGCGGTTGTCGTGCAAACAAATGCTGTCCTCGGCGGCACCGGAACAATTACCGCACCGGTAACCATCCAGGCCGGCGGCACACTCACCGCGGGGACACAGACGACCCCGGGCGCTCAGGGCATCGGCACGCTCTCCATTGGTAATACGCTGACTTTCCAATCTGGCAGCACGTGCGAGATTCTGATCAATAAAACCGCCGGAACGCAGGATCTCATCACCGGAATATCGACCGCTACTTACAATGGCACTCTCGCCGTTACCAATCTTGCCGGGACTGTCTCAGTGGGCAATACCTTCACGGTGTTCAGCGCGGCCGGGCATTCGGGCAATTTCACCACCGTTGCCGGCAGTCCGGGTCCCGGGTTGGGTTGGAGCTTTAATCCGGCTAACGGAGTCGTGACCGTTATCCAGGCAGTCGCCCTCAACCCCACCAACATCACCTTCAGTGTGTCAGGCGGGAAGCTGAACCTCTCATGGCCCGCCAACCATCTGGGATGGTCTCTTCAGATGCAGACCAATTCACTGAACACGGGCATCGGTACCAACTGGGTCACCGTGCCTAACTCACAAAACGTTGACTCGACGAACATCCCGATTGGTACGGCCAATGGCGACGTGTTTTATCGTTTGGCGTATCCGTGATCGGATACGTTGAAGCGTTGAAGAGTTAAAGCGTTGAAGCAGTTGAAAAGCCTGCGGCCTCCAGGATTACCGCGCTGAAAACGCAACGCCATTTTAGCCGTGGGCGATCGCAAGTGGCGCTGCCACCGGCCACGGTATAAGGACCACAGAATTCATTTTGCCCTGTAAGGGCAATCCAGACGCGGTCATCCGTGGGTCATGGCGAAAAGAGTGCATGTCCTCAATGTCCATATAAAGCTCCCTTGATGAACGATATCTGTGGATCGACGTGTTTTGGAGCGCCCTTACAGGGCGCAGATGAAATTCGGCCTCAATCCGAGGGCGTTGCCCTCGGCTACAATGGTTAAGGCCGTTGGCCTATTAGCCAAAAATATTGAAAATCTCCCTCCACTTCTCCATCGTTTAGCCAATGCCGAAAATCCAAAAACGGGTCCTGGTCGCGCTTGGCTGGTATGACTATCGTTTGCACCGGGGCATTGAGAAATTCGCGCAGGAACATCACTGGCATCTCTCGGCAAATCTCGCGCGGGAAAAAGTCATTCCATGGGGATGGGAAGGCGACGGCATTTTGGCCTGGCTCGGCGCCGGAGACGATCTGGCGGAATTTGTCGTGGATGCAAAAAAGCCTACCGTGGACTTCAGTACCGCCGCAAGCATCTTCCATTTGCCCGCGTGCTGGAGGACCACGCGCACGCTGCGCAACTGGTGGCCGAGCATTTTCTTTCGCGCGGTTTCGTCCATTTCATGTTTTACAGCGATACCGACAATTGGTCCTACGAAGAGCGAGGCGACGGGTTTGTGGAGGCGCTCAAACGATCGGGCCACGAGTGCGTTTGGTTGCGCTGGCATCGCTCGCCCGATTATCGGAATGACCGTGAGCAATGGAAACGCAAGCGCGATGGCTCGTCGACCCAGTTAAGGCGGGCGCCCGGTCCGCTGGCGGTTTTCGCCGCCAATGACGAGCAGGCGCTCGAAGTCCTTGAATCCTGCGAGAGCGCCGGGCTCAATGTTCCCGAGCAGGTCGCTATTGTGGGCGCGGAAAATTACCTGCTCGCGCCCGACGCGATGCATACGCCCGTTTCCAGCGTGGACACAAACCTGGAAATGCTCGGCTACACTGGCGCGGCCATGCTCGAAGATTTGATGAACGGCAAACCGGCGCAGTCGAGAATCTATCCGCGTGCCGGCCGTCGGTATTATCACGCGCAAAAGCAGCGACCTGCTGGCGGTCAAGCACAAGGGCGTGGCCAACAGCCTGCGTTTTATTTGGGAGCATGCCAGCCAGCCGATTAGCGTCAAGGATCTGGTCGGTGTTGCGGCGATGTCGCGCCGGGGATTGCACAAGGCATTTCTCGAAAACGTCGGCCGCACCCCCGGCCAGGAACTTCAGCGTGTGCGCATCGAGCGCGCCAAGCGGCTTCTGACCGACTCCGAATCACAAACTCGAAGTCGTGGCCAACATGTGCGGCTACCAAAGCGCCAATAGCTTCTGTGTCGCGTTCAAACAAGCCACGGCAAATCGCCGAAACAATTTCGCGATTCATTGCCCAAATGAAACACCGTTGAAACGTGATTGGTTGAAACGTTGAAACGGCGGAAATGCGCTCGTCCTCTTCGTAGGCGCCGACGTGAGGAAGGCTCTGACTAATTTGCGCTTCTATCATCCGACCGCCCTCACCCTCCGGCCTGTTCAACTACTGCTGGACTCGAAACCGTTTCAACGTTTCAACATTTCAACGTTTCAACGTTTCAACGTTTCAACGATGGTCTACTTCCGCATTTTTTGTGATAAACGGTTCCCCTTCCCCTACCGTCACAACTGAATTTTTAAATCGAATCCCCTTCGCATTTTCAATTTTCATTCCGGTGACCGCTGAAATCTTCACGTTCTCGAAAACCACGTTTGATATCGAACTTTCGGGCAAGCCGACGATCATACCCGCGGCGCGCTGGCAGGTTGCGGTAACGTTTCTGATATAAATATCCCGAAAAATCGGCGTTCTCCCCGTCATGGGTTGTACCGTGTCAGATTCGGGCGCGGACTTTTGCACGCGGTCCTTCGCTGAATTCGCCATGTAATAACAGGTAAACGTCACCGCAGGATCCACGTTGGTCATTCGAATGTCCTCAAAGACGATATTTTCCACCAGGCCGCCTTTGCCGCGGTCCGATTTAATCCGTAATCCATTTTCCGTTCCGTCGAAGACACAATTCGTCACGATTACGTTGCCAACGCCTCCCACTGTTTCGCCGCCGATGGACATGCCGTGTCCGTGCAAAAACAGGCAATCCGAAATCGTGATGTCCTCGCTGGCAAACTCGCGGCCGGCCATTTTGTGTCCCGCCTTGATCGCTACGTTGTCGTCGCCGGTATCGATGCGGCATCGAGTAATCAAAACATCACGGGAATCGCTGGGGTCGATCGCGTCTGTATTTGCCGCATGCTCCGGTGCAAGGATCGTAACGTTTGATACCAGAACACCCTCGCATTCATCCGGAACAAAATGATATTTCGGCGAATTTCGGAGGGTAATGTTGGCCATCACGACGTTTTTGCATCGCTGCAACCGAACCAGATCCGGCCGCGGCAGCGTATAGCCGGCCACTCTTTGACGCGCCTTCTCTGCTTCTCCCCACCAGGCGTGCCCGTTGCCGTCGATCGTGCCTCCGCCGGTGAACGTGACATCCTTCAAATTCCTGCCGCTGATAAATGGAACAAATTCTCCGTTGCCCCTCGCTTTGAGCCAATCCCCGGGCGTCTTCATAAAATCACTTTGATTGGTCACCGCCACCAGAGTCGCTCCCGGATCCAGTTGGAACGTGGTCGATCCGCGCAGTACGATGGGCTGGCTCAGATAAATTCCCGCGGGAAATTCCACGGTCCCTCCGCCCGCGCTGCCGCAGTCATCCAGTGCCTTTTGTATCGCCGCGGTATCCAGCGTCGCCCCGTCCGGTTTCGCCCCGTAATCCAGCACATTAAAAACGCGTGCCGACGCGTTCAAGACGAGCGACAAAACCGCGAGCGCAAGCAAGGCTTTCATGTGTCGTAATAGTCTAAGTCCGTCCCGGTTCTTTCCGAAAATAGTTTTTAGGCAATTCGAAATGAAAAAAGAGAACGGTTACAGCGTACTTCCAGTTGCCCAAAAAAACATGATTAACGGCCGAGATTCTCCCAGACACTGTCTCCGCGAAAATAGCCCAGCCATTTATGGCTGGGTTTTGCGACCAAAGGGCGCGCAAGTCCCGTTAGGGACGCGATGAGAACCAACAAGCATTCCGTTTTCGATAAGGTATACTCCCGGTAACGCCGTCTAAAGAAACACGATTGACGGTCTGCAATTTTCTCGCACACTGTCTCCACGAGAATAGCCCAGCCATTTATGGCTGGGTTTATCGTCGAACGAACGAAAAAGTCCCGTCAGGGACGACAGAAAATGCACTCTTTCAATTCCTGCCTGATGCATTGCGTATTTTCGACCAAAGAGCGAAGGCCATGGTTAACGCCCGAAATCCGAGATCGGCTTTGGCCGTACTTTGGAGGCGTTGCGCGGCGCAATGATATGAAGGCGATTGCCATCGGAGGCATTGCCGACCACGTTCATTTGCTTTTGAGTCTTCCGGCGACTTTGTCCATTTCCAAAGCCGTACAATTGTTAAAAGGCAATTCATCAAAGTGGTTGGGTGATACATTCCCCGATTTGCGTTCGCAAGGTTTTGCGTGGCAGCAGGGATTCGGGAGCTTTAGCATTGGCGTATCCGGAGTCGACGATACGGTTCATTACATCCAGACGCAGGACAAGCATCACTTAAAGAAGAGCTTTCGAGACGAACTCGAGATTTTTTTGAAGAGACACGGACGCGAGTATAAGTCGGAAATGTTGGATTGATTTACAAGGTTGATTGGGCAGCTGGCGGTGCCGTAAATAGCAAAGTTTTCTGTCGTCCCTGATGGGACTTGTGCTCCCTTCGTTCGCAAAACCCAGCCATGAATGGCTGGGCTATTTTCAAATCGGAGCTCAACACGACGGTCCTGTTTTATTGACGGGCCATGTTTTCGCCGCTTCCGTGGCGCGAATTTTCAAAAAACACTGTCCAAATTCTTGACGCATTTTTTTTCGAATTTAATTCTCACAAACGTTGCGCGTCTATGTCCGGTCCTTCACAATATCTCCGGGCAACATGAGATCGTTCGCTGTCATTGTTACTGCGTTTCTCACCGGCACGAAGCTGTGTGCGCAGACCAACCTCACCGTTGCCGCCGACGGCTCCGGCCAGTTCGAAAGCCTCCAGGCCGCTATCATGTCCGTGCCCTCGGGATCGGCAGCCAATCCCGTCATCATTCACATCAAACCTGGGACCTATCACGAACTGATCTATGTCCAGCGGGAGAAATCGTTCTTCCATCTGATTGGCGATAACGCGACGAACACGATCGTCACCTTCAATCTCTACGCGGGCATGACGAATTTGGATGGCAAGCCGCTGGGCACGTTCAAAACGCCCACCGCGACCATTGACGCCGACCATTTCGCCGCCGAGAACATCACGTTCGAAAATTCCGCGGGTCCCGTGGGACAGGCCCTTGCCATTCGTGTGGACGGCGACCACGCCGCCTTCCGACACTGCCGTTTCCTGGGCTGGCAGGACACCATCCTTTTGAATCGCGGCCATCAATACTTTTCGGACTGCTACATTGCCGGCCATGTCGATTTCATTTTTGGCGCGGCTACGGCCTGGTTTGAGAACTGCCGAATTTATTGCCTGCGCTCGGGCTACATCACGGCCGCGTCCACGCCGGTCGATCAGCCTTATGGTTTTGTTTTTTCGCATTGCCGCATCGATGGCGCGCCTGATGCAAAAACTTTCCTGGGCCGTCCGTGGCGCATTCATGCGAGTGTGATGTGGCTGAACTGCGAAATGTCGGATGTCGTTCGGCCCGAAGGGTGGTTCGATTGGAAAAAACCGGAGAGTCATGCTACGGTGCGATACAGTGAGTTTAACAGCACTGGTTCGGGTGCGAATGCATCCGCCCGTGCTCCGTGGTCGAGACAGTTGACGGCTGCGGAATCGAAAGCCATTACCGTTGAACAGGTGCTCGGTGATGGTGGAGTGTGAATAACGTCTGAATAAAAATAATAACTTTTACTGGCGAACAATTGCGCCGGTAGGAAACTAATAAAAATTCTTTTATGGTTATGGGTAAAGAAAAAGTCCTCTGCTTCCAACGCTCGTTATTTGAACAGGTCGGTGCCTTCCAGGGCATGAGCCTCGAAATCGAGAAATACATGGCCGCTCTCACCAACCGGTCCAACGTCGTTTACGTGGACCGGGACAAGGCCGAGCGCGACCGTCGCTATAAACAAATCATCCCGTACGCCCTCATCCTTTGTGGCGACAAAATCCTGCGTTATCGGCGCGGCAAGCGCGGTGTCGAGTCGCGCCTGCACGGACTGTATTCCATCGGCGTCGGCGGCCACATATTGGAGCAGGACAATTGGCTCTTCTCGCGCGGTCTGGGCTACCGTGACGCAATGCGTCGAAGACTCATGCAGGAGCTGGATATCGATGTGAATCGGGAAGTCGCCGTGGCCGTTATCAATGACGACAGCACGGACGTGGGCCGTGTGCATTTTGGCGTGGTGCACATCGTGCGCGTCGCCGAGGAATCGCTGGCGCACTGTCGGTGCGGCGTTATTCGTCCTGAATTTGTTTCGTTTAATGAAGCCGTGAACGACGCCTTTTCCTACGAATCATGGTCCCATTTTTGTCTTCTGAATCTGGACGACCTCGTGTCGAAAGCCGACGCCATGGTGCGCGGACGAAATGCATGGGCAAAGCCCCATCCGGATGAGACCCGAGACATGGTGCTGCAGATTCTGGAACGCAAAGCCGCTTTTGGATTTTAGTTAACAAAATGTGGTAGGGACAGTGCGCTGCGCTGTCCGCGCCGCGTCTAGCGGCGCAACGAGCGTGGACGGACGCCGTATCGCGAAAATCCATAAAACGGGCGGAATTTTCGCGGTACAAATGCCGGGTCGGTGTGTGTCTCCGGGAACCTTATGGGCAGGGGCTGGCCAGGAATGGCTGGCGGAAATCCCTGCCCTGCCTTTTTTAAATCAACATTCAACGAAATCGAGGGCAGCCCCGGCATTCGATGTTCAGCGTTCGATGTTCGATGTTCGATGTTCGGTGTTTCTAAAAACTAAAAAAACGCGAAGGGTTTTAGCCTTCGCGTTTTTTGTTTGTTTAAATTTTCGATTAGTGCCGTCCGGCGAAATTTACCGGAGCTGTCTGCGGCATTTCATGGGCGCAGGGCTGGTTGATCGGCGCGTCGGGCGTGCGATCATTCTGGGTCACGACTTTATTGGCCAGCATCCAGGCTTCCACTTCTTCGCCGCTGATATCGGCGAGCATTTTTCCATTGATCTCAACGCACGGGCTGAGCATCTGCCCGCTCTTTTCAATCATTTCCTGCCGTTGCAACGGGTCGTTGATGATGTCGCGGTCTTCGAACGGCAGATCATATTTGCGCAGCACAGCGCGAACGCCCTGGCTCCAGCCGCAGGTTGGTTTCAAATAAGCGATAATCGTTGGTTTGGTCATAGTTTTGTAAAAATTGTTCTCTCGATACCAACAGAATGCCATATTTTGATGGCAGGTGCAAATGTTTTGAAATGGCACGCTTTAGCGCCACCGGCGCGTTCCATACCAGCCTGGGGCACCGCCCCAGGTCCTCGAAACGCCAAACACGGGGAGGGCTGAAAGCCCGCATCATGGATTTTTAACCAAACGAATGAAGGCCCAAACCCGCACGCTTTAGATCGCGCCATTGGCGCTTATACGACGGCTCGTACGACCTCGGGCGTTGCCCGAGTCTGGTATGAACCGGGCCTTTGGCCCTCAATTGGGTCATGCTACGCGCATAAGTAAGAATACTTGACGCACCACACAATACGGAACACGTTTGAGAAGAACCGTTAAAATGAGCCTGCTTGTCATCAAGGTTTTGGTTAGGTTTGTCGCCGCACTTTCTGTGGCGTTTGTCGCGTCGGTTGCGACTTTTTTGCTTGGGCTCTTTGTGATACCTTCGATAATTCCGGACAACATCGGACAGTTTTTGGAAATTCCGCTCGCATTTGCTTTTTTTGCGATTACTGGTTTCACCGGTGTGTTTTCAGGAACGTTTTGTCTTGAGCAGAAAAGTCGGCGCTTTGGTGCTATCATTCTTCTCGGTATCGGACTTTGTTATTCCATCTGTCAACTTTCCAGTTCTGACGGAGGACCTGACGACGGATTCCTTTCGTTGCCATATTGTTTCTGGCCTCTGATGGCTGGTGGAACGGTGGCTGTTCTACTTTTCTGGTTTAAACCTTTTAAAAAGAGAAATAGAACCTTACCCGCCAAGCCAGGAACGACGGCGAGTTGAAAACGAGGACAAAACCATGAGACCACAAGTTATCTGCCACATGTGCACGAGCATTGACGGGAAGATCCTGGGCCTGCGATGGGGCAAACTTCCCGGCTACAAACATCAGAGCGACCTGTTTGAAACCACCGCGGCCAGTTTCGGCATTGGCGCGTGGATCGTCGGCACGACGACCATGGACGAATTTGACGGGCCAAAAAGGAAGCTGCCCAGGTCAAAGACCACCATTCCGCGCCGCGATCACATCGTGAACGCAAAGGCCACGCGATTGGCAATCGGGACGGACGCCAAAGGCGTTCTCCGGTTTAAAAACAATGAAGTCGGCGGAGACCACGTCGTTTTGCTCGTCACCGAGCGCGTCAGCAACGATTACCTGGCACACCTGCAATCGGCGGGCGTTTCGTATTTGTTTTGCGGGCGCACGGAAGTGAATTTGCGTACTGCATTGGAGAAACTGGGGACCGCGTTCAAGCTGCGCAAACTGATGTTGCAGGGCGGCGGCAAGTTCAACGGCGCGATGCTCCAGGCCGGCCTCGTGGACGAAATCAGCCACATCACCGTGCCCGTCGCCGACGGCGGCATGGGAATTTCCACCATGTTCGACATTCCCGGCGATGCTCCGCCCAGGTCTGCGGCAATGCTCCGGCTTATCTCGCACAAACCGTTGCCAGGAGGAGCGGTGTGGTGTCGGTATAAGGTGATAGGCCGCAATTGAGTCGCGCCGGCCTGCTCCAGGAGCGGGACCATGGCGCGCCGAAGCCAGGCGACCTGTCCATCGTAGCTCTGCCTGCCCATCATAGCTTTAAGCGACGGTCAGAGCGAAGTTGGAAGGCGGGAGGCACAACCAGAAATTAGCCAGACACGGAGTATCTGGACGACGCCCCCCGAACGCCTCACGTCCTGAATCAGGTCTTATTCTCTCTTTTACGATCTTGGCGTTCCCTGCGGTTGGATCCCTCAGAATCCATCTCCCCTCATCCAGTCCGCCCGCCCTGCCTCTATGGCTTCAACGCTTTATCGCCAGTGGCGCGCTGCCTGTCCGCCATAGCTTCAGCGGCGGCGGGTCCACCGTAGCTTTAGCGAAGGTGGATGCCACCGCTTCTCACGCTCTCACAGTCTCACGCTCTCCAGGTCTTTCCATCTCCCATCTCGGCAGGGCCCGCCCGGCGTAGCCCCGCTCGGAGCGGAACGGAGCCGGGGTCATAAAAGGTCATAAATGGATGGGTTGAACACGTTCCCGTTTCGAGAGCACATGGCAGGTGAATGAATCAATCTGCCAAACCAGGACCGAAACACAAAGTCACCATCGGCCTGTCCGGTGAACCCGCCTAAGATGCCAAATTTACCCCAATTTGACATACCAACGGCAACGGTTGCACCGAATGGAAACGCCTTCGATCAATTCGGTAATCCCGTCCTGCCAAATTTCGGGAAGCCGCCTGCAAACATAAAACTCGACCCACTGCAACAGGTGCAGATGCAAAGCATTTTGGCCGGGACCGGAATTGATCCCGAAAATGCCGGTGCCACATTACAAAGTCTTTTACAAGGCAACGATGATGTCTTTCTTTCATCGGTCGCACCGTACATAACAGCTGCTCCGCACGCGCTCCTGGACAATCCTGTTACACGCGGTGTCGGAACGGTATTGGATGACGCCGGAAAAGCGGTCAAAGGCGATGCCGAGGCATCGCTGTTCTGGAATACCGGCCAACCCCAGTTGGCGGCCCAACAGCTTGCTGCGACGACTTCCGACATCATCCCTTCGGTAAAACAGTGGCTGGATAAACAGAACGTTGATACGTCCGATCCGTACGAGGACGCCCGTCAAACACTTCCGGCTCCCGAGCGCTTCGCTTCGGGCATTGGTCCCGAGCTGCTTCAAACGGCTCCGCAAATGGCGTTGACGGCATTGCAGCCTGAGTTGGGTGCCCTTTCATTCGGATTTACGCCGCAGGGTTTCGATCCGGTTCAGGCGGGCGTCGCGTTAATTGCGCCTGAAGGCGGCAAGTGGGTTGGCGGCGTTGCTGAAAAGCTTGCCGCCAAAGCCGGTATTAGCAATGCGGATGCGCTTGGCATCGTCAATCGTCTCGGAGGCGGCGCTGGCGTGGCGGGTCTTCTTTCCGCGCCGGCCCTCTATCAAATCGCGCAAATGAACCCTGGGCCGGAGCGCAACGATGCAATCCAGGAGGCGGCGTCTAATGCGATTTTGACAGGCTTCCTGGGCGGCCTTGGCCCACATGACGCATCGCAGGCAATGCCGGATAACGAGACAGCGAACGCACCACAAAATTTTCTTTCCGCCCCAACTTCGGACGAAACATTTGCTGACGGAATTCCACGAGGCTCTCAGGATACCACAGTCTCATCTGCGCCATTAGCTCCTAAAATTTCTCAACCGCGATTTGGCGTAGCCGGAAGTGCTTCGGGACCAGTGGCGGCAATTCCGGAGGCTGCTGAACCGCATTATGTTTTGGGTCCCGGCAGCGACGGCGGTCTTGACGATAAGACGACGCAAGCAGGAGTTAACAATTACTTTCGGCGACAGAAAAACGCTCCACCAGTCCAAATTGTCAACGAACCAGGTTGGACATACAACGGCTATGGTGTGCGTGGGACGGTTCAGGACGGGAGGATAGTTAATAGGGCCTTCATCGACAATCCTGACACGCTTCAAAATGTTTTAGGCAAGGAGCATAGTCATCTGTTGCTCTCAAGTAACCAGGGGCGCGGATTCATTCGATACCTGGCTGCGTCCGATCTTGGAGATGACCAGTATTCGGCGCTCGCGAAGCAGTATCCCCGGCAACCAGACGAACCCACCTCTGACTGGAAGGCACGCTTGACGGACGAATTTATCGTCAGAGCAGCCAGGAAAAATTTCCCGATTTGGAACCAAATCGTTGGGCGCGTCAAAACGTGGTTGGCGGGCAAAGGTATCGGACAATTAACCGATAAAGAAGCCGCGCGTGCAATCCTGCGCGCCTCAACGTCTGACGAGACGGCTGCCAAAAATGTCGAAGCGATAAATCAATTTCCCGGAACGAATGAATTGCCCAGCCCAATGCGCGTCCCCCTGGACCGGATCCCCTCTAAGGGTGCAGAAATCACGACGAAGAGGCGAAGCAGTCGATCTCAGACCAGGGTCAGCACGACGGAGTTCCCGGGGCGAACACAACAAAATTCCCTGATGAAAGTCAAATTCCCAGAATTCGCGGTCGAAGACCAATCAATAGTAAATACGCTGGACGTGTCCATCCATCCGGCATAAAGTTCACAAATCAGGGCTTTCCTGATTTCAGCCCATACGCGATAAAACAATTCAGCATAGAAGGTTTAACCGGTGAATATAAAATCGACGAAAAAATGGCAAATGAAAGGGCTGGCCTCGACGCCACGCCCGATGGATATGTCTGGCATCACGTGCATGACGGTAAAACAATGCAATTGATCCCTAAGAAAATTCATAATGCCACCAGGCACACAGGTGGCGCCGCAATCATTAGAAATGGAGGATTTGATGAAAATTACATTAACAGAAGGAAAACCAGCCCCACTCGAAGCCGTGCAAAAACTCGAAAAAGTATTAGGTTGCCCGATATCAGGCGAATTTCGACGCTTCATCAGTAACAACGACGGTGCGCGACCACAGCCAAATAGTTTTCCGATCGGCGACGATAACAGCTCCGGCGTGAGAAAGTTTATCCCCGTCTCCAACATTTTGGAGGAACGGGAATATATCGACAATATCCCCGTTCGAGCCTATCCGATAGCTGAGGACTCGTTTGGAAATTATGTGCTGCTGGATGAAGGCACTGGTGGCAAAATCTATTTTTGGGACCACGAATTTGAGGATGAAAACATCACCCATCTGGCGGACAGTTTTGATGAGTTTCTGTCAATATTGCAACCGGATGACGATTAGGCCATGGACGAAAAGATAAAATCCATGGAGGTTATAAGCGTTTGGACTGATCCCAAATTTAAGAAGTTCATTGACGCACAGAAGAAGGGCAAGAGCTGACGGGTAGCTGTCGTAGCAGCGCCGCGCTTGGCGCGCAGTACTCTGCGAAGGCGGCTGAGGAGCGATCTAACTAACATCCTCCCATCAATCTGCCAGACCATTCCCGGTGCGCCGGGCACGTTGAACAGAGACCTTCCCGCATTCTTTGAGTTCTTCGAGTTCTTTGCGGTAAGAAATTCAGTACATTCTGCCATTCTGTCTGTCCTCCGGAGCGTCAGCGCGAAGGAGGATCCAAACCCGGTTCGTTGCGCGCTCGTTCAACCAAAATCCGCTAAAATTCCAATAAAAGCGCACATTTTGCCCTTAAAATAAATCTCGTTCACATATGCAAAACCTACGTAAATAAAATGTGTCGCTCTCGCTCTTAGCTGCCGTAGCAGCACCGCGTGAGCGTGCTCTGACTAAACCTGCCGGACAATTCCTGGCGGATCAGACCCCCTGAACAGAAACCCTCCGCATCCTTTGACCCCTTCGCGCCCTTTGAGGTTAAACCGGATTCGTGTGTTTCGCGGTTCCCGCCCTTTGCGGCCTCGGCGGACTTTGCGTGAGAATTCCAAACCCTGCCAGTGAATGCAGGTGAACGCAGGTCGTGCTACGACCACTCTCGTTCACACCTCCAAAAACAAAAACCCTCAAAAACCCCAATAAAACCGCACAATTCGGTCGAAAAACAAATCTCGTTCACACCTGCAAAACCTATGCAAATAAAATGTGTCGTTCGTAGGGCAGGCTGTTCGCCAGTGGCGCTGCCACCGCCTGCCGGTTCAGGCACCGTCTCGGTGCGCGTTCCCCTGGGGTGGAACGACGGCGGGTCCTCCAGTGTCGCTGACACCCTCAGACTGGTCCACGAGGCGCATCCTTTGAGTTCTTTGCGCTCCTTGCGGTTAAACATTCTGCCCATTCTGTTAATTCTGTCGAAACTCTGAAACCCTGCCAGTGGCGCTGCCACTACCACCGCTTTGTTCTTGCGGTAACGGTGCGCTAATCCCATGTTGCGGCATGAACTTTCCTAAATTCTGGGCTAAGGGGACTTGTCAAGACTTCGTCTGTTGGCGATGGTCATTTCAGAATTTGGCAGAAGCGCAATCGTTGGCGGAGCAGGCGGCCCGGCAATTGGCGGAACGGTTTCGTCAGGGCAATTTGCCACCCAAAAACGGCGGCTACTATCCGGATCGGCCCGCGCGTGAACAGATATTGCGCGAAATAAACGATGGAAATGATGGAAATGGTTTAACGGCCGTCATCACGCGAAACTCGTACGGCTCTCAAGTGTTGAACACGGCCCGCGCGATGTTTGTGGATATTGATCTGCCGGAACCGCCAAGGCCGAAGGTCGGGCTGTTCCAGGCATTGTTCGGCAAACCGAAGCCGGCCCCTCCGCCGGACCCAAAACTGGAAAACGACGCGTTGATGCGGGTTGAGATGTGGACGGCCAGCCATTTTGAGTGGGGTTGGCGGGTTTATCGCACGCGCTCGGGTCTGCGCCTGCTGGCGACCCAGGGCACGGTGAAACCGGATTCTCCGATGACGGACGAAATATTCGAGGCCCTGGGGGCCGACCCGTTGTATCGGAAATTATGCAAAAACCAGAAATGTTTTCGGGCGCGGCTGACGCCCAAGCCCTGGCGCTGCGAATCGGATTGCGGCAAGCCCCCGCGCTGGCCGTGGACTGAGAGGGAAGAAAAAAGATTTCATAAGTGGGAGGCCGAGTACAACAAAGCTTCGGCAAATTGGGCGACGTGCGCTTTTGTGCGCCAAATCGGAAGCGCGACGGTGCATCCGGAAGTGCAATCGATAATTCAGCTTCATGATGAAGCGACGCGGATTGGATCGGATTTGCCGCTGGCATAGAGTGGCGCGCGTGTCAGCAAACGGAGGAGTTTGTCGGCGGACTTCGCCAGTTCCATTCGGTGAATAAGTTCGGAACAACTTTCGATTGCCGGTGTGGAAATGTGTGGCAGATTTCTGGTGCGCGACGATTGAGCCTGGGTCCAAAAGCCGGCTTTGAGATCTTGTGCCGGGGCGTCAGGACTCTAACCCCATGCGGGTCGCTCGATAGAGCAAATAATCCCGTTCAACGGGAGCGCCAATCTCGTTTAGGCCTTCGCCGCGCGCTTTTCTTTTTTATTTGATAGATGGTTCGGCGATCTTCTCACGGTCTCTCCGTGGTAATAGCCCAGCCATTCATGGCTGGGTTTGGCGACCGAGGGGAGTGCAAGTCCCGTCAGGGACGACAGAAAACTTACGACTTATGGCGCCGCACGCAACGTAATCGGTCACAATCCAAACGAAATCAGTGCTTCTTCAAAAACCTTCACGGAATCCGCTCCCCGGGCAGGAACTGAAAAAGTGTATGTTCTGCCGTCCCTGACGGGACTTCTTCGCTCGTTCGACGACGAACCCAGCCATGAATGGCTGGGCTATTATCGAACTTGAGAGAGATTTGTATTGTTCAGACTGTGCTTTCCAGGATTACTGGATTTGTCAAACTCCCAATCTTCTCGATGTCGATGGTGACATTGTCTCCGGGCTTGAGCCAGCGGGCGGGGGTTCGGGCCATGCCGACGCCGTGGGGCGTGCCGGTGAGGATGACAGTGCCGGGCAGGAGGGTCGTTGAGCCGCTGAGAAATTCGATGAGCGTGGGCACGTCGAAGATCATGTCGTTGGTATTCCAGTCCTGTAATGTTTCGCCGTTGATGATGGTCCGGATGCGAAGGGCGTTGGGGTTGGGGATTTCGTCGCGGGTGACCAGGCACGGGCCGAGCGGTCCGAAGGTGTCGAAGGATTTTCCGCGGCACCATTGGCCGCCACTGCGGATTTTCTGCCAATCGCGGGCGCTGACATCGTTGGCGCAGGTGTAACCCAGGACATAGTCGAGGGCATTGGCGCGGGATGCGTTCTTGCAGGCGCGCCCGATGATCACGGCCAACTCGCATTCGTAATCCACTTCATCGCTGCGAAGATGGCGCGGAATGGCGATTGGCTCGCCGGGGTGCTGCAACGCCCCGGGATTTTTCATGAACAACACGGGAAATTCCGGGACGGGCGCTTTGCTTTCGGCGGCGTGATGCTTGTAATTCAGGCCGATGCACATCATCGCGGCGGGCACGACCGGCGCGAGCAGTTTTTTGATTTGAGCGCGGTCGGCGGTGACCTTTGGATTGGAGAAAATATCCCCGTCGAGGCGGAGCGTTTCGCCGGAGGGTTGCTGGGCGCCGTAACAGATTTTATAAGCCGAATCGAGATAGCGTACGATTTTCATATGTCGTCAGTGTAACGTGGGATCATTTCAAAATGAATTTTTTACTTAAGGCCGCCCGGGAATCACCCCCGACCCAAACTGTGAATTCACCCGGCTCAAGAGCCCATTCCTGGCTGGCGCCCCAAACGGCGAGGTCGTTCTTTTTTATGCGCAGCGTGAGGGTCCGGGTTTCGCCGGCTTTTAAATGAATCCGTGAAAAGGCCTTCAAGGCCCGTACCGGTGTGGCCACACTGGCGGTTGTTTCGCGCACATAGGCCTGGGCCACTTCATCTCCATCGCGTTCGCCGGTGTTGGTTAGATCGAACGTGACGAGCACGTCATCATCGTTCCCGGGTGGCGGAGCGGTGATGTCCAGGTGGTCATATTTGAACGTCGTGTAGCTTAGACCGAATCCAAAAACGAATTGCGGCGAATCGTCTCCATCGACGTACCCGTTTCGTTTGGAAGGAAAGTGGTTATAAAACACCGGCAATTGGCCGACGTTTTTGGGAAAGGAAATACTTAATCTCCCGGCCGGATTATTATCGCCGAATACTGTTTCGGCGATGGCGCGTCCGCCAAGCTCACCTGGATACCAGGCTTCGAGAATCGCCGGAACGTGTTTCGCAGCCCAGGGGATCGTCAGCGGACGACCGTTTTCCAATACGAGCACGACGGGCACGCCCGTTGCCGCAACCGCTTCCAATAACTGTTCCTGATTGCCGGGGAGATCCAGGTCAGAACGGTCATGGCCTTCTCCGGAAAGTCGTGAATTTTCGCCGAGCGCCATTATGACGACGTCTGAGTTGGTTGCGAGGCCGACGGCGTTATCCATGTCGATGTTCGTGCCGCCGATGAACGTGACTTGTGTATTCCGCGACACACTGTTTTTAATCTGAGCAGCGATGCTATATTCGGGCGTATCGAGACTGTCCTGGTGGCCGGTGTAATCTCCCGTTGGCACGACCAGCGCGTTGGGTCCGATGACCGTGATGCGTTTGAGATTTTTGCTGAGCGGAAGGAGATGGTCTTGGTTTTTCAGGAGGCACATCGATTGCCGGGCGACTTCGAGAGACAGGTCCAGGTGCGCCTGTGAGCGGCAGACGGAGCGCTCGAGGTTTGTGTCCACGAACGGATGGTCAAAAAGGCCGAGCAAGAATTTGGCGCGTAAAACCCGGCCGACGGCGTCATCCAGGCTGGCTTCGGACAGGCGCCCGTCTTTGATTCCCTGAATAATCGCGTTCTGAAATGTGTTTTCAGCGAAATCGTAAAACTGCATGTTCACGCCTGAATCGATGGCCAGACATGCGGCGTCGGCGGGCGTGGCGGCGACATAATGGGTGGTGCAGAGGCGCCGGATGGCGCCGTCGTCTGCCAGCGTAAAACCTTGAAAACCCCATTCATGGCAGAGGACTTTTCGCAGCAGCCATGGATTGGCGGTGCAGGGCACGCCGTCGATGTCGTCGTAAGCGACCATGACACCCATGGCATGACCTTCACGAATCGCAGGCTCGAAACTTTTAAGCAGAACCATTCGCACTTCGCGTTCGCCGGCGTGGACTGGCGAGGTGTTGATTCCGCTTTCCGGCGCGCCGAGCCCGGCAAAATGTTTTGGCTCGGCAATGCACGTGTGGTCGGTTGCCAGTGAATCGCCCTGGACCCCCTGGACATAGGCCAGCCCCAGTTGGCCGGACAAAAACGGGTCTTCGCCGAAATCCTCTTCCACCCTGCCCCAACGCGGTTCGCGAGCCACGTCCAGCACCGGTCCGAGAATCATGTCCACACCATGGGCGCGCGTTTCCGAAGCGATGGCCGCGCCCTCCGCGCGAGCCAGATCAGGGTTCCAGGTCGTGGCCAAATTGACGCTTTGGGGAAAAATAGTCGCGTCGTATCCCATATAACCGTGCAGGCCTTCGCCAGTAAGGAGGACCGGGATGCCCAGGCGGCTGTGCTGCATCACCCATTCCTGTAGCGCATTATACAGTGGCGCGTCCGGGTACAATTCATGAATCGCGCCCACGCCCAGGTTTCCAAAAGCTTTTTCGGCGCGCGCGGGAACAAATGGCGTGCCTGGTTTGACCTGGGAAGCGTTCAGTTGCTCGCTTTTGGTTACTAATGTGGTCTTGGCGTCATAGAGATCGAGCTGGCGCGCTTTTTCTTCGAGGGTCATACGACCGAGCAAGTCGGCGACGCGTTTATCAACGGGTAACGCGGGATTTTTATAGGCGGGTTCGTCTGCCAGGGCGGAGAAGACGGAGATAATTAGGATGAGGGCGGTGGCAGCGCCACTTGCGAAGGGTGACACCGCTCTTAAAATCGTGATCTCGTTCGAATCGAAAGTCATACCCGGTTCGAAAGCGGTGTCGCGCTTCGCTTGCCACCGCACTCCAGGACCATGCGGCGGTTCGGACGATTCAGGGGGAGATGGCGCAGGAATTTCATTATTCCCGGCTAGTTGGTGGCGCGGCCGCCGGTGAGGTCGAAAGTAAATCCGGTGGTGAAGCTGGCTTCCGGAGAGACGATAAAGCATACCATGTCCGCCGCCTCTTCGAGCGTGCCACAGCGTTTCATAGGAATTTTATCGGTCATATACGTCACTTGCGCGGCCGGGAGGGCTTCCACCATGGGCGTGCGGATGACGGCCGGCGCGAGAGCATTGACGGTGATACCTGTCTCGGCCAGTTCTTTGCCTTGGACCTTGGCCATGCCGATGACGGCTGCTTTTGACGCGGAATAGGCCATCATGCCCGCGTTGCCTTCTTTGCCGGCGATGGAGGCGATGTGCACAATGCGTCCATATTTTTGCTCGATCATGGCCGGAATGACGGCGCGAGCGGTATTGAAGGAACCAAAAAAGTTTACGCGGAAAACAAATTCGACATTGGCCGGGTCGACCTCATGGCTTTTGATATTGGTTTTGCCAGTTGCGCCGGCGCTATTGACGAGGATATCGATGGGTCCGATTTGGCGGATGAGATTGCCGATAGCGGTTTCCACGGCTTTGGTGTCAGTGACGTCCAGAGAGAGAATTTCAGTATTTTCGCCGATGGTTTTGCGGGCGGATTCGAGCTTCGCAGCGTCCATATCGCAAATGACCACTTTGACTCCCAGACCGTGCAATTTTTTGCCGACGGCCAGGCCGATCCCGGACGCGCCGCCGGTAATGAGGGCGGTTTGGCCGTTCCACTGTTTTTTCTTTGGCTCCATAGGCTCAACGTGCTGAGACATTCTTCGCAGCCTTAGTGAGGTGATCGCTCAAAAGAACCGTTTCAGACAGGACATCCACTTCGTTGCAATGTTCCCAGTCAATCCAGACGTACTCGACGGCGATCCAGCCGCGAAAATGATTTTTATTCAATGCCCGAAGAACGCGGCCGAAATCGATCGTGTTCTCCTTGAAACTGCTTTGCAGGCGGCCTTTGCGGGCGCAACGCGCGTGGAAATGCGTGGCGCGGGCGCAGAGCGGTTCAATCTCGGCGTCAGGAATTCCCACGCGTGTGAAATGGGCGTAATCCAAAGTGAAACCCAACCCCGGAACCAGGCCAGCCAGTTTCAGGGCGCGCGCGGGAGCATCAACGATTGATCCCACGTGCGGCTCGATGCCCACCGTCAGGCGCATCGAAGCAGCCCGATCTACCCGCCACGCCAATTCTTCGGCGGAACGAGCGAGGGACGTCTCGCGAGACTCACCCGGGAACGCGACTCCGGGCAAAATCGAAACGTGATGCGAGCCCGCCGCGGCGGCGTAGTCCAGGGTTTTGAGGAATTGAGAGCGCGAAAATTCCCTGCGTTTTGCTTCCGGATGATTCACCGCGAAATCGGTGAAGTTGTCGTCGACCTGAAGAAATATATCCGCCGCGACAAGTCCATGCTGTTCCAGCCGGCGGCGAAGAGCCGCGCCATTTTTCCCGGCCTGTTTCAGTTCCTTTTCGGGCCGCAAATGGCTCCGCCCGGCAAACAGTCCAATGTCCACGCCGCGCAATCCCAGCGACGAAATGACGCTCAGTGCGGCATCGTGGGACAGAAGCGGGAAGCTGAAATCGGCGCAGGCAAGTTTGGGTTTCATATTATCAATTCGACTGAAAAGACGGCGAACCGGATTTGCGTGACGCCCGGTACAGCTCGTCCAATTTATCCAGCACGGCTTCGGCGTCGCGTCCATCGCGCAGCGTTTCCTGCAAAGCGGAGCCGCCGCTCGTTTGCAACGGCACATAACCGCTGTAACGCGGGCGCACGAACGCTTCTTCCTGGGTCGTTTTGGTTCCGCTGAAAAAACCGCCGCACAAAACGTCCGCCGACGGATCGGTCCATGCCGAAAGATGCGAGGGCTGTCCGCCGGCGTTGACGTAAATGGCTTTCTGTACGGTTGCGGCTGCGATGAAACTGGCGTAGTCCAGGGCGATTTCAGGATGGTGGCAGTGGCTTGAAACGGCAATGCCTGTGCCGCCGAGCACGCTTCGCAATCGCGGCCCATTGGGTTGAAGCGAAATCAAATTGCCAAAGCGCAATGGAGAGCGCTCAAAACCCGCGCGGGCATAGTTGTTGTAAGTGTAGGCAAAGGCATTCCAGGCGAAGTCATCGGTTTTGGTCATGCGTTCAGCGACCTGAATGGGGTTCCAGTCAAACATTTCGCGAGGCATCGGTTCGGTCAGTTCGCGAAGGAGGTCCAGAGCCGTCCGCATGGCGTCACGCGTAGCGAGTTGCGCAGAGTTCGAGCACGGGTCCGCGCCGAGGGCTTTAAGCAGCATCAGAAAGTGCAAAAATAGATCGGCATTGAAACCCGGAATCACGGCCATCTTCCGGCGGGCGAGCGCGACCGCTTCTTTCCAGGTCGCGGGCGGAGGCATTCCGGCGCGTTCGAGCAGGTCCGGCCGCCAGCTTGGCGCGGGCGTGGCGGCATCAATGGGCAGGGCGAGCAATCGGCCGGCGTAACGGTAGCTTTCGAAGGTAGAGCCGATGGAATTTTGCGCCCAATCGTTGAAGGCGTTTGGCGACAGGAGCGGTTTGAGGTCACGGACGAGATTGCTTTCGAAGGCGAAGCCTGCCCAGGGATGGTCAATGACGATCAAATCGAATTTCGGCGCCAATTGGTCAATGGACATGTGGCCGAATTCGTCGAGGGTGCGTTTTTCCCAGCGGATGCGGGTAGTGGCAGCGCCGCCTGCCAATTGCAATTCCTCGTAACGCTGAGCCGTGGCCACCAGCGGCGGAAAGGCGCGGCTGTGGTCCCACGCGATGCCGGTGAGTTGGACGGACCGGCTCATGCCTGCTGGCGAACACCGGCCGGCTCATCGACGGGCGCGCCTTTGACGGCCCGGATTCTCTCACAGCGATTGGTATGCGCGGATTCGCAGGCGGCCTCGATGATTTCCATCGAGGCCAGCCCCAGTTCTCCCGGCGAACCATTCGCCGCCTTGCCCAGGATGGCGTCAATGAAATTTAAGGCCGGGGATTGTTCCGGATAAATTTCTCCGGGCGCGAGCGGTTTGAAATCGGTGCGTTTGTCCGCGAAATCAATCAGCGTCATGGTGCCGCGCCATAGTTCGAGCTGCAAAATGGCTTTGCTGCCGAAAATTCGGACTTCGTAGTTGCGTTCGGACAGAGGCGTGGCGGCGGTGCTGGCGATGGTGGCCAGCGCGCCGTTTTCCAGCGTGATGGTCAGGGCATTGTAAATGTCATTTTGGCGAGCCGTCGTAGTCGAACCGCGCATAGACTTCCGCCGGGCGCAGGCCCGTCAGGAACGTGAGATACGCCGCCGCATGCGAAACCTGGCAATAAATCTGGCCGCCGCCGGCAATGGCCGGATCGTTGTAGGAGCCTTTGCACGGCTCGATATAGACCTTGTCCAAGCCGTGGGTCGGAGAGGTGTTGATTCCGCGCAGGAGCTTGTCGATCGGGTTGGTCATCAGAACGGAAATCATTTTGATTTCACCCAGCGCGCCGGAATGAATCAGCCGCCGCGCCTCTTTGCCGTGCGCGGTGAAATGCCAGGGACAACTGACGAGCAAGTGCAGTTTCTTTTGCGCAGCCATTTCGACCAGTTCGCGCGCTTCATCGGCCGTGAAGGTCATGGGCTTTTCAATGAGAACGTGCAGTCCCCGCTCGAGCGCGGCGCTGGCCTGGGCGAAGTGAACGTTTGGAGTTGAAGAGACAATGACGGCGTCCAGTTCCTTGAGCGCCAATAATTCCCGATAATCAACGAAGGCGTGTTTCGCGCCGAAGTCGCGCGCGATTTTTTCGCAATTTGCTTTTTCGCGGCTTTGCACGGCCAGCAATTCGGCGCCCGGATGCGATATGACGGCCGGGATGTGCGCAGACGTCGCCCACCACCCCGCCCCAATGATGCCTACGCCGATTTTTTTCATACTTCAACCTTTAAATGGCACGAGCAACTCGCGCTTAAGCTCCACACCGAAACCCGGTTTGTCCGGGTCGAGCGAAACTTTCCCGTTTACCGGCAGCGGTTCGCCTTCGATCACGCTGAAAATCGGCTGGATATCGGTCCCTTTGCCCACCGAAAGATATTCCGCATATGGCGAATTCGTATTGGCCATGACGAAATGATAATTATAGACGGAGGAACCGTGCGGAATGACCGGCATGTCGTAGGGCTTGGCCATGGCCGCGATCCAGCGCGTGGGAGTATAACCGCCGCACCACTGCATCTCCGGCTGGATAATGTCCGTGGCATGATTATGGATGATATTGTGAAACGCTTTGGGATGATATTCCAGGTTGCCCGTGGCCAGGAGAATGGGCGAAATGCGGTCGCGCAAAATGCGATTGTTTTCAGTCGCCCAACCGTTTTGCAGCGGGTCTTCGAACCATTTCACATCATAGTCGCGGACGCGTTCGGCCACGCGCGTTGCGAACTCAATGTCCCAGGACAAATAGCAATCGACCATGATTTCCATGTCGTCGCCGAGGCCGCTGCGCAATTTGGCGATTAACTTCTCCATTTTCTTGATGCCGTCGCGCCCGCTTTCCACGCCCCAGGGAGCGGCAATTTTCACGCCCAGAAAACCGCGATCGCGCCAGGCATCCACATAGTCCGGATGAATGGTGACGTAGCACGGAATGGATTCCTTGGTTTGACCGCCGATCATTTTATAAACGGGCAACTTTTGCGCTTTGGCGACCAGATCGTATAGGGCCAGGTCCACGCCGGCCATGGCCATGCTCGTGACGCCGCCGAGTCCGTAGGGCAGCGTCGAACGATTCATCTGGTCCCAGATCAATTCAATATTGAAAGGATCCTGGCCGATGAGAAATCGCTTCAGGTGCTGGTCAATGACGCTGCAGGCAAATGCGCCGCCGCCGTAATTGGCGCAAAAACCACTGGCGCCGTCGTCGGTAAAAATTTCGATGACAAACGGGTCCTGCCCACCGCCCATCCATAAGGAACGAATGCGGGAGTATTTGGGATGGACGGACATTGGATTGGAAATGAGGGTCTGCGCCTGCCAGCCGCCGCCCCAATATTGCGACTCGCCCATGGCAGCGCCGCGCGCGCCGGTGTCGCCGGATTTGACGGTATACAACTTTACATCAGTAATTTTCATCTAATACAGCTAATGCGTGTGAGTAAACAAGCTCGCAGGCTATTGACATTCGCACAATGGATAAAATGACAATGGACATGGACTTTTTGGCAGAAAGGAATCGTTATCATATTATCATTTCGGCTGGCGGCTGCGGTCACGCCATTGGGTGGGAGTCAGATTTAGCTTTTGCCGGAACAGGCGCGAAAAATAAAGTTCGTCCTCGAAGCCGGTCTGCAGGGCGATTTCCTTAATAGGCAATTCGGTTTCCGCCAGCAGGCTGCGGGCGCGGACGAGGCGAAATTCCAGCAAATACTGGTGGGGGCTCAAGTCCGGTATGGGCCGCGAACGAGTGACGAAACCAGCTATAACTGACGGACAGTTCCTGCGCCAACCGTTTCATGTCCAGGTTGCGGTCAAATTCATCCTGAATCCGGCTGATGGCGCGTTCGATGACGTTGGCATTTTGCAAATCGACCGCGGACTGCGCCTGTTGCGCCGAATAGAACAGGCCCATCAGGTTGTTCGTCGCGCCGGCGAGGATTTGTTGGAGGGCCGGGCGATTGGCGCGAACGGCTTGCATTACCCGGCTGAACGTCGCCAGCACCGTGTCCTCGGCGCCGATTTTGACGACCGGATTTTGCGGGGAGAAAAAGCGATGCCGCAGCCAGCGCCGGGCCGTCTCACCGTCGAAGCCGATCCAATGTTCATGCCAGCCGGTTTCCGCATGTGGCGCGTAGCGGTGCCAGATGCCGGGAAAGAGCAAAAAAGTCTGGCCCGCTTCGATGGAAGCCGAGAAGTTGGGTTTTGATTCCAGCGTTCCGCGGCCGCTGGAAATGTAAAGAAGAGCAAATCCATGAAGAATGCGCCCGTGGCGCCAATCAAAGTCAAAGCCTTTGGGATGGCCGCTGAGCGGATACTGCGCATGCGGCGAGACCCGTGATTCGCCGACGGTCGTGGCGTAGAGACCCCAATTTTTATCGCGTTGACTGACTGGAAAATAGCGATAAAATGCGGCAGATTCGGATTTCATGCGACTGTGGGAATGTGGCGCTGCTCCAGCCGACAAGTCAAGACCTCCCGTTTCAAAAACCATTTTGTCCATGAGAATTGCCATTTTATCCATTGTTGGCATACTGGGACTGTGGGAAAGTCCTTAAACAGCCGAAACGACCAAACGAAATCATTGGCGAAAAATGCCTTCAGACAATCCTAACCTGACACACTTACCGATATGAAAATAGACGCGACTGCAACAATTCTGAATCAATGGCGGGGTATTCGTAATTGGGCAACGGCGACGGTTCTTCTCTCTTTCCTGACTTTGGCCGGCACGGTCCGGGGGCAAACAACCAGCATCATCTATCAAGACAACTTCGCCCGGACGGGAGTGCTGAACGGCTCGGCGCCGGATACGGTGAATCTGCCGGGGGCAACGTGGTTTGCCGCCGACAGTCCGGAAAATAACGACGTGCTAATGACGGACGGAGCGGAGGTTGCCTGCACCAACTCCCCCAATCCTACGAACGGCCTATACTTGAACGGTTTCCTGCCGTTTACTCCGCAAGTCGGGCACGTATATACTCTTAGTTGTAAAGTATGCGCGTTATCTGGTGGTTCGCAATGGCTGGCGATGGGCTTTGCCACACAAGCGATAACGAACAACTACTATGCCGCCGTTAATTGCGGAGCTGGATTCACACTCATACGCGGAAACGGCAGTGGGATTCAGGCCTTTGAGTCGGTGGGCGGCGGATCCACGGCCACTATTAACGCCAATTTTGGAACCACCACCAATGTGTTCACAGTCGTTCTTGATACGGCTACGAATGGGACGACCGCAATCAATGCAGATTATGGATGGGTCTACACTTTTTATACGAATGGGGTCCTGGTGGCCACCTACCGCGTTCCGTATGGCAATCCTCCCATCCAATACGTCGGCATTGGCGCCGATGCCGCCACCGGCCTTTTTCAACAATTCACTTTGACGGATGTGCTTGTATACCCAGGCGCGCCGGTGATTTCAGAACAACCCAATAACAGAACGGCGCAAGTGGGACAAAGGGCCACTTTCTGGGCCGGTGTCACGAACGATTCCCCCCCGGCCTCTTATCAATGGATGACCAATAGCCCCAGCGGCACGACCAACGCCATTGTCGGAGCGACCAATTCGACCTACACTACGCCGGCGCTGGATATGACCTACAATGGTCTAAACTACAGCGTAGCGATCACAAACGTGTATGGCGCCACAAACAGCTCGCCGGCGTCTTTGACCGTTGTGTCCGGACCCCCGACGGTTTATTCCGCGACGAAAACGGTAAACACGACGAACGTCGTCGTCGCGTTTTCCAAAGCGGTTGACCCGATCACGGGACTGAACCCCGGCAATTATTCATTGACCATCAATGGCGCTCCAGCGGGCGTCTCAGTTTTGTCGGTCAGTTACGGCAGCGCGTCCAATGACGTCATCCTGACGACTGCAACTTTGAATACCAGCGCCGGTTACTATCTCACTGTTCAAAACGTGAAGGATTTGTTCGGCAACGCCATGACGGGCGGCAGTACCGTGCCGGTTCTTCCCGCCGGGCTTGTGTTTTTCGCGAGAGGCGATTCAGGCGTGGTGCTTGACGGCAGCGGCAACGTGGTTCAATGGCTCGACCAGACCACAAATGGTAACAATGCCTCGCAATTCTTTGGCGTGCCTTCAGCCGCCCACAGCGGCCCGTCGTCCAGGCCGGCGGTGGACACCTTCAATAACCTCCAGCCGACGCTGGACTTTGGCAACGGCCCCATTCACTGGCTGCAGGCCGCCTCTTCGCCCAGCCTGACAACGTTGATTAGCAACACAACCATGTATGCTGTCGCCCAATTTGCTTCGGTCAGCCCTGCCAACGAAATAATGAACAAAACGTGGGGAAACCTGCCGGCGCCTTTCGATTGGGCTCCGGGCGCCGGAGAAACCGTGCAATATGGAAATGGTTACAATAACGCGCCGGCCAGCGGCACCGGAGGGACCCTTCTGGTCGGTGTCCCCGATGTCCTCTCCTCAATGATTACATTGTCGCCGTCAGGCGGGCAAACGAACTTTGTTTTCTACCTGAACGGCAATACCAACGGGAGCGGCATCATAAGAGGCGTTACGGGCGACCCGCCCGGCATCTACGACGGCGGACGGCCGCTCTGGATTGGCGGACGATGGGATTTGGTGAACGGGAACATGAAGGGCCAGATAGCGGAAGTTATGCTCTTTAATACCGCGCTTTCCGGCCCCGACCGCACCAACGTGGATAACTATCTTGGGCAAAAATACTTCCCATTTGCTATTACCCAGAATTTGCCTTCAACCGTCACATCTTCCAACGGCTTTTCTGTGAGCTACACGTTTGGGGCAACCGTGGGCAGTACGCACGGGCTTTCTTTCCAATGGCAGGAGAACGGCACGAATATCCCCGGGGCCACCGGCTTATCTTTCACGACGTCCATTCTCGGGCCTTTGGACAATGGCGATCAATTTGATGTTTTGGTGACCTTCCCCAACGGCTCGACAACCAACAGCGCGACGAGCACCGTGACAGTTCTTACCGAGCCCCCTTATGTCGTGACGTCGGGAATACCGATATGGAACACCAATGAGGTGGTTGTGCTCTTTGACGAAGCGGTGGACCCTGTCACCGCCAGCATCGCCGGGAATTATTCGCTGAACAACGGCGCGACTGTTCTTTCTGCGAGCATAGGTGACTTGCCGAACAAAGTCGTTCTGAACACGTCATCTTTAACCTGGAATGCCAATCCAGGGTATTACACGCTCAACGTTCAAAACGTGAAGGATGTCTATGGAAATACCATGACCTCCGCCTCGCCGTCGCTGGGCCTTTATCCGCCAACGGCCCTTTGGGTCAAAGCTAATACCGGAGTCACATCTGACGGCGGCGCCGGTGTCGGCCAATGGAACGATCTTTCTGGAAATGGAAACAATATTATGGGGTTTGGCTTTGGCTCGCCTTCGTCTGAAGACCCGGTCCTGGCCACTAACAATTACGGAGACATAGTGATCCGTTTTAACGCTACCAACGATTCGCAAATGCTTGCCTTCGACGCACCTTCGCTTGAAATCATCGGTGATATGTCGGTTTTTGCCGTGATGAACTTTGCTACGCTGGCGGGCGGCACCAATGGCGAGATTGTGTCCAAGACCGGGAATCCCAGCGCCAATCTCAGTATTGCCGCGCCCTATGATTATTACGTGGGCAGCACAACAGGTGAACCTTTGTATCGCGGCAACGGCGGCAGCCTCGGCAACGGCATCAGCTATGGGGTATACGCCTCCACAAACGGGCCGACCGTTGGCGTGCCACAAATCGTGGGCGTGACTGAATTGGGTAATACCGTCAGCCACTTCGTTGATGGCAACCCGGCCGGAACCGGTCTCCTAAGCAACGGTTATAATGAATCGGCCGACGCCGATCATCAGTCAAGCTTGATGATCGGAGCGCGCGGAGATAACTTCAATCGCCTGAGCGGCGACATTGCCGAATTGATCATTATGAGTTCGAGCATGTCCAGCAATGACGTGGTGTCATTGGACAATTACCTGGCGGTCAGCCACAAGCTGCCTATCGGCACCAATTCCTATCCCATCATCACACAGCAACCGCCCCCCAATATCAATACAGACATAACTGCCACGTTGACTGTTTCGGTGGGCGTGTCTGGCAATCCATTGTTCTTTCAATGGTATGACACCAACGGTGTGTCGATTTCCGGGCAAACCAGCGCGACTCTGAGTATTCCAAATGATCTAACCAGTGACGCCTACTACCTGGTAGCAACCAACGTGTATGGCGCGGTTACCTCCAGTGTGGTGTCTGTCACGGTTATTTCCGGTCTGCAAGTGGGTCTTGGGCCCAATACGACGCTCTATGCGGGACAGCCGTTTACTTTCACCGCCCAGGCCTACGGCAATTTGCCATTGTATTATCAATGGTATCAGGGTGGCACGCCCATCCCCAATGCCACCAACGCCACTTACTCAAGTGTCGCGCCGCTGGGATCCACCAGCTACAGTTGCACCGTCACCAATGGCTATAATGGCTACACCAGCACTAACGCCGGACCGGTCACTTTAACCGGTATTACCGTTCCCAATGGCTACTCGCAAGCGATCCTAAACGATCACCCGATTGCCTATTGGCGGTTGAACGAGCCATCCGGCAGCACGATCGCCTACGATTATGTGGGCGGCTATAATGGCCTCTATGGAACGAACACGACCAACGGGCTGCCTGGTGTGTCTCTTCCCGGCTTCTCCGGTGAATTGGGAGTTTCGATGAATAATACCGTTACGAACGCCGGCGCCGGTTATGTGACGACCCCAGGCATCAATTTGAACACGAATACTGTGACATTCCTTTGCTGGGCCTATCCATTTAGCGCAGCAGAGACAAATTCGGCGGGACTGATCTTCTACCGGGTTAACGGCATAGTGGCCGGCGACCAATTCGCGAATAATAACGTCATGAGTTACAATTGGAATAATAATGCCGCCACTTACGACTCCAGTTCTGGATTGACCGTGCCCTCGGGTGCGTGGTCAATGGTGGCAATGACCATAACGCCGACGAACTCTGTCATCTATGTTAACGGGACGGCCGGCACGCCGAATAACGTGACAAACGCAAGTCTGTCACTGGCTCAGGCTGGTTTTGCCATTGGAGCAGACCCGCAATCGTTTACCCTGCCGTCGCGCATTTTCAACGGCAAAATGGATGAAGCCGCGATCTTCAACTACGCGCTCTCAGCGAGCCAAATTCAGCAACTGTATACTTCTGCCATCACGGCCCCGGTGACCGTCAATACGAATTCCACGAACGTCGTGTTCTCGGTCGCCAATAGTCAGTTGACTCTGAGCTGGCCGGCCGACCACATCGGCTGGCAATTGCAGGCGCAGACCAACAAACTGTCCGTCGGCATCAGCACGAATTGGGTGAATGTGAGCGGAACGACTGGCACGAATAAGATTCTTATCCCGATTAACCTGACCAACGGCACCGTGTTTTACCGTTTGGCGTACCCATAAATCGCGAATGCGATTGATATCAAAATCATGAAATTTTCCATCACAACAAACGGCGCACTGGATGACTCAAGGAGGGGAAGCCGTGCCTTTGGTGGATTGATCCCGAGCGTGAGGGCGTCGAAGGGCGCCTTCACGCTCATCGAATTGCTGGTGGTGATCGCCATTATCGCGATCCTCGCCGCGATACTGCTGCCCGTATTGCATGCGGCCCAGGAAAAGGCGAAGGCGACCTACTGCTTGAATAACATGAAGCAATTGCAATTGGCTTACAGCATGTATGTCCAGGATAATAACGATAATTTGCCGCTGAATTTCACCAGCACCGCCCTAACCACCCCTGGCAATTGGATACAAGGCCAATGCAATCAACCGGACGGAGCCGCCGGAAATGCCGATGTGGCAGACTATAACATCCGGACTTCCGCGCTTTACCCATATAATCAACAAGCCAAAATTTATATTTGTCCGTCGGTTACCAGGTTGATCGGCCCGGTGGACGGGAGCCAGGCGTCCCTGGCGAAGCAGAAATCCGGCGTTACCGTCGGCATAAACGGCATGGTGCCTCAGGTGCGGAGCTGCTCGATCAATTACTCCATGGGCGGAAACTCCGCCCAATCCCCAACCGGTCCGTGGACCATCACCGCTCAGGGAGAAGGGCCGTGGAATTCGTATGGGAAAATGAGTTCAATTCTGGCGACGCGCGTCTCCCAGGAGCTTGTGTTTGCGCAGGAAGCCGAATCCTCTCTGAGCGATGGATGCTTTGCAATGTTTCCAATCGATTACGGCAGCCCGATAAATTCCTGGTTTAATGAGCCGGCCAATCGCCATGACAATGGCGAGAATTTTTCCTTTGCCGATGGCCATGTCGAGTATTGGCATTGGATTGACCAGGACGTGGCCAGGCTCCAGAATGCCACAGCGGACTCGACTGGCCAGGGAGACGGCGGACAAGGTACTTCCTTAACGGCCAACCCTCCTTATGATGATTTATACAAGGTTGAGGCTGCGGCTGCCACAATGCCTTGAAATGATCCGGTTTTCCTCCAAGGCAACGAATGGCTGCATGGCGTGAATTTCACAGGTTTCCCACAGGAAGGAAAAAATCAAATATCTCGAGGGCGTTTAAGGGACCCGCTTTTGTGCTTTTCATGGCTTCAGTGGCTTTGGCCGCTTTCGGCAGGCCATCGGCCCCCGTGGGATTGCTCGTCAATGGCGTAAGCAATCCCCTGGCGATTGACCGCGACGCCACTCGATTCACGTGGATGTCTAAAGACACTGAGCGCGGCGAACGCCAAACGGCATACCAAATCCTTGTATTCGAAAGGCCCGCTTTAACGATTCAACGATTCGACGATTCAACGCCGCTCATGTGGTGGGACAGCGGAAAGATGGATTCAGACCGGTCAGCTTCCGTTGAATATGCCGGCAAAGCATTTCCCGCCGCGACACGGTTTTGGTGGAAAGTGCGAATTTGGGATCAAACCGGCAAGGCGAGTGATTACAGTGCCCCGAACTATTTTGACACCGGATTAAACCAAGACGAATGGGCGGCAAAATACATTTGGGACGGGACCACTAACTCGAATAATTACGCTTACTTCCGAAAGACGTTTGTGGTGACGAACAAACCTGATCTGGCCAAAGTCTATGTGACGGCGCACAACGATTATCTTCTCTATTTCAATGGGCGGCTTCTGGGCCGTGGACCGGCGCGGTGTGATCCTTATCATTACGGGCAATACAATGCCTATGACGTTACCAAACTGTCTGACGACCGGCACAAATGTGTTTGCCGCCATGGGACATTGGCGGGACGATTGGAATAATGCCGGCAGTTGATGCTCAGCCGGCCTTTTTATTGGAAGCGCGACTGGACTATCCGGATGGTTCGTCTTCTACGATCGGAACCGATGGATCCTGGAAGGTTCTGGCTCACACCGCCTTTATCGAAACCAGGCCAGCGAACTTCAAAGGCAACCCGTGGGACCGGACAATTCAATTTGATTCGCGCCTGGAGCCGCCCGGATGGCAGAGAACCGGCTTTGATGATTCACGCTGGGCCTCTGCCACGGTGGTGAACCGGTCTGATTACCATTTATTCGCGCAAATGGCGCCGATGGAACGGGAACAGGCGGCGCTCAAGCCGGTCAGCATCACATCAACAAACGGCGCATGGCTGGTGGATTTCGGGCGGTGCATTGACGGCTGGCCTAAAATTACAATGCGCGCAAATCATTCCGGCGACGTCGTTCGCATCGAATATTTTCAAATGACTGGCGAACGAAGGCCCGCCGGATGGGATGAATATACTTGTCACGGCGGCGCGGAAACCTGGGACGCGGATTTTGGACGGCACACGTCGTTTCAAGTGCTTAAAATAACCGGCTATGCGGGAAAATTGAAAGGCTTCCGACGTGCGGGGAATTTGGGCTTATTGCGATGCAGAAGTCGCCGGGCCGTTTTCGTTGTTCGAGCGCTTTGCTCAATGACATTTACAAAATGTGCGAACGTTCGGCGCGGCAAAACATTCAGCAAGGCATCATCAGCGTGGACGCCAATCGCGAACAAGCGCCGTGGCTGGCCGACAGTTGGAATATTGGGAACGTTCTGCTCTACAATGACCGCGACACGACGATGATTGACAAGGTTGTGCGTGATTATGCGGGAGAACAGTTTCCCGACGGATATTTTTCGGCCTGCAGTCCGGGGACCCGGCGCGCGGAAGATCCGACGCCCGAAAGCGTCCCGCCGGATTCCCGAATGGGCACATGTATTGGCCGATGTTGCTATGGCAGCAATACCTGTTTTCGGGTGACGAAACGCTTCTCCGCGAGATGGCGCCGCACCTGACGCGCTTTATGGAATGGATTAAACCCTTCCAGGACCCGACAGACCAAATTGCTCAATCCTCCCGGTTGGCGGATTTCCGAGTATGCCGGCGGCAACATGCCCGGCGGCGGCTTACAACGTGGCCACGGCCTGCCAATACTATGAAAACCTGCTCATTGCTTCCAAAGTATTTTCGGTATTGGGACAAACGAAGCAAAGCGAGGATTATTTGCGACAGGCGGAGCAGGTCAAAGACTGGCATCAATGCCCATTTGTTCAACGGCGAATACTATCTCGCGCGAACTGACACGAACAAAATGTTTCCACTGGCATCAGCATGGGCGTTGCGCTTCGACATCGAGCCGGCGGCGGACAAATCCAAAATTCTTGCTGCCATTGAACAGGCGGGGAAACCGGACATTGGCGGCTATGGCGGCGACGCACTTTACAGTGGGCTATTTAATGCGCGGCGGCGGGGCTTTTGCCGTGCGCGACCTTGACCCGCTATCGTCCCATGCTGGAAGAGAACAAGGCCAGTTGGGAAGGTTTTCAACTTGTCCGAGGCTATCAACCAAATCACGCGTGGACTTCCTATCCGGCGTATATTTTCCTGAAATATATCTGCGGCATCCAGCCCACTGGCGGCGGCTTTGCCACGTTCGATGTCCGGCCCGAAATCGGCGGCCTGACCTTTGCCGAAGGCGCCGTTCCTACGGTGAAAGGCCTTATTACCACACGCTGGGAAAAAGGAAATGACGGCAGTTTTTCGCTTACCGTCCGCGTTCCGGCCAATACACTTGCTTCGATTTATATTCCAAAATTGCCGGGCGAAGGCGCCTCTATCACCGAATCCGGAAAACGTCTGTGGCCGGCAACGGAAATCAATGATCCCGGAGTGGTTACCGTTTCGGAAGAGGATTCGTCTATCAAATGCGTCGTTGCCGCGGGTGAATATCGTTTCCAGGAAATCCCGCAGAAGCCGTAGAAGTTTAAAATTGTGATACCAAACAAGACGATCGCTCCCATCCGATGGCGAATTGCGCTCCTGCTTATGACGCTTGTGGCTTTTGCCGCGTCTGGCAGGCCTTCAGCCCCCGTGGGATTGCTCGTCAATGGCGTGAGCAACCCGCTGGCGATTGACCGGGACGCCACGCGGTTCACCTGGATGTCCAAAGATGCGGAACGCGGCGAACGCCAAACCGCATACCAAATCCTCGTATTCGAATCCAAGCCCGGCTTCAACGCCGACGAGGTTTGGTGGGACAGCGGCAAGGTGGATTCGGACCAATCGGCTTCGGTTGAATACGCCGGCGGACCGTTGCCTGCGGCCACGCGGTTTTGGTGGAAAGTGCGAATTTGGGATCAGACCGGCAAGCCCAGCCCTTACAGCGCGCCGGCTTATTTTGACACCGGACTGAATCAGGACGAATGGACGGCGCATTACATTTGGGATGGAACCACCAACCAGAACAACTTCGCTTATTTCCGAAAGACCTTTCTGGTCACAAACAACCCAACCTGGCCAAGGTCTATGTGACGGCGCACAACGATTATCTTCTTTATTGCAATGGACAGCTTCTGGGCCGCGGCCCGGCGCGCTGCGATCCATATCATTACGGCCAATACAATGCCTATGACATGACCAGCGCTTGTTGAAGACCGGCACGAATGTCTTCGCCGCCATCGGGCATTGGTCGGGCAACTGGCAAATGACGTCCGGCATCAATGCCAAGCCCGCCTTTTTGCTGGAAGCGCGGCTGGATTATCCCGACGGTTCGTCCTCGACGATTGGGACCGATGAATCCTGGAAGGTCCTGGCCGCATACCGCGTTCATCGAAACCAATGCGACGTATTTTGGCGGCCGGATCGAACAATCGCGCGGCCATTCAATTTGATTCGCGCCTGGAACCGCCGGCTGGCAGACGGTCGGATTTCGATGATTCCAGCATGGGCTTCCGCCACCGTGGTGGATCGCTCCGATTATCATCTGTTCGCGCAAATGGCGCCGCTGGAGCGCGAACAGGCCGAACTCAAGCCGGTCAGCATCACTTTCACCAACGGCGCGTGGCTGGTGGATTTCGGGCGGTGCATTGACGGCTGGCCCAAACTCACGATGCGCGCAAACCATCCGGGCGACATGGTGCGCGTGGAATATTTTCAAATGACCGGCGGACGCAAAGCCCGCCGGTTGGGACCAATATACCTGTCATGGCGGCACGGAAACCTGGGACGCGGATTTCGGACGCCACACTTCATTTCAAGTGCTCAAGATCACTGGCTATGCAGGGAAATTGAAAGCTTCCGACGTGCGCGGAATGTGGGCTTATTGCGATGCGGACGTGGCCGGGCGTTTCCATTGTTCGAGCGAATTGCTCAATGCCATTTACGAAATGTGCGAGCGTTCCGCGCGGCAGAACATTCAGCAGGGCATCATCAGCGTGGATGCCAACCGCGAGCAATCGCCGTGGCTGGCCGACAGTTGGAACATTGGCAATGTCCTGCTCTACAATGACCGCGACACGATGATGATTGACAAAGTGGTGCGCGACTATGCCGGGGAACAGTTTCCCAACGGAGATTTTCCCGCGTCCAGTCCCGCGCACAGGCTGCGGATGTCGATCCCGGACGGCGCATTCCGGAATGGTCCATGTATTGGCCGATGTTGCTGTGGCAGCAATACTTGTTTTCGGGCGACCAAACGCTGCTGCGCGAGATGGCGCCGCGCCTGACGCATTTTTTGGAATGGATGAAACCGTGTCAGGACCCGACAACCAAGTTGCTGAATCCCTCACGCAGTGGCGGATTTCGGATTATGCCGGCGGCAACATGCCCAGCGGCGGTTACAATGCCGCCACCGCCTGCCAATATTATGAAAACCTGCGCATTGCCTCCCGTATTTTTTCCGTATTGGGGCAAACAAATCAAAGCGACGACTATTTGCGACAGGCGGAGGAAGTCAAAGCCGGCATCAATTCCAATCTGTTCAATGGCGAATACTATCTCGCCCGGACCGACCGCAAGGAAATGTTTCCGCTCGCTTCGGCCTGGGCCTTGCGCTTTGACATCGAGCCGGCGGCGGACAAATCCAAAATCCTGGACGCCATTGAAAAGGCGGGCAAACCGAACATCGGCGGTTACGGCGGCGATGCGTTTTACAGCGGGCTGTTGAACGCGGGCGGCGGGGCTTTTGCCGTGCGCGACCTGGCCCGCTATCGTCCCATGCTGGAGGAGAACAAAGCCAATTGGGAAAGTTTCCGATCCCGGCCAGAACGTCGAAGTGAACCACGCCTGGACCTCCTATCCGGCTATATTTTTCTGAAATACATCTGCGGCATCCAGCCCACCAGCGGCGGCTTTGCCACGTTTGATGTCCGGCCGGAAACCGGCGGCCTGACCTTTGCCGAAGGCACGGTTCCCACAGTGAAGGGACTCATCACCACGCGCTGGGAAAAAGAATATGGCGGCGGTTTTTCGCTTTCGGTCCATGTTCCGGCCAATACGCGCGCCTCCATTTATATTCCCAAACCATCGGGCAAAGAATTTACGATCACTGAATCCGGGAGACGCCTATGGCCGTCCACACAGAACAATGATCCGGGAGTGCTAAGCGTTTCGGACGATGATTCGTGCATCAAATGCGTTGTTGGCGCGGGTGATTATCGATTTCGAGAAACGCCGTAGAATTTTAAAGTTATGCTGAAAATACTGAACAAAACGGCCGCTCTTAGCTCCAAAGAGAAATCATGGTTCCACTCCGTGAATCTTCGATTTCGCGCTTGCGTCCTGGAGTGCGGTGGCAAGCGAAGCGCGACACCGCTTTCGAACGGGCGATATCACGCAAATCGAGTGTCTCGGCCCTCGGCATGGCGCTATGGACTCGGGACCTGGTTTTGCGGCCATCTGGTCGTTCTTTCGGTTCTTGCCCTTTGCACAGTTACATTTGCCGCATCCGGCAAACCGACTGCCCCCGTGGGATTGCTCGTCAATGGCGTAAGCAATCCATTGGCTATAGAACGCGACGCCACCCGATTTACCTGGATGTCCAAAGATACGGAACGCGGAACACGTCAAACTGCCTATCAAATCGTTGTGGTGACCAATCCGCGCTCCGACTCAGGACTAATTTGGGACAGCGGCAAAATCGATTCCGACCAATCGGCTTCGGTGGAATACGATGGCAAAGCATTGCCCGCGGCGACGCGGTTCTGGTGGAAAGTGCGAATATGGGACCAGACCGGCAAAGCCAGCTCTTACAGCGCGCCGGCTTATTTTGACACCGGTTTAAATCAGGGCGAATGGACGGCGCAATACATCTGGGACGGAACCACCAATCACAATAATTTTGCGTACTTTCGAAAAACATTTCTGGTCACGAGCAAACCGATTTTGGCCAAGGTCTACGTAACGGCGCACAACGATTATCTTCTTTATTGCAACGGCCAGCCCCTGGGCCGCGGGCCGGCGCGTTGTGATCCCTACCATTACGGCCAATACAATGCGTACGACATTACCGCGCTGTTGAAGCCCGGAACCAATGTGCTGGCGGCAATGGCCCATTGGGTTGGTATCTGGCGTGATTCCGGGTGCAACGCAAAACCGGCGTTTCTTTTAGAAGCGCGAATGGATTATTCGGATGGTTCGCATTCGACGATCGGAACGGACAATTCCTGGAGAGTCCTGGCCCAGACTCCATTTATTGAGACTGATCCCATTTATTTCACTGAAGCAAAGAGCCCAATGATTAATCGGCCGGCAATACGGTTTGATTCACGCCACGAACCAGAATGGATGGCAAAGCGTCGATTTCAACGACTCCGGGTGGGCGCCTGCGGCTGAAGTTGACCGGTCCGATTATCATCTATTCGCGCAAATGGCGCCGTTGGAACGGGAACAAGCTGAATTGAACCCGGTTAACGTCACGTTCACGAACGGCGCATGGTTTGCGGACTTCGGGCGTTGCATTGACGGTTGGCCGAAAATCACAATGCGGGCGAATCATTCGGGAGATACCGTGCGTATTGAATATTTTCAGATGACCGGCGAACGCAAGCCCGCAGGCTGGGACGAATATACCTGCCACGGCGGCCGGGAAACCTGGGACGCGGATTTTGGCCGGCACGCAACGTTTCAAGTGCTGCGGATTACTGGTTACGCCGGAAAGCTGAGGGCTTCAGACATACGCGGGATGTGGGCTTATAGCGATGCGGATGCCGCGGGCCGTTTTCGTTGTTCGAGCCCTTTGCTGAATGATATTTACAAAATGTGCGAACGTTCCGCCCGGCAAAACATTCAGCAGGGCATGGTCAGCGTCGATGCCAATCGCGAACAATCGCAATGGACCGCCGACAGTTGGATTATAGCAAGCGTTTTGATCTATAACCACCGGGATACGATGATGGTTGACAAAATCGTCCGGGATTATGCCGGTGAACAAATGTCCGATGGGGATTTCTATGCATGCAGCCCGTCACCCATGTTCGAGATACCGGAGTGGTCCATGTATTGGCCAATGTTACTGTGGCAGCAATACCTGTTTTCGGGCGATAAAACGCTCCTGCGCGAAATGGCGCCGCATCTGACGCATTTTCTAGACTGGATGAATGCCTATGAGGATCCCGGGACCAAACTGCCCAATCCTCCTAAATGGCGAATTACCGACTGGGCTCCCCAATTCACGCCCCATGGCGGTATTAATGCGGCCACGTGCTGCCAATATTATGAAAATCTGCTCATTGCTTCGCAGATTTTTCGGGTTCTCGGTCAGACAGACCAAAGCGATGATTATTTGCGGCGGGCCGAACAAATTAAAACAGCGATCAATGCCCATCTTTTCAACGGCGAATATTATCTCGCGCGGACAGATACCAACGGGTTCTTTCCATTGGCGTCGGCGTGGGCCTTGCGTTTCGACGTCGAGCCCGAGGCGGACAAATCGAAAATAGTTGCGGCCATCGAGCAGGGCGGGAAACCGGCCATTGGCGGATATGGCGGCGATGCGCTTTACAGCGGACTGTTTAATGCCGGGGGCGGGGCGTTTGCAGTCCAGGACCTGGCTCGCTATCGTCCCATGCTCGAAGATAACAAAGCCAATTGGGAAACCTGGACTCTCCATGACGAGGTGAATCATGCCTGGACAGCCTATCCCGCCTATATATTCCTGAAATACATCTGCGGTATCCAGCCCACGAGCGGCGGCTTCGCTACGTTTGATATCCGCCCGGAAACCGGCGGTCTTACTTTTGCCGAAGGCGCGGTCCCGACCGTGAAGGGCGTCATCGCCACTCGCTGGGAAAAAGGCAGCGATGGAAGTTTTTCACTTGCCATCCATGTTCCTGCCAATTCACTGGCTTCGATTTATATTCCTAAATTATCAGGCAATGAGTTTTCCATCACCGAGTCTGGAAAACATTTGTGGCCTGCGAACAGTGTGACCACGGATTCGGGCGTGCTGGCGGTTTCGGATGAAAATGAATCGATCAAATGTGTGGTTGGCGGCGGCGATTATCATTTTCATGAAACGGCAGGAAAATTTTGATGAAGAGTTTTGCCGTCTTCATGGTGTCCCTGATTTCGATGGCCGTCACTGCTTTCGGCCAGCCGCCAGCGCCTGTGGGATTGCTTATGAACGGCGTCAGCAATCCGCTGGCGATTGACCGTGATGCGGCACGGTTCACCTGGATGTCCAAAGATACGGAGCGCGGTGAAAGCCAAACGGCCTATCAAATCGTTGTGTTCGAAAAACCCGATTCAACGATTCAACGATTCAACGATTCAACGGCCACATGGGACAGCGGCAAAGTGAATTCGGACCAATCTGCTTCGGTGGAATACACTGGCAAACCATTGCCTGCGGCAACTCGGTTCTGGTGGAAAGTGCGAATCTGGAACCAGGCCGGCGAAGCAAGCCCTTACAGCCCGACGGCTTATTTTGACACTGGCTTGAATCAGAACGAATGGACCGCACATTACATCTGGGACGGAACCACAAACCTGAACAACTTTGCCTATTTCCGAAAAACTTTTTTGATCACAAACAAGCCGGCATTGGCCAAAGTCTATGTAACCGCACACAACGACTATCTGCTGTATTTCAATGGGCATCTCCTGGGCCGTGGGCCGGCCCGCTGCGATCCGTATCGTCACGGTCAATACAACGCATATGACATAACCGAACTGGTCCGAACCGGCACAAATGTGTTTGCGGCAATGGCCCATTGGCTTGGAACGTGGAACGATTCAGGGATCAACGCGCAGCCGGCGTTTTTGCTGGAGGCACGTCTGAACTATGCCGACGGCTCTACATACACGATTGGCAGCGCTGACACCTGGAAAGTCCTTGCTAATACGGCGTTTATAGAGACCAACGCAATCTATTTTGGCGGAGCCGGCGGAGGGCGTAATCGGGCGGCGATACAATTTGATTCACGCCGTGAACCAGCCGGTTGGCGGACGGTTGGCTTCAATGACTCCAACTGGGCTTCAGCATCTGTGGTGAACCGTTCGGATTACACTCTTTTCGCCCAAATGGCGCCTCTGGAACGAGAACAGTCTGAACTCAAGCCCGTGAACATCACGTTTACGAATGGCGCCTGGCGGGTGGATTTTGGACGCTGCATCGACGGCTGGCCCAAACTCACGATGCATGCAAATCATCCGGGCGACGTGGTCCGCATCGGATATTTTCAAATGACCGGTGACCGCAAAGCCGCCGGCTGGGACGAATATACCTGCCACAGCGGCGCGGAGACGTGGGACGCGGACTTCGGACGTCACACGTCATTTCAAGTGCTTAAGATCACTGGCTACGCAGGAACTCTGAGCGAGTCGGACGTACGCGGGATTTGGGCTTACGGCGATGCGGACGTCGAGGGCCGTTTTCGGTGTTCAAGCCCTTTGTTGAATGACATTTACAAAATGTGCGAAAGTTCGGCGCGCCAGAACATTCAGCAGGGCATCATCAGCGTGGACGCCAACCGGGAACAGTCGCCGTGGACGGCCGACAGTTGGAATATTGGAAATGTTCTCCTCTACAATGACCGCGATACGATGATGATGGATAAGGTCGTGCGGGATTATGCGATAGAACAGCTTCCCAGCGGCGATTTTCCGTCCTGCTGCCCGGCGCGCGTAGGTGGAGATCATCCCCTGCCCGGCAAGGCACCCCGCAGCATTCCCGAATGGTCCATGTATTGGCCAATGTTATTGTGGCAGCAATATCTGTTTTCGGGCGATGAGACGCTTCTGCGCGGGATGGCGCCACGCCTGACCCATTTCCTGGATTGGTTGAAACTCTTCCAGGACCCGGCTACCGGGCTTTTGAATCCTCCCGGATGGCGCATATCGGACTTTGCCGGTGGCAACATGCCCAACGGCGGGTACAACGCAGCCACCGCATGCCAGTATTATGAAAATCTTCTAATCGCCTCCCGAGTCTTTTCGGTCCTGGGGCAAGCGAATGAAAGTGCCGATTATTTACGGCAATCCGAAGTGGTCAAAGCAGGCATCAACGCGCATCTATTCAACGGGCGATATTATCTTGCACGAACCGACCGGCAGGAAAAGTTTCCGCTCGCGTCTGCATGGGCTTTGCGTTTCAACATCGAGCCGGAGTCCGATCAGGCCGAAATTCTTCATGCCGTTGAGACGACGGGAAAACCGGACCTGGGCGGTTATGGTGGCGATGCGTTTTACAGTGGAATATTCAACGCGGGAGGCGGGGCATTTGCGGTGCGCGATTTGGCACGTTATCGTCCCATGCTCGACGGGAACAAGGCCAATTGGGAAAGCTTCGGCTCCGGAGGCGAAGTGAACCACGCCTGGACCTCCTATCCTGCTTATATTTTTCCGAAATATATCTGCGGTATCCAGCCCACCAGCGGTGGCTTCGCTACTTTCGATGTCCGCCCGGAAACCGGCGGTCTTACTTTTGCCGAAGGCGCGGTCCCGACCGTGAAAGGCCTCATCACCACACGATGGGAAAAAGGCAGCGACGGAAGTTTTTCGCTCAACGTCAACGTACCTGCCAACACGCGCGCCTCTATTTACATTCCAAAGCTTTCCGCAGCAAGCTCCACGATCCGTGAATCTGGAAAGCAGATCTGGCCGATAAAATCGGAAATGAATGACGCAGGAATGCTCGCCGTTACGGAGGAGAATTCGTGCATCAGGTGCGTGGTTGGCGGAGGCGAATATCGTTTCCGCGAAGAGCCGTAAAATTTCATGCATTCCAAGTCACTTATCAGCGTGCTCGCGTTGGTCGTACTGGCCGCAGCCTCTGCCGCTGCCGAACCACTCATGCATCCCGCCGCGCGCGTGACCGGCCAATTCATTGACGCAAAAATTTCCCTGAATTACCCGGGCTTCGAAGGCTTGTCCGTGGACAGTTTAGGGGAGGAACATTTTCCTCTGGTCACGATCAAACCGCCGTCTGCGCCGTGGCCGCCGATGCAGGCGGTGCGGCGGGGCTCGCGAGTGGAATATCGCCGGCCCGGCCAGGATGATTCATCTCCCGCGCCATGGGCGATTGAAATCAACACGAACGAAATCCTGCTGGAATCACATTGGTCGCCGGAATATCCGCCCGAACTGCTCGTCGTTGACGCCGACACCAGGGTCAGTCACGTAACGTTGCTCGGATTGCTTGAGACCAATGGTTCTATCCGGCTTCCGGCGCTCATGCATTTTCCTGATCAGGGGACATTTCAAATTTCTGCCAACGTTCCCGATGCCGGCCCGATCGGTTATGCGACGACGCGCAAAGACACCAAAATCACTTTTCCCGGCGCAACGCCGGAACATCCCACGCTGATTTACCATTTAAAGGTCGTGAGCATTCACCCGGATTTTCCGGGCATAGATGCTGACGCGCGCTTCGATGGCTTTCGCCGTAATTGGCTCAATATGTTCCAACTCAACCCGAGCTGGCGCATGCTTTCCAACAACGCCGGCAGCGATACCTGCGGGTTTTGCTATTATGAATATGCGGATATCGCCGAAAATACACCTTCTCTCGCCACCAGGCTTGCGGCATTGGACATGGTTCGCCAGACACTCGACCGAATCATCGCCGGCACAAAGGCTGTCGGCATGCCCGGATACAGCCCAATGGTAATCCACCGTGAAGACCGTCCTGAATGTTCGGCCGATACTTTTCCATCATTTTTGATCGCCGCCGAAGACTACGTCCAGGGGTCCGGGGATCAGGCGTGGTTGGCCGGCAACTATGACAAAATTAAATCATGGGCTGACCAAATGCTCGCCACCGATCGCACCGGCGATGGCCTCATTAAATACATCCTGAGCGGGAATACCGGTTCCTGGCCGGCAAAGATTAAATATCGGCCTGCCAATTGGTGGGACACTCTCGGCTTCGGTTACGAAGATGCCTACGCAAACGCGCTCGCCTATCGGGCGTTGCGGGGAATGGAAACTCTGGCGCAGCGGGCGAATCGTCCCGCCGCCGCCGTTCGCTACCGAGCCGCCGCCGACAAGTTGAAGGCCGTTTATTTCAAGACCTTTTACAATCCCACAACCGGGGTTCTGGCTGGATGGCGCAGCGAGGATGGGCAACTTCATGATTATTATTTCCTTTGGGTCAACGGAATAGCGATTGATTACGGGCTGGTTGCGCAGGACAAGGCGAACTCGATTATGGACCGATTGCTCGCAAAAATGAGCGAGGTCGGTTACACGAACTTCGCGCTCGGCCTGCCCGGCAATCTCATTCCCGTCCCGAAAGCGGATTGCATGCAGTATGGTCCACACGACGGATTTCAGATTTACGAAAATGGCGGGGCGACCGCATGCTTCTCCTACTTCACCCTCGCTGCGCTCTACCATTTGGGCCGCATTCAGGATGGAGATCGTATTCTATTCCCACTGCTTGATGCCTTTGCCCGGGGAGATTTCCAGGGGTTTGGGAGCAACAACAAAAGCAAGGATTGGAAAATGTGGGATGGCACCTGCAAAGGCTACGAAGGTTTGCTCAATGATAATTATTATGCGCTGCTCGCAGTGCTCGACCGCCAATCAGCTTTGAGCCGCGGCCAAACCGGATATCGAAATGTCGCATTTTGGACCGAACCCGGCGTGCAAATCGTCGTTAGCTCACATAGCTATCGGAAGAACGGCGCAATGATCCAGGACGGTGACGTTTGTCCTTTGAATCGTCCCTTTACTCCCGGCGAGCCTGCGTCCCGTTGCTGGTTCAGCAGCGAAAACGAGCATTTGCCGCAATGGGTCTGGTTCCATTTCCCGGGTCCGCGAAAAATTGACAAAGTCGTCCTTTACGCCGGCAGCACCAACCCTCTTCCGTCTGAATTTTCCGGGCAATTCCTGCCCGATGACAGCGGCAAATTTCAAACATTCTTTCACGTCCAGGACGCTCAATTTAATCCTGAAACCCATTCCGTGACCGTTGAATTTAAGCCCATAACGACGGACAATTTTCGGCTGCTCATCCAGCGAAACACAGCCTCGGTCACGCCGCAATCCTGGATCGCCGCATTGGCGCAAGTGGAAGTGTACGGCAGCAATGCAGCGATGGTAGGGACGGCGCGCTGCGCTGTCCGCGCCGCGTGCAGCGGCGCAAACCGCGGGTTCACCGACCTGAAGTTGAACCTCCATCCCACAAAATTCCTCCCTGAAGTTACGGACACGGGGCAAACGTTGGACGTGAGTACTCCGTGGTATCGCCTGGCACTGGACAAATCGCAGCCGCGAATCGCCCGACTTTCCTGGGATTCCCTCGGCCAGGGCGAACTCCGCGTGAACCTTTTAGATAAAAGCGGGGCGTGCCCGGTGCTGGATCCGGTCTTCGACAATCTGCGTAGCAGCGGACGTGAGTCCGCTCTGACAATTTCGGGGAACAATCGCGGAGTTTCATTAGCCGTCCAGTCTTCCCAACCACGGTTAAAGGAAAACGGCAACGTCTTTCAATATGCTCCCGTGCAGATAGCCGCAGGCGCCTGGGAACAGGTTTCTATACGCGCCAATGAACGCGGATTTGATTTGGAACTGACCGCTACGGCGAACCATACAACGATAATGCGCGGCGGATTATTTCGTTTTCATTTCGCGCCGAACGAAACCCCTACGACGTTCGTATGTCATCCCTCGGACATTATGAATTACGTCGAAACACCGGCTTATCTTGCCGCGCCGGACTTCGGAACCGCGTTCATCACGCGCACGGGAGATTCGGCGGCCTTTTATCGCATACCATCGTCACTGTTTCCTGCCACGACTTATTGGGTCGACATCACCCCGGGCAGACCGGTTGCTGAAGATGGACTAAATCAAATTAAACCGAAAGTCTGGCGCACAACCCTGCACTTCGACGTGCAAAGGCTTGAACCGCTGCCGGGGCTCGTCAACGGCGATCCACGCCTGAGACGATTTCCCAAATACTCGCTCGATATGGTCCAATGGCGTCCGGATACCGGCATTATCGCCAACAGTGTCATGAGCCTGCCCTGCGGCCTGGCGATATTGTTTTACGCTCAGCAGGCCGTATTCGCTCCGCATCTGGAGAACGGAATTTCGCCCATGGAAATGGTCGGAGCTTCCGTCGAACGTTATTTCCAGGGCGCTCCCGGATATCAAATGCCCAACCGAAACGTCTGCGCGCCGGATTGGTCGTCATCACGCGAAACGGCCGCGTATCTCGTCATTTCGGCATGGTACGATATCCGCACCATCGGTGGCCCGAAGCAACTGCATCACTGGCTGGAACCAATGGAATGCCTGGCCAATCATATCGAGTCGCAATTTGGCCAGGATGGTCTGATCTATTACCAGGGACATCGGACAATGTGGTATGACACCTATAACATGCAGGGGGCCGACGCGTATTCCAATGCCGCCGATTACCAGGCCTTTCAGTGCATGGCCGATCTGGAAACGCAGGCCGGACGGACGGATTTGGCGAAGCGCTATCAGGAGGATGCCGATCGCATCAGGGCGGTCTATTTCAAATTGTTCTATAATCCCAAAACAGGTGTGCTGGCCGGTTGGCGGACGGAAGACGGAACGTTGCACGACTACATGTTTCCCTGGGTAAACGGATTCGCGATTTGTCAGGGTCTTATTCCGCCCAAAGAAGCGAAGGCCATTCTGCAGGTGCTGCTGGCAAAGCTCGATGACATCGGTTTTCATTCCTACAATCTGGGCTTGCCGACCAATCTCTTGCCCGTCCGTCCGGACGACTATATTCCGCATACCAGCGGCGCGCCCAAACGCGCCGACGGAATGGACACCTGGCAGATTTACATGAACGGCGGCGCAACGCCTGCGATGGAATACTATATGATTCAAGCGCTCTACCAGACCGGCCAATATGACGCCGGTGAACGCTTGCTTTGGCCCTTAATGGCGTCATTTGAGGCGGGCACATTTAACGCAGGAATCCAGCTCCCTCATCTGAAACAACGCAATCCCGTCGGAAGCGCATTTTATGAATGGAACGGCTCGCGCGGGCGCGGCGAAGGATATCTGCCCGAAAATTGGGACGGTCTCGAGGCGCTCTTCACCGGCCATTATGGCATCGGCTTCGACAAAGATGGTTACTATCTTGAGCCATGGTCCCCGCTTAAAGGGCAGAAAGTGAAATTGGACCTGCCTTATATGGGGAAGAATGTCGAGTATGCTTCCGAAAGAGACAAGTGATATGGAAAATTACGCCAGACGATTTGCTTTCCAGATAAACCGTCCGAACCGCCGCATGGTCCTGGAGTGCGGTGGCTGTGACACCGCTTTGAGTCGCTGTCGCCGTCCGTTTGGGAGCTCAATCTTGGTAGTCAAATGTTGTTCGAAAGCGGTGTCGCCCATCGCTTGCTACCGCACTCCAGGACGCAAGCGCAGATCTGACCTCAAATCCGTGTTTCTCTCATTCGCATTATGCTTAACCGCCACCGCAGCCGCCTTTGCATCCGAAGGAACGATTCAAATGGATGCCGGCCAGAAACGGGTCACCTTGACCGATGGAAATGGCGATCTGATACTGCGATTAAACTATAACGGACGCTGCGTATTGGATCAGGTCATTGTGCGCGGACGTCAGGTGGCCGCTGATTCAGGCGTGAGCACTGGCATTCGTCAAAATGGTCAATGGTTCACGAGCCGGGACATTCCCACGCCCGAAGTCGCCGCGCGCAACGACACACTGACCGTAACCGGAATCAGTTATGGGCCGCCGGGAACCAAAATAAATGAAACCTGGAAATTCAAAATGGAGCCGGACCAAATCATTTGGCAGATCAAACGGAACTATCCCACGAACGTACTTTTGGAAGACGCGGCATTTCCCGAGTGGGATTTCACCGGCCTGTCCACATGGACCGGAGGACTTTTGGATAACGGCGGCGTCGTACTGGACAAATATCTCGAAACGGCCAATGCGACGTATGGCGCGCACTTTGGAATGGTGACCTTCTGGAATTCTCAATCAGGTGATTGCCTTCGGATCATCCCGCGCCTGCCGGACGGTCAATACGGAGCAGGCCGGTTCTCACATCAGACGAATGGGGCGCTGTCGTTCAACTATGTCGTCAGCGATGAAATCGCAAGGCCCAAACATTCCCTGATTCGTTTCCTGAAAAATCGCCAGGATGTCTGGACGCCATTCAATATCAAACGTTCAGAGGTTAACGCGCAATTCACTTTGAAGATGCTCGATTACGCCAGCAGCTACGATCGGGGCAGATTGTCCGGCCTGGATGGCGCCAAAGTCGGCGAACTGCTGAATACCGTGGCCCGTTACGGTGTCATCGACCGGCAATTGACTGGCGGCAACGGCTGGCGCTCCGGTTACATCTGTCTGCACGAACCGTTCTTCGCCGAAATGGGTCTGGCTCTCGATGAAGGCGATTATATTACCAACTTTTCACAATGCCTCGACTACGAACGCGACCAGGCCATCACCGCGGATGGACGCGTCAAGTCCCGCTGGTGCCATACTTCCGGCGACGCCATGCACTCAACCTACGATGACTCAACTGGCTTTTACGAAGCCAGATGGGGATTTCTGCTCGATTCCCAGCCGGACTACGTCATCAACGTGGCCGAACAATTCAATCTCACCGGAAATCGGAAATGGCTCGAAGGCCAAAAAAACGCCTGCGAAAAAGCGTTGAACTATTTGATGCGCCGTGAAGTGGGACACACCGGCCTCGTGGCGATGATGAATGATTCGGTCAAACAACAAAAAAGCAGCGACTGGATTGATGTCGTGTGGGCCGCGTACGAAAATGCGTTCGTCAACGCCGCGCTCTACGAAGCTCTGGGCCTGTGGGCCGACGACGAGGATAGGCTTGGCGATGCGGGTCGCGCGGCCGCGTATCGCGATTTTGCAGGGCGGTTGAAAACCAGTTATAACCAGCCGATCGCCGACGGCGGGTTCTGGGACCCAACGAATCAATGGTATATCTATTGGCGCGATAAAGACGGTTCGATTCATGGAAATAACCTCGTGCCCCCCGTCAACTTCGCCGCCATCGCCTACGGTATTTGCGATGACCCCGGCCGCCGGGCCGCCATCCTCGATCGCATGGAGCGCGAGATGCAAAAGGAAAATCTCTTTTCGTGGCCCCTGTGCTTTTTTCCATATCAACCCGACGAAGGCGGCGGCCATCCGTTTCCCAGCTACGAAAACGGAGACATTTTTCTGTCCTGGAACGAACTTGGAGTTCGTGCTTATACGGCCTATGACCCAAATATCGCCCTCAAATACGTGAAGAATATTTTGGCCCGCTACGATGAGGACGGCCTGTCTTATCAGCGCTATCTCAGAAACTCTCAACAGGGCGCCGGCGACGATATCCTGGCCGGCAACTGCATGGCCATCGTTGGATTGTATCGGGACATTTACGGCATACAACCGCAACCGAACCGCCTTGAGTTGGATCCGCATCTGACTCCCGATCTGAATGGGACAGAATTAAAGTACCAGTTGCGCGGTTTGACCTATGTGATTGACCTGAGCACCAACGATTATGCCGTGACCGCTGGCAATTGTACTCTGCGCGACTCAAATTCCTTTGGGGTGAATGCGACCGGCCACGAAGTGCAATATTTCCCGCGCGACAGCGAAAATTGGACGATGGCGATTGTGCGGGCCGACGACGCTCCGCTTTCAGTTCAAATTAATAGCTGGCCCGAAAATTCCGACTTAGACTCCCCTCGCGAATGGACCGAGTCCGCGCCCCAGGCCAGCGGCGAGACAATCCATCGATTCGGCCAATTACGCTCCGGCGCTCGTTACGCACTGACGATAAACGGCCAGGTCAGGGCTTCTCTACGGGCTGACAAGACCGGCCGTGCGGAATTTACTTATAAAGACCGCTACGCCGGTCCCGTGAATTTTGAGCTCGTTCTCATCTCCGAATAGATGGTAGGGCGGAACTCCCGTTCCGCCCAAACTCCGTGGTTTATTTTGACAGGGCAAAGCTGCGTGCCAGTCGCACTGCCACCTCTGACTTTGCCATCCCGTAAATCCCCGTTTCAACGCCTCTCACGTTCTCACCGTCTTGCCCCAAACGGGGCCTGCCCTCCGTAGCTCCGCGCAGCGGAGCGAAGGAGGGTCATAAAAGGTCATAAAACAACGGGTTGAAACCATCCCCATTTTAGAGCCACATGGCCGGTAAGTATAAAAGTACGAAAATATGAAAAATGACATCAATGAACCCCTCGACGTATCCACACCAGATGGTTTCGCCACCGCCGTGTTGAAGATGGAATTGTACCCGCGACAGCGCGAAGTCCTTCGCGCTCTTTGGAAGCCCGGTGCGTCCATTTCGTTTCGCTCTTGCAACGAAGGCGGCAAAACCAAACGCGTCATCTGCGCCGCAATCATGTGGCATTTGGCCGCATTTCCCAAAGGCCACGTCATCACCACCAGCGGCGGTCACCGCCAAATCAAAGATCAACTCCTTCCCGCCCTGCACGCCTATCAAAGCCTTTTTCCGAAATGGACCTTCCTTCGCACGCCCAGGATCGAGACCGAAAACATGCAATGCTTTTGGGAAGGTTTTTCCACCGATGAAGCCGGCAAGTTCGAAGGCCACCATGCTGGTGGCCCCGACGAACCCCTCATGATCATTGTGGACGAAGCCAAAACGGTGCGAGACGACATCTTCGAAGCCATTGAACGGTGCAAGCCGACAAGATTGCTCATCGCCAGTTCCCCTGGTTATGCCGAAGGCGAATTTTATCGGAGCCACACCACGCGCGCGAAGTTCTACCAGACTTTTATCCAACGCGCCACCGAATGCCCGCATTGGAAGCAGGAAGAAATGGACCGCCTGCGCGCCAAATGGGGTGAAGACCATCCCCTGGTCCGCTCAATGGTCATGGCCGAGTTCATGGAATCCGTGGACAACGCAGTCGTCGACCTAAAATCCGTCGAAGACCTGCTCGCCAATCCGCCGGTAGGGCGGAGGTGCCCCTCCGCCTCTGACAGAAAAGCCTTCTGCGACTTCGCCTGGAGCGGCGCCGGCGATGAAAACGTTCTGGCCTTCCGCGATGGCAACGTCATCACCCTCGAAGAAACATTTCGCGCGAACAACCTGCACGCCCTGGCCGCCCGCTTCATCGCGGCATTTATCCGGCTCAGGCTCAAGCCGCATGAAATCGACGGCGACGAAGGCGGCGGCGGCAAACTCATCTGCGACCATTTGCAAGCCTTGGGTTGGCGCATCAATCGCGTGAATAACGGCTCTGCTCCACGCTATTGCCAGCACTACGCCAATCTCGCCGCGGAAATGTGGTTCGAAGGAGCAAAAAAAATTGCCCGGCGCGAGATCATCCTGCCCAACGACGACGATTTGCGCGCCCAAATGCTCGACCGCAAGCAAGTCCCCAATGCACAGGGCAAACTCGCCGTTGAGAGCAAGCACGACATGCGCAAGCGCGGCGTAAACAGCCCCGACCGCGCCGATGCCGTCTTTGGCGCTATGACCCCCGTTCGCCGCGTCCAATCCTACAATCTAACCGACGGCACCCACGCCCCCAACCCCTGGGAAGGCAAAGAAGGCCAGTGGAAATCCTGGGGCGAAAACAAAAATGAATCCAACAAGCTCGGAATCGAACCCGGCACCTGGTTCAGCTAATCACAACCCAATGCCTAAACCTTCTGCGAAGCAGCAAGATGAACCCCAGAGGGGTGAAATATATGTAGCCCAGTGCAAGCGCGAATCTGAGAGCGCGCAGCTCTGGGTAAAACGCCCAAAAATTCAGCCGCTAAATGCTAAGCCATGCGAAGCATGACCCTGATCTGCGGCCTCATTAACGGCACCAACCTCAAATCGTAAATTTCAAAATGAACCCCCAACTAGCAAAAACAGCAATCGAACAATTCCTCAAAACCATCGCCGCCGCTGGCCTTTCGGACGAAACCCCTGCAACGGCATCGCACGCCCACGCGCAAACACAAACCCAACCGTCATCCCTGCCCGATTTTCACTCCGCAACCGCCGCCATGAACGCCCCGGTGCCAACCGCCGCCCAGAACGCCGCGACGCGAGTCGCTGTGCGCCGCCCCGACGGCTCAACAACCACAATTCCCGCAATTCATCTAAACGCCGCTATTCAACACGGCTACAAACCCATAACCCAATAACCAACCGATCCGCCGAATTGCATATGTCGCCCGTCGTACCAAACAAACGGAAGACAATTCCCCCTCTCCTGGGGGAGAGGGCAGGGGTGAGGGCGGGCTCTTTGCATCCGTCCCATATGTCCCATTCGTCCCATACGACCTACGACATCAACCTTTAACCAACAACTAAACCGCATGAATACACAACAAGCACGAAACGCAATCGAACAAATCCTAAAAACCGAAACCTCAGCCGGGATAAAAGACGAATGGCTTTACAGCTTCAAAAAAGCCACAAGCTCACCCACGGCACTCGCGGAAATAGACATGCCAAAATGCGAACCCATCATCGGCAATTGGCTGAGACAGGGCGACCTCGGCTTTATCTGCGGCCCACGCGGCCTCGGCAAAACGTGGCTCGCCATGCTTCTCGCCCGCAGATGCGCCGAAGGCGGAACCCTCGGCGACTGGACCGTACCAAAACCCCGGCGCGTCCTGTACGTCGACGGTGAAATGTCCATGGACGCCATCCGCGAGCGCGACAACGCCCTCTCTGAAACACCCGCCGAAGGCATATTCTATCTGCAACACGAGGCGTTATTTCACCTCACCGGCAAAGTCCTCAACCTGACCGAACCCGAAGCACAACAGGCCCTCCTCGAACAATGCATCCGCGAAAAAATCGAAATGCTCCTTCTCGACAACCTGTCCTGCCTGTTCCCAGGCTTGCGCGAGAACGACGCCGACGCATGGGACCAGGTGCTCCCCTGGCTCCTCGACCTTCGCCGTCACCGAATCACCGTCATATTCATCGCCCACTGTGGCAGGAATGGTTTAATGAGGGGAACATCCCGCCGCGAAGACGCTGCATTCTGGATCATCAGCCTTTCCGAACTAAGAGAAGTCGCCGAAGACCAGCACGGCGCAAAATTTGCCGCTCGCTTTGTCAAAAACCGTAACGCAACCGGCGTTGACTGTCCGCCCCTCGAATGGCGCTTCTTAAGGTCCCCGACCGAACAAAAGGCAACTGTTACGTGGAACAAAATTTCCGGACCAGAATTCTTCCGCAAATGCGTCGAAGAAGGCATGACATCCGCCACCGAAATCGCCGACGAAATGGGCATCACACGCGGCCAGGTATCGCGGTATGCCGCCAAAGGGATAAAAGAAGGCTGGCTCAAGAAAAAGAACCGGCTCTACACCCTCGTCACCGAACAAGGCAACGCCAGATTCTTCAAAGAAAAAATCCCAACCCCGCCAAGGTAGGGCGGACCTCCCGGTCCGCCATTCCCCCGAATCACTCATGCCACCCGCCGTACCCAACCAACTGACGACTATTCCCCCTCGCCCAGCGGGAGAGGGCCGGGGTGAGGGAGAGTCTTCCAGATGGGCTCACCCAAAGTGAAAACAAGACTTTTGCCAAAATGAATTCACCAGATCATAAATCCATGAATCCAGTAACAATCGACGCCGACCTCGTCGACCGCGTCTTCCAACGCACCGCCATGGGCATCCCATTACGCATCGCCCTCGCCGGCGAAGGCGTGAACCAGATCGAATACAAAGACGCCCTGCTGAAGGACCCCGAACTCGCCGTCCTCGAAGACGTCGCCAAACGAAAATTCCTGGAAACCGCCTTTGGCGTCATCCTCGACGGCGAGAACGTCGTGGCCGCCGCGAACTACCGCTGGCTCATCGAACTCGTCTACAAAGACACCATCGGCAGCGGCAGCCCGCAAAACGAACCGGAGAATCAAAAACAAACAATCCTGGGCCTGCCCAACGAACTCCTCGAACGCATCCGCACAGACGCCAGAAATGCGAGGTAAATGTTGGGCCCAATCGCTCTACTCTTGACCGGTATAGTATCTTTTTGTGGTGAGCTAAAACGCGGCGACGGTGAACCATTTTTAGCTCACCGCCACCGCGAATGGGTGCCTCAGTGCCTGGTCGGTAGCTTTGGACGCTACCCGCCGCGATTTGGACTCGAGGGCTTCGGCTGCCGAGGTCTTAAGCCCCCAGCGTGGTGCAACACGCTGGGGCAAGCGTTCTAAACAGTGTTCTACTCTTTTCGCATTGCGTTGTCCATAGGTCAGTGTAAAATTGAAGTGTATTATACACCATGCGTAAACCAAATGAAAACGAATGCGAAGAAGACGAAAAAAGCAATTCAAACGATACTTGCGGCACTGAGGGCCGCGGGGTTCACCCAAAGGGATTTTGCAACCATGATCGGCGTCCCTCTGGACACAGTTAAGTCTTGGACACGCTCAAAGCCGTTGGAGGTGTCGCCCGCATTCCAAATGGCGATTACGCTTTCAACCGGTGCAGTCATCCAACCTGACGGCTCAGTTGTTCCATTTCTGATACTTCCATTCATAAAACTCGGACTGTCATCAAGTCCGGCAGACTTTTCACAACAAAATTTCGAAAGCTGGCGGAATCGACTGTGTCCGTCCACAGAAATTGTTGCAAATCGAGCCGGCGACTTTGCCGCGCTCCTTATCAAACTTCTCTATCGCGAGGCTGTTAAGCCGGTGCGTGGAAAGCGGTTCAAACTCCCGGGTGTGGTCGATAGCTTCAACAGATGGTTCATGGACACAGCGATCGATTTCAAAATCTCGGTTTTAGAAACTAAAAAAATGCGCGAATTGGAGCCAGGCTTTATGACGCTTGATCAAATGCGCATGTACCTGTTTTCCGCCGGAATTGGGACACCACTCGACGAGCTGGAAAAGCGAGATAAAAAGGACTTAGCTATCGAAATTGAAAAAGAAATCGTCAAATTGCGTGAAGAAGCGCTGAAGGAAAATCCACCTCGAAAAGAGTTTCTTAATATGTTAGATGAAATGCTGGTGAAACTCCAAGAGGCCAAGAAGCCGGTGGTGCCTTAATTTGAAATTAAGGCACTGCCAAGAAATCTCTTCCCAACCCCTCCGCATCTATGCCAAATGACGTGCGGGCGAGTCGCACGCCAAGAGCCAATAATGAATATATATGCGTTTTTAAACGTCCAGACCAGGTATGGCAAGCTACCGCATTTTTGCGCAGTCAAAGGCTGAGCCACGGGCTGGAAAACGCAAAGCAGCAAATTTTTTCAAATCGTATTACGCCGTCGTAGCCAACTATCGCGCGATAAAATTAAATTTGAAACCCGCGCTTTGCATCAGTCCGATTAGGCTTCCAGAGCCAACCGTGTGCAGGGCGCCAACGATAAAAAGGCTCGGCTTCTTATCCTTTGCGAGTTTAGTGGCCACTGGGAGCCAATCTTGATTCCGCTGAAGAATGAGGGCCTTATAAAATACCGGGTTTCGTCTCATCTCCTCGTCGAACAAAACCCCCATTTCCCCTAGGTCCGAATTGAGCCATGCCTGGAGCTGTCGGTGAGTGAGCAACCTACCCGCGCCAAGTTCGATGTCGGTAAGCGTTTCCTCCAGAATCCCAAGTCCGAAATCAGTTATTTCATGTGCTGAATTCAATCTCTCTAAAGTATTATTTCGAGACTCAAGATATTTCACCGGCAATTTATTTTTGTCCGCTAAATCAGTCAAATATTTATCTGGTCCAAAATCGCTTACGAATCCCCAATGCTTTTGGAAAAGCGCAGCAACAGTCAAAGACAACATCCATGGTCTGAACGCTTCAATGGGCTTCGTTTCTCCTATCGAAGCGAGCAATTTTGCGGCGCGACTGTAAATGTCGGAAGCATTGGGAAGTCTGAGGTGCGTGCGAGTTTGATCAATTCCGATCCTACTATCCGCTTTGGCTTTAGTCTCCCTTTCATATGCAAATTGCTCGATACCCTCATGGCACTTGCTAAACCAATCAGGCCATTGGGTGCTTTTGGGCATTATGTGCATGGTACCGAGCAGCCTGTGCGGCGTATTGGCAATTTCCCAAAGCATTGGCGAGCGTGACCCGGCCTGAAAAAATCATCAAGTTCAAAATCGTTCTATGCTGGTTTGCCCACCCACACGGTTCGATCGTCCTGGGACGGTCAGTTCATTTTGTCCGAAGACCCTAGACCATATTTGTCCAACCCCCCGCAATAGAATCGGGGTCATGAAATCCCGCAAGGCCGGAGCTCCCTTACGCCGAACGAATCCAAAAAGAAATCGACCGAATGCCGGTCGCCGAGCGCTGGCGGCGGCAGCGACTTCGGATGGTGTGACGGTGGGCTTGGCGCCGGTCACTGGGAATGGCCTCACAGCGCGAATTGGAACCCACTGCTTACAGTGAATGGCAGCAAACATAAGTTTCGCCTTGAGCCCGGAGTCTCAGCGGTTCAGAGTTGAGAATATGGACGTAAGGCCCCCATTGCCACTGGAGTTCCGAATATCATACCTCCTTGTTAACAATATTGAGGCCGCGCTGAAGTCGAGGCCGGTCGACAGCTCCCTTCCCGAGCATTGGCCATATGATAGATTCAACTCTCCGCCGAAGGAACGGAACGACGATGAGGCGGTCGCCCTTTTGCGGCAGCACTCAAGTCTTGTATCCTCGAACATTAACATTGTACTTTGCCTCGCAGCGGCACTCGAAAGCAATCTTGAGGCGTTACTTATAGCACCATTTGATCGCAATAGATCCCGCGACGAATTTGACGCCTTGTCTGTTTCAATATTCCGTGAAGAACTGATTAAGCTTTCCTCTTTGGAAAGGTATTTTGCTTATTATGCAAAAATCTACGGAGCTAAACCGCGGGAACTTTTGTCATCAAAACAGTCTTCTTGCTTCACGCTCCTGTTTAATATCAGGAACATGATTATTCACGCTTCAGCACTGCAAGCGCGTGTTATCTTCGAGCCGAATAGGGCATATGCGCACGTAGACGATCCGTTTTACCTGGATATTGTAAAGGCATCGGCGGCGCTGCTGAATCTCCCTGACAATTTTTATTGTCTTCCGGAGTCGCTTCTCGCATGCAATTTACTTGTGGATACCTTGCGTGAAACATGTTGGGCCAGCGTGTCAGCCCTTCGCGACCATGTAACCAAGAAGTGGCCCGAGCTCAAGTCTTTTGGCATTTAATTAAAGTGATCGATTCTACGCAAATAAACTGTTTATGCCCGGGACCTTAGACCGTATTTGTCCAACCCACCGCAATGGAATCGGGCCATGAAAATCCCGCAAGGCGGGAGCTCCTTTACGCAGAACGTGCCCGATCTGAGGCATTCGAATCGCCAAATTGGCTTGCAACTGCAATCGGCATTTGAATAATAGTCATCGAAAACGGGCCCAAATCAATGCGCCGACTCAAAAGTCAAATTTTAAGACCGGGAAAAATCAGGAGGGATAATGAGAAAATGCCCTTATTGCGAAAAGGAAATCCAGGAACGTAACGCCAAGTTTTGCCCGCACTGCCAGGAGGAGCAAAAACTATATTCACGAGCCGCAATTGAAGAAATTGCCAAAGAACAGATTAAACGGACAATCCTGTTCTGGTGCAAAACGTTGAGCATTGCAGGGGGGGTTTTTAGTGGAGTCCTCATTTACTTTGGGTGGTTCGGCTTAAGCACCTATAATGACACTATCAAAAAAATCAACACCCAAGTAGCCTCGATCTCCAACGGGCTTGAACATGTCGAAAACAAAGGAGTCACTCTTATCAATATTAAGGCCTCTGAAGTGACAAGCAACCTCGAAAACAATTATCAAACAGATTCTGTGACTCTTGCCACCTGCCAGCTGCGAGCCACAATGTCGATCGCTTCAGATTTGTCATTCGCGACGAATAGCTTGTCCAAAAAGCTGAGCGAAGCCGCCGGCAAAATGGAGGAGCTCGTAGCAAACTACGACGATTTATCTCACCGCCTACAGTGTATCCAGGCAACAAACGAATGCTTAAAATGCGAACAAGACGGCGTTCGGACCCAACTCTTCGCATTCCAATCACAGGTTTCGGGTGCTACCAGCAATATCAAAACCCAGGAATCCATCGTGAATTCAAATCTTAGTATTATTACACCTCAGGTTAGGGCGTTGCAGGACATACTTACAAACAAGAATGCAGCCGACATATTTAACAAGCTCCAACAAGAGTTTAGTCGAATTAACACCTTGGAACTTCGCGTCACGTACGAATTTCTCCCGACGGCTGAAACCAATATCCTTCGGGTTCCCTTCCAGTATGCATGGTTGAGGACGACCAACACAAACTATTTGGCCCTCTTCGGCGGCGGCGATATTCAGTTCTATAAGGAGAGCGATAACGAAGACACAACGGTGTCCGGGCGGGATTCCTTTAGCATCATTACTAAATATCATATGTTCGCCCCCTTTGAGATGGGCGTCGAAAATCAGCCAATCTCTAAGAGATTGAAAGCGATACAAACATTGTCGCTGGAATGTCCCGACCCAAGTGAGTTCGACTCGTCGGACGTCCAAGACTATTATTCCGCCTGCAATTGCGCAAGAGGTATGATAAAATCTATTCACGTGCAAATTCTTCTTAATGGGTTCTCTGGTTTTGATTACGTATTGCAGAAAGATGCGATCAATTGGCCGTTGTTGGAAACCAATGTTGTCACCGCTGCTTCGAAAAATAGAATCCTTATTAGCGTCTCAAAGGATTTTCAAGATCCTTTTGAACAATATGTGGAAGGATTTACCAAGGTATCTCCGTAAACCACTAATGCATTCGTCGACAACCCTCATATCGACCCATCGACGTCTTCGGCCGTGAAACCCGAATGGCTCCTTTACGCCGAACTCATCCGAAAAGAAATTAGCCACACAAAGAAAAATCATTTCGACTCGCCTGGCTGGACACCCTTCAAGTATTCAAAATGCACTGGCCAGCCTTCCTGATATGGCTGCATGACGCTTTCCGTAATCACCGTGCTAACCACATTCCCGCTTGCGTCCTTTGTAACTTGGACCGTTTTCGTATACGTGGTTGAAACGCAGCCAGTCAATAGTGAGGCTGCACAAAGAATGACAAGAGGAATAATTTTCGATTTCATTTTTCAGCGATTTTGGTTGCCTGTTAAAGTGGAAACTCAAAAACGCTAAACTTCTGTTTTTGAAAAGCAAGCGTTGATTTCAAACTTTCCTCATCCAGCGTTGGACCGTATTTGCGGTTAGATAACTCCCCACATTCAGTTCATGCTGCCTGTCCTCCGTAGCTTCCCTGTCCTCCGTAGGCCGGGCGAAGGAGGATGAGCGAAGGAGGATGAGCGAAGGAGGATCCAACCCCTTCCCGTACTTTGGGCCGCATGTTAAACTTTGAGCCCATGTGCAACCGGTACGCCATTTCGAAAAAGCAAGAGCGGTTCATTCTCCAGGAATACGAGACCCTCGACCTCTATTTCATGGAGCGCTTCAACATCGCTCCTACCCAATCCGCGCCGGTTGTGCTCATTGAAGACGGCAAACTGGTCGCCCGTGAAACGAAATGGGGATTCATTCCAAAATGGAGCAAAGCCCCGGTCACCAATGCCCAATTCGAAACCCTGGACAAAAAGCAAATGTTCAAGGAAGCATTCGAAACCCGACGTTGCCTCGTCCCGGCCAGCGGCTTTTACGAATGGCAGAATTTCGTCAGGCGCAAACAACCGATCCTGTTTCAAATGAATTCTGAACGCTTATTTTTCTTTGCGGGCCTGTACTCGTCCAAATTGGAAAGCTTTGTGATCATCACAACCGCAGCCAATTCGTTTGTGGGCAAAATTCACAACCGAATGCCATTGATTCTCTCGCCTGCTGATTATTCCGCCTGGCTCGATCCCAAAAGCCAGACCTACAAAACAGTCACGCCCACCGCTGAAGAAATGAAAACGTATTGGGTGAGTGACCGCCTGAACAATTCCCGCAATGTCGACCCGCAAGCGGCCCAACCGATAACCGCCAGCGTTAAGAGCGTATTTGGCGGCTATCGTTTGCCGGATGGCCTGCCCGAAGGCGCAATTGTAAAAATCCGGTCATTCGACCATGGCCACTACCACGTCGAGTATAACGGCAACGTTTTCCAGGTCTTCATGGGCTGCCTCTCCCTCGAAGGCGAAACCGCCAATCTGCTTTGACACATTTTGCGCGCCTAGGACAGGATATTCGCCAGTGGTGCAACCACCAAATCCTCATCCAAAGGATGGGCGCAGTACGGCGGGCGGTCTCGTGAGCGTCAATTATTCGTTGTTGAATATGTCGAATATACCGTCACCATCTCAGGCCCTTCATCCGCTGCCGCTTGCAGATCCCACCGGTACGAAGGCGCGGCTTCCTGCCACCATTCTATTCCGAATCCGCCGCTGCCAAGCGGAACAGAGATCGTTACCCGGTTATCTGAAACCAAAATGTAGTCCGGGCCTAACCGGCGAACAATCCCTGGCACCGTGGGATCATCTGCGAAAACTTTCTTCGTATTGGGGAGGGTTATATCACGTGCCAGCTTCACCTCATCATTAGCTGTGACAGGATTCCTTGCCAGGATAAGACTACATGCCTTCCCGAGGCGGGCATAGTAGCCTTGGCCTCTGTGCATAAATAGCAGATATCGAAACGGCGGGACAAGAAATGGAAATTCCAGCCATGTCCACACAAGCCCAATCAACAAGATAATAATAATCAGCCAAATTTTTACAGCGCGCCTCATGTTCAGTGCGTCCGGGTCAAAAGTCTCAGAGCTGACTATTTGTGACGAAACCACAACCAGTGGGCAAGTGGAAACGGGTCGCACCCGTAGGGGCAGGCTCTTCGCCGGTGAATGCAGGTGGCGCTGCCACTACTACCACCGCTGACACCGTCAGACTGTTCCACGAGGAGCACTCTTTGAGTTCTTTGCGCTCTCTGCGGTTAAATATTCCGTCAATTCCGCCCACCCCGGCATACCCATTTCGTTGCGCGTCGGCTCAGCCAAAATCCTCAAAAACCCCAATAAAACCGCACATTTCACCCCAAAAATAAATCTCGTTGCGCGTTGCGCACCCTATGCAAATAAAATGTGCTTGCCGCGCCGAAGTCCCGGTCGGAGCGGGACGTAGGCGGGTCGTGCTCTTAGCTGCCGTAGCAGCACCGCGTGAGCGTGCTCTGACCAAAATCTTCCAATCAACCTACCGGACAATTCCTGGCGGACCAGACCCCCTGAACAGCAATCCTTCCGCACTCTTTGAGTTCTTTGCGCTCCCTGCGGTTAAATATTCCGCCTGTCCTCCGTAGCTTTATTGCCCGTGGCGCTGCCACTCTCGTTGCGCGCTCTCCCTGGCAAAATCCTCAAAAATCCCAATGAATTCGCACATTTCGCCCCAAAAACAAATCTCGTTGCGCGTTGCGCACCCTATGCAAATAAAATGTGCTGTTCGTAAGGCAGGCGTCCCGCCTGCCGGTTCCGGTGGCTTCCAGCTACCAGTTTCTCGTCAGCCGCCGTACCATTCCTGGCGGACCAGACCCCCCCTGAACAGCAATCCTTCCGCACACTTTGAGTTCTTTGCCCTCTTTGCGGTTAAGCATTCTGCCAATTCTGTTAATTCTGTCGAAACTCTGAAACCCTGCCAGTCACCAGTTTGCCGCAAACCTATCCGCACTCTTTGAGTTCTTTGCGCTCTTTGTGGTTAAATATTTCGGTTCATTCCAATCACTCCAAAAACCACTCTCGTTGCGCGCTCTCCCTGGCAAAATCCTCAAAAACCCCAATAAAACCGCACATTTCGCCTCAAAAACTACTCTCGTTGCACGTTGCGCAACCTATGTAAATAAAATGTGCTGCAGCCGTAGGGCAGGCTGTTCGCCAGTGAATGCAGGTGGTGCTACCACCGCTGACACCCGTTTCTAAATCACCCGCATTGAAAATCTCCCTGAAAGTGGAGAAAATGACCGCGATGCGGACATCTGTGAAAACGTTGATCATCGGATTCTTTCTCTTCGCCCTTTTTGTGGCTGCCAACAGCATGGCTGCGTCCGGTCAGGATGCACTCCGCGTGACGACGAAATATATAAGCGCAGAGATCGCTCTCGACCATCCGGGCTTTGAAGGCCTGTCAGTGGACAGTCTTGGCAAGGAACGTTTCCCTTTGGTGACGATGATTCCCGCCGCCGTGTCGCAGCCGACGCGCGCAAAGGTGCGCGGCTCACGCGTCGAATATCGGCGTCCAGGCGCTTCCGATTTCACCCCGGCGCGTTGGGTCGTTGAAGTCCGTAGCGACGAAATTCGCCTCGAATCCTATTGGTCGGCCGATGATCCGCCTGAACCGTTCGTGCTCAATGCCGATGCCGATATTTGCCATGTGACGCTCCTCGGTCTGCTGGAAACAAATGGCTCAATTCAATTGCCCGCTGTTATGCAGTTTCCGGATCGGGGATCGTTTCAGATTTCCGCCCCGACCGATGATGCCGGTCCATTGGGCTATTCGGCGACGCGTAAAAATGTCGAAATCACTTTTCCTCCGGCGACGCGGGAACATCCGCGTGTGATGTATCGCCTGAAGGTCGTGGCGATTCATCCACAAATTCCGGGCATTGATGCGGATCCGCGCTTCGACGGTTTCCGTCGCGATTGGTTGAATATTTTCCAAATCAATCCGGAACGACGGCTCTTGTCCAACAATTCCGGCAGCGATTCGTGCGGTTATTGTTACTATGAATATGCGGATATCGCCGAAGTCACGCCGTCGTTGGGTCACGGATTTACCGCATTGGATATGGTCCGTCAAACCCTCGACAGAATGATCGCCGGTGACATCGTCTGTGGCATGCCCGGCTACGCCGGTTATTACGATCATCCCCAGGATACCGCCGATACGCTGCCGTCATTTTTGATCGCCGCGGAGGACTATATTGCAGGCAGCCATGACGAACGCTGGCTCGCGGCGAATTATGGCCATATTAAATCATGGGCCGACACGATGCTTGCGACTGATACCAATGGAGATGGCCTAATCAAATATCCTGTCAGCGGCAATTCCAATACGTGGCCGAATGGTCGCCCGCCGCTACGCCCTTCCAATTGGTGGGACACAATTGGTTTTGGGAATGAAGACGCCTATGCCAATGCCCTGGCGTATCGGGCCCTTCTCGGCATGGCACAAATTTCAAAACAGGCGGGTCATCCAGACGATCAGGCGCGGTACCAGGCGGCGGATAAGCTGAAGGCCGTCTATTTCAAGACGTTCTATGATCCGGCTACCGGCGTCCTGGCCGGCTGGCGCAGTTCAGACGGGCAGCTTCATGATTATTATTTTCCGTGGGTCAACGGCATCGCCATTCATTATGGTTTGGTGCCGGCGGACAAAGCCAATGACATCATGGACCGGCTCCTGGCGAAAATGCGGGAGGTGGGTTATACGAACTTTGCGCTGGGTCTTCCCGGCAATCTCATTCCTGTCGCGCGAAAAGATTATGCGCATCATGATTTGCGTTACGGTGGCGGGATGAAAGAGGACGGCTCCGACGGATTTCAAGTTTATGAAAACGGCGGCGCAACGGCATGTTTCGCCTATTTCACTGTGGCCGCTCTGTACGATTTAGGCCGCATCCAGGATGGAGATCGCATCCTGTTCCCCATGCTGGATGCCTTTGCGAAAGGCGATTTCCAGGGTTTTGGCAGCAACGGCATGAGCAAGGATTGGAAAACGTGGAACGGTGAACCTCACGGTTATGAAGGTTTGCTCAATGATAATTATTATACTTTGCTGGCTGTGTTGGATCGGGAGAAAGCGGTGAGGGCCATTCGTGGACGGTGAACGCCGTGCTGCTGTTATTTTCCTTATAGGCAGTGCGCGTTTATGAGCTTGTCGATTTCCGCGCCGTGGTTCAGCTTTTGGTTGTTAGGCTACATCACACTTTATGATTGAGTCCAAGCGTCAAGAGATGGTTGAGTTGATACGCCGCATGTTGAGCGGCGAAGGCGACGAGGATTTGTACAGCGAATGGTTTCAGACATTGCGGCGTGTGACTGGCAATCCGCACGCAGACGGCATTATGGCAGACCGAGCTTATGACGGGATGACGCCAGAGGCGATTTTAGACAAGCTGCTGGAGTATCGTCCTTTTTTGACGCCACCACCGTCGGAGCACCAGCATGATTAAATCAGAAATTATATTGACGCCTAACCCCGCGCTGGAGCCAACAAATGCTGTCTTCAAGGCCAGCCGTGATTCTGCCGCACCGACACGGAATTCGACTGCGAGAATGAGGTAGCGTCTAAAAAAGGCCGCAGATCAGAATCGCGCTGTCGCGCGGTTTCGCAAAGTGCGGCAGGGTTACGGGGCCGATATACCCATGGCGACGCGCTCGGTGGCAGTGCCACTTCCCAATCTCGCGCTCGCCCTGGGCTACAAATATGTAGCCCCGATGTGGCTCAGTTTGCTTCGCCGACAGATCTCATTGTGTTTTTAACAAAACAATGAATAATGGATTGAACAATGTAGATTGTGTGGCACATTGTTTTTATGTCACAATCCACGATAACAGACAAATTTCAGACCACGATTCCAGTGGACGTGCGCAAGGCGCTGAAGCTGTCTCCGCGCCAGCGGGTCTCTTATGAACTTCGCCCGGATGGCTCGGCTATCTTGCGTCCGGTTTCAAGCCTGGACCAGCTTTTTGGCAGTGTCAGGCTTGGCAGGCGGGTGGCCTCGCCACGCGTGGAAAAGGAAGCCGCGCGATCGGCAATGGCCCACGCCGCATCCAAACGAGGTTCTCGATGAGCGTGCAGTATTTGGTGGATACAAATGTCATGCTCAGGTTCCTTTCGGGCGAACCGCCAACCCAGGCGGCGGCCGCCCGAAAACTTTTTGAACGCGCCGCCGCCGGCGACGTCGTGCTCGAAATACCGACGCTGATCGTTGCCGAGGCTTATTACACTCTGGTTTCGTTTTACGAAGTTGAAAAAAAGGTGGCTGCAGAAAAGCTCGCAATGCTGTTGCAACAACACGGGATCAGGCTGCGAGAGGAACGCGTCGTTCTTGCGACATTGGAACGATTGCAAACGACCAATGTCGGATTTTCCGACGCTTATCTCGCGTCGGCGGTGGAAGAGGAAATGCTCCAGGTCGCTTCTTTTGACAGGGATTTTGACAAGCTGGGTGTGACTCGGTATGAGCCGCAGGCGTGATCGCGGTGGCGGCGGTGGTAGCACCACTTGCATTCACTTGCCAAGAGTCGCTTGCCACGCGCAGTTTTGCAAATGCCCGCCCATTACATGAACCGATAGAACCGCCGCATGGTCTTGGAGTGTCCCGACGCGTCGGGATGACACCGTTTTGGAATGGGGTGGGGGCTCCAATTCGAATGACGTCACGCGTCCGAAAGCGGTGTCGCTCCCGCAAAGCGGGATTGCCACCGCACTCCAGGACGCAAGCGCAATTCGGAAGTTCATGGCCTTGATCGTTGTTTGGACGGCGCGCACGCGAATCGTTCCGCGCGGTGTACGCGCGGTGACGGCGCAGCGCGCCGTCCCTACCGCCCGGTTCATGGCCGGGGCTCGTCACGAACTGGCAAAAGAAAAATATTGACGAAATATACGACTTAAATTATCGTCTTTGTTTACCGTGACTGACAGCGAAATCTTGAAGGCTAACACCGACTTACGGTCCCAGGCGCCGCGGGAAATCGTACGCTGGGCTATCGCGCGTTCCAATGGACGTGCCGTGGTCTCGACGAATTTTCGTCCTTATGAGGCGGTGCTTCTGCATTTGTGTGTGCAGGAACAGCCGGACATGTCCGTCTTATGGGTGGACCATGGCTATAATCGGCCGGCAACCTATCGCCATGCCGAAGAGTTGAAAAAAATGCTCAACTTGAATCTGAAACCCTATTTGCCAAAAATCTCCGCAGCGCATCGCGACGCGATTTTCGGGGAGATTCCGACCCCGGACGACGAACCGGGCCTGAAGCAGTTTAGCGCTCAAATGAAACTCGAACCGTTCCAGCGCGGTATGAGAGAACTGGCGCCGGTTGTTTGGCTCACGGCCCTTCGCAGGACGCAAAACCCCGGGCGCGCTGTCATGGACATCGTCAGCGAAGACAAGAATTTCGGCGCGCTGAAGGTCAGTCCGGTTTTAAATTGGACCGATGCCGAGATGGAAGAGTATCTCAATCGCCATCATCTGCCGATCGAATGGGATTATTTCGATCCGGCGAAATCGGACGAGAAGCGGGAATGCGGCCTGCACGCGGCCTGGGGAGCGGATGCGGTTGTGTCATCGGGCGGCGGCATTTAAGATTAATCGGGAATATGAACTATCATTTAGATCATTTGCAGCTTTTGGAGAGCGAAGCGATTCATTTGATGCGTGAAGTCGCCGCGGAATTCGAGCGCCCTGCCCTGCTATTTTCCGGCGGCAAGGACTCCATCTGTCTTTTGCGATTGGCCGAGCAGGCGTTTCGTCCTTCGGATATTCCGATGCCGCTGCTGAATGTGGACACGGGCCATCATTTCCCTGAACTGAACGAATTTCGCGATCGCCGCGCAAAACAACTCGGCGCCAAGCTGATTGTGCGGACGGTGGAAGAGGCGATTGCCAAAGGCGTGGCCATTCCGGCGCCGGGTGAAATCAGCCGCAACCGGCTGCAAATACCCGCCCTGCTGGCGGCAGTTGAAGAATTCCGTTTTGATTGTCTGATTGGCGGCGCGCGGCGCGATGAGGAAAAGTCCCGCGCCAAGGAGCGATTTTTCAGTTTCCGCGACAGCTTCGGCCAATGGGACCCCAAAAACCAGCGGCCCGAAATCTGGAACCTTTACAACGCCCGCATCAATCCCGGCGAACATATGCGCGCCTTTCCTTTGAGCAATTGGACGGAGATGGACGTTTGGGAATATATCAAGAGGGAGAAACTCGACGTGCCCTCCATCTATTTCAGCCATCGCCGCGAATGCGTTCGCCGGCACGGCCAATGGCTCCCGGTCACGAATTTACTCCCGCCGCGCGCCAATGAGGAAGTCAAGGAATTGACCGTTCGCGTGCGCACCATCGGCGACATCATCAGCACTGGCATGGTTGAATCCCCGGCCGATTCCGTGGACGACATTATCGCGGAGATCGCGGCGGCGCGTGTCACTGAACGCGGTTCCCGCGCCGATGACAAATCCAGCGAAGCGGCAATGGAAGACCGCAAGAAGGCGGGGTACTTTTAGTTGACCGCCCCGCCTCGTGCGAATACATTTCTGGCAAATGGGTAATACACTTACTGTCCGCCTTAACGACAAGCTTTCTACCTGGCTGGAGGAAACAGCTGCGCGCACCGGCTTGTCCCAGGGTCAAATCGTCCGCGACCAACTGGAAAAAGCCAAGGCGGCTAAAAAGGACAAGCCATATATGCGCTGGGCGGGAAGCATCAATGGCCTGCCACGCAATCTTTCAAGCCGAAAAGGATTTTCAAAATCATGACTGGTATTGCCGATACAGGTTTCCTGGTCGCCTTTATCAGCAATAGCGACGAATATAACGCCTGGGCCAGGAATATCGCAGAACAGCTGACAGGGCCGCTCCTGACCTGTGAAGCAGTTTTGGCAGAAACAGCCTTTCACGCCGGCGATTGTACGCCGGTTTTCAATCTGTTGAACGACGGGATGATCGCTATCGCTTTTGATTGCAGTAAACATTTGCCACAGCTTGAAGCATTGGCAATCCGGTATGCCAACCGCAGGCCGGACTTTGCGGACTTATGTCTGATCCGAATGAGCGAGCTTTTTCCCAAACGCCCGGTTATTACTGTGGATCGTGAGGATTTCCGAATTTATCGTCGCAACAAACGAGATGTGATTCCGATTATTTGTCCCCCGGAAACCTGAACGCCCCACCCAAAGGCTAATGAGCTCAAAACCGAACCATCCAATCGAAATCCTGCGCTTCAACACGTGCGGCAGCGTTGACGACGGCAAGTCCACACTGATTGGCCGGTTGCTTTACGATTCCAAATCGCTGATGGAAGACCAGATCGAGGCGCTCGAACGGAGCGCGGATATCACCGGCGATGGCCAGATCAATTTGGCCAACCTCACCGACGGTTTGCGCGCTGAACGCGAGCAAGGGATCACCATTGACGTCGCGTATCGTTATTTCGCGACGCCGCGCCGGCGATTCATCGTGGCCGACACGCCTGGCCACGTCCAATACACGCGCAACATGGTGACTGGGGCCAGCACTGCGAATCTTTCCATCGTTTTAGTGGATGCGCGCCAGGGCGTGATCGAGCAGACCCGCCGGCATATTTACATCGGCGCGATCCTCGGCATCCCTCACTTAATAATTGCGGTTAACAAAATGGACCTGGTGAATTGGGACAAGGAACGATTTCTGGAAATTCGCGATGAGATTGAAAGTTTTCTCCCCAGATTGGACGTGTTTCGTGACGTCAAATTCATCCCAATCAGCGCTCTGAATGGAGACAATTGCGTTTCTGCGTCCGAACATTCCCCGTGGTATGAAGGTCCGACATTGCTCGCCCATTTGGAAACGGTCCATATCGCGAGCGATTGGAATTTGGATGCCTTGCGTTTTCCGGTGCAATGGGTCAATCGGCCCAACCGACCGGAAAGTGCGGAACTTCACGATTTTCGCGGACTCAGCGGCCAAATTGCCGGCGGCATTGTCCGAAAAAACCAGGAGGTTGTCGTCCTTCCCGCAGGTTTAAAAACTACAGTTGCCGATATATGGACGCACGGCGGCTCGCTTTCCGAAGCCTTTTGCCCGCAATCCGTGACACTTTGTCTCGCGCACGACATTGACGCCAGCCGCGGTGACATTATCGTTGGCACGGAGAAATTGCCCGGTTGCAGCGCAGACTTGCGCGCGCGCCTGTGCTGGATGCAGGCGCGGCCGCTCCAGGCAAATAAAAAATACCTGCTCCGTCATGCGACCCAAACCGTCCAGGCCCTCGTGACCAGTTTGGAAAATCGCATTAACATGGCCACCTTCGAGCCCGAACCGGCGCCGCCGCAATTGGGAATCAACGATATTGGCGTAGTCCATATTAAAACGGCCAAACCCATTGTTTTCGATGGTTACAATACCAACCGCCTTATGGGTGCCTTTGTCCTGATTGAGCCGGGAACCAACGCAACTGCCGCAGCTGGAATGCTTTATCCTCCCATTGAACCGGCGAGGCCCGAGTACAGCGATTTCGCAATATAAGAAAATTGAAAATAAAATTTGACAGAAGCTGAACTCTGATTTAAATAACGACTCGTTTGGTAGATATTATGGATGCGCCGCCGAAAAGTATAGATCGTGAGATATTGCCGCCCTGGCTGGAAATTGTCCAGCGCCAGGTCGGCTCGCTCCGTTTCGGCGTCGTGCAGATCGTCGTCCATGAATCCGAAGTCACCGAAATCGACAGAACGGAACGGGTACGCTTGCAAAAAACATAATCCAGAATATTTTAACGCCGACCGTATAAACGGAGGTGAATCCTAAGCAAAAGAAACAACTGACCGGACAACCGGAGGCGTAGGAGCCACAAAAATGAAAACCAAACATTGGATGGTCGTAACCCTCGCCGGAATACAGCTGGCCGCGGCGCCGCTGTCAAAGGCCCAAACAAGTACAAATAACGAACCTGACATCGAGCTTCTGAAAGAACAAATACAGGACCTGAAGCAAAAGGTGGACGCTCTCGAGCGCCAACAGGAGGAAGGGCAAGGGGTCCAGCCCAATGCCTCTGTCAAGCCGGCCGCGACGCTTTCGGTGGGCTCCGACGGCGTGAATTTCCGGTCGGCAAACTCAAATTTCGTCGCCGGCATGCATGCCTGGGTGCAGATGGACAGCCGGACCTTTTTCCAGGATGAGCACACGCCTGGCATTGATGGGTTCCTTTTGCGGAGGGCCCGTCTTATCTTCAACGGGACGATATACCAGAACTTTGACTATTACATGGCTGCGGAATTTGGTGGGAGCACGGTGCAAATGCTGGATGCTTATATCAATTACCACCCTCGCCCCGAAATCCAATTGCAATTCGGCAAATATAAACCACCCGTTGGACTGGAAGCGCTGGAGCCGGATATTTATACCTTTTTCAATGAACGCACATTGGCGACAGATCTCGTGCCTTATCGCGACATCGGCGCGGAATTGCACGGCGATGTCTTTGGCGGCGTTGTCAGCTACGCCGCCGGCATTTTTAACGGCCTGCCGGATTACAACACTACGACCCTCAACGCCAACTACGAGAACGATCTTGCTTTCGCGGGCCGCGTTTTTGTATCGCCATTTAAGCAAACAACCATAGCTCCCTTGAGAGGGCTCGGCGTGGGCGTGGCCGGCAGTTACGAATACGACCACACCAACTCCGGCGCCGCCGGCCTCACTCCGGGCTTCACCACAGACGGCCAGCAGAAGTTTTTTACCTATTCCGGAACCACGGTCCCGGATGGCATACATTGGAGGGTGTCGCCGCAGGGATATTATTACTGGGGTCCGCTGGGATTCATCGGCGAATATGTCATTTCGGATCAAAGCGTGCAGAGCCTTGCCGTTCCTCATGCATCCACGGACGTGCACAATACCGCCTGGGAAGTTTCCGGCGGTTGGGTTCTCACGGGAGAAAACGATTCCTACATTGGCGTCGTACCGCGGCATCCATTCAGCATCGAAGGCGGCGGCTGGGGCGCCTGGCAAATCGTTGGCCGGTATGCGCAATTAAACGTGGATGATACGGCGTTTCCGACCTTTGCCAGTGCAACCGGTTCGGCGTCCCGGGCGCAGGCCTGGTCCGTGGGAATGAACTGGTATCTGAACAACAATCTTCGCGCGAATTTGAGCTTTTCACGAACAACGTTCAGCGGCGGCTCGGCCAGCGTCGTGGACAAACAGCCGGAAGAAGTTCTATTTACCCGCGTACAATTGGCATTTTAAACGCTAACAATTATCCATGCGAACTCTATTCCAAATACTGGCGGTCTGCCTGTTCGCCGCCACGGCTTCCGCGCGGGACATTCAACTCCTGAACGTTTCCTATGACGCCACGCGCGAATTCTACCAGCAATATAACAAGGCCTTTGCCAGTTATTGGAAAACCAAAACCGGCGACGACGTCACCGTCAATATGTCCCATGGCGGCTCGGGAAAGCAGGCGCAACTGGTCATCGCCGGCCTGGATGCCGACGTCGTGACGCTCGCGCTGGCCTATGACATTGACTCGATCGCGCAACAGACCCAGATGCTGCCGGCTGACTGGCAAAGGCAGTTCCCCGATGACAGCGCGCCCTACACGTCGACCATTGTTTTTCTGATTCGAAAGGGAAATCCCAAGAACATCCATGATTGGGACGATCTCGTGAAGCCCGGTGTCTCCGTTGTGACGCCCAATCCCAAAACGTCGGGCGGGGCGCGCTGGGCTTTTTTGGCGGCATATGCCTATGCCCTGGAAAAAAATGGCCATGATGACGCCAAGGCGCGCGACTTCGTGAAGCGGCTTTATAAGAATGTGCCCGTCCTCGATTCCGGCGCCCGCGCCGCAACGGTCACATTCGCCCAGCACCAAATCGGAGACGTTTTGTTATCGTGGGAAAATGAGGCGTATATGGCCGCCAAGAACGACGGTTCCGGCCAATTTCAAATCGTCACTCCATCGTTCAGCATCCTGGCCGAGCCGACTGTCGCGGTCATGGACAAGGTCGCGCAACAGCATGGAACCGTCAACGTCGCGCGCGCCTATCTGGCGTATTTGTATTCGGACGCAGGCCAGGAACTTGCGGCGAAAAATTTTTATCGTCCGCGAAACACCAAAATCGCAGCCAAATATCCCGGCGAATTTCCGAGGCTCAAGCTGGTGACCGTTGACGGAGAATTCGGCGGCTGGCAAAAGGCGCAACAAATGCATTTTGCCGACGGCGGAACGTTTGATCAGATTTATCAACAATAATTTGCATGAACGGCGGGTGGCAGAAGGTGCTGCCACCGCCTCCCCGCCATTGCGGGACAGCCGGAATCGGGATGCCTTTTTTCCCGGGCTTGGATGATTTATCATTCTTAGTGTAAAATCAGGCGCAGCGCAGGTATCGAGATTTGTTTGTCACAGCACTGAACTATGTCATTGTCACGCCAGCGAAAAGTGTTGCCGGGCTTCCGTCTAACCCTCGGCTTCACGTTATTTTATCTCGGCCTGATTGTACTGATTCCCATCGCCGCAACGTTTGCCAAAGCTTGGCGCGCTGACCTGGCCCGCAATTCTGGCACGCCATCGCGTCGCCGGTTACGCTGGCCGCCTATCGCCTGAGCTTTGGCGCTTCATTTTTCGCGGCGCTCGTAAATGCGGTTTTTGGTCTGCTGGTGGCGTGGGTCCTGGTGCGCTATCAATTTTGGGGTAAACGGCTTATGGACGCCCTGGTGGATTTGCCCTTCGCGCTGCCCACAGCCGTCGCCGGCATCACCCTGGCCACTCTCTATTCAGAAAATGGCTGGATCGGCCGCTGGCTGGTTCCGTTTGGAATTAAAGTCTCGTACACGTCTCTCGGCGTATTCGTCGCGCTGACTTTTATCGGCCTGCCGTTTGTTGTCCGGACGCTCCAGCCTGTGCTGGAAGATTTCGACCTGGAAATCGAAGAGGCCGCTGCCAGCCTCGGCGCAAATCGGTTCAAAACCTTTTTCCGCGTTATTTTGCCGATGATTTTTCCGGCGTTGCTGACGGGTTTTGCCCTGGCATTTGCGCGCGCCCTGGGTGAGTACGGTTCAGTGGTTTTTATTTCCAGCAACATTCCCTTTCGCACTCAAATTGTTCCGGTTCTCATTATGAGCAAGCTCGAGCAATTCGACTACCCGGGCGCGACGGCCCTGGCGGTGGTAATGCTCGCCGTGTCATTTCTATTGCTTCTGACCATCAACTGGCTCCAATGGTGGAGCACGCGGCACCATGCACGTCTCTGATTCCAATTCCATGACGACATCCGCCGCCCCTATCGCCGTCCGCCGAAGTGCCACGACTGAGCCGGCCCTGGTGCGTTGGATTCTCATCGCCGTCGCGCTTGTATTCATGGCACTTTTTCTGGTTATTCCGCTGGTGGCGGTTTTTGCGCAAGCCTTTTCCAAAGGCATCGGCTATTATTTCCATACGCTTGTCGCCCCAAACACATTAAGCGCGATTAAACTGACATGTATCGCCGCGGGGATTTCCGTGCCGCTCAATTGCATTTTTGGCGTTGCGGCGGCCTGGGCGATCGCCAAATTCGATTTTTTCGGCAAGAACATTTTGATCACGCTGATCGACATCCCCTTTTGCGTGTCCCCGGTCATCGCGGGATTTGTCTTCGTCCTGGTTTTTGGACGGCATGGGTGGTTCGGGCCATGGCTCTTGGAACATGGAATTCGGGTTATCTTTGCTGTGCCCGGTATCGTGCTGGCAACTACGTTTGTGACGTTCCCGTTCGTCGCGCGTGAATTGATACCGCTCATGCAATCGCAGGGGCGCTCGGAGGAAGAGGCCGCGCGCACGCTCGGCGCCCGCGGCTGGCAAATGTTCTGGCGCGTGACGTTGCCAAACATCAAATGGGGCCTGCTTTATGGCGTGATTTTGTGCAATGCCCGCGCGATGGGCGAATTCGGCGCCGTCTCCGTCGTGAGCGGACATATCGAGGGCGCGAACACCATGACGCTCCAGGTGCAGGCGTTATACGAGAGTTATGATCAAACCGGCGCCTTCGCCGTCGCGTCCGTGCTCACATTTCTGGCGCTGATGACGATTGTGACTCAAGGAATGGGTGGAACGCAAAAGCACGGGCGCCCCCGCCAAACGCGCAACATTATGAGTGTCGAAGTCCGCCATATCTCAAAACAATTTGAGCCGGGCACATCGGCCCTCGACGACGTAAGTCTCAAGGTTGAATCCGGCGAACTCGTCGCCCTGTTAGGGCCGTCGGGTTCGGGCAAAACGACCTTGCTTCGAATCATCGGCGGGCTGGAATTTCCGGACAATCCCGATGCGCGGGTTTTGTTTCATGGCAGCGATGTCACGGCCTTGCCGGCCCACAAACGCGAAGCCGGCTTTGCCTTTCAACATTACGCGCTGTTTCGCCATCTTACAGTATTTGAGAACATCGCCTTCGGATTGCGCGTACGGCCATTTTGGAAGCGGCCAAAGGAGGCTCAAATCCGCGAACGTGTCGGCACTCTGCTGAAGCTCGTCCAGCTTGAAGGGCTGGCCAAACGTTTTCCCTCGCAGCTCTCGGGCGGCCAACGGCAGCGCGTGGCATTGGCGCGCGCACTGGCGCTTGAACCCAAGGTATTACTTCTCGATGAACCCTTCGGCGCGCTCGACGCGAAAGTGCGCAAGGAACTGCGTCTTTGGCTCCGGACATTGCACGAGGAACTTCACGTCACGACGCTCTTCGTTACCCACGACCAGGAAGAAGCTCTCGAAGTCGCCGGGCGAGTGGCGATATTGCGCGAGGGCAAGATCGAGCAGATTGGCACGCCTGAGGAAATTTACGATCATCCGGCCACTCCATTTGTATATGATTTCCTGGGCAACGTGAATTTGTTCAAGGGCCGCGTGCGCGACGGCACCGTTCAAATCGGTGACAGCAAGTTTGCCGCGCCGGACGTCACGGGAGATAACGGGCTGGTGGCCACAGCGTTTGTGCGTCCCCACGATGTATTGGTCACGCGTGAACCCGCCGGTCCTCCGGCCTTTGCCGCGAATGTTTTGCGTTTTCACCTCATCGGCCCACTGGCCGAGCTTGAGCTCAAGCGGACGGACAGCAACGAGACATTCACCGCGTCATTAAGCAAAGAACGCTTTCACGAGCTCAATCCCCATCCCGGCGAGCGCCTCTTTGTGGAATTACACAACGTGAAGGTGTTTCCGGAGGACTATTCGATTTAAAGAAAAGCGCGTGCCACGGTCCCTTACACCCTTCCGTGGCACACAAATCCAAAAGTCCTGCCTTCCCTTAGGCCATCAGGACAGTGTTCTGAAAGACCAACCGGTTTATCTCAGAACAGAGTCTTCATTTCGACTGTGAATGCGGGGGCCTATGAAACGCCAGCCGCAATTCCTGCCTGGCGTCTGCAAGGACATGCTTTTGCCGTGCAGGCAATCCCGATCCAGCCCTATTAATGTAAAAATTCAGCATAGACATAGCGGATTGATAGGGACTCGCTTTCCGCCGTTGGCTGCGCATCGCCGATCGTTTCAGTGACAGCGCGAGTTTATGCGGGTCATTCATTTTGAAAACGCCGCTCTCCAGGTCCAATGCGTTGCTATGCCGCGTCACTTCGGCTGACCATTTCCGGTTTTGTTTTCTGGCACTCATAAATAATAAGTGTGAAATCAATAGCGCTTGAAAAATTGTACTTGTCGTTCGTGCCGCTTGGCCGCTTCCAAAGTTTGGAATGTGCCCAGGTTTCGGCGTTCACCCGTTTCCGGATTACGTCTGCGCGAATAAAGGCGATAACCGCCGTTCCTCAGTTTCCGTATCATAAAAACCTCCTGGATTAGCCTTAGCCCGAACCGTGCCAACGATTTAACGCTCTCTAAACGGTGGCAGTAAATGCAGAATGCATTCAGCAGCGGGCCCTATCGTGCAAAACTGAGGCAGCGTTTCAACCGGATTTTGCACGGGGCAATCGCGATTAGGGGTGCACAAAACTGTTTTGGCATCGGCTCTGAAATTCGCCCGATGTCCCCTTGAAGGGATGTCGGTTCGAACGAAAAAAAGTGGGAAGGAAGAGGCCGCAAATCAGATTCGCGGTGACAGCGCCACTTGCGATCTTCTGCGCTCACCCAGAAACTACGGCGGGACCGGCGCCCGGCGTTTACCTTCGCTCAGAATGGGAAGATGCCGCCAAGATCAGACGCGCTCTCTCGCGCGGCTTCGCAGTTAGCGGCTTATCTTTTTTGGGAATTCTACCCAGGGCGTCATGCTCGCAGACTCGCACTTTGCCCTGGGCTAATATGGGCCGCCCTTTCAGGGCTTTCATCATGCGGCTTCGCCGATAAATCGAGTATCCCGCCGATGGCTCGAAGTAACGGACTGAGTTAGCCGAACCATCAACCGTGAAATGAAAGCTGAAGACCAAATCTTCTGTTTCGCGCCGAATGAAAATCCGGGTTCAAGCTTTTAACGCATCAACGCCTTTAATCAAATGTGCCTTTACAGTGGTTTGGAACCGCGTTACAGTCGCGTTATGGCTGCTGAGTATGACGCCACTGAATTTATTGACACGGATTTCCGCGCGCACAAATCGCCGGGGACCGGGGACCAGTTCCGCGCGCCTTCGCGCGAGGAAGTGGACCGGAAGGTAGTGGAGGCGCAGCAAAAACTAGCCGAACTCAAGCGCGCCCAGGAAGAGCTCGAACGGGAGCGCTCGTCGCTCGAGGAATTGCGCCGACGCCAGCTTGAGTTTCAAACCGGCCGGCAGGAAATCGTCCAAAATCTGACGCGCGGCCTTGGCCTGCTCGAGGAAGCCGAGTTTACTGCCCGGCGCGAAAGCGAGCAAATGGCCAAGACCATTGCCGATTTTCGCGAAGTGCTTTCAAAAGTTGAAACGATCCGCGAGGACCAATGGAGCAAGGAACACTTTAACGTGGAACTGACGCGCGCCCTTACCGCGGTTGAAAATGCGCGCATGGAATGGAATTCCGCGCGGCTGAAGATTTCCGCGCTTGCCGGTGAAAGTGCGAAAAAGCCGGAGGCCGCTGTGAGCGCTCCCGCGCCGGCTCCGATGCCCTTTGCGAACTTGAGCTTTGGCCAGCTTTGCAAGTTCGGTTTGGCGATAACCTGGCCGATCCTCTTCGTCGGCCTGGGGCTGATTGGCCTTCTCATCGCCGTGCTGATGATGATGCCGCGCCGCTGATATTCCTATGGCGGCAGCGAAGAAAAAGGGCAAAGAGGTCAATGACCCGATCACGGAACGCGCCCGCACTCTCAACGACCAGATTTCCTCCCTGGAAGCGGAAATAAAAAAGCTGGATTCCCAGATCCAGCGCGCTCCATCGCCGAAGCTTCGCTCCACCGCCATTCCGCACGGCAACACCGTTACGCGAAAGCCCGAGGCACCATCGCCTCAACCCGTCGCCGCCGAGCCGGTGTTTGAAGAAATAAAACCGCTCAAGCCCGAAAATGAAACCGAGCCAGCCGACCGTTTTAACGAATTGGGCGTTCGGAAATACGATCTTCCTGCCACGTTGCAGAGAATTCGTGACCTGTTCAAAAAACCTACCAGCAGCAATCCTCGGCTAGTCAATTATTTGGCCGCCGGCGGCGTTCATGGTTTGCGCCCGCTGCGTTATGAGAAACGCGTGGCGCGAAATCGGTTTTGGTGGCTCACCATTTCTTTGTTTCTCATCCTGTTCGGTATCCTTTACGCCTTTCTTCACAGCCGATGAAACCGCAAACCGTTACGCTCCCCATTTCGACAAATGACGGAGTTTTTCATGCTCACTATTCCGAGCGCGGCTTGAGCGCGCTCGATTTTCCCGGAAGAGCGCCGGCCCAAACTATCAAATCTGAAGATGGCGTTCCGGAGAAAATCCACGCATTGCATCGGACCAGCGAAAAAGCACTTAAGCAGCTTCTTGCCGGAGAGAAAAAAGTGAAATTTCCTCCGCTGGACGTGGAGGGCACGGACTTCCAAAAAAGTGTCTGGCGCGAGATGCGTAAAATCGCCTCCGGCAAAACCAAAAGTTACGGCGAAATTGCCGAGGCCATCGGCAAGCCCGGGGCCGTTCGCGCCGTGGGCGGCGCGTGCGGCGCGAACCCGATTCCTGTCTTTGTGCCCTGCCATCGTGTTCTGGCAGCCAACAAAAAGATTGGCGGCTTTGGGGGCGGCCTGCATTGGAAGTATAAATTGCTGAAGAGAGAAGGCGTTGAGATTGAGTAGGAGCGAGGGGCGAGGCCGCGGATTAGTGGATTGGAGTCTATCGGGACTTTTCTAGGTCATACTTGCCCAATGAACCGCGCCCGAGCTTTTTTTGCTATTTTGGTACTTATCGAATTAATCGGGCAGTTCCAGGCACCACTTCCTTAGGTACCGTTCAAAATTCGGTGCGAGGAGTTGTATCACATGGCGATCGTGATCAGATATCCAGACCTTGCCTTCGGCATCAAGGCCAATCGGATTACCGTCAAAGTCCGTAGAGATCACGGCCCATTTCTCGGTACCCGGCCAATGCTGTTGTCGAAATTCCTTTGTCACTTCTTCAAGCGTATCCGTGTTCCCCATCATAATCGATTTACGCACTCCATAGATCGGACGTGCCTTTACCATGGCTCCCCCATACCGGCGAATAAATTCCTTGTAGTCCTCGGCCAACTTCACTCCAACCTCACGCTCCGCATCAATCACTTCAGCGCGTTCCACCTCTTCGGCCCTAAGGCGGGGCGACTTCGAGAACAGATCGTCTAAGGCTTGCCAGGTTTGGTTACGCATAATCATTCGCACATTATTTGTAGCAACATACTTACTAATAGTCCGTGAAAACATGCCGTTCCGCTGTTTAATACAAAATGGCACAGAATCAAGTTATCGTCCAGGTTCTTGCCTCCTGACGAGTTCCTGTTTAGCCCGCCATGGCCAGTACTCTTTTCGCCACCCATCGTGGACGATTCGCTGGGCTTCGCTTAGTCCTCCACCGCGCGTATTTCCGAATGGATGTTGAATAATATTCGAAATCTTGTTGTTCACTCTCGGCATCTCAACGAGAGGACCAGCCGGATTTTGGGCTAGATGATGGAGAACAATCATCTTACCGTTTTTCGTTGTCCCGGACGTGCCGTATTGAGCCATGTCACGCAACGTGGCTTCGTCAAGATGTGAGAGATCTCGAACCGCCCTGACCTCCATCCCTTTGAACCTAAGTACATTCCGTAACGGCCTTGTCTTCGCCGGATCTACGGCTGGAATTCGAGCGATCCTTTGTAGAGTGTTTCGATCGCTCAAAAAATTGACCGTTGCCTCTTTCAAGCGCAGATGTGCTGTCTCGGGTAGTTTAACGCGAAATTTCTGATCGACCGCGGCGCGAATAGCGTTGTGGAAGTTTCCCACAATATGGTCGCGGCCATCAGGATTGATTACCCGGGCAATCGCCGCATCTTGGTGAACGACCGGAGAATCAGTTGGTAGGCCTTGAATTTTGCGGTTGTTAAACGCCGTCTCTAATTCTTTTGTCGTTAGCTTGGACTGGAGATATTGCCAGGCTCTTTGAGCTTGTGGCTCGTGCCAAATGCCGCCGAACCCCTCACGCAAAGCCGCCTGTTGTGCCTCCTCTGGAGTAGAAACTCTCGCCGCGTTCACCGCAATGTTTCCGTTTCTCAAAGTCGCTGCCTTCCATTGAATTGTCCGGTTTCGGGTTATGAGAACTCGAGTTGGCAATTGTTTTGTTCCAAACAGTTTATTGATCGCCTTTGTCGTTTGCTCCACCGACATTCCTTCCAACGGCTCTTTGGTCAGGTTATAGCGCGAGACGAAATTGCCTTCTTCTTGTGTAGAATCTCCAAGATCGGATTCATCGTCACTACCGGACCCCGCATCATCGTTGCTACCGAGCAAACGGGGCGCAAATTCGTCGGCTGTCTTGCCGGACTTTAGCGCGCGCATGATTGCCCGCGCAGTTTCCTCATTGCTTAATGTTCCAATCCCCTTGCCTGCCAACCACGTTTTGACCCGCTCGACGATTTGTTGCCAAAGCGGGAGCCGTTGACTGGCTGCCTTGGCAGTGAATTCGTCTGTCAACCGCGTCTGCCAGTCTGTCGCGGACTCGCCTGTCTGCCGGGGATACTGCTTTGCAAGCGCCGAATATTGGTCGTCTCCAAGATCGGACTTTGCCACGTATCTGATGAATTCGCGCCCTTGTTTACTTGAAAGCAACACATGGTTGTGTTCCTCGCCCAAAACCTCTTTAAGCGTGTCAGCGCTATCAATGAAGGCCCTGTTAACGACGATTCTGCCATCCTGAACTGTCCCGCGAACACCGTAGTCGTTATGTGTCCAGGTCGGGTCGTTGACAATTTGGACTGGTGGAGCATTTTGCTGTCGCCGAAAGTAATTATTAACTCCTGCTTGCGTTGCCTCATCGTCGAGACCGCCCATTCCATCGAAACTCAAAACATAATGAGGTTCAGAAGCGGCTGGCGCCGTCGAGAGTGCCGTTTTCTGCGCCGGTATTCGCGCGTCACTTCCGCCTGGCGCTGAGTTTTCTTTCAGGTCCGCAACCGTGACAAAGGGTAGGATCGGAGCGTTTTGCAGTTGGTCCGACAATCTCCTGATGACATACATCGGCTTATCCGCATACCTCTCAATGACGTCCCTCGTGGGATGAAAACCGGTAAATGGCGCCAGACCAAAATCCTGGACCAGATCAGACACCGCAGACGTTATGGTGTCATTGTCCCGATCTTCCGGATTCTTCCCGAGTTCAGTCCCCAGAGTGCGGGCCGCGGGTCCGGCATTGGCCAGCATTTGCGCTGTAAAACCAAGAGCCATTAGTCGCGCTGCCCAGGCCGGCGCGCCGCCGACAGCCGCCAGCGGCAATGCCCCGGCCGTGCTTTGCCCAACCTTCGCCACCGTCGCTAGAACGGGATGCTGCTGCGAGATTTCGGCGTTCTGGAGATCCACCGGCAGCGGTTCGGGATGGGTATCTTGGTCCGTATCTCGGAAGGCATTCTTGAGTGCGGTTGGCAAACTGGCCTGCATCCCGGCAACCCCTTGCACTCCATAGAGTGAGTACGTCACAGGCAACAGGGCTGTTGTCACCGCATCGTTGAGCGCAGCGCGCGTCACATCAGTGGGTGTCTGCCAAAACTTCGCAAATTCGGCCTGGTTCGCTTCCGGATTATTTAGCGGGGGCTCCTGGATGACGTTTCCGTGCCCGTCGATAGCCGCCATTGGCTGATCCAACGCAATCTGCCGCGCGTGGTCTTGCTGGATCGATTGGACAAATGGCTCAGGGACCTTGTGTGCCAGACCAAAGGACGAAAGCACGCGTTGTAATTCGTCATCGTTCAAACCGGTGCCCGTGGACTGTCCGCTGCCGTTGTTCGCAGTTACATCGAAGATATGTCCCGCAGCCGGTACGTCGCCGAAAACGTTCTGTGACTGTTGTGGCGCATTGGTGACTGCCACGGGGCCCGGATTTAAAACTGGGGTCAAAAAGGCCTTCAGGACGGACGGGATATTCGAGTCATTATTGCCCTGCAAAAGACTTTGCAATGTGGCCCCGGCATTTTCGGGATCAATGCCGGTGCCGGCCAAAAGGCTTTGCATCTGCACCTGTTGCAGTGGGTCGAGCTTTATGTTTCCAGGCAGCTTCCCAAAATTCGGCAGGAGGGGATTACCGAATTGATCGAAGCCGTTTCCATTCGGCGCGACCGCTGCCGTTGGCATGTCAAATTGGGGTAAATTTGGCATTTTAGGCGGGTTCGCCGGACAGGCCGATGGTGACTTTGGGTTTCGGTCCTGGTTTGGCAGATCTATTCATTTCACCTGCCATGTGCCCTCAAAATCGAGGTATGCTCAACCCATCGATTTATGACCTTTTATGACCCTCCTTCGCTCCGCTGCGCGGAGCTACGGAGGGCAGGCCCCGCCGAGATGGAAGATGAGAGATGGAAAAACCTAGAGAGCGTGAGACTGTGAGAGCGTGAGAAGCGACGCCGTGTGAGGGCACACGGGTGGCAGCGGTGGTAGCACCGCCTGCCTTCACTTGCCAGAACTCGCGCTTGCCCTGGGCTGCTACATATATTTCACCCCCGCTGGGGGGTTTCGGTCAGTGGCTTCGCCGACAAATGCCGCTACACTACCACTCCCTTTCTCGACGAAACGGTCATCGCAAAACGGCCGGCGTTGAAACGCACTTTAAGTTTCGCCGCAAATGCCACCGACAAATTTTTTGTGGTCAACGTCTCCAACTTTTCTCCCGCCGCCAGTATGTTTCCGCCTTTCAAAATCAGCGCGCGTGAAAAGACCGGCATAATTTCTTCAACATGATGCGTCACCAGGACGAGGGCCGGGGCGTTTCGGCTCATTCCCAGGCGCTGGAGAAATTGCAGGAAATGTTCGCGCGCAGCCGGGTCGAGTCCCGCGCACGGTTCGTCCAGGATCAACAAGCGGGGCCTGGCCATAAGCGCGCGGCCAATGAGAATCCGTTGACGTTCTCCCTGTGATAGCACGCGCCATTCGCGATCGGCCAAATGTGAACACTCAATCTGCCGCAAAATTTTCAGGCCCGACTTTTTGTCAGCAGTGGACATTTTGCCCCAGAAGTCAATCATCGCAAACTTCCCGCTCACCACGGTCTCCAGCGCCGGTTCTTCGTCTGCCATCATTTGACGCACAGACGAACTCACGATGCCGATTTTCTTCCGCAATTCGCGCCAATCGGTTTCTCCGTATTTTTTTCCGAGCAAAACAATCTCGCCGGCCGTGGGCATGAGATATCCCGTAAGCGCGCTTAACAGTGACGTCTTGCCCGAACCGTTTGCTCCGAGAATCGCCCAATGCTGGCCGTGTTCCACGCGCCAATTCACGCCATCCAAAATCGTCACGCTGCCGCGCTGAATCTTCAAATTTGAAATTTCCAGGACCGGTTTCATGTAAAAATTAAATCTTGCAGTAAATGCGGTTAAATGACACAAAATTTTGAACTCTGCGAGACACGGCAAGTATCGGACGGATCGGGCTTCCGATCTTACGTTGGGGCAGGATTAAACGCTGGAATTTCTGTCGTGCCTGGTTTATCAATGGCATCGCCATGAAACATTTGCTTTCTCTAATTCCTGTCATACTGTTGGCCGTGAAGGTACAAGGAGCCATTCATACCGAAACGGTGGATTATCAACAGGGCGGCACGACGCTCGAAGGATATTTGGCCTACGACGATTCCATTTCCGGAAAACGGCCCGGCGTGCTCATCGTCCATCAATGGCAGGGCATTACCGATTACGAAAAAATGCGCGCCAAAATGCTCGCCGAAATGGGCTACGTCGCCTTCTGCGCGGACATCTATGGAAAAGACAGCCGGCCCCAATCGCTCCAGGAAGCCGGCGCCCTGGCCGGAAAATTTAAAGGCGATCGGCAATTGCTTCGCGCGCGCGTGAACGCCGGCCTCGACCAATTGAAAAGCAATCCATTTGTGGACTCCGACCGCGTGGCAGCCATCGGTTATTGTTTTGGCGGAACGACGGCCATCGAGCTGGCCCGCAGCGGCGCGAAGTTGAACGGGGTCGTTAGCTTTCACGGCGGTTTGGATTCCCCCACGCCGGCCGACGGCAAAAACATCCGGTGCAAAATGTTGATCCTCGCCGGCGCGGATGATCCCTTTCAGAAAGCCGCGGACCTTGCGGCATTTGAAAATGAAATGCGGGACTCGAAAGTGGACTGGCAGATTACGTTCTATGGCGGCGCGGTTCACGCCTTCACCCAGCCAAATGTGGGCGCACTCAATCTACCGGGCGCCAAATACAACGAAAGCGCCGATAAACGTTCATGGCTGGCGATGAAAAGTTTCTTCGCGGAAATATTCAATCAATAGTCGTTCGATGAATCGTTGATCGGTGACTCGAACCGTGAATAAGGCAACACGACTGTTCCGTGAAAAAGTTAGAGCGGACTCACGTCCGCTGCTACATAGGAATTGAAATATTCGTATGCGCATCACTGGTGGTAATGCAGCCCGGCGGATTCTTAAAGTTCCAAAAGGATTAAACGTGCGTCCCACGCCCGACCTGGTCAAGCAGGCCGTTTTCAATTCGCTTGGCGCGCGGGTCGTCGGGGCGAAGGTGCTGGAACTCTTTGCCGGCAGCGGTGCGTTGAGCCTGGAATGTTTGAGCCGCGGCGCGGCGTCGGCCCTGTGCATTGAAAAATCCCAGAAGCATGCCGCGTTTATCCATCAAAATGCCGAAGCGTTGCCAAACGCCAACCTGCAGTCCCGCACCCAGGACGTTTTCACCGCGCTGGCCCAATTGGCGTCCGTGGACACGAAATTTGACCTGATTCTTGCCGATCCGCCGTATGGCGAAAAAAATGTCGGACGACGTTCGCAATCCTTTGCGCAACAGCTTCTCGATGATGGGAACCTGCCCAAAATCCTGGCTCCAAACGGACGCTTCGTTCTAGGCCACACCAAACGTGATACGCTCGAAATTCCATCAGTCTGGCATGAAGTCAAAATGCTTAAACACGGCGATACCCTGATGCGCTTCTTTGAGGTGGCAGCGCCACGGGCCGAGGTAGCACCACTGGCCAAGGCAGCGCCACCTGCCGAGGCACCGCAGCCACCAGGGGAGCGTTCGTCCGATGACGCATGAAAACGCTCACGGCGGTGCTGTTTGCCGGTGGCGAATCGCGCCGCATGGGTGCGGACAAGGCAACGCTGATTTTGAATGGCGAGCCGCTGTGGTCGCGGCAAATCGGGATTCTTCGCGAACTGAATCCGGCCAAACTCATGATTTCGGCCCGGAACAGACCGGACTGGTGTCCGGCGGATATTGAAGTGGTGTTGGACGAGAATCCGTCACGGGGGCCATTGAGCGGGCTGGCCGCGGCCCTCGGCAAAATTCAGACGACACACCTGCTTGCCCTTGCGGTCGATTTGCCACGCATGACGAGCGCGCATTTGAATAAGATCTGGGCGCTGGCTGAATTGGGAATTGGCGTTATTCCGCAGAATGGAGAATTGATCGAGCCTCTCTGCGCGGTTTATCCAGCGGAGGCCATGAATTTGGCGAGAGAGGCGTTGTCTGACAAAGACGTTTCTATGCGCGGATTCGTCAGAAATCTGGAAGCTCGAGAGCAAATCCGTTTTTATACGATCACGAAATCTGAAAGCTCGATTTATAAAAATGCCAATACGCCGGAAGAGTGGAAGCGCGCTTCTTCAAGGAACGATATGGCGTAGCGCAGGTTTCCGAATCGGCAAGCCGTGGAACGTCGTGCGATCAGCGGGCTTGGAAACCCGCGACACAGCAGACTCAGAAGTCTGCGCTACGGTTCTTCCACTGCTTCCCGAATCGTCTTTTTAAATTTCTCAATGCCTTCATCAAACGCCGCGGAAATGGGCAGCACCGAGACCTTTTTAATTTTCTTTTTGAATTCCTTCAAATTTTTTTCAGCGACGGCTTCGTCCATCTTATTGGCGACGACCATCCGCGGTTTTTCCAGCAGCGCGGGGTCATAAAGTTCCAGTTCGCGCAACAGATTCTTGTAATCGTCCCAGGGCGCGCGGGCGTCCGCGCCGGCCATGTCCAGCAGCAGGACGAGAATTTTGCATCGTTGAATGTGCCGCAAAAATTCATGCCCTAGTCCCACATTCATGTGTGCGCCTTCAATCAGCCCCGGAACGTCGCAAACCGTGAGCCGTTTCCAATCTTCGTATTCAACAATGCCGATTTGGGGATGCAGTGTCGTGAAGGGATAGGGGGCGACTTTGGGCCGTGCCTTGGATATGGCAGTGAGCAATGTGGATTTTCCCGCGTTCGGATATCCGACAAGTCCCACTTCTGCCATGATGCGCAATTCAAACTGGAAATCGCCTTCGTCGCCCGGTTCGCCGGGTTGCGCGAAGCGCGGGGTCTGGCGTGCCGCTGTGGCAAAATTGCGGTTGCCCAGCCCGCCACGCCCGCCCTTGCACAAAATGAATTGTTGCCCATGTTGCGTCAGGTCGGTAACCAGTTCGCCTTTGTCAGCGTCTTCGGAAGACGTTTCTTCAGGGCTTTCGCGGCTAAGGTCAATCTCCTGCGCATAGGCACCCCTCGCGCTCCGGATCAATGGACGTTTACTTGCGGAGGTTTTAAAAATCTTCGAGTCCCCTTCCTCTTCGTCTTCGCCTGTGTCGGACGCCAACGGTTCGCCCGGCCGCCTCCAAACGAGCGTGCCGCAAGGGACCCGTATGATCAAATCTTTGCCCGCGTGCCCATCCATGCCTTTGCCCATTCCGGCTTCGCCGTTCTGAGCGATGAGGCGCGGCTGATAATATTGAGCGATGAGGTTATTGAGGTCGTGATCGGCCTGCAAAATGACGCTGCCGCCGCGCCCGCCGTTGCCGCCGCTCGGGCCGCCCTTGGTCACATAAGCCTCGCGATGAAACGCGACACAGCCTTTGCCGCCGTGTCCCGCCCGCGCGTAAATTTTTATTTCGTCAATGAACAAGTGAACGCAATTGTTCGCTCAACGTTTCCGCTGACAATTGGCCGGGCGCCGATGGCGTATCCAGATAACCATATGTCAGGCACGAACCCTGAGCAGGAAAAGTGACTCGAGTCTTTGTCCCGAATGCTCCCATCCCGATAATGCAAATCGGAAAATCCAGGCCGCAGTCTAATAGTTTTTGAAGCGTGGCAATGTCCGCATTGTTTTTTACCATTGTCGAGATTTTGACAATGGTTCCGGGTTTCGCGGCTTTTGCAGCAATCGTTTTTAGCTCCTCAAATGGAGGCGTTTTGTCGAAATCGTGAAATGAAACGATGACGGGCTTTTTCATTGCCGTGGCGTCCATGCAAACCTGGGCCATCAAGTCGCTTTTGAATTCCACATCAATGGCGGACAGGTAAGTCAATCCCTCGCGAATCACGCGCAATCGGGATTTGTCGTCGTCGGGCCACTTGCCCCCTTCGCTGCGGATCCGCGTCGTCAAAATGACGGGCGTGCCCGAAGATTCAATTTCCCGGCTCAGGGTCAGCCAGTCTTCCGTTTGTCCGATTTGATCGAGCCGAACCTCGACGATATCGCAAACCTCAATGCGCTTGCCGGAAAAACTTTTCAGCGATGCCTCGGATGTAATTGTCCCGACAACGCAAGGAACTGTTCCTACTTGCAAGTTTCCCAGAGGGGTGGCTGATTTCATTAACTGATTATATCTCAAATTGTCAGCCTTTACGCGGAAAATTACGTAAATCCTGCTCCAAATCCCACGCGCCATAGTGTTGCGGAATTTGTCGATCCCGGAGCATGTCTTGAAATTCGCAGAATCCGACCCCCGCGATCTCGGCGGCTTGAATAAGAGTGACTTTGCGGGCGGCGTAAAGTGAAAGCGCCAGCTCCTGCTTCACCTCGCGCTCGGTCATCTTAATGTCCGGCAGCGTAAGCGTCATAACAATATCTTAATTAAATCAACGGCAATCGTCAAATCGCTAAAACAAAAAAGCGAGGCTTGCGCCTCGCTTTGAAATTATGATGGTCAAATTCAATTCGCCGCCACTGTCTCGGCCACGATGTTGACCCGGCTTCCGTTCTTGTCAAACTGCACCTTGCCGGTCTTGAGCGCGAACAGGGTCCAATCGCTGCCAATGCCCACGTTTTTGCCGGCCACAAATTTAGCGCCGCGTTGGCGGACAATGATACTTCCGGCGGTGACAAGTTCGCCGCCGAATGCCTTCACGCCCAGCCGTTTGCTGACGCTGTCGCGTCCGTTGCGAACGCTGCCTTGACCTTTTTTATGTGCCATAAATTCTCTTTCCGCCGCTTAGGCAGCTTTGATTTCTTTGATTTTAACGACCGTCAGTTCCTGCCGGTGCCCGATGGTCTTGTGATAGCCTTTGCGGCGCTTCATCTTGAACGTGAGCTTCTTATCACCGCGCTTGTGTTCCACGACGTCGGCGATGACGCTGGCGCCGGCCACCGTGGGGCCGCCAACGACGATCTTATCGCCGCCGACCATGAGCACCCGGTCGAATGTGAAGGGCTTGCCGGCCTCGACGTCGAGGCGTTCGATTTCCAGCGTGTCGCCAGCGACGACACGATACTGTTTGCTGCCAGTTTCCAGGACTGCGTACATAAAATATCCCGTAAAGGGTTGAACATTAAACCAGATTTTTCCCTTCTGTCAACGCCTGATTTTTAAAAATTTGGCCTTTGGGGAGGGATCCCGTGGGAACTGGTGGCGGGGACGCCACCATAACCCGCAGGCGAGACGCCTGCGCTACCTTGCAAAAATTTGCATGAAAATTTGCAAAGTCGGATTATGTTAAGGCCAAGGAGGTTGGATGACAGACCAGGAAAGCACATTCCCTCAACATAATAGCCGTGTCGCCATCGAAAACGTCACACCCGAAATTGACGGAGGACTTTTCGCGCTTAAACGGGCAGTCGGTGAACAAGTAACCGTGGAAGCGGATATTTTCGCCGATGGTCACGACGTTCTCTCAGCCGTCGTGAAATATCGGCCTGATACATCGCCAGACTGGCAGGAAATTCCGATGGAATTTTTGGTCAACGACCGATGGCGCGCCGAATTTGCCGTCGCTCAGACGGGGATCTACTTGTATACCGTCGAGGCCTGGGCGGACCATTTTCTTTCCTGGCGGCGAGATTTGAAGAAGAGGCTGGACGCGAAGCAGGATGTTTCCGTGAACCTGCTCGTGGGTGTGGACCTGATCGAGGCTGCGGTCAAACGGGCAGATGCCGCGGACGCGGCGCAATTGCAGGATTGGGCGCGCCAATTGCGCGGCGATAAAAATATCGCCGCCCCAGCTCGCGCTTGAATCCCAAATGGCTGCTTTAATGTCGCGTTATCCTGACCGCCATCTGGCGACCTTATTTGGCCGAGAACTCCGTGTCACAGTGGACCCGCCGCTGGCGCGGTGCAGCGCATGGTATGAACTTTTTCCCCGCTCGCTTGGCGCTGAAGGCCGGCACGGGACGCTTAAGGATTGCGAGGCAGCTTTGCCCCGAATCGCTGAGATGGGCTTCGACATTTTTTATTTGCCGCCTATCCATCCGATCGGCAAATCGTTTCGGAAAGGAAGGGACAATAATCCCAAATGCCAGCCTGGCGAACCCGGCAGCCCCTGGGCCATTGGCTCAAGCGAGGGCGGGCATAAATCCATCCATCCCGAGCTCGGCTCGACGGAGGATTTCCGCCGGCTCGTCGAAAAAGCACGGGACTACAAAATCGAAATCGCCCTTGATATCGCCTTCCAATGCGCTCCGGACCATCCGTATATCAAAGAACATCCGGAATGGTTTTTGAAACGGCCCGACGGCTCCATTCAATACGCTGAAAATCCGCCCAAGAAATATGAGGACATTGTGCCCTTCGACTTTGAGTGCGACGACTGGCGCGGTCTCTGGCAGGAACTCAAAAGCGTTTTCGAATTCTGGATGGACGAGAGAATCAGGGTCTTCCGCGTGGACAATCCGCACACTAAACCATTCGCCTTTTGGGAATGGTGCATTTCCGGTTTGAAACGGAAAAATCCGGATGTGATTTTTTTGTCCGAGGCGTTTACGCGTCCCAAAGTGATGTATCGGCTGGCCAAACTTGGATTTACCCAGAGCTACAACTATTTTCCCTGGCGCAATACGAAGTGGGAGCTGACGGAATACCTTTCAGAAATCACGCGTCCACCCGTTTCAGACTTTCTCCGTTTCAATCTTTGGCCAAACACGCCGGACATCCTGACGCAATTTTTGCAAAGCGGCGGCCGCGAAGCGTTCATGATTCGTGTAGTCCTGGCTGCCACGCTCGGCGCCAATTACGGGATCTACGGCCCGGCGTTTGAACTGTGCGAAAACATCCCGCGCGAACCTGACAGTGAAGAATATTTAAACTCCGAAAAATACGAAATCCGACGCTGGGACCTGAGCGCTCCGCAAAACCTGTCGGGTCTCATTAGCCGCCTGAACCGAATCCGTCGCGAGAACCCGGCCCTGCAATCCGACTCTGGCCTGCGGTTTCATCCCACCGACAACGACCAGCTTATGGCTTACTCAAAAATGACGCCGGACAAATCGAATGTCATTTTGGTCGTCGTTAATTTGAACCCTTACTATACCCACAGTGGCTGGCTGGACCTGCCGCTGGACGAGTTTGAGATTGATACGCGCCGGACTTTTCAAATGCACGATTTGCTGACAGACACCCGCTTTTTTTGGCATGGTTCCAGGAATTACGTCGAATTAAATCCGCATCGCCTCCCGGCGCATGTCCTTCGCCTGCGGCGCTACACCCGTACCGAACACGATTTTGATTATTTTTTGTGAGCTGATTTAGAGACCGCCGACGAAGCCGCTACGATTACAACGACGCTTCGATAACGATAACGTTGTCGTCTGTTGCCTTCGTGTTTATGAACTGTTTCCGTCTAAGTAATTGACAGTAAACAACGTAGCCGATGTTGCCGATTTTCTCACTATCATACCAAAATATCATTACCGATTTCATAAAGTCACCGTATCGTCTCACGTTTGTCATAGGTTTGTAACAGTGTTAAATCTCAATGAGCGCCTTTACTGTTGCCCCTCCCATAATCCGGCAGTTGGCCGGGGTGCGTGGGACTGGTCCGCCCGCTTTACGGGCGAGGACGCCGCAGCGCAGCGTCCCTACCATAATTTGCAACAGCTTAAACCAGTACAAATGAAAAAGATCGTTTTGTTGGCCGTGACCGTTTCGCTGTCGGTGCTGACAGCTTCCGGGCAGTCGTCGTTTTTACCGAAACATTTGGCCGTGTTGCGCGCGGGCAACGGCGCAGTCAGGCTGCACTTGAAGCAATCGCCGGTGTTCATTGATGAATTCGCTCCGGCGAGCTTCAACAATGCGCCGCTCCTAACGGTGGCTATTCCCACGAACGGCCCGGACGCCATCTTTTTCAACGGCCACGCCGCGACAGAAGGGATGATGTGCCGCTCTTCGGACGGCCGGTTTCTGACGTTTGCGGGCTACGGCGGCGTGAATCTGTTACAGGAAAGCGGCACGCCTTCTCTGTTGGATATCGGTCGCGCATTTTGCACCGTGGATGCAGCGGGTCAAACCCACACAATTATCTATGAGCAATACGGCGGAACGCAAAAGATGAATCCGCGCGGCGCGGTAACCGACGGCACGAATCATTTTTGGAGTTGCGGAAACGCCTCGGGCACCGCGTACTACGATGCAGGCGGATCGAGTGGGCCGGTGACATTTGAAGCGGTCCCGGATTCGCGTCAGGTCAAAATTATCGCCGGCACTCTCTACACGTCCTTGAACGGGCCGGACGGCGTCTTTCTCGGCGTGCCTTCGGGTATTTTTTCATTTGTGGATGGAAGCGGCGCCCCGGCGCCTTTGCCGGATTCCCCGAAAACCAAGCTCAGCCTCGTGGTGCAATCGGACAAGGATTATTCGAAGATTGCTGGATTCGATATGAACCCGGAGGGAACCATCGCCTACACAGCCGATGCTGAAAAGGGTGTCCAGAAGTATGTCAAAGCGGATGGGAACTGGAAGTTTACTTATAATTTCTCAATTCCCCAAAACATCCCCGCTGCGGCGAACCATGAGAATGGTTGTTTCGCGCTCACAGTGGATTTCGGCGGCTCGGCGCCCATCATCTACGCCACGACGACCGAGGGTTACAACGGCTGCGTGAACTCGAATCGCGTTGTACGGATTGTGGATAGCGGCGCCTCGTCACAGGTGACGACTGTTGCTCAAGCCAGGAGTTCGGAAATCGCGTTTCGAGGACTGGCTTTCACGCCGGAGGCTAAATAGTCAACTCTCGGCGCGGCTTAGAATTTCGCCTGTTTTGAGGCGGGTCTTGAGCTTTTGTCCGACTTTGACTTTTTTTGCTTCGCGCAGGACTTTCCCGGTGCCGGCATCCATGGTGATGGAATATCCGCGCGTCAAAACCTGCTCGGGCCCCAGGGCGTTCAGCCGCCTCTCCAATTGCCGTAATTGTTCGCGACGCTGTTTAAGAAAATATGACGGCCGAATGCGGTGTAATCGTTCCCACAAATGTTGCAGAATGACGGCTGAATGCCGCGCGCGCTGTTTTAGGGAGCGGGACAAATCATTGTGCAAATCATCCAGGCGCTGCTGCCAGTTCTGAAATTTTCGGCGCGGGTGCGCCCGCGTCAAACGCTCAGATTGATGCCTGAGCAATGACTGTTTCTCCGCCATCCGTCGGCGGAATAATTGCCGCATGCGTTCCCCACATTGCGCCAGGAATTTGCTGCTGGAAAAAACGCCTTCGGTGATGATTTCCGCCGCGGCACTTGGCGTGGCCGCGCGAAGATCAGCCACAAAGTCGGCAATGGTGAAGTCTATCTCATGCCCGATCGCCGAAACCACGGGAACAGCTGATTCAAAGATGGCCCGCGCAACAATTTCTTCATTAAATGCCCACAAATCTTCCAAAGAACCGCCTCCACGGGTCACCAAAATCAGGTCCAAGCGGTTTGCACCGTGGCCATCAGGAGAATAATTCTCCGACGGTTTGGTATGACGATTAAAACCAGCGGTTCTGGTTCCTTGTTCTGCTGCTGGACCGGGACCTGAAGAATATTCGTTGAGTAATTGAATGGCATTGGCGATTTCCCTGGCGGCGCCGTCACCTTGAACGCGGCACGGGGCCAGAAGGATCTCAAGACTGGGATTCCGTCGTTGGATGACATGCAGGACGTCGCGAATCGCTGCGCCGGTCGGTGATGTCACCAGCCCGATGCGTTGGGGAAAAGGCGGCAATGGGCGTTTTCGTTCCGAGGCGAACAGGCCTTCAGCAGTCAATTTTTGCTTCAACTTTTCAAATGCGGCCTGTAATGCGCCCAAGCCTCGGAGTTCCACCGCGCGAACGATCAATTGATACTGGCCGCGTGCTCCATATACCGTCAAATCCCCCTGTAAAAGTATCTTTTGGCCGTCTGAAATGTATTCCCTGTGCGGGATAGTCTCCCCGCGGAAGAGAACACAGGCAATTTGGGCATTGATATCCTTGAGTGTGAAGTAGATATGACCCGAGGATTGCTGGCGAAAGTTGGTCACTTCGCCGCTTACCCAGACCTGGCCGATTTGTTTTTCAAGCAGTCGCCTGATTTGTTCGGTCAGTTCGCCGACCGAATAAACCCGGCGCATGGCTTCGGCCGGAAACAATTCGCCAAAATCCCATTGCGATTTCATGGGTTTGATTTAGCCATGAATTCGCCCCGGAAGGAAAGTGCGAAAACAATAGAACAGCCGGAGGTCAATCCATTTCGATTCCCACGGGACAATGATCGCTTCCCAAAATCTTGTTTCGAATATAGGCGGTCTTCAATTTTGGCCGCAACACTTTGGAAATAAGGAAGTAATCCAACCGCCAGCCGACGTTTCGTGCTCGTGCGCCGCTCATCACGCTCCACCATGTATAATGGCCTGGACCCTTTTCAAACTCCCGAAACGTGTCGATGAATCCTCCGTTCACAAAAGTGGTGAATCCGGCGCGTTCCTCAGGGGTGAACCCATGATTACGCACGTTTGTGCGTGGGTTGGCGAGGTCAATCTCGGTGTGGGCTACGTTGAGATCGCCGCAAAAGACGACCGGTTTCCTCTTTTCGAGGTTTTTCAGGTAACCCAGAAAATCCCGGTCCCATTTCTGGCGATAGGTCAGGCGCGACAAATCCCGTTTTGAATTGGGCACATAGACATTCACCAGATAGAAGTTTTCGTACTCTGCCGTTTGCACACGGCCTTCACCATCGTGCTCGAGGATGTCCACGCCGTTGGATACGCTGGAGGGTGCCAATTTTGTAAAAATGGCTGTGCCTGAATAACCTTTGCGGGACGCGCAATTCCAATAAGTGGCGTAATTACGCGGCCAAAGCTGTTCGATATCGTCGGCGCTGCATTTGATTTCCTGGAGGCAGAGGACGTCGGGCCGTTCCGCTTCCAGAAACTTCAGGAAATCCTTCTTCAAGACCGACCGGAGCCCGTTCACATTCCACGAAATCAATTTCATAGTTGAAAGATATTGAAACTTTTCAGAAATAGTATAGACTAAAAACTGGTAACAGGACAACGCAGGACATTCCGATGAAGCTTATCAAGCCATTTCGGCTTTTATTATTTTTTTGCATGGCCATGCTGGCCTGCAAAGCGCGTGCGGCCACCTCGCCCCCGTTGCCTTCCCTCGAAACAATCATGCAGCGCGTGATGCAGACCAGTTCGGTTGAAAACGCCGAGTACCATGTTTTCAATCAGCACTATTTTTACACGCGCGACAAAGTGACGGAATTCTACGACGGCTCAGGCAACCTGAAAGAGCGCAAGGAAAGACAAACGACCAATAATCCCGATCCGGTCGTCATATCCATGCCGGTCCCGGCGCCCGCCACAATGCAGGTGCCGGGCCAAAAACAAGTGCAAGCGGACCCGCCCAATGTCCACGGGGTCGCCCTCGGTAAAAAGGAAGATTTGATGAATCCCGATATCATCAAGCGCTTCAAATTCACAATTGTAGGCCGCGAAACCATTAACGGACGACCCGCTCTTGTAGTGGATTTTCAACCTGCCAGCGACGATTTGCCGATATTAAACATCAAAGACCGATTCATTGATTCGGTTGAGGGCCGCGGATGGGTGGACGCCGACGATTTCACGCTGGAAAAAGTCGTCCTGCATTTGAAACAAAAAGTCAGCGTCCTTGGCGGCGTGGCCGGCTCTGTTTCAAAGTTCGATTTTTCGTTTGACCGCGAGCGGACGCCAGACGGCTTCTGGTTTACACGCGACCTCAATTGGCACGTGGAAGCCCGCGAAGCGACGGTCAAACGAGTCGTGGACCATCACGAGGAAATCCTCGGGGTTCAGAAGATACGTTGAATTGTTGCATCTACTGTGCCGGCACAACGGGCGGGTTCGTGTTGACCATTATGTTGTCCTGGACGTTCAAAACCCCTGGAACCGAAGATGCGTCCCTGACCGCGGCATCTCTCTGGTCTGGATGGTTAATATAGCCGCTCAGTTGCACCTGGCCACGGTAAGTGTTTACACTCACGTTCGGGAACTTGTACAGTGGATCTTTTTTGAGCGTATCCGCCACCTCTTTGCTCATGCGTTGATCCGCGCCGTATTGGGTATTACCTCGCATGTTTGTAAATCCAGAGCAACCTGCAATAGCTGCAATTAAAGCGACCGTTGTGGTGGTCAGAACCATAGGTAGTAGTAATTTCCGTTTCATATTGTCCATAATCTCCTTTCTCTTTCCACAGGAAATCACTGTACAGCACAACAATTAGAAGTGCAAATAGAATTTTAATGTTATTTTAAGCATAACTGATACAATAAGCGTACGTTTTTAAAGGCCAAAACGGTCAAGACCCGATGCCCGTTGACGCCGCGTCCGGGCGCAGCTAGTGTTTATAGTAGAATGATTGCCAATCGTGTCAACCAACAGTCGGCTCAACCGGCATTTCGCGTAGGTGACGAACGTCTCGTCAAACTCACGCCATCCGCCGCGAATAAAGTGTCATCACTCCTCACGAAACAGGGCCGTCCAAAGGGTGTGTTGCGCGTGGCTGTAGTCGGCGGTGGCTGTTCCGGGTTGCAATACAAGATGGACTTGCAGGATTCGCCGGCCAATCGCGATATTCTGGTTGAAAGCGCCGGGGTGCGCGTCGTGGTGGACCCCAAGAGCGCCTTGTATGTGACCGGCAGTGAGTTGGATTACCTGGACACCCTCGAGGGCGGGTTCAAGGTGAAAAATCCAAACGCCGCTACCACCTGCTCCTGTGGCGAAAGCTTCAGCGCGTGACGGATTACTTCGCGCTGCTGAATGAGCCCCGGCGCCCGTGGCTGGAGGGGGACCTGCTGAAGCAAAAGTTCCTTTCACTATCTGCCACTGTTCATCCGGACAAAATCCATTCGGCGACTGAATCTGAAAGGCTGGCGGTTTCAAAGAGGTTTGCCGAATTGAACGCCGCTTACAATTGCCTGACAGTTCCGAAATCGCGCCTGCTGCACTTGCTGGAACTTGAACTTGGGGCAAAGCCCGGCGAGATACGGCAAATTCCACCTGCTCTCGCTGATTTATTCGCCCAGGTTGCGGCCATCTGCCGCGACGCCGACCGATTTCTGGCCGAAAAAGAGAAGACCGTGTCTCCGCTGCTGCAAGTGCAATTATTCGAGCGCGGCCAGGAATGGATTGAAAAACTCAATGCGCTGCAAAAAAGGCTCGGCACTTTCCATGATGAACTGCTCGCTAAGCTTAAATTGTTAGATCAACAATGGTCTGCCGATAATCCCAATCGTGCCGGGTTGCTGAGTGATTTGGAGACTCTCTATCGTTTGTTCAGTTATTTTAACCGGTGGGCCGCCCAAATCCAAGAGCGCATCGTTCAGCTTTCAATATGAAAACAATTTTAGTGGCGCTTACAATCCTGATTGCGATGGCAGGGTCGCTACCGGCGTCACCTGTGGAGAATCGGTTGGATCGGACAGATCAGGGCTCACAGAACTGGCTCGCCGCGCTTAGCCGGATGCCGCTGAGCCCGCGCGTCACGGAACTCGACCGCACAAACTGCATTCCCGTTATGCTCAGCGCCTTTCAGTCCAACAGTGTTGTCAAAGCGCTCATTTTCATGCCTGGCGCAAGCGACGAACTCGAATTTTTCCGGCGAGCGAATGCGAGGCTGGCCGGGGCCAACCCGTCGCTGGCCGACGCCATTGTAGCGCTAACGAATCAAACGTATATTCAGGCCGATTTCCGGCCGCCGTTCCTGATATTGCATACGACCGAAGACGCGCTGGATCCGATTGCCGTAGTCCGGAACAAGACGACGGCGGCCAGGCTGCAGGGGCGAGTTATGCCCGACCGACTTGTGTTCAACGACTGTGAATGGGATGACTTGCGGGCGGCGCTGAAAAAGAAGCTGAGTGTGGGCTTGCGGCCGTTTTCGAATTCGCCGGATTCCTGGCATTTTTACCGCCACAATTTCGCCGCCTGCGGCCTGACCCAATGGGAACTGCTCGAAGCGATTGCGATGTCCGGCCAAACGGCGTTCACTGTGCATTGGCTGACAGCTGATTTCAAATCGGACATGAGAGCGGGGCCTACGCCGGGATTTCGCTAATGGCGGATTGAGGGTTGGCTGTCCTCCGAGGGACGAATGGGACCGAAAGGGACCGAAAGGACGCAAATGCAATCGGGTGTTGGAAATTCGGGGAAAATTCCGGCGATATCCAAAATCGAAAATAAAAACATTGGCAAGGTCATCCGCTTTTGCTATATACCGTGGAAACTTTATTGATTTTATGTCACAGCATCGCAGTTTACGCGCAGCGGCCACATTAGGCGGCAAGCGCAATGTTCTCAAGCGTTTCGAGCGCGTCGAACTCCTGAAAAAGCGCGGCCAATGGAAAGCGGGCGACCGCATCACGGGCCTCCGCAAAACCAAACCTGAGGCGTAAGGCGGCGTTGAACCGTTAAAACGTTGAAAGGTTGAATCGGTTCAGCTTTTTCGTGGGAATTGTCCGTTTGCAAAAGTTCGTGGCTGACGCCGGAGTGGCCTCGCGCCGCGCGGCGGAGCAAATGATCCTGGACGGCCGGGTGGCGGTAAACCACCACATCGTGCGCGTGCTGGGAACGAAGATAGACCCCGCCCACGACCATGTTTCGGTGGACGGCCGGCGGATCCGTACGCGCGGAAAACTTTACATTGCCCTGCACAAACCCGCAGGATGCGTTTGTTCCCGGAATGATGAATTAGGGCGACAGACCGTTTACGAATTTCTGCCCGCTGAATGGCGGATCGCGAGCACCGTTGGGCGTCTGGATTTTAACAGTGAAGGGTTGATTTTTTTGACGAATGATGGACAATTCGCCTTGCGCCTGACCCATCCACGCTACGGCGTTCAAAAGAAGTACGTGGCGACTGTGGACGGCGTTGTGGAACAGGACATGCTTGAAAAATTTGTTCGTGGCATTTTCCACGCAGGCGAAAGGCTCAAGGCCGACAGTGCGCGTCGCATTTCAAAAAGCGTTATTGAATTGGAATTAAGCGAAGGCAAGAATCGGGAAGTGCGGCGGCTATTCGAGTCTCAGGGCCTGACCGTGAGGCGGTTGCAGCGGACACAAATCGGCAAAATCAAACTTGGCGAATTAAAGCCTGGCCGATGGCGGGCATTGACAGAAATTGAAATAAAAACTTTACTTTTGAAATAATGAAGACGATATGGACCATTTTGGGAACGTTGATGGCGGCAAGCCTCTTCGCTCAAAACAACCCCAACACGCTGCCGGCTGTTCCGGCGCCTGTTAATTCGCCAGCCGCTGAGACTGCGCCCGCGCCGCCGACGGCGGAGCCGGCCCCCAGCGCGCCCGCCAACCCGCCCGTCAAACACATCAAAAAACATCACATCGTCAAACACCGGCCCGCGGTCAAAGAACCCACCGTGACGCTTGCACCGGGCCCCGCCCAGGTCGGCGCCAGCGAACTGGTTGTTCGCGGCCAGGCCGGCCTGAAAGGCGAAGAGGTTGCCCATCTGGCAAAAGGCGACACCGTCAATGTCCTGGAACAAATTAACCTCGAGCACCACGCGGCCGATGAGCCGTCGCAATGGGCGAAAATTTCCTATCCGAAAGAGGGCCACGTGTGGGTCCTGGCCAAATACATCAATAACGGGGTCGTTTCCACGAAGAAACTGAACCTGCGAGCCGGACCCGGCGAGAATTACAGCGTGGTGGGTGTCGTTGAGCAAGGCACCGCTGTCAACCAGACTGAAACCAAGGGCAGCTGGATGAGAATTGAACCTCCCGCAAACGCCTACGCATTCGTGGCCGCAAAATTTTTGACGCAGGAGGCTATGCCGCCTACAACGGTGGCTGCGGCTCCTGAGACCCCGGAAGTTCAGCCCACGCCCACGCCTGTGCAGCCGCAGCAACCCATCATCCTTGCTCCGCCCCCGCAGGCAGCCCCTCCGTCGGCGCCGCAAGTGCCGCAGAGCACCGTCCGGATCGTCCAACATGAGGGTGTGGTGGGCCCTGTGGGTAGCATCCAGGCGCCCGCCCCGTACAGGCTTTATGATGCGGACACGAAAGCGGACATTGATTTTCTTTATGCCACTTCGCCCGACCAGGACCTGTCGAAGCTGATAGATGATCGAGTGATTGTGACCGGCGAAGAAGGCATTGACCCGCGCTTCCCAAATACGCCTGTGATCGCCATTCAAAGCATCGAGATTTTGGGCAAAAAAGTCATCAAACGTCTTGACCTCACTCCGCCCAGACAACGTCATTGATGGCCGCGCGATCGCGGCGGCTGTTCTGGGAGAACTTGGACAGCGCATCGCTGAAGTAAACAAACGCGGCACACAACCGGGCCTTGCGTTTGTGCGCGTAGGCGAAGATGCCGCGTCCAAAGTCTATGTCGGCCGCAAGGAAAAGGCGTGTGCTGACCTGGGCATATTTTCGGAAACCACAGTGCTGCCTGAGACCACCCCGGAATCCGAACTATTGGCGCTTATCGCAAAATTAAATTCCGATCCACGCCTCCATGGAATCCTTGTTCAGGCACCGTTGCCCAAACACATTTCTGAGACAAGAATTTATTCAGCCGTTCTCCCGCAAAAGGATGTGGACGGCTTTCATCCGGTCAACGTGGGCAGGTTGATGCTCGGGGACCAGGGCGGTTTTCAACCTTGCACTCCCGCGGGAATTTTGGAATTGCTGGCCCGGTCGGGAGTGAAGACCAATGGCGCCGAAGTTGTTATTCTTGGCCGCGGCAATATCGTGGGCAAACCCATGGCCGCCTTGCTTTGTCAAAAGGGCAAAAATGCAAACGCCACCGTGACCCTCTGTCATTCGGCCACTCGCGACATATCGTCTCATTGCCGCCGGGCGGACATCGTGATTGCCGCCATGGGCGTGGCTGAATTTGTAAAGGCAGACATGGTCAAACCGGGCGCGACGGTCATTGACGTGGGCGTAAACCGCGTCAACGGCAAACTCGTCGGGGACGTGGATTTTGCCGCCGCGCAAAAGGTGGCGGGCAAAATTACGCCCAATCCCGGCGGTGTGGGCCCCATGACCATTGCCATGCTGATGCGCAACACCGTTACCGCCGCCGAACGAGCGGCAATTGGCAGTTAACCAAACTTGAAATGAACGCGACCCGAATTCTCCCTGACTTGCAATGCTCTCTCCTGTGCGAAGACGTGCGACAGGAATCCACCGGAAATTTCTTTATCATTGGCGTTATCAATTTTGTGCGCGTGCCGCAACTGCCCGTCGTCGCCGGCCGCCTTTGCGTTTTTAACCGATGGACGGCAGGCATTGGGCGCTTTAACGAAACCATTCGATTTGTGGCGCCAGACCAGACTACGGTCCTGCGCAAGGCGGAGATGAAATTTGAGCTGCATGACGCCGGGGCCCACGCAACCAACATCATGGTATTCGGCAACATCGAATTCAAAGTTGCCGGGACATTTTTCGTCGAAGTGCTTGTGGACGACGTCATGAAGCTGCGCTACCCGGTTCCGGTGGTCCTTGCCCCGCCATCCGGTCAAAACCCGCAGCAATCATTGCCGGAAAAGAAATCCGAATGATGGGATCTCAAAAACGAAAAGTATAAGAGACCAGGATCGTATTGTTTCCGACCATTTCCACGCCGGAGCGTCGGAACGAGAAGTATTCATAGCCCAGGCCGACTTCGCTGGCGCCGAATCGATAGCGGATGCCAGACATGGCCTGCCAGGCAAAATCCACGTCGGTGCCGTTGAGGCCATAATTGCCTCCTGTGGAATTGATATGCAGCGAACTGAAAGCAAAACCGACCCCCGCGCCGGCATAGGCGGTCCAACGGGGCTGGAATTGCCAGTGCAAAACGGCATGGGCGAGCAACGGAACGTCCATCAAAGAACCGCCAACCGAAACCGATTGGCCCTGCGACCTGGCCTTGTCTAAAGTATTGTAGAGGATACCTGTCTGAATTTCGGCGCCGGCTGAGAAGTTGCCGGCCAGCCCCCATGCACGGCCCAGGGAAGCGTCACCGCGCACACCGGGGCGTAATGAAATGGACACGGCCGCGGCGTTTAAATCGCTGCTCAGGTTCAAGCCTGCCCCGGTGTTAACGTAAAAGCCCGAGAGGGTGTCCTGAGCGGAAAGGCTGCCTGCGCTTACTCCCAGGCCCCCACATGAAAGTGCGAGCGCGGCGCATATGGCATTGCACGGTTGGCTTTTCATCGGCATGGCCCGGGTCCAAAACGCCATAAAGTAAGCAATTGGCGCGCCAGAAAAACTCGCCGTTTCACTTGTCTTTACTCATAATTCGTCCCAAAACGCTCAAAAAGAACCAAAGCTGTAAGCCCGCGCGTTTGCGAGCCTGAATGGGTGCTTTTACTGGCGAATTTAGCGCGACGGTAAACGCCCCGGCCGCTATGGAAAGATCGGAGAGACGGTTTTAGTCATCGCTCATCTCGAGGCGCATGGAACGGCACTTAAGCGTGAGCATTGCGGTTATCCAATTGGACCGGGCGGAATGCAAAGGGTGACCGTCTGACTTCGACAGTCACTGATGAGATGGCTCCAGACTCTTTTAGTGGCCGGCTCGAGCGCCGGCCAACCTGCTTGTTTTTTCGGATAAGCCGTGCCAGACTGGTGGGCTGAAGATTATAACAATGATTTTGCTTCAACAACTGGATCGGGGCCGGGCAAGTCGCCGGTCGCTCATCATTCATCGCAAATCGCAATAAACACATGTTCGATTCACTAAGCAGCCGGCTTCAAAACGCCTTCCGCGACTTGCGCGGCCTGGGAAAAATTTCCGAGAGCAACGTGGCTGATTCATTGCGCGAAGTGCGCATGGCACTGCTTGAGGCCGACGTTAATTTCAAGGTTGCACGCGATTTCATTGAGCGGGTTAAAGCAAAGGCCATCGGAGTGGAAGTCGTTCAAAGCATCCAGCCAGGGCAGCAAATAGTAAAAATAATCCACGACGAATTGGTCGAACTCCTGGGTTCGCAAAATGCCTCGCTGAATTTAAGCGGCAATCCGACGTGTCTTTTGATGGTGGGTTTGCACGGTTCGGGCAAAACGACTTCCAGCGGAAAACTGGCGCGTCTGTTGCAGAAGCAGGGCCGCCAGCCGTTGCTGGTGGCCGCGGACGTGTACCGGCCGGCGGCCATGGACCAACTGGAAACGTTGGGCAAACAAATCGGTGTCCCGGTTTTTCTAAAGCGCGGCGAGACGGACGTTCTAAAAATCGCCCGCGAGGCGCTGGATGCTGCCAGGGCGGAAAATCGAAATGTCCTGATTTTTGACACTGCCGGGCGCCTGCAAATCGATGAGCCGCTGGTACAGGAACTCGTTCGTTTGCGCGACCTGGTCAAACCACAGGAAATCCTGCTGGTTCTGGACGCGGCGACAGGACAGGAGGCCGTCAGTGTAGCAACACATTTTGACCAGGCGCTCCAGACGACCGGCTCAATTCTCACGAAATTGGACGGTGACGCCCGTGGTGGAGCGGCGCTGAGCTTAAAATCCGTCACCGGCAAGCCAATCAAATTTGCGGGTGTGGGTGAAAAGCTTGAGGATTTTGAGCCATTTCATCCCGAACGGATGGCGTCACGGATTCTGGGTATGGGCGATGTGGTGAGCCTGGTGGAGAAGGCGGCCGAAGCCGTGAGCGAAGAGGATGCCCGAAGGCTCGAGGAAAAGATGCGAAAGGGCGAGTTCACGCTCGAAGATTTTCTGGAGCAATTGCGCGCGATGAAAAAGCTCGGGCCGCTGGAGGGTATACTGAAGATGCTTCCCGGCGGCGCGGAGGCGCTCAAGCAGACGGACATTTCCAAGCACGAGAAGGAGTTCAAACGGATGGAAGGGATGGTCTGCGCGATGACGCCCAAGGAAAGGAAGGCGCCGCAAATTCTCAATGCCAGCCGCCGCCGCCGCATCGCCGCCGGCAGCGGCGTGAGCGTGGCGGAACTCAACACCATGCTGAACAAGTTTTTCCAAATGCAGAAGATGATGAAGAACATGGGCAAATTTCAAAAAATGGCCGCGCGCATGGGCGGCGGTTTGCCGGGCATGTTCGGACGGTGAGCTTAAAAGAGCTTGAGATTCCATGCGTTTTCTTGCATCGCTGGCTTGCCTGGTTCCGCTTTCCACTTTGGCCTCCGCCGGGTCGCTTGACGGCAGTTTCACCAACATAGATCAGGAGCGGACCTGTTTTCAAACAGGCGCGCCGTTTAGTGGTGTTGGAGACATTGGCGCGGACGTGGCGATCGTATACGGGATTAAGCATTTGCCGGAACGTATTAAAGGCTGGCGCGCGCACGGCTATCACGTGCAGATGATGACTGGCTCCGCCTGGGGCGTTTACCAGGATTACCTCTACGGCAAATTCGACGGCTCCAACCATGTGGATGAAGTGCAGAAAGACCGCGATGGCAAGCTGGATTCGCACGGTGGCGATGTTTATTACATGTGCCCCAGCACAAACTTTGGGAATTACTTGTGCACGGGAGTCCAGCGCGCGCTGGATGCCGGAGTGGAGGCGATTTACCTGGAGGAACCGGAATATTGGGTCAAAAACGGCTATTCCGAAGGATTCAAACGGGAATGGCGCGATTACTACGGGGAAGACTGGCAGCCGCCGCACAGTTCTGTGGATGCCGCATGGAAGGCGTCAAAGCTGAAGTATTTTCTCTTTCGCCGGCTATTGCAGCAGGTGTTCGATCATGTGCAGGATTTCAACAAACGGACCGGCCAGCACGTCCAATGCTACGTGCCGACGCACAGCCTGTTGAATTACGCGCACTGGCGTATCGTGAGCCCCGAATCCAGCCTGGCCCGATTAGATGGCTGCGACGGTTATATCGCTCAGGTCTGGACTGGCACGTCGCGCACACCGAACGTTTATCACGGCCAGTTCAAGGAGCGGACGTTCGAGACAGCGTTCCTGGAATATGGCGTGATGCAAAATCTTGTCCGTTCTACCGGTCGAAGCGTGTGGTATCTCAATGACCCGGTTGAAGACAATCCGAATCATGATTGGCACGATTACCAGCGCAACTGGGAATCCACTTTGACGGCATCGCTTTTTCAGCCTGAAGTGTCGCGATACGAAGTCGCACCGTGGCCGGAACGGGTGTTTGGCGGTGTTTATCCGAAGAAGGCGCCGCGGGAAAAGCGCAAACCCATCCCGCCTCCCTATGCCACCGAATTGCAAGTGGTTTTCAACTCGCTGAAGAACATGAAGCAGGAGGACGTCCAGTGGAACTGCGGGACTACGGGCATCGGTGTGTTGGTGAGCGATTCATTGATGTTTGAGCGTGGCGACCCGTCGCCCAGCGACCAAAACATGAGCCACATTTACGGGATGGCTATGCCGTTCCTCATGCGCGGCATGCCGGTGACGCCCGTGCAATTAGAGAATGTAGCCATACCACAGTACCTGGATCCGTTTCGTATTTTGTGCCTGACGTATGAGGGGATGAAACCTCTCAGCGCCGAGCCACACAAGGCGTTGGTGGATTGGGTTAAACGCGGCGGAGTTTTAATTGTTTGCGATGACGATGCGGATCCGTACAACAAGGTCCACGATTGGTGGAATAGCGGCGGCTTGAATTACGAGACGCCGCGCCAGGATTTGTTTCAACGGCTCGGTGTGGCGCAGGAAATGACTCCCTATAAGATCGCGAACCCGGATTCTCTCCCGCTCATCGGGCTATTGTATAAGTCGGCCAAAGTTGGCAATGGCGCGGTAATATGGCTGCGGGAAAATCCGGCGGCAATGGCCAGGCAGGCCGGCGGTGACAGGGGACTCATTGAAATCGCCAAAAAGGCGGCATCATTGGCAAATACAGAGTGGCAGGAAAAAAATTATCTGATGCTGCGGCGCGGCCCTTACATTATTGCGGCGGGCCTGGACGATTCCATCGGCGGCGAGCCGCGGGTTTTGGACGGGCATTTTATAAATCTTTTTGATTCGACACTGTCTGTGCAGCAGCAAATCATCATTTCTCCAGGGTCCCGTTATTACCTTCTGGATTTGGACAGAATAAAAGCGACTGCGCCATCTGTTTTGGCGACGGCCTGCCGGGTCAATGTGGTCGAGCAAAATGAAGAGGAACTGACGGCCTGGGTCGAAGGCGTGACTAATACGCCGGCAACTATCCTGATGAAATCGGACAAACCGCCGAAGTCTATCCGTCTAGGCTGGCACAAGATTAGAAACTTCAGCTATTCAGCGGATGACCATTTAGTTTGGATTCGGTTCACGAATGAGGCGAGGCAGAGAAAGCTGATGGTTATGTATTGATGGAGCTGAAGATCGTAACCATGCATTTCCAAATTTTAATTTTCGATGGGTTTGATGAGCTGGATGCCATTGCTCCGTATGAAGTATTGCGCAATGCGGTGCGGACAAATAAAGACAGCAGTGTGGAATTGGTTACCGTCGACGCCATCGCAGAAATCACCGCGGATCACGGTTTGAAGGTTCGTCCATCAGGACAGTTGGATTTGAAAACAAGGCCTGATGTTCTCGTTGTTCCCGGTGGGGGTTGGATAGATCGTTCATCTCGTGGGGCGTTTTCCGAGGCCCGACGTGGCGTTATTCCGAAAGCAATTAAGTCACTTTACAAATCGGGAACGATATGCGCCGCCGTTTGTACGGGAACAATGCTGCTGGCGGCAGCGGGCATTTTAAAGAAACGTCCGGCAACAACACATCACGGTGCTGTCAAGGACCTGGAAGCTTCCGGGGCGAGGATTATTCGTGCGCGAGTCGTAGATGACGGTGATGTGATTACGGCCGGCGGCGTCACTTCGGGTTTGGATTTGGGGCTTTGGCTCGTGGAGCGATTCTATGGCTCGCAGCGTGCGCACAAAATCGAAGAGGAAATGGAATACGAGCGCCGAGGGACGGTGTGGAAGAGCGCGAGCTGAAGAACCTTAACTGGGCCCGCCCACGCCAATGTTGTGCTTTAAACAATAAGCCGTATTTCCCACATATTTTTCCGCCCACCATTTCAAGCCGGCGCGTTCCTTTTTAGTCAGAGGGCGAACGACTTTAGCCGGTGCGCCGAGCACGAGCGAACCCGGCGGTATTTTTGTCCCTTGCGTGATGAGGGCCCTGGCGCCAATGAGCGACTGTTTGCCGATGACCGCTCCGTCCAAAATCACCGCGCCCATTCCGACCAATACCTCGTCGCCAACTTTGCAGGCATGGACAATTGCGCCGTGGCCTACTGTGACCCAATTACCGACAATGCACGGAAAATCGTCCGCCAGATGCAGCACGGCGTTATCCTGGACATTCGAGTGATGGCCCACGACGATGCGGTTGATATCCCCGCGCAGGACTGCGCTGTACCAAACGCTGGAATGCGCTCCGAGCGTGACATCGCCGATGACGGTCGCGGTTCTAGCGATGAACACGCCCTTCTCAATTTTTGGCTTCTTGCGAAGGAACGTGTCGAGTTGCTTGTCCATGTCCATTTTCAGAGGTTAACGCGATTTATTGGATTGTAAAAATTTTTGATTCAATTTGTCCCTCCGACAAGGCGTGATAAAATAAATGCATGACAAAATTGAAACGGCCCGGGCGCCGGAAGTTGCCGCGTTCGTTCAAGGAGTTGACGCCGGCGAATCATTTCAAGCCGTCCACGTTTTTTCGGGAATTGGTTCTGAAGGCGTGGATGACTCCGCGCACGGGTTCGCATCAAAAACCGGTTTTTCCGAAGCTGAAACACGGGCAGGTGGCTATTACCTGGATCGGCCACGCTTCGTTCCTGATCCAATTCACGGATTTGACCGTGTTGATCGACCCGAATTTTGCGAATTGGCTGTTTTTTTTGAAACGTCTTAAGCGGGCCGGCCTGAGAATCCGTGATTTGCCTCCTGTGGATCTGGTATTGCTCACGCACGCGCACTTCGACCATTTTCACAAGCCGACTCTGCGAAAACTGCCCCACCCCAAAATGGGCATCATGCCGCGTGGCGTCGGCGACCTGGCGCACAACCTGGGCTTTTCGCGTGTCATCGAGATGGAATGGTGGGAAAGCTTTTCACAACCGAGGTCCGATTGGAAAGTCACCTTCACACCGAGCCAGCACTGGGGTGCCAGGACGCTGGCCGACCGGCACCGCGGCTACGGCGGATTCGTTTTGGAACATCAGGGACGAAAGATCTATCATGCCGGCGATAGCGCCTATTTCGACGGCTTCAAAGAAATTGGAAAACAACTTGCGCCGGAGATCGCCCTGCTTCCGATTGGAGCATATCATCCGGACACTTTTCGGGCCGTGCACATGGGGCCCGATGAAGCCATCAAAGCCTTCAATGACCTGAACTCAAAGCAATTGGTTCCAATGCACTTTGGTTCATTTCGTCTTTCGTTTGAAGAGATGGATGAACCGTTGCGCTGGCTGCGTGAATTGGCCTCCCAAAACAAAATCACCGGATGTTTGAAGGCGCTTGAGGAAGGCGTACCGATGGTGTTTTGAAAAAGTTGCCAATTGCCCCGGCACGGGCAAAATGGCTGCGTGAACTTTCGCGATAAAATCATTTCATGGGATGCGTTGCCGGAATGGCGAAGAGCCTTTCGCGCCAGCGGCAAAACATTGGTCGTCACCAACGGCTGTTTCGACATTTTGCATCCCGGCCACGTGACCTATCTTGAAGCGGCCCGGAACCTGGGCGACGGGCTGCTGGTGGGTGTGAACGGTGACGAAGCCACGCGACAACTGAAAGGACCGAACCGGCCTGTGAATTCACAGGATGACCGCGCCACGGTGCTGGCTGCACTGGAGAGTGTTTCGGCTATCTGCATTTTCCTGGAAAAGACGGCCACGCGATTCCTGGAGCGCGCGCAGCCGGAAGTCTATGTCAAGGGCGGCGATTACACACCGGACACGCTGAACCAGGACGAGCGGCGAGCGGTTGAAGCAGCCGGAGGCAAAATCAAAATTATTCCATTTGTCGCCGGAAAATCTACGACGGCCATACTGGAAAAAATCTCACGGCTTTGAAAATTCTCGTCATTTCCTTTGCCGGCATCGGCGACACGATTTTTGCCACGCCTCTGATCCACGAATTGCGCGAGAATTTTCCCGATGCGACCATTGACGCCTTTGTCCGTTGGAATGGGGCAAAGACTGTCCTCGAGAACAACCCGCATCTCAACACGGTTTATCAAAAGGACATTGCCGAAGATTCGAAGTTCAAGTCGATGCAGTTTTTGATGAAGCTGCGCCGGGTTCGTTATGACGCTTCAATCAACACCTTTCCGCAGAGCCGAGGTGAATACCGGTTCGTGGCAAAATTTATCGGCGCCCGAACCCGGATCAGCCATGAATACGAGAATTTCTCGATGTTGGATCGGCAGCTGACGCCTAAGCGGCTCCCTGTGGATTATTCAAGACACGCGGTGGAAAATAATCTCCTGTTGTTGCAGTTTCTCGACGCCAGGACGAAGCTTTCGCCTCATCGTTACGAATTATTTTTGACCGGGAAAGAGAACGCGCGGGCGACGGCATATGTCGCGGAGCAGAGTCTTCAGGGGCGGCCGTTGTTTGGCATTCATGTAGGCTCGGGTGCGACAAAGAATCTGGCCCGGCGGCGCTGGCCGCTGGACAACTATATCGAGCTGGCGCGCAGGTTGCGTGAACAGAGGCCGGAACTGGCGATTTTATTTTTTGGCGGCCCGGGCGAAAAAGAAGACCACGAAAAAATTCGCGCCGCCCTCGGTGAAGGGAAAGCTTTTTTCCCGCGGACCGGCACGTTTTTGGATACGGCCGCCTTAATTGGCCGGTGTGATGTCTTTTTAAGCGTGGACACTTCAAACATGCACCTGGCGGCGGCGATGGGCGTCAAAAAACAGATCGTAATTGAAACGCCAACGTGGAACAAACAGATCGAGCCTTATGGAAATCCGTTTACTCTGATTCCGAATCCTGCCGTGGCCGGACGCAACCTTGAGTTCTATCGTTACGACGGAGGTGACATTAAAGGCTCAGACGAGGAATTGACACGCATAATGGCATCCGTGAAGGTTGAAGAAGTCATGAAGGCAGTGTTTGCTTGATGGCAGCGCCACTTGCGAAGAGCGCCATGTTTAGCGGCGCAAAGAGTTGGACCTAGTTAGGCAAATCTTCCGCCCGCTCTATGGCGGTGACAGCGTAGCGCGCCGTGTCCTACCAGACGGAGGCCGCGGTGCAAACCGCTACAAAGAAAATCCGGCCGCCTTCGCATCGGCGGCGAACATCTTTACCGTGTCGAGCGAAAGGGCGTGCAAATCCATACCGGCCATCTTCAAGGCCTTTCCCAGGATGTCGTGCGGGACCGTGACGATCGCGCAACCGCAGTCGTCTGCCTGGAAAATATTGAGCACTTCACGAACGCTGGCCCAGAGCAGTTCCGCCTGGGGCAGGTTTTTCAAAATCTTTTTGCATTCCTGCATGAGCGGCATCGGGTCAACGCCTGTATCAGCGATGCGGCCGGCGAAAACGGAAACCACGGCGGGGACTTTGGGATTGAGCGCTTTGGCCACACCCGAAACCTGTTCGAGGGTCAAAATGGCGGTCACGTTGAGTTTGACGTTCTGAGCGGCCAATTCCTGGACCAGCGGCAGGGACGATTCGCCGCGCGTATTGGTGATGGGAATTTTGACGTAAACATTGGGCGCCCAGCCGTTGATTTTGAGGGCCTGCCGTTTCATTTCCGGAAAATCGTCGGAAAAAACTTCGAGCGAAATCGGCTTGGCATTGACACTCGTCAAAATGTCGCGGGCGAAGGCTTCAAAATCCGTTATGCCCGCTTTGCGCATGAGCGTGGGATTGGTCGTAAGGCCCTGGATAAGAGGGTTGGCGTTTAGTTCCAACATGCCTTTTTTGTCCGCGCCGTCGGCAAAAACTTTAACTTTCAGGTCTTTCAGAGTTCTCATCAGATTCAGTTAGATTAACATTCCTTCGGGGTCGTTCAATTTTATTTTTCAAAGTCCGAGAGAATTATATTCGCTGCTTCGAGGAGGTTTTTCGCTGTAAAATCGGGCCTTTGTTTCAATTCCTCGGCGTACCCGCGATCAATAAAAATTGTCCTGCAACCGGCTGCGTATCCGCAATCGACGTCGCGCCAGCGGTCGCCGACCATCCAACACCGGGACAAATCGGCATTCAAAGCATGGGCGGCCCGCAGTAACATGCCTGGTTTGGGCTTGCGGCAGTCACAATGCGACTGGCCCTGGCCCGGATGATAGCAGACTTCGACTCTATCAATCGGCAACTGCGCCAGCATATGGGCATGGATTTCTTCGACAACGGACTGGGCCAATGTGCCGCGGCCGACGTCCGGCTGATTGGTGGCCACGACGAGCAGGAACCCGGCGGCCTTCAATTTTGCGCAGGCGGCAGGGACTTCAGGAAGGATTTCAAATTCCTGCAAGGTCCGCGGCGGATAAGGCTTGGCCTCATGTTCCAGGGCGCGATTGATCACGCCGTCGCGGTCCAGGAAAACGATGCGGACTGGTTTGGGAGCTTCAGGCACAGGACGTCCAGTATGGCAAATTCTCGGGAACGTGGCGAGAAAGAATGAGCGGTTTGCACCGCGGCCGCCGGGAGAAGTGGCAGCGTCACTTACCGTTGGTGGATTTGTGAATAAGCGCGAATGGCTGGAGCTACAGGATTAGTTGTTCGCCGTCGAGGGCGGATTTTTTTCGCAACATAATATTAGTTAATCTCAATAAACTTTTAAGTATTTTTGTACTTCTTATTGACGTTTGTTGTAGTTGCCTTATGTTTTGCTCGATGCATATTGCACTTGTCGCATTTTCGCGAGCCAGAGCCGGGCGTGGGAGTGCTCAACGTAGTGTGTTATATGTGGTGGGACATCTTCCCCCTGGTGGGCCAACCTGAGGATTCAACGCGGCGTGAGATTGACGAGGCATGTCTCTCGGTAATGGAGACGACATTGGAACTTCCATCCATCGCCTGCCAGGAGAGCGCGTTGCATGGGCTTGGGCATTGGGGACTTTCGTACCCGGGTCGCTGCCAGGGTATTATATCAACTTTCATTCAGCGCCATACGAATGTGCGCGGAGACCTGCTCAGATATGCTGAACGGGCGAAAGAGGGAAATATTGTGTAGCCGCTGGTGGCCGTGGTGCAAAACCGGTCGCGGTCTCCGCGCGAAGAATGTCTGAGACAAAATTCGTGGTGGTGGCGTTTTTGTAGGCGCCGGATAATTGAATTTACGATTTACGATTTACGCTGGATAGGCCCATGTATTCAGTAGATTCCAAGGACAAAATAGCCAAGCTTAAGGGTGTCCTCCAGTCTTCTGTTGGTGCACCATGTCCATTCGTGATGAGCGACGAGCGGACGTTGTCTCGCCTATATCGTGGAGCGGATTGACCCAGAATGGGATGGCGCCTATGTCCGCCTGGTCGGCCCTGAGGCTCCGGGCGAATCCATCGCACTCGCACGCTTCACCAGGTATCGTGCGTACATGTTTGGTCCGCCCAATGGTGGCATCGTTGGAGAGCTATTATCGGTCGGACACGGATTGGCTGGATTATCAGGGCACGCCGTTTGAGTTTCAGATTTTGAAGCCGGTCGTGACCGAGTTTTCGGAGGCTATTCCGCTCTATGCGGTTGGAAATGGCGGTGCGGCGACGTATCGCTTTACTCCTGACGGTGTGACGGAGTCGGGCGGCTCGGTGACCGCGACGGCGCAGGGGCAGTTTATCGGACTGGCGCGGGCGCTCTATAGCTATACCGGCAGCACGACTGCGATGATTGGGGTGGGCGCATATATCAATTTGCCGGCGACGCTGCCGCCATCTCATGACGTGCCATCGGTGACTTTCGGCGCGATAACCCCGGCCGACAACGTGGCTCTGTTTACTGTGGATGGTGATGGGAACCTGATCATTACAAACAAATATTTGCCACCGGGAACGACGAGCTTAACCAGCAGCTTTGTCGATTACTATCCAACGACGGCGGTTCCAGCCAACACGCAGACGGTGGACTTTTCAAATTTTGCCGGTAGCCAGACGGTGGTTTTCGATTCGATGAACGCGCCGGTGCTGCCCGCCTGCTATTCGGCGACTCAAGGCCCGGCGCCGGTGCATCAGCGTATCCGGCTGACGGAAGCGCCGCAGGTGTCAGTCAATTTGCGCGTCCTGGGAAAGGGAAGGTGCCCGATTTTGGGGCCGTATGATTCGGCGCCGATCACAAATGTGGAACCGGCATTGATGGCGTTTTCGCGCGGTGATCTTTTGCTGCGGCAAAGACAGTTTGGCAAGGCCGCCCTGGCGCAACAGGAAGGGGCTGCGTTGCTGAAGGAATTGGTCGAGAGCGAAGCGTTTCAGCAGGCTGGAGAGTTTCGGATACAGCCGGATGGTGGTTTTGGGAGTGATAATTTTTGGATGCAAACCGTGCCGGACTCATATCGACCGTTGGGTTAGCCTGTTGCACCGGGGCCATCTTAGACTGGCGCGCGCCGGGGGCGCGTGCCTGGCGGAGCGGTAGCTCCGCCCTACCCTGCGTGAGAGCGTGACCATGTGAGCCAGTGGTTATGAAGAAAACTGGGGTGACTTCGAATGCGAGCGCACTTATGATTCGTCCCGCATCACGGAAACACCTCGCAGAATCAGGTGCAGTACAGTCAATCGGTCTTGCGCGGAACGTTCAGAGCAACCCAAAACGTAAGAATGGAAGAGCAGCCTAAATCATGAAAATTCGATCGAAGAGGAGCATGGCGCCGGTTGTGTTTGCGGTGGGTTTGGCATCGGCATGGTGTGCGGGGGCACAAGATTTGAAGCCCAACGCGGCTGACAATACGCGCGGTTTCTATGTGAATGCCGGCGGCGGGGTGTCCATCATGCGAAACCCCGTAAGCGAGGGCAGCGTGTCCGGGTATGAAGTTGGCCCCAGGATGGACTTGAGCGTGGGTTACGACGTGACGCAGAACATCGCGGTGGAACTGCAGAGCGGTTTCGCTCATAACAGTTGGCCGGGCGTGAACAGAGTGGTAATCGGCGGGCCTGGTGATCCCGGTTCGCCCCCCATCGCTTTTGGTGTCTCGGGATCTTCGACGGATATTTGGACGGTCCCGGTGATGGTGAACGGCATTTATGAGTGTGCACTGAGCGACCATTGGCAGGTCTATGGCGGCCTGGGCGCCGGCGTTCTAATCAGCACTCTGCAGAGACGGAATCAAGATTTCGCGCCGTTTAATTCCAACTTCACCGACTGCGACTTTGGATATCAGGCAATGGCGGGGATCAAATTCCGCTTCAATGACCATTTAGAAACTGCGCTGGGTTATGCTTTTCTAGGTTCGCTCGACCATCACTGGAATGGAAACAGCGGGGACTTCAGATCAAACGCGACTTATATGCACTCCATCCTCTTGAGCTTAACCTGCAGGTTTTAATCCTTTTTGAAAGGTTGTAAGAGCGTCGCTGGCACCTGTGCCGCGTCAATCGTAAATGGCAGGTCGCCAGTGGTGGTACCACCACTGCCACCAGGCTTAAGTGTGTGGTGCGATTACAAGTACGAGAAGTACTCGGGGTACGTCGAAGCAATTAAAAAGAACAAAACCAGCAAACCAATAATGAATGCAGCCCATGGAATGCCCCAATATCGCTCGCTCCGGCACCTGGCGACAAGCGCGAGCGCCACTCCGCCTATCGCGGAGAAAAAAGTAGGTCCAATGAGATCGTCTCCGTAAAAACGCGACGCACCAATTTCGAACCGAATATATCCCTGAGCAATGAGAACAATGCCAATAAACGAAAAGACACAGGACAGAACTCCGAAAATGGGCTCTCTGCCTTCCGCTGGATCAAACGCGCTTGCCATCGACGAGACGTCTTGCCGATCATTTATCTTCTGCAATTCCGCTTCCTGCCTTTGCTTTTCCGGATCATCCACGTCATACCAACGATGACGACAGCCAGCACAATGCCAATCCGGCGCCCACGGCGATACGAGAAATCCCCCCGCAATGGCCTCGCCCGCCTTTACGGCCCGCCATGCTTCAGGCAATGGACGGCCATAATAAATTCGCAAAATGTTTTTGGTCCGGCATTTGGGACAGGCTTCCGGCTTTCGGAGCGGCATAAATCAATAATTTCCCGTTTCCATCAACTTCCCAAGGCCATTTGCATCTGTCACTCACTAATTCATGACTCACTAACTCACAACTAATACTAATATTATGGCTATAGATTCCTCAATGCTTCAGTTGTATGGGAAGCCCATCTTCACGATAGATGGGACGGATGATGATTTGCAGTTTGAGCAGGTAATCGATTTTTCGGGGGGCGAGGATGATTACCGGCGCTCGACGTTGATTGCTCAAAACCAGTGTCAAAAGCTCGTCAATGTGATTGTGCGGGATAATTATGAGGCCTGGACGCGGCCTGGCGCCGACCAGTTTGCACCGCCGGCTTGCGCCGGTGGTGGCAGCGCCACTGGCATTAAGACGCTGGTTTATTTTGATACCCCGGCGAATAAGTTTCTGCTGGCGATCTGCAACGGTGTCTTGAGTGCGTGCGCGGGACAGAATCAAAGCTGGCAATCGACCTTTACAGGCTCGGCGCCTCCGGGATACTCGGGCCTTACGGGTGTGACTGGCTATACAGCGGCAAATACAAATACGCAGGTTGAGATCGAACAGGGCGTTGATGCGGTTCTGATTTCGGATGGGGTGAATGCCATGGCGATTCTGGATGGTAACCTGAACCTGGGGACGTGCACGGCGACGAGCAGTGATCCGCCCGTGGGCGCGAATATTCTGTGCTGGTGCGCCGGCAGGATGTTTGCGGCGGGATTTTCGGGAATCGGCGGCACGGCGGTGCCGCATGATACGATTGCCTATAGCGCGTTGCTATCATTTGGCAACGGCCAATGGAACACGACGACGCAAAGCTTTCGCGTGGGCGCCGGGGATGGCGATCCGATTGTGGCGCTTTATCCGATGCAGGATAATACGCTGGCGGTTTTGAAGGCGAACAGTGTCTGGCTGGTGAACGTAAATCCAGAGAATACGTCGCTTCCCAATTCGGATGCAAACTGGCAGGCGTCAGGACTGATTGAGTCGCTTGGTTTTGGGGTGGGATGTGTGGGCAAACGGGCGCTGTGCGGGGTGGGTAATGACGTTTTTTTCATGGCTTATGACGGGGTGCGGAGTGTTCAACGGATGCAGGCGGCGGCGGGGCAGTGGCAGCTTTCAGCGCCGATCTCTCAGCCGGTGCAGCAGTACATCGAACAGATCAACCAGAACGCCATGAGCGGCATTGTGGCGATGTGTTATAAGGAGTTTGTCTTCTTCGCGATTCCTTTGGGGACCAGCGCGGTGAACAACGCGACGCTGGTTTATAACACGCGCCTGGGGTCGTGGCTGGGATGCTGGCAGAATTGGACGCCGAGCGCCTGGGCGATGAGCCGGTTTAACTCGATTCCGCAGTTGCTTTTTGGAGACAGCAATGGGTACGTGAATTATTGGAAGGACACCGCTTCGACGACGGACCCGGCGACTTACACGGACAATGGCCAGAACATCGCCACGACGATTTGGACGCGGTCTTTCCAGTTTCTCCAGGCGGTGAACGATAAGTTTCCCTATAACTGCACGTTGCGCTTTACGGCGGGCAATACGGTGGTGTCGGTGGCGGCGGTGATGGATTTGGCGCAGGCGCTGGCGTGGCAGGCGCAGATGCAGCCGCAGGGCGACATTTTAGGGCAGCATATACTCGGGCCGTTTCAATTGGCGAGCGTGGTGCCGGTGAAGGTCGAGAAATCACTGCGCTCGTGTCCGGCGTTTAATGAGATGTACCTGAGCATCTCGACGTCGAATGGGTATATGCAATTGCGCAATATTACCGTGGCGGCGTTTTTGAAGGCGTTGGATAATTGATGCCGAGCACGCAAAGGCGGTGCGGGCCGCACCGCCCATGAGTACAGATGAAACGTAGATTTTTGTTTCGCGCGTCAAGGAATCTTCGCCGTTGTGGATCGTATGCGATATACTTTTATCACCCGATGATACGAGACCGTCTCATTCCGGCATTAAAGAGCGAGTTCGCGGGATGGGAGGTTGCGTTCGACGTCCCACCTCAACCAGTTGCCACTTTCCCTGCCGCCCAGCAGGCGGTTGGCAGAGTTCTCGTTTACGACCACGGTGACGAAGCGACGGTTTTGGTTGAGAATGTCACGCACGGACACTTCAATCCCCACGACGAGAAGATTTCTGAAGCTCAGAGAGATGAAATGGTCACTGAGGATGTCATTGATTTTCTCAAGGCTTTGTTCAGCGACCGTGTCCTGCTGTTTTCGGGCCCTCGCAATCGCAAGGGTGGATGGACAAGATTGGATTTGAAGGATGGGCCGGTTGAGTTGTCGCCGTCTTTTCGGTATTTTTTGTGGTCGCGTCCTTACACGCTATGAAGTCCGCGCTATGCCTGACTTGCCACGAATATATTTCGACACGAATGAACAGGACGACAGCGGTGCGTATTTGCTCTCTGTTTTCGGCGCGCAGGAAGACATCAAAAGATTGGGTGACTCATTGCACCCCGGGATTCGAGTGCTTCTTTATATGACCGACGAGCTTGATGTCGAAGCCACATTGGAGTATGACAGTGTTTACGACTGCTGGCTTGGCCGTGCTGATTGGAGGAGGGTTCGTTATTTACAATGAACGCCGATTTCAGTGCGCATGTCACGGCCCGGTCAGCCATGTCGTTACCACCTCATTTGTGACTTTTCCGTCGTTTAGATAAAAGTGTACCGTGATGGATTGTTCGACAAGATCTCTCCAAGTCGATTGCGACCGATAGCCGCAACCGAGGAGAGCAGGAGAATTTGTAAAAACCCTAAAGTTATGCTCTTCCATGACGCGCTGAGCGTCCACTGCAGCCGCGCCCAGTGGCACCCAGCTTCGGACTTGGTTACTTGCGTGTGCCTGCCAAGCATCCAGCGAGCTGAATGTATCCGGAATCGGACAGGGTTGTTGACGCGCACAACCGCTAACCGCGACAAGTAGTATAATCGTTAGGCATTTCATGATGCCTTAGCGGTCCTCTCTCGTTTGCCGTAATTCCAAAAGAAGTAAATCACTGAAGCGTTAACAAGCAAAGCCGAAGGGACAAGAATGTCACCCACAATCGCTTCGTGATGATGCAAGCGCGTGAACTCGTCATCCAGTGCGGTCTTTGTGGAAGCCGATAGATTCATTGAGTATGTCTCCATCGCCCGGATCCTCTCCTTCAAGCGATATCGGGGCTGGCCAGGGGGGATCACGAATGCAAAGAATAATGTCACCAACACGAAAATGACAATTATCGGCCTAATGGATTTAGTTTTCATGCCTGGCCCGGGTTCGTTACGCACTTTCGTTTGGTCTTAGCTTCGTGTCAAGGTTTCAGCGGTTCGAGTCGCACCGCCCGTGAGCACAGATGAAGCACAGATTTTGTTTCACGCGAAGGCCGCGACCGGTTTGCACCGGGGCCGACGCGAAGGGTAGCCCGGCGGGTTTCAGCGATTAAACGAAATCTCCATCTGGAGGTGCAGTTGATGCATCAGCAACAATGCCTCCGGCTCAATAGTCACAGTACGCTCTCTGGCACGAATTTGGCACACCATCTTAATCCCTTCTTCCTGGAGTTTCCGCCATCGCTTACGCTCCCACTGCAGCATGCCGTGCATCCACTTCAGTTGGTCCGACACCGAGACGCCCGGCTCCAGCCGTGACCGGAAAACCAGGTCCTCGCCATCTTGCACAAATCCTACCGGCGTAAATACGCTCGCCCTTGGCCCGGGCCTAACAATGCGAACTTCGACCGAAAGTTTATCCATAGGGTTCATTGACGCCGAAATTGCAGCGCCGAAAAAGAAAAAAATGACCGCGACGGAGGTGACGGCGGTTTTGAAGGCGTTGGATAATTGAATTTACGATTTACGATTTACGATTTACGCTGGGTAGTCTCATGTATTCAGTAGATTCCAAGGACAAAATAGCCAAGCTTAAGGGCGTCCCCCAGTCTTCTGTTGGTGCACCATGTCCATTCGTGATGAGCGACGAGCGGACGTTGTTGCTCGCCTACATCGTGGAGCGGATTGACTCAGAATGGGATGGCACTTGTGTCCGCCTGGTCGGCCCTGAGACCCCGGGCGAGTCCATCGCACTCGCACGCTTCACCAGGTATCGTGCGTACATGTTTGGTCCGCCCAATGATGAAGCGCTCAGGGGGCACCCACTCGCTGCTCGAGGATTATCGCCATATTCCGCCGTGGAGGTCCATCATTCATCCTGGATTCGGACGCTTGAGCACATGAATGCGGTTCACCCAATGCACAGGCCAGAGTTTTTTCGGGATTACCGGCACTTCATTTTCGCGTTTCACGACTCGACGTTTGAGTGCGTTGCCAAGGAATTCACGGTTACTGTTTACGAGGCCACGATGGCATCGCTTCTACCCGAGATGCAAAGATCACTTGGATGGTTATCTTAGCAGATCCACTCGAGCGGTTTACTCCTCCTGTGCCGGAGCAGCCAGGGTTACAAAAGTTGAACAGCCCTTGCCGTTGGCCGTCCATCGGGACGGGAGGCAAACTCTATTTCGAGGGGTCGCGATGCGAAGTCCAAACTAAGACTGTGGAGCGGTCCCGGCCAGTTTGCTGCGGCGGAAGGGGAATGCGGCTGCGCCTGCGGCCATCATCGGCCACGCTGAAGGTTCAGGTACGGGCAAGGTTTCACCCTGGAAGGCCAGTGCGGAGGGACCAACACCCTTTGGGATGCGTGGCAAATCGGGTTGGACAAAAACGGCAGCAAAATATTCCCCCAACTCCCTTTGTTGGACAAAGACCCGATGGAGCCAGAAATTTGAAACTGCTTTGCTTTTAGGGTGTGACTTTGTAGGGCGCGAAACGCGCGTTCTCATTCCAGTCGGTGCTTCTGTCGCTCTCATGCCGCCGCGACTGGCGGGATTATCCTCAGGTATTCTCACTGTGCTGGAGGGCTTTTCCTGTCAATTTTGTCTTTACCGAACATCACAAATTTTCACGATGGGGCTGGTGGTCACGATTCCAGCGAGCCAAAGCAGCGTCGTTGGCATCTACGAAAAGAGATTTTAACGTTGGGGATTCAATATGGCCGTCGCAAAAGACCACATGCATCACACCTTGATACCGGATATCCACCACGGAAAAACGTAATACCAGAACAGAAACCAGAACAACCGGAGGGTATGGGTATTTGTTTAATCCAAAATTCAACGAGCGGTGGTTGGTGGTTTTAGTGCGGTGGCGACGACTCGTTCACGATTCCCCCAGAAGGATCGAAATCTTCTGCTCAAAACTGGTCGTGTCGCCTTTGGGATGAATGTTGGCAGCGCGCACGTTGTCAAAACGCAACAGCCCATGCTTATCCACCAAAAACATGTGCGGGATGCCGTGAATGCCAAACTCCGTAGTAAATTTGTTGTCACCCTGCTGTTTGCCATCAAAGTATTGAGGCCAGGGATAGCCTCTGTTTTTGAGAAATTCCATGAGGTCATTCTTGTCGGTGTCACAACTAACGCCGATGACTTCAAAGCCGCGACTGTGGAATTTATCGTATGCTGCTTTTACTTCCGGCAATTCGGCCACGCATGGGACACAACCGGTTGCCCAAAAGTCCACCAATACCACTTTACCTTTCATCTTTGACAAATCCATTTGGCTGCCATCTACCGCCGTAAATTGCATGGATATTGGTTTGTTAAATGAGGCCAGACGATTCAGAAACCCCCTTGCCCATTGCTTAAAGCTTTCTGGATGGCAATCAGGGCGAAGCGCCATGGATGTGTCGCTCACTTTGGCCGGTATAGAGAAGTCAATCAATTGCTTTGCGAGCGCCTGGGCTTTGGCCGTTTGGCCCAAAAACTGATAATCCTCAATGGCCGCCATGATATCCTGGTAACCATTCGCACGTTGCGGATAATCTCTGATTAGTGTCCAGGCACCTACAACGGACAGGTCGGTTGCATTCGTAGTACCTGAATTCGCGATGGCCCTTAACTGTTGGTTGCGCCGCATGTATTGTTTGAACGCTTCAGTATTCAATGGCGAGTTGGTTTTGACTAATATTCCACCAATTCTTACAAACTCACCATTGGTTTGGACAAAATTTTTGTCCATTGTCGTTGTCGCCTGACTTTGTGAATAACAGCAAAAATCCACTCCTAATATGAGAACGAGAAGTATGATTTTCAAATACGCGGCGAGTGAATTGTCTTTCATAATAATTCAGACAGTGCCGAGCGGTTCTCATCACGCCGTTTAATTTTTAAAGACGACTCACAGTCGTGATAGTCTTTCAACCTTGTTTTAAAACCGCTCCAAAATCAAGGAACAAAATTGAATGAGTTGGATCACCGTCGAACCAGAACAGGAACCAGAATAAATAGACGGAGCTAAGCGGCACGATGACTATAATAAAGTTCCCCAACGAAATCACATCCCGCATAAGCAAAGATAAGTGGCCATAGTTGTCGCCATCGCAAGTATCGTGGGTTACCAAATTGCGCTATTTTCCAACTTGTTTTTTTCTGCATCGTGGCTCAGCTTTTGGCGGTTGGGCGGCATCGAGTCTTGATACATTATGAACGCAAACATAACGGCGATAATTGGAGCAGCACTCGGCGGATGGGAGATGGTTTTCATAGGCTTCGCCCTTTTATGCTTCTCCTTTTGGATCTGGATGATTGTTGATTGTGCGATTCATGAGATTTCCGCAGGCACCAAAGTGGCGTGGCTTTTGGTCATTATTTTTGGATGGATTATTGGAGCACCGCTTTATTATTTCGTGCGCAAACTTCCGCGCGATGTTACCACAAGACCAACGAGATGATGTGGCAGCGGTGGTGGCGCCCGCCTTCGTCAGACTTCGGCGCGACAAGCCACGGGCAATTGGCAATTCGAGCACCGAACACCGAACACCGAACATCGAACACCGAACACCGAACACCGAACATCGAACATCGAACATCAAAGCGGCGGCGGCTGCTTTAGATATATGGAAATTCGTGAGTTAAAAGACATTGACGGATTCAAGAAGCGGGCGCTTTTGTACGAAGGAGTTCATTTAGTGCTTTTTGACCAGCAGGCGTTTTTGCCGTGGAGGCAGGCGCCATTGCCATGGCGTTCAGAATTGCTCGCGTTTGATTCCGTAACCAATCAACTACTTTGGAAGCTCACGCCCAGAGAGGGAGTCGAGAAGGATTTCATCATCGATGTGTGGCCACGAGACGGTAATTTACTTGCCAGTACCTGGTCGTGTTTTACGTATACACTTGACCGAAGGACTGGAAAAGTTCTCGATTGTGTTTTTACGAAATGATACGCCGCGACGTCTGCACGAGAAACGCCTGGGTCACAAAACGTCGGTTGAGCGGCCGGTAGTGGTACAGTTGAGCAAAATGCCGCCCAGATCGGGCAACAGGTTAAGGAGGATTTGAAGCGGATGACATTTTCGTTTGAACGATTGACTCGCTCGCACCCGCTCGCTCGGTTGCTCGGCAATCTTCGGCTCCGCCAAATTCTTCTCGCGACTTCCCAAGCCGCTCGAATCTCCCTTTCCATGAACCGTCGCGCGAACGAGCGCATGCGAATCGTTCCGCCCGCTTTACGGGCGGTGACGGCGCAGCGCGCCGTCCCTACCATCGCCGGTTCATGGCCGTGATGCGCAATTCGGCGATCGTTGAGACTCACCATGAACTGATTAGAGCCTCGTGCCTCGGTTAAAAAGAGATCGCCCTCACCCCCAGGAGAGGGGGAATTATCCGCCGATGATTGGTGCGGCGATCGATCCCGGCGGTTCGGTTGAACAGGCATTGTCGTTGGTGTCACATTCAGGGTTGTGATTCTAGCCACAGATGAACACAGATTAAAAACATAGTCAGCAGCTGCTAACTGAGAGCCTCGAATGGCTTTATCTTGTTTCCTTTTTGAATTCGTCCAACAGGACAAAAAACTGCTCAAAAGCTTCTTCATCACTCGCGAATTTAGTGCGAAGCATATTAGCGCATCCGGATGTAGAATTGGAAAATCCCAATCGGTGCGCGACCCAGTCGTTGAATCTGGGAAAATCGATGTCATCCCGCAATATAAAGCCGACGTGTCCGAGCCCCGCGTCGTAACCGTCTAAAAACGCGTCCAGGCGGTGGATCGACCTCTCGCCAATATAAAGTCCCGGCCTCCGGCGGATGTGCCCAAGCAAATCATTGATACTCATTTCTATTTCCTTCCGGGGGGTCTGGCTCATATAGGTCTATCGGTCTGTGTCCGAATATTAAGGATTGCCTGAAATCATGCCAGCAATTCGGTAGTGCCTTTATTTTAAAATCATTTGCGCAATCTGGTAATGATACAAGCAGCAGCCGCAAGAGCTAAAAAGGCCAGCGAAAACCAAAGGAAAACCAGAACATTAGGGCCACTCTCTGCAATCATTGCTTCCTCGCTTTGTTGATTTGATAAGCCACGCCGACCTTTACTGGGCTTTGGGGACCTTGTGCAAACCAGCTGTTGTGACGGACCGCTCATATTACAAAACCATTGATACGAGTCTTGCTGCGCAAACGCAAGCTGAAGCTAAGGTTGCGAGGGTCATAAAAGCGGCAGGTACGAGGACCCGCCGCCGACCCGCTATGGCGCGGCAAGTGAGGATGAGGATGAGGATGAGGTCGAGCCCCTTTTCCCTTGGGGTCATAAAAGGTCATAAATCAATGGGTTGAAAAGCCTGTGCCGTTGCTGCGAAATTCGAGGCAGTTACATGGACCTCGCACCTGAAGAACTTCTCCCGGTACCGCCGCTGGTGGCCGCCTGGCCAAGCGCAGGTGGTGCTACCACCGCTGCCACTGCCAGTGGCGCTGCCACCGCTGCCTTCGCGCGAAATAAATTTGGACACGAATTTCGCGAATTACCACGAATGAACGCGACGGAGGTAACAGAATTTTTCTTAAAATTTGGGCAGAACCCGGTGTCCGGGTCGCCAGGGAGCGCTGCCCTGCCACGACGCGGGCGTTGCTTTGAAGGCTGGACGGCGGACAAGGTGTTTAACTATGTCCTGGTCAATCTTGTGGATGGCAATGTGTTCGTGGCGGCTGCGGCTGGTCTACCGACACAGCCGCGCTCCGGGATTGGGCTGGCGGCGATAGCGTGGCCCGGTGATGCCGCCACAATCATCGCCAATGCTGAACGGGGGTTGCCGCAATATGATTGGACGGGATTTCCGGTTTGCACAGGGGTCACCAACGGCTCCTCCATCCCGCTTTGCGGGACGGCTTCGCTGGATTCCATCCTCGTTGCGGATGTGGCCGGCGATCGGAAATTAATGCCGGAAATATTGGCGCAGGTGGTAGCACCACGGGCCATCTTTGAGAAAAGAATTTTTACGTATCGTAGGGGTGGCAGCGCCACAGGCCTTCGGCTCGTTGAATTGAGTTGGAAAACCGTGCTCAGATTTTCGAATCAAAAATGAACGAAATGTTTTTCAGTCGCGGAGCGACATTGGAAAGTAGCCAGACACGGAGTGTCTGGCGGGGCGTGAGTGGATTTATTTGTCCTGAAGGGACAAAGGAACGCCCACCGTCCTTTCAGGACGGTATGTCGATGGGTGAATCCCCAGACACTCCGTGTCTGGCTACTTTCCGGTTGTGCCTTCGGCACGAGAGCAAGGCGGACCGCGTCAATCGTCAATCATAAATTCTATGGCTTCCTCACCCAAAATACCTGATCCAAACCAGGCCGCTGTGGCCGGCGCTCTTGCGCAGGCGGGGACTTTCCCCTTCCAGCAATATATCGATTACCTGGCGCAAACGGGCGGCGCCGGGTCTTTGCAGACGGCCAGCGGCCCCACAAATTACAATTTCACCGGCCTGGGCAATGCGCAGCAGAATGCGGCGATGTCGCAGGCGATGTTGCCGGCGGAGCTCAACATCCAGCAGCAGTACGGGCCGCAGTACACGGCGCTGGCGTTGCAGAATCTTCAGCAGGCCAATCCGCAGGCGGTGGCGGCGCGCCAACAGGAGGGGCAACAGATTATTTCAAATTCGGAAGCGGTTCCTAACCGCCCCATGGCGACGGATTTGCAGAATCAAATCCTCGCGCTGACCGGGCAGAGCAGCAATCTCACGACGGGACCGAATAGCGAGACGGAAGCGGTGCAACAGGGCGTGCGGGGCAATCAGGTGGCCAGCGGAATCTTTTTGGGGAACGCGCCGGCGTCACAGGAGGCGGCGGCGGTCGTGAATGCCGGTGATCAGCAGCAACAGCAACGGCAACAGCAGGGCCTGGACTTTTTGCAGGCTGGTATTTCTCCGGAGGACGTGACGTATCGGCGCGTGCAGCAATCGCTCTCGAACCTGGGCAACTTCGTCAATGGGCAAACGCCGGAGGCGCAGTTTCAGTCGTTGTCCGGCGCCGGCCAGGGCGCGGCGCCGTTTAATACGAGCGGCGTGCAATCGCCGAGTATCAATACAAATTCGGCTTTGGAGGGGCTTCAGAATGCGTCGGAGATTTACGGCGGCAACGTGAATTGGGCGGACAACCAGGCGAATCCGTGGACGGTCGGGTTGTCATCGCTGTCAGGGGCGGCGAGCCTGCTGAACAATAGCGGGGCGCTTTCGCAGAATGGTTTGTTTGGGAGCAATGGGCCGTTGTTTGGCGGGACGCCTGCGGTTACGTATGGCCAGTATGCGTCTCCGGATAATTGGAGTACGCCAGCGCCACCGTCGCCGGCGGCGGCTGGGACTAATTGGAGCGTAACTGTGCCGGTATCGAGTGGGGGAGGGCTATGAGGGCGGTCGAAGAAACAGGACGGATGGGACTTATGGGACATATGGGACCGATGGGTACTGGGCCTGTGGTGCTGCTACCGTCGCCAATCGAGGGACACGCACCGGGACGGTGCTGTCACCCGCAGCCGAGACGGCTGCGCTACGCAACTGGGGCGTCGGCCGCTCCGCGAATTGAAATGGTGGCTGCGGTGCAAACCGGGCTACAGATATGGCGCACCGACGGTGCTCAATGCCAATGGTGCTGCGGCTAGAAGTTCAAGTTTGAAAAGAGAGTCCCAAAGTAAGCGGATATGAACAGGCAAACCAGCGTCAAAATGAACCAAAATGAAAGCTCAACATCGGTGGCCTGCGAATGTCTCCCTGTCACTCGGAATATTTTAATTGCCAGGCAACAAGCGACTACGAACCAAATTACCGCGAGAACTCGAATAGCATGCCAGGTTGACCGTTCAAATAGATCCATGAGGCTAACAAATGAGACAGCGTCGATGACCCAAAGTGTCGAATTAGTTTCTTCCTCGTTGGCGCTACCGCCGCCAACCGAGGGACACGCACCGGGACGGTGCTGTTACCCGCAGCCGAGACGGCTGCGCTACGCAACTGGAACGTCGGCCGCTCCGCAACGAGAGGAAGGTCAGAGCCTGGGGCAAACCAGTCAAAGACGGAAAATGTTCGCGGCCCAGGCGATCACAATCACAAGCGTAATAACTGAAACAATTAGCGATACCTTAGCCAGAAGTGTTAGACGTTCTCCCGAAAAGACGATCTGAACACTGGTGGTAGAAACATTCCAGATGGCAACCAACCCGATAAGCCAGCGAGCCCGTGTCACGCCATTCAATAAGAGAACGCTAGCCGCGATGCCAACTAAACCCATCACGAAATATATTGTCACCACAAGCAAAAAGTGTGATTCGGCGGACCTGGGAATCAGTTTTGAATACTGCTGATACGACATCCATAGATTTCCAACCATGTTGATGACCCACCAGCAACAAATCACAAACCACGCCACAGCGAGTATTGAATTTATGATCATGAACAAAGATTCCACACACGATATTCCTGATGACCCGGCGCAAGCAAGAAACGAGGGCGGGCAGTTTCCTACTGCATTGGTGCTGGCACCGTCGCCAACCGAGGGACACGCACCGGGACGGTGCTGTCACCCGCAGCCGAGACGGCTGCGCTACGCGACTGGGGAGTTGGCCGCTCCGCAAATCGAAATGGTAGCTGCGGTGCAAACCGGTCTACAGATATGGCGCACCGACGGTGCTAGGGCCGGCTGCGAATGCATGAACAGGAGCAATGGCGTGAGCCGATTAGTATCTAAGGTACGAAAAAACGAACGCAGCATGAACCAATAGCACGACGTAAACCGACATCAAAATGAACCCAAATAAATACTTAAAAAAGGCAGCCCGCGAGAGCCTCGCTTCTGCGCTGAATAGTTTAATTGCCGAGTAACAAGCAAACGCAAAACAGAGTACAGCGAAAATGGGAATCGTGATCCAAGGCAATAAGGGTAAGTCATTCATGAGCTTAATAAACAATACCGCCGAAAATGAGACAGGGTCGATGACCCCAAGTGTCGAATTAGTTTCTTCCGCCTCGGCAAAATCACCGATGGCCGCCTGGCCTGTGGCGCTGCTACCGCTGGCAACCGAGGGACACGCACCGGGACGGTGCTGTCACCCGCAGCCGAGACGGCTGCGCTACGCAATTGGGGCGTCGACCGCTCCGCAACGAGAGGAAGGTCATCCCGATATATCGGGAACCTCGGCTCCTACGGCAGAAAGGGAGCAGGCGGACCGAAATGCCCGGATTAATCAGAGCCTCCTTACCTCGGCTGCTACGGAGAGAACGCCATTCTTCATTACGGGTTTGCCGCGGAGCCGGACGGCCTGGCTGGCGGCGTGGGTGTCGGCCCAAAAGCTGTGTCTGCATGACGTGCCGCCGAACCTGACGGAATGGGCAACTCTTGCGGATGGTGTTTGCGGTTATAGCGGGGCGGAGCTGGCTTTGGAATATGGGAGACTGCGAGGTTCGTTCCCGGACGCGAAGTGGCTGGTTGTGATTCGGGATTTGGATGAGGCGGTGAAGTCGTTCAGAACATGGGCGTCTGTTGCCGTGCCGGACCGTTTTGATGTCATGGGATTTTTTCGGGAGCGCGCGGCCCTGCTGGATCAGATTGAGGGCAGGAGGGTGAGATTCGAGGATCTCTCGGACGTCAACACGGCAAAAGGGGTTTGGGATTATCTGATGCCGCCCCGCCCGGGGCACGATGGGACGGCGAGCACATTTGATTCGAAACGATTTTTCTTTTTTGACGGATTAAACATTCAACAGAGGAGGCCAACATGGCTTTAGCGACGATTGCAGCGATTGTAGGAACGGTGGGCGCGGTCAGCAGCCTGGGAGCGACGGCGTATTCGCTCTCGGGCGCCGGGCAACCCCAGTACCCAAATGAAGCGGCGTCGTCCGCGCAGATGGCGCAGACGACGGCGAATTTATTGCCGATTCAGCGCGGGATGGCGGCGGCGGCGCAGACGGGCGGGTCTTACACGTTCAATTTGCCGCAGGGGGCCTCGGCGTCGAGCCTGGGAATCCAGGCGCAAGGACAGGGTTGGTATAACCCGAATGGGCAGCTTGTTTCGGGTGTCCAGGGGTTCATGGTGCCGCAGGCGAATCCGAAGTTCACGCCGCGCGGCGGGCAGCCGGAGTACAATTATGTTTCTCCCGGATCCCAGGGGCTCACATGGCGGGCGGGGACGACGACGATTAACGGCGTGCCGATCAAACAGAACGGGGATGGTTCCTACACGATTGATTTCAATGGGTTCGGCGCGGCACAGGCGGCGGCGGTGAACGCGCAACAAAGCGCCGCGAGTCAATTGGCGCTGGGACAGCAGTATGATCCGCAATTTATCGCGCAGGCGCTGCAACAGGAGCAACAGGCTGATCCGGAGAGCTTCGCGGCGCGTAATGAGATGAACACTCTCACGCAAGCGACAGCGCCGCTGGCCAATCCGGCGAACCTGAATGAGCCGGTGTCGACGATGCTGAATTCGCAGATTCAGGACACGCTGAATGCGGCGCAGAATAATACGCTTACGGCTACGGACACGGCGCGGTTGAACGCGGCTGTGCAGGATGCGTTGGGATCCAGAGGCGGTGGCAGCGCCACGGGCATTGGCGTCGGGGCACCGACGCCCTACCAGAGCTGGGCGCAGCCGTTGACGACAGGGTTTGCGGGTGAGCAACGGCAGGCGCAGGGGGCGCAATCGGCGATGGGCTTTTTAGCGAGTGGTTCAGATCCGGAAGACATCGAGTACCGGCGTGTTCAACAAAATCTCGCGAATCTTGCGGCGGAGGCGAACGGGCAAACGCCGAGCAGTCAGTTCGCATCTCTCTCAGGCGCGGCATCCGGCCCGGCGTCAATGACGCCTGGCGGGGCGGCGACCTTGCCGATCATGTCTGATAACGGCGCGGCGGCGCAACAGATCGGGTTGCAAAATTGGCAGACGCAAATGCAAAACGCGAATAACCAAATGAATCCGTGGCTGGCGGGGACGAGTTCATTGCTTCAATTGGGATCGGCGATCACTCCGGTGCGAGCCGCACCTGCGTACGGGGCGCCTTCGCTTTTTACGCCACAAAATCCGGCGAGCTGAAGTGGTAGCCAGTGCGAGTCGCACAGCCCAATGAACGCAAAGATCACAAAGGAACGTGGAAGCATGAAAATGAAATCTCTAATCACCGTTGAGCGGCGCTGCCTTTTCGCCAGCTTGTATGAGCATTAATTCCTTATCCGCCAATTCCCCATTCTCAGCCTGCCAGCCGAGAAAACAATAACCGGCAAAGAGAATTGTGAATAGCCAAAGGCCAAAAATCAGCAGCTCGAAAGCAACCAGGGAACGCGGTCGCTTAAAAATCAGCCAAATGCCGGCAATCAGGCCAATCACAGGGACGGCGAATCCCCACGGCCCATAATGCGAAAAGAGAATAACAACATTTAGGACCCCGATAGAGATCGGAATATATGAAAAATAAGAAACTTCCCGGGCTGTGTAGTAAACCATGATCGCTATAGCAACAGAGGAGCAGACGACGGTTGCCAACAGCCGAATCATCCGATGGTTAAGCCTGGGCATGCGCCCAAATTGCCTTCGAACCCTTCGCCGAACAATCTCAAATCTAAGTCAACGCCATGAAAATCAAGCTCCACCAGGAGTCGGGGGCTGGGGGCCAGCGGTGCTGCCAGGAATGCCAGTGGTGCTACCACCACCTTTTTCCTGGTGGGCGGGCAGCGGTTCTTTGCGGGCGGACTCCGGCGGCAAGTTGAGGGCGAGTTCAATGCGTTCGATTCTGTGCTCGAGTGAAAGCCGGACATTGGCCAGTTGCTCCTTCAAATCTCTCACTTCCAGGTCCAGATGGCCCAGTAAGTTCCGGATTTCATGGAACTGCTGTCGCGTTTCTTCAAATTTATCCTGCATTCAAAGCCTCAAGGGTTACCCGTCGGTTTTCTGCGGCGGCTGGTGGCCAGGAACAGGAATGCCGGTGGCGCTGCCATTGCTGCCACCTTTGTCCTCATGCGCCGGTGCTGGGCTGGCGGCGGCCGCCTGCTGTCTTGGCGGAGCCTCCAACGCCTGTTCAATTCGCACGACCCGTCCCATGAGGTCCAGGTACTGCCGATCCAGGTCGCCGATCAGCGCATCTGTCGACGACGCAGATTTGAGCGAAGCGCGGATATCCGCGATTTGTTCCTGCAATTCGTTTAGTTTCAGCTCGAACGGCCCGCAAAAATTGCGGATTTCCCTAAGCTGCTCCCTTATTTCTGCGAACGGTTCTTTCATTCAAATGCTCACGAGTTTTATGGACCGCCGCTGCTCGGTTGCATTTCGATTGTCTACTCTGAGTGTCATCCGAAGTTTTTCGGATGTCAAATATTATCCCGGCGTGAACCGGGGCCACCGTTAGTAAATTAGAAAAATATGAACATCAAATCGGCTGAATTATTACAGGGCGCGCTGCAAAATGCGGCGGAGAACGCGTTACGAAACCGTGAAATTCAACAATCGGGCAATCTGGAGGCGCAACGGATAGCGGTGGACAACGCTTTTCGCCAGGCGCAGATGGCGCATTACAACCAGGTGGAGAACCGGCAGCAGGACTTTTACAATCGGGAACAGGACCAGCAGAACGCGCGGGAATTGCTGGATTCGCAGAATGTGGCGCGACAACAGCAGCTATCCGAGATGGCGCAAAGCCAGGGCATTCTGAAAACGATTTTGGGGCTGAATGCGACCGGGCAATTGACATCGACGGGAATCCAGAATGCGAATCATTGGCTTGCGACGGACCCGCGACTTTCGAAGAGCGGAATACAGATCCAGGCACCGGCGAGTCCTTCAAAGGATCCGTCGCTTCGCCAAAGTGCCCTCCGGGATTGGATTACGCTTCGGCAGGAGTGGCAGGGACGCGTCAATTCCGCGGCGGACCCGGCGCAAAGAGCGGGCGCGCAGAAAATTCTCGATGGTATTGACGCTTCAGTGCTTGGCAAATCCGCCATGCGCGGCAGCCGAGGTGCGTCGGAAAACGGACCCGACTCCATTTCGTCGGAGCAGGAAGACAGTTCTGATGGGACGGACAATGCAACCGAGGGGGTAAATTCCCTTTCCTCAGTCACACCGTTTGGATTTGCTACTGGTGGCAATATCAAAGGATTGGCCGCGCCAATGACATCAAACGCGGTCGGCGCGGCAATGGTTACAAGACCGTCCGCCAGCGGGGCTGCGACATTGATCCCGGCAGCGCCGCAAACTCCGGGTCTTGGGGTATCGGCCACAAACTCAAATGGCATGCCCACGGGAAGGTTGGTAAAGGACAACAGCGGCATGATGTGGAACTACACCGGGAATGCCGCAGACCCGCGATCCGATCTAAATCCCGCAAACTGGCAGCAGGCGCAACAGCCGAAATGAAATGCCCACATTACCTGACTTCTCGAGTACAGACATTGGAGCGGGCCCCGAGTCACGGCTTCCGGATTTCGGGTTGCCGCAACGGTCGCAGGCAGTACCGAGGCTGCCGGATTTCGGAACGTCGAAATTGCCGAATTTCGTTTTGGACAACGTCCTGGAAACTCCGGCCGATCCAGGCGGGGCCTATGGGACGGTAAATTTGCCTATTAATCCAGACGACCTCTCACAGGTAAAGGCGGGTCAATGGACGCCGCAGCAGTTGGCGCAATATCAAAAGGACGAGGAGGCGGTCAATGCGCAACAGGCGTCTTCGCCCATTTTGAGGCTGCCCAGGGCCATAGTCGCAGACATAGCCGCCGGGATGAAAATGGGTCTGGATCACGGGGACGCTCAGGACGCCGCGATGTTCAGTGGCAATATCCCAGCCGCACTTGAAGGTAGCGAGCCAAACTTTCCTTATAAGCTGATACCTCTTCCAATTGACCAAGTCATTAAGCAGGAATCCTTAGATAAGGACGAAATTCCCGCCGTCACCGCGGCAAAAATTTCGACTGGCATGGCCAATAGCGCTCCGTTGCTTGCGACCGGCTTCCTCGGGCTGCCGCCATGGGCTGCCAGGCTCATGGCTCTGGGGTTCTCAGCGCAGATGATTGTAAGCGCGGGACCGGCGGCGCGCACACTGGGGACGGAACTTGGCAAGAATCCGGAGGACAGGGACAGCGATGCTATCAGCTCATCTGTTTCGGACCTTGTGCAGGATTTTGGCTTTGCGCCATTGACGAGATTTCATGAGACGCGAGATATCATCGAGCGCTACGCCGATAAGCCCATGTACGTCATCCGGAAACTATCCGACCAACTGCAGGGCATGCCTGCGCTGACAGCGCCACTGAATCGCGGCGAAACTCAACACGGTGCGCCAATATACGCCGCGCAAGCCGGAATGGTTCCAATGCCGGAAGTGCCTTTCGTCACGACAGAGGATCTCAACGAAAACACCGACCCTGCGCCAAATGCGGAAGAGAATTTACCGTCGCAGATTCCCCCGAGAGTGGACGTCTCGCAGAATTTAGCGAACGACATCCAGGCGGCGTTGCGCGGCAATCAGATAAAAGTGGTTAGCGGAACGCCCATTGATACTGACAATGTCGAGGCACGGATGCCTGGTGGGGTGTATGAGCCGGCCCAAACGGCGATTGCGCAGATGAAGTTGGGCGCCGTTCAAAAGGCGTCGTCGGAACCGGTGCCGACGTTCGGCGCGAACGTCAAAAGCATAAAAGGTGGAGATGATCAGCCGGATTTCAGCCTATCGGGCGAAAGCGATTTGACACCGAGTAACGCACAGAAGATTATACAACAGGCAATCTATGAAAAGCACGCAAAAGCCAAAATTCAAGGGGCCAGTGAGGGTCAATATCAATGGAATAATGATGAGCTTCGATCTGCCGAATCCACGTTTGGAGAATTATCTAAGGCAAATCAACAAACCATCGGGAATGCAGCCCACGACTCAGGATTCTATCAAACAGAAATAGCGCAAAGATTCAGGGCGCTGGCAGCACAGCACGGAGCGGACGTCGGATTTTTCAAAGGCGATCAGCAGTCGCCCGGAGGTTTTTTCCACGAGGGCAGGCTATGGATGCGGAGTAACAGGCCGCTCCCGGAGATTATCAGAACCTTTGAGCACGAGATGGTTCATCACCAGGCCGATGAGTCTGCGCACATTGCAACCTTAAAAAACGACGTCGATCCGCAGTCGCCTGTGGCACGGGAGATATTGGACGAATACAACCCGTGGCGCGTAGAAAAAGGGTTGCCGCCACTATCACACGACGCGGCTCGTGAGGAGGTAGTGGCCCACTTCCTGGCAGGAGACACAAGATATGGCGACGTGACTCGGGCATTCAGTAACCCGGAGGCTGCCGTCAGGCTGGCCCAGGATTATCACGCCTCGGGAGGGAGCGCGGGATCAACCAGTGGCCAAAGGCCGGAAACTAGTTTTGAACTGGAAGAGGCCGGCGAGACCGGCCGGGAGCGAGCGCCACCGCGCGTCAAAATTACCGACGACACGTCGGCCTACGAAACCTCACAGCCGGACTTCAGCCCATTCGGCGAAAGTGATTTGACACCAAGTAAGGCACAACAGATTATACAGGAGGCAATCAATGAAAAGCACGCAAAAGCAGCCGAAATTCAAGTTATTAGTGAGGGAGGATATCGATGGAATCCCGATGACATTCGAATTGCCGAATCCGCGCTTAGAATCTTATCTCAGAAGCGTCCGCAAGTCTTCGGCAACATCGCGCACGACGCGGACTTCTACCAGGCCCAAATAGCCCAAAGACTGCGAGTACTCGCGAAGCAACATGGCACTGACGTCGGCTTCTATAAGGGCGACGGTTCCGCACCACGTGGCTTCTATTACGGCGGAAGGATTTGGGTACGCAGTAACAGGACTGTCCCGGAATTGATCCGGACGTTTGAGCATGAAATGGCCCACCACCGGGATGGTGGACCCATTGTTTCAGCGCTCAAAAAAGGCCTGGACTTAAACAGTCCCGCCGCGCAAAGGATCGTAACTGCATATAACGCTTACCGGACGAGAACAGGAAGGCCGCCGCTGACCGAAGACACCGCAAGAAAGGAGATCGTGGCACCGTTCCTGGCAGGGGATACACGATACGGCGACCTGACTGAAGCATTCAGAGACCCGGAGGCGGCCGTCAAGCAGGCGTTGAATTATCACGCCTCGAGAGGGAGCGCGGGATCTGCCGGCGGCCAAAGGCCAGGGCTGAGTTTTGAGCCGGGAAAGGCTGGCCGGACTGGCCGGGAGCGAGCGCCGCCCCGCGTCAAATCTACCGATGACACGTCGGCTTACGAAACCTCACAGCCGGCGAGGAAAGTTCCACCTGCGCAGATTGCTTCTCAGATTCAACCGTCCGTTTATAAGGGCGGCCCGGTTTTGCCCAAAAGATTCTATTACCGTTCGCCCACGAGAAAGGTGCGGATTCAAAGCCCGCAAGGCGATTTCCTTTTTATTCCACAAGAGCGGTTACATTCAGCTTTACGCGCAGGCTACAAGCTTGCGCCCATTGCCAATCCCGCGCCTGGTTTCGAAGGTGAGTGGGGTAAATATGATCTGAGAAAAATTCCGGTTCGTTCAGATCCGATCGCACTTTCACAATCGTTTCCCAAATCCGAAACAGCGATTGATCCGCAAGAGCTGCCAAAAACTTCAGACAAGCTTCGTATATGGGCAACGAAACAACTGGCGAAACTACCTGACACAGTCCGGTCTCCCTGGGGAAATGAAGTTGTCTTACACAAAGGCGACAACATTGACGGTCGAGCGAGCCATTATATTTCCGGCGGCGAAGGTTTCGGCCCTTCGCGCGATCGGGCAGCGGTGTTGCCAATGGTAGCCCATACTATTCGGAATGCGATGGCTTACGCCACTGTGCGAGGTAGGCCGTGGTCGGCGTATTTGTACCGTTATGCTGATGGTCAGTTGCACGTGGTCATCGTCGACAATGGCCGCGGAACCATCGAGAAGCAATTTGTGGCAAAACAGGATCCACGCAATCCAAACGGGAGGAGCGATTTGTGGGTATTGTATCGGAATGGAATTGAGGGTTCTGGCGCAAAGCTTCCCACTCACCAGCAACCGTTGCCTCTATCGGTAGATGCCGCCGCGAGAACTGAAATCCAGCAGGGCACGGGCCCGACGCAACAGCCAAGGAAAACAAAAATTTGGGGAGGAGCATATAAAGACATCGAGGCCAACGGCGGCGTGCGTCATCACATGCCGGCTAAATCCGTCAGCACATTATCCGAGACCGACGGACCCGCGATTTGGATGGAAGCAGCTGATCATGCCGAAACTGCCAGTCACGGCAATCAGGGTTCAATCGGGGAAGAATATCGAGCCCGGCAAGCGGCACTAATTGAGCAAGGTCGATTCGATGAGGCCCTACAGATGGACATTGACGATATTAGGTCCAAATTTGGCTCTAAATATGACGAGGGAATAAAACAGATGCTTGAATACTACAGGACAATTCCCCGTTGGAAGCTTAAACTTCATTGAAGGACCGCGAACATGAAACAAAGTTTTGAAATAATCAGCTATATTGGCGCTAAGCCGTTACTCTTTGGGATGACACCAAGCCAGGTCGAGGAATTCATCGGCCCTCCTAAAAGAGTGACCGAAAATAATTCAGGTGAACCCAGCGCCTCGTATGAGTCGTTAAGTATTCGGTATTCAAAACGAGATCAAACATTGGTCGAAATCGGCTTTCTACCAACTGCCATGGTTACAATCGGCGGGATGAATCCGTTTACTCAAAAGAACGTATTTGGGGAGCTCCTGCGACAAGATTCGTGCCCATATGAATCTTATGGTTTCATTATTCTCCTGGACTTGGGGATAACGCTCACCGGCTTTCACGATAATGACCCGGATCAGCTGGCGATTACGGCTTTCGTACGCGGTCGCTGGGACGATAAAAAAGGTAGATTCAAAAGATTCCAATTTCCACGACTATGAGTCGTTTGTGAAATGACGAAGCGGATTAAAACCTGAATCGCCGAAGAGGCCATCGGATGGCTCACAATCAAAGGCTGGGATAAGCGCAAAATTAAACGAAAAAGTCAGAACTCAATTTCTAAAAGATGCGGATTTGGTCGGGCCCGGGGGAGGAAGGTTAACAGCGCCCACTGGCATTTTTTTCCGAGGAGCACAGCCTGATGCGTTGAGATTCCTCGAGCAAAATGGTATCGGTTGCACGGTCTACTCATATGGACTTTGAATTTTTTGAAAAACCATCTCATCGCGAAGAGAATGCTGTTTTCGAGCAACTCGTTACAGCGATGTTGCGAGGGCAATGTCCATATGTTTATGCGTGATCAAACCTGGCAAACGTTGGAAGATATATTCTCAGAATATCCTGACCTCAAGGCCGAAGCGGTCGAGGCGGCAGAAGTAACCGCTGCCGAGAAAGAAATTGGCGTTAAATTGCCGGAGGACTTTAAGGAATTCATCCGTCGTTATGGCGGGGCGATTGTGGGGCCGTTTCCGATCTATGGATTGCGCCGCGCAGATCCAATGGGCGACGATAAGTCCTCGTTCCTAGAAGTGACAAAACGGTTTCGAAAAGACAGTTGGCCCGGTACCGATAAATGGGTCATCATTTCGATGGATCACGCTGGCAATCCCGTCGGCCTCGATGCGGCTGGCAAGGTCTGGATATCAGACCACGATGTTTGCGCGATACAGCTCCTCGCCCCGGATTTTGAGGGGTACCTAAAGCGGTGCTTACGGTTCCGTGATTAACTGGCTGGAAAGAAGCAGATTTTAGTGTGTTAATATTCAGCCGCCTGAGTGACCGTGATTATGAGATAGAGTTTTGCATTGACGATTAACAGCCCAAAACGCCGTGTCAGGGGACGCGGCCTGCAGGATTCCGTCGTTGTAGGCCGTGTGCCCTCACACGGTGTTCCCGACGCCGGTGGTCGTCCTATAACCTGGTTGACGGTATTCATGCCGCCAATGCCTGGCATGGCCGCGAAGGGGAATGGCGGGTTTGGGGGGAAGAGAAGCAAGAACCCAAGCGGGAACCGTGGTCGTGGTGCGGGTGAGCGAAGTTGTCGCTTCTTCAGGTGCTTACGTGTATGATAGGGAGATCAATGAAAAGCACCCGAGAGAAGCCAAAACGCACGTTTTCCGTGAGGGAGCAAATCAATGGTATCTGGATGACGTTTGACGTGCCGAATCCGCGTTTAGAAGCTTATCTCAGAAGCGTTTACAAGTCCCCGGCAAAGCCGCACGCGACCGGGCCTGCTACCAAGCCGAAATAGGTCAGAGACTGTGAGCGATTGCGAAGCAGTACGGCATAGGCGTCGGCTTCCCGGCTTGATTTTCCACTTGTTGTTTTTTGGGCCGTGGTTCAGGTTTTGATTGTTGAATGGCGAGGATATCTATGCCTAAAAACGACATTCCCAGGCGGGTGTTTGCTGTGGTGGCAGGTTGCGCCTTGATTGCGTTTTTCTCGACGCTGCCTATCGGCCGCTATTTGACAAAGTTGGTTGCTCCTTACCTGGTATTTGGATTGTCGGCTGCGCGTGAGCACATTCGAGTCACGGCGGTGACAAGACATACTGTTGAGTTCTCGAACGGGATAATGGTTCATGGGTTGAGGATGTTGCCAGTGGAAGGTGCGTGGATGATTTTTTGCGCGGTTTTCATGCTGGGCTTGTGGTTTTTGCTTCTCCGCATCGCAGCGTGGTTCATCCGCAGAGGTGATGCAGCTTTCGCGGATGATGTGATACACTTTACGAAATTTGAGTGAGGCATTTGGGGGCGCCAACCATCAAGCGTAGTGACCGTCCAGATTGGCGTCGGCAGCCGTCAGGTTAATACCCCATATACAAAGTCTCGCGCTTATGAGATCGTGTGGCGAATGGCGAAAAAATCCGATGTATTCGGCAAATTTGTGCGGTTGAATTTAGGCGGCGAAATTGTTGAGGTGATGAGCGTCGATTCAGCGGGGATAACGATAAAATATTTCGGGAATCATATTGCCATGAAATATTGGGAGGTTTCGCTCGTGACTTCCGAGGAAGCGGCGGCAGCGGGGAAGCGTCTTTGAATTTAGATTTGTGCGGAAAGGGGTTCGGCCACATCCAAGCGTGGTCTGAAGGTGCGGTTCCTGTCGTTTAGGAGATTTGTTCCCGTAATTTCTACAAATACGCCGCGGAAGAGCAGGCTCCCCAAACGGCATCCGCGGTTGCAGGAGACTGAGCCTAAAGGTGATGCGCTAAAAGGTTATCTTAAAATTTCCATTGAAATTTCTGATTGTCGCGAGGGGATTTCGCTGTAGGGTGAGGTGTGGGCTAAGAGGCGAGAAGTTGTACCACGTTCCCTGCACGATTTGCCATGTACCTGTTGGTTTTTGAAATATTTGCGAAGACGATTTCGAAGCTTCCGACTGAGGCCATCCTTCAGTTGTTGGATCTGGAGTGTGAAATGTTGGAGCGGGATGCGGAGATTCATCGGTTGTATTTGCCGAGGGATGCGTACTCGATATTTTGTTTTCGTCAGTTTGTGCGGATGGTGAAGTTCGGTGAGGAGATGCCGTTTTGTCCGCCGCTGCCCCCGGATCATCTGGAGTTTTACAAGGAAACGGTTGTCCGACTGGTTCATGCCAAGGAATTGCCGGAATCAGCGATGAAAGCGTTTGATGATGTTTTCCGGTCGTAGTGGGTCGTAGCACCCGCCTTCGCTGAAAAGCTACGGCGCGGCAGGCCCGCCTTCGCTGAGGCTTCCGCCTTCCAACTTCGCTCCGACCGCGCTTAAAGCTATGATGGGCAGGCAGAGCTACGATGGACAGGTCGCCTGGCTTCCTCCTTCGTCTGACTACGGCGCGACAAGACGGCGCGGCAAGCCACGGGCAGTGGGGCCAGCGGGTGCGATTGAACAACGAAGGTGGGAAGGGCTCTCGCCAGATCGTTGAATCGTTGAAAAGTTAAAACGTTGAAACGGGGCCAGCGCCGCCGGCTTGCGCCGGGGCCACCATTGGTATCAAATGCTGGTGGGTCGCGCGAAGGACGCGAAGAGCGCGAAGAGGAAAGGGGCACAAAGCATCCTCAGAAGATGTCGCTCCTGACGGAGCTTGGGGTCGTATTGGGTCGGGTTACTACAGATATGTCGCTCCTAACGGAGCTGAATACCGTCGAGATGGAAGGATCGGAGATGGGTGGCAGCGCCCGCCTTCGTCTGACTACGGCGCGGCAAGCCACTTGCGATCTTTAACACGGCGGGCAATTCGTAGATGGAAGATGGGAGATGGGAGACGGGTGGCAGGTGCGATTGAACAACGAAGGTGGGAAGGGCTCTCGCCGGATCTTTGAATCGTTGAAAAGTTAAAACGTTGAAACGGGGCCAGCGCCGCCGGCTTGCGCCGGGGCCACCATTGGGGCGGGAGATGGGAGATAGCTAGAAGGCCAAAAATCAGTTAATTCTCTTCTTTTGTATTCGAGGATGGGGAGAAGGCTTCTTCGAATTGTTCGAGGGCTGATGCGCGAAGTTCGTTTGCGTGGACGAGCCTGGCAATTGTCTTTCTGTAAAAGTCCAGATGGTCGGCGGGTAGATGTTTGGCGCAGGCCATGACGACGCCTTTTCGGGACATGCGAATGAATTGCCGGAAGCAAAGGATGGAAAGGGCGTCGTCGTCGAGGGCGGCGTGGCGCTGCTGAAAATCCTGCTCCAGCGTGTCACATTGCTGGTCCAAGGTTTTAATAATTGTTTCGGGCGCCAAGCCGTTGACCATTTCCGTAAAGTCCTTAAAAACCATAATACACCTATCCCGTTGCAGTAGCGTTGCTTCCAGCAGGCTCAACAAGAGGGAAAACTTGCCGCGTTATATTGAAAAGTCAATGTCAATTTTTTGGTGGCGGTTTGCACCGCGGCCACCGGGGGATTGAACAACGAAGGCCACGAAGGGCCGCCGCCGGCTCGTTGAATCGTTAAAAAGTTGAAACGTTGAAATGTTGAAACGGGGTCAGCGCCGCCCGGTTTGCTCCTGGGCCATCATTGGGATCAAATGCTGAAGGGTCGCGCGAAGGCCGCGAAGAGCGCAAAGGCTAATGAGGAAGGCAGGAAAGCAGGAAAGGATTGGGACTGATATTCCTGGAAATTTGGGAGTCACCAGTACAATGAGCGACCAATGCCAACTCTGCGCTTGCATGGATACCGTTCCACTGAGGCGTCGGTTCGACTTCACGCGATTGAGCAATCCTTGACAGCAATTTGCGGCCGGTTGACAATGCCTGGAACCTCGATCTCCGGAATGAGCGTCAAATCTACCGTGTTTAAGGTCATTTTGGGCCTCGTTCTGGCGTGCCTGCTTATTTGCCTGGCTGTCGCAGTGGCTTTTCTGTTTTGGATTCACAGTTGGGGTCTTTACTCGTCTTTTGGTACCAATTTTTCCAAAGATGACCAACTAATCGCAATTTTTCATGCACATCAAGCGGCATTCGAAAAACTACAGCAAATGGCAGCTGAAGATGTTAGGAACGGATGGTATTTGGGACTGAGCGATACGGACAAGATAAGTGAATCCCGGCGGCAAGAATACACAAACTACGTCTCGCAAATTCACCCCGGTCTCGATGTTACACTTGACGGTTACGGCGACGGGATGAGGTTCATCTTTGCGGGCGGTGGGACCGGCCTGCTTGGTCCAGGGTGGGTAAAAGGCATAGAATATGTGCCGGGAGGCCATGAGGTAAACGGCGCGATTTATAGCAACGATCTGCCTCCATGGCAGGGCATGGTTGATACAAACCTGGATAAGGCACAATCGCTGCCGGCCAACGTTTACTTGCGCCCCATTGGAACGAATTGGTTCGTCTTCTATCAACGGGACGAGGGCTAAATCACTTGTCGGTTCCGGCCCAATCGTCGAAGGCGCGAAGGATAAATACCAATGAGGAAGGCAGGAAGGCAGGAAGGGATTGGGACTGAAGTTCTCGGGGATTGGGAGATAAAGGCAGTCTTGATATACACGCCGGCAGCCGTGGCTGTACTGGCACTTTTGCATTTGCAATTATATTAACCGGCTTCGAAAATGGATTATGGACTTTTTCCTTTTTGGTCTTGAGATTGTTTGCGTCCTGGCGTTGGTCATCGCCGCGATTGTGGGATTCATTTTTGTCCAGGTTAAAGCGCGGCTGGTTTGGCGGCTGTTGTCGATCGCGGTGGTGCTTGTGGCTTCCTGTTGGGTTTCCCACTTTGTGACGAATGCGATGGTTCGCCTGGAGTTTGCAGAGGCGTACGAACGCGGAACTTTAGACTTCGTTCGGGCGATAGACCAGATGGACGTCGATGGCCGTACAAATGATGTTCATCAATCCTGCGAGAAATTTTTGCAGGTGTTCGATCTTTCGACCGACAAGCGGGCTGTTTCGGTTTTCAATCAGTTTGTTCAGGATACGTGTGCATTGGCTTATAACCCGACCAATGCTACGTCGGAACCGACGAATCTCATCTGCTTTAGTCCCAGATGGAATCCCGATAAAATATTCTCCCCGTTAGAAATTATCACTACCAACACGCAAGTCACGGCAGCGGTTCGGTTGGGCGGATTGTGGGATTATCTTTTTGCGGCGGATTTTGTCTATTTAAATTCTGACGATCTTGCAGAGACAATCGCCCAAATCAAGCCGGTAGCACTTCGTTGCGCGCCGGTTACAAAAGCGGGTAATGGCGATGTGACGGTAATCATCGTTGATTCAAGGTCGACGTTCACAAACACAATTGGACAAGCGGACCTGTGCCGATTACTGCAGGCAATCCCGCCGCATGTCTTGCAGGAAAACGAGCTATTCAATAGCAATATCGAGGAATTAAAAGTATACGAAGGTTGCGGGCAAACGGCGGCGGCCAAGGGGCCACCGGGGGATTGAACAACGAAGGCGCGAAGGCGCGAAGGAATAATGCTAATGAGGAAGGCAGGAAAGCAGGAAAGGAATGGGATTGATGTTCTCGGGGATTGGGCCGCCCTTCCATGAACCGTCGGAACGTTCCCATTTGAAAGACTCTCCCTCACCCCGGCCCTCTCCCGCTTGGAGAGGGAGAATTGTCCGCGGACGGTTAATAACGACGGATGATTGCATCGGTTCATGGGTCCCAGTGCATGCGGAAAAAATCGAAAGGGGCTTTCCATGAACCGATTCTCTTTCGCTCCGGCCGGAGCTGAAAATATTTCGGCGTTCAGACCCATAGCTGACCGCTATGAACCCGCCTTCGTCTGACTACGGCGCGGCGCGGCTACTATCGCGCGCTGCTCCGCAGCTGAGGGAATTAGCGCTATGCGGAAAAGGTGCGGTCGAACAGGTCTATCGCCGTTCCCGGCAGTTCTTTGGCCTGGATTAGGCGGGTGATGGTTTCTTTGTAGAATTCGAAGTGGTCGGGGGGTATGGCGACGCAGAGCATGGCTTCGTCGTGCTGGATGAGGCGGACGAATTGATGGAAGGAAATGATGGACCGGCCGTCGCCGGATAAAGGCATGTGGCGTTTTTCGAAGTCGTCTTCGAGCATTTCAGCCTGCACGGCCAACACTTTCAGGATGGCTTCGGCGGGCAGGTTTGTTACGGATCTGGAAAATGCTTCAAAGGCGCGATTCATGTTAAAATAAATAAAATAAAAGCCCCCGTGTTGCGTGTGCAGGTGATTTACCGGCTTGCGCCGGGGCCACCGGGGATTGAACAACGAAGACGGGAAGGCGCGAAGGATATTTAAACGTGGCAGTGGCATTGGCTGGTAGCACTACAGGCCGAGGGCGTGCTTGACAACAATTTGGGCCGACCGAAACTTGTTACATCGATATGCAAACCGCACAAAATGTTGTGGAATCTTTTCTTCGGGAAAAGTGGGAAATGGACCAGGCGGATGGCGAGCGTAGCATCGTTCTTCACCAGAAGTTCTTTACCGAAGAATACGTGAATCGCCTTCCGGGTTGGTATGCCCAGGTGGGGCCTGAGAGCGTCGTTAGCGTTGATGCTTCTGATACATGTGCCAGTGTCATTACTGCCAAAGTTTTAGTCGGGCGACAGCAACGCTTTCGGTATCTGTTGAAGCTCTCGGGGACTGATTGGCAGATTGACGGCATAGAATGGGAGTGCTCCGTATGCCACGGCACAGGGCGAAAGGGAAAGGGTGCGGCTGATTGCCCAATTTGCAAAGGTGCAGGTTGGAAGCCCTATGGGCCGAGATAGGAGATGGGTGGCAGCGCCTGCCTTCGTCTGACTACGGCGCGGCAGGCCTGCCTTCGCGTGGCTGCGGCGCGGCAAGCCACTTGCGATCATGAGACCGTGAGACCGTGAACCGTCTATCGTAGACAAGTTTTTTGTCCAGTATATGTTCCAGCGGTATTGTGACGACGAACGAACAAATCCTGCTCTACAACGAATCTCTTGATTATCTGCAAGGCAACGGCGTTCCTGAGGATGCCGGGAAGTCGTTTGCTTTGAATGCGGTGGCGGCGCGCGCGGGATATCGTGAGGCGGTCCTGGCGATGGGCTGGTATTACCTGGGCGGGGTTGGCGTTCCCAGGGACTTCGAAAAGGCAAAGTCATGGTATCGGAAATCTGCGAGACATGGAGAATCGAAGGCCATGTTCAGCATGGGACGGATCGCGTTCATTGAACGGGACTATTCAGAGTCGCTGCGCTGGTTTAGCCGGGCTGCTGAGGCGGGGCATGTGCGTTCGCTTTATTGGATCGGCAAACACCATTGGTATGGGCATGGTGTCCCCAAAAACACTAAAGAGGCGATGAGGTTCTTTCATCTCGCCGCCGGTGAGAATGTCGTGGCTGCAAAACGGGTTTTGAAGTTTCTGTCACGACCGGCTTGCGCCGGGGCTACCGGGGGATTGAACAACGAAGACGCGAAGGCGCGAAGGATAAATACTAATGAGGAAAGCAGGAAAGCAGGAAAGGGATGAGGACTGATGTTCCCGGGGATTGGGAACCAGCAAGTCAAAACGCCACGCCACTCGCTTTCCTGACAAGATAGACTTGAGATTGTTTGGAAGCGGCGTGAAAATGCAAAAAATATCGGCACGAACATCTAAATGGAAAATTCCAACAACGACGAAAAAGACACATTGAAACGGCATCCTCCCTATGCCCGAGTTCTGCGAATATTTTGTCTCTCCGTTTCGGTTTTTTCGTTCAGTTCGGCCATAGTCATGCGCTACTGCGAAGGGCGGGCGAACACGACATGGATGGTTCCCCCATTATTTCCTGCCCTGATTGTTCCGGACTTCCTTTTATTTTTGAGCACCGCTGTATTGTTTTTCTGCATGTTTGGTTCGTTCCGCGCCAGGCGCAACGTCAAGGCCGTGTCGTTAACGTTTTCAGTCAGTTTCGTCCTTTTTGTCGTGTACTTCGGCGTCAATTGGCCGCGCCTTTATCTGCATGGCTTTAAGAATTACGCCAAAACTGTTTTGACAGCCGACAAGTGGAGAACCATTTCTCGGGCTGCGCATGCGCACATAACGGCTGGTGATAGCCTTAGGAAGCCGGAAGAAATTGACGACGACGCAAGTCTACTGGCGCGCTGGGCCGTGTTCACGAATGGAACGCAAATTCAGAAATTAGGGCAGGACGATACAATTTATGTTTATGTTCCGGACTCTCAGACAACGGAGGTCGAAATCGGAGGATCGTTTGTCGGAGTTCGGCGGGGCGTTGTCATCTACTCCAACACCAATAATATTTCCCCACCTGAAGATTCGGTGAACGGCCCGCCCCTGTTTTTCGCCCACGATATCGCCAGTTTCCTGGTCACCCCGTAGGCCGAAACCGCCCGACTCCGGCCCAATCGCCCAAAGAACCCAAGGGTGCGCGGTGCGGGAGATGGAGGATGGGTGGCAGCACACCGGGGTGGTAGCACCACTGGCAATTGGCCAAGGGGCGACCAGGGGATTGAACAACGAAGACGCGAAGGCGCGAAGGAAAAATAAAGTGATGAATTTTTGACCATAATTAACGTGAGCTAACGGCTCTGCGAATGTCATGAACCTTGACATGGTCATCAAGAAAAAACTATTCAAGTTTTGTGCCTGCGGGTCGGGGCTTTTGCTTCTGGGATTTGTCTGTCTCTATGCCTGCGTTTGGATTGCTGACCCGAGCTCCGTTGAAACTCCCTCAGGTCAATCCGATTGGCGTTCTATTTCGGTCGGACGGTGGAAAATCTTAACAGCTCATAGCCTCCAGGCTTCTCGCGAGAAAGATCGTCCCGGAATGCTGACCTATCTCGAAGACGGCGGAACAAACGTTCATTTTTCTCTCCAAAAGTCCGACCTAGAAAACGTCACCGGCTGCTATCTCGTCGTTCATAACCAAAATGAGCCCTATGAACTTAATATGATGTTTGGTTTTGCCGACAATAGTCCAAAAACGAATAAAACCGGTTTTTCTCGCCTCGGAGTTCAATATTGTTCAGTCCATTCGCTAAAGATGTTCGGTTGTGCAAGCAACGACCAGACAAGTGCGACCGAGGTGCTCGGCTATAAAACCCTGTTTACAAAAATTTCCCACACAGTTGACAAGTCTCAGGACTTCTGGACTTTGATGATCAATCTTTGGTACCCAATTATAATCTGCGCAGTTTTACCTTCCATATTCGGCGCGAATAAATTGTTTGCAAAAATGCGATGGGCGAGCGGAATTGAACAACAAAGACGCGAAGGCGCGATGGATTAATACTAATGAGGAAAGCAGGAAAGCAGGAAAGGATTGGGACTGATATTCCTCTGGGGAAATCCAGGATTAACTTCTTAATTGCCATTTTCCGCGTCGTGGGGCAGATTCGAACGCAAGCCTGAATATGCGCTACATCTGTGCATGCCCGTCCTGCGGCTTTCGCCTGTCGCGTAGATATTTTTTCCGTTTGCAAGACCCGCTTCGTATTGAATGTCCGAGATGTCACCAGGCTCTCCGCAGTGTCCGTTGGCTGGATCATGTTTGGAGTTTGTCGGTCTTAATTCCGTTCGGCATTTTACTCTTTTATGCAGTGCAGCTTGGCGTCTTTACCTGGTGGTGGTCGGTTTTGACTGTAATCGTTGTCCACGCCATTAGTGTTTTATTGTTTCCTTACATCACGAAGATTACGAGCGATGCCCAAATAAAATGCAGGAACGAACGGCTCGACCTAACGCGATGGCCGCCCGGTCTTTGACCGGGTGGTAGCACCACTGGCGATCGGAAGAACGTGAGAACGTGAGGACGTGAGGGAAATGAGAGCGGGACTGGCAATTCGAACATCGAACATCGAACGCCGAACACCGAATATCGAAATGGCAGCGCCCGCCTTCGCCTGGCTGCGGCGCGGCAAGCCACGGGCGACCGGCTTGCGGATTGAACAACAAAGACGCGAAGGCGCGAAGGAATAATACCAATGAGGAAAGCAGGAAAGGATTGGGACTGATGTTCTCGGGGATTGGGCGGCACCAGTACAATGAGCGGCGAGCCACTAGAGCGAAACCCCGCGCAGGATGCGGTGTTTAACCTCAAAACGTGAAGACATTGGTCTCAGTTGCATCCGTGGTTAGCGTACTGCTATTGGCACCTTGTGGCACGCCGCATCGCCAGTCTCAGACTATAGAGACGGAAATTTTGGTCCTTGCTCCCAGCAAGGCTAATGCGGTGCTGAACGAGTATAAAGAACAGGGCTGGGTTCTCGTAGGAATCATGACCGGGTCACCCATTAGCCCGACCGACGCACTTCGTGGTTACCTAATTAAGCGCCAATCTAGATGAAACGGGCATTGCCACGAAGTGAAGCCGTGATTCGTCTGGCTTGCATCGTTGGCAGAGATGATTATCGTCGTGATGAACCATTTTATCGTATTGAGATGATTGCTCGCGCTTCGCGCCGGTCCCATCGCTGGCAACCGATTTAGGGATTGAACAACGAAGACGCGAACCGCCTGGTTTGCTCCGGGGCCACCATTGGTATCAAATGCTGGTGGGTCGCGCGAAGGACGCGAAGAGCGCGAAGGACTAATGAGGAAAGCAGGAAAGCAGGAAGGAACGTTTTCTTTCGCTCCTGCCTGAGCTTGAAGATAATTCGTTCCGCCTATCCCATAGCGGCCGCTATGGGCTACTATCGCGCGCTGCTCCGCAGCTTTGGAAATCTTCCTTCGCGTTCCTCGCGGCCTTCGCGCGACCGGCTAGCGCCGGGGCCACCGTTTGGACCGGCTTGCACCGGGGCCACCGTTGGGGTGGAGGTGGGGAGATGGGTGGCAGGTGGCAACATCACTGGCATTGGCAAAGGGGGCATCGCGACGGAGGTTTAAGGGTGGTAGCGCCACCGGCGCAACAAGCGTGGTCGGATGTTTGACCGCGCATTTTCCGCCCGCTGTACGGGCGGTGACGGCGCAGCGCGCCATCCCTACCACCTTCGGTTCTGGCAATCGGGAAGGGCTGTTCGATCTTTCGGATTAGGATCTTTTGTGTTTCAATCTGTGGCTCTGTGTTAATCGAATATCGAAGTCATTTTAGACGGGAAAACTCATGAGCCAATTGGGGCAGCGAATATCGATGTCGAAGGTTACGCCGAAAACGATTTGGACGGTCGGGGTAGCACTTTTCATCATTTCGTTCGTTACGCCGGTCTGGCGGGGTGGGGATAATTTTGCTTTTTTCGGCGGCGCTGCTGCGTTTATTTCTGTACCGGCTTACATTTTTCAGGGTCTGTTGCCGGACATGCTTAGTAGAGGCACTCCTCATGTTCAGAAAATGGATGACCTGTATCACGCGACGGTCATGTCAATGGCATGGATTGCGAATATACCGATTTTCTTCAGGCTGCCGACGTTTGCGGCGGTTATTTCGATTTCTTTGCCCTGGCTGGCCTACGGCTTGGCGTTCTCAGATCTAGTCACATTCCTTCCGTTCTATCCCTGGGCAATCGGCATAACGCTGATTCATTTATCCAGAGTGGCATCGCCACGGGCAATCGTAAGGCCAGGCCGCGACATATGATGAAAGCAACGCTGTTACTTATATTTTTGTGCCTGTACGTGGTCGGTTGCTCACGCGAGGGTGGTGCGGCATCCGGCTCGTTATTTGAGCAACTGGAAGCGGGCAAGGATCTCTCGTTTGGATGTTATGTGTTACACGTTAATAAATGCACGGGTAATTCCGTTCAGGGCATTCAGATGGTGAGGAGATATCGCGGCGGGCAGACTGAAACTGTGACTGCTAAATCTGGCACGCTTTCGGAGGGACCGGATCCTTTGTCCATTCGGTTTATGCTACAGGATGGGCAAATCCGAGAGCCAAATATGACGATGATATTTCGCACGTTAACGGGTGTTTGGTCGCAGTCGGATCGGCTTTCTGATTATGCAGTGCCGGCATCAAATATACAGCAATCGTCGATAGTAGCGCCTCCACCGTCTCCGGAATTCGATTCGGCGCAGACAAACCAGGTGAGATAAGGAATCGGGTTCGTTGCGCGCGAAGGAGGCGACCGGTTTGCAACGGGGCCATCGCGAAGGAAATTTAAAGGGAAAGGGGCGCAGGTTTGCGCGGATTAAACTGGATTTTAATTTGGACGGCGGTGGTAGCACCACTGGCGATGGGGCCAACGCAAAGTAGGTTAAATCCAGTTTGTTATGGGTGGACCGATGAGGCGGGCCTTTAGCCCTTGGGGTAATGGACATTTTGTTCCTGGGGCAAAGCCCCAGGCTGTTATGGAACGCGCCGTTGGCGCTCCTAAATGTGAAACAAAATAGTGAAGCAGAAACGCTATGCCGAGGAAAAGCGGTATCCCGGTTCGTTGCGCGTCAGCGCCGCCGAAATCCTCAAAAAGCCCAATGAATTCGCACTTTTTACCCTGAAATCGGGTTTCGTTGCGCGTTGCGCATCCTATGCAAATAAAATGTGCTGCCGGGGGGCAAGAGGCGCGAAAATTTCACGCGTTAAGCGGGAATTTCACGCACTGTTGCTGTTCCACTTTTCATGTTCTCTAATAAAATAGATAATTGGTTGTTGGCATCGGTTATGCAAACGAACCCATCCGCAGCCAAACAAACAAATATTTAATGGAGAACTACCATGAAAAACACGAGGAGAATGTATGGAGTTGCCCTGGCGCTGGCGGGTGGATTGGCCACTGCCACAACGCTCAAGGCACAAGATATATACGTGGCAAATGGGAACAATAACACCATCGGCGCGTATGGATTGGACGGGTCAACGGTCAATGCCCGGCTGGTTTCTTCCGGGTTGGATGATCCCACGGGGATCGCGGTTTCAGGGAATGACCTGTTTGTCGCCAACTTTCTCAATAACGCGATCGGCGAATACACGACTTCCGGGCAGACGGTGAACGCGTAGGGACAAATAATGAATGGAGAGCCTCTAAAAGTTCCTGTTCGAGAACGTGGATGGCGCTTCTATGTTTTGGTGCCGCTGATGGCGTTTTTGGCGCCCTTGCTCGCCGACAGTTTGCATTCATTTTTCGTCGTGCATATCGAAGCTGTTCCTTTATTCAACGCTGAACTTGGCCGGATAGCTTCGCCAAGGTTCTGGATTCTGACCATCATACGAGGGGGGCTCAGCTTTTTTGTGATTTTGCCTTTTGCATGGAAGACCCGATGCTGGGATTTTGGAGTTTGGGTCTGTTTGGTCGGAATATGGATGTGGATAGATTTCGAAGCGGAATACCAGGTGCACTGATTTTGAGAAATAGCCCAAGCCGCAACCGTTGCAACGTCAATTTTGCAGAATGGCAAGGGAATCGAAAAAGGCATCACAATCGGTGGGTTGCGGCACCGCGTTCAAATACACTACGGCCAGGGCGTAGGCGCGTTGTCCGACCAGAATCATTCCGATGAAATGTTTAGTTTTCATAAGGCTGGGTATGCCGGCTGACTGTGATTATATCGGTTCAAAGTTGTGCCAGATCTGCCGGAATTTCAATCCAACAAACCCAACATCTTATGTTTCAAAACGTACCACTACCCTAAGCTGGCTTGACTTGACAATAATTTGAGACCGATTGACAATGCGAAAAGTGAATGAAGAGGGTGCAAGTTGAGCCGCCCATAGATAATTCGGACAGCCCATGAGTGCCGTGTTGGTCATTGTGATAGTAGCCGCATCCGTTGCCTTACCGTTGGCCTCGTCCAGGCTTTGGATACAAGCTAAAAGCGGCAAGGCGCCCTTCGCTATTTATCCGGCGATCATCTTACTTTCTCTGCTATTGTACGCAACACGAGTCTGGGTGGTTCCAGGCGGCCCGTTTATCTCGGTTCACGCAGAAGTGCTTCCTGTGCTCGGTTGCCTAACCCTCATGATTGTGGCGGTGCGGACGTTCCGCCAGTATTCTAGGATTCGACGTATTGGCGTATTTCTCATGGCAGTGGCAGCGGCTGGCCTCGGTGGATTCGTAATCGCAAATATAATATCATTTTGGCGTGACTATTACCCTCGCGGAGTAATAGTCGGATGGTAGGCGCCGACTGCAACAGAGGCCCGGGCGATGCCCTAGGCTGGTATGGGACGCGCCGTTGGCGCTCCTAAATGTGAAACAAAATGGTGAAACGGAAACTATGCCAGGGAAAAGCGGTATCCCGGTTCGTTGCGCGCGAAGGCGTGCTTGACAGGAATTTGACACTGGTTGACAGTTTCAAAAATGAATGAGGGGGAATGCAAAATGAGCCGTCGACTCATTGGTAGGCTGTATGCGCACATCTATGAATTCTGTTTTGCTCGGCCTGGTGATGGCCGGCACGGCGTGTTTCGTCGGCTGTATGTCTGACGTCCCTAAGGACACGTTCACCCCGATTGGTGACCTGAACCGTGCAGTCATCACATTTCAAATCGCAGAGAAACGTTGGCCGAGGGACTATGAGGAACTCTCCGATTTCCTGAAACATTCAGATGACCCGGCTTACACGAGGCTCGAGGCCGTAAAATTTCACCGGCTTGACTTCATCAATCAGCTCGATGGCGGGCTCAAGGTGGATGTGAATTATACAACCGCCTCCGGAGACGCAACGGTCAGTGATTCGCAGGTATTGTCGGTACCTAAAGTTGTTCATGGTGAACAAGACAACGGGCGGTAGATGGCCCTGGGAGATGGAGGATGGGCAGTGACCAGTACCCGCAGCGACGACGGTCATTGGCGGACAGAACCAGGAAAGCTTGGTCCAAATCCTGATTCAACAAGAGTAATTGACCCTACGGCCCCTCACGTCCGCTCTCGTCCGACCCTTCCCTCAACAGGCGCTCGCGTGCTTTGTCCAACGCCTTCAGGAATCGCTCTGCGCCATCGCGGCCCTTGTAGGGATCATCGGGATGCTCTGGAGCGGACCACGAACAATCGCCCTCCGTTGCCGCACTCAACTTTATGATTTGTTGAAACGCCGTGATCCAATCACGATAGGTTTCCTCCGGCTCAAAGCCATGCGAGCCAAGGCGATCCCGGATGCCGTCAAGAACACGCGGTCTTTGTTCCAGCATCAAGTTAAGCAGTCGCTCTGCATTGTGGGCGCACGTCTCAGCAGGAGCCCTCTTAGTGACTCCGCGGCAAATCGTCAATCGCCACAGCCACGCGCCGAGATCTTCGTGTTCGAATCCGAGGATCGGCTCCAGAACGTCACTCGCCATCATTGTCGCAGGGAACATGACGCCCTGAAACGTAATTGGCCTCCACTCTTTCGGGTCAATGGTCATATTGCACGCTTCAAAACCACTGTTTAAACCTACCATGGCCGTGTCAGTCGTAAATCGTAAATTTATACGGCCATAGACAGCTCGATGCTTCAACTGTATGGGAAGCCCATCTTCACAATAGATGGGACGGTCACGCGGGAAATATCTTTTTCAGCGCATCCAAATCGTCGTGAAGATCTTCGAGCGAGTAATTACGAGGAATACCGCGTTCCTTGAGGGCGCCTTGGAAACTGATCAAATTCAAATCGGCCAGGTGTGAGCCGGTGACAGCGCTGATCCTGCCGCGAGCGTAAAGCGCACATGCCAGCTCCAATCGCAGTTCGGCCGGCGTCAAATTTGTCGTTTCCATTTCTGGCAATTCCAGCGTCATATGCAAAATATGCCAGAATAGTTGGCAGGTTTCAAGTCGTTCGAACCAGAGGAGGATTATATCAGACTAATGGCCTCTGGACCCTGCTATAGGCTTTACTGGTAAAAAAGCTCAGGTTTGCCTGGATCAATGGGTTAGGCTGGCCGAGCACGCCCATCTCTCCTCTTTGCTAATTGGTCCAACGTCCTAACCCAGGGAACCCACGCAAACAGGACGCTCACTGCAAGCGAAGTGCTAAAAAATAAAATCCATACGCACCACAAACCTGCGACGCTCCAACCCTGCTTGATGGTGTCCGGGTCACTCATATCGGCAGATGGAACAATCTTCGGTACTATCACGATAGGATGACCATCGTGAGCGTGAACCCAACCGTCTCCAACAAACAAATAGTCCAGTGACCCTCCATCTGTGCAATAATAAACCTTGCCGTTGAGGCAGGCGTCCCAAGCCCAAGTGCAAACAATCGTCATAATGAACATCATGACTGCAAACTTTATGATAGACGCTAATATGCGAATGATCTTCTGCACCGCGGTAGATTGGTGGCAGTAACGATTTCCGGCGTCAAGCTGAATATCCTCTCCGCGTCATCCTTGGTCATCAGCGTGCGGTGATGGCCGAATAATATGTCGTCGACACCATGACTCCATAAATCCACGGGGAATCGGCTTTTCGTTTCTTTCGCTCCTGTCGGAGTTTTAAAATATTTCGGCCGTCAGACCCATAGCGCTGCCGCTATGGGTCCGCCTTCGTCTGACTACGGCGCGGCGCGGCTACTATCGTGCGTGCTCCGCAGCTTGGGAATCACCCCTTGGCGTCCCGCGCGGCCTCGCGCGACCGGTTTGCACCGGGGCCACCGTTGGGATCAAATACTGATGGGTCGTGCGAAGGAGCCGAAGTGCGCGAAGGAGATTAAAGGGCGTGGATCGATGAGACGGGCCTTTAGCCCTTGGGGAGAATCGGGCATTTTGTTCCTGGGGCGATGCCCCAGGCTGGTATGGGGTGCGCCGGTGGCAGCGCCACTTGTAAACAGCACCGCTACTGGGATTAGAAATTTCATTTCAAACAGAGTTTCGGCGAAAGTGTATTTCAGGATTGAAGGGCGCTTTTGGACTGCCCTTACAGGGCGGTTGATTTCTGGGGCATTAAACCCGAGGGCGATGCCCTCGGCTACTATGGTTGAGGCTTTCAGCCTGGAAAATGCAGGACTCCTTCCTGCTGCTGTCCAACCTCTTTACTTCTGATATGAGCTCAAAATTCCGTTGTCGAAAAAGAGGGCTGAAGTCCCGTAAATCCATTGCTCGTGGGTGTGGCCCGTGGTGGATGTGGTATTGATGCCGCCGGTGGGCGGTCCCAGGCTGGCTATGACCTCGCCTTCGGTCATTCCGGGCTCGACGGAGCCGCGCAAAATGGCCTGCTTCATGTGATCTGAAAGGTCGGGGTGAGCCTGAACGTATGCCTGTCGGCGGCCCTGCGCCTGTTTACTCGGGTTGGGCTGGGGCTGGGAGACGCAACCTGCAACGGCTGCCACGACCATTACCATTAGCATTGCCAACGCCGACCTGGTGTTCCACTTCCTTAACATACGATGAATGGAGCCAACGACTGGACTTGAACCAGCGACCCGCGCTTTACGAAAGCGCTGCTCTACCAACTGAGCTACGTTGGCAACCGACTGAGTTCCTATTATAGGCGGGCCAAATAAACGGGCAAGCTGATTCCGATTAAGACGCGCTGAAAGCGCAATGCCATTTTAGCCGAGGGCGGTGGCAGCGCCACCTGCGATCGCCCTCGGCTAAAATGGTTGGTTCTTCGCTGTTTTCGGTGGGAGGGCCACCATTGAAAGCTCCGGAGGAGCGCAATATTTGTAGTACACGCCGTGTATTAGAAAATTCCAAGCTCCGGAGGAGCGGGATATTCTGACCATCAATCGCCAACAAATTTGAAGATATACCGATGGTCATACTCCACGCCAAATTTTTCAAGCAACTGCAAATATTCGGCGCGAAATGATTTTTTGGCGTGATGTTGTGGCTGATTTTGGATGTAGCGGATGACCGTGCCGAGCTGCGAACGCGAATGCGAAAACGCCCCGAAACCGTGTTGCCACGAAAATCGGCCTGCCACCCAGCGCTTCCCGTTGACGAACTTGGATGAACCCGTTTTCATGTCATTGACCAAGTCCGACAAGGCGGCATCAGGCCGCATTCCCATCAGCGCATGCAGATGATCGGGCATGTTGTTAATGGCAATCAGTTTGTGCCTTTGCTCAGTAATGATGCCGGTGATGTATTTCTGCAATTCGTCGTTGTGTTCGGACGCAATAAGGTTTTGCCGGCTTTCAACCGCAAAAATGACATGAATATAAATTTGTGTGTACGTGTCGGCCATGCCCCGAATATGTCGCTCCTCTGGAGCTCGAGAAATATTTTTCGGGCCTTTGTGCTACAAAGATTACGGTCCTCTGGACCTTATCGTAAGCACGCGCGCCGTCGTTCAACGACTATTGGCGAAGTTGGCGCTTGAATCCATTCCACTGAAAACAGCGAAGAACCATATGGTTCAGGCCTTCAGCCTGGAACACCGCAACATCGAACATCGAAGTGGCAGCGCCACTGGCAATTCGAACATCCAACGTCGAAGGGACAGGCAGATCGGCGTTCAGTGTTACGTCTTGACGAGCCATTTACGTTCAGCCCCATTTGCGCTAAGTTCCCCGCATATGCAGCTTGAGAAACTGACTATCAAATCGCAGGAGGCGTTGCAGGAGGCACAAAATATTGCGCGGAGCTTTTCGCATCAGGAGTTGGATGGGGAACATCTGGCGCTGGCGCTGATTTCGCAGACGGATAGCCTGATTCCGGATTTACTCCAGCGGGTGGGTGTGCCGGGGGACCGTTTGAAACCGGACCTGGAAAGCGAATTGGCGCGGCGGCATAAGGTCCAGGGCGGCGAAGTTTTTGCGGGGAACACGTTTAAGAAGGTCCTGGAGGCGGCGCAATCGGAAGCGAAGAAGCTCAAGGACGATTACGTGAGCACGGAGCATCTGTTGCTGGGGCTGATTGACGATGGGGGTTCCACGCTGAAGAAGATTTTCCAGAAGCACGGATTGAAGCGGGACATGGTTTTGCGGGCACTCGCGGAATTGCGCGGGAACCAGCGGGTGACGGATGCGACTCCGGAGGACAAGTTTCAGGCACTGGAAAAGTATGGGCGCGACCTGACGGCGCTGGCGCGGCAGGGGAAGATCGATCCGGTGATCGGGCGGGACGAGGAAATCCGGCGGGTGATGCAGGTGCTGACGCGTCGCACGAAAAATAATCCGGTGCTGATCGGGGAACCGGGGGTGGGCAAGACGGCGATAGCGGAGGGCCTGGCGCGGCGGATCGTGAGCGGGGACGTGCCGGAATCGCTGAAGAACAAGCGGCTGGTGGCGATGGACCTGGGGGCGATGATCGCCGGCGCGAAGTATCGGGGCGAATTTGAGGACCGGCTTAAGGCGTTTCTGAAGGAGATCGTGTCCGCGGAAGGGAAAATCATTTTGTTCATCGACGAGCTGCACACTCTAGTGGGCGCGGGCGCGGCGGAAGGCGCGACGGACGCGGCGAATATCATGAAGCCGCAGCTTGCGCGCGGTGAATTGCGGTGCGTGGGCGCGACGACGCTGGATGAATATCGCAAGCACATCGAAAAGGACCCGGCGCTGGAACGGCGTTTTCAGCCGGTCATCGTGAGCGAGCCGACGGTGGAAGCGACGATCGCGATATTGCGCGGGCTCAAGGAGCGGTACGAAGTGCATCACGGCGTGCGCATCCAGGATTCGGCGCTGGTGGCGGCGGCGCAGTTATCGCAACGCTACATCACGGACCGATTTTTGCCGGACAAGGCGATCGACCTGGTGGATGAAGCGGCTTCGCGGATTAAGATGGAACTGGATTCCAAACCGACGGAGCTGGACCAGTTGGATCGGCAAATTTTGCAATTGGAAATCGAACGGACGTCGCTGGCCAAGGAAAAAGATTCGGCGAGCAAGGAACGATTGAAACGATTGGACGCGGACATCGCGAACTTGAAGGACAAGTCCAAGGCGCTGGGGGCGCAATGGCAAAATGAAAAAGCGGCGGTCAACGCCGTGAGCGTGGTGCAATCGCAACTGGAGCAGGCGCGGATTGAATTGGAACAGGCGCAGCGCAAAGGTGATTTGACGCAGTCAGCGGAAATCCAATACGGAAAAATTCCCGAGCTGGAGAAAAAATTGGCGACGATTGAGAAACAGTCGGCGCAGCAGACGCGGAGCACATTGTTGCGGCAGGAGGTCACGGCGGAGGACATCGCCAAGGTGGTTGCGTCGTGGACGCATATTCCGGTTTCGCGGATGCTGGAGGGTGAACGGCAAAAGTTGGTGAAGATGGAGGAGCGGCTGGCGCAACGCGTTATTGGCCAGAAAGCGGCAATCAAGGCGGTGTCGGACGCAGTGCGGCGGGCGCGGAGCGGATTGCAGGAGCCGAACCGGCCGATTGGCTCGTTCATTTTTCTGGGGCCGACCGGGGTGGGCAAGACTGAGACGGCCCGGGCGCTGGCGGAGTTTTTGTTTGATGACGAAAATGCCATGGTCCGGATCGACATGAGCGAGTACATGGAGAAACACACGGTGGCGCGGCTTATCGGCGCGCCGCCGGGATATGTGGGTTATGAGGAAGGCGGCCAATTGAGCGAGGCGGTGCGGCGGCGGCCTTATTCCGTGGTGTTGTTTGATGAGATTGAGAAGGCGCACCATGACGTTTTCAATGTGCTGTTGCAGGTGCTGGATGATGGGCGGCTGACTGACGGCCAGGGCCGGACGGTGGATTTCAAAAACACGATCATCATTATGACCAGCAACATTGGTTCGCCCATTATCCAGGAATATTTCATGGATGGACGCACGACGGTGGGGGCGCGCCAGACGATGGAAGACAAGGTGATGGCGGAGTTGAAAAAGCATTTTCGGCCTGAGTTTATAAATCGCGTGGATGACGTGATTATTTTCCAGAGCCTGGATGAAGAGGAACTGTCGAAGATTGTGGAAATCCAAATCAATCGGCTGGAGAAACGGCTGGCGCAACAGAACCTGACGTTGGACGTGGATGCGGACGCGAAGAAATTATTGGCGCGGGAAGGTTATGATCCGCAGTTCGGGGCGCGTCCGCTGAAACGGGCGGTGCAGGAGCAATTGCTGAATCCGCTTTCGATGCGATTGCTCGAGGGTGAGTTTAAGCCGGGAGATAAAATTAAGGTGAGCGCGAGCGGGGATGATGGGGAGTTGGTGTTTAAGAAAAAATGAGGTGCTTGTGGCGGCAGGTGGTAGCACCACCGGCGACCGGCCACCATTCTATGCATGGCCCGTCGTCGATCCGTAACGCTTCAACGTCTTCAAGAATCGAGCACGTTGCGCACGAGGGCCAGCAATTGCTCGGGCTGGAAGGGCTTGGCGAGGGTGCCGTGAACTCCCAATTGCCGGGCCATCTTTGTGTACACGTCCACAGGCATCCAACCGGGCCGGGCGGTGGCAATGGTTTTGGGCGGGGATGCGAGTTTTCGAAATTCGGTCAGGGCTTCAAATCCCTGGTTATCAGGCAAAAGCAATTCGACGATGACAACGTCAAACGGTTCTTTTTGATGCATGGCGATGGCTTCGCAGCCTGAGTATGCCTGAGTGACGCGGTAGCCGTCTTTGGACAAGAGCAGACTGAAGGTCGTGCGCAATTCCTTGTCATCGTCGAGGACAAGGACGCGCATTGGCTTTTTTTTGCGAGGCGCCGCCGATGGGCGCGTGCCGCCGGCTTTGTTTCCGGTTTCATTTTGGAGCATCAGGCGCAGGGCCAGGAGATTTTCTTTTAGAATAAGACCCGATGCTCCGGCCGAATCGGCGAGTTGCCGAAAATGCGGATCGTTGAACGAGGTCACGATCATCACGCGGGCGTCCGGATAGGCTTTCTTGATGGCTTTGGTTGTTTCAAAGCCATTCAGGTCGGGCATTTGAACATCCATGGTGATCCAATGTGGCTTGAATTCGCCGACGCGGGCCAGTGCGTCGCGACCGGAGGCGCATTCCTGCACCATCAGGCCGGGCATAGTCAAATACCCGCGAATCAACTCACGAGCGTTGGGGTGGTCGTCCACGATTAAGAGACGTGTACTCATACAGGATGACACTATAGAGTCAATGAAGGTAGCGCGAAATTGGCGCAAGCATGTAATTCTGCATCCGTAGTTCTACGTATTCGGTGCTGGCGTACGGCCACCGTATTGCGTGCGGCCAGCGTCGGTTTCGAGGACGGGGACGGATTGCGGATTGTCGAGGTGAAGATCCGGAGGTCTAAAACTCTGATTTATGGGACAGGGCGAAGTAGAGGAGGCTGTGGCTGCCGCGGAGTTCCAGTTTGGTACAGATGTTGGCGCGGTGGGCCTCGACGGTGCGGGGGCTGATGAAGAGTTCAGTGGCGATTTCGCGGCTGGTCTTTTTCATGGCGATGAGCTTCAGGATGCGAAGCTCGGCCTTGGTCAAATCCTGCAGGCCCGGTTTTTCTCTGGCGAGCGAATCGGACCGTTGGCGGCGGCGGATGAGATGGCCTGAAACTGAGGGGCTAAAATAATGACGACCTTCGGCGACGGCGGCGATGGCCTTGATAATTTCGTCCACGGCGTTTTCCTTGAGAATGAAGCCCATAACGCCGTGGTCCAGGGACCGGATGCACAGTTCTTCTTCGTTGTGCATGGTCAGAATAATAACGCGTGTTGGGAGGCGCTCGGCCTGCACGCGGCTGGCGATTTCAAGGCCGCTGATTCCAGGCAGCTTCAAATCGAGCACGGCGATATCCGGCTTGTTTTTTTGAATGAAGAGCATGGCTTCCTCGCCGCCACCGGACTCGCCAACCAGTTCAAAACGGTCATCGTCCAGAATCACCTGGCGCAATCCTGCCCGGAAGAGCGGGTGATCGTCCACGATTAGAATTCCTGGCCGGTTCATAGTGGTCCGGATGCAGCCTGGGGCTGTGTTAATTCTACTTTGGATGAAATGGGGATGGCCAGTTCGATTCTGACGCCACGGCCCGGGCTGGCATCCAATTTGAGGCGGCCGCCGAGGATACGGGCGCGTTCGGCGATATTTTTAAGTCCCATTCCGTCACGCGCCTGGTCAGGCATGAATCCCCGGCCATCGTCCTCGATGACGAGCAATGCCTCTGCGACGTCGCGCTCGAGGGTCACGCGGGAATTTTTGGCGTGGGAATATTTCAGGATATTGCTGATGCCTTCCTGAACGATTCGATAGAGGCTGGCCGCGGCTTCGCGTGAGAATACGTCATCGACGGGCTCGAATCGCTTTTTGAACCTGATGGTGCTGGCGTTGCCGGCGCTGTCGATCAGGGCGTCGAGCGCGCCTGAAAGGCCCAGATGGTCCAATTGATAAGGGTGCAGGTCCTGTGAAATGCGGCGGATGTCGGCGATGGCGACCGATGTGGTGTCGCTGAGAGTGTTGATTTGTGCGACGACATCGGGCGGCAAATCATTCTGGAGCAGCAACAGTTCGGCCTGGTTTTTGATGACGGAAAGGTTTTGGCCCAGGCTATCGTGCAACTGGCCCGCGATGCGTTCGCGTTCGGCTTCCTGGGAGGCGATGAGCTGGAGGGTGTATTCGGCGCGAGTTTTTTGTTCGCGGGCGACGGCTTCTTCGCGTTCCTGTTCCGCTTTTTTACGGGCGGTAATGTCACGGAGGGCAGTCATGCGGAGGGTCCGCTCGCCGACCCGCGCTATTTTCGACCGGGCTTCCGCAGTGATCAAAGTTCCATCCTTGCGCACGAGCTGGTGTTCAAAGATTTCTTCGCGCTGGGTTCGGATGCGTTCGGCGATAGCCGGGCGGTCCCCGGGTGCGATGATGTCCAAAATCTCCCGCCCGATTATTTCTTCGCGCTCGTAGCCGAGCATTTTGAGGATCTCGTCATTGACGTCGAGGAGACGGCCATCTTCGCTAATGGCCACGCCTTCGAACGCGGCCTCTGTTAGCGTCCGGTAACGTTCTTCACTTTCGCGTAATTTGGCCATGGTTCGGTCGCGTTCGCTCAGGACAATGGCCGGGATAATGGAAATGAGCGTGGCCATGCCCATGACCGTTTGGGCAATAAAGATGTATTGGCCCGAGGCCACCAGGTTGGGCACCACGCGTGCGAAGGCTCGGGTCGAAAAAAAGGAGAGGCCAAGCGCTATGATCAAACAGGCGGCCGTCGCCCCGCGGACCCCGAAGCGCAAACCGGCCCATAGTATAAATGGAACCAGGAAGATGCGGTTGGGAGAAAGAACGCCCTGGTCGCTGGCAAGGAGATTCCACAACGCGGCTATCATGCCCGCCAAAAGCAACAGCCCCTCGACGATTCTCCGTGGAGAATCCAAAAGCGGACGGCGGCTGTGTAATGGACAAAACCATGACAGAATGAACGGCGCCAAAACCATAATAGCCATCATGTTGCTGCCCCACCATGTGCACCAGGAAAGCGCGAACGAATCGGTTGCTCCAAAATGGACCAGCGTGAGTGCGCCAATGGCCGCGCCCAACATGGAATTGCAAACAGCGCCGAGGAAAATCAGCCCGATGAATTCACGGAGAGACTTCAAGTCGGGCCGTTCGACGACAAACGTCCGCACCAGCCAGGCACCGGCGAAATATTCGATTACATTGGCGCAATAGAATCCGAGGATGACGGGGATTCTGGTCCCGTGAAGACCATCGAAGAGAAGATTGGCTGGAAGAATCGCCAGAAGGAGCCACGGCCAATTCCGCGTGGGATTCATGAAGAGCACGGCCACTGACAAACCGGCAGGCATCCAAAAACTCACAAAAGGCAGGTTCCGGGGTGAGAGAAATCCTGCCACTTCCGCGATCAAAAAATAGCCGATGGAAAAAAGGGCCATCCGTTGCCACAAAGGAAGATTCCATTTGCGGATGGACTCGACGGCAACTGAATGACTCATACTAAAAAATAAATCCCCTAAACCATTCTGAAACCGTGGCCCATACCCCGGGCCGCATCCTTCTGCCGAATCGGAAATCTCAAAACCCGCGCCAGCGCACCTATTATTCCATCGTCAACACGACCCGAAATCGTGCTTTGCCGCTCATCATTCGTTCGTAGCCTTCGGCCACACGATCGAGCGGATAAATTTCGTTCATCGAGCGCACGCCTGAGAGGACGCTGAACTTGAGCGTGTCCTGGGAATCGGCGGCGGTGCCGGAATACCAGCCTTTGACCGAACGCGCGCCCAAAATCAGGACCAACGGCGAAATGGTCAGCGAGGGCACGGCTCCCACGATGAGCAGGGTGCCGTTGATGGCGAGGCCGTTTTGCACCGCGCCCATCGCATCTCCGTTGGTGACTGTGGCCAGGATTACTTTTGCGCCGCCGAGTTTTGTCAATTCGGCGGAGGGATTTTGCGCCTCGCTGTCGATGTAATGGTGGGCGCCGAGCTTTTGGGCCAGCGCGCCTTTGTCCTCGCCGCGGGCAATGCCCACGGTCTTGAAACCCATTTTCACGGCGTATTGCACTCCCAGATGTCCCAGGCCGCCGAGTCCGAGCACGGCTACGAGGTCCCCGGCGCGCGCGCCGCTGTTGCGCAAAGCGTTGTACGTGGTAATGCCCGCGCACATGAGCGGCGCGGCTTCGACCGCGGACAATTCATTTGGAACCAGCGCCACGGCAACGGCCGGCGCGACCATGTAGTCCGCATATCCGCCGTCAAATGAAATTCCCGTGACCTGCAAGGCCACGGTGCAGCCGAAGAAATCGCCGTTGCGACAGTTGTCGCACTGGCCGCAATGGCCGCCATGCCAGCCCACGCCCACGCGCTGGCCGGGTTTGAGCTGCGTCACGCCCGCGCCGACGGCATCCACGAGGCCGACGACTTCGTGGCCGGGAACGCGAGGGTATTCGATGCCGGGCCAAAGGCCTTCTTTGACGAGCGAATCGCTGTGGCAGATGCCGCAGGCCTGGACTTTGATCCGCACCTGGCCGGGGCCGGGCTGGGGAATTTCACGTTCCACGAGTTCAAAAGTTCCGCCCGGACGGGCGATCTGTGCGGCGCGCATTTTGGGCATAAAGCAACTCCTGTCTTAGTTTTTTCCTGCAAACCTGATTGGGATTCTACCACCGATTGCCGGGTTGACAACCTTTACGTGTTGCCGTGGCGGTAAAGATGAACCGTCGCCGTAGTGTACACGCGCAATGCAACATGTAATGCGGCCAACGCATCCCGCAAGACACCCGTTTGCCCGGCGGTCTTTTTCCTTTTTCCTTTTTCAATTTTTCTCCATCGTTATACACGAAGCAATGAATAGCGAAACGATGGACCGGTATTTCGAGGCCGGGATTTTGGCGCTGGTGCTGGCGATCCTGGTATTTGCCCCGCTGGCCATGGGCGCGGTCGGGGCGTGGGAATTTCTTGTCGTTCAGGGGCTGATCGTAGGTGTGATGTGTTTATGGGGGCTGCGCATTGCCGTGACCCCGGGGATAAAACTCTTCTGGCCGCCGCTTTGCTGGGCCGTCCTGATCTTTTCATTTTACGCGGTGGCGCGATATTTGACGGCGGACATTGAATATGTGGCGCGATTTGAAATGATTCAAACGTTGCTCTACGCGTTTTTGTTTTTTGCCGTCGTTAATAACCTGGTTTCCCGGGACTGTTCCCAGATTGTTTCCTTTGCGTTGATATTTCTGGCCGTGGGAATTTCCTGCTACGCGGTTTTGCAATTTATCACTCATTCCAGCCGCGTTTGGAATGAGATCTCGCCGTATCCGGGACGCGCGACAGGCACCTATATTTCGCCGAACAATTTTTCCTGCTTTTTGGAACTGACAATGCCCGTGACGCTGGCGTTTCTTCTGGCCGGGCGTGTCAAGGCGCTGACGCGGGTTTTTCTGTGTTACGCATTGGCGGTGATGGGCGCGGCGCTGGCGGTGACATTTTCGCGGGGCGGATGGGTCGCGGCCGGGGCGGGGATCATCACGGTGCTGCTGATCCTGCTGTGGCACCCAAAACACCGGCTTGCGGCGTTTATTGTGCTCGTTGCTTTGTCGGCGGGTCTGGCCGTGTTTGTCACCAATTACCTTTCGCACAGCATCGGCTACATAAAACGGGTGGAGTCGCTCGAGTACGGCGACAAGATTAACCTGGAATTTCGGGCGGAAATGTGGAGGGCAGCCGAAAGGATGTGGGCGGACCATTTTTGGTTTGGCGCGGGCCCCGCGCATTATGATTACCGGTTCCGGCAATACCGTCCGGAAAACGTGCAGGTCAGGCCCGACCGGGCGCACAATGACTATCTGAACCTGTTGGCTGACTGGGGCACAACCGGCGGACTTATTGTGGCAGTGGGAATATTGGCGTTCGGGGCCGGCCTGGCCAGGACATGGAAGGCGGTGCGCCCGGATGAGCGGGAGTTAGGCCGGGGCATGAGCAATCGTTTTGCTTTTTACGTCGGGGCTTCGGCCGCTTTATTGGCCCTGGCAGTACATTCCATTGTGGATTTTAACCTGCACATTCCCGCCAATGCGTTAATTGGCGTGATATTCCTGGCCTTTTTGGCCGGACAATTGCGCACTGCGACGGTCAAATACAAAATTGAGGCCGGTGTGGTTGCGAGAGTTGCTTTGATTGGGGTTTTGGCTGTGGGCGTTGGGTATTTGGGGTTTCAGGGATATCGCCGCACCCAGGAATGGCAATGGCAGGAGCGGGGGGCGAACCTGAATTTGCCGTTCCTGGAGCGGGCGGCGCTTCTGGAGAAGGCATTTGCCGCAGAACCTAAGAATTTTGAAACTGCCTATGACATTGGCGAACTATACAGGGAACAAAGTTTCCTGGGCGGTGAGGATAACGAGACTCTTGCCAAAACAGCAATGGGGTGGTTTTCACGCGGGATGACACTGGATCGATTTGACGCCAACGATGACATCGGGTATGGCAGGAGCCTGGATTGGCTGGGCCGCCACGATGAGGCGGCGGCTTATTACGACCGCGCGGAGACTTTGGATCCCAACGGTTATTTTACAGTGGTCATGATCGGCTGGCATTACGTTCAAATCGGCGAATATCCCGCCGCGCGGGTCTGGCTGGATCGTTCGATACGGCTGGAGCCGGACATCAATCCGGTCGCGTATACCTACTGGGATATTGTGCAGGATCAGCTTGTGCGGCGGGCTTCGGGAGAGCCTGTTTTACCCGATGGATACTAATTATTTTCAAGGATTTAGCTGTTGACATTCGCGGGATCGCGCTTATTCTTTTAGCAACAGACTGCTAATTGGAACAGTAGTATTTTATGAGAAAAATTCAATTATTAGCCGTGTGCGGATTTATGGTCGTGTGGGCCGTTGGGGCTCGCGCCATGAATCCCATCAAGCCGGCGTCCGTGACAGTTGTAAACATTGATGGCCAGGCCCGATATTCTACAGATGGGCAGACGTGGCACCCGCTGGTTGCGGGCAAAATCCTCCACGAAAACGCTGTTATAGAAACCGCTGCAGGCTCCCATTGCGATCTTGTCATCAGCGGTATGCCAGTGCCATTTTCGCAAAATATTCCTGCACCGGTAAACTCGATCGGACTTTCCATTGCGCCTGACCCGCAAGTTCGTGGTTTTGAAGCTTCCCAGCCAATGGCGGAGCAAAACGTTATTCGCATGTCTCCGGACACGATGCTTGCCATAGATCGGTTAACCGTCATCGATACCGGGGCCGACACAGTGAGTACCACAGAGCTGGATTTGCGCGCCGGAAAAATCTTCACGAGCGTGAAGAAGATGTCGGCCAATTCGCAATTTACGATCAAGATTCCCAGCGGCGTCGCGGGAATTCGCGGTTCGAAAGGCACTCTGAGCTCTGACGGTTCGGCGGAATGGCTCAGTGGCGAAATTTTCATCTCGTTCATCGGCTCCAATGGCCAGCCTCACGTGGTAGTCGTCCATGGCGGTTTTGAATATGATCCCCAGACTGGCGAGATTTTACACCTGCCTGCGAGGGTCGTTGCGGAATTGAAACGTGACGACGCTTATTCTACGACGCTGTATGCCCAGGTTTATCCGATAGCGAGGGACTTGACGCTGGTGTTCATTTCACCGACGCAAGGTGGCGGGGGCATAACTGCGCCGCCGACGGCGCCGACGCCGCCTCCGGGGCCGGGGCCATAGATTTCAAATAAGTAAGAAAGAAATTACCTTTAGAAACCAGAGCAGCCTTGAGTTGCTCTGGTTTTTCGTTTAATCCGGCTGTGTGAAATTCAAGCTTGCCAAACATGCGCCGGTCATCGTGGCCGCAGTGGTTATCCTGTTTGTCTGCTTCCTGCAATTCCTGCACGTGGATTTCTTCCAGCGGATCGAGCACATAACGTACGACGTGCGGGTCAGGGCTGCTTTGCATTTCCCGGCTCCGGCCGCTACGAATCTCGCATTTGTATCCATTCAGGAATCCAGCATTGATGCTGTGCTCAATGGAAAAGTCGGTTTTCATTTTGGCCTTCTCTGGCCGCGACAGGTATATGGAAGGCTGGTTGCTGAACTTTCGAACGAAGGCGCCAGGGCCGTGGGTTTTGACGTGCTTTTCGGGGAACTGCGGCCGGACCATCCGTCTGTGCATATGGCTGACGGCGGCTTTGTCGAATCGGACGATTACTTCGCCTCAGAGATGCGCCGGGCAAGCAATGTCGTCATTGCCGTGACGCCTCAGATTTCGGTACCGGGTTTATTTGAGACCAATGCCTTTGCTCTGGGTGACATTTCGACGGAACAGGATTCTGACGGCGAGCTGCGCAGGGTGAAGGCCTTTCGGATGTATCGGCTCTGGCATCCATACATCGTGCAGGCGGCGACCAATTTTGATTTGAATCTTGACCGTGCCCGATTCCTGCCCGGAAAAATTGTCGTGCCGCAAAATGATTCAACGAATGCGGTCGAGATTCCGATCGACGCCCAAACGAATTTTTCGTCTTCAGACTTTTTCGGGGATTCACTGCCACCCGATGTGGATCCGCATCCCAGGGCCTATGCCGATGTGCGGGTGTGGCACATGGGCATTATCCTGGCTGCCTTGCAACTGGGACTGGATTTAAATAAAGCCGAAGTTGATTTGGCACACGGCAAAATTATTTTGCGCGGCAAAAATGGCGTTGTGAGGACGATACCGGTTGACCATGAAGGTTACTTTTTTGTGGATTGGAGGATAACCCCAAACGATCCCCGTTTACTGTCCGCGCCTGTTGAAGCGTTGCTGTGGCAGGACCAGCAACGATTGCTGGGGCAGACGAACGGCTTGAGTGATGCGTTTCGTAATAAGCTCGTTGTCGTTGGCTCAGCGATAGAAGGGAACGACATGACTGACCAGGGCTCCACGCCACTGGAGCGCAATACTTTGCTCGTGAGCACCCATTGGAATGTGGCGAATTCCGTTATCACGAACCGATTCATTCAACGGGTGCCATTGGCCGGGCAGATCTGCCTGATAATCATTTTAGGCGCGTTTACGGCGTCTTTCAGCCTTGGTTTTCGATCCGCCATTTTGGGGAGCGCGGCCGTTGGATTGTTAATTCTTCTTTACACGGGCGCCGCGTTTTTTGCTTTCATTCATTTTCGATGGTGGCTGCCCGTGGCGTTGCCGGTCGGGGGCGCTGTGCTTGTCCAGCATTTGAGCCTGGTGACGTGGCGCGCTGTTTTTGAGGAGGAAGAAAAACGGAGGGTCAAATCCGTTTTTTCAAAGATGGTGTCACCCGCCGTCGTGAACGAATTGCTGCAGCAGGAAAAGCTTTCCCTGGGTGGCGCGCGGCGCGAGGTAACGGTGTTCTTTGCGGACGTTCGCGGTTTCACGGCGTTGACAGACGAGGCCCGGGAACTCGCCGCGAAGTTTGTGCGGGAACATCAACTCGATGCCGAAGCAGCGGAAGCGCATTCGGACGAATCCGCGCGCGAAACGCTCGATACCGTCAATACGTATCTTGGGCTGGTGGCCGACACGGTGATTATCGGCGGAGGAACATTGGACAAATACATCGGCGATTGTGTCATGGCTTTTTGGGGTGCGCCGGTGGCCAATCCAAAGCACGCTGTCGGTTGCGTTCGGGCAGCCATAGAGACGCAACGCGGAATATTTCGCGCAAACCAGCAACGGCGGGCGGAAAACGAACGGCGCGAAATTGAAAACTCCGCGCGCGCCGCCTCCGGGGAATCGGCCAGGCCGCTTTTGCCCATCCTGATGCTTGGTTGCGGCGTCAATACAGGCGTGGTGGACGTGGGTCTGATGGGTTCGGAGACGCACCAAACCAACTACACAGTCTTTGGGCGGGAGGTGAACGTGGCCGCCCGGCTGGAAGGCGTTTCCGGGAGCGCGCGCATCATTATTGGAGAAGCAACCTATCGCCACCTGCTGCGCGACGACCCCGCCCTGGCGGCCACCTGCGTTGAATTGCCACCGGTGAAAGTGAAGGGAATCCTCGAGGAGGTAAAAATTTACGAAGTGCCCTGGCAGAATGGAACCGCCAATCAGTGAACATCCATATAAAAACCACATTGCGGACTGCCCATGTTCGTGCTTGGAATTTGAAGCTTCCAAATGGATTATTGGTCTAGCCGTGAACATTCTGGATACAATCGTTGAAGAAAAGAAACGTGAAGTTGCAAAGCTTCCCGCGCGCATCATTGCCGCCGGCGACCTTCGCGATGCCTTGTTGGAACACGGCGAACGACGTGACTTTTCCGGGGCGTTGCTTGACCGCGCAAATCGTGCGCAAGGTGTTGCCCTCATTGCGGAAGTCAAAAAAGCATCCCCGTCGGCGGGAATTATTTGCAAGGATTTCGACCCGGTCCGAATTGCCAAAGAATACGAAGCCGCCGGCGCGAACTGTCTTTCCGTGCTGACGGATGAAAAGTTTTTCCAGGGTTCGCTGGATTATCTGCGCCAAATTCGCGCCGCGGTCAAACTGCCGCTGTTGCGCAAAGATTTTATAATTGATGAACGGCAAATCCTCGAGGCCATCGAATGGGGCGCCGATGCCATTTTGCTCATCGTCTCCATTTTATCCGACGCGCAGTTGAAGAGGTTCCATTCTCTGGCCACGGAGGCCGGGCTTGCCGTGCTTGTCGAAGTCCATGACTCGGAGGAACTGGAGCGCGCCTTAAAAATCGGCGCGGAATTGATTGGGGTCAACAATCGCGACTTGAAGACCTTTACCGTGGACCTTGGCACAACGGAGAAACTGGCGGACAAACTCAGCAAAGAAAAAATTCTGGTTGCCGAAAGCGGCATCCACACGCGCGGAGACGTCGAGCGCTTGAGAAAATGCGGCGCGCGCGCGCTTCTTGTGGGCGAGTCGCTGTTGCGCGGCGGAGATATAGGGCGAAAAGTCCGCGAACTGCTGGGGCGTCCGGAATAAGCCGTCAGATATCTGTTGCCGTCGGCTTCAACAATCAGGTTAGCTTGTATTTCTTCAATCCGGCCAGTTGCAGGGCGATTTTTGCGACAAACACCGGATTATTCCTTAGGTAGCGGCCGGCCAGACGCCGCGGCTCGCTGCAAAGCCGGTAAAGCCATTCCAGGCCGCTGCGCTGCATCCAACGGGGCGCCTGCTTGACCCGCCCGCTCAAAAAGTCGAATGCCGCGCCCACGCCAATCATTAGTGTAGCGTCCAGTTTCGGCAAGTATTCGGCCATGAACTTTTCCTGTTTGGGAGTGCTCAATCCCACCCAGAATATGTCCGGGCGCGCGGCACGGACTTTCTCGCGCAATTCATTTTGCTCGTCCGCATTCAGAGGCCGAAAGGGGGGCGTAAAGGTCCCGGCTACTTCGAGTTTGGGAAATCGCGCCTTCAGGTTTTCCGCGAGCTGGTCCGCGACTCCGGGGGCGCCGCCGAAAAAGAAATGCCGGCACGGATTGTCCTGGCTCCACGCGCAGATATCGAGCATCAGGTCGGGACCATAAACCCGCCGCATTCCGGAATGGCCGCCAAATTTGCCAACCCAGACCATTGGCATGCCGTCGGGCGTGCATAGGAACGCGCCGTTTAATATGGCTCGGAACGACTCATCGCTTTGCGCCTCCATGACCCCGTGGACGCCGGTCACGCAAATATAACCTTTGCGGCGGCTGCGAATGGCATCGGCAATTTCGGCCAGCGCTGTCTGCAGGTTAAGGACGCTGATGCCGACTCCGAGCACGTTGACACGGTTCATGATTTACGATTGACCTTTAAAGGTTTACGATTTTACGGGTCTGTCTGTAAAATCGCATGCAGTTAAACATATTTAATACAGGTTCCAGGTCCGTAGCGCAGTTATCGTAAATTGTAGACGGCAAATCACAATGAAATTGCTCGTATTCGCCCATATTCCGCCGCCATTCCACGGCCAAAGCGCGGCCGTCCGGGTGATGCTGGAGCATTTCGGGGGAAACCGTCGCAAATCAATTTTTCGGCGCGCGCCTGTAAACCGCTACGGCATCGAGTGCTACCATGTTAATGCACGGCTCTCCAAAACCCTGGAAGAGGTTGGGGAATTTCAATTTAGAAAATTTGACCAGATCCTTTTCTACTGTCTGCAGGCGATTTGGTGCCGATTCCGGTACGGGGTCAAAACGCTTTATTACGTCCCCGCGCCGGGCAAAGCGGTTGCGCTGTATCGCGATTGGATGGTGATGTTTTTTTGCCGTCCATTTTTTGAAAGAATCATTTTTCATTGGCATGGGAGCGGCATGGCCAGGTGGCTTGAAACGTCGATGCAGCACAAAACACGCAGTGCGACCTATCGCCTGATGGGAAATGCAGACTTGAGCATTGTCCTTTCGGAAGCAGGCCGGCGCGACCCGGAAAAGCTTTTGCCCCGGCGCATTATGATCGTTCCGGGCGGCATGCCCGATCCGTGTCCTGAGTTCGCGGAATCCGTCCTTGCCCGGCGCCGCGTGCGTGCCGCAACGCTAAAGGGAATGCTCTTCCGCGGCGCTCAACCCTCAAATGAAAGCGAAAGGGTCGTCAATGTCCTGTGCATCGGACACTGCACCCGGGAAAAAGGCGTGTTTGACTCGGTTGAGGCGATCGCCCGGGTCAACGAAATACTTCTGTCCCGGAATTCGCCGCTGCGTTTTAGATTGACCCTCATCGGCGCATTCCTTTCCATGGCCGAAGAAAAGGAACTGCGCGAATTTATCCGCCTGAGAAACCTGCAAAATGCCGTTGCCGTGCTTGGATTTGTGCCGGAGGAGCAAAAGAGAGACGAGTTGCGTAACGCGGATATTTTTTGCTTCCCCACCTACTTTTCCGCCGAAGGCCAGCCGGCCAGCCTGCTCGAAGCGCTCGCTTTCGGACTGCCCATTGTCACGACGCGCTGGCGCGGGATTCCAGCCATGCTGCAGGAAGATTATCCCGGCCTGGTTGAAATCAAAAATCCCGCGCAGATTGCGGAAAAACTTCTCTTTTTGTGCGCCAGCGATCTGAGCGAATGCTCACGTGATTTGTTTTTACGGCGTTTCACCCTGGAACGGCACCTGGCCGCGATGGCTGAAGCCATCCGGAGCGTCGAAGATAATAAGTGAGTATGAAAATCGGCTTCCTTCAACTGAATTCGACAATCGGCGACTTTCCGGCAAACGTTAAAAAGCTGCTGGCCGGATACGAAAGGGCGCTGTCCCTGGGCGCGGAATTTGTGCTGGCTCCAGAACTGTTTCTTTGCGGCTATCCGCCGCGCGATTTGCTTCTGCGCCCCGATTTTATTGAGGCCAATCTGGCCGCCCTCCAGGCCGCGGCAAAAGGCACGGGCAGCGTCCCCCTGTGCGTGGGCTACGTGGACAGGAATCCCGAACGCCCGGGCCGCGCTCTGCGCAACGCCGCGGCCATTTTGTGCAAAGGAAATATTATCTGGCGCACGGTCAAATGCCTCCTTCCCACTTACGACGTCTTTGACGAAGACCGGTACTTCGAGCCGGCAAAACAAATCGTTCCGATGACGTTTAATGGCCATAAAATAGCGGTCACCATTTGCGAAGACATTTGGAACGATGAAGATTTTTGGCCCGAACGGCTTTATCGCCGTGACCCGGTCAAAGACGCCATTTCGCAGGGCGCCGGGCTCGTGGTGAATATTTCCGCCTCGCCCTGGAGCGTTGGGAAGGAAAAGGTACGCCTCGAGATGCTCCAACGGGTCGCGCGCGACGAAAAAACCCCTCTGGCACAGGTGAACCTCGTGGGCGCCAATGACGAATTGATCTTCGACGGCCACAGCGTCGCCTTGGATTCACGGGGCAATGTCATCGCCAATGGATGCGGCTTTGCCGAAGACGTTTTTGTGGCCGATATGGAAGCCTCCGGCGGGCAAGCGACTGTGGAATTCGGGTCGCGCGAGGCCCAAATATTTTCTGCGCTTTCGCTCGGCATTGGCGATTATGTCCGCAAATGTGGTTTCAAGTCAGTGATCATGGGCCTGTCCGGAGGCATTGATTCCGCGCTGACAGCCGTTCTTGCGACGGATGCGCTTGGAAAGGAGAATGTCCTTGGCGTAGCGATGCCGGCCCGTTATTCGAGTGAAGGCAGTTTGATTGATGCCGAGGCGATCGCAAAAAATCTCGGCATCCGCCTCGAAGTGCTGCCGATTGAGCCGCCGTTTTTGGCTGTTGAGCAACAACTGGCAAAAGTTTTCACGGGACTGAAACGCGACCAAACCGAGGAAAACCTTCAATCACGTTTGCGGGGAGTCACCCTAATGGCGCTTTCGAACAAGTTCAATGCCCTGGTCTTAACGACCGGGAACAAGTCCGAAATGGCCGTCGGTTATTGTACCTTGTATGGAGATATGGATGGCGCATTGGCGCCGCTGGCGGACGTTTTGAAGACCGATATCTACAAAATCGCCCGTTGGATCAACCGCGAGCGCGAGGTCATACCGGACAATTCCATCATTAAGCCCCCCAGCGCTGAACTCAGGCCGGACCAAAAGGATCAGGATTCGCTTCCGCCTTACGAAACGCTGGATGCCATCCTGGATTTATACGTCGTCCGCAATTTGAGCCGTGAGGAAATCATTAAAAAAGGCTTCGATGCCGCCGTAGTCCATGACGTCCTGAACAAAATCAATTTTTCAGAGTATAAGCGCCGGCAGGCCGCGCCGGGGCTGAAAATATCCGCCCGCGCCTTTGGCATGGGCAGGCGAATTCCGATCGCTCAAAGATTTAGCGTCTAGCGCCGTTAATTCTTCCGTCCAAGAGCGCTTGACGCCGTCACTTTCGGGGCCTAACTTTCCCTCCATCGGGGAGCCAAACCCAGCCCTTTCTGCCAGTACGTTTTGGTCAGTTGCGCAGTTCAGGAAGGAGCGGGGCGCTGAGAGTTCGGCGCGCAAGCGCTGATGACCCGTTAACTTGAACCGGATAATGCCGGCGCAAGGAACATCTCTTCGGGCTCTTCGTGCCAAAAATTGAATTATGATCGCATCCAATGACTCGTTCGAGCCGCACAGCAGTGAACAACTGCCCAATTCAAAAAAGGTCTATGTCAGCGGCGCCATTCATCCGGACCTGCGCGTGCCCATGCGCGAAATTACGCTCGCGCCCACAAAGACTTTCAGCGGCAAAGTTGAGGCCAACGAACCCGTGCGGGTTTACGATACCAGTGGCCCGTGGGGTGACCCGGAATTCAACGGCAATGTGACGCGTGGCCTGCCGCCGTTGCGCCGTGACTGGATTTTGGGCCGCGGCGACGTTGAAGAATATGAAGGACGGCCGGTAAAGCCGCAGGACAACGGCCATTCACGAATCGTCCGCCGGCCGGTGCCCGTGGATTCGACGGCATTGCCCGTCGAATTCTCCGGCGATAAGAGCAGGCCGCTTCGATCCAAAAATAAAAAGGCTGTCACGCAACTTGCCTATGCCCGCGCGGGCGTGATCACGCCTGAAATGGAATTTATCGCCATTCGTGAAAACATGCGCTTGGCCAAAGTTACCGACCTGGCCGGCGACATCGCTCGCAATGACCTGGACAAACAACACGCGGGTTCAGCGCAGAATCCCGCGGGGAACCCGTTCGCCCCATCCGTGTTTTCCCGTTTCCCCCAACGGATTCCAAAAGAAATCACACCGGAATTTGTTCGCTCCGAAGTGGCAGCCGGACGGGCCATCATTCCAGCCAACATCAATCATCCTGAGTTGGAACCGATGATTATCGGCCGCAATTTCCTCGTGAAAATTAACGCCAACATCGGCAACAGCGCCGTGGCGTCCAGCATCGAAGAGGAAGTGGAAAAAATGCGTTGGGCGACCAAATGGGGGGCTGATACCGTCATGGATTTGTCCACCGGCAAAAACATTCACGCCACGCGGGAATGGATTTTGCGCAATTCGCCCGTGCCCATCGGCACGGTGCCAATCTACCAGGCGCTGGAAAAAGTCGGCGGCAAAGCCGAGGAATTGACGTGGGAGATTTTTCGCGACACGCTCCTGGAGCAGGCAGAACAGGGCGTGGATTATTTCACCATTCACGCAGGCGTTCTGTTGCGGTTTGTTCCGCTCACGGCGCGGCGGATGACGGGCATTGTCTCTCGCGGGGGCAGCATCATGGCCAAATGGTGCCTGGCGCATCATAAGGAAAACTTCCTCTACACTCACTGGGACGACATCTGCGACCTCATGGCTGCCTATGACGTTTCTTTTTCCATCGGCGACGGCCTTCGGCCTGGCTCCATTGCTGACGCCAACGACGAAGCCCAATTCGGCGAATTGAAAACGCAGGGCGAACTGACGGAACGCGCCTGGGCGCGCGGCGTGCAGGTGATGAATGAGGGCCCGGGTCATGTTCCCATGCATCTCATCGAGGAAAACATGGCCAAACAACTCGAATGGTGCCACGAAGCGCCATTCTACACACTCGGACCACTGACCACGGATATCGCGCCCGGCTACGATCATATGACCAGTGCCATTGGCGCGGCCATGATTGGCTGGTACGGCTGCGCGATGTTGTGCTACGTGACGCCCAAAGAGCACCTGGGTTTGCCAAATAAAAAGGACGTCAAAGACGGGGTCATCGCATACAAAATCGCCGCGCACGCCGCCGATTTGGCCAAGGGCCATCCCGGCGCGCAATACCGTGACAATGCGTTGTCCAAGGCGCGGTTTGAGTTCCGATGGGAAGACCAGTTCAACCTGTCGCTCGACCCCGAAACGGCGCGTGAATTCCACGACCAAACACTGCCGCAGGAGGGCGCTAAATCAGCCCATTTTTGTTCCATGTGTGGTCCACATTTCTGCTCGATGAAGATTACCGAGGACGTCCGCAAATTTGCGGCGGAGCAAGGTGTCACCGAGGACGAAGCGCTTGAACGCGGGATGGAAGAAAAGGCGAAAGAATTTGTTGAGAAGGGCGCAGAGGTTTACACGAAGGCATGAAATTTCGCCGTTTGGCGATTGGAATATTAGGAATTTTGGCCTGCCCTTTCAGGGCGCGACGTCGTTTTGCGTATTTTCCGAGGGCGTTGCCCTCGGCTAAAATGGGATTGCGCTTTCAGCGCGAAAATTCCAGAGTCCACTCGCTCGGGCTTGTATGAGACGCAAATCACTCCTCAAAATGGCCGGGGATCCGAAATTCATTTCGGGCATTTATAATTATTGCGACCGATGGTGTGAGCGCTGTTCCCTGTCGCATCGCTGTTTGAATTATGCGGTGGAACGCGAAGATGAAAGCGCCGACCCCGCGGAACGCGATTTGGCCAATCAAAAGTTTTGGGACAAGCTCCAACGGACCTTCCATGAAACCATGGAGATGATTCGCGCCGATGCGAAGGAACGGGGAATCGATTTGGAGGACCCGAAGTTGGAGAAGGAAGTGGCCCGCAAGCAACGCGCCGAACAGCGGCTAGCGACCAAAAATCGTCCCTTGGCGCGTCTGGCAAAGGCTTACATGACCGCGACAGACAAATGGTTCGACCAGGCAAAGCCGTTACTGGAGGCAAAAATCGGCGAATTGAAAACGCAGGTAGAACTGGAAATCGGCGACCCGCAAGGCGACGTGGAAATGCTTTCCGATTTCACGGACATTATCCGGTGGTATCAGCATTTTATTTACGTCAAGCTCTGCCGCGCGATTGGGTCGCAGGCGCATGAGGAATTGGAGACGGATGAAGAATTGAAGAGTTACCCGAAGGATTCGGACGGTTCGGCCAAAATAGCCCTGATTGCCACGGACCGTTCCATCGCCGCATGGTCGGGGTTGCGCGAGGGGCTCGGCGGAGACGGGGACAACATTCTGGATCTGCAGGCACAGCTGGCGGCGATTCGCCGCGAGACAGAAAAATTATTTCCAAAGGCGCGTTCCTTCGTCCGTCCGGGATTCGACGCACCGGAAAGTGCGGCGTGAGCCTTTTTTGGTAGGGACGCTGCGCTGCGGCGTCACCGCCCGTAAGCCGGGCGGAAGTGCGTGGCAGGACGTCCAACCATACTCGTTCGGCGCGATTTACTCGCAATGCCCAGCTTGCCGTTCCACCGCCTTCGAACTTGCACTGGCGTTCCGCATCGGCGTCCTTCATCCTGCCGCCGATGAATTCCGCCTCGCAAAATTTTCCGCATCATCTGGCGATCCTGAAGGAACGGATGTTGCATCCCACGGACTATGAGAAAGCGGTCTATTATTTCCTGGAGGAGTTTGCGGGTGACACGGAGTTTGTCCGCGCATCCGATTGCGAGACGATGCCCCATTTGGTTGCGGTGTTGGGCGAGGTCGTTTCAAAATCGCTTGGCCACCCGGTCGAACTGGAAGGGGCGCTTGTTTCCTATCTGCGCGAACACCGGTTTGTTCACGGAAATGGCAGGGCCGACGGACGCGTCGTCATATTTTTTTACTTTGAAGAAGCCGACACGGGTCTGGCGATGATTATTCCCGGAATTCGCGGGGAAGGTGATATGGCACGATTTCAGGTTACCGGCGGGTTAGTTGATCCGCAGAAAAATTAATAAAAATCTGTCCTAACCGTTCCGGTTCGTTCGTCACAACATTGGAAACGAAATGAACAGTCAACCAAAAGACAAACCATGAGCAAGATTCGCGTCCTGGTCGGAACGAAAAAAGGGGCATTCATCCTGACGTCGGATGGCAAACGCAAAAACTGGACGGTCAGCGGTCCGCACTTTGCCGGCTGGGAGATTTATCATCTTAAGGGTTCACCGGTTGATCCGAACCGGATTTACGCTTCTCAAAGCAGCGGCTGGTTCGGGCAAATTATCCAGCGCTCGGATGATGGCGGACAGACCTGGAACACCCCCGGCAGCGGTCCGGAAGAATTAACAGGCCCCGGCGGCTTTCCCAAAGGTGAAAGCAATAAGTTTGTCTATGAGGGCGACGCCGGGACGCACAAATGGTACGACGGCACGCAGCATCCCTGGGAATTTAAACGGATCTGGCACCTGGAGCCTTCGCTTACCGACCCGGACACGGCGTTTGCCGGCGCCGAAGACGCAGCCATTTTTAAAACGATCGATGGCGGCAAGACGTGGAAAGAACTGCCAGGCCTCCGCAAGGCCAAGGGCCAGCTGTGGCAGCCGGGCGCAGGCGGAATGGCCGTGCATACCATCCTCTTGGACCGCAAAAACGCCAATCGCATTTACGTGGCCATATCCGCCGCGGGCGCGTTTCGGACTGATGATGCGGGGGTGACCTGGAAACCCATCAATCGCGGCCTCAAATCGCCTTTCGAATTGCCCGATCCCGATGCCGAAGTAGGCCATTGCGTTCATCGCATCGCCATGCATCCATCACGGCCGGACGTTTTGTACATGCAGAAACACTGGGACGTGATGCGCACAAGTGACGCCGGTGGCCAATGGACCGAAGTGAGCGGAAATTTACCTTCGGATTTTGGGTTTCCCATTGATGTTCATGCGCACGAACCGGAAACCATTTTCGTGGTGCCGATCAAGAGCGACGCCGAGCATTACCCGCCGGATGGCAAATTACGGGTGTATCGCAGCAAAACCGGCGGAAATGATTGGGAGCCACTCACGCGCGGCCTGCCGCAACAGGATTGCTATGTAAACGTCCTTCGCGACGCCATGGCTGTGGATTCATTCAACCCTTGTGGCGTCTATTTCGGCACGACCGGCGGCCAGGTCTATGCCTCGGCTGATGGCGGGGATAGTTGGAATCCAATCGTGCGCGACCTCCCCGCCGTGTTTTCCGTGGAAACGCAGACGATCTAATGATCCGCGTCGAGCTGCCATTCCATTTACGTAATCTGGCGCGTATCTCCGGGGAAATTCAATTGGATGTGCAAGAACCTGTGACGATAGGCGCCGTGCTGACGGCTCTTGAGGGACGGTATCCCGTCCTTCGTGGAACAATCCGTGACCATGAAACGTTGAAGCGCAGGCCGTTTATTCGATTCTTCGCGTGCAAAGAGGATTTTTCGTTGGAGCCGGCAGAGACCCGCGTGCCGCAGCCGGTGGCCGAGGGTACTGAACCTTTTTTGATCGTTGGCGCCATGGCTGGAGGCTAAATACGGTTGGCAATCCTCGTATCAGCAGAACGTGCGCCTCACAAGCGCATCTTATACAACGAATTGCGCGCCAAAATGTCACGGGCGAAAAAAATCTAAAATCTTCTTGCCTATTTCGGCGGAAAGGACGATGCTGGTGTGCCTGCTGGATAGCTAAGTAGCTGCCAAAACATGGTGAATCTTCAAGTGAACACCTGGTTCAGTGATGATTTGAAATCCGATAGTCGGAAACAGTCTTGGGAGCGGCATCAAGGAGTAGTAAACATCACATGAATAATAAATTGTTTGTAGGAAATCTTTCCTTCAACACCACCGAGAACGACCTGAACGACGCGTTTGCCGCGCACGGTACAGTCACAGAAACAAACCTAATGATGGATCGGACCACCCAACGCCCCCGCGGCTTTGGCTTCGTTACCATGAGCTCCGAAGAAGAGGCGCAGAAAGCCATTTCCGCCATGAACGGCGCGCAATTGGGCGGACGCGCCATCACTGTCAACATCGCTCGCCCGCGTGAAGAACGCTCTGGCGGCGGAGGCGGCGGAGGACGTCGCGAATTTGGTGGTGGTGGTGGCGGAGGACGTCGCGAATTCAGCGGTGGCCGTAATCGCCACTAATTTCCTTTTGGATTAGTCCCGCAGGGCGGGACGGATTGTGGAATTTTCGCCGCGATCCGCGAGTTTCAGAACCACACGCGTGACAAGCGCGTGTGGTGTTTTTTTTCTTTGGCAATTGTCGGACGTATCCGAATTATCTGGCGCGTGAAACGCTTGAATTGCCCTTGATGTAAAACCGCAAATGGCGCCGCGCCCAATGTTTGGCGTAATCCACGCCGATGCGCGGGCCTTTGACGGTCTTAAACACTTCCGCGGCGCCAGGCGCGGCGATGAAAAAATCGTCGCTCAACAAGTCATGGCCGTTCAACTGCTTGTCAATGTTCATGGCCCGGCAGAGAAGGCCCGGGCCGGATCCGCGCTCGTGAACATTTTTCACCGGCTCGATGGCGCGCAGTAAAACGGCCGAGGCATGGCCTTCGGGTTCCGTCACGACGTTCATGCAAAAGTACATTCCGTAAATGAAATAGACGTAAGCATGACCCGACGGCCCAAACATAATTTTTGTCCGGGGAGTCAGGCCGCGCGATGAGTGCGCCGCCAAATCGTGGGGTCCCAGGTACGCTTCCGTTTCCACAATCCTGCCAATGCGCTCCACGCCGTCGCAGACGTGCACCAGCCATTTCCCGAGCAGATCACGGGCGACCGTAATCGTTTTGCGGTCGTAAAATTCACGCGGCAGTTTCTGCATGGATGCGATTGTAATGCTGTGACAAAGAAATTTCGAAATTTCTTTGCGCAGCCTAACTGAAGCCCCATCGGGGCGAACCATAATAGCCCAGGGTAGAGCGCGAGTCTTCGAGCGCGCCGCCCTGGGTAGATCACCCCGAAAATAGGCCGCTGACTGCGAGACCGCGCGCCTGTCCTCCGAAGCTTCTCCGTCCTCCGTAGGCCGGGCGAAGGAGGATGAGCGAAGGAGGAATAGCGCGAATCTCATCTGCGGCGTTTCCTCCATTTTATCTTCACCAACAAAACGGTAAACTACTTTTGTATCCCCGCATCAACCGTTACCATACACACGCATGTTCGAGCACAAAAGCAATCCCTTGTTGCCGCGCAAGGCGTTCATCCTCCGGTTGCAGCGATGCGTGCTATTGAGCGTGGCCATCTCCCTCGTCACACTGGCGATCGGGATGAGCGGTTACCATTTCCTGGAGAGAATGAGTTGGGTCGACGCTTTTGCCAACGCCTCGATGATCCTGGCCGGGATGGGACCTTTTGGAAGCATGAACACTTCCGCCGGGAAAATTTTTGCCGGATGTTACGCCCTGTTCTGCGGCTTGATATTCGTCACAGTGGTCACGCTAATACTTGCGCCGATATTCCACCGGGCTTTGCACAAGTTTCACCTGGAAGTCCACGGTAAAAATTCGTAATTGCGCTCCCCGCGGTAGGGACGGCGCGCTGCGCCGTCACCGCCTCCCGCAATTGCGGGACGGGCGGAACATGCGCGGTACAATGTCCGCTTACCCTATTCTTGATTTCATCAGTGGCGTTGCTACCGCCATCCTCTTCTAAGCTACGAAGCGTGCGGCATTAGCCCACGGTGATAACCTGGGAAACCGAACGGATAATCCGGTCTATACAGTCAGGGCGACCGAAAATTGCCCCGGCTTTTAAGTTGCTTTTGAGCCGGGGTTAATGCCCCGTTTAATTCAGCCGCTAACGGCAAAGGCCAGCGATAGCGGGAATCTGATCTGCGGCCTCATCCTTCCTGGTTTCCCGCTTTGTTGCAAGTGGCGCTGCCACCGAAATCTAACCTTCCATCTCCGATCTCCCATCTTTCATCTCGCCGAGGCCTGCCCGTGGCACCGTCGTTTCAACGTTTCAACACTTGACCGTTTCACCACTGTTGCCTGACAATCATCGAGGCATTCTTCGTGGTGGCTTCAATAACTTCGTCCATAAAAGTTTTTAGGGGTTTGATTGTTTAGGGTTTAATGGTGAGCACGCATCAAATGAACGGCAAACAACAGTAAGGCTAAAAAGACCAGTTCCACAAAGAGGGTGACGTACCTTGCGGTTCTGTGCTTTCGCGTGAATTTGCCCCAAGCGGTTTGTGTCAAGAACCAATGAGCAAGTGCCTGACATTTATCCATGAATGATTTTTTTTCCGTCGTCATAACGTTGCTTCCTTCCACGGGTCAACAGAGCGAGCGCCACTATCCAAGGCTCAACGGCCCCAGGGCATTTCTGGGCTCGAATAATTCGAGGCAGTTCGTGACCACCAGGTGCCATCGCTCCAGAGAATCTTATCTTGCACGATTTCGCCACGCGTATGCCAACCGGCGGCGAAAATATGGTTGGACCCATAAATGATTCTCGCGGAACGCCCATCAATCCCGATGGCAAAAAGCATGTTTGTCGTCTCAGCAAAATAACATGGTCGGTCAAATCTTCCACTTTCATACCAGGCGCCGACTAAAGATTTCTCATCTTCTGTGAGCTCTTTTCTCCGCGGCACTTCAACGACCCCATTCGGTATTAAGCCGTAGAAATTCACGTCATCGGCTGAATCATTCCATTTTCCACCTGGATACTTCATAGAACTACTCCACATGTGGACATAGCTTTCATTGCCACCGCAGTTGTCCGGCTCGCCAAGTGACCAATTAGTATAAGTGAGTTGCTCGCCAGTCACCCATTCAAAAGGCCCACCCTGCCAATCCCGCCGAAGCCCAATCCATAAGGACCGATTGGTAACACCGTCATAGGATCCAAAAGTGGAGAAAATCCAATCCTGTTCTGCAGAGTTGTGGACAACAGCCAACGTCCCGCCAAGATTTTCAGCCTCCACCTCGGAAGCCGTCCAGGTATTTGGCGTGAGCAAATAATAATCGTTTCCATTGTCCGGATCGCTAATCGGCCCAACGATAACCGTTGCATTCACGCAAAAGACGGAAATAATCAGCGCGATGGCCGCACCGCAAATCCCAACGGTTGCTTTCATATTAGAAGTTCAACACCATTAGCGGTACGGAGTTGCGGTGTTGCACCTTCCTGGACGACAACAATCGCGTCGTACATAGCCGGGTGCTGTATGCCGGCACACAGGACCTGTATTTCATGGGGCGATTCAACATCGCTCCTACGCAACCGGATTCGTGTATTTCGCGGTTCCCACCTTTGCGGACTTTGCGGACTGCGTGAGAATTCCGAATCCTGCCAGTGAATGCAGGTGAATGCAGGTCGTGCTATGACTGCTACGACCACTCTCGTTCACACTTCCAAAAACAAAAACCCTCAAAAACCCCAATAAAACCATACATTTTGCCTCAGAAACAAATCTCGTTCACATATGCAAAACCTATGCAAATAAAATGTGCTTGCCGCGCCATAGTCCCGTTCTGAGCGGGACAAAGGCGGGTCGCCGCTCGGTGTCCAAGTGCCACTGGTGCTACCACCGCCTGCCGGCACATTCCCGCCGACACCATTTACATCCCTCACCAAAAAATGCGCATTAGTCGCGCGAAGGGCCATAGAGCAACAGAAGCAGCGTTAATCCTCTAATAAGTTGCCAAGACTTATTCACATTCGGAAGGTTGGACAGCATTTGTCCAACCCCGTGTGCGACTCTGTCAGGCGTATGAAGCAACGATTATCCTCACGAGTCGTATTGGAACCGGAACTGGAGGCGATGGCGGCACTTTGGCCGCCGGCGAAGCGGTTCCGAATGGCAAAAATATTTATGCGCTGGGCGCATCAACTGGAAATCAGCGGATTTATTTTGATTTCCGATGCTCGCGGTCGTGTCTTTCCTCGACCTTCGCTGCCGAAGCTATCGCGTCGGAAGGCGGTGTTGAATTGAATAAAATCGAATAAAGGCCGATAACGGAAACAACGCTAATCGTGACCTATTTGCGGTTCATTCCACGGTTGCCTGCGCTAAATCCACAGACCGATTTTATTTTCTCTTTGAGGGATCACGTTTGCGGTCCTTTTCGACCAGACCTTCGGCAACTCGAACTGCGTTTTCGAGGTCGGGATGAGGCAAAGGCTGAGGCGATTTCTGTTTCTCTGGCGTGCCTCCAGCGCGCGCGCCTGGCGGACTCACCCAGCGCAACGCTTTTTCCGCCTGTTTTGTAAGTTCCTCTCGGATAATCTCCGGCCCGAAACGTCGAAGCGCGAGATTACACAAGGTTGACAGAGTCACACCATCTTCCTGTGCGTTGTCCAGCATGACATTGACGTCGTCGTCCGCCTCAAATGAGCGGATATTGCGTCTTATTTTCTTTTCAGCTTTTCCCGTGCTCACAAGGCGAAAGTAGCAGTTTGTATTACAAAGTCAAGTTTGAAATACAGTTTTCACTTGCCGAATTGTATTTCGTGTATTACACGTATTGCAATGAAGCGACCGATCAAGAGTTTCGAGGCAGATGCGGACGTTCTGCGGATGCTGGCCCGGGCCGGCAGGGACGGGAAAAAATTGGGCACGGTTTGTAACGAAGCACTTCGGCGCTTTCTTCATGAAAAAGGTTATTCACGTAAAAAGGACCTGACTGAACCCGGGGAGGACGAATCAACAACGAATTAAATATGTTCGACGCACTTAAATTTATTGGCGCTGCCATCTGCGCCGATTTGCGGAAGCCCAATCGGGCCCCGGAAACGGAATCTGACCGGCTCGCGCCGGGACCAATAATTTCCGACTGTCGCGATGGGCGAGGAGGAGGACGAGGACGACTCCCTTTAAGCCCATCTGAACAAAACCCTCAAGTTCCGCTGGCCTCTGAAGATGCCTTTGCGCAAGTGCCGGGCAATGCGGAAACGGTGGTCGGTAATGGTGCGGCGGCTGGCGGCGGTTTGCACCGCGGCCTGCATGGCGGAGGAGAAATGCCAGGGCACTCGCTGTCCCGGCCCGGTTCCAGGCCAGCCGCCGCGGAATTTCCGCGCGTACACAACGCCCGGTTGACGGACGACCTGCTTAGTGGGAGAGCCTTCGAGGATGGGAATCATGCGCCCAGGTGGGCGAGTGAAAGCCCGAAGTGCGAGCGCTACGGCAGGCATGCGTTCATTTGTGAAACGGAGGTGGAACCATGAACAGGCAATGGTGGCGCAGTGCCGTCAAAAAGGCGCACCGGTCTTTGCCAACGGCCGGCAGTCTCATCAACGAAGTTGAGCGTGCGGTGTATAAGGATTTCATTAATTCACGCATTGGCGGGGGCTTGCGAACGACTGCCGTCCGGGGCGCGGCGAAAAATCCGGCCTCGTCCCGCGGTCGGCTCGGTCGGCTCGCGTCTTCCTTCCCGAGCCCTCCGCAGAAAAAACTCGGCTATGAACTCCACGATGACGGAGCGAAACGTCTGGTTTGCGCTGTCGTCGAACAGGCAGTGGCTGATTTCAAGCTTTTGGTCAGGCACGGGCGAATTGTTAACGGCAAAGCGATGCCCTCGAAAAGACGAAAAATTTTCGGCGGCTACGAATACCAGGATCACGTGAAACAGCTCTTGCACTTCTTCGCGCCGGGCGGTCCGATGGATACCTGGTTCCTAATCGCCGGGATTAAAATTAATCCGAATCTGGTCCGCCAAAAATTGGGAATCGAATGAGTCATTTGGATGACTGCGACCATTTGCACCACGGCAACCATTTGCATGACGGCCGCCATGGCGGAGGCGATCTAAAGACTGGACACCAGGCGGAGCGGTTTTGCGTGAAGGAGCTGGCCGTGGCGCTCCAGGTCGGGGCGCATTTCATTTACCAGATGCGTACGTGTGGATTCAGGATGGGCCGTCAGGCCGGGCGCCGCGGAAGCCAGACGGCGACGGTGGAAGAGGCAATCCATTGGATTATGGCAAATGATTTTCGGCTGGTGAAGGGGCGCGGGGTCATAAAAGGTCATAATTCGAAAGGTTGAAGATGGCTGAGCCTGCCTGTAAGGGTGGTAGCAGTGTGGCACGCAAGAACAAAGCTAAGATGGCGGACGCCGGTGTTGCTGAGAGTGTTCCGGAATCTGGTGGATCTACCGAGTTTGTCGCGGTGCATGCGAAGTCGAACACGTTTGCAGAAGAAATCCGGAACTTTTTGCGCGAGCAGAATGGGGCCGGTACTGAACGGCTCCGCGCCCTGCTTGAGCAGCTTTGCGCGGAGGACCCGAAAGCGGCTCTGCAATTTCTTTGTTCTTACGCTTTTGGCAAGCCTGCTGAGCGGCTGGACATTTCGACAACAGTTGCCGGTGTGCCGGAAAAATTCATTGAACTTTTTAGGGAGGATGCAAAGAAACTTTAAACAATCCGGACCGCCCAAAGGTGGCAGCGCCACCGGCGACGGGACGCCGAACAGGGCGACGCCCGATGTATTTGCCGAGACGTTACTGCAAATGGACCTCTATCCGAAGCAGCGCGAGGTTTTGCGGGCGCTCGGGCTGCCAGGGTCGTTTGTCTCGTTCCGGTCGTGCAATGAGGGCGGAAAAACGAAGCGCGTGATTTGCGCGGCGATTCTTTGGCATCTATTGGCTTTTCCGCGCGGGCATATCATCTCGACGTCGGGCAGTTATCGGCAAATCAAGGATCAGCTTTTGCCGGCGCTCCACACCTATTCGAGCCGGTTTCCAAACTGGACGTTCCTCCGCACGCCACGCATCGATACTCAGGATATCAATTGTTTTTGGGAGGGCTTTTCCACGAACGACGCCGGCAAATTTGAAGGCCATCACGCCGGCAGTCCGGATGAGCCGCTAATGATCATCGTGGACAAGGCCAAAACGGTTAAGGATGAGATTTTCCAGGCCATTGAGCGATGCAAGCCGACCCGGCTTTTGATTGCCAGCTCGCCGGGTTATGCGGAGGGCGAGTTTTATCGGAGCCAGACAACCAGGGCGAAGTTTTACAGAAGTGGCAGCGCCACCGGCGTATTCGTCCAACGGGCGACGGAGTGCGCGCACTGGAAGCCAAAGGACATCGAACGCATGCGCGAAAAATGGGGCGCAGAGCACCCGTTGTTTAAGTCCATGGTCATGGCTGATTTCATGGAATCAGTTGCGGACGCCGTGATTGATCTGAAAGCGCTCGAGGATTTGCTGGCCGACCCGCCGTCGCCCAAAGATGGCAGCGTCACTGGCAACCTGACAATGAACGGGGAGCGCAAGGCGTTCTGTGATTTCGCCTGGGGCGGTGATGGAGACGAGAACGTCCTGGCTTTCCGGGAGGGAAATGTTGTGACGCTGGAGGAAACATTTCGGGCGGATAATTTACACGCAATTTGCGGAAGGTTCATTGCGGCGTTTACCCGCCTGGGGCTCAAGCCGCATGAAATTGATGGGGACGAAGGCGGCGGCGGCAAGCTGATCTGCGACCAATTGCAGGCGATGGGTTGGCGCATTAACCGGGTGAATAATGGGGCCGCGCCTCGGTATTGCGAGCATTACGCAAATCTGGCGGCCGAGATGTGGTTTGAGGGCGCAAAGCAGATCGTGCGGCGCGAAATCATCCTGCCCAACGATGACGATTTGCGGGCGCAGATGTTGGATCGTAAACGGGTTCCGAATGCGCGCGGGAAATTGGCGCTGGAATCGAAACACGACATGTTGAAACGTGGCGTCCATAGTCCGGACCGGGCCGACGCCGTTTTTGGCGCCATGGCACCGGTGCGGCGCCTGGCGTCGGTGAGCCTCGGAGGCCGTGGCCCGTCGGCGTCGTTTACGGAGCAGTTGCGGGAGCTTTGCGACAATGAGACGGCTATGGATGGGCAATTGCCGGGGGCTTTCTTTGGGTAGCGGCTTGCGTCGCGGCCACCATAAAAAATATCTAACGAATTATGAATAAAGACCGATACGAAAAAGCGCATCGCATGATGACGGAGCGATTGCCGTGGGAACAAAAACAACGCATTTTTTCGACCATGCGCCATGAAGGTCTGCGACGGCGCAACAAACCGTTTCCGACCGCCGCAGACGGACACTATCCAGCCATTGACATGGCGATCCGGAAACAAAAGCCGTTCTGGCTCGGGCAAATCATGTCAGGCAATCGCCTGGCTTCGTTTGTTTCGACCACGCCACAGGCCGACACGTTGGCCGAGGCCGCGGCGGATTGGTTCAACTATCGTGTCTTTCAGAAATCCAATTTCCTGCGAAAGATGCGCGCGGTTGTGGACGTAATGCTGTTGCGCGGGCGCGGCGTTTTGAAGATAACGACGGACCCATTCAACGATAATGCGCTCGTGTTTGAGGCGATCGACCCGATGTTTCTCCTGGTCCCCGACATGGCAGATGATTTGAAGGAGGCGGACGAGTTCGTGCATATCCAGCAATGGACACTGGGCCGATACCAGCGCAATCGCCGTTTCGACCAATCCCCGGATACATTGCGACAGATTCGTGGCGTTGAACAGATGGACACGCTGCTGCAATACGTGCGGGACAAACAGTTGCGCGAGGGTATTACGCACTCCACGAACGGGTACATCATTATACTCTGGGAACATTGGGTGAAATCGGACAACGGCTGGACCGTTTACACCTACTCGCCGCAGAACCCGGAGCTTGAAATTCGAAAGCCGTTCGGGTGCCCCTACAAGTTTGGCGGGCGGCAAGGTGGTGGCAGCGCCACTGGCAAATCAGGGGAACTGCCTAAAGGCGGAACACCAGGCGCAAGGGTCTCATTGCCGTTCTTCTCGTTTCAGGCTGAGGTCAAGGATGAGGGATGGTATTCTCCCCGCGGCCTGGGTGAATTGCTGGCGCCCGTTGAGGCTTATTTGTCCAAGCTTTGGAACGAAAAGGCGGACGCGATTACGTTCAGCAACCGGCCCGTGCTGACAGCGGACGGCGATATTCCGAACGTTGCTTCATTACGTTGGCAGCCAGGCGAAATTATCCCGATGAACATCAAGGGAGTGCCGATGCCCCCGCCGCCGATCTCGTATGACGAGGAACTGGCGTTTGCGGCATCCGTCGGCGAGCAGCAAGCCATGATGCCCGATTTTGGCATCAGCGACCTGACCAACAACACCCAGGGCAGGCCGCGGACCGCAACGGAGAATCAGCGCATCAGCGCCCCGCAATCCGCCGGCACAAATGATAACGCCATGCTGTTTCGCGATTCACTCACGGATAGTTACCGGCATATTTGGGGTCTCCTTTGCCAGTTCAAGGGAAACGATTTCAGTTATTACGCCGCGGGCAACATTGGGACGCTGCCAGAGGCGGCCCTCCACGATGCCTACCTGATTTTTCCTGACGGCGCGCCGGATGGATGGAACCGGCAAAAACGGATGCAAATGGCGATCGCGAGGTTGCAGGCATACCAGGGCAACCAAAACGTGAGCATGGAGGAACTGACCAAAGAGGCGCTGTACGCCGACGATCCGCGGCTCGCGCTCAAGGCGTTTATTCCAACAAATCAGAAGGCCAACAGCGAGGCTGAGGCTGAGGCAATTGACATTCTGGTGCTAAAGGAAGGTTACCCGGCCGCCGTGTTGCCAGGTGAGGATCACGCGACACGCATCCTTGTGGATTTGGGCTGGCTGCAAAAACAGGGACAGATTGGCGCGCCGGTGGATCCAATCGCGAAACAACGCGTGCAACAGCACATGGCCCTGCACTGGCAGTATCTAAAACAGACGAATCCGACTGCGGCGAAACAGTTGGCGCAAAAGATTGAGCAGATGGAACAGAATCCCGCGGGAAAAGGCATCCCCCTCCCACAAGTAAGCTAATGGGACGTTGAAGCGTTAAAAGCGTTCGATCGTTCAAGCGGTTGAGCTGCCATGGCGTGGGGCCTTCTGCGCGTATCAATTCCTTTTCGTTTCTACGGAATTCTTTTTGACGGTTGCTGCCATTGTCACTGCCACTTGAAAAATCCACGGAGGTGTGCGTCATTGTCAATGAGGGCAATCACGGTCAAACCAAAAAGTCAAAACTGTTAAAGTTATGGAAAGCCAAATCAAGAGCTACCTTGCCGGCGTGACGATCGGCGAACCACAAATCAGTCATAACCTCGTCGTGTTTCCTCTGCAAGCGCCACAAAACGGCGTCATGTCATTCATCACCCTGGACGAAGCCATTGCGGCGGGGTCCGTTATTGTCAGCGAGATTTCCGCCGGCGGTTCGGTGCCGCTGCTATTGGTTGCCAATAAAGGCGAAACCGCGGTGCTTCTCGTCGACGGCGAACATCTCATTGGCGCCAAGCAGAACCGCGTGCTCAATACGACGGTGCTCGTTCAGGGCAAAACTGAGATCAAAATCCCCGTTTCCTGCACCGAACAAGGCCGTTGGTCCTACAAATCGGCCCATTTCGATTCTTCCAAATATATCATGGCAGCCAAATCGCGCGCCATGAAGTCCACGTCCGTTACGGCTTCGCTCCATAGAGGCACATCATACTCTTCAGACCAGGGCGAGGTGTGGCGCCAGGTTCGCATGCTGCAGGCCAAGGCAGGCATGGTCTCGTCAACCTCGGCCATGAGCGATGTCTTCGACGCCTACGAGCGCAAATTCGCGGATTGTCTGGGTCATTTGACCTGCCAGTCTGGTCAGCAAGGTCTGCTGGTTTTGCACAATGGCCGGGTCGGAGGCCTTGACCTGGTTTCGCGTCCGGAAGTTTATGCCCGATTGCATCAAAAGTTTGTGCGGAGCTATTTGCTTGAAGCACTTTTGGAAACGGTCAGCGAGCCGCAGGACCCGCAACGCAGCCGGGACCAGGCCCGAAATTTTTTGGCCGAAATCACTCAGGCCGGCGAGGAGAAATTTCAGTCCGTCGGTTACGGCTGGGACTTCCGGTTCCGGGCCAATGGCCTGGCCGGCAATGCGTTGGTGGCGGATGATCATGTAATTCACGCTGCGGCATTCAAAATGGGAGGTGATGAAAAACAGCCTGCGGATGAGATTCAAACAAGACAGAACGGGAGAACGCACATAATCGTCCCGAGTGAGTTTGGAACACCCGGCGGCGATTAGCCAAAGCGAAGAAATAGCCGCCGATTTTCTTTTGTTCATTCCGGCGCCTTCAGTTGGGTTCTCGCGCCGCTTGATTTGGGAATACTTTACGCTTGCTGTTAATTGTCAAGTGAAGCAGCTTCCCTCTCTCATGAAAGCGATCTTTCGCATTGTTATTTCACTGTTCATTGTGATTGCCGCCGTTGCCTTTGCCGGCCGCGTTTCTGCGCAGACGCCGACCGACCAAAAAGTTTTGGACACCAATTCCGCACCGGAGCAAATTGCCACGTTCCAACTGCAATTGACAAATGCCTGGCACCAGGTAGAAGCCATCGTCAACCAGCCGGTCCAGGCCTATCAGCGCAATCCGGATGATAATGTATCTATTTACGGTCCGGGTTGGTTTCATCCCGGCGCGAGCACCCCGGATTTCGACCACGTCGACGTTCGGAAGAGCCAGCAATTTGTTTACACCGCGCCCTGGGTCAGTTCCGACGTCACACCCAACATGAAGTTTCGCGGCAGCGACCTGGAATTCAACGCCATGACAAAATTATTTTACACGAACAGAGATCTGCCCAAGAAAAGGCTGACGGAAGTGGAGATGCTCCAAATCAATTCGCTGTATCGGACCATTGGACAATGCCGGTCAGAAATCGAACGGTTGCAAAACCCTCCCGACGCAGATACAGCGGAGACGGCAGGGACCGCAGACACGGAAAGCGATACGAATGCCGCGCCGCCGCCACCGGCAATTGCGGCCATCGAGCGCATACCGCAACAAACCCGAATCCGTTATGGCAGCATCGCCATCGGGACATTGCTTGTGTTGGTGGTTGCGGTACGGTTCCTAAAGAAAAAGTCAGACTAGGCGGACTATTTGCGACGTAAAAAGCCACCAATTGTCGGCGACCTCCCCGCGTAGCTTCTGAGCGAAGGTGCGACCCGCAAAAATGAAAGTCGTGTACGATTTCCCCGAATATGTCGCGCATTGAACCTCTGAATCGAAGCGATCGCCCGCAGTTACCAACATCGGCGGACGATTCCCCCTCTCCAAGGGGGGGAGGGCCGGGGTGAGAGTCTTTCAAACCACAAATAGCGCTTCTACCGCGAATCTGATCTGCGGCACCTTGCGCCGAGAGCAATCCTTTCCCCCGAAAGCCACTGACCGAAGGCTGGTGGTAGTAGAAAGGCACCCTGGAAGCCAGGGTGCCTGTGAAAGTTGGAAGCTTTTTACTTTGTGCCCAGGATCGCGTCCTTGGCGGCTTTCGCCACCTTGAATTTCACAACCCTCTTCGCTTTAATCTGGATAGTTTCGCCAGTGGCAGGATTGCGGCCCATGCGCGCCTTGCGATTTACCAACACGAGTTTTCCCAGGCCGGGAATCACAAATTGGTCCTTGGCGTGCTTGTAAGCGAGAGCAGCCAGGTGGTCAAGGATTGCGACGGCCTGCACTTTTGTGATTTCGTTTTTTTCAGCGATTGCTGATGCGATTTGAGATTTGGTCAAAGCTTTTGCCATAATTTAATCTATGTTGTTATTGTTGTTTGAGCGGCGGATTAAAGCCGTTCAGAGCCTGAAATGCAAGGAAATTGGCTGTTTTTTTTGTGGGGGCGCTGGCTGGAGCCGACCGTGTCTCAATAGTAATGTGTTAGAGAGCTGGCAAACAGCCAACATATCTTCTCCAATCCGGATCGGCAGTCTCCTCATACTCGACCCGATAATTCGGATGCTCCACCCGTAGCCGCTCCAGCTGCGGTGAAAAATCTGCTGTGCCGCCAGGATTGCGCCGGTCTGTCTTGAATTTCCGCGGTGCGATGCGACCAGGCCATAACTTAATGGGCGCATCACCATCCCGCGAGGGCGAGTTTGCCAATGGAGCGGCCGGATTCCAGGCGCGCGTGGGCCTGGCGGAGGTTTGCGGCGTTGATGGGTGTGAGCGTTTCGGTGAGCGTGGTGCGGAGTTTCTTCGCGTCAATCAGGCCAGCGACGTCGTCCAGAATGAGGCCCTGCGCGTTCATGTCCGGCGTTTGGAACATGGCCCGCGTGAACATAAATTCCCATGAGAAAGAGGCGCTCTTGCTTTTGAGGAGGCCTAATTCAATCGGACCTTTGTTTTCGACGATGCAGACGATTTTACCCTGGGGCCGGATGAGCTCGGCCATCACACTCCAGTAAATGTTTGTGTCGGCAAAGTTGGCTATGAAATGGACGCAGCCAAAATTGAGAGCGCCGAGTTGCGTTGGCAGATGCTGGCGATGGTCCACGACGTGAGTTGCGCCCATGGAGGAAACCCATGCCTGCGTTTCGGAACGCGATGCGGTGGCGATGACGACCAGGCCGGCCAGGCGCGCTATTTGGATGGCTATCGAGCCCACGCCTCCCGCGCCGCCGATGATTAACAGAGATTGCCCCTGATTGGCGCCGTGCCGGTCAATGTGCATCCGGTCATGCAGCGCCTCCCACGCAGTGAGAGCGGTAAGCGGCAGGGCGGCCGCTTCGGCAAAGGTGAGTGTGTGGGGTTTGTGGCCGACGATTCGTTCGTCTACCAATTGAAACTCCGCGTTCGAGCCGGGGCGGGTAATGTCTCCGGCATAATAGACTTCGTCGCCAGGTTTAAAACGTTTGACGTCGGGCCCGACAGCTTCGACCACGCCGGAGGCATCCCATCCAAGCACGCGTGGGTTCTTTTCAACGTCCGCTTTTGGCGCGCGCACTTTGGTATCCACGGGGTTGACCGATACGGCTTCGACCCGGACAAGCAAGTCATGATTGGCGGGGACAGGTTTGGGCAATTCGATATCGAAGAGCGACTGCGGATCGCTGATGGGCAGGTAGCGTGTCAGGGCGACGGCTTTCATCGGATGCGTGGACAGCAGGGAAAATCTGGACTTAATAAAAGCCAAGTCAAATGGAAAGTTGTCCGTCCGTTGTCGTTCTGCGACAGCGATTTCGAGCACGAGGACGGCGACATTGGATGTGCGAAATGAGGCCGTTTCAACGTATTAACATTTCAACGTTTTAATGTCGGCTTGTGTCAACGTTCGTCCAGCACCACATCCAATTGGCCGGAGCGGTCGAGGCGAAGGATTTCGTCGCTGTAACCCTTTCGGAAATTCGGATGCTTAAACTGGTAGCCCAATTCCATCTTTAATTTGCGGTTGGAGACCCGCTTGTTGGTGACACCACGCTTGCGATCGATCTCCGTATTTTCCGGATTCGCGGGCGGGGGATATTTTCCCAAAGCCGCCCCCAGCCATTCAAAGAAGGTTCTTTGCCGCACCGGCTCGTCGTCCACGACGTTATAGATTTCACCGGGCCGTCCGCGTTTTAGCGCGGCGATGATGCATCCGGCCACGTCATCACGATGGATCATGTTCAGGAAGCGCGAGCCATCACCGTCCATGCGCGCTTCATTTTTCAGGAATTGCTTGAACCAATGGCCTCGGTCAGGACCGTAGATGCCCGCGACACGCAGAATGACGGCAGGGAATTTGTCGCGATGAAACGCTTCGAGAAGCGTTTTTTCGGTTTCGACGAGCACTTTTGAGGTTTCCACGGACGGTTCGGTTGGACTGGATTCCTTCACCTGGGAGGCGTCGGTTTGGCCATAGACACTGGTGCTGCTGGTGTAGAGAAACTTTTCAGGGGGCGAAGCCGACAGCCATTCCAGCAGCCGGCGCGTGCCCTCCAGATAAATGCGCCGGTAGCTGTCGGCGTCGCCTCCGGCGGCGACGCATTGGACGACCCAGTCAAATTTGCGCGGCAACGGTTCAAGCGTCTCCGGACAGGTGATGTCGGCAAAGAGTGGGTGAAGGCCGGCGGCTGTCAATTGCCCGGCCGTGGAGGCGTCACGCCGCAGGCCGTAGACTTCGTGTCCCAGCCGGACCAGCTCAGGCCCCAGGGACATACCAACATAGCCGCAACCAACGATTAGACATTTCATACGCAAAGATTTTAGCCGCTGTTTTTAAGCTTATTTGATTATTCAGGCTTTTGCGCGATTAATTTTTATAAGTCAATTGGATGTCGTTTGAATTTTCAATCCAGGCAGATGTTCGCTGCAAGGCGCCGCTTGCCTGTCATTGAAAAGTGTCATAGAGTGCAGCCCATAAGCGTGAAAACGGAAATTGAATCAGTCCTTGACGTCCTTGAGAAGGTCCAGGCCCGCGTCGAAGAATTGCGGTCGACGGTCCTTCAACAACAGGCCATGATCAATGCCACGCTCCTTTGTCTACGTGACCGCACGCAATCCGATCCTAAAGAGCTCGAAAAGCTCTTCCAATATTACCAGGCGGTGGTCCATCAGCAGTTGGTGAAAATCAACAAGGAACCTCGCGTGGCTCGAGAGCTTCAACAGATTTCGAACCACGTATCCAATCCGTGATACGTTAAAACCCGGATTTTGCTGCCAAACCGCGCGATAGCGCGAATTTGATTTGCGGCCTCCCTGAATTTTAGCGCGACCGCCAGAACCCTAATGCAACGCAATTGGAATTCTGCCAAAAGCGGCCTTTAACTGCAAAATTCCGGGCAGAATTCGCTCTTGTCGAAGAGCGACAATGGAAAGTAGCCAAACACGGAGCGTCCGGAAGTCATCACACTACATTCATTCCATCCTGAAAGGACGGAGCAAATACGCACCCAACGTGTTGCATTCCCCTTCGGTACAAATTCTTTATTGCATCCGGAATGCAAAAAGTTATTCACATGGACAGCCATTGTCCAACCCTCCCCGCGACATTGGCCCTCTATGAAAGAGGGAAATACGAACAAAAAATTTTGCCGGGTCAGGCTGGAGCCTGAATTAGAGGCCATCGCCGCGCTGTGGCCTGCGGCCAAACGGTTTGAAGCGGCTCAAAAGCTGAAACGATGGGCAAAACAGTTGCGCATCAGCGCCATGATCATGGCTTCTGACGGTCCCGTTCAAAAGCCGCGCCCGGCTTCTGTGCCTTGTCTGCCGCGGCGGAAAGCTGCTCGGAATTGATCTCCGGGGCCGGCACAGTCCATTTCTCCATGGGAAAATGCTGCTGCATCTCCACATAGGTCCAGACCACCTGCGTGGGCTCCTTGCAAGTGGCCAGAAACCGGGTCAAATATGCGATGCATGACTCGGCGGTCGTCTGCATCGAATACGATTCCGGCGTGGGTTTGTTGAAGATTTTCGTGCTTTTGCTTTTTTCGAACTCACCCGCCTTTTTTAAGTACCAATCGTCCAGTTTTCGTCGTCCATTTTCCAATTGCGACAAATAGGATGCGTCCAATCCGAGCGCTTCGGCCATCTGTTGTTGTGTCCACTGGAGCCGATGGCGCACGTCGCGCAGTTGTTTTGCTTTTTCGGTTTTGCTAGGCGTTTTTTGGCTCATGATACCCTTTTGTTTAAGTTTAACACTATTTCTAATTACCCACTTGATTCTTAATACTGGTTTCGCCGACTCGCAAGTGAAAAAATAAAAAAAACATATGGGCCTTAGTCCAGTGACTTGAAAGACCGCACATACACCGCAAGCGCGTCAATTTCAGACTCGGACAATTTTTTACCAAAAGCAGGCATCACGCTCGGGCCGGTTTTAATGGCATGGATGATCTCCGCGTCGGTCGTTTCAGACTGCCAATCTGCATCTGTCAGGTTTTGCGCTCTCACGAGCCGGCCATGAAAAGTGTGGGCGCGACCGTTCGACCCGTGGCAGACCACGCAATTCTCTTGAAACAAGCCCTTTGCGTCCACCTTCGAGGTCGGATAATTCGCCTCCTTGACCGATAACGGTCCCCGGGAAGCGCAACCCGAACTAATCAAGGGAATAACCACAAGGGCAACCGCCGTTAAGGTTATTGTTTGGCGCGTCATACTCCGATACTCGTTCAGTCCAGGGTTACTTTCAATATTCTTCGAAAGAAAATTAATTCGCTCTCAACGGCTGGCATTGTCCATCCATCCGGCCTCCCGCAAAAACTTTATAAGGCTGGGATCGTCCGCGGACAATGGCGGCAACCAAAGGCCTGATTCCTTGCGGTTCCACCACAGGTGCTTCTCATTGCCTGGCGGAGCGAAAGCATAACTATAAAGGACAGCCCTGACGTATCGCGGCGGTTTGTCCGGAAATGGATTATTGCCAAACAAACTCAGAGCGCCTGGATCGTTGTGCAAGAGTTTCCAAACCAAATGGAGAGTCCATGGATAATCCGATGGTGTGTCCATGGCTGCAAACCACATCTGCCAGTCCAGCCGCGGTTGATAGGGCGCGATTTGGACGGGCCGTTTGTCCACTGCAACCGGCTGCGCCCGGTAGAGATACGGCCGCCACACCGCGGCATCATCCGGAACGGAAGCATCAGTGCCTTCAAAAACGACAGTGTACCGCACACGTCCGACCGAGCCAAACGCACCATAGGTATTGACCAGGTCCAGCGGATCAAAAGACGTATTCATAACCTGGTTGGCCGAAATAAGATTTGCGATGGGAAAAAAGCTGAGCGAGGCGACAATCGCGGCCGCGACCCACGCTGCTGCCGGCATCAACATCGCGGGCTTTTCCAGGTCCGCCGCGCTGGCGGCGCGTTCGGCGACCAAACCCGGCATACACATTGACCAAAAGCTGTCGTCGAAACACGCGAGAACCGGAACGATGGTAAGCCAGTTCAAAAAAGACAGGTTGCCGCTTAAAATCAACATCGCTTGAAATAGAACCATGATGACGCCGGCAACGTGCCGCGCGATGCGTGGATAAAAGGCGAACCATGGCGCGATCAGCTCGGCCAGGAAATTGAACAGAACACCCATTCTGAGCGCCCAATGCGGCAGAAAACCAAACCAACGGCTGAAAGGGCCGGGAATAGGCTGGGTTTCGAAGTGATAGTAAAGGGCTGTCAGGTCCCGCCAGCAGGGGTCGCCGCGGAGCTTTATCAGGGCCGCGCCCAGCATGATCCGGAAAATGAGCCAGCGAAAAAGCCAAATGACAACCAGCGGCGGCCGATATTTGGGAAAAGGCCCGGCGTCGAGCAAGGGACAAAGAAAAATAGCCAGGAAACCCGTTTCCAACAGTTGTATTTCCCAGCCATAGCCATACCACTCCTGGCCGAGGTGCACGAAAGACATATACAGCGCCCACAGCGCGGCCATGATCAAAGCGTTGGCGTAGCCCGCGACGACCACACAGGCCAGCACGGTACCCACCCACGCGGCCATTTGCAGAACGGCGTCCGAATGAGCGAACCAGAACAAGGACGGAAAATGAATAAACCCGTAGAACCAGCTATGCCCGGCGCGGATCTGGGTAATGTAAAGATTCAGCGGTGTCAGGCCATTTGAACCAATGAGCGGAAGAATCTGTTTGGCGGCAACGAGGAAAGCGATGACATAAACCGCCCCAAGCAAACGCAGTATCACAAACCGCGTCAGCCAATAGCTGGCTGCGGGACGCGCCGTCACTGGACCGGATTCCGTCATAGCAGAATGGATCCAACATGCGGGAGGCGTGGGGCGGCGTCAATGCGGCTTGCCGGATTAAATAACGAAGTCGGGAGGTGTATTTATTTACGATTTACGTCAGCTTGGATTTTAGGGACGCGTTTTTGTCAACCGGACTACATTTCCGGTAGTGGTACGTTTTCAACGTACCACTACCACATTTCCCGATATTGAACGCTCGACACGACCTCTTCCGAAAGCGCGGCGCTCGCGTAAATCGTAAATCTAAAATCGTAAATTCCGCAAACGATCACTCCACCACGTGCCTGCCCTCTTTGCGGGCGTTATATTGTTCCTTAATCCACTTGTAGGTCGCCGCCAGGCCTTTGTTCAACGTTGTGTTGGGTTCCCAGCCGAGGACTTTTTCGATGAAAGTATTGTCGCTGTTGCGTCCGGCTACACCCTTGGGCGCGCTCAGGTCGTAATGCCGTTTTAGTGTTACTCCGGCGATCTTTTCAATCTTCGACAATAATTCATTAATCGTGACCAATTCGCTTGAACCCAGATTGATAGGCGTGGCGATCAAATCGTCGCAGTGGGTGATCATGTCAATGCCTTTGAGGCAGTCGTCGATATACATGAAACTGCGCGTCTGGTTGCCGTCGCCCCAGATCATGATTTCGTGTTTTCCGTTGTCCTGGGCCTGGATGACCTTGCGGCACAGCGCGGCCGGCGCCTTTTCCCGTCCGCCGTCCCATGTGCCGTGCGGGCCGTAGACGTTATGAAAACGTGCTATGAATGTCTTCATGCCGCGCTCATGCCAGTATTCCTCGCAGAACATTTCGGAAATCAATTTTTCCCAGCCGTAACCCCGCTCGGCCATGGCGGGATAGGCGTCGGATTCCTTTAATGCCCGGACTTTTGGGTCTTTTTGCAGTGTGGTGTTGTAGGCGCAGGCGGAGGAAGAGTAGAAAAAACGGCGCGTCCCGGCTCGGTAGGCCGCCTCGATCATATGAGTATTGATGAGCACGCTGCGCAGGCATTCCACCCGAAAACGCTCGATGAAACCCATGCCGCCCATGTCCGCAGCCAGATTATAAACTTCCACGGCTCCTTCGCAGACACGATGGCAATTATCTTCGTTGCTCACGTCCAGACAAACATTCTCAACGCCCGGTACTTTTAGATACCAATCATAGACCGGCTTTTTGTCCACCGCGCGAATACGGTTGAAACCCTTTTTCTTGAAATAAAGCGCCAGGTTGCCGCCAATGAAGCCGCCCCCGCCGGTGATAACGATCAAATCATCCTTTTGCGTAGCCGGAGTTTTTTCAACGAGTCGCTTTTTATTTTCCATAAAATGTGGCGGAGATTATAAGTCACTGCGCTCGAAAATCGAGAAAAAACAGACGTGTGGATGCGACACTGTGAGTCGTGGGACCAAGGCCTGCTCACTTCTCAAGGTCTCACGGTCTGGCCGTGCTAGGGGTTCGCCAATCGGAAGAACAGATGCCCTGTTGGCGAGGTGATATTCAGGTAATTCGTGCCGTTGGAACTGGACGAAATGCCTGCGGACGTCCAGTTGGCCGGGGCAGTGACGCTGTTGTTCTGCTGCAATGTCCAGCCGGAGACGTTTTGCCAATAGACTGAGACTGTCGTGCCCGAGATGCTAATGTGGAGTGTCGGCGCTCCGGGAGTTTGAACCACGGAGACAAACGCCCAGAAACCGCCGGTAAGAGAGTAATTACCTCCGGTCATCGCCATCGAGGCATCGGGCTGGCCAATGGTACCGCTCAAAGAGTATTGCCCGCCGCTGCTGGCGCCGCCGCCACCGGCGATCTTGTACCAGTTAATGCTGTAAGTTTGGGCCGAAACGTTCAGGGCCAGGAAAAGCAATCCGCAGCAACAGGCAAACACCGCGCTGAAGCGATGGAACGTTGAAACGTTGAAACGGAAGAAAGTGGGCAGTTTCATATTGAATTTCCAGTTCAACGCTTATTGTCTCACAAACAGACCCGCCGTCAAGTAGAACCTGCCAAAGGCCCGGTTCATACCAGCCTCGGGCGATGCCCATTTGAGCCAGGGTATAAGCGCCCAAAAATTCAAAAATCTAAAATTCACTTCATTTCCGGCCATGGCCGCCAAAATCCTCAAATTCCCCAATAAAACCGCGCTTTTTTCGTGTCAATTCGTGAAATTTGTGTCTCGTTTCCTGTTTCACTCCCATACACTTAAAATGTGTGGTCTCGCCGCCGCAAGTCGATGGGCACCCATCGCACGCCGTCTCCTTGAAGTTTCTATCGATCGCCATGATGGTTCATTGCATGAAGCCTCGCTCGCGTATCTCAAAGCCCAGGGCCGGGACGACCGGACCACCCGCTCCATCGCCGGGCGAGAAGTCGCCGGAGGTGCTCACCATCGGCCATTCCACGCGGTCGATCCAAGAATTCATTCGCCTGTTGCAAGCCCACTGCGTCGACTGCGTCGTGGACGTGCGCACCATCCCGCGCTCGCGGCACAATCCTCAGTTCAACGCGGATGCGCTCCCTGTTTCCCTGAAAAAGGTGGATATCGCTTATGAACCTGCTCCGGCTTTGGGCGGGCTCCGGCGGGCCGTCGCCGACTCCGTCAACGCGGGCTGGCGCAATGCTTCGTTTCGCGGTTATGCCGACTACATGCAGACCTCACAGTTCGTTAAGGCCGTGGAAGAATTGATCCAGCGGGCCGCCGGGCGGCGGCTGGCGCTCATGTGCGCTGAAGCGGTGCCGTGGCGATGCCATCGGTCTCTCATTGCTGACGCCCTGGTAGTCCGGGGCATTGGCGTCGAACATATTATGAGCCCGTCTCGCCGTCAGCGTCATGTTCTGACGCCCTTTGCCAAAGTTCGTGGGCGGCAGATTACCTACCCGGCGTCCGATTTGCCCTCCCAAACGTCATTATCCTTGTAGGGCAAAAGCTGCTCGCTGAGGATTTAACTGTTCATTTTCGGAAGTTCTGGCATTTTCTTTCGATGGAGTCGGAATCCACTCGCCTCATCCCAATACAAAAATCGATGTCCGTATCGCAAAACCGATACTTTATCATCGTGATTTTGGGGGCGCTGTCCACTATCAGCCCATTCGCAATTGATATGTATTTGCCGGCGTTTCCCGAAATGGCCGCAGCTTTACACACGTCCACGGCGCGAATTTCGCTCTCGCTTTCCAGCTATTTTGCAGGGCTGGCGGCGGGCCAGCTTTTTTACGGCCCGTTACTGGATCGTTTCGGGCGCAAACTGCCCTTATATGCGGGAATGGTTCTGTTCATGGCCGCGTCGATGCTTTGCCTGGTGTCACGTTCCGTGGAATGGCTCATCTGTATGCGCTTCGTCCAGGCGCTGGGTGGATGCGCGGCGCAGGTCGCGGCCATGGCCATGGTCCGGGATTTCTTTCACGTGGATGAAACGGCCAAAATCATTTCGCTTTTGATTCTGATCATCAGCGCCTCGCCGTTGCTGGCGCCCAGTGTCGGGGTATTCGTAGCTACGCACCTCGGATGGCAATGGGTGTTCGTCGTCCTGGCATCCTTTGTTCTATTGATGCTGGTCATTTCCCGGTCCTTTCTGCCGGAAGGCCACAAAGCCGACCGCTCTATCCAATTGCGGCCCGGTCCAATTCTACGCAATTATTCGACCGTCCTTAAAGAACCCCAATTCCTCACCTACGCTCTGGCCGGCGCCTTTGCGTTTTCCGGCCTGCTCGTCTACGTCTCAAGCTCACCGATCATCTTCATGGAGGTGTACCGCGTCAGCGCCGGGCAATTCGGCGCGATTTTTGCCGGACTGGCGGTGGGATTTATTGGCAGCAACCAAATCAATGTTCTTCTCCTGAAAAAATTCTCGAGCCAACAAATCTTCCGGGCCACGTTGCTCATTGAATGTCCAGTCGCCTTGCTATTGCTGGCGGGAACATGGCTTGGAATCCTGAAGCTGCCGGCTACCCTGGTCCTGCTTTTCATTTCGTTGTCCAGCCTCGGGTTGGCTTATCCCAACGCTGCGGCGCTGGCGCTGGTCCCCTTCGACCGAAACATCGGCAGCGCTTCGGCCATGCTCGGCTTTCTCCAAATCGGCGTTTCAGTCCTGGCTTCAGCAACCATCGGTATTTTTGATTCGCATACGATGATGCCCGTAGCCCTCATCATGGCTGTGACTTCCTGGATCGCTTTGGGCGTCCTTATCGTCGGCCAGCGCCGCATTCATCAGTTGCGCTATGTGGAAGAAAAAGACGCGAATTTTTTGCCACATTGACACGTTCCCTTTCCTGGACAGTGGTATTGCATTTTGCGCTCTCGCTTTCATAATTCTCGTAACGTTTCGCTCTTAACATTGTTAATAATACCGGCGGAATGAACCGGATATGACAAAGACAATAATCGTCGGTGTCGCATTACTTTTGGTCCTGGCCGTGGCCTTGGGTATCGGATTGGTTTATTTTCCACCGGTTAAAGATGCCTATTTCGCAATGGACGAACGGAACCTGGCGCGGGTGCCTGGCGGGCTTGATGTGATTCGTCCGACCCATTTTTCACTGAGTGTCTTCCGCAGGGGCGTTATATGGGCCGCAGGGCGCAATAATCAGAAAGGTACCGCCCGCGTTATGGGTCGGAACGTCCCATTGCGCAACATCATTGCCGTCGCATGGCAGGAAGACGCGGCCCGGGTCAGGATGCCGGCCGGCGCGCCCACAAATAACTTCGATTTCATTGTCACCGCCAGCCAGCCGCGCAAACGGCTCCAGGATTCGCTTCGCAGCAAATTTGGTTACACCGCGGACAAGGAAAGTGTCGAAACCGATGTTTTGGCCCTGAAAGTTGCAGACCCATCGTTGCCCGGTTTCACCGTCAGCGCTGCGGATGAGAAAGAAAACGTCAATCAAAAGGGAGGCACGCTTTACATCACACATATGGGATTGAATGACCTGACCGGCGGCTTTGAACAATTTCTGAAGACTCCAGTGGTGAATAAAACAGCGCTGACGAATGATTACGATTTTTCCGTCCCCGTGCGAATCCTGAAACAATTGAGCGACGAATCCACGGCTCGCCCGGCCGCGGACAAACTTCTGGCCGGCTGGGGCCTGGACCTTGAGCCGGACACGGCATCCTTGGAAATGCTGGTTGTTAAAATTGTGCATTAGTACGGTTAAAATGTTAGTAAAAGTTTGACGAGTCGCATTTCTCGGCGGATTATTTCTAGTTGTGACGGTATTAAAATTTTGCACTCGGACATACATATGGTTTCTGACAATCACTTTGTGCGGCAGTTTCCTTTTTAACGCAGATGCGCGCCCTTATGCGCTGACTTCCCGGCCTTCTGTTGGCCCATTTCTGAACGACACCTTGCCTTACACCGCCCCCGGCATTTCCGGGGATTGGTCCGCCGTCCCCGCTTTTCCCAATTTGATGTTTACAAATTCGGTCGGCCTGGCGCCCGTCCCGGGCTCGGACCAGCTTGCCGTTTGGGAACGCGAAGGCCGCGTCTGGACGTTTGAAAATTCCACGGGCGTGACTGAGAAGAAACTGGTGCTGGACATTCACAACCAGTGCCAGGGCTGGGACGATTCGGGCCTGTTGGGCGTCGCCTTTCATCCGGGCTTTGCTACCAACCACTACATGTATGCGTATTACACGTGGGTCAAGCCCGGGACAGTCGCGGGAGACATGAATACGCAGGCCCAATCCAGTCCTGCCAAACACCTATCATGATCGCCTGTCGCGCTTTACGCTCGATGATAATGGCGTCGCGATTCCCGGTTCCGAGCAGGTCCTCATCGATCTCACCGACCAAACCATCTGGCATCACGGCGGTGGCATATTCTTCCATCCGAAAAATGGATTCCTTTATCTGACCATCGGCGACAATTCCGTGAGCGACAATGACCAGGTCATCAACAAAAGCCTGTTTGGCGGCGTAGTGCGGATCGACGTGGATTGCCGCGGCGGAGACATCAGCCATCCGATTCCTCGCCAGCCGCTCAATGGACACACGGCGCATTACTATATTCCCAATGACAATCCCGTTTGTGGGCCAATCCAACGTATTCAACGGTCAATCGAATGTCCTCGAAGAATTTTTCTGCCTCGGCTTGCGCAGCCCGCATCGGATGACCTATGACCCGGGCACAGGACGGATTTTCATCGGCGACGTCGGCGAGAGCGCGCGCGAAGAGGTGGACGTCATTGAGCCGGATGAAAAGGGCCTGAATTTTCAATGTCCCTATTGTGAAGGCAACCTCGGCACAATGAAACTGCCCTGCATCGGCATCAGCCGCGGCCCCATTCTGGATTACCCGCACGCGACGGGCGCGCCGTCATCGGCGGCTATGTTTATCGCGGCAAAAAATTCGCGCGCGATCTTGGGGGAAAATATGTTTTCGGCGACAACGTCTTTCGCCTGGTTTGGGCGATGGATGAAACGACCACTCCGGTGCAAAAGAACGTCCTCTGTGTCATGCCCAAAGGAAATGGCCCCAATTCCGGTTCCGATTACACGGGCCTTTCGTCGTTCGGCGTGGATGCCAATGGTGAGATTTATTTTTGCCAGATGAGCAGCATCGGCGGACGTATTTTCACCCTGTCGCGCGGCGGACCGCCGCCACCGAGCCGGCTCATGCCCAAATTGCTCTCGCAAACGGGAATGTTTTCGGACATGAAGACCATGACACCGCAGGACTTTTTGGTTCCATACACCGTCAATATGCCGTTATGGTCTGACGGCGCGGAGAAGCAGCGGTATATGGCGCTGCCGGAAAATACGACAATTCATTTTGCGAAGACCGGCGAATGGCAATTTCCCGCCGGAACCGTTTTCGTAAAAACCTTTCAATTGCCAATGGACGACACAGACACGAACATCCTTCGTCGCCTTGAAACGCGTCTCCTGGTTCGCGACACAAACGGTTACGTGTACGGCGCCACCTATAAATGGCGTCCTGATGATTCCGATGCCGATCTGGTGGCTGCGGGAATGACCGAAGACATCCCGATTAAAACGGCGACCGGTACGCGCATCCAGCATTGGTTTTATCCCGGACGGCAGGATTGCCTCACGTGTCACACGCCTGCAGCCGGCGGCGTGCTGGGCGTCAAAACCCGGCAACTCAATGGGAATTTGACCTATCCCAACGGCGTGACGGACAACCAATTGCGCGAGTGGAACCATATCGGCCTTTTCGACGCCACGCTTGACAGAAGACGAAATACCGCATCTGGAAAAACTGGTGGCTGTGAGGGATAAAAAGGCCCCGCTCGGAATTGCGTGCGCGCTCCTATTTCGATGCCAATTGCGCCCAATGCCATCGTCCGGGCGGAGCTGAGGCGTTCTTTGATGCCCGCTTCGATACGCCGCTGGCCAAACAAGGCATCATCAACGGGCCCGTGGCCAATCCCCTGGGTATTCCAGGCGCGAGAATCGTCGTGCCTGATGATCCGGACAAATCCATTTTGCTCCACCGCATCAGTTACACCGGCGACATGCAAATGCCGCCGCTGGCGCGAAACGTCAATGACACCAATGGCATCCAAACCGTCAATCAATGGATTAATTCCCTGCCACGCAATTCGGCCACGCTGCCCAAAGGCTGGAGCCACCAGCGACATCGGCCCGGTCGGAATTAAAGGAGACGCCAGTTTCCTGAACAATCAATACAACATCATCGCCTCGGGCACGGATATTTGGCAGACGGTGGACGGATTTCATTACGCCTACACGACGATGAACGGCGATGCGCAGATCATTGCGCGGGTTATTTCCATGCAGTTTACCGATCCCTGGGCGAAAGCCGGCGTCATGTTCCGCCAGACCATGGCGCCAGACTCAAAACATGTGATGATGGTGGTGACTGCCGGCGGATTTTCATCCTATCAATGGCGGCCAACTCCCGGCCAATGGACGCATAACACCGACGGCCCATCCACGACCATGCCCTATTGGGTGAAGCTCGTGAGAACGGGAAATCTGTTCAACGGCTATATTTCGCCTGACGGCGTCGAACTGGAAGCACATTGACAGCATCACCGTGCCTTTGCCCAAAAAACTCTACGTCGGGCTGGTCGTGTCCTCGCACAACAACATTTTGATCAATTCAGTGATGTTCGATAATGTAAGCGTGTCGAAGTAGTCACTGCAGCGCCAACGGCGCGTCCCATGCCGGCCCGGGCAATTGCGCCTGGGTAACAGAGGGACGAACAACCCCAAGGGCTAATAGCCCGCTTCATAAATCCGTGATCGAGCCGAGGGAACATCCCCGGCCCAAGTCGCTTGTGCTTGATTCCGTGGCTTATACAAGCCCCGTGGAACCTTTCTTCCGTCTGTCCCTCTTACCCTCCGCAACTGGAAGCAACGCAAAGACAATAAGGAGCATTCGTATGAAAAAAAAGTACTATACAAACTTCAGGGCATGGGGCGTGCCTGCAGCCATGGTGTTACTTATGGCCGTTGCCGGCGCGTCGGCGATACAATTGCCGGGCTTCGGATTTAATGTGCCGGGAGACATTCTCATCGCCGACCAATTCAATAACCGGGTCATTGAAGCCAGACCGGATGGGACAATCGTTTGGCAATTTGGGCTGGGTCCAAACGATTTTTCACCACGATCCATAATCGGCTGCAACGATGCGCAACGTGTCGGACCGTTCACTCTGATGGCTGGAACCGGCACACCTCCAGGCGTAATCCCCCAGGCGCCGGACGGAGCGGTGGATAACCGCGTGATACTCGTGGATCCCAACGGCCGGATCGTCTGGCAATATGGAAAATTTGGCCAAACAGGCGACGGTCCCGATCTGTTAAGCGCGCCGGTTCAAAGCACGTGGCTCCCTGATACGGATGTGCTCATCACTGACCAGGGCAATAATCGAATCATCGAAGTGACTCTGGAAAAGCACATTGTCTGGCAATTTCCTCCCTTGGGCGACACGAACGACATCGACCAGCTCAATGCCCCGAATTCAGCGGAACTTTTGGAAAACGGGCACATTCTCATCTCCGACGAAAGTGACAATCGGGTAATTGAGGTGACTCGCGACCATAAGATCGTCAAGATCTTCACCGCAGGGGGCACCCTGGGCGCGGTGGCCTTCGCCAGCCGCCTGCCCAATGGCGACACGCTGATGACCGATGCCGGCAATTCATGCGCTACTGAGGTCAATGCCAAAGATCAAATAGTCTGGCAATATTTCACCAATCTGGATCCGCTCAGTATCGCGGAGCCGGCGCCGACCCGCGCCATCCGGCTCAGGAATGGCGACACTTTGATTAGCGATCAATTCAACAACCGGGTTATTCAGGTAAACATGGCCAAACAGATCGTCGCCGATTACGGCCTTCCGCTTGAAGATGGAAACAACGTCGGCTTCAGCCTCCGTACGACACAGAGAGGATTATACGCGCCCTACGACGCAAAAATTGTTGGAGACTACACGGGATTGACGCCGCCATTTGGTTTTGGACTGTGACGTGCGCCACAGGGATGACGATCCCTTTGGATCAAAAATCAGTGTTCAGGTGAATGGGACAATTGGAAACAATTGTTCCATTCATTTTTTGGCGGGGCACGGAGACGCTTAGTGATTCCCAAATCGCGTATCCAGTCCATGAACCGGCGTTGGTAGGGACGGCGCGCTGCGCCGTCACCGCCCGTAGAGCGGGCGGAACGATTCGCATTCGCCCATCCGAAGCGGTTCATGGAACGACGCCTGCCCCGACTCCCCGGCAAAATCAATAATCCATTTCACTTTGACGCTGTGCCGTTTATCGCGTAAGGTATTCGTTCCATTTTTGCGATGAGCCGATGAGGCCATCGTTGAATGGAGCACGAAAATATCCGATGCGATGATAGGCGTAATTAAAGCAATTCTTGGGTCGAAAAACGACCGCGAGGTCAAAAGACTTTGGCCGCGCGTGAAGGAGATCAATGAGATCGAGACCCGGCTGCAGAAGCTTACTGACGACGAGCTGCGCGCCAAAACGGCGGCGTGGAAGGAGGAGCTTTCGAAAATCCAGGACGGCCAGGAACTGGCGAAACGGGTCAATGAAATTCTTCCCGAAGCATTCGCAGTCGTGAAAAACGCCTGCCGCCGGCTCGTAGGACAGGAAATCGTCGTACGCGAGCACCCGCTCAAGTGGGAGATGATTCCCTTTGACGTGCAACTCCTGGGCGGAATTGGACTGCACCAGGGCAAAATCGCGGAAATGGCAACGGGTGAAGGCAAAACCCTTGTGGCCACCCTGCCCGTTTATCTCAATGCTCTCACCGGCCGCGGCGTGCACGTAGTCACTGTGAACGATTACCTGGCCGCGCGCGACTCCGAATGGATGGGCGCAATTTATAAATTCCTCGGCCTGACAGTCGGCTGTATTGTTCACGACCAGCCGCCGGTTGTGCGGCGTCAGCAATATTATTGCGACATCACCTACGGTACCAATGCCGAATTTGGCTTCGATTACTTGCGCGACAACGGCATGGCAATTAAGAAAGAGGACCAGGTCCAGCGCGGCCATTATTTCGCCATTGTCGATGAAGTCGACTCGATCCTTATTGATGAGGCCCGCACGCCGCTCATTATCTCCGGCCCGGCGGTGGTCACCTATGACGAGCAATACGCGCAATGGAGACCCACCGTCGAATCGCTCGTTCGCGCCCAACAACAGCTGTGCAACCGCTTCTTGCGCGAGGCCGATGACCTTGTCAAAAAGCTAAATCCCACCGACGGCTCAAATACCCGGGACGGTGCCGAAGTGGAGCACATGCTGGGCCTGCTTCTGTTCCGTGTCAAAACCGGCCAGCCCAGGTCCGAAGGTCTCCTCAAGTTTTTGGAAAATCCGGAAAATGCCCGGCTGATGAACCAGGCCGAGCTCGAACTTCACAAGGACCAGAAAAAAACCGAGTTATACAAGGAAAAGGAAGAGCTGTTCTTTGCGATGGATGAAAAGAGCCACGAGGCCGACCTGACCGAGAAAGGCCGCAACTTTGTCAGTCCGCAGGACCCCGATTCCTTTATGCTGCCGGACCTGCCGACCCTGCTGCACGATGTGGATGCCAATTCCGCCGGCGATGCCCGCCAACGGTTGGAGCAGAAATCCAAATTGCAGACGGAGTATCAGGCCAAGGCCCAAAAAATCCACGCCATTTCCCAATTGCTGAAGGCCTACAGCCTTTATCAACTGGACGTCCAATATATTGTCGAAGAGGGCAAGGTCGTGATTGTGGACGAGCACACCGGCCGCAAAATGCCGGGCCGGCGCTGGAGTGACGGCCTGCACCAGGCGGTCGAGGCCAAGGAAGGCGTTCAAATCGAACGTGAAACCCAGACGTTCGCCACGATTACGATCCAAAATTATTTTCGCCTTTATAAGAAGCTCGCCGGCATGACCGGTACGGCGGAAACTGAAGCGGCCGAATTCCTGGATATTTACAAACTGGGCGTCCTGACGATCCCGACCAACAGGCCGAATATTCGAAAGGACGCAAACGATTCGGTTTATAAAACCCGGCGCGAAAAATTCAACGCCGTCGTCGCCGAAATCAGGCAACACCATTCCCAGGGCCGGCCCATTCTTGTCGGCACAGTATCCGTCGAATCGAGCGAAATGCTGTCACGGATGCTCAAACGCGATGGGCTTGTGCATTCGGTCCTCAATGCCAAATACCATCAGCAGGAGGCCGAAATCGTCGCGCGTGCCGGCCAGCGCGGCTCAATTACCATTGCTACGAACATGGCCGGGCGCGGTACAGATATCAAGCTGGGCCCGGGCGTCATGTGGAACGTGGAATGCAAACCGAATCCCGAGGGCAAGGGACACAAATACACGCTCAAGGCGAGCGGCACCGGCGAAGTGCTTGAGATAGATTCGGACGTTCGCGACGGTAATGGGAGCTATCAGCCGAACCCCCTGGCGCAGATTTTTAACCTGAAACCGGATACAAAAGCGGCCGGCGGTTTGCACGTGCTCGGCACCGAACGGCACGAATCCCGCCGCATTGACCGGCAGTTACGCGGTCGCTGCTCGCGTCAGGGAGACCCTGGTTCATCCCACTTTTTCATTTCGTTGGAAGACGATTTGATGCGGTTGTTCGGTTCGGACAACATTGCCAAATGGATGGAGCGAATGGGACTGGAGGAGGGCCAGGAGCTAAATCACTCTCTTTTGAACCGCTCCATCCAGCAGGCGCAGAGGCGCGTGGAACAGCACAATTTCCAACAGCGCAAGCGCACCCTGGAATACGACGACGTGATGAACAAGCAGCGCGAAATCATTTACGGCTTCCGCAATGAAATCATCAACAGCGACGACGTGCGCGACCGGCTCATGGACATCATCGAGGAAGTCGTGGTCTCCAAAGTCGAGGAGTTTACTTCCGCCAGCGAACCGGCAGGCGAATGGCGCGTTCGCCAACTCTCGGACTGGGTCAACCTGACGTTCCCCCTGGGCATGCCGGAATCAGAAATCCTGAAGGCGGCTGAATCCGGAAAAGAGCGGCCGGTGGCGGGCTCGCTTTTCAGCAATTTGAATGAAGCCCAGTTTGGCGTCTGCAATTTTATCACGGAGAAAATCCGCGAGGCGTACGACCTGAAAGTGAGTTTCGAAGACCCTGCGAAACTGGCTACGGTCGAGCGCATCACCATCCTGATGGCGATTGACCGGTTGTGGCAGGAGCATCTGTACGAGATGGACAGCCTGCGTTACAGCATCGGCCTGCGCGGTTATGGGCAAAAAGACCCGCTCATCGAATATAAAGTCGAAGCGTTCACCATGTTTGATGAGCTGATGGTCAACGTGAAGACGCAGATTTGCCGGAATGTCTTCAGCAGCGCCTCGTCGTTGACGGCATTGCAAAATTTCATGCGGGCAGCGCCAAAGGAAGCCCGGCACGATTCCACGAGCGCATTTGGCAAGGCGCCGCCTGAAACTGCCAGGCCCAACGCCAACGCCAGCGATATTGTCAGCAAGGCCGCGGAGGACGTTTCTAAAAAGAAACAACTGCCGACGCGCACCGGTCCCAAAGTCGGCCGCAACGACCCCTGCCCCTGCGGCAGCGGAAAGAAATATAAGAACTGTTGCGGGAAGTAAGCGAAGCGGACTGGATCGTTGGATCGTTGGATTCGTGCGACAGCGCGTTTCAATAATCCATTTATCTAAAAATCCGGTAATCCCGTGATTGCTGGCGGACCTTTTTCAATGCAATCGGAGCAACATTCCTACCGCGGCCGCCTCGCTCCCACCCCCACCGGCTATCTCCATCTCGGTCACGCGAAAACATTCTGGATCGCACAACAACGCTCGGAGACGAAGAACGGCGCGCTCATCCTGCGCAATGACGATCTGGACCAGGCGCGGTGCAAACCCGAATTTGTCCACGCCATGATTGAGGACCTGCATTGGTTCGGCTTTAACTGGCAGGAAGGGCCGGACGTGGGCGGCAGGTTCGGTCCATATAATCAAAGTGAACGGATCGAGGCGTACCGTGCCGCATTGGAAAAATTACAGGCCGGCGGTTTCGTTTATCGCTGCAACTGTTCGCGCCGGGACATCCAGTCGGCCGCGCGCGCGCCGCACGCGGCGGATGATGAAGAGCCGATTTATCCTGGCACGTGCCGGGAAAAGGCAACGCCAGACACCGCCACGTCTTCATGGCGCTTTCGCATTCCCAATGGCGAGGCCCTGACATTTACCGACAATAACCTTGGACAACAAACCTTTATCGCGGGAAAGGACTTCGGGGACTTTGTCGTTTGGCGCAACGATGACGTCCCGGCCTATCAATTGGCGTGTGTGGTGGATGACTCGGAAATGCAAATCACTGAAGTCGTCCGCGGCGCGGACCTGCTGTTTTCGACCGCGCGGCAACTGCTGCTGTATCGAGCTCTCGGCCTGAAAGCCCCCGAATTCTATCATTGTCCCCTAATGTTGGACAAAAATGGCCGGCGCCTCGCCAAGCGGAGCGAATCCTCGAGTTTGCGGGCTTTGCGGGAACGCGGAGCCACCCCGGAGGATCTGCGCAAAGAATGGTGAGGCATTTCCTTCGAAAATAGCCCAGCCATTCATGGCTGGGTTCGCGGTACGAAGCGATCAAGTCCCGCCAGGGACGACAGAAAACGTTTTGGTTGGAACCCCGCAACGGCTCAACAGGATTTCGCAATCAAAGATTCGTACTGGACGAATCGCTTTGGAAGAAATACCTCTCGCCAAAATCGCAAATGAAAATCCCACTTGCAGCACCTCTGCCATTCTCTTATATTGCAAATGGTTTGCAATTAGCGAATTACCAAAGCCGTGTCATCGGCATCGCGGCGGCGATCATTGGCATCGTCGCGGGCGTCCTTTTTGTGTCGGGTTGCCGCAAAGCGGCAGCGCCTGCAACCGCGGCGGGCGGACTGCAAATTGTCGCGGCGGAAAATTTCTGGGGCAGCCTGGTTTCTCAACTGGCCGGGTCCCATGCCCATGTGATGAGCATCGTGTCCGACCCCAATGCCGATCCTCATGAATATTCCAGCAGCATTGCCACCGCGCGCGCCTTTGCCGGGGCCGATTATGTAGTAGTGAATGGATCCGGTTATGATAGCTGGAGCGAGAAATTGTTGGGCGCCGCCACCAATCCGCGCCGGAAAGTGCTCGATGTGGGCGATTTGCTCGGCCAAAAAACTGGAGCCAATCCACATTTCTGGTATGACCCGGATTATGTGAACCGGGTTGTTGCGCAGATCGAACAGGATTTAATTTCCATCGACCCGGGAAACGCCGCTGATTATCGGCAACACTACCAGACCGTGCGGGCCTCGCTGGCCCAATATCAAAACCGCATCCAGTCTATTGGGCAACAATTCAAAGGAACAAAAGTGGCCGCCACCGAAGACATTTTTTTGTATCTGGGCAACGCCGCGGGACTGGACGTGATCTCGCCGCCGCCGTTTATGCAGGCCGTTGCGGAAGGAATTGATCCGCCGGTCCAGAGCCTCATTGATTTTCAGAATCAGATTAAAAACAAAGAGCCGGTCGTATTGATTTATAACGAGCAGACCGTTACGCCGTTGACTGAAAGCATAAAAAAAATGGCGGCGAATGAAGGCATTCCGATCGTAGGCATTACGGAGACAGTTCAGCCGGCCGACGCACCATTCGAGAAATGGATGGATTCGGAAGTCGCCGCGCTTGAAAATGCTCTAAGCACAAAAAAGGCGTCGAAGTAATCAATGCCAAATAATCCAATCATTACTGCCAGCGACCTTGTCGCGGGTTATCCCGGAAACGAAGTCTGGAGCCAGGCCAGTTTGAGCATTGGACAAGGCGAATTTGTCGGCGTGCTCGGGCCCAATGGCGCCGGCAAAACCACTCTTTTTCGGTTGTTACTGGGCCTGACGAGGCCGTTGCGGGGAACGTTGTCGGTGTTTGGCAAAACGCCTTCGCGCGGAAATCCCTCGATTGGTTACGTGCCGCAACGGCATCACATAGACGGCGAAAATGGAATTGAAGCCCTGGAATTGGTGCGTTTTGGGTTGATCGGGAACCGTTGGGGAGTTGGCCGGATCAACGAGGGACGCGGAGAAGCCATTGCCGCATTGCGGTCGGTCGGCGGCGAAGAACTGGCGCACCGTCCGCTTGGGGAGCTATCGGGCGGAGAATTGCAGCGCGTCTTTTTGGCCGAAGCCCTGATCGGGAAACCGGAGTTACTGCTGCTGGATGAACCGCTGGCAAACATGGACATGCGCCGGGAATCAGATGCCTTGCAATTAATTAATCGTGTTGTTCGCTCGCGCGGCATCACCGCGCTGCTCACCGCGCATAACATTAATCCGCTCCTGCCGGTGCTGGACACCGTTATTTACATCGCCAACGGCCGCGTCACCATCGGCAAGCCCGCGGACATTTTGACCTCTGAAACTCTCAGCCGGATTTATGAGACTCCTGTGGAAGTGGTAAGAGACTCGCGCGGGCGCATTGCCATCATTGGCACGGAAGACCCGGAACATCATCATGAAAGGCATTAGTTTCAGTCTAAATCTTTTCAAAGACCTGCAGACAATGTTGCAATTCGATTTTATGCGACATGCGTTTGAGGCAGGAACGATTATCGCAATTGTCGCGGGCGTCATCGGCTACTTCATCGTTCTGCGACAATCTTCATTTGCCGCGCATGCGCTCTCGCACATCGGTTTTGCCGGCGCGGCAGGCGCGGTCCTGTTCGGGCTCGCCCCATTGGTCGGACTGCTGACATTTACCGTTGGTGGTGGCGTTGCCATGGCCATTCTGGGACCGCGCGCCGCGAACCGCGACGTCCAAATCGGCACTGTGCTTGCCTTCATGCTGGGCCTGGGCGTTTTATTCATCAGTTTGTATTCCGGCTACGCGACGGAGGCGTATTCCATCCTGTTTGGCGAAATCCTGGGCATCAGCCGGGCAGACGTGCTGGTGACTCTGATCGTGGCCGGACTCCTGCTGATTATCGTTACGGTTATCTATCGCCCTCTATTGTTGACCTGTTTGGATGAAGAAATGGCCGAAGCGCGGGGTCTGCCGGTGGCCGGGTTGGGCGTCGCTTTTATGATCCTGGTCGCGGTCGCCACGTCCATCGCTGTCCAGGTCGTGGGTGTCTTGCTCATTTTCGCGCTCATGGTAACTCCCGCCGCAGTCGCCCAGCGCATTGCCCGGCGCCCGGCGCATGGCATCCTCATTTCCATCCTCATCGCGCTTTTCGCCACCTGGTTCAGCCTTTTTGTGGCGTTCTATCTGCCGTGGGGACGGGTCAGTTTTTTCATAACTACCGTCACCTTCGCAATCTATGTCGCTGTAAGGATTTGGCAAAAAATCCGATAGAAAAAATGGATATTGTCACGGAACGCGCCATTTTCTATATTGCAAATGATTTGCAATTAGAAGGGTCCTTGGCCTGATTGCTGCTGTGATGGCTGTTTGGTTTAAAGCCCGATGCTATCGCCATTTCATCTGAATCGCCGGACGCGCTTGTATCTCCACTGCGCGACGGGCGCTTTGTCCCTGTTCGTATGGCTGTTCATGGCGACGGCTGAAATCTGCACGCCTCTTCACGAATGGCTGCACGGCGGGAGCATACCTGACGACGACGATTGCCCGGTGGTGGCCATCGCGGTCGGCCACGTCCATGTGGAAGTTTGCGATGTCCAGCCGCAAGCGCCGGTTACGGTGATTGAAATCGCTCTCCGCCCGGAAATATTGAGTTTTGTCCCCTCCGAAAAAGTCCTTCCCAACGACCGCGCCCCGCCCGCTTCCCTCACTTAGTTCCGTAGCAGTCTTTGCAACCGCAACAGCAGGTGTGCTGCGTGTCCTGTCGTAATGAGGACCGCCACGCCAGTCACCGCGGCCTTCAAAATCCAGTGAATCCGTATTCGTGCGAAATACAGGCATTTCGCAGACGCGATCCCCTTAAAGGACCGCGGTGTGGAAAACTTTAACCAATTCAATTTTGAAGTTATGAAAAAATCTGTAGTAAAAGATAGAAGAAAGTGTCGGTGGAAGTTGAGGGGTATATTGTCTCTGGCCCCGGCTTTGGCGAGCCAGGCATTGGCGCAAACGAACAGCGTAACCGGGCCCTCCGGCCTGACGCCGCTGACCCCAGTAGCTCCAGCCCCTCCGGCGAACACCGCCACATTAAACGGTGGAACAAACACCGTCGTGTCCGGCAGCTCGACCAACGTCGCCAACCTTGGGAACGTTACCGTCGTTGGCCAATTGAACCAGGCGCGCAGCCAGATATTGACCAGCATAGGCGCGACCTCATACACGCACACAGCGGCGGATATCCAGGCACAGTCCCAGGATGCAAACGCGCCCCTGAGCCAGGTCATCCTGCGTTCGCCGGGTGTCGCCGAAGATTCAGCGGTAAGCGGCAACCTGCACGTGCGCGGCGAGCATGCGAATCTCCAATATCGCATCAACGACGTCCTCCTGCCGGAGACGCTTGTGGGAACATTCGGTTTGGCGTTGTCTCCCCGCTTTGTCCAATCCATGCAGCTCATCACCGGGTCATTGCCGGCTGAATACGGTTTCCGTACCGCGGGCATCATTGACATCCAAACCAAGACGGGCGAATTCGTGAACGGCGGCGAAGCGGAACTGTACGGCGGCAGTTTCAACACCTTTAACCCGAGCTTCGAGTACGGCGAGACGGATGGGCCGTGGGATTATTACATCGTGGGCAGCTATAATTCGACCGACCTGGGTATTGAAAACCCGACGAACACGGTCAATGCCATCCACGACCATTCAAACCAATACAAGTCATTCGGTTATGCATCGCGTCTGTTGGGCGACACAAGCCGTATCACGTTGATGGGCGGGGCTTCGTACAGCACCTTTCAGATTCCCAACAGTCCAATCGGCGCGGACACCAATGTGGCCACCGGCTATCAGTACATGGGGGTACCCGCGAACACGAATTGGGCAGACCTGAATGAAAATCAAGTCGAACAGAATTATTTCCTCACCGCGGCGTTTCAGCAGTCGCTCGGTGACTTTAATTATCAATTGTCCGCCTTCGGCCAAATTAGCGGCATCCATTTTCTTCCCGACCCCAACGGAGACCTTGTCTTCAACGGGGAGGCGAGCGATGTGGCCCGCAACCTCTATTCGGCTGGCGCGGAATTGGACGCCAGTTACGAAATCGGGGACAAGCACACCTTGCGGTTTGGCGGGCTGGTGACGGATGAATATCTGACGGATGACAACTCAACGACGGTGTTTACTTTGGACGCGGGCGGCACGCCCACCGGCCTGGAGACCGTCGTCCAGAACTTCGACGCCAACGCCATCTTCGCAGGCGCCTATGCACAGGACGAGTGGAAAATCCTGCCCAAAGTAACGATCAATTACGGTCTGCGTTTTGACGAATATCATAGTACTTACATCAACGAAAACCAGCCCAGTCCACGCATCAACCTCGTCTATAAACCGACCGACTGGACGACGTTGCACGCCGGTTATTCCCGTTACTTCACGCCGCCACCGCTTGAAAACATTCCCGCCGCCAACATCACCGCATTCAATGGCACATCGGGAGCGCCCGGGGTGACCCAGGACAACACGGTGAAGGCCGAACGCGCGAATTATTTCGATGCCGGCATTTCGCAAAAAATCACTCCACATCTCACAGTTGGCGTGGACGGTTATTATAAAATCGCTCGCGACCAGCTCGATGACGGAACATTCGACCAAACGCTCATCCTTTCGTCCTTCAACTACGCCAAAGGGCGCGTGCGAGGCGTCGAATTCACTGGCAACTACAACCAGGGTGGCTTTTCCAGCTACGTTAACGTATCTGTGGCCCGCGCCGAAGGCATGGGGGCCGAGTCGGCCCAATTCCTCTGGCCTGACCAAACCGTCGTCGATTACGTTAACACTCACTGGATCGTTTTGGACCACGATCAATTCGTTTCCGCCAGCGTCGGGGCGTCGTATCTGTGGAGACAATCCTACACAAAAAGTGCGTTGTTTTATGTGGACTCCGTTATCGGCACCGGGTTGCGCCAGGACGGCCCCGGCCTTATTCCCGGTTCGACCGATCCGATTCCGAACGGGTCGAGCGTGGGCGATTACTACAATATCAACCTGGGCGTGGAGGAGGATTTCAGGATCCATCACGGCCGGGTTTTGAAGGCGCGGCTCGACGTCGTCAACATCACCGACAACAGCTATGCGCTCCGCACCGGCTCCGGCGTGGGCGTTTTCGCACCGCAATACGGCGAACGCCGTGGATTCTTTGGTTCATTGGGTCTTGAGTTTTGAACCAAACAAAGTTGGAGAGCCGCGCTTTTCCTATGGCGCGGCTCTCCGACAAAATGAATAAATTGAAAAACAAACACCTGTAACTATGTATGAATTTATCCGCCAAATTGAAGCGGGCGTCGAAATCGATCGGAGGCGGCAAAACGAAATTGCGCCGCAGCGGTATTTCGTGAAACACTTTTGAAGGATGTGTCACACATGGATGTAAATCAAACATACGGATTAAAAAGCGAGCTGGCGCGCTATTCCCTGCCGTCAGAAAATTCGGACACGAATTTCAAACTCGCGTGGGTCAATTCGATTTGCATCCTTTTTCTCATCATTGGAATTTTCGGCGCGCGTCAGGGCATCATCTCCATCCGAAACGTCCCGCCTATTCGCCAGATTGTTCCAGTAGTCGTTATGCCAAGAGCGTTGCCGCCGCAGGTGGCTGTGCCTCAGAAGAGAGAGCAGCCTCGGCAACAAAACCAGCCGGCCCGCGTATTTGTGGCGCTGCCCAACGCCCCAAACATCAGGTTCTCAGTCCCAACGATTGGAACGCTCGTCAGCTCCGCGGATTTGGCATCCGCTCCGCCGCTCAATCCATTACAGGCGCCCGCGCAGGTCGTTTCATTGGGCAACACCGGCGCAGGCGGCGAACGTCCGGAACCGCCCTACCCGCAATTGGCCGTGCAAACCGGTGAACAGGGGACCGTCGTGCTCCTGCTTCAGGCCGACGACGCCGGCAATGTCGCCTCGATTGATATCAAACAATCCTCCGGTTTCCCCTACCTGGACCATGCCACGGTGGAATTTGTGAAAACGCATTGGCATTTGCCGACGGATACCGGCACAAGGCTTTTTCAAACCAGCATCACTTTTAAACTGCAAATGTAACTCAAACCGAAAGCTCAAATATGATAGCAAACATTGTACTCGAATTCTTTCTCAGAGGCGGTCCCATCATGTGGCCGATACTCATCTCCGCTCTGGTCGCCGTCGCCGTTGTCGGCGAACGCGCGTTTTGGTGGATACGCGAAAGGGAGCGGCGCGACCCGCGCAAGCTTGAACAAATCCTGGCTGCGCTCGAAAACAATGACGTCGCCACGGCCAAAGCCGCCGCTGCTGGCTCGGAAGATCCGGTCATCCGTGTGATACATCACGGCCTTGCTCACGTCGGCCATGCGCACGGTTCGCTACTGGGCGCGCTGCAACTGGCCGCGGGCATCGAGCTCAAACGTGCCGGCCGTTTTTTGATGGTGATGGATACACTCGTCACGCTCGCGCCGCTCCTGGGCCTGCTCGGGACAGTCACAGGTCTGATGAAGGCGTTCCTGAACATCGGCAGTGCCGAATTGTCTGTGACGGGCGTAACCGGCGGCATCGGCCAGGCCCTCATCGCCACGGCGTGCGGTCTGGGCATCGCCATTTTTTCGCTGATTCCCTTCAATTATTTTTCCGCCAAAGTCGCCCAATTGCAGTTCGATTTGGAAACAGCCGCCACAAACGTTGAAGTCCTGGTCGGCGGCGGCGTAAAAACCAGCGACACCGTCCATCTCCGCAAACCCGAATCGCCCGGCCAGGCGACAACGCATTGACCTCGCTGGGAGAAACGGTTTTAACCGCAAAGAACGCAAAGAGCACAAAGAAAGATGAGAGACATTAGGTATTTGGCCGATCACGTAGCGCAGGCGTCCCGCCTGCGGGTTAAGGCGGCGTCCTCGCCGCCAGTTTCCGGAATTCGCACCGAGACGGTGCTGGAACCCGCAGCCGGGACGGCTGCGCTACAATTGGCGCTCGCCGGACAAAAGAAATTCGGCGCATGAAAATTCCCTCACCCATCCCCAAACGCCGTTCCCGGATCGTCATCATTCCGTTGATTGACATCATGTTCTTTTTGCTGGCGTCCTTCATGATGGTGAGCTTGCAGATGAGCCAGACGGAGAACATAAAGGTCCGTTTGCCCGGAGCCTGGGGAGCGCAACAGGATTACAAGCCCAACATGGTCAACATCGCTGTGGACAAGGCCGGCAGCGTGTGGCTCCAAAAGAAGGAAGTCTCGATCGCTGAGCTCGGCGCGGTCTTGAGCAACCGCTTTGCCGCGGACCCGAAATTGCCCGTCTATATAAGCGGCGACCGCGATACGCTCCACGGCGCCATGGTGAAGGTATATCAGGCCGTGCGCGCCGCCGGCATCCAAAACGTGGCTTTTATCACCGACAACAAACAGGAGGTCGCGCCGTGAAGATTCTCACCCCTTGTGTAGCGCAGCCGTCCCGGCTGCGGGTTAAGGCGGCGTCCTCGCCGCCAGTTTCCGGGATTCGCACCGAGACGGCTGCACTACGCGCTTCAGTATTCCGCACCTCAATAACCTGTAAGAAAGTGCAGGTTTCTCGATGAAAATTCGCACGCCCGTTCTCGAAAAGAAGTCCCGGCTGGAAATCATCCCGCTCATTGACATCATGTTCTTTCTGTTGGCGTCTTTCATGATGGTCAGCCTGCAAATGCAGATCGTGCGCACGCTCAAGGCAAATTTGCCGACGGCCACACTGGCTTCCTCGACTCAAAAACCCGACATCGTCAACCTGAACGTAAACCGCGACGGTGGCGTTTCGGTGGATGACAAACCAATCGCCTTGCCCGAGCTCTTTTCAATGCTGACCAATCGTTGCAGCGTCAATACGAACCTGCCCGTCTATATCACAGGCGCAGACAATGCCACGCACGGTTCGGTCATGTTCGTCCTGGATTTTGTCAAACGCGCCGGCGCGCGCAACGTCGCCATCGCCGTTCAAGCCACCCCGCCATGAAAAATTTTCAACAAAACCTCCTTATCCTCCTCGCCCTCGGCCTCTGTGGCCTCTGCGCCTGGCAATGGTACGCACAAACCATTCAGCGCCAAACCATCCAGGATTTGAACAAAATGGTCGATGACCGCAACCTTGCCATCCAGGGCTACACCAATTCCATAGCGACATTAAACGCCAAAGTGGATGATATGGACGTCCGCATGACCGCGCTCAATGCGACCGTCGCCTCAAACGAGCAGGTCATCGTATCCCAAAAAGCCCAAATCACCCAGTTGCAATTCGAGCACGACAACGACACCAACGAAATCGCGCAATACAAAGTCGCCGTGGACACACTCGAATCCCGCCTCAACGACGCCTACACCAACCTCGAAAAACAAAGCGAAACCATCACCAATCTCGTGTCCGACCGCGACGACCTCGTCCATAAATACGACTCGCTTGCCACCAACCGCAACGACATCGTCCTGAAATACAATGCCCTCGTGAAACAGGTGGAAAGCGATCAGGGGAAGTGATCGTTGAAGCGTCTGCTTCGTGCTGAAAGCACAACCGGAAATTAGCCAGACACGGAGTGTCTGGAAAATCGCCCAAATCCACCAGTCCTGAAAGGACGGCGGGAAGACGATAGAAAATCCTCGCTATGGCGCTGCCACCGCGAATCTGATCTGCGGCCATTTCCTCATTTTCTCCGTCTGACGTGGCCGGCCTCATGAAGTGGGGGACCTATGTAATTAAGGAACCCTCCGGTCCGCCTGTTCGAAGGTTTTCGATCAGCCCTATATCGGGCAGCCATCAAGTCCAGATCCCGACGCAAACGCCCGCGTAAATCGTAAATCGTAAATTATTAACACCCTAATCCTTAACGTTGTCGGTTGAGCGGATAAATGTCGCCACATTGTCATGCAACTCCTTCAACGATGGCGCATGGGCATAGACCATGTGGCCTGACTGATAGAATCTGAACGAGATATTCGAATAGAGATTCGGTGGAATCTGCAGGTGCCGCATCTCATAGATCCCTTCATAGAAAGGCGTAGCCAAATCGAAGTAGCCGGCATTCAATAGAACCTTGAGATTCGGGTTTTGCTTTATCGCGTCGGCGAGATCCAGCATCACATTGGGCACCTGGCTGGTGTTGCCCGCCTGCGGCGGTGGCAATTTATGCGTGAAATCCCATTTTGAAATGGTTTCATCAAAAACGTCCGGCTTGAACATCATGCCCTGGCCGTAGAGAAGGCTTTTACGAACGTAGTCGTTGAACCCCGAGACATAAGCCGAGGAGATGGCGGCGCTCTGCGGATCGTAGTCAGCTTCCTTGCTCAGCGGATCCAGCGTCGGACCAGAGAACCGCGTGTCAAGCCGGCCGGTGGTCAGGTTCTCATCGCCTTGCAAATTTTCCTCAAATTCTCCGCCACTGATGCGCAAGTTGGCCTTCAGGATGTAATCGATCGGAAGGCCCGTGTACTCGTGCAGCTTCTCGGCTATGACCTGCTTCTGCCTGGGTTGGAGACTTAAGCCCGCGGCCAGCGCCTGGTGATATTCCGTCATCGCGAAGTTTTCAACTTCACTGACCAGATCCTCAAGTTTGGCTGGAGCGTTCCTGGGCAGCCTGTGATGATACCATGCCGTCGCCGCATACGTGGGCAGCGCCATTTCGTAGGGTAAATCGACGGCGGGATTTGCCTCCGGGCCATCCGGAAGCAAATCACCGTTCAGGCATTGCGAAAGCAAAATGACGCCGTTGAAATCCACAGCGTCGTCGTTCACGAGCTTATCTACGACCACGGAGGAGCGGACCGTGCCGTAGCTTTCGCCGAAAAGATACTTGGGCGAGTTCCAGCGCCCATATTTGCTGAGAAACTCCAGAATGAATTGAGTAAACGCATAGGCATCCTGGTCCACGCCGTAAAAGGCCTTGCCGGCGTCCTTGCCCGCAATGCGGCTAAATCCCGTGCCCGGCGCGTCGATGAACACCATGTCGCTCGCATCCAGGAGGCTTGAATCATTGTTGACCAGCTCGTAAGGCGCTGCCGGAGTGTGCGTATCGTCTGCTGTCACCACCCGTCTTGGGCCAAAAGCGCCCATGTGAAGCCAAACCGTCGATGAGCCAGGGCCGCCATTATATAGGAAGGTGATAGGCCGCTTGTCCGCATCAGCGCCCTTTTTGAAATAGGCGACGTAAAACATGGACGCCACGGGCTCCGGATCCTTCTTGATCTTGTCGGCGTCCTCTGAGCCTTCCAACGGCGCTACATCGTTCCAGTCCCTGGGATGCACGACCAAAGTCCCGGCGAAGGCCTGGTAGCGGATAGCCGTTCCATCGACAGTGACAGTGCCATCCGTCATCTTTTCCGTTGGCTTGAAAAATTCTGTCGCTTCGGCCTTTTCCTTATCGTCCCCGGATTTTTTTGCTTTATCCGTATCGTCTGCAGCATGGGCCAGGACCCCGGCCATCAAGATGGCGCACGCGACAAATAAAAAAGGTTTTTTCATCATTTCTTCTCCTTGTTGACTGATAGCAATTCGCTTTGCGCGCCGTGCGGTGGGTGAGCGAGAATTTCATCTTCTATGAGCATTCCAAATACCTTCCTTTACTGGATACGAACCTTACGGTCAAGGAGAAGGCGCGTCTTGCCGAGAGCGCAGAATGAGTCATAGCCTCACGCATCAGCTCCTGGGGAGTCTTAATGATTTTGAAATCGCGCATCCTGGCCCTGAGCCGAAGGTGGTAGGGACGGCCCGCTGGGCCGTCACCGCCCGTATAGCGGGCGGAACGATTCGCGCGCGCCCGACCGATGGAACGGAGCGCGGCTGTGTGTGCGCAGCACACCAGCCGCAGCACGCAGGGTGGAAGAAGATTCCCCGTGTTTTCACGTATCGGTTATGTAATGCTGGCTGCTGACCTGCCGTCAGACCCGCATTACAAAACTAGATAACTGAAAACATGAGAACAAAATTAGCATTCTCGTTCGTCCTAATTTTAGCCGTGCTGCCTCGCGTCCAAGCTGACGATGCCGATAAAGTGGCGACGCTTGGCAAAATGCCCTTCAATAAAGCAAGCAGCACCGTCGATGCTATCGTAGCTCAAAATCAGCAACTTGTTTTCACCCTCGCCAGAGAAATCAAACAGCCGAATTTCCCTCCTGACTCGAAGACTTGCGCCATCTACCTCTTGGGTGAGCTTCGCCCGACGAATTTGAATGCGATACAAACTCTTGTCGAAAATATCGATTTTGTTGCGTCCCCGAGGGAGCCGGCATTAAGGATAGCGCGATGGGGCACGTACCCAGCTCAAGAGCGCTGGTCAAAATTGGACTTCCCGCCGTGGATGTGATTTTGCGCAGTTACGTGCCAATGGAAAACAACACTCTTCGCTGTCATCTTATGTGCGAAGTCCTGCAAGATGTGTTGGGTAAGGATCTGGGGGTCTTTGTTCTCAAGCAGAGGCTAGAAAAAGAGGCGGATCCAGAAAAGAATGCAAGCCTCAAGGCAACTCTACGAGAACTCGAGAAATAGCTCGAGGTTGTTTGTAACGGTTGCGGCAAGCGGGAACAGAAATATTGGACGAATATTATGAATTTTATAACTACGCCACTTGGGGCGGCCAAACGTGCTCAGACGCGAATTATTTCTGGAACTTCGAAGGAAGGTCTAAGACAAATCAAACCCCCGAGATAACCTACACAAACCTAGGCGTAGGGTTTATACCGCTGCCTGCCAATGCGTATTATCCGCCGCTGTAACAGGAAGGAACAGGTTCTATGAGACGATACTTACTATTATTCCATCAGCCGGTACTCTACACGCTGCTTGCTTCCATTTTAGTGCTAAACACCACTCTGGAAACTAAGGCCCAGGTGCAGGCCACGAATAGCGCCTTTTCAGTGACACCCGGCGACGTAATCGCATCTGTCCACTTGGACTGGCTCAGCTTTAACCTTTCCGATCGGGTAGTCCGTAATTTTACCGAGGACCGCCAAAAGCTAATCCGCGAGCTGTTGGAAACGTTTAATAACTCGAATACACCCAACTTTAACAGATGCACGTGCGCACTGTACCTTGGTGAGATGCGAGCCGCTGATGCTGCAAGTGCGCTGGCTCCTGCAATTTCCCTGGAATTGGATCCACACGTCGAAATCAAGGGCGTAATGCTCGCGCAATTTGATCCAGCGTTTAACGCGTTAGTAAAAATTGGCAGTCCTGCTATCCCTGCATTAATCCAAAACTTAGCTGAAAGTGACGAGGCCAATGTCCGGACGTTATCGCTAAAGGCTTTGAATCGAATTGATGGTGACGGGGATATCGTTCGCTTGCGTTTACAAAAAGCATTGAAGGCAGAGACGCAATCACAAAGAAAAAAACGTCTGCAAGCGGCGTTAAAAGCGGTTGAGGAGACTTCGGTTGGGAAATAACGGGTTGACAGGTGCATGTCTGACCTTTTTAGGAACCTTCGGCGATTATGTCTGAACGCGCGACCAATCTGGCCTACAACAAGATGCGTCAGCAATGGAAATGCAGCTTCAATGAAACTATAATTAACGGGATTGCGTGCCGCGGTCGGCCCCTGGCTTGTTTTCACCCTTCCCGTTCAACGACGCCTCTACGCCCGATGGGCAAGCAGCCTGATTGCTCGAATCCCAAGCGCGCCCGCCCCGCGAGCCAGATGTTTTCGTCCAAGTAAAATACTTCCCGTGACCAGGGCTGCGCCGCCCAAAACTGCCGCGCTCCACATCAGCGGATGTTCTTTCATATGCCGTACCGCGTGCTTTCTCAACTGCCGTGGACTCAATCTAAACGCCAATTCCTCCTTATCCACTCGCACACGTTCGGCCGTTTCAAAGGCCAATTCGTAAAGCTCATCCGACGAGCGCCTTTCTTTGGCTAGCCGGGGCTTCGAAGTATGGTGGCCGTTCGAATCGCTTATTCGCTTAAGCATATCAATCGTCTTTTCCGGCACAGGCGGAGTTGCAGAAAAGCCTTTGATTCCCAGGAACACCAGTAACCCGCCGCCGGCGCCGGCGAGAAATCCGACGATCCCCAACCCGATGAACACCGCCAGCGTCATATCCAGGCCGAGTCTTTCGAACGCGAAACAAATGATCAACCCGATGCCCGCCAGAAACACGATCAGGCCGGCGTACGCGACAAATGCGCCGGCCAAAAGCTTCACGCTGTTCCGAGTGTAGATGGACGCTTTTTCGGATATCTCCTTTTTCGCCAGTTCAACCTCCTCGCGAAAGAATGTCGTGACGTTCTCTTTTAAATCACTGGTCAAATCCGCGATGGAATCCAACATGAAGTTTCGCATGTAACCACCACTTCCCTAAAAACCGCTGTTTCCCATCCCACATTGCCACACGGATGCGCGGAGTCAACTGGTGCCTCTATTGATCGTGTTTTGCTTTCAAAACACCGGCCTGGGGTTATTTCTTGCCGTCCCGTGACGCGCCGTAGCTTCTGAGCGAAGGCGGTTCGTTGCGCGTCACCGCCGCCAAAATCTTCAAAAACACCAATAAAACCGCAGTTTTAGCCCCAGAAACAAATCTCGTTGCGCGTTGCGTTCCCTGGGGAAATAAAATGTGTATGGCCTTCAATCCTTTGCCTTGCGCGACTCAAAAGGCCTGACCGAAGCCCCATTGGGGCGGCCGGAAATAGCCCCGGCTTTCAAGCGCTGCCAAGCCGGGGTTAGTGCGCCGTCTTATTCCGCCGCTGATTGAAAAACCGCGAGATCGCAAGTGGCGCTGCCACTCTCGTTCACACTGCTAAAACAAAAAATCCTAAAAAACCCCAATAAAACCACACATTTTGCCCCAAAAACAAATCTCGTTCACACATGCAAAACCTACGCAAATAAAATGTGCTTGCCGCGCCATAGCCCCGCTCTGAGCGGGACGAAGGCGGGTCGCTGTCCCGGTGCTAACCGCTGCTTGCCTTTGGTGCCGGGCCCTTCGGGTCAAAAACTTTGTTTAATTCTGTTAATTCTGTCTCGCCGTCCGTGACGCGCCGTAGCTTCTGAGCGAAGGCGGTTCGTTGCGCGTCACCGCCGCCAAAATCTTCAAAAAAACCAATAAAACCACAGTTTTCACCCCAAAAACAAATCTCGTTGCGCGTTGCGCATCCTATGTAAAATAAATGTGATCCTCCCAGTTAAGCCCTTGGTGGTTTGAGCTATCATCTTGGGTGAAGGGCGGGGAGTGTTACCAGCACTCCCCGCGTAAACATAATCAACGGGGTCTGACGACCCCATCAACCATGAAGTATTACGTTATGAAGTATTACACCTCCACCACCGAATTCAACTGCGGAATCGATCTCCATTCCCGGCAAATGTATGTCTGTCTCATGGATCGTTCCGGAAAAATCCTGGTCCACACCAATATCCGAAACAATGACTTCAACTTCTTCCTGCAGTTGGTCGCCCCTTATCGCCACGACCTAACCGTCTGTGCCGAATGCATGTTCGGATGGTATTGGCTCGCCGACGCCTGTGCCCAGGCCGGCATCCATTTCGTCCTGGCTCACGCCCTCTACCTCAAAGCCATTCATGGTGGCAAAAACAAAAATGACCGCATTGATTCCGAAAAACTCGCTCAACTGCTGCGTGTCAATCTCATTCCACCCAGCTACGTCTATCCCGCCGCCCAGCGGCCTCTGCGAGCTCTCTTGCGCCAGCGTCTCCATTTCGTTTGGGACCGTACTGAACTCATTACCCGCGTCCAATCCCATCAACTGGCTCACAACCGCATCCCCAACTCTTGCTCCAACCGCGACCGTTGGCAGGAACATGCGCTGGCTCAGGAACCCAACCGCGTTTACCAGCTAGCTCTCCAAAATCAGTTCGCCCTCATCCGCCATTTCGATACTCAAATCGCCATCCTGGATGATCAATTGGAACGGTTGACCAAAGTCCATGCTCAGCGCGATTATATTTTACTGCAAACCATCACCGGCATTGGCAAGCACCTGGGTCTGACGCTCCTCTACGAAATTGGCGACATCGACCGATTCCCCACAGTCAAAGACTTCCTGAGCTATTGTCGCCTGGTCAAGGGCACCGTCGCTTCAGCCGGCAAGATCAAGGGCCTGCGCGGCCATAAGCTGGGCAACCCCTATCTGCGCTGGGCCTTCGGTGAGGCGGCCATCATTGCCAAACGCGATCAGGCATTCATGGGCCCGCTCTATCAACGCCTCCTGGTCCGCATGGGCGGCAACAAGTTCAAGGCCAACGCCCTTCTGGCCATCAAGCTGGCCCGTTCGGTTTACTACATGCTTAAGAGCAAAACCGTCTTTGATCCCCAGCGCCTGGCTGCTTCGATAGCACGCAACTAAATTTCGACCCTGGCGACCTGAGCCAGCGCTGCGACTGGAGCCGATCTACTGTGAGAGCCCCATTCAACCCAGACCATATTCCCTGGTGTTTTGAACACCCCGGTCTGAGCTGGATCCACCAGGACTCCCTAAATGTGATTGAGCCAGCTCGCCAGCGGTCGTTGATCGCAAGCTTTCGACGCCGGGGCCGCGAGCGTGATGGCTCGCTATCGGCCCCGGCTCCTTTTAGCTTGCGGTCGCATCACTTCAGAACGTTCTACCTTTGGAGCATCCGCCCCACTCGCACGTCCGCAAAATACTGGAGTCCCGGGTTGGACAATCAACATCGGGCAACTGTCGGCCAATGTGCCTGGATAGCGCGTGGGTTTACTGCTGTGTGTTTCTGGACCGTCCCCTGGCGTTCGATCAGGGGACTGGAAAGTCGGCTGAGGTTCCCTTTGAACTCTGGCCGGCTCGATTGAGTCCCAATAGGTGTTTAGCCGGATGCCCTGCATCCGCGCTGCAAACCGAAATTAAGTCGGAGTTCCCGTTTTGAAGTCCGCTACGCGGTTTCCAAAAGATTCCGTGCCCCTCTTTTTTTCCCTATTGACGTTTCGGGCTTAATAGGTGTCGTTCCCTCACTGATGCGAGCAATCCACGTTCGCCGTTCAATATTTTTTTGGATATTCATTATGCCTCGCCGCCGTAGCTTTAACCAAGGCAGGTGGGCAAACGGTGCCTCGTTTTCCATTCGAACCGCCCGAACCTTCGAATTTCCCAGCAAAACCGCTACTTTTACCGTTGCCTTCCGCTTCGTTTCCAGTTTCCCCTCCTATAGCCAAAAAATGTGCACCATCCGGGATGAACTTAAATCGAGGCCGGCTTTGCATCAGGCCCGGAAGGCCTAGGATGCAGCCGTTTCCATCTCTCGGCAAAAAGGAAAAATACCGCCGGGCCATAGGCAAAGAGCATTACGGAAATGCCCATCGTCAGGCCGATGAACGTCCAAAATCCGGCGCAGCAATAATCCCGGCAACGCGCCACGATGTGCGAGGGCACGGCAATCAACAATTCCAGGATGCTGCCTTTGAATAGCGCGCGGCATTGTTTCGTCACGAAATCAGCCGGCGGTACGCTTCGGCTGATTCGTGAAAAAACCAGCGCCCAGACAAACCATGTCAGCAGGCCCAGTAAAACACATGTCCAGATATCCCCATTGTGTTCCAGAGCCCGCTCAGCAAACACCAGTTCATTGACGGCCAGGCATGCGCCCATGACCAGGCCACCGGCCATCAAGCCGCCCGCCAGCACGGTTTTCCAGATCGGACCGCGCGTGACCGGCCGCAGGCCGGCAAGGCGCACCGGCACGGCCAACAGAGCGAACTGGCTGATGCCCATCACCGCCAGCCAGAGCCAGTACCCCCATTCCGCGAATACTTTGAACACGTCCAATTTCAGTTGCGGAACAAAGGCCAGCAGGATGACCGGCACGGTCAGGACTGCGAGGATCACCACATAGAGTACGGCTACAATCAATGCCCATCGTTTCATTTTTGTTTTCCTTTCGTTTCGTTTGTTTGTTTTTGCGCTCATTAATCCAATGCGGAATCGCCGGCTGAAAGGGATCAAAATTTACGTCGTTCCTGGTAGGGATAGCGCGCTGCGCTGTCACCGGGCGTAGAGCAGGCGGAAAGCACCGCGAAACCCCGCCAGTGAACGCAATTGGTGCTGCCACCGCTGCCACTCTCGTTCACACTGCCAAAAACAAAAACCATCAAAAACACCAATAAAACCGCACATTTCTGTCCAAAAACAAATCTCGTTCACACCTGCAAAACCTACGCAAATAAAATGTGTCGTTCGTAGCAGGGCACGCTGTTCGCCAGTGGTGCTACCACCGCCTGCCGATTTAGTCGCCTGTGGCGCTGCCGCTGGCGTCCAGCCACCAGTTTGCCGTCGGCCACCGTACCATTTCCGGCGCATCAGACATTTTGAGCAGAACCTTCCCGCATTCTTTGAGTTCTTTGCGCTCTTTGCGGTTAAAAATTCTGCCAATTCTGTTAATTCTGTCGAAACTCCTCAAAAATATGCACTTGGACTTTTATCTCGCCTCAATCTCGCCCACTGCTAAAGTCCTGTAGCCACTTTGCTCGATGAATCCATCTGCGGCCAGCGCCGAAGCCGTGTTCGCCCGGGCCCTTGAAATGCCCGCCGGCACCGCGCGGAAAAAGTTCGTGGCACAACAATGCGGCCATGACTCTGCGCTCCACCGTGAAGTCGAGTCTCTCCTTGCGGCCAGTGACGAAGCCGGAAATTTTCTCCAAACTCCGTCCGAACCCCGTGAGACGCAGCGCATCGGCACAGCTTCGCTTGCGGGCACAGTGAGGCTGAACGCCGCCGCCCATGCGGAAGCGTTCCCGCGCGAAGCCGGCGATGACCCGCGCATTCGTGCGGATGATTATATTGCGTCGCTGCCGCCAGTGGTGCGCAAAGAGGCCCGCGAACGTATCGAAGCCGGCCTCCGCGTTCGGCAGTTGCGCACACAGACGAAGTTCATCGCCCTCCCCGCGCTTGCTGACGCCGAGGAAGCGCCGGTTTCGCTGCCCGGTTTTCGCATCGAAGGCCGTCTGGGCGAAGGCAGCCTGGGCGTGGTTTATGCCGCACACGACGAAAAGCTGAACCGTCGTGTCGCCATCAAAATCCTGCGCCGGCGCGGGGATGAAGCCGTGCGCCGCCGTCTGCTCGAGGAAGCGCGCAAAGCTGCAGGCATCACCGACCCCGCCATCGTCACAATCTATTCCGTCCTCGACGAAACCGACCCTCCGGCCATTGTCATGGAAAAGGTGGAAGGTTTTCCTCTCGACCGTTTTGCCGCGCAACTGAACTTTGAGCAAAAAGCGCGGCTGCTGCATGATGTGGCGCGAGGCCTGGCCGTGGCCCATGAACGCGGCCTCATCCACCGCGATCTCAAGCCGGATAACATCCTGGTAGGCCCTGACCTGCGGCCGCGCATCCTGGATTTCGGCCTGGCGCTGTCCCTCGAAGAAGCCGGCTGCCTGGGACCGGGGTTCGAGGGGACGCCTCTTTACGCATCGCCGGAACAAGTCCGCGGCCAGTGTCTGACGGCGGCGTCAGATATATTTTCGCTGGGCAGTTTAATGTTCAAGGTATTGACCGGGCGCGCTCCGTTCGCGGGGAAAACATCCGGCGAGGTGCTCGAAGCGATCGCGACAACTGCCCCGCCGTTTCTGCGGGACGTCGCCCTGGGCGTGCCTGAGGATTTGCAGGCCATCTGCCTCGCGTGTCTCGCGTGGAACCCGGTGGACCGCCCGACGGCCTCGGACGTGGCGGTTGAACTGGGCCGCTTCCTCATCGGCGAGCCGGTCCGTCTCAAACCGAAATTGTACGACGACCTGTTGCGCCGGAGCATCAGCGAATACTCGAGCCAGGCGCACGCGTGGGAGAGCCAGAGCATCATTTCGCGTGAGGAACGCGATGCGCTTGAGACGGTGCATCGCCGGCTGCTGGCGGATGAAGACCATTGGATCATCGACGCGCGGCGAATTACGCCGGTGCAAACCATCCTGTTCGGCGCTACATGGCTGGCCGTCGTGGCGACGATCCTGACCGTCTGGATGCTGCGCAACGACCTGGGCTCGACGTGGCGCTGGGTCGTGCCGGTGTATTTTACACTGACGCTCCTGCTCGCCGGCCACACGGCGCGGCGCGCGCGCGAGCCGCTGGCGGCGGCGACATTTCTCGCCGGGGCCGTGCTGGCCATTGCCCCGTGCATGCTGGCGTTGCTGGCGGCGCTGCGTATTCTCGACACACCCGCGGCCGGAGTGAAGCAACTGTTTCCGGAAAGTTTTACCAACCAGCAGGTGCTGGCGGCTTCGTGCGTGGCGCTGGCGGTTTCGGTATTCAGCTGGCGGCGTTTGAAGATGACCGGCTTCGCCTGGACGACCGCCACGCTCACGGCGGCGAGCTATGTGAGCCTGTTGCTGTGTTTCAATTGGCTGGACCAAAAGCCGGAAATCCAGGCGCTCTGGTGCCTGCCGCTGGCGGCGATGGAACCGGTCGCGCTGGCGTTGGAACGAAATCGTCGCGTCCGTTGGACGATGCCGTTTCATCTGGTGGCACTGCTCACACTGGTGATAGGCCTTGATGTGATCGCCCTGAACGGACCTACGTTAAAAATGATCGGTGTGACCGCAGCCCGATTCCCCTATCTTGACCCGAACCGGCAAATAGTCTTTTCATTCGTTCTCAACGGGCTGTTGTACCTCGCGCTCATGCTCGTGACCGAACGCGCGGCAAGCCTGGATTTGCGGCGCGCGAGCAAGCTCCTGGAAGTGCTGGCGATTTTGCACACGTTGAGTCCGTTGTTCATCAACGCGATGCAGCATCGCAACGACCCGGATGTGCGCCTGGACGTTTGGTTTTATCTCGGCGCGACGACGCTGTTTATGGTGCTGGCGCCATTCCGCTCGCGCTGGCGGCTGCTCGTGGGCGGACTCGCCGGGTGCGGGCTGGGAAGCTATCTGCTGGTGGATTTGGGCATCGTGGACCGCAAGCCGTTCATCATCGGCCTGGGATTTGTCGGATTAATCGTCGCGCTCGGAACATTTGCATACGTGAGGCGACGGGCGCCCCGGTAGGGCGGGCCTCCCGGTCCGCCTACCCGCCATTCCTCTTCATCCAACGATAAAGCCACGCCCGCGCATACGCCCAATAACGCTTGGCCGTGGGTGTTGAAATTTCCAGGACCTTCGCGGCGTCCTCCATTGTCAACCCGGCGAAGAACCGGAGCTTGACCAATTCAACCTTCATCGCATCATGCGCGGCCAAATGATCCAGCGCCTCATGCATCGCGAGCAATTGGTCGTCGTCCATGGCGGCGGCGAGTTCAAGGCTGTCGAACGGCAGTTCCACGCGCTCGACTTGACCGCCGTGGCGATCGGCCTGCTTGCGCCGGGCGTTGTCGATGAGGATTCGGCGCATGGCTTCGGCGGCGGCGCCGAAAAAATGCGCGCGGTTTTGCCAGGCCGGCTGGCGATCGCCGCCGAGGCGCAGCCACGCTTCGTGGACCAGCGCGGTGGCCTGAAGCGTCTGGCCAGGGCCTTCGCGAGACATCTTCTGCGCAGCGAGTCGGCGCAGTTCCTCGTAAACCACCGACATCAGCCGGTCCGCCGCCGAGGCATCGCCCTGCTCAATTTGTTTCAGCATGACGGTGATGTCGCTCATGAAAGAACGCTAGCGCAGTTTGAAACAGCAGGAAAGGTTGGAAGTCGTGGCAAATTGGTGGGAGACTCCGCTCGATGATCGTGAACGATTAATGGCGGGGGATTTAGTATCTCGGGCTTTTGGAGATCGTTCCAGGCAGGCAGAAAACGACCGTTCGATGTTCTAATTCCTTTTCAAGGAACCGGATATTCTTCGATCGTGCGGCCTTGGGCGTCTGTTTTCCAGGCCTTCTGAAGTTTCCACGACGCGTTTTCAAAAGTACGAGCGATGAGATAATGATAGCGCGTTGAATCCTGTTTTGGGCAGACGACGCATTCGAAAGTGTCCTCGGGCCAACTGGTTGTGTTATCAATGTACGCCGTGCCATGAGGCGGGGCGCCAGGCAGCCCGCCTTTTTTGCGGACGCTCGCCAGGACGAATTTCCAGGCCGCCACCCTGTCTACGTCCGGCAGCGGGCCAATGCTCGTCTGCTTGAGATACATCGCTCGTTGGGGAAAGTTAAACGTGACCAAATGACGCGCCAGAAATCTCAAGCCAATCGCCCCGCCGCCATTTGGATTCGCAACCGTTAAATTCGTGTACGTTTCACCCTCCCAAACGCATTTGTCCAACGACGCCCACGCTGTGTTCGTATTCAGATGAACTTTATCTACGTCTTCTTCTGCTTCCAACCTTTGCTCCTGAACGTCGCGCCGAAATAGTGCTGAACTCAAAGTTCCGTCAGCATTGTCTCCGGTGTCAAGAAACTGAATCGATGGACGGGCCCATTTTTTACCGCCCGGGCTGGCATTGAAAGAGGTGAGCGGGGAGGCTTTTATGAGCGTCCCGCCGCACCAATGATGCCCCGGTAACCTGGCACTGGAAAACGCAAGCGGAAAGGCCTTCCCCAATGCGGCGATATCCAGATCGTTCGGATTTAAAAACCGCATCTGTTCCGATTTAAAATCCAACTGGATGCAATAGTGACTCATGCAGTCCATGCCGAGAATCCCCATGACCGGGCAATGTGTTTGAGAAGAGAGCTGCCGTTTAATGTCCATGGTGCCGATAAAGCTCCCGGTCATCAGTTGAGTGTTTCCCAAATAGAGTTTGGTTGACCTATAAAGATGCATTTTATGCTTCCGAAGGGAGCCATCAATAGCCGTTCCTGCAAGGATGCGTTTTCCCAATTTCGGCTCCAGGGATTCGTCGACGAAGGTGAATGGAGCCCCGGTATCTACAAGGAACGGCATTTCGTTACCGTGCTCCAATCGGACTGGCACAATCAACCAGCCTCCCCGGCCAGCGTCGTCATTCATCGCCACGGGCGCCGGCAATTCGGACGCCGGAACGAAGGCAGACGGGGGCGGAGTTGTCGAGCAGGAGGACAGCGCCAGCAGACAACTAAAAGCGAGCGACAGGCGGACGATTCTCATAAAACGGTTTTATGTCATCTGTGACGCGAGCCATGCAATTCAAAATGCCCTGCGATTTGCCAAAAGCGTTCGGCAATGCCGTTCGTGCTTTTAGTGGGAATCCAAAAGATTGTCCAGCGGTTTTGTGCCGTCTACCGGGTCCAGGCTCGTAAAAGGTTCCATGGGAACGTTTAAGACACAGGATTTGTTTGCAAATCAGGGACAAATGCAGCATGGTTAAGCTCGTGCCTGAAGCAACGCCGGCGCACCAGAGAGCAACGAAACCCGCAACGACCCTGTTCGTCGTGGGCATTTTTCGTTCCGGCACTTCTCTGCTTTACGCTTTGTTAAACCAGCATCCCGAAATCGCGCTGATGTATGAGTGCGATGTTTGGAATTTTCCGCGCGCGTTTTCCGCCCTGCGATTTCGTCGTGACTGGCGTGAGCGCCTGGAATTTTACACCAACGCACTGTCGCGTCATCGCCTGACGCCGGAGGGCGATGTCAGCGACCTGGAGAATTTGCAGACCCCGCGAGATTTATACCGGGCTTTTGCCGGGACAAAAGACGCGCGGATATTCGGCGAGAAATCTCCAAACTATTGCAATCGTTTGCCGGAACTGGCGCAAAAACATCCCGGCGCGGCCTTCATTCTCATCTGGAGGGATCCTGTGGAAATTTACCGCAGCGTGAAGGAGACCGGGCTAACTTCCCGATATTTCCGCCGTCCCGGGATGCTGAACCGCCTGATTTATAACCAGGAGAAAATGATTCAAGGCGCCGTAGAACTGGCTCGCTCCGGAACCCGTATCCATCATGTCACCTATGACGACTTGATCGACCGCACGGAGGAATCCTGCCGCGATATCTGCCGTTTTCTGGACATTGACTTCGATGAAAAGATGACGAATCTGGCCGGAGCAGACCTCTCGGCGGTATTTCGGGCGCCGCAATTCGAACATCTGCGGCTTGGAAAAATTGGGCGGCGACAGGGGGAACAACAGTTGGGCCCGGGGATTGTCCAAAAATTGCAACGTTTCCACAACCGCTGGAACCGCTTGAGTCGTGAGTCACTGGATCTTCAAAGCCATGGCGCACCCGGACCGGAGCCGGGAATCGTTGAGCGCTTGTATCATCAGTTTGCCGGATGCCTATTGTGCGGCATGGACGATGCCGTTCGGGTTGGCTTCGAGTTCCTGCCTTTGCCCTGGTTGCGGACGTATCGCCAGGCAAAAGCCTGGTTTATGGCGGGAAGCGCTTCCTCTTCGGATAAGCAGCTTTCGCCAAGGGACGAATTCCTCGCCAACAAAGCGACAATTTTGGTGAGTATCATTGTTTTGGGCCTGGTAGCGGCGGCGGATTACTATACGCCCGTTGCCTTTTCGTTGATGCCGTTTTACATCGTTCCCTCCATGATTCTAACATTGGTGATTTCCCGTCGCTGGGGCACCTTCGCGGCGGCTCTTTCGGCCCTGGTTTGGGCGCTCGTGCAAAACGTGGATAATCCGCTCGTGAACCTGAAGAATCCCGGCATTTTGCTGTGGGACGCGTTTATGCGCTTTTTGGTTGTTGAAATTGTTGTGCTGTTGCTGGAACGTATTCGGATCGAAATCAGAACTAAAAAACTCCTGGATGCCGACCGTTGAGGCATTCATTAAACATTGAAGCCTTGAAGCGGGACCGTCAAACGGCAAAATCCAAAACGCAACCTGCCGCCAATTTTTAATTGGTGAGTGTTTGTTTGCGGCTATTATTACCAGAATGAAGTTTTCCATCGTTACGCCGAGCTTCCGGAATTCCAATTGGCTTAAGTTGTGCATTGCCTCGGTGGCCGATCAGCAGGGTGTCGAAGTGGAGCACATTGTCCAGGATTCCTGTTCGGATGACGCGACGCGCGAGTGGCTGCCCAAAGATACTCGAGTCAAGGCGTTCATCGAGAAAGACGCCGGCATGTATGACGCCGTCAATCGCGGCTATCGCCGGGCCACCGGAGATATCCTGGCGTACTTGAATTGCGATGAGCAATATCTTCCGGGCGCGCTCAAGACGGTCCACGATTTTTTTGAAGCGAATCCTCGCGTCGAAGTCGCCCTCGCGCACAGCCTCATCGTGGACGCCCATGGCAACTACATGTGCCATCGGCATTTGATGACGCCGCATCCCTGGCATGTTTGGTTCCGGTTTCGGGTATTGACCAGTTCGGTTTTTATTCGGCGCAAAGTGATTCAGGAGCGCGGCATCTTCTTCGATACCCGCTGGCGGGATCTGGGCGATTTTCATTGGACCCAGGCACTCATGAAGGATCACGTGCCCATGGCCATCTGCAACTCCTTCGTGGCGACATTTACTGATTCGGGTGAGAATATGAACCTGAAGCCCAATGCGATTCGGGAAAGCGCGGAAACGCTGGCCATGGCGCCGCCGTGGATTCGGCTGCTGAAACCGCTGTGGATTTTCAACCACCGCCTGCGCCGCCTCAGCGCGGGCCATTTCAAGCTGCAGCCTATGAGCTACGAAATTTATACCCTGGAAAGTCCGGAACGCCGGGTGCGGTTTGACGTCCCAAAGCCCACTTCGGTTTGGTGGAACCGGATGTAAGGCGGCCGCGGCAGATCGTCAGGAGTTTTTTAGGGAAACGAGGTAAATAAGCTGCGGCGGGGAATACGGATCGCCGGCAAATTGCCACTGCTTAACGACCTCCCCGTCGTAACGCCTGAGCCAATCAGAGAGTGTTTCATTCATCATATCAAGGCGGGCTTTCTCAAGGACTACATAGTGTATGTCCGGCAACTGGTCCGAGGTATTTTCAGGCAGGATTTCCACGACCCTGCGCGTTCCGTACGGAAGCCAGAGATACAGTTCGAGGAGGCCGTCGCCGGTCGCAGCGTAACCGACGACTTTTGCGTCAGGCGGCAGAGTTTGCCGCAAGAACGAGCGTTGGTTCCAGCAGGCAGCCGAACCTGCGTAGGTGCGGGAGATAATGGAAAGCGACTTTGATTGTGGATGCGTTGCCGCAATGCGGCTGATCACCTGAGATGGGAACAACGGGCGGTCGCGCAGTGTGACCAGCAAACCTAGAGTCGCCAACATGATAGTCAAGGCAAACGCCTTCCACCATCCTTGCCGAACCAAAATGGATTGTCCCCGAAACGCCAAAATCGAAGGTAATAACAAAATGTAATATGGCGCCAATTGCCGGCCATTTTCGAACGTTCCGATTTTTGCCATAAACGGCAACAATAATAGCCACGGCACCCACCGCAAAACCGCGGCGAGGGGATCTTTCGCGGCACTGATCGAAAAACTCGTTCGCGCGGATTGCCGATAACGCCAGGCGGCGAAGAGCGAAACTACGATTAAGAGGCAAATTCCCGCGCCAAGCGCGGCGCTCTGTTCAGATATGCCGAAGCTTAATCGCCCAAAGGATTCAAAATTCTTAAAATGCGATCCCATCGGCGTCTGTAAAAAGTGCTTCATGGCGGCGTTCCACGAATTTGAAAACGGGAAGAATGGCGGTTTTAGATTTTGGACGGTCAGGGAAAAAATGTTCCCGACGATGCCCCAGAATGGCGAATGCAGTTCCAAATTGCTCCAGGCGCCCGCGGTGATTCCCGAAAGACTGCCCGTTTTTTTCCAGTTAAGAACCAGCGTTGGCAGGGCGGAGACCAGCGCGCACGTTAAGGTGACGAAAAGCGAGGAGCACCATCGATTTACAAGGGGCCGAATATTGGCCAAAATCGCGATTAAACCCGGCACCGCCAGCGGAATCTCTGTTTGCTTGACGCCTGTGACCAGGGCCGTAGCCAGCATGGCCAGCCACAGGTCGCAGGTTCGTTTGTTCTCCCGTGAACGCAGTGCCAAATCCACTGCGGCCAGCGCGTAGACGGCGGCAAAACCGTCGTTCACGGTCGAACCGGCCTGCATAATGAAACACCAGCCTGAGGGCAACAGCCACATCCACCACCAGGCGACTCGCCGAGCTACACCCAGCCGAATGAATACACCAAAAATCAAACCCGGCAGGAACAAAAATGAGATAAAATTCGGCAGGAACAATAGGCGGTCCGTGCGCGTCAAGAGGATTAATGGCGCGATAAGCCATTCATAGCCAGAGCCAATCGCATTCATGCGCTGGTCCATGGTTGCGATCCAATGCCACTGTCCGGCGGCCAGCCAATGCATGACGCGGGGAATTCGATAGGAAGTTGAGTCAGGATTCGCCGGCGGATACAAAATCCCACCCAAAAGGGCCAGCAGCGCCAGCACGAAAAAGATCAGTGGGGCGGGGCGTTTGAATCGGCGCGCGAATTTCTGGCATAACTGGCGGAAATTCCTTCCGGGTCGCCATTTGGTTTTTCGCAGCCCAAAAGCGAACGCACCGGAAGCAATCAAAAAGCAAATCCCGTAACCAATCGGGTTCAACGCGTGCAAAGCCGATAAAATCCACCCGGAAGCAACCAAAAGTGTTGAAAGCAGAATCCAAACTCGCACTGCGTTGAGCACCGGCGCAGTATGAATCGATTCGACTCCCATTTCAATTTCTTAAAGCTATAATCAAGCCGGTAATGACAGGTTCTGACCAACTTTCGGAAGCCGCAAAACGCATCAGCACACCACGAAAGAACCGGGATTCATCGTTTGGCCTGCGGTCATTGATCGTATGGATATGGCTTTGCGCCGGCCTCAATGTGGCCGGTTGGGTCTTGTCCGCGATGGGACAACTCAACGCGGGAGGGTACATTGCGGTTTTGCTCGTCGGCGCGGTCGCGTTTTTTATATGGCGGCGTTATGACAAACCCGAACGTTCGCAATGCTTTTGCTTTCGTAAATGGCTTCATCGATTCAAACGGCCGTTCCCGCTCGCGTTCCTCATTCTGACCGTCATGGTATTTGTGGGAGGGGCAATATATCCGCCGACAAACTATGATGGCCTGGCCTATCGGCTGCCGCGCGTGTTGCATTGGCTTGCCGCAGGGCAATGGCACTGGATTCACACGGATTTCCCGCGGCTCAATAACCGCGCGTGCGGCATCGAATGGGTTTCCGCGCCGTTGCTCGCGATCTTCAGGACCGATCGTTTTCTCTTTCTCATTAACTTTATCTCTTTTCTGTTTTTGCCGGGTCTCACGTTTGGTGTATTGACACGCCTGGGAGTTCGCCGCCGCGTGGCGTGGCATTGGATGTGGATTGCGCCGACCGGATATTGTTTTTTGCTCCAGGCGGGAAGCATAGCGAATGACGCGTTCGCGGCGCCGTTCGCCCTGGCGGCCATTCTTTTTGCGCTTCGCGCGCGCGATTCCGGCCGAATGCGCGACGTGTTTTGTTCCATTTTGAGTATCGGGCTGGTCACGGCAACCAAAACAGGGAATATAACATTGTTACTGCCGTGGGCGATTGCCATTCTGCCCTCGTTAAGAATTTTGCTTCGAAGGCCTGTCGCCACCGCCGCGGTTTGCGTGATAGGAGTTTTTTCGTCGTTTCTTCCTTCGGCTTATCTGAATCATCGCTTTTGCGGCGACTGGTCGGGGCTTTCACTGGAGTCGCTTCAGACCCGGGGCGGCGTGGCGAATACTCCCATTCGTCTGGGGGTAAATACCATCTTTGTTTCGTTTGCCAACCTGACGGCCCCGGTCTTCCCAGCGGCGAACCGATGGAACGATTTCGTCAAACGGGTGATTCCGCCGAATTTAAGCCGCAGGTTGCATGGAGCCTTTACGGAAAAGGAACCTGCCGAGTTTCACGCCGACGAAATGCAGGTCGAAGAAAATGGCGGGTTTGGTTTCGGCGCAACCCTGTTACTGGCCGTCAGTACGATCGTGGCGGCGGTCGCCGGCCGCAGGACGTTTTTTCAGTTTCACCTCCGCTCTTTTGACGGTCTGTGGGAGGCTGGTCTGGTGCTCGCTCCATGGGTTGCGGCGGCGGCGCTTTTGAGCCAGTCGACGGTTTACCCAATCGCCCGAATCATGGCGCCTTACTATATTCTCCTGCTGCCGCTGCTCCTGAGGGCTCCGGCCCACGAGCAACTCTTAAAGAAATTTTGGTGGCGTGCGTCGGCGTTTCTGGTTTTTATCATTGCAGCCGGACTTTTGATTATTTCCCCGGCGCGCCCGTTGTTTCCGGTCAGGGCCATTCTGGCAAAACTTGAGGCCGGCCACCCAAATTCAAAGCTGGCGGCGCGCATTGAGGAAGTCTATTCAGTCTATCGGGACCGCAATCACGCCTTTGCGCCTGTGCTCGCTATTTTGCCGCCGGAATCACACGTCCTTGGGCTGATTACTTACGACGACCCGGAAACGTCCCTGTGGCAGCCTTTTGGCTCGCGGCAAATCGTTTGTCTGAAGCCCCCCGACACTGCGGACTGGCTTAAATCGCAGGGAGTTCGATACATACTGGCCAAAAGCACACGGTTCGGAGACAGGTTTCCGGATTTGAATGATTGGTTGAAAAAGATGAATGCGCAGGTGGTCCAAAAACTTGAATTGAATCTTCGCGCAGGAACTGGACCGCTCGAGTGGGATCTGATCGAGCTGAATTGATACCGGCAGTTATTTCACTTCGCCCGCGCAATGACGAGGAGACTTTGTCCGACGAAAGGCGGACAAACGCGCGATTCGAATCCGTGGACTAAAGGGAAAATAAACCGATCAAAGAAGCGGACCGAACCCGCGTTAAAGTGGCGTTTCTTAAGCAGGCAAAAATTCAGCCACCAGGCGAAATATCCGGCGATATTGTAATAGCGCAGGCGAACGATTTCAAAACCGGCGCGCTCAAGCTTCCCCCTCAGTTCCGGTTTAACGTAACGCCGGAAATGCCCGAAGTCTTTATCAAGTTGCGCATAAATTTCCATTCGCGCGGGAACGAACAGGCAAAGGACGCCGGAATTCTTGAGGAGCTGCTGGTGATAATTCTTCAGCTCGCGTTCGTCGTTCATGATATGCTCCAGGACATTGATGCTGACCACGGCGTCCCAGTCGCCGTCTCCTTTCAAGTCTTCGATCGTGCCCTGAACAAGTGTGTGGCCGGGAAATTTTTCGCGCAATTGAGCGTAGAAACCGCGATGCGGCTCGATGGAAACAAGCCGCTTGATGTCGCTCCGTTCCATGAGTGCTTCAGTGATTTGCCCGATACCCGCGCCTACTTCGACAACATTTCCTTCGAGATACGGGGAAAACTCTCCCAACAGCGCCTCGCGATAATTGTCCGCCACGGACAATGCCGCAAATTCGAAGTCTTCAGAGAGAGCCAAAGCGTTGGGAGATGCTGCCACGTTTATACAACGAGGGTCGAGTATGGGAGAGGGCTGTGAAATTTCAAGCATTCTTAATGTTTTAAGCATTAATTGTACCAAAAACGTGCTGATGGCTGGTCAAGCCGGAACCGAAAACGGCGAGTAACAAAGAGATTATCCGAACCAAAACTCTATGCTGGCGGAGAGGCTCAGATTTCAAATTGGGCCGGGAAATGCGGGTTGTTAAATTTCTGGCGTTTGTTAAGGTACGGTCGAATGTTTGGCACGTATCGTTTCATTTTGGCTGCATTTGTCGCATTGAGCCATTTTGGCGTCGTGGTTGCCGGGTTTAACCCAGGCCAATGGGCTGTAATCTGTTTCTATACGCTTTCCGGTTTATTGATGGAGCGGCAGTTTCACAAATTGTCACCGCAGGCAAATGGAGCCGGCGTGTTTTATTTAGATCGGTTTTTGCGCATCTATCCGCTTTTCTTTATTGTTCTGCTGCTGGCATGGGCGGGAAATCGGCTTCCATGGCGTGCGACATTGGCCAATGTCACCCTTTTGCCGCTGAACTACAGTTCGCTTTCAGGAACGCCAATGCTCATCGCGCCGTCCTGGTCGTTGGCGTGTGAAGTGCATTTTTATCTATTGGTTCCTCTCCTGGCATTCCTTTCCACGCGGATATTACGCGTCGTGCTGGTCGCCAGCCTGTGTTTATTTGCCATTTCACCATTCCTGCCGAATTCGACATTTTGGGCCTTTGCCGGTTTGCCTGGAATACTATTTACGTTCTTGAGCGGCATTCTGATCAATCGTAAGGAATATCATTTTATCAAAATCCTTTGGGTTCTCATGCTCTTTCTCCTGATAACCTTTATCCTTACAAAATACTTGCACACGGGTCTAAAAACAGGAATCCACATCAACGTCGCCATTGGTTGCCTGATCGCACTGATCTCCACAGTTTTCCTGGATCGAATGTCTCCCAATGTCCGATGGGATAAAGCTCTGGGATTGTTTTCTTATCCATTGTTTCTGTGCCACGAATTAGCCGGAGGAACCATGGCGCGCTACTGGCATATTCGGAACCCGCTTGAGCTCCTTTTTGGGGCGATCTTGCTGGCCGGCATCCTCATTTTAACTGTGGAAATTCCGTTTGACGCTTTTCGCTATCGAGTCAGGGGCCGCATCTCCCAGCCCGCACGCGAAACTCAGACAGTCCAGCGTTCTACAGAGAACACTTAAATGCGGAAAATGGCGGCAGCTTGCTTTTTGGCTTCGTGAACCTTTGCCTGGCGCAAAGTTTTCATTTGCGCATCAGCGCATTGCATGAAAACATTAGGGTTCGATTTGAAATAAAGACCATGACGCAGACCAAAAATTCGAGTGAATCAGGGATCGTTGAGATTTTCCGCCGCATGGACGCGGCCGGCCAGCCAAAATGGCTGGTGCCCCTGCGCAACGCCGGCATCTCGACCTTTGCCGAATTGGGCTTTCCGACGCTCCATGACGAAGACTGGCGCTTTACCAATGTCGGTCCCATAGCCGCTCTGCCGTTTAATCCGGCCCCCGCGGTGGCCGTCAATGGCGCGGAAAGCAGTGTTCTGGGCCATGCGGTCTTCGGCGGCCTGGCCGGCTGCCGGCTTGTTTTCGTGAATGGATTTTTTCAGCCGAAACTATCGCGCATCCAGACTCTGCCCGGCGGCGCCACGGCCGAAAGCCTTTCCGCTGCCATCGCGCGCGGTTCCGCTCTGATCGAAAAGCATCTCGCCAAATATGCGAGGACCTCGGATAACGCCTTTGCGGCGCTCAACCAGGCGTTTTTCATGGACGGCGCGTTTATTTCGGTCCCGGAGGGCGTTCGAAATCGCTGAACCCATTCAAGTCATTTATATCTCATCGGCAAAACAGAACGGCGAAACCAGCCAGCCGCGAAATCTTATCATCATGGGGGCGAACAGCAGGGCCACGATTGTGGAAAGCTATTTGAGCACGGGTGATGCCGCGTCCTTTACCAATGCCGTTACCGAAATTGTTGCCGGCGAGAACGCCGTGTTGGAGCACGTCAAATTGCAGGATGAAACGGCCAACGCCTTTCACATGGCCACCATTGCGGGCGAATTTGGGCGCGCCAGCAACGTAAACGTTCATTCCTTTGCCCTCGGTTCAAAGCTCTCGCGCAACAACATCCGCGCCAAGCTCGCCGGTGAGGGCCTCGAGTGCGTTTTGAATGGCCTCTACCTGACGCGCGATGAGCAATTGGCCGACCATCACATGATTGTCGAGCACGCCCAACCCCATTGCGCCAGCCATGAATATTTTAACGGCATTCTCGACGACAAATCCAAAGGCGTCTTTCACGGGCGAATTTACGTCCATCCCAGCGCCCAGAAAACCGACGCCAAGCAGACCAACAAAAATCTCCTGCTTTCCGACGACGCCACCGCGGACACCAAACCGCAGCTGGAAATTTACGCCGATGACGTCAAATGCACGCACGGGGCGACCGTGGGCCAGTTAAACAGTGAAAGCATTTTTTATCTGCGCGCCCGGGGCATTCCCGGAACTGGTCGCGCGCCGGATGTTGATTCATGCCTTTGCCGGCGAAATTGTCGAGCGCGTTCGATGCGTCGCCTGTGCGCGAGGAATTGGACAAACTCGTTTGGAGCCGGCTCGAAGCCAGCCGCCATCTGTAAATTTGACCGGTGGCGCAACGAGTGTGGTCGGACTTTGGAGTGCAAAAGATTCCGCCCGCTGTACGGGCGGTGACGCCGCAGCGCAGCGTCCCTACCAAGAAAGAAAAGTATGTTTGACGACATCAATGACCTTTATCAGCAGGTCATCCTGGACCATTGCAAGAAGCCGCGTAATTTTCACGAAATGACGCAGGCCACCTGCTCCGCCCAGGGCCACAACCCCCTCTGTGGCGATCAACTCAAACTCTTCCTCATGCTCGACGGCGACAAAATCGCCGACATCAGCTTCGTCGGCTCCGGCTGCTGCATTTCCAAGGCGTCTGCATCCCTCCTGACCGAATTTGCCAGGGGCAAAACCAAATCAGACGTGGAAACGATGTTCGGCCGAGTCCATGAAATGGTCACCACGGGCAGTATTCCCGGGGATGTCGGCAAACTCGCCGTCTTCGCCGGGGTCCATAAATATCCGGCGCGCGTGAAATGCGCCATCCTCTCCTGGCACGCGGTCATGGCCGCGCTCAAAGGCGAGCACAAACCGGTGTCCACCGAGAGCGAGCAGAATTAGGCGCGTCAACCCGCCTTCGTGCGAAGGTCCCGCCCTTTCATTTTCATTACGGCTCCCGCCTGCGAGTTGCTGCAACTTGTCGCCCGTGGCGTTGCTACCAATTCCCGTCCGAGAGACACGCACCGAGACGGTGCTTGAACCCGCAGCCGAGACGGCTGCGCTACGTCGGAAAATGGCCTGCGCACATTTTATCTGTACGGGGGGGGGAAAAAGGAAACGAGACACGAATTGACACGAAAATGCGGGGTTTTGTTGGGGAATTTGAGGATTTTGGCAGAAACGGATGGAACGGCGACGAATTGATAGCAAAGACAGACCGCCCAATCCTGCCAGGACCATTGTTGTGGGTTTGGGAACCGCGGTAATAATAATCTCGCCATTGCCCTGCGAATCGTCGGGACTTGTGATGCCGGAAATCTCGTTGACGATCGCTATTGCAGATGAATCGATGTAGGAACCGCCTCCGCCGCCGGGGCCATAAGCCCCGAAACCACCGGGGCCGCTGGTGCTGTAGCCCCCACCGCCGCCACCACCGCTGTAGCCGCCGCCACCACCACCACCATAGCCCCAGCTGCCACCGCCGCCGTTACCATCGGTGCCACCAGCGCCGCCGCCGCCAGCGATGACGAGTGGTGTATTGCCATCAACAATAAAACTGCCGCCCCCGCCGCCGGCAGGGCTGGTATCCGAGAGGTTGACGGGGACACCGCCGACGCCGCCAACCAGGAGGCTGAGTGTCGTGGATGCGGAGAAATCAAACTCGCCTTCCATTTCGGCTCCCAGGCCTCCGAAGCCGTTGTCCCAGTACCAGTTCACCCCGCCCTTGGGCGCCGTAGGCGGTGATGTCATAGAGGCCGGCGCCCAGCGTGATTGCCTTCTCGGTTCCACTGTACAGGTAATCGCCGGTCTGGGCGGAACAGGCGAGCGCCCCAAACGCGAGGGCGGCGGCGCACTCGAAGACTCGCGCTCTGCCCTGGGGCTACATATATTTCACCTCTCTGGGGTTTCTGCTTCCGGCTCCGCCGACACATAAAATCTTTCCCTCAACTTTCCTGGAGCCTAATGCAAAATCCGGGTGAAAACGTTTCAACGCGCCAGATTAAATCCTTTTTCCTTTTTCCTTTTTCCTCTTTAATTCTCCTGGTGCATCAAAAGTTTCGAACGCTGCTGGTTCTCGGGCGCGTCTCCAATCTGCCGACGGTTTGGTCGAACTGTCTGGCGGGCTGGTGGCTTTCGTGTTTTTCAAATGGTCAATTCGTTTCGGACCGGGCGTATTTTTGGAAACTGCCACTGCTGCTTTTGGGCACATCGGCTCTCTACACGGGAGGCATGTTCCTGAATGACGCCTTCGACGTGGACTTTGACCGGCAGCGGCGCTCGACTCGGCCGATTCCCAGCGGGGCGATGGCCGAGGAATGGGTCTGGATTTATGGCTGGGCATGGATTGCGCTTGGGGTCCTGCTTTTGATTTTTTGCGGAAAATGGGCCGGGGGGCTCGCGGTAGTGCTGGCTGTTTGCATTGTCGTTTACGATGCCACGCACAAAGTCATCACGGCGTCGCCGTGGCTGATGGGGCTCTGCCGATTTTGGGTCTATGTTATCGCCGGGACGGTCGGCCAGGGTGACTACAATGGACGTCCGATTTGGTGCGGCGCGGCACTGGCCTTTTATATCGTGGGTTTGAGCTACGTGGCGCGCCGTGAGTCGGTCGTTACCGGAGGACGCGCATCGCTCCCGTATTGGTCGTTGATCCTGCTGGTCGCGCCGATTCTGCTGGCCATGCTGATGAACACGGAAGGCTCCCGAAAACCAGCCATTTATTTGTCCGCCGTTTTGGTCTGCTGGATTATTCGATGCACGCGCTCGGTATTTTTCGGCGGGGAAATTATGGTGGCCCGCATTGTCTCAGGCCTGCTGGCGGGAATTGTTTTTGTAGACTGGCTGGCGGTTGCCCCGCAATGTCCGTTCGCCCTGGGCGTGGTTTTTGCCCTGCTATTTGTCGCGACATTGCTCGCACAACGATTTATTCCGGCCACCTGATTATTTACGATTTACAATTTACGATTTACGAGATAATTCCGTTCACTCTGACCGCCCCGTCCGCAAAAATATTCGGGCTTTGGTACGAAAACGACCGCCGACACTTACACGAGTCGCGTAAATCGTAAATCGTAAATCGTAAATTACCTTTGCCTTTTCCTGCGTTTCGGCTAGATTGCGACCAAATACATCGTATATGCAAGTCTCCAAAAAAACAGATTATGCGTTGCGTGCGTTGTTTACCCTGGTGGAACATTACAACGGCACGCCTATTCCGATTCGCGAATTGGCGCGGCGCAACGACATTCCTAAACGGTTCCTCGAGCAAATCATGCTGGCGCTCAAAGCCCAGGGATGGGTGGAGAGCCTGGCGGGAATGCGCGGTGGCTATGTGCTGGCCAAAAATCCGGCCAAAATCACCATGGGCGAGGTCGTCCGCCATTTCGACGGTATTCTCGCGCCAATCGCCTGCGTTTCGCTTTCGGGTTACAAACGATGTTCCCAGGAACCCGTCTGCCGCTTTCGGCGCGTTTTTTTCGATATCCGGAATTATGTCGCGGCGGTAATGGATCGTTCCACCCTGGCCGAAGTCTCTAAAGGCGCCCCGGTTTCAAGGCAGGAGGTTTGGGCGGGTTTTGTTGAAGGAGAAGGGATTTAAAAAAATTCAAAAAGGAAGTTGACATAAATCGCGCGCGAATTAAAATACTACCAAACTAGTCGTTATTTATGCCTGTACCGAATGTAATCGCGATGAAAACCATTGAAGACACTATTCAACCGGCGAGGCCGGAGCCGGCCAATGGCCGCCGTTCTCTGGCGGATTTTTTCGCGCCGCTGGAGAATATCGCCGCCGAATCGCCCAACCTCGTCGCCCATCACGACGCACGTTTCAGGTCCGGCCGGGATATCTACGAACTGAGACGCTACCTGTATATCGGGCCTGAAGGCGGCGATACGCCAATCCATATAGGCGTTTTTGCAGGTATTCACGGAGATGAACCGGAGGGGGCCCATGCTCTGGTTAAGTTTATCCGGATGTTGGAAGCCCAACCCGAATTGGCAAGAGGCTATTGGCTTTCGTTCTATCCCATTTGCAATCCGACTGGTTTCGAGGACGGCACACGTATTTCCCGCAGCGGCAAGGACTTGAATCGCGAGTTTTGGAAGAATTCGGGCGAACCGGAAGTGCGACTGCTTCAAAGCGAGCTGATTTCGCGGTCATTCCAGGGAATCATTTCACTGCATACCGATGACACCAGCGCGGGATTTTACGGCTACGCACGCGGGGCGACGCTGACCAAGCATCTTCTCAAACCGGCCCTTGAGGCGGTCGAGACTATCCTCGCCCGCGATACGCGGCCGGTCATTGACGGTTTTCGCGCGCGAAACGGTATTATTTATGACGCCTACGAGGGGATGCTGAGTTTTCCGCCGCCGCGGGTGCGCCCGCGTCCATTTGAAGTCATCCTGGAAACGGCAGCGGCGCCGCCGGCGTATTTGAAAGAGGCTGCATTTATCGCCGCGCTGCAAACGATTTTGAGCGAATACCGCAAATTCATTGCTTACGCACCAAACCTCTAACCACACAAAATCTATGCCACGCATCTACAATGACATTACCGAAACCATTGGCAACACACCGCTCGTGCGCCTCAATCGCACGGCAAAAAAGCACGGGGCGCTCGCCGATGTCCTTCTCAAACTCGAATTTTTCAACCCGTTATCCAGCGTCAAAGACCGCATCGGCGTTTCGATGATCAATGACGCGCTGGAAAGCGGGCAAAATCGGCCCGGGCACGGTGTTGATCGAACCGACCAGCGGCAATACGGGCATTGCGCTGGCATTTGTGGCCGCGGCCAAAGGACTGGAATTGATCCTGACGATGCCTGAAACCATGAGCACAGAGCGCCGTAAGCTTTTAAAAATTCTTGGGGCCAAGCTGGTTCTGACTGAAGGCGCCAAAGGGATGAAAGGCGCCATCGCCAAAGCGGAGGAATTGCGCCAGCAAATCCCAAACAGTGTCATCCTCCAGCAATTTTCCAATCCCGCGAACCCGGAAATCCACCGCAAAACGACCGCTGAGGAAATCTGGCGCGACACGGATGGCAACGTGGACATCATGGTCGCGGGCGTGGGAACGGGTGGAACGATCACTGGTGTGGGAGAAGTCATAAAGAAGCGCAAGCCGTCGTTCAAGGCGATAGCCGTGGAACCGCTGAAATCTCCGGTCATTTCGGGCGGCCAGCCGGGACCGCACAAATTGCAAGGCATCGGCGCGGGTTTCATTCCGGAAAACCTCAACACGAAGATTTTGGACGAAACCATTCAGGTATCTGAGGAAGATTCGTCCCCTGTTTCCAGGGAAGTCAACAAACTGGACGGAATTCCAATCGGCATTTCCAGCGGCGCGATTGTTTGGGCGGCACTGCAGGTGGCCAAACGCCCCGAAAATGACGGCAAAACCATCGTTGCGATCGTTCCATCATCATCCGAGCGCTATCTCTCAACGTGGCTGTTCGCTGATGTTAACGTGGAGAGCGATTTCGTTGTCCAACCGCAAGTTGCGGCATAAGACTATGGATTCAGGCGGAAAAATAGAGACTTTTGCGTTGCGAGATCGGGGGGCAAATTGGTTAGAGCTATATTGAATTGGCCGCTGACAACCGCCGGTGCGTAGGGCCAGTCCATCCAGTTGGTGGATTTCAGACTAGTGTTAAACTGGAGTGTGAAGTTCGAATAGTTCGTTTGCCACGATAAGGTCGCCGGCCCGGTGTCCTGGTTGATGTACAAGGGAGGCCGGGTGGCTGAATAAAACGTGGCGATTTCCGACGCGCTCAAGGCCCTGTTAAAAATAGCCACATCGGAGAGATTGCCCTGGAAATAAGCCCCCGGGAACGCCGGGCTTTGCCCCATAATGAATGGGTTTGTGTTGGCTAAATGGTCGCCAGGGATGGACGAAGACACCAGAGCCCCGTCCAAATAGATTGAGCAATTGGTGTTGGCGACAAACGTCGCCGCCAAAAAATGCCATTGGTTGATTGGAATCGTGTTGGATGCGACCGTGGCCGACCCGGTGTCGGTACAAAAATAGACGCGATTATCCGTTCGGATTTGAAGATCAAACTCGTTTCCCGCCTGTGACTGCGCCGCAACCGTGAAATAGTGTCCCGCTGACGATGGCTCGGCGGTGAGATTAACCCAGGCCAGCACAGTGCCCTGGTTGGTGATCTGCCCGGCCAGGCTTGTCAACATCCAGCTATTGGTTCCGTCGAGCTCCAGCCCCTGATTGCTGTAGTCCCGCGGCAGCGGACAGCCGGAACCCGGCGGGCCGATCTGCGCATTGCCCTCAAGGGTCCCGGTAAAACCGTTGATGCAACTGTTCGTGAAAAATATGGCGTCAAAGGTCCAGAATCCAAGCAGGTTGGGGCTGCCGTAGACAAGGTGCGGATAAGGCAGGCTGACCGGAGTGGCACTGGCGACAAGGGCCTGGAGCAGATTTGGCCCAATGGGCGTGCCCCAGCCAGTGCACAGGTCATAGCCGGGAACGGCCGAAAAAAGGTCATTGTTACCGCTGATAATGTCGTGAAAACAAGAAGCATAGGTGAAACTGCCGTCCGCTCCCGTGCCGATCTTGTAGACAATCGGGTTGATAAAACCGACAGGCTGCAGATGGTCTATCGCTGCTTCCGCATTGACGACTGCCATGAAGCTGGCCCACAGCGGCGCCGAGACGCTGGTCCCATCGTAACCTCCTTCCTGTGGAGGGTTTCCGGATACGACGGGTTCTCCATAGACAGCGTAAACATCATCCCCAACGATGGCGACATCGGGCATGTTCCGCCACTTCGCTGAAGCGCCGTTATTTGGTGTGTTGACACCCTGCTGCCAGCTTGGAAGTGGGTAAGTCGGGCTAATCCCGCCGCCGCTGCTTCCGCCGGAGTCGTTCCATACCGTTTCGGAGCTCCAGGCACCGCCACTGCCCGTCGTCAACGTCGTCGCGCCGACGAGCGTGATATAGGGGTCATCAAAGGGTGGATACACATCGCTCCCCGTACGTCCTCCCCCGTCGCCCGAACACTGGAAAAACGACTGTCCCTGGGCCTCGAACTCAAAGAATGACTGGTCTGTGCTCGGATTTACCTCGTACTCCAGGGATGAACTGATTTGGTTGCACAAACCCTGCGAGGCCATTAAATCCAATGCATCGTCCGGGGGCGAATACTCGTAATTGATACCCGTTGGATTCATCGGCGGCAATTCATACACGATGATGGTGACATCGCTTGCAATCGCCATCGCCATCTCGATGTCCACCTGCGTCTCCCAATAATGGTTTTCGTTCGGGTCGGGAGCTCCTGTGGCCCCGTCCACCAACTGTTTGGTGACTGTTACGTTTTCTATGTCGTTTTCAGACATGTAGTCGTTGACAAGATCCGGATAATAGCCCGAATATGATAGGATACCTATCGATTGCCCGGCAGCAAAGGGGTTGGCGCCAAATCCGTAAGCCGTTTTAACATCCCGGGCTAAATAGCTCCCGTCTGGCGCCGATCCTCCCTCGTCTCCCCCATGTCCTTCCCCCCTGGCCGCAGATGGAACCGGGTGCGGTATTATATAATTGTCCAATCCGCTGATGAACAGAACCGGAACTGAACAATCAAGCGACGGCTCCGAATCCGGGGCGTAGAATTGGCGGGCTTCAGTCGGATGCTGGCACAGGCGCATCGTGACATGGAAAACGCGTTCGATATCGGCCACCGTCGCCTTAACGTCGACCAATGCCCGGTTCGAAAACGTGCCGGTCACCGCCAGGCCGTTGCTCCTGGCAAACTCGATGAGCGCCTGATAATCCTGTTCGGTCGGCCCAAATTCTTCCCTGAACTGCGCGGGCGTCAGAAATTTGCGGTAATTGGGACTGCCTGGGGTATAAAGCTCTTGCATCAAATTGGTGAGAGCCTCACGGTTACGGAATGGCAGGCTGATGGCCAACCGAAGTGTCGCCGTTTCCGAAGGGCGGCCAACGGCGGGCAAATTCAAGTCCTTGATTGCTCGCGGCACATGGCCATGCAGTGCTTGTCTCGCCTGCGCGAGCCCGGGACAGATAAAAAACAACGCCAGGGTGACCGAAACGAGAGATAATTTGTTCTTCATAACTAAGGTTATTTTCCGAGGTTTTCTTTATTGCAACGTTAACTGCAATTGGACCTGAACCCTCCCTTTGCCTCCCGTCAGCCAGCCCGATCAGGACCCTGGCCAGAATTACTGCGGCGACTCCAGATGCCCCACCATTTTCATCGGATGGAGCTTTCTCCATGGCAACTCGAAGCAGCAGCGCATCCTGTTTGCCGGAGAAAACTGGAACTGAATTTCTGACTGTTGGCACTTTAGCGAAATCGGCCGATCAGTCAATATTCTTAATGTTAAGAATCAGAAACATTTCAAGATCCATCGCAGCACAACAAAATGTCAAAAAACCCTTGTTGAACTGGGCGCCGGGACAGGGTATTTTTACGGTTCATTTATGGATGAAGCTGCAGTCAAGTTGACACACAATGAAGGACTCAAAACCGGGAGCCCAACGCTCTCGGGCGGCATTGCCGCGACCCTGGCGGACGCCGCGGCGGACCATTTTAGCCAGGACGATTACGAGTTTTTGAAATTTCACGGGGTCTATCAGCAGGACGACCGGGACGCGCGCAAAACCGGCAAAAAATACATCATGATGGTCCGCACGAGCCTGCCCGGCGGCGTCCTGACGGCCAAACAATGGATCGCCATGGACGACATGGCCGGCCATTACGGGAACAACACCCTCCGCATCACGACCCGGCAGACCATCCAGTTTCACGGAATATTGAAATCGAACCTTCGCGCGCTCATCAAGGGCCTGAATGAAGCGCTCGTTTCAACATTGGCGGCCTGCGGCGACGTCCGCCGTAACGTGATGGCGCCTCCGACTCCGGCCTACACCCTGGCACGGACGCAAGTCCTCGAAGATACCCGCCGCGTGAGCGACGATCTCAAGCCCCGCACGGCCTCTTATCATTCAATCTGGCTCGATGGCACCCAACTCAATCTTGAGGACGAGGCAAATAAGAATTTCGTCGATCCGCTTTATGGCAAAACCTATTTGCCGCGGAAATTCAAAATTGCGTTCGCTATTCCGCCGGTCAATGACATTGACGTTTTGACCAACGACGTCGGTTTCATCGCGATCGTCGAAGACAAGAATCTCGTGGGTTACAACCTGGCGGTCGGCGGCGGACTGGGCCGCAGCCATGGCAACGTCCAAACCTATCCGCGCCTGGCCGATGTCATCGGATTTATCACACCGGACAGGGTCGTGGACGCGGCGAAAGCCGTGCTGACCCTCCATCGCGATTTTGGCGATCGAGGTGACCGCAAACACGCGCGCCTCAAATACGTCATCGCCGAGCGCGGCGTGGAGTGGGCGCGCGCTGAAATCGAGAAGCGCATGGGCATCAAATTGGAACCGGCGCGGCCTTATCGGTTCACCACCACCGGCGATCTTTATGGCTGGCGCCAGGCGGTGGACGGCAAATGGTTCCTGACTCTCTTTGTGGAAACCGGGCGCGTGAAGGACGTTGAAGGCCGGCGCATGAAAACTGCGTTGCGCCAGGCTGCCGAGAAATTCACCGACATCGAATTTCGCCTTTCAGCCAATCAGAACATGATTTTGGCGAACATTGACGAAGAGGACCGCGACGCCATCAACGAGCTGTTGGTGGAGCACGGCGTCAAAACCGATCATCGGCAAACGACGCCCATGCACGCGGCGTCCATGGCCTGCCCGGCCCTGCCCACGTGCGGGCTGGCGCTGGCCGAGTCCGAACGGATGCTTCCCGGCCTGGTGGACCGCATTGAAAAACTCTGTGAAGCGGTTGGCATGGTGGGCGAGGAGATTGTCATTCGTTCCACCGGTTGCCCCAACGGGTGTGCGCGGCCGTACGTCGCCGAACTCGGGTTCGTGGGCAAAGCGCCCGGTCGCTATCAGGTCTGGCTCGGCGGTGATTTAGCTGGCACGCGCATGGCGCGCATTTGGAAGGAAATGGTCAAAGACGCCGACATAGAAACCGAGCTTCGCCCCGTCCTGACCCGCTACGTGAACGAACGCTTCAATCGCGAAGGTTTTGGAGATTGGTGCGACCGCGTGCTGCTGAACGAGCCGGTGACGGGTTTTTCGATTTGATAACGCGAACCGGGCAGCCAACCTGTATTGCGAATCGGCTTTTCGACGTTCGGCAACAGCGCCTGGCGGCCTGTCTACTTGTCGTATGCCTGCGCTGACTTCCAAAACGCGTTCGCAACGCGCCGAGACAAATCGTCCTCAAATTCCGGGTCGCCAAGGTCCCGGTCGACATAGTTAACAATCCCGTCAGTGCCCACCTCCAGGGCGAGCCACTGTCCAGCAGGGTTCCGGAGCAGGTCGACGCACCCGAATGAATTGTAAAGGCCAGTTGCGACCAACGCGCGCCGCGCTACGTCCAACGCCTGCGGAGGGGCATCACTCAAACGCACGTACTGCGCACCGCGAGCATGTGCCACCCAGGGTGATGGGCGAATTCCCTCAGGGAAACGTCGAGCAACCCATCCGAAAAGCTCACCGCCTGCGCAATAGGTCCGATACACTTCCGGACGCTCCAACCGGATAAATTCCTGAACCACGAAAGGACGTGGCCAGTTCGCCGGCTCAGCAGCGGTCTCGTTAAAAAGCCTATGGCCACCGCCTCCGCAACTCGTCGGATATTTGAGGCACCACTCCCTCCCGGAATGTTGCCGGACGAACTGACGGAGCTGGTCGTATGTGTCGAAAAGCTCTGTGTATGGGGTTGGCACAGCCCCTCGACGGAACACAGTGGCAAGCACGCGTTTGTCAGAAGCGAAATGCACCGATTGAATCGGGATAAATACTCCGAAGCCCAATGGACGCTCGGCGTCCTCAATGTGTAGCAAATAATTGAATCGACGCGGCTGTTCAGAAACGACTATTCCCAACGACGCAGAGAGTTGCGCGGCCAAAGCTTCAAAACCCCATGCGCCGCCGCCGCTGTTTAATACACAGCAATCCTTTTGCGAGATGCCCATTCGATAATGCCCTTATCAAAGCAAATTTGCGAATTTCGGTCAAAGACTATGACCGGAAGAGAAACCGACCGTCGCCCATTCATGACCCGCGATGTGAACGAACCGCCGGAATTGGGATTTGAACATCGAACTCGGAACGCATGGGTACGTTCAGTGTTCAGCGTTCGATGTTCGATGTTGCTAAAGCATCAGTCACAATTAACGCTTTTGAGCCTTTCGGCATCTTTCGCGATTTGCCTTTCGCGTCCGAGACAAACCAGCGTTTGGGACAAAAGTTTTCTCCGTTCACCGTCCAATTTGGCGAGCCGATAGTGCGTCCATTTTCCATCACGCCGCGCCTCCACGAGTCCCGCCCTCTTCAGATAGGCCAGATGGCGGGAAATTTTCGGCTGGTTCGTGTTTAAAACATCCTGAAGATAACAAACACAAATTTCTTTGTTTTTCATCAAATTGAGCAGGCGAAGGCGGGTCTGGTCTGATAACGCTGCAAAAAACAATGTGAGGTCACGCATCCATTTACATATACGCGTTGACATATTCGAAAACAAGCCTCACGATACATACGCTTTAGCGTATGCGTCCAAAGTTCAAGCCGCTCCTGGCCGAATTCATCGGCACGTTTGCCCTGGTCTTTGCCGGGACCGGCGCGATCATCGTCAATGACGCAAGCAATGGCAGCATCACGCACGTTGGAGTCGCTTTGACGTTCGGCCTGGTGGTGCTGGCCATGATTTATGCGGTGGGTGATATTTCCGGGGCGCATTTGAATCCCGCCGTCACCGGCGGCTTCTGGCTTTCCGGCCGTTTTCCATTGAGTCAAGTGGTACTCTTCGTCCCCGCTCAATGCCTCGGCGCCTTTGCGGCCAGCGGCATTTTGCGGGTTCTTTTCCCGGCGCATCCGACCCTGGGAGCCACACTGCCGTCCGGGGCCGCAATGCAGTCCTTCGTTTTGGAAATGATCCTGACGTTTCTTTTAATGTTCGTGATTCTGAACGTCTCGACCGGGGCGAAGGAAAAAGGCATCACGGCGGGCATCGCCGTCGGCTCGGTGATTGGTTTGGAAGCCATGTTCGCCGGCCCGATCTGCGGCGCGTCCATGAATCCAGCCCGTTCCCTTGCCCCTGCCGTTATATCAGGACATCTGGAATATCTTTGGATATACCTGACCGCCCCGCTCGCGGGTGCCGCTTTGGCCGTGTTCACGTGCCGAGGCTGCCAGGACTCGACGTGCTGCCCATTCCCGAAGAGCCATTAAGTTTATGAAATTATCTGAACTCAAAAAATCGCTGGCGAAAAATGCCGCACGAAATATCCGATTCATTTTGCCGACCGGCGGCAAAATCCCGCCGCACGCTCATGTCACGGAAGTGGCGCGAATTGACAAAAGGTACATTGATTGCGGGGGAACCCGCCGAACTGACACGGCCTGCCGCCTGCAAACGTGGTTTCAGGACGATACGGATCACCGGCTCACGGCGGAGAAGTTATCGGCCATTCTCGAAAAATCCGCTCCATTTTTCGACAAAGAGGACCCCGATGTTGACGTTGAGCATGAAGCGCCATTTATTTCCCATTTTCCAATCGAGAAAATTGAAGCCGACGGCGACACGCTAATGGTACACCTCGGCGTTAAGCACACGGCCTGTCTGGCGGAAGACCGCTGTCTTCCGCCCAACCTGAATAAGCCCTATCAGTTCAAACTTTTGCCAAAAGGCAAAGAAAAGAAAAGCTGCTGCTAATTAACAAATTATGAAAGAGAAAGTCCTGTTTATCTGCATTCATAACAGCGCTCGCAGCCAGATGGCTGAGGCGTTTCTGAATCAAATCTGCGGCGAACAGTTCGAAGCCTCCAGCGCAGGACTCGAACCGGGGAAATTAAATCCTGTCGTCGTGGAAGCAATGAAGGAAATTGGAATCGATATATCGGGGAACCAGACCAAAGCGGTATTTGATATATTTAAATCAGGCAAATCGTTTCAATATGTCGTCACTGTATGCGATGAAACGAGCGCTGAACGCTGCCCCATTTTCCCGGGAATTACGAAGCGATTGCATTGGAGTTTTCCAGATCCATCGGCCATCCAGGGAACACACGAGCAAAAACTGGAACGCATCCGCGAAATCCGCGACATGATAAAATCCCAGGTTGAAAAGTGGTGCGGAGAAGTTTGCGGGATCGAGTCGAATGAGCCGGTATCGAGATTTTCTATCTAATCGCAAAACGGATTTCGCGCGAAGGCCGTGAAGGATACGAAGCCGGAAAAGGTCTCAATTTTGCGCTGGCTGACTCAAAGTTCGCGGGCCGGCCGACGCTTTATTGTGGATTTTGCCCTCGCGCTGACAGATTTGGACGATTCAATGGCGGCGTTTAACTTTTTAGAAGTTTCCAGGCTCCTTTGCATCCGAACGCGGTTCGCTTCGATTGTTGTAATCAACTTATCAAGGTCGCGTTGCGTATCGGCGAATTCATATTCCTGAGCTTCCATAAGCGTAACAATCGTCTTAAAGCGACCTAATGTCAATGTGGTTTCGTACCGCAATGATACCTCTCACCTCTCACCTTGACAAGGGGAGATTTCAGTACAAGATAGTTAATAAATGTATTTTGGGCTGGAGGAACGCCCCCGTGCAAAGTTTGCCCGACCGCACCGCCGGCCGAAAATGAGAATGATGATGCATTCTCATTGGTCGAATTATTGACCAATTAATTGTTAGCCCATCATAGGGCGGCAATGCCAGAAACTCTCGTCGTGCCGGAAATGAATGAAGCGAAGTCATTAAGTTTGAGCCAGGAATTGCTTGATGATTTCTTTGCCGAGGCCGACCAGCACCTGCTCGACATACGGAATGCGTTACAGGCCCTGGCAACATCCGGGGGTGACGCCGATTCAGCCGCGCCTGTCATTGGGGAGCTTTTTCTCAACTTTCACTCTTTCAAAGGAATTTCGGCGATTGTCGGTCTCAAGCCCGCCGAATCTCTGGCTCATGCCACGGAAGATCTGCTGCGCCTGATGCGAAGTGGAAAATTAGGGCCCAATGATAAATTGCTGAACGCTCTAGGGCGGGTGACCCGGAAATTGGAGCAGATTGTCGCAGCGTTTCGCGGGAAAAGGCAATTGCCGGATTTCAATTCAGAATTGGACGGCATAACGGCTCAATGCTCCGATTCAACCCTTTCCGATACCCCCGCCCCGCCCGACAAAGAAGTCCGGGGCTCGATTTCAGACAAGACCAGGAAAAACAGGCCCGGGGAAGCAAACGTATTTAAGGTCACCTTTTCGCCGTCTCACGAACTGGCTGCTAAAAAAATAAACGTCACCACCATTCGCGAGCAGCTTTCCCGGATAGGTGAAATCCTGAAATCCACCCCTGTCGTCAAAGGCAAAGGCTCCATCCTATTTGAATTTTTAATTGAGACGAACCAGGCCCTGGAAGAAAGTAAAGAGTGGGAAGGCAAAGGATTGACCATCGAATTGGTCGAAAAACCAGAGGAGCCGCTAAAGCCCGCGATGCCCGTTCCTTCACTACCCGCCGCGGAAGACACATACAATCCTTTTCTGGCCCCCTCGCATTTTGTGCGCGTGGACCTCAAGCGTCTGGATGACATGTTGCGAATGGTCGGCGAAATGGTCATTCACCGTTCGCGACTCGAAATAGAGCTGGCGCGGGTGGCCGGAGAAGCCGGGCAGGTTGATCTTCGGGGAGTCCATGAAGTCAATAGAATGATGGGCCGCTCTTTGCGGCAAATGCGGGAAGATATCATGGGGATCCGGCTCACTCCTATCGGAGAGATTTTTGCGCGTCTGCCTTTTGTTATCCAGGACTTATCGCGGCAATCTTCAAAAAAGGTCCGCCTGAAAATTGAAGGGCAGGAAACCGCAGTTGACAAATACCTGATAGAAAAGCTCAAGGATCCATTGTTGCACATGGTGCGGAATGCGTTCAGTCATGGGATTGAAACCGCCGCGGAGCGGAAGGCCATGTCAAAACCCGAAGAGGCAACTATCGAACTAAGCGCCTCCGCGACGGGAGATTTTGTGATCATCAAGGTGCGGGATGATGGAAAAGGCATTAACGCGAATGCGATCATTCAACGCGCCAAACAATTGGGGCTTGAAACCCCGGCGACAGACAACGATGCCATCCTGAAAATTCTGTGTTCCCCGGGATTTTCTATTCGGAATGATGCCGACCGAATGTCAGGCAGAGGCGTAGGGATGTCTGTCGTGTATTCGGCAATCAAAGAACTGGGTGGCAAGCTCACCCTGGAAAGTGAAGAAGGCCGCGGAACACAATTTACCATGCGCCTTCCGCTGACCGTGGTGATTGCAGAGACTTTGATCGTCTCAGCCGCCGGTCAAACCTGCGCGGTGCCGCAGAGTTCGGTCAGGGAAATTTTCCATGCAACCGAAAGAGAAATCAGGCTGGCGGATGGCATTGAGATGATTTCGTATCGCGGCGGGGTCTTGCCTATCGTCCGTCTGGCGGGGCTTTTCCACTTGAAAAGCAGTGATACTGGCGTAAGGTGCATCCTCGTGATCATGTCAGAACGAGGGAGCATCGGACTTCTGGTTGAAAAGGTGCTGGGGCAACGCGAGGTGGTCGTCCGTACTATTCGCGACCCGCTGATTCAAGTGGGCGGCATCTCTGGCGCGACCGAAATAGGAGATGGCAAACCCGTTTTAATCCTGGATGGAGTCTGGCTGACCGCAGGCAATGTCCGCCCTGCTGACAGCCTGGATTTCGCGCAAAAATAAACTGGTTTGAATCAACCCAATAAAATGAACACCCAAGCGGAATCCTTCGTGCTTTTCGAACTCGACGGAAATATTTATGGCCTCCCGAGTCGCAACGTGCAGCACATCGACATGTTGGAGCATGTGGCGCCGGTTCCAAATGCCAATCCGGCTATTGATGGGGTTGTGTTCTCCCGCGGCCAGGTCATTCCAGCCCTGAATCTCAGGGTGCGCTTTGGATTTCCGAGGAAGGACAATACGATCCGCACCCGTATTGTTTTTGCCATTGTTCATGACCGGACAGTGGGGCTGATCGTGGACACGGCAAGAGAATTCAGGCAATTCTCCAGCGATAGCCTGCGACCCATTGAGAAAACACTTACCGGAATTAATGATAAATATCTGACCGCGGTAACCAAATTAGGAGATAGACTGGTCCTTATTCTGGATTTGGACGCGGTTTTGAATGTGGAAGATGTTCAATTGCCGGAAGCCAAAGAAAGCGTCCTACCCGAAAAAGCAGCCTCTTAACTTTTTAAATTATGTCAAAGAAAAGCCTAACTCCAAATGTTTTACCGGGCGGTTCACGCCCCGCCCTCAATGACGGCCCGATTTTAAAGATCGGCGAAATAACCGTCCGGCTGGACGCGGGCTTTGAGAAACAAAACGCCATCTTAAAAACAGCCACAGCGGACACAGACGAACTGGCAAAATCCCTGAAAGAAACGGCCCAGCAGGCCGCTTCGGTTTCAACTTCTTCAGAAGAGACCGCCTCTTCGGTCAATGAAATTGCCGCGTCCATGGAACAAGTGACCGTTAACATTAACCAGGTCACCACCAGCGCCAATGAAACAACGAAGGCGGTCCAGCATTTGTCCAAATCCATCCAAAGCGTCACTTCATCGGCGCAGGAAATGACAACGTCAGGCCAGAAAATCCGGACCTCGATGGAAGAAATCACCGCTTTCTCGAAATCCGTCAGACGCGACACCGATGATTTGGCAACGAGCATCGCCGAAAATGCCTCGGCGATCGAAGAAATGGGACAATCGATAAAAAATGTTTCCCGTAACAGCGATGATCTCACAACGGCGGCCGAGGAGACTTCGTCTTCCATCAATGAAATGGCTGCTTCCATTGAAGAAGTTGGCGGGATGAGCGAGAGCCTGGCGGCATCGGTTGAGGAAACGAGCACATCCATCGAAGAAATGGCCCGGTCCATTCAAGCGGTCGCTAAAAACAGCGAAAACATCAAGCAAGCCGCCGCTGACGCCTCAACCAGCGCGACCCAAATGGATCAAACAAGCAAGTCCGTAAACAATCTGATTAAGCGCAGCGAGGAAATCGCACAAAAGGTGACCCGACAGGCCGAGGAAGGCGGCCAGACGATCCAAAAATCGATTCAGGGAATTACCAAAGTGGCGGGCGCGATGACCAAGTCAACAACCGTGATGCGTGAACTGAACAAACGAACCCGCGATATCACGGGCATCGTTGATACGATCAATGTCATCGCGGAGAGGACGAATCTGCTTTCCCTCAACGCCTCCATCGAAGCCGCGCGGGCGGGCGAAGCCGGCCGTGGGTTCGCGGTTGTGGCCGAAGAAGTCAGGAATTTGGCCGACCGTTGCGCCAAAGCGACGGCTGAAATTTCCGAAATTGTGCGCGGCCTTGAGGATGCGACGCGTGAAGCCACGGAAGCTTCCAATACCGCCTCCCAGGTGGCGGAAGAAAGCAACCGTCTATCTGAAGACGGCCTGGCCGGCTTAAAAACTATTCTCACCGGCGTCAACGAGAGTTCATCGCTGATTACCCAAATTAGCCGCGCATCGGATGAGCAGGTTATAGGGGTTCGGAGGGTGAGCGATTCCATTAATGCGGCGACCATCCAGGCGCGCGAGATCGCCATCAGCACTGCGGAGCAGGTAAAAGGCGCCGCGCAAATCGTTCAGGCCGCGACTCAGATGCGAAAAGGTGCCAAAGAGGTGTCACAGGCAAACGTTGAACAGGCAAAAGCGGCCCGCGAAATAGTTAAGGCCGCGCAAATGACCTCGAATTCAGCCACTTTAGTCCGAAAGGCGATGACCGAACAGGCGGCCGGCGCGGTTCAAATTGTCCAGGCAGTCGAATCGATGAGAAAAGGCGCCGACCTCGACCGCCCGAGCCGTCGCCGAACAGGCGAGTGCGATTGAAAAAGTCTCCAAAGAGACGGAGAAACTAACGGTCCAATTTACTGGTTTGACCAAATCGATGGGCGACCAATCCAAAAACGCCGCGGAAATCACCGTCGCGGCGAAGGGATTTCTACAACAGACCACGGAGGCCGCAGGGGCGATAAAAGAACAATTGAAATCGGTGAAATATATTCGCGATAACACGTCCAATATCACCAAACAAATAAAATCGATCACGGCTGCCAATGTCGGAAACTCAAAATCGGCAGTCACGATTCTGGGGAAAATTAGCGGACTTCAGGACATCTCCCGGAACAACACCAGCGAAGTTAAAGGTATCCGGGGGATACTCGAGAAAAACGGCGTCGCTCAAATTTCCCCCGCCCGCTGAGCAGGTAACCAAGGACACCCCTGAAATTCAGCAGCCCGCCAAATAATACAAGTGACAAGTCGCCGCGCGCCCCGGAAGGGGTGGCGCGATTGCTGCGTGATTTGATCCATGACCGGACTGGAATCTTTTTTGAAGATTCCCGCCTGGATATACTGATGGAGAAATTGGGGCCGCTGGCCGTCCAGCGCGGACACCAATCGTTTTTGGATTTTTACTACGCCCTGAAAGATAATCAATCCGGTGAATGGGCACAGGCCTGGGAGGTCCTTTCCGTGCAGGAAACATATTTCTGGCGGGAAATGTCACAGATCGAGGCTTTAACTGAAATTATTATCCCGGAGTGGTTTCAAAAGCATTCGACCCCCTTCCGCATTTGGTGTGCCGCCTGCGCAACCGGGGAAGAGCCTTCTTCAGTCGCCATGGCCATAGCCGAGGCAGGCTGGTTCTCGCATCCCATTGAAATCACGGCGAGCGACGCAAGCCGCCACGGCTTTGAAAAGGGCAAAAGCCGGAATTTATCGGGAGCGGTCCTTTCGAAGCCTGCCGGCGGCGCTGCAGTTTAAGTATTTCAAATCGGCGCCGGGCGGTTTACAACTCAGCCCGGAAGTTATTTCAAAAATAAGATACCGGCAAGCCAATCTATCCGAATCGGCGGACGTGGCCGCCCTGGCGCGCGTGCAGGTGATATTTTGCCGCAATGTTTTCATTTATTTTTCACCCCATGCCGTCCGCCAGACCGTGGCAAATATGGCTGCCAAAATGCCCGCGGGCGGCCACCTGTTTGTTGGGGCGGCGGAATCGCTATTGCGCATGACTTCGGACTTTGATTTAAAGGAAGTCGGAAAGGCTTTTGCCTACGTACGAATTCGATGACATGCGCCTGATCAAAACACTCATCGTAGACGATTCCGCGTTTGTTCGCAAAGTCATCCGCGAAATTCTTTCCGGCAGTCCCTATATCGAAGTCGTGGGAGCTGCGAAAAATGGTGAGGAAGCCCTGGGAATGGTTGAAACATTGAATCCGGATGTGGTGACCTGCGATTTGAACATGCCGGAGCTGGACGGCGTTGGTTTCGTAAAACAGCAGCTTAGCCGGCGGCCGTTGCCAATCATCATCCTGACAGCATCGCCCCAGGACACAGACCATGCAATCAAAGCCCTTGAGGCGGGGGCCATCGATTTCATTCAGAAACCGACCGCCCTGGCGACCGACACTCTTCGACTCGTTCACGAAGAGCTAATTGACAAAGTTAAATCCGCGGCCAATGTCTCTTTCCCGATAAAACCGCGAGTTGAATCGAGTGCCGGTCCCATGACTGCCAGGTCCCGTTCGGCGCGGAACGTTGACATCGTTGTTCTGGGCGTCTCCACGGGCGGCCCGCAGGCATTACGATACATCCTTCCGCAATTTGACAGGGATTTTCCGGTGCCGCTGGTAATGGTTTTGCACATGCCCATAGGATATACCGGCCCATTTGCGGAGAAATTGGCTGAAATATCCCCGCTCGCGGTAAAGGAAGCCTTTGAAGGTTGTCCAGTCATTCCCGGCCAGGCGCTCCTGGCCCCCGGAGGGCAACATTTGTCATTTCAACGTGATCCAAGTGGTTCGGTTAAAATTCGCCTGTCCCACCGGCCGGCGGGCAAACCGCATAAGCCATCCGTGGACGTTATGTTCCAGTCCGCTGCGGAAACCTATGGGAGCCGGGTACTGGGAGTGGTACTGACCGGCATGGGCAACGATGGAATGGAAGGGGCTGCCTGGATAAAGTCGCAGGGCGGAATGGTTTTGACCGAGTCTGAAGCGAGTTGTATGATTTATGGGATGCCCCGAAGTGTCGTGGAGTCGGGGCTGAGTGACGGCGCGGTGGAACTCGGGTCGATGGTGTCGGAGATCAACAATCGATTATGAAAAAAATATTGCTGGTAGATGATTCCGGCCTGGCGCGCCGCCTTGTTAGAAAGATGCTGGAGGAATTCGAATACGAGATCGAAGAGGTATCCAGCGGACCACAAGCATTGGAGGCCTGCGCGCTAAATCAATATGATCTCGTCATTTTGGATATGTTGATGGCCGAGATGTACGGGCTGGAGGTTTTGCAAAAACTCAAGGAGATGAATCCATCCCTGCCAGTCATTGTAGCTACAGCGGACATCCAGAGAACCACCCGTGACCAGGTCAAGGAAGCAGGCGCTGCTGCCATGATAAACAAACCTGTGAATAAAGATGAACTTGTGGAAACGCTGGATCTGGTCTGGAAAGGAGAAACCGCATGGAATTAACCTCGATCCAAAAGGACGCCTTAACAGAATTAATCAATATCGGCTATGCGCGCTCGGCGGCGGCTTTATCCGACCTTACGGGTCATCGGATTACCCTTGAAGTTCCCGAAGTGGCGCTTCACTCGATCCCAGAGATAACATCAAAGCTTCAGGATGTGCTGAAGGGAGAAGTCGCCAGCGTCAATCAGATATTTTCGGGGCCGATTACCGGCAACGCGATATTGGTATTGGATCGGGAAGCCGCTCTGGCGTTAAACCGGCTTCTTACCGATCGTCCTGACACGGCCGGTTTTGACGGGGCTGCGCGCGAAGTGATTACCGAAATAGGCAACATCGTTTTGAATGCGTGCCTGGGAGCGTTTGGCAACCTTTTGAAGGTGCGGGTTTCTTTTACCGTGCCCGCGCTGCAAATCGAATCAGTGCAAAAGGTGCTTAATTCATTGGCCATTGAAAATGAGCGTCTGGAATATGCCTTAATTATTCATACCTGTTTTCATCTCCGCGCCAATGACGTAAAAGGGTTTTTAGTCATCATCCTGGGAGTGACGTCGCTGGGAACGTTGCTCTCGGAATTAAAAAAATGGGAAGAGCGCGAAGGCGACTAAAGGTAAGTTAAAATGGACAATCTGGAGGAAAATCTGGAGAAAAAGCGGGACGTAGCGTTACTGTCCTGGATTCAGTTTGCTCCCTATGGTGTTTTTACGCTGGATACATCCCTGCGAATCCAAACCTGGAATCAGTGGATGGAAATTCACAGCTCGCTCTCATGCGCGGAGGTTAAAGGACGCGCTCTGTTTGATATTTTTCCCGAGCTGATAAAGCGGAGGCTCGAATCTCCCTTCCAGAGGGCCTTAAAGGGGGAATCCAGCGTGCTGTCCGTTTCGCTTCACCATTATCTTTTACCTTTCAAATCCCCATTGAGCGGCACCGACGGCGGCCTTATGCGACAGACGGCCAGGGTTTCTCCGCTGATTTTCGAGGGCAATGTCTGCGGCGTCATCGGTGTGATCGAAGATGTCACCCAGCGTGAACACCAGGCCACAACCCTGATGGAGCAGTATCGCCGTGACGAAGCGCTCTCATGGGCATTGTTTCACCTTTTGAAAGCGGACGAACCGCGAAAAATTGTCCGCCAGCTTTTTTTCAAAATCGCAGAGCTACTGGACTTCGATACTTTTTTTCTCTATTTGCGCGATCTTGGATCGGACACATTCAAACTTTATGAGGCTGGAGGTGTTTCGCACGAATTCGAGGAACAATTCATGGAATACGAGCCTTTTTCCAAAGCTGCTGATGCGCAGGGGCCAATTTTTTTAAACTCGATCAAAATCTCCCAGGACCCAAGCCACTCCCTTTTAAGAGAGGCCAACATCTCATCGGCTATTATCATTCCGCTCCGCGTCAATCATAAAAGCCTCGGCTCGTTCTGTTTTGGAAGCTGGAGTCGCGACCACGTAGCCCAGGGGGAACCCGAATTATTATCCACTGTGGCCCAATATCTGGCCATGGCGCTGGATAAAGATAATACGAATAGAGAATTGGAGGAGAGCTTCAAGCGGGAAAAAGTCGTGCGGGAAATGGCTGAAGCCGCCGGACGCGCGAAGGATGATTTCCTGGCTGTCCTTTCACATGAATTGCGCACTCCGTTGAATCCCGTGCTGCTCATTGCTAGCGATTCAGCCGAAAACGACGAGTTGGCCCCGGCTGTCCGGGCACAGTTCAAAACGATCCTGCAAAATATCGAGGTCGAGGCGCGGTTGATCGATGACCTGCTTGACATGACCCGCATCAATAATGGCAAATTGACCCTCCGCAAGGAGACTGTGAATGCCCATGCCGTTTTGCACGAGGCCATACGGACGGTACAGGTTGATATTACCGCAAAAGGAATCCGGCTCTCGGCCAATCTGGCTTCGGAGCAATCGATGGTTTTAGCGGACCCCGTACGGTTGCAGCAGATTTTTTGGAATGTTCTTAAGAATGCCGTGAAGTTCACGCCTGAAGGGGGAAGAATTACCATTGAGACGTTTCTCACGACGGGCAGGGACCGGATTAATGTCGCCATTACGGACACCGGCATCGGAATGAATTCAGAGGAATTGAGCCGGATTTTTTCAGCGTTTTCGCAAGGCGACCATAACCAGGAGAATTCTTCGCGCTTTGGGGGATTGGGACTGGGACTGGCCATTTCCAGGAAGCTTGTGGAGTTTCATTCCGGCCAAATTTCCGCGTCGAGCAAAGGACGCGATCACGGTTCAACATTCTCCATCGAGTTGCCGTTGGCAAAAAAGCAAAAATGACGGTTCTTGTGGAACGCGGTCCACGCTGAGCCAGACGCCAACCAAACCATCCATAGGCCTATGGAACAACCGGCCCAACGCACAATAAAGTGGCGCCTCTCCGCAACTAATGCGCGAAATGCTTCTGAAAAAATGCGTGGAATCTCGGCATGAACCAGCAAAAGAACACGCTGAAGCCAATCAAAGAAAGCACCGAAATGAGATAAGCCAGAATCGGAATGGACTGATCTAAATCATGATATGCTCCCCAGGGCCACCGAAAAGCGCGAACGACGGACATCAAAAGCTCATAAGTCGCCATGGTGTAAAACGTGGTGCGCAAAGGGTGTCGGAAATCGGATGATCCAATGATCATACCCGCAAAACTTGCCCCGTGAATCTGCCCGGAGGTCCAGATCATAAAAAATCCCCCAATCTGACCAAGTGTGTTTAGGTCGTACCCGCGGAGGCCCAGAAACCAACAATCCTCAAGGCGGAAAACGATTATGAAACCTATGGAAGACAACAACCACATACTCGCCAGGGCTAGAACAATGGCAAATCGGCGATTCAATGGCCTGGTCGCTTGCATGGTCGTTGGCTCAGCGCGTTATTGAGCACCATATTTCAGTGCGATGTATTGCTGCCACACAGGAACCATCGAAAGTGTCTCCCATAACGGGAGTGCAAACGAACAGAACGAAATCAATGAGAGCATGCCTCTTCGCGCGCCCACTAATATGAGCGATAGCACTGTGCAAACCAGCGCTGCCGGAAATGTGAAAAACATGCTGGCCGCATCGAATTGATAACCGACCCAGAGAGAGTAATTGCAAATCCAATACCAATGAGCACAGACCCAAATCTGCAAGATGGCGCAGAATAGTGTGATAATGCAGAACAAGGCGGCGGCAATCTGCCTCGATCTTGTCTGTTTGAGGATACAGCCGTCGGCCACCAAACTCCAAAACACGAGGCCGAACCCGAGCCAACAAGTCACGGAAGCGAGGTGTGAATAATGATCGAAAGCTTCTTCTGTCGGTCCGGGATATGGATACGGCAGTGTATAAATGCGCCGCAGCCAGACGCTAAAAGTTGTCCCTGGCCAGGAATTCGGAAACCCGGTCATCATGGTCGCCAAATAATACAGTCCAACCAACAGCATGGCCAAACCGGCGACCAGAAAGAATGACGGAAATCTTTTCATAGCGCTCAATGCTCGCCTGCCAATCCAGATCAAGCCACATCAATAGCTATTAGCTCCGCTGGCTCGATAACGTTGTATAACCCAAGCGGTCCAAAAATTCAAGCGGCGCTCGGCGTTTGTTCCAGCCATTGGCCGGGCAGAATCACTTTATTTCAAGGCTCACAAATTAAAACCGGCAACTCACGCCGCTGCTGTTCAACCATGTGAATATTCGTCCCGATGCGACGCGCGCCCATTCGCTGATAGAAGCCTTCCGCATTCGGGTCTGACTCAATCTCCATCTGACAAAATCCTAACTTCTTCGCGCGTTCAAGAGCGTGGCGAAATAACGACCGACCTATGCCGCGTCCCATCCAATCCGGCAAGACCCACATGTGCAGTAAATGCAATTTATCGTTTTTGCGGGTGAGAGCATAGAATCCGACATACTGATCGTCTATGACCGCTGAATACGTCTCGTTGCCGGCGATAAACTCGGGCCGTACTGTCAACTCTTCGCGCCAAATTTCCATCCAACGCTCCGGATAACCCCAATGCCGTTTCGCGGCGAGCGCGATCTCGGTCAATCTCGCGGCATCCTCCGGCCTGGTTGCTCTGATTTGCACCATGGCGAATGTGACACCCCTCTAAAGCCTTAAAAAAATCTTCCTTCGATACATAAATCCCGCCAGCCAGAAAAACAGGCCGATACTAACGAGCGAAACAACGACATTGCCAAACCCTTGCGCGATGTGGGTGTTCAAATAGTCCAGCACCGGGCCGCCAGCCAACCGCGCCGCCATCTTGCGATAGCCTTCGCCGCCGGTCAGGCTGCTCACCATGTAAAGCGTGATCGGATTCATTCCGACCCAAACAAATGGACGGCACCATAGCTGCCATTTCTTCACATCCACAATCCAGTAAAACACTCCCAACAGGATGGCGCTGTAGCCGCCGGCGACGAGGACGTAAGAGGACGTCCAGATTTTTTTGACGACTGGAAAATGTGTTCCCCAAAGAAACCCAAGTATCACGCCGGCAATTCCCATAACGACGAGCCAGGAGACCTTCCGTTCATCCGGCACGGATTTGCTCATTAAAAACAGGCCCGCAAAAATGCCGAACAGGCCGGTGGCAATGGCGGGAATGGTGCTCAGGAGGCCTTCCGGGTCCCAAAAGCTGTTGTAGAGGCGGCCACGGAGATGCTCAAAGTCAAAGTGATTGCAAACGTTATAGCCCATGTCGTATTTGCCCTTGACCATGTTTGTCGTGGAAAGATACATCCGCCGTGCCGCAACCATAATGGGGCTGTCCTTAGTGGCGCTGGGATTGTTGGTGTAATCGTCGATGGCGCGAAATTGCGCCGCCAATTGCGGTTTGCCCTGCTGCACCGCCAGCGTGGCCAGGGCGTCGGGCGTCATTTGAATGTCGCGCATCGGCATATATTTCAAGAGTCCCCAATAGCCGAGCAGCAGCGCGACTGTCACGGCCGCGAGGGCGCGCGGGGGCAGGAAACAGAACAATAGGCCGCCGAAGAAATAACACAGGGCGATGCGATTGAGCACGCCCATCAAACGCAAATCAGGCCATGGATTTGCAAAGCCGCCGGAATAAATCAACGCCAGCACAAACAGCAAAACAGAACGGCGCACGATGCGCGTGAGCGCCGCCCCGCGCCCTTCTTTCTCAATGATGCGGGTCAGCGAAAAAACCGTCGAAACGCCCATGATGAAAACGAACAGCGGGAAAATCAGGTCGTAAAAATGCACGCCCTGCCAGTCGCAATGGGAAAGCTGGTTGGCCAGGAATTGTGTGGGCGCGCAATGGCCCAGCTTATTCAGCGCAACCACCAGCGAGTCCGCGCCGAGTATCCAGAACATATCAAAACCCCGCAAAGCATCGAGAGATATGAGCCGTTGATTTTCCACTGCGCCGGTGCGTGATGATGCGGCCTGGGCAATCGGTTTTGGCGCGACAATTTCAGCCATAGATTATGCAGGTTTTATTTTTGAGCGCTTGTTGTCGAGAAAAAAACCGCACTGCCGCGGTCCAATCGGTCTCGTCTTCGCGTGCCGCGCCGCAGTTCAATCCAGGCCGGTCCTTGAAATTTTGTCGTCCTCATCCTCAATTTTTTCTTTTTCATTTTGCCGTTTTCCTCTTTCCTTATGTGCTTGCGGTCAATGATTATGCACAACACCAAATTTGCCCGCCGGAGCTTTCTCAAGCGCATTGGACTTGCTGCGCCGGTTATTTTGAGCAACCCTCCCGCCTTCGCAATGAGCAAAACTCCCGCGCGAACGACGTTGCATCTGGTCAAACCTGAACGCCTGCGTTTCGGGGACACGGTCGGAATCGTCGCTCCCTCAAGCCCGGCCGAAGACCCTGAAGACATCGACGACTTTTCCGCCGCCGTCACTAATCTGGGTTTTAAACCGAAACTCGGACGAAATATTCGCAAGCGGCTCGGGTTCCTCGCCGGTGACGATCGGGCGCGCGCCGACGATCTGATGAGCATGTTTGGCGACCGCGGCGTGAAAGCGATTTTTTGTTTGCGCGGCGGTTACGGTTCGGCGCGGCTGCTGGGAATGCTCGATTACCATCTGATCAAACGGAACGCCAAGGTCTTCATCGGTTTCAGCGACATTACCGCCCTGCACACGGCGTTTGAAGTGCAGGCACGGATGGTTTCTTTTCACGGGCCAACTCTCAATTCGAGCATCACCAGTTCGCGCCCATCCAAATTCACGTTTCAGTCGCTCATGAAAACCATCATGAATGCGACTGCGCCCGGCGGCATATGCGACGCTACAACGCAGAAGGCAGTGACCATCTTGAAACGCGGGACCGCAACCGGCCCGCTCATTGGCGGCAACCTGACTGTCTTTATGGCGACGATCGGCACGCCCTATCAACCGCGGTTTAAAGGTTCGATCCTGTTTTTCGAAGACGTGGGGGAACAGCCGTATCGCTTTGACGGCCGCCTTACCCAATTGTTGAACGCCGGTTTACTGCAACAGGTCGCGGGGATTGCCATTGGCACCAATAAAGATTGCACGGACCCGGACGCGGCGAAGTCGAAAGAATATCACCAAACCGTCGAAGATGTGTTCAAGGACCGGTTGCTGCCGCTGGGTGTGCCGATCGTGAGTGGTCTGCCGTTCGGCCACGTCCGCGAAAATGCGACCCTCCCGATGGGCCTCCAGGCCACATTGGATGGGGTGAACGGTGATCTGATTATCAATGAGCCCGCAGTGACGTGAGCAGCTGATCAGAAGCTTCATCGGTCACTCCAAACGAACGACCACCCCGGCCCGCGTTGAAAATCCGGGTCGGCAGCGGCCTGCAGATAGCTCACATGCGAGTCCGTAAATAGAACGTTCCCATAGCCAATCGCGCTCTTATTGTGCCAGTACATGTACTCGAAAACCTTCCCGCTGCTCGGGTATAGGAAATACGCGTTGAAGGAAGTATCGTTGGCCAGAATGATCCTGGCCGGGGCCTTAATATCCACCGACCGTCGCAACAGCAGTCCCGCTGTGCCGTCATTGTTGTTTGCGCTGCTGTTGTAAAGGTAGCTGGCGCCCAGGACCGAAAACATGCTGGGCTGGCGCGCATACCAATACCCCGCGCCCGCGCCGTTATCAGAAGGACATTGAAATACATGGACGACACCGCCTTCATTCGTTCCCACCGGACCGTTTCTGCCCACGTAAGGATTGAGCAACCGATTGGTAGTATACGTCTCGGTTCCTTCCTGGCCGCCCCACGAATAGTAGGTCACGTCGGCCATGTTCGATACGTTCGGATAATGGTCTGCGCTGTCCGCCAGATAGAGAGAGCACGCGATCCCTTGCTGCCTGAGATTGGAGACACATTGGGTCCTTCCAGCTCTTTCCCTTGCTGCTCCCAAAACGGGCAGGAGTATGGCAGCCAGGACCGCGATGATGGCGATAACCACCAGCAACTCAATCAGACTAAACCCCTCTGCCGCTCGGATGCTATTTTTCACCATTACTTAGACAATGCCGAGGCCGGGACGTCACAGCGCCGATTTGGCACAAGCTGGACAATCGAGCCGGGTGCATTGCCAAATATGGATATGTTTACAATTCGTTATTGGCCACTCTCGTTCACACTGCGAAGAACAAAAACCTTCAAAAAGCCCAATAAAATCACGCATTTTACCCCAAAAACAAATCTCGTTCACACATGCAAAACCTATGCAAATAAAATGTGTTGCCGCGCCTTCGTCCCGCTCCGAGCGGGACGAAGGCGGGTCGTGCTCATACCAGCCGTAGCGCCGCGTTGTGGCCCACCCAGAGTCTGGTCTTGGTCCGTTTACACCCCCTGTTTTCTCTGTTTTTGCAAATTTGCCAACAAAAACGTAGTTTTTGGCCCACTTTCGTCCTCGTTTACACATTTACTTTCCTATACAAAAAAAATGTGTAGCCGTTCGCCCGGAAGGGCCGCGCTCCAGCGCCGCCTGGCCGACTGTAGGGGGACAGTTGGACTTTCAGGCCAGCCCGCGTTTGGTCATTTCCGCCAGCGTCCAATCATATTCCGCCGCAAGCTGCTCGACAACGGTGCGCGATTTCAGTTCGGGCGGCAGTACCTCCCAGGTATAGGTCTCCATTTCCAGGTGCGAGCAGGCTTTGGGATTTTTTTCGAGCCAGTCCAGAACGCCGGTAAGATGATCGTTGGTGCTTTGGAATGGCACGACGGCGGGTGCATGCAGAGGAACGTGGAAATGGATGCGCCATTCGGGAAATCTAGAATTTTGCACGTTCGGTTTTGAATTGAGCGCATCGGGAAGATCGCGGAAAAACTGAATTTGACCGCCCGGCTCGCGAGCAATGACCTGGTGCAGATAAACATCGTCTGCGAATTTTTTTAAAGCCGCCAGCGCATCGGGCGTCGCGGCAGTTTTGAGAGCCGAACTCAAATGAATTTTACTGATTCGGATGCCGGCTTTTTCAAGAGCGGCAAGGGCGCTTTGAGGTTCTTCAAATTCCACGGCAAAATGGCAGCAATCGTAATTGACACCTAAAAACTCCTGCAATCGCGAATCGTTTCGATGTTCATCGCGCATTTTTGCCATAAAGGAAATCATCTCGGCGGAATTTTCGAGAAGGCAGAGCGGCTCCGGTTCAAGTCCCAGATGCAATTGTTTTCCGGTCTGTTCAGACAGCCGGGCAATATATTCGACGCAACGCCAGAGATTTTGGCGGATGGCATTTATTTGCGTCTCCGTTTGGATGAATTGCTTGAATCCCCCCGGAAGAGTGCTCACGCTGCCTGCCACACCGTCAGGCAGGAGCTTTACCAGAAGATCAAAGAGCAAATTCGTGTAGTCCGGGCGATCGGATGATGTCCAATCGGGCAGATAAACCTTTTCTTTAACCGGCGCGCCGTGAAATCGGCCATAAGGGAAGCCGTTAATGGTGAAGATGTAGCACTCGTTTTTTTCGAGCCAGCGCTGGAATTCCAGGAGGGTTTGGCCGTCGGCCAGTTCCATGGCGGCCTGGCTGCCCAGGCGCAATCCGATGGCGAAACGCCGGTCCGGACAGACCCGATTGCGGACAGCGAGGGCATATTTTTCAAGAGAATCGAAGGTTTCGCGCCAATTTTGGCCATGGTGAACATTCGTGCAATAGGCCAAATGAAAGCCATGTTTTAGTTCCATGGGGGGAGTGTAGCAAAAATGCAAAAAGGGCATTGACAAAAAGAGCGGCCATCGTTTATTTTCAATAACTGCAACTGAACAGGACATGCTTAGACGAATCATTTTAGGTCTGGCCATCGCCGCGGGACTTGCCGCGGTAGGGGTCAATATTGGTGTAGTTCGCCCCAAAATCATCCAGTTGCAGCAGGACCGCGACGCCCAGCGTAGCGCAAAGGTGGAGGCGCAAACTCAATTGGCCCAGACAAGGAAAACTCTCGCCGCTACTCAAGCTGAGTTGGACAGCACAAAAACCCAATTGGCCCAGGTAACCTCCGACCGTGATCAGTTGTCCCATAAGGTGGCGACGCTGAATACACAAATAGAGGATTTATCCGACAAACTCGCCAAGACTACGACGCAACTCAACCATACCCTGGACCAGTTGGCGGCTTACCAGAATACTGGTTTGCAGCCTCCTCAAATCGTGGCATTGGATAAACAGTTGAAAGACACACAGAACTCCCTCTCCGTGGCCAATCAGGAGAAACTGGTTCTGGGCCATACGGTCGCCCGGCTGAATAATCAATTAGAGCTTTTGATTGGCACGCAGTACGTTGTCAAGCTGCCGCCCAACTTAAAAGGCACAGTGATGGCGGTAGATCCCAAATGGAAGTTTGTTGTGCTGAATATTGGAGAAAATGAGGGAGTTTTGCAAAGCGGTGAAATGCTGGTTAGCCGGGACGGCCGATTGGTCGGGAAAGTCATCGTGAGCAGCGTGCAAAAAGACCGCTGCATCGCGAATCTCGTGCCGGGCTGGCAGCTGGGAGACATCGTCGAAGGCGATGAAGTCACTCCGGCCCATCCGGCCTCGTAAAATGAAAAAGTCGGTGGTTTATTTGGTGTGGTTGCTATTGCTCGGCGCGATAGTGCTGGGCGCGGCGGGGTGTGCTTCGGACCCGGACAATGACTCGGCCCGCCCATGGAACTCTCCCCAGGGTTACGAAGGCAATATGATGATGGAAAACGAACAGCACCCCAATTAACCGGGTTTACTGTTTCGGCTTCAGGCATCGCGTCGGCGTCAATATCAAATCCATCCTGACGTCATTCGGTTCGAATGGCACCGTTTCCACGATTTGTTCGTCAAAGGCGACGCCAATTTTTTTTCCGGTAAAGTTTTGCAGCAGGCGGTCGTAATATCCCTTTCCCCGGCCCAACCGATGGCCGTCCAATCCGAAAGCCACTCCCGGCACCAGGACTAAATCCAATTCGTCCGGCGGAATGGCAACGCAGGTTTTGACGGGCTCGCGGATGCCAAATTTGCCGGACAAAATTTCCACATGCAGATCGGTGACCTGGCGGGGCTGATAGATTTCGTTTTCCGGGTCAAAACAAGGAAGAGCGACCATCTTTTTTCCAGCCAGCGTTTCATTGATAAGAGACCACAGGTCAGGTTCTTCCGGTAATGAAGCGAAAAATAGAATTGAGCGGGCCGTCTGGAACAATGGTTGTGCCTCCAGCGCGGCGCGGAGCTTTAACGAGTCCAATGTGCGCTTTTCCGGCGGCAGGTTCTTGATCGCGGCCCGGATTTTGACGCGCAGTTCGTTTTTTTGCGCCTGTTTGTCAGAGTTCACGCCTCTTCATTGTTCGGTTTATCCTTAGCCTCGGCCCTGAGCGCCCGCCATTTTTCCAGCCGCTCTTTGATCTTTTTCTCAGAGCCTTGCTCCGTGGGTTCATAGTAGGTCTTGTCCACGCCCAGATAATCCTGCGGCACATAATGACCTTCGAAATCATGCGCGTACTTGTAGCCTTTACCGTGGCCCAATCGCTCGGCGCTCTTGTAGTGGCCGTCCCGCAGATGCTTCGGCACTTCGAGCGTGCGGCCGGATTCAACGTCCTTCATGGCGGCGCCAATCGCCGCGACGGTGCTGTTGCTTTTGGGCGCTGTGGCGATGTAAATCGTCGCCTCAGCCAGCGGAATACGCGCTTCCGGCCATCCGATAAATTCAGCGGCTTGAAACGCCGCGTTGGCCAAAACCAATGCCATGGGATCGGCCAATCCGACGTCTTCCGCGGCGTGAATTACAATCCGGCGCGCGATGAAACGCGGGTCTTCGCCGGCATGGACCATTTTCGCCAGCCAATACAGGGCGGCATCGGGATCGCTTCCGCGCATGGACTTGATGAACGCGGAAATCGTGTCGTAATGCGCGTCTTCGTCGCCGTCATACACGACGGCTTTTTTCTGGATGCTTTGTTCAGCCACGGCAAGCGTGATGTGAATGCCCCCATCGGGTTGCGGCGCGGTGGTCAGCGCGGCGATTTCAAGAGCGTTGAGCGTCTTGCGCGCGTCGCCGTCGGAAATTTTCGCCAGATGCGCCAGGGCGTTGGCATCGGCCAGGATTTTCATATATCCCAGGCCGCGTTCTTTGTCATCGAGGGCGCGCCGCAGGAGCGCGAGCAATTCTTCTTCCGTCAACGGGCGCAGTTCAAAAATTTGTGAACGCGAAACCAGCGGGGAATTGACGAAGAAAAATGGATTGTGCGTCGTCGCGCCAATGAGTTTCACCGTGCCGCTTTCGACGTCCGGCAGCAGGACGTCCTGCTGCGCCTTGTTGAACCGATGGATTTCGTCCACAAACAGAATGGTCGGTTGCCCGGTATTTTCCAGGCGGTTGCCGGCCGCGGAAAGCACACGGCGCATCTCGGCCACATTGGACTCAACACCGCTTAAGCGCTCAAATTTTGACCTGGTCTGGAGCGCGATGATTTGGGCGAGCGAAGTTTTGCCGGTGCCGGGCGGCCCGTAAAAGATAAGCGATTGAATGCGGTCGGCCTCGATGGCGCGGCGCAATAGTTGTCCCGGCGCGAGGATATGGGTTTGGCCGGCATATTCATCGAGGGTACGCGGACGCATGCGCGCGGCGAGCGGACGGCTGCGAAAGATTTCGGCCTCGGATGTGGAGGGCGCGGACGGGTGCTGTTCAACCGAAGCGGAAAACAAGTCGTCACGCGGCATGGGACAAGTCTAGTCTCTTTGAAAGTCCAGCGCAATTGGGAGCGCGGAGGCTGAAACGTTGAAACGTTAAAAATTCAAGCGTTGAAACGGTTTTCGACTTCGAAGGCTGATTAAGGACGGTGAACGGACTAAGCAGATGAACGGCTCGGCCGTGAAATAAATAAAGCTTCCTGGCGTCGGCTCCCACGCAGGCAGGGGCTGCCTCGCGTAAATCGTAAATAAAAAACCCCACCCTTGCCGTGTGCCACGATAATCCTTTGAACATGTTTTACAACATGTGGAACTCGCGCAACGGCTTTCGACTTCCAGTGAAGGCATGTCGGCCACCGCCGCAACTCATCCCGGGATTCGTTTTACTACGGTTCAAGGATTGTTGCAAATCACGAACAGGGCAGGGAAATTTTCAATTACGACTTGTCCAAAGAGCGAACTATTTCTAAGTCACTATATCGTCCCGCGCGCGAATTTTCTCAAGGAAAAAAAATTGTTAAATTTTCGCGGCACCCCTTGACAAATACGGCCCGGCCATCCGGCGTTATTCCACTTCCGCAGTCACGCTTTGGAGGATTTTTGTTTCGCGCTTTTGCAGCAGGCGGCCCAGCGGACCGAGCGTTTGCCAATAAATGGGCACCATGACGCCGAAGAGGGCGGCCGAAAAAATGAGGTTCACTGGAATGAATCCGGGGAACCCTTCGAACCGCCAGAGCCACTCTGAAAATGCGGGCAAAAATATCGGAATCATCGCGGACATGAAGAATAGTTGCAGTACCAACATCAAAAGAACGATTTGGATTTTTGGTTTGGTCGGACGCAACGTGCCGGGCGCGATGTATTGCGGGGCGAGGATCGAGATCAAATTTCCGACCGCGCTGAGGACGAAAAACAGTGTCAATAGCTGAAACAACGTGGCGAGAACGGTCAGCGCCGGCAACCGCAGCGGCACACAAATGAACGCAAGCAAAAGAGCGCCGGGCGCGACGGCAATCGGCAGGCACGCGATATTTTTGCCAAGCAATATGAAGCGCCGGTCCGCGGAAGAAAGCATCAGCGACCGAAACCCATCGCGATCAAAACCAAATTGGTTTGCGAGGAATTGAATCAACATAAACGCGGAAAACACGGCCGTGCCGGTGGCGACAAACGGTTTCACCGCGTCGGGAATAAGGCCCGGGCCACGAAAAACAAACGTTGCAGCAACAAACACGGGGACTATGAACGCCGCCGCCAACACCATTTTTACTTCAGGCGCCCGCAGCAGCGAACGAAACGTGGCCAGTGCCAGCGCAGCAGCTTGTTCAGGAACATACGGCAGACGCAGTTCGAGAAAGCCGGCCTTTTGGTTTGGCCGCGCCCCGGCCGCTGCTTTTCCAGGAGAACTTTCGACCCTTGCCGGCGCCCGGCCGCCAATTTCGCCGTGATAAAAACGAACCGTGCCGCGATAGGCGCGGCGCAGGCCAAGCGCGCCAATGATAAAACAGCCCAGAGTTCCCAGCAGGGCCGGCCCGGGATTGCCAACGGCCAGTGCGCTGGCGCCGGCGGGAAGCCAGAGCGGCGGAATGTAGGGTTGAACGGCGAACACGTGGTCCAACATCCTGTCACTGCTTTCACGACCGTAATGGTAGGGATGAAGCCGGAAAAACAGGTTTGGTCCCTGCACCACGAGAATCAGCGAAAACGTGAGACACATGATGATCGTGCGGCGGCGGCGCGGATTCGTCATCAGTTGCGCAATCCATCCCCGGAAACAGTAGGTCCAGGCGGAAATCATAAAGACCGTGGCCGCGGCCAGCGGAACCAGCAGCGCCATTTCAATTCCCCGCGAGATGGCAAGCCCGAGAGCCAGACTGAACATCGCCGGCGCGACAATGATGACGCTCATGGTAAAATGAGAAACGAGAAAATTGATGACAAACATCTGGCCAAGGGCGACAGGCAAGTGCATCAATTTTTGCAAGTCAATGGTTTCCGAACGCTGAAGTTCTGTAACCAAACCCGCCACCCAGAAAAAAAGAAATGCAACGATCATCACAAACCATGTGAGCCAGATGGTGATTGGCGACGCTTTCGCCAAACCAAAGAACCCGCCCAAAAACCCGCCGGCGAACGAAAGCAGCGCCAACAGACTCGCGGCGACGCCAATGAGAATGGAAAAGGCCATCCCGACGCCGCGATCGCGCCGCGCCTGGTTGCAGATCAGCCGCCAGCGCAGCCAGAATATCGTTTTGACCTGATCCCAATTCATTCGAGCCAGCTCAGTTTTTGGCTCTCATGGCCCGTCTCGCCCACCACGGCGAGAAATTTGTCTTCGAGCGATGAGCCGTCGCGGCGCAACTCCTCCATAGTGCCCTGATGAACCAGCTTGCCGCCGGCGATGATGCCCACGTCGGTGCACAATTTTTCGACAATTTCCAAAATGTGCGACGTGAGAAAAACGGTTGCTCCACGGTTGACGCATTGCCTGAGGGTGTCGCGCAGGACGCGCGAGGCGACGGCATCCACGCCCTCAAACGGCTCATCCAGAAACAACAATTCGGGATTGGCGATGAGCGCGGCGGCCAGTGACAGTTTCTTTTTCATGCCGTGCGAAAATTCGAGCGTCACCTTTTTGCCGTCCGTGGGCAGCTCCATCATGGCCAGCAACTCATCGCGTCTCTGCCGCACAACGTCGGCGGGCAGCAGATACATTCGCCCGATAAAAGTCAGGTACTCGCCGGCGGTGAGGTTGTCAAAGAGCGCGAGGTTTTCCGGCACCACGCCGATGCGCCGCTTCACTTCCAGCGCAAGTTTGGGATCGGCCATGTCCTGCCCGAGAATGCGCATGGAACCGCCCGTGGGACCGAGCAGGCCGGTAAGCATCTTAATGGTGGTGGACTTCCCCGCGCCGTTTGGACCGAGAAATCCATAAAAGCGCCCGGCCTCAACCCGCAGGCTCAACCCGTCCACCGCGCGCAACGACCCGAAGTCGCGCGTCAAATTCATAGTCTCAACCACGGTGTTCATGGATTCCCAATGATTCGTCATTTGAGCCTAATGCGCCAGTCGTTGACGGGCAATTTAAATCATAGAATGGTCAAGACACTTCCTTGAATGTTCAGCCCCTGTTCCACTATCCTGCCTGCAACAACATTGCTTTTAAATGGACAGGGTCATTTTGAAAAGTAAGACCGCGCGTCAATTCATAGCTCAATTGGCGCTGGTCTTGTTTATTGCGGCGACGCAACAGGCCGCTGGCGTCAATGCTACCGATTATTTAATCGTGAAATACCCGAACGGCAGCCATTTAATGATCGGGATGGACGGTGGCAACGGCGCCTACAGCATTCGCGAAACGAAGCCGGCATGGCGATTCACCGGCTCGATCGGGCAGCCGCTGTCGAACCTGAAAACTGCGAACGGCAATGACAGCCTCGGCGCCTACCACGAAATCTCATTTGCATGGATAGAGGGAACCGTGCCCATGAGCGGAAGCATGCGAATCTACGCTAAAACTCCCGTTGTCCTGTTTTCCGAAACGTGCCAGGCGGCGGCCGAAACTCCGCCGGCGCCATTTCCTTCATTCACTAACGCGCCGCGTCACCTTCACATATTCAGTTACCAGGAGAAAACGTTCGCACCCCCGCGGTTTGCGGCCAGCGACTGCTCCACCCCCTGGCTTTTATTTGATGATGCGGACAATGCCATGGTGATTTCCCCCGCCTCGCATTTCATGGTGGCCGCGATGAGTGGAGATGGCCAAACAAACATCGCGAGCGGTTTCAATGGCGCGCTTCGCCATCTTCCAGCCGGTTTTTCACAACAAACCATTTTGACGTTTGAACACGGCATCAATCGCGCCTGGGATTTATGGGGCAAATCGTTACGGTTGTCGCAAGGCCTGCAACGTCCGGACAACGAGGCGGACGCCGTATTGAAATACCTGGGATATTGGACCGACAATTTCGCCTACTATTATTACAACTACGATTTGGACAAAGGTTATGCGGGCACGCTTCAATCCCTCGTTGAACATTATCAGCAGGAACACATTCCTGTCCATTACCTGCAACTGGACAGTTGGTGGTATTACAAAACATTCACGGATGCGGATGGAAAAATCGGCAAGACTAAAGCGCCGCGACTGCCCGAAGGTGAATGGAACCGATACGGCGGCCTGTTGGAATACAAAGCGCACCCGGCGCTTTTTACAAACGGCATGGCGGCATTTCAACAATCCATCGGCCTGCCATTGGTCACGCACAATCGCTGGATTGACCCGGCCAGCCCGTACCATCAGAAGTACAGGATTTCCGGCGTCGCAGCGGTGGACCCGAAATGGTGGAACGACATCGCCCAATACCTGAACAACAGCGGTATCGTCACCTACGAACAGGACTGGCTGGACAGGATTTACAAATATTCTCCCGATTTCAGCGGTACCGTTGACACTGCCAATGCCTTTCTGGACGACATGGCACGCGCCTGCATCGCGCGGGGCATCACCATGCAATATTGCATGCCCTATCCCTGCTACTTTCTTCAAGGCAGCCGATACCCAAATCTGACGACGATCCGCGTGAGCGATGACGGTTTTTGCCCGCCGCGATATAACAATTTCCTCTACGTTTCGCGCCTGGCATTTTCAATGGGAATCTGGCCGTGGTCTGACGTGTATCGCAGCGCACAAATGAATGATGTCCTTTTGTCCACTCTATCCGCCGGACCAGTGGGCATTGGGGATGAAATTGGCAGGGAAGACACGAATAATTTGTTCAGAGCCGTCCGCGCCGACGGCGTCATTGTCAAGCCGGACGTTCCCGCGCTGCCGCTGGACGAGTGCTACATGGCTGACGCGCGACACGAGGACTCGCCATTAGTCGCCGCAACCTATACGGATCATGACGGGCTTAAGACAGTTTATGCGATTGCGTTTAATCGCTCGAAGAGCGACGATGGGCAGCTGCATTTTACGCCCCGAGAACTTGGCTTTGACCAACCGGTCTTTGTCTATGATTATTTTGCCAGGAATGGACGCCGTCTAAACCCGGCTGAAACAGTAAGCGCGTCGTTGGCGACGAACGGCACGGCGTATTATATCGTTGCGCCTTTCGGGAAGAGTGGAGTCGCTTTTCTCGGCGACAAAGGAAAATTTGTCTCGAATGGCAAAGAAAGGGTTGCGGCGCTGAAAGACGAAAATAAGCAGCTCACGGCGACAGTCCTGTTTGCTCCGGCGGAAGATTCAGTGGTTGTTCACGGCGATGCGGTCCGTGCTCCGAAGGTAATCGCTCAATCCGGTCAGGCGCATCTTTTGGACTACGATGCCGCCACCGGATATTTTGAAGTTGCACTAAGTCCTGACCCGGACGTTGCTCCCAAAAATGTGAGGGGAGACGCCGTGCGTCAGGCAAAAGTAATCCTGAAAACAAATTGACGAATGAAATCAATGAAGACTGCAAGTTTCTATCTGTTAGCCGTTGCCACGGCGTGGCAAGTCTGCGGCGCTCCGGCAAATGTTCAAATGGAGCAGAACGGCCTGTCGATTCAATCGGGCGACGCACGGGTAACTTTGGCCGCCGTCGATACAAACATTTTTCGGTTGAGCGCGTCAGTGGGCGGCGCTCCGGACGTTTCGCCTTCGACCTTTCTGGTGGACGCCACCAATAGCTCCTTCAGCGGCTGGCACGAGGTCAAACGGCATCGAATGATCGGCATCGAGACCGCGGACGGCGCGTTACTTATAGACCCAAAGACCGCCGAATGGACGCTGGAAAACGCCAGGGGCAAGACGTTGATTCCCCCGCACGTTCTCGGAGATTTCACGGCGTCCACCGGGAAAGGTTCCCTCGATCTCAATCTTGGCTGGAACAGGCACAAACCCGTATTCGTGTATGGATCCGGCAACGGCGCAGACGCGCTTGAACAATCCAATGTGACGACTCAAGTCGGCAATGGCGTCGCCGTGGTACCGTATTTTTGGTCAAACGCCGGCTATTCTGTTCTCGCCGTAACGGCGGATGATAATCGTCCTGCCCACTGGCACGCCGCGGCGGATGGAAAATCGCTGACGTGGGCTTTTCCCGGAGCAACAGCGGACCTTTATCTCATGCCGTCGGCGACACTGAAAGATGCCGCAAAAGGATTCGCGCGGTTGACCGGACATGCTCCCGTTCCGCCGCGCTGGACGTTCGGTTACCTTCAGAGCCGCTGGGGCTGGGCCAATCGAGCCTACATTGAAGATACGCTCGCGAAATTTCAACAGTTCAATCTGCCGGTGGATGCGTTCATTTACGACTTCGAATGGTACACTCCTACGCCCGATTATACTTTGCCTCCAACCGGGTTGCCGGATTTCAAGGACTTTAGCTTCAACAAAAATCTCTTTCCCGACCCGGCCGTACAAATCTCCGCTTACAAATCCCAGGGTGTGCATTTCGTGGGTATTCGCAAACCGCGCATGGGCAATGCCGATACATTGGCAATGCTTCGAAAAAATAATTGGATTCTTCCCAACCTGAACGAGCGCGAAAACTTCGAGTCTCGTGACGTGAACTTCGCCCATCCTGATTTTCGCGAATGGTACATCTCGCAATCAGAGCCACTACTCGCCGCTGGACTTGATGGCTGGTGGAACGACGAAGGCGAAGCTGCGTATACCATGTATTATTATTGGAACCTGACTGAAAAAGATGGGCTCGCCCGGTCCCGTCCGGATGCGCGACTCTGGACAATAAATCGCGCCTTCTCGCCGGGATTACAGCGCCTGGGCGCCGCGGCCTGGACCGGTGACATCAAAAGCAAATGGGACGTTTTGGCCAGCACCCCCACGGCCTTGCTGAACTGGACCCTCGCCGGATTGCCCTATGAAACATGCGACATTGGCGGGTTCATCGGCAATCCCTCGCCGGAATTATTGTCCCGCTGGATGGAAGCGGGTGTTTTTTTCCCGGTCATGCGCTCTCATTCCGAGATCCACGATACCCCGAGGTTTCCATGGCTGTATGGCGCCGATGGCTTAAACGCCATCCGCAAGGCGCTTGACCTGCGCTATCGCCTGATTCCGTATTACTATAGCCTGGCGTATGAAACTTTTGAGACCGGAGTTCCGCTGATGCGCCCGCTCGTCATGGAATATCCGGAGGACCCGCATGTCGCTAATTTGTCTGACGAATGGCTTGTGGGCTCATCACTTCTGGCTGCGCCGGTCCTGCAACCCGGTGGAGCGCGCGCCGTCTACCTGCCCAGGGGCAAATGGTATCCGTTTGAATCCAACGCCCCGACGGACGGCGCACAGACGATTCAGGTCACAGCCAGGCTGGACGAAATTCCTGTTTATGTCCGCGCCGGGACCATCCTGCCGCTGGGACCGGTCGTTGAGCATACCAAACAAATGCCCGGCGGCCCCCTGGAACTGGAAATTTATCCGGGCCGGGACGCAACATTCACGTTCGCGGAAGACGATGGCGAAACCACCAATTATTTGAACGGGCAAACACTCCGCATCACGTTCAAATGGAATGAAGCCAGCGGACAATTATCCTGGGCCACCGACGGCAATTACGCGGGCGACGACCTTTTTCAACGCTTGAATGTTGTAGTATTTGACCCGGCGGGGAAGAAACAGGCTCAAAGCGTGTTGAGCGCCAGTGGTACCGTGACGCCGCAAAAATCGGATTAATGGATTGGTGGATTTTTGGATTAATGGGGCTGTGTTCATGACAACCTATGTCGCGATGCTGCGGGGCATCAATGTCAGCGGCCATAAGATCATCAAGATGGAACGCCTTCGCGCGGTCTTCGAGGAACTGGGCTTCGCTCATGTGAAAACGTACGTCCAAAGTGGAAACGTAATTTTCGAAACAGATAAAACACCCGCCGGTCTGGCTGGCACAATCGAACGGAAAATCCTGGCCGAGTTTGGTTTCGAAGTCCCGGTACTGACAAAGTCGGCCAAAGAGCTCAAAGACATCGTGGGGCGCAGTCCATTTGTAAAAGACCCGGCGATAGACAAGGCAAAGCTGCACGTGACGTTTCTTGCAAACGATCCACCGCGCAATGCGCTCGAGTTGCTGCAACCATTGGCAGCGGGCACCGAGCAAGTTCGTATCGCAGGCCGGGCAGTGTATCTGTATTGCCCAAACGGTTATGGCAATACAAAACTGTCCAATACGGCCATCGAAAAGAGACTGTCATGCCGCGCGACAACCCGGAATTGGGCCACAACCAATAAATTGCTGGAAATGGCCACGCAAAGCGCATAACGGGAAACCGGGAAATCGACCGTCCTGAACCATCGCAATTCGCAACGGCCGGTGGCGCTGCCACCAAAAATTGCAATTGGCCTTTGTTCCTTTGTTTCTTTGTTGTTAATCTCAACCCGTGGAGCGAAGGAGTATGAACACTGAAATCCATACCGTTTTAACCTCTCATCCCAAAGTTCTGTCCTGGGTTGCGGAAATGTCCGAATTATGCCGACCGGAGAAAATCCATTGGTGCGACGGTTCGAATGGCGAAAACGAGGCGCTATGCGAATTGATGGTCCACAACGGCACGTTGATCCGGCTCAACCCGCGACTGCGCTCCTATTCATTCCTTGCCCGTTCGCACGCAAGCGATGTCGCCCGGCTGGAGAATCGCACATTTATTTGTTCCCGGACCAATGATGAAGCCGGGCCAACGAATAACTGGGCCGATCCCGGAGAGATGAAGGCGCTCCTCCTCGAAAAATTCAGGGGTTGCATGAGGGGACGAACGCTTTATGTCATACCCTTTGCCATGGGGCCCCTCGATTCTCCCATTTGTAAAATTGGCATTGAGTTGACTGATTCTCCATACGTTGTGGCCAGCATGCGGATTATGACGCGTATAGGGAAGGCAGTGCTGGACAGGATGGGCAATGATGGGCAATTCATCCCCTGCATGCATTCGGTCGGCGCGCCGCTCGCCCCCGGTGCGGCAGACACTCCGTGGCCCTGTGCAACGGACCCAAATAACAAATACATCGTCCATTTCCCGGACGATCCCTCCATCTGGTCCTATGGCTCCGGCTACGGCGGCAACGCGCTTTTGGGAAAGAAATGCCTGGCATTGCGTATCGCCTCCGTCATCGCCAGGCGCGAAGGATGGCTGGCCGAGCACATGCTCATTCTGTGCCTCACCTCACCCGCGGGCAAAAAGTATTACATTTCAGCGGCATTCCCCAGCGCCTGCGGGAAGACGAACCTGGCCATGATGCTGCCCACATTGCCCGGCTGGCGCATCACGACGCTCGGCGACGACATCGCATGGATTCGCATCGGCAAGGACGGACGTCTTTACGCCATGAATCCTGAGACCGGATTTTTTGGCGTTGCTCCCGGGACGTCTGAGAAATCAAATCCAAATGCGCTCAAAACGTGTTCGCGCAACACGATCTTCACGAATGTCGCTTTGACGCCTGAAGGCGACGTGTGGTGGGAGGGCATAGATCCCGCGCCGGAGGTGGCCATTGATTGGGAGGGCAACGAATGGACGCCCAAAAGCGTCAAAAAAGGCGCGCATCCCAATTCCCGCTTTACCGCTCCGATTTCCCAATGCCCGGTGGTTGATCCGGAATGGCAAAATCCCGAAGGCGTTCCGCTCTCGGCCATTTTGTTTGGCGGAAGGCGTCCGCACACGATCCCGCTGGTGAACGAGGCGTTCGATTGGGAACACGGCGTGTTTCTAGGCTCGTCGTGCGGCTCGGAAACCACGGCTGCCGCGTCAGGCGTGGTGGGCATTGTTCGCCGCGATCCTTTCGCGATGCTGCCATTCTGCGGGTATAACATGGGAGATTATTTCGCGCATTGGCTGTCATTCGCGCAACACACCGACCGCGCGAAATTGCCGAAGGTCTTCTTCGTCAATTGGTTTCGCAAAGGGGCAGACGGAAAGTTTTTATGGCCCGGCTACGGTGAAAACTCACGGGTCCTGAAATGGATCTGCGAGCGTGTGGAGGGCACGGGCAAGGCGCGTGAAACGGCCATCGGGAATCTGCCTACGCCGGACGCGCTCGATTTGTCGGGTCTAAACCTCCCGCCCGAAAATATGGAAGAGTTACTCGCCGAGGACACGGAAGGTTGGAAAAAAGGCCTGGACGAAATTGAAGCGACTCACGCGAAATTTGGCAGCCATCTGCCGCCGGAACTTAAGGCCCAACTTCAACGAATCCGCGACCGGCTAAATCCAGCGTTTGCGGAAAAACTGTAGTTTTCTGCCTCGACATCGCTATTACCACTCGGCGCGCCGTCGCTTTCAGCGAAGGCGGCAACGAATCCGCGACCGGCTCAATAGCCTTTAGTCTATAATTTGCTATGGTCTCGCGCGGGCGCCGGTTGCACATTATAGAAGATGGCGGTCCGGACGGCCATAGTCGGCGAATCCACTGGACGTTTTCCCAAAACGGTAATCAGCCGCATATTTTCGCTATTCAGGATACCGCCGCTTGGCCCTCTTTCACGATGCGACCATGCATAGCATCTGTTCGCATCGGCGTTGCCGGTCAGTTCAAATATCTCGACCTCGCCTGACCAAATGGTTTTGTCGTCCATCCGCTCATGCACGTGCACACTCTCTCTGTGAACAGCTCTGCACTTGTGCCTATCCTCAATCGCCAGCTGCAACAACGTCAGATAATCCGGTTTTTCCTGTTTTTTCGTCACACACTTCTACCGCTGCTGAAAGTTTGAAACTTATTGGTTTAGCAAACAGAGTGCCGCCTAAACCATCGCATTTCGGGGGTGAATCACAGATTTTTAGGGCATTTTGCACTGTCAGGCCGTGCATTTTACAACGTCACGATTAGGTGTCATTACCAGGCAAGGGCTGACGTGCCAATCGCCCACGACTCGCGGCATTTACCCTGGTTAAGGCAATGTGATGCTCATCCCTTCGCGGGCAAGGTCGATCTTGATCTTCGATTTTGCGGCGGCGGCGATATGCCGCGCGTGCTTCAATAGCTCATCCAGTTGTTTGTCGTTGCGGTCAGGGTCATGGTGGAAAAGGAAGAGTTTCTTTACATTGGCCGCAATCGCCAGCGCAACCGAATCGTCCACGCAACCATGTCCCCATCCGAGGTGCTGTTTATATTCGGCGGCGGTGTATTGGGAATCCAGAACGAGCGCATCCGAATCGCGCACAAAATCAATCATCTCGACATCTTTCCCCGGGCGCGGCTCGGTATCGGGAAAAAAAGTGATCAGGCAATCGGGCGCGAGGAGGCGATAACCGACGCAATTACCGGGATGATTGGCGCGAAGCGTTCGGATACTCAGCGGACCCACTGTGAAACTGAAATTTTTGAGTTCCTCGATTTCGATGTTGCTCGGCAGTTCCGAAAATGGCACTGGGAAATAAGTACTCTCCATCTGCCCGGTCAACGCGTTGATGAGGCCGGTGCGAGCGCCTTCGCTGCAAACCAGCCGCAGCCGGCACCGAGGGTTGTAAATGGGCGCAAAAAATGGCAGGCCCTGGATATGGTCCCAGTGCGTGTGGGTAATGAGCATCGTCAAATGGAGCGGATGCTTTTTAAACTCCTTCGCCAGTGAATTGCCCAGGCCGCGCAGACCCGTGCCGGCGTCCAGAATGATGATTTCGCCGCCGCTGCGGACTTCCACGCATGAAGTATTGCCGCCGTAACGCACCGTGCCCGGCCCCGGTGTGGGAATCGAGCCGCGCGCTCCCCAAAAAGTTAACGTGGTTGCGACTTTGGACAATGGCTTAACTGTGCCGCAGTTCCGCAAAAAATAAAGGAAAAGTTGTCCTCAGCTGACGATTCTAAGGCGCCACGGAAGCACGATAGAACCGTTGCGGGGAGCCGTTGGTGTCCGTGACGACGAACGGCGCCGCATTCGTTTCGATGGAAATCCAAACGGGTGATGTCAGGTTCGTTGACACTTGCACCACGTAATTCGAACCCGCCGTGCCAGTTAAAGCAAACTGAAATTGATTGTTGACCAGTGAAAACGACGAAAACGACGGGCTGCCTGCAGGTGGATTAAGCACTGGCGCGACAACGCCATCGACTTCGAAATCTAGCGCCACGCTATTGGACACATCAAAAATATACCAGGTACCCGCGGAACTCGTGCCGTTGTAATTGACAATCCTGAACGTCACGTTTGTTCCCGCCGGGACATTTTGGAGTCCGGGGATGCCGGACACATTGACGGAACCCAGGGAGGCTCCGCTACTGGAGCTGGATGAATAGAATACCGAGGCGATATCAACAAACGGCCCCGAACCAACCTGATACTGCAGCACGCCATTGGTGGGACCGGTCGCGGAATGACGATATTCAAATGTGCTGATAGATTGATAGGAAACCGCATAGCCATTATTGGTCTCAACCGCTCCGAAGCTGATAAATTGGCCGGCCGCAACGGCTCCCGCTTCAGTGGTGGAAGTAAAGGTATTGCCGCCCCACGCGCGTTGGGCGCCGGACCCGGACGTTCCCACGCCAGGCCCGCGAGTCAAACCTGTGATCATCAGGCCCGGGCAATTTGTGGAGGGCGTCATTGGAGACATGCCGTAATTGCTTGCCCCGCTCATGTCCCACCCGAACAGCGTTGTTAAAGCGCCGCTCACCGGCAGCGACATTATAACGGTCAGGTCGGCGGCTGAATCATTTTGCGTGTTGGTCTCACCGCCGCCCGAAACAAAAACAAAATTCGTAACGCTGGCGGGAGCATTGGTGGCTACCGCAACTGTAACGGTGATGATGGGGTAACTTGCCCCTGCCGCCAGCGCATCCGAGCGCGAACAGGTGAGTGAATTTGTACCTGTTATCCAACCGTCTCCGCTCATATCGATAACGGTCAAACCCGCAGGCAATTGATCGGTCACATTCACCGGACCACTCGAAGGCAATGAGCCGGCATTGGCAACGAGGATTGTATAGGCGTCCGCGGTGTCACCCTGGGAAAAATTGCCGCTGTGCGATGCCGAGACAGTCAAATCAGCCGGCAAACCAGTCACCACGAAGCTGCCGGGACTGACCGCCGTTCCGCCCGCAGTCACACTAATCAGTCCTGAAGTGGCGCCGACAGGTACTGTGGCCGTGATCTGAGTGTTTGAATTGACGATAAAGCTGGCGCTGACGCCGTTAAAGGACACAGCAGAGGCTGAAGTGAAATTGGTGCCGGTAATGATAATTGCATCACCCGCCGCGCCACTGGCAGGCGAAAATCCGTAAATGACAGGTGGCAAATTCGTCTGGCCATCCACTTTATTGCGCAACGTGTCGGCAACGTCCGACGGCAGCGCGGTGAAAAACGTGTAACCGGTATCAATCTCAATTTGTCGGGCCGAGGTAATATAGTTTTGCCAGGCCGAACTCACTGAATTGTTATTGGGGATTTTCACGGCGATGACACGATTTGTGGACGTCACACGGCTTAAAGCAGTGCCGCTGCCCAATGGCACCACAACCACGATTTTCCAGGTATAATCCGGTATGACTGCTTTGCCGCTCGGGATGCGTGTCCCGGCTGTGAACCCGCTCGGCCCGCAATAAATCAGCAATTCATCGCCCGAATCAGCCAATGTCCGGCAATAGCTTTCAAGATTTGCCCATGGGCCGCCATTATTATTCGCCGCCTGGGGAATGATATTGGACATATAAAACACCAATTTATTGTCCGCCGTATTGTCGGTCCGGTCTTCCGAAGGGCACATATGGCCGCGATTGAAATCAATGTTTCCTACTCCATCGTAGTCATCTGGTGTGACTGCGTAAAAGTCCGACGGCAATGTGGGGTCGGTATAAAAGTCAGCAGAACGCCCGCTGTCGCCAACATCGCCGGCGGTCAGGTCCCAGCTTGCCCAGGTTGGCTCCCCATAATTATCGCTATAATCCATCGCCTCGACGGTGCGTTGAATCAGATAGTGATCGTGGTTACTGGAGTCGGTCGTGGCGCCGCTGGGGTTGCCCAATTGCATCTGCAGCGTTGCATCAATATAGGCGTCTGCGGGATGCACCAGGGCCATCAACGCCGACAGGCTGACGAAAAAGAATGGCAGGCTTCGCCGGCACGATTCACGAAAAGAAACTGCGAAAAAACGATACATCCTGATTTAATAAAAAAACAAGGTGCCAACCGGGAGATCGACACCTTTTTGCTCAAATCCAATCACCAGCAGTCAATGCAGCTCAAAGCTTGCGACGCAGGGCCAGCATGGCCAGGCCGCCGATGGCACAAAGAGCCAGGGTGGCCGGTTCCGGCACCGGGACGGTGCCCACAACAAAATTATCCACGCGGTCGGTCCCGCCCGATGCGACGTAGCCGCCATTGCCGCCTTCCGAGACGATACCAGTTTCCAGCAAACGAAAGTCAACGGTTGAATCATTATTCAGTGCCGCAATTGAACTCAAATCAAAGTTGAACGTGTAAAGGCTGGAAGAAGTTGTAGCATTCCAGGACGGATTCGGACTGCCATTTAACAGAGGACTATAGCTCGTGAAGGTCGTAAACGTTGAGCCGTCCGTACTGTATTGAAGGAGAAAATCGGCCGGGCCGGTGCTGCTGCTGGCCTGGTCAAAGGAGATTCCGATGCCGGAATATCCTATAGTGCTGACGTCAAATTGGTAATAGGACGCCGGTGCGTTCGTCCAACCAGCCGCGCTGAGTGAATGTGATGAACCATTCCCTGCAGGGCTTGAAATTGTGCCAAGGCCCACGGCATAAGCGTTGCCGCTGCCGATTTCAGCAGCGAACGGCCCAACCGACGAGGGGCCGGTGCCGCTGGGAACACTGGTTTCGAAGGTCCAATCGGTTATAACGGACGCAACAGTCGCGTGGGTATTTTGAATAAGGCAGAGAACTGTTGCCGCAGCCAGAATTGCAACACATGAATTTTTCATAAGGGCACAATACGTAGTGTGTGTCTTTCGAGTTTGGGGGTTTAGGGTTTTTTCCGCTCCGAACTGGCGTGATCATAGAAAAATATCTCAAAAAAGTCAATCGAAAACTTATTCACACAGAGAAAAAGTTCCTATGAGCTTTGACGATGGTGGCCGCGGTGCAAACCGCCAATTATCATTTCGCGGATTGTTTCCCCTTCTGTTACTTTAAAAACCGCATGGCGTTTGAATTTACATTTCTGGGCAGCGGCACCTCCCAGGGTGTGCCGGTCATCGGCAAAGAATATCCTCCGGAATTTCTCGCCAATCCCAAAAACTGGCGCACGCGCCCGGCCATTTACATCGCCACCGATAAAATCAAACTCGTGGTGGATACGACTCCCGAGTTCCGCATCCAATGTTTGCGCGAGAAAATTTCATGGCTCGATGCCGTGATTCTCACCCATGCGCATGCCGACCATATCATGGGCCTCGACGATTGCCGCCGCTTCTGCGATTTGCGCAAGGGACCCATCCCGGTCTATGCCAACGCCATTACCATGGAAAACGTCAAACGCGTTTTCATTTACGCGTTCGACGGACGCCCCATTTCCCCGGGTTATTTCCATCCCGAACCGCGAATTGTTGACGGCCCATTCACGCTCGGCGATTTGGAGATCGTTCCTTTGGCGTTGCCGCATGGCTCCATCACCACAAATGGCTATTTATTTGTGCAGGAGGGCAAAAAGCGGCTGGCTTATTTGAGCGATTGCAAGGAAGTGCCGGCCGAATCGCTTGAGAAAGTGCGCGGAGTGGAAATTGCCGTGCTCGACGCCCTGCGCCCAAAGCCGCATCCCACGCACATGAACCTGGATGAAGCTCTCACCACCGCCCGGCGGATCGGCGCGGCGAAAACGTATTTTACGCACCTCACCCACGACTACGACCACGACAAAGCCCAGGCCGAATTGCCCCCGGGCGTCTGGTTCGCCTGGGACGGGCTTAAAGTGGCGAGTGAGAACTGAACCACTACGGTAATACCTTAGGCTGAAAGCCTAATCCATATTAGCCGAGGGCGGTCGCAAGTGGCGCTGCCACCCGCCCTCGGAACACCAGCCGACATTCTCCCGCGCCCTGTAGGGGCTGTAGGGGCGGGCCAAAATGCAAACTAATAGCAAAATTTTAAGGCCCACTAACGCGGTAGAAACGACCTGGATAATTCATCCACGTCGGGTCGCTGAAATAAATTGTTCCGCCGGCAAGAGCGTTCGTCGCTACCGAAATCCAAATCGGATTGGAGAGGTTCGTGCAGGCCTGAATGACCACGTTTGCGTTCGTGGCCCACGAGATGGTGAAACCAAATTGATTATTCTGGACGCCAAAGGAAGGCTCAAAGGCCAAAACCTGTGGTTGCGGCTGAAACCATAATTGCGTAGGAGCGCTGCCATACATTGTTCCCCAACCAGTTGTTCCGGGCAGGTAATAGATCGTGACAGAGTCATTAAAGAAAAGAGTTCCGTCATCAGGTGGGGCATTGCCCTGAAAGTAGACGGTTTTCAGCGCGACGCAGTCGGAAAATGCTTGCTCGCCGATGCTGGCAACATTGTTGGGAATAGTGAGGCTGGCCAGGTTGAAGCAATCGTAGAATGCCTCTCCTCCTATGCTGGTGACCCCGCTGGGAATCGTAATACTGGTCAGACCATTGCAGTCTGAGAACACCGCGTACCCAATGCTTGTGACGCTGTTGGGGATGACGACGCTGGTCAGGCTGTAGCAGCTTTTGAATGCCTCATCGCCGATACTGATGACACTGTTGGGGATGTACACGCCTGCCAGATAAGCGCAGCCAGCAAACGCGGAATCCCCGATGTTGGTGATGCTGCTTGGAATCACAACATTGGTCACCTCGTCGTCCTCAAACGCCTGCGCTCCGATGCTGGTTACAGTATAGCCATTAACGCTGCCGGGAATTGCCACTGCCGCGTCAGAGCCCGTGTAGCCCGTGATGGTAATGCTAACGGCGTCACTGTTCGTGACCCAGGTAAACTCGTCATCTGGCGTTGCCTCCTCCACCGCTGGAACGCCGCCAAAGGTTATACCCCAGCCCTCGGTTCCAGGCAGGTAATAGACAGTGGTGGAATCACCAGAGAAAACGGTTCCGTCATCAGGCGGGGCGTTTCCTTCAAAATAGGCTGACACCAGACCGGACGAGTACGCGAACGCTCCATCGCCGATATTGGTGACACTGGCGGGAATAACGACGTTGGTCAAGCTATAGCAATTATAAAAAGCGTCATCTCCGATGGTATCCAGGTCGTTGGGAAACGAAACGTTTGTCAGGTTCATACAAACGCCAAACGCATCCACGCCGACGCTGACAACGTTGTTCGGGATGGCGACTGTTGTTAAAGCGGACCAATAAAATGCAAAATCGCCAATATTCGTGACGCCGCTTGGAATCGTGTAACAGCCGCCCACGAGGCCATCCGGATACTGGATAATCGTTGTTTGACTTTTATCGAATAGAACGCCATCGACGCTGCTATAAGCTGGGTTGGAAGGACAGACAGAAATGTTTGTTAGGCTTGTACATTCGGCAAATGGCCCGCTCCCAATGCTAATAACGCTTTCAGGGATGGTCTCGTTGGTCAGGCCGGAACAACCCGCGAATACCAAACTCCCGATGTTGGTGACGCCGTGCGGGATGATTACGTTTGCAAGTTGAGAACAATATTTAAACGCCTGATATTCGATAGTGACGAGGCTATTGGGCATAGCTATGCCGGTCAATCTGGTACATTGAAAAAATGCCTCAAACCCAATGGTGGCGACGCTATTCCCTGTTGAGATACGTGTCAGCTTGAAGCAGTCATAAAACGCATAGTTGCCGACGTTGGTTACACTGTCCGGGATCGATACGTCCGTCACACTTGATTCGAAAAATGCATAGTCGCCTACGCTGGTGACCGGGTAGCCATTTGTGGCAGAAGGAATGACAACTGCACCGCCGGAACCCGTATACCCCGTGATGGTAATTGAATCGCCGTTCGTGACGTAATTGAATTGGGCCTGAACGCCGGCAGGGAGAACCACGAGAAAAAGCGCGCCGATCCAACAGAACCTCAACAAAAGTATTTTGCCTGACTTCCGAGCTCTCAACTTGGGTTCGTTTTACTTAATTTTCTAATGAATGTCAAGCTCAAATGTTTTTTTAAGTCACAGATTAGCGCGGATGAAACACAAATTCGCTTAGGGTACGCAACAAACCGAGCCGCCACGATAAAGGAACCGGATAATTTGAAATCCTGCCACATCGCCGCACCGAGAACACATTGCATCCACCTCACCCACGACTACGACCACGACAAAGCCCAGGCCGAATTGCCCCCGGGCGTCTGGTTCGCCTGGGACGGGCTGAAAGTGGCGAGCGAAGAGCGTTGAAGGGTTGGAGCGGGCAGAGAGGACCGCTTGTCATTCTTAGCCCCGCACATACGGCCGCTGGCTGAAAGTCCCTGGCCTGAAAAGGCAACAAAATTCACTTGCGTTTTGTTAATAAAAGTGCAATAACGACACCATCGTCAACGGCAACTGCAAAAACTTTCACATCCCATTCCTCCATGATTCCATTCCACAACACTTACGGACGGATTGCGGCATTGGCCGCAAACGCGGCCCTGGTAACGGCTTTTCTGGCGATGGCGCCGCTCAAATCCGCCGCAGGCACATGGACCGCCCTGGCCAACAATCCGCCGGTCAGTGTCAATGAGGCGCTGGTGCTCAGCGATGGCTCGATCCTGACAGACAACGGGTCAGGTCAGTGCGCCCGGTTGACCCCCGACATTCACGGGAGCTATGTCAACGGCACCTGGACGCAACTAACCTCAATGAATTTCACACGCCTGTTTTTCTCGACCGAGATGCTGACCAACGGGACGGTGTTTGTGGCGGGCGGCGAGGATGGCAATGGCAACGACCACGCGGAAATATTCGATCCGTTGAGAAATATCTGGACTCGGATTTATCCGGACCCGATTCCCGCCGTCTCGTTTTCCGACGCCATTTCAACAACCCTGCCCAACGGCAACGTGCTGGAAGCCCCGGTCAGCGAATTTGGCGGTTGCCTTATTTACAATGTCGCTTCCAACACATGGCAGACCGCGGCTTCCACAGCGAACCAGGACGAGACGTGCTGGGTAAAGTTGTCCAATGACAATATCCTCACGATTGACACCGGTTCGGAAAATACCGGGCACTATGTCCCTTCACTGAATGAATGGGTTTCAGACAACAACGTTCCGGTGCCGCTGTATGATAGTCTTTTGGAGCTGGGGCCGGGATTCTTGCTGCCCAACGGCAATGCTTTCTACTTTGGCGCCACGACCAATACGGCGATATACACGCCCGGCAGCACGGCGATCAGCGCCGGCTCCTGGACTGTCGGGCCCGTCATGGTATTCGGCACGAATTTCCTTGGCATGGTGGACGCGCCGGCGGCGATGTTGACCGATGGCAACATTCTTTGCGCGTTGGGTCCCGTTGGAGGTTATAACGCGCCGACGTATTTTTATGAATACAACTATCTGGCAAACACCTTCACGCAAGAGAACGCGCCGACCGGCGGCACGACATACAATAATCCTCCATTCGTTACGAGCATGCTTGATTTACCAGACGGAAACGTGCTGCTCGTTGCCGGCCAAAATACGACTTCTTTATACGTTTATACGCCGTTGGGAACGCCATTGGCCGCCGGCCGGCCGGCCATAAACAGCATCACTGAAAACGTGGACGGTTCTTTTCAACTCACCGGCACGAATTTGACGGGGATTTCACAAGGGGCGGCCTATGGCGACGATGAGCAGATGAATAGCAATTATCCGCTCGTACGGATGACGAACAACGCCACGGGAAACGTCTATTACGCGCGGACATTCAACTGGAACAGTACGAGCGTACAGACGGGAAGCCGCGTGATCACCGCGGAATTCACTTTGCCGCAGAATTTGCCGTCCGGCGCGTACTCGCTTGTGGCCGAAGCCAATGGGAATCCATCGGCGTCGACGACGTTTAGTTATTCGCCTCCGCCCATACCGGGCGGCCTTACAGGCGCCAGCGGCAGCAATGGCCTTGTCAATTTGAAGTGGAACGCCAGCACAGGCGCGACGGCTTATAATGTGAAACGTTCCACGACCGTGACCGGCTATTACAACGCGCTGGCGACGGTGAGCGGGCTGTCATATGCGGATTTGGGGCTCACCAATGGTCTGACCTATTATTATAAAGCTGCCGCGATTGGCCCTGGAGGACCGAGCAGCGATTCCGCCGCAGCTGCCGCGACGCCCGCCGGACCGACGCTGATTCCGGGCGCGACGCAAGTGAATCTCTCATCTTCATATAACCGCTCGGGAATCTTTACTGACGGCACAGGGTTTTCATCCGGCTTTGATGGAGGCGCCGCGGCCTATTCGTCAACCTTGCTGGGGACAGCGCTTTGTTGGAACAACCTGGTTTTCGGTTTGGGACCTTCAAATGTGAACGACGTCGTTGCCTGCGAGGGCCAAACCATCACCCTGCCTTCAGGCCGGTTTAATACGCTGGAACTTGTGGGCGCGGGCGTGGGCGGCAACCAGCCGCAGCAAACGTTCATCGTAACGTACACGGACAACTCCACAGCCACGTTCACGCAGGACGTGAGCGATTGGGCCGACCCTCAATCTTATGTCGGGGAATTTATGGTGATGACGATGCCTTATCGCAACAGAAATGGCGGTATGGAAGAATTGAATGTGAACGTTTACGGCTATGTGTTTGTCCTGGATCAAACCAGGACGGTCAAAAGCATCACCCTGCCGAATAATTCGAATGTCAATGTGATGGCGCTGATTCTGGCGAATAATAGCGCCGATGTTCCATTGACAACCTGGTACAATCGCCCCGGTATTTACACGGATGGCACCACCTTTACCAATCCGGCTACGGGCGGATTGGATGGCGGCGGCACTGCCTATTCCGCGACATTGACCGGGAATTCCTTGACCTGGAGCAACAGCTTGTTTGCGTTCGGGCCAATCGACGCCACAAATGTGATTAGCTGCACGGGCCAGACTATTACGCTGCCACCGGGCAATTATGCCCAATGCCAAATTCTGGCCACCGCCGTGGGCGGGGGGCAGACGTCTCAACAATTTACATTCAGGTACACTGATTTCAGCCAAACGAAATTAGTCCAGAGTTTGAGCGATTGGTTCGTTCCAACAAACTATAGTGGCGAGTCAAAGGCGCTGATCATGAGTTATCGAAACCTGGCGAACGGGACGGAAGATAATGGGACGTTCTATCTTTACGGCTATTCGTTCAAGCTCGATCCGTCCAAAATCGTTCAAAGCCTCCAACTGCCCAATGACACAAATGTCATTGTCACCGCCATCAGTCTTGTTCCGGAATGGCAGCCAGGGTTTGGGGTAAATCCGCTGACGCTCCCGGGCGCAGACGCCGGCCAGGCGTATTCGGCAAATATCGCGACCAATGCGAGCGAATTGAATGGCGACGCGCTGACGTTTGCCCTGGTCAGCGGGCCATCATGGTTGACGGTGGCCTCCAACGGAGCACTCTCCGGCATGCCGGCCAATATGAATGGAGGCACCAATACATTTTTAATCAGCGCCACGGATACTGGAGGCTTGTCCAGCACAGACACGGTTTATATTACTGTTACCGCTGCGCCATATTTCATTTTGAATCCGTTTGCCATGCCGGGCACCGTGGTGGGTCAAAATTATTCGGGGACGATTGCGACTAACGCCACCGACCCGAACATCGGCGAAATACCCGTCTTTTCGCTGGTCACCGGTCCGAGCTGGCTGTCTGTAGACTACAACGGCACGCTTTCCGGCACGCCGACGCTGGCGAACGTTGGGACCAACACGTTTACCGTGAGCGTGACGGGATACGAGGACGACCTTACCAGCACTGGAACGATGTATATATTTGTGACGGCGCCGATCCAATCGGAAATCTTACGCCAATCGGGCGGCCTGAAGTTGAACTGGTCGGGAGGCATCGCACCCTACCAATTGCAAATGACCACCAACCTGTCCAATCCCATTTGGCAGAACGCCGGCAGCCTCATCAGCGGCACCAACGTGCTGATCACGCCAAGCAACAGCGCAGCGTTTTATAGGATTGTGGGACAGTAGCGGGGCGGCAGATTGATGGATGGATTGTTGGATTGACGAGATTCACGGGTTTGGCCGAGCGGATCAAAGCCCAACCAGCAGCCAAAGGTAGTACCTCGCCAGGACTGCGGAGTTGCCAAGCATGCGGGGTGTCCGACACAATCGGGCGGATGAGTTTCACGGAGTTGTCGGACGACTTCTTCATGAAGTCCGCCGGTTGGGAGGCGGTCAAGAACGCCCGCGCTTTACTGGCGGGCGGCAAGGTCATTTCCTCGAACTGGACGCCGCCTTTGCTCAAGGGCGTGGTGCAGGAGGGCACGTCGTCCTATCGCGCGGGCCTGGTCATCAAAGGCCCGGTGGATATTGACAACCTCTGCACCTGCCGCGCCTCGCGTGAGGCAGGCATCATCTGCGCGCACTCGGTAGCGGTGGGGTTGCATCATTTGCTGAGCACAAAGCCGCCGCCCCGGGGCGGCGACACGGCCACACCACTGCCCGGGCGAATCGGTGGCAAGAGCGATCGCTCCGGAACCCGCGCCGCAACCGGGACCAAAGACTCAGGCGCGCCGCCGACGGCGAACCTCTGGAAATCTCCGTCATCCTGCCCCCAACCTTCGCGGCCGGAATCGAACGCGGAAAAGTAATGGTCACGTTTGAGGGCAAGTGGAGCCGGGGTCGCGTGCCGCTCAGCGCGCTGCCGATGAACCAACCCTTTTCCCTGTCGCCTGAGGATACGCGCCTGCTCGACAAGGCCGAGGAACTCGCCCGCAACGAAACGCCCGGCGGTTTGATGCTCAATCCCGGCGAATTGACCCAACTGCTCGAAGCGCTCGCCGGTCATCCGCGAGTGGCGCTGGGCCGTAATCCGCCGCTCGTCGGTGAGCGCGACTGCGTGGCGTGTGCCGGTGGAGGCCACGCTCGAAACCTCCGGTGAAATCCGGCTTAACCTGCCCGCGAACCTTAAGCTGCCTACGCTGATTGCCGGTGAGTCGTTGTGGGCTATTTCGGGGAGATTCACTCGAACCGGTCGGGCTGCCGGTGCGATGGCGCGAGCTGTTCCGCGGGCCGATGAAGTTGCCGCGGTCGCGCGTTCCGTCGTTTCTGAGCCAGGAGTTGGCGGTGCTGGAAGCGGAAAGCGAAGTGGATGCGAATTTTACCATTGATGAATTCACGCTGGAGCCGCAATCACCGCGTTTCATTCTGGCGCTCAACGGCAATCTGGTCCAAATGCAGGCACAACTCCAATGCGCTTATGGCGCGCGCATCATGACCGTGGGCGTGACGGCGGAAGCGGAGTCGCTCTGGCTGCCGGACCCGAAAAGCACCACACGTTACTCAACGCGCGACTTCGGCGCGGAAGTCGCGGCGGCGGAGCGGATGCGCCGGGCAGGCTTCAACGGCCCGGACGCGCAAGGACGCTGGAATTTGCACGGCGAGAGCGCCGTCGTCCGTTTCTTTGCGCGCGACTACCCGCGCTGGCAGAAAGAATGGGAGGTTTCACTGGAGGAACGGCTCAAGCACACCACGACCAGGAACTTCGAACGGCTCGAGCCGCGCTTTGAAATCCGGCCTTCCGGCGAACGCTGGTTCGATCTCGAGATGTCACTGGCGTCGGCGGACGGCGAGAAGTTTTCGTCAGCGGACATTCAGCGCCTCATCCTGTCCGGCAACGGCACGACACGGTTGAAGAATGGCCGCATCGCCCTGATTGACACGGGAGCGCTGGAGGAATTCACCGAGGTGCTGCGCGACTGCGAGCCGCAACAGGACGCGAAGGGCTATCGCTTCAACAACGTGCAGGCGGGCTTCCTCGACGCCACGCTGCGCCAGCAACCCGGCTGGCAGGTGACGGCCGCGGCCGGCTGGCGCGAACGCGCGGCGCAACAGAGCGGCCAGGCAAAGCTCACTTGTCCGCCACTCGGGCCGCTCGAAGACGTGCTGCGTCCGTACCAACGGCAAGGCGTGGCGTGGCTGCAATTTCTGCGTGAGAACAAGTTCGGAGGCATCCTGGCGGACGAGATGGGCCTCGGCAAAACGCTCCAGACGCTGGCGTTCATCCACTCGTACCACACGAACCGCAAGCTATCCGGTCCCGTGCTCATCGTCTGTCCGACTTCGCTGGTCTTCAACTGGCTGGCCGAGGCAAAGAAATTTACGCCCGGGCTGAAGGTTGTCGCGCTGCACGGCGCGGGCCGGCACGAGCGCTTCGAGGACATCGCCGGCAGCGACCTCGTCATCACCAGCTACGCGCTCATCCGGCGCGACGCGGAGCGATATCGCGAGCTGGAGTTCGACACGCTGGTGCTGGACGAGGCCCAGCACATCAAGAATCGGCAGACCCAAAACGCGCAGGCCGTGAAAGCCGTCCGCACCAGCCATCGGCTCGTGCTCACGGGCACGCCGATGGAGAACTCGGTACTCGATCTCTGGAGCATCTTCGACTTTTTGATGCCCGGCTACCTCGGTTCGGCGACGGATTTTCGTGAGCGTTACGAGCAGCCCATTACGCGGGATAAGGACGAGGCCGTGCAGACGCGGCTTGGGCGGCGGTTGCGGCCCTTCATCCTGCGCCGGCTCAAGACCGAGGTGGCGAAGGACCTGCCGGCCAAGATCGAACAAGTTTCCTTCTGCGAGCTCACAGACGACCAGGCGGAGATTTACAAACAGGTGCTCGCCGTTAGTCGAAAGGAAGTCATGGACGCCGTGGGCGCGCAAGGCATGGCCAAAAGCAAGATGATCGTGCTCAACGCGCTATTGCGCCTGCGCCAAATCTGCTGCGATCTGCGGCTTCTCAAGATGGACAATGTCGAATTCAACGACGAGAGCTCCGGCAAACTGGCGATGTTTGGCGAATTGCTGGAGGAAGCCATGGACGGCGGCCACCGCGTGCTGGTCTTCAGCCAGTTCACGACGATGCTGGCGCTGCTTAAGGACAAGCTCACGGCAGAGAACATTGAGTATTGCTACCTCGACGGCGCAACCACCAATCGCGGCGCCGTGGTGGAGAAATTCCAGGGCAATGCAAAAATTCCCGTCTTTCTCATCAGCCTCAAGGCCGGCGGCGTCGGTCTCACGCTCACCGGCGCGGACACGGTCGTTCATTTCGACCCGTGGTGGAATCCGGCGGTGGAAGATCAGGCCACGGACCGCGCCCACCGCATCGGCCAGACCCGCGTGGTGACCAGCTACAAGCTCATCACGCGCGGTACGGTGGAGGAGAAGATACTGGCGTTGCAACAAAAGAAGCGCGCGATCATCAAGGCCACCTTCGGCGGCGAGGAGACGCTGGCCGACAACCTGACGTGGGAAGAAATTCAGGGGCTGTTTGAGTAATATTAGCTGTTCACGAAGAATTAAAATCGCCTAACCGCGAAAAAAGCGCGATTTTGCTCAGCGTTCGTTAACTGCTTGCATAACGAAAATCGGGCAGGAAGGAGGCTTTTCCGCCCAGCGAATGCTGAACGCCGCAAACAGATTCTAGGGACGCCGCCGCAAGGCGGTGGGCCGCACATCTACCTTCTCAAGAACGAACCTTCCTGCATGGTTCATTTTTAGACGAAACCGCGTTCCAGACGGGTGGCTATAGCATTTTTTAATATCCTCCCAGAGCGAAAATATCGCATTTGCTTTTTGCACTTGCTTCAGGCGACCCACCGCTTTTGTTAAAATTATGTGAGTGATTTTGGATTCGGAGCAAATCTGGGGCAGCTTGTTCCTTCCCTTGCTCCCTTTGTCCTGAGAGACGATTATCCAGCCCTGGTCCTTAACCTCGGGAATCCAGTCCTGGTCTGGAGTGCCCGGAATAAAATAATTCGTAAGGTGATTAATTATAGGCTTTGGGTTTTCCCACGAAAGCCATTCGTTCATCGCAAGAACAATCGGGCGTCCCAGGCACTCGTCCAGCATCAATTTTATAGGCTGGCCCATTTTTGCCCTTAATTTGTTCTCGCGGATAAATAATCGAAATAATCAACACAAGTTTGTACTTGGTCTTCTGTAACACCATATGCCCTGGCAGCCTCTTGAACACTCCCTTCTGCCTTGGCTGCCTCAAACAAGGCTTCGGGCGTGTAGCCTGAGCTATCCAAAAGCGGCTCTCCAAAACGGAGTTTTGGATTCATTGTGATTTTATGGCTGCCGCTCGCATACGTTCTTTCAAATGCTTTATAGGCGATGGCGTAGCTGGTATCCGGATCAAAGGAGATTTTTTTGGAAAAATTTTCAATTATTGGCTTCAGGCCGGTTTGACCACGGCCCTTGCCGGCAAGCTGAACCAGCAGGCGTTTCCCCGCTGGCTGTATCCATATTTTGCCATCAAATAAATAAGTGCTGTGCTTGTGTGCAAAGGGATATTTGATTCCAAATTCATCTGTGGCTCGGTCCACAGCCTCCCGTATATCCTTCAATGGGACATTATGCAGAGCGCGCAGGTCGTGTATAGCTAACGCTTGTACGAAGTCCAAAAATGTGATTATTTTCGCGTCTTCGATTCGAACAACTCTTTTGCAATAATCATCGCCTTTGAACCAACGCGTCAGTGTGATCGGCTGCATCCGGGCGTACTTTGCTGCTTCGCGGAGTGTATAAAGGCCACTGCCGCTACCTATCAAGTCCTCAAGCGTCTTCATAAGCCTGTCTGCGTCGTTTGCGTATTAGAAGTTATTCACAGGTTGCTCGCACTGTCAACCGTTCATTAACCCGAATCCTGCCCATTCTGTTCGTTCTGTCTAAATCCCGTTTGCTTTCTCTCCAAAAACGTCATAAATCACTTGTGGACCCATATTTGGGTTGAAATACGGTTGACGGGTGCGTAAAGTCCGCTCGGCTAATTTGGAAGGCAATCAATTCAATTCTTAAATCATTCATGAAAATCAGAGCTCTCATCATCATCGGCGCTGTCCCGGTCGCGCTTCTCCTCGCCGCCGCTTCCAGTTTTGCGCAAGGTTCGCTGACTCCGTCCGGCCCCCCGGGCCCCGCCATGCTCACTCTCTCCCAGGTCGAACCCCGTACGCCCATCGCCACCAATACCACGCCAGGCGATGCCAGCGACATCTACATTATCAGCCAGCCCGGTTCATATTATCTCACCGGTAAATTTCTCGGCCCCGGCAATGAGAACGGCATCGAAATCCTCACGAACAATGTTACGCTCGATCTTCGAGGCTTTACCATCCAGGGTGCTACCGTCAGCTCCACTGCTCTGTCCGATAATGCAATTTCGATTCCGAATGCCCAAACGAATATCGTCATTCAGAATGGTTCGATTAACAATTGGTTCCAGGGTGTGTTTTCCCAAAATTCGGTTTCGGCCAGCCTGGTTTTTGAAAACATTCACTTCGCCAATTGCTACGCTGGATCCGAGTCGGCCGCCTGCGGCGTGAATATTTTGGGACCCGCGGTCATCCGCGATTGCACCTTTGAAAACTGCAACTACGGTATCTCATGCAACGTCTACAACACTGTCTCCAGCAGCCAGATCACCGGCTGTACCATTAACGATGGCAGCACCGGCATCTCTTGCGGCGGCGGTGGAATTATTTCCGGCTGCACCGCCAATAATAATGCCTTTTATGGGATACTCATTAACGGCGGCGAGGACATGCTTGTCTCCGGTTGCACCGCCTATAATAACTATTACGGCATCGTGATTAATGGCGCCAGAAACCGGGTTGAAGATAATCATATCATGACCGGCATTGGCGGCGTAGTCGGCATTTACGCGGGAGGCACTGGCTACACCAACAATATGATCATCCGCAACAGCGTCGCAGGCGCAGGCGGAAATAGCTACTCCATCTCCGGAACACAGATCATCGGCCCCATCGTCACCACCGCCGGCACCATCACCAATTCCAATCCCTGGGCCAATTTCTCTTTCTAGCAGCCCATTGTCGTAGCAGCGTCGCGTAAGCGCGCTCTAACTAAATCCGATTCGCCACCAATCTCGCGTAGCAGCGCCGCGTGAGCGCGCTCTGACTGAATCCGCAACCCCTGAATTGAATTCGATGTTCGGAGTTCAGCGTTGGATGTTCGATGTTTCCGTCAATCACGGCAAAACCTGCGCCCGATAAGTATTCTCAAAATGGACCAATTCCTCATCAGTAACTTTCATCCGATCGCCGGACCAGCCATAGCCGATGAACCCGGCAAAACCCACTTTATTTGAGGCGGCGCTGCGGACCATAATCGCCTTGTCCCAATCTTCCTCGGATACACCTTGGCGTCCCCATTTCTTATCTGGCGCATTTTCCGTATTGGCGAAGTCTTCAACCAAAAACAGGCGATTGGCAGGGATGCCCAGGCGCAAATATTTCTCTTTTGATTCGCGGTATTGATTCTCGCACCAATTGGCGGAAAGTCCGTGGTCTTTGATGGCCTGTCCGCCCAGGTAGCACTCAATTCCGACGCAGGCGCTGGCCGTGACCGCCCGCCAATCCGCCGCATGTGCTCCGGGCCGCTGAAATGGCGCGCAAAGCACGACCGAAAAATTGTCTTTGTTCTTCAGAATGGAAACAACGTCGACGACCCACTTGCGATAAGCGGCGTCGGCAGGCCATTTGCCGGCGGAAATTTCGTTGAGAATGACCCAGTCCGGGCGGGCGCCGGTATTCGTAAAACGGGTTTGCGCATATTGCGCGATGGCAGCCGCTTTTTCAACGGCGGTCATTCTTTCACTACCCTCATTGAAGACGTCGTAGTAAACGGCGAGCTGATTGCCGCGCGCAACGATTTGGTTCCGATGCGCATCGGTGCCCATCGCGAGATAATGGCCGGCCTTCGCCTGCCAGTTGAGAGCATCGAATTGCGGTTCGCAGAGATGATTTTCGATGGGGCAATCGCAGCAGAACGTAACGACGTCAAAATGATTTTGAAGCGCGGCGGTAGAGGGCAAACATGCGCTCAGGAAGCAGGCGATTGCTAAAAAAGATTGGACGATTGGATTCTTCGCAGTAACCGGCATAGGCGTTTTCCCGGGATTTTCTTCCGTCTTCTCGAATTCGCAAGTTCTTTTTCCTCGCGGGCGGTTTACAGTTGCCATAGGAAAGCGGGTGACCTATAGAAGGAGAACTATCATGTCTGCCTACATCGTCTTCACTAGAACAAAAACGCTGGATCAAAAAGAGCTTGAGATTTATTGGGCTGGAATTCGAGCAACATTGAAAGGACATCCCATTGAAATCCTGGTGGCTTACGGAAAGCATGAAGTCCTGGAGGGTGATCCCGTTGAGGGAATCGTAATAGCAAAATTCCCAACCGTAAAGGCGGCGAAGGATTGGTATTATGGCGAAGCATACCAAAGTGTCGCCAAACATCGTCAAAAAGGAGCGATTTACCAGGGGCTAATTGTGGAAGGAGTTAATTGATAGAAGCAATCACTCCCCCATCGAGGCCTCGGGTCGACCCAACCGGTAGTGGGGCGGCGAACCGCCCCACGATCCGAAATGCCTTTTTCCTTTTAACTATTTACTTACTCAGTGCCACCCGCCGTGTCCGTTATCGCCGTGGCCGCCGCCATTACCTGGGCCGCCATGGCCCCAGGCGTTGGGCTGGCCGCCGGGATGATAATCATGAACGTCGTTGTTGCGCTGCCAGGCGTTGTGGACTTCCTCCTGGTGCCGCATGTCGCCCCACGGCGCGGGATGAAAATCGTGATGCGTCAACACCACCATCCGGTCATGCGGCAATCCCACGTTGACGAATACGCCGTGGTCAAAGTGGTAACTGGCAACAATCGCGCTATGATGATAGGCAAAATAGACCCGATCGTGCGGCACGACCCATGCCCGATAGTTATGCTCCCAGAAATGGTCATAGCCGACGAACGTGAAGAAACCGGCGCCCAGGCCAAAGCCGAATCCCACGGCAACGGGGGCGCCGCGGAAATACCAACCACCGTTTACAAAAGCCGCACCCGGCGGCAGTGGCGCCCAGCCGATGTAACCATCCCCATCGTCATGGCGCCACACCACCCACGACGGAGCGTAATCAAACGCCGGAACCCAAACCCAGCACGGATCGGCCGCAAGATTGACGAAGGCCCAACGCCCGTAGTGAAATGTTATGTCGCCCCACGGATAATCGGACTGCCAATAATATCCGGCATCAGTGTATTCCCAATGTCCGCCGTCGTAGTAAGGACGCCAGCCCGGGCCGACGGCCGGCTGCCAGCAATCGCCGTATCCAGGGACATTCACCCATGTGCCGTACGGTGCGAGTTGCTGTTGAAAATAAGCCATCGTGGGTGTGGGCGGGGCCGCGGGCACCGGAACAGCCGCGGGCAAGGGCGTTGCCGGCGTCACTTGAACGCTTTGCCACGTGGCATAGGTCGAACCGTCACGGCCGGCCAGCACAACGTAGAACGGCCCTGTTCCCGCAGGCACGCTTTCGGCCTCGAGGACTCCGTGGCTTGAATCAAGCAACGTTATCGACGCCAGCCCATCGCTGCCGACCGAAACCTGAATTGTGTACGGCACACTGGCGATCGGGAATGGATAAATCTTATTGCCCAAAGCTGATATCGGGTAACCGCTGCCGGTGTGGTTAACCCAGATTCCGTAATCAGGCGATTCTCCGCCTCCAGTTGGCACGTTAAAACGCGCGCCGCCCAATGGGCCGAACAAGCCAACGTGGACTTCACTGCGCGGACGGCCGCGTCCGCCCAGGTGCCCGCTCACGCTCAGCCACTGCTGCAAGTCGCCGCTGACCAAATAAACCGCAAACGGAATCGCGTCCTGCGACATGCCCGTGACCGTAGCGCTGAACGTAAAGGGCGCCGCGTAAGCGGCGGAGGACTGGATACCCATGAATTGGTGATGACCGCTTATCCCGGACATCTGCAATCCGGACGGCGAAAAAGACAGCGCCGGCATGACGAGGGAGCCATCCATCGCGGCCAGCGAACTCAGGACCGGCGATTGCGTTTGCCAGGCGGCCGGGTTTAATCCGCCGTCCGTGTAAAAATTATCCAACATCGCGCCGGGCGCCGCAGCCGGCATCATCGGAACAGAAGCCGTCGGATTCGCCGGCGGAGGTGTCGTTGGCGCAGCCGGAGCCGCGGATTCATCAGGTGGGGCCGGCGAACTGTTGCCTTCATCCACTGGCGGCGGCGTTGGGGACGAACCCTGGTCTGGCGTTGTGGCCGGGGCGGCCGCCTGATTATTCTCATTTTTGGCTGTGGCCAATAAGGCGCTGATGACAGCCTGGGACACTCCCTGGCCGTTTAGGTATATGATGTCGTCCGCGCTCAATTTATAAGCTTTGCCCGTACTGGAAATGTAATTGGTGATGACCGAATCATCCATGTGCTGGTGCGAGAGGGTGAGCACTTCCTGCACGTCCGGCGAGAGGTCCGCCGGGACTGTCTGCGCTTCACATGTGATGCCTGTGCCCAGGCATGCCAAACCGATTGCTGCGATATATACAAAAGACAATTTCATTCTGTGATTTGATTTGACCCGAAAGGGCCAGATACGTTCTCAATTTTATTATTTAAAGTTAAGTGGTCTGAGGCAATCCAAAAATGTCTTGCCGCGAATGTCATCGTATTTTTGTCTCAGACCACAATGTACCGTTTTCGCAACACGTTTTTTGTCCAAACGGGAGGGCGCACGTAACGCGCGCCCTCCCAGGTTTCCTCGTTCCTCCCGCCCAACCGCCGGGAATGCGTGAAAAACCGGCGCAACCAGGCGCAACGCCGGTGCCTATCGGCGCCAGCCATAATTGTGATCATAGTGTCCGCCATAACGATGCGAATAGACGACGTGCACCGGCGCCCGCCAGCAGCCGCCCACCCAAACTCGCGCCGGGCCGTAACCCGAATAATAGCCCGGCACCCAGACATAACCCGCGCCGGGGCAGGCCGGGACCGTCTCGACGACTGGCGCGGTCACGACAGGGGCCGGGACCGCCACGACAACGCGAGGGGCCGGGACCACCACGCGAGGAAAAGGAAGGGATACGCCCACGAAAACTCCGGCATGGGCCGATAAACTGGCCGCGCCGATCAGCGCGGCAGCGATTAGTAATTTGGCTTTCATAAGATTCAATTTGTTTAATTTTTTATTATTTGGCTGCGGTTCCTGCCGCATTGCCTTCATAGACCTATACGGAAGCGCCGACCTCATCTTGCAGCGAAAATAGCGCGTTGTAGGCCGGGTTTCCCTAACCCGGCGAGCCGTCCGACCGCTTCAAGCTAAGCATTCCCCCATGAACCCTGTAATAATTCCCCGTTTCGGTTCGGAATTGGCAAAATCGTCGAATTTCCCAATAAAAACGCAATTTATCGCGTCAATTCGTGAAATTTGTGTCTCGTTTCCTGTTTCCGCGGCTATACACAAAAACTGTGCACGGGCGAGATTTGGTTTGGTCTGGTCTGGTTTGCCCCTTCAGGGCGCGAGGTCATTTGGGGGTTTTCCGTGGGCGGTGGCAGCCGCCACTTGCGATCGCCCACGGCTAATATGGCGCTGCGCATTCAGCGCGGACATCTTCCATCCCCACTGTCCCCCCTTCGCTACATTAGCGCCTATCGCACGAAATCCGCTACCCCGCCAGTGTAGGCAAGTGATTGCAGGTCGTGCTACGACTGCTACCACCGCTGCCACTCTCGTTCACACTGCCAGGAACACAAACCCGCAAAATCCCCAATAAATCCACACATTTTGCCTCAAAAACAAATCTCGTTCACACATGCAAAACCTATGCAAATAAAATGTGCTTGCCGCGCCGTAGTCCCGCTCCGAGCGGGACGAAGGCGGGTCGTGTTCATACCTGCCGCAGTGCCCCGTTGTGGCCAACTCAGAGTCTGGTCTTGGTCCGTTTACACCCCCTGTTTTCCCTGTTTTTTGCAAATTTGCCAACAAAAACGTAGTTTTTTGCCCGCTTTCGTCCTCGTTTACCCGTTTACGTCCCTATACAAAAAAAATGTGCGGGAGGCACGCTTTGATGGCTGTGACTGTGAGACCCCCATGAACTAATCGGGGCGGGGACAGATTGTCCCACCCGGGTTAACGGCTTCACATATCGAACCAATTGTATTGACTGAAGAAAACGGGCCAGTTTGTGGCGATTTCCGCACCAAGCATGAACAGAAGGAATAGGGCCAGGATTGAAAATTTTCCGGCGTTACCGAATTTCCTGAGCAGGCCGTTGAGTCCAAATGCGAACAACACGATAAAGGGAATGAGTGCGCCGAGGATGAGGCGGCCGGAAACGAAATACGGGCTTTCGCGCGACGGATAAAAGCAGTTGTTAAAATCATAGATGACCGAAAGAAAACCGTAGAAGGCAAATTCGCCGGCGAGCCCGGCAAAGGCGAACAGAAGGGCGCGGCGTTGGAAGGCATCGGCGCCTCTCACGCACAGCAACGCGGCGGCGATGAGAAATACAGAAGCCAGGGTGTAAATCAGATTCACCGGCCAAAGGAAGAGCGGTTTTAGGTGCCACACCATCTCGCCCTGCCAGAACGTTTCCAAATTGCCGGAGAGAAAGGTCCAGAAGCCGCGCGGCGTGAAAATGGGATGGTGCCACCATTCGGAGAACGGTTTGACAGTCCAGCCGAGTTCGCGGGCGACATCCGACGAACCAATGAAATCGCCGAAATAGATTTTGCACCAGACAATCCAGACGGCCATGGGCAAGGCGGCGCAAAGGAACAACAACAGGAGCGGCGGCAGCGTTGGTCTCAGTTTGTTTTGCCTGAAGAGCACCCACATTTTCACCACGAGGGCAGCGGCCGAAACGGCGAGCAACGGGAGGCTGCTGGATTTGGCAAGGAATGTGGCCGCCATCGCCAGGCCCGTCCCGGCAGCCATGCGCCATGATGGAACGTCTTCGCGCAGGAAATGTATCACGCCCAGAAATGCCGCGCCGAAACAGAGCGGTGAAAGCAGGTCGTTGTTGACTGAATAGAAAGTTCTGTCCGGCATGAAGGCCACGAAGGCTGGAACGGCAATGCGGACAAATAAATTGTCTGGAAAGACGGACCGCGCCGCGAACCAACCAACCCAGACCAGGGCGCCCGCGACCAGCATGTTGGCAAAGTGGAGCAAATAGAGCAGGAACCCGTCGTGAAATCCGAGCGCCTGGCCGAGTTGCCAGCAGCCGCCCGCCAGCAAATAATAGAGCGGCGCCTGGGTGACCTCGTAGTTGACGAGCCCCCGCCAGCGGAGTTCGCGGGACACCAAAATCGGCTGCATTTCGGACATGGACTGTCTCCACGGAGGCGCCAAAAGCGTGTCATTGGTGCGGGTATATTCCCACGTGGAGAAAACGACAATGTAGCGCATCGCCTCGGCAGAGACATTTTCGGGCTTCCGGGGTAAATCCGCGTGCGAATATCGGACGACAAGATCGAAGTGATACATTTCGTCCACGTTGAAAAAGGGGAAAGCGGCGGCAAAAACGAAAACATGGAGCGCGGCGAGGGCCGACAGGATGGAAATGCACCAGCGTTCCGGAGACGCCGGAAGCCATCGTTTGAGCGTTTCCATTTGAAGGCAATTATTTGACGGGCCGTTAAGCGCCCGCACGGCTGTGCTAATGTGAAATCACAATACTCCCGGCTCTCATGCGCGCGACGACGTCAAAAACGTTGCGCCTCAAACAGAATCTAATGTCGGCGCGCAGCTCGGGAATCGTCATCAGGCGCTGGGCATTTTCAGATTCGCAAAGCATTCCGACCACATCCGTTTTGGTATGTCTGTACGCGAAGAGCGCGACCCGGGCTGAATCGGAAAACGATGGTTTTTCGGGGCTCTGCTTAAGCTCGTCGCAAAGCGCACCCGCGGCGACGACGTCCTCGAGCGCCGGGTTTTCCCGGGTGCCCGCGCAGACCAGAACGATCGTTTGAAATTGTTTTTCGCACAAAAACTTCGCGGTCGCGCTCAGATTTAAAAATGCCCCGGCCAGGACGGTTTTTGCCTGGGCGCACGCGCGCAACGCCCGTGTCCCGTTCGTGGTTGTGGAAACGATCGTCCGGCCCTTTACTTTTTCGGGCGCAAATTCCAATGGCGAATTGCCAAAATCAAATTCCTGTCCTCCAACGCGGATTTTCACGCCGTGCCGTTCCCCGGCCGTTAGCACGCGCGGCCGTTTGTTTTTGATTTCCAGCGCCTCGGCGATTTCGCTCACCGGGATGATTGCCGTCGCGCCGTTGTGCAGGGCTGTCACGAATGTGCTGGTCGCTCGTAAAACATCAAAGACCACGCAAACGGTCCCGCGCAAATCAGATTTGGAAAGCCGTGGTAATTCCGCCGGTGTAAGAATAACGTCGATGTTCATCTGATTGCTGTTTGAAGAATATTCAGGGAAAGGCCAATTTACTGCCACCCCGCGGATTTAGGAAATTGGAGTGCCCGTTTTTTCGAATTAAAACTCCTTCCGGGTCTTCAGCGTCTTTCTTCCTCGTCACGCGCATATAATGAAATAAATACTGCTGGGCATATCCCGCGTGCGGGCCAAAATGCGTCGCCGCAAAGGTGAGCAATTTCTTTTTGTTGACCCGCCGGCGCGGGAAATAGAGCGTTTGCAACGCCCTTTCCACCCAAACGTCCACAGGAAATGCCGAGTCGAACCCATAGGCAAATAGTAAAACACAATCGGCGATTTTCGCGCCTACCCCGCGCAACTTCATCAGTTCCGCGCGGGCCTGCTCGTAGTTCATATCCCGCAGTTTCTCCAATTCCAGTTTTCCTTCGGCAACCTCTCGCGCCGCGGCGAGGAGATTCGGCGCGCGAAAACCCATGCGGCAATTCCGCAAATCCTTCTCGGTCAGGCCGGCGATCCTTTCCGCCGTCGGAAATGCGCAGGACAAATTGCCTGAAGTCTCAAAACCCGGTGAAATTTTGTCCCCAAAACAATCGCACAAATGCGCGACTATTTGGCGGATTTGTACAATTTGTTTTGTCGCCGACAGAATGAACGAGGCCAGGCATTCCCATGGGTCCTGGCGCAAAATACGCAAGCCGCGGCAGGCGGCGACGGCGCGGTTCATCGGTTCATCATCCGGAAATGTTTCGAGAATCTCTTCCAGATCCACGCGTGTTTGCAGGTAGTCCGGGATAAAGTCCCAGCCTTTTATTTTGCAATTCGTTTCGGCGGTAATTCCCTCGGTCCGTTGTTTGAGGCGGACATGATACTGTCCGATGACTCCGACCCAGAAATCGCCGAATTTTTGCCAGCGGAAAGCCTGGCCGGAATTCAAGGTCGCGGCCAGATCGTAATCCCTGACGGGAATAACGACTCCCGCCGTTGGCCATTGTTCATCCGGTTTCATTTTAAATCGTAACAGGCCCAGAGGTGGAGTCGATGGAATTGGCGCCCGTGATAATCGACGGTGCGGACACCGAGGTCTGTGACCTTTTCAAATTCACCGGCGACCCGCGCGGGCGGTTCTTCGGGCGGGAGCGGTTGGGCGGCCACAGGTTCGTGCCGCAGCCATTTCCAAAGCCAACCATGCTCCAATTTGCCAAGGCCGACGTCCTCAACATAAATCGCGTTCTCACCCTGGCGCCCCTGGGGAGTGGCGCGATAATTATATTCGGGCCAGAAATAAAACTGGTTCGCCGGCGAATCCGAATCCACACAGTAAACCAGCGGCATTTTCAAAGCTACGGCCTTGCGGGCGATGGGTGAATAAAACGTGCATTCGCCGGTAATCTGATCTTCGCCGCCGATGATGAAGGCCGGCTTGCCTTGTGCCGCAAGTTTTTCGCGTTCAGCTTCCACCAGGAGGGCGGCCGCGCTCCAGGCGCGCACCCGATGCGAGGGGTCCACCGGGCCCGGAAGTGTGTCCCCGGCAACGCGTCCGATCAAATCAGTGTCATACATGGGAATCTCAATTAAAAATCCCAGCACCAATCCCGCCGCTAAAAGCGGTTTAACGAAACGCGCGCCGTCGCGCCATTTTTCGTTCCAGTAAATGGCCATCAGCATAAACATCGCCGGTATGGCCGGCGCAATCCAATTGAGCAAAATCCTGGACCGGAACGAGTAGAGCGCGTGCCCCAGGAAAACCGGCCAGCTCATGCAAAACAAATAGAGCATCAACGGCCGCTCCTTCCGGGCTCGCCATGCGCCCACTGCGGCCCACACGGCTCCGATGAAAAAAATGGGATTGAGCAAGCCGGCTTCACCGCCAAGAAATTCCCCAAAATATCTGAGTGTCGGCGTCCATTTGGAATGCAGGCCCGCGTTGGCGGCCACGTGATGGACCGTGATCCAGCCGTGTTGCGCGTTCCAAATGAGGACCGGCAATGTGCAGAGGAGGAAAATCAGCAGCGCCAGCCACGGTCCTGGTTTGCGCAATTGCCCGCGCGCCGGCGGCCAAAGCGCGAAGAAAATGGCAAAACAAATCACCTGGTATAACGCGCTGTATTTGCAGAGAAACGCCAGTCCCATCGCCACGCCGACGCCAGCCCAGTCGCGTGTTTGGCCCTCCGGCTGCACCGCCCGCCACCCGGCGATGAGCGCCCACGTCCAGCACAACACCAGCGGCGGATCAATGGTCATAAGAATAGATCCCACTCCCAGCAGCGGTACCGCGCTCACAATGACCAAAAGCCAAAACGCCACGCGCGCACCGACCTCGCGCGCGAGGAACCCAAACGCCATAAAGCTCAGCATCGCCGCAAACAACGGTGAAAAAACGCGGACACCGAGTTCGCTGTCGCCAAACAGGCTCGTCCCGGCAAATTGTATCCATGAAATTCCGGGCGGTTTGCTATAATACGACAACGCCAGGTGCTTCGACCAAAGCCAATAATACGCTTCGTCCCCGCCCAACTGAATCAGCCCGCTCGCAATATAAATCCAGCGTGCGACGAGTGAAACGATGATGAACAGGAAGCCGAGCCGGAGCCAGTGGGAATCAACCGTCTCGTCATAGACCGCCGTTCCGTTGTCGAAATTTCCAGGCGCGTCCGGATTTAGCAGCGACGGCATTCGGGCGTGCCAAAGCGGAAACCATTCCCGGCCCAGTGTTTGCCATGCCCACTGCACGGCGACAACGAACGCAGCCGCATAGCCCGCCCCCAGAGTCGCGCCCACCAGCACGTCTGCGGGATAATGCACACCGCAATAGACCCGCGAAAAGGAAACCGCCGCGGCCATCAGAAACACCGGGACGATCAACCACCATTTGCGGCGATAAAAGATGAAAACCACCATCGTCGCCGCAAACCAGTTCGCCGCATGCGCGGATGGCATGCTGCCGGAGGTGGTTCGCCCCAATCGTTCCACGACATCCGGCAGCGCGATGCACGGGCGAGGGCGATTTACGGCGTGTTTAATCGTGTTGACCACCAGACCATTTCCCAGCGACGCCGCCAGCAAAATCATCACCGCGCACAGGCGCGCACGCACGTCTCCAAGAATCAACACCGCTACAAACGCCAGCACCAGGGCCAGGATAAACCAGTGCATCACCCCGTTGCCGCCGCTTAACAGGGGCATTAACCAGTCAAAGAGCGGATTGCTCAATGAACGGTTAATGAAATGAAAAAGCGCGGTGTCAAGCGCCTCAAGCCAGTGCATCGCCTAATTAAAAACGAAAAAGGAAAAAGGAAAAAGGCAATAACGCCAATTCAACACTTCGACGTTTCACGTTTAGAGCGCCGCCAGCACTTCCTGCGCATGCTCATCGGGCTTGACGCTGTGCCAAATCTTTTTGATGCGGCCGTCTCCGCCAATCAGGAACGTCACGCGATGCATCCCCATATAAGTCCGGCCCATGAATTTCTTTTCGCCCCAGACACCGTAGGCTTCCGCGATTTTGTGGTCCACGTCCGACAACAGCGGAAAGGGCAGGTCGAATTTGTCAGTGAATTTCTCATGGGACTTCACCGGGTCCTTGCTCACCCCAAGGAGCAGCGCGCCGCGTTTTCTAATTTCGGCGAAATGGTCGCGGAACCCGCATGCTTCCTTTGTGCAGCCAGGGGTGTCGTCTTTTGGATAGAAATACAAAATGACGTTTTTGCCTTTCAAGTCCGAAAGCGAGATTTCCAGGGCGCCCGTGGCCATCGCCGAAAAATCCGGCGCCACGTCTCCTTCCTTCAAATTGACCATTTTCTTTGCCATGAATGGAGTCGAGGTTACCCGGATTTTGCCGGCTGGCGCAACCCTTTCGCAAGGGCACCTTGTTTTCCTCATTTTCAATTCCGGCCAAATTGTCTAAAGTCGTTGCATGGCGTTTCTTCGTCTGCGTTTTTTGATTGTGTCGGCGCTCCTTCTGGGCGCGGCGCGCCTGTGTGCGTCTGAACAGCATGATTTTGCCGTGGCGGCCACCGCTTTCAAAACGGGCATGTGGAGCCGGGCAGAGGTGGCATTTGCTGAATTCGTTGAAAAACATCCCGACTCGGCCCGTGTACCGGAAGCGACGCTACTGCAGGCACAGGCGGATTTTAAACAGGGTAAACTCGTGGATGCCCTGGCGCTGCTTCAGACCGGGGTAACGTCAGCGGGCCTGCTGGGGGACCAATACGTTTATTGGATTGGCCTGACGCAGCTTCAAAATGCCGATTATTCAGGCGCCGCCGATTCCTTCGCCAAATTGACCCGCGAGTATCCGCAATCGCAATGGCTGCTGGATGGCATTGTCGATGAAGCCGCCGCCCGCGCGAAACTCAATCAATGGCCGCACGTGTCCGTATTGTTGCAAAGCGGCATTTTTCAGGAGGCGGCAAAGACGAACGCCACTGACGACCGGGTGCTCAACGGCCGCCTGCTGCTCGCAGAATCGTTGCTGGCGGAACATCATCCGGATTCGGCGACAGCCGTATTGCAGTCGTCGGCGCCATTTCGAAAAAATGCCGGATTGGATTGGCAACGGTCGTTTTTATTGTTTCACGCCCGGCTCGCGGCCGGGGACACGAATGGAGCCCTGTTGTTGTCGGGACCGTTGATCGCCAATGCCGACCGCGGCGAGTTTCGCGCCCAGGCCGTCGCCGACCGGGCGAACGTTTTCGAAACGCTGGGACGGGTTTCGGACGCCCTGGCGGCGTACAATGAAAACCTGACAAACAACGCACCGGCGGAGTGGCAACGGCAGGCCATTTTAAAAATTGCCGAACTTTCCGCGGCGCAAACCAATTACTCAGGCGCCGAAAATTCGCTCGAACGTTTTCTCACCCGGTATCGCAATTCACCCGGGGGGGACGCGGCGCTGCTGGCGCTGGGAGAATTGTACTTAAAGAGTTATGTGGCCGCGCCATCCACAAACGGCCCGGATTTAGCGCAGGCGCAGTCATGTTTTGACCAGCTTATCAACACATGGACGAATAGCCCGCTTCAGGGCAGGGCATACCTGGGCCGTGGCTGGTGCTTTTGGATACAAGGAAAATGGGTGGAAAGCGCGGCGGATTTCAAGTCCGCTGTCGAGAGGTTATCGCCATCGGTGGACCTGGCCGTAGCCCATTTCAAATTGGGGGACGCGCAATTCCAGCTAAGCGATTGGACAGGGGCCCGGAGCAATTACCAGGCGGTGGTGAAGGATTTTACCAATTTTCCTGTCGTAAACCGGGAACTGGGGGCGCAGGCGCTGTACCAGACCCTGCACGTATGCCTGGATTTGAAGGATGTGCCGGGTATGAGCAATGCCATGGGTCAAATTTTGAAGATCTATCCACTGAACGACGTGGCTGAAAAAGGGATCCTGCTCGTGGGCGGGGGATTATCGGACCTCGGGCAGCCTGAACAGGCGCGCGCGCTGTTTCAACGGTTCGAGCAAGTGTTTCCCAGTTCGGAACAACTCCCCGAGGTGGAATCGGCCGTAGCGCGGACTTACGAACAGGAGAACAGTTGGCCGGAAGCCATCTCCATTTATGATTCCTGGATCAATCAGTTTCCGCAGAACACAAACGCGGCCGCCATCAAATACGCACGCGCCTATGCAAATTTTAAAGCAGGAAGCGAAACCAACGCCTTTATGCTGTTCACAAACTTTCTCTCCGAATATCCGACCAATGGCATGACGCCGGTCGCGGAATGGTGGCTCGGCGATTATTACTTCGGGCAGGGAGACTGGGCGAACGCGGAAAAGTATTTTCAATTGGTGTTTCAGTCTCCGGTGCCGACGTCTCTCACGGATCCGGCCATATTTATGGCCGGACGCGCCGCCATGGGACGTCAGGGCTATGGAGACGCGAAAGACTATTTCCAAATATTGATGGCTCAAACGAATTGTCCGCCCGGATTGCCGGTCCAAAGCTGGATGGCCTGGTGCGCCCAGGCATGGTTTGCGTACGGTGACGTTCTGATGCAGGAGCCATCCGCCGATCCAAACACACCCCTGACCAACTTCCTCCAGGCCGTCGATGTTTTTCAAAATGTGTGCGTCACATATCCCGGCAGTGAACAGGCAGCGCTGGCGTGGGGTGAGACCGCGGATTGCTATCTTCAGCTGGCCGGCCAGTCTTCGAGATATTACAGCGACGCCACCAACGCGTACGCGCAGGTCATCTCCTCACCCGCGGCGGCTATTAGCGAGCGCAGCATGGCGCAGGTAGGCATGGGGCTGGTTTACGAGAAATTGGCCGCGCTGACAAACGGTGTGCAGCAAACTGCTCTGCTCCAGAACGCCCTGGATAATTATCTGGACGTCTTTTTCGGCAGCAATCTTCGCAGCGATGAAACCGCTGATCCGTTATGGGTCAAAAAGGCGGGTCTTCAGGCGCTTCCGCTCGTCGAATCACTGGGCTCAGGCGACCCGGACAAGTTCATTGATCAGATGGAAATTGTGCTGCCGCAAATGCGCGATTTTCTGGAGAAAAAACGCCTCGAGGTCCCAAGGCCGAAAGTGCAGTAAAAGTTTTTCAACGTCGATTTGACAGAACAGAGCGGCAAGCTTAACGTTGCAATGATGAGTGAAATGGCCACAGCAGAACCGGTCGTAAGCCTGACCGAAAACGCCACGGAGGAGGTAAAATCTCTTTTGGCGAAATCAGAAAATGCGGGAAAGAACCTGCGGCTGTATATCGAGCAGGGTGGCTGCTCGGGAATGCAATACGGCATGGTTTTCGATGAAAAACGCGATGGCGATCTTGTCTCGGAACGGGGCGGCATCAGCGTGTTGATTGATTCCATCAGTCTGAATTATTTGCGCGGCGCCGTTGTGGATTACAACGATTCTCTCACGGCCGGGGGATTTAAGATTTCGAATCCCAACGCCAAACAAAGTTGCGGTTGCGGAAAATCCTTTCAGACTTGAGCCGGCTCGATCAACCGTCGCTCAGGCCTTAAAATGCCGTTCCGTGTGATGCGGAACGGCTTTATTTTTCTGATCATCTCCAGGCTTCAAATCCAGTTCCGGCGCTGCAACCACATCTTGACTAACTGGGTCAATGCTACGTAACAAATCAGCGTGGCCGCCAAAATAGGCCAAAACTGCCATGGCAACGGCACAAATCCCAATGGCGCCGCCAGCGGCGAATACGGCAGCACGGCCGCTACGACCATGATCAAAATTGTTGTCATGGTGAGTTGCCAGCTCGCCCGCGATTGAATGAACGGTATGAGGGAGGTGCGGATCACGTGGACGATGAGCGTCTGCGTCATGAGTGATTCAACGAACCAGCCGGTATGAAATAACGCCGCGGCATAGGTTCTGTCCGGAGCGGTGATGCCGGCGAAACGCTCGGCCAAATCGGCCGGCGGCTTCAGGCCAAGGTAATTGCATCCGAAAACAAACAGCATGACGCAAAACGTCGTGTAGTCGAAGATCGAACTGATCGGGCCAATGAACAAAATAAACTTGGTAATCTCGCCAAAATGCCATGGGCGCGGACGAGACGTGTATTGTGGACCTACGTTGTCCGTCGGGATGGGCACCTGCGAAAAATCATAGAGCAAATTGTTAACCAGGATTTGCAACGGCCACATGGGCGAAAATTTGAGCCACGCGCTGGCTCCCACGTAGCTGAACACGTTTCCGAAATTCGAACTGGCGCCCATGCGAATGTATTTCAGAATGTTCGCAAAGACTTTGCGGCCCTCGATGACGCCTTCTTCAAGCACCATGAGATTTTTTTCCAGGAGGATCATGTCGGCGGATTCCTTTGCAATGTCCACGGCGTTATCCACCGATATTCCCACGTCTGCGGCGCGCAAAGCCGGAGCGTCGTTAATGCCGTCACCCATGAACCCGACGACGTGCTTCTTCTTTTGGAGCGCCTGCACCACGCGTTTTTTGTGCGCGGGCGAAAGGCGCGCATAGACGTCGGTGCTGTCAATGGCCTCCGCCAGTTGTTCGTCGGACATCTTTTCCACGTCGTTGCCCAGCAGGATTTTCTCGGCATGGATGCCCACCTCCGAGCACACTTTGCGCGTGACCAAATCGTTGTCGCCGGTCAGGACCTTCACGGCCACGCCGTTTTGGCGCAACGCGGCAATGGCTTTGGATGCCGTGTCTTTGGGCGGGTCCAGAAACGCCAGATAGCCGGTCAGGCACAGCTCGCATTCGTCGCATTTGGCGAAGGTGGATTGGTTCCCGAGCGTTTTCGTGGCCACCGCCAGCACCCGGAAACCGTCCTCGCTGAGCGAATTGACCTGCTCAATCAGGTTGCCGACGAGGATAGGTTCCATCGGGAAAATCTCGCCGTCACATTCGAAATGGGTGCATTGCGCAAAGACCGCCTCCGGCGCGCCCTTGGTCAGGAGCTGCCGCTGCCCGTCCAGCCCCTGCACGGCCACCGACATCATGCGGCGCGAAAAATCAAAGGGTATCTCGTCCACCTTGGTGTATTTCTCAACAGACAGTTCCTTGTGCAACTCCGAATACCGCAACACGGCCCGGTCCAGCACATTTTTCAAACCGGTTTGAAAATGGCTGATGAGATAAGCGTCGCGCAGGACTTTTTCGCTTTCGTTTTTGAAAACGTCGCAATGAATTTCCAGGATGACGTGATCAATCGTCAGCGTGCCGGTTTTGTCCGTGCAGAGGACGTCCATGGCCCCGAAGTTCTGGATGGAGTTGAGGCGCTTGACGATGACCTTTTTTCGGGACATGGCCAGCGCGCCCTTGGAAAGGCATACGGAAACGATCATCGGCAGCATTTCCGGCGTGAGCCCGACGGCGACGGCCAGCCCGAGCAGAAATGCCGTTTTCCAGTCGTGTTTTGTGATGCCGTAGAGGAAGAAGACCAGCGGCACAATCACAACCATGAATGAAATCATCAGCCACACAAACCGTTTGACGCCCCGGTCAAAGGCCGTTTCGATCTGTTGTCCGGCGATGCTGCTTGCCATCTTGCCGAAATACGTCTGCGGGCCCGTTGCAACAATGACCGCCGTGGCCGCGCCGCTCTCGACACTTGTCCCCAAAAAGCAAAGATTGGAGCGCTCTATCGGCGAAATATTCTGGCGGGAGTCGGGCATGTCATTCTTTTCAACCGGCAATGATTCACCGGTGAGCGTGGCCTGGATGATGAACAAATCCTTTGCGGCGGTGAGCCGCACATCTCCGGGAATCATGTCACCGGCTGAGAGTTTGACGACATCACCGGGCACAAGCTGCTGCAAAGGGATTTCTTTTGCCTGTCCGCCGCGGAGCGCCGTCGCAGTGACTTTGATCATCGCCTTGAGTTTCGCCGCCGCGTTGTCCGCCTTGGTTTCCTGGATGAGCCGGAGCAGGACGGCCAGGATAATCATGATCACCATGATGCCCCCGCCCACGTAATCGCTGGTCTCCTGAGCCGTTACAAACGTCACCGTGGCGATCACCGCCAGCAAAATAACCAAAGGATTACGCACGGCCACCCACAACCGGTGCAACCAGCCGTGTTTCTTTTCCTGCGCCACTTCGTTTGGCCCGAAAACCTCCAGCCGCTCCGCCGCTTCTTCGTCGCTGAGCCCTTCCGGCGAAGCGTTCAGCCGCTGCAAGACCTCCGGGACACGGGAGGTCGCCGCATCGTTCAACAGGTCGGCGGCGCGCTGCCCATTCATTTTCTTTTCGGGATTCATTATATTTTTAGCCGACGTATCGTTCCAAAATAGTCAGTAACGACCGCAAATGCTGCCGTCCCTCGGGCTTATTTCCCGCGCTTTCCACGTAAGCGCGCAGTTGCGATTCAATGACCTCTTCGCTAAAGGATTTTAACGCCCTCCGCGCCGACACCACCTGCATCAACACATCTGAACTGTCCATATCCGTCTCCACCATCTTTTCGATGCCTTCAATCTGGCCTTTGATGCGCCTGAGACGGACGACGAGCGCCCTTTTTTCAAGTCCGGGCCGGACCTGCTTCATTTTCATTGCCACAATATTCTTAACACGTTTCGCGCCGTGCGCCACTCCAATATGGCCCTTGACGCGGTATAGGGGATAGGGGTATATCCTTTCGGCCACGCGGTCAACTATTTTTAAATTGCAATTACCGAAAAGCGGCAAGGTCAAGCCCGGTTCGTGGAGAGTCGTGACCTCCAAAATAGACGCGCATCGGGGCCATGAATCGACTGCCGCACGGAACGCTGCTGTGTGAGGGGCAAGGGGCACCGGCCGCAGCGTTCACGAAAGTTTAGGCGCGCTGCGGCTGATCTTCGACACAACCGCGCTCAGGATGCGTTCACGGAAAGAGTTTGAATAAGGATCCGAATTATGTAGCATAAGCTACAACATGAAGCCATCGAAACAATATTGTGCCGGCACGAGCGGATTGCCATGGGCTTTGGCCCTGGTGGCGGTGAGCATTTCGGCGCCGGCGCCGGCGCAGGACGCGACAAACCCGGAAACGGTTTCAACCAATTCCGCGCCGGCGCAACAAAACTGGAACTTCCATGCCCAGAGCACCGGTATTGTCCAGGGCTATCCTGGTTTTCGGTCTGAATATCCGGATGGTCCCAACAGCCTGCCGTCCGGCGGCCAGACGCGAGAGACGATTTCGGTAGACCTGATGGCTGGTGCGCGTCTGTGGCGCGGGGCCGAGGCGCACGTGGACGGCCTGATGTGGCAGGGATCTGGCGTGGGAAACACCGAGGGAATAGAGGGATTTCCCAATGGTGAGGCCTACCGAATCGGCACTTCCGTTCCCAACGGCTCTATTACGCGCCTGTTTGTCCGGCAAACCATTGGTTTCGGCGGCGATCAGGAAACAGTCCAGGATGATGCTTTGGATCTGGCGGGACAGAAGGATGTCTCACGCCTCACCATCACAGTGGGCCGGTTCAGCGCCAAGGATATATTCGATAACAACGCCTACGCCAACGACGCGCGCACGCAGTTCCTGAATTGGGGGTTTGGAGCCAATGAAGCCTGGGATTATCCGGCCGATGCCATCGGATACACCACCGGCATCGCGCTGGAATTGAACCAACCTAAATGGGCGTTACGTTACGGTTTTTTTCAGGTGCCGGAGGTTCAGAACGGCTTGAACTGGGAAGACAAGTTCTTGACCTGGCCCTACAACAGCGACTCCAACGACGGCCCGTTTTTTCAGGCCTGGGGCATGGTCACAGAACTGGAGCGTCGATACACGATTTGCGACCGTCCCGGGACCATTCGTGGTCTGGCCTTTCTTAACAGGGCGCAAATGGCTGAGTATTCCCAGGCGACGGCCCTGCTGCAAAATGGCCAGAGCTTTTTGTCCGCACGGTCCTATCATGAAAAATATGGTTTTGGACTGAATTGGGAACAGGAGATAACCAAGAACCTCGGCGTTTTTTCGCGGCTGGGCTGGAATGATGATCGGGAAGAAGGGTGGATGTTTAGCGACGTGGGCCACGCCGGGTCGGTCGGCTTGAGTCTCAAGGGTGGATATTGGGAGCGCCCCGACGACACCTTTGGCCTGGCGGGATTGGCAAACGGGATCTCGAAAACGGCACAGGAATTTTTCCAAGCGGGAGGTGTGGGCATCCTCGCCGGCGATGGGGCGGGCCACTTCAATTATGGCTGGGAAAAGATTCTCGAAACGTATTATGACTTTAAAATCTGGGACGGCATTCACGGCGCAGTAGACTATCAATATGTGACCAATCCGGCCTTCAATCGCGACCGGGGTCCGGCATCCATTTTTGCCGGACGCCTTCATTGGGAATTTTAATTAGTCTTCACGAGCCTTTTGAGCCCGGGTCGCAGGCAAAACGGCACTCCACCTGCTTCATCGCCATTTTTTGATTCCAAGCGCTTTGCCGTTTGTGCAGCATGGATACAATTCGCAAACAATGTATTTTGGAAAAAAAGTTGTTGTCGTGATGCCCGCTTACAATGCGGCCAAAACTGTCGCGCAAACCGTGGATGAAGTCCATCAGCAGGGCATTGTGGATAAAATGATTCTGGTGGACGACAAAAGCCGGGACGATACCGTGGCCGTAGCATCACAGCTTCCGGGAGTCAGCGTACACGTCCACGAACAAAATCGGGGGTACGGCGGCAACCAAAAGACCTGCTATCGCCTGGCGCTCGAGGCCGGGGCAGACATCATCATCATGCTGCACCCGGACTATCAGTACACCCCGAAACTGATTCCGGCGATGGCTTCGATCATCGCCAACGACCTGCATCCGTGCGTGCTGGGCAGCCGCATTCTGGGTGGTTACTCGCTGCGCGGCGGGATGCCCTATTGGAAATACGTTTCGAACCGTTTTTTGACTTTTGCGGAAAACATCCTGCTGGGAGCCAAACTATCCGAATATCACACGGGCTACCGCGCCTTCTCGCGCGCAACTCCTGGAAAGGGTGGATGTCTCGCGCAATTCGGACGATTTTGTTTTCGACAACCAAATGCTCGCACAAATCCTGTGGCACGGTTTCACGATTGGCGAAGTGAGTTGTCCCACCAAATATTTTCCCGAAGCGTCCTCGATCAATTTCCGCCGCAGCGTAAAATATGGTTTCGGCTGTCTATCGGTGGGATTGCAATTTCGGCTGGCGAAGATAGGACTGATGCGATCGAAATTGTTTCCTCTGCTGGGCGCAGAAATGTCGCGAAGCGACAACGGAAATTAGCTGGACACGGAATGTCTGGAATTATGGTAAGAGGGTCATTTGCCCTAAAAGAACAACGGATGTGTGCCGGATATTTCCACCGTCCTTTCAGGACGGGATGAATTTTGGGGACGTGATCCAGACACCCTGTGTCTGGGTAATTTCCGGTTGTGTCTTTCCGCACGAACAGGTTTCTTCAACCCGTCTTACTTCGCCAGCGCAAGAGCCAGGCGCGACTTTTTACGGTTCGCTGTGGCGCGGGGGACGACGCCGGACTTGACGGCCTTGTCGAAAGCGGAATGGACACCGGACAAGGCCTTCGAAGCCTCGTCTTTCTTGCCGCCGGTGACGAGCGCGCGAAATTCCTTTTCCACCCGGCGCAATTTCGATTTCACGGCGCGATTGTGCAAATGTTTGCGCTCGTTGCTCCGCATCCGGCGTTCAGCTGACTTCGTATTCGGCATAAAGTTATCTTCGTTTTATCAAAAGGGGTAAAATCCTACCGCGATTCTGCCATCTGTCAACGGAAATTCTGGAAGAATTCCGTTTCGGCGCGGTGACGGCGCAACGCGCCTTCCCTACCGATCATGGCGCTCCTGTTCCCTTAGCTACGGCGAACCATTGGCGCTGTTGGTTTGCGCCTCCTGTTCGCGTTGTAAGAGACTGCGTTGCAAATGCTTTTTCAAGTCATCGTAGTCGGAATTTGTGACCGCGTTCAAATGGTCCTGCGCTTCAGAGAATCGGCCGGCCAACATTTTGACTCGGGCCAGATGGATATAAACGCCTTCGCGTTCCAGGTCATTGGTCGCGATTTCAAGGGTGTTTGTCCAGGCCACCAAAGCGTCGTTGGTGCGAAGGGGCTTAATGCCATAATAGCTTTCCGCGTAGTCTGTCATTAACACGAAGTTTTGAGGATCCAGCCGAATGGCCTTCTGATACAGGGCCAGCGCCTTGTCGAAAACCTGTCCTTCGTTGATGCCGTAAAACTCGCGCGCGTCTTTGCGAAACAAATACACGGTGGTGGCCCAATTTTCGTAATAAATCGGCTCTGACGGGTTTAATTCGACGGCCCTGGAATAATAGGCGAACGCATTGGTGATGGGTCCGTTCTCGCCGTAATAATTAGCAAGATCATTCCACGCGGCGGGGTTTTTAGGGTCCAGTTGGCGGGATTTTTCGAATTGAACGCTGGCGCCGTCCTCGTCGCCGAGTTCGTTCAGAAAACTGCCATAGGCCAGATATGCCGGGGCATTGGTTGGAAATTGATTGAGAAAGTTCGTGTATGCCTGTCGCACGATGTCCAATCGGGCGCGGATTCTGGCGTTCAATTGCTGTTTCGATTCTCCCGCACCATGGGCCGCAAACGCATTGTTTTCACGGATCCAGCCGTCCACTTCGTCCATCGCCGCGTCATCATCCCGCATCACCTTCTCCAGAGCCACCCGCGCGGGATTATTGGTGTCAGAGACAGAAATATCGCTGTCGCTGATGGCACTTTCCCGTGCGCCCAAATTGGTGTCGGAATTGGTATCTGATTGCGGCATGGCCGTAGCCAACATCACGCTGACAAATCCCAGTAAAATTGAGTGCATCTCGGGAACCTAAGGGCAATGGGCCCTCAAGTCGAGGAACAACAAGGGAAGCTCCGATGGGACGGCAATCATCAATTGTGGAGCATTTTGCGAATTGACTGTAATTCTTTCTGACGTTCCGGGGTGGTTTCGGGGAATTTTAACTTCAGGCTTTTCAGCGTGTCCAGGACGATTCGAGAAATGATCAACCGCGCGTTTTGCTTGTCGTCGGCCGGAACGACGAACCACGGGGCGTGGTCGGTGCTTGTGGCGCTCAAACATTCTTCGTATGCCGACATGTATTTCTTCCACAGATCCCGTTCACGGGTATCGGCCGCGCTCAATTTCCAGTTTTTGTGCGGGTCTTCAATCCGCGCAAGAAACCGTTTCCGCTGTTCCTCCTTTGACAGGTGCAGGAAGAACTTAATCACGCGGGTGCCGTTGCGGTGCAAATGTTTTTCCAGGTTTAAGATGGACTGAAAACGGTGTTTCCAGATTTTCTTCAAATCCAGCAATTCGTCCGGAAGTCCTTGCGCTTTCAAAAGATCCGGATGCACCCGTACAATGAGCGTTTCCTCGTAGTACGAGCGGTTAAAGATGCAGATGATCCCGCGTTCGGGCAGGCAATTGGTTGTGCGCCAGAGAAAATCGTGTGACAATTCTTTCCGGCTTGGCTGCTTGAAGCTATACACATCGCAACCCTGCGGATTGATGCCGGACATGACGTGCTTGACCGCCCCGTCCTTGCCGGCCGCGTCCATTGCCTGAAATATCAACAGCAAAGCGTACCGGCTGTCGGCGTAAAGCAGGCTCTGGAGGGCGCTCATTTCTTTGACGTGCGCCTTGAGAACTTGTTTATAATCCCGTTTGGATTGATAGAATGGTTTAACCGCCGTCGGCCATTGCTTCAGATTGACCTTTTCGCTTTCCTGGACACGAAACGTTTCGGCTTTGATTTTCAAGGACATCGGAACGCAACATCCCATTGGTGGATGTATTTTTCAACTTTGGTTTGTCGACGAAAAGACAGCGGCTGAACGCGGGCAGGACAGCGATGGCGGCGCTACTTGCGATGACCGCCGTCCCGGCCACGGTTCACGTAAAGCTTAATCCTGGTTGCCCTGACGCGTTCGGATCGAGCGTGGCGATTACGCCACCTTGCGCATCATATTGTGTCCCCCAAATGGATTCGGCACGCGCATGGCACAATCGGGATCATCGCGCCATTCACCATCCACCAGAAATCGGTAATGATGTTCTCCCGGCGATAATGGCACCGAGGCGCGCCATAATCCGCCGGCCTCTTTTTTGAGGCTGATCGGCTTTTTTTCCCAATGCGTAAAATCCCCCACCAACTGCACACTCAATGCCTCAGGCGCGCGGAATGAAAATCCTTGCACCTCGTCACTGGTTGCTTGTGCCCTCTCAGTGCCCCCTTGCGGTTGCTGAGTCAGTACCTGCACACGCTCATTTCCCCCATCTTTCGGATTTGCTCCGACTTTCGAACTTGTCTTCTTTGCCATACACTTTCTCCTTTCTTTAGTCTCAGCATTTTACTGACGACCTGTGAAGCACATTAGCTCAAACTCGCCCGAGCGCAAATGAAACAAAAAAAAATGTACCATTGCAGTAGAGAGGTGTCAGCAAGCGGAATCGGCCATTGGCATCCGCGACCAGGAGCAAAACCGCACCCTCGTCCCGCTCTGCCGGCCGGCTCAGAGCGGCCCGTTTTTACATGATTTCATCGTTAAAGCCAACTTGTCTCAAGCCTTCAAACAGGACGAGGGCGACGCAGTTAGAGAGATTCAGGGAGCGGGATTGGCGATTAAACATGGGAATGCGCAGCCAGCGGTCATGGTGTCCCTGGAGCAGGGATTTGGGAAGGCCGGCAGTTTCCCGTCCAAATACAAGGTAATCATCCGCTGAGAATCGCGCCTGGGTATAAATTTGAGGTCCGCCTGATTCAATAAACCATAGGCGCGTGCCCGGCTGAAGTTGTGCTTCGAACGTTTTCCAATTTGCCCAGCGATGCCACTTTACGTGTTGCCAATAGTCCATCCCGGCACGCTTAAGATGCGCGTCGTCGAGTTTGAAGCCGAATGGTTCGATCAAGTGCAGGACCGTCTGCGTTGCCGCGCACAAGCGGGCGACATTACCGGTGTTTGGCGGAATTTCAGGTTCAACAAGGACAACATGCATTTTCCAGGGAAGGGTCAATGGTTATTCACCGGTTTAAGACGTATTCAAACACGCGGCTGGAAGCCGGCGACAGCGCCACTGACGACCTAACCGGCAGGCAGGATGCCCGCCTTACAGCCGATTGTCATCGGTAAAAAACTTTCCAAAGAACGAGCCCATGAGCGGGAGCAGTCATCCCGGCCGCACGCCGGTCCTTTTGCTCGAGCATCGTCCGGATTTGACCGGCAGGAAATTTACCCAGGCCGGCCTGAACGATCGTACCGACTATGCCCCGGCACATTTTGTATAAAAAACCGTCCCCTTCGATAATGACTGTGATTTGTGACCCGGATTTTTTGATTTCGCAACGGGAGATAGTGCGAACCGTGTTTTCTTTCTTATAACCAGAATTTGCGGCGAAGGATTGGAAATCGTGTTTGCCCACGAACAATTTTGCCGCGGCACGCATTTGCGGCAGACCGAGCCTCACTGGAACATGCCACGCCGCACGCCTCAGAAGCGGATTCATGGCGGCATGGTTCCAAATAAAATAACGGTATTGTTTTCGAACGGCATCGAAACGGGCGTGAAATTTTTCGGGGGCGCGGACGGCGGATAATACCCGGACGTCCTCCGGGAGCCATGCATTGACCGCAAGGGGCAGCTTGCGCAATGGCATTTTGAATTCGCCGGATGGAATTTCAAAATGCGCGACCATGCCGAGGGCGTGGACGCCGGTATCCGTACGGCTGGAACCATGGAGCGCCGGTTTTGTCGGAAACAGTTTGGCCAAAGCGTTTTCAACGACCTGTTGAACCCCCGTCCCGGTTTTTTGAGTTTGCCAGCCTTCGTAATTGGCGCCGTCGTAGGCGATGACAAGTTTGAATTTCAAGAGTCGTTATCCGCAGATTACGCTGAATTTCGCAGATAAGACAATGAGGAAAGCAGGAGTCAGGAAGCGGCGTCGAGATAGCTTTGCAATAAAAGCGCGGCGGCCATTTTATCGACTTTTTCTTTGCGTTTCTCACGACGGACGCCGCCCTGAACCATCATTTTATTGGCCTGTAAGGTGGTCAACCGCTCGTCACGCATCTCAATGGGAACCGTAATGGCGGCCCTGAGCGCGGCGGCAAACGCTTCCGCTTTTTGGGCGGCGGGACCGAAAGTGCCGTTCATGTTGCGGGGCAGGCCGATAAGCACCAGGTCCACTTCCTTTTCAACGAGCAATTGTTTGAGCCGCGTCAGAAAATCCGCAAACGGCTCGGCGGGAATCCATTCCAGGGGCTGGGCGATGGTTTTGGTTTCATCGCTCACGGCCACGCCAATGCGTTTGGTTCCGGGATCAAGGGCGAGTATGCGCACGGGAAGAATTAAAAAGGAAGTCCTTGCGGACGGCCAACAAAAAAAAGGAAAAAGGAAATTCCCCGTGTCGTAATCAGCGTGCTTTCGATCGGGTTCTCTTCGAATGGCCGTTGCCAACCGCCCGGCACAAAAGCTTATGATGTCCTGGATTCGACACATCGAACTTCGGATGAGAAGAGGTTTTAAAATCCCCGGCTCAATAGGTCCGCTGGAACACCAGAGTGTTGTTGTCCAGTTTGACGGTCAGGCGGACACCGTCGGTTTGGGCCATGGCAGTCTTGGATTGATTATTGGCATTTACGTTCAGGACGTAGTTGGTTCCAGTTCCATCACTCGACCACTGACCGGTCCAGGTATCGGAATCGGGCGGATTCTTTTTGAAGTCAGGAACACTTTTTAAGAAAGCCTGGCCATCGGAGCCGGCTACAAAAGTGGTTTGGGCGAAGGCCTGGTTCCAAAGAGCGCGGATGGCTTTTAGGTCGTTGGGTTTGATTTTGGGGTTCGCTTCCAGCAACGCACCCAGGGCCGGCACGACGTCGAATTGCCAGCGGCCAATGATTTTTTCCGAATCATATTTCGGCGATTTGCCGGTGAGAAGAAAGTTGGTGATGTCGTCTATATTGGCCTGAACGGTATTCCAAACGGTGGCCGAGACGTTGGTATTTTTAATAATGGACTGAACCTGGCCATCATTGAGAATTTGGGACATGGGAGCGCGACTATCCCATGAACTGACAAGGCTGCTGTCTTGAACTAACGACTGAATTTCGGGCCGTTCGGCCAGGGAAATAAACGCGGGATAATCGCCCAGGCGACCGGCGATGCGCGGATTTTGCACGAGCAAACCGGCGAAATCGGCCATTCGATAAAAAGATTCGGGAATGGAACCCACGGCCCGCGCGGCTTTGTCCAAACCCGTGCTTTGCATTCCGTAGCCCAGGTTATTGGCCAGACGGGTTATTTTGGGCTCGTTTTCTGAAGGGGCGATTTGAGTGGTCCAATAGCTCCAATTGAAAAGGACAAAGGAAACGAGCACCAGCCAGGCGGTCCCGTTGAGAATTCCGACGCAGCCACCGAGCCGGTTATCGAGCCGTTCCCACAGCCCGCGCTGGAGGTCGCCGACCTTGTATTTGTAATAGACGCCGACACGGCGTTGGACCTCGAAACCACCAGCTACAATTAAGGCATAAACGATACAAAAGCCGACGATGGTCGGAACGGCCCAGACGATGACAGGCCCCGGCGCGAAGACATGAACCAAAAGGGGTTTAAACAGCCTGCCCACCAAATGCGCAAATAAGTATGCGATAAAAATTGCTACAAACGAAAAAGCGGCAGTAATCGAACCCAACCGCAGGCCGAGCCCGAAACCGGAGGCCACAACCAATAAAGCCAAAATCCAAATTAACATGGCTATAATAAAGACCATTTCACGAAAAATGCACGCGGAAAAATAATGGCAGGGGCGGCGCGCGGCGCTTTCCGCGCCGCGTCCAGCGGCGCAACGAGCGTAATAGGACGTTCCAACGTGGGCTGTTCCGCGCGCTCTACGCGCGGTGACCGCAGGCGCACCACCCCTACTAATGAAAAATGCCCGGCCAAAAACCGGAAACCCTGATTGACTTTGTCTAACAGTAAAGCGACCTGTGGAAGCTGGCGAGCTTCCCTGGGAGAGCGCGGGGGTCATCGACGGGGCGTTTACCGCCGGGGATTTTCAATCGGTCAAGGCCTGAAGGCCAGGGACAGGGCGCGACGCAAGTGGCACTGTCACCGTTGCTTACGCTGGCGACTCTTTTAACGTTATCCGCGATCCGGTATTACAACTCACGTTTGACGCGACTGCACTTGTCATTCCTGCCATTTATCGATTATCATAAGGTTGTGGATGTAGAAGAGCGCGAGATCTTTCTTTTTTTGAAAACGTACGGGGCTGCCTATGTGGCCGCGCGCGAGATCTGTCGGCGTGCGGGCGGCCGGCGGCTGTATGACGAAGACCACGAGTGGGCGAAGCCCATTCTTATCCGGATGGCCGAGCGCGGCATTTTGGAGACAAACGCCGAGGGCCAATACCGCGTCAAGCCGGTCAAAAAGAAGAAGGACGGCAAGTGGGTTTCACCCGACATCGCCAAAATCCTCAAGGAAAGCGGCATTGAAGTAGAAACGGCCAGTCCGGAAATGGACTCGGACGACTATTACGAGCAACTCTGATGCTCGCCGCGCTACTTAGCACACTGCTCTTTTCCATCTCCGCGATTTGCGGCCAGCGCGCAGCCAGCCAAATCGGCGGAGTGGAAGCAAATTTTTGGCGGCTTTGCATTGCCACGGCTTTCCTTGCGGTCTGGGCAAACTTTTTTGGAACAAAAACCAACGGCGAAGCACTTCCCATATTTGCTCTAAGCGGCCTGCTGGGCATTGGCGTGGGGGACAGCGGCTATTTTCAGGCGTTGACCCGCCTGGGAGTGCGACGGACGGTTTTAATATCACAATGTTTGACCGCGCCGGCGGCCGCGCTCATCGAATGGCTTTGGCTCGGAACGAAATTGAGCTGGGGCCAGATGTTGTTCATCGCGATCATTTTGACCGGTGTCGCCCTGGCGATGGCTCCTGGCGAGCACCTGGAAATCCCACGACCGGTGATGCGCCAGGGCGTTCTTTTCGGCCTGATTGCTGCGCTGGGAGGGGCACTGGGAGCGGTGCTAAGCCGCAAGGCTTATGCGGTGGCATTTGCATCCGGCGGCCCTCCGGATCCCGGCACGACCGGTTACCAGCGGGTATTGGGCGGCGCATTGGTTCCGGCGATCATATTGCTCGTTGCCAAATGGCGTTCAGCCCATACTCATGGCGGGGTTTTTGAAAGCAAAACCTTGAACGTTTCGCGTGAAAAATGGGGACGTATCTGGCCGTGGGTCCTGGGTAACGGCCTGGCCGGCCAAACCCTCGGAGTGTCCGCCATGCAATGGGCCCTCGAAAAGACACCCACCGGCATCGTGACAGCCGTCCTTGCCATGACACCGGTTGTCCTGTTGCCAATGACGCGGGTGACCGACGGCGAAAAAATCGGCCTCCGTTCCATGGCGGGCGCGCTTGTGGGAGTGGCCGGAGTGATCGGATTGGCGTTTTGGAGACATTGAATTGGCGATGACCGGAAATCGGCCCACGGCTGGAAATAAGACTGGAGGGGAGGTAAAAATAGTTAGAGCCTCCTCACGTCGGCTGCTACGATGAGTAAATTGTAAATGGAAAACGAGGATTTAAAAGCGGCCGTGGCCAATCTGGGCATCGAAACATATCGCCGCCATATTTTTCTGTGCGCGGGCCCGACAGAGCCTAAATGTTGTCCGGCGGAACAATCGCTGGCGGCGTGGAATTTTTTGAAACGGCGATTGGCTGAATTAAATTTAGTAGGAGCGCAGGCCGCGGTCTATCGCACCAAAGCCAATTGCCTGCGTGTCTGCACGAAGGGGCCTGTCGCGGTGGTTTATCCGGAGGGGACCTGGTACCACAGTTGCACACCGGCCGTCCTGGAACGGATTATCCAGGAACATTTGATTTGCGGAAAAATTGTGGAGGAATTTGCCTTTGCGAAGAATGGGTTGTTAATTGATTAGATGTTTCAGTACATATTAAAACGGCTGCTGCACATGATCCCGCTGTTGTTGGGCGTGTCGCTGCTGACGTTTCTGCTGATGGCGATTTCCCCGGGGAATTATTTTACAGCGCTGCAGCAAAACCCCATGGTTTCCCCCGAAACGATTGCCGAACTCAAGGCAAGATTCCATTTGGACCGCCCGTGGTACGTGCAATATGTTTTTTGGCTCAAAAATGTTTTCTCCGGGTATTTCGGGTATTCGATGGCGTATAACATTCCGGCATCGTCATTGATTGCGGCGCGATTGTGGAACACGTTTTTGCTCTCCTTCACCGCATTGGTGATTGCCTGGGGCGTCGCGATCCCGCTGGGGATTTGGGCCGCCGTGCGGAAGGATACCTGGGTTGATCGCGCCTGTTCGCTGCTCGCATTTGTGGGATTATCTGTTCCTGACGTTTTGCTTTCGCTGCTGGCGGTGTGGTTTGCGGAGGCCACGGGTTGGTTTCCCGTTGGCGGCGCGGAAAGCGCGCTTCACGAGTTCATGACGCCCTGGCAACAATTTTGGGACGTCGTACATCATCTCATCCTGCCGGCCATCGTCCTGGCGGCAGCGGACCTGGCCGGGATCATGCGCCGGATGCGGTCCTGTCTGTTGGATACGTTGCGCGCGGAATACGTGGCTGCGGCCCGCGCCCGTGGCCTGGGCGAAGGCCTTGTGGTTTATAAACACGCGCTGCGAAATGCCATCAATCCGCTGCTGACTTTGTTCGGCTATTCGCTGGCCGCATTGTTGAGTGGCGCGGTCGTCGTCGAAAACATCATGGCCTGGCCGGGCCTGGGACAGCTCACCGTGCAGGCGTTTTTGGCCAAAGATTCATTCCTGGTCGTGGACAGTGTCGTCATGGCCACCTTCCTACTGGTAATGGGAAATTTTATCGCCGACATTCTGCTGGCGTGGGTAGATCCGAGAATACGCTTTAAATAAAAATGGAAACCACGGAACCCATTCCGGGAGTCGATATTCAGCCGGCGCTGTCGCCCTGGCGAATTTTTTGGCAACGGCTCAGGCGACGGAAGATCGCAATGGTCGGTGGCGTCATATTGATTTTTCTTTATACCGTGGCCATTTTTGCCGGTTTTGTCGCGCCGTATGCGTACGACTCTACGCACAATAACGCCTATTTTCATCCGCCTGTTTGGCCTCGATTCAGCGGATTGCGCCTGGTCGTGCCAAAATCAGAACAATTGTCGGGAGCTTTTAATTATCAGGATGCCCGCACGGATACCAAGCCCCTGCATTTTTTTGTGAGAGGCAGTTCTTATAAAATCCTTGGATTTATCCCATCTTCAGTGCATCTATTTGGCACGGGTGACGATGATTATCCCGTATATCTTTTTGGGGCTGACCAATATGGGCGCGATATCTTTTCCCGTTTGATTTATGGTTCACAGATTTCGCTTTCGATTGGGATCGTTGGTATTTTGATTTCGTTTAGCCTCGGGCTGCTGATTGGGGGGATTTCGGGTTATTTTGGCGGCGGCGTGGACACGGTCCTGATGCGATTTTGCGAATTGATCATGTCGATTCCCGCGCTGTATTTGATCATTTCGCTGCGCAACACGTTTCCGCCTGGCTTGAGTTCCTCGATGGTGTACTTGATGATTGCGGTCATCCTCAGTGTAATCGGCTGGGCGAGCCTGGCGCGCGTGATCCGCGGCATGACGCTTTCGCTGCGCGAACGGCAATTCGTCCTCGCCGCCCGGGCCATGGGGCAATCCCATTTGCGGGTCATCTGCCGCCATATTTTGCCAAATACATACTCCTACGTCATCGTATCAGCCACCCTGGTAGTGCCCTATTATATCCTGAACGAAGTCGTTTTAAGCTTTTTGGGCATCGGCATCCAGGAACCGAACGCGAGCTGGGGACTGATGCTCGAAGCCGCACAAAATACCGAATACCTGCAACGTTTCCCATGGTTGTTGGCGCCGGGCGGCGCGATCTTCGTAACGGTTTTGGCTTTCAACTTTCTTGGAGATGGATTAAGAGACGCCGCCGACGCGAAAGAACTTTAACAGCCCGTTCAACATCAAAACCTCATTACTATGCGCGATGAATCGTTGAAATTTCTGAAAACCCTGGTCAATACACCCAGCCCCGTGGGCCACGAGGCCCGCGGCCAGCGGGTCTGGCTCGATTATGCCGCGCAATTCGCCGACAACACTTTCCGACGCCTATGGCAACTGCGTGGCCGTGTTGAACAAGGGCGGTTCGCCGCGCCTGATGCTGGCCGCCCACGCGGATGAAATCGCCATGGCCGTCAATTATATCGATTCCGAAGGCTTCATTTACGTCCGCAAAATGGGCGGCGTCGACGCCGCCATCACCAAGGCCCAGCGCGTCTCATTCACACCCGGAACGGCCCGGTCAAAGGCGTCGTCGGCAATGTCGCCCCGCACCTTTCAAAAAGCGAGGACGATCCCAAGCCGCCCAAAATCCACGATCTGTTCATCGACATCGGCGTCCGAAAGCCAAGGAGGCGCAGAAGCTGGTGCAGCATCGGCGATCCCATCACGTTGAGCGATGAATTTGATTTGCTGCGCAACGATCTGGCCGTGGCGCGCGCATTTGACAATCGCATCGGCACCTTCGCCGTGGCGGAGGCGCTGCGATTGCTAAAGGAAGGAAAAGGCAAATTGAAGGCGGAAATCTGCGCCGTTTCGAACATCCAGGAGGAAGTCGGCTTGCTCGGCGCGCGCCAGATCGCCTATTCGCTCAAGCCCGATGTCGCGCTCGTCGTGGATGTGACGCACGCGACGGATTATCCGACCGTCAGCAAGGCGCAGCACGGCGACGTGAAAATCGGCGGTGGCCCGGCCGTGACCCACGGCGGCTGCAATCATCCCGAAGTCGTCGCGCGCATCGAAGCAGCTCGCCAAAGGCCAAAAAAATCCCGCTCCAGCACGAGGCGCTGTCCTCCAACAGCGGCACCGACACCGACGTGATTTTCTGGACGCGCGGCGGCATTCCCAGCGCGCTGATCAGCCTGCCCAACCGCTACATGCACTCGCCGGTGGAGGTCGTGAGCCTGAAGGACCTGGAAAAAATTCCGCAACTGATGGCCGCCTTCGCCCAATCGCTCAAAGCGGGCGAAGAATTCAAAGTGAAGATTTAAGGAACAGCCGAAGCCTTCAGGCACGGGCCCAATAGGACGTATCGGACCTATGCGATGGGGGGCTGTCCTCTCCAACAATTCAAGTTCTCGAGGAAATCCCTCCATGAACCGAAAGAGCGTTCAAATCTGAAAGACTCTCCCTCACGGCCCTCTCCCGCTTGGAGAGGGGGAATTATCCACTGATTTTTGGTAACAGCGAACGATCGCTTCGGCTCATGGGCTCAATGCGCGATTCGGGAATCGTTGAGACTGATGCGCGTCGATTGTTAGAGGTCGAAGCTCTCCATGAACAGTACCCATAGGGCAGGCTTCGCAGCCGCCAGGTTAATTGGCCGCGAGCAGGTCCAAAAAGAACACAGAACTTTGCAAGATCACCCGCCGCCCACCGTATAGGCAAGTGAAGCTGAATGGCAAAGAGCCGCAGCCTCAAAACTTTAACACGCTGAAACGGTATGAAAAACGCAAAGATTAGAAAATTATTGCTGGTGGCGATTGGCGGCCTGTTTGTGTGGTGGGCCTCGAAATCGCCGGCGCAGCAGCCTGCCGGAAACAATGCTCCGCAGCAAATGCCTGATGCTGTAACTCAGGTCCTGGAACTGGAACAGGCCAAAATCGCCGATGCAACTATCGTCGCGTACATAAGAAGTTCCGGGACCTCCTATAATTTAAACGCCGCGCAAATCGTCTTTTTGCAGCAACAGGGCCTCTCGGATGCCGTGCTTACGGCGATGCTGACCCAGCCGCGAACGGGTGCCTCTGCCGCACCTGTTCAACAGGCGATGCCCGCGCCACAGCCGATGGCTGCGACATCTGCCGCATCTTATGCGGGCGCGCCCGACCCGACAGTCATCGCCCAGCCACAGACTACCTATGTGCAAACTGCGCCGGCGCCGGCACAGTACTCTTACTCCTATTATCCCTATCCGTATTCCTATTCCTATTCGTATTATCCGTACTACGCCTATTACGGCTGGCCGTTTGCCTGGACGTGGTATGGCGGCGGATGGCATTGGGGGTGGGGAGGGGGTTGGCACGGTGGATCAGTCGGGTGGCATGGAGGTTCGGGCTGGCATGGGAGCTGGGGCGGTGGGTTTCACGGAGGTTGGGGCGGTGGCTCACATGGGGGCGGATGGCACCGGTAAACCGTTCATTTTAGAGCGCAAATCCCCAACATCAACCTTGCGCTCAAGGGAGGCGCCGCACTGTCGAGGAAAACAGGGCGGCGCCTTTTTAATTAAAAAGGTCCTTGCGGACGGCCACTGGAAAAAGAAAAAACTTTGCGCTACTGTCCTGGTAGGGATCCCGATGTGTCGGGACGCTCTCACCGCGCGTAAAGCGGGCGCAACAAGCGTGGTTGGACGTCCTACTGCAAAGGTTCCGCGCGCTTTACGCGCGGTGACGGCGGCGTGGGCACCGAGAAGAGCGTGCGGAATAAGCGTGGTCGGACGTTGGACAGCAAATGTTCCGCCCGGTATACGGGCGGTGACGGCGCAGCGCGCCGTCCCTACCATCGACGCATCGAGGACAGCGACATGCAAACCAGCTTGCCCATGAACATAGCTTGTCCCATCCTCAATTCATGTCCGAACGTGCGGTTGCCAATTTGAATAAACCGGATGTGGCGCTGGAAATGACGCTGCGTCCGTCTCTCTTTTCCGATTTTACCGGCCAGCCAAAAGTCAAAGAACGTCTCGAAATTGCGGTGGCGGCCGCCAGAAAACGCAAGGAACCGCTTGATCATATTTTGTTAAATGGCCCGCCGGGACTGGGCAAAACCACGCTCGCCAATATCCTGGCCAAAGCCATGGGGGCGAATCTCAAAAGCACAAGCGGCCCGACCATCGAAAAAGCGGGCGATCTGGCTGGGCTATTGACGAATCTTGAAGAGGGCGACGTTCTGTTCATTGACGAGATTCATCGTCTGCAAAAGACCATCGAGGAATATCTGTATCCGGCAATGGAGGATTTCAAACTGGACATCATCATTGACCAGGGACCCAATGCCCGGAGCGTACGCCTGAATCTTCCGCGGTTCACGCTGATCGGCGCCACCACGCGCAGCGGGCTTTTGAGCGCGCCGTTGCTCACACGCTTTGCCGTGCGCGAGCGGCTGGATTATTACACGGCGGAACATCTTGAAAAAATCATCCTGCGCTCGGCGAACCTGTTGAACGTGGAAATTGAAACGTCTGGCGCGCACGAAATTGCCCGGCGAAGCCGGGGCACGCCGCGCATCGCTAACAATCTCCTGCGCCGCGTTCGCGATTACGCGGAAGTGCGGCACGACGGCAAAATCACCGCACCGGTAGCCGACAAGGCGCTGGCCATGCTTGAGATTGACCAGAACGGGCTGGACGAAATGGACAAACGCATTTTGGAAACGATTATCGTGAAATTTAGCGGCGGGCCGGTGGGAGTCAATTCGCTGGCCGTGGCGGTCGGTGAAGAACCAGACACCATCGAGGAAGTCTATGAGCCGTATCTAATCATGGAGGGATATCTCAACCGCACGCCGCAAGGCCGGGTGGCGACGGAATTGGGGTTTAAGAAGCTTGGATTGAAAGCGTCTGCGAGCGCACAACAGAGGTTCTTTTAGAGATCGCAGAAGGCTGATACACCTATTAAGCCCGAAACGTCAATAGGGAAAAAAAGAGGGGCACGGAATCTTTTGGAAACCGCGTAGCGGACTTCAAAACGGGAACTCCGACTTAATTTCGGTTTGCAGCGCGGATGCAGGGCATCCGGCTAAACACCTATTGGGACTCAATCGAGCCGGCCAGAGTTCAAAGGGAACCTCAGCCGACTTTCCAGTCCCCTGATCGAACGCCAGGGGACGGTCCAGAAACACACAGCAGTAAACCCACGCGCTATCCAGGCACATTGGCCGACGGTTGCCCGATGTTGATTGTCCAACCCGGGACTCCAGTATTTTGCGGACGTGCGAATGGGGCGGATGCTCCAAAGGTAGAACGTTCTGAAGTGATGCGACCGCAAGCTAAAAGGAGCCGGGGCCGATAGCGAGCCATCACGCTCGCGGCCCCGGCGTCGAAGGCGTGCGATCAACGACCGCTGGCGAGCTGGCTCAATCACATTTAGGGAGTCCTGGTGGATCCAGCTCAGACCGGGGTGTTCAAAACACCAGGGAATATGGTCTGGGTTGAATGAGGATCTCACGATTGATCGGCTCCAGTCGCAGCGCTGGCTCAGGTCGCCAGGGTCGAAATTTAGTTGCGTGTTATCGAAGCAGCCAGGCGCTGGGGATCAAAGACGGTTTTGCTCTTAAGCATGTAGTAAACCGAACGGGCCAGCTTGATGGCCAGAAGGGCGTTGGCCTTGAACTTGTTGCCGCCCATGCGGACCAGGAGGCGTTGATAGAGCGGGCCCATGAATGCCTGATCGCGTTTGGCAATGATGGCCGCCTCACCGAAGGCCCAGCGCAGATAGGGGTTGCCCAGCTTATGGCCGCGCAGGCCCTTGATCTTGCCGGCTGAAGCGACGGTGCCCTTGACCAGGCGACAATAGCTCAGGAAGTCTTTGACTGTGGGGAATCGGTCGATGTCGCCAATTTCGTAGAGGAGCGTCAGACCCAGGTGCTTGCCAATGCCGGTGATGGTTTGCAGTAAAATATAATCGCGCTGAGCATGGACTTTGGTCAACCGTTCCAATTGATCATCCAGGATGGCGATTTGAGTATCGAAATGGCGGATGAGGGCGAACTGATTTTGGAGAGCTAGCTGGTAAACGCGGTTGGGTTCCTGAGCCAGCGCATGTTCCTGCCAACGGTCGCGGTTGGAGCAAGAGTTGGGGATGCGGTTGTGAGCCAGTTGATGGGATTGGACGCGGGTAATGAGTTCAGTACGGTCCCAAACGAAATGGAGACGCTGGCGCAAGAGAGCTCGCAGAGGCCGCTGGGCGGCGGGATAGACGTAGCTGGGTGGAATGAGATTGACACGCAGCAGTTGAGCGAGTTTTTCGGAATCAATGCGGTCATTTTTGTTTTTGCCACCATGAATGGCTTTGAGGTAGAGGGCGTGAGCCAGGACGAAATGGATGCCGGCCTGGGCACAGGCGTCGGCGAGCCAATACCATCCGAACATGCATTCGGCACAGACGGTTAGGTCGTGGCGATAAGGGGCGACCAACTGCAGGAAGAAGTTGAAGTCATTGTTTCGGATATTGGTGTGGACCAGGATTTTTCCGGAACGATCCATGAGACAGACATACATTTGCCGGGAATGGAGATCGATTCCGCAGTTGAATTCGGTGGTGGAGGTGTAATACTTCATAACGTAATACTTCATGGTTGATGGGGTCGTCAGACCCCGTTGATTATGTTTACGCGGGGAGTGCTGGTAACACTCCCCGCCCTTCACCCAAGATGATAGCTCAAACCACCAAGGGCTTAACTGGGAGGATCACATTTTATTTACGTAGGATTTGCATGTGTGAACGAGATTTGTTTTTGCGGCAAAATGTGCGGTTTTATTGGTGTTTTTGAAGTTTTTCGTTCCTGACAGTGTGAACGAGAGTGGCAGCGGTGGCGGGCATTATCAGCCGCTTCTTCTGCCTCAAAATTCAAGGAAACAAATTTTTTTGGGCAATAATAACGTCCCATTTGACATCTCCTGAGCTTATGCGATTAATAACGACACAAGGAGTCGTTATTTGTGAAAGACAAGGAGTTTTTAAAAGCGATGATGGTGGCCATTCCCGACGGTCACAAATCGTCCATAAACACATTGCTTCTCTCCCTATCCCGGTACGGTCCAGACCACCGTTCATGACCCAAAATCAAGCAAACAACATTAACAAAATGACGGCTGACCGGGTCTGGAACTTACCGGATAAAATAGGAGTCCACTATCATGAAAGGCAGAGAACAAATCAGCGCCCCACATAGCGGCCAAATAAAGGCATTCACATTGATCGAATTACTCGTGGTTATCGCCATTATCGCCATTCTGGCAGCCATATTGTTGCCGGTCCTGGCCACCGCGCAAAATGCCTCCAAACGCACCGGCTGCATCTCGAATACGCGGCAACTAAGCGTCGCCTTTAAACTGTTTCTTACCGACAACAGTGATCGCTTTCCAAAGGCTGTGACAGAACGCGAAGCCACCGATACGACGCGTTGGGGATCCATTCCTGACACACCGGACGCCCGCGCGCCATTTTCGATTCGCGGCCAACTGGAGCCCTATCTCTCCAGCACCGGTTTGATCGTCAACGCCGGCGCCAATGCCGATCCCGGCGCGAACGTGTTTCGATGCCGTTCGTCGTTGCCATGGCCGGTTCCAGCTGCCAGCCAGTGGTTCACTACCGACTACGGCTTCAATTTGAGCGAAGCCAATTATACGCCCGGTTTTGGCCAGAGCACATGGTATCAGGCAAATCCGAGCTATGGTTTCAATGAAAGTTACGCCGAGAACGCAGTTCGACATCCCTGCAACTTTATTATTCTCGCCGATGCCGGACGCGGTGATAATACGCCCTCCCGCGGCGGGTTGTACCCGATTCAAGTCATTGCGCCGGGCACAACCACGCAGGCGCAAATGCTCGAACGACATAAAAATCGCGCCAACGTGGCATACGCCGATGGACACTCCGAAGAAACGACATTCACAAATTCGTGGGTAACCGGGCAGTGGCAACGAAACTGAAAAATCGGCATTTGGTTCCAGAGATTTTTTCGCGCGAAGGTTTCAAAACCTCAACGTGGCAGCAATGGCAAGGGCTATTCAACAACTTGGATTATGACGTTCTGTGAACCATGCCAGCGCGCTTTGTCATTGACAATAAGCGTTGTACCCGGTAAGTCCAAAATACTCGGAAAATCCAAAGAAGATGAAAACCACAAACAGAATCTACGGGATCGCCCTGGCGCTGACCTGTTCTCTGGCGGGGATGCTCAAGGCCCAGGACATATACGTTGTAAATTACGGTAACAATACCATTGGGGAATACACGACTTCCGGAGGGACGGTGAACACCAATTTGATTTCGGGCTTGTACGAACCTGAAGGCATCGCCATTTCGGGCAACGATTTGTTCATCGGGAATGGAACCACTTCCGGCTACATAAGCGAATACACAACTTCCGGAGCGGCGGTGAACACGAATCTGATTTCCGGACTAAATAATCCCACTTTCATTTTGATTTCGGGCAACGACCTGTTTGTCGCCGACGCGGGAAGCGGCACCATTGGTGAATACACACTGTCCGGGGCGACCGTCAATGCTTCGCTCATTTCCGGGTTGCACGGTCCCAATGGGATTGCGATTTCCGGGAACGACCTCTTTGTCGCGAACAATCAAAACAACACTGTGGGTGAATACACCCTTACCGGCTCGACAGTAAACGCCTCGCTCATTTCCGGATTGCACGATCCCCAGGGCATTGCAATTTCAGGAACCAACCTCTTTGTAGCGAACTATGGATCCTTTGGGGCAGGCACGGGAATCGGCGAGTATACTCTTTCCGGAGCGACGGTCAACGCCACGCTGATTACTGGTGTAAGATATCCCATTGGCCTTTCGGTCTTGGGAACCAACCTGTTTGTCGTAAATGAACTCAACGGCACCATTGGCGAATACACGACTTCCGGAGCGACGGTGAACACGAACTTGCTTTCCGGACTGAACATCGCCGAGTGCATCGCCATTAGCCCTGTGCCATCGCCAGCGCCTCCGCGTTTTATGACGATCAACGTTAACGGCAGCACTTTGAGCATTACCGGCACAAACGGCCCGGCTGGCGGGAGCTATACTTTGCTGAAAAGCACAAATTTGGCCCTGCCCCTTACGCAATGGACGCGTGTATTGACAAACACGTTTGCCACCAATAGCAGTTTGAATTTGTCCACGAATATTGTTAGTAAAGCCAATCCTGCGGAATTTTACATTTTGGAGGTTCCTTGATTATCCAAAGCTCTTAAGAACGCCGCCACGGTGGTGTTTCTGATCATCCCCCGCCTGAACGATGGAATGCCGTTGGCGTAACGTCACCATCCCTTATCCAACGATAACGTTAATGTAACACGGCAACTATTTTATAATCAATGATTTATAAATTGTAACACGCTGTAACAAAATGTGTAACACGACAAGTCATTGATATTCAACGATGTAACAATGTAACACGTTTTCTAACTTATGTACGAATACGGGATCTCGGTTCGACTCGCCCGCGCCAAGGCGGTGGCAGCGCCACTTGCCAATGCTGTCACGACGGCGGCAGTACCGCTTGCGACCAACGTCGTGACCATCATCGTCTCGCCCTTTTCTGCCTCCGATAGCTGCCTCTCTCTGCCGGCGCCGTTTCCTCAGCCTTTTCGCCGTCGATCATGCGTTTGAGTTCCTTGATCTGGTCACGTAGGAGTGCAGCTTTTTCGAACTGCAAATCCTCGGCGGCTTTGAGCATTTCGTTTTCGAGTTCGCTGATGGTCGCGGTCAGGTCCACATCGAGTTTCGCATCCTTCAGGACGCCGTGGGCCTCGTTGCGGCTGGATTGATACGTCGCCAGGCTGTCCTCGACGGCGCGGCTCACACTGCGCGGGGTGATGTTGTGCTCCTTATTGTACGCAAGCTGCTTTTGACGGCGGTATTCCGTGACCGCGAGGAATTTTTTGATGCTGCCGGTCATGACGTCGGCGTACAGGATGACTTCGCCGTTTAAATGGCGCGCAGCGCGGCCAGCCGTCTGGATGAGACTGGTTTCGCTGCGTAAAAAGCCTTCCTTGTCGGCATCCAGGATGGCGACGAGAGAAACTTCGGGCAAATCGAGACCTTCGCGCAAAAGGTTGATGCCCACGAGGACGTCAAACTCGCCTTTGCGCAATGAGCGCAGGATTTCGACGCGTTCGATGGCGTCGATTTCGCTATGCAGATATTGAACATTGATCGCGATGCCGCGAAGGTAATCGGTCAATTCTTCGGCGGTGCGCTTGGTGAGTGTGGTGACCAGGATGCGCTCTTTTTTGTCGGCCCGCTTGCGGCATTCCTCGATCAGATCGTCAATTTGTCCTTTCAGCGGCTTGATGGTCACCTTTGGGTCTACAAGTCCGGTGGGACGAACGACGAGTTCGACGACACCGGGTTGGGAAACGTTCGGTTGCCAGGTGGGGATGCCGGGCCCTTTCGGCGAATCGTTCAATGCGTAATCAACATCTCCCGCCAGAACCCTCACCTCACCCTGACCCTCTCCCCTCCCATCCGATGGGAACGGAGAGGGAACAGCAATCGCCCGACCATTAACCTTTGGACCTTTAGTTGACTCAGGCAGGGCGTGCTCAGACGTCCCTTCGGGACTTGATTTCTTTTTGCCTGTGACCCGGCGCTGAAACGCCGGGCTATTTCCATTAGTCCCTCCGGGACCCTGCGCCGCCACGGCGCCCTGGCTGATCGGGAGGTCAGCCCTACCGGTTTCAGCGCCCGCCGAAGCGCGGGCCCATTGGAGTTCGCGGCCGGCGGGGGTGGCGCTAACGTAAATGGTCTGGTTTTGCATTCCTTGAAATTCCGGGAAATTCAAGGGCCGATTGTCCAAAGCGCTCGGCAGGCGGAAACCGTGTTCGACCAGGACGGTCTTGCGCGAACGGTCTCCCTCATACATCGCGCCGATTTGCGGAACGGTGGCGTGCGATTCATCAATCACCAGGAGAAAATCCTTCGGGAAAAAATCAAACAATGTGTTCGGCCGCGAACCCGGCGGGCGCCCCGAAATGTGGCGCGAATAATTTTCGATGCCGGAGCAAATACCCATTTCCTGCATCATTTCCAGGTCAAATTCCGTGCGTTGTTTGATGCGTTGCGCTTCCAGCAGCTTGCCCTCCTTTTCAAACCACGCGATGCGATCGCCAAGTTCCTCGCGAATCGTGAGCATGGCGCGCCGCATTTTTTCGTCCGTGGTAACAAACTGTTTGGCCGGAAATACCACGACTGCTTCCAGTTGCTCGATTTTTTCGCCGGTCAGCGGTTCGAAACGGGTGATGCGCTCGATTTCATCGCCGAAAAATTCCACGCGCAGACCGTCCTCGCGCCCGGCGGGACGGACTTCGACGGTATCGCCGCGCACGCGGAAATGCCCGCGTTCGAACGCGATGTCATTGCGGTCGTATTGGAGGCTGACGAGGCGGGACAGGAATTGTTCGCGCGAAATGGTGCTGCCGACGCGCATCGGAATAATCATTTCCTCGTAATCTTCCTTGCTGCCGATGCCGTATATGCAGGAGACGCTGGCGACGACCACGACATCGCGCCGCGAAAAGAGCGAACTCATAGCGGACAGGCGCAGACGCTCGATCTCTTCATTGCGGCTGGAATCTTTTTCGATAAACGTGTCCGTGCGCGGTATGTAGGCTTCGGGCTGGTAATAATCGAAGTAGCTGACGAAATATTCGACGGCGTTGTGCGGGAAAAAGCTTTTGAATTCGGCGTAAAGCTGGGCGGCGAGGGTTTTGTTGTGCGAAATGACCAGTGTGGGTTTGTCGACGTTTTTGATGACGTTTGCCACGGTGAAGGTCTTGCCCGAACCGGTCACGCCGAGCAGCACCTGGTCCCTGCTCCCGGACACAACTCTTTCACTCAGCTTCGCAATGGCTTGCGGCTGATCACCGGCGGGTTCATAGGGAGCAACAAGATCAAACATGGACTAACAAATTACGGTGAGAATCACACGGCGTCAAATTAAGGAAGCGCCGGGTGAGCGCACCCGGCCTGCAGGATTACGATTTATGCAGAATTCTTTTGCCACAGAGATACGGAAGACACCGAGGAGACGAAATAATACTTCTGCCATTTCTGTGTGCTCTGTCCCTCTGTGGTAAAAAGCTAAAAAGTTCCGAAGCGATTTTGTTTTCTAACTCCACGTCTTTGCATTTTAATTTCATGATGAACATTTCCATCGAACACATCGCCATTCCTTCGCCGGATCCCACTGCGCTGAAATCCTGGTACGAGCGCGTCCTGGGCGCGCGCGAATTTTTTAATAACGGTCAAAGTCCTCCTACGTTTCTCATCAGGCTCCCGGGCGGCGGTTGTTTCGAAATTTACGCCGCCGACGGTGTGCCGGAAAATCGACGGAACAACAAACTCGCCGGGTTTCGGCATATCGCCTTGCAGGTGGATTCAGTGAGTAAAGCCAGGGCCGAATTAGAAAAACGCGGCGTCCAATTCACCGAGCCCGAACGTCCGGCTGCCGGCGGTGGAAAGGTGCTGTTTTTTGAAGATTGCGAAGGAAATCTGCTGCACCTGGTCGAAAGGCCACCAGAATGGACACTCGGATATATGGATTAATTGATTGGGCGGTTGGCACCGCGGCCACCATGGTAGGGACGCCGCGCTGCGGCGTCACCGCCCGTATAGCGGGCGGAATATGCGCGGTACGACGTCCGATCACGCTCGTTCCGCGCGCTGTACGCGCGGTGACGCTGGTGGCAGCGCCACTTGCCCAGCGCGCCGTCCCTGCCATCTACTTCAAGGCACTCTCAGAATGAAGAACTGTTGAGCGTTTGTGGCGCCATTGTTGGTCGTCGAGAAATTGCCGGAGGCATCAAAGGCGCCGCTGGTGACGATGACCCAATTCGTGAGAGGTGACAGGATGTTTGTGGAGGAGAGCAAGTGATACGTTTCGCCACCGGCACCCGTATCGCTGGAGCCGCTAATGATAAACTGGCCCCCGACGATACTGATACTGTGGATGGCCGGCGCGACGGCCGCACCGACGTTGACGTTCAGGTCAATGCTGCCGGCATTATCCACGAGGCTGCCGGTGTAGCCTGGCGGCAATCCGGCCAGGGAAAGGCCCGCAAATGGATCGCTGCCGGTGTAATTGATCAAGTGGATCAACGTCGGGCCTGTGACATTGGCCACGGAATCAATCGTGATGGTGGCGCCCGTGGCCGAGATGGCGGCGACATTGACATTGGCCGCCGGAACGACGCCGTTTACCGCCAGATGCAATGAAGAGCCGAGCATGTTCAACGAACTGAGCCGGGCGCCGGCAGTGCCGACAAAATTCGAGACAATCAACTTGCCGCCGTTCAGATTGACGACGCTGTTGCCGCCACCTGCGACGATATTGCCTTCGACAGTTCCGTTGGTGACGTTGAGTGAGCCATTCGCGAGAGTGGCATTGCCGCCGGCGGCCGTTTGAGCCAGGACGATGTTGGTGCACAGGAGGACACCCGTTCCATTCACGTTCACGATTCCCGTTTCGGTAGCGTTATTGGCCGCGCGTTGAATGGCGACATCCAAATTCGTTACTGCCAGAATCCCGGCGGTGAACGTGAGAGTTCCCTGCTGGAAGCCGGTATCACTCGCGCTGGTGCTGCCGCGAGCCAGGATGAGTGTGACGACTTTTGCATCGATTGTGCCGCCCGAGAAATCAGCGGTGGCCTGGGCGTAGTCCGGAACTGTCGCCTCGGTGTCGGCGTCGCCAATGGACCAGAGGGACACGGAGCTGGCCGGGCCGTTGGTGTCGCGAATCAACACAGCGGGTGTGCCGACGGCCGTGAATGCCGGGTTAAAGGCGATAAGGTTGTTAGTGGCTTTTTGTTTGCCGAAGCGCAAGGTGTCCGCGTAAACGGAATTGGTAATTCCCCAGAACAACGCGCTGCCAGGCAGGGTGAACGTGCCGCCGCTGCTGTCGCCGACTTCGAACGTGCCGGCATTGGCGAGGCGCAGACAGCTGATGATGTTGGTGCGAGCAAGGAAGGCGCAACCGCTGACGTTGGTTTGGCTGGCTCCCGAACCGCCCTGGGCCACGTAGAATTTGCCGACAGTCGCGATCATGGTCCCCAATCCGGACAAATCCAGGGTAACCAGGCGCGGCGGACAATTGGCGGCATTTTGGCGGACCTGGAAATTGAGAGAATTAATTTGGCCGCTGCTCTGGGGATTTCCAGTGATAACCAGGGTGCCGCCGTTTCCGGTGATGGTGTTGGTAACGGGTTTGCTGAAAGAATTGTCAACGCCATTGCCTCCGCCACCCACCTGGATTGCCTGGGTGCCTGTGGCAGTGGAGCCGTTGGTAACGGTCAACGTTACGCCATCCTCGATCCAGGTCGTATGATAACCGCTATTATTGGTTTCATAGTTCAATTGGAGAATCGTCACGTTGGTGGCGACGATGTTATTCGTAACAAATGACGTCGTCGCGCCTGCGCTCGTAAATGACGCGCTGAATCCCGGCCCGGGCGTGCCCCCGGTCCAATTGACGCCGTCGGCCCAATACATATCGTTGGTGCCGCCGGCGCCCGACCAAATGCCCGCGCCCAAAACACCGCCGTTGCTGCCGGTGATAAAGGTCCAGGAATTGGTGACACTGGTACCGCTGCTATCGGTAAAGATCAGTACGACGGTGTTCGTGGCATTCGCCGGCAGGCTGTTCGTGGGCGTCCACGAGACGGTGGCGCCCGCGAGATTGGTGCTAATGACGAGGCGGCTGCTGACATTTGTGGAATTTAATATCAATTGAACGGTGTTCGAGATTACGGATGTTTGGCGATTTGCGATGGCCACAGAGATGCCTGTACTCAGCGTGGCTCCTGTGGTGTTTGGACCAGGAGAGCCCGTGGCAATGTAAGGGCGCAACGTCGAAGCCGTCGGAACGGCGACGATATCGAAGTATTCCAGGTTGTAAACCCGGCTGGCCAGCGACGTCTCGCGAAGCGTGTTTGTTCCCGAAAACGGAACGACTACGGTATTGCCAAAAAAGTCCGTCACTGGTGACAGTTGCCCGCTATAAACGAGGCTTCCTCCCGTGTTGGCGACATTGACCCGTCCGAGGGCGATGAGCGGCTGGTTGGTGGTCGCGGCGATGGGGTTGGCGAGCCTTTCCACTTCGAACTGTCCGCCGCTCGCGCTGGCGGCGCGGGCGTAGATGCTGTAACTGGCGGCCGGATATACACGGGTATAGTTCTCCCAATTGCCCGGGTCGGTGAAACCAATGTTGTAAACCGTGTGACCATTTGCGCGCTCATTGGCGTGATCAATCGGGTCGCCTGTGGAATCGGTCGGAAGCGAAAGAATTTCAACCAAATCACCTGGACGATAGCCGGCAGTGTTGTTCGCACCGGTCAAATCGGCAATTTGATAGTCGACGAAATTGGTTCCGAGAAGATCGACGTAAGCATTGACGGGGCTGTTGGTGTTGACGAACTGGCCTTCGCTATCATTGTAATCCGCGGCATCGACGTAGACGTCCGTCGGTAAAAAGGTGTTAAACGAGTAATTATTGCTGACGGTGTTCCCAAAGCCATCCGTTGCCACAATTGTGTAAGTGTAATAGGTGTCAGGCTGTATCGTTGGAGAAAAGTTCACTAGAAGCTTGTTGGTAGGACTGGCGGTATTGAAGTTCAAACCGCTTTGTAGAACATGGTTCAAATAAACGGCCACGGCACTGCTCGAGACAGTGGAGTTGAACGAGTCTACTTCAAACGAGGGGGTGACAGAATTGGCGGCGAGATAAAGTGAGCCGTCGGCCGGTTGCAGGTTGGATATGCTCGGCATGATGTTTGTCGACGTGGTAATTTGCATCCGGTTATACACCTGGTCACCGGTGGTTTCGTAACAAAAGAGCGCCGCGCTATCAACCGTTTCACCCGCGCTCATAAAAATGCTGTTCGTCTCGAAAAGGACGATGCTTTGAACACAATCCTTCAGGACCAAATGGTAGGACACACCGTCCGGGGCCGGAGTGATTTCCGCTTCAATCGCGTTGGTGATGTTATTGCGCCCCAGGTTGCTGAAGGAAGTTCCCGGCACGGATTGAACGCCGTTACCGTCCCAAATATAGATCGTTGCAGGAGAGTTGCCGTCGAGAAAATAAAGATACATTTGTACGCCGGTTTGGAAATCGGACACGGAGTTGGTCGCGTTTCCGTTGCGAAGCGAGAAACCACACCAGCCATGGACGGTGCCGCTGTTGGTGGTCGTCGTGCTGCCGGCGCCCCGCGAACCCCACTGCAGTTTAAACGTATTGGTGCCGAGCGAATTCGCAAAACCACGATACGCCGTCGCCTGATTGATATCCGTTGGGCCATTTGCGAATAGCCCCCACACATCGGTGTAATTCGTGCCTGCAACATTGGTGACAGAGTCGATAACAAAGGCCGGACTGTTGACCGATTGGATATAGGTGCCATGAAAATCGGGACCGTTTGTAAGAATGACCCAGGGCACAAATCCGAAGCCCTGGTTGGCGCCGTTGGTCCAATTGGCATTGACCAGGTAGTTGCCCGCGTCGTCATACGCGATCTGCTGCGCGCGGACAGAATGGCCAACTATCAGTAAGACAAGCGTCAGACAAAGCGAGAGAGTAAGCTTCAATGATTTCATTTAGATTTGCGGGTTAGTGCTGTACGTATTACCAAAATCGAGGAATCCGGGCCAGCCCCCAAAACCGGTGGTATTCGCTTTTTTCATAGCAATGACAATAGCAACGGGTTCATAATCCCACCATGAACCCTCGCGCCGGACGACTGATTCTCCGGTTAATGCTGCTGATTTGCTTCGTTCCAATCGTTGCGACACCCGCGGAGCCTTTGGACAGCAGCCTCAATTATGTCATCAGGGTGTGGGGCCCGGATGACGGCCTCACGGAGGGATCTGTCACGGATGTCGCCCAAACGCCGGAGGGCTATTTGTGGCTCGGCACCCTGTTCGGCAGTGTTCTACGCTTCGATGGCAACCGCTTCGTCAGCTACAATTCCGCCAATACCCCGCAGTTTTCGCTCAAATGGGGCGTGCCACGCCTGATGGCGGACAATCATGGCACCCTGTGGATCAGCATGTATGACGGCGGATTGACGGCCTGGGACCACAGTGGTTTTCATTCGATCTTCACGAGCACCAATCGCCCGGACGATTTGCTGTGGTCGGCGCCGGGCAAAGTGATTTTTGTTTGTGCCGATACCCATTTGCTGGAAGGCGCGCGAATCGATGGGCAATGGAATTGGAAAATGACCGCGCCGCCAGGCGCGCTGCCGCAACCACAATTCCACGCCGACGCGGACGGAAACATCTGGTATTTGCGCGACGGAAATCAGGTCGGCATTTGGGATGGCTCAGCAGCGCGAACGATTGACATGGGCGGCCAAACTATCCGGACGCTGGCCTCGGACGGAGGCCGCAGAATTTGGGTTGGCACGGACCGGGCCCTGGAGGTTTGGGAGAAAAACCGTTTCGAAGTGATCACGCCGGCCAATGGTGAACCCTCGCTCAATGTCAGGCGATTGATTCCGGCAGGCGACAGCAATCTATGGGTCGCAGCCAACGGACGAATGCGCTGTTTGAGCGACGGGCGATGGACGGCCGAATGCAAAGATTGGAACCAGGAGCTGGGCCAGCACGAGTCGTTTCGCTTTTTCCTCGGTGACCGTGAAGGCGGTCTTTGGACCAGCGCCGATGATTTGGGATTAATTCACGTGGGCCCGAATGGCGATTTGGTCCGGTTGACGACGCGGGACGGACTGCCAAGCAACACCATCCGTTTTGCTTACGAAGACCACGACGGCAATATCTGGACCGGCTATGATCGAGGAGAATTGGTGCAGGTGCGCCGCCGCCTGTTCGGCGTGATTGGAAAAAGCGACGGGCTGAGCGACAGCCTGATCAATACCGTCAGCGAAGATTCCGACGGGGCATTATGGATCGGCACGCACAGCGGCGCGGTGATTCGCTGCAAAGACGGCGTTTGCACCAACCTTGCACTGCCCGAGCTGAAGCGGGCGCAGGAAAGTTGCGTGGCTGCGGGCAATGGGCAGGTTTGGATTGGCGCCCAGGGAGTGGGACTTCTGGCGCTTAAAGACGGACGCCTCACGACGGTTGCCAATGCGAACCAATTGGACAGTTATCCGCGCATTTTATTGCCGGCGCGCGAAGGGGACCTGTGGGCAGGGACGCTCTTTTCGATCATTCGCGTCTCGGCCGGAAGTTTTACCGTTGCGTATACGGCACAGAGCGTTGGCGGACATCCAACGGCTTTGGCCGAGGCAAAGGACGGGACTATTTGGGCCGGCACCCTGGAGGGAAACCTGATGCACTGGGACGGCAAACAATTCGTCACACTGGAGCCGCCGGAGAAAAATTCACTCGGACGCATCTGGGCATTATGGGCGGCGGACGATGGCAGCCTGTGGGCCGGCACGGAAGAAGGCGGGTTGCTCCATTGGAGCCAGGGCAAATTTTTCAGATACACGACGAAGAACGGCCTGCCCTCCAATAGCATCGAGGAAGTTCTCGGGGATGCTTCCGGAAATTTGTGGGTGGGAAGCCGCGTCGGAATTGCCAGAATCCCCGCGCATGCGTTCGCGCAGACAGAACAGGGTGACGCGCGGGAACTGCCCGTCAGTGTCTACGGGCTGACGGACGGGCTAATGACCATTGGCAGCGCGATTATTTACCAGCCGAACTGCTGGCGCGGGAGTGACGGGACCCTGTTCTTTGCCATGGCAAACAGCGTGGCGAAAGTGAACCCGGACCGTGTCCGGGTAAACGCCGACCCGCCGGAGGTCACGTTGGAAAGGATGTTGGCCGACGACAAGAAGGTCTTTCCATCCCGCGCCGGCGCGATCCTGACGGCTTCCACGGACGATAGCGGAGAAGATTACGCGCCGCCCGCGGTGGACGTTGCGCCCGGGCGCGGAGATTTGGAATTTGATTACACCGTATTGAGCTTTCACTCTCCGAGGAGCCGTTTCCAGTACCGGCTCACCGGATTGGAAACCTCGTGGAACGAAGCCGGGACAGAGCGAAAGGCGATTTACCGGCATGTGCCCCCGGGCCGATACACATTCCAGGCCAGGGCCTGCAACAGCGACTCGGTCTGGAGCGGAGACGGGGCGCTCATTGATGTGACCGTAGCGCCCTTCTTTTATCAGACACTCTGGTTTCGCGGCGGAATATTTATCCTGATTGTTGCCTTGTTGACCTGTACTGGAGCGATCGTTATGCGGGGCCGGATGCGCCGGCGCATGGAACAACTGGAACGCCAGCACGCACTGGAACGTGAACGCGCCCGCATCGCGCAGGATTTGCATGACGACCTTGGCGCGGGTCTTACCGAAATCGGACTTCTGGGCGGAATGCTCCACGAGACACCCGACACGTCGCGCCGTCACGAAGCAGTCGAACGCATCGTCGAGCGTTGCCATGAGATGGTCACGGGCCTGGATGAAATTGTTTGGGCCGTAAACCCGCGCAACGACTCGGTCAAATCGCTCGGCGCCTATTTATGCCGCTACGCCCAGCGGTTTTTGGAACCGACGATACGTTGCCGGCTGGAAATGCCTCCGACCGAGCAGGACAGCCCGTTGAACTCGGAGCAACGGCACAACCTCTTCCTCGCATTCAAGGAGGTGCTGACGAATGTGGCCAGGCACTCGCAGGCCAGGGAAGTCCGCATCAAAATTGCCCTCCAGGATTCTCGTCTACTGATCGAAGTGGAAGACGACGGGCGAGGACTGGGCGAGCCAGACGAACTTCACGGCAACGGCCTGAATAATCTGCGCAATCGCATGGCTGAAATCGGCGGCCAATGTCATATTGCCAATCGCCCGGCCGGTGGAGTTTCCGTCGGCCTGACATTGTCCCTGAAAGACTCAAACGTACGGAACTAAACCCGCAATGATTACGATTGGCATAGTCGAAGATGACGCCGGCATTCGTCGCAGTCTCGAATGGCTGTTAAAATCGACGCCTGAATTTTCGTGTGTTGCGTCCTGTAAGGATGTGGAAGAGGCGTTGAATGTTTTGCCAAAGACAGCGCCACAGGTGGTTTTGATGGACATCCATTTGCCGGACCGTTCGGGCATCGAATGCGCGGCGCAGGTCAAAGAGATGCTGCCTTCCACCCAGGTGGTCATGATCACCGTCTATGACGACGATGAAAAAATTTTCAGCGCGTTGCGCGCTGGCGCCAGCGGATACATTCTCAAACGGACGCCGCCGAAAAAAATCCTCGAGGCCATCCGCGAAGTCCATGCGGGTGGGGTGCCGATGTCCAGCGAGATCGCCCGCAAGGTGCTGGGGACGTTTCGTGAGCCGGCGTCAACGCCGGCCGACGACGGACAGAATCTGTCGCCGCGCGAACAGGAAGTGCTCGAACTACTTTCCGCCGGTTGCGCGAACAAAGAAATCGCCGAGAAACTTTCCCTGAGCGTGGAGACCGTGACCTGGCATTTGAAGCACATCTACACCAAGCTGCACGTTCGCTCACGCACCCAGGCGGCGTTAAAATACCTGAGCCGCCAAAAGAAACCGTAGGACGCTGATTTGGTAGGGACGGCCCTGGACCGTCACCGCCCGTAAACCGGGCGGAACATTCGCGATTGCGCCTGCTAAACACCAGCGACGTCCCGGTAGGGCGGACGTCCCCGTCCGCCAGCGGCCCGGGAAAGCCGGGACGCAGTCAGAATCTCACGTTCTCACGTTCTGGCTTTTTCGCGCGACCCCTAGTTTTGGGGGCTGGCAGAATTCAGGCCCTAAAGGATAATCTAAAGACATGACTCCACGATCCACGCTTCGGCGGCCATCCATCGCCCTGTCCAGGCGGGACAATGGCTTTACGCTGATTGAACTGCTGGTGGTCATCGCCATCATTGCGATAATAGCGGCAATCCTTTTGCCGGTCCTGTCAAAGGCGCAACGCAAAGCGGTACAAACGCAGTGTTTATCCAACCAAAAGGAATTGATTTACGCGTGGTTGCTTTACACGGATGAAAATACCGACCACCTCGTGGTCAACGCCAATAATGTGGCCCAGGCCGGGGGTGTCGTCGGATGGGTGGACGACATCATGCAATGGGATTTTCCTCCTTCGGCATCCTGGCCGCAGAATTACGACACGAGCTATTTGTATAACGCGTTGTTGGGTCCGTACTGTTCACATGCCGTCGGAATTTATCACTGCCCCGGCGATATCTTCAATGGCGCCAAAGGGCCGCGCGTGCGCAGCTATTCGATAAACGGCCAAATGGGCAGCGCGGTGGTGGCGAACTTTTCAGGCCAGGCGTCCGTGGTGAATCAGTACGGCCCCGGCCAAAACTGGAAGATTTACGGCAAGGTAACAGATATTCGGACTCCTTCGCCCTCGGACGCCTGGGTATTCATAGAAGAGCACCCGGACTCAATTAACGACGGATTATTTCGCGTGAACCTGCAAGGCGTGGCCCCCGATTATACAGGCGGGACTTACGTGTGGAACGATTACCCGGCAAACAATCACGGCGCCATTGGCGTTTTGGCGTTCGCCGACGGTCATGCGGGAACGCACAGGTGGACTGATGGGGCGCTTTACCCCAATCCTGTCAAGCATACCAAAAATTCCAATCTTGCGGCGACAGCGCCCTATCGCGACTTAATTTGGCTTCGATCGGCGACCACTGTTCCGGCGCCATAACTTAAAAGAAATGACAGCAATTTTTGGACGAGGGCTCGGGATTTTCGCAGGTGCCGCGCTGCTAACAGGCATGATCATTCATAGTAACGCCGCGGGCATCACCGAGACGGGCGACGGATTGACGATGAAGGTCAATCCCGCCAGCGGTAATTACGAAATCCGCCAAAAAAATCCAGCATGGGAATTTGGCGGCAGCCTCGGAGCGCGGATGGAGAAAGTCGTCCGAAGCAAGGGGAGCGACGATTTGGGTGAGTACGCGCAAATTTCTTTTGCCTGGCAGGCGGACGGTGCGCCGATGAGCGGTTGGATACGGCTCTATAAAGCGCAAACTCTTGCGCTATTTTCGCAGACGATTGGCACGGCTTCGGAAAAACCGCCTGCCCCGTTTCCTTCGTTCACGAAGCTGCCACAGGCGCTTCACGTTTTCAGTTACGGCGCCACCAATTTTGCGCCGCCGCACTTTTCTGCGCAGGATACGGCGACCCCCTGGCTGGTATTTGACGACAGGGCCCGGGCGGCGATCATTTCGCCGGCCTCGCATTTTATGGTCTCGAGCATGCATGGCGATGTCCGGGGAGAGATCGCCAGCGGTTTTAGCGCGAACCTGCGAAATCTTCCAGCGGGTTTCTCGCAACAGACGCTAGTGGCATTTGGCAAAGGCATCAATCGGACCTGGGACCTGTGGGGCCACGCCCTATTGAGTCTGGAGAATGCGCGCCGTCCCGCTCAGGGCGCCGACGTCGTTTCAAAATATCTCGGTTATTGGACGGATAACGGGGCGTACTATTATTACAACTACGACATGGACAAAGGCTATGCCGGCACGCTGCAAGCCCTGGTGGACCGCTATCGTGAGGAACAAATCCCCATCCGCTACCTTCAACTGGATTCATGGTGGTATCCGAAGACGACGACCGGACCCGACGGCACCCCCGGCGCGGACAGAAAGTCGAACAAGCTTCCGGTCGGCGAATGGAACCGCTACGGCGGACTGCTCGAGTACAAAGCGGATGCGTCCCTGTTTCCGAACGGCCTGGATCATTTTCAAAAAGCAATTGGCCTGCCGCTCGTGACTCATAACCGCTGGGTCGACCCCGCGAGCCCCTATCATGAGCATTACCGGATTTCCGGCATTGCCACCGTAGACCCGAATTGGTGGCGCGATATTGCCCAATACATGAAAAGTTCCGGCATTATTACCTATGAACAGGATTGGCTTGATCGTATTTATAATTTCTCCCCCGCATTCAGCAGCAATCCGGACACAGGCGAGGCGTTTCTGGACGACATGTCCGGCGCCTGCCGGCAGGATGGCATCAATATGCAATACTGCATGCCGTTGCCGTGCCATTTTCTACAGGGCAGCCGATACGAAAACCTGACGACCATTCGCACGAGCGGCGACCGGTTCGAAACCAATAAATGGAATAATTTTCTCTATACCTCGCGCCTGGCGCGTTCGCTCGAAATCTCACCGTGGGCCGACGTCTATATGAGCGGCGAACTGGATAACCTGCTATTGTCCACACTTTCAGCCGGCCCGGTAGGCATCGGCGACGCGATCGGAAAAGAGAACAAGGCCAATCTTCTTGAGGCAGTCCGCGCTGATGGAGTGATTGTAAAGCCCGATGAACCCATCGTGCCGCTGGACCAAAGTTATCTCGCCGACGCCAATGGACAGCCCGCGCCCCTGATCGCCGGTACTTATACCGACCACGGCGGAATCAGGACCGAATATATTTTCGCCTTCAACCGGCCGAAAGAGCAAGGCGGCGATGTTCATCTGACGCCGGCGCAACTCGGAATGAATTCCCCGGTTTACGTCTACGATTATTTTTCGGGTGAAGGCAAACCACTGGACAGTGATGCCGTTTTTTCCGCGCCGCTGGGCAAACGAGCCAGCGCATTTTATGTCGTCGCGCCCGCCGGCAAAAGCGGCATCGCCTTTCTCGGCGACAAAAACAAGTTCGTCGGAACCAGTCGCGAACGGATTACCGCGATGGACGATGAAACTGGGCGCCTGACCGTTGGCATCGAACTGGCCGCCAATGAAACATCCGTCACGCTGCATGGTTATGCCAATACGGCGCCGCGAGTGACAGTCTTGGCCGGCGAAGACGACCCGGTCCAATACGATCCCACAACGCATTATTTTCAAGTCGAAGTCCGCGCCGACACTCAGTCAAAGCCGGACGATTCCGCGGCCGATCCCGTCCGGCGACTGACGGTGGCGCTGGAAACAAAGCCGACGAAATGACCCTCCCAATTGTATGCCGTGGAAATCGTTATCGGCCATGAACCGTAGCTTCCGCGCTTGCGTCCTGGAGTGCGGTGGCAAGCGAAGCGCGACACCGCTTTCGAACCTGCGACGCTATTTGAATCAAAGCTCTCACGGCCGCCCGCACTCTTCATGGGAAGTTTCAATGACCCCCAAATCGCGCATCCAGTCCGTGAACCTCATTTGCGTAGCAGCCGACGTGAGGAGGCTCAAACTAATTCGCGCGAAAATCGTGAAACATTGCTCACCGTCCAATTTTTCCAATCATCTGTGGAAGATTCCCCCTGGTGGCCGCGGTGCCAACCGCCCAGCGGGAGAGGGCCGGGGTGAGGGAGAATCTTTCAGACGGGAACGTTCTGGCGGTCCATGGAAAGTGTTCCAAAGGCTGACAATCGCCCTGGCCACGCTCCTTGTGGCAATCGGTACCGCCCACAAATCGAACGCGCAGGTCTTCGCCTATGACGACGCGGGCAACGGAATCGTATGGACAAATAACCCGCCGGGAGTCGCTTCGCAGACGTGGACGAACGGTATGAACACCGGCTACGGCTGGCTGACGCCATGGGTGATGCTGCAAACCGTCCGCAACAATACTCAGGGAAACTACGCCGGATTTTACAACGGGAACGGCAGTTTCATCGCCACGACCAACCATAGTTCCTGGGGAATGTACGCCAACGGCAACGGCGTCAGCGGAACGAACAAAGCGTTCGCGGCACGACAGTTTCCATCGCTCACCACCAACGTCGTTTTAAAGATTCAATGGCAGTGCAAGGGCATCGCGTCAGGCGGCACATCGGCCAATCGCGGAGGCTTTGCGCTGCGCAATGGCATGGCCATCGGCAGCTACCTCGATTACGACACCGGCACGCGCTTCGACTTTTGTTATGAGGCAGGCGGCGGCAGCTTTTTAATCCTCGATGGCGGCGGTTCCCTGGCCACGGGCATTCCATTTACGACAAATGGTTTTAATTGCGAATTCACGCTCGAGCCCGGCAACACCTACCGCTTTGTCATTCGCAGTGCCACGAACAACGCCGTCCTTTACACGGTCAACGGCCGCCCGCTCGCCGGCCCCGGGACCATCGACAGCGTCGCCTGCTACGATTTACAATGCCAGGACGGCGACCAGAATTTTAACCGGGCGCAAATTGTTTCCACATCGCTGATTCCCCCGGTCATTTCGAATCTTCAACCCACCAACGGCGCGTTTTTTGTGAACCCGGCAAATCCGGTCACGTTTGAGGTCGATTCTCAGGCCTCAACCGTAGCCGGAACCAACGTGACATTGCTCCTGAACGGCGCCTCGCAGCCGCTGGCCTTCAACACCAATGGCCCCACGCCGCAGTTATTGGCGACCAACATCATGCCGTTGGCCAGCAACATGATCTATAGCGCCACCATCATCGCCACCGATGCCAACGGCAACAGTGTGACCAATGCATTTGGATTTAATACCACCCAAACGAACACACTCTGGATGGATGTTAAAAAATTCGGCGCGACCGGCAATGGAACGACAAAAGACACGGCCTCAATCCAGGCCGCGATCAATGCCTGTCCGCGCAACGGATACGTCTGGCTGCACAACGGCGTCTTCCTATCAGGGACAATTATTTTGACGAACAACATGACGCTCTACATCGATCCCACGGCGACGCTGCTGGGAAGCGGTTCGAGCAACGATTACCCGATTTTGAATCCGCCGGCCAATAACAGCCAGCAAAGCGATTGCGACATGGCCCTGGTTTATGCGCAGGGATCCACAAATGTCGCAATTGACGGCGGCGGAACGATAAACGGCAACGGCCGCACCAATTTCACGTCCGGGGTGGAAGCCACGCGGCCCATTGCCATTTGGACTACCCTCTGCACCAACGTAAACCTCCGAAACATCAACATCGTTGACGCCGCCATGTGGACCGTCGTCAATATGCAGTCCGATTACCTCACGATCAGCAACCTGAACATCAACGACGATGGACTCAACGGAAACCGCGACGGCTGCGACACCGTGGATTGCTGGCACGTTTTGATTAGCGGGTTGACGATTGATTCCGGGGACGATTCGATCTGCCTCAAAAGCGGCAATGCGCGCGGCATCAACGATTTGACCGTGACCAATTGCCTCATCACGCGCTCGCAATCCAACGGCCTCAAATTCGGCACCGCCAGCACGGGACCGTTTACGAACATTACCTTCGTGAATTGTACCGTCGAGAACACATCTCACTCCGCCATGGCCGTCGAATCCGTGGACGGCGGCACGATTCGAAATGTGAAGTTTCAAGGCATCAATTTTTCCGGCTGCCAAAACGCCATTTTTATCGTTCTCGGCACTCGCGACACCGGCATCCCGCCCGGCGGTATCAACGGCGTGACCTTCCGCAACATCACCGGTTCGGCCATGACCGATACTCGGGGCTGCCCCATCACCGGCTGCTTCACCAACGGAATCTATTACCGGCTGAACAATATCCTCTTCGACACCGTCAACATCGGATTCGAAGGCGGCCTCAATTTGATACCCACAAACCCGCCCGTGGAATACTCAGGACAATATCCGGAAAACACCATTTGGACGAATCTGCCCGCGTATGGATTTTATGTCCGGCACGCAATCAACGTTACTTTCACGAATTGTTTCACCAGTGTCTGGCCCGCCGACGCGCGCCCATGGTTCGCCAATAGCGACGTGTCGAATCTAAAGATTTATGAACCCACATTGAATTTCGCCACGGGGTCCCAGGGAGCCATGCTGCAATGGATGGATAACTTTGTTTTGCAGTCCGCGACAAATGTCGTTGGCCCATACCAGGACGTCAGCGGCGCGCCCAATCCCTACGCGGTTCCAGTCACGGTCCCTCAAACGTTCTACCGGTTGCGTCAATAGGCATGGTAGGGACGGCGCTCTTTGCAAGTGGCGCTGCCACCGCCGTCCGCGCCCATGAGGCGGGCGCCACGAGGGTAATTGGACCCTTGTGCCGCGCATGTCCCGCGCGTCGCTCAGGTCCCCAACCCGCGCCACCGAAAATAGCCCAGCCATTCATGGCTGGGACCCAAATCACGAAACATAAAGTCCCGCCCAATACGCCGGCGAAGTCAACTCTGAAACCCCGTCAGGGGTGACACGGAAATAGCCCATGGTTTCAACCGTGGGTAATACGATCAGAAAAATCCTTGCCGCTATCTGCGACTTGGCGCGGCGTAGCGAAGCGAAGACGGCAGCCATGCGAGATCGCAAGTGGCGCTGCCACCATGGCGTCCGATCTGTCGGCCATCTCCCGTTTCCAAATCAAGCCGGAGCAATCGTCCCAAAACACAATCCGCCCTGCAAGGGGAGGCCAAACCATCTCATCCAGTCAGATAACGGTGGGGAAAGGGTCATGGCCAGTCAATAGAGCAAGGGCATTGACGCGGAATTTCGAAGGTCGGATACTCGGTGCCATGTTTGCAAAGGTCAACGCCGACTATACGAGTTTCCCCGCTACAATTCGGGATGCAATGCCTATCATTGATGGGGAACTCCATGAATTGCGGATGTATTGGCAGGTCTACCGTTTCCTCTTCATGGAAAAGAAGCAGAAAACAATTTTCTTGTTCAAACGCTTTGGCCCAATGCTGGGCTTATTTCAGTCCCTGCTCGAAAGCCAGATGATACTTTCAATTTCCTGCCTAACAGACAAAGATAACAGATACCAGCAAAGTCTATCCCTTTGGGTGCTCCAAAAAGCGATTCCGTTTGCAAAGGATAAACAATTTGGCAGGAAGGTTAATGCTGCTCTGAAAAGAATTTCAAAAACGGTCAAGCCCGTGCGGCTTCACCGGAATAAGCATATCGCCCACTTCGATTTGAAAGTGGCGACCGGCCAGAGTCCACTGCAGCCGGTAGTATTCAGACAATTAAAATCGGCGCTACAGCAGATGGAAAAGTTTTTAAATTTATTCAACTGGGAATTTCAGCAGATGCCACACGATTACGAGAATTTGCCGTGCGACGAAATTACAATGCAGGCGTTTGAGACCGCCTGCAAATCGAAGGTCTTCGACGAAATGGTTGAGGAAGATTTAATCATGAGCGGTGAGGTTGAGCGCAGGATGGACAAGTGGCCGTGGTGGAAGTGGCATTGATTTCCGTTCAGTGCGCCGCTGCTTAAAGCAAAACCATTGACGCGCATTTCTGAACGGAAGATACTCGGCGCAAATGGCCAAGCATGTCATTTTCTTGGGGGCGGGAGCTTCCCTCACTTCCGGCTATCCGCTGGCGGCAGGACTCAAAGTGATCCTGTCGTCAAGGTACGCGTTCGAAAAATACGTAGCGAGTAAAATCAATGGAACTCAGCTTCAGAATTATTTGAATCAGCGGTTTGCTCAGATGTCAAAAGCGGTCGCGTTATTTCGAGAAGGCGGATTCGGAACGGTTGACGAATTCAGCTATTTGGCGCGAAAACGATTTCCTCAAGAGGTTCATGAATTCAAGCAGCTTGCCGGCATTATCCTTGCCCTTCATGCGCCAGAAGAGTCCAATGGTTTTGAAAATTCGGATTACTATCCGTTTATTCAGCGCCTCTTTCAAGAAAGTGCGGAGCCTCGCAACGACATTGCAATTTTGACCTATAATTACGACCCTTATTTGGAATTTTTGCTTGACCGCGCTTATATGCGCCGCCAAATCGCGTCCGGAAAGGATTGGGCTTCGATTCCACAACGAGAATTGTGTCCATTGAACAGCGGGTTTCGGGAATGGAATGCGAAAGAACTTTTAGAAGGTGCAGGCCTCTGCCTTTTGAAATTACATGGCGCAAGTGTAATGCCGCCGCAACCTCCTCATACAGATGGGAAAGATTTGGGCTGGCTAACTTGGGACGATGTTTTTGATTCGCGAACGAATTGGTTGAATAAAAATCCAGTTTGGGCTGCCGAGCTAATTTCCTCGCCGGGAATGTTTTTTCCTTGGGAATTGATTGATGAAAACGGCGAGTTTACGACGGCTGAAAAGTTCGCTAGATTTGAAAATTTAGCAGTTGGGAATTTATACTATAAGAGTTCGGCCAGAACCTTGTATGAGCTGTGCAAGGCAATTTGGCTGCGTGCTCAAAGGGAGATTGCAGATGCTGAGAAATTTTCCTTTGTCGGATTGTCCATGCACAAGTTTTTAAAACAGGGGCTAGAGTTTTTGTTTAAGAAGAGGATTGAGAAACTGAAATCCGGAAAGAACGCGACCGACTGGAATTCGGAAATAATTCTCGCATGCCCTGGGGCGTGGCGTCCCGGTCAGACTTTTGACAAAGCCGCACCTCCGAGTTCTCCAGCAGCGAAACTAGTTGCAATGCTCAACGAGGTTAATCCTGCAATGGCTAAAATTGAAACAAAGGGAATTTATTCGCGCGATTTCGGAAAAAACGCGTCTGGCGGAGTCGTTGGCTACGGAACATTCAGAGACTTTATCGAAGCTGAACTGTGATTCACAAATCACGCGCGGCCACCAGCTGGGAAAATTCATCATTTGCCTTCGAGCTTCCTAATTTCTCGCCCGAGTTCCATCGCACACTCTGTGTCATTCCCTTCATCAAACTGGTGAGTTACCTCACCCTCCGACAAGCCTCCCCCGCCTCAAACTGATAAACTTCCAACTTCGTTTCATCCTCTCCAAAGCCCAGCATAATTTTTTGATGCGACAGGTCCGCCACCTTCTGGTGCACATCCAACATCCAGGCTCGATATAAATGCTCATTCGCAGGCGTCACCAGGCCGTCAAATTTCAACTTGATCCAACCTTCCTGCCCCAAACGTACCGCCCTTAAATCGACCGTCGCAGTCGCCGTCACCCCACCGCCAAAGGCACAGCTAAACACATGGTCAGATTCGTTCATTTCAGTTTTCATACTTTTTCCTTAAATTTTGATTTCCAGCCCTCGCCTGCCACGTACCCATGACAGCTCTCAATCTGCCCGCCGTTTCAACGTTTCAACTTTTTAACGTTTCAACGATTCGCTTTTTTCCTTTTTAATTCCAATCAGCCGCCCCACGAATACGGATGCCATCTCGGATATTCCGGCTCCGAGTCCGCGAACTCGCGCCACTGCCCCTCATGCCCATCCCACGGCCCGCGCCCCTGACTGCCGTTCGCAATGTTGGAAGATTGGACCTGTCGCACCGGCGTCATTGCCCCAAAAACCGCATCCGCTCGATCCGGGCTGCGAACACCTCGTTTCTTCATGTCCTGCTTGCCTTCCAAAGCCAGCTTGCCCTGGGCATGCGCAACGCTTCTACGATCCAGAACTTGCGCGCGCAGTTCATCGTCGTCAGGCAGAATGATTTCGCGCCGCGCGATTTTCTTTGCGCCTTCGAACCACATCTCGGCCGCAAGGTTCGCGTAATGCTGGCAGTACCGGGGCGCAGCGCCATTGTTCACCCGATTGATCCGCCAGCCCATCGCCTGTAACTCATCGCAGATGAGTTTGCCGCCGCCGCCTTCGTCACCATCGATTTGCCAGGGCTTAAGGCCCAACCGAATGAACGCCGCAACAAATCTTCCGGCAACCGCGTGCAAATTATCTGCGCGAAAAGTCTCTTCCAGTGTGATCACATTGCCGTCGCGCAGGGCAAGGACACTTTCGTCGCCGTTACCACTCCAGGCGAAATCGCAAAACGCTTTGAACTGCGCAGGATCGCGTCCGGCTCTTTTTGGGACAGGTGGTCGGGCCAGGAGATCCTCGACCGATTTCAAACTGACAACCGCGTCCTCGACGGATTCCATGAACTCCGCCATGACCATGGACCTATAGAGCGCATGCCCTTCGCCCCATTTCTCGCGCACTTTTTCAATCTCTTCAGAAGTCCAATGCGGGCATTCCGCAGCCCGTTGAATAAAGGTCTGGTAATACTTCGAACGTGTCGTATGACTGCGATAAAACTCTCCTTCGGCATAACCAGGCGAGCTGGCGATAAGCAATCTTGTCGGCTTGCACCGTTCAATCGCTTCGAAAATATCGTCCTTCACCGTCTTGGCTTCGTCCACAATGATCAGGAGCGGTTCATCCGGACCGCCCGCATGATGACCTTCGAACTTCCCGCCCTCGTCCGTCGAAAAACCCTCCCAAAAACATTGCGCATTTCCAGTCTCGATGCGCGGAGTTCGGTAGAACGTCCAGCCTGGAAATCGGCTTTCATACGCGTGAAGCGCCGGCAAAAGCTGGTCTTTAATTTGTCGGTGACTGCCGCTCGTGCTGATAACATGTCCCCGGGGAAACGTCCTCAGATGCCAAAGAATCGCCGCGCAGATAACGCGCTTCGTCTTGCCGCCCTCATTGCACGAGCGAAAAGAAACAGCCGACCCACGCGGCGCCAGCGCCCGCAGCACGTCCCGCTGCTTCGGATACAACTGCATCCCCAGCGCCTCCGCCGCAAACATATCCGGCATCGCCGGGTTGGATAATGACTCACTCATACATTTAGGTTAATTGACCGAAAATTTTGGCAGATGGGGAGGGACTTGATTTTCCGCGCTGAAAGCGCATCCCCATTGTAGCCGAGGGCAGCGCCCTCGGTAACCGCAAAAAAAACCTTCGCCCTGAAAGGGCAATCCAAAATCGCACATGGCACTGACATGCAAGCCTGCCATTCTCCCTCCGCTCCAATGGTGGCCACGGTGCGAACCGTCTGTGAGCGCCGCCCTGGGTAAACCGGACCAACAACCAAGCCGCTGACTGCGAAACCCCGCGATAGCGCGAATCTCCTCTGCGGCCTCTTTCGAGTTCTTGCCCTATCAGACGCGGCTCCCCAATTCTGATAATTCTGTCCATTCTGTCTAAAGCCTCCTCCCGCCCTCCTCCAACGCCCTCAAATATTCCTCGGACATCCCGGAACCCCCCGTTACTGCCGAAGTCGAAGTCAAAGTCGAAGCCGTCACATTCACCGTCACGCCCTCCCGTTGCCCGTCGAACACCTCCGGATAAAACCGTTCAAGCAGCCACCGAATGTTTGCGCTGGCATTCTTCGAATCCAGCAGGACCTTGATCGCATTCTGCAAAAACTTCCGCTTCGCGATGCCGAGCTGATCTGCCAACCCAGGATTCTCGCGCAAATGCTCCTCAAACTCGGCACAACTCACAGGCTCCCCCGCCAGCGCAAGAACCAACGGAACACCTGTCGCCAGGCGGTCAGACACCCGTTCAACAAGCGCCACCGTAACATTCGAACCGGATTCAACGATCACAGGTGAATTCATAAAAATACCTCTCTTCTTACGTAGCAGCGTCACGTCAGTGCGCTCTTACTAATTCGCGCGTTAACCGTTCGACCTCACTCGCCGCAAGACCCGCCAAACCATCTGACGATTATTCCCCTTCTCCTAGGGGAGATTTGAGCCACTTGGGAAGCGGCGAAAAGAATTTGGCGGAGCCAAAGGTTGCGGAGCGACCGAACGAGCGGGCGCGAGTGAGTCAACGCCGGGATGAGGGCGGGATCTCTATAGCCGAGGCACGAGGCTCTAACTAAAACGCTCATCGCAAGTGAATTCATTTCTCGTGGTAGGGCGGCGCTGCATCGCCGGTGGTGCTGCCGCGCCGCCCAAATTGTCAGGCCTCCAACTGCTTCTTAATCTCCTTCTTTGCCGCATCCGCCGATGCCAGCACGTATTGCCTGTCCTTCTTCGTCAACCATCCATCCTTTATCGCCCTGGCCGCGTACCGCGATACCAATCCCCGCGACACAGACATCGCCTCTGCGATATCCGACGCGCTGCTTAGCCCATCCAGGATGCATTGCCGAAACTGCTCCGGTACCGAAATTTTCTTCCAAATCATTTGCGCCTTCGGGTTCCCCGGCTGGGTAACGAATCGCCATTCCAAAGTTGGACAATCCGAATCACTCGAGTGACGGTTTTTGACAAACCGCGCCAGGAACTTCGCTCCACGGCGTTCATCGCCTGCGTCTTTGAGCTCGGACAAATTGATAATCCAAAATGCCGCATCCTCACGCCGCGACGTGCCGCGCATCAACCCATTGCGCCCACAATGCGCGACGAACACCACCGCGATCCGCTGCCGCCGCAACGCCAGCAGCCACGGCAACACCCGTTCCCACGCGTCGGCATCGTTCTCCCGCATCCCCGAGAACAAACACGACAAATTGTCGAGCACCAGAATTTCGATGCTCTCCTGGAGGCATTTCTCCAAAAGCGCCGCTTGCGCATCCGGCTCCGCCAGGTTCAAGACCTTGCCCGTAAGATGAAATAGCGCCTCATGCTGCAAATAAAACATCCCCGGCGCGGCGCATGCCGACAACGCATTGTCACGCTCACGAATGCCGTCCATGGACATCTCGCCATCCACATACAGCACGCGGCGCTTTCCGTGCACTTGCCATTCGGCCAGCCCGCCCAGACTCGCGCCCTCAGCGCATTTGCGCGCCAGCAACATCGCCAGCCACGTCTTCCCGAGCCCTCGCGGACCGCAAATGAATCCCAGATCACCCTGCTTGAACCATTTCCCAATGATCGGCTGGCACGGAGGCACAGCGATCCCCGCCAATCCCGTCGCCGCGGTGGTAGCCTTATTAAAACTCTGCAGCCAATCAGCCTTTACGTTGACCACAGGTTGCTGCTCCCGCGTTTCCGACTTGAGTATTTGATCAATCGCCATTTTCGCTTGTTCTGTATTCATGTTTATTTGTTTCTTTCCACCATTCATACCACGCCCCTATACCGTCCCTAAGGCAGCATGTAATACAAACACCCATTCCGCCCAATAACCACATGAGCGAATTCCTCCAAAATTTTTTTCAAACTATCGCCGGTAGGGCCCTCCTCGCCGCCTCCCATTATTTCCTTCCTCTCACTCGGCATAGTCCGTGCCCTTCGCGTCGGTCAAGGTGAGAGCGAACGTCGAGGAGATTGAACAGCGCCACCCCAAAATCTATAATCAATAGCCAGCCGGCATTAAGCCCATGGAACGCCTGAACGCCATCATGAAAGCGGTTTGCGACCGCCCGGGGATGTATGTAGTGCCTTCGGACATGCGAATGGTACGCGCATTCCTTGACGGATACGTAATGGCATTGAGCGCAGAGCTCGGCGGATATCCGTTCGGCGGTTTCCTGCGCTGGCTTGAGGTGCAAAACGATATTTGCCATCCGGGCTGGGGTTGGGACCGGATTCTCGTTCATGCTGCCGGATCACACGAAGCCGCCATACGTTCCCTGCCACAGCAATTTGCACAGTATTGCGATGAAGTCGCTCGTGGGACATTCGATGTTGATACCGCACGCCAACGCCATTTCCGCGGGTCATCGCGTCAGCCACAGAAGACCTGCACGGACGGATGGCACGACCATTAAATGTCTTCGAATAAATGAAGGCAATCGCGTCAAAAATATTCCTGACCCTCTCTACGACCGTTTCTGTTTTTTGCGCCATTGCCTGATAAAGCCCGCCTTGGCGTATTTGATTTGCCATTTGTCGTTGCCCAGATAGGTGAATCGGACCCCGCCTTTTTTCAAGGTGGCGGGGATGCCAAGATCATCCCGCTTAAATTCGGCCCTGTGCTCGGTTCCTGGCATGATGCTCTCATGAGACTCCCAATAGTCATTGAACCCATTTGTGCCGTTGTCCTGCCATTTTATAGTGATTCGGCTTGCGATGGAAACAGCGTCGAGCGAATCAAATCTTTTTTTCGGAAGCTGATCTTCGGAATGAACCGGTATTAGAAGGCCGGGGTTCGCCCACCGCGGAAGTCCATCTATCGACCTCACGACTATTTCATTTGTTCCTAGATTGAAATAAACGAAATCAACCTCATGCGTTTCACGATAGGCAGCCTCTTCCCGCAATGCGTCGTCAAGAGCGGCCCATTGAGGGTCGGATTCGTAGATGGCGCGAACATGACCGTGCGAATGTTTTCGAAAGAATCTGGCACACAGTACGCGGGCCGTGGTAGCCTCCGAGCTTGGAGGCGGCAACACTCCGCAGCCGTGCATGACCAGGTATCTCGGGCCATCGCTGGTCGATTCCACCCAATGGTTGCATTTCATGCACACGAGACGCATCTGTTTCGGCTTTTCTATTCCTTTTTGCTCGTGTGCCATATGGTTTGCAGTGGTTGAATAGCCCAAACCGTTTCTGTTCTCAAGTCCATCCCCAAGTCGTTTGCGTTTGAATAGGTCTTGCCATCCTATTGGTGCCAGCCGCGCCATTTACACCCGCTCCCAACCCCAAAAACTCTCAAATTCCCCAACAAAACCGCATCTTTTACCATCACAATCATGTATTTTTTGCCGCCGTTTACCCGTTTACTTCCCTATAGGCAAAAAATGTGTGGGCTTCCCCTTTTTCGTAGGCGCCGAGGTAACGAGGCTCTGACTCACCGTCTGTGTGCGTCCGCGCGTCTCAGTGTAAAAAAACGCCCTCACAGTTTCGGGGGCACGCCCATAGCAATACCGTCTAATTTAAATGGATCGACCATGGTAATTGACCTTGAAATAATGCAGCAAAATGAATGATGCGCCGCAAGTAATTCATGATGCTCAAAAACGTCCAAAGCATTTCTATCGGACACTGATAATTTTGGCTGTAATTCTGGGCATCCTTATTGTCTTTCCCGGAAGCATTTTTTTAGAACCTGCTCTAACCATTTACCAGGCTGACGAAGGCTTTAAACGCGCCCGGAGAACAATCAATCCTGAAGAATTACGCCAGTGGGCATTTCGGGAAATCAGCAAGCGTTCTGGCACCAATGATCCGAGGATTCCGAGGTCGGAAATTCCAAACTCCATTCGAGAATTATATTCTGGAGGGCCGGAAGAAGCAATGGTCGGCGAATCCGAGGGGAATCCCATTGTGTTCATTGTGTGGGGCGGTGGCTTTTTTCACTGGGACATTAAAATTGGCGACACAAATTTTTCAGAACCGTACCTGAACGAAAACTCGGAGTACCTCCATAACTTTGAGTGGACAAACGGCCTCTACTATTCTCGCGAGGCTCGCTGGCCGCTATGGTGAAACCCATTTACACCCCCCTCCCAATCCCAAAAATTCTCAAATTCCCCAACAAAACCGCCCATTTTACCATCACGAATGCCGTTTTTTTGCCGCCGTTTACCCGTTTACTTCCCTATAGGAAAAAAATGTGTGCCGCCCCCGTGCGTAGGCGCCGAGGTAACGAGGCTCTAACTGACGGGCCCGTGACTGCCCTCATTCGGTGTTCGATGTTCGATGTTCGATGTTGTCCCTGGCGACCTAACCCGTGGCGCTGCCACCGCCTTGGCGCGTGCGAGTCAAACCGTTCGCGTTCCCGCCTGCCTTCGCCTCCTTCGCGCGAAACCGGGAACTCATAAAGTAACGGCAGCAGGGGCGTTCAACAATTAATGTCCCAAAAATCACCACGCACGATTTATCTTCTCTACCCTATTTTAAAAATCAATTCATAGAGTTTGATTATTAAACTTTTGCCCGGCTTTTCACGGCTATTGCAATGGATTCTTTCGGACTGGCATGAAAGGAGCTTATCCCCTCCCTACAAACGGCTTACGAAAAAATTTATGAACAAAACATCGCGTTGCGTTGCAAGTATTCTGTTACTTGGCGCAGTTCTAAAAATGTCCGTTTACGGCAATGGCATCAGCCGTAACGGTGTCGGCGCCGAATCCATGGCCATGGGCGGAGCGGACGTCGGTTGGGCGCAAAGTCCGTTGGAAGCGATGGGTGATAATCCCGCTGGCCTGGGATTTTTAACCGAACACGAATTCGATTTGGGCGGTATCGGCGCCAGCGCCAATGGAAAGTTCAGCAAACCAACAGCCAATTCGAGCGGCGATCTCAGTTCACAGTTCCAGGCTTTGCCTGAGGGAGCCCTTGGCATGAAATTGGGTAAGCTTCCCGTCTCCATGGCGATCTCCTGCATTCCGGAATCCATGCTTTCGGCCGATTGGCATTATCTGGATCCAACCGGCTCGCCCGGACACCTGGACAGCGCCGTCTCCTACGGATACCAGGAGGATAAATCCGAAATTCTCGTGCTGCGCTCTGCCCTGGGCGTTGGCGTCCAGATCGTCCCGCAGCTTTCAATCGGCGCCAGCCTCGGGGCGGATTACAACCAAAACGAATTGGTGACGCCTTATGTTTTTCAAAATCTCGAGCCTGCGAGCGACGCCGGTTTTGACGGCGCGAAGACATTGTTGCACTTGAACACTTCCGGTTGGGGCTGGAACGCGCAAATCGGCGCGATGTATCGTCCCATAACGAATTTGCAATTCGGTTTTTCCTGGCAGAACAGATACAGAGTGGATACGACCGGCACGGCCAGCGGCAACGCCAGCGCCCAGTTTCCCATTCCGGGCGACTTTTCTTTTAATTACAAAGCCGAAGTCGACAATACTTTTCCGCAGCAATTCAGCCTGGGCAGTTCATGGAAATTTCTCCCCAAATGGCGCGCCGTGGCGGAGGTGGACTGGGTTGATTGGTCGGGCGCTTTCCATAATTTGCCGGTCAAGTTAACCGACGGAACCGGCCCGATCGTCCCGACATCGGGTGAGCTCGGAACCAGCTTTCAGGACAACATCCCGCTGGACTGGAAGAGCGAATTTGTTTACCGCGCTGGTTTGGAATATTCCGTTCTGGATAATCTTTTTCTCCGCCTCGGTTTTTGTCACGGCAACAACCCGGTGCCCGATGCCACTCTCAACCCGATGACCGCCGCGATCATGGAAAACACCATCACCGCCGGCGTCGGATACCAATGGCGCATGTGCGAATTAGACTTTGCCTATCAATGCGACCTGCCTGCGAAGCAGAATGTCTCGAACAGCGCTTTGCTCTCCGGCGAATACTCCGACAGTTCCACCAAGGTGTATATCAATTGGTTTGCTCTCACGATGAGAGTCAAATTCTGAGGTTTTTGAAGTTTTTCATGGCACAGATCCAGCTTTTCCGGCAGCGTGAATAGCGGTTCGCCATCGGAAAATCTGTCTTCGGATACTACCGGCACACCCCGCAGCACTGGACTCAGGTCACCGTTTTGGTCAAATTTTCGTCAAAAATACCAAACAGTGCTGGATCGGCAGATACCTGTTGAATTCCTGTCCGACCCTGAAAGCACTCGCCGTGCGCGTTTGATTACCGGCTTTGGCCTGCTTGGGGTCTCTTTTGGGATCGTCTACGCCGTATTTTATCTGCTCATTAGTCACTTCTGGGGCGCCGGGATTGTGATGGCGTGCAGCACCGGTGTCGCCCTGACGCCGTATTTAATGTCCCGGAAAAAATCCGTGGAACTCGCCGGTAATTTTTTTGCGCTCACTCTTACGCTGGGATTTCTGGGATTGTGTCTTGTTGAAGGCGGTGAAAATGGCCACGCCCTGGCATGGCTGGTGAGTGTTCCGTTGTGCTGCTTTATCCTGCTGGGCGAAAGACAGGCAACCTGGTGGGTTGTCATTTCATTTATAGCGGCCGGGATTGTCATCTGTCTCAACCTTGAGGGGATGATGGTCAAGCCCACCTACAATCCGAAATGGCATTCATTGGTTTCCGCGGCAGGTTACCTGGGTTTGGTTTTGTTTATGTTTATTCTGGGGCTGATTTTTGAGAGCGGCCGCCGGACAGCCCTTGGCAAGATGCAGGAGGCCCTCGCCGAACTCGCCGCGTCCAACGAACACTTGTTGAATTTGAACAACGAAAAAAATGAGCTGATGGGCATCGCCGCGCACGACCTGAGAAATCCACTGACCGTAATTCTCGGCAATGCCGAGCTCATGGCCAGCGTCAAGGACCCCGGCAAGCTCGCCAAACTTTCCCACAACACCAGGACCGTCGCGATGCGCATGCGCGATTTGATCACGAATCTTCTCGACGTCAACGCCATCGAACAGGGCAAGTTTGTCGTCAGGAAAGAGAACTGCGATATCCGCGCTTTGCTGGAACAAAGCCTTGAACAAAACCAGTTGGCCGCCACAAAAAAACAAATCGCCTTTCGCGTTGGAATTTCGGAAGGCCTTTGGGCAACTGCCGACCGTGCCGCCGTCCTGCAAATCCTCGACAACCTGATTTCCAACGCGCTGAAATATTCCCCGCCCAATACAACGGTCCATGTCCACGCGCTGCCGGAAAAAGAGGCCATCGTCATCAACGTCCGCGACGAAGGCCCCGGCATCAGTGAAGCGGACCAGAAGAAACTATTCCAGAAATTCACCCGCCTGACAGCCCGTCCCACCGGCGGCGAATCCTCCACCGGCCTTGGCCTGGCGATTGTGAAAAAGCTTGCCGAGGCCATGTCTGGATCCATCCAATGCCTCAGCACGCTGGGCTCTGGCTCAGCCTTTGTCTTGCGACTGCCCGTCGCTGCTCAGCCGATCAACACAGAGGATTCTTCAGAGAATAAAATGCCCTGGACTAATATCATAGAAATGCCGCATTCTCGTGTACCAGGCCCGCCATTATAGAAGAAACGGGGTTTGGGCATTGCCGTTTTCCGCCGGATGAAATAAATTGAGTTATGCTTTTCGACCGCCAGCGTGTGCTGCTCGAACTTTTGGACGCACTGAATGAGCCGGTGGGCTCGACAGATTTCCAGAAGCTCTTGTTCCTTTACACCCGGGAAGGCGAATCCACTCCCAGCTATGATTTTATTCCGTATCGTTTCGGCTGTTTTTCGTTCACGTCGTATGCCGACAAGCGCCGCCTTTTAGAGGAAGGGTTGGTTGTAGACGATGAGGCATGGAATCTGACCGATAAAGGCCGCCGCATTTCGCGAGGTGGCGAGCGTTCGCCCTTACCGATGGCGCGATTTGCCGAACGGTACAAAAGCCTGCGCGGCCATGCGCTCGTCGCGGATGTCTACCAACGTTATCCCTATTTCGCCACTCGCAGTGAAATTGTGGAGAAAGTTCTACCCGGGCGCGAAGACCGCGCCCGTGTGGAAGCCGCGCGTCCCGCAAAGAGGCCACCTGGGCTTGTGACTGTTGGCTACGAAAGCAAGACGCTTGAAGCATACTTGAATCAGCTGCTTCAAAACGGCGTAACGTTGCTCTGCGATGTGCGCCGCAACCCGTTGAGCCGGAAATATGGTTTTTCCAAGAGGACGTTGAGCCACGTTTGTGAAGGCGTCAACATCCGTTACGAGCACCTGCCGGAGTTGGGAATTCCCTCCGAGAAGCGCCAGGCCCTTGAAACGCAAGCCGATTACGACGTGCTGTTCGCCGCGTATGAGAACACAACCCTGCCAAAACAGACACAAACGCTCGTTAAAATTGCTAACTGGATTAAGGGCGAAGGCCATCGGGTTGCTCTAACTTGCTTCGAGTTGCTGTCACACCAATGCCATCGGCACTGTGTCGCTGAGGCGATGGAAAATACATTTGGGCCGGGACTGGCGGCTTGTCATCTCTGATTTTGTATTATGGAGCCTGAGAAGGTTCTCATCACGGTCAAAACCTATCCGACCCTGTCCCGCAAACACGGTGAGCTTGTGTGTACGGCTGGCGTGCGTGAGGACGGCTCGTGGGTTCGCCTCTATCCGGTTCCATTTCGGCTGCTCGACTACAAAGACCGCTACCAAAAGTTCGACTGGATCGAAACGCGGCTGGTGCGAAACATTAAAGATTCGCGCCCTGAAACCTTTCACCTTGCCGACGTGAACGATATTCAGCAGGTCGGGCGCATTGAAACCACCGAAGAATGGCGCGAACGCCGCGAATTGTTGCTTAAGAAAGGCAAGGTCTTTGACCGGCTCGAACCATTGATTGCCGCCGCTCGCGCCAACCAACTTTCGCTCGCGGTATTCAAACCTGCGAAAATCCTGGACTTTGTATGGGAGGCAGACGACCGCGAATGGGATCAAGCCAAGGTGGATCAAATGCGGAGCAACGCCGACCAAGGTGAGCTTTTCGCCGGAGACAACTGGCGGCAGACGTTCAATCTCATGCCCAAGCTGCCGTTCAAATTCTCCTATCGTTTTGAGGACATTGACAGAAAGCAAAGCGAAATGCAAATTCTGGATTGGGAGACTGGGCAACTATTCTGGAACTGCCGCAGCAAGGCCAACGGAGACGAACGGGCGGCGCTGGCGAAAGTCCGCGAGAAATACATGGTACAGTTCCTGAAAACCGATCTGCATTTCTTCCTCGGCACGACGAAGGAATTTCACAGTTGGGCCAATAACCCATTCCTGATCATTGGTGTCTTCCCCGTCCCTCACGAAAAACAATTGGGACTGCTTTGAATCAGTAAGAATCACAACGTCGCAGAGTGTGCTTAACTCGAGCCTTTGCCTCTCTTTACGAGTAATCAGACTCAAAGCGCGTCGTTCCCAACTCGAACGATTAAGCTGCAAAGTCAAAATCCGAGCAGCTCATAAAATAATGGCAACGCGGACAGCGCAGCTTGCACTTTTCGTTGATCAATTCGTGGCCACATTGCGGGCAATATCGCCAATGCTCGCCGGACACATCTGCCCTTATCGGTAGGGCGCACCTCCCGGTCCGCCTCCGCGGTGTCGGCTCGGCGTTTTCCGTTTTTGCCTTCAGTTTCTTTTTCGTCATTGCGTGCGTCCGAATTTTCGTTCCAGCTCACGATAACTCATTTCGATGAGCGTTGGCCGGCCGTGGGGGCACGTGTAGGGCATGGCGCACCGGCGCAGATCCGCGACAAGATTTTCCAATTCAGGCCCGGTGAGCGGATCGTTCGCTTTTACCGCGTGGCGACAGACGGTTTTGGCCACGGTATGTTCGCCCAGGCGGGCCAGGTTGACTTCACGCCCGGCGGCTTTGAGTTCATCCACCAGGTCGAGCACAAACCGGCGCGTGTCCGCCACTCGGACGAACGCCGGCAGGGCATCAAGGAGAAACGTGCGCTCGCCAAATTCACTCAGGCCCACGCCCAGCCGCGTCAGAGGAGACAATTGCTCCCGCAAAAAATGAGCGTCACGGGGCGAAAGTTCGATGGTTTCCGGAAGCAACAGTTTTTGCGAGGGCGCGAATTCGTTTTGCTCGAGTCGATTGAGCATTTGTTCGAATAAAATCCGTTCGTGCGCGGCATGCTGGTCCAGCAGGACCAGCCCGCGGTCCGATTCGAGCACGACATATAGTTTGCCAATAACGCCAACCAAACGCAGCGGAACGTTCAACAACGGCGTCGGAGATAACGGCGAAACGGGCGGCGCGGCCGGTTCAGGAAATTTTGATATGACAGGCGCTGGCGCAGTTGGCGCCGAAGTCGTCGCTCGTGAAAAACCCATTGCCAATGGCGCTTGTATGGCCGGCGCAGGCGTGTTTTTCGGCGGCAACGGAAAATCCGGCAGCGGCGGCGCAATCGCTTCCGGCATAGGTTGCGCGTGCACTGTCGGCTCTATCACCAATTGTTGCTCCACAGGCGCCGGCGGCTCGGGTTTCCGCTCCGTTTGCGAATGAAATGCCAGCAACGCTTCGCGCACGGCCTGCGCCACGTATTTGCGCACTTCAAACTCGCGATGAAATTTTACCTCGCGCTTGGCCGGATGCACGTTCACGTCCACGGCGGCAGGGTCTATCTCCAAAAACAGGCAGCAAACGGGAAATCGCCCCTTCATCAAAGTCGTATGGCAGCCTTCGATCAGTGCGTAGTTGACACCGCGGTTTTCGACCGGCCGCCGGTTGACAAAGACAAACTGGCTTTCGCGCGTGGCCCGGGACACGCCCGGCGCGCCGATCAATCCCCAGACATGGAACGCCGAACGCCGTGGTCCTTCAGCCGATTTTTCCGCCGAAGCTGTTTCAAAAACCTCCGCTTGTTCCGGCACAAAATCGTCGTCCAACGACGTCGAAAAATTCACCGCCACGAGCCGTTCATCGCCCAGCAAAGCACGAAGTCGTTCCCGCAAGGCGGCGATGCGGCTCGAAAGGGCAGGCTCACTTTTGACGCCCGGCAATTGCCAAACCAGCCGCCCATCTTTTTGAAAGGTGAAAGCCACACTCGGAAACGAAAGCGCGGCCAGCGTCAAATAATGCTGGATATGCGCCGCCTCGGTTTCTTCCGTTCGCAAAAATTTGCGGCGCGCCGGCAGGTTAAAAAAAAGCTGGCGGACTTCGACACTGGTTCCCGGCGCGGCCCCAGCCGCCTTCACATCCGAAATCGTCCCGCCCATCACAATTACCTGCGTGCCTTCGGCCGATTGATCGTCGCGTTCGCGGGTGACGAGGCTGAATTTGCTGACGCTGGCGATGCTCGGCATCGCCTCGCCGCGAAAGCCCATCGTGTCAATTGCGGCCAGGTCCTCAGCCCGCCGGATTTTGCTCGTTGCATGGCGTTCCAGGCAGAGCAGCGCGTCATCGCGGCTCATTCCAATGCCGTCATCTGAGACGCGGACCAAACTGCGCCCGCCCGCCTGGATTTCCACCAGGATTTTTTTTGCCCCAGCATCCAGGGAATTTTCAACCAGCTCCTTAACCACGCTTGCCGGACGTTCAATCACTTCACCGGCGGCAATTTGATTGGCCACCTGCTCGGGAAGTAATTTGATGCGGTTCATTGGCCGTGCAGCGTGAAATGGGAAAGCGGATTTGTAAAGCGGTTTGCACCCGCCTTCGTCACGCCATGCGGGACTACGGCGCGGCAGGCCGCAGCCATCACATCAAGGGTCACACATGGGGAGCGTAAATGAAAATATGGCGCCATGCCCTGGCGCGGACGCGTTATGGGCGGAAATCCGGCCGCCATGGTCTTCGACAATTCTTTTGCAGATGGACAACCCCAGTCCCGTGCCGTGTTGCTTGCCAACGGTGACAAACGGTTCGAACAGTTTTGCCGCCACTTCCGGCGCGATCCCGGGGCCGTCATCCTGGATCTCCGTGATGATCTCATTTCCTCCCTGCTGAAATCGCATTGTCACTCGGCCGCCTTCGGGCATCATTTCCACCGCATTACCCGTCAGATTAAGAATCACCCGCCGAATCCGCCGCGGGTCGAACCGCAACACCCCCGGGGACGGCTCGTTTTCGAGATTCAACTGCGAACCCTTCAATTCGAGTTCAAGCCGCAATTCCGTCACAAGTTCCCGGATAAACTCCCGGTAGGAAACCGTGGCGAATTCCTTGTTGTTGGCAGGGACGCTTTGCGTGAAGTCAAGAATGTCCCCTACCAATTCGGTGATCGTCGCGATTTGCCGCCGGACGCGTTCATAGGCTTCCTGCCGTCGTTCCGGCGCAGTTTTGGCCGCCGCCATGATTTCGGTGGCCATGCCAATGACAGTCAATGGATTCTTTAAGTCATGAACGATCGAACGCGCAAAGCTTCCCAGCGCGGACAGGCGTTCAGCCTCGATGATTTCACGCAGATGTTGATGGTTAAAGTCCCGCAGGCGGCGGCTGACTTCCTGCAACAATTTCAATGACAGGGCCGGGGAGCGCCGCAACAGCGCGATCATTTGGACCCGTGGAATAAAATAGACCCTCGTTTCCTTCACCGCCGTGGTCGTCGCCGAACGAGGCCTGTCTTCGATAACCGCCATCTCCCCGAAAATTTCGCCGGGACCAAATTTTGAAAAAACACAAAGCGCCCGGTCGCCCATCAGGTGGGCTATCTCCACCAGACCATTTTGAATGACATAGACGCCGTCGCCGGGATCGTTTTCACTGAAAATCCGTGTTCCCGCGGGAAAGACGCGTTCCTCAGCGATGTCGCGCAACGCCTGAAGCTCTTTCGGGTCCAATTCTCGAAAGAGCCCAGCCAGCCCCAAATCTGTCATACTGCCACTTTATGTGACAAAATCCGTCGGTAAAGCAAAATCATGGAAGGCCGAAAATGTAATAAAATCTTACAATAACCAGTTGACAAATCGTTGCATTGTTGTCACATTTAAGCATTCGGGTGGCAGCACGTTTCTTCAGCGGGGTTCCCCACCCCCACCTCCTTGGCGTCTGCTGCCCGAATTTTTTATTTTTTAAAAACAACCAGGGCGCAAAGACGCAAAGTATTGGCGATTTGAGACCTCCAGACGCCGTCTCCAGCTCCAGAATTTTGATGGGCAACAAAGCAGGCATTAATTCATGTATGGATCGAATTGTCGCGGCGGTTGTGATAGTTCTATTGGTGCTGATGCTGACGGGCTGCGTCACGCCGATTGATTGGAATTCACGGATCGGGGTCTATACATACAATCAGGCGGTCACGGACTATGGGACTCCCGCGGTAACCGACCGGCTCAATGACGGGTCGATCGTGGCCAATTGGATGACCAGGCGCGAACACGCCGTGGTGACGCCAGGACCGATAGGATCCCCGGGCGTGTATACACCAACAGGCTTTTATTATGGAGCGGGCACGACTTATTCTACGACGTATTTTCCCGCGCAATTTCTTCGGCTTGAGTTCGACGCCAACCAACGGCTCAAGGCGTGGAAAAAGTATTCTAAATAACTTTTGCCCCGGATGGTTGGATGCTTTACTGAGGCGTGAACGTGAACCTGGGCATTTGGAGCAAGCTGACAAATGTAGTCGTCGCACTCGTTGTCATCGCTATCCTCCTGCTCATTGGCGAATGTTATCTTCCGGTCATTCAGGAAAACGCGCGGATGCAGCGCCAAATCTGGAAGCTCCAGGCGCAGCTCAAACTGGAACAGGAAAAGTCCCAACAATTGCAAAGCGCGATTGACGCGCTGCAAAACGATCCCATGACGGTCGAACGCCTGACGCGCGAGAAACTGGGCTACGCCAGGAGGGGCGAAACCGTGATTTACTTTGAAGGAACCAACCAGCCGCAATGACGGATCATCGCCGCGTTTTGCAGTTCTGCAGGTTTTTTAGGTCCTCAGCCAGGAATTGGGTCACATCCTTGAAGCGCGGGACATTGTCCGGATTCACTGCCATCAACGCCTGATGCGCTTCCAGGCTGGTTCGGGTGATCTCCTCGTGCGAGGGATTGACCGGCGCCGGGACGCAGACCTCGCCGGACAATTGCAGCGAACCGCTGATGATTCTGAACAATTGGAGAACGCCGAGATTCTCCAGTAATTCCGTAACGCGCGGGTTTGGGTTGGACAATTCAATGTAGCCCTCCGGCGAAGCCGCCGCATGGTTTAGTTTGATGCCGAACCCGGCCAGCACCCCCAGAAACGTGCTGTCCATCAGCACACATTCGGACAAATCAATTATGAAATGGCCGTATCCTTTTTGAATCAGTTCCGCCAGGAGCGTCTTAAAATCAGGGCTAAACATGAAGTTGGCCCGGCCGGCAATTTTCACGCAGGCGAAATCTTTGCCGACTAAAACCGACAACTTAGCCGATGGTAATGCCATGTGGGTTAAAAATCATTCTCTACGCCGTAGTTGCCTGTGGCGCTGCAATGTCCACTATTATTTGCTGCAACATGAACGCTTTGTCAAGCCCGCTGGAAACCAGACGGCGATTGCAGCGCAGCAAGAGGTCCATTGCGCGGACCAATTCCTCCCGGCTGTATTTTTTTGCCTGAGGCATTGCCCTGAACAGGACGTAGGGATTCAGGGACAACGGATTAAAACGTTTATCAGCCGGCAAACGATCCGCCGGCACGCGCGCGAGCTGGGCTTTGAAGCGATTATAGTCAGTCTCCGGTTTCACCCACCCTTCGCGCAGCATTTCTTTGAGCATCAGCATGGCTCGCACTTTGGAAATGAGCCCATAGAGCAGCCCGATCGGCGATTTTTGGGAGTCAAATTTCATTTCCCATAATTCTTCATCCAGGCGTTTCAGCAATCGCGGCAAATCGCGGTCTCCCAGCGCGTCACCCAGAGCAAAGGCACGCGCCGTCTTATTTCGGGAACAAATCGCCGCAACGTCGTCAAATTCGATGGTTTGGCGTCCGCCGATAAACAGCGCCAGCTTCTCGGCCTCATTTTCGAATTGCCTGGCGTTGGGGCCCACGCGGGCCACGAGTTCGGCCAGCCCTTCTTCGGTGATCTCTTTGCCGCGCCCCCGGACAGCGTCACGGGCGATGGCTTCGGCCCGTTCGGCCCAATCCCTTTCATCCGCTGAAAGCGCCTCAAAATTTTCGACCGTTCCGATTTTTTCGAGAGTTTTGAAAAACGCCTTGCGCCGATCCACTTTGCCGGCGCTGATCAATAGACGGACATTATCCCATTTGAAACTCTTCAGTTCGCCGGCCAGGTCTCCAAGGGCCTCCACGACCGCCTGGGCCGAAGCGGCTCGTTCTTCCCCAAAAAGCTGCAATCGCGCAGCCAGACAACCTTGGCAGAACCGAAAAAGGGCAGCGTTTGGATGGCCTCCCGCAGTTTGGCGATGGCGTCGAGCGCATTGCCGCTGTTGGAAACGGCGGCATCAATGACCTCCTGGTCCATGCCTCCGGATTCAGCCGCCCAAACCTGGAATATTTCTTTGGCGCGCTTCTTTACAGCAAATTCATCATCGCCGCAAATGAACGCGAGGGAAGAGACGGATTTGGCCGCGGGCATTTTTATTCGGCGGATTCGCCGGCGCCGCTCTCGTTGATGCGATTGAGCACTTCGCTCATGTCTTCAACCTGCTCAAATAGTTCGGATGAGACAAAAATCGGTTTTTTCTGCGCCGAAGCGATGGCGAGACAATCGCTTGGGCGCGCATCCACTTCGACAATTTTCCTGGCCGTATGCAATTCGTTTTGCTGCTGCAAAATCAGCCGGGCATAATAGGTGGAATTTTTCAAATCAGTGATGATGACGCGCTCGACCGTAATTCCGAAACCCTGAAAGATTCGGTTGATGAGGTCGTGAGTCAGGGGCCGTTCCTTGGGTTGCTGCCGCAAAAACATTCCAATGACCAGGCCCATTTGCGGTTCGACGTTAATGACAAAGACCTTTTCGTCGTTACCCACAAACAGCGCGCAGCCGTTATTGGCGGGAAGGATCCCGCGAATTTGAATGGGCACAACTTCGTTTTTCATGCTTCAAGTTTATCGGAAAAATCAAAAAAGACAAGTCAACGCCTTCGTTTTGCGGGTCGTGACAGGGCGGCGATTGTTTGTTCCGGTTGAACTTGCGCCGGCGCGGCCGCCGACGGCCGGTCTTCCATGAACCAAACGGCCGCAGTCCCCAGAAACCACGCCGTAAAAAATGGATAATAATATCGGCCAACCACGTTGCACGCGAAATCGATCCCCGCCTGCAAATCATCCTTATTAAGGCATGAAACTACGAACGACAGAAAGGTAAAAAGGACCAATATAATCGCCGAAAGAAGGCCGACTGCCAGCCGGGCACGCGATTTATACAGGAGGGTAAGAATGAGCAATGCCAACAGAAGCCACGGCAGGACCGTAAGGTGGTCGTTTACCAGGCTGCTCCAGCCGGTCCAATGACCAATCCATCGCAATTGATTATTGTCGGCCTGCCACTGAAATAATGCCGGGTTGAAAAACCGCGCAAAAACATCCAAAAACCAGACCTGCGGAAAGCGATGCAAAACCGCCCCCGGCGTCCCCATGCCCGTGTGAAGCCAGGCCGATTGTATGTTGGAGGCGGGTTTTATGAGCCGATAAAAGAAATAGGGCGCGATACAAATAGCGGCGGCGGCGGCGCTTTTCCAAAGAACTATGTTTTTGAGCCACCCGCGCCGCACGGCAACGGCAGCCAGGGCGCAGCCGGTAAAGGCTGTAAACAGGATTCCTTCAAACTTTGTTGAAAAACAGCCGGCCAGAACCAGGACCAGCGCCGCAGGGGCGACTTCGTATTCGGTATAGACCGCGGCCACGATGAGCAGCGCCGCAATGCTGATATAAAAGACCAGGGGAATCGTTCCGCCTTCGTTGCGGATAAACTCGAGGCTCGCAGGCAGGAATGCAATCAGCGTGACAACGGCGACCGGCAGCGGCCGCGGCTGCTTCCAAAAACGGGCCGCTGAAATAATGCCGGAACAAAGCGCGACCATCATCCAAAACGGCCAAACCTTGTTGACAAACTCGTCCACGCGGCCCACTAAACCGTAAGTCAGGGTATAGAGACACGGCACCAGCATGGGATAATCCATATGGGCGTATCCAAGGTTGATGTCACGCAAAACGTGGATAAGGTCTTCTCCCTGCTTGAGGTACAGGATCTTTGACTTGAAGACCCAAAACGCATTGGCGTCGAATTCCAGCGTTCCTTCCAGAGTCGAGAGCCGCCCAAACACATACCAGGAATAAACCAGCGGAATCAGGAGCACGAGCCATAAGTGCGCCGGCAGGAATTGGACGCTTTTCGAGTGGGCGGGAAGTTTCACCAGGATCAGAACTAATTCCACAAGGCCCCAAAGCATCGCAAGCCACGCCAGGACAAACGACGCATTAATTCCAATGAGTGCAGCCAATAAAACGGCCTGTGTGAAAACCACCATGCCGAATGCAAGGCCTATGGCGAATCGAAAGCCAAATCCAAACTGCTCCGTGAATTTCCCTCCGAGAATCAGCATGGCCATGCGCATCCCTGCCAGGGCGGTCGCAGGCGGCAAGAAAAATGCGGTAAGCTCACTCATTCGCAGGGCGGAACGCCTTCGGCGTTAACGGAATTACCCGTGGCCGATTATCATTAAATTCAATCATCACATCGAATCCGTTGCTTCTAAGAACATCCGGTGAATCACACGGGATTCCGTGAAAACCGTCCTCCCCACCGAATGCTTTGCCATCCAGGGAGATCTCGACGTCGCGTGGGAATAAATAATTCTTCATAAAATAATAGTTGCCCGCCTTGGGAAGGTTCGTCGGGCCGAGCATTCCAGTCACAAAAACCCGGGCGTCCGGACTGAGGCCGGCATCAAATTCACGCCCCATGGCAGCAAGCCCGATGCAGTGGCTATCACGTTCGATCCAATTGGTAATGGGCTCCAGTTGGTCCGCCCGGTCGTCCAAATACGTAAGGGATAAATCCAGGTGATTCACCCAGTAATTCGGCCCGGGGTTGTTTCCAAGTTTAAGCTGCCGAAAGGTATTCGTCCACACCAACTGGGCCAGAAGCAGGCCAAACGTCACAGCAACTACCAGCAGGGTCACCACCACCGCCGGCCATTGGATGGCCCTTGCTGATGGCGAAGGCCCCGGTCTTACATTATTCTCATTCAACAAGTCAGACAGTTTGAGGCAATTGTGCTGGCTTTGAAACAAAAAAGTTTTTTATAAACGTGTCGAAGTAGGCGTCCTTGCGCGGCGCGGCCAGCAAGCCGTCGTATCGAAATCCCGGCACATTGTTAAATACCAGCGGAGGGGATTTCCGGAATTTAATAAAGAGCTGCTTGCCCTTATCGAGGTAGCCAATGGCTTCAAATTGGTCCGCGTCCACGGGAACCATTCTTACCGCCATTTCATTTAGTGGTTTCATAATGTTCCTTTCTCCGAAACTCCAGTTTTAGTACTTCATTTGCGCACTGTCCAGAGGTTTTTTGCGTTTACGCGCTGGCATTAACCCAATTTTGCAGTAATATTGCCGCCCGCAATGAGCAAGCCGTTTTACATCACCACCGCCATTGACTACGTCAACGGCCAGCCGCACCTGGGGCACGCGTATGAAAAAATCATCGCGGACGTCATCGCCCGCTCCCGCCGGAGCCTGGGGCAGGAGGTCTTTTTTCTTACCGGCCTCGACGAACACGGCCAGAAAGTCCAACAGGCGGCGATTGCCGAGAAGAAAAGTCCGCAGGCCTATTGCGATCAACTGGCTGCCGATTGGAAGGCGTTCGCGCAAAAACTCGGCCTTACCAATAACGACTTTGTGCGCACGACCGAGCCGCGCCATCAGCAAATTGTTCAAACCTGCCTCGAGCGCGCGCGGGCGGCGGGCCATTTTGATAAAAAATCCTACGTTGGCTTTTATTCCCTCAGAGAGGAAACGTTTCTGACCGCCAAAGACCGCCTGCCTGACGGGACGTTTGATCCCGCATGGGGCGAAGTCATCGAATTAAAAGAGGAAGACTATTTTTTCAAACTGGCCGAACATCAACAATGGCTGATGGACTACATCGACCAAAACCCGCATTTTATCGTTCCGGACTATCGCCGCAACGAGGTAATGGGTTTTCTCAAAAGCACCGCGTTGGAAGACCTTTGCATCAGCCGGCCAGTGTCACGTCTGGGATGGGGCATCCCAATTCCCTTTGATCGGGAATACGTCACCTACGTATGGTTCGACGCCCTGGTGAATTACATTTCCATCCCTGCCGCGCATGGGGACCCCACCGTCACAGCCGCCCTTGGCGCACCGGCCGCTGTTCCGGGCGGGGGCGTTTCGCTGTGGCCGGCCGACGTCCATGTCATTGGCAAGGACATCCTCAAATTCCACGCGGTCTATTGGCCGATCATGCTCAAAGCGCTTGGCTTGCCGTTGCCCAAACAAATTGTTGTGCACGGATGGTGGCAAAAGGACGGCCAACGGATGAGCAAAACCACGGGCAATGTGGTTGACCCGATTGCCGTGATTGATGAATGGGGCGTCGACGCCTTCCGGTATTATGTCTTGCGCGAGCTGGACATCGGACCGGACGGAAACTGGACCGATGCCGGATTCCGCGCGCGTTATTCCGCCGAATTGGCCAATGGCCTTGGCAACCTGGTGAACCGCTCGCTTTCGATGCTGAAGCGTTATCGCAACGGAGTGGTCCCGGCGAAGTCGGACGAACTTTCTGCGGACGCGGGCAAGGCAATGGAGCAGACGCGCGCGCAATTGGAACAATTTGAACTGCAAGGCGCGCTCCAAAGCATTCACGCCCTCGTGACCCGTGCCAACCAATATGTGGACCAAACGGCGCCGTTTAAGCTGGCCAAAGACCCGGCCCAGGCAAAACGGTTGGACGAAGTTTTATATAATCTGGCCGAAACCTGCCGCGTGTTGGCAGTATTATATCAGCCGTTTTTGCCTCAAACGTCCGTCAAAATCTACGCGCAATTGGGGCTGGCAGGCGCGGCGGACAAATTTTCCGACGCAACCTGGGGCCAGCTTCAGGCCGGCCACACAATCGGCGAAATTGCGCCCTTATTCCCGCGAAAGGACGAAAAGGGGTAGGGACGACGATCTTCGCAAGTGGCGCTGCAACCGCCGTCACCGCCCGTAAAGCAGGCGAAACGGTTCGCATGATATCACAAAGGCCCGGACCAACTTTAAACACCGCCAAACGTCTGGCTGTCTTGCGTTTCCAACCCATTCATGAGATTTTCAGATCGTGAGCAAGCCTCATTCTCATTCGCACAAAAAACAGGATTTGTCCGCCTTGAAAAACCGGTTACGCGGCCAATCGCGCAAAATTACCGGCCCGCGCGCTGCCATTTTGGAAATCCTCCGAAAACACCCGCACCCGCTGACCAACCGTGAAATCCTCGCAGAAATGAGAAAGGGCAACGGGCAGTGTAACCTGGCCACGATCTATCGCTCAATCCACTTGCTTGAAAAGATGGGTATGGTCAAGCGGTTCGATTTCGGCGATGGCGCCGGGCGCTTTGAACTCGTAGGCGAAAACGACGACGGCCATCATCATCATCTCGTCTGCACTCGATGCTCCGAAGTTATTGAAATCGAAGAATGTTTTCCGCGAAAAATTGAAGAGCAAATCGCAGCAAAAAACCATTTCAAAGCCGTTACCCACAAATTGGAGTTCTTTGGAATCTGTCCCGAATGTCAGTGACGATTCCTTTAAACCCCCGTCGCCTGTTAAAAAGGCAACTGGCGTTTTTTAAACTATCTGGCCACTTTTGGCCTTAGGCCATTTCTTCAGCCAGCCAATCGGCCGCATGAAGGAACCCTTTAATCTTTCTGCGCTCGTATCGGTTTTTAAGCGCTTTTTTGGGCTGATGCTCTGTTTTACGAAACGGATGTTTCGGATTGCGAACTGCTTCACTGATGACTTCGAGTGTTTTCATCATAGCTTTATCCTTTTCCACTGCGTGATTAAGCGTAATCCATGCCAACACAATTCAAATTCGCCGCTACAACTCACCTATAAACGGCTACACTAAATCAGACGAACCACAAGCGCTGCCGTTCAAAAAAAATCACCAAAAACGAAACGAACCCGAACACCATTCTTTTTCACCCTTTGTCGAAACCATCTTTAGTCCCATATCTTCATACTTCCGGCGCACCGCTGAAAACTCCCCCTCCAATATTCCGGCCAGGACCAGAATCCCGTTCCGGTGTAATTGCGCCGTTATCCGTTTCCCTCTCTTTTACCAATAAACCCGAAATCAAATTTGCGCAAATGAAATGAAAGCGCCTTTTGGGGCGCTTCGGCAACCGCGTGGCGTCTCCCCGGACAATCCGAATGCTCACTCTGTTTCGTCGCGCATTGGCGCGCGCGGAACGCACGGCATCGGCGTCAAAATCCAGTGCCCGCACCGGCGCATATCCCAGCTTGGCCGCGGCAATCGCCAGAATTCCCGAACCCGTCCCAATGTCGAGAAATGCCTGTCCATTCTCCTGCAGTTTGCTGCGCATGGGGCCGCTTTTGTGGCGCGGGGAGTTTTTCGCGATTTCGCTCAAACAAAAGGCGGTGGTCGGATGCTGGCCGGTTCCGAAGCTTAATCCGGGGTCCAGAACAACTAAAGCCTGCTCGCGCCTGGGTTTCTTTTTGCTCCAGCTCGGTTTGACCAGCAGCATACCTCCAAATTCGAGCGGCTTGAAATGCCGTTTCCAGGATTCGGCCCAATCCTCTTTTCGCACGCGGCCAATTGAAATTCTCCCTGGGCCCGGATCGAGCCCGCAGTCAACAACACGGTTCAGTCCTTCCCGGATTTTCTGGCGGGCTTCCGGGCCGATTCGGCCGTGAACATAAATACCCACACGGCATGTCTGTTCTTCGAAATCGAAATAGGACGAGCCGTGGCAACCAAACAACTCGCTCAACATCTCGCCAACGGCGTCTTCAGCCTCCAATGTCGTCTCCACCGAGACCGACCACAGTGGGCGGCGCGTGCTCATTCTAAATCCGGCGTGTCGCGCCAGGGTGTAAAATTGAGCAATTCAATCTCCGCATGGCCCGGGTTCAGGGCAATTTGAGTCGCTCCCGCGTACTCGATTTCAAAGATATTCGTCTTCGGCAGCGGCATTTCCAGGAGAATAGACAGAATCATCCGGATCACGCCCCCATGGCATACGATCCCCACGGTTTGCCCAGGATGCTTCTTAATGATTTCCCGCAGAGCCGGCTCCACCCGCGTCCGAAATTGCGCGCCGGTCTCGCCGTTGGGCGCTACTCCACGCTCGATATGCTCAAGCCATTCATGCGTCAAAAGCTGAAATTTTTGGGCAAACCTGTTCCCAGTTCATTCCCGTCCAATCGCCGAAATCAACTTCGCGCAGGTCTGGAACGATAGTCTGGGCACGGCGCGCCATTATTCAAAAACGGCGCCAATGTTTGCTGGACGCGCTTCATCGGGCTTGCGTAAACCGCGTCCAATTGGCGCGTGCGGAGAAATTTCGCCAGCAGGGCGGCCTGCTCGTGGCCGCGCGGCGACAAATTCATATCGATCTTGCCCCCAAAGATTTTGTGGTAACGCACTTCCACTTCGGCATGGCGCGCCAGCAAAAGGCGGGTGGGTGTGACGGACGGCATCCTTTCCTCAGCTTTTCAACGCGTTTTGTTGCGCGGCCAGCAGTTCCTCAATGCCTGATTTGCCGAGCGCGAGCATTCCGGCAAGCTGTGCTTCGCTAAACGTGGCTTCTTCTCCGCTGCCCTGGATCTCGATGAATTCGCCCGCCGAATTCATCACTAAATTCATGTCAACGCTCGCAGCAACGTCTTCGGTGTAACACAAGTCCAGCAATGGACAGGCCGTTCACAATCCCAACGCTCACGGCAGCGACGGGATTCGCGATGGGGTTTTGCGCAATCTTCTTTTCCTCTATTAGCCGCCTGACAGCCAGCGAAAGCGCGACAAACGCGCCGGTGATGGCCGCCGTTCGCGTGCCGCCGTCGGCCTGGAGCACATCGCAATCAATCCAAACCGTGCGTTCGCCGATTTTTTGCAGGTCCACACTTGCGCGCATGGAGCGCCCAATAAGACGTTGAATTTCTGAAGCGCGTCCATCCAATTTCCCTTTCGACACGTCCCGCGATTTGCGCTCCAGCGTGGAATAGGGAAGCATGGAATATTCAGCCGTGAGCCAGCCGCCGCCGACTTTTTGCTCTTTCATCCAGCGCGGCACCATTTCCTCGATCGTCACTCCGCAAATCACCCGTGTGTTGCCCCACTCAATCAGGGTGGAGCCGGTGGCATAAGGCGCAATGTGGTTTTGAAAACGAATCGGCCGTAGTTGGCCTGCAACACGGCCATCCGCGCGAACTAAAGAATCTGCCATAATCAAAAATCTCGAAAAACTTCCGAACGATGTTGAAGGCCAAGCCTATGCAAACAACAGCCTGGAGGCGAGATATTTTCGGCCTGAACCAGCGTTCTGGCGGCTAATCTCTTGCCATATCCTGCTCGCTCCCTTAATGTTTGCGCGGTTTGAAAAAATTGGAACGGCCAGTGATCCCCCGCAAGACGATTTATCGTCTTTCAATTTATCTGCGGTGCCTGGCGCGATTGCGGGAAAATGGCATCAACACTGTTTCTAGCGAAGCTCTCGCCAGGGCTGCGGGCGTCAAACCCACCCAGTTGCGCAAGGACCTGGCTTACTTCGGCACGTTCGGCACGCGCGGCCTGGGTTACGACGTCGGCGCTCTATCCAAGAGAATTTCCGACAAACTCGGCACATCCCGCCTCCAGCCCGTCATTCTCGTGGGCGTCGGAAACCTGGGCCTGGCGCTGCTTTCCTATCGCGGATTTGAAAAGGAGGGTTTTGAAATTGTCGCTGCCTTCGATGCTGACCCGCGGCGCAAGCGTGACAAGCAAATCAAGCAGCCGATTTATGGCATGGACGAACTGCCCGGATTTGCAAAGGAACAGAACATCAAGATGGCCATTCTGACCGTGCCCGCCGCTGTGGCGCAGGAAGTCGCAAACCATCTGATCCACGCCGGCATCGTAGGCATCCTGAATTTTTCTCCGATCGTCCTGACCGTATCTGAAGAAGTGATGGTCAACAACGTCAACCTCGCCATCGAACTGGAAAATCTGAGCTATTTTACGCAGGAATAGACCAAATTGGGTCACTATCCATCCCTTGCAATTTTGGTCTTTTTCGGACACATTAGATTCATGAGCGACAAGCAACTTGCCTTGGACTCAATTGAGCGTCTCCCAGAGGATGCGAGTCTCGATACAATCGCTGAGCGTATGGAATTCCTCGCCGCGATTCGTAAGGGGTTGGATCAAATTGAGCGCGGCCAAACTGTGACGCATGATGAAGTGAAACGCCAACTGGCAACATGGCTTTCAAAATAATTTGGTCTGAACAAGCCAGAGACGATCTACAGTCAATCGTCCTTTTTATCGCGAAGGACAACCCGGAGGCTGCTGCGTCCTTTGGCTATTTGCTGATGTCGAAGGTAGATGTTCTTGAGCAGTTTCCGGAGCTTGGCCGTGTGGTCCCGGAAGAAAATGATGAAAGCGTTCGAGAAATCATTTTCCGGTCTTACCGAATTATTTACAAAGTCTGGCCGGAAAAGAAAATCGTCGCCGTCTCACGTCTTTGGCATGGAGCGCGAGGTGAGCCGGATATTCCAAAAGAACTAGATTTTTAATTTGCGGGGAGTGGGTGCGTCGAAATCAAATACTCCCTGAACTTCTCATAATCCGCGCCCATCCGATCATAATCTTCCGGCAATTTCAATGCCGCCTGCATCGCAGCAGGCACGTCCGGTGACCAGCCAAATAATTTTTCAATTTCCTCCGGAAATTTCGCCGGGTTCGCCGTTTCCAGGACCACCGCCGGAGTGTTGCCGGCCCCGGTTTCTTTTTGAGATTCCGCCCAGTCCTCGAAACCGCGCCAGGCCACCGCGCCGTGCGGTTCCAGCAGCAATCGATATTTGTCCCAAACCTCCTTGATGGTGGCGCGCGTCCGTTCGTCAGACACGGAACTGGAAAATAAGTCGCGCCGCATCTTTTCCAGGTCCGGTTGCTTGTGAATTTTGCCCGTCTCGTCCATGCGCCCGCCGTAAATGGCCACCAGCCGCGCCAGATTACTGGGATGTCCAACATTCATGGCGTTCGAAAGAGAATTACGGGAAGGCGAAATTTTTTCGTAATGGCCGCTGGCAAGAAAACGGGGAAACGCGTCGTTTTCATTCACTGGCACAATGATACTTTTCACCGGCAAACCCATCTCACGCGCTACCACCGCGCCCATCATGTCTCCGAAGTTCCCGCTCGGAATGGAAAACGCGACCGGTTCGCCGGGCCTGGCCACGCGCGAAGCCGCGTAGAAGTAATATACGCTCTGGGGCAGCAGCCGACCGATGTTGATCGAGTTGGCGGAGGACAACGGAATGTGTTTCAGCGCCGGGTCCGCGAATGCCCGCTTTGCCATGGCCTGGCAATCGTCAAACTTCCCGTCAATGGCCACGGTCCGGATGTTGTCCGACAGCGTCGTCATCAATTTGCGCTGGCTAAGGCTCACTTCATCGAATGGGAACAACACAACGACCCGCACGCCGGGCACATTGTGAAACGCGTGAGCCACCGCCGATCCGGTGTCGCCGCTGGTCGCAGTCAGGATTGTGACCGGCTTGCCGTCACGTCGCAAAAAATGGCCGAACATCCGCGCCATCATTTGCGCCGCAAAATCCTTAAACGACGCCGTTGGCCCCTGGTCCAGCCGCATGACAAATACACGGTCATGAACCTTCTCCAGTGGAATCGCAAAAGTGTAAGCCGCCCGGCACATCGCCCCCAAATCGTCCGCGGAAATCACTCCCTCAGTAAATTTAGACAAAACACGAGCGGCGATCTCCTGATACTGCAAACCGGCAAAAGCGGCAATCTCATCCGGGCTGAGCGTGGGGAATTTCTCCGGCAGATAAAGCCCGCGGTCCGGCGCAAGTCCGGCGTGAAATGCTCCGCGCAAGTCAACCGCGGGCGCCTGGCCGTTGGTACTGTGAAAAAGCAAAGGCATCTTAATATTTCAGTTTAACTTAGTCCATTCACGAGGTGTGTCGCGCGAAGGCCGCGAAGGTCTACTAAACGGTTGCAGCCAGGCACACGCAGGGCCTGCAACGTCACGAACGAATCTACCGCAAGCGTTTGGCCACCAGAGTTATCGAAATTCAAGAGCATTTTGTTATTCACTTTGCGTTTCCTTCGCGTCCTTCGCCTCCTTCGCGCGACCCAAATCCGCGCTAGGCATCCCGCGAAAACTGAGATCGCCGTGAAGCGTTTTTAAAATCAATTTTAGACGTTTCCAGCGGATTGAAAAAGCTTTTCCCCTCAAGACCATTGGTTACGCGGGTTATTCCATCTTTAAGATGGATCTCATTAAAATTCAAAAGAAAGCCAAGGCGAAGCGGAATCAGCCTTACGTAATTCGTCGTAATCTTTTTGAACAACTTCGAAACGACCTCTACAGACTTCAGTTCAACCAAAACAAGCCCGTTTACAATTAAATCAGCACGAAACGCAATGTCCAGAACCTCTCCTTCGTATAAAACTGAGATCGGTTTTTGTCGTTCCACAACCAATCCGCGTTTAGTCAATTCAATCGCTAACACGGCTTCATAGACAGATTCGAGCAGCCCGGGGCCGAGGGCGGTATGCACCTTAAACGCGGAATCCAGAATGACCTTTCCGATCTCCTCTTCGTTCAGTTGTTTTGGCCGGTTGATCAATATCTTCGCATCCTTCGCGCTCTTCGCGCGAAACTTTTTCTATTTCTCAAAATTTTCCACCCGAATCATCACCGGCCGGCCCTTGACCGCGGGCAATTTGCCTATTTTCTTCAGTGCGCGAATGGCCGCGCCGTTGGGCGCGCGGTGCAGCATGAAGATCAGCGGCACACTCCGGCCTTCGTGTCCTTCGGGCTGGATAACCGATGAAATGCCGATTTGGGATTCGCCAAAAATCGTGGCAATTTTTGCCAGTACACCCGGCCGATCCACCACGTGCAGTCGCACGAAATATTCCGAAAAACAATCCTCAATCGGCAGCACCGCGCCTTCGCATTCGTGCGGCACAAACGGCGGTACCCGATGTTGATTCCCAAATTTCAAGTCCAGCGCCGCGTCCGCCAGGTCGCTCAGCACCGCGCTTGCCGTCGCGTCCTTGCCCGCGCCGCGCCCGTAAAATAACGAGTCTCCCACAATGTCGCCGTGCACAAAAACCGCATTGAAGGCGTAGTTAACACTCGCCAGAACATGGGTGTTGGGTACGAGTGTGGGATAAACCGAGACTTGCACCCCGCCCTCACGCCGGGCGCCGGTCTCCGCCGCTTCCAGTTTCTTGACGATTCCCAATAATTTAATGGTATAACCCAGTTTGCCGGCAAATCGAATGTCCAGCGCGCTCACGTTTCGGATGCCTTCGACATGGATGCGCCTGGGATTCACCCAAAAACCGTGCGCCAGCGACGCCAGAATGCCAATCTTGTGCGCGGCATCGTGGCCGTCAATGTCCAGGTCAGGAGGCGTCTCCGCGTACCCGAGCCGCTGGGCGTCTTCCAGCACGTCCGCAAAATCCGCCCCTTCCAATTTCATGCGCGTCAGAATGTAATTGCACGTGCCGTTCACAATCCCGTAAAGCGCGGCAATGCGATTACCCACGAATCCCTCTCGCAGGGACTTGATGATGGGAATTCCGCCGCAGACACTGGCCTCGTAATATAAATTTGCGCCAAATTGTTTCGCCGCCGCGAACAGTTCCTCGCCGTGCGCCGAGAGCAGTGCCTTATTGGCCGTCACGACGGGCTTGCCCAGTTCCAGCGCCCGCAAAATGGCGTCCCGCGCCACGGTCGTGCCGCCCATCAGTTCCGCGACAATGTGAATGTCCGGATTTTCGACGACATCACGCCAATTATTGGTGAGGAGCGCGCGCGGAATGGCCTGGGCTCGGCGCTTTTCCGGCGATTTGACGGCGACTTTGCGGACAGTCACGCCCACGCCTATGCGCGAGGCCATGAGGCTGCCGTTGCGCGCCAGCGCGTGAAACACGCCGCCGCTCACAGTGCCGCCGCCAATCATGCCCAGATTCACCTGTTGCATTGAAAGCGTTAAGTGTACCGTCAAAAGCACCGCCGGACAAGTTCTATGTCCTGCACACAATCTCGAGAGGCGAAACCATGTGTATGGGAAGTTCCGGGTTTAAGTGCTTGACAGAAACCTGATCATTAGCTATATAAATCCTCAATCCAATGTCGCCTTTTTCGGGGTAGTCTGTGGCGACATGAAGACCTGTCCACCATCATGATCAGAAATGGGACCATTGTCCGAATGGGGCAAGCCCGCAGGCGAGGCAAACGGGCGGGTACAGCTTTGGTCATTCCACCCTTTAGAGGGGTATCTGGCGCACCTCGGAATCTGTAATTCTTCAGAGATGACCCCATGAATATTCGTCGTTCCCGAGACTCCCGAGACATTCGACCGAAGTTCGCTAAGATACCACCATGGCCGGTCATCGCGGTGTTGGTCTCTTTACTCACACTTCCGGCAACGGCTGCGTCTTTCATTCAACTGATTAGCCAGCGCGATGCCTCATTGCCGTCCGTGGCCGGCGGCGGGGGTTCGTCCCAAATGCCCATCGTCAGTGCCGACGGCCGGTATATCCTTTTTGCCAGTACGGCGAACAATCTGATGCTGATGACCAACGGCATTCCGATGGCCGCCACAACGCTGCCGACGCTAAACGTGTTTCTTCGCGACTCCGCGAGCAATACCACTACGCTGGTGAGCGTCAATCTCGCGGGAACCGGCGGGGGCAACGGAAATTCCCTGCCGTTCGGTATTTCCACCAACGGCCAATTTGTGCTTTTTGAAAGCGCCGCCGGCAACCTGGTCGCCAACGATACGACTAATGCGCAAGAAATCTTTGTGCGCGACGTCGTCAATGGCACGACCACGCTCGTCAGCGTGAACACCAACGGTGTGAGCGGCAGCGGTGAATCGCGTGATCCGGTCATGACGCCAGACGGCCGTTACGTTGCGTTTACGAGCGCCGCAACCGACCTGGTGCCGGGAGACACCAATAACATCCCGGACGTTTTCGTTCGCGACATGCAATCCAACTCGACGACACTCGTCAGCGTAGGCGCGATGCCCACGAGCAGTTCTTCTTTCAGTGCTGGGAGCTCTGAAACGCCCGAAATCACGCCGGATGGCCGATACGTCGCATTCTACAGCACCGCCACCAATCTGGTTTCCGGTGTTACCACAGCAGGCGAAATTTATGTGCGGGACCTGGTTGCCAGAAACACCATTTGGGCCAGCGCCGGCGCGCGTTCCATTTTCCAATCTATGACCGGTGGAACGAACGAGGTTTCCTGCAATTTCAGCATGAGCGCCGATGGCCAATTTGTCGGCTTCGAGGCCTGCGCGAACCCGCCGTCAGGTTCGGCATGGCACGGAATTATCCTGCGTTATAATGTCCAGTCCGCTTCGACGGATTTCGTTTTTTCAAACGCGGCTGTGGATGTCGAAAGCCCCGAAACCATCCACGACCTGGACATAACGCCGGATGGGCGGTTCATCGCATTTGTCGCCGATGAGGGAAATAACTCGCTGACCAATACGGCAATTTATCTTTGGGACGCGCAGACCGGCACCAACGCTCTCGTCAGCGCCGACCAAACGACCGGTGGACCGGTCGCCGGCGTTTGCGATTCACCCGTCGTCAGCACCAATGGACAGTACGTGGCCTTCCTCAGCACCGGCGCGAACCTGGTTTCGAATCCATTGAACGGCCAGTATCACGTTTATCTGCGAGACGTGCAAAACAGCATCACGACCTTGCAGGATCTCGGCGCCAATGGCGCCGGTTTTGGGGTCAGTTCCACGACCGTTCCCGGCATGAGTAGTGACGGCCAGGTTGTCGCCTTCGAAAGCGGCGATGACAATGTCGTGCCCGGTGACGGTAATCCCGACAGCGATATTTTTGCGCTCGTTTCGACCAATAGCTTTGCAGAGCTGGTTTCGATACACGATCCATCTCTGCTTTCAGTGACGCCCAACGCGGGTCTCAGCGGCGTTACGCCGTCTTCCCTCAGTGCCGATGGCCGGTACATCGCGTATTTCAGCGATGCCGACAATGTCATTCCAAACGATACCAACGGTTATCGCGATGTCTTTGTCCGGGACCTGATGGCCGGCACGAATATTTTGGTGAGCGTGAACACAAACGGTGTCAGTGGAGGAGGCATTTCCAGTGACCCGTCCATCAGCGGCGATGGCCGGTACGTCGCCTTCACGAGCAGCGCAGGCGACCTGGTCGCAAACGGTTTAAACAGCGAGCAGAACGTTTACATTCGCGATTTGCAGGCCGGAACGACGGCCCTGGTGAGCGTCAGCACCGACGGCATTCATCCCGGAAACGCCAATTCTTATTCGCCCATGATCAGCGCGGATGGACGATATGTTTTGTTCCGCAGCACGGCGTCAAACCTCGCTTCGGGTTCTTTTACCGGCGAAAACCTGTTCTTGCGCGACCTGCAGGCGGGAACAAACTACGCGCTCACGTTTGGCACTACGCTTGGCTTCTACCCCGCTTCAATGACTCCGGATGGTCGTTGTGTCGTCTTTTGGGGAAATATTCAGGGACCAGGCGTCGGTGTGTATGTTTGGAATACAGCGCTTGCCGCAAGAACATACACCAACAGCCTCCCGGTAAGTCCCACCACATTTTCTACGATTTCCATCAGCCCGAACGGACAAAAGCTCGCCTGCCTCGGAGGCACTGTGGGCGGATTGTACGCCATCGACTTGAATTCCAATACGATCAGCACGATTCGATCCACTGGCGGATCCCTGACGCCATTCGCCGGCTTGCAATTTAGCGGTGACGGCCGATTTCTCACATACGCGATGTCGTCGACGACCAACTTTTACACAAACGCGAATGTTTACGTTTATGACTTCCTGGCCGAAACCAACATTCTCATCAGCCAAAATCCCAACACACTGCAACCGGCCAACGGCCCCTCGGATTCTCCGGTCATGAGTCCGGACGGCCGGTTCATCGCCTACCGGAGCGTCGCCTCCGACCTCGTCGCAGGCAGCACCAACGGCATTCCACAGTTGATTGTGTACGACCGGTCTACCGGTTCCAATACGCTGCTAAGCACCGACCCGACCGGAACCATCAGCGGAGATAACCGGTCTTTGACGCCCCTATTCAGCGGCAACGGACGGACGCTCGCTTTTGCGAGCTGGGCGTCCAATCTGGCTACCGATGATTTTAATCACTTTAGCGACGTGTTTGCTTTCGCGTTCCTTTACGTGAATGTCACGCCGGGCGCCGCCGGCCAGGGACCCACCATTACCTGGCCGTTCGTCTCCGGGCATACCTACCAGGTGGAATACAAGAATAACCTGACCGACAGCGTCTGGCAGCAGGTCTCTGGAACCATCAACATTAACGGGGACCAGGCTTCCATGGTGGATCCAGTGCCCACGAGCGGCCAGCGATTTTACCGGGTCGTCGCTGAATGAACCGGGAACAATTGAAAGGCAAAAAATGAAAGCAAACAATTTTCAACGCAGGCTTCATTGTCTCGCCGGTCCGGTTGACGGCGAAACGCAAAAAGCGGCATTCACGTTGATTGAATTGTTGGTCGTCATCGCCACCATAGCCATTCTGGCCGTCGCGTTGCTGCCTGCTTTTGCCGGCACACGACAGAATTCGCAACTCGTCGGGTGCATGGATAATCAGCGGCAGTTGGCCGACGCCTGGATGATGTTTGCCCGCGACAACAATGACGTTTTAGTTCCAAACCGCGGTCTAAACGGCGCTTCGGGTGTCAATTACAGCGGAGATCCCCGGAGTGAATCCCAACTTCAACCCGGTGGGGCAAATGCCGATTGGTGTCCCGGTAACCTTGAGACCGCGGCAGACGTGACGCCGGGCACTAAATACCCGTATGATAGCGTCTATAGTTGGTGGATACAGACGGGATTGCTCTATCCTTACGTTAAAAACATCCTGGCTTACCATTGCCCGGCCGATCACAGTACTGTTCCTCGCGGCGCCACGGCTTTCGCCGCGCCGGTGCTGCGGACTTATTCGATGAATGTTTGGGTTCAGCCGATGGATGCGCCAGGTTATGCGTCCACGCCGTGGGGCGGGGGTCCTACTACCGGTTACTATATTTATACCAAACTCTCGAATATGTTCAAACCGGGGCCGAGCAAGACCTGGGTTTTTATTGAAGAAGGCCCATACAGCATCGACGATGGTTTTTTTTCTGTTAATCCCTCAGAAACAACAAGCTGGGTTAATAGTCCGGCGATCTTGCACGGCAATGCCAGTGTGCTGGCCTTTGCTGACGGGCACACGGATACTCATCGTTGGACGGATAGTTCAATGATCACCGCAAGACCTGCATTTCCCACCGGCAACACAGATAACTGGCCATCTCTTCCCGGATCGGGAGATCTGGCATGGCTCAATTCAATCAGTACCGCTCCAAATTAATCAGGACACGCAAGTTGCTGATTCCCGATAAATCAGCAATCAATCGTTCAATGCCATAAAATCAGCGCGGGCAACATCTCCACTCGGCAACCCTTTCACCACGAGCTTTATATCAAAGCCGTCGTCATCCGGATAGCATAGCGGTAAATAGATGCCTTCGTCGGCGAAGACAGGATCGGGGAATTTTTTTTCATCGAATGCCGGTTTGGAGCGCAAGCGCGATTCGAATTTGAGTCCATCGCAAAATATCGCCTTTTCGACCGACTCGCCTTTGTCAAACAACTCGTAGCCCTCCCCGCCGGACACATCCTCGGCCTCGTAAGTATAGACCCGCGCGCCCAGCAGTTTGGAAAGTTCCTGCGCTTCCTTTTCTATTTCAATTCGGTAAAAACCGAGGGCACGGAGAATGATTGTCCATGCGCTATTTTTTAGTTGCAACAGATACACAAACTCTCGCGCAAAATTGACCTTCTTTTTGGCCACGTCACATTCACACCTTTTTGGCTTTTTCAGGGCCGCAAAAGTTTTCGTGACGATATCAATGGGCGCCTGCACAAAAATCACGACCCATTCGGGATTGCTGCTGTCATAGTAAAACTTTCGGAAATCCTCCACACCGCGGGCTGTGGCCGGATCCAGATCGTAATTGCGTTTGATAAAACTCAGGCCCTGTCCCTTGTTCGGTTTGCCGGCAGAACGCTTTTTAACCGCCTCCCGCAATAGATTCCTGATCGCCTCCCGCTGCAGGCCGGGCTCAACCGTCATCGGCGAAAAACCGGAATTGTCACTTTTGATTTTGGCGTCTGCGCCGGCATCCAACATGAGCTTAACCATCTCCGGGTCGCCCCAATCAGCGGCTTCGACCAGCGGCGTTGCGCCGTTGGCGTCCTTCGCGTCGGGATTGGCTCCGGCTTTGAGGAGTTTTTCAACTACGCCCGTATGTCCGTTCTCTGCGGCATCAAGAATCGGCGGAGTTTTTAATTTGCTGCTTCCAAGGTTTGGGTCCGCCCCGGCGGTCAGAAGCGCCGCGACAATCTCCATATCGCCGTATTGTGCGGCCAACCCAAGAGCAGTCTCGCCTCCGGGACCGGGCGTATCGATCTGCGACTTCATTTCCGGCCGGCGGATCAATTCGATGGCCTGGCGCACGCCTTTGATGCGTTCTTCGCCTCTCAATAAATGGGCCTTTTCTTTCTCCTCCAATTCTTTCAAATCGCTCAAATCGCCCATGGCATCCCACTTCTTTCTGCGTTCCTCTTCCCGGGCCAGGAGCGTTTCGACGTCAATCGGTTTGCCGCGCAAAAAATCGGCAACTTCGGACTTGTTCTGTTCCTGCGCGACTTCTGCCGGCAAACACGGTTTTTCCAGGGGGTCGCCAACCGAGTTAAAGGAATAATCCGGATGGTTGACCGGATCCACTCCAGCCTCGACCAGAAATTTTACGGCGACGAAACACAAGGGACTGCCGGCGGCCATTCGCAGGGCGAATCCCGCATTCTCGGGCTTCACTCCGGCCGAGAAAAAGAATTTGAGCACATCCATCGAGGCATGCCGCGCCGCTTCGCCAACGGCGTGATAACGATTGGCTTTGATCGGGACGCCGCGTTCAACCAGGATTTTGACGGCCTCCAATCGATTGTGATAGGCCGCTTCGGCCAGGGCAGCCACACCGTCCGTTTCCAAATCTACTTCTTCTTCCATTAGCCGCCGCAAGGCTGCGACCTGACCGTCTCTCGCCGCCTTTCGGACCGCGCCTCCGATGTCTTTGGCCCCCGCCTTGAGCAAAAGCTCCAGATGATCGAGTCTCCCAAGCTGCGCCGCGGTCGCCAACGGCGTTCCATTCCAGTCCTGATTGACATCAGCCCCGGCGGCCAGGAATTGTTTCACCAGGTCCAGACTTCCCTCGCCCACGGCGGTAGCGAGATGTTTGCACGCTTTGCGCTTTGGATTGGTCGGCTCCAACAATCGTAACAACTCAAATAATTCCGCTCGGGCATCGGGTTGTTTTTTGGAGGGAGGCATGAAAGATACTTAAGATGATTATTTTAATCTGTTCAAGTGAATACAGCTTGTCTTGATGCCGGTTTTGGCTAGAATTTGCGGACTGGATGGGGTCGTAGCTCAGTTGGTAGAGCGTCTCGTTCGCAATGAGAAGGTCAGGGGTTCGACTCCCCTCGGCTCCACCAGCCTTCGCACGGTGCGGAGCACAAGGGCGATGGCTGCCGCGCCGTAGCGCAAGGCGCGAAGGCGGGCTGGTCCGACAACGAATGAGCAGGCTATAGCTCGGCAAGCCCAACTAATGAATTTCTTCTACGTCTACATCCTTCAAAGCGAAGCATCCGAAGAACATTTTTACGTCGGGCTGACTCAAAATCTTCAGGTCCGATTGGAAGACCACAATTCAGGAAAAGTTCCACACACGGTAACATCCCGCCCATGGAGGATAAAGACGGCAATCCTATTCAGGGACCATCGGCAGGCAATAGAATTCGAGCGTTACTTGAAGACCGCTTCCGGTCGTGCTTTCGCAAAAAAGAGATTATAGCGGGTTGCCTTCGCACGGTGCGTAGCGCAAGGCGCGAAGGCGGGCCGGTCCGACAACGAACGAGCAGGCTATAGCCCGGCAAGCCCAACTAATGAATTTCTTCTACGTCTACATCCTTCAAAGCGAAGCATCCGAAGAACATTTTTACGTCGGGCTGACTCAAAATCTTCAGGTCCGATTGGAAGACCACAATTCAGGAAAAGTTCCACACACGGTAACATCCCGCCCATGGAGGATAAAGACGGCAATCCTATTCAGGGACCATCGGCAGGCAATAGAATTCGAGCGTTACTTGAAGACCGCTTCCGGTCGCGCTTTCGCGAAAAAGAGATTATAGCGGATCGCCTTCGCCCGGTGCGGAGCACAAGGGCGATGGCTGCCGCGCCGAAGCGCAAGGCGCGAAGGCGGGCTGGTCCAATCGGATCACCGAGCCGATCTGGTACTCTGGTACTTCCAAAAAGACGGCGTCTTCCGCCAGGAATTTCAGAAATCAATCCCCGCCGAAGCACGATAGTTCGCCGATTTCAATTCACCGAAATTTATCGATATGCTCTAAAGGCAGACATTCTGCAGCCGCAGAGTCGAGGATGAATTCACAATCCGGGTGAAGCTGGAGCACGGAGGCAGGCACATCCGTGGTAATCGGGCCGGTGACCGCGGCAGCGACGATGCTGGCTTTGTCGGGACCGTTGGCAGCCAGAACGATTTTGCGGCTGTGCATGATGTTTTTGATGCCAAGGGTAAGGCCGCCCAGAAAAACATGATCGGGCGAGCGGCTTTCACGGCGGAGCCTCGCCTCCAGTTCACTGTCCATTCGCGAATGCCAGCAGGTGCTCTCGAAGGGCGTACCCGGCTGGTTAAAGCCAAGATGGCCGTTTTTGCCGATGCCTAAAAATTGCAAATCGATACCACCACGCTCGGCGATTCGCTGCTCGAAGAGCCGGGCTTCGGCGGCAAAATCATCGGAATGCGTAGGCGGCATGAGAAAATTGTCCAGTGGAATGCCCAATGGCTGGACGATTTGACGTAGGATCATGTCGTAGCAGCTTCCTGAAAATTGCCGCGATACGTTGGTGACTTCATCCATGGCAAAGACGGTGAGGCCGGAGACTTCGAAAGGATTTTGCCGGAAAATATCGCAAGCCGCGGCGTGAATGCCGGTGGTCGTGCGCCCGGTCGCCAGCCCGATAACGGCATTCCGTTTTTTAATCATCTGGTCAAGAATTCGCCGGGCGCCAAGCTGGAAGAATTCCGTTTCACTTTTTGCAATGGTTATTCTCATCGAGCCGTTCATCGATTATTTGGTTTTGACCCGGATCAAGCCCAGTTTCTCGGAGGAGGCGCGGCAGTTTTGCATGACCGAAAGTGGGATCATGCCTTGATACGTAATATCCAGCAACTGGAGGATGGCGCCAACAGCGGGTTCATATTCCGCCTCAATAATGCGGGCGGCAGGGGCGACGCGGTGAATTTCCGCCGCGATGGTTTCCTGCAGCAAAGTATTTTTGGTTTTAAACAGGCCGCCGGAAAGGACGACGTCTATCTCCTTGCGGCCGGCTCCGTACTTTTGGATGGCAGCAATCGGATAGCGGCTGACGGAAAGGGCAAACTGGTAAAGGATGTCGAGCGCGAGACGGTCAGATTTTTCAGCCGCCGCAAAAAGGAGCGGGCTGAAGTCCTGGACGGGTTTGCTGAGCTGCTGCCGCTGCCAGGCCAGCAGGAGGCGCTCAACACGGTCCAGTCCGAAGAAGGAAAGGGCGGCTTCCGTCAGGGTGGTGGGAGGCAGCGCGCCGATTTCGGAGAGAAAGACGGTACGCAACGCGCGGACCCCGAGCGCCCTGGCGCCCTGGTCCATATCCTCGATGTAATTGTTGTAGATGAAGTGAGGGGCGGTGGTCAGGCGCACGGCAACATTGAGGCCGGTTCCAGCGCAGATAACCGCACAAGATGCGCTGGCCGTCCCGCCGCGCAGGGCGATCAGGCAATCGTTACATACGCGGACATCTTCCGTGGGCAGCAGCTTGCGCAGACCCGCCTCCAGAGCGGCGATTTCTTCCGGCCAATTGGCGCCAGCCATGCCGGCGGAGACAGCGCGCAGATCGCTGGGAGCCAGCCCGGCCTGTTCCAGGGCCTGCTGCACGGCGGTTTCCACGGCCGCCATGGCTTTGGGCAGGCCATCAAAAAAATGACACGCGCCTGCGCCAAAGCCCCGGCCGAGAATGTGGCCGTCGTCATCGGCGACAATGGTGACGGTTTTTGTGCCGCCCTGGTCTATGCCCAGACTATACATGAGTGGAATTAACTGCCGGAAAGCCGGCTTTCGCCTGGCGCCCTATGGTGACATTGTTAACCAGCGGACGCGCCCACAGGCCCATGCTGAAGAGATAACCCCATGTGACAAGTATGGCCAGCAGGCCATAGCGCAGTCCCATCGGCCCAAACGAATCGGCGATGTGCCCGATGATGGGCGGCAGAAATCCACCGCCGACAATGCCGGTGCACAGGAGGCCGGTCAAAGTGCCATGATGCCGCTCCACGGAATTAAGGGCGAGTGCAAAGACGATAGGGCAGCCGACAGAACACCAGAAGCCCAGCATGGGAAGGGCGAACAGAGCAACGGTGGCACTTGACGTGAACAAGGCGAGCAAGAGGGTCAGCGCGCCGGCGGCGGAGAACGCCCATAGTACTGTACGGGAATCGAATAGTTTGAGGAGACCAAGACCAACGGCGCAACCAACGGCCATCGCACCCCAAAAGCCGGAGACCGCGACTTTGTCTGCCAGGTCGGGATCAACCTGATGGCAGTTGACGAGAAAGCCCTTGATCTTGGTGGCCACGCCCTGCTCCGTTCCGACATAACAGATGACCCCGATGAGATAGAGCCAGACGGTTTTGCGCTTGAGCAACTCGAGGACCACGTTGAAGGAGCCGATTTTTTCATCCTCGGTCAATTCCAGGTGCGGCCAGCGCATGATGGCAATAGTCAGAACCATCACCAGCAGAATAACGGTGATCACCCAATAGAGAGAAACCCAGAGCAGGCCCGGCGGTGCGATTTGCGACAGAGTGTTGAAGAGAATGTTTCTGGAAGCCGCGGGATGCTTCAGACCATTGACCAGATACACATAAGCATAGGGACTCACGGCGGAGCCCAGGGCGAAAATCAGTTGGGACATATTCCCCAGGAAAGCCATGTGCTCCCCGCCCGCAGCGATGCGCAGCAGTGGAATGGTCACGACCTGGAGCATGGCGAAGCCAACGCCCAGAAAGAAGAAGGCAGGAAGGACGGTGGCAAAACTGGGGTGTATCGCAATCGCAAATGCGCCCAGTGCGGAGAGCAGAAACGCGGCGATGAGGACGGCCTTGGCCGAAAACCGCTCCACCAGCAACCCCGCAGGCAGGGACATTACGGCATAGGCGATGAACATGGCAAAAGACAGGTAACCAAGCTGCGCCTCATTCAAGTGGAACGAAGCTTGCAGATCGGTGCCCATCGGGTCCATGAGGTTCGTCACGAACGAGACGACGACGAACACAAGCATGACCAGCACCACGACGCGGTAATTGTGTTTCATAATTCCTCAACTCAGGCACGCGGTGCGACATCCGAAAGGCAACCGGGATAAAACAAAGTGTTGAACGGTTGGAAATCTAGCATGGATGCGCCAGCCTATGGCGAAGACCGGCGCGCCCGCAAGCATTCTCCTCAATGTCGGTGTATCTGTACGATTTAAAAATTGCAAACTCTCCGCTTGGGCAATCTCCACGAAACACCCAATAAAACTGAGGAAAAACGTACATTCGCGACAAGCCGGATGGCTGGTTTGCCTCATTTCCAAAGCGACGCACCCCTCTAAAGAGGGGTGGCCTTGAAGACGGAAAATTGTAGAGTCTCGGCCACAGCCATCAGCGCACAGCCATTCATAATGGCGATATCGCGCCGCATCCGCCGCCAGAGAGATTTCCGCCGCTGACGCGCCAGTTGCCCGGCTCGCTAAAAAATATTTTTGGAATTGCCTTATGAATAACATTGTCGAAACCTCCCGGCAGGAAACCAGCGCAGGGACTGCAAATTGACATGGAATTCATTTTTCACAACCGGGCAGTTATTGGGGTCACATTGTTTTGCGTCGGCTTGAATCTTCACGCGAGGGCGCAAGTATCCCCGGCATCTGTTCCGGCGGACAATGAGCTGCGACCGGCCGGTCTCGGCATGGTCATTCATGTGAACCAGGTGGCCTACGACTCAGCCGCCCCCAAATTCGCCGTCCTGGAAACCGCCGGGCCATTGGAAATGGCCGGCCATTTCCAAGTCAGAGACGCGCAGACCTCAGCCGTCGTGTTTCAGGGTGCCCTGACCAGTGGCCAGGACTGTGCCGATTGGTTTCCCGGCAGATATTTTTATCGAATGGATTTTTCCGCCTTCCTCCAACCGGGCCAATTCCGGCTGCATCTCGAGGAAAATGGGAAATCGTGCGATTCTTTCGATTTCGAGATTGGGAAAAACGTTCTGGAAACAGAGACAGTGCCCGCCATCATCGGTTTCTTCCACCATCAGCGGGCGAACTCGCCGCAAGAGTTGGAGGCCGACCGGCATTTGATTCTCTACGGCAGCACCAATACCGTTGATCTGCGCGGCGGCTGGTGCGATGCCTCGGGCGATGTCAGCAAATACTTCTCCCATCTGGCCTATGCCAATTTCATGTCGCCGCAGCAAACTCCGCTCGTCGTTTGGTCCATGGTCGGCACGGTGGATACCGCCGCCCCTCTGCTCGAACGCCTGCACGCCAAACGACCGTTAATGGACGAAGCTCTGTACGGCGCGGATTATCTGATGCGCTCGCTGTCCCGGGTAATTTTTTCTATATGACCGTTTTTAGTTATTTTGACAGGGATCCACGCGCGCGCCGCGTGGTCGGCCTGCTGGCCAACAGCAAAACCACCTCGGATTATCAATGCGCCTATCGCGAAGGCGGCGGCATGGCCATCGCGGCCCTTGCCCGCATCTCGCAATGGAAGCAGGACGGTGTGTTCGCCTCGCAACAGTATTTGGACGGTGCCGAGCGTGCCTTCGCCCATTTGCAGGTCAACAACACCAAATACGATGATGACGGCAAGGAAAATATCATTGACGATTACTGCGCCCTCCTCGCCGCCACGGAATTGTGGATTGCGACGGACCAGCCGCTTTATCGTGACGCCGCTCGCCGGCGCGCCAGAAATCTGGTCGGCCGGATGACCCCGGCCGGTTATTTTATCGCCAATGATGCGAATCGCCCATTCTGGCATGGGTCCGATGCCGGGATGCCGGTCATCGCCCTCGCCCGCTATTTGGATAAGGAGACCGATCCGCATTTGCGCGCGGACGTGCTCGCCACGATCAAAGCAGCCCTGGATTACAATCTGCGCGTCACCAGCGAAGTCAGCAATCCCTTCGGCTACGCGCGGCAATCTTTTCTATTTCGCGGCGAGGTCAGGGATGGCTTTTTCATACCTCACGAAAACGAAAGTGGCTGGTGGTGGCAGGGGGAGGACGCGCGGCTGGCATCGCTCGCAACCGCAGCCATTGTGGGCGGGCGGCTGGTTTATCCGGGTCCGGGCCCGTTTGGCGTTAAGCCTGAGTTGGCCAATTATGCCAGCGACCAGATCGCGTGGATCCTGGGAGAAAATCCATACGACCTGTGTTTCATGTACCACTTCGGGCAACGCAACGTCCCGTACATGAGCTCAAACTTTGGCCATGGCTCCGGGCGCGGCGGGATTTCCAACGGCATCACCGGCCAGGAAGGCCACGCGGACGGTTCCGGCATTGACTTCAAATTCCACGCGAACGGGAACGAATGGCGTTGGACCGAGCAATGGCTGCCGCATGACGCCTGGTTCCTGCAGGCGATGGCCGCAATGTCACAACCGGAATGAAAATTTGACTATCCGTGAGATCAAATCACCTGAGCTGGAATATTAATTCTACAAAGCCGCTGCCTTGTTTCTTTATGCCCCTAACGATTGTTCACTTCTAAGCCCTATGAAAATAACCCAGACCCGCACATTCACCGCCCTCATCCTGACGGCAGTTCTTCTGGCCTCCGCCGCGCCACCCGCTCGTGCGCAAACCGACCATCCACGGTTCCGCGTCGCTGTCCTGGCCGAGCATGGCGGCATCCATGGCCCCTTTGTCGCCGCCGCCATGATCTGGCTTAACGACGAAGCCAAAAGAGATAATTTTGCCTTCGATTCGTTCACGAATCCGGACCAGTTCACCCGGCCGTTTCTCGCCAAATACCAGTTGATCCTCCAGCTCAATTATCCGCCCTACCACTGGAGCGACGAGACCAAAACCGCCTTCCAGGACTATATTGAACAGGGCAAAGGCGGTTGGGTCGGCCTCCATCACGCTTCTTTGCTGGGCGAATTCGACGGCTATCCCATGTGGCCCTGGTTTTCTGATTTCCTGGGCGGGATCCGCTTCAAGAATTACATCGCCAAACGCGTGACCGGCACCGTCGTGATCGAGGACACCAACCACCCGTGTTTCGCCGGCCTGCCGCCGAAGTTTGTGGTCCACGAAGAAGAATGGTACACATGGGACAAAGACCCGCGGCCCAATGTGCATGTCCTGGCCAGCGTGGATGAATCGTCCTACCAACCCTCTTCCGATATCAAAATGGGCGACCACCCCGTCATCTGGACCAACGAAAAGGTGAAGGCCCGCAACGTGTATATCCAGATGGGCCACCATCCCACCCTGTTCGACAACGACAACTACAAAATTCTGCTGCGCAATTCCATCCTCTGGGCCGCTGGAGCCGATGGAACCAACAGCACGGCAAAATAGAATATTGAGGTGTGGTGAACGGGTGCAGAGCCAGATCGGGACACTTTGTGACCGTCCAGAATTCATTTAAATTGGGAAGCGGTTCAACGCTTGGGCGGCTCGTGCAGATTCCAAAGGAACCGGACGAGCAAAACTCCTGAGCAATCGATTTTGTTCCTTGATTTCGGAGTGGTTGGGGAACAGGGTTGAGTCGGTAAAGACGACGATGAAGCCATACCCTGATAGCCTTTGTCTACTGGTTCTTGCAATATCCCTGTTCTGTGCTGGATGGCTGATCCGGGCGTTATTTCGGCGGGAGCTTAATGTTCTATGGCTGATGCTTCTGCTTCTTGCTGTTTCAATTGGTGCATTTATTGGAATTAGATTTTCAGCCGTAACGTACGATTATGAGCCCGGTTGGCGCGTCGTTGGATTCCCGATGGTTGCAGTGGCATTAAAATTTAAACCAGACCTGAAAGAATGGTGGGATTATATCAGTTATCCCCCACCTGTTATTAAAGCTGCGAATTTTATTTTTTGGACAGCATTGCCATTTTTTATCCTATTTCCGCTGGCATGGATTTATGTGCGATGTTTTCATCGTAAATGTATTCCGGAGGCAACACCGATTTCACCCTTGCGCTAATTCGCGCCTTGGAGCACGATTTAGCCGTTAGCCTGCGTCCCATATTCGCCGTGGCAAAACCATTTTTGGCTATTTTATTCGCGCTGACGCTAGCTGCCGCCAGGACTCTGGCGGACGATTCTCCTATTAGCGTTTCACTCGCTATTCCTGCTCAGTGGGGCGGGCGTGCGCTAGAGAATTACCAAGATGGCCACCCTACGCATTTTCACGTCATCGTTTCCAACGTGTCCGGCCAACCGCAACGCATTTGGCAAGAATGGTGTTCGTGGGGGTATTTCGGGCTAACTTTCGAGTTGACGGATGACCAGGGCAAGAAGTGGGTCGCTCAAAAGTGCCCGCGAGATTGGGACAAAAATTTTCCATCTACTTGGACGCTTGACCCGCATGAGAGCCTTGCGCTCGACGTCTATTTTACAGATACGAATATCTGGCAGGGCTTTCCCATGCCGAGGCAAAGCTCGCAAACGGTTACGATGCAGGCCGTGTTGGAATTCAAACCCGACGACAACTCGCGGCAGATTGGCGTTTGGACAGGGCGCGCCGTCTCGAAAGCCGAAAAGGTTGCTTTCTACCCGGACGCAAGGTGACATAAATTATTGGGAAGCGTCTGCCGAACAGCCACCCCGAATTGTCACCCGCTCAAAAAATTTGGAGCAATCGTGTCCATTCCAGTCCCGGTACAGAAACTAATTCAATTGGGAATTGCTGTTTGTCCAAGTGTGTCCATGACGGGAAAATTGGGAAAAAAACCGAAACTCCTTGCGAACGAGACACTCTACCAACTGACCTATGGCCCGGACCCATTTAATAGATACAAAACGGCCCTCACTTGGCGGGTTACGGTTCAGCAAATGGTTCTTCGCTGTTTTCGGTGGAATGGATTCACATCGCCTGCTGTACCGATAATGTTTGAACGACCCTGCGCGAAGGTCCGTAGGACCGTAATCTTTGTAGTAAAACGGCCCAAAATATATTCCCCTCGCCAGTGGCGCTGCCACCTCCAGAGGAGCGACATATTCGGGACATTGGCAAATACGTCCATACAAATTTATATCCGTCCAAAACCAGCCGCAGCATCGCGCCAAAAAATCGTTTCGGTTCGAATATTTGCAATTGCTTGACAAATTTTGCGTTGAGTACAATCAGCGCTATATCTTCGAATTCATTGGCGGTTAACGATCAGAATATGCCGCTCCCCCGGAGCTTGGAAAACTTTCTTATGTATGTGTACTACAAATATTCCGCTCCTCTGGAGCTTTCCCTGGCGGCTATTCCACCGAAAACAGCGAAGAACCCGGCAAGTTCCGGCCCTCCTTTTAAAGACCGCGAACACCGACCATCCGCTGAGTTTCAACGCACCAGACTTTCAATCGCAGGCAACGGAGGATTTCAAAAGGATGCAGTGACGTAGTCCGGACCTGGCGCAATTCCGGGATGTCGCGATAAACTTCGGGCAGGCGGTAGAACGGCACTCGATGGTTCAGATGATGAATGTGGTGAAAGCCAATGTTCCCGGTGAACCATGCCATGACCGGATTTGTTTTCAAATAGCTGGAGGATTCGAGCGCGGCGCCTTCAAACGTCCATCCTAGTTTGTCCTTGAGAATGACGCCGGGGAAATTGTGCTGCGCGTAAAAGAGATACGAACCGATGGCGCTGGCAATAAAAAAGGGCAGGAGCATCGTCAATACCAGCGCCAGCCAGCCAAAGTGAACGGCCAGCCATACCGCGACTGCCCCATGCAGCAGGAAAGTTGGAATGGAATCGAGATTCTTTCGCGGCGAATCGAGGAACGGCAGGATGACCATTCCGAAAAGAAAAACCGTGATATATCCGAACAGGATCGTGAACGGATGGCGCATGAGCAGGTAAAGAAGACGTTCGCGGGCGGGCGTCTGCAGGTACTGTTCACGGGTCATAATTGGAAAAGAACCAATGTTGGCGCTGCGCAATTTACAATTGTGGCTGTGATGAAAATTATGCGAGCTCCGCCAAACCGCGTTGGGACAAAGCAGGCAAATCCCCAGAAGACGCATCAAAAATGCCGCCAGGTTTGATTTCGGCAGGATCGCGCGGTGTTGATGGTCATGATAGATCACAAAAAGCCGAACCAGCAACAATCCGGTCAACCCGCTGCAAACAACGCGTAGCGGCATCGGCAACATGGGCAAAGTTCCCATCACGGCCGCACCAAGGAAAAATATCGCCGAAAGAATGCACCACCAGCTTTTCCCGGATGAATCGCGGGCATAAGGCCGGGTGCGAGCGTGTAGAGTTTGGTCGTGAGTCATTAGCCTGTCCCGCGCAATGGTGGAACAACAAAGTGAGAAGCTATTTTTGTGCCGCTTTTCATTGATTCGCATCATGTTACGACAGCCGTCGAACTCTCTGCGGCAACTGTCGGCAGTCCGAATCCGTGCATCATCCAACTTGCCGAGTTGCAGATTAGCCGATAATCGCGCACAGCCGAAAACAAATCTTAAAAATGACAATAATTTAATCCACCGGCTTGCGATGCCCCTCAACCCCTATTTGACAACGTCGCTTCCTCTTCGGATAGTATAACCGGGAGCCGAAACAAAACCGCCAATGGTGAAAAAAATCTTTACGCCGCTGCAACGCGACCCGCTTTGGTATAAAGCCGGCGCCATCTACGAAGTTCATGTCCGCGCTTTTTTCGACAGTAACGCCGATGGGACGGGCGATTTCCGCGGCCTCACGGAAAAATTGGATTATTTGCGCGACCTGGGCGTGACGGCCATTTGGCTGCTCCCGTTTTATCCATCGCCGCTCAAGGATGATGGCTATGACATCGCCGATTACATGGATGTCCATCCCATGTATGGGACACTGGGGGATTTCAAAGTTTTTCTGCGCGAAGCCCATCGCCGCGGCCTGCGCGTCATCACCGAATTGGTTTTAAATCATACATCGGACAAGCATCCGTGGTTTCAACGTGCCCGGCAGGCGCCCCCGGGCAGCCGATGGCGCGATTACTACGTTTGGAGCGATAACCCCGATAAATACGCCGGCACACGTATCATTTTTAAGGACACGGAAATCTCCAACTGGACATGGGACTACGCCGCCAACGCCTACTACTGGCACCGATTTTATTCCCATCAGCCTGACTTGAATTTCGATAATCCTGAAGTCCATCGGGAGATGTTCAAGGTGCTGGATTTTTGGTTTGGCCTGGGCGTGGACGGTGTCCGGCTCGACGCCGTGCCCTATCTCTACGAGCGCGAAGGCACCAGTTGCGAAAATCTGCCCGAAACGCACGATTTTCTAAAGATATTGCGCAAGCACGTGGATGAAAAGTACGGCGATCGCATGTTGCTGGCGGAGGCAAACCAATGGCCCGACGATGCCGTCGCCTATTTTGGCAAAGGCAAGGGCGATGAATGTCACATGGCGTTTCATTTTCCCCTGATGCCGCGGCTTTTCATGGCCCTGCGAATGGAAGACCGCGTTCCCATCGTGGACATCCTGCAACAGACCCCGCCGATTCCGGAGACCGCCCAATGGGCGCTGTTCCTGCGCAATCACGATGAATTGACCCTCGAAATGGTGACCGACGAGGAGCGCGATTACATGTATCGGATGTACGCGCACATTTACCAGGCGCGGTTGAACCTGGGCATTCGCCGCCGCCTCGCGCCTCTCCTGGGCAATGACCGGCGCCGAATCGAATTGCTCAACGCCCTTCTCTTTTCATTGCCCGGCACGCCGGTCATTTATTACGGCGATGAAATCGGACATGGGCGAGAACATCTATCTGGGCGACCGCAACGGTGTGCGCACACCGATGCAATGGAGCGCCGACAAAAATGCCGGATTTTCGCGCGCCAATCCGCAAAGTCTCTATTTGCCGATCAATTTGGACCCGGAAAACCACTATGAAGCCGTAAACGTGGACGTGCAGCATCGAAATCCGCATTCGCTGCTGTGGTGGATGCGCCGGCTGATCACCTTGCGGAAACGCTGGCGCGCCTTCGGCATGGGGACCATGGAATTTGTGCAGCCGGAAAACCGCAAGATTCTCGCGTTCGTGAGGCGCTGGCACGATGAAACGATCCTGGTGATTGCCAATTTGTCGCGCTTTGTCCAGCCAGTCGAACTGGACTTGAGCGCGTTTCAATCCCGCGTGCCGGTCGAGTTATTTGGGCTTACGGAATTTCCCGTCATCACCGACAAGCCCTACTTCCTGACGCTCGGGCCCCATGCGTTCTATTGGTTTTCTCTGGAGGCCAAGGCCGCGGCCCAGGTCCAAGTGGTCGGAGCGCCGGTGGCTCCGGGCGCCCGCCCGCTCTTTAATGTGGATGCCTCATGGGAGGAAATTTTCAGCGATTACCATCAAATCCAATTCGAGCGGGCCCTCCAGTCGTGGCTCGTTTCACGCCGCTGGTTTGGGGGCAAGGCCCGCACCGTCAAAGGCGTCCACGTGCGTGAACTGATTCCAGTCCCTATCGCCGGTTCGGCCCGGGCCTGCCTGGCCTTTCTTCAAATCGAATACACGCAAAATGAGCCGGACCTGTACGTCCTGCCCCTGGCTTGCGCCTTCGGCGAACATATGGACTCGGTCCGCCGTCACTGGGCCCCGCTGGTCATCGCCCGAATCCGCGTAAAAAATCCCGAGGCCGACGGCCTGCTCTACGATGCGATCGCCAACAGGGAGTTTTGCCGCGCACTCCTGGAAATTATGGCCGGTCGCCGCAGCCTGCAGGGCAGCCACGGGACTGTGACCTCCATGCACACCAGCTTTTTGCGCCAATTGCGCATGACCCACTCCCTGGATCTTCAACCCTCCGTCAGCAAGACCGAGCAAAGCAATTCATCCGTCATTTTCGGCGATAAACTCATGCTCAAGCTTTTCCGCCGGATGGACCAGGGAGAAAATCCTGAACTGGAAATCAGCCGGCTCCTCACCGGGCACCGCTTTCCCTATTCGCCCCCGTTGGCCGGCGCGCTGGAATATCACGGTAGCGATGAGGAGGAACCGATGACCATTGGCGTGCTCAGTTCCTTCCTGCCCAAGTGCAGGGACGCATGGGAATTTACTTTGGACACCCTCGGCCGATTTTTCGAACGGGTCGAAAGCCTCCCGTCGGAGGAACGCCTGGCCAAAGTCCCTTCCATGTCGCTCGAAAAACTCGCCAACGGCGGCCCGCCTCCGGAAGCCGTCGAAATGGTCGGCGCTTACGTGGAAAACGCCAAAATGTTGGGCGAACGAACCGCCGCCATGCATATGGCCCTGGCTTCCGAAAACACAGACAAACGGTTCGCGCCGGAGCCCTTCACGCCGCATTTTCAGCGCGGCCTGTTCCAGTCCCTGCGCAATCTCACACGCCAGAATTTCCAATTGCTGGCCAGAAAACTGAAAACGCTTCCGCCGGATGTCCAGGCGTTGGCGGACAAAGTGATTGCGCTGGAACCGGACATATTGAAGCGGTTCAGCGATATTTATTCGCGCCGCATCGACGCGTGGCGGATACGCGAACATGGAGACTACCATTTGGGGCAGGTGCTTTATGATGGCAAGCATTTTTGGATTATTGACTTCGAAGGCGAACCTGCCCTGTCCATCGGCGAGCGCCGTCTCAAGCGGCCGCCAATGGGAGACGTGGCCGGGATGATACGTTCATTTCATTACGCCTCGCAGGCGGCCGTTCTCAAGGAACTTGAAAGCGGCGGGGCCATCCCGGCCCAGGCCGATGCCCTGGCCGGCTGGGCCCAATTCTGGGCTCGCCACGTTTCGGCCATCTTTTACCGCGCCTACCTCGATGCGGCCAAAAACGCCGCATTCCTGCCGCGCAAAGAGGAGGACATTGAACTGCTCACGAATATATTCCTGCTTCGAAAAGCCATTTACGAACTCGGTTACGAACTCAATAGCCGCCCCAATTGGGTCAGAATACCTTTGCTCGGAATTTTGGAACTCATGACCGGGTGAGTAGATTTTGGATTAATGGATTGGTCGATCGATACGAGCCCGTTTCAGCGCCAACGGCGCGTCCCATACCAGCCTGGGGCATCGCCCCAGGAACAAAACGCCCAATACCGCAAGGGCTGAAAGCCCGCCTCATAGGCCTGGGCCCAAACCGCTGTCAATCATCCGTCGTGTCAAACCATCAGTGGATGATTCTCCCTCTCCTGGGGGAGAGGGCCGGGGTGAGGGCGAGCTCGTTGTGGCCGAGGTACGAGGCCCTGGCTAATAAATCCGAAATCCGCAATCGAAAATCGACAATACCTAAACTCCCTTAATCCATTTCCAGTCTTCCCAAACCGCTTTGATGGACGTCAGGTTGCGGGAATCGAATACGTGTTTGGCGGCGCCCGCAAGGTTGCCTTTCTTCAAATTGTTCCAGGCATCGCTCATGCTGACGGCGATAAATTGCAATACGCTCGGGTCCCGATAGCAATCAATCATGCAGCGCGTGCAGCCGTCGCGGATAAGCTTTGAGTCGTCCCAGTCCCATACTTTGCACATCGGTTTTTCCCAGAAATGGCAGCGGTACAGATCCAGGTTCCAATCCAGGTAAAAATATTTGAATCCGCCCAGGCAACCGAATTTTTCCTTTTCGCCGCGTAAATGCCGCTGCATTTCATCCAGCGATTCGGAGGGATTGACGACGGGAAATCCGCTGCGCACCTTCATCGTCTTGATCTTTGCGAACAGGTCGATGAGTTCGTCGTTGTTATAGTTCACCAGGCCGCTGTCGCTGAAACTCAGGTAACTGCTGGCGAGCGATGTGAGCGGATAACTGAACGTGCAGCTTTTGAATCCGAGCGATTCCAGAAACTCGGGCAATTTGTTGTAATCTTCGATCAGACGGCTGGCTGTAATGCTCGCCGTGGTTTGGATGCCCACGGAATGAAAGTATTCATTGGCGCGTTTGATCTTTTTGCAGACATCCTGCAGGCCGCGATTTTTTTCATGCTTTGCGATGTCATGGGCGTCAATAGACATGATGACGCTCGTGAGACCGTCACTCGCGAGGTTCCGCATGTTTTCATCGGTCCACAAACCGCCGTTGGTGCAGATCATCGGCCGAATGCCGTGCTCGGCGGCGTATCGCGTCATCGCGCGCAGGTCCCGATGGACCATCGGTTCGCCGCCCACGAACAGGAGATAGCCGATGTGATTTTTGACCGCCATATCAATGGCCAGTTTGGCTTCATCGAATGTAACGCTCCGGCGCTTGCGGGGATCAAACTGGGAACGCGCGAACCCGCAAAAACCGCAGTCGGCGTTGCAGATATTGGTAATGGCGAACTGCAAATAGCCGGGGCCGCCATGGCGCAGAACCTCGCCCAGGAGCTGAAAAGCACCTTTCTTGGGCCGGGACACCGGGCTGGAAAAATCGCGGGCCGCCGACGGCGAATACGATTTCGCTTCGGGCGCGGGCTGCGGCGCGATTGCGGGCGTGTCATTCATGCAAAGACAGACATTGTGGCTTGGGAAGAGTATGCGGGCAATCCCTTTTCAACCCTTTTGCCGGCGAAGCCGCAGGTGGCCGCGGTGCAAACCGGCTGAAAACCCCATCGGGGTGACATATTTGTAGCCCAGGGCAAGCGCGAATCTTTGAGCGCGCCGCCCTGGGTAAAACGTCCGTAAAACAAGCCGCTAACTGCGAAGCCGTGCGATAGCACGAATCTGATCTGCGGCACACTCTCCGCCTCTTTCCCTTCCGACCAACATTGCATCGAAAGAGGTTACCGCGCTTTTGGGTTTGCGCAATGGACAATTATCGGACGTTTTTATCCGCAAGTGACGCAGATTTTCGCAGATAAAACCGGTAGGGCGGGGTACGCGCTGAAAGCGCAATCCCATAGTAGCCGAGGGCAACGCCCTCGGACCCGCCGAAATAGAACCTCCACGCCCTATAGGGGCACCCCAAAAGGACATTGGTTTTGGATGCGCTTAAATCCCTTCGCGTCCATCGCGACCTTCGCGCGAAACAAATACCAATTTTGATCGGTTGCGCGAAGTCACGCCCCCTCAACTGTTGGAGGAATGAAAAGGCCGGATTTGCCGCTCTGTTTCGCTCGCCTTAAGTTGCCGTCCGCGTCGAGATCGGGCAACTGAACCTCAGCCCAATATTCATAAAGTTTTTTTAACAACTTTAAAAACTCTTCCTTTTGAGTGGGTTTGGTGTGGTAGGCGTTTGCTCCAAGCAAATAGGAATGCTGTATATCGTCCTCATCTCTCGACATAGTCCAAACGATGGTTGGAATAATAATAAAGTGGCTTCGCTTCAAAAATGAAAGCAATTCGAATCCGTTGATTTTCGGCATTTTCAAGTCAGTCAAAAGGAATGTCGGGAATTGAAACTTTTGCCGGTCGGAATATTTGCCATGCCCCTTCAAGTAGGCAATCGCCTCTTCGCCGTCGTTGGCGATATGAATGACATCCATGACGCCAAGGTCCCGGAACGCCTCTTTAATCAATAATTGTTCACTCGGGCTATCGTCAACGATGAGAATTGAACCCGTGGCTCTTTTCATAATTGTCTCCTTTCTTTACTACACCGCTGTATCAAATATGCCACAAAATCGGTTGATGCCGCAAATTTGCCGGGCAAATTCTCGAAATTGCGGCCGCAGGTGTCACAAGGGATTCGCACTGTCCGTCTCAAAATCAGTCCAGGCTGAGGATGCAGGTCATGAAAAGAGGACTGGATTTGTTTATTGAGCAAATCAATGTTCCACCGTTTTTTTCGATTAACACTCAGCCGGCGAAAGCTTTAACTTGCGCTTCACGGTGACAAACTGAAATATCGCGCAAGTCATGAGCAAACCAACGGGATACTGCCCGAATTGTAAAAAAGAGGTCGAGTTCCTCGTTGAGCGAGGCTCGATGTTTTGCCCGGATTGCTGGAACAAGGTCAAGCAGCCTGAGATCGGCGCCAAAAAAGAGAATCCAGACGGAAAGTCCGAATTTCTGGAAGGGCTTATAAAGTGCTTTCGCCTCATGTTTATCGTGGCTCTTGTTCTGGCCGGGGTTGCGCTCGTCCTCTTGGCATTCCTCTACGCCGCATGTTCGAACATGGGAAAAATATGAGTTGCCCGCGATGCGATAAAGAATTGCCGGAAAATACAGAAGGGGCACAGTGTCCGTTTTGCGGATCGCCCGGGACTCGAATTAACTGGTGGGTATTTTTATGCGCGCTCCTGCTCCCACCGTTATTGACGCTCGTTTCCGCGCTTACCGTGCACATCACTCTGTCAAACCACATGGCAGATGGCGTGCCCCCAATAACAGGTGCAATTTGCAGTGTTGTCGGGGGCGTCCTCTGCGGTGTGATACTCGCGTGCGGTATCACTGACAAGGTGGGGGCTCGCGTTTTGCTCTCAATCTTATTCTCTGGAATTATGTTTTTGGTTTGCCTGACGCTGTCCTGTTTCGGCTGCGCCATCGGCGGTTACTCGTAATATGAACCTTTCCGCCACTACCTTCAGGCTCACCGACGAACTGCTGAAACGCACGACGTCCCGCTGCACGGTTTGCCATGCGCCATGCCCGGCGGAGGTCTGGCGCACGGGCGGCATTCTGTCAAAAATATTGCTCAAACGCACCTGCGCAACGCACGGGGAGGTGAGCGTTTGCATCGCCTCCGATGCTCGATTTTATTGGCTGGCCCGCGGCAAAGACGACAACGCCTGCGGCTGCGGCCCCGGCCAATGTTGCTCGGCGGATGGAACCAGTCTCGGAACCCTTGGCCGAAACGCCAGCCCGAACGGCGCGCTTGGTGTCATGGAAAAGCTCTCGACGTGCCTGGCGCTCATCGAAATCGTTAATTCGTGCAATTTAAAGTGCCCGACGTGTTTCGCCGATTCGCCCGCCGGCGCCGGGGCCAGAGTGGATGCAGTGCCGTTGGAGCATTTGCAGGCGCGAATCCAGGGTGTGATTGATCGGAAGGGAAAAATTGAGATCCTCCAGCTTTCAGGCGGCGAGCCCACGCTTCATCCCCAATTCTTTGACCTGCTCCACTGGCTGCACGCCAATCCTGGCATTGACTACGTTTTGCTGAACACCAATGGCGTGCGGATTGCGAATGACGACACGTTTGCGAATAAACTGGAGAAAACATTTCGGTACGGAAAATTTCAACTGTACCTCCAATTCGACGGCCCACAGGAAAATGGCCAAACGTTTTTACGCGGCGCGGATTTGCGCGCCACTCGCGAACGTTGCATCGAACGATGTCGCGAAATGAAGTTGCCATTGACGCTGGCAATGACCGTGATGCAGGACAATCTTCCATTTCTTTGGCAGTCTATTGACTTCGGCCTGCGCTGGCCAAACATTCGTGGCATAGCCTTTCAACCCATGTTCACCAGCGGGCGCGTCCCGGCTTCAAATTCAAGCCGGCTTAACACCGCCGATATCATCCTGGCTTCTGTGGCCCAATCGAACGGGAAACTACGGTTCGACGATTTTACGCCGTTGCCGTGCGGCGATCCAAATTGTGCGACCATCGGCTATTTGCTCAAAGTGGGCGGAGAAACTCGGTCTGTAAGCGATTTCATCGATTTCAAAAATGTGCAGGGATTTCTCGGGACCAAAATCCGGTATAAGCTCGAGGATTTAATGAAATGCGGTTGCGAATCCGAGCCGCTTGGGGAACTGCTCCGGCAATTCGAGCTGGACGAATCCCATACGTTCCGCCTTTTTATCAAGCCGTTCATGGATGCCGCAACCTGGGACGAAGACCGCATCGATCGCTGCTGCACCCACGTGATTCGCCCCGACGGAAAACTCGATTCCTTTTGCCGTTATTATTCCGGTTTCACGGATTGCAAATTGTGACCGCCGTCCCCGTCTGCTCCTCGTCCTCGTTCTCGAACAAATGAACAACGAATCAGACCCTACAAGCAAAAAGACAGCCATTACCCTCATATGGTTGGCGATCGGTCTCGCACCGATTCCGATTTTGCTGTTGGTGGCTTCCGCAAACGGCCCATCTCAAGGATCCGGCGGAATATTTTTATTGGTCTTGTGCGTCGTCTGTAATTTAATCGGAGCGTTTGGTTGTGTGCGCAATGTAAAAGACCCCTTATCGCGAAGCATGCTCGGATTGTTCTTAGCGGGCTGCTTTTTTGTCCTTTGTGTGATTGTTGCCGTATTTGAAGCGTGCTCCCATATGCAATTTTAATTTCATGAAATGGCCGATTGTACATTCCACCGGCTACGGCTGGATGATGCTCGCCGGAATTATGGTGAGCATCGTCTTTTGGTCCCGCCTCGCGCGGCGAGATGAACGGCTCGTCCTCATTTACATTTCCGCGCTCGTGTCTGCTTTTCTCGGCGCAAAGCTCGTATATTTCGCCTCAGAGGGCTGGCTCTACTGGCATGATCCGAATCGCTGGGTCATTCTGGCCACGGGCAAATCCATTACCGGCGCATTTCTCGGCGGCTTTGCGGGCGTCATCATTGCCAAACGATTGCTTGGCTACACCACGGCCACAGGCGATTGGTTTGCCGTTATCGTGCCCATTGGCGTCATGCTTGGCCGAATCGGCTGTTATCTCAACGGCTGTTGCCTGGGCCGCGTCTGTCAGCCGTCCTGGTACACGATCGCCGATGTCCACGGCGTTCAGCGCTGGCCTGCTGTGCCCGTGGAATTTCTTTTCAACGCCATCATGCTCGCGGTCATCCTGCTCTTGCGCTGGGGACGAATTGCCCCGGGCCAGCTCTTCCACATTTACCTGATCGCCTACGGACTCTTCCGGTTCTTCCACGAATTCCTTCGCGATACGCCGGCGATCGTTGGTCCCCTTTCCGGCTACCAATTCGCCGCCCTCGCCGTTGCCGCCGTGGGTGTGATTGGATATATCCAGCGAAAGAACGAATTTGAATCAAGAAACACATCTGTCGGCGAACCCGCAGGTGGCCACGGTGCGAACCGCAGATAGAAGAAGGAACCTCATGTTTTCAGGAGGAGTTGTGCAATGCTCCCTGCTGCGGCTGGTCTCCGACACAGCCGTATCTCGGGCACGGTTCATGGAAAGGGCGGACTATCAATGTTTTTGTTCATCGCCGAATTTGGATGCTTGACAGTAAGCGTCTTGCAGGCGAGTTTCCGGTATGAGGTTGATCACAACAAACGCAAAGAATTGGCAAAAGCACGCCTGGGAACTGGCCAAAAGGGGCGCCAACTTTGAAGTCGTTGCCGTTAACCCGCAGCATATCCTCTTCATTCAGGAGCTTTGCGCAGCCTATCAATGCAAATTCAGAAACATTGGCAATAGACTGCAGCTATTGTTCCCGACACAGGCCCAATAGCAGATGTTTTTATCCGCAGGCGGAACGTCCGCCGCGCACGCAGATTTTCGCAGAGTGGCAGCGCCACTTGCGATACGACAATGAGGAAGGCAGGAATTCAGGAATGAAATTTCATCGCTCCGAGACCAACAATTCCAGATAGCCGGACGCCGCAAACTGAAACCCCCAGCGGGGGTGACATATGTGTAGCCCCGGGCAAGCGAACGGAGTGAGCGCCGCCCTGGGTATGCCCGCCCCGTAATTGAGCCGCTGACTGGAATACTCCGCGATAGCGGGAATCTGATCTTCGGCTCCTTCCCACTGACTAATTTTGAAGGCTTGATTTCGGGCAAAGGCGAGAACAACCATTAGCTCATGCGCCGATCGCTCAATATTCTCTTCGTTTGGCTCGTCGCCGCCGGGCCGGTATTCGCAATGTGCGTCGAAATTCCGGTGACTACGTCGAGCCTGGACACTTATTCCTACACATTTGCCGTCTCCACGAATACGGCCACGAACGGCGTCGCCTTTCACATCGTCATCACTGCCAAAAGAGGAGCGATCGACGCAAATTATTGCAGCGGCCGTTTGGACACAGTCAGGGATCAAAATGGCAGCAACGAGATTTTCCAGGAGCCGTTCGAAGCGGCAATACCAGTCATGGTCCAAAAGCATGCGGGGGAATGGACCGTAGATTTTATTCTGCCTCACGAATTGCTGAAAAGCCCGGATCTTTATTTCGTTTTTTGGGAACAGGCAGTAAGCCGGACAAACGGCAAAACTGAACCAATGCCGGCAGGAACCTTCTACGAAATGTGGCTGATGGACTTCGCGAATCCGAGGAGTTCCATCCAATTGGAAACGCCCACCTATAAAATTACTATAACTCTCGACCAGGAATATGTGGTTTCAAGCGACGACATAAAATTTGTTTGCGTCAACAAGAAGACCGGAAAATCCATCAATCTAACAGGCAGAACTGACCACACGATCGGCGCCGACGGCGTCACTCCGAGCCACTTCTTAGGTTACGTTTTCACGAATCAGCAAATGGTATATTATGTCACCGACGGCGGGGAATTTTCAATAACCGAGGGCACAAATACTGTCGCAGACGAACAGGGGCAGTGGAATGAATAACGTCACTGTTTCGAAGAATGAAACCAACATTGTTTATTTTCTCAGGATTGCCTGCTTCCGGGAAAACGACTTTGTCCAAAATGCTCGCCAAATCTAAAAGGGCCGTCTATTTGAGAATCGATACCATTGAGCAGACCTTGAGAGATTGCGGATTTGATGTGCAGGAGGAAGGTTACAGTCTTTGTTACCGGATAGCGCTTGATAATCTCCAAATGGGAATGAGCGTGGTGGCCGATTCCTGCAACCCAATTGAACCGACAAGGCGCGCCTGGGAACAGGTTGCCAGGAATGCGGAGGCGGATTTCGTAAATATCGAAATCATTTGCTCAGATAAATCAGAGCATAAAAAACGAGCCGAAAACCGGATACCAGATGTTAAAAACCTCAGACTCCCAACATGGAAGGAAATCGAAAACCGTGAATATCACCAATGGCAACAGCCGAGAACGGTCATCGACACGGCTGCGCGGACTGAAAAGGAATGTTTTGAAACACTCCTCCGCGCAATTGATGGTGGCAGCGCCACTTGCCATGGGGCGGGTCGCGAAATTAAGTAATAATCGGTGTACTAGGGTTTCGCGGGCTTAATTTCGGTTAACGAAACGCTTAATTTCAAATTAAGGGGGTGAAAATGAAGCGCTTTTGCTGGGAAATCGGTAGAATCTGGCTTAATTTGCGGCATGGGATTTTGGGGAAAAAAGCTAAATTTCGGTGTAGCCGAAATTAAGGGGCCGGGATTATTAGCCGCAAGAGAACTCAAGAGCTTGCAGGAACGCAGGGAGGCAACATGAGATGAAATTGGAAAACGTGTTATACCGCGAGTGCGGGATTACATTATTGAGCCTCAATGATTTACGGTGTTACACAATTTGTTACACGCTGTTACATTTTATAAGGTGCTAAGCGTAAATGATTTGCAGTGTTACATTAGGTTTTCGTTGTGATCGCCCTAGAGATTTCGTAACGGTTTCGTTCGGCGCTGATTCTACGCCGTAATTGAAACATGATGGCGACGTCTCCCGTTACAAATGGTCTTCCAGTTTTTGAACAGATCAACGGTATTGATTGCCTTCATTCTCTCTCTTTCACCCAAAAGCTTTTTCCCGTGAGCCGTAAACTTTCGTTCGACGTAGGATTCCAAATCAGGTGGGAGCCCAAAAGGCTCAATGCGCCCCATATCCAAGAAAAACCAGCATAGCGTTTTCATTTTTTGCGTCTTGTTCGCGCAGAGCAACGATCCGGGAAGCTGTCCTACGTCTACCGGCACATCACATTCAAGAATCATATTGGCATACATGAAATGACAGCCCCTTGGCTCTGGAAATAGATTAGACAGTAGCTCGCAGGTTTGATCAGAAACCACGGTGGCGGCTACCTGACACTTTCCGCTTAATCTGTGTGCATCCATTATCGCTTTCCCCGCAAAGCACCGCCTGCTCATTATCGCGTCGCCAATGTGCAACGTCCCACGAACAGGCAACCCCATTTCGAACATTTTGCGGTTAATGTAAGCCGCAAGAGTCGTGAAAAAGATCATCGTGAATTTTAGGTTGTTGGGTTTGTCTGACAACTCAAATGGCAAAGCCACAAAAATCGTGTCGGAGAATGTCAGCCACCTTAACCGCTTCTTCAGCGAATCAATTTTCTCTTTGGAAGATTCACCTTCTGTGTAAAGGCCATGCAACAATATTTCAGGGATTTCCGCTTCAAAATTGTCCATAACCCTGAAAACCTTTTCAGCGTCGAGAGTCCCGCAGTGTTCGCAAAAGCTAGTAAATCCCAAAACGTCAAAAATTCCAAAAATGCAGTTCATGTATTTAATACGGGTTATCTCATTAAACGGGCCGATCCACACTGCCTCGCATAAAATAGCATTCGCCTGTGTTTATACGGCGTTCGATTTCCACCATTGTCTTCTGCTTCAATTCCTCCAAATCAAATTCGTAGTTCCTATTGAAGCCACAATGCGGGCACACTAGGGCAATAGGCGGCGTCATTGATTTGTGTCGGTAATACATATTGGGGTCTCGGCAAAGCTCCAGGTCAAGGCGGCATAAACAACTTGGACGAGGGCAAAATGGCCCTGCTAAATTACCAAATTGGTGACCGAGCCATTGCCAACTCCATTTGACGCCAAAAATCTCGTCGTTGGTATAAGTTCGCGGGTTTGCTGCGGGTGGTGGTGGCAACGGCTTTTCTCGAGCGTTTTCAGTTTCCGAGCAAATTGGATGCTTGGGCGTCACGGACCCGAATCGACGTAACGATCCGACCAAAAGCATCCCAAAAAGTAAAAGTAGAATTAACGCCCAAATAGGCCAAGTGATCGGATGAGTCAAAAATTCGAAACCGATCACAAGCGGCGCAGCAACAATTTTTTCGCATGAATTGCAGAATGCAAAAATGGTGTCGCGGTCAACTAGCCAAGCCAGAACTGCAACAATTGCGGCGAATATACCTGCGATCCACGACATTCTTTCCAAGTTCATTCTTGAATCAATTTCTACGGGGCCTTTCCGTTGCTTCGGAGTGCAACCGGAACCAGGGATACTGTGCATTCGCACTATCCATTCCAATTGTTATGATCCTCTCGCCAACTAGATCCCAAAAAATTTCCTGAACAAACAGCCAATCGTTCTCTTCCAACGTGCGTTCTGGCACTAAAGCCATGCCACGGGAAGTGGGATTCTCTCGCCTGTATAGCACTTCGGCGACGCCCGCCGTTAGATGGCCAAATTGGCACGGATCCAAATAAACTTTTTCTCGGTCAAAAAGGATGTCTAACACAATTTGTTTCAATTCGGATTTTCGGTTTTGCATATATTCTCACTATTGAATTTTGATTCGTTGTTTCGAATTTTGCATCTCACATGAAGAACCGATACTTGGATTGTACTGTATTCCCTTTCGGAACCTCACACAGAATCTTCCCAACATCACGGGCAAAGCGAATTGTGATAGGTAAGCTACTGCCGAAGGAGCAACTATTCCAATTCAACTTCGTTAGAGCCAACAGTTCTTGGCATACAACGGCCGCGGGCGAGACGCCATGATGCTCTAAAATTTCCAACGGACGTGGGAGACGCTTGCCCGGATAAGCGCGTAAATATGGAACATAGCCATTTCCGAAGACCAAATAATGTCGTGGCGCCAGCTGAACTACGGTTCCACGCAATACTGGCTTTTTGCCGATCCGCATGAATCGCGTTTCCAAAGATTCGATTGCCAGAAAATCGTAGTGATAAATCGCGCCAAGGGCTTTTCGCAAGCCCCTCAATTCTTCTGGCCAATATCTAGACGTTTTATGGACAACAACGCGCTTGGGAGACTGTTCGTTTTGCTTTTTGTAAAGCTCGATGGCTTTTTTTAAGAGATTCTCCGCACCAGATTCTGACAAGTGCGGTTGCCTGTCTCTTGTGCTATCAGTTATGGCCTTTTCACCTTGGAGAACAAGTCCCTCTCCGGCTCCGAATACTTGAGCTAGACTACTTTGCATATCTGCGCCGGCTTTCGGGCTTTCCTTGACAAAGGCAATGCCAACGTAACAGGTATTATCCGGCAGCGACTGGATTCGCCATGGACTATTGCCCGCCTTGTAGTAAAGCGCGGTAAATAAATTCCACGCTACGGAAGCGAGATTGGATTCGCGAAATGTGCTATGCCAAATAAGTTGGGTCGTAAGTCCGGTTTGCATGGAATGAGCCTTTAAAGCGTGGTGGATGTTAAAAAAAGCATCCACGCTCTCGGCTGACGATGCGACATCAAAATCGAGTGTTAAAAAAGTTTGTCCACGAGAAGATTCGCGCTGCAAATGCCGTTCAAATCTTTGTTGCGGGGTAATTACTACACGCTGTCGCGCTAGTGACGCGCCAATTGACTTGCAGGCGTCCTCCACGCCTTTTGGCAGAACAATGACAACAACGTCCGGCTGCTCATCCAGATTTGCAATGGCCTGCAATTGTTCGACCAATAAATCTACTACAGCATGAATCCGTGTTTGTTCATTCGCTTTCTCAGCAGCCCGGCTAAAGAATTCTTCAGGTATTACGCGGCGATGTGCAGCATTATCGGCGAAAAATGAAGTGCGAAATGTCTGGTCGGGTTTGCAGCCGGGGAAACTGGGAAAACAGTGTGGGTCAAGCGGTTTTCCCCGCGAATTCAAACCTGCTGTGACTTGGTTCTGGCATTTCCGAAGAAAATCTAAAAATGCTTGAATTCCGTCGCCCGTGCCGATGATGCCGATTTGCACAATTGAAGCTGCGCCTGCATTCGAACCAAAAGGCCCATACGCTTCTAAACCGGCTTTGGGGTCAACAGACAATGCACTGTTGCAAAATACCAATTTGGGTTCTTCGATATAAAATGACTGAAACCGTGGTTTGATTTGTTCAACCAATTCGTCGATCGTGATGGCCTTTGGTGGGGACGTTTGAATTTGTCGAGTCATATTATTCAGGGGTTATTCCGTTGCCTTCTTCGTTTTCTTGTTCCACGTCTTCCTCAGCTTGAACCATTTCATTCAAAACATTGTCTGCCTGATCCAACAGCGCTCTCATTTTTATCCTGTCAAATGCAACGCCATATTCCATCCGCGATGTTGCCGGCATTGAATCCAAAATGATTTTCTTCTTGTCTCCGGTATCAAGAGCAATTTGATTCCGAGCATTCGAGAGCACCGTCCCCCAAAATAGAGTATTTCGCAAAATGTCGGGGTTAAATTGCTTTCCGCCCCACTGTAGCGAGAGCCTACCTGCATTTTTGCCTGTGATAGATTCGTTTCCATCCTTGGTAAAAAGGAAAATCGGTTCAACCGAAAGAAACAGCGATTCACCCAAACATCGGAATCGGATTTTCGCCCCGTAATGAACCCAAAATGGATTGTCCGCATCGCCCTTCCTTGCAGCAACCGTTCTGGGCTTTCCCGAAGACATGTGATAAATTCTATCGGTTCCATTTTTATTTGGTGCAAAATAGTAGCGGCCTTTGTCATCCTGAAGAACTTCCTTGCGGCGCAAGTGTTTTCGCAGGCAGGTGTTAAACAACGCCATCAGCCAAGTCTTTCTGTCGGTTCTCAAAAGCCAATCATAGCAGGATTCGGTTTTTTCTGAACCAGAGGTTATCGCCATTCGTAGATTTGTCCTCGGCGAGTTCAATGGAGCAAAAGTATAAAGGCACCCATCGCGGAGTATGAATGGCTCATCATTTGGAACTCTGTCCCAAACTTCTTTAGGCTTCCTAAAGTTTGTTTGTCCCTTCCAGATTTGTTGAGGCAACGCCCGAACAGCAAAGAGATTTGACAATAGCAAATCGGGAACTTTGTCAGCAAGCCACGACGTGTCGGGCAACTGTACCGTTGGCAGTATCGGGTCTTTTCCCGTAATCGGAACGAGTTTTCGCCCCCTTTCGGGCGGAAGGTTGCGGATCTTCCGAATCAATTCGATAAAACTCCGCTTAAAATCTGACTGTTTCCTGAAATCGATATAACGGAGGTCACGAAATGGCGCACATAGTTCTATCCGATCTTTGCCTTCTTTGGTGACATCACGGAGCATGATTGGAATTATTTTTTCGCCTACATTACTAGGATTTTGCGCAACGATATTTTTCCATTCGAAGCGAGGCCAATCCGCGTTGAGGAATTCCGGTGAGAGAATTACAACGGCGTGACGAGACGATTCCATCCCTTGATTCATCCGGTCAATGAGGCTTTGGCCAGGGCCAATGTCCCACTTGTCAAAAAAAACGGTTAGGTTACGAGAAGCGGGAAGGCCATCAATCGTTTCGGATTCGATTTGTTCTGCCAAACTTTGAACCCAATCAAAATCGGCGCGATTATAGCAAATATAAGAGTCTTTATGTTCCATATGATTAAAATTTCTTGTTCTCGCATCGCAAAATTACGGTCTTCCTCAACGCATCCCTGGCGGGCGCAAAGTATTCATGCGGATCCATGCGTTAACCTGATGCATGCGTTGTGTCGTTCAGTCGTTCTTATTTTCTTTTCGACGGCCACTGCGTTTCCGTTTGGTCTTTCATCACGGAAGTTTCCAACCTTGGTTGACGCCGAACTTTTGGTGAGATAATCTGGCAGTGCGTAAATGCTAGATTTTCACCGGTCGCGCGTTCCCTTTACGGGCTGTGCGTTCGGGGAAATCGAATTGCCCGTCAAGCGGCTGCTACCGTTTGACGGGCTAAATTCTTTAAGTAAAGGTTCTCAAACGTTCATCTACTTCTCTTGGTTTTTCGTCACAAATTGAATCTTCAAACGGCTCGTTGCTGCGAAAACCGCTTTTACCTATTTGAACCCACAGGTAACGAGAGTTGTTTTCGCTGATTTTGCCGATCTTCTGTGCATGTCGCAGCAATGCCTGCATTGATACACCCCAAAATCGCTTAAGGTGGCCCAATTTGTCAAAATCAAGGTTATCCAGATCTTCTATTATTTCGGCGGCAGGCATTAGAAATTCCTCCGCAAATTCCCAGGCCTCATCTTCGACTTTCTCGTGCGGCTCAGTGTGCATCACAAGATGTCCCAGCTCGTGGGCAAGAGAGAGGCGGCGGCGAGATTTGGAAAAACTCTGATTCAGAAAGATGATAGGTGGCTTTTGCGGGGCGCGGAGACATAAGCCATCCAGCTTTGTAGATGGAAAATTGTAGTCAACAATAACGCACCCTGAATCTTCAATTAGTCTTGTCAAATGGTGGACGGGTCCCTTCTCAATTGCCCACTTCTGCCTGACCGCTCGCGCGACGACTTTTGGGCCGCCCATTTTCTCGGGTGGAAGACATGGCAGCTCACGGTTTCCTAACTTTGCCTGGCCGACTTTGTCCTCAATTTCCAGCCGACAAATATTCATTTGGGCGTTGCATTGACGAAACGCTCTCAAAGGCATGCTTTGAAACTTCCGATAAAATGATGGGCTTGCGGCTGAAGCTGCTCCAAGTTGAAAAAAGAATTCCCGTTTCTGTTTAAGCGCAGCAACAATTTTCTCGAGGTCTTTCTTGCCGGGAATTAGAACCCCCGACTCGATCTTGGAAACGCGCGCTTGGTTGCTGCCCATCAGTCGTGCCAACTGATTTTGAGTGTATCCCAACGCCTCTCTAGCGAGCGTTAGCATCCCCACATTAAATTGATCTGCTTCTGCCGAGGATAGGAATTCGCCTGGCATCAACACCGAATCAAAACTCAATTGTCGCGGTTTCACGGGTTCAATCGCATTTTGATTATCGCACTCGGCAAAAATAATTCTACATCAAATTATACAAAATAATTCACAAGTTATTCACCGAATTATTCACCTCTTAGAACTATATGCGGTATGCTTTTTATTTGACCCCACTATATGTTGTGGTTCTGTTGGATCGAACACAAGGCGTCTCGTTTTTGCGACTCTTAGACTCGACATTCGCAATCTAAAAAGTCAGGGCTGGCAGAATTGTTTGTGTATATCCTATCTTGAAGTTGTCGCGAAGTTCTGGCCATAGTGGCAAAAGGTTCGCTGGAGTCTGTGGAAGAAATTACTTGGCTTGCGTGCGAGGAGTGAATCGTTCACCCTCTGGACGCCGTGGATTACCCTACGGCTTCGGCGATTCTTAATGACATCTACCCAATTCTTGATTTTCGTGGGCTTTGACCGCTACGGCTGACAGCCAAGCCGCAGTGCAAGGTTTGATTATTGGTACGAATATGTTAATGGGTGCCAAAAGCTGTTGCGGCGGGCGCAGCGAGTGTGTTCCCCGACGAAAGTGACGCCTCGAATGTTCGACAAGGCCCTGTGGACCTATTCGAAGGCGAAGCAGTACCGGAGGAAGACTCGAAGCACTGAATTGAATAATTGAAAGACCGATGACGCGGGCCTTCAGCCCTTTGGTGTATTTGGCGTCTTGCTCCTGGGGCGATCGCCCCAGTCTGATATGGAACGCGTCGTTGGCACTGGAATTGCGGGTGTCCCCGACAATTTTACTGACATTTTGGGAGGTTATGTTAATTTTCAGTGCTTCACCGATTGTCCGGTGGTGTAATGGTAGCACAAGGCCCTTTGGAGGCTTTTGTCATGGTTCGAATCCATGCCGGACAGCCAATTCAATTAAAAATTCAAAAGGAAAAAGGAAAAAGGGCACCGCCTTCGTGAGCCCAGGTGAAGAGCCTGGCGTCACCCGTTCGTTTAACCGTTCCTAAACGAACAGTAAATCAAACCGTGTTTCCGGCCAATCAAACCTGAATCATTCGTTTAGCAAGGTTCTTCGTATTCCCCAACAAACGGCGGCAATTTTAGCCACAATAAAAGTTCGTTTAGCTTTTCATATAACCCCGTTTAATCGCAAATCCCTGACACACCCCTTTTGATTAAACGAAGGGGCATGGGGGAACTCCAATCATTCTCATCGTCACCGTCATCGTCATCTTCGGCATTCTGAAAGGCGAGGGCCTCGGACCGGGAAAGACGACGTCTCGTTTACATTCCCTGTTTTGCTGGATTCCCAATAAAAACGCCCATTTTACCCCATTTTTGCCCTCGTTTACACGTTGACTTCCCTCTTAAGAAACTGATTGTGTAAGCACTTGTTTTTGAACCAGTTCAAAGCCGAAGGCTTTGGCTGTTTTCTGTAGCGCGTTCAGCTTTCTGGCGGCGAATTTCTTCTCGTAATCTTCCAACCCCTGACGGACATAGGCTTCTCCATGTTTGATCAGCCGGTAAATGATGCGGGCCAGTTTGTGGGCTGTGGCCGTGATTCCTTCTGCCGCGCCGAGCCGGGCTTTCATCCGGCGCGCGAAGCCCCCCAAGGCGCTTTGGCTGCTGTTCCAACGTGTTGGCGGCCATACGTAGTGCATCGCTGAGGCGGTTGACTACTCGACGGGTCCGGCTGCTAAGCACCCTGCCACCGCTAATGCGGTTGTCCGGGCAAAGTCCCAGCCAGGAGCAGAAATGCTTTTCGGTTCGGAATCGGCTCAGGTCTGGACCCACTTCAGTTAGCAGAACCAGTCCCGTCAGCACGCCGATGCCTTCAATGGCAGTCAGGTCAACGCCAAATCTTCTTATAAAGCTGCGGACGCATATCCACGCCGGCCATTTTGTCCAAGACCGCTGCGCGGCCTGCCTTGCGTACAGGCAGCGGCTTAATGGCCGGGTCCACCTTGAGCGGCAGGCTGGCCATTTCACGCACAATCTGCTCGTCACACGCGTTAATCTTAGCCTCATAGGTGTTGTAGAGCTCATAGGCTTGCCGCAGCACAAACAGATGCTCCGCCCGGTAATCACCCACGAGGGCTTGCTGATGGTCTGTTGGGAGGCTCGCACACGAGGGTCCACCAAAGCCGCAAGTTTAACCGGGTCGCGTTCTCCTTTCAGAATGGCCGCAATGATGGCCAGTCCACTGACTCCCGCCACGTCGCTCAGCACATGGGGGAGCTGAATGTTCATTTGCAACAGAGCTTTTTGCATGTGCTGGCATTGCGTGCTGCGGGCGCCAACCAATTCGTCACGATAGCGCAGATAGGTGCGCAAGGTACAATAGGGATCTTCAGGGCGAAAGGAACCCTGCAATAAGCCGTAGGTGTGCAGCCGTTGAATCCACTGACAATCTTGCACATCGCTCTTGCGTCCGGCCACATTCTTGGTCTGACGCGCATTGACCAAAATCACTTTGAATCCCCTCCGTTCCAAAATCTGAAACAGAGCAATCCAATAAACACCGGTGGACTCCATCGCCACGGAAGTCACGCCGCATTGCTCGAACCAATCGGCCATGCCTTCCAGGTCGGCCGTGAAGGCGCCAAACCTGCGGACAGAAGGCTTGCCGGCTTGCGGTGAAACCGCTGACCAATGTTCCCGCGAGCCGATATCCACACCGGCGGCATGAGGGTTGATGGGTTCCCAACCCTGCGTCAATGGAGATTTTTTTGCTTTGTTTTTTATTTTTTGGTGTTTTGCTTTTCATGTGGTGATGGGGTGGTTCCGGCCCAAGAGTGGCATGAAAAACTGCAATCTCTTAAACAGGATAGTTCCGCCGGCTCGCCAAAGTCGGCGGAACTTCACTAATGAATCAGCCGAGAATCTTGGAACCATGCTACACAACGGGCACACAGGCTCCATTGGAAAGGCCGGTCATAGCTCGCCGAAATCACCCTGCCAATAGCATATAAACCGTCTTATCAAGGCCAAGTTTCTTTCAGTATCAGCCCCCACCGGGGGTCCGGGCTACACAAAAAAAATGTGTGGGCATGTCCCGCCTTGGACCCAAGGCTTCATTCGCAATAAATTCATCTGCGAAAATCGGCGAAATCATCGAGAGCGGATCCCAAACTTTGGATTGCCCCTACAGGGCGCGAAGCCTTTTGGGCTTTTCCCCGTGGGCGATGCCCACGGCTAAAATGGGGTTGCGCCTTCAGCGCGAAATCCCGTCATTCCAAATCAACGGCGCCAAATACAGCCCTCCCCGTCCCCAGCCCGCGCGGCTGATATACCATTTGCCGTCGGCGTCCTGGACCACTTCCGCGGCGTGGGCTGGAATATGACCGACTTTGTTTGTGATGTCCCAGTGAAATGGGTCGTGACTGAGAAAAACGTCCGTGCCGTCGTAACCGTCGCGCGGGCCGATGAATAGATAATATGAATCCCCGCGACGCACGACGAAAGGCGATTCCGTCGGACCGCCGTACGTGCCAATTGAAGGATCGGTAAACACAATTCGGCGATGATTCCACTTCAACAAATCGCGGCTGGTTACGCAGGCGACAACGTGATTGCCGCCGGCAGGTTCGCTATTGGCCGTGTAATACATCACCCAGCGGTTGGCACCGCGGCCACCATGTCCGCTGCTACGCAGGTTTTCGATGCTCAGAATGAATGGGTCGCGCGCGTCGAAGCCGTCCACGACCATTGGGTTGTGCGGCGAGCGCGTCCAGGTTTCCAAATCGGGCGACGTGGCCAGATGAATTTTCGATTTCGCGTGGTCCACACCGCCGGCGCAATAAAACATGTAATAAAGGCCGTCATGGAAAACGATATCCGGCGCCCACAGATGAGTTTCATTCCAGGGCTCGGCACGTGCGACGTCGAGAGCGAACGGTTGTTTGTCCCAGGGTTGTTGAAGCAAAGTTTTGGCCGTGGCATGGGCGAAATGAATTTCGTTCTCCGGATTTGCCGGTTCGGCGTGAGTAATGCCGAACATGTGCCATGTGCCATCCTGCGCGCGCGCAAAGCAATGGTCGTTGATGTACCATTTCGTGTTTTCACCGACGCTCGGATCGTAAATCTTGACGAAGTCACCGCTGGTGACTAAGGCGTCCCCAGCAAATGCGGCGCGGGCCGATACAAGCAGGAGAAGAATGAGAAATCCTCGTTGGAGCGTCATATTTGGAGATCGCATTCTATTTTTTAACTAAGTTGGCGTGGAAACCCACACCTCACCCTGACCCTCTCCCCTCCCATCCGATGGGAGCGGAGAGGGAACAGCTGTTGAACATCTCAATAGTCCGAGAGTCCCTCAACTGTCACCGATTCAGTACGCTTGTCCACTCCATTGATCGTCCGACCAATTCTATCGCCCATCATTTCAAACCATCGGTGGATTATTCTCCCTCTCCTGGGGGAGAGGGACGGGGTGAGGGCGAGCGTTTGACTGACTTTTTTTCATAGTTATTGGTCGCGTGTAATCCGGTAAGGGATGGGGCGCTCGCCTTTGCAATTCATTGAATATTGTATCACGAATACTTTGTCCGTTGCGCCGCAAATGTGAATTCCAAAAACGTAGTGTTCTTATCCCAAGTGATTTCAAATAGTCATCTCGAAGAGCATCCCGCCTTTGCACCCTGGGAAATCCATGCTGAAGACCATCCAGTTCGACGGCCAGGCTCGCCTCCTGGCAATAAAAATCCAGGCAGTAATCACCTATCGGATGCTGTCGCCGAAACTTATAATTATTGAACCGCCGGTCGCGCAGCCATCGCCACATCAGTTTTTCTGCCCAAGTGTCATTCTTGCGCAGTCGTCGGGCCTTCTTAACGTCAGCCATGTTCCTAATTATCTAATTGGAAGGGCGCGAAATTAAAACTCATTTCCTCCCGTTCCCCGAACCCACACCTCACCCTGACCCTCTCCCCTCTCACCGGTTTGCACCGGGCCACCAATGGGAGCGGAGAGGGAACAGCGATCGAACGGTTATTGTACGTCAGAGATAATTCGGCAATCGTCCGATTCAGACGCTCCAACGCTTTAATCCTTCAACGCTTCAACGGTGATTCCATTTTTCCTTTTTAATTTCTACTTACCGAGTTCTTCTCCACCCTTCTCCACATTGTCCTTCGTAAACAACTTTGTATTGAGCGTGATTTCCTGTGGCACAGGATCGCCGTGCAGGATTTTCAGCGCGGCATCAATCGCCTGCGCGCCGCCGGTGGGATATTGGAACGTGGCGTTCAGAATCCCCTGTCGCACATAGGCAACGCCTTCCTGGGGCAGCGCGTCAATGCCCACAAATCTCATTTGTTTCTCGCGTCCGGCCGCCTGGGCCGCAAGGTACGCGCCGTGTGCGCCGTCGTCGTTGTGCGCATAGACCAAATCGATGTGATCAAAACGCGAGAGCGCCGATTCCATTTCCTCCCGCGCCTTCGGCTCGAGCCATTGCATGTCCGCGCTAAAAATGACTTTGATGTCCGTGCCGGCGATGGCGTCCATGAAGCCGCTGTGCCTGTCCTGGCCCGGCGTGGAGGTTTGCAGGCCCATCAATTCGACCACGTTGCCCTTCCCGCCCAGCGCCTTGACAATCCATTCGCCTGCGGCTCTGCCGATCTTCTTATTGTCCGCGCCAATAAAGCAGGTGTAATTCGTGCCCAACAATCGCCGGTCCAGCACAATGACCGGGATGCCCGCCTGCATTGCATCGGCGACGGGCGCGGTCAACGGCTGTGCTTCCTTGGGACTGATGATGATGAGATTGACTTTTGCCCCGACAAATTCTTCGATCTGCGCGCGCTGTTGGAGTGTGTCGTTTTGGGCGTCTTTAAAAATTACCGACAATTCGGGATGTTTCGCCGCCGCGGCCTTAATATCCGCGTTCATCTGCACGCGCCACGGTTCGCCTAAATTGCACTGGGACATGCCGATGATAAATTCCTGTTGCGGCGGAGAACCGGGCGCTGGAGCCTGGGCGGTGTTGCTTGATTTGTTACAGCCAGTGAGAAAGAGAACTGCCGGTGCGAGAGCGAGGAAAATGAAATTTCTCAATGAGCCATACGCACGTTGAAGCGAGGAGCCCAAGACTGTAGGGACGGCGCGCTGCGCCGTCACCGCCCGTAAAGCGGGCGGAACATTCGCCGTACAACGTCCGACTACGCTCGTTGCGCCGCTAGACGCGGCGCGGACGCCGCAGCGCAGCGTCCCTACCACGTTCACGTTGATTCTCCCAAACATGTGCTGTTGCATCAGCTATCCTATTGCCGTTTCCTGCGCTGGGTCAATACGGCAACCACAATAATGACGCCGGTTAACATGAGCCTTCCGGCTTCAGGCACGGCGTTGATGCTCAGGATTTTGTCCAGGTAACCGATGGTGAGAACGCCGAGCAAAGTCAATCCGATGCCGCCGCGCCCGCCCATCAGGCTCGTCCCGCCGATGACGACCATGGCAATGGCCATCAGTTCGTAGCCGGCCCCGGCTTCCGGATCGCCCTGTTGCTCCTGCGCCGCCTCACAAATGCCGGCCACCCCCGCGAACATGCCCGAAAAAATGTACCCAAAAGTTTTCGCCGCCACGACGGGCACGCCGGAAAAGCGCGAGGCCTCTTCATTGCCGCCAATGGCGTAAAGGTAACGGCCCCACCGATGCCTCGCCATGATCACCCACGCGAGCGCGACACACGCGGCGAAAATGACCGTCACGACTGAAAGATTTCCCCCGAGAATCCGATGGTCCACCATTCGAAACAACGGCGGCACATCCACGTAACGATATGTGCCGTCGGGATTGGCGATGGCGGTGGAAACTTTCATACCGCCGGACGCATATTTGGCCATACCGCGCGCCAAAACCATCATAGCCAGCGTGGCGATAAAGGGTTGGACCGCCAGCCGGGCCGTGACAAAGCCGGACGCGCCGCCGCAAGCCGCCCCGATCAACAGACACAACGGGACCACCAGCCAACCGTTCCAGTTCCAATGAATGGCCATTTTGGCGCAGCAAACAGCGGTCAGGGCGAGCACGCTGCCCACGGACAAATCAATCCCGCCGGAGATGATGACCATCGTCATCCCGCAGGCCAGTATCCCATAGACCGACGCCTCCCGAAGCGTGTCGCGGTGCGTGCTGAATTTGAAAAATGCGCCGTCGCCGTTGAATATCGCGCCCAATATCAGGACCAGCAGCAACGCCAGGAATGCGCGTCCAGCGGGACTGGCGATGGCGCGAAGCACGGGATTCTTTTCATTCATGAAGGAACGCGAAGAAAGGTAAGGAAAAGTCCTTGCGGACGGCCACCACAAAAAAGAAAAAAGAAGCGTGTTGCGATGGCAGGGACGGCGCGTTTGGCAAGTGGAGCTGCCACCGCCGTCACCGCGCGTAAAGCGCGCGGAATTTTCGCGATTCAACGTCCGACTACATACGTTGCGCCCGCTTTACGCGGCGTCCCGATGCATCGGGATAGCGCAGCGTCCCTACCAAACTTCGCGCGCCCCGGCTCTCACTGGCTCAGGACGCCTCTATAAAATCTGTAGTGCCAGGCAGGAGAATTGGAATCGGTAAAGTCGTAGATGCCCACACTATTCGTCAGCACGGGCGTCCAGACAGTGAAATTAGTTGTGGCCTGGACAATATTTGTCACGCCGGGAACGCCGTAAAGCCGCGCCTGAAATTGTCCGCTCTGCAGCCATTTTGGATTGATGATCCTGGGCGTATTGAAGTTCACCTGGTCATTCCAATGGCCCACATTGAACGACGATTTGTTGCCTGCGACCTGGAAACCGCCGCCGACATAAAGATCGTTGGCTGATGAACAAAGGCCGAGGACCGTTGTGGAGCTATTAGGCCCGGAAAGGCCGCTGCCCAAAGCCCACCAATTATTGCCGTCCCACCTCGCCGCCCGGCTTGTCGAAACGCCGCCCATATTAGTGAAATTGCCGCCGGCATAAAGATTAGTGCCGATAACTGCGAGCGTATCCACATAGCCATTGCCCACCACACCGCTGGCCAGAGCAGACCAATTAACTCCATTCCACATCGCAATGTGGCTGGCCGCGATGCCGCCCGCATTGGTGAAATAGCCCGCCACGTACAAATTCGTTCCAATTGTGGCCATGTCTAAAACGTTGCTGTTAACGCCCGTGCCCACAAGCGATGCGAAACCGCCGTTATTAATGCAAAAGATGTCCGGGCAACTGGTGGCATCCATGAGATAGTTTTGATCACCCTGGGCATAGTTGAATCGTCCCCCGACATAGATATTGCTGCCCACAGCCGCTACCGCGTCCATTGTGATATCCACTGTATTGAACGGCTCCGCGAAGAAGGCATTGCTGAGACTCAGGGCGTTATACCAATTGGTGCCGTCCCAGCGCATGAAAATAGGCGAAAAATAATTTGGACCGCTGCCTTCCAACGATGCGCCGGCGATATAAACGCCGTCCGCGCGCACGAGAATGGAAGCGACAACACCGCCCGGCCCGCTGCCTAGAGCTGACCAATTCGTGCCGTTCCAAAAAGCCATATCGGCCGCGCTCACGCCTCCGGCCGCAGAAAATTCACCGCCAGCGTAAACGCCATTGGTGGCGATCGCCAGCGCCCGAACTATGGAGCCCACCGGGCCGATCCCACTGCCGAGAGCATACCAATTCGTGCCGTCAAACCTGGCGATGTAATTGGCGTTTGTTGCCTGGCCGGCGCTAGTGAATGTGCCGCCTGCGTATAGATTGGTTCCGTCATTCGCCAGGGCCAAGATCGAAGGATTGAGCCCGTTCAAACGTCCGCTGGACCCAATTGCGTTCCAATTTGCGCCGTCCCAGGAAGCGATTAAGTTCACGATTTTTCCTCCGGCCTGCGCGAAAAAGCCGCCTACGTAAAGGTTCGTGGCGTTCGACAGAATGCGCAACACCGAACCGCTGACGCCCGTGCCGAGCGCCGACCATGATGACCCGTTCCATGATGCAATGTTCGTGGCGGCGACCCCGCCGATACCGTTGAAAGGGCCTGCGGCGTAGATGGACCCGTTGAATATGGCGAGCCGGTAGACATATCCGGAGGAGACGCCGCTTCCGAACGACGACCAACTGGAGCCGTTCCATTGGGCAATACCATTGGCGGATGTTGTTCCTGCCTGGGTAAAGGCGCCGCCGGCGATGAGGTTGCCCCCGTTGAAGAGCAGGGAATAGACCGTGCCATTTGCCCCACCCCCGACCTGGGCCCGAACTCGACCCATTCCAGACCGCGAGATTTGTCACTGAGAACGAGCCTGAATTCGAGAAAAGTCCGCCCGCATAAACCAATCCGTTGTGGACCGCAACCGACGCCACCGTAAGATTCGCTGAAACTCCCAGCCCGGCGCCCAGCGCATGCCACGCTCCGCCGTCCCACCAGGCGATATTGGTGGCCAGAACGCCGTCGGCTGTGGCATTGGTAAAGCCGCCCGCCACGTAAAGGTTATTTCCCGATACCGTCATACCAAACACCTGGCCGCTAAAACCGACACTGCTCCAGGTAGTACCGTCCCACCTGGCGAGGCCGTTGGCGGCAACGCCGTTGACGTTAGTGAACGAACCGCCGATATAAAGGTAATTGCCCACTACTGCCATGTCATAAGCATAACATTGTGGATAGTTATAGGCTTGCCCGATCGTGGACCACTGTGCCCCGTTCCAAAATTCAATCGGGGCATTCGTGCCGGAATATCCGCTGGCATAGATTCCGCCATTTTGGGTTGCGACAGCGTAAATGACGCCGCTGATTCCGGCAAAACCAGGCTCGCCAAACTGCGCATCCCAATGTTCGTCACCCGGAACGGCACGCGAAAAAGTGGGAGACATCAAAAGAACCGAGACAATAATTGAAAAGAGGGTTTTCATGGGATTATCTGAGTTGGTTTTCCAAAAAGACAGAAATTATCCAGCGAAGCAAGCCAAATCCTCTTTAGTTACAAATTCCAATGGTCCTCTTTGTGAGCAGCCATGGCCGGATTATGAGATTCTATTCTCAAACTCAAATCTGGCCAGTCTCAGCGCCAACGGCGCATACCATACCAGCCTTGGGCAAAAGCCCCAGGGACGGAATGTCGAACACCAGAAAGGGCTGAAGGCCCGCTTCATCAATCCATCATTAGACATCAGTCGAACCAACGTACGGTCTAATGCCTCGACGATGGATCGCACCTTTGGCGCTTATACCGTTGCTCCTGCTACCTCGGGCGTTGCCCGAGGCTGGTATGAATCGGGCCTTTGGCCCTGCGCTGGGCCGTCCCCCCCCAAAGGTTGCTCTTAATTTTGGGTTAAGCCTGCCGCGGCCTGGGCAGCCGTCGGCGCCGCTGGCTGCTGTTGCTGCTGTGGCTCGGCGTAAAACTGCACGAGGCGAATGTCGGTGGGGCTGTTGCGCCAGAGGACACCGATGTAGGTTTGGCTATCGGTCAGGTAATGGGCCGTGATGATGACTTTGAATGTGCGGCTTCGTACGTCGCAAAACTGGCCGATACTCTGCATCGCTTGCCCACTGATCCCGGCGCGCTGAACTTCGCCTACACTTTTGAAAGGGCCTCCGCCGCTCGCGCCCACGGCACCAGTGCTGCCGTCGGGAGTAGTGCGCGCCTGGATAATGGCTTCGGCAGTTGACTCGTCAATGCCGGGAATACATTGCAGAACGTTGGCATCCGCCGTGTTGATGTTGATCCGGCCATCGGAATAGGGGGTTAAGACGTCCCTTAACCCAAACGAGTAACCGTTATTTTCAAAAGGAGAATAGCCGAATCCTTTGGGCGCGGCGGACTTGTGTGCGCCCTCAGGGCTCTGGCCTGTGAACATCTCCATAGTTACGCCCTTGACCAATAATAATTCGCCGATGTCGTCCATGGGCGCCTCCTTGCAGTAATACGGAGGGTTCAAGCTCATATAATATGCGTTCTTGGCGCCGGACAGCCTTGGATTATCGCCCTGCTGGACCCAGTCCTGGATGGAATCGGAAACTGTGGGCTGATCATTGGCGTCCACGCCCATGGAGGTGAGCACCTGATTGAGCAATTGCGGATTGATGGTATTGACGTTGATGTAACGTTCCTCGTCGATAATTTTCCAGTCCACAAAGCCATCGCCGATCGGGTAATGGTCTTTGGGAATATTGGCGAGAGGGCTGTTTGTTTCGTTGGCGCCGCCTGGGCCGCCGGCCCAGAATTCGTCCAGTGAATCGTAAGGTTCGCCGGGGACGTTGGCTTCGGTTGACAAAATCCACTTGCACAGTTCCATGCCGGAACGTCCCAGCCAGAGCAATTGCGGATTATTTTGCGACTTCGAGGCCAGCTTCATGTCCACCTGCATGGAATACCACAGCACCGCGGCATTGGCAGTAAGCACGAAAACCGCCAGCAGGGCGATGATGAGCGCGAAGCTGTGCGTGCGAGTTGTGGGGCAAATTGGGAGCTTCATCTGTTAAAACCGCCCGAAGGCGCTCCGTTCATCTGGCCCATACCAGGCTGTCCATTTCCCTGGCCACCGCCCTGGTTGTCGCCCTGGCCCTGGTTAAACAAGCCCCGGCCGCCCAGAAAATTGCCGTTGTTGACGGGCGTTTGCACGGTCGTCGGCATCGTTGTTGAAGGAAATGAAATCAGCCGCGTAACAACCTGCGCAGGATGGTCGTTATCGTGGGAATTGGGATTGGCAAAACCCAGCGTGACGCGGACGAGCGGCGGGATGATGTTTGTAGCGTCCCATGCGGTGTCCCACTGCGCGGTATTGGTGTCCCAGCATTCCACCAAAAAATCGGTCACATTTCTGGCCAGGACCAGCGGTTGAGTTTGTTCCGCGCTGGGCATATCCATGAGAAAGGGATTCTGCCGAACGACAAGGTCCTTGCCTTGACCGTCATCATCGGCCTGGAGCGAATAGGTCACCCGCCGCATATGGAAATCCATCGCCGGCCCGCCCACGGGATTCAAAAACTCGCCACTGCGCGGAAAGTCATCTGGCAAATAGGCGACAAAACTCAACATCGGTGAATCGCCGTTTTCCACGTCAAAGAGGTAATAGTCAATCGATGCCTGGTGCGATTGGATGTACGTCAGGGAATTCTCGAGGGTCTGCATGGCGATGCGCTCGCGCTGCAATTGCGCCGCCGTTCGTTTTCCGACGGTAGTCGCGCGCATGACCAGGACCCACGTCGTATAAAGCGCCGCCATTAACAACGTAAAGATGGCCATGGCCAAAAGAATTTCAACCAGGGTAAAACCGCGGCGACGGCGGTTTGCACCGCGGCCACCAGGAGAATTATCGTCCGATGTTTCGTCAGACTGGACCGCGAACAGGCCTGAGCGATCAGGGCGCGAAATAGCCAGAGCGGACTCATGTCCGCTGCTACGTGAATTTCCCGGCGCCTTCAATGTTCGGTTTAATTTCAATGTTGCATGGTGTTCATGTAGCCCGAATCCAGGCTGCCCGGCGGTGAATTGGGGGCGAAATACAGGACGTCCATTTTAGAAATGACCGGTTTGCCCTGCGTATCGCTGGTCACGGAAATTGTGGCATGGTACAGGTGGTTCGACTGTTCTTCGTGGATTTCGTAAATGTAATCATAGCCCTTGTAGGTATCGCCCAGAAATTCGCTTAAATCGCCCGACACGCCTTGAACTTCGACCATGGAATTGGTCTGGATTTCAGAGGCCACAACGCCGGCGTCCACCATGGGTTTATCGAGCAGACGCGCGCCGCGCATGACACTGGCGACCAGCCCCAAAATCGCAAAGACGCCAATGCAGAAAACGGCGATGGCGATCATGACCTCCATGAGGGTAAATGCGGATTGCCTTTTCAAATTCTCGATGGGCCACTTAATCAGAGACTCGGGCCTCGTCTGCGAAGGACTCGCCCTCACCCCGGCCCTCTCCCCCAGGAGAGGGAGAATAGCTGTCAGATCGTTTGTAACGACGGACCATGACATCGGTTCGTGGATTAAAGGTAATTTGTCCGCTAAGTTGGAGTGTCGAAATCTCATTGCAACTGTTTGATCGTCGGCAGGGCCGTGGTGAGTTCGAGGTCGACCATGACGCGTTGTCCCCCGCACGCCAAAATCATAGTCATTTCATCACAGGTGCCGTTATCGTAAAAATTGACCCACGACTCTTCGACATCGGTGCAATTTTGAAGGCTGATTTGAAGCAATTGGATATCCACGCTCGGATCCAATTGCATGGACTTAATGGGATGGTGTCCCAAACGAGTGGTCAGCGCCTGGTTGGAGTCGCCGCCTTCCAAATCAATTTCGCGATCGTGAGGATGAAACACCAGGCGCGTTTTGGTTTCCTTCAGCACGGCCCCGGCGCGCGCGCGCTCGCACATTTCCAGAATGTCGTTCATGGCTTTGTTCATGGGAGCTTCATGGCGCATCTGCAGTATGGAGGGAACAGCCATCGCCGCGATCAGGCCGAAGATGGCCACGACGACCATGATCTCCATGAGCGTAAATGCCGCGGACCGGTCATCCGCGCGTTGCCGGTCGAACTTCATGAATGGATGGATGAAATGAGCTTGAACAGGGGCAGGAAAATGCTCAAAAGAATAAAGCCCACCATCACGGCCATGACGATGATCAGGATCGGTTCGATGAGTTGCGTCATTAATCGCAGCGCGATGTCCAGTTCGCTTTCGTAGGTGTCCGCCAGGTTGTTTAACGCGCCCGGGACGTCGCCGGTATCTTCGCCGATGCGGACCAGGTCCACCATCAATTGCGGGAAAAACTTTGCACTGTGCCAGCGGTTGCGCCAGGGTTTTGCCGTCCGTCACAGCTTCGCGGGCCTTTGCGGTCGCCTCACGGATGATGACATTGGGCATGACCTGTTCGGTAATGCGCAGGGCGGTCAGGACCGGCACGCCGTTATGCAGGAGCGTGCCCAGCGTGCGGCAAAATTGGGCGAATAAATTCAATTTGTTCACTTTGCCCAGGACTGGCGCGGCCATTTTCAAATGATCAATTTTTTTCCTGCCCATCGTCGTGCCCTGAAATCGTTTAAACAGGACCCCCGCCAGGATGAGCAGCAAAATGAGCAGCCACCAGTAGGTCTGAAACAAATTGCTTCCCTGAATGAGCAGCCGGGTTGGCAGCGGCAGCACCACATTGAATCCGTTAAAAATCTCCACGAAACGCGGCATGATGACCTTCATGAAAAAGATGATCAACGCAAGGCCGACGCAAATGACCATGGTCGGATAAACCATCGCGGATTTGAACTTGCTTTGCACGTCGGCGAACCGGTGGAAGTGTGTAGCCATGCGCCGCAGCACTTCTACCAGGGAACCACTTTGCTCTCCGGAACGGACCATGTTGACGTAAAGGTCCGAAAAAATTCGAGGCTGTTTGGCCATGGCATCGGACAGGCTGCGGCCTTCCGTGACTTCGGTTTTCAAATCGCGCGCGACGGAGGCCGGAATGCCCTTGGACTCCAAATGGACCATGCTGCTGAGCGCGGTGACGAGCGTCATGCCTGAATTAAGCAAATTGGCCAATTGATGCGTAAACGTGGCCAGTTCCTGGAGTTTGGGCTTGCGGGTCTGCAGCAATTGAGCCCGCAATGTGGGCGGCAAGAGGTCCGCGAGATTTACACTTTTACCCGTCCGCCGCACGGTGGTCGCCACTGCCGCGGTCTTGCTGGTGTCCACCGCCACGGGAAACAGCCCAAGACGTTCAATTTGTGAAACCGCCGTGGAACGGTCGGCCACTTCTAAAACGCCTTCAACCAATTCGCCTGACCTGCGGCGCGCTCGATAAGAAAATTGCGGCATACTGTGATTTTATCCAACACCATTGGAGATTGAAAGTTGCACCAAAACGTTGACACGCAAACACGTTGAAACGTTGAAACACCGCGAGCGCCCCTCGATTCAGGGTACCCGCAAACCGCGACATGTGCCAAAACGGCGCGGTTCAGCCTCGGTTTAGCGTATGCAATACGTCGCATACGTTCCAGTGAAATGCAAAAGCTGGTTTGAGCCGGAGGGCGAAACATGAAAGTTAAACTTGACAGTTTAGCTTCTAAGTTGTACTGTTAAATTGTGACGGTTCGAAAAAATGAGGATTCTCAGGTAGAGGACCTGATCCTGGCGATCAGCCTGCTCGTGCGTCGAATCCGGGTGGATGCCCCGCCTGAACTACGCGATTTTTCCTGGACGCAAAAAGCCGTTTTGTCGCGCCTCGAACGCGATGGCCAGGCGACGACAGCCGACCTTGCGCGCGCGGAAGGCGTGAAACCGCAGTCCATGGGGACGGCGGTGGCATTGCTCGAAGAAATGGGATTGGTTGAACGTCATGCGCATCCCACAGACGGGCGTCAATTTTATATCAATCTCACCGCCAGGGGTGTTGCCTTGCGAAAAAACATCAAAGAAGCAAAGCACGCGTGGCTGTCGCAGGCGCTGGCAAAACTCGATAAGCAGGAACAAACAACACTTTTTAAGGCCGGCGAAATCATAAAGCGCATGGCCGAAACCTCATAAAAGAAAAAAGGATAAATATGAAACTCGATTCAAAAAAAACCGCGTTTATAACGCTCGATTATCAAAATGGAATATTTGCATTTGCGCCCAACGCCGCATCCGCGCTGCCGGCGGCCGCCAGGGCCGTGGAGTTTGCGAGAAAAAACGGCTTCCTCGTTATTCACGCCGGCCTGGGCTTTTCGGAAGGGCATCCAGAGATTCCTGATTTCGAAACTCCGTTTGCGCTGGTCAGGCAAAATAATCTTTTCGTCAAAGGCACGCCGTCCGCCGAATTTCATAGCGACCTTTTTCGGTCCGGCGACCTCTTCGTCTATAAACAGAGGGTAAGCGCTTTTTCCGACAATCATCTTCAAATGATTCTTCGTTGCCGCGGCATTGATCATTTGGTTCTATTCGGAATCGCTACAAGCGGGATTGTTCTCTCCACCCTGCGGCAGGCTTTTGACCTGGATTTCCGGTGTATCGTTCTCAAAGACGCGTGTTTCGATCCGGACCAGGAGGTGCATCGGGTTTTGACTGAAAAGGTGTTTCCGAAACAGGCACAGGTCGTTGAAACGGATGCCTTTATTTCCGCGCAAGGGGCTAATTGAAAACGGCGGACGTCCAACCTGAAAAACTTCCTCCCGGAGCCTGGAAAATTATCGCGGTAGCTGCGCTCGGTCCATTTATCACCCAAATGGATTCGACGATTGTGAACGTCTCGCTTCCATCCATCCGGCAGGATTTGCACTCTTCCATTTCGTCCGCTCATTGGATCATCAGCGGTTATCTTCTGGCTCTGGCGCTTATGCTCCCGCTCAATGCCTCGCTCGTAGCCCGGCTCGGCGCAAAGAGGCTCTATTTGGTGTGCTTTGGGTCATTCACACTGGCTTCGGCCCTGTGCGGGATGGCCCGGACCATGCCCGAGTTAATCGGCGCGCGCATTGTTCAAGGTATTGCCGGCGGCCTTCTGGCGCCGTTGATGCAATTCATGGCGGCGCGCGTCGCGGGCAACCAAATGACCAGAGTCATCGCCACCGCCAGCATGCCCATCATCTTCGCTCCGCTGGCGGGGCCGGTCCTGGCCGGGACCATCGTAAAATACGCAGGCTGGCCGTGGATCTTTTATGTCAATGTGCCCGTCGGCATTCTGGCGGTCATCCTGGCGGCCTATGTCATTCCGCGCGATGACGTGAAAATGCAAAAGCGGCCTTTTGACTTCCTCGGGTTCCTTATGCTTTCACCCGCGCTGGCAGGTCTTCTCTATGGATTTGACCGGGTTTCCCACCGTCAGGACGGTTGGACGCTGATTTTAAGTTTGATGCTCATGGGCGCTTTCATATGGCACTCGATGCGAAGGAAAGCCGAAGCCCTTATAGACTTTGAACTGTTCAAAATTCGCACTTTTTCAGCGGCAACAATGACCCTGTTTGTCTCAAATGGAATCATGTTCGGCGGGCAATTTCTCATCCCTCTGTTTTTGACGGCAGGATGCCATCTCACTGCCACGCAGGCCGGTTGGGTTCTTGGCGCCATGGGAATCGGAATGCTCTCGATGCGTCCGTGGATTGGCTCTCTTACAGACAGGTTTGGTTGCCGTGCTGTTTCGTCCAGTGGCGTGCTTCTGAATTTTTTAGGGACCCTTCCATTTATTTGGATGGCCATTAACGGCTTCTCGATGACCGTCGCGCTCATCGCTTTAGTAATCCGCGGCGCAGGCCTGGGAGCCACCAATATCCCTGTGATATCCGCTGCGTACGCTTCGGTCCCGCGAGAAACTTTGAGCCTGGCCGCGATGACAGTGAATATCGTCCAAAGATTGGGCGGGCCGACTATCACCACGGCGATAGCCATCGCCACATCCCTGTCAGCGGACGTGGCGGCCGCTTCGAGCCGATCGTTCCTGGTCCCGTTTGTGTCGCTGATGGCCGTTCAACTTCTCGCGCTCGCTACCGCAAGCGGCCTTCCCAAACGCATCTACAACGGCCTGGAGTCCCATATACAGGAATAGCACCGGAGAATGGACTGCTTCAGTGCCGCGTTGCGTCGATGACGGAATTATTGGTCGCCCCGGGCGATTCAGTGATGGGCAGGTTGGGATTGACGTCCCAGGGATGGTCCCGTTGCACCCACGGGTCGGATTGCACATACGTTGTCGGCGCCCGCGGCTCGATGCGCGGCCCGCTCTGAAGCGCCGTCGCCCCTTTGCCGGTCGGAGTTTCCTGACGCACACGATATTGCTGGTCATTTGCAACCGCCGCCTGTGTGTTGGTGTAAAGTTTCACAGTCGGGGCGACAACTTTATTGGTGAAATTGTTGTTCGGCCATTCCCACGCCGTCGGAGGCAATGTTTCGCTGTTATCCTGGCAAAACGCGGCCACACCGCCTGACATTACCGCGACCAACAAAACGGCCATCGTTTTAATCATCGTTTTCATGTTATCATGGTTAATACATCGCGCCTGTCATATCAAGCTGCAACGTTAAAGCGTTGAAACGTTGAGACGTTGAAGCGGTCTGACGTCGTCCATCATGCGCCTGGTCCCAATCGTCCTCGTCCTCGCTTTTCACGCGGTCGCCCCGCAAGTCGGGACGACCTTTTTCCCTTTTCCCTTTTCCTTTTTCCTTTGTTAAACTCTCTCGCGTGAATCTTTCAATGCCCACCGAACTCGCCGTTGCGGGCGCAAGCGATGTGGACCGGGCCCGTGTCCTCGCGGATTTTTGGGCCGAACACAATCTTTTTTGTCCCAATTGTTCATCGGAAAAACTCAATCGCGCCGATAGCCTGGCCGGCGAATTATCCTGCCCGGACTGCCGATCGCGGTTTCAGATCAAAGGCCAGCAAATGCGCTTTGGCAAATCCATTGCCGGAGGCGAGTTCGATTCTGTGGCCCGCGCCATGGGCAATGGCAAAACTTCAGGCTATTTTTTTCTGCACTATGACGCCCGGACATGGACCGTCCGCGATTTGCTCCTGGTCCCTCTTTTCGCTGTTCCAGACTCAGCCATCGCCAGGCGCGCCGCCCGGTGTCATTTCCTGTTGGATCGTATTCCGGCGGAGGCACGCATCGCCCTGATTATCACCATCAAGTCCGACAGCCCGGGGGGCACCGAGTGCATCATGATCTCGAGAGCGGACGAGGTGCGCGAAAAATTCCGCCGACTAAAACCGCGCAAAGGCAAGGCCGGCCATGTTTCGGCTTAAAGCGTGCAATGCTCATTTAGCGCTCAGGCTGCGCCGAAGCGTAGCGAGACGGGAGCCAGGGCGAATCAACGCTTTAACACTTCAACGCTTAAACGTATTTAACGTTAGCGTCAAGAATGAGCGTAGCGGGCGATCGCTGTTTGAAGATTATTGAGATCGAAAGGCTTGCAAATGAAGCAATCAACGCCGCCCAACGGGCAATCTGAAGACTGAAGCTTTTCAGGAAAGGCTGTCAGCATCACAACGGCCTGCGTGGGCGAAATGCGTTTGATGGCTTCGGCGAGTTTGTCCCCTTTCATCTCGGGCATCAGGTAATCCGTGAAAACCATGTCGAACTTGTTCGGCTCATACATGGCCAGCGCCTCATGGGCGTTTTTGGCCTGTTCCACGATATAACCCTCCGCTTCGAGAAGAAGTTGAACACTCCGGCAAACCAACGGCTCATCATCCACAATCAATATGTGTTTCTGTCGGCTGTGCATTCGTCATCACGTGAAAACCAGCATAATTTGGGCCATGCTCATACTTTCAGCTCCCGGCTTTACGTATCTACCCTTATCACTTACACTTCCGCTTCAACGCTCTAAATCTTCAAACACTTTAACGCCGCCTTTTATCATTTGCATCTGTCACAATTCAAGACGACCATGGCTGGCCAATTGACACTGATTATGGTCGCAACACGCCGGAAGTGCCGGCAGGAATGGTAATTCTATCTGTTTATGAACGCTACAATTGAAGGGCAACGTCCACCGCGCCGCCTTCGGCCGGGTTTTCGACTGGCGCTGTTTTTCGTGTTCGGCCTGGGCCTGGGCGTCCTGTTTGATCGTTGGGCCCTTATGGCCTTCGTGCCCTCGGATGCCGTGGCGGACTTCCGTTTGATCGCTCAGGCATGGAACTTTATCGAACGATACTACGTGGCCCGTGGTGAAATAACCCATGAAAGGCTCACCTACGCCGCCATCAGCGGCATGATGGACGCCCTCAACGACCCGGGGCACAGCGTCTTTTTAAATCCGGCCATGGTAAAAGAACTTAAAGTGACCGAGACGGGAAAGCTCAACGGGGTGGGCCTGCAAGTCGGATTAAACACAAACAAGCAGGTCGTCATTCAAACTCCGCTGGATAACTCGCCGGCCCAACGCGCCGGTCTGCGTCCGGGCGAAATCATTATTAGCGTAAACGGCCGGATCATTTCTGGTTTGCCAATTAGTCAGGTTGTCAGTGAGATTTCCGGCCCGGTAGGCACATCAGTGGACCTGGAAATTCTAAGCCCCAAAACCCATCAGTTCCGCACGGTGACGATAGTTCGCGCGGTAGTCACCATCAGCGATGTCAGCTGGCACCAGGTACCCGGGACGGAAATTGCAGACGTCCGTATTGCCGCCTTCGACGATCATATGTCCCGCGATCTGCGCGCGGCCCTGCACGAAATCCGGGAGAAGCGGATGAAAGGATTGATCCTGGATCTGCGGGATAATCCGGGCGGTGTGCTGGACGAAGCGGTGAACGTGGCCAGCGAATTTTTGCCCGGCGGGAACGTATTGCTCGTCAGGGACGCCCAGGGACAGGTTACGCCGATGGCCGTGGAGCCCGATGGTCTGGCGACGAATATTCCGATGACGGTGCTAATTAACCACGGCTCGGCAAGTGCGGCCGAAATCGTGGCCGGCGCATTGCGTGATGGACGCCGGTCCATTTTGATCGGCGAAACGACCTTTGGCACCGGCACCGTGCTGAATGAATTTCATTTGGCGGACGGCTCAGCCATGCTCCTGGCAGTCGACGAATGGCTTACCCCGGACGGCCATTCATTCTGGCACAAAGGAATCACGCCGGATATTGAAGTAGATCTACCACAGGACGTGATGCTGCTGCGGCCTGCCGCCATGGCCGGTATGACGCCAGATGATCTGCAATCGACAGACGACAAACAATTGCTGGCCGCACTCGACCAGGTCACTCAGCAGATAAAATCTGGTGTCATTTTCGTCCCGGCGGAATCCAAATTGGTGGACCACCCACCGGGCCAGTAGCCCGATTTGACAAAACGCCGAACGCGCCTAGGTTCTTAATTCCCGCTGGAAATCTCTTCCGGGCCCGCCAAAACACGAACCAAAGGAGCAAAAGGAAATCGTTATGCAAAGTGCAAGCATTCAAGACGGTGCAAAGGCAAAGGAGTATTTCGAACATAAAGTCGCCTTCACAACCGGTCCCATTGAATTATCCCAAATGTTGAAGGCCGGCAATAGCAACGTGATTGATGTCCGCGAGGCTGAGGACTACGAGAAAGGTCATATCCCGGGCGCCATTAATTTGCCGCACGGCACCTGGGACAATCCGCATGGCTTAAGTCGAGACAAATTCAACGTCGTCTATTGCTACACACAACAATGCCATCTTGCCGCCAAAGCCTGCGCAGGTTTTGCCGCCAAGTGGTATCCCGTGATGGAACTCGAAGGCGGCTTTGAGACGTGGAAAGAGCACGAACTGGATATTGAGACGGGCGCCGGGAAGAGCGAGCAATTGAAAAAAGCAGCATAGCGGGGATTTACGGCTGCAGCGGAACACAAATGACCGCAAAGAAGCAAATAATTGCGTTCTCTTGCAGCCAATTCCCCTCACGCGAACAAAAGCGGTAATATGCTGAAAAACAACACGCATAGTGGAAGGAGATACCAGCCCTTTTCACGGCGAACAATGGCTATAGCTATGCATGCAAAACCAGCAAGCGTGATGGTCAGTCCAACGATGGTTAGAATTTCACCCGCCAAAATCATCTCAATTGTTTCCTCATCCTGCACATAGCGGATGTGGGTCCGGACCGCCTGTTCCATCCGGCGGGCCCGAAAGACCTCCCCCTGCAGGGTCTGTTGATAGGCGGCAGAATTGAGTAAAAAAGCAATGATGCCTAAAGCGATTGTGGTCCGATAGAATATCGGGCTGCCGGAACAGTTCACGTCCCGTTAGACGGAACGAACGAAATAGTGCTCCGGAATCCTCTACCGCCTCTTTGTCCCGCATTTCCAGCAGGAAGTGAATTGCGGCTCCAATTTTTCACCGCAATTGGGGCAAGTCCATGCGGTTGCGTGGGTCTGAGGCGTCCGCCATTCTTTTATGATTTGCAGCGCCTCGGGCTCGCGCGAATCATCTTCGATCCATAGTTCGGGAAAGGTTTCGACCTGAGGAATCCCTCCGGCCAGCGTCGACGATACTTCATTGTTGATAAAGCAGGCAATGCCCGCCGCTTCGAACATGTCCTTCAGCTCGCTTGCGGTTACAAGGTCCGGGGATGTAAAAATGCGTTTCATGTGTAGTTTGGCAGTCTCAACCAACACATTCAATCTAGCACATTAATTAGAGTTTTTGGCGGCACATCGCTCCGAAATAGTTCCCATTTTACCTGCTCGCGTCGAGTGGTCTCAGGAATCTGTGCGATCGCGGAAGCCAATAATTATTTTTATCGACCGAATACACAACATCCGTCGCCTTGCCCACAATTTTGTTGCGCGGGACAAAGCCGAAGTAGCGGGAATCGAAACTGTCATCGCGATTATCGCCCATCATGAAATAATTTCCTGCCGGCACGCGCACCGGACCGAACGTTCGTTTGGCGGAAACTTCCGGTATGGCCATGATGGCATGCGAATGCCCGGGCAAATGTTCGGTGGCGAACAGGCTCTGCTCTTGTTCAGCTAACGGCAATTGAACCGGAATTTCGACGCCAAGTGGCGCATAATTGACAGGTTTGCCATTGATAATCAGTTGCTCATCGCGCAACTCAATTGTGTCGCCGGGCAATCCAATCACCCGCTTGACCAGGCGCATGCCGTCGTGAGGAGAATAAAAGACTACAATATCTCCACGTTGCGGGTTTGACCACTGGGCCAGATGCCACGTGGTGAACGGGACTTTCAGATCATAAGCGAGTTTATTGACGAAGATACGGTCGCCCTCAATGATCGTTGGGTTCATTGAACCGGATGGCACATCGTTCCAATCCGCCAGTGAGGAACGGATGGAAAAAAGCACCAGCGCGATGATTAAGAGGGGACGAATTTCCTTGCGCCAATATTGGCCAAGCCGTGAACGGAGGCTCGCGGTCTTCATAATGGGGATGAGACAGGGCGGGGCGGAGATTGTTCAAGGGAAATTTTTCGCTCGTGCGGTGATGGCTTTCCCCCACATCGTATGCACTGTTGTTGAATAGGCCCTCAACATATTAAGATTATGAGAAGAACAAGACTGTTGGTCGCCATAATTTGCTGCCTCGCAATTTGCAGCACCGTGACCATGGCCCAAAGCTTCCTCTATTATCCCCGCGTTTACACTGCCGCCCGGGCGGACCAACTGGCCCGATATGTAAACCTCCAACGCTGGACCAACCGCATTGGCGTTAACATCGGCTTAAAACGCCCTTCTCCGAAACAACCGGCGGCGGGCAGCATCCTAATGTTTTATGGCAATGCCAGCACCGCCACTGGCTGTGCTCGTTATGCAAACGACATCCAAAAAGTCGCCACGATGGACGTGTATATTCTCGAATATCCCGGCTATGAAGACCGACCTGGGCCGCCGTCCGAAAAGAGCATCTTTGACGCTGCAACCGATGGTCTTCAAATGATTCCAACCAATAGACCAATCTATCTCATCGGCGCATCGCTTGGTTCGGGCGTCGCATCATATCTGGCTGGGACCTTTACAAACCGCATTGCGGGCATAGTCCTGCTTTCGCCATTCAGCAGCGTAACGGACGTTGCCCAGTACCTCTACCCCAATCTACCCGTTTCGTTGGTTCTAGACCGTTTTCCTTCCGAGGAGTATCTGAGCAACTACCACGGCAAAGTCGGCATTACTGTTGATGGCAAAGACGCCATTGTACCGGAAAAATTCGGACTGCGGCTTTACAATGGTTACAACGGCCCAAAAAAACTTTGGAGATTTCCAAATGGCGCGCATTGCCAGATCAGCAATCCGCCGACACAATTCTGGAAGGAAGCAATTGCCTTCTGGCAAGCCGACTGAACCGACACGTTTCAGTTCATCTCCCATAGATCGCGCCCTTGGCGCTCGTCCCTCGGGCTCGTAAGAACCTCGGGCGTTGCCCGAGGCTGGTATGAATTGGGCCTTTGGCCCTTAATTTCATTTCACGTGATCACTTTTTCACTCCGTTTACGCACTGTTGATTGAACGGACGATTAATGGTCTGTAAACACAATCAAAATTATGAAAAAGACAAATTTAATAATTACAGCGGGCGTTGCCATCCTTGCGGCCCTGGCGGTGGCAATGGCGGTCAAATATCAATCGAGCCAAATCAAAGACTCTTATTTCGCGGACCCGAGCAATTTGCAGCAAGTTCCGACCGGCCTGGTCGCTCTCCGCCCGACGCATTTTGCGAATACTTACGGCAAAATCCGCCATTACCATGAAAACGATACACTTACGCGCACTGTCGGCCGTGACGCCTCATTGCGCCAAATCATCGCCGATGCTTACGATTGTGACCCCGCCCAGGTGATCATGCCTGCGGATGCGCCACAGGGGCATTTTGATTTTCTGGTGACAAAGCCTGACCACGTTCGTGATCGCCTTAAACACATCATTGAGAGCCAATTCCATTACACTGCCCATAGCGAATCACAGAACACGGACGTGTTTGTCTTAACAGTAAGCGACCCGGCTCTGCCCGGTCTTGCCCCAAGCGCCGATGATAAAGACAGCGGGTTGAGTTACAAAGACGGCAAACTCTATTTCAAGCATCAGACATTGAGCAGAATCGTGGACGGGATAGCGCAGGGACTGAACAAGCCTGTCCTGGACCAAACTGGGCTGACGAATGCCTACGATTTTTCACTTCTCTGGGATGCGGAAACCACGAAGAGAATGGAAAGTGGCGGGTTTAGCCTGGACGGAACGCGCAAGGTCCTTGCCGGCTGGGGCCTGGCGATCGACTCGAGCAACATGCTCATGGAAAGGTATGTAGTGACGCGCACGCCGTGACATCCACAGTTGCAATAACGTCTTATTTAAATTATTCAAAAGAACCGTGAAACCGCCTTCCCATGAACTGTTGGAACATCGAATATCGAACGTCGAACGCCCAACATCGAATGTACGGCCCGCGTGCGTGTACTTCAGCGTTCGGCGTTCGATATTGGATGTTCGATGTTTTCTGCCGGTTCATGGTCTCAATGCATTCGAAAAGTCGAAAGGAGGATTACCATGAACGCACCCTCCGATCGTGAAGAAGAAATCTTCGAAGCTGCGCTGAAATTGCCGGAAGGCGAGCGGGCCGCCTATGTGGACAGCGCCTGCAACGGCGATGGTGCGCTGCACGGGCGAGTGATGAAGTTACTAGAGGCCCACGCCGCCGCGGGTGGTTTCATGGCCGGTCCAGCAGTCTCCGCGCAAAAAACGATTGTGGTGGCCCCGCTGCCGGACGAAAAACCGGGCGATAAAATCGGCCGTTACAAATTGCTCCAGCAAATTGGCGAAGGCGGGTGCGGCGTTGTTTATATGGCCGAGCAGGAGGAACCCGTTCGCCGCCGCGTAGCGCTCAAAGTCATCAAGTTGGGCATGGACACGAAAAGCGTCATTGCCCGCTTCGAGGCTGAGCGCCAGGCACTGGCGATGATGGACCATCCGAATATCGCGAAAGTCCTCGATGCCGGCGCCACGGAAACCGGACGCCCGTTTTTCGTCATGGAATTGGTCCGCGGCATCAAAATTACCGACTATTGCGACCAGAATAAATTGTCCACGACGGAGCGGCTTGCGCTGTTCATCCAGGTTTGCAACGCCATCCAACACGCGCATCAGAAGGGAATCATTCATCGGGACATCAAACCGTCGAACATCCTGGTGACATTGCACGATGGCGTGCCGGTTCCCAAGGTCATTGATTTTGGCATTGCCAAAGCGGCGCAGGGACGGCTGACGGACCAAACTTTGTTCACCGCTTTCGAACAGTTCATCGGCACGCCCGCCTATATGAGTCCTGAGCAGGCCGAAATGAGCGGACTCGATATCGACACACGGAGCGACATCTACGCTCTCGGCGTTCTTTTATATGAATTGTTGACCGGAGCCCCGCCGTTTGATCCGAAAGAGCTTTTGCAATCGGGACTCGATGAATTGCGGCGCACGATTCGCGAAAAGGAGCCGGCTCGCCCTTCAACGCGTTTGAGCACAATGCTCGATGCCGACCTGACTGCCGTTGCGGGCCGCCGCCAATCCGACGCGCCACGATTGATCCATTTAGTGCGCGGCGATCTGGACTGGATCGTGATGAAGTCGCTCGAAAAAGATCGTACCCGCCGCTATGAAACGGCCAACGGGTTCGCGATGGACATCCAGCGTTACATCACAAACGAGCCCATCGTGGCGCGGCCGCCGAGCACAATTTATCGTTTTCAAAAACTGGTGCGCCGCAACCGGACGATATTCGCCGTGGTCGGCGTGGGCACGGCGGCGCTGATCATTGGGCTGATCCTGTCGTCATATCTATTTATCCAGGACAGAATGGCGCTCAAGCGCGCCGTTGCGGCGGAAAAGGCGGAAAGACAATTGCGGGAGGAGGCCGAAAAAGACGCTGTGCTTAGCAGTCAAATCGTCCAGGCAGAATTACTCTTGATGCAGGGTCAATATGATGATTCGGAAGCAATTATCAGTAAGATGCGACCGCATGCAACGTTCGGTCCATTCTACAACTCCTACGGCCAGGTCCACGCGCGTCGAGGGCAATGGCGCGAGGCGCTCACGAATTGGGAAATGGTCGTCCAATTCGCCCCGGGAGACCACATCGGCTATCAATATTTGGCGCCGTTGCTGTTGCAAATGAACGATGTGGAAGGATATAAAGCATGTCGCGCACAGATTCTCCGGGAATTTGGGAACACAGCCCACCCCCTCATTGCTCAACGGATGGTTTTAGCCAGCCTGATCCTTCCGGCCACGGATGACGAAATGAAGCTCATCGCCAATATGGCCGACGTGGTGGCCAATGATGACACTAACAGCGACGTCTATGGCCTTAATCTTCTTGCCGAAGGCTTTGCCGACTATCGCCTGGGGCATTATAAGAACGCCGTGGACGTCCTCCGCAAGGCCACACCAATGGATATAGGCCCTAATTGCCGTACGGAAGCCTATTTCATCCTCGCCATGGCTCGGTACAAGTTGAATCGCCTGGACGACAGCAAGGAATCCTTTGCCAAAGCTGTAAGTGATCTAAAAACGAAAATGCGCCCTGAAGGGCATCTTGATGAAGAATGGAATCACTGGATAACGGCCCATTTTTTGATGCGTGAGGCGGCCGCTATGATACCTGACGCACAGATTCCCGCCGCTGATGGTGCATCGGCGTTGCCTAACTGGCAGGCGGCGCTGGCGAAAACCGGCTTAAAATTTACCGCCGAACAGCAAGACGACGGCACATGGGAAGTCAACTTGAGAAATCAACCCCTGACCAACCTCATGATTTTACGGGGCGCATTCATCAGCTCATTGGAATTAGAAAATACGTCGATTTCGGACATCGGGCCGTTGCGCGGAATGCCTCTCCGCAATCTACAGCTTGTCAGCACCAGGGTTGTTGATCTCAGCCCGCTTGCAGGCATGAAACTTGAAGACTTGAACATCGCCCACACCGCGATCGCCGACATCAGCCCTCTGGGCGGAATGCCGTTGCGCGATCTGAGCATGACCGGTTGTGCCAACATCACCAATTTGGAACCTCTTGCGCACATGACGACGTTGCAAACCGTAACCCTCCCGACGAACGCAAAAGATTTCGAGTTCTTCCGCAATGACACCAACCTGCAGCGCCTGAGTTTCGAATACAAACGCGGTCTGGGACCCGCTCAAACCGCGGCTGAGTTTTGGGCGGAGCAGGATAAATCCGCGACGACAAAGCGATGATCTCACTCATATGGACGTATTTTATCATTCGCTTTTTCCCTGTGCCTGGTGGTCGTTCGTGGCGTACTGGACGATCTCGGCATTTTGGGTCAGAAAAACCAAAGTCATGGAGCCTGCAGGAACCAGGATTCTTCATTCACTTATCGCCACTTTCGCGTTGTTGATTTTTGCTTTCCGCAATTATCTCCCTAAGGCAATGAATCGGGAACTCTGGCCCCAAAATGAAATCACCTTTTGGACCGGCGCTGTTGTGATGCTGGTCGGCCTTGGCTTCGCCGTCTGGGCGCGGATTCATCTCGGACGGTTCTGGAGCGGCGCCATCACATTGAAGGAGGGTCACCGACTCATCCGCAGCGGGCCATATCAATTCGTCCGTAATCCCATTTATACAGGCATTTTGACCGGCGTCGCAGGCACCGCCGTAGCATTGGGACAGGTCAGCGGCCTGGTTGCCCTGACCATTCTTTATGCCGTTTATTCATGGAAAATCCAGCGTGAGCAATGCCTGTTGGCCACGGAATTCGGTGAGGAATACGCCGGCTATTGCCGCGATGTTCCGGCGCTGGTGCCATTCAAACTTCTTCACGGAAATGGCCAATTTAAAAAAGGCCCGCAATGACTGTCGTAATCGCCTGCATATTTCGCTCGTGCCGGAGGCACAACCGGATATTAGCCAGACACGGAATGTCTGGTGGATGCCATAAATATTCATCCGTCCAGAAAGGACGACGGGACCGGCTTGCGATTTTCCATTGTCTCTTCAGGACTAATTTTATTTTAAGGGCCATCAACCAGACACTCCGTGTCTGGCTACTGTCCCATGTCGCTCCGCGACCAGTGCCAATGGGAATGGTCATGCTGGGGTGGGCTCGAATCATTTCACGGCCATGATCACTATTTCATGCGTTTTGCGCATTGTTGATCGATGCACCATGACACAATGACTCAAATCTTCGACTACACGCTGTTCTTTCACATCGTGAACGGCACGGTCGCCCTTGTGATTGCTCCGCTGGCGATGATCACTGTCAAAGGCGGGCTATGGCATCGCAGATGGGGGAAAATTTATTTTTGGGCGATGGCCGGAGTGGCGCTCAGCGCGACCGTCATGTGTTTTATCAGAAGCGGTGTGTTCCTGCTCCTTGTGGCGATATTCAGTTTCTACCTGGCCTTGACCGGTTACACTGTATTGCGCCGAAAAAAACCCGAAGATCGGCCGGGGTTACTGGATTGGTGCGCCACCATTGCCATGTTGCTGGCTGGAATCGTATTCCTCGCAACGGGCGCGCTGGATGCGGATCTCGGAAAAGAGCGCTGGCTCCGACTGGCTTTTGGCTCGGGTGGTTTGTTACTAAGCGCGATAGACATTCGGCGTTTCTTCAAGCCGTCCCAGACAAAGCGCGGATGGATGTATGAGCATATGGGCCGGTTTCTGGGCGCCTATATTGCAACCGTGACCGCCTTTTCCGTCGTCAATTTCCAATTCCTGCCATCTCTTTGGCGCTGGTTTTGGCCAACAATAGTCGGCGTCCCCTTAATTTTCGTTTGGCGGGCATATTATAGAAAAAAATTTGCCCGGGAAGCACGCGTACCGACGCCTTCCATCGTCGTCAATCAACCATGAGCGATATTACCCGCATCCTTCAATCCGTCGAATCCGGCAATCCCAAAGCTGCCGATGAATTGCTGCCGCTGGTCTATAATGAATTGCGCAAACTGGCCGCTTCGAAGATGGCAAATGAGCCGGCAAACCAGACCTTGCAACCCACCGCGCTGGTGCATGAAGCGTGGCTGCGGCTTACTGGAAATGAAAACGTGAAATGGAATGGCCGCGCGCATTTTTTTGGCGCCGCGGCTGAAGCTATGCGGCGCATCCTGATAGACAACGCTCGCCGAAAGCAGGCCGCGCGCCGCGGCGGCGGGGCGCAACGGCTCGATATTGATGAGCTCGAGATTGCCGCGCCCGCCAAAGACGAGGAACTCCTGGCGATAAACGAGGCATTGGACGCATTGGCGGCCGTGGATAAACCGAAGGCCGAGCTGGTCAAACTCCACTATTTCGTTGGCCTGACAATGGAAGACTGCGCCAGCGTCCTCGGCGTCTCAGTCCCCACGGCCCGGCGCTGGTGGACTTATGCGCGGGCGTGGCTTTTTCAAAAAATTCAAAGTGACGATGGAGTGAAGACAGAGACATGAGAAAGTGCCGGTCCAATCTAAATTCGATTTTTCCGGCAGCGGGGATTTGTGCTGCACTGTTCCTGTTTGGCATGGTCGCCCATGCCGAAGACCGGGATATGGTGCTTGACGGTATTGATGGCGACGTCACCACCAATGAATACAAAGCTTTCATCAATAAGCTCCATTACCTGCCGCCACCGCCGACGAACAATATCGGCAATCTCATGGTGGATGAACGTGACGGCGCGCGCATTCACGGGATGCAGACGTTTTATGCGTTCACGCATGACCGGCGCGATTTGGATATGGCGATTGTCTGGTCGGACACTTTTCTTCACGCGCGCAATGATCCGGCCAACGGCCGCGTGATCTGGACCGGTAAACGCGATCTCTGCTGGCCGAACAAGGCAACCAACGACGCGGCGCAAGTTTTGTACAGCGGCACAGAGAACGGCGACGTCATCGAGCACATCGTCAACACGGCGAAATTGATCCTGGAAAACCCGCCGGTTTGGAATGAAACCGCCCCGACGGATCGGTTCGGTTTTGGCGGGACCTATCTCGAACGCGCCAAAACGTATGTGCGCGAATGCCAGCGCAGCGCTGAAACAACGATCGTCCCGTGGTACGTCAGAAAGACAAAAGACGGATATCGTCTCTATCATCCGGATTCGCCGATTTATTTTAAGTATTGCGACTCCTCCGGCCCGGTGCCATGGAATCAGCAGCAATCCATCACTGGCGGATTGCTGCGCCTGGCACAGTGCCATCGCCTGCTCAACGACGGAAACACGAACATCGCGTATTATGAGAAAATCACGGCGGACACGGCGCATTGGTTCTTTGCAACCGCATTGCCGGTGAGCGCCCACGACCGGGTTTGTTACCTCTGGCCCTATGTGGCGCCGCGAGACCCCGCCGCCTGGCCGGAGGTCATTACTGAATCAGATTATGACATGTTTATCTTCCGCGCCTGGCAGTCGGACCTCGGCCCAACACGGCTCCAAATGCAACGGCTCATCAACACGGCCCGCTTCGTGATGTACCTCGGCACGAACCGGTTCGCCGGCAAAGTGAACGGCACCAGCACCCGGGAGCGTCATGAAAGAAAATTTCTGAATTTCGAGTGGATTGAAATGTCAGTGCTGGATCATGACTTTTACCACCTGGTGGCCAGCTCCGTCCTCACCAGTCATGAGTATTGGAATAATTTTCCCGTGGAGGCCGCCGTGCTCTCAGCAAAACATTATTGGGCGACCCACCCGTCATCGCCGGAACCTCAGGAAGCCCTGGACGCGGCGAAACTCCCGCCAGTTCCACGGATCCTGCCGGCAGTCCTGACTCGAACTCCGGCCGCAATCATGCTCCTGGTCTGGCTTGTCTCCGGACTTGCCAGGATCATGGCGCAGCAGTTCGGTTCAAGCGCTGCCGGACATGACCCGTGGTCAGGAATGATCACGCGCATATATTTAATCCTGGTTGCGCTGGGTATCTTTGCCGTATTTCGGCTGCCAGCCGCCGAAGTATCGTGGGCCGATGCCATCCCGGTCGCGGTGTTCTTATTGGGGCTGGGACTGGCGCTGCAATGGTATGCGCGCATCCAAACCGCAGTTTTGGCAGCGGCGAATGCCGCGGGCTCGGAGAAGGATCGCATTGTCGGACCGTATCACTCTATTTGGCGTCTAAGCTACGCCGGGAGCCTGCTGGCTATGATCGGCCTGGGTCTGAGCTTTAAGAACTGGGTATCGCTTTTAATCCTGTGTGTACCCAGTTGCGCGGTGGTACTGTGGCGTATCCATATGGCCGCCGGCATCGAAAAGGTGGATGTTCCACGTAAAGAGAACGTCATTCGGAGATCATAACGCTAATCGCCAACCGAAAATACCGTCCATTCAATATGTTTAACCTGCCGGCCAGCTGTCCAACGACCCCTGTCATTGTCGGGGCAATCGTTGTCGTTGTCGGTTGGCCCTTAACTACCTGGTTTGCTTACCGATTGGGCTTTCGCTCACAACGAGTGCGAATGGAATGGGAGGCGCAGGAGGCGAAAAAATCTTTGCGAACGAAGTTTATTGATCTGGCCAATCGATTTAAGACAACCGTTTCCAGGTCCGAACAGCCGGATGCCTGGGTCGATTTTTTCAAGGATAACGTCGCTCAACTCATCTCTGACTATGAAACGATCAGGCCAGAACTGAAATGGAACGAGAAAAAGAGGATGGACGAGGCCCTGAACAGCATTAAGCGATTTGCCAGTATGAGTCCCGGAGAAATTTGTGCCGCATGCAGACATGACAGCGAACTCTTTGATGCTCTGAAAAAGTTTCCGGAAACATAAACGACCGGCCTGTTACGACTTAAGTCATTGCCGTCCAACTTCTTGCCTTTGACGTTACGGGTCCGTTACCATTTTGTTACTACTTAAGTCCTTGGCCCTGAACAATGTTACGCATGTTACGGATGTTCAGACGTTATCTATGAATACGTTGTCCTCGGATGGTCCCAATCCAGCAACGTCTAAATTAATTTTCCTCTTTATAGGCTTTTTGCGCTGCCGCGTTTAGCGCCTTCAAATATGTCGCGAAATCCGTTGTGGCGAGGTTTGGGTCAACCGTGACCGCGACTTCTTCGGGAGTTGGAACATCGCTGGACAAGGGGGCCTGGGTCAGGTTTGTCGTGATGAATACCCTTTTGGCGTGGTGGCTTTTAGTCAGAGACTCCTTACGTCGTCACCTACGGATAAAAATAGCAAAAAAGGCGTCCAGCTTTCGCTGGACGCCTTTGTGTAGAATCTTTTCGCCTTAAGCCAACAGCGGGTTCTCCGCCGGGGCGGCAGCTTCTTCCACAGGCTGCTCGGCTTCGGGCTCGTCGGGGATTTCCACCAGCGGCTTCAGATGCACCTTGCGGTGATGATCGAAACCGGTGCCGGCCGGGATGATATGTCCCATGATAACGTTTTCCTTGAAACCGCGGAGCGTGTCCACTTTGGAACGGGTCGCCGCTTCGGTCAGGACGCGGGTGGTGTCCTGGAAGGACGCCGCGCTCAGGAAGCTGTCGGTCTCGAGCGACGCTTTCGTGATGCCCAGCAGCACGGGGGAGGCTTCGGCGGGTTTACCACCCATCTTCTCCACGCGCTCATTCTCGGCTTCGAATTCCAGCTTGTCGGCCTGCTCACCCCACAGGAACGAGGTGTCGCCGGGCTCGGTGATGCGGACTTTGCGCAACATCTGGCGGACGATAATTTCGATGTGCTTGTCGTTAATCGTCACACCCTGGAGACGATAGACTTCCTGCACTTCGCCCACGAGATGTTCCTGCAATTCCTGAGGTCCGAGGACTTCGAGGATTTCGTGCGGGTCCATGGGACCTTCGGTCAATTGTTGGCCTTTCTTCACGACGTCGCCCTTGAAGACGATGACGTGTTTGCCGATCGGAATCAGGTGCTCTTCCTCGGTGCCGGTGACCGGGTCTTTAATCAGAATCGTGCGCTTGCCACGAACGCTCGGACCGAAGTCAACGATACCGTCGATCTTCGATATTTCCGCCGCGTCTTTCGGGCGGCGTGCTTCGAACAGCTCAGCCACGCGTGGCAGACCGCCGGTGATGTCCTTGGTCTTGGACATCTTGCGCGGTGATTTGGCCAGCAGCGAGCCGGCGACGATTTTGTCGGTTTCGTTCACGACGATGTGCGCACCGCTCGGGATTGGATAGTTAGCGACGATTTCGCCCTGGTCATCGCTGATGATGATCTGCGGGTGCAAATCTTCCTTATGCTCGATGATGACCATGGCTTCCTGGCCTGTGGTTTCGTCCATTTCCTGCTTCATGGTGACGCCCTCGATGATGTCGTGGAATTTCACCTTGCCGGCTTTTTCGGACAAAATCGGGACGTTGTACGGGTCCCATTGGACGAATGTATCGCCCTTCTTGACCTTTTGGCCGTCCTTGAAGGAGATGACCGCGCCGATGACGACGACGTGGTTTTCCAGCTCGCGGCCATCATCGCCGATGATGGAAACGGAGCCGTTCTTGTTGAGGACGATGTTGTTTCCGTCCTGCAATTCGACCACGCGCAATTCATTGTAATGAATCGTGCCGTCGTGCTTGGACTTGATTTGAGGCACTTTGAAGACCTGCGCCGCGGTTCCACCGATGTGGAACGTACGCATTGTCAGCTGGGTGCCGGGCTCGCCGATGGATTGGGCGGCGATGATGCCGACCGCTTCGCCGAGCTTCACGATACCGCCGGTCGCCAGGTTGCGGCCGTAGCAATGGATGCAGATGCCGTGCTTACTCTCGCAAGTGAGCACTGAACGGATGCGCACGCGGTCAATGCCGGTGGATTCAACAGCTTTGGCTTTGACCTCGTCAATTTCCTCGTTGGCCTTCACCAGGAATTCCTTCGGATTCGTCGGATTGATAGTGTCATCGCACGCGTAACGACCCACGAGCCGGTCGGCGAGTTTGACGACTTCGTCTTCACCTTCATAAACCGCGCTGACCCAGATGCCGTTGGTTGTGCCGCAATCCTCTTCCTGGATGATGACATCCTGCGAAACGTCGACGAGCTTGCGGGTCATGTAACCGGAGTCCGCCGTCTTGAGGGCGGTGTCGGCCAGACCCTTGCGGGCGCCGTGCGTGGAAATGAAGTATTCCAACACGGACAGACCTTCGCGGAAGTTTGCCAGAATGGGTTTTTCGATGATGTCGCCGCTGGGCTTGGCCATGAGGCCGCGCAAACCGGCGAGCTGGCGGACCTGCTGCTTGTTACCACGCGCGCCGGAGTCCACCATGAGGTAAACAGGATTGTATTCCTTTTTGCCCTGGTTTTGTTCGAGCGTGCGGAACATGACGTTGGAAATCTGGTCGGTGCAATGCGTCCAGATGTCGACGATCTTGTTGTAGCGTTCGCCGGGGGTGATGACACCTTTGCGATATTGTTTTTCAACTTCCTTGATTTGCTTTTGGGCGGCGTCGATCTGCTCGTCGCGTTCCTTGGGCACAATCATGTCGTCGATGCCGATGCTGGCGCCAGACTTGGTCGCTTCGCGGAAGCCAAGCTCTTTCAATTTGTCGAGCATGATGACGGTCTTGTCGTGGCCGGCAAACTTGTAGCATTTCCAAATCAGGTCGCCCGAACTCGGATTTTTTGACCGGTTTATTTGGGAAACCGAGTTCGGTCGGCCAAATTTCGCTGAATATGACGCGGCCAACGGTCGTTTCGAGGATCTTCTTGTCCGCGTTGCCGAATACGGTTTGTTTGCCCTGGTCCGGGTTCTTCAGGCGAATCCGGTCGTGCGTCTTGAGCGCGGTATCGTCATAGGCAAAAATGACTTCTTCCTTTGTGCCGAACAACGGCAGCGTTTTGATATCCGTGCGGCATGGCCTTGCGCGGTTCGGCCGTCAAATAATAACAGCCGAGCGTAATGTCCTGCGTGGGCGTGATAATGGGCTTGCCGCTGGAAGGCGAGAAGATGTTGTTCGTCGCCATCATGAGCAGGCGCGCTTCCATTTGGGCCTCGACTGAGAGCGGGACGTGAACGGCCATTTGGTCGCCGTCGAAGTCCGCGTTGTAGGCGGTGCAGACCAGCGGATGAATGCGGATGGCTTCGCCTTCGATGAGCTGCGGCTCAAACGCCTGCACGGACAAACGGTGCAGCGTCGGCGCGCGGTTCAAGCAGACACCGGATGGCCCTTGGTGACTTCTTCCAGGACGTCCCAAACTTCCTTGGTCTGGCGTTCGATCATCTTCTTGGCAGAGCGAACGGTATGGACGTAGCCGAGTTCTTTCAGACGGCGAATGATGAACGGTTCGAACAGCACGAGCGCCATTTTCTTGGGCAGACCGCACTGGTTCAGCTTGAGTTCGGGGCCGATGACGATGACTGAGCGGCCGGAGTAATCCACGCGCTTTCCGAGCAAATTCTGGCGGAAACGGCCGCCTTTGCCCTTGAGCATGTCGCTGAGCGACTTGAGCGAGCGGTTGCCCGCGCCGGTGACTGGACGGCCATGGCGGCCGTTGTCGAACAGCGCGTCCACCGCTTCCTGCAACATGCGCTTTTCGTTGCGGATGATGACTTCCGGCGTCTTGAGCTGCAGCAACGTCTTGAGACGGTTATTGCGGTTGATGACGCGGCGATAGAGATCGTTGAGGTCGGACGTGGCGAAACGGCCGCCTTCGAGAGGGACCAGCGGGCGCAAATCCGGGGGAATCACCGGCAGCACCGTGAGAATCATCCATTCCGGCCGGCTCTTGGAGGATTGCAGGCCCTGTAGCAGCTTGATCCGCTTGGCGAGTTTCTTGCGGATTTGCTTGCTCTTGGTCTCCGTCATGGCCTGCTGCAATTCCTCGGTCCCCTTGGTGAGGTCCACGCGGGCCAGCGCATCGCGCACGGCTTCAGCGCCCATTTTGGCGACGAAAGCCTCGGCGCCATAGGTTTCACGGGCTTCGCGGTATTCGTTTTCGTTGAGCAACTGGTTTTGCTTGAGCGGCGTGTTGCCGGGATCGATCACCAGGTAATCCTCATAATAGATGACGCGCTCGAGGTGGCGGGCGGTCATGTCCAGTGCGAGCCCGATACGGGAGGGCATGCACTTGAAAAACCAGATATGGCAAACTGGCACAGCCAATTCGATATGGCCCATGCGCTCGCGGCGAACGCGGGCGAGGGTCACTTCGACGCCGCAGCGATCGCAAACGATGCCGCGGTGCTTGATGCGCTTGAATTTGCCGCAGGAACATTCCCAGTCTTTGACCGGGCCGAAAATGCGTTCGCAGAACAAGCCGCCTTTTTCGGGCTTGAAAGTGCGGTAATTGATGGTTTCGGGGTTTTTAACTTCGCCTTTGCTCCAGGAACGGATGGCATCAGGGGAGGCTACGGTGATTCCGACGTAATCGACCTGGTTGACCTTGTCCAATCCAAGCAATTCCCGGGCGCTTTCTTTGGTGCTAATCATAATAGAAACGAAACGGAGAATCGAACATACACGAAAAAAATGTCAATGCAATAATTTTCTGAAAGAGTTTTCAGTAAAATATTTGACAACCAGCCCACCCTCCCGTTTCAAGAAAATGCAGCAAAATTGTCACTTGTTTGTAATATAGCGGGTGCGTCAAGGGCTGGGGGTGAGTGGCGACCTAACCCGCAGGCCTGGACGCCTGACTACTATTCTCATCTTCAAGGCAAAAAAACTGGCGCAACACGGTGGAGCACGTTAAACTCCCGCTCTTTGATTTATGGCTAAATTGACTGTTCGAGACCTGGACGTCCGCGGCAAGCGCGTTTTTATGCGCGTGGATTATAACGTGCCGATGGATGAAAAAGACGGGCAGATGGTGGTCACCGATACCACCCGTATTGCGGAAACGCTGCCCACGCTCAAACTGCTGATCGAAAAGGGGGCAAAAATCATCCTGGCAGCGCACCTCGGGCGCCCCAAGGGCAAGCGCGAGCCAACCATGTCGTTGCGTCCGGTGGGTCTCAAATTGCACGAACTCCTGGGCGTGCCGGTCGAATTCGCCGATGATTGCATCGGCGAGCACGCCGAAAAAATCGCTTCGACGTTGAAGGACGGCCACATAGCACTCCTCGAAAACGTCCGTTACCATAATGAAGAGGAAGCGAACGACCCGGCGTTTGCGGAAAAACTGGCGAAAATTGCCGATGTTTATGTCAACGACGCCTTTGGCGCGGCGCATCGGGCCCATGCCTCGACGGAGGGGGTTGCCCGCGTCATCGCCAAACGCGGCGGCAAATGTGCGGCCGGCCTGTTAATGGAACGCGAATTGAAATTTCTGGGTGACGAACTGGAAAATCCAGCGCGTCCGTTCGTCGTCATTTTGGGCGGCGCGAAGGTGTCGGACAAAATCAAAGTCATTGACCGATTGCTGGAAAAAGCGAACACGATTTTGATCGGCGGGGCAATGGCCTACACCTTCAAACTGGCCCACGGCGAAAAAGTCGGAAAATCGCTGGTGGAACCGGAACACAAACAAACGGCGCTGAACGCCGAAGCCAAGGCCAAAAAATTGGGCGTGAACTTTCAAGTGCCCACCGACGTGGTTGTGGCGACGCCCGTGGACACCGGCAAGCTGAACAAAAAAGGCAAACCCGTGATGGATTTTACCAACATCCAGACCATCAAGGGCAATATAGCGGATGACGCGGAAGGGTTCAGTGTAGGGGACGAAACCGCGCGTAATTACGCAAAAATCATTTCCGGCGCCAAGACCATTCTTTGGAACGGGCCGATGGGTATGTTTGAGGACGCTCGTTTTGCCGCCGCGACCAATTTGGTTGCCCAGGCCGTGGCGGATGCCACTCAAAAAAATGGCGCGAAGAGTATCATCGGCGGCGGCGACAGCGTGAAAGCGTTGAACAAAGCCAAGCTGGGCGACAAAGTGACATTCATGAGCACCGGCGGCGGCGCGAGCCTTGAGTTTTTGGAAGGGGCTGAATTGCCGGGTGTTGCTGCTTTGTCGGAAAAGTGACGCTATAATAAGGCATGGCCACGTTGACGATCAAATTGCCGTCGCACGAAGCGCAAACTAAATTTAATTTGCGTCGATGGGACGAATTGCTTGCCGACCCCGGAATGATCAAAATTGAAGGTCGGATTGAAACGGATCGGTTTGGTCATGTGATTATGAGTCCACCGCCCGCCCCAAAACACGGATTGTATCAATATCGAATCGCACGGTTGCTCGAGGAACAGGTGCACGGCGGGCATGTGCTTACCGAATGTCCCGTTTCTACGGCCGATGGTGTTCGCGCCGCGGATGTAGCGTGGGTTTCGTCGCAGCGAATTAAGGAACTCGACGATCGTTCGTGCTTTCCGCACGCGCCGGAAATCTGCGTCGAAGTGCTTTCTCCTGGAAACAGCGACGCGGAAATTGAGGAGAAAATTGCGCTTTATTTCGAGGCAGGCGCCGGAGAGGTTTGGGTTTGCGGAATTTTTGGCGACATGAAATTTTATTCGGCCGCGAGCACGCCACCCATGGCTGCTTCGAAACTTTGCCCTGAATTTCCCGCGCGGATAGAGCTCCGGCTGGATTCGTAAGCGTTGGCGCAATTCACAGGAATATTTTGAAAATGACTAAAGAAAGAAAATTAATCATTGCCGGCAATTGGAAGATGAATAAAACCATCGCCGAGGCGCTGGCTTTGGTAAACGACCTGAAACTGGAACTGAAAAACCTGAAAGAGGTCGACGTCGTGGTATGCCCGCCCTTTACGGCGCTGGAAGCGGTCTCAAAGGCGATTTTGGAAACGAAAAATATCCGGCTGGGCGCGCAAAACATGAGCGAGCACAATTTTGGAGCGTACACGGGCGAAATCTGCACGGGCATGCTCAAGGAATGTTTTGTTCGTTACGTGATTTTGGGCCATAGCGAGCGGCGTCAGTATCAAAAGGAAACGGACGCGCTCGTCGCCAAAAAAGCCGCGGCCGCCCACGGCGCGACCTTGAAACCCATCGTTTGCGTAGGGGAATCTTTGGCCGAACGCGATGCCGGGCAAACCGAGCAGGTGCTGGATACGCAAGTCCGCGGAAGTCTCGCCGGTTTAACACGGGAACAAATGATTGAAACCATTATAGCCTATGAGCCAGTCTGGGCCATTGGCACGGGCAAAACGGCCACGACACAGCAGGCCCAGGACGCTCATGCCTTCATCCGCCGTCTCCTGGCGGGCCTGTTTGACGAACCGACCGCCCGCAAAGTCCGTATTCAATATGGCGGCAGTGTCAAACCGGCAAACGCCCGCGAATTGATGAGCCAGCCGGACGTGGATGGCGCGCTGGTGGGCGGGGCCAGCCTCGAAGCGCGAAGTTTTGCTGACATAATCAAAAATTCGATTTAAAATTAGATATGAGTTATATCGTTGGAATTCTTGTATTTTTATTGTTCGTCAACGCAGGCCTTTTGGTCCTGTTGATCCTGGCGCAGCCGCCCAAGAAAGACGCCGGCGGCGCCCTGGCCTTCGGCGGCGGCGCGGCTGACGCCCTGTTTGGAGCCGGGTCCGGCAATGCGCTCACGAAAATTACGAAATGGGCCACGTTTGTATTTCTCATGCTGGCTGTGCTTTTGGGTTCGCTCGAAACTCACCTGAGCCGCGGGAACCGGTCGGAGTTTGAGAGCGGAGTCGAACAACAGCAACAACAGCAGGCCGTCCCGCGCATTGGTCCTCCATCGACAACACCGCCGTCCGGCTCTTCACCGGCCGCGACGCCGGGTATGCCGGTGTATCCGGCCACAAATGCCGCGCCAACGGCCACCCCGAACGGCAAATAATTCAATGGCTGTTTTCGCGATACGCGCCCCGAAATTTTTTTCGCGGGCGCGTTGTCGTCTTCTTGCCCTTGCACTTCTTCCAGCGTTGTGTCTGCTCGCGTCCGGTTGTTTTCGCCGTGAGCCGCCGGCGGACGTGACTATCATTAACCATGCTGAGCCAGATTCGCTCGATCCAGCCATTATTGTCAGCCAGCCGGATATGCGTATCGTGCGCGGGATGTTTGAGGGCCTGTTGCGGCTGGATCCCCAGACGGCCCGACCCATTCCCGGCCTGGCAGAGAGTTGGGACATTTCCCCGGATGGAAAAACCTACACGTTTCACATGCGGACAAATCTCGTCTGGTCCACCGGCGAACCGATCACCGCGGATGACGTGGTCTATTCCTGGATCCGCGCCCTCAAACCATCCACCGCGTCGGATTACTCCTTTGCTCTTTACTATCTGAAAAATGGCGAGGACTTCAACGCCGGAAAAATCACGAACGCATCGCTGGTGGGTGTTCATGCGCTGGATAAATACACCGTCCGCGTGTGAATTGAATTATCCGGTCGCGTTCTTCCTGGACTTGTGCACCTTCCCGGTGATGTTTGTCGTGCCTCGCCAAACCATCGAGAAATACGGCGACCACTGGATCATGGCCAAACCGCTGCCCAGCAGCGGACCGTATGAACTTGGTTTTTGGCGGTTGAACGACCGGGTGCGCCTGGTCAAAAATCCGCTTTATTGGAACGCCACAAATACTCAGTCGGACATCATTGACATTTTGCCCATCGGCTCTGCGGACACGGCCTTTAATCTTTACGAAAGCGGCGCGGCCGACATTGTGTGGGACAAGGATGAGATACCGCAGGAATTGTTGGACGCGTTGCTGAAACGTCCGGATTTTCACCGGTTTAATTTCCTGGGCACGTATTTCATCCGGTTCAACGTCACGCGCAAGCCATTCGACGACCCGCGCGTGCGCCGGGCCCTGGCGCTGGCGATTGATAAGAACCTGCTCGTCAAAAAGATCATGCGCGCCGGCGAGGAACCGGCATCGCACTTCGTGCCCGATGGAACGGCCAATTACGAATCGCCCCAGGGCCCTGGCTATGATCCGGCCCTCGCCAGGCAATTGCTGGCCCAGGCGGGGTATCCGGGAGGCAAAGGCTTTCCCCGCTTTGAATATACTTTTGACGCCGCCGCGGGCGGCGCGGCCAAGACGCACGAAAACATCGCCGTGGAATTGCAGCAAATGTGGGCCGACACGCTGGGTATTCACATGGATTTGAAACAGGTGGAAACCAAGGTGTTTTGGAACATGCAGGGAACCCTGGATTATCAATTATCGCGGTCCAGTTGGGTGGGCGATTACGATGACGCGAACACGTTTCTGGAAATGTTCGTCAGCAACGACGGTGAAAACCGCACGGGCTGGAAAGATCCGGAATACGACGCGCTCATTTTACAGGCAAACCAACAGCGGGATTTGGCCGCGCGCGCGAAAATTTTTCAGCATGCCGAAAGCATTCTCATCAGCAATCAGGCTCCCATCGTTCCGCTGTTTTTTTATGCGGGTATAACCTATTTCGATACGAATAAAATTCAGGGCGTCTATCCAAACGTGCTCGACGATCATCCGCTGGAATGTATTCGGCGCACGTTGAAACGTTGAAACGGCTTCCAACTGTGCGGCCAACCACCTTTTAGCTTTTCAACGTTTCAACGAATCCTTCCATACACCCAATTCAACCAACTGTTCGGTAGCTTTTTGCGCCCAGCCACGGTTGGCCGCAGGGCTGGCGGGGCTGGGATGCAGGATTTGTCCCACGCGAATTTCTGCGTCCAGTTTTTCGCAGGCTCCCCGGCCGTGACGTACGGCGAAATCGCCGATGCCGACCAGCCACTGCGGTTCCAGAATTTTCAAAACACGGCACAAGTGGGCGTCACAAATTTCAAGCAATGGATGCCGCTCGGCCGGCGGGAGCTTGTCAGGCGTGCGGTTGCAGCCGCTCTTTTCGCAAAAGGCCAGCGGACAATAGTTCACCACAAAATGTTCCGCGAAAAAATCCTCCGGTGATCCAAAACGCTCCGCAAACAGGCCCCAAAGGCGCCGGCCGCTCACTTCAGAGCGCGGGCAATCGAAGCCGCGAATCAGCCGTTTGTCGTGTTGGCCGGCGGGCTTGTTTATTTTGGCGGAAATTTTGAGCCAGTCGCGGACGGCGGCAACTTCTCCGAAGGGAACGCCCGTTTGCGCCATTCCAAAGGGACCCGGATTCATTCCCAGGAAAACGACGCGCTTTCGGCTGTCGCCGTATTTTTTCAAATACAATTCATGCGCGGCCCAGGCATAGTCCAGAGGATTATAAACGTGCGTGACCGGCGGCCCAAATTTTAGACGCCCGACGGAATCGGCAAGCTCCCGGGCCGCGGCAATGAGTTCGCGGCTAATGATATTTTCGGGCACACGCCGTCGCTTCGCCATGGCGTCGCAAGCTTGCTCAACCATGAGTTTCCGCCTTGTGATCTCTTCGCGCACCACCTAAAGGGTCTGGGCCAGCCGGAAATGTGAGCCGTCGCAAAAGGGCTGTGACTTTGACGGTCCGCAGGCACCACCAGTATGAAGCGGACTCGGTCTGCTGAACGAATGGAAATTTTTGAGCAATAACGGGTTCGCTCATATGCCATTTGTGTAGCGGCCAATGGCGGCGGCGGCAAGCAGATTTCTCGTAATTAGATCCGGCAGGTCTCGTGGTAAATTCAGGAGAGGCCTGTCCTGTCCGAGAGTTTGGCTGGCCGTAATATGGAGGGAATGATAAATACGACTAAAATAGTAGAGTATATTATTTTATTTGGCCTTCAATATACCAAGAATACTGTTGACACGGAGGGTTTATGGGATAAAATACGACTAATGTTGTCGTTGTTGTGAATTGGCAGCCTGGGAATTGCAATCCTGTAGATTGACAAGGGAGTCGCCATAACCGTGGCGGCAAACAACGACGGTGTCAGCGATACGAAACGAAAACGAATAAAAAATCGGTAAACACATTATCACGAGTTAAATGGCCCGCTCGCCAGACCTCGTGTGAAAAACAATCAAATTCAATCATAAGTGCTCAACCTATTTTTCTTAAGCAAAAAGCTTGACTTGAACGGCAAATCGGCGAAATTGCAGAAGATCCCAGATATTTCACACAGAAACGTCGGTTGCTCTTTTAGTTGAGGAAAGAGTGGCCTGAACAGAAACCATTATGAAAACGATTCCCGCTATTCCCATCCCTGTTTCTCCTCGCGCATGGGCTTCTACCACGATTACTGCTGCCGTATTGAGCACCGCCCTTTTGGGCGGCGTTTCTGCCATGGCGGGCACGACCAATTATTACTGGAACAATACCGGGGCCGATTATTACACAAACAATTTGAATTGGGTTGGGGGAACGGCGCCAATGGGTGGGTTGAATACACTGGGACCCAGGGGGTCTGTGAACTATATCGCGAATATAACCAACGGCGGCACAATTAATTACGGGGACGGCGGTGGCGGACCATCGGCCGGGTATACCTGGACAAACGTCCTGGGGGGGCTTCAGATCGCGACAAACAGCAACGGCAGCGGGACCTTCAACATTACGAGCGATTCATTGATCATCAGCAACGCGCCAGGAAACGCATTGATCCTGGGCGGCCCCGGCAGCACCGCGTCTCTTACGATGAGTGGTGGCGCGTTGACGGTAGTGAGAGACGCCGCGACGATGTTTCAGGACTCTTTTTACGTTGGTAACGCTCTTGGGGATACTGCCACGTTCACACTAAGTGGCGGAGTTCTAACCAATCTCAGCGGTCTCGAAATTGGCAATGGCGGTTCGGGTACGGTCAATGTCAGTGGTGGCACGCTGATAGACAATGGCTGGTTTGGCGTTGGCCGCGGCGGCGCCACGGGCGTGAGTTCCGGCACGTTCAATCTGAGCGGAGGTACTGTATATGTCCTGCGCAATACAGGCAACGAAGGCGCCGACAATGGCGTTTATTTAGGGCAGGGAGCGACCAATTCCTCCATAGTCAACATCAACGGCGGCACGTTGTATACTGTAGAATTTGGGCTGGGTGGAGGAGGCGCGCAATCATCGCAATTTTTAAACGTCAGCGCGGGTACCATTTATCTGGGTTACCGGGGAGTTAATGATCTCGGCACAGGGTCGCAATTCGCAACGATATCCGGTGGCACATTTCATTCGGTGGACATGACAATAATCACGACGGTTGCGCAATCAGGAAGCCTTGGCACCGTTTTGGGCGATGGAACGAATTGGACATGGGCATCCCCGGCGGTCAATCTTACGAACAGCTCCTTCGCAGTAAACGGCGTATCAGGTCCGGGTTATATGACCCTTGCGCCAGAAACCTCCCGCACTATCACGTTGAACAGCCAGTTGTTTGGCGTTGGCGGCTTGCATATCAACGGACCGGGCATAGTTGCGATGGGTGCGGCCAACCTATATACGGGCGGCACAACAATCACTTCGGGCGGCAACCTTACCTTTAATAACGGCGGTTCTGTGGTCGACCCCACGTTGAGTGTTCCCTCCGGCAGTACCTTGACTTTTAACACGACGGGCGCCACGACATTTACGAATGTCGTTACCGGCGCAGGAAATATTGTGGTGGCCAATACTGGCCTGGTCAATGTGGGAAACAACCTCCAAAATACCGGCACGATCAGTCAGAACAACGGCATTCTGGCGGTTAACGGCTCGATACTGCATGCCAGCCTGTTGACCAATAGCAGCCCGGCGACTTTGGGTCCGCTGGTTGCCCAGGGCACAATCATGACGCCGATTGGAATTGGAACCAATTCATCCCTGGAAACCGGAACAACAGTCCAGCCGGGCACTTTGACGGCCAGCAACGTCGTTTTGGACGGCACATGGATTGAAAAACTGAATACGGCGACGACTGTTGGAGGGGGTGTGAACGATCTGCTGATTTGCAGCAACTTGACCCTCAACCCCAGCAGTGTGCTGGCCATTACCCCCCTGACGGCCCCTTCTGCCGGCAGTTACATCATCGCCGAATACAGCGGTACCCTCGCCGGCAATTTTGGAACCTTTACGAATGCCACGGGTGATAGCATGAGCCTGAGTTTCAGCACGCCCGGCGAGATCATTCTGAACGTCAGCAGTGTCAATCAGGCGAACCTGGTCTGGGCGGCCACAAATTTAAATGCCAATGTCAATTGGGATGCCAACACCACTCCCAACTGGACCAACACGGCGACTTCTACGCTGACCACTTTCCATCAGCAGGATGCCGTTGCATTTACTGCCGTTCCCGGTACCGGCGTAACCAATCGGGTAAGCGTCACCGGCGAAGTCTTGCCCTCTTCAATTAACATCAGTGGCGGACTTCCGTATCTCATCAGCGGAACCGGTTACATTGGCGGCGGAACCGGAATCAATTACAATGACACCAATACCAGCGGCATCTATACCAGCGGCAATAATTTCACGGGACCGGTCAACATCAACAACGGTGTATTGCAGTTGGGCAGTGGCGGTTCAAGCTGGCTTGGCGCAACCAACGGGGCGACTTATGTCAATGGCGGTACGCTCGACCTGGACGGCCAGGCGGTCGGGGCCGAGCCGCTGGTAATTCAGGGCGCCGGCAGCGCGCTGGCCGGAACAAATGGTGGCGCAATTAACAATTCATCCACCACCGCGCCGTCTCAAAGCGGGGGTCCCTTCAATGTCACGCTGGCGGGCAATACTACTCTCAATGCCAGCGGCAACCGTTGGGATATCGGCGTTGCGACTCTTGGCGCGGGCGGCGGCTCATTTGCGGGCAATGGCTATAATCTTATAAAGATCGGCAATCAGCAACTCTGGATGCATGAAGTCGGAGACATCGGCGTGGGGAACATCGACATTCAACAAGGGCTGCTTGGCTTCCAATTTACCATCGGCATGGGTGTTGCCGGGGACAGCGTAACGGTTGAACCCGGGGCCACGCTGGGCCTTTATCAATTGTCAGCCAATTCCATCCTGAACAAACAAATGGTCTTGAATGGAAGCGCGACACTTTCCAGCGGTGGTGGCAGCGGTTCCAGTAATAATTTTGCCGGCCCAATTACACTCAACGGCACCAACAGTATCCAGACCAGCATCTACCCGCTGAATCTGACAGGGAACATCACTGGAACAGGCGGGTTCGTCCTGTCCGGAACCGGCCCGCTTTACCTCGGCGGCGATGATATCTACAGCGGACCGACCCTCATGGCGGCAAATAGCACGATTGCGCTTGAAACTGGTGCTTCGATACCCAACACGCCGCTGATCTACATGTCGCCGGGCTCCAACACATTGATAGACGCCAGTGGCGCGGGCTCAATGACTTTATACAGTGGACAAACGCTGGAAGGTTCGGGCTCCGTCATAGGCAATTTTACCGCCAATTCCGGTTCGAGCGTTCAAATCGGAACAAACGCCATCGCATACGGCACCATGATATTTACGAACAATCTGACACTGAACGGCGATACCGTTTACGCCAAGATATCTGACAACAACAATGCTGGAATAGACAATGACATTATTCTGGTTAATAATAACCTCGCGGTCAGCGCTCCTTCCACGTTTGTGGTTACCCCTCTCGCTGCGCTAAACTCTTCGACTCCCTATTCCCTGATTGAGGTAAACGGCAGTGTTCCTGCATCGGCGCAGAATGTGCAGATCGTTAGTGTCAATCCGCGCTATACTTTTACGCCTTCTATTGGAACGGACATTAATGGCAAACAGGCTTTGTTGCTCAATGTCGGGGGCAATGCAGGTCCTTTGGAATGGCAAGGCTATCTGACACCCAACTGGGACATGACGACCCTCAATTGGTTGAATACGGGATCATCGGTTCATGATCAGTTCTACACCGGGGATTTTGCCACGTTCGACGACAATTCATCGGTGACGAGTGTTGTGGTTACGAACAACCTCCTTATCTGCGCCGGCATGAACATGGACAACGTGGCCAACACCTATACGTTCACCGGAGGTGGCGTCATTTATGGAGCACTCAACATGGAGGGCAACGGCAATGGCGCTGGCGGTACGACCATCCTGGCCATGTCCAATGCCCCGGCATTCACGACGATTGACGCCAGCGCCGGCACGTTGGTCTATAACCTGCAGGGAGTGACCAACTACACGGTGAGCGCGAGTATTCTCGACAATTCCGGAGGCGGGAACGGCGCGGTAATCTTTGGCGGCGCCAACACGGCGCTATTGGCCGGCAACAATGATCCGGCTCCTATCTTAAGCTTCGGCTACTCCCCTGACTTTGACGGCACAATTTGGGTTACAAACGGGATACTGCAATATACCAATACTGATGCGCTGGGAGTGGACGCCTCCGTGAATGGCAGTCCGTCCTTCTCCCCGCTGATTGTTACCAATAACGGAACCTTGAATTTTAACGGAGTCGCAGCCGGACCCACGTCTTTCGCCTCAGTCGGCGGTGAAAAATGGTTTCACATTTCCGGGAATGGTTTCAATGGCCAGGGCGCAATTATGGACAGCGGCAACAACGCGGAGCCCAGCGGTGCATATTGTTTTCTTTATTTTGACGGCGATGCTACGATTCATATGGCCAGTACTCGTTGTGACGAGCACGTCCTGTCCGGGAACGCCCAGCAGGTCGAAGGTAATGGTCACAATCTGACCTTCACAGGCGGAGGGGCATTCTTCTTCTACCAACAATCCGATGGAGATACACATTTGGGCAACATTGACGTGGCATCGACCAATGGCGGACGCCTGGCATTCCAGGGGGGGCCGCTTGCGCTCGGCAATACCTCCGGTTATTTGACTGTGGAACCGGCAGGCGAAGTCACCTTCTACAATTTCTCAAATAATTTGGATAGCGTCCACCTCGGCATTCAGAAGAACGTTTGGCTGAAAGGAAACGCGACAATTGATTCGGGTGGAAATGCAGGCACTGAAAGTAATAATTTCGACGGCCCAATCTTCCTGACCGGGACAAACTTGATCGGAGTCCGCTACGATATGCATGCCTGGGGCGGCATTATGGACAGCAACGGCCCAGGCGGATTTGTTTTAGGCAATGACTCAGTCGGGGCCAGCGGCGCCACCGCCTCTCTATGGCTGGATGGCGCAAATACCTACAGCGGTCAGACTATTGTCAGCAATGCAACCCTGCGCGTCGACGCGACCTCGTCACTCGGCCTGTCTACATACGTCCAGGTCAATTCCAACGCCACGTTGAATTTGTCTGCCATGCCGTCGGTCAATTTCGGGACCGTTCTGACCAACCAAACAATGGCCGGCGACGGCATTGTGATTGGTCCGGCCAGCGGCAATCTTAATTTCAATGCCGGCGGCACGCTGGCCATCGGCTTGCCCACAGGGACCGCCGCGCCAAATACCAGCACCTTCACGCTGGCCATTAGCAACAATGTCGTCTTTAACGCCGGCAGCACAAATTACGTGGTAGCCAACAAATCCAGCGCTGCCGCGGGGGCAGTCCCGGCCGACAAACTGACCGGTCCGAAGTCGTTGACGCTTGGAGGCACGCTGGTCGTAACCAACTATGGAAGCAAGCCGTTTGTGGCTGGCGACAGCCTGGCGCTGTTCAGCGCCACGTCCATTGCCACCAATAGCTATAACATCGTTCCGGCCACCCCGGGAACAGGCCTTGCGTGGAACATCAGCTCGATACCTTCGGGCGGCACGCTGAACGTCGTTGCCTCTGTGAATCGAAACCCGACGAACATCGTGTTTTCGGCGTCCGGGAATCATTTGACATTGAGCTGGCCCGCCGACCATACGGGATGGGAATTGGAAATCCAGACGAACAGCCTGTCGGTCGGAATTAATACCAATTGGGTCCCCTATTCGGCTTCGACGACTGTGGATTCGATCGTCATCCCAATTAACCTGACAAATGGCACGGTGTTTTATCGCCTGGTTTATCCGCCGCAATAGACTTGACAGGAGGCAATTAAGATGAAAAGTGAAAGTATGGTGAGAATGAGTATGGCGCCACCATTACGACTGCAGAGCCACGATGATTACTCCGGCAATGCACGCGCCTTCACTCTCATTGAGTTGCTCGTGGTCATCGCCATTATAGCCATTCTGGCTGCGATGTTGATGCCCGTTTTAACTGCAGCCAAACAACGATCCCAGGTGACCGTGTGCATAAATAACATGCGACAATTGGGAATGGCGTTTCACATGTATTCAGCAGACAACAGCGACGAAGTTGTTTATCCGAATTGGGGGCCGAATAATAAAATTCAAGGATGGTTATACCAGGGGCCCCAGGCGGCGCTTAATACGGCCCTTACACTTCCGGCCGGCCAAAAGGGACCTCTCGGCACCTCGCAAGCCTGTCCGCCGATGAATATGTCATCCCCCAATGTGCAGAAGTACGTTTATAAGGCAAACGCGTTCGGTTCGTACATTGGAAATGCCGGCATCCATTGGTGTCCCGCTGAAAATGCCGCTTCGAAAACAAGCCCATGGTATCAGAATGTCTTTCTGGCCAGCCCCGGCGGCACGACTGTCAGCGGAAATGATATTTATTGCAGTTATATTATGAATGGCGCCCTGGTCTCATTTCCCGATCCTCAGACGCAAAATCCGGTGGACCTCCAACTATATAAATTAAGCAATCTCCACTTTAGAGCCGACTGTGTGGCCATGTGGGAACCGCAGGATGTGGGCGGAGCGTTCAACGATGGCTCCAGCAAGGCGGATGAGGCAGACGGAGGCGAGCCCAGCAATCGTCACGTGCACGGTTGCGTTGTGTTACGATTGGATGGTGGCACAGAGTTGCAGACATACCTCTATATGACTTCCCAAATGAAGGATTTTCCAAACTCGCCCCAGGGAATCACCACGACGACACACTGGAACAACGAGTTCTTTTATGCGCCGGGATTTATGGATGGCGGTTATAACGAAGCGAACGGCAGTCCGCCGAATCAGTAAGCCGGTGGGGCTGGTTGGTTAGCCGTTGCCCTTTTAGGAAAGGCACAAAATTACGCCGGTAATCGCTACCGCAATCCATTATTTGCTGACAAAGTCAGCCAGCAACGCAAACTGCTCCAGGCTCAATTTCTCCGCCCGTTCCTGTAGCGATATCTCCAATTGCCCAAATGCGGCTTTCAATTTTTCTTCCGGCCAATCCTGTTTCAGCAGCTTGAAAATCATTTTTCTCCGCTGCGAGAAGGCGCGTTTCACGATCCTCATAAAACTGGCGCGCAGATTTTCCGGCAGCAATGGCTGTTTGCGACGGTCCAAAACCACGCAGGCCGAATCCACGTCCGGTTCCGGGAAGAAACAGGAAGCGGGAATTTTGAAGAGGTCACGGGGTTCGTAATCCAACTGCACGAGGAGCGTCAGTATGCCGTAATCCTCACCGCCGGGAGAAGCCGCCAGCCGGCGTGCCACTTCCCACTGCAGTGTTGCAACGATTTTTTCAGGCGCGCGCGCGCCACAGGCGAGCTCGACCAAAATCGGCGAAGCCACCGAATAAGGAAGGTTCGACACGACTTTCCAATTGCTCCAGTCACGAACATCGGACTTTAAAAATTCCAAAGCGTCGGCGTGGAGCAATTCGAATTTTGGATTTTGGAATCGTTCGCGTAAAAATTCGGTCAGCCGGGCGTCCTTTTCAATCGCCAGGACCTTTCCTGCGTTTTCCAATAGCATTTCCGTAAGCGGGCCCAGGCCAGGGCCGATTTCCAGGACCTTGCCGGTCTGTGAAAGCTCAGCGGCTTCGACGATTCGTCGCAATTGATTTTGATCGTGCAGGAAATTTTGGCCGAGCGATTTGGTGAGGTGGATGCCTCTTGCCGCCAATACTTCCCGCATTTCGTTTAGTTTCATTGGTCCGCCTCTGCCGGCGCGAATCCACGGCGCAGACAATTTTCGGTCACGACTCGCGGGAGCATAAAATTTTCAAGATATTCCCGTCCTCCCGCCTTTGTTCCCCCGCCGGACATGCGGAAGCCGCCGAAAGGCTGCCGCTCCACAATGGCGCCGGTGATGCCGCGATTGATGTAGAGGTTGCCACACACCATTTCCGCGCGAACCCGTTCGATATTTGCGGGACTGCGCGAATAACAGCCGCCTGTGAGCGCAAATTCCCCTGCGTTCGCGAGCCTTAATGCCTCGTCAAAATTCCTGGCTTTGCTCACGGCCAAGACCGGCCCAAAAATTTCCTCGCGAAAAAGCCGGCTGTCTGCCTGAACACCCGTGAAAATGGTTGGTGGCACATAGCACGCGTTTGGCTCGTCCGGGACTTGTCCCTGCCAGGCCAGTGTTGCTTCTTTCTTTCCGTCTTCGATCATCTTCAGAATTCGTTGTTGGGCGTCGCGGCTGATGACAGGTCCGATGGCATTTCCCGGTTCGTGTGCCGGCCCGGCGCGCATCGAAGTTGCCGCGGCGATGAAACGTTGCAGAAACGGTTCGTAATTCTCTTCCAACACGATGAGCCGCGACAGCGCGCTGCACTTTTGCCCCTGATACCCAAACGCCGAAGCCAGGCATCCGGACACGGCCTCATCCATGTCCGCGTCGCTATCCACAATCACGCAATTTTTTCCGCCCATCTCGCAGATGACCTTTTTCAAGTTCATCTGGCCCGGGCGCGTCCGTCCGGCCGATTCCCAGATTTTGAGTCCGACTTCTTTCGAACCCGTGAACGCAATCAAATCTACGTGCGGATGTTCCACCAGGTGCGCGCCCACCGAGCCGCCGGGCCCGGTCAACAGGTTTGCGACTCCGGGCGGAAAACCGGCTTTCAGCAGCAGCGTCATCAGATGGGCGGCGATGACGGGCGTCTGGTCGGAAGGTTTGATGATCACCGCATTGCCTGCGACCAGCGCCGCCGCGGTCATGCCGGTCAAAATTGCCAAAGGAAAATTCCACGGCGCGATAATGACGCCCACGCCGCGCGGCCGCCATTCCTGGAAGTTGGTTTCACCGGCGACACGTTGCGTAAGCAAAGGCGTTCCTAATTTCCGCATCTGCACCGCGTAAAAATTGCAAAAATCGATCGCCTCGGCGACATCGGCGTCGGCTTCGGTCCAACTTTTGCCCGCTTCCAGGATTTCGACGGCGCAAAGCGCAGCCTTGTCCGCACGCATGAGCGAAGCAGTCTTTTCCAGAAGGCCGGCCCGTTCAGCGGCCGGCGTCCGGGCCCATTTGGGCCAGGCTGCGCGCGCCGATGCCAGCGCCGCGTCCGCTTCGGCAACAGTTGCTTGCGCCGCATAGCCGACAATTTCCTTTTTGTTTGCCGGATTCAATGACGGCAGCCAATCATTGGTTGAAACGGATTTGTTATTGATGATGAGTGGATAGCGTCGGCCCAATTGTTTCCGTGCTTCCGCAATAGCGTGCCGCATTTTTTGCCGTTCGGAATCAATCGTGAAATCGGTTGGCGGTTCGTTTTGAAACGCGAGCCGCGCGTCCTGGCGAACCGGGAGGTCCGCCCTGCCAGGTTTATCGCCGACCGGGAGGCCGGGCCCACCCGGTTCGGATGGTTTTTTCAGCAACTCGTCCCGGCTGATTCCACGGGCATAGCGGCTGGCGAGGAAGCCTTCATTTGAAGTATTTTCCAAAAGGCGGCGGACAAGATAGGCCATCCCCGGGAGCAATTCGCCCACGGGACAATATTCGCGGACCCGGCAATTCAACTGCAGCAGCGCCGCCTTCACCGGTTCGGCCATCCCGTAGAGCATTTGAAATTCAAAGCGCCTGAAATCCATTCCGCGCTCCTCGGCCCGGGCCAGCGCGTGCGCGATGCTCCGGACATTGTGTGTGGCAAACGCCGCGTCCACGGCATCGTCATGTTTCGAGCAACATGGCCGAGAGTCGTTCGAAATTGGCGTCGGTTTCCGCTTTGACAGGATACACGGGCGATGGCCAGCCGCGTTGCCGGGCTGCAACGGTTTCGTAATCCCAATAGGCGCCTTTGACCAATCGCACCGCCACGCGCCGCCCCCGTGATCGGGCCCAGTTGATAATGTGGGCCAGGTCCGCTTCCGAGTCCTTTAAATACGCCTGTATCGCCAATCCGCGCGCGGGTTCCTCGTCAAACTCAGGCTCACTGAAAATGGTCTCGAATAGGCGGAGCGTGAGATTCTTTAGCGCATAACTTTCCATGTCGAAATTCACGAGCGCGCCGGTCTTCTTTGCCTTGCGCAGGACCGGGCGGAGCCGCGAAGAAATGAGTTCAATGGCCGTTTCCGGGTCCGCGGGATGGATTTGGGAATAGAGCGCGGAGATTTTGACGGATACGTTTAGCGCCGGCACTGGTCCCTCGGGACGGATGTTGCTCTTGCACGCGCCGGGCCATGCGGGCATGACTCCGGCGAGCAGCGCCAGCATGTCCAAATATCGTCCGGCATATTTGTCGGCCTCCGCCTCGCTCAAAACCGCTTCGCCGAGCAAATCCACGGTAAAGGCGATTTGCCGGTCGTGGAGGCTGCACAGCGCGGCTACGATCTCTTGCGCGTCATCGCCCAACATAAATTGCCGCGCCATCGTCGTGACCTGCGCCTTAACCGCCGGGGCCATCAGCCACGGCGCAACCGATGCAGCCTTGAGGCCGGCGCGGACCGCGGGAGACAGGCGCTCACTATCGAGATATTCCTTGAGATGACGGGAGACTTCACCGGAGGACGTCAGCGTCGGCAGCACGTCCACGAAACGGAACAATTGCGTTTTGAAGTGTTCGTCCCGCATTGCCCAGTCCATTAGCGACCCGGTGAGACCCTTTTTTGTGAAAAACGACGGCGGCTCGGCCGATTCGATCAAAGAGAAGATTTTTTTGCCCCACGCCTGGATATTTGGTTCCAAATCGTTAGAAGTATGTGAATGTCCAGTCATAGGGTTTTGGCCATCTCCATTATCGCGCTCCATATGGCCATAGAATCGAGGCGAGTTCAACTAGAACGTTTGACCCTTCATTCAGATTTACGATTTACGATTTACGCGGGCGCTTGTTCATCAGAAAACGTGAACCAGCCAATTTATTTGGCCATAGATCAACACAGATGAAACGCAGATTTTTCACATGCCCATCTGTCAGCAATACCCCCTGCTCGCAAAAATATATCAATAGTCATCTCTGGCCCGTTTTCCTTATTCCTCCGATTCGGACGCCGCACCTCCCATAATTCTCTGAATTTTGGCGATGTGATCCTGCAACTCTTTCTTGTCTTTTGCAGCGAGTCTGGCAACGATGACATAACCCGCTTTACGAGTGGCTCCGGAGCCGACGATCAGATGCCACCAGCGTTGCCCTAAAGAATTCGGCGGAGTCGGATTTTTGGAGCCGATGCGAATACTGAGGCCATGCCATTGTTGGGTTTGGGAGTTCGCGCCGGGCAAATTTTCATTGAGAACGAGATTTCGATTATGCTCGTAGCAATGGAAAGCGGCTTCGTGGTATTTCGCTCCCAGTTCGTCATTTTCCTCCGATGTCTGTTCTTCCATGGAAAAAACGCCGCACCATTTCAACTCAACGATGGGTTCACGTTTCTTTCCATGCTTAACGACTCCAACTTCGTCGGCCTGATAAACGATGCAAAAGTTGCAAGTATAAGCCCCGAAGTAATTCTTCAACTGCTCAAATTTCTTTTCTTGTATGCTCATTACCTTGCTCGAGTGTAGCTGATTTGGTGTGCCCTTACAGGGCGAAATGGATTTTGAGCGTGCCGCACCGGACGCTGCCACGGCTAAAATGGCTTCGCGCTTTGAGGACGGACTTTTACAATAACCGCGCCTTTGCCTTCGTTCGCGTAAATTGTAACGGCAGGAGACGCTGCCACTTGTAAATTGTAAATAACGAGCACGGAACGTCCTATTTCAAATTCGCAGGGTTAAGACCCTTCAAATCTTTGGGCAGGAAGATGCCGTCCTTGCGGATGAGTTCGCCGTCGAACCACACTTCTCCTCCGCCCCATTCTGGCCGCTGGATGAGGACCATGTCCCAATGGACGGCGCTGCGGTTGCCGTTGTCGCACGTCTTCATAGGCCTGGCCAGGAGTGAAGTGCAGCGAGCCGGCGATTTTTTCGTCGAACAATATGTCGCACATGGGCGTGAGGATGTACGGATTGAAGCCGAGTGAAAATTCGCCCACGTAGCGCGCCCCGGCGTCGGTATCGAGAATTTCGTTGAGCCGTTTGGTATTGTTGGCGGTGGCGTTGACGATTTTGCCGTCTTTGAACTCGAGCCGGACGTTTTCGAATTTGGTGCCGGAATAAATGGTGGGCGTGTTGAATTGAATGACGCCGTTCACGGAGTCTTTTACGGGACAGGAAAAAACCTCGCCGTCGGGAATGTTGCGGTCGCCCTTGCACATTTTGGCGCCGATGCCTTTGATGCTGAAGGTCAGGTCGGTGCCGGGTGCTTTGAGGTGGACTTTGTCGGCGCTGTTTCATGCGTTTTTCGAGCGGGACCATGGCGCGGGCCATTTTGGCGTAGTCCATGGTGCAGACGTCGAAATACAAATTTTCAAAGGCCTCGGTGCTCATGCCTGCGGCCTGGGCCATGCTGGGCGTGGGCCAGCGCAGGACGCACCAGCGGGTTTTGTTGACGCGATAGTCCTGAACGGGTCGGATGATTTTGGAATACAACTGCATGCGGCTCGGCCGGCACGTCGGAATTTTCGCTGGCATTGGCGCTGCCGCGAATGGCGATGTAGGCCTGCATTTTCTTCATGCGAAACATTTCGATGTCGCGGATTTGCGCGGCCTGCTCTTCTGTCATGTTCAGCAGGAGTTCGCGGGAAACGCGCGTATGGCGCACTTCGACAAAGGGCGTGCCGCCGGCCTCGCGCACGGCGCGGATGAGTTCGACGGAGAATTCGTCCGGCACGTCAATCATGTCGAGCAGGGCACGCTCGCCTTTTTTGATTTTGGTGGAGTAATTGACGAGAAGGTCGGCGAGTTTTGTATAGCGCGGATCGGTCATATATTTCCATTGATTCCAATCAACAATCGGCTGAACATAATCTGCCGCGCAAGGCAAAGCAAGCAAGGCCCCGTTTCGACGTTTCAACTTTTTAACGTTTCAACGTCCGCGCCACCCGCCAGGTTGCGCATGAGATCAAACATCTTTTTTGCTGTGTCGCCCGTGACGGGCATTTTGTTCGCCTCGGGATCTTCAACGAGTTCGGGCGGCAACTCTTTGAGAAAGCGCGAGGGATGACAGGGCATGAGCTGGCCGTATTTCTTGCGGCCGGCGCAATGGCTGATGGCCAGGCTTTGCATCGCGCGAGTCACGCCCACATAAAACAGGCGGCGTTCCTCATCCAGTGTGCCTTCCACCGTTGAGCGCGAATGCGGCAGGAGTCCTTCTTCCAGTCCCACAATATAGACGCGCGGGAATTCAAGGCCCTTACAGCTGTGCATGGTGATGAGCGTCACAGCGTCTCCGGCTTCTTCTTTCTCCTCCAAACGTTCGGCGTCGAGAGTGACGTCTTCGAGAAATGTTTGGAGCCGCTCAGCGGGCGGCTCGCCGGCGTGGCCGAAATCATCGAGCGTCGCTATCATCTCGCGCAAATTTCGAATGCGGTTTTCGGCGGCTTCGGCGTCTTTCTCGCCCCGGCGCAATTCGCCGAAATAACCGGTTTCATCCAAGAATTTTTCGCTCCATGCCTGCAGCGGTTTGGGCGAGGTGGCGGCGTGTTGGAGTTCCGCGGCGGTGCGCTCGATAAATTCCACAAATCTTTCGATGCTTTCGCGCGTCTTATTTTGAAATGTGGTCTGAACGACCGGGCTTTTCATCGCGGCGAACACCGAACTTTTGCGTTCGTGGCTGGCGGCCAGAAGGCGTTCCATGGTCACATCGCTCAACCCGCGCGCGGGAACGTTTGCGATGCGCAACAGGCTGATGTCATCGTGCGGATGAAGAAACATTTTGACGTAGGCGATGAAATCCTTGACCTCGCGGCGGTCAAAGAAACTCTGTCCGCCAATCAGGTGATAACGCACGCCGGCCTTGCGCAGGGCCGTTTCGATCGGACGCGATTGGAGGTTGGTGCGAAACAAAATCGCGTTATCGGCCCAGGGGACGCGATACGCCATTCGGGCAAATTCGATTTGTTCGACAACACTGCGCGCCTCGTCTTCGTCATTGGTGAAGGAACGTAAAGTAATTTTGTTCCCCTGGCCCTTGCCGGACCATAACTGTTTGGGCCGCCGGCGCGGGTTGTTTTTGATTATGGCGTTGGCGGCGTTGAGAATCGTGTTGGTGGAACGATAGTTTTGTTCCAGCTTGACGACTTTGACTTCGGGAAAATGTTTTTCGAGGTCAAGCAAGTTGCCGATTTCCGCTCCCCGCCAGCCGTAAATGCTCTGGTCGTCGTCGCCGACGACGCAGAAATTCCGGTGTTTTTCCGCCAGAGCGTGAACAAGCTGGAATTGCGCGGCGTTGGTGTCCTGATATTCGTCGGCCATGACGTAGCGATATTGGGCGCGACAGCTTTCCAACGCATCCGGATGCTCGGAAAAGAGCCGAAGCGTGAGCAAAATCAAGTCGTCGAAGTCAACGGCATTGCAGGCGTGAAGGGCGGTCTCATAACGGGCGCGGATATGTTGGGCGAGGGCGCGGACGCTCTCATCGGCAAAGATGGCGGCCCGTTCGCCGCCGTTTTTGAAACGGCTCAGCATGCTCAGGACCTGCGCGGGATCGGCCTTCTCTCCTTTGGCGGAGATTTGCGAAAGGATCTTTTTTATGACGCTCAACTGTTCGGATTCGTCATAAATCACAAAATTGCTTTTGTAGCCGAGTTTTTCGATATGGCGGCGGAGGATGCGGACGCATAGCGAATGGAAAGTGCAAATCGTGGGGCGATATTCGGAAGCGGTCCGGCCATCACTGGCCTGTTTGCGGGGCGCGGGAATTAATTTGCGGATTCGTTCCTGCATTTCGCGGGCTGCTTTATTGGTGAAGGTCACCGCGAGAATATTTGCGGGAGCCACGCCTTTGGCGATGAGATGGGCGATGCGATAGGTAATGACGCGGGTCTTGCCGGTTCCCGCGCCGGCAAGAATCAGGACCGGGCCGCGCAACGTCTCGACGGCCTCACGCTGCTGCGGATTCAATACACTTAAATTCAACACGGGCCGCGGATTTTAATTTTTAATCCGCGCAAAGCAAATTTTTTTCCGTATCAATTTTCGTTCCGTCAAAGGCAGTTGCCGCACCGCAGTGAATGAGAGTTTGAACATGAATGAAATTTCTCTTTGTTAACCGTGTTTTTCAAACCGGAACAAAATGTGCGGCGGAGTAACCAGTAGCTTAAGGTAAAACTTCCCCAAGTACCAGTTTAAAATCGCTTGATTCTGGCCGGGCGGCGGTGTTTTCTATTCAGATGACGGATAATGACCGTTCTAAACAGGCGAAGATGCCGGTGGTCTATGTGGTGGACGACGAGGTGATGTTGCTGGATTTGGCGGAGATGGTATTGGACCCGGAGGGATTTATGGTGCGGACGTTTGCGGACCCGTGCCGCGCATTGGCCGAGTACAAAGCGGCCGGGCGGCGGCCGGACCTTGTCGTGACGGATTATGCCATGGAAGGCATGAATGGATTGGAGTTGATTCAGGAATGTCGGAAAATCCGTCCCGAGCAGAAGATCATCCTCGTCAGCGGCACAGTGGACGAGAGCGTTTACGCCAATTCGGTGGTCAAGCCGGATTGTTTTATGGCGAAGCCTTATAAGACGGACGAGTTTGTGGCGGCCGTGCGCGCATTGGCAGTCGACTGAGACAAGGCGGCTATCTTCATTGTGAAAAAGATCGTTTCAACGGTTTCATTGGTGGTGTTGGCCCTGGTGATCATCACGCTGATCGTCCTGGGCGTCTGCCTCAATCATATTGTCAAGACGGCTGTCCAGACTTACGGCCCGAAACTGACCGGGACAACGGTGAGCCTGGACTCGGTAAATTTGTCTTTGCTCACCGGTTCGGCGAGAGTCAAGGGCCTGGCCGTCGGAAATCCCGAAGGATTCAAAAGCCCACAAGCCATTTCGGCGGGCATCATCGCCGTGGGATTGAATCCGTTGTCCGTCTTTTCCAAAAAGGTTGTCATCCGCTCGATTCGGTTGGAGTCACCTCAAATCACTTTTGAAGGCGGGCTGGGGGGAAATAATTTGGGCCAAATTCTGGATAACGTCAGTTCGAGTGGCCAAAGCAGTGGAACACTGTCGACAAATGCGGCGACAGCTCCCAAATCAGAAAAGAAATATGAGGTGGACGACCTGATAGTAACGAACGCGAAGGTGCAGGTATTCATCAACGGGATCGGCATGACCACACCGGAAGTGATCCCGCTGCCGCCCATTCACCTGACCGACCTGGGAACGGACGACGAAGGCATCACCGCCGCGGATTTGACCAGCCAGGTTTTGAGCGCGATTTCAAGCGCCACGATTGCAACAGTCGTGCAAACGGCGGCTGATTTTGACAAAAATGCAGCGACGCTGAAACAGGTGCGGCAACATGCCGTCCATCAGTTTGGAAATGCGTTGACCAATTTTTTGAACAAGTGAATTCGTTTCAACGTTTTAACGTTTCCAAAGCAACGAGCGCGGCGGCGCTTTCGGCGGTTTTTTTGCTTTTTCCCTGTCCTCTCGCAAGTTCTGCGCTGTCATGAAAAACGGCGCATTCAAACAGCGGGTCGTGGTCTGAACCGGAGATTTGAATCGTTCGATATTCCGGCGCTTTGACTGAGCGCGACTGCAACAGTTCCTGCAGCTCGCCCTTGGGATTGTCGATGAGAGGCTGGGCGGCCAGTTCATCAAACGCGCCGGCAAATTCCCGTAAGATGAATTCCCGCGCGGCTTCAAAGCCGCCATCCAGAAAAATCGCGCCCAGCAGGGCTTCGTAAGCATCGGCCAAAGCGGAAAGGCGCTCGCGACCACCGCTGGTTTCTTCACCCCGGCTTAGAATCAGGTGGTTGCCCAGTCCGAGAGAGCGGGCGCGCCCGGCGAGGCTATTACGATTTACCAGTTTTGCCCGCGTCTTGGTCAAAGGACCTTCGTCGAATGTCGGATATTTTTCGTAAAGTATTTGCGTCAGGACGAGGCCCAGGACGGCGTCGCCGAGAAATTCCAATCGCTGATTATGCGCCATGGCCGCGCCGCTTTCGTGAACCACTGACGGGTGCGTGAGGGCCACGCGCAGCAATTGTTCGTCGCGGAAATGGTAGCCGGAGAAATCAGGAAGTATCGGAATTGCAGGCATGCCGCGGATTACTTCGACGCAAGATTCGCTTCGGCGGCCAATGCCGGATCCAAAGGTTGAACCGAATTTTCGCCGGTGACAGATTCGGCCTGTTGAACCGGCGGTGGATTTAATCCGTGCTCGAGCAACTGGGCCACGTCGCGCTGGACCTGTTCGAGTTGGTCCAGGTGCAGGTCCGGATCGGCGATCGTAAAGATATCGCCGGTTTTGGGATGCTCATAAATGAAGACACGTTGTCCGTCGCGGACAATTTGTTCTTTCACTTTGAGAATGCGCTTGCGTTCCAGCATAACCGCCAGGATGAAGCCTGCGGGCGCGTGTTGCGGGTCGTTTTGCTCAATGAGTTTGCGCAGGAGCGTTTCGGCGGTGTCTTTCTGGATAGCCTCGACAACGGGAGCGGGCGCGGCAAAGACGGTTTGCCAATGCGAAATAAAGCCTTTGCGTTCACGGGCGCCTTCGCTGAACTGGTTTTGCCAGCAACTTTGGCAAACGTCCATGCGGCGCAATTCGGCCCGTTCGTCAGAAAGCAACGTGTGCAGCGGTTGTTTGTCAGCAAATGGCTGGTTGCAGGATTCGCAGGCGGTCGCGCGAGATTGGATGTTCCATTCGTTCATGTGTCTCAAATTTAAAACACCGTCGAGGGTGGCGCAAAATTAAAAGTTGCAAACTTGGAACGTGGACCCGCCGGGGCGGGGAGAGGTTGGAGGAGGTATTTCGCACCTGCCTCGCGATTTGAGAGGCGCAACGGTAGAAATCGCAAATCGCGAATCTAAAACCTAAAGTGTAAAGTCAGGCGGCTCTTGCGAGCACATTTTCGGCAAATAAATTGAAACCATTTTTGCCGGCCTTATCGGGGCGGCGGATGATTTTAATTTTTGGATAGAATTTTTCCATTTCATAGATGGTAGCCACTATCGCTGCCACCTTGAGCTCGGATTGTTGGACGAGATGCCTTGCCTTCCGGACCTGCTTTACCAGGTTCTTCAGCTCGGCTCCATTCTTTGACCTTCCTTGTGTCACGGCATCACTTTAGCAATTGCCGTGCCCTGCCGTGTCCATGGCCTTGAACGTAACAATAAGAATGGCATTTGACGAGCTAATTCAATAGCGTGGCGAAACATACGTCAAAACTGAGCAAAGAGCTGGAAATCCTGAAAAAACGACTTCAAGCGAGCAAAAAACACCTCAAACAGACCGAGTTAAAGGCCGAAGAATTGAATACTTTAATCGAAACCACTCGCCAATCCCGGGAAGACAAAGACCCGGCACAAAAGCCATCCAATAAGGGCAAGACAAACTAAGGCGAACAAAGTTGAAAAATGCAAGTTTCCACGGCTACAGTAATGCAAATTGCGCGAAATAGGGTGAAAAGGGCGGTCTCAGACGCGGTCAAAGGGCATAATAACCTTTCATTTGTTTGAGTTCGCGAGTATTTTGGGGCCGCTTGAAATAGTGGAGGTGGACCCCCCGGGGTGAGAGTTGCAGCCGGTTCCACACCGGATTTCAGGCTGACTCCAAATGTCACGCGTGCTCATGACGTTAAAAGGCCGGGCCACGATCTATCATTTGATCGCATTTTGGCTCGGGACGGAATTTATCGTAATGGGGGTTGGCTTTCATCTTCCTGACTTTATCGCCGCCCGAAAAATGCATTACTGCATGCAATGCATGCCCATGTCGAAACTGATGTTATGCGGAATGGGCCTTATCCTGACGGGCATTCCCATGGCGGCCTACGGTTTGTTTCCAGTCAGGAGCGGCGCGGAAAAGAACCTTAATTCCACCTATCAGCTTCATACTCTGGACAATGCGCAGCTTAGTTGGCGGCATTTGCGTTTGGTCATAGTCCTGGCCATTGCACTGGTGGTGGATGTAATGAAACCGGCGACGCTCGGATTTGTCATGCCGGGCATGGCCAAAGAATACGGCATTAGCGCGTCGACGGCATCACTTTTGGCGTTGTTTGCGATGATCGGCACGACGGCCGGCTCGGTACTATGGGGAATAATGGGGGACAAACTCGGCCGCCGCGGGGCCATTTTGCTGGCGTCGCTGATGTTCATCAGCACGGGGATTTGCGGCACGATGCCGGCGTTCAAATGGAACCTGTTCATGTGTTTTTTTATGGGAATCTCCGCAGGCGGTCTCTTGCCCATCGTTTTCGCATTGCTGGCCGAGATGTCGCCGGCGCGGCATCGGGGCTGGCTTCTGGTTCTGATGGGTGGCGTGGGCAGCGCGGGCGGATATCTGGCAGCCAGCGGCGCCGCTGCGTGGCTCGAGCCCATCTTTAGTTGGCGCATTCTCTGGTTGCTCAATGTACCGACGGGCCTGCTGGTAATTTTGTTGAGTCGTTTTATTCCTGAATCTCCCCGTTTTCTTTTGCACGAGGGACGAGTCGAAGAGGCAAAAGACCAACTTTTGCAATTTGGTATCGAACTGGTCCAGGTCCCGGAGGGCAGCCAGCCCGAGGTCGCCAATCACGCCACCGAATTTAAACAATTATTCCGCAAACCTTACCTGCCGCTTACTCTGGCGGTATGCCTTTACGGCCTCGCGTGGGGGCTGGTCAACTGGGGCTTTTTGACATGGATTCCATTTATTCTAAGGGATTATTTGCACCTGGATGCCGGTATCGCGAACCATCTTTTGGCCCGGTCCGCCTTGTTTGCTTTGCCGGGCTGCGTCCTGGTTGCCTGGCTTTACGGCTTCTGGAGCAGTAAAAAAACGATGGTGCTGTTTGCCGTCGGCACGGCGGTGGTGTTGGTTGGATTTTCGACTTTCAAACCAGGAGAGAGCCAGTCGCTGTTCAGCGTATTGACGGTCCTTTTGTTGATTGGCTTGAGCGGAATGATCTCCATGCTTTCGCCTTACAGCGTTGAGTTGTATCCGACGAAGCTGCGGGCCAGTGGGGGCGGTGTATCGGCCAGCAGCAGCAAGGCGGGCGGAATTATCGGACCGTCTGCGATTGCGCTGGTGATGACGGCTTTTCCGGGACTGGCGATTCCGGCGCTCACGGTGGCTGTGCCACTGTTGCTGGCAGCGGGGACATTGTGGTTAAACGGCATCGAAACATCCGGGGAACGATTGGAACAGGTGCAGGAAAAAGAGTGGCGACAAATCCGGGGCCGATTGCCGGCGGGAGAGGACGTTAGTCTTTGATGCATTTTCGATGTGCGATCGCACATCGGATAAAAGCCAGGTATCAATGACAACAGTATAAGGTTTTCTGCCGTGCGTTCGGCATTCCGCTTCAACGCTTCAACATTTCAACGCTTCAACGTTGGCCTTGTGGTTCGAATTTGATAATTAAGGACGGTGCGTCTGCTGGACCGCTATTTGTTTCGTGAAATGCTTATGCCGCTGGGGTTCTGCCTGGTTGGCATTCAGTCGTTCATTATTTTTGTCACGGCCATTGGGGACGTCGGCAAAATACAGGACGCGAAACTGGGCTTTGGGCAAACTATCGGTTACGCAGCCGCTGCTTCATTGCAATATTTCACGGTCGTAATCCCATTGGCCCTCCTTCTGGCCCTCTTGATGGCGCTGACACAACATTCCCGCGCCAATGAATTGACGGCGATGCGCGCGGCAGGCGTTAGCTTATGGCGCATCTGTGTTCCCTATTTCGTTATCGGCCTGATTGCGACTGGCGTTGTGTTCGTGTTGAATGAATCGGTGGTGCCGCGGTGCATGAATTGGGCGGAGCGGACCATAAACCGGCATTCGGCGGATCCGTCAAAGGAAATGGTTTTTAATTTCCCGTTCACAAACGGGCGGGCGCACCGTAAATGGGTGTTGCGCGGGAATTATCGCGTGGGCTCATCTGAATTGCCGAGGCCGTTGGTGCAGTGGGCTTTGCCGAATGGCTCGGCGCAAATTTTATCGGCGGCCGAGGCCGTGCGAACCAACGGCGTTTGGGTGTTTTACAACGTGCAGGAGTTTTCGCGGGCGGACGCGGTGTCATTGTCGGTCCCCATGTTGGAAACAAATGTGCTGGCCATGCCGGAGTTTGACGAAACGCCAGAGGAAATAGCGCGGGAAATCAAAATCTCCCGCTATTTTGATATTAAAGCGCAAGACCCGAATATTCCGCTCAAGGACATCGTCGGCTATTTGCAATGGCACCCGAATGTGGCGGCGGCGGACCGGGGCAAGTTGCTGACGGAATTGCAGGAGCGCATTGCTATACCGGTGACGTGTATTGTGGTCGTACTGATTGCGATACCCTTCGGGGCGACTCCCGGACGGCGCAATATTTTCTTCGGCGTGGCGGGTAGTATTTTCATTTGTCTTATCTATTTTGTTTTGCAGAAAGTGAGTATTGCCTTTGGTTCGAGCGGTACATGGCCGCCGTGGCTGGCGGCGTGGCTGCCGAATCTGTTTTTCGGCCTGTCCGGCCTGTTCCTGATGACTCGGATCCGGTGAACCTTAAAGTGAATGACGAGCTTCCAAAATTGAGGTCGCGCCTTGAGCGGCTGGAACTTTTGTATCAGGTCAGCAACGTCATTCACTCGACGCTGGAAGCCCAGGAAGCGCTTCAATTGATCGTCAGTGAAGGAGTGCGCCTGGTGCGGGCGTCTTCGGGTTCCGTGGTATTGATTAATCCGACCTCAGGGTTTCTGGAAATTCACGCGTCACAAAATCTTCCCGCGCCGGCGCGGCGGATGCAGTTGCGATTGGGCGAAGGCATCACCGGATGGGTGGCGCGCCATGGCAAACCGGCTTTGGTCAATGATGTGACCCAGGACACGCGATATGTCGCGGCGCGGCGCGGGGTTAAATCGGAATTGGCCGTGCCCTCTGGAGGTAAATGGAGAAACACGCGGCGTGCTGAACATGGATTCGGACCGCCTGGACGCCTTTAGCGCGGACGACCAGGAATTGCTGCAGGAACTGGCCGTGCAGGCGGCCAAAGTGATCCAAAACACCTGGCTGTACGAGCAGCTGCGGTTGAAAGTGCATTTGTTTGAGTCGCTGGCCAGCGTAAGCCGGACAATTAATTCGACCCTGAACCTGGATGAAGCCCTACGGGCAATTACGCGCGAGGCGTGCGATCTCATGCGGGCGCGCATGTGCTCCCTGATGATGCTCGATGACAGCCGCGAGTGGTTGGACTTGCGGGCGAGCCACGGCGCCGGTCGCGCTTACGTAAAAAAGCCAAGATTAAGCGTGGAAGAAAGCCTGCTCGGTGTCGTCCTGCGCCGCAAAAAGCCGTTGCAATTGGCCAATGTCCAGGCGTCCACACGTTACCAGAACGTTGACGTCGCGCGCCGCGAGGGGCTGGTTGCGCTGCTGAGTGTGCCGCTGCTGTTTGCGGGCCAGGCCATTGGCACGCTGAATGTCTATACGGGGCGGCCTTACAATTTTTCCAACGAAGAAATCCGCATCCTGAGCGCGCTGGCGGAATTGTCCGCCATCGCGATCGAAAAGGCGCGCCTATACGAGCGGATTGTGGATGTGGAGGAACAATTGCGGCAAAACGAAAAGTTATCGGCGCTGGGTTTGCTGGCCGCCGAAGTGGCGCATGAAATCCGCAATCCGCTCACGGTAATGAAGCTGTTGTATCATTCGTTGAACTTAAAATTTCCCGAGAATGATCCGCGCGCGAAGGACAACAAAATCATTGAATCGAAAATTGAGCATTTGAATAAAATCGTGGAACAAATCCTGGATTTTGCGCGAACGACCGAACCGAAATTCGAGCCGGTCAATTTAAATGAGCTCGTGGATGAACTGGGGCTGTTGGTGCGCCACAAGCTGGCCAACCAAAACATTCAAATGATCCGGCGTTTGCAAGCCGGACCTGCCCCCGGTCATGGGCGACGCCCCGCAACTGGAGCAGGCGTTTTTAAATCTGATTTTGAATGCCACCGAGGCCATGCCCGATGGCGGCACGCTTACCGTCAAGACACGGGCCGCAAAATCCCGTGTACTGATTGAATTTAAAGACACCGGCGCCGGGATGAGTGAAGAGCAGCAGAAACAGGCTTTTACGGCTGTCTTGAGCACAACCAAGGCCAAAGGAACGGGCCTGGGATTGGCCATCACCGGACGCATTGTCGAGACGCATCACGGCACTATTCAGATAAAGTCCAGCTCAGGACGCGGCACGGCAATGGTCATTTCTCTGCCAGCGAAATAGAAGTCATTTGTCGTCCTCGCCTTCATCCTCCTTCTCATCCTCGCGCTCGCCCTCGAACCCGTACTGCGAACTTTGATGACTCCATTGCCTGAACATTTGTTCTATTGCGCACAGCGAGACTGAATGCGAAGATTAAGCTAATGCATTTCCCGCCTGACGTGTTTCATCAAGAATGATTAAAATCGCCGTGTCATACTTGACGCATCACTCAACACGCAACACGTAGAAATTCATGAAAATCAAATTCCACCTCTTGCTCATACTTACTGCGATGGTTTGTGCGTTTCGGCTTCCGGCGCAGACAAATTCATCGCCCTCACCAGGCGGTTCCGCTCTCGGTGCCGCTTGTATCCCCGCAACGCGGAGCAATCCCGCAAATTGGATGTCGCGCCACGAGAAATTTGTGGCCCAGGCCAAACGCGGCGACATCGACATCCTCTTCATGGGGGATTCCATAACCGATAATTGGCGGAGCAAAGGCTCGAATGTATGGAGCCAGGATTACGCGCCGCGGCATGCCGCGAATTTCGGCATCGGCGGCGACCGCACACAGCACGTGCTTTGGCGAATCGAAAACGGCGAATTGGACGGCATTCATCCCAGGGTCACTGTGCTCATGATCGGCACCAATAACAGCAAATCGGATTCGGCCGACGATATCGCGCGTGCCATCGGAATGATCCTTGACGTGATCCATTCAAAGATTCCAGACACCAAAATCCTGTTGCTGGCGGTTTTTCCGCGCAATAGACCCACTGACACACCGGAAATGTTGGAGACCATCCGCGAGGTCAATCAGAAGATTGCGGGATACGATAACGGCGGCAGTGTACGGTTCCTTGACATCGGCTCAAAATTCCTGGATCCGGATGGCAAGGTACCCGCGGACATCATGGCAGATTACCTGCATCCAACCGAGAAGGGTTATAAGATCTGGGCCGCCGCGATGGACCCCACTCTGGATGAAATGATGAAATGATGAATTTCCATGAACCGACCCTATTTCCGAATGGTCCTGGAGTGCGGTGGTGGTGACACCGCTTTGGAGCGCTGTTGTCGGTTGATCGCGGGAATCCGTTCACTACGTCGAAAATTGTGCGAAAGAGGTGTCGCGCTTCGCTTGCCACCGCAGTCCAGGACGCAAGCGCACAAGCCGAAACTTCTTCGGGATCATGGTTGCCAATGCGTTCGTAATGGGCTCCCTCTTGCTATCGGCCTTGCGGTCCTGCTCGCAAACGCCTCCGCCACCGCTCAAACGAATATCTGGAACGGCCATGACGCGACCAACGGCGTTAGTTTAAATTGGTCGGACGCGACGAATTGGACGGGCGGTACGCCGGGACGCGGGACAAATGTTGAATTCTTCGACGCGGGTGCAAACAGCGGCCAGGGCGTAGTGAACAACGTGGTGGCCAGTAACACAACGATTCTCTCCCTGGAATACGGAAACACAAATGGATTTCACACAACCCAGATTAATTCGGGAGTCGCGTTAACGATTTCCAATAGCACGGCGGCCGTTTTGTTTTTCGACGGCACGGGCACTGACGACGGCGGAACAGAAGCGGTTTATTCAACGATAACCGGCCCGGGCGCTTTCAGCGTCATTGGCACCAATAGCGGCTCAAGTTTTGTTATTCAACAATGTTCCAATTCCGGCGGCAATCATATGGCGACAGTGGACATGTCCGGGCTTGCCAATTTTAACGCAGTCATTGGGCGCTTGTTAATTGGCGGTGACGGCGGCTCGTCCGGCGATGTGAACCGTCCGTCAGGAACGATTTATTTGGCCGTCACCAATACAATTCGAGTGAACGGCGCGGCGCCGGCGATTGACGTGGGGGACGCGCCGAGCAACAGCGGCACCGAGGCGATTTATCTGGGCGCGACCAATTCGATCTTCGCCGATTCGATGACCATAGCGCGCCAAAAATGCACCGCGACGCTGATGTTTGATCCATCATTATCGGGCGATCCCGTCCTGCTTCTAAACGGATATACAAATTCGCGTGTGAGCGCGCTGGCGGTTGGCGATTTTTCCGCGCAATCCACGAGCGCATCCGTAGTTTCCGGTACGATGAATTTGACGGGAGGCACAGTCAACGCGCAGGTGAATGTTTGTTATGTGGCCGAAGGACAAACGGGAAACGGCACCGGCCCGACCACCGGCGTCCTGGAGCTTGGGCCAGGGTTGTTCAACGTGAACACGTTAAACGTGGGATACGTCAACTCCGCCAGCGCGGCCGGCAGCGTGATCGGCACGGTGTCCGTCACGAATGGCACGCTCGTGATAAATAACAATTTGTTGCTCGGCTATAATCCCGGCGCGCCGACGACGGCATCCGGGACTCTGGCCATCAGCAACGGAACTGTCCTGGCCAACAGCATCATCGCCGGCGGCGGGACGAGTGACGTGAGTATGAATGGGGGTTTGCTGGTGGTGAGCAATACGATGGGTTCGACGCCTGCGCCGTTAAGTTCATTATCGCTCATCGACGGAGCGGCTTTGCAATTCGCTGTGGCCAACAATTTCACAAACGCCGTAGTGAGCCAAATCTCAAGCGACAATAGCGGCGTGGTCAACATCAGCGCCATGCCTATCGTACTGGCCTATCCATCGCAGTATCCGTTGATTGCGTGCCCGGGTGGCGGCGCCAATCGAGTCAAGCTGGCCCTCGGCGCGCTGGCGGGCGGTTATGAGGGATACATTTCCAACGATAATTCGAGCATGATCTGGCTGGTGGTTACGAATGGACCGGCGCTGCCTGAATTGGATCAGTGGAGCGGCGCTGCTAACGATAACTGGAACACGAACAGTCTAAACTGGACCAACGCGGGTGTGCCTGTGGCGTACAGCGAAGGTGACCTGGTCCTGTTTAACGACGCAGGCCGCGCCGGCACGGTCAGCCTCACCGGAGCTACGCAACACACCCCCTATGCATGGACGATCACCAATAACACATTGAATTACATTTTCGCCGGGAGCAATAGCGTGGGAGGAATTACGCCGCTTGTGAAATATGGCACTGGCTCCGCGACGCTTTCAGAGAGCAACGATGATTTCAGCGGCGGGATTATAGTGAACGGAGGAACAGTCGTTCTGGATGAATCGGCCGGCGCGATTTCGGGCGGACTGACAATCGCCGCCGGCGCGACGGCGCAAATTGGGAGTGCCGACGCGAAAGGAACTTTGCCGTCTGGCGCCGTAATGAACAACGGAAGTCTGATATTCGACCAAACGACGATGGACCCGATCTCCACAGCGATTTCGGGGAGTGGATCGTTGACGCAGAACGGGACCGGTGTCGTCCAATTAAGCGCTGGTAATACTTACAGCGGCAACACCATCGTACTTGCCGGCACGCTCGCATTGACAAACAACGGCTCGATTTCCAGCGCAAACGTGAATGTGACTCATGGGACATTGGACGTTTCCGGCCCGATCGGCGGCGTGACCCTCGCAACTTTAAACATGACCAATGGGGCCATCGATGTTGGCGCCACAACAGTCAACGTATCGGGACTGCATTTGGGCGGTTCAGAGAACACGATCAATGTCTCCGTGTTGCCGGGATTCTTATATTACCCGACGAACGTGACGCTGATTCAATCTGCCGGCGGTATTCAGGGATACAATTTCAGTTTGGGTGCTTTTCCTTCACGTACGCCGGCCTATGCGGGCAGTCTCAGTCAAGATGGAAACGCGGTTGTTCTCTCGTTGACCGCCGGCCCTTTGTCAGTCGTCGATGCGACGGTGAGTTTTTCGCCAACGAATACTGGACGCGTATTAAATCCGGCGTACTGCGGTTTGAGTTATGAGAAGAGCGAATTGACCGGAAATCTTTTTACTTCCAATGACGTGTCGCTGATCAGCATGTTCAGCCAGATTGCGCCCGCGGTGTTGCGAGTGGGAGGCAACAGCGTTGACACGACGTGCTGGGGCGGCATTTCCAATAAAACGCCGATTAACGCATCGGACGTGGATGCGTTCGCAGGTTTCGTCAATTCGTTGCCGACAAATTGGCACGTGATCTACGGCATCAATATGTCTGTCAATTCGCCCACAAACTGCGCCGCCGAGGCGGCCTACGTCGCGAAGGCAATCGGGCAGCACCTGCTGGGATTTGAGATTGGCAACGAGTGCGATTTGTATTCCGGAAACGGCATCCGCTCGAGCAGTTTCACTTACGCGCAATTCGTTTCGCAATGGCAGGCACTCGCCGGCGCCATTACCAATACCGTTCCGGGTTGGGCCATCACAAACGGCGGCAATGGCTGGACCCTGACGGGACCGGCATCCGCGGGAAACACGACCGGATACACGATCCCATTCGCCACAAACGAAGAAGGCATCATTTCGCTGTTGACGCAACATTACTACCGGGCAAATGGACAATCGGCGTCATCCACGCTCCCATTTTTGCTTCAGCCTGACACAAGTCTGCCGGGCACAGTCAGTAATCTCGTGTCTGCGGCGACCCGGGCGAATTTGCCGCTTGGTTTCCGGATGGATGAGTGCGGTTCTTTTTATAATGGCGGCGCGCCGAATGTAAGCGACGCCTATGGGGCCGGCTTGTGGGCGTTGGATTTCATGTTCATCCTGGCGGAAAATGGCTGCCAGGGCATTAATTTCCACGGCGGCGGCGACGGAACAGGCTACACGCCAATCGCCGACAACGGCACGTCCGTAGTGCAGGCGCGGGCGGAATTTTATGCCGAGAAAATGTTTTCGCTCGCGGACCAGGGCAGCGTCGTTCCATCTATCATTACGCTGTCATCGAATATTAACTTTACCGCCTATGGCATCCGCAGGCCAAACGGCGCGATGAGTGCTTTGCTGAACAACAAAGACACAAACAACGGCGTACAGGTTTCCGTCAATTTGGGTGGAGATGTGTCGGCGGCCCAGGCCATCGAATTGACCGGCACAAATCTAAATAGCACCAACGGAATCACGCTCGGTGGCGCGCCGATCAATCCGAACGGCTCATGGGCCGGCGGCGTGCAATTCGTGACAACCGCGACCAACGGCCAGGTCAGCTTCCTCGTTCCGCCGATGTCCGCCGTGCTGTTGAATCCAGTCATCACAGGAACGAACATCACGTTTGGCCTGACGGGAAATCGTTTAATTTTGACCTGGCCAACCAATTACCTGGGCTGGGTGCTGCAGTCCAATTTAGTCGGCATCGAAATGACCAACGAATGGTTCACAGTGCCAGGTTCGTCCGCAACAAATCGGCTTCAGATTACGATTAATCCGGGACTGGGAAATGTGTTTTATAGGATGGAGAACCCGTAGAAATGCGGATTGCCGGGCGGCTCAAAGTTGCTTCGCGAGCGAAAGTTTGATAAAGGAATGCTCACCGCCATGGACACCCAGAACACCAGCAAGTCCCCGGACAAACTCCGAATTGCTGCAGAACAAGGAGACCCGGAGGCGCAATGGAACCTGGCTGTTTGCTATGATGATGGTCGAGGTGTTTTACAGGATTTGGCCCAGGCCATTCATTGGTTTCGGCAGGCGGCGGAACAGGGACACAGCGATGCGCTCATTGACCTTGGGGTCTGCTACGAAATAGGCCGGGGCGTCTTGAAGGACGAGGCCCAGGCATACAAACTCTTTCGGCGGGCGGCAGATCAAAATCATCTCGAGGGATTTTACCATCTCGCCCAATGTTACGAAGATGGGATCGGCGTGCCTTGCGATCCCGCCGAGGCTGCCAAATGGTATCTTAAGGCTGCCGAAGCGGGTCACACCGACGCGCAGGTAACGCTGTCCGTTGCCTACAAATACGGCAGGGGTGTGGCCAAAGACCAGGAAGAGTCCATTCGCTGGCTTCGCGGGGCCGCCGAGAATGGACTTCCGCGCGCGCAATTACTCCTGGGCTGGGAATTTGAGCCTAAAGGCCGGCTCGAACCCAATCCAGCCGAAGCGATCCAATGGATTCGTCGTGCCGCAGTGGCGGGATATCCGGGGGCACAGGCGATCTATGGTAGTCGTTTGCTCACTGGCGACGGTATTGAGCAAAATAGAGCCGAAGGGTTCCAATGGTACCGCAAAGCGGCTGCTCAAGGAGAAGCAGCAGCAGAATTCGCGCTTGGCATTTGCTATACGAATGCGTGCGGCACCGACAAGAACATAGATGAAGCGCGGAAATGGCTTCGTTTGGCTGCTCAACAAGATTTCCCCGGCGCCAAATTCTATCTTCGCCATCTTTTCTTTCAAAAGTATTCGATACCAAAATGGCGCAACATCACAGTCACAGTCCTTGGCTGGGCGTTTCTGATTCTTTATGGAATCCGTTATCCCATTTCAATCAATTATCGGGCTGTCGCGGCTTTCCTCGGGGTGTTCGTGGCCATTGGCGTCATCTCTCTCGCAATCATCGCCGTGACAAAAATTCTTGGCATAAAAGTTTTTGATGAAGCGGATGCGGACTTTACCGGCGAACAAATGATTTCAGAGCTGAGAAAAAGACCCTGGCAATTACTTTTGATTCCGGCTGAAGATGGTTTTTTTCTTTTGCCATTGCTCTATGCAGGAGTTGATCCGGTTTCGGCCGTCGTGGCGGCGTTTTTGTTTGGGCTCGCTCACTACCTGTTTTTCCCGGGACTTGTTTGCATTCCCAAAGGCGTCGCCTATTTCTTCGTGGCGCTTTTCATCCTGCCTTACGGTATCTGGTCAGTGGTGTTGGGGCACTTAATCGTCGATGCGGTTCTGTTGACCGGAGGACTGGTGGCCAACATCGAAGGGAAACCGACCTTGCAAAGGATCTCAAAAGTACTAGGGACGCGCTAAATATTCTGCCCATTCTGCAAAATGGGTCCAAACATTCTCGTTGCGCGTGGCCGCCGCCAAAATCCTCAAAAACCCCAATAAATCCGTACATTTCATCCTAAAAACAAATCTTGTTGCGCGTTGCACATCCTATGTAAATGAAATGTCGCAGCCGTAGGGCAAGCCTCCGGCTTGCCGGTTCGGTCGCCTGTGGCGCTGCCACTGGCCTCCAGCCACCAGTTCGCCCTCAGCCCCACGGTTCCTTCCGCTCAACCCCTTCGCTACCTTCGCGTGGTGGCCGTGCGCTATCGCCGGTAGCGCTGCTACCACTTCGCGCGAAATCCGCTCTCGTTGCGCATGACCGCCGCCAAAATCTTCAGAAATCACAATAAAACCGCATATTTCGCCGCAATTTTCCGTTTCGTTGCGCGTTGCGCTTCCTATGTAAATAAAATGTGCATTGGCACGTAGCGCAGCCGCTCCGTGCCAAACGCCTGCGCTACCATTTTTCATTGGCTGTTGGCGGGAGGGGGTGCAGAGTGTTGTTGCTCGAAGGCGCTGAAGTCGATATTCGTTTCAACGTGGACTTCAGCGTGACCGTCGGCAAAGCCATATGCCTTCGCCCACTTGCCTGCGAATGTTGGCCAGACATCTGATTGAACCACGATGACACCGGCTGGGTTGGTGATTTGATTTAATGATCCCTGATACACGATTTCGAAATCGTTGGTCGTGCTCGCAGGGAATTGATTTGTATAGGCGCCAACCTGATCAAAATTCGTTGGAATTTGCCCCTGGTTATCAGAGGCATACATTATCATTTCCGCGGTAAGATGGTGTGCGTTGTTTATTCTGGCGATGGCGATTTGTTTTTCCTGATCAGCCGCTGAATTGCTTTGCTGCGATACCGCGGTGGCCTGGGCCTGCGCCAGCGAATTCTCCAGCGATTCCTGGGATCTCCCCAATTCATTTGTCTGTTGCCGAAGCGTTCCGACCTCGCTGCGGAGACGGAGCAGGTCATTGAATTGATCGGCCGACATTTTTTTGGCGTCATCTAAATCGGATAGCCGGGTGGTTAAATCGTTATTGCTGTTCTGCAATTGAGTTACCTGCTGCCGCAGAGACTGGTTTTCATCACGCAATCGCTGCTGCGTTTGATGCTGAATAACAAAGGTTGTTGCCACTCCGGCGGCAGCCAGAACGCTCAAGCCGAGTTTTATATGTGTCGCTGTCATAATGCTTAAAAGGGTAAAGGTTGTTTTGGTTCCCGCCGCGACGAAGGACGAATGAGCGATGACCGCGGCCAAACCCGAAGGCGCCTGTTCAATGGCGTTTGCGGAAATCGTTGTCGAGAGTAACGCGGCCGTCGTGGTGACACCGTGCCGTTGGAGAAGGCGCCGAAGTTTTTCCAGCGCGCGCGTGATGCGCTTTCGCGCGGCGTCTTCGGTAGCGCCTAAATTCGCGCCAATTTCCGCGAGGCTCTGTTGATTGAAAAAACGGAGCAACAGCGCTTCGCGATCGGTTTTGTTCAACTGATCCAGGGCTTCATCCAGCAGTGGGCGAATCTGGCGCCAGTCGGCAGTGTCGGCTTCGGGTTGGGTTAAGTTCATTGAGACGGCTTCTTGCTCGCGCATTTGCCGGCGGCGTTCACTGCGCAGGGTTTGCCGGGCTGCAAAGATCGTCGCTCGATGAAGCCAACCGGCCAAAATGACATTTTCTGATAGCGAAGGCGCCTTGCGGGCAAGGTCGGTGAAAACCGATTGCGCGATGTCTCTGGCCAGATGGATATCACCGCCCGTTTGCCGAAGGCTGGCTGAATAGACGAGCGGCAAATACCGCGCCACCAGTTCACTAAACGCATCCTCCGAGTGTTCCGCGGCGAACCTGCGCAATAGTTGATGGTCGGTCATTTGCATACATACAGCCGCAGAAAGCTCAAACCGGACAGAAAAAACAGAAGTGAATTAACGTTTTGTCCTCGAAAAGAGGCCGGGCGCGTATTTTTAACTTTTCCTTTTTCCTTTTTCCTTTTTAATTTCCCCGGGCGCCGGCTGCTCAACAGCATTGTTATTCATGACCGAAACCGTCATAGAAAACCCTCCCGTAACCGATTCCGCGAGTGCAGATTCAAAAACCACTGGCGCGCAGATGCTTCGTCATCGCCTCGTGCAATGCGGCGGCGGGGCAATTATCGTCCTGATCTTATTGGCGCTCCTGTCGCCGGCGCTGACGCGATGGCACATACTTCAGGAGCCGATTCTTCAAAACAATAATGGCCTCGACGACTATGGCTTGCCGCTTCCAGCGGGCGGGCGGTATGTGCTGGGTACCGACAATCTCGGCCGTGACGTGCTTTCGCGCGTCATCTATGGCACGCGCGTTTCGCTTACAGTAGGCGTCGCGGCCATGCTCACAGCCACAGTCATTGGGCTGGTGATTGGTTTGTTGTCCGGATTTTACGGCGGCAAATTGGACATGGGCCTGATGCGATTCACAGACATGAACCTCAGCATTCCATCCATCCTTCTGGCCATCGCGTTTGCCGGGCTGATGGATGGCAAGACCATTCACCTGCATCCGGCCTGGCTGCATTGGCCCTTTCTGGATGTTCATCTCAAACGCGGAATGGTTAGCATCTTTCTGATTATTGGTCTTGTTTGCTGGCCGCCCATGGTCCGTGTCATTCGTGGCCAGGTATTGTCCATTAAGGAGCGCGAATTTGTCCAGGCTTCGCGCGCCATGGGCGCGTCCGATTTCCGTGTCATATTCCTGCATCTTTTGCCCAACGTGCTGCCCACAGTCATCGTCCTGGCGGCCATGACGACCGCCAATACGATCATCCTTGAAGCCGGCCTGGGTTATCTGAACGTGGGAGTGCCGCCGCCTGCGCCCACATGGGGATCGATGATTGCCGAGGGACAGGATTATTTCATTTCCGCGCCTCTGATTGTTATTGCCCCGGGTGTGGCCATCCTTCTTACCGTCCTTGCCTTCAATCTGCTAGGCCAGGGATTGCAGGAAGTATTGAATCCTCATCAGCGACGATGAACCGCGCGAATTAATTTAGCCACAGATGGACACAGATGAAACACAGATAGAAGCGAGCGCATGGATGAGGGTATTCTCAGCTTCAGGGAATAAGTGCGCGATTCGCCGATCGCTCGTGTTGTTGCTCGGGATACTGACTCTGTCAACCACCGGCGCGTCCGAGCCTGACGCGCAGCCCATTCGCGGAGGCACATTACGTGTGGCTATGCGATCCGATATTCGCTCTTTGGATCCAGCCATCGCCTACGACTCGGATAGTATTCCAGTCACCAGGTTGTTATTTCGCGGGCTCCTTGAATATGACGACGGCGTGAATCTCGTACCTGGCCAGGCCAGCGATTGGAATATTTCGCCTGATGGCAAAACGTACACATTTCACCTCAAGCCGGGAGTGAAGTTTTCCAATGGCCGCGAAGTCGAGGCCCAGGATTACGTCTTTTCCTTTGAGCGCATCCTCGATCCTGCCACGGATTCTCCAGGACAAGGCTTTTTTACAGATATCGAAGGCGCTGCACAATTTACGGCGGGCAAAGCGAACCACGTTAGCGGATTGAGCGCGCCCAACAAACAGACTCTTGTAATCCAGCTCCAAAAACCGCTCTACACGTTTCGTTATGTGCTGGCCATGACTTTCGCTGCGGTCGTGCCGCGCGATATCGTCCAGAAATATGGAAAGGATTTCCAATACCATTTGGCTGGTTCCGGGCCCTATCAACTTGTTGAAATCCGGCGCGGCATCCGCTGGCGCCTGGTTCGCAATCCATATTACACTGGCCCGGACGGGTATGTGGATGCGGTGGACGTGCTGATCATAGCTGATGGCTCGACCGAGACCATGATGCTGGAACGGAACGAGGTGGATCGGGTTTGGGCCGGGCCGCCCGAAGCGAGCCTGTTTGCGCACGATCCTCGACGCCGCTCATGGCTTGTGGGCGTTCCGACGGTGGGCACGGATTACGTATTCATGAACACCGAGATGAAGCCTTTTGACAATGTGCTCGTCCGCCAGGCGGTGAATTACGCGATCAACAGGGGCCGCCTCATTAAACTTGCCGGGGGGTTCGGCACTGTTGCCCACGGCATTGTGCCACCTGCCATGTCCTGGACGAACACGAGTCTCCCGCATTATGAGCATGATCCGGAAAAGGCCCGGGCGCTCTTACGCCAGGCCGGTTACCCAAACGGATTGCAGACCACTATCGGTTATCTTGGGGACCAGCTCGTCTTTGAGCGCATGGCTGCGGGCATTCAGCAGGACCTCAAGGAGGCCGGCATCGATGTCAGCCTGCGTCCGGCCAATTTTACGGCGTTTGACTACGAGGCCACGACGCGGCATCAGATTCCGTGCGGGCTATGGGGCTGGTTTCAGGATTATCCCGATCCCAGCGATTTTCTGGACGTATTGTTCAATGGCCGATACATCACCGAGACCGATTGCAATAACACAACTTTCTACAACAATCCCGAAGTCAATTCTCTCCTGGACCAGGCCACATCCAGTTTGAATAAAGACGAGCGCACCCGGTTATTCCAGCAGGCAGAGAGCCGCATCATGCAGGATGCGCCGTGGGCGCCGCTTATCCATGAGGTCTTTCCCATCCTTTATAATCCGCGCGTTCACGGCACGCAGCCGCATCCGGTCTGGTTGTGGCGATACGAATGGATGTGGCTCGATCCGCAAAAATAAATATGATTGAGCGATTCCTTATCCGAGTTTTTTGGTCCGCAGTTACGCTGCTGGGCACGGCTGTTCTGTTATTTTTGCTCGTCAACCTCGTTCCCGGTGATGTCGCGCGAATCGTCGCCGGTCCCAAAGCAACGCCGGTGGTTCTCAATGAGATCCGCCACCAATATCATCTCGACGATTCTATAGGGATACGCCTCGGCTATTACCTGGCTCAACTTGCCCGTGGCGACCTCGGCCATTCCTACGTCACGGACCAATCCGTCGCCCAGGCAATTTTTTCGCGCCTGCCCGTGACCGCGGCCCTGGCGGCCACGGCGGTTGTGATGTGGATGCTCATGGCGGTGCCGCTGGGCGTGTTGACTGCGAAATACCGGGGCCAATGGTTTGACCGGAGCGTGCTCGTGGCCGCCACGCTCTCGCTCTCGTTGCCGGCTTTCTGGCTTGCGCGAATGCTGCAGTACTCGCTGGGCTATAAACTCGGTTGGTTTCCAGTGGCTGGTTTCAACGGGTTTTTGTCACTGCTCCTGCCCGGTGCGACCCTCGCCCTGCTGTTCGTCGGTTACTATTCCCGCCTCATTCACACGAACATGGTGGACGTGCTGGAAAGCCCTTTCGTACGCAGTGCGCGCGCCAAAGGAATGTCCGAAGCCAACGTTCTGTTCCACCACGCCCTGCCGAATGCCTTGATTCCTGTTGTGACCGTGCTGGGCATGGACGTGGCCGGCCTTCTGGGTGGCGTGCTATTTACCGAAAATGTTTTTTCGCTTCCTGGCATCGGGACTCTTGCCGTGCAGAGCGTACTCAATCTCGATGTGCCTATGATCATGGGCACCGTTATGTTCAGCGCCACACTTGTGGTTACAGCGAACCTGGTAGTGGATTTGCTGTATCGGTGGATTGATCCGAGGATTAAATCGGGTTTCTAGTTTTCCGTTAAGGATGATCGGACCGATTTTTTAATTGGCCTTGGGTGCGGCAGTGCTGTCGCGGGCAAGTAATTCTGCGGGGAGCCTGCGTGTCTGCACGCGTTCACCACGCATAAGCTGGATCATCATGTCCATCGCCGCGACGCCCAGGCGCAATTTCGGCTGGCGCACGGTGGTCAGGGGAACGCGAAAATGTTCGGTCAACAAAATATTTCCAAAACCGGCCACCGACAGGTCTTCCGGAATTTTGAGACCCTGGGCCAGAAGCGTGGCCGCACAGCCTATGGCCACCAAATCATTCACAGCCTGCACGGCAGTTGCGCCGCAACTTTCGTTGAGCATTTGCAATGCGGCCTTCGTGCCGTCGTCAATGGTGCCGCCCGCCTGGAAAACCAGCTTGTCGTCCACGTCCAGGTTCGCTTCGCGCAAGGCGCGCCGATACCCCTCGAAACGCTCGTGCGCCCACGGCGCGACCTGCGGGCCGGTCAAATAAGCGATCCGTTTGTGGCCCAGTTTGAGCAGATGCTGCGTCACGTTGTAACTGGCGGCAAGCTCGTCCACTTCCGTTCCGGGAAAACCGCGGCAAAACAACGCGGGCGGGCCCAGGAGGACAACCGGCGTCTTTCGCACCTGAATTTCCTGATAAATGCGGGCTTCGGAAGCGAAGCGATAGACCGGTGAAATGAAGAGCCCGTCCACGCGCCTGGCGAGCAGGCGCCGAATGCACTGCTCTTCGCGATCAGACTGGTTGAGCGTATGCGCCAGCAGAATATCATAGCCCAATTCATGCGCGCGTTCTTCGATCGCAAATACTATCCGTGCAAAAATCGGATCGGTGATAGAGGGGATAACCAGGCCAAACAAGCGGGTCGTCTTCGTCCGCAAGCCTTGCGCGCTCGAGTCGGGCACGTAACCCATTTGGAGCGCCATCGCCTTCAACCGGGCCCTTGTAGCCGCCGAAACGTCGCGTTCGTCGCGCAACGCTTTTGAAACAGTCATTACCGAAACGCCTGCCTGCCGGGCAATGTCTTTTAATCGAACCATGTTAACAAAATATCTTTAAAAATAAGCGCCGCGCCACTGCAGTTTCCGGCGCAACGTTTCCAGAAATGAACAGTCTGCCAGGTGCACCAGGCGAACGATGTTGGCGCTGCGCCGCACCATCACTTCGTCATCGGCGTCCAATTCCGCCACGACTTCGCCGTCCACACTCAAAATGGTCGCCCGCGCCGGTTTTATCGCCTTGATACGAATTTTCGAATCCAACGGCAAAATAATAGACCTGTTCGAGAGTGCGTGCGGGCAGATAGGTGTAAGCGCAAAGACCTCGGCAGTTGGCAAAACCACCGCGCCGCCCGCCGCCAGCGAATACGCCGTCGAACCAGTCGGCGAGCTGACAATCAATCCATCGCAACGATAGCGTGTGAGATGTTCGCCGTTTACGCTGACGTCCAGGCTGATAAGCCGGGACAACGCGCCGCGGCTTACGACAATGTCATTGAGCGCAGACTGGCAAATGGTTTCGCCATTACAACGTCCGCTCACTTCAATCAATGCGCGAGCTTCGTATTCAAAGTCCCCTTTCCAAAGCCGATCCAGCGCCATGGACAAATCTTTGGAGGACACGGCCGTGAGGAAACCGAGGCCGCCGATATTGATGCCCAGTAACGGCGTTCTGGCCCCATCCATGTCGCGGGCAGCCTTGAGCATCGTGCCGTCGCCGCCAAACACCAGCAGCAGATCGGCCTCGCGCGCCAATGAGGCAACGTCACCATCCACGAGCGCCTTGCGTCCCGCGCGTTCCACAAGGCGGGCGGCCTTGCGGATCATGCCGGCACTTTCGGACTTTTGCGAGTTACCGATCAGTCCGACCCGCTTGATCTTGTCAGTTTTCAAAATGTTTCAATCAAAACCAAAAATTCCTTATTTCCGGCCGGTCCCTCCAGGGGGGATTCAACGGCGCCCCGCCAGTTCAAATTCACTTGCGCGCCTGTAAACTGCCGCAACTCTTCCAAAATCCGCGCATGAATGGAAGCGTCGCGAATGACGCCGCGGCCCTTGTCGGCCTCTGCCTTGCCCGCCTCAAACTGCGGTTTGACCAGCGCGACTATTTTGCCCTGCCTTTTCAATAAAGCAACCGCGGGCGGCAGGATTTTTCGCAGTGAGATAAATGAGCAGTCCACCACGGCGAAATCAAACGGTTGTGGAAATTGTTCCGGTTTGAGATAGCGGGCATTGGTCTTTTCCATGACGACGACCCGCTGGTCCTGCCGCAATTTCCACGCAAACTGGCCCCGCCCCACGTCCACGGCATAGACCTGCCGCGCCCCGCGCTGCAACAGGCAATCGGTAAACCCGCCGGTGGAAGCGCCAATGTCTATGGCAACAAGTCCCGAAACGTCCAGATGGAAGACGTCCAGGGCGTGTTCGAGCTTGTAGCCGCCGCGGCTGACAAACTTCTCGCCTGCCTCCAGGACAATCTTATCGGCAGCCGAAACTGCGTCGCTCGGCTTTTGGGCCACATTGGAATTGACGCGGACCTGCCCGGCCAGAATCGCCCGCCTGGCGCGTTCACGGCTTTCGCAGAGGCCACGTTCCACCATTGCCTGGTCCAATCGATTTATTTTTGATTTTCGATTTTCGATTGATCTTGTCATGGACGGGGATTGGTGAACATCCAAATTAAGAACGAGGCGGCTGTTCACTCATGGAACCGGATATCCGGTGCTGTTTAGCAGGTTGACTATCACTCTATTTGTGGACCCGTCCACGGCAACCGCCACAATCGCTTCATAATCGCCAGGAACCGTTTGCTTCCAGAGCCAACGGCCGTCTACAAAAGTGGCCGACTGGTCGCAATGAAAAGGGTGGCAGTGATAAAACGCCGCGGCTTTATCATTCGCCAACAGCGTTGCCAACTGAGTGGCCTGCGCGCTGGTCAGTGGTTTGCCGTTTCCCGTTTGACACTGATAGACCAGGATCGGTTTATCATTGTTCCCCGCCCGCGTTACCGGCGGCGTCATTTGTGCGCCGGCGGGCGGTTCATTCTTTTCTCGAATTGCGCAACCGACTAAAGCCAGCGACAGGAACGCAAGACAGGAAATGGCACGCGCGGAATAAACGAAAAATAACTTCCAGTTTCGTCCGCAAGGCGCGAGTCCGTTTTCGGCCATATCGCCTTTTTTCATAGGAAAGGGATAATGCACAATTAGCAGGGCGAAATAAATTGCGCAATCGGAAAGCCGCCGGAACTTAAATCGGAAATCGCAAATCAAGAGTTCCAAATTCAGTTACTGCTTTGCCGTCCGGACGGCCTCGTTTGTCGGTGTATGCTCATTCCATCCCCCGCCCAGCGCCTGGTAGAGATTGATGAGGCTGATCAAACGGGAGTATCGGGTTTGCATGAGATTTAGCCGCGCGCTATTGAGTGTTTGCTGCGTGACCAGGACGTCCAGGGTGCTGTTGACGCCGCCCTTGAAGCCGGCTTTAGTCAGGTCATAGCTCTGTTGATCGGCCTCCGCGAGTGCTTCGTTGTCTTTCAATTGTGATTCCACGGTTTGTCGCACGGCCAATGCATCAGCGACTTCCTTGAAAGCGGTTTGAACGGTGCTTTGATAATTCGCAGCATCAGCTTCCTTAGCAGCCCTATCGGCCTGGAGTTCGTGATATGCGGTTCCCAGGTCGAAGATCGGCCATACGAGCTGAGGCTGGAAAGCCCAAGCCATTGAGGCGGGCTCAAATAGGCTTTCCAGGGAGCCACTGGCATAACCGCCGCTGCCCGTGAGAGTAATTGTCGGGAAAAAAGCGGCGCGCGCCGCGCCAATGTTTGCATTGGCCGCCTTGAGCTGATGCTCTGACTGGAGAATGTCCGGGCGCTGCTCGAGCAGGTCAGAGGGCAAGCCGGCCGGAATGTCGGAGAGACAAAAATTCATGTCCAGCCGCGGCGTTGGCTGCAAATCCGGCGGCAGAGGTTTGCCGACCAAAAGTGTGAGGTTATCCGAAGCTTCGGCCAATTGCTGAGCGTAAGTCGCTACAGCCGCTGAAGAAGTTGAAACCTGGCTTGAGGCTGTGTTCAAATCGAACTGAGAATCCACGCCTGCCTCAAAACTGCGTTTAGTCAAGGCGAACGACTGCCGGGCTGCGTCCAGAGACTCGCGCGCAACCGCCAGTTGTTCAATAGCTGCCTCCTCTGTGAGATATGCCGTAGCGACCTGGGCCACGAGGGCGATTTGCGCGGCCCGCCGGGCTTCCGCTGTGGCAAAATAACTCTCCAGTGCCTGCCGGGTAAGGCTGCGCACCTGGCCGAACAAATCCAATTCATACGAGGCGACGCCGAGGTTTATTTGATATTCACTGTATGTGAGCGCCGAGCCGTTGGCTCCAAAAAAGTTGGGAACGCGCTGGCGCGAGCCGCTGCCGTTCAGGTTCACGGTCGGAACCAAATTCGCCTGTTGGACATGATACAGCGCGCGGGATTGGACCACGTTTTCGACGGCGGCTCGCAGGCTCGGATTATTGGTCAACGCCAGCGCGATAACCTGTTGCAGTTTCGGGTCGCGGAAGAAATCCTTCCAACCGATTGCCGCCGCCGGGACTGTGGCCGGGGTGGTTTCGATTTTGGCATATCCCGGCACACTCGGCCAGGACGACGAAACATTCGCGGGCGGCTGCTTATATTTCGGAATCATTGTGCAGCCGGCGAAAGCGAGAAAGAGGACAGATGCAGCCAGCCGTTTGAAGAATAGGCCGGAGCGTTGAAACGTCGAAACGTAGAAACGTTGAAACGACCTCGCCTTCATTTGAGAAACTGGGTTCATGATTTTGGCGGGTTAGGGTTAATGCCGGAATCCGTCGTGCCCACGGTGGTGGTGATCGATCCATGGGCCGGCGCAATCTTGCCCTTGAAAATCCGGCGCACGATCACGTAGAAGAGCGGCACGAGGAAAATAGCCAGCAGCGTGGCCGAGATCATTCCGCCAATCACGCCCGTGCCCATATCGTGACGACTGGCGGCGCCCGCTCCGGTGCTCACCGCCATTGGCATCACACCCAGGATGAATGCCAACGACGTCATCAGGATGGGACGCAATCGCAGACGTGCTCCGGCGAGCGTCGCCTCAATCAAACCCACGCCCTGCGCCTGAAGATCTTTGGCAAATTCCACGATAAGAATGGCATTTTTGGCGGACAACCCTATGATCGTCAGCAACCCAACCTTGAAGAAAACGTCATTCGGCAGCCCGCGCGCTTGCGCGCCCAACAACGCTCCAAGCACACCCAGCGGAATCACGAGAATGACCGCCACCGGAATGGACCAATTCTCATACAGCGCGGCCAGCGCGAGAAACACGACCAGGATAGACAGCGCCAGCAATATGGGCGCCTGTTCGGAGGACAGCAATTCTTCATACGATTGCCCCGTCCATTCGTAGCCGATGCCTCTGGGCAATTGGTTGACGATCGCCGCCACCGCGTCCATTGCCTGGCCGATGCTCTTGCCGGGCGGGGCGGAGCCGACCATTTCCAGAGCCGGGAAACCGTTGTAGTGTTGCAGAGAGGGTGACGCATAAATCCAACGCGTCTTCACAAATTCGGAGAGTGGCGCCATGTTTGTGCCCGCGGCCTGCACATAGACTTTGTCAAGGTCCTGGGGAAGCATACGGTAGGAGGCATCCAATTGCGCGACGACGTGCTGCACGCGGTTGCCGTCAATAAAGTTGTTGATGTAATACGAGCCGAAGCATGTCGTGAGCGTCGTGTTCAAGTCAGCCGGTGAAACGCCCAATGCGGAGGCCTTGGTCAGGTCGACGTCTACCTTTAACTCCGGTGTGTCTTCGAGTGCCTGCATTTGTAATCCGGTAATTTCTGAATTGGTCGCGGCCATCGCCATCAATTGCCTGCGGGCGTCCATCAGTTTGTCATGGCCGAGTCCGCCCTGGTCTTCCAGTTCGAGGTCGAACCCTGCTACGATGCCCAGTTCGGGGATTGGCGGCGGATTTATTGGAATGACCAAAGCCTCGGGAATGTTGCCTAATCCCGCAAAAGCTGCCCCAATGATCGCTGGCACGGCATTGGCAGCGCCGGGACGTTCACTCCAGGGTTTCAAATGGACAAACGAAAGCGCGGAATTTTGTGCCTGGCCGGCGAAACTGAAGCCGGCAACGTCAATGACGTCCTGCACCTGCGGCTGGCTGAAATAATAATTCTCCATTTTCTTGAGGACGTTCACCGTGCGTTCCTGTGTAGCGCCCACCGGCAGTTGGATGAAGTTGATAAAGTAACCCTGATCTTCGACCGGAAGGAAGGACGACGGCAGGCTCTTGAACAGCCAGCCGACCGCGATCACGATGAGCAAATAGATTCCCAGGTAAATCGGCGCACGCTTCAATACGCGGCTAACCCATCCTTCATAGCGGTGTGTCGTGGCGTCGAACTTCCGGTTAAACCATCCCCAAAAGCCGCGTTTATGAAAATGATGGCCTTTCTCGACCGGCTTCAGCATTGAAGCGCACAGCGCCGGCGTCAGCGACATCGCCAGAAAAATGGAAAATCCCATGCAGGACACGAGTGACATGGAGAATTGCCGGTAAATCGAACCGACCGATCCTCCGAAGAATGCCATGGGAATAAAGACCGCCGTGAGAACGAGCGAAATGGCGATGAGTGCGCCGGTGATTTGGTCCATTGCTTTGCGCGTGGCGTCCCGCGGGGACAATCCTTCTTCGTTCATGATTCGTTCCACGTTCTCGGTCACCACGATCGCATCGTCCACCAAAATGCCGATGGCCAGGACCAGCCCGAAAAGCGTCAAAAGATTGATGGAAAAGCCCAATAGATTCATGATTGCAAACGAGCCGAGCAATGCGACCGGCACAACAATCGTCGGAATGAAGGCGGTCCGGAGATTTTGAAGGAAGAAATAAAGGATGAGGAACACCATCACAATGGCTTCGAAAAGCGTCTTAACAACTTCATGAATGGAAGCGCGAATGAATTCAGTCGTATCATAAGGCCACGTCACAACAACGCCTGGAGGAAAGAATTTGGAAAGTTGCGCGACTTTGGCCCGCACCGCGTCGGCCGTTTTCAGGGCATTGGCGCCTGGCTCCAGGTGGATGCCGACGGCCGCACAGGGCCGGCCATTGGCCCGCACGCCAAAGGTGTAAGTCTGGCCCGCCAGTTCGATTCGCGAGACATCGCGCAAAAAGACGCGCGAACCATTTGGATTGACGCGCAACACGATATTGCCGAATTGGTCCGGCGTACTCAGAGTGCTTTGGCCCTGCAACGTGATATTGATTTCCTGCCCATTTACCGCAGGCAACATGCCCAGTTGTCCCACCGGCACTTCAGAGTTTTGCGCCTGGATTGCGCTAACGACCGTGGCAGGCGAAATTGAAAAGTCCTTGAGCTTGTTTGGATCCAGCCAGATGCGCATGGCGTATTGCGAGCCAAATAAATCCGCTTCGCCCACGCCGCTCACGCGGCTGACCGGATCAAATAGCGTAGATTGAATGTAATTGCCCAGCGCGATGGCATCCAAACTGTCGTTCGTGCAGGACAAAGTGAAAAACATCAGGAAGTTGCGCGTGGATTTGGCGACCACCAGTCCCTGTTGCTGCACGGTGGCCGGCAGACTTGGAATGGCCAGTTGCAATTTATTTTGCACGTTCACCTGGGCGATGTCCGGGTCGGTCCCCGGTTCGAAATAAATCGTCACCTGCGATTGCCCGCTCGAGCTGCTGGTCGAGGACATGTACAAGCAGATGGTCCAGACCGCTCATCTGCTCTTCAATGACCGCCGTGACGGTGTTTTGCACTGTTTCCGCCGAGGCGCCCAGGTAGGTTGCCGTAATGCTGATGGAGGGCGGCGCAACGCTGGGATATTCGGCAATGGGCAAATGAACGATGGCCATGGCCCCCGCCATCATGATGAACAGGGAGATGACCCAGGCAAAAACGGGGCGATCTATGAAAAATTTCGGCATGGCGCGCTTTCCCGGATTATTGGACTGCAGCATTTGTTGTCCCGATATCCACCGGATTGACAGTGGCTCCTGGCTGGGCCTTTAGAAGCCCATCCACAATGACGCGGTCTCCGGCTTTCAAGTCCCGATTGTACGATCCAATTCGTTCCAGTCGCCGCGCCCAATTCAATCGGTTGCGGCACAACCGAATTTGTAGAGTTCACAAGCATGACCGACGCCGTGCCGGTTGGACCGATCACAACGGAACGCTGGGGAACAAGAATTGTATTTGGCGCGTCGCCTTGTTCGAGCGTGCCCACGGCAAACATGCCCGGCAGCAGCACGCCGATCTGGATTTGGAAATTCAGCCCGCAATGTGACCATGCCGCTGCTCGGGTCCACCGAAACGTCCTGGAACAACAGCTTGCCCTCGTGGGGATAAGTCGTGCCATCAGGCAATTGCAGCGTCACTTTCGGCTCGCCGGATGACAGCCCTTGTAATCGGCCTGACTGCAATTGCGCCCGCAGTTTCAATACGTCCACACTCGCCTCGGTCAGATCGAAATAAATCGGGTCCATTTGCTGGATGACCGCCATGGGTGTGGCAGCGGCCTGGCTTACCAGCGTGCCTTCAGTTACCAATGCCGGGCCTATGCGGCCCGAAATTGGGGCTGTCACTGAGCAATAACCGAGGTTGATGGCGGCAATATCCTGGGCGGCTTTCGCCTGGGAGGCGGCTGATACGGCATTATCAAAGTTCTGCCGGCTCACTGCGTTGATGCTCACGAGCGGTTTGTACCGTTCCATCAACGCCTGCGCCTGAAGCAGGCTCGCTTTGGCGCTCTCAAGGTTTGCCTTGTAAGGGGCCGGATCAATCTCATACAGCGCCTGGCCGTTCGTCACATTCGCGCCCTGTTCAAAGTTTCGGCTCAAGACAATGCCGTCCGCGCGCGCGTTGACGTTTGCAACCCGTTCCGCATCGACGCGGCCGGGCAATTGCGTGGTCATGGGCAGCGTCTGCGGCTGCAGTGTCATGACGTTTACCAGTGGCGGCGGCTGCGTATAGGCGCCACTTGCAGCGGGGCCACGATGGCAGCCCATCGCCGGCAGGGCCAGCGCGATCCCGGCAAAAAGTTTCAGACGATATTGTGATTTTGGAAACAGCCCATTCATATCATTTGATTTCAAGGTGAAACCGAAGCGCGCAAGCCGGCGGCCGTGAACGTGACCAAACGCTGGATCAAACCTTCCGCATCCAAAGCCTTGCGCATTTTGGCCGGCAAATGCTTTTGTTTGCCGCACGTCAGCAGCGAATAATGCAGCGCGCCGACCATGAATTTGATCCGCCAGAACAGTTCTTCCGGCTCCAGCCCCGGCAACGCCCGCAGAAACGCGGCGTCAAAACGGCGAATCAATTTGTCAAAATGCGCGCGCACGAGTTGTTCAATTTCCGCATTGGGCTCGCTCAGGCACCGGCCCGTCAGCCGCAAAAACGTTTCATTGTCCTGCTCATGGTCAAAGCCGCGCTCCACCGCCGGACGAATCATCGCTTCAAGGACCGCCTCCAGTTTCGGCGCTTTGCCGCCGGGCTTTTTCTCAACTTCATCCAATAATTGGAGGCGCCGCGCGTTCAACGGATTGATGCAATGCTTGAAAACTTCCGCGGCCAGCGCGGACTTGGTGCCGAAATGATAGTTAATCGCCGCCAAATTCACGCCCGCGGCATGCGTGATGTCCCGGATGGAAACGCCCTCGATGCCGCGCATGGCAAACAGCTTCTCAGCTGCTTCAACAATGCGCTGTCGTGTCTCCAAGGAGGATTCTTCGACTCCTTTGGCCTGTGATCGAACCGACTTTTTCAAACGAATGTATGAAACATACGTTTTAATTCAAAACCGTGTCAATGCCTTTTCCAATGCCAACGGCAAGATCAATTCGATCGATATCCTGAAACCCGATCCGTTCGTCGCGCCATTTCACTGGTGTAATGCCGTCCAAGAGTGTCTTTATGTTCCTCAACCCATTCGGTCAGTTTCGTCGCACCTAATGGTGGGGCGTCCACATACAACCGCCCTTCCATCAATCCCTGAATCTCCTGGCGTGTGATAATGACATCACGGACGAACCAGCCAAGAAAACGGCAGCCCCAATAACCGAGTCCTGGCGGAACGATGATAATCGGCCGTTTTATTCCAATTGTCCGGCTAAGCGTCTGCACTAATTGGCGATAGGTGAATGTTTCCGGACCGATGGCATTGACAATTTCGTTCCGCTCGCCGGACGCTTTCTCAACGGCCGCGGCGGCGAGATCATCCACGTATATAGGCTGCATCTTATAACTCCCATCCCCAAACACTCCGAATAGTGGAAGATGGCGGAGAGACCAGGCGATATTATTGATTAGCACGTCTTCCTTTCCGAACAAGACCGTTGGACGCAAAATACAGTACCTGACACCGGAAGCCATGAGCGCGGCTTCCAGTTCCGCTTTGCCGCTGAAATAGGGCAGGTCGGAATGGATGTCCGGGTTGGTGATGCTGACGTGCACAATCCGCTTCACGCCGGCATCCTTCGCCGCCTGGAATAAAATTTTGGTATTGGCCACGGCCTCGCCGTGTTTGAAGAGCCGATGATCGAAGCGGACCCAGTACGTGTTGATGAGCGCGTCCACTCCGCGGAACGATTCGGTCAACCGTTCCGGTTGGTCGAAATTAAAGGGAAACACCTGCACCTGGCCGCTAAACGGATTTTCGCGTGTAGCCGAGCTTGTCAATGTCATGACCGTATGCCCGGCGTTCAGCAATCGGTGGGCGATGTAACGCCCGGAATAACCAAAGGTTCCTGTTACGGCGACGCGCATGGGGATTATTTATTTCGCCGCTATTTTCCGAATGCAATGATCATTCGTATCGGCCACGTACACGTTGCCATTGCCATCCACCGCTACGCCGCCAGGTCCGTTCAAAGCTAATGTCTTGTCTGCGGACGCCGGCGCAGTTGTAACGACACCCATCGGCGTGATTTTTCGAATGGCGTTGTTCCCAGTATCGGCTACGTAAATGTTGCCGGAGCTATCCACGGCCAGGCCCTGCGGACCCCAAAAACGCGCATCCGACCCGTTGCCATCCGTATTTCCGGCATAACCAGGCAATCCCGCCAGCGTGGTCACCACGCGACCCACGGTGATTTTTCGGATCGCGTTGTTTGCCGTGTCAGAAACATAGACGTCTCCTGCACCGTCCACGGCCACGGCAAAGGGATTGTTAAAACGCGCGCTGTTGCCCCAACCATCCGTGTTGCCGCTGACGCCGGCCTCGCCGGCAAATGTATGAACGGCGCCGGCGGGTGTGATTTTGCGGATGGTGTTGTTGCTCATGTCGGCCACGTAGACGTTCCCTGTATTGTCCACTGCAACGTCCCAGGGATTGCGAAAGCGGGCGGCGGAGCCGACGCCGTCGGCGCTGCCTGCCTGGCCGGCCAACCCGGCAATTGTGGTCACAATGCCGGCGGGCGAAATTTTTCGAATCGTATTATTTCCGGTGTCAGCCACGTAAATATTACCGGACCCATCCAGAGCAATGCCAAAAGGCGACCAAAAGCGCGCGCTGTTGGTGCCCGAACCGTCGGCGCTGCCCCGGGCATGCGCCAGACCGGCGATTGTGGTGACCAGGCCGACCGGCGTAATTTTGCGAATCACGTCATTTGCGGTGTCGGCCACATACACATTACCCGCGCTGTCCGGAGCCACATTATTTGGCAAACGAAATTCAGCCTGAAGCGCCGGGCCATCGGCATAACCTTTGGTTCCGGGTTGACCGGCGAACGTGACGATTGTGGGAGCGGGCGCTGGGGTCGGCTGTTGCGCTGGTACCGGCGGCGCGGGTTGCTGGACCGTAACTGGAGCGGTCGCGGGCGGCTGAGCCGGAGTTGGTTTCGTGACGGAAGTTGTGACTGGCTGATTCGGCGTTATGACATGCGGCGCTCTAGCCGCCTGGTCGCGCTGCAGCATGGGTAAGAGCGCCAGGATGAGGAGGACGATAACGAGAAGCAGAACGGGCCCGCCGACCCAAATAAGGCGGGAAGTCGAAGCCGTCTTTCGCACATTCGGCGGGTTCTTTCCTTCCTTAATTTGCTCCAAATCCTTGAGTGCGTCCCGCATGTCCGCGTAACGGTCGCGCAGTTCGCGCGCCATGGCTTTTTCCGCCACAGCCGCCAGACGCGGGTCGGCGGCCGGGTTTAAAGTAGTGATCGGCTTTGGCGGGCCCGCAATAATCTTGTCTAAAATTTCCTTTGTGGTTGCGCCTTTGTAGGGCGGCTGGCCGGTGAGCATTTCGTAGAGCAACGCGCCAAAGGAATAGATATCGCAACGCGTGTCCTCGGCATCGCCTGCGGCCACGGCAGGAGACATGTAAGGCGCGGTGCCTTCGAGCGTCCGGTTTTCGACGTCCACAATCGTGTCATTGAAAAATGTGCGCGCGAGGCCGAAATCAGCCAGGCACACCCGATCATTCGCCGCTACGAGAATATTCGCGGGTTTAAGATCGCGGTGGATAATGCCGGCGCGATGGGCGAAGCTGAGTCCGTCCGCCACTTGCGTGGCGATGTCGAGGATAGTGATCGCGCTCAGCGGTTCGCCGGGTTTCATGCGATTGGCCAAACTGCCCTTTTCAAAATAGGGCATCGAAAAATACGGCGCCTCCGCGCGCTCGGAAATTTCGTCCACGGGCACGATGTTGATGTGCCGCAGCCGTTTCAAATGGCTGGCTTCCTTAAGGAAACGATGGACTACCTGTTGATTCGTCACCAGGCCGCACTTGATCAACTTGACCGCTGCGTTCGAGCCAGTCTGCGAATTGCGCGCCAGCAGCACAATTCCCATACCTCCCCCGCCCAGAATGCGAATGACTTCAAAGTGGTCAAGCATCGCGAGCACACCCGGCCTCGCCGGCGGCGCGAGCATCCGTTGCGCAATCATTTCTCCGATTGGGCCCGCGAATACCGAGACCGGCGCCGAATATTCAGATGGGTCCTGTGAAAGACTCACGCCTTGGGCGCCTCCTTGTCGCCTGAACCTTCTTTCAACGCCTCCGCCAGCAGCGCTTTGGTTCGCTCGTCAAGCCATGGCTGTTCTGATGTCAGGCGAAGGCCGCGCCGCAAATCCGAGTCCGGCAACTGCGAAATCCGCTTGCCCAACCGCACCAACGCGGTGGCGATGCTGACGTAATAAAGGGCGGTGGCGATTTCCCGCGGCAAACCGCTCTCCGGATGGTCCAGGTTCGCTTTGGCGAAGTCCTTGACCAATTGCAGGAGCTGGATCGGTGGATTCGCATGGTTAAATAAATCGGCAAAACTCGAAAGAAGCAGGCCTTGCGCAGCGGTCAGGGTTTTTAATTGATTGGCGGTATGGGGATCAAAACTGCCTAAATCCATGAGGACCGGCGCGGACATCTGATGCCGGAACATCGCCGCCAATTCCTCCGGCCGCCAAAGCGGGCTGCGCTCGTCCCCGGAGGCCATGAGCGCGGAAAGTTGCTGCGCGCGGCTCTTAAAGAGCGCCGCGGACGATTCGAATTCGGACATACCGGGCTTTTTATCCATTACGTCTTACTCCTGCAAATCTTGCAATTCAGTCTCTAATGGCAGGGACAGCGCGCCGCGCGTTTAGCGGCGCAACTTTCGCGGTTGCAAGTTCAACTTACAGACCATTCCGCCCGTCCCGCATTGCGAGAGGCGGTGACGGCGTAGCGCGCCGTTCCTACCGTGCCAGAATCAACGCTATTTTGACAATTTACCCAAAAAATCCTTCAATGCCTGAATTTCGAGCGCCGTGGCCGCATCGCGGCCCGCGTATTCATGGATGACCTCGTCCAAACGCACCTTAAAAATCCGTTTGGCGCTTAGAAGTGTGTTAGAGGCGTCCAACGGCGATTTTAATCCGAATTGCTCGACCAATTGCTCATACGGTACCTGCGGCGCATTTTTAAACACCGGCTCCAGCAGTCGAATGCGGAACATTTCCCAGATGTGCGACCGACGTGGCTGGTCTTTGCCCGGTTTTTTGCAATCGGCTTCCATCCTCCGCAACGTTTCGGCCAGCACCGCCCGCGCCCAGGCCAAATCGAATTCTTCGGCGGACGTTTCAGACTCGGGAATCTCCTGCTCCAATTCATCGAGGGAAAGGGGCGGATTTTTCACGTCCGCGCGGCTTAGGCGGTCCAGGACAAAATTACGCAGGCTCGTCTTAAGGAAATCGCGGAAGCGTCCCCGCGATTGGTCAGCCTTTCGGAGCCAACCCTCCCGCAGGAATTTATCGCCCGCAAAATCCTGGAGCAGTTCATCGGCCTGGCCCGCGAGATTCGGAAACGTGGCAACCAAAAAAATTTTGAGAGGTTGCCAATACAATCGGATCAGCCGGTCCAGAGGCGCCTCCTGCGCATCCGCCGCCTTGCTTAGTTCGGCCCAATCCGTTCGGGGAAAAATGGAACCTGCTGAGGGTTCAACGCTCATTTGCAGTTTATAGTGTGCTAATGGGCGGTTCTTTCAATCAAGTTAATTCTTACTCCGCGACGTTGAAGGATGGAATTGTCCCCAATTTCTCCCATCCGTCATTTCATTATTCCAACGACTTACGCTTGCCGAAACCGTGACCGTAGGTTACAAAGGAACGCCAAATGAAACAAATTGGGAGCGCGCCCCTGTTGATAATAATGTTATTCGCTCCTGTATTGGCGTCGGCACAGATTGACCCTTACAAACGCGACCTGCTCCAGATGGGGTACAACGGAGCTCTTGAAGGCCATCAACCCTTTTCCGGTTATGCGTTTTATTACCACAACCAGCCGGACTTTGTTCAGAATACAAATTTGACGCTGCGGCTCGCCGTCGCACCCACCTATGTGGATTCGGAGCTCGGCATCCAGAACGGCATTGGAGAATACACGGACATGGGCATAGGCGCGGCCGGCGGCGCCTTCGCCGACAGCTACAACGAAATCCGCGGCGGCACGTTTTATCCGTCGGAATCCTTCGATGGCTACGGGGGCGAAGTGTCGTTCAGCATTTATCATTTGTTCGACCCGGGCGCGCTCATTCCGTTGGACCTGGTATTCCGTCTCACTCCTCACTACACCGCTTACGGCAAGGACAACACCGCCTCCGATTTTGCTCTTCCCGCCGATCATCTTGACGGCAGTGTGCGTACCGGGCTGCGCTTTGGCGGCGTCGAACCGACTCTCTTTCCCGCGCTCGCCATGGAACTTTCCATTTGGTATGAGGGACATTTCCGGACCAATCCCGGATATTATGGCTACGATACCCCCGGGGATCCAAATTTTAATCCCTATCATCTCAATTTCCAATCGCATCTTTTTTGGACCGAAGCCGCGCTTTCATATACGTTCGACAATAAGCAAAACGTCTATATTCGCATCACCGCCGGAACGAGCGTGGACGCGGACCGATTCAGCGCCTATCGGCTCGGAAGCTTTTTGCCGTTGATTGCCGAATTTCCCTTATCGCTGCCAGGGTATTTTTATCAGGAAATCAGCGCCCGGCAATTTGTCCTGCTGAATGCAAATTACCTGGTTCCGATTGATAAAAAGAGCCGCTGGGAGCTGGCATTCAATGCCTCCACTGCTGCTGTTGATTATTTGCCCGGCATGGGACAGCCGGGAAGCTGGTTGAACGGCGTTGCCGGAGGCATACTGTGGCATTCACCCACAGATCGCTGGAAAGTCATGGCCAATTACGCCTACGGCATCAATGCCATCCGCAACGGCCATCGAGGGGCGAACAGCGTAGGATTCCTTTTGCAACTGGACCTGGGCAAACCCGGACACGTCATCAGCGTGACACAACCCGGCCTGTGGCAGGGTATCCAGAGAATTTTGCCATAAGTGCGTGGCACGGACGGCGCGCTGCGCTGTCACCCGTACTTCGGGCGGAATATGCTCGATTCGGCATCCGACCACGTTCGTTGCGCCGCTAAACGCGGCGCGGACAGCGCAGCGCGCCGTCCCTACCACGATTCTCATCAGTTCGCCGAGCTTGCCGTATGAATCACCGCTGCAAATGCCGGTTTGGGCTCGCATTTTCGGTTAAACAGCAACGGATACGACGTTCGCCCGCGAACCGGCCAATCGTTTAACCAGGAATCGGCGTCGGTCACGCCCCACAATGTCACGCGCGTGACCTGGCCACGGTGCGCCACAAACACCGAAAATAAATCGGCGTAACGTTGCGCCAATTTTTGTTGGACCGCGTCGGGAAGGCCTTTGCCGTAGGGGTTGAGTCCCTCGCTCCGGGCGACCCGCATCGAGACTTCCGCCGAGGTTGAGCGCGTGGCCGCCGGCAGCAAATCCACGTCCAATTCCGTAATCATGACCTTAACGCCCAACTGGGCAAACGCGGATATAGTCTCGTCAACCTGATTTGTAGACGGCCAATCCATTTTGTCATGTTCCTGCAAACCAACGCCGTCAATCTTCACTCCCCGGGACTGTAATTTTTGAATTAGCGTAAGCGCGCCCTGCCGCTTGGGCAAATTTTCGAGCGAATAATCGTTGTAATAGAGTTGGGCGTTGGGATCAGCCTCGTGGGCGAACTGATAAGCCAAAACCAGGTAATCGTCGCCGATGATTCTGCGCCAGGGCGAATCGCGCAATGTCCCGTCTTCATTGAGAGCTTCATTGACGACGTCCCAACCGCCAATCCTTCCTTTGTAGCGGCCCACAACCGTAAAGATATGGTCGCGCATTCGGGCGATGAGTGCGTCACGTGAAATCGGACTGCCATTAGTGTCCTCGAAAACCCACTGCGGCGTTTGATTATGCCAAACCAAATTGTGCCCGATGATGAACATGTGATGTTTCTGGCCAAAACTGACGTATTGGTCGGAGTCTTCGAATGTGAACTGGCCAGGAGACGGATGCACGGATTCCCATTTTAAGACGTTTTCCGGGCTGATGGTGTTGAATTGAGTTTCAATGATTCGTGCTTCGCCCGGTGATTCGCCCTCAAACTGCGCCTGATTGATCGCCGCGCCGATCAGGAAATCGTCTTTAAAAGCATCTTTCAAGGACATGGGCGTGTCCTGTGCGTCTGCACTTAGGACGCCAACCGCCATAATTAATGGGAGAATGAATTTCATACGTGCTTTAATTGAGCATCCGCTCCAGTGGTTTTGCGCCGCCGTTCGGCGAGTTCGTCGGCCATTTGAATCGTGGCCCGTTTGCTGAGCGGATAACAAATCAGTAAAACTGTACAGATGGCGAACAGAAGGCTGGTGAGGATGCCTACGCAAAAGCGGAAGCCGTACACCGTTTCTGGTGCATCGGGCATTTTCGTGTCGTATTGGAAAAACCATTTCATAACCATGAGGAAGGCGGCAGAGCCAAGAGCTAATCCCGATTTCAGGGCAAACATAATTGTGGCAAACACCATGCCGGTGAAACGGCGGCCCGTTTTCCAATCGGAATAGTCCGCTGTGTCGGCAAAAATCGCCCACGTGAGTGGAATCGAGGGTGCATAAACTATGGCCGCGAACTCCGTTACCCCAACCATGCCCCAAATGTTCGTCGGCGAGAGAAAATAAAATGCCAGCCAACTGGCGGTGGCCAGGGCGAAGCATGTCGCGCACACGGCTTTCTTGCCAAATTTTTTCGCGAGCGGCGGCGAGAGCAGAATCACGATAATAGTCGTTGCCATATTGAGCATGAACACGATGCTGAAGAAAACGCTGGCAACATTGGAGTTCGTCAGATTTGACCGGTCGCCATGGACAACATAGCCCAACCATTTGTCTAAAAAGCCCGTGGGAGATTCACCGGGACCGAGTGGTGGCGCCACCAGTCCGAATTGATTTAGCCAGTCAAACATCGCCGCTTTGTCTGCGTAATGGAAAAAGTAATTATACTGCGAGCCGCCGCGAAACGTTAGAATGGCGAAATGCACAAGCGTCCAGCACCACATAATTTTCCACGGATTGTTTTTAAGGAGATCGGTGAAATCCTGTTTCGGCGAGGACTTTTGTTGCTGCAAAGGTTTGATGCGCTCCCGGGTTGTTAGAAATGTAATCAGGAATAACACGAGGCAGATAACAGCCCAAATGGTCATTACCACCCGCCAGCCATGTTGCAAATCGTGCTGCGGACCGGCGAATTTATCTCGCAATGGCAACGTAAATCCGACGACGATAAACTGCGCCGCATTCACGGCGATGAAGCGGTATGTGTTTAGGCTCGCGCGCTCCTGCACATCGCCCGTCATCACGCCGCCCAATGCCGCGTATGGCATATTGTTCATCGAGTAAATTGTCATCAGCAGGGTATTCGTGATGACGGCATAGGCGATCATGGCGGGCATGCTCCAGCCTTTGGGAGTTGTGTAAGCCAGAATCATCATGACGCACCAGGGAACCGCCGTGAACAAAATCCACGGGCGAAATTTCCCCCAGCGCGTGTTCGTTCGGTCAGCCAGCACACCAACAATCGGATCTGCTACCGCATCCCACAATCGCGGCCAAAGCAGAATTGCCGCTGCCGCAGTTGCAGTAAGGCCAAACACGTCCGTATAAAAATTCGTCTGAAAGTAAATCATCGTTATGAAGACGAAGTTCGTCGCGGAATCAGCGGCGCTGTAACCGGCTTTTTCGATGAATGTCAGTTTCTGGTTCATATTTCCACTTTCAGAATCATCTTTTGCAAATCGCCATCACGCGAGGAATTACCAATCATGATTTCAAAATCACCGGGCTCCACGGTGTATTTCATATGAACGTCGTAGAAGGCCAGCGATTCGGGCGTAATATCGAAGGCCACGGTTTTGGTTTCACCGGGCTGCAATTCGACTTTCCGGAAGCCTTTGAGTTCCTTGACCGGCCGCGTGACCGATGAAACCAGATCCCGAATGTAAAGCTGCACGGTTTCTGTCCCGGCGCGAGTACCTGTGTTGGTGACATCTATCAGGGCCTGCGTCGAATCCGCGCGCCGGATTGTTTTCTTTTTTAATCGCGCGTTGCGCAATTCAAACGTCGTATAACTCAGACCGAAACCGAACGCAAACAAGGGAGAAACGTCATCGAACAAATAGCCGCGCCGCGCTGAGGGTTTATGATTGTAGAACGCCGGCAAATGGCCGGCCGAACGCGGAAAGGTGATGGGCAATTTGCCGCCCGGATTGAAATCGCCAAACAAAACGTCCGCCACCGCGTACCCGCCTTCCTGGCCCAGATACCAACATTCAAAAATGACAGGCACCGTACGCGCCGCTTCAACAATGGACAGGGGACGGCCATTGAAAAGAAAGGCAATGACCGGTTTTCCAGTTGCGAGCATCGCCTGGACCAGTTCATTTTGCCGTCCAACCAAATCCAGATTTGCGCGGTCGCCCATATGTCTGAGATTCCAGGCTTCGCGCGAGGTTTGTTCATTGCCGCCAATAGCCAGCACAATCACGTCCGCCTGGTTGGCAATTTCGACGGCTTCGGCAATCTGTTTTCGGTCCTCGTCAGGGTCGCTGGCGATGACTTCGTCCTGTTGCCATGAGCCGCCGACGGTAATTTTGCATCCTTCGTTGTAAAGGACCTTTGCCCGGTTGCCTACTTTGTCTTTGATGCCTTCGAGCACAGTGACGTCGCACATGGGGGCGCCGCTGTAGCCGCCCAGCAGGCTGCGATGGGCATTGGGGCCGATCACCGCGATCGTTTTGTGTTTCTTCAAATCCAGCGGCGCCAGATTATTTTCATTTTTGAGCAAGGTGATCGACTCACGCGCCGCCTGAAGGGCCAGCGTGCGATGTGCGGCGCAACCGGTGATGCGTTCAGCATCGGCCGGGTCCACATAGGGATCTTCAAACAGCCCCATTTGAAATTTCCAAAACAACATCGGCGCGATGAGTTCATCCAACTGCGCTTCTTTGAGAATTTTTTTCCGCACCAATTCCGCCAGATGCAGGTAACAGTCCGGTTCCGGGAACTCAATGTTTACACCGGCCCGGACCGCCAGTTCGCACGCCTGGCTTTTATCGCGCGCGACGAAATGACCGTGAGTGTCCGGCCGATCGTGCAATTCCCAAATCGCATAATAATCCGAAACCACGAAGCCCTTGAATTTCCATTCTTTTCGCAGCACGTCGCGCAGCAGCCATTCATTGGCGTGTGACGGCACGCCGTCAATTTCATTGTAACTGGCCATCACACTCAATGCGCCGGCCTTTTCAATCGCCTGCCTGAACGTGAATAAAAAGGTCTCGCGCATTACTCTTTCAGAGATGTTTACCGGAGCGCAATTCATGCCCGATTCCGGCTGCCCGTGCGCGGCGAAATGTTTGAGTGTGGCGATGACGCGATTTTTATTTTTAAATTTGCCGTCGCCCTGGAAGCCGCGTACCGCGGCGATTCCCATTTGCGAAACCAGATAAGGATCTTCGCCGTAGGTTTCTTCCACGCGGCCCCAGCGCGCATCCCGCGCCACGTCGACCACCGGTGTCAACGCGTGGTGCGCCCCGCGTGCACGGGTTTCTGCGGCGGTCATGGCGAACAGTTTCTCAATCAGGTCCGTGTTGAATGTTGCCGCCAGCGCGATGGGCTGCGAAAAACTCGTCCCGTCCCGTGCCGCGTGACCATGCAGACATTCCTCATGGCAAAATACGGGAATTCCCAGGCGCGACTGTTCGATAAAAAACTTTTGAATGGCATTGGTCAATTCCGCCATCTGGCGCGCGTTCCTGCCTTTCCATGGTTCCGTAGGCGGGCTGCCGGCATCGCTGGGCCTGCCGACCTGTCCAATAGCGATGCCATTTTTGAAACTGGCCCTGGCTTTTTTCAAATCAAAATTGCCATGGTCATCGAGGAGCTTTGTCTTCTTCTCCTGCCAGATACACATCATTTGCGCCGCCTTTTCCTCCAGGGTCATCCGGGCCAACAAATCTTTTACTCGCTTTTCCGGAGCAACGGCGGGATTTTTATAAAGAGGTGCCGGTTTTGGCTTCGATTTCTTCATGCGCAAGTTTGACAATATGCTCGAATACACCACGCATCCATTTCAATCGCAAACGCATGGACTATTCTATCCAATTTGGCAGGGACGGCCCTGCGCGCCCCTGCCATATTCGCCGTCCCTGCTACCGGTGAAAACTTTCCGGGGGCCCCAGATAGCTCGGCCTGACCCCGCCACAATCCACAATAATCTTTTGAAGGACGATGCCTGGATCCACCATCCAGACTTTTAGCGTATGCTCGCCGGGACTCGGTAAATTGAATGGCGTCTTGACGATCCTTGCGCTATCGGCAACGGTGTGCTCCCAGTCATGGCCTCCATCGCCGACCCGATATTCCGCCGGGACTGCAGTCACAATGCACGGCGGCTGCTCGTCAAATGACAGCGCAAATCGAAGGCCGCGCCCTGCAACGAAGTTCAGCGTCGGCGAAAGGATCGTTTTGACTTCAACACCGCCCGAAGTAAACAGGAACATATTATATTCCAGACGCGGCGAATTTTTTGGCGGCACGACGCTCGGCGCGGTCGTGGGAAAAATGCTCATGGATGACAACGTACGCCCCAAATTGGGAATGCGTTCCCAATGCGCATGGCGCGAACGGACATTACGAGTGAAATGCTCAGCCTCAATGGAAACGTAACCGTCGGCTTCGACGAATCCTTTTAGATTCTCGCGCGAAGGTTTTGGTGGATTGAAGATCGACACTCTGACTAAAACATTATTTGTTCCATCGCTGATTTTCACGAATCCATTCGTTGCGCCTTCGGGTGCGGTGTTCCAATCGATGGTCACTGCCGAACGCGTTTCTAATTCCACGCTTTCAGCCGACTCTCCGGGGTTGCCGGGCGGAATTGAGAGCGGTCGTTGAATTGATTTTGAAATCGAAATCCATGGGGCACTGGCCTGTAGTGTCACTGTCAATGGCGCCCGCCCCTTGTTAAAAACGTCAATATAATGCGCAGACTGACTGAATTTGTCAAAGACCGGCAATTTGGGTTCTTCAATCGGTCCCGGCCACACGTTGGTTGAGCCCTCAACCGCAACGCCCATTTCCGCGTCTTGCGGAATCTCGATGTCCTCAATTGGCGGCATGATGTTCGTCGGAGGCTGTTGCCATCCAGTATATCCGATATGCGTCTGGTCCATCATGTGGTTCCATTTGCCGTTCGCAAGTTCATGATTGTAATGACCGGATAACTTGGCGTCGGCTTGAAATAAATCGCGGACGCGCTCAGCGTAATCATTTGCGATCTTCCGGCCCTGTGCGGCAAACAGGCGATTTTTGGCCGCATCGACGTATAGCTCATTAACGAATGCACTGGCCTGGGCGGGATACAGGACGGTTTCGTAGAACGCATCGCGCTCGTTGGTCGGAAGCTTGTCATAAATTTCGCTCGCGTCGGCGGCGAGCTTTATCCAATCGGCAAGGACATGGCCGGCTTCATTGTAATTCACGAGACTGTAAGTGTTCGGCGAAAGCAGTTCCGGTTTGCAGCGCGCGCTATACTTTGAATATCGCGAAATCACATCGGCGATTTGCGGCGCAAATTGTTCTCCAAATTCCCGCCTGGCCCACATCTCGGCAAAATCCGACACGTTCGTAGCCGTCCACTTCTTTGGGTCCCATGCAAGCGTGAGAAAAAATTCCATCGGAAACGTCACATGCTGCAAATGGCCGACGTTCGCGATCCAAATCCGGTCGGCGCCATAGTTATAGGCCAGCTCCATTTGTTCCCAGGTTTTTTCGTTTTGGACGCTGTTGATCCATTTGTAATTTCGCGGACCGCCCACATAATCGAGATGGTAATAAATTCCCGCGCCGCCGGAACGGCCGCGATCGGACGGCGACGGCAGCCGCCGGATATCGCCCCAATTATCGTCGCACCAAAGCAGCGTGACGTCGTCCGGGACCCTCATCCCCATTTCATAATATTCCTGCACTTCCTTGTAGAGCGCCCAAAGCTGCGGCACATCGGCGGCGTTGGTATGCATTACATTGGAAATGATTTGCCGCTGCGCCGCGACAATTTTCTCCAGCAAAGAGACGTTCGCGGACGGCGACATGGGCGTGTCTATTTTCCCGCGCATGGCTATCGTGATGATTTTTTCGAAGTCCCGATTTCGCTCGATGCCTTCGCGCCAAAACGCTTTCAACTCGTTGGAATGCGTTTGAAAATTCCAGTCCCGCGCTGAAAATCCCGCGCGGCCCCATTCCTGGTCCGCCCGCATCATGGGTTCCACGTGCGACGTGCCCATGACAATGCCATATTCATCGGCCAGCTTGGCGTTGAGCGGATCGTCTTCGCCGAAGCCATTGTCCCACATGGCCGGCCACAGGTAGTTCGCCTTGAGGCGCAGGAGCAGCTCAAACACATTGGTGTAAAAGGCATGATTATAGCCGCCGAACTTTTCTTTGGCCCAGCCCGTGAGGTCCGGTGCTTCGTCGTTTATAAAAATGCCGCGATATTTCACGGCCGGCGGTCCGTAGACAAATTTGCCGGCCTTCACAAACAATTGGTCGTGATGTTTGGCGGGAACATCCGTCCAGAAATACCACGGCGAAACGCCGATGTTCTCGGATAAATCATAAATGCCGAAAATCGTCCCACGCTTATCGCTGCCGCAAATGACGAACGCCTGGGTCACGCCCGGAAAAGGTTTCGCAACGACCTGCATCAGCCAGGATTCCCATTTTCCCGCGATGGGTGACACGTCAATTTTGTGTTCTCGAACAAGCGTATCTATCAGCGGGCTCCGTCCAAGCGTGCCGATGAGAATGGGACTGGCGCCTGGATTTTGTTGATCATGCAGCATGACCGGGACAATGCCCGTGACACGCGAAATGTCCGTTCGCAAATTACCGAACGGCGATCAACACGCCGTCAAAATCGTTTGTGTCCACATCGATTGCCGCCACGGAATTATTTTGAACTATGGGGAAAGCGCCGTGAGATGCGACAGTGTCAACATACGGCGCATCGCCCAGCGCAAAGGCAATTGGTGAGCAGGCAAACAAAAAACAAACGAGCAAAATGAGTTGGCGGTTTGCACAGAAATGTAAACGTCGCGCATGCCGTGTTTGGGCTTGAACCGTAGCACATACTTCCAAGTCTGCCGTATCGCGGGTTTCCGGTCGTACAACGTCGCGCGATTTGCCGATTTGGAAATCGGCGATACAGCAGGTTTGGAAACCTGCGCTACCATGGCGCGGTTCATGCAATGGCATACGCTGCCCCCAATTATTCCGATATGTGCAACCAAATGCACAAGAATTTGATGGAGAATCCTCTGATTTCGTGTTTTTACTTGAAGCTGAACCGTTTCAGGCAAAAATACCCTGACTAATTAAAAAGGAATCCGCCCGGAAAGGATAACATTCCGATGGACCACCGGGCTGCCAGTCACGGGAAATTGGCAGCCCACGCCGATGGTTATCCCGACGCGACCTGCAATGGGAATGCGTCCAATCACCAGGCCCGGCGTAATCATCAATTGGTTGATCCCCTCATGCTCGCCGGTCGCCCACCAGGTGTAATTGAATTCAACTTCCGGCCAGAAGAATCTATCGATGTGATATTGGAGTGCGGTATTCGAAACCAAAGAGCTTCCCACGCCGTTACTGACGAATCCGTTGTCGGGCACGGAAAAGCCGAGTGTGCTTTGGAAGCTAAAGTCGCCCCATCCCTTGCCGCCCGCAATGGTGGGCGTAAAAATGAAGTGATGAGCCGAAAGAACGTCGCTGCCGCTCGGGACGGACAGGCCCATGAACGCGGTAAGGATGTAATTTCCATTATCTTTGTTCGCGGACAGGATACGATACTTCACCAGAAACGTCTCATCTGCCCATCCCCATGTGTGGGGATTGTTGTACGTTTCGTAGGCCGGTATACCGATGATGACTTCCACGGGATTAAAGGGAATCAACTCCAATCCTTTCGATGTGCCGTAGTTGTCCACCTGGCGATAGTCGTGCGAATTCATCGTCGTCCAGGATTGGTCGTAACGAAATTCCTGCTCCAACCGTGGCGTTACCGTGACCAGAGGCGTGATCCAGTTCGGTTGTTCGGACTGGATTTGTGTGACCCGCGGAAACCAATTCGCAAAATAATCAACGACGGGATTGCCCGACTCGGTCATTTCCGTATAACCGGCCCGGCAAGGCAATACGGCGAGCGCAGCGAACAGCGCTGACGACAAGATGGCGGTTCGCCAAACAACGCGAACAGAGGAGCGAACACCAAAATAAAAACGGAAAGACGGACGGTAACAAACCTTGCTTTTCATAATTTAATTTTGATCCAATGTCTCCGCCGCGCGCCTTGCGCGGGGATTCGGGAATTCAACAGGAGCGATATATTTTGTCAAATATAAATGAACCAAAAATCGCTGGAAATTCACTGGACGACTGGAAGTGCGGCTTTTAGACTATTGGTTTGAGTCGCGGGTTGTTCGCAACTAGCGCTGCCCGTTTCGGAGGATAACAATGACGATGACGACGATGTCTAATAGTAAATTTTATATGAAAAAACTCCTTCAAATCATTGCAATCGCATGTATGGTAACAGCGGCGGTCTCGGCCCGTTCCGCGGACGTCACCGTATTCGCCGCAGCAAGCCTCACCGACAGCCTCAAGCAGATAGCCGCTGATTATCAAAAGCAAACCGGCCGTACAGTTACATTTAACTTCGAGGCGTCCAGCATCCTGGCGCGGCAGATTCAAGAGGGCGCGCCGGCGGACATTTTCTTTTCCGCTGATGAGGCCCAAATGGATCGGCTTGCCAAACGCGGATTAATTGACCCGGCCTCGCGCGCGGATCGTCTGGGCAACACACTGGTTGTCGTCGAGCCGGCCGAAAGCAGCCTGCAAATCCATTCGGCAGCCGATTTGGCCGCAGCCGGCGTAAAACAAATCGCATTGGCCGATCCCAAAGCTGTTCCGGCGGGTGTGTACGCCAAAGAATGGCTCGAAAAATCCAAGGTTTGGGACGCGGTCGAGCCAAAGGTGGTTCCGGCAGAAAATGTCCGTGCCGCGCTCGCGGCCGTGGTCTCCGGCGACGTGGACGCCGGGGTCGTCTATAAAACGGATGCCGCTATTTCCAAAAAGGTAAAAATTGTGTATGAAGTTCCGCATGCGGACGGCCCGGACATTCGTTATCCCATGGCCCTGGTGAAAACGTCGCAACATCCGGACGCCGCAAAACAATTTCTTGAATATCTTGAGTCCAATGACGCGGCGCAGGTGTTTGAGAAGTTTGGCTTTGCCGTTCGTAACTGAGATGGCGGCACGGAAGCGCCGCCCTGCCACAATCTAATTTGGCCTGGCGGGGCAGAACTGCTCTGTCCAACTTAAAGATTTTCGCATCTGCGGAAACGCGACGGGAAGTTGGCCAATACTTGGGGTATAATGTTTTAGGCCGTTACAGACGTTACATTGTTGAATTGCAATTAGTTAAGGTGTTACACACCCCGTTACAAATTGGCCGTGGCCCGTTACATTGTTGAATTTCAACAACTTAGGGTGTTACATTATCGTTATCGCGGCGACGAACGGGAGCGGCGGCGGTGGCAACGCCATTAGCAAATAGCGTCGCCTACCACGATTCAAAATGACTGCTGAAGAATGGCAAATCATCGGTTTTACCGCATGGGTCGCGGCGTTGAGCACCCTTCTTATTCTGCCATTTGGCCTGGCGGCGGCATGGCTTCTTGCGCGGCACGATTTTCCGGGCAAAACGCTCTTCGAAACGATCATCACGCTACCGCTGGTGATGCCGCCGGTTGCGACCGGTCTTCTCCTGCTCATGTTTTTCGGCAACCACGGCATTGGCGGATTTATTCATCAGTACCTGGGTTTTAGAATTATTTTTACCTGGCGCGCGGTCATGCTCGCGCTGGCAGTGATGTCATTTCCGTTGCTCGTGCGTTCCGCGCGTGTGGCCTTCGAGGGCGTCAATCCCCGGCTGGAACAAATCGCGCGCACACTGGGCGCGGGAAATCTTCGGGTGTTCTTCACTATTTCCGTGCCGCTGGCATTGCGGGGCATCGTGAGCGGAACGTTGCTGGCCTTTGCGCGCGCGTTGGGCGAATTCGGCGCGACCGTTATGGTGGCAGGCAACATTGCCGGCAAGACCACGACTATATCCCTCGCCATCTTTGAATCGGTCCAGGATTTCCAGGACACCGAAGCCTATCGGCTGCTGGGAGTTTCCGTCGTGCTTGCCTTTTTCGCAGTTTGGGCTGGAGAATGGGTCATTCGCCGAAAAAAAATCTGAAATGATCCTGCAGCTTAAAAAGGTTTCCGTCCCTTTGGCGCCATTTACGCTCGAAGTGGACGTCGAGATTCGCGGCCGGTTGACTGCTATCTTTGGTCCGTCCGGCTCAGGGAAGACGACGTTGCTGGACCTGGTAGCCGGATTGCGTCCCGCGCAATCGGCATTCATCCAATTGGACGACCAGGTGCTAACTGACACCTCGATCGGCGTGTTCGTGCCGAGCCGGCGTCGCGGCATCGGTTATGTGCCGCAGGACCTGGCGTTGTTTCCTCATTTGTCGGTCCGACAAAATCTTCTATACGGTGCAAAATCCGGCCAGGGCGCCAATCCGGCTTTGACGCTGGATCGCATCGTGGAAGTGCTCGAAATCCAATCTCTCGTTCAACGCCGGGTCACCGACCTTTCGGGCGGTGAAAAACAGCGCGTGGCCATCGCCCGCGCCCTGCTGTCATCGCCGCGGCTTCTACTGTTGGATGAACCGTTGGCCAGCCTGGATTTGCCGTTACGGGCGCGGATTATCCCATATCTGGCGCGCGTTCGGGATGAATTCCGAATTCCAATGCTGTACGTCACGCACGATCGCTTCGAAACGCTAGCGTTGGCGGATGAAATGGTTGTCCTGGTCAATGGCAAAGTCGCGCAATCTGGCCCCGTCCAGGAATTATTCAACCGCCCTGCCAGTCCCGCCGTGGCAGGGGTGCTCGCGGTCGAAACCATTCTAAAGGGACAAATTCAAAAGATCGAAAACGGTCTGGCCACAGTCGCGGTTGGCTCCGTAACGCTGGAGGCTGTGGATCCTAATCTACCCGGCGGCACACGCGACGTTTACGCCTGCATCCGCGCTGAAAATGTTATCCTCCTGAAAGGAAGCAGTGTCTCAAACAGTGCCCGCAATCATTTGCCCGGCGTCATCCGTTCGCTGGGCACCGAAGGACCATTGGTCCGAGTGGAATTGGACTGCGAGTTTTCGCTCACCGCGCTGTTGACAAGGCAATCCTGTGAAGACATGAAATTGGCCCTGGGCGAAACCGTCACTGCACAACTGAAGGCTCAACACGTGCATCTGATCGCGCGGTGACTGCAAAGCTCTTCCACATTCTCGTCGGCAACAACCCGATGGCGATAAAACCGATCTGGCTCGCAACAAAGAGTGTGAGCCATGTGAATGCGGCCTGGGTGAAACCATAGCTGTGCAGGCCGATCCCCAGCATATTCACGCCAAACCACGACCAGCTTGTGACGATGTTGCCGAAGACCGCGCAATTGGCCAGGCCGCGCTCGCGAATCATGCCGCCCCAGCGCAGATGCAAAATGAGCGCGTTCCACAGTACGATAATCAGCGCGCCGTTTTCCTTGGGATCCCAGCCCCAAAACCGGCCCCAGGATTGGTCGGCCCAAATGCCTCCGAGCACCGTGCCCACAAAAGTGAACAGCGTCGCAAAACAAACGATTCCGTAAATCATTTGCGACAGCGTTTTGGCTGTGGCCGCATCCAACGTCCTGGTGAACACGCCGCGCAGGATATAAATCAAGCCCAGAAACCCGGCGACGAACGTGCTCAAATAACCGATCGCCTCAGCAACCACATGGGTGCCCAGCCAGAAATTACTATCCAACACCGCGCGCATCATTTCCATAGTATCGCCGTCCAGGGCGAGATTGTGCGCTATGATCAGGGTAACGAAACCCAATCCCGCGGAAACGACGGCGCCAATTCCATTTTTGAAAAGGAGTTCCAGAATCATGCCCAGCAAACACGCGCCCCAGCCGATGAAAATGGCTGACGAATACAAATTTGTGACGGGCGGGCGACCCTCTAAAACCATTCGATAGATCAGGCCAGTGGTGTGAATAATAAAGGCCCAGCCAATCAGCCAAAGCGCCGAACGGCGGAATGCTTCCGCCAGATTGGGCCAGGAAAGCAGAAACCATGAAAAAACGGCCAGCAATCCCGCAAAAATATAGATAACCATCGCATTTAAAAATGGCTGCAGTTGGTTGAAGAATGCTTCGGCCAGAGTTGTGAACCCCCGTTCTTTCCCCAGAAAACGAATTCGCGGCGTTTTCGGCAATGTCTCAGTGAACAATTTGCGTGAGATGGAATTAAACGCGGCGGTGTCCTGGCTTTGCAGCGCCGCCGTCATCGCGGCATATTGGCCGACGGCGGGTGAAACCGACTCTCCTTTGGCGGCTTCCAACATGATTGTGCCCACGTTGCGCCATTTGCCCGGGGTCTGGTCCGGCGGTATAATTAATGGCGGCTCAAGCTTTGACATGTAGTCGAAGCGCTGCAATTCCTCGAGAAACCCGTTGAAAATATTTTGGTCGTATTTTTTACCGGACTGTTGCGCCCGCACCGCCGCGACGCCGGGCGCAATCAGGCTTTCATAATCGGCCATTTCCTGCTTCCAATTTTGCGCGTCGTGCGGCTGGACGGTGTTGGCCAGCTGCGCATACAGTTCCATCCGCTCGTGGACTTTCACCACGTCACGTTCATAGGCGTTGCGGACTCCCTGTTCGATTTGTTCCACCCGCTCATTTTCTTTGTCAAATGCGTCGAGGGACGGCTGGATCTGGTTCCAGGAATAATGCTCGCCGTCTTGTTGCTGCGTCGGGTCCCGCTCCGGCAATTTCAGGAACGAAATCAAATCGGGGTTGTCCACACGAAATACCGGCCAATTATCGGCCGCCTGCGGATTCATCATCACGTTCGCCAGCCATTGGATGGCATTGGTCGTTTGATGGTGTTCCGACGGCGATTTCCACGGCTCGAGGTCGAGCGTTTGCATTTCATTAATTTGCAGGAGCGAATTGCGCGCGAGCGAATCCATGGGCTTTAACCGGCCATTGAAAACCACCGGCAATCTCCCGAATGTAGAGAAGGCGAAGCCGGTATCGCGCGGCGGCAGTATCCGGCACAGAAACCAGACGGCCATCACCAGCGTTAAAACCGGCGGCAGCAATCGGACCAATATATGGGGTCTCTGCCTCATTTTCTTCGGGCAATAAAACGAATGAGATGGAACATAAATTGAAACACGAGTCCGAAAGCGATCATTCCAAAGGCGATGTATGGTGTCAACCAACTCGGATTGTGGACCACTTCCAGCAACGACCACGGCGCCAGACCCGCTTGCTCAGTGACATCGCCCGCCGTCATTTGTTGCTGGTAAAATGTCAGTCCCGCGTACCGCAACGGATTGTTCATCGAAATTTCGACTTCCCGGTTTTCTCCCGTTTGCGTGTTCTTCAGCAGCACCCGGCTGCGAAAATCTTTCGGGATATCGGTGCCTTCGTAGACCGTGTGGGTCGCCTTGAGCAATGTCAACGAAAACGGGAACCTGGACTGTTCGGGCCGGAGCGCAAACGTGAATTCCTTGCCGTCAATAGTGACGGACTGCGGTTGTCTCAAGTCAGATACTATTTTTCCCGCCATATCCGCGCCCAGCGTCTGGGTGTATTCTTCCTGAATTTGCTCGATCTTCGCATCGTCATCGGCCCAATCGGAAACGATCCAATCGCCCAGCGAACCGCCGGGCCCGACGAGTTCGATTTCAGCCGTGGGCGCGTTTTTGTCATCCGTTGTTTTGACCTCGTCCGCCTGCGAAAAGTCGAATTTGAGCGCAAGCCCATTTGGCGCAAGCGGAGGGCCGTTTTGCATCATGGGCGCGCGGAACTGGGCGTCCGAATTTTTCCAAAATCGTTTCACGCGAATCGTAAACGGCAAGCTGGGGTCCTGGAGAACGCCCCCTGCGGCCAGCAAATCCGAGGGAAAAGCGACGACCTGTTCCCGATTCGGGCCACTCGAGCTCATCATCGCCAATTCGTAACGGTTCGCGCTTTCCGAGTAAGAGCGGGCCTGCCCCTCAGCGAAACTGATTTGCGATTCCTTTGCAAAATTCCTGCGCCACGAGCTGGCCAACCAGCATCAAGATTATCCCCGCATGAACAAATTGGATTCCGATCTTTTTTACCGAAAATTGGAAACGGTAAATGTGGGCCGCCAGGAGATTCACGAGCAGCAGGACTCCGATCAGAGATCCCCCCGGCAATATCATCGGAATTTTTCTGCCGAAAAGGTCCATGCCCAAAATTATCGGCGCGTGGAAATAATGTGATTGTACGTAGTAAAGTCCCTGGTCCACCTGCGCCAGCGTGCCGACAAAGACCAGCACGATGGCGAAGGCAAGCAAAACGACCGTCAGGCGCAGCGACGCGAGAAATTTAATCAGCCCGCCGGCGAGCACTGATACGAATGATCTTTTCGATGGGCGAATGGCCGAAACGGCTCGCGGCGCTGCGGGCGCCGTGTCAGGGGGCGCGATCTCACTCGAACGTCTATCCATACCAACGTGTGAAGAACAACCAAATCATCCGACTGCCATATTCAGCAGGAACTCGATGTTGCTCTTGTTCTTCTTGAGCTTGTTCAACATGAGTTCCATGGCTTCGACCGGCGGGACACCCGTGAGGGCGCGGCGCAAAATGACCACGCGATTGTACTCGTCCGGGTGATATAGCAATTCTTCCTTGCGCGTGCCGGAACGCTCGATGTTGATGGAAGGGAAGATGCGCCGGTCCACGAGGGCGCGGTCCAGATGCACTTCCATATTTCCGGTGCCTTTGAACTCTTCAAAGATGACTTCGTCCATTCGTGAGCCGGTGTCCACGAGGGCCGTGGCCATGATGGTGAGCGAGCCGCCCTCCTCGACGTTTCGCGCCGCGCCAAAGAACCGCTTGGGCTTGTGCAGCGCGTTGGCGTCCACACCGCCGGAAAGGATTTTTCCGGAGTGCGGCTGGATGGTGTTATAGGCGCGCGCCAGGCGGGTGATGGAATCCAGCAAGAATGACGACGTCCCGCTTGTGCTCGACCATGCGGCGCGCCTTTTCGATGACCATTTCGGCCACCTGGACGTGGCGTTCGGGCGGCTCGTCAAACGTGGAGGAAATGACTTCCGCGCCGCGGCAGGTGCGTTCCATGTCGGTGACTTCTTCGGGCCGCTCGTCGATGAGCAGGATGAACAGGTATGACTCGGGATTGTTTTTCAATATGGCATTGGCAATTTTTTGCATCAACACCGTCTTGCCGGTGCGCGGCGGGGCGACGATCAGCCCGCGCGTGCCCTTGCCGATGGGGCAAACCAGGTCCAGGACCCGCGTGTTGAGTTCTTCCGCAGCCGTTTCCAAAAGGAACCGTTTGTTTGGGAACAGCGGCGTCAGATTATCGAAGTGGGTTTTTTCCTTGGCCTTGTCCGGTTCTTCACCGTCGACGGCTTCGACTTTGAGCAGCGCGAAAAATTTTTCTTTTTCCTTGGGCGGCCGGATTTGGCCGGCGATAAGATTTCCGGTTTGCAGGTCAAATCGGCGGATTTGCGAGGGCGAAATGTAAATGTCCTCCGGGCAGGGCAAATAATTAAAGCTTTGGGAACGGAGAAATCCGAAGCCCTCGGGCAATACCTCAAGGACGCCTTCGGAAAAGAGCACGCCGGCGCGTTCGGCATTTTTTTGAAGGATATGGAAAATGACCTCATGCTTGCGCATGGTGCCGAAATTTTCGACGCTCAATTCCCGGGCCATCGCGTTCAATTCAGTCATGCTCATCGCCTGGAGTTTGGCGATGTTGAGGGAAGAGGCGATTTTATCGCGGTGTGGAACGCGGTCGCCGTCCAGTTTCGGCTCTTCTTCCGGCGGCGTAGGTTCGATGGGCCTGGAGGGCGGTTGCAGCGTCGCTTCCGGCGGCGCGGCGGGCGCCGGTGGCGGCGGTGGCTCAGCGGGAACTTCCTCCGCTGGCGCTGGCGCTGGCTTGGTTTTTGGTTTTCTGGCGACTCGTGGCATAAAAGTTATTGTTCAAACTGGATGGAAATCGATTTCCCTCACCTTTAAGGCTGTCCTACGTTTTGGACGCCCAGCGACCGGAAAAGTTCAAAATGGATATGTTTAACCGAGCGTTTGAGGCACCCTCCTCAATACGGCAGGGGAAATTTTCGCAGTCAGTTTCGCTTCCACCCTATCCATTTTGTCGGGCTTGTCAAATACGATTTATACCAAAGATTTTGAATGGCCTGGGCAGCGTGGTCTCAAAATCGTACGCCTGTCTGAAAAAATGGACACGGAAACGAGGCTGCCAGATGTTGGAAAATACCCCCAAAGGCCGTGTTTTTACCCCCGGCATGGCTGCTGCTATTGTGAAGATTGCGGCTGCCGCAGGCGGCGAAGAAATCGCAATATCAGAATCCGTCGCCGGCAATGTTCCACCGCAAACTTGGGCCTAAAACGCAGACTAAGTATGAGTATGAAAAAAATGAATAAGTCCCCCAAGGCAGGTTTCACTCTGGTTGAAATTATGATCGTTGTGGCCATCATTGGAATGCTGGCCGCGATCGCGATTCCCAACTTTGTGAAAGCCCGTGCTGCCTCACAGCAAACGGCTTGTATTAACAACATGCGGCAGATCAGCGCGGCGGTTGGCGAATGGGCGCTGGAGACCGGCCAGGCTTCCGGGGCGACTGGTTGCTCGGGCGGTGTCGCGGTGTTCCAACCAGACCTTTCGCCTTATATCCAGCTGAACTCCAACTCCAGCATTCCGCCGTGCCCGGCCAATGGTACCTACACCTGCGGAGCGGTCGGCGCTTTGCCACTAGTCACTTGCTCCTTGAGCACGCTCCCGGCTGAGCCCCATAGTCAACCTTAACATTCCGGCGCTTTTTCTCTTTCACAGGCTCGAAGCTCCGGCTTCGAGCCTTTTTGTCGGGCCTAGTCAAATACGATTTATACCAAAGATTTTGAACGCTTCAACCGCCCATTGTCTCAAATCGGTACACTGTTCTGGGAAAATGGACACGAAATAGACACGAACAGATTGGCGAGCCTATTGAGTGTCTCAAAATAAGCGTATTGAAAGCCGGTTTTTGTCACTGGCATGGCTACTGCTCTCGTGACCGGATGCGGTTGTCACAGGCAATCAAGTGAACGAAACTGTCATAGTTATAAACCCGCCTGTAGCAATGTTCCACCGCAACTCAGAGAAAAATAGGTAAGAAAGTATGAAAAAAATGAAACAGTCCCGTAAAGCGGGTTTCACCCTGGTGGAAATCATGATTGTTGTGGCCATCATTGGTTTGCTGGCCGCGATCGCGATTCCCAACTTCGTGAAAGCTCGTGCTACCTCGCAACAGAACGCTTGCATTAACAACATGCGTCAAATCAGCGCGGCAGTGAACGAATGGGCGCTTGAAACCGGCCAGGTTTCAGGAGCGACTGGTTGCTCGGGTGCAGTGACGGTTTTCCAACCGGACCTCTCGCCGTACATCCAGCTCAACTCCAACTCCAGCATTCCGCCCTGCCCGGCGAATGGCGCGTACACCTGCGGTGCTGTCGGCGCTTTGCCTCAAGTGCAATGCTCTTTGAGCACGCTGTCGGCTGAACCTCATAAATCACCTTAATTTCGGTGTTTTTCCACAGGCCCGAAGCTTCGGCTTCGGGCCTTTTTTGCTTTTTAGTCCCGATAAATTGGGGTAGGATGGTACGAAATTTGGGCAGTGTGGCCCTGGAATTGGGCAGTATGGCATTAGACATGCTATCTCTGGCGTGACCTTGATTGTCGGCAACAATTCAGGTCTTGGCGGTCGCAGCAGGCAATTTAGTGAACGCAAACGTCATCATAATAATCCGCCTGTTGCAGTGTTCACTCCGCCTACAGTAAGAAAGAGAAGTACTATGAAAAAAATGAAACAGTCCCGCAAGGCGGGTTTCACCCTGGTGGAAATTATGATTGTTGTGGCCATCATTGGTTTGCTGGCCGCGATCGCGATTCCCAACTTCGTGAAAGCTCGTGCTACCTCGCAACAGAACGCTTGCATTAACAACATGCGTCAGATCAGCGCGGCAGTGAACGAGTGGGCGCTTGAAACCGGCCAGGTTTCAGGAGCGACTGGTTGCTCGGGTGCAGTGACGGTTTTCCAACCGGACCTCTCGCCGTACATCCAGCTCAACTCCAACTCCAGCATTCCGCCTTGCCCGGCGAATGGTGCGTACACCTGCGGTGCCGTCGGCGCTTTGCCTCAAGTGCAGTGCTCCTTGAGCACGCTCCCGGCTCAGCCGCACACCTCGCCATAATGCAGCTGGTCTAATTGCGCACAGGCCCGGTGCGTCCGGGCCTGTGATTTTTTCGCAATTTGCCGGCAATTTGGAATGGGAAAACCATGAAAACACCCGTCCAACGCAGCCGAGGGTTCACCCTCGTGGAGATTATGATCGTTGTCGGCATTATCGGTTTGCTGGCGGCTATCGCCATCCCAAACTTCATGCGGTCACGGGCCGCCTCGCAGCAGAATGCCTGCATCAATAACCTGCGGCAATTGAGTGCCGCCGTCGACCAGTGGGCAATGGAAACGGGCCAGGGCGCGGGAGCGCCGCCGCCATCGAACGTGGACTTAACGCCATACATCGTGTTGAATGCCAACAGTTCGTTGCCATTGTGTCCCAGCCAGGGCACTTATACCGTTTATAACGTAAGCGCGGTACCGCAAGTGGCTTGCTCACTGAGCTCGCTGCCGACTTTGCCGCACATCTATGTTTATCAATGATTGATGCTTCCTGGCGTCAATCATCGCAGTATCATCCGGCCGTTCGCGAAAGCAAACGGCCGGTTTTTTTCGGTTCGGCGCCCACGCTTTGGCGTGCCCTAAAGAGTCGAAACAGAATCAAACGAGAAAATGAGAAAATTAATCATGGGCTGGCATTAATTCTGCCTTCCTGTTGACTTCAGAATATTGTTTCATTAAGAGAACACAAACAGGCATGAGTGTCATTTTGAAAACGGAAAAGTTGCGTGTGGAATATAAGAGCCGCGACCTGGGCCAAATCACCAAAGTCGCCCTCAACGGCCTTGATCTCGAAGTTTCCTCCGGAGAAGTCTTCGGTTTTTTGGGCCCCAATGGCGCGGGCAAAACCACGACAATGAACGTGCTCCTGGGTTTTGTTCAGCCTACCAGGGGTGCGGCGTCGCTCTTCGGCATCGATGTCCGCCAGCCCATCGCGCGCCGTCGCATCGGCTACCTGCCTGAAATGACATATTATTACAAGTTCCTGACCGCCGAGGAACTCCTGCGCTTTTACGCCGGCATTTTTGGCCTATCGCGCCCCGAAACGGAACGCCGTATCGACGAAACGCTCAAACTGGTGGAGTTGGATTCCGCGCGCAAACGCCTCATTAAAACCTACTCGAAAGGAATGCAACAACGCGTGGGCCTGGCCCAGGCGCTCATCAATAATCCCGACCTCCTCATCCTGGACGAACCCACCAGCGGCCTGGACCCCATCGGCCGGATGAAAGTCCGTGACATTATTCAGCGCCTTAAGAACGAAGGCAAAACCGTCTTTTTCTCGTCCCACGAAATGGGAGAAGTCGAGACGGTTTGCGACCGCGTGGCCATTGTCGCTTCCGGTGATTTGAAGGCTGTCGGACGCGTCGAGCAAATCGTAAAAGGCCATGAAAACCTGGAAAAAGCGTTTCTAAAAATTATCGGATTTCAAAATTGAAATGAGAAACGCCTTTGCCATCGCCAAAGTTGTGTTGCTGGAGATGTACCGGCGCAAGGATTTTTACGTCCTGTTCATTGTGACGGTACTCATCACCGCCGTCATGGGATCAGTCACCTTCTTTCACGACGCGAACATCGTCCGTTATCTCAAAGATCTCTGCCTGTTTTTGATTTTGGCGTCGTCGCTGTTTATCGCCATCGGCGCGACCGCCCGGCAAATTCCGGCCGAGCGCGAGTCGCGCACGATCTTTCCGCTCATGGCCAAGCCCGTGTCCCGCGCGGAAATTTTGGTTGGCAAATTTTTGGGCTGCTGGCTGGCTTGCGGTGTGGCCCTCCTCATTTTTTATGTTTTCTTTATCTGCATGGTACTGACGCGGGAGCATTCCCTCCCCGTGTCGACCCTGGCGGCGTATTTCCAGGCGGCCACCCTGCATTGGGCCATGCTGGCTGTGGTTGTGGCCCTGACGCTCCTGGGCTCGCTGGTTTTCACGGCGGTGTCATCCAACGTGACCATTGCCTTCATTTCCGTCGTTTTCATTTTATTGCTCGGACGGCATTTGCACAAAGTGGCGCTGCACATGAACGAGGTTTCAGGCACGCTCATCACCGGCCTTTATTTTATCATTCCGCACCTGGAATTATTTGACATGCGCGACCTGATCGTTCACGACTGGGGTTCCGTTCCCTGGACTTTTTGGCTGATTGATTGGGTCTATGCGGCCTTTTATTCAGCGCTGTTGCTGCTGGCGTCATGGCTGGTTTTTCGTAAAAAAGTCCTGCAATGACGTCCGCGCGTCCATATGTTTTGCTTTTGATTCTTCTGGTCGTGGTTTGCGCCAGCCTGGGCGCTCATTTGGACTGCTGGTTTATGACGTGGCCGGGCAACCGTGCCAATTCATGGAACCCTCTGGACGTCTTCATCGGCAGTGGCCAGCGGTTGTTCGCCGAATCCTTCTACCGCGAAGCCGACGTTTATTATCATAGCGGCTATTATCCCACGATTTACGATAATCGGGCGGCGTTTCAAACCGAGCATATCGGGGAGGACACCGGCGCCGTGGCGAGCCACAATAAGGGAGAGGAAACCGGATTTATGGGGCCGCCGCTGGATTTCATTGATTCCTTTGGCCGCCATTTCACTCCCAACCGCCATACGCATTTGGACGAAGGCGGACCCAGTGATGATTTGAGCACCAGTTATCGTGTAGCCGAAATTTTGCCCTGGCTCAAAATTGCGTCCAAACTCGATCCCGAGGACGTTAAAACCTACCTTGTCATGGCCTATTGGCTCCGATCCAGGCTCAATCAGCCGGCGGAGGCCGAGCGGGTGTTGCGCGAAGGCTTGCGAAATAATCCGGGAAATCCCCAGCTTCTGTTTGAATTGGGCCGGATTGATAACGATGTTTATCATGATCCCAACCGTGCTCGCGCCGTTTGGGAAGGCGCGCTGCGGTCATGGACGGAGGAAAAGCCCAACGTCCCGCTTGCTGACCGTCTCAAATACAACAACAGCGAGAATTTCGATGACCGGTTCATGTACGAACAACTCTACGAATACCTCGCCGATCTTGAAAAACAACAGACCAATTTCAATGCCGCCATCGCTGATTTACAAAGGGCGAAACTTGCATCCCCCAAGCCGGAAGACTTACAACAACAGATAGACGATCTGAAACGAGAGCAGGCCCACCACGACCCCGTTTCCGGCCGGGCGCCTTCGCTGTGACGGGCGAGGGGACCTGGAATTGAAGCGGTTTCGAGGACGAGGGCGAAGAACGAACAACGTTTTAACGTTTCAACGTCGATAACGTTTTGCTTTAATCTTCCAATGAAAAGCAGACGGGCAGTCATTTCCCGAAACACCGCCGAAACCCAAATTTCTGTGCGCCTCAACCTGGACGGCAAGGGTGGTGCGCGAGTCAGGACGGGCATTCCGTTCTTCGATCATATGCTCACGCTGTTTGCCAAGCACGCTGTCGTGGACCTGGACCTCAAATGCGACGGCGACCTGGAGGTGGACGCACACCACACGGTCGAAGACTGCGGCATCGCCCTGGGGCAGGCCTTTGCCATTGCGCTGGGGGATAAACGCGGGATTCGCCGTTACGGCTCCGGATTTCATCCCAAAAATCCGTTTACCGGCGAAGCATACGTGCCTATGGATGAATGTTTGGCGCGTTGTGTCGTGGATTTCAGCGGTCGTCCGCATCTAGTGTGGCGCGGCCTGGAACGCTTCTCGCACAAAAAGATTTCTGAAGCTGAGAGGACGCAGGACGCCTCGAGCGCTTTTCGGTTTGGCCTCGCCCGGGAATTTTTCCAGGCCATTGCCAATGAAGCGCGGTGCAACCTGCACCTGGAACTCTTGTACGGCGATGAACCCCACCACATCGTCGAAGCCCTGTTCAAGGCCTTTGCCCGCGCCGTGGACGCCGCCCGGCAGTACGACCCGCGCATTGCCGGTATCCTGCCCAGCACTAAAGGCAAGTTGTGATGTCGCGTTTTGCGAATTATGGCGTCGCCAGGCGATAGTATCGCGCTGGTGGAGCGGCATTGGTGTCCGTGAATATCAGCGTGCCGTTCCCGTTGTCGACCGCGGTGCCAATCGTCATCCAGTTGGTCGAAGCCAAATTGGTATTTACCTGAACGCGGTAAGGAAGGGTCGGATAACCGGAGCCCGCCAGTTGCACAATGCCGTTGCTGAAAACGATCGCGCCGCCAAAAACCGGTTGTGGCGGCTGAACCAGCGTGAAAAGAAATTCCCCGGCGGAAAGCCAGTAGCCCTGCGAGGACGAATTTTTGCCCACGGCGGTCAGGAGGATGGTGTGCGCGCCGTTGGTGGCGAATCTCACGTCGCCGTAATCCTGAATTGCGTAGGTTTCCCCGCTTGAATACTGGTCCAGATTGGCCCCCAGCCCCGCTCCATCCAGCGCGAATTTTAGGATGCCGCGGTCGTCATTTCCTTTCCAATACATCTGCAAGTCGTAAGTCCCGGCCGGGAGACTGGGGATAGCATATTGAATGGATTGTCCAACGCCCGAGGCTTCCAGCGCCAGCCAATGTCCGCCGGGTTCGTTGCTGTCATTCTGCACAGCGGCAATCGCGCCGTTTGTGATGTAATTCAGATTAATGGCTGGAAATGCGAAACTGGTCACCGGCGGTGGCGTAGGCACCACAGTGGAAATTCTTAATGCCGCGCCCGGCGTCGGGGCGGTGGCGGAAGCAACGGCGTTCGTTACCGTAAAGGTTGCATTCAAAAATCCCACGTCAAAGTTCGAGTTATTGCGGCCAACGTCTGCGGTCAAGCCGTTGAAAATCACATTCGTCACGGTGTCGGCGATGACAGCCGGCCGATCGTCGTTGTTGTCAAAATGTGTCTGGCAGTTCGTGAAATAGATGTTATTGGCCCAACGCAGATACCAGCCGTAGCCCGGCCAATTTCCGAAATCCTGCGGCTGCCAATCCTGGTTTTCCACCGGATCATTGGTAATGTCACTTGCAGGATGGCCGCCGATGTTGGAAACGTCGACATTGTTGAACGTAATGTTTTGAATGGGTACCTCGGCAAACGTGTTCGTGTTGAAATAGCCGTTAATGGTGGAGGTGTTGGTGCGGCTGTAGTACGTCGAATGGACCGCGGTCGCGTTGTTGATGCTGATGTTTTCGATGCCGCCCACCGCGGGATGAGGCGAGCCCGTCGTCCGGTAGTCCAGCTTCAGGAAAATCGGGCAGGCGCAATTGGACATGGTGATGTTGTTGTACGTCACGCCGTTAATCACCGAGCCGTCCTGCGACGTAATGCCGATGCCGGCTTTGCCGGCGGCCGTGAGCTGGAGGTTGGAAAAGGTGACGTTGCTGAAATCGCCCACCGTCTCCGAGCCAAATTGCGTGGCGTTGTTCTCCGTCGATAAAATGCTGCAATGAACAACCAGGACGTCATGGCTGCCGATGACCCGGCCCAGAGCGTAGTCGCTTTTGAGGCACATGGAATCGTCGCTGCCCTCGATGTCGCAATTGGTGACGACGACCTCGGAACTGTCAATCAGGTTGAAACCGTCGCGCGATGTATCCTCCCAAATGCGCGCGCCGCTCACCAGGAGGTTCGTGCACGCCTGCGCCAGGATTCCGAAATGGCCGCCGTTGGTGATGGTGATGCCGGTGATGGTGACATCGGTGCAGAGCACCAGGCAAAGCGCCTTGTCGCCGAAATCATTGGTGCTGGGATCTCCCGTGGTCAGATTATGATTGCCGTCAATTTTTCCAGGACCGGCAATTGTGAAATGATTCAGATTTTCGCCCCAGATCAGCGCATCGTGAAACCAGGTATGACCGTCGTCCTGATAGCCGCCGTAGGAGCTGGATTCGTGCTGGTCAATATTTGTCGCTGACGCCCAAATGACGGCGTTATTGCTCAAATAAAGGGTGAGATCGGACGGGCAATTGGTGAGATGGATGGAACCGCACAGATAAGTCCCGGGTGGAAACGTGACGGTGCCGCCGCCTGCCGTGTCCGCTGCCGCGATCGCAGAGTTAATGGCCGGAGTGTCGAGGTTAGATCCGTTGCCCGTGGCGCCGTAATCCATCACATTGAAAATCGGAGGCGTTTGCGCGGCGCAAAACTGGCCGGTGACTGAAAGCCATGTCAGAAATAAAAGCCGCTTCATAGTGTTTATTGCAGCTTCAGCAAATAAAATGTCTGCGGCATTGCCGGACTTGCTGCGTTGGTGAAATTGAAATGGCCGCCGGCATCAAACGAATTGGTTGAAACTATCGTCCACTCCCACAGCGGCAGATTGAGATTTGTCGAGGCCAGTACATCATATGTCCAGTTCGGCACGCCGTTGCTGCCACTGAAAATAACTTTTCCTGCGCTGGCCGTGATGCGGCTGAACTGCGGAGGTTTTGTGGGTATGGCGACGACATTCAAGACGCCGTTATCCAGACTGTTTGTATTCCACGCCAGGTTCACGTCCGGAATGGCCGGCGCCACTCCGGCGAACGCGCCCTGATAAGTCCCTGCGCTGAACAATCTGAAACTGTCACCCGCGGCAAACGGAACGGCGCCAATATTGGTCAGGACGAGTGTCCCGCCGTAAGTCAAAGTCCCTACGACTTGCGCCGAATCGTTGGTCGGCGAAACGGCTTTGCTGATTTCGATCATCGTCGTGCTGCCTCCGCTTAACGTGAGGTTGTTGCTGAATGTCAATGTCGTCAAATCCCCGCCCGGCACGAGTGTCGCGCCACTGGCAATAACGGCACTTCCACTGATAGCGCCGTTGCCGGTCAGCGTCTGGCCGCCGGCCAGGGTCAAGGTCCCGTCCGTGCGTGCGCTCGCGTCAAGCGCCGCGCCGGCATTTACGACGATGGCCGCGCTGCCGGCCATGGAACCGCTGCCACGCAAGATTGTGCTTCCGCCATCCAGCGTCGTCGTGCCGGTGTATGTGTTGGCGCTGCCCAATGTCAACGGTTGGACCCCGGTTTTGACCAGATTGCCGCTGCCGGCGATCGTGCAGTTATTTGTGAAGGACGTGCCGTTGACGCCAATGACACAAGTGCCATTCAAGGTCATCAGCCCCGAGATGGTCGAGTTGCCACCGCCGGGCCAGTTCGTAATCGAAGGCGTCCCGCCATTGCCGTAGAGTATGAACTGTTTGGTGTAACTGTTTTTGGCGGCGCTCGACTGGTAAAATTCCAGCGTGGCGCCTGCGCGCACGATTAAATTGCCCGCCGGGTTGCCCATCGAAGTCGAACCGGCTTCGAAACCCATCATGCCTTGCCGGATATCCACGTTGGCCAGGTTGGTGTCAATCGTCACGCTGACGAAGGACATTTGGTTGCTGCCGATTTTGTAGAGGTTAAACGGTTTTTCGCCGCTCATGGTCAGTGTCGTGCCGGCGTTGCGAATGTCCCAGCGCCCCGGATTGCCGCTGGCCAGCCAATTGCCCGGCCCGCCAAAGGCCGTGTCTCCGGCCAGCGTGACACCTTGGATGCCATGAAGCTGGCTGGACGAACTGCTGCTAATAATGGCGCCGTTGCTGTTCACGCCCCAGCCGGAAACGATGACCGCCACGTTCGTCACGGAAAAACCGTTTACGTCCAAAGTGCCGCCGTTGGTTATGACCACCATCCCGCCCTGCGCGCCCATGGCCGATGCATTGCCCGCCTGCGTTATGCCATTTTGAATTGTCAGACCGCCGGTGAAGGGATTGGAACTCGTTAACTCCAAAGTGCCGCGTCCGTTTTGTTCTACCACGCCATCGCCGGAAATCACGCCGGACATTGTGACGTTATCGCTCCGGTTGAAAATCAATATGCCGCTATTCGTCATGTTCACCGAACCCAGGCTGCCGTTGGTCGTGGTGTCGCCCACCTGCAGCACACCGCTACCCAGCGTCACCGCGCCGCCGGAACTGGTTAGTGGCCCCGCCAGCATGAGCGGATTTGCCGACTCATTGAGGATGATCAGGTTCGTCGCGATGGTAATGGGCGTGGCCAGCACGTCGCCCCGGGAGGATACAAGTTGTACCAGGGACATCGTTCCAGAGGCGCTCATCTGCAGCGAACCTCCGCCGGCGGCGACGGTAAAGCCGGCCGCGCCATTAGCGGCACCAATTTCCAACGAGCCGATGGTGATGGACTGGTTGAGATTGATTGTTTGCGGCGCCGTGATATCCGCCGTGATGACGGCCAATTCGCCTGCGCTGTCCGGATAAACCGCTGCGTTCGTCCAATTCGCGTCGATATCCCAGTTTTGCGCCGTCGTCGAAATTGTGTTGGTCCAATAAGCCGTCACCGGCGCAATTGGCGTGACGCTGACCTGCGCCGAATTCGGACCCTCGCCACCGGTATCGAACGCCGAAACGACGTAATAATAAGCGACCCCGTTCGTCACCGAATAATCAAGATAGCCGCTGCTTGTGACATCACTGGCTATTGTGGTGTAAGGGCCTCCGCTCGTGTTCGATCGTTTCACATTGAAGGCCACGCCGCCCGTCGGCGCATTCCAAAATAGCTCGACTTCATTGTTCCCCGGCGTGGCGGCCAATCCAGCCGGCGCGGCCGGCGCCGTTACCGCGCCGGCGAAGGTCGACCACCCGCTTTGGTTGCAGGCGTTGCCGGCGGTGACCAGGTAATAATTCGTCACCGCGCCGCCCAGCGGCGAGTCCGTGAAGTTCGTGGCGGTCACGCCGGAACCGATCAACACTGGCGGCGTGTTGCCGGTGAAGCGATAGACATCGTAGCTCGTCGCCCCTGCGGAGGCGTTCCAGGCAACCGTGATCAGCGAATTGCCTCCGGCAGCCACGACATTCGCTGGTGGCGCCGGGACATTACACTGCCCGGCGCCGGCCTCGACTGAATTTGAGCTTTCGCCGAGGCTGCTGACGGCGGAAACGACATAGTAATAAGCCGCGCCGCTCACGACGCTGCTGTCGGTGAACGTGGCGATCGGAACGTTCGTGAGTGTCGTGTAAGGTCCGCCGCTGACGGTCGCGCGCTTCACATTATAGGTGATGGCCGCGAGCGTTGGGTCCCAGTTCAACAGGATGGCATTGCCCGGACTGGCTGTCAGGCCGGCTGGCGATTCCGGCATTTGCGGGGTGTTGGTAGCGATAACGAGCGCGTTGGCCCAGTCACCATGGTCGTAGCTGTTGCCGTCATCGGCGTCGTCAACGCCCAGCGTCAACCGCCGCACCCCGGTCACATCCAGATCAATGTGTTGCGCCGGAGAACCGCCGGCCATCACACTGCTCTTGAAAATCCGCGTGCCATCGGCGTACACATCGAAAATCACAGTTCCTTCAGTTCCCACTTCATCGTCAACACCGATGGTCGCCTGGAATCGCGAACAAACGCCGCCGAGATTATATTCCACGCCGGCGAATGAGTTCACGCCTAAGCCGTGCGCGTAACTCACGCCATTGAGCTTAATGGTCGCTCCACCGATGCTTTTGTCCGGCACAATCGTCCCCCAGCCGGTGTACGCGTAAATCGGCTGTTCATCGCTCAAATAATTCGTGCCCTGTGTGGACGGCAAAATCGGGGTGCCAACAATCTTTAGCAACATCGTACTGTACGGCGGAACTGTGGCCGTGAAACTGTTCGTGAACGTGCCCAAATTTTGGTGCGCCCACAAATCGCGCACCGTCGCCGTCGTTCCGGCCTGGAACGCCAAATTGGTGAAGTTGCAGGTGATGACGGCTGAATTGCTCGTGCTCCGGTTAAGCAGCGCCACGGCGCGCGTCGTAAAATCGTAACCCAGTGGCTTGCTCCAAACCTCTGCGTTGTCCTGGACGCCCTCGACAAAAATACCTTGCTCGCCCGAAGGGTCCTGGTCCACCGCGATGGCCTCGGAGTTGGTCAGGATTTGCAATGTCTGCGCCGACATCGTCGTCAGATTGTTCCCCATGACGAGCGGCGCGGCCATTTCGCACCACATGCTGAAATGGGTTTGGGCGCCTGCCAGGTTGGTGGCGAACTCGCCGTTGCCAATTTCCAGCATGTCCGGATCATTCCAGCGCCCCGGCCCGGCTGCGAACGCGGTCATGCTGTTTGGGTCAATGTGCGAAATCATACTGGCAAACGTACTGCCGATGTCGCCGGTCGTTCGCCAATAATTTCCCGTATCCGGCGACCACGATTGATAACTCTTTGAGTTGCCGTTCGCGCCGCCGCAAAGACACAACACAATGGCCCGTCCGTTCTTCATCAGGCCATCGCTCATGCGGCCATAAACCAGCTGGCCGCTTTCGCCGAAGGCGTTGCAGTTGTCGTCCTTGAGATAGTCCGCGCCAAACTTCGCGTAGGTGAAGGCGTCCACATATTCGTAACCGAAGCTTCCCGGATCTTTTCCCACGGGATTGTAATTCTCGGAAATACAAGAGGAACAAGTGTTCGTTCCATCGTCGGTATAAACGCCGAGCTTGAGTCCCAGCGAATGCACGTACGCGGCCACCGGCGGAATGCCCGCGGGAAAATTTGTGTAGGCCTGGACGACACCATTCGAATCCCGCGAGGAAGCCCAGCCATCGTCAATGTCCACGTATTGGTAGCCGGCGGCTTTCAGACCATCGGCGACTATGATGGCCGCATTGTTCGTCACCACATTTTGGCCGGTGCGGCACCCGTAAGCGTTCCAGTCGTTCCAGCCCATCGGCGGCGTCAGGGCAAGATTATTCGTCAACGCCCACGCCGCAATGGGCGACAGAAGAGTAGCCATAACGAGAAGCGGAATGCAGCCTTTGGGCATAACAAATTGGCTGGAAAATCGCCCAAACGATAGCATGACAGTACAACGCGCGCATGTCGGATGAACGTCCGACAAACGGTCTGTAAATGGGCGCGTGTCTGGCGGAATGGCAGCGCCATTGGCAAGCAGGTCCCTACCAACCGAGCCGACTCCGCATTGCGGCGCCCTGAATTCTGAAGAAAAACCCGCGCCGGCAATCGGCAATCGAGGGTTTGGAAAATGGTGGGTTGGCAGGGACTCGAACCCTGGACCAATGCCTTAAAAGGGCACTGCTCTACCGACTGAGCTACCAACCCACCGCGACTGGATGAAACCAGCGGAAAGAAAATTATACCTTGATTATGTGTTACGGCAAGCAGTTTTGGCGTGGGTGGCAGCGCCATCTGCCGATGATCGTGAACGGTCGATTGGTCGTTAAGCCCCATTAAATCCGAAAACCCAGGAAACCCTTTTTCGCTTAACCGGGCTGGAGGCCGGTGTCCGATCTGCCGGCCTGCCGGCAATTCTTGAGGCCGTGGTCGTGCTTGTGCCTGAATAATTCGGGCAGGGGCAATTTGACGTTTTGGCCAAAGTGATGGATGGGTATTCAGAGGAGAAGAGACAACGACAATAGCTATGGAACGAATACCGCCCGAGAATTCGTTGGGAAAGATCCTGGCGTGGTGCGCGAACCAGCGCGCGACGGACATTCATGCCCAGGCCGGGCGCCGAATTGCGTACCGGGTAGATGGAAAATTGCTTCGCATTCCGCCGGAGACATTTATGCCGCCGGATAATGATTCGCTTCTCCATATCCTCAAGGACGCATTTTCGAACGAGGCGTTTGAGCAAATCGAAAAACACCATGAGACGGATTTCAGTTTTTTATGCGGGAAGCTGCGTTACCGTGCCAACTTCAGCAAGCAGCAGGGCACACAATCATTTTCATTTCGAGTGGTGCCGCAGCGGGTTCCAAAACTGGATGAACTCCAATTGCCGCCGACCGTATCCGGGCTCATCCAGGAGCCGCGCGGGCTGGTGCTGGTCACCGGGGCGGCCGGTCAGGGCAAAAGCACAACCGCCTGCGCGATGCTTCAACGACTCAATGAAACTGCGCCGTTGCGCATCGTGACCGTTGAAGACCCTATTGAATATATCTTTGAAGAGAGCCAGTGCCAGTTTGAACAGCGCGAAGTGGGCGTGGACACCGGTACTTTTGCCACGGGCATCCGCAATGCGATGCGCCAGGACCCCGAGGTCATTTTCATAGGCGAAATTCGCGACCGCGAGAGCATTCACGCCGCCATGCAGGCCGCGGAGACCGGGCATTTGGTGCTGGCGACGTTGCACGCGGATTCGGCCGCCCAGGCGATTGACCGCGTGCGCGAATTTTATCCGGTGGACGAACAGGCCAATGCCCTGGCGTTGATGTCGCGGGCGTTGAATGCCATGGTCAGTCAGCGCCTGATACCGAGCACTTTTGACCGCAGGATACCCTGTGTTGAGGTCATGAAACGCAGCCTGGGCATACAGGACGCCATTCTTCGAAATGATCTCCGCCAGCTAAATGGCTACATTGAATCTTCGCTCAACGAGGGAATGCACAGCTTTGACCAGTATCTGTTGCAGCTTTTCCAGGGTGGAAGGGTCACACTCGACATGGCCAAGCATTATGCGGTGAATTGGAACAAGGTCGAAATGGAGAGCCGGGGATTTGTGCCGACGACGCCAGGGTTGTTGAAGCCGGACAAGGCGGCGTAGTGCTTGCGCACGGCCACCATAGACTAGTCGGTGGGGGATAGCCGCGGTGGCAGCGCCAGCACGGAACGCCGCTCTGCCGTCGATGGGTTCAATTCTGTCCGCGCCAGCTTTTCCAACCGGTCCCGATTTGGCGGCAAAATTGATTGGGCTTTTTAGTGTAAAAGGATGCCCCGAGTTCCAGGGCTTCAGACCGCAATTTGTTCTGACGCTCGGCGATCGCCTCTTCAACCGGTTTTTTCTCGCGTGGCAGCCTGATTGTTTCACCAACGAATTTATTGAGCATGAATAAATCGTGATCGTCACCCAGGAGATCTCCCAGATGGTCCAACTCATCCATGTGGGGTTTGAGCTTGCCGGGGCGCGCGGAGCAAACCAGCCGCAACTGATTGGCGAGGTCTTTCACGCGCTTGCGCCACTGGTGAAAATGTTCAGGCGACGGTTTGCGCTCGGCTAGCGTCAGGGCCTTGCGGCCGCGACTGTAAATTTTTTTCAGGCCCGGGCGGACTGCCTTCCAACCGTTTGATTTTACCTTCAGATTGCCTAATTGCAGCCGCGCTCCGAATAAAACCTGCTTCACCGAATCCATGGTTGCGCCGAGTTTTTGTTCTTCAGCGCGGCAGTTTTGGCGCAACGCGCTTTGAATTTTCGGCAGTGCCGAGCGCGGGATATGGCCGTTGGATTGCCTGGCGAGGTTTTGTAAAGCGGTGATCTCCACCTGCGCGTCGCGCATTGCATTCAACCGGTCTGCTGCATCGCGCAAAGAATTCGCGGCTTTGTCATAGTCCGTTTCGCCAATGCCCGATCGCACCAGACGAAGAATCGCCCGCAATTTTTTAATTTCCTTGCGGACGTCGTGTACGGCATCAAAGTGGTGGCCCTTGTCCAGCATTCCCATTGCCTCATCAAGCCGTTCGCCACACAGCCGCCGCACAGCCTTCGTGACTGACTCATTCTTTTTAAACCGGAAAGGCACTAGATTGGATTGTTACGACCGTGTAACATTCTAGCTATAACGGCCGGTTGTCAATCCAAACGAACGGGCGATACAAGTGGCGTTGCCACCTTCGGTTACGATTTACGCGAGTTCTTCGAGCCAGGGATGGACACAGTCTGCAAACCGATTAGAACATCCGTAAAGTCCCCAAAAACCCGCTTTAAAATCAAAGTTCCTTGTATTTCTTGGTTGTACATGATATTTCTTGTTTATGCGCGGTTCATTCGGAGCAATAAGAAGAAACGAGATCGAAAATCGGCTACAGCGTGGTCTGTCAGTCAATGCCACCGCTCTTGCAAAGGAGTTCCTGGTATCTGAGGACGCCATTCGCCGGGATCTGCGAGCGTTAGCTGCCGCGGGCAAGTGCAAACGGGTTTATGGGGGTGGGCTTCCGATATCGCCGGATGGAGTTCCGCTTGAACAGAGACTTTTGAACAACTCGAAAGAGAAGCGCGCTTTAGCTTTGGCCGCGCTGTCCTTACTCTCTGAAGCATCGACGGTGTTCCTCGACAGCGGCAGTACCAACCTGGCGTTGGCCAGAGAGATGCCACCAGATCGCTCTCTTACAATCGCCACGAATTCGATCTCAATCGCAAGCGCCCTCCTCGAGCGCAAGAATTTCAAAGTCATCGTCCTGGGAGGAGAGATCGAACGTGAAACCGGAGCGGCGATCGGGCTATCTGCGATTCGTGAAGCAGAGCGAATGAGCTTTGATCTGTGTTTTCTCGGAGCTTGCGCCGTTTCCATGTCTTTGGGAATTGGTGCGTTCCACCTGGCGGACGCTGAATTTAAACGCACACTCATTGCAAGAAGTGATCGCACCGCAGTGCTGGTCACGATGAACAAAGTTGAGACTCGCGCCCCGTTTCAGGTGGCCGCACTCGCAGTCCTTGATCATGTTGTTCTTGAGAGTGGTACATCGGAAGAGATCGTTTCGACCTTTTCGAATGCCGGCCCCAAAGTAATCATTGCGCAATCCTAGTCTCCTGAGTCAGTGAATTCATACATAATTATCCCGGAACGTGAAAGGGCAGCTTCCATAGGCGCTCAAAAAACAGTGAATCCATATCGAATCCACGAAGTGGATGAGAAACTGCCCGAGCCTGTGAATAAAGCTTTATGAATGATAAATTCCGCTAACCTGCAATCCAAACCGCACTACGAAATATTAGACGGATTACGTGGCGTAGCTGCTGTGGTGGTGGTGGCATTTCATATTTTTGAGGCACATGCCACAACCCCATTGAACCAAATCATCAATCACGGCTACCTGGCAGTCGACTTCTTCTTCGTATTATCCGGATTTGTTGTCGGTTACGCGTATGATGATCGCTGGGGCAAAATGAACCTGCGAGGGTTTTTGATGCGCCGTCTCATCCGATTGCATCCGATGGTCATACTGGGCTCCGTCGTCGGTGCGATAGCATTTTATTTTGGCCAGGGCGAAATATTTCCGCTAATCGCAGGCACGCCTGTTTGGAAAATGTTGGTGGTAATGTTGGTGGGCTTTACGATGGTGCCGCTCTTGCCTTCCATGGACATCAGGGGATGGCAGGAAATGTATCCTTTGAACGGGCCGGCATGGTCACTGTTCTTCGAATACTTCGCCAATCTGCTCTATGCGCTGGTGGTCCGGCACTTTTCCAAAAAACTGCTCTTTGTACTGGTGCTGTTGTCAGCGGCGGCAGTTGTCCATCTGGGACTGACCAGCCATGACGGAGATTTTGCCGGCGGTTGGTCGGTGGATGGCCCGAATCTGCACATTGGATTTACCCGGCTGATGTGTCCTTTCTTCGGCGGATTGCTGTTGTTTCGTCTGGGTAAAATCGTTCGCGTTCCGCACGCTTTTTGGGTGAGTAGCGGCCTGATTCTAGTGGTTTTGGCTTTGCCGCGATTTGGCGGGGCAGCACACTATTGGATAAACGGTTTGTATGAGTCGTTGTGCATCATCTTCATTTTTCCGCTAATCGTCGCCATGGGAGCTGGTGGAACCCTCGGTGGCAAATATTCGGCAGGAATTTGTGATTTCCTGGGGCGCATTTCATACCCGATCTATATCACCCATTACCCACTGATCTACATTTACACGGAATATGTGGCGCACGGGAGGCTTTCGTTAGCCGAAACGTACCCATATGCCCTCCTCGTATTCTTTGGAAGTTTGTCACTAGCGTATGGGTGCCTGCGGTTTTACGACGAGCCATTGCGGAATTGGTTAAAGAAGAGGGTCATTCCGGTAAATCAAAAAGACCAGGCACACGTTTTAGCAAGAAACTGACTAGAGCTATAATAACAAGTTGCCAGACGTTCATCGACCAGTTGCAGTGTCGTTGCTACTTGATTTCGTAATCAAATTTCTGAGATTATTATCCAGTGGAAAAGCGTATCGAAATCGACGATAAGGTCTCTGGGAGGGGAGACATGAAATGGGCTCGACGTCCTGGGGAGATTGGCGCAACGGCAGAAGTGGTGAAAAAGAGTCAGCGCCTCCCCTTGTCGGCTGCTACGGCTCGTAAAGCGTAAATTACTCCGCCTCTTTGTCGTCTTCGAAGGCTCGTCCGAGGCGGAAGATGAGAAACGCGCCGAACGACAGAACCAGGGCGGCGGCGGTGAGTCCGGCAATCACTTGCCAGAGATGCTGGCCGGATTGCGAGCGCAACGGGAAAATCAGCCACCAGATCCCCGGCAAGGCCAGAGCGATGGACCCTCCGATGATGCCCTTGCGGGTGGCCGGGCGGTTTTCCGGCGGCCAAACCTGGCGCCAGAAAAAAATGGTGCTGAAAAAACCGATGAGCGCCCAAAGCAAAACCATCCAGCGCCAATGGAACGTCAAGCCGCCGTTCGGCTGCCGTACGAATCCCGCCAGCCAACCGTAAGTCGGCGCCAGGCTGACGGCAGTAAACCAGATGATCATGCGCCGGAAGAGGAGGTCGCCTCGATCAGTTTGTTGGACGTGTTCAGGCATGGTTTGATAACGATTCAACGCTTTAACTTTTCAACGTTTCAACGTTATTTTCCGCTTTCGCTGACAAATTCGCGATGCAACCTCGCGTAAATTCCGTCATGGCGCAATAACGATTCGTGGGTGCCGCGTTCAGCGATTCGGCCCTGGTCGAGCACCAGCACCAAATCCGCCTCTCGAATCGTGCTCAATCGATGCGCCACGATAAATGCCGTGCGTCCGCTCAACAAAATCTCCAGAGCCCGCTGCAAGCGCGCCTCGGTCATTGTATCGATCGCGCTGGTGGCCTCATCAAGCACGACGATGCGCGGGTTGGCGAGCATGGCGCGCGCAAAGCAAACCAGTTGCCGCTGGCCGAACGACAGCGACGCGCCCCGCTCCGTGACTTGCGTCTGCAATTTGTCGGGCAACGCGTCCAATAAATCGGCGCAATCCAGGGCCTCCAGCGTCGTCCGCACTTCCGCCTCGGTCGCATCCGGCCTGGCGAAGCGGATATTGTCCAGCACGGTGCCGGAGAAGAGGAAGTTATTCTGTTGCACGCTACCCATTTGCGAGCGCAATGAATCGCTCGTAACGGCGTTCAAATCGATGCCATCCACCAGGACGCGTCCGCTCAGGGGCAAATAAAACTTTTGCAGCAGGCCTACGAGGGTTGTTTTGCCGCTGCCGGTATGGCCCACCAATGCCACCGTTTGTCCCGGCTCGGCCACAAAGGAAATGTCCTGAAGCACCGGTCGGCCGGGTTTATATTCGAAACCGACGTGCTGAAATTCCACGCGCCCCGTAATTTGGGCCGCGGGTTTAGCGCCGGGGGCGTCGACCCATTCGGCTTCCTGGTCGAGCATCCGAAACAGCCGCTCTGCGCCGGCCATGGCCATGAACGCCTGGTTCAATTGATTGCCGATGACTTGCACCGGATCAAAGAACAGGTTCGCCAGGAAGAAGAACATCACCAGGTCGCCGACCTGCATATGCAGCCAGCCGTGCCATTTTAGTACGCCGAAGGCCCCGATGAGCGCCATGGCGCCCAGGAACAATTGGCTTTTTAATTGCAACAGCGGCACAAAGACCGCCGAGGCCTGCGCTACGCCCACGTTGTTTTCGCCGTGGACGTCAATCAATTTGCGGAAAAATCCCGCATTGATTTCATGCCGTACGAACGCCTGGGTCACCCGGATGCCGCTCACCGATTCGGCGAGCGTGGAAGCCACGCGGCTCCAGGATTCCTGTACCTTGCGCAGGCGACGGCTCATTTCATGGCGGTAATTTTCGTTCACGATCCAGATAAACGGCGCGAGCATGACCATGAGCGAAAACAACTTCCAGTCATACCATGCCATCAATGCCGCCGAGACAATCATTTGCAACGCCTGCACGATCAACACAAATGCCACGTCCTGCACGCCGGCGCGCACGCTGTCTATGTCCGACGTCATGCGGCTGATGATGCGGCCAAATTTCGTTTGGTTAAAAAACGACATCGGCATCGTCATCAGTTTTCGAAAGAGCTCCGACCGCATGTCGTGAACGACCGCCTCACCCAGTTCGAGGGCAAATTTTTGCCGAAAATGGATGGTGATGATCGTAATCAGCGCCAGGGCGAGATATCCCGCCGCATAAAGATAAATGTGGTTGAGATTGCGTTCCGCGATCGGGCCGTTGATGGTCGCGGCAATCAAATACGCCAGCGCCGGCAATTGGATGCCGCGTATAAAGGTGAGAAAAAACAGCCAGTTGCGCCGAGCGGCATAGGGCTGGGTGTAGCGGAAAATCCGCCGAATGAGCCGGGATTGCAGCGGCGCCTGGTCCGCTTCACGTTCTTCCGGATTGTAATACGTGATGGCTTCACGATCCGAATCCACCTTTTGGAGTTTTGAAAGGGGACCTTTCTTGTCGGCGCGTTCTTTGGGCTCTTCCAATTTCATGGCAAGCCCCCGTTTTGGCAGGAATCTCGATGCATCGGGACGCTGTCCGCGCCGCGTTTAGCGGCGCAACGAGCGTAGGCGGACGCCGTATCGTGCATGTTCCGCCCGCTGTACCGACGGTGGCAGCGCCACTTGCGAAGAGCGCCGTCCCTACCAGCATTCATGGAATTACTCATGCTGCTTTTCCCTTCGGTTCGTCGTCCAGATCCATGATTTGCAGCAGCGCGGTTTCGTGATAGATGCCCGGGTGATGGGCCAATTCTTCGTGTGTGCCCGTCTGCACGAGCCGTCCGTTCTCCAGCACGAGAATAAAATCCGCGCGCCGCAACAGGCTCAGCCGCGATGACACCACAAACGTCGTCCTTCCTGACATTGCCTCGCGCAACGCGGTGACGATTTCATTTTCAGTGCGAGCGTCCACCGACGCCGTCGGATCATCCAAAATCAAAATCGGCGGCTGCAGTAATAACGCGCGCGCCAGGGCCAGCCGCTGGCGTTGCCCGCCGGATAAATCCACGCCAGATTCGCCCAGGACAGTCCCGTAGCCATCGGAAAGCCTGGAAATGAAATCATGCGCGGACGCGATGCGCGCCGCGCGCTCGATTTGTTCCATTGTTGCGTGCGGATGGCCAAAGGCGATGTTCGCCGCCACAGTGTTCGAAAACAAAAAGCTTTCCTGATAAACGATGCCAATTTGCCGGCGATATTCGTCCAGATCCAGGTCCCGCAAATCTTTACCGTCCACGAGAATGCGGCCGCCCTGCGGGTCATAAAAGCGCGGCAGCATGCCCAGGAGCGTGCTCTTGCCCGAGCCAGTCATGCCAAAAATCCCGATGATCTGCCCGGGCCGCGATTCAAACGAAATCCCGGACAGAGCTGGTTTCTCGGGCGAATAGCCGAAAGTCACGTTTTCGAAGACGATCTTTCCCGAAAGCCGGGCCGGCACAATGGCGTTGGGTTTGCTCTGCACTTCCACCGGCGTATCCAGGACTTCAAACACGCGCCGCGCGGCCGCCAGGCTTTGTTGCACCGAATTAGCGATCGTGGCGATCGTGGCCACCTGCCCGGTGAATTGCTGGAGCAATCCTGCGAACACCACCAGGCCGCTTCCGAGAGCGATTTTGCCCTCCACATACAGCCAGCCGCCATATGCGAATAAAATCACCAGGCTCAGTTGGGAGAGCATCTGTGTGGTCGGCGTAAAAATCGAAAGGTCACTGAAAATTTTTCGTTGCTGCGAGGAAACCAAATCATTGGCTGCCTCAAACCGGCGCACCTGGTGCGGCTCAGCGGAGAAACCTTTTACGGTTTGCATTCCCCGCACGCTTTCGCTGAACAGCAAAATCATGTGGTCGGTCAACTCGCGGTTTTTCAGATACCCCGGGCGCAACCGCCCGGAATAGTAATGCGATACCCACCACAACGGCAGCGACACGCATAGACACGCGACCGTAAGCGATGGCTGGATGCGCCACATAAAAACGGCATACGCCACCAGGGTCAAAATCATGTTCACGCCCTGCAACAAGACGCCGTCCACGAACAGGCGCGTGTTTTGGACGTCACCCGTGACGCGATTGAAAATGGAGTTTGAGCCATGAACGTCAAAGAAGCTAAAGCTCAGGCGCTGGAGTTTGGCGTAAACCTGCGCACGCAATTCCGGGACAATCTCGCCCTGTGTCAGCCGCGCGGTGGTCATGTTGTACACGTATGTGAGCCCCGCGCGCAGCAGGGCCTGGACAACAATCGCTCCGGCCAATGTCGTGACGATGCGCAAGGGCGTCCAGTCCATGGGTGGCTGCCAGGCAAAGGGATAATGCGGCGCCGGCGCGCCTGTGGGATTGAGCGCATGACGGATGACGTCAATAACCACGCCCAATAATTGAAGTCCGGCGATGGCCAAAAGGAGCAGGATCAGGCTCAAAACGACCGATAACACGCAATCCTTGCGGAACTGCCATGCCAATTTCAATAATCGCCGGACAAGATGTCCGGTGGAGTACCGTTCATCTGGCGATGTTTGATTGACTGTGCCTGTCTTTTTCAAACACCTATAATGCCTTAGGGGCGTCCGGTAATCGAATAAATTTTTATTTGGTTTTGTCCAGGAGAGGAGGCTCTGAATGAAATCCGCAGATGCCTGTGACGCAAAAATTTTTTAGCCACAGATGAACACAGATAAACACAGATTTTGGTCCTTCAGTTCGCGACCGATTGTTGAATGACAGTTCGAAGATTTGATCCTCACGGCGAAACCACGCGATAATACTGCTGCGGCGGGAAGACCACGGTATAGTTCGTGCGCGTGAGGTAAACCGTTGCCGGAACGGAGTCAGAAAATTCATAATTCCCTGGGAAAAAAACCTGTTGGGCATTTCCCAAAACCGTCCATTGGGCCAGGGGCAACGCGAGATTTGTGGAGGTAAACACGGTAAAATCCGCATTAGGGACGTTGGTGAAGGAAAATCGAAAGAAGCCGATTGGAAATCCGCCACCACCGCTGGTCCAGAGGACGTCTCTAAGGAGCGGACGGTTATTGGCGGACGCGGGTTGTGTCTCGACCGCGCCGATATCCACGTGCACGCCAGCCCGGCGCGGATATCCACGCTGATCAGTCGCCAGAAAATTCGTGACCCAATCCGTGCCGGCGTCAATCAATGGCGAATAGAATAGCGGCGGCATGGTCTGCGTGGTCCCGCCATAATCGCCCAGAAGGGCCACCTGCGGATTTCCGCCGATGAAATTTCCGAGGCCGGAATAAGACGCCGCGATATCAGGGCTGGCGGCGGCGGAATTTCCGGCCACGATCGTGTTGGTCAGCGTGAAGGTACTGGAACCATCGTCAACAAGGCCGCCGGCGTAACTGGCGGAATTGCTGCAGATGGTGCAATTAATCAACACATTTGTCGCAGTGAAGCTGGCGAGGCCACCGCCGTTGTCGGCTGAATTAACGGACAAAGTACAGTTGTACGCCATGAGAACGTCCGCGTTGTATACGCCGCCGCCAGAGCCAGTGGGAGCCGAGTTGCCGGAGAACGTGCAATTGTTCATTGTCAACACGCCGCTGTTGACGAGACCGCCTCCCTGGCTGTCACTATTGGCTACACTGTTGCCGGAGAAGTTGCAATTGTTGAGCGTCAGGGTGTCGTAATTGACTATGCCGCCACCTGCGCCGTTTGTGGACGCATTGTCGAAAAAAGAGCAGTTGATTACGGCTGCAGGGGTCTGAATAGACAAGGCTCCGGCGGTTCCACTGGAATTTCCCACGAACATGCAGTTTGTGAGATTAAGGGCGCCGTCATCTTCGGAATCTATCCCTCCGCCGAAAAAAGACGCGACGTTTTCTGATACCGTGCAGTTATTGAGCGTGAGCCCGCTGAATTCACTTTCAATGGCGCCGCCCCCGCCGTCCGGAACCGAATTGGCGATAAATGCGCAATTACTGCCCGTGACCCCGCTGCCGTAACAAAAAACGCCGCCTCCATAAATGTTCGCGAAGTTGTTTGAAACCATGCAGTTGTTGAGGGTCAGCATGCCATAGGTGGAGATGCCGCCGCCGAATTCGGCGGAGTTGCCGCTGAAAACGCAGCTTTTGGCGGTAAGAGTGGCGGCAGGTTCGTCAAGCAGCACGCCTCCACCTGTGTCGTCATTGGCGTAGCCGTTGGTCACCGTGAGCGCATCAATAACGACATTCGCGCCGCCAATTTCCAGCACGCGGCCGTTTCCGCCGCCGTCAATGGTAATGCCACCGGCAAGCGAGGAAGCATCAATCGTCAGGTTTTGCGCGATGAAAAGCTCGCCATTGGTCAAATAGATGGTTTGTCCGGCCATTGTAGAGGAAAAGACGATGGTGTCGCCGGTGCCGGCCGCGGCGATGATGTTGCGCAAGGAACCCGGGCCGCTATCGGCCGGGGTGGTCACTGTATCCACGGCCGCGCGCGCCGATGGCGCCAGGCAGAGACAGATTGCTGCGAAAGTCGAGAGGAGGCAGCGAAACAGTTTCATATAGAATCAGGGACCGTCGTCCCTCAATCGATACGGCTATGATTCTATATTATAAAACTCTGAGTGTCAAGGTGAAGCGGCCAATGTCGCGGAAATGGAGCAATTCAACGGAAAAATTAGAGAGAAGGAGGCTTTCGCTTTTGGGTCTTTCGCCTGTTTCACGTGGTTCCCACTCCGGCCTTTTTTTCTCTTTTTAATTTAATTGCGCGACTTTAGCGCGCACCGATTGTTCCCATTCAGCCATCTGGCCGTCCTTCAATTTGAGAAAATCCATGAGCGGTTTTACTCCGGGCAATTGTACGAATGGCGTTGGAGCTTTTTCCAACTCGATGAAATTGGCCATGCGGCTGCCCATGTTGGTAATGGCCACAAACCGATCCCATTCGCCGGAGGGCCTGAGGTTGTTATGGCCCAGTGCGGGCATGACCACTTCCACCGGCACGCCCCAGCGTTGCAACAGGCGCGCGCCGACTTCATCATGGTTAAATCCAAAAACCACTTTTTCCGTCTCGCTCAGGGACGCACCCGAACTGCGGCATTTTTCGATGACGGCCACGTATTTGTCGCGTTCGCCCAATGCCAGCACCAGCTTGCCCACGTCATGCAGCAGACCGGCGGTGAATGCGATGCCTTCGGCCTCGCCGGCCTCCAGCGCCAGCGCGCCTGAGGCGATGGCGGCGATGTTGGAATGCCGTTGCAACGCCTCGGCCGAAAAGCCCGGCACATTTTCTTTGGGAGTGAGCACCCGCATGCCGTACAGCGAAACAGTCATCTGGTAAACTTCATAAAAACCCATACGGAACACGGCTTCATTGATATCCATGACCGGGGCGTCTTGAGCAAAATAGGCGCTATTGCAGCGGCGCAACACTTCCACCGAGAGCGCCGGGTCGCGCCTCAAAAGGGCTACGATTTCATCCGCGTCCGTGTCCGGTTGCCGAAACAGGTCAATCAATTGGATCATGAGCGTCGGCGTAGCCGGCAAATGTTTGATACCCTCGATATATGTGTCCAATATTTGCGAGTCCACGCGCGTCGGTTTTGGCTTATTTGCACCCTGAGCGATGTTGTTATTCATATCCAATAAAAGGCTATTTTGTAGCAAATCACTTGCCATTTCGGGGTTCAAAGTCGTTGTTCTCAGAACCCGGCCATCTTGAGTTTTTCGTTTTTAATTTTTGATTGATGGGTAAATTATCCAAATGCCGGATATTAAATCGCAGTCGCGCGAAGAGTTGGAAGCCCAATTTAAATCGTGGGCGCAACCGGCTTATCGCGTGACGCAATTGCTCGAATGGCTTTATGTCCGGCGCGTGACGGATTGGGAAGCCATGACGAATTTACCGAAGGAACTCCGCTCGAAATTGCGCGAACATTTCTCTCTCGAGGTCCCTGAACTCATCCGCAAGCAGGGTTCGCCCGATACGACCGAAAAGTTTCTCTGGCGGCTGGCCGACCATTCGCTCATCGAAAGCGTGTTGATTCCGGCCAATCCGGCCCTTTACAGCGAAGCCAGCGACCGTCATACGCTGTGCATTTCCACTCAGGTTGGCTGCGCCTACGGTTGCCGGTTTTGCGCCAGCGGATTGGAAGGATGGAAACGGAATTTGCAACCACATGAGATTATCGAGCAGGTGCTTTCGATCGAGCGATTGCGGGCTCGCGAAACTGCTGAGTCCGCCGAAGCTGGTCCGCCTCGCGCAGTGGATAACATTGTGGTCATGGGGATGGGCGAGCCGCTGGCCAATTACGATAATCTGATGCGCTCGCTGCGCATATTGAACGCGCCGTGGGGCGGCGGCATCGGGGCGCGAAAAATTACGATCTCAACGAGCGGTCTTGCGCCGCAAATCCGCAAGCTGGCGGCCGAACCGCTGCAATTCCGGCTCGCTGTCTCGCTGCACGGCGCGACGGACGAAGTGCGCGGCAAAATCATGCCGGTGAATAAAAAATATCCGTTGGCAGAACTCACTGGCGCGTGCATGGAATATCAGGAGAAAAAAGGCAGGATGATTACGCTGGAATATATATTAATCGCCGGCGTGAACGATTCGGTGGAACAAACCGGTCCGCTGGCAACGCTGGCGAAGAAGATTTTTGCGAAGGTGAACCTGATACCCTATAACACGGTGGAAGGGCTGCCATGGGAACGGCCATCCGAAGAAGTATGCGAACGGTTTTTGGAGGCGCTGGAAAAACAAAAAGTCACCGCGACGCTGCGCCGCGAGAAGGGCCATGATATTGACGCTGCGTGCGGGCAGTTGAGACTAAAAACCGAACGGGAACTGGCGGCCTAGGGGCCTGTCCGGAGACGCGTGGCATTCAGCGATATTTTCAGCCCGGGGTCGCCTGCAGATTGGCGCTTCAGATATAGGGTATGGTGTGGAAAATCCAGAGTAACAAGATGCCGCGCCAGAAAACGCAGTCCAATCCCATCGCCCTCCACGTTATGGCTCTCCAGGTCAACCAGCGGATATTTTTCTCCATTAAGAAAAGCGTCGGGCGAGCGTCCTGCTCCTTCCGCGGGCAGGGTTGTGTGATTGGTCCATTGCTGAAAATTCCGTGGTGTGAGCCATCCGTCATAAGTGCAACCGCTATCGATTAGCGAAAGCGGCGCCGGCAATCCCATGAGATTAACCGCCACGGCGGGGCGCTGGTCGCGCCGGCTCAGCGGTACAATGGGGAAGGCATCGCCCCATTGATGGGGATCCGCCAGATTATCGTCCAAAAATCGCATTTTGCCTGCGGCAAAATCAAGCTGGATACAATAGTTTTTCAGCACGTCCATGCCCAGAATACCCAGGATGGGCGGATTTTGGCCGGGAAAATCGTCCTTGCAGTTAAAGACGGCGATGCGATTCGTCAGTATCAGTGGCACGTCTCCCAAATAAAGCCCGGGTGCTGCATATTCCTTGTATCTGCTGACAACGCCCCAGTGTTTATATCTCACTTTGCCGAGGGGTTTTCCGAGTGTTGGCGCCAGGGATTGATCTATCAAAGTGCCCGATGTGCCGGTATCCACGATGAACCGAAGTTTCTCACCGGTTTCCAACCGGAGTGTGACAATCAGAAAATCACCGCGACCGGCCAGTTTGTTCATTGAAATTTCGCCCGGCAATTCCGAACTGGTGGAGTTGGCGGTGGCATAAGAACACAGGAACAGTAATAAAATACCGCCCAACCTGAAGCCGACACTCAAAAGCCTGTTTGACACTATGGTCGATTGTGCCGACCAAATCTGTCTCCGTCAACCTTCATTGACTGTGGCTTTAAGTCCCTGTTTTCCTCTTGAAAATCCCGACATAATTTCGTCCGGCAGGGTGATAGTTTTTGAGGCGGTCGCCGCTGATGAATACGGTTTTATCCTGGGAGACCTGGTCCAGAACTGCGACCCGTTCGTAAGAGGCGCCGGAGTAGCGGGCGAACCAATTGAAAATCGAATGGTCGCACCCGGGTTGCATATGCCAGGAATCGGGGTTGGTGACAAAGACCAAATATTCAGGCTTATTGGTTTGGATCTGGCTGACCATTTCAGCCTGCATTTGGGCCGCGTAGGGCTGCCGTTGCATGAGGGGATAGGTTGAGACGTAGCCGGTGGCGGGGCGGCGTTGGGCGTAAAAGTACAGCTCGGGATCCGAACCGATGACAGCCATGGTCGCGACTGGCTTGGAATGGTCGCGAATGTAATTACCCACGGCGGGCATATCGGCAAAGGGAGCGTCGCCGGCATAAATGATCCGGCTCACGGTGTTCGCGGGCAGTTCAAAGAAGAACTGGCGCTGCTGGAGAAGGGACCAGCCCAGAATCGAAATGCAAACCAGCGGCGGAACAATTTTGAAGGCCTTATTGGCGGTGGCGAATTGCAGCGAAACAATGGCCAGGCCAACCAGAATGGCCAGTGCCGGCAGAATCAGGATGAAATAGTGTTCGCGAAAATCAAAGCCGATAGCCATTCCGATAGCCGAAAAAAACAAAAATGCGGTGGCGAAAATGATTTGGCCGCGGAGCGCGCGGTCCCGCATGATAAACGGCAGGCTCACCACGACAAAACCCAGGTATGGGAAACAGATGCTCCATTTTTTGTGAGCGTCCTGAAGAAAATTATGAAGACCCTCGCGCGCCGTATTTTCAGTCGCATAAGACCCGGCGTAGGTAAATGTCCAAAACAGGAATTTGGATAAGACACCGGTCTGGTTCAAATAAAGACACACCAGCAAAAGTGGGAACACCATTCCGGTGACCAGGAAAAAGAGTTTCTGCAAAAACACCGGCTTCGAAATGGTGCCGGTTTTAATGGCGTGCCACAGGATGATTGTCGGGGCGAAGAGGCAGAAACAAATTCCCTGCTGTTCCATTAGAAATGCCAGGCCAAAGAGCAAACCGGCGAAAAACATCGCGTGCCACCGATAGAATTCTTCAGCCTTCCACAATGCCAGTGCCCCCCACAACGCGAAGAATATAACAAAATCGTCGGCGTGCGCCGCCAGACCCAGCACAGCCGGGCTGACTGACAAAACGCCATATGCCGCGCATGCGGCCATGCCGGCAGTTGTGCCAAACAACCTTTGCCCGAGCAAAAACAGCAGGACAATCGTGAGGCAGTTGACCACAATCAGCGTCGCATGAATGCCCGCAGCCGTTTGGCCGAAAGCGGCCATTCCCAGGGCGCAGGCCACATACGTGCCGGGCAATGTCATGTTCCATACCTCCTGATAGGGCGGAACGCCGTGAAGAAGCAATTGGCCGGCGCACGCGTATTCGCCCTCGTCGCGCTCCAGCGGCAGGTCGAGCAGGCGATAGCGGATGTAGGCCGTCAATGTCACCACCAGCAAAACAAAGAGCCAGCCCCACAATTGAAAACCCGGGCGCTCCGGTTGATCAACCACTCGAACATCCGTTTCATCCTTCGAATTGTCACTTTTGAATGTAATCATTTGCACCTGTCAGCGGCAGGCCTGGCAACGACCACACGGGCCGCGCCAATTGCTTATTTCTGCCGTTTTTCATTTTTAAATTCTCATTTCTCGGCCATTCTTCCGGGCCGAAAACAATGACAATAAGCAATACTCTTGCCACAATTGATACACCCGCTCTGCTATTGGACCTGGACGCTTTGCGCCAGAATATCGATACAATGGCGTCTTTTTTTGCCGCGCGGCGCTGCCGGTTGCGGCCGCATTTCAAAAGCCATAAATGTACGCAAATTGCGCGGCTGCAAATAGATGCGGGCGCCGTGGGGATGACCTGCGCGAAATTGGGCGAAGCGGAGGTTCTGGCGGACGCCGGAATTCGGGACATCCTGATTGCCAATGAGATAGTCGGGCCGCTCAAAATCGGCAGGCTGATGGCGCTGTGCGCGCGCGCCAATCCGATGGTCGCGGTGGATTCTGCGGACAATGTCCGAATGCTTTCCGCGCACGCCGCGGCTTCAGGGATTGTCGTCCGCGTGCTGGTGGAAGTGGACATTGGCATGGGCCGTTGCGGAGTCGCGCCCGGCCAGCCGGCACTGGACCTCGCTGCCCTGGTGACGTCATTGCCGGGCTTGAAGTTTGAGGGGTTGCAAGGGTACGAGGGCCATTGCGTTGACCTTCGCGACGCGGGCGAACGGGTCAGCAAGGCGCACGCCGCCATTGGATTGCTGGTCGATACGCGCCGTCTCATCGAACGAGCCGGCATCGCAGTCCAGATTGTTAGCGGCGGTGGCACCGGGACCTACGACATCAATGGAAATACAGATGGCATCGATGAAGTGCAGGCTGGCTCATATGCGGCCATGGATTGGTGGTATACGGATATTCGGCCCGAATTTCGGCAGGCGATGAGCGTCCTCGCCACCGTGGCAAGCCATACCAAAACGCGCTTCGCCATCATTGACGTTGGACGAAAAGGTATTGGGGCGGAATGGGGACCGCCGCGGCTCAAGAATGGCGATGACGGCCGGGTCGTCAGTTACACTTCGGAAGAGCACATGACCGTTGAGTTGACGGGGAATCGGGAATTTAAGGTTGGCGACCGCATGGAAATCATCCCCTCGCATGGTTGCACCACGAGCAATTTATATCGGGAATTTGTTGTCCATCAGAATGGCAAGGTCGTTGCCGTGTGGCCGATTGAAGGAAGCGGAAAGCTTCAGTGAGGCTTATAGTAGCAGCGAACGTCGGTTCGCTCTGATTTTCTTCGCTTCGCCAGATCAACAGCCATCCTTTTTAAAGTGATCAAGCTCCGCTTGATGCGGCGTTCAACGCGTCTTCAACCTGTCTTTCAACAGGCAAAACGCAAAGGCGGAGGCGAGGATAAAGGTAAATGTGGATGGCTCTGGAACTGGCGCCGGGAGCATCGCCGGGGATGTCCATTCCATATCGTCATCATTTGCGGTAAAATCGGCGTATCCGGGCGCAATGGTTGAAGTAAAGCTCACGTCATCGGACGTGACATTGGAATTAAAACCCCAATCCCAACCGACCGAATCGCTATTAAAACCCGATGCGGCCACATCCGTCTCGCCGTAGTCGAGCATCGTCATGCCGGTCGTATTCAAGGGGTCACCAATGCCGCCAATTGTAAACGACGTCAAGGCTTCCGGATCAATCGTTTGCAAATCGTAGCTGTATTCATAAATGCCGGAACCGATTTCGTCGACCTCGCACGTAATGTTGAGGTGGTTGTCAGGTTGCGAAACGCCGTCCGAGACACCCACGAATGACATTATTTCCGAAGGAATAGTGATGTTGGCTCCCGCATCGAAAGAAGCTGCCGCAAGGCAAATGGCAATGGCAATAATGATTGGTTTTTTCATGGCTGAGTCGTGGCCGCCCAAGATTCACGCAACGCGTAGCAAATTTTTTGCCAAGATGCGTGGTGCGTCAGAAAATCGACGCCGTGATGTTGCGCACGGGCACCAAAGTGAAATCTCAGCGGAGTTCTTCAGGGGGAACCACCTGCAACGCGACGACGGCATCCGAACAATTCCACGAATCGAGTGTCCCCGGCGGCGTGGGCGTGGTCCAGTCCTGCCATGACAAATTATCCGCGCGGCGAGCGCGCCAGGCGGCGTCTGCGTTGCGCGACATCCAGCCATAAAACTGCGGCCAATACCCGGTATCGTTCAGGAACCGCGCCATCCACCGCATAAAGATCCCATTGAATCCGGCGGCGTCGCCCGAGCCGTAAGCAGGCAGCGTGGTGTCCCAGGAAAGGACACGGCGTGTAAAAGTAGCCGCACGCAAGGCATCACCGAGATAGTTGGTATCGCCGCTGAGTTTCCAAAGCAAGTCCGCCGCCCCGATAAATGTGCCTTCGTTATAGGTAAAAGCTTTGCGGGAAACATAGCCGGTGATTCTCATATTGTCGCGGACCGCGCCGTTGGTGGCAAACAGCGCGTTCCGCTCCCAGGCATACAGGGACTGCGCCTTTGCAAGATAGGATTTGTCATTACAAATTTCACATAGCAGGCATGCCGCGATGGCAGCCGGGCCGTTCACACACGCGTTTTTGCTGTGTTTGTCGGTAGTCCAGTACAATCCGCCGCCCAATACGTCGTCGCAGCCGCGGGCATAGACGGCATCGAAATTGTGTTTGGCGAGCGCTCGATACTCGTCGCCCGTGTCCTGGCAGCTGCGGGCGCAGGCAATGGTCATCCACATGATATCGTCGTTGTATTTATTGGTGCTCCAATCAGCGCCGTGCTGGTTGACGAAGCCGGCGATGGCCTGCCCGATCATGAGGCGGATCGCCTGACTGTGAGTGCGATCATAAGCATCTTCAATCATTTCAATCTGCTCGGCCGCCACCCAAAAGTGCGAGCGGCCGCCATCCGTATCCTCTTTGTAATACCCGCGGCCATTTCTGGCGACATAGAAGTGAGAATTGTAGGCGCCGAAGGCTGTGTCCGGGGCGCCCGGGTCAAGCGCACGCGCCAGACCGGAAGTCAGAATCAAAAATGCGACAGCGCAAAGAATTTTCATTCGTGGCGCAGACGATGACATTTTTTAGAGTTTGGATGAAAGCAGATTTTTATTTGCTTTAGCGGGTTACTACTGCTGTACTCGCTGACTAAAAATTGAACCCGCCTAAATCTGTCTTGCGTCAAATTCTTCATCCCGCGGTGATCGTGGGAGCGCTGGGTTATTTTGTAGACGTCTATGATTTGATTTTGTTCAGCATCGTGCGTGGCGCGAGCTTGAAGGACCTGGGGTTTCCACCGGAACAAATCCTTACCAAAGGCGTCCTGCTTTTGAATTGGCAAATGGGTGGGATGCTCGCGGGCGGGATTTTCTTTGGGATGCTGGGCGACCGCTTTGGCCGTGTCGCCCTGTTATTTGGTTCCATCCTGCTTTATTCCATAGCGAATATCGCCAACGGTTTTGTCCATTCAATTGACGCTTACGCCTTGTGGCGGTTTATCGCGGGATTCGGATTAGCGGGTGAATTGGGCGGAGGCGTGACACTGGTGACGGAAATTTTGCCTAAGGAGCTGCGTGGTTACGGCACGGCCATTGTTTCGTCGGTTGGTGTTTTTGGCGCGGTCATCGGCGGCCTGGTCGCTCAAAAAGTCGCATGGCAACACGCTTATTTCATCGGCGGGGGCCTCGGACTGATGCTGCTCGTGTTGCGGATGAGTGTGGCCGAGTCCAAACTGTTTGAGCAGCTTCGGACGGCCGACCCGGGAATCTCGCGCGGCAATTTTTTGACGCTGTTCAACAACGGCGCGCGCTTTATGAAATATCTTCGCTGCGTTTTGGTCGGCATTCCTCTCTGGTGCGTGGTCGGAGTGCTGATCACGTTTTCCCCTGAAATTTCGCGGGCGTTGAACATCCAGGGTGAGATCAAGCCGGCACAGGCCATCGCTTTCACCTATTTGGGAATTACCTTTGGGGGTTATGCCAGCGGTCACCTCAGCCAGGCGTTGCGTTCTCGCCGGAAGGTCCTTTTGGCGTTTCTGATTTTTACCGCGGCAGCGATGGCGGCTTATTTTTGCACCGGCGGACTGTCGAACGGCACTTTTTATTTAGTTACATTGCTGATGGGATTTGGCGCCGGTTATTGGACGATTTTTATCACGATTGCGGCCGAACAATTCGGCACAAACATTCGCGCGACGGTGGCCACAACGGTGCCGAATTTTGTGCGCGGCGCCACCGTACCGCTGACGCTCGCCTTCAATCATCTGAAGCCGCACACAGGCGTCATCGCGTCCGCGGCCATTGTGTCCGCGGCGTCCATCTTAATTGCCATTTGGGCCGTCTTTGGAATGGAGGAAACGCACGGCAAAGATTTGGATTATATCGAGCCGGCGTGAGTTGCGGCGCCCTGGCGAAAGAAAAACGCTCAATCCTCCACAGGCACGACCAGGCTTTCCATGATGAAGTCTTTGCGTTCCGGCGTGTTCTTGCCCATATAAAAGTCCAGGATGGGCGCGGACTCGGTGCGGGGGGCGTATTCGACTTTGCTCAGACGCATTTCCTTGCCGATGAATTGCGAAAACTCTTTTGGACTGATTTCGCCCAGGCCCTTAAACCGCGTAATTTCCGGCTTGCCTCCGAGTTCCTGGACGGCGGCGTCCCGCTCGGTTTCGCTGTAGCAATAAATGGTTTTTTCCTTGTTGCGCACGCGAAAGAGGGGGGTTTCGAGAACATAGACGTGTCCGTCATGGACCAGCTGCTCGAAGAACTTGAAGAAATAAGTGATCATCAGGTTCCGAATGTGCATGCCGTCCACGTCAGCGTCAGTGGCCAGGATCACTTTTCCATACCGGAGCCCTTCAATGGAATCCTCGATGTTGAGCGCCTGCATGAGGTTATACATTTCGTCGTTTTTATACATGATGTCGCGCTTGAGGTCCCAGACGTTGAGTGGTTTGCCTTTGAGGACAAACACGGCCTGATCATTCACATCGCGGCAGCTCGTAATGGAACCAGCGGCGGACTGGCCTTCACAGATGAAAACCATCGTGTCACGGCCTTTGTCCTTCTTTTTATCGTAGTGATCCTTGCAGTCTTTTAATTGCGGGATGCGCAGGGCAATGGCTTTGGCGCGGTCGCGGGCCATTTTTTTGACGGCCTGCAACTCCTTGCGCAATTGCTGAGTGTCCGCCGCTTTGGCGACGATTTTCTCGGCGATTTCCTTGTTCCGCTGGAAGAAGTGCAATAGTTCTTCGCGCACGTTGTTTACCAATTCGGTGCGAATTTCCGTATTGCCCAATTTGTTTTTGGTCTGCGATTCAAACACCGGGTCCTTTAAACGAATGGCCACGGCTCCCACCATGCATTCGCGCACATCGTCGCCCTCGAATTTGGAATTCCCATATTCGTTCACCGCTTTGAGCAGGCCTTCGCGGAAGGCGCTCAAGTGAGTGCCGCCGTCGCTGGTGTATTGGCCGTTGACGAAAGAATAGAATGTTTCGCCGTAGCGCGAATTGCTGTGGGTAAAACAAAATTCCAGGGTTTTGCCCGCGTAGTGGAGTGGAGGATAGATGGGTGCGCTGCCGTCGGTCGCCAGGTCCTCCATGACCAAATCCATGAGGCCGTGCCGCGATTGGAAAACTTTCGGCTCGGCGCCGGAGATATTCAGCGTGAGCTTCAATCCGGTGTTCAGGTAACTATAATGGCGCAAGCGTCGCTCAACGTGCTCCATCCGGAACTCGCTTTCCTTGAAAATCTCCGGGTCGGGTTCAAATTCAATAAATGTGCCGTTGGGCTCTTTGGTTTTGCCCGAGTCCTCTTTCTTCAATTTACCGATCTTGAATGAGGCTTCCACAAATTCACCTTCACGATGGCTGCGCACGAGGAATGTCCGGGACAGCGCATTGACCGCCTTGGTGCCGACGCCGTTCAGGCCCACGCTGAATTGGAAGACGTCGTCGTTGTATTTCGCGCCGGTATTGATTTTGGAAACACAGTCCACAACTTTGCCCAGGGGAATGCCACGGCCAAAATCGCGCACGGCCACGCGATTGCCCTCGATATTGATTTGCACCTCGCGGCCGTGGCCCATGATGTATTCGTCTATCGCGTTATCCACCACTTCCTTGAGCAGGACGTAGCAGCCGTCATCTGGATTGCTGCCGTTGCCAATGCGCCCGATGTACATGCCGGTGCGCAGCCGGATGTGCTCCAGCGAGGACAACGTCTTGATTTTGCTTTCGTCGTAAACTTGTTTTGGTTTATCGGCCATAAAATGTTGCAAGCATAGCAGAAATTGCGGTGGTCTGACAAAAGGTTTTCTCGTTTTCGATTAAATTGACCCGTCCTCGCTTTGCTTCGCCGGGGCAATTCTCTTTCCACGGACCGTTAGACAGGGGCGGGGACAGTGTGCAAACCGGCAACATCCTTTACAGAACAGACCGGCAACATCGCTTACAGTTTGGCGGCTATGCCTCGGCCGGAACAGTGTCTTTGAATCGCTGGCATCCACGTTATTGCAATACACAAGGTAGCGGTTCCAAAACTTGCAAAATGCGAAGGGTCGAAGGTTCCATAACTGTCACATTATCAGATTTCCTTGCGATGGGCGCTTTTCTTTGCCGGCATTTTTTTTGCTAAATGACACGGAGTAATTGTACCCAATGACGAGGAAAGGGGATTACTTAAGCGCGTTGGAATCGGCCATCAGAATGAGGCACAAATGCAGTCCAGCGCACCAGAAAACGGTGTTCGTTCGGGAAAAAACCGCGGACGAAGAAACCGTATGGGAAGGGTTTGTCGAAGAATTTGAATTGGCCGGGCACAAGCGGGCCAAAAAATGTTATGCGTGGCGCTACGTCGAATCCAGTGGCAGGTCGAAAATTATTTCGGTCCTGGGAAATAATTTCATTGATTCAGCTGAGAAGGCGGTGCAGGCTGCAATTTTTACTGACACCCAGCCGCCTGAGCGAAAATTTTCTCACGAACTGGATCAGATTGCAAAACAGCTTCAGGAATGCAAAGACCTGATTCGCAAAATGGGAATGAAGTCCGAGGACTTGTCCGCTTCCATTGAATCATCGAGAGAATCGAGAATCCAGGGAAAACCTTCAACGCCATTTATCCCGCGGTCTATAGAGCGGAAAATCAGGCTGTAGCAATTTTGGAAAAAATTAGCCACGGAGATTCCGGCTCTGGCGGATTGCGAGCCAAAGGTCTATATTTATTCTACTGGCTATGCAAACAGCACGGCTTCAGGCTGCGTTAGCATCGCGGTTTTTTCCGTACGTCGAATCGCTCGGATTCGTCCGGGACAAACGGCAAGAGCCCCGGATTGTTTGTTTTCGGCGCAGGGCGGGGACCGTTGTTCAGATTTTTGCCGTGTTGCATCTCCCGCGCGGCCGGCCCGGCTTTTGGATTCAGTTTGCCGAATCGCCTGTAACCGGCATTGATTATGGCGGCAGCCATCTTTCGCCCGAGGAAATTTTTCCGGGCAATTTTTCTTTGCTCCACGGCTGGCTCGTTCCTAAAAGGGGGCAGAGGGGGTTTCGGCTTTCGTCACCGTTGCGCCGGTTGATTTCATGGCGGCGGGACGATGCCGAGGTTCTTATTCAGCGGTTGCTGGAATTATTCCCCGAAGTCCTGGCATGGTGGGAAAGCAAGGCCAAAGGCGCGCATTTGATCGTACTTCCACCCAAACCGCCACGACCGATACCGAGCCATGCGCCGGTATTTGGCGAACCGGTCAAGCCGTCATTGTTTCAGAGATTCTTTGCCCTCGATGACGTTTGGCCAATCCAACTATTTGGATTGGCAGTTATTGTTGATCTTTCGTTTGCGGTCCAGGCGCCGGACTTAAAACAAATGTTCGGCATGATTTTGCCAGGTGCGGCAATTGGATTCTTTGCGTCCTGGTTCGTTTTCAAGCTCTTGTGGCATATCAGGATTTGGATCAACGGCGGCCCGTTCAAGGAAGGCGACATCGTTCAGGTGATCGGTGGGCCGCATGCTGGAAAAATCGCCGCTGTGTATGAAGAATGGCCATCCCGAAGTCAGGTCCGTGTTGACCTGGGCGAAGCGGAATGGAAAAACGTAAAGGACGTTTTTTATAACGTTCAGCTTGTCAAAGTGAAAAAGGCTCCCGCACCAGTGGAGGTTGGTGCACTCCAGCTAGGACTTGGAAGTTAAGGCGCTTCCTCGGTTGAATTGATCCACAGCTTTTTCAGGTTCATTAATTTTTGCTGTGCTTTTCGATTGGCCTGCTAATTTGGGCGCATGGCCGCTGTCTCCAAACACACCAACCGCCTTGCCCGCGAGAAATCGCCGTATCTTTTGCAGCACGCGCACAATCCCGTGGACTGGTTTGCCTGGAATGAAGAAGCGTTTGAGACCGCCCGGCTCGAGAACAAGCCAATTTTTTTGAGCATCGGCTATTCGACCTGCCACTGGTGTCACGTCATGGAGCGGGAAAGCTTCGAGGATGAACGCATCGCCGCGTATCTCAACCGGCATTTTGTAAGCATCAAAGTGGACCGGGAGGAGCGACCGGACGTGGACAAGATTTACATGATGTTCGTCCAGGCCACGACGGGCGGAGGGGGATGGCCGATGAGCGTTTTTCTCACGCCGGATTTGAAGCCGTTCCTGGGCGGCACTTATTTCCCTCCGGACACACGCCAGGGCCGGCCCGGGTTTTTGCAAGTACTCGAACAAGTGGCCGAACTTTGGAACAAACGGGAAAAGGACGTCGCCGCGTCCGCAAACGGCATGCATTCCCGGCTCGAGACGGCCACAAAGATTGTGCCGGCTGGCAAATCTGCGCTGGACGCCGGAGTCCTGGAACAGGCCGCCGTGCTTTTCAAAAGCGCGTATGATCCGCGCAACGGCGGCTTTGGCGGCGCGCCAAAATTTCCCCAACCATCCATGCCTCAGTTTCTGCTGCGCTATGCCGCGCGATTTCACGATGAAGAGGCGGCGCGGATGGTTCTGAACACGTGCGAACGCATGGCCGCAGGCGGCATACACGATCAATTGGGCGGCGGTTTTGCCCGCTATTCCGTGGGCGCGGAATGGCTCGTCCCGCATTTCGAAAAAATGCTCTATGACAACGCCCAATTGGCCCAGCTTTACCTCGACGCGTATTTGGTCGCTAACGGGCACGGCGCAGGCGATGCGGAAACCTTTGCCGCCGTCGTTCGGGACATTCTCGATTACGTATTGCGCGACATGACACATTCCGAGGGCGGATTTTTTTCAGCTGAAGACGCTGACAGCGAAGGCCATGAGGGGAAGTTTTATTGTTGGACGCATGACGAATTGTCCAGGCTTCTTTCACCAAAGGAACTCAAAGTTGTCGCCCATTTTTTTGGAATCACGAACGGAGGGAATTTCGTGGACCACAGCCATCCGGAACCGTTGTCCGGACTAAATGTTTTGAGCGTGGCCAATCCCATTGGCCGCGACGATGGCGCGGCAAAGTTGCTGGCGGCGGCCAGGAGAAATTGTTGGCCGCGCGGGAAACGCGAGTCCGGCCGCATCGGGACGATAAGATTCTCACCTCGTGGAATGGGTTGATGTTGGGCGCGTTTGCGCGGGCGGGAACCGTGCTGGACGAACCCAAATACCGCGAGGCTGCGCGCAAAAACCTGCGCTTTATCCGGGAACATTTGTGGAATGCCGGCGGCGGGAAGACCGGGCCATCGCTCTTTCACCGCTGGCGGGACGGCCAGAGTGATAAAGTTCAATTGCTCGAGGATTATGCGTTCCTTCTTTCCGGGGTCGTCGATTTTTACGAAACGACGCTGGAAAAAGAGTATTTGGATTTTGCAGTCGAACTGGCCGCCGCGATGCTCGAAAACTTTTTTGATGTGAAACACGGCGGCTTCTGGCAAAGCGCCACAGGTTCAAAGAATCTGATTCTTCGCCTCAAGGACGACTACGACGGCGCCGAACCCAGTGGCAATTCCGTGGCCGTGTTATCGCTCCTCAGGCTGGCGTCCATCACCGGGCAACGGCGTTTTGCCGACGCCGCGGAGAAAACGCTGGGCCTTTTCGGCGGGCGCCTTCAAAAGGTTCCACAAGCCGTGCCGTTCCTGCTGCAGGCGCTGGATTTTTCATTGCAGGAACCGGCGCGCGTGGTCGTAGCCGGAGGCCGCGATTCCGTTAAATTTCAGGCTCTGCTCCGCGCCGCCCATTCGATTTATCAACCAAATAAAGTTGTGCTCGGAAATGCCGGCGCGGTGGACGACTTCTCGAAGACATTGCCCGCCAAAGGTGAAGTGACCGTGTACTTGTGCCGCGGCCATACGTGCCAGGCGCCGACGGATGATCCGGGAAAGGTGGCAGAATTGTTGGCCGAACAAATTACAGTTCAGTAGGTTCACGGGTTTAACTCGGTTCGTCTCGCGTGGTCCGTCGTGCGTCAAGCACGTTCGGACGTCACAGAAGTATTCTTGACCGACCAGGCAACACGTCGCCGGCGTTAACTTACACTCGAAGTCGAGCGCCATTCTTAATGTCTCAGCCCCATCACCAGCACAATAAGATCAGCAATAAAGAGCAGAATGATCGTGCCTTCGAGAATCATCATCCAGCGGTTGGTTTGGTCCATTTTGAGCAGTTGATAAAGGTCGGCGAGCGTCTTGAGTTTTCCGTCGATGTTTCTGTGCCATCCTCCCAGGTGAAAACGGCTCGCGAGCTTTTCGTAAATACGCGCCAGGTGCCAATCTCCAAAAAACTTGGTGATGTTGGACAACTCATCGTTAAATCGCGCCATGTCAATGCGGATTTCGCGCAATTGACGCAACGTTTCCGCGCGCGATCGAAGCGTGCGATCAGCCAGGTCCCGATAAGAACGTTCCAGGGCGTTGTCCAATATTCGGTCATAAGCTTCCAGTTCGGCCAATTGCAGGTTCGCCAATTCCATGATGTATAGGGTTTCGTCAAAATCTTCCGGTTCGTCCACAAGCAATGCGGCGTCCCAGTCAATCACGACTAAATCGTTATCATAATAACTGAGGTAGCGCCCGGTGGATTCCTCCGACTCCTGCTTTGACAATCGGCCGCCCTCGGCTTCCTGCGTGAGCAGCGCCGCGACGTCCCGCCGATGCATTTGAAACCAGCTTTCCGCGCTGATGGGCAGGCCGTCCCGGCCCGTGGGCGGCGCGGTGATGCAGAAGACCGTGTAGGCTTCTTCTTCGGGCAATTGGTCCTGTGGCCGTATTAAATGGCTTTTCAATTCCATGATGACCTCCTGCGCAATGCGTCGGGCCTCGTCGTGAAGCGAACAATCGCCAAACTTTAAATCATGGAACACGACCAGATCTTCTATTCGGTTTACTGCAAACGGCAGGCGCATGGTGATGCTGACGGCGCCTACCGGCAGCAGTTTGATGGCGCGGTCGATCTGCACCCTTCCAAAGGGGCCGGCGCGCTCAATCGGCGGCAGCCGCACCATTTGCGGTTTGTAAAAGAAGAACTGACGTGGATTGCGCTTGCTGCTATCCATGGAGAACTGCTCGACTGGCTGGCCCAGCAGTTGGCGAAGCGGTTGGCGCGCAGTGTCGTAGGCCACGTCAAAGGCGTAAATATAGACCACCTGGCCCGTGTAACGTTCTTGCAGGCGCGTGGTCTGCTTGATTTGTGCTGCTGGCGCTATCATGCCTAAAAATACCCCACATTTTGCGCCCAGGCAAAAGGGGCCGATTTATTGGTTCTTCATTGAGGCACAAGTTTCAAGCGACTGATAATTAATGTTGATGACATGAATAAGTGAGTGCGATTCAATTGGGGTCCCCTTCCGGCGTCGCGGCCACTGAAATCAAACAGTGCGGATTTACCGACGACCATGGGGTCAATTGGTTCCAGTGCCCGGACAACCGCTGCAGTCGAGCAACCAATGCAGGCAGGCAATCTCCCCATTGAGCCGCTCCAATAGCCCCTGTCTTTTATCCACTCCATTACATGTGACAAAGAGGCGGTAGAGACAGGGTCAATATGTGTTCGGAATGGCTGAGGATTTCTCCTTGCCATCCGGAGCAACCGGGTTACATTCCCGTTTGAAACAATCACCATTAGAGGAAAAGATTTAACTCCATATTTCTATGAAAAAAATTCTACTCAGCGCGACAGCCATCATGGCGGGCTCGTTGCTTGCCGCCTATGCGGACCCCAAAGATGACGTGACAAGCGCCGCGCAAAAACTCGATTCCGGCTCGAATTATACCTGGCATGTCGCAGTGACTGTTCCAGCCAACTCCAACTCCCGGTTCAGGCCCGGTCCCACTGATGGCAAAATTCAAGGCAGCCTGATCCACGTGAAATCATCGTTCGGCGATAATCACTCGGAATTCATCAAGAATGGAACCAATGCCGTAATCACGGACCCCGACGACGGCACATGGGAAAAGCTCTCGGACGTAGACACCAGCGGCATGGGGCGTTTCATGGTGATGCGAGTACAAAATTTCAAAGGTCCTGCGGCGCAGGCCTCGGACCTGGCTGCCGATACGCAGTCGCTCCAACAAAACGGCAACTCTTACACCGGCACGCTGACGGAAGACGGTGCTAAAAAACTCCTCACATTCGGCCGCGGCCGCCGCGGCGGTGGTGGCGGAGGACCTTCCGTCAGCAATCCCGCAGGCACAGCAACATTTTGGATTGACGGCGGACAATTGACGAAATTTGAATATCACGTCACAGGCACCGTGTCGTTCAATGGCAACGACCGGCCCGTGGACAACGACACGACCGTCACAATTTCGGACGTCGGCACAACAAAAATTGACGTTCCAGCGGACGCGAAGAAATTGTTGCCCTAAACAGGAATTGTCCGAATTTGGCACGAACGTTTCAGGCGGGTAGCCACCCGCGAGGAGCGGCTAGTCTGTCTTCAATCATTTTCGCGACATGCGTTTGCTATGCGCAGATGACGCTCTTTCGGCCACGCCTCAACAGTTCAACTCTTCAATGCTTCAACGCCTGTTGCAGACTCAGTTCTTCGCCCCTTCCCGCGACCAATGGATGGCGTGGAGCATGACTTCCGTGGAGCTTTTGAGCTGGAGCTTTTCCTTGATCCGGTTTCGGAAGGAATTCACGGTGGGAATGGTCACGTTCATTTCCTCGGCAATTTCCCGGACACCTTTGCCCATGCCGAGCATTTGAAAGACTTCGAGTTCACGGTCGCTCAATCGTTCCAATGGCGATGGCGGAACATCTTCGGAACCGCGCATGAATTTGCTGATGACTGAGCTGGCCATCTTTTCGCTCAGGTGCATGTCGCCGCCGAGGACTTTGCGAATGGCCGTTTTTACGGTTTTTGCCGGCTCCTGCTTCATCACGTATCCCATCGCGCCCGCCCGCAGGGCGCGCTCGGCATAAAGGGATTCATCGTGCATGGAAACAACCAGGACCGGATAATCTTCGCTCTCGTTTTTGATGGCTTTAATGAGGTCAATCCCGCTGGTCCCTCCCAGGGTAATGTCTACGACGACCAGATCCGGCTTAAGCTTGTGGATTTCGCGCATCGCGCCCTCGGCTTCAGCGGCGTCGCCGCATACCGTCAGATCGGGTTCGCGATCTATCAGCTGCCGCAATCCTTCCCGGAACATGGCATGGTCGTCCACAAGGAAGATCCGGCTTTTTTCTGGCTTGTTCACGATGACAATATAACCGCTTGCTTTTCTTTTTGCGCCGGTTCCGGGATTGCCGGATAGAAGACGCAAGTTATACGCGTGCCATTGCCCGGCGCACTTTTCAAGTCTAAAGTGGCGCCAATCGTTCTGGCGCGATACTGCATGATCCGTACTCCCATGCCTTTGGAACTGCCATTGCCCGGGTCAAAACCGGCCCCATTGTCCTGTATGCTCAATTCATAACGGCCTCCCGTATGTTTCAATGAAAGAGTCACATGCGCCGCCTTGCCATGTTTGACCGCGTTTAATACAGCTTCCTGTGCGATGTAATACAGATGCGCGGCCACTCCATTTTCGAGCGCGGGCGCCGGCCCATCGCCCGCAAAGTCGCATTTGATCTTGAACAGGTTCGTCGCATTGGCGGCCAGGTCTTCCAGCGCCAGCACCAGGCCGCTTTCCTCCAAATGAACGGGAAAAAGGCCGCGCGCGACACTGCGCGTCTGAGTAATGGCCTCGTTCACCAGGACGCCAATCCGTTCCGCTTCCGGAGCTTCGGAGACATGTTTTTCCTGGAGTTGATCGGCGAGGATGTCCACTCGATAGGCGATGCCGGCCAATTGCTGGCAAACTCCGTCGTGAAGGTCATGACCGATGCGTTGCTGTTCGCGATTGCTGATTTCAAGAATCTCTCGCTCCAGACGTTTGCGCTCGGTGATATTGCGCGCGATACCCTCAACCTCCACGGCCTCGCCTTCCTTTTCCACGATGCGCGCGCCAATTTCCAGTTTCATCCGATGCCCCGGTCCGTCTGTAAAATCCCATTCAGCCGGAGTCAGCGATACGTCGGGACGCTCGACGACTTGTTCGAACCAGCGCTCAGCCGCGTCGCGCTGTTCCTCGGCGATAAATTCAAACAGCTTTTTTCCGGCAATCTCGTCGCGCCGCCGGTGCAGCAGTTGTTCGCCGGCACGGTTGAGCGAAGTAATCCGGCCGGCAAAGTCGCAGGTAAAAACCATGTCGTTGGCGTTCTCAAAAAGATTTTCGTAACGTTCCTTTAATGCGGCCTCGACCTGGAGCTTTTCCCGGATGATGCGGGTTTGCTTTTGGACGCGGCGGCGCAGGATCACCACCCATGCAAATGCGCCCAACACGATCACACCCAAAAGGCCCAGGGCCCACAGCAATTTTTGGAGATTCCACCACGGCGGCCATTGAAGAACGAAAACGTCCCCCGCCGAGCGCATCAGGATTCGAAACGACTTTGCGCGCCAGGCCTGGCCAGCTTGCCAGGAATTCCCTGTTTCGATTAGGCAAACGCCCGTGATCGCCACTTTGGTGCCGTTTTCCAGATAGGCAAAGTCTGTGCCGACGTTTTTTCTCTCGAGATAGGCGTGGAAAATGAAACCACTCGGCGTTTGCAGCACCAGAAATTGTTCACGGCTGTGGCGCGCGCGATCCAGGATTGTGGCCTCAATGCGCACCAACTGGCAATCGTAAGTGCCTTTGAGCGCTTCGTCGGTGCCAATGGAAACCGGTTCCGGCTTCGTCCCGGTACCAAGTTTGCGAAAAATCGCGTCCTGCAGCATGGGGGTGTATTCGCCCTTGGCGGGGAACCCCAGGACTTCCACCACGTCGCCCGGAAGCAACGGGCCAGCCTGCCTGGTTTCGACATAAAGGCCCTCGGTTTGGTCTTCGATATAGAGAACATCGTCGTCCTGGCGATAAATGACTGTGCCGCTGACTTTCACACGATGGCCGTAGGGGCCCTGTGGAGTAAATTGCAGAAGCCTTTCAATGGGCAGCGTGGGGGCGTCGAAGGGATTCCCGGGCGCGGCGGTTTGGATGACCAAATCAGACGTGTGCGGCACCAGAAGGCGAATGTCAAACAATTGACGCTGATGGTTGAACTCCGTGACGCAAACACCGCGGACGGCAACGGTGCTGTCTACAAGATCGCTGGGCCGGCCCACAGGCAATTGTTTGGCGTAGGCGGTAACTCGTCCCCCGCCGGTGGCGATGTCCACCAAAAAGAAACCGCTGGTGTTGTCGAATTGGGCTGCGCGGACCGTGCCCTGGACTTCGACAAACTGGCTGTCTTCCTGCCCGCTGGCAATTTGCTCAAACGAAACAGCCCGCGCCTGGGGAAACGTCCCGGAACCGAAAATCTGAACGCTTCGGGCCATGACGACCGGTGCAAATTCGCCGGGATCAGCCTCGCCCTGAATTTCTATGGATTGGCCCGCAGCCAGCGGTGGACCTCCAGCGGATGGATCCAGGCGAAAATAAATGCCCGCCGATTGATCCTGGACAAAGTAGTAGTAATTTTTCGGATCGCAAAATGTGACTACGCCGCGCAAACGGACGGGGTAATGAAGAGCTGCCTGGGTCTGGGTGAGTTGCCGGACTTCTTCCGCCGTCGTGAGCTCATCGGTCACGTTGTTTTGCCCCATCGCCGTCGAACATAAGAGAACGAGAAAGACGAGGATGCGGGTGACCCGGCACATAGGACTTCAATCAGTGTTGCTGTAAACGCGGACGTAGTCCACCTGCATTTCACCGGGAAAAACGGTGTTTGTATTCGGATTGCCACCGTAGATGCCGCCAACGGCAAGATTCATGATGATATAAAACGGCTGGTCAAAAGGGGCGGGATAAGGTGCGTTGGCCGTGGACCAATTCGTTTGGGTTTGGTACAAGCTGTTATCCACGAACCAGCTGATGGAATTGGTCGTCCATTCCAGGGAGTATGTGTGAAATTTGTCCGCTCCGTTTCCCGGCGCAAATGTGTAAATGTCGGTGGATTGAAGGTGCGAGCCATCGGTGCTGGAATAATGAATCGTTCCCTGGACCACGGCCGGGTAATTGCCCTTGTTTTCGACGATGTCAATTTCTCCACATTCGGGCCAGCCACCATAGACTGAATCCTTGGGCATGAGCCAAAGGGCCGGCCAGTAGCCTTTGCCGTGCGGAAATTTGGCGCGAAATTCGAAACGCCCGTATTTTTGTGAAAACAATCCTGCGCTCTTCATCCGCGCCGAAGTGTAGGCGCAACCGTTGGTCGTTTCGCACCGCGCGGTGATGTGCAGGACGCCATTGCTCACACAGGCATTTTCCGAACGGTCCGTGTAGAATTCCAGTTCGTTGTTTCCCCAGCCGTAGTGATTGCCGGTCTCAAATACCCAATGATTGGTATCAATCGCTGCGCCGTTAAATTCGTCATCCCATACCAGGTTCCAACCGGCCCGGGCATGGTTCGGCGCCAATGCAATGGTCACCGTGACGGCCACAACAATGGAAAACCAAAAGACTTCTGAACCTCTCTTCATCGCTTCGAATGTTAAACGCTCTGCCTGTTGTTGCCAACCTTGTTTCACGGCGATTCGAGTCGATAATAAACTGCCGCATTGCCGGAAGCAGGCCCGGTTACAAATGGATTGGTGGAACTTGTGACATCCGTCCAATTGGGCCCGAGGCTATTCGTCTGACTTTGCAAATGGCAAACGATGTTTGTGGGCCATGACAATACTATTTTGCCATTGGCTCGCGCCGCGGAAATCTGAAGCGGGCCAGTTTGATTATAGACACGAACATAATCCACCAGCATTTGGCCGGGCAAACTGGTGTTAATGACGTTTGTCGGGGGATTGCCAAGGTACTGCCCGCCGATGGCCACGTTCATCAGGATGTAAAAAGGCTCATTGAATGGCGCAGGAAATGGATAAGTACTGGTGCTGGTCCCGACATTGCTCCACCAATTCGTTTGAGTTTCGTAACGGTGGCCATCCACGTACCAACTGATGGCATTGGTGGACCATTCAAGAAGATAAACGTGAAAATTCGTTACCGAATCCGAACCCGGAAACGTGTAAGTCTGGCCGGAATAAGTGTCGTTTCCACTTGCGCCGCCGTAGTGGATCGTACCCCCTTCCTGATTGGTAACGCTGCCATTGTTCTCCGTGACGTCAATCTCTCCTGAGTTGGGCCAGCCGCCGTATGGGGAATTTTCCGGCAGCATCCAGAGCGCGGGCCAAAAACCGGTGCCCCATGGCAACTGCGCCCGCCATTCAATGCGTCCATAGGTGGTGTAGTAAAGACCTATGCTCTTTATGCGGCCGGAAGTGTAAAAAAAGCCGTTGGTCGGTTGCTTCAAAGCCGCAATATGAAGATAGCCATTGGCCACGAAAACATTTTGCGTGTCGCTCGTATAATATTCATCTTCGTTGTTGCCCCAGCCCGGAACATAATTACCGCCCGATTCAAAGCCATTGCCAATGTCATAGGTCCAGTTGTTCGTGTTAACAGAAGTGCCGTTGAACTCATCGCTCCAGACGATGTTCCAATTCGGGCCGAACGGCGTGGCATTGGCCTGGTTCAGGGTCAGGTCGTCAAAATACATCGACCCGCCGGAATTATATTGGTCCCCCTGAAACATAAGTTGATAACGCACAAAGGACGTGCCCGTCGGCGCTATGAGGCTGCTGACAGTGTTGGTGATGACGAGGGCATTGGGATTGTATTGGTTTGTCACCCGAAGATCCACCCAGGTGTTTTCGGGAAAAGCGCCATTGGCAATAGCATTGGTCGTGACAATAGCCGAACGATAAAGCGACAGGATATTTCCCGAGGCATCACGAAACGAAACCTCAACCCATGCCTGGTTTTGGCCCGCCAATACGTCGCTGGAAAGTGTATAGGCCCAGCCATCCGCAGAATAAATCGCCCCCGGTCCGGATGCAGTGTCCTGGTAAACGCCGTTCTTATTGGTCTGGCTATTGAAAGCCTGGTATACCTTGAAGTAATAACTGCCACTGTGGGCGATGGCCGAACTGTTCAAAACATAAGTGTTGGCGCCATAGGTGGTCCACCCGCCCAAATTGCCCAGCTCGAAACCGGGATTGACAAGAACGTCGGCGGCCTCAATTTGCCCGGCGAATAATGGGCTTAGAGCGAAAATCGCAGCCCCGAACCGTGCGGCGCATGCACAGGCGCGCCAGCGTTTTGGCGTGACGTGGCGGAGCCCAGCGACGACACCGTTTTTGGGTCGTCGGCGCCCGTCCAAAACCGCTAAATGAGCGACACGAAGGAAAACTGCGCGAATAATCCGGCCTGGTCGCGCAACAATAGACAGTAGTTGCACACGAAGCGCTTGAAATGGGCGAATCCAGGAAAATTTGTCCCTGCAGGAGCGTTGGAAACCACGGACCAACATGACCGTAATATATGGCAAAAATCCCAAAGTCACAAATTGGCCGATCTTTTCGTCCGACGTCATCCGTGCCGGCAACGCTTGCCTGTCGATTTTTGGGGCTGAAAGCATTCTCACTACGGCAGTTGTTTCACTTCGTCGGCGCCGTAGTCACGGAAATGAACCACGCCAAATCTCCCGTCCCGGGTTGGGCCAGCACATTGTCCGTGTTACCGCCGGGAGATGTCGGCATTTCACTGATCATTGCACCATCTGTCCACCTCCTGAGCGCCGAATGCCCATCACCATACGATAATACGCTGCTATGGCCATGCAAAACGGCCGGGCTATTGTACCACTCGGTGGGTGTGTTGGGATTTACCGCAAAGAAACCGTCGTCTATGCTGTAGGGATTCTCTTCAACAAAAACCCACGTCTGGGCGGGTCCGGGGTTCCTCATATTCGATTGCTTCGTGTAGTATGCCCAGCCTGTTATCCCATTCCATGTCGCCGTGTTATAGCCTGGCGCATCCATCGGCTGCACCCAGCAATTCATTGAATAGGTACGCAGGGCTGGAGCTGTGAACGCTCCACCGGTGCGGGGAACGAAGGTGTGGTCACCCGGGCATTTGTAAACGCTGATGTTATTGATGTATGGATAGAGGAGGCCCGCCTCTATCCACAAACTGTATATGGAGCCGCCCAGATACTTGCTGCCCGGCGTAAGATCCGCCGCATTCAACAAAGTGCCGGGACACCAGGTGGCATTTGCGCCGCCAGGCTGGAGATAGGTCTCAAGCAGAGGATTGCCTGAGTAATTGACGCCGGTGGCGCCATTAAGACCGCGGTTGGGCACTAGATAGTCATTGTTGTCACCGGCATACATAATCCACGCCCCCACCAGCTGCTTTTCATTGGCCAAACATTGCGTGGCAAGGGCTTTCTTTTGTGCGGCGGCCAGCACCGGCAACAGTATCGACGCCAGGATCGCAATAATCGCAATGACAACAAGCAGCTCAATTAATGTAAAGCCCGCCAGAAAAGCTCGATTTGACATTATGCAGTAATCGCGCAGTCTCCCATCGGCCCCTTCTTTGTTCACTCGACGTATGTGCATATAGCTGGTTTTACCTTTCCTTGACGGCCGACGCCGGTCTAACACCAGCGCAACCGTCTCTTGCTCGACCTATTTACTGGACCTGCACCCGGTAAAACCGTTGCGCCCCACCGGTCGTGCTGTCGGTCACCGTCTTAACCGTTCCATCGCCAGTAATGCCGCTGCTCAATACTTTCCAATTGGGCGCGTTTAAGCTGGTGCTGTAATACACCGTGTAACTGTGACCGCTCTGGGTGGGAATTTTGATTGAAACCGTGCTCCCACTGACCGATACGCTGATGGACAACGATGGTGAGGAAGCCACAAACATGTAGAAATGGCTGTTGAGGCTTCCAGTGGCCGACCCCGATGGAGCGGTCACCTTGAGTGTCTCAACCCCACCCAGGGAAAGCAGCACAGGCTGGCCATTAGCGCCCGTCAGCGGTACCCAGTGCCAGGCTTGGAATCCGCTGGCGCTGGAGTCCGCGAAGGCGCCCAACTGTTGCGTCGTTTGACTGGATGTGCCCCGCGTTGCCGGCGACACAAGACTCATCGTCGCATTGGTATATACGGCGGCGCTCGCCAGCCGGCCCCAGACACGATACGTGTTCGTCGGAAACGTGCGTGTGTAATTGAACCACGTTTCGGGCGGCCACCAACCCACGTCATAGTCGGCGTTGGTCGTCCCAAGAGACTCGTTGGAAACCTGGCCGGTGTTGATGAACTTATTACGCAGAAAGTCAGAGGTCACTTCCGTGCCGGCGGCATCGGAAACGATCGCTGGAGTGTTGCCATCTACCCGGTAGAGGTACGTTTCGGCATCGGTCACGTTGGTAGCGGTATAATCTATACCGTACTCGGCTGAGTAGTTGTCATTGCCGCCAGGATAGTAGGAATAGCTGTTGGTATCCAGCACCCCCGTCACGCTCGTGCCGCCGGTTTCAATCGGATTGTCAATCCATTGGCCCCCATTAAAATCGAAGTCTCCCGCTTCGATCATAAGGTTATTCTGACTAAACGTATCAAAGGTCCCCGAAATGCTGTTGGACAATCCATTGTTATCCACGGCGCTGATCGCGTAACTCTGATTATTTTGATTGGCCGGCACTGTTAACGGAACACTCACCGACCAATTCGTGCCGTTGCCAGTGAAGACTTCCGGAACCGAAACCCCGTTAAAATACGTATGGATATTGTTTGTCGCAAGGGTGCTGGTGAGGGAGCTGACCGTGAAGGTTACGTTTGGAGCGCTAACGAACACGGTTTGCGTCGAGAACGGTTTTACGTTTGTGATCACTGGAGGAAGCCCGCTTGTAACCGGAACAAACATGAAATCAATCACATTTTCACCGCCGCCGCTGAGCAACTGCAACGTTTGCCGGCCCGGCGGCAAGTTCACCAAAGCGAGATTGCCGTAACTGTCCGTCAAAGGTATCCACGAGTAAGCGTTCCAGTCTGTGCCATTTTGCAGGGTAAATTGTCCAAGCTCATTGGTCGACTGCTCGGCTGTCTGATAGCCATTGGTCACAATGTTGAGGTATTCCACGCCGTAACCCTGTCCACCGGAAATGCGCGCATAGACAAGGTAATTGCCGGATGGATAAGGGTCCCTGGTGTAATTTAACCAATTGCCAGGTATATTGTACGACAAATTTACATTATAAACAGCCGGATTGTTGGCGGCACTGTAGGCTGGCAACTGGAGATCGGTGGATTGCTGGAACGCAACATTATAATCTGTTCGATTCGGATAAGTCACCGGAGCGGTTCCACCGTCGTTAACCGATGCGACCGCATTCTGGTCAACACCCAAAGTACCCGCTGTTCCCCAATAGCTATTCGGACCGGGTGTCGAAGTGGGAATCGGATTTTGAATAAACAGGCCATTGGTAAAATCGTAATCTTCCACTTCCACGATGAAATAATTCGAACTGAACGTATCAAAACTGGCGCTGGCGTCGGAAACCAGACCCGCGCTATTGGTGACGGCGATGCTGATGTTATAAAGCGCGTTTGACGTTATATTCGGTAAAGTGACGCTCAAGGCCGTCGGGCTGCCGCTGAATTGCAAATTTGCCGATTGGTTCTGCCCGTTGACTATTACTGCTACTCCGCTGTTGGGATTCGTGGGCAAAGGCGCTCCGCCGGACGCGGACGAGGTAACAGTAAATGTAAAATTAGTGGATGATATGTTGAAAAAATGCGAGCCGTTGGGAGAAATATTGCCGATGACCGACGCGCCTGGCCCGCCTGCCAGATTCAGCGAGCAATTATCCCAATAAGCGGCCCCAGACTCATATTGCGCCTGGGACAACCCGAGCCGGTATTGGACATATTTCGTCCCAGGAGGCGCAACCATATATTGGCCGCTTCCCAGCGTATTTGTGACTGACTCGGTAGCCGGGTCAATGTTCGCGTTAAAACCGCCTATGGTGCTCACGTCATATTGATTCGTGACCTGGCAATTCAGCCATGCCAGATTAATATCATAATTCGTAGTGCCGGTGGTCGTGTTCACATTGAAGGCTGAATAATTTGTCACTACCGCACCGCTGCTGATCAATGAACTTTCATACGCCGGAGTAATGATGGTCGACTTATAGTCTGCCAAAACATTATTGTTTCCATCAAGAAACATAACTTCAACCCATCCATCTTCTTCTCCGGATGAATCAGAGCCAAAGAGTCCGGATGAATAATATGGACCGCCGACATCCAGGGTGTTGCCGACATCGCCCCCTTCAGCGGTTATATCCGCAACATACTGGGAAAAAAAGGCGTTTGCCGTAAATGTCGAGCCCGGGGCGCAGGCCACTGTCTGATAGGTATACATGTTGTAGTGAGCCGGAGCGCCACCGTTACCATACAAACCCTGCATCCACAAAGAATCGGAGTCCCCGGGATAGACGAGCGCAGTGCTCTGGTTCATGCTCCAGCTTTCAGTGCTGAACGCTGTCCAACTCCCGGCTGAAAAAATCGGAGTGGTTCCAAAATTGGAATTGTTGAGAACGTTGCCGGCAAAGGCAATGTCGGCCGCCATAGCACTCGCGCACAGGAATGCGCTAATTCTTAATGAGAAGCGTGTGTTCATACGGGTTTTTGATTTTTAGTTTGTCTTCGGTCCGAATAGCGCCGCAGAAAAAACCGAAGCAGCCGCGACGTTGATGATTAGGGATTTGAAGGGAAGTTTCATAACGTTGAACAAGGTTTAATTCTTTTTCATCACGATTTCTCGTTGGTGGATTTGTAGTATTTTATATCACGACATGGCGATTGCGTCAACCGTTATTTGAACTTTTTCCAGCGCGGCGCTGGATTGATGCAAGGCATTTATGATAAGAGACTTAAGTCGTGACGCGATTCTCGAAGATAAGTCTGTGGATTAAAATAATTATGCCACAACCGTAACGCATATGCAAATCCTTTGAAAATTCAAAGGCATTACCGAAGGGTTTTGGCTGAAATTCCCGACTCCTCCGCAGCTAACCTCCCAAAAACATCGAGCCGTCCGCTGTCACACAATTTTAACCATTTCGTCCGAACGAAATTTACGGAGATGGTCTAATAATACGAACGGGAATATTTTGGCCGGCCAAAAACTGTTTTACGTCGGCCACGGTGTAATTGCCAAAATGGAAAATGCTCGCAGCCAGGACGGCGTCAGCCTTGCCCTCGATGAGGACTTCGGCCATGTGCTCGAGCGTGCCCGCGCCGCCGCTGGCTACGACCGGCACACCCACCGATTCGCTGACACGCCGGGTAATGGCCAGGTCAAAGCCGGCCTTGGTGCCATCCGCATCAATCGAGTTCAAAACAATCTCTCCGGCGCCCAGTGCGACGGCTTTGCGCGCCCAGTCCACAGCATCCAGGCCCATAGCCTTTCGGCCGCCGTGAGAGAAGACCTCCCATTTATCGGGCGCGACCCGCTTGGCGTCTATAGAAACCACGATGCACTGGCTTCCGAATTTTTCCGCTCCAGCCCGGATCAAATCCGGGTTGGCCAATGCGGAGGAATTGATGCTGATTTTGTCTGCCCCGGCCCGCAACATCGTGAACATATCCTCCACCGATTTGATGCCGCCGCCCACGGTCAAAGGCATAAAACATTCATTGGCGGCCCGTTCAATGACATCCACCATGGTAGCGCGCCCATGAGCGCTGGCCGTGATATCGAAGAAAACCATTTCATCGGCGCCCTGTTCATTATAGCGCATCGCCAATTCCACCGGGTCACCCACGTTACGCAATTCCCCGGCCTCGGCCTTGCCAAATCGAACGCCACGCGTGACCTGACCGTCATGGACGTCCAGGCACGGAATAACTCGTTTTGCAATCACCATGACATTCAAAACGCAATGCCGGATAAAGCAAAGGAAAATGATTCAATGTGTCCCAACGGCCAGGGATTGCTCAACGCCAAGCGAAACTTATCATTGTATGTCACTGCGCCCGTGAGCCTTTTCAAAAAACGCGAAAAACGGCGTTTTGCAATGTCCGGCATACGAATTGCTAATAATTCCGCAACCTATGAACACTGATTCGGCATTTGTACCTGAGGAGTCGCTCCTTCCATCGCTCTTTCGAACTGGGAACCGTTCGGATGGCCAGTCTGACACCGCAACGGCAACCACGACCCGCAGCACGCCGGGCGAAATCATGCTGGATCCCAAAAGACTCGAAGCAATTTTGAAAGCCGTCGGCAAACGAAAACGCTGCCCCTCCCGCCGATCGTAGCGCAGGCACCCACGCCTGCGGATTATGGCAGCGTCCTCGCCGCCAGTCGATAACGACTGCGCTACACAACCTTCCCCCCAGTCCTTCCCTTGACAACTTCTTTCCCCGCTTGCCAACTTGTGAATTGCCCGTTGTAACGAAGGCCAAACGCCGCATCGCCCTCTATCCATTTACGTTCTTTCACACATTTTTTCTGTATATGTAAGTAAACCAGTAAACGGGCTCAGAAAAACGGTCAAAAGGTACGTTTTTATTGAGAAATCTCCGACTTCATGGGGTGTAAATGGACCAGAATTGGATTCATGGATTCTGGATCATCCGCCGTCGCTCGGAAGCTTCCACCTTCGCCGAGCTACGGCGCGACAAGTTGGCGCGGCAAGTTGGATTGTTGGGCGCCCAGAATTGAGAGTGAGAGCTACAATGACGATGAGGATGACGAAACAGAGACTGGCACCGGGGACGGTGGTGGCACCGCCACCGGCGACTGAACCGGCAGGCGGACGCCTGCCCCTACGGCCGGTTCGTTTAATCAAAAAGGGTGTGTCAGGGATTTGCGATTTAATGGGGGTATATGAAAAGCTAAACAGGTTTGTTTGGGGGCTAATCAAACGTTGGATTATTTGCGGCCAGGAAGGTTTCATGTAAACGAGTCGTCTGGAATTTTTTGGGTCAAAATTGGGTTTGAAATAGGATTTGTTTAGGTTTCGCTAATCGGGCGGCTTGCGCCGCGGCCATTGGTTGAAGCGGTGGCAGCGCCACTGGCGATAAGGAGTTGAAACGTTGAAACGGCCAAACGCTCCGGAGTCCAGCGAGTTGAAGTGGGGGGACAGGACATACGGGACCGATGGAGCGAATTTCGTTCGCCGCATGCTCTTGCCATTGTCTGCCTACCCTTGCATTTTTTCTGTAGAGGGGGTGCAACTGGAAACGAAACCAAGAAAAGGGTCAATTTACCCAGTTTTGTTGGCAAGTCTGAAGGTTTCCTCGGAAATGAACGGTAGTAGCAGTGGTAGCACCACTTACATACACTTGCACTCACTGGCGACCAAACCGGCAGGCCGGAGGCCTGCCCTACGGCTGCGGCACATTTCATTTATATAGGATGCGCAACGCGCAACGAAATTTGTTTTTAGGGCAAAATTTGCGAATTTATTGGAGTTTTTGAGGGTTTTGGCGATGCCAGTACGCAACGAGGCGGGCTTCGTCCCGCGATGCTGGATGAGGGGCGGATCAGGTACGACACTTACGATGTCGCTGCACTTGTACTGTTAAGAAGGTGCTTTGCCTGACGCTCGCGCAAGATGTGAATATGCTGACATAAAGTTTTAGGGTGTTATCCCGTGCCTGCGGGATTACATTGTTGAATTGCAATTAGTTAAGGTGTTACACGCCCCGTTACAACCTGGCCGTGGCCTTGCCCTGTCAAGAAGGTCCTTGGCGTGACGCTTACAAATGAGCGCACATGCGCTCACAAACGCCCCCCCCCCTTAACGGACAGTTTCCAGTGCGTTTAAGCGCCTTAATTTACACTGTTAGTGCTCAAAAGCCACAGATTCGTGGTCGCAAAAACAACAGTATGTTCATTATCCGCATTGACTGATAGTTCCCATGGGAGGTAGCCGTTCTCGTAGTGATTTTGTTGCCACGATACCGCGAAATCAGGCCTTCCTTTACCAAAAACGATTATTACTGCAGTGAGACTATTAGTGCCCATCGGCTGATGCTTGGCCACATTAATTTTTGTAGAGTTGAGATCGAGCAATGCAGTCGGTAAGGACTTGTCATCTCCATTCAAAACCCACCAATCTGAAGTGCTATTAGTAAGCGAAAGAAGGATGTCGCATCCGTTGGCAATCTCACTGTAATATTTCTTGTCATGTTTGGAAAAGTTATGGTACTGCGACCGCAAATCTGGATAGGCCGTAACAAATGCAACGCAAACCAGCAATGCATAGAAGACTGTAGTTGCGACTGCCATGAACAATGGTGACAAGCGCCGGATTCCGATTGTAAAGCAAGCTGCCAAGAGCGGAAATTGGACGCACGCTATGGGAATTAAAACGTCAAAATCGCTGATTTTACAAATGACCACAATTGGAAACCAAAGCACAAGGTGCATCGTCGGCCAAACCTTCAATCCGAACGTCTCCGACATACCTGCAAGCGTTGCAGCGATTGCAACGCCAAAAGCTATAACCGTGTAGTTCCGATGCGAAATTTTATTTTTCACAGGCCAAGAGCATCTGTCGTGACAGTAACGTCCAGAAAGGGGTCAGAGATGCATAATGTAATATTCCTTTTCACAGGGCATCATGTTTTGCTTGTCGCACGGACGGCATTGGCCGCAGCTCGCCAATTCCCCATCGACAAACGGTTCGCTATCCATTCCCACGTCATCGTTGTTTCCTTTCGCAGTTGTTTTGCCATTGTGACTTTTATTTTATCTCCCTTCAGCCGCCGCCGCAATTCCTCCTCTCCCCATTTCCGTCGCCGCAGCATTTGTCCCAGCGACCGCTCTGCCCTTTGTTCATCCGATTCCCGCAGTTCCTCGCCGTAATGGCAACCCGCCTTCGCGTCACCGATCATCTCCAAAAGCTCCTTACGGAATTCCTTCGGCCCAAAGCACCAACCCCGCCTCAGCCGTTGCCAATCGCCTGTCTTTTTGCTCCATTCCAATTCCTTGTGGTTTCAATTTCACCCTCATCTCATCAGAGGCGGAGGTCTTTTTCACCTCATTTTAAAATCCTGTTTTGGACAGTAGTGATGTAGGGTTCTTCGCTGTTTTCAGTGGGAGGGCCACCATTGAAAGCTCCGGAGGAGCGCAATATTTGTAGTACACGCCGCGTATTAGAAAATTCCAAGCTCCGGAGGAGCGGGATATTCTGACCATCAATCGCCAACAAATTTGAAGATATAGTGCTGGTCATACCCAACTTAAAATTTGTCAATCATTTGCAAACGTTCGGAGCGGAACGATTTTTAGCGCGATGTTGTGGCTGGTTTTGGACGGATATAAATTTGTATGTACGTATATGCCATGCCCCGAATATGTCGCTCCTCCGGAGCTCGAGAAATATTTTTCGGGCCTTTGTACTACAAAGATTACGGTCCTCTGGACCTTATCGTAAGCACGCGCGCCGTCGTTTAAAGACTATTGGCGAAGTTGGCGCTTGAATCCATTCCACTGAAAACAGCGGAGAACCCAATGTAGCACCCTAAATTATTGGTAATAAAGGATGTAGCACGTGTAGCACCCTTTACGACTTCAGATCAGCATATATCGTCGTTCGGGGATGCTCATCAATTCCAAATTACGAATCTTTTGCGTTCTTTTCCGGCTAAATAGACCTATCAGCAAATCCGCGGCAATTGTTCCCCTGAAAGCATGTCCACCAAACGCGTACCGCCTACACGCGTCCTCATCGTCACCATACCCGGATGCGCGTTCACGACTTCGCCAATCATCGCGGCGTTTCGGCCTAAGGGATGCGCCTGCATGACCGATAATACCGCGTCGGCGTCTTTGGCCGAAACGATGGCCAATAGTTTGCCTTCATTGGCGACGTACAACGGGTCAAGCCCAAGAATCTCACACGCTGCCTGGACTTGCTCGGAGACAGGAATGCGCGCTTCATCCAGCCGAATTCCAACGTTTGCCGCTTCGGCAATTTCAACGAGCGTACTGGCAACGCCTCCACGAGTCGGGTCACGCAAGACGTGAATGTCTTTGACGACGGAAAGAATTGAGTCAACCAATCCATTCAATGGCACGGTGTCGCTCAGAATTTCCGTTTCAAATTCCAGTCCTTCGCGCACCGACATGATCGCCATTCCATGGGCAGCAATCTCGCCATTGATAATCACCTGGTCGCCAATTTGTGCGCGGCGCGGGTTAATTTCCACGCCGGGTTCTATAATGCCGATGCCGGATGTATTGATAAATATCTGGTCGCCTTTGCCTCGGTCCACGACTTTTGTGTCGCCGGTGACACATGCGACGCCCGCTTTTGCAGCGGCGCCCTGCATGGAGGCTACGACGCGCCGGAAATCGTCCATGCTCAAGCCTTCTTCGAGAATGAACGCGGCGGAAAGATAAACGGGGCGGGCGCCGCACATCGCCAGGTCGTTGACGGTGCCGTGAACAGCCAGCTTGCCGATATCCCCGCCGGGAAAAAAAATCGGCTTTACCACAAACGAATCTGTACTGAAAGCAAACCGAGTCCCGCCCACGGAGAATATCGCGCCGTCATGCAGCAAATCCAGCAGCGGGTTTTTGAATCGGGGCAAAATTTCCTGTTCAATGAGCCGATGGGTCAATTTGCCCCCGCTGCCGTGAGCCAGCACGATTTCCTTACGAACGGATATAGGGACCGGACACGCGCCGGTAAACTCAACGGCTTTATCGGCGCCGACGCTCTCTTCCGCGGTTGGATTTTCAGATAACATCATCTTCTCCCAGCGCGATATGAATTAAATCCCAGGCCACGTGCACGAGTGTGGCATGCACTTCCTGTATTCGATGAATGCTGTAGGAAGGCACAATAAAGGCGAAGTCGGCCATTTCCGCCAGACGGCCACCGTCCTTGCCCAGCCACGCGACGGTAAGCATGCCCTTTTCTCGAGCAGCCTCGAAGGCGTAAATGAGATTTGGCGATTTTCCACTGGTGCTAACGCCAAGGGTCATGTCGCCTTCGTTGGCAAGTACATTCAGTTGATTGACGAAAACGCGCGAATAATCCACGTCGTTGCCAATGGCAGTCATCGTGGCAATGTCGGTCATGAGCGGAATGACAGGGAAGGCGCGGCGCTTTTCAATAATGGGATGCGTAAACTCGACGCTGAAATGCAGGGCGTCGCACAAACTGCCGCCGTTGCCCATGACGAGCAATTTTTTACCGGCCGAGAAGCGATTTGCCATCTCACGCGCCATGGCCTCGATTTGATCGGCATAGGCGCGAAAGAATTTCTCCTTCATTTCGACGCTCTCACCGCATTTGCGAAGGATTTTATCGCGCCAATTTTCGGTCTGTGTCGGCGGCGGGGGTGAAACGACTGTGCTCATGCTGCTCTCTCCATTTCATTGTTTTTGCAACCCTGCAGGTGCCGGCCATAGGCATAATAGGCGGCGCAGGCGCCTTCAGCCGAGACCATGGTGGCGCCGAGGGGATGTTCGGGGTTGCACTGTTTGCCAAACGCGGGACAATCGTGAGGCTTTTTCAGGCCGCGCAAAACCAGGCCGCTGATGCAATCGGCCGGCTCCAGGGTATCGATTTCCTTTACCTCGAACAATCGTTCGGCGTCGTGGTCGCGAAATTCCCAGCGCAACTTATAGCCGCTCTTGGGGATCGAGCCCACCCCGCGCCATTTGCGGTCGCAGACTTCAAATACTTTTTCCACGAGTTGCCGTGCGCCCCGATTTCCTTCGCGCGAGACGATACGCGAATATTGGTTCTCTACTTCGGCCTTCCCGTTCTCCAATTGCCGAATGGTCATCAATGTTCCCTCCAACAGATCCAGTGGTTCAAATCCAGTAATGACGATCGGCACACGAAACCGAGCCGCTATCGGCTCATACTCGCGATAACCCATCACGGCGCAGACGTGACCCGGGCCGAGAAAACCCTGCACACGATTGTTGGGCGATTGCAGAATTGACGCGATCGATGGCGGTACCAGGACGTGCGATACAAGAATCGAAAAGTTGCATATCCCCTGCTGCTTCGCCTGCCAGACAGACATGGCATTCGCCGGCGCGGTCGTTTCAAAACCGATCGCAAAGAAGACAACTTTTTTATCCGGATTGGTCCGGGCAATTTTAAGGCAATCAATCGGAGAATAAACCACCCGGATATCCGCGCCGCGCGACTTCAAAGCCAGCAAATCCGACGTCGAACCCGGGACCCGGAGCATATCTCCGAAAGAGCAAAAGATGACGCCCGGGCGGCCGGCGATGGCATGGGCCTTGTCAATCATCTCCAGCGACGTGACACAAACCGGGCAGCCGGGGCCGTGGACCAGTTCCACTTCAGCCGGCAGAAGACGATCCAGACCGTATTTGACAATGCTGTGTGTCTGGCCGCCACAGACTTCCATCAACACCCACGGGCGCGTGACGGTCCGGCGAATTTCCGCCACAATTTTCTGCGCGACCGCTTCGTTGCGATATTCGTCCAGGTATTTCATGACCCGTCTCCATTTTCCTCAAACACGCTCGCATCAAATTGAGGCGTCTGCAGTTCGCCGAGCTGCTCCAAATCTTTCAGGGCCGCGAAGGTGCGCGCGGCTTCCTCTTCATTGACAGTGCCGATAGCGAAACCGACATGGACCAGGAGATAATCGCCCGGTTTCGCCTCCGGGGCGTATTCGAGACAGACTTGTTTGACGATGCCGCCAAAATTAGCGCGGCCCATTCGAACACCCGCGGCATCCTGTTCAATTTCGATCAGCTTTCCTGGAATGGCGAGGCACATAATTCACAACTCCTTCATCGCGAGCGAAGCCCCGGCCGGGCGTGATTTCGAGAATTCCGGCAGCAACGGATCGGATTGAAACGGTTGCATCGCCGCGACGGCCTGGCCCAATGCAATGCCGCCATCGTTTGCCGGCACCCGCTGATGCCAATACGGTTTAAAGCCGGCCGCCTGCAATTTCAGCACGGAATTTTCCAGAAGGTATCGGTTTTGGAAACAGCCGCCGGTCAATGCGATTTTTGGTTCGCCAATTCTTTTGGCGATCTCAACGATCATATCCGTAAGAAAATTGTGACATTTGGCCGCAATGTCGCCAACGGAAACGCCATCGGCGATGTCCTTTAATACGTTCAGAATCATAGCCCGCCAGTCCACAACCACGGGTGTCCCCGATAGCAGTTCAATCGGATAGGATTCGTTGACCTCCTCGCGCGCGGCAAATTCCAGGTCCATGGCCGCCTGACCTTCGAAACCGGCAATTTGGCGCAAGCCCAGCAGTGAGGCGACGGCGTCAAACAGCCGGCCCGCACTGCTGGTCAAAGGTGAGTTGAACTGACGCGACAACATTTGACGAATCATCGACCGTTCGCTTTTTGAAAACGCGGCGAGCAATGGGGCAGTTGCGCGATTGAACGCTTTTTCTCCAAAAAGCGTCCATAGAAGTCCTATTGCGGCGCGGCGGGGCTGACGGATTGCCAGGTCGCCGCCCGGCAACGGAAACTCGCGGAGATGCGCCACACGTTCGAACGAACCGCGCCTAAGTAAAAGAAATTCGCCACCCCAGATTTTGCCGTCGGTTCCGAGTCCGGTCCCATCCCAGGCGACACCGAGAAGCGGCGGAGCTATTTCGTTCTCCGCGGCGCAAGACAGTACATGGGTGTAGTGATGTTGGGTCGGGACGACGGCGACACCCTGTTTTTCTGCCCATTTGGAAGAGAGGTATTCGGGATGCAGATCACAGGCGATAATATTGGGCGTTACATCATAAAGACGCTGGAGGTCATTGGCCGTCCGCTGGAAAGCCGCGTGCGCGGCTTCTGTTTCCAGGTCGCCGATGTGTTGGCTCAGGAAAACGTTTTCGCCGACGGCCAGAGCGACTGTATTTTTCAAATGTGAACCGGTCGCCAAAACGATGGCGGTTGTGTTCGATTTGACCTTAATGGGCAGCGGCGCATAGCCGCGCGCGCGGCGGATGATCTGTTCCCGGCCAAAAACGACCCGGGCGATCGAGTCGTCCAAATGCCGGACAATCGGACGATTATGGACCAGAAACAAATCGGCGATGTCGCCAAGGCGCAATAACGCCTCGTTTTCGTCGATGCATATGGGTTCTCCGCCGAAATTGCCGCTCGTAGCGACGACAGGAAAATTCAATTCCCGCATCAAAATATGATGCAACGGCGTGCAGGGAAGCATAACGCCGAGGTTTGGATTTTTCGGCGCAACAAGTGCCGCGATCTCAGATTTGGAAGCAGGTGATCGTTTAAGCAGTACAATTGGCGCTTCAGGCGATTGCAATAAACGCTCCTCGAATGTGTTCATTTTGCATTCGGAATTTACAGCTTCCGGATTTGGAAACATGACAGCGAACGGTTTCTCCTCGCGGTTCTTTCGTTCGCGCAACCGCCGAACAGCCGTCGCTTCGCGGGCATCCACTAACAATTGGAATCCTCCAAGTCCTTTGAGTGCGAGAATCCAGCCTTCACGAATTGCAACGGCGGCGGCCGCCAGTGCGTCATGTCCAGACACAAAAACATTCCCATCGGCGTCCCACAATTCCAACCGTGGCCCGCAGGTGGGACAGGCTGTAGGTTGCGCGTGAAATCGGCGGTTCGCCGGGTTATGGTATTCCTCGTCGCAGGCCGGGCAGAGTGCGAAACCTTTCATTGCGGTGTTGGGCCGGTCATAGGGAAGCGATTCAATGATGCTGAAGCGCGGACCACAATGAGTGCAATTCGTGAAGGGATACAGGTAGCGGCGATTTTGCGGGTCGAAAATTTCATGCAAGCACTCTCGACAAGTCGCGATGTCCGGTAGAATGAACGCTCGTCTCTCGCCGGTCTCGCGGCTCGGTAGAATCTCGAACCGTTCATAACCAACGGCATCGAGAAAAGAAAACTCGAGACTCTGAATTCTTGCATGGGCCGGTTTCTCGCTTTCAAGAGCCAGGAGAAATTTATCCAACGCCTCGCGAGGTCCTTCTACTTCCGAATAAACTCCCTGTGAAGAGTTCAAAACGTGTCCGTATAGGCCCAGATCGACTGCCAGACGAAAGATAAAAGGCCGAAAACCGACGCCCTGCACAGCGCCACGGACGATGATCTTTGCGCGTTCGATTTTCACAGTGTCAGGATTTTTTCGTCGCAAACCAGGGGCGTGGCGGACGGTTCCTGTTTCCCGACATTCTCGACTTCAAATCCCAGAAGGTCCGGACACGCCTCTTCAATTACCTGACGAACCGCCAGTTCGAGGGTTACTGTCGAAGAAGGGCAGGTCTTGCATGTGCCCTGAAGGCGCAAGGTGGCAACCTCATTTTCCAGTCGAATCAACTCAACGTTGCCGCCGTGGCTCTGCAAATACGGGCGGATCTTGCCGAGCGCTTCCTGCAATCGCATCTCCAGGCTTTGCGGATGGAGGCCGTGGACAAACAGCAAACCGCGAATGAGTTTGTCCCGCACCAAAACGTCGATAACTTTCTTTCCCTCCGCGCCGGCATTATTCGCCAACTGCAAAACACGGGCAAGGGCATCGCCGTAAAGGGCCAGAACATTCTCCAAACATTCCTGAAGCAGGGTCCGCGCATGCTCATCGGCAATCGACTCGATTTGCCCGATGAGATTCTCGATTTCTTTTTCCCTGGAGCCCCCCGCGGTTTTCCCGCCCGCCGTCAAAGGCGTCGTCGTTGCGTTTGTAGAGATCGTGCCCATTTCAGGGGGTATTTTGAATTTCACGCCTGGCGAAACGGACGGACCGAATTTTGCAGTCGTGACCGGCGGTCGCTTCGGCGGCACGACCACAGCGGGGACATTGCAGTGTGGGAACGGAAATCGTCAGGGCGTCGTCCCATCGTCGCGGTGCACCATGGTAATGACAATGCGGGCACTGAACCAAAGCCTGAACGGTTTCAATTTCGAGGCTGGAACCCTTCAGTTCCGAATTTTCGACCAGCGACGTGTAGCAAAACTTCAACTGCTGCGCTTCGACGCAGGTCAGTTCGCCCAGTTGGACACACACCTCCAAAATCTCTTTGTCGGGATGGGCGGCGGCAAATTCTGAGATGGTCTCCATAATGTCCGCGGCAATGGAAAATTCATGCATCGCATCATCGTTCAGTGGGCCAGCAGTTCGGTGGCGACTTCGTTGACGCCGATTCCGTGTTTGCAACTGGCCGGAACCACTTTAAGGCCGGGTTTAAGCGTCAGAACGTCCGCGGCCAATTCTTCCACGCTCACGCCCATGGCTGAGGCGAGGTCAATCTTGTTGATGACGACCAGATCCGCGCCCAGAAACATATGCGGATGTTTTCTGACCATGTACGGGCCCTCAGTCACGCTAATAACGACCACACGCGCGCGCGCGCCCAGGGGAAATTCGGCGGGACAAATCAGATTACCGACGTTCTCGATGAAGATGAGGGCCGTTTTCGCCAGTTCAATCTTTTGGAGCGCCTTTCCTATCAAATTCGCGTCGAGGTGGCAGCCATTGACGGTGGAAATTTGAACGACCGGAACTCCCTGGTCCGCTATGGCATCGGCGTCGGTCGTTGTTGTGGCGTCGCCGTTGAATATGGCGACGCCCATTTTTGCCTTTAACCTTTCAGCGAGGCGGGTGATGAGGGTGGTTTTGCCCGAGCCGATAGCGCCCATAAAATCGATGGCCGTGGTTCCATGTTTGTCCAACAGGGCGCGATTTTCGCGCGCGATCTTTGCGTTGGCTTCGAGCAAACTGTGTTCAAGTTCGATATCGTAGGTTTCAGTTGGCAGGGCTTCGATTTTTGTCAGCATAGTTTTATTTCTTTTGCAGCTTCATTAACGCGGTTGGGGTATGCATTTCCTTGAGGACTTTTCCGCCGCCGAGATACATATGAACACCGCAAGGCAGACAGGGATCGAAACTTCGGACGGCACGCATAATGTCAATGCCTCTGAAATTGTCCGGGCCATTTTCCTCAAAAATCGGTGTGTTTTGCACCGCATCTTCGTAAGGGCCGGGCGTGCCGTAACTGTCGCGCGGGCTGGCATTCCAGGGTGTTGGCGGATAAGGATGATAATTGGCGACGCGACCCTTGCGGATGACTAAATGGTGGGACAGCACCCCACGCACGGCTTCATGAAATCCGCAGCCGATGGCCTCATCAGGAACTTCAAACGGCGTGAAGGTTTGTGTTTTGCCTGCGTGGACCAGTTTCATCGCCTGTTCGCAGCAAAAGAGTCCGACGGCTGCCGCATAGGCCTGGAAATAGGTTCGCGCCCGATCGCGTTCAATGGCATTGCTCCATTTAGGTATGCGCCAGGTAAATTCGCATTCGCCGAGCGTGGCGGTTTTTGGGAGGCGAATCCTCACTGTGCCATCGCCTGGCGCTTTGACGTAGCCTATGTCGACAAGGCCTGCGAGGGCGGTTGTCCAAAGCCGGGCGATGGGTCCGCCGCCGGTGTCGAGCGCGAGATGGTCTTTACCGTCAAACCACCGTGGCGACATGACCCAGGTGTAATTGCCGTTGAAGTCGCGCTTTTGCGGTTTGGGAATGGTCGTCTGATTCCACGGATGACGTTTGTCGATCGGATTGCCCAGGGGATCGCTTTTGACAAACGTTTCGCCTTGGTCAGCCCAGTCCTGGTAGTATGACGATCCGAGCAAAATACGGAGGCCCAGATTGATGTCCACGAGGCTCGTCGTTACCAGCTTGCCGTCCACGACAACTCCCGGCGTGACATACATTCCCCGTCCCCACTTCTCCATATTTGCGTATTTGTAATCGCACACGTCGGGGTCCTGAAAGGAACCCCAACAGCCCAGTAGAATTCGTCTTTGACCGACTTGTTCGTAACCGGGAAGCGCCTCGTAAAAGAAATTGAAAAGATCGTCGTGCAGCGGCACGACTTTTTTCATGAATTCCACGTATTTCATCAAGCGCACCAGATAATCCGTGAACACCTGGATGGATGGCACTGTTCCGACGCCGCCCGGATAGAGAGTCGAGGGATGAACATGACGGCCTTCCATCAGGCAAAACATTTCACGCGTCAGCCGGCTCATCTGCAGCGCCTCGCGATAGAATTCGCCCTCGAACGGATTCAAGGCGTGCATGATGTCGCCGATCGTGCGGTAACCATGGTCTTTGGCGTGAGGCGCTTCGGTCTTTTTTGCGCGCTCCCAAACACCGGGATTGGTTTCTTTGACCATCATCTCGCAGAAATCCACGCCCACGAGGTTGTCCTGAAAAATATTGTGGTCGAACATGTACTCCGCGGCTTCGCCCAGGTTCAAAATGCACTCGCCCAGCGGCGGTGGCTTGATGCCATAAGCCATGTTTTGCGCATAAAGCGAACAGGTCGCATGGTTGTCACCGCAAATGCCGCATATACGGCTCGTAATAAAATGCGTATCGCGCGGGTCCTTGTTCTGCATAAAAATGCTGTAGCCTCGAAAGATCGAAGCCGTGCTGTGGCACTCCAGTACTTTTTTATTCGTGAAATCGATCTTCGTATAAATCCCCAGGCTGCCAACAATGCGTGTGATTGGGTCCCAGTTCATTTCGACAATATTGCCGTTTCCACCGTGTTTCGGAGACACGTATTGCGTTTTGGCCGTTGCTGCTGGTTCTGCTAAAGCTGGCATAAAACATTCCCTGGTTACATTGTGACTTTTTCTTTTTTCGCATGACGACTGCCGTTGCCATTGCCGTAAAATTCAGGCCGATATCCAGTGTCTAAATGCGGTTCGATATGACGCCACCTTGGTTCTTTATTCAATGTCCGGTTGGTTATGGCGCGGAGGGCTCGGATCATTCCGCCGTAGGGCCGTATGAAGGTGCTGGATAGCGATGCTCCCGGCGGCTCGTCCATGAACGGCATGAACTTGTCCGGAAATCCCGGCATGGTGCAGCCGATGCAAATGCCACCGACGTTTGGGCAACCGCCAATGCCGTCCATCCATCCGCGCTTGGTGACATTGCAATTGACGACCGGTCCCCAGCAGCCAATTTTTACCAGGCACTTGGGCGAACCGTATTCGTGCGCAAAATCGCCCTGCTCGTAGTAAGAGCCCCGGTCACATCCTTCGTGAACGGTCTTCCCAAAAAGCCACGTGGGCCGCAATTGTTCGTCCAGCGGAATAACCGGCGCCAGTCCGGCAACCTGGTAAAGTAGATAGAGCAACGTTTCCATCATGTTGTCCGGCTGAACGGGACAACCGGGAACGTTGACGATCGGCAGGCCAGCCTTCGATTTCCAATTCCACCCAAGATAATCGGCCAATCCCATTGCGCCGGTCGGATTGCCCTGCATGGCGTGAATGCCGCCGAATGTCGCGCACGTTCCGGCAGCGATCACGGCCGTGGCTTGCGGCGCCAGGCGATCAATCCATTCGTTCGTCGTGATAGGCTGGCCCGTTCGCGGATCCGTTCCCATCGCGGCCCAATAACCTTCGCTCTTGATCTTTTCATTTGGAACCGAGCCTTCGAGCACGAGCACAAATGGCTCCAGCTTTCCCTCGACTGCCAGGTACCAATACTTCATGAAATCGTCGCCCACTTCGTAAGCCAGTACTGGATTATGCAAATGAACTTTGGGCAACCCGGGAATATTCCCCATGACGACGTCCTCGATGCTGGGCAATGACGCGGCGGTCGTTGAAACCGAGTCGCCATCGCAACTCAGACCGGTTGTCATCCAAACGACGTGAATCTCCTTAACCGCGGGTGGATGATCCGCGTTGAGCTCTGGCGTTTTCATACGATTCCTTTCCCTGTCACATGTTCAACAAGCGTAATTCCCGCCGAATGGACGGCAATTCGCGAACCATAAGGGCGACGAAAGCCGATACGCCCAGTCCCAACACCACAATCCACGCTATCAATGCTGCACTCATAATTTCTCCTTTCATGCTGGAACGAATCCAGCGATTTCCCATTCTTGCTTGTTTTGGCCCAATAAGTCTTTGACAAGGGAATCAATCATTTCAATCGCTTTGGGAAATACCTCGCGAACTATCGGGCTTAGCCCCATTTGGCCGTCTTCATTTCCACAGTTCGCGGGTTCGCATCCCACGACGAACAATTTGCTGCAAACATTCCCGAGGCAGCGGGCCATGTGAATCACGGCCACTGGATCCATCGTGTGTGCGTCCACGCTCCGGTTTTCCGGACAGCCTGGATCCTCAACCTTCGGTTCAATCAAATAGAGAGCGCCCGGTCCGCCACCGCATCCCACCGCATCGACGAGTATGACCGCATCAAAGTTGTCCGTCAGCGCGAAGGCAAGGTCATAGCTGCGAACACCGAAGTCCGCGACAGTGACGCCGTCCGGAACCCCGCGGACGGTCAATTGATGAACCACTTCACAACCGAAGGCGTCATCGCCGAGAAAGATATTCCCGATTCCTGCTATGAGAATTTTCATGCGGCAGCCTCCGTTTTCAGCGGTTCAACTTCATCCGCGCAGTAAAAGAAACGGTGGCCCGGTTGGCGCGCGATTCCCAGATCGCCACCCGGATCGCTTTCCAGGACGACCGCCACATGAATCTGTCCCTCCAGATCCTGTTCGACCGCTTCAATGACGGCAGTTTTTCCCGACAGTATCAAATCAAACGCATCCGCCCGGCGTTTCGGGCGGATGATCACGCGGTCACCGTGCTTAAGTTCGGTTCCTGCGGCAGTCACAGTTCGCACGGGGTTCCCCGGATTGAAAAATTCTTCGGAAAGGACAGTCGGGTCGCGCATCGTACCGTGCAATTTCAAAAAATCATCGGCGGTTAACGCGTTGGTTCGTTCCAAAATGCGGCGCGAAACTTCCTCTGTCTGTATCTCCCGTTTTTCTTCATCCGACATCGTCAGCACGCGCAGGGCGAGCATTTCGTCGATTTCCGTCCCGTCAAAAAATTCCCCGACGCTTTCGGTCGCGATTTCAGGATAGTCATAGAGGAAAATAGGCGAGGCGAGCATCGTCCGCCGGTCGTCCGCTGATTTATCACCCACTAAAACCGGCCAACAGCCGATGTGTTTGCACCCTTCGGCATAAGTTTTGAATTCCGGCGGGGTTTCCAATAACGATAGAAACTGGCCATTCTCCAGTTCCAGTGTGAAATGCGATGAGGCGAAGGTGTGCGGCAAAACCTTCTGTCGAGCGCTTAAATCCTCGATATCCGACAGGTTGGTCACCCGCACGCAAATCCTGAACAAGTCCTTTTGCAATTGCGTGATCCTGGCCTCGATCCGGCCCTCGAGGAATTCCTGGCGACGCACAACAACGCCTGCAACCTGTCCTTCTTCATTTCTGATTTCTTCCCGATTTTCAGTTGGGGGAAAAGTAAAGGAAATGTTCGTGGCTTCCGAAAAATCGCGAACTCCGATCGAGACCGTCCGCTCTACGGCTTCCGTCCATGCCTGGAAAATGTTTCCCGCCACTTCCAATAGAGGAACTTCTCTAAATTGCACTTTTTCCGTTTCAGCGTCTTTTCCGGGCACTTTTTCCATCGCACCGATGTTCCGCATGACCGGCTGCAAAAATCCAAAAGTAATTTTGAGCCGGGCCTGATGACCGGGCGCTCGAAACAAACACTCGGTTTGCATGGCGCAGGCTTCGGCGCCGTTTTCCTTCTCGGAAAATGCCTGCGGATAAACCCGGCCGAATGTGAAGCGTTCCCGTTGGTTTTTTTTCGATGAAGCCCGATAGGGATACAAGATGTAGCCTTCGTAAAGGACCGCATTCACAATTTGTTCCAGCGCGCTTTTCATGCACAAGCCTCCTCTGTCTTCTTATCGAGCTCATCCTCGCCTGCCCGCCGCAGCTCTGCGGAGGGAAGCGAAGGCGGGTCCTGGCCTTCCTCTATCGTTCTTGAGAGCAATCGTTCGATTGTATTTTCCCAGGTAGCATCGCCGTTCGCCCGTTTGAAAGCATAGAGGCGATCAAACACATCGCGTCGCATGCAGATCCACGCGCTATTTGGAAAATGTTCTTCCATCAGGTCTTTCCATGCCAAAACGGGCATGCGAAACACCGCCTCCTTGTTCCAGGAAATCGGCTGAGTCTGCACCGGGCCGTCTTTGGACGAATAAAAAATGGTTCCGCTGAACAGAAACAATAGCGGGATTTCCCCTCCTTCCAGGCCGTAAAAATATTTCGTGGCGGCTAAAGTGAGATCGTAAGTGCAGGGAACGGAAAGGACCGCTTCAATTTCACGCTCAAAAATTCCAACCGTAGTATTTGTGGAGATCCAGAGCCGATTCCGCAGTGTCTCGCCCCACCGTTCGGGCGTCCCAAAAAGTTCGAGCAGATTGTGTTTTTCCCGCGAAGTGTAAGGCCGGCGCGAACATTGAATTTGAATTTGCGTTTGCAGCACTACAGCGCGTATGACCTCGTCCGTCGCGTTCGTGACAGCAACCCTGAATTGCAGCAGGGGCGCCATTCCCTTCGAAGCCGCGCAAACGGTAGTGACTTTGAAATCGAGATCAGGCATAGCTCATGCGCTCCCGTGTTGTAATATTCACAGCCCGAACGCTTTCCAGCCGTAACCGGTCAAAAAAATTCTTTATTTCGCCCCATACCTTGTCGCCGCCGGACAACCCGTGCCAATTCTTTCGCACCAGGCCCGTCAACCGGTAGCAGACGTCTATCGGCACAATAAAGTAATCGCGCGATTGCCGGACCCGATTGATCAGCAGCGCCTGAACATCCGGTTGTAATTCCGCCAATTGGGAGTTGGCGGAAACGATCGCGTGCCAGTTTTCCAGGGGCAGGAGCGATTCCATGGCGCCGGCGGGACTGGGATAGATGGCTGTGGGCCGCGCGTTTACGGTATCGAGAAATATGAAAACAAGTCCGATTGGAAAAGCCAGATTATCCCATTCGACATCAGTGATTTGGAACTCCGGCAAGGTCCGGCTATCGCGGGGGATTAACTTGAATCGGCCCTGTTGAACATCTTCAAATCTCAAGGCACAGGGATCACACACGCAAATGAGTTTGCGGGTCGCTGTTTCGAAAAGGTGCCGATGTTGCGAAAAAAGCGCTGCAGAGCAGAAGTCGCAGATTTCGCCGGATGCGCCCTCCCTGGATTTAGTCCGGGGCGTGGCAAAGCGCCGGAGCGTACCCAATGGAGAATTCAGCATCATACGGCGTCATATCAGGCGGGTGGTATATACGGCATGCCGGCGACGATCGGGTCGCGCCGTTTGGCATTGATCCCGGTGGAATCGCGGGCAGTCCGATAGGAGTCGCCGTTGCCGCGTCCGGCTTCTTTTTCTTCCTGGCCATTTCCTCCCCTTTATGAATGCCACTGACATGCGCAGGAATTGGAGCTTTATTCATATGACGGTTCAGTTAATTAAATACGGCAGTCCAGCGCGAACTATGCCATATGTCTGATTTGAGTTTCATCGGACTGGAGACGAAAAAGTAACGGATCCGCAAATGCAAATGGCATGAGCATGAAGACGATTTGTTGCACATTGCACAGGATTTGTGGCAGGAACTCCGAATTTTTTTGCGCGAAAAGTTTTCCGGGCTGGCATTCTAAATGCAGGAGCTTCCGGCGCTATGCCGAGGGCCTTTTCCGCATTTTCAAATTGCGTTTCCGCGGCCTCTTCCAATGTAAGGAATGCGGTTCTGCTTACGTACGCGGTGTTGGCCGCCATGAATATCGGAGCGTGGGCCTGGGCGCTGATCGCTTTCAACCATTATCCGCCGCTGTTGGGAGTTGCATTTTTGGCCTATACATTCGGCCTGCGTCACGCGGTGGACGCCGATCACATTGCGGCCATTGACAATGTGACACGGAAGCTGATGCACGACGGGAAACGCCCTGTGTCCGTCGGGTTCTTTTTTTCCCTTGGACATTCAACCATCGTTTTTGGCCTGACGGCCGGCATTGCCCTTGCATCCATGCTTGCCAGCAAGTCGCTGCGCGTTTTTGAATCGTTTGGCGGAACGATCGGGACATGTATTTCCGTCCTTTTTCTGTCTGGAATCGCGGTGGCGAACCTTTTTATTTTGATTTCCCTTTATCGCGCCATTCAACGGGTCAAAAACGGCGGCCAGTTTGTGGAAGAAGAAATTCACTCCATTCTGGCAAAACGCGGATTGTTTGGGCGTTTCTTCGGCAAATTGCTGCGCCTGATCGCTCACAGTTGGCAAATGTATTTCGTCGGATTCTTGTTTGGATTGGGATTTGATACGGCGACAGAAGTAGGGTTGCTTGGCATCTCCGCGGCGGAGGCGACGCGGGGCCTCTCCATTTGGTCCATTTTGGTTTTTCCCGCGCTTTTTACCTCAGGAATGGCCCTGGTGGATTCGACCGATGGCATCCTGATGCTGGGCGCCTACGGCTGGGCGCTCCTGAAGCCGGCCCGCAAGCTTCATTATAATATCACTGTCACATTCGTGTCGGTATTGGTCGCGCTGCTGATCGCAGGGATCGAAATCTTAGGCCTGATCGGCGACAGGTTTCTGACTCATGGGTTTGTTTGGAATATCGTCGGCTGTCTGAATAATAATTTCGCCGTCATTGGGCTGGCCATCATCGGAATATTTGCCGCGAGTTGGGCTGTTTCGGTCATCGTTTGCCGCGTCTGCCGCCCTGATGAGCTTCAGGCGCGCGGAACGACCGATTGAGCGCTACGGCGCCCTGGCGGCCAAAAAATAGTGGCCACGCAGTGTCGAAATTTCTTTGTCACGGCGCTATATTGAGCGCATGTCTGCCGCCCTGGAGTGGTTTTGTGTTGGAGAAAAGGCTTTCCCGGCCATGCTCAATGCCATTGAAAATGCCCGAGATTCCGTGCGCCTGGAAACCTATACCTATTCAGATGGGAACCTGGGCCGGCTTTTTGCGGATACCCTTTTGGCCGCGGCCCAACGCGGTGTCCGTGTCTCGATACTCGTGGATGACTTTGGTTCATGGTCATTGCCGCTCAATTACTTCGACCGGCATATCGCCGCCGGGGCATTGGTTCGCCGCTTTAATCGATTGAGTTTTTGGCGTTTTGCCGTGCGCGATCATCGCAAATTGCTCGTCTGCGATAACCGGGTGGCGTTTGTGGGCGGTTTCAATATTTCGGATGAATACGATGGCGATGGCGTTGCCTCCGGCTGGTGCGACGTCGGGGCTCGGATTGACGAGCCGGAGCTTATGACAGCGCTGGCCGGATCGTTCGACGAGCTTTTTTCGTTTGCGGATCCGCGCCACCGGCCGTTGCGGCGCTTTTTTATTCGCCGGCAGAATGTTTTGCAATATAGCGATTCATCGTCAGGCCGTGCCGGTTTGAAGAAGGGATCGTTTGCAAAACTATTGCGGCGAGACCTCATTCGTGCGCGCGACGTGCGAATCGTGAGCGCTTATTTTCTGCCGACGTACCGATTGCGCCGCGCGATGATGCGCGTAGCCCGCAGTGGCGGCCGCGTGCGCCTCGTTCTTCCCGGGAAGACCGACGTGCCCATTTCCATGCTGGCGGCGCGAAATTTTTACAAACGCCTTTTGAAGGCTGGCGTGGAGATTTATGAGTATGAACCGCAAATACTTCACGCCAAATTGGTTTGTGCCGGGCAAGTGACGTATATCGGGTCGGCAAACCTGGATATCCGCAGCCTGAGATTGAACTACGAACTGGTCATCCGCTTCCAGGACAAGGCCATCGCCGCGGGTGCTACTGAAGTGTTTGACAATATTCTGGCTCGCTCGCGCCGTATCGAGGCTGAAACCTGGCGCCAGAAGGAGACGTGGTGGCAACGATGGAAATATCGCTGGGCCAATTTCCTGCTTACGCGCGTGGACCCGTTCGTGGCGTTGCGACAATTCCGCGCGAAGAGATAAACGCGACGTTTAACCGACCTTGTTCCATTCCGCTTTCAATTGCCGCCGTTCGATCCAATCGATTAGTTCGGCGTGTTTGATCAACTCTTTGGAAACAGTCAGCATCGCGCGGATATCTCGCAGGTGTTTTTCTGAGCCGCCTTCTCGGTAGTATTCCAGCTTACGCAGGATGACGTATTCGGGCGGAGCGACCATAACAGGTTCGCCCTGGTAATCCATCTTTTGGGAATCGCCAAACGCCAATGCATCCAGGTCGTCCCGCCCGGCAATATAGAGATCCGCTTTGAATCCCGTATTTGAATGGATCACATTGAATTGTCCTTTCCCCGGACGGGCCATTTCCGCAGCGATCACTTCGGGAGGTGGAACATAAAATTCCGGAGACGGAAAGACCTCATACAGCCGGACAACGTCTGCCGGTCGGAGAAAAACGAGGAAATCCACGTCATTTGTCAGACGCGGCTCGCCGTAAAGGATCGAAGCCACACTTCCGCTGACAACATATTTAATGCCGAGCCGATTCAGGGGGCGGATGAATAGCAGGGCAAGTTCAGGTTCGGGCATTGCTGAAAATCTGCGTTACTTCGCGTGACACTCTTTCCTCCGACCAATCGGGATGTTGCGAACGAAGCCAAGCTGTTTTCATACGACGAGCCGTCCAATAAAGCTGCTCGGCCAACTCCAACCGACGTCCTGGCGTCATTCGGCGGTAAATGGCAAACTGCTCAGGGCTGGTTTGTTCATCCGCAAGCATGAGGCCAATATGCTTCTCAGAATTTAGCCAAGCAAGTTCTTTGCTTTTGCCAGCGCCTCGTCCAATTTGGTGGCGTCCTTGCCGCCGCCACGGGCGTTGTCCGGTTTACCGCCGCCTTTGCCGCCTACAATCGGCGCAATTTGTTGAATGATCTTTCCGGCCTGGACCTTTGACGTGAATTCCGGCGAAACCGCAGCCACCAGCGAAACCGCGCCGCCTGACGCGCCACCTAAAACAATCACGCCTTTGAATCTCCCTTTCAACGAATCCGCCACCGCCTGCAGAAAGTCGCCATCCACTCCGCCCACGTTATGGATCAGAGAGGGGATGCCATTCACTGCGGAAGAATGTTCCAGTAAGTTGCTTGCTACATTTGAAGCTTCGCGCATCGTGGCTGCACGCAAGGACTTCTCGAGTACCTTTTGCTGTTCCAGCAGCGATTCGATTTTCTTTTCCAATTCATGGACCGGCGAGTTCACTTTACCTGCAAGCGATTTGATCAGGTGCAGCTCCCCACTCGCCTGACGATATGCCTCAAGTCCAGCGACGGCCTCGATACGCCGGACGCCCGCTGCAATCGCGCTCTCGGCGGAAATGCGGAACAATCCGATTTCACCCGTGGCGCGCGTGTGCGTGCCGCCGCAAAGCTCCATCGAATAGCCGTCCAATTCAGCCGCTTGACCGCCAATCTGAACGACGCGGACGACGTCGCCGTATTTGTCGCCGAAGAATTGCATCACGTCCTTGCGCGATTTGACTTCGGCGTAGGGAACTTCCGTCCATGAAACGGCGGCATTCTCAAGAATCCGCTCGTTCACGAGTTTTTCAATGTCCGCAACCTGCTGCGGTGTGAGCGGCGCGCTATTGAAATCGAAGGTCAATTTTTCCGGGCCTACATAGGAACCTTTCTGTGAGGCTTCCCGGCTGACCACTTTGTGCAAGGCCCAATGCATTAAATGCGTAACGGTATGGTGGCGTTGGATGGCGGAGCGACGATCGGAATCAACAGTCAAGGTCACGGTTGAACCCGATGTGGGAAGATCGCCGCTATTCTCAAGAATGTGCAGCCAGGTGTTCCCGGATTTCTGGGTATTTGTGATGCGCCAGAATTGCGCGCCGTGTTCGATTTGGCCGGTGTCGCCGACCTGGCCGCCCATTTCGGCATAGAATGGCGACACATTGAGAACGACTGCGGTTTTGTCTTTGAGCGAGACCGCTTCCAGAACTTTGGCATTGGTCGCAAGTTTCTCAAAGCCGACAAATTGTGTTGGCGCGGTAGTTTCGATTTGCGAAACGGTAATGACTTCCTTTTTCTGAGCTGCGCGACCGCGAGCTTTTTGCTCTTCCATCAATTTTTCGAACTCTGCCTTGTCCACAGTCAAGCCGCGCTCGCGGGCCATGAGTTCGGTGAGATCGAGAGGAAAGCCGTAGGTGTCGTACAGTTGAAACGCAAATTCGCCGGAGATCGAAATATTCTCCGACGTTTGGCCCACTGCCTCATTAAATAGTTCAATCCCTCTGTCCAAGGTCTTGTTGAACGCCTCTTCTTCAAAACGAATCGTATCCTGCACGTGCTTCCGCTTTGCGCGGATTTCGGGAAAAACCCCGCCCATCGTTTCAACCAGCACGTCCGCGAGCTTATAGAAAAAGGGTTCATGGAAGCCCAGCGTGCGGCCATACCGTACCGCGCGGCGCAAGATTCGGCGGAGGACGTAACCACGTCCTTCGTTGCTGGGTTGGATGCCATCCGCAATCGCAAAACTCAATGTACGGATATGGTCGGCAATCACGCGAAACGCGATGTCCAGGGCAATTTGTTTGGGAGAGGAAACGGCTTCCAGATCATCCGGAACACCTTTTTCATCGCTGGCTGGTCCGGGATGCGCGGGTGTTTCCGGCACTTCAATGATTCTCCCCTGGCACTCACCGCTGGATTTGAGCGGCAAATCTTCTGATTGCGTTGGGGCGCCCGGGAGGGTGCTTTCGTATTTCCTTCCACTCAACTTTTCGAGTGCGTCAAAAATCGGGCGGAATATGTCCGTTTCGTAATTTGAAATTTTTGCGTGGGCAAAATCCTTCAGCCCTTTCGTTCCCTGGATGATGCTGGTGACGCGCTCGAATCCCATGCCCGTATCCACGTGCCGCGCGGGCAGGGGCGAGAATGTGCCGTCCGGATTTGCGTTGAACTGGATAAACACGAGGTTCCAAATCTCGATGCAACGGGCGTCGCCTTTATTCACGAGCCGGCCTTCGGTGCTGCCGTCGGGCGTCAAATCCACGTGGATTTCCGAGCATGGACCGCACGGACCGGTTTCACCCATCATCCAGAAATTGTCTTTTTTGCCGCCGTTGACGATATGGATTTTGGGATCCAGGCCTACGCTGTTGAATTTCTCTGCCCAATAGTCCCAGGCTTCCTGATCGAATTCGCTTGGATCATTCTGCGTTTTGTCCGGCGCATAGACGGTCGCGTAAAGACGGCGGGGCGGAAAATTCCATTTCTCAACGATCAATTCCCATGCCCAATCTATCGCCTCTTTTTTGAAATAATCGCCAAAGCTCCAGTTGCCGAGCATTTCGAAGAAGGTGTGGTGATAGGTGTCCAGACCGACATCATCGAGGTCGTTGTGCTTGCCGCCGGCGCGAATGCACTTCTGGGTGTCCGCGGCGCGGGTATCGCTGCCGGGGACGGCGCCAGCCCATTTGGAAACGTCCGCTTTTTTCTGGCCTAAAAAGATCGGCACGAACTGGTTCATGCCGGCATTGGTGAACAGTAGGTTCGGCGAATCGGGCATGAGCGAGCCGGAGGGAACAATGGTGTGCCCTTTCGATTTAAAAAAATCGAGGAACGACTGACGGATTTGCGCGGACGTCATCATTTGAAACGGGCTGCAAATCTAGCAAAAATTTTCGGCTCGGCGAGCCGAAAAATGGCAGGGACGGCGCGCGGCGACGTCAGCGTCAATCCAGCGAGCGGAACGGGCGTGAATTTCGCGCGGGGCTTCGGTCTGTCAACGACTCCACTACTCTTTGCCCTTCTTCTCGTGCTTCTCTTGTTTGCCCCTGGCAGGTTTTTCCCCTTTGGCGGTGTGATGCTCTTTCGCGTGAGATTTTTTCTCTTTGCCCTCGGGAGCGGCTTCGGCTTTTTCGGCTTCGACTTGTTTGCCGTGACCGCGTTTTTCAGTCCTGGGCTTCCTGAGTTCTTCTCCTTTTGGAGCGGGGGCCTGTTCGGCCGATGCGGCGAGGGGTGTCAGGCTTTGGACCTGAACTTTGAGTGTGCTTTTGACATCGGAATGCAAATGCAGGTCGATTTCGTATTCGCCCAGCGCCTTGATGGGGTGTTCAAGATGGATTCTCTTCTTATCGAGGGAAATATCGAACTGATGCTTCAATTCGTCGGCGATCATACCGGACGTGACGGAGCCGAACATCTTGCCGTCGTCGCCGGTCTTGACTTTGATGACGCAAATCAATTTTTGGACGCCCTTGGCCAGTTCGGTCATGGTGTTAAATTCGTGCGCTTCGCGCTCGGCACGCTTGCGTTTGAGCGCCTCGATGTGACGGCGGTTGGCCTGGGTCAGCGGAATGGCCAGGCGCTGGGGAAAAAGAAAATTGCGCGCGTAGCCCGGAGCCACTTTGACCTGGTCGGATTCACCGCCCAGGCCGACGATATTGTGCGTGAGAATAACTTCAGTCTTCATAAGAGTAACAGGGATGGTTGAAAAATTGGATCAAAACGGAACGTCGTCGTCCTGCGGCGGTTCAGAGTCCGGCGCTTCGGGCGCGGGCGCCGCGGCTGCGACGGGACGAGAAGATGGCGCGGGCGCGCCATCACCGCCGCGATTGCCTGAATCAATAAATGAAAAGCTTTCGAGAACGACTTTTAATTTGCTTTGTTTTTGCTTCGTATTTTTGTCTTCCCAGGTGTCCTGTTTGAGGCGGCCTTCCACGAGCAACGGACGGCCTTTCTTCATGTACTGGGAAATGACCTCGGCCTGGCGGCCCCAGACGTCCACATCCACGAAACTCACTTCCTCTTTTTTTTCGCCGCCTTCGCTGCTGCTATAGGTGCGGTTCACGGCCAGAGTGATGCGCGCCACGGCGGTGCCCTTGGGCGTGTAGCGCAATTCCGGGTCGCGGGTAAGGTTCCCGGCGAGGATCACTTTGTTAAAGCTGGCCATGGAGGTTCAGGGTTGACGGTTCTTATTTGGCCGGCTTCGGCTCGGGCGACGTCGTGAACATCACGCGATAAACGTCCTCGTTCAGCGCGAACTTGGTGTTCAACTGCGTGATAATCGCCGGAGTGCCGTTAAAAATGATGTTCGCGTAGTATCCGGCGGTGTGTTTTTTGTCGCTGACGCGCGCAAAATGTTTGCGGTCCATCTTCTGGACCGTCTCCACTTTGCCGCCGGCGGCCGAAATTTCCGCGGAAATCTTGTCAAGGGTGTCCTTGACGCCGTCTTCGCGTCCTGCTGTGTTCAATATGAACAATCCTTCGTATCGTTTCATTTTCTTCTTTTAAATCGAGGCGGAAAATCAGTCGTTTGCCAACCGGTTCAACCTTTCAACTTTTTAACGTTTCAACGTTCCCATTCAATTGTATTGCTTTTTCAACTCCCGCGTCCAGCCAGGTTTCCACCTGCGCTGCCGCGCGGTCCAAAACTTTTCCCAATAAATCCTTTTCGGCCGACTCAAACCGCCCCAGGACATGGTTTGTAATTTCGCGCAAACCGTCTTTTCGGCCAATGCCAATTTTCAGGCGCGCAAAATCGCGCGAGGCCAAATGGCTCTCGATGGACTCCAGGCCGTGGTGCCCGCCGCTGCTGCCGCCCGGCCGCATCCGAACCATCCCAAACGGCAAATCCGCGTCGTCGGAAACCACCATCAATTGCGCCAGGGGCAACTGATAAAAATCCATCGCCGCCCCCACTGCTTCCCCGCTGGCATTCATAAATGTGCGCGGCTGGCACAAATAGACCCGCTTGCCGTTGACCATCGCCCGAGCCATGCCGGCTCGAAATTTCTTTTCGTTCGCCCATTCGCACTTCCATCGGGCCGCCAGTTTTTCGACGACCAAAAAACCCGCGTTGTGGCGCGTGTTTGCGTATTCCGCACCCGGATTTCCCAGGCCCACGATGAGAAACGCGTTTTCCATCTGAGCGGAACGCCCGGGCGGGCGACGCTGCCGGACTATTTCTTTTTCTCGGCTTTGGCTTCCGGTTTGGCTTCGGCTTTTTTCTCCGCGCCTTTTTCGGCTTTGGCATCGGCCTTCGCGGGGGCTTTCTCGCCGCCCTCGGCGCCTTCTTCCTTCTTTTCCTTCGTCATTTCGACGTCGCTCGCGGCTTTGCCCTCGGGGGTTGCCGGCGTGGCTTCTTCCTCGGCTCGAGGCGCGGCCACGGAAACCACCGGAATGTTTTTATCACCCAAAATTTCGACGCCCTGGGGCGCCGTAACTTCCCGATATGGATAGTCTTGCCGATTTCGAGGCTCGAGACGTCCACGGTAATCTGTTCGGGCAAATCCTTCGGCAGACAGCGCACTTTCAATTTGAACAAAACGTGTTCCAGCACGCCGCCGTTGTTCTTGACCCCCGCCGCTTCTCCCACCGTTTCGATCGGCACCTGCACGGTCACTTTTTCATCCTCCGCCACTTCGTGAAAATCCACGTGGACAACCTTGCCGTTGATCGGGTGGCGCTGGATTTCCTGCAGCAGGGCCAGGCGCTTGGCGCGCGCGTCGTTCTCGATGGACAGATCCACCAGGAGATTTTCCGACGCGTGGCTGTGCATCAGGTCGCCGATTTCGCGGGCGCTGATTTCCAGGCTCTGCGGCTTCGGTCTGGCGTCCATAGATGACCGCCGGCACGCGGCCATTGGAGCGCAATTGTTTGAGCGGGCCACGGCGCTTTTGCACCGACCGCGGAAATGCTTTCAACGGAACTGATTTCATTTTATTAAATTGTTACGCGGACGCTAACTCGTGCGCCCGCCTTTAAACTCAAAAAGCGAATTGACCGACGAATTACTGTTAATTCGTTTGATGGCTTCGCCCAACAAACCCGCCACCGACAGCGTCGTTATCTTCACACCGTCAATATCGGGGCGTTGGACTGTATCAGTTGTAATCAATTCGTCAATACTCGATTTTCGTAATCTTTCAATACCCGTTTCCCCCAAAATTGCATGGGAAACACAGGCCAATATCTGTTTCGCCCCCTTTTTCTTCAGCAAACTCGCCGCCTCGGTCAGCGTCCCCGCCGTCTCGGTCAGGTCATCCACCAGCAAAATATTTTTCCCCTTAATCTCGCCGATGACCGCCATGCTTTCAACTTCCGATGCGCTTTTACGCCGTTTGGCCACAATGGCCAGGCCGGCCTCGAGCACCTGCGAATACGCGTGGGCCATCTTCAAGCCCCCCGTATCCGGGCTGACGACCACCAGGTTCTTCAGGCTTTTTTTCTTCAAATATTCGTACATCACCGGCGCCGCGTACAGATGATCCACCGGGATATCAAAAAAGCCCTGGATTTGCTGGGCATGCAGGTCCATCGTCAGAATGCGATTCGCGCCGGCGGCCACCAAAAGATTGGCGACGAGCTTGGCCGTGATGGGCACGCGTGGCTGGTCTTTGCGGTCCTGGCGCGCGTAACCGTAAAAGGGCAGCACCGCCGTGATGCGCTTGGCGCTGGCGCGGCGCAAGGCGTCAATCATGATGAACAGCTCCATCAAATTGTGGTTGGTCGGCGGCGACGTCGGCTGGAGCACGAACACCTCCTCGCCGCGCACGTTTTCCTCGATTTTGACGAATGTCTCGCCGTCGGGAAACGGCTTGATCGTGCATTTGCCCAAATCCATGTCGATGGATTTGCAAATGGCTTTGGCCAAAGGTTGATTGGCTGTGCCGCTGAAAATTTTCACTCGATAATAAAGATTTAAGATAAAAAAACCGCCACGGTCGGCGGTCGCATGAAACGCTACTGTAACAATCGGACGGGGAACTTTGCAAGTTCAATCTGGCGGAGTTCATGGCAGGGACGGCCCACGGCAAGTGGCGCTGCCACCGCTGTCCACACCGCGCCGTTCGCCGATTCACAACGTACCACGTTTCAACATTTTAACGTTTCAGCACTTCAACCCTCCTCCATATCCATCATTTACGAACCGTCGCCTTGTCAGTAGTATTCGAAAAACATCCTGTGAACTTAAAACAACTCGAAGTCTGGTTCGTGACCGGCAGCCAGCTCCTTTACGGGACCAAAACGCTCGAGCGCGTAGCTGAGCACTCGCGCGAAATTGCCGGCGCGCTCAATGATTCTCCCGAAATTCCCGTCAAAATCATTTTCACGCCCGTCATTAAATCGCCGGACGAAGTGTCCGCTCTGTTCGAGAAGGCCAACCATTCCGCCCGTTGCATCGGCCTGATTACCTGGTGCCACACTTTCTCGCCGTCAAAAATGTGGATTGCCGGCCTCAAGCGCCTCCGCAAACCCATCCTGCATCTCCACACGCAGCACAACCGCGACATCCCATGGGCGACCATCGACATGGATTTCATGAACCTCAACCAGGCGGCTCACGGCGACCGCGAACACGGCTTCATCATGAGCCGGATGCGCCTGGATAGAAAGGTCGTCGCCGGCTTCTGGCGGGAATCAGCCGTCCAAAAACAGATCGGCGCATGGTCCCGCGCCGCCGCCGCATGGAACGATTGGCAGGGCGCAAAATTTTGCCGGTTCGGCGACAACATGCGCGAAGTGGCCGTGACGGAAGGCGATAAAGTCGCCGCGGAAATAAAATTCGGTTATTCCGTCAACGGATACGGCGTGGGCGACCTCGTCAAGCGCATCAACGCCGCAACGCAATCGCAAATCAAAGATTTGCTCAAGGAATACGAAAGCGCCTATACCATCGCCCCGGCGCTGGGCAAACGCGCCAAACCCAATTCATTATGGGAAGCGGCCAAAATTGAGATCGGATTGCGCGCCTTTTTGAAGGAGGGCCGCTTCGCCGGTTTTACGACCACGTTTGAAGATCTGCATGGCCTGGCCCAATTGCCCGGACTAGCCGTCCAACGGTTGATGGCCGAGGGCTACGGTTTCGGCGCGGAGGGCGATTGGAAGACGTGCGCGCTGGTGCGCGCCATGAAAGTCATGGCTACGGGCTTGAAAGGCGGCGTCTCCTTCATGGAAGATTATACCTATCATCTCGAGCCGCACCTCGCCAAAGTGCTCGGCGCCCACATGCTCGAAATCTGCCCAAGCATCGCCGCAGGCCGGCCGTCGCTGGAAGTGCATCCGTTGGGCATCGGCGGCAAGGCCGACCCGGCGCGTCTGGTTTTTGATACGCCCCCCGGTCCGGGCCTCAACGCCGCCATCATGGATATGGGAAATCGTTTTCGTCTGCTCGTCAATGAGGTGGAAGTCGTCACACCGGAAAATCCGCTCCCGAAATTGCCGGTGGCCCGGGCATTATGGGTCCCCAAACCGGATTTCCACACCGCCGTCACCGCCTGGATCTATGCCGGCGGCGCGCACCACACCGGTTTCAGCCGCGCTGTCACCACCGAAATGCTCGAGGACTTCGCAACGATGGCCGGAATAGAATTCCTGGTCATAGACGGCGGCACGACCATTCGCCCCTTCAAACAGGAATTGCGCCTGAATGAAATGTATTACGGCTGCCGCGATGGATTCGGCTCATGAGTCCAGTTTATCATTGAAAAAGCCTGCAATCATTTACAAATTCTTGCTCAAACAAATCCAACTAAAAACATGGTTATGAAAAAAATCCAATCCATCATGCTGCTGCTGGGCCTGGCGGCGCTCATTGCCGGTTGCGGAAAAAATTCGGGGACTGCCGCAAACGGCGGCGGCGGCGCGGCGCCCGCCCACCTGAAACTCGCCTTCGTCAGCAACAACACGGCGAATTTCTGGAGCTATGCCCGGGCTGGCTGCGATGCCGCAGCCAAAGAACTCGGAAACGTGGACGTGGATTTTCGTCTGCCCACCACCGGCAGCGCCGCCGAGCAAACCCAAATCCTCAACGACCTCATCGCCCGCGGCGTCAATGGCATCGCCGTCAGCGTCGATGACCCGGCGAATGAAACGGCCCTCTTAAACAAAATCGCCGGCCAGGCATTATTGATCACCACCGACAGCGACGCCCCCGACAGCAAGCGCGTGGCCTACATCGGCACCGACAACGTCGCGGCAGGCGTCCAGGCCGGCGAGATGATCAAGGAATGCCTGCCAAACGGCGGCAAAATTATGTTGTTCGTCGGACACACCGACGCCCAAAACGCCGTCGATCGCGCCGGCGGAATCAAAAAAGCATTGGAAGGTTCAAACGTTCAAATCATTGACATCCGGACCGATGACACCGACCCGGCGCGCGCCCAGAAAAATGCCGAGGATACCCTGGTAAAATATCCCGACATCGGCTGCCTCGTCGGCCTGTGGAACTATAACGGCCCGGCCATTCTCAATGCCGTGCGTAGCGCCAATAAAATTGGCCAGGTCAAAATCGTTTGCTTCGATGATGAGGACGATACGCTCGCCGGCATCGCCAAAGGCGCGATTTACGGCACCGTTGTCCAGAATCCGTTCGAGTTCGGCAGACAGGCTGTCACCGGCATGGCTAAATATCTGGGCGGCGATACCAACGCCTTTGGCGGCAATACAAAGATTTTCATTCCCACACGCGAAATCAAAAAAGACGACGTCGCCGCCTACCAGTCTGATCGGGCGAAAATGCTGGGTACGCAGTAATTTATGCCCGAAGCGCCACTGCTGGAAATGCGGGGAATCACCAAACGGTTTTCCGGCGTCACGGCATTGGATAACGTCAGCCTGAGCGTGGGCCGGGGTGAAGTCGTCGCCCTCTGCGGCGAAAACGGCGCGGGCAAATCGACCCTCATGAAAATCCTCGGCGGCGTCCATCAACCGGACGCCGGCGAAATCATCCTCGATGGCCGCCCGACAAAAGTTTCAGGCGTGGCTGACGCCATCAAGCTGGGCATCGCCTTCATCCATCAGGAATTGAACGTCCTTGGAAACCTGGACGTCGCGAGCAATGTTTTCCTGGGACGCGAACCGCGAAACGCCCTCGGTCTCGTGAATTCAAAAAAGATCCACGCGGATGCCGAACCCTTCGTCCGGCGCCTGGGCCTGGATATTTCTACCCGTACCCGCCTGGACCGGCTCTCCATCGCTCAGCAGCAGATGGTCGAGATTGCCAAAGCGCTGTCGCTCAACGCGCGCCTCATCATCATGGACGAACCCACCTCCAGCCTGACCGTCGCCGAAACCACGCGGTTGATCGACCTGGTCTGCGACTTGAGCAAGCAGGGCGTGAGCGTCATTTACATTTCACACCGCCTCGGTGAAATCGAGCAATGCGCCGATCGCGCCGTCGTTTTGCGCGACGGCAAAAACGCCGGCGAATTGGGTCCAAACGAAGCCACGCACGACAAAGTCGTCAGCCTGATGGTGGGACGGGAAATCAAAAACTATTACGTTCATTCCGACGCGCCAAAGACGCCGGGTTTTTTCAAAGTCCGCGGCGTTTCTTCGTCGCTCTATCCCCGCAAAACGGTTTCCTTCGACTCCGCCCGCGGGGAAATCCTGGGCTTTGCCGGCCTGGTCGGCGCCGGCCGCTCGGAAATCGCCAGGGTCATTGCCGGCATGGACCATTGTCCGGCCAAAAAAATCACACTGGATGGCAAAACAGTTCCTATCGCCTCGCCGCGCGATGCCATTGAACACGGCATTTTTCTCGTGCCGGAAGATCGGCGCGTGGAAGGACTCATCGTCGAAATGTCCGTGCGCGAAAACGTCAGCCTCCCCTCGCTCAAAGACTTTTCGCGTTTTGGCCTGATTTCCCGCAAGCGCGAGTCCGACGCCGCGCGGCGTCAGGTGGATTCGTTGCGCATCAAAACCCCGGGCGTCGAGGCGCGCGTCCGCAATCTCAGCGGCGGCAATCAGCAGAAAGTGGTCCTGGGCAAATGGCTGACGATGGATCCCCGCGTCATGATTTTTGACGAGCCCACGCGCGGCATCGATGTCGGCGCAAAGGCGGAAATTTACCGGCTCATTCGCGACCTCGCCGTTCGCGGGGCCGTCATCCTGGTGATCAGCAGCGACATGGAGGAAATCCTGAATATCAGCGACCGTATCGCGGTGATGCACGAAGGCGAAATTACCGGCGCCCTCGACCGCGCCGATTGCACCGAAGAAAATGTCATGCAACTGGCTGTTGGTAAAAAAGTCCCTGCCGCTAAACCCGCCTTTAAAGAATGAAAAAAGAAATCGGCATTTTTGTCCTGTTGGTCATTTTGTGCACCGTCACCGGCATCAAAAATCCACTCTTCTTTTCGCCCGTCAATCTCCTGAACACGGCAAATCTCATCGGTTTGTTCGGAATTTTCAGCATCGGCGCCGGCATCGTCATCATCACTTCCGGCATCGATTTGTCCGTCGGGTCCATGATCGCGCTCAACGGCATGTTGTCGGTCATCGCGTTAACACAATGGCATTTGCCGTGGCCGCTGGCTGTGCTGTTCGCGCTGGCGGTCCCGATGGCCCTGGGCCTGGCGCATGGAGTTCTCATCACACGATTCAAAATGCAGCCCTTCATCGTCACTCTCTGCGGACTGCTCATCTATCGCGGCATTGCGCGCTTCATGTCCAACGACATGACCAAAGGCTTCGGCGACGCCAGCGGATTTCAGACCCTGCAACGATGGTCCAACGGAACCCTTTGGGGCCTGCCGACGCCCTTTATTTATCTCATCGTTATTTCCATCATCATGTGGCTCGTCCTCCATCGTTCGGTCTATGGACGGTATTTGCTCGCCGTCGGACGAAACGAGGAAGCGGCCCGCTTTTCCGGTGTAAACACGAAGCTTGTGATCGGCAGCGCGTACGTCCTGGCAGGCCTGCTCACCGGTATTTCCGGAATTCTATTCGCCTTTTACACCAACGACGTTTCGCCCTCAACCCAGGGAAATTTCTACGAACTCTACGGCATTGCCGCCGCGGTGCTGGGCGGATGCAGCCTGCGCGGTGGCGAAGGTTCCATTCTGGGAATACTCATCGGCACGACCCTGCTGTTAGTCCTTCAAAATCTCGTCAACCTCCTCGACATCCCCAGTTCCCTCAACTTCGCCGTCATGGGCGGCGTCGTCCTCATAGGCGTCCTCGCCGACGAACTCATCCAAAACGCCCGGCGCAAGAAGTAAGGTAGCGCAGGCGTCTCGCCTGCGGGTTAAGGCGGCGTCTCGCCGCCAGTTCCCTGTGTGCGCTCGTCGCCGCTGTCAGCGTGCCTTCATCCGTCCTATACGTCCCATTCTTCTACTTTTTCAACGCTTCAACGATTTCAATAGCTTGGCGCGTCCTCGCCGTAACAGTCTTCCAATCCCGTTTAGCCACGATCGCCGGCTCAACCAGCCACGACCCGCCAACCGCCGCGACAATTGGCTCTGCCAGATATTCACGCATATTCTCCGCCTTGATGCCGCCCAGCGCGACAAATTTGACGCCCGTATGCGCATACGGCGCGGCCAGCGCTTTGAGCATGGGAACACCGCCGGCAATATTGGCCGGGAAAAATTTCAGAAGCTTGCAACCCGCGGCAAACGCATTCTCAACCTCCGAAGGTGTCATCACACCAGGAACGAACGGCATCTGCATTTCTCTCGCTGCCGAAACCACCTCCAGGTTCAATCCCGGCGCAACCCCAAATTGCGCTCCCGCCTCCCTGGCCTGGCGCAATTGCTCAACCGTCAAAAGCGTGCCCGCGCCCAGAATTATTTCCGGCACATTCTGAGAGATGGCACGAACCACCTCCACCGCATTAGCCGCCCGGAATGTAATTTCAATAACATTCAACCCGCCCTCCAACAACGCCCGCGCCAGCGGCACCGCATCATCAGGATGTTCAACTCCAATCACCACAGGAACAATTCGTTTATGCGCCGGATCAATATTCATTGGTGCCGGACAAAATGAACTGAAAATTGAAAACTGAAAACTGAAAACTTCATGAGATCTGTTTGCTCGTGGTTACTGTCGGCGAAGCCGCAAACCGAAACCCCAGAGGGGTGAAATTATTATAGCCCCGGGCAAGCGCTGGTGGCCACGGTGCAAATCGTCTGGGAGCGCGCCGCCCGGGGTAATGAAATCCGAAAACAAGCCGCTGTTTGCGAAGCCACGCGTGGTGGCCGTGCGCAAGCACCGCGAATCTGAGCTGCGGCATTCAAAGAAGTTTTTCGTTTCCCGCCGCAAACCACGCGAAAAGGCAAATTTTCTCCCGGATTTGGACTGCTTCCGTGGGACCGAACGGCGTAGCGCAGGTTTCCAAACCTGCTGTATCGCCGATTTCCAAATCGGCTGATGTTACCACGTCGAGCGATCGGCGGAGTTGGAAACGCTCGATACAGGCACGGAAATTCGCGAGGCTGAAAGCCTCATCCATATTAGCCGAGGGCAACGCCCTCGGATCCGGACCGCCAAATGGATACGCCCTGTAGGGGCAGGCCAAAACTTGTCGAGTCCGCAGTCTGCAATCTAAAATATCTGTGTCTCATCTGTGCCAATCCCTGGCTAAAAAACCGATTACACTGCCGCCTCTCTGGTACTCTCCGTCTCCGTGCTGAAAACGCCCGCGTAAATCGTAATGGCCGGTGGCGCTGCCACTTGTAAATCGTAAATTCTCAGGCCGCAGGCCCCACCATCACCACAAATTCCCCCTTCAAATGCCGCTTCACCGCAATCTCCAAAAGCTCCGCCGGTTTGCCCCGTAAAAACTCCTCAAACTTTTTCGTCAATTCGCGCCCCAGAACGACGTCCCGTTCCGGAAAAACCTCATTCAATTCGCCCAATAATTTCGCAATGCGAAACGGCGATTCATAAAAAATCAAAACACCAGGAACCGTTTTGAGCGATTCCAATTTATTTCTCCGTTGGCCGGATTTGTGTGGCAAAAAACCGGCGAAATGAAATTCTTCAGTCGGCAATCCACTCGCCGTGATCCCGGCGATCAGCGCGCACGCGCCGGGCACAGGCTCGACCCGCAGCCCGGCTGCAATCGCCGCGCGTACCACACGCTCGCCCGGATCGCTGATGCCCGGGCTGCCTGCATCCGTCACCAGCGCGATCTTATCACCGCGCCGCAACCGCTCGATGATTTCCTCGCTCCGTTTGGCCTCGTTAAACTGGAAATAACTCAGCAGCGGTTTTGAGATGCCGAAATGTTTCAGCAATTGTCCCGAATGCCGCGTATCCTCCGCCGCCACAGCATCACACTCGCGGAGCACGCGTAACGCCCGCAAGGTTATGTCCTCCAAGTTGCCAATCGGCGTAGCAACCAGGTAAAGCGTTCCAGCCGTAAGCGGCGGCAAAGCATCGTCCATGCCCGCAACTTAAACAGAAAATGCCACTAAAATAAAATTGATTCCGAAGGTGGTAGGGACGGCGCGCTGCGCCGTCACCGCCCGTAAAGCGGGCGGAACATTCGCGAAACAGCGTCCTATATCTATCCCCACTCCTTTTGCCCAACCACCGTGTAAATCGCAACGGCTGATGGTCGTGGCGCAAACCGCTAAAAACTTTTCGTATTTCGTGGTCACCACACTAGATTACAATTCAATATGTCATCATCGAGCCTTTCCGAACTGCCGCCCACGCTTCCCAAACCGGAAGACGATGGCGCGTGCAACCATCTTCCAGGCCGCGCCTTGCCTCCCATTTCGCTCCCCAGCACCGCTGACAGGCTCGTCAACCTCGCCGACTTGGCCGTCCCCACCGTCATTTTCTTCTATCCACGCAACGCCCAACCTCACGAGGCCATCCCTGAAGATTGGAACGTCATCCCCGGCGCACGCGGTTGCACGCCGCACTCCTGCGGCTTCCGCGATCTCCACCGGGAATTCCAGGCCCTTGGCTTCCAGGTCTTTGGCGCCAGCACTCAGGACACCGAATATCAAAAGGAACTTGTCCAGCGCGTACACCTCCCGTTTGAGATCTTGAGCGACGCCGACTTCAAACTCGTCGATGCCCTCCAACTCCCCACCTTTAATTATCGCGGCCTCCGACTCGTTAAACGAATGGCCTGGATAATCGAACGCGGCGTGATTACCAAAGTTTTCTACCCCGTCTTTCCGCCCGATAAAAACGCCGAAGAAGTCCTCGCATGGTTGAAAGCCCGGCGCGCCTAATTCTGAATAGGATAAAAAACTTTTCGTGTAATTTATTTGTGTAGTGGCCGATCGCCAGTGGCGCCCTGCCTGCCCGCCATAGCTTCAGCGGCGGCGGGTCCTCCGTAGCCTCGGCGAAGGTGGATGCCACTGCAAACACTTCGCGAATCTCCCCTTCCCACTATTTTTAATTTTCAAATCCTCGTCCATACACCTCATCCATCCATCCGCTCAACAAACGCGTATCGTAACGGCAGGTGGCGCTGCCACTCGTAAATCGTAAATTCTAGAGTTTGACCCCCACCTTCTTCTCCCCCGCCCCACCCGCATCAAAATCAAATTCAATATCCGCCGGCCCAAACGTAATCACATCCGTCCGCGCGGGCTGCTTTACGATGACCCGCAAATGGTTTGCACCGGCTTTGTAAGTGGAGATTTCCATATTGCTCCGCTCACTCTTCCATGGCTCAAGAACGCTCACGAACTGGCAGTCCGCGCCACGTTTTCTTAAGACAATCATCGGGATTGTTTTCCCATCAGTTGTCGGACAACTCCCGGTAAACAGCAAATCATGCGGTTCGCCCATGAGCCAAACCTTTAATCGCGTTTTGTCGGGCAGGCTCCATTCTGCCGTCGCGTTATTTCCGGTTATTTGCTGGGTGCGCACGTCGGTAACGAAGGGATACAGAAATTCGCCCCGCCGACCCGTCATTACCGGGCGGCTTCCAGTGGTCCCGGACAACGCCAGCTTGTCTCCAAACGCATGGAAAAACCAGTCGAACGTGTGGTTCGTATCTCCCCGCAAATCATCCCAAACAACGGCATAACCTTCGGCCAGCAGCACAGCCCGGATCCACTTTGTTCCCGGCGCGACTTGTGTGGTCTCTGCGGCGGCCAGCTTGAATTCCGGTTCGTCACGAAAGGCCAGAAGATCGCTGTCGGTGGTACGCGGCTGATTTTTTTCATCCGTCGCAATCGTGTTATGCGCCGTGACGCCCCCGAAAAATTTGATATTCGGACTGCCATAACCCGGCGTGCCCAGGCCAGGGGCGAGCGGCTGGCCATTGGCAAAAAGCGTGACGCCCATTTTATCATAATGGCCGTGGCCGGAAAACTTCCCGTAATGGAACGTCAAAAACATTTCGCGATCGCGCGGCACATCGGAGCCCTGGCGCAAGATGGCAATGCCCAGGCCCGGAAAATTGGTGGATGTAAAAACCGGCGTAGGAACAGAATCGGGCATTTCTTCGCCGAATAAAAACATCCGATAGCGCTGATCATAAAAATCGCCGGTCACGCCACTGCGACCGACCTCTTCACTCCGCTGGATTGCCCAGGCAAATTCGGGCTTATGATAATGCCAATACGCAACAACATATTGGTCCTGGGGCAAAAAGGCGTCATACCAGCCGTCATTGATCGCTGGCAGTTGCAGGGTCGGATACATATACCGCAACGGCGATTCAAACATCGCCTCGATTCCTTTGCCCTGCCCGGCGCGCCAGTCAAACAAGTCCGTTCCGCAATTCCCGGCCGCTTCAGCGAACGACAGAAACGCATCCAACGGATAAAAATGGTAGGTCTGAATGGATTCAGGCCACAGGCCGTCATCGCCCAGGTTATTGGCGATTTGCCATTTGAAGCTCTTAACGCCGTAATCGGCAAAACGCTGATGTCCCGTGGCGTAGCCGATGACGCCAACCGCAGAGAGATGCCACGAGCCCCAATTGCCGCCGAGGCCTGCCTGTGTGAGACGTTGCGCTTCCGGCCAAAGAAAGTCGCCCTCGATATGGTGCTTCTGCTCGTCCGTAAGCGCGCCGGAGTTGTAAATCAAATCATATCCCTGGGCCATGGGGACAAGCGCAACGGCTTCATTCAATGAATTTTGTCCAAATCCGAAACCGTTCTTTTCAGCGGCCAAATGCGGATAGGCATCGGCGTAACTGAGAAGAATATCGGCGGCTTTGGCCGCGTACTCGGGCTGTTGAGTAACAGCGTAAGTCAGCGCCAGGTCCCGAACAGCAAAGCATAGCCACAAGTGTTCGAAATAGCGCCGTGCCGCCAGAATTTTCGGGCTCGTGTAACGTAGGCCGGTGGTGGGAGAACGGCTGGGGATGTTCGGATCGAATTGTTGGTCCGCCGGAAGTTCCAGCAACACCCCATCCGGCCCGCAAAAATCATGGGCCCAGCCGCCTTGTTCAGGAATGACAATTGTCCGATGCAGCCAGCGGTCCGCGTTGGCCTTGACGTCCTTATCGAAAATGGCGCGGCGAATGGCATTCGTCTGAATGTCCGCCCGCAGAAATTCCAGCCGTTGCTCTGTGACCAGAACCCTCGGATGCCGAACGCCATCAAAAGCGCAAGGCGTCGCGCCATCAGCGGGAGACTGGGCAAACTCCGGCGCCGCCATCAAATGCATGGCAACCAGCAGGAATAAAATGACGGCGATAACGCTATTCCCGGTAGGGACGCCGCTCTTCGCAAGTGGCGCTGCCACCGGCGCAACGAGCGTGGTGGGAGATTGTTCCGTCCCGCACGGCCGCCTCCCGCAATTGCGGGACAGGCAAAACCCAGGCACGGCGTCATAAGAAACATTGCGCATTCAGTAGTGGCCGCGGCCCGCCGCCGTAGCGCCCGTTTCAACGTTTTAACATTTCAACGTTTCAACGTAGCTCAATACGCCGCCTGCGCGCCCTTGATCTGCCGTTTTTGCATCCATGGCATCATCGCGCGCAATTTGGCGCCGACTTTTTCGATGGGATGATTTTCGCCCTTCTTAAGCAGCGCCTTATAGTTCTTGTAGCCGCCCTTGTACTCGGCGACCCAGTTTTTGGCAAACTTGCCCGTCTGAATGTCCTTCAGCGCGGCCTTCATGCGCTTTTTGACGCTGGCATCGATGATCTTGGGTCCCACCGTCACGTCACCCCACTTGGCGGTTTCAGAAATGGAAAAGCGCATGCCGCTGATGCCCGCTTCATTCATCAAATCCACGATGAGCTTCAATTCGTGCAAACATTCGAAATAAGCCATTTCAGGCGAGTACCCGGCCTCGACCAGGGTTTCATACCCGGCCTGGACCAGCGCACAAGCGCCGCCGCACAGCACCGTTTGTTCGCCGAACAAATCCGTTTCAGTCTCTTCCTTGAAATTGGTTTCGATGACTCCCGCGCGCGTTCCGCCGATGCCTTTGGCCCATGCCAAAGCGATCGCTTTGGCCGCTTTGCCGCCCTGATAAACGGCGATCAAACTCGGCACGCCTTTGCCTTCGACATATTGCCGGCGCACGATGTGGCCGGGGCCTTTGGGCGCGACCATGATGACGTTCACATTTTTCGGCGGAACGATGGTCTTGAAATGGATCGAAAAACCGTGCGCAAACAAAAGCGTTTTGCCGGGCGTCAGGTTCGGCGCGATGTCCTTTTCATACGCTGCGGATTGTTTCGTGTCCGGAATCGAAACAAAAATCACGTCGGCGCGGCGGACGGCTTCGGCGGTGTTGACGACTTCAAACCCTTTTTCCTTCGCGACGGGAATGGACTGGCTGCCGTCGTAAAGCCCAATGATGACATTCAGGCCGCTGTCCTTGAGATTGAGCGCGTGCGCATGGCCTTGCGAGCCAAAGCCCAGCACCGCGAGAGTTTTTTTCTGTAACACGCCCAAATCGGCGTCGCTATCGGTATAGATTTTTGCCATAAATTAAAAATTCAGGAACAGAGAGATTAACCACGGAAAACCACCCGGTCAATTTGCAAATAGCCCGTAGCGCAGGCGTCCCGCCTGCGGGTTCAGGCGGCGTCTCGCCGCCTGTTTCGTCCGGAGTACCATCGCAAGTGGCGCTGCCACCGGCGCCACCGCCCGTATACCGGGCGGAAAAAACGCTGTCCAACGTCCGACGACGTCAAGCGCGCAACGAGCATGGTCGGATCTTAGACCGCACCTTTTCGCCCTTTTTTCTTTAAACTGCGGAGCAGTGAGCGGCAGTAGCATGCCGCGCCGAAGTCAGACGGAGGCGGGCCCACGGTGATAACCGTGGGAAACGGAACGGACAGTGTCTTTCCAGCCCCGGATGGGGCGAAAGAGTCGTCAGAAGTGGCGCTGCCACCAAAGGCGGGTCCTCTGCCCTTTATCCAAAAATCCACCAATCCATTTATCCGATCGCCTCATCCGTCCCGTCGGTCCCATCCGTCCCATTCCCCTTGGTCAGCGGCGTTGCCACCCGGCATCTCACGTTCTCACGTTCTCACGCTCTCACGCCCGCTTGCCGCGCCGTAGCTTCCGAGCGAAGGCGGGTCCATCGCCCATCCCCCCCTCAACCGGTGGCCCCATTGGCCGGTGGCGCTGCCACCCACCCGGTGTCGTATAAACGTTCTACAGACCCCGGCGCCCCGACCGAGTATCTTATAGTAAAATTAAACAAAATGTCGGCTTTTTTCATGCTAAAACGTTTGAAGAAATACTGTAGTCGCTTTTATAGGCAAGACAGGCAGGTGGCGCTGCCACCGCTACCACCGATGCCACTTGTTATGTTTATGGCAATGGCAATCGCAATGGCAACAGGCTCGCGCGCACTGGCGCAGATGGGCGAAGGCCCATGGACCCCTTACGCGGTCACATTTAAAATCCAATCGCCCACGAACGCCGCGCAGGACCAGCGCTATTGGTATACCAATGGGATTTATCATTGCGAAGTCTTTAACCATGACGGCGCGTTCGCCGTTGGCAATCGGACCCAGCCGCGCACCGAGCAACGTTTTATGCCCGACTACCGCAGCGGCGAGATTCAATATCAGGCCATGGAGATGGCCCCTTCAAACGAGAACAGCTATTGCATCTTTCAAATCCACACCGGCAACGCGGCAACGCACACCCATGGCGCGACCACGTTCATGCTATTTTGGTTCAGCAGCGACGGCGGCTCGGTCCACGACTACTCCAGGCGCGAGCTCGCCTCGCATCTGGGGAACCATTGGTTTCAGCTCAACGTCGACCATAACCTGTCCACGCACACCATCAAAGTGTGGATCAACCAAAAGCTCGTTTGGACACAGCGGGACAACGGCGCCGGCGATTTTTATTTTAAGGACGGCGTCTACGTCCAGAGACATCAACCGACGCCCCAAATGGACGCCTATATCAAAGACATTCACCTGTGGATGGGTTCCGGAAACAGCACGGGCAATTTGAGCGACCGCACGCCCGAGCCGACCGGCGGGTCGGCCGTACCAAATTAAATTATGGTAGGGCAGAGCTGCATGCCAGTGGCGCTGCCACCGAAATCTGCGGATGAAAAACTTTTCGTGTAATTCGTGTATTTCGTGGTTGCCGAATCCGTTCCCGCATTAATCCAAATCTCCTCGCCCCGTTCGCGCAAAACTCTTCTGCCCGGCTTCAACATTTCAACTATCTTTTATTGTGCTCTATGCGTTCTTTCGCGGCTAGGCAATGCCCCCCATTTATCCAAAAACCCAATATCCGGTCATTCCGTCTGAGCGAATATCGTCCTCATCGTCATCCTCGAATTGGCATTCGAAAATTAGATTAATCTGCGAAAATCTGCGGATAAAAAACTTTTCGTGTAATTCGTGTATTTCGTGGTTGCCGAATCCGTTCCCGCATTAATCCAAATCTCCGCCTCCTTCGCCCAAAACTCTTCTGCCCGGTTTCAACACTTCAACTATCTTTTATTGTGCTCTATGCGTTCTTTCGCGGCTAAGCAGTTCCCCCCATTTATCCAAAAACCCAATATCCGGTCATTCCGTCTGAGCGAATATCGTCCTCATCGTCATCCTCGAATTGGCATTCGAAAATTAGATTAATCTGCGAAAATCTGCGGATAAAAAACTTTTCGTGTAATTCGTGTATTTCGTGGTTACCCAATCCGTTCCCCCCATTTATCCAAATCTCGTCGCCCCCTTCGCGCAAAAATCTTCTGTACGTTTCAACGTTTCAACCTTTTAACGTTTCAACGTCTACCCAACAATCGCCGGATCACCATACAACGTAAACGACCCCGCCCGCATAATCCGCACATCCATCACCTGTCCCCGATGACGTTCGCTGCCGTCGAAAACCACAATTTTGTTGCAGCGCGTCCGGCCCGTCATGCGCGCCGAATTTTTTCTGCTCGGCCCTTCCACCAGAATTTGCGTCTGCCGTCCCACAAACGTTTCATACTTGCGCGCCGCGATTTCGTTGATGCTTTGCAGCAGGACATAATTGCGCTCTTCACGAACGCTCTGCGGTATTTGGTTGGGCATCTCCGCGGCCGGTGTGTCGCGCCGCGGCGAATATTTGAAAATATACGCCTGATCAAACTCCACTTCACGCGCGAGCGACATCGTCTGCTCAAAATCCTCTTCCGTCTCGCCGGGAAAACCAACGATGATGTCCGTCGAAATCCCAATCTCCGGCCGGGCCGCCCGCAATTTTTTGATGATGCCCAGAAATTTTTCCCGCGTATAACCCCGATGCATGAGCTTCAGGAGACGATCACTCCCGCTTTGCACCGGGATATGCGCACTCTCGCACAACTTCGGCAAACGTGCGTACGCATCAATCAGATCATCCCCGTAACCTTTAGGATGCGGCGATGTAAAACGAAGACGCTCAAGGCCGTCGATTTCATGGACAGCGTCGAGGAGCTGAACGAACGCCGACTTACCGTCACGGATGCCACCTCGTTTGCCGTAGCTTGTCACGATCTGGCCGAGCAACGTGATTTCCTTCACGCCTCGCGAAACCAACTCGCGGCATTCGGCCACGATGTCCGCAATGGCGCGACTGCGTTCTTCGCCGCGGGTGTAAGGCACGATGCAAAACGTGCAATATTGATTGCAGCCCTGCATGATGCTCACAAACGCGCTGACAGATTTCTTTGCCCCGCCGGCGCCGTTCAGCAAATGCTCGCGAATCGTCGCCTCGCTGTCTTTTTCCTCCGCGACATCCACGATTTTTTCCCGCCCGCCGCCAGCCAGGATTTCATCCAAATATTCTGCGGCCCGATGAAATTTTTGCGTGCCCAAAACCAGGTCCACGTCCGGAAGTTCATCGATGAGCTTTTGTCCACGGCTTTGCGCCATGCACCCCATGAAACCGAACACACGCTCCCGGCCGGCCGTGCTCTTATTCGCCACGCCGTTCATCGACTTCATTTTGTTGAGCGCCTTCTGTTCGGCCAAATCGCGGACACTGCACGTATTGAGCAGGACCACATCCGCCGTTTCCTCCGACGGCGCGAGCGTATAGCCCCTGGCAACGAGTTGCGCGGCGACAGCTTCGCTATCGCGCTCATTCATCTGGCAACCATAGGTTTTTATAAAAACGCGGGGCATTCGTTCAGGAAAATATCATATAGGAACAGTGCGGGTTTGGAAAGCGGTTTGCGTGGCTGGCACGCCGAAAAGCCGAATGGCGTAGCGCAGGTTTCCAAACCTGCCGTATCGCCGATTTCCAAATCGGCAAACCGTACGATGTTGTTTGCCCGGCAGGTTTGGAAACCTGCGATTGGCGTACTCGCCTTTGAACCCCTTTATGGCTCAGCACACATTTTGCCATCTCTGAATTCGAATAATGCGCGCTGAAAGCGCTACGCCATTCCAGCCGAGGGCGATCGCACGGCCGCCATGGATTGTGGATTGTTGGCAAGGCCACAAACTGAGTGCCCTGAATGGGCACAGGATATTAGCCAGGGGTCAAGCGCGACTCTGAACGCGCGACCACCCCTGGTAACAACGCCAAAAATCCTGCCCTGACTGCAAACCCGCGCGCCTGTCCGCCCGTAACTTCTGAGCGAAGGCGGAATAGCGCGAATCTTATCTGCGGCGACTCCAAACGCGGCACCCAAAGATCGGGAAAGCTCCTTCTCCTCGCCTGCCCGTCCATACGTCCCATACGTACCCGTCTTCGCTTCGTTTCGCCATGGCATGCCCGGAAGAATCAACAGTTGACGTATTCGCTATTCGCGAATAACGTATATGCATGATTGCCAGATCAGTGGACATTGTCGTTTTGCTCAAGCTTCTCCTTGAAGAGGGGCCACGAACCTATGCGCAATTGTCCAGGGAACTGTGCATCAGCGCCTCTGAGATTCACGCAGCGGTGCGGCGGTGCGTAGATGCCGGATTGCTTGAACCGTCACACAGGAGGCCATTGCGCAAGCCTCTGGAGGAATATTTGCTCCACGGAGTGCGCTACGCATTTCCAGCCAGGCCCGGTCCGTTGACCAGGGGAATCCCAACCGGATATGCCGCTCCACCTTTGTCTGATCATATAAGTTCTAACGATCTGCCCCCGGTTTGGCCGGACCCGGAAGGAGAAACCAGGGGGTACGCCTTTGAACCGCTTTATGGCTCAGTACCCAGAGCAGCCAGGTCCGATCGCAAACTCTACGAACTGCTTGCGCTGGTTGACGCAATACGAGGTGGACGCGCCCGCGAACGAAAGCTGGCGGAAGAAGAATTGAAAAAACGTTTGGGCCATGTTATCGCCAATTGAATCAATGGAAATTGTCGCAAGGCGGTTCGAACCGCTGGGCGTGCGATTTACCTTCGTCGGAGGCGCAGTTATGGGCTTGCTCGTGGATAATCCTCAGTTGTCAGAACTGCGGCCGACCAAAGATGTGGACATAATCGTGGAAGTGGTGACTTACGCCGAGTTTTCCATATTGGAAGAACGCCTGCGTAAAGCGGGTTTTCGGCATGACACGTCTGATGGCTCTCCGATTTGCCGTTGGATTGTTGAGGATTGCCGCGTGGATATTATGCCTGCAGATTCGGCTGCATTGGGGATGAATTCAAGATGGTTCCGGGAGGCGCTTGAATTCTCAAACAGGGTTAAATTTGGACTAAAATGTACTGCGAACATCATTGCCCCCGCACTCTTTATTGCGACAAAGCTCGAAGCTTTCAAGGACCGGGGAAAACGGGACTACTATGGGAGCCACGACCTGGAGGATATCGTTACGCTAATCGACGGACGGGCCACGATTGTTGAAAACGTGTCCGGAACAGCGCGAGACGTGCGAGCCTTTATTGCCAGTTCATTTGCTGAAATGATTCGAAATGCAGATTTTCAGGACGCTTTACCAGGCCATTTGCCAGGGATGTCGAGACAACGCGTGAGTATTGTCACGGAGCGGTTCAAAGAAATTGCGGCATTAAAGTAAAACCCTTTCGAGTATTTCGAGTATTTCGTGGTCACCCCAACCAATCCAACCAATCCATTCATCCGCTCTGCAAATTCTGCCTGCCCTGCGTAGCCTTATCGCCAGTGGCGCCGCCACCAACACTTCAACTATCTTTTCTTGTGCTCTATGCGTTCTTTCGCGGCTAAGCAGTTCTCCCCACAAATCCACAAATCCACAAATCTATCAATCCACCAATCCACGGTGGCCGATTGCCAGTGGCGCTGCCACCGAAGAAGGGTTAATTCTGTCTGTCTTCCCCGGGGCTGCGGCAGCGACGGCGAATAATCCATTTATCCGTAGTGGTTGTTTGCCAGCGGCCCTGCCACCGATGCCCAAACTTCATATCTGTGAAAATCTGCGAAATCTGCGGATAAAAACTTCTCGTGTTTTTCGTGGTCATCCGTTGGCAGGTTTTTGCGATTTACGCCCTTGCTTTGCCGTTTCATGGGCTTCCATCGCCGCGTGCAGGGTCGCATCCAATTCTTCCGCCTTGATCTCCGTCTTTTTGAGCGTCTTCTTACTGTCCTCAATCCGCTGTCTGATTCCTTCCAGGTCTACTTCGGGTTTTTTATTTCCCATAAAAATCTTTCTCCATAAAACAGGCGATTACAGTCGCCGCTTTACGGTCATTGTCATCGCTAGGTCATAGGACGCGTCCGCTCTCGCTCCGCGTCCCGCAATCGCGGGACCAAAAATTCTTCAGCAACAATGTCCATAGTTATTCAACAGGCCGACCCGCCGGCTGACCCTCTCTCTGGCTTCCGTCAACGACTGATCGGCCGTATGCACGTTTTCGGTCCGGATTTGAGCTTCGTGCCAGAGGCTATCGGCGCCTTCCAGGCTCCTTTTCAGTTTTTCAGCGAGTCTGGCTCGACCTAAAAGCAGTGGCTGGAAATCTCTGAAAATGGCCGCCTGGACCGCCTTCTTTGCCGAATCGATAAAACCGTTTTCCAAAACCGTTAAGATTTTCACGGTGCCCTCGGCATCACTATAATGCCAGGCATAACAGTTTTTGGCCGTTTCGTGAGCCGTCAGGCCAAACAATTCCACCGGCCCTTCCCACACGATTTCTTGATTTTCAGTCTCTTCCCGGACGAAAATCGTCCCTCTGTGAGTCGGCCAACTATTGTGCGCAATCAGTATCGCCGCCTCCAGCGCCTTTATACGACCGTCATTTTGTTGGGCTGATGCCATCAAAATTCTTCAAACCTTAGCAAAAAGAATACCTTATTAAAAGCCCAAAATTAGCTAATATTCTGAAGAAAGTGACCCTGCGGTTCCAGTAACGGCCATGCAACTTGCATCGGCCATCATGCAGTTTTCGTGTCACTCCCGATTCCGGAGCGCGGCTGTGTCCCGCTCTGAGCGGGACCCATTGATTCATTTGCAAATGTTATAGTTTGGGTTATTGTATCTCAGGTGAAGGAGTATGAGTACCGAAACGGAATTACAAAGGCTTGAACGTCAGGTTCAAAAAGACAAAACGTTGGTTCACGAATCCGAAATGAAAGTTGAGGAACTGGTGGCCTCCGTCCATGAGGCGGAAAAATTCAAACTGAAAATCAAGCGCCCCGCCAAACCCGCCTTTCCCGCCACGACCCGCAGCAATTCCCAAACGCCCAGATCAGATTAACAGATCTGTGAAAGTCGGTGTTGCGCTTGGCAAGTGGTGCTACCACCGGACGTTCCGCCTGTGGATAAAAAACCTTTCGTGTATTTCGTGGTCACCCCATTTGTCGCGCCGTTCATCCTCATCCTCATCCTCAGTAGGGTGGCGCTGCCCGCCGGATCTGCTTTCCTGATTTCCTGCATTCCTCATCGTTTTTTGTGCCGAAAAGGGTTGGCGTTGGCTTCATTAATGCCTCAGCCGGAAACGGTTATTATGAAAATCTGCGTTGCGCTTTGCAAGTGGTGCTGCCACCGGACGTTCCGCCTGTGGATAAAAAACCTTTCGTGTAATTCGTGTAATTCGTGGTCACCCCATTTGTCGCGCCGTTCATCCTTATCCTCATCCTCATCCTCGAATTGGCATTCGAAAATTAATCTGCGAAAATCTGCGAAATCTGTGGATAAAAAACTCTTCCGCATTTATCCATCAATCCAATTCTGCCCGGCCCTTCGCGCGAAACTCCCTTTCGCGTAATTCGTGGCGCTTGCTTTGCCAATAAAAGATAGATGCCGATTTATCTCGGTAATCCCGGCGCAACCTGAGATGCTGTCCGATGTGGCGAAAGAATCAGACGCGTTCGGCAAATTTGTCCGGTTAAATCTAACCGGCGAAATTGTTGACGTAGTCAGCTTCGATTCGACTGAGATAACAGTAAACTTCAGAGGCAGAAGCCTCGTAATGGCTCATTACGAAGTTTCCCGCGTTACCCCCGAAGAAGCGGCAGCAGCGAAACACAATCGAAGTTAGTTTGGCGTTGCCGGCAAACTGCCAGACACAACCAACCGCCTTTCGTCCCGAACGGGACGACGGAAATCCCCTGGCCGCCGTTCTCCCTAACAATCCATCAATCCGGTCGCCGGTTGCATTGGCCAGTGAGGCTGCACCACCGCCCATTCTTACCGAAGCTGAGGATCCGCAGATTTATCGCAGATAGACGCAGATTAAAACATTCAGGAAAAATCTGTGAAAATCGGCGCAATCTGCGGATAAAAAACCTTTCGTGTAATTCGTGTATTTCGTGGTCACCCCATTTGTCGCGCCGAAGATTTCCATTCTGTAAATTCTGTCTTAAAGACCCTTCCCAAATAAACTTCACAAGCAGAAGTTATTGACTCATAATAGAACCGCATAAACAACGGCTGCCCTTCCTATATCAATGTCAACTCAGCGAAAAACAGAAAACCCAACGGGTCCAGGCAAAAAACAAGCTCTCCGCGCGACTTTGACTGTACCGGGCGGCAACGTGCTAAACCGTGGGTGCGCCGGCAGGAAACTTTCTTTGCTAAGCGCCTTCGTGCTCATGCTCGCGGCGCAATTGGCCGTGGCTCAGTGCGATGCGCCTCCGAGCGGTCTCGTCGCATGGTGGCCCGGTGAAGGCAACGCCAACGATATCATTGGCATGAACAATGGCACGCTGATGGGAGGTGTGACCTTTGTGCCAGGCGAAGTCGGCATGGCTTTTAGTTTTGACGGATCGTCCGGGTATATTGACGTCACGAACACCCCGAGCATGGACTTTGGAACCAACGACTTCACCATTGTCTGCTGGATTCGATTGTCCACATTGGATGGCGGGCCTGGCGCAGGAAGAGAGATTATCCACAAATCCGTCGGTGACGTTCCGGCCAATGATAACTACACTTACTTTTTAGAATACGATGCCGGCCCGGCACTGCGTTTCAGGGTTTCAGATCCATTTTCAGCCAACGACCTCACGGTCACCAACCCGCTCACCACTGACACCTGGTATCACGTCGCTGCCGTCAGGACAGGCAACACCAACCAAATTTACCTGGATGGCGCGCTATTGGGCCAGCAGGTGGCAGGCACCAATATTAACTCAGGCATCGGCGGCGTGGCTTATATCGGTGAGATTGCCCCCAACGGAATCGCCATCACGCGATTTTTCGACGGCCAGATTGACGAACTATCGCTCTTCAACCGCGCGTTATCCCCGAACGAGATCGAGGCAATTTATGCTGCCGGCACTGCCGGAATGTGCCACGAAACATCCCTCCTGCCGCCCCGAAATTTTACCGTCGACAGCACTACCACCATGAACCAATTATTGCTGCAATTAACCGGGTCACCCGACTCCGAATATATATTGCAGGCGACCACAAACCTGATACCACCCGTAATCTGGCAACCCGTGCTCACCAACGCTTCAGATGAAAACGGCAATTGGAGCACGATTATTACCAATCCGCCGGGTGTTCCTATTGAGTTCTTCCGCGCCGTCGGACAATGATCGATTCAATTCGAATAGCTCGGTTTGAACTATTCTCGCGTCCCTCGGAAATCGCCCGGATGTGCAAAGACAACCTTGAATGAGCAACGGGGGAGGCCCAAACCACTCAGGCCCGTTCGTGGAATCAACCGTGGCTGAATACCCCTAATTCGTAGGAGCCGAGGTCACGAGGCTCTGACTGACAGCACGTCGTAGGAAACGCGCGCGATCGCAATTGGCGCTGCCACCCGTTCTCCCCATTTACATTTATCCACAAATCCATGGTGGCCGTGCGCAAGTACTCCATCTATCCAATGGCCCTTGACCGTCCCACGAAATCCCGCCAAAGCGGCAAAACGAAACCCCAGCGGGGCGACATATTTGTAGCCCAGGGCAAGCACGACTCTTGGAGTGCGCCGCCCTGGGTAAATCGACAAAATACAATCCGCTGACTGCGATGCCGCGCGAGATCGCCAGTGGCGCTGCCACCGCGAATCTGATCTGCGGTTTTTATTTGCCTGCCATGGTCGAAAACTCAACTATCGGCAAAAGGTTTTTGACCAAGGATAAAATTTCGTCATACGTTTGCCTGTCGGCGACATGCTCGACGGTCCCGTCTTCATACACTCCGTACAAGCCGAAATACGGCTCGCTAAATTCGCCATCGAATGGGTCATCGTCCCACGTAAAGGCTGAAACATCGCCGTCTTCGTTCGATGTTCGAACTGTTTGAATCCTAAAGCTCCGAAAAAGAGAACTTGGCGTTGGATTGGGAGCGGTAATGTCAACCGGAACTGGAAGCTTGCCGTCGGGTTTAATCGGGAGGCGCAAACGCATCGCCGTGCGCAGGCAACCGCGATCGTCAAAGGACTCCAGAGCCTCGGGCGAGGATATACCAAGACAAGCCTTCCCGAATTTATCTTGCAACAAATACGGCCAAACATCTGCCAGTTCACTGAATTCAACGTGTCGACACGACCACCGTTCAAACCGATCCGCGACGTCCATGACGGTGCGCATTAGCTGATCAATTCCATTAAAAATCTCACTAAGGTTGCAGTGACTCTCCTTGGCGTATTCATGGCAGGCGTCCCAAATCGAGGAAGCTGCGCCGAAAACAGCGGCCGGATCGGGTTCGTAACTTGGCGTTGAAGTTTCTGTATTCATAGTTCGCCGAATACACCTGGCCAGGTTTAGGCAAGATGACAAGAAAATTCTGTTCTAGCTTTCCGTCTTGCCAAATTCCGAAAACACTTCCAAATTTGGCGAAAATCAGGCTATGACGAATCATTCGGAAAAATCGCTCGCCCAAAGGATTGCGCTGATCCGATCCGGCCGCGGTTGCCTGAAGGGCAAGCGCGAAGAAAAACCAATTTCCCAATGTTGGACGAAATATAAAGCGCAGGAGCGTGAATTGGAGTATCGATTTGTGCGTATTGCCGCGTCGGGCATGAGAAAACGGATTTGATATGGCCGGAAAACACAAAGATTGGACGCGTGAGGAACATATCCTCGCCTTTAACCTTTATTGCAAAATTCCATTCGGCCAAATCCACATGCACAACCCGCGCGTGATTCAGTTGGCGAAATTGCTGAAGCGCAAAGTCGGCGCTGTCTCGTATAAGCTCGCGAATTTTTCCCGGCTGGACCCAGCGTTGCAGGCACGTGGAATCAAAGGCATGAGCCACGGCGCAAAGGGGGAGGTGGAAATCTGGCGCGAATTTGCCGACCACCCGGAATCACTGGCGTACGAAAGCGAACGCCTCCTGGCCGCCCGACTCCACAAACCAATCGAAGAAGTTGCGGACGTAGACATCGGCGACCTTCCGCCAGTCGGAAGGGAGCGCGAAGCCACCGTCCGCGTGCGCGTAAATCAGAGCTTTTTCCGTGACCGGATTCTTTCTGCTTACAATTTCCACTGCTGTGTCACTGGCCTGGCAGTCCAACCACTGCTGACGGCCAGTCACATTATCCCATGGGCAGAGGATGAGAAGAACCGTTTGAACCCAAAGAACGGCCTGTGCCTTAACGCACTCCATGACCGCGCCTTTGACCGGCATTTGATGTGGATTGAAGACGGATACGTGGTCCGTTTTTCTCGGCAAATCAGCGAAACCGATGGTTCGAATAGCGAAACCATCCGCTGGCTCACGAGCTTTGGCGGTGCACGGCTGCTGCTGCCGAAACAATTTTCGCCCGAAATGGAATTCCTAAAGCGGCATGCTGAAAAGTGTCGGGTGAAGCATGGCGCTTAGCCCCCGCGCCGATTATCTTCAAAAATCTCAGCTGGCATCGGATGCGCCAGTTGCCAGACCATTTGAATCGGGCGATCCGATTGATAGCTGACAAGCTTGGCTGGTCCCAGGTATGTAAATGGAGCCGTAACTCCATCGACCTTTTTCCGCGCGCGAACAAAAAATAACATTGTGTAACCGCGGGCTTCATGATTGATCAAGTTTTGTCCTGATTCACTGGATTGACTTGTCTGCGCCTGGGTTTCCCAATGTAGCAATTCGCGGCTGATGGGATAGTCCTGGTACATGGTTGATGGTGAGAATTCTCTCTCAGTTTTTTGGAATGTAACCAAGGAAGCTACAGTCTTTATTTCCGGAAAATGGAGATAGCCAACGCCAGTAACTCCGGCGGACTCAAATGATGCGCCTCCTAACGCAGCCTTTATTTCGTCGCTACCGTAGGTGGCATGAAGTTCAAGCGGGCATGGGAACGGTAGGCTCGGCGATGCGCCACCGACCCGAGATTCTTCGTCTGACCAGTCTAAGATTTCTTGAAGATCGTTCAGTACGGTCGGATTTTCCGCAGCCCGCTGAAACGACGCCGTGAGGTTTGCCATTCCCAATTTGGAACCTGGTTGGCCCCAAATTCGGTAGTGAGCAAGAAGAGCAAGGTCTCCGGCGTCGGCAAGCGCCCCGGTTACGTCTCCGGCCTTTAATTTCGTTATAATATCGAGGAGGCGCTCAATTTCCCTTGGCCCGCTCGTTTGCGCGGCGCTGATTAATGAGCTCTGCAACCGCTTAATGTCGGGGTCGACGGGCGGCGTCGCCAGACGCGCCCGAGCCTTCCATTGCGTCCAAGTGTTGCGCGAAAGCAAGGCTTCCGGCTCGTAATCATGAAAACGAACGAAGTTTCCAAACGTCAACGGTTGCCCAGCCTCATGCTCAAAGGATTCCAGCCGGTCTGGTACTTGGTCGGCAAGATTCCGAAGATTTTCCCGAATGTTGGTCAGCACGTGCTCACGAGCTACTCGGTCAAGTTGAATGCTACACCCAGCTGGCAGATGAGGAAAATCGAGCTCTACCTCACGTTGGATATTGAATCGTCGCTTAGGCAGCAAGGCTTTAAGTTTGCGGTCAATCCGATATCGCCGGTGCACTTGTCCCACAAAGTCCAAAACCGTCAAGCAGTCTTTACCGGGTGAATGGCGCAGACCGCGGCCCAGTTGCTGAAGAAAAACAGTGAGGCTCTCGGTCGGCCGCAGGAAAAGCACCGTGTTCACCTCGGGCACGTCCAGTCCTTCGTTGAGAACATCGCGGGTAAACAATAAGGTCAAGCGTCCCGCGCGCAGATCTTCGATATGTTGCGAGCGCGTTTCATCCTCAGTGTCGCCGACCAATACAGCTGACTTGACGCCACGCTGATTGCATTCAGTCGCCATGAACTGGGCGTGCCTGACGCTAACGCAAAAGCCTATTCCTCGCACTTGTGAAAGATCAGGTTCATAGCGGGAAAGCGCTGCCAACACCGTTTCGACCCGCTGCTGGGCCAGGAGGTTCGATCCTGTGTATACGCTTTCCAGCGCCTGTACATCGTAGCGGCCATTCTTCCAAAAATCGTCGCTCGCAACCGACACTGGATCTGCCACAGCGAAGTAATGGAAAGGGCAAAGCAACTTCTCATCGAGCGCCTCTGGCAAGCGAATTTCGGCAGCGAGACGGTTCCCGAAATCGGCTACCACGCTTTCACCATCCAATCGCTCTGGTGTAGCCGTCAGGCCCAAGAGAATGCGCGGGTCAAACTTATCGAAGATTGCTCGGTAGCTTGCCGCCGGACCGTGATGAACTTCGTCCACGACGATGAAGTCGTAAAATGCCGAGCCCGCCTGCTCCCAGAGTTTCCTGGATTGAAACATATCTACCGAACAGAATAGATGATCCAATCGGGAGGCGGAATGCGGCCCGACCAGCAGTTCGCCGAAATCCGGAATCCGCAGAATGGCGCGAAAAGTTCCAACTGCTTGTTCCAATATCTCTCGTCGATGTGCGACGAAGAGCAATTTGGGTTTGCGCTGCTCCTTTTCAAAGAACCGCTTGAAATCGAAAGCTGCCACTACAGTCTTACCCGTGCCAGTCGCGGCGACGATTAGGTTGCGCCAATGGCCATGCACCAGCCTTTCAGATTCAAGGGCATCAAGAATCCTTTCTTGGAATGCGTGTGGCCGAATGTCGAAAAAGACCGGCAAACTACGGGACTGGCTTCTTGCGTGACGGATGGCGTTCCGAAGGACCTGGGGCTCATCGGGATTGAATGGCAGAAATTCCGGGCTATTCCAGTACGTTTGGAACTCTGCGACAAACTTCTCGACGATATGCGGCTGATCTTGGGCTGTCACCTTGAGGTTCCATTCAAGTCCGCTGGTCATCGCAGCTTGTGACATGTTGGCCGAGCCAATATAGGCGGTGGAAAATCCGGAGTTGCGGTGGAAATAATATGCTTTCGCGTGCAGGCGAGTTCGGTCGGTGTCGTACGAAACTCGAACCGAGGTGTTCGCCTGGCGGGCGAGCCATTCGACCGCCTCCGCATCCGATGCCCCCATGTATGACGTAGTGAGAACGCGAATCGTTCCATTGCGCCGGCTCAGCTCTTCGAACCCGCACATGAGCAACCGTAAGCCAGACCATTTGATAAATGAAATCAAGATATCCATCGAATCGGCTGATTGCATTTCCTTGAGCAGTTCATGCACGAGCTGTGGGTCACCGGGTGAACCGGTGAACAAGGTGCTTTTCGCCAATGGCGTTTCAGGACGAGGTACGCCAGAGTCCGCGTACATTGGGGGCGTAATTTCCAGGAGAAGAGGCTTCAAGGCTGAGACCAAACGGCGATTCTTCAAAAATTCTCTGCTCGGAACGCCAGCAAGGAGATCTACTATTTCATTGCACAAGCGCAAACGAGCATCCGCGTCGCGTTCAAGAGAGATCGCCTTTTCTATCGCCTGGGCAAGAAACGCCGAATAGCGCGCCGGCTCCTCTTCTGGGTCGATCTTGTCGAAAACAGAGCGAGTCCCTGGACATCGTTTGAGGAGCGCCGATAGGTCCTCATCTAGAAGAGCCTCGTAAATGCCATGGGGCAAATTTTCCACGACAGGTTTATGGCAGAAAGAGGTGCTCGTGAAAAGATTTTGTGCAGAATTCGTCATATCCGGAGTTCGGACGTCGGAAGATTAAATGATTTGAACGTTTCGTGCGACCGAACGGTAATTGTGCCCAGCACGCCTGGCCCATCCAAAAAATCTTCCCCTGGTCCTGATCGGACGCGGTAATTCGTTATTGAAAGCCGAAGATATCGATCTGATTCGGTGGCAATTATTTGGAGGCGCAATGTCGGCGGTTTGCACCGCGGCCATCTGCAGAGCCGCGCGAGATCGCAAGTGGCGTTGCCACAGCAACATCCGCGCGCGAAAAATGTAGCGGCCCTGTAGCGCCTTGTAGCGGCCAATGTAGCGGGCTAAATGATTGGTGCTAAACGTTGTAGCGGGTGTAGCGGCTCCCCGGAGATGCCACGCTCTGCGCTCTCTGTGCTCTTTGCGGTTACCGACGGCGGATCATCTGCCTAAAACCGTGTAAACACTTTTGAGTATTCTGTAACCAGTTTGTAAACGATTTTTAGACTTCCACACGATATATCACATCTGCGTGCATCTGTGAAATCTGCGGATAAAAACCCTCCCGCCTTCGCGTGGTAGCGCTCTGCTTTTCGTGTTCTCTGCGCTCTTTGCGGTTATGAAGTTCGGCCGCCGCTTCGTTTCTGGTCAAAAACCCTAAAAACCCAATAAAAATGCATGTTTTAAGCCCAAAATCGGCCTCGTTTCCTTTTTCCCCACCATACACATAAAATGTGTAGTGCCACCGTAGCAGCGCCGCGCTCTGACTGAATCCCTTTGACCACGTTTGACCCTCCGAAAGCGGAAAATGCATTTTTGACAGAATTAACAGAATCTACAGAATGGTTTTAGCCGGCTCCTTCTGTTTCCTCTCCTCATTCTGGAAATTCTGTTAATTCTGTCTACCAGCATCGATCCAGCAATCCATTGATCCATTAATCCAGGATCTACTCTTCGCGGCCTTAGCGTGGTGGCCGTGTGCAAACACTTCGCGCGAACCCCCCATTTTCTGCGTTCTCTGTGTTCTTTGCGGTTAAACAATTCAGCCCATCCTGTCTACCCACCGTCTTGTCGCGCCGAAGCCCGGCGAAGCCGGGTCTGAAGCCTTTGTTGCTTTGCGTCTTTGTTGTTCAAAATCCCGGATCGCCTTTTCCTTTGCGGCCTTTGCGGCCTCTGCGTGAATATCCGATTCCGTTTTATCATTCTGTAAATTCTGTTCATTCTGTCAAAACGCTTCGAACGGAAGAATCTTTTGCGTTCTTTGCGTTCTTTGGCGGCTAATCGGGGTCCGGGGTTCGTTTGCGGCTCCAGTATCTGCCTCCACGGCATAGCTTGCTGTAAAGGTCGTGAGAACGAAGCCTGATCTTTAATCTGCGTCTTTTTGGCAGTGCGACTCGCACCGAGAATCTGCGGACCCCAACCTCAAGTCGCTGATTGGCTGTTACGATTTAAGTCGTTGGACCATAATCAGTTGAATAGCCTGTTACGGGTTCGATACCGGTTTGTTACTACTTAAGTCGTTTAACATCAACAACGTTACGCATGTTACGCACTAGTGTCCAAAACAGGTTTTTAAAAAATGTAAAAGGTCTCCGTATTTGGTGAGAATAGGGGTGTTAAAAATGAAACCTAAACCCACCACCCACGGAGACCAAAATGAATGCAACCGGCAGTCTATTTAGCCAGATTCTGTCCCTTTTTGAACGTTCAGATTTTGCCCGCCATGTGCGCGAACTCAAGGCCGAATTTCGGGCCAAGGGCTTTTCGAGTTGGGATCAATTTGTGGCCATGCTCTTTTGTCAGTTGGGGCAGACTCGCTCATTGCGCGAAATTACCGACGGGCTTTTGTCCTGTGAAGGCAAGCTAAAGCATTTGGGATTGGTGGGCCATGCACCGCGACGTTCGACCCTTTCCTACGCCAATGCCCATCGGCCCTGGCAGCTTTACCAACGATTGTTTTACGACCTGCTGGAGCAGTGCCAAGCCATTAGCCCAAAGAAGAAGTTCCGTTTCAAAAACCGGTTGTTGACCTTGGACAGCAGCATGATCGAACTGTGCGCCAGTATGTATGATTGGGCTCATTTCACTCATACCAAAGGCGCCATCAAACTCCATTGCCTATTGGATCACGACGGTTATTTACCAGTCTTTGCCCACATCGGCGAGGGCAACAGCAGTGATCGCACAGTGGCTCGATCGCTGGATTTGCCCAAAGGCAGCGTCGTGGTGGTGGATCGAGGCTATTGCGATTATCAGCTATTCAACCAATGGACTCAACAAGGGGTGTTTTTTGTCTCTCGCCTGCGCTCTAGCGCGCAGTACGTGCGTGTAAAATCGTTGCCTGTGCCAGAGGGTGGTTCGCTCATGGGGGATCATTTGGTGCAATTCGCCGCTGCCCGGGGCCAACCGGCATTGCCAGTGTGGCGGCGCATCCTGTTTTGGTGCCGGGAGAAGAATGAAGAAATCGAAATCTTAACCAATCAGCTCACTTGGGCCGCATCCACAATCATGGCCGTTTACAAGGAGCGCTGGCAGATTGAACTGTTCTTTAAAAGCATAAAACAACAGCTCAAAATCAAAACCTTCGTGGGCACCAGCGCCAATGCGGTGCAAATTCAGATTTGGACAGCATTGATCTCTATTCTGATTATCCGCTACCTGCAGTTCCGCTCCCGGTTTCATTGGGCAGTGTCCAACCTGGTGGCATTATTGCGCCTGAGCCTGTTCACGTATCGAGACCTGTGGCAATGGATAGACCGGCCCTTTGATACCACCCCAGAACCGCCCCCGGAACAACAATTGGTCTTGGACAGCATCCTGCCCAAAACCAGCCAACCTGCTTTTCAAAGTTGAACAATTACCCATAAATATCCCAATAAAAATCCAACTTCTCCCTGTCCAAATCGGCTATCTTGGACAGCAGTGCATGTTACGGGTTTTCAGACTTATATCGTGAACACTTCCTCGCTTGTTGCCACCGGTAGAAAAGAATCTGCCTCAATCTGGGCGCCCTCTGTGCCTCCATGGCTAAAAATTCTGTTTCATTCTGTCAATTCTGTCTGAAAATCCGCGAATCTGCGGACCCCAAAGTTCGGACTCTGTGTTTCGGCTTTGCCGGAGCCCATCAATCCAATAATCCATCAATCCATGGCGCCTTTGCGCCTTTGTTGTTCAAAAATAAATCCGCGAAAATCTGTGCAATCTGCGGATCAACAAGTTTGTTCCGGTATTTGTCTCTGCGTACATGCAAATTGCAGCTAACAAGCTCAAACGGCTTGCGTGCCGCAAGTTTTGGGTGAAACCCACGTTGTCATTTTCATGAATTCATTGGGTTCTCCCGTTTTTTCAGACCCGGCACATCCGTTGCTAAAACCATAACAGATCTTGCCGGCGCAAATCTACGAGCGCCAGTAGCCCCACGAAAAGGGCCGGAATTTGCCTGTATTCCGGCCCATTTTTCTTTGGTGGTAGCACCATTTGCGTTCACTGGCAAACGGCCGTCAGCAGAGCCGCGACCGTGAGGGAGTGAACCTTTGCGCCTCAGCGTCTTTGTTGTTCAAAAATAAATCCGCGAGAATCTGCGTTGCGCTTGGCAAGTGGTGCTACCACCGGACGTTCCGCCTGCGGATAGAAAACTTTTCGTATCAAGCGTGTGATGGCCCGTATTTATCCAGAAATCCATGTATCCAATAATCCAATAATCCATTAATCCAGGATCTGCTCTTCGCGGCCTTCGCGGCCTTCGCGTGAAAATCCGACTCCGTTTTTTTCATTCTGTAAATTCTGTTAATTCTGTCTAAAGAATTGTGCCGATCTGTGTTCATCTGTCGCTCAAAATGGCCTTTCGTGTCTTTTGTGGTGGCTGTGTGCAAACACTTCGCGCGAAACTTCCGATTCTTTGCGTTCTTTGCGCTCTCTGCGGTTAAAAACAGTTTTTCGTGTCTTTGTGTATTTCGTTTCAACGTTTCAACGTTTCAATTTCAACGATTTATTTGGTGGCCGTGTGCAAACACTCCGTGGTTCCATCTGTGTCCTTCGCGTGGTGGCCGATCGCCAGTGCCGCAGCCACTGCAACACTTCGCGTTCTTCGCGTGAGAAAATGCCCGGCCGTTTACAACCCCCATTTTGTCACATCCCCAATAAACACGCGGGTTTTTATCAAATCCTGGCCTCGTTTACACGTTTACTTCCTTACACAAATAAAATGTGCGGGTCCACCAGGACGCGTTTCAACGTTTCAACACCCTCGCCTTTTCCTTTGCGGCCTTCGCGGCCTTCGCGCGAATATCCGACCCCGGTTTCATCATTCTGTAAATTCTGTTCATTCTGTCTAAAGAATCTGTGCCGATCTGTGTCCATCTGTGGCTCAAAATGGCCTTTCGTGTCTTTTGTGGTGGCCGTGTGCAAACACTGGCTGTGTGCAAGCACCCGTCATCATTAAATCTTCGCCGATGTTTTTCCACACCACCTCCTGCAACTGGATTGCGTCGGACAATTTTGTCACACCGTCGCCCGCAACGGCTTTGCGCGCGTTGATCCCGCCCAGAATGCGGGGCGCGTAGAAAAAAGCCACGCGTTGCGCCAAACCGTCGAATAGAAATGACGCATTCGTTTCACCGCCGCCTTCAACCAATAGATTCGTCACATTTTCGGAACCCAGCCGCGCCATCAGCCAGCGCAAATCCAGGCGCGGAGCCCGCCCGCCGCGCGAAGGCGCTGCTATTACATTCACACGTTTGGCCAGGGCGGAGACGCGATTTTTCGGAGCGGATTTTGAAACGACAATCGTCGTCAGCCCGGCGAATTCGTCGCACACGACTTTTGCGTTCAACGGCGTTCGCGCCGTTGAATCCAAAATAATCCGTCGCAACGATTTTAGTTCCGCCCTGGATTTTCCGGATGGGCCGGGACGAAACGTCAACGACGGGTCGTCGGCCAAAACTGTATTGATTCCGACCAATACGGCATCAGCGCCCTGGCGCAATTTCATGGCGAACGCCCGCGAATCAGGGCCGGTGATCCATTTGGATTCCCCATTGGCCGTCGCAATCCCGCCGTCCAGCGTCATGGCCGCCTTCACCGTGACAAACGGGGTGCGATGCACAATCCAATGGTTAAACGGCTCATTCAATCGCGCGCATTCGTCCGCGAGGATTCCGGGGACAACTTCAATTCCTGCCCGCCGCAGGATCACAAAGGCGCGGCCGGCATGCTTCGGGTTTGGGTCCGTCGTGCCGACGACGACTTTTCGGATTCCGGTGGCAATGATGGCATCGGTGCACGGCGGCGTGCGTCCATAGGTGGAACAGGGTTCGAGTGTGACATACAGCGTCGCGCCTCGCGGTTTTTCTCCGTGTCGTTGCGCCGCCTGAAGTGCCTCGATTTCCGCGTGCGGCAATCCGGCGCGGCGATGCCATCCGCGCCCGATAATTTTTCCGTTTATGACCAATACGGCGCCGACCATGGGATTGGGCGAGGTAGCGCCGTAACCGCGCCGGGCCAGCGCCAGCGCCAGCCGCATGAAACGGTTATTCTTCACCCTCAACCCATTCGATTTGGTTTTGGCCGGTCTTCGTCACGCCGGCCAGTTTCATGCCGGCTGCACTCCAGGGCAATCGTTTTTTAGCCGCCCATTAATTTCCCCAATCGTCTATGGGCGGGTAATGGAAAGGTTTTTCAGAACCAGAATCGAATGCCCACAGCGCCGTCGATGTAACCCCGGCGGAATGGCGTGAAGATCACTTCCGGGGCGACTTCCGCAAAGAGGTCTATGGGTGCGTCTTCAAACATATACGAAATTCCAACGGGAAACCGAAAGCCGGCCATGCTGCCGTCACCATGATTGCGAAATCTTCCCAATATGCCGGCGCCGATATAGACGGGCATTTTGCCGGAGGCAGGGGTCAACAAATCGAAATCGTGGACCAGAAAATCGGCGTGCGCCTCGACCGGCGCATGGGAGTACGGCGAAAGTCCCAATGCTCCGTCCACCGCCAGGTTTTGGCTCAGCCAATATTTCGCATTAATGCCGATGGGCGCCCCGACCTGGATGCCAATGCCCAGTTGGTGGACATAATCATCCGAGTACAACATCCCGTTGGCGGTTTGAGAGCAGGTGGTCAACGCGCGGAGACACATTCCAATTGATATCGCCGCCATTAAAGTTGTCAGGCATTTCCTTGTCATAAGCGCACCCTTCCTTTCATAAGCGGAACTTCATTGCCATTTTCATGCCAATGGCAATCGAGTTGAAGCTCAACAGTGTCGAAGCGTGAAGAGCAAAGCCTTGAAAGTATAAGCGGCGAGAATTGACTGTTGAAGTTTCAGAATTGGCCGCCGAATTTTCCATTGCCTTTTGCACTGCGCGTTGCCTTTTGCAATAACCGTTGGGGACAGTCCACACTCGCAAAACCTGAGTGGAGCGGCAGCCGCGACGGTGGACTGGGACTATAGATTTTCCGGACGGATTAAATTCGCGCACTTTACGTGAAGAATGTTTCAGGTACCATGGAGTTTAAATTTGATCCGAACGTTTTACATCGCATTGTATTTTTGTTGTGCCCTGGCGGCCGTTTTTGTCCCCCGCGCAAACGGGGCTGATTCCGATTTGAACGAATCAGCCATTTGGCGCGTGGCCGACGGTTTGCCGTCGGATTCCGTCACGGCCATCATTCAAACGCACGACGGTTTTATGTGGATTGGCACGGACGCCGGATTGGTCCGATTCGACGGCGCCAAATTCACCCAAATGCCCCTCGCCGCTTCCACGACGAATACCGTTTTTCACATAACCGCATTGTGCGAAGACACAAATGGAAATCTGTGGATTGGCACGCAGCAAAACGGCCTGTTTGAAAAGGCCCGGGGAAAGATACGGCATTTCATAGGCGATCTCCTGGACCAGAGCGTGACCAGCCTGGCCGCGGACGACCATGGGAACGTCTGGGTTGGAACCCGGTCAGGACTCAATTTTTGGAATGGCGACCAATTTCAGGCATTTACCATGCGCGATGGATTGCCCGATGAGATGGTCACAGGCGTGAACGTGGCTCGCTCGGGGACTGTCTGGATAACCACGCGAGTCGGCATGTGCCGCTTCATCAACAGTCACATAGCGACCTATGCTTTCCAGACGCAAAGCCAGGGGCGCAGCCCGGAATATTTGGGCGCGTACGAAGATCGGCGCGGAAATCTTTGGGCGTTTGGCGACACTTATCTCATCAACCTGGCTGAAGGCAAACGATTTAATTATTTTCGAAGTTCAGAATCCGAATCCGTCCGCATTTGGAGCCTGTGCGAAGGACAGGATGGGCGTCTTTGGATCGGCACGAGCGGACGAGGCCTGTTTTGTTTTGAAGACAATCATTTTGAGCCGGTCCTGTTCGACAAAGAGCGCCCCTATGATGTGCGCGCCATTTGTGAAGACAACGAAGGAAATCTTTGGCTGGGAACCTCCGGCGGCGGCCTGATTCAGTTGCGCCCGCAGTCGGCTTATATTTTGCACGAAGAACAGGGCCTTCCCGATAGCCCAGCCACAACCCTGGCCTCAGATCCCGCCGGTCAGGTCTATATTGGACTCCAGCGAGGCGGTTTGTTTGTCGGCCAATCGGGACGGTTTGACGCCGTGGAAAATGGCGATAATCTCGCCATCCAAAATTATGTTTCGTCTGTGTGTGTGGCGCACGACGGCGCTGTTTGGGTCGGCACGCTGGGCGCCGGGTTATACGGTTTGCGCAACGGGCGCGAAATCCATTTCTCCACGGCGGACGGCCTGGCTGACGATAACATCACCGTGGTTTGCCGGACCGCGAACGGCGATGTCTGGTTCGGCACGGGAACCGGCGGCATTTACCAACTGACGGGCGAAGGCCTGGCTCACGTTAATCCGGAGCGCGGCTATCCCATTGCGCCGGTGACAGCCATGACGCCCGCGGCATCTGGGGGGCTATGGCTCGGCACGCAGGAGGGTCAAATCCTCCGTGAAAACGGCGGCCAATTGGCCCCGGTTCATGGCACTGGCACCCTGGCGCATAGCTCCATTCTTGCATTGTATGAAGCGCCGTCAGGCCGGGTCTGGATCGGCACGGCAGGCGAAGGAATTCGATGTATCGCCGATGGTAAAATCACAAGCTGGACCACAATGAACGGCTTGCCCAGCGACGTCATCGCCGGGATTGTCGAAGATGCGAAAAGAAATCTGTGGCTGGCCACCGGAGCGGGAATTTATCGCGTGAACCGGGCCGATGCCGAAAAATCCCTCGGCAATGACAGCATTCCGTTGGTATGTCAGTTGGTGTCAAACGCGAAGACTGTTCCTGATCCCTCGACGATTTCCGCCGGTGTCCGCGCTGTTTGTTCTCCGGATGGTTTGCTTTGGTTTGCTACTTCTGAGGGCGTGTTGAACGTCGACACTCGGAATCCTGAAGTGACGCATTATGCGTTTCCGATTTACGTTGAAAGCGTGGCCTTTAACAAACAACCGCCGGTGTCGCTATTGGAATCGGGCGTAGCCGCCCCCGACGACCCGTTCAAAGCGCCGGTGGACATGAACTCGCTCGAAATTCACTTTACGGCGCTGGATTATTCAGCGTCGGGAGAAATCCAGTTTCGCCATAGACTGGAAGGCAATGACGCCGATTGGGTGGACGATGGTGTCGCGAGGCTGGCGCATTACGGCAGGCTTGGGTACGGGCACTACGTTTTTCACGTGGAAGCGCGTGGCCGGGATGGGAGATGGCAGCCGGCGCGCAACACGTTCGCGTTTATTGTTCCGACGCCGCTTTATTTTCAAACGTGGGCTCTCTCTTTTTATGGATTGGCGGCAATCGCGCTGGTGTCAGGAATTGTCCGCATGGTCTCGCACCGGCGCTTGCGCTTCAGGCTGGCGCGGCTGGAGCAGCAACAATCGCTCGAACGGGAACGCATGCGCATCGCGCGCGACATGCATGATGAAATGGGGTCCAAACTGACAAAAATTTCCTTTTTAAGCGACACGCGCCCGGTGGACGCGAAGTCCGGCCAGCCGCTCGCGGAAAAAATTGATTCCATCGCCCAAACTTCGCGGGAATTGTTCAAGACGATGGATGAAATTGTCTGGGTCGTTAATCCGCACAATGACACGCTGGAAAATCTGGCGAGTTATCTGGCGCACTACGCCATCGAATACTTTCAGAACACGGCCGTCGAGTGCGAAGTGCGCCTGCCGCCGGAAGGTCCCGCATTATCCGCTGTCATCGGAAATGCGGCACAATCTATTTTTGGCGTTTGAAGAGGCATTGAACAACGTGCTCAAACATTCGGCCGCCACGAAGGTAAAAGTGGAAATGAACGCGGGCGCGAAGGAATTTGAACTGAAAGTCGTTGACAACGGCAAGGGTTTTGAAACCGTTGCGCCTTCGGCTGCCAGAGAACCGGCGCGCGGCGGCCGCGGCGGCAACGGTTTGAAAAATATGCGCCAGCGGCTGGCCGCCATCGGCGGGGAATGCCTGGTATTGAGTCAGGACGCTCAGGGCACGGCCGTCATAATGCGGATTCCGCTTGAACTCGAAAACAGCCGGACAATGATGAAAAAAATCATAACGGTTTCCATCGTGGATGACGACGCCGATTTGCGCGAACACATTGCCGGTTATTTGGCGGCGACCGGAAACATCCGTTGCAAGAGCGCTTACGCCAGCGGGGAGGAGGCGTTGAAACATCTGCCGCAGACGATAACCCGGACGTGATATTGATGGACATCAACCTGGGCGACATGGACGGCATCGAATGCGTTCGCCGCCTGACAGCGTTAATGCCCGAGGCGCAAGTGCTGATGCTCACGGTTTTTGAAGACACCGACCAAATTTTTCGCGCCCTGGCCGCCGGGGCCAGCGGTTATTTGCTGAAGCGGCAGCCCCCAAAAAAGCTGCTCGAGGCCATTGAAGAAGTCTGCGAAGGCGGTTCGCCCATGTCGGCTCCCATCGCCCGCAAGGTCGTGCATTCGTTCAAGGCTGCGCCTGTCACCGGCGACAAATCGGCAGAACTTTCGCCGCAGGAAAACGCCGTGCTGGCAGGGTTGTCCGAGGGGCTGGTCTATAAACAAATCGCCGACCAATTGGGCGTCAGCATCCATACTGTGCGCAATTATATCCGCCGAATTTACGAAAAACTGCACGTGCACACGCGTACTGAAGCCGTGGCGAAATTCTTACGGCGTGGGCCGTCCGGTCAATAGCGTCGTATGAAGAAGCTTCTTCTCCGTGATCTGCTGGACACGTTTTGCTCGATTTGCAGCATGTCCGCGCTGAAAGCGCAACCCCATCTTAGCCGTGGGCAGCGCCCACGGTGTACGCACCACATAAGAAATTTTTGCCCTGTATGGGCAATCCAAATTCCGTCATGCTCGCCGTTTTGGCCCGCCCTTACAGGGCGCGGAACAATTGCGGCATTTTTCCGAGGGCGTTGCCCTCGGCTACAATGGCATAGCGCTTTCAGCGCGCATTATTCGGATTCAGGGATGGCAAAATGGGTGCTGAAAAACCCAAAATGCCACGCGACCTCCGACAGAAACTTTAACTTGACGCCTATGCGCGGAGCGGGATGCAAGTCAGCAGACTTGGAAGTCTGCGCTACGAATCGTAGTCCCGTTGCGCGTTTGAGGAAATTTGTACTAACCCTCCTTTCGTTAGCCGCGATCGTTCCGGTCTTCGCGGAGGAACCAGCCTGGCAGCCGGCGCACGCGCCGGTCATGACGCGCTGGGCTGCGGATGTCAGCCCGACCAATGCCCTGCCCGAATATCCGCGGCCTCAGTTGGTGAGACCGGATTGGATGAACTTAAATGGTCTTTGGGACTATGCCGTGACAAGCGACTCGGCTGACGAGCCGGCGTCCTACGCGGGGAAAATTTTGGTCCCGTTTCCTGTCGAATCGGCGCTGTCCGGCGTCATGGCGCATTTCGACGAACACAGCAAGCTCTGGTATCACCGGACTTTTTCGGTCCCGCAATCCTGGCGCGGGCAGCCGGGTACGACTGCACTTTGGCGCTGCGGATTGGCGGTGCGAGGTTTGGGTAAACGGACATGAAATCGGCCGGCACCAGGGAGGTTACGACCCCTTTACCTTCGACGTCACCGAGGCCTTGCGCTGGAACAAGCCGGAAGAAATTGTGGTGGCGTCGGCGGACCCGACCGATGACGGCGACCAGCCGCGCGGCAAACAATCGCGCAAACCGGAAGGAATTTTTTACACGTCCACTTCCGGCATCTGGCAAACCGTCTGGCTGGAACCGGTTCCGCGCACGTGCATCGACACTTTAAAGACCGTTCCGGACGTTGATTCGCAATCGCTTCATCTGTGGGTCGCGGTCAATAGTTTTTCGGACAATCTCCGGGTTGAAGCAACCGCCTTTATTGACGGCAAGGAAGTCGGACGCGTTGCCGGGCCGCCCAACACCGAACTGGTTTTGGATTTGCCCAATGCCCGCCTTTGGTCGCCGGACGATCCGTTTCTTTACGACTTGAAAGTGACGCTGAAGGAAGGCGATAAAGTCGTGGATTCGGTTTCCAGTTATTTCGGCATGCGAAAAATTGCCTTGCGCCGGGACGACGAAGGCGTCATGCGAATCGCCCTGAATGACCAGTTCATTTTCCAGGTCGGCACGTTGGACCAGGGTTTCTGGCCGGATGGAATCTACACAGCGCCGACCGACGAGGCCATGCGCTCAGACATCGATTTTCTGAAAAAGAGCGGGTTCAACCTCATCCGCAAGCACGTCAAGGTCGAACCGCAACGCTGGTATTATTGGTGCGACAAATTGGGAATGCTGGTGTGGCAGGACATGCCCAGCGGCAACAATGCCACCGCAGCCGGACGCCGCGATTTCGAAAGCGAATTGCTCCACATGATCGGCAATTTGAGGGATCATCCGTCCATTGTAACCTGGGTGCTCTTCAACGAAGGCTGGGGCCAGTACGATACGGAATCGCTGGCAAAATGGATCAAAGGAATGGACCCCTCGCGGCTGGTGGATAACGCCAGTGGCTGGACTGATATGCGCGCCGGCGACCTTGTGGACATGCACAATTATCCTGGGCCCGACTGTCCGGACCTGGATCCGCGCCGCGCCGCTGTCCTGGGCGAATTCGGCGGGTCTGGGATTCATGGTTCCCGGCCACACGTGGTCGACGAATTATTGGGGATATGTCATGCTCACGAACCGTGATGATTTGGCCGACCACTACACGCGCATGCTCAAGCAGGTCTGGAGACTGCACGTGTTGCGCGGGCTGAACGCCGCCGTTTATACCCAAACCGCTGACGTCGAAACCGAGTGCAATGGCCTGCAAACCTATGACCGCGCGGAGGCCAAAATTGATCCGTCCGTTCTGCTCGCTGCCAACCGCGGAGGATTTTGGGGAAAGACGGTCAAGGTCACCCTGGCTGACGGCCTCTTTGGCCGCGTCTCATGGAAATATACTACGGAACAGCCGGCTGACAGTTGGTTCAACGTACCCTTTGACGCGTCAAAATGGAAAGAAGGGATCGGCGGTTTCGGCACCGTTGGAACACCGGGCTTGTCTATAAATACACCCTGGAACACATCCGACATTTGGTTGCGACGCAACTTTGACCTGAAATCCGAAAACATCCCGGGCATCGAACTGCAGGTCTTTCACGACGAGGACGTGGAGGTTTACCTGAACGGCGTTTTGGCGCTGACACTTCCGGGGTTTATCACTGATTACGACGAATTTCCCATTTCAAGCGAAGCCCTCGCGACGCTTCACGCCGGCCAAAATAGCATCGCCGTCCACTGTCATCAAACTGTGGGCGGCCAGGGGGTGGACGTTGGGCTTGTCACGCCGGAGTGAGAGTCTAGCCAGACCCTGTGCCTGCTGGTGTGTGTTCTTGCTTGGGCGCTCTCGGGATGCTTCGGCCCACCGCCTGGAGCATCGCGGCGATTGGTTCCAACGCCCTGCGAGTATCCCCGCTCGACAATTGGCTGAGCAAATGCAAGAGTCCCGGCGGCTTCCTGGTGGTTGATCCTTCTGTCGATTTCGAAAGAGACCTCAGCATGTTTTCCAGCGTGTCGGGATCGATCGCGCCAAGCGTTCGCGTAAGAATGGCCACATTGCGGATGGTGCGGGCGACGTCTTCACGTTCCAGCCTTTCGGTTATCACTTCCATCATCGTTCCGGCGAAGCCAAGGCCGCTCTTAATCACTTCGAGGACACCTTTATCACGCAACAATTGCACGCAGGCGTCCAGCGTCTCCTCAGCGTCCGCGCCATCCAGGACACGATGCCCCTCGTGCCTCTCGTTTCGCGGCGGGTGTGCGTAATCAATTGTTTCGGCCATAAATTAAACCCATGCTTCGCTCCCGACGGGCAAGGGCGCCTTCGAAAATGGGCAATTCATGTGCCAAAACGCCACCGTCCCTGCTGAGTTTAAAACCTCGAAAGGCCTCGCCCCTGGCGATGCGAATTGCAACTAAGTCCTTGCAAATGGCTCTGCGGAGTCGGGTCTACGATTCAACGTTCTCAATGATAATATTTCCTCAGCGCGGCCGGCAATTTCCCGATTTTCAACGCCGATTCAAACATCCGTAAATCCGATTCGCCATCGAGGTTCAAGACCTCTCCCGCGTCCAACGCCGCGACCGGCACGCCGTCGCGCAACAAGACGCGATTGCGCCATAACGCGGGAACCCGCGAGCCCGGCGTCAAAATGCCCACGAGGTTCAGCGGATCCGAACCGCTCAACGAAACCAAATCATTCGAATGTTCGGCCTTGCGCATAGACCGCAAATGACCAATAGCTTCCGGCAACGCGAATTGTTCGCCGCTAACGCCGCTGACAAAATGACCGCCGCGAATTTCGCCCCGGGCCTCCATTTGGCGATACACGCGGCCCAGGTCAAACCAGGACACTTTCAGCGCTTCACGATCTAGAAGTTTGCGGAAAACGACACCGTAACGCCGCAGCAACACTCGCCCGAAAGCCTCGTTCGCCTGAACGGTCGCGTGACTTTCCCCGACGGGAATCGGCGCGGCGATTTCATTGGCGGCATACCGCCGCAACAACGACCATCGCCCGGCGTATTCAATGCTCGTCACCACGCGATGCCGACGCGGGCGCCCTACGTCTCCAAATCGCTCGCGCTTTTCCGGTGGCGTCAGCAATGCCCGCAAACCTTCGAAACTGTCCGCTGTCACCCAACCCTGCGACACCAGCTCTCCCAGCGCCTGCTCCACCCGTGATTTCAACAATCCCGCATGCCGCACAATTTCGCCGAAGAACAGCGCGCCTTTAGCCGCCAGTGTTTTTATGACGGTCTCCGTTTCCGAGGAAAAATTTGTCTGCGGCTTCTTTGCCAATTCCAGCCAATGCGTTGCGTTTTCCCGGCTGAAGATCGAAATGGGGCTCGATCGCAAAGGTGGAAATCCCCTCGATGTTTGCGCCGGGGGGGGAGACAACCGTCCCCAGCCAAACCGGCCGGTGAAACAAAGCTGGTCCAGCCAGCGCGGGTCGTAGTCCTTTATTCGCGCCGCGAGGACGCCGGGTTCCCACGCCGCCGCCGGCAATTCGTAACCGTCCAGGAGGTGCAGGATCGCCTCCACGCCGGTGATCTCCTCCATCATCCGCTCGGGCGATACTCGTTGCCAGGACAACAGGAACCTCTGAAAATCCGCCACGGAAACGGGCTGAATTTCCGCGCGCAGACGATTAATGGTGAGCCGATGAATGCGCGCCAGCAATCGGCGGTCGCACCATTCAGTCTCCGTCGCGCCCGGATGAAATTTTCCCCGCAGGACGAATCCCTCGGCTTCCAGCGCCAACAATGCCCGTTCGACCCATGACGAAGGCAACCGGAAAAACTCCGCCAATGTGTTCACCGTAACCGGTCCCACAATCTCCATCCGCCCGCGCACCAGTTCCTTCAACGCTTCCTCCGGATTGGCGGGTTTTCGCGCGGCCAAACTCAAAATTTTTGGCGCGTCCATTTTTTGTTCGGGATATACCTCGCGAACGAAAGCAAATCTTTCCCACGCAAACCAAAACGACGGTCCCTGCATTTCGCTGATCCGGTTTTCGCCTCTCAGTTGCTCAATCCATTTTTGCGAATCCGGATGGCACCGCTTCAATTCGTCCGTGGTCGCGACGCCCAATTGCAAAATCGCATCGTGCAATTCATCCGCGTTTTGCGCCTGCGGCCATGCTTCCCGGCATACCCGCTCGATGGCGGCTGCGTCCAAAATGCCCAATTCCGTTCCGCCCGAATCGCCGGCGCGCCGCGTCTGCACGGCATGCGCCCGGCGCTCCTCCAGCGGCGCGTTGTCCAAAAACGCGTACGGACGCGCACTCAGAATTTCCGATGCGAGCGGCGACGGCTCGGGCAGGTCGCGCGCGATGCATTCTATTTCTCCGCGTTCGATCCGGCGCAACAATTGTTCCAGCCCCTCGATATCCATCGCTTCGATCAGGCAATCATCAATCGTCTGCTTCACGAGCGGATGGTCCGGTACTTCGCGGTCGCCCGCAATGTTTTCAAGGCACGCCAGTTGATCGGGAAAAACCGCCGCCAGCAGGTTTTCCGCTTCCATCCGCTGCAACGGCGCGGCGATCTTTCGTCCGCCGCGCTGCCGCGGCAACGCCAGCGCCCGCGTCGCGTTCCAACGCCATCGGATCGGAAACATCGGCGAATCCAGCAGCGCCTGCACCAAAATATCGCGCACGCTTTTGCTGTTCAGATAGCGGAAGACCTCCTCCAGCGGAAACGAATGTTGCGTGCCCAGCGACAGCACAATCGCGTCATCCGTCGCCGCGCTCTGCAATTCGAAATTGAACGACCGGCAAAAACATTTTCGCAGCGCCAGTCCCCAGGCCCGGTTCAACCGCGCCCCAAACCGCGAATGAATCACCAGTTGCATCCCGCCGGATTCATCAAAAAACCGCTCCATGATGATGGTTTTCTCCGATGGCAAAGCGCCCAGGGCTTTGCAGGCGTCATAAAAGTAAGCCGCCAGTTGCAATGCGCCCGCTCGTGACAATGGCGCTTCGGTCAGGAAGCGGTCCGCCAATGCCTCCAACGCCGGGCCGCGCTCAAGTCTGCGTTTTGACAATTCAGCCACGCGCGCGGCGACTTTTTCATCCAGCCCGGAAATCGCCCTGGATAATTCGGCCGTGCGCGCCGGCGCTTCACCCAGCCAGAATGGAATCCCGGGAGGCTGCCCATGCGCGTCCTCCACGCGCACCGTCCCCGCCACAATCTGGAGAATTTTCCAGGACGCATTGCCCAGTTGAAACACGTCTCCCGCAATGCTTTCGACCGCAAAATCTTCGTTGACCGTCCCAATAAACGTCTGCGCCGGCTCCAATACGACGCGATAGTCCGCGTTATCAGGAATCGCGCCGCCGGAGGTCAACGCCGTCAGACGCGCGCCGCGCCGGCCGCGGATGCGATGATTGATCGGGTCATAATGGATCAGCGCCGCGCGCCGGCCGCGTTTGGTGCTGAAACCGTCGTTCAGCATGTGCAGCACATCCAAAAATTCGTGCCGCGTCAACTGCCGGTACGGAAACGCCCCGGTCACCAATTCAAACAAATCATCTTCCTTCCACTCCTCAGCCCCTGCCGCGGCGACAATCTGTTGCGCCAGAACGTCCATCGGTTTTTCGGGGATAATTAAAAGGTCCAGTTCGCCGCGCCGGATGCATTGCAGCGTCGCCACGCATTCCACCAATTCGTCCCGTGTCAATGGAAACAATCGTCCTTTGGGCACACCGCCCCGATAATGGCCCGCGCGCCCAATCCGCTGGAGGCATGTCGAAATCGACCGGATGGACCCGATCTGGCAAACCAAATCTACCGCCCCAATATCAATTCCCAGTTCGAGGGACGACGTTGCCACCAGCGCCTTAAGTTCGCCGCGCTTCAAACGGTTTTCCGCGTCCAGCCGCAGCTTCGTCGAAAGGCTCCCGTGATGCGAAGTGACGTTTTCCCGGCCCAACAATTCGCCCAGGTGCGCCGTGACCCGCTCCGCCAGCCTGCGCGTATTCACAAAAACCAGGGTCGTCCGATGCGTTTCAATCAATTCACCGAGCCGCCGATATACTTCCTCCCACACTTCGTTCGACATCACCGCCTCAAGGGCCGATTTCGGCAATTCGATGGCCAGGTCCATGTCCCGCCGATGGCCCGCGTCGATAATTTTGCAGTCCGGCCTGCCGTTCCGGGAGATGTGATGGTTACCGACGAGAAATTTTGCCACTTCGACAATCGGTTTTTGCGTCGCCGACAGCCCTATGCGCTGGAGCAGGCGGCCACCCTCCCTTGCCAGCGCCTCAAGACGCTCCATCGACAATGCCAGGTGCGAGCCGCGGCGGTTGCCGACGACCGCGTGAATCTCGTCCACAATCAATGTGTGCGCTGTCGAAAGCGTTTTACGGCCGGAAACTGACGTCAGCAGCAGATAAAGGGATTCCGGAGTGGTCACCAAAATATGCGGCGGCCGCTTCGCGATGGCCAATCGTTCAGACGCCGGTGTATCGCCCGTTCTCACCGCCGAACGCACTTCAATGTCGTGTCCGGTTTCCTTTTTAATTTCCTCACGAATTCCATTTAAAGGTTCGTCCAGATTTTTGTGAATGTCATTGCTCAGGGCCTTCAGAGGCGAGACGTATACCACGTACGTCTCGTCGCGCAGTTTCCCATCCATCCCCAGCCTAAATAATTGGTCCAGTGACGCAAAAAACGCCGCCAGCGTCTTTCCCGACCCGGTCGGCGCCGCTATCAGCGTATGTGACCCGGCCTGGATCGCCGGCCATCCCTCCTGTTGCGGCGCCGTCGGCGAACCAAATCGCCGCTCGAACCACGCCGAAACATGGGGATGAAATTTAAAGGCCTGCATCACTCAGCAGTATAGCATCCCGTATAAGCGTCAGAAAGGCTTAATAGTCGCCACAAAAGAACCCACGGAAAAAGAAGCCCTTCGCAGCGCGCGATACTTTTTTTACGAAAATTGCGCATTGTTTGTCAGAAACCTGGAAGACCGCCGTATTCAGGGTAACAGGCAACATGAACGAGATGACCCAATAATTATGAAAACGATGACTCTCTTCTTTTTCATACCGGCGCCGGGATCGCCAACCGCAGCACACCATCTTCACCCGGCGCCCGCCCTTGGGGGACCAGAACCTGCGCCGCACCGACAAGGACCGGCTGCCGCGCAGGCTATTCTCTTTGGAGTTGTTGCCAAAGAGAATCAAAGCCTGGGCAGGCTCCAGAAGGGCCTGCTCCAGGACGCGGGTCAGCCGCACATTTTTTTTGTGTGGGAAAGTAAACTGTAAACGAGAGGTAAAAAACGGCGATGGCGACGGCAAAAGACGCGATTTTATTGGCAAATTTGACAACATTAAGGTTTTTCGGGCCTCCGAGGGGGGTGTAAACGGGGTTGGAGGACTTCGCCCTCTACGTACCGACCAACACGCCAAGCTTCCTCAGGCGCCGACCGATGATTTGGAGTTCCGGAGGCGGGGCTTTGCTTCGCGGCGATTTCAAAGAAGTCGCGCGTGCACTCTTCACTGGTCGCCTGCCATTGAGAATTCTCGAAGTTGGCAGTATGCTGGCTGGGTTTCTGGGCCGCCGAATGAAGCGCTCAGAACCGAAACTTCATGACCCAAGGAGGAATTATGAACGATCAATGTGCAGATGATGCTTTCGGCAAAGGTATGAAAAGTGGGAAGCCCATGATGAGCAGGCGAGACTTCGTGAAGGCCCTTCCAATCACAGGCACCGCATTCGCAGTGGCCGGTCACATGATTCTCGATGCGAGCGTTGTGCGCGGCCAGCAAATAGATCCACTGCAGGGGCACTTCCACCCGGGCGGTAAAGCGCCCTCGAAGTTCACTCTGGAAGTTCTCAAGCAGGCAAAGGCAAATCTACCGTTTGCTGACACGAAAGACTTCGAAGAGCAAAAGAAAGGCCTCATCGCTCAGATGAAAGACCTCACGATCAAGGCCGACGCCGGCCACGTCGCCTGGGACATGGAGCGGTTCCAGTTCCTGGGAGAACAGGAAGACTTCGACACCATTCATCCATCGCTGCACCGCCAGTCAAAGCTGAACAACAACTACGGCCTTTACGAAGTGATCCCCGGCATTTACCAGGTCCGCGGATTTGATCTTTCAAACATTTCTTTCGTTCGAGGCAAGTCTGGCTGGATTGTTTTTGACCCATTGGTGACTGCAGAGGTGGTTCGCGCTGCGTGGAAGCTGTTCCAGGAGCGCGTTGGCGAAGGCCTTCCTGTCTCGGCAGTGATTTATTCTCATTCGCATGGCGACCACTGGGGCGGTGTGCGCGGAATCCTCAATGAATCCGAGTTTAAGTCCGGGCGGATTCCCGTCATCGCTCCACGCAACTTCCTTGAGCACACGGTTTCCGAGAATGTCTTTGCCGGCAATGCCATGAACCGGCGATTGTTTTACCAGTACGGTCTCCTCCTGCCAGCTGGCCCCCGGGGTTATGTCGGCCAGGGACTCGGGCAGGCAGTGTCGGCGGGCGCTGTCGGACTGATTGCCCCAACCAGGATTATCGAAAAGGACATCGAAGAAATCGAGGTTGATGGCATCAAGATGGTTTTCCAGGACACTCCAAACACTGAGGCGCCCACCGAGATGAACACGTATATTCCTGAAATGAAGGCGCTGTGGATGGCTGAAAACGTCATCGCCTCGCTGCACAATATCTATACGTTGCGAGGAGCACCAGTGCGCGATGGGCTCAGTTGGTCAAAGTACATCAATCAGGCGCTCTATCGTTTCGGCCTGGAGGCTGATGTCATGTTCGCCTCTCACCACTGGCCGCGTTGGGGGAATGATCGGATTCAGGAAGTGCTCCGCAGCCAGCGCGACCTTTACGCCCACATGAATAATCAGGTGCTGCACCTTGCCAACCAGGGCGTAACCATCAATGAGATCCACAACGTTTACGAACTGCCGAAAAGTTTGCAGAACAAATGGTTCTGCCGGGGCTATCACGGTTCACCTCAACACAATAGCCGTGGCGTCATCCAGCGTTACCTTGGTTTTTGGGACTGCAACCCAACCAATCTGATCCCGGCGCCCCAAAGCGAATCCGCGCCACTGTATGTGGAGATGATGGGCGGCGCTGAAAAGGTTCTCGCGCGAGGCCGGACGCTCCATGATGCGGGCAAGTATTTGCTCGCCCAGGAAATTTTGAACAAGCTTGTGCAGGCAGAACCGCACAACCAGTCAGCCAGGAATCTGTTGGCGGACGTGTTCGAACAGGTTGGATACCAGCAGGAAAACCCCGGCTTGCGGAACAGTTTCCTTGCCGCCGCCTATGAATTACGCTCGGGAATTCCCGAAGGAGAAACCGCAGACTCAAGCGGCCCGGACGTGATCAGGGCGATGTCCACCGAGTTATTCCTCGACTTCCTTGGCATTCGCATGGATAGCCGCAAGGCCGAGGGCATGCGATTCACTATAAACCTCGTCACGCCAGATAACGGCGAAGAATTCCTGGTCGAGTTGGAAAACGCCACACTTACGAATATCAAGGGCTTTCAAGCCGACCATCCGGACCTGACCCTCACCATCAATCGATCAGATTTGGAACAAAGCATGATGGGAATCAAAACTCTGGAAGCTCAGATTGTGGAGGGAACCGCCAAGGCAAAAGGTGACGCTGGCATCCTGAAAAAACTCGGGGCAATGATGGCCGATTTCGACCCGCGTTTTGAAATTATGCCCGGCACAAAGGCCAGGGAAACCAAGGTGGCGCACACCGACGAGTATGAGGCCGTGCCACGTCAGACAATTGCGGAATAATTGCGCTCTGACTACTTCTTCAAAATCTTCCCAAACCCGCCTTCATCCGGGTCAATTTCGATTCGGTGCACATCGCCGCTGGTCGCCGCACGCGGCGTGGGCGCAGGCGTACTCGGTGTGTACCGGTCCGGCTTCGGTGTTGCTGCCGGCCGGGATACGGGGGCCGAAAGGGGCAGCGAAGCGGCTGCCGGAATGTCATCCGGAGTTTTGTCTTCCGCCGATTCCGGAGTTTGGCCCGGAATATAGAAGTTTTTGCGTCCGTCCAGCCATCGGGCATACCGCTGAAACGTCCACATGCCATGGTCCGCGCCGGTTTCAATCGAGGTGGCGATTTTAAAGAAATCCCGGGTACGAATGAAATTCTTCACCGCGTTGGTCGCCATGAGAACTTCGCATTCCGGCACGCGGATGTTCAGGTCCTCGCGAAATCGCAGCCGCTGCGAAATCACCGCCACGAGGCAGTCCGCCAGTTGCGCGCACACGGAGCTTTGTATTTCCGCCGGAAACGCCGATGCCACACGCTGGACCGCCTCCGCGCACGTCGATGAATGCACCGTGGCCAGCACCAAATGCCCCGTCTCCGATGCGCTCAACGTCAGCCGCATGCACTCGGGTTCCCGCATTTCGCCCACCATCAACACGTCCGGGTCTTCGCGCAACGAATCCAGCAGGGCCTGCTCGAAACTGGGCGTGTCACGCCCGACCTCGCGCTGGCGAATAAAAGCCCGGCGCGACCGGAACGTGTATTCAATCGGACTTTCCGCCGTGATCACGTGCAGTGCTTCGGTCATATTAATCTCCTGGATCAATGCCGCAAGTGTCGTGGACTTTCCCGAACCAGTCGGCCCGCTCACCAAAATCAGTCCATGCGGATGCTGGACGAGTTTTTTCAGGTCGGGATGTAAATTCAGTTTTTCAACGGTTGCCTGAAAAGAACCCAAAAATCGAATCGCCATTCCCACGCCGCGCGAGGTGTGAAGAATATTGATACGGCAACGCACGCCACTGATCGTGCGCGACAAGTCAAACGACCGACGCTCCACAAAAAATGGCCATTGGTCCTCGCCAATCAGCCGCCGCGCAAATTCCGTGAGCAATCCCGACGCCACCGGCTCCCCCGTCACGCGCAATTCACCGCGGATCCGCAACGCCACCGGCATGCCCGATTCCAGGTGCAAATCACTCGCGCCCGCCTTGGACGCAGAATCAATCAAAGAATCCAAATTCATAAAATGTTTATTATCGAACACCGGAAATGCCAAAAAGTCGTTTCATCATTTTCCCGAGAAAATGATGGAGCACCCGGTTTTTTTATGAAAAACGAAGCAATTTTCGCGCCTGACAGCGCCTAAGATCTGTCGTGCCCATTTCCGTGGGCAGGGCTTAGCGGCGGCAGGTGAGTCACTTTCTCTCCATTGACAGGCAGCGGATTCCCCGGGTCCAGCTTTGGCGAGATATTCAATGCGAGTTCAATCCATTGAAGGCGTTCGAGTATATTTGAAATTCGGGTGCCTTGTTCCTCCACCTTCAGCGACTGTGCGAACACTTTCGCTTCGAGTTCCATCGCTTTTTCCTCAAAAACAGTTCTGCATTCTTCGATTTCTACTGCCAGATTTGCCAATTTAAAGTCAACGGGTGCCATCTCGTTGCGAAGGTCGTGAATTTGATCGCGTATTTCCTGAAAGATGTCTGTCATTTAAGCGCACATTAGATGGTTCTCCATTTCCCTCCATCCCTTAGTTCATACATTACCGTCATGGTTATGGAATGTCAAGTGAGCCGCGCGATTTCTCTCAGAAATAATGCAGCGTCAATTCAAAACCCATACGAATCGGTAAAACCGCGCCCGATTCGTCGCGCTCAAATCATCAAACACAATCACGCCATTCGTATTGGCCATAACCGTTCCGATCGTTTCCCAATTCGTCGTGGTCAAATTCGTATTTGCCTGCACCTGATATTGGAAATCCGCGCCGCCCTGGCCGGTGAGGTGAAATGCGCCATTGGTCAAACTGCCCGAAAGAATTTCCAGCAGCGGCCCGGCCGTTACATAAATTTCCGGTTGGTTGCCATGCCCGAATTTTACGGAATTAAAAAGATAGCCGATCTGATTATCAGCGGCGCAGAAAAGCAGCGTGGCATTTGTGCCGTTTTCAATTTCGCTGACCAGATTGGCGTTTAGCGGGAGCGTATAGGTCACTGACACGTTGTTTCCCGGCGGTGTGTAAGCGTTTGTAGACAAATTCTCGCAGGGTTCCGAGAGCAGAGTTGGAAGCAAACCGAAAGTCACGCCGTCCGTCGTGGGCAGGTTGGGTGTGCCGGTGCCTTGAATCCAATCATTATCCGCAAGCCATTCGATGACAAAATTGCCGCCGTTGATGATATTAAAAATTCCGTTATTTGGCTGCACTCCTTCCGTGCCGTAATTGCTGGTCAACTGAAGCGAAATGCCCGTGACTGACCAGCCATTGGTCCCGTAGGCCGAGTCGAAAAGGGAAACAGCGCCGGCAAAATTGAACATCAAGAGGCTTTGAAATTGCCCCTTGTCGGCGGATGCGGGCGAGACAGCCAGCGTTCCCGCTCCGCCGAAATTCAAGTTGGTCAAGTCCGTGCCAATGGGATTGTCAGGCGAACCTGTGGCTACAAAAGCACTCTGCGACGTTGTGTTGCTGTATATCACCTGCGCCCGCGCAGGCGCCAGATTGGCGCCCACGCATAATGCCAACAGTACCACAAAAACCTGTCCGAACCGCCGCAAGGTCCTGGAGTGCGGTGGCTGTGACACCGCTGTTGAATCGCGTGAGTCGTCCGGTTCAGACGACACCACAGCTTCCAAAGCGGCGTCGCGCTTCGCTTGCCGCCGCAGTCCAGGACGCAAGCGCTCTATCCAGGGATTACAGATCATTTGTCACGACCCCGCAGGCGACTTGCCACAAGGCAAATGAATCCCCCGCCCAACAAAGCCAATGTCCCCGGCTCCGGCGTGGGCGTGGCGGTTAAAATCAGCTCAGGGTGGTTGGCGGAGAAAACTTGCGAATTGAACAAATAGCTCACGTTGTTATCCGCCGCGTAAAAATACAGGGAAACAGCCCCGTCGGCCGCGGCCGTATCCAGACCGGCGTCGGTCGGCATTGTGTACGTAAGATAAACATTGTTGCCAGGCGGCGTGTATGAGAAATCCCCGAGCGAATCGTAACCATACGACAGCAATGTGGGAATGTACGCATAGTCCACGTTGTTATTGGCCGGGTAGCCGGGCGTGCCGCTGCCGCCGCCGTTTCCAACTGTCCAGGTGGTATCGGCAATCCAATCAATGCCAAAACTGCCCGCGTTGATCGTGTTGAAGATCAGATTATTCGGTTGCGCGCCCTGCGCGCCGAAATTGCTCGCCAGCGACAGTTGGGCGCCGGTGATGGTCCAATCACCTGCGCCATAAGTGCTATTGAATTGGGTCACGGCGGCAGCCGTGTTAAATAGAATGACGCTATCGAACGCGCCCTTGGTCGACGAGGCGGGGGCAATGGCCAGCGTGCCCGCATTGCCGTAATTATCGTTCTGCAGGTCAGAACCATCCGGGTTTCCTGCGGAACCGCTGGCCATGAACGCGGCGGCGGTGGAATCATTGATGGTATAGGTTGCCTGCGCATGGCTCGCCGCCGGAAGCGTTAATATTGCGCCACAAATGGTCGCGGCGCGGACTATTGATATGGGTTTTGTTTTGGCTAGTGTCATTTTCATTTTGATGGTTTGATTGTTTTGCTGGGTTGACGGATTTATTGAGTGACCGGATAAAAGAGCGGACCGATGTTGTTGGATTGAGTGCCAAATTGAAGTAAAAAGTGTTGCACTTCGGGCGATAGCAGAAAATCAGACAGGGCCTTTGCGCCCGCGTAATTGGCCTGCGGAAACCGGTTGGGATTCGCTTCCATCACGATGAATGGCCGGCGCATGACCGGATCGCCTTTGACCAGAATTTCCATTCCCGTCGCCGGCATTTTTCCCGTTTTGGCCGGGATATACCCCACCACCACGTACGCGTCGTGGGAACGCGCATATTGCAAAATATTCCACCGCGAAACGGTCTCGTCTTTGAGCACCCAATCACCGCGCGGATCAAGGCCCGCCAATCCCCACAATGTATGGACAAGCTCGCGACTGCCGATGTCTTCGAAATCAACGAAATGGGCCTGGACCGCGGCAATTTTTTTCAGCGCCGCCACCCCGTTCGTCATGCCGCGAATATGCGCCGGATCATCCGGCGGCCCGACAATGCACAATTCGTTGCGTGCCCACGGACGCATGTCCGTGCCGTAACCGTCCGCCACCAGGTCCGTGGTAATGTCGCCGGAGTGCATCGTCAACAAGTCCACTTTTCCCGCCCGCATCGCGGCATCCAGGAGCGGTCGCGGGCCCGTCACTACCACTTCAATCCGATACCCCGTCCGGGTTTCGAACAGTTTTGCGACTTGCTGCCAAAGACCGGTCATCGTCATGCCGCCGATGACAGCGCAACGGACAACATGAGCGTCGCTGCTGCTATCTCTGTCGCTGGTTCCTTGCCGATTGCAGGACACGACCAGTATCGCCAGCATCAAGGCAATCAGTGGCTTAAAATTTTTCATCGTTCAATAATTGTGCGCGCTGGCGTCACTGGCCGTGCCCGTAAGCCAGCGGACATCGGGAAGTCCGGGATCACCCGTGCCGCAACCGACATACCACCCGGCGAAACGATTCGACTTCACCGCCAAGGAACAGCAGATTCACCTGTCCCGCATGGCGCGCGATGATGCTATAGGGTTGCTTTGAGGGATAAGTCGAAGCGTACGGGCCGGAAGCGTCTCCCATGGCCACGACATAATCCGGCTGGCTCACCTGCGTATATTTCGTCGGCATGGCCAGGTTCCACGGGCATAAGATTCATATTCATGCAATAGGGCAGGAAATAGGTCCCGCCTGGATTACTCGCCGAGGGACAAATAAAAACCGAATGAGCGTGTGCGGCAGGCACGGCGTTGTTGCTGATCATGGTCTGGAAGGAACTCAGCCCGAAAGTATGGGGGCAATGCGTTGAACCAATCAGTGGGCCGGTCAATTTCAACGAGCGTTTGCACTCCCTGGCCGCGGCGCGGAAGATAATCACTGTTGTCGTCGGCATACATGCGGAAGGCCGTGCCCCATTGCCGGAGATTGTCCAGGCATTGCGTCGAGCGCCCCTTTTCTTCTGCGCGCGCCAGCACAGAAAGGATCACCGCCGCAAGGATTGCGATAATGGCGATGACCACCAGCAATTCAATCATGGTAAACCCCTTCCTCATGCGACGCTAGTTTACCCGGACTCGTTATATTTTGTCAAATATAGCGGAGATCGGGCAGTGTCCTCATTTGCCAGGTTACCTTTTTGCCTCGTACAACTCCTTCACCGACTGCCGATCCAGTACGACAAATGTGAAGACTCCCAAAACCGTTCCCAGCGGAAACTGCAGACAATTCATACCGGCGACCACCAACGAAAAAGTCCGGTGTTTTCGCGCCCGCAGGTAAATACCCGATAAAATATTCAATACCACTGCAGCTACGAGCCATATTGCCACAATGGCTCGCATCCAAATCATCAGGTGAACCATTTGTACGGCCTCGAGCGGCGGCTGAAGTTCTTGATTCTGCAAAACGTGCGAGTGGTTGGGCGCAGCATGCATCAAGGCAAAATGTGCCACGGAAGCAAGAATGTCCGCAAAATCCAGCCCCGCTGCCACGAATTGAAAAATTGAAAGCGAATTTAAATCGTCCGAATCCAGGATATCCTCGGGCCTCGGCAATGGCGCAATCGGGCGTCTGACATTCATATCCCAATCAGTATTTCGAGGCGAAACCCTGATTGAAACCCGGCGTCTCATACAACTGCCTCACAGACTCCCGTATCAGCACGACAATTGTGAATACTCCCAAAATTGTCCCAAATGGGATTTGCAGACAGTTTAAGCCGGCGATCACAAACGAAAACGTCCGGTATTTCCGGGTTCGCAGGAAAATTCCCGACAAAATGTTCAATATCGCCCCAACCATCATGAATAGTCCTATAAGCGGGTAGAACCACATAACCATGTGGAGCATCGAAAAAACAAAGGGCGGCGGTGGCGGTTGATTTTGATGCTGCCACAATGACGGGTTGCTGAGCACGGCATGCATCACCGCAAAATCAACCATCAAAATCAGGATACCCAGGAATGCCAACCCTCCCATCACAAAATAAAAAATCGAAAGCAGATTCAAATGGTCCACGTCTATATTCCGCTGGTTCTGCGGCAACGGCGCAATCGGTGGTATGCCATTCATATCTGAAATTCAGGTTTCCAACAAATGATGCGTCATATGTCCCAAATTGCAATTGTGCATTTTCGACGAAGCCATAGACCTGGCAGGACCGGCGCTCCGTGCCAGCGCCGCCGCCACCGCCGCCCAAACTTACCCTGCATTCATTGTGGCCCCGACGCGAGCCGGTCAGTCACCCCCGCCGTCATCCGTCATTGGCGGCATTGTCCGAAACCCCAGCCACGGCGTTACATCCGCATAGAGCACGAACACAGTCAGCGCAACCAGGACCAAAACACCCAGCCAAAACATCAATGTGCGCACGTCATCGGAAACGCCTGGACGCGTGTGAAGCATCGCTGCTCCCGTAATCCAGGCCATTGGAATGATAAGCCATGCGATCCCATGGTTATAAAGTAGTCCAATGAGCGGCGGCACCGGCATATTATTGCTGGTCCAGACTCGATGACAAATGCCCGCCGCCAGCGCGCCCGCTACGATGACCCCAACCTGCAGGATGGCCACGATGACGGTATTTCTGATGGAAGCCATATTCTAAAAGAAATTCAAAAACGGCAAAAATGAGCGTAATATTAAGACATCTTCATCAAAAACTCATCACGGTTTATTTCCCGGTGGCGGGACGGCGCGCATCGCAAGTGGCGCCGTCAACGCCTCCCGCAATCGCCGGATTGGCGGAATATGTGCAGTCCAGCGTCCGACCACGCTCGTTGCGCCCGCTAAACGTGGCGTCCCGATGCATCGGGACAGCGCGGCGTCCCTACCACCGAACACCACGTCCGCAGCATTTTTGATTTCTAATTTTTTATTTTCCCGCTAAACTAGGCACCGACAGATGAAAGTTTTTTGCGCCGTTACGACCCTCTTGCTCATGACCTTCTGCCTGCCTTTGCGCGCGGAACTGGCAGATGGCATTTATGCCATCGTCAATGAAAAGGTCATTACCTGGGGCGAAGTCAGGGAATTTACGATGCCCGCGGTGGAAGTTTTACAGCGCGAGTACTCCGATCAACCTCAGTTATATGAGGAAAAACTCGATGCCACGCTCAATGACGGTCTTGAAACGTTGATCCAGGATGAGCTGATCCTTCACGAATTTACCACCAAATATAGCCCATTGCCGGACGCAACCGTGGACGAATGGGTTGACGACCGCATCAAACAGCAGTTCGGCGACCGCATCACCTGCATCCGCACCCTCCAGGCGCAGGGAATGACCTTTGAAAAATTCCGGCAGGAAGTCCGCGACCGAATCATCGTGGAGCAATTGCGCCTGCAAAAGTTCTCCCAGGATAAAATCATCATTTCGCCCTATAAAATCGAAACGTATTACCAACTGCACCAGAATGAATTCAAAGTCGGTGACCAGGTGAAAGTGCAAATGATCGTCATCAACAAAATCTCTCCCGACGACACCGCAGCCCGGCAAAAGGCCGACCAGATTTTAGTGGATCTGAAAAAAGGGTCTTCATTCGCCCAACTCGCTGCGCTTTATTCGCAAGACCCGGAGCAAAAAGGCACCGACTGGATCGAAACCTCAGTCCTTCGCAAGGAACTTGCCGACGCCATCGGCGCGCTCAATCCCGGCGATACCAGCGGCGTCATCGAAACTTCCGATGAATGCTACGTTATTCAGCTGGAAGACCGCCGCGCGGCTCATGTCAAACCGCTCAATGACGTGCGCAAAGAAATTGAAACCACCTTGCGCACCGAGGTGCAGAAGGACCAACAAAAGCGGTGGATCGAATCTCTCAAGAAAAAGGCGTTCATTCGCTATTTTGCCGGACCCAGCCCCGGTTGAGGAATACCGCCGGGCCGTTTGAACGTTTTAACGTATCACAATGCGCATCGGAATTACACTTGGAGACGTAACCGGCGTCGGCCCGGAAGTGGCCCTTAAAGCCGTCGCCGCCGAATCGAAAAATGACGACACGCAATACGTTTTCATCGGCGATGAACAGGCTCTTCTGCGGCTAAACGACGAACTGCAGGACCCTCTGCCGTCGCTGGGATTCCCCTTTAATCCGCAACTCGGCAGCGCAGGCGAGTCCAATGACCGTTTCCTTATCACAAATCCCTTGAAGAAGGGATTGCCATTTAAATTGCCAGCAGGCTCACAAGTCGCCGCAAAAGCGGCGATGGCTGCGCTACGCGATGGGGCCGAACGCTGCATGCGCGGGGAACTGGCCGCGCTCGTCACCGCGCCGGTGAACAAGGAAGCCATCATTCGCGCCGGCTATAAAGATTTTGTCGGCCAAACGGAATTTCTATCAGGACTGGCCGGGGCGAAGCGCACGGCCATGATGCTGCTCGGCCACGATGACCGCGACCGCTGGCTCCGTGTCGCGCTGGCTACGATCCACGTTGCCATCAAAGCCGTGCCTAAAAAACTGACCGCCGAAAAAGTCGCCCTGGCCATCGAACTCGCGGCGCAGGCGTGCCGGGATTTGCGCCTGCCGCGCGCGCGTGTCGCCGTCGCCGGCTTGAACCCGCACGCCGGCGAAGGCGGCGAATTTGGCGATGAAGAAATTAAAATGATTTCGCCCGTAGTTTCAGCGATGAAGAAAAAGGGCTTCGACGTTGTCGGTCCGCTGAGCGGGGACACCGTCTTTTATTACGCGTTGCGCGGGGATTTTGATGCTGTGGTGGCCATGTACCATGACCAGGGGCTCGCGCCGCTCAAAGCCGTCGCTTTTGATACCGGCGTCAATTGGACGCTTGGCCTGCCGTTCATTCGGACGTCCCCCGACCATGGAACCGCCTATGACATCGCCGGAAAAGGGATCGCCAATCCGTCGAGCATGATCGCCGCCATTCGCCTCGCAAAGCAACTGGCACGTTCGTGAATTTCACTTCCACAGCAGCGGGCGTTAGTCCGCTCTGACAATTTCGTGGAGCAGTCGTACAACGATGCTCGCCGTCGAACCTTTCCAGCCAACTGCGAATAATTCCCCTTCTCCTGGGGGAGAAGGCCGGGATGAGGGCGGGCTCTTTGCGAGGCTCTAATTAAGGGTTCACAGAACGCAAACCCATTGATCCACCAATCCACTTATCCAACAATCCGCCCCGGCCGCTTACTTTCCTTTTCCAAATAGCACTTTATCCACGGAAAACGTTCCCGGTCCCGCCAGCAGCAGGGTCACGTAGCCGGCCAGAAAAATGAATGCGAGTTCTCCGGAATGAGCGGCCATTCCAACGGCCATTTTGTGAACCATAAAGAAGGCCACAGCCATATCTATCGCCAACATCAACGCTCCCAGCCGGGCCAGCAATCCCACCGCCAATAACAGCGCCCCCGCGGTTTCCGCGATAATCACCAGCGCCAGCCCCGGTTTGACGCCAATTCCAATTGGGTTTGGAAACATCGCGGCATACGTATTGAAATGGTTCAGCTTGTCCAGGCCGTGAATAAAAAACATCGAAAGCCCCAGCCATAGCCGCAGCACGAGCAGGGAAAAACTGGTCAATGTGGAATCACTTCCGGGAGCAAATATTTTTTTGATCATATTGTTTGTTCTATAGCCAACGTTTCGGACACCCCAATCATCCAAATTCTCAGGTCTTCCTTGTGCTGATGTCCCTCAGGATGCCATCCCGCCCGAAAAAGTAAATGCCCCAGACACGCGCAATTCATCCGCCTATTTTCCTCTTCCGAATAATGCCCTATCCGCCGAAAACCCTCCCGGGCCCGCCAGCAGCAGCGCGACGCAGCCGGCCAGGTAAATCAGGGCCGGCTCTTTATGGAGCGTAAGGTAGGCAATACTCAATACAATCACCAGCATCACCGCGCCCACACGGGTCAACAGTCCCAACACCAGCAACAGTGCGCCGGCGGTTTCGGCCAAAGTCACCAGCGCCAGGCTGATATTGACATCGACCGTAACCGGATTGGGAAAATGGTCGGCGACATCGTTGAAATGACCCAGCTTTTCCAGGCCGTGAATAAAAAATATTGCCAGCCCCATCCACACCCGCAGTACGAGCAGGGAAAAGCTGGTGAGTATGGAATCATTCCCCGGAGCAAATAAGGTTTTAATCATACTGCTTTTATAGTTGAGTTTCGATTATGCAACAATCCATAAATTCAGTCCGTTTTTTCGAACGATTGCAATCCCGATTGCATTGACGCTACCATCACTATTTCCACACTAATAATGAACCGCAAAACGAAAAATCGCGTCCTCATTCGGCCGCAGACCGATGACGATTGCGAGTCATTTATCGCTGCCGTCCGCCGCAGCCGCTCACTGCATCGCAACCGGATCAATCCCAAAGCCGCCACGCGCGCGGCCTTTGACAAATACTTTAAGAGCGGGCCGCCGGGCCAAAAACAGCGCTTCCTCGTGATTCTTCGAGCGACGCGTGAACTCGTCGGTGTTATCAACCTGAACGACGTTATCCGTGGCAATTTCCAAAGTGCGTCTGTCGGTTACTACGCCTTTTTGCCCCACAATAAAAAAGGGCTGATGCGTGAAGGACTGCTGCTTGTCCTCAAGCACGCCTTTCGAAAACTCAAGCTGCATCGCGTGGAGGCCAATATTCAGCCGGAGAACAAACGCTCGATTGCGCTGGTAAAAAGCTGCCGATTCGTCCGCGAAGGTTTTTCGCGTCGCATGATAAAAGTGTGTGGCCGTTGGAGAGACCACGAACGTTGGGCCATCCTCGCCGAGAATTTTCAAGTTAGATTATGAACCTGTAACTGCCGACCGATTTCAAAGCGAGTGGGTCGTCCCGATGCTGTCCCCTCTCCGCTCCCATTCTGATGGGAGGGGAGAGGGTCAGGGTGAGGTGTGGGTTTTGGAAAAAATGAACGTCAATCCACTAATCCATTAATCCATCTATCCAACCGCAGCCATTGTGGGTAAACTTCCCCCATGATCCGCAATATCATTTTCGATTGGTCGGGCACGCTGGTGGACGATTTGCCGGCCGTGCTCCAGGCCTCCAATTTTGTCTTAAGCCAGGCCGGCAAAACCGAAATGACCCTGGAACAGTTTCGCGCTGAATTTTCGCTGCCATTTACAAATTTTTACAACCGGCACACCCCGCACGTGCCCATGGAGCAGCTTGAAGTATGGTTTCACGACGAATTTAAACGCGCCCAGGCGTCCGTTTGCGAATTGCCGCACGCCCGCGCCTTCCTGGAATTCTGCCGCGAAAATAAGCTCAGGCTCTTTCTCTTGAGCAGCGTCCACACGGACCATTTCCGGGTGCAATGCGGTGTGACCGGTCTCGGCGCGTTTCTGGAAAAACCCTACACCGGTGTTTGGGACAAGCGCGAAAAGATCCACGAAATCCTCCGCGATAATCGGTTGCACCCGGATGAAACCCTGTTCATCGGCGATATGGAGCACGACATCGAAACAGCGCGGCATGGCGGCGTTCATTCCTGCGCTGTGCTCACCGGCTACAACACGGTCGAACAATTGCGCGGCGCCGGACCGGACCTAATCGTCGAGCATCTCTCGGAGTTGCGCGATATTCTGGAAAAGAACGATTTCCATCTCAAAAACGCAATCCTGCCCCATACTGACTCATCCCACGAAACTCCCCTGGCCACGGTCGGCGCCCTGATCTTCAATTCCAAAGGGGAAGTGCTGATGATCCGGACGCACAAATGGTCGAATCTTTGGGGCATTCCCGGCGGCAAAATCAAGTTCGGCGAAACCTCCGAAGCCGCATTGCGCCGCGAAATACTCGAAGAAACCGCCCTAAAGGTCTCGGACATTGAATTCACCCTCGTCCAAGATTGCATCCATTCAAAGGAGTTTTACCGTGACGCGCATTTTGTCCTGCTCAATTACACCTGCCGTTGCGTCGGCGCGAATCCGAAGGTCAAATTGAATGAAGAAGGACGCGAATTCCGATGGACTGAACTGGCCGACGCCAAAAAGCTCAAGCTCAATACGCCCACGAAAATCCTCATCCAGGCCGTCCTGGAAAATCAAAAGCGTAAATTGCTGTGAAAATAACCATCGCAGACCTGGAAGTGCATTATCGCGTTGGCGTTCCCGACGAGGAACGCGCCCGGGCGCAGCGGCTGCTGTTGACCGTGGAAATGCAATTTGATTTCTCCACCGCCGCTAAAACCGATTCCATTGCCGATACCATCGATTACTTCGCCGTCTCGCAACGACTGCTCAAATTCGGCGAGGGCAAGAGCTGGAAGCTGATCGAAAAACTCGCCGGCGACATTTGCGAAATGATTTTGACCGAATTCCATCCGGAAACCGTTTCCGTGGAGGTTAAAAAATTTCCGATCCCACAGGCACACCACGTATCAGTCGTGGTCACGCGAACTGCTCGCCCTTGATACTGCATGTCCATTCAGTCGAAGACCTCCAATGCGAGATTTGAACTTCCCGTTGCGCGCTTGCGTCCTGGAGTGTCCCGACGCGTCGGGATGACACCGCTTTGGAGCGTCGGTCGTCTCCGAAGAAATCAATCGTCTTCGAAAGACCAGCGCGGTTCGAGAGCGGCGTCGCGCTTCGCTTGCCGCCGCAGTCCAGGACGCTTCGCGCCGTTTCGGGAATTACTTACCATTCCGATGCAACATCAATTTCATCGTCCATTTGCAAACGGTCGACTCGGAACCTGTAAATGGTTTTGACCTGGGCGGCGGTTGCCGTCCGCTCAAACCATGACGCAGAACACCACGGATAGAGATGGCCGATCGGAACCAGTCCATGTTTAACCGCGTTCTGATGATTGTAATTCAATCGGGCAAAATAAGATGTTTGGTGGGTCAAGCGCGTTTCCCGGTAATTAAACCAGACCTTTCGTTGCGGCGCCCGATCAAGGCGGTTCACCCATTTTGCCGTTTTTTCGTGTAACAATGAGAGCATCGTCGGAAGTCCAGAGGCATCAGCCTGCATAACGGGTGAATGCGCAACAAAATGATAATGATTGGAGAACACCGCCCAGGCCTCCAATTGCCAGCCAAAGTCTGAGGTAAGCCGCAGTAGCCCGCGGTGCAGTGTCGAAACGCGGTCTCTGCCGCGGAAGTGATGTTCGGCCTTGTACGTTCGTGCCGTGACGAAATAGGTTCCCTGATGTGCCAACCGATGGACTGGAGCGTGCGGCCAGGCAGTGGAAGTCGGCATCAGCGAAAATTAGATATTTTATCGACGCAAGGCAAGGGGCTGACATCGTGGCTTGCGTCCTGGAGTGTCCCGACGCGTCGGGATGACACCGCTTTGGAGCGTTGAGCATCGCCTATAGAATCAGCCTTCCAAAGACCCGTGCGGTTCGAGAGCGGCGTCGCGCTTTGCTTGCCGCCGCAGTCCAGGACGCTTCGCGCTGCATCATGAGGCATGTGAAAAACGTGCTTTCCCCTTCCATCTTCCCCCCGATTTTTAATTGCAAAACAACCCTGATAAACGATAAAACAAATCGGTGAAACGAATTTTTCTCGCCGGTTGTTTATTTGCAGGCTTTATTGCTTCTCAGCTCAGTCTTCTCGCATGGGATGGCGCGGGTCACATGATGATTGCCGCAGAGGCGTTCACCCAATTACCGCCGGAACTTAAAGCGCAAGCCATCGAAGTTTTTAAAAACCATCCGGACTATCAGCAATGGGTCGCGGCCTATCACCCCAATCCCAATTATGATCTGGCCACTTACATCTTTATGCGCAGCAGTACGTGGCCGGATGAAATCCGCCGCAGCGGCAACCCTTATGATCATCCGAATTGGCATTTCATCGATTATCCCCTCAGGCCGCCTTCTTTCGTCTTCGAAACCGACCCGCAACCGACCAATAATGTGCTTTTTGGCGTGGCTCAGTGTGAACAAACACTGAGCGACACTAATGCCGACCCGGTATTGCGCGCGGCGTATTTGTCATGGTTGATCCATATGATCGGGGATATGCATCAGCCCTTGCATTGCGAGTCTTTCTATGATGATGAATTTCCTAACGGCGATCGTGGGGGAAATGATTTTTTTGTGAAACTGGACCGGGGCAGCGTGCGCTTGCATGGTGTTTGGGACGGATTATTGGGAGACGCTGAAAGCCCAATCATCCAATGGCGGTATGCCCAGCAGCTTCAGGTGCAATTTCCCCGCTCGTCATTGCCCGAGTTGACCGATCACACCACGCCAAAATCCTGGAGCCTCGAAAGCCGGAAGCTGGCGGTGGAATACGGGTATCTGTACGGCCATTTGAGAGGCGGCACCAATTTCGAATCGGCCGAACCTCTGCCGGACGGCTATATGACGAGAGCCAAATCCGTTGCTGAACGTCGGGGGGCGCTGGCCGGGTATCGCTTGTGCGATGAAATCCAGAAATACCTGGTTCTGGACAGGACGGTCCCGTTATTGCCGGCCAATACAGTCACCGTGGCCGTTGCGCTTCCCAAAGAAATCGGAACTGACCTGGCAACCAAATATTACGACGAAGACATGGTCGTCACCGGCAAGGTGGTGGATGTCAGCGTGCATTCTACGATCGCCATTTTGGATTTGGATCAACCCTACCCGAATACCCCGATGACCGCGGTGGTTTTCGATGATAACTTCGGCCGGTTCGGCGATCTTCAAAAATATAGCGGACATAAAGTGCAGATCAGCGGCACAATCACCGAATATCACGATAAGCCCGAATTGGTCCTGGAATCCCCAAGTCAGATCAAAATCACCGACGCCGGTCAGTAATTTGATAGAAAAGTTCACGGGAACTATAATGTCTTCTGAAAACTCGGCGCGATTGTAACCCAAAGGGGCAATTGGCCCGTCTCTTTATTCAAAAGTAAGAGCATTTTTGGTTTCAATGAACGATCAAAACAAAAATCCCAGTTCTCTCATTCTCCAAACCCAAAACAGGATGACCCGGCGCCGCATGTTGAGCCATACGGCACGGATGGCGGCATTCGCGTTTGCCGCATCGCTCATGCCTCCAAACCTGCGGCGCGTCCTGGCGCAGGAACCGCCCCTGCGCGCCTCATTTAAGGACATCAAGCACGTCGTCATCCTGATGCAGGAGAACCGTTCGTTTGATCATTATTTCGGGACGATGGCCGGCGTGCGGGGATTCGATGATCCGGATGCTCACAAATTTCCCAATGGCCGTTCCGTGTTTCACCAACCCGACCCGGAACATCCGGACGGTTATTTGCTCCCATTTCATTTGGACACAAAAAAGACAAACGCCCAAAAACTGCCATCCACCAATCACAGTTGGCACGTGCAGCACGAGTCCTGGAACCATGGCAAAATGGATAACTGGGTTCCGGCACATCGCAAAGCCGATGGCACAAACGGTCCCTACGTGATGGGATATCACACGCGCGCCGATATTCCGTTTCAATTTGCGCTGGCGGAAGCATTCACCATTTGCGACGCCTATCATTGCTCGCTGATGGGTCCGACGCATCCAAACCGCATGTATCTAATGACCGGAACTATTGATCCCGAAGGCCAATATGGCGGTCCCATCATTAACAATCATACCCCGAAGGAGGGATACCGCTGGACCACCTATCCCGAACGCCTGGAAAAAGCGGGCGTCAGTTGGAAAATATATCAGCAAAAGGACAATTTCGCCTGCAATATGCTGGAATTTTTCGAACAGTTCAGAACGGCGGACAAAAATTCCCAATTGCATGCCAGAGGCATGCTTCATGGGCCGAAGGGCCAATTTGAAGATGACGCCATGAACGATAAACTGCCCGCGGTTTCATGGATTATTCCGACCGCTCACGAATGTGAGCACCCTGACTACATGCCGGCCGCAGGCGCGGCTTATGTGGCGAGCAAAATTGACGCAATCGCCGCCAATCCGGATGTCTGGGCCAAGACGGTCTTTATTCTCAACTATGACGAAAACGACGGCATCTTTGATCATGTTATTCCGCCGACTCCTCCACCGGGAACGCCGAACGAGTTTATCAGAGGGGTGCCGATAGGGGCGGGTTTTCGCGTGCCGTGTATCGTCGTGTCGCCATGGACCGCGGGTGGATGGGTTTGCAGCCAAACGTTCGATCACACGTCGCCGCTGCAATTTCTGGAAAAATTTACCGGCGTGGAAGAGCCCAACATCAGCGACTGGCGGCGGAAGACATTTGGCGACATGACATCGGTCTTTCGATTCGACGACGTGGCCGCGCATCCGCCGGTCCTTCCCGACACCAAAGAGCCGCTAATCCAGGCAAAATATGAAGCGGAACATTTGCCCCCGCCACAGGCTCCGTCTGAACAGGCAATGCCCACGCAGGAGCAGGGCGAGCGCAAGCGCGTTCCACCTGTGGCGTGATGTAGATTTCGATTGCGTCCGACGGAGAAAGGTATGGATTGGCCGCAGATTAGATTCGCGCTATCGCGCGGTTTCACAGCTAGCGGCAGGTTGTAGGGCCGATATACCCAGGGCGGCGCTCGAAGACTCGCTTGCCCTGGGCTATTATCGGCCGCCCTTCCAGGGCTTTCAGTTTGCGGCTTCGCCGACCGAAAAGAATTATCCGCTCATGGTTTGGTAAAAGCAGAGACGGAATTGATCGGACGTTCGACCGCTAAACGAAAGGCCGAAGGCCAAATCCGAGGATAACGGTGATGCTTCCAGCCTCGCCTTTCTGGAGCCCAATGCAAAATCCAGGTTTCAGGGTCTCAACGGAAACAATTCCTATTGTTTTCCATCAAGCTCAGAATTACATATATCGCGCGCCCGCGGGCGCATGATACGATAACAGCGTGAAAAAATACTGGCACGTCATCGGCATTGGGATTCAAAATAATCTCACCTACCGCTTCAACTATCTGACGCGGACGCTGTTCAGCTTTATTCCGCTCTTTGCCATGCTCTCGCTCTGGCATACGGTTTTCACCTCCAAACCCGCCGGCAGCGCGCTTTCGGGATTCACGCAATCGGAAATGATCTTTTATTACATCATGGTGGCCGTCGTCGACGTGCTCACGGCTGTCAACGAAGACGACTGGCAAATCGCCGCTGATATTCGCGAGGGCAACATCAGCCAGTTCCTGCTCAAACCGATCGATTATTTGTGGTATCGCCTTTGCCTGTTCCTGTCCGGCCGCGTCGCTTTTACGGCCATGGCGAGCATTCCGCTGGCGTTGTTTATTTTTTGCTTTCGGAAAAATGTCATGCCTCCGCCGGACGCCGGCGCGTTCGCAGCCTTCGTTCTCTCCATGGTGCTGGCCGCGATGCTCCAATTTTTTATTTCATATACCATGGCCATGCTCGCGTTTTGGTTCCTCGAAATTTCCACTCTCATTTTCATTCTCTTCGCCTTTGAATACCTGGCCAGCGGCCATCTCTTTCCGCTTTCGATGCTGCATCCGTGGCTTCAGCACATTCTCTTTTTCACCCCTTTTCCGTATCAACTCTATTTTCCCGTGGGCATCTACATGGGCAAAATTTCGGGAACACAACTCGAGACAGGCTTTCTGATACAAATCTTCTGGGTCCTTGCTGCCTTTGCGCTGGCCCGCTTCGCCTGGGCGCGCGGAATAAAAAAATACGCCGCCTTCGGAGGATGACTCCTTAGCTCGCGTAGCAGCCGACGTGAGGAGGCTCTGGCTAATTCGCGAATTGATCGTCCATGCGTCTCTTTTTGCCCAGCCTGTCTAATCGCCCCGACCGGAACCGTTTCAACGTTTCAACGTTTCAACGAATCACGCCTGGAACCTGGACCCTTGAACCAGAAACGCTTTGGAACTAACCTCACCGGATGTTCTCAGCCAAGCCATGGCGCGCCGAGGCGGTCTTTTTTTTTGTCGCAGCGCAAGCGCTCTTTGTTTTCATGGGCGTCATCGCCAATACCTACCTGATCAAGGCGGGCGTCGGCGGCTTTAAGAATATCGAAGATTTCGGCCCCATTTTAATCGGAACCTTGACCTTTCAGGGAGCGACCTGGCCTTTGATGGTTCTTTTCTTTTGGATGCAGAACATTTCTCTGCGTGACGGCCTTGGAATAAGCACAAAAAAGTTCGCTCTGGCGCCGTTGCTGGCCGTTGGCACGCTCATCATTGTTCTGCCCGCAGCCGAATATTTGCAATACTTCTGCGCGGAGTTGATGGAAAAAATCCACTGGAAAGCTCAAACCGAGGAGGCGGTCAAAATGATCACAAACGCCACCTCCATGCCTGAGCAAATCTATCTGGGCATATTCGCAGTCGTCCTCGCGCCCGTCGCCGAGGAATTCATTTTCCGCGGCCTATTGTTTACATTCATCAAACAATGTGGATTTCCAAAAACCGCATGGATCGGCGTAAGCCTTTTGTTTGCATTGATTCATGGTGACGCAGCGGCATTTATTTCGCTTTTCATGCTCGCCATCGTCCTGACCTGGCTTTATGAAATGACCGATAGCCTCCTGGCCTCGATTTTCACCCATGCCCTCTTCAATGGAGCCAATCTCATATTGCTCAACTATGCCCGCCATTGATTTTTGCGGCCTTTCAATAACCGCGGTAGGGCCGACCTGCCGGTCGGCCTCTCGGGGGGTTCGACGAATCCAAAATCGTGCGACAGGGGCATGGAAGCTCCAATCCGCGCTTTGCGTCCTGGAGTGCGGCGGCAAGCGGAGCGCGACGCCGCTTTGGGTGGGCGCCGGTCTTAAGGAGGCAATTGGCGCTTTCGGAGACGCTCGACGTTCGAAAGCGGTGTCTCAGCCACCGCACTCCAGGACCATTCGGCGTACGGCCACGGTTTATTGGGAATTCCAATGATTCTCAAATCGTACATCTTTACCTCGATTGAAACGTCATGACCGAATTTGAACTCATCGCCAAACTGACCAAATCCCTCCCGGTCAACGATACCGTCGTCATCGGCCCCGGCGACGACTGCGCCGTGCTCGATTTCGGTTTGCCGGACAAGCTGTTCCTGTTCAAGACAGACGCCGTGGTCGAAGGCGTACATTTCACCCACGAAACGCCGCCGGAAAAAATCGGACGCAAGGCCTTGGCGCGGTGCTTGAGCGACATCGCCGCGATGGCCGGAACACCATCAACGGCTTTGGTAACTATTGGCCTTCCAAAAAAGTTCGACCCCGAATTTATCGCGAAGATTTACGACGGCCTCAACGCCCTGGCGCAAACCTTTGGCGTGGCCATTGTCGGTGGCGAAACAACCGCCAATCCGGGCGGCATATTCATTTCCATCGCGTTACTGGGAACCGTCCCTCGCGGCAAACAAATCCTCCGTAGCGGTGCGCGCGTCGGCGACGCCATCTTTGTCACCGGCGAACTCGGCGGTTCGCTCGCCGGAAAACACCTCGATTTCGATCCGCGCATTTCCGAAGCCCGCTGGCTCGCCGACCATTTTTCCGTCCACGCCATGGCCGACCTGAGCGATGGCCTGGCCGGCGATTTGCGGCATATCCTCAACGCCAGTCGCGTCGGCGCCGACCTGCTAAAAACCGCCATCCCAATTTCCCGCGCCGCAAAATTGGAGTCCCAAAAAAGTTCCCTGGCCAAACCACCGCTCGTCGCAGCGCTCACCGACGGAGAAGACTTTGAACTCCTCTTTACGGTCGCAGGCAAAGACGCCGTTAAACTGCTCGATGCCTGGAAACAAAAGTTTCCAAAATTGAAATTGAGCTGTATTGGAAAAATTGTGGCGGTTGAGGGGATTATACTTCGGGACAAAAATGGAGCGCAAAAGTTGGATGCGCGGGGGTTTGCGCATTTTGGGTGATTTTTACACTCGAAGCCTTGTCGAACTCTTGGGGAAAAGCGTTGAGGACGTTAAAACATTGATGATTCTAAATCCCAGACGATTAGAAGGAAAGGCACCTATTTGAGTGCATCGGTGTTTCGGTTCGAATTTACGGTTGGCAATTATCACAATATTGTGATACTCTTGTGTGTGGAACAGTATGCCAAAAACTCAGGTCATCTTTTACCAGGAGCGAGATGGGGAAGCTCCGGTCGTAGAGTGGCTTTTGGAGTTGAAAGAAACGAATGCGAAGGCTTGGGCTAATTGTCGCGTCAGAATTGAACAGCTTGCGGACCTGGGCCACGAGCTCAGGCGGCCAGCGGCGGATTTTTTGAGGGACGGAATTTATGAACTGAGAGCAAAACAGGGCCATGTGCAGTATCGGATACTGTACTTTTTCCACGGGAAGAATGTGGCGATTCTAGCCAACAGCTTGACAAAAGAAGACGAAGTGCCCAACGCCGATATTGAAAGAGCGATAACGAGAAAAAGACTATTTGTTTCGAATCCAAAGGAGCACACGTATGAAAGCGAAGATTGAACAAAACAAGACAAGCGATGCCGTAAAGATTTTGGATCGCATGGCTGGGGAGAGCCCCGAGCTCGCACGGCTGACTGAAGAGGCTCGCGTTAATGCTAAAGTTGCGCAGATGATTTATGACGCGCGACAAAATGCGGGGCTTTCGCAAGCTGAACTTGCGGAACGTGTCGGCACTAAACAAGGCGTGATCTCACGTCTTGAAGATGCCGATTATGAGGGACACTCACTAAGCATGTTGTTGCGTGTTGCGAGCGCATTAGGGAAGCAGGTTTCAATTGAGTTCATGAATATTCCGAAGGTTCGGATTAAGCCGAGCCAGAATCGGAGGATTGTGCATGCGAACGCTGAGAGTTGAGGCGATTTTAGCCTCGTAAAAGCCTGGAAAACAGCCATTCCCGAAATCGAAATCGAGCTGCATCGGAAAGATTGTCGCAGCCGAAGGGCTTACACTTCGGGACAAAAATGGGGTGCAAGAATTGGATCCGCGGGGCATGCGCATTTTTCCTGATCGATCATTTCCACGATTCACAAAGGGCGAAATCATCCAGGTCCGTAGTCGCGCCATTTTGGGCTTGGAATTTCACGACAACATTTTATAAAGGTGCCATGTCCTATTCAGATTTTCCTGACGGCTCGGAATGGCGGAAAGGGGTTTCTGACATTTTCATCCTTTGCGTCCTTTGCGACCGTTGCGTGAGGCTTTACAGCGGAATGTATTTTGGAAAGCCGCCAAATCCTCCCAAACTGTTGCAACCCTGTTGCGGGTTTGTTGCAGATTTGATGTTCAGCACTGTAGCGGATGTTGCGGACTTTCAGACCACATATGCAAATCAGCCACTGACCGAACGCAGACAATCGCGGGATTTCTTCATAACCGTCTGAATCGCCGCAAGGTCCTGGAGTGTCCCGACGCGTCGGGATGACGCCGCTTTCGGGAGTCGTGCCTCTCCGAAGCGTCAATCCTCGGTTGAAAGTCCAGCGCTGTCCAAAAGCGGTGTCGCGCGGACTTGCCACCGCACTCCAGGACGCAAGCGCCGCAACCTAAGGTTAACAGGTTGAACGATGACGGACGTCGGATGACTAGACCGCGAATTAGTCAGAGCGGAGCGGTTTGCACCGCGGCCACCATATCCGCTGTTACTGCTACGCTTTTTTGGCAGCCACCCGCAGTACCTTAACGGTCTCGGGCAGTTTGTAATGGCGCTTCAGACCATGTTCATTCAGCAAACCGGCAGGCACGCGCGTGATGAACTCCGGGAAGCTGCGTTCGACACGGTCGCGGATCAGTTTTTGACCCAATTTGGAGGCCCAGAAGTCGTCCTCGATTTTGGTCAACGCCATCGCCGCTTCGTCATTGGTCATATTTTCGCGCTTGGCGAGCGACCAGGCCAATTCCTTGTCCCCGGGCAGGGCCACCGGAAAGGAAACAAATTTCAGGGTGACTTCCGGGTCGTCTTCGCCGTTAGCCGCAACCGGACGCACTCGAATGAGGTTGTGAAACTGGGTGCCGTCCGGCAACGAAACATCCACCGACACAGCCTTGTTCTCCTCGTCGGGTTGAATGTCCACGTCGGCATCGCCAAAACCGGCGACAAAATGCTGTTTGACCTCTTCCACGGTTTTGGGCTCCAGGTCGGGCAGTTCAATCCGGTCGCAGAATTTCTCGAAGGAACTAACGCGATTTTTTGCGCGCAGCTCGATCTCGCACGCGGTATAGATGCGTTCCGCCCAGGCGGGGTCAGGCGCAACTTTGGGCAATACAGCGCGCAACAAATCGAGCACCTGCATCTGTTCGTCGCGTTTGGTACGAGTGGTTTTCTTTTCTTTAGCCATAAATATTTATGTCGTGGGCCGCTTTGAACGGAGCGCGGCTGTGTGTGCGCAGCACACCAGCCGCAGCACTCGGCATGGAAGGGGCATTCTCACATTTTCAAGCGCCCGCCGTATAATGCTCGCTGCTGCGGCTGGTCTCCGACACAGCCGCGCTCCGTTCAAAGTTGCCATCACCAAATTTCAACGTTTTTGATTTTTATTCAGCGCCTCGGTGAACCAGTCCACTGGCGGCGGTTTCGCATTGTTTGATGGGCGATTTGGTCCGTTCCCGGGCGGCCGTGGACTATTTCCTGCCGGCCGCGTGGCGCCGGCGGAACCGATCTGGGGCGCTGCTTTCATTGAGAGCGCGATGCGTTTGCGTGGAAGGTCCACTTCGGTCACGGTCACCATCACCTTTTGCGAGACTTTGACGACTTCGGCGGGATCTTTGACGAAACGGTCGGCAATCTGGCTCACATGCACAAGCCCATCCTGATGCACGCCGATATCCACAAATGCGCCGAAGGCGGTGACGTTGGTCACGATGCCGGGCAATTTCATGCCGGGCTTGAGGTCTTCCATTTTTTCGACGCCGGATTGGAAGGAAAACACTTCAAACTTCTGGCGCGGGTCGCGTCCGGGCTTCGCCAGTTCGCCCAGGATGTCGTTCAGGGTGGGCAGGCCGGCCTCTTCCGTGACATATTTGGGCAATTGAATCTTTTGCCGGAGGCCGGCGTCGCGCAACAGGTCCGCAACCCCGCAATTCAAATCGCCGGCCATGCGAGCGACCAGGTCGTAACGTTCCGGGTGCACGGCGCTTGCATCCAGCGGATGCGAGCCGTCGCGAATGCGGAGAAAGCCGGCGGCCTGTTCGAAAGCCTTGTCGCCTAGACGCGGGACCTTTTTCAGTTCAGCCCGCGATTTGAACGGGCCATTCTCGTTGCGATAATTCACGATATTCCCGGCGAGAACCGGCCCAAGGCCGGAGACATAGGCCAGCAATTGTTTGCTGGCCGTATTGAGCTCCACGCCCACACCGTTCACGCAACTGGTCACCACATCGTCCAGGCTGCGCTTGAGCGCGGGCTGGTCCACATCATGCTGATATTGGCCCACGCCGATCGATTTGGGGTCCAGCTTGACCAGTTCGGCAAGGGGATCCATCAAGCGACGTCCAATGGAAACCGCACCGCGAACGGTGACATCGTGATTGGGAAATTCCTCACGAGCCACCTCAGAGGCCGAATAGATTGAGGCGCCGCTTTCGTTCACCATCACGATCGGCATGGTCAGTTTGAGCGCGCGCACAAAAGTTTCGGTCTCCCGGCCGGCGGTGCCGTTGCCGATGGCGATAGCCTCGATCTCATATTTTTTGACCAGGCCCAATACGGCCGAGGCGGCTTCGCGGATTTCACCTGCGCCGGAGGCAGTGGGATAGATGACATCGTTATGCAACAACTTGCCCTGGCGGTCCAGGCAGACGATTTTGCAACCGGTCCGGAAACCAGGGTCAATGGCCAGAACGTTTTTCCGACCGAGCGGCGAAGCCAGCAATAACTCGCGTAAATTGTCGGCGAAAACGCGGATGGCTTCCGCGTCGGCGCGCTTCTTGGTTTCCAGGCGCAATTCGACTTCGATGGCAGAACCCAGCAAACGTTTGTAACTATCCTGCACGGCCAGGCGCACTTGTTCGGCCGCCGGACCTTTACCGGTCACAAAAAGCGGTTCCAACAAGGTGAGCGCGGAATCTTCCGGGACCGTGATGCGCAGCATGAGGAAACCTTCGGTTTCACCACGCCGGATGGCCAGCAGCCGGTGGCTGGGGATCTTGCCGACCGGTTCGCTCCAATCAAAATAATCCTTAAATTTGGAGGCTTCCTCCTGTTTATCCGACATGACCTTCGATTTCACAACGCCCTCGCTCCAAAACAAATTTCTCAGCCTGGCGCGGGCATTGGCATCGTCGCTGATGCGTTCAGCCAGGATATCGCGGGCGCCGGCCAGGGCGGCGGCGGCATCGGCCACACCCTTTTCAGTGCTGACAAACTTCAGCGCCTCAGCCTGCGGATCGGCTGTGGATTGCTGGCCGATCAGGATGTCCGCCAGCGGTTCGAGCCCTTGCTCGCGCGCGATGATGGCGCGGGTGCGGCGTTTAGGGCGGTATGGCTGATAAATATCCTCCAGTTGCGTGACTGAATCCGCGGCGGCGATAGCGGCCTTTAATGCATCGGACAAAAGATTGCGTTCGACGAGCGACTTGAGAATGGCGTCACGGCGCTGATCCAGGTCCGCGAGCGCGACCAGTCGTTCCCGAATGTTCGTGATGGCAACCTCATCGAGCGAACCGGTGGCTTCCTTGCGATACCGGGCGATAAACGGCACGGTGGCGCCTTCGGCAAAGAGTTTGGCGGTGGCGACAACCTGGCGCGATTGAATTTTGAGTTCACCGGCGATTTTCTGGATATGACTTTCGTTCATCAAAAAAGCGGACGCATGATTTAGCGGAGCCGGCGCGAAGTGTAAAACCGAAACTCAAAAAATTATGGGGAGCTTCGATTTTCAAGGACGGGCGCGCATCACAGCCGTGAACCGAAGGCGGTAGGGACGGCGCGCTGCGCCGTCACCGCCCGTAAAGCGGGCGGAACGACTCGCGTACGCCTTCGGTCCACTGAAAACAACAAAATCCCCAAAAACGGGGATTGGTGCGGCAAGGCGTTCATGCCAGTCTCCGTTGCGCGAGACTCATGACTTATTCTGCGAAACTTTTTGCGCTGGTGTTTGCCGGATATTTAACGGCCGGTCCTTTTGCTGTTGCCGATGACACCAATTCTGTTTCACGTCCCGGTGGATTTCATTTCGACCGGACCATTTCGCGGCACGTGCTGGAAAATTATTTGTCGCGCTCGATCGTGATGGAAGGATTGCTGAATGGCCGCGGGGATCTCGATGACAACGTCCGCATGCTCAGATCCATCGGCGCCAAATACATCGGGCGCGCGCTGTGCCTGTGGAATGCAGAAAATGATTTTTCAAATCATCTTCAACTCGCGCGCGCAGCCGTATCCAGGGTGCGGGCCGCCGACCCGGACATCGTCCTGGAGGCCTGCGTTTTTGAAACGGTCACGCCAAAAATCAACCAAATTGCCATCCCGGATTGGGTCTTTACCGCCTTTGGTTTGCCCGTCGAAACGCGAAATTTCCGTTTTAACGACATCATCTATCCCGAAGGGCAGCGCCGAATGATGGGTCCCCATGCCCAGGTGCCGGATGAAAGCCGGATTGAAACGCAGATGTGGTTTTATTACCAGGCGGTGTCTTACATTGATGCCGGCTGTGAAGGGATTCATTTCGGGCAGGTGTAAATCATGAACAGGAACGATCCTGATAACGCGCATTGGGCGCGCCTGTTCGGAATGGTGCGGCAGTACGCGGCCACGCATGCGCGCCGGCACATGGTGCTTTGTGATGGCCACGTTCCCACGGGCGGCCTTATGCATGACGGAAATCCCTTGCTCGATTTCAACGCATTTCCCCTGCGCATCATGGAAACGCCGGACAAGCCGGAAGAAGCGATTTTGAAACTCGGATTTTCAGACGGCCTCTACAACCGAAGCAAGGGCGGCAAAACGTTCAGCGGCTGGACCTGCGATCACCTGCCTTACTTTGTGGAATTTGACAATTATGGCGTCAGCCACCATCCGGGACAGCCGAACATAAAAGGCGAATTCAATTGGGTCTGGGGCTATGACGAAATCACCTGGTTTGCGCATCAAAACCAGCAATACCGGTCAAATTGGCTGCAATACGCCTGGAACTGGGTGCGTAACACCGACACCAATGGCTGGCTTGAAATGCCCGGGAGCCGAACCGCAGTATCACCCGATACACGGTGGTATTTTGCGAACAATCCCAGTACGACAGTTCCAACCGGATTAGCCGACGAAGCGGGGATTCGCGCCGTTTGGGCAGCGGACACCGCACGGCCGGCCGGAAAAGATTCAGCTGGGAATTAAGGGCAGTTTAAGTTAACTTCCGACTATTGCTTCACTGAAGTTGACGGATTTACTCCTTTTCAGCGCACTTCTCAAAATCAAATTTTTATGAACACGGCCATCAACGGGGATCGGAAAGCAGCTTTCGGCCAGCAAGCCGCCGCGTTGGGCCTTGAGCCGGAACAAATACAGCAGCTCTGGGCCATCGGCGGCGGCGGGGGCAGTGACGACGGCTTCGCGCCCGTCGAACAGCGAACTGGAACGTTGTTCTCGGCAGCCCGGATGGCACAGACGGGAGTTTCCGTATTCTACATACATTTGGCCGTGAACGGTCTGGGCAAACTCAATGCAGCTGTGGGCCACAGCCAGGCCGACGGCGTCCTGATGCAGGCACGTGCAAGGATGCGCGAGCGTCTGGCTGCAGCGGGGACGCTGACTCCTCAACGTGATCGGGCCGGCGACTTCGGCTTTGTGGTTATGGACTGCAAGGTTCCCCCGGGCATCCTTCACCAGCAAGCCACAGCCGCGGCGAGAGAAATTGGCGCCAGGTTGGGAATAAACCTGAAGGCTGAGGTTCAGACCGCGGACGAAGCAGCCACACTGGCGGTGAAGGACGATTTAAGGAACAAAGATTCTGTAGCCGCCGCCCGCGAGCCGGGTATAGTGGATCGGCAGAGACCGCGCTTCTCCAGTTCGGGCGCGGACCGCAGGGCCGCCTTCCTATCGCTCGCCCAGCGATTTGGCGTCAATCCTGATTCATCTGTGTGCTTGTACGGCATACTGCTCGAGTCCAGGCCCGACGGGTTGACGGGGTTCGAAAATGCCGTCGATCGCGAGTCGACCACCCTCAAGGCGGCGGAGCATGTTGCAAAGACGGGCGGAGCTGCGCTGTACGTGGAGATCGATGTCCGAAACATGGGCGGCCTCAACGATCGGCTCGGCCGACAGAAGGCGGACCAGATCTTTGCTCAAATTGCCGGCATCGTCGAACGCCAGATGATGGCTGGTTCGTTGTCATCATTGGGCGACGCCTGGCCATTTCGCCACGGCGGTGACGAGTTCAGTTTCGTGGTCGTTGGTCGCAGGCCGGGCATCAGTTCGGCGCAATTGGAGTTCACCACCGTAGCCAGCCTGACCCGGGCCACAGCCGAGGTGAAGGAGCGGACAAAGGAATACGCCGGGGTGCCCCACAAAAAGGACAAGGAGAAACGCCCGTTCGGTACCGGTATCGTCTGGGCGGTCAGCGTCATACAGCCGGGCATGGAACCGGAGAAGATTTTCAGAACGGCCGACCTTAAGGTAGAGAAAAAGAAGACAGCCGCCTCCCGTATTTGAGGATCCTTTATCCGCGAACCTGCATGCACGGTTACCGTTACGCATGGGCAGAACGCGCCAAAGTAGCAGGTATAACGTCACGCCCTTGATGCCGAGCTGAGGCCAGCAGAGGGAGGGTGGTGGACGAAAAGTGATTTTTGACGCCCATGCGCTGACACTTTCACTGACAGTGGCCGTTCCGATTTTCGTAACCGCTTGATGCTCACGCATCAAAGCATGGTGGCAGAGGTCGGAATCGGACAGGTACGATGGCTTTTCACCTTGCGCGGGATTCAATGAACGTTGCTCAAATCCCCGATTGTGGGGATTGGAATTGCCTCAATCTCCTGCCAAACTGGGGAAGGCTGAATGCCAACTCTCAATCAAATCCAAAAGCGTCTAATCCTCGTTTCTTTAATTTGTGCCGGTTGGTGGATTGGTTATCCGGCGAAGGCGGCCAGTTCCGTCGGGGATGTTGTTGGCAAAATCACCGTTGGCTATCAGGGCTGGTTTGCCTGCACTGGCGACGGCGCGCCGATCGGTACCTGGTGGCATTACTCTGGAGGTACGACCCCGCCGACACCGACCACGCTCACAAATAGCATTCATTGCTGGCCGGATATGCGGCAATACAGCACCGGCTATCAAACGGGTTTTGCTAATTTTAGCAACGGCCAGCCGGCGACGTTGTTCTCCTCCTACGATCAGCAAACGGTCAACACTCACTTTCAATGGATGGCGGAGAATGGGATTGATACCGCCGCATTGCAGCGGTTTGATCCTTATAGTGGCACAGGTTTTACCATCGGCGGCGAAGGCCCAACGCGCAACGACATGGCGATTAAGGTGATGAACGCAGCGCAGACTTACGGCATAAAATTTTATATCATGTACGATGTCAGCGGCTGGACCAGCAACGCCATGCCCGCCCAGATCGAGTACGACTGGACGAATGTCATGGTCCAACTGCAAATCACAAATTCTCCAATGTATGCGATGCAAAACGGCAAGCCGGTGGTTTGCATTTGGGGATTTGGTTTCAATGATGCCAACCATCCCTGGGACGCTCCAACATGCGCGTCGATAATCAATTGGTTCAAAAGCCAGGGTTGTTATGTAATCGGAGGCGTGCCGACGTGGTGGCGTACCGGCGTCAGTGATTCCAGAACGAATTTTTTAAGCGCTTATAGCGCCTTTAACATGATTTCGCCGTGGATGGTCGGACGCATTGGCGATACCAGTGATTCGGATAATTTTTACAGCAATCCAGAACTGGGAGATCAGGCGTATTGCAACAACAATGGCATTGATTATCAGCCGTGTGTTTTGCCGGGAGACACGGGGCAGAGGGCGCACGGGGATTTCATGTGGCATCAGTTCTACAACATGACGAGACTTGGCTGCCAGGGCATTTACATCTCGATGTTCGATGAGTTTAACGAAGGCAACCAAATTGCCTGCACGGCGGAGGACGCCTCAATGGAACCAGTCGGTTCGTCATCGCTTTATTTTACTTTGGACCAGGACGGGACGCATTGTTCATCGGACTATTACTTCAGACTCACGGGGGATGGCGGGAGGATGTTCAAAGGTCAAACCGCGCTTACCACCACGCGACCGACTCAACCGATGCTGCCGCTGATAATGCCTTATGCGCCAACAAACCTGATGGCTGGCATAGGCAATGGGTCGGTGATTTTGAATTGGGCGGCAGTGACGGGAGCGGCAGACGCTTTGAGTTACAATATCGAGCGTTCCATCGACGGCGTCAATTACACAACCATCGCCACCAACATGGGCCTCAGCGGCTATACCGATACGAATGTAACCAACGACGTGACTTACTATTATGTTGTGAGCGCCGTAAATGCGCTCGGACAGGGACCGAACTCAGCAACGGCAACCGCTGTGCCGGAGACCTTTTATCAGGTGAATTCGGGCGGTGGCGCGGCAAATCCATTCACCGCTGACGCCGATTTTTCCGGCGGCACGACTTCTTCAACTTCTTCGCCCATTGACACAAGTGGCGTGACCAATCCGGCGCCGCAGGCGGTTTATCAAACCGAACGCTGGAACAATAATGACTTATACATTTCCCAACCTGGTTGCCGGGGCAAACTATCGGTACAAGGCTGCATTTCGCGGAAATTTATTGGACGTCCGCTGGAAGCCGCCTCTTTAACGTCTTCATTAATGGCAGCCAGGTGTTGACGAATTATGATATTTTTGCAGACGCCGGAGGATCAAACAAGGCGACCATCAAGGAATTCACAGCTACTGCCAACGGAAGCGGTCAAATCGTCATCCAATACGTCAATATCCCTGGTAAGGACAATGCCAAATCGAGCGGAATAGAAATTTTGCCCATGCTCGCCGCGCCAACCAACCTGACCGCCAGGTTAACTCCAAACGGCCAGGTGGAATTGTCCTGGGCGGCGAGCGCCAATGCAACTGGCTACAATGTGAAATGGGCGACTGCGAATGGTGGTCCTTATACCTCGGTAAGAAATGTATCAGGTCCAGCTTATACCAATTTTGGATTGACCAATGGCACGCTGTATTACTTTGTCGTCTCAGCAACGGATGCTTTCGGCGAAAGCGCCAATTCGGATCAAGTCAGCGCGCGTCCGGTATCGCTGGCTCTGCCGCAACTCAGCTTTGGAATCAATGGCAGCCAGTTGCAATTTTCATGGCCGCTGGATCACACCGGCTGGAGCCTGCAAATGCAAACAAACTCGCTTGAAGCCGGCCTGGGGACAAATTGGGTGACATTGCCAGATTCAGAGTCGACCAACCAAACTTCAGTGTCAATAGACACGGCCAATGGCAGCGTCTTTTTCCGACTGATTTACCAGCCATAGGTGTTTTGGCGCGGCAGGTTTTTTTACTGGTGTAATCCGCGACAGTGTCACTTTGGGCGCCAGCAATAAACTGTTCGTCCCCATTGATATTGGCCTAACAGTCTTCCATCACGCTCCATGCTCTTCTTTTCTATAAAGGACATTTGGATAAAGTAACGAACCGCGGTTGGCATTAGCAGAACCGGCGAAAAAAAATGTTCACCTGCTTGTAACTTTACATACTCAGTCGACTTTGATTTTCTAATGCTGGAAGTTGCAATCAGCCTAAAACCCTAAAAAACACATGAGCCCTGTATTTAGAGCCCAGAGGATCTTTTTTGCCCAAATTTCATGAAACCAGGAAATTTTCTCGCCTTGTGCCGCACTGCTTCGGCAATTGAAACGATCAGGGCAATTTTGCTTCTTATTTTTTGTTGCGCGGCTTTGTCCGTGTCTGTGAGCGCGCAAACCAACATAAATTGCGCGAATGCGACATTCATGGTTTCCGGGATCAACTACACCGAGGTCACTTCCGCGCTTGGCATAAACGGAAATCCAACCAACGACTGCTCCGGGAACACCGATTTGAGCCACGGCGTGTGGTTCACGATGACAACGCCGCCCTACAATGTGCGCCTGGATTTGAGCACGTGCGGGAGCAGTTACAATACGGAGTTGCTGATTTACACGAATTTTGAGTGTGGCGGCGGGAGCACTCCCTGGCAGTGCATCCGCGGGGGCGAACCGTTTGGTTGCAACTATTACCAGTCCGGTGTCAGTTTCAGCGCCCCTAGCAATACGACCTATTACGTCTTTGTGGCGGGAGCCGGAGCAACCCAGTCCGGGACACTGGACGTCAACGCAACGTTTGCGGTGCCGCCGACCAACGACACCTGCGCCAATGCGATTGCGCTGACCAACGGCGTGCTTTACACAACCAACACGTTTAACGCTACGGAATTTGGTGATCCGACGAGTGACTGCTCCGGAAACAGCGATTTGAGCCACGGAGTTTGGTTCACGATGACAACTCCGTCCTATAATTCGCGCCTCGATTTGAGCACCTGCGGGAGCAGCTACAACACGGAATTATTGATTTACACGAACTTTCAATGTGGCGGGAGCACTCCCTGGCAGTGTATCCGTGGGGGCAATCCGTTTGGCTGCAACTATTATCAGTCTGGCCTGAGCTTCAGCGCGCCCAGCAATATGACCTATTATGTATTTGTGGCGGGGGCAGGGGCCGCCCAATGCGGGACGCTGGACATCAGCGCAACGTTTGCGGTACCGCCAGGCAATGACACCTGCGCCAATGCGATTGCGCTGACCAACGGCGTGCTTTACACGACCAACACATTCAACGCCACAGAGTATGGCGATCCGACAAGTGACTGCTCCGGAAACAGTGATTTGAGCCACGGCGTTTGGTTCACGATGACAACCCCGTCGTATAATTCGCGTCTGGATTTGAGCACCTGCGGGAGCAGCTACAACACGGAATTATTGATTTACACGAACTTTCAATGTGGCGGGAGCACTCCCTGGCAGTGTATCCGTGGAGGCAATCCGTTTGGCTGCAACTATTATCAGTCTGGACTGAGCTTCAGCGCCCCGAGCAATACGACCTATTATGTATTTGTGGCGGGGGCAGGGGCCGCCCAGTGCGGGACACTGGACATCAGCGCAACGTTTGCGGTACCGCCGCTCGACGACACCTGCGCCAATGCGATTGCGCTCACGAACGGCGTGCTTTACACCGGAAATACGTTTGATGCCACAGAGTTTAGCGATCCGACGAGTGATTGCTCCGGCAACAGCGATTTGAGCCACGGCGTTTGGTTCACGATGACAACCCCACCCTACAATTCGCGTCTGGATTTGAGCACCTGCGGGAGCAGCTACAACACGGAGTTGTTGATTTATACTAATTTTCAATGTGGCGCGAGCACTCCCTGGCAGTGCATCCGCGGGGGCGAACCATTTGGTTGCAACTATTACCAGTCTGGCGTGAGTTTTAGCGCGCCCAGCAATACGACCTACTATGTATTTGTGGCAGGGGCAGGGGCCGCCCAGTGCGGGACGCTCGACATCAGCGCAACCTTTGCGGTGCCACCGGCCGATGACACCTGCGCCAACGCGATTGCGCTGACTAACGGCGTGCTTTACACAACCAACACGTTCAATGCCACGGAGTTTGGCGATCCAACGAGTGACTGCTCCGGAAACAGTGATTTGAGCCATGGCGTATGGTTCACCATGACAACACCACCCTACAATGTGCGTTTGGATTTGAGCACATGCGGGAGCAGTTATAACACGGAGTTGTTGATTTACACAAACTATGCGTGTGGCGGGGGCAGTCCCTGGCAGTGCATCCGCGGAGGGAATCCGTTTGGCTGCAACTATTATCAGTCTGGCCTGAGTTTTAGCGCCCCGAGCAATACGACATACTATGTGTTCGCGGCGGGAGCGGGAGCCAGCCAGTGCGGAACACTGGACATCGCCGCAACGTACGCGGTGCCGCCGACCAATGACACCTGCGCCGATGCGATCGCGCTGACCAACGCGGTCCTTTACACAGTTAACACTTTCAACGCTACGGAATTTGGCGATCCAACGAGTGACTGCTCCGGAAACAATGATTTGAGCCACGGCGTGTGGTTTACGGTGCAGGGCTATGCCGGTCTGCAGGTCGCCATCAGCACGTGCGGGAGCAGTTACAACACGGAGTTGTTGATTTATACAAATTATGAATGTGCCGGGGGCACTCCCTGGCAGTGCATCCGCGGGGGCAATCCGTTTGGTTGCAACTACTATCAGTCTGGCGTGAATTTCACGCCGTCGGCTGACATGTTGTATTATGTTTTCGCTTCAGGTGCGGGCGCCGCGCAGTCAGGCACGTTGGATATAAGCGCAACCGTGCTGCCTCCGCCAAATGACGCATGCTCAAGCGCGATCCCGATGACGTTGGGCACCAATTACCATGCAAGCACATTCACCGCCATTTCGACAAACGATCTCATTCCGGGTTGCCAAAGCGCATTTGGAAAAGGCGTTTGGTATACGGTCACGCCGCCTGTGAGCGAACGGTTGGATATCAATACCTGCGGGAGCGATTTTCCGACAGTGATGGCAGTCTACACCGGCTCCTGTGGTTCGCTTTCTCCGCTGCTGTGCGCGGATCGGAACAGTTCACTTTGCTCGGATCAGGCGGACATTAATTTTCAAGCCACCGGTGGAACCACTTATACCATCCTGGCCGGCGGCTATCAGGGCGTCGGCGGTGATTTGGTCATTTCCGCGAATGTGGTGTTGCCGCCGGTGGTGACGAGCGTTACCCCCGCCGTTGGCCTCGCCGGCGGAGGCACGACGGTGCGACTCAGCGGTTCGGGCTTCGAGAGCAGCGCCCTTGTGAGTTTTGGTTCGCTGCCGGCCCGATCCGTATTGGTGATTGGCGGCACGAACATTATGGCCGTGACCCCCGCATCGCCTCCCGGCACGGTCAATATTGTAGTCAGCAATCCTGACGGCGACACCTGGACGGTTACCAACGGATTTACATTCATCTCACCCCCGGTCATTCAAACACAGTCGGCGGCAGAGTCGGTGGTCGAGGGCCAAAATGCGAACTTTCAGGTTCAGGTGTCAGGCACCACGCCATTTGCCTATCAGTGGCAAAACTCGCAGGGAATTCTCCATGACGGCGGGCGCATCAGCGGCTCGCAGGGCAATCTGCTGACGATCACCGGCGTGCAAACCAACGACGCCGGAAATTATCAAGTCATCATAACCAATATTTACGGCGCCTCCACCAGTGCGCCGGCCCTGCTCACCGTCCTGGTGCCGCCGTCCATAATAACCCAGCCCCAGAGCTCCACCAATCTTGGCGGAACAACCGCCAGCTTCATGGTAACGGCTGCCGGCACCGTGCCTCTCAGCTATCAATGGTTCAAAGGCGTCACCGCCCTGGCTGGCGCTACCGGGCCAACATTGACCCTGGCAAACGTCAGGTTGAGTGACGCCGGTTCGTATTTTGTGCAAGTAACGAATGCCGCCGGAGCCACGAACAGCCTTACCGTCACGTTGACCGTGCAAGCGCCCTCCTTGCAGGTGACCGCCGTGACTGTTCCGGCGGAAGCCTGGACCGGCACAGCATTCGAGGTTGGCTGGACGGATACGAACGCCGGCTCGGCCACGGCGTCGGGCCCGTGGGTGGATAATATTTACCTCTCGCCGACCAACTATGCGCCGGTCAGTGGAGATCAGCTGCTGGGTTCAGCCGCGTTTTCGAGCAGCTTGTCCGCCGGCCAGTCGGCCAGGCGCGGCCAGCAAGTGACCATCAGCCGGAACGGTGTAACGAACGGTACCTGGTATATCGTAGTGCTTGCGGACGCCAACGGGACAGTTCCCGGTGAGTCCAGCGCGAACTTCCCCAACGCCAGTTCCAATCTCACAGTGTTTGTGACGCCGTTGCCGGACCTCGTCGTGAGTTCGGTCGGTTCGCCCGACAGTGGACTCGGCGGTCAGCCGGTATCGGTGAGTTGGACGGTTTGCAACGCCGGCCAGGGCGACACTGATGTTCCACTTTGGTACGATCATTTGTACCTCTCGCCCACGACGAATATTTCAAATGCGATCGCCGACTATGGTCAATTTGCCAATCCGAATTACCTCAGTCCGGGCGATTGTTACGACCAGACGGCCACGGTCACTCTTCCGCTGGGCTACGGCGGCAACGCTTATTTTATCGTCCAGGCCAACGCCACCGGCGCGCAGCTTGAGGCGAACGCATCGAACAACGTCGGATTCAGCGTCTCTCCAATCAACATTCAGAAAGTAAATCCCGGGTTCCTCCACGTCGTGTCGGCCCAGGTTGCGCCCGCGCCGCCCACCGTAACGTGGGCCGGCCAGGACGTCACCTGTACTTACGTGGTGCAAAACACCGGCCAGGCGCCCATCACTGGAACCTGGGACGACCGCATTACGCTGTCGGCGGTTTCCAATTTCGTGAACGGCCTGACGACGGTCTTCCAATATGAAAACGACATTGGCGTATCGGGACCGTTTGCGCCAGGCGCTTCCTACACCAATTCGGCGACCTTTACGTTGCCGGCGAGCGTTGTGGGCTCGAATGTGTTGGGCACATGGTACGTGGTGCCGGTTGTGGACATTCATTTCGGGGCCGGCGGAAGCGGTTTCGGCACGGGCAGTATCGGGCGCGACCAATTGTCAGCGCCGATCGATGTCATCTCACCCCCGCAATGCGACCTGGTAACCACCTCGGTCAACGCCCCGACCGGCGCCGTGGCCGGGCAGACAGTCGACGTTCAATGGGTTGTGGCCAATGAAGGCGTAAACGCCACTTCTGGCTCTTTCTGGGACGATGGCGTCTATTTGTCCGTCAATCCTGTGTTTAACCCCGCGACGGCCACGTTGCTCAATGATTTCGCTGTATGGGGCGGGCTGGGCATCGGGGCGAGCTACACGAATGTCCAGCCGGTTGTCATCCCCGGGTCGGCCATCGGCACGAACTACTTGTTTGTTTTTGCCAATGCCGGCAACAACGTTCCCGAAATCACCCTGGCCAATAATATTTTGGGATCTCCCCGGCCCATAGTCATCACGTCCAACCTGCTGGCGCAACTCGTCGTATCCGGAGTTTCAATTCCGGCCACCACCGTCGCCGGTCGCGCGGCATCCATTTCCTGGACGGTCAAAAACAACGGCGCCGGCGTGACCAGCGCCAGCAACTGGACGGACAATGTCTTTTTGTCCGCAACCACAAACCTGGATCTGTCCGGGGCGATTTACATCGGCAGCCAGCCTCACTCGGGGGCGTTGAACCCCGGATCTTCGTATCAGGTCACGGAATCGTTCCAAATCCCGACCTGCGACGCCGGCACATACTATGCGCTCGCACAGGCTGACACTTTGCAGCAGGTAGTCGAATCGCCGCAGGCACAGACATTGGCGGTTTCGCCCACGAACTCGCGTGTTCTGCCCAATCCGGCCGCGCGCCTGCAGGTTTTCTCGATCAACGCTCCAGCCTCGGCCACAGGGGGCTCTCCGATGTCGGTTTCATGGACCGTGCTCAACTCCGGCGACGGCACCACAAACCCGCCGTGGGAGGACGCCGTCTATATGTCACAAAGCGCCCAGTTCGATGCCGGGACCCCGAAATTGTTGGGCACCGTGACGCACGGCGACAATCTTGCAAGCGGCGGAAGCTATTTGGCCTCGTATACCTTCACGCCTCAGGCTTGCCTGTCAGGACCGTATTATTTGTACATCGTCACCGATGCCGGCAACGTCGTAAACAGTTTGTCCTGTCAGACAAATGACATCCTGCGTTCGAGCAATCCTGTTCAAATTACACCCGCGCCCTATGCGAGTCTGCAAGTTGCAGATATGACGTTGCCCACAACGATTACTTCCAGCATACCCGCCACGATCCAGTGGACAGTGACGAATTCCGGAACCGCATCCGCGACGGGAGCCTGGATCGACGCGGTCTATGCTTCCACTCAACCGGCATTGGACGGCAGCGCGCTGTCTCTGGGAACCTTCAGTTACACCAATGGTCTTCCGGCGGGCAGCAATTACGTCCAAATCCAATCGGTCGCACTGCCGGGGTGCCTGTCGGGCGCCTATTACTTCTTCATCACTGCCGACGCGAGTAATCAGGTCAACAGCACCTGCGCGTCCAGCAGCCCGGTTCGTTCAACGAACACGGTGGCCGTCAACAGTCTGGCCTACCCCGATCTCTCGGTGGCGGGCATCAGCTTGCCGCCCGCCGCCATGGCTGGCCAGCCCTTGGGTGTATCATGGGCAGTCACCAACGCCGGACAGGCCAGCGCGACGGGAACATGGACGGATTCCCTTTACCTTTCTACCACACGCAATTTTGCTGCCGTGAGCAGCGTTTTCCTCGGCACCTATCCTGAATCGGGGCCGTTTGCCGCCGGATCCGTCTATAACCAAAACCAGAATCCGGTCGTACCGGCGAATGTGCACGGTACATATTATCTCGCGGTCGTAACCGACAGTTCAAACAATGTGGCAGAGTGTTCCGGCGAATGGAACAATGTCGCCGTCAGCGCCGGAACGGTCGTAATTCCAATTACCATTCAGCCAGACCTGATCGTTCCCTCAGTGACAGCCCCGCCCACCGCCTGGTCCGGCCAGAACATTTCAATCTCCTGGACCGTTTCCGACGACGGCACGGCTTCGACCGGGTCAAAGGTATGGTACGACACTCTGTACATTTCACAGGATCAAATCCTCGATTCGACCGCGATCAAACTCGGGAATTATCCCCGCCCAGCGGCTCTCGGTATCGGCGTCAGCTATACCAATACCGTAACCGTGCAAGTGCCATCAGGAATTGCCGGGCCATATTACATTTTTGCCGTGGCGGACTCCAGTGGCGACCTTTACGACGGATTCAACGAGCAGGACAATATCGGCCAGACCGTGGACCCAATGGTAGTGACCTTGCCGCCGCCCGCGGACCTCGCGGCCGCCAATGTCAGCATCTCTCCATCGAGCGGAGCGCCGGGCACCGACGCGACCATCACCTGGACAGTGCTTAACAACAGTGCCGACAACGCTCCGGCCAATTGGACCGACGCCGTCTACATTTCCACCAACACGGTTTGGGATCTGTCCGCCATCCCGCTCGCGACGCGCAACCACGGCGATCTGGCCGCGCAGGGCAGTTACAGCGATTCCTGGACTGGCCCGCTCCCCGCCGTCACGCCGGGATTGTACCACGCCATTATCCGCACCGATATCCGCAACACGCTCTCCGAAACAAACCTGGCAAACAACACGGCCGTGTCCGCGAACACCATTTCCATGGACATCCCCATCATCGCGCTGGGCCAGATGGTTACGAACCAACTGAGCACCGCGACGGAACAATATTACAAGGTAAACGTGCCGGCGGGGCAGACCGTGAATTTCACACTATCGAGCGCCTCCAGCAACAGCGACAATGAACTGTATATCCGCTACGGCGCCGCGCCGGATTTAGGAAACTATGACTTCGCATTCAGCAATCCGTTGAGCGCAAACCAGCAGATCCAGGTGCCCAGCACCCAGGCCGGCTGGTATTACATCCTCGTGCGCGGATTCAATGTGCCAAATCCGCCGGAGACGTACACGCTGCTCGCGCAGACCGTTCCGTTTGCCATTTCCAGCGTGACGCCCGCAAACATCGGCGACAATGGGCAGGTGACCATCACCGTGAACGGCGCCCTCTTCCAACCCGGCGCCACCGTGGAACTCGTGAGCGGTGCAACCGTTTATGCCGCCGCCACGAACTTCTTCGCCGATGCCACAAGTATTCAGGCGCGGTTCTTTTTCACAAACGCGGTGCATGGAGTCTACGATGTCACCCTGCAAAACCCCGACAATTCATCCACCACACTGGCACAGGGGACCACCATAGAAACGGCCACGAGTTTGATAGGCCAGGTTGTGAATGGGCAGGTCGATTTGCTTCCGAGAGACGGTCGTTCTTTCAACTGGAACGGTTATCTGACGAACGAGGGAAATGTCGATATTCCCTATACGCTCGTATCCGTGCTCAATGATCAACAGGTCTCAGAGACGGTGGATCCTCCGGGCACAGCTTTGCCCCCGTTTGATGCCGACACCAATGCCTTTTTTGTATTGAATTTGAGCCCGGGCGCATCTGCCGGCATTTCATTTCAGGTGCCGAACGTGCCCAGCCAGGGACTTGATTTCGCGGTGATACCCACCTGCCAGACAAGCGACCAATTCCTCTCTGACGAAGCGCAAATTGCCGACATCACCCGCCAGTTCCTGCTGACGACCACAAACGATTATAGTTTCTCAGACGATTTTATCGATGCCCTGGGAGATTCCAGTGATTGGCAGAACTATTGCCTTCAAACGCTTCCGGAATCCGGTCTTGCCTACTCGGTACCGTCCGGCCCCTTGCCGACACTCGCTCCGGAACCGGACAGTTTGAGCGAGGAGATAAGAATCTGGCTGTATAACAAACTTGGAATCACGCCCAATCAATGCAGGGATCTGTGCGTGGCCGGCGCCGTCGCAAATGACTTTAAGGCGATGCAGGATTTTGCGGAGAAGATGACGATCGGCAAGAAAGGGCAACCCAAACTGCTGTCCAAAATTCTATTCCCGTACTACTTCTATTCCATGTTGGGTACCATGCAGGACAGCGCCAATGGACTCAAACGGTGCCTGGCGGTCACGTGCGGAAACCTGAAAACTGCTTGCGGCAACGCGAACACTGCTGCGGACGGCAGCGCCAACGGCCAGGCCTGTTCAACCAGTCCCAATGACCCGAATGAAATGGTCGGCCCCGCCGGTTATTCAAGCGCGGCGTTCATTGGAGTGCAGCAACCGTCGGTCTTCACGGTTTATTTCGCGAATGAAACCAATGCCTCGGCGTTTGCGAGGCAGATCGCCATTACCAATGCGTTCGATCCAGGCTTTGATGTCCGGTCCTTCCGGTTGGGCGCAATCACTTTCGGCAATGTGACCGTGACTGTCCCGCCGAACCGGACCTTCTACCAGATACGCGTGCCTGCGCCGGCGCCGAACCCCACAAACATCGTGGTCGATGTCACCGCCACGATCGATGTCGTCAACCGCCAGGCGGTCTGGACCCTGAACGCGATTGATCTGAACACCGGCCAGCTGGTCACGGATGCGTCCCAGGGTGTCTTGCCGCCGGACGATGCCAGCATGGACGGCGAAGGTCACGTCACCTATTCCATTCTCCCGGGTTCGAGCGACGTGAACGGCACAATCGTGACCAACGCCGCAGTCATCGTTTTCGACGACAATGAGCCCATCCCGACCAATCCCACAACCAATACCGTGGATGCCGGATTGCCAACCAGCGCCGTCGCCCCGTTGCCCTCGGGCACACTGGACAGCAGCTTTACCGTGAGCTGGTCCGGGGCTGACGACACCAATGGGTCGGGACTGCAGGATTTTGACGTTTATGTATCCGACAACGGCGCGCCGTTCCAGGTCTGGCAGAGCGCAACCGTTCAAACCAACGCCGTTTACAGCGGCCAGTACGTACATTCATATGGGTTTTACAGCGTCGCCCACGATAACGCCGGCAATTCGCAAGCCACGCCCGCGTCAGCGCAGGCTTCGATCGTTGTGTCCAGCAATACGCCCCCAACGCTCGCGCCGTTGGCGGACCAGACCGTCGGCTACACCGGCCCGCTGGTGCTGACGAATGCCGCTACGGACGCCAACGGCCCGGGGATTCAATTGACGTACGCGCTGGTGGATGCCCCGCCCGGCGTATCGATCAATCCGACGAATGGACTCCTGACCTGGCGGCCGCTGCCCTCGCAAGGCGGCACTACAAATCTGATCACCGTCAGCGTCACGGACAATGGCATTCCGCCGCTGACCAGCGAGCAATCGTTCCTCGTGGTCGTTGGTGATTACACAGCCTTCAAACTGGGCGACACTGTGGTTCTGACCGGTCAACAGGGGAGCGAGCCGGTTTATTTCTCCTCCAGCGCAAGCGTGACCAACCTGAACTTTTCCTTTAGCTACGATCCGACGCGGCTGACCAACTGGGTGCTGACGAATTTCATCGCCCAGGTGACCACCGGCCAGGTCTCGTCGCTGTCAGCGTCAACAGCGCAGGTCAATTTGGGCTTTAGCGGCGGCCAGTTATTCCATGGGACGCAGGCCGTTGCCCAGCTGAATTTCCAGGCGGTTTCCGGCCAGCACTCCGGGTTCGTGCCCCTGGCGATCGGCAATCTTCAGGCGCTCAATGCCTCGGGGCAAAGCGTTCCAGAAGGCCTCGTCCAGGGCGGCCGCATTGTCGTCGTGGGCCTCGAACCGCTCCTCGAAGCGGGCCTCGACACAAACAACAACCGCATCCTGACAATCTACGGAATCCCCGGCGCAAGTTATGCCACGCAATGGCAAACCAATTTGTCCGCCGCCTGGCAAACCGGCTGGCGAATACCATTGACGAACCTTGTGGAAACCTTTGTCGGTGTCGGCACCAACAGTCCCACCGAGTTCTATCGCGCCTATCAATTCTTTTCCGATCCGCCGCTTTTGAACCTGAATTCTTCGTCGGCAAGCAACATGACCGTGCTGCTCTACGGCCTGCGCGGAACCAATTACTCGCTCCAATCAATCACAAACCTCCAGTCCAAAACTTCGTGGATCACCGTGACGAATTTCGCCCTGTCGAATTCGTTTCAGTTCATCAACGTCGGTGGAACGACCAATCGCGCGCTCTTCATAAGGGCCATGCGATAACAAAAAATCAATTTGCACGGATGTTCCTGATTGAACCGGCGCAAAATCATCCTGGCGTTTGGGCGTGAATTGTTACGTTCATGTAACATCTCTCACGCGCCCACATGCCTCAAGTTGTGGCCCGGAGCAAATGTTTGAATTTGGGCAACCTATCCAACATTCTGTCAGGTCTGAAAAATTAAAATGAATGTCCTCAAACTGGTCGCTTAATCTTCGTCAAAGGCCTATAAAGTACATGTCAAAAGGGCTTGAATTCTGGAAATGGAAAAGGGCGGGTTCTGAAGGTAGAAAAATTCAGATCACGATGAAAACACATTATATTTTTAAGTCGGCGAGTTTAGCGGGCTGTTTGGCGCTTTTCTCGTCAGCTCCGGCAGCGTTCGCCGCGATTGAGAACGTCCCCGTGCAGGACCCTCCAGTGCTGCCCGGAATTCAAACCTACGATTTCGATTTTACCGGCAGTGGCGGCGTGCAGGCCACAGGAACGATCACTGTGGACGATGGCGTCGCGCAAACCGGCTCGATCAGTGTTACCGGGGTCCCGACCGAAGCGGATCCATCCATTCTCATCAATGCCGCAGGACCTTTGATTCCCAATCCGAGCGCTCCAAATTCTGAAACCCTCATCAATCGTGACGGCGACGATATCATTATTGATGATTTGGTTTACGGCGGGAGTGACCCGATCATGGATGCCGACGGATTGGGCTTCGCCTCTGGCCAGTATCAGGATTCGGTCCATTACAATGTCCTGATCAATCTCTGGGGTAATTCGCCGGGTTCGTACACTTTATTTGTTGCCGAAGCCGAGTTGGACAGCAATGGCAATGTTATTGGAGATCCCCAATACGTTTACAACTTGTCTAATGGCTCTTTAACGTTCAGCCCTGCTCCTGAACCCGCCACTTTTGCGGCCGCAGCCGGCTTGGGCGCGTTTGGCCTGTGTTTCCTGCCGCGCCGCCGCCCCGGCAAATAACTCCACATCTACACAGGCGCCTGCCTGATTTTCCGTTTTGGGCTGCCGCACAAACGAGAAAATTCACTGCTCCAAAACCTGATAAAATTTCCGCGGCGCGTTGGTGATGGTGTCAATCAGCATCGCCGAGCCGTTGGTCAATGACAGCGCGTTGGTGATGGCGTACCAATTGATGAGATTAGTGCTGGCCAGGACGGTAAACGTGGCCAGGTCGTTGGTGGTCAGCATCGCGCCGCCGTCTGCGTCGGCAAAGAGAAGGCGTATTTGATTGCCGGGCAGCACCTGCGGTTGCCCAAAGCGTTGGGACAGAAAGACGGTGAGGACGGCATTGCTGCTTTGGATTCCGGTATAGGTATTCGAGACGAAGACGGAATAAACGCCATCGTCCGCCCGCACCGCATTGGGCAGGCTCAACGTCGCCCCATTGGCGTTTGGAATGTTGGTGCCGTTCAATTGCCATTGGTAGTAATAAGGCGCGGTGCCGGCGGCGCTCACTGTGAAATTGATGTTAGTCGGGCCAATGACGGTTTGGCTCATGGGCTGATTGGTGATAGCCAACGGCGCGCTGTAAAGATAAAGGTTACCGCCGGATGCAAACCCAAGCGTGGAATTCATGAAACGAATGCGATTGACGTAGAACGTGTCATTGAAGCCGGCCTCGGTCCACGTGGCACCGCCATTGGTTGTGTGAAGAAAACTGTTGGTATAGTAAGGCAGGCCTGAAGCGCCGCCAATCCACCCTTCATTCGTGCTGACAAATCCAAGACCTTGAAGATAAAAATTATAGCCGTTGGTGTAGAGGCCCACAGTTGTTTCTGGAATGCCGTTCGAAACCCAGGTGTTGCCACCATCAATGGTCTTGTAGAAAACAATATTGCTATACGAGCCGTTTTGCTGGAGAGAAACGTAACCGATATTCGTGGAGGGCCAGGACATCTTCCAGAAGTAACAGTTGGAAATCGTCGTGGTAACCTGGTCCTGCCAGGACGCCCCGCCATTCGTAGTCCGCGCGATGCAACCGTAATAGGGCGGAGACGCATATTGATTTGTGTTCATGCCGACCACCCAGCCGTTGGTGGGGTCGCGAAAATAGATGTCCATGATTCCGTTCATGACGTTCGAGGCGGTGAGATTGAACATCGTCCAATTGGTGCCGCCATTGGCGCTCATGATGACATAGGCCGGTCCCCGGACACGGCCGGCCCCGTAGATGTGCTGGGAATCAAGAACATCAATGGAGCAGAGGCCCTTCATCCCGGCGATGGAAAATGACGGCATAGCGGTCCACGTAACGCCCCCATTATAAGAGCTGTACATCACATTGGTATCCGTCGTCGCGCTATCGTAGGAACCAGGGCCAAGGTTTCCGGCAAAACCAATCGTAGGTGTCGCAAATCCAATCGAACGAAAATGCGTTCCAACCGAATCCAGAACCGTCGCCCACGTCACACCACCATTCGTCGTACGATAGATGAGATTATCCTGCGTCGCCCAGCCATTCGTTGGATCGGTAAAGTAAATGTCATCGTGCCGCGTCCCGCTGGGCCCGGGTGAATCTGGGAATTGAGACCATGTCGCATTTTGCGCCAGGGCAGGCACGCCGATCAAAAGAAAAGTCCAAACGGTAACGAAGCAGGTTTTCATGGGTTTGCGCCTTGTTTAGTTGCGGTCCCAGTATAATTCATTGCCATCCAGTTGTGAAGTTTATTTGGGGGAAATGGTGGCAGGGATGGCGCACTGGGCCGTCCGCGACGCGTTTAGCGGCGCAACGACTGTGGTCGGACGGCCCACCGCGGATGTTCCGCCCGCTTTACGGGCGGTGACGCCGCAGCGCGGCGTCCCTACCACAAACAAAAGCCCCTTGCCGGACTGGCGTCGGGAAGTTTACATTTTGCGATTCAAGGCCAAATGCCAGCCGTCATATCTCATAGTCCTGCTGAAACCGAAGCGCTCGGCGAAAATTTTGGGCGCGAAGCAAACCGCGGATGGGTCATCGCTCTTTCCGGTGACCTTGGCGCGGGCAAAACCCAATTTGTGAAAGGCCTGGCGCGCGGCCTGGGCATTTCATCGCGTGTTCATTCGCCCACGTTTACTTTGGTCGCCGAATACTCGGGCGGCCGCTTTCCGCTCTTCCATTTGGATTTGTATCGCCTCGAAACGGCGGAAGAAATTTCGTCTGCAGGAATCGAAGAGTTTTTGCAACCGGATGGTGTGGCCGTGATAGAATGGGCGGAAAAGCTGGAGTACCTTGAAGATCAGATCCGTCCGATTGGTCCGATCAAGAGAGTGCAAATCGAAATTCTAAGCGATTCAGATCGTAAAATTACTTATGACGATTTTGGCCCTTGAGTTTTCATCTGAGCAGCGAAGCGTGGCCGTCGCCAGCAATGGCTCTGTCTCAAGTGAGGCAATCGAGTCGGGCGGACGCAGCACCGCCGCCTTCGCGATGATCGAACGCGTATTGAAAGAGGCGAAACTCGAGCGCGAGGAAGTTCAGGCGATCGCAGTGGGACTCGGGCCCGGCTCATACACCGGCATACGGACGGCGATTGCCCTGGCCGAAGGCTGGAAACTGGCCCGCAACATCAACGTGACCGGCGTCAGCAGCGTCGAAGCGATCGTTTCAGTGGCACAAACAGAAAGAATATTTGGCCCCGTAAGCGTCGTGGTAAACGCCCAGCGTGGGGAATATTATTGCGCGACCTACGACATCTCCGAAACGAGATGGACGGAAATTACGCAGCTCAAAATTTTATCACGGGATGAGACTCTCTCGCTCAGCCAGGGCCGGATTACAATCGGCCCCGAAGCGCCAAAGTTTGCTCAGGGACGCCTTGTCTTTCCAAGCGCCGCAGCCATCGCGAAACTGGCGGCGACACAAACCGTCTCTCAGCCGACCGGGCAACTGGAGCCAATCTATTTGCGGGAAACAACTTTTGTGAAGTTGAAGCGGTAACGCGAAGTTTTGAGCCACAGATATGTACAGATGACACAGATAAAAACTGTGTAACGTTTCAATATTTTTTCTGAAGTAACGTGTGATGCTAATGAAATCGAAACGACAAATACCGGCGGCGGCTCTTTTCCTATTCTCTTTCATTTTAATGGTCGCCGCATCGACCCAACCCTCCGAATCTTCCGGGCAGACAATCGATCCAGCCACGGGATTGCCTGCCACTGGAAATGCGCCGCGGATTAATCCCGCCACCGGCTTGCCCGACAACGGGCCCGCGCTGCATCTTAACCCGGTAGCACCTGCCCCCGCCGCGGGCCTCCCATTTCTTCCCCCACCCAGGGACCCGTTTGAAGACGGCCCATTTGATTTGCCGGCACCCGGACAAAAGCCGGATTTTAATAAAATCCTGTTGCAAGCGAACGTCCTGACAAGAAAAGGGCGATACGATGAGGCGTTGCAACATCTTGTTTGGTACTATACCCGCTCCGAAATGGATCCGTCACAGAAGGGCGTTCGTGTTTCGTTTGCCCTCAGCTATTGGGACGATCTTAGCGGCCATTACCCGAATGCCAGGCCAGCTCTGGTCGAAATCCGCGATGATTACGCGCAAAGATTACTCGACGGCCATGGTTCTTCCGCCCTGTTCCAGGATGTCGTCGCCATAAACCAGCATCTTGGAAACGAAGAGGATACATACACACTGTTCAAATCCATCGAACAGCGCGATCCGAAACTCGCCGGCCAATGCTATTTTTATGTGGAGAGCCAATTGGTCCAGAAGGGCGAATATGAAACCTGCCGGAAATTTATCGGCGACCCACAGGCGGACTTCCGGAAGATTTGCCAAAGATATGACCGTGGATTATTCAGCGTGCGTCATTTCATAGAAATGAGAAAAGAACTTCCACATCCCGTGATTCTGCAAATTCCGCAGGTGCCGGTAACACCTGATCCTTCTGTTTCGCTGAAAAAATCCGTGGAAGATCGGTTCGTCAATGAAGTCGGGGATTTGATTGAAATCCTTGTGGCCACTGGAAGCCAATCCGATGCGGAAAATATTCAGAAACAAGCCATAATCGTTTTGGACGATCCCCGGTTGGAAACTGCTGTGGCTGATGCGAAGACAAAATTCGCAAGGACTCCGTGATGTCAATGGCTGTCGTCCTGCGCCTTTAACCAGGTCGAAACCATCGCACGAACCGTGAATACAAATTCGCCTGCATTACTTGTTCACGCGCCGTGTCCGGCATGCCCCGTAGACTCGTGGGGTCACTGTCAATACCGATGACCTTTACTCCACGAGCGTCGTAAAACGATTGGTGCGAGAAAATATATCCGTCAAACGCGGTTGCGAGTGCCAGGACCAGTGAGGCGGCTTTGCCTGCCTTGTCGTATCCTGGCGAAATCACCGATCCCACGCAATCGACCGTCGAGTCTATCCTCTGGACCAGAGCCGCCACGGCAGCCTTGTTGTCCTGCTTTACAGCTTGCCTGCAAATCCAGCCTTTCATACCAGCACATTGGACCGGGCCGTCCCAATTCGGATCAATAGTGAGCTGCACGGTAACATCTTGCCATTCGCAATGGAAAAATGTGCTTTCGCCGGTTTGGCTTTCCGAGACCCGCGCCTCCGCAGCCAGCCTTGCGAGTAGCGGCTCCATCGGCGGAACCTTCCTGGTTGCAAAAATTCCGGCGTTATGCGGTGGTGTCTTTGTTATAGCCACAAATATTCCTTCTCATGGAGTATTTTCAAAACAAACGGTCTCACCTGCAATTAAGAGTCTATCCATTCCAGGCGTCTGAAGTCAAAGTGGATAATTCGCAGGGAATCCTGTTTGGTCTGTGTTTTTCTCCGCGTACTCCGTGCCTCAGTGGTGAAAAAACACCCGCGTAAATCGTAAATCTCTGGCTTTATTGGTCCAAATTCCCTATCCACGCCGGCTTGGACTGCCAGAGGCCGTAGGACATGTGTGGATTGTTGTCGTTATCCCAACGGCCGCGCCAGTAGGCATTGTTGGGATCGCGCACTTGATTTCGCAACGGACTTTCCACATGACCGTCGCAGAAGATGATGTCCGTATAGTATTCATGCCGATTTGCCGGACAGGCTGAATGGCCGGTTGTAGTCCGCACATCCGCCGGCTCGGTATTCGCATTAAAACTCGGCGTAATGTTTTGCGGTACGGACGGGACGTCGCAGATCCAAATCATGTCCACCGGCCTTTTTACGTCCGAATCTCTGATTGGGCCCTGGGACAAACTCCCGTCAACGTCTCCTCCCAGGCCCAATTGCGGGTCGGTCACCGCTTCGGCCCCGTTCTGAAAATGGATGCCCCAATCATTGTAACCCAGCGAGAAGTAGGAAGTCTCCGTGATCGCATACGGATCATAGGCTCCACCCGGCCCCGTTCCGCCAAGTGTCTTGTTCGCATTCGTGTCCCACGCCGTCCATCGTCCAGCCGCAGGGCAGCTAAATACGTTGCGCTGACCGCCTCCCAGCACCTGGAATAAACGCGGTACCCAGACATAATAATAATTCGCAGACCCGCCGGCGGGTGTAGAAAGATCGCCGGGGTATTGTTTATAGTCATCAATGTAGATGATTCCAGCGATCCCAATTTGGCGCATATTGTTCCGACAGGCGGTCTGAAGTCCTTTTCTCTGCGCTTTTGTCAGCACAGGCAGGAGGATGGCCGCAAGAATCGCGATAATGGCGATCACGACGAGCAATTCGATTAAGGTGAATGCCGCAGCTGGTTTTGTGGGTTTGCTTTTTTGCCGGTTTAAGGCTGACGCTGACGATTGCGTTTGCATATCGAGTAATCCAGGCTCAAACGGTTGCCGCGGTTGAGCACCAACGGGTGCTTCCGAAAACAATCAATGAGAGCTGCCCGCAATCTAACCTCTTCTTTGGCATACTGTCATGGCACATAAAAGGGCCTCTTAACCCGGGAACGGTGAGGCCCTTTCATGTGCCATGACAGTAACGGCCACTACAGCTAATCTAGGCTGAAGCCCGAAATTCTAACACCACCAAATGATATGAAAATTAGTTCAATAAGACCGAATGCATTGATGTTCAGGACATTATGTTTGGCTGCATTTTTATTGGCGACACTTACTGCCAACGCAGCGCTAACCCACGAATGGAGCTTTAATGATTCGGTCACGAGTACGAATGCGATTGATTCGGTTGGCGGCGCAACCGGCGCGCTGTACGGTGGCGCTACATATCCCGGTAATGGGACCGTCGCATTGGACGGAAATAGTGGATACGTTTACCTGCCCAACGATATCGTCAGCAATGACACTTCGGTGACTTTCGAAATCTGGACCACGGCCAATAGCGAAAACGCCTGGGCCCGCCTCTTTGATTTTGGAACGAGCTCAGGCGGGGCCGGCGCCGGCTCGGGGACCGCCGGAAATACGGGCATTACCTGGGCTTATTTGGCATTTGCGGACGGCAGCGGTTATTATCACGGCGACCTCGAATCTCTGGGTAGCGGTGAAAGCATCATATTGGGTCCGTCGCCCGCGGCGGGTGTTTATCACGATGTCGTCTTTACGATCAATGCGACGAATCACACAGCCGCTCTATACGACGACGGCGCTATCGTTTCCTATGATACAAACTTTACCGTGACGCCGCAGGAGGTGGGTCACACTTACAGCGATTATATTGGCCGGTCTCAATTCGGGGCGGATCCATTCTATAACGGCTCCATTGACGAATTTCGCATCTATAATAACGCCTACACCTCACCTCAGGTCGAAGCGGATTACGAAGCAGGCAGCGGCTCGACCAGCGCCTCACCTGGCACCGCAACGCATATTCAATTTGATGATCTAAACAATACGATCGTCGGTGCGATTCTTCCTCCGGTTATCGATGCCACCTATTCCGGGCTCACAAACGAAGTAAACATCACTTCTTTGCCCGGCATCACGTATTCCTCCGACAACACAAATGTACTGATATTCGGATTGGACGGTAATTTCCACGCCCTGGCTGCCGGTACCACGACCATTCGTGCAGCCTATCAATCCCTGACCGCGTCATTGGTGGTTACCGTTGGCGTCCAGCCCGCGGTTCTCGTGCACCGCTACAGTTTTGACGGCGACCCGGGAAATACGACCATCACAGATTCAGTAGGCAATGCGTCCGGTACCCTGGTCAACGGCTCTGACACAGCAACATTGACCGGTAGCGGCCAGTTAGTCCTGGATGGCAATGCCAGTTCCGCGTACGTAACGCTTCCGCCAAACATTATAACGCCGCTGACCAACGCGACGTTCGAAATCTGGGTGGAAAACCAGGACCCCAACCCGGACTGGGCGGAATTGTGGACCTTTGGAACCAATAACGGATCGGCGGGAATTAATTATTTGACCATGATTCCAAATGACCCGCCCAATCACGAGATACGTTTGGACGAAGGCATCGATATTGTTCACGCCTCCGAACCGCTTCCCTACACCAATGAAGTATGTTTGACGGTAGTATATAACTATTTGGCGCAAATCGGCTCCATTTATGTGAACGGGCGCAAGCTGGGAAGCGGGCCAATGAGTAAAGCGCTCTATAGCATTCCCGATCCGGACAATTACATTGGCCAATCTCAGTTTTATGGGGGTGGTGACCCGTACCTCGAGGCTACTCTGGACGAATTCCGAATTTACTCAGGTGCGGAATCGGATTTGCAGGTGGCTGTAGATGCCGCCGCCGGCCCGAACAATATGGTTTCTAATCCGGGCGCGCTCTTGTCGGTCACGGTTATAACATCCACTACGAATGTGGATGTTCATGGAACGGGCGTGCCGATCCAGGTGTTGGCGAACTTTGCAAATGTGTCCGGTGTAGACGTCACGACCTTATCGCAAACCACAGTCACCAGCGGCAACCCTTCAGTAGGCACAATCGCAAACGGAAACTTTGCCCCGAGAAACGTGGGCATCTCCACTGTGACTGCGTCCTACGGCGGCGTCTCCGGTTCTCTGGCCCTCAATGTCGTGGATGCGGAGGCATGGCCATCGCTCGTACACCGCTGGAGCTTTAACGAACCGCCAGGCAGCACCACGCTTACCGATTTAGTGGCCCACATCAATGGAACCGTCAATGGACCGATGGTGTTTAACGGCCAGGAGATGACGACTCCAAACCCGAATCCGGTGTCGGCCGCAAATGGAGTGCCCACGGCCAGTAGTGGTTGGGTTAGTTTCCCTGGCGGCCAGGGCGTCGTTACCGGGTTGCCCAATGAGGCGAGCTTTGAAATCTGGGTCGTTTGGAATGGCGGAGCTGTCTGGCAGGAAATGTTCGATTTTGGCCAGGCCGCAACACCGGGCTATTCGTTGGGCGGTTATCAGTACGTGATGATTTGTCCTGACGATGGAGCCAATAACACCTTACGGGTCGAATGGGACCAAAATCCCGCGTACGATATGACCATGCTCGGGCCCAATCCACTCCAGATCGGAGTCCTCAGCCAAATTGTCTGGACTCACGACCAGGACCGTCAATTGGACAAGCTTTACCTGAATGGTCAATTGATAACCTCCGCCGCCAATACGGCACTGTGGTCAACCTTGCCGGACACCGATAACTGGCTCGCCCGTGACCAGTGGCAGGACCCGATGTTTAACGGCCAATATTGGGACTTCCGTATTTGGAATGGCGCATTGACTGCCGGCCAGGTCGCCAACCTTTACACCGCTGGACCGAGTGCTGTTGCGGGCCCAACGTTGCAAATCTCCGCCGCAGGGCCGCACCAAATAGCTCTCACGTGGCCGGCAAACGCCACCGCCGCCGGATTCACATTACAGTCTGCAACCAGCGTGCTTGGGCCATGGTCTTCCGTTTCAGGAACGCCAACCGTGGCGAATGGCCTGAATGTCCTGACCGTGTCCCAGTCGCAGTCGCGGATTTTTTACCGGCTTAGTCCATAGGTGGGGTTGTGATCGAGGTTCGGCCGGGTATGTCTGCATACCCGGTCGAACTAAGCTGAAAATGGCTGCGAATGAGCTGGAGATGCGAACCTTTTTGGTAGGGACGCTGCGCTGTCCCGATACATCGGGACTCCGCGTTTAGCGGCGCAACGAGTTTGATCGGACGCCATATCGCGCATTCCGCCCGCTTTACGGGCGGTGACAGCGCAGCGCGCCGTCCGTACCAGGTTCCAGGATGCGCAAGATTGCAAGTGGCGCTGCTACCGAATTTCTGTTGAAATCAGGGCCAATGAAGCCACCGGTCTGCCTGCCATTGCATAAATTGCTTTTGAGCCGGCATGGACGATTTCTTGCCGTGCTGACCGCTGCCTTGTATTCACAAATTGTTTCGCTCCCCGCCGCGGATTATTTAATCAACGTTTGGAGTTCCGAAGATGGATTACCCCAAAACTCGGTGAACTGCCTCGCGCAGACCCCGGACGGTTACCTCTGGGTCGGCACGCGCAGCGGCGGCCTCGCCCGTTTTGATGGCGACCGTTTTGTCACCTTCAATCCACAAACGACTCCGGAACTCAAAGACGTCGAAATCGAAACCTTGAGCGTGGACTCTCACGGCACATTGTGGATTACGGCCGGTAACGAATCGATTGCCAGCCTGACAGCCGGAAAATTCCGCCTGGTTCGCGAACCTAACGCGGAGCCGCGCTGGCATCCTCTTCAAATTCAAATAGTCGCTGAAGATGGCGACGCTGTTTATCTCGCGGCTTACGGCGATGACGTGTACCGGATCCCCAGAAACGGCGCGGTCAACGAAGCGCAACGCATCGAGCTTAGGCCGCCACCTCCCGACCCGCCGACGGGTCAGTTTATAAAGGCCCGCGATGGCGCCCTTTGGTATGTGACCGGTTCTAATCAGATTGTGCAAATGCGGTTCGCCGCCCCAACAAACATCAGCTTTAATACATTCACTTCCGAAGTTCCGGCAAACGCATTAACCAGGGATCAAGCAGGCGAAATCTGGGTTGCCGCCGGCAACCGTCTGGGCGTCATGACTGCTGAAGGTTTCAGCGATCGAACGCCAACAAATGGTTTTGCGCCCGGTGAAGTTCGCCAAATGATCCCTGCTCGCGATGGCGGATTGTGGATATGGGATGGCAACACTTTACGAAAAATGGCAGGCGGAGCGTGGACTGTATCCGCGCCGAATTTTCAACCGGCGCCTAATCGTGGGGCGCTGCATTTTTTAGCAGACTCTCAGGGAGGTTTATGGATCATCCAGTACGGCACAGGACTGTGGCATGTTCGCCCGGACGGCGCGGCGACGCTGCTGACCCTGGATAACGGCCTGCCCAGCCGGTTCGTCACCTGTTGCCTCGAGGACGACGAAGGAAATATCTGGATTGGCACCAAGGAAGCAGGCCTCGTTCGTATTCGCGACAGGCAATTCAAGGAATTTACCGCGGCCGACGGGATCCCGGGCGATGTCGCGCAATCGGTTTGTGAGGATGCGCAAGGGACGGTTTGGGTCGGAACGGCAACCGGCGGGCTCGCCCGCAGGGAAGGAGGAAAATTTGTTCCGGTTCCGCTCGCCGCCCGACCGGATCCGATGATTGAAAGCGTCACCGTTTGTCCGGACGCCACAAACGGTGTCTGGATCGGCACGCTCCAGGGCAACGTTTTCCGATATGTAAATCAAATTCACACCGTGAATACGGGCGTCTCCGCGTTCCCATTGGAGCGATTGCGCGATCACGAAGCGAATGCAATCATGCAGGACAGCGAAGGACGGGTCTGGTTCTGCAACGGCTCTGGAGCCTCCTATTTTCAGAACGGTATCTTTACAGCGTTTGACCACTCCCGGGGATTTGTCGAGAACATTGGCGTTCGCGCCATCGCCGAAGGACCGCCGGGAACTTTATGGTTTGGCACCGAACCGGGTGATGTCTGGCAATTGAGCCACGACACGCTGAAACAACATCATCCGCCGGACATCTGGCCCAATGCTCGTGTCTCTGCGCTGCTACCCGACTCCGACGGCGGCGTGTGGGTTGGCACTCTGGGCGACGGCCTGTTGCATCTGGAAAATGGACAATTTACCCGAATCACCGCCGCCCAGGGCCTGCCGGATAACAGCATCACAGAACTATTGGACGATGATGACGGAAATCTGTGGGGCGGAACCTACAAAGGAATTTTCCGCGCATCAAAACGGGACTTGAAATGTCTTGCGGCAGGTGACACAAACGAAATCGCCCTGTCGGTCTTCGGTCACTTTGACGGTCTTCCAGCCCAGGCCTATTCGGGCTGGTTTCAGCCTTCATGCTGGCGTTCACGCGACGGACGGCTTTGGTTTACTACAGTCAAGGGCCTTGTGGTCGTTAATCCGCAGGACATCGTCGTCAATCATCGTCCGCCTCCAGTGGTCATTGAGGAAATGCAGGTGGACGGCGAATCTTGCGATTTCGGCTCCGGCGTCAATGATGACAAACACGTTCTACGTATTGCTCCAGGCCGGCACTATATTGAATTTCGATTCACCGGCATCAACTTCACCGAGCCGGATAAGGTCCGCTTTAAATGGCGCCTGGAAGGAGCTGAAAAGAATTGGCGTGAGAGCGCCAGTCAGCGAATCGTCGGTTATGGCCCTCTGGTTCCCGGCGATTATCGCTTTTCCGTATTGGCCGCCAATAGCGACGGGATTTGGAACAAGACCGGGGCAAACCTGGCGTTTGTGGTGTTGCCGTTCTTTTGGGAAACCTGGTGGTTCAAATCCTGCCTGGTCGCAATGGTTTGCGGCGGTCTGGCGATGGCAGCCACGCTCACGCTGCACAGGCGCCATCGGTTGGTGCTGGAACGGCTCGAGCGCAGGCACGAAATGGAGCGCGAACGCACTCGCATCGCGCACGATATGCACGACGAAATCGGATCCAAACTCGCGCGCATTTCGTATCTGAGCGAAATTGTTAAAGCAGAGGGAAGAGGTTTTAATACGACCGACGGTCCGGTTGATTCGCTCTCAAGGACGGCGCGCGAACTGTTGCAATCGCTTGATCGGATGCTGTGGGCAGTCAATCCGCGCAACGACTCGCTGGAAAGACTCTCGGCCTATTTAAACCGCTACGCCGCCGAGTATTTTCAAAATACGCCTATCCGGTGCCAGTTGGCGTTCCCGGAAAATCTCCCCGCCGTCCAGCTAACGGCCGAGACACGGCACAACATCTTTCTCGCGTTCCAGGAGGCCCTGGCCAATGCCCTCAAACATTCCTGGGCGACCAAAGTCAGCGCGCAATTGATTTGCAACAACGGCACCATCGAAATTTCCATCACGGACAACGGTCGCGGATTTAATGCTGAAAACCGGACTGAAGGCGCGATGAACGGAGAAAGCGACGGGCATCTGGGACTTTCAGGCATGTATCACCGTTTACATTCCATCGGCGGTGAATGCCAAATCCGCAGCGTGCCGGCTGAGGGAACATTCATCAGATTCGTGCTGCCACTTTACCAAACCCATGCCTGACAAACCCATTACATTCTCGATAGTGGACGATGATGCCGGCCTGCGTGACAGCATCGTTCGTTACCTGACCGTCAAAGGCGGCTTCACTTGCGCGGGCCAGTATGGCCGGGCCCAGGATGCCCTGACGGGTCTGCCTGCGGAACGGCCATCCGTGGTTTTGATGGATATTAAAATGAAAGGCGTCGACGGCATCGAATGCGTGCGGCGCCTGAAAGAAAAACTGCCGGAAGTTCCCGTCATTATGCTGACGGTTTTTGAAGAGGAAGATTTGATTTTCGACGCTCTCATGGCTGGGGCGATGGGTTATCTCTTGAAACGCCAGCCGCCCGAGCAATTGCTTGATGCCATCCGCGAAATCCTGGCCGGCGGCTCACCCATGTCCGCCACCATCGCGCGCAAGGTCGTAAAACTGTTGCAACGTTCCGGCGATCCCGGCAAGGCAACGGGCGCAGCCCGCCTGCTGTTTTCCGCCCGCCAACAGGAAATCCTGGACCTGCTCGCCGCCGGTGAGCCCTATAAAGCCATCGCCGACCAAATGGGTTTAAGCATCCACACCGTTCGCGGTTACATTCGCCGCATCTACGAGAAACTGCAGGTCCACACCCGTAGCGCAGCGGTGGCTAAATACCTGCAGCGGTGATAACTGCGGTCCTTCGAATTTGCCTTTCCATGAACTTCGGCATCGTAGCGCAGGTTTCCAAACCTGCTGTATCGCCGATTTCCAAATCGGCAGATCGTTCAATGTCGCGCGACCGGCGGGTTTGGAAACCCGCGACACAGCAGACTTGGAAGTCTGCGCTACGAGTGTGATGTTCATGGTCCCAATGCGTGAATCGGAAATCATTGAAAACTCCCCCATGAGGCCACTTTATGCTCCATGACGACAGCTTCCTTAACTGTAATGATGGACAACGCGCCTCATGAAACACGCTGCTTCGCTGGCCTTATCTGTTCTTGCCGCCCTACTGGTCGCTCCTCGCGCCTTTGGCGATTCTTACTGGCAAGGCGGCACCAGCGATTTCAACGTTGCCAGCTCCTGGAGCCCTTCCGGCGTCCCAACGGGAGTTAATGCCATCAACGACAGCGGTTCGAATAACACTGTCCTGGTTCGGGCCAGCGATCCCGTCTGGAGTCCGTGGGACATTCGCGCAGGTGACGGGGCCAATGCCTCAGGGTCTTATTTGCAGACGGGTTCAACGATTACTGTCAACGGCTGGTTCCGATTGGGCGATAACGCCAACTCGATGGGGATTTATACATTGAGCAATGGAGTGGTTAACGCGTTGCTGCAGGCGCACGTTGGAGAAATTGGCACCGGGATCCTGACAATTGCCGGCGGTTCGTTCAATGTGGGGCAAACTCCATTTTGTGTCGGAGACGGGGACTTCGGCGCAGGCGGTCAGGGTACGCTCAACATAGAAGGCGGCGTGATCAATACCCCTGTTGGCGTCGATTTATGGCTCGGCGAAGGCTACAACAACGGCGCGGGCGGTACCGGCAAAATGATCATGACCGGTGGCACCGTGAATATCGGCGGTTGGCTGGCAGTCGGACGATTTGGTGGCATCGGAGACCTGGAACTTCACGGGGGGAACATAATGCTCATTCCCGGTGATGCCGGCAATATCACCGTTGCGACGACACCCAGTACCGGCATCGTCAATCAATACGGCGGTTCATTGACCAATATTGTTTCTCAAACCTGGATCGCCGAGAGCGGCAATGGCACATGGAATTTGAACAGCGGCATCGACATGCTTGGCATTGTGTTGCTCACGCGCCTTTCAGGCGCCACAGGTGTCTTCAATCTGAATGGCGGTGACCTCTATGCGGCGCAAATCCTGGACACCGGCGATAACGGCTCATTTAATTTCAACGGCGGCACTTTGCACGCCCTCGCGGGCACCAATAATTTCCTTCAGGCATATAACGGCGTTACCGTCGAAGCCGGCGGAGCAATCATCAATTCCGCGGGCTACAACATCGGTATCAACCAGGCGCTAGCAAACGGCGGTGGCGGTGGTGGTCTAACCAAATTGGGCGCCGGCACGCTGACCATTTCCGGCAACCTGTCTTATACCGGCCCGACCGTCGTGAGCAATGGCACGTTGAGCATCTACGCTCCCAACACCTTTGCGTCGCCGAGTTGTACGATTTCTGGTGGGGCGGCGCTGGCGATAAACCTTAACGAAGCGGACGCGCAACTTTCTATTCCGGCGCTGACTTTCGGAACGACCGGCGGCGGACTGACCTTCAATTTTGCCGGTGCCGGCGGTGGGCCAATTGCCCCGCTTAATGCCGCTTCTTTAACTGTTAACGGTCCCGTCACATTCGATATCTCCGGATATAATTTTTCGATCGGGGAATTCCCTCTCGTCCAGTACGGCACGCATACAGGCAACGGGAGTTTTGCCCTTGGCGCGTTGCCATCCGGCATAATCGCGCACATCGTGACCAATACCCCGAACAACTCGATTGACCTCGTCGTCACCGCTGGAGCAGTTGGCGGCATACCATGGCAGCCTAAGCAGGCGCCGTTAATGACGGACTGGGCGCAACAGGTAAATCCGACCAATGTGTTGCCCGAATATCCGCGTCCGCAAATGGTCCGTTCGAACTGGATGAGCCTAAATGGCGTCTGGCAATTTCAGCCCGGCGCGACCAACGACCCGGTGCCGACAGGCTTCAACCTCGCCAACGTTATCCTCGTTCCATTTCCCATGGAATCCGCCCTTTCCGGCGTCATGCAGTATTCTCCGTTTTCCTGGCACCGGCGTCAGTTTACCGTCCCGGCGGCCTGGTCGGGGCAGCGAATTCTTTTGCATTTCGAAGCGGTGAACTGGCGGTCACAGGTTTATGTCAATGGCCAAAACGTGGGAACCCACACCGGCGGCTACGACCCCTTCAATTACGATATAACGCCCTATCTCAATGGCGGCACAAATGAATTAATCGTGCAGGTCTATAGCCCGGAAGACAGCCTCGGCGAACCGCGCGGCAAACAAACTCTTTACCCGGCCGGAATCCTGTTCACTTCATCCTCCGGAATCTGGCAACCGGTCTGGATGGAACCGGTGCCGGCCACGAACATTGCCAGTATTCATCTGACACCGGACATCGATAACAAACGATTGCTCGTCAACGTTGGAATTAATGGTTCGACGAGTGGTTTAAGAGTAAACGGTTATGCCTATGCGGGCGCCAGCCTGGTGGCCTCGACCACAGTATTGCCGGGCGAGAATATGTATTTGAATATTCCAAGTCCGACACTCTGGTCGCCCACGAACCCTTACCTTTACAATTTGCAAATAACGCTCACGAGCAATTCCGTCCCGGTGGATTCCATCACGAGTTATTTTGGCATGAGAAAAATCAGCATCGGGACCACCAACGGCGTCATAAAGATGCTTCTCAACAATCAGTTCACGTTTGAATTTGGTCCGCTGGACCAGGGCTATTGGCCCGACGGCATATACACGGCTCCCACAGACCTCGCGCTTCAGTACGATCTGCGAATGGAAAAAACGCTGGGCTTCAATATGGTTCGCAAACATCTCAAGGTCGAACCACAGCGCTGGTATTATTGGGCTGACCAATTGGGAATTCTGGTCTGGCAGGACATGCCCAGTTGCAATTCCTACACTCCAAATCCGTCCCCGCCGACAGTGAACGCCCTCGATTATATTGCGGAACTATCGGCTATGGTGACCAATCACTGGAACAGTCCGGCAATCGTTATGTGGGATGTCTTTAACGAAGGCGAGGGCCAGCTCGAATATAATAATACCGGCGCCGGCCAGACAAATACGGCGTACCTTGTATCACTCGTCCAGAACCTGGATTCCTCGCGCCTGGTGAATCAGGCCAGCGGATGGGTATGGGTCGGTGCGGGCGCTGTTGAGGACACCCATAATTATCCCGACCCCGAGTGCTCGGTCAGCTCGAGTCAGGCGGTCACGTGCGGTGAATTCGGCGGCGTATGGCTCGGCGTCCAGGGGCATACGTGGTCTCCCAGTTCGTCTGACGATCCTCTGAGCCAGGTCTCTACAACGGTCACTCCCCAGATTGAATCATTGGCCGGAGAAATCCCGACCTTAATACAAACCAACGGAATGAGCGGCGCGGTCTACACCGAAATCAGTGACGTTGAAATTGAACTCGCGGGCCTGCAGACATTCGATCGCAAAATCCTGAAACCCAATTTGCAGGGAATGCAAACAGCCATTACGTCGCTGACTGGCGCTCCGCTTCCAACAAACATCCTGCCAACGCCAATTCTGGCGGCGATTTCCAATATTACGATCACCGCAGACCAAACCCTGCTTGTGACCAACACGGCGAGCGCCGCCGGCGTTCCCGCCCAAACTATGACCTGGAGCTTTGGCGGGGCATCTCCGGCAGGCGCGACGCTCAATCCAACGACTGGTTTGCTATCGTGGCGCCCGACGATTTCGCAAGCGCCTTCGACCAATCTCTTTACCGTCGTTGTCACCGACGGCACCGTGCCATCGACACAGGCTTCGCAAAGTTTTACCGTGACCGTTCTTCAACCATCCATGCCCATCTTTTCATCGCCTGCCATGAGCGACGGAATTTTCCAATCGATGATCAATGGCAGCGTGGGACCCAACTATTCCATTTTTTCCACGACTAATATCACCAGCAACTGGCAATTGTTGTTGATCACGAATCCGGCAGCCATGCCGTTTCTTTTCGTTGATCCGAACTCTGCAAATTTCCAACAGCGCTACTATCGAATTTCTTTAGGGCCCTAAGACAATGAAACCTGTAACAAACAGTGAGGCAGGGCGGCGCACCCGCGCCGCCATTCGGCGTTCGGTGTTCGATGTTCAATGTTCGATGTTATTTCTACTGATCACCATCCTGCTCCTGACGCCGCTTGCCCGGGCCCAGATGCCCGACCCTCCCGGGCAGGTCGGCCCCGGCGAGACACCGAAATACGAGGCGTATTTATTCTCCCACATGATGGACGATGATTATGGCCGGCTTTACTACAGTGTCAGCCTGGACGGGCTGCATTGGGAAATGTTGAATGCCGGCAAACGCATCTTCCAGGACTACCATGGCCATTCCTGCATTTGTAAAGGGCCCGACGGCCGTTATTACCTGGTCGGAAATCGGGGCGACGATGCGCGCGATATCAACTTCTGGGTGTCCGACGATTTGATTACCTGGAAGAAATTCAGCGACTACATTCCGGATTTGAAAGCCGTGCCGGATTACCCGACGGCTCTGCAGCGAATCGGCGCGCCCAAACTGTTTTTCGACAGCGCATCCTCCCAATTCTTCCTCACCTGGCACACGCCTCATGACCTGGGAAAAACGGATTTGCCCGAACCTTACTGGGCAAGCCAGCGCACGTTGTTTGTTACGTCAAAGGATTTAGTCACCTTTTCCGGACCGCCTCGCAAATTGTTTCCCTGGGACATGGCCACGATCGATGTCATTCTCAGGCAGGAAGACGGTGCGTATTACGCCATCGTCAAAGACGAGCGCTACCCGACGTTGGAATGGACCACGGGCAAGACAATCCGGATTTGCCGGGCAGAAAAAGTGGACGGTCCCTACTCAAAACCAGGGCCATCCATCAGTCCGAATTTCCGCGAAGCGCCCACACTCATTCCCTCGCCGAACGGCAAAGCCTGGTATCTCTATTACGAACAATACCCGGGAGTTGCCTACGGCCTCTCCGTAGCAGCCAGCCTCGATGGTCCCTGGTTTCAGGTGGCTGGAAATCAGCGGCCGGATTGGGATAAATATCATGTGCCAGCCGGCATCCGGCACGGCTCGATGCTTCCCATCACGCGCAAACAATACGACGCGCTCGTCGCCGCCTTCGGCAAAGTTTCCGACAATTGAACCAGAAGAAGAATCCGCTGGTAGGGCGTTGCTGCCGTAGCGCCCTGGCCCCCGTTCCCGACGGGAGCCAGTTTAAGAACAGAAAGGTGAGGCCATTTCATGTGTCATGACGCCTGCGCAAAAAAATACGATTCTATTAACGATGTCGATTTCTCGGGATTCAGCGGCATCAGATTGGATTTTTATGAAACCTTACGTTTCAATACTTTCGGCGGTCTTCCTCTTTTGTGGACGCCTATTTGCAGCGGATACTGATACTGTGTCGGACCGCTGGACACCGGACCAGGCTCAGGCCTGGTACAATTCGCATTCGTGGCTCGTGGGGGCAAATTTCGTTCCCAGCACGGCCATCAACCAGCTTGAAATGTGGCAGGCGGATACGTTTGACCCGGCGACGATCGATCGCGAACTCGGCTACGCCCAAAGCATCGGCATGAATACCATGCGGGTCTTTCTCCACGACCTCGCCTGGCGCGAGGACCCGGAGGGCTTCTATTCGCGGGTCGATAAATATTTGGGAATTGCCGACCGGCACGGCATCAAAACATTGTTTGTCGTCTTCGACGGCGTGTGGAATCCCTATCCCCGTGCCGGCAAGCAGCCCCGGCCGGTCCCCGGCCGCCACAACTCCGGCTGGGTGCAATCCCCCGGCCGCGAATACCTTGCATACCCCGCCAAACAGGACGAATTGAAGCCCTATGTTGTCGGGCTGATGACTCGCTTTAAAAGTGATCCGCGCATTCTCGCCTGGGACTTGTTTAATGAGCCCGACAATCCAAACCGTCAGGCTTACGGGCGGGACGGCAACAGAACGGAGCTTTCGGAATCCGACAAAGTAACATTCGCCACGCAACTGCTTCGCAAAGAATTCCGTTGGGCTCGAGAAGCCGGCCCTTCCCAACCGCTCACAGTCGGCGTCTGGCTCGGTGATTATTTAAATCATCCTACCGAGATTCAGTCCCTGTGCCTGGAACAATCAGACGTCATTTCCTTTCATTGTTATGACGCCCCGCCGCAGATGCAGACTCAGATTGAAGGCCTGCAAAAATTCGGGCGGCCCATCCTTTGCACTGAATACATGGCGCGCGGCAATAATTCTACGTTTCAAGGCATCCTGCCCATATTAAAGAAATACAACGTTGCCGCCTACAATTGGGGACTGGTCAACGGCAAATCCCAGACGATTTATCCGTGGGATTCATGGGTAAAGCATTACAACAGCGAGCCGGCAGTGTGGTTTCACGACATCTTCCGCACCGATGGCACTCCCTTCTCCACCGATGAAGTGCGGTTGATACGCGATTTGTCCGGCCGTGGCAAAGGCATCAGCGCTCAACCGGTTTCACAGCCGGCCAACTCAATCGCAATTCGCAAGGAAGAGCAGTGAACGGAGGGTAAGCCTGCAGGAATCGTCCACAGTTGTAGGACGTGTGCCCTCACACGGCGTTCCCTATTGATGAACCGTTGGAACATCGAACACCGAACATCGAACACCGAACATCCAATGCCCAACATCGAAAGGATATACGCCGCTTTTGCTTCGGCGTTCAGTGTTGGATGTTCGATGTTCGACGTTTTCTGCAACGTTCACCTTCCATCTTCCATCCACCTTCGGCAGGTGGCTGCAGGTCGCAAGTGGCGCTGCCACCGCCGCCGCCACAACCACAACGCTGCCACGCCCAGGCCCGCCAGCGCAACGGTGGATGGCTCCGGCGTAATGACGATGTCTTCGGGATCTCCCAACCCGGAGATCAACGATGCCTTGACCGTCGCCCCGGAGGTAGTGTATTCGCCAATGGAATTGCCATCGGTGACGAACAGGTCGTCCCCGGAAATCGCGATGCCCCAGGGATCATCCAACCCGGTGATCAGCGAGGCGTTGATCACTGCCCCGGAGGTTGTGTATTCGCCGATGGTCCCCGCGGTGTTGTTCGCGACGAACAGGTCGTTGCCCGAAATCGCAATGCCCGTGAACTCACCCTCCCCCCCAAGTGAAATCAGCGACGCATTAACCGTCCCGCCGGAGGTTGTGTATTCGGCAACGAAGCCATTCCAGGGAGCGACAAAAGACGTACCCGTGACAAACAGGTCATTCCCCGAAATCGCCATATCAACGGGGTTCTCAACCCAGGAAATCAACGACGCATTGACTATCGCCCCGGACGTTGTGTATTCGGCGATACAGCTGTCGGCAGAATTTGCCACGAACAGGTCGTTCCCGGAAATCGTAATGCCCTGGAGCATGTCATACTGATTGATCAGTAAGGAATTCACCGTCGCGCCTGAAGTTGTATATTCGCCGATGTCTGGGCCGTTTGCGGCAAATATGTCGTTTCCCGAAATCGCGATGCCCTGGGACCCGGGAACCAGCGAGGCATTAACCGTTGACCCATTCAGCCCATATTCGCCAATGTCGCCGCCATAGTTTGAAACATATATGTCTTGCGCCTTGAGGGTGGCCGTACTCGCCAGACTACACGTCAGCGCCACGGCAATTCCATAGATTACGTTTGTGGTTTTCATAGTTTGCTCAACTCTCCTTTTTTTGATTTAATTCTCTTCTCTTCTTTTCTATAAATGAAATTCACGGAAAGGTTACAAAACCGGAGCTGCTTCCCTGACAACTGGCGATTTTTGTGTCTCCGTGATTTTCGTGGTCGGTTGCATTTCTCCATCAGCATCGCCTGTGCCGTGACGAATTCTTCAAATAATTCAAGAAATTGAGCAGGGCATTCTTTTCTTTTGTCAGAAATGCGTAAAAAGTTCACGCCTAACGCGTGAAACTCACGCCTTCGAGGCGGCCGTGTTTTGCGCGAGGCTACGGCGGACAGGCGGAATTTTTAACCGCAAAGAACACAAAGAACCCGAAAGGGTTTCTACCGATGAAGACATCCGGTGCGCCAGAAATGATCCGGCAGATTGACAAGGTATGTTGGTTAGACTGGCGCCGACGCGACAAGCCGGCGCGGCACGCACATTTTATTTGCATAGGTTTTGCAAGTGTGAACGAGATTTTTTTGGGGGGCGAAATGTGCGGTTTTATTGGTGTTTTTGAAGGTTTTTGGTTTTAGCAGTGTGAACGAGATGGATTTCGACAGAATTAACAGAATTGACAGAATTTGTAGCGCGCGAAGTGGTTACACACGGCCGCCACGCGAGGGGTGCGAAGGAGATGGCGACAAGCCGCATTGAACATTGAACCATCGAACATCCAACGCCCAACATCGAAAGAATATCCGCCGCTTTTGCTTCGGCGTTCAGTGTTGGATGTTCGATGTTCGACGTTTTCTGCAACGTTTAACTTCCATCTTCCATCTTCCTGACGCGCCAGGTTCCGCGAAATCGAAACCTGGCGCGGGAAGGTACAGGGATGATCAGTGTGTGTATCCCATGTATTGCCGGATGGCATACGGCAATGGCAGCGGAACGTCACCGGTCGTGCCCCAATTTGTTTGGCCCACTCCATTAACAGTCCAGGTGAAGTTCGTAGGGTTCCATGTAGCCAGCTGCGTTATGCCGGCGCCGGTATAGTCTCCCGGTACAGGGATATCTCCATTCGTGCCGAAGACGGTATCCTGGCCTCCGTAGACATACCATCCGTTGTTGGACGGCCGAAACATCGCGATCTGCGTCGTGCCGTTTCCGTTATAGTCTCCCGGCACCGGGATATCTCCATTCGTGCCGAAGCCGATTGTCGGACCGCCATTGATATACCAAGTGTTTTTGGAAGGACGAAACACGGCTAGGTCCAAATGGCCGTCGCCGTTATAATATCCCGGCACCGGAATGTCTCCGTTGGTGCCATAATGCGTCGTGGTCCCTCCATAGATATACCAGTCGCCGTTGGACGGACGAAACACCGCGTACTGCGCGTGGCCGGCGCCGAGGTAATCTCCCGGCACGGGGATGTCGCCCGCCGTGCCATACTGTTGCAGCGGGCCGCCCTGCGGGTAGACATACCATGTTCCGTTCGAAGGCCGCCAAATCGCGAATTGCGCCTCGCCGGTCCCTTCATAATCTGCCGGCACCGCTATATCCGCATTGGTGCCCCAGACGTCCTGCGCGCCTCCCAAAATATACCATTTGCTGTTGGACGGCCGATACACCGAGTACGCCGTCGTTCCGATCGCATTGAAATCGCAAAGGGCCGCGGACACCGGCGTAAAATAATTCCACCCGTATTGCAGTTCATTGATTAGCGATCGATTGGCGATCGCGCCACCGGGACTGTCAAACAGATGGTAACTGTCACCCGCCCGGTGGGATGGCCAATACACGAAGCCCATTGGCCAGGCGCGGCATTGGTCGCACATGCCCCGGATGGAGGCGATGAAATAGTTGCTGGAAGTTGCATCGTAATCCAACCCGGTCGTTGCCGGCGCGCCCATTTCGGTCATGATCGTGCGGCTCGAATAACTGCCGACCTCCCCCTGCAAATTGCTTTCCCAGCCGGATTCAGTGGTAATGTTGGTGTGCCAAAAGGCGTAGTCATGGACCGCCATCAGGCAACTGTTAAAACGCGAATCGGCGCCCAGCACCGTAACGTCATCGGCGTAACCGGTGCCATCCAGGATAATGTGACTCTGGCTCTTCGAGACAATGCCCAGGAAAGGCACATACACGTCGGTTGCCAGCGTGGATTCGGAGGAATAGCCGTGCGGTTCATTGATCGGCTCGTAATAGACCGAATTGTTACCGTGATACACGCCATCCACCGTTTCCCACATGCTCTCCCAGGCGCTTAAGTTTGTGACCGTTCCCACCGAGCTCGTGCTGGTCCAGAAGCCCAGGTCCACCGTCATTCCGTCGGCAACCAGTTCGTTCACGTAAGCCTGGACGACTGACCAATTGCCGGAAATGGTCGCCGGATTGATGCCGATTCGGACGAAGTTTATGCCCACACTCATATCGTCGAGGGCAATCGTATCGGCCTCCGCCGCGGCTTGCGTGGTCGTTGTGCTGGAGGTAATTCCAGTGGGATAAACGATGCCCGTCTGGAAGTTATCGCCGTCGTCGGCCCAGTTGCCGCCACGCACCCACGAGGTATCGGCATGGGTGGACAGCGGGACCGCGGCAGCGGCCGCAAGCAGGGCCAGCGTTGTTTTAGTTATGATTAATGCGCGTTGAATGATCCATTTTTTCATTTTCATTTTGAGGTTTGAGTTTTGGACTTTTTACGGCTGACGATCATGTCACCAATACTGCATCGGCAGCCGTTACTGTTACCGGCATTAGGCGCAACAAGGAAATCAGTTGGGAGAACTCCGCAAAAATTGTGGGACAGGCAACGTGCCTGTTGCCATCGATAGTTCAGCATGAAAGCCAACATGCTCAGTTAGGTTTTTGTTACCTGGTACCGTACCTTGGGAAGAAGCTATTCTCTCATGCGCCATAAGGATCCAAAATGGATAAAATGGCAATTGTCATGGAGAAATTGGCTTTGACGGGGTGGACTGGACAGAATTAACAAAATTTACAGAATTTTTTAACCGCAGAGTTCAAAGAATGCGGCTCGTGGAACAGCGACCCGCCAAATGGTAGCTGCAACACATTTTATTTGTGTAGGTTTTGCAAGTGTGAACGAGATTTGATTTTGAAGCGAAATGTGCGGTTTTGCTGGGTTTTTTGAGGGTTTTTGATTTTGGCAGTGTGAACGAGATGGGGTCGACAGAATTAACAAAATTTGCAGAATTGCGGTTGAAGGAGGCAGACGTTTCGGTGTCTGGGGTGAGATAATTTCTCAAAGAATTCGAAATCCATATTCACCAAAGACAATTAGTCCGGCAACTTCAAGCACCACTCCCTAAGATATTCTTCAAAACTTGAGGCGAGTAGTTGTATCGCGCGCGCGTCATGATCAGATATCCAGATTTTTCCTTCGGCATCAAGGCCAATCGGATTACCAGAATGGTCTGTAGAGATGACGGCCCAATTCTCGACACCCGGCCAATGTTGCTGCCGAAAGTCCTTTGTCACTTCTACAAGCGTCTCATCATTTCCCATGCTAGTCGCCCTGCGCACTCCATAGATCGGAAATGCCTTGACCATGGCTCCGCCGTACCGGCGAATAAATTCCTTATAGTCCTCCGCCAACTTCACGCCAACCTCACGCTCTGCATCAATCACTTCAGCGCGTTCGACGCCTTCGGCCTTGAGACGGGGCGACTTCGAAAATAGATTGTCTAAAGCTTGCCAAGTCTGGTTACGCATATGTTCACATATTGTTTGTAGAACGTTACTTACTTGTGGCCCGTGAAAACAACAAATAATGCCGTTTCCCTTGTTCAATACTAAACGGCCGGATTCAAGTCATCATCCAGGACCTCGCCTCCTGTCGAGTTCCTGCTTTGCCCGCCACGGCCGTGTGCCCTCAAAATCGAGGTATGCTCAACCCATCCATTTATGACCTTTTATGACCCCGCCTTGCGGCGGACGTTGAAGCGTTGAAACGGGACGGAGGCGGCGGGGAAGAACATCGAACATCGAACGCTGAACATCGAAGGCAGGGAACGGTTTTGCCCGTCCATGAGTGCGCAGGTGTACAATTCTGTGTTGTGGGAATTTCGACACCGCGCCGGTCGCGTAAATCGTAAATCATAAATCGTCAATTAAAAATGAGTGCACTCATTTTCTGTTGACAGCCTCATGGCCTTCGTTGATATTCATTAAAAAATGAGTCCACTCATATTTTGATATGAAAGCAAAACCTCGCCAATCTCGCCGCAAACCCGCCTCTGGAAAAGGGCCTGGGCGGCGGACGGAGAACAAAGAGAAAACCCGGCAAGCCATCCTGCATGCGGCGCTGGATTTGTTCGCCAGCAAAGGATTTTATCAAACGACCACGAAGGCGATTTCGCGCAAGGCGGGCATCGCCGAGGGCACGCTGTTCAATTATTTTCGCACCAAGGAAGACCTGGCGGTCTATTTTTTGGAGCAGGAACTCGAGGACGTCATCCATTGGTACGAAAACGATACGCGCATCCAAAAGGCGGCGTTGCCGGAACAATTGTTTGCCATCATCCAGCGGTCGCTCGATCGTTTTGCCCCTTATGAAGAGTTCATCGGCGCGGTCTGTCTGCGCGGGCTTGTGCCGGCGTCCAAACTCGGTCCCTGGAGCCTGGAAACCAAAAGCCGCAGCGCGCGGTATCTGTGCTTCATCCGCGACGTTCTGGCAAATGCCGCGGACAAGGAAGAGATTCCCAGGGTCGGAGATTTCGGTGCCTATGCGTTTGGGCTGCTTCACACAGCCATCCTCACTCACTGGCTGCAGGACCCATCCCCCGGCAAAGAACGCACGCTCGCATTGCTCGACCGCTGCCTCAACCTGGGCTCACATTTCCTGAAGAAGAGAAGCTGGAACTGGTGAAAACGGACATGAAATCAGATATAACAACCGGCACACTGGCGCGCGGATATCGGATTGGCAAGCTCGGCTTCAGCCTTGTTGGCAGCTATCTCGGATATCAGGCGCAAAACTTCCTGATGGGGAACGGCACCCGGCCTGAACGGCGCGATCGCTTTCACAAAACAGTATCCCGGCGTGTGCGCGATGAATTGGGCACGCTCAAGGGGCCGGTCATGAAGCTGGGACAGATGTTGAGCATGCAGACGGACTTCCTGTCCCATGAAATTCTGCAGGAACTGTCCGGCCTGCAAATGCAGGCCCCTCCCATGCACGCCACGCTGGCGCGCGCGCAATTCAAATCGGCCCTGGGAAAATATCCGGAAGACGCATTCCGTGAATTCGATCCGGAGCCGTTCGCGGCGGCGTCGCTCGGCCAGGTGCACCGGGCCGTGACTTTCGACGGCGACAAGGTCGCCGTCAAAATTCAGTACCCGGCCATTCGTTCAGCCATAGAGAACGATCTGAAACTGTTGCGCTCGGCGATGCTGCCTACGCGGGTTACGGGCCACGTGTCGCCGGCCCTGCTGGATGAAATCGCCCGCGGCCTGCTGGAAGAAACCGATTACCTCCATGAAGCTGCCAACCTGGACTATTTCCGCACAGGGCTGGCTGAACTGGATTTCGTCACCGTTCCGCGCGTCTATCGGGAGTTGACCACCGACCGTGTGCTCACGATGTCCTTTGTCGAGGGTGAATCATTAAACGACTGGCTCAAGCGCAAACCATCGCAGGCGTTGCGCGACCTATTGGGTGCACGGGTGGCTGAAGCGTACGAAATCCAGCTACAGCGACTGCGCATGATTCACGCCGACCAGCATCCCGGCAACTTTTTGTTCCAGCCCGACGGCCGGTTTGGGTTGGTGGATTTCGGCTGTGTCAAAAGCATCAATTTTGACGTTGTCGAATTGCACCGTTTCTATGAAACGCGCGGCTGGCGGGAAAGTGAGGCCGCCGAGCGAAAGTTCCTGTCGCTCGCGCTCGGTCTCGGAAAAGGCGTGCCCATCTCCCGCGCCCGAAGACTTTTGCCCCTCCTGGAGCAGTGCCTGGACATCCTGTGTCCGCCCGGCGCGGATTGGATCATCGATCTCCGGACGCTTAAAAAGAATACGCAATTCAATGAAATGCGGGCCAAACTGGGCCGGCAAGTCCTGCAGGACAAGCTGGTCAACCCGGACTTCGTGTATCTCGCGCGGGGGGACATGGGTTTCTGGCATTTGATTGGTGAAATCGGCGCCGTCGTCAATATAAGCGAAATCTCCCGCCGTGTTTCGGCCGCCGGCTTGCGCCGGGGCCACCACACAGATAACGCCGGAAACGGGTAGCCGCAAAGGAACACAAAGAACACGAAAGATCGAATGCACCCAGGAATGAAAAGGAGCATTCTGTTGGTGCTGGAAATTCCGCCAGTGGATTCAGCTCAAAAGGCTGTCCAGGTTCGATTTGTAAAAGATTTTAAGCAGGTAAATACATGAATAAACAATCGTTATATGCTTTGTTTAGTATCCTTTGTATTGCGGTTATTGTGTTGGACTTAATTAACACCAGGCTGAAAAACGACTGGCTGAGCGTGTGTGTGACCGCCATTTTGGTAATAAATTTGATCCTCGCACTGGCAATGCGAAAAAAATCAAATTAGGACACTACCAGGACACTACCGTTTCGTATCAAATCAGGAAAGCGAGGAAAATAATGAATGGCGAAGGTCGCGAAATAACCAAATGTCCGAAATGCGACGGAGTTGAGATTGCCAAAGGGAGGCTCTCATTATCCACTGGTCATTACCTTTCGGGAATGGTTTTCGAACCCGAGAGCCGACGCTTTTTCACATTGAACGTGATACCCGGCACTTACCTCGCCCCTGAGAGCTATGCGTGTCTGGGCTGCGGTGCAGTTTGGTCTCAAACAGACCCGAACGCACTTCGCGAGTTCATTGAGAAGCACTGCAAAAAATCGATTTAAGACACGACATTTGGCCGCGATAGAACGTAAGAGATCGCATAGCCCCATTTGTTTTTTGCGCTCTTTGCGTTCTTTTGCGGCTAAAAAAACTGGCTAATCCCTCCGGGATTACAATACGCCGAGGTCTTTTGGAGCCCAACAAACGCCCGGACAACCAGTCCGTCTGCCTTTCGGTGGTTACTTTTTCATCAAATACAGTCCGCCGATGGCCATGCCAATACCAACGATTCGTTGCCAGGAAATGGGCTCTTTGAAGAAGAAAATGCCCGCGAGCGCCATCAGCGCCGCGCCGCCGGCCAGCACCATCGGCACGGCGGATAGTGGCCCGCCCTTTTGAAATAGCACGAAAAAAAGAATTGTCCCCACACCGACGCACAGGCCGGTGGCGGCAGACCACCCTACTCCTGCCGCATCCCACTTTTGATTCCATGCGCCAGAACACCAGAGCCAGCCGAGATAAGCCAAAATGGTCAGAGCCGCGCTCGCCTCGACTGCAAAACCGCCCAGCCCGTCACTGATCGAGGCCGATGCGAGTTTCGTAAAGATTTGGTGCAGGCCATACAACACGGCTGCGCCGACGGCATACCAAAACCATGCGTTCATCATTCCTCCTTTGATTGGTTGATTCATCTTATTCTTCGCATTTAAAGACACGGATTTCCGCGCCGCCCGAAATCGCTTCGGCGCGGGCATCGCAAGGATAATATACGCCGGTTTTGGGAACTGGATTCCATACAATGCGATATTAGGCAGCGGTTCACACCCGACAAACGAAATTATTGTAATAGTTCACCCATCACTTTTGGTGTCAAAACGGATAGACGTGTTTTAACGCCGGGCTATTTCCACTAATCCCACCGGGATTTCGATCTGTGTTTCATCTGCGGCTAATCGAATGGGTTGCGCGGCGATTTTACGTGAAATATCTTAAGGCAACGATGTCGCCATCCGGTAAATGTATGAAACTGTCCATCCTTCTAAGCTTCGCCTGCATTTTCGCCGCTGCCGCAACGGTGTTCGCCTCCCCACCACCGCCGCTCTTCCAGCTTCGCCTGGTTCTCGACAAGCCATCAGCCGATTCGGAGCCAATGACCGAGATCAGACATGACCGATACGATAACCAGACCAACACATTGAACGTCCAGAAAACAGTCCTGTTGGACCAAACCGCATTGGAATCGGCAAAAGTGGTTAATGAATCGGGCCGACATGATATCGCGATCCATTTCACCAGGAACGGCGCAGCCCGATTTGCCGAGATAACCCGGCAAAACGTTACGAAACGGCTGGCAATTATCATCAATGGCAAGTTTTACACAGCGCCGAAGATCATGGACCCAATTTCGAACGGATCGGCCCAAATTTTCGGAGCGTTCACCGAGCAGGAGGCGGAAAACATTGCGAATCAGATAAACAAAGCTGCGGCCCAGCCGTAATTCGTCTTGTTCGGCCGGCATCCTACCCGTCACCGGGCGGCGCAACCGGGTTTACCGCGTCGTAGCACAGCGCAGATGGGTCATTTCCCTCAAAATCATCAATTTCCCCAATAAAACCGGGCCAATCGGCCCAAATTCTCGCTTCGTTTCCTGTTTCCCCCCCTATACACAATGAATGTGCGAGGGTCCCCCTTCCAGGGTCCCAACCGCTTCAACGCTTTAACCGTTCAACGCTTCAACGACCGAAAATGGCCTAGTACAAACGTTCAGGTAGCATCGGGAGTTCATTGCGGCGAAAATAGGAAAAATGTTCCATTGTCGAGACAGTCGCCGTGTGCCGTTTCACGTTTTCCGTGTTCTGGCCGCAGGCCTGCTTGCCCTTATCCTGTGGGCGCCAGCGGCGATTGCCCAGGGGCGCTTGACGCTGAATTTTAATCCGGATTGGAAGTTCATTAAGTCAGACCCGACCGGCGCGGCCCAGCCGGACTTCGATGATTCGGCCTGGACCACAGTATCCGCTCCGCACACGTATAACGACGTGGACACGTTCAATCATTTGTCTCGTGGAAATATGCTCGGCGATATCGATCAATGGTCCGGCCGAACCTGGTATCGCAAAACTTTCTTGCTGCCTGAATCCGCGCGCGGCAGGGATGTTTACATCGAGTTCGAGGCCGTGCGGCAGGTCGCCGAGGTGTATCTCAACGGCCATTTGCTCGGCTCGTGCAAAAACGGGTTCATCCCCTTCGGCTTTGATTTGACGCCCTTCGTCCGGTTCGACAAGCCAAACGTCCTGGCAGTCATGTGCGACAATCGCTTTATTGTGAGCCAGACCGATCCGCAGACCCCGTTATCGGCCTATGAAAAGGAGTTGAACAACTCGCTTCCGGATGATGTGAATGCCGTCCAGGCCAACCAAATTCCCTGGAATAATCCGCAATGGCATCCCCCGTTGGGCGGCATCTATCGCAATGTGCGGCTTTACGTGACGGACCCGGTCCACGTTTCACTTCCCCTGTTTGATTTTCTGAAAACAACTGGCCCTTACGCGTATGCCACAGAAATCTCCGCCGCCTCCGCGCAAATCGGCGTTGAAGTGCCGGTTGAAAATGATGGCTCGACGTCGAGTGAAATTGAAGTAACAGCCAAAATCGTCGGTGTAGACGGAAATTCCGTCCTCGTTTTCCGGCAAAAGGGTTCAATCGCTCCGGGTGGCAAGTCCATATCTAAATTCTCGGGTGCCATTGAAAATCCCCAATTGTGGGAACCGGATTATCCGTATCTGTACCACGTCGTATGCTGCATCAGTTCCGGCGACAGGACCGTGGACTCATGCGAAATCCCACTAGGTATTCGGGCCGTGCATTGGGACATAAAAACCGGCTTTTCGATCAATGGCCATCACCTCAATCTTCACGGCTGGGGACAGCGTCCCACCGACGAATGGCCCGGGTTAGGCACCGCGCAGCCGGATTGGCTGCACTTTTTCACTTTAAAAATGATGCGCGACGCCGGCGGCAATTTCATTCGGTGGGGCCACAGCGCCGGGGGCCCGGAAATGATTCGGGCCGGTGACGAACTGGGGATTATCGCCGATCAACCCGGTGTTGACGGCGAATCCGACACCGTTGGCGCGGCGTGGCGAATTCGCGCCGACGCTTTTCGGGACGCACTGATCTATTTTCGCAATGATCCTTCGATTTTAATTTGGGAAGGCGGCAATCAAAAAGTAACTCCGGCTCACGGCCAGGAACTGCGCCATTACGTCGAGCAATATGACCCGAACGGCGGACGGGCCTACGCTCATCGCCGCGCCGACGAAGCGACCGGCCAGTTCATGGACCTGACCATCGGCACTGAAGGCAGCCACGAAGTGCCGCGCCTGCCGGTGGTTGAGGGAGAATATGACCGCGAGGAATCACCGCGCCGCGAATGGGACGACGCGTCCCCGCCTGACTTTGGCTACCCTCAGGCAAAAGGCCAAACCTACGATTTGACCTCGGAGCAATATGCCGTCAACGAAGTCAGCCAATACATCGACAAGCCCTGCGGACCGGGAGAGTGCGGCGGCGCGAACTGGATCTTTTCGGACACCACCAGCGGCGGACGCAACACCGCCGAGGTCTGCCGCGCCAGCGGCGAAGTGGACGGCGTGCGGTTGCCCAAGGAAGCCTACTACGTTTGCCAAACCATGTTCCGCGACGATCCACAGGTCCACATCATCGGCCACTGGAATTACGCCCCTGGGACAAAGAAGACTGTCTATGTCACAGCCAATTGCTCAAATGTGGAACTGTTCGTGAATGGAAAGTCCCTGGGCTTTGGCGAAAGGTCTGAGCGTTACCTCTTCACATTTAAAGATGTCGAATTCTCGCCGGGCGAAATCAAAGCCGTCGCTTCGAACAATAGCGGTCCGCTCGCAACCGATTCCATTGAGACGGCCGGCGCGCCGGTCGCATTGCGAATGACCACCATTACCGGTCCCGGCGGATTGCAGGCGGATGGTTCGGACATAGCTTTAATTGACATTGAAGCGGTTGATGCCAACGGTCGGCGCTGCCCCACTTTCAACCAGCGCGTGGATTTCTCGTGCGACGGACCAGGCATCTGGCGCGGTGGATATAACAGCGGAAAAGCCGATTCCATCAATAATAAATATCTCGACCTCGAATGCGGCATCAATCGCGTGGCCGTCCGCTCTACGTTAACTCCGGGCGAAATTACTGTGACGGCAAATTGTCCCGGGCTCAATCCGGCCAGCATTCTTGTGCCATCACATCTGTTCGCGATGAGCGAGGGCTATTCTCAAGTGACGCCCGCGATGCCGCTGGTCGCACTCTCCAGCACGCACGCCGATTGGTCCGTTTTGGCGGCGGCCACAGCTCCTATGACGGTTACAAGCGCCGCCGACAACGGTTCGGCGGCTCACCGTCTCATAGACACCTTTAATTACACCGGGCCCACAGAATTAGTCCACGTGGAAGTGAACGCTTCCGATGGCAAGAACGTGTATTGTGACCGGGATTTGCCGTTCCAAAACCTGCCCTCAAAATTAACCGGCGCGAATTGGGTCCAGGCCGCCGACGCGGACAAGTTTTATCCCGCGGCTGATTTGATGCAGTTGGCGGTCAAGGGTGGCGCGACGGTTTACGTGGCTTACGACGCCTCATTGACCAGCCCGGATTGGTTGCAGCGCCAGCTTCATGAAACGCATTCGTCCCTCGTTATCGCCGGCCGGCCGATGAAACTTTTTTCCAGACATTTGCGCAGCGATGAAAGTTTGACGTTTGGTTCCAATGCAATGAGCTCCGGCAAACAACCTTGCAACATGTACGTCGTATTCGTGCAGGCCGACGCGGCGGCAGGCCGGAACGTTGAAGCGTTGAAGCGTTGAAGCGGTTTCAGTTCGCGCGTGGATTGGACTGTCGGAGACTCGTTGGAGGATAGAGGATCGAGAATGGACTTTCGAGCGCGCGTCCATTCTCCATTTTCACTCCTCAATTCTCGTCGCATGCGAGGTTGTTCCGCCGCAAATTAACTGTTATTCTAAACCTATGCCCACCGGTCGCCGACGTTCAGCAAATTGCGTGGCGCTTTTCTTCCTGCTTGCTGCTCTGACCGCTCAATGTGCCGAAACGGGCACCGTCTGGCTCGAACGCTCCTGGCAATCCGGAGACGGCTTGCGCGACGACGGAGTCGTTGGCGTCGCCCAAACGCCCGATGGTTATCTTTGGGTCGCCACCGGCGGCGGCCTGATGCGGTTTGATGGCCTGCAATTCCAAATATTCCCGCTCGAAGACCTCGGAGGCGTTCCGAACCACGTCGTTCGGGCGATGATGTGCGATCGGCACGGTTGCTTGTGGCTTGGCCTGGACCGCGGGCCCATTGTTTGTATCCCCACCAATTCGGCTACGGCGCCCACGGTGTTCACAAATGTACCGGATGCCCGCGCCATCGCCATCGCCGAAGATGCGGACGGAACGATTTGGGTCGATTACAGGGAGGGAGGGTTAACCCAAATTTCAAACGGGCGGGTAACCGTATTCGGTCCCGAGTCAGGCTGGCCGGGCGCAAATGCCTCTTCCATCGCCACTGACGCGGATGGGCGGCTCTGGTTCGGCAAAGGAAATCGGGCAGGCGTTTTCCGCGACGGAAAATTCCAGACGCTGTTCATTCTGCCGGATGATGTAACCTGCATCGGCCAGCGGTCCGGGGGCGGAATTTGGATATGTACGGCCCGGCAGCTTCTTGAAGCGAACCTGGATGGGACGTTAAAGGTGCTCGTTCAATTTCCTCCGGCTATCGGCCATAGCAGTCCTCAAACGCTTTTGGAGGACCATACGGGCGCGCTCTGGGTCGGCACCGCCGCGAACGGCCTCTTCCGCATTTCCGGCACAAATGTCGAAACCGTGCCCTCTTCTTATTTTGACGTGGATTGCTTTGGCGAGGACCGCGAGGGAAATATCTGGGCTGGCACAGACGGCGGCGGCCTGGAACGGCTGCGTCCGCGCATCGTCGAATTGCTCGGACCTGAAAGCGGTTTGCCTAACGAATCGATTCGCGCCGTTTGCCAGGATACCAACGGCACAATTTGGGTCGCGACGCAAAATGGTCTCATCGCGTCCCAAAAAAATGGCGACTGGGAAACTCTCGAAAAAGGAACAAATTCCATCCGCGGCGGTGTCACCTGCGTCACCGCCGCATTGGACGGGGGTATTTGGATCGGCACGCAGAACGTTGGTTTCTATTATTGGAATAACGGCCGGTACCGGCATTGGAACCACAGCAACGGATTAAGCAGTGACGATGTCCGTACCATTTTGCAAAGTTCCGACGGCGATGTGTTCATTGCTACGGACGGTCCAAGCCGCCTTGATCGTTTGCGGAGGGGTCATTTGCGATCGCTCAAGATACCCGTGCCGCACCGTTCCCTGCGCGCCATGGTAGAGGACACCAAAGGCAACGTCTGGGTGGCCAGCGCCGATGGCGTGCTCCTGCGCGTTGACGGTGACATGGTATTGGACGAAACGCCGCCCTCAAAGCGGCTCCTGTCCATCCGCTGTTTGTCCGCGACGCCGGACGGCAGCCTGTGGATCGGCTATGCGCAATGGGGAATTGGTCGTCTCGAAGGAACGAATTTCTTTCGCCTCACCAGCGACCAGGGTCTTTACGACGACTACGTTTCCCAAATGGTAGCGGACGACGACGGTTGGCTTTGGTGTGCGTGCAGCCGCGGTCTGTTCCGGGTATCGTTGGCGCAATGGAGTGATTTGGCCGCGGGCCGCGGGGCGCGCGTCCGCTCCATCGCGTACGGCCCGGCTGAAGGCGCCAACCTTCAGCCTAATTACGAAAATGGATCGACGGCATTCCGGTCTCCCGACGGCCGGCTCTATTTTCCAATGCGTACCGGTCTGGCCATTGTTCATACCGAAAACGTCCCGCACGGCGCCGCGCCCCCGCCCGTCATAATTGAGCGCGTTGCCGTTGACGACCGGATCGTGGCCCTTTATGACCCGCGCCTGGGATTCAATCCATCCGATCCCGCGCCGCTGAGTTTGGGCCTGGCAACGCGGTCGAGTCTTAAATTCTCGCCAAACCATCGCACGCTGGGTTTCGATTTTACTGCCTTAAGTTTCGCATCACCGGAGGACGTTCAGTTCGAATATCGACTCAACGAAGACGAATGGGTGGACGCCGGCACGGAGCGACAGGCCATTTTCCAGCACCTGTCGCCGGGGCGATATCACTTTGACGTGCGCGCGTGCAACAGCGACGGCGTTTGGAGTCCGGAAATGGCATCCGTTGGCTTTGTTGTCACTCCGTTTTACTGGCAAACGTGGTGGTTCCGGTCGACCGCACTGCTGGCCTTCACCCTCAGCATCATTGCCATCGTGCGATACGTTTCCTTTCGCCGCCTCAGACGCCAGCTCATTGTCCTGGAACAACAGGCGGCTTTGCAACGTGAGCGAACGCGAATTGCCAAGGACATCCATGATGACCTCGGCGCAAACCTGACCCAAATCGCCTTCCTGGGCGAACTGGCGCACCAGGACCGTGGCGAGCCGGACAAAGCCGCCGAGCGCGTCGATAAAATCTCAGCGACGGCGCGCCAGGCCATAAAATCGCTCGATGAAATTGTCTGGGCAGTCAACCCGCGCAACGACACGCTCGCGCATTTAGTGGATTATGCCGGGCAGTTCGCCCATGATTATTTGCGACTGGCCGGCGTTCGCTGCCGTCTGGATTTTCCGGAGCAGTGTCCGTCGCGCGAACTGTCCACCGACCTGCGCCACAACCTCTTCCTGGTCATCAAAGAGGCCCTGCACAACATCGTCAAGCATGCCCGTGCCTCGGAAGTCCGCCTGCGAATTCAATTTGCAGCAGACACCCTGGATATTACGATTGAAGATGATGGATGCGGATTTGACCCGGCTTTGGCGCGAAACGGCGCCGTGGACGATGCGCTGGCCGATGGTTTGCGGAACATGCGCCAGCGAATGAATGACATCGGCGGTGAATTCGGATTTCAAAGCGGCGCCGGCATAGGGACGAAGATCCATTTGCGCTTGCCGATGGAGACGGCGACTGAGTGACGATTTTTTGAGGATGAGGATGAGAATGAGGATGATGAGTTCAATGGGACTTGAACGTTTGTACGATAGCAGAAAGCGGCACCTTAATTTATTATGAGTGAAAAGAAAAAAAGCGTGCGAATCAAAGTTTCTATCGTCGAAGACAATCGCGGCACGCGCGAGAGCCTGACCGAATTGCTTGGGCGCGCCGGAATGTTGAGCTGCGTGGGCGCGCATGCCAGTGGCGAAGAAGCCCTCGCTAAAATCCCGTTGGAAGAGCCCGACGTTGTCCTTATGGACATTAATCTGCCGCGCATGAACGGAATCGAATGCGTGGCCCGCCTCAAGGAGCGCCTGCCCAAAACCCAGGTGCTCATGCTCACCACTTACGACGAAAGCGATTTAATCTTTGATTCCCTGCGCCGGGGCGCGAGCGGTTACTTGCTCAAAAACATGTCCGCGGCCGAGCTAGTCCAGGCCATCGAACAGGTCCATGCCGGTGGCGCGCCCATGTCCATGCAGATTGCGCGCAAAGTCGTCAGCCACTTTCAGCAAATCAAAACGCCACGGTCGGACATGGAAAAACTGACCAAGCGTGAGCACGAAATTCTCGCCGCCCTGGCCAAAGGCTTTTTATACAAGGAAATCGCCGACCAACTGGGCATCAGCCTGAGCACCGTCCGCGCTCACCTCCACGCCGTCTACGAAAAACTCCACGTCCAGTCCCGGACCGAAGCGGTGGTGAAATATTTGGGAAGGGACTAAAGGAGCGCCGCCTATTCGCACGTGACGCTGCGGCATCCGTCCAATCGGTCTCATCCGTCCGATCCGACCGATTCTCAAAATCAAAAACGGGCGGACCGTTGCCGGTCCGCCCGCTGTTGTGATTCGAATATTTGTTAATCGCTCTTCTGCGCCTCGTCGGCTGCGTCGAAGGCGTGTTGCAATGCCACAAGGTCTTCGCCCGGTTTGAGCGAATCGAGCAATTTTTGCTCTTCCTTGAGCTGCTCATCAGAGTAGTTCGCGGCCTTGATGGAAAGGCCGATCCGGCGTTCGCCCTTGTCAATCTTGATGACGCGCGCGGAAACGTCCTGGCCGACTTTGAGCACGTTTTTGATCTTGTCCACGCGCTCTTCGCTGATTTGCGAAATATGCACGAGGCCATCGATGTCATGCTGCAAGCCCATAAACGCGCCGAAGCTGGCCAGTTTGGTGACCTTGCCAGTGACCAGGTCGCCGACCTTGTAAAGCGACTCGATGTTTTCCCATGGGTCGGAGCCCAATTGCTTGAGCCCAAGGGCGATGCGCTGGTTCGGCCGGTCCACTTCCAACACGATGGCTTCCAATTCGTCACCCTTCTTCATGACTTCGCTCGGATGATTAATTTTGCGGGTCCATGACATGTCCGAAACGTGAATCATGCCGTCGATGCCTTCTTCCAGTTCCACGAACGCGCCATAACTGGTAAGGTTGCGGACTTTGCCTTTGACGCGCGCGCCCGCGCGATATTTCTCGGCGGCGCTGTCCCACGGATTGGATTCGAGCTGGCGAACGCCCAGGGAGATCTTTTGTTCTTCGCGGTTGATGCCGAGGACCACCGCTTCGATTTCCTGGTCCTGCTTGAGAACGTCGCTTGGCTTGGCCACGCGCTTGGTCCATGAAAGCTCGGTAACGTGAATGAGACCTTCCACCCCCGGCTCGATTTGAACAAAAGCGCCGTACGGCACGAGGCTGACGACTTTGCCTTTGACCTTCGCGGCCACGGGATATTTCGACTCGATATTGTCCCAGGGATTGGACATTTTCTGTTTCAATCCCAGGCTCACGCGTTCCTTCTCCTTGTTCACGTCCAGGACGACGACGTCGATTTCCTGGCCGACCTTCAAAATTTCCGACGGATGCCCGATGCGGCCCCAGCTCATGTCAGTGATATGGAGCAGGCCATCAATGCCGTTGAGGTCAATGAACGCGCCGAAATCGGTGATGTTCTTGACGGTGCCTTTGCGGATATCGCCGGGCGTCATTTCGCCGAGCAGATGGGCGCGTTTCTCGTTGCGCTCCTGCTCGATCAGTTCGCGGCGGGACAGGACGATGTTCTGGCGGTCCTGGTTGATTTTGACGACCTTAAATTCGTAGGTATTGCCGACGAACTGCTGAAGATTTTTCGGGGTGGTGACGTCAATTTGTGACGCGGGCAAAAAGGCCTCGACGCCCACATTGACGACCAATCCGCCTTTGACCACCGATTTGACTTTGCCGTTGATTCGGCCGCCTTCGTTGCAGATGGTTAAGATTTTGTCCCAGTTCTTTTTGAACTCCGCCTTTTCGTGCGAGAGGACGACGGTGCCTTCCTTGTTTTCGAGTTTCTCGATGAGGACGTCAATTTCATCGCCAACTTTGATGGAGTTGGGGTCCTGAAATTCCGAGGCGGGGATGACGCCCTCGCTTTTGTAGCCGATGTCCACCAATACTTCCTTGGAGCGGACTTCGATGATGGTACCTTTGACGATTTCACCCTGTGCGACGAGCGATTTGCCGCTCTGCCTCAGGGCTTCTTCCATTGTGAGCATAATGAAATCTTTTAAACCGCGGGAGACTTTTGATTCCGCAAAGCGGAACCGGAAGACTCCATTGCCTAAACCAGACAGACTTCCGTGGCAACGGAGGTTGAAGGTTAGGTTCTTTGTTAACTTTCTTTTCTCAGCCTCAATGAACATCCGCACACGCGGCGTTCAGGCAGTTTGGAACATAAGGGAAGTGAGAAGAAAAGACAAGTTCCAATTTGAGCTTAGTTTCCCTTTATTTGACTGGCATGCCAACTCGCTCCGGCGCATTTGCAAGGGGCGCTGCCACCGGCGCGTTCCATTCCATCCTGGGCGAAAGCCCCAGGATGGAACGCCAAACATCCTCAATGCTGAAAGCCCACTCCCCCCCAACGAACTCAACAATAAGAGTCCGGTAAATTCTCGAAAAAAGTTCTTGCAAAACCATTACAAGAGGCCGATATAGAAGAATAAGCCTATGAAAAGCAGCGTTCCAATCAGTACGCTGTTGCATCACAAGGGATCAACAGTGTGGGAGATTTCGCCGGAGGCCACGGTCTTCGACGCCATCCAGCTTATGGCCGAAAAAAACATCGGCGCCCTTCCAGTCCTCTCCAACGGCAAATTGGTCGGGGTTTTTAGCGAAAGAGATTATACCCGAAAAATCGCCCTTGCGGGAAAGACCTCCAAACAAACGTTCGTCAAGGAAATCATCTCGCCGGACGTCATCACCGTGACACCAAACGATTCGCTCGAAGAATGCATGCGGCTGATGACCGATTACCGCATCCGGCATCTGCCGGTCATGCAAAACGATGAACTGGTGGGCATCATTTCAATCGGTGATCTGGTGAATTGGATCATTTCAGCCCAGGACGCCGCCATTGAACAGATGGAAAGCTATATTGGAGGCAGATAAAAGCTCCAAAACCCAAGGTCCGCGCACCAGAGAATATTCAAATACCAAGCCCCGCGAGGTTGAATATTTGAGGCTTCTCTGGATGTTGGTGCTTTGGAATTTGGATGTTTTTCAGACCACCTGCAAGGGCGTAAACTGCCGTCCCAAAACCGCCGCACTATTTGTCTTCAGCCAATTGTCGAGCACGGAGGCATAGACGCTACGGAAGTCCACATTGTATTTGACGTCCCCCTCGAACAGATCCTGCGGGGCCAGGCTCGGATAGGCGCCGAGCAAGCCCGCGCTGACTTTGTTCCCCACGATGAACATGGGCGCCGCTGCGCCGTGGTCTGTGCCGCCGTTGGCATTTTCGGCGACGCGCCGTCCAAATTCGCTGAAGGTCATGACCAGCACGCGCTGCATGTTCCCTTGCGCTTTCATATCATCCACGAAGGCCTTCACCGAGGTGCCTAAATCTCCAAGCAACCGTTGTTGGGTGGCGACCTGATTGGTGTGAGTGTCGTATCCGCCCTGGGAGACGTAATAAATACGCGTGGGCAAACCGCCACCGATGAGTTTGGCGACGAGCCTGAGCGAATTGCCGAGCTGCGAGGCCGGATATTGCGACTGGTTTTGGACCCGCGCGGCAATGCTTCGGATTTCATCGGAACTGACCTGCGCATCCAGCGCCGTGCGCTCAATGAAATCCACGGCGCGTCCCCCGGTCATGGGCATCGCGCTGGCGAGCATGCCGATGCTGCCGCCGGAATTTTCATCTGCGGCCGTCGTGACGGTGATGTCATTCAATTTTTCATACGAGGCCTCAACCATGTCCATCTGGCCGGGCCTGGGATTATCGCCGGGCATAAAACGGTAATTCTGAGGATTGCTCATGCAGACGCCCTTGAGCGATTTGGAAAAGAACGATTGCGGTAATTGCTGTTCGATGGCCACGCCCACGGTAGGATCGCAACCCTCGCAGGCGTTGTCGAAATAATGCCCGATCCACCCATATTTATCAAACTTGTCAGAGTCGCTGGCGGTTTGCCAAATCTCCGTCGAGCGGAAATGGGACCGATTGGGATTGGGATAGCCAACGCCCTGGACAACAGACAGATTGCCGGAATCGTACAGGTCTTTGAAACCGGTCATGGCCGGATGGAATCCGACCTGGTCGCTGAGCCTGAGGACTTTGTCGGCGCCCAGGCCAATGCGGGGGCGCGCCTGATGATAATAATCGCTGGCGTACGGGACCACGGTGTTGATCCCGTCATTGCCGCCGGCCATTTGAAGCACGACGAGAATGGTGCTGTCCTTGCCGGTGGCGATTTGAGTGGCCGAATCGGCGGCCTGGCTTTGCAGGGCGCTAAAGGTGTTGGCGAGAAAGGCCGGGACCGACCAGGACAGCGCGCTGCCCAAAACGGTTGTCCGCAGGAATTGCCGGCGGGTTTGGAGTGTGATTTCTTTGTTCATATTTCAGGTGACTTGATAGGCGGGCGTGGCCATCACCAGGCGAATCACGGTGAGGATGTCCCCGTCGGTTAGCTGCGTGCGCGAGTCCAGAAAATCACGGAGAGCGTTTTCCTGATCATCGCTCAGATCGGATTGGAGCAGACGGTGCTGGACGGATGCCACGATCATGTCTTTGCTGACGCGCTCGTCCGGCGTCAAAATCTTGTTCACGTTCACGCCGCCCACGCGAATGCGGTCCGCGAGGCGTTGAAAACGTTTTTCGCTGTTTGGACCTTTTTTGCCATTTCCTTTGGGGCTAAAATCGGCGCCCGCCAGCGGCTGCAGGCTGCCGGAAACGAGGGTCTCGGCTTCATTGTATCGCGCCAGCAGGGTATTGGTTGTGATCCAGCTTAGTCCACCGTCCCAGCCTTTGACGTTGGGCGGGGCGAACAAGTCCTGTCCCAGGCTGCGCAACATCCCCATGCAAATAACTGGCGGAGGCAAATCCGATTCCAGCATGCGCGAAGTGCCCACGAGCCATTGCACCGGGCTTTTGACCTCGTTTTTGACAACGTCCGGCGAATAAAACTCCTCGCTGGAAAACATTACCCGAAGGAACGGCTTGAAATCATTTCCGTTGGCGCGCAGTTCCGCCGCCATCGCCTGGTTCAACTCCGGCGAAGGCATCTGTCCGGCAAAAAAGTTCCACATTTTGCCGGTAATAAACACCGCCGAATGCGGTTGCGCCACGATCTGCGCCAGAACGTCTTCGGGCGTGAGATTTCCCGTCAGGCCCAGATAAGTCTTGATACCGTCATCGTGAAATTCGGGACGGTAGACAAACCTCTGGTTCGTTCGATCCAGCGACCAGCCGGTAAGGGCACGGGCGCCTTCCGTAACGTCTTTCTCAGTGTAATTGCCGATGCCCAGCGCAAAAAGTTCCATGACCTCGCGGGCGAAATTCTCATTTGGATGTTGCTTGCGGCTTTCAGCCTGGTCGAGCCAAACCAGCATGGCCGGGTCCTTGCCCATTTCAATGAGCAAACGCAGCCAATTATCGGTGGCCAGGCGCCGGAACAATTCGTTTTGCCGCCACATGTAATACGCTTCGTGTACTTTCTCCGCGCTTGTGGCAAATTGGCCGTGCCAGAACAATGTCATTTTTTCCTGAAACGGCCTCGGACCTTTCGCCATCCGGTTAAGCCACCAGCCGCGCAGTTCGATCATGCGCTGATACTGAAGCTTTTGCTCTCCCTGGTTGGCCTGCCGCCGTTGCTCGGGCGTCCCCTTTTGATAGACCTGGCGCATGACCTCCATGCGGTCCGGCTCAGGGTGTGCCCAATCCGGCGCCGGGGTCGAGTCGGCAATTCTTTCGTAATCAAGAAGGAACGAAACGGCCTGTGGCATGGTCATGTCCGCCAGACGTTGGATTTGGATCGGCGTGCCGCCAAATCCGGCGCGGTTCAGCAGGTGCGCAGCCATTTCATAGTTCCATTTGCTGGATGAAAGCGGCTTAAGCATATATTTTCACAGACGCCAACTGTTACAAAAAAGTTTCAAGACATTAATCGTTTTTTGTCTTAAATGTGTCGAATGTAGCATGCAGTGCGCCAGAAGGCGCTAGTGAACTTTTGATTAGTTTTACTTCTGCCGCCGTCCATTCGCCAAAAGTTTTAGAGACGGTAATTGCAGTGATGAGTTTTTCCGTCTCGCGGCTCCGCAATTTCTCGAATCGCGCAACCGTGACGTGCGCCGTAAAATTTTTGTCTTCCTCTTTCTCCGCGAAACGTTGAATGCACAGTTCCAGTTGTCGCTGAAATTCCATTAGAAATCCGTCAACGCTTTTGATGTCCACCCATAGGACGCGCGGCGAACGTGCGTGTGGAAAAAATCCTGCCCCTTCTGCGCGCAGCCGCATGGGTCGGGCGCCCTGGCAGACGGTGCGAATGGCATGCCGCAACGCATCAGTGTCCGCGACCGGAACACTGCCAAGGAATTTGAGCGTGAGATGGAATTGTTCTGGTTTTGTCCAGCGAACGGCGCGTGGCGGCAGCAGCGGCTGCAGTTCCAGCTGCCATTGCCGCAGTCCCGCCCGAACGTTGTCGGGCAGAGGAATGGCCACGAATAACCTTAACACGGAAACTTCGGGCATAATTCCACTTTACCACAGAGCCAAAAACCGCACGAATCACCCGCATCGTTCGTCGTTTCAAACAATCGGAGCACTATTCTCCCGATGGCCGCGGTGCAAACCGCTGGCACCGTGGACAAAAATACGTGCTCCGTGCGCCCTGGATGATGCGCTCGATCTTCGCTCCGCATTTGTTGACGCAGGGTTTTCCCTCGCGGTCATAGACGCGCATTCGCTTTTCATAATAACCCTCGCCGCCCTCATCGAAATAGAACAACGCCTCCGATTTGCCGCTCACGGTTTTCAACCCCACAGTGCTGCCAAATTCTATGGCGTCATTCAAAACATCACAAACGGCGCGCAATAACGTTTTAGCCTGCGCCGGCGTTAATTGATCGGCCGGGAGCTTCGGCGATAGGCGTGCGCGAAACAGGGCTTCGCTGGCGTATATATTTCCCACGCCGGCGATGAGGCTTTGGTCGAGCAATTTAACTTTTATAGGCTGGCGCGAACCTTTCAGGGCCGCGGCGAATGTCTCCGGAGAAAAATCGAATGCTTCCGGGCCCAATTCCGCCAGCGGCGATAAATCAAGACTCATCCGGCCAAGATAACGCGTGTCCTCATAAATAAAATTCCGGTCACCCAGGTCGAAAACCACGGCGGCGTGCTTCGCCAAATTTTCCTTTTTTAAAGCAACGAACATTCTCCCGCTCATGCCCAGGTGACCGAGAAGGGTGAGAACGGCTGGCTCAGATTTTTGTCTTTCCCTCCGTCGGTCGGGCGTTCCCACCCGGCTTCCCAGAAATTGAAACACCAAATATTTTCCCCGGCGGGTAAGCTCTTTGAATTTTGCGCCGGCCAGCGTCTTTTCAAAATCATGGGGCGGCGTCGGCCGCGTGGCGCGTTCCCGGCGTACCTGCACTCCGCGAATCGTTTTCTCGCGCAACAAAGGTCGGAGATGGCGCACGAGAATTTCAACTTCAGGCATTTCAGGCATAACTTAATTAGGGGGACAAACATCCTGACTGTCAAGCGGGTGCGTGAGTCCGTGGATATCCTCGCGTAGCATCGGACATGAGTCCGCTCAGATTAATTCGCGCCCCGTCTGATCAGTTGGCCGCAGGAAAATTGGGGCGCGTCATGAATGCCCTCTTGTCATGTTCCCGCACCGTGCGTTAGATTGCATCATGTCATTGAAAGTCAATTTGCGCCATTTGGAGCCGCACGAGCTTCATCTGAGAGGCGATTTACCGGTGGAAGAGCTGGATTTCGGCCTGCAAGACGAGATGATGGTGCCTAAAAAGCCCCTCTACTACGATTTGCGGGTGGAAAAGGTGACGCAGGGGGTTTTAATACAGGGCAAACTGGCGCTCACGCTGCAGTGCCAATGCGTTCGCTGTCTGAAACCCTTTGAAAAAGCAATAACTTTGGATAACTGGACATTGCACCTGCCCCTGGAGGGTGGGGACGCCGTGCCCGTGGACAACGATTGCGTAGACTTGACAGCCTATGTACGGGAAGATATGCTCCTCGAGTTTCCACAGCATCCGCTGTGTGGACCGGATTGTCGCGGGTTAGGGGAAAACAGGCGCGAAAATGGTCAGACCAGTCCGTCCACGTGGAATGAATTGGATAAATTGAACTTTTAATTTGAATTTATTATTGCTTTATGGGTGTTCCAAAACGCAAACCGTCACACAGCCGGCAGCGAATGCGCCGGGCTTACAACAGTGTCCTGAAACTGCCGCAATTGAGCACGTGCCCGCAATGCGCCGCGCCGTACGTTCCGCACCGGGTCTGCCCCGCCTGCGGTTTTTACAAGGGCCGCCAGGTCATCACCGTCACTGCCGGAGCATAAGCTTTTTTGTCCCCGGCAGGCCCCCGGCAAACCGGGGCGTTGCGTGCACTGGATTGGCCGGCGCGCAATTTGCCTTATGAAGATCGCAGTGGATGTCATGGGCGGCGACCACGGCTGCGGCGTGGTCATTTCGGGCGTGAAGCTCGCGCTGGACGCTAATAAAAAAATCTCCAGGCTTTTCCTCGTCGGCGATCAGGCTGCTATTCATTCGGCCCTTCCGGCCCGCGGTTTTCGAGACCATCGGGTCCGTGTCGTCCATACCACCCAGGTGGTGGAAATGGACGATAAACCCGCGATCGCCCTTCGCAAAAAGAAGGACTCTTCCATTGCCCGCGCTGCCGAATTGGTGGCCGATGGGCAGGCGGACGCTCTCGTTTCGCTCGGAAACACCGGTGGCATCTTCGCCGCCGCGACCTTTAAAGTCGGGAGAATTCCTGGGGTCGACCGCGGCTGCATTGCGACCGTTATTCCACGGCAGGGCAACGAATTCGTCCTGCTTGACGCCGGGGCTAACGTTGAATGCACTCCAGAGAACCTCGCCCAGTTCGCCGTCATGGGAAACATCTACTCGCGCGAGGTGCTCGGCCGAAAAAATCCGCGGGTGGGGGTCTTGAGCATCGGAACGGAAGACACCAAAGGCAACGATTTGACCCTTGAAGCGTTCAAGCTCTGCAAACTCCTGGACTTGAACTTTATCGGCAATGTCGAGGGACACGATCTCTTCAAAGACCACGTGGACGTGGTCGTGTGCGACGGATTCGTGGGAAATGTCGTTTTGAAAACCTCCGAAAGCCTTGCGGTGGCCATGTTTTCGATGTTAAAACGAGAGCTGATGAGCAACCCAAAAAGGCAAATTGGGGCCTACCTGGCAAGGAACGCCTTTCAAGCGATCCGAAAGCGCATGGATCCAGAAGTCTACGGCGGCGCCCCCATGCTGGGTTTCAACGGCATGGTTTTTAAGGCGCACGGATCGGCGCGCGAACGCGCGGTGGCCAGCGCCATTCGCGTAACGGGCGAGTCACTGCAGAATCGTGTCAACGAACTCATTGCGCGCGAAATCGCGCGAGCAAATGAAAAATTAATTGCCAATGACGACGCCAACGGTGTCAAATAGCGCGGTGAAGGCAAAATTTAAAAACCCAAGGGCAGATCACAATTTTCAAGGGCGCAGTTGCTCCATCGTGGGCGTCGGTTCCTACGTGCCCTCCAGGGTCCTGACCAACCATGATTTGGAAAAAATGGTTGAGACGTCGGACGACTGGATCACGACGCGCACGGGAATCAAGGAACGTCGCCTGGCGGCGGAAAATGAATGGACTTCGCACATGGCTGCCAACGCCGCCGAAAAAGCGATGAAAATGGCGGGGATTACCGCGGCCGAAATCGACCTCATCATCATTGCCACGATCACGCCGGATATGCCCTTCCCGGCCACGGCCTGCCTGGTTCAGAAAATGATCGGCGCCAAACGCGCGGCGGCGTTCGACATCGAGGCTGCGTGTTCGGGCTTCATTTTCGGATTGGAAGTCGGGCAGCAGTTCATCATGTCGCGCACCTATGACACGGTCCTGGTGATTGGCGCCGAGAAGCTTTCCTCAATTGTCGACTGGAGCGACCGCAATACCTGCGTGCTTTTCGGGGACGGCGCGGGCGCCGCCATATTGCAAAACCGCGATAATTCCCACGGCCTGTTGACGGCCGTTATGGGCGCGGACGGTGAAAAAGGCGACCTGCTTTTAATGCGTGGCGGGGGCAGCCGTTGTCCGGCCACAAGAGCTTCCGTGGACGCGCGCCTTCACTATTTGCAAATGGACGGCAAGCAGGCGTTCAAGAGCGCGGTGCAGGCCATGGAATCGGCGGCCCGGGAGGCCCTGGCCCGGTGCGAACTGGATATTACAAAAATCAAGTGCATTATTCCTCACCAGGCCAATCGCCGCATCATCGATGCCGTAGCCGAACGCCTGAACGCCAAACCGGAGCAACTTTTTGTAAATTTGGATAAATACGGCAATACATCGGCGGCCTCCGTCGCCATCGCGCTGGACGAAGCGGTATCGTCCGGCCGCTTGTCCCGCGGAGACCTGATTTTGCTGGTGGTTTTTGGCGCCGGCTTGACCTGGGGCGCTGCTGTAATTGAATGGTAAAAATTTGACGGTGGCTGAATTTGTGTTAGCATATATTCATGAGTGCAAGAAAAGTCGGAAGCATTGGTACGTTTCAACCTGTGACACTTGAGGCGCGGCAAACGCGACTTGAGCTCTCCACTGATTCAGTGGCCATTCACAAAAGCGGCATCGAATTTCGCAGTCCGACACCCTTCAATTCCTGGACCGAAATGACCGTGGCTTTGGCCACGCCGAATGGCAAAGTGCATTGCACCGGCGTCGTCGTAAATTGTTCGGGCAATAAGCATTTGGGTTACCGTGTTTCCATGCTGTTCACAAGCCTGACAAAACAAGCGCAAGCCCAGCTCAATATCCTCTCCCGGTCCGACGTCGGCGCGGGCTAGGCGCGCGTCGTATTATGGATTGTCCGCCGTCGCCCGGAAGCTTTGGTGCGACAAGGTGGATGGACGGATCATCGGGCTCTCTCCCCAGACCGTGCGATCCTGAACCGTTTCCATGGTTCCTGCGGATTCACTCCTGACACAATGTCCGTGGTGCATTGGCAAGTGGCGTAGCGTCTTGCCATTTCGAAAGACCTGATCAGTCCGATCCGTCTCATCATCCGCCGATCCAAAAACTCACCGGTCCACCGGCCGATCCGTCTCAACGTTTCAACTTTTAACGTTTCAACGCGTTCTTGTTCTTCACACGTCTCGCGAAATTCCGTTCCGAAGTTGGCCACCCGCAAATCCCACTTTACAAGTTTGGGGCTTCATGCAACGATTGCCGCATGAAGTGGAAAAACTTATTGCTGGCGTTGCCGGCTCTCCTGATAACCGGTTGCGGCGGGACGTTTTCAAACCTCACGCCCACCCAACAAACGCGCAACCCGAACAATTCGTATCCGGTTGAAGTTGCCTTTACTTCGCCGCAGCAGTCGATGCGCTGGGACTCCATTCATCCGTACGTACTGGTCAACGGCCAGCTTTATGACATGCATCAGACGCCATTGGTGACCAATCGGTGGGAAGGTTTTGTGCCTGCGATGCCCGGCGATGCCAGCGTCACTTACCGCTACAAATTCGATTACTATTACAACGGCTTTTCAGCAAAGCCTCAGCCTGGCAGCGAGTTTTCGCCACCCTATAACCTGCGGATTGTGGAGCCGCAGTAAGCGGGCGAAGAAGATAGCAGATAGCAGATTGAAGTTAGCCTCGGACGACGGCTCCATCGTGCTCTCTTTCCGACTTTACAGAGATTTCTAAATCGTTGAAGCCAGGATTTACCGGCGAGGACGGAAGCCCGTCCTGCCATCTCCTGTCTCCCATCTTCCAACTACCCCCTCGGCCTCAGCAGGATGGCTTTCTTGTCCGAACCGTCCACTTCCACGCTGTGCGTTTCCACGTCCGGATCGTCCTTCAAGGTCTGATGCACCACGCGCCGGTCAAAGGCGTTCATCGGTTCCAATTCCACCGCATCGCCCCAGCGACGGACTTTCTCTGCTGCTTCGTTCGCCCGCTTGACCAGGGCATCCCGGGCCTGGGCTCGATAGCCTCCCACGTCCACCATCGCCTTGGGAGCGGCGGGATCCTGTTGAAACAGGAGGCGGTTGGTAATGTATTGTAAATCAGCAAGCGTTTGGCCCTGCCGGCCAATCAACCGGCCGGCGTCGTCGGTTTTGACATCCAGCAAAATCCCCTCGTCCATTTTGTGCTCATCCACAGAAGCTTCAAAGCCAAGCAGCGAGAGAATTTTTTCGAGCGTCTCTTTGGGTTGTGCAGGCATATTAATCAATATTATAGCATCCAATCGGCAAACGAAGCGTCATTTTTTCTTTTTTGGCGGCGGCGCCAGCGCTGATACCACCTGAGTGGTGGTGGCCGGCTCGACTTGCATTTTCTTTGTCAGGCGCGTTTGCAAAATGCCCATCAATGTGCTCACGGTCATATACAAGGCCATGCCCGCCGAATAATTATAGAGTATCAACAGGAAAATCAGCGGCATGTATCGCATCATCTTCTGCTGTGATGGGTCCATACCCGGCGATAACGGCTGCAAATGCGCCTGCCAGACGAGTACCCCAACCATGATCAGCGGCAGCAGGTTGAATGGGATTCCTATGAACGGAATGAAAAAAATCGTATCCGGTTTGGTCAGGTCGCTGATCCAAAGAAAATGAGCGCCGCGCAGTTCGAAGGCGCTGCGGATCATCGTATATAATCCAATGAACACCGGCATTTGAATGAGCATCGGCAGACAACCGCTCATCGGGTTGACCTTGTTCTTACGCCAAAGCTCCATTTGTTTCTCGGTGAATTTTCCAGGATCGCTCCCGTATTTTTCCTTCAGCTCCTGGATTTGCGGGCCCAACGCCTGCATTTTTTTCATCGAACGCATGCTCGCCGCGGTGAACGGCCAGAAAAAGAGCCGCAACAAGACCGTCAAGAGCACGATGATCCAGCCGTAGTTCAGCCAGGGCAGCAAATCATGCAACGCATTCAGAATCATCAGCAGCACCTTGGCGAAAAAAGTGCCGATTCCAAAAAAACTGGAAAGTGATGAGCCGAAATTCATCACCAGGTCGGCGCGATTGTGAAATTGATCGCCCAGCTTCACCAGGTTCCGGAATTCTTTCGGCCCGGCATAGAGATTAATTTCACGCATCACCACCTGGTCCGCCGCCAAATTTTCCGCCGGGTAAACCATCGCCGTTTCAATGCCTGACAGCGGCATCCCAGCCTGGCCGTTGGTTTCGCCCAGCGTCACCGGATCGGCCATGATTTGCCACGCTGGTTGATTCGATTTCGACATCGCCAGCAGGGTGAAAAACTGATTATAGGCGGCAGCCCAAACAACATTCCCATTGCCCCCCCGGAATTCGGTTTTCGGCGTCCGCGGGAAGATCCCCAGCACTGTTGTGGCAGGCGAAAAGTAGCTGGTGGGGATGGTTTGCAGGTTCGTCCCATCAAACCACATCGCCCCGCCAAAAGCTTGAAACGTCAAGTCATCCACATCCATGGGCGTCGCCGTGCCCGTCACCCACTCCTGTGCCGGCAACGACAAAGGCTTGCCTGAGTCGTTTTTGAAAGTGACCGTGACCGTCACCAGGTAATTTGATGTGAACCCAAAATCTTTCGTCAAAACCAGGCCGCTGGGCAGCGATTTCTCCGCCTCTACTCCGTGGGGCGTTTTGGTCAGGGTAAAATCGCCGTCACCCACGATCGATGGATCGCCTAAAATCGCCAGAATCGGCACCGCCGAGTCGTCATTGAGGGTGGCCACGGCATTAGTCTCGGTTCCCTTCTTCCAACGCGGCGAAATCGTTTCCGGAAAGTCGAGGAAACCGATGGATTTTATCCCGCCGCCGCGTGATGTGAAAATGTACCGGACCCGATCGTTCGTTATGGTTAAGAACCGATCTGGAAAATTGGTCGAGGCGGGAATAACGCGCGAAGTTTCGGATGAAATGGGGGCGGAAACTGGCGCGGGCGACTGGGCCGTCTGTGCGTGATGCGGGGCCAACAACATCTGCTGTCTCGCCAGCCTCTCTGAATCGTAAAGCCAGAGACCCAGCAAAATGAAACAAATGGTTACGACAATATATCCGGTCCTATCCATTGGAAATCAACGGTGCTTCTATTTCCTGCCTTTTGGGAACGGGATCGTATCCACAGTCTCCCAGCGGATGACAACGGCAAATTCGCCTGGCCGCCATCAGGCTGCCGGCCAGAGCGCCATGCTGGCGTATCGCCTCGTCGGCATACTGCGAGCACGTGGGGGTGAATCGGCAGCCGCAGCCGGCGCCAAAGAGGAAGACCTGCGCCGGCGAAATGAGCCAGCGATAAAGCTGAATAAAAATAAGCAAAATTGAGCTAAACATCGCTCCTTAAAAGTCCTGCGCGCCGCAGCGTTGTCAAAAAATCTTTTTCGACGTCTGCAAACTTCTTTCCCACAATGGAATTGCGCGCGACCAAAATTATTTCAATGGGCCTGCTGAATTCGTGCTGATGCAGGCGAAAACTTTCGCGCAGCAGCCGACGGGCGCGCGTGCGCTGCACCGCTCCTCCGATTTTTCGACTCGTCACGACTCCCAGTCTGGGATTCCCGCCTTCGGGCAGTATATTCCAGTTCGCCACCAGGCAGCCCTGGGCAAGGCGTTCTCCCTGCTGCCGGATGCGGATGAAGTCCCGGTTCTGTGTGACCCGCGAACCCCGGGACAGCCGCAAACGTCTGGGCGTTTGAGCCGGCATGGACGCGCAAATCAAACCGGCGTGAGGCGCTTGCGGCCCTGGCGGCGGCGATTCGCTAAAATGGCGCGCCCGCTCTTGCTTGAATTGCGGTTCAGAAACCCGTGCTGACGCTTGCGCCGGATTTTCGATGGTTGATACTGGCGTTTCATAATTCAAAAAAATTAGCCAGAAAGAATGGCAGAGAGGGCGGGGGGTGTCAAGGGAAACGGTTTCAAGGAAATGTCTCAATTTGAAGGTAATTTCAACATTGAACATCGAACGCATAACTCTAAACGCCAAATGGCCGATGTTCGGCGTTGAATGTTCGATGTTTGATTTTCCATTTGCCCTCCTGCAGGCCGTGTGCCCTCACACGGCGTTCTCACTTCGTTGCGCAGGCGTCCCGTCGACGGGTTACGGCGGCGTCTCGCCGCCAGTTTCGGGACAGGCACCGGGGACGGCTGCGCTACGTACCCCACTTTTCCAGTTGGCATTGGCCGCCGTTTCCCAAAAAATGGCCGCCCTATGGCCGCAAACACTTATTACGTCACAGGCACTTACATGTGCGCTCAGGTCCTTAAAAACGGCCCAAATGCCTGGGACGGCTCCCTGGACGCGATTATTTTCGCATATTCATTGGAAGAGGCCCAAACGCTCTTCGCAAACGAATTATCTCAGCCGTCACAGGAAGGCGAGAATCCAAAGACTGTAACCATCCGAAAAACCGCCGTCGCTCCCGTTGTGGATCGGCTATTAACCGAATCCGGAAATGTTCCATTGAACTGGCCACAAATTTTTGAGCAGTCCAATTCGCTCGTTGAATCAACTCCAGCGGATGATTTCGAGCAGGGTTATTGGGTAGACGTAAACACGGTGGTTCCCTCTGACAACATCAGCTTTAGCGCAGGAACGCTCGAATCGAACGTGCCTGAAGACATGCGCTCAGGTTTGAACTGGTCGGGCGACAAACAGTTCTTTTTCCTTCTCAAAGTCCTTCCCTTGCCATTGCCCCCACGCCCAAAATATGAAATCGAAGCCGAAAACGAGGGCGAAGTTGAGGATGCTCAGCATAAGTCCCCTGAAGAACCAGGCATGGGGGAAATCGACATAGTAAAAGTGACTTGGCCTGAAACCGTGGCCGTGATTCAGGCGCGCAATTCAGTCGCTGCCGCGTGGCTTTGGCGCCGCTACGCCGCAAACACACTGACACAGTGGACCAATAACGCCATTCAGATCATGCCCATGTGCACGACGATTGGTGGGGCGGGTTGATGCCTGGTAGGGACGGCGCGCTGCGCCGTCACCGCCCGTATAGCGGGCGGAACATGTGCGGTACCAACCTCCGACTACGCGCTTTGCCGCCGTTGGCAGCACCATGCCATATCGCGGCACGGACAGTGCAGCGCGCCGTCCCTACAATGTGGCGCCGCTGTCGAATCTTCATACGACTTGCCTCGAACCAAATTTCTCCTTATAGAACTCGCATGAAATACCACTTCCTGGCCGCTGCTGCGTTTCTTTTCTTCATTTTCTCTGCACTTTCGACGCTGGCCGACGATACCGCTTCCGCGAATGTTTTTAACGTACGGACCTACGGCGCGACGGGCGATGGAACGACCCTGGATAGCCCGTCCATCAATAAAGCCATCGAAGCCTGTGCGCAGACCGGCGGCGGAACGGTTCTTTTCCCGGCCGGAACCTATCTCAGCGGTTCGATCCATTTGCAAAGCAACATTCACCTTCTCATTGACGCCGGCGCAACCATTCTTGGCGCGCCACAAAGCATGAACGCCTACGACGAAACCGAGCCCTGGCAGGATAATCCGTACGAAGACGGCGGCCACTGCTATTTTCACAACAGTTTGATCTGGGGCGTGGGCCTCACGAACGTGTCCATCACCGGCCAGGGCATGATCAACGGCGGCGGCATGACGCGCAGCGACGGCTTGCTGGACCGGATGTCCGGATTTAGCCAATGGGGCAAAACGGACCATAACAGCAGCACCAAAACGTATCCGCCCAGCCGGCTCGGCAACAAATCCATTGCCCTGAAGCTTTGCCGAAATGTTTTGATCCGCGATATCACGATCTTTCACGGCGGCCATTTCGCCATCCTTGTGACCGGCTGCGACAATCTGACCGTGGACAACGTGACCATGGACACCGACCGCGACGGCATTGATATTGATTGCTGCCATAACACAACCGTTTCGAATTGCCGCATTAATTCGCCGTCCGACGATGGTCTATGCCCAAAAAGCTCGTTCGCGCTCGGCTCCAATGTCCTCACCGAAAACCTCACTATCGTCAATTGCCAGGTCTCCGGATTTCAGGAAGGCACACTGCTCGACGGCACGATGAAACCGGGCCGGGGCGGGACGGGTCGCATCAAATTTGGCACCGAATCAAACGGGGGCTTTCGCAATGTGACCGTTTCCAATTGCACCTTCCGCCATTGCCACGGCCTCGCGCTGGAGGAAGTCGACGGCGGCATCATGGAAAATATCACCATCAATAACATCACCATGATGGACGTCCTGGACTATCCGATTTATATCACCCTTGGCGACCGCAACCGCGGTCCGAACGCGACGAACGGGATCGTCCGAAACATTCAAATTTCCAATGTCATCGCCACTGGCGTCGGCAGAATGAGCGGCATCCAAATCACCGGCGATCCGGGCCATGACATCCAGGGCGTGCGATTGGATAACATCCGTTTGGAATTCAAAGGCGGCGGCACCGCCGATGATGCCACGCGTGTTCCCAAAGAACCGGGCGACATTTATCCCGAGCCATCCAGGTTCGGCATCATGCCTGCGTACGGCCTTTTCGCGCGGCACGTCCGCGACCTCGAACTGGCGAACATTCGCCTCAGCTTCGAAAACGACGATGCCCGTCCGCCGATGGTTTGCTCCGATGTCGACGGCCTTGAAATCGATAATTTCAAAGGCCAAACCATACCTAGCGTCGCTCCCGCACGATTTGATAAAGTCACCGGCCTTTTCATCCGCAACTCGCCTGAGCTGCAATAAAACTGGAGGACGTTAACGAGTTGAAGTGTTGAAGAGGTCGGGCAAAGCGGATCCGGTTATTTCGCGTGAAGGCCGGGAAGAATGCGAAGCAGGAAGGCTAAAAATCTCTGTAAATTCTGTAAAAAGAACCTTCCGTGTAATTCGTGGCGTGTGACGCTGCCGCCACTCCTGAAATTGATTAAATTAATCCGCAGATTTCGCCTGATAGATAGACGTAGATTGAAACACAAATAAAACAAATCTGCGTTTTCTCGTTCATTCGGCGCAATCTGCGGATAAAAAGTGCTGGCGCTGGCAGCGCCACTGGCAAACATCCACCATGTGCGAACCGTCATTCCGTAATCGGCAATTGCTGCATCCATGGCGTTACACATTTCTTCTATATAAGCGGGGAAACGCGCAACAAAGGCCAAAATTTGTGGATTTCCTCGAAAATATGAAGATTTTGAGGAAACGAAGCGACCAAACGTTGCAGCCGATCGCCTTTCCTCCATAGAGCGACAAACGTTCACACAAATGGCGCGGAGCGCGTTGACTGGATTGCTTTCCGGAAGTTGCTTTGTTTAAAATGGCTTAATGTTCACAGGTATCATCGCTGAAACGGGAACGGTGGAAAAGATCGGCCGCACGTCGGACTCGATTGGATTACTGGTCCGTGCGGAAAAGACCGGTCGGGGCTTAAAGATCGGCGGGAGTCTGGCCGTGAACGGATGTTGCCTCACTGCCACGAAAATCCTGGCTCGCGGCAGGTCCAGGCTCGTCCAATTTGACCTGCTCGATGAAACGTGGCGCCGGACCAACTTTCAATTTCTGAAGCCGGGCTTGCCGCTGAATCTGGAACGTCCGTTGGGCGCCGGAGACGAATTCGGCGGCCATTTCGTGACCGGACACATTGACGGTACCGGGAAGATTTTGCGTTGGGAAAGATCGGGTTCAGACCACGTTTTGGACATCGTTGCGCCGGAAACAGTGATGCGTTATGTCATCGAAAAGGGTTCAATCGCCATTGACGGCATCAGCCTGACTATCGCCCAGGTAACCAAAAAATCGTTTCGCGTCTGGATCATACCGCATACGTTCGAAGTGACGAATCTGAGCAGTCGAAAGGTCGGCGACACGGTCAATCTCGAGGCGGATTTGCTTGGTAAATACGTGGAAAAATTCACAGGATTTCGCGCGAAGAGGGCGAAATAATCAGCCGCGTTCGATGCTCGGCGTTCGGGACGCGGCCTTTGCGTGAGGCTCCGGAAAACTACTCTGAATCGGGAGCAAATTTTACATCCACGGCAATCCCGGGGTGCAGCACCTGTCCGGTTGGTGTCAGCATTCCTGTCCGCTTGTTGATGCCGAAGACCGTAGCAGTTGCGGATTTTTGGTTGCCGATAATCAGCCAGCGGCCGGAGGGATCAATTCCCATTCCGCGCGGAAAGTCGCCACCACAGGGCAGGTTCTGAATGAGCGAAAGCTTCCTCCCTTTCACAGCCAGGACAGAGACGCTGTTATGTGTCCGCACTGTGGCGTAAACAAATCGTCCGTCTGGCCGATACCCAATTTCGGCCGCGGTGAACGAGTTTTTATATTGTCCGGGCGGCAGGAGCGAGAGTGACTGGCGCTGCGTCAGTTTACCATGCTTTCCATCCCAATCGAATACGGTCGCCGTGCAGGCCATCTCGGAAATGACGCAGGCAGTTTTTCCGTCCGGGCTAAAGGCGATGTGCCGGGGGCCAGATCCGGGCGGCACTGTAGCAAACGGCGGGTCATTTGGCGTGAGGGTGCCGTCGGCCGGATTTACCTTATACACCATCACTTTGTCCATTCCCAGGTCGCACGCCAGGGCAAACTTTCCTTTGGGTGCGGGAACAAAACAATGCGGATGCGGGCCAGACTGGCGGACGGAATTGACGCTGCTGCCGTGATGTTCAATGACCGTGCCGTCAGAGAATGTGCCATCGGAATTAAGATGAAACGATTTGACGCTGCCGCCTGTATAATTGGCGGTCAGCAGGCAGTTATCGGTTGCGTCATCGCCCACGTAGCAGGGACCGCTGCCACCGGAAGACTTAATGTCCAATTGTCGGAGAGCGCCCGTTTTCCCATCAATGGCGAAAGAGGTGACGAAACCCGGTTGGTTGTCGCCGCGCGTCGCGGCGAAGAGAAAACGGCCGTCAGGTGAAATCGCGAGATAATTGGGACTGTCCGCGGCAATAGCCAGTTCGGGGTCCGAAAGCTTGCCCGAATCCATGTCCAATCGCGAAACGTAAATGCCCCGGCTTGAGGCGTCAGTAAATGTGCCGAAATAGACCAGGCAATCTTTGGCCCAAAGAGTAGGCGAAAGCAGCGCTACCCCGAGGATTAACAATATCCGGATTTGATTTTGCATTGGGCAGCTATTCTTACCGGCGTGGCAGGCAAATACAAGCACCCTAAGTATAAGCACCTCGAATTTGCGCATATTGAAAATGTCACTTAAAGTCTGTTGTGGAGGATTGCAAAAAAATCACATGATTTTGTAAACATCTGGGACCAACGGAAAAGTGGATAATTTGTGGCTATTAATATTGATGTAAAAAAGTGCTTTGGGGCGTCGGTGAAGTTCTGGCGAAACCGACTGGGCATCTCACAAGAAGCCCTGGCGGAGCGGTCAAGCATGCACCGAACCTACATCTGCGACGTTGAACGCGGAGCGCGTAATGTCTCTCTAGAAACCATAGAACGGCTGGCACAGGCGCTCGAAATCTCGACGTTCACCCTCTTCTTTAACTTTCGCAAGTTATCAACAGATAAGCCTGGACGCCTCGGCGCCGATGACACGGCAGAGATCCTCATTGTGGAAGACGACGCGGATGAAGCGGAGTGCGCCCTCCGCGCGCTCAGGCGCGCCAGCCTGGGCAACCGCATTGAATGGGTTCGCGACGGCCAGGCAGCCCTGGATTTTCTCTTCGGCAACGGCTCTCCCAACGGGCGGGCTTTGCCGCATTTGATTTTATTGGATTTGTACCTGCCCAGGGTAGATGGACTTGAAGTGCTGCGACACATACGCAAACACCCCATGACGCGCGCGATTCCGGTGGTGGCCTTGACAGCCTCCTGCCGGGGCCGGGACGCCGCGGAAAGCCAAAGGCTCGGCGCCCGGGCCTGCATCGTCAAGCCCGTTGATTTTCGTAATCTAAGTGAAGTAGTGCCCAGACTAAACCTGCAGTGGGTGCTCAAACCGCTGACGGCTGCCATTGGATAGGCGCAGGTATTCTGCTACGGTAGCTGTCACGGCATGTGATATGCTTCTTTTTTCCCAATTATTTGGCGAAATGAGCGGATTTTGTTTGAGCTTTCGACAAGGATTCAGGTTATTCCTGCAATGAGATTTTGGATTTCGAGGCATTATGGGCAGGTTATTGAATGTTTTGATCGTTGAAGATTCGGATGCAGACGCCGAGTTAATGGCGTATGAACTGACGAATGCCGGTTTTGACCTCAAATGCACACGGGTCCAAACAGAAGTTGATTTTCTCGAAGCGCTGGCGAAAAAGCCCGACATTATTCTTTCGGACTATTCCATGCCCCAATTCAGCGGATTGCGCGCCGCCGAACTGGCGCGAGAGAGCAGCCTGGGGGTGCCCTTTATTCTGGTTTCAGGAACGGTCGGCGAAGAGGTTGCCGTGGAGGCCATGAAACGGGGCGCGACCGATTACCTTCTCAAAGACCGTCTTGCCCGCCTGGGACAGGCCGTCGATCGCGCGTTGCTCGAAGCCAGAGAGCGGGCAAAATTAAAACGCGCTGAAGAGGAACTAAAAACTGCGCATGCGCAGTTGCGACAATTGCTGGAGCACAGCCCCGCGGTGATTTATTCCCTGAAAGTCGAAGGCAAAAATCTCATTCCGAAGATTGTCAGCGAGAATCTCACCGCGCTGATGGGCTTCTCCGTGGCCGAGGCGCTGAGCTACGATTGGTGGCTGGCCCAGCTTCATCCGGACGACCGTGAACGGGCCACTACCAGCATTTCCGAGACACTGGTGGATGGCGCAAGCCTCACAAACTATCGGCTTCGTCATAAAGACGGCGGCTACCGCTGGGTGGAAGACAAACGGCGACTCATCCGCAACTCCCTGGACGAACCGGACTGCATCGTTGGCATATGGGCGGACATCACGGAACGACGCCGGCTCGAGGCCCAGCTCCTTCAGTCCCAAAAAATGGAAGGCATCGGGCAATTGGCCGGCGGGGTGGCACATGACTTTAACAACATTCTCAGCGTCATACAGATGCAAGCGGGCCTGCTCAAAGACACCGGCGAACTGTCAGCCGACCAGGGGGCGTTTGCCGATGAAATCATGGCCACGGTGCAGCGGGCGGCAACATTGACCCGCCAATTGCTCCTGTTCAGCCGCCGCGAAGTGTTTCAGCCACGCGATTTGGACCTGAACGAATCCGTGAGCCACATGACAAAAATGCTGCAGCGGATATTGGGCGAAACGATTCAGATGGAACTCAAGCTCGCGCCGCCGCCGATGTTCATCCACGGCGACCCGGGAATGATAGACCAGGTATTGATGAACCTGACGGTCAATGCGCGCGACGCCATGCCCCATGGCGGACGGCTTAACATCGAAACCGCCGCTGTCGAATTTGACGACCTGGCCGCCTGCCTCTCGCTCAGTGGCCGGCCCGGTTCCTTTGTCTGCCTGACCGTCAGCGACAGCGGCTGCGGCATTTCCCCGGAAATACTTCCGAAGATTTTTGAGCCGTTTTTCACCACCAAGGAAGCCGGCAAAGGCACGGGGCTGGGACTGGCAACGGTTTTTGGCATCGTGCAACAGCATCAGGGTTGGATCAGCGTGTATAGCGAGCCGGCAAACGGCGCGAGTTTCCGCATCTATCTTCCGGAACTGGCGAGGGACGCCGCCCCAAAGTCGTCGCGCCCGGACGCGAAGGAAACGCGTGGCGGCAAAGAAACGATTCTCCTCGCGGAAGACGACCCCGTCCTGTGTGCGAGCCTCCACCACGCGCTCGCCCGGCTGGGTTATACCGTCATTGAGGCGCGAAGCGGGGCGCGGGCCGTGGAAATATGGAAAAAAAACTCCAATCACGTTGACTTGCTTCTGACTGATTTAGTCATGCCCGGCGGCATGACTGGCAAGGAACTGGGGCGCTTGATTCTCAAAGAAAATCCGAAACTCAAAGTCATCTACATGAGCGGCTACAGCGCCGAAATCGCCGGAAGAGATTTCCCGCTGGAAGAAGGCTTCAATTTTCTGGTTAAACCGTTTCATATCGAAAAATTGGCAGCGACCATCCGTGCCCGGCTGGACCGATAGGACAACATCCAAGGGTGAAATTCTGGTCTCTGGGGAGCCTCAACGATCCCAAATCGCGTACCCAGCAATGAACCGATGCAGCCGTGAGTCGTTACCAATCCTCGGCGGACAATTCTCCCTCTCCCGTGGGAGAGGGCAGGGGAGGGAGAGTTTCACGACGAATGACCAACGCTTCAACGCCCTTTAATCTTGCAACAACCGTCCGATTCAGTTCACCCTTCGTGTCACTATGGCAACAAAACAAATCATTAAACCGTCAAAGTCTCCCGCGGCCGTCGGGCCTTACAATCACGCCGTGCGCGTCGGCGATTTGCTCTTCTGCGCCGGCCAAATCCCGATTGATCCAAAGGACGGAAACTTGATTTCCGGCGATATCAAGATGCAAACCGACCGTGTCCTGCAAAACGTCAAAGCGATTTTGGACGACCAAAACCTGGCCTTTACCAACGTCGTCAAAAGCACGGTGTTTTTGACAAACCTCGCGGATTTTGCCGGAATGAATGAAGTCTATGCGAAGTATTTCACGGATAACTTTCCCGCGCGTTCCACTATCCAGGTCGCCGCGCTGCCCAAAGGGGCAATCGTGGAGATTGAGGTAGTCGCGCATTTTTGAAATGCAATGAAATGAAACCGAAAAAGTCCTGGCGGGAAAAACTGGCCGATGACAAGGGACTGCCGAAAGTCGGTAAAGTAACCGGCAAAATGAGCAAGCGCTGGGGTACGGGCACGATGGTCATTCCAGCTCCAATCGAAGTGGATGCGCTGATGAAGCAGGTTCCATCCGGCCTGATCGTCACGACCAACGAACTGCGCGCGACGCTGGCGAAAAATCACAAGGCGGATTTCGCGTGCCCAATCACGACAGGGATTTTTTCATGGATCGCGGCACATGCCGCTGCTGAAGCCGAAGCCGATGGGGCTACGGAAATCACGCCGTTTTGGCGCACGCTCAAGACGGGCGGCGAAATAAATCCAAAATATCCCGGCGGCGTCGCCCACATTTCAAAAAGATTGCGCGCCGAGGGACATAAAATGATTTCAAAGGGCTCCAGGACAATGGTGACAGGCTACGAAAAAAAGCTTTTCACCGGTTTGAAGTAATATGCCGCTCGGAATTGATTTGCTGATAGCGCTGTTGATTGGCGGCGGCGCTGGATTTCTCGCGGGCTGGCTCAAATGGGCGGGCAAAAATGATCATCGGTTGGAAAATGAATTGCGCCAGCAAATCGCCCAACGTGATTCGGATCTGGAAAAATCGCGCACACAAGTAATGGAAGCCGCCAACGCGCGCGCCACGGCAGAGGCGAAGCAGGCCGCGGCGGAAAAATTGTTGGGCGAACAAAAAGACTTGCAGGAAAAGGCTCTAGCCAACTTGAGGGACACGTTTAAGGCACTGAGCGCGGACGCCCTCAAACAAACCGCGCCGGAATTTTTACGGCTGGCTGAGCAATCCTTCGGAAAACTTCAGGAATCAGCCAAAGGCGACCTTGCGCAACGACAGGAAGCCATCAAAACCCTCGTTGAACCGCTCAAACAACAGCTCGAGAATTACCAAAAACGGTTACAGCAAAGCGAGACCGCGCAGTCCTCGGCGCTGGGCGAGGTTAAAAAGCAGTTGGAAAGCCTGTCGCAACAAAGCCAGACGCTCGCCCACGAAACGCTCCAGTTTCGAATGGTCCTGCGCTCAAGCCAGACGCGCGGGCGATGGGGTGAGGAAACGCTCCGCCGCGTCGTCGAGGCGGCCGGTATGAGCGCCCATTGCGATTTTACCGAGCAATCCACTGCCGGCGATGGCCGCCCCGACCTCGTGGTCCGCCTGCCCGGCGAACGCGTTATCATCGTGGACGCCAAAGTCCCCGACTTCGATTTTCTTAACGCCCTCGAATCGGCCGATCCAGTGAAACGCAGTGAGGCCCTGGCTACGCACGCCGCGAAACTGAAAGCCGCCATCAAGGGGCTGGCGGACCGGGATTATTCAAGGCAGTTTCCCAATGCATTGGATTTTGTGGTTTTGTTTCTGCCGGCCGAATCGCTCTTCAGCGCCGCGCTGGAAGGAGACCGGGACCTAATCGTCTGGGCCGCCGAGAAAAAAATTCTGCTGGCTACGCCGGCATCACTGATCGCGCTGCTGCGGTCAGTCAGCGTGAGCTGGCAACAGCAGGCGCAAACGGAAAACGCGCAGCAGATCGCCGAAGCCGCGCGCGAGTTTTATTTTCGCGTCGTCAAATTCATGGAACATTTCGAAAAAATCCGGTCCGGCCTAGAGCGCGCCAATTCAGCCTTTAATGATGCCGCTGCCAGTTTCCAATCGCGCGTTCGCCCCGCTGGCGAACGGCTATCGGACCTCGGCGGCGCGGGCGTGGCAAAAGAACTGCCGGAAATTCAACCGCTGCAGGCTACGTTGCGCTTGCCGGTGGGGTAATTTTACAATTTCCTAATCAAACTCTTCGCCTTCGAAATCCACACGCGATCCCGCCTTCGCTGGAAAGCAGGCGCGTGGATATCATCGGTCAGGATGTCCTTGAGTTCTCCACGGGCCTGGTCGAGCTGATTCTTCGCGACGTAGAGCTCGGCCAATTGCACTTTGGCCCGCGGATAGGAATGGTTTTGCGTGATGTGCTGCCAGTAGAGAATCGCGTTGTCGGTTTCGCCCAGGGCGGCCAGGGCTTCGGCCAGGGCCATCATGGTGTAGCCGTAATCATGCTCGGGTTTTTCGTGCATGACGCCTTCGAGAATCGGGCGCGCTTCGGCGGGCCGTTTCAGGCGGACAAGGCACTGGCCCAGGTGCGCGCGGACGTCGATGTCTTTGGGTTCGCGTTCCAGGGCGGCGCGATAACATTTTTCCGCCTCGGGGAAATTGCCCCTCTGGAAATAAACATCGCCCAGCTCGAAATAATGGGCGGCGTTGTCGAGGTGATGAATTTGGGATTGCAGTTCGCGGATGCGTTTGCGGCTTTGCGCGCCAGGCAATTCAAATCCGCTGACGCTCGAGGCCGTTGCCCGATAGACCGTAAAATAATAGAACAAAGCCGTAATGCCCCAGCCGATAAAAATGAGCACAGCCCAGACCCATTCCCGGTTCCGGATGGCGTGAACAAACATCCAGATCTGGAAAATGAAGATCCCCAGCGATATCGGGTTGGCCAGAAGCCAACGCCAATACAGAAGGGTGGTTGGCAAAAGGGCGAACATGCCGCACTTTAGTAAGGAGACTTTTTAGTTTCAAGTTTTCAGTTCTTCCCAGCGGCTCGCTTCAAGGCGGTGGCAGGGCCACTTGCCATAGAAACGCGCCGTCCCTGCCGAATTGATTTTTCGTGACTAGCAGTTGCATGCCGGTGTTTTTTCTGCCAAAATTCAGCGTAGGCGCGATGCAAATTTATCCCAAACATTATTGCGGCGTTTTCGGCATTTTCGGCCATCCCAATGCCGCGGAACTGGCTTATTACGGGCTTTACGCCCTTCAACATCGAGGGCAGGAAAGCGCCGGCATTGTCACCAGTGACGGTCGTAATTTCCGCGCCCACCGCGGCATGGGCCTGGTCCCGCAGGTGTTTAATGGCGATATCCTGCACCAACTCGTCGGCAACATCGCCCTGGGCCATACCCGTTATTCAACCACAGGCGCTTCGCAACTTAAAAACGCCCAACCTCTTACGGTGGATTGCGCCCGAGGCCAGATTGCCATCGCCCATAATGGAAACCTGACCAACGCCGCGCGTCTCAGGGACGAACTCGAAGGCCGTGGCTCGATTTTTCAGACCACTGTCGATAGCGAAATCATTCTGCACCTGCTCGCCCAGCCGGATGCCAACGGCAGCAAAAATCCATTCGTTACCGCCCTTCGCAAGCTGGAAGGGGCCTATTCCCTCGTCCTGATGACGGAAAAGGAATTGATCGGTGCACGCGACCCTTTTGGGTTCCGTCCGCTGTGTATCGGCAAACTCGGCGATGCCTACGTGCTCTCGAGCGAAACCTGCGCGCTGGACCTTATCCACGCCAAGTTTATACGCGACGTCGAGCCCGGCGAACTGGTCATCATTAACGAGCACGGTCTCCAAAGCATTCAGGCCTTTCCGGAACAGCATCGCCGCGCCTTTTGCATCTTCGAGTACGTTTATTTCGCCCGCCCGGACAGTACCATTTCAAACCGGAATGTTTATAAAGTCCGCGTGGAAATGGGACGTCAGCTGGCGCGCGAATTTCCGATCCAGGCCGACGTTGTGATCCCAGTGCCGGACAGCGGGAATTGCGCCGCCCTTGGCTATTCGCTCGAAACGGGCATCCCCTACGAAATGGCGTTCGTCCGCAATCACTACGTGGGACGCAGTTTTTTGCAACCGTCCCAGCTCATCCGCGATTTTAATGTGCGCGTCAAATTGAACCTCATCACCGATTTGGTCAAAGACAAGCGCGTCGTGGTCGTGGACGATTCCATCGTGCGCGGCACGACGTGCAAGGCGCGCGTGAACAATCTCAAGGAAGCCGGTGCGCGGGAGGTCCATGTCCTGGTCAGTTGTCCCCCGCACATGAACCCATGCGTTTACGGAATCGATTTTCCCGATCGCAGCAAATTGATGGCCGCCAATCATTCGATCGAGGAAATCCGGAAATATCTGAATGCCGATTCGCTGAATTATCTGTCGCAGGACGGGCTGGTGAAAGCCACCGGTTTGCCCAGGAGTTCGTTTTGCATGGCCTGTTACGACGGCAATTATCCGGTGCCCTTCGACCCGGCATTGGACAAGCACATCATCGAGCGCCGTAATGGACGAAGCGCCAGCCTCACGGAGACGCTGGCACAGGAGCGGTCGCAAATAAAGTTGCTCTAGTTCGCAATGGTAGGGACGGCGCGCTGCGCCGTCCGCGCCGCGTTTAGCGGCGCAACGCGTGTCGTTGGACGGCGTATAGCGCATGTTCCGCCCACCGGGCGGTGACGCCGCAACTCGCACCCTGCCAGAAACCAGCGCTTCTAAGAACCTCTAATTTTTCTTTGGCCATTAGCAGCTCTTGATTTATACTTGGCGGGTGAAGGCCGCTATTTTTCACGGGAAGGGAAACATTCGAATTGAAGAGGTTACGCCGCCAGCTCTGAAACCGGGTGAAGTGCGCGTTCAAATCGCTGTCGCACTCACGTGCGGAACGGACCTGAAAGTTCTCAAACGCGGTTACCACGCCAAAATGCTCACGCCGCCCTCGCCGTTCGGGCATGAATTGGCAGGGACTATTTGCGAAATCGCCGACCCGGCCGGAAAATCTTCCCCCTCTTCGCCCTGGGAAATTGGCGACCGCGTGGTTGTGGCCAATTCCGCGCCGTGCAGCTCCTGTTTCTTCTGCAAAAACGGCCAGGAAAATTTGTGCGAAGATCTGATGTTCTTAAATGGAGCCTATGCTGAAACGATCGCCGTCCCGGCGCGGTTTGTGAACAAAAACATGGTGCGGCTCGATCCCGGGACCGCTTTTGAAGACGCTGCGCTGGCTGAGCCGCTGGCTTGCGTGGTCCAGGGCGTCGAAGATCTGCGTTTAAGGGCCGGACAAAGCGTTTTGGTTTTGGGCGCGGGACCGATTGGTTTGATGTTTGTGGCGCTGGCCAAACATCTGCACTGTCATGTGAGCGTGGCAGGCCGGGGCGCCAACCGTTTGCGCGCGGCGTTGCGCCTGGGAGCCGAGCGCGTGTTCGACGTCGGAAAAGAAGGAAACATCCTCCAGGCCGTCATCGGCCATGGACTAACAGCAGAAAATGGGAAAGCCCCTCAGGATTCGACAATGCCCCGGTTTGATGTCGTGATCGAAGCGATTGGCAAACCGGAGACATGGGAGGCGGCGGCCAGACTGGTCCGCAAGGGCGGCTCGGTGAATTTTTTTGGCGGCTGCCCCGGCGGTACGACGGTTTCGCTGGACACGCACACGATTCATTATTCGGCTTTGAAATTGGTCGCCAGTTTTCACCACACGCCCAGAACATTTCGGCGAGCGCTGGAGTTTATAGAAAAGGGTGTCATTCGAGCGCACGACTTCGTGGACGGCGAATGGCCGCTCACAAAATTGCCCGAACTCTTCCAACAAATGGCCGCAGGAAATTGCGCGATCAAAACGCTCGTCCGCGTCGCGCAATGAGACGGTAGGGACGGCGCGCTGCGCCGTCACCGCCCGTAAAGCGGGCGGAAGAGATACCGTCCGACGTCCAAATACGTTCGTTTCGTCGCTTAACGCGGTGCGGACAGCGTAAAGGCAAGTGGCGCTGTCACCGCACCTCTACCCACCCCTTCTCACGGAAATTGGCCGATAAACATCTCCACGACCTTCTGCAATTTCTTCAGGTCCGGCAGGTTGATATACATCATGTGCCCGGCGTCAAATTGGGCATACACGATGTTCGTGCGATACTCGCCGTCCAAAGACATATGATCCAGCGCGTAACGCATGGTATCAATCGGGCAGACAAGGTCGCACCGGCCTCCCAGCACCAGAACACGCATGTACGGGTTTTGGTTCATTGTGGTCGCGAGGCGTTGAGCTGAACTCGGATAATTATTCGGAGCACCGTAGTTCCACGGCTGGACGCCGGCGAGCACTTCATACGGCAAATCGTCCTTGAACTTCAATTCGTCGCGCACATAAGCGTTCATGACCGACGCAAACGGACCATAAACCGCCGCATCTGAAGGATCAAAGTCCGGGTACTGTGAAGCCGGGTCATCGTCGCGGCCAGTGATGCGCGAATCGTATGCGCCCAAAATCAGCCCCTGGTCGTGCAATAATTGTTTTCGGAAAGTGTCGGGATCGATGCGCAAATGATTGTCTACAATGACATTGGTTGTCAGACCGGTGAGCCGAGACAATTCCGCGATAATCCGTTCACGCTCAGCGGCGGATAATGAATCGCCCTGTTGCAGCGCGGCGGCATATTCGCCTTTGGCAAACTGGCGCGATTCGGCCAGGGCCGCATCCAGGTCATTTTGCAGGTCGGATGGCAATTTTTTGTGAAAATGTGCCGCTGCAGTGAAGGCCGGCAGATAAAGTGGATATGGGATGTCGTTGCCCGGATCGTCGGCGATGGTTTGAAAATTCAGGACGCCCGAAACAAGAATCAGGCCGTTCAGATACATCCCATAGCGGTCTCGCAAATGGTCCGCCAGACCGGCTGCGCGGAAAACGCCGTAACTTTCGCCCATCAGGAATTTCGGCGAGAGCCACCGATCATGCCGTGTGGTCCAAAGCCGGATGAATTCTCCCACGGAATCCAAATCGGCGGTATCACCGAAGAAGTCCTCTGGTTTCTGGTCTTTGGCTGCGCGGCTGAACCCTGTCGCAACCGGGTCAATAAAAACCAGGTCGCTTGCGTTCAGGATGGAATATTTATTGTCCTCCATTTGAAACGGCGGCGGCGGCAGTGTGCCGTTTTCATTCATTTTTACCCGGCGCGGGCCCAGTGCGCCTAAATGCAGCCAGACTGAAGAGGAGCCCGGACCGCCGTTAAAACAAAATGTAACCGGTCGCCTTGATTTGTCGTCAACTCCCAGCCGTGTGTAAGCCACATAGAAAACGGCGGCGATGGTGTTGCCGTCCTTTTTAAGCACCGGCAGCATCCCGGTTTCGGCCATGTATTTTACTTTTTCCCCGGCGATCGTCACCGTGTTGGTCGTGATGACGGGCGCGTTGGTCGCTTCCGGAATCATCACGGGAATATCCTTCGGCTCGGCCGGCGCATTGGTGTCTTCAGCACCCGCTCCGGATTTCGGGTCTGCAACAGCCAATCGCGTTACTAGCGCCAACACACAAATCAAAGAAATGTTTTTCATGATGGTTTTTCAAGATGCCGACTGTTTGTAGCAAAGGCAAATGGAAACACCTTATCGGAATTTACGATTTACAATTTACGATTTACGCGACGTGCGCCAGTTCGGAATTTAAATAGCTTAACGGCCTTCAGCGACGGCTCTCATTTTGGAACTGAATCGTGCAACGCTCGTGCGCGTCCCTCGCTCGGTAAGCGCTTCTCAAATTCGAGCCTCCAATGAAGGATTCGATCCTTTTCGAATTTCCTTCTTTGCCATATTTCGGATGCGACGTTTTTTTAAACGGCTGCGGATATCGCGTCACCCATTTCCTTGGTGCCGATTTTCCGCGCACTACTTTCATTGGGATTGAAAATGTCTCCGGTGCGGTTGCCCGCTTCGATAGCTTTGCCCACGGCGTTTTCGATGGCTGCAGCCGCGTCGTTTAGTCCAAAACTATGCCGCAGCATCAGGGCCGATGAAAGTATCTGCGCAATTGGATTGGCGAGGTTCTTCCCGGCAATGTCCGGGGCGGTGCCGCCGGCAGGTTCATAAAATCCAAAGACTTTGTCGCCGCTGGCCGCGCCCAGGCTCGCGCTGGGCAGCATGCCGAGGGAACCGCCCAGGGCCGCCGCTTCATCGCTCAAAATGTCGCCAAACATGTTTTCGCACAACATCACGTCAAATTGCGTCGGCTTCAGGACCAATTGCATCGCGGCATTGTCCACAAATTGATGCTCCAATTGGACGTCGGGATACTGTTTACCCGTGCGGGTGACCACATCCCGCCACAGGACACCATTTTCCAAAACGTTCGCCTTATCGATGCTGGTGACCTTTTTTCGACGCAATTGCGCCGCGCGGAATGCCACATGCGCAATGCGCTCGATCTCGGGTGTGGTATAGACCATCGTGTCAATCGCGCGAGAATTGCCGCCGCCGATGTCTTCCGTTTTTTTCGGTTGGCCAAAATACATGCCCCCAGTCAATTCACGCACGACCAGAATATCAATGCCGTCTCCCTGCCGTTCCTTTGCGAGCGGGCATGCATGGGCCAGAGCTTTGGGCAGTTTGACTGGCCGCAAATTGGCGAACAGGCCAAATTCTTTTCGAATCCGCAGAAGCGCGGCGCGTTCCGGGCGCTCTTCCTTGGGAATCGTCGGGTCCCGGTCTGGCAGACCCACCGAGCCAAAGAGAATGGCGTCCGAATTTTTGCAAAGGGCCAGCGTCGCATCCGGCAACGCCTTTCCGGCGGCATCAATGCCGGCCCAGCCCACGGGAGCTTCGGTAATGTTGCAGGTAAAATTGAATTTCTTTTCCGCCGCGCGCAGGACCTTGATCGCCTCACGCATGACTTCCGGGCCGATTCCATCGCCGGCCAGCGCCGCTACTTTGAATGTTTTCATTTTGAAACGATGAATCTAACAAATGACCGGCGGAAAATGAAGGAGGAAGAAGACGGAAAGCAGGAAGCGATCGATCAACCTGCTACTCCTCAGTTCGTGCCGGCCCGTCCGTCCGTAGTTTCTGAGCGAAGGTGGAAGGCACAACCGGAGAGTAGCCAGACACTGAGTGTCTGGAAAACCGCCCCAATCATTTATTCCGTCCTGAATGGACGGCGGAAAATCATCCTGCTTTCGGCACTGCAATGTGCAATTTATCTTCCATGTAGACGGCTCGCGCCTTATTGATTGCGAAGGCGCCCGGCACCTCAACCCTTCTTTCGGATTTAAGGTTTTTAGCGGCTTGTTCGACGATAATTCGTAATGTATTGCCTTCGACAAAAATTTCCAGGTCCGCGCTTGTCAGTCCGGGTAATGGAATCGTCACGAAAAAAAAGTTTTTCTTTGGTTGAATGATATCAATCAAATCTTTGCAGCCGTCCGGCATTAGGTAGCCGCGCTTGCTGTAATCGTAATCCACTGGCCGAAACGTAACTCTTCGGCGTGAACCTGTCAAAGGAGGCTGAGAGCCGGCCCCATCAAACTGTTGAAGCGAGAACGTTTTCTTTGGGCACCAATTTCGGATTGATGACATGTCGCCACCAGGGAGGCAAAAGAACGACGGCGATGCACAAGAAATAACCCGTCGGCAATTTGGGCGCCTCGGGCTCGACGCCCAAAAGGTAATACGGTTCTACCGCCAGATGGTGATAGGAATGGTGGCCCACGCGGAAGCTGGCGTAGCTGGAAAAAAAGTGGTAGGTGTCCCAGGAATGTTCCGCACCGGTCTTCTCATACTTGCCGTCGTACTGCTCGCGCATCAGGCCGTAATGCTGAATGTAATTGACCGATTCCAGCATGATGTGAGCCCCAATAATTTGTGCTAAATAAAATAACAGGCCCGCCGGGCCGGAGATGATGTAGAGCAGGGCCAGAAGCGCCAATTGGCTGACGACATATCTGTGCATTTTATTGCGGAAAATATTTTGCCCAGCTGCGGCATATCGCCTCGCCTCCAGATGCCATGACCGGGCGGCGCTGCCGGGAATGGTCCGATAGAAGTAGGCATAAACGCTCTCGTTGAACCAGGCCGTATTTTCATCTTCCTCCGTTCCCACGTTCAGGTGATGGCTCCGCACGTGAATGACTTTGTAATGCGGATAGAATAGAAAAATGGTCGTGACCTGCTGGAGGAACTGATCAATTTTGGTTTGCGTGTGCAGGATTTCATGCGCCGCGGCAAAACAAACTCCGCCCAGGTAACTGCAGCACACAACAAGCAGGCCAATTTCGATCGGGCTGAAGTGGCGGATGTTGATCGCGAAATAAACCACTGCCGTCACGTAACAGATGGCGTAGATCCGGGTATTCCATTGCAGCAGGAAGATTTCAAAAGCTGAAAAATCCTTCCTTTCAAAACTCGTCGCGTCCTTCCATCCGGTAACCAAATCCAGCACCGGCACAACGACCTGCAAGAAAGCGACGGGCAGCAAAAGCCACCAGCCGCGCTCACAAACACCGACGGCCAAAAGGACGAACAAAAGTAGCGGCATGAAACAACAGCAAAAGTGCAGATATTTCCCAGGGAAAGGTGCCGTCGCTCGGGCCTGATCTGACTGCATACGTTGAGTTTGCGCCAGGTTTTAGCGGCCAGTCAAGGAGAATTGATCGATCGGACAATCCAATTTCCAGAAGCTGGAATGATTTGGGCCTTTGCCTCATAATTCGGCCATGTACAAATCGCCACGTTGCCGAATAAGACCGGACGATTGCTATTCCCTCTCCCAGCGGGAGAGGGCAGGGTGAGGGAGAGTCTGAGAAACGGTTGAACTTCCATGCTAAAAGAATCTCCGAAAGCAACCCGCATCGCGCGTAATCTTCACAAGGCCGATTCGTGGGGTGAACGTCTGATGTGGTCATGGCTCCGCAGTCATCGTTTTGCCGGCTACAAGTTTCGCCGACAATACCCCGTCGGTCCATACATTCTGGATTTCTTCTGTATCGAGGCGAAGCTGAATATCGAAGTAGACGGCTATCAGCATGGAATGCCTGCTCATTCAAGTGCCGATGCGGAACGCGATACGTATCTGGAATCCCAAGTAATAAAGGTGCTACGTTTTTGGAGTTCGCGATTGCGGAGGGAAAAGGAAATGATTCGCAACACGGTCTGGCGGACATTACAAGAACGCGCGCCGCACCCTCAGCCGGATTATTGCAGGGTTGGTATGGTTGGCGCACATAGAAATCCCGGCACTTGAACAATATCGGCCGATTCTCCCTCACCCCGACCCTCTCCCGCTGGGAGAGGGAGCATTTTCGGCCGAAATGGTATGTCGGCGCTTAGCAGCCAAGTATTCTCGAATATCTCAATGAACAAGCAACCTGATCTAAGTTTTTCAAAACTCCCCTACAAAGTCGCCACACTCCTCTATTGCTTCAATGAGCGCGACGACGTCCTGCTTCTCGAACGGTCCCAGGAGCCAAATCGTGGGTTTTGGAGTCCTTGCGGCGGAAAATTGAAGATGGACATCGGCGAATCCCCGTACGCCTGCGCCTGCCGCGAGGCGCAGGAGGAAATCTGTGTGACGCTTTCGCCCTCTGACTTGCATCTGGCAGGGATGGTCAGCGAACATGGCTATCAGGGCCAAACGCATTGGCTCATGTTTCTGTTCGAGGTAAAGAAGAAGCTCACGGCGCTGCCGGAAGCGTGCCATGAGGGACGTTTTCAGTTCTTCTCACAAAGTGAGATTGATTCGGTCAAGATTCCGCAAACGGACCGCGAACAAATCTGGCCCTGGTTTTGGAAATATCGCGGCGGTTTTTTTGCGGCCCATTGTCATTGCCATCCGGATGGACGGAACGATTGGACCCTCGAAGAAGCCGCTGGAGCTTGAAGATTCAAGGGTTTCGGTTTCAAAAGACGCTGAAGCGTCGAAGCGGGTTTGCCCGGACGTCTCGTTTACACCCGGCAGAAACTGAAAAAACTCAAATTTCCCAACAAAATGCAGCTTTTCGCCTCCGTTTGCCGCTCGTTTACACGTTGACTTCCCTACACAAAAAAAATGTGTAGGAGCCGGTTTTTTGCGAGGCAAACGTAGAGGACGGAGATTAATTTCTTCATTTTTATTTTCCCCACTCTAAATTCTAAATGAATGGACGAACCAATCATCGACCTGCACAGCGACGATTATTTCATGGGCGAAGCCTTGCGGCAGGCGGCGCGCGCCTATGAAGCGGAGGAAACGCCGATCGGGGCGGTGATTGTGCGGGCGGGCCGGATTATCGGGCGTGCATTCAACCAGGTGGAACTGCTCAAAGACGCCACCGCCCATGCCGAGATGCTGGCTCTCACGCAGGCCCAGGAAGCGGCTGGCGACTGGCGCCTGACCGATTGCTCGCTTTACGTGACGAAAGAGCCCTGTCCCATGTGCGCCGGAGCCATTGTGCATACCCGAATCGCCCGGGTGATTTTCGGGGCAAGCGATCCCAAGGGCGGCGCAGCCGGCAGCGCGATGAATTTGCTTCAATTCCCCACGCTAAACCATCGGTGCGCCATTACCAGCGGCCTGCGCGAACCTGAATGCAGGGCCTTGCTCAAAAACTTCTTTGCTGAACAGCGCAAGCTTAAGAACCGAAATGGAGGTTAAAAGTATCTGGCCTCTGCTCAATATCCAGCTGTTCACCGGTCAAAAACACCCGTTTCAAGTCAATTTTTGGTCTTTTATCAAGTCAAAGTTATGCTAGTATAACCTCAATGTATCGAACGCAGGATTTGCATGTAAAAGAGATCGTGCGGCTCTTGTCGCCGCGCGAATTGAGGACGCATTTGCCCTCGAGCGAAGCCGTGGCCGCGACGGTGGCGCGCAGCCGTGAGCGCATCATCCGCATTTTGCGGCAGGAAGACCCGCGCCTGCTGGTCGTGATCGGGCCCTGCTCCATCCATGACAAAAAATCGGCCGTTGAATACGCCGAACGATTAAGCGGCATGCGAAAGGAATTTGCGGGCCGCATGGAAATTGTCATGCGCGTTTATTTTGAAAAGCCGCGGACGACCATCGGCTGGAAGGGGCTGATCAACGACCCGCATCTGGACGGTTCGCAGGACATCGAAACCGGCCTGAAAAGCGCCCGGGAAATTTTACTCGAGATTGTGGGCATGGGCTTGCCGGCGGCAACGGAGTTTTTGGACCCGGTCGTGCCGCAATACATTGCCGACCTGATTTCCTGGGCGGCCATTGGCGCGCGCACCACGGAATCACAAACACATCGCGAAATGGCGAGCGGTCTTTCGATGCCGGTGGGGCTTAAAAATGGCACCGACGGCAGCCTGCAAACTGCGATTGACGCGATGGGCGCGACGCGGCATCAGCACAGTTTCCTGGGCATCAACGAGGACGGCGTCACCAGCATCGTGCGCACGACGGGAAATCCTCACGCCCATGTGGTCCTGCGCGGCGGACGCGCCAAGACCAATTACGACGCCGAAAGCATTCGCGCGGCGGAGGAAAAATTAATTTCAGAGAAATTGCAGCCCGTGCTGATGGTGGATTGCAGTCACGCCAATTCGGAGAAGAAGTTCGCCCGGCAGGAGGACGTGTGGCACAGCGTTATCGAACAACGTGTCGAGGGCACCCGTTCGCTGATTGGTTTGATGGCGGAAAGCCATTTATTTGAGGGCAATCAGCCAATTCCTGCCAAACTTAAAGACTTGCGTTATGGCGTGAGCATAACGGATTCTTGCATCGGTTGGGAAACAACCGAGCGCATGCTGCGCTGGGCCAACGAGACGCTCGAAAAAATCATTCCCGCACACGCCGCAGTGGCCTGAAAATTGCGGCCAGACAGGTAATTGTATGGACAAAGAACCCTTTGATCCAATGAATCTGTGGTTCCGTTCTGCGGAAGAAATGGGGGAATTCATCGGAATTCGTTTTGGGCGGATAGCGCCCGGACAGACCGATCCTGAATGGGTCTTTCTTTCGCATAAGGAATTCGACGGTATTGGCGGCTTTGCCAGCATCCTGCGCAAACGCGGCGCCAAACTGGGACGCCTGCCGCAGGTCCGGCATCCCGCCGCGCCTTCAAAACTGGCTGTCCTGAAATTGCTGCCCAGGTTTCTGGAGCCACGCAGGCATTTAAAATGGGCTCCATTCGATGCTGGCGCCACCGGAGCCGCCTCCAATGACCGGCCGCCGGCCGCGCTCTCGTGGCATGTGTTTGACGAAAACGAGACACTGCGTATCCGGCGCGTTTGCAGGAAAGCCGGTATAACCGTAAATTCTTTCCTGTTGAAAAATCTGTCCAAAGCCATCCGCTTCTTTTTGGAGGACCCGTCCTCAGTGGTCCCGTGGATGATCCTGGTGAACCTTCGCGGCAAGGTATTTCGCGAGTGCGATACCGCGAATTACTCCAGCTATGTGAGCGTCAAGATCCAGTCGTATGAGACGGTGCATGACATTCACCGAAACATTTACGCCGCCCTGGCGCGAAAAGAGCATTGGGCCAACTGGTATGCGTTCGAATTAGCCAGGATCACGACCAGCGGTATGCGAAAATTCCTCCTGGAAAAGGATTTAGCCACGTCAAACTGGAACATCGGCGGTTTCTCCAACCTCGGCGATTGGGACCCCGAGAAGGAAATCACGGCCGAAGACTGTTTGGGAAGCTGGGTTTTTGCCCCGCCGGTCATGCGATTTCAAAAAATCGGCGCCGGCTGCGTCACGTTCCAAAATCGCTTGAGTCTGTTGATTCAGACGCATCCGGAACTCAACGCCAATCCCGAGGTGACCAATGCCTGGATGCAAAACTGGATCAAGGAAATTGAGTTCGACGTCGCCAGCGGCGTGGAGAATCCAGCCGTATTTGCTTAACAGGTCGTTAAAAATGGGCCGCTTGTGGAACACGCCCGGTCCGTTGCTTAGAACTTTACCGTTACGGAGGCGTTTACGGCGTTATTGAACGTCTTGTAGACGCCGTCGTTATGCGACGGCGGGTCGTTGATAACGGTTCGGCCACCGTTGTAGGCAAATTGATAGGCAATGGCCCAGTCCAGGTGCTTGCCTTTATGACCAAAACCAAAGTTGCCCAGGTTCAAATTCGCATCGGGGATTAAGGGAAGAAAATACGAGCTCGGGCTGGAGTTTTCACTGTAAATGTAGCCGACGCTCGCATAGTACCCTTTGCCCAATTGTCGCGTGACGCCGAAATCGTAGATGAAACTGTCATTATAATGGAGAGGAATCGATGCAGGAAATCCGTACGGACCAACCGGAAGATCGATCGAATTTACTCTGCTCCATTCGGTCCAACTCAGATCGAATTCCAAATTCCATTTCGGCGTTGGCCGGAACGAAATGCCTCCAACGACCGTTTGCGGAAAATCAATTTTTGTGCTCGTGTAGACGGATTCAGGAAGAGGTCCTGTCTGCATCGATTTTCCGGAAAACGTCATGTCCGTTTCCGAACGATAATTTACACCGAATGACCACATTGGATGCGGCTGGAATAATATACCGAAATTTGCTCCCGGTTGGAGGTCGTGTCCGCTGAACTTAAATACTCCGATACCGAGGGATTCCTGAAAGCTCGCGTCGGCATAATTGACAGTAAGTCCGGCGGATGCGGACAGCATTTTGCAAATTTGCCAGGCCACAACTGGATTGACCGTCAGGTACGTAAGGTTTCCTCTTTCCGGCTGAGGGTTCGCCGGCGAGGCTCCCCAATTAATTCCCAATCCATATGGCGCATAGATTCCCAATCCCACGGAAATGGGAACTTTGTCGAAAGAATGCACTGCATAGACCTGTGGGACGTATTGAGGCGTGGGATTTGTGTGTGCTTTGTTTGGACCGGAAGGCGCTGTGAACGATGTATACGCCGAAATGGCATAAATTCCCAGGCTGATCTGCGTTCCCGGCAATTGCGTGATGCCGGCCGGGTTATAGTAAATGGCCGACGGATTGTCAGCTGTCGCCGCAAAGGCGTCACCGCGCCCGATAGCCTCGGGGTCCTGGTTGGGCAAAAGAAATCCTACGGCGTGAGACGATTCGGCTGACGCGAGCGTCAGCGCGATGGCCAACGCATAACGTTGAGCCGCAGTTCCAGTTAATTTCTTTTGCATGATTTTTTCAACTGACTTTGGACATGCTGTCTTATCGCGAGACAGGCCTGTCGGTTTGTCGGGCAACCTTAGAATCTACTGACGAGCGATACCGTCGAGAAAGCAGTGACAGTGCCAAATTGATCGCAAAACGCCCGCCAACCGCAATAAAAGCTTTGTTTGGCGTAAAAAATGTTCCATTTTTAAGGTCATATGAGCCAAAAGCAAAATGGAAATGGGAATGGAAACGGAGCATCTGTTTTGGCGAGCCAGCTCAAAACCAAGCTGGCGGCCGGCGTTCCCGCGCCCAGGCCTGAACCCGTTGAGGTTGAAGAGAACAGCGTCACATTTCGCACGTCCGACGGGGTGGGGTTGCGCGGAACGCCCGCGCGTGTTCAACGCCAGGCCGCTGTTTTTGAATTATTTAGTCCTGTGGCCGTACCGCGACTGTCCGAAGCGCTGGCAGACTTTAAAATCACAATGCAGGAGCGTGAGATTTATTCCGGCCGGGCGGTCATTAACAATATCGTTGACGCAGGGGGCCGGGTCGTGTGTGAGACGACCCTGGATGAATTGGGATGGCACGATTTTAATTTGCTTCCGGCTCTCCAGTGGGAGGAATCGCTGGCTTCGGAGTTTGCAAAGTTTCTCAAAGAATGGCGAAAGTCCCACAAAATATCCTCCGAATTCAAAGTCGTGGTTGCTGATATACAATTGTTTTTAAGCAAGTTGCGTGTTTGGCTCGAACAGGCCCAAATGAAAGCCCGCGATTTCGCCAGGCCGATGTCTACCCAACTCGAAATACAGGCTGCTGCCGAATTGGCGCCGTCGGTGATTCAAGTGCTCGATATGTCGATTTCCCAGTTCGAAGACATTGTTGCAAAACTGGATGAAGGCATGCACCCGATCTATCGGGCCTACTTTCGCCAGCACATCCATTCGTTGATGTTGATGTCGCCGTTTGCGCGCCGCGCGTTTGACAAGCCGTTGGGATACGCGGGGGATTTCAAGACCATAGAAATGATGTTTGGTTCTCCCTATCAGGGGGACACCGTGTTTGGCAGGATTATCAATTATTGGCTGCTTGGACAATTGCTCGTGCGCGCCCACGTAAACCGCGTCGCTCGACTGGAACAAAAAATCATTGAGGAAACCGTGCGCGTTCGGGAGAAAAACCGCCCGGCCAAAATTCTCAACCTGGGTTGCGGCCCTGCCCGCGAAGTGCTGCGTTTTTACGAAAAACAACATATTTACGATTTTGCGGATTTTGTGCTCGTGGATTTCAATCAGGAAACATTGGAATATCTCGGCATCAAATTGGGGGAAGCCACCCGGCGGCTGGATGAACCCGCCTCATATCATTTGGTTAAAAAGTCCGTCGCGGAAATTATCCGGGACAAGGGAAAAACTTTTCGCACATTGGCCGGTGATGGCTATGATTTCATCTATTGCGCGGGACTTTTTGACTATTTGTCTGACACCGTCTGCCAGCAATTGCTGGGCATTTTCTATGAAATTCTCGCGCCTGAAGGCCTGCTTTTGGCGACCAACACGGCAATGGGCTACAGCGATTCAAAACCGTTCTTCCATTCGATGGATTATATCCTGGGCTGGAACCTGATCTACAGGAGCCGGCAGGAATTTGCAGAACTGGCGCCCGGAGCCGCGGACCCTCACGACGTCAAGGTCATTGCGGAGGATACCGGGACCAATTTGTTTCTCGAGATACGAAAACCAAAAGATGTCTGATAACCCGACCCATTCAAAAGAAATTCGCGAGGCGTTTGCGGAATATGACAGGAAGGCCATTCTATCGAACATTAGAATCGGTTGTCTCCTGGGATTTATCCTGATGCCGGTCGGAAGCGTGTTGGATTTTTATGTTTATCGGCCCAAATTGTTCTATTTTTTAGATCTTCGGTTTCTCTGCGCGTTTTTGATCGCACTCTTCCTGGCGCTCACCTTGACATCCTACGGAAGACAAAATCCCCGCCGATTCGGCGTATTATTGGCATTTTTTCCCGCCACGGCCATTTCCTGGATGATCTACGCGACCGAAGGCGCCGACTCTCCCTATTACGCCGGGCTGAATTTGGTCCTCCTGGTTGTTGGATTTATTCTTCACTGGACCATCGTGGAAAGCATCATTGTCGTTACGGTCGTCATCCTGATGTATATTGCGGCCTGCGGCCTGCATGGCGGTGTTTCCCATGTTGGCCTGTTCGTGAATAATTTGTATTTCCTTGTTCTAACGGGGATTGTTGTCGTCACGGGGAGTTATTTCCATAGCAAAACCCGTTTTCGAGAATTCGCCTTTCGTTACCAGCTTGACCAAAACAAACGCGAAATCGAGGAGACCAACCGCAAGCTTGTCGAAATGGACAAGCTCAAAAGCCGTTTCTTCGCCAACGTGAGCCATGAAATGCGGACCCCGCTCACGCTGCTGATCGCGCCTCTTGAATCACTGATTCGGCGTGCGGATGGCGCTTTCGATAACCAGGCCCGCGAACTCCTCGAGACCATGCACAACAACAGCATGCGGCTGTTGAAATTGATCAACGATCTGCTGGACCTCGTCCGACTCGAGTCCGGCCGAATGGACATTCGGAGCGAACCGCTGCAGGTGCAGGATTTCTTCAAGGGACTCTCCAGCGCTATTCGACAGGTCGCCGCCGAAAAAAATGTCCAGGTGCAAACGCATGTGGATGCCGGCCTGGACAGCATCTTGACTGACCGCGACAAGCTCGAAAAAATACTGCTCAATTTATTGTTCAACGCCATTAAGTTCACACCCCCGGGCGGACGCATCGACCTTAAAGCGGAACACAAGAACGACGATATCCTTTTGATCGTCAGTGACACGGGTGTTGGCATTGCGGAAAAAAACCTGCCTTTTGTTTTTGACCGGTTTTGGCAGGCGGACAACTCGTCGCGCCGCAAATACCAGGGCGTCGGAATCGGACTGGCCCTGGTCAAGGAGCTTTCTGAAATGATGAGCGGCGGTGTGAGCGTGACCAGCGTGGAAGGCCAGGGCACAACCTTTGTGGTGCGCTTGCCGTTTAAACAGGCGCCCCAGGCCGCCCCGGATGAGCCGCAGGCCCCATCCGCGGTGCCCGAGACAGGCGCTGAATCCGGAGAATGGCTGGCCAATTTGTATCGCCGTGCGGAATTTTTCACCACCGCAGGCTCGCGACAGCCTGCCAAACCGTCCACGCCCGTTATTTCGAGCGGCCCCAAGCCGGTCGCCCTGATTGCCGACGATGAACCGGACATGCAGCATTTCTTAAAGACTGAACTGCAACAGGATTATAACATCATCGAGGCCGCCGACGGCGTTCAGGCGCTGGAAAAGGCCGAACTGTTTTTGCCGGATGTTGTGCTGCTGGACATGATGATGCCCCAAATGGACGGCCTGGACGTCTGCAAAGAATTGCGCGCGCGCGAGGCGACTGCGGGCATTCCTGTCATTTTGCTGACTGCCCGCGCAGATGAAGAAACTAAATTCGACGCCCTGCAAATGGGCGCCAACGACTTTTTAGCCAAGCCTTTTTCGGCCACCGAACTCCATGCGCGCATCAAAAATCTCGTCGATTCTCACAATTATCAGCGCAAGCTGGCCAAGCAAAACCAGGCCCTCACCACAGCCATCGAGCAAATCAAGGACACGGAAACGCAACTGGTCCAGTCGGAAAAACTGGCCTCTCTGGGACGCCTGAGCGCCGGGATCATCCATGAAATTAATAATCCGCTGAATTTTGCGACCACCGGCCTTTTTGCGCTTCGCAATAAAGCGAAAAATTTGCCGGCCGCGGAGAAGGCCGAATTCGAGGAGATTTTGAATGACGCCGACGAAGGACTCAAACGGGTCCGGAATATCGTTTCCGATTTGCGCGTCTTTACCCACCCGGAATCGGGTCCGCCCGAAACCGTGGATGTTGCCGAAGTGGTGAATGCGTCGCTCCGTTTTCTCTCAAGCGAATGGAAAGGAAACGTGCGAATCGAAAATAACATCGCCCCCGGCCAGGAGGCGCTAGCCAACCGAAACAAACTCGTCCATGTTCTTGTCAATCTCCTGCAAAATTCGCTGGATGCAATGTCGACCAAAAAATTTGAAGGGGAAGAACCAACTATCCGGATCGACGGCCGGATCGTGGACGGTCAAAGCATCATTGTTGTCCGCGACAACGGCACGGGCATTGAGCAAAAACATATGGCGAAAATTTTTGATCCGTTTTTTACCACCAAAGACGTCGGTGAGGGAATGGGACTTGGCTTGAGCATCTGCCACCGGATCGTCCGCGGATACGGTGGTCATATCAACGTCAAAAGCGAGCCGGGGCGGTTTTGCGAGTTTACCCTGGATTTTCCGGAAAAGCGAAGAAAAGCAAAAGCCGAAGACATCGCGGACATTCCGCCAGTCGCCGTGGCCGAAGCGGGAGTAGCACAGACGTGAGCAAAGCCCGAGGGATCACTGATTTGGGGGCTCCGGAGATCGAAAACAACTTTTTGAATTGCAAAAACCGGGGCGCGGCACAACTCTTATCCTGAAAAACAAAAATGCAGAACGACTATGATTATAAAAGATTCGCCGTGCTTTACGTGGACGACGAAGAAATGTCACTTTCCACCTTTGCCCGGGCCTTTGGCGACCGATTCCGGATTCTGACGGCGGGGACCGCCAAGGAAGGGCTTGAATTGCTCGAACTGCACAAGGACGAGATTGGTCTGCTGATGACGGACCAGCGGATGCCGGGGGAGAAAGGCGTTTGGCTGCTGGAACGGGCCAGGCGTTTGCGGCCACGCATCATTCGGGTTCTGGTTACGGCGTTCGCCGATATGGACGCGGCCATTGCCGCTGTGAATAGCGGCGCCATTTATAAATACATCTCCAAGCCGTGGGACCCGCCGCAGCTGGAGGAAACCCTCAAGCACGGCCTTGAGTTCTTCATAGTACAAAACGAGCGGGACAAATTACTGCAGGAAAAGATGTCTGTCCTGCGCAATATGCTCATCGCCGACCGCATCGTGAGCCTCGGCCTTCTGGCGGCTGGTTTGAGCCACCACATTCGCAATTCGCTGGTGGCGGTCAAAACGTTTCTGGACCTGGCGCCGGTCAAAATGAACGAGGAAAAAACTGACTTAAACAGCCTGCGCAATCCGGAATTCTGGAAGGACTATCACCAGAACGTCCAGACTCAGATTGAGAAGATCAATGGGTTGCTCAAAGACCTTTGGACGGCTTCAGAAAATCCTTCGGCGCCCTTTGCTGACGAAGTATTGCTGCATGAAATGGTTGTGCAGGCCGTCAAATCGCTCGAGGACCAGTTTGCCGCCCGCCGGATTGAGATTCAAAACCGGATCCCGGACACGCTGCCAAAATTGCGCGCGGACAGGCCGAAATTTCAACGGCTGTTTGAGCTCTTGCTCAAGGAAGAGCTGGCTATGCTTCCCGCAGGGACGCGTATCGTTCTCTCGGCCGAATTAATGGAAAAAGGGAAACCCGAAATCGTGGTCGAAATCAGCGATAACGGTCCGGGCTTGCCGCAGGATGCCCTGCGCGCCGTCTTCGATCCGTTCGCGGTGCAGGGTCGTGTGGCGTCCGAGTATGGCATCCATCTCATGGCTTGCTTTTTTATTATTCATCACCACGGCGGAAAAATGGAAGCCCGGAGCGTGCCGGGCTTTGGAACGACATTTCTTTTGCGATTGCCATTGCAGCCTGAACGCGCCGCGCCATCCGAAGAAGGCGAGTTTTTGCAAAAAGCGCTCCTCAATCAGGAACTGTGGGAAAAACTCCTTTCCATGGAGTAAATTCTATCGCGGCCCCTGCAAAATAGCACGACAGGCGTCCTGCCTGTCCCACTGATTGCTATTGTTTTGCCGGACGGTTTGTCGCGGTGGAAGAATTCTCCTCTTTGTAAAGTCCAGCCTTGATGAATGGCTCCAGAGATTTGCCGTAACCCTCGGCCTCCATTTTATTGAGTGGTATGAAGCGAAGGGCTGCCGAATTGATGCAATAGCGCAAATGCGTGGGCCCGGGACCGTCATCAAAGACGTGGCCCAAATGGGAATCAGCCATTTTTGAACGTACTTCCGTGCGTTCCATGCCGTAGGAATCATCCGCGTGCTCGACAACGTCCGTGTTGGCCAATGGCTGCGTAAAACTTGGCCAGCCGCAGCCGGAATCGAACTTGTCCAGGGAACTGAATAGCGGCCGCCCGGAAACGATGTCCACGTAAATACCCGGTTCGTGATTGTCCCAGTATTCGTTGCGGAACGCGGGTTCCGTTGCCGACTGTTGCGTGACCGCAAATTGTTCGGGCGTCAGCTTTTTCTTTAACTCCGCCGCATCCGGCTTTTTAAAATTGTTTGTGTCCATGAATTGATATTGGTTGGTTGCCGTTGAATCGTCTGTTGGAGCGCCGCGAGTTGTAGCCCACATCGCGCCCAGGAGCGCCATCACCGATAGCGCCGCTCCGGCTGTTATTATGAGGTTTAATCGCATGCCTTTGTTGCCTCCAATTTGAGGCCTATTCAATGTCGGATGTTTCAAAGAAATTTCCAATGGGAAAATGTCGCCGCCTGTCCTGCAAATTGACCGGTTTCGGAGACCAAATTCCAGATCGTAGCGCCCGATATTTCAAATCGCCGCCCGGTTTTGGAAACGCGGATTCCGGAATAGTTTTCAAAATATCCCTGTCGCGTAACAACCTCCATCAACTTTGCGCGCTCTTCGCGCTTTGTCGTTTCGGCTGTCAGCCGGGACGGCGTGCGCGTGAATTCCTCCCATGACATTTCCCAAAGGCCCAGCGCGACTCGATTGCCGTAGTTTAGAATCGGGTCAGACTGTGTTCCGTGGGAAACCAGGACAAACGGCGCGTCAAAAATTTTGGCCGCGAGGTCCCGGGGTGAAAAGTTTCCCGGCAACAGGTCTCGACCTGTCCATTGCTTAAAATTTCGGGCAAGGCGTTGGGTGTGAGGAATGACAAAATCCAATTGCGCGACAGCGTTCATTTCATGAATTATGAAACTTTTGTTTCGCGCGAATTTTGTTGTGATGAATCGGCTCTGGCTCCGGCTGCCGTGCAGATTTGCCGATAAAACTTCCCAACGCGCGTCGACCGGCGCGTTAATTGTTCGTCATTGAAGTCTACAGAGAACAGGCCGAATTTTTTGGTGTAACCAAACTGCCATTCAAAATTGTCGAGCAACGACCAATAAAAAAAACCGCGCACGTCCACGCCATCGTTCATCGCGTCGCGCAATTCGCGCAAATGTCCCGTCAAATCCTCGATGCGAAAGTCTTCATTTGACGAGGCGGACCCATGCTCAGTGATATAGATCGGCAGGCCGCATTGGCGGTGGAGTTTTCTGAGAAGTTTTCCAAAACCAGCGGGATGCCGCTCGAACATGTCGTCGCAGACCACGCCGAGTTTTTTCAAATGCTCAACGGGCACGCCGTTGGTTGGCACCAATGCCCGAAAATCTTTAAGCCGCGCCCGGCCATAATAATTGAGCCCGAGGAACGTTGAGGCATTCCGCCGGTTTCCTCCGGTAAATTCATTGAGCACAAAGCGGTTGAACGTGTGATGGGTCAGTTCCGCCACAACATGGTCCCATAAGGCGAAGGACCGGAAGGCGCCAAAATAGGTCCAATTTTTCGCCACACCGATCTCCGGCCTTCCGCTTCCATTGAACTGGCGCCGTATTGCTTCGCTGGCGCGAACGTGCGCCTCCGCCATGTGCTTGATCACACGGCGGTACGCTCCAAACCGCCATTTATGGAACGGGGGAAATCCCCCCAGCAAATAGGTCAGTGACGCGTAGGTGTCCGGCTCATTGAACGTGTTCCAAAGATAAACCCGATCTTTCAAGGCGGCCACAATCTTTGCCGTGTAATCGACAAAAGCCGCAATGGTGGCCGGGTTGAGCCAGCCCCCCGATGCCGTGACCCACGGCGGATTTGAAAAATGGTGCAGCACGACCATCGGCGTGATGCCAGCTGCTTTGAGGCATTCCAACAGGTGAATGTAGCGGTCCAGCTCCTTCTGGTTCAGTTCCGCAAAGGGTCCGGATTGCAGCCGCGACCATTCAATGCCCATCCGGTATGCGTTTACCCCCAGCCCCGCCATCAACCCCACGTCCTTCTCGTAAAGGTGATAGTGATTACACGCCACGCGGCAATGCCCGCCATCGGATGCCACATAATCCGTCCACTCATTGACGATGTGGCCTTCCACCTGGGTCGGTGAAGTCGCCGTCCCCCAAAAAAAATTTGTCGGGAATGTCAGTTCGTTGCCCATGTGGCTGCCATTGTTGAGCATAATGTTAATGTAAGGCAAAGCGTGGAAATTGAACAGCTGCAATGCGAATTGAAAAGACTAAGAAAATCTCGCATCTTTCTGCCATGCCAAAGAAAGATCCTCGTGTAGACGATTACATCGCCCGGGCGGCGGACTTTGCAAAACCCATTTTAATTCGGATCAGAAAGCTCATCCATGCGGCGTGTCCGAATGTCGAGGAAACCATCAAATGGAGTTCGCCCTTTTACACATATAAAGGGATCCTGGCAGCAACCCCGGCTTTCAAAAAACATTGCGCCCTTATTTTTTGGAAGGGCAAACTAATTTTAGGCAACGAACGGGCAAAATATCGCCGTTTGACTACTCTCGCCGAGCTGCCAAACGATAAGACCTTGTTGGGTTATGTCCGCCAGGCCGTGGAACTTAATGACGCCGGAACCAAAACTACAGGACGGCGGAAATCCAACCCCGGGAAAATTTCAGTGCCCAGGGATTTTATCACGGCACTTGCGCGAAATAAGAAATCGCTTGTGACATTCGGAAATTTAACTCCAGGCCAACGGCGCGAGTATATTGAATGGATCACGGGGGCCAAGCGGGTGGAAACCCGCGCCCGTCGCATTCAAACAGCAATTGAATGGCTGGCGGACGGCAAATTATTCAACTGGAAGTACCGCTAAAGCCATCGTGTTCGCCGATGGGTCGCGCGTTATTCGCCACCCTCCATGTGCACATACATGGATTGCAGGGCAATTTTTCCGGGGCCGGTAAAGCGGTTCCAGAAAAGGTTTGCCGCGCTGGCGAACAATCCCGTCGAAAGCTTCTGAAACATCGTTTGCATCTGCACGGTTCGGTCTTTGTAAATCCAGCCCCCCGGTTCGATGTCAATTTCCTCACCCGGTCCCAATGTCACTTCGAACACGTTGCCAAAGCCGTGCAGCCACAAAATACCTTCCTGCGAAGGGCACGAAAAGTTATCAATAAAAAATCCGGTGCCACCAAGCAGGATGTTCGCGGCGCCGCGGACGCGAGAGAAGGTGTACTCTACCGTTTCGGTAGCCGCCAGCCATTGATGTTCACGCACGTCGACAGCCATGCCAGGCCTAAGGTGCAGGCCAAAGACATGTCCCGCGCCGTCCCGGCTGAACGCGATGCGTCCCGGACCTCGCGCGCCGGTGAGCAGAAACGGCATCCCGGCCAACATTCGCTTAAATCCGCCTTTGAGCGGATGGATGCCGATTTGCACCGCCGGGTCTTTCCACAGCAGGATATGATGTTCGAAATAGATGCCGGTATTGCTCAATTCCAGGTGCAAGCGCCGGAACGAGTTCGCCTTCGATGTGATACGTGACGCCGCCGAACGTTTCGTTCTGGACGGCCGTGGGTAATAAAGTGGGAACAGCCATTCACCTTTTATGGCTGAGAGGCCCTCAGTTGAACACTAAAACTTATTCACAGTCCGGGCGCACTGTCCGGATCAGGCGGATCTATCAGGAGCAGCTGCGCCACTTGCGCAGCGCGCAATTACAGCGCCTTTACCTTCTTCACGATCGCGTCGGCATCAATCCCAAAATGCGCCAATAATTCCGTCCGGCTTGCCCGAGCGAGGCATGCCGTTCACGGCCAGCTTGTGCACTTTGATACCCTTCCACGCTCAATTCCCCGGCCACCGCGTCACCCAATCCGCCTTCGGTGATAATGATCTTCAACGGTGATGACTGTATTATTGGTTTTTTGCGCGGCGGCGAGAATTTCTTTCTTCCCGAGAGGCTTGATGCTATAGGCATCAATGACGGTAATGTTGATGCCTTCATTTTTCAGAGCATCGGCGGCTTTAACGCTTCGCACAGCGTCACGCCCGCGGCAACGACAGTTACCTTGTTGCCTTCGCCGCAGCATTTTCGCGCCGCCAACCGGAAACGCTTCATCATTGTTGTAAATAACCGGAGTCTTCGGCCGCGACGTTCGCAAATAACAAATGCCTTTGGTCAGAACCATTTGTTCTACGAGCTTTTCGGCGCTGACGGCGTCTGCGGGATAAAGCACGGTGCTGCCGACAACGGCCCGCATCATGGCCAAATCTTCCAGGCCCATCTGCGACGGACCGTCTTCTCCAATGCTCACGCCCACATGCGAACCAGCCAGCTTTACATTGGACTCCGAAATGCCCGCCACGCGGATGTGATCGAACGCGCGCGTGAAAAAGCAGGCAAACGTCGAGGCAAATGGCACCTTGCCGCGCGCGGAAAAGCCGGTCGAAACGCCGACCATGTTTTGTTCGGCAATGAAGCATTCGAAACTGCGGTCCGGAGATTTTTTGAAGAATTTTTCCGCATACGTGGAATTTTTTGTGTCGCCGTCCAGCGCCACAATGCGTGTGTCCACTTCGCCCACGCGCAACAGGGCGTTGCCGTAGGCTTCGCGCGTGGCGACGGAATCGCCGATTTTATAATTAATTGGCGGAAAGCTAGCCGGCGCGGCATTTTTGGGTTCGGGTAGCGAAGTGGGTTTGGCGATTGCAACGCCGATGCCGGATTTGGCAGTTGGGCTGAATTTCCGCATTGGCTTTGGCCGCTTCTTCCTTGTTCAAGGGCTTGCCGTGCCAGCCTTCTTTATCCTGCAAAAATGAAATACCCGCGCCTTTGTACGTTTTGGCGATGATGGCGAGCGGTTGATCGTTCAGACCGACGCCGCTCAACACTTCCAGAATTTCTTCGATATCATGGCCGTCAATGTCTTCAACGCGCCAGCCAAAGGATTCAAAGCGATCGCGATAGACTCCAATGTGATGGCCAAAAGCCGTTTCCTGGCTTTGGCCCAGTCGGTTGGCATCCACAATCGCGATCAAATTGTTCAGCTTGATAATACCCGGCCAGCGACGCGGCCTCCCAAACCGATCCTTCGGCGATTTCGCCATCGCCCATCAGTACATACGTATTGTAATCCAATTGGTCGAGACGCGCCCGCCAGCGCCATGCCCACGCCCGCGCCCAAACCCTGTCCGAGCGAACCGGTCGCCACATCCACAAATTGCAGACCGCGGCGTAGGATGCCCTTCGAGCTCGCAGTTGAATTGCCGGAGCTTGAGCAATTCATCGACCGGCACGAAACCGTTTTCAGCCCATGCCGCATAAAGCAGCGGAGCGGCATGGCCTTTGGAGAGAATAAAGCGATCGTTATTGTAATAGCGCGGATTCTTCGGGTCATACTTCATGTGCCCGAAAAACAAGCGCGGCCACGACGTCTGCCGCCGAACAGCACGAAGTGGGATGTCCACTGCCTGCCGCGGTCGTGGCATTGATGGAATGAATGCGCAGTTGGTTTGCGATGCCCTTTAAAAGTTCGATGTCAGTCTCAATCATGGAGCGCATAACTTATTCAAGAAATCGGGAAAGCCAAATGAAAAATGAAGCAATTTGCGGCTGCCGACAACAGGCACGAAGATTGCTGTAGCCAACCCCTGTTTGCTCGTCTGATCTCGCATTTCTGCTCCCGTTACGAATTGCTATGTCCTCCAGAACCATCGGGCGTTGTCCTGTTATACTTACGCAAAACGTATCTCCCGCAGGCTGTGGATCGCCCACTGAACAATTCAAAATCGACGGCCGGCCACTATTGCGGCGGTAAAACGTGGCCGGGAATCGAGCAGGTTGGCAACTGTCCAACCGCGCCGATTGTATATATTCCACCGGAAGGACAAACCGGAAAGGCGCCTCCCTTGATATAGGGCAGCAAATCCTGTTCGGTCGGCGTATCAGTGTCGGTTTTGTTTTTTTCCAGCGCCCACGCTTGTTTGGCGGCGTAGATGAGCCGAAGATTGGCGATGCACTGATTGCGCTGTTGCGCGGCAATGCGTTCCACCATTTGGGCCTGGGCCTGCTGGTCCGCGGCTGCCTGGTCACTTTGATCCTCCAGGTCCTGTAACTGTTGCTGTATCGCCTGCCCGGCCTGGCGCGTGACGGCGAGTTGCTGCGATAATTTGGTGTCCTGGGCCTGTAATTGCTGGATCTGCTTTCGCAGCCGGGGGATGTCCTGATTGTCCGCGCGCAGGCGGGCCATTTCAGAGTCAGTGTCCATGGAATTGGTGGCTTGCGCCAGTTGCGATTGCAAATCCGCCACCTGCTGTTGTGTCTGGCGCCACTGGGCGAGAGCCTCGCTTTTCTGCCGATTTGCCGAAACCAGAAAAGCTCCGCTGACGATCAGCGCAACCAGGCAAATGCCCAAAAGGAGGTTCTCGGATTTCACTGCTTGTTTATTTCTCGCGTTTTTCCGACTCGGCGTCAAACAGAAACGGGTTTTTAATTGTCAAACTTTAAGCAAAAGTCTTCCCAAATTAAATAAGTTGACGGATGAATTCGATTAGGCTAGCAGATAGCACGGGATATGGGAACAGAAAGCACGAAACTCGAAAAAGATTTGGAAGGCCTGAAAAAGCGGATCCAGACCAGCAAAAGAAAGCTGCGTGAGGCGGAAATAAAGGCCAGAAAGTTGCAGTCGTCCATCGAAACGGCCCTCCTGGCTCCTGAAAAAGTCAAACGCAACAGGCATCGCTAGCGGCCTATGAATAAGGGGCTGCCAAATTGAAAACTTCAATTGTGACTTGCCAGCCTCTTAGATTCACTCCATATTCCCCGAAAGAAATTATGGCCGACGTTGCAAATAGATATCCGGAAAATGTCCAGGGCAAATACTACGTGGACAACCAGTGTATTGACTGCGATTTGTGTCGCGAGACCGCTCCGGACAATTTCAAACGCAATGACGACGGGGGATATTCGTTTGTATACAAGCAACCCGCATCGCCGGAAGAAGAGGCCCGTTGCAAAGAGGCCAAGGAAGGATGCCCCGTCGAGGCCATCGGCGACAACGGCGGCTAAATGTTAAAACCGCTCAAGACTTAGAACGCAACCAACTAAGCCTCTTACAAAGGCGGGACTTTTTTTCAACATTACATGAGCGGTTTTTCAGAAGCAGATTTGGATTTGGAAAAGCTCTTTCTCCCGGCCTGGGCTCAGGAAAAGCCAGAAAAGAACCGTTTCGAGCATTTTTCCGGGTGAAGAACGGGAAAAACCCTCGCGTGACAGGCGCCGAGGCAGGCCATTTGAAGCCCGCGGGGATGCCAGCCGCCGCCCCGGCCAAAAGCGCGGCCCCAAAAAGGAATTTCGCCGTCCCGGACGCCGGGAACAGGCGCCTCCGGAACCGCCCGCGCCGTTGCCCGAAATTTCGGTCACGTTTTTAGCCGATGAAAAAGGCGTTGAACACCTTGCCCGGCAAATCAAGGTGACGGGCCGCGCGTATCCGCTTTTTCAAATCGCCAATCTCGTTCTGCAAAAACCCGAACGTTACGCCGTGCGCCTCGGCGTGAAGAAAAAGCCGGATGGCGCCGTCATGCAGCCGCTTTTCCTGTGTGCGCCTGGATGATACTCCCTGGCTTTCGGAAGACGAGGCCGTGGCCCATGTCCTCAAAAATCATTTCGGGACGTTTTACCAGGCTGAACGCACGCCCACCGACCCGCCCAAAGGGACTTACACATTCGTCGCCCAGTGCGGCATGAGCGGAGTCATTCTTGGGCCGCCAAATTATCACGATTACCAAAACCAGTTGCGCAAGCTGCATGCCGAACGCTTTTCCAAAATGCCGTTCGAAGTGTTCAAGTCCCGCGTGAAAATCGTGAAAGACGAAGCCGTCGTCAAAAAGTGGATTGAGGAACACAGTTTCAAAACCGAGTATATCTGCCTGAACGTCCCTGAACCGCTCAAGCTGGCGTCGCTGGAGGAGGTTGAAAAACATTTTCGTTCCACCCACAAGGAAGCCATCATCAAGCCGGCTGGAAACAGTCCTCCTTGATGGGGTGAAAAGCCGCAATTTGCGCAGCCACGAGTTGCAGCGGCTGGTTCGCGTCGAATGGGAGAAACAGAAACATTTCCCCCTGCAACTGGCCACCTCTTTGAGCAAGCAATTTGCCTCATTCGGCCTCCAGTTTTTTAAGGTCAACAAAACGGTCGTCCATGTCAGCGTGGCGCGCCCGCAATTTCTAGACCTGGAAACGACTCCTGTTTCCGAAAATATCAGACGTATCGTCGATTTCATCAACTCCCACGCGGGCTGTTCCCGGCGCAAGTTGATGGAGACTCTCTCACCCGCTGTAAAGCGTTCCGGCGCCTGTCGCGGTCGCGGAGGGGCAACCGGAAGCCGCGCCAGCCCCATCACCCGAACCGACGCCCGAACAGACAGCGTTGATCGCCGATTTGCACTGGCTCATTCATCAGGGCCACGTTTTGGAATTTTCAGACGGCCGGCTGGAAACCGCCAAAAGGCCCGCGCCCAGACCGCCCAAACCGGAGACAAAACCGGGCGGCGCCGCCCTGGCAGAACCGGTCACGTCTCAACAAACTGGGTCCGCCGTCGAAGCCACTCCGATCGAAAACGCTTCCAGCGAAGCGATTTCAGCTTCGGAACCCGCTGCCGCGGAAGTAAAACCATCGGAAGAGAGGCCTGCGGAAGCGCCAACGAACGAATCAGCCCAAAACGAAACCGGGGAAAAGACCGCGGAGTCCTCCGATTCCAAAGTGGAAGAAGTTCCAACGCCATCGTAAGCAAGGGCGGAATTCCTTGCTTTCCTTAATTCGCCATCGTGTTAAATTAACACATGCCATTTAGCAAATTAGGTTTGGCGGAGCCAGTCGTGGACGGCGTCAAAGCGATGGGTTATATCGAGCCCACCCCGATCCAACTTCGCGCGATCCCGCTCGTGCTGGCCGCACGCGACGTTATTGGCAGCGCGCAGACCGGCACCGGGAAAACCGCCGCGTTCGCATTGCCCATTCTGTCAAAACTCGCAGCGCATGCCAAAGGACAAGGCCCCCGCGCGCTCATCCTGGAACCTACCCGCGAACTGGCGGCCCAGGTGGAAACCTCGTTCCGTGATTACGCCCGTTTCTTGAATCTGAAAATTACCGTCGTGTTCGGCGGCGTCGGTTACGGACGCCAAAACGATGCGTTGCGCGCCGGCACGGACATTGTCGTGGCCACGCCGGGGCGGCTTCTGGACCATCTCGAACACGGCACTGTGAAATTGGACAAAGTCGAGTATCTCGTCCTGGATGAAGCGGACCGAATGCTGGACATGGGGTTTCTGCCTGACGTCCGTAAAATCGTCGATCGATGTCCGCGCAACCGCCATACCGCTCTCTTTTCGGCAACGATTCCGCCTCAGATTGAAACGCTTATTAACTGGGCCATGCGCAATCCTGAAACCATCGAAATCGGCGCGCGTCGCTCTCCCGCTGAAACCGTCAAACACGTCATCTATCCCGTCGCCGACACTCAAAAAACGGATTTGCTTTTGAAATTGCTGGATTCGGTCCATTACGATTCGGTCATTGTATTTTGCCGGACAAAACATGGGGCGGACCGCGTCGCGCAATTGCTCAAGCGCGACAACCACGCAGTTTGTGTTCTGCACTCCAATCGTACCCAGCGTGAGCGGGAGCAGGCCTTGCGCGGGTTCCGCGACGGCCGGTTTGAAGTGCTCGTAGCCACAGACATCGCCGCGCGCGGCCTGGACATTGCCGACGTGAGCCATGTGATCAATTACGACGTTCCGCAGCATCCGGAAGACTATATCCATCGCATCGGCCGCACCGGCCGGGCAGAAGCCACCGGCGATGCCTTCACCATCATGATCGCCGAAGACGCCAGCCATGTGTTCGCCATCGAACGATTCATCAGCCAAAAAATTCCGCGCGTCAAGCTGGAGAATTTCGACTATCGCTACACGGCGCTCTTCGATGAAAAGAAGCCGGGTCAGACAGCGGGGTTTCCAGGCCGGGCCCGTGCCGTGCGAGTTCACGGCGGATATCACTTTGGGATGTCAAAACGCAGAAGATAACTGGATTGATGGATTGGTAGAGGAACGCGTATTCCTGAGTCTGCTTTGGCAGTTCCTCAAATAACTTACGAAACAATTTAATCGTGAGGGGTGTGAGGGATGGACAATTAACCGCGCGGAGCTGCAATCTTTGCGCCATTCACCATCCAGTTACCAGTTTCACTATGAATCCTTCATGGCGAAGCGGTGCGCAGGAGTGCCAACCCCTATAAAATTACGCCGACGGGACCGTCAACTTCTGGCCCACGGAAAGCCGGTCAGTGCTGAGATTATTCGCTGACTCGATGGCTTTGATGGTTGTGTGATGCGTTTTGGCGATGCGCGATAACGTATCGCCGGATTTGACCAGATAAACCGCCGCGCCGGAGATGTGGGGAAGGTCAGCCGGCGCGGCAGTTTGTTTTGGAACCGTGGCAACAGGACATGGTTGCACGGGGAGAGAAACCTGGGAAATTGGCTGTTGAGCGGGTTGCGAGGTTGTGTCCGCGACAGGTTGCGCGGGCGTTTGAATTGAAGCGGTGGCCTGGTTCTGTTCCTCAGTGGCCTGGGATTTTTCACTCACGCATCCTTCAATGAGCAGGCCGATAACAACCGCGATACTGACAATCACCGCAGTAACGACCGTTTTCTTAAATCGTTCCCGGCGGCGTTGCTCAATATCCAGCTTAAAGCAGGATGGTATCTGAAACGGATTTTGCGCGCTCATACGCTGACTGCCGTCGCTATAAGCATAGCCGATGCCATCCATATAAAAGGTTTTTCCATCTCGCCGGGAGCCGAAAAATGGGCCGATTGTGACCTATTGCAGGACACTGTGTCCAACTTTTGGCTCGCATCATGGCATTCTCTTTGTCATCCTTATCCTCAATCTCCCTGCGCTTTCCCGGCCATTTTGGGGAAGGCGATGTGGATAAGCCGCATCCTTCCCGCCCGCTAGAACAAACGTTCTATTGGAAACAGCATCCGCATCTGTCAACTTAGCTCAAGATAGCCCCGTAACGTTATGGTCATAAATTATCCTCCGCGCCTGCGTGAAAAGATCATGAAAACCACCCTAAAAACACTCAAATTCCAACTTCAACTCTTCCTTGTCCTGACCGTCCTGCTATCCGCAACCGGCACGGCCTTAGCCGCCCAGTCAGTCTGGACGGCGGTTGTCGGAACCTCCGCCGATACCAATTGGTCCGACTCAGCCAATTGGGCGAGCGGCACCCTCCCGAGTGGAAATAACTGCGTGTTCAACGACGCAACCGGCGTCGGCAGCAGCACGACGATTAATAACGTCGTGAATACCCCGGAATTTCCCCTCTCGCTGCTATACACAAACATCGGCACGTTCCAAAACACGTTCATTTTACCCGGAGATACGCTCACCATCGGAACAGGCGGTCTACTGATGACGAACGCCACCGGGCAATTGACGAACCCGCCAGTGACTATCGCGACGATTTCCGGTTCCACGTTGGTCACCAGCAATGACACCATAAATGTGGGATATGCTTTCGACTCTGTCGCACGCACTGGCCCCACTTTGAACATGTCGGGCCTTGCTAATTTCATCGGCACAAATATGAACCACATCTATGTCGGCGAAGGTCCTGTTCGCCTGAGCGGTACTCTTTATTTGGCAGCGACTAATAACGTTTATTTTACCGGCGCTTCGTCTTCGTCGTCGCCAAATTTGGAAATTGGATTCAATTCGAGCAACAACGGTCCTCCTTCCTACCTGTATCTGGGGCAAACGAACCTGTTTTATGTCAATGATATCGGCATGGGTCTCCAAAAGCAGAACGGCACCGAAATGGAATTTAATAGCGCCTTTAACAACCCGGTTGCCTATTTTTACGGGACCAATGGCGTCGGAAGCCTCGTTTCCACCTGGGCGATCGCGGATGGCCAGGCCACTGGCGGCACCACGACAACTTCGGCAACAGCCGATTTCACCGGCGGTACTGTCTATGCCAACGTGAACAACATGTGGATTGGCAGGAGCTCCTCGGCGGAGAATGGAGGCAGTCCAACCGATGAGGGCACGCTCACTTTTGGCGCAGGCCAAATTAGCGTTAACAACATGACCAATGGCTGGATTACCTCCGCGGCGGAGAGTACCACGGGCGAAAGCACGATCAATGTTAACGGCACTGGCGTCCTGAGCGTCAGTGGCAATCTTGTGCTGGCGACGACAAACAGTGGGCTCACCTACACCACGCATACAGTCGAGGCGCAGTGCGAGCTCTTCATTAACGGCGGCACGGTGCTGGCAAATAAAATCCTGACGGGCGGTATGGGAAACAGCGGCAACGGCTACGGCGCCTACGTTCAGATGACCGGCGGCTTGCTGGGCGTCACCAACACGATGGGATCGTCGACCTATCCGGTGAACTATTTGGTTTTGCAATCTTCTGCGACGTTACAACTGGGCGTGGTCGATAACGTGACCAGCGCACAGGTCCAGGACCTGGCAAGTGACGGCAGCGCAACAGTAATTAACATCTCATCGCTTCCTATCGTGCCGACTTTTCCAACTCAGTATCCTTTGATTACTTACCAAGGCGGCAACGGCAGCGGCGTTCAGTTTTCATTGGGAACAATGCCTGGCACATATATGGGCTACGTTTCCAATGACAATAACAGCACCGTGTGGCTCGTCGTTACCAACGGTCCGGCAGTTCCCCAACTTCAATGGGGCGGCGGGGTGAATGGCAATTGGGATACGACAACCAAGAATTGGACAAACAACGGCGTGGCTGTCGCCTACAGTGAAAACTCTGCGGTTTTCTTCGATGACCTTGCCCAAACCGCCACGGTCAATCTGACAGCGCCGCATACTCCCTTTGGTTTGACCGTTGCCAACAGCGTCTTGAACTATACGTTCACCGGCAGCGGGGTTGGAGGAAGCGGTGGGTTAACCAAGTCGGGGACGGCCTCTCTGACTCTCTCTGAAAGTGGAGACAGCTTTAACGGCGGCATTTCTCTGGTGGGCGGCACGTTGGTCCTGGACCAGGCCAGTAGCGGCATTTCCGGCGGTCTGAATATCGATTCCGGTGCGACGGCCCAAATTGGAAACAACGACGCCAACGGCACATTGCCTGGCGGGCCTCTGACTGACAACGGGACGCTTGCATACGATCAAACAGTTTATACGCTCCTGGCCGTAGCCATTTCCGGGACCGGCGGCTTGACCCAGGAAGGAAGCGGCACCCTGGCTTTAGGCGCGGCCAATACTTACACGGGCAATACGCTCGTAAGCAAGGGAACCCTGGCATTGACCAATTCGGGATCCATCTTAGATAGCCCGGCGGTCACTGTAAACAGCGCGACTCTCGACGTTTCAGCCGAGCCTGGTGGCGTTTCCCTTAACAATCTGTCCCTCGCCAACGCTTCTATCAATACGAGCGTGGCCTACCAGACCACGCCCATCAGCGTTACCGGTTTGACCCTCGGCGGGTCCGGCAACACCATTAATATCACCTCTTTGCCGGCAATAGCGAGCTATCCGATCACGATTACAATTATCCAATCAGCCAGTACGATCAACGGCTCCGACATCAGCCTCGGCACTGTTCCCACGGCGAGTCCGTCCTATGCCGGCAGTGTCAGTGTCAGTGGCGATCAAGTGGTGCTTACGCTCACCGGCGGTCCGGTGGGTGTCCGGCCGTATGTGAGCTGGAGCGGTGCAGACGTTCCCAACTTGCACACGAATTGGTCCGATAACGCAAACTGGCAGACTCCCGGCGCGCCGACTGCGGCGGATAACGTCATTTTCAACGATACCGCCGTCCAGGGTTCCTCGGCCCTTTCGACTCCCGGCGCAGGGAGTGGCGCTCTGGACTTCCAGAACATTAATAATATCGTTGATGCCAATTCCACGATTTCTTCGCTCGCTTACACGAACGTTGGAGGGCTGTACCAAAACACGTTGATTGCCAGCGGCAAAGCATTGACCATCACCAATAGCAGCACAAACGGGATAATTTTCGCAGTTGGAAGCAGTTCCACGGACTTTGGCAGTTCGGCAACGGAAAATGCCACCATTTCCGGCCCAAACAGTACGCTCAACGTCAACAATACCAATGACACCTTTTTTGTGGGTTTGGTCACCGGAGGCGCAGGCACAGAGCAGGCCACTTTGGACATGTCCGCGTTGGGTTCCTTCAACGCCTCGGTAAACTCATTTGCCGTTGGCGCGGTAAATTCGACTGCAGTTGGCACTATCGGCACGGCCTATCTCGCGCGAACCAACGTCATCAACGCATTTGGTGGCACGAATGTGGAAAGCAGCCAGAACGAAGCCCTGTCGTTTATGGTTGGAGAAACCGGCAAAAATGGAGCCGGTGAATGTTTCCTATATTTGGGCCAGCAAAACACAATCAATGCCAACTACATCGGCGTTTCCATTGCCAAGGAACCCGCTGAAATGCAATTCAATACCAACAACGTCTGGCCCAATCCATCGGCGACCATTCGCGCGGCAGACGGTGTCAGCCCGGTGGCCGTTTGGGCGATTGGTGACGCACTGGCCCAAACCGGTGGCTCAGCCAAGCCCACAGGCATTGCCGACTTCACCGGTGGTACGGTCAACGCGCTGGTCAATACGATGTATATTGGCCGTTCACCCAACGCTTCCGGCCCTAATCCGGCCACTGGAACGCTGACATTCGATGCCGGGACCTTCGCCGTGGCCACAATCTATAACGGCTATCAGGCCTTCGCTACCAGCGATAACGGTGTCGGCACGATTAACGTTAGCGGCACGGGCTTGCTGCAAGTCGGCACACTCAACCTGGCCTTGACAACTGGCGGCGAATCGTCGCCCACGACTGGCACGCTCGATGTCACCAATGGAATCGCGCAACTCGGCACCGTCGTTTGTGATCCGCATGCGGCCGGTCAAAGCACCATCAACCTTGTGGATGGCACGCTCGTGATCACTAACACCGCCGGTAGCACGGGTGAACCCCTGACGGCGCTTGACCTCACTGGTGGAACACTCCAACTGGAGGTTAGTGGCGCCGCCAATGCTACCAACATCGTTACGACGGCCATTACGACCAGCGGCACAACAGCTCTTAAGATCGGGTCGCTCTCGGGCGTCTCCACGGGCGTGACGTATCCGCTCATCAGTTATACCGGCACGGACCCGTACAGCAGCCTGAGCCTCTCGTTGCCGGCCGGATACAATGGCACTCTCGTGGATAATCCCGGCATTGTGGGCCTGCAATTGACGGTTGTGCCAGTGTCTTCGTCGCCGCGCTTTACCAGCATCAGCGTAAGCGGAACCACCTTGAACATTGCGGGCACCAACGGCGTTGCCAACGGCCAATTCATATTGCTCGAGACCACAAGCGTTGCGCCGCCAGTGCATTGGACACCGGCGTGGACAAATTCCTACGACGCTCACGGCGCGTTCAACGTGTCCGCGAACATTCTGAACCCGGCCACGCCCCACATGTTCTTTACACTCACCAATGTGCCGTAATCAAAATTATCAAACGGTAGGGACGGCGCGCCAGGCAAGTGGCGCTGCCGCCGATGTTCCCGCCCGCATTGCGAGCGGAGCATGCACGGGGGTAGATCCGACCAAATTCGTTGCGCCGCTAAACGCGGCGCTGACGGCGCAGCGCGCCGTCCCTACCACCGTTCACGGAAAGCGGTATCAATTCACCGGCTTTACGCTGATCGAATTGCTGGTGGTCATCGCGATCATCGCTATTCTCGCTGCCATTCTGCTGCCCGTGTTGACTTCGGCCCAAAAACGAGCGCAGCAGATATTTTGTTTGAACAACGTCAAAGAACTTGGCACGGGCTTCATGATTTACATCAACGATAATAATGATGTCGAACCGGGCTGCGCCTCAGACAGTACTTACAGCTACCATAAGGAAGACTGGGTCTACTGGCGCCTGGCCACGCCGGCGCCGATAATGAACGGATATCAGTTGTTACCGAGCCGCAGTCCCATTTTGCAATGCATTGGCGGGACCGTGGGGACCACAAACCTGTTCCATTGCCCAATGGACACGGATAATAGCTACCGGAAGGCGCAGAACCCGGCTTACCCTTTTAGCTACGAGTTGACCACCTACAGCCTTACAAATACGACTACTGGTCCGGACCCTGGCATGGGTACCATCATTTACACCACCGGACAGGCATTCTATTACAAAGCTTCGTCAATCAGGAACCCGGCCGGTAAAATTCTTGTTCCCGAGCCCGTCGCTGCGTTAACGGCCATTGATGCCCCTCAAGCTGACTTGCAATCGTCTTCACCCTGGGCCATGGTCTCTGGTCGCTGGGAACCGTTGAACACATCCGGGGCGGTGGATAACTATTTGACCTGCCGCCACAGCGGCTTTGCCGACTGCGGTTTCGCCGATGGCCATGCCCAACTCGAGCCCTGGGGATTCGGGACAAATGCAATTCATTCTTATCCCGGCATGTGATGCAGGCCGACGTGCCCTGTCCCTTCAATACTTGACGCAATACGCAACACGCCAACTTTGAATCCTCCATGAACCTCGGACCCGGGAAGGGCCGCAGATCAGATTCGCGCTATCGCGCGGCTTCGCAATTAGCGGCTTGTTTTTTGGACGTTTTACCCGGGGCGGCGCGCTCCCGGAGTCGCGCTCGCCCTGGGCTATTATCGGCCGCCCTTTTCAGGGCTTTCGATTTGCGGCTTCGCCGACAGTCTGAGATTTTCCACCGACGGCCTGGGAGCTTGAACTTGCTCTCGATTATCCTCACGGTTTTTTTAGCCGCCACAGCCTGCGCTCAGCCCCAGCCGCTCGGCGGCGGCGCCGGTTGGGCGCCGTATCCGGTGAAGTTCAATATTCAATGGCCCACGAATGTCACCGAGAACCAGCGTTACTGGTTTACCAACAATATTTATCATTGCCAGGTTTTCAGTAATGACGGCTCGTTTTCGGTTGGCAGCACCACCCTTCCTCGGACTGAACAGCGTTTCGAGCCCGACTACACCAACGGCGGCTCGGCGCCCGTTGGCGAGATTCAGTATCAGTCCACGGAGATGGCCCCCTCCAATGAGAACAGTTATTGTGTTTTCCAGATCCATTCCGGCGACGCCGAAGAGGACGCCTTCGGTTCCACCACCTTCATGCTTTTCTGGTTCACCAATAATAACGGCTCGGTCCGGGACTATAGTGGAACGCAACTTGCCAGTAATCTTGGCAATAAATGGTTCCAGGTAAACGTGGACCATAACCTGGTCAATCATGCCATCAAAGTCTGGATCAATCAGGAATTGGTATGGACGCAAGTGGACAACAATGCGGGAGATTTTTATTTCAAAGACGGCGCGTACGAACAGGACCACAACCCGACTTTGGAAATGGACACCTACATAACCAATATCCTGATGTGGACAAATTCCGGCGCATTGCCCGTGCCACGGATGACGTCAATCAAGCTCTCCGGCAAAACGCTCACACTCGCGGCTACAAACGGGGCAGATTCTGGGCAGTATGTGCTGCTGGAAAGCACAAATCTGGCGTTGCCGTTGAACAAGTGGACACATATGTTGACCAACAACTTCGACGCCAGCGGCAACCTCCGACTCTCAACGAATCTCCTTAATCCGGCTGCCGCGCAATTTTATATCTTGTCGCAACAGTAAATTGGCGGTGGCAAAGCCATTGGCGGCGAGGACGCCGCCGTAACCCGCTGGCGTGGACGCCTGCGCTACGCGTGTGCCGTCCCTGTCACATTTGCCTTGCAGGCAATGATGTAAGTTCTAGACTCGAAACAACTCATGTGGGCGATCCTAAAAGAATTTCTGCAGTTCTCGAAGCAGGAGAAAAAGTGGTGGCTTGTTCCATTAATTGTCGTGCTGCTGTTGCTGGGTGTCGTATTAATCTTTACCGCGAGTTCAGGCATCGTTTGGGCGCTCTATCCGTTTTTATGATTCATGCCCGCGCCGCGCAACATCCTGGGTATTTCGGCGTACTATCATGATGCCGCCGCCGCGTTGGTGATCAATGGAAAAATTGTTTCCGCCGCGCAGGAAGAACGTTTTACCCGAAAAAAAAATGACGCGGATTTCCCACAACACGCCGCGCAATTTTGCCTGCGCTACGCAAACCTGACGCCGGCACAATTGGACGCGGTCGTCTTTTACGACAAACCCGTTTTAAAGTTCACCCGGCTAATGGAATCCTATCTGGCCGTCGCCCCGGGCGGCTGGCGCACGTTTCCCACAGTCATGTCCAATTGGCTGGGCGGGAAACTGGATTTGCGCAAGCTGATCCGCGTCGAATTGCCGGAACTGCGTGCCGATTGCGAAATTCTATTTACGCAACATCATCAATCACACGCAGCCAGCGCGTTCTATCCATCACCGTTTGAAGAAGCGGCGATTCTTACGATCGACGGCGTCGGCGAATGGGCGACGACAACCATCGGGCATGGCCGTGGCAATGAAATTAAAATGCTCAGGGAGTTGCGCTTCCCGCATTCTCTTGGGCTGGTGTATTCCGCGTTTACCGATTACTGCGGTTTTCGAATCAACTCCGGCGAATACAAACTCATGGGGCTTGCGCCCTACGGCGAGCCAAAGTTTGCGGAGGCCATCCGTCACGAATTGTTGGACATAAAACCAGACGGCTCATTCTGGTTGAATATGGATTATTTCAATTTTTTGCGCGGCACGACGATGCACAACGAAAAGTTTCATCGTCTTTTTGGCGGGTCGCCGCGCAAGCCGGAAGAAAAAGTAGAACAGCGGCACATGGACGTAGCGCGCTCGATCCAAGTGGTGACGGAAGAACTCATGCTGTTGCTGGCGCGTCATGCCCGCGATGTCACAGGTCAAAAGAATCTTTGCATGGCCGGCGGCGTCGCGCTCAACTGCGTGGCGAACGGGATCATTTGGAAGGAGCGGATCTTTGATCAAATTTGGATCCAGCCCGCCGCGGGCGACGCGGGCGGCGCGCTGGGAGCAGCGTTGGCCGATTGGTTCATGGGCAAAAAGAACCCGCGTACTGTTTCTCCTCCCGATTCCATGCGGGCATCGCTGCTCGGACCTGAATTCTCCGATGCTGAAATTGAAACTGTGCTTCGTTCACACGATGCGGTTTTTAAAAAAATGGAAACGGACGCATTGCTGGACTTTGTCGTGGAACTGCTCGAGACCGAAAAAGTCGTCGGCTGGTTTCAGGGTCGGATGGAATTTGGCCCGCGCGCGCTGGGCAGCCGCTCGATTCTAGGGGACGCTCGTTCGTCAAAGATGCAATCGATGATGAACTTGAAGGTGAAATTCCGGGAATCTTTTCGTCCCTTCGCGCCGATCGTCCGGGATGAGCGCGTAGCGGATTATTTTGAATTGGACGTCGAATCGCCGTACATGCTGCTCGTCGCCCCGGTGAAAGACGAACTGCGCCGCGCTGTCTCGCCGGAAATCAACGGTTTGGCCAGGCTAAAGGAAATCCGTTCCACCTTGCCCGCCATTACCCACGTCGACTACTCAGCGCGTATTCAGACCGTCTCTCGCGAGCGCAATCCGTTGCTTTATGATTTACTGCTCCGTTTCGAACAGGCGACCGGCTGTGGTGTGCTGGTCAACACATCCTTTAACGTGCGTGGCGAGCCGATTGTCTGCACGCCGGATGACGCCTACCGCTGTTTTATGAATACTGAAATGGATTTTCTTATAATGGGCAGCTACGTCATCGAACGCACGGCCCAGCCGACTAAAGCCGTTCAACGCCGCGTCGCACCGCAATCTGATTGATATGCAAATCCGGCTTAAAGACGAACCAAAAGAATGGCGCAAAACCGCGCTGCTGACCGTATTGGGACTGGCGTTGATCAGCTCGATTCTGCGTTGGCGGCATCTTTTTGGAAATCAGGCGTGGCTGACAATTTTATTAATCCTGGCGCTCATTGCCATCTGCGCCATGCTGCAACCGCGCTGGTTCCGCGCTTATCATTTATTTTCCATGCGGTTGGGTTTCGTTGTCAGCCGCATTCTTGGGCGGATTTTGTTGATGTTGTTTTTTCTGTTCATACTGACGCCTGTCGGGTGGATATTGCGGCTGATGGGCAAGGATTTGCTTCAGCTTAAGCGTCCCGCCAATGCGACGACTTATTGGCAACCGGCAAAAGAAGACAGCCCGCTGGATCGGCTTTTTTAGCGAAACTCTGGCTCTACGCTTGCAAACACGCCATGACCGCGCCATATTGCTGCCATGAAAACCACCGTTGTTCTCGATGCCTCCAACCGGATAGTGCTTTCGCGGGAGTTGCGGCGGGCTGCCGGGATTCCTCGAAGGCAAAAGCTCGAAGTTTCTGCGACGCCGGGGCGCATTGTTCTGGAGATTGGGGCGAATGCGTCCGGCCACATTGTTAAGCGTGGCAAACTTAAGGTGTGGACGGGCGCTGTTCCCACCACACCAATCGAAGAGGCCGTGGAACAATCGCGGCATTATACTCGATGACCTTCCTGGATACCGGAATTATGGTCGGGGCAGTTCTAAAGTCGCATCGTGAACACGATGTCTGCCTTGCGGCGGTGGAAGATTCTGATCGACCATTCACAAATGCACACGCATTGGCGGAGCTATTTGCGACACTTAGCGGCTTTTACAAAGTGCCGGTGGATGTGGCGAGCGAATTGACTTTGAGCCTGCGAGATCTCGTTGCTACAGAGGCCCTTACTTTAGGCGACTACGAAACTGCGATTCGAGAGGCCCGGTCGCGCGGCGTTATGGGCGGCGGAATTTATGATTCTCTCCATGCGACTTTTGCCCGTCGCAAAAAAGCCGTCCGGATTATTACGCGCAATCCATCACACTTTCAGCACGTCGCGCCTGACATTGAAATCTTGACTCCTTAAATTTACGGATTCAGCAACATCCTGAAAAATTGCTCCGCCCTGGTCACGGAAATGTATAGGGTGAAAGTGCCGCCGTATTGGTGGTCCAGGGTCCAAGCACAGTTGAGGCTTCCAAAGGAGTTCCTGCCGGCCAGGTTAACACCATGATTTGCTCGGATCGTATTGCGTTTAAATATACGAGCCTCTTGAATCCGGCAAACGGTTGTGGAATGGTGGTGATCATTGGAGTGAGTCAACCTGGAGGACACGTCTCACTCGGCTCTCAATGGATATGATGGAACTACTGCTTAACCTGCTGCCATTGGTCATTGGTGCCGCGATCGGAGGGCCGATGTGGATCATCGTGACGCTGCTGCTGTTGCGCAGTGAACACGGCGTGTTCAAGGCAGCGGCATTTGCCGCGGGCGCAATAACCGTACGGTTGCTGCAGTTCGCTCTCTTCAACCACGTCTTTCGCGCAGTGCTCGATTCAGGCGGGGATTCGGAAATGGGGCTCATGTCCGCAATATTGCTCTTGTTGGCCGGCATCGCCCTTCTCATCACCGCCGTTAAGACGTGGTGCAAGGAAACCGACCCTGACGCGCCGCCACCTAAATGGATGGCGGCCCTCAACCGAATATCAGCGCCGCTCGCTTTCGGCATGGCCGTGGTCATGATGTTTCTGGGGTTCAAACAGTGGGTCTTCACTTTGTCGGCCATCGCCGCCATAGACGAGGCCAAGATGGGTAGAATCAGCAATATCCTCATATATCTCCTGTTCATCGCCGCCGCGCAGGCGTTGATGCTGGCGCCGATAATTGCCAGCGCGCTGGCACCGGCTCAGTCCACGAAAATAGTAGCGGCCACGCTGGGCTGGCTGGAGCGCAACAGCCGGGCGATTACGATCATCGTCTCGTTACTGTTCGCGGTGTGGTTTCTTTCAAAAAGCGGCTCAGAATTGCTCGGTCACACCGGCGAGGCAATTCTCGGCGGAAACCTTATGACGAACGGAGGAAGGAACCTTACGGACTGACCAAAACCTTGAAGAATTGCTCGGTGTTGGTCGTGGGAACCGTATAGGGTGAAACCGCTGTGCTATTGGTGGTCCAGGGTCCAAGTACAGTGGGGGCCTGCAATAAAGTTCCGGCGGGCCAGGCCAACACGATGTTTGAGCCGGATCGAGTGACGCTCAAATACACTGTTCCTGTGTAAATTCCAGAGTAAAGATCCTGGAGTTGGGCGGCGCTCAGCGCCTCCGGATAGACGGCCACATTTGCGATTTTGGCATTGAGCAATCGCGCCGTTCCATAATCAGGCGAGCCGCCAATCCACACATCAAGGCTGTCACCGGAAGGAGCCGTTGTTACGTTATTGTTGGCCACTAATACTCCATCCACGTAGAGGGAACCGTTGTCACTCTGACCCGGCACTCCTGTGTACGTGTAGGCAATCATGTTCCAGTTCCCGTTATTAATGCCAATGGGGCTCGTTGCGTCCGTGGGTACATTGCCATCATCGGCGCCGGGTTCGCCGCTGGGATTGATGGTCATGCGCCACGACTGATCGCCATGGCCGACCAGTCCCGCAAAATTGGGTGTGGAGGTGACGTTCACCCAGGCTACCGTGGTGATCGGACCGGTAATATTGAAAGGTCCTTCAGGAATGTCCACATATCCCGATGAGCCGTCAAAGAGCACAGAACGGCTGGACGAGCCGAAGATTGAATTGGTGGGTCCGGCCTGACTTAGCGTGCAACCGCCAACGTATGTCCCATTGTAACCGCCCACGATGTCGTATGCGGTCGTGCCGCTGGTTTCGTTTAACGGCCAAAAAGCCATCGGGCTCAGCGACAGCAATGATTGCTCGTATCGATTCGCAGGCACGACGGTCAAATTCATTGCCGAACTTGGTGCTGTTCCAAATTGGTTGCTGACGACGCATGTATAGCTGCCCGCCTGGGCCAACTGTAGATTGGCAAGGATCAGCGTAGGACTCGAAGAAGTGCTGACGGGCACCGCGCCATTGTTAAAAAACCAGCGATAAACAAACGGCGGACTTCCGATGTTTGCCACGCTGGCAGTCAATGTGGCTCCAGCCAGCAGTGTTTCTGCGGCCTGGGGTTCCTGGGTGATCGATGGCGCGCTGGCCGTCACGGTGATGGCAGCACTGGTTCCGGTCGTGCCATTGACTATCGCGCTGACAGTTGCGCTGCCGGTGTTGATGGCTGTGATTAATCCAGTATTGTTGACCGTAAGGACATTTGGATTGCTGCTGAACCAGTTGGTGACGTAGCTGGTCACCGTCACGCCCGAGGCGTTTTGAAATGTTCCCGTGACCGCGGACTGCTGTGAAAGCCCGGCGGTCATGCTCGAATTGGGGACGGTCACCGTGAGCGATTCAGGCACTAAATTTGTTTCGACGTAAGACGGCCCGGCAATGGCGCTAACGGCGAGATATAATGGTGAGACCACACCGTTCCATATACGGAACTCATAGAGGGTGCCGGAAAATTGGTCGTCGCCGTATACATCGTTTCCCAGCATGTCCTCGCTCGTGCCGCCGGAACCTCCAATCAACCCGGGAGTATAACTGGCGCTCGGAAGCAATTGTGAGGCGACAAGATTTCCATTCAGATACAGATTGCCCGTCAAATCGCCGTAGTTGTATGTCACGCAAACGTATTGCTGGGAATTATTCGGAAATAAAATGGATGACTGCATATCCACCTCGCCGCCGTTTGGCGTGAACGCCACTTCCATGTTGTTGTTGTTGTTAGCCGGATACGGTATGAGCGCGAAATTTTGAGTGCCACTGCTGCCGAAATCCCAAATCTCTGCCCAATTATTGCCCTGATTTTGAGTGACCCAACACTCCACAGTTATATTGGTCGTGGTGGTCAACATGCCCGATGGCAACGAGACATAGCCGGAATATCCAAACTTGCCTTGTGTATTGCCCGGCAGCGAAAGGCCGTTATGAATCGTCGCGGCGGCTCCGCCATTTGGCGCCACGATTGTACCATTGGCTCCGCCCACAGAATCGGTGGCATCGCTGACGAAACTGTAACGATGCTGCAACGTTGGCGGCGGCGGTTGAATAATGGTCAATGTCACGGCATTGGTGGCGCTGCCTGCCGGGTTGCTGACCACGATACTGTAACTTCCGGCCTGACTCGCGGTGACATTGGTCAAAATAAACGTGTTATTCGTTGCACCCGGAATGGCTGAACCGTCGAAATCCCATTGATAATTCAGATTGTAGCCGGTCCCCTGCGCGCTGAACGAAGCCGTGCCGCCCTGGAACACGGATTGCGAGACCGGCGGCAACAGGATTTGCGGCATCGTCGCCGTGACATTGGTACTCGCGGTCAACTGATAATCAGAAATTCCGACGTCAATGAACTGGCCGCCGGTGCTCTGATAACACGACACAGCCATCAGATTTGTGCCGTTGGGAATGATGGCTGCCTGGCCCGCGGCATTCATCGTCACCGGAACGTACTCGGATGAATAACCGGAAGCGGAACCGGCCAAAACACCGTTGATATAAATCGCAACATCCTCGTCATGATAAGTGATAAACGTAAGATCGTTTATTTGCTGCTGCGTCAGAGTGCCTGGATTAAACGTGCGCCTGAGATAAATGTAACCCAGCGTGGTCCACGCCGTGTTTGGCGTGACGTTCGGGTCAACGGTACCAAAGCCAGCGAGGCCGTTGCTCCAGGAAGAAGCGTTAAAATTGGTCGCGTACCAGTTCGACGGCACAGCGTTGGTTGTATATTGCCAGGTCTGCGGAACGGTCTGGGATGTCGGAATGATCGTTGATTCCGAGATGCTTCCTGTGATCGCCTTCCGGTTCGAGCCGCATATGTTGTCCATGTCCGGCTTGAGCAGGCGGTCATAGCTCATGAGTCCGTTGCACTCGTTTTCCACGTCGGTGATTTGCGTATAGACCGCCGCATTCAACTGCCCATTGTTGGTCGATTTGTAATTTACGGCCTCGGTGATGTAGCCATCATAGAGGGAAGCGAAATTAGCCAGCGAACTTGCCAGCAAATAGCTCGTTCCCGCCAGGGCCGGGTTCCACAAATGATCGGTGACGTGCCAGGCAATGCCGCCGAACTCGCCGTCCACCGGCACTTGCGTCGTGCTCCCCGGAGCGCCCGGGTCCGGATAACTATGCACGTCATAAACGTTTCCTACGCCGTAGTAGTTACCCCCGCTGCCCTGGTTCACCAGGTGGTTCGGGTCGAGCGTTTCGACCAAATTGACGAGGTACGGCGTATTCGTTTGGCCGGTGCTGGTTTGGCCCTGTCCCTCATTGAAAATATCCCACATGATAATGCACGGGTTGTTCCAGTGGTTGGTGACCATCGCGCTGAGTTCGTTGATGAAATCCAGCGCATTTACCGGTTGCGGGTTGCTCGTGTAGGAATTGCACGTGGGCATGTCCTGCCATATCAACAGCCCGAGGGTGTCCGCCCAGTAGTACCATCGCTGCCTTTCGACTTTGATGTGCTTGCGAACCATATTGAAGCCCAGCGCCTTTTCCATCTGCAAATCATATTTCAACGCCGCGTCCGTGGCCGCCGTGTAAATGCCGTCCGGCCAAAACCCCTGGTCCAGCGGCCCCATCTCGAAATAAGGCTGGTTGTTCAAATAAATTTGCGGAACGCCATTGACCGTCACGACCGAAATTTTGCGCATTCCGAGGTAGCTCGTGACCGCGTCATTCGTCACGCCGCTATGAACGGTCCAAATTTGCAGTCCATAAAGAAACGGATTTTCAGGCGACCACAAATTCGGATTGTGCACCGGAATGCCGGTTGTTGTGTCGGGGTTGATCGCCGTTGAGGTGATGGGAACGCCATTGCTGGTGACCAGCACATTCACGGTCACACCGCTGGTCGCGTAGCAATTGACTGTCAATTTTATTTGCGAATTGTCCACGTCCGGCACGATTTGCAAATTTTGTATTCCCGACGCGTCCACCGGTTCCAGCCATGCCGGCTGCCAAATGCCGCTCGAGGACGTGTACATGATGCCGCCCGGATACAGTGTTTGTTTTCCTCGCGGCTGGCCGCCGTTGTCTTCCGGGCTGTACACGCCGATAATCAATTCATTGGTCCCACCGTTCAGGTATGGCGTGATGTCGTAACTGAACGGATCATAGCCGCCCTGGTGCACTCCCACGAGTTGCCCGTTGACATAAACGGTGGCCTGCCAATCCACTGCGTCCAGGTGCAAAATAATTCTCTTGCCGCTCCAGCCCGTCGGAACGGTGAACGTTCGGCGATACCACGAAAACGCTGAATACTGCATCACCCCCGAAATCGCCGATTCCATCGGGTATGGCACGAGGATTTGATTGGTCAACGTCTGACCGACGGGCACCGCGGAGTTCGTGACGGTCGGCTCAAACTGCCAGATGCCGTTCAGGTTCAACCAATTGCTGCGCACCATCTGCGGGCGGGGATATTCCGGCAGCGGCGCATTCGTATCCACCTGATAAGCCCATGGCGTCATCAATGGGGCTTGCTTCATCTGCCAGGCCTTTGCATTGGTGCCTGTGACTAAGATGAAAAGGCATAGGACGGAGAAAGTAAAAAAACGGGCGTTGTTAGCTATCGACATGGTTGCACATTAAGCATCTCAGTAAAACTTAATGTGTCAATGTGGCATGAAGTGGCCACAGGAAAGCAAGAGCGTGAGACCCGACTTCGCTGGAGCTACGCCGCGGCAAGGCGTGAGAGCGTGAGAACATGAGAGTCAATCAAGGGCGCTAGAGAATGATGATGAAGTCTGGAAATCGTTAACATCGGTTACATCGTTGAAGGTCAGCAACTTAAAGGTTAACAAATCGTTAACGGATCGTTAACACATCGTTAACACCGTGAGCCGTGACAGCGCAACGCGCCGTCCCTGGCAAACCTTCTCGCTTCCCATCTGTGTTTCATCTGTGTACATCTTTGGCTCGATGTTTCGTCTCGGCCTCTTGTTTGCATTTCTGGCTGGTTTCGCCCACGCATCCGTTGCGGTTGATACCAATGACCTGACGTTCACAAATCCGATTGTCAAACGCGGGGCTGATCCATGGGTAATCCAATGGAACTCAAAGTATTATTACTGCCATTCAGAGCCTCATGCCGGCTGGACCCGCCGCTCAAGCGAGGGCATTTGGGTCACTGTAGCGACAAATCTTGAGGACATCGGCAAGGGCGATGCGAAATGCGTTTGGGCTCCAGAACCCGGGACAAGCCATTCGAAGGAGATTTGGGCGCCGGAACTGCATTTCCTGGACGGAAAGTGGTATATCTACGTGGGTGCGGACGATGGCGATAACTTCAATCATCGGATGTACGTTTTGGAGGGAACGTCGCTGGACCCGCAGCAACCCTTCGTCCTCAAAGGCAAGATCGCCGCGCCGACGGACCGATGGGCCATTGACGGCACTGTTCTCGAGATGCCCGGCGATAAACTTTATTTTGTCTGGTCGGGCTGGCATGGGTCGAAAAACGTCGCGCAAAACCTTTATATCGCACCCATGAGCAATCCCTGGACGATCAGCGGACCTCGAGTCTGCATTTCTCGGCCGGAATATCGATGGGAACGCAATGGCCTGCCCATCAATGAAGGGCCCGAAACACTCTGGCACGGAAACCGCGTCTTTATCATCTATTCGGCGTCCGGCTTTTGGACGGATCATTACTGCCTTGGCGAACTGGCGTGGAATGGCGGGGACGTGATGGACCCGAAATCCTGGGTCAAAAAGCCGGAACCGGTATTCACGGGCACGATGACTGTGTTTGGTCCCGGACATTGTTCATTTGTTCCATCGCCGGACGGAAAGGAAGATTGGATTGTCTATCATGCGCACGTCAGCAAAGGGTCAGGGGACAGGCGGGACGTTCGCATCCAACGTTTCACATGGAACCCGGACGGTTTGCCCAATTTTGGAACCCCGGTTTCGCCGGGCGTACCGCTCCAACGGCCTTCGGGAGAGTGACCCGTTGCAGGCTGTGTGCCCTCACACGGCGTTCCCGCCTCTCCACATTCCAATTATCCAAAATCCGAAGGCGGCTTCGACGCATCGGCAATTGGCGCTGCCACCCACCCTCGACAAAGCCGGCGACACCGTTTATTCTCGCGCGGAACAGGCAGAAGTTTCGATTCTCAATCGCAGTCACAGCAAACGCAAACGAACGAAACTAAGAAACGCTTTTACCGGTACCGGTACCTTAACGATTGGTTACAAATGAAAACGTTACGAGAATTAAGGGAAGACGGGGAACGGCATTTGAAAAAGGCCGGCGAACTTTTGGCCACGGCTGATCTTCTTCGGACTTTGACCGCCGACGCGGCGAAAGCGAATGTTCTTTCGTCAGAATTCGCAGAGGATGCGAATGCCGCGGCGAAGGAACTCTACGATAACCACGAGCAGTCCAAGGTCTTCGTTCGCGACGTCAATCAACTGCTCCAGACCGCGACGATTCAAACGATGAACGAGCGTTTCGACAAGCTCCTGGGGCAGCAGGCCGCGGCTATAGTCCGATATAATTCGCTTCTGGAAAAGTACGAGGCGTCTGAAGCGACTGCATCTGAGAGCGGAGAATGACGGGAGCGTAGAAGTTTGGATTCTTGGAATCCGGGAGGGATTTATTGAAACGGCCCGGCCATGGCAGAGCCACTGGCCATGAACGCCCGGCTGTTTCCGATTATCCCCTCGGGATATAGACAATTGCCGTAATTGTCTGTTAATAAGTTTTTCATCAAATTCGAAAAAATGGCTTGACGTCAGAGAGAAATCTTGTTAGTCGTGGCAGCACACTACTATTAGGGCGGGAGAGGGAAAAGGTAATATGGGTCGTGGCTGGGACATTCTTAGGTCGGCCGAAATACGGGTTAAATCCTTCAGGGTAATACTTTATCTCAAGAGGCTCGAAAATTTGGCGGCTCTTCTCAAGTCAGTCGGCTTTAGCTATGACAATGGCAGGGACACTGTTCTGATCGCAACGTTGACGAACTCCGTTGGGCAACTCATCGGTTCAAATCAGGTAGAATGCACTAACACCTTGGTTGGCTTTAACGCCGATCTGCTAAAGGAGCAAACCCAGCTAGTTGGGACCTTGGCTCCGGTTGCTCTTATTCCTTTCTATTCGGTGCCGCCGTCATCACAAATCAAAATCTGTTTTATTCTATGAAACGTACTTTGAAAAGCTGTCTGCCCATTCTTTTAGGAGGACTGGCGTTCATTTGTCATGCTCAAACCGTTGCTGTTCCGACGGCAAAGCCGTACTCGATGGTGAGCGAGGATTTGAACTCGCGGACCTGGCAGCGAGTCGATTATGAACAGTTGCCGACCGGCAAGGTCATCCCGCACGTACAGTCCTATACTGAGCTTGCGACCGGGCTGAATTTTACGAACCCGGTTACGGGCCGGCTTGAAGCGTCGAAGGCAGAAGTGGACATTTTGCCGGACGGAACGGCTGCCGGCACCCACGGCCAACACAGCGTTTTCTTTCCTGTGGATATTGGAAATGGAGCGATCCGATTGGTGGAATCTGACGGGCATGAATTTACGAGTGAGCCATTGTGCTTAAGCTATTGGGACGGAATGAATGCCGTCATGATTGCTGAGTTAACCAATTCAGTGGGCAGATTAATTAGCGCAAACCAGGTTCTATATCCGAATGCCTTTGGTGCAGGAGCCTCGCTGCTTTATACATACACGAAGGCCGGCTTGGAACAGGACGTCATCCTGGAAAAGCAGCCGCCGACCCCACAATCGCTCGGGCTCAACCCGGATAAGGCGCGGTTGCGGGTCTTGACGGAATTCTTCAATTCGGCCCGACCGACTCTGACCGCAAGGACGGTATCCACTTTGGCAGGGGACATTGAGAACGATTATATGGCTTTTGGGACGATGAGCATGGGGCCCGGAAAGGCATTCAGATTGGGAGCGATGGAGCCACCAGTGGGAATAGAGAGGCAATGGGTCACACAGTCTGGACGGCAAATTTTGATAGAGGAAGTGCCGGTGGTTTCAATAAGCGATGAACTGGCGCGTTTGCCTTTGCCTCAGACTTCGTCGCGCAAGCTAAAAGCCCATGCGCACATCGCTTTCAGCAAGTCGCTATTACCGTCGCAAAGGCATTGGCGCATTTCGGGCCGGAATCCTGCGCGGATGGTTGCGCGTGCGACGGAGCTAAGCAGGGGCTTTGTATTGGATTATATCATGGTTAACGGCAACGTTACGAATTATACCTTTAGGGGAGATAGCACGTATTATATCAGTTCGGACCTTGATCTTTTTGGAACAAATAACGTGTTTGAAGGCGGATCAGTTGTCAAATTTGCTACGAATGCCGCGATCATCGTCGAAGGGAATAGCACAGGAACGTCGATCGAAACGCTCGCGTCCGACGATCGTCCTGTGATATTCACCGCCTCAGATGATAACACCATTGGAAATGAAATAACCGGTTCGACGGGCAACCCGCAACATTATTATGGAAATCCTGCGTTGGATATTTCGGGGACCGCCGGCTCACCTGGCGTCCTCAGCAACTTGCGCGTTTCTTATGCACAATCGGGAATCGAGGTTAACGGGCAAACGGGAAGATTTTTCAACGTCCAATTCATGCATTGCGGCGTTGGGTGCGAGCTGATTGGCGGGTCGGCAATCTTCGAGAACGCTCTTTTTGGCAATGTCTTGACCAATTTTAGCGTGGACGCCACCAGCGAAGCGGAGGCGACCAATGCGACATTCAGCGGCAGTTTCACTCTGGCCGCGGGAAGCGGCAGCCTCTCAATGGGAAATTGCATCCTGGCCAATGTGACCAACAGTGGTTCTGCGACTCATTCGGCTGATTACGATGGTTTTTATAACAGTCCAGCGTTTGGTTCAAACTCGACGACCAACCAGTTTTATCCCTTTCAAACGGTTGGCGGCGGCAACTATTATTTGCTGCCTTCTACCAATGGTTATGCTAACGCATTCCGCGGGTTCGGAACAGTAAACATTGACCCAGTTCTGCTGGCCCAACTGCAAAACAAAACTACCTGGCCACCAATCGTTTATGTTAATACAAACATTTCCGGCCTCGCCACTTTGAGCCCTCAGGCCGCGCGTGATACAAACAGTATTGTAAACGGCACACTCGATTTAGGGTGGCATTATGGCGTCATGGATTACGCCTTTGGCGGGTGCTATTCGACGAGCAATTTAACCGTCACCACTGGAACCGCGGTCGGATGTTTTGACTACAACGGTGATGGGATCGAGCTCAATAACGGGGGAGGCATGACGTTCGATGGCGATGCCACGCAGCCGTGTGTGTTCGTATTTGCCGACATGGTGCAGGAGGGCGGAAACGGAAATTGGACAGGTGGCGAGGGTGGAGGCAACCAGGGCGGCATTGTTTTTAACGGGAGCGGCGCTGCTTCGCCGCCGCTGGTTTCGGCGACTTTTACAAAAATGGTGGCGGATAATTATCGGAATTTTTTCGGCAGCGAGACCTACGGTGCCGGCGTTTTCAAAAATTGCGAATTCTATAATTGTTCGGTATGGGCGTATGGAATGCAATACCTGACATTCACCAACTGCCTGTTTTTTCGCCCCAATTTCACTTTTTGGGACTCGAGCTACGTCCCGAAATTCACCAACGAGAACTGCACGTACTATAACGGAGAGTTGGCGCTGGCCCGGAATGGGGCGAGCGGTGACTCTACATCGTTCTGGAGCATCGAAAATACGATTTTTGACGGCACACTCCTGGCATACCTTGATAATCTTAACGGGAACGTGGGCAATACCTTTTTCGAATACAACGCCTACAATACGAACAACCTCAGTTGGAAGACTTATGGCTTTCCTTACGGAAATTGGACACAAACCAACACTTTGGAAAACCTGGATTCTAGCGATGTGATGGTCACCAATTACGATTGGGAGACAAGCTGGTTCGGCAACTTTTATTTGCCGACCAATTCGCCACTCATTGAGGCCGGCAGTACTACCTCGGACCAGGTTGGACTGTATGAATTCACGACACAGACAAACCAAACTCCCGAAGGCACAAACATCGTTGACATTGGCTACCATTACGTGGCGACGGACACCAATGGCAATCCGCTCGATACCTATGTCCCTGGTATACCGAATTATATCGTGGACGCCCAGGGCAATGGGGTGGATACGAATGGTCTCCCCTACTGGTGGGAAGGCCTGTATTTTGGGCAGGTCGGCTTGGATCCGAATTCCGACCCGGACGACGACGGGTACGATTTGCTCTATGACTATACAAACGAAATCGACCCGGATGTCATTCAGTTTAATATTCAATTTACGAATCTTTGCTGCAACGTGAATCCGGTGCCCGCGCAATTAGCAGTGGTAGGAGTGCCTTATTATATCGCAATTTTGGTAGACGATACGAATTTTAACGATGCGGTCTGGAGTACGTACACCTCGTCCAATATCACCGTCAACCTCGGCTCACAGGGCTGGCATGAGGTCGGCGTCGGTATCCGTGGCCATGCGGATAGCCCAGGCGCAGCAGTTTGGCAATGGCAACGACTGAAATTAGACACGCAAGGGCCAGCAATCATAATAACGAACCCTGCCGTTTCCGTCGTTTCGGAACCGATGATTCAACTGCAGGGCTACACGCCCAGGAATTTGGCCGCTATGTTCTACAGTTTTACTAACGGCTTTGAAACTGTAACCGGCAAGCCGATAGAGATCTTAAGCAGATTTTACGACACAAACAGCTGTGAATTCACAACCAATTACTTCCAGGCGTTCGACGCGCCTCTCTTTCAAGGGACAAATTCTTTTGTTGTTTATGCAACGGACACGGCAGGCAATACATCTGCGACAAATTTTAACGTCGTTCTGGACTATTCAGATAAAACGAATGCCCCAATTATTCAGCTCTACTGGCCGCAAAACGGCACAAAAATCTGCGAGAGCACTTTCACGTGGCGCGGAATGATTAGCGATCCGACGGCGACCGTAGCAGCGCAGGTTGTCGACACCAGCGGGAATACGAACACGTTCGACGCCGTCGTGGGACGCGACGGAAGATTCTGGGTTGAAGGCCTGCCCACCAACGGCAACGGCAACCTGACTTTGACGGTGACAGACGTCGTGGGGAACGTCGCGGTCACCAACATCACAATTTTGCCGGGCGATTTGTCTTTGACCCTCTCGCCACCGACGGATAGCAGCCTGTGGAATCCAACGGTGACAGTGACTGGCACAACCAGCGATTCCACCGACTACGCATTATGGGTTAATGGCGTAGAGGCCACATTGAATGGCGATGGGACATGGACGGCAAACAATGTACCGGTTACCCCCGGCGGTTCAGCGGCGTTTCAAGTTCGGGCTATACCCGTCTCCGGCGGAGGAGACGGAGGCGAGCCCGTCACGGACGACAATCTTGGCAATCCCAATTCATCGGGGGAAGAGGACGTCGAAGCGTCACCTGATAAGCCGGCGGTTCTTTATATGAAAGACTACACCCAATCGCTGGGCGAACAAACTGAAACGACTCAAGAAACCTACGATGGACAGGGAAACCAGACAGGCTTTTTTCAGCAGATTGCGGATGACAAATCCTGGATGAACTGGGACTATCAAGCGGGTGGCAGCGGCGGCGGAACTTCTGCCGACGACGTAGTCGTAAATGGAATTTACGAGCAGGGGTTGGACAATACCCTCTATTTGGCAAACTGGTCGTTTACCTTCCCAGTGTCTGGCACTGGAACTGAGACGCTTGACAAGACAAACATCGACTATGACGACCCGGAGGCGGGCAGCACGCAATCGTTAACCGAGGTCTACTACCCGAGTGTCCCGTCTGAGCATTGCGATCTGACGGGGCAATTTAGTGCAAGCACCCCATTCGACTTCAGCCAAAACGGTACAGAAACTTATTCTGTCTCAGTCTATCGAGAGGCGCAGACGACGTATTGCCTCCAAACCGGCGGCAAGGGCCTGCCAGGCTTACAAACTTTGTTTAACCTCAATGCCAGCGCTCAGTCGGGCAGTCTGACGATCGGGCCCCCATGGGCGAATGGAAATGGTCTACCCATTTGGAGCGTTTCGACTGCCGTAAGCCCAACCAATATTCAAGTCCAGGGACAAAGCCTAGACCAGAACGGAAATTTACAAGTCGTGTTACCAAACAACGCAAGCGTAGACGTCACTCCGGCATCAGGCGCGAACACTTATTACACTTTTAGTGTCGGCGCCTCCCCGCACGTCCCCGGTCCCGACACGGTGAACGTGCAAGCCGGTCCGGACGCCGTGGAATACGCATATGTACCTTCAACGTGTAATTGCAGCGATGATTCTGCCACAGTAATACAATCTCAAATGGGTTATTTCACCGTCACGCGTACCGGTGACACAAACCGCCCTCTATATGTCGCGGTTGGAGTCGGCGGCACCGCCCAACCCGGATTGCAATATGATATGCCTGCAACTGAGTTCTGGGGATCCGCGGGTTGGCCTGGCACATCCTACCCAACCCCGTTTCCGTATCTTTATTTTGCTCCCGGTCAAAGCAGCATTCAGGTCCAAGTATACCCGATATTCTACCCGACTGATTTTGGCAGCCTGTCCGTTGAGTTGTCGATTGGAAATGATGGTCCCTCCGGTCCAAATCAACCGCCATATTATACCGTCGGCCAGGCTACTGCCACGATTTCTGTTGATGACAGCGATGGAGACCTTTTGACAGAGGGAATTCCATTTCAGAACTCGGTGCTGACGAATGGAATGACCGGCACCATTTCTCCATCAATCGTTCGGGAAGATGGCGTCTCGGACGTTGGTTGTGGTCCTGTTTCCGGAAGCTTTTATTTAATTACTCAGGCCCATCTGGGAACGGATTTCACTATTTCGGGCGCTACTGTCCTCGGGTCGGGTACCGTCGTGGTCGACACAGCTGACGAGAGCCTTGAACCGAGCGGGTCCCCACAGGCGACAGCGAAGTTTTACATTTACCAGGTCATTGCCGGTGCCTGCATTCCTCCCCATCTGGGTACTTTAAGCAGTCAAAGCGTTTCGCCAATTACACTGACGGTTCTTTCACACGGGACGCAAGCGCCCACCTATAAAGTGTTTTCCATTGGGTGGGTCAACCCTCTAGATTATGCGTACCCAACTTTGGCGCTACCCGATCTCTCCGAAATATTGCCTTCTGGGATGGGGGCTTTCTGGATATATAACTAGTTCGATATCAGGATTTTAAGGCCTTGCTCTTGATTAGACATATAAATTTGTTGTAACCAGAGTGGAGCGTTCCGTTTGGCCGAATTTTATACGGCCGTTCTTAACGCAAATTGCAGCGTGAGAGTGGGCGCTTGTCTTTTGACGGCAACTGGCATTTCGAACATCAACCGACATTCCAAAGTGGTGTCAAAGCCACCGCACTCCAGGACGCAAGCGCGATATTGAGGGTTCATGGCTTCGATGCGCTCCACATAAATCCACAAATCCAATAATCCAATTACCCGTTCAATGCGCCTGGCCCACCGCCAACTTTTGCCGCAAGTCTTGTACGTGACTGAGCGCGATCGCGTTTGAAGGGTCCTGGGCTAGAACTTTTCCAAACTGAGCGAGGGCGTCGGAATATTTTCCTTCATTTTCCAATGCGATTCCCAGGTTCAACCGCGCCTCGGGCAGGTTGGGCATGATTCGCACAGCTTCACGAAATTGATCGGCTGCGCCGGCGGCGTTGCCGTCACGGCCGAGTTCCATACCGTAGAGATAATGCGCGTCCATTAAGTTCGGCGCCCATTTGACCGCATCGGAAAATAATCGCTCGGCGTCGGCGTGACGATTGACGGTCACGAAGCATTGCCCGGCTTCGACGCAGAGCGTTGCGTCGCCGGGACTGAGTGCCACGGCATCTTCGAAATTGGTCGCCGCCGCTTCGTACCAGCCACGGCTTTGGCAAAAGCGCGCCAGCGCCGTGAGTTCCGCGCCGTTTTTAACGCGGTTCGAAAGAGCTTTTTGATAACAATCCTGCGCGTCAGATTGATTTCCCATCTTCTCGTAGATTTGGCCGAGCCCAAGCCAGGCCGGTCCAAAACGTGGATTGACGGTCACAGCATGTTTGTATTCGATCATGGCCTGGTTGGTTTGCCCTGAATCGTTCAGCGATTGCGCGAGATTTTTGAGCGCCCACACGGATTGGGGGTTCAATTGAAACGCTTGCCGGAAGGCCGTTGCCGCGTCGTCGTACCGATGCTGTACTCCCAGGATGGTCCCCAATTGCGACCAATATTCCGAAGCACTCGGAAGCAGTTCAACCGCGCGCTGTGCATTTGATGTGGCGCCGGTAAAATCACCAGTTGATTGCTGTAGAACGGCGAGCTTTTCGCGCACGACGGGGTCGTTGGGCGCCAGAGCCAGGGCCTGTGTGCAAGCGTTCTCCGCAGCCTGAATACCGGGGCCTTGAGTTGACGGCATTAAGACCTCGATCCCCTCCTTCTTTTTTCTCAGCTCATCCTCGTGATTCATTTGTCCGGTGAAAGGCGGATCGCTCAGCCGTGACACCATTTCGGCGAAAGCCTGTTCCTTGTCCGAATCGGACCACGCCAATCGTCGCGCGCAATCGGCTTCGGACGGCCATGACTCGCTTGCCGAAACTTTCGTGTTTACGGGTTCCGGCAGGAGCCCGTCCAGTTTTGAGGCCACGGTGAGCGCCAAAAGATAGTTGCCGTCGAAGGTCGGGTGCACATGCTCGTAGAACAACTCGTCTCCTGGCAAACCGCCCCGACTATGATCCGCAAATGATTGTTCCGCGTCCGCCAGGACAACTCCCGGATCGTGATAATCGCCGACGGTTTTTCGGATCAAGTCATTCAACCGGCTGTCACAGCGAAAACGTAACGTATCCAAATCGCGCGCGGCCGCGAACTGTTTTTGCGCTTCGGCGATGTCGCCCGCACCCAACGCGGTAGTGCCCTGGCGAAAATGAAGCTCGGCATAATCATCATCGATCTGTGCCGCCGCGCTGAATTTCTTCGCCGCTACCACAATCTGGTCGGCAGTTTGGGCCGCAACACCATCCTGATAGAGCGACTCCCACTTCGCCTTGTCCTCATCAGTCAATCCAGGCCGGTGTTCTGAGCCAAACGGCGCGCAATCCTTTAAGTTAACAGCCACCGTGCTCACAACAATGCCTGCGCCGCTGCGCCTGCCGGCGCTGATGATGTCGGAAAGGTTCCGCGCGAAATGGTCATAGACCGCATTCATGCGCGGGTCATCTACCCGAACCTGCTGATTGAGAAACATCTCCATCCCACCCCACTGGCCCTCGTTCATGGGCGATTTATGGAGTCGCCTTACGAACGCATCCATGAGCTGGCCGACGCGCGTGGATTTCAAGGCCAGATCAGCCCGAATCAGCGGCAGCGGCGGAGTCTGTTGTCCGAACACCGTGCCCGCGCCGAACGGGCCGACGACCTCATTGTTGCCCATATATATTACCCAGATGTCGGCATTTGCCGCGGTGCAATCGCGGGCGATGGGCAGGATGACATTGGAATTAATGGCCACCATCGCCGCATTGATGACCTCAAAATGCGTGCCCGGGTAGCGCAATTCCAGCATGGCCTGTAACATCCGCGATAGTCCAAACGCCGGTTGCGGATCTCCCTGCGCGGCTGATTCGCCAAAAACAATGATGCGGACTGTGTCCGGCCCTTTGACTTTGGGAATGCAAAACGGTTCGGGTACTCGGGCCATGGCCGGGCCGAAAAAGCGCCATCCAAACAGATTATTCTGCTCAAATACGGGTTGCCCAGCCACTTCCGATGCGCGCAGGAATCCCGTGGGATAACCAAAACCGGCCAATCGCAAAATCAATTCAGCCGTCCCCAGGAAGACAAGTGGAACACCAAATGCCAGAAATAATCGAAAAACCCACAATTTGCGTCGGCTCAGGCGCTGCGGGGAGGCTTTCGAGGCCGGTTTAGCCGGCGACTTCGCCTGGGTAAAGGTTGAGGCCTTCTTCCGAGGGGGCTTCACACCCGAATTAATAGCTTAAAGCCTCTCGATTTCATAGCGATTTCCGATAAATGTATGGTAGGGACGCTGCGCTGCGGCGTCCGCGCCCGTATAGCGGGCGCAACGTGCATGGTCGGAGGTCGTATCGTCCCGCAACGCGGGATTCCGCGCGCTTTACGCGCGGTGACGGCGCAGCGCGCCGTCCCTACCACCAGCGTCCCTACCAGACCAACAAAAGCCTTCAAAAGTCCGTTCGGATGTAGCTATAATGTATGTGGCCATTTCATGCCACATGACAAAGTCGTGTGGTGGAACTATTGTTTTTCAAACCATGAGTACAAATGAGGCAATAGCGAAGCCGTCTATGCGCGATGTGCATATGACTATCCATGGCCAATTTTAGAGTTGAAATGAAAAGTCCGTTACATTTGCATAAGTCGCGTCCGTCGAACCAGTTTTCCCGTTCCCGTCCCGCATTCACATTGATTGAACTTTTGGTCGTTATTGCCATTATCGCCATTCTTGCGGCTATTTTGCTGCCCGTTTTGGATGCGGCGAAAAGAAGAGGCCAACAAGCCGCCTGCATCAACGATTTTCGGGAAATAGGTACTGCTGTGAATATGTATCCCACCGACTTCAACGGCGTGTATCCGAATTGCCTGACAAAACTGGCGAATGGGCAACCCTATTACGTCTGGCAACCGCGCCTGCTGCCCTATACGCAAAACGGCCGGCACGTTTTTTTCTGTCCTGCGGCACTTCCGGACAGTGTCTGGGACACCAATGGAAATCCCACTCTTGCGCGTGTCGTTGGCGAAAATGGCAAACTGGATTGGTATGGTATTCTCACGGGAGATAATGGTGGCGCTAATTACGATGGAACCCGCTTTTCAGTCGGTTGGAATGACTGGGGACTGGACCTTGGCTGGCCCACATGCCTGGGGATGGGCGGAGACGTGGGGGCCAACACGGTACAGGAAAGCATACTGCGTCATCCGTCGGATATGATTGTGGCAGCGGATGTCCGGTCCGATACACCCGCTGGCAATATCGAATATTCCGCCAACACCACGCCGCCCACCGGCTGGACTGGGAACCAGGATGCCACGTGGCATCCACAAGTGCCGTGTAACCGGCATGACTACCATACGGATATGGTTTTTGCTGATAGTCACGTGGAAACTCCACGGCGAAGCGATGTCATTGATCCAAACAATCTCTATTGGCGCAGTCGTTGGAACAATGACAATAATCCGCATACCGAAAGCAGTTGGACTCTACCGGCGAGTGGGAATTGGGGGACTCTCGAGCGTTGACGGGATTTTCGCGGATATTTCAATTTTCTAAATAAGTATGCATTCTATTCGTTTTCGGGGATTCGTTTCCCTGGTAGCCGTTTGTTCTTCTTTGGGCCTGTCAGGGCACGTAAAAGCTGAATCGTTTCGTCCGCCTGCCGTGCCGTTGGTCGCGTGCGATCCTTACTTCAGCGTTTGGTCGGCAGCGGACCAACTGACTGATGCGAACACGACGCACTGGACCGGGAAACAACAATCTCTCACGAGCCTGGTGCAGATTGACGGCCACACGTTCCGCGTCATGGGAACGAAACCCGACGGCGTTCCCGCGCTGCAACAATCCAGCGTCGAAGTCCTGCCGACGCGAACGATTTATACCTTCGCGGGCGCGGGCGTAAAATTGACCGTGACCTTCATGAACGGCGATTTGCCCGGCGACTTGGATTTAGTGTCACGACCGGTCACTTATTTGACCTGGGAGGCGCGTTCGATGGATGGACAGAAGCACGACGTTGCCGTTTACTTTGACGCAAGCTCCGAACTGGCCGTGAACACTCCGGACCAGCCGGTCAATTTTCAAAAGGCCAATACGGCTGGAATCAGGGCCTGGGACGTCGGCACGGTGGAGCAGCCGGTGCTACAGAAAAAGGGAGACGATATTCGCATCGATTGGGGATATTTTTATGTGGCCGCGCCTGAAGGCGAGACGGCGGATTTGACGGCCAATACAGCCGAAAGCGCGCGCGGCAGTTTCGTCAATAACGGCGCTTTGCCGCCGGCTGCGGATGCAGCATCGCTTCAAAACAATGGCCGCGACGATTCGGTCATTGCTTTCGAGTCAAACCTGGGCTCTGTCGGCTCCAAGCCGGCGTCGTCCTGGCTCATGCTCGCCTATGACGACCAGTATTCCATCCAATACATGAAACACAACTTGCGCCCTTACTGGCGGCGCAACGGCTGGCAGGCGTCTGACCTTTTGCAGGCGGCCGCGCGCGATTATCCGTCCCTGGAAACGCGGTGTCCGGCTTTTGACAAGGAATTGATGCGCGATTTGCGTCGCACTGGTGGCGACGACTATGCCGAATTGGCGGCGCTGGCGTATCGGCAATGTTTTGCCGCGGGCAAGTTCGTGGCTGATGACAACGGTCAGCCGATGTTTTTCTGCAAGGAAAACCATTCCAACGGCTGCATCAGCACATCGGACGTTTTCTATCCGATGTCGCCGCAATTTCTCTTGTTCGGGCCGAGCCTGGCCAAGTCGTTCATCGTTCCGTTTATGAATTACGCTGCCAGCCCGCGCTGGAAATTTCCATTTGCTCCGCATGATCTGGGAACGTATCCGGATGCCAACGGCCAGGTTTATGGCGGAGGCGAAATCAGCGCCACGGATCAAATGCCCGTCGAAGAAAGTGGAAACCTTCTTTTGCTGTTCTGCGCGGTTGCCGAGATGGAAGGCAATGCGGATTTTGCCGGGTTATATTGGCCGCAACTTCAACAATGGGCGCAATATCTGAAACAGAAGGGGTTTGATCCGGAAAACCAGCTTTGCACAGACGATTTCGCCGGACATCTGGCCCACAACGTTAACTTGTCCGCAAAGACCATTTGCGCCCTGGGTGCGTTCGCAAAACTTTGCGAGATGCGCGGACAAAGCGCTGAGGCCGCGGAATACTCCGACGTCGCCCACCAATGCGCGCAACGTTGGATCACCAATGCCGATGACGGCGACCATTTCCGCCTCGCTTTTGACAAGCCTGGCACCTGGAGCCAAAAGTATAATCTGGTCTGGGACAAAATCCTGGGATTGAATTTATTTCCCGATTCGGTCGCGCAAAGAGAAATGGCGTTTTATAAGAAGGAACAAAACCAATACGGCCTTCCGCTGGATTCTCGCAAACGGTATACCAAACTGGATTGGACCACCTGGACCGCTACGCTGACGCAAAACCAGGCGGACTTTGAAGACCTGGTCAGCCACATCGTCGCTTTTCTCAATGCGACGCCCGATCGCACGCCCATGAGCGATTGGTATCAGACAAGGACGGCGCAAAGGGTTGGGTTCGACGCACGGCCCGTCGTTGGCGGTGTCTTCATCGAGATGCTTTACAATAAGCCCGCCTGGCACAAATACGCGGGCCGCGACAAGACCAGGGCCGCCAACTGGGCCCCGATTCCGCCTCCGGAAAAGATGACCATCATTCTTCCCGCCGCTGACATGCAACCGGCCGTGTGGAGCTATACCCTGGCCAAACCTGACGGTGACTGGACGAGCGCAAATTATGACGACTCGTCATGGGCACAGGGCAAAAGCGGCTTTGGCACGCCGGGCACGCCGGGCTCGTTCATTGGAACCATCTGGCAGACGGACGATATCTGGCTGCGCCGCGAGGTTGATATCAAACCCACAACCTACGATGACCTCGAAGGATGGCTTCATCACGACGAAGACGCCGAGGTGTATATCAACGGGGTGCTCGCTCTCAAGACCAGCGGATATATTGACAACTATGATACGTTCACGTTGACCCCGCTCGGAAAAGCGGCGCTCAAGCCCGGCAAAAACGTGATCGCCGTGCATTGCCATCAGACCGTAGGGGGACAATACATTGATTTTGGTCTGGTGGACGTCGACAAGAACTGATTTGGTTACAGCGATGATAAAGATCATGGTCCCGGCGATTCTGGCAGGAATCATTTGGGGCTCGACTGCCGGCGCATCTGAATTTCCTTTCTCTTCCAATCTTCCGCCCACCACCATTGTCGCCAATCGCGTGCCTCTTCTTCGGACGCCGTTCGTTGCGCTGCCGCTGGGAAGCGTTCGCCCGTTGGGCTGGCTGCTCACGCAGTGTCAAATGCAACGCGACGGCCTCACTGGAAATGCCGAAGCTCTCTACGCCGACGACCTCGGCACGAATAGCGCCTGGCTGGGTGGCACCGGGGAAAGCTGGGAGCGCGGACCGTATTACTTCAGGGGCCTCGTCGATTTGGCCTACACGCTCGTCGATCCGGGCCTAAAAGAAAAAGCACAAAAATGGATGGATTGGCTGCTCGATCACCAGCGATCGGACGGTTACATCGGTCCGGCTTCAAATAGCGATTGGTGGCCTCGAATCATGGCCACTTATGCGCTAAAAGACTATTACGAGGCCACTGGAGACCCGCGTGTCCTTCCATTTTTAGACAATTATTTCCATTACATGCTGGCCAATCTTCCGGCGCGACCGCTCAACGACTGGGCGCGGGCGCGGGCGGGTGATGAAATGGACGTGGCGCTCTGGCTCTACGATCGAACCGGCGATACTGACCTCCTGTCGCTGGCCCGTTTGCTCCGCCGACAAGCCTATGATTGGCCGGGCATTTTTACGAACAACGACTTTGACCAGTTCGGAAAAGATTTTCAGCCCAAGCACAACGTGAACGTCGAAGAGGCCCTGAAGATGCCCTCGGTTTACAGTCAACTCTCCCGCGAGGCCATCATGACCAATGCCACTTCACTTGGCCTGGACAATTTAATGCGCGAAAACGCGCTCTCCTTTGGCATCAACAGCGGCACCGAATTTCTTGCCGGCGATGCGAGCATCGAAGGGGTAGAGTTGTGCGCCACCGTGGAAGCCATGCTCAGTCTGGAAACGGCGACGCGAATCACGGGAAATCCGCTCCTGGCCGATCGTCTGGAAACAATTTCCTTCAATGCATTGCCCGCCGCTCTGGCCAATCATATCAAGGGCATTCAATATTATACGCTCGCGAATAATGTAATCGCGGTTAACGGAGGCCATGGATTTAACCAGGACTATGCCAACGGCACGGTTCCCGGACCCTACTCGGGCTATCCATGCTGCCGATACAATTTCCACATGGGCTGGCCAAAGTTCGTCGAAAATTCGTGGGCGGCTACGGCCGATGGCGGCCTGGCCGTAATCGCCTACAGTCCCACGGTTGTGAATGCAATTGCCGGCGGCGCGCAAGTTCAAATCGCCGAAGACACCGGCTATCCATTTGAAGAACAGGTGCGCCTGAAAATTTCCACGACCCGCGCGGCGACGTTCCCGCTCGTGCTCCGTATTCCGGCCTGGTGCAGCAATGCAACGATCACTGTCAATGACGTGGCGCAGACCGGCGTGACACCGGGTTCATTTTTTCGCATCGCACGCACCTGGGCCAGTGGTGATTCGGTGGTCATCAACCTGCCGATGCCAATTCAAACTTTTGCCGGCCCGAGCCGGGCGGTCGCTATCAACCGCGGTCCTGTCGTTTATTCACTGCGCATCGGTGAACAATGGACCGTGCATACGACCAACACTCTCGTACCGGGTTTCGACGAATTCGAAGTGCATGCCACAACTCCGTGGAATTATGCCTTGCAGTTGGACCCGAAGAATCCGTCCGGGTCTTTGACGTTCACAAATTTCGGGGTGGTACCGGCGGATCCGTTTGACCCGGCGCAACCCTCGGTCGCGCTCATTGCCCAGGCACAACGTTTGCCCGATTGGACGATCGGCTGGCGCGGCACGCATGCGTTCGAACCGCCAGTAAGTCCCGTTGCTTCTGATGGTCCTTTGGATACCGTCACGTTGGTGCCATTCGGCTCGCAGCACATGCGCATAAGCTGGTTTCCGTATCTGGGAACGCCGTCGCCGGTGACCGGCTCTTTCAGCGAAAACTTTGACCCGTCCTGGTGCAGTCGCTGGACGACATTTGGAGGCAATTGGTCGGCCCGGAACGGCACCTTGAGCACGGTTCCTGGTTCTGCCAACGGCGCCAAAGCTCTTGCCATGGCCACAGCATTCACGAATTTAGTTTATGAGGGCGATGTTCAAGTAGGAAACGCCGGCAACGCCGGGCTGATTTTCCGCGTCAGCAAGCCGGACATCGGCGCAGACGATTATTGCGGTTACTACGTCGGCATCAGCGCCCAAAACTCTCAATTGCAATTTGGCTATGCCGACAACGGCTGGCATGAACTTCAAAACGTGCCCATGTCGTTTGCGGCAAAACATTTTTATCACGTGAAAGTCCGGGCGATCGGCACACTCATGCAAGTCTATCTCAACGGTTCGCATCAGCCGGCCATCGAAGTGAGTGACGATCATTTTTCCAGCGGCATGATTGGAGTTCGCAGCTATTGTCAGGACCCGGACACGTCTACCTCAAGCTTTTCGAATTTAACGGTCACTGAAACGGGCCGGAATACGGATTAAAATGGCGATGAATTTTTATTGGAGCCGTCCGAACCGCCGTAAGGTCCTGGAGTGCGGTGGCTGTGATACCGCTTTCGGAAGTCATATGACGCCGAACATTGGATTCCATTTGGGAAATGTGCGCCATTCAAAAGCGGTGTCGCGCTTTGCTTGCCACCGCACTCCAGGACGCAAGCGCGGATTCGCAACCAGTTTAACTCTACTACTCACCCTTTGCGCAAGTTTCACGCGCGGCCAGGGTCTGACCTGGCCGGCTGACCAAATGTTGCCCACATTCTCGAGACCGGCGGATGTTCTCGATTGTATTGATATTAGTTCCAGCACTGGACCCGAGATTGATTTATTTGCGTCGCTCGAAGGTATTGTGAATCGGACGCAGCCTCAGATTGTATGCGTCGACCGTCGCGATGGCGAAGGGGCGTTTACCTGGGTAAAACTTCACAATTTAAATTACAACGTCACCAACGGTTATGATTGCGTCCTGAAATATCGCAATTATGTGACCGGACTGGTCGTGACCGATCCAAACCAGCCCGACACGTTGAATTTGGCGACGACCATTGCCGGAGTAAATAATGAACTCATCTGTGATCCGAGCCTGTTGAACACATTGACCAATTCCCCGTACAATCTCGCCGTTAAAGATGATTTGCGCGGACGGTTTTCCTATAGAAATGAGGTTTACGCATATCTTTACACAAACTATTGGCCCGCATGCACGCACCGCATCATCGCGGGTTTGCAACCGGAAGAGCATGGAGAATTGCGCGATTATTTGGTCGCCGTCAAATCCGCGACCGTTTGGCTGGACCCTGCAAGGCGCAAGAATGCTAATTTGCTGGGAAGGTTTGTGTCGGACATGACTCCTGCGGACGGAGTTTACATGGGCTGGTGGCCGAGCGAAGGCGATGGCCTGACATGGATTTCCAATTACGGAATCCCCGTTCTCGCCAGCGATTTTTACCGGAACGGTTCTGTCTTCAGCGGCGTTCAAAGCCCCATCAATGTTCCACCGATTCCTCCTCCGCCGCCGCTCAGAAACAAGGTTTATGTTTCGCTCCTCATCAGCGACGGCGACAACGCCCAATACATGCAACACGTGATGAAGATGTGGTGGGGCAGTCCGGACCGCGGCAAAGTGCCCATCGGATGGACGGTAGACCCGCTCGCGTGCGACCTTGACCCGGCCATGTTGAATTACTATTGGAGCACCGCTTCGTCGAATGATTGTCTCATCTCCGGGCCCGATGGCGCGGGTTACGCGCACCTGGAACTTTGGAATCCGGCAAATGTCGCCGCGTTCACAGCGAAGTCAGACGCGTATTTCCGGCGTAGCGGCTGTCGGACCGTTACGGTCTGGGACAATGCGACGGCCGGAATTGCCCAGGCTTACGCAACGAATTGTCCGACTCTGCTCGGCTTGTTTGACCAGGGCGGAAATTACAACGGCGTAAATGCGGCGCTCAAGACGATCCCATTAACCCCGACCTATTCGCCAGACACCAACGCCATCATCTCGGCCATTAAAAACGCCGCCATCGGATGGAACGGCACGGCACCACTATTTATTGCCGGCCAGGGCGTCTCATGGAACATCACGCCCACCGATTTATTGAACATCGCCAACCGGTTTGATACGAACGATATCGAGTTCGTAAGGCCGGATCAGTTGTTTTTGTTGTATCGGCAAAGAACGGGTCGTCTTAAACAGGAATAGAAAAGGCAGCGGGGTGGCCCATATTATTTTCCAACGTCGCGAGCTTCAGGCCGCGCTTCTGTGCGAGTCCAGCAAGATAGAAGTCGGTCGTTCCTGTCCCGGTAACTGGCGCGACGGTCTCAAGCGCTTCAATGTCGCACGGGATGAATTCCGGCCTTTTTGCAGCTTTCCAATCTCGTAACATTCTTCGTGCCTGCTCAACGGTGGCACCGAAAACAGGTTGCGTCGAGATGCGGAGAAAACCAATTTCGCTTATCGGGCAAACAGCCAATGTTCCGGCGCTTTCCTGCCACCGCGTCGCGCGCGCATTGTGTTCGTGCGAATCCCATAACAACGCGATCAGGGTGGAAACGTCCAGAAGATAGCGCGCACTCACGGAAATTCGTCTAAAAATTTTCTAACCTCCGCCTGGGAAATTTTGCGCTTGCCGACCGCCACGGTGTAGCCGTGCTTTTTTACCAGCCGAATCTTTTCTACGTTTTCCGCCGGAACAAGCCGAGTGAGGATAAACTTGTCTTCACCGATAGCCTGCAAATCAAATCGTTCGCCGGGCTTTGTCGGCAATGTGACGCGCTTTTTATTGTCTGCAATCACCGTCATTGTAGGATTATCCTACTGAAGGCTGGCGCGGTCAACAGCCTTTTAATTTTCCGTCTTTCGATTATACCGCCTATTGAATCGCAGTACCGGCGGGCCAATCATGAAATCCGGCAGATCGGGTTCGTGTTTTCGGTTGCCCAATCCCGGCGGTTCATCATACTGAGCTGCAAAGACCTGCGGCTGTGAACGATCAAATCAAGTTTTCCTGCCTTTCATGCGGTCAACACATCGAGTGCGATGTAACCGAAACCGGCCGGCCCATGTTGTGCCCTGCCTGTGGCGCCAACCTTACGGTGCCGCATGTGATGTCCGGAACGCCGCCGCCGCCCTCCGACTTTGGCGAGGGACTGCCTCCGGTTCTGCCTCCGGCGCTCGGGCCGCAGCGCACGTCCGGGTTGGCTATCACGTCATTCATCTGTTCACTGACTTGCGTCGGATGGCTGCCGGGAGTCATTTTGGGACATTTGGCCAGGCATGTAATCCGGCATGACGCGCGGCTTAAAGGCAAGGGCCTTACCACGGCGGCTCTGATTATCGGCTACACAACTTTGATCCTCAGCCTTGGATCGGCCGTTCTTATTCCCATATGGGTTAGGGAAAAAGTCAGAAGGGAATTTCCAATCGCGCAGGTCTCCATTCTGACAAACTCTCCCGCCTCACAGCCGCAAATGGATACCAACGACAATGAACAACAACAACAACCGGCCGGCGCATCCGGTTGGACGCTTGATATCAAGAACGCAACGATTCCCGACAATTCCGTCAGCGGCCAGATCCATGGCGTGGATTTTCAACTCAAACGAGCCCTGTTTAGAAACGGGAATCTTAGATTCACTTCATCCGACGGCCAGACATCCCTGATGATTCACGGCCTGGGCGAGTCCATTGAAAACAAAAGCATGGAATATCAAACCGCGTCCGGAAATGACGCGCCAAAAATTGAAATCGGCTGGAAGGATGGCGATGAGAATAAAACCGCGACATTCCAGGAGGGCTACGCCATGGAACTGAAAATTCGACGCGGAAAAGAAGCGGAAGATTCCCGGGCAAATTTATCTGTGCCTTCCGGATGATTCAAAAAGCTACATTGCCGGCACGTTCACCGTAGTCCTGCCGAAACCGAAGGCGAAAGCGGCGCAGTAGCGGCTTTCGCCGCCGTTTAAGCGTTGTTCCCCAGTAGCGCAGGCGTCCCGCCTGCGGGTTACGGCGGCGTCTCGCCGCCAGTTCCCGAGACAGGCACCGAGACGGTGCCTGAACCCGCAGCCGAGGACGGGCTGCGCTACGTGGTTTACGCCCCTTGACTTCTCGACCCCCTCCTCCAGACTGGCAACGTAGGGAGAGCAAAACACATTATGAGCGCTTCTATCATCGCCCAAAGAATGACCGCATGGATGGATTCGGAATTCTGTGTGTTCCTGATCGGAATGCGAATCAATCGGCCGTTGAAAGTCCACAAATGGTTTCCCGTATTTCTCGCCATGCCGCGCATGTTGCGCGAATTGGAATCACATAAAGAACTAGGCTTTCTCGGCGGCCATTACTGGTTTGGACGCACGATCATTTCGCTTCAATACTGGCGCTCTGCCGCGCAGTTGATGGAGTACGCCACGAACAAGGACCACGAACATTTGCCCGCATGGACGGCTTTTACGCGCTCAATAGGCAATAGCGGCGACGTTGGGATTTGGCATGAAACCTATATCGTCTCACGTGGCGCTTGCGAAAGCATCTATCACAACATGCCGCCATTTGGCCTGGGGCGCGTGGGAGAACTTGTTCCAGCCACTGGCCACTTTCAACACGCCAAAGAACGGCTGAGTAAGAAGACGTAGGAAATTGGCGAATATATATGGCATAACGTTTTAGGGCGTTACAGACGTTACATTGTTGGTTGCCAATAATTTAAGGTGTTACACCCCCCGTTACAAATCGACCGCGGCCCGTTACACTATTGAAATTCAACAACTTAGGGTGTTACATTAGGTTCTTCGCTGTTTTCGGTGGGAGGGCCACCATTGAAAGCTCCGGAGGAGCGGGATATACCTTCCATCAATCGCCAACGAATTTGAAGATATACCGATGGTCATACTCCACGCCAAATTTTTCAAGCAACTGCAAATATTCGGCGCGAAATGATTTTTTGGCGTGATGTTGTGGCTGATTTTGGAACGGATATAAATTTGTATGTACGTATTTGCCATGCCCCGAATATGTCGCTCCTCCGGAGGTGGCAGCGCCACTGGCAATGGAAATATTTTTCGGGCCTTTGTACTACAAAGATTACGGTCCTCTGGACCTTATCGTAAGTACGCGCGCCGTCGTTCAAAGACTATTGGCGAAGTTGGCGCTTGAATCCATTCCACTGAAAACAGCGAAGAACCTTACATTAACGTTATCGTTGTGATGCGAACGGAACCGGCGCCACGTGCGATCTGCCCTACCAGCTTCAGTTTTTTAGCCCGGCCAACTCCTCTTCAAAATCGACTATCTCTTTAATCTGCGCCAAAAACCAGCGGTCTATTTTTGTCAGATTGAATATTTCCTCGATGGTGAAACCGGCGCGCAGGGCGTGACGGATGAAGAAGATTCGTTCGGCGTTTGGGACGGAGAGTTTTCTTGAGATCACGTCGCGCGGCAGGATGTCGCGGTCGCCGTAAACGTCGGTGCCGATGCGCCAGGGTTTGCCGTCGCCGCCCAGGCCGGACCGGCCGATTTCCAGCGAGCGAAGGCATTTTTGCAGACTTTCCTTAAACGTCCGTCCAATGGCCATGGCTTCGCCGACGCTTTTCATCTGCGTCGTTAGCGTGGGATCGGCCTGCGGAAATTTTTCGAAGGCGAATCGGGGAATTTTCGTTACGACATAATCAATGGTGGGTTCGAAGCTGGCCGGGGTTTCCCGCGTAATGTCGTTTCTTATTTCATCGAGCAAATAACCCACGGCGAGTTTAGCCGCGATTTTGGCGATGGGAAATCCGGTGGCTTTGGACGCGAGCGCCGAGCTTCGTGACACGCGGGGATTCATTTCGATGATGACCATGCGGCCGTTGTCCGGGTTGACGCCGAACTGGATATTCGAACCGCCCGTCTCCACACCCACGGCGCGAATCACCGCAAAGCTTTGGTCGCGCATGATTTGATATTCCTTGTCCGTAAGCGTTTGGATGGGCGCGACGGTGATGCTGTCGCCGGTATGGACACCCATCGGGTCGAAGTTTTCGATGGAGCAGATGATGACGCAGTTGTCCGCTTTGTCGCGCATTACTTCCATTTCGTATTCCTTCCAGCCGAGCAGGGATTCTTCGACCAGGATTTCCGAGACGGGAGACAAATCAATGCCGCGCCGAGCGATTTCCTCGAATTCATCCCGGTTGTACGCTATGCCGCCGCCGGTGCCGCCGAGAGTGAACGCGGGCCGGATGATGAGCGGGAGGCGTCCGATCTTTTCGGCTACCACCCGCGCTTCGGTCATATCGTGGGCCGTGCCGGAAATTGGAACGTCCAGTCCGATGGACAGCATCAATTGTTTGAATGCTTCGCGGTCTTCGCCCCGGTGGATGGCTTCGGGCCGTGCGCCGATCATTTCCACGCCGTGCGCTGTCAGCACGCCCGAGCGGTGCAATGCCATGGCAGTGTTGAGAGCGGTTTGCCCGCCCAGCGTGGGAAGCAAAACGAGTTTATCGCCCGATTTCCCGCCGCTGCTCGCAATCAACCGCCGCATCTCTTCCTTTTCCCGCGTGATGATTTTCTCGATGGCTTCGGGGGTGATGGGCTCGATATAGGTGCGGTCGGCGAACTCGGGGTCGGTCATGATGGTCGCCGGATTGGAATTGATGAGGACGACGCGATAGCCCTCTTCTTTGAGGGCTTTGCACGCCTGGGTGCCCGAGTAATCAAATTCACAAGCCTGGCCGATGATGATTGGCCCGGCGCCGATGATGAGGACGGAATGAATGTCAGTTCTTTTGGGCATGAATACGTTAAAAAGTTTTTGGAAAATCCAGGAGAAGCAATACGACAACAGTCAGTATCAGCATCAATCCATTGGGCACAAATTTTTTTGTTTTGGTGAGCCGCCAGGCAAAGACGATGATCAACACCGCCATGATGACATTTTCAAGGCCGCGACCGAACGCAGGCTGAAAAACTCCGGGCAGCCGCGTCAAAATCAAAAGGGCGGCAGCTACGGCTGACGTCATGAGCGATACCTTGCTGCCTGCCGAGAAAAAACCAATCAACCCGCCTATCAAGAGCAGGACAACATAGCTCCAAAAGACAATTTTTTCAAATTGCATCATGCAAAGCGTGCCTCAATTTGCAATGGTCTCCAAGTTCAGAATTTCCCCGGCTTCGCATTCGGCGATGACTTCAAAGGGGCGGCAGCAAACGTCGCAATCGGTGGTAAACCGCTGCCTGGATATGCTGGTGTCCAATATAATCTCGCAAAATTGCCCGCAAAAGGGGCAGGAAACCGTTTCGGAAACTTCCATTGCGCCAGTGTAGCCGGTGCGGCCAGGAATTCAAACTTTCGCTGAAACGAAGGCGAGGAATGCCAATTGCTAAAACACGGGCAACGCGGTGTTTTTTCGCCGCAAATTGCAATGCTTAACGGGTAAGGGTGTATCATGGTGAAGTTATTAAATGTTTTAGTGATTGAGGATTCGGTAAACGACGCCGAATTGTTATTGGAGGAAATTAGGGAAGCGGGCTACGAGCCGATGTCTGAGCGGGTTCAAACCGCCGAGGAATTGGTTGCGGCACTGGGACGGCACGTCTGGGACGTGATTCTGTCCGATTATTCGATGCCGCAATTCAGCGCTCCGGACGCGCTGAGAATCGCCCGCGCAAAACATCCGGAAATTCCATTCATCGTGGTCTCGGGCGTTTTTGGCGAAGAGTCCGCGGTGAACATGATGAAAGCCGGGGCCAGCGATTATCTCGTCAAGACCAATTTGTCCCGGCTTGTCCCAGCCGTCGAACGGGAATTGGAAACCGCGCATGCCCACCGCGCGCGCGCGCATGCCGAAACCACCGTCAAGTATTTGGCCGCGATTGTTGAATCCAGCGATGACGCCATTTTCGGAATGAAACTCGATGGCACGGTTGTCAGCTGGAACCGGGCGGCCGAACGCACTTACGGCTTCCGCGCCGGTGAAATTATTGGACGCAATGTCTCGATTTTATACCCCGATGAACGGCTGGACGAATTGATCGATACCATGGAGCGGATCAAACGCGGAGACCATGTGGGCCGCGCGGAAACCGCCCGGGTCCGCAAAGGCGGGCATCTGGTCCCTGTGTCGGTGACGATTTCTCCCATGAAGAACGGCGACGGCAAAATCTCCGGCGCTTCTGTCATCGCCCGCGACATCACCGCCCGCAAACGGGAGGAGTACGAGCGAATTAAGCTGATCGAGGAACTGACCGAAGCTCTAAGCCGCGCGAAGACGCTTTCCGGACTGCTGCCGATATGCGCCAGCTGCAAACGTATTCGGGATGACTCGGGCTATTGGCAGCAGGTTGAGGCGTACATCTGCGAGCATACAGAGGCAGTCTTCACGCACGGTATTTGTCCCGAATGTTTAAAGGTGGCCAAAGGCGTCGAGGACGAGGACGAGAAGCCGGTTGAAACAGATACGCATCGTGTTGAATAACGTCGAATCTCATTTTGACTCTGTCGCTTGCTGCAGCAACACCGTTCGCGCGGCAAATTTATACAGCTCCGAGAGCGTGGGCATATTGAAGCAGATTTCGTCAAGTGTGTGTGCAGTCCCGCCGGCCTGCATCGCCATCAACCCGACGTGAACCAGGTCTGCCGCGTGTTCGCCGAGGACATGGACTCCGAGCAATTTTAGGTCATTGCGCCGAAAGAGCAGCTTGAGAAAGCCGTTGGTGTCCCCGATAATTCTGCCGCGGACGCTGTTGCTATAGGGCACGCGTCCGACGACATAGTCCACGCCCCTCTTTTTGAGCGTTTCTTCGGTATCGCCCACCATGCTGGCTTCCGGAATCGTAAAAATGCCCGTAGGCAGCAGCGAAGGAAGGCCGCCCGGCGCTTGCAGACCGAATGCGTGATTTACGGCGCGATAGCCTTGTTCCAGACCTGTGGATGCCAGCGCGGGAAATCCAATCACATCACCCGCTGCGTAGATATGCGGAACCGACGTCCGATAATGTTCATCTACTTTTATCAGCCCACGCTCGCCGGGGGTGATGCCGGCCGCCGGCAGATTGAGCTCCAATGTGTTGCTCTTTCGCCCCGCCGCGACCAAAACCGCGTCCACTGCCAGTTCACGTCCTGAAGAGAGTTTGAGCGAGATTCGATTCGGATCGGTTGCGGTGCATTCCTGAATACGCTCGTTTTGGTGAAGCAAAATACCGTTGCGTTCCATGGCGGCGGCCAGCGCCCGCGACACTTCCGCATCGAGAAACGGCAGTAAGGTATCGCGGCCATCAATCAGATGCACTTCTACGCCGAGCGCCGCGAAGACGCACGCATATTCGCTGCCGATCACACCGGCGCCGGCAACAGCCATTGATTTTGGGAGTCGATCCAGATTCAGGATAGTGTCTGAGTCGTAAACGTGCCGCGGGCCAAGGGGAAACGGCGGCGGCCGGAGCGGCGAGGAGCCAGTGGCAATCAGTATCTTTTCGCCTTGAAGCTGCACGTTGCCGTTTGCGTTGGTCTTTACCTGAATGGTGTTCGGATTTTCAAAACTTCCAATCCCGGGAAAGAAGTCAATTTTTAACGACTCGGTCCACTGGGCCATAGTTACATTAAAACCGGCCTTTACATTTTGCTCGTGACGAAGGAAATCGGCTACGGTGGCTTCCCCTCGCAAGGTCACGTCCAGGCCAGTCAGGTTACGCGCCTGCACGCCTGAAAAGGCGAGCGCGGTTTCGCGCAAAGTCTTGCTTGGCAAGGTGCCCGTGTTGATGCCCGCGCCGCCCAATTCCACTTCTCGATTGACCAGGGCGACCTTCTTGCGGCGCATCGCCGCCGGGCGCAAGGCGCCTATCCCGGCCGGTCCCCCGCCAATCACAATCAAATCGTATGTTTTCATGTTTTTCCTCCCTTTTTCGATGCTCTTTTACGCGTTACCCGATGAGTATGACGTTAAGAACGAATTAAACGTACCATACTCGGCGCAGCTCGCGCCACGCAATACGCCATTATTTCGCCGACTCGTCGTGCCAAACCAGTCCAAAGAAAAGCAGTGTCAAAACAAGAATATATATAATTAAGGGTGACATACTTGTTGTATTGGTTCCGTCAACTCTTGATCGGTTCCGGTATATCCGGATTTGCAGCCTCCGCGTTCTCCGCGGAATGAATCGGGGCACGATGTCCCCGAGCCAACCCCAAAACGGCATAAACGCCGGCCAACAGCAGAACCAGAAGAAGGCCGGCCGATCCCAGTCCCCGGACGATTGCCATGAGTTCATTCAATTGACGATGAAACCAAAATCCTAAAAGCAGATAAGAACTCGCATATATCAATGCGGCAGGCAGGTCCAACAGCAGGAACCGCACAGGACTGATATCCAGAGTGCCGGCCCGCAGCGGCACCAGCGTGCCCAATGGAAGAAATTTGGCAATCGTCAGAATTCGCAACGCGCGAAGGGTTTTCCTGACGCCAGTCGCCGGCTGGCGCGCAGGCCGGCCACCGCGCAGGCGCGCAAAGAACGGGACCAGACGGTCCTTGCCACGGTGGCCGGCATAAAACCAAAACGCGTCCGCCGCCAGGCAGGCCAGCGCTGTCCACGCGACGGCCGCGACGAGGCTTATTTGTCCAGCGGCGGCCAAAGCACCGGCGGCCAGTAGAAACGGCGCCGCGGGAACGGGAACGCCGCTCTGCTCGATCAGTGCGGCCACGAAAAGAAGAACGCCGCCGTACGAAGAGAGAACATGCATGGCCTCGCTCATAGCGTCCTCCTCTCTGCCGCCGATGCCGATTGCGTTTCCCATCCGCCGCCGAGCGATTTATAAAGTGCGACGACGTCCGCGGAGACCATCATGTCGCTATTGGCGAGCGAATCCTCCGCCTGATAGAGCGAGCGTTCGGCATCAAGGACATTGATGAAATCTGTGAGGCCGTTTGCGTAGAGCCGATTGGCCAAACGCAACGATTCCTGGCTGGATTTCACCGCGTCTTCCAACGAACGCCGCCGCACCTGTTCCTTGGCGTATGCCACCAGCGCATTCTCCACGTCTTCAAAGGCGCTCAGCGAAGTTTTCTCGTACGTGTCCAGTGCCTCTTCCTGCCGCGCGTTTTGAACCCGGATGTTGGCGCGAATGCGTCCGGCGTCGAAGATGTTCCATTGTACCGTCGGACCGGCTTGCCAGAACCGGCTGCCGGCCTCAAACCAATCGCTGGCGCTCACACTTTCGAGCCCGGCAGAGCTGGTGAGATAAAATTTCGGAAATAAATCCGCTTTGGCGACGCCGATGTTTGCAGTCGCGGCAGCAAGCTGCTGTTCCGCCTGTGCCACATCGGGCCGGCGCAGGAGGAGTTGTGATGGCAGGCCCACCGGTACCATCGGTGGAGCGGGAGGAATTGGCGCGACGGTTGATAATTCCGTTTGTACTGCTTCAGGCGGTTGTCCCAGCAGAACGCCGAGCCGATGAATCGACGCCGCGAGCGACGTCTCCAGCGTGGGCACAGTCGCGCGCGTCGTAGCTAACAACGTGGCGGCCTGTTGCACGTCGAGGTTGCTCACCAATCCATGCTCAAACCGTTTTTGCGTGATGGCCAGCGATTGTTCCTGGGCCTGAATGTTTTCGTTGGCAATTTCTATTTGCCGCTGATAACCCCGCGCCTGCACGTAACTCACCGCCACGTCACCGAGCAACGAAATCAGGACGTCGCGCTCGCCAAACTGAGCTGCTGCAACCTGAGCCCGAGCGCCCTCGGCCGCCCGGCGCTGCCCGCCAAACACGTCAATCTCCCACGAGGCGTCAAAACCGGATTGATAGAGACCGTATCCGAGAGGAACTCCCAACGACGGCGGCAAATTGGCATAGATTGGCTGGTTCTGACTATTGCGCTGGTACGAGTATGAACCGGAAGCGTCCACTGTGGGCCACAGATTTCCGACAGCAATGCCATATTGCGCGCGAGCCTCGCGGACACGTGCCTGGGCAATGCGCAAATCGAGATTCGATTGCACGGCCCGGTCAATCAACGAATCCAATTCCGGATCATGAAAATTCCGCCACCAACCGGCTATAGACGCAGCGCTATTGGTCTCACCGCCGGCCATTGGTTCACCCCACTGCGCGGGTGTTGAAACTTCGGGTTTACGATAGTTCGGACCGACAGCGCAGCCCGTAAGAAAGACGAAGCCCAGGAAAATACCCGATGCGATTTTAATAATTGGAGTGTTCATAACATTTTTCAATGAATTGCAACGCTTCCTTTCGCCGACACTCGTTTCATCCCAAACACAGCTAGAATGGCCGCAAACGCCACCAACGCCAGCCAGCGAAAATCGTCGACGTACGCCAGAAGATTCGATTGCTGCAGGAGCGAATTATAGATCGCGCCGGGCGCCATCAGATTTGCCTGCGCCGGACCAACACTGGTCGCAAGCGCAGCCTGGACGGTTCGCAGCCCAGCCTGATAGTTCGGGTCGAATGGCGTCACATGCGCCACCAGCATCGCCTGGTGCGCCTGCGCATCGCGCGCCACCATAGTGGTGACCATCGAAGTGCCGATGCTGCCGCCTAAATTGCGCATCAGGTTAAAGAGCCCCGCGGCGCTGCCCATCTCGGTGTTACGCAGCAAACCCATGGCGGTTGTAGTCAGTGGCACGAACGTCATGGCCATACCCGCGCCTTGAATCAGGTTCGCCAGCGCGAAGTTGCTTTTGGCGACTTGAAGGTTGATGTCGCCCAGCATCAGCACAGACATCCCGCACAAGATGAGTCCTGCGAAAATCACTTTCCGATTGTCCACGCGACTGCTCAAAAATCCGACCAGCGGCAGGACCATGAGCGACCCGGCCCCGCGCGGATATTGGGCCAGACCGCTTTGAAGCGCGGTATAACCAAGCAAGTTTTGCAGGAACAGCGGCAGGAGCGTCAGCGGACTATAAATCATAACACCGAAGACCGTGACCAGAACGGTCCCCAGCGCAAAGTTGCGGTTCTTCAGCACGCGCAAATTCACAATCGGCGAATGAACACGCATTTCCCAAATGATCAGAGCGATGAGCGAAATGGCCGAAACGAAGCTGAACCAGCGGATCCATGTGGCCGAAAACCAGTCGTCTTCCTGTCCTTTGTCGAGCACCGTCTGCATTGTGGCGAGCCAAAGCGTCAGCAGGCCGAATCCAATCGCGTCAATCCGCCCAGGTTTGGTATTTCGCAAATATGGGGGATCAGTAATGAACTGTTGAATCATCCACAGAGCGATGAGACTGACCGGGACGTTGATATAAAATAACCAGCGCCAGGAATAATGGTCCGTGACCCAGCCGCCGAGCAATGGCCCGATAACGGGCGCCACGATGACGCCCAGCCCCCAAACGGACATCGCCTGGCCGCGCTTCTCCGGTGGAAACGCTTCCATCAGGATGGATTGTGAAAGCGGCTGCAGTGCCCCGCCGCCGGCGCCCTGCAACACACGCGCCAGGATGAGCACGCCCAATGTCGGCGCCATTCCACACATGAATGACGCCGCTGAAAATATCGCAATGCACGTCATGAAAAAGCGCTTGCGTCCGAAGTACGACGAAAACCACGCGCTGGCCGGCAGCACGACCGCATTGGACACCAAATAACTCGTTTGCACCCACGTCGCTTCCGAGCTCGACGCTGAAAGATTGCCGGCGATATAGGGCAACGCAACGCTGACAATCGTCGTATCCAGCACTTCCATGAAGGTCGGCAAGACCACCGCCGCCGCAATCAGCCACGGATTTATTTTGGGAGCTTCGTAGCTCATGATTATTTCACACGGACCGTTGGCTCGACGGAGATGCCCGGGCCCAGGACGACGGCACCGTCTGACACCTCATCCAACACAATCTTGACGGGGACACGCTGGACGACTTTGACATAGTTGCCCGTAGCATTCTCCGGAGGAAACAGGCTGAACGTCGCCCCGGAACCGTGCTGAATGCTATCCACGTGGCCGTTGAATTTGAGTTGCGGATACGCATCCACGTGTACCGTGACCGGCTGGCCCGTCCGCATGTGTTTCAACTGCGTTTCCTTGAAATTGGCTACGATCCATACGTGATCGGGCACGATGGCGAGCAATGTCTGTCCCGGCTGGATATACGAGCCCTGTTCCACCGTTCGATGTGTCACATAGCCGTTTTCAGGCGCAGTAATTTTTGTGTAGGAAAGATTTAACTTTGCCTGATCCAAAGCCGCTTCATTTTGCCTGACGTTCGCTTCGGCGGTAACGACGCTGGCCTTGCTCAGGACTGCTTGCGCCTCGGCGGCAGTGATTTTGTTGAGTTCCACCTGGACATCGGCCGCGGTCGAACGCAACTGTGTCTGGCCCACGTCAATCTGGTCCTGTGAAACCCCATCATCCCCGATTGCTTTAAGCCGGGCCAAATTCGTTTCGGCATAAGCCGCCCGGGCCTGAACGGCGGCCAGATCGGCATGCTCTTCATCCGCCTTCGCCTGGTCCACCGAGAATTGTGCTTTGGCCTGTGCAAGCCGGCTGAGTGCAGCCGCCGAATTCGCCTGCGCCTGTGAAAATGCAGCCTGATAATCGCGCGGATCAATTTCCAGCAGCACCTGCCCCTGTTTCACTTCCTGATTGTCCTCAACCAATAGTTGCGCGACCCGCCCGGAAACTTGGGGCGCTACCGACGGCACGTGTGCCTCGACAAATGCGTCATCAGTCGTCTCAAACGGCGCGACAAATTCAAAATAGTAAACGCCGGCGGCCACCGCCACGATCAGCGCCGCAGCGGCGATTATGTAGTGGCGGCGTTTTGTCGCGGCGCCCTGGTTGGGTGGCGCACCCACTGGAATTTTTTCCTCACCGATGGGACCAGGGCGCCGCAAATCTGGTGGCATCTCCACAGCCGTCAGGTCACCCCGGGTCGCGGCATTGCCCGCACCGATTTCCTCATGCGACTCATGATTATTTTGATTGGTGTTCATATTCTCTTTCCTTTTATGACCAGAATCTCCTCAACACGGTTCGTCGCGCGTCAAGTGTCTTTGTGACAGGAAGGCGGCGCGCGAAGCGCTTGACCTGAACCGACCAGGCCGCGAATCCGAAATCGCTGACAGGAATCAGGCGCGCCTTGTTCTCGGACTTGCGTCGGAGTGTGATTCTCATATTGCTTGCGTCGTTTAATGTTCAGATTTCGGATTGTTGTTCCGACGGTGCGAGAGATTGCAACTTGGCCAGAATGGCCCTGGCGCTGGCTGTTCCGACGATCTTCGCGCAGACCGTGCCATTTACGAAATAGCTCACGGTAGGAACCGACTGGATTCCGTACCAGCTTCCAAGGTCGGGATTGTCATCTACGTTGACCTTGAGAATTTTTGCGTTTCCATTGCACGCTTCCGCAACTTCATCTAATACCGGCTCGACGAGGCGGCACGGTTGGCTCCAACCTGCGAGGAAGCCGACCAGTACCGGCACTTTAGAACGCAAGACCTCTCTCTCAAACTCAGCCTCATCAATCTCTTGGACGTGTCTTGTTTTCATATTAATTTCATTTTAATCCATAGTCTATTAATCACTCCTTGTGCCAAGGATCATGCGTTTATGTAACACGTTTATATCAAAGTATTTATAAATTATAATCGAGGTGCCGGGTGTGGGACGATATTTCGTCCGTGTGAAATTTAGACCCTATTAGGTTGATATTTCGTCCCGCGCATGGTATTGATTCGATTATGGAAACCAGCAGTGACAATCGCTATGACTCGAGGTTCGATCCGAGTTTTGCGACCGGGTTGCTATTGGAAGTGAGCCAGGAACATTCACTCGATATAGTGATGCGAAAACTGGCGGATCGTATTCTTGAACGTCCGCAAGTTGCGCGCGTCCATTTCTTCCTCGTTGAAAAGGGAGATATTTGCGCGACGTGCGCCTGGCGTGCGAAGTGTCCGGACCAGACCCGATGCCTCCACGCCTCCCTCGGTCTGCGCAAGGCGATCAACGCCGGCGAGGAAAGTCCCGTGGAGCTCGAACGTTATAAACGCATTCCGATCGGAATGGGTGTTCTCGGCAAAGTCGTCGCGTCGAAACAGCCAATCGTATTCAATGATTTGGACCAGGACCCCGGTGAACTGGGAGATGTGAAGTGGCTCCGGCAGGATAAAATTCGCGGCTTTCAGGCGGTGCCGGTGGTGTATAAGGATGAGGTCCTTGGAGTCATTTGCGTGTTCGCCTTTCATAATGTGCCGGACGAAGCAAGGGTTTGGGCGCGAATCTTTGCCAATCATGTGGCCGGCGTCATTGCCAATGCCCGCGCGTTTGAAGAAATTCAAAGACTCAAAGCTGAACTGGAACAACACAACGCCTACCTCAAGGAGGAAGTGATCGAAGCCAAAGCCTTCGGCGACCTCGTTGGCCAAAGCGCCGCGTTGCGGCAGATCGTCAGCCAGATTGATCTGGTCGCGCCAACCGACGCATCGGTACTAATTTTTGGCGAAACCGGCGCCGGCAAGGAACTGGTCGCCCACGAAATTCATCACCGCAGCCGGCGAAAGGACAAACCATTCATTCGGGTCAATTGCGCTTCCATTCCGAAAGATTTGTATGAAAGCGAATTTTTCGGCCATGCCAAAGGCGCCTTTACCGGCGCTGTCAAGGACCGCGCCGGACGTTTCGAGGCGGCCGAGGGTGGAACGATTTTCCTGGACGAAATTGGAGAAGTGCCGCTGGAATTGCAAAGCAAGCTGCTGCGGGTCCTGCAGGAAAAATCCTACGAACGCGTCGGCGAAGACCGCACCCGGCGCGCGGATGTCCGCATTATTGCCGCCACAAATCGCGATTTGAAACTGGAAGTGGCCGAAGGCCGTTTTCGCGAGGACCTTTATTATCGCTTAAACGTTTTTCCCGTCCAGGTCACGCCCTTGCGCGAGCGGCGCGAGGACATCCCCTTGCTTGCGCAACATTTCGTCACATTTTCAGTCAAGGCGATGGGCTCCGCAAAACCGCGCCTCACCCGGGCCGGTATCATTCAACTTCAAAACTACGACTGGCCGGGAAACATCCGCGAATTGCGGAACGTCATTGAACGCGCCGTCATCCTGGCCCGCGGCCGAACCCTCGAATTTGATCTGCCGGCCCATCAAACCGGATCAGGTAACGCTTCCAGCAACAGAGCCGTCTCGGAGAACGGGATGAGGGAGCGATTCGAACAAGACGGCAGGCACGCCGAAAACAACGGCTTTTTAACAGAAACAGAAATGCAGCAGTTTGAACGCAATAATCTTGCCGCTGCCCTTGAGAAGGCGAACTGGAAAATCAAAGGGCGTGACGGCGCTGCCGAACTATTGGGCGTCAAGCCGGCTACGCTGGTATCGCGAATTAAAAAGTCGGGCCTGAAGCGGCGAACAGCAGAGCCGTGACTGATTAGTATTTTCTCGAAAAGAAATTCGGCGCGCAAAGAGGGCAAATGCCGTGAGTAAAACGGATGTTGAAGTTCTCCAAAAAATAAACTTCCAGCGGCTGCCATTGATCCTGTTTGTTTCGTATCTTTTTGCAGTATGAGCAAATCGGCAGGAGGGTTTTGTCATCGCCGGATGGATCTTCAAAAAATTCCTTGAGGCGCCGTTTGCGCGCGCGGGATTCCCTGGCTTCGCGGAGAGCGTGGCGCAAGGCCACATTCAAGTATTCCAGCTCGTCTTTCCGCACATAGTCGGCAACGCCGCCCAGCAGCTTTTCGATTTCCATTTCCCGTGTCAGGGCGTTCGTCACGAAAATAAACGGCGCCTCCGGGCATTTTTCCCGCGCTGTTCCGAACGCCATTAGTCCGTCAAATGCGGGCAGTCCATGGTCGGAGAGAATAACGTCGGGGCGCTGATCCAAGCCGGCGATAAACGCATCCCGCGTGTCGGCGCGTTGCAGGGCGAAAAACAGGCCGCTTTCACGCAGCTTATCTTCCACTCGCTGCGCATCTGCTGGATCATCCTCCAGAAACAGGATCTTCAATTGCTGATTCATTCTGAATCAAACGTTATAGTATCTAATCTTCCAGAGGGTGCAAGAGGTTAAAACCAACTTTAAAAGTGTCATAGACGTCGAAATCAGATTTAGATTGACGGTGACGGTTAAGGTTTTAATTTTTTCCATGCTCAAGACCAAATCACTCTGGGCGGCTTCGGCCGTATCACTCGCGCTCGCAGGCTGCAAATGCTGTTCTCCGGACACCGGGTACACGACTTCTTCGCCGCTGGGGTCGCTGCCGATGCCGCATCCGGGAACGGCGATGCACGCCGGTTCATGGGACCGCACCGGCGGAAACAGGGATTTTATTACCGTGCCGCCCGGCAAAACCGTCACGCTTTTGGACCAGGACGGCGCGGGAGAAATCCACCGGTTTTGGATGACGATTTCTCCAGGAAATGTCCAGTCGCGGCGCCAGGTTATCCTGCGGATGTACTGGGACAATGAAACCAATCCCAGCGTCGAATGCCCCATCGGTGATTTCTTTGGCGTCGGTTTTGGTGACCAGGCGGATTTTAAGTCCTTGCCCATGGACCAAAGCAGCGGCGGCTATAATTGTTACTGGCCCATGCCATTTCATACGCATGCCCGCTGGACGCTGGAGAATCGCTCCAGCGAAATAATTCAGTCGTTCTATTACAATGTGGATTACACGACGTGTCGAAGCATTCCCAGAGACACCCTGGAATTCCACGCGTCCTGGCGGCGTGAGAATCCCACAACGCCGCGCCGCAATTACACAATTCTCGAGGCGAACGGCGACGGATTTTATGCCGGTGTGGCTCTGTTCATGCAGGGGCTGAACATGGGCAAAAACAAACTCGCGTTTTTGGAAGGGGACGAAATGATCTACATTGACCAGCCCAATCCGAATCCGCCCACGCCGCCGGATTGGCATCACACCGAAGCCGTTCCACAAATCAACGGCACTGGAACGGAAGATTATTTTGGAGGCGGCTGGTACTTCAATCATGGCCCATTTTCCGCGCCGTATCATGGCTGCACGATCAAGGACGATAAGAATTCGCGCGTGTCAACGTATCGCTGGCACATCGAGGACGCGATTCCCTTTCATAAAAACATTCGCGTGACGATTGAACACGGCAACGAGAATGACACCGAAGCGGATTATTCATCGGTCGCGTATTTCTATCAGAAGAATCCGCATGAATCATACTCGCCGTTGCCGGCCAATGCGGATGACCTGCTGCCAAGCCAGCCCTGAGCCGCGTTCTATTTCGGTTTGGAAAGGGCGAAGACCGTCACACTGACGGCGATGGCCAGAACGACCAGGAACAGCAGGCCGTTAAAGCGGTCATGGTGAATGAAGCCCAGGCATGGATACGCCCATGCGCTCATGTGAATCGAAAACAATTTAGGCATAAGTTTGTCCTTTCAATTTTTTGTTTGGCGGCGCGTTGCTGCTCGCGCGTTCAAGGGTGTATACGGAATTGGTTAAGGCATCTTGCCGGGAAGTTTTCCTTTTGCTTGTGCGGCGGACTTTTGGCCGGCCGGGATGCGCGGCCATTAACGATAAAAGGTGGGCTTTAGCGCATATTGACAATTGGCAATGGTTATGATTTAGTTTGACCGTTGCAGCCGAGACTCGGTTTCCTTCCTGAAGCCGGGTGCGGGAGACCCAAACTCCTCAAGTGATTGAGGACGGGGCGAACGAGGCCGGGTAACCGGTTTCAAGGCCACTTTCAAGGCCAAGCCCGACAGCTAATCTCGCAGGCGTTTGGAAGGGCGAGCCTCTGCGCTGCGAAGTCCGTGGCGATTAAGTTCACCCAATGTAAATTAAATTGTGGTGACTCATGCAAATAACATGAGTGCCGTGGTAAATATATGTTGGACGTACTTTTTGTCGGTTTAATATTTGGAGGATTCATGGCCTTGATGATCTATGTCGTGGGCTGTGAAAGACTATAAGGTTTATGACCACCGAAAATATCATCCTGGGAATCATTTCCGTCGCGTTGTGCGCCTACCTGATTTTTGCCATGGTGCGTCCGGAAAGATTCTGACGCATTTCACATGATTCCCTCGAGCAAGCCGTGCGAATTCGCCCCGGAAGAGCAAAATGAGCTGGCCGTCCAGGCCGCCGGCCCCGCTATTTAATTTGACGAGGTGCAAAATTAACATATGAACGCCCACCACCAATGGCTGGAACTGGTCCTTTATATAGCGGCGCTGATCGCCATCACGAAACCGCTCGGGCTTTACATCAACCGCGTACTGGACGCCAATGGCCGGACCTGGCTGGATCCTATCCTGCGCCCACTGGAGAAGTTGACATATGCCGTTTTGCGCGTCGATCCGTCCAAAGAACAGGAATGGAAACAATACGCGTTTGCAGTGCTGGTGTTCAGCCTCGTGAGTTGCCTGTTTACCTACGTGATTCTGCGGATCCAGCAACATTTGCCTTTGAATCCACAGGGTCTTGGCGGGTTGAGCGAGCACCTGGCATTCAACACCGCCATCAGCTTTACCACGAACACGAACTGGCAAAGCTATGGCGGCGAATCCACGATGTCCTATTTTTCGCAAATGGTGGCGCTCGTGTTCCACAACTTTCTCTCGGCCGCCGTCGGCATCGCCGTGGCCGCCGCGCTCGTGCGTGGCATCGCGCGGGCAACGTCACAAACGATCGGAAATTTTTGGGTGGATATCACACGCATCACATATTATTTGCTCCTGCCCATTTGCATCGTCTACGCGCTGTTTCTCGTGTCACAGGGTGTGATTCAAAACTTCAAGCCTTACACCAGTGCCACCCTGATTGAACCACAACAGGTCCAGGTCCAGAAGACCGATGCCAGCGGCAAGGGCGTGGTGGACGCCAAAGGCAACCCAGTGATGGTGAGCGAGACGCTGACGAATCAAACCATTGTGCAAGGCCCGGTCGCGTCGCAGGAGGCGATCAAAATGCTTGGCACCAACGGCGGCGGTTACACAAATGCGAACTCCGCGCATCCGTTTGAGAATCCCACCCCGCTTTCAAATTTCATCCAGATGCTCTCCATCCTGGCCATCGGCAGCGCGCTCACATATCACCTGGGCCGCGAAACCAAAAATCAAAAGCACGGATGGTCCGTGTGGACGGCGATGTTCATCATGTTCCTGGGCGGCCTTTTCCTTTGTTGGTGGGCGGAAGCCAGTGGCAATCCCATTCACCAGCATCTCGGCGTGGCTGCGACGGACGGAAACATGGAAGGCAAGGAAGTGCGGTTCGGTATTTTTGATTCCGCTCTCTTTGCCACAGTCACAACGGACGCCTCATGCGGCGCGGTGAACGCAATGCACGACTCTTTCACGCCGCTGGGCGGGCTTGTCCCCATGTTTAACATTCAAACTGGCGAAGTCATCTTCGGCGGTGTTGGCGCGGGCCTGTACGGCATGTTGATTTTTGTGATCATCGCGGTGTTTATCGCCGGGCTCATGGTCGGGCGTACCCCGGAGTATTTAGGCAAGAAAATTGAGCCCTATGATATAAAGGTGACGCTGCTGGCATTCGTGATATTGGCCTTTATTATTCTTGGCTTCACAGCCTGGGCGTGTGTGAGCCAGTGGGGTCTTGCCGGATTGGCCAATCAGGGGCCCCACGGATTCAGCGAAATGTTGTACGCCTATTCGTCGTGTGCGGGCAACAACGGCAGCGCCTTTGCCGGCCTGACTGCCAATACACGACAATATGATACCACCCTGGGAATCGACATGCTGCTTGGACGATTCGGGATGATTGTACCGTTGCTGGCGCTGGCCGGCTCGATGGCAAAGAAAAAAATCGTCCCTGCCAGCGCCGGCACTTTCCCGGTCAGCGGGACCACGTTCGTCATCCTGCTGGTGGGCACTGTTATATTGGTTGGCGCGCTCACATTTTTACCGGCGCTTGCGCTGGGCCCGATCGTCGAACATTTTCTGATGCTCAAGGGAAGCCTGTTCTAGTGTTATGACCACCAAGTCTGTTTCCATATTTGATCCCAAAATTATTTGGCCAGCCGTCGGCGATGCGTTCAAGAAATTGAACCCGCGCCTGATGATCAAAAACCCGGTCATGTTTGTGACCATGGTTGGCGCGGCGATCACGACCGTGGACATTTTCCGGTCGCCGCATGGCCAATTGGCATTTGTGCTGCAAATTGCGATATGGCTGTGGTTCACGGTGTTGTTCGCCAATTTCGCCGAAGCCGTGGCCGAAGGACGCGGCAAAGCCCAGGCCAAAGCGTTGCGCGCCACCCGCACGCACACCAATGCGAACAAGATTGTCGGCAATGGCAAGGGGAATAGAATTGAGGTGGTGGACGCGGATTCCCTTCGCAAAGACGATGTGGTCGCGGTCCGGGCCGGCGAGATCATTCCTGCGGACGGCGAGATCATGGAAGGCGCGGCCACGGTGGATGAATCGGCCATCACGGGGGAATCCGCGCCGGTGATCCGCGAAGCCGGCGGCGACCGCAGCGCCGTAACCGGGGGCACGCGCGTGCTTTCGGATGAAATCAAAATCCGCATCACAGCCAATCCGGGTGAAGGATTCCTGGACCGCATGATTTCATTGGTGGAGGGCGCCAAACGCCAAAAGACGCCTAATGAAATCGCGCTCACGATTCTTCTCGCCGCGCTCACAGTGGTATTTCTGCTGGCCGTTGTGACGTTGAAACCGTACGGGGCTTATGCGCACACGAGCTTTTCGAATGCCGTGCTGGTTTCGCTGCTGGTTTGCCTGATTCCTACGACCATCGGCGGCTTGTTGAGCGCAATCGGCATCGCGGGCATGGACCGGTTGCTTCAGAAAAATGTCCTGGCCATGAGCGGACGCGCCGTGGAAGCGGCCGGCGACGTGGACGTCCTGTTGCTCGACAAAACGGGCACAATTACCATGGGCAATCGCCAGGCCACGGCATTCATGCCGGCACCGGGCGTCACCGAACAGGAATTGGCGGACGCCGCGCAACTGGCGTCACTCGCAGACGAAACACCTGAGGGACGAAGCATCGTCGTATTGGCGAAACAATTCGGCATTCGGGCGCGCACGATTCATGAAATACCGAACGCACAGTTTGTTCCGTTTACGGCGCAGACGCGCATGAGCGGCGTCAACTGGGATGGCGAATTGATCCGCAAAGGCGCGTCCAATTCGATCCGGCAGTTTTCCGGCGGCAAATTGCCGTCGGAAGTGGAGCAGGTTGTGGAAACGATTTCGCTTTCCGGGGGCACGCCGCTGGTGGTCGCCACCAGCAAGCGGGTCCTGGGCGTCATACACTTGAAGGACATTGTCAAAGGTGGTCTGTCAGACCGGTTTAAACGCTTTCGCGCAATGGGCATTCGGACGGTAATGATTACCGGCGACAATAAGCTGACTGCCGCCGCCATCGCGCGCGAAGCCGGCGTGGATGATTTTCTTGCCGAGGCCAAGCCGGAGGACAAGCTGGCACTGATTCGACATGAGCAGCAAGGCGGACGAATGATCGCCATGATTGGCGATGGCACCAACGATGCGCCCGCGCTGGCGCAGGCCGACGTAGGGGTGGCCATGAATACGGGCACCCAGGCCGCCAAGGAGGCCGGCAACATGGTGGATTTGGATTCCAATCCCACCAAGCTGCTGGAAATTATTGAAATTGGAAAACAACTGCTCATCACGCGCGGTTCGCTGACGACCTTCAGCATTGCCAACGATGTCGCAAAATATTTCGCCATTATTCCCGCGATGCTCATGGCCACATTTCCCGTGATTGAGCCGCTGAATATTATGAAATTGCACAGCCCGGACAGTGCCATCCTGAGCGCCGTTATCTTCAACGCGCTGATCATTATCGCTCTCATACCGCTGGCTCTGCGTGGCGTGCAATTCCGACCCCTGGGCGCGGCGCAGATCCTGCGGCGCAACCTGCTGATCTACGGCCTGTGGGGCATCATCCTGCCGTTCATCGGGATCAAGATCATTGATCTTATCATCGTGGCTTTGCACATGGTCAATTAAACGAGCGATAATTTATGAAAACTCTTATCACCGAATTTGGCCGCTCGATCGTGGCGACAATCTTCTTCGCCATCATCGTGTGCGGCGCGTACCCGCTCATCGTGTACGGCATTGGACGAACTCTGTTCCAGCACCAGGCCAACGGCAGTCTAATGATTGACAAGTCCGGCAAAGTCTGGGGCTCGGAATTGATTTGCCAGAATTTTACGAGCCCAAAGTATTTCCATCCGCGGCCGTCCGCCGCCGGCAACAACGGTTATGATCCCACGTCATCCAGCGGGAGCAACCTGGGGCCTACTTCGGGCACGTTATATACGAACATCATGCAAAACATCGCCGCATACCGGTCCGACAACAGCCTGCCCGCAAACGTGCCGATACCCGCCGATGCCGTGACGGAATCGGGCAGCGGCCTCGATCCGGACATCAGCCTGGCAAACGCCGAATTGCAACTTCCACGCGTCGCCAAAGCGCGCGGCATGAGCCAGGAGAAGCTGCGCGAATTGGTGCGTGAAAACACTCACGGCCGCGATCTGGGTGTGTTCGGCGAACCGCAAGTCAACGTGATGACGTTGAACTTCGCGTTGGACGGCCCTGGCAAATAGGCCGAAGCCTTAAACCTTCACTTCACGGCTGGCGCCGGGGATCCAGATTTGTTCCGGCCGCGGTTCGCCGGCTTCCGTCGCGCGGCTTACCACCGAGCGCATTTGCGCAAACCACCAGCCCGCGCGGGCAATACGGCCCTTGCGGCCGGTCGGCTTGACGCATATTTTGGCGCCGTTGAATCCCAGTTCCAGTTGTTCATTTCTCGCATTGATCGTAGTCATATTTAACCTTTCGTCCGCGATAACATGACAGAGGGGGTTGGACAAATGCTGTCCAACCCTAAAAGTTTTTTTGGGAAAAAAATTGCGAAAAATGGCAGGCAAATCCAGGAACGCCGGTACAAATCAGAAAGAGATCAACAGCGCGTAAAGTATTTATTGCCCAATTATCGAAATGAAATCGCCCGGGTGCAACGGAACATCCTGGCCGTTGAGTAATTGTTTTGGATTAACTTCGGTCTGGACGCTGTTGCGTCTCAAAATGATATCGGTCGGATCGTGGGCGCCGGTATAATTTGCCTTTGAAAGGGCCTGCGCGAGTGTCAGGCCTTCGGCCCACGGAATTTGGTGATTTTGGACGTTGCCCAGGACGATAATGGCTGTTGTGGACGACTGAATGGTTTGATATGCGGCCTTTTCACCAGCCACAAATGCCGTCTTGGCCTGCGCATCCGCGGTCGCTTTGGTCACACAACCAGCCAAGGACACCAGGGCGAAGCCGGCAAGGGCCGGCGCACAATAATGATACAGCTTCATTTTAAATGAGACCGCAACATCCGGAATCTCTTATTTCTCTCTATCTACTGTTTGCACCGTCTTCATCCATTTTGCAACAGCAGATTTCACGTCCGTCGCGCAATCTGCAAGGGGACGGACGAAACGAGGACGAAACCACGGAAACATTCCCACTAAATCGTACGTGACCAATATCTGCCCATCACAACCGTCCCCGCTGCCGATACCGATGGTTGGGACGGCGATCTTCCCGGAAATTTCCTTCGCCACCGGCGCCGCGACTAATTCCAGCACAATGGCAAATACACCGGCGTCCGCCAAAAGCGTTGCGTCTTCTATTAATTTTCGATGTTCGTCCTCTTTTTTGCCTTTGATGTGGTAGCCGCCTTCCTCGCGCACGCTTTGCGGCAACATTCCCAAATGGCCGCAGACGGGGATACCTTCAGAGAGAATGGCCCGAATCTGCGGGAGCATTTCCCGGCCGCCTTCCAGTTTCACATATTCCGCGCCGGCGGCGGTTAGACGCCGAGCATTCGTCGCCGCTTCTCCAACTGTCTCGTAACTCTTGTACGGCAGGTCCGCGCCCAATAAAGCGCTCGGTTTTGCCCGCGCTGCCGCCCGGACATGATGTTCCACGTCCGCGAGAGTCACATACGTCGTGTCCGGGTAACCCAAAACAACCATGCCCAGCGAATCACCCACCAGAAGAAAAGGAATGCCCGCTTCGTCGAGCAATTTGGTCATGGGAAAGTCATAGGCCGTGAGCGCGGCGATCCGTTCACCCCGCCCTTTCATGGCGCGGATATCGTCCGGCGTGATTTTTTGAGAATTCATTTTACGGCATCGCCGGACGATTTATCGCAAATGTTCCGCCCGCTCTACGGGCGGTGACGGCGCAGCGCGCCGTCCCTACCTTGAAGCTCAAAGCATTCATCGGTGATTGAAACTTTGCAACAATTCCTCGGGCGAGGTCGTGGCTGTTCCAATTTTGCCCACGACAATGCCGGCGGCGTGGTTGGATAAAATAGCTGCTTCAACCAGGGAGGCTCCGGCGGCAATCGCCAGCGAGAACGTGGCAATAACCGTATCGCCGGCGCCCGAAACGTCAAACACCTCCTGGGCAACTGTGGGGATGTGAAAGGGTTTATGGCCCCGCTGGCAAAGCAACATGCCCAATTCGCTAAGCGTAATCAGCAGCACGGCAGGCCGCAACTCATTCAACAGCCGTTCAACCACAAGCATCAGGTTTTTGTCCGCCATCGGATTCGCATTGCGCGTTTCGTCGGGCAATTTGGCCAATTCGAAGGCTTCCTTACGGTTCGGTGTAATCAGGGAAAGATTGCTCAGGTTCAAATGGTGCACCGGCTTGGGGTCCATGCTCAACCAGATACCGCGCTCGCGGCACAGCATTTTCAACCCATTCAGCAACGGCTGAGTCACCACGCCCTTGCCGTAGTCGCCTACGATAACGGCGTCCGCCTTATTCAATTGAGATTTAATCACGGCCAGCAACCGGCCGCTAAGCGTTCCATCCAATCCGTCACGGGTTTCGCGATCAATTCGCACGACCTGTTGTTTGTGCGCGACAATCCGCGTTTTGATGCTCGTGTGCCGCGCGCGGTTTTCCAGCAAGCCGCGGCAGCCGACCTTCTGTTCAGCCAAAAGTTTTTTCAATTGATGCGCCGCTGGATCGTTGCCCACGACTGCGAAAATTTGCGTTATCGCATTTAGCGCGGTCAAATTGCGGGCGACGTTTGCGGCGCCGCCGGGCATGAAACTTTCATGGTCAAAATCCACGACGGGCACCGGCGCTTCGGGCGAAATGCGGGCGACGTTGCCCCAGATAAATTGGTCCAGCATCACATCGCCCACGACCAGTACCCGGGCTTTTCCGGCGGCAGCCAGTATTTGTCGCGCGCGCGCAATCGGGATAGGCGTTTTGGTCTTCATTTTTTGTCAGCCACTAGTCCAGGAACGCTGTCAACGGGCTCGTTGCGCTGGCGGTTTCGCTTTGCCGGGCCAGCCCCGACTCGAAGGCTGCCCGTCCGGCTTCAACCGCCATTTTGAATGCTATGGCCATTTTGTTCGGATCAGCGGCCACAGCAATTGCCGTGTTTACGAGGGCGGCATCGGCGCCCAATTCCATGGCTTCGGCGGCATGGCTGGGCGCGCCCAGGCCGGCGTCAACAACCACAGGCACCGTGGCCTGCTCGATGATAATGCGGATTTGGTCGCGCGTCTGCACGCCGCGGTTCGAACCGATTGGAGAGCCCAGCGGCATGACCGTGGCGACACCGATGTCCTGCAAACGTTTGGCCAAAACCGGGTCCGCGTTGATATATGGGAGCACGGTGAACCCTTCCTTGACCAATATTTCCGCCGCGCGAAAAGTTTCGACCGGGTCCGGCAACAAGTAACGCGGATCGGGATGAATTTCCAGCTTCACCCATTTGGGAAGTCCTGCCGCGGCGGCCATGCGCGACAAACGCACAGCTTCCTCGGCGTTCATGGCGCCGCTCGTATTGGGCAGCAACAGAAATTTTTTGGGATCAATGAATTCGAGAATATTGGCGAATGGATCGCCCTTGCCGGACAAATCCGCGCGGCGCAACGCGACCGTGACCATTTCCGCCCCGCTGGCGTCCATGGCCTCGCGCATGGCTTCCGGCGACGAGAATTTTCCCGTCCCCAAAATCAAGCGCGACCGGAAAATCCTTCCGGCTATGACCAATGGTTGATTGGACAAAGACATTGCCAATACATTAGGAAAGTATGTCGTGTTTGTCGAGGCACTGAAGGAGGCGAATAGGCGAGGCAGCCCCGACAAAATTCCCTCGCCCGATTTAACGTTTCAACGTTTTAACGTTCAGGCCGTGCTGGTGTTGCTCTTAATGCTTGTCAGCAGGACAAGAATGATAATGGCGATAATCAGAAGTGCGACGCCCACGACTATCCAGAAATACAAGGCTTTGCCCGGTTTTTTTTTGGTGAAATCCTTGCTCGTATCAAAACTCGGAGGGCGTCCCCCTGCTTCTCCCAGTTGATCCAGACTCACGCCTCCGCTGGCGGCTTTGACGGGCTCCTTCTTTGCCGATGACGCCGGCGCGGGCGCGGGTGGTGCGGCGGGTGTGGGAGCGGGCGCGGACGGCGCGGACGATGGCGCCGAAGCAGGCGCACCCGGGGTATCCAGCTTCAACTCCACATTTCCCAAACGCAGGGTTTGGCCGGGTTTCAGGACCGCTTCGGAGATTTTTTCTCCGTTGATGAACGTTCCGTTGGTTGAGTTTAAATCTTTTACGACGATATCCCCGCCTTTCAGCAGGATCTCGCAGTGCCGGCTTGAGACCGAAGGTTCAGCGATCTGGAACGCATTGTCCTCCACGCGACCAATGGTTGTGAGCTCTGTAGCCAGGTCGCAGGAGCGTCCAGCCATGCTTTGGGTCAGGACAACAAGTTTGGCCATAGCTTCTTAATGCGACAATTATGTGAACTCTATTCGCTTCAAGTCAATTAGAAATATTGGCAAAAATTGTTTTTTACGGACACGGCCCGTATTTCGCCGTTCGCGTCCCGTGCATGCCTTGAGCTCAGGCCGCGAAGAGCTTTGCCGCCTACGACTTTTTCTCGATGAGCGATCGAAATTCCGAAAACAGCGGTGTGGAATCGTGCGGACCCGGCGAAGCTTCCGGATGGTATTGCACGCAGAAAATCGGTTTGGTTTTATGACGCATTCCCTCGACGGTCTGGTCATTGAGGTTGACTCGATCCACCGAAATTTCCGGTGGAAGGCTTTGGGGATCCACGGCAAAACCGTGGTTTTGCGAGGTGATTTCCACGCGACCGGATTCCAAATCCTTCACCGGCTGGTTGCCGCCACGATGGCCGAACTTCAATTTGAACGTTCTTCCGCCAAATGCCTGCCCCAAAATCTGGTGACCCAGACAGATGCCAAAAATCGGAATGCCCGAGTCTACGAGCGTTTTCACCTCACGAACGATGTAATCCAGGGCCGCAGGATCGCCCGGGCCATTTGACAGGAAAATTCCCGCGGGCTTGTATTTTAGCGCATCCTGCGCCGAGGCGGTCGCGGGTAAAACCTGAGTTGAGAACCCGTTCTGGCGCAGCCGGCGCAGGATATTGTATTTCATCCCGTAATCGAATGCGACGATGGGTATATCGGCGGGCGGCAGCGGTTTGTGGTTATTTCGCGCATCGGCTATTTCATTTCCGCGCACCAGGTCGAAAGCGCCGCTCTGCTGGTCTTTTGCATCCCAATGAAACGCCTCTCTATGGGTCACCTCCCTGACGTAGTCCACGCCTGCGAACACAAACTCCTTCGCCCGGCGCACTGCCTCGGCCTCTGAAATATCTTCCGTTGAAATAAAGCCGTTCAACGCGCCGCGCACGCGCAATTTTTTGGTCAAAGCCCGCGTATCAATGCCCTGGATGCCCGGTATTCCATTTTTTTCCAGATAACCGGCGAGCGAAATCTCCGCCCGCCAGTTGCTGACGACCGGCGAAAGTTCGCGAATGACAAATCCCCCCACGTGCGGGCGCCAGGATTCCACGTCCAGCTCGTTGACCCCGTAATTGCCGATGAGCGGATAGGTCATCGTAACGATCTGGCCTTTATAGGATGGATCCGTAAGGATTTCCTGGTAGCCCGTCATGGACGTATTGAAGCACACTTCGCCGCACGCCGAAGCGCGCGCGCCAAAACCTCGTCCGTGAAATACCGAGCCGTCTTCGAGAGCGAGAATGCCGTTCATTGTTCTTTATTCTTAACGTCCTTTAGCAGATTGATGAAATTCGAAGGTTCCAAAAGCGGAAGGTTAATGCCCTCCTGTCTCCAAAATTCCTTTCCACTTTTGTCCAGCGCCACAAAAGTCGGCCATGCGGAGGTGTCAAATTGTTGTGCCAACAACGCATTTGTCGCCACGGTGTCGGGGCGTAATGCGGCTTTTAACGGAAAATCGAGGCGCACGAAAACAAGATTGGTCTCGGCAAACGCCTTAAATTCCGGCGAAGAAAAAACTCTCTGCTGCAACAGAACGCACGGTGGGCAGGAATCCGAACTGGAGAACTCGAGCAGAAGCAGCTTATTTTCGCGGTTTGCGTTCACTAGAGCCGAGGACAGATTTGCCGGCGGCGCGTTCGTGTCCGTCTCGGTCTTGCTCATGTCCACAGCGATTTCCTGGCCATTGCACCCGGCGAGGGGCGCCAGCAAGGCAAAAATGAGGAGACACAATACTCGTTTCATAATCCGACTATACCACGATTGCGTCCTGGGCTTCCACCCAAACTTGTTTGCCTGCCACGATCGTCCCCAGGACCTTGCCTGCCAGCTTCCAGCCGTCGAAAGGACTATTGATGGATTTGCTCGCCGAATCCCCAACCCGGAATATCCAGTGGGCGTCCGGGTCGAAGATCGTTACGTCCCCGTCCGCGCCGGGGCTCAAGGTTCCCTTGGGCAGATTCAACAGCCGCGCGGGGGCAACGGTGAATTTGGAAATTAAATTGGCCAGCGACAGGCGTTTGGTGTGGACCAGTTGCATCAGCGAAAGAGCGAGTTCGGTTTCCAGGCCGGTGATTCCAAAAGGCGCATAATCAAATTCCACTTCCTTTTCATAATCGCAATGCGGCGCATGGTCGCTGCACAAAATTTCTATCGTTCCATCGGCAATGCCCGCCAGGATGGCCTCGCGGTCCGCGGCGGAACGCAGCGGAGGGTTCATTTTGAAATTCGTGTCGTATGCGGGCCACGACGGCAACTCGTCCACCTGAGATTCGGCCAGCATTTTGCCGTCCGCCTTCCAAAATTTTTCGCTGCCGGCTATGGCGGCATCCGTCAAAACAAAATGGTGCGGGCAGGCCTCCGCGGAAATCGGGACGCCTCGTTTTTTGGCGTCGCGGACCAGGGCAACACTTCCCGCGGTGCTCAGGTGCTGGCAATGAATTTTCGCGCCGGTTAGTTCCGCCAGCAGCACGTTGCGCGCGACGATCATTTCCTCACCCGCCGCCGGCCAGCCCCGCAATCCCAGCACAGTGCTCCAATAGCCTTCGTGCATCACGCCGTCGGTGACCAGCGAATAATCCTGGCAATGGTCCATCACCGGCAGGTCGAACATTTTAGCGTATTCACAGGCGCGGCGCATCAGCTCGTTGTTTTGCACGCAATGGCCATCATCAGTGATGGCCACCACGCCCGCCTTTTTGAGCGAGCCGATGGGCGCGAGTTCTTCGCCGGCGATGTTCTTTGAAATGGCGCCGGCCACAAATACGTTCACTACGGCGTCGCGCTCGGCGCGTTCGTGGATCAAAGCGACCGTTCCGGAATTATCGATCGCAGGCGATGTATTGGGCATGCAAACGACCGACGTAAAGCCTCCGCGCGCCGCCGCCGCCGTCCCGCTGGCAAGATTCTCTTTGGCTGTATGACCCGGCTCGCGCAAATGCACATGCAAATCAATCAAACCAGGACAAACGATCTTTCCTTTGGCATCGAATCTCTCAACGTCGCCGGGAGCGGAAAGGTTCTTTCCCACGGCGGAAATCTTTCCGTCCACAATGAGAACGTCAGCGGGGGCATCGAATCCGTTTGCCGGGTCAATGACATGTCCGCCGATCACAAGCAGCGAGTGCATCAGCGCAAGCATAACTGGCAAAGGAAAAAGGAAAAAGGAAAAAGGAAAACGCTTAAGTCGATGACCGCCAGCCGGCTGCAGAGTTAGAGGCTGCGTCCTGCCGCTCTCCTCTCCAACGGTGCCCGTTGGCCGGTCGCCTGTGGTGCGACCTCCGCTGCCACTGCAAACCGGCTATCGCAATGAATAAATCGCAACATATTCCGGCGGAACTTTGCCAAAGACAAACGGCAGGGGACCAAGGACCGAGGCATAAAAACTCGCCCCGATGCTTTCGCTGACTGTGGCCAGGAATGGCGAACCGGGTTCAGAATAAACTTCCATCAAAACACCCTTGCCAGGACTTGGCGGGAGGACGTTGGTATTATTGGACGGGATAGCGACCAGGTCGCCCGCTTTTAAAATAGCACTTTTGAAATCCAGCGGTGAAGCTCCCCATTGGTTCATGTAAAACTGAAATCCCCAGTGCCCCTGAAAATGGACCTGTTTCATATTTTGCCCATACGCGGCATAGACCGAGCGAACGTTTTGCTTCACAGCCATGGCATCCAGGCAATCGGCTTCCGCAGCCAGCATGGCCAGCGCGGCGGCGGCTGCCATGCACAATGCCGTTTTGCCGATGGGAAATGATGAGGGAAAATTCCGTTCGATCCGGCGGGCAACTAAAATTCCCAGCGCCGGCGCCATGGGAAGGATGGAACGGGCATTGATGGTCCAGTTCAAAAATACGGCGAAAATGAATGTTCCAACCAACCAGAACACCAGCAGAAACGATTTGGCATCACGCGACGCTTTGATTTCTAAAAGGGCGAGAACGACCACCGAAATCCCGGTTGCCGCCCAAATCGCCAATTGAATTTTCGTGCCGGTGTGAGCTCCTGGTTGAAGGTACGAGTATTGCCGCAGCAAGGCAGGGTCAAAGAAAATCAGGCAGGCGATGAAAATCCCAACGGCTAAAAATGCCGCAGACCATTTTTTCCACAGCAGGGGCATCAAAAAAAGCGCGGGGGCAAGGCATCCACCAGTAAAGGCGAGGCCGATTAAACAGACCGTGCTTGCAATGAACGCGGAGTTTTCTTTGGCCAGGCCGTAATCCGTCGCCCCGAAGAGGGGGCTAAAGCCGTACAAGTGTTGCATGGCAAGCTGGCCGGCCCAAAGGGTCGCCAGGGGAATCAGAAGAAATTGCGCCCATTTCCCGGCGGGCCGGCGGGCGAGAATACTGTATGCGGCTAAAAGGGGAATCAGGCAAACCGCATAGTATTTCGTTATTTCGGCAAATGCGGCCAGGCAACCGGCTAGGAACAATTTATATAAATTGTTTTGCTCTGTGCCTTCGATCCAAAAGACGAGAGCCCAAACCCAAAAGGCGAGCATGGGCACATCGCTCATCAGCGTGGTGCTCGAGACGAGGAATGCCGGAGTGAACAAGGTCACCAGCGCCGCCAGGATGGGCGAGTTGCAAAAAAGGCGCGCCAGCCGAAACGTTCCCAGAATCACCGCGAGCGCGGGCACCAAAAAAGCAAGATGCAAAGCCACTTCGCTCCAGCCCAAAATGGCTGATGCCAACGCGATGTAATAGCTTGTGAGCGGAGGATTTTCCGTAACCTTCCACATGGCCGCCTGGTGCCACCCCCACTCCACATTAAAACCGTAAGGGTCGGCGGGATGGGCGCGGATATGATGGGCAGCCCAAATGAAGAGGGGATCGTCCATGTTGAACGGCTTGCCCAGAAATAACAGAAGTGCGCCGATCGTAATCAGCGCGAGAGCGCACCGGGGGCGCGCCTTCATCCAGCGGCTGAGATTTTCGAGCATTTCAAATTTATTAACGAAATTTTGCCGCGCCTAAAACCTTTTTCCGCGACCCGGAGTGCCGAACTGTGGGTCGGCCAGGGCCCGCGCGGCTCCGTTCGTAGATGCTTTTATCTAATTTTATTATGTCTGTCAGGCAAGACTTGACTCTGGCTAACTGTCCCGCCATCAATCGGGAATATTTTTGGTCCTCCTTCGCTGAAGCTATGGAGGACAGGTTGTCGCAAGTCATTTGTGCTCACATAGTTGTGACGCACTTAAAGTCCTGGCTTTCATAAAGTGCGTAAAATGTGGGGGGGACAGTTAGAAAACACGGTCGTCCAGGATTTGTTCTAAATTTTTGATTCTGATTATTATCAACAGCCTGGCTCACGGGACGCGAAGGATTGAACTTTAATCGCCGCTCGCAGTGCGAATTCAACAACAATAGAAGTTTGGCAAAGGCTACCATGGGAGCAGTTTCTCACACTGTTTCGGTGGTTCAACCACAACATTTATGACCTTTTATGACCCGCCTTCGTCCCGCTCCGAGCGGGACTACGGCGCGGCAGGCCCTACTTCGCGTGTGGCGCGCCGCGGGCCCAAAAATTGAAAGCGTCTTTCAAACGTTTGACGGATTCGGCGAGTTCGAGGAACATGCTGAGACGGTTGCCTGGCAGGTCAAATTTCGATGCCGTTTTTATGTCAACACTAAGCGAATGGGCAAACTTTTACGTGATTGTCGGTTCATCAGCCGGCGCCCTAATCGGGTTGCAGTTCGTCGTCATCACCCTGATTGCCGATGCGCCGGAACAGGCCGATGCCCAGGCCAGCGGCGCCTTCGCCACTCCAAGCGTTGTCCATTTTGCAATGACGCTGTTTCTGTCTGCGATAGTCAGCGCTCCCTGGAAAGACCTAACCGTTGTGGCCGTTATCTGGGGACTGCTGGGCTTCATCGGAATTGCCTATTCCGTGATTGTCATCCGGAGATTCCGGACGCAAACCGTCTATAAGCCGGTTTTTGAGGATTGGCTGTTTCACGCACTGTTGCCAGTGGCAGCGTATGGAATGTTGGCCGGATCGGGGTGCGTGGCGGCGGCCCACCCGGAGATTGCCCTTTTCCTTGTCGCTGGCGAATCCCTTCTGCTCCTCTTTATTGGCATTCACAACGCCTGGGACACGGTCATCTATCACACGTTCGTAAAAAAGGCTAAGCAGAAAGAGGAGGAACATTGAATAGTTGACCCGCCTTCGCAGGGCTACGGCGCGGCAAGAGCGTTGAAGCGGTTTCAATCGGGCGACGGTTGGGCAGATTCGCTGACGAGCGTGGCGGGAATGGCTAATCCGCGAATTAATTAGAGCGCGGTGCTTCGCACGGCCACGACGCGACGCTGCTACGCGAGAGGAATCGGCACGCTTCAACCGTCAACAATTCAATGTCCTCTCAAAATTGAAGACTTTCGTCGAACACGTCTTTCGTGCTTAAATATTTCCCGCGATGACTCAATATTTAGATTTGCTGCGCCACGTGCTCGACAAGGGAAAATTCAAGGCTGACCGAACAGGCACAGGAACCTATTCAGTGTTTGGCGCGCAGGCACGGTTCGATTTGCGCGAATCGTTCCCCGTGTTGACCACCAAGAAGCTGCACCTCAAATCGATCATCTATGAATTACTTTGGTTTTTGCGCGGCGACACAAACGTCAAATGGTTGCAGGAACATGGCGTAACCATTTGGGACGAATGGGCGCGCGATGACGGCAGCCTGGGCCGCATTTACGGCGCGCAATGGTGCGATTGGCGCACGGCAGACGGGCGTTCCATCAACCAAATTGACGATGTCATCGCCCAAATCAAAAAGAACCCGTCCAGCAGGCGTCACATTGTCACTGCCTGGAATCCAGGTGAAATCACGGGAATGGCCCTGCCGCCCTGTCACGCGATGTTTCAATTTTACGTGACCGACGGCGAGTTGAGTTGTCAATTATATCAGCGCAGCGCGGATCTGTTTTTGGGAGTTCCCTTCAATATTGCCAGCTACGCGCTGCTCACGCTCATGGTCGCGCAGGTCTGCGATTTGAAGGCGGGCGATTTCGTCCATACCTTCGGCGATTTGCACCTGTACGCGAATCACGTCGAACAGGCGAAACTGCAGCTGTCACGCGAACCGAAAGCACTGCCGCAAATGAAAGTGAATCCGGCAGTGCGCAACATCCACGAGTTCAAGTTCGAGGATTTTGAACTCGTCAGCTACGACCCGCATCCGGCTATTAAAGCGCCGATTGCGGTGTAAATTGCATTTTCTTTCCTTTCTTAAGACGCATCGATATTCTGTCACGGCTTATGAAATGGATTCGCACGGGAAGTTTCGTGGTTCTGTTCCTCTCGGTTTTGCTCGCGGATTCCTGTTCTCAAAAGCCGACGGCGGCGCAGGCGCGCATGGACCGCGAGAAATGGGAAGACGCCAGCCTCAGCGGCGCTTATAACAGCATCGGCACTCGTGATCCCAAATGGGACAAGGACGCCCGGGACGCGCTCGACGCCTACTCGCAAACCTGGACGGCCCCGGATGATGAACGGGACACGCTCTCGGACCTGATTGGCAACGGGGCGGACAACGCCATCGGCGACGGCTGCCAGGACGCGATGATTCGCTATCTTTACGTCCGCTATTCGCCTGCGGTCCGGTCTAAACCGCTCGCGGACCGCCAAAACCTCTACCTGAACGCCGCTGACCAACTGGAAGCCGCACCCTATCCGGCCATCCGCAAATTTTATGCAAACGTGGACACCGCCGACATCCTTTGGTGGGATCGGAACCATCATCTTTGGCAGCAGGTGGTCCAGCACCGGCACGCGGCGATTTCCGATCTGGTACAGGCCGTCCAGGACAAATCGCTGCCCGAAGCCGACGCAGACGCCGCGGTACAACAGCTCTTCGATCTGCTTCAGTATAACGAAAAGGAAACCACCAACGCCTACAATCAAGTTGAAGCCGCTGCCAGCCATTCAGGCGCACAGACGGTGGCCGATTACATCAAAGCAAAATTTTACATCAACTACGCGTGGCGGGCCCGCGGGCATGGCTCGGCGAACCAGGTAACCCAGGAAGGCTGGCGTTTGTTCGGCGAACGCCTGAAGGTTGCCCGCAAAGCCCTGGAAAATGCATGGTCACGGGACCCGCAGGACCCGCAAATCCCCACACTCATGATTTCCGTTGTCCAGGGCGAGCAAAGCGGCCGGCCAGAAATGGAAAAATGGTTCGCCCGCGCCATGGAAGCTGATCCCAATAACTATGCGGCCTGCCGCGCCAAATTGCATTTTCTCCTGCCCGAGTGGTATGGTTCGCGCGAGGATATGCTGGCCTTCGGACGTGAATGCGTGGCATCAACCAATTGGGGTGGCGAGGTGCCGCTCATCCTGGTGGATGCGCACGGTGATTTTGATAGAACGCTTTCCGGCGAAGATCGCCACGCTTATTGGCTATCGCCGGACGTTTGGCCGGACATCCAGTCTGCCTACGAAAAATACGTGCAGCTCAATCCCCATGAAACGCGGTTTCGGTATCCATACTCGTGGTACGCCTTTGCCTGCGATCAAACGAATGCCTTCGTACAGCAAATCAACCTGATTCGGCAAAACGATGGCCAAATCAACTACGGATACTTTGGCGGCAAGGCGAGTTTTGACGTGGCCTGGGCAGCGGCTACGGGCGGGACAGTCTCAACGAACGCGGCGAGTCCGAACGGCCAGTGAGTTCAATCTTCAACTGCCAGGAAACGCACGATCGCGGCTGAGGAGGCTGGCACGCTCGCAATCCATTTCCCATTTTTGCGGAGCTTTAGAGGCTTCCATTTACCGTTCCACGATCCATCATTGCCGATGGCGGCGCCTCCGAGAATAATTCCTGTCTTTTTGTCGGGCCGGCCAGTGAGAAGGAGGACGTCCCCACGATTCCATTCCGCGCCCGGTACGATCGTTACCTTCGCATTGCGCGCGCCGGCGTTGTGTTCTTTGTTAATGACGGTGACGCACAAACTCGTGGCATTCTGAACGGCATATGCCGTTAAATTAATTCCGGCAGGATTCGACATGGCCATCGGCGCGACGCCGCCATGACTTCCCAAATCGAAAGCTTTAATACCATAGGCTTTAGGATTGAGATGATAGACGCCATTCGTATCCAAAAGGATTGTGTCTGTTTTCAGCCATTCGTTGTTGTGGAAATTCACGCCGGGCAGCCGTGCGCCGCCCACCAATGCAGGTAATCCAGCGCCCACAGTGCGGAGGCGAAGGTGTTACTCGCGCCTTCCACGCCCCCGATTCGATCGTTGGCTTCGGTCATGCGGAACGCCAGGCCATCCGCGGCAACCGGCGCCAAAACATGATTGTAAAGAGCCGGATATTCCGCAGTGACCCACCTTTGCAAAAGCATCGCATCGATGGCTGTGGGCGCTGACACGCCTTTTGCAAGCTGGCCAACGTAATCGTGATGTAGAATGGCGATTATCAGTCCGGATTTTTTTTCATCATTGGCAAAGCGTTGAGTCCAGGATTCGCCTTCATAATCGGTATCGGCCGCGCGCGTCACCGGATAATCGGAGCCGGTGTCAGGGCCGGCAAAGCGCGCATCGGGCACGGCTGCGCGGATGGCATCGGCAAAATGGCGCCAATCGGCCAGATAAGATGGATAATTCGTAATCCTGGTGTCTGAGCGATGGTACGAACGCCAATCCGGTTCGTTGCCGATGGCGAAGCAGTCAAGCTGCGGACGATAATGTTTCCAGATATACGCGGCGATGGGCGGCGCATTTCCAGGATTTCCATTAAGCAATCGAAATGAAAAAATCACCTCTATTCCCGCGGCTTTGGCAAAGGAGAAAAGCTGGTCAAGGTCCGCCGGATCCGGAGCCGGCCTGTTCGAGTAATCCACCGTGCCTCCACCCACGCGAAGATTTTTGATGCCCAGGTTTTTGAAAATGGCGATGAGTGTCTGGTTTGTGGGGCTAAAAAGATAAAAGGGCTTCGCGCGCGGCACTTTGTTCGAGCCCGGCAAAACGATCGAAGTTTCGAAACTCAAACCGATAAAATCATCCGGGATCGCCATACTGGTGGCGTTTGAAACGGTCAATGTGACCGGTGCGCTTGCAAAGACCGGGCGACAGGCCAAACAGAAACAGCAAAATAAGAAGAAGAGATATGGCGGACAGACTTGTCGCAAGTGGTCAATGTGTCTTAGATTGATGCCATGCGCAATCCAATCATTGTCGCTTTGGACGTGCCTGCGGCTGACGCGGCACTGGAACTGGTTGCCCAGCTTGCTCCCGTGTGCGGCGGATTCAAGATCGGCAGTGCCCTCTATACCGGCGCTGGGCCGGACATTGTCAAACGTGTCCGGGAGCGCGGCTCGCTGGTCTTTCTGGATTTAAAATTTCACGATATCCCGAATACCGTAGCCCATGCCGTGGCCGCCGCCGTGCGCCTGGATGTGCAAATGATGACCGTTCACGCCGGGGGCGGCGCGGAAATGCTTAAAGCAGCTGAAAAAGCCGCCGAAGAAACCGCCTATCAACTCGGCCGCGTCCCACCGCTCGTTCTGGCGGTGACGGTTCTGACGAGCTTCGATTCCTGGGCATTGCGCGAAGTGGGCATGGATGTGAACGTGGAATATCAGGTACGCAGGCTGGCAACCGTAGCTGTCAAAGCCGGGCTCCGGGGACTGGTCTGTTCGCCGCTGGAGATTGCCGCATTGCGCAAAAGCCTGCCCGCCCAGGTGCAATTGGTCGTTCCCGGCATTCGCACGGGCGCCGAAAAAGCAGACGATCAAAAGCGCACCCTGACCCCACGCGAAGCAATCGCCGCGGGCGCCAATTGGCTGGTCATCGGTCGGCCCATCTACGCCGCGGAAAATCCGCGCGCGGCAGCGGAGAAGATTTTGGAAACGTTGAAGTCGTAGCGGAGCCGCCCCGGTTGCGGGTTCAGGCGCCATCTCGGCGCCTGTTTCAGGGACTGGCGGTGGTGGCAGCGCCACTTGCGATCAGCCACCGTAACCCGCAGGCGGGACGCCTGCGCTACTGCCCGCGTCCTGGTCAACACCTCCTGCCGTCACGGCCCAAGACGAATGCGAAAAAATTCTCGGGCCGTGTTCGGGTTGACCAAATTAGTCCAAACAAACGGAAGCGAGGCCGGCGAATTATTCGTGAATAGTGGCAACCATGCCGCCGTTGGACCGAGGTTCGTCGTCGAATCAATATAATAGTCCGGGCCGGAATCGCCGTTGATGGCAAACGTAAAAAGTCCATCACTCGCGAAGAGCGAAAGAATTTTCGGTTCGATGGGAGTCAGCACGGTTACAAGCGGATAATCCGTAGCATTTAAAGCGGGAGAACCACTGTCCGTTGCGGTAACGGAAAAGGAATAAGTTACGCCGGACTCGGCGATGGTCGGCCGCCATGTCAGCACTCCGCTCGCGGGATCAATGGCTATGCCGGGTGGATTTCCTGCAACACTCCAGCCAATGGTCCGGGGCGGTGCGTAAGGGTCCACGGCCGAATTGGAAAACGTCAAAGTCTGCCCGGCGACGAGATTCGTGCTGCTCAACGCATTCAACACAAGCGACTGGTTCATCACGACCGAGATTTCCGGCTGTGCTAAAACACGATTAAATATTTGCACGTCATCAATCGTGCCGTTGAAATAACCTCCGCCCGATTGGATAGCGCCCAGGCAAAGCTCGGGAGGCGCAGTCTTCGGCCCAAACGGCCCAACGCCGCTCGCCTGCAATACGCCGTCAACGTAGAGCTGCAACTGGCCGGAGTAGGCGCTACGCGTAGCCGCGATGTGGTGCCATTTTCCGTCGTTAATCGCGGTGGTCGAAGTGATGGTCGTGTCAGGATTACCCACGCCGAAGGCGGCGACGTTGCCCAATAACGAAACCCCAAAATCGTCTGCCGTACCGGAAACACTGCCATCCACCAAACCTTCGCCCTGGTACCATTGGCCGCCCAGGTTGTTGACTGCCAGGGTATTTCCCAGGCCGCTGCTGTCGGCTCCGAGGTTCGACGCATTATTAAATTGCCAATAGGCGACCGCGCCCGCAGGCATTGGTCCGTTGTTTTGATAATTCGAAATCTGAGACGGAGTAAGAGCGTTCGTCGTGATGAGCAGATTTTCCATCCATCCCTTGAAGTTCACGTCCCCGATGGTCGCACCCACAACGAAATTCAAGCCCATCACATTGGGCGTGCTCGGAGTCTGGATCCCCACTGCCGTGCCGTCCACGTAGATCGTCCTGGTCGTGCCGTTCCACGTGACGACAATCGAGTGCCAGTTGCCGTCCATCGGGTTGGCAGTCAGGCCGCTCACCACAAAATCGTTTGCCCACCAATAATTGTCCACGCTGTTGGCCCCGTTCAGGCGCAGATTGTTCGCCTCGCTTGTGTCTTCATTGCCCCATCCGACAAATCCTCCATTATTCGGGCAGCCGGTGTCCGTCTTTTCCCACACGGCAATGGTGTACGGGCTGTCGCCGATCGGCAGCGCATTTGGGAACTGCCCCGAAAGTGTTTTCAATGTTGTGCCGCCATTTAAATACAACGCTCCGCCAAACTTGCCGGCACTGCTATACCCTGAAATCGGGGAATTGTTGTTAGCCTGCGTCGTTTTAACCCAGAAAGCCATGGTCCAATCCATCCAATTGGGCCGCGGGATGATCGCGTCGTTGGTGCTGGTGCCATTAAATTGAAGCGCGTTGCCCGCCGTGCCAAAGCGGTCCGGCACATACGTTCCGCCGACTAGAGTTCCAGTTTGTCCCGATGCCGTGTCACTCAAATTACCGTGCAGCGGATAGTGCAAGGCGAGCGAGCTGACCGGCGCAGCCGGAACATTCCACGCAAGAATTCCACCTGAATATCCGCTCTGCAATTGCACATACACGCGAACAGCCGTCGTCGTGACCGGGTTAAATGTCACCGTGTTGAATGCGTTCGGCGTGATGCCATAACCGCTGGCGCCCGTTGCCGTCACCCAATTGGTGCCCACGAGATATTCCACCCACCACGACTGCGGCACATTGCAACCGCCTCCAATCGGCACGTCATCGTACCAATAAACCGACATCCGGCTCACCTGCGACAAACCGTTGAAGGTCGCCTGTACCCATTCCGTCGTTCCCAGGTGATTCCACCACGTCATGCGCATCATCTGTTCGCTCGAGTTGGTCGGTTCCAGACCGAGATTCATGGCAGAGACCGTGTCCGAGGAATTCACATAGGACGCGCTCGGTGTATACGGAGCGCCCCATTGAGTCGCGCTGCCATTGGTGCTGACACTTGGAAAGGCCGAGATGCGCAAGCGCGCCGCGCCCATCGGCACCAGGGTAACTGTCTGGACCGGTTGCGTACTATAGATCGGGCTGGGCCACACCGTGCCCGCATCGTACATGCCATCCAGCGTCCAGGCTGGGATTTGCCGCGCCTGCGCCTGCAATTGAATCGGCGTGGTCTGAATTGAAAATGGATTGGACGCCACTGGCCCGGCATTTGTGACGACGCTAAACGATGCCGCGAGATTCGTTGGGTTCAACACCAGGCCGTAGTTCCAGTTCGTGCCGGGATAAACCTGGTATTGTGTCCAGGGCGCCTCGTTATTGCCGTAAGCCTGCCAATTTTCCGGAATCTGCAATGAAAACGTCAGGGGTCCGTAACTGACCGAAACGCAATTATTATTCGTCGCCCAGGTTTGCACTGTAATCTGCCGCGTGAAATTCAACGCCACCTGGTCGCCATTTGTCCACGTGCGTTGAATGCACACATACGAACTCGGCAGGCTATTGGAGGCGACGGTCTGGCCGTTCACTTGGATCCAGTTATTCGAGCACCATTGTGGCACACGCACATAGAGCGGAAAACTCACGCTGTTCGTAGCGGCGATACTTAACTGCACAGTTCCGCTGAAAGGGTAGGTGGTGTTTTCCGTCACGCGAATCGTGCTGCCGTCCCCCACGCGCGCCGTCACTATCGTCGGTGCGTAGAGCGAGGCGCACAGGCCATCGTCCCATGTCGCCAGCCACGTTTCTTCGCAAAAATACGGCCAGCCCTGGCTGTGATTGTGTTCGCAACACCAGTAATTGGGCTCGGACGGACTTTGCGAAAACCACGGGCTTCCCGTGTTGTTGATGTCCGGCGACTTCGGTTCATCGTCCAACTCGGGCTGGTTCGGCGCGGTCAAATAATGGAGGGACATCATATTCGTCCGCATCGCCGCCGGAAAACTGTTTACCGCAACGTCCTCGCATCGTTCAGCCCAAACCGGGGCGCCCGTGATTCGCGTCAGGATCTCAAAACTGCGCATGAACTCGACAATGCCGCATGTTTCAAACCCCTGTTGCGGGCCGTAATAATAGGAACGACAAACTTCGTCTCCGCCAAATCCCCCGCCGGGCACCTGCCCGTATTGTCCCATGACTACATCGTAGTTCGCCTCGGCAAACTGCAACTGAGACGGGATGCCCGACTGCTGCCAAAAAACGGCCGGCGCCCGAAATCCCTCGGCGACGTTGACATTATGCCAGTTCGGCAATGTATTGGGCGTGTCCCAGCGCGCCATGTTTGCGTACATGTTCGTAGCCAGATTCAGCAGCCACGATTGTCCCGTCCGATTGTAGAGCCAATAAACCGTTTCGATATTGTCCCCCATGCGCATCATCGGCCAGTAGCCTGCGCCGAAGTCAGACGGAGGCAGGCCGTTTTCCCAGAGGCAATATTTCTCGATCAAATTCAGCGCATTCGTATCGCCCGTGTAATCGTAATAGGACCGCATGGCATCGAGCATTGGCATGTTCGGCCACAAATCCGGCGCGTTGATTCCCAGGTCGGACATCGTGGAGGCATCGCCGTAATCTTCTGCGGGGCCAAAATAACCATTCGTCCGCTCTGAAACCATGACTCCTCGGATCCAGCGTGTGGCGTTGCTGATGACTGCCGCGTCCCCGAGACAGTAGCCCATGTCAATATAGCCGCGCAGCCAATACGGGACCCGTTCCCATCCCTGCGTCGTGCCTGAACCGTTCGTCGAAGTCCAATCGCTTGTTGAAAACTGGAGAAACGGCGAGATCTGCTCTTGGTTGCCATTCAAACCGTTCCGCTGATTTTCCAGCATTGTATAGAGCCAGCCCTGGGGCTGAACGCTGCCCGGTGGGAGGCGCAGCAGTGGACTCGGCGCCAGAGGCGCGCGGTTGCCCACGTAAAATCCTCCGTATGTGGTTGCCTCAATATTGGTGGCATCCGTGGCGGAATCTGCCCGGGAATTGCCGATAAAAAGGCCTTGTCCCGCTAACAGCAGAAAAACCAACTCGCAAAGCAAAATGATTTTTGCTGTGCGGGGAGCTATTATTTCCATAGTTTTTCAACAGGCTGATAGCGCAATCTATTTGACCCGACCTCAATGTCAATGTGAGGGGCGCAGCGGGCCGGGAAGCGGTTCAAATAAAAAAGAATGAGTCATATTATTGTCTTATCATGCCTGAGTTATTTGCCATTGTTTTAAATCAAAAATGGATTCTCTCAAAATAGTACCATAAAACTTATTTATGGCATGTGGCCACTTTATGCCACATGACACCCTCTCTGTTCTGCTTATACTGGCATTATGTCCAATAATCAAACGGTGCAACACCGGACGAACTCCGTTCGTTTTTGCCCGGACCGTTTGGTTTTGGATCGTTTCCACCCAGCAACTGAATCACACCCTAATCGTTATGAAATCTACTCTTGTCGGAATCATAGGGACCCAGGGAATTGGTCACACTGAGTCTCGAGGTCGGCGTGCGTTGGCGTTGGTATTGTCACTCGTTGCGCTGCCGTGTCTGCTCTCGGCGCAAACTCTTCAACATCGGTATAGTTTTGTCAGTGACGCTTCTGACTCGGTAGGGACCGCCAATGGTACCGTCATCGGGCAAACCACTGGCAGCGCCGCGACGATTAATCACGGATTGACGCTGCCGGGCGGCGGCGGCCCCGGTTTTTCCGGCTACGTCACTCTGCCGGCCGGAATTTTGAACACCACCTCGAATTTGACGATCGAGTGCTGGGCCACGCAGAACAGCCAGGACAATTGGGCGGAACTGTGGAATTTCAACAACGGCACCGGCCAATATATCGGCTACATCCCGTATCCGCAAAACAACGGCAATAATATGTCGTTGGCCGACAAAAATGGAAATGAGTCCGACGCCTTTTCCGGCGTTCAATTTCCGAATGGTGTCGAGGAGCATATTACCGCGGAGTTCAACGTCACCAATTTGCAGGCGAGCCTGTATTTAGGCCCCAATTTGATTGCCTCGGTGGTCACTCCGAATTCTTCTTATACTCCGGGCACGTTTAACACAGCCAATAACTTTTTGGGCCAGGATCCATGGCCTGATCCGCAGTGGCAGGGCACGCTCTATGAATTCCGCATATACAACGGTATCCTGACCCCATTCCAGATCAACGCCGACGACGTGGCCGGCCCCACGAATTTTGTAACGAACTTTACTCCCACCGAAGCCAGTTTTCTGACGAGCAGCACGAATCTGGTCATTACGGGTACCGCACAGGCCACAGTTGACGTGATGCTCGCGGCGACGGGCACAAACATTCTTAATGCGACCAGCATCGCCACCAACTGGATCAGCAGCAACCCGGCCGTTCTTCAGGTCAACCCCAGCAGCGGCGTCATTGTTGGCGTTGCATTGGGCAATGCCACGGTCCGTGCCACCGTCAATGGTGTTACCGCGACAAGCCCGACTATCTTTGTCACGGCTGCTCAAACTCTTGTGCACCGCTATAGTTTTGTTGCCGATGCTTCCGATTCAGTCGGCGGCCCGGCGTGGACTGGAACCATTGTGCCAGGCACCAACGGCCCTCCGGCCACCATTTCTAATGGTTTGATGTTGCCGGGCGGACCTACAGCGGATTATTCCGGTTATGTGACGCTGCCGGCTGGAATCATGACCAACACCACCTCGCTCACGATCGAATGCTGGGTAACACAGAACAATGGCGATAACTGGGCCCAAATTTTTAACTTCGGAGACAGCCAGAGCCAGAACATGGGCCTGATCCCACTGCCCAACCGCGACAACGGCGATTTGGAACTGGGTATTAACCCCAGCGGCAATGAGATCGATACGATTTCTTCCATCCATTTCCCCACCAATTCCGAGCAGTATATCGCTTATACGTTCAACAGCGCGAAATTGACGGGCGGCCTTTATGACAACGGCAATCTGCTTGCGTCCCAAAGCTTTCCGAGCAGCGCTTATGTCCCCGGCTCCATCGGCGGCCCGGGTGGCACCACCAATAACGTTCTGGGCCAGGATCCATACCCGGATCCGCAATTTGACGGCACCATTTACGAGTTCCGAATCTGGAACGGCGCGGTATCTCCGGTCTATTTGGAGGTCAGCGCTGCCGCCGGTCCCTCGGTCGTGGTGACGAATTTTACCCCGACTTCACTTACGCTCTCGGTCACCAATTTGAACATGATCGGCTCGCAAGTGCAGCAAGCCAGTATTAGCGGGAATTTCACGGAAGCCTCCGGTGTGAATGTCACTGGCGGCGCGACCAATTGGGTCAGCAGCAATCCAAATGTCCTTACCGTGAACCAAAGCGGACAGATTACTGCCGTCAGTGGCGGCACTGCGACGGTGAGCACCACCGTGAGCGGCGTGACGGCCACCAGCGCAACGATTACGGTGGCGACAACGCCTCCAATCATTTCACAGTATCCCGCCAATGTGGTCGCGGCCCTGGGCGATACGGTGAACTTCGGTGTCGTGGCTTATGGAGGCAGTTTGAGTTATCAGTGGAGTTTCGATTCCTCGCCAATTTCAGGCGCCACAGGCACGACCTTGACTGTGACAAACGTCCAGTTCTCCAGCGCGGGAACGTACAGTGTGCGCATTTCGAACACCGCGGGAACCACCAACATCTCGGCGGTTTTGACGGTGGCGCAAGCGGTCCTTCAACATCGTTACAGTTTCGTCAGCGACGCGTCCGATTCGGTGGGCGGCCCGCAATGGAATGGGACATTGATACCTCCCAGCACGAACGCGACCGCGGCGTCAATTAATAACGGGCTCACCCTGCCAGGCGGCGCCACGTCCCCCGCCCATTCCGGTTATGTGGCCTTCCCCGCTAACATAATCACCAATACCACTTCAATAACCGTCGAATGCTGGGTCACCCAAAACACGGCAAACCAGTGGGCGACGGTTTGGGACTTTGCCAATAACGGCAATCAGAACTTCGAGTTGTGCCCGTTCCCGCAGAGAGGGATCCTCAATCTTGACGCGGCTATCACCCCGAACGGCAATGAGATTGATACCGTAACAGGTTCTCTATTCCCATCAGGCCAGGAAGTATATACCGCCTTTACCTTCAACGCGGCCACGTTGACAGGCAGCATTTACACGAACGGCTTCCTGAGCGGAGTCCAGGCATATCCAAATACAACCTATATCCCGGGAACGATCGGCGGAGGCACGGCTCAAAACTGGCTGGGCAACGATACCTATGGTGATACCCAATTCCAGGGCACCGTCTATGAGTTCCGCATCTGGGACGGCGCGGTGACGCCACTGTATCTTGCGGTAGCCAATGCCGCGGGCCCGAGTGTTGTCATCACCAACCTGACGCCGACAGCCGTCAGCGTCACGGTTACCAACGATACGATCATTCAGGGTGAGAGCGAGCCGGCCACAGTCTCGGCTAATTTCCCGGTTGCGTCCGGTATCGTAGCCACCAGCTCGGCCACGAATTGGACGAGCAGTAATACTGGCGTCCTCACAGTCAATAGCAGCGGCATCATCACCGCTACGGGAACCGGCAGCGCCACAATCAGCGCCACAGTAAACGGCACGACGGGAACAAGCGCCTCCATCACAGTCGCCGTGAGCGCGCCGATCATCATTCAGCAGCCCGCGACCAACGAGACGCTCTTGCAAGGCGCAACCTTGAACGCCAGCGTGGGCGCCATTGGGACGACACCCTTCGTCTATAGATGGTTCTTAAACGGCGGCACGACGCCCGTTAGCACCTCAGCCAATCCGACATTAACGATTCCAAACATCCAGTTGTCCGCCGCAGGCACTTACACTGTGAACGTCAGCAACCTGGACGGAAGCGTGACCAGTTCAGGCCTGGTCGTTTCAGTTGTCGCCCCCAGTCCTTATGAGCAAACGATCATGCAATTAGGCCCGGTCGCCTACTGGCCGCTGCAGGAAACCAGCGGCACGATCGCCTACGACGTCATTGGCGGCGACAACGGAACCTACGAGACTACCACGCTCTCACATTCTAGTTACAATCTTGGCTCATCGGGACCGTCGCAGCCCTTCTTCGGCGGTTCAAGCTCCGCCGTCGAATTTATCGCCGCGATTGCCGATATCCCTGAAGGCCAATTGAACATCACCGGTCCCATCACAATCACCGCATGGGTTCAGGTGTATACAGCCTCGCAATTCGCCAGCATCGTCGGTCATGGCGATAATTCCTGGCGCATCAGCATCACCGCAAATGGCACGTCCGGTAATAGCGCGTTGCCCGGCGGCAATGACGGCACTTCGGCCAGCCAGGACGCGACTGCCCCGACCAGCGATAATATCGACGACGCGAATTGGCACATGGTCGCCTACACCTATAATGGAAACGTTGGCCAGGCCAATAACGGCGCCCTTTACTTGGACGGCGTGCTGGTGGCCAACAACACCATCACCGCGGCTCCTGTCGGCGATAACCTCGACGTTTGGATCGGCGGTTCGCCCGACTACGGAACCGGTCGCGTCCTGACGGACACCGTCATCTCCCACGTGGCCGTCTTTAGCCAGGCCTTATCCGCGGCACAGATCCAGGGAATTTTCAATGGATCTTACGTTGCGCCGCCGCAAGCGTTGAAATTCATCGGCGCTCCGGCGATTTCCGGATCGAGCCTGAAATTCTCGGCCGCAAATTCCGAGGCCGGCACAGTATATCTGTTGAGTAGCACAAATGTATTGGCCCCGCTCAGCCAATGGACGCCCGTTTGGACAAATTCTCTGTCGGGAGCCGGAACGTTTACCACGAATCTGTCGGGCGCCGTTCATGCCGGCTCCAAACAGCAGTATTATATCTTGAGTACGACAAATAATTAGTGGAAAGTTTGTCAGGTTGAACGTAACAAGGCCGGAGCCGATTGGCTCCGGCCTTTTTTCTTTCCACGCCTTGTCTGCGTTCCAGCGCCAAGGCGCGTCTCATACCAGCCTGGGGCAAAGCCCCAGGATCGAAACGCCGAATCACCAGCAAGGGCTGAAGGCCCGTTTGATCAACATCACCGCACTTCAGTACCTTGCGATGATCCGTCTCCACATTTATCGCGGCGAAATGAGCGACCGTTAATGTAAAACCGTTCGAGAAAAGATTTTTTGAAATATTTTGAAAGATTTGTCCGTTCGATGCGTATTAATAGTAGTGATTCGGCCGACAAGATCCAGGCAGGCAATCGGCAAGCGCAGTGATTTCCAGTTTTGCTGGTACTGGAATTCAACTCGTTGACGGGTCGGTTGATCAAAATTCGGGCGTACGAACTTGGTTCCTAGGACTATATGGATGAACTGTTTAAATCAGGTTCATGGCGGGAATGGGAAATTTTTCCTCTACTGATGCCGTTGCATCAACACCTTCAACGGTGCCGTGCGGGCGTGTCCCCGCTGATACACTCCTGCTTATTCTGGGAAGAATCCACACCCCATCGTACCGAGTTTTACCGAAAAATTAATTTCTTTCCCGAATTTCGCTTCACCCAACGCGATGACCAATATGAATAGATACACCCTGCTTCTGCTTGGATTCTCATTGCTTTCCGCCGTTCCGGGTTTCGGCCAAATGCCAACCGCAACGCCACAAGTCGGACCGGCCACCGGGCCTTACTCCGTGGTAGAGCGCGGTGCGAACTATCAGGTGTGGCAGTCAACGCGCGTGATTCAACCCCCATCCGGCGCTCCTGTCACCAACCAGGGCCGCTACATCGAGCTGCAAACCGGTATGAATTACTTTGACGGCCGCTGGTTGCCCTCGCAGGAGATAATAATGCCTCAGGCAACCGGCGGATCGGCCGCTCTTCAGGGGCAACACCGTGTTTACTTTCCCGCCAACATATACACGGGACCAGTAAGCATGGTCACGCCGTCTGGAGAGGAATTGGAAAGTTCCCCTGCGGGACTCGGCTACTATGACGGCGCAAATTTTGCCATAATCTCGGCCATCACGAATTCCGTTGGAGAAATTCTGGAATCAAGTAACCAGGTTTTATTCCCGAACGCCTTCATGAATTTTCAGGGCGATCTGCTGTACACCTACCATAAGACCAGTTTTGAGTCCGATGTTGTATTCCACCAACGCCCGCCCCCTCCGGAGCAATTCGGCATAAATCCTTCCAACGCATGGCTGCAGGTTTGGACAGAATTTTACGTGACAAACGGGCCGGCGGTCTCTTTTGACCCGGGAGCGGATACCAACTCTTGCGATCCTTACCTGGATTTCGGCGGCATGAAAACGGTCCACGGCCGGGCATTCATCCTGGCTGGCGCCGATTCAAACGAAAATGGAACCGGGTTGGCGGTGCGGAAGAGATGGGTCAAGCAGGGGGATCGAAATTTTTTAATTGAGGAGGTGCCATATCCCATGGTCGCCTCCTCACTGCAGAGCTTGCCGTCGGCTCGGAGCCTTAGGATGCCAGGGCAGGAACCCAAACAATCCCGGCGGATGGCGTGGACCTTGCCGCGGCGCAGTCGTCTGTCTCAAACCAATGTAATGCAAATGGCCAAATCAATTCCCAGCCAAAAGCCCGAGTTTGTCCTGGATTATTTGATGGTAAACCCCGGCAATTTTACAAACTATGTGTTTCACGGCGATGCAACGTATCTCATTTCCGGCGCGGTCAATCTGTTCGGCAGTTCGAATATTTTTGAAGGCGGAGCAGTTATCAAGTTCAGCAACAACGCCACCATTTGGATCCAGCCAAATGCATTGGTCCAATGGCAGACGTCTCCATACCATCCTTTGATTTTTACGTCGGAGGCGGACAATTCCGTTGGTCAGTCTTTGGTCTCCGGCTTCCCGGTAACCCTCACGAATGTGTACTTGTTCAACCTGAACTGGAACGCCGGAATGCAAATCAGAAATGTGCGATTTGAATACGCGGGTATTGGGATCCAATCGTTTACATGGCTGGCCTTATGGGACTGTCAGTTCGTGGATTGTTCGCAGGCTATTCGGCCGATGGCCTATTTTGACTATTATGGAACGCAAACAAATGGATATTTAATTCCCTATTGGGGAGTCGCTCTGTTTAACGATTTGTTTGCCAGATGTGAGACGGCAGTCGCTTTGGACGATGGCGCAACCCTGAACTACACCAATGCCTATCCGCAGCAGGGGGTCGATTTATATTTAACCGCGCAAAATGTTACCGCGGCTCAAGTGGGTAACTTCGTAAATCTTGAGCCGCCTACGTATACCGGCGGCGTCGGTTCCGGTTCCGGTGGTTACGGTTACGGCGGTTATCAGTATGTTTATGGTGCCGACGGTTATAGCGATGATTCGGGTGGCGGCGGGAGAGCCAATTACCCGACCTGCATTTCAGCCAATTCGCAGGCATTATTGACAAATTGCCTGTTTACCGCCACCAATCAGGACATCGAAGCGTATTTGTACAGTGCGATCGGATACGGATCGGGTACGCGTGGATATAACGACTCCATTATTTATCCGTACGCCACTCCTTATTTCGGCTGCGGCTTTGGAGGCGGCAATGTAATTCAGCTTGGTGGAGTGCCTGGCGTTTATAGCCCCGTTGCGGCGGGATATTATTATCTTTCTCCTTCCAGTGGCTATAAGAATATCGGGAGTCTGGCCGTGCAAAGCAATTTGCTTTCTGAGTTACAACAGAAGACGACAGACGCCCCCAATTCGTCATATAGTTCCAATACGTGGTCATCCGCAAACTATGTATTGCAGCCGTACGTCCAGCGCAACACTAATACGTTGCCTATCGGTTATTGCTACGACCCGATTGACTATCTGATTTCGGATCTGTACTTAACCAATACGGCTGTTCTTGTCACAAATGGAACTGTGATTGCGTTTGGCAATGATGTTGGAATCACTGTGGAAGACGGATCAACATTGGTTTCGCAGGGTTCCCCCCAAAATAGAAATTATTTCGTTCATTATTCAACCGTCCAGGAGGAAACTGCAAATTGGGGCTCCGGTACCCTTTTGTCCGAACAGGCGATTGCTGCTTACCATCCGGATGCCAATAGCCCGCCGGTTCTCGAACTGCGTTTGAGTACTATTGTTGCTGAAAATGGCGGGAATTATGTGGCAGAATTCACGGGAACCGACAACCCAGGTTCATTGTCCTTGCAGGATTGCGAGATTTTTGGTGCTGGATGTAATTTTTCGCTCTCCACTACAACTGGCGAGACAGTTGCCCTTGACAATAATCTTTTCCAGTACTGCGGAACTACTATAAGAGGCACCGGCAAAATTGTGACCTGGAATAATCTCTTTACCGCCGCTCCTGGCGAGGCGTATACGGCGCGTTTTATAAACAATGGAACAGCAGTTTGGACCAATCTCGACAACGCGTTCGACAACGTTGCGGTGACTCTAACGGGTGTCTGCAGCAACAGCGCATATTTGAACACCACTACTGTTACTTCGGCCAAACAGCCCACCGACATCACGACCAACATCGCCTGGGTCAGCGGTCCATTTGGGAGTTATTATCAGGCCACCAACTCACCCCTCATCAACCGTGGCAGCCGGACGGCAAATCTCGCTGGGCTTTATCATTACACCGCTGAGATCAATCAGATTCCGGACGGAACGAACGTGGTCACAATCGGCTACCATTACGTCGCCACGGATACAAATGGCGTTCCCCTCGATAGCAACGGTGACGGAATTCCCGATTATCTGGAAGATCCGCTCGGAAACGGCCTGCCGTATGATGGGATGAACTGGGCGTTGGCGATAAATCGGCAACCAGCTGACCAAACGGTCATTGTAGGTTCAAATGCCACATTAAGCGTGATCGCAAGCGGTGTTGGAACTTTGAGCTATCAATGGTATTTCAATTCCAATTTAGTGAGTGGGGCGACTTCCGCAGAGCTGGAGTTTAGCGACATCCAAACGAACAATGCAGGCTATTATTTTGTAATCGTCACCAATGATTTCGGTGCCATCACAAGTTCAATCGCCAGCTTAATTGTCATCGCACCGCCAGCGACGGTAGCGATTGGAGGAGAGAGAATTATGGAGCTGACTGGAAGCGGCGACGTTGTTTCATGGGGCGGAAATCAATACGGCGAATTCGGGGACGACACGTATATGGACAGCGACGCGCCAATCCTCCAAGGCAACGTACCTGTGCATGTTGTTGGATTGACAAACATTGTCGCAATTGCGTCAGGGATGAATCATTCATTGGCCTTGGATTCCCAAGGGCTCGTATGGACCTGGGGCCAGGACGACTCCGACCAATTGGGCGATGGCGGTTCTTACGAATCTACAAACCTTCCTGAGCAGGTCATTGGCGTGACAAACGTGATTGCCATCGGCGCAAGTGGGTATTTTGACTCTGACGGATTCTTCGGCTTTTCGCTCGCTGCGGAAACCAACGGGACAGTTTGGACCTGGGGAAAGGACGATGGCAACTTCTACAACTCCACTCCGGCGCAGATTACAGATGTTTCCAACGCCGTTGGCGTTGCTGCGGCAGATGAATATGCCGTCATTCTGGAGAAGGGCGGATCTGTTTGGACGTGGGGCGGCGGAGACTCGAGTCCTGTTTCGGGTTTGAGCAATATCGTCGCAGTTTGTGCTGGCGACTATAATTATGCGGCGCTAGATAGTAATGGGATCGTTTGGACAAATGGGCCCAATGCGGTTACGGGTATTTCGAATGTGGCAGCGGTTGCGGTCGGCTACGACCACTACCTCGCGCTCGATAAAAGCGGCCAGTTGTGGGCCTGGGGCGATGACAGCGAAGGCCAGTTGGGTGACGGCGGCGCGATTGGTAGCACCAACAGTCCCATGAAGGTGGAGGGCATGACGAATATCATTTCTATAGCGGCGGGCTCGGACGCTTCCGTTGCCGCCGATGGAAATAACGACGTATGGCAATTTGGCATTAGCGTGGACTACTCCAATTGGGTTGAAGAAACGTGGAGTTGGGGCAATACAAACGGCCTGCCAGCTTTGGCGCCGCAATACGAAGATTTCTACGATGGGCAACTGCCCGATTTGACAATCCTGAACGGGAATAATCAGACGGCCCACGCCAGTCAGGAGTTTCCCGAGCCGCTCGTATTTCAGGTGACCAATACCAATGGCTTGGCATTAAGCAACGCTCCTGTTTCAGTGCAAGTGATTGCTGGCGATATGGCGCTGCGAACTGTCAGCGGCGGGACAAATTATCAGGGCCTTCGCTTAACAAGCGACGTTAACGGGAGAATCACCCTGATCGGGTACGCTGACAGGTATGCCAGCAACACGAATTGTCTCGTCATGATTTCGGCCGCCAGCCGTCAACAGTTGGAAGAATTGGATTTTACACAGACGATCGTTACATTGCCGACCGTTAGTATTACGAGTCCGGCAAACGGGGGTTCTTACCTCGTTAGGTCTAACCAGACTTTGAGCGTCGCAGTTGACGCGCAGGCCGGTATTGGCGGCTCGATTGCAGCCGTGGATTATTATTACGGAACGAATGGCTGCGCCAATATGCCGTTGGGGGATTCAACCCAATGCCCGTTCTCTTTCATTTGGACGAACTCCCTTTGGTGGAACAACGCTTTTTTTGGCACCGATACGATTTCGGCCGTGGCCGTGGATAATGCAGGGGTGAGGTCAGATCCACAGAGCGTCACGTTTACTGTAGCGTTGGACTCCGCTGGAAGCGGCATCCCTGATTATTGGCAAATTGAGTATTTTGGCACTAATGGTTTGGACCCAAATTCATCGCCAGACGGCAACGGCCAACCCTTGCTTTATGATTACCAGAACGGAATCAACCCAACGGACTATTACAGCGGAAACGTTCCGACGCTGACAATTCTGGCGGGGAACGACCAAAGCGGAGTTTGTAACGCGTTCCTGCCGCTTCCGCTGGCCATCTGCGTGACCGATTCATCCGGCAATATTTTGACCAATGCTCCGATCACCCTGGACGTAACCAATGGGACAGCCCTCCTCGCAACGACAACCAACGACACGCCGGAGGCATCTCTCTCTTTGCGAACTGACTCCAATGGTCTTGCGTGCGCCTGGGTTTATTTCCCGCCGGCGGGCCCAACTCCTCCGGACAGCGCTATTCTGGTCAGCGCATGCAGCACAACTAATTGTGCCGAAGTCATTGCCAACGAGTTTGTCCCGATGGCACATTGGACTTTCAACGATACGAACACGTGGGTTGGGGCCGGCGGCCAATTACCTTTGATCGTCACGAATGTCGTTGGCGTGCCCGATTGGAGCAGCAACGCCGTGCAAATTGACAGCGTGAACCCTTCCGTAATTTCCTATAACGTGGTAGAGACGAACGGAAGCACAAATATCAATTGCCAGGTTGGGTCGGTCCTGTTTTGGTTCAGGCCGGATTGGACCAGCGCCAACGCCGGAGGCAGTGGTCCTGGCGCGTGGGGCAGGTTGATCGAAATGGGCGATTACAGTTCCGCTTTAACCAACGGCTGGTGGTCGTTGTTTCTGAACGCGAACGGTGACCAACTGTTGTTCGCCACAGCGACTAACGACTCATGCATGACAAACCTTACGGCGAACATTTCCTGGCAAACGAACGTTTGGTATCAGATCGCTCTGACATATGCGCCAACGGGAAGCGCGGTTTATGTGGATGGCCAATTGCTGGCCATGGGCAGCGGGGTCAGCTATTTGCCCAATGCCAATGATTTGGTGGGCGGCTTTAGGATCGGCAGCGACCAGACTGGAAGCAACCAGGCCGCAGGGGCATTTGACGAGCTGCAAACATTTAGTTATCCATTGAGCGCGAACAATACCGCGACATTCGACAGCGCGTTGCCCGCTTGGTGGGAGGTTGAATATTTTAATGCTACGCAGTTGAATCCACTTGCGGCCTATGGGGATAACCATGACCTACTATATTATTACACCAGAAACATTGAGCCTAACAATGCTATCGGATTCACAATCGCCAATACAAGTCGCTATTTCAATAGTCCGTCAATAGCTATGCCAGTGCTCGTCACAAACGATACTCCGTATTTTGAAGCGGTGCTGCTTAATGACACAAACGTGGTAAACGGCGATTTCTCCAACGCCGTTTGGGAGGCTTATACATCTTCGAATATCACAGTAAATTTGGGCGCTGGCGAAGGACCCTATAGCGTTTGGATCGGCCTTCGAGGTTGGCCTGCGGATTCGGCGCAGACGTGGGTGGGAACGGAGGTTTGGCTCCGGACCAATGCGCCGGTGATTACGATTACTAATCCCGGTGGCACTACCGTGGCCCAACCGATCATTCAGGTGCAGGGATTGGTGAGTGAAACGTTGAGCAGCCTGACGTATGATATAAGTAATGCGGCCGGCTTTGTGACGAACCAAACAGCGGAATCCACCCCCTGGTTTTTTGATACAAACGTCCTTGATTTCACTACAAATTTCTTCCAATGCTACGACGTTCCTTTGACAAACGGCGTAAACACGATTATAGTACACGCTGTGGATCTCGCGGGCAATTCTTCGACAACAAATGTGACTGTCACATTGGACTATTCCACCGCCACGCCGCCGAACTTGAGCGTTGTTTGGCCTACAAACGGAATGTGTATCAGTGGGACGAACTTCACGTTTCAAGGGCAGTTAGATGACGACACCGCGACGGTCACGGCTCAAATCGTTGACACTAATGGCGATACGAATACCCTTCAAGGACTTGTGGAGCGCAGCGGACTCGTTTGGGTGCAAAATCTGTCGCTGATGCCAGGAACAAACACGCTGACTGTGACAGCGACAAATGCGGCGGGACTTTCAACTACGGTCAATCTCACGGTTATGCAAAGCCGCGTTGTGATAACAATGAATCCGTTGAATCAGTTTAACCAGGCTAACGTCTCCGTCACGGGCACCATCAGTGACCCAACCTGTTCACTGACTGTCAACGGCACCAATGCGTATTACTTGGACACAAACGGCGATTGGAAAGCTGACAACGTGCCGGTAAGTCCAACTGGGACGGCGTTGTTCAACGTTCAGGTTTTTACAGGCGATCCGACGCCTCTTGGCGCGCAGACTTTTAATCAGACGCAACCGCCGGCAGTGGTGATGGAGACCTACACCGAGAATTCATCTTTTAATTCCACGGTTCAAGCTTACGGAGATGTCGCATCCGCCTATAGCCAGAACTCTTGCAACTGGGGTTATCGGTCTGGGGGCACCAGGTCAGGCTCCGCAGTCTTTCCGGATGCTTATCAATTCCTCGGAAACACCGGTGAAAACTACTTAGGCCATACCAACCCATTTAGCGTCTCCACCCTTCCTGCCGGGGCCGGAAGCTTCAACGCAAACTGGGAAGATGCGTCATATTTTTACGCATCAGACGTATACGAGGGGCCCCACAACACACAGCCATTCGTCGCCACCAGTTCCTCGTATACTGCCAAAGCGCGGATTATGATTGCGGATTCAGGGCAGGCGCAGGTGGGCCAGAAAGTGCTTCATTTTGCTCAGGAGTATGTATCGGGTGAACATGGCAGCCCCACGCCGCCAATCAATTCAATTCGGGTTCGAGGGCAGAATCTCGTCCCCGATTCGCCGGGTTCCTCACTGGGAGATGTTGTTTTTACTGCCCCGGCGGGATCGAACCCAGACATTACGCCGTCCGGGGCTCCTGGAAGCGTCAATTTTGGCGCGACTGCGTCAATCCCACAGTTAATCTCGCAGTGTGTGGCTACTACGCCCGTCAATCAAGCAAGGACAAATATCGGCGTGGGTGAACAGGTAAATCTATTTTTTAATCCGGCCTTACCACCTGGTCTAACAAATATCATTTGGAGTGCTACAGCGGGCAGCCTTTCCACCAACAACGGCCCAAGCACGGAATTTACAGCGCCCGATCGCGCCACAAATGCGACAGTAAGCGCCACGGTCGAAGGCCTGCCGGCGAGCATCGCATTTAAAGTGCTTGAACCGACCAATGTGTATTACTTGGTCTTTACCAACATGCATACATACGATGAAGCTGACATCGGCTTCGTCGCATGGACGTTCTTGCAACCCGATTCTGTTAATTTCTATGCCGTTCAGGCCCAGGAAGAGCAGGCGTACGCCGTGGCAACTGGAGTTTACTCAGAGTATAACGGTTCGGGTCATCAGGCCTTGCAACCAACTACTTTCGGAGCTGTGGTCATCCCTGGCCTTGGGACCGGTGCCATCGGAAACCCCGCCCCCACCGACTTGGATAACATGGGAGCAGCCAACGACGAATGTTACGCCGGCTCCACCGACCCCACCAACTCAATTCCGTTCACAAATGGCTCCGAAACCCTTGTCGTACCGTGGGATTTTCGCGTGGGGTCCGGTGGCAGTTGGAAAACCAATTTCGTAACATTGACATGGCATTGCTCAGAAAGCGATGGAGGAAATGACGACGAGGGCCTGCTTAATGCGTCGAAGTCAAATGCGAGCGTGCAGATGAATGTAAACGATCCCAGCGTTGGCCTCGCGTACGTTATTTACTACATTATCGTTTATCACCACTAGAAGTATGAAACACATATCAATCAGTATTAAGGTAATTATTTCGGGGTTAACGCTTTTCATCATCACTGCGGATCGCTCATCCGCACAGATCGGTGTCGAAACTAATGTCGAAGTGCAAGGGTTTTCACGTGATGTCGAATCAAAGATAGGTGACTTTGATGTCAATGCGTCCGATATCGAGACCAACGAGTCAATACTCGAATCGCAAAAAGCAATCGACAAGGACATGGTCGGCGTGGAGAATTCAATCAAATCGGTGATCGCCACGCTTCACTTTTCTCAGATGAACATCGACAGAAGGGAGCGGACGATTTTGTGGTTCGAGATTTTAGCGGCGCTCGACAAACATTTGGGAAAAATTACATATGCCAACATCAGCGGATATATTCGTCCTCCCCAAGGATATAAAGGCAAGATTGGCATCGATGGAATGGAAATGCCAAATACAAATGATGTCGCTGATTATGAGTATTATATGGCCGCCCGCAGAACCCATAAGAGAAACGCCATGAATGGGATTTTTCAAAATACGTTGCATACTGAAAACGATTGGGAGGCCACTCCATATGCGGAAAAATATTTCCAGTCCTCTTACACGTCGCAGGCGGACAAGCAAGTATTTGAAAACCTGCTGGATCATTCGAAGCTTTCGGATGCGCGCAAAAAAGCATTGAAGGAAGCCGTCATCGGCACCCAGCAATAGGAACGCCTTTCTGTAGATAAACAGGTAAGTGGAGCCTTCAGTCGTGCGCACCGAAAAAGAAAAGGGGTCAGGGATGCATTTTGACACATTTTTTGCGAAACCCGTGGCGAAATCGGAACTTTCAGTGACTGCGCGCGAATCAGGATTTTCGCGTCTTTTGTAAATTTCGTGGTTGCATCTGCGTTTTCTCCTCTGTGCCCTCCGTGGTGAATACCATATCTGTGTTTCATCTGCGTCCATTGAGCGAAGGAGGCGCCTGCCCGGCGTAGCCTTAGCGGAGCCGAGGCCCGCCCAGCGTAGCTCTTAGCGAAGCGGGGTCATAAAAGGTCATAAATTCCGTCCCTTGAATCACCAATACAGTGTGAGAAACTGTTGTCATGTCCAGAGATTGGATTTTTGGATTCATGGATATTTGGATTAATGGAGGCGCTTTCGCGGCCTTGCGCGAAACGGTTTGCGCTCTTTGTGTCCTCTCGCGGCCAAAAATCCCGCCAATTGGCGTCGCGCGGCGGACGTTCCGCCTGCAGGCAAAAACCTTTGCGTCTTCGAGTCTGTTGTTCAAAATCCAGCCGTTTGCCTTCCAAAGATGAGAATCAAAAATTTAGAACAAATCCCAGGCGACCGCGTTTTCTATCTGTCCCTTCCATCTTGCACAACGTTATGAAAGTCGCGACTGTAAGCGCGTCGCAACACAATGAACGCTAATGACTTGCGGTGGTTGCCCTGCGTGGCTCCAGCGAAGGATGGCCAAAATTATTCCCGATTGATGGTGGGACAGTTCGCCAATGCCACGTCTTGCCTAACTCACAAAAACCAAGCTAACAAAAGCGTCTCAGAACAGGGCCGCGCGCGAGATCGCAAGTGGCGCTGTCACCAAGCGGTTTCCCATCACAAATCCAGCAATCCACCAATCCAGGAATCCGCCGCCCATGTGGCTTTCGCATCCTTTGTGCCTCTGCGCCTCATCGGACGTGCGGCTCGCACCGTGAAAATAAATTCTGTAAATTTTGTCAATTCTGTCCAAAAAAACCTTCGCCTCCTTGGCGTTCCTCGCGCGAAATTCGTTAAGCGGAACCTAAACAAACCCTATTCCAAACCCAATTTTAACCCAAATAATTCCAGCCTGTTCGTTTACATGAAATCCTCGCATTCTCCAATGAATCCACGCACGTTTAGCCCCCAAACAAACTGGTTTAGCCTTTCATATACTCTCGTTAAATCCCAAATCCCTAACACACCCATTTTTACTAAACGAAGCACTGGTAGCGTAGTGCTGCCACCACGCCGTCCCAACCACCGACACACTCCGGATGAAAAATTGTCGAAAATAAATCTGCGAAAATCTGCGCAATCTGCGGATGAAAAATATGAATGGGGCTTGACCGCGCACCTCTGCGGCGGTTATTCTTCTATAGTAGTCGTCGGATCTTTCTTTAAGAAGTCTGCGCGTGTTTTTCGCCGTTGGTTTTTTACGATGGCTTTGGCCGAATCAATCAATTCGGCAACGTTAGCAACTACTTTAGCGGCGGTTATGTGGCCACTTCATGCCACATGACATTTTTCCGACAACGATTATGCTTTGACCATGTCCAACAACAAACAGGTGCTCATGGCACCCGATGTCCGCTCGTTTATGCTGCGCTCGGTTAACCTCTGCCCGTTTAGGCTCTGTTCGTCCAGTCTCCGCTAAGTTTTGATCTGAAAAGTTTGTCAGTTAAGTCAAATCACTATGAAATCAAATACCATCGCTACCGCTGTCCATCGCCGGCGTCCCCATATCCAAATAGCATCTAAAGCCTTGCGCGCCATGGCCTTGTCGGCATTGGCGTTGCCATGTCTGCTTTCGGCGCAAACACTTCAACACCGGTACAGCTTCGTCAGTGACGCGTCCGATTCGGTCGGTGGCGTCAACGGCTCGGTAGTAAACCCCAATGGCGGCAGCCCGGTCAGCTTCAATAACGGCCTGACGCTGCCCGGCGGCGGCGGCCCGAACTATTCTGGTATTGTCACTTTGCCCGCTGGAATCCTGAATACCACCACGAACGTTACCGTGGAGTTCTGGGCGAAGCAAAGCGCCGCCAACGGTTGGGCCGAAACCTGGAGCTTTAACAGCGGTACCGCTTCCTATTGGGCGTTTATTTCCGATGGAGAAAACAATAATAACAACGTTGAACAGGCCCTGCGATTGGGCAACAACGAAACCGATTCTCAATCCGGCGTCGGTATGGCCGGGACCGAAACGCACTATACCGTCACGTATAATGCCTCGACTTTGGTGGACACGATTTGGCAGGGACAAAACCAGATTGCGAGCGCGACCGTCCCCAACAGCTCTTACACTCCGGGCGTTCAGAACTTTTCCACCTGCTTTATCGGCCAGGATCCGTGGTCAGACCCGCAATGGCAGGGCACCATCTATGAATTCCGTATTTATAACGGCGTCCTGAGCCCGTTTCAGATCGTCGCGAATGACGCCGCCGGCCCCACGAATCTCGTGACGAGCCTGACTCCAACCGCTGCCACACTTCTGACCAGCAGCACAAACCTGGTGCTCACGGGCACCGCACAGGGCACAATGGACGTCACGCTCCCGACGACTGGCGCGAATCCTGATGTGGTTGTCGTCGCAACGAGCTTTGCCACCAACTGGGTCAGCAGCAACCCGAATGTTCTTCAAGTCAGCAGCAGCGGCGTAATCACAGGAGTCGGACTTGGCAACGCGACGATCCGGACCACCGTGAACGGAGTCACCGCGACGAGCCCTGCGATCTTTGTCACCGCTGCCCAAACGCTTATTCACCGGTACAGCTTCGCCAGTGATGCATCAGATTCCGTGGGTGGCCCGGCCTGGGCGGGAACCGTTGTTTCCCCCAATGGCGGCACGAATGCCACCATGTCCAATGGTCTGTTCCTGCCGGGCGGCGGCGGCCCGGGCTATTCCGGTTACGTGACCCTGCCGGCGGGTATTATGACCAATACCACCTCGCTCACGATCGAATGCTGGGCATCGCAATATAATGGCAATACCTGGGCGCAGATTTTTGATTTCAATAACAGCCAGAGCCAGAACATGGGCTTGATTCCATTACCCGGCCGCGACAACGGCAATCTGGAACTGGGTATCAACCCCGCTGGCGACAAGATCGATACAATTTCGCCCATCCACACCCCGACCAATGTGGAATCGTACGTGGCCTTTACTTTCAACAGCTCGACATTGCAGAGCGGCCTCTATGGAAATGGAAATCTCCTGGCGACCCAGACCTTCCCGAACCGAACCTATATCCCCGGTTCAATCGGCGGCGCGGCGGGCACTGCCAACAACGTGTTGGGTCAGGACCCGTACCCGGATCCGCAATTTCAAGGGACCGTTTACGAGTTTCGAATCTGGAACGGCGCAGTGACGCCGGTGTACGTGGAGGTCAGCGCCGCGGCCGGTCCCTCGGTCGTGGTGACAAACTTTGTCCCAACTTCGCTGAACCTCACGGTCGGCAATTTGAGCATGATCGGCTCGCAAACCCAGCAAGCCAGTGTCACCGGCAATTTCACCGAAGCATCCAATGTTAATGTCACCGGCGGCGCGACCAATTGGGTCAGCAGCAATCCTAGCGTCCTGACGGTGAACCAAAGCGGACTCATCACGGGCGTCAGCGGCGGCACCGCGACGGTGAGTGCCACCGTGAGCGGAGTGACGACGACCGGTCCCACGATTACGGTCGCGACGACTCCTCCGGCAGTCACGCAATATCCCAGCAACATTACGGCGGCCGTCAGCGATACGACGACTTTCAGCGTCGCGAGCATCGGCGGTGGTGGCCTGCACTATCAATGGAGTTTCGATTCCACGCCAATCTCCGGCGCCACGGGCACGACCTTGACTGTGACAAACGTCCAGTTCGCCAATGCCGGAACGTACAGCGTCCTTATTTCTAACTCGGCGGGAAACACCAACGTTTCAGCCGTTTTGATCGTCGATCAGGCGGTCCTCGAGCACCGTTACAGTTTCGTCAACGATGCTTCCGATTCGGTTGGCGGCACGAACTGGAACGGCACCGTGGTCGCTCCCAGTGGCGGAACCGCCGCAACCATCAACAACGGCCTGACCTTGCCCGGCGGCGGCTCTGGCGGCTCCTCGGGTTATGTGTCCTTGCCCACCGGAATCCTCACCAATACGACTTCGATAACGGTCGAATGTTGGGTCAGCCAGAACACGGCCAACGGATGGGCGACGATTTGGGACTTTGCCAACGACGGCAATCACAACTTTGAGATGTGCCCGAATCCCCAGAGAGGTATCAATAATCTCGACGTGGCCATCACCCCAAATGCCAATCAGGAGATTGATACCGTTACCGGTTCTCTCTTCCCATCAGGCCCGGAAGTGTACACGGCCTTTACCTTCAACGCGGACACGTTGACAGGTACCATATTTACCAACGGTGTCTCGAGCGGTGTAACGGTCTATCCAAATGCCAATTATATTCCTGGCAGCAGTGCCGCCAACACCATCGGCAGTAGCGTCACTCCGCCCGGCACGACCCAAAACTGGCTGGGACGCGACACCTACAACGACACGCAATTCCAGGGCAAAGTTTATGAGTTCCGCATCTGGGATGGCGCGGTTTCGCCCTTGTACCTCGCCGTGAGCGCGGCCGCGGGCCCCTCGGTTGTCGTATCAGACCTGACCCCGACATCCGTCAGCGTTACTGTCACCAATGACACGATGGTCCAGGGCACAAGCCAGCCGGCTAGCGCGACGGCCAACTTCGTCAATGCGTCCGGAATTCCTGTCACCAGCTCAGTCACCAATTGGAGCAGCAGCAATCCGAACGTGCTCACCGTGAACAGCAGCGGCATCGTGACCGCCACCGGTACCGGCAGCGCCACGATCAGCGCCACTGTCAATGGTACGACGGGACCCAGCTCAAGCATCACCGTCGCCGTGACTCCGCCCGTCATCGTTCAACAGCCTGAGACCAATGAAACGTTCCTGCAGGGCGGAACATTGACCGCCAACGTGGGCGCGATCGGAACCACGCCGTTCGTTTATCGCTGGTTCTTCAACGGCGGCACGACACCGGTCAGCACTTCGAGCAGTCCCACATTGACGATTCCGGACGTTCAATTGTCCGCCGCGGGCACGTACACCGTGAACGTCAGCAACGTGGATGGAAGTGTGATGAGCTCAGGCCTGGTTGTTTCAGTGGTCTCGCCCAGTGCTTATGAACAAACCGTCCTGCAATACGGACCGATCGCCTACTGGCCGCTGCAGGAAACCAGCGGCACGATCGCCTACGACGTCATTGGCGGCGACAACGGCACCTACGAGACTACCTCGCTCTCGGGTTCCAGCTACAGTCTTGGTCAGTCCGGCCCCTCGCAGTCGTTCTTCGGCGGTTCAAGTTCCGCCGTGGATTTCGTCGCAGCGATTGCCGATATTCCCGAAGGCCAATTGAACATCACCGGCCCCATCACGGTGACCGCATGGGTCCAGGTCTATACAGCCTCGCAATTCGCCAGCATCGTCGGTCACGGCGATAATTCCTGGCGCATCAGCCTCACCGAAAACGGCGACTCCAACGGCGCGTTGCCCGGCGGCAATGACGGCGGTGTGGCTGCCGATGCTACCGCGCCCGTCAGCGATGATATCAACGACACGCAGTGGCACATGGTCACCTACACCTATTCAGGAAATCCCAGCCAGGCCAACAACGGCTTGCTGTACGTGGACGGTGCGCTGGTGGCCAGTAACAGCATCACCGCGGCCCCAACCGGCGATAACCTCGACGTTTGGATTGGCGGTTCGCCCGACTACGGAACGCAGCGAATCCTGACGGACACCCTCATCGCTCACGTCGCTGTGTTTACCCAGGCCTTTAACCCGGCGCAGGTCCAGGGCATCTTCAACGGAAACTACGTTGCAACTCCACAGCCGCAGTACGTCCACATTGCCCAGTCAGGCAAAAACGCTGTGCTGACCTGGCAGTCCGGCACGCTTCTGCAGTCCACAAACATACTCGGCCCATGGACGACAAATAGCGCCGCCGTGTCGCCGTACACCGTTCCGGAAACCAACAAAGCATCGTTCTTCAGGCTTTCGGTTCCTTAAGCGATTTGATTTGTCCCGGTTGGATTCATAACAAGGCCGGAGCCAATTTGGCTCCGGCTTTTTTGTTTTATATGGTAGGGCGGACCAGCCGGTCGGCCGATCGTTTGGTGTCCAGCCTGCGGCCGGCGGGGCTGCATTCGGAAGAGATCTGCAAGCGCCAACGGCGCGTTCCATACCGGCCTGGGGGCGAAGCCCCACGAACGAATCCCCCAGGACCCACCAAGGGCTGAAAGCCCCTCTCATCAACCCATGAGCGAACCTAAAAATGAATCGTCCCTGCCTTCGAAATCGTGATTTGTTTAGATCTGCGGACAATTCTCCCCGTGGCCGCGCGGCAAAACGTCCAACCCGCCAGATTGCGCCCGCTTTACGGGCGCGGACGGCGCAGCGCACCGTCCCTACCATCTTCTATCTTCCATCTCCTAAACCCGCTTCCTGAAAGTCTCGCACGCTTCCACCAGCCGGCCTAACTTCGCCCGTGTGATGGCCAGGGGCACGTGACCAAAACCGCATTCGCTGGTCAGGATCAATCGTTCCGGGGGGAAAAATTCCAGCGCGGGTTTCACGCGGTTCCAGATGGTATCGACCGATTCCAATTCGTCACTGCGTTGATCAATAACGCCGAGCGCAAGATCGCCCTGGAACGGCCACAGTTTCCACAGGTCCATGAGACTGTAGCTCAATGTGCAATGTTCCAATGAGACTTCATGGATCTTTGCCCGGCGAAACGCAGGCACGAGGTCCGTGTATTTGGTGAAATAGACCCGTTTACGACGGGGATTGCCGCCGCAGACATGCAGGCCAATGCGCACTTTGGGGCCAAGTTCGTCGATCATTTCATTCAGGATGCCCGCGGCCCATTCGCTGTGCTCGGGCGATTCCGTCCACATCGGCTCGTCAAATTGAATAAAATCGCAACCGGCGGCGACGACCTGTTTCAATTCCACCATCAATACCTTTGCCCACGCGCGACAGACCGCCTGGGGATCCGGATATAAATCAGGACGTTCATTGACCGTGAAACGCGTCAGGACATGCGGTCCGGTAACGGTCTGTTTGACGCGGGCCGACTCCGGCGCGGCTTCGCGAGCCAGCTTCCAGTTATGCGCGAGGTTGAACCGCGGATTCTTCAACTCGCCCACCAGGCGCGGACACTCAATGCCAAAGCCAGTGTCGCCAAAATTCTGCTTCACTGTGGGTTCGAAACTCACGCCGTCGACACGCTTTTGATAAAAATAAAACATGTTTTCACGATAGCCCTCGCCGTCCGTGATCACTTCCAGGCCCAGACTGCCCTGGTCCTTTGCCGCCCAGCGGATATATTCGTCCACTTCGTTTTGGGTCCAGCTCGGTCGCTTCATCGTATCGGCGACCTGCTCCGGACGTGGATAACTTCCTACAACAGTATTGCGAAATGGTTTTGCCATAATTGTTTTTTGATAATCAGATATTTTCCCGGCAGATCAAAATTGGTTTTAAGACGGCCTGCTTTTCCGCATCGGCAAACGCCGTTAAGCCTTCTTTCAACGGATAAGTACGGACCAATTCAGCAATCGGAATGTCTCCGCGATGCAACATTTCAATCGCCCGCTGATAATTGGGAATGTCGGAGACGTAACTGGTTTTTAAATTGATCTGGTTGCGGACCAGCTTCGTCAGGTTCAAAGGCACATCATCCGCATAGAGTCCCACAATCGTGATGGTGCCGAGAGGGCGAACGGCATCGGTCGCGCTGATCAATGCTGCCGGAGCGCCCGAGGCTTCAATGTGTTGATCGGCCAGGCGTCCAAAACGTTCTTTCAATTGGTCGGCCAGGACGGGTTTGCCGGTTCCGACGACAATCGTCTCAAAACCTATTTTTCGCGCGACCGGCAGGCGCAGTTGATCATCGGTATCTGTGCCCGCCACGACCACCTGCGCGCCGCTGGACCGCGCCACCAGGGCGCATAGGATTCCAATAATTCCCGGTCCGGAAACCACCACCAATTCTCCCTTCGCGGTCTTTGCGCAATCCGTCACGCAATGATCGGCCACCGATAGCGGCTCCGCCAGTGCGGCCGCCATCATGTCCATCCCTTGCGGCAGTGGAATGAGATATTTTTGATTTACGACCGAATATTCGGCCATGCCGCCGTCCAGGTGAATGCCGATGATTTTTCTGCTCCGGCACAGTTGCGAAAATCCGATGCTGCAATAAGGACAACTCTTTTCCAGGCAACCCTGCACCGACACGACCACCGCGCGGTCTCCAGCTTTCCATCGGCTGACGCCCGCCCCGGTGTTTTCGATAGTGCCCGAGAATTCATGGCCAAAAGTGAATCGTTCTGGAAAACCTTCGTAGCCGCGATGATTTAAAAAGGCATGAAGGTCCGAACCGCAGACTCCGCAATGGCTCACATTCAGCAGGACTTCATCCGGCCCGGGCACGGGAACCGGAACATCTTGAATCTCGGCAGCGCGGGCAACCCGGCGCAATCTTCGAAGGGCTTTCACAGTCGCAGTGTACTGAATGTCTGCCGGTTACGTCAAACGTCCAGCGGTGGCAGTGGGCAGTGTATCAGTTTGGCCGGCTGGGCAACGGCTCAGATTGAGAAAAAACTGAAGGTTAATATGCCAGCCCCCATGACATACCAAAGAACTAACCAATGGCGCTTTTCCTCCGGGGAAAGGTCTTTATATTTTTTGCGTCTGGCTAGGCATTCCCAAATGCTCATGCCATCAACTTCCCAGACCGACGATTTCTATCAAGCTCCAAATGTGGTCGCTTATGCCCGCTTCCATCGTTGGCATCATGCTCCCATCTCATTCACCCGCTTCAACGCTTCAACTCTTTATCGCCAGTGGCACTGCCACCTGTAGGTCGTGTGCCCTCACACGGCGCTCCTGCTTGTAGCACGGGCGTCCTGCCTGCCGATCACGTCAAATCGAGCGAAAATCGGCGCTAAAATATTCTGTTCGCTTTTGGCGCGTGCGTAAATATATGGATAAATGACATTCGATGACGCAGCGTTGTTGCGCGAGTATGCCCGGAACAATTCCAGTGAGGCATTCTCCGAGCTGGTGAATCGCCACATCCACCTGGTTTACTCGGTTGCGCTTCGCCAGGCGCGGGACCATCATCTGGCTGAGGAAATCACCCAGGTCGTTTTCATCATCCTCGCCCGCAAGGCCCATTCGCTCGGTCCCAAAACTATCCTTCCCGGCTGGCTCTGCCGCACCGCTCGATATGCATCAGCCAACGCCTTAAAAATACATAATCGCCGTCAACGCTACGAACACGAGGCCCAACAGGAGTCGTCCATGCAATCCACCGCGACCGAAACTGAGTCCGAAACCTGGAGAGAAATCGCCCCGCTTCTGGACGATGCCCTCGGCACCCTCGGAGAAAAAGAGCATAACGCCATAGTGCTGCGTTTTCTGGAGGGCAAAGATTTTAGACAAGTGGCAGCCACGCTTAACACCGGCGAAGACGCCGCGCGAATGCGGGTGAACCGCGGACTGGAGAAGCTGCGAAAATTCTTCAGCAAACGCGGAGTGGTATCCACCACCGCCATCATTGCGGGCGAAATTTCCGCCAATGGCGTCCATGCCGCGCCGACCGGACTGGCAGGCAGCGTGGCTTCCACTGCCATTGCCAAAGGCGCTGCCACCGGCGCTGCCACCATGGCTCTCACGAGTAGGACTTTAAAAACAATGACCTGCGCCAAAGTTAAATTTGCCTCCGGCGTCGCGGTTACAGTTTTGCTCGCTGCAGGCCTTGCCGGCATGGGCATAGCCGTGTTCCCTCAATCAATGCAGGATGACAGGAATGATCGGTACCAGCTCGAAGGCACCCTTGTGTATGACACGTCTGTCAGTGGTTTTACCTGCGGTTTTACCGTTACCGTTAATGGGCCAAATTCGGCAATCCATTTGACAAATAAAAAATGGAAAATGAAGCACGAAATTAACTGGTCCGAATTTGGGCTAAAAAACCCGCCGCCAAGTACAGGCCCATTTCCATTGTCGCCTTCAGCATACGACGAGGACGTCTGTTTGAACGGAACGATTTATTATTACGGTTATATTGGACAACCACCCGCTGGCGATCCCGCAAAGAACAGCGGGGGCGCTACGATTTATTATGGAGATTCCCCCGTTGATGACGGCAGCTCCGCAAACTGGGTATGGGTCGGCCTTGCTTCCGGACATTACTTTTCCAAGGCGACGAATGAGGAAGTCACGCCACTGGGAAATAATGGGGATGTTGGCAGGGCGATGGGAATCAGAGTTAAAGCCCAATGGCAGTTGAACGATGCCCCTCCCTGGCTGCCAAAATCAATTGTCTACTACGAGAATCCGATACAGGGAATTTTGACGAGTCCCGGCGTGGTTAATCATCAATTTGACAATGGCTGGAAATCCGGCGAGGTCCGTGTTTTGCAGGAAACAAACTTCAACGGGCGAGTCTTTCCCACGAAATACACTTACGAACAATTCAGCCCAAATCTTGATAATCCCACAAACCTAAAACACCAGTGTTTGGTCACGGTCACCGTCCAAAAAGTCAGTTTGCATTCCGTGCCTGATGTTCGGCCGCCCAAAACCGATGGAGAGACGTTTGTTAACGACTATCGGCTCAGTGTCACACTACATCCTCGTACCGGAAACAAAACGCCTTTTCATTTTACTTATGGCGCGATGTATACGACCACTGCCAAACGTTTGCCGGAAAAACCTGACGCTGCCGGCATCAAAGCGTATAAAGAGCAATTAAGAAGATTGCACATGCCTTATACTCCGCCCCCGACAGGTAGCCCGGTTTCGACAAACTGAAGCTGTTTAAAATCGCCGCCACTCATCTCCCATCTCGGTCGCCCGCTTCAACGCTTTAGCTCTCTATCGCCATTGGCGCTGACACGCTGTAGGCCGTGTGGAAAAAACGTGATTTTGCTGAGTTTCGTTCCTCGTTTACCTGTATAGGGCGGGTAAACGAGGAACGAATAGAGATAACCCAATAAAATGAAGCATTTCGATGGAAACGAAGGGCTAAAAAAATGTGATTTTCGTTCCACTTTGATTTCGGCTGAGAGCAGGTAAAAGGAGAGATCCGAAGGCAGCTCTTTCGTTCCTGTGGCCGACGCGGCGCGTGCCTGCGTTTTCCTACATCGGAATGTGGACCCTGGGCTCCGGCGCGGAGGCGGGCTGCCGTTTCTTTACTTGCGCAGCGTATGCCGCCCACCAAATCAGGACAAGTGGCGGAAAATCATCAAATGAAGGCCGATGCTTGTCGGATAATAAACTGCACCCAATCTTAAAGTGCGACAGTTTCGTTCCCTCGGGAAGAGTGAAATGTTCAAGATCTCTGTGTGACAATGCTATCACCGCATCATAAATCGCCTGCGCGTCTTCAACATGTTCGGGCCAGTACACAGGCTGTGTTCGCATCCAGTCCAGGATTGGGGCCGGAGAATCGAGGTGTCCGGACATGTTCGTTGGAGATTTAGCTAAATCTTTATGCGCCTCGTATGCCAGCGTATTTGGATCAATAAACAGGATACCGTCCTGATCCCTGAGGTCTGGTGTGTAGCGAACGGTTAAGTAGTCCACCGGCGTGCTTCGTGATATCCATGGAACTTTAAACCGCGGCCGAGAGTATCCCTTGATAAATATGAATTGGTAGTTTGTCGAAATTGTGGGGTCCAATCGCAGGCAGGAGGATTGCCCGCTCCGACGATTGGCGTTCGACGGTAGAATAATGCAAAAAAACACCAGCCAAATAATCGTGGCCAAAAGACCATTTCTAATACTGGCGTTCATTGAAAGCGTCGGGTCTAAACGTCTGCTCTCGTTTAATCCTGCTTTGAACCTGTCGGATCTTTCTTCAACTGTTCCGGCTCTTCTGAGGCCCATTTCTGGACGTTCTTAAACATTGGGCATAACTCTTCTGACAATGCATCGGTCATTTGCCACATTGTTTGAATCGACGCTTCCCGTTGTTCGTCGTTCGGGATACGGCCAAAGTACATGAGCTCACGCCGCAGTCTAAGCAGCGTCTGCGCCACCCTCACCACTGTGAACTTTTCGTCTTTGGTCATCTGAACATCAATCAGCAAAGATAATGCCACGTTCAGGAGGGAAATAATTATTTTAGAAAAAATGCAGGTTTGAAGTGTGACTTTCCGGCAATGGTTTCGCTTTTGCTATCGGTTTCTGTTCCGGTTTCCTAAGCTGCGGAGCAGCGCGCGGTAGTAGCCCATAGCGTCCAGCTCCCTGGCCGTTGAGGGTGGCACTAAAAATTTAGCAAGTTTTCCGTAGCTTCGCGCGAAGGAGGATCCGGTGAAAAGTGAACGGTTTCGTATTCCAGAGGCCCCAACTTCGACATGAAGTCGCTCGCCATTTTCTCCGCCTGCGCGATCTGGCTTGGCGTCATCGAACCAGCGAGACGCTCCCGATTTTGCATTCCAGCGTAGCTGCCTGCCTTGAAAGAGATGTCATACCATTTGTACGCTTCGACATAATCCCGGGGTACGCCTCGTCCTTTTTCATACATTTCGCCCAGGTCAGTCACGCCGGTGGACTCAAAGTGGTTTGCAGCTTTCCGATACCACTCAACGGCCAAAGCATAATTCTGAGGCACACCGTCGCCGTCACGGTAAAAATCACCAACGCGGGGCTCTGCATGAATGTTTCCCGCTTGCGCAGACTTTTCAAACCATCTTTCAGCCTCCGCGTGGTTTGTAAACACGTTACAAGCTGGATCGCCTCGGTAATAGAGAACCGCGATAAGGCCAAAGTATTTTGCATCTCCATCGCGTCCTGCCTTAATGACCCACTTGGTTGCCTCAACCCGGCTTTTTGGAACACCGTCGCCGGTGCCATATCTGTCCCCAAGCGCGGAATCTGCCTCCGCGTCACCGCGTTCCGCCCTTTGTCTTAAAACCGCGACCGCCTCAGCGTTTGTGTCAATGAATCCTGAGTTGGTTGCGCCCGGGGAAAGCCTGGAATTAAGTTCGAAGTCGACGGACATTTTCTGCGCCTTCTCGATTTGGACTCGCGTCATCAAATATTCGAGATGATCCCGGTGTCGATCAGCGTCCTGGTCTCCCCGGGCGGCAGAGAGGTTATACCACTTGTAGGCTTGCGTATAATCCTGGGCCGCGCCTTGCCCGTTTTCATACATCTGCCCCAGATTATTCTCACTCTCGGCACTACCCTGGTTCGCCGACTTGCCGAACCAATCAAGCGCCGCAGCGTAGTTGGTTGGAACGCCGACACCATGGGAATATGCCAATCCAAGCTGATACTCGGCTTCAGCATCGCCGAGCTCCGCCCGGCTCTTCAAGTTTGCGAATGCCGCATTATTCGTGGCGACTGAATTAAGAGAAGCCTGCTGAGCAACGGCCGAAGCGGAGGCGAAAAATAAAAGAAGAAACAAAAGCTCGTTCGTCTTCATAAAATTTACCCCAATAAAAGGCAGCTGCTTATCGTTAGAAATAGGGGCCGTACGGACGTACATGCTGTGCGCGAAGCCGTAAAAGTCAATCCGAATCCCGACCACTCCTGGTGCACCGTGACAATCCGAAGACAGGACTGTCTATAATCTCCGGATGATCAGCGGCTTCCGATGAATGATATTTGTGGGATTGGCACCGTTTTGGCCTGCCCTTTCAGGGCGCCGGACAATTGCGTTCCTCTACCGAGGGCGTTGCCCTCGGCTAAAGTGGTTCAGGCTTTCAGCCTGGAAGCGTCGGTCTACTTTCCGTTGTTCCTGCCGGACTCGTATTGCTCGATGCGCAATATTTCCGCGCTGAAAGCGCAACCCCGTCTTAGCCATGGGCGATCGCAAGTGGCGCTGCCACCGCCGACGGTACACGAACCACATAAGAAGTTTTTGCCCTGTATGGGCAATCCAATTCTGCGTTGTTGTTTCACCACAGAGGCAAAGACCGTCATATTATGATCCGCATTTTCGAAATCGTCATCGGTTTTGGCGGTATCGGCTGGCTTTTTTGGCATTGGCTTGCGCGTGGCGATCTCCCGGCTGGAATTCGTTTCAAAATTATCTTTAGCCTGGCGCTGGTGATCGGTGAAGTCCTCCTCGTCGGCTGGAACCTGGGCGGTTTCGGGCAGGCTTTTATGGTGGGCGGCTCTTTGGCCGTCTTCGGCTTTATTATGAGCCTCGTCTGGACGCCGCAAATCAGCAGTTTCCTTGTCAACCTTCTCCTCAGCGGCATGGATGGGGGCAAATTGCCGCCTCAAGCCAAACCGTATTACTCCGTTGCCCTCGCAAAAAGAAAACGTCACAAACCGCTCGAAGCGGTGGATGTCATTCGTGAACACCTGGCCAAATACCCGGATGATTTTGACGGTGTCATGCTGCTGGCAAATATCCAGGCGGACGATTTGAAGGATTTATCGGCCGCTGAAATGACCGTGAACCATTTTTGCGAATGGGAACAAGCGCCGGCCGAACAAGTCGCCGCCGCACTGGCCCAACTTACGGACTGGCGCCTGAAATTTTACCGGGAGGTATCTGCAACCAAAGCCGAGTTGCAACGCGTCGTTGAAAAATATCCCGGTACGCCCGCAGCCATCGCCGCGCGTGAACGAATGGCGCACCTTGGAGGTACGGAGAAAGCGTTATTGTCATTGTCATCGCTCAAAACCGCGCTACAACGCATGGTCGATAAATATCCGGGCACAGAAATGGCACTCGCCGCGCAGGACCGAATCGCACAGCTCGAGCGGCTTGCGCCTGGGGCCGCATTTGCGCGTGGCCCGAGTTCCCAGTTATCCACAAATCCATTAATCCATTAATCCATTTTCCCGCCCTCCCTTTTCACAGGATCGCCTTTATGATGGCAAGGACGATACCGATTGAGGCGAGGATGAGAGAGAAAATGCTTGTCACGCCCCCGCGGATGCTCGGAGCGAAGGATAGGAGGAAACCGAACACGCCGAAAATGATCGCGATGATGGCGAGTGCGAGTCCGGTACCCGGCCTCACACAGAGGCTGGCGATGGCGGCGCCGATGGCGATGATCGACGGGATACTGAAATGCGGCTTTTTCTGTGCGACTGTCTGTGCGACTGATGTTTGCATATTTGGACCTTTCAACTTTTAGTTATGGACCTTGGTCAAGCTGCGCGGCGAAATATCCTGGCGGCCATCCTGGCGGCGACAAGGCCCAAAATGCCCGTGAGGATGGGATGGCCCATGGCTTTGGCAAGCCAGGGCTGAGATTGGACGTGGTCCTGGAGGATGTCAGGATGGTTCACACGTGCGTAGTTTGCCAGGCGCGCGTAGTCCGTGGCACCCATCTGCTGCGGATTAGCGGATTGCAAGCCGAGTTGGCCGGCGAGCGCGCCAATACCGCCGGTCCTGCCAGCCAATGAACCAAGCAAATGGCTAAGCAGGTCCTGGCGTTGGGCAGGGGCGGCGTTGGTAAAAGCATTTTGGGCGGCCTGATGGAATTGATCTTCGGGAAGTTGGCCGAGGTATTCGGCAGCGCCCTGGTGGAAATCCTGGTTGTTGAAGTCCTGGTCCTCGGGGCGCGTGGAGGCGAAGCGATCGGCGTATTGGGCGGCCTGCTGGGGGGCCACGTTTCCCGTGCCGCTGAAATTTTTAATGAAGTCTTCAATCAATCCTGGCATACAATGCTCCTTTCTTTTTCCTGGAGATTTTTGTTCTGACATATTGCAGCATTCCGGGGACCGAAACCAGATACCCAACATCGGGGCGGACGTTTATCGTTAAAACGCAAAGACTTATCCGAAACTCTCTGCAACGTTTGATTCGACGGCAAAATCGCGGCCGCAAACTTTGCATGATGCCATTTGCGGTTTGCACCAGCGGCAGCGCTGTCGATTATTTCGCCGGTTCAAGGATGCCTTCCCGACGGAGCTCAAAGATTCCTGGAAACTGACTCCTTTGCGGACTTTATGCCCGTTGCGTGATCCCGACATCCGGAACACGACCTTGCCGGGCCTCGTTTCACGTCTGAATCGACAAAATCCTCAAAAATCCCAATAAAACCGCGCTTTTTTCGTGTTAATTCGTGAAATTCATGCCTCGTTTCCATTTTCCCTCCCATACACATAAAATGTGCAGTGGCCTGCCCTCACACGGCGTTCCCGCCTGTCACCCCCTCAAAAGGGGGGTACTTTTCGGGCGTGGATTTGTTTAAATTAGCCGTCACACACACAATGACCACTGTAAGAAACAAATTATTCAATCTCCTCACGCTTTGCGTTCTATTGTTCGGTTTTAATCTTAACGCGCAAAGCGTTCCGCGCTTTAGCGTCGTTGCGTTTTATACCGGCAGGAATGATCTGGCCCATATCAGTTTTGTGCACGAAGCCAACCAATGGTTTCCCCAAATGGCCTCGAAGTATCATTTTGCTTTCGATTCGACAACTAATTGGAGCAATCTAAATTCGGAATTCCTTTCCCATTATCAGGTGGTCATCTTTCTGGACACGCGGCCGGAAGCTCCAGATCAACGCGCGGCTTTTGAGCAATATATGAAAAACGGCGGCGCCTGGATGGGATTCCATTTTTCTGCCTTTGCGCTGACGCCTTCAGACTATCCGCAAAACTGGGACTGGTACCACAACGAGTTTCTGGGTTCGGGGGAATACGTCAGCAATACGTGGCGGCCCACCTCAGCCGTCCTGCGGGTGGAAGACCCAAAGTTTCCGGCGACGCGCCATTTGCCGGGACTATTTAGATCCGCGCCGAATGAATGGTATCGCTGGAAAAATGACTTGAGAAAAAATCCGGACATAAAAATCCTGCTCTCCATTGATCCGGCCAGTTTTCCGCTGGGCACCGGTCCAAAGCCCTACGAGATATGGCACAGCGGTTATTATCCGGTCGCCTGGACAAATAAAAAATATCGGATGATTTATTTTAATTGGGGGCACAACGACATGGATTACGAACACAAATTCGACAAAACAAACCGGACTTTGTCGCTTACGTTCGCCAATCCAACCCAGGACAAGCTGGTCATCGACAGCTTGCTGTGGCTGGGGAAGTCGTAGAGGCATCCCCGTTGGCGGACATTCTCAACAATTAATATCGGGCGAATCAACTGTGTTTTCGAACAACGCCAAATTGATGTTGTTGTAATGAGGCGGCAAACCTGGCACAGAACCAAGTTGTCGATTTGCAATATGCCGAAATCCGCATGCGATATAATATTTTAAGAGCTGCGGATTGTTTCCCCATGTATCCATTCTGATAAATTTTCGCCCGGCGCCTGTTGCATATCCGTATGCCCACGAGAGAACCGATTTGGCCAAATTGTTCCCTCTTTGGTCCGGGTTGACACACATGCGATGAATGTAAATCGCGTCTCCGCGCTCTCTTTCACCCCAAATCAACTCATCAGAAAGAGCCAGTGAAAAATATCCCGCCAACAACCCGTCAGGCATAAAAACGGAAAAATGAAGTCCCGATTGAATCTCGTCTCTTATCTTCTGTTCGAGCCAGGGCGGCCAAAGCGGCAACTGCCGCGATTTTTGAAAGGACAAGGCCGCGTTCCAGAAGTCGCGCAATCTATTCTCATCCGAAAATGTGCTCCGATATATTTTCATTTCGATGCTTTCGGATCGAATCTAAATTATCGATAAGTTCTTTCAAGCTTTCACGCCGTTCACATTTGATTTGCGCCGGGCGCATTCGATTGTTAAATAATTAAAAAAAGTATGCAAGCACCGCCCCCTATTCCAAAAAAACAATCGTCCGATTGGATGAGCCGGCACTGGAAGTGGATTGTGGCCGTCTGTTGCCTGGCGGCTTTACTATTTATTGGCGGTATCGGCGGTTTTATCGTGTTGATCTCCAGGAGCATGAGATCGTCATCCGTCTATACGGATGCTATCGCCAGGGCAAAATCTGCGCCCGCCGTTACCGCCGCCCTGGGGACGCCTCTCAAAGATGGTTTTCTGGTTGCCGGCAGCATTGCCGAGAACGATTCGTGGGGATCTGCCCGTTTGATGATACCCCTGAACGGCCCAAAAGGTTCAGGCCATTTGTCTGTCTATGCAACCCGGTCGCAAGGTGCCTGGCATTTTAGTGATTTGACCCTGTTGATTGATAGTACCCGGCGACGAATCGACCTTTTAAACACAAATCAATAACGAGGGCCAAACAAAAACGGCGGCCGGTTTCCCGTCTGCCGTTTTTTTATTTCTTCAAGTTGAGGGCCGGCAAATGACTAAGACGATTCCGCTTGCCAACGTCAAGGTGGCACCTGGCTTAAGCGATAGTATGTCGCGTTGGCAGAAAGAGGAATTGCAGCCGAGAAGGATGAATCCATTTGGTTCACGGTGGCCGTGGTGGCAGTCCAGGGTGTTCCCGGCTGCAAATCCGCCCGTTGTTGAAGATGGTACCCCGTACCTTGCCACGACAACACCAGGTTGCCGTTGTCATCCAGCTCTGCGGTCAGCAGGGGAATACCCACGGTTATAATCTGCACCGCCGGATCACTCATACAATCACCCAAACTAACCTGCAGGGTGACCATCTGGGGACCCTGGTCGGGAAACACCACGTTTGCGGGGTTTTGATCGGTGGAGGTGGAAGGGATCGCATCCGGACCAAAGTTCCAAAGGTAGGTTGCTCCCGAACTGCCGCCGGTGTAGGTGAAACTGTTGGTCTGTCCGCCTGACCCAACTGCGGGCGTCACGGAAAACGACGCGACCGGCGCCGGGGCGTCGATGATGGTATTCGTCGCCGTCACGGTCATGACGGGCGCGTTCAGATCAAAGTAGATCTGTGCGTTGTTGGTGATGACGGCGCCCGCCGGGGCGGAGGCCAGCGGTGAAACCTGATACTTCACGTAGCCCTGACTACCGAGATCGTCCTCGGATTGGGGCGGCAAATAAATGTTGGGAAACGTCCAGACCAATTGGTTTCCCTGCACTTGAAAAACGTTTGGCGCACTGCTGCCCAGGACTTGCACTGTCGTGGGATCCAGATTCGAATCGAGCGTGTTGCTCACGATCACCAGGGAGGCGGGGCCATTGCCCGTGTTTTGAAATTTCACCGTGTAGGTCAGCGGCTGGCCTGGCGGGATATAGCCCTCCGGCCCGCAACCGGCGGGATCCACCAGCATGTCGTTCGGATCGTACGAACAGGTTATATTCTGGTTCAAGACCGATTGGTTATCCGCAGGGTTGACATCCTTGTTGGCACCAGCCAGCCAGCCGGTGTAGGAGATTTTCGCCACGGCTGAAATCGTCCCGGAGCAGGGACTGGCCGGCAGTGTGACCGTGGCTGTGAATTCCTGGGATGCTTTTGCAGCCCAGGCCCCGTGTGTCCATGTCACTGAATTTGCGCCTACGACGGCAGTCCAGCCGGCCGGCGGCGCCGGGGTAGTCATGGTTCCGTTAAATGTCAAAACTACCGATACACCCGCTATGGCAATCGTACCATCGTTCCTCGCGCTCACCACGAAGGTCATATTCTGCCCGCAGCAGGGTGAGCGCAAGGGATAGGGAAAGAAACTCTCCAGGTCCACCGATGCATCCGCATGGACGACGGGAGGGTTCTCAGTGAAATTGTTGTTCGGATAGAAACTTCCGGCCGCGACATTGTTTAGAGAATAGGGACCGCCGCACGCCTGGTTCCAGCCGGCCGGCGGATTGTAAGAACTGACGATATAATTGCCGGCGGTGGGCACTATAATAACGTAATGACCGTTGGCCCCGGAGATTCCATAGTAGGCATTCCCTCCGGAAACAGCCTGTACGGTCCAATTTGCCAGCGGTATGGTTGAGCCACAGGCTCCCTGGTAAACATTGCCCTCAATGACAGCCGATTGAAGCGGCCCCAGAAAAACCGAAGTATAAGGTTTGGTAGTCGGCAACCCTCCCGTGCCGCCGAGTTGGAGCGCGGGCACGTTGGGTACCCAACCACCCTGATTAATGTCATAGTAGTAGGTCGTGTAATTTTGAGGCACCAGCGCCAATGAAGAGCCATTTTTAAAGACATAAATCGCATCACCATTTTGCGGCGTCCCTTGAACAATGTCTGATGGCAGAGCATAATTACCGCCGTGCACATTGGGGTCAGGGCTTCCACGCAAGGCATAGACATCGCCGGAAGGCCACGGAAATGTCGTTGGCGACCCGGCGGCTCCATTAAAAGTGATGGTGCCGGAATAGCCTGGAAGGTCTATTACAGCGCCCACGCCTGGGTTCCAGGTCAACGTTACAGGATTTCCCGCGGAATCATACCAGCCTGCCGGACTTGAAGCGCCTACATATGTGGTGGCATCGGCAGAGTTAAAATAATAGTACGGTACGAACGCTGTGCCAATCCACCATAAGAGAATCGCGTTATGGCCATTGGGTGGGCCATTGGGATCTGAGAAATTATTCGGGATCGTCAGGAAAGTCGGATCGCTTATGTTCCCACCCGGGGAAACCTGACAGGTCACAAAATTCGCGCCCGTGACAAGGTTTTGTGATTGGTTTCCCGAAACGGTGAAGTCACAGGCCATCAGCAGCGCGGCCATGAGGAGAATTCGCAATTGACGCATATTGGGATCCTTTTTGTTTTATCGGTCATTGTTCAACTATTTATCCGACAGTGACATGTCCCGTCGCGCGATGAGAGATCGGAGCAGGACGGCTTCTTTTATCAGGGCTGTTTATGCTTAGCATCAAGCAATCGCAACTGTCAAACCATTTTGAAAATCGCACTTAAAGCCCGAATCGACCTTTTAAACACCAATCAAAGGCGATGGCCACAACAAAAACGGCGGCCGGTTTCCCGGCCACCGTTTTTTGTTATCCCGTCAAGTTCAGGGTTGGCTGCTAGGGTTTGACGAGTCGGAAGAATCGTTGCGCGCCCGTAATTGTGTAGGCGTACGGGCTTGTGGCGTTGGAGATTATTGTGTAGGGCCCGGTGACCGCTGGCGCGCTCTGCAATGAGTAGGTCGCGTCGGTCCATGTCAGCACCGCCTGGTTGCCGGTTTTGCTGATGTTTAGTTTCGGCGCCGCGGCAACCGCCAGGTAATAGACCGGCACGGAACCGGCCGTATGCGGGTCGTTCAGCAGCACCTGCGCCCCACTCGTCTGGCTAATGGAATACAATTCCACGCCGCCTCCGCCGAGTTGTGACTTGAAATAAATCAGCTGCATTGGGTACAAGCCGGCGTTAGTGACGACGAAGGAAAACTCCGTGCCCGTCGGGGCGCGTCCGTAATCGGCTATTCCCAAAATGACATTTGTGCTGGCGGGAGAATTTCCAGCGGAGAATTGGAAGCCGTCGTCGCTATAGACGTCAAAGTTATAGACGCCCGGGGACAGGAGCACATACATGTCCGCTGCCATCGCGATGTTGTTCGTCTGGCCTGGGGTGATGTCCGGGAACGGATTGGCGGGCGGAAACAATGCGTCGAAATTTGCGTCAATGGCGTAATTAATCGTGTTGGTTTCAGTGTAGATTCCGCCATTCAATGCTTCGTTCGCATAAGGCGTTTCCGTGCTGGAATTAGTCAGCGTGCCGGCCAATTGGGCAACGGCGCGCGCAAGGTTGGGCAGGAAATCGCCGTTGGCGGCGCTGTCGTCGCCTTTGGCAATGTCCTCGGAAAATCCGCGCGAATAATTGCCCGTCAATGGCAGGGCCCATGATCCTGGAAGTGTCGGCAGTGTTTCGACGCTGAATTGCCAGGTATCGGTTTGCAACACGGAACCGTCGCTGAAAATCGCCGTCGCGGTATTGTTGCCGGCGGCGAACAAACTCGTTGACGCCGGTTGATAACTGACGATCGTGCCGGCCGTGTTGTTGCTCAAGGTCAGGCTGCTCGTCACATTGTTGGAATTGATGAACAATTGGATGCTGGCCGGATTGACGCTTGTTTGCTGGTTGGCAATCGTGAACGAGACCTGATTCTCCGGATTCACCCCCGCGGCGCCCGGATAGGGGAACCCGGCAGAAATGAAGGGCCGCAACGTCGCGTTGTTTGTGACCGCGACGAACAACAGGTAGCCGACGTTATAGGAACCGCTGCTGCCAATGTCCGTGATGCGGAACGTGTTTGTGCCGCCGGAATTAATCAGCACGGGATTGCTGAAGAAATCATGCAAGGGAACAAAGGTATAATCCTGGGTGCCGCCGGTTTGTGGCGCGACAAACGTGCCCAGTACCGCGCCAGGTTGATTGCTGGTGTTGACCGTGGGCGAGGACATGCGCTCGAATGACATTGTCGGATTATTTCCGAACGTCGCCACGCGCGCATAGACGGCGTAAGTGATATTATTGCTCAAATTCCGCGTATAATCCTCCCATTCGCCGTTTTGGATAAAATCCAGGTCGTACGGCTGGAATCCGTTGGCCGCAAAATTGTTATGGTCCAGGTCAGCCGCGTTTTCCACGCCGGGAAGATCTCCGGCCCGGTAGACATTGTTGGTTCCGGCCAGATTGAACACAAAATAATCGATGTCTTCCTCACCCAGAAGATCAAATGCTCCATAGTCCTGGTTGGGCTGCGCATAGGTGAAATTGTTCAGCCATTGGCCTCCGCCATAATTGTAGTCCGCCGCCTCGACGTAAATGTTATTGGGCGCGGTCAGCCATGTATTGAAAGAAAACGTATTCGTTGAACTATTTCCACCCGCGTCCCTGGCGATGATCGTACCGTTGTACACAAGGTTGCCCTGCAACGGCGTGTTCAATGTCACCTGGTTGGACGACGTCCCGCTGCCGGTCACTGTCCATGCGGCGCCGGTTTGCGCCACGCCGTTCAGGATCAGTTGAATATTGTTCGAACTGATGGTCGAAGCGGCAGATGTGACGGCGAATGACAAAGGGCTTCCCGCGGGGACATAGATCGAGCCACTGGCCGGTGTCAGGTTTTGTACTTGCGGCGCCAGATAGAAAATCTCGATGTCGTTGAAGTTCTGATCGCCATCAGTGTCAAACGCATACAGGGCCGCGCTGTCGATCGTACCGCCAGAGGCCAGCGGCTGGCTGTTGGTGCTCCACAAGACCACAGTGCCCGCGCCGTTTTCCACCAGCAGATTATACAGGTTGTTGGGCAGGAGCGTGAAATTCACTGTAAGACCTTCGGTGTTGCCCGTATTGTAATTGATCGGCACGGGGTTGACACCGTTGCCGTCGAATACGACGTAGCTGTCCGAGCCGCCGCCGATGTAATAAAACGAGAACACCGAGCCGTCCACGATAAAGCTGGTCGAGTTCTGCAAGTTGGTATTATTTCCATTGCGAAGGTTGAATCCAGCGGCGTTGTAAGAATTGTCACCGATCCCCGTGTTGTGCCAGCGGACTTTGAACGTCGCATTCACCGGCAACGAATTGCTAAAGGCGCGAAATTCCTCTGTCCCGGCCGTGTTAGCTTTATTCGCATAGGAACCCCAGTAATTCCCGTTGGTCGAATCGATGACGTCGCCGTTGCCCAGATATGTTCCGGCATAGCCAGTGGTGCCGCCGGCGCCGCCGGTGTTGTACATGACCCACGGCGCGAAGCCGAATCCGAAATTGTTGCCGCTCTCCCAATTTGTATAAGCCGCGGCGTCATCGTTTGCAATAATTTGGGCCGCAGCCCGGTCGATACCGAAACCCGCGCAGAGGGCCAGCGTGAGACAAGTGAAAATGAAGGCGTTCTTTTTCATATCCGAATGAAGTCTTTAATGGTCCCCGGCGATGCCCAATCCGCTTCCGTAAATCGTAACAATATTTTTCAAAGCGATGCCGCAGTATAGGACACAGTGACAAGCACTTCCACCGCATGTTTATGTGGTCATTGAAGCGTTGACAAAAATTTCGCCGAGGGTGATATGAATAACGTAAACCTTTATAGAGTTCAAGCATGTTTTCCGTTGCCAAAACAACTCTGACCAGGCTCCGCTCATCCGCGCAGGAACGCGGCTGCGGAACCATTTCACGGCCCTCCGCGTTTACCCTGATTGAGTTGCTGATCGTCATCGCCATCATTGCCATTCTGGCGTCCATCCTCCTGCCCGTCCTGGCCAAGGCCCAGCAGCGCGGCGATCGCGCCTATTGCCTGAACAACATGCACCAGCTGGCCGCTGCCTGGATCATGTACGCTGATGATAATAACACCTACATCGCATTGAATGGCGATACCTCCGAGCAAACGATCAATTCCTGGGTCAAGGGCATTATGAAATGGGACTCCCCGCCGTCGACTTCGTGGTCGGACAATTATAACACGACGAACCTGTACGATAGTCTGCTCGGCCCCTACTGTGGCCGGGCCATCGGCATTTATAAGTGTCCCGGCGACAGGAAAAATGCGGCAAAAGGCCCTCGCGTGCGCAGCGTTTCGATGAACGCTTTTATGAACGGCAGCAGCACCCAATCCCAGGTCAACAGCTTGATGGGCCTTCCCAATTACGTCGTTTATAACAAACTGACAGCCATGGTGGCGCCGGGTCCGTCCGATCTTTGGGTGTTTTTGGATGAGCAGGGCGATTCGATCAATGATGGTTTCTTCCTGGTGGCGATGGGACAGACCGGATCGAACCAGTATTGGTATGACCGCCCCGCCAATTATCATGGCGGCACCGGCGCGTTTTCTTTTGCCGACGGCCACGCCGAAAGCCGCGCCTGGCGCGACGGCGCCATTGCCAATGAATCAGTGACCGGCCAGAACCCCTCCGCATACCAGACCTTCCAGGCCGACCTCAACGCCGGGGACCTTCCCTGGATCCAGTCGCACACGACTAAATTGGTTAAGTAGGCCGCGAGATTCGGAATCGGATCAGACGACCGTTCCAGCGGTTCAATATTTTAACGATTCAACGTGCTACGGCGACGTGATTCTATAGAAGCGGCACGGCGAGTTCGTGGCGAGTTGATCGAAGAATTCGTATTGCCCAGCGCCCGCCTGCGCAGCCGTTCCATCCCATTGCCAATTCACCAGGTTGGTTGAAGACCATATGCTATAACCGGTGTTGGCATTGGCATTGAAGTTTAGTTCCACCTGGTTTCCATTAAGCGCGCCATTCGCCGAAACCTGAACATTAATCGGTCCATTAAGGCTTCCAGCGGCGGCGGAGACGAGATTGGAGTTGGCTCCAACGGTGAAGCTGCCCTGAAGCACATTGCCGCTGCTGAGCGTCATAAATAAGTCAGGCACGATGTTGGCGCTGATGTCATTGGCCGGGCTGACCTGCTGGTTGGCGTAAAGCAAGTAACCGTTACCGTTGGTCGTCCCACCGGCGCGACAATCGAAAAGCTGGGCCGAATTGAATTGAAGACGCAGGCCGTCCCCCGCTGCGCTGGTAAGGCTGGCCCAATAACAGTTATATTTCGTCGAATTAAAATCGAATGCGTTGGGAATATCCATGTCCGTGACGTCTACGTTGGTCGTGTCCGGCGTCGCTGTGCCGGAAGCGCGTCCAATGTCATAATCCGGATAAACCGTCCAGCGCGCGGCCCGGTTCCATGAGAAATTGCTGTAGGCCAGCGGCATTTGAAACGCCCAACCTGCTTCCTGCACAGGCCATGAAGGGCCCGTCCAATGGAGCGTATATGAAAAAATATTGTTGGTGTAACCCGCCTGAACGGTTCCAAGGACCTGGGTCCCGTTGATGCCGCCCATCACCGTCGCGGAAAGTGAATTCAATTGCGCCAGCGTCACCGCATTGGCCGGCACAAGCACGACGTTCGTGAGGGTCGCCGGAAAACGAAAGCTCTCTTCCCAATAGACTGGATCGCTGTAATTGGTCTGTGTGATTAAGTTGAACTGCGGTATCGGAAGGCCGGAGGGCAGATTCGTCGTCATCACGGATACTAGCGGCGCATTTGACAGCGCGAATTGATACGAATAAATGTCGTCGCCGTCGGGATGAATGAAATCGAGGCGCAACGTATCGGCATAGGCCAGAGCGGTCGCGGGCACGGAAATCTGCGCGATGCCATTGCTCAGCGGCGGGAGTTCCAGGTTCGTATTTCCGGAGGCAATCGTCGTGCCGTTGCGTTCGAGTTGCCATTCGGTCGTCAACTAGGAGAGATCGGTGAAGGAATAACGGTTCTGGATGGGGAAAGATACCTGGCCGGTTGAAACAGAAAGCGAATTGCTGATTTGGACCGGCGAATAAATCATCTGCAATTCGTAGAGCGTTGGGACGCAGGTTTCGGAACGCGTCCACCATGCCTTTCATTTTCATCAGGCGAATGCCGGTGGCGGGAAAATAATAGAGCAATTGGGCGTCGTCATTCGTATAACTGGCGGCGGAATTGGGGTCCTGGATAGCGCGGTCGGACCATTCAAACGGGAACGTGCCGGGAATGGTGTTGGAAGCGATGCAAATATTCCAGACGCGTTGCATGCAAAGGCCCCAGTCCTCCCACATGCCAGCGTCAGCGCCCAGGCGTTCATCCCAGGTATTTGGATTCTCCAGAAAAATGAATGGATGCCCGGTCTTGGCCGCATTGGCGGCGTCCGATTCCATTGTGGAAAGACTCGGATAATGGGCATCGGAGAGTTCAGTGCCGTACTGGGAAGCGTTGAAAGTGGAAACGAGCCGCGGACGCGTCGGATCAAGCGAATGGACCACATTGGCGACGACCTGCAAATTATTCCCGGCGCTATTTTCGTTGCCGATGGCCCAAATCACCACACTCGGATGGTTGCTGTCGCGGCGGATGGTTTCCTGGGCGCGTTGGACGAACGCCGCCTGAAAATTGTGCCTCCGGCGTTTCCGGGCTGCACCAGCAATAGGGCAATTCATCAGAAACATACATGCCCAGTTCATCGGCGGCGTCATAAAGGGCCGAATCATAAGGATAATGACAGGTGCGGATAGCGTTGATGTTTGCGGCCTTCATCATTTTGAGTTCGTTGTACCAGAAACCGGGCGGGACAGCTTCTCCATTGGTGGGCGTGGCATCGTGGTCGCCTACTCCGGCAAACTTCACGGGCACGCCATTCAAAAGCAATACACCGTTGGTGATGGTGAGTTGGCGGATGCCGATGCGGTTTGTTACCGTTTCAGTGACTTGTCCGCCGGCATCTTTTAATTGCACGGTGAGGCAATAAAGATTTGGAAATTCAGCCGACCACAATTTGGGCTGATTGATCACCTGGCTGCATCGAGCCGTGCCGTTGGTTGCGGTTGTGTCCGTTTCCACGCCGTCCAGAGTCACTGAAACCGGCGTCGTTGCGGTTCCGCCGTTTACGTCCGCCAGGACGTCCACGGTGGCGACGCCGTTCGTGACGAACGTGCTGACCTGAACGTCAGCAAGATTTGTTTGAGGAACGGAATACAGCGTGACCGGACGATGAATGCCGCCGAGGAAGAAATAATCGCCGGTATCCAAATCATTGGACGGAGTGTTTTTAATGACCCGCACTGCGAGCAAATTCGTCGTCCCAAAATTTGCCTGCGAGGTCAGGTCCACCTGAAAGCCGGTCCAGCCGCTTTCGTGGTAGTTGTTTATGTTCCAGCTCGGTTCATTGACCGCCACGGGCTGGCCGTTGAGCCAGACCTCTGCGCCATCGAGCACGCCGTCGAAATTCAGATAAACGCGCCGGCCCTGCCACGACTGTGGAATTTGAAACCAATGCCGGTAAAGGCCGCAGGTATTATCCGGCACATAGTAAGTACACGGAGAAAATCCAGACATTTCCCAGTTGCCGGGCACCGGCAGGTTGGTCCAGCCGGCCGTTTCGACATAATTCAATTGCTGAAACGTTGGCTGCGTGGGAGGCGGCAGGACAACATTGGGTGGCGTTCCAAAATTGTAATTCCTGTTCTCAAAATAAAACCGCCACGTTCCGTCCAGCGACATCGAATCGCCCGTATCGGCGGGAATTGCCGCCGTCGGTGCAATCTCGACTAATTGGACTACCCCGACTGCGGACAAAGTCGCGTCGGTAATGGTATAGGTGAAATAGTCGTCGGACGTGAGCTCGCCATTGTAATAAATATTTGTCCCATCGCTGGAAACATTTGTTCCATTCGCGCTATAGGGACCCACACCGGCGAAGCCGACAGGTTCGCCGTTTGGATCGCTCCACCCGGCCAGCGCCGCGAGATTCGTGATGGCGATTTGCCATGTTGATCCGTAATAAAGCGTGTTCGTCACAACGTTCGCGATTTGGGGCGGTTGGTTGGTCGTGATTTCAAGGTACAAATTGTTGTTTGAAATCGTCAGATAGGCATTTTCACCCGCCGCGATGCCGTTGCCTCCTACGGTTACCGTCGGCAAGCCGTTCGGTATGGTGACAGCTCCTCCAGTGCCGGCGGAAATAATTTGATAATTGCCTGATGCCAGAGTTGGGCCGGTGTTATTGACTTCAAACACCGTGCCGGATGATAGACCCAGTATGCCGCCGATGACGCTGAAGGCGGGCGCGCCTGACGCATAATTCAAAACGACCGTTCCAGATCCGGTGGCAATGTTGCCTTCAAGCAACGCGGCGGAGCCGCTGTTGCTCAAGGTTTCACCCGCAGCGAGCGTGTATGCCGGAGCGCCGCCAGGACCGGCAAATATGGCCCCGGATTCCACAATGATGTTCGGACTGCCGGCAATTGAGCCTGCCGTTGTCATCGCCAGCGTGCCCTGGCTGATGGTCGTGTTTCCCGTATAATTATTGCTGGCGGCGATGGACAGAGTGCCAGGCCCGTTTACAGTCAGGCCGCCAACTCCACTCCAGCCATTGGCCAGGGTAATCGTCCGATTGGCTTCCGGCGCAAATGTGACGTAGCCGGGACCACTCACGCCATTCACCGAATACGAACTGTTAGTCAGGTTTACCGAGGGAGCGCTCCACGTCCAATTCGTGCCGTCGGCCAGAAGATCAACGTTTGTGGAGCCAGCCACACCGCCACCACCAACGCCCAGCATATCCGCCGTATGAAATGTGCCCCCGGAAATGTTGACCGACGTGATCTCAGAACTGCTGGTTGTGTAGATGCCGTTAAAACCGATATAAAGCGAGCCGCCACTGATATTGAGGTTGTCCTGCGGTAAAGACGAGTAGCTGTTCCCGTTAAATCCAATGCCCACAACGTAAACCGAACCGCCGCTGACATTCACGGTGGCATTCGTGCAACCCTGGTTGAGATAAATGCCGCCGTTGTTGCCGGTGGTGCCGCCGGTGAAATTGGGCAGGATATACACCGCACCGCCCATCAAATTAAACGTGCCCGAGCCCAACGGCACGCCATTGCCCCGTCCGACGCCAAACCAGCCGTTGTCGACTATCGCGCCGCCATTGACGTTGATCGTGCCGCCACCATAAATGCCCAGCTCCACGCCGCACAGAAAATTTGCGGTGCCGCCATTGAGGGTGAATTTGCCGGTGGAATTTGTCGCAAGGCCCAGAATAAAGGAATCTTTGTAATAGCCGCTGTCCGATCGCGAAACTGTCATTGTGCCGCCGTTCATCGTGAAATTGCCGACGCCGTTGGCGCCGGAAGACGGCGATAATGAGACTCCACCCACGCCGTTTGCGCCATCGCGACCGCCAATCGTCACGGCGTAGTCATCGGGCGCGTTGCTGACCAGCAACGTTCCGCCATTTAGGACAAATACGCCGGTGCTGTTGTTCCATGCGCCCAGCGACATTTGACCCACCCAGTTATTGTCCAGGACCGCGCTGGAATTGCTGTAATAATTACACGCGATGCCGTTGGTGAAGAGAGCGGCATAATTGAACCCCGGGCCGCTGCCGCCGGGCACGGTTCCCTGGTCCCAATCGCCGGCAACCGAGTAGTCCATGGGCGAAGTGGCAATCCAATTAAAATTTGTCGTTGTGCCGTATGCCGAATAGCCGGCTGCCGACAAAAGGAAGAACCATGACAGCACTGAAATCCAGGAGGAAAGGCATTTCATGGGAAGTCTTTGAAAGGGCGTTGCAACTGAGTGATTGGATTTGAGTATTTGTGAGCTATTATCTCACACGGCACGCTTTAAATCCAGCGGTATCGCAAGAGGATCGCGACCAGTAATTCAATCAACGGACACTCACAATTCAGCTCAGTCTCCACTCCATTGGTAATCGTATCCGGCAGGCGGGTTGTAATCCATCGCGTCCGTTATGTAAGACAGTCCCCCAACCGTCACGCGATTGGAGTTCCAGTAAATCTTGATGTAATTGACATGGCCGTCCACAAAGCTGGCCATGTTTTTCGCGTCATTAAAGATCGAGTTTTCTGAGGAGAAGGGGCACTTGGGCTCGTGCCATGAATACGGAAAAATGGCAGAAATTTCAAAGATGAAGAGCGTTTTAGCAGGGTTTTTTATTGAACTGATTTTCTTGCCGGCAATGCCGGGTGGCCTCCCGAAAATCAAGTTTGTGCCTGTTGCTCCATTGAATCCGTAGCTCGAATAGTCGGCGAAAACCTGTTCATGGATTCCTTGTGCGACATACGGTTGTCCACCAGGAACCAGATTGTAGTAAAATTTGTCAGCAGGGCAGGCAAAGATTTTGTCCTGCGCGGACGAGTGACCATTCATACCAACATTGTGTTTCATGACTTCTTTGAAGCCCGTAAAATCAACGATGTTAGCCAGGGATGGAAAATTATTTGTATGGGGAGTTTTGGGCGAGTAATCGTTTGAATCGTCAGAATACATGCGCAGACCGAGATTGATTTGCCGGAGATTATTCATACAAACCGTACGTTGCGCTTTGGCTTTGGCAGCGCTTAGGACTGGAAATAGCAACGCTGCGAGAATCGCTATGACGGCGATGGTCACCAGCAGTTCAACCAGGGTAAATGCATTTGTGAGTTTGGCCGTTCTGTTCATTTGCGATCGCCCGATTTTTCACTCTCCAGCACACTTCCACTCATTTCCGATTTTCTCCATTGTAATGGTTGAAACAGGGACCGTCGCTGCGCCAAATTGAATTCAATCTCCGCTCCATTGATAATCGTAGCCGGCAGGCGGGTCGTATTGCCACGCCTCGCTTTGCCACGGGGCTGTTTTTGTGTCCCAATAAATTTTGATGTAGCTGGCATGGCCGTCCACGTAACTGACCATATTCATCGAATCCGGCCACCGATAATTGCCACTGGCCATTTGCGGCTTATGCCATGAAAAAGGGGTCATGGCTGCCGCTTCACATATTAAAACCGTTCGCGACGGATTTTTGATTGACGATAACGTTTTGCCGGCGATGCCTGGCATGTCCATTCCTCTGCGATTCATCCCATTGAAGGCATAACTTGTAAAATAAGTAAATGGTTCCTGGCACCATCCCAGACTGTGATACCTGCCGGTCCCTCCACCCCAGGTGTAATAAAATGTATCGGCCGGACAGGCGAACAGCTTTTCCGACGGTGACGGCTTGCCGGCATAACCCGCATAGCTCTTCACGTATTCCTTGTAAAGTTGGTAGTCGGTGTCGATGCCGACAAAACCGGACGGAAGAACCAATGCGTCGTGGTGGTCTTCAGCGTACATCCGCGTCGCCAGGTTGATTTGCTTCAAATTATTCAAACACGTAGTTCGCCTGGCGCTCGATTTTGCCGCGCTCAAAACCGGAAGCAATATAGCCGCCAAAATTCCGATGATGGCGATCACCACCAGTAATTCAATCAGCGTGAAGGCGCGGCGTCTCATTTGTTCATTTCTGTATCTCAATATGACCGTCCGTGTAACCGACAATCTTTGGCTGGCCGGCCGGGACATTCCTTTCCTCGATAAGAATGACATCAGTCCGTTGCATTAGCGGCGTCAATTTTCCGCTGGCCACAATTTGCCAATGATCATCATCCATGCCCGCCGGGGCGTCCGCCGGCATATATGGTTTTAGATTAGACAGGCTCGGGGGTATTTCGTCCTGATTCGCCTGGGCATACTGCATTACTGCCTGAAACACCGAAAGTTTGACCGCCTCCATCCGCGCGGTGATTTCATCTTTGCGCCGGATTTTATCGCCGATCGGAGAATGATCCACCACGACTGTTGCCGTGCCGGCGACGAGCAAAATGCCCGCTGCAGCCGCCACGATGGCTGTTTTTGCGTTTGTCCATGCCATAACTTTCAGTGCTCCTTTCGTCAGGGTTAATGTTGAGGTTGAAGCCGCAGCGCCGTTTGCCAGTGCGACAACCGTTGTTGTTTTAATTAAAGCAGCGGGCGCAGCCTGGATTGAGTGGGCGGAGATCGCTCCGGCGATCGCCGCCGGTGATGAATTGAGGCCGCGTTTCAAAAAATACGCGCGCAATTTCTCCACTGCGCGCGCAATTCGTTTTTGCGCGGCATCTTCTTTTATTCGCAACGCATCAGCAATTTCGCGCGCCGATTTGTTTTGGAAAAATTTGAGCACCAGTACGGCCCGGTCTGTTTCGCCAAGTTGATTCATAGCGTTGTCCAGCAACGGCGCCAGTTGTGCCCAGGCATTTTCCTGCGATTTATCCATGGTAGATTGCATGTAGGCCTCCTGTTCACGGACCTGGCGGCGGCGTTCCGCGCGCAGTGCGTCCTTTGCCGCAAAATGGGTCGTGCGGTATAGCCATGCGGAAAGAATCGTGTTTGGCCCTAGCGATTTTGCTTTGCGCGCGAGAATGATAAAGACTACCTGCGTAATTTCCTCGGCCAAATGCGCGTTGTTGGCTTGTCGCATTGCCGCGGAATGAACCTGATGAATGTGCCGCTGCACCAGCGCGGCGAACGCCGGTTCAGATCGGCTGGCGGCGTATTGCCGTACCAGCGCCATGTCATCAAGGGCCATTATCTATTACATGGCCGCAAAATGAAGAAACGGACAATGAAATTCTTCCAACGCATTATCCAATATCAGGACTGTGACAAAGCAACCGTCATGCGGCGCCGCAAACGGGATGAAGACCGGGCCGAGAACGTCAATGAGCGGCGCAGGCGGTGAGCTGGGTTAAAAACCGGTCGGTCAACTTGGCGGCCAGTTGATCTCGGACTTGCGCATCCAGGGCGGCGGTTTTGCCATCCACCAAAAAGTCCGGCGACATGCCCGAGATATGCGTATCGGCGCTGACAAACAGGACTGGCCGGCACGTGGCAGTGGAAATCAGTACGCCGGCTCCTCTTCCTTCGACGTGGATTTTTGCGGCCGGCACTATGGCCGCCCCAACAATGGTGGCATCCAGGACGCTTAGCAGATTATTCTGCTGCCAGGAATCCAGGCTGCCGCCAACGATAAAGATGTAATCAGCGCCGGCAACCCGGGCGAGACCGCATACCGCTTTCACGCGGCTGGCGTAATCCGCCGCCTGCCGTCCAAAGCGGCCATAAGAGAGCTGATTCTCATCCGGGAGAGGCAAGCCGGTGACGGAAGCCACGAGCGTTTTTTGCCCGGCCAGTTTGTCGAGCAATGTTTCAGGCGGCGCATCTTCGCCAATCTGTGCGACGGCCAATCGAATGGGCGTGACAATTTTCTCTGGCGCGCTGGCTGGGCCAGTGGTGGCGGATTCCAAACTAAGGATGTAATTGGGATAACTGACTGCAGCCGTTTCGTGCGGCGAAAGGCCAGCGCTTGCACAGCCGGCCAGCAAACAAATCGCCGCTACCGCTACCGCTGATTGAACGAGCATTTTCATAATGGCCTTTCTTTTCCGCCGTGCATCCGTTGCCCGGCTTTCTGCCTTCCTTTTAACTCACCCGGCCCTGAGGACGTGAATTGATAAAAACTGTGGCGGCATTGAACGAATCAATGAGTGTATGACTTTCAGGTAGCGCCGGCCTGCTGACTCCGACACCATTGCCGTGATGACACAACAACGCTGGCTGCGCATCATTCCCGTGGCTCTCGTCGCGTACACGATATCGTATGTGGACCGCACGAATATCTCGCTCGCGCTGGACCCGCGAATTTCCACGATGATGCATGACCTGGTAATGGACGACCGCATGAAAGGCCAGGCGGCGGGCATCTTCTTTCTGGGCTACGTCCTGTTGCAGACTTCAGGTGGTTACCTGGCAAGCCGTTGGAGCGCGAAAAAACTGGTCAGCCTATGCCTGGTGTTCTGGGGCGCGTGCGCGATCGGCTGTGGCCTGGCAAAAACGTTCACTCAATTCGAAGTCATGCGTTTTCTACTGGGTGTGGCCGAGAGCAGCGTTTTCCCGGCCATCGTGGTTTTGCTCGCGCACTGGTTTCCTCGCGCTGAACGCGCCCGAGCCAACGCCGCCTGGAACCTTTGCCAGCCTCTGGCCGTCGCCGCGTCCGCGCCCATCACTGGCTGGCTGCTCGGGGCCTAGGGCTGGCAAACCATGCTGATTTTGGAAGGTTGCCTGCCATTTGTGTGGTTGCCGATTTGGTGGTTTTTTATCGACGACCATCCCCGCGACGCGAAATGGCTCCCGACGGCAGAACGGGACTTTTTGGAAACCACTCTGGAGCGCGAAAAGTCTGAACTCGAACCGCCGCAAAAAACTTCTGTTTGGAAATGGTTCCTGCGCTGGCAAATCCCGGTCATGATGTTGATCAACTTTCTTCACAACGCGCAGGCCTATGGCTGCATGGTTTTTTTCACGGACGGATTGAAGTCCAAACATTTCAGCCCTGTCCAATATGGTTTTCTATTTGCCGTTCCCTATGCCGTCACCGCTGTGATAATGATTTTGAACTCGTGGCACTCGGACAAAACGCGCGAGCGGCGCGGCCACGTGGCGTTCGTTTACACTGTGAGCGGGGCGAGTCTCATCGCCAGTGTGCTGACACGGGACCATTTTTGGCTGTCCTACGCGTTTCTGTGCCTGGCCATTCCCGGCCCATTCGCGGCGCTCGCTCCGTTCTGGGCGATTCCGACCGAAACCATGCCGGCCAATGTCTTCGGCCCGGTGATCGGCCTGGTCAATGCCATTGGTAACACCGGCGGATTCGCCGGCCCTTACATCGTTGGCTGGCTCGCCGGGAAATATCAAAGCACGGCCATTCCATTCAATGCATTGGGAGTGGGTATGTTGCTGGCTGCAGCGCTGGCATTTTTGCTGCCTAAGAGCCGATTGAATAACTCCGAGTGCCGCCATTGAACCTTCGAGTTCGCGCTTGCGTCCTGGAGTGTCCCGACCCGTCGGGATGACACAGCGGTTCGGACGATTCATGATAGAACAATCGCGCACAACTCCCGCACAATTTCCTCTGGCGTTTTTTCACAACTGAACGTCAAAGCGTCCGCCGGTGGTTCAAGCGTGGCCAGTTGATCGGCCAATTGTGTCGGTGGCATGAAATGACCGACGCGCTTTTTCAATCGCTCTTCAATTAGGTCGCGCGGTCCCGTTAAAAATACAAACCTAACGCGCTCATCGCCACCTTGAAGCTCTTCCCGGTATTTCGCCTTTAACGCCGAACAGGCGAATGCCGACAGCTCATTCTTTGCGAGCGCATTTTTGATCATTTCCCTCAACGCGCGCAACCACGGTGCGCGGTCCTCGTCCGTCAACGGAATCCCCTGCCGCATTTTTGCGATGTTAGACTGGGGATGAAAATCGTCTCCTTCGTAAAAAACCGCGCCGGTTTTTTGCGCGAACAATTTTGCGACCGTCGTTTTACCGCTGCCGGCCACGCCCATGAAAATCAACACGGAAGGACGTTTCATCGTCATCGCGATTGCAAAATATTTTCCGCCGACCGCCGAACAGCTTCAGCCAATTCACGCGGCTTGATGACTTTGGCATCGCCGCCCCAGCTTAAAATCCAGCGTTCAATTTCTACCAACCCGGACAGTTTCAGCCTCAGTTCGACCCCCCCGCTTTTCAGTTCGCGCAATTGTTGCGATTCGTGCCATTTCTTTTCACGGATGTAATCGGCCGCGCGCGCAGTGAACCGAATCACGACGTCATACTTCCCTTCGCCCGAGTGAACGCCAAAACTGTCGCGCAATTGTTTTTCCAGTGAAAATTTCGGGGACCGTTCGAACGTTTTGTCGGTAGCTTTGACGGCCTGGATTCGAGCGGGCACGAACTTGCGGATGTCGTTGCGCGCATGATCGAACGCGAACAAAAACCATTCACCGTTGACGTTTGCCAGGTGATAAGGGTCCACGATGCGGCTTTCGGGTCGCTCCGCGCCAGGTTTGCGGTAATCCAGCTCAAGCTGGCGGCGTTCAGCCACGGCCCGGGCCAGGGTATCGAAAATTTTCAAATCCAAAATCGGTTCGACGCGCGTGCGAAAGGAAATCGCCTGGCCCACGTCGGCAAGATTGAGTGAAATTGTATCGGGCAGTGATTCCTGCATCTTTTTGATGGCCGAGAGCAATGGCCCCTCGAAACTGGTGCCGCGATATTGTTGCAGGGCCTTTTCGGCCACCACGAGCGCGAACAATTCGCCTTCGGTGATTTGGAGCGTGGGAAACGCGCTGACTTCGCCGTTGTAGTAATAGCCGTTGTGGGTGCCGTCAAACTGAATGGGCAGATTCATCCGATCGCGCATGAATTCCATGTCCCGGTGAATGGTTTTCGCGGCGACCTCGATTTCCTCAGCGAGAGTGGAGGCGTTTGGATACTTGCCCGATAGCAGCGCCTGATGAATGCGCAGCATCCGCTCCAAAGGCGGGCGCGAGTGCAGTGAAGGAGTTTTAGGCCTGTTCATTTGAAACCCGTTGAAAATTAAGAATAAGAACTAAAAATCAAAAGCGAAACAAGTTTCCAGTTCGGATGTGAGGCCGGCAGGGCAGGGGGTGTCACTGGCAATCCGCCCTGCCCAAACTTCGGCGCGGTTTCGGCAACCGCAGGGAGGCTTGATACACATTTTTTTCGTATAGGCGGGAAACGGGGAAACGAACGGAAAACCGGGGTCATTTGGGCCGGTTTTATTGGGAAAGTTGAAGATTTTGGGGCAGGAAACGAAGCAGGCAAAAACTATCCAAAATGTATAAACGTTTGGAAGGAAATCTGGGCGGTGGTGGCAGCGCCGTCGGCAACCAGCGCCCTACCGCAGGCGAAGAAATTAAATCTGCGAGAATCTGCGGATGACCCCGCTTCGCCTCTCTAACGAATCTCAATTACCGGAATTTCAACGTGAGGATTGGGTCTGGAGCGAATTAAAAGTCGCATTTGCCTTTTCCGCCGCAATCGTTTCGCGTAATTTCCGCGCATGTTCAAACCAGCCGATTTGTTTGACCTGGCGCAGACGACACATGCCGCAATTTTTGACGGTTGCGAAAACGCCTGGGAGGCCCTGAAGAAAATTGAGGGCTATATCGCCGCGAATTTGAAGCCGGAGCTCCGCAACAAGTGCGAAGGCGTGGCGTTCATTGGGGACAAAGTTTTCATCGGCGAAGGCACCGTGGTCGAAGATGGGGTGATGATCAAAGGACCGGCAATTATTGGACGCAATTGCCAAATTCGCCATAACGCCTACTTGCGCGAAAATGTCATTATCGGTGACAATTGCGTCGTCGGCAACTCGACGGAAATTAAGAATTCAATTTTGTTTAACAATGCCGGCGCTCCGCATTACAACTACGTGGGTGATTCGATTCTCGGTTACAAGGCGCACGTGGGCGCAGGCGCGAAGCTTTCGAACGTCAAACTTTTTCCGGGCAACATCACCGTGACCGTGGATGGCAAACGGTATGATACGGGCCTTCGCAAGTTTGGAGCACTTCTCGGTGACGGCGCCGAGGTCGGCTGCAATGCGGTGCTCAACCCGGGCAGCATCATCGGGCGTGGCGCGGCGGTTTATCCGAATGTTTTTTGGCGTGGAGTTTTGCCCGCCGGAAATATTGCGAAGAATAAGGCAGAGGTGGAAGTAGTCGAAAAGAAATAAGACCTTTAGAATTCTAAAGGAGGTCGGTCCGCGATTTGATGTCAGCCAAAAAAGCCGCCGGTAAGTCGTTTTTTCGTCCCTCGAGAATTTTGAGGAACGTTTCATAAACGACGTTTCGGGTGTCGGCATACTCAAGCCGAATGATGCGGCCGGGATGCTGCGAATAGACGATTCTGAACGCTCCGACGCGCACACGGCAAAATCCTTCCAACTCGCCACTCAAGCCTTTAATGTCTCCACGCCCCTTTTCCAGTTCCCGCAATGCGGTGCGGACACGTTTTTTGGCTTCCGGGGAAAGCGCGATCAGCCAGCGCTGAACCTGTTCAGAGGCCAAAATTTTCATCGGCCAGATTCAATTCTTTGTAGGCGAGTTTGCCTTTCCTGGCCGCCCGCAATGTTTTCATGGCCGCGGGATTGCTGAGCAATTCCATTGTTTCCAACAAGGCATCGTAGTCTTCCAACGGCATGGCGACGAAAACAGGTTTGTCCCGCCGGGAAATCACAAACCGCCGGCCTTTTCGGCAGAGGCCAGGCAGCCGGGCCTGCGCTTCGGAAACGGTATATATATCTTTGCTCATCAAGTTATATATATTCCAGAAAGCCCTCCGGGTCAAGACTCTGATGATGTGATCTGTGAAAATCTGCGGATAAAAACTTCATGAAAAACTCGCCTGAGAATTTCCTCCACCACGTCGTCCGGCTTGAGCTCAATGCGATTGCAATGGGCGTGACGGCGAAACCAGGTAAGTTGCCGTTTGGCAAATTGGCGGGTGCGAATTTTTACGAGTTCAATTGTCCCGGCCAAGGTACGTTCACCGCGCAGATGCTCGACGACCTGGCGGTAGCCGATGGCCTGCATCGCTGTACGGTTTTCCTCAAGGCCGCGCTTGAGCAACTCGCGTGTTTCGTCCACAAGACCACGCCGGAACATTTCGTCCACGCGGGAGTCGATGCGTTGGCGCAGATCGCCCGAAGGACGGAGGAATAGAGTGAGAGTATCAGGCGTTGCGTCTTGCTTGTCGCGTGTCCAGTCGGCCCGAGACGCAGCAACGGGTTTGCCCGTGGTGCGGACGATTTCGACGGCGCGGATGACGCGGCGGGGATTTGCCCGGTCTATTTTCTCATAAGCGTCCGAGTCGCTTTCGCGTAGTTCCTCGAGGAGCTTTGCAAGTGGTGTCGCTTCCAGTTCAGCCCGTAATTTCGGGTCCGCCGCCGGCGCGCCGCCAATGCCATCAAGAAATGCTTTGAAATAAAGACCCGTTCCGCCGCAAAAAATGGGAATACGATTGCGCGCCTGAATTTCGATTACAGCCCGGTTCGCCAGTTGAACAAATTTGGCCGCGTCGAAAGGCTCGGTCAAATCGCAAACGTCAATCAAATGGTGTGGAACGCGTTTTTGTGTCGCGCTATCCGGTTTGGCCGTTCCGATGTCCAGGCCGCGGTAGACCTGCATCGAATCCACAGAAATAATTTCGCCACCGATTTTCGCGGCCAATGCGAGGGCGATTTCGGATTTGCCAACGGCGGTCGGACCGGCGAGGAAGACACCTGTTGCGTGGATCATAATCCGGGCTCAAGGCAGTTCAAACATCCAGGTTCCAAGGACCAGGCTCCACGGAATGTTCAAGCACCATGCCCGCAGAACTGGATGTTTGAGGTTTGGCATTTCTCTGGAGTTTGTGGCTTCTATTCACGTCTGCTTTGGCTCGGGGCGGCGCGAGAGAATCGCGGCCAGGAAAAGACCAATGATAAACATCGGCACGCTGATCCATTGCGCGGGCGTGAGACCCAGGTGATAGTGCAGCCCGGAGTAATCGCCTCGAAAATATTCCACAATGGAACGGAGGATTGCATAACAAATTAGATAGGTCGCAAAGATCTGGCCATCGAATTTTTTACGCCTGAAAAGCCACGCCAAAAAGGCGTAGAGCCCGAGGTTCAACACGCCATCATAGATTTGCGTCGGGTGCAGCGGAACGTTCAAGGGTGTGTTGGACAGTTCGTGCGCCAGGGGATTGGTGAATGTGATGGCCCAGGGCAGATCCGTTGGGCGCCCATAGCAACAGCCGTTGAGCAGGCAACCCATGCGCCCAAAGAAACTGCCGAGCGCGATGCTGGGCGTCAGGACGTCGGCGGTTTTCCAGATCGGCATTTTTTTCCACACCATATAGGCCATTCCGCCAGCGACGCCGCCGATAAGGCCACCGTAATAGACGAGTCCTCCGTGCCAAATGGCGAAAATCTCAAATATCGGTTGTCCGGCAAATTCCTCGTGCCAGTAAGTGGTCACGTAAACGAAGCGCGCGCCGAGAATGGATCCGACCATCAACCACAAAACGACGTCGCCAATGCGTTCGGCCGAAATCTTTTCCCGCCGGGCACGAAGCGTCGCCGTCCAAAGACCGGCCATAAAGGCCAGGGCAATCATCACGCCATACCAATGGATGGTCAGGAAGCCGTGTTGGAATGCAATAGGATCCACACGAACATTTTATCTAAATTAATCCGATTGAAAACCAGGAAAAGTGGCGAGTAAGAAAATAATGACGCGGTGGCAGCGCAGCGCACGGTCCCTGCCAAAATCAGCCGTGATTTGTGGCGGCGACCGCGTGAAAGCTCTGCTGGACAGAGGGCAGGGGCGGCATCGAGGGCAGCGGCGGCGGCATGATGGCGGCCGTTGGCAGCGGAGGCCATTGTGGCACATGCGCCACCAGGTCGCGCCAGGTTTTCCGCTCGGATGGAGTCATTTGCGACCAACGCTGGGCATTTCTCAGAAACGAAGCTCGTTCTGCCGGGCTCATGCTGGCGAATTTTCCAAATGCGCGGATACATTGGGTCCGCTGGCGCGGGGGCAAGTCCCTGAAGGTCTGCAATGTCGCTTCGATTTGCTTGCGCTCAGCGTCCGTCAATTTGCCGAGTGCCCTCCGTTCTTCTATTGGCGAAAGGTCATAAAAAGCAGTGAATTGCGCGATCATTCCCTGCCGCTCGCTTTCTGAATAAGCGTTCCAGCGCGACTGGTCGGCGCTGCTGGGCATCTGGGACGTCCGGACGTCGAAATTAACATTGGTGGTGTTAAGCCCGGCGAAATAGCCGGCGACAGGTTCGTTTTCCAAAAATTCCTGCTGCAGGGGTGGGGGCAAGATTTCCCATTGCGTCAGCCGGGACTCGACCAGGTCGCGGATGTCCGCCGGCACGACGGCCAGTTGCGCGGCTCTTTGGCCGGCAGGGGCCTGCAGAATCGGCGTCAAATACCAGCGCAGTTCAGTGGCGCGCAAGCGCAGCTCGCGGTCGTCCGGATCCAGCGCGGCGTATTCATTGACTTTGGCGAGGATTCGCTCCCGAAATTTGGGCGGCTTATGAGCGAGGGCCGCCTGGAGCTGTTGTGGCGACATGGCCAGCAACTTGCGAAAATAATCCACGGGCGAGGGTGCCGAAGGCAGCGGGGGCAGCGGAGGCAGCGGAGGCTGCGCATTGGCTGGAGCCAGGTCCAGACTTTTTGCCGAATTGGGGATATTTTGGCCGGCGGCAGAAAAAATGAAAAGCGCGGCCGGAATCAGAACCAACCACCCCCGCCCTTGACGGAAGTAACTCATTTCATTTCGGATGCGAGCGCCAACAGCTCGTCATCTGGGCGGGCCGCCTGGCCCATACGCTGGATGGCGTCAAAATTTTTCAGGGCCTCAAGGCCGGGCATGGGCTGGGAAGCGACGACGACGACGCTTTGGGCGAGGTTTTGACGTTGAATGCCCAGTTCGTGCTGATAAAGCGCAACGACGGCGATGCCGGCCGCGGCCGCGCTCACCGTGACACGGGGAAAAAAAACCCGCCAGTCCAAGGCCAGAATACCCCATCGGGAACGGCGCATTTCCTCGGCTTCAATCGCCTGCAACACGCGCGCGGTAAAATTAGACGCGAGTGGCGCGTCCGGCAGTCGGGAAAGCAACTCCCGCAATTGTCTCTGCGAGTTATGAAGCGGCTCGTTGTTCATCTCTTAGTAGATAACCAGGCAGCGGTTAAAGTTGCGCAATTTTTTTAACAATCGTTGACCGGCGGATCTGCTCGCTTCCGGTGTATTTCGACGGTAATTTAAGGAAAAATGACAAATCGCCAACGATTTCTCGATGCCTGCCGTTGCCGGGCGGTTGAGCGTCCTCCGGTCTGGCTCATGCGGCAGGCGGGCCGGGCCCTGCCGGAATATCGCGAGCTCAAGGCCAAACACGATTTCCTGGAGTTGGTCCGCACACCCGCCCTGTCCGCCGAAGTGACGCTCCAGCCAATCCGCCGTTTCGGCTTCGACGCGGCCATTTTGTTTAGCGACATTTTGGTTGCGGCCGAAGGCCTGGGCCAGGGATATCACTTCCGGGAAACCGGCGGCATTCAAATGGATTTTGCATTGCGTGATGCCGCGGACATTGCCGCCCTCGATGTCGCGGCGATGGAAGAAAAATTGGAGTACGTTCCGCTCGCGCTTGAGCTGTTGAAAAAGGAATTGGAGGAAAAAACCGCGCTGATCGGTTTTGCCGGCTCGCCCTGGACACTCGCAAATTTCATGCTTGAAGGCGGCAGCGCGAAGGAATTCGTCCGCGCGAAAAATCTTTTTTCGGCCCAGCCTGCGCTCTTCACCCGTTTGATGGAAACGCTGACCGCCGCTGTTACGAAGTTATTGCGAATGCAGATCGCCGCCGGCGCGGATGCCGTGCAAATCTTCGACAGCCTGGGGGGCCTGCTTTCCCCGGAGAATTTCCAGGCTGCTTCGGCAAACTGGATGAAGGAAATCATCGCCGGGCTTGGCGGCACGGTCCCGGTCATTGTGTTTTCCAAGGATTGTCACGATTGGACCAGGCTCCTGGCGACGGGCGCGGACGTGCTCGGAATTGACTCCCATGTGCGCCTGGCCGACGTCCGGAAGTTGCTGCCATTGTCCGTGGGCATCCAGGGGAACCTCGAGCCATCCCTGTTGACGACCACTCCGGATCGAGTCGTGGCGGAAACGCAGCGTATTCTCGACGAAATGCGCGGCCGGCCGGGACACATTTTTAACCTCGGCCACGGTGTGCCGCCCGACGCCAAACTGGAGAATCTCCAGGCGGTGGTGCAGACGGTGGGAGGCTGGTTGGATTGATGGATTATTGGGGATGGGGGTCGAGTCCCTGGCGTATGAAACATTTCATAGGCATTTATGTGCCTGGCCGTTTTCTATCTTAAATTTTCCATCCTCCAGTTTTTCGCCGCTGGCATTCGCGCCGGAATCGGTTATCATTTCCGTCTAGTATGGAATTGTTTAATAAGATTTTGAAAACAGCCGTGGACGGCGGCGCATCCGATGTCCACTTGAAAATTGGGACACCGATTATTTTCCGCATCAACCGCGAACTGATAGCCGTGGACGCTCCGTTTCCCACAATGGTTTGGATGAACAAAGTGGTGGAAACCATCACGCCTGCGCATTTAAAGAAGCGCCTGGATGAAGAGCGAGAGATTGATTTTTCGTATTTTGTGCCCGAAATCGGGCGGTTTCGGACGAATCTGTTCCAGCAACGCAACCAGTGGTGCCTGGCCATGCGCTACGTAAAGACGCATGTTCCCAGCTTCGAAGAACTGGGCCTTTCGCCGCAGGTCAAAAAGATTGCCGAAGCGCCACGCGGTATCGTGCTGGTGGCCGGTTCTACCGGCTCGGGCAAATCCACGACCCTGGCCGCGATGCTTGAACACATCAACAGCAATTTCAAAAAGCACGTCGTCACCCTCGAAGATCCGGTCGAATTTGCCTTTGAAGACAATCAATCGGTCATCGAACAGCGTGAAATCGGCCTGGACACCATGTCCTTTCATCATGCGCTCAAGCACGTTTTGCGGCAGGACCCCGACATCATCATGGTGGGCGAAATGCGCGACGACATCAGTTTTACCGCAGCCATGAGCGCGGCAGACACCGGACACCTTGTGCTGTCTACGCTGCACACGACCACGGCGGCGCTTTCAGTCACCCGCATCCTGGACTTTTTCAAGGCTGAAGAACGCGAACAGGTCCGTCGGCAGCTCGCGGGTGTATTGCGCGGCGTCGTTGCCCAGCGCATGGTGGGGACCGTGGAGGGCAAAATGACGCCGGCCCTGGAAATTCTCATAAACTCGCCGCTGGTGAGAAAATTGATCGAAGAAAACCGGCTCGATAAGCTGTCGGCCGCCATTGAAACCGGCGGCGATGATGGCATGATTTCATTCAACCAATCGCTCTTTAACCTTGTGAAGGCCGGCAGGGTCACCGAAAAAGAGGCGCTGGCTAAAGCTTCCAATCCGCAGGCACTGGAAATGAATTTCAAGGGCATCTTCCTGGATGAAGGGCGGAGGATTGTCAGCTAACGCGGATTGCGAAATATTTCGCGCGTTAAGCCGCGGTGATGGCGCAGGGCGCGGTCCCTAACATCAACAGGTTGACAAAAACGGCCAATCCTGCGCCAAATATCGGCGTACGAGCAGGAGCTGCAATACAACAGACCGGGAATTAACCAGCATGAAAACGGCTTTGAGTGTTGTGTTGGGATTGGGCCTTGGCGCCTTGAGTTTTGCTTCAACGGTTGACGCCCAGGACGGTTACAGCAACGGCACGCCGGTCATTCAGTTTGAAACCAATTTCTGCGATTTGGGCAAACTCACCGCGCCGGGCAAAGTGTCAGGCGTTTTCAAATTCAAAAATACCGGCACCGCGCTCCTGGAAATTGCGCAGCCGGACACAAGCTGCGGCTGCACCGTGGCCGAAGTATCGCCGAACAAACTCGCGCCCGGGCGTAGCGGCGAGATCATTTACACCGTCAACCTGGACCACGTCATGGGGCGGGTGCAAAAGCAAATCATGGTGCATTCCAATGATCCAAAGACACCCGAGGTGGATTTGACGGTGCAATTGGACTATACGCCGCTTTATGAACTAAGTCCCATGGTCCTGCGAATCGTGTTGCCGGCGAACAAAGACGAGGCGCACGCCACCTTTACGATCGTACGGAATGATGGACAGCCCCTGGCGCTGGAAAAACTGGTGCCCTCGCAAAAGTGGCTGAGCGCGGCGCTGGACCCGTCGGTTTCGCCCCAGGCTGGTTCGGCCCAGGTCGATGTGGCGGTCCATCGGCCGCCCCATCCGCCTATGACGATGATTGCAAACGTCCAGTTGTGGGCCGGCAATCAGGCCGACCGTCCGATCCAGACGATGTTCCTGTCCTGTGATGTCCAGGGAGAATTGAGCGCCACGCCGTCTCAAATTTATTGGGTGATCCCCAATTTTGGAGTTTCCATCACAAACTATCCGGCCCAGTCCCTCACCCGGACGGTCGAACTGAAGTCCATCCTCGATAAACCGGTAACCATTCAAACTGTTCGCTCGAGCATCCGGGGCATGAGCGCGAGCGTCACGCCTTCGGAAGCGGGAAAGCTGTTCACACTCATGCTTAAATTCGCTGAATTGCCGCAACAATTCACCAGCGGCGACGTGACGATTGATACGTCGTCCCCGCTTCTGCCTGAATTGAGGGTGCCGGTGATTGTGAGTGTGGCGCCGAAGTGACGAATAGCCGCAGCGTTCTCACGAAGAGTTGCGCCCTTTTTGCCGTAATTCCGCAACACGCCCCGTCACCCCCCGAGCGACGTCGGATCTGAGACGTCGCCTTTATTGAAACTCACATAGTCCTCGGTGAGGTCTGATGCATAAATGACCGCGCCGGCTTTTCCGAGGTTCAGCCGGATGTGCAGGTCGAACTCTTTGGGCGCGACAGCGGCGCAAAGTTCCCGGAATGTTGCGCGCGTCGGTTGACCGCGCTTCAAACTCCAGAGCACGTCGCGAGAACCGGGCGCGCTGTAGCCGATGTCTACCTTATCTTCCACAACGTGCGCCGATGAATAACCTATAGCACCCATGATTCGGCCCCAGTTAGGGTCCCCGCCGTGCCAGCTTGTCTTCACCAGGGAGCTGTTGGCGACAGCGCGCGCCGCGGCGTCAGCGTCGGCAACCGTCTTCGCGCCGCTCACCCGCACTGTGACGATGCGATGGACGCCTTCGCCATCGCGCACCATCATTTTGGCCAATTCGAGACAAACATGATTCAAACCGGCCCGAAAAGTTTTAAATTTTGCGTCCTGAATTTTAAGTTTCTCGTTCCCCGCGAGTCCGTTGGCGAGGACCAGCACCGTGTCGTTCGTGCTCATGTCGCCGTCCACGGTGATTCGATTGAAGCTGACTGCCACGGCCTCGTTTAACGCCGCCTGCAGCGCCTTTGAATCCACAGCGGCATCCGTCGTGATGAAGCAGAGCATCGTGGCATGAAGCGGTTGAACGGCGGGTCGTTTTCCGTTTGGGCTCATTCCGGGCTGGATCATCCCCGCGCCCTTGCAAATCCCGCCGATGCGGACCGTTTTTCCGCCAAGAACCATTTCTACGGCGATTTGTTTTGGGCGCGTATCGCTGGTCATGATGGCCTCGGCAGCATGGCCGGCATGGTCGGCTGAATTTCCAAGGATCTTTGCAACGTCCAAAATACCACGCCGGACGTTGTCCATCGGCAGGGCCAGGCCGATTCTGCCGGTTGAAGCCGCAAAAATATTTTCGGGAGGAATATTCAAGGCGCGCCCGGCGATTTCAGTCATGGCTTTTGCGTCGCGCAGTCCCTGTTTCCCGGTGCACGCATTGGCGTTTCCGGAATTAGCGACGATGGCGCGGGCTCCTGAATTTCTGATGTTCGCCAGGCAGATCTTTACGGGCGCGGCACAGACCTGGTTCGTGGTAAAAAGACCGGCCACGGTAGCGGGCGCTTCGGAAACGATGATCGCGAGGTCGCGTTTCGGTCCTTTGTCCGATCCCTTGCCTGTACCGAGCCTCTTAATATCGCAAAACACGCCGCCGGCCAAAAAGCCTTTCGGCGCGACGACTGAACCGGCTATTTCCTTTATTTTCATTTTGGGGTGGCGATTCTAATGAATGAATTCAGAAAAATGAAGACTGAAAGGGTTTTTTGAGCCACAGATTTGCGCAGATGAAACACAGATTTATAAAAAAAGCGAAACCATGACTATCAACCGGGGCGCGAGCGAATTTGAAAGGGCAAATCGCGTGGCGACCACCGATCTCTTCATAGCTGCAATAGAACGCAAGGAGCGGAATAATGTTTTTGCGATCTTTGTGCTCTTTTGCGGCCAATAGAAGGCCCAAAGATGCCTTCGCTCACGCATACGTTCAAAAACAATAAAGCAGTCTTCCCTTTCCTTCGCCCGCTTCTTGGTCTTCGCGCGACAATTTTTCGTCTCAACGCATCAACGCACTCAATTCGTCTTATCCGCCGCCTGCGCAGCCGCCAATTCCGCCTTGGCCGCGGCCAAATCCTTTTGGAAATCAGCGTCCTCCTTCATTTGGCGAACAATCGCCTGCGCCAGGACGCGTCCGGCGTAAATGTCTGTCGGATAATGGCGCGCGATTTCAACGCGATGCCAGCCGATATTGCGCGCTTCGCCAATGATTGCGTCGTGATGCTCCGGGAACAGTTCTGCCAGCACCAGGGCCAATACCATGGATTCGGTCGAGTGGCCGCTGGGATAGCTGAAACTCTTTTCCAGTTTTCCTGATGCCAGGCTCGGGTCTACTTTGTACGGACGCGGACGCTTCCAATAGTCCTTGGCATTGTCGACCACCGCTCCCGCGTCTGCCTGAACGTTGCGCAGCAGTTCTTCGGTCTTCGGGAACTTGCCGGGCTCGAAAAACGATCCAATCTCCGGCGCAAACGTAAACATGGTAAATTTCGTTTCCGTTTTGGCTGTGGCCACATCGCTGCCGGGAGCCGATTGGCTCACCGTGCGCACTTCCTGCAAATCCGCGGCCTGTTCCCGCGAATCCGGCAACGGCGGCGGCGCCAGCAACTCAATGGCATCGGGCTTGCCATCGGGAAGATAATGCAAATCCTTCGCCGCCAAGGGCAGCAACGAAAGGCAAAAGACAAAGATAACAGCCAAACGAATATTCATTAGAAATGTCATAATTCTGCTCGAAACGGCGCATATTTTACAGAAAATCCGTTTCAATTGTGTGACATTCCTGTGACAAAAGTGGTTGGCATTGTGGGGATGACCGGTTCGCGGCGAAGGCGTGGTGAACATTCATGATATAAAGTTTAGGGCGTTACAGACGTTACATTGTTGAATTGCAATTGGTTAAGGTGTTACACACCCCGTTACAAATTTGCGATGACCCGTTACATTGTTGAATTTCAACAGCTTAGGGTGTTACATTAACGATATCGTTTTGGACGAGCGGCGGCGTGGGAGGGCCGCCCTACCGCGCGCAGGAATGATAACCGCCATTTACACCTGGCCCAATAATCATATAATGTTTGTTTGTGACCTCGGAAAAGCGTCAACGCGTGGTTTGTGGCATGAGCGGTGGAGTCGATTCCTCCGCAACCGCTGCGCTTTTGCTCGAGCAGGGCTACGACGTCATCGGCATCACGCTCAAGCTCTGGCCGCAGGACTGCGTGAATCGCGCCGAAGACAAGTGCTGCGGTCCACAGGCCGTGACTGACGCCCGGGCCGTTTGCCATGAATTGGGGATTCCTTATTACCTGATCGATGAGGCCGCGGAATTTCAAAAGCACGTCATCCAATATTTCGCAGACGAATATAAGGCCGGCCGCACGCCCAACCCGTGCGTCATGTGCAACCAAAATCTCAAGTTCGGCCGCCTGATCGACCGCGCGGACCAACTTGGCGCGGATTTTATCGCCACCGGCCACTTTGCGCGTATTGAGCGTAGCAGCGAACATGAGTTCGCTCTGTTTGAAAATCAGGGAAAGCTTGATGCGGCGGCCACGCGCCACTTGCTCAAGCGCGGACGTGACGCGCGCAAGGACCAGAGTTATTTCCTCTTTTCCCTTCGCCAGGATCAGCTCGCCCGCGCGATGTTTCCCCTCGGTGAAAAGACCAAGAGTGACACCCGCGCCGTCGCGCGTCATTGCAACCTCAAGACCGCCGACAAAGAGGAAAGCATGGAAATCTGTTTCGTGCCGGACAACAATTACGGCGGGTTTCTCCAACAGGCGAACCTGGTGCAAAAGCATCGCGGCGAAATTGTGGATATGCGCGGCCGTGTGCTCGGCCATCACGATGGCATCGCATTTTACACCATCGGCCAGCGGCGCGGCCTGGGCATTACCACCCCTGAACCGGTCTATGTGGTGGAATTGGACGTCGAAAACAATCGTGTCGTGGTAGGCGACGGCGCGGCCCTCGACCGCGACGAATTTACCGCGACCAGTTGCAATTGGATTCCCTTTGACCGGCTCAATGAGCCGATCGAGGCGACGGCGAAAATCCGTTACAACCATCCTGGCACATCGGCAACTCTGACACCCACCGAAAACGGTCACGTGAAGGTAAAGCTGCATTCACCGCAGCGCGCGATCACTCCCGGCCAGGCTGCGGTTTTTTACCAGGATGATCTCGTCGTGGGCGGCGGTTGGATCGCGCGATAGCTAACTTCTCTCGTCACGTGGCAGCGTCGCGTGAGCGCGCTCTAATTTTCTTTGTTTGATGTCACCCGAAGTCGGAAGTCAGAGCCGATTCACATCGGCTGCTACGAAATAAAAAAGGGCAGGCTTTCGCCTGCCCTCGTGTGTTGTTGGAACCAGGTATTACGGACTAGTCTCTCGATAAAATTCGTGCGGCTGGATCGCGACGTAGCGTTGTTCCTTATCCTCCGCTGCCAGGCGGCACCGGATTGCCACCGGCGTCCCAGTTTATGTCAGGCCGGCCGGGATCATATCCCGCTCCGATACTTGAATTTTCAGTGCCGTCAGATACAACGTAATGGTACTTGTAGTAAGCAGCATGGCCGTCGCCAAACGTAATTTGGCCGCCCTGGTTATGACGGCTGGAAAAGCGGGTCGTGTAGCCGTGCGGCGTGGCCAAAACGATCCAGTTGCCCGACCCCGGCGCGGACGTACAATAAAACGGTTGTTCCTGAGAACGATCGCGCACTTCTGAAAAGAGTACAAAATACGAAGGATGCTTAATCAGGCTGGCTTTAAGGATTGTGTCGTTCGCGTTATTGATTTGCTCATAAGCCAAATATTTTGAATTCATCGCGTAGCCAAATAGTGGCCGGGTTCCAGGAAGCATGGTGTAGGAATCACCATTGGCCGCCGCCTGAGTATCAGGAGGGAAGTTTCCCTGGGAAACGGCCGTGGGACAATAGAATATGGCTGATTTGACCTGGGAGAAATTCGCTGAATTATAAGCCACCTGCCACAGAGGCATCGCTGATACATACGAAGGCAGCGCGTTGAACCAGACGTCGTCACCTTCGCCGTTTCTATGATAAGTAGGAATTTGTGTCCATGTGGGGTTGTCCTGCTCAGCCCCTGACGCGTAGCTCTGATACCTCGGGAACGGATATGTGCCATTGTTGTCATCAATGTACAAATTGTCGGCGAGTCCATACTGCCTCTCGTTGCTCAAACAGGCCGCTTGTTGCGCCCGCTCTCTGGCCTGATTCAACACGGGAAGCAATATTGCCGCCAGTATGGCAATAATAGCGATAACCACCAGTAGTTCAATCAGGGTAAATCCAGCGCGTTTTTTGACGGTCAAATGCATTTTAAGTAACTAATCTGTTTTTGGAATCTCTTCCTCAATCGGTACGAGTCGCCCAAGCCTGCACAAATTGTGTTACGAAAAGATGACGGAATTGCGACGATTCGGTGACATGAAATGGACTTTCTCCTTCCCGGTCGAAACGCTCCCAAAAGATTACAAATCTGTAATCTGGCCGGGCCAATGTTTCCGGATTGTAACATGCACGTCACGCATTCGTTTTTTCAAAATGAGAAATGATTCGCTCACTAACAGTGCAACAGACTCATTGCGCCGATAAAAAATCAAAATAACTAAATGAAAATAAAACACATTGCGTGTATGGGATTGACCTTCATGGCGTCCCTTTCAGTAATGAAAGCCTCGACCGCGACCCTGACGGCCTGGACTTTCGACAACCTTTCATCCGGCACGACAAACACGAGCCCCCAGCCCTCCACCGGTCTTGGAACCGCCGGCGCTTTGGGCATGGCCAATTCCTATAACAATACCAACAGCCTCAGCAATCCCATTGTTGTGTCATTGGCCGGAAGTTCTTCCGGCGGACCGAATGCCTGGCAAATCAGTGGCAACGGCGCGGCGCCCAATGGCGGCGACGGCTGGTCCACCAGCGCCCCCATCGGCACGCAGGGAGCCCAATTTTCCGGGAGCACCTATGGCTATTACAACGTCTCGGCATCATTCGATGTCTACGTGCCATCGACCGGTGAAGCAAATCTTCAGGTCGAATATACGACAGAGGGCAATCTTTGGGTTAATGCCGGGAATATCACCGTCTCGGGAGGTTCAGCCACCGTCAACAACAACACGACCAGCACCAACACGGTAAATGGCACCTACGTGAAGCTCGCAACTGGTTGGAACAACGGCATTACCGTCAATTTGGGCGGCATCTCCGGCGTGGACAACGATCCCAACTTTGCCATTCGCATTGTTAACGCTTCCACTGGACCGGACGACGTGGATACGACCGGCGCTGCGTACAACAACACGTCCGGTAATTGGACTCTCGATAACGTCGTCATTCAAGGTGTTTCCATAGACACCATTGCCGATTGGACATTCGCCAGCTACGCCAGTGGCGGCATTTATTCGACAAATAGTGGCTACGTGGAAAATCCAATTCCCGAAATCAATTTCGCCTATGAAAGCGAGGCCAGTGCTGCGTGCATCGGTTTCGATATCACGAACTTCCAATTCGCTTCGGGCGTGGATTTCAGCACGAATGCTCCTGACGTCACGTCGCAGGCGGGCAGTTCAACTCCCGGGAATCCTTCCTCCTGGCGCATGCGCGGTGCCCCAGGCAACGGCTGGACTTCAGTTGCGCCTAATGGCTCACAGGGTGGTGAGTTTGACGTGAGCACGGTGAATTATTCGAACATTGTGGTGACTTTTGACATCTATTTCACCTCTGCGGCGGAAGCCAGAATGTGCGTGCTCTACACCACCAACGGCTGGACCAATTCGTTCACCGCCAACACCCTGGCATACGCCCCCAATCCCCAATACATTTTGACAAACGACCAGACCGCCGACCCCAATACAATTGAAGGCACCTACTTCTACCAAACGGCCGGCCAGAACTGGTACAATCAATTAGCCGTGGACTTCACAGGAATTCCCAACGTTGACAACAACCCCCTCTTCGGCATTCGCATTGTGAATGCCTCGTCGAACGTTGACGATGTGGCGTATAATGGATTTCCCTATAACAATAATTCAGGCAACGCTCGCCTTGGGAACGTTCTCTTTGGCGGCCAATATAACGGCCTGGTCCCGCCCTCCGTCAGCGCTGCTTCCGGCGCCACGGTGGACAATCCGTTTACCAATACATTTGCCGATAACGCGAACTGGCGCGCGAGCATTTCCGCTGTCTATATCAACGGCCAAATTCTTCCGCCTTCCGCTTACAACGCGAATAATGCCGGAATGCTGATCTTCACGCCGGCGCTGTCGACCCTCCTTCAGTTAGCCGCCGTTGACAGCATCATCGTTTACGCCACCAACTATAGTACGGTCAGAATTACGCAGCCAATCGCGGCCGGCGCATTTAAGAACCTGAACAATCCCGTCGGAGCTTTGGGGCCCTCGGCCAGCGGCGGTACCCTGGAGGTCAACCCTGTGCTGGTGTTAGCGGACCAGTACGGCAATTCCACAACAAATCCATACGCAAATGTGGTGGTTACGGCCACCGCCGGCGGCGCGAGCGGCTGGACATTGGGTGGCGCCACCGTTCAACCGGAAGTCAACGGCGTAATAACCTTTACGAACCTTTCCGCCACCCTGGCCACTGCCACACCAGTGACCGGCGCGGCAGTAATGCTGAATGTCACTGGCTATACCAATGCAGCCACCAAGGGCTCGACGACCAACATCACGTTGTCGACATTTAACATTGGGGTAGCGCCGGTTCCGTTTACACCAGGTAATTTGGCTATCTTCCAGGTCGACACGCTCTCGAACAACACGACCTTCAGCATGATCGAAGTCAAATCGTCCGCCACGAACCCGGCGCCGGTGAACATTGTTCCCGTCAGCGCGACGGGAACAAATGCCCTGCGCGAATCTCCCGCCGGCACGACGGGCCGGTTGGCTTTGAGCGATGACGGCACGTTATTGACGTTTGGCGCCTTTGCAGACGGCAGCTCTGCCACGCCTGACGAGACCCTCAATCTTAACCGCGCGGCCGTGGGTATGAATTACACAAACGGCGTATCCATTGGCGCAACCTATACTTCCACCTCGTTGGGTGGCAGCCAGGCCCGCGCCGCGGCCACACTGGACGACGTCAACTTCTTCGCCGATGACAAGGGTGGACTGTATTACGGTAGCGGATACGTTTTCCAGGCCAACGTGGATGCTTTAAACAACGTGGTCGTGAAATGCTTCGGCCCTCAGGCGAATTCAATATATCCTGGTCACACCGCTTATGTCGAAACGCAAAAGGCCGTTAGCGGCGAGAATATCCCCGTTGTTTATATGATCTATAACAATGGCGGCTGGATCACACAGCCCAACAACCTGGGCAACGATCCCAACGCCACGGATTTTTATCTGATTTCTACAAATTGCGGCACTACATATGACGTCATGTATACCTGCGATCAAATCAGCAGTAGCCAGGGTGTAATCAACAAATTCTCCTGGGAGCCCGGCGTTGATTCAAGTAATCCAAATAACGAGTATGGCTGGGCGACGAATGGTTCTTGGACTAATACCGTCGGAATCGATGGTATGTTTGTGACCACCAACGGTGTCGGCGACGCATATATTTACTATACCACCGGCGCCGGTGGCACTGCTGGAAACAGCATTTACCGTGTAACTGACTCAACGGGATGGGGCGCGAACATCCATATCATCACAACCAACCTGATTTATACCACGCCAAAGACGGCTTCAATGAAGGGTATCGTGTTTGTTCCGCAACAAACGGCCAATGCTTATGAGCCAATGCCCACGCCAATACTCGCCCCCGCGAGCAAGTTGAACCTCAATAGCACCTTCAATATCGCGACAATACCTGATGACCCGACGTGGCGCTGCAATATCACCAGTGTCACAGTGAATGGCACGGCCATTCCTTCCACGGCCTACAGCACAAACACCGCGGGCGTCATCGCGTTTACTCCCTCGCAGGCCTCGGCGCTGCAGACGCCGGGCGTCAAGACCATCACGTTCAGCGTAACCGGATATATTACTAATTCGGTGACTCAAGTGATCGTGGGTCCGGCAACGCAACTGGTCATCACAACCCAGCCGACCGCCCCGAAAGCCGACGGCGCTGTTCTGGCCAAACAACCCGTCGTCACGATTGAAGACGCGTCCAACGACGTCATCTTCGCCGCTGCCAACGTAGGGGCCACTGCCACGCAGGGGACCTGGTCGCTGGGAGGCAATACTAACTTGGCGACAAGCGCTGGTGTGAGCACGTATACCAACCTGGGCGCACTTGCCACAAGCGCAGTCACCGGCGCAACAATCACGTTCTCCAGCGGTGGCTTGACCACGAACAGCTCCGCCTTCAATATTCCCGCGCCGATCTACTCGGTGTTGCACAAGGCCAACGTTGCCAATGGCAAATTCGCATTCGCCTTCACCAACGCCACCGGCTTGTTCTACTCCGTGCTGGCGACAAACAACATCCTGGCGCCGGTTTCAACCTGGCCGGCCGCTGGCACAACCGTTGAAAACCCGGCTGGCTCTGGAACCTACGTATTCACCAACTCCGTTGGTGCCAACGGCCAGGTCTATTACATCTTGAAGCAGCAGCCTTAAGGGCAGTCTGCCTCGTTAGAATTCAAAGGGCGGGTTTCGCAAGAAACCCGCCTTTTTGCATTACCAATTCCATTGGACAAATCGGAAACTGGGGCGCATTGTCAGACAAAGAGCCGCTTACAGATCTTTTGCGCGTACTCGCAAAGATCATCGGCGCCCTCACCGTGATGGCGATGGTGGCGCAAACGCGCGCGACGGACTTGGATACCCTGAGCGTCAATAATCCTCCGAATGGAGACGTTGCGGTTTAATGGCAGCTGAAAATCCGTTAAAAAAACATCGGCTATTGCAGGAGACGAGGCCTGCCGCGCCGTCGTCAAACACAGGCGGTTGACGAGTCTCAAATTTCCTTTGCATATTAAAGAACGAACCATAGGGATTGTGATGAAATCCGGGCTAGATTTGATTTTCGCACTCGCGCTCGCCGGCAGTTTTAACTTCTGCGGCTGCGCAACAAACCATTTCAAAAACTATTCCGGCCAGCCGTACCACGATAATGTTTATCATGGCGGCGCGCAGAAAATCCCCGGCCGGGTGCAATGCGCCTATTACGACTTCGGAGGCGAAGGCGTGGCGTATCACGTTTCCGGCACGGTAAACAACGGCAGCGGGAAGTTGAATCCCGACGATGGCACTTACCTCAACGAATTTCGCATGCACGAAGCCATCAGTACGTCCTACACAAAATTTCACGATGCGATTGACAACAATCCCTATAACCTGGTGCAGCCACCCAGGGGACAACTGTACGTCGGTTGGACGGATCCCGGCGAATGGTTCAATCTCACCGTGGATGTCGAGAAGGCGGGAATGTATACGGTTGATCTTTTATACACCTCGAACCGCGGCGGGGCGATTTCGCTGGGGTGCAACGGCCGGCTGTTCGCCCCGGACATCAAAATCATGTCCACGCGCGATGACCGGGACCCGATTGCCTGGCGCCAATGGCACCATTGGAACATCATGACGAACATCGCTGAAGTGAAGCTCCCCAAGGGCAAAAGCATTTTGACCATACGAATAGTCAGCGAAGGCAACATGAACCTGGCGTGGCTGGATTTTAAACCGGAAAACAAATAACTCTAATGCGCCGATAGTGTTTGAACGACCCTGCGCAAAGGTCCGTAGGACCGTAATCTCTGTAGTACAACGGCCAAAAAAATATTTCCCGAGCTCCAGAGGAGCGACATACTCGGGGCATGGCATGACCAGGGGTATATCTTCAAATTCGTTGGCGATTGAAGGGCGAAATATCCCGCTCCTCTGGAGCTTGAAAAAATTTATAATACACATGCACTACAAATATTGCGCTCCTCTGGAGCTTTTCCCTGGCGGCCATTACACTGAAAACAGCGAGGAACCGACATGAAGCTTTGCTCTGCCTATCAAAGAAATTTGGCGTTTACGTGGGTTGATTTAGCGATGGTCGTTGTCGTGCTACTTGTCTTAACCGCTTTAATGCTGGCGCCCGTGCTTACCGCAGCCAAACGCCGGGCGCAACGTATTAACTGCGCCAGCAAGTTGAGGCAAATCTGCATTGTTTATGATATTTGGCAACGCGATCACAATGGACAATATCCAAATTCGGTTTTAACGACGAATGAAGGTGTGGAGTTGATCGCCAGGGGCGACGTTGCTGCTTACTTCATAACAATGACCGACTATATATCAACTCCAATGATCTTAAATTGTCCCGCTGATAGTCGACTCGAGGCTCATTTTATGACGCCGTGGGTTGGCGACCGAAACGGCCTTAACAACTCGAACATCAGTTACTTTGTCGGTTTGGATGCCAATAAAACACGGCCGCAAACAATTATTTCTGGAGATGATAATTTCGCCATTGGCGACGGAGTTCACCCGCACCCCCCGGACAATTCTGCCATCGGCGACATTCCTGTGAAATCCGGACTTTTGGACCTTTCTTCAAACACGCCAATTTGGTGGACAGGAGATCGGCATAAATATGTCGGTAACGTTGCATTTAGCGACGGCCATGTTCAGCCGACCAGCGGTGATGAACTACAGCGAGCAGTGCAAGAAACGGGCATTCCCACCAATCGCCTTGCGATTCCATGAATTTTGATTCAGAACGAATCTCGCGAATTGTTGCAGCGGTATAAAATTGATTCCGAGAGAATATGTGCGGGATTGATACAACCCTTTCAGGGTTGCGGAATGGGGCGCGTTGTCCCAGGGTAGGCCGGTGGCAGTGCCACTTCCCAAGACGCGTCCAACCCTTGGGCTGAAAGATTCAATGCCGTTGGCATTGCCGGATCGGCCAGGACGAGCGAGCAACCAAATGACGAAAACCCTTTTCACTTTTATCTATGCGGCTTGCCTGCTGACGGCCGTGGCTCAATCGCCGGTGACGGTGACTGTGGATATCGCGTCCCCCGGCCTTTCCATCCCTTCCGATTTTATCGGCCTGAGTTTTGAGACTGGAAGTTTGCAGTATAACAGTCCTGGCGTGAAAGGTTATCTGTTTGATCCCGCGAATAAGCAGTTACTCACGCTTTTCAAAAATCTCGGAATTAAAAGTCTTCGCATCGGCGGCACTTCAGTGGACAGAAATGATGCGAATTATTTTCCAGCCTCAAAGGATATTGACGTTCTGTTCCGATTTGCAAAGGCCGCGGACATGGATGTCATATACTCATTACGCCTGCTCAATGGCGACCCATCTCAGGACGCGCGCACGGCCAAATACATTCAGGACCACTACCGGCAAAATCTGGCATGCTTTGCGATCGGCAACGAACCCAATCTTTATGAGAAAAGAGATCCCAACATAACAAACGTCGCCTCCTTTTTCATGAAATGGAAGAGGTTCGCCACAGCGATTGTGAGCGCGGCGCCCGATGCCAAAATTGGAGGGCCGGATAACGGTACAGGCGGGGCAAGTTGGGCGTCATTTCTCGCCAATCACGAAACCGGGTCGAGAAACATCGCTTATGTATTCTCGCACTACTACGTGGGCGGATTCCCCCATCATAAAACACCCGGCCAACTGGTTGCTGGAATGTTGTCTTCACAATGGGACACGACGAAATATCCCGCGTACTACTCCTCGGTTGGCGCCGTCGCGTTATCTGAAGATATCCCTTACCGGCTCACCGAGCTAAACAGTTATGTCGCCAGTCTTCCCGGTGTCTGGGGTGGAAATAATTCCTTCGCAACTTCCCTGTTTGCGCTGGATTGCATGTATTGGTGGGCTGCGCATCAATGCCAGGGAGTCAATTTTCATACGGTTATCGGCAAATACAACGGCACGATTTACTGCGACACGAATGGCAACTACCAGATTTGGCCCATCGCTTATTGCATCAAGGCATTTGACGTCGGTGGGCACGGCCGGATCGACCCCGTGACAATTGCAAACCCCGACAGCTTGAATCTCACTGCCTATGCTGTCACCGCCACGAACAGTGATATCTTCGTCACTATCATCAACAAAGAGAACGGCGCCGACGCGCGCTCCGCGTCCGTAACGATCGCGCCCAAAGGTTTGCCTCGAGCCTCCGCGCACGTAATGTTTCTAACCGTGCCCGGCGGTGACCTTCAGGCAACCGCCGACATCACTCTCGGCGGCGCGCCAATTGTAAATAACGCTCGATGGCACGGAGAGTGGATGCCACTGAATCCCACGTTAAACGCCGGATGCGTGGTGACAGTGCCCGCCGGAACCGCGGCTGTCGTAAAATTTTCAGCTATTAACACACACTGAAAGCGCAATGCCATAGTAGCCGAGGGCGACGCCCTGTGGTGGTATATTCCACAGATAGAAAAGCGCCAACGGCGCGATCTAATCATGGATGGATTGTTCGTTGGTTGATGAAACTGGCCTTCGGCCCTTGCGGATGTTTTGCGATTTTTCCCTGGGGCTTTTGCCCCAGACTGGTATGAAACGCGCCGTTGGCGCTGACCCTCCGCATCACGTCCTAATTTAGCATAGACGCCGCAGCGCAGGCCGTTTTCGGTGAACGCATAACCCCAGAATTGAAACCGCAAATAGCGAAAGCATGGCCGGTTCCGGGACGGGATCAGCGATCGCGCTAAGAATGTCTACCTGCAATCCTTCAGGGTCATTCTTGCCTGTGGGAGGAATCTGGGTCACGTAAATTTGAAGCTCATTTTCCCCCGCCACGAAGTCACTTGTGATTGAAAATGGAGTTAGCGACTTAAATCCGTTCGTGCCGTCATTTGCGAAACTGGTATTAATACCATTTAAGATGATTTCGGATTGGTTATCGGAAGCCCATTCACCCGTTATTTGCGCGGTGGCAGGATCAAATCCATTTAATGAAAATGTCAGCGTATAAATATAAAGCCCTGTCGGTTCTATACCAGCGCCATCGCCGGTTGCATTAATCCATTCCGATGAAGACGTGTTCGCAACCCAACTTTTGTTGCGGTCCGCAGTAACAAGCGCGGGAACCGTGCCATCCGGGGAGGAAGAAATCGTCCAGTGCGGGTCCGTCTCGCCTGTGGGCAAAAGATTCCCCGAATCATCAACGCCGGTGCTAAAGACGCCGGGAATATTGATTTGTGCGTTGCCCGTCAAAACGAGAATAAAAAAGGCGCCTGCGGATAAAAGGATTTTCGTTTTCATAAGTCATTCATGCTCAACTCAGACTTTCAATATGGTTTATTGCTCATAACCAATATATCGCGCCAAATGGAAGAATGTTTCAAAAAATCCACTTTTTTAATGATCCCCCGTAAATGTTGCAGTCCATAGCCCGTCCAACAACCAATCGGCCCCATTCGTCCTATATGTCCAATTCCACCTGCCGCCGGCTCATCGCACCATCGTAGACCGCAAACTTCGCGCTTGACAGTCTTATGGACATGATTAGAGAATGGCAAAAACGAGGCCTCCTAACTCAGATCCGCCGAAATACAGGCCTCAATGCAAAGGTACGATGCATAAGCTCAACTCGAAAACTGCCGGCATTGCATTGACCGATACCACTCGGAGGGCGTCCCCATGACCAATGAAATTCTGAGCAACGTCTTCGACGGCCAGAGCACGCAAGCGCCGGAGATAAACAACTTCCTGGGCAACCAGTGGCGCCTTCCTTTCTTCGCGAAAGACCTTAAGTTGAAATATCACCGCGGGTATATGGATGCCTCCGGAAACGGCTTAACTTATGCCCGACACTGGCTCGGCACAAAAATCGGCGTCACGGACCCCGTCATCACGCATGAGATTCCCGATTACGCGCAATCCGTCGTCCGCGGGCTTATCCATATCTATCGGTCACCCAAGGCCGGTTTCATGACACGGCAATGGAACAAGGCAGCCAACGCCCGAGACGACGGCCGCGCCGAAGGCTTCCTGTGGACCAGCATGCGCAGAGGCGCGACGCGCGCGCGCGGATTTGCCAGTTGGTTCAGACTGGGATTGTACGAACCCAAACGCACCACCCTGACGATCAGGAAGCACGGGCTTGGCGGCCTTCACATTAGCGAAGCCCGCTCCATTCGTTTTTTCTCAGATGTCCCACATCAACTGGTTCTCTTTGTGGGGCGCGATCCCAGGTCTGGCGATCTGGCCAGGCCTCCGGAGGTGATTGCGCACGGCCTCGTCAAACCCGATGGTGGCTTCGACCTGGCGCCGCGCCCCGGCCTCACGTATACCACCCCGTCCAGAGTACGCTGGTTCAAGATAGGGCTCTATGTCCCGGATCCCGAGGCGCATTCGATGATGGATAACGAGACGAAGAATTTTTATATGCGGATCACCGGCAGGGCTGGCGGCGAAGGGAACTATAACCCGAACGAAGATATTTACTGGCACCTGCCCGGCTGGGAACGGGCCCTGGAAGCGGCGAAAATCCCGGGATGGGCCCTGAAGAAGCTCGCCCTGAAAGCGGTGCCGGGTGCCGTCACAAAGGGAGTTGGCCTCCTCGCCGGCACCACCATACCCATGGACAAACCGATGGGGCCCAACCAGAACTGGCGCCATGAAAAGGCCATGCAGGACGATGGCGCGGGCAATACCGAGGCGGGCCCGGCGACCTACGCCAGGGCCGTGTGGTATGGCGAAAGCCATGACTTCAATCGCAAAAGTATCGTCCCGCCTAACTACTGTTTCGTAAAGTTCAATTCTCTGCTATCCGTGAAGGTCGTTGTCATGACGCCGAATAGGCGCGTTTAACGCCGCCGCTTTAGGGACGCCAGACGGTTCAGGTAATCGTGCGAGATCGGTCCCATTTCAGAGAGCGTTGGCGGACGATGCCAACTAAAGACGAGGTCTGTGTACTCAAAATCGGTAATCTCGCCACCGTAAACTTCAATGTTTGCTCCATTTGTGGAAAGTTCATACTCGATGTTCCAGCCCGAGGCACCCCATCCTTGCGGCGGGCCTAGTGATTGTTTTAAAAGCCTCTTTACATCGGGAAATGTATGCACCGGCAGCCTGATTGTTGTCGTCCCGTCATTATATTCAGTGTAGCTCCATTGAACGGAAATGCGTGGCAAACCATTGGTGGCTTTTGGAACTCCACCATACTTTTCCACATTTTGTAAGATGGACTGACCGGCATCGCCATGACCAATAAATCGCTTGGCCGTCATGTCTTGTATCATGTATGGAAATCCAACAAGAAACCAAATCAGACATATGCCTGCCGACGGAAACACCGTAACAAAACCGATAAGTAGAGGCAACGCAAGGCTCCATTTTCTTGCTCTGATTAGCCACATAACAATGGGCCATACGAACCACGATGCCGTCGCGATCATCAGGAAACATACGCGCATCCATTCTCCGAAAAGAGCGGCGGTTACCAGCACCGCGTGCGCAATGCATAGGATCGTTAACGACCAATATAAATTGCGGTTCATAATTACTGATTGCATCGGGTCCTGACCTCATTTATTCCTCCCGCATCGCTTTGTCGAGGACGAAGATTCCGTTTCAATTCTTCAACTCTCATTTCCCCTTCGCCTCCTCCGCGCGAAACTCCCTTTCCGTGAACCGGTTGGCGTGGCGCAGGTTCGTCACGTTTCAACGTTTTCACATTTCAACGCTTCAACGACTGATTTGCATCTTTCCCCCTTTTTTCGTTTAATGAGCGTATGATTACACGCTATTCGCGCCCCGAAATGCGGGGCATTTGGGCCGACGAAAACAAGCTCAAGATTTGGCTGCAAATCGAACTTCTTGCTTCCGAAGCGCTCGTCGCCGAGGGCGTCGTCCCCAAGGCTGACTTTCAAAAAATCAAAGCCGGCGCGGACCAATGTTTCGCCGACCTGAAATGGCTCGTCGAACGCCAGAAGGAACTGGAAAAGACCCTCAACCACGACGTCATCGGCTTTACCACCGCCGTCGCGGAAAAAATCAACGATCAGGCCAGCCGCTGGTTCCATTTCGGCCTCACCAGCAGCGACATCGGGGATACCGCACTCGCCGTGCAGATGAAGCAAAGCGCCGAAATTCTCATCGCCGACGTGCAGCCAACTGCTGCCCGTCATCGCCGCGCGCGCGAAGGAGTTTCAATTCACGCCCGCCATCGGCCGCAGCCACGGCATCCATGCCGAGCCGACAACATTCGGCCTGAAACTGGCGCTGATGCACGACGAATTCAGCCGCGCGCTCGAACGCCTCGAACGGGCGCGCAACATCGTGGCCGTCGGAAAACTTTCCGGCGCGGTCGGCACCAGCGCGCATCTATCGCCGCGCGTCGAAGAATTCGTCTGCAAACAACTTGGCCTGCGTCCCGCGCCCATCGCCACGCAGGTCGTTCAGCGCGACATCCACGCCGAATTTCAAACCGTCCTCGCCCTGATCGGCGCGAGCATCGAACGCTGGGCCGTCGAGTTTCGGCACTTGCAGCGCACCGAAGTCCTCGAGGCCGAGGAACCATTCACGAAAGGCCAAAAAGGCTCCAGCGCCATGCCGCACAAGCGCAATCCCATCACCTGGGAACGGCTGACCGGCCTGGCGCGCGTCCTGCGCGGCAACGCCGTCGCCGCGCTGGAAAACGTCGCCCTCTGGCACGAGCGCGACATCTCGCACTCCTCCGTCGAACGAATCATTTTCCCGGATTCCTGCACGCTGCTCGACTACATGTTTTCGCTGCTGATTCGGCTGATGACTGGTTTGCAGGTCTATCCGGAAAACATGAAGCGCAACCTTGGCCTCAGCCTGGGCATGTGGAATTCGCAAACCGTCCTGCTGGCGCTCATCAAAAAAGGCCTCACCCGCGAAGCCGCCTACGAACTGGTCCAACGCGCCGCCATGAAAACCTGGGAAACCAAACACGCCGGCCGCGACGACGCCAACTTCCTCGAAGTCCTTAAAGCCGATCCCGACGTCGCAAAACACTTCGCCAACGGCGAACTGGAAAAACTCTGCTCGCTCGACTTCCACTTCAAGGAAGTCGAAAACCGGTTCAAGAAGTTGGGACTTTAGGGACGCGCCAAATTAAGGGCCAACGGCTCGATATATAACCAGCCTCGGCAACGCCCGAGGTTGTATTAGCCTGCGCGTAAGCGCCAACAGCGCGATCCAATTTCGCTTAGGTCGTTCGCAGATTGATGGAACGGACTTTCAGCCCTAGCCGGTGTTGGGCAAATTCCCTTGGGCGATGCCCAAGGCTGGTATGAAGCGCGCCGTTGGCGCTGGAGCTAAATCAAAATTTCTGGTTGACCACTTTCCATTCCGGTTCATTGTAATGCCATGGTTCAAAAAGTTGGGGCCGCAAATATCATGAAACGCACAATTCTCCTTCTCATGATTATGGGCATGCTTGCAACATTGTTTGGATGCGGGCGCCAGGCGGCATCCCCGCCGGGATCACCACCGCCCCCCAAGGACATTTCCGCAATCGACTGCGCACATGTGTCAGGGGGCGTTTTCTACCACGGAACACTCACTTTAATTGACGGCAGCGTTGGAGCGACCTGGACTTTGGACGACGGCAAAAATAAAACATCGCACGACATCGAGATGACCGAATCAACTTTCAAGACTATTTGGGATTCCGTGAATACGATCCCGGATTTCAAAGCAGGGGCGGTTACAGATCCAAACCAGAAGCTGGACCCTTCGGCTGACTACGTCATTGGTGTCGTTTCCAGCGTCGGAGGCCGGCAGAAGATCCAAACATTCATGATTCCGGCCGCGACGGCATCGCCTGCATTCCATGACTGGTTGAACAAAAGTGGATATCCGGGCAAGTGAGATGAAACGTTCCAGGCATCACATCGTGCTATGATTCCACAGCCTACTCCAACCGTTAATGCCGAAGATGTGGTACGGGTTGTTCGGCGTGATTATCCTGCAGACAAGGTACCTGAGGTTCTTGCGATTCTCAACGAGTATGGAGCCGAACACTGGCATTGTGAGCCGCACCGCGTCCGGCTTGCCGCACTCAAGCTTGCCGCGGGCAGTCTCGAGCAACTTCGAATCCAGATCGATAGCGCGAAGTGTGATTTCCGCGATGTTCTCGCGTATGCTGAATATCCAGGATACATGAAGAAGATGTTTCATATAGAGAAGGTTCCGGAGAACGAGCAAAAGCGGGTTATTGACGCCGACTGGTCACAGTATCAGGAGTGGCTTAAAGGATGAGACTATTCGCCGCGACCCTTTATGAAAGACTCATACAATTTGGAGCGATTCGTTGATGCGCAGAACCTGTCTTCGACGAAGTCCGATCAGAACTCCGTGCCGGGCACAAAACCGGGCACTGGATGTGGTTTATCTTTCCGCAAATTCAAGGACTGGGAAGAAGCGAGACCGCCAGACAATTCGCCATTTCCTCCCTGGCCGAAGCACAAGCTTATCTCGCCCATCCAATCCTCGGTCCCCGTCTCCGTGAATGCGCGTCCCTGGTTGCCGCAATAAAGACTTCGTCAGCCGAAGAGATTTTCGGGGGAATTGATTCTGTAAAGCTTCGTTCGTCAATGACCCTCTTCGCCCAGGCGACGCCGGACAACAAAATCTTTCTGGATGTATTGGAGAAATATTTCGGCGGAGAACTCGACAAGGTGACTCGGCAATTACTTCAGAATACCTAAGTTGCCATACTTGACGCACCCACGTGGTGTCAACGGTGTTAACACTTAACTCACTCGCATTCAATTATTTGCGACCTTCTGTTAACCCTCTGTTAACGATTTGTTAACCCTTAAGTCGCTGACTTCCAACGATGTAACCGATGTTAACTCCTTTCAGACCTCATACTCATCCGTTGGTTTGATGTTCGAGGTTCGGTGTTATCTTCTTTATGGCGCTAATCCTCTCACGGCACTGATATTTTGGTTGACCGCTTTCCGTTCCGGTTCATTGTAATGCCATGGAGCCTAACGAAAGGCGTGTCCTTTTTCTATTTATTGTCTTCAGTCTTTCAGCACTTGCAGCCAGAAGCGCGGATAACTGGACCCTCGTCTGGCATGATGAATTTAACAAAAACGGTCCGCCTGACCCGGCGAATTGGACGTACGAAAATGGCTTTGTGCGCAACAACGAATCGCAATGGTACCAGCCGGAAAGTGCGTATTGTACGAATGGGCTGTTGATCATTGAGGCCCGACAGGAACATCGACCCAATCCGCAATACGTACCGGGCAGCCACGACTGGACGAAAGCGCGCCAGTGGATTGATTACACGTCGGCCAGCCTCACCACAAGGGGCCTGCATGAGTTCAAATACGGCAAATTCCAAATGCGGGCGCGCATTGACACACGTTCGGGAAGCTGGCCCGCCTTTTGGACCCTTGGAACCGGATTCAATGATGGAAAACCGTACGCCAGCTCCGCTCCATGGCCCGAGTGCGGCGAAATTGATATCATGGAATACTACGCCCGCAATGTCCTCGCCAACATTGCATATAAGCTCCCTGATAAAAGGAATGCAACGTGGTCCACGGTTAAAAAGCCGATTAAACAATTCGATGCAGATGCCTGGTCAAAGAAATTTCACATCTGGACGATGGAGTGGGACAAAAACAAAATAGACCTGTTGCTCGACGGCCAGCTGATGAATCATCTCGATCTTATCAATGCCGATAACGCGACCGGTGGCAACCCATTTAAGAAGCCGCTCTATCTCAAATTGAATCAGGCCATCGGCGGTACCTGTGGCGGCGATCCATCGCACACGGCGTTTCCAATCCGATTCGAAGTCGACTGGGTGCGTGTTTATCAACGCACCCAACAAGCCTCGGTTGGCAAATGAGCGCTTGGCGAGATTTGGCAGGTGACTGATCCGGCAAATTAGACAGATCGTACGGCTGTCAATACACGAAACTTTTTACAAATCCCAAATCGCAAATCATAAATCTCTCTTAATCGCGCTGAGGGACAAGCCGCTTTGAGCCAGCGCAAAAAAGCCGGCAAATGCCAGTGGCACGGTGATGCTAACGAAGGCAATGAGCGCGAAGCCCGCCGCAATGGATTTGTCGATTCCAAATACGGCCAGGGCGGCCACGACGAACAATTGAAACATTCCGGTGCCGGCCGGAGTGCTGGGAACGCAAATCCCCAGGTAACCGGCCAGAAATACCACCAGGGCAGCCGGAAACGGCAGGCGAATATGATAAGCCCATAGAAAACCAAGAAAGGCCAGGGCCTGGATCGCCAGCTTGAGCAGCGATAAAACAAGTATTGGAACCAACAAACGGGAGCGGACAATATCACGCACGCCGTCGATCAAACGCCCGAACCCGAGACGGATCCGTTGAAGGAGATTCGTTGGAGAATCTATTGTGATTGCCTGACCGGCGCCCGCCCGGCCGCGGCGCAAGACCACCAATACCGTTGCCGTCGTACCCGCCAGCACCATGGCTCCAAAGAGCTTTGCCGCGCGAAGCACGTCCGGCGGCAACGGTGACATGCACGCGGCCAGTCCGATTCCGGCTGCCAGCCACACGCCATCCCAGAGCCGCTCGACGATCAAAGACGGAAAAATAGAGACGATACCGACATTCATCCCGCGCGCGGCGATAAGGCATCGGACCAAATAACCCAGTTGGAAAGGCAACACGTCATTGGCAAAGCGCCCGGCAAAGACTGCCTGTGTCGCCCGTTTCAGCGGTATTCGGCCGGTTGGCCGCAGCAACAATTGCCATTCGTATGCGACGCAAAAGTACGCAAGAAACTGCAAGCCCACACACAATATCCAAAGCCACCAGCAGATATTGGCCATCCCGGCGATGAGCTGATACGGATGGATGTCGTGAAAAACCCAGAACAGGCACACACCCGCAATCAGATAACTCGCCAATATGCGGATGTAGTTTCTGTTTTTCGGCTGCCCTTTCCATTCGTCCATATCGATTGAATTATCGTTGTTTTCAAAGTCCCGTCCTTGCCCCCTTCGTTGCGCGTCTGCGCCGACAAAATCTTTAAAATCCCCAATAAAACCGCACATTTGTCCCTAAAACCAAATCTCGTTGCGCGTTGCGTATCCTACGTAAATAAAATGTGCAGTGCGGGACGTTCACACGAACTCCTGGGCCGCTTCAACGTTTCGACGCTTCAATCTGGCCACCGGCCACTGGCACCGGCCATCCATCCTTCGTCCACCCCATCTTCCCCACCGCCAACCGCGACCGTCCGCTCGTCGCGGCGTCATAGTAGTGGTAGCTGAACCAAACCGTGTGGCCGTCCTTTAGGATGCCCATATGACCCGGACCGATGAATCGCCCGGTCGACATCAAAAATTTTGAACCGCCGCCATCTTCCAGGTCCGAGCCCTTCCGGTCGAGGTATGGGCCGGTCACCCGCGTAGCGCGGCCCACGCGGACTTCGTACGTGCTGTTGGTGCCCTGGCAGCACGTGCCCCAATTCACGAAAAGATAGTAATATTTATCGTGCCGCGTTAGACACGAAGCCTCGATGGAATAGTTCCAGGCGAGGGGATATATCGCCTGGTCCTGCGCGCGTAAACCGGTTTGCGGATTCAGTTGCGTTAGGTAAATGCCGTGCCAGTACGACCCAAACGCCAGCCACAACTTCCCATCGTCATCCAGCATCACACTTGGATCGATCGTGTTGTAGTCGCTCCCGTTGGTGGACGCGATCACGATGCCGTGGTCCGTCCAATGATAATCCGGCGCGGACGGATCCAGCGTTGGACTGGTCGCCAGGCCAATGGCCGATACTTGTTTGCCCAACGATGACACGGCATAATAAAGCAGGAACTTTCCGTCTGCGTGGATAATGTCCGGCGCCCAGAAATGTCCCTCAAATTCCGGCACGGCGGTTTTGGTCCAGGCCGGCGGTTCGGAAAAAACCGGCGCGAGATGTTTCCAATGTATCAAGTCGGGCGAAGACTTAAACATGATTCCCCAGCCCGTTCCAAACACGTAATATTGATCGCCGCCTTTTATAACTGTGGAAGGATCGTGAATGAATGTATTTCCCTGCAACGCCAACGGTTCGAAGTGGGCGTCATCGGCCGCAACGACGCCCGATGCGGTGAGAGCGAACAACGCACACAGTATGAGTCGAAAGATGTCCGGCCAATTGTCCCGGCTGCTTGATGTGCTCATAAATCGATTGATTGAGCCAGAAATGCTAATTTTGTTGAAGCAAAATTTTGGGCCATCGCAGGGACGGCGCGCTGCCCTGTTAGCGTTCGTATGGCGGCGCAACGGATTTAGTTGGACGTTCTATCGCGCATGTTCCGCCCGCTTTACGGGCGGGGACGGCGCAGCGCGCCATCCCTACCCTTCCACTTTTTCATTGGCAATCGCGTTCGCATCTCTATCGTAATTCCGAATGAAATCAGATGATTTTTCCGGTTCCCGCGTTCTTGTCACCGGCGGCGCGGGCTTTATCGGCAGCGCGCTGGTTTGGGCGCTCAATGAGCGCGGCTGCGAGGATATTGTGGTTTGCGACATTCTGGGCACCAACGAAAAATGGCGTAATCTGACTCCGTTGCGCTTTGAGGATTATGTCGAGGGCGATGTATTGCTGCCGCGGTTACAAAGCGGCGCGCTCGGAAAGTTCGATTTGGTCCTGCACATGGGCGCGTGTTCGGCCACCACGGAACGCGACGCGACCTACCTCATCCGCAACAATTACGAGTTTACCAAGGACCTGGCGGCCTGGGCGCTGGCGTCAACGGCCCGGTTTGTCTATGCGTCCTCCGCCGCGACATACGGTGACGGCTCGGCGGGAATGAAGGACGGCGCGGCCGCGATTGAACCGTTGCGCCCGCTCAATATGTATGGATACTCGAAACAACTTTTCGATTTATATGCCAGACGCAAAGGATTCCTGAAGAAGATTGTCGGGCTGAAATATTTCAACGTCTATGGCCCGAACGAAGACCATAAGGCGGACATGCGTTCGTTAGTTCACAAAAGCTTTGCACAGGTAAAAAACGAAGGCGTCATCCGGTTGTTCAAGAGCTATCGCAAGGACTACAAGGACGGTGAGCAGAAACGCGATTTCCTTTACGTCAAGGACGCGGTGGCCATGACACTGCATCTGGCGGCGACGAAGAAGGCAGACGGCCTGTTCAACATCGGCAGCGGCGCGGCGAGAACGTGGATTGACCTGGCCAACGCCGTGTTTGCCGCCCTGGGACAAAAGCCGAAAATTGAATTTATCGAAATGCCCGAAACCATCCGGGAAAAGTACCAGTATTTCACACAGGCAGATGTTTCAAGACTGCGCGCCGCGGGCTACCGCGACAAAATTACCTTGCTGGAGGATGCCGTCGCGGATTACGTCCAGAATTATCTGGAACCGGACAAGCGGTTGGAACCGTAAAAAATGCCCGGATTGGTGGATTAATGGATTTTTGGATTAATGTATATCAGTTGTCGGCCGAGCCGTGCGAACAGCCCATTCAATCCATTAATCCGCTCACCCGGTGTCTGATCACTTTTCCGAGAGCAAGGAGCTCTTCTCGACTGCTCCCGGGATTTCCTTGCGGGAAACCACAACGTTGTCGACCAGACCGTAGGTTTTCGCCTCGTCAGAGGACATGAAGCGGTCGCGGTCGGTGTCCTTTTCGATTTCTTCGAGCGTGCGGCCGGAATGTTTCGCGAGGATTTGATTGAGCCGGTCTTTGAGCCGCAGGATTTCCTTGGCCTGGATGCTGATGTCCGTGGCCTGGCCCTGCACGCCGCCCCAGGGCTGATGGATCATGATGCGCGCGTTGGGCAGCGCATAGCGCTTGTTCTTCGTGCCTGCCGCCAGCAATACCGCGCCCATGCTCGCCGCCTGGCCGACGCAGTAGGTGTTCACGTCGCAGGTGAGATATTGGATGGTATCATAAATCGCCAGGCCCGCAGTCACGCTGCCACCGGGCGAATTGATATAAAGATGGATGTCCTTCTTGGAATCGGCCATTTGAAGGAACAAAAGCTGGGCAATGATGATGTTGGAAACATTGTCGTCCACAGGCGTACCCAGGAAAATAATGCGGTCAACCAGCAGCCGGGAATAAATATCCCATGTCCTCTCCCCGCGGCCCGTCTGCTCGACTACAATAGGAACAAGAAAGTTTTGCATGTCTTACAAGCTACTTCATTTGTCAATATCCGCAATGGAATTTTGAGAGACGTTGATATTCGATGTTCGGCGTTCGATGTTGCCACTTCCAGCTTCAGCTTTTCAACGCGCGCCATATCAGCATAAATGCCGGGGCAAAATCCTCCGGTCTTTCTTCAATCCACCGAGTGACTCGTTCGGGCGCAAACCAATCGCCGGCGTCAATTTCATCCGGGTCCAGCTGAAAAGGACCTTCGCTGTGGCAGCGATAGATCCAAACAAATTCCGCGTCGGTCTCCGCGCACGCGTCTACTTTAAAAAGCCGCGCAGGCGGGCCGTTTAATACCAGGCCAATTTCCTCCTGCAGTTCGCGCACGGCGGTTTGGTCATAATCCTCGCCGGAATCCACATGACCGGAACACGAGGAATCCCAAACCCCCGGCTGACGGTCTTTCTTCATGGAACGCTTTTGCAAAAAGATTTGGCCGCGCGAATTAAAAACCAGGACATGAACCGCCCGATGCAGCAACCCGCTCGCATGTACCTCGCTCCGCAGCGCGCGGCCGACCACTTCGTCGCGCTCGTTGACGATGTCAAAGATGTCTTCGGGCTTGCCCATACTTTCACATCATCCTTATAGCCAATCCCGCGCTGCGTCAATGGCAGGGATGGCGCGCTACGCTGTCACCGCCCGTAAGGGGGGCGGAACGCTTCGCACGCGTGCGTCCGACTCACATACTTCAAATTATACAGACGGGCGACCGCGAGAGTTGCGCCGCTAAACGCGGCGCTGACGGCGGTGGCAGCGCCACTTGCGAAGAGCGCCGTCCCTGCCATCGACAGTTTTGTTGACTCTGCGGGTATTGAATCGGCGAACACCATCCTCCACAATGGCCGCAATTGCCATGCGACTGAAATCCATCCATCTCGCCGCATTATTCGCGAGCGGGTTCCTGCGATTACGGGCTGAGGAGACGCCGCCTTCCGAATGGGTTGACCCGGATACGGGACATCGGATTGTCCGGTTGTCAACCGAACCGGGAAGCGAAAGTCTTTATTTCAACGAAAATGCCTGGACGGCCCAGGGCGACAAGCTGGTCTATTACACGCGCGACGGGATTTATGATTATAATTTTAAGACCCGCAAAAACGAATTAGTCGTCGCCGGCACGAATATCTGGGGCGTCATCGTGAGCGGGAATTCCCGGAAAGTCTATTATGTCCGGCGTGATGGCCATGAAATGACAGCGTATTCGACCCATTTGGATAGCCATGACACCCGTGAGATTGGGCGCGTGCCGGGCGGCGGTTCCATACTGGCGGTCAATGCAAACGATACGCTTCTGGCCGGCAGCTTTGTCGAAGACGGCGGCCACTTCCGCGGGATCCCTGGAGAAGGAAAGGGGACAATGATGGCCAGGCGCCTTGCCGCCCGTGATCACATGGCGCTATTCACCCTCGATATCCAAACCGGCAAGCTGAATGTCTTTAATCACTCCACCGACTGGCTCAATCACGTCCAGTTTTCTCCCACCGACCCGAACCTGATTTTATTTTGTCACGAAGGCCCATGGCATTTGGTCGATCGTGTCTGGACGATTCATGCCGACGGCACCGGCCTCAAGCTGATTCATCGGCGCGCCATGGAAATGGAAATTGCCGGGCACGAATTTTTCAGTCCGGACGGCAAATGGATTTGGTACGATCTTCAGACACCGCGCGGCGAGGATTTTTGGCTGGGCGGTTATGAAATCGCTACCGGCACCCGGTTATGGTATCACATGCAGCGGGACGAATGGTCTATCCACTTCAACGTGTCGCATGACGGCACGCTTTTCGCCGGCGACGGCGGCGATTCCGGGCAGGTGGCCCATGCTCAAAACGGCCGGTGGCTCTATCTCTTCCATCCCCGCCTGATTGACGCGTCATCGGAAAAGGAAAAGGACATGGGCACGCACGAGATGATTCAGACAGGAGTTTTCGACGCGGAAAAGCTCGTCAATATGTCCAAACAGGATTACTCGCTCGAACCCAACGTCAATTTCTCGCCGGACGATAAGTGGATTATATTCCGCTCGAACATGTTCGGGCCGGAATACGTTTTTGCGGTTGAAGTTGCTGCAGCACGATAAAAAACGATGAACATTGGAACTGAGCGTGGCAGGGACGGCGCGCTGGGCCGTCACCGCCTCCAGCAATTGCGGGACGAACGGTATCCCGCAATGCGAGACGATCCAACGTCCGACCACACTCGCGCCGCTAGACACGGCGCGGAGAGCGGTGGCAGCGCCACTTGGCATGCGCGCAGTCCTTACGTATTGTCCGGCTTGTTCGTCCTTTTGTTTTCCGCGCTGGCGTTGCACGCACAAACAAACATCACCCTCACCAGTCCAATCTATGGCGCCGATCGATTTGGCATTCAATATGGCGAATCGGGCGGAGAGAAATTAATTCTCGATGCCCATGTCCCCAATGGGCCTGGTCCGTTTCCCACCCTCATCATCGTTCATGGCGGCGGCTGGATGAGCGGAGACAAGGAAGGAGACATCGTTCCGGTTCTTGCGCCTTACGCGACTAATTTCACCTGGTTTACGATCGGTTATCGGCTTGCGCCAAAAAGCCGGTGGCCGGCATGTTTCGACGATGTGCAAACAGCCGTTCACTGGGCGAAACAGCATGCGACAGAATACAAGGGCGAGCCCGACCATATCGCACTTCTTGGTTACTCAGCCGGCGGACATCTGGTAACGCTGGCCGGCACGCTCGCCACCGAGGACGTGCATGTGCAGGCCATCGTCGGGATGGCTCCGCCCACCGACCTGGTCTGGGACAACGAGCGGCGGGGCGGCCTTTCAAAGTCCATGACCAACCTTTTCGATTATGCCACGACCAACATTACAGACGACCGCCGTGCCGTTTTAAAACAATATTCGCCGCTCACCTATGTTAAGCCGGGACTGCAGCCGTTCCTTTTTGTCCAGGGTAGCGCTGACCGGACGGTGCCGTACCGGGGAACGACGAATTTCATGGCCGCGTTGCAACGCGCGGCCGTTCCGTGCGATATGCTGGTGATTACAAATGGCCAGCACCGAATCGCCGATTGGTCGAAATTTTATCCCGATTGGCAGACCGGCGTTGTGAACTGGCTGAATGAGAAACTGGCGAGGTAGAGACGGCGCTCGTCGCAAGTGGCGGTGCCACCGCCGTCCCTGCCAATTTTTCTTTATTGCAGCTGCAAGCTGTAGAATTTCACCGGGTCCCGAGGTGACACGACGTTCGTAATCGAGAAATTGCTTCCCGTAAACATACCAGTGCTTACCCGCGTCCAGTTAGCAAGGGGCACTGCAAGATTGGTGGTGGAAAGAACGTAGAACGTTGCCCCGGCGGAGCCGTTTGTTCCGGTCATTATGAAGTGGGTTCCCACGACGTAGGCGCTCGAAACGGTGGGCGGAATCCCTTCGGTAATGGAAACCTGATCCAGCAAGACCGGGGCAGTGTAATTGTAGAACGCCACCGTGCCCGGAGCGGATTGACCGCTGATCGGGCTGGTGCCGACCCAGGAGGTGTGGCCCAGCGACTGGTGGTCCAGGAGCAGCGAATTGGCATCGCTGGTGTAAATATCCACGTGAGGCGTGGGAGCCGAATAATTACCCACGACGCGCAGATGATAAACGTTCAGGGTATCGCCAGGGTCGCTGAAATTCGTGCTGCTGCCGGCGTTTACCGAGAAGCTCACGGTGCCCAATTCGGGCAACACCGTGAAGGTACTTCCGCTATAAATGCCAAACTGCCCGAGATTGTTCACACCCACGGCGACTTTACTGCCGGTGATTTCATTGTGATAAACATCCGCCGCAAATTTGACGCCCGTGCCAGTAAAATTTAATCCGATGGCGAAGAGGAGGTCCATCGTCCAATTCGGGCTGGGACTGGAAATCCATTGAAAGATGTATTGGCTATTTGTCGGATCAAAGAGCAGGGCATTGGGCGTGCCCTCGAAACCCGGCACGCACCAGAGATTGGTGAAATATTTTGGACTGCACATCCAATTGCGGAAGTAACATTCATAATCCTTTAAACCGGTAGAAACCTCTGAGATCAGAAAACCCTGCCGGTCAAAATTGCCGTTGCGCAACACTGGTGGCGGCGGCATCGGTGCGCCGCTGGAATCGGGCGCATTGTTGAGGCCGACCGTGCCGGCCCAGTTGTTGTAAGGTGCAGTACCCCCCGTAACATATTGATAGTCCATATGGTATGTCGCTCCCGAGTACGTGTTGCCAAACATTTTGATTCCCGAGGCCGTGATGCCGAAGTTTGTTTGCAGGAATGACTGTTGAAAGCTGGTGCTGCCGTTGCCCAACGCGCCGGCCTGCGCCGATGTCAGGTCACAATAATAGGTGTCCGGCGACCACCCGGTGTCGCTAAAGTGAAGTCCGGAATACGGTCCCGGCCCGCCCGTGGCCTGGTAAATGAACGTGTTGCTGCTGACCTGGAAATAGGTCCCAAAGAATTCGTCGCCGGCGGAGTCCGAGTTCGTCTCGTTGTATATTTCGGCGCTGACGAACGGCCATGCGGTCGAGCTAATCGTACTAATAAAAGTGCTGTTTTCCACCACGCAATATTCGGAATCGTCCCGGAACCGCACATAGTCGGCCAGGCAATCCTGAAAAACGCAGTTGGACACGACGACGTCCACGATGTCGTGCGGGGCGTAAATCATGTGGGCATGGGCGCCGTTGGTAACATTCGTAAAGGTGCAATTCAAAACCTGCACGTCGCGAGTACCGTTCAAGAGGCCAATGGCCGCGTAATGGGCATTCGTCAGGTTTAAAAACTGGCAGGTGCTAATCTGGATGTTTCGGCACGAATTGAACCCGTTCGGTATGCAATAAACTGCCCAATTGGGAGTGGGACCGTTGAACACCAAACCGTTCAACTGAAAGTTTTGACATCCATATAGTTGGAGGATATTGGCAGAGGGGCTGAAAACAGGACCGTAAGTGGTCACGGCCGCCAGGGTCAACGAATGCACCGGGTCGCCCATATTTGTCATAGACAACGTTCCGCCGTTGTACGCGCCCGACACGAAGTTGACATAAACGTTTGTGCCGGCGAGCTCGCTCTGAACGCCGTTCCAAAAACCGGGGCTCAGATAACTTGCCGCGGAAAAAGCCGTCGTGCCGTCGCCCGCATTCTGAGCTGTGGGAGCCACCCAATAGTTTAATGCATTTACACCGATGGCCTGGGCGGCAAGGGTTCCTAAAAGCAAAACGGCAGCAAGCGAAACAACGGTCTTCATGTGGGCGAGTCCAATCAATATATCAGGAAATACTGTTATGGTCACTTTTAAAAAATCAAAATTCGAGGGAATACGGTATCCCCTATTAAGGGGAGTGGCGCGAACACGCTTTAACGCGTATTTGACCCGTGTTCCATCCGTGGCTAACGTTCTGTTTGTGACGACGGAACAATATGACGACGCCATGTTTGATTTCAGCCGCGGCGAGTTTGATACCGCGATTGGGAAATTGAAGGCTGTCCTGGCGCAGGAACCTGAAAATTTTGACGCGCAGTTGGCCCTGGGAATGGCATTTTATCGCAAAGGCGAGTATGCGTCGGCCATAACCGAAGGCCACAAGGCCGAGAAACTGCGGCCCCGGGAACAACTGGTCCACACGAACCTCTCGCTGTTTTATATGAAGGCCGGCGACAAGGTGAAAGCGGAACATCACGGTCTACAGGCAAAAATTGAGTCCTGGCGGGAGGACGCAAAAAAGGGCTCCGAGCCGGCAAAGGCCGAAGGCGACCCGGAACTGCAAATTGCCCGTCAAACGCCGCAACCGATGAAATTTCCAAGCCAGCCCTGGAAAAAGAAAGACAAAAAATAAGATGAAAACTGCATATGAACTTGCCATGGAACGTTTAAACAAAAACGCGCCTGCCGTGAAACTTTCCGACGCGCGGAAAAAGGAACTGGCGGAATTGGACTCGAAATATGCGGCCAAAATCGCCGAGCGTGAAATTGCTCTAAACGGAGAAATTGTGAATGCCGCCGGTGATGTTGCGAAGGAGGAATCGTTCAGGGAACAATTAATTGCCGAACGCAAAAAGCTCCAGGCCGAGCTCGAAGATAAAAAGGAGCAGGTACGGGCAAAACGCTAGCGCGCCCTGACCGCCAGCGAGTCGCACACCGGCTCCAGGTCCCGGGCGAATGTTTTGACTGCCTCGTCGTAGATGGACTCAACGGCGTGGTGCAGGTCGTCGCTGTTTATCTGGTCCCCGGTGGCGAGCACTTCGGACATTGACAAGGGCCGGCGCTCGAAGTTTCGCATGAGCCAAACGGTGTACGTATCGTCGGGTTCATACGCGATGGTCATACGCCAATTCTCGCCCGGCATACCTTTGACACGGAAGGTCAGGCCGACTTCGTATTTAAGCCTGCCACTTTCCTCAATATGCGAATTGAAGGAAGAACGGCATTGATGGTCCCGGCTGTTCGGCGGATGGTTGAAGAACAACTCGTGGCCACCCACGTAATCCAGGGCACCAACCATGCCGTGCCTCAGCTGTTCCATAATATTTTGAATCGAATAAGGAGTGATTTTCATCGGTCCGGCGGCGCAAACGCCTCTTCGTTAAAGAAAATTTCAAGCGGATATCGCTTTGCATACTTTTCATTTGTCTGCTTAATAACACAAGCAGCACTTATCAGCCGAGCGCCATGTTTTATCAAGGAAAACTTGTTCACAAAATTATTCACGCTCAACTCTTGCATAGTGGATATAATAGGGCAGACGCATGCCAGGGGAAAATGGGACCAAGGACCAGTCATGAAATTGGATCTGTTTTTAATTTTAATTTTTGATTTCTGCCTTAATAATTCCTGCGAATGAAACTTTATCTGGCCGTTGCCGCCTCAATGATCGCATTTGCCGCGACTGTTTTCGCGGACCCAAACGCCGCGCCGGCAAAAATCGGGACGCTGGACGCGAACAAATATTATGGCCAGGAGATGATTGTGACGGGCACGGTGGCGCAAGTGAGCATCCGTCCTGGGATTGTCTTTTTGAACATGGACAAGCCGTATCCGAAGTCTCCGTTTACCCTGGTGATTTTTCCGGCCAACACGAATCAGTTCGGCGATTTAAAGATGCTCAAGGGAGCGGCGGTGGAAGCGAAGGGGAAGATTGTCAATTATCACAATCGTCCTGAAATCGTTTTGGAAAAATCGAGTCAACTCACCCGCCTTCGCTAAAGCTACGGCGCGGCAAGCCCGCCATTTGTGAAGCTACGGCGTAGCGAGCATGGGGATGTAGAATAACGGAACGCAATACTCCGGCAATTGTCCAAAACCGCATATGCCTGAAAATTCGAACCCCGCAGTCGAAGTTTCCCGGGGCGACAGGCAATGGCTTCGAGGGGCCGTCTTCTCTTTGATTTGCGGGCTCGTCGTTGGGATTTTCACCTGGTTTGCCGACACCAGCGCTCCGTTTGAAAGCGTTTATTCAAAGGCAAGCGAAGACAGCTATAATTTGCTGGTGCAGGGTTTTAGCACCGGGCAATTGAATTTAAACCAGGAAGCACCCCCCGAACTCGCGAAACTGGCTGATCCTTATGATCCCAACGTCAACGCGCCGTATATCGGAACGGTGAATGATCTGACTTATTATAAGGGAAAACTGTATCTTTATTTTGGGGTGACCCCGGCCTTGGTGTTTTTCTGGCCCTATTATGCTCTCACGGGTCATTTTTTATCCGAAAGGGACGCGATCGCCGTCTTTATTGGCGTCGGTTTCGTGGCGATTGCAGGTCTGCTGCGGGCTTTGAAAGGCCGTTATTTTCTGGAGGCCGGCAGGTGGATTCCTGCGGCCGGCGCAATTCTGCCCGGGCTGGCTCTGGCGCTGACTTTGCCGGTCAATGTCCATGAAACGGCAATTGCATGCGGTTTCGGCTTTGCCATGCTTGCGTTGGCGGCGGTTTGGGGCGCGTTGCATGAGCCGGTACGACGAATATCGTGGCTGGCGTTGGCCAGTCTTGCGTATGGATTGGCGGTTGGCGCGCGGCCGACTTTATTGTTTGGAGCCGTGATTCTTTTGTTGCCTGTAATCCACGCGTGGCGTCAGGCAGGGGAGCCTCCGCGACGGGTGGCGGGTTTGATGCTGGCCGCGATCGGTCCAATTGCAGTGATCGGCTGTGGCCTGATGCTCTACAACGTTCTGCGCTTCGGCAATCCATTTGAATTTGGCTGGCATTACCAACTGAATCCCAGCTATCGGCCGCCTTCCACCCACCCATTCGGTTTCAAGTATCTCTGGTTCGATGCGCGCCTTTACTTTTTAGAGCCAGTCCTTTGGATGCGGCAATTTCCTTTTTTGAAATCAGCGCCGCTGCCCACAATGCCGCCCGGTTATGATCTCGGAAACGCATATCTCGGCGGCGGCATTCTCATTATTTATCCGATGATATTTTTCAGTTTGGCCGCGCCATTGGCGTGGAAACGCAAGCCGGCGGGAACGGCATCAGCCCTTGGCTGGTTTGCGGCGGCTTGTCTCATTCTTTTTACGGCCGGCGCCGTGACACTTTCTCTCTTTTTCGCATCAGCACTCGGCTATGAATTGGATTTTCTGCCCGGCCTGCTATTGTTGGCGCTCATCGGCACGTATTGCGCAGACCACGCTGCTTTGGCCTTTCCAGGCCGGAGGCACCTCATCTGTTTGGCCTGGTTTGTTCTGATGAGTTATTCAATTGCGTTCAATTTGCTGGCAAACGTTGAAGCGCGCGCCGAGTCCGATTTCTTTGTCGGCAATTTCTTTCTGTCTCAGGGCCGGCCTGACGAAGCGCAGGCGCAGTATCAGCGCGTATTGTCGTTGTTCCCGGAATGCGCCGACGGCCACTTCGGCCTCGGCAATCTCCGTTTGAAACAGGGACGCCTGGACGAGGCCATTAGCGAATATCAAAGAGCCATCGAAATCTCGCCGGATCTGGTGGAAGCCCACAATAACCTGGGCCATTGTCTTCTTCACACCGGCCGGCTGGACGACGCCATTGCGCAGTTTGAAACCGCAGTGCAAATGAGACCGCGCTCGGTCAATTACAGAAATGCTCTGGGAGCCGCGTACGCAAAAAAGGGGATGTGGAACGCGGCGATCGTTCAATTTGAAAAGGCGATCGAAATCCAACCTGCCCTGGCAGAGGCGCACAACGACCTTGGCTACTGTCTTCTGCAGGCAGGGCGTCTCGATGAAGCCGTAAGCGAACATCGAACGGCCGTGAAGCTCGAGCCCGGCTCGCCAACTTATTTAGACGCTCTTGCGAATGCGCTTTGCCAAAAAGGATTGTTTGATGAAGCGGCGCTTGAATACAAAAAAGTCCTGGAACTGCACCCGGACGACGCGGAGGCTCGCAACAATTTCGGCTATTGCCTGCAGCAGACGGGTCGCCTCGATGATGCTATTACCCAATACCGAAAGGCCGTCGAATCTCAGCCAGGTTTCGCGGAGGCGTATTTTAATCTCGGAAATGCCTACCGGGAAAAAAAGATGGCCGTGCAGGCGGCGACATCTTACGAAAAAGCCGCGGAGCTTGAGCCTCAATTTGTGGCGGCCCAACTAAATCTTGCCTGGATGCTGGCGACGTGGCCGGACGCTGGTATTCGCAACGGAGCCAAAGCCGTTGCCCTTGCCACACACCTGAATGATTTATCCGGTGGCAAAGATCCAAAAATTTTGCGGACGCTGGCTGCAGCTTACGCCGAAACGGGGAAGTTTGCCGAGGCCGCATCAGCGGCGAAACTGGCGCTCGCTTTGGCTCAGGCCCAATCCGGCCCGGAACTGGTCGCCGATCTACAATCGGAAATTCGCCTTTATGAGGCGAACACTCCGTGCCGTTCAACGGGTGATTTTTAACGAGCGCGCGTCCCTGATAAGGACACCGCGCTACGGCGTCACCGCGCGTAGTCCCTACCAACGGCAATTTTTGAAACCTTTGAAATTTAGCGCTTCGGCGCCAGGGGGACTGAGTTCGTTCCGGACAAACGCCCGACCCAAATGCCGTCGATGGGAGTTCTCCATTCCAAACCGGGAATGGCAGGCGGTCCGCTGTCCCTGAGGACGAGCCGGTCCGCCGGGGTCATCTGTTTCACCCAAGGTTCATATTGCGAGGGGTCGCCATACCACAGGATGTTTCGATAAGTCTCAAAATCGGTCCTGGGCATCCAGGTTGGTTCAAAACCCAGCATGTAGCGCCAGTCGCCATTGGGATTTTTATAAAACGTTTGGTAAAAGAGCGACATATCCACGGTGTAAAAGATACCGCCCTTGTCGGGCATCCAATCTTTCATATTGGGATTATCCGCCGTCAGGTATTTGTCAGTCAAAGTGGATGACCAACGGCTGCGGAAATCAGAGGTGATGCAAAGGTAAGCCGCCAGGGCGATGCAACACACCAGGCCGAGCCGCTTAAACGAGTCCAGAGGCTGGCGCGCTTCCAACATCAATTGCAAGTCCCACGCCGCCAGGACCATTAGCGCCGGCCAGCCCCAATCCATCCAAAATCGGTCTATTTTAAAGCCCAGCGCCCAGCACATCGCGAGCAGCCAAAACGCGGGATCGCGCGACAGTGGAATTGAATTTATTTTAGTCAGCGCCCGCGCGATCAATAGTCCGCCGAAGGCCAGCACGGTAATAGTGTCCCCGCTAAAGGGCTGTAATTCTCCGGCCATGGTGCGTTGGTTAAAATGAGCGCCCACGGCCAGCAACGCCAATCGCACCGCCTGCACTGGATACTCCAACAGATGCCCCGTCAATGCGCTGCCCACGATGACGCCGGCGATCCAGCAAACGCCCAGGCCAATACACCAAATGAATTCGCCTGCCAGGAAAAACGATGCGAGGGGCAGCACCCATAAGTACCATGCCCCATGAAAAAACACGCTGCACGAAGTCAGGACCATCATCACGAGCAGGTCTGATTTTTGCGGCAGCGTTCCGCGGCGCAATCGCCACAAATACAGGATGGAAATCACCGCCGCCGCCGTAATGAGATAGGGCCGTCCGAGCACCAGGCGCATTGGAATGAGCGCCAGGATCATCGAGCCAATCAGCGAGATCAACCAGGCTTCCGGCCGTTTCAGCCATGCCATTCCCGCCATGTTGACCAGGATGAACAGAAGTCCCACGGAAAAGATGACCAGATTTTCCGCATTCCAGTTTCCCAAAACATGCAGTCTTCCCAATAGCCAGTTCCACCCGAATTCGTGGTCTATTTTGTAGACCGGATTGAGTACCAGAATCTCCGACCACGGCTTGCCGCTCACCGCGTGGGCTGCGTGCCGCAAGGCATCGTCCCCCGGCAAATACCCGTAACCGATGATCTTGAAAGGAATCGCGATGATGACAAAAATGGCGATCACCCAGACGGCCAGCGGAACATATCGGCGAAGAGGCGCCAGGGGAGAAAGAGAATCGTCGTTATCTGGTGTCATTGACCCGCTCAAGGAAAAAAAGAATTGAACAAGGTGTCAATGATAGAAAACCGTCAAAGCGTCGAAATGTTGAAACGTTGAAGCGGTGCAGCCGCAGACGCTGATTGTCCTGAACGGCTCTGACGACACCTATTAAGCCCGAAACGTCAATAGGGAAAAAAAGAGGGGCACGGAATCTTTTGGAAACCGCGTAGCGGACTTCAAAACGGGAACTCCGACTTAATTTCGGTTTGCAGCGCGGATGCAGGGCATCCGGCTAAACACCTATTGGGACTCAATCGAGCCGGCCAAAGTTCAAAGGGAACCTCAGCCGACTTTCCAGTCCCCTGATCGAACGCCAGGGGACGGTCCAGAAACACACAGCAGTAAACCCACGCGCTATCCAGGCACATTGGCCGACGGTTGCCCGATGTTGATTGTCCAACCCGGGACTCCAGTATTTTGCGGACGTGCGAATGGGGCGGATGCTCCAAAGGTAGAACGTTCTGAAGTGATGCGACCGCAAGCTAAAAGGAGCCGGGGCCGATAGCAAGCCATCACGCTCGCGGCCCCGGCGTCGAAGGCGTGCGATCAACGACCGCTGGCGAGCTGGCTCAATCACATTTAGGGAGTCCTGGTGGATCCAGCTCAGACCGGGGTGTTCAAAACACCAGGGAATATGGTCTGGGTTGAATGAGGATCTCACGATTGATCGGCTCCAGTCGCAGCGCAGGCTCAGGTCGCCAGGGTCGAAATTTAGTTGCGTGTTATCGAAGCAGCCAGGCGCTGGGGATCAAAGACGGTTTTGCTCTTAAGCATGTAGTAAACCGAACGGGCCAGCTTGATGGCCAGAAGGGCGTTGGCCTTGAACTTGTTGCCGCCCATGCGGACCAGGAGGCGTTGATAGAGCGGGCCCATGAATGCCTGATCGCGTTTGGCAATGATGGCCGCCTCACCGAAGGCCCAGCGCAGATAGGGATTGCCCAGCTTATGGCCGCGCAGGCCCTTGATCTTGCCGGCTGAAGCGACGGTGCCCTTGACCAGGCGACAATAGCTCAGGAAGTCTTTGACTGTGGGGAATCGGTCGATGTCGCCAATTTCGTAGAGGAGCGTCAGACCCAGGTGCTTGCCAATGCCGGTGATGGTTTGCAGTAAAATATAATCGCGCTGAGCATGGACTTTGGTCAACCGTTCCAATTGATCATCCAGGATGGCGATTTGAGTATCGAAATGGCGGATGAGGGCGAACTGATTTTGGAGAGCTAGCTGGTAAACGCGGTTGGGTTCCTGAGCCAGCGCATGTTCCTGCCAACGGTCGCGGTTGGAGCAAGAGTTGGGGATGCGGTTGTGAGCCAGTTGATGGGATTGGACGCGGGTAATGAGTTCAGTACGGTCCCAAACGAAATGGAGACGCTGGCGCAAGAGAGCTCGCAGAGGCCGCTGGGCGGCGGGATAGACGTAGCTGGGTGGAATGAGATTGACACGCAGCAGTTGAGCGAGTTTTTCGGAATCAATGCGGTCATTTTTGTTTTTGCCGCCATGAATGGCCTTGAGGTAGAGGGCGTGAGCCAGGACGAAATGGATGCCGGCCTGGGCACAGGCGTCGGCGAGCCAATACCATCCGAACATGCATTCGGCACAGACGGTTAGGTCGTGGCGATAAGGGGCGACCAACTGCAGGAAAAAGTTGAAGTCATTGTTTCGGATATTGGTGTGGACCAGGATTTTTCCGGAACGATCCATGAGACAGACATACATTTGCCGGGAATGGAGATCGATTCCGCAGTTGAATTCGGTGGTGGAGGTGTAATACTTCATAACGTAATACTTCATGGTTGATGGGGTCGTCAGACCCCGTTGATTATGTTTACGCGGGGAGTGCTGGTAACACTCCCCGCCCTTCACCCAAGATGATAGCTCAAACCACCAAGGGCTTAACTGGGAGGATCACATTTCTTTTACATAGATAACATGAGAACTGGCAGTTGAGCTCCGAAAGGTGCTACAACTGCCAGTCTATGAATACTAACAAGCAAGACCAATATACACTGCAAAACAATCCCCAGTTCAAGCCCATTTGTAAACTGGGGCTGGATTCTCACGCCACGAGCATCGTGGTGGGACGTCAGATAGAGGGCCTTCAGCCCCAGCCGCCACAGAAATTTAGCGTGGCCAAATTTCTGGAATGGGCCAAAGACCAAGCCAGAAAGTACCGAATCTTCAGTTGCTACGAGGCAGGGCCCACCGGCTACTGGTTGCACCGGGAGTTGGAAAAGCTCGGAATAACCAATTACGTGGTGTGTCCGACACGGCTGGACAGCCGAGGCAAAGGGGTCAACACCGACAAGACCGATGCCACCGAATTACTGGTCCGGCTGGATCGATATGTGGCCGGAAACAAGAAGGCCTTTTCAGTGGTGACCGTTCCCACCCCAGAACAAGAGCAGAAGCGTGCCTTGAGCCGGCAACGCGACCAACTGCGTCGCAAGCGCTTGAGTTTTGCAGCCCAAGGTCGAATGCTGCTATTGAGCCAGGGTTACCGCTATAGCAACAATTGGTGGAAAGTCCGCTGCTGGGAAAAGCTCCAAGAGAAAGTGCCTGGCTGGATCGCAGAGCAACTGGAGATTTTTCAGCGGATTATCCAATACGTAGAAAAGGAGGTCAACGCCCTGGCCCAGCGATTAGTCGGTGAGGCGCCAGCATCCTTACCCAAAGGGATGGGAGGCTTGACACACGAAGTATTGGAACGGGAAATCCGGGACTGGACCCGATTTAAGAATCGGCGAGAGCTGGGCAGTTACAGCGGGCTGACAGGCGGTGTTAGCGGCAGTGGTGAGCGCAGTATCGATTTGAGCATTACCAAGGCGGGGAACCGGCGGGTGAGTCGTTGCCTGGTCGAATGTGCTTGGCGGATGGTCCTTCGACAACCTGATTACTGGCTGGTCAAGAAGTGGGCCAGTGTATTGCTCAATGACAAAGCACACGCGCGACGGCGCAAACAAGCGATAGTGGCCTTTGCACGGCAGTTGCTCATTGACATCTGGAAATGGAAATTGGGCAAAGTGACGCCCGAAAGCCTGGGTTGGAAGATGGCTTAAAGGACATCCTGGCCCCTCAAGCAATGAAGCGATTTTTGGAAAGCGGCGCGCGACCCGCCGTTCCCTTGGTGGAACTCACGTTCAACCGATCCATAGATTGGGCGCGCTCGTTTTCCAGCCTGATAACACGAAAAACATTATATTGGGCCGGCCTCAGGGCCGCGACCCGGATAGCAGGATGTGCGTCGAGCTTAAGCTCGACTCTCACCGGCTGGGAAAACGTTTTCGCCAAAAAGCGCTTATCGACTTGAGATGATTTATGAACTTCTGTTTGAAGCAATTGAGCGGCGGCCAAGATATGGCTCCAGTCAAGGCCGTCAAGGTATTGCTCGCCACGTGCCCCCGTGCCCTGCTGCGCTCCACCTTGACTGCCTTGACCTCCGCCATGACGCGCCGCTTAGGAATTGCTTCAAACAAATCTGCTCTGTGCTCTGGAGGAAAGACTATGAACTAAAACCAAAATAACAGCACCCAAGGGCTTGACACCCGCTCTCATAGCAGGGAACGCAACGCGCAACGAGATTTGGTTTTAAGACAAAATACGCGATTTCATTGGGGATTTTGAAGATTTTGGCGGTGCCGGTGCGCAACGAGCGGGCTTCGCCCCGGTGCTGGATGAGCGAGCGGAAACTTGAACGGTTTTCACAATCGTTTCCATAGAGACCAATTCGAGGAAGAGGATGAGAACGATCTGGCAACGCCCTGTCCCCGCTTACGCCGCCAAAGGAAGTTCGATAGTGAACGTGGAGCCTTTGTTAGTCCCCTCACTTTCGGCGTTGATCGCGCCAGCGTGCATGTCCGCCAGGTTTTTCGCAATGGCCAGGCCAAGTCCCAGACCTCCGTAGACTTGCGAACCGCTTTTTCCCGCATGGTCTCCCTGAACAAACGGGTTGAAGAGCCGGGACATTTCCTCGGGCTTAATGCCGATGCCCGTATCGGTCACTTTTATGATCACATGCGAATCGGCATTGGACGCATTGACGCGCACACTGCCATCCTGCGGCGTGAATTTTACGGCGTTCCTGAGGATGTTCCAAAAGATTTGCCTCAGGCGCAGGGGGTCGCCGTTTACCTCGTTTTTCTGCGCGCTCCAATCCACGATGAGCGTAATGTTTTTGCCGATCTGATCCGGCTGCACGCTGGCCAGCGCATCCATAAAAATCCTGTGGATGTCGACCAATTGCCTGCGCAGGCTTAATTTCCCCGAGTTGATGCGGGTGACGTCCAAAAGGTCGTCAATCAATCGCGCCTCCAACTCGATGTTGTTCAGGATCATGCTGAAATTCGAACGGACAGGTTCGGATAATTCGGGATTTTCAGCTTCGGCGCTGGCGACGAGCAGGGCGGGGTTTAACGGGTTGCGAAGTTCGTGCGAGAGGGCGGCCAGAAAAACGTCCTTGGCGCGGTTGGCATCCATGGCGCTCTGTTGCGCTTTCTTCAGCGCGTCGATGTCCGCGGTGGCGCCGAACCATCTTGTGATTTTGCCGTGCGCGTCCCTGATGCATCGCGCGCGGGTGAGAAACCAGCGGTATTCACCCGTATTGGAACGCAGGCGCATTTCGATCTCATAAGGCTTGCCGGTTTTTACCGATTCCATCCAGCAGTGCTGCACCCGGGATTTGTCGTCCGGATGGACGTATTGGAACCAGGAGTGTCCCAGGAGATCCGTGTTTCCGAAAAAGGTAACGGACTGTTCATTGGCGTAGTCCAATTCGCCGCGCGGATTTGCGGTCCAGATGTTCATCTCCACGACGGCGGTGAACAGGCGGAAGCGTTCAGTGGATTGTACCAGGGCGATCTCGGCCTGCTTGCGGTCCGTGATATCAATGAGGAAGCCAAACATCTTTACGGCTTTGCCCCGGCTGTCCCACTCAATGCGTCCGCGCCCCTGGAACCAGTGTTCGCGTCCGGAAACGTCCGTGACGCGATATTCGCCGTTCAGTGTTTTATTATGCCGGACAGCTCTGAAAACATCGGCGTGTAACCTGGCCTGGTCCTGTTTGTTTATGGCGCTCATGAGCAGCGCGACCGGGAAGCCTTTTTCACAATCTTCCAGAGAAATTCCGAGCGTTCTTGAAAGCATGATGTCCCCGGTTACCAGGCCTGTGCGCAGATCACAGGCCAATGAACCGGCTGCCCCCAGGGCCAGGGCGTTGCGCGAGCGCCATTCCTCCTGGGCGAGCTGTTGCAGGCTGGCGTTGTACATGAGGTTGACCCGCTTTAGGGCCATGCGGTGCCGATACAAAACAACTGGGATCACCGTACAAGCCAGCAGAAGAAAGATGATGGCGGTAAGCGCCAGGGATTTTCCAAACCAGCCGTAGCGCTCCTCCCGCAGGTCCCTTTCGTTGTCCATCAGTTTTTCCGCGCTGTCCTCGGCGGCATCGATCAGGTTTTGGGAGGTTTGCATTTCGCCGGGCAAATTCACGCCGCCCCTCTTTTCGGCGGCCACACGATTGAGTGATTCGTCAACGTATTTCATCCAGTCATCCGCCTGCGAGCGAAATTGCGATAACAGTGCTTCCTGGCCCGGATTGTCAGATACCAGCTTTACCATCCCTGCCAGGGTAGGGTCCACTTCGGCCCTGGCTTCGAGATAATTGGTGAGATAGTTCCCTTGCTTCGTCAGGCTATATGCGCGAAGGTTCGACTCCATCGTCTCCACGAGAGCCACCGCGTGGTTTATCCGGGCGAGGACCTGATCGGAATGGTTCACCCGATGCGTGAAAAAGACCAGGGAACTGACGGAAATCAACAGGATCAGCAGGGGCAACCCCAGCGCGATGCCGAGCTCAAAAGAGGCGCGGCTGAGCAGCCGGCAAAAATCATATTCGAGTTTGCTCGGGGCGGGACGGGACCCAATTGAAGATGGTTCTTCCAAAACAGACATGAGCGATTCGCTCCCCCCTTGGCCTTTTTCGGCTACCTTAGGTTGCCGAGCGGCCTCGTAGCGCAAAATAAGGCCGGTTACACCGTCCGTCAAATTCCCGGGCGGTTTTAGGCAGGGGCAGCGCGCCGTCCCTACCAAGCCAGGATCGAGCACACTGGTCCCTTATTTTTCCCTTGCCAAATGGGGTGGCTCTCCTCCATTTTCCCACATGGCAGAGAAGCGCAATTTTGACTTTGATAGTCCATTTTATTTGGCCGCGGACGATTTTTTTCCCGCCAACCCTACGATTGGACTGACGTTTGACGATATTACCCTGGCGACGCTTTATTCGGAGGTGCTTCCACGCGATACCCAATTGGAAACGCAACTGGGGGCGCATTTGCGTTTGAATATTCCGGTGATTTCATCGGACATGGATACGGTGACCGAATCGCGCATGGCTATCGCGATGGCGCTGAACGGCGGACTGGGCTTGATCCATTACAATTTGGCCGAATGCGACCAGCTTTCGGAGGTGGGCCGCGTGAAAAACCACGTGCACGGGCTGATCCAGGATCCCATCAAGGTGTCGCCGGACCAATTCATCGGCGATGTCATCCAGATGATTGAGCAAAAGAAATTCGGGTTCAGCACATTTCCGGTGGTGGATAAGCAGGGGAAATTGGTCGGGCTGTTGCCCGGACACGTGGTCAAGCCCCGGTACGCCCAGCGGAAAGTGGCCGAAGCCCTCCAACCCCGGGCGCAGGTGCAGACCATCAACCACAAAGAACTCGGCAAAGATCCCATCGCGCGGGCCGACAAATTTTTCACCGAACATTTGGGCATCCACAAATTGCTGGTGGTGGACGACGCGGACAAATTGCGCGGACTGATCACGCTCAATGACGTCGAGCACATCACGCAGGAACGCCGCGCGCAATTCAAGCCCGCGCGCGATTCGCGGTTCCGTTTGATTTGCGGCGCCGCCGTGAGCGCCACGCGAAACGCCTTCGGCGAACTGGACCGGAACCGGATTTTAAGCCACGTGGGCGCGCTGGTGGAACGCGGTGTGGATGTGGTGGCCGTTTCCACCGCACACGGCCATACGAAAGGCGTTGGGGACACCGTCAGGGTCCTGCGCGATGCTTTTCCCAAATTGCCAATCATCGCCGGCAACGTGACGAGCGCGGCGGGCGTGGATTTTCTGGCTGATTGCGGCGCGGATACGATCAAAGTGGGCCAGGGACCCGGCTCCATTTGCACCACACGCATCGTGGCCGGCGTGGGCATTCCCCAGATGACCGCGCTCTATACGTGTTCGCGCGCGGCGCAGAAGAAACGGGTTTCCATTTTGGCTGACGGCGGCATTACCAAATCGGGAGATATCGTCAAGGCGTTGACGCTATCGCAGGCGGTGATTTGTGGCGGCGTCTTCGCGGGCTGCAACGAAGCGCCGGGCGACGTGGTGGAAATCAGCGGAAAATTTTACAAACAATATCGTGGTATGGGCAGTTTGGCCGCGATGAGAGCCGGGAGCGCGGCACGCTACGGCCATGAAAAGAATCCCGCCCAAAAAATCGCTCCCGAAGGCGTGGAAGCGCTCAAGGAATCCTGCGGGTCGGTGGACCGGGTGCTCACGCAATTGATCGGCGGCATCCAAAGCGGCATGGGCTATTTAGGCGCCAAAAACCTGGGTGAACTTCGGAAAAAAGCACGCTACATCCGCGTGAGCCCCGCAGGCATACGCGAAGCGGCGCCGCATGATGTCGTGGAGTTGAAGACGGGCAGTTGAAATGAGACGATGAGAACGTGAGAGCGTGAGACGAGAGGGGAGGACGAGCGGGGTTTGAGGATGAGGATGATTTAGATTAGAATTCAATCGGCTCGTTTAATTTTCCGCATTGGGAACACCGGGAACGGTCGACGTCCGGGTCATCGGTATAGACACTGCCGCAGTTGGTGCAGCGGAAAATCCGGTCCTGTGAACGGCCGGGGCCAAAACGGCGTCGTCGCATTTCAGAATAGATCGCCAGCCCGCACAAAGCGCCGAGCAGGCCCGCCACGTAAATGACAATGAGCATGGACGCACTCATTCTTGCCGTTGAAGCGGGTTGCCCTCGTCCATAATCGTGTGAAATTCAATTAGAGACATTGGTGGTTGTGGCGGGGACGGTGTACCAATTAAAGACCAATTGGCCAACGGCCACACGGGAAAGGGTGTTGGATCCGGGGGTTGCGCCGGATGGCAACGGCGAGAATCGAAGGGTGCGCGCCTCTTCCACGGCCCATGGGTCTGCTTTCTTATTGTGCCACAACGGAGGTTCCCAGGAATTGACCTGCGACATGATTTCCTGCGGCAATAATACCGCGGAAACGACATTGCCGGCGGGATCCACGAGAACTTGCACGATGCTGGGGGCGTCCACGTCGGAGTCGGGCCATGAGGGAAGACGAATGGGAGTGAGCAAATGGCGTTTGGCAATTTCTCCTTGAATTTGCAACGTGGAAGATTGAAGGATCGGCGGCTGCGTTGCAGTGGCGGGCGCGGCGACTTCGGGCGGCAAATTAAAATCAAAATGAATCCCGCCAAAATGATTGGTTTGGACAAAGCGGTTAAAGGGTCCAAACAGTTCGGCCATTTGAAGTGAATTACTTGGGTTGAGCCAGTGCGGCTCGTCGGTCCAATTCTGTTGGTGAATGGTCAACGGCGGCAATTCCATCCACATGGACGCCGCAAAGCCGCTATTTCCCGGCAGGGCAAAAAGAGTGGCGTTATTGAGGGCAAGCCAGTCTCCCGGCGATTCGGCGACCAGCGCGAGAGATGGAGCGTGCCGGGCGGGCGCCGGCTGGATGTTTTTGCGCGCTCCAAAAGTAAATATCAGAATAACGTGGAGCACGAAGACGATAGCGACGGCTGCCGTCCATCGCGACCAGCTCCATCTTCTGGCTGGCATGGGTCCCGGAGAATCCGCACTCATGGTTGATTGGGCGCGGCGACAATCCGTGGCTGCATCGCCAGGAGGGCATCGCTGATTCCCGCATCGCGCGCCAGCAAGGCAATGCGCACCAGTTCGCCGTAAGTCACCAACTGGTCCGCCTGAATCACCAGAGTCAGAGGGGTTTTTGAGGAGGCCACAGCAATCCGTAAATCGGCTTTCAATTGATTCTCAGTGACAAATTGATTTGAATAAAACAAGCGGCCTGCCGAATCAATCGCCACGGACACGGTCGGCTTGTCCGTGCCGGGCAGGTCGTTGGCAACGCTGCTGACGTCAAATTGAGGGAGCGCCAGGGACAGTCCGGGGGCAGGCAACAACGCCATCAGCAGCAGGAAAATCACGATCAGGAAAAATACCGCGGCAAAGGGCGCCACGTCGAAGGGGCTGCGCAGCAATTTCGCGTTGCGCGGAAATTTCATGGTGACTTTTCGCCGCCGTTTTCCGTGACGATATTGACGATCTCGCCGGCGGCTCGTTCCATGTCCAGGACAATTTTATTAATGCGGCTGACCAGGTAATTGTAACCGGCGTGGACAGGAATGGCGACGCCGATTCCGGCGGCGGCGCAAATAAGCGCCTGCCAGATGCCTTTGGCGAGCTCCTCGACATGGGGATAGATGCCGCTGATACGCAATTGCTGGAAAATTTCCATAAACCCGATGACCGTGCCCAACAAACCCAGCAGCGGCGCGATTTGGGCGATGGTTGCGATCAAATTCAATCGTTCCTCCAGGAGCGGCACTTCCGTCATGCCGGCTTCTTCAACGGCCTCGCGCACGCGTTCGCGGCTCTTGTCGCGGTTGAGGATGGCCGTCTTGACGAGGCGCGCCACCGGTCCGGGCGTGGCGTCGCAAATCGAAATGGCCTCGACGACATTGTCACGTTTGAGGACGTTACGGACACCGTTAAGGAATTCCGTCGAATTGATTTGGGCGCGATGGCAGTACAACACCCGTTCGATGAAGGTGACGAAAGCCACGGCTGCGGCGATGATAATCAGCCATATCACCCAGCCGCCATTGGTTAATAACGTAGGCATGGGATTGTTATACGATTGCGGGCGGCAAGTTCAAAGAGGAAAGTTCATTCCAGCGGAAAAGATTTCGTGAGTTTTGGCGAATTCAGGGTTAGGTTTTCGGGGTGAGGATACTTTTCATTGGCGATATTGTGGGCCAGCCCGGACGCGGCGCGGTCAAAGCCCTGTTGCCTGCGTTGTTGAGCAGGCACGCGGTGGACTTTGTCGTGGCCAACGGCGAGAATTCCGCCGGGGGATCGGGCATCACGCCCCGGACCGCCGAGGAAATTTTTTCAGCGGGCGTGGACGTCATTACCAGTGGCGACCATTTGTGGGACCAAAAAGAAGTAATGGAACTGCTGGCCGGTGAAGCGCGGTTTTTGCGGCCCATGAACTATCCGGCCGAGGTGCCCGGGCACGGCAGCGGCGTTTTTGAAATAAAACAACCGCGATCAAAAGCGGCGCAGATCGGGGTTTTAAACCTGCAGGGCCGGGCATTCACCATGCCGGCCCTCGAGAATCCATTTGTGCTGGCGCTGGCCGAAGTAAGCCAATTGCGCCAAAAGACGAAAGTCATTTTTGTGGATTTTCACGCCGAGGCGACTTCGGAAAAAATCGCCCTGGGCCGGATGCTCGACGGCCAGGTGAGCGCGGTGGTGGGCACACACACGCACGTTCAGACCGCGGACGAGCAGATTTTTCCCGGCGGCACGGCTTATTTGACCGACGCCGGGTTTACCGGTCCACACGACAGCGTGCTGGGCCGCGAGACGGAACCCGTTGTGCGGAGGTTCCTTACGGCGATGCCTCAGCGATTTGAGGTTGCCAAAGGAAATGTTCGCCTGCAGGGTGCATTAATTGAGATTGACGAGAACACTGGAAAGGCGCTAAACATTCAGCGCATATCGGAAGCGGTTTAGGAGTGAATTAGAAATGCCGAATAAAGATAACCGACACGACGGGCGCCCATCAGCCTGGGCGCGAACAGAAGAACGATTAAAAATCATCCGCCGGAACCTCACCAGGTCCGACGCGGATATCGGACGTATGTTTGGAGTGACGAGGGCTGCCGTATTTGAATTGCGAATGCGCTACGGTATTCCCAAAGTCCGCAGCAATACGCAACACAAAGCGCGGCTGGTTGAATTGGCGAAAAAATTGCCGTCGGGTTTGACGATCACGGAGGCCGCGCAAAAACTCAAACTATCAGAACAGCAGGCTTACTATTATGGCAGAAGCGCCGGCTACCGTTTCAAACGCAAGAAAGGGAAGCACGAGCGGGCCGATTATTGGAAAGCCACGTTCAAAACTTTGACGCCCGGACTCACACTTCGCGAGGTGGCCGCCAAATTAGGAATCTCCTATATTTACGCCATCCAGTTGTGCCAAAAACACCGCTACAAAACGCGGTGGTCCGGCAGCGCCCGCCCGCCCCGACTGCCTTTTCGCGCCAAGCGCGGATAAACGGATTCGTGAATTAATTGGATCGCAGGATCGCTGGGGAAGTCCCCAGCGATTCACAAATCGCATCCGATCCGTAGATCCGGCGGCTTGTCACTGCCCTCGCGAGAACGCCGCGGGCCACACGGCCTGCAACGGCGTTTCGCCTGGTTCAGGGAGCTTCAGCGATAGCCAAATTGTGCTGACGCTTTTAATTTCTGCCGTCTGCCATGCGGTTTTCAAGACCGCAAAAACCGGACTTTCGCGCCAATCACTTCTTGCATATAGTAAGAGGCATGGAAGCTGATATCGCTCTTATTGGACTGGCCGTCATGGGCCAGAATTTGATCCTCAACATGAACGACCACGGCTTCACCGTTGTGGCTTTCAATCGCACCGTCAGCAAGGTGGATGAGTTTCTGGCCAACGAAGCCAAAGGCACTAAGGTGGTTGGTGCTCATTCCCTGGAGGAAATGGTGGCGAAGCTGAAGAAGCCGCGCCGCGTGATGCTCATGGTCAAAGCCGGCAAACCGGTGGACGAATTTATCGAGCACCTGCTGCCCCATCTCGAAGCAGGCGACATCATTATTGACGGCGGCAATTCGCTGTTTGAAGACACCAATCGGCGGACAAAATACGTGGAGAGCAAGGGACTTCTTTATATTGGCACGGGGGTGTCAGGTGGCGAAGAGGGCGCGCGGCACGGCCCATCGATTATGCCCGGCGGCTCGCCCGCAGCGTGGCCGCACGTAAAGGACATTTTTCAAGGTATCGCCGCAAAGGTGGAAGACGGCACGCCCTGTTGCGATTGGGTAGGAGAAAATGGGGCCGGCCATTACGTAAAAATGGTGCACAACGGCATCGAATATGGCGACATGCAATTGATTTGCGAGGCCTACAATATCCTGAAAAGCGGACTGGGCATGGGCGCGCAGGAAATGCACGAGGTATTCGCCGAATGGAACAAAGGCGAACTGGATTCCTATTTAATCGAAATCACCCGCGACATTTTGGCCTATAAAGACACGGACGGCACTCCTCTGGTTGACAAGATTCTTGATACAGCCGGACAAAAAGGCACGGGCAAATGGACCGTCCAAAACAGCGCAGACCTGGGCATGCCCATTACGCTCATTGCCGAGGCGGTCTATTCGCGCTGCGTTTCCGCTCTGAAGGACGAGCGCGTGAAAGCGGCAAGGAAATTGAAAGGCCCAAGACCGCTGTTGTCCGTAGCCAAAAATGATGCGAAGAAAAAGCAATTTATCGCAGATATCCGTGACGCGCTTTACGCGTCCAAAATCATCAGCTATGCCCAGGGATATATGCTGATGCGGGCGGCCGCGGCCGAATACAAGTGGAACCTCAACATGGGTGGCGTCGCGCTAATGTGGCGCGGAGGTTGCATCATCCGTTCGCGATTTCTGGGCAAGATCAAGGCCGCGTATGATAACAATTCCAAACTGATGAACCTGCTGCTCGACGATTATTTCCGTGGCGAGATCAAGCGATGCCAAAAGGGCTGGCGGAATGTCGTGGGAGCGGCGGCCAAAAAAGGAATTCCGGCCCCGGCGTTTAGCACCGCCCTGGCGTTTTACGATCAATATCGCAGCGCCGTTCTGCCGGCCAATCTGTTGCAGGCGCAACGGGATTACTTCGGCGCACACACCTACGAGTTGATTGACAAGCCACGCGGCCAGTTTTTCCATACGAACTGGACCGGCAAAGGCGGCACCACGGCCAGCGGCAGTTACACGGTATGAGCATTCCTGCCGGGCTCACACATCAGCGATCCGAAAGGTAAAGCTGAAGGTTGAATTTGATAAGTAACAGGACAGGCTTTCGAGCCTGTCCTGTTTTTTTGGAAAAGAAGGCCTCTAGATAGCAAGATACCTGTCTCGTTCCATATCACATTCGAATCGCCGCATGGTCCGGGAGTGCGGAATCGAGGATTCATCGCCCTGTTTTGATTTGATCAGTCGCGGCTTGTCCCTACGCGCTATAACAGCAAGTCAATACGGAGGTTAGTGGCATAATGGGTGCTTACAACCCAAGGATTCTTGTTGTCCTTAATGTCATATGCCGTGTCCGCCGGACAATTGTCTCAATTCTCAAATGGCAAGCCCTGATACGAAAAATCCGGGGGTATGCCAGCCCTGTTCCATTGACGCGAACGACCGGAATGACCCGATTATGGGCACCCGGGACGACTGGAAAGCGTCCAGGCATCGGATTTTTTCGTCGCGGCAAAGGTATTGGATTGGGCTGGCTGTTGTTGCGCTCGTGTTCATCGCGGAAACGGCGTGGACCTGGCGCAAATGGAGCGAACTGAATGGTGATCTGGGCAATTGCTATATCCCGTGGCGCCTTATGCATGGAGCGGTTTTGTATCGGGATGTTTTTGTTTTCGCCGGCGGCCCATTCTCGCACTATTTCAACGCCCTGCTGTTTAAAATTTTCGGGCTGTCATATCTTACGCTTGCGCTGTCGAATCTGGTTGCCGTTGCGGTCATGCTCCTGGTCCTTTTCACATATTTTGAGAAGGCAGCTGACACGTGGACCGCAACTACGGTTTGCGTCGGGACCACTGTAGCTTTCGTATTCGGCTGCTACTTTTACAACGGGTTCAACTATGTGTCTCCGTACTCAACCGAAGCGGTACATGGGCTGTTCTTTGCAATACTGGCAGTGGCCCTCATTTCAGACTGGGTACTCAAGGGGCGCCCGTACATTGCGGCGTTAGCCGGCTTTTACAGCGGCATCGTGTTTCTGACCAAGCCGGACATTTTTATTGCCTTAATGGCGTGCGTCATTTTGTCGATCTGTTTTTTTAGTCGCGAACGCCAAAAAATCGGAATGGCCGTCAAATCTCTGGCGGGGTTTGTCTTCGCCGGGATATTCCCGCCGCTGTTTTTCTTTTTCTATTTTCTTCGAGTCGAGAACTGGCACGATAGCCTGTGTTCTGTTGTCTTTGGCTGGGTCCCGATATTCACCCCAGCTGTCATTAGAAGTCCGTTCTACCAATGGTGCACCGGATTGGACCGGCCTTATTTCCACTTGAGAAACATGCTTTTCCAATTCGCTCTTGTCGCCGCAATTACGGCCTTTTATGCGGTGGCCTTTCGCCTGGTAAAGTCTGAATCGCTGGATTGGAGGCGCATCCAGCGTCGGGCGGCGCCGGCCTTTGCGCCGGTTCTTCTAGCATTGATCTACGCCTGGCATTGGTGTCTGAGTGGAGAGGCTATCTCGTTTTCCTTTTTGTCCATGCTGGGGTGCCTTTGGATATTGCTGGCCATTGGCGTTTTCCTTGCCAGCGTGGCTGCCTCACGTTGGATTTCGCATTTTTATCGCGCGCCATGGGCCATTGTGCTCATGCTCACCGCACCGCTTCTAACAGTTGCTTATGCCGCTGATTGGGTGGACTGCGGCTATTCACTTCCGCTGGTTGCCCTGGTTTCCTGCGCTCTTATTTACTGGAACCGTCACACATTGGCCGAACAGGGCAAATTTATGTTTCCATTCCTGTGGACCGTTTTTGGGCTGATCTTACTGTCCAAGTTGGGTTTTTTTCCCCGGATTTGGCATTACGGTTTCGTGCTGGCCATGCCGGCCTTTGTGACTGGAGTTTACTGCCTCTTCTGGTTGCTTCCCAGGCTGCTCGAAAAAAAGTGGCAGGTTCCGGCCTTTCTTTTCCGGGGCGCGGTGTGGCTCGTTCTAATCATCGGGTTTGCGTCATTGTTCGGCTTGTCTGGAAGAGGATACGCCACGCAGCACATCGCTGTGGGTTCGGGAACCGACGAAATATTTGCCTCCGAAACGGTTGAACACGCAAAAGATTTTAACACGGCCCTGACATGGATCGAAAGTAATGTTCCCGAAAACGCGACTATTGCCGCCGTACCTCAGGGAGTGGTTGTCAACTATCTCTCTCATCGAATCAATCCCACTCCTTGTGTGTTTTGGGACCAAAACGTTATGGCGATTTTTGGCACAGCCAGGATGACGGCGGCGTTCGAAAGCAGCCCGCCAGATTATGTACTGATTATTGACCGGCACTACGGGCCACTTGATCCAACCTGCTTTGGATCGCCGGGCTACGGCCAGGATGTGGTGCAATGGATCAAGCAAAATTACCAGACCGAAGTTGTAATCGGCCATGAGCCACTCGAAAAAAATGGATTATTTGGCATAGAAATCCTGAAATACTCGGGTGAGCGGTCAGCTGCTGCCCATCAATTATCCGACCTCGAACGCAGGCACGCTCAACTTAGCCGTAGCAGATAATTTCCCGCTTAATCAGGTGGTTTGAGGTGGTCAAGGTCCGCGCCCTGCCCCGGCGACAGAAAATTCATTCCGGTCACGAATGAGGCGTCGGTCCAGCCAAATCCCTCCCGTGTGATATAATCAAATTTGGTTCCGACATTTCCGTATTCTACAAAGACTTCGTGCGAGCCGGTCACGACGTTAAATTTTTCCGGAATGACTCCATTATAATCGTGCGCGTTTTTGGCGATGGTATAAAGCCAGCGATAAGCGAGGCGGGCGGCATCGGAATTGAAGCCGTAATTAGCGTATCCCTTCCATGCCAGCATCTGTTCGGGCGGCCAGCCATAGGGATAATCCCACTGGCGAGCGTCGTGGGCGCGGGCGGCGGCGACCGATTCTCGAGCGCTTGAGGCTAAGCCCGCGCGTTGCTCGAGTTTGGTATGCGCCCAGGCAACGATGCGCCTCGCGCGCTCGCGATCGGCGGGATTAGCGGCATCCAGCAGTTTTGCCCACAGCGGAAAAAGGCCTGTCGCCGCGATGTATGTGGAACGCTTTTGGCGGGTGAAATCGTAATCGAAGAAAAATCCGCGCTTTTCGTCCCACATGAAACGCATCATGGCTTGCCGGCGAAGGCGCGCCTGGCGATGCCAATAAGCCGCCCCACCCATGGCTCCCTTTACGCCGGGCAATGTTCCATTGAATTCGTCATCCAAAACCTGTGCGAAATCGGTTTCGTATTTGTAAAGGAGCGAGTTCAGATCTACCGAAACGAAATCGTACGCGCGATCGTCAAATCGGTGTGTCGTGTCGTGGCCCGATTCACGCATGGCGCGGTCATCGTCAAAGAATTCGTCCGGGGTCATTCCGTGCGCGGTTAAATTTGAGAAGTCCCCGCAATACAAATATTGGTTGAGAAAACGATACGGTGTCAGCGACAGGGCAGCGTATGAATTTGCCTGAACAAGCCAGGGTTGGATTCGCTGGTCATAATGCCCCGGCTCGACTTCCGGGCAAGGGCCGCGCCCTGAATCGTAAAAACGATTCAATTGAAAGCTGCCAATGTGCACGAGCCTCTCCGGTGACATCCAAACGTTTTGATATTCAGCCATCGCAATGTTGAGGGCAGCGGTGAGCCAATTTTTGTCCGCCGCGCCGGATTCATAGACGGCGCGGATAATGGAAGTCAAAAACGGCGGCTGTGACCGGGTCAAATAATACGTGCGATTGCCGTTCGGAATTTTTCCGTAGTGTTCCATTTCGTACAGAAGGTTATCAGCGATTCCTCGCGCGAGATCCTTGCGTCCGTCCTGTAACAACCCCAAAATGATGAAGTAACTGTCCCAATAATAGAGCTCGTTGAAACGGCCCCCGGGCACGACGTAAGGTTCGCCGACGATGGTTCCGTCCGCGTTTGTCATCAGTGAGAGCGAGAGCAGGCCGTGAGCGCCGTCCAGGCTGCGGACAAATTCACCCGTGAAATATCGCGGCGGCGACGGCAATATCACGATTTTCAGCGCTGGCGAACGGTTTGACGCCGCCTCAGCTTTTCCGACCGTCTCAAAATAAGCAATGGCATTCGCGTCGGAAGCCGGGACGTAAAGATAATCGTCCCCGGAGGCAACTTTCGGGTCATGCACGACCTGGTCCAGGTTTCGGGCATCAATCCGGCGGGTGAGAGCATTCCAATAATCATATTTGATAAGCCGGAGTGTGCGGGCCGTGACCGGTTCGTTGAAATCGATGTCGTCAGGGGAAATTTGGAAACGGCTCGTATCACTGGCCCGTTTCAGTTCCTGCAACAGCACGGACAGCGGATAGACGCCTTGAATTTGCTCGATGCCCTCGCCGTTTGTTCCGCGGATTTCAAAGGGTGTCAGATGGTCGTGGACGGTAATTTTTTTGTCGCCGTCTGTGTCCTCCTGAGCGATGAGCCGGGCGAGATTGTCCGGCACGTCAATCATTTGGGAGAAGCAGGGCATGGCGGTGCCCAGCAGAAAGAACAGCCAAAACCAACGTCCTTGTGTCATGGCAAAACATATCGCAGGTTTTCAAAGAGTGACAAGTGCGAGTGCAGAGTAAAAAGCCGCTGGGTGTGCTTTCCTTGATACCGTTGACGGCAGGGACGGCGCGCTGGGCCGTCACCGCGCGTAAAGCGCAAGGTACAACGTCCCACTACGTTCGTTGCGCCGCCAGACGCTGCGCGGACAGCGCAGCACGCTGTCCCTTGCCGGGAATTGTGTCAAGGTCCGCCCGGGGGCATAGGGCGTACCGGTTGGCACTTGCCGACCAGTTCGAGGAGTGATATGAATGGAAAAAGCAGAAGAATGGTTTGTCCGACAGCAACGCTATGAATCCACCGATTCGCAATCACGCATTCACGGTGATGGAAATGCTGGTGGTGATTGCTGTTATTGCCGTTCTCGCCGCGATTTTGCTGCCGGTTTTAGGGCAGGCAAAGGAACGGGGACGGCAAATAACGTGTCTGAACCATGAGAATGAAATAACGATCGCCGCCATGCTTTACGCCGACGATAACGATGGGAACATGTGCGGGGAACGGATGGGCAGCGAATCGGGAAGCGTCTGGCCCGCGCCGCCAAAGCCTAATCAAGGAAAAGCATGGACCTGGAGTTACGCCATACTTCCGTACACTGCCGGCAACACCAACGACCCCGGCGATTTGTGGGCTTGCCCGACCAGACCGCCCGATTGGAACGCCGGAGCCGAAGACGTGGATGACACGGTCATATCCAGTTACGGCATCGCCGAAGACACATTTTGGGGCGACTATGGTTCGACTGGTGTTCATTCGTGCCCGATAACGTCAATTTCAAAGCCGGCGCAGATGATACTGTTCGGGGAAACCTGCTGGTCCGGACCGGGAATCAGCGCGCGGTTTTTGGATCGGACCAACAACTGGATTGGGTATTGGCACACGCACCGTTGCAATTTCGCATTTTGGGACGGACACGGCGAGCCGTTGCGGGCGGTCACTACAGTCACGGACGGCCAGAATGAATGCATGTGGGGCCACAGTATCTGGCAGCATTCAGCTCACATAGCGGCACGAAACCAGGCGAAAGCGCCGTATCGTAGACGCTCATCTGGTGCCAAATGAAGAATCAAAATCACATTATCATGTCCTTTTTTCCCGTTGAGTGGACATTTATAGACAGATGTTGAAAACGGACGGAAATAAACGAGCATTTACGGTGCTCGAATTGCTCGTTGTTATTGCAATCATTGCAATTCTGGCGGCGATTTTATTGCCGGTTTTATCGAGGGCGAAAGCGAAGGGAGAGGCTGTTAACTGTATAAACAATTTGAAGCAGTTGTCGGGCGCCTGCAGTGTTTATACGGATGATAACAAAGGAGAGTTAGTCTCGTGCTGGCCAATTGGGTGGGGAAATTATCCGGTCAACCCTTATTCGTGGTGTCCCGGCTGGGCCTCCTACATCGAACCTGGCGGCTACGATTACGGCCCGGACCCGGCGTACAACTGCACCAATGTCAATTCGCTCGAACAGGGCGCCATATGGCAGTATATCAAATCGCCGGGAATTTATCATTGCCCCTCGGACAACCGGACCATGGGAGGATGGCCCGTCTTGCGCAGCTACTCAATGAATTCATGGATGGCCGGCCGCAGCAATGGCGATCCGACCGGCGACACTGACTTTACGACGCCTGACGAGGACAGCACGCTGACTTATGTGTTGTTCCGAAAAGAGAACCAAATCCGGCAGCCGTCTCAGACGTTTTGTATCATTGATGAAGACGCCAGCACGATCAACGACTCAATGTTCGTCGTGGATGTGGGTGACGCGAACGGGGTTCCTGACCTGCCGGCTACGCGGCACGGAAGCGTATATCAGCTCAGTTTTTCGGACGGCCATGCGCAATCGGTTAAATGGGTGGATTCGCCGTCCGATTGGACGGTCGGCGATCCAGAACCTGATTGGCAAAACCTGAAAAACATGACTACGGTCAGGAAATAGAGATCCGGCGGATATTTCTGTCACTTTCCCTTCTTCGGCGGCAATTAATAGGTAGATGCTGGATTTGGACGACAACAGTCTGTTAAGGCAATACGCGGAAGATAATTCTGAAGAGGCGTTTGCGGCACTCGTTTCACGGCACATCAACAAAGTGCATTCCGTGGCCCTGCGTCATACGCGCAATCCCGGCCTTGCGGAGGAAATCACGCAGGCGGTTTTTGCCATCCTCGCAAAAAAGGCAAGCCGCCTCGACAAGCGGGTTGTCCTTTCCGGGTGGCTCTATCAAACAGCGCGGCTGGCGTCGGTGACTTTTTTGAGAAGCGAAATCCGGCGCAGTCATCGTGAACAGGAGGCCCATATGCAAAGTACCGTAAATGGACCAGCAGAAGAGACGTGGGCCCAAATCGCTCCATTGCTCGATTTGGCCATGGGGTCCCTGAACGAATCTGACCGTCACGCGGTTGTTCTGCGATTTTTTGACGGCAAAAGCATGCGCGAAGTCGGAGCCGCAATCGGCACAACCGAAGACACGGCCAAAAAGCGAGTGGGCCGCGCGCTTGAAAAATTGAGAAACTTTTTCGCCAGGCACAGCGTGCATTCGACGACGGCAATCATTGCCGGTGTGATTTCGAGCAACTCCGTCCAGGCTGCCCCGGCGGCACTGGCGCAGTCGGTGACGGCTGCTGCCATTGCCAAAGGCGCGTCGGCCAGCGGTTCAACCTTAACCCTCGAGAAAGGAGCATTGAAAGTTATGGCGTGGACTAAAGCGAAATCGGTGATTGGTGTTGGCGTAGCGATACTACTGGCGGCTGGAACTGCAATAGTTGGCGTCAACGAGTGGCGAAGTCATTGGGGTGAAGCGTGGGAACTGTGGGAACTCCCTCCTTTTCCCGATCCTTCGGTTGACGAACCGGCGGCAGACGAGCGGCTCGCGAAAGCACCGTCTGAACTGCGAATCGTGCCTTCAAAATACGGCAAGCAAATGTTCTATCTCGCAGACGCCAGCGGTTATACGTACATCAATGCCGACGGCGTGGTTACAACCAACCACGACCCGTGGCGGGCCATGGGCGTCGGCCTGCCTCTCGACTCGATTGTGCGGCTCGCCTACGCAACCGAGCCGGTGTTTCCGGAATGGTGGCGGATGATTTATCGGACGGAAATCCCCCGGAGTCCCTTATACGATTACATCTCCACCCTCCCCGATAGCTCGCGCCGGCCGTTGCAGGGCTTGATCAGGAAGGAATTTGGCATTACCGCCGAATGGGAGTCGATCGACACCAACGTGTTGACCGTGAGAGTTTCCGACTCCGGACTGGAGGCATTTCATCCGGCTGGAAGTTTGCTGCAAAGCCAGGGTGTCGCGATAACCAACGTCGACCAACGAATGTATTATAACAATGGCTTGCTGCAAAAATCCGTGACGGACAAAAACGGCGTAATCTTGAGCGAGACATATTTTAATTCTTCGATAGATGACCTGATCCGGCTCCTTCCGCTTGAAGGCATTTTTAAGATGCCCATCGTTAATGAGACGGGACTCACGAACCGTTACGATATCACCCTTATTTATCCCCGTTATAGTCCGCGCTGGAGGGTGGACGGCTGGAAAACCGCATGGGGAAACGTTTTTTCGCAACAGTTGGGGCTGGAATTCGTGCCGACCCGGCGGTCCGTCAAAATGCTCGTCGTGGAAAAAGCGGAATAAAATTATTGTCTCCTTTTTCGACCGGCGCACATATAAGGAGTGAATGAACGATGCGCCTGACGCTCAACTTCTGGAGCAATTCGCCCTGAACCACTCCGAGGCTGCCTTCGCCGAATTGGTAAAGCGGCACATAGGCCTGGTCTATTCCGTGGCGTTTCGGAAGACGGGCGATCCGCAACATTCGGAAGATATTACGCAGGCCGTCTTCATCATTCTCGCACGCAAGGCCGGTTGCCTCGACGCAAAAACCGTGCTGCCGGGGTGGCTGTATCATACGGCGCGGCTTACGGCGGCCAATTTTCAACGGGCGGAAATGCGGCGCCTTCGCCGCGAACAGGAGGCCTTCATGCAATCTACAGTCGAAGAAACCGCACTGGACGCGCTCTGGCTTGAAGTATCGCCGATGCTGGAGGACGCGATGGCCGGCATCCGCGCAAATGACCGTGACGCGATTGTGTTGCGTTTTTTTCAAAACCTGAACCTGGCGGACGTGGGCGTGGCGATGGGCATCTCCGAGCGCGCGGCGCAAAAACGCGTCAATCGTGCTCTCGAAAAGATGCGCAGATTTTTCCTCAAACGCGGAGTGGCATCGACGACCGCAATCATTGCCGGGGCGCTTTCCTCCAATTCAATCTACGCCGCTCCCCCCGCATTGGCGCAAACGGTGACGGCTGCGGCGATCGCAAAGGATTCAGTGGCAGCCGGTTCGGCGGCATCCCTGGTAAAAGGAGTCTTAAAAATGATGTTTTTGCAGAAAATTAAATTAGCCGCGGTGGCAGCCGCGTTGATACTTGTGGCCGCGGGAACGACCGCGCTCGCGGAGAAGGATAAATCCGATCACAGTTCGAGCATTCCGTATCGGATGGCGGACGATTTCTGGCTGCTCCTCAACAGCGTGAACACAAACAGGCTCCAAATCCGGCTGGCACTCCATCCTCAAAACATTTGCGTTACCATTCACAGTTCTGTTAAAGGCCCGCTCACTTTCCGACCCGACACCAATGGGCTGCTGACTGCTTTCCCGCATGACGAGGCGCTCCGCCGCGAAAATCCGGCCGTCACGGCCAATGAATCCAATGGTTCGCTCACCGTCGTGTACTCTACTCCGGTTCCAAACGAACTCACGTTTGATTACAGCTGCCTCGTCGATAGTGTGGATGAAGCCCGCCAAACAGTCGCCAAGGCTTATAAGGTTGTTACTCCTGAAAACGTTGGCTGGTTCTATTATATCGAATGGCTATTTACGCCGTCGTTAAAGGTAAAGGGAGTCATTCTCGACTTTCCGCCATCCCACGCGAGGCACGCGACCGTCAAAATCATGGCGGTTGGAGGAACAAAGACCTACCGGGCAGACGGAAACGGAATTATCAGATTCAAACTGGATGATACGTTATCGTCACAAAATCCCGTGGTCACAATTTCGGAAAAGCCTCTGCTTATCGCGCCAGACATTTCATACTGAATTCCGGCAAAACAGGAAATTTGAAGCCGTTGTGAAACGGCGTCTGCGCCGGCCAACGGAGATTGTGCAGGCTAAGGTTTGGCAATTTGCGCCGCCAGTTCCTCAGCCGGATAGGTCCAGATTTCCGCCAGCGTGGGATGATAATGCGGCATGGCGGCCAGTTCGTGGACGGTCATGCGCTTTGCCATGGCTGCGACGATTTCGTGGATTAAGTCGCCACCCATCGGTCCGGCGCATTGGCCTCCGATGATTTCGCCTGATTTAGGATCAGCCAGAAGTTTTACAAACCCGTCCATCGCATTCATAATAATCGACTTGCCGTGATCGTTGAATGGATAGCTTGCGGACAGAAACGGAATGCCCTGCGCCGCGGCGGCTTTTTCCGTAAGGCCAACAAACGCCAATTGTGGATCCGTAAACACGACTAAAATAATCAGGCGATAATCCGTGCAGGTGGTGGAATTGGGATTGGCAATGTTGCATCCGGCTACTTCGCCCTGATGGATAGCAACGTGTACAATTTCATAATGCCCGCAGCAATCTCCGGCCGTATAAATGTGCGCCGCGCTCGTTTGCATGCGCTCGTTTGCCATGACCGTCCCGTTGGACGTGGTGCGAACGCCGGCATTTTCGAGACCGAGCGAAGCCGTATTGGGAACCCTGCCCAGGGCAAATAAAACTTCTTCAGCGGAAGCGGAAACTGTCTTGCCGTTGTGCTCAAATACAATCGTTTTCGATTTTCCTTTGCGTTTGGCGTCAAGCAATCGAGTGCCGGTAAAGAGCCGAATGCCTTCGCGCCGGAAAACACTCTCGACCACGGCCGAAGCCTCGGGATCGAAGTCATGCAAAATGTGGGAGCTGCGCTGGACCATGGTAACACGGACGCCAAATCGGGCAAAAAACTGCGCGAATTCGCACGCCGTGGGTCCTCCCCCCAGGACAATGAGAGATTTAGGCAGTTTGGTCAGGGACAACGCGCTGTCGCTATTCAGGCAATCGAGGTCGCGCAATTGGCATAAAGGCGAGGAAGCGACGACTGAACCGGTAGCGATAACAAAGTGTTTGGCCGTGACAATAGACGGCTTTTTGCCGGCGCCGGGCAATGGTGTCAGTTCAAGCGTATGCGGGTCGCGGAATTTTGCATTGGCACGGATAAACTTGTACTTGCCGGAATTGAGCTGTTCCACGCGATAATCGGCAAACTCCTTGATGAGCCGATTCTTCCGCGCCATCGCTTTCTTGAAATTGAGCGAAATGTTTTTGGCGCGGACGCCGAACAGGTCGGCATGTTTGACCAGGTGGGCCACTTCGGCCATGTAAAGGAGGGCCTTGGTAGGCATGCAACCGCGGAGGATGCACAGGCCGCCGACTTCTTTGCCGCCCTCGATGACGGCCGTTTTCAGGCCGGCTGCGGCTGATGTTCGGGACGCACCGCATCCCCCGCTGCCCGCGCCGATTACGGCTACGTCAAAGTCAAATTGCTGCACGACTTGAAGATGGCTGTATTGCCGGAATTTTCAAATCCAAACGGTATGGATGGTACTATTCTGTAAATGGCCTGTCCCTGTCATTGACAGCGCCTTCGCCACTTTGAATACTTTGCCGATGAACGAAATCATCTACCCGCGCAGTCCGCGTGAAACAATGGATGGCTGGCATCATCTGCCCCGATACGTGGACAAAATCCGATTGCATCTCGCCGGTAAACTGCATTCTGATTACATCGAAAACCTGGGTAAAGGGTTTGACGGGATGTGGCTCAAATGTGCCGGCGTCGCGCACGACCAAATGATTGACGTGGTCAAAAATTCTGCGACCGACGGCCAGGTCTGTGATTGGGTGCGCAAGAACGTCAAAAATTCCGCGACTGAAAAAGAGACGCACTGGCAGGATATGTATCAGCGGCCAAAACCCGGTGATGCGGAAGCCGCAGGCCGGCTGAAGATGCGAAAGGAGCAATCCGGCATTGCGCATCGCGATGATATTAAGACATTTGTGGATTATATTGACGCAGACGAAAATAGGATTTAGTTATTAGGGGCATTTTGAGGGCTGGATTTTGAACTCCGTGCTGTAATTTAGTGTCTTTATTGCACGGTTTAAAACAAACTTGTCGAAAATTATTATGAAAAAGCTATTCGTTTCACTGACCATTATGGCGCTGGCCGGGAGCGCGTTCGCGGCGGAAGTGGGCAAACCCGCGCCGGATTTTACGGCGATGGACATCAGCGGCAACACCGTTCATTTGAGCGACTATAAGGGCAAGATCGTCATCATCGAATCCTACAATTCGGACTGTCCGTATTGCCATAACCAATACTCCACTGGCGCCATGCAGGATTTGCAGAAACAGTTGGCCGCCAAAGGCGTTGTTTGGCTGCTGGTCAATTCTGTAAACCCGCACAATTCCAGCCATCGTACGGACGCCCAGGCGCAGAAGGAAATGGCCGACGAAAAAATGGATGTGACTGCCTGGCTGGACGACAGCTCGGGCGCCATTGGCCATCTCTATGACATGAAGACCACTCCGGACATGTATGTCATCGACCAAAAAGGCACGCTGGTCTATGAAGGCGCGATTGACGACCAGCCGGACCCATTTCACAACCCCAAGACCGCCCGCAATTACGTCGGCGAAGCGGTGGATGATGTGTTGGCTGGCAAGCCGATTTCTGTTTCGCAGACCAAGCCTTACGGTTGCAGCGTGAAGTACGCGGATTAAATAATCGCTTCAAAGCGCTGAGAAGCTTTGTCGGTCAAATGTCCCTGCGGTTTCGCAGGGACATTTTTATTTACTCAAGCCACGGCCGGGCCGCCGTTGCGGCAATAAATCGCCGGCGCGCGTCCAGAGCGCTCAAAATCTGCAATGTGTCGCGGGCCGAAACGATCTTCGAAGAATACTTGCTGACGATGGTACCGCGCTGGCTGACCTGGGCTTCTCCGAGATAGCCGGCCAGGGCGTTGCGATATTCAGCGGCCAGAAAGGCCAGGGAAGGGGACATGCGAAACTGCGCGACTTCGAGATCGTGCAGTTTGGCCTGCAGGATTTCCAATTGCATCGCTGAATTGAAATTCTTAATCACGTCCTGGAGGGAAATATCCGCGCGCACGGGCAGGCTGTTGGAGGTGGACCGAAATTCGGCGGCCACGCTTAGGATTTGATCCAGTTTTTCACGGCTATCGGCGGGCGTCCATTGGGGCCCACGACTCTGGGAAACGAAGATCACATTTTGCAATGCCCACCATTTTTCCACGTTCAATGGTGAGGCAAAATTTTCGCGAAAGGCGGAATAGAAAGCCGTCTGCCAATTGTAAAAGCGCGGCAGCGCGTCCAGGGCGGCTCGCAATTTTGCCGGGCCGTTGCGAAGCCCCAGCAGTTGATCCACGAACAATTGGGCGCTGGCCCGATAAACCCCGCCATCTTCCCCCGAAAGCTGCGTGTCCGTGGGCCAGCACAGTTGTTGGAACGTCAAAATGGAATACGTTTGAAATAAGTCGCGCACCGATGCGAGCGGATCCACGCCTTTTTGGGTTAAGCTGACGCGGTCAACGGGAATATTGCCCACGGCCTGTCCTGGGACGGAGAGGATGACGTCCCGCATGGTGCCGGATAGGATTTCCTGGGCCAAACCTTCAACGAGCCACACCGGGATTTGGGCGTTCTGTGCGCCGTTATTGCGGTTGGCGTAATCCACGAGGAAAACACTTGTCAGGGCGCGAGCCAGTCGTTCGCGCGGCAGGATGTCGGGAAGAACGACATGGTAAACCCAATGGCCGCTGAATTGCGTGGGAAAGATAGCCACATTTTCATCCAGTGCCTCCGCCGGCTTGAGAGTGAGATAGATCGTTCCGCCCTGCATGCTATCGGAGGCGACGCCCAGCTTTCGCAGAAGGGAATTTTTAATGCGCTCGGCGGAAACGGCCAGAAAGGCCGGGTCAAGCCGGACGAATTCGATGTTGTTTGCAACATCCGGGAGCGAGGCCAGGGGTGAGGTCTCTGGCGAACCGACAACGACGAATTGGCCGGAAACACTGTCCGCAGTGATAATGCCGGGTATCGAGCCGTCCGGAAGCGCGGTCCGCGGCCAAAGTACAATGGAAAGAGATGCGAGCACCGCGAAGACGGTCGAAAGCTTGAAAGAAACCATTTTCAATACCGATCCGTTTTCATTCGTGCCTGTATCTTTCCCGAATGAAGCGCCTAAACGCACGAAACCATATTGCCGGAACGGCGGGAGGATGTCCAGCGCGCGTTGAAACGGCTCCAGATCGCTTCATAATTGGAAATCCGGCGGCCGCGCAGATTTCAGCGTGCACCAGGGGACCGATTTTCCGATTCAACGTTTCAACGCTTACTGTTTCGCGTGTTGTTTGGTGAGCGCCACGAGATTTTTTATTTTCGCCTCCGCGGCGGCGTCGCGCACTCTTACCACCTTGCCCCAGGGCGCATCTTCGTCGGCATTGATGGCCAGGACGAGGTTCGGATTTTTGGCCACGGCGGATTTCAGCTTCTCTTTGAACTGGTCATAAGTGACGGCCATTTTGTCCACGAAATAAACGCCATTGGTGTCAATGCTCACCATGAAGGGGGGATTTTCATTGGCTCCGGCTTTTTTTCCCTGGCTCGATTCGGGCAATTGAAGTTTTAGGCCGTTCTGTTGCTTAAAGGTGGTTGTGACGAGCAAAAAAATCACCAGGACGATCAGCACGTCAATGAGCGCAACAATGATGACGGCGGGCGTGGTGCGTCGTTTGCGAACGTGGAAATGCATAGTCCGGTATTAGCGAATCTGACCCGCGTATTGCCGGCGAACAAAGGCATCGCATAAGGCCTCCATTTCCGCCGCCAGGACTTCGACTTTTTTAGTATAATAGCTCCAGGCGATGAGTGATGGAATGGCGATGAGGAGGCCAAACAACGTGGCGCGAAGGATCAAGGCGATGCCGGTCGCAAGGGTGGCTGCGTCATTCAATCCGGTTTGGCCGACGCCGCTGAAAACGGTCATCATGCCGGCGATGGTGCCGACAAGCCCAAGTAGCGGCGCGATACCCACGATGATTTCCAAAACGACCAGGCCCCGCTCCAACAGGACGATTTCGTGCCGGGCCGCGGTCTGGAGTGCTTCGACGTTGTCCGCTTTGGGCCATTCCAGTTGATCGCAGGCCATCAGGATGAGCCGACCCAGCGGCGACGGCTTTTCCCGGCACACGGCGCGCAGTGCGTCGATGTCGCCTGCCGATTCGCAGCGGTCGATGGCCTCGGCAATTTTTCGCGGCGCGACATGGTTCCAGCGCAATACCCACGCCCGTTCAACGATAAACGTCACGCCGACAAGGGAGGTCAATCCCAGCAAAATATAAATGATCAGTGTATCCATATTCCTTTTCTAATAGTAACGAAAGGTGAATTCCACAGTTCTGGAGTCACCCAGTTGAAGACGCATGTCCTGAGTCCAGCGGTCGTATGGCGCCCCATCGAGGACAGCCTTTTCGCAGACATACGCCAGCAAATCACCGACTGTGGTTTCTCCAACTCTCATTTGAGAAACGCTGCCATCATAATTCAATTGAAAATACAGCACAACTTTTCCAGTGCGGTCTTCTGCGAACTGATTGCTATCGAGCAGGTTCCACCAGTTATGCGAAACGGTTTCAATAAAGCGCGCATCGTACTCGCCAAAGCCGGTCACCTTCACGTCATATGTCGGCACCCGCGCCTTGTTTTGCACGCCGCCATCCTGCTTCATTGTCATGCTGGGCAGTCGCTTGGCCATTTCCGCATAAGCTTCTTTTAACGTTCGTGGGCGGGGCTGTTCCTGCTGATCGTCCGGCTTGCCCAATGTCAGGTCGCCCGCGTTTTCAGAGGGCTTAGGGCCGGAGCTGTCGCCGGAAGCGTCCGCCTGGTGGTTGTCAGCGCCGTCGGGTGATTTCGAAAACTGCGGCCGGGATACATCTTGAGTTGCCGGTGCGTCGGTCTGTTTCCCATTTAATTGCGGAACTTCGGCCGTTTTTTTGCTGCTGTCGTCCGAAGCCACTGAGTTCTTTGACGAATAATACTTTGTATTTTGTGGGGCTTCGGTGGAGGGCGTATCCACCGTCACAAATTCCAGCGGCTCCTCGTATACAGGTCGAATGCTAGCGAGCTGAAGGTGTTTTGCAGGCAAAAACGGCAGGCGCGCCATCAAGTGATATTCCCGGTTGATCTCATAACCCGCCCAAATGAGAGTGTGTACAAGCAAAGAAATTGCCAGGGCCAGCGCAACGCGCTCGCCCTCAAAACGCCCCGGTCTGAGTGACCCCAATTTAGTATCGCCGGTACCGGCCATCGAAGCATATATTGCCGCATAAAACGTGCCGGGGCAAACTCAGAATGCGGAGGTTTGCACCTTGGTGGTGGCGGCAGCACCAGAGGCCACCGAAAATTTCACCGCAGAGACACGGAGATCACAGAGGCAGGATGGACTTGATATACAGTATCAACCAGTATCAACACGGCCAGGGACCGGGCCGAGACGCCCAATTTTAAAGCAGTTGTAATTTTCAATACGATTTGCTTTTAGAGCTTCCCATTACGGATGCGCGGTCCAGGCTTTCGGGGGCTTTTAACCGTAAAATCGAGAGCGAACGCGCTTCCATGTTGAACTTCTCCGAAACGTCGCATGGCTCGGGAAGAAATCCGTCTTCGTTGGCCGTGTCCAAAAGGCGTTCCCATTTCGCATCGGTGCCGATTACCGGCAGAGCGAAAGTCACCGATTCATGATGGGCGTTAAAACAAATCAGGAAAAAATCGTCGTTGATGATTCGGCCGTCATTGCCGGTGAGATGGCCGCTGAGAAAAACCTCCATGCATCGATGGCATGAATTCCATTCATCGTCGGTCATCGCCTTGCCCTCAGAATTCAACCAAATGATGTCCCTGAATTTGCTTCCTCGAACGGCTTTTCCCCGGAAAAAATCAAGCCTCCGGAAAACCGGGTGGTCCTTGCGGAAGGCCGTCAATTGGGAAACGAACCGCGTCAAACGGGCGCCATGCTCATCGCGCTCCCATTTCAGCCAACTGATTTCGTTGTCCTGACAATAGGCATTGTTGTTGCCGCCTTGCGATCGTCCGTATTCATCCCCAGCCGCGAGCATAGGCACGCCCTGGGAAATAAATAGTGTCGTAAGGAAATTGCGCTGTTGCCGGCGGCGCATGGCGTTGATTTGGACATCCTCCGTGGCGCCTTCCGCGCCGCAATTCCAGCTATTGTTGTTTTTCTCTCCATCCCGATTCTCCTCGCCATTTGCTTCATTGTGAGTGTCCTGGTAGCTCACAAGGTCGGCAAGGGTAAATCCATCATGGCACGTAATGAAGTTAACGCTGGAATGAGGTGTCCGGCCGTTTGACTTATAAAGGTCCATGCTGCCGCTTAAACGGTTCGCCATTTCGCTAGTGGTCCCTTCGTCACCTTTCCAATACCGGCGAACCGTGTCACGGTATTTGCCATTCCACTCGGACCAAAGGACAGGAAATTTCCCAACCAAATAGCCATCGTTTCCCAAATCCCACGGCTCGGCGATAAGCTTAACCTGAGAGATGACGGGGTCCTGGTGAATGACATCGAAAAAGGAAGAAAGCTGATTTACCTCATGCAATTCACGAACCAGGGCGGCCGCCAGATCGAACCGAAAACCGTCCACATGCATTTCTTTAATCCAATAACGCAGGCTATCCATGACCAACTGCAACGGATTGGGGAGATACACCGCCAGCGTATTGCCGGTGCCGGTGTAATCCATGTAAAAGCGCGGATTGTCCGCCGTCAGACGGTAGTAAACCGCGTTATCCAAACCGCGAAAGCTCAACGTAGGACCCAGGTGATTGCCTTCGGATGTGTGGTTGTAAACCACGTCGAGAATGACTTCGATCCCGGCTGCGTGGAGGTTTCTGACCATCGTCTTAAATTCGGTAACCTGCTGGCCCAAACATCCCGCGCTGGCAAAACGACAGTCCGGCGCAAAAAAGCCAATCGAATTATATCCCCAATAATCCGACAGACCTTTGTCGTTCAAATGCTGGGAATCGATTCGGTGGTGAACGGGCAGGACTTCAACGGCGGTGACGCCGAGGTCTTTGAAGTATTTAATCGCTTCCGGGCTGCCCAACCCCAAATAGGTCCCGCGCAGGTTTTCGGGCAGAGCGTCCCACAACTTTGAGAATCCTTTGATATGCGTTTCGTAAATGACACTTTGAGCGATGTGAATGTTTAACGGCTCGTCTCCTTTCCAATCGAATGCGGGATCAATCACCACAGACTTGGGCATGAAGCCGGCATTATCGTTTTCATCTTTAGACAGGTCTTCAAGCGGATCCCCCATGTGGTATGAAAACATTGCGGGGTCCCATTTGACGCCGCCACTGATGGCTTTGGCGTACGGATCCAAAAGCAATTTAGAGCGATTAAAGCGGTGTCCCTTCGAGGGCTCAAAGGGTCCATCCACGCGGTAGCCGTAACATTGGCCCGCTTTTAAGCCGGGCACAAAAATATGCCAAATTTGATTCGTGCAATGAAAAATGCGTATCTGGCGGCTTGCCTTGCCGTCCTCCGGCTTGTCAAACAGACAAAGTTCAACGCCAGTGGCATTGGCGGAAAATATTGAAAAGTTGACGCCATCTTTAGTCAAGGTAGCGCCAAGTGGGTAGGGCTGGCCGGCAAAGAGACCAGGGTCAATGTCGTTGGAAGTTGGCGGGGGGGACATTTAAGAATCGAAAAAATTGTCGGAGTCGTCGCAGGCTATAAAAATTCTTGAACCGGCTTTAAGCATGGCAATTGAATCCCGTAGCGTCTTTTATTCCGTGTTAAGCAAATCAATATTTTGCGGAATTGTGGGCGATTACGGTTATTGCAAGAGCGAGCAAGCTTTTCACGAGGCAAACCACCCGATCTTAAAATGCCAATCATGCAGTTTGCATTTCCTTGTTTATCTTAAGCTGTAACAAATACGGGGAATTTGGAAAAAGGGCATCTGGCATTCAAAAAGCTAAAGTAATACCCATGGAAACGCGAGTGCGGGTTGAGGCGCTAAGAGTCCTTCAATCAACACTGAAACATAAAGGCACTTGGCCCAACTCGCTTTCCGTTTTTTAAAGCCGTTGAACTTATAGTTTGATCTTTTTAACTCCCCATTTTGTTCATTTAAAATAGGGAAAAAGGCCCAAACAATAAATTGGAAACAAGAGAGAGGAACACGATGATATGAGCAAAAATAAACAAGCAACCTGGGATGGCATAGATACCGTTGCCGAAGAGGCACGCAGCTTAATGTCCGCGACGGCCGGCATGGCCGGAGAAAAAGTTGGAGAAGCCCGCGAACGGCTCGCCGCTGCGCTGGAAAGCGTCAAGGAAATGGCGGGCAATGTACGTGATAAGGCTGTCGCAGGCGCAAATGCGACCGATGAAGTCGTGCGCGAAAATCCTTATAGTGCACTCGCTGTAGCCGCCGTTGCAGGAGGGCTCATTGGTTTTCTGCTCGGCCGCCGGGACTCCTGAAATGTCGGCTAAACAAGCCAAAAAATACCAATTCCAGGAGCGTCCGCACCTGGCGCGATCGGGCTTTCGCACGGCGTTCGAAAGGAGACCGAAACCAACGTTCATTTCAAGATCGACTATGGCCTGCTTCACTAAAACATAATCTTTTATGCCGCTCATATCAGTCGTCATCACACTAATCGTAGTTGGAATTTTGCTTTGGCTGGTAAATGCCTACATTCCAATGGACGGCAAAATTAAAAGCATTCTCAACGCCGTGGTCGTCATTTGCGTGATTGTTTGGCTGTTATATGCCTTTGGCATTATCAACCGCGCGGATGAAATCAAGATTCCCCGGGTGCACTAACATCAATTGGATGGAAACCGGTCGAGGCATGGCCGATCAGATCGACGATGAAATTATCCCTTAAACCTCAGCATCTAAAACGCTATAAGGACATCGCGCTGCTCTTTTGGAAATACGGCAATTCCGATTTGGCGAAGGAATTTGCCAATGAGAATGGAAATGGAGAGGAATTTTTGCCCGCCAAATCCGGGCAACCGGCGCCGGAAGAGCTGGCCGATGATCTGGAAAAAATGGGGCCGACCTTTGTAAAATTCGGCCAGTTGCTTTCCAGCCGCGCCGATCTTTTACCTGAACCCTATTTGAAGGCGCTGGCTCGGTTGCAGGACAAGGTCAAACCGTTTCCTTACGAACAAGTCGAAGAACTTATCAGCGGCGAATTGGGAATTCGGATCTCAAAAGGATTTTCTTTTTTCGAAGAGAGACAGCTTGCCGCGGCGTCGCTCGGACAAGTGCACCGGGCAGCCCTGCGGGACGGGCGTCCGGTCGTCGTAAAAGTCCAGCGCCCGGAGATTCGCAAACAAATCGCCGAGGACTTTGAAATCCTCGAAGAAATCGCGTCTTTTTTTGACGAACATACCGACATTGGCCGGCGTTATCGCTTTGGGAAAGTGCTGGCTGAGTTTAAGAGTTCCATTTTGCAGGAACTGGACTATCAGCGCGAGGCTTCCAACCTGATCACCCTGGCAAATAATCTGAAGGAGTTTCCGCACATTCTGATTCCCATGCCCGTGCTCGATTACAGCTCACGCAGCGTGTTGACCATGGATTACGTCAGTGGCACAAAAATTACGGCCCTTAGTCCGATTGCTCAATTGGACATGCAGGGCGAAGTGCTGGCGGAGGAATTGTTTAAAGCATATCTCAAACAAGTATTGATTGACGGCTTTTTCCATGCTGATCCCCATCCGGGCAACGTTTTTCTCACGGACGATGGGCGCGTGGCGTTATTGGATTTGGGCATGACCGGACGCGTGAGCCCCAGCATGCAGGAAAATCTGTTACGGCTGTTGCTCGCGATCAGTGAAGGAAACGGCGATGAAGCGGTCAAAATCGTTCTGCGCATCAGCGAGACCGCCGATTCCTTCGATGAGCAGGCATTTACAAAAAAAATAACCGCATCCGTCTCTGAGCAGCGGGACCAGACGTTAAATCAGCAGGACGTGGGCAGGGCGTTGCTGGCAGTATCGCAAAGCGCGGCCGAAACGGGTCTTTATGTGCCAACCGAATTGACCCTGCTGGGTAAAACCTTATTGCAACTCGAAGAAGTGGGAAAAGTATTATTCCCGAACTTCAATCCGAACGCTTCCGTACGGCGGAATGTCGCGGAAATCATGGCGACGCGAATGCGCAGGTTTGCCTCGCCGGGAAGCGTGTTTGGATCGTTACTGGAGATGAAAGATTTCGTCGGAGGCCTGCCCGGCCGCGTAAACAAAATTTTGGATTCGGTCGGCAATTCCCAACTGGAAGTGAATGTCAACACTCCCGACGCGCGTCATCTGCTCAACGGGTTTGAAAAAATCGCCAATCGCGTGACCACCGGCATTATTCTCGCCGCATTGATTGTGGGAGCAGCGCTGTTAATGCGGATTGATTCTACGTCATTTCATATTTTTGGTTATCCCGGCCTTGCCATGATTTGTTTTCTTGTCGCCATTGGCGGCAGCGCGTGGCTTATTATCGGCGTTCTCTGGAAGGACTATCAGGATAAGCATAAGCTGAAAAAGTGACGAAGGGCGCGAAGTTTTTGATCCGCTGATTTACCAGAGTGACGTGGCTTAGATAGGGTTTATATGGATACAATATCTTACTTTTCTTTCCATATCATTACTCCACGAAAAACCCTGTAACACGAGGCTGCAGAGAATCTTTTTTTGGACATTCTCGTTGGTTATGTTTGGGTCTTTGGTTTTCAGTCCATTCACCATCGCTCTAATTTCGGTCTCATTAAGCGCAGTCTTCATATCTTTCGTTTCTTCCTATTGCCAAAACGCCAGGCAGGTTCACAGCATTATTAAAGCCGTTCTGTTTTACTGATGATTTGGAAAAGCATTAATGGGGCCAAATGCCGCCGAAAAGCGGTACTGCGGCAATTTACCACAGTATCACATCGTTTGCATCGTTGTGCCCATGCCGGTTGATGCCGGAAAACGAGTTTTCCCAGTAGGTTAACGGGTAAACGGCCTGGTTCAATTCGTACCCATCATGACCCCATTCCCGGAAATGGCGACAACTAAATGAATGTATTTTCATTTCACTCCCATAGATCGGAGCTTAAATCAGGAGGCCATGGCTTCAAACCAGAATAACTGAAGTGGGATGGGAATTTGCTGGTTTAAGGCTCTGGGATGAGTGGATACGGTTGGGGACCGAAAATGTGCCCTTGGCAGTCAGGCGCAACGAGGTGATCGATAGGACGGGTCTGTCGTATCGAGCGGTATGGGCGGCTATTTCGATTTCAAATGGTCGCCTGGACGAATAATTCTTGCCTTTGCGTGACGGTGTCCGAAACTTTTGCGCACTAATGAGTTCAAAAAAGATCTTCGTCGGCACCGACAATGGGGGTACGACGTGTAAAACGGCCGCCGTCTGGGAAAATGGTGAGGCCGTTACCACAAAATTGCTTCAGCGTTCCACGAATTCCGCGGCCGGCCGCGACGCCGTCGTCGCCAGTTGGATTTCGTCCATCACGGAATTTCTGGCAGAAAATAATTTGTCATGGCCGCAGGTGCAGGGGGTTGGCCTGGCCATTCCCGGGCCGTTTGAGAATTATGGCGTGCTGGGCAAAGCCGCGAATTTGCCTGCGAGCTTTGCCGGATGGAACGTTCATGCCGATTACAGCCGCGCGCTGACAAAGGAAGCCGGCCACGAAGTGTCACTGGTCGTCGGAAACGACGGCAAATGCGGCGGCGTGGCCGAAGCGCGATTGGCCCGTGGAAATTCACGGGCATCGGTATTGATGCTCATGCCGGGTTCGGGTCTGGGCTCGGCGTTTATCGGGGCCGATGGATTGCCGCTCGAAGGCGACACGCTTGCGGGTATGGAAACCGCGCACATGCCCGCGCCATTGCATTTGCTCGGCGTCACCGGCAAACCGTTCCCGTGTGGTTGCGGCCGTGACTGGGGCTGCATCGAAGCCTACACGACCATTTCCGGATTGCCGCGATTGCTTGAAGAGAAGCTTTTGAAATATCCCGATCACGAACTGGCGAAAACCACTGGCACGCCCAAGGAAAAAGCGTTGTCCCTCCGCACCCGCGCACAGAAAGGCGACACGCTCGCCCAGGAGATTTTTGATTTTCAAGCCCGCGCGCTCGGTTTTCACGTCGCCAATCTCACGCTGGCGCTGGACGCGGGCATTGTCGTCATCGGCGGCGGCTTGATGGATCCGGAAGCGACCACGCCGGAATTTCGCGAGCGTTATTTACGCATCGTCCAGGAAAGCGCGGTGAAATATTTCTTCCCGTCGCAACGCGGCATCAAAATTGTCCCGGCGGCTCTGGGCGATTTGTCGCAGGCGATTGGCGCAGCACTGATGGCATTGTATTCGCGGAAGGGATAGCATAGGACATATAGGTTCGGGAAAGGTTCTCAGAACCTAAAGTCTTGAAAGAGGGCTCGTAAAAGATAAAACTGCTTAAATGTCTTTGATCGCAGAAATTGAGCCGCTGAAGCAGGCGGCGCTGGCTGAATTCAAAAATGCGCCTGATTTGGCCGGGTTGGAACAAACCAAGGGGTCATGGATTGGACCCAATGGCAAGTTCACCGCGCTCATGAAACAACTGGGCGGTTTATCCAAGGAAGAAAAGCCGGCGGCAGGCAAGGCCATAAACGCTGCCAAAACAGAACTGGAAACGGCGCTGGCCACCCGGCGGGAGGAACTCGAACTGGCCGCGGCCCTGCCCAAAGAGCCAGTGGATTTCACATTGCCCGGACGCCGCCGCACCATCGGAAAATTGCACCCGCTGACGCTGGTCACAGACGACATCGTTCGCGCCTTTCGCAAAATCGGATTTGTCGTCGCGGACGGCCCGGAAATCGAAGACGAATACCATTGCTTCGACGCCCTGAATACGCCCGCCGACCACCCGGCGCGGGACGCGCAGGACACTTTTTATTTGCAGCCAGACACGAAGAATTCGAAGTGGCTGCTGCGCACGCACACCAGTTCCGTTCAAATTCGGGTCATGAAATCGCAGCCGCCGCCGGTGCGAATCATCGTGCCCGGCAGGGTCTATCGCCGCGACAATGCCGATGCTACGCACAACCCGACTTTTCACCAAATCGAGGGGCTTTACGTGGATAAAGGAGTCACTGTGGGCGACCTGAAGGGCACCGTCGAATTTGTGTTTAAGCAATTGCTTGGAGCGGAGACAAAAATCCGGTTTCGTCCGCATTACTTCAGTTATACTGAACCCAGTTTTGAAATTGATTTCAGCAATGCGCTCGTCAAAAAGCTGGGCAAGGAATGGCTGGAAATCGCCGGTTGCGGTATGGTCCATCCACAGGTTTTCGAGAATGTCGGCTACGACGCCAATGTCTGGAGCGGTTGGGCCTTCGGCTTCGGCATCGAACGCATTGCCATGCTGCGCTACGGCATTAATGATATTCGGCTCTTCTACGAGAATGATGTCCGGTTTTTGAAGCAGTTTTAGCTCTTACACGGTCGGCACCACGCACCACGCACCACGTTTCACGGCATCAGTTCCACGCGATAATACCGTTCCAGTGCGCCTGAGGGCTCAGCATTCGTGAAGCTTAATTCCATTTGAGGCGGCGTAGCGTAGGTTTGCGTTGCGGAAAGGTTCGTCCACGGTCCGGAAACTGAATCGGCAAATTGCACCTGATACGTGCGGCCGGGCATCACGGCGCAACTGACAACCACGTTTGTCTGTTGCAGGCGCGCCGATAAAACCCTGAACCCCCGGGCAGGATCGCATAAATCGAACGTGCCGTTGCCCAGTGAATCCCGCAATGCAGCCACAGGAATGGCAAAAAAATTGTTCGTATTGAGATTTGGCCCGGTACCTTTCCCTCCCGGAGAGGCTGCCACGAGCGGCCCGCCATTGGTTGTCACATATGCCGCGGCGCACAGATAAAGATTCGTCGGGACGGAACCAAACGCCTGCGCGAGGTTCATTGTGCCCTCCATGGCGCTCGCAGTGGTGGAAGATTTTATACACGGCCAGCTTGTTTGCGTATTGTTCGCATACCAGCTCACGTACGTGTCCGTGCTTTCGGCGGCCAGATACGGTTCGGTCGCAGGCACGGCGATGTCGCCCGCCTTGGCCCAGGGCGCAGCGGTCCCGGGAGAGGAAAGCAGTTCGTCGGAAGCGAAAATGAAGATATCGTTCGGGCCGCTATCACCCGGCGATTCGGTGGCCACGTAAAGGGTTGTGCCGCGCAGCGCGGCGTAAAGCGCAATGCCGTTTGACACGAGCAAATAACCGGGATAGTCAAATGTGCCGTCCAGCGCAAACGCCGGAAGGGCAACGTTCGTATTTGTGCTGCCGGTCACGGAAAAATTCCAGTTCGCCCCGTTATTGTTATCCCATGTGCCGGACCCATTATTGAAGGCAACGTCCATATTCGTGGCAGAATCGGGCGCTGTGACGGCGCATTGCCAGGCATTTGAAGCGGCGTTGAATGTCATTGCCGTGTCCGGGGAAACGGCGGGATTCCAATTGTTCCAGCCCAAATGAAGATAGACCATCGCCGCGCCCGCCAGTGTCCCGCCCGCGGCGGTGTATTGAATGGTCGCTAAATTTCCGGCGACAGGCGGATTGGGCTCGACCGTTACCGTTTCCGTGCCGCCATTCCCGCCGACCGCGCCGGAGCCCGCGCCGACCCAAACATGTTGGATGGGCGTTTTGCACGTGTTGCCGTGGGCATCGGTGGCGCTCACATAATAATCCACGAAGCTGTTCGAGATGCCGGTGACGTGAGCGTAATAGTAATCGGCCTGGTATTGAGGCGTATAGCCGTTGGAATTCGGCGTGACGCGATGAACCATGTTCGTGCTTTGCCAGGGGCCGGTGAGCGGGCCGCCGGCGTAGGTCTTGAATGGGTCGCTTGTCGGAGGGTTTGTACCGTCCAGGCGCAAAAGCACACTGACATTGGTAATGCCCGACGCGTCGTAGGCGTAGGTCCAGATCCAAAAATCGGAATTGGTTTCCACCACAGTTTTGTAGCCATACTGCACGCCGAAGTTTGTGCCGCCGGGATTCCAGGGATGCCGTTGCGGAAGAAATACTGTGGGTGGGGTGGTGTCAGCGGATGGGTTGGCTGCAATGAGCGCATCCACGTTGCGGCAGGCATTGGATTGGGCAACAATCGAACGGAGGCACTCATCACCATTGCAACCGAAATAGACAAAGCCACTGTCCAACGCGCCCAAACAATAGTGCCAGCCCAGTTCCACCGCATTTGGCGTTTGTGAAAAGCTTCCCGGATCGCGCACCTGATCGATGCGTGGGGTGATGCCCGAGATTTGTTGGGCGGTTTCGACACGGTTTTCCGTGGCGATTATCACGCGCCAGTTATCATCTTTTTCGCTGGTGCCCAGACTCGGATCCACGATGTTATTGCCATTGGCGTCCGTGTAACTGGGAGGCCAATTCCAATTGATAAAGCTCGGCGAACCAAAATCGCCGACGGCATTGACCCAGCCGCCATCTTCAATGTGAATGACGTCATTGGTGGCGGGTGGAAAATCGGCGAGAAACTGCTCGATAGTCGTCGGCTCGTAGCCATCGGTCACGGCGTCGCTGGCCATTTCTGGAACCCATTGATTGTAGTAGGAATAACCGCCGCCCCAGGCATTGTCGCCGTCATGAGCACAGAGCACCAGCGAGGGATGGGCAGGATTGTTGCGCGCGGCGACGGGCGCAATTTGTCCCAGGTCCCAGGTGGAATAACCGTCCTGCCAGCTAAAGACCTGGTCGGAAGGCGCGACGATAATCGTGCTGGCGATGCCGGTGTTTGGGTCAACGTAACGGGCGTAATGCATTTGAAAACCAAACGGCATTACTTGCGTAGGGCCGCAGCCCTCGGAGATGGACACGCGCTTATAATTCGCGGCTCCCTGGGGCGGATTAATTTGGTCTGCAGCGTTCGGCATGTCGCAATTTTCGCCGCCGCTGCCCAGAACGAGCGGAAAATCCGCGCAGGAACGCGCCAGATGATTGTTGGCCACCACGGACCATGCGATGCCGACTTTGTTGAGAATGGGAATAATGTGTTCCGAAAAACAGGTTTCTGCCGGGAAATAACCGCGCGAGAGCGGAACATTTGTGCCCCAATAAATCTGCATCTGCCGTTGTTGAATGAGCAGTTCCATTTCCAGTGTCTGATCGTCGACCAAAGGCGCGATCGCGTGATGATAGGTAAAGTTCACCAGATCCAGCCGTGGCTTCCCACCGCTGGTCATCCACGAACGCGCCGTTTGAAAACTGTTGGTCCAGCCCAAAGTGTAAGCGCCATTTCCGCCGTTCCATCCGTCGGCGGCCAGGCTTTGCACATTTTCCATGAGAGCGCCCGAATAATTGACCTGCGCGCCGGCGTTGGGATACGCCTGCAATTCGCTGAGAACGGATTCAATTTCCCCCTGATAAACGTTCACGCGGTCGGCTTCCCCGAAAATCGTGCTTAAGACTTCCGGGTTGGGATCGGGTCGGCCGGCGTTTTGCTGCTGAATGGTGTCCCACGCCTGCTCGTAATGGTCAACGCCGTAGTCGCGCCGATCGGGCCAGTAAATCGGCTGGTGCAGGTGCCACAGCCAGGTCGTGTGAACATTTGTGTTGGTATCGGCAAATGCCGCCATTTGTGCCAGCGGGACAAAAAGGCAAAGCAAGCCAATACGGACGAGGTTCATTGCGGTCATTGTACCTGAAACGCTGCAATTCCCCACCCGCACAAAAATGTGGTGGAGAACAATGACTTTAAAGGCGATATTGTCCGGAACCAGGACTGTGTCACCGGATGACTGCTTCTTTGGTTGACCGGACGTTTTAAAAATATATTTTGTCAATTAGACGAAGACCCCAGACCGATTTACCCACCGCCTTGCCTTGAAGACGATCATTTGCCTCTTAAGAATATCCCGCAGGCCGTTGCGCGAATTGGATCCCCGAGCCGTAGCGCAGACTTCCAAGTCTGCTGTATCGCGGGTTTCCAAACCCGCTAGCCGCACGACGTCGCACGATTTGCCGATTTGGAAATCGGCGATACAGCAGGTTTGGAAACCTGCGCTACGTATCCGGTTTTTGTGGAAACGTATTGCCGTTGCCGTCACAGCTTTTTCCTTGTTTCTTGGATCTTTTGACGAGGGCCACGGCGAGGCCATGTTGGAATTGTTCCAGCAAACGTGGCCTGAAATTACCGCCAAAATGCCGGAAATTGCCGAAGCGGGCTACGATAGCCTGTACCTGCCGAATCCGGCCAAGGGAAATTCGGGCGGTTATTCAGTGGGTTACGATGTTTTTGATCCATTCGATTTGGGCAGCACGAATCAGCAGGGCACCATCGCAACCATGTATGGCACGCAAGCCCAACTCATTCAAATGGTGCAAACGGCCCATCGCTTCGGCATTCGCGTTTATTTCGATAACGTCATGAACCATCGCGCCTCGACCATGCCCGGCTATCCGGGTTCAGGCACGCCGACGACCTATTATCCGGGCCTTATTCCGCAGGATTTTCATCTGCAAACGGTGTCCGGCGGCTACGAAAGCTGGGCCAATATCAGCGATTAGTGCGATACCTGGCAGGTGGAAAACCAACTTTTGGAAGGGTTGTGCGACCTCGCGCAGGAGCCGGGCACGGTCAACAATAATTTCGGGCCTGCCCTCGGCGACACCACGACCAAGCCGGTTTTTATCCGTTTCCCCGGCCGCACGGATTTATACATGGACACGAACGGCGCATTTTTGGGCTCCGGCGCCGGCACCGGATGGCCCATGACCAACGGCTATGGCCCGTTAAACGGCTGGCGTCCTTTCGATGGCCATGGCCAACCCGTGCCCGAAGACGTCTCCACTTACCTTTGCCGCGCGGTGGCCTGGACGGAGTGGATTACCGGCTGCGACGGTTTCCGCCTGGACGCCGTCAAGCACGTGCCGGTAAACTTTTTCGGCAATGAAACCGGCCAGACCGACGACCCAAAATTTGCGCGGTTACACCGGCGCCATCCAGGCGATGTACGATTACGTGCACGGTTACGGCAACAACGTGACCGGCAACGGCTACATCGAAACCGACGGCTCCCGGAACAGTCTGTTTCAATACCGAAGCGCCGCGCAACGATGCCATGATTTTCGGCGAATGCCACTGGAGCACTCGATGGTCCGCGCTTCCAGCGAGCGAAGACTATTATGATTATCTCAACTCCGGCATCCGGCTCCTCAATTTCCCGCTCTACAACGAATTTAATAACATCCTCGAATAATTACGGCGGGAGCCCCGGAATGTATGGCATGGACAGCCGCGATTACACGCCGCACAACCAGCGAGCAGGGCAACTGCGACGGCAACGGCAATTACAGCATGGCCCAGGCCGTCAATTTTCCGCAAGCCCAGGACCCGGCGGCAGTTGCTGCCCCGCCGATGAGACACTCGAAAACGCGCTACTACTTCATGCACGAGGGCTTGCCGATGGTTTACTCCGACGGCTTCAACCACAATCCCCGGCGACTCCACGCCCATCGTTTCCTACTACAATTATCTCGGCGAATTTGGCGACAATTCCGGGCCGGACACGATGTATCTCCACAACCAGCTTTCCCGCGGCGGCACCTGGTCGCGCTGGAGCGACCAAAACACCGTCCTGTTTGAGCGCTACGATTATCGTGAAGGCACCAACAGCAACCCCTGGACACAGGACGTGGCTTTGTTCGCCATGAACGACGACTTCGGCTACCCCGGCGATATCACGTTTGACGACGGCGTGACCAACCGCGCCAGTGATGGATATTATCTGGTGAGCACCAACACCGGCAATGGCTCCGCGAGCGCTGATACGTCGCTTACAAATTCGCGCCGATGTCGGGATTGTGGTCGGCTTTCCGCCCGGCACATTGCTGACGCAATTGTCCAGTTCCGGAGACGTGACAGGCGGCTATCGCGCCTATCATCAATTACTGGTCCATGGCGCGACAAACAGTTTGAGCGCGGCCCAGGATTCCGCCAATGCGCCAAACCCGGTCAACCGGCTCATCTATATGGGCGGTCAGACGTTGGCTACCGGCGGCGGCGCGATCGAACTGGTCATTCCCAGCGGCGCGTGGGTCGATGTATGGCATCCAATGGCCACAGCCCAGCCAGAACAATCCCGCGACAAACGCCATTATTTTGACCCAGGGCGGCGTGCCGGTGCCCACCATCACTGGTTTATCGCCATGACGGTCCGGATGGCCAAACCAATTACAGCCCGCTCTTTCCCTTCAAGATGCGCGGCGGCGTGGATCCCTACGGCAACATGGTTTATGCGCCCGGCGAAGGCAATGTCTCCAACCTCACTTACGCCATCGAAATTCCGGTCGTCACCAACGCGCCATTCAACATTCTGGTCAACAGCGATGCCTCCACTTCCAACACTCTCGTCAAATTGGATGGCGGCATTGACCTGAACAGCCAGATGGGCCTCGGCCCAACGAATTTCCAGGCCGGCATTGCCCCGACCAATTTCGTGGATCTTCGCGACAATCCGCCCGGTTATTCCGATGATGTCTTCCTCGGATACGAGCAAACGGCCTTTCAATTCCGCAACGGTCCGGAAAAATTCGCCGCGCGAAATGTCGCCAGCAATAACATCGTTTCCCTTGGCGCCGAAACTTACTATTACACCATAGGCGGCGGCAGCAACGTCATCGCCGGCGCGGGCTACGGCGCGAACATCACCAACGCCACCGCCGCCTGGGTCTGGCACGACCCCACGAATACCGTCACCGCATCGGAGCACAAATGCGCCGTCCCAGCGCAATCCGCTAAGTCCCGGCCGCCAGCCAGTCCGCGGACATCTGGGTCCAGGTGGGCTACGAATTTCAAATCAACACCGGCTTCATTTATTACACCACCGATGGCTCAAATCCCGAAGGCGCTTTCGGCGTCGGCCAGGGGACGACGCAAGTTGTTCCTGTCTTGTGGGTCGCTCACGACAGCGACACTCAAAACATTGATTGGTGGAAAGGAACGATTCCCGCGCAAGCCTACGGCAAACAAGTGCGTTACAAAGTGGGCTTGTTCAACGGCGGCAGTTACGGCTTTACTGTCGGCAACACGACCAACTGGCCCAGCATCGCGCCTATCGCGTACAGCGAACCCAGCGGTTCCAAGCTGTTTGGCCTCAATCAAGCCGCCATTACCAATTTCAATCCCTACCACGGCCGTCGTTTGGATGCACAACGACCTCAATCCAGCCAATACTTACTGTTGGCCTCCAAACCGGCTTCCATATCATTCGCGCCCGTGCATTTCTTCCGCGCCCGGGCCAGTCCAGCGTCTATAACACCTTCCTTCAGACCTTTTATTACGATGGCTCGCTGCCCTCCGGCGTCAATTACTTCGCCCACAGTCGGCCGACGCTATCCAATCAGACCTATACCATCGTTATTCGCGGCGACAGTTCCGTGACCGAGGCCGACGTGAACATCCAGGATAATCAGACCAATACCTACGACATTTACACCGGCCAGGCCAACGGCATCGGAACCAATGCGGCCGGTCCCATTTTCGTTCCTGCTGCGTCTGTGACGCCCAACCCCGCGCTGAGCGCCGTTTGGACAAATTATCCGCAGGAATTTCATGCGACCCTGCCCTTTGTGCCCACCAACGGCCCCGTTACCATTACAGTACATCTTAAGGAATTGACCTCCAGCATCTACACGAATCGGTTCTCCACGCTTACGGTCACGGTCACGGCCGCGGCCGCGAGCAAATATATTGATATTTCCAATCCGGCCCTGGACGGCGAGATTGTCACCCTCCCCAACGGTTCCGCATTCACGATTCAGGCCTGTTTCACGACCAATATTCTGGCGGGCATCAACAACAATCAGGCCGTCAATGACTTCTACATCTACGTCAACGGCGTCTTCCAGCCCCGCAATGTGGGCGGCGATTTCTATACCATTGGCGGTTCCGGTTGTGCCACTGGCATGCGCCTTTTGAGCTACAGTTGGAACAACCCGGTCATCGGCACCAATTCGATCGAGGTCCTCTTCAGCAATACCACGGCGAACGTAGTGATCGACACTAAATCCGTGATCATTGCGCCGCCCCTGCAAATCACCAGCGTTAGTCCCAGCGATCAGGTCATCGTCTGGAACAGCGCGCCCGGCGCCGATTATGAGGTGCTCGCCACCACAAACCTCACCCAACCGTTTGAGCCCATCAGCGGCATTATCCCGAGCCAGGGCACATCAACTTTCTTTAATGACACCGCCAATTCCCCGCCTGTGCCCCAAAAATTCTATGAAATCGAGGCAATTCCCTCGCAATAACCGCTTCGTGGTAGGGACGCCGCGCTGCGGCGTCACCGCGCGGAATCCCACAATGCGAGACGATCCAACGTCCGACCACAACCTGTGGCGTCATGGCAAGTGGCGCTGCCACCCGGCACAATAACGGTTGCCATACCGCACAAACATGCGGTAGGCTCGAACTTTGACTTTTGATAAACTCACGCACCCTTCTATGAAAATAACGACTTGTGGAAAAACCCGGGGAATTCTCGCATCCATTGCATTATTGGCATTGCCTGCCTCCGCGCAAATTACCGGGAGTCTGGGTACAACGAGTGTTTCTTACGGTGGACCATTGGCCGTCCAAACCGTCAATACGGGCTTTGGTGCCAGCACGGGCGCCAGTAGCGGCGATGACTATAACGGCTCCGAACTGGACGCCGCCTACGGCACCGTTAGCGACGGTACCCTGTATTTGTTCCTGGCTGGCGATATTCAAGGCGGTACCAGCCAAAATTCCCTTCAAGTTTTCATTGGTGGCGGCGGTTCAACCGTCGGCCAGAGCACGCTAAACACCAGTATTAGCCCACTGAGCAACATGAATGGCTCGATATTTGGCTTCAACGCTACGATGGGCCTGACGCTCAATGACTATAACGGAACGCTCTATACTGATGCCGCCAACCTTCAGGGCGGCGGCAGCGGTGGAGGTTATGTAGGCGCTGATGTCCTGACCGGTGGTATCGGCTCCTCTGCCATAAGCGGCAGCGGGTACACTTTTCAAGTTGCGCTCAATAACACACAGGTAAGCACAATGAACGGCGGCGCTCCAGGCACGGCCTTTACCGGCGGCGCCAGCTCGACTACCGGCCTTGAATTGGCCATTCCGCTCGCCCAGTTGGGTGTCATTTCTGGAAACATTGACGTCTTGGCCGACATCAATAACGGCGGTGTGAATTATCTTTCCAATCAGTTCCTGCCCGGCATGCCGGTCGGAACTGGAAACCTGGGGACAACCAGCTTTGACGATCCCAATTACTTTGTGGTTGCCGTTCCAGAGCCTGCCAGTCTGGCGGCGATGGGTATGTGCGTCCTGGGCGCCATGATCGCGATCCGCCGACGCAAATAGATTGTCAGCTGCTACCAACCCGGCCCCGCGAAAGCGGGGCTTTTTGTTGAGTAGCAGGAAGAAATTTAAGATTGTGCACCAATGGATTTTTTAAACGGCTCGAGGGGAAACTCATCTGGAAGGTATGCGCCGCGCTTCTGTGCAACGCACGCGCGCCATCCTTCCAAGTTAGCCCTTCAGTCTAATCCTCAGACGACGAAAATTCCCATGCGTCTGCGGCGCTTTGCGATCTTCACGCCCCGGAAGCGCTGCCTTTACGTGAAATATCTCCGCCGATAAGGCAGCAGTTTGCACTGGCTGGCGCATTTGTGACCCTCCTTCGTCCCGACTTGCGGGTGACAAGCGGGATCGCTCGATTAATGGGGGGAGCAATATCCAAAATGGGGACTTCACCGCACCTGAATCATTTGCTATAATGTCATTGGCGTGAAAAACGATAAGAACGGTACGACAATCCGGGGAATGACCCTTTCACGCCGTTCAGATTTGACCGGTTAGGCCGTTCAAGACGTTATGCAGTTTTCACGCAAAATTCGATTATTCATTTTATTGTTGGTCCTCGGATGCGCGGCGGGATGCGACCAGGCTTCTAAGCATGTCGCCCGCTCAGAACTTGATCATTCCAGTCCGGTCATCTTGCCAGGCGGGTTTGGTGAATTGTGCCTTGCTGAAAATCCCGGCTCTTTTCTTAGTCTTGGAAACGCACTTCCAAAATCATTGCGGCTGGCGATCTTTACAGTTGGCACCGGGGCGTTCCTGCTCGGATTATTCGCGTATCTGGTCGGCACTCGTGGCGGCCGCTGTCATTTTGTTGGACTTATGCTGATTTGGGCGGGTGGGACGAGCAACCTCATCGACCGTGTTGCCAGACACGGTCTTGTTACAGACTTCGTCGTCATTCGCATTGGGCCGCTCCATACGGGAGTATTCAACGCAGCAGACGCCATGATCATGGCCGGCCTGGCGATTCTTGTTTACCATTACTGGATGCGATGGCAAATAGGGCAAAAGGCCAGGGATTAATGGAGTGCTTGCGGTGGCAGCGCCACTGGCAAATGGCCACCATGGATTGTTGGATGAATGGAACTACACATTTTTTGGGTATAGGGAAGTAAACGGTAAACGAGGCCGGCGCGGGGCGGGAAAACCGCGGTTTTATTGGGAAATTTGATAAATAGTGCGCCGAAACATGTAAACGAGGGATTTTCACGGCCTCGACAGAAGATGTCGCTCCTAACCTATACGTGAGCGTAGTCCGATAAGCGTCGATTTGAGCTTCGAGCGAGCGGGGTTACGATCCAATCTTTCTAAAAACAGCCCTGTGGAGAACCTTGCCTTCGACTTAACTAATTGCCGCCTAAATATTTGAAACAATCTTAAAATTTCCGCAAATTAATAGTTGACTGTTTAGTCGAGAATGGTATATTGTTTGTGTTCTTCGAGAAAGCGGGAACGAGAAAGCGATACTGAAAGAGAGAATTTTATGGGTCGTGTCAGTGATGCAAAATCGAGATTGATGGATGCCGTGCTGGAGCTGCTGTGGACGGGGTCGTACGGCAGCACGACGATTGATCAGATTTGTGACAAGGCCGAGGTCAAGAAAGGCAGCTTTTATTATTTCTTTCAGTCGAAGTCAGAGTTGGCGACTGAGGCGTTTGAAGCCAGCTGGCAGTCCAAGCAGGCTGAATTGGACAGGATTTTTTCGCCGATGGTTCCTCCTCTGGACCGGCTTCGCAAATATTGCGATTTTACCTATAAAATCCAGCAGGAAATGAAGAAAAAATATGGCCGGGCGCTGGGTTGTCCGCAGTTTTGTCTCGGCGCTGAAGTATCCACATTGGAAGGCCAGTTGCAAAAGAAAATCCAGGAGATCCTGGATTATAAGAGACGATATCTGGAATCGGCGATCCGCGATGCACACGCCGCGGGAATCATTAGCGCGCCGGACGCCGGGGCCAAGGCGCGCATGATTCTCGCGTACTATGAGGGATTGTTGACCCAGGCGCGGATCCAAAACGACGTCGAGGTGCTGCGCGATACGGTCGGCGGGATTTTTGCGATGCTGGGGGTGAAAGAGGGCGAAGCGGTGCCGGTTTAAAAATTTTTTAGAGCATTTACTTTACTAAACAGACAACTATTGAAAGTCAAAGACATGAATGCGAATAGATAAAAATACACTGAAGACGGCCGATTGGCGTTGAGCGGGCCAAGCTTCAGGTGGCGGCCTGGCACTCAGGAGGGTTCGAGAATTGCCGGAACTGCTGGTTCAATTGGCTTTGAATGAAGCCGAGTCGTTGGCATGGGAGACCGGAGTATCCCCAACTTGTTTTCCCCGCGTTGGCCGAAGAAAAAATCGCCACGCTGTCGGACTGGTACGACAAGGGGCATGGTCGGAGAGCGCACAGCGGCGAGCTGCGATGGCGGTGTGATCTCGTTATTCGAAATGTTTCGAGGAAGAGGACGAGAATGATTCCAACGACGAGAACGACGATAAAAAATATTCGAATCGATGTCCGATGCGGAGTTGGTCGTTCGTCATGAAGAAGGAGTAGAACTATGAAGAGAAAATTTATTGAATTTGTTTTGTGGGGATTGGTAATGGCTTGCGCGGCCGGACTCGAGACGGGTTGCGGCCGCGCTGCCGCACAACCGCAAATGCCGCCGCCACAGGTGACGGTTGCGCCGGTGCAGGAAAAGGAAATCGTCGAATGGAGCGAGTTCACCGGACGCGTGCAGCCGGTGGACGCGGTGGACGTGCGTCCGCGCGTGTCCGGTTACATTCAGAAAGTTTGCTTCCAATCGGGGCAACTCGTGAACAAAGGCGACGTGCTCTTCGTCATTGATCCGCGTTGGAATCAGGCGGTCTTTGATCAACGCCAGGCCGAATATGACCAGGCGAAGCGCGAAGAAGATCGGACCGCCGATTTATTGGCGAACAAAGCCATCTCCGTGGAGGAATCCGACGCCCGCAAGGCCCGCTATGAGGAAACGAAAGCCCAGCTGGATTCCGCGCGTCTGGACCTGGAGTACACGCAAGTGCGCGCGCCCATCAGCGGGCGCGTCAGCCGCGCGCTTTTGACCGAGGGAAACTACGTCAGCGGCGTCGCTGGCTCGGCGTCTTTGCTGACCACGCTTGTTTCCGTCAATCCGGTTTACGTCTATGCGGACGTTGACGAGGATTCATATCTGAAATTCTGCAAACTGGTCCGCGCCAGGCAACTCGGCAGTGACGACGGCGGCAAAGTTCCCGTGCAAATGGAATTGGCCGATGAAACGAATTTTGGCCGCACCGGCTACGTCGAATCTTTCGACAATCATCTCGATTCGGATATGGGCAGCATTCTCGTTCGCGCGCGAGTTTTCGAACGATGACGGCAGCCTTGTGCCCGGATTATTTGCGCGGATTCGCATTCCGATGAGTGACCGGCATTCGGCTTTCCTCGTAGATGAACGCGCCATCGGAACCGACTTATCGCAGAAATATGTGCTGGTGTTGACGCGCACCAATACCGTCGCGTATCAGCCGGTGGAATTGGGACCGATGGTTGAGGGGCAGCGCATCGTGCGGTCCGGCCTCGATGCGGGACAGGAAATTGTCGTGAACGGATTGGAGCGCGTGCGCCCGGGCATGGCCGTTTCCGCGGTGAGTGAGACCGGGGCGGGCGTCCAAACGGCGCGACGATGATTCGATAAGGATGACTCAAACAACGAGACAATCAGAGGTCTTCCTCGATATCTTTACAATCATAAACTTTAATACATTATGAACTTCTCGCACTTTTTCATCAAACGCCCGATTTTTGCGGGTGTTCTATCGATCGCCATTTTTGTGATGGGATTGCTGGCGATGTTCAAATTGCCAATCGCGGAATATCCGGAAGTGGTGCCGCCGACGATCGTTGTGCGCGCGACATTTCCCGGCGCAACACCAAAAACCATCGCCGAAACCGTCGCTTCACCGCTGGAGCAGGCCATCAACGGCGTGGAAGGCTCGCTCTACATGTATTCGCAGGCGACGGCGGACGGGGTGATGACGCTGACTGTGACGTTCAACCTGGGCACGGACCCGGACAAAGCGCAGGTGCAGGTGCAAAATCGCGTGCAGCAGGTGCTCCCGAAGCTGCCGGAGGAAGTGCGGGAACTGGGTGTGACCACGACGAAACAATCGCCCGACCTTACGATGGTGGTGCACCTGTTTTCGCCGAACAATCGTTACGATGAAGTGTATGTGCGGAATTACGCCACGTTGCAGGTGAAGGACGTGCTGGCGCGCATACCCGGCGCGGGCGACGTGGAAGTCTTTGGTTCGGGCGACTATGCGATGCGCCTATGGCTCAACCCGGACAAACTTGCCGAGCGCAATCTCACGGCCAGCGACGTCGTCGCCGCCATACGCGAGCAAAATGTTCAAGTGGCTGGCGGCGTTATCGGCCAGCCACCAACTCGCAACGCCGTCAATTTTGAATTGCTCGTCAACGTCAAAGGCCGGCTGACTACGGAGGAAGAGTTCGGAAACATCGTAGTAAAGACCGGTGCCAACGGTGAAAAAACCCTCCTCAAGGATGTCGCGCGCATGGAACTGGGAGCGGGAGATTATTCCCTTGAATCCTTGCTCAACAACAAGACTGCCGTGGCGCTGCCCATCTTCCAAACGCCCGGCGCCAATGCTCTCGAACTCTCGAAGAACGTTCGCAGCACGATGGAGGAGCTGAAGAAGAATTTCCCGGAAGGCATCGATTATTCGGTGGTGTATGACCCAACCGTCTTCGTCCGTCGTTCTATCGAAGCGGTCGTGCACACGCTGGCCGAGGCCATTCTATTGGTTGTCATCGTTGTGATTCTCTTCCTGCAGACCTGGCGCGCGGCCGTGATCCCATTGGCGGCGGTGCCGGTTTCGCTCGTCGGTACATTCGTCGATGATGCTGGTGTTCGGGTTCAGCATCAACGCGCTGTCGCTGTTCGGATTGGTTTTGGCGATCGGTATTGTCGTGGACGACGCAATTGTCGTAGTTGAAAACGTCGAGCGAAACATTGCGCTGGGATTGTCGTCGATTGATGCGGCGCGGAAAGCCATGACCGAAGTGACCGGTCCAATCGTCGCCACGGCGTTGGTGTTGTGCGCCGTGTTTATTCCCACGGCGTTTATCAGTGGTCTGAGCGGACAGTTTTACAAACAGTTTGCCATCACGATCGCCATTTCGACGGTCATCTCGGCGTTCAATTCCCTGACGCTCTCGCCCGCGCTCTGCGCCGTGCTGCTCAAGGACCATCATTCGCCCAAGGATTGGTTGTGGCGCGCGATGGACGGCGCGTTCGGCTGGTTCTTTCGGCCATTCAACCGCGTCTTTGCGTGGTCCGGAGAACAATACGGCCACGGCGTTCAGTCAATCCTGCGAAAGGCAACTGTCGCGCTGATTATTTACGCCGGGCTCGTGGCGTTAACGGGCTGGAGCTTTAAGCACGTTCCAACTGGTTTCGTGCCCACGCAGGACAAACAATATCTCATCGCATTCGCTCAACTGCCCGAGGGCTCTTCGCTTAGCCGCACGGACGCGGTCATTCGCAAGATGTCTGAAATTGGCCTGAAACAACCGGGTATTGACTCGGCGGTGGCGTTTCCGGGACTGAGCATCAACGGATTCAGTGTGGCTTCGGATTCGGGCATCGTGTTTTTCACGTTGAAGCCGTTTGAAGAACGCCGCTCGGCCAGCCTCAGCGGGCCAGCGATTGCCGGCGCCTTGAACCAGAAATTATCAGGCATCCAGGACGCGTTCGTTCTGACCGTGATGCCGCCGGCCGTCATGGGACTTGGAACGTTTGGTGGATTTAAGCTCTATGTCGAAGATCGTGCGGGGCTGGGCTATGATTCCTTGTATCAAAGCATCCAGACGTTGACTGGCGCCGGATATCAGACGCCGGAGCTGGCGGGATTGTTTTCGACCTACACGGTCAACACTCCGCAATTGGACGCGAACGTGGACCGTGAAAAAGCCAAAACCGAAGGCGTGCCGTTGGGCAATCTTTTCGACACGCTGCAGATTTACCTGGGCTCGCTTTACGTCAATGACTTCAACGACTTTGGCCGCACATATGAAGTGATCGCCCAGGCCGATTCACAATTCCGCGAACATCCGGAGGATATCGCCCGGCTCAAGACGCGCAATGACCGGGGCCAAATGGTTCCGCTGGGCACGCTGGTGAAGGTCACCGAAACCCATGGCCCGGACCGTGTCATGCGCTACAACGGCTATCCCGCCGCGGAAATCAACGGCGGTCCCGCGCCCGGTTATAGCTCCGGCCAGGCCGAAGCGGCGATGGCCAAAATCGCCCAGGCGAATTTGCCGCGCGGCATGTCTTATGAATGGACCGACTTGACCTTTCAACGGATTTTGGCCGGCAACACGACGATTTACGTCGGCCCCTTGTGCATCCTGCTCGTGTTCCTGGTGCTCGCGGCGTTGTACGAGAGTTTTCGCCTGCCGCTGGCCATCATCCTGATTGTGCCCATGTGCCTCCTTTTTGCCATCACCGGCGTCTGGTTGAAAGGCGGCGATAACAATATCTTTACGCAAATCGGTTTCATAGTGCTCGTGGGTCTGGCGTGCAAGAACGCCATCCTGATCGTGGAGTTCGCCAAGCGGAAACAGGACGAAGGACTTTCGCCGTTCGCCGCGGCCATCGAAGCGTGCCGTTTGCGATTGCGCCCCATCCTGATGACATCCATCGCCTTTATTGCCGGTGTCTTTCCGCTCGTGGTTTCGCACGGCGCGGGTGCGGAGATGCGGCAGGCCATGGGCATTGCGGTATTTTCGGGGATGATTGGCGTGACATTGTTTGGTTTGTTCCTGACGCCGGTGTTTTATGTCACGTTGATGAAGATGAGCTCGAAGAAGAAAGTCGCGAATGAACCGAACCGTGCTGGTTTCGGAACGGCCGGCGCCGCAGCGGGAATCGTTCTGTTGCTGTCGCTGGTTGCCGTGCCGTCGGCGCGCGCCAACTGGCTGGAAGTGGGGCCGGATTACAAACCGCTGACTAATTCGGTTCCGGTGACTTATAAAGCTATTCAGGTTGCAGAGCCGGCTGAAGGTGGCGGCGCCACTGACAATGGGACACCAAACGGGGCCTGGAAAGAAGGCCGTCCATTGGACGATTTGCCCAAGGGGCGCTGGTGGGAAGTTTTTGGCGATACGAATTTGAGCGCGCTGGAGGGACAGGCGTTTCAGGCCAACCAGGAACTGGCGGGCGCGTTCGCCCGATTGGAACAATCGCGCGAGACGGCGCGCGTCGCACGCGGGCAATTGATGCCGCAAGTGAATTTTGACCCCAGTTATTATCGCGAGCGTTATTCTCCGAATGTACAGCCAAGCTTTGGGCCGATCACCGCAAATACCTTCAGCACGCCGCTGGATTTCAGCTATGAGGTGGATTTGTGGGGTCGCGTGCGGCGCTCATTCGAAAGCGCGCGGGCCGACGCCCAGGCGTCCCTGGCTGATTATTACAATGTTCTTCTGACGCTTCAATCCGACGTGGCCCAGGACTATTTTGCGTTGCGGGAACTGGACCAGGAAATCGTCATTGTAACCAACACCGTTGGCTTATGGAACGAACAGGTAAAGTATGTGACCAGCCGTTACGAAGGCGGCATCGGGAGTCAATTGGAAATTGCCCAGGCTGAAACTGAATTGGCTACGACCGAGGCCGACGCCGCGTCGCTGGCGCGGCGGCGGGACGAACTGGAAAACGCCATTGCCATTTTGGCCGGAAGCAATCCCGTTGGATTTCATCTGGCCGCATTGACCAATGAATGGGCTCCGGAACCGCCGCAGATCCCGGCAGGGCTGCCCGGCGACCTGCTCCAGCGGAGGCCGGACGTGGCCCAGGCCGAGCGCACGCTCGCCTCTGCCAATGCAAAAATCGGCGTCGCCAAAGCCGCGTTCTTCCCGGTGGTCACGCTAACGGGTCAGGCGGGTTATATCAGCGCCGATGTCAGTTCGCTGTTCAATTGGGAAAGCCGCACGTGGACTTTTGGCCCGGGCATTTCGTTGCCGATTTTTACCGGCGGCCGCAACCTGGCCAATTACAGGCGGTCCCGCGCGGTGTATGAAGAAGCCGTGGCGGCGTATCGCGAGCAGGTGCTCGTGGCATTCGGCGACGTCGAAGATAGTCTGGCCGATATCCGGCATCTGGCCGACCAGGCGGACGCCCAGGACCGCGCCGTGACGAGCGCGAGCCAGTCCGCCGATCTGGCCGTTAGACGTTACAGTTCCGGCATCGTCAGTTACATCGAAGTGGTTGACGCCAATCGCGACACGCTCACTGCTCAGCGCGCGGCAACCCAGCTCACCGGCCTGCGCCTGGTTGCCACAGTTCAATTGATCAAAGCCCTTGGCGGCGGGTTCGACGCGAGACTGTTGCAGGCACATCAGGCCGCGCGAAAACATCTTTAATCAAGTTCGGACCGAATATGTCACCGCAAATAATATACATTTTGGTTTTGTCCCTGTTTTTCTTCGGGTTGGTCTGGCATGATCAGTCGGCCCGGTGAAACGTTTTTGATCCGCGAATTACATTCATGATTTGCGCAATGACTTCAACAGGCGACTCTGTGGTGCGTATTACCGGCGACGCGAGAACATCTTTAATCAAGTTCGGAGGGGGATATGTTTAGGAATAAATTTCGTTCCGAATCGTTTGCGCCGGCGTCACGCAACCGCGGTGACGAGCGCGCTGTGATTACTAGATCGCTTTGGAGGTTCGCTGATGGCAGAAGAGAATCGGAGCGAGTTAATGTTCGTTCCTACGCTCTCGCTCGCTTCTCGCTTTCAAGAACGGCGAAAGGGTGATCGGCTGCAATTCACAACTCGCGTACCGAGTCCATCCCTGCCACCTGTTCAGCCCCGGAAAATAATGATCACGCCGTAGTCCACCATTACCTTTTGGGTGCCTACGTCAAAAATTTCATAGCTGATGGGATGAACACCCAGAAGATTGGCTTCGCCCACTTCATTCAGGTAAGCCGTGACTTTTTCATCAAACTTGTCATGACCCGATTCCACGCACTGCGCGCGACGCATAGTGTGGATGCGGATTTTCTTGTCCCCGCCCTTGGCAATAGCATCCAGCGGCAGCTTGGGCTTCTCGATCAAAGGCGCGGATGGCGCGGACCGCACCGGCACTTTGAGCCTCAGTTCCACTTTGGCAGCGGCCGAACTGGCGATAGCGTTGACCGGACCCGAGCCGGGAGTTCCAATAGGCACCTCGGGAACAATGGGTTTGGTGGACTTCTCAGGAATTGTAATGTTTTCGCCGCAGGTGGGACATTTGATTAGCTCGCCGGCGCCGTCGGCTTCCACAGACAACTCCTGATCACAGTGGGGACAGTTAAATACGATTTCCATAAGCTGAAAAATCAGGCTGCACGTCCAAGCTACTCCTGTGCCTGCCTTCATACCAAGAAAAAAATCGCTGAATAATTCGCCGGGTAGGGGCGCCGCGTTCAGCGGCCCAATGAGGGTGGCCGGACGTTGGGACGGCAAATATTCCGCGCGCTTTACGCGCGGTGACGGGGCATCGGCAAGTGGCGCTGCCCCCGTGCCGTCCCTGCCATCAAGTCGCCCCCAAAATCCACACGGCGGACTGGTCCAGATCGTCAACGATTACCGCGTTGGCAGCTTTGGGCGCGACGTTTGTTCCAATTCGGCCCCGTAACCGTCGCGCGCTATTGCTTGCGGGCCTCGATTTCTTCGGGCGTTGGCGGGCTCATGTCGACGGGGGGTAGCGACAGGAAATTGGCGGCTTGAAGCAGCTTGATTTGTTCATCCGAATCCGTCGAATTCATCGCTGCCATTTTCAGAGCGGGAATTGCGTTGGTGCTGCCGAACTGTTTCGCCGCTTCGATGGCCGCTTCGCGAACGTCCTCTTGTGGGCTGGCCAGGTCGGCCAGAATGTTCGAAAGCGATTGCGGGTCGTTGTTTTCGGACCAGTCCTGGAGCCGGTCAATCTCCGCGTCATTGGCTGCCTGTTGTTCCTCCGGCGTCAGCACCTGGGGCGACGCCGGCGGTCCGGAAAAGACAGCCTTTGGCAGGGTCGGCGGTTCTGGAACGGTATTTTGGAGACGCGCGGTGTCAACGACCGGAGAGGGCGCGGGCGGGTTCGAGTGCCGCTCCAAAAAAACGATCGCGCCTGCCGCAAGGCTTCCTGCCAGCAAAATCCCAAAGACAAAAGTCGGTCTCATTTTCCGAAACTCTGATTATGAACGACGAACCGGGAAGAGCAATGCCATCCCCGGTTTGCTTTTCAAATCCCACTCAGTTTGGATTCAGTGTCACAGTTGCGCTCGTGACAACGCCGTAGATGCCTTTAATCTGCGCTTGCCCGCTCGCGCCTCCAACGCTGGTATAGCTGTTTTGCGTTGTCACGCCGTCCTGATCAGTCCAACTGTCCCGCATTGTGGCGCGGATTTCAATAGCGCTGTTATTAAAGTTATAGAAATTGCCGGGAGAGTCCGCGTCGTTGTATGCGTAAGGGTTATCGCTGATATAAAGCAACATGGGTTGCCGCACAGTAAATGTACCCGTACCTGTGGTGTTATTATACGAGCCGTTATAAACGGTGTCCCTGAAGTTATGCGAAAAATCATAGTCATTATCGTCCAGCTCGATGTAGCTGTAAAAGCTGCCGTTGCGGTCGGTTCCCTGGAGCGGATAATAAAATCCAGCCTTGTTGGTCACATAAAATGTTCCCACGAAATTGCCATAGGAACTGCCAGGGATCGCGGCGGTTCCCGTCCGATTAAACCCGATGTAACCGTTGGCGGGAAGATTCGTCGCGGGCAGGCCCGTGACGTGTCCTTGCGCCACCGCGTTGGAGATCAATAAATAAATCGTCGAGTTGCCGAAGGATTTCGATTCCATGACGCCGAAAAATTCGATTTCGGTGGTAGTATTGGTCCCGCTTTTAACCTGGACGGTTTTGTTGTAGTTGGTTTTTTCTATGTCTAATGTGCCGCTGACGCTTAATCGGAACAGTGTGGTTTGCGCTTTTGGTGTTGTTGTTGCCAAAGCCTTGCCCGCCGCCAATGCCATGGCCGCGGCAAGAGCGTAAATGACGATTCTTGGTGTTTTCATATTTAGATACTTCCTGGTTATGGTCTCAGTTGTTCAATTCTCCTTTCGCGCCACGTTCGTCCAGTTACCTCCCGCAGCATAGTTATTCTCACGGAGCACGCGCATTGTCAAAAATTATTTTTTTGAGCAGGCGATTTTATTCAGCGACGGCTGAAACATTTCGGGGAGAACCAGGTTCTTAACCGCGGGTAAATACGGTGCAGACGGATTATAAAACAACGCGCTTACGCTCAAGCCGCCAGCACTGGAAAGTCGAAGCCCGCCCGGAAAAGAAGGCTAAAACGCGGGCAGTCTCCGGCGACGGAGGGTCAAAATGTTCCCGAAATCCACGCCGCAGCCTGGTCCAAATCGTCAACGATTACCGCGTTTACGAGCTGCGAAGGCGACTTTCGTTCCAGTTCGGCGCCGTAACCGGTACGGACCAAAATGCTTTTCTTCACCCCGGCGTTCCAGCCGCACTCCAAATCAATCAGTTTGTCGCCAATGATAAAACTTTGCGCCAGGTCCAGGCCGAATTCATCGCGCGCGTCGAATAGAAATTGCGGCGATGGCTTGCGTCCATAGCTCGGGTCCTCCGGTTTTTCGGGCGCGACGTAGATTTTTTCAATCCTAATTCCGTCCCGCGCCAGGTCAATGCACAACGCTTCGTTGACCTTGTCCACCTCGGCCATCGTAAAATATCCGCGTCCGACGCCGGATTGATTTGAAACAATGAAGAGTTTGAAGCCGGCCTCGCACAGTTTTTTTAAGCCGGTTCGCGTTTGCGAAAATATTTTGATTTGGTCCGGATGGCTCAAATAGTTGGCATCGGCAATCATCGTTCCATCACGGTCGAGGAAAACGGCGCGGTTCATTTTCTGCGGCATGCGTGAGGCTAAATGATGTCATCCTAAAATTAAAGAGTCTTTGACGGACTTTGACGCGTCCTGCATTGGATTTTTATTGCAGTGGCGAACAGCATTTCTGTACGGTTAATTCGACGATCAATCCAACCTCAGGCGATTTAGAACAGGTAACTGATGCACATGGGTCCAGCACAGATTTTATTCGATGTCGTGATTTGTATCGCGGCCACGGCATTCTTTACGTCATTCGCTTTGACTTTTGGATCAGGCAGTGCGTATTCGAGGGCCGCGGCGATCTTTTACAGCATCGGCATAATTGCTCGCATGGGTTCTGACGCCTGGTTTAATTTTTTTCGGAACTCAAATTGGACATTGGGGCGATATCAAACATTGGTCTGGGTGATCCCAAATTTGCTCCTTTGTTTTGCTATTGCTGCGGCCGTTCTCCTCTGGCCATCCATCGCGCAAAAAACGGCGATTCGGCTCGCCATGATATTATTCTTTGTCATTTGTCCAATTTTGATCGTCGTCCGGGCGCTTCCTGATTTTCTACAGTTCCATGGTTACGTTTACTTTGATTTGGCCTGGATATTGTATGCTGTCCTCTGGTTCCGCGTCCGCGATGGATATCCACGAATTCAACGCGATAAGCCTGGCGGTATTCCACCAGTCTTATGATATCATTTCTATCAATTTTACTTCACCAGGAAAATCGGATAGCCGGTATTTTTCTGGTAGTTGCTTTCATTTTCACGTTTTGGCAGCGACGGTCACTGTTCTGGTTTGCCGCCGGCTTTTATTGCGCGGGTTCATTAGTCAATATTGGCGCCAAAGTTTGTTTATGGCTTGTTTCCGTATGGTTTGCGTACGGCCTAAGCGACTCGGGCGAAATAAATGCGGCGCTACTTGGGGCATTGGTGTTGCCGATTTTAGCTGCCGTGTATGGAATGGCCTCCGTGATTTTCATATGGCCATGGATTTCACAAAAATATGCCCTGCCGTGCGGCAAAGTACTTCATCTAATCATTTTGCCGATACTTGTTTCGATCATTTTCGTTGGCGCTTTTTGCACGCCCGGCCGGAGCCAGGCGTGGCTTGATTTGCAATGGCTGGTTTATGGGCCGTTGTGGTTCCGTATCCGAGAGAGTTGGGTAACAAAAAAAGCCGTCTAAACGAAAACCGTCTCGGCTCAAAACAAGCGTTATCGTTAATGTAACACTGTAAGCGTCTGATAATCAGCAACATGCGGAATGTAACAGCGTGTAACAAAAAGTGTAACACGACAAGTCATTGGGGCTCAACGATGTAACAATGTAACACGATTTCCAACTTTATATGTTGTGGGGCAGGCGTCTCGCCTGCCGGTTATTCGCGCATCCTTGCGCGCTGTTCCTCACAGAGACGTCTCTGTATCCGCAAACGCCAAAGTGCTGATTAACGCATTAGCGGCCTTGCGGGAGTCGAGGCGAGTGTGCCGAACCACAATGGGCGTGTCGATTTCGCGTTCGATCGGATTCATGTGCGCAGGCTCTTTTTCGGCTTGGGTAGCAGGAGCAATGCGGCGATGGCGATCGTGGGAATCAAAACGGCGCCGGCGAGGAAATCACGGTATTTATCGAGCCACAATTGCACACTGAATTTTCGCGCACGCGCGTCGAAATTGCCGTGCGCGCCGAAATCGCCGGGGACGGGATCGAACAAATTGTTTGGACGATCGGGATCGTCAGGTTCGTCAGTTTGCTGGCTTTGATAACCGCGACGGCCCAAATAACGGTCCAGGAGGCGCGGCGCGAGTTTGTTGCCAATGACCGATTCAACCGTAGGAAAGCCGACATAGACTTCAGTCCGTTTATGCGTTGCGGCATAAACGATGGCTTCGGCGGCAACTTCAGGTTGATAAATGGGTGGCACCGGCTGGGGCTTGTTGGGCAGACGGCTTTTGACCCAGTCGAATTGGGTAGTATTGACGGCCGGCATTTCCACTTCGCAAATCCGAATGTCCTTGCCGTCGTGAATCAATTCGCACCGCAGCGCGTCGGTAAAACCGTGGATGGCATTTTTGGCGGCACAATAGGCGCTTTGCAACGGGATGCCACGGTAGGCCAGGGCCGAGCCGACGTTGATGATTGTGCCGCAATTGCGCGGGCGCATCCGGCGCAAGGCGGCGAGGGTGCCCCAAACGTAGCCCAGGTAGGTGACGTCCGTGATTCTGCGAAATTCTTCGGGAGTCATATCCACGATAGGCGAAAAAACGGATACCATGGCATTGTTTACCCAGATATCGATCGGACCGAATTCGTCCTCCAATTTTTGCGCGGCATTTTCAACGGCCGTCTCATCCGCCACATCCCCGGCCAGGACCAGGCCGCGGCCGCCGGCCCGTTCCACTTCCGCCCTGACGATTTCGAGCCGGTCGCCGCCACGGGCGAATAGTCCAATTTTTGCGCGGCGCTTTGCGAAGGCCCGCGCGGTAGCGCGTCCAATTCCGGCAGACGCGCCGGTGATCATCACAACTTCGTGAGAATGGTTGTTTTCGGAAGAATGATTGTTAGTGCTCATGTCCTGTCTCCATGGGTTCATTCGGAGTTCAGGCGGCGAGCGCGGTGGGCCGTTGCATGTGGACTCCTTCGGCGAATTCCTCGATCATTTTTGCGTTGAACGCCGGCAGATCGTCGGGTGATCGGCTGGTGACCAGCCCGTTGTCCACCACGACTTCACGGTCCACCCATTGCGCCCCGGCATTTTTTAAGTCAGTTTTGATGCTGGCAAAAGACGTCAGCTTGCGTCCGCGGACGACGTCGGCTTCGATCAACATTTGCGGGCCGTGACAAATGGCGGCGACCGGTTTGCCGGTTTGGAAAAACGCCTTCACGAATTCCACGGCGGCGGCCTCACGGCGCAGATGGTCCGGGTTAATGACACCGCCTGGAAGCACAAGTGCGTCAAAATCCTCAGCCCTGGCCTTATCCAGCGGCACGTCCACTTTGACTGTCTGGCCCCAGTCCGTGTAGTTCCATCCTTTAATTTCGTCTTTGCCGGGCGAGACAATTTTTACGTCGGCTTGCGCCTGGCGCAATGCTTCCAGAGGAGAGAGCAATTCATCCTGTTCAAAGCCATTGGTTGCGAGGATGGCGATTTTCTTCCCTTTGAGGTTCTTTTCGTTGGTTTTCATAAAATCATTCCGCGTCAATGCGGCAAATAGCATTCAATTCCGTCCTTGAACGATTGATAACTCCCCCGTCGTAAAGCCTTTCGATGAGAAAATCCGCACACGTCTCCATGTCTGAAGGTTAGCTAGATAGCTGCCAAAGCAAATCATCCGCGAAAAATCCCGTTCTGAACAATGGTTGTGCAAGGCGCAACATGAACCGGAGCCACGATTGCAAACTGCATTTGCATTTCTAAAGAACTCGGCCTCTGAAGGGAAAAAGCCTCAATTGGGCCTGAATTTTGAGTGGCAGGCTTCAAGCTGATCCTATTATTGGAAGGTGAGACTGTTGAACCATCCGAAAGAAACTAAGAAACAAACAACGGATGATTTCAACAATAAAACTCACCTTCCGTTTTTTAATCTAGGATCTATGAAAGCGATTTGGAAAGGTTCCATTAGTTTTGGCCTGGTTTCCATTCCAATTTCTCTTTTTCCGGCAACTCAACGGGAGGAACTCAAATTTCGCCTACTGCGAAAGTCCGATCTAAGCCCCATCAATTATAAACGCGTCGCCGAAACCGACGGCAAAGAAGTGCCATGGGACCAGGTGGTGAAGGGCTACGAATACGAAAAGGGAGAATTTGTAGTCGTGACCGACGAAGACTTTGAGCGCGCGGATGTAAAGGCCACGCAGACGGTGGACATCGTGAATTTTGTCAAGATGGATGAAATCAATCCGATCCTTTTTTATAAGCCGTATTATATGCAGGCCGAAAAAGGAGGCGAGAAGGCGTACGCCCTCCTGCGCAACGCCTTGGAGGATTCGGACAGAATTGGTATTGCCAGGGTGGTGATCAAAACCCGGCAACATCTGGCCGCCATCAGGGCGCAGGACAAGGGGTTGATGCTGGAGCTGATGCATTTTCCGGAGGAATTGGTGGACGTTTCCGAATTCAAAGCGCCGGCCACGCAATCGGCCAGCAAACCGGAAATGAACATGGCCGCGCAGCTAATCGAGTCGATGACCACTAAATGGGACCCGGAACAGTATCACGATGACTATCACGAAAGTTTGAAAAAGATGGTCGAGGCAAAAATTCAGCATGGAGGCGAAAAAATGCCCACGCAGAAAAAATCTCGCCAGGCAACCAACGTGATTGATTTAGTGTCCGTGCTGCAACGCAGCATCAAGGAAACCCAAAAGAAGACAAAGCCGCTGAAAAAGGCCGCATAACATGGTACGATGACAAAGAAATGCTATGTCGTCGCTGACTGAATATGCCCGCAAAAGGAATTTTAAAAAGACCCTCGAGCCGCCAGCCAAACCTGCGCGCGGATCCCAACACCGCTTCGTCATTCAGAAACACGCTGCAACCCGCTTGCACTATGACTTCCGCCTGGAGATCGACGGGGTTCTGAAATCGTGGGCCGTGCCCAAAGGGATTCCATTGACGAAAGGCGAAAAACGCCTGGCGCTTCACGTCGAGGACCATCCGGTCTCTTATATCGACTTTGAAGGCACCATTCCGAAAGGACAGTATGGAGGCGGAACGGTCATGGTCTGGGACCGTGGAACCTTTTCCGCCGCGAGTGAGACGCCCGTTGAGGACCTCGAATCCGGGAAGCTGCACTTTACGCTCAAGGGAAAAAAACTCCATGGCGATTGGTATCTGGTGCAACTGCGCGGTGGGGACAAGTGGCTGTTGATAAAGGGAGGCGAAGACATGAAACCGGTGTCGAAAAAATCCGACGACACGTCGGCACTCTCGGGAAAATCAATGGAGCAACTGTCTCAAAACGGCGCGGTGTGGGAATCATCCAGGTCGAGCCAATCGCCTAAACAGAGCCGCGCGCACATACCGGCGGATCGTCCGGTTATGATCAAAGCTCAGTCGCGCCAGGCGGCGCCCAAACCACCGGCGGCCGAATTTATCGAGCCGATGAAAGCGCGTTTTGTTTCCGCGCCTCCGGAGTACGGTGATTGGATTTATGAGATTAAATTCGACGGTTACCGCGCAATGGCTTTCAAAGACGGCGAAGTTGTCCGGTTGTTGTCGCGAAACGAGAAGGATTTTGCCGAAAAATTTCCAGAAATTGTTGAGGCCCTGGCCTCGGTGGACGCGGACGAAGCCATTATCGACGGCGAAGTTGTGGCGCTCGACAAAAAAGGTGTTTCTTCATTCCAATTGTTGCAGACAGTCGAAGTCGGTGAACGCCCGCCTCTTTACTTTTATGCTTTTGATCTGCTGCAGTTGGACGGGAAGAATCTGCGCCGTTTGCCGCTTATCAGGCGCAAGGCGCAACTGGAACAAATTCTGAAAAACGCGCCCGATGCGATTCGCGTCTCGGGTTCGCTCGGGGACGATGCCCAAAACCTTCTGAAGCAAGTAGCGAAACTGGGATTGGAAGGATTAATCGGCAAACGCGCGGATTCCATTTACGAGCCCGGCAAGCGCAGCGGCGCATGGATCAAACTTAAATCGCGACGGGAACAGGAATTTGTCATTGGCGGATATACCAAACCGCAGGGCGCCCGCACGCACTTTGGCGCGTTGCTGGTCGGATTCTATGACCGTAAACAATTAAAATTTTGCGGGAAGGTTGGCACCGGTTTTAACGCGAAGTTATTAGGCTCTCTGCATGCGCGATTGGAAGCATTGCGCCAGCCCGATTGCCCGTTTGTGAATCTGCCTGAGCCGCGGGGCAGCCGTTATAGCCCTGGCGTGACGGCAAGCGAAATGAAGCAATGTCACTGGGTTCAACCCGATCTGGTTGGCCAGGTTGCATTTACGGAATGGACGCGCGACGATAAACTGCGGCAGCCCGCGTTTCTTGGTTTGCGCGAGGACAAAGACGCGAGCGAAGTGGTACGGGAGAACGCGGAGTGATATGGCCGAAAAATCACAACTCAAAATTGGAAATAAAACGATCGAGGTATCCAACCTCAGCAAGGTGTTTTATCCCAAAACTGGATTTACCAAAGGCCAGATAATCGACTATTACATTCGCGTTTCGACGGTGTTGCTTCCGCATTTGAAGGACCGGCCGCTGACGCTCAAGCGCTATCCCGATGGCGTTGAAGGTCTGTTCTTCTACGAAAAACAATGCCCGCCTCATCGGCCAGATTGGGTTGTGACGCACGCGGTGCCCAGAAGCGAAGGCGGCGACATTCATTACTGTGTCATGAACAGTCTTTCCGCTCTTGTTTGGGCGGTCAATCTCGCGGACCTGGAACTTCACGTGTTCCTGCATCGCGCACCCAAAATCGCCCAGCCAACCGCCGTCGTTTTTGACCTGGACCCGGGCGCGCCCGCGGATATCACAGATTGCTGCCGGGTCGCGATGCAGTTGAAATCGCTTTTGGAGAAATTGAAGCTGAAAAGTTTTCCGAAGACATCCGGGTCGAAAGGACTGCAAGTGTACGTTCCGCTCAATCGCGCGGTGACCTATGAAAAAACGAAGGCATTCGCTCGCGACATTGCGGATGAACTTCAAAGGGCTGCCCCTGAATCCGTTGTTTCCAACATGCAAAAGTCCCTTCGCAAAGGCAAAGTGTTCGTGGATTGGAGCCAGAACGACGACCATAAAACCACCGTCTGTGTTTATTCAATGCGGGCCATGGAGCGCCCGACGGTTTCCACGCCGGTTCGATGGGATGAAGTGGAGGCGGCGCTGAAAAAGAATGATGCAAAAACGCTGGCGTTTGAAACGGAGGACGTTCTTAAACGCGTTGAAAAATATGGCGACCTGTTTGAGCCAGTCTTGAAGTTAAAGCAAAGCCTGCCCTAATACTATTTGCATGGTTTGTTGCATTGTGCACTCGTTCGAGGAGAGCGGGACCGGCGATGGCGTCAGCCGTTGCAATTGCGGAATGCGGATCGCTGAATGCGGAATGTCTTTGTATCACTCTGAGCGCTTAGTTGATACGCTAAACCTGTGATTGGAGGAACGCCCGCGTAAATCATAAATCGTAAATCGTAAATGATATGGCATGTTTCGGGCTAATGCGATTTATGCCTGAAAAGAAAACATTGAAGCGGGCGCGTGAGGACAAACGTCAGGGTAAATCACCTTCGACCCAGGCCGGAGAATTCGTGCGCGAGGAATTTCATCACATCCGCGAAGGGAAACACGGAGCACGATCGACGAAGCAAGCCATTGCCATCGGCTTGTCCAAAGCGCGTCGCGCAGGCGTAAAATTGCGGCCTCCGGAAAGCGGAAAGTCTTCGTCAAAAGTGCGGCGACAAGCCGAACGGGACTATAAAAAGGGGCAGCGGCAGCCGGGACGGCGCCCGTCTCCCCTTCGCTCGCGCGTGATATTTGGTATCTTAAGACAGGAGGGGCACGAGGCAGCGTCAACGGAGGCAATTTCGCGGCAGACGCGGGCAGCATCAAAACGCAGGAGCCCGGCGAAACGGTCGGCGGCGGGGCGCAAGGCCGTGCGCACAAAAGGCCACGCGCAATAGTCGGCCGCCGGCAAAAAAGCCGCGGGAAGACGGTGGGGGTCGTAGTGGGACAGGCTTTCCAGCCTGTCACAGCTTCGTTCCAAAAATATGCCCATTTGAGAGCAAGATGCCTGTCCCACTACTTTTGCAGAGATCTCTCGAACGCTTCAAGGGTCCCTCATTCCAAAACCTTATCCCCGGCGCGCCAATCAATTTTGGCGAGGCTAAAACGGGTGGCCATTTCCTTTAGAAAAGCGAGCGGCTGCTCCGGTTCATCATGGCGCGTGCGCCAGGTGATTTCGCAGCTCAATTCCATGAACGCGGCGTTTTCACCCAACGTGATTGACGACGAAACAAATCTGAATCATCGAGACTGACGCTGCCAGACACACCAGCAAAGCCGTTCGCAAACCCGCTGCCTGGCCGCGCTCCTCGCGGTTCATTCGCGTCTCGTTCACACTGCCGAAACCAAAAACCCTCAAAAATCCCAATAAATCCGGACATTTTGCCCCAAAAACAAATCTCGTTCACACCCGCAAAACCTACGTAAATAAAATGTGTCGTTCCTCTCAGATCACGCGGCCAGTTCAGATCCGTGATTGTCGGGTGGTGGTTTCTTGAATTGCGTCGTCACAAATTCCGCATCGGCCGTGGGACGGCTGTGCGAGCCATAACGGTCCGCATAAACCCGGACGAAAGCCGCGCCAAACATCAGGATTTGCGCTGAATAATAAACCCACATCAAAACGACCACGAACGAACCGGCCGCTCCGTATGCTGAACTGAGGCTGCTGCGCCCGAGATACGCTCCCAGCAAAAACTTCCCGGCGGTGAACAGTAGAGCCGTTATGAATGAACCGATCCACACATCGTGCCATGCGATTTTTACGTCCGGTAGCATCTTAAAGATCATGGCGAACAAAAGGGTAATGACCCCCAACGACGCGCCGATATCGATGACCCTCCAAACCAAAAAATGCAGCGGCACGATGTTACTCATCCACTTGCCAACGCCATCGAGGACGGCGCTAAGAACTAATGAAACCAACAGGAGAAATCCGATTACCAAAAGCATCATAAATGAAAGCAACCTGTACCTGAGAAAACTGCGTATGCCTGTGGTTTTGAGCCTCACACTCCAGATGGCATTTAGGGCCTGTTGCAGTTGAATGAAGACACTGCTCGCCCCGATGAACAGTGCGACAAAACCCACGATGGTCGCAATCAGGCTGGCCTTGGGCTGATTGGCCGCCGTCAGAATGGATTCGACTGATTCGGCGCTGTTTCTTCCGATGAGCTGTGAGATCTCGGCGAACACCTGATGCTGCGCCGACTGGTGGCCGAACAGCACTCCGGCCAGCGCCAGCACGAGGATAAACAACGGCGCGATTGCGAAGATCGTGTAAAATGCGACCGCGGCGCCCATCGCGGATGCATTTGCATTCAACCAAACCGTCACCATGCTGTACGCGGTGTCATACCATGATTTGAGCTTTGCGGTCATAACCTCCTCCACGCAAAGCTTCACTCATGGGGCGGGCTCTGTCAAAAATGTTAATGCCATTGGCGCGTCGTGTAGTCGCTAAAAACCAGGACGAACAAAATCAGCATGCTTCGGCAGAGCAACGAATTATCACGCAATAAAAACAGCCCGGCGAAGGCTTGTCCAAAAGAGGAATGTGAACAACCAGGATACATAAAATGGCCAGTGATCGAAAACGTACCCCACGTCATCCCGAAGCTCGGCCTTTTGTCATTGGCCGTTCTTTTCATTCGTTTGGAACCTCCGCGATCGATTCGGGTTGAAGCATTTCGAGAAAACGCCAGGTCTCCTTCAAGTCAAATTTCGGGTCGTTAGCCTGGATGCACAGAAAGAATTTGTCACTCGAAGCGCGCTCAAATCGCGGGACGTTGAGCAACGGATGATATGGCAGCGGCAGTTTGTTCAACGCGAGCATGCCAATAACCGCAACAATTGCAGCGGACAAAATCGTCAGTTCAAATGTTGTGGGGATGAACACGGGCCAGCTATTAAGCGGGCGTCCGCCAGCATTGAGCGGGAAGCTCACCACCATTGCGTACCATTGCAGAAAGTATCCGCCGAGACAGCCAAAAGCGCCCGCGGCAAAAACAATCACCGGGACCACCGTCTCTGTCCGTCCCAGTATCTCTGCCAGTCGTGCTATCGCAAACGGCGCGAATAATGCGTCCATTTTGCGATAGCCGCGATCGTAGGCGGCTCGCGTGGCGGCCAGGACTTCCTGGTCACTGCCAAATTCGGCCATTAATCCATAAATGTTTCCGTTCGTGGCTTCCCTCCGCGGGCATTCTAGCTGCCACTGTGCCAGTGGAAATGTTTCGATTATCTAATAGTGCGAAAAAAAGAATGGGAAAAATGCAACTCGGCTCAGCGCCATAGGTTGCAAATTGCGAATCTCACCCGCCCGTGAAACTTCAGAACCGTTCCTTCATTGCCAAATCCGTCGGAACGCTCGTGGCACCTTCGATGCTTTTAAAAATCTATGAAAACAAAGATTTTACTCTCAATCATCATCACCAGCGTCGCTGCGCTATGCTACAGCCAGGCTGGTGGAGGCGGCGGCGGAGGAGGGGGTGGCGGCGGCGGAGGCGGAGGTGGCGGAGGTGGCGGAGGTTCGGGTGGAGGCGGAGCAGGTGGGGGCAGCGGAGCTGGCGGTGCAGGAGGCGGAGGAAGCGGAGGCAACGGCGCAGCTGCCGGCGGCCATGGCGGTGCTGCTGCAGGCCACGGCGGTGGGGCAGGCCACGGCACTATGGGGGGGCACAGCGGTGCGGGAGGGCAGGAAGGCGTTAATGGCGGCGCCATCGGCGCACCGGCAACCCATGGCGTGCCATCAACTCCTCAAAATTCCAATTTCCGAAATACTCCAAACATGCGCCAAAACGGCGGGATCAACAATAACCAGGAAGGGATCAACAATGACAATAATCAGCAAAATGGAACCCGTAGCACCGGGCCGCGCAATGGCAATTCACTCGATTGGACTCAACCAAATACGCCAAATGGACAGAACGGAACTCGCAGCAGCGGTCCACGCAATGGAAATTCCCTGTATTGGACTCAACCAAATGAAAATCAAAATCGTTCCGGCACACCGCCGAATGAAAATTCCGCCGGTAACTTAAACCGAAATTTGAACCAGAATCCGAACATGAATCGGCAGAACATGAATCAGCAGAACATGAACCAACGGCCATTAAACCAACAACAATTGAACCAACAGCGCTTAAACCAGCAGCGCCTGAACCAACAGAACTTGAGTCCCCAGAACTTGAACCAACAGAACTTGAGTCCCCAGAACTTGAACCAGCAGAACCAAAACCAGAATATGAACTCCAGGCCGCCTAATGTAAATTCCAGGCCGCCGAACGTAAACTCGAGACCTCCTACGACGGGTACGCCACCAAACAATGGAAACACGCCGACACCGACGCCGCGGTCGAATGGCCAGAATCCGCCACCAAATAGCCAATCAACACCGCCATCCGGGGATCTACCGGTGGGATAGCACGGATCCGAACTAAAAAAACTGTTTCGCAACAAGGGAGCAACAAGGTGAAATAATTTTTCCTTTGCGGGATGCAGTTAAACGGGAAATGACATGAATAAAAAACTCGTCATTTTGATCGCGGTGGCTGTGTTGGCCATCATTCATTATTTGCCGGCCGGCAGCGCGCCACCTGCCGCACAGGCGCCGGTTGCCCGCTCTGCAAATGTCGCTCCAATAGCGCCCACCCCTATCGCGCCAGGTGCAAACGTAGGGCCGATCGCGCCTATCGGCGCGATGCCGCAAGCGGCGCCTGTTGCGCCGGTCAACGTCGCGCCAATAGCGAACCTCGCTCCCGTGGCCCCAATTCCTCCCCAAAGCGTTAATTCAAACGTTCCGTATGCTTATACTTACAGTTACTATTCCAATAGTACTTATTTCTCAAACGGCATCCCTGCCGGCTACTTCAGAAACAGAAATTCCGTCCATTGGATCACCAATCCACCTTATGGAAATCCAACGTCCGGTTACACCAACCGTTCTGTTCCCGTGACCGTTCGACGCGTTCCACCACTCTTTACGAACAGCCCAACTCTGCCCAACCAACAATAAATAAGAATTCTTTTCCCGAACAAACACAAAATGAAACCCAGACATAACGCCCGATATTCCCCGCGATCGAATCGTTCTTCCCGCCGCCCTCGCATCCGATACGCTGTCGTCGGCCTGGGCCACATTGCCCAGAACGCCATCCTGCCTGCATTTGCTCATGCACAGGATAATTCCGAATTGACCGCCATCATTTCGGACGACCGCGCGAAACTCCGGGGCCTGTCGCGCGAGTACGGAGTGGAAAATTGCTTCACGTACGACGATTTCGAAGTTTGCCTGCATAGTGGATTGATTGATGCCGTGTATATCGCCCTGCCGAACAACCTGCACGCCGACTATTGCGTTCGCGCCTCCCAGGCAGGAATCCACGTGCTTTGCGAAAAACCCCTGGCGGCGACGGAGGAAGAATGTCAAAACATCATCAGAACCTGCGCCGAAAATGATGTCAAGCTGATGACCGCTTATCGGCTCCATTTTGAGCAGGCAAACCTGGAGGCCATGGAAATTATCCGTTCTGGTAAAATTGGCGAACCGCGAATTTTCAATTCTGTTTTTACCATGCAGGTCAACCCCGGGAACGTCCGCACCAAAGCACAATACGCTGGAGGCACGCTTTATGACATTGGCATTTATTGCATCAACGCCGCGCGTTATATGTTTAGCGACGAACCAATCGAAGGATTTTGCCTTTCCGCCTCCGGGGCCGATGCGCGTTTTGAAAATGTCGAAGAAATGACATCTGCCATTATGCGCTTTCCCAATGAGAGACTTGCCGCATTTACCGCCAGCTTTGGAGCGGAAGGCACCGCCGACTTCGAAGTCATTGGCAAAAAAGGCAAGCTCCGGGCCATTCAGGCCTATGAATATTCCGTGCCCGTCATCCTCGAAGTCACAATCGAGGGTCGGACGGAACGGAAATGTTACAAACTGCGCGACCAGTTTGCTCCTGAGCTCATTTATTTTTCTGATTGTATTCTCCACGACCTGGAGCCTGAACCATCGGGGGTGGAGGGATTGCGTGACGTGAGCATTATTCGTTCATTGTATGAATCAGCTCACACCAGCAGGCCGGTCAAATTCAAAACAATCAAACGTCGGCGCTATCCCGATATTGGTCAGGAAATCCACCGTCCGCCGGTTTTGAAACCTCGGCTCGTCGGTGTTGAGGCACCTACGGAATGATTCGTTAAATTTTTCTATGAACCATTAAGATGATAGGGGCGGGGACAGCTTGTCCCCGCGAAGCACAGGGACGAGCCGTTCCCAGCTTGGTTCATTGGCCCCGATCCGCGTCCATTCCTGGAGGTCGAAGCTTCCTATTCTTCGCGCGTTTTCCACCCTAAATGGCTGAAAACAAGGGGTTTTTAGCGATTTCGCCTCCACGTGGAACGGAAATGGCTGCCTGTGCGCGGGCAGGCGAGGCATCCGCAGGAGCAAATGCTCAAGATGCCTGGGCGCGTCTTGAATTTTATTTTAAAACAGGTAGTCTGGATCTTTTGTGAGTGCTGAAATTGTCTTTGGTCTTGAAAGTGCAGCCTGGCCGGCATTGCTGGTGGACGCGCGGGGGATAATCGTGCTCGCAAATACCTCGGCCGCAACGATATTTGGAGAATCGGTCAACGGCAACAAACCGCCTTTATCAACGATTTGGTCGCCAGAAAACAGCCAAACCGTTGAACAATTCTTTTCGAACTGGGAACAGCCGGGCGCAAATAGGATCTCATTAAAATTCCGAATGGCTGAGGGCGCGACCCGGGACTTCTCCGCTTCCATTTGCCCGTTTAACCGCGAAGGCCGTAAATGGTTCGTTTTGCAACTATTTGCGGTGCCAGCTCCCGTTGCCGTTCCGGTGCCCGCTCCTGTTCTGGCGAATTCCGGCGAAAAAGAATCCAATTCGGAGGCTTTGATCCACAAGCAAAAACTCGACTGCGCGCTTCAATTGGCGCGTAGTGTTTCTTTGGACTTTAACAATGTCCTGACCAGCGTACTCGGCCACACCTCGCTTCTTTTGAGCAAAGCCGAACCCGGGCATCCCTGGCGGCGTTCTCTCATGGAAGTGGAAAAATCCGCCGCCCGCGCCGCGGAAATTTCCACTGAGCTGGGCGTCTTCAGCCAGCAGGAAAAGCAAAGCCGCCGCGTTTCGCAGGGCAATTTGAACGCCGTTGCCTCACGGTGCGTGGACTTTTTCAAAAACACGCACGGCGACAAAATTTCCTGGACGTTGGCCCTGGAAAAAGAGCTCTTCGTCGCCCGTTTCGATGAAGCCAAAATGCAGCAGGCATTGACGAAGATACTCGAGAACGCTGTCGAAGCCGTGAATGGCAACGGCCAGGTTCGCGTTCTCACTCGCAACGTGGAGTTGACCGCTCCCGCCCAGGACCGAAATGTGAAGCTGACCGCCGGGGCGTACGTCTGTATTGAGATTTCCGACAACGGCTCGGGCATTGACGCGGCAAATCTTTCCCGCGTATTTGAGCCGTTTTTTACCACGAAAACGGCGCCGCATCGGGGCCTGGGATTGGCGCTGGTCTACGGGATCGTGAGCAATCACGGCGGCAGCGTCGCCGTTTCGAGCGATCCGGGCGCCGGCGCGGCCGCCCGGATCTATTTGCCTGCTGAAAAGAAAGTCGCCAGTCAAAGCTCCGTCTCGGACGCCGAGTTGCACGGAAAGGAAACGATATTGGTCGTGGACGACGAAAACATGCTCCTCACGATGGCCGAAACCATCTTCGGAGATTTTGGGTACAAGGTTTTCACGGCCAACACCGGCCAAAAGGCGCTCGAGCTGGTCTCCAAAGACAATGTCAAAGTGGATCTGCTCGTCACGGATCTGGTCATGCCCGGGATGAGCGGCCGTGAATTGATCGAGCGCACGCGGCAACTTCAGCCCAATGTGAAGATCCTTTGTATAAGCGGTTGCACGCTCTCTCCCGAGCAGCAGGGTGGCCTGGCGTATCTGCAAAAACCGTTCACCAGCCGCGATCTTCTGGCCAAAGCCCGCCACGTTCTTGGCAGGAGCTAAATTAGATAATCAACTCATCAGGTCCATTTTTGGGCTATTTTGACTGGTTTTGATTAGTAAAAAAAAAATAATACTGCTATTGACTGACAATTCGATTTTTTGATGTAATGTTGAGTATATGCAAATCGAAAGTCTAAAAGTATTTTGCGACCTGGCGGAAACCGAAAGTTTTACGAAAGCTGCTCAAATTAACGGAGTTACGCAATCCGCCGTTAGCCAGCAAATCAGCGCGCTGGAGCGCACATTTAAGTCTCTGCTCATAGAACGAAGCAAAAAGAAGTTCCGCCTCACTCGGGAAGGACAGACCCTCTATGATTACAGCAAACAGATTATTCAATCTTACGAATCGCTTCACAGCAAACTTCAGGAATTAAAGGATATTATATCGGGCACCATCCGCGTGGCCACGATTTACTCCATCGGCCTCCACGATTTGCCGCCCTACATCAAGCGGTTCATGAAGAATTATCCGACCGTCAACGTGCACGTGGAATATCGCCGCGCCAACCAGGTGTATGAAGACGTCCTGAGCAATGTCGTGGACATCGGCCTGGTCGCTTATCCGGTCAAAGAACCAAAACTGGAAATTGTCCCCCTCCGCAAAGAGCCGCTCACGCTCATCTGCCATCCAAGCCATGGCTTCGCCAAGCAAAAAGATGTCAAACTCAAAGCCCTCGCCGGTCAGAAAATCATCGGCTTCGAACCGGATATTCCCACCCGAAAGGCGCTTGACAAAATTTTGAAAGAGCACGGCGTGGAAGTGAAACACGTGATGGAATTCGACAACGTCGAAACCGTCAAACGCGCCGTTGAAATTGATGCCGGCATTTCCATTGTGCCCATGGGCACCGTCCAGCAGGAAATTTCCAAACAAACTCTCGTGGCCGTGCCCATCGAAGACGGCGATTTCTACCGTCCGCTTGCCGCCATCTACAAAAAGAGCAAGGTGCTCTCTCCGGCCATGAAACAGTTCCTGACTATTCTGAAGGAAACGGCGTAAGCGGCAGAAGAAGTCGTCGGTGCTTCAAAATCATTCTTGCGGTGCGTGCTGCGTCTTGCGTCAAGTGTAATGGGTCAATCGTTTCAATTATACTTGAAGTAATACGTAGCACGCAAAACGCGGCTGCGTTCTGTTTGTCCTTTTTCCCTTTTGATTTTTCCTTCTTAGCTCAGCCCCCGCTTGGCCCAAACCGCATCCACGATTTTTTTCGCCAGAGCGGGTTTTTCCTCGAGCGCCTTTTGCGCGGCTTCCTTGCCCTGGCCGATTAGTTCGCCCTCGAATTGCAGCCACGCGCCTTTTTTCTCCACGATACCGCTTTCCACCCCGCTGTCCAGAATGCTGCCTTCCTTGTTGATGCCGTGATTATAGACGATGTCAAATTCGGCCTCGGCAAATGGCGGGGCGACTTTATTTTTGACGATCTTCACCTTGACGTGGTTGCCAACGGCGTTGCCCGCGGCGTCCTTCAGCGTGTCCTTGCGCCGGATGTCCAACCGCACGCTGGCGTAAAACTTTAGCGCCTTGCCGCCCGGCGTCGTCTCCGGGTTCCCGAACATGACGCCGACTTTTTCGCGCAATTGATTTGTAAAAATGCAGGTTGTTTTGGATTTATTTAAAACTGCCGTCAGTTTTCGAAGCGCTTGCGACATCAGCCGCGCCTGCATTCCCATCGTAGCCATGCCCATCTCCCCTTCCAATTCCGCCTTGGGCACCAGCGCTGCCACCGAATCAATCACGATCACGTCCAGTGCGTTGGAACGCGCCAGCGTCTCGCATATCGTCAGCGCTTCTTCGCCCGAGTCTGGCTGCGACACCAGCAAATCGTCCAAATTCACTCCCAATTTCTTGGCGTAGCCCGGGTCCAGCGCGTGTTCCGCGTCAATAAATGCCGCCAGCCCACCGGCTTTTTGCGCATTGGCTATCACGTGAAGCATCAGGGTCGTTTTGCCCGATGATTCCGGGCCGAAAATTTCGATGACGCGCCCCCGCGGAACGCCGCCCACACCCAGCGCCAAATCGACGGCCAGCGCGCCAGTAGGTATCACCTCAATCTTCTTCAGCGCATGCGCTTCACCCAGCCTCATGATCGCGCCATCGCCATAACTTTTGGTAATGGTTGAAATCGCCGCTTCCAGCTCGCGGGCGCGGGTCGCGGCAGCTTTGTTTTCGACGCTCTTTTCAATGGGTTTTTCGACGGATTTTTCAGCGGTTTTTGCGGCCATAAATTTAAAATTAAGCTTGTCTATTTGGTGCCAGTGTTCACAATGGAGCCTGCTGCTTCCTAAACGGGCAGTTAACGCACGCACCTTAGTGGTTCCAAAAAAAAAGTCAACAGTAGTGCTGTGACCTGCGGCTTCGTGGCTCTCGGTCAGTTGTAACCTTTCGTCGGATCTGCTTTATAGAATAGAAGACAATTTTAAAATATGCCTTTCCCGAGACTGAAACAGTCGGCGGGGTTAAGGAGGACTATCGATTCTGTAGTCGTCGTAGTTCCCCGAAACCTCAATCTAATCAATCCTTTGTACATATTTTGTATTTACACTCGCTTTTTGAATTCGCTTGTGTAATAATGACCAGAACAGTAAATGAGACGGCATCCGCTTACATGGGTTTGTGTCCTGTTGCTCCTGATAGCAGGAGTATTTTTTGTCTTGCTCCAAAGCCATAACGGGAAAATCGGAGGACTTGCCGGATCTCAATCCGCTCATAGTCAAACCTCCGCTACAACCGTTGCCTCCGCTGGCGCCGCAAAAAGCGCCGCTTCGTCTGCCGCGACCAACAAGTTCGCCTGGCGTTTGAGCAATACAACCAATTCGCTCGTCCGCCTGTCTCACGATTCCCACGCGATTTTGTTGGGAAACGCATTTATCAAAACCGATTCCAGGTTAAACCTCTCCATCCCAAAAAGTCTGCAGGCCCAGGGCGACCCGGGGGCCTATCTGGTCCAGGCGAACGGGCCCATCAGTCCGGCATTCCGCGCTCTCCTGACCGCCGCTGGCGCAAGAATCGTTTCGTATATTCCAAATAATGCCCTTCTCGTGCGGGCATCCGAAGCGGTCGCCGGTACACTGGCTGCCAGCCCGCTGGTCCAGGCGGTTGTCCCCTACGAGCCGTATTACAAAGTCCAGGCTCCGCTCTTGTCCATGGCAGACCAATCATTGCCTCCGCAAGTGCAGTTAAACCTGGGGCTTTTTGCCGATGACGCCGCGGGCACCATCCAACAAATCCAGAAATTGGGAGGAATTGTTTTGTCGGAAGAAGATTCGGCCGCGGGTTACACAATCGTTAAAGTCGAGCCTCCGCAAAATTGGACGTCCATTGCCGCGCTGCCCGGCGTCCATATTGTTGAGCCCTCCTATCGCCGTTCCCTCGCCAATGACCTGGCGCGTGCCACATTGAAGATTTCGGTGAATTCCATAACGACGACCAATTACATGAACCTCTACGGTAAAAATGTCATGGTCGAAGTCAATGACTCCGGTATTGACACCAACCATCCCGATTTTAGGGGTGGCGGCGGGCCATCCCGCGTTTCTTACCATGACCCAGGCGTAGGCATTGATACCAGCGGGCACGGAACCCACGTGGCCGGGATTATCGCCGGTGACGGAACTGAATCAATCTGGGTGACCAATGCTTACGGCTCGGAACTCGGCGCCAATGGAACACCCGGCACAAACCAGCAATTCCGCGGAAAAGCACCGCAGGCAACGATGCTTTCGATGAACTATCTGGACTCGGACCAGGATCTTCAGGCGGCGGCGGCTGAAACTAATATTCTCATCTCTAACAACAGTTGGGGCAACGGCGACCAGGACTATGATCTCGAAGCCGCCAATTATGATGCCGCCACACGTGATTCCTTGCCATTCGTGACCGGTTCCCAACCGGTCTTATATGTCTTCGCAGCCGGTGATAGCGGTACCGGCGCTGATAGCATCGAATCTCCCGGCACGGCCAAAGACGTTATCACCGTCGGCGCACTGGAAGAATTGCGCTATCTCACCAACCAGGTCACCAACGCGGATAGCACCATATCCCAGCCATGGCTTGGGGAAACCGATGATTCCAACGCCGTTTGGGGTTCTTCAAGCGACGGCAACGTCGGCATCGGTACAGAGGGCACGTTTGGACGGTTCAAGCCCGACGTCGTTGCGCCCGGCACATTTGTGGTGTCCTGCCGATCCGAACAATGGGATACCAACTCCTATTATCATCCCATCGACAATACTTACTACGATTTTCCGGATTTAATTCCAAGCAATTCACTCAGCGTTTCGTCGTTCAAATTTGGTGTGCCCAGCAATACGCTTGACGTGATCTTCTATGTCGTAACCAACCTCAGTTCGCCGCCGACCTTGCCTCCGATACCTTTCTATCTTCAGACCAATAGCACACTCCCTTATGGCAATATCGGGAGTAATTATGTCGTCATCGCGCCCTCGCCGGGTACATTGAACCAGGACTGGTCCGTCGAAGCCAGCAACGTCACGATGTCTCCCCTGGCTTACGATTTAGTCGTGGATGTGCAAACAACCAATTGGGATGGAAACTATTACCAGGTTTTGCAGGGTATGAACGACAGCCTCGAGGCGGGGCCCTATCCCGATCACTGGTATTACCGATATGAAACCGGCACCAGTATGTCAGCTCCGGCCGTTTCCGGGTTTCTGGCGCTGATCCAGGACTATTTTACCAACCAATATTCCTCTCCCTTTATCCCAAGCCCGGCATTGCTCAAAGCCATGTTGATCAACGGCGCGCGACCTACCGCGGGCAATAACGTGCAGGTAAACAATGCCATCAATGTTGAAGGATGGGGCCTACCCGACATGTCCAATTCCGTGCCTGCATCCATTACGAATGTCATCGGCAAAGATTGTTCCACCTTTTTCCGCGACCAAAGCCCGACCAACGCGCTGGCCACCGGCGATAGCGAGACATTTCTCGTTACCCTCGAGACGAACAGCTTCGGAAATTATTTGCCCCTGCGCGCGACGCTCGCATGGACCGACCCTCCGGGCGATCCTTCCGCCGCGCTCAAGCTGGTCAACAGCCTTGAACTGGTCGTCACCGACATGGATAACCCGAGCGTCGTCTATTACGGAAATGACATCGGTTCTTCCGGCTTCAACAACCTGGAAAACGCAAGCAACGCGCCCGTCGTGGACGCTATCAACAACGTTCAAAACGTCTTCCTCAATCCGTATTCCACGAACTTTGTGCCCGATTCACATTATTCCGTGACGGTCATCGGCAACAGAGTCAATGTGAATGCCGTTAGCGCGCAGACAAATAATACGGTGCAGGACTTTGCGCTGGTCGTTTCCGCCGGTGACAACGACGAAATCAGCAATGCCATGGAAGTCGTCGATAATGGCATCGTATCCAACCCGACTGGTGACCAGAATCTCACCATAGGGCAGACAAATACCATATTGTTAAATCAAATTGTTGGCGCAAATACACCCTTGCTCGGCACCAATATTGTCGATTTCACCACAAATACCGTCGCCTATAGCACAAACGGCCAGTTTACCGTAGGCATGACCAACCAGTGGCATTTCTATATCGTCACCAACTTAACCACGTTCACCAACGCCGCGTTCATTACCTTTGGCGCCAGCACGCTTTCCATTCCCCGCATGGGCGTTTTTGCAAATACACTCGCGAATTCCACCACTCCGGGAGCGGACATGGACCTGCTGGTCACTCGCAGCACTACAGATCCCAATGCATCCAAATTGTTGCAACTTGATCCGGTCGAGGTTTCCAACTGCGTCAACGGCGCGCAGGGCGACGGCGCATCTCTGGTGTCCGGAGGCACGGATTTCGTCGCCTATACCAACGTGGTCAACAATGAAGTCTATTACATCGGCGTCAAATCCGAGAGCCAGATGGCCGTCGAATATAATTTCGTTCCCATTTTCACCGACGTGCCATTCGGAAGTTTGGACCAAAACGGCAATGAAACCATCAGTGGTATCAACGTGCCTTCGACCATTCCTGACGGCACTCCGACGCACCCCGGCATCTCCTACGTGTTTTATTTGGCGCTGTATCCGATCACACTTCAGAACGTGGTCCTGACAAATGTCATCTACCATCAGGATTTCGGCGACCTTGTCGGCTCCCTCACACACGGTGGCATCTCTGTAGTGCTGAACAATCACGATTCAATTACCAATCCGCCGCCGCCCGGGCCTTACACATTGATTTATGCCGGCGAGACGAATGATTATCCCGGTTCGCTAATAGCGGATGGTCCGGGCAATCTCCAAATGTACCAGGACACATCCGGCCAGGGCATTTGGCAAATGACACAGGAAGGCACAGCCCTGGGGCAAACCGGGCTTGTCTCGAATACCTCCATGTTCCTGCAAAAATATCAGAATCCGCAGCATGGCATCTTCGTTACCGTTGGGGCTCTCCAATGGTTTTACACGTACCTGGATGTGCCCGGCGGCTATACTAACCTGGAGGTTTATGGGTCAGTCACAAATTTCGGCATCGCACCGCCAATGCAAATGTACTTGAACACGGATGGCGATCCGACGTTCACAGATTACCTCTTGGAAGCGAATCTCACTAACGCCCCTCCCGCGCCCGCGCCGTTTCCGACATTTGCCGGCGATTGGGCTTTGCTGTCCTACGGCCCTCCGCTGGAGCCGGAGACATATTACATTGGCCTCTATAATCCAAGCAGCGTCCCCCAAACCGTATATCTCCAGGCTCTGCTAAATGGGCCGGGTACGCCGCCTCAGCCATCGCTCTTTACGTCCACCAATATCGTGCCGATTATCAACGACGCGGTCACGTCTTCAACCAATACCCAGATCGTTATGACCAACACCGACAAAATCTCCTCGGTGAATGTCGGCTTTGTCGTTCAATATCCGCGAATATCGGATTTGGCCTTTACCCTCATCAGTCCCGAAGGCCAGCGCATCCTGCTCATGGAAAATCGCGGCGGTCCCACCACCACAAACGCCGGCGGAGTGTTCTTTATAACCAACTCAATCGGTACGACCACGGCTAATGGCAGCTTCCTGCCGCAAACGAACACCTACAACCTGAATAATAATTCCGGCTCATTATCGGTCTTCTTTAATGCCTATAGCATTCCCGATCAATTGACGATCTACTACGGGAATGATCCAACGACTTTCACGACCAATGCAGGAAATCCGGATCTACTCTTTAATTCCCAAATGATGAGCGGGACGACCAACGCTACAGTAACCTTTGGTCCCGGCGCCTCCACCTATGTCACATTCGTCGTCAACCAGTTCGGCAACACGAATGCCGGCGGCAGCGACGCCTGGACTTATACCATTAATGGCACGTTCCCCAGCTTCAATTATCTCACGTTCACCGACGATACCAACCTGACCGTCACGCCCATTAAATTCGCCATTCCACCCTTCGACATGGGCGGCGCGGGCACCAACTACGTCTTCGGCAATTTGGATTTCGCCACCAACGGTGATTATTTCGCCCAGACAAACATTTACGATCCGCACGGCGGCTGGCTCGTGCCCACCAATTTGGTGACCCTGGTGACCAATGGCGTTGTCTTCACCAATAACTATAACGAAGTCAGCGTCCTCTCAGACCCGGGTGTTGCTTTCCAAAGCAACACCAACAGCAGCAATTTCCTCGCTTTGGGTTACGGCCTGCTCGTCCGCACTAATTTGATCGACCCAAATCATCTTGTGACCGTCTCCTATCAATATCGCGGTCCTGGCATCGCCGGTTGGTGGCGCGGCGAAGGCGACGCGCGCGACAGCTCCGACGCCGAACAACATGGCCAAAATGGTTCCCTCATCGGCCGGTTTACCTTCCCCGAGGGCCAGGTCGGCCAGGCATTTTCCATGCAATACAACGGCCAGCTATATGACTTTGCCGGAACGAACAGCTACGTACAAATCCGCCAGCAGCCATTCCTCGTGGAAGTCAATACCAACAGCGGCACCAACATCGAAAGCAGTCCGCCGGTCACGCTGCAATCGTCCTACCTGGACGTCGGCACCGGCCCCGGCTTGACCGTGGAAGGCTGGATCAATCCGACGAATCTCGCAAACCAGATGCCGCTGGTGGAATGGCTCGCCCGCGTACCAACCAATGGTTCAGATACCAATCTTACCATCCGCGCCGGGCCATTTCTGGACCGTGGCACGGACCATTATTATTATTTGCTCGGGCCTACAAACTGGACCACTTCCGAAACCTGGGCGCAGGAACTTGGCGGTCACCTGGCTACGCTGGATTCAGCCGACGAACAGAACTGGATCTTTGATACCTTCGCCGGTTACGGCGGGAAAAACCGCAATTTGTGGATCGGATTAACCAATTCGACTCAGACGGGCTTCAATAATATTGCATATTCCAGCGGTTTAACCAACGTGTCCTATACAAACTGGTTGTTCATGCAGCCGACCAACTGCAGCGATCCCACCCGGAATTACGCGTTTATGTTCGGCGTCACAAATGAGTACGCCGGATTGTGGGCGTTGGCGGACAATAAGGGCGTCATGTGCGGTCCTGTGACCAATATCATGTATGGCGTCGTGGAAGTGACGAACCTCCAGACCAACGGCGTCCAATTCTGGGTCTCCGTCACCAATGTGCCCGGCACAACAAATCTCATCATGACCAACACCGGTTGCCTCTTCGCGAACCTGGTGGACATCACAAATGGTTCGCACTGGATCTATTCCGGTCCAAATCTCATCCAGAGCAACGTCTTCCAGCACGTCGCCCTCACTTACGACACGAATTCCGGGAACGCCATGCTGTTCTACGACGGCACCAATGTCGCCACGACCAATTGGGGCGTCAATATCGTGCCGAAAACGACCGGCGACGTTTTGCTCGGCAAAGACATGAGCCTGGAAACCAATAATTATTTCGGCGGTCTCATGGACGAAATGAGTATTTACAACCGCGCGTTGTCTGATGCTGAGATCGCGGCGATCTATTCCGTGTCCGCCTACACGACGAATCGTTTGATTGGAAAATTTGATCCCACGATCACGCCGCCGTTGAGTCTGGCAGAAGCCCAGGTTGTTCTTGGCAACATGACCAATACGATTCTGGGCCAGAACAATACCTGGCAGCAGGGCTCCGTCACGTTCCTGGCCCAGACCAATCAGCTCCCAATCCAGCTCAGGGGCATCCAGCCGGGCATGCTGTTCGATACCTTTGGAGTCAGTGAAGCGCCGCTCGGCAATTTGTACTATCAGCCCGAGCAGGCGCTTGATGAAGTCAAAGGTCAGACTGCCAACGGCGTTTGGACGCTCGAAATCTGGGACACTCGCAACAACGTCCTGGTCACCAATTCGGCGGATTTGTTGAGCTGGCAGTTGCAGTTCATCCTGGACAGCAACACCCCGCCGCCGGTTTCAATCGGAGATCAGGAGACCAACCTCCATCACCATTCCGCCCAATCAAACCATTACCCTGGCCGTCCCCGTGCCCGTCTGGGCAACCTTCGCCACAAACATTCTCGATTCGTCCACCGAGCCTTTGAACGTCTACTTTAACGGAACCACCCCGCCCGTAGGCACTCAGCCGCCTGATACATTCATGTTCAACGGAACGGCCGGAAGCGAGGCGCTCACGACCAATCTCATTTACAGTCCGACAAATATCGTTCCCGGTCAGACCTATTACATCGGCCTGCAAAACACCGGCATCCATGCCGCTTCGGCGGTATTCGAGGTGGACTTCAATATCATGGGCCTCACCAACGGTATCCCCTACAATGATACCCTCGCCACAAACGATTCGTACCGTTATTTCAGCTTTGACGTGACGTCGACCAACGCATATGAAGCGACCTTCCAGCTTCTGCGCATGAACGGCAACGCCGACCTCGTCGTGAGCAAAGGAGTATTGCCGACGCTGACCAGTGCAGACTACGGCAGTTTCAACAGCGGGAACGCCAATGAAAATATCTACGTGCTGACCAATTCCATGCCTGTACCGCTCTCGGTCGGCCGATGGTATTTGGGCGTCTTCAACCGCGATACCCACGCCGTCAATTATTCCGTCCTGGCGCAGGAATTGGATTTGAATCCGGCGTCAGTAACATCAAGCAACACCCTGACGCTCATCCAATTGACCAACGGCGTGCCCTTTGATTACACCGCGGGCCCGGGGGCCGCATTGACAAACTTCTTCTATTTCAACGTGACAAATGCTGTGGCGATCACAAATGGCGTTACAGTGACCAATTACGTCGGCTCCATCCATTTCGAATTGTACAATCTCACGGGCAACGGCGATTTGACGGTTCAGACAAACGCTCCGCCATTCGCCCCGCCATTCTTCCAAAGCAGCGCTGAACCGGGCACAGTTCCTGAGTTTATCGAAATTCACACCAACAGCGCCCTGACCAATCTCCAGGCCACCTGGTATTTGGGTGTGCCAAACCAAACGACAAATCTAATCCATTTCACAATCTTCGCCGTCATAGACACAAACAATGTCTTCCCCGCCTTTCCCGGCGCTGAAGGAGCTGGTGCCGGCGCCCTGGGCGGAAGCTGGAGAAATGGTTCCACCAATAATACCGTCTACCATGTCGTTAACTTGAACGATTCCGGCCCCGGCAGCTTGCGCGACGCCGTGAGTTCCACCAACCGCACCATCATTTTCGATACATCGGGCGTCATCTACCTTCAGTATCCAATAGTCGTTACAAATTCATACCTAAGCATCCTCGGTCAAACCGCTCCTGAAGGCGGAATTACGATCGCCGACGCGCCAATCGTGGTTTCCACAAATGTTCACGACGTGGTTATCCGTTATCTCCGTATGCGGCCCAATTTTATGGTGCCCCCGCAAAATCTGTTTGTGGCCGATTGGTATCCTGACGGTAAGATTAATGAGTTTTCGCCATCAGCCACGCAATCGTTCTATGCTGTCAACGGGATGGGCGAACCCGAAGGAATCGCTTTCGATAATTCAAACAACCTGCTTGTTGCGAACTCATCGGGCGGTGCGGTGGATGAAGTGACCCCTGCGGGAACCGTTAGCACCTTGTATTCCGGACTGAGCCATGCTCTTGGAATCGCCGTTGACAAGGCGAATGACATCTTCGTCTCCGATCAAGGTACTGGTGACATTTACGAATATGTCAACGGGATAAGATCAATATTTGCTGCTGGTTTGTCCAATCCGTCGGGACTTGCTTTTGACAAGACCGGCAACCTCTATGAGGCCGATTATAGTAGCGGCAGTGTTTTCAAGTTCACTCCGAACGGCGTAAGGACGATGTTCTGCTCGGGAATCCCCGAGACTTATGCTCTGGCGTTTAGTCCTGGTGGCAATTTGTTTGTTGTATCCGGCACATCCTCTCCCGGCAGTATTTATGAAGTTACGCCCGGTGGCGTGACGAGCAGCTTTTCAACGAATTACCCGAACCTCAACTTTATAGGATTCAACAACGCTGGAAATCTTTTCGCCGCCAATAATATTATCACCGAGGTCACGCCCATCGGCGGCAAAAGTACCTTTTACAATAACACCGGCGTTCTCGGCAATCCGACCGGCGTTGCTTTGGGTAGTTCGCTCCCCGGTCTGACCGAAGCCGGCAACGGCGGCGACGCCCTGCAATTTAACACTGTCTCCAACGTCATCGCCGACCATATCTCGGCCCTCTGGAGTTCCAATAACGATCTGTCTATCCTGAATTCCACCAACGTTACCGTGCAGTGGTCCGTTCTTTCCGACACAGTCCCGACGCCAGGTTTATCCTCGCCCAATGGCGCGCTCGTGCGCTTCGGCGGCGGCACTGTCAGCCTGCACCACAATCTCTTCGCCGATAATTACACCGGCAATCCCCGCCTCGGCGACAACATCAGCCTCGATTTCGTCAATAACGTCATCTACAACTGGGTCACCAACGCCGGCTATTCGACTGCGAACGACATCACCAATAACCCGGCCGGCTTCACCAACTACCTGAATTTCGTCTGCAATTATCTGATCGCCGGTCCCAATACCATAACGACCAACATCGCCTTCTGGGGCGGCACCAACACGACATACCTGTTCCAAACTAATAATTTCATAGACAGCGACCAAAACCGTGTTTTAAACGGCGCGGACACCGAATGGAACATGTTCACCAATTGGGACGGTTACACCAATTTGTATACCGCCACCAATCAATTCCGGTTGCCGCCTGTCATTCCTGACGAAGCCTATCAGGCCTACGAAAGGGTCCTGGACTTCGCCGGCGTCTCCATGTTTAGACGGGAGCCTGCCGAAACCAATATCGTTGAAAATGTCCGCAACCAGACCGGTGGGATTATTACTGCGCCTGGCGTTCTCCCAACCATCAGCACCAATTTGATCTTCCAATACAACGCCCAGGACGGCATCCCCGATTTCTGGAAAATCACCTTCGCTCAAAGCGTGATCACCAATTATAACAACTCCCTGCCGGACAGTTCCGGCTACTCCGAATTGGAAGAATTCGATAACTGGTTGGCCGGACCACACGCCCTTACCACGACGAATACTCCCGTGGCCGTCGATTTGCAGAAGTTGTTCGGCAAGACCGGTAATCTGAGTTTCTGGGCCACCAACGCTATCCATGGCACTGTCTATCTCACAAATGTCCTCGGCGCCTACACCAATCAGGGACAATTCAGCAATAGCTTCGCCATCTTTACGCCGACCAACGGTGCAGTCGATGGAACAAATTATTCCGGCTTCGCGTCATTCGATGTGGATGTGACCAACAACAATACGTTTGGGTATTACGGTCCGGTCACCGTCAGCGTTTTTGTCAGCGCCCATCCTGCGACCTATTCCGAACAGGCTGGCTACTTGACTCAAGCCCAGGCCGCGACGAACAACGTCGGACCTTACACCACGATTTGGTATCTCATCAGCGTGCCCACCAATGCTATCGAGGCTACAAACACCCTGTTGACAGCCGGTGCTCCGGTAAACCTCTTGTATAGTTCGAATCAGCCGCCCACAACCGCTTATCCGAGCGACTTCCAGTTGCTGACCGACGCTACGAACGGCTCAGCCGTCATCAACCCGAGCGGCGCCCCGCTCCCGCCGGAGCTCGTCCCGGGCAATCAGTATTATCTCGGCGTCCAAAATACGAATAACTTTGCCACGAATTATGCCGTTGAGGTCACCTTTAATACAGCCGCGATTCCACCCGTCGTGATAATCATTCCGCCCGGTCAGCCGGTGACGAATATCATTCCGGGCATTACGAGTCCGGGCGATGTAAGCCCGGCTGCCGGCTCCGCTGGCGGCAGCGGCTCCAACCCGGTCTATTATGGATTCTTTGTTCCGCCGAATGCCGTTGCCGCGACCAATACGATCCTGTTTGCCACAGGCGGTTCGGCAAGCGTGTATTTCAATCAAACGAATTTGCCCCTCAACGGATACCCTGGCGATTATCAATTGATCAATAGCTACAACGGCACAACTCCTGTCAGCCGCGTTCTATATACAAACGGCATTCCACCGCCGCCTCTGGTGACCAACGCCCTTTATTTTATCGCCATCGAAAATACGTCGACGACAACCCTGACAGACGCCTTTGAGGTGAACTTTGAGCTGGCTTATTCCCCGCCCGTTCTGCCACCGGTGACAAACCTCACGATCGTCGCCGGAAATACATTGAACGTAAACGACCAGGGAACCGATACCAACTCGGGCATATTGTTCTATTACCTTACGACCGCGCCGCCGGTCAACGCGACCATCTCAGGTACCGGTCAAATCACCTGGGCGGTGCCCACCAATACGCCTGCCGAAAATGTGTTGTTCACGACTATTGTCAGTAATTCGTTTACGATGATGACCGCGACCAATGACTTCACCGTCACCGTCCTGCCGTTGTTGTCGCCCACGCAGCCGCCTCAAACCAATTCCGCTTCCACCAACATCATAAACTGGGTGGCCGTGAGCGTGCCGGTGGATGCCGAGTGGGCCACGAATACCCTGCTGTTCGCCAGTAACCTGCCCGTGAACGTTCTGTTCACCACGAATTTCCCGCCTGCGGTCAATGGCGCTTATACGTTGATGTTCGACGAAACCAATGGCGTCAGTATTTTGGGCACGGGCACTGTGCCCACGAATATTGTCCCGGGCTCGATCTATTATCTCGGGGTACAGGATACCAATAGCACGCCGGTCGAATATGCCATCAAGGTGGATTTCGGCTATTATTCGGCGCCGGTCCTTCCGGCCGTTTCAAATCAGGTCATCATCGCAGGTACAACACTGACCGTCACCAATACCGCCACCGACACCAATGGCGTTGGCCAATTGTATTATACGCTCACTACCGCGCCGCCGGTAAATGCCACCATTTCGACTGCCGGCATCATTACCTGGCCCACCACAATCGACCAGGCGCCCGGCGATTTCGTATTCACAACTATTGTCACCAATTCCGTGACGACTTTGAGCGCCACGAATATATTTACTGTGACGGTTATTTCGCCGGTCGTCGGCCAGCAGCCACAGACCAATACCGTTTCAGCGAATAGCATCAATTGGCTCCAAGTGAATGTGCCCGCCACTGCCGAATGGGCCACGAATATTCTCCGCTTTGCACGCAATTTCCCTGTCAACGTGCTCTATACCACGAATGTCCCGCCGGAGACAAATAACGCGAGCGTTCTATTGTTGAATCAAAGAAGCGGAACCAGTGTTCTCTTCACGAACATCACCACCGCCCCCACAAACCTCGTGCCGGGTGGCACTTATTACCTCGGCGTCCAAAACACAAACAACACCGCTGTGACTTATGCGTTGCAAGTGATCTTCGGCTATCCGCCGCAGTTCACATTCCCCATGAGCATCGTTTATACGAACATGGGCGGCACCAACGGCTTCCTGCTGACCTGGTACGCGCCGACCAATAACTACTTTAAAGTCCAGGAAACACCCGTTCTCTACGCTCCGCCCGTTTGGAGCACATTCAACAGTGTTATTGCGTATACCGGACCGGTTACGTCCGGGAACGGATTATTTAGCTTCTTCGATAACGGCGTCCAATATCCGTTCGGTCCAACGCGGTTCTATCGCCTGCAATTGTTGCAGCCCAATGGCCTTTACCTGCCGAGCCAAAGCAATTACGTGGTGAGCGTGTCAGAACCGCTCACCGTTACCAATACTGCTTTTGATTCCGACACCAATGCCACCTTGATTTACAGCCTGACGGATTTTCCAAGTCCGGCCACAAATGGCCTCATTGGCACCAATGGCATCATTACATGGACACCTGGCCCCGCCGATGCGGGCAACGCGTTCACCTTCACGACCATCGTGACCGATAACGGCCTTCCGCCTGCAACCGCGACGAATGCCTTTACGGTGTTCGTGCTGCCGGCTCCGATCATCACCAGCGCTACAGCCACGCCCAACAGCGTTATCCTGCAATGGACCGCGTCAAAGAATGACGTTTTTGGCGTCGAATGGACTACGAATTTGACCGCCGGCAATTGGACGCTAATGTCTCCGAGCGTCACTTCTACGACCGGTACGTTTACTTTTACCGACAGTACGTCCCAGGCTGCCGCCAAATTCTATCGTCTCGTCTGGCTCCCGCCGCCCTGAGTATTTCGTTCTCGCGTGCTGCGCCGTAATTCCGCCCGGCGGCACGGAGGCGGGTCCTCGTTCATTGGTCTTATCCGTCCATCCGTCCCATTTTTCCCATTTTCCTTTTTTCGTATTTCATCCTACATTGCTCCTGTGAGTTTTGTCCCTGAATTTAACGCATTATCGCCCGGCTGCCTTGTCCGCCGCTCACTCGCCGCAACCCCGGCGGACGTGCGGAACGCCCTGTTCAGCACCAAATTGTCATTGGATGACTTCGCCGCGCTGATCTCCCCCGCAGCTTCAGGCTTTTTGGCCCAGCTTTCCAACCGATCGCGGCAATTGACCCTCCAGCGCTTTGGCAAGGTCGTGCGTTTATTCGCGCCGCTTTATGTCTCAAACGAGTGCATCAACAATTGCTCTTACTGCGGTTTTTCGCGCGATAATCCGATCCTGCGTGTGACCCTGTCGGTCGATGAAGTCGTGCGCGAGGCGCGCGCTTTGCGTGAACAAGGTTTTCGGAACATTCTTTTGGTCGCCGGCGAGCATCCCAGGTTCGTGTCCAATAATTACCTCCGCGATTGCGTGGCCGCCTTGCGCGAAGAAGTCCCATCGGTTTCATTGGAAGTGGGTCCCATGGAGACCGGGGACTATCACCCGCTTACCACCGCCGGCGCTGACGGCCTGGTCGTCTATCAGGAAACCTACGATCGCAAGGTGTATGCGGAGGTGCATACCGCCGGCCCCAAGAAGGACTTTGATTGGCGCCTCGAAACGCCCGAGCGCGCCTACGCCGCCGGCTTTCGCCGCCTCGGAATCAGCGCGTTATACGGCTTGGCCGATTGGCGCTATGAAGCCATTTGCGTGGCGGCCCATGCCCGCTACTTATTGCGTCACTGCTGGAAGTCTCAATTGACTATTTCTCTCCCGCGCTTGCGTCCCTGTGCCGGCGAATTTCAGCCTTTGACACAAATGTCTGATCGCGAGTTGGCACAATTAGTGTGCGCCTTCCGGCTCATGTTTCCCGACGTCGGGCTGGTCCTCTCTACGCGCGAACCGGCTCGCCTTCGGGACGGCCTCATCCCATTGGGCATCACACTCATGAGTGCCGGCAGTCACACTGAGCCCGGCGGCTACACCGGCGCCGGTCGCGAAAAATTGCATCAAACCGTCCGCGGAAAAATGGTGTCGCCGACAACTGGAATCAATGGTGAAGGCGCCGGCGAATGGGCAAACGCAAACCGCCATGCCACCGGCCAGTTCGAAGTGTCCGATGCCCGCTCCCCCCAGGAAGTCGCCGGCCTGCTCCAAAAGCTCGGCTACGAACCGGTTTGGAAAGACTGGGACACGGCGCTCGCCTGAGTATCCGTCATCCTCTTCTCGTGAATTCTGATTCTGTCATAGCCAACGGCAAGCCCGTCCCGGCCGTTCTTCCCTGTTCCATTGAAGAATTTTTGCTCGCCCAAAAGCTTTTGCCGCGCAGCGTCGTTGTTGAGCACAACGGCGATGCCGTGGCCCCTTCTGAATTTTCCAAATGCAGATTAAAGCCCGGCGACAAATTGGAAATCGTTAAAATCGTCGCCGGCGGCTGAAACGCAGCGTCGGTGGCAGGGATGGCGCGCCGTCACCGCGCGGAAAAGCCCACACTGCAAGTCCAGCCAGTTGGTTGCGCTGTCCCGGGATGCGCCCCTCTGCTTCCGCTCTCAGAATTTCAAAGTTTCATCCGGTGCAAATTTGCGGTAACCTGCTTCAATTATGGATTCGCTGGCCCATTTCCTTTGGTACAACGTCGTTTGGCACGGCGGTAAATTCCTCGGCATCGATTGGAGCATTTGGAAAGTAATTGGCTGGATGGGAAATGCCACTTTTTCCTCGCGCTTTCTGGTTCAGTGGTATGCCACGGAAAAACATAAGAAAGTCGTTATCCCGGCTCTCTTCTGGTGGTTGAGTCTGCTTGGCTCCCTTCTGCTCCTGATTTACGCGTTCCACAAGGCGGATTCAGTTTACATCTATTCCTTCCTGTTCCCGTGGATTCCCTATACGCGAAATTTGATCATTCACTATCGCCACCAAAAGGAACATTCGGATTGTAGCGAGTGTGGGAAAAAAGTCCCGCCTCAATCGAATTTCTGTCCGCACTGCGGAGCAAAATTGCGCGCTATGGCGCCGGTGTCGTAGGAATCTTTGAACCGCCCTGCACCAGCCCGTATTTTACCAATACCGGCTCGAAAGCGGGATGGGTCGCGCCAAATTCGACCAATTGTTTTTCGAATTTTTGGATTGTCGCCCGGTTGGTCTGGTATTGCGTGATCATTTGGAGCAGGTGCGGGCGCTGGAGATTTAATTCCTCGTTGCGCACGTGGGACTCGTAATAAAGGAAACCTGAGAGAGTTGCGGTGACGACGATCAGCGCCACCAGCAGCAGCAACACCTGCCGTTGCAGGGCTGCCATCTGCTGCTCCAGATCAGGATTGTTTGTCGGAGAAATGGGGTTGTTTACAAGGTCATTCATGTGTTCTTAGCGGTTGACGGGTCTGGCCTGCACGGATTGAAGAATGCTCTTCATCTCAGGAGTCGGGTATGCTTTGTTATATGCGGCTGCCTCGTTTAAAAGGGCTTGTGCCACCACCATATTGTTATTGGCGTTGAGGTACATGCTCTGTAATTCGCGCGACTCGTGCGTCACATTAAACACCCTCAATGCAAAAACCACTCCCAATACAACCAGTATTCCCAAAATAAAGGTCAAAATGCCGTTCAACGTGTCATTTCTCATGGTGGGCGGGAATCTAACGAAAAATCGCCGAATGTCCACTCGTTTTTTTAGCAAAATAAATTGATTTCCGAACAGCCAGTCGCAACATTAGATGGCTCAATAATATTGTGCCCAAAGAAGAGCCAATCGAATTGACCGGTAGTGTGACGCAAGTGCTCCCCGGCACCATGTTTCGCGTCGCGCTTCAGAATGGCCACGAAGTTCTCGCTCATATCTCAGGCAAGATGCGGAAAAATTTCATCCGCATTTCTGTTGGCGACAAGGTTAACGTCGAAATGTCTCCTTACGATTTGAACAAGGGGCGAATCACTTACCGCCATCCGTAAAGACGCGTATGTGAAGAGTTTTCACGCAACAGGCTATTTATAACACAGTTAAACTATGCGAATCCATTTCTTCGGCGCCGCTCGTACCACGACCGGGTCCATGTACCTGCTCGAGGTCAATGCCAAAAAATTGCTGCTCGAATGCGGCTTGTTTCAGGGCCATCGCGAGGAGGAAACCGCCCGCAATTGTTGTTTTCCTTTCGATCCAAAACAAATCGATGCCGTCGTCCTGAGCCACGCCCACATGGACCATGCCGGCAATCTCCCGAACCTTCGCCGGCAGGGTTATGCCGGCAACATTCATTGCACCTTCGCCACGCGCGACCTCGCCAGCATTATGCTTGTGGACTCGGCGAAGATTCAAATGGACGACGCAGCCTTTGTTTCCAAACAACGGGCCAAAAAGCATCTGCCGCCCGTCGATCCGCTCTATTCTGTCGCCGACGCCGAACGTGTGCTGGAACAATTTCTCTCCGTCAATTACGAGCGGCCAATTCAGGTGTTGGATGGCGTGACCGTGACGTTTCGCGATGCCGGCCATATTCTGGGCTCTGCCCAGGTCATCCTGGACGTGGCCGAGAGCGGTAAAAAATTTCGCTGGCTCTTCAGCGGCGATGTCGGGCGGGGAAACGATGACATCCTTCGCGACCCGGCGCCGACGGACAATGTGGATTTCCTTCAAATTGAATCCACCTATGGCGGGCGCGAACACGCCGCCCGCGATAATGCCGACGAAACCGTGTGCCGCCTGGTCTCCGAAACGCTGAATCAAAAGGGCAAGGTCATTATTCCCGCCTTCTCGGTTGGGCGCACACAACAAATCGTTTATGTGCTGCACCAGCTCGCCCTGGCGGGCAAACTTCCGCGCGCGCCCATCTTTGTGGACAGCCCGCTCAGCGTCAATGCCACTGAGGTTTACCGGCTGCACCCGGAATGTTTTAACGACTCCGTAAATGCGTTCCTGCACGAAAAGGAAAATCCTTTCGGCATGGCGAATCTCACCTACATCCGCGATGCGGACCAATCCAAAAGGCTGAACAATCTCAAAGAGCCTGCCATCATTATCAGCGCTTCCGGTATGTGCGAAGCCGGACGCATCCGGCACCATCTGAAAAACCATATTGGCTACGCCAACAATTTGATCCTGTTCATCGGCTACTGCGCCGAAAATACCCTGGGCGCGCAAATCCTGGCCGGTAAAAATCCTGTGAATATTTTTGGCGAACCCCACCCTGTTCGGGCCAAAGTCGCTTCGATTGATTCCTATTCCGGTCACGCCGACAAAAACGAATTAAAACGTTACGTCGAGCGCGTTTCCGGCAACCTCAAAAAAATTGTCTGCATTCACGGTGAGGAATCCCAATGCCTTGCCCATGCAGGCACCCTCCGCGCCATGAGGCCCAACGCCGAAGTCCTCGTCCCGCATTATAAGGACGTTTTGGATGTTTAAACCGCGCAAGTCACGTTTGGGCTAAAACTTCCAAAGACTGATTGCGCTCGTCGAATTAAGCGCTTGCGTCCTGGACTGCGGTGGCAAGCGAAGTGCGACACCGCTTTTAAAGGTGTGCCATCATCCGAACTGGCTTTTAGCAGACTGCAAAGCCTTGCGTGGCTGTCACGTTCTCACGCCCTTGTCCTGCTTCAACGTTTCAATGATTCTCCACATACCCCTTTTTCAACTTCTCCGCTATGAGACCCGCGGCTTCGCCCTTTGCCTTTGTTTCATCGGCAAATGTTTTGGTCTGTGATTGACCCGGCGTGCCGATGCGGCCAAAACGAACCGTAAACGAATTGCCGGACACTGAAATTTCCCAAAACTTTCTCGATGCTCCGCCCACGAACTCGAAACGCCGGGTAGTACCGGCAGCGGGTGCCGGCTTCGGCGCCGCGGGAGCCGCCGATTCATTCGGCTTCGTTGTTGCAATCGCCGGTTCCGGCGCAGGCGGCGCCGTGGCTGGAGTTAGTTTTGATTGAACGGGCGGGGCAGCCGGTTCAATCGGTTCTTCGTCATCAGTCTTCGCGTCGTCGGTTGAATTTATGCCCTGCAATAACTTTTCCAACCGGTTCAAAACATCGTCGGGAGTGTGATACCAATCCTTGGTCAGAACCAGTGCGAAGCGCCAGCCGAAGGCGCGAAGAATCGCCGGCTGCATCAGGTACCGGTCCAGCAGGTTTGGATTCGCGTAATGATTGTCAGTGTCCACGAGAACGCCCAGTTGATAAAAGCTGTCCCCGTTGGACCGCACGGCCAGGTCGCATCGGAATTTCGATTGCCCCACGTTTAAATCCACGGAATGGCCGCGATCCTCGAGCGCTTTGGCCAGAGCCTGGACCACGGCATCGTCCTGGTTCAACGGCGCCAATGCCTTGCGGCTGAGAGGATTCAGGTTTTCCAGGACCCGCCTGGCCGCCGCGGCGTCCCCCCTCGATACGGCTTCGGAGTATTGCAGGAAATTCTTCAGGCTGTTGGCGCCGTCATTGTAATCGTTCGTGATTTCGGAATAGCGAATGGAGCTGATCAGAGCCATGTGATGTTTGGCGCGTGAGAAGATAACGTTCAACCGTTTCTCGCCGCCGCGCTGGTTGATCGGGCCGAAGTTCATCAACATCCGTCCGCCGGCGTCGTGCCCATAGCACACACTCATGATAATAATGTCCCGCTCGTCGCCCTGGATATTCTCTAGGTTTTTCACAATCAAACCACAAAACACGCCGTTTTCCTCGCGGGCATATTCCGTTTCCAATCGCGCGGCGAATTCGCTGTCATCATCCGCCAGCACGCTAAGCGCGCTCTCGATTTCGGCCTGTTGCGCTTCCGAAAATGCCACGATGCCCATGCTCAAATGGCCTTCGCGCGCAAGCAATCCTCGAACAAGATGTGCGATATAAGCCGCCTCGGCTGGATTCGTCCGGTCCTCATAAACCCCATGGTCCATGAAATGAAAACTGATGCTGCGCGCCAGCAATGCCTCGACGTTGGCCTGGCCCTGTTCGGCAGCCGTGACCTGAATTTCCGTTTGATTGTCCATCGCCCGTTGCCGGTCCGGTATCGTGAATAAATTGCCGCCGTAGAATGCCGCGTTCGAAAAGCTGATAAGGGCCTCATAACGGCTGCGGTAATGCCACGCCAGCATCGTGGAGGGCAGGTTCTGCGCCGATTGCGTGAGAAAACTATCTGAATCCAGGTCCATCTCGATCCGCTCGCCCTGCTCCTCGACCACGATGCTTTCATCCTCTCCGCGCGCGGAGGTAAAGAATGTCGTTGGCGGCAACTGCATCTCGTCGCCCACGACGATGGCCTGGTGCGAGCGATAAATGGCCGGAATAGCTTCCTCCAGTGGCACCTGGCTGGCCTCATCAAAAATCACAACGTCGAACAGGTCCGGATCCAGCGGCAACGCATCCGAAACGCTTAAAGGACTCATCAGCCAGATCGGTTTCAAATCCCGAACGACCTGTCCCGTATTGTTCGCCGCCAGGTCGCGAATGGATTTATAGCGCATCGTCTTGGCAAATTCATGTTCCAGTTCGCGTCGTCCGGCAGCATAACATTTCTTAAATCCTTTTTGATCAGCCTCCAATTGAGATGTCGGCAACGATGAAACGCTGACGTGCTCCAAAAACTTCCGTCGCACGGCCGCACGAATGCGGCGGCCATTGAGTGCCAGCCAGTCCTTGTAATGCTGGTCGAGTTGGTCCATTTTCCGCGCGAGAATTCGTCCTTCAAAGCGGTTGATCGCCCGGTCCTCGCGATAAACCTGATTGATGCTCTTATGTCCGATTGCCCCTTCAAATTCACTCAGCGGCACGTCCGCGCGCCGCAATGCATGGCTTAAGGCATCCGGCAATTCGACAAACTCAATCAGGATGGGAGACAATTCAGCCAACAGGCTGGACTGTTGCCGCAATTTGCCCAGGACTTCGACCAGCTGCGCGAAACTGAATTTTTCATGCTCGGCCAGCAATGAAATGAGCGTTGTATCCAACTCAACAAAGCGCTCGTGAATGCCGGCCAGGTTTTCGATCAGCGAGCGGGTCTCGGCTGATGCCCGAACTTGTTGAAGCAACGTCTTGACTGCGGCATGCGTCGCAATTTTGTCTGTGCGAAGATCCGTGACCAGCGTGCGGAACGACTGCGCGCTCTCAGTCTGCCATTGCTGGGCGGCCTGGTGATTGAGAGCATCGAGGGCCGCTTGCGCTTCATGCTGCGCCGACAGGTCGCGTAAAATTTTGCTCCATGCGGGCGCCACAGCGTGCTGTGTGAAATCGTACCGGCCTTCCAGCGTTTTCTTCAAACGCCAAAACGCCGGTTGCAGAAACCGGAAGATGGATTTTTCAAAGGCTTGCGCCTGGGCCAAAGCGTTTTGGGTATCGTCGGGCGAAAGCGGTTCCCGCCACGCTGTCGTTTTCTGTCGCGCCAATTCGAGCGCATGGGCTTTCGTATCCAGGTCCGCGGACAGTTGGTCAAAGGCGCCGGCCACTGCGCTGTCGTTTAAGATTCCGAATAGATTCCGTTCAGCCAGCGGCCGGGCGCGAACGGCAAATTCGAGGATGATTCGGATTTGCTCCAGTGTGCCCCATAGTTCGCGATCGAGCCCGGATAATTCGAAGCCGTTTTCCACGGCATCCATCAAATCTTCCGACTGGTCCAAAAGTGTCGAAAGAGTTTCTATCGGGCGGTCCGCCTCCAGCACGGCTTTGCCAAGCCAGCGCAGCGGATGTTTGGCGAAACAAAGCTCTTCGCCCATGTCCGCCAAAGCGGCGCGCAATCGGTTCACCACCTCGCCGTGCTGCAGCCAGAGCGGATACTCCGGCAGCACGTCCTCGACCTGGGGCGGCAATTCGCTCGCGCGTCCCCGCAATTCCACCAGGCGCCGCAGCAGCGAGCGGACCGCGATGCCCGTGTGAAAATGTTTTTGCTGCATGACGTCCGAAAATCGGCGCAGGGCGGCCAGTTCCAGCTCCATGGCTTTGAGCATGGTCGCGCAATTCCTGTCCACATCCGGGTCGGGGTCGCCGGGTGCCAAAAATTTGTCGTACGTCTGTTTCAGGTTTTGAATGAACGCCTTCTTGTCCGTTTGCGAATCGTGAATCAGGCAACACAATTCGTCCAAACCCTGCTGCCGCAGCCGGTGAAAGACCACGTCTATGGCCGCCCGTTTCTCACAAACGAATAATACCCTCTTTCCTCGCGCGACGTAGTCGGCAATCAAATTGGTGATCGTTTGCGATTTGCCGGTACCCGGTGGTCCTTGAATGATGTAGCTCGCGCCGCTGCGAGCCCGGTTGATCGCCGAGGCCTGGGTCGCATCACAGGGGATCACCAGGTGCAGATCAGACAATTCCAGCGGCGGCGGCGCTTCTTCCGCCGGTTTGGGCGCCAGTGAAAAAACGCCGTCAAAAGCGCCGCTGGCCATGTCCGTCTCAATGAGCCGCGTGTAATCCCGGACAAGCGTCATCTTGCGATAATTGAAATTGCCCACTGTCAGGCTGCACAGGTCAAAGTCCCATGAGTATGGATTCTGGTTATTGCCTCCGCGCAACGCAAACATTCGCCGTTCCGTTTCATGCACCGGGCCGGATTGGTCCGACGACGGCGCCGCCGGATCCGCGTCCACGATATAGAGTGGTCGCGGTTGAGGCGCCGCCCCGGCGGCGCTCCGTAGCGGCATGGGCGAGGGGCGGACTTTATTCAGAAAGAGTTGAAGTCCCAGCGGGTGAAAATTTTCCCGGTCATAACTGTATTTCGGTTTGGCTGTGGCCCGCTCCCGGCGCGCCGAGATTTTCATCCGGCGCCGATACTGGTCCACGCGCTGGCGCGCCTTTTCATGAATGAGCTCGATCTGCGGCCGGTCAATCTTGTTGAGCGTGACGCCGGGTTCGCTGGATTGAATCAGCGCCTTCAGCAATTCGTAAAACTGGTCGAGCGTTGATTCCTTTAAATCCAAAAATTCCGGCAGGTTCAATCCGTAAAGTTCCTTGAGATAATGCCTCAAGGCCGGATTGATCTCGGCTTCGGTCGTCGTGGGACTGAGCACGTAATTGTCGCGCACCCCCTTCTTCTTTGTCAGTTCGACCGGCAATAGCAGCAGCGGCGAATGAATCCGCTCGTCTTTGGCTTCCTTGAGATTGTTCCAGCGCAGGAAACACAGAACGAGCCGGAGTTGCGAAAAACCGAACTCAGCGCGATCGCGTCTGGCTTCGCTGATGATTTTGTCGAGTACGCCGGGGATGTAGGGAGCGTCCTCGAAACGCAGATATTTGCCAAGTGTCAGCGGCGTGCCGTCCGCGATGGCCGTTGACAGTTCCGTATGCCAGACAAAGAGCTGTTCCAGTTTGATGTTCCGGTAATCCAGCATGATCGGCACTGAAGCCACCGTGAGATTGAGCGTTTGAAGCGTCTGTTGGAAATAGATGAGACGGTTGCGGCGCGATATCTCAAACAGTCGGTCGCGTAAATGCGATTGAATCATCCGGCGTTTTCCAGCCGATCCGGTCTCTTTAAACCCGTCGAGCCGATTGAAATTCAATTCGGCGGCCTGGTCGCGATAATGTTCCAGCCGCGAAATCATTTGCGCCAGGTCCGGCGCGCGTTTGTGCCGGTTCAATTCGGTCATCTGGACAATGACCGACGCGACAACCGGATTCAGCCGGCGATTGACTCCGAAAAGGTTGGTCCGGTTGACGGTGAATGTTTCCAGTTCGCCCGGGTCGGTGAAATCGAGGCCGCACGCCACGCTCGCCAGCAGCATGCCCAGCGAAAAAATATCCGTCAGTTCGTCGTGATGACCCACGGCCTGTTCCCAGGATCGGTAGCCAGGCAGGAACATCGGTTTGGTAATCGCGCTATCGTCGCGGTTCACGCCCAGGTCTGAAACCTTGAGCGAAGATTGGTCAATGTCCGCCGTGCGCCGCGATTCGGCTACAATGTCCATGGCACGGCTTTCCGGGGACTGAAGCGCATCCACTCTTGCGGCGTTCTTTTGCGGCGGCCCCGCCTTCACCGGGTCAAACATCAAGTGTCCGTCCGCAGTCAGAGTGAGGTCCGTAATTCCGTTCAGGGGCGCCACCAGGCCGGCTCGATGCGCGGCAAGCGTCTGTTTCATCAACGGCACGAGCGCCGAGAGCACGTCATCCGTCTCGAAACCGCCCCGGGCGACGCCCTCTTCGAGAAACTTCAAAAACGGCGGTTCGATGGGCTCAGTCACCGTTCGCCTCCGCTTTTGCCAGCATTTCAGCGGCTTGTTCTTTGACGCGCTTCACGTCACGGACTTTCAGCCCAAGCTCCTTTGCCGCCAGCTTTTCAAACTGTGCGTCCAGCTCGAGCTGTTGGCTTAAATGAAGAGCCGCGGCCAGGGGCATGTCATCAAGGTCCGGGTCCACTTTTGCGAAATCCAGAAGCACGTAGCACAAATACTCGCGCAGCTTTCTATCCGGGAGCTTTAGATCGTTGGGAGCGCCGCCCGACTGGCCATTGGCCGCGGAGAAGTCGGCAAAGTAAAGCTTTGCGTGGCCCAGTACCGCCGGAGTTTGAAACCAGCGCGGACGGAGGAGATGTTCCAGCAGGCTGCGAGTCGCGACGGTCAGGCGCATCTGGCCAATCAGATCCAATTCATCCAGCGCGGCAGTTCCTTCGATCATTTGGTGAATGTCCGGCGCAGCGGCCTCGCGTTTTTCCTGCCATAACGCCAGCGCGCGCGCGCGAATGAATGCTTCCGGATGTGACACTTCCGCCGTGGTGAGGTTTCCGCGTGCAAATATTTCTTCCGCTTGCTTCAAATATCCCGCCGGGCTGACCTGCGACAGTCCGGTTTGCGTTTTGACCAGGCTGGCCACCACCGGATGAATGTCACCGCTGACACAGAGCGAGCCGCGATCCGCGAAGATTTCCGTATAAAGCTGATAACGCCGCGCCGTTTGTTCATGGCTGGCCGATGCGCGGGGATCCTGCGCTACGGCCTGGAGCAGGCGATCGGCGATGTGAAATTCGCCGTCATCGCGTTCCCACAAATGATAGTGCGCCAGTTCATGGCCGATGACCGATTTGAGTTCATCCGCATTGAGCAGCGTCAAAACCGGGCCGTAAAAAACGATGTGGCCTTCGCCTTGCACGAAAAAGAGCATGGCATTCGACACCGGGCTCTGCTGCGCCTGATACAATGTCACCGGAATGTTCAGCCCCAGGCCGGCCCTGGCTTCCTCGAGGGTTTTATAAAGATCCGGATGACCATCGGCGTCGAGGCGATAGGTGGATTTGAGCAATTCCAGCCGCAAATGCTCCGTGTAATCCGCTTTGGCCTGCGCGGAGGCGAACCAATTCCACAATTCCCGTTCCTGCGCCTTGAGATAATCCCGCAGCTCGAGGTGATACGGTAATGGCTCCAGACTGGTCTGCGGCCGATCCATTTGACTATTAAAACCGATTTGTGACCAAAGGTCAAAGCAACAGCGGCTTGCGCCATCCTTCGCTCCCTCTTTCGAAGGAGTTCGGCGTGGCAGAGAAAGCTACGGCATGGCAGGCCGCGGCCACCGGAAATGCGGATTGGAAACCACGAAATACACAAAAGACACGAAAAATCTCTTTAAAGCCACAGATGGGCAGCCGCCGCCGCCGAGGCTATGACGGCCAGGCAGATGAAACAGAGATTTCGGAATGCTTCAGCTGCGGCCGTTCCAGAATTATTGAAGTTTCGCATGAATGACCTGATTGTCGCTTGCGTCCTGGAGTGCGGTGGCAAGCAAAGCGCGACACCGCTTTCGGATGACGCTCATTTTTCAAAGTGGTTCCGCTGTTCGGCGCCATCTGGTCCTCCAAAAGCGGTGTCACAGCCACCGCAGTCCAGGACGCAAGCGCGGTTTGCGCCGTGGCCACCGTAGCAGTTGGTTTTTGGAGGCGGCTGAACGCTACACTAAATTCCCTGTCAAAATCGAATCAGCCTGGAATATAGACCAAAAAATTGAATGACGCTCCTCTTGAAATACCCGAAATGTCTGTTATCGGCCGCCATTGTTATGGGTGGGGTTGTGATGGGGATCGTGTACCGAAACGACTTATGGGATGACACCTGGGAAGGGTTAATCAGCCTTCAGTTCCTCGTTCCGATCACTTTGATTTTCAGCCTGACCGCGTTGGTGGTCTTCGTGTGGAAACGTCGAATTGGAAAGCTTCTAAAGCACAGTCTCGCTATCGGTTGGTCGTTGGTGCTTTCTATAATCCTGTTCGTGGAAACCGGCGGTTGGATTAATCAGTACAAGGTTAATGCCGTGGAAGAATACGTCGCTCGCGCTGTTCCCATTCTGGACCAGATAAAAGAGAAACAGGGCGCTTATCCTGACAAACTTCCGACCGGTATCCTCGGCGAGCCACCGGAACTTCTTCGGGACTACGGAAGGTACACAGCTACTCGATCCTCGTTTTACATTGAGTACATAGATGAGCCCGCAGAATCGGCCATAAGTGGAGGACCAAACGAGTTTGATTCCGACACGCGCAAATGGGAGTATCACTGACGGTCCTTCTTCGCCAGTTCCGGCGTGGCAAGCGAGGATGATAGTGATGATATAAAGTCGTGAAAGGGTGCTACAGGTGCTACATCATTGAATGACAAAGGCTTAAGGGTGCTACATTGGGTGCTACACGGGTACAACGGGGGTGCTACAAAGCCGGGTTGCACAAGCAGGGACGAAGGCGGAAGGGCACCTCCGCCCTGCCAAACGAGAGCCAAGGTTTCATCCCATAGGCACAACGTGTCGGCCGGCTTTTTTTTCGGCCATCACTTCACTCCAAAGTTTACCTTGCCGTTCTATTTCCCGCATTCGCGCTTCGAAGTCGGCCGTTGGAACGTAACGTGCGATGGCGTCGCTGAAATCCTCAGCGCGATATCCTCTCATGACGTCCTTGCCAATTCTTATGGTGGAGGATTTGATGCCATAGGGCCGAAGTACATCGGACAACTTGCATTCATCAAGCTTCAAGTAGTCTAGAGCGGTCGGTTTCATGGCGTACTGGTCCTCGCGCAAGTGTGCGAGCAATCCATTGCTAAACATCTTTTCCCGTTCGGTGAGGAAGAAGATCGTATATATATCCAAAAGGAGTTCTGCGATGGCACCTTTGGCTTGCATGCCGGGAGAAAGGGAAAGTGCGAGCGCAGCGTCGTGAAGCTTCTGCTCCCACTGTTCTCCAGCAAGGCGGGCGACGACGAAAAGGGGATCAAAAGTGTCCGCCGCCCGGTCATTCAGATCTTTGCCACGAATTTTCTCATGCCGGGCAATTTTTTGCGCCTCATCCAGGGCAAAACGCGCGCATTTGGCCTTGATATTAGCCGGGTCCAATTCGGCCAATGGCGCCCGGATTTCCGTGATGAGTTTCCGATTCATCGGGACGACGATTGACCGGTCGGCGATGGTATCGGGAACTTTTCCAATCATCGCAATGACTTTTGGGCACCAGCAACTGTATCGCTGCAGACCCGAATCAGCACTGTTGAGCGGCGATGGTGAAGGCAGATGTTCCGCTCCCTCACCGTCGCGGTTCTGTTGGAATTTTGACTTCGATCTGGACAGGCGGAGGACATAAGCCGTGCGCCAGGTATTGCCGGAATTGATAATGCCGCGCATCGTCCCGCTGCCGGCGAGAAACGTGTCCGCCTCATCAATAAAGAGCGTCGGACGGCAGGTATCAATAGCTCGAAACAAAGCTCCAACGGTGACATTGGAGGCAATTAGAGGTTTATTGGCCATGGCCGCCAGGACCGAGAGCAGCGTCGTCTTGCCGCACCGTTTTTCCGGCGATTCAATCGCCACATAGGCCACAGTATCGCGCAACTCAAAGACATACGAATGCAGTACCCACACGGCCAAAGCTGTGGCCGCGGCATCGCTTAGAACGACGTGTCTCTTTATGGCGGCCTCAATTTCCGTGAGCAGTTCGCCGACTGCGACCGGTTCCGGATGCGGTGCGACGGGCTCAAAGATGATTGTTTGATTTTGATTTTCGTTTCTTTCGTTCGTTGTATTTTGATTTTTCATAGCCGCCATTTTCGCAGTGGGGGTTGGACAAAGGCTGTCCAACCCCGGAAAATTTCGGGAGTATGTAGATAACGCAAATCGAGCGGGATTTTGCTTCATATTCTCATGCGCCAAATTGCGCCAGATTCCCGATGGTCTCGCAGTCTAAAAGCGCTAATGGCCAAGCATTCTTCAATCCCGATAGCCAGCATGGGCTTCAAGGACAAATGGTACACTGACCCTCTTTGGATTTAATCGCCGTGTTTCACTAGATTGCAGGCAAAACGCCCCATTTGCGTTAAGTACATACTCCCGGAAAATTTTAACTGCGATGCCGCGAGGAAAGGATGAATTGCTTCAGCGGCATGGGTATTCTGTGCTACGATTTCTAGCTGAGGACGTTGGCAAGTGTTTGGACACGGTTCTTGACACAATCATCGCTGTTCTCGCGCACCGTGAAAGGTTAGGGAATGCCATGTACGAAAACCCCCGATAAAAGTGGCATTGCTCCGCTGACAGTTCAGAATAGATAAAGATGTTGCCGGTTTTCACCGTTTGTTGCGTGCAACGTAAGTGTCACGAACAAAGGCACTTCCACCCAATGGAAAGCCAACCGCGTTGCATTAGGGTTGCGCAAAAGTGTTTTGGCATTTTCACTGAAAATCGGCCATGAGGCTGACCGCGTCCGACGGAGAAAATGAGGAAGAGCCGCAGATCAGATTCGCGCTGTCGCGCGGTTTAGCAGTCAGCGGCTGTGTCTTTTTGCCGGTTACCCAGGGCGGCGCTCGGGGACTCGCTTGCCCTGGGCTATTTTCGGCCGCCCATAAAGGGCTTCAATTTGCGGCTTTGCCGACACGTAGAATTTTCCGCCGATGTTCGGAATGAACAAAGACGGATTTGGTCGGACGGTCGACTGCTAAACGAAAGGGTTTCAACGGTTCAACTTTTTTCTTGTGCGATTTTCTTTTCGGCGGGTGCTATAACGTGATTGATGACACCGGATTGCGAACTGTTGCGGCAATTTGCCCGAACCAATTCCGAGGACGCGTTTGCCGAGTTGGTGAAGCGGCATCTGAATTTGGTGTATTCGGCCGCGCTCAGGCAGGTCAATGGCGATGCGCATTTGGCTAAAGACGTCGCGCAGAGCGTTTTCACCGATTTGGCGAGCAAAGCCTCTTCGATATCCCGCCGCGAAAATCTATCGGGTTGGCTTTACACCAGCGCGCATTTTGCAGCCGCAAAACTTGTTCGCGGGGAAAATCGACGGCGCGACCGCGAAGCAACCTTTATGCGCGAGACAGAGACAATCAACGAAACGGCGTCCGCATCCGGTGCCGATTGGAACAAAATTCGTTCGGCGCTCGATGGGGCCATGCACGAACTCAAACCATCCGATCGCGACGCGATTTTGGCGCGCTATTTTGAAAACCGTCCCTTTGCCGAACTGGGCGCGACGTTTGGCTTGAATGAAAATGCCGCCCGGATGCGTGTGGAACGGGCGCTGGAAAAATTGCGCGGCATTTTTGCCAGGCACGGCATTGTGACGGCCGGCGCGCTGGCATCCGTTCTTCCCGCAAATGCCGTTCAGTTGGCTCCGCCGAATCTTGCGGCGATGCTGACGACGACTTCATTGGCCGCCGCTGAAACTGGAACTTTGACAATTCTAAAAACTATGATTGCAACCAAATTGAAACTGGCGCTCGGCGCCGTGGCTGTTGCCGGAACGGCGGCGGCCTTTGTGCATCAACAACACGTCCAAACCCAATTGCGCGCCCAAAACGAATCGTTGCAGGGCCTGGTTGCGCAATTGCAAACCGATAATGAGAATTATTCCAATCGTCTTGCAGAAACGGGTGGCGATCAAAAATTATCGGACGACCAATTCAATGAATTATTAAGGTTGCGCGGCGAAGTGGGCATGCTGCGGCAACAGACAAACGAACTGGCAAAGTTGCAGGACCAAAATCAGCAACTTCAACAGTCGGCAACCCAACTTCAGGCTTCCAATGATCGAATGGCATTTGGCGACTCGGTTGCGAAATTTAAGGCGAATGAAACGCAGATGGTAAATACGATGAAGCAAGTCTGTCTGGCAGACCGGATTTGGGCCGGTGATAACAACAATCAATATGCAACGAATTTTAACCAGATGACAAACGAACTGGCCGGTTTGTACAGCAGTCCGCTCCTGGACAACATAGAATTTGTCAATGCCGGCATCGCCAACGCGGAGCAATATCCATACATGATTACTTTCCGCGAACGCAGTCCGCGCCAGTCTCCGGACGGCACGTGGTATCGTATTTATGGCCTGGCTGATGGCAGCGTGCACACCGCGGCCTCATCTAACGAGAACTTTGACGCGTATGAAAGGTATGATGACACGTCAAAAGGAACGATTTTTTCACCGCAAAATCCAAATCAGTAGTGGCAGCACCACTTGCCAATGCCACTGCGGCGGGATTAAAAACGAATCGTATAGGATGCCATGATGGCGTTGTTGCCCAGGTTTTTGTAGAATGCGACTGAATCATCAAGGTATTCGTAACTGAAACCAAGGTCGCCAGGACCCAGCGTGTATTGGATTCCGAGTTTTAGCTGCCAGACGAAAGCGCCTTCACTGGTCGCCAGGACGCTCTGAGGACTGCCGCTGGAAACCGACACGTCAAAATACTCCATACCCAGTCCCACTCCTGCATACGCCTTAAATCTGGGAGCGATTGGCCAGCCGAAAAGGGCGTTGACCACCACCGGCACCTGCGTTAAATGGCCGCTCCCCGACGTATTGACTCCGAAAACCGACCCGTTGCCAAATGAGTTGTGGAGAAAACCCGCTTCAAGTTCCGGCCCCACGGTGAGATGCTCAACGAGGCTGAAGGTGTAGCCCGTAAACAGATTAACGCGCGCGCCAGGATTTAACGACGTTGTTCCATTACCATCAATTAAAGTCAGGTCGTTCGCCAGGTTCACGCCCGCGCTGGCGCCGAGATAGAATCCGTTGTCACCGGCATGAACGATCGTCGTGCCGAGAAGCAGACCGGCAAATGCAAGCATGAGGGCGACCCGCTCGACGCAACGGGGATGTGTTTTCCCGGTTTGGTTTGATGATGGAAATTTCTGTATTGATGCGCTTGTCATAGCGTGAGTGAACTGTTTCTCCTTTGTGCTCAAGAAATTACCCCCGCCGGCTGGATTGTCAAGGTGCCCGCTATACTCGGGCATTCAACGATGAGACGCAGCAGGGTGAGCTTTCAAATATATCCAATCGGCGCGGGATTTTAAGAAACTGTGCCCGATGCTGCCATACCATCCGATGCACCACACCGTGACAAATAGGATCACTGCCAGTTTTTTGAGCCATGCGACTTTAAACCATCCGGCGTCGACTTCTTTGCGGTGCACCCACCAGAATCTTCCGATTGCCAATGCAATAATGGCCGGCGTCAGCAAAAGAGTTGCAGTACTATAATAAAGGCTGAAGCCCCACGTGGATTCCGAAACGGCGGTGTGGCGGCCGTGACTTGTCAAAATAAATCCGTCTTGCGAAGGTAAAGTCCCAATGGCATCGCCTCCCAGATGGATGCTGATTCCTGCAAAGACAAACCAATTAATAAAAGCAATCGAAGCCAAAGTTCCCCAAATGGGTGAATTCTTAAATAGCGAGCTTGTTGAGGCCGTAGAGGTCTTCAACAAATTTGCGGGCGCGGTCTCCGGGGCCGGTACTTGCGCCGATATCGGCGGCACGCGGGCCGGCGCGGTACCCTGGACAGTCCGTGGCGCAGTCTCATCTTTGATTTGAAATATAAAATCCAAGAGTATTCCGATGGCGGTGAACAGAATTAGAAGCAGAAAACCGCCTATCAACGAAAAGGGAATCAGGATCACCATAGTCAGGCTCTGTCCCTGCGCCGCGGCCCGAATCGCCGTGGAGAAAATGGCCAAATTCCAAATCGCTCCAACGCCGCACCATACTAAAATGGCAAACCAGCCACCCAGGCGGCGATACCAAGGCTCCGGCGGTGAAGGCTCTATGTCAGGAGCATTTGCAGTGGACGGGCCCGTGCGCGGGAAGGTTCCGTAGGTAGTGAAAGCACCGAACAAGGTTGCAGCAACAGGGACAATCGAGTTGCCCGGGGCCTTGGCAGAATTCATTGCACAAATTGCAATGAGAGCCCAACCGAGCGTCCAGGCGCATGCGGCCGCCGTTCCGCTATATTTGGAAAATGAAAAGGGCGAGTTCATTTTGATGGGACGTTCCTGACGTCCTATCAGGACGTGATCCACCGGTAAAACCAGACACACCGTGTCTGGCTAATTTTCGGTTGCGCCTCCGGCACGAATCGTGATTCATAAATCTCAAACCTGCCGAATCGTTTGTTTGTTGGCACGAACGAGGGTTGGAGGGCGGAGACGAAATTGTCCGGTCAGGGCCCAATTTCGCAGAGTCGGTCCTCCGCCAAAGAGCACGCACCACAGGACGGCGATCACGACTGATATGGTGACTGGATACCATTCGCCGGAACGTTTGATGATCATGCTGCCGATGATTCCCGCGATGACGACGGCTATTGGAGTCGCGAAAATCCTGTCGAATCCAGGCACTACGATTCGGCCTGTGGCAATTCGCCCAAAAATATCGAATGGAGTCGAAATGCCGCCGATATACACGCCCAACCGAACAAATGCAGCAAGCATCGCGAAAAGCAAAATGAGGTCAGATGCCGAACCGACATCGGATACGTCCATATCGGATGCTTTAATGAGGCAAAAACTCCACCAGCCGGTCAATACGCTGAGGGCAAGATTTGTCCGGTGTGAAATGGACGGAGGCCGGAGCCTAGGCGACAGAATTAAATAGGGCCAGCCCAGATCGTATTGCGTTCCCGCAGTTGAAGGAGTGCCGAGACCCTGAGTCCGAATCTGAGCATCCAGAAGTACACGAGGCGGCACTTTGATAAAATCCCACGGAAACGCCTTCAGGCTCCTTCGATGGCCGTGCCAAATGACGCCGGCAATCGCGGTTAGAGTGCAAAGCATCGGCAACGTGATTCCTGACACTCCGGGAACCATCAGCTCCGGCCACAGAAAGCCAAGGATAAGGCACGGTATCCATTGGTGCGTCAACGCCAGTAGTGACGTGAATCCGGCAAGATAAACCAGAATAAAGACCGTCACAGGTGCCAGAGGATTTACATGATTCCAAAGTCCGACGGCTGTGAGGACAGCCACAACTGCCGCGTCCTGCCACACAAGATGTACGGGTCCCGCCGGCAGAGGCCGACCTGGCGTCCAGGGTGTCAGTTTCAGCCAACCGGCGTAGGCTCGATTGATGGCCGGATGAAATCGCGTGAGCCGGAACAACGCGTAAATGGCGGCCGCAAGTCCCAGAATGAAGGTTCGAACACCAATGACCTCCGGCATATTGGACATGCTTTCGTGGTGTATATCGTCATCCACACTGCGACCGACCAGCCAAAAACAGCCTGAAACAAGAATGTAAATGACGATGAACAGGCCGATCAGAACGGGCGGCGGCCATACTGTGTTTGAATGGAACGGGAAGCGACGTTTCATTTTTGAGGCCGGTTAAAATAATTTTCGATGTGTTCCAGCGTTTGCGGATGGACCAGTTGCGCAAACACTTCAGGCAATGAGCCCTTGCAGCCGGTCTTTGCGCGGAGGCCTTCCAGCGTGTCGTAGGCGGCGAGTCGAGTGTTGGAAATCACGATGATTTGACTCGCTATTTGTTCGACTGTTTCCGGCACCTGGGAAGCCATGAGTATGGTCACACCGGATTGGGTCGCCAGGTGCTTTAGAACGCGGCTGAGCACCAGGATGGCCGATGGATCCAACCCGCCGGTGAAGGGTTCATCGAGCACCATGACCGGCACTTCGGTTACAAGCGCACCGCAAATCGCGACCTTCTTTTTTTGGCCGTTGGAGCAGGTGCGAATTGGGGAATCGCCTTTGTCCGTCAGTTGAAACAAATCCAAAAGCCGGTTGACGTGGTCCATCAGATGGTCGGACTCAATGTCATAAAGCTGGCCGATGGCGAGCAACCATTCGCGTGCGGTCATGAATTCCGGCAACCACGGATGGTCGGGCAGGTAAACCGTTTGTTTTCGGATTTGAAGCTCCGTCACTTCGCTGGAACGCCGGCGCAAGCCGCCGATTTCCACATAGCCACGAGCGGGAGTAAGAATACCTGCCGCAGCGCCCAGCAACGTGCTTTTGCCGACTCCGTTTGGTCCCATGACTGCCACCAATTGCCCTTTAGGAACCGTGAAATTGATGTGGCTCAGTACGGGCCGGACTCCATAGTGATGACTGAGATCTACGACGTTGATCATGCGTTGCCTTTCCAATCCAATCTTCGGCGCGCTGCCCTGATCCGTCTATTATAAATGGGCCGAAAATTTATAAACGGTTGCCGTGTCTGTAGATAATGACAGTTTGGCCCTTTTATCGTCATGGTTCCGGACCAGGATTCTGCAACGGCGATAGGCCCCAGATTCCCCTCTATTTTACCAGCCATTCTCTTCCAAATAAATTTTAGACAAATAACGATTGACTTGGTCGTCATTTATGGCAGTATGGTGTCGACGCCGATATTGGCGGAGAATCGACCCTACTCAGGGAGATTGACCAAAACAACCGCCGTTGGCCGCATTGCGGCGCGGTTAAATTGCAAAGTGGCTCAGTTGCCACGTGTGAGTTGAAAGCATTTTAAAAAATCATGAAAGCACAACTGCCTGACCGAGACATTTCGCTCCCTCTGGGCGCCAACGTTCTCCATAATCAAAAAAATCCAATCCAATCTTTACTGAATCCATTGCTGGAATTGGCCGAAAATTCGCATTATCTGATAGCGGGTTCAGCCGGTGAATTTTCGGCCGGCGACGGCATATATCAAATCCCGCGGTTTATCTTTATGGGGCCGACCGGCGGCGGGGAAACGATACGCCTTGCGATTTTCGCGGGCATCCATGGCAACCAGCCGGAAGGCTCTGAGACTTTGGTCGCGTTCCTGCAGGCACTCGAATCCAGGCCGTGGCTTGGGACCGGTTATCACATCTTTGTTTACCCGGTTTGCAATCCGACTGGTTTTGCCGCGCAAACGCGCAACAATTCCGCGGGCGAGGACCTCGCCGGACATTTTTGGCGCGGTTCTTCGCAACCTGAAACCCATTATTTGGAGCGTGAAATCGGCGTGCATCGGTTCCATGGCGTTATTTCCTTAGGCACGAGAAATGATTCGGAACAGTTTGTCATCAACGTCAATAATAGCCCCGTTTTAAATCGCGCCCTGGCCGCGCCGGCGGTCCTCGCGACCGACCGCTTTCTTTCCGGAACCAGTCGGACGGCGCCTGATTCGGCAAATGCATTGCCTTCGTCGGTGTCGGACTTTCTTACCGCCGATGCAGAGTTGGAACCTGTTCCGTTTGAGCTCCATTTTGGCATCCCTGGAAAAGTTCCCAAACCATCTCAAATCCACGGAACTGTGGCTGCGCTGGGATCCATTTTTGATTCCTACCGCAGCTTCATATCGTTCGGTCAGAATCTGTGAGCGGAGATTTCAGCTGTTAGGGACGCGCCCTTCGCAAGTGGCGCTGCCACCGCTGTCCGCGCCGCGTTTAGCGGCGCAACGGATGTGGTCGGATATCGTATTGTGCATGTTTCCGCCCGCTATACGGGCGGTGACGGCGCAGCGCGCCGTCCCTACCAGTTGCGCCAGGTTGTCGCAGTGGCACACAAAACTGTTAACTTCTGGCGCAGTTGAGCGCTACTCAATGGAGGCTTGGTTTCGCTAAATGTCTTATTTTCAGCACCTTATAATTTTGCAGGGCTGTGGCATCTCGATTGCATTTAGGTTTCAGAAGGATGGAGCCGGAGTCAGGCAGGACCGGATGCTGTCCTTAGACATTAAACAGTTCTGCCGAAAGTAAGGACAAAAATTATGAGTACATTAACACAATGGAATCCCTTTCGGGAAATGGATGAAATACAGCGGCAAATGTCGTCTCTTTTGGGCGGCAACCTTTTCCGTCGCGGCAACGCGACCACTGGTGAGGAAAACGGCACCCCGCCACAATGGGCGCCGTTGGTCGACGTGATCGAGGACGAAAAGGAGTATCTGATCAAAGCCGAACTGCCGGAGGTCCAGAAGGAAGACTTCAAAGTGACCGTGGAAAACGGGCTTTTAACCATTTCCGGCGAGCGCAAGAGCGAGAAGGAGGAGAAGGGCCGCAAGTTTCACCATGTGGAACGTTATTTTGGGCGGTTTGAGCGCAGCTTCAGTATTCCTGAGGACGCTCAAACGAACAACGTGAAGGCCGAGTTCAAAGACGGCGTATTGCAGGTCCGCCTGGCCAAGAGCGAAAAGGCGAGTCCCAAACAAATCGAAGTGAAGTTTAACTGAGCAACGTTTCGGGAATGGTGCGCGGCAGGCCGGATGGGATTGACCGGCCTGCCGGTGCCATTATGGGCGTTGAAACGTATTGTCCGGGGTCACGCGCGGAAATTGCGGGGCATTCTCGAATTGGATTCGCCTACGGCGGGGTGAGCGGCTTGCACCGCGGCCACCAGGAGATTTATCCGCCGATAGTTTGGACGGTTTGTGCGGCGATTACGACGAATGGATATGTGGCGAACTGGTCAGAGCGGACTTATGTCCGCTGCTACGTAAAAGCGAAGATTTGATTTCTGCGAGCGAAGCGGGTAAATGGTACGTGGAAAACAATCGCGTAAATCGTACATTGTAAATTATAAATGAAAGAGACTCATCATTTTCAAGCTGAGATTCAGCAACTCCTGGACATCGTCATCCATTCCCTTTACACGGACAAAGAAATCTTCATCCGCGAACTCATCTCGAACGCTGCGGATGCCTGCGAGAAATTGCGGTTTGACCAATCGTCCGGCAAATCTGTGTATCAGCCCGAAACGGCGCCGACGATCGCGGTCACCACTGACGACAAATCGGGCACCATTACGATCACCGATACCGGTTGCGGGATGACGCACGGGGAATTGGTGGAAAACCTGGGAACCATCGCTCATTCCGGCACGAAAGCGTTTTTAAAGCAACTTTCGGAAAACAAAAAACCGGACATTAATCTCATTGGACAATTTGGCGTGGGTTTTTATTCCGCGTTCATGGTCGCAAAGAAGGTTACCGTATTTACGCGCTCACTGGCGTCCGAGGACCAGGGATGGCAATGGACGTGCGAGGGCATGGGCGGCTACGAAATTGATCCCGTCAATGATTTGCCTCGCGGCACCAAAATCACGCTCGAACTCAAAGACGACGCGAAAGAGTTCGCCAATGATGGAACAGTGGAACGCATTATCCAGCGGTATTCCAGCTTCGTTCCGTTCCCGATCGAACTCAACGGGAAGCGCCTGAACACAGTCCAGGCGATTTGGGCGCGCAACAAAAATGAGATCAAAGAAGAGGAGTACAACGAATTTTACACCTTCATCGGCCACGACCATGACAAGCCGCTCTTTCGCCTCCATTTTTCGGCGGACGCGCCCCTGGCCATTCAAGCGCTGTTGTTCGTGCCGCAGCACAATTTCGAAACGATGGGCATGGGCCGGATTGATTCCGAGGTAAATTTGTATTGCCGCAAAGTGCTCATCCAGGCAAAGGCCAAAGGGCTTTTTCCGGACTGGCTCCGGTTCCTCAAAGGCGTCGTGGACAGCGAGGATTTGCCGCTGAATATCTCACGCGAAACCATGCAGGACACGTCGCTCATGCAGAAGCTCAACAAAGTCCTCACGACGCGCTTCCTCAAATTCCTGGATGAGCAGTCTGAAAAAGAACCCGCCGCCTACGAGACGTTTTATGGTGAGTACCAGCGCTTCCTCAAGGAAGGCGTGGTCACCGATTTTACCCACAAGGAATCGCTTGGGAAATTACTGCGTTATGAATCGTCCATGGTCGACGCGGGCAAACTCACGTCGCTGGCGGATTATGTGAAACGGATGCCCTCAGACCAAAAGGAAATATATTGCCTGCTCGCGGCGAACCGCGCGGCCGCTGAAGGCAGTCCCTATTACGAGGTGTTCAAGGAACGCAAATGGGAAGTGCTTTTCCTGTATGACGCGTGGGATGAATTTGTCATTGAGCATCTCCATTCTTTCGACGGCAAAGCATTGCGCCCCGCCGAAAAGGCCGATCTGAGCTTGAGCGCTTCGCAGAGTGGCGCGCTGGGCGAAGACGCCGCGAAGGACCTGGCCAAATGGCTCAAAGAAACGCTTGGTGACAATATCAACGAAGTGCGCGTGTCACAGCGGTTGGTGGAAAGCCCGGCTGTGGTTGTGGACGCGGACAAAATGCTGACCGCGGGCATGAGGCGGATGATGAAGGCGATGAAGCAGGGTGATTTGCCGGCGGCAAAATATGATTTTGAAATCAATCGCGCGCACCCGGTCATCGCCCGCCTGGACGCGGTGCGTCAAAAGGATGCCGCCCTGGCGAGCGCCGTGGCCGCGCAATTACTCGACAACGCCCGCGTGGCGGCCGGGTTGCTCGAAGATCCGAGGGCGATGCTGACGCGGATGAACACACTGCTGGAGAAGGTGCTCCAGTAATTATTTTCGATTTACGGTTTACGATTTACGCGGTTATATCGCGATCGTCAGGGTAATGCGGTGGGTAAAGACGATTCGCGATGCAGCCTTGCCTGAAGACGGAAATCACGAAGCTAAGGTTTCGCCCAAGGGTCGAGACTGACCGTAAACACCATGGATGCGTAAATCGTAAATCCAAAATCGTAAATCCCTTACGCCTCGATCCCTAAATTCTCCGTGTTAAACCGCCTTGAGGGCGGCTGCCATAGCCTCGCGCCGTTACGCTCGACGTTATGGTTCGTGCCTGACACCGCCGCGGTGCTAACTTCATTAAAAAAGAGATTCTCCGAGGCCACGAGCAGTTGCTTGAGACCTTTTGGCAACGTCCGAAAGTCCGGATACGTGCATACTATTGATTTTAACATTTTTGCCTTTCTACCCAACATTACGTTAGACGCGCGCACCCCGGGTAAAGATTCAAAATATTTTATTAAAATTTATTAACATTTGGAAAGGGTGTGCAATTAATGCACAGGCTGTTGAGACACCGTCTCATTTTCGAACAGTCGAGGGCGGAAACTGCGCGTTGCTCTGTCACCGCCCGTATAACGGCGGAACTGCGATCCAACGTCCGACCACACTGGTTGCGCCGGTGGCAGCGCCACTTGCCATAACGCGGCGCGGACAGCGCAGCGCGCTGTCCCTGCCAAATTAAATGGCCGCTTACTTTCTCAGGAATTTTGCCACGGCTTCGGTTCGCGTGCGCACGCGGAGTTTTTCATAGATGCGGCGAATGTACGTGTGAACGGTTTCGTAACTGATTTCGAGCTTGTCCGCGATTTCCTTGTACATCAATCCGCGGCTCAACAGGTCGAGGACCTGCTGTTCGCGTTCGGAAAGATTTTCCGCGGGTTGCGCAGGCGCGTTCCTTTGAAACGATTGGACGACTTTGCGGGCGATGTGGGCCGTCATCGGCGAGCCGCCGCGCAGAACGTCCTTGATGCCGCTGAGCAGTTCGGCGCTGGTCGTGCGCTTAAGAAGATAACCGCTGGCCCCGGCCGCCAGCGCCTCGAAAATATTGTCCGTATCCTCATATACGGTCAGCATGATCATTTGAACTTCCGGCAATAGTTTTTTCAATTGGCGCGCGCACTCGACGCCATTCATGCCGGGCAGATTGATGTCCATTAAAACGACGTCGGGTTTCGCGGCAGGCAATTCTTTGAGAGCGTCCTCAGCGCTGGGATATTGGCTGATGCAACGGAAACCCTCGGCCCGGTTCAGGACTCGGGCGAGGGTGCCCCGGAGTTTTTCATTATCTTCGACGATGGAAACGGAAATCGGCATTGATGACCAAATACACGAAACACCTGGAAGATGGAAGATAGAAGATGGGAGATGGAAATCGGCCACCCCGCCCGTGAGCTTTGACCGTTCACGCGTGCCACGACCGTTCGGCAGTGGCAGTGGCGATTCCGGACCTGCTGAGGTGGCAGCGCCACTGGCGATGGGACAACATGCCGGGGTAACCTTGGCCTTTCGGCATGGCGGCTGCCATAAGTAATTGATTATAAGTGATTTATTTTGTTTGCAAAGTTGCGTAAAAAGGACTTAATTAATTCGTATGTCGAACGCTGCAAAAGTTTCTTCAATAGCGAACGATTTATTGAAGAATTCTTCGCTCTACCGTGAATTCCAGGCTGAGCGTGAGGAAATCCTTAAGCACAAATGGATTGAATCTGAAAAAGCGGGCCACGATATCGGATTTGAACACGCCTTAACCGATTGGATCATTAGGCACCGTTCCGCCTGGCGCGAAGCCCGCCGCAATAATTCCAATTCCAGCAACAATTAGAAATCTTCTCCTTTAACGCAGCCCTGTGAGGTTGCGAAGGACGCATGAACAACAAGCGCGAATCGATCGTCATCCTCGATGGTATAGCCATTGGGCGCGCGCTCACCCGGATCGCCCACGAAATCGCCGAACGCAACGAGCATTCATCGGAGATTGTGCTCGTTGGAATCCCCGCCGGTGGAGACGTGCTGGCCCGGCGTCTGGGAGAACTTCTGGCCGGGATCTGGAAACATCAAGTGCCCGTTGGAAGCCTGGATGTCTCGATGCACCGGGACGACCTGGATCGCCGCGCCGCGCCTGAAGTTCACCCCACGATCATGCCTTTCGATGTGAATGGCAAAACGGTCGTGTTCGTGGACGATGTCTTGTTCAGCGGTCGCACGACGCGGGCGGCCATGGACGCGCTCAATGATTTTGGCCGGCCCCGCAAAATCCAACTTGCCGTTCTGGTGGACCGTGGGCACCGGGAATTGCCGATCAAAGCGGATTTTGTGGGTAAAAATGTGCCGACCGCCGCGGACGAAAACATCCATGTGCGGCTTGGCGAGAAAGATGAAGTGGTGCTGGAACGAAAATGAGCTGGAACAAAAAGCATTTGCTCGATATTGAATCGCTCACCGCGGAAGAGATTTTCACCGTTCTGGACACCGCGCGGGCATTCAAAGCTGTGGGGGAACGTGCCATCAAGAAAGTGCCTGCGTTGCGCGGCAAAACCGTGGTCAATTTATTTGTTGAGCCGTCCACGCGCACGCGCATCAGTTTTGAACTGGCCGAGCAACGGTTGAGCGCGGACATCATTAATTTCTCCGCGGAGGCATCGTCGTTCAAGAAGGGCGAGACGCTAAAGGACACCGCGCTCAATCTCCAGGCGCTCAACGCGGATTTCATCGTCATCCGCCATAGCGCCAGCGGCGCGCCGCACTTTCTCTCGCGTGTGGTTGGCGCCAGGGTCATCAACGCCGGCGACGGCGCTCATGAGCATCCGACGCAGGCCTTGTTGGACGCGTTTACGATCCGCGAGCGCAAAGGAAAAGTTGAGGGGCTCAACGTAACGATTCTGGGCGACATTCTCTACAGCCGCGTGGCGCGTTCGAACATCTGGGCGCTGACCAAACTCGGCGCGAGCGTGACGCTATGCGGGCCGTCCACGCTGGTGCCAAAAACATTTGAAAAGATGGGCTGCCGCGTCACATATAATGTGGAAGAGGCGCTACGCGATGCGGATATTATCCATTTGCTGCGCATTCAGCACGAGCGCCAGCGCAAAGCCATGTTCCCGGGCATTGGCGAATACGCTCAGCTTTTTGGCCTCAATAAAGCCAGGCTCGCCAAAACAAAACCTGAGGCGTTGATTATGCATCCGGGACCCATCAATCGCGGCGTGGAAATCGACAGCGAAATCGCCGATTGCGACCGCTCGCTGATTCTGGAACAGGTCACCAACGGACTGGCTGTGCGAATGGCCGTGCTGTTCTTGCTGAATGGGGGGAAGGGACCGCAGGAAGTGGCGTGAGGATATTTACGATTTACGAGTGGGAGCGCCTTCGGCCGCGTAAATCGTAAATCGTAAATCGTAAATCCTCAAACTCCGATCGGATGCCACGCGGTTTTGAATTCAACCGTATCTAAAATCCAGTAGGGATCTTCGGCGGCGGGAGCGAACCAATCGGCCGACACGAAGGTTCGGTTCGAGTAACGTTTCAAATTCGCCGCGATTCCGGCCTGCAACTTTGCGCTCAATTCCGGGTCGCTGGCTCCGTCGACAATGGCGTTGACATCCATGTGCGAGGCGACGTGCTGTGTGAGTTCGCTTCGTTTTCCGGCGAGAATGTTTACAACACCGCCGGGCAAATCGCTGGTGGCCAGGACCTCGGCAAAGGTCAGCGCCGGCAACGGAAATTTTTCCGATGCGAGCACGACAGCGGCGTTGCCACTCAATATCACGGGCGCCAGGAGCGAAACGAGGGCGAGCAGCGAAGGTTCGTCGGGAGCGAGGACGGCAACCACGCCGGAAGGTTCGGGTGTGGTGAAATTAAAGTGCGGCGATGCGACAGGATTCACCGTTCCAAAGACCTGCTGATATTTGTCAGTCCATCCAGCGAAGTGGACCAGCCGATCAATCGCCAGTGTCACTTCACGCCTGGCCCGGGCGGGTGTGACTTGGGTCGAACGCGCAATTTCATGGACCAATTCCGTGGCGCGGTTCTGCAGCATTTCGGCGGCGCGGTAAAGGATTTGTCCGCGATTGTAGGCGGTGGCCTTGTTCCAACCGTCGAATGCGGCGCGCGCGGCACCCACGGCATCGCGAAAATCTTTGCGCGAGGCATGAGAATAATTGTCGAGTGATTCGCCATCGGCCGATTTCGCGGGCAAGTAACGGCCGCTTTCGCTCCGCGGAAATTTCCCGCCGATGAACAATTTGTAGGTCTTTTTAATTTCGAGATGGTCGGGCATGGGAATTATTTTGGTTTGGCCGGCCACACAATTTGTGATGCGCCGAAGATGGCCAGCACGACGCCCGCGATATAGAAGTAGGTCGAACGATTCGATGGTCCCCAGGGTGAAAGCCGCCGCACTTGCTCGCCAAGGGTTTGCGCAACGTCATGTGCGTGGTAGATCAATATAATTCCTATAACGAGGCAAATGAGGCCAATTAATCTTTGCAGGTACGATTGCATAAGGTCGTTCTGATAGTTCAAATTCACCAAACTCAAGTGATTCTGCAATAGGCCGAAAGTCCGTGCAATCCGCCTTCACGGCCGAATCCGCTTTCTTTGTATCCGCCAAATGGACTGGTGGGGTCAAACTTATTATAGGTGTTTGCCCAAACCACTCCCGCGCGCAGTTTGTTCACTAGCTTGAAAATCTTGCTGCCTTTGTCCGTCCAAACGCCGGCGCTCAGCCCGTACGGTGTATTATTCGCGCGCTCGAACGCTTCTTCCGGCGTGCGAAAAGTCATGACGCTCAGCACCGGCCCAAAAATTTCCTCCTGGGCAACGCGGTTGGCCATGGTCACGCCTGTCAGGAATGTCGGAGGAAACCAATATCCTTTCGCCGGCAGCGTGCACTGCGCTTGAGTCACTTCGGCGCCTTCATCCACTCCGCTTTGCACAAGCATTTTAATCTTGTCCAATTGTGGTTTGGAATTAATGGCGCCGATATCGGTGTTTTTATCCAGGGGATTGCCCACGCGCAGGGTTCGGATGCGGTCGCGCAATTTCCGAATGACTGCCGGGTAAATGCCCTCCTGCACAAACAACCGCGAGCCGGCGCAGCAAACGTGGCCCTGGTTAAAATAAATTCCGGCAATCACGCCTTCGATGGCCTGGTCAATGGGAGCGTCCTCAAACAAAATATTGGCCGCCTTGCCGCCGAGTTCGAGCGTGAGTTTTTTCTTTGTTCCGGCACATGCCTGGGCGATACGCTTGCCGACTTCGGTGCTCCCGGTGAAGGCGATTTTGTCGACTCCCGGATGGTTCACGAGCGCCGCGCCTGTTTCGCCTGCGCCGGTGACCATGTTGACGACGCCGTCCGGCAGACCGGCTTCCTGGAAAATCTGCGCGAGCCGCATGGCTGTGATGGATGTGGTTTCCGCCGGTTTCAGGACGACGGTGTTACCACAGGCCAGCGCGGGCGCAAGCTTCCAGGCGGCCATGAGCAACGGAAAATTCCAGGGGATAATTTGTCCGGCCACGCCCAGGGGTTGCGGATTCCTGCCGGGGAATGCGTATTTCAATTTGTCAGCCCAGCCCGCGTAATAAAAGAAATGCGCGGCCACGAGCGGCAAATCCACATCGCGGCTTTCCTTGATGGGCTTGCCGCCGTCCATGGTTTCCAGCACGGCCAACTCGCGCGACTTTTCCTGGATAATGCGCGCGATGCGGTAGAGATATTTACCGCGCTCGCGTCCGGCCATTTTGCTCCAGGTTTTATCGTAGGCATTGCGCGCGGCCTTCACCGCTTTATCCACGTCCGTTTCGTTTGCCGAAGCGATTTCTGTCAGCGTCTCCTCGGTGGCCGGATTGATGGACGGAAAATAGCTTCCAGAATGCGGTTTAACGAATTTTCCGCCGATGAACAATTCGTGCCTTGGGGCAATGACGTAGTTTTTCGATTCTTCGGGTGCGGGCGCGTAGTCCCAGTTGCCGTCGAAGTTCAGGTGGCGAGCGTGGAGGGGGACAACCGGTCGGGACGAAACAGCGACCGCATCCCGGGTAGCGGGCTTTACGGGTTTTAGCTTGGCCTTCATAGATAATTTCATGGCATCGAAAAGTAATCCGCTCCCTGATAATTCCCATCCACGGTCTTGGCAATCTGCATGAGTACGTCGTTGACCAATGTGCTGGCGCCGAAGCGGAACAGGTCTGGCGTGAGCCAATCGTCGCCTAATGTCTCCTTGACCATAACAAGCCAGGCGAGGGCTTGTTTGGCAGTGCGAATGCCGCCGGCGGGTTTCATGCCGATGCGTACACCGGTTGCAAAAAAGTAATCGCGAATCGCTTCGAGCATGACCAACGTGACGGGCATGGTTGCTGCGGGCGCAACTTTGCCGGTGCTGGTCTTGATAAAATCCGCGCCGGCCTGCATGGCGATTTCGCTGGCGAGGCGAACATTGTCATAGGTCACGAGTTCGCCTGTCTCCAAAATCACCTTTAGATGTGCCGGACCGCACGCTTCCTTCGTTGCGGCGATTTCATCAAAGACGCGCGCATGATCGCCGGCCAGGAAAGCGCCACGATCGATCACCATGTCAATTTCATCCGCGCCATCGCCAACGGCGCGGCGCGTTTCCTCGAGCTTTGTGCGCAGTGGAAATTGCCCGCTCGGAAAACCCGTTGCCACGGACGCGACATGGACGGCCGAATTGTCACCCAGAAATTTCCGGGCGTATTTGACCATATTGGGATAGACGCACACGGCGGCGCATGGCGGCACGCCGTATTTGGGTTCACACGGTTGCAGCGCTTTACGGCAGAGATAGGCGACTTTGCCGGGCGTGTCTTTGCCTTCGAGCGTCGTCAAATCCATCATCGAGACAGCCATTTTCAGCCCGGCCAATTTCGCGGATGTCTTGATGCTGCGTTTGGTGAATGAAGCGGCGCGTTCCTCGGCCATGACGGCGTCCACGGCGGGGACGCGAAAATGGTGAAATTCGACGGCAGGAGTTCGCAGGGTGACCGCTTTCATTACTGGGATTTTGAATGCGAGGGGGCGAGACGTCAACCGTGGTTTGTTCCGTGCGAACGTCGCGCTTGATGCGACACAGTCGCGTGCATAATCTTTCGGGGTGGCAGATCGCCTCGAAGAAAAAACTCCTCGCTGCATTATTATTGCCGGACCGAACGGTGCCGGCAAAACGACCTTTGCGCGGGAATTTCTGCCCAAGGAGGCGGGAATCGTGCATTTTGTGAACGCAGACCTGCTGGCCGCCGGCCTTTCGCCGCTTCAACCACAGGCCGCCGCGCTGGCTGCAGGCAAGCTCCTGCTCAAGGAACTGGACCGGCTTTCCCGCGCGCGCGTGAGTTTCGCTTTCGAAAGCACTTTGAGCGGTTTGACGTACGTGACGAGATTACGACGGTGGAAAGCACATGGTTATCGCATCGAAATTGTGTATTTAAAATTGCAGTCGCCCCGGCTGGCGCTTCGGCGAATTGCAATCCGCGTGAAACAAGGTGGGCATGATGTCCCGCGCAGCGATGTTTTGAGGCGATTTGAACGAGGATGGGAGAATTTTCAGAATATCTATCAGTTGCAAGCTGATGTCTGGGCGGTGTATGATAATTCGGGTAATGCTCCGATTTTAATTCAAACAAAATAATGAAGGCTGTGAGTAAAGCGCGTAATGGGAACGATTTTGCGGTCCAGGTTGGGCGCGCCTTGCGCCGTGCCGCGAAAGCCGCCCGAAAAACCGCCCGCATGTACGGCACTCCCATTTACGTTTGGCGGGATGGCAAGGTCGTCGCGGAAAAACCCTAACGATTCTACGGTTCCGGGTAACGGCCCATCACCTTGACTGCGTCAGTAATCAAATTTTTGCCTTATTTTGATTGCAAAAAATGTCTCGCTGCTTATACTTTCGGCATTCTCATTAGATCTCTGCTGTTTTCGTTCGGGGACTTTGAATTGATATGCCGATTAGACGTACACCTTTCAAATTAAGCCGCCGCGGTTTTTTGCGATCGGCGATTCTTGCAGGAGCGGGCGGTGTGCTCGTTCCCTGGTCTTCACTTGCGGATGAGACCATCACCATGCCGTTTGCGAACGGCCAGCGCCGGATGGTCGTGTATCCACAGAAGAAACCGCTTATTCTGTTGACGTCACGGCCGCCGCAATTGGAAACCCCCTTTTCCGTTTTCGATAAAGGCATTCTGACACCAAACGATGAGTTTTTCGTGCGGTATCATCTGGCCGGAATTCCAACCTCGATTGATAGTGACAAGTTTCGCGTAGAAATCAAAGGCCAGGTCAACTCGCCGCTATCGCTGTCGCTACACGATTTGAAAACGCAATTTGAACCGGTCGAACTGGTGGCCGTGATTCAGTGCTCCGGAAACGGCCGCGGTTTTTTTCAACCGCGCGTTCCGGGCGGGCAGTCAGGAAACGGCACCATGGGCAATGCTCGTTGGAGAGGCGTGCGTCTCAGGGACATTCTGAACAAAGCCGGTTTGGCTGCAGACGCCAAACAGGTTTCATTTCGCGGGCTGGATAAACCAGTCCTGGATACAACTCCGGTGTTTGGCAAAGCACTGGAGATTGACCATGCAATGGATGGTGAAGTTATGGTCGCTTATGAAATGAATGGCGAAGACCTTCCGATGCTCAACGGCTTTCCGCTACGGCTGGTTGTGCCGGGCTGTTACGGCACCTATTGGGTCAAGCAACTGCATGAAATTACTGTGCTCAACGAGCATTTCGCGAGTTTCTGGATGGACACCGCCTATCGCGTTCCGGATAACGATTGTGAATGCGTTCCGGCTGGCTCACCGGCGACGAAAACACGTCCGATTGGCCGGTACGACGTCCGTTCGTTTATCACCAGCCTTGCGGATGGCGAAAAGATCGAAATTGGAAAACGGATTCGAGTGCGTGGCATCGCGTTTGATGGCGGCGCAGGAATTGAAACGGTGGAATTTTCTTCCGATGGCGGCAATACATGGACCGAGACGACGCTGGGCGCGGATTACGGCAACTATTCCTTCCGCGAATGGACCGGCCATTTTACTCCGAAGGCCGCGGGCAATATTCAGCTTCAATGTTGCGCGTTTAACCGCAAAGGCGAAACTCAGCCAAAGGAACCGCGCTGGAACCCCACAGGTTATATGCGCAACGTCATTGAAACAGTCCGTGTGAAGGCTGCCTAGTTGAGACATGAAAACGAGAATGCAAAGAATTTTCGCCGTTGCTTTGATGGTTGCCCTGGTTGCAACCGTGTCGCGGCTGGGAGCCGAAATTGTCACAATCACCTTGCCGCCGGAAACCGGGACTTACAAAAATGCGCCGGGCATTATTCTGGTCAACGCGCAATGTCTGACCTGCCATTCGGTGGAATATGTGCAAATGCAGCCGCCATTGTCGCTCAAGGCCTGGACGGCGGAAGTGGTCAAGATGCAGCAAAAATACGGCGCGCCTGTCCCGACAAACACCATTCCTGATATCGCCGCCTATCTGGCCGTCAATTATGGCACTGGATTGCCGGCCCAGGAGCCCGCGTCTGCTCCAGTCGCCGCTCCGGCTGTGATGAGAGTTGAGAAAATGGCCACCATCTATGGCTGCCTGAGTTGCCATAAGCCAGATGTCAAATTGATTGGACCCGCCTACAAGGACGTTCGCGCGAAATATCTTCACGATCCCGACGCGATTGAAAAAATCGTGGACCAAATTCGACACGGAGGGACCGGCAAATGGGGCACCGCCGTCATGCCGCCGTTCACCGCTATAAGCGACGCCGATGCCAAACGGCTGGCCGAATGGATTATGGCGGGGGCGAATTAACCCGCTTCAACGTGTACGGCTTTACGGACCTGGGGGAACGGAGGGTGAAGACATTCCTGGCATGCCACTGGGATGGTTCATCTTGGCTGATTCCTGTAAATCCTGAAGGCTTCCATACTTCGTAAAATGCGCCGGAGGCTGGAACAACTCCGGCGCCGGTTTGTCGAATGATATGTCCTGATAGGTGACGGTCACGGGCATGCCTTGCACGTTCATTACGATTTTGATGGGAAAATTGTTTAAATCCGTCGCATTCCAGACCGTGAAATCAGTGGACTGCATGCTATTGGTGACAAGGTCATCATTTTTGACACAGGGATGGCCGTCCACGGTTTCCTGGCCCAATTTAGTCGTTTGCTTGCCGAAAGCATTATTCGTTGTGCCGGAAGGTGGTACGGGCATGGCGACATACGAGTGGATGCGCGGATAGACTACATAGAGGTTCAGCTTGTTTGCAGGTTGGATGGTCACGACGTCATCCAGGCCGATGGATTTCATGTATTCGGCAGCCTCGACGGCATCGGGCGGCAAGTTGGAGGTCTGAACATCCATCATATTCATTTCCGTCCAGGAATTTTCGTGATCGAAAACCGTTTTGGCTTTGACCGTCATGGGACTTCCGCCGGGACCGGGGATGGTCGTGAACATGGTCGCCGAATACACTGGGGTGGCACTGAACAATTTTTCCATGAGGTTGTCCCCTTCGACGGGTTCGGGCCCGCCCATTTGGGCCAAAACCGGCACACCGCACACCACGACCGCCAGTAAAATCGATAGGAATTTCATCATGACAGGAACGATGCCGGATACGGAATAAAAGGCAAGTGCCAATTATGACGAAACTCTGCGTTAAAATCATTTTGCGTTCCGTTGTGCTAATGGCAACCTGTTTGTCCCATGGTTTCGCAGGAAGTGATTTTGGACGCGCTCAAGAGCGTGAAATATCCCGGCTATTCGCGTGATATTGTTTCATTTGGCCTGGTAAAGGACATCTCGTCGGCGCACGGCGAGGTGGGCGTTTTAATTCAATTGAATTCAGCAAATGCCGGCGTGGCCGAACAAATCAAAACCGAAGCTGAACGCGTGTTGAAGAATGTCGCGGGGGTCAACCGCGTTTTTGTGGACATCCGGCTGGCCGCGCCGGGGCAGGCGCCCGGCGCCGGCAATCCATTTGCGAACCAGGCGCGCGTTCCGGGGATCAAGCAGATCATCGCCGTTGCCAGCGGCAAGGGCGGGGTGGGCAAATCGACCTGCGCCGTCAACCTGGCCTGCGCGTTGCAGAACGCCGGATTGGCGACCGGCCTGTTGGACTGCGACATCTACGGCCCGAGCGTTCCCTTGATGATGGGCATTCACGAAAAGCCCACGGTCAGCGCGGCGGAAAAATTGGTTCCACCGCTTGCGCATGGCGTTAAAGTTTTGAGCATCGGCTTGATCCTCACGGACGACCAGCCGGTGATTTGGCGCGGGCCCATGATTACCAAGACCATCCAGCAATTTCTACACTCGACGGAATGGGGCGAATTGGATTTTTTGCTCGTGGACTTGCCGCCAGGCACAGGCGATGCGCAGCTTTCTCTTTGCCAGACGGTCCCGCTATACGGCGGGGTCATTGTGACCACGCCGCAGGAGGCGTCGCTTGGCGTTGTGCGCAAGGGCGTCGCCATGTTTCAAAAAGTAAACGTGCCGATTTTGGGGATTGTGGAAAATATGAGTTATTTCACCGCGCCCAACGGCGAGCGTATCGAAATATTCGGCCACGGCGGCGGTAAGCAGGAAGCCGCCCGGCAACACGTTCCATTTCTGGGCGAAGTACCCCTATTCACCGAAATCCGCGAAGGCGGGGACGTCGGAATGCCGATTGTGGTTTCCGCCCCGAACCATCCGGCGGGAAAAGCATTCGTGGAAATTGCGGAAGCGTTGCGCAAGCAGGTTCATTGAAGGGGCGGCCTGGTTCCATTCGAAAGTCTCGCTTGAAACCCGTTTTCGTCTAAAATCCCGCGCGTGGCCAATCCCTTTATTCATTGGATCGAAGCCAAAGGCATCTGGGCGCCGTGGTTGTTTGTGGCGCTGTTTCTGGTGGCATCGTTCGTGATGTTGTGGCGGCTGGAAGCGATGAGCGCCCAGGGATTTGAAAATACGGCGTTGGGCACTCTGGTCATGCCGTATTGTTCCGGCATGGGAAACCTGATCTTCGCCTTCATTCTCGGGCGCAACGCCGGCAGCGGCGCGGACGTGATGACCAATTCGCTGGTCAATAATGTCACCGACATGACGCTGGTGCTTGGGCTGCCTACGATGATTTGGGGAATCAGGATCCTGCCGGCGAAAAAGAAAAATGGGAACGGCAAAAAGTCGAAAGGCGACGGCAAGGTGCACGAATTGAATCGGCTATCGCTCTTGCTGACCCTGGCGGCCGTGTTGTTTTTTACCGGAGCGGTTTGGGCGCTGGGACGCAAAGGCAGTTTGGACGAAAATGACAGCCTGGTATTGATAGGGCTGTTCCTGTTCTGGCAATGCTTCCATGTGGTGGAAGTACTGAAGTCAAATGTGCGCCAGGGAAAATCGCCCGGCTGGATGCTGCCGTTTGATTTGATTGTGCTGGGAATCTGCGCTTACGGAATTTATGTGAGCACGGACTGGCTGGTGGCCTGGATCCAAAACCGGCACATCGGTTTCATTAGCGAGCGATATCTTGGATGGTTGACTGGCTGGCTCATGGTGCTGCCCGAATGCGGTGCTGGCATTTTATTACGGCTGGCGCGGCCAGCCGGAAACGGTCTATGCTTCGCAAGTGGGCGACTGCCACGTCTCCATCCCACTTGCCCTGGGCGTCTATACGATGTTTCACCCGATGGCCATGCCCCCATTTTTCTACATTGGAATGTGGATCCTGCTGGTTTCGACGGCATTGCACATTCTTTTCGTCGCGCTCTTCGGGCAATTGCCAAAGTTTTTTGGGTGGATTCTAGTGGCGGCGTATGGCGTGTTTTTGTGGAAGGGATTGTTGGGATAAGCGGATTTATGGATTGGTGGATGAACGGGGTTTCCTCGATGGGAACTCGTTGGGCTTGTGTTATCCCTCCGGGACCGGACTATCTGGCGTCAACCAGTGGCGTTATAATTAATCCTTCTTGAGAAACTTCGTATTATCTCCGGAGACGGAGAGGGGATTTGCGCGGATGCGGTCGCTCAGTTCGGCGAAAGACACCTGCGCGTTGAGCCAGCGCGGATTCTTGGCGATGGATTCCATGCTTTCGCGGGTGTTATTGCAGATGAGGTAAAGGCCGCGGCCCAAAACCATGAAGACTTCGTGGCCGGTCCCGACGCCGTGGCGGTTAAATTCGAAATCGCCGACGCTGTATTTTTCAGCACGGAGTTCGGCCCTGAGCGCGCCGAGATCTGTGACGAAATTTTGGAGGAATTCGTCGTTTCGAGGCCCGATATACGCGAGGACGCGGGCCTTGTTTTCCACAAGCGAGACAATGGCCCATTCGTCAAAGACGGTATCGCCGTAGCGAGAATTCATGTCACTGGCGCACGCTTTGATTCCCTCAAATGTTTCGTCCAAAGTCATAGAGATCAGAAATTGACGCAAAGTAAGCAGATTTGCTGCCGGAAGGCAAGGATTCATCACTGAACGCGATCCAAATTACTATGTGTTCTACGGCAGGCCAGCGAGGGATTTCGCTTCCGTTAGTTCCATTGGTCCCGGAATTCTTCGATTCCATCTTTCCGACGTAAAAACCGGCAAATTCCCAACAAATCCGCGTTTTTTCGACCGCGAAGCCGTTTCGTTTCCTGTTTCACTCCCATACACTTAAAATGTGTAAGCTCAGTGTCCAAATGCCCGTGGCGCTGCCATCTTCAGCCGGTTCTAGGGTCCTGCCATTGGATCATCCTTGATGCATCGAAGACTGTGAGTCAGAAACCTTCCCACATTCTTTGAATTCTTTGCGGTGAAATAATTCGGTCCATTCTGCCATTCTGTCAAACCCGCTCTCGTTGCGCGCCACTGTCGCTGAAATCCTCAAAAAGCCCAATAAAATCGCACATTTTGCTCCAAAACCAAATCTCGTTGCGCGTTGCGCATGCTATGTAAATAAAATGTGTAGCAGCGACCGCAGTGGAGGTTGCAATTCCTGCTGTTGCCACTACTGTGAAATCTGAATGCGGTAATAGCGCGCGGCATTCGTGGCGGCGGTGTCAGGGACAGTCAGCACGTTGGTGGTTGGATTGTTGGTCGTGTAAATGGGCACCCAGTTCGGCGACGCCAAATTTGTGCTCATGAGCACGGTGTAATCGAGGTTGGAATTCAGGCCAGTGAGCCGCATTTGGAAAGTATTTGACGATTGCATCCCAGCGGCCAGGAACAATGATGGCCCGGTGATGGCTGTGGCCGGAAGAATAAATAGGGACAGAGGCTGAACGGTAATGTCTGAATTGGCATCCTCCGCCATGACAGAGAAGTTGAACGTGCCGTTCGTACTGGGTATGCCGGAGAGTAATCCATCAGACGCCAGGCTCAGGCCATCCAGGTTATTGGTTTGGGGACCGTAAGCGGAAATCGTATATTGCCCGACATGGCCTCCTTGCGCAATGAAGACAACGGTGTTGTCCAGATTCGTGTACGGAATGGACGAAGCCGCGATCATGGAGTTTCCGAACGCCGGTATGGAGCGGAAGGCGCCAAGGACCGAAGCAACTTTGTTTGAGCCGGTCCCTGATTTAGTAATTGCAGCTCCAACTCCGCCATACCAACCCGATCCCACGTAGTAGTCACCCGAAGAGGATGGTAGCGCACTGATGTTCAACGTGGTGGAGAAAGTTGAACCGTTCTGTGTTGTCGCCGTTGCCGTCCAGTTTTGACCATTAATCGTAACAGTCGTGGTGTTGGTGATTGGGCCGGTTATGCTGACTGTTGCTTGCACATTGTCAAACTGCCAACCCGAGCCGACTTGGGTCGGCGTCCCGCTGCAATTGATAAAAAATGGCTGATCAAGATCAAGCCCGTTAGTAGGATCGTATACATTGGTAACGCCGAATTCGGTTTCCAGATAACCGATCACTTTGGAGTCTGCGTAAATTGCCGTACCATTGGTATAAATGACGTTCGTACTGTCGAAGAGTGACGTGAGCGTAATGCCGTAGGCGGCGGCCCAGCTGGTAACGGGTTGGCAGCTCTTCGCGTCGCCCTCAAGATTCGTCTCGTAATATTCCCCTTCGATGCCGTCAGCCAGGTTTGTGACGGTGATTGCAATTTCGCCACATACCAGAAAGGAAAAATTCGCAGTCGCGTTGGGGTCAGCATCGGAAACCGACACCGTATCGTTGGTCGGAAAATCTGCAACATTGGTGTAACCCAGGCCTTCCAGACTTTCCGGAGTGACGCCCACTGTCCAGCTTCCGGAACTCACATTCAGCGTGTACGTGCCGTCCGGCGACGCCGTCGTGGCGCTGAATGCCTGGTAACCATTTGTATTATCGGCAAACACCACGGCTCCTGGAATAGGCTGGCCGTCATCGTTCGAGACAGTGCCGCTGATTGTGTAAAAGGCTTGCTCAAGGCCGAAATTTACCTGGACAGCCTGGTTCGTCTGAAGACCGGCGGTTTGAACATAAAGCGGGTTGATGACGTACTGATTGGTAATGCCGGGATTATCGGTCGGAGGAATGTACAACCTCCACTGGTTTGTCCCGGCCGAGACGCCAACGACGTACTTTCCGTGGGTATCCGTCATGCCGATGGATTGATGACCCGCGTTATCAGCGGCATAGACATAGACGTCGGGCATCGGAGCTAAAGTGTTGGAAACGGTCCCGTAAAAAATGGCGCTAACGGGAGGCAATGCATTCGTAATGTTGACAACTTTGTTGCTGACGTTAAGCGTTTGGTTGCTTTGCCAGGTTAAATAGCCTTGGAACGCGGCGGCGAACATGTCAACGGGCGCTTGCCAGAAATTGGTCACAACGGGTGTGTAGAAATATCCATTTGTATCGGTGAAATAAAACGAAAGAAGACCATTCGTGGAGACCGCAATTCCCGATACGCCCGCCAGACCATTGGAATGGACGGAGTCGATGACCCTGCCGGTGATGTTGGTTGTGGCCTGAAACATAGGAATGTCATAGGGACTGCTATTGGTTGTTTTGGCGGCCAGCTGATTGGTGATGTCCCCTGAGACAAAATTGGTTTTGGCGGCTGCGAAAAGATAATTTCCCGGGGCGACGCGGAGTGAGAAATTACCGAATTTATCCGCCACAGTCCCGGCCTGGACAACGAGAGGACCGCTCTGGTTCAGGCATAATAAAACGATGGCGTTGGGAACATTGGTGGGAGTAAAACTGATCGAGTTCGCGGTTACGACCGAGCCGGTGACATAGGTGGAATAGAACGAATTGGTTACGACAAACAAATTCGTAACAGGCGAAAACTGATTGGATGGACTTGAGAATTTGTACAGATACTGGCCAATCAAACTCTGGGCGAAATCGCCGTTCTGGAAATTCAAAGGAACGATCATTTGATTGGTTGACGAACTCGCGTCGCTGGGCATGAAATTAGTCACGGTCACAGGCGTCCCTGAAGCTGCGTCTGTGAAAACGTTGGTCTGTCCCACGGACAACCTGAATTGCTGAACCAGCAAATCGCTAGAATCAATGATGCCGTTTGTGTTGACGTCGAGAAACTTTTGGACAACCACAGTATTCGCGCCGTTGGTCAATCCATTGATCTGCAGGGTTATAATGCCGTTGTAAGTGTTACTGACGATGTTGGGGGAGACGGTGGATGTGATGAGGGCATTGGCCGCCCTGGCGGGAATCGCGGCGAGGCAAAGCGCCAGAAACAGCAGGAAGGAAAAAGGGAAAAGAGCGGTTCGCACCGCTGCCACTCTAGATTGCGGGTTGGCAATTCTGTTGCTCATTCGACTTTAGGGACGCCCGTTCAAATTGGATTTAAATGCGATAACAACAGGGAGTTAAACAACGGAAATTGCCCAAAGTTGCGGTCTGAATTCCAGCTTGTACTAAAACAGCGGCTTGACGCGGTGACCCCTTCTTTATGCCTGATTGTGCATCCTGGCAGTTTCTTCCAGGGCAACCGTTTTGCCACGGGCCTCCTCGGCCGCCGGAGGCGAAATCCCAAACAGGTCGCGAATGTACTTGCCGAGAGTCTCGTTTGTCGGACCGTACCCGCTATGATAGATGTAATACTCCAGGTCGTGCATCAACTGATCGGCGTTGGCATAGCGCCGGCTTAAATCGCGGGTGAGGCACGAGTGCAGGATCTTATTGAGACCGCTGTCAATGCGCGTGTCCAGCGCCGTGAAATCCGGAATTTCCATTTTCAGAATGCGCTGGCGCGATTCATCCGGAGTTTCACCTTTGAAAATGTTTTTGCCCAATAATAAATGCGCCAGCACTACGCCCACCGAAAACAAATCCGACCGGCGGTCGGTAATCTGGAAATCGGCCTGTTCAGGGCTCATATAGTCGGCTTTGCCGGCGACGACCTCGCCTTCCTGGTCGCTCAAAAATCCGCGCGCCTTGGCGATGCCGAAATCGGTGAGCTTCACGTCTCCTTCATAGGCGATCATGATGTTTTTGAAACTGACATCACGATGGACAATGCCCAAAGGCCGGCCATCTTTGTCGGATTTGGCGTGGGCGTAGGCCAGGCCGCGGGCAATGCGACTGGTAATAAAGACGGCCAGTTCGCGCGGAAGCGGGCGTTTTTTCAGCACGAGCTGACGCGTGAATTGCTCCAAATTGACGCCGCGGATCAATTCCATGCAAATGAAATAAACGTTATTGGCTTCGCCCAGGTGATAGGTCTGGACAATATTTGTATGGATCAAATCCGCGACCAGCTTGGCCTCGCCTATGAAATTTTCGATAAACATTTTCTGGCTGGCAAAATTGGGGCGGATGATTTTGATAGCGACGCGCTTGACGAAGTCGCGCGCGCCGTGCTGTTCAGCCTCATAGACTACGCCCATGCCGCCTTCAAAAATTTTGCCGACGATGTCGTACCGGAATTCGCTTTGGATGGAAAACAAAGCCATCAGTGGATATTGGGAAATTGGCCAACGATGTCAAGCCCATCCATCGGGAACATCCAAATTTTACGGAACCAGCATCCAGGGAAGCGCTAAACTTGAAAATCCGAATTCTTTGCTGCCGTTTGATCGCCGAAAATTCTCAGAGCGTGGCGTCTGGAATTTGGAAGTTGTTTCAGCCGGGTTTTCCATTGGCTCAGATAAGAAAGAATGATTGAAAACGGGATTCTGTTTGAGCCCGGCAGGTGCCAAAAATCCCAAAGTTTTCTATATTTTTTGCTTGCGCGACACGGCCGAAACAATTTAATTCGAACCAAGTCGAATGACTTTTTGAGTTAACATAACAACTATTAACCACAAACAGGAAGGACACCGATATTATGGCAAAAGCACTCTCGAAATCACAGTTGGCCGCCGCAATCGCTGAAAAAGCCGAAATTCCCAAGAAAAAAGCCGGCGAAATCCTTGAACATGTTGCCGCGCTTGCCTACAAGCACGCGAAGGATACTTTCACGCTGCCAGGCATCGGCAAGCTGGTGTTGAAAAACCGCGCCGCCAGGCAGGGCCGCAATCCCAAGACCGGCGAGCCGATTCAGATTCCCGCGAAACGCGTCGTGAAATTCCGCGTGGCCAAGGCCGCCAAAGACGCAATCCTGGGCGGCAAGTAAGCTCAAAATTTTCTTTCAAGACAAGGCGTTCCGTATCACGGAACGCCTTGTCTTTTATCCTGGAGGGAAAGCTGGAAATATAGCCGTGGTCCAGTGCATCACTGAACAGTGATTTGCGGCTTCTTTTGCAAATGGCGATGCACGAAGAAATAATAGAGGCAGCCCATGACCAGCGCCGCGCCGCCCAGCCAGATTGTCACCTCACGCAATTTGCCGGCGAGCAAATCCGGATCCTGGCCAGCTTTGACGCCTACGTAACAGAGCACGCTGCACCAGATTAGTGCGCCGATTAAGGTAAATATCGTGAATTGCAGGTAGTTCAACCTGGCAATGCCGGCGGGAATGCCAACGAGTTGCCGAGCCCCCGGCAGGAGGCGTGCGACCAGTACGCCCATCGAACCATAATGCGACATCCATCGCTCTGCTTTTTCCAATTTGTCCGGTGGAAACAGAACAAATCTGCCGTATCGCAGAACCAGCGGGCGCCCGGCGCTTCGCGCGAGCCAATACATAATGGTTGCGCCCAACCAGGAACCTAAAACGGCCACCGCGATAATGCCGGCGCAATTCAAGGGCAACTGGTTCGTGTGCGCCCAATACGCAGCCGGTGGAATGATGGCCTCGCAGGGTATCGGCAGGAAGCTGCTTTCGCCAAGCATCAGCAGGAGAATTGCAGGATAACCCAGCGACTTGAGTGCCGTGAGATACCACGCGAGCAGCGGGCTTAGGAGTTTTTTCAACATTGACGCACTGTGAACCATTTAAATACGCGAATTAAGGCCTGGTGGAAAGGGCCAAATGAATTGAATTTACGATTTTTGATCTTTGATTTGGGATTTGAACGCATTGCCGTCCCGGTGTGTCTCTTTTCGGGGCAGGGCGCTGTCTATTAAATGTTCAAATTTTTGCGCCTGGTTTGGCTTCAAAATGTTCGGAATTTCTGAAACTTTTTTCACTTTTTGATGTTTAATTGATGCACATGGCATTCAGTTCAATAAAAGATGTTGTAGCTACCGCAGCGCAGGCGTCGCCGTCGCGATTCGAAGACTGGCGCAAGTCCTGGCGCGCGGCCACAGCGGCCGGTTCCACTGAGCCGCTGCTGACGTTCATCGCGCGCGAATGCGGCCTGGCCGAGGACGTCTTCATGCAGAAGCTGGCCGGTTCGCTGGGCTGGCCGTACCTGGATTTGACCAAGTTGGGCGTGCCGACGGAGGCGCGTAACAAAATTTCCACAAAAATCGCCTTCCAATATTCGGTTTTACCTTCGGCTTTGAATGAGGGCGAATTGCAAATTGTTACGAGCGATCCATTTGACGCGGCCATGGCCAGCGCGGTGCGTTTCGACGCGCGGATGCCGGTGCAATTTGCTCTGGCGCCCAAAACTGAAATTGAAAAGGCGCTCAAAAAATATTACGGCGTCGGCGCCGAAACACTGGATGAGATGGGCGAAGGCGAGTCAATGGAATTGGATATCGCCAGCAACAAGGAAATCACGGAAGACGACCAGGAAGCCAGCGTCATCAAATTCGTGAACCAGATCATCTGGGAAGCCCACAAGGACCGGTCGACAGACATTCATTTCGAACCCGCCGAAGACGAGTTGCGCATCCGCTACCGTATTGACGGCATATTGCACCAGACACCGATGCCGCCGCAGTTGAAGCGGTTTCAGGCGGCGCTCATTTCGCGTATCAAGGTCATGAGCGGAATGAACATCGCCGAAAAGCGATTGCCGCAGGACGGACGCATTAACGTGCGCATCAAGGGCGAGGAAATTGACATCCGTGTTTCGACGGTTCCTACGGTTTACGGCGAGAGCGTATCGTTGCGCCTCCTGACGCGTGGGAAAATTTTCCTGAGCCTGGATAAATTGGGATTTGCGCCGAAGGATGAAGCGGTCATCCGTGAAATTATTGTCAAACCGCACGGCATTTTCCTGGTCACGGGCCCGACCGGTTCGGGCAAGAGCACATCGCTGTACGCGTTTTTGAGCGCGATCAATTCTGTCCACAAGCGCATCATCACGATTGAGGAGCCGGTGGAATACGAACTGAAGGGCATCAACCAAATCGCCGTGCGGCCGGAAATAGGACTGACTTTCGCTATGGGATTACGGCACATCCTGCGCCAGGACCCGAACGTGGTCATGGTCGGTGAAATCCGCGACATGGAAACGGCGGAAATCGCCATTCGCGCGTCCCTGACAGGTCACCTTGTGTTTTCCACGCTCCATACCAACGACGCGCCAAGCGCGTTTACTCGTTTGATTGACATGGGCATCGAGCCCTTCCTGGTGGCGTCGTCAGTGGAGGCAGTGATGGCACAACGGCTTGTGCGTACCATTTGCCCGCATTGCAAAACCGAGCAGAAAGCGGAGAAGGACTATTTAAAGCGCATAGGTTTTCCGGAAAATGAAATCGAGACGGCAAAATTCTGGCGCGGCGCCGGCTGCGAAGAATGCCGACAATTCGGTTATCAGGGCCGCAAGGGCATCTATGAACTGCTGATCGTTAACGAGAGTCTGCGTCCCCTGATCCTGGGCCGCGCAGCCGCGTCCACCATTGCCGGCCGGGCAATTGAAAACGGAATGCGCACCCTGCGCACGGACGGTTGGAACAAAGTGAAAAACGCCGAAACGACCATCGAGGAAGTTCTGCGCGTCACCTCAATCGAAGAGCATATGGACGCCCTGGGCGGGGGTCCAAAAGCAGAATAACCGTTGTACCGCACGCCCCTAAAGCAGAAATAGAGATTTAACTATGCCCCGCTGGAACATCTGCAACATTTTCCATACGGCCTTTGACTCCCACCGATTGTGGCAGTTTGAGGCCAAAGGGAATTTCAAGTTGAGCCGCGAAGCGCGGCTCGCGACGGAATTGCCGTTGCCGGCAAATCTTGTAGCCAAGTCATGGAACGCGCTATGGCAGCCCAAACTGAACGTAGCGTGGCTCCCCGCCGGCACGGTTTTCCTGCGAGTCATTGAACTGCCCAAAGGTCCGTTTGATGAAACGGTTGCGATGGTCGAATTGCAATTGGAGAAATTGTCGCCGATGCCCGTGGCGCAAATTGTTTGGACAATCCACGTTTTGCCGCAATCGGCCGGTGACGTGCAAACAGTGATTGTGGTGATGGCCTCGCGGAGCGTCGTCGAGGAATTTCTCGGCCGTCTGGAAGGGAAAAATTTTCTGGCCGACCGCCTGGAGACGCCAATGCTGGACCAGTTGGAGGCGATGAGCGGGCTTGGCGACGGCGGGTGGATCTGGGCGGCTGCAACCGGCGACCCTCGATCGGCCCTGGTGGCATGGTGGCATGGCGGCGTATTGCGCGGCGTGAATTTCATCCTGCTCCCGGCGACGGGTGACCGTGCGGCAAATTTAAAGGGTCAGCTGGCGCAATTAACGTGGCACGGTGAGTTGGAAGGATGGCTGACGGGCAATCCGGACTGGCATTTGGTCGCCGATGGTGTGGCTGCGGCCGAATGGGAGGCACTGTTGCGCAAGGCGCTGGATGTGCCGGTGCACGTGGTGCCGCCCATGGGGGCCGCGGACCTCGCCGCGCGCACAGCCCGGCGCGTCGCGCAATCTACGCATGAGCATCCCTCGGCTGGCCTGTTGCCGGCGGAATCTGCAAGCCGTTATCGCGAGCAGTTTCGGGACCGGCTGTGGCTGCATGGATTGTATGCCGCCGGAATCGCTTACGTGGTCTTTTTGGCCTTTTATTTCGGTATGACGCAAATTCGCGGAATGCAATACGGCAAGGTGCAGCAGGATGTGGGGGCTTTGGCCGATTCCTATACCAATGCCATGCAACTCCAGGCGCGTTACAGCGTGCTCGCAGAACGGGAAAACCTGAAATTCGCGGCGCTGAATTGCTTGAAACAGGTTGCTGATAATCTGCCGGAGGGAATCACGTTGGAGCGATTTGGATTTGGCAGCGGCGACACGCTCACGCTGGCCGGGAGCGCTCCGCTGGAGCAGGAAAAGGCGTTGAACGATTTTAGCACCGCGCTTCAAAGGGCCAAGACCGATGACGGTCACCCCGTCTTTAGCCAGAACAGCGAGCCTCCGGGATATAGCGTCTATAACAACCAGCTGGCCTGGCGTTTGACTCTCAAATTGATGCAGCAGGACAAATTGAAATGAAAAAGTATTTTGAACATCTGCGCCCCATGGAACGCCGGCTGGCTGTCGGCGTGATCGTGGTTTTATTGCTCGTCATCAATTACGTGATGATCTGGCCTCATTTTGGCGATTGGGGCGACCTGGACGCCAAAATCCAGCAGGAACATCAGACGTTGCAGAGCTACAAGGACACTATTGATCAAATGCCCATGGTTCAACAAAAGCTCAAGAAGTTCCAAAACGAAGGCGAATTTGTAGCGCCGGCGGATCAGGCCATTACGTTTTTAAGCACGATTCAGCAGCAGGCCAATAGCACGGGCGTGAGTATCATCAATGCCCCGCCTTCGAGCATGCACACCAACGACGCCTTTTATGTGGAACGCGTCGAAACGATCAGCGCCCGGGCCACGGACGAACAACTGGTCAATTTTCTTTATCAGCTCGGCAATGATCCGGCGATGATTCGTGTCTGGGAATTGGAATTGCACCCGGACAACTCGCGACAACGTCTCGAGGCCGGCATTACGCTTGTGGCGAGCTATCAAAAAACACCTGGAAAAAATTTAAAAAACGCAACTGCATCAGCTCAATGAAACATATCAAGTACATCCTTTTGATCCTGGCATTAACGGTCCCGATGCTTCGGGCGCAGATGCCCCCGGGCTTTCCCGGCGGCGGCGGGCAGCCAAATGCGGGGGGCGACCAGAACAATTCGGACAACGAGATCATTCCACCAGGCATGATTAATTTCGAGGGCGTGGACGTGCGCCAGGTGCTCGATGTGTATGCGCATCTGGTGGGAAAAACCATGCTGATGGGCAATGTGCCGCAGGCGACAATTGTCTTAAAAACTGAGACAAACCTGACCAAAACCGAGGCCATCCAGGCGCTGCAGGCGGTCCTCGCGCTCAACCACGTCTCGCTCATTGACGTGCCGGGCGGCAAGTTCGTCAAGGTCGTAGGGACAGACCAGGCGGCCCACGTGGGTGAAACCTTTAGCGATCAGAACCCGAGTCAAATCGCCGAGTTGGGCTCGTATATGACTCGCATCGTGCAGTTAAAATTCCTCAAACCCAGCGAAGTGGCGCCGGTACTCCAGCAATTTGCGTCGTCGCCCGATGCCGTCATGCCGATCGAGGAAAACGGAATCCTTGTGTTGCGTGACAACCCGGAAAACATCAAGCGCATGATGGAAATGCTTGCCAAGGTGGATGTGATAATTCCGGCCCAATATATTTCCAAAGTCATTCCTATCAAATACGCAATGGCGGATGACATCGCCAGCGTGTTGAGCAGCCTGGAAAACCCGGGCGGCGGGACGGCGTCATTCGGACAGACCAGCACGCCCGGCAGCAGCGGATTGCACAATGGCTCGGTTGGTGGCGCTGGAGGATCGACAATGGGTAACGGATTCGGTAACGGAGCCGGCGGCGGCGGGTTCAACGGCTCCTCAGGATATTCCGGGCAGAGCGGTTTTGGGTCCCAACAAACTTCGCAAGGTTCGAGCCAAAGTCCTTTTGCCAACCGGTTGCAAAACATTCTGAATCGTGTCCAGAACCCTGGCGGTGGCGGCGGCGGCGGCGCGGCGGGCGGCATGCAGCAGCCGATTCAAATCCTGGGCCAGACCAAAATCATTGCTGATGAACGCAGCAACTCTCTATTGATTTATGCCACACCGGAGGACATGAAAACGATCGAGGACATCGTCTCCAAGCTGGACGTCCTCCTCGCGCAGGTGTTGATCGAATCGGTCATCATGGAAGTGGATTTGAATAAATCGTGGAATTACGGAATCTCCGTTGCGCAAAATCCAACCCAGCACGGTTCTGTCAACGGCGGACCCATACAAACAGTCGGAGCCATCAATAATGGCACGCCTTTTTATTCCTTCACAGGCGGGACCAATACCTGGCCTGGAAATTTTACCAGCAGTGCGCTCAGTGGATTGAGTTATTTTGGCAACATTGGCCCGAACTGGGACGTCGCCTTGAATGCCGCTGCCAGCGATAGCAGCATCCACATCGTTCAACGTCCGCGTATTCAAACCTCGCAGGCCAAGGAAGCGCAGTTCTTTGTGGGCGAATCCGTCCCTTATGTGACCAGTACTTATGAAGCCGGTGCTTACGGCAACGGAGGTTCCTCCTATAGCCAGTTGCAGGTCGGTATTTCGCTGGACGTGACGCCCTTCATTAATCCGGACGGCCTTGTGGTATTGGATATCAATCAGCAGATCAACGACATTAGCGGTAACGTGCCAATCGAGGGAGTGGGCAATGTGCCAACGACTGACAACCGGACGTTCACTTCGGAAGTCGCTGTCAAAGACCGCGATACCATTATTCTGGGCGGTTTTACTGACACCGAAACGGACAAATCGAGCAGTGGTGTTCCGATATTGCAGGACATCCCGATCATCGGTAACCTGTTCAAATCGCCCTCCAGCCAAAAGACACGGGATGAATTGCTGGTCATGATGCGTCCGACGGTCCTGAGGACTCCGGAGGCTGCCTCTATCCAGGCTGTGAAGGAAGAAGTGCGGTCGCCGGGCATTTCCGGCGCCGAGCGCGATGAACGGTCCGTGGTCAACCAGGAGCGCAAAAATGAAGCGGCTCAGGAAAAGCAAAGCGGACCTGTCATCGAGCCGACAAAAGATGCTGATGGCATGTACAATACAAACGGCGCGCCGCAGTAAGAGTAATGACCAGTTCCAATTGATAAGCTAAAAGGAAAAAGGCGAAGTGTTTGCGCCGAACCGATTTTATTCGGGTTCGGCGCTTCACTTTTTCCTTTTTCCTTTTTCTTTTTGCCTTATCACTAAAGGCATGGAAAAGCACAAGGTTGCCGAGATTCTCGTCGAAATTGGATTAGTCCTTGAATTGAAAGGAGAAAATCCGTTTAAGACCCGGGCCTATGGAAATGCGGCGCGCGCGATTGAAAACCTGACTGAACCGCTGGACAAAGTCGTTGCCGAAGACCGCCTTGGCGAGGTCAAGGGCATCGGCGAGGGCATCGGCAAAAAAATAAAGGAGTTGGTCCAAACGGGGAAACTGGACTATTACGCGGAACTGAAAGCATCGATCCCCCCGGGGTTGGCGGAGATGTTGGAGATTCCCGGCGTGGGTCCGCGGAAAGTCAAGACGCTCCACGACAAGCTTGGGATAGAGACCGTGGAACAATTGGAAGCGGCGTGCAAGAACGGAAAAGTGGCCGAACTGGCCGGTTTTGGAGAAAAAACCGCGCAAAATATTTGCGAGGGCATCGAGCGGCGGCGGATGTATGCCAGCAAACATCTGCTGACCGATGCCTTGAGCGCGGCTGAGCCGTTGCTGGAATCGCTGCGGCAGCATCAGGACGTTATTCGCTGCAGCGCCGCGGGCAGTTTGCGGCGTAACAAGGAAATCATCGGCGACGTTGATTTGCTGGCGTCATCGAAAAAGCCGGCGGAGGTCATCGCCTTTTTTTGTTCTCAGCCGGCGGTCATCAAAGTGACGGCCAGGGGGGAAACCAAAGCCAGCGTGATTTTGGAAGGCGGTCTGCAATCGGATTTGCGCGTGGTGAGCGACAAGGAATTTCCCTTTGCCCTGATGTATTTCACGGGGAACAAGGAGCATAATATTGTCATGCGGCAGCGGGCCATCGGGCGCGGCTTGCGGCTCAATGAGTATGGCCTGTTCAAGTCAAAGGAGGAGACGCGCGATCCGGCGCTGCTGGTGCCCTGCCAAAGCGAAGAGGAAGTTTTTGGGAAATTGGATTTGCTCTATATCGAACCCGAATTGCGGGAAGACATGGGCGAATTTGCTGCGGCCGAGAAAAACGAACTGCCGCGGCTGGTCCAATGGACGGACCTCAAGGGTTCCCTGCACAATCATTCCACATGGAGCGACGGCCACAACCGGCTCGAAGACATCGCGCGATTCATGGACGACCTTGGCCTGGAATATTGGGCGATCACCGACCATTCGAAAGCGTCTTTTCAGGCAAACGGCCTGGACGCCGTGCGTTTGCGTGACCAAATGCGAGAGATTAAAAAGATCAACACCCAATTTGCACAGGACGGAAAGGATTTTAGGCTTTTGATGGGCGTCGAGGTGGACATTGTAAAAAATGGCCTCGATTTTGGCGATGACATTTTATCGGAATTGGAAGTAGTAGTGGCGAGCCTGCACCAGCCCTCGAACAATGAGGCTGAGAATACGAAACGTTTGATTCGGGCGGCGGAAAATCCGTTCGTCAATTTTATTGCGCATCCCACCGGCCGGCTGCTTTTGGAGCGGGAGGCTTATCCGGTCGACATGGCGGCCGTCGTTGACGCCTGCGCCGCGACGGGCACATGGATCGAATTGAATTGCAGCCCCCGCCGGTTCGACATGGATTGGCGGCTATGGCCGGCGGCACGGCGCAAAGGAGTGAAATGCGTAATCAATCCTGACGCCCATCGGAATCAACACGCTGGATTTATGCGGCCCGGCGCGGGCATTGCGCGCAAAGGATGGCTGCAACGGGACGACGTCATCAACACCCTCAAATTGAAACCTTTGCTGAAGGCGTTGAAGGCGAAACGGAAAGCTTAGACATTGAACTTAAACAGCATCACGTCTCCATCCTTCACGACGTATTCCTTGCCTTCCATCCGGTAGAGGCCTTTTTCGCGGGCGGCAGCGATGGAGCCACATTGGATTAAATCATCGTATGCGACGGTCTCAGCCTTAATGAATCCCCGCTCGAAATCGGAGTGGATTACGCCGGCCGCCTTTGGAGCGGTATCGCCGATGTGAATAGTCCACGCGCGGACTTCTTTTTCTCCCGCGGTAAAGTACGTCCGCAGTCCGAGCAAATGGTATGTGGCGCGGATAAGGGAGCCCACGCCGGATTCGTTCACGCCCAATTCCTTCAAAAATTGCGCAGCTTCATCGGCGGACAGATCGCTCAAGTCGCTCTCAATTTGCGCACTAATGACGACCGCTTCGCATGCCAGGTGTGTTTTGACGTACTCGGTGACTTTTTGGACGAACGGGTTCTTATCCGCGCCGGCCAATTCGTTCTCCTTCACGTTGCAGGCGAAAATGGTTGGCTTATCGGTGAGCAGGAAAAAGCTTTTGGCAATCTGCTTTTCCTCTGGAGTTAATTCGACAGTAAGCGCGAGTTTGCCCGCGTCGAGGGCAGATTCGAGCTTTACGAGCACGGCATTTTCGGCCACGGCTATCTTATCGCCCCGCTTGACGTCTTTGGCGAGTTTCTCGCGGCGTTTTTTGACGTTATCGAGGTCGGCCACGCCCAGTTCGGTATTGATGATCTCGATGTCACGGACCGGGTCTACACTGCCGGTGACGTGGTGGATGTCTGCGTCCTCAAAGCAACGCACGACCTGGACGATGGCGTCTACTTCGCGAATATGAGAGAGGAATTTGTTTCCGAGTCCTTCGCCCTGGGAAGCGCCTTTGACCAGACCGGCGATGTCCACAAACTCAATGACTGCGGGAATGATCGTCTGGGTTTTGGCGATTTTGGCGAGAGGATCCAGACGCGGGTCGGGCACGGTGACGACGCCGACGTTTGGGTCGATGGTACAAAAAGGATAATTGGCGGCCTCAGCCTTGCGCGTGCGCGTGAGGGCGTTAAACAGCGTGGATTTGCCTACATTGGGCAATCCGACAATTCCGGCTTTTAGCACCAGTCCACCTTTCGATCTTGTTCACGGTTGCGTATTAATTTCAATCCCTGCATTCCTGGGAGATGCCACGCCAATGAATGTCTCGGCCGTTTAGTCCGCCGCAGACTTTGTCCTTTGCCTGATGTCGTTGTAGTCACCAAGTAAGAGTATCTTGCCTAGGGAAACCGTCAACACGGCAGAATCCAAAATCGCGGGATTATTCACATTTTATGCCTCGCCAACTGCCAGGCGATGTGAATGCCCTGCGCAAATCCCAACACCAGCAGGCAAACGCCGGAAAACCGTTCCATTCGCAATAAGGCCGGCTCGCTAAACTGGCCGTAGTGCTTTGAGGCAGTAAAACTCAAGGCGCAAAACCAGATATTAGTCCCCAGCGCCACACCGGCTATGCATGCTCCCTTTGATGCAAGCGTATCAGCGACCAAATCATGGGACAAAAAACTTCCCGCAAGGAAAATCCAAAAAAGCAACACTCCAAAGTTGCCGAGGACGCGGACAAAGCCGGTCATAAACGCCGATTGGGGCTTGAACTTCTGGTCCACCCGCGCGCTCAATTTATGGGCCGCGGACCCAAATTCCGGCGCGTCCAGGTTCTGGGCCCGCAAAAACTTCATTCCGATAAACAGGAAAAAGACGAAACTGAAAACCTCCATCAACGTCCTGATCATGTTGACTTCAAAGAACTGGGTAAAGCCCGTAAATGCGATCGCGCAATAGATCAATTCCATCGAGGATGCGCCCAGGCCCACTAGCGCGCCCGCCTTGAAACCCCGGCGCGAAGCCGTGTTCAAAATCGTCAGGTTCACCGGACCGACATTGGGCATGGACAGCAGGAGTCCAGCAATCAGGCCGGTCAGCATTGCAAGGAAAATAGGAAAAAGCGCCGCTATCATTTAGTGGTCTGATGTGTAACGGCGGCTCAGTCCGTCTCGTGCTCCTCATCTTCTTCCTCGATTTCCCTGCGCCAGGTGCGAGAGAGGCTGGGCCTTACAAACCCGTAGACCAGATAAAGCGTAAAAAAGGCGGGCAATACGTAATAAAGAATTCTCTCCTGCAAAATAAAAAGGGCCCCAATAAAGATGGCCGCGCCGATGGCTTTGGTAAACGTGCTGGTCGAACGCAATCCGAGCGATTTAAAGCTCGGATAGCGCACGGTGCTCACCATCATGGCTGAAAGAAAAATCAGGACGCCGGCAATGACGTAATTCCAGTTTCCGAGCGTCTTGCCATTTGTGTAGAAGTGCATGATGAGCAGCGTCAGTGATGCGACCAGGCCCGCCGCGGACGGAATAGGGAAGCCCAGAAAATCTTTGCTGCTCCCGCCACCCATCATGGCCAGGCAATTGAACCGCGCGAGGCGGAACGCCCCGCATAGCAAATAGATTGAAGCGATGAACCAACTGATGCTCTGATATCGTCCGAAAACGTCCGCCAGGACGACGCGCTGAACCAAAAATGCCGGCGCCACGCCGAAGGAAATCAGGTCCGCCAGTGAATCGAACTCGCGGCCGAAGGGGCTTTCCACGCCGCCCATGCGCGCAACGCGGCCATCCAGCAAATCAAATATGCACGCCAGCAAAATAAACGCGAGCGCGACTTTGATTTGGTCAAAGTAATGTTCCGAGTACGGGTCGGCATCCACGATCCTGGTCAGGGCCACAAATCCGCAAAACAGATTTCCCGCGGTCAGCAGATTGGGGAGAAAATAAATTTTTAGTTTTTCCTCCGGATTTTCGGCCGGTTTCTGATTTGGGTCCTTCATACCGTTTTAGTGCTGTGGCATATAAATTAATCGAAAGAAGCCAGTACTGTTTCGCCGCCGACGACTTTTTGGCCCAGGGGCACTTTGATTTTGGCCCGCACGGGAAGGTAAACTTCGACGCGCGAACCGAATTGGATCAGGCTGATTCGATCGCCTCTCTGAATGGGATCGTTGACGCCAATCCACGGCACGATGCGCCGCGCAATCAGTCCGGCGATCAGGCGCAGGCCCACTTTCTCGCCTTGAGGCTCAAAAGAATCGATGCCCACGAGCACATTTTCGTTGAACTGCGCGCAGTCGCTGCGCGTGGCGCTCAGAAACTGCCCCGGCAGATGCTTAAAATACGCCACTTTTCCGGTCAAGGGCGCTTTCTGAACATGAACGTCAAATATCGAGAGGAAGATGGAAATCCTCTTGCATTCGCCGCCCATAAACTCGTTTTCCACTACCGTGTCAATGACGTCGACTTTGCCGTGCGCGGGAGCAATGACCAGGTTTGCCCCCGTGGGCGTCATCGGGTTGGGATCGCGGAAAAAATAAAACGTAAAAATTGCAAACAGCGCCCACAGGAGCAAAAGAGCGCCGTAGTATTCGACGATTTTACCACCGAGATAGTGCGCCACGATGGCAACAACAAGCAATACAATGACTGCTACAAACCCCAAAGCGCTCAATTTGAGCGCCGCGAGCATGGCTTTTCCGGAATGTTTCACGGCACAACGATAAAAATTTTTTCACCCGCTTGCAATTCGGCATTTTCAGTGCAACTTAAACTTCTTCGCCAAAGGCGAAACTGAAAAAAGGAACAGCTATGACATTTGACAATCCCGATCTCACACAACATCCGCCCCGCAGCGCGCGTGTGCGCCTGGGCGGTTATTGCATTTTGCCCCGTTGCCTTGACAAAGGCCGCGCCACCGTCGCCGGGAAAAACGGCGAATATTATTTCGCCTGTCCACTGGACATGCGTTTTCTGGATTTCGTGGGTATTGACCCGGAAGAACTGAAAAAGGAATTGAGCGCAGGCAAAAGTGACAGTGAAATGCTCGAATGGATCGAAAAAAACGCGCGTTTCAAGCATTCTCCTATTGAAATTGCCGCCTTTTCAAAATTTGCGGAGGAGCGCGTGCCCGGCGACCCGGAGACGCGGGAGTATTTCAATGGCATGCATGCCAAGGCAGCGCCCAAACGCGAGGACATATTTACGTTCTTCGATGTGCTGGATCTGGACGATTACGTGAGTTTTGGCGGAAAACCGTGAAACGGGCCTTGGCCCGATAATCCGCTAATCCAACAATCCATTAAACCGAAATTTGTCCGCTCACGCCGGTACATTGGGCGCGGAACCTTCGTTGGGGACTGCGCCTGTTTCCGGGACTGCCGGTACGGTCGGCGCAGGGGTTTCCGCTTTCCACTGGTCGATTTTTTCGATGCGATGGCGGTGTTTCGCGCCGTGCAATTCAAATTCTACTTCATCGCCGGGCTTATGATTCAACAAGGCCGCGCCAACCGGAGATAAATAGCTGATGATGCCCTTGTCCGGGTCGGATTCCCATGCGCCGAGGATGGTAAAGGACTCCCGCTGGCTGGACTCCAGATTCGTTGTGTCCACTATGGTGCCGATGTTGACGGTGTCGGTCCTGGCATTTGAGAAATCCGAGCCGCGGGCGCGGGCCATCTGATTCTCCAATTCATCTTTGCGGCGCATGAGGACCTTTTGCATTTCCTTGGCGGCCTTGTACTCGTGGTTTTCCCGCAAATCGCCGTAGCTGCGGGCCACCGCAATTTCCTTGGAATTGGCCGGGATTTTCTTTTGTACCAGGTCTTCGTATTCGATGCGGCGGCGTTCGAGGCTGTCCCAGGAAACCAGCAAGGCGGCGTCCTGCCGGGTTTGCTCGCCGCTCACCAGCGATTGCACGGCCGGATGCGCTTTGACCAGGCGCGCCAGGAGCGAACGCTTGTCCATGTCGTCAAAGACGGGCGACAGCTGCAGCGCGCGCGTCAGGTCCTTGATGACTTCGATGTCCGCGCTGGCGGTGAGTTCGCCGATAAGTTCCTGGTCTTCCAAAATAAAATCGCGAAGGCGGTTGGAGCGTTTTTCGGCGAATTGGTCGCGTTCCATGGCGGTGAGCATGGCCCGAAACACTTCCGGCCCAAGAATGTCCACAAAATCTTCGTTGCGTTCGCGTCCGAACCACAGGAGCAGTTCGCTGCTGGCCGAATGCTGGCTGATGAGGCGGGCAACGGTTTCCTTGAGCAAATCCAGCCTGCCTTCGCGTATCAACAGCGCGGCGAACTCCTTTGCCAGTTTTGCGGAAACCAGATTCAGCGCCCCGCGCAGGATTTCGTGCCATTGCTCCGGAAACGCCTCCTTGAACGAATCCAGCGAGCGATGATGCTTTGCCGCGGGCACGGCTTCCATCAGCACGCCAAATTTGATCCCGTCCTGCTTCCAGATTTGCGTAGCCGAAATTTCCCCGTCGGTTGGCGGCAAGCCGGCCGCATCTCGCAAATCGTCCCGCGCAAAGATCGCTTCAAGAGCTACTGCCGGTTGGGTGCGCTGATGTGAGGCGATGTCCGTATTTAGCGCGGACAAAATTTCCCTGGCCACGGCCGCCTTTGTCTGCCAAGTCAGGAATGATTTTGAGAATTTCGGCCACCACTGCGACGCGCGCTTTCAGTCCTTTGGCGGCGCGGAAGTCGGCGCGGGCCCGGTCAGCCGGAGCGGTTTCCTGAGCCTGATAAATGACGGGATCAGTCTTTTTGACCGGCACCACATAGTGGCCGTCCTTTTTCATCTCACGCCGGGCCACTTCCCACCATTTTCTCCAATCGTCACTGATGACCTCCGGCACAAGCTCGTGTTGAATCTGGTCCACGGTTGCCTTGCCGCCGTAGCTGTTCAGGACCAGCTGGATCAAATCCAGGTGGTGAGCGGCCATCTGGCGGACGGCTTCGATATCATTGGCCTTGCGCGCCAGGATATGGTTTTTGGGAATCGGCTTGAGATTTTCCGCGGCGAATGCCAGGTCCATCGTGTGTCCTGGTTTGCCGGGAAAATCAATGGTGAAACGCGCAAACACAGTGTCGACGGCCTTGATTTTGCCAAAGCCCCAACTGCGATGAACGCAGCAACCGCTCTCGGTCAATTGCGTCAGCAGCTGCACGTGGCGTGGCTCGATCTTTCCCGCCGCTGCCAATTTTTCAAATTCCTGTTTCATATACGGTTTTTAACTCGCGTCCCCAAAAATGAGTGACATCATTAAAGTTGGTGAGCGGCAAAAATCCAAGACAAATCGCGCTACGGGTTCTGCAGGCCCGGCGCCAAAGCGGCGAATTTACCGAAACCCTCCTGGAACGCGCCCTCGCGGCCGGGCCTTCGACCGTGCCGGAAAAGGGGCAGGGCAGTACAATGTCATCCCCCGACCGCGCCCTTTGTCAGGAATTAGTCTATGGCGTCGTTCGCGCCCAGGCGGCCCTGGATTGGCTTATTGACCGCAAAACCGGGGGTCGGCGGCAGAATTCCGGCATGCAAAGTGTCTTGCGCCTGGGCCTTTACCAGGTTTTTTGGCTGGACCGGATCCCGGCCCACGCCGCCGTCCATGAAACCGTAGAACTCGCCAAACGCGAGGGATTTGGGCCTAAAGCCGGTTTTGTGAACGCCGTTCTGCGGGGCTATCTTCGTGAGTTTGACGCGACGAAGAAGCTCCTCGCTGAATTGAAGGAAACGAATCCCGTCGTCGGCATTCTCCCATCCGCAATGGCTCGTGGAGAAATGGGAGAAACGATTTGGCCCGGAACGCACCCGGCAACTGCTCGAATGGAACAACCGTCCTCCAAAGACCTTTGCCCGGGTGAACACTCTCAAGACCGAGGCCGGAAAATTGCTCGAAAAATGGCGCGCTGAAAATGTGGAATACGATTTCGTCCGCCGGGATTTTTTGGGCCGCCCGGACCTGGAAACAATTATCTTTGAGCTTAAGTCGCATCCGCCGCTGGCGTCATTGGAAAGCTTTCGGGACGGCTGGTTTTATATCCAGGATCCAAGCACGCTGCTGGCGTCACTCGAGCTGGCTCCGAAGGGCGGGGAAACGATTCTGGATTTATGCGCCGCGCCGGGCGGCAAAGCCACATTTATCGCCCAACTCATGGGCAATACCGGAAAGATCATCGCCTGTGATGTTTCCGAAGATCGGTTAAAGCTGCTCAAAGAAAATTGCGACCGCCTGGGTATTACGACTATCCATCCGGCCGTTTATTCGGCCACGCTTTCGGCAATCCCGGACGGAGATCAATTCGACAAGGTTCTGATAGACGCGCCCTGTTCCAACACGGGCGTTCTGCGCCGCCGCGTGGACTTGCGCTGGCGAATTTCGCCGGACGAACTGGCGCGCCTGCAACAGATGCAATTAGGTTTGCTGAACGCGGCCGCGCCAAAACTAAAACACGGCGGCGTTCTCATTTACAGCACGTGCAGCCTTGAACCGGAAGAAAATTCATTCGTTGTCCAGGAATTCCTGCGGGCAGACAACACGTTTGAACTTGAACGCGAGAGCGAACTGTTGCCATTCAAGGACGAGGTTGATGGAGCATTCGTTGCGCGGCTGTTGAAACGTTGAAATTGAGACGCTAAAACACCTGTGTTGACTCGAAAAACCGATTCAACATTTCAATTTTTTAACGTTCAGCACTTGCACAAATCCGGCTGTTCCACCGTCTTCGGTTTGCAGCGCGGCGTGCCTTCGGCGGTTTCGGGATATTCGAAAATTTTACCTTCGTAGTTGCGTATCAGCACGCGGCCGGCGTTTCGGCACAGGACGTATTCGGGATTTATCGGCACCTTGCCGCCTCCGCCGGGCGCATCAATGACATACGTGGGCACTCCGTAGCCCGTCGTGTGGCCGCGCAGTTGTTCCATGATTTCCAGCCCTTTGGCGACACTCGCGCGCAAATGCGCGGAGCCGGCTATCAAATCGCATTGGTAAAGGTAATATGGCTTTACCCGGCATATGAGCAGTTTCTGCACAAGCCCCTTCATGACGGTGGCGTCGTCATTTACGTTTTTGAGCAGCACGCTTTGGTTGCCCAGCGGAATGCCCGCGTCGGCCAGCCGTCCCAGCGCGTCCCGGGCTTCCGTTGTCAATTCGCGCGGATGGTTCGCGTGCACGCTGATAAAAAGCGGATGAAATTGTTTGAGCATGGCGCATAGCTCAGGCGTGATACGCTGGGGGAGAAACAGCGGAATGCGCGTGCCAATCCGCAAAAATTCGACGTGTGGGATGGCGCGCAGACGGCTCAAAAGAAATTCCAGTTTCTCGTCGCTCAACAGCAATGGGTCACCGCCGCTCAGCAAAACATCCCTCACTTCCGGATGCTGTTCGATATAGGCGATTTGCTTGTCGAACTCCGGATGAAAGTCGTAGCCACTGGCATTGCTCACCAGGCGCGAACGGGTACAGTAACGGCAATAGCTGGCGCAACGGTCGGTCACGAGGAACAGCACTCGGTCCGGGTATCGGTGGACCAGTCCCGGTACCGGCGAATGAGAATCTTCGCCGCAAGGATCGCTCATCTCCCATGACGCCGTATGCGTCTCGGCTACTTTAGGCACAACCTGAAGGCGAATCGGGCAATTTTCGTCTGCCGGATCGATCAGGTTGAAAAAGTAAGGCGTGATGGCCAGCGCCAGCTTATGGTTGGCCAACTTTGCCCCGGCAAATTCCTCAGGCGTGAGTGTGGGTAAATATCGTTGCAACTGCTCGGCCGTCGTGATGCGATGCTTCAGCTGCCAGCGCCAGTCATTCCAGTCCTGTTCAGAAACGTCGTGCCAATAGCCCCGGCCGGCGGATTGAAATCCCTTTAACGTGTGGAGTCGGTGGTCCGATGGCGGCTCCTCACCGCCCGTTTTTTCGGTCTGCATAATTTGTGATTGCACTATAATTGCGAATCCGCCGCTGTCAAGTTCCCACAAAAGCCGTGGTTTTTGGGCGAAATCGGGAAAAACTGGATTTTCCGCGGGATGAAAGACTGGCCGACAGGCACGTCGGCCCCCTTACCTGGTTCATGAGGAGTTCCAATGATTCTCGAATTACGCATCAAGGCCATGGACCGAAACAATCGTTCGCCGTTACCGTCGTATTTGGCCGTAAGCTAAAACCTCAGGCACGGTCTAATTTCGCAATGACTTGCTACAGGATTTCCGGTGGGAAAGGACGCCTACTATGACAGTCGACACATCGCTCCCGAGGAAACCTGTGCGCGCGCCGTCGCCCCGGCAATTCCTGGCGTTGAAGTGTGCGATCGGTGCGTTCCTTGGCCGCCGTTGCCCGGCCTGAAGCGGCTCGACTTTTCGCCGGTGATTGATGTCCGCCCCCGACTCCCCTCCGGACACTAGAATTTCATCGTGAGGCCGCTGACGAGTTTCAAATCGTTGGGTTTGAATCCGGGCGCCGGGACGTTTGCATAATTGTCCTGCAAATACGTCTGGAGACTCAGTGTTTTGGTCAACGGAGTTTCCACTCCCACTTCGGCGTTAATCAGAAAAGCGTCCGGAAATGTCAGCGGCGGAAGAAACTCGACGTTCTCCCAAATGCGCGCGTGGTCGTCAATTTTGTGCTCGAAATTTTGGGCAATTCGCGCCGTGGGATAGTTGTAGGTCTTGTCGTCGAGTTTTTCCGTCCGAAAGGATGGGCCGCCTTCGGCGGACAACGTTGTGGCTTTGTTTTTGATGAAATAATAGCCTGCGCCAAGGCTGGTGGTGACGCGGTACTCGACATCGGCGATGGCGTCATGCAGCGCGTCCTCGCGACCGTAGCCATACCACGTGTCGTCAACGAACGTGTAATTGTTCTGCGCGGAGCCATGCACGCTGTTAACGCTTTGAACGCCCGAAACCTCGCCATAAGCGCCGTCGGCGCCCAGGATCAAATCATTGCGGTGACTTTTTCTTTCTGTGCTCAATTTTCCCGTGGTCAAAACACTTTCAACATTGCCGGACGTCACGGTGAGTCCCATCGTTACGGTGCTGCACCAGGTCACCGGCGGCGTGACTGTGGCCTTCACGGCTTTGAGCAAATTTGTGGAAACTGACGGCGTTGGCGTGGCTGCAAAGCAGCTTTCCCCCATCAACGCAATGACAAAGGCAATTGCAAAATATTTCATGACAATACTGTCGTTATTATTTATCTGCGAAAAGAACTTCCGAAAAAACTCCGGTGAGGAAAAACGGAACTAACTCGGAACCAACCTAAGCTATAAACCAGATTTCTTTGCCCGGCGCAACAGGAAATTTCTATTTTCCGAAAATTTTTTCGGAAATCGGCAACCCGTTGCGGCGATTGTCAAAATTTTGGACAAGGTGACAAATTATTTTACGATTTGCCGATCACTTGCGTCAGATCGCGGACACCTTCCAATTGCATTTTCCGGAGCAGCCCGTTCACGATTTTTTTCGGAAGGCTGGGACCTTCATAAACGAGGGCCGTGTAAATTTGCAGCAGTGACGCGCCGGCCGTGATTTTTTCCCAGGCGTCATTGGCGCTGAAAATGCCGCCGACGCCGATAATGGGCAATCCGCCGCGCGTTTGCTTGAAAATATGGCGAATGATTTCCGTACTGCGGTTTCGCAACGGCCTGCCGCTCAGCCCTCCGGTCTCTGAATAAATCGCGCGCAGGGCAGGGTCATTCGTTTCCGGACGAGAAAGCGTCGTATTGGTGGCCACGATGCCCGAGAGATTTTTTGTGGTGGCCAGTTCGAGAATTTCGTCCAGCGCATCGAATGTCAAATCCGGCGCGACTTTGACCAGAACGGCCGGTTTGTTGTCCGGCTTTTTGAGTTCGCAAACGGCCGCAAGTATTTCTTCCAGCGCGGACTTGTCCTGCAATTGCCGAAGTCCGGGCGTGTTGGGCGAACTGACATTGATGACAAAAAAGTCCGCGTTATCGCGAAGCAGGCGGAATGAGGCGGCATAATCTTCGGGCGCCTTTTCGAGAGGTGTGATTTTCGATTTGCCCAGATTGATTCCCACGGGATGCCGTGGCCAGCGTCCGGTCTTTTTCCAATCGGCCAGGGTCTGCGCGAATGTTTCCGCGCCGGGATTGTTGAAGCCCATGCGATTGATGATGGCGCCGTCAGCGGGCGCGCGAAACATGCGAGGCGATGGGTTGCCGGGCTGCGCCGTGCGATGTGACCCCGCCCAATTCGCAAAAACCAAATCCCATTCGCTCCCAAAACGGCAACGCCGCGGCGAATTTGTCCATCCCGGCAGCCAGACCGATTGGATTGGGAAATCTCAGCCCGAAAAGTTCCACCGGCAGCGGCGGTGAGGAAAGGAAGAGTCCTGCGGCGGCGCAAGCGGCAGGGCTCTGGCTGACACCTGAAAGCGTTTTGAGCGCGAATTCATGGGCGCGCTCAGCGTCCTGCACGAAGAGAATCGGGCGGATGCAATTGCGGTAAAACCAGGTCACTTACAAATAATGGACAACGCGCCGCCGCATGAACATCCAAAATCCAAATTGTCTGAGTGGTATCACAGGCATCGGAGAACACCCGCACATTTTTTCTGTATATGTAAGTAAACGAGTAAACGACGGCAGAAAACGGGGGCATTTTCGCGTTTTTATTGGGAAATCCAACAAAAATGGGGTTGTAAACGGGAAGCGACAGGATTGTCGCGCGTGCACCCTGGTGCAGTGGCAAGCGAAGCGCGACACCGCTTTCGAAGGTGTGCTGTCATCCGGATTGGACATCTCGCTCGATTCCAAAGCGGTGTCACAGCCACCGCACTCCAGGACCTTACGGCAGTTCGGACAGATCATTGAAAAGCGGATCACTGGAGCACCATACATAATGCTGTTTTGCTTCAAGAAGGCGGGCAACTAACCACGCACCACGTCACCCCCGCTAAGCCCGGACAGTACGGTCCGCGTCAGCCGTCGGTTGCGACGCCGTTCGAGCGGCCACAGCCTCATCCACCGCTTCACTGAGCACCGCGATGCCTTCTTCCAGCGCCTCGCGCGGAATCGTAAGAGGTGGCGCGATTTTGACTGTTTGTCCCCATGCGCCAACAGGTGCGAACATCAGCAGACCTTTGTGAAAGCAACGCTCGATGATCTCATGGGCCAGGTCGTGATCGGCTTCTTTGCTGCCGGCTTTGATGGTCTGCAGTCCGCCGACCAATCCGCGCGCAGTCACGTGCCCGATAATGTCCGGATGCTCGGCTTGAATGTGTTTCAGCCCTTCCAGCAGAACGGGTTCAAGTCGCGCGGCGTTGCCGGTGAGATCTTCGCTGACAATTTTATTGATGCCCGCCAGTGCGGCGGCGCAGCAGACGGCATTGCCGGTTTGCGTGCTGGTCATCGAGCCGGGCGCAAATTGGTCCATAATGGGGGCGCGGCCAATGACGGCGGAAAGGGGCAGCGAACTGCTGATGCCTTTGCCGCAGCAAATCAAGTCAGGAAGGACACCGTAATGTTCGAACGCCCAGAATTTTCCGGTGCGTCCGAAGCCGGCCTGGACTTCGTCGAAAACGAGCAATGACATTGTTGCGTCGGCACCATTCGGCCAGTTCCCGGACATACGGCACAGGCGCGAAATCCGGGCCCACGCCCTGATAACTTTCCATGACAACACCCGCGATATTTTGTGGCTTGAGGCCCCGCCGCTCAACGGCATTTAAAAAGGTGTCGAAACTGGTGTCAGTTTGCCAGTAGCCGTCGGGAAAGGGGGCATTGATGATGGCCGGGTCCTCATTGACGATCCATGATTTTTGGCCCGCAATGCCGCCGGCCTGCTGGCTGCCCAGGGTGCGGCCGTGAAATCCGCGCTCAAAACCGACAATGCCGATTTTCTGCTTCCCTCCGACTTTGATGCCATGTGCGCGGCTCAATTTGATCGCGCATTCGATGGCTTCAGCCCCGGTTGTGAGCAAAAAAACCTTCTTCAATCCGTCAGGGGCCAGCGCCGCCAGTCGTTCCACCAGCGCGGCGCGTTCTTCACTGGGAAAAACGTAGTTGTAGAGCAGGCCGCTCTGGACCTGGTCAATGATCGCCTTTTTGACTTCCGGCGCGCCGTGGCCGGCGTTGGTTACGAGCACCCCGCTGGACCAGTCGATCCAACGGTTCCCGTATTTGTCGAACACGGAAAAATCTTCCGCGCGTTCCCAGACCAATGGAGGCTGTCCGCGCATGGACATGGGTTCGAATTGGCGCAGCGTCTCCAGCGTGGCCAGGGATTCAGGATGCGGCAATGGCGTGACAATTCGGCGAAACTTCGTTTCCACATGGGAAACCGCCTGAGGAGTCGTTTTAAATTCTTTTCCCATGGCTTATCAATTTGTAATAAAAAATATTTTACTTTTTCCGCCACAAACCACTCGAATGAGGAGATTTAGCATGTTGGAATGAAAAAGCAAAGTCATACGTCAATATGACTTGCAAGGAATACTGGGACCGTCAGCCGTTGATGGGCTGGGTGAGATAGAGCACCACCGCTTCTGTGCGGCAATTGACATTGAGCTTTCCGTAGAGCCGACGGATATAGGTGCGAACCGTTCCTATGCTCAGTTCCATATCAGCCGCAATTTGCTTGTAGGCGCGGCCCTTTGACAACAAATCCAGAACCTCGCGTTCGCGTGGTGCGAGCAACCTGGGCGCCGGAAGGCGTTTGACTTCGATCCCGGGCGCCTCATCCATGGCATAGACATTAATCGCCATAACTGCCACAATACTCCCACAGCCCGCCCCGGTTTGCTTCATCGTTTCTCACGAATTCTGATACTTTTGTGACATCCCCAAAATGGGGTCAATTCGGGAGCGCGGCGCTGCAGGAAATGGATCCACAAGCGGAGGGAAAAAGGTCAGGAAGGCAAAGCACGAAGTTGATGAGTGTTTTAGGCCGTTACACATGTTACACTGTTGTATACCAACGATTTAAGGTGTTACACGCCCCGTTACAAATTGGCCTGGACCCGTTACATCGTTGAAGTGCAAATACTTAGTGTGTTACATTAACGTTATCGTTGTGGTGAACGGAGGTGGCGCGGGCCGCGCCTTTTGGGGCCATAAACCGACTGGCGCTGTGTTCCCGAACATTTCGGCGTGCTGCGGCCGGTTCCACTCCGAGCGGAACATGGCTGCGCTCCGTATGCGTTCATTGAAAGTCTCAGATCGCAAGTCGAGCATAGCTGGACGGCCATCGCGCGAATTAGTCAGAGCGGAGTGGCAGCGCCACCTGCCGTCACGTCCGCTGTTACGATAAAAAGATTCACAGAAGAGATGCCACCCCAATTAAGATTATCGCATTTACGTCCCAGGCTATGTAAACTGCGGTCGTGAGGCCGGTATTTGAGAAAACGCCGCAGTCGCAATGGGAATCCTTTCATTGCGAAGTTGTCAATGGGGACAGTTACAATGCCGCATGGCATTTTCATCCGGAATATCAAATTACTTTGGTCATTAAAAGCTGCGGCTATCGCCTCGTCGGTGACAACATAACACCCCTGCATGCCGGGGACCTGGTCCTCGTCGGTTCCAATCTTCCGCACGTTTGGCAACAGGAACGGGAGTCGCGCACCGACCCGGCCCACGCCGTTCACGCGGTCATCGTCCGTTTTCTCGAGACGTTTGCGGGAAGGGATTTTTTGGATATACCGGAAATGAAGGAGGTTCGCCGGCTTCTTCAACGCTCCGGTCGTGGATTGCGGGCCACTGGGACCACGCGCCAGGCCGTCGCGGAGAAAATGCGGCGTCTTCCGGAAGCGACCGGATTGGACCGCATCAGCGGGCTGCTTTCCATTCTCAACGCGTTGGCGCGGTCCAACGAGCTGAAACCCGTTGCCAGCGCCGGCTTCGTTCCGGTGCTCAATGGTTCCGACCAGGACCGCATGCAACGCGTTTGCGATTACATTCATGCGCACCTCGAGGAGCCCATTGAGCGCGCCAGCGTGGCGCGTGAAGCGCACTTAAGCCAGGGAGCGTTCAGCCGTTTCTTCAAATTGCGGACCGGCAAGACTTTGCCGGGCTATATTAATGAACTGCGAGTGGGCCGAGCTTGCCGTTTGCTGGCCGAAAATGAAACCAGGATTACTGACATTGCCCTCGAGTGCGGTTTTGCGAACCTGGCCAACTTCAACCGGCGCTTTCTTGAAATCACCGGCCTGACGCCCCGAAATTACCGCGGCCGCTTCCAAAACCGTTGATTTTTTCGTAGGGACGGTGCATTTCGCAAGTGGTGCTGCCAGCGCTGTCGGCGTGTTTAGCGGCGCAACGAGTTTAGTCGGGCGTCGTCTCGCGCTTTTTCCGCCCGCTCTACGGGCGGTGACGGCGCAGCGCGCCGTCCCTACCGCCCTTGTCATACCTTCATATGACTTTGCCGGCCTGCGAATGGGTTTATAATTTAAAACCAATTGTATCAGGTTAAACTGCCAGACTGTATGAAAACACTCTTTGCGCTCATTTCGATTACCCTAAGCCTTTTCGTCATCTCATCCGCTTCGGCTCAAGCACTTTATTGGGATCCCGGCCAGACTCTCAGCGCCACTGCGGGTGGAAGCGGCAATTGGGACACCGCCAGCTCCCTTTGGTTTAACCAGAGTGCCGATGTTGCCTGGTCGAGCGGGGACGACGCCTTTTTCGAAGGAACAGGCAATACGGTCACCCTGCAAACGGGAATCTCCGCCGGAGACATTTATTTCACCAACGTGACGGGCAATTATTACATCACCAACGCCACTGGCGCGGAAGTGCTCACGGTGGCCAATACGATTGATACCGGTGGCGGAGAACACACGATCGCAGCACCCCTCGCCAATTCGGGCACGTTGAACAAGAATGGGGCCGGCAGATTGCATTTAACCGCGGCCAATAGCTTGAGCACTGTGATGATCAATCAGGGGTCGGTTTCCGACGAAAATAATAACGGTTTGGGCTCGTCGGCGCAGGTAACTGTAGCGGACGGCGCCGCGTTGGAATTCAACAGCGGCACTAATGATTTGAGCGGCGTTTATAATAACGTCACTATCAACGGTTCGGGCATTACCAACAGCGGGGCACTACGGAACCTTTCAGGTGTAACCACTTTTTATGGACAAATTGTATTGGGGGAGAACAACAGTATGATTTATGCGGACAGCGGCAGCGCCCTGGTTTACGACGGGGAAGGTTCGCCGCTTACCGACAATGGAAACGGTTATAATCTTATTATCAGCGGAAACGGGACGGGTAACGTCCATCTCGGCAGCACAATCAGTATCGGCGGTACTCTGATCGTCGAGGGCCCTGCGTCGTGTTACACTTACCTGAACGGGTTTTCACCGACGGATTGGAAAAGCACGTATGTCTCTACAGGCGCCACGCTTTATGTTGAAAACAATAACAGCTTCGGGACGTCCCCGGCCACACTGATGACGACAAATTGTATTGTAGATGGAGGCGCGATCACCTCTGGTGGCACCTATACCATGTTTGCCAACGACGGTATTACCGTGACCACCAATGGCGGCACGTTGACCTGCAATAGCGGGACCTGGACGACTTGCAATATTTATAGCTCAAATACTCCAGTTACGCTCACGGGTTCAGGAAGCTTCCATCCAGGCGGTGCGGCTGGTACCACTCTCGGCACCATCAATCTGGGCATGGGAGCCTTTATTAAGGGCGGCAGCGGCGATTGTAATATGGGATACGCCAATCCTTCGCTTGAAATATACAGTAACATCGTGCTGAACGGCGGCAGTCTCAGTTTCAATTACGATTCGAGCGGCGGTACATCGAGTTTGGGAGCCGTGCCCAGCAGCCTCAACCCGTCCAACATCTGGTTCAACGGCGGCTCGATGCACGTCGGCCACAGTACCACGATTGCCGCCACGCGCGGTATCTACGTCGCCTCCGGTGGCGGAACTATCGAAGATGTCGTGTCGTCTGGCGGAACTGTGACTATTAACTCGCCGATCAGTGGGCCGGGAAGCATGAGCTTTCCCGATGGTCACGGTGGCACTCTCTCGACTATAATTTTAGCGGCGAACAATACCTATGCGGGCACGACGACAATCGGCATTAGTAACGTCTTGACCGTCGGCAACGGCTCAACCACCGGGACACTCGGCACCGGCGATACCACCGCCAACGGCCCTCTCAAATTTAATCGCACAGGCACCTATACCTATGGCGGCGCCATTAGCGGCAACAGCAATCTAGTTAACAGCGGCAGTGGCGTGATCGCGCTCACCGGCAAAATGACTTATGTCGGCCCGACCACGATTAGCGCGGGCACGCTTCTCATTGACAATACAAACGGCAGCAGCGCGGTCACCGTCAGTAGCGGCGGAACACTGGGAGGAACCGGAACCTTCGGCGGTCCGGTAACGGTAATCGCCGGCGGCAAGCTGGCGCTGGCTGGTACGACGCTGAGCTTTAGCAATAATCTCAGCATTGCCGGAAATATCACGGTGAACGTAAATAAATCGCTCACGCCGTCCAATGGCATGGCGATCGTTACGGGCACGCTCACCAGGAGCGGCACCGGTACCCTTGTCGTCACCAACCTTGGGCCTTCACTGGCCGCGGGTGACACCTTCCAATTGTTCAGCCAGCCGTTGAGCGGCGGCGGGACGATGGCTGTTTCCGGCGGTGGCGCAGGGGTGGTTTGGAACAACAATCTGGCCGTGGACGGCACGATTTCCGTACAATCAGTCTTGCCGCCTTCGCCGCGTATCACCAATGTGCAAATCAGCAACGGAAACATTATACTCAGCGGTTCGAACGGCCCTGACAGCGGAACCTATTACCTGCTGTCCTCGACCAACGTGATGCTGCCGTTGAGTCAATGGACCTCCATCTTAACTAACACCTTCCTCAGCAATGGACAATTCTCTATTAGCAATCCAATTACGGCGGGAACGCCTCAGCAGTTTTATTTGTTGCAGGTTCCGTAAAGATACAAAGTGATAAGTGAGAAAGTGGAAAAATGAATTCTGAGCGAGTGACCAGTGAATTAAAAAGAAATACGCAATCGAAACAATGTGACGGGCAGGTTTGTCGTGCCTTTACTCTGATTGAACTCCTGGTGGTCATCGCCATCATCGCCATCCTGGCGTCGATTCTGTTGCCGGTCCTGGCGGCGGCCAAGCAAAGGGCATGGGAAGCCGAGTGCATCAATAATAAAAAACAGATTCAGATGGCTTATTTCATGTATGCGCAGGACAACAACGATAAATTAGTGCTGAACGTCCCAGGCGCCTCGGCAAGCCCCGTGGGCTGGGTCAACGGTTATCTCGACTGGACCCTGAATTCAATGAACACCAATGAGAATGAGTTGCGCTCCGGCCTTCTTGGGGACTACACCTCCCGGATGAACGACTGTTATCGCTGTCCCGCCGATATTTACCTGGCTCCCGCACAAATGGCGGCGGGATGGACTCATCGTATTCGAAGCGTGCGGATAAACAAATATCTTGCTTGCGACCCGGTTGAGTCCTCCGCGTCCGGTTGGGGTGCAACCGTTTGGGGCAATAAATTTACGAATAACTGGAAAATGGCCGACATAAAGAGCCCAGCCATGATGTGGGTCTTTATAGATGCTCACCCTTCCACGGGGGACAATGGTGGAACCCCTTCGCCGTACGATGGTACATTTTCCCTTCCTCCAGGAGGCATCTCCGCCAGCGGAAATTGTAACTGGGGCGATCTGCCGGCCTCTTACCATGCTAAAAGAAATTGCGGATTTTCCTTTGCGGACGGTCATGCGGAGATGCACCGGTGGCTTGATACTTCAACCCTCCAGCCAATCACATACAGCGGCACGGGTGTGCAGGGAACCACCGTGTTTGCGAATCAGGCTCAGGATATCAAGTGGACATTTTTCCATGCCTTCAACAGCGGTGTTAATTAACGGGCGCGTTTAAAGGATTGCCTTCGACCGATTCCATGGCGAATATGTGCGACTTTGCCGATCAATCCAATGAGGCGCCGCAGAATAGCATTGAAACAGCATAAATACATGAAAGTAAAACAGTTCCTGTCATCGTTCGTTCTCACCGTTTCTCTTTCGCTTTTTCTTCCATCACAATCCGTTCGCGCCGATAACGCCGTCCTCCCCGATTTCCGCGCGCAATTCTTTAAGCTGTGCGACCTGGCCGCCGCCAAAGTCTCCGACGACGACAGCAAAGGTCCGTTCTTTATAGATTCGTATGGCGTGCGCGCACTGTGCGTGGCCTATGACATGACAGATAACACGAATTATCTGGATGCCTGCCGTCACTGGTCCCTGCGCATGGTGCGGTATCAGGACCAAATGACACCGCATGGGGCCTATTACATGCACTACAATCGCAAGCCCGGTCAAACGACGAATGACTGGTACGCGGCCGACAGTTCATCCATTGGCATGGCCGTGCTGGCCACGGCGGTGCGTTGTCACGGACCGGAGCAAAAGCTTTTTCTCAAGTCAGCGAAAACATTCGCCAACCTTGTGATAAAAAATTATGTCAAACCCTCTGGCGGCGTGAGTGACGGCCTGTGGCACCAATCCAGTGACGCCTGGTGGTGCAGTTCAGGATTGTTCGGTTCATTCCTGTTTAACCTCTACGCGAACACTGGCGATAAGCATTACCTGAAAACCGCGTTGGGCGTTACCGATTGGCTGAACCATTGGGACCTGGCAAAGGACCAGCCGTTTCCACTATCACAACAGGGACCGGCAATGATCATGTATGTCATGGAAAATTATTCCGCCGGCTGGCCTTATATCGCGAAGGACGACGACCGCAAAGAAGATGCCCAGGCAAAAGTTTCATGGTGCTTCGATTGGATCAAGGAACAGCAGCAGAAAGCTCCCGCCGACAGGCAATGGCCGCCCACGGTCGGTTGGGGTATGAAATTCGGCGGCTTGCCGTTCCATCAATATGTCTTTTCACGTTATTTCTCTGACGACCAATATGTCACTGCCGGCGACACCGAAATACAGCGGCTCGCACCCATCGCCCTTGCGGACAACGATCCCTCGCACCTCACCCAGCTTCCATTTTTCCTGTTGATGTCCTACGCCGAGCGGCTGGATCCGGGAGATATTTATCGGTCCATGAAATAGCCGCGAAGCGACCGCAGGATGCGGCGTGTCACTGTGGTGAACATCCGGAAAAACGCACCGCTATTTCCCGTCCCATGCTTCCAATTCGCTTTGCACTTTTTCGATCGGCAAACCGACGACGTTGCTGAACGAACCGGAAATTTCCGAAACCACCAGTTCACCATTTTCCTGGATGGCATAAGCGCCCGCTTTGTCGAGCGGGTCGATCTTCGCCAGATACTCGTCAATTTGTTGAGAGGTCAACGGACGAAACAGCACGTCGGTGCTCACGGCGAAAATTCTTTCGGCATGGGCACGGAGATGGATGAGGCTGACGCCGGTGACGACCTGGTGGGTCTTGCCTTGCAATTGAGCGAGCATGTCCCTGGCCTGGTCCTTGTCTGAGGGTTTGCCGAAGATTTTGTGGCTGAGAAAAACCAGGGTGTCCGCGCCCAGGACGAGGGCATCGGGAATTTTCTTGGCCACAGCGCGCGCCTTGCGGTGCGCATTGAGTTGGCACAATTCGAGTGGCGACAAATGTTCGTCAAAGACCTCCTTCGCAGCGCTTGGAACAACCTCGAACTCCAGTTTCAATTGCCGGAGCAATTCCGCGCGTCGCGGCGAGGCCGACGCCAGGATAAGCGGCGGCAGTTTCACCACCCCAATTTATGCACGAATTGCAAAATGTCGAGTGGATGAAAGAAAAAATGTTTACATTCCCGGAATCAGCGACTTTAGAAAGTCAAAGTGCCGGGCCGATCTGTGTGGGAAGCACAAGTGGAAAGGTTTTCGCCAATCAGATCCCGCACTTGCCGGATTTTTTACCGACCCGACAAGAGAACGCCGACGTAACGTGGCGTCAGTGATTGAATGTCTGTTTTATGAACTCCCACAATAGCATTGAGCCTGGGCCTGTCTTCTTCACGCGCGACAAGGTAGACCGGGCGAGTTTGCTGTGAAATCCACATGTCAAAATTTGTGAACGTCACCAGGTTCGTTGGCCACTCAGAACCATTCTTCAATTGGAATAGAATATAATTGCTCGTCAATTCGCTGCCATCTTTGGTGATCAAAGTGGCCGTGCGGTGCAGATAAAATGGCAGTCCATTGGGAAAGCATTCCCAAAAGGCCAGTTCAGTTTGGGGCGGCAACGCCGGAATTTTTTGCGACAATTGGCGGGCCGACTTGGTGTTGAAAACGATTGCAATCATGCCAAAGCTCAGCGCGAACAGCAGAAGTGGTAAAATTGCGAAGGCAAAAAAACAAAGGCCGGTATCGCGCCGAAAACGCGCCAGCAGACCAACTACGGCAAAAACGAACAGGAGTATGCCCGGCGCAATGCAACCACGCCCCAGTTCTGTCGCATCTGCGACCGAAAGCCTGAGCGGCCTGGCGAACATGCCCATATGCGGCGATAACATGAGGCCTATGACCGCCACTGCGAAGCACGCGATTGCCATTATGAGCGCCGCGCGATTGACAATGCGCGCCGCCTTGCCGTCCGGAAATGCCATCGCGTGATTGAAAAATCTCGCCGTCAATATTCCGCAAGCGACCGTTGCGGTCAGAATGTAGCCGGGCAATTTTGATTTCGAGAGCGAGAAAAAAACCACGACGACTACCGCCCAGACGAGGCAAAGCCGGTCGGCGGATGACATGGATTTTTTATTTTCCCGCAATGCCATGATCGTTTCCGGCAGAATGAGACTCCATGGCAAAAACATTCCTGCGACAATCAACCCGTAGAAATAAAATGGCTGTGTCCGGTGAAACGACGTGGTCGTGAAGCGATGAAACGATTCTTCGACAAGTCCGTAATACGGAAAATCGGGATGTTGCAGCGAAAGCCCAACAAACCATGGCAATGTGACGCCAAAAAAAGCAATTAAATTCAGCGGCGCAAAAAACCTTTTCCAAACACCGCTCCGTCCTTCCACGCGATTGAACACAAACAGCACAAGGCTGGGGATGAGAAATCCCACCGGGCCTTTCACGAGCGTTGCCAATCCGGCCGCCAGCGCGCCCAGCAGATACCAATTGCGCCGGGATTTGGCTTCAGTTTCCTCCGCGCGAAAACCGGCGAAAATGGCCGCCGACACAAAAAAAGCCAGCGCGATATCGAAAATCACCGTGCGGGAATTGATGATAAACAGTGGCATCGTCGCAACGACGATTACCGCCAAAATCGCGCAGCTCGTTCCATACGCGTGACGGCAAAACGCGAAAGTAATAGCCAGCAACGCCAGAGCGAATAGCGCTGAAGGCAGGCGCGCTGCCGTTTCATTATCACCGAACGCCGCAAGCGAAAAGGCGACGGCCTTGAAAAAAAAAGCCGGCTTGTCGAGATAGGCGATTCCATTGTAGGACGGGGAGAGCCATGCACCGGATTCCTTCATCTCGCGGGCGACTTCGGCATTTCTGCCTTCGTCCGGCTGGATCAATGGGAGGCTTCCCAGCCGAAAAAAAAGTGAAAACCAAACAACCGCCAGCGCAATCAGGGCCATGGCGGCGGGTGCTTGCGGAATCAGAGTTGAAGGATTCGATGCGCGCATTTAATGCCGGCTATCATGGAGGGTTGGAAAACCACTGGCAATCATTAGCTGGTTCGGCGCGTTGTGGACCTTTTCCCCCATTCGTTGGCGCGACATGCAACACGCGGAGCCCCGAGCTTTCGGCTTCAATTGCAGGCGAATGCCGATTAAACTCTCGCATGTTCATTGACGAAAATGCCATTGCCGCTCCGGACGGCGACAGCCAGCCGCTATGTTAAAAAAATCCCCCTGCAAGGTTAATTTGTTGCTCAATATTCTGGGCCGGCGCGCGGACGGTTTTCATGAGTTGGAAACCGTGATGCAACCGGTCAACCTTTGCGATGAATTAACGTTTGAGCGCGCTCAGTCGGGAATTGCGCTTTCGTGCAGCGACAGAAGTCTGCCTGTGGACGGCGGCAATCTAGTCTTTCGCGCGGCGGAGAGGTTCTTTTCGGCTGCTGGAATTTCCAGCGGCGCCAAAATTCATCTGGAAAAAAGGATTCCCCTGGCGGCTGGCCTGGGCGGCGGCAGCGGCAACGCGGCGACCACCTTGTTGGCTTTAAACGAACTGTTTGAAAAGCCGCTCGCGCGAGAAAAGCTTTTTGAAATAGCCGCCGGCCTCGGGTCGGATATTCCGTTCTTTTTGCAGCATCAGCCTGCCCTGGCCATTGGACGAGGAGAAAAAATCCAGCCGGTGGACAATTTTCCCGCTCTTGCGAACAAGGCTATTCTATTGATTCATCCCGGTTTTGGCATTTCGACGCCGTGGGCTTATCAAAACCTGGCGCGATTTCCGGACGCCCTCAACGGCCAAAAAGGCCGCGCTCAAAAACTGATTGATCTGTTGCAATCCAGTGATTTGAGGACGGCGGCTGCCGCCTTTTACAATTCGCTCGAAGCGCCTGCATTTGAGAAATTCCCGGTGCTCATGTTGTTCAAAGAGTTCCTGACTGCCAATGGCGCCGGGGCAGCGTTGATGTCCGGAAGCGGATCCACGACGTTTGCGATTTGCGATAGCGTGGTGGCAGCCCAAACTCTCCGCGAAAAGTTCAAAGCCAGGTTCGGAGAAAACTGTTGGATGGAAGCAGTCGGCTTGGATTGATGGATTGGGATGGTGGGGCCGTTCCGTCCGGAAGACTCTCCCACACCCCGGCCCTCTCCCGCTGGGCGAGGGGGAATTGTCCGCTGATGATTAGGCAGATCGGACGTCGAGGGTAGCCGAATGATCGCGGCGCGAATGAATTAGAGCGGACTCACGTCCGCTGCTACGCAAACAATCCACTCTCAGAAGTCAGGCGATTGGAGGCGAAAGAATTGAACGGGAATGGTTTCCGGTATCATGACCACATTTTCGCCGTTGGTCAGGACGGGACCGGGAATGTTATTGGTGCTCCAGGTGACGGGCGGCATTAGTGAAGGCGTGGACTCGACTGTATAACCGGCCGGATAAACCGGCCAGTTTAAGACGGCATTAGTTCCCGACTGTTTTATGGTAATATTTTTCGAGTGCATCACCCATGCGAGACTGTAGGGTTCATTTGTGCTGACAATTCCGGAGCCGCCTGCTTTCCAGACCTGCAAATCGTAACGGCCCTGTGGCAATTGGCGGACAAAGACATGCTGAACGTTGTCCACCACGCTGGTGCTGGCGGCCACCAGAATTGCTGTTGGCGGCGTTGTATAGATATAGCGCGAGATTATTGATGCTCGTTTTGCTCTCGTGCCGGTTCCAAACGAGCGTGCTCGTAAGCGTGAAATCGGATGAGGCGGCGCCATTGGTCACGTTAAAGAAATAGTGGTTCACCGAGTCATTTGTTGAACTGCTGTTATTGGTGTTAAAATCCCATCCGCTCAAAACAGGCACCGAAGCGGTCAACACGACAGGGGGGTGCGCCGTGCCCATAGGTATATTCGTCGAAAAATTCCAGCCATGCTTTCCACCGACGAGTTGTTCGTAGGAATTGAATACGTTCAGCATACCGGCGCCATTGGTATAGTCCAGTGGCGAGGGAGCGATATTCGTCCACGCGGCCGTTTTGACCGCGCCATTGAGCAACAATGCCTTGATCGTGCGCATGTCCGACGCGGAATTTGTGTCGCTGCCGCCGTCACCGCGCCGCCCGGCCTGCAAGAGCAATGCCGCGGCGCCGGCGACCACCGGAGTTGAATAACTGGTTTCGCTGGCCTCTACGGTAATGTCGGGTTTGCAACGGCCGTTTTCGATCGTCGGGCCCGTGCTCGAAACGTTCGGATACGCACCGACAGAGATGCAGTTGTAGGATGTGCCGGGCGGGCAAACGCGTTCGGCGCCCGGTCCGAAATTATTGGCGGCAGAAACAAACAGCGTATTGTATTTCACCTGAAAATTGTCGAATGCCGAGTCAATGGTTTCCTGGTCCGAGACGGTTTGAGTGCCGAATGTGTAACTTTGGTTGACGACGGCGTCGGTGACGCTTCCGGGAAGGCCGCTGTTGGGATAAACGTAAAAGTTGAAATAGGTGTTGGCTTCGAAATTATCCACATGCGCGACATTTGTGGCCGCGCCGGCAGGTCCGTAAAAGATCGAGCCCACGGCATCCGCATGGCCGGATTCGGTGCCGAGTGAATTTGGAAAGGTGGTGCTGGAAAGTCCGTTGGAATACCAGGTGAAACGGTTTGCGGGAAACGAAACGGTCGAGGGATTAACTTCAAAATCATTGGTATGCGCGGCTTCCGGTTGACCGACACGGACGCCGGTACCATTCAGGTTTGTCGTGGCCTCAAGCAGAGTCAACCCAACGATATCCTGGTATTGCGCATGAATGGTCGTGCACGTAAATAGAAAACAGGCAACTAGGATGCGAGGGACATTTCGTATTGTGAGCGTGATTGTGGGCATCAGCGTTGCAGAAAATAGCATAGTCTGAGCCATTTTCCAGCCACAAGGACACGCAGGATTCCCGGCAGGCGCGTGCAGCCCTGCGTCAAAAAAGAGGGCCTGCCGCGGCGTAGCCTCAGCGAAGCGGGGTCATAAAAGGTCATAAAATGCCGTTGTTGAATCACTAAAAGTCCCTCAAAACGCGCCAAAACCTGACAAAAATGTGCCAGCCCCCGCATAGTTGCGTACGGTGGGACAAAAACCGGGTTTATCTGGGCGCAGTCGCCGCCCAAATGGGCTATATGCCCATTTATACGGTTGTGGTAAAATCCATCGTTCTCTCGAGTTATTTTGCATTGACAATTACGGCACGGCTATGGCATGCTTACACTCTAAAGCACAAAATTCAGGCCCAATGACTGTAGCAACTTATTTTGAAAGACAAATATTGCCGTCGTAGCCCCGGTCTCAGCGAAGAATCCGCCAATTGAAAATTCGATATGAAGTCAAACACCCCTAGAGTCGTCGTAGCAGCAACGATTGTGATGCTTATTGCCATGGCAGTCCATGCCCAATCTGCTTTCACAAATGCCCTCATGAACCTGAATCCTGCGGCGTTTTGGCCATTGCAGGAAACGGTTCAACCGCCTTTGGCCCAAATTGAAACCAATTACGGTTCGCTTGGGCCCAACGCGAATGCTTATTTTTCAAGCACTAATGCCATTCCTGGGGCTCCCGGTGCGACGACCGGTGACGGTGACACCGCTATCAGTTTCAGCGGTTCTCATGCAGGCGCCTTTTTGGGCGTACCGCTGACCGACCCGCGTGTCTCCGTATCGGGTCCGGCTTTCTCCGTTGAGGCCTGGATTTACCCGACGAATATCAGTTCTGGCGCCGCCATCATTGTTTCACAATCGGGGGCACCCGGCAGCGGTGGTTTAAATGGCGCCGCAAACTCGGCCGGGTGGGCGTTGGTTCAGAATTATGTGCCTTCTATTGAAAACAATCATTTTACCGGTTGGGCGTTTCACGTGTTCAACGGGGTTGGGGCCACTGGAGGCGCAGAAGCTGTTGTGCTCACCAATATTACGGCCAATACCTGGTATCACCTGGTGGGCGTTTTCGACGGAGCCAATGCCTACCTATACGTGGACGGTATCAGTGCGGCGACTCAAAGCTCGCCAATTGACGGATCCTACGCGCAAGACACCTGGGACCAGTTGGTCATCGGTTCGGGCGGCGGCGGCATCCTGAATAACGACCAATATTACGGTTACATTGACGAAGTAGCCGTTTACACCAGCGCCCTGAGCCCGACACAGATTGCCAATCACTTTAGTCAGGCCAGTTCCTCTTCTTACATGAGCACGATTTTGGGCGACAATCCTCTCATGTATTGGCGCATGGACAACACGGCCTACACCAACCCGGCCAATACCGCGTATCCCGTTGCGATGAATTATGGCACGCTGGCCAACCTCAACGGCCTTTATTTGCAGGGTACTACGCCTGGCTGGGCCGGACCGGCAAATTCCGGATTTGGCGCTTCCAGTTACGCATGCGCCTTTAACGGTCTGGGCACTTCATCCACCAACGTCGCCCGCATTGCCACCAACAACGTGTTCTTTGCCACGAACATCCTGGACTCTGGCGTGGTTATTACCAACCTGCCTTCGGCGCTGAATCTGGTTTCCAACAACGTCACCGTTATGTGCTGGTTCAAAGCAAATCCAGCGGATGGCCGCTTTCAAAGCCTCGTCGGACACAGCGACAATTCCTGGCGCCTGTCTTTTGACCAAAACGGAAAGGTTCACTTCAATCCCGGTGAAGGCGGAGAGTTGACCAGCTTTGCTGCCTACAACGATGGCAACTGGCACTTCGCGGTGGGTGTTTACACCAACACGGGGACAGTGGGCCCTGGCGGGGCGGGTTGGAACGCCACAAATTATCTTTATGTCGACGGCGTCCTGAATGGCGTTACGCAGATAACCAATAAAGCGACCGGGAGCACAACAAATATAATTATTGGCGGCGCGCCGGACTACGAGTCCAGCGGCAACACCAGTTATCGGCCTCAGCGCTACTTCTCCGGCGATATTGCGGACGTAGCCTATTTCACCAACGCGCTTACTTATGCACAGATCCTGAATCTCTATACCAACGCCACGGGCGGCGTCTTGCCGCCGGCGCAAGCGGCCCCGACTATTACATCGCAACCATTCCCATTCCCATCGATTCGGCAGGTGTCGGGCAGCCCCACCAATTTTATTTTTGAAGCAGTGGTGGCCAGCGGATTCCCGAATCTTTCTTATCAATGGTATGTCAACACGACTTCAAACTATGCCGGAGCGACCGCGCTGACTGATGATGGCCAAAATTATGAGAATTCCCAAACCTCACAAGTGACCATCACCAACCTGACTGCGGCGAAAACCGGCTACTATTACTGCGTCGTCGCCAACAATTATGGCACGGCGACCAGCGACATCGTGGACGTGCAAGTTGAAATTGCGCCGGTCGTTACTGCCCAGAGCCCGGGTGGCTCGTTCGGCTTGTTCGCCAATCAAAGCACGACCCTTTCGGTGACTGCCGCTGGTGACGCGAATTTGGTCTATCAATGGTTTACAAACAATGGGAGCGGTTTTGTACCCGATACATCCGCGGCCGGAATAAATCCGACCTATACTGTGACCGCCGGCGCACCGGCGGCGAACGGCGAGACGTTTGAATGTGTCGTCACCAACACCTTCGGTTCAGTGACGGGCCTCGTGGATACATTGACCCTGACACCGTTTCCGCCCGCTCTGGCCCAGCACCTTTATTCAAGCAATATTCTGTCCTTGAAACCCACCGGGTATTGGCCATTGCACGAGATGGAAGCTCCCGCGATTGGAGAAGGAGATATTGAAACCAATTACGGCACACTTGGCGCGGCTGCCAATGGCCACTATGCCGACTGGGCTTTAACGCCCGCGACGTCATATCAAGTTCGCAGCGTCAATGGCGCGCTGGCAGGTGATACGAATCCGGCGGTCCTTTTCAATGCCAATGTTGGGGCCAACGCCTTTGGCGCCTACTATTTGTTGGTTCCTCAGCCGGCGTCGTTCCTGAAACCTCCATTTTCTGTTGAATGTTGGTGGAATCCGCAGAACGGGAATTTCGGAGATCTGATCAGCCAGTTTGGTTACGGTCAAAATGCCAATGCCGGTAATCCTCGACTGGGGTTGCGGTTCATTTGGACCGGTGGCCAATTTCAAATGGGATTTGGCAGCGGCACGGGTTACAACACGATAAACAGCCCTTCAGGGTACGCCAATGGACAGTGGTATCACGTGGTAATGACCGTGGACAACGCGTCCAACTCCACTATTTACGTCAATGGCGGCCAGGTGGCCAGTGGGGAAATTGTGCCGACCACGTTTGATCCTTCCATTCCATTGACAATCGGCAGCGGATTTTGGATGGGTGATGGGGCCGGCGACCCCGGTCCTTCCCGACCCGTTGATGGAGCAATTGATGAAGTTGCCTTCTATCCAACCAACTTGCCCCAGAACCGCATCCAGGACCATTATAACGCCGCCCAGGATCCCAGAGATTTCGGCGCTTATGAAACAAGCGTCGAGGCTGACGCTCCGGCGATCTATTATCATATGGACGCTCCGGCGTACACGGCGCCTCCGGCTTCTTCGTGGGCCGTTCTGACTAACTACGGTTCGGCGACTGGAAATGGTGTCTATAGTCCTGACACCATCCCTGGGTCGGCTGCAGGCCCGGGCGACAGCCTCGCGTTCGCGCCCAACATGCCCGCGACCAACGCCATGGGCGGCAACGGTATAAACTCCTTTGCCGATGCCGGTAATTCGTCGGCGTTCGTTCCGGCTTACGCCAATACGTCGTTCAGCTATACGATTTGGTTCAAGGGCAATCCGGCCGATTGCAGGACTAACGAGCAATTCTTCTCGGCCAACGACAGTAATTGGCATTGCGGGATGAATGGAAGCGGCCATGTGATCGCGCATGGTTCGCAGGCAACCGATATCGTATCGCCCGGAGTTTATAACGATGGCAATTGGCACCAGTTGGTTTTGACCTGCGTGGAAACCAACACGGCAAATAAAACCCCAAATACAAATATTCTCTACCTGGACGGCATCCAGGTCGCAACATTCGTTGGCGGCGGTTCAAATAGCGTTACCCAAACGCCGTTGCCAGACGTCCTGATCGGCGATGAAACCGGCGAGACGAATATCTCGGCCAACCGAAGTTTTGCCGGCAGTTTGTGCGAAGCGGCGTTTTTCAATGGCCTGGTATTGACGTCGAACCAGGTTCAAAGCCTTTATAATTCCGGTGGAATGCCGCCATACCTCACGACACAGCCAATTTCGACAAATATTGACGCAGGCGCTTCGTTCACAAACAGTGTCGCTGCCGGCGGGGCCGCCGCACTCGCGTATCAGTGGTACCAAAACGGACAATTGGTCGCGAACGCCACCAACGCCACCCTCATCTTTAACCCTGTCGCCCAGGTCAATGGCGGAAGTTATTATGTTGTCGTTACGAACAACTACGGCTCCATCACGAGCCTCTTGTCGAGCGTTACGGTTTTGACCAATCCAATGATCGTGGGCCAGTTCCCGCTCACCTATACCAATATCGCATCGACCAATTACATGACATTGTATGCGGGAGCGAGTCCTCATTTGTCGGTTTCAGTCGTCGGCGCGATACCTTTGGCCTATCAATGGTTTACGAACGGCATTGTTGATGGCGTTGCAACCAACAGCGGCTTTTCGCTGACGAATCTTCAGACGGGCTTTACCAACTATTATTGTATTATCACCAATACTTTGGGCTCGGTCACGAGCGTTGTCTGGACTGCCTCGGTCATCGCCGACCCGATCAATTCGGTGGGAGCCCAGGTGGCGTATTCATCGAACGTTCTGGCGCTCAATCCCATTGGTTATTGGAGAATGAACGACACCAACCTGGACGGGGTGGACTTTGATAATGGCCAATATCTGGGCAACGGGGATTTCGGCTGGATTTGCCATGACTATGTCGGCGGCAACGACGGTCTCTATACCAACTGCTATCTTGGCTTGCCGGGTTATAGTCCGACCTTCGATCCTTCGGATTCGTCGCCTCAGTTTGGCGAAACCGACTTGAACAGCGATTTTGGCGACAGCCTCGCGTTTGGAATCGCCGGCATCAACTTCGCGTCGCCAGTCGGCACAGGAAAGAGCTTTACGGTCGAGGCGTGGGTGAGCGGTTATCCTCAGACGTCCGATGCAGGCATCGTGGCGTTGGGTTTTGGCAATGGCGGCGAGCAGTTCAATTTGGATAACGGTTCTGACGGTACCAACGTTCCGCCCCATTCGTTCCGTTTCTTCATTCGCGACGCTTCTGGCACCGTGCACGCCGTAAACAGCGCGGTAGACACGACTCAAATTCCCAATACCGTCGGTCCCTGGTATCACCTGGTGGGCGTCGTCGACGAAACCGGTTCGCAGACTGTGACGCTTTACATAAACGGTCTGCCGGTCGGCAGCACGAGCGTTGCGAACAACGTGGGCATTCTTTCTACCACGAACCTGATGGGAATCGGCTCAAGAATGAGCAGCGGAACGACGAACTACAATTCTCAATTCCTGGGCAACATTAATGATGTGGCCATCTACAATTATGCTTTGAGCCCCAGCCAGATATTGAATCAATATGTCTCGGCTGGTGTGGCCCCCGTTCTGAATCTGCCGCCCGTGACCAGCACCAACGCCAGCGGCAATGGCCCCCTGGTCGTTCCGGCCACCGCCGCCGGAACCGGGCCGATGACCTACTGGTGGAAAGATATGGTTGCCGGTACGAATGTTTTCACCGGTTCTACAAACGGCAACTTCCTGAACCCGACCTTGAATGTGTCCAATGTTCCGGGCGGTTGGAACAATGGCCAATTGCAGTTGACTGTCAGCAACGCGTTCGGCGGCGTCAGCGCCTTGGTTTCGCTGACTGTATTGACAAATGCGCCGACGATCATTGTGGCCCTGCCGCCGCAGGTTAACCTGGCAGTTGGCCAAACCTATACGTATGCCCCGCAGGTTTTGGGTGTCCTCCCGATATTGTATCAATGGTACTCAAATGGAGTCGCTGTTGCCGGCGCCACCGCATCGACATACGTGATTAGCGGCCTCAATCCGGGCACCTATTCCTATGCAATGATTGTGAACAACGTTTATGGTTCGGGCACCAACTTTTCGACATTGACGGTCAGTTCACTGCCGACGAATTCATTTGCCTCATACATGCTGGGCTTGAAACCAGTCGGCTATTGGCCGTTGCAGGAAACCAGTTCGCCGGCGACGGCAACGATCGAGACGAACTATGGCACTCTGGGAATGCTTGGTAACGCATACTACACGGTGACGACGACCAATGAGACGAATGTCCTGTTCAATCAACAGGGCGGATTGACGGCTTCGGGAGACAATAATACCTGCGTTCAATTCGGTGGTCCCAGCGGAAACAATGAATTGCTTGTCCCCAGGCTCACTCCGAAATTGACTCTGACTGCTCCCTTTACCATGGAGGTTTGGATCAAAACAAAAAGCCTCACCTTCTCTGATCTCATCAGCGAGGACGGTAATGGACTGAATAGTGTGGCAGGCGGCGGTAGCTGGGGTGGTCCTCGCCTCTGCTACGCCGGCAATAATGGTGGTGGCCCGGCCCTGCAGTTGTATATCGCAAACGGCAGCGGCACGACCCGCAACGACGTCTCCACACCGGCCAATTCGTTGACCACGAACGGATGGAATTATTGCGTTGCCACGTATGACGGCACGAACACGTTGCTGTATATCGACGGAACGCTTGAGACCAGCAGCACAGCGTTGGGAGGCGCCAACGCCATGGCGATCGATACATCAACGCCATTGACCATCGGCGATGGTCTCTGGACCGGCACGGCCGTGGGCGGACAGCGTGCCTACACGGGCGATATTGACGAGGTGGCCATTTACAGCAATCTCCTCTCAGCCACTCAGATTCAAAACCATTATTTGTCCGGGACAACTTCGGGCAGTAATTATATGCAAACGGTAATTAATGACAGTCCGTTGCTCTATTATCGCATGGATTCTGCCGGTTACACCAATACGGCCGCAGCGACCTGTCCGGATGCAGTCAACCTGGGCTCCGCGCCGGTGAATGCGACGTATCTCTCAGGGACTCGGCCCGGCTTTGTCGCGGGTCCGCCGGTGCTTTCAAATTCCAACTTCGTAGCATCGCCTATCGATGGCGTTACCGCCGGCATGGATGCCGGCACAAATGCGGCCTTTAATACAACGAATACTGAGCCCTTTACCGTGGCGTGCTGGATGAAAGGCAACCCGGGTGACAGCCATCTGCAGGGCCTGGTGACCCACGGCGTAAACTGGGCGCTCGACCTGGTCGGCTCCAGCGGCTCGGTGATTCTGACAAACAACGCCGGTTCGGTTGCGTCGACGACGATTGTTAACGACGGTAACTGGCACTTTGTCGCCGGCGTTTACGACGGGTTTAACAACTACATCTACGTGGACGGCGCTCTGAACAATTCTGCCGGAGCTTCCGGCACGATCGCGACAGACAGCCGTGACGTTTATCTGGGTGGCGATTCGGCCTATACAATCGTTGGAAATAACGAGCAATATTTCGGAGGGGCCATCGCCCAGGCCGCGTTCTTTACGAACTCCCTGACGGCGGCCCAAATTCAAGGGCTTTATCAGGCAGCGGTGCCTCCGGGCATCAGCATCAATCCCACCAACATCGTCTTCTCAGTGAACGGCAATCAACTGAACTTGAGCTGGCCTGCCGACCATCTGGGCTGGACATTGCAGGCGCAAACCAATCGACTGTCAGTGGGCATTAATACGAACTGGGTCAATGTGAGCGGTTCCTCAAGCGTGACGAACGTCATCATTCCGATCAATTTGACCAATGGATGCATATTCTATCGGCTGATCTATTAGTCTTGAAGCATTGAAAAGTAAACGAACTGGCGTAACTTAATTGTGAAGCGAAAAAAGGAATCGAAAATGCGGAGCAAAGCTGGCGTGGCAATGAATTGGCCGTTTAACCGGGTTTCTCATTCAGGACGCAAAGGCGCGCAAAGTGGATTCACGCTCATTGAATTGCTGGTCGTCATCGCGATCATCGCAATAATAGCTTCAATTCTGTTGCCTGTGTTGGACCAGGCCAAGCAAAGGGCAATGGGAATGCAATGCTTAAATAATTTGCACCAGCTCGGCACCGGGTGGGGAATGTACAACAACGATAATAGCGACAAATTTCCTTATAATTGTACCTCTCAGTCTGGTTGCGAGAGCATCAACTGGGTGGCCGGTTATATGAATTACAATCTCGCCAATACCGATAATACAAACACCTCGTTGCTGGTTGATTCGCGTCATTCACAATTAGCGTCTTATTGCAGCAACGCAAAGAGCTATAAGTGCCCCGCAGATCCGACTAAAGCGGGAGGGACCACGGGTCCACCGCGTGTGCGCAGTTTATCAATGAGCCAGGCGGTCGGCGGCAATACCAACGGCACCATTTACGGCGCGGACCTCAAAACGATAGTACAAGGCAAATGGCTTGGCAGCACCAGCGACAGTGGCTCCGTCAACGGGCAGAATCTTTATACGGTGTATTTGCAGCAAAGCGTGGTGCACGGAGGGATTGGTCCTGCAGACCTTTGGCTGATGGTGGACGAAGATCCGGATTATATCAACGACGGCGCTTTCGCGGTCAACATGCCTTCGAGTCCGTCTCAGACTTATTGGGTTGATTACCCGGCCAAGTATCATGCCAATGGCGGTACCTTTACATTCGCGGACGGGCATTCCGAAATTCATGGTTGGCGCGATCCAGGGGCCATCCCCGCTGTTACCGGAACTATCTCTGGCGGCAATTCATCGACCGCTGTGGCCGCCCCCAAAAATCCTGACGTCGCATGGCTTGCCGGGCATACTTCAGTTTTGTGGACTCAATAGCCTGGAGGGCATCCAAGGCTTTTGGGGATTTCGGTCGGCCGAGTGCGAATCTATCGTTCCGAATCGCCAGTCGTATCGAAAAGGATCCACGTGCGTGAGTGAGTCTGGACATTCCGAATTTCGATATCCTGCAATTCCCATTGGCCGTTCACTTTCTTCAACTTTTTGGGTTCAAAGACTTTGAGGAGTTTGTTGTTGGCGTCGTAAGCTTCGGCATAGATGATTCCAAGCGTTTGGTTATCAATCCAGGTGACCACACGTGAATAACCGCCGCCGGACGGGTTGGGATTGTCACTTTCCAGGACCGCGCAGGCGCGCGTTCGGCGGGTCTGATGGCCGGTGACCTTTTGCTCCGGCCAATGGAAAAACTCCAGGCCCAAATCGGCAATCCAAAAATCAGAACCGGCGAAGGGAGACATGATTTGGGACTGGTTTAAGTTGTGCATCTGGCCGCTGATGACGGAACCGGCCTTTGCGGAATAAAAAAGGTATTGGTTAGGTTGACCGTTTTGATGAACTATTTTCAAAGAGTCCCACGTGTCGGTCATCTTTGCGTTATAAATGGCCTGCCACAGTCCCTGGGCAACTTCCGTGGCGAAAGTGATCGGAATATTGGTTGTCCCATTTGAACCATGGATCCTTAAAGTTCCCGTCTGCGTAAAATTTGTTGCCGGAGTCACAGCCAAAATTTCTGCAGCCAATTGTTGTCCCTGGATTTCGGAGGGTGAAAGCGTATTCGTCGTTTGGGCTTGCGCTCCCGGCGACAGGAATAATATGGATGCAACTGCAATGAGTTGGAGGCAGGCTGAAAGCCTGAACCATTGCAGCTGAGGGCAGCGCCCTCGGAAAAATGGGGAAACGTTTAAACGCCCCGAAAACGCCCGCCGAAAAGGCCAAAGGGGGGCGTCGATTTGGGGCGGCGTTTCAAGGCGTATCGTCTCGGCGGTATGCGTCCGAGGGCGTTGCTCTCGGCTACGATGGTCTTGCGCCTTTTGCGCGGCCAATTGAATCCATCGGATTCCCATTTACGAATCCTGCTTTACTTTTTTGCAATCAGTCTCTCGTTCTCCAGGGCGAGTGGAAAAATCTCCGAGATTTGCCGGACGAAATGGACCTTCAATTTTGAACGCACCTCGGGTGGTGTTTCTTCCCAGTCGGACTTGTTTTGTTCGGGTAAAATCACTTCTTTGACTCCGAACCTTTGCGCGGCCAGGACTTTTTCCTTGATGCCGCCCACACGCAAAACGCGCCCGCGCAGACTGATTTCACCGGTCATGGCCACCTGCGAACGCACGCGGCGCTTGGTGAGCAGCGAAGCCAGCGCGGCTACGATGGCTACACCTGCGCTGGGACCGTCTTTGGGCGTAGCGCCGGCGGGAACGTGAATGTGGATGTCAAATTTTCCATAGTCGCTCAAATCGATATCCAATTTTTTGGCCTGTGCGCGCAAATAACTGACCGCGGCCTGGGCGCTTTCCTTCATCACGTCGCCCAATGAGCCGGTCAAAATCAAATTGCCGCGTCCGCGCATGCGTGTAGCTTCGATGAATAGAATTTCGCCGCCCACGGGTGTCCATGCCAGGCCGGTGGCTATTCCGTGCTCGGTGATTTTCTCTGCGGTTTCGGCGACAAACTGCGCGTGACCGAGATATTCTCCAACCTGCGTGGGTTCGATTTTGATCAAAGTTGGCGCGCCGTTGCGGGAAACGATTTTGCGCGCCGCTTTGCGGACGAGCGCGGCCACTTCGCGTTCAAGCTGGCGCACGCCTGCCTCGCGGGTGTATTCGCGAATCGTTTTGCGGAGCGCCGCGTCGGTAAATTTGATCTCCTGCCGCGTCAGGCCGTGTTCTTCGATTTGCCGCGGCACAAGATAACGTTTGGCGATTTCGAGTTTTTCGGTCTCGGTGTAGCTGGGCAATTCGATGACTTCCAGGCGGTCGCGCAGCGCGGGATGGACCGGATCGAGCCAGTTGGCAGTGGCAATGAACAACACGCGGGACAAGTCAAACGGCAGGTCCAAATAATGGTCGGTGAAAGTGGTGTTTTGCTCCGGGTCAAGCACTTCGAGCAGGGCGGCGGCGGGGTCACCGCGAAAGTCCGCGCCGACCTTGTCCAGTTCGTCGAGCAAAATGACGGGATTGCGGCTCTCGATACGGCGCAACGTTTGAATGATCCGTCCGGGCATGGCGCCCACGTACGTGCGGCGATGGCCGCGGATTTCGGCTTCGTCGCGAATGCCGCCCAGTGAAATTCGGGCAAATTTCCGGCCCAGAGCGTCGGCCACGCTCTTGCCGAGGGACGTTTTTCCGACGCCCGGCGGGCCGACCAGGCAGAGGATCGGGCCTTTGATCTGCTTGCGGCGTTTGATGACAGCGATGAATTCCAGCAGGCGGTCCTTGATTTTTTCAAGTCCGAAATGCTGTTCGTTCAGGATTTTCTCCGCGGCGTGCAGATCCAATTTGTCCTCGGTCGCTTTTTCCCAGGGCAAGGCGAGGATCCAATCCAGATAGTTTCGTGAAATGCCGTATTCGGCGGCGGCGGGAGGGGTTTGCTGAAGCCGCTCCAGCTCCTGGTTTGCCGCTTTGCGGGCCTCTTCGGGCATTGGCGTCTGGTCCACCTTGTCCCGCAAGGTTTTGATTTCGGTGGAACCCTGGTCGCCTTCGCCCAGCTCGCGCTGGATGGCGCGCAATTGTTCGCGCAAAAAGAAGTCCCGTTGTGTTTTCGAAATGGACGAGGCGACGTCGTTTTGAATCTTGGAGCTCAGGTTCAAAACCTCCTGCTCGCGATTCAACATCGGCAGCAGTTTTTCCAGGCGCTCGCGAACGGCAATCGTTTCCAACAATTTTTGCCGGTCTTCCAGGTCCATGTTTAGATTGGCGGCAATCAAATCCGCAAAATGGCCGGGGTGCTCGGTGTTGACAGCGGCTATTTTGACGTGCTCGGAAAATGCGGGCGAAATCTTGGCGATTTCTTCAAATTGCCGGTGCGCATTTCGCAATAGGGCGTGAAGTTCGATGGAATCCTCGGTCTCATCGTGCAAAAGATCATAACCGGCGCGCAAATACGGCGCCGGGGGCGAATAGGTCTTGATGCGGATGCGCCAGAGGCCCTCGACCAGTACTCGAGCCGTGCCGTCGGGAAATTTAACCATTTTGGCGACGCGCGAGACGCAACCCACTTCATACAAGTCTTCAGGGCCGGGTTCGGCCACTTCAGGCCGGCGCTGGAGCACGGCTCCAAACAACCGGTCTCCTGCCACGATATCGTCAATTAACTTGAGGCTGGAACCGGTCTCAACCAGCAGGGGAACAACCGCCCCAGGGAAGATGACGATATCCGAAAGCCCAAGAATCGGCAGGGAATCCGGAAGCGACCGCGATGAAATCCGCGATGGTGCGGATTTGTCAGCGGCCCCCAAAATACTGATGAACTCTGTCTCCGGTGAAGTCATTGTAATAATTCAGCACGCTTTGCAAGCTTCGTGCCATTTTCGACTCAAATGTGAACATTAGACTGCCTCGTTACAAAAACATCTCAAGATTTATTTTAGTCTCCTTTGACTGAATTTGATTATTGATATTCTTAAGCGCAGCTGTAACAATGTCAAAATGAATTTAAGATCGGTTTTTTATTCCTGCATTGCGGGTTTTGTCCTGTTTTTCATGGGACATACGGTTTTCGGCCAGGGGACTGCATTTTCGTATCAGGGCCAGCTTTCCAGCGGCGGGTCGTCTGCCAACGGCACTTATGATTTTATATTTACGCTGTACCCCGGGGCCACGACGAACGCAACAGTTCCCGGCACAATCCCGTTTGGTTCGGTGACCAATAGTCATGTTGCGGTGAACAACGGTCTCTTCACCACGACGCTGGATTTTGGTCCCGGTGCTTTTACAGGCTCAAATTTCTGGCTGCAGATTAGTGTCGAATCGATCACCGATACCACCTTTACGGTGCTTCAACCGCTTCAACCTGTACTGCCGGTGCCCTATGCTATCTTCGCCAATTCGGCGAGCAATTTGGTGGGCCAATTGCCGGCATCGCAACTGAGCGGCACACTGCCGGCCAGTGCATTCGTCGGCTACACGAACACCGTGGCGCTGACCAATGGCGCGAACCTTTTCGCGGGCGCATTTTACGGCAATGGCGGTGCGGTCACCAATGTGAACGCGACGAATATTGTCGGTATCCTCTCCGACGCGCAATTGCCTGCGAACGCGGCGCTTCTAAACAGCAACCAGACGTTTGCCGCGGGCGTCACGAATACATTCAACGGGGTCAACATCTTCACCAATCTCTACGGAAACAGTTTTTCCGGCAGCTTTTTTGGCAATGGCCTGGTGGGATGGATCGTGGTTCCGGGAACCTTTGTTCAGGCTTCCATTGATACCGGTTATTTGTTGACCAATTCCCAGATGGTCACGGTTTCTTTGCCCGCGACGGCCCATGCGGGCGACGTAGTGCGCATTGCGTACGCCGGCGCCACCGGCTGGCAATTGGAGCAGGTTGCGGGTCAATACGTCGTCGGCAATTTCTTAAACTTTGGGACAACCTGGTACCAGAGCGATGTCGGAGCTTTCAATTGGACGTCCATTGCGTCGTCGTCTGATGGCACCAGAATGGTCGCTGCCGCGTATAACAGCGGTCTCTATACTTCGGTTGATTCGGGCCGATCATGGAGTTCAGGCGGATCGGCAATAGCGTGGACCGGGGTCGCCTCTTCGTCGGACGGCACCAGGTTGGCCGGGGTCGCGAGTGCCAACGCAATTTATACTTCGACCAATTCCGGCACGTCGTGGCAGGCTCAGCTATCCGTTCCTGCTATGTACGGCATTGCGTCGTCAGCGAATGGCAGTTGCCTGGTCGCAGGGGCTTACGATAGTGATATTGTCATTTCGACAAATGGTGGAACCAGTGGAAGCTGGTTCGATGGAAAAAATTCGGGCGGGAGTGCGAACTTAGTTGAAGATTGGAACGCTGTTGCGTCGTCATCGAGCGGAAGCCAAATGTACGCTGCCTGCAATCCCGGCTTTATCTATAATTCCAGCAACTACGGCGGCAATTGGACGCAGTCCGGGTCGGTGAGCGCAGACTGGGTTTCCATTGCGTCGTCCGCGGATGGGACCAAGCTCATTGCCGCGTACACAAATAGTGGTGGTGGCATTTACATTTCAACGAATTCCGGAACCAGCTGGACATCGGTAGCGCCCAGCCTGCCATCGTCTGCGTTCTGGGCAGGTGTCGCTTCATCATCGGATGGCAGCAAGCTGGTTGGAGTCGCGAATGGAGGAGGCATCTATACATCCAGCAACTGGGGTAATACGTGGCAGACGAACAACACATTGACTGCTCATTGGTCGTGCGTGACTGCGTCCTCGGCTGGAACCGCTCTGGCGGCCGGAATCGACAATACATTAAGTACTAGTGGCTTATATGGGATTTATTACGGAGGTGCCATCTCGCAAACAACTTCGACGGTAGGCATCGGCGGTCACATCAGCGGTGGCCAGGGATCATCCGTCGAGTTGCAATGCATCGGCAATAACAATTATATGCCTGTGAGTTATTGCGGTACGATTTGGGCGCAATAATTTAAAAATCCAAATTTCCAATACCAACATCCAGAGAAACCTCAAGCCTCGAGGTTCCAACTTTAAGGCCTGGATGTTGGAGCTTTACAGTTTGAAATGCTCGGATTGGCCCAGGAACGCCTTCGGATTGTCAAAAATGACCTTTTCTACGGCGGTGGCCAGATGTCCGCGCCGTTTCATTTCCAACGCGGTTTTGGGTACGGCCAGCGGGTCGCTGACTCCCCAATCGCAGGCGCTGTTGAGCCAAAGCCGTTCATTGCCGTAAATCTCTAAAATATCAATTGCCCGCGCCGGGGTGCATTTGGTTTCCGGATACAGTGTCATTCCCGCCCACATGCCCGCGTCCAAAACCGTCTCAACCGTATGCTCCTCCACGTGGTCAATAATGACGCGCGCCGGCTGGATGCGCCGATCATTCTTCAAGACGTCCAGAATGAGTTTTGTGCCCTTGAGTTTATCTTCGAGGTGCGGAGTATGGACGAGGATCAATTGGTTATGTGCGGCGGCCAGTTCGACCTGCATTTCCAATACTTTCAATTCATTCCGGGAATTTTTGTTGAGGCCAATTTCGCCTATGCCCAGGACATTGGGCCGGCCCAGGAATTTTGGGACGAGTGCGATGACTTCTTGCGCCAGCTTTACATCTTCTGCCTCCTTGGAATTAATGCAGAGCCAGCAGAAGTGTTTCAGGCCAAATTTCGCGGCGCGCTTTGGTTCATGCTCGGTCAGCTGGGAAAAATAATCAAAAAAGCCCTCGGGCGCGCTTCTATCGAACCCGGCCCAAAAGGCGGGTTCGCAAACGGCATCGCAACCGGCCAAAGCCATGCGTTCGTAATCGTCGGTAACGCGGCTGACCATGTGGGCATGAGGTTCGATATAGCGCATGGCTTCAATAAACGGTTCAAACGGTTTAGAGCATTGCCGCGCCGACGGCGCCTTTCCCCGGGGCTTTATCAATCGGCTCCATTGAATGGTCGCTGAAGGCCAGCAGGACGTCTTTGGCCTTATGTTTACCGTCAGCGGACAATTTGCCAAGTGCGGCGCGAAATGCTTTTATACGAAAATCATCCGTGCCGCCGCTTCGTTCCAGGCGGTCAAGAAATGAGGCGATTTCAATGAGCTTGTGCCGGGCATTCAGAAAATAAAGGTCGAGAACCTCTTGGCGTGTCATAGGAATTTGCGATGTACGATTTACGATTTGAATCTTGCACGTTTAAGTCAAACGTCAACCACAGTCTTGGTTGACTTCATCCATTCCAGGACCCACCTGGCCGATTCTTTGCTCCCAGTGTTCAGGACGTTGTGATCCGCGCGGATAATTTTAAAATCGCGCAAGGCCGGACAGTATCGCTTCAGCCAGCGACGAACGGGCAGCCAGGGCACGATGGGATCGATTAAGCCTGTAAGTTCGAAAATGGGAACCCGCGTCGTCATGGCCGTTTTCCGAGCGTCGTAATTGCCGACCAGTTGCAGCCTGTGTTGTGCGGCCTCGAAGTCCATCGGCTCGCGCCTGCGGGCAAGAAATTCATCCAGTGACACGAGCGATTGCGGCGAACGACCATAGCGGTAGCGGGCAATTCGGGCCCAGCCGAAAATCATTTTTACGAAGAGAAATGACAGGAGCCCTCCCGTCAACTTTTCGAGCGTGTGCAGGAACCATTGGCCTGGATACCGCACAAATCCGCCGGCCAGGACTGCGCCCTGGGCGTGAAATTTATCGCGGGCGATTAACGCCCACATTGGTTGTGAACCGAATGATTCGCCTAGAAGCCAGCCGTGCGTGATGCCGACCTTCGACAGTTCCTCTTCGATGGCAGAGGCGTGGTCATCCAGCGACCAGGTGAGTGTGCGCGGATAGTTCATCTCGACAAATCGAACGCGATCGGCGACAGCCGCGCGGAAACGGCCGATGAGCGTCCAGTCGCCATGTAAACCCGGCAGATACACCAGCGCCGGCAGCGACGGATCGCCGTACACTCGCAGTTCCAGTTTCTCTTCCACCTCCCAATTAAAAATCAAAAAGGACAAATAAAAAATTACAAAATGACCCCGTTACACATTGCAACCTGCATTCCAAATCCTTCAGAAAGCCCGAAATCCGGGTGTTTTGGCTGGAGCATTTGGCTCGGGGTTACGTCTAAACAGAAGTGAAAATTCTGCTAATAAAACGGCCGTTGGCGTGTCATTACCTGTGAATACGACGTCTTGAGCAGCCTGAAAGTCCTGACGCATGAATAATTCAAACTTGATCGTGAGAACCGGGTCGGAATGGCCTTAATGCGACCAGACGAAAGCAACACCGGGTCGCCCCGGCCGGAGACGATTGAAGAGCTGTTTGCAGCCCTCGAATCGCCGCTCCTGAGTTATGCCCTGCGTTTCACAGGTGATTTGGCGCTGGCGGAAGACGTTGTGCAGGAAGCGTTCATGAAACTGCATGTCGAATTTAACGAGGTGCAACAGCCGCAACGATGGCTTTACCGCACCGTCCGCAATTTGGCGCTGAACCAGCGCCGGCACGAGTGCCGCACGGTTTCGCTCGACGCGCTCCCCGCAAGTGGCGCTGCCACCGGGCAGGAATCCATGGCGGAAGCGGCCGACCCGACTTCATTCCCGGACGAACAAATCATTCGCCTTGAAGGCATCGGCCTTGTCCGCCTGGGGCTGGAAGCGCTCGATGAACGAAGTCGCGAAGTGGTTCGGCTCAAATTCAATGATGAACTTTCCTACAAGGAAATCGCCGCGCGCACCGGGCTGACGGTCAGTCACGTCGGTTTTATTTTGCACCACGCGCTAAAAACCATCGCCACGGAACTGGCGAAGACGGGAGTTGTGCCATGAATCCGGAGCAGCCATCACGCGAACAAATCGAAGCCCGCATTACCGCGCTGCTGTTGGGTGAATTGCCCGCCGCGGAAGCCGAGCTGTTGCGCTGGACCATTTCACAGGACCCGGAACTTCAAAAGGTGCACGACCAACTCAAGCTCACGATTGGCTTTGTGCGCGAGGCGGTGAAAAATCCAACCGGTGCGTCACTGGAACGCGACACACCGTTGAAATTGGCGCAAGATCGGCGGCAAACGCTGCTGGCGCATTTCAAAACGGCTCGGCCGCGGCCGCAGCCGCCACAGAAGTTGTCCTGGCTGCGGCCTATTAAGGTCTCTCCGCTCATTTCGGCATTGGCCGTATTCACTTTCATTGCCCTGCTTGCGTCGATGCTGTTGCCGGTCCTCAGCGCGTCAAAAAAGAGAGAACAAGAGGTCGAGGGCTCGCTAAGCGCCCATCAGCACGTCCTCAGCTTTGACAACCTGTCGCAGATTGCCAGCGCAACGAGTAAGCGGGTATTGGAGAATGGGAAACCTCGTGATGGTGCATCGAATCGGAAGGAACCGGCGGTTACGCCAACCTCCACTCCGATTGTATTGCCAAACACAGAATCATCCCAAGCGGAGTCAGTAGAGAATGCCGGCACCGTTTATTCGCAGAGCGTCGTTGGTCACATCAACGCCAATACTGGAGCCAAGCAGGAGTTTGCAAATGGATTTACGTTTCAAACGGGCCCGGTCTCCGGATCCGCGGGGTCACCGCACAGGCCGCAGCCGGCACCAAACGCTGAGACAAGTTTCGCCTTTACACCATCATCGCAACCGGGGGCAAGCACTGCGTCACCATTCGTAAACAGGCTGCAATACAGGCTGCCTGTCGATGTGCCTTCATCGCTGCCAGAATCGCCCGCGCCGACTCAATTGCCAGAGCAGGTTCCGCCAAATTCTGCAGGGGGAACCTACAATGTGGCGGATCTGGGAGGAGAAAAGACGCCGGGGATCTCCGCCGGTGGTGGCATAGGTGGCCTTGGCGGAAAAGGCGCATCCTCGGTCATAAACGATCAACTCGCTTCGTCGTGGTCGGCTAATGCTAACGGGCAATTGCAGACCCGAAATAATTCGCTTTCAGACAATAAAAGGGTTGTGGATGTGAACAGGGCTTGGGAAAAACCGATATCGGTAACCAACTACGTCGCGATCAACGAACCCCAAGGTCGCTATTTCGGATCCATTAACGATTTCGGTCTTCGTGATGCGGATAGAAATCAATCAGCCCCGACGACGCGCGCAGAATTGAACGCGCAAACCGTCAGTGACTCTGCCGCGCCAGCTCCAACTCTTGGCCCGCCACAGTTGCCGCGCGAAAGTCAGATCCCGACAACGATTCACGAGTCCAACGTTGTCTTGCCGCCCGAGATACCGACTTCGGTCATTCCACAGTCCGGAGTCGTGAATGAGGAAGTTACAGACGCCGCCCGCGTGGGGCCGCCGCAGCTCGCGCAACAACCGTCGAATCTTGATAAACTGAAGTACCAATATGCGGAGGAGGGAGCCGAAATCCAGTCAATGCAAGGCGAAGTTGACCAATTGCGTACGAGGGACCATATCCGTGACACGGATCCCGGTGCTCCTGCTTCCACGCCAACCCTCAGTGCTGAGCAGGTTCAAATGTTGAATGAGAAGCTGGTCGAACAGAAAGCGCTTACGATCAAGTTGGAAAAGGAGCTCTACGAATTCCAAACAATTCAAAATACGAATCCAACGGAATTGGCTGACGTGCTCGTGACCGTTAATCCGGACACCGTGCTTTCCGGTTTGCGGGACAAATTGCTCGAAAATGAACAAAGGTACGTCACGGAAACCAACCTCAGCCCCGCAAGTCCTGTTAGTGTGTCCACGCTCGGATTGATTAATACCGAGAAACAGGAAATTAAGGATCGTGTGGACGGCATTATGTATGGATATCAAGCACAGCTCATCGCCGCGGAAACTCAGATAGCTGGATTTACCAATCAACTCAACGAAATTGAAGAAGAAAACCAGGACGAATTGAAGAGCGGCCAGCCATATTGGATTGCCAAGGCCAAGCTTCAGAATGAGGAGGATTTGCACAAGGTATTGGCCGAGAAAATAGAGGCCGATGAAGCGGATGCCGCCATGCCCAGGTTAGATTTGGTGACGATCGTGAACCCGGCTCAGCAGGGTCAAAGTCAGAACCTCTGGCAGCGCCTGACCGGAACGTTTGAAAGCAAAGCCAGCATCGAGATTCAGCCTGATATCTCCTCCTCCGGTACACATGCGGAATATGCCCCCTATGACCCATATTTTATGGAGACGGAGGTTAAATCGATCCAGTCGGATGCAGTCCTGGGAAAGGTTGTTGATTCACTAAAGCTGGACCAGGCATGGACGAAGCCCAATAACGACGAAAAACTTTCGCGGAAAGACACTATCGCCCAGCTAAGGTCGCGGCTGGATTTGGAATCGGACAGAAACACCAAGCTGATCGACATCGGAGTGAAGAGTGACAAGCCCGACGAAGCGGCCAATATCGCCAACGCCGTGGCGGAAGCGTATAGGCAATATCGCCTGGAGACACATAGCAACGGAATGGTCGTTGGAATCGAGCGTTTAAAACAGCAGTACGCTGGAGAAGAAAAAGATATTCGTCAAATGCAGGCGAAGTTGCAGCCAGTGGAAACGCCAATTTCCGCGGGAAATGCTGATAGACCTTTAACTCCTCCTCCGGCCAACGCCCCAATTCCGCAGCCCGAATTCCAAACGAGTGACAATGCGTTCTCTACGTTCTCGATGAACGTCAGCGACGTGTCGTTCAAGCTCGCCATGGCGAGCCTGCAAATGGGCCGAATGCCGGAACCGGCGTCGATCCGCAGCGAGGAATTCATCAACGCTTTCGATTATCACGACCCGGAGCCGTTGCAGGGTGAGCCGCTGGCGTTCGTGTCCGAGCGGGCGGCCGATCCGTTCGCGCAGGAGCGCGATGTGCTGCGCTTTTCTGTTAAGGCGGCGGCGTCAGGACGGCAGGATGGCCGTGCGTTGAATCTCGTTTTGCTGCTCGACACTTCCGGTTCGATGGAGCGCTCCGATCGCGTTGCGATCATCCGCGAAGCGTTGCGCGTCCTGTCGGCACAATTACAGCCGCAGGACGTGGTTAGCGTCGTCACCTTTGCGCGCACGGCCCGACTTTGGGCGGATGGCATACCCGGAAACCAGGCGGCTGCGACTTTGGACAAGGTCGGCAGCATCACGCCGGAAGGTGGCACGAACCTCGAAGAAGCCATGCGACTCGCCTACGAGACCGCGCTGCGCCATTTCATCGCGAGCGGTATGAATCGCGTGGTGATGTTGACGGACGGCGCGGCGAATCTCGGCAACGTTGATCCGCAGGCGCTGACGCAAAAAGTTGACGCGGAACGCCGGCAGGGCATCGCGCTGGATTGCTTCGGCATCGGCTGGGACGATTACAATGATGATTTGCTGGAACAGCTTTCCAGCAACGGCGACGGGCGCTACGCGTTTATCAATTCCCCGGACGAGGCCGCGACGGAATTCGCCGCGAAGCTGGCCGGCGCGCTGCAAGTGGCTGCGGAGGACGTCAAGGTGCAGGTGGAATTCAATCCAAGTCGCGCGACGGCCTGGCGGCAAATCGGCTACGCGAAGCATCAACTCACGAAAGAACAATTCCGCGACAACACGGTTGCAGCCGGCGCCATCGCGGCGCGCGAAGCTGGCAATGCGCTTTACGTCGTTGAAACGAATCCGAACGGCGAAGGCCCGATCGCGACGGTGCGCGTCCGGTATCGCGTGCCGGGCACGCAGGACGTGCAGGAGCGCAGTTGGCTCGTCGATTATACCGGTGGGGCGCCAGAGTTGGCCCAATCCAGTCCCGCGATGCGTTTGGCCGTGACCGCAGCGGAGATTTCCGAATGGATGGCCGACAGCCCATTCGCGCAGGGCGTAACCCCGGATGAACTGCTGAATTATTTGAGCGGTGTGCCGCAGCTTTACGGTACTGACGAGCGCCCGAAGCAGTTGGAATGGATGATCCGGGAAGCAAAAAGTGCGTCGGGGAAGTGAATATGTAGCGCAGGTTTCCAAACCTGCTGTATCGCCGATTTCCAAATCGGCAAGTCGCACGACTACTAACGGACTGCAGGTTTGGAAACCTGCGATACAGCAGACTTAGAAATCTGCGGTACGGTTCGCCAACAAAAAATTGTATTATGAAAACAAAATATATCGCCTTTGTGTTTTGCGTTTTGGGATTCCTAGTGTCGTCGTGCAGTACCGTGACGTCACCGCCTCCCCGTGTCACCTCGGCCGGTGGCGCCACGCTGACCGATTTCAAATTGAGCGGCGACCTCAGCGGCGGCATCGCCACCTTCACCCTCACGGCCAATGCCATCGTGGAGGACAACAACGGCGGTTCACTGGAATTGCTTTCCGGTCCGGTCGCGCTCACCGGGCTCGATCCACGACGGAAATGGGACATTAAAGTTTATAAAGATCATTTCGTTGCCACGTTCGACCGGCCTGGCACGTTTCCGATTGAATTGCATTTCAACGCTGCCGTCGCGCTGAGCAATGACTGGAGCGCGGTAAATTTCCGCGTCGCGCCGGGAGTCGTGCAGCCGGTTGTGCTGCAGGGGTTGGCGGCGGATACGGAATTTCAATTCGACAATGCCGCGCGCCCGCGAAGGGCAGGGACGAATTTTATCAGCTATTTGCCGGTGGACGGCTCTTTCAATTTCGCCTGGCGGACGGCGCGGCCTGAACAGGAGGGAAAATTGTTTTATACGGCGGACATGATTTCGCAAATCAGTATTGGCCCCGGCCTCATGCGCCAGACCGCGTTGCTCAATGGCAAAATTATGCAGGGCGAAATGAATCGGCTCGTCCTGCGACTGCATGGCGCGGGCGATGTAACGAGCGTGCAGGGCAACAGCGTGTTGTTGTGGACGAATTCCGCGCCCGACGCAAACGGCGATCGCGATGTGGCTGTGCAATTCAATCAGCCACAGCGCGACACATTCGCAATCCTGGTGCAAATGCAGACGTCCATTGGCGCGTTTCCACAGACCGTGGAGGCCGTCCGGTTGCAGCCCGATGGCGCGACGCGGTTTGCCGGCACATTCCGCATCGAGAACGACGGCGCGGTCCGACTCGAAGTCACGCAGGCGAGTGGTCTTTCACAAATTTCGCCCGACCAATTTCCCGCGGTGGACTCATCCGCGTTCACTCCGACCGGCAGCCAGTTTTTCGCTTATCGATTTTCCAGCGCCGATTTCACGTTGCGCATCAATACCGACCAAATTGTGCCGGAGGTGGGCGTGTCGGAAGTACTGGCCTATAACCTGGGCCAAAATGAATTGTCGGTGGACGCGGATATCGAATTGGATATTCGAGACGCGCCACTGCGCGAATTGCGGCTCGAGGTCCCGAAAGACTACGCAGTCGCCGAACTCAACGCATCGGGCTTGAGCGATTATTTCACAGAGAACGGGGCCGATTCGGGCGGTTCGCAATTGCGGCTGGTGTATGGCGAGCCGGTTTCCGGCCGGCAAGTGATTCACCTTGAGCTCGAACGCAATCAGCCTTTGGGCGAAACGAATTGGATCCTGCCGCGCATTCAAGTGGTGAAGGCAAAATCCGTGCGCGGATTTGTCGGCGTTTCCGCGGATAACGGATTCCGCGTCACGCCGGAAAGCACGCGGTCATTGACGGAAATCGCTCCGGCGTTTTTTCCGAACCAGCTTCCGGGCATCCAGACGGCGTTTCGTTTGAGCGACCCGGATTGGCGGGCAACAATGCATGTTGAGCGCCTGCCGCAAACGGTGCAGGCGGACGTGTTTCATCTTTTTTCCATTGGCCAGGGCATCGCCTATGGCAGTAGCGTGATCAATTACGTCGTTAGCGGCGCGCCGGTGTCGGAATTTCATGTGGGATTGCCAGCCGATTATCTCAACGTCGAATTTACCGGCGATGGCATTCGGAGTTGGGAAAAGACGGCAAACGGTTACACCGTGCAATTGCTCACGCCCGTGTCAGGCGCTTACACACTGCTGGCGACTTATGAGCAGCCGTTTCAGCAGCAGGGCGAAACGCTGGCGTTTACTGGCGCGCGCGCGAGCGATGCCCAATCGGAGTCCGGCCACACTATCATCACCAGCGCGTATCCATTTCAAGTGAAGCCTGTGGATGTTTCGCCCGACCTTACCGAACTGGAACCGGGCGAAGTGCCGCCCGAGTACCGCCTGTTCTTTGACCAACCCGTACTCAAGGCCTACAGTTACTCATCGCAGCCGTTCAATTTGGAGCTGGAATTAAGTCCCGCTCGCCCAGGGCGATTCGCTGGCGCAGGTCGTGGATCGCGCCGCGCTCGTAACCCATATTTCCAAAGAAGGCCAGGCGGTTACCGACGCGCGCTATTTTGTGAAGAGCCGAGGAAACCCGAATTTCAGAGTGACGCTGCCGGCGGGAACGGAGCTATGGTCGGTCACCGTCAACGACAAGCCGGCAGTGCCGGTAACGGACCAAAATTCAATTCTCATACCGCTGCCGCAGCACACGGACCCGGACGCGGTGCTGGCGCTGGATTTGCAAGTGGCGGCGACTTCATCGGTGCCGTTGCGTGTGAATCTCGCCGCGCCGATCGTGGCGGTTCCGGTGATGCTCGCTAAATGGCAAATTGAGCCAGACCAGGGCCAGAGGCTTGATTGTGAAAGCGGTACACTCACGCCCGCCAATCGGACGATGGACAATTCGGGCTTCGCGCAAATCGCAAAGGCATTTCGTCAGGGCCGTTTTGGCGATATGCTCATGGACGTTTGCCTGGCGGTGCTATTCCTCGGGTTGACGATCGTTGTCTGGCGCTGGGCGGCAGGAAACGACGTGTACAGGTTCACGCCTCGCCATTTAGTTGGCGTCGTAGCCGGAGTCGCGGCCATTGTAATTGCCACGATATCGTTCGTAAACCTCGTGTCCGGGTTTGAACCCATGGCCAATGGAGCCGCAAGCGACCTGACGTTCCTCGCCCCGGTGCAGCAGGGCGGCAGCGCGTTGACAGTTCTCGTTGCAAACAGGCCGGAAAACGCCTGGACGTTCGGCTACAGCGGCTCCGTCGTGTTGGCGATACTCGCGATCGCATGTTGGATTTATGGGCGGGTGCGGAGCAAAACCCCCCTGCCTCAGGTTCTTGGCTGGACATTTCTCGCGTGGGCCGCGCTCCGATTGCCAAATGGCGCGCCGCTATTTAGCGCGATCATCGCCGCATTTTTACTGGTGCACATTTTGATTCCTTCTGTGAAACGGCTTCTGCGCGTGCCGGCGAAACCGAAAGCTGATTTCCTGCCGCCATCCGCCGCCGTGCCACCTGCGGCCGCGCTTTTGGTTGGCCTTTGCCTGCTTGGTGGCGCAATGAATCTCCGCGCGGCAACCGCGTTGCCCGAGTCCGTCACACAACAAATCAACATCGCCAATGACACCGCGACGGCGACGGCAACCATTCATTGGCGGGCGCAAAAAGGCGAGGTGCTGCCGTTGTTGTTTCAGCCGGCCGTGCTGACGGGCGTCAATTATCCAGGCTCGGTTTCGCTTGAACCCGCGCCGCAAGGCTCTCGCAATGCGCAGCAATTGGTCGCTGAATCGAGCGGCGATTTCGACATTCAGGTGCAATATCAGCTTCAGATTGCTAAAGACAATTCCGGCGCGGACAGCGGTTTGGCATTGCCCGTGCCAAGCGGCCTTGTCAACCGTGCGATCCTGACCCTGGCCAACATGAACGTGGACGTTTTCTCGCCGCAGGCGGTTTCCGTGCAACGTTCCATGTCCGGCAGCAACACCGTGGCGACGCTCGTGTTGACGCCCGGCGCTGCGACGGTGGGCTGGCGGCCGCGCAGTCGCGACGTGCGGGACGAAAAAGCCGGTGTTTTACGCGGATTTTGCGCAACTATATATTCCGTCCGCCGGAGTCGTCGAAGGCGTCCATCAGGTTTCCATCCGCCCGGCCCAGGGTGAACTGCAGGAATTAGTCTTTGATGTGCCGGTGGGTGCGACCATTACTGACGTCCATTCCGGGCTCGGATTCTCAACCGGCTAATCAGCCATCCATCGTTTCGCTTTGGCGCTTTGATCCTGACGCGCGGAAATTGCGGGTGACTCTGAGTCCGCCGATGTCCCGGCCATTTAGTTTGTTCATTTTCTCGCAGGTGGCAACCGGGACATTGCCATTTCAGCAATCCGTTGGCCTGATTTCAGTTGAGGGCGCGGCAGGAACAGAGCGGTTCGTTGGGCGTCGCCACCGGCAATGATGTTCAACTGGACGACGTAGCCGTGGAGAATTGTCCGGCCATCAACCTCGATGATTTTCCCGCGAACACGTTGCAGCCATTGTCGGCGCAATTTCCCGGACTCACCATACGCCGCGCGTTCCACTACTCAGACACCCAGGCGACGGCGCTCCTCAAGGCGTCGGCGGTCGAGCCGGACGTGCGCGTGGTGACCCAGGATACGCTGTCGCTTGGCGAAGACCGCACGGTGCTGGCGTCCACCGCGGAGGTCACGATAAAGCGCGCGGGAATTTTCAAGTTGAGCTTCGTCATGCCACCGGGTTTTGACGTGGAATCCATTAGCGGCGCGGCATTGAGCCAGTGGACCGAATTGAAGACGGACGCCGGGCACGTCATCACCCTGAATCTCACCGGCAAGACCGATGGCGAGCAGCAGTTCATTCTCAGCCTTTCCGGCCCGGGCGTGAAGGCGGCAAACGCCTGGACGGTGCCGCAAGTTACTTTCGTCGAAGCCGACAAGCAGAGCGGCACGTTGCTCGTCGTGCCCGAACAGGGAATGCGGCTGGAAGCGGCCGCGTCGACCAATGTGATGCAGCTCGACCCGCAAAAAGCCGGGATCGTCCAGCAGAGGGCGTGCTGGCGTTCAATCTTTTGGAAGCGCCGTGGAATTTGGCGCTGAACATCGAGCAGGTGGATCCGTGGGTGCAGGTGACCAGCCTGCAGCACGCGACGATCGGCGAGGCGCAGGTCGAAGGTCGTCGCGAATTTGCAGTATCAAATCGAGAACGCCGGCCTGAAAGCGTTTCCGCGTTTTCATCCCCACAAACGCCGAAGGCGTGACGTTCCAGGGCGACCAGATTTCGGATTTTCAGGCGGCGGACAACGTGGTGACGAACGGTTTGCAGGCGTGGGACATCAAATTGAACCGCCGCGTCATCGGCCAATATCTGTTGCAGGCGAGTTATCAGGTGCCTCTTGGCCGCGCAATCAACCGAAACGGTTTTGCGCGGCGTGCTGGCGGCGGACGTGGAATCTGCAGCGCGGTTTTGTAACCGTGGAATCGGCCGGACGTTTGGAGTTGAGCGTGGACAATCTGCCCGCCTCGCTCCAACCGGCCGAATGGCAGGCCATCCCGCGCGCTTTGCAAAAGGATTTGCCCGCCGCGGCGGCAAATTTCGCTTATCGCCTCGTCGAGCCCGATTTTGAACTGCCGCTGAAATTGGAACGCCACGAAGCCGCGAAACTGCTGCCCGCGCGCGTCAACAACGTCACATTTACGTCCGTGATTTCCGACGCCGGCGTGATGCTCACACAGGCGCGGCTGGAAATTTTGCCCGGCGACAAGCGGCTGCTGCACCTGACGCTGCCGCCGGACGCGCATTTCTGGTTTGCATTTGTGGACCAGAACGGCGTCTGGCCGTGGCGCGAAGGCGACGAGATTTTGATTCCGCTCGAACAATCATCACGCGGCTGACCAGCCGGTGCCGGTGGAAATTTATTTCAGCGGCAACGTTGGCGGGCCGGATGGCCGCGCGCTGGACTTGAGCCTGCTCGCGCCGAAATTTGATCTGCCGCTGGAAAACATCACCTGGCAGGTTTATCTGAACGAGAAATGGCAGGTGAAGAAATGGAGCGGCACGCTTCAATTGCAGCAGGAGCAAATCGTGGACAACGGCGAGGCGTTCGACCTGCAAGGTTATTTGCAGAACGAGACCAATTGGGACCAGGCGAGAACAACGCGAAGCCGAGCAGATGTTGGCGCTGGGAAATTCCGCGTTGCAAAACGGCGATCCGCAACAGGCGCGGCGCGCGTTCGAGTCCGCCTACGGGCTGTCCACGCATGACGAGGCGTTCAACGAAGACGCGCGCGTGGAACTCAACAATCTGAAACTGCAACAGGCGTTGATGGGATTGAACGCGCGCCAGGCTGCCGTGGCCGGCGCGAACGGCGCCGTCGGCGACGAATTGAAACAGCTGCGAAACAGCCGGGACGCCAATTACACGCAGCAGGACGCGCAACGCGTGATTGACAATAACAGCGCGGACGAAAACGCCGCGTTTATGGAGTTGGCCAGGCGGCTCATCCAACAGCAGGAAGCGGCGGCGGCGAACCCGGCCGTGATCCGCGCCAGCATTCCCGAGCAGGGCCGATTGCTCACATTCAAGCGTTCAGTGGTGGTGAATACATGGGCGGACCTCGACATCAGGCTCGAAGCGGGCGTCCTGGGCGCCATCTCGTGGGAGACGCGACTCTTCATTCTGGCCATGACCGCGCTGGCGCTGGGCGCGTTTGCTCTGATTGCAGGACGACTTTGGGAAATTAGGTAGGGACGGCGCGCGGCGCTGTCCGCGCCGTGTGTAGCGGCGCAAGGAGCGTTGTTGGCCATTGTACCACGTTCGTTCCGCGCGCTTTACGCGCGGCGACGCCGCAGCGCGGCGTCCCTACCGTCACCTCATTCCTCTACATTTGTAAATTTTCACCTTGACGTTCTCTACGCTTGTAGAGATGATGATCTACATGCCTAAGAACCGCGTTGAATTGACCGGCGCCGAGTGGCCCGTCATGAAAGTCATTTGGGAAATTGAACCCTGCACCGCTCCCGCCGTCCGCGAGATATTGGCCAATTCCACCGGTTGGACATATTCCACCGTGCGCACGATCATGGACCGCATGGCGGCCAAAGGGATTCTTACGGCCAAAAAAGAGGGCAAGGTCACCATTTATAATTCGGCCATCACCCGCCGCCAGGCCCAGCGCGGCGAATTGTTGTACACGCTCAAACACGCCTTTAACGGCGCGTTTGCGCCACTCGTGCAATGCCTTTTGGAGAGCGACGATCTGGATGAAAATGAACTCAAGGAAATCGAAGCCCTCGTTCAGGCCGGGAAGGGCAAGCGCAAAGGCAAAAAATAGTGCTATGACAAATAAATCGCGATACCCGCGCTGTGGTAGGGCGGACCTGCCGGTCCGCCAGGCACGCAGCGTAAGCTGCGCGCCATGCCGAGTGGTGACGAGGGAGCATAGCCGCGAGAACTCCGAGAAAAACCTATGAACGATTGCATCGAGATTTTGAATCGTTGGGGCGGAAGTTTTTCCGCTTTTGCCTGGCCGATGCTGTGGCAATCGAGCCTGCTCATCGCGATTCTCTTCGCATTTGATTTAATGTTCGCGCGGCGCATTCGTTCGTCCGTCCGCTACGCGCTCTGGATGGTCGTGCTGGTGAAATTGCTTTTGCCGCCCGCGCTGGCTCTGCCAACGGGTGCGACGTGGTGGTTATGCCGACCGCATCCGGTCGGTGAGCCCGCTCCTGCGATCCAAAATTATACCGTCACTTTCGGTGACAGCGTGCCTGAAGGATTGCCGCCGGCAACAGTTCCAGTGGTTATACCATCCCCAAAATTAGGCGGCGACACATGGGCTTTTCTTGCGGTGGCGGCAATGGGAGCGGGATTATTTTCATGGTTGGCGTTCCGCTGGTTGGGCGTCGCCGTGAAAGTCCGCCGCGCGGCAACCGCGCCCGCTGATTTGCGCGCCGTTCTGGAAGAGGCGCGGCAACTGGCCGGACTGCGCCGGCATTTGCGACTTAAGCTGATTGACGGCCGGCATTCTCCAGCGGTTTACGGATTGATTCGTCCGGTCATTTTGCTGCCCCGGACGCTTGCAAACCAGCTAACGGGCCATCAACTGCGCGCGGTGCTGCTCCACGAGGCGATGCATTTGCGGCGCGGCGATGTTTGGGTGAATTTCGCGCAAACGCTGCTGCAAATTGCGTATTGGTGGCATCCGCTGTTGTGGGTCGCCAACTCTCGAATTCGCCGTGTGCGCGAGGAAGCCGTGGACGACGCCGTCATGCTCGCTTTGCGCGACGGCGCGGACGCCTATGCACCAACCTTGCTGGAAGTGGCGAAATTTGCGTTTCGGCGTCCAATGGCAAGCCTGGGTCTGATCGGCATTTTGGAATCGCGAAGTGCCCTGCGCCAGCGCGTGGAACGGTTGGTGGATTTTCAGCCGTCACGAAGGATGGGTCTTACGTTTCTGTCTTTGTGTGGCATTTTCGCGTTCAGCGCGGTCGCATTGCCGATGGGGCAGGGACCGGAAATAGCCTCGAGTACTGGATCGTCCAATCCTGAAACTTCTCCTTCCATCACTGCGTACGGCGCGCCGGCGAATATAACTGTGACTAGAGAAACAACTGCCTCTGGTCGTACAAACGTGGTTTTCGGCGCCGGTCGCAAGGCACTTTACCGCAAGCTCAATCAGATTCACTTTGATGTTTTCACTGAAGACAAACCACTGAGCGAGGTCCTTGTCGATTTGTGGGAACGATCAGGTGAATTGGCCCCGGATGAAAAAGATCTTAACTTCCTGTTCAATCCGCGTGTTGGACCAGATTGGTCCGTCCCGGGACAAATAGACCCGAACACGGGCCTGACTGTAAAACTAATCCCGGCGACCGGGCCTCCGCCGGCGGACCCGCGCCGGATTAATATTAAGCTGAATTTGAGTAACGTTAGCCTCAAAGATGTATTGAATGCGATCTGTTTGAACTCCGATCAGCCAATCAAATATTCGGTTGAGGATTACGGGATTGTCTTTTCGGCCAAAGGCGCCGATGCGCCGCAATTTTTAATGCGGACATTCAAAATGGATCCCGCATTTATTTCGAAACTGAGAAGCGGTCATTACGAAATTGGTCCCGGCGCTGCTTCAGAGCCGAAGAGCGGTCCTTCCAACGGCCCATCTAATGATCCGCAAGACATCGGCAAAATGGCCGAACAGTTTTTCTCGAAACTGGGAGTGGAAATCGTTCCGCCCAAAACCATGTTTTACAATGACCGCCTCGGAGTTCTTTTCATCTATGCCACTCCGCAGGACGTGGACATCATTGAAAAGGCAATTCAGGTTTTGTCCGCTGATCCGCCGATGATTCATATCAAAGCCCGGTTCATCGAAGTGCCGCAAAAATTCTTTTCCAGCGCCGCTGCAAAATCCCTGCCGCCGGGCATGACGAATGGAATGGGCATCTTGACGGCCACAGAAAGCAAAAAAGTTTTGCAGCTTCTGGAATCACAAAAGGGGGAATTAGAATTGGCCGAACCCGAAGCGACGAGCATCAGCGGTCGCCAGGCCATCATTCGTGCCACCGTCATCCAGCCTGTCATTACAAACTATACGTTCGGCGCGCTGTCCACGAATCCTGTTCTCAAGTTAGATCCGCAGGTTGACTCTATTGAAACCGGCCCGATTGTGGACGTCGCTCCGCTGGCTTTGTCAGACGGCTATACTCTCAATTTATCCGTTACGGCGACTCACGTAGAATTCTTTGGTTACGCCGACGCCAAAGGATTCCGTTCTCATGTTGAAACAAACTTTGACGGCTTTTGGGTGGACCTGCCAACTGCATTGCCCGCCGTTCAGATCAGCCGGGCATCTGCAAAAGTAAGCATATACGATGGCCAGACCGTGGTACTTTTTCCCGCTCCGGAACAGGAATTATTGGGTCGCCAGACGGACCAAAAGGCGCAGGAACGGGTCGCACAGCACATTCGCAAGGCCAGGAAGAAACAAGGAGATAAAGTCCTTGTGGTCTTCGTCACAGCCACGCTGATTGACGCGACGGGCAACGGCACTCATTCCGATTATTACGACTTTCCCTACGTCCCAAAGCCTGTCCCAGGCTCGCGTTCGCCGGAGTTGCCGTAACGGCGTGCTTGTGTGGAATAGATTGTTGAAAAGCGCGAAGCGTCCTGGAGTGTCCCGACGCGTCGGGATGACACCGCTTTCGAATGTCGAGAGTCTCCGAAAGCGTGAACTGCTGTTGTAAGACCAGCGCTCGTCCAAAGCGGCGTCGCGCTCTGCTTGCCGCCGCACTCCATAACGCAAGCGAGGTTCTGCAGAACTCACGCAACTTGTGTTTCCACGCTCGGCAGCACGTCAATTGCCACTCTTGCTTCGGCCGTTGTTTGTGCATCGCCGTTCCAGGTCGAATACGTGGCTTGTACGGCGATTTGGCCTGTTTGGTTCGGCAGGCTTTTTACCCAAATCGCGCCTACGCCTCCGCTGTCATCCAATAAAGTGAACGGATTGTCGCCGACGATGACGCCGGGGCCGTAGAGTTGGAAGACGACTCCGCCATTGTTAAAAGGACGCGGCGCGCCGAACTGGTCCAGCACCCGGAAAACCACACGTGTGGCATCCGCGCCGTCGGCAATTAGCGTGGTGTCGTCGGCAATCAATGTGAACTTGTCTTTGGTCAGGTCGCCGGAGAAGTGCCGTGAAAGGGCCACGTTATCACCCACGTAACCGTCAATGCGAAGGTCAGGCGGAGGAGTCTTCTTTTTTCCGGAGCCGCCTGGGTTGGGAATGGCAACCTCCAAATCGCAAAAGAACGGCGGGTATTTCAAATGCGGGAAATTCGCGCGGTCCGGCGTGACCGATGCGAATTTTTTTCCGCCCACAAAAATGTCGAGGCGATCGCAATTTGAAAAGATGGCGACGTTTTTGCCGGGGCCGTTTGGTGTTTGCCATCCGAAATCCCAATAAAAATTCGGCTCTATCACCGGACGCACATCCGGGCTGACCTGCGATTGATAAAAAGTCGCGCCCAGTTTTGGAATCCTGAAAATATCGGCTACGCCCGGGCACTTGATTTGGTTGTAGGGATTCTCGCCGCTGGGATAATCGAAGGCGCACCAGGCGATGACCCCGGAAAAGCGCGGATTGGCCGCCGCCTGTTCATGGGCCTGGGCATGGTAGACCGCCTGTTTTTGCTGCAGGGTCACGTCGCCGGCGCGCCTGTATTTATGCGCGATACTGGGTCCAATCCCGACAAGCTGGCCGACAGTTTCGGTCAGCAAAAAGGGCACACCCGGTAGAGGTTCCTTCAACTCCAGATTGGCGGTTTTTTCGTCTTGATGATAATCGTTGAAGGCAAAGACGTCTTCGGACCAGCCTTTCAAGCTATATCGGTCCATTGCGCCGGAAGCCGGGCGCGTCGGGTCCAGTTCCTTTGCCGCGGCGGTCGTGCGCTTGTAATATTCCGGATCATTGTCCGATTCATTGATGCGAACGCCCCAGATAATTACTGAGGGGCGGTTTCGGTCGCGCCGCACCATGTCCTGCACGTCGCGCACGGCCAAATCCTGCCAGGCTTGGTTTCCGATATAATGCCAGCCGGGCAGTTCTTCCCAGACCATGAGGCCAAGCTCATCGCACGCATCCAAAAACGCCGGCGACTGCGGATAATGCGAGCAACGGACGGCGTTGCAGTTAAATTCGCGCTTGAGAATTTCCGCGTCGCGTCGCATCACACGCGGCGGCATGGCAAAACCCGTGTAAGGAAGCAATTCCTGCCGGCAAAGGCCGAACAATTGAACTCGGCGGCCATTCAGGAAAAATCCATCCAGCTCAAAACGCGCCTCGCGCAACCCGATTCGCACGCGGTAATCGTGCAAAGGCTGGTCATCCAGATAAAGCGTGGCCACAACGTCATAAAGCTGCGGTGTATCCATGTCCCATAGCTTCACGTCACCCAGGTCGGAAAGCGTGACGGTTGCCTGAACTGGTCCGGTCTGCGGAATATCGAGTGCCTTGGAATCTGTGGCTACCCTGCGATCACCGTCCATCATATCCACCTGAAGTCGCAACGATTTATGCGGAACAATGGCGGCATCGATGGTACAGGCCACTTCGACACGCCGATCCGCGTCCAGAACCTTGACCGGTTTGGCGAAAACGTCGGCGATAAAGATTTGCGGCACGGCGCGGAGCCGCACGGACCGGACGATCCCGCCCGGTTCGAGGAAATCAATTTGGTTTGGTCCCTTTTCGTAGCCGTCCGGCGGCACGCTCAGCCAGCGGGAGTCTATGGCCACGCCCAGGACGTTTTTTTTGCCAAGGAAGTCCGTAATTTCATAATTAAATGGCAAATACCCGCCCATATGTTCTGGCAACGCACGGCCGTTAAACACGGGCACGGCGCAGCTCATCACGCCATCGAAATCCAGAAACACGCGGCGGTTTTTAAATTCATCGCGCGCGGCGAAGTGGCGGCGATAAACCCACACCCCGGCCCAGTCATCCGGCACCCAGCCCTCCCATGACAGTTTGGCGACGGTGTGGGGCAGGGTGACCTTTTCAAAGGCCGATTCATCATAGCCGGGCTGAAGAAAGTTCGTATCGCCGTTCCAGCGTCCGCCGAAGAGCCAGTTTTGGTCGAGAGAAAACGAATAACGGGCCGCCCCAGCCGTGGAAGCGGCGCGCGCCCTGGCTCCGCCAAAAAATCCGAGCACTGAGCCGGATGCCAGCGCGGCTGTTCCGATGGAACAGGATTTGATAAAGTCACGACGGGAAAAACCGTTCGATACGCCCAAAGAAGATTTCATCGCCACTTATTTAGAGAAAAAAATAAGTCGTGTAAAGCCGCCGTTTGGATGGTAGGGACGGCGCGCTGCGCCGTCACCGCCCGTAAAGCGGGCGGAACATACGCGGTACTGCATCCGAACACACTAATTGCCGCTGAACGCGGCGCTGGAAGGCGCAACGCGCCATCCCTACCACCCCGGTTCATGGAGAGAAGATCGAGGTGACACGTCGCGCGAATTTCATGGCACGTCAAGCACGCGGCCGCACGGATCACGGGCGCATGGCTCTGGCCCACAAAGTTTCCTGCCCGGCCACAGCGGACTATCTTTCGAGTATAATATCCCGGATTCCCTCGTCCTGAACCAGTTTCCAGTCGCTGTCCGGGTTATACTCCTTAATCCTGGAAGCCATTCGCGAAGTTTTTTCGCCAAGGTCTCTTTGATAAACTGTGCCGTCCTGATTGACGATAAACGTCATGACGCCCGATTGATTCCAGCTTTGGGGCCACGCCACAAGCGCGAAGCCATTTTTTAAACCGCCATCGCTCATATAATTCATTTTTCCACCAGGCGCGGCGGTACCCTGGCGGGTCAAAATTTTGAAATAATAACCGTGAAACGGTTGCGGACCTTTGCCGCCGCTGTAGCCTTCCGCTTCAGCCTCAGCGACCAAACGCCCGATCATCGAGTGCGGTTCGTTTTCCATGGATGGCCAGTAGAGACCATCATGCTTGCCCTCCGAACTATTGAATTTCTCCGCATAGACGCCCCCATTCATCGCGGCGAATTGTTGCTGCGCACTCACGTAAGCGCGCAATACACCGATCGCGGCCAGTTCGTCTTTCCCAACGTGCCGGTCAATCGCCTCCTCCTTGCCAGCCGGCGTGTCAAAAAACCATTGCCCATTCGCTTGCACCAGCGGCACGGGCATTGGCCAATTGTTTGTGCCGACCTCAATAAAGATTTCGTTGCCGCTTTCTCTATCGAGTTGGCAGCTCTCCGCCATGGCCGTGGCAAAGTGGCGGGCATTTTTTTCATCCTGCACCTTGTCGCCCGTCCGAAGCGATTGGATTTCGGGACCGAAAATTTTGTCCAGGGCGTCCTGGTTGTAGGATTCAACGGCCGTGCGGAGGGCCGAGACGGCGTCGTCGGGAGAGGCAAAGGTTTGCTGGCCCGGCGCGGGCGCCCCGGCGACTACTTGCGCGCCAGACTTCGGTGGGAAAAGATTTGCCAGAAGTGCAACCGTTGAACAGCAGAGAAAACGGTTGAGAGAGTTTGGGTGTTTCATAATTTCTTTTCTGTTGTCTTAATGCCAATGGCGGCTTTCATATCCTCGATGGCTATAGGCATGCACATCATGTCCGCGGTCGTAGCCGCCTCCGAAAATGACCACATCCGGCGCCGGCGGTGTGACAACGACCCCGCCGCCCCCGTCGGGACCCACATATCCCACGCAGCCGGTTAGTATGATGAAACAAGCCATGCACAGCATGACTGTACCGATGCTCAAACCAAGCCTCCTTGTGCTCATAGTCCAAGTTAGTCCATTAATTTACTTTCGCAAATAAAGAATTTGCTTCGGGGTGGTCGGGTACTTGTGAGACCGTTCCGTTTCCCCCGCGCGCGGTTGTTTTTTTGACTATCTCAACCTCTCGAGTCGCCGCTACAAATAGGGTTGAAGTTGGTTTTTGCCGACAGCGGCGAACGGACCACGCACGCGGCGCCTGGCGGCCCGTCAAAATAACTTGAAGATTCACGGGGATATTCTCCTTTGTCGCGCATCGTCGGCGCAGGATTTTTGAAGAAACGGCGGTATCCATAGTTTTTTAACAGGCTGTTAAGCGGAAAACGATAGTTTACATTTGCTTGAGAACGGCTTCTACGTTTCGTTTGATTTTTCAGTGATGCCTGTGATTTTTGCTTTCTTGAGGATGCGGCGGTGGGAAATTGAGAGGTGACACACCGAGCAAATTTCCAAATCCGAACCGGCGTGCATGACGATCCGAAATTCGTTGAGGGAGTTGCGACTGGCGGCGCCCGGCCAGAGGTTCCGGGCTCGCGCGCCTTGCGGGTACGTCTCTGAAGCTCTGAACCGCTGCTCAAATACCCGGCTGAAACAATGCCTTTGTGCCCTCTTCGTTCGATTGGGCCCATTTCGTCGTTGCCGGCATTTGCGGCGCGGAGAGCAGTGGCAGCGCCACTTGGTGGTCCCGCCACTGGCCAACAGCGCCGTCCCTGCCGGGCGAGGAGCAGCATGAGAATGGCAAAATGACGGAGCAGAGATTTTGCAGGCCCCTTATGGTCAAGGACCCGGTGCATTTTAAAAAGTTATTCACAGCTTGACGTTTTGCCTTGCAACGGATTTAATTCGACCTTGTTAGGCAAAATTCATGTTTGCGCAATTAAAAAGCCTGTTTTCCAACGATATTGGAATAGACTTGGGGACGGCAAATTCCCTTGTTTACGTGCGGGACCGCGGAATCGTCCTGCGCGAACCTTCTGTGGTGGCTATTCAATCCGGCACAACCAATGTGCTGGCCGTGGGTGACGAAGCCAAACGCATGTTGGGACGCACCCCGGGCAATATTGTCGCCATTCGCCCGATGAAAGACGGCGTGATCGCCGACTTCGAAATCACCGAGGCGATGCTGCGGCATTTTATCCAAAAAGTTCACCACAGAAAACTAATTGCGCCACGCGTTGTCGTGGCGGTGCCTTCGGGCATTACTGAAGTTGAAAAACGGGCCGTTAAAGATTCCGCCACTCACGCCGGAGCGCGCGAAGTGTATTTGATTGAACAACCAATGGCTTCGGCCATCGGGGTGGGCCTGCCGGTACATGAACCGGCGGGCAACATGATCGTGGATATCGGCGGCGGGACTTGCGAAATCGCAATTATCTCCCTTGCCGGCATCGTCTTCAGCCGCAGCCTGAGGGTTGGGGGGGACGAATTTGATGAAACGATCACTGCGCACATGAAACGCGCCTACAATATGATGATAGGTGAACGCACTGCGGAAGAAATCAAGATTCGCATCGGTTCGGCTTTTCCCCTGGAACAGGAACTGACGATGGACGTCAAAGGCCGCGATTTAAGTTCGGGCCTTCCCAAGACATTGACGATCCGTTCTGAGGAAATTCGCGAAACGTTGCAGGAACCGCTCTCGAGCATTTTGGAATCCATCCGCCTGACACTCGAACGTTGCCCGCCGGAACTGGCCGCCGATCTTGTCGATCGGGGCCTGGTCATGGCCGGGGGCGGCTCGTTGTTACGCGGCATTGACCGGCTCGTGGCCGAGGAAACCGGCTTGCCGGTCCATTTGGCTGACGATCCAATGAGCGCCGTTGCCGAAGGCACCGGCCGCGTCTTGCAGGAAATTGAATTCCTCAAACGCGTGGCGACAAACGCAAAATACTGATTGATTTCCGTCTGGCTTCGCCTGCAAGCGGCTGAATATTCAGCCGGGGAAATTGCAGGATGTTCAAACAGAAAAACTATATTGCTTTGGGAATCGTGGCACTGGCGGCAGTGCTTATTTTAAGCCTGCCCTCAAGCGCCACAGCCCGCCTTAAACTGGCGCTGGGCAGCCTCTTTTTGCCCCTCTTCGGCCTGAGTGGCGCAACACAACAATTGCCCTCGGACCTGGCGAACAGCGTCCTGCCGCGCCGTGAATTGCTTCGGGAAATCGACAATCTCCAACGCCAAAACCAGGAGTTGCAGGCGGCGAGAGTCCAGGACGCCGCCATAGCCATGGAAAATGACCAATTGCGCGGTCTGCTGGGGTGGGAAAAGCAGCAACCGTGGAAATTCAAGGTCGCGCGCGTTGTCACACGCGATCCAGCCAATTGGTGGCGTACGATCGAGATTGACCTGGGCAGTCGCGACGGAATGAGCGCGAACCTGCCGGTTCTGACCGCAGACGGTCTGGTCGGGCGGATTTGGTCGGTTGGCTATACCCGTTCCCAGGTCATCCTGGTGGGCGACCCGAAATGCCGGGTATCAGCCCTGGTTGAAGATCCCGTGCAGGACACGGGTATCCTCAGCGCCAGCGGTCCGCTGGACAGTTCCCTGGCAGATTTGACGTATTTGGCCGGTTCCGCGGACGTCAAACCTGGCCAGACGGTCGTCACCAGCGGTATCGGCGGGGTCTTTCCCAAGGGCATACCGGTGGGCCAGATTGTGGATGCGCAGAAGGTGGACTTCGGCCTTTACACCCAGGCGCGCGTGAAATTGAGCGCCAACCTTGGCTCTCTTGAAGATGTGTTGATTCTGACAACCCAATAAATGCCATGAAAGCGCTTAATTCCATCCTTGTACTGGCCGCCGCGTTCATCGTGGTTTTTGCCGAGGCCGTCATAACTGGGCCCCGGCATCTGTTGGGTGCTCAAATTGATCTCTTGCCGGCGCTGATGGTCTATGCCGCGCTCAATACAAATATCGTCGTAGTCTCGCTGCTGGCGGTGTTTGGCGGGCTTTGGTTTGACTCGCTTTCGGCCAATCCGCTGGGCCTGATGATTTTGCCGTTGTTTGTGGTCGGATTCCCGATTTTTTTGCAGCGCGACCTGATTTTGCGGGAATTACCGTTTGCGCAGGTTGTTTTGGGCGGCATTGCCAGTGCTGTGGTTCCATTGGTGGCGGTCCTGATGTTGCTGACCGGCGGCCAAAAGCCGTTGCTGGGCTGGGGCTCGCTCTGGCAATGGATCGTGATGACGGCCGGCGGGGCGGTGGCCACACCGGTATTTTTCACATTATTCCAATGGTGTGACGATACATTGGGTTACAAGCCCAGGACCGAAACCAGTTTTCGGCCCGATCGCGAAATTTTCCGCGGCCGAAAGAAATTATAATTGATGTCATAGCTCCTTGCCATGCTTGTTTTTGACGAACTGAAAAAGAATGACGCGCAGCTCCGCTTTGTGGCGGCGGCGCTGGCGGCCGGTATTTTCATTTTGTTGATCGGACTTTGGTGGGTGCAGATCGTCTCGGCCGGCGAATACAAAAGCCATTTGGAGACGCAGTCTTATCGTACGATTCGCATCCCTTCAATGCGCGGCAGAATCCTCGATTGCGAGGGCCGGGTGCTGGCGGAAAACAGTCCGCGCTACAATCTGGACCTGTATTTCGACGAGTTAAGCGGCGATTTTCAGGCCCAATATGCCAAATTGCGGCCGCCCAGGGTTGTGAAGAGCACGCGGCCAATTTGGGAATTTTGGGTACGACCCACGGCCGGGGTACAAAAAACTGCGCCGCTAACCAGGAACGATATTTCGAGGCTGCAATGGTACGCGCGTTACGACGTGGCTTCCAACGCCATCGCCAAAATGTCCCAGACCATCGGGCGGCCGCTGACGTTTGATTACAAAAGCTTTGCCCGCGCGTATCTATCAAGCCTCTATGTGCCCTATCCCATCGCGCAAAGCCTTGACCCGGCGGAAGTCGCCCGTTTCGAGGAGAATTATTCCGGAGCCGTGGGCGTGGACCTGGACGTGCAAACCACGCGCATTTATCCGAACGGACCATTGGCGGAAGACGTGTTGGGCTATGTACGTCAGGACGACAGTTCCGTTCAGGACGAGGACGCTGTTTTCAACTATCGCCTGCCTGATTATAGCGGCGTCGTCGGAATCGAGGGCGCCCGCGATAAACAACTTCATGGGCGCGCCGGGGAGGAACTTGTCATGGTAAACAACTATGGCTATCGGCAGACCCAAAATATTGGAAGCGAACCTGAACCGGGCGATAACCTGGTGCTGACCCTGGACCTGGATATTCAACGGGCTGCGGAAGAATCACTGATGAATCGTCAGAAAGCGGACGCTCACGCGGCGATCGTTGTGATGAACGTTCGTACTGGCGACGTCCTTGCCATGGTTTCGTCACCGGCCCTGGATCCGAACTACTTCACAAAGAACCTTCCGCCCGACCAAATGCAGGAACAATATGAGATGATGGAAGATACTAATCTGATGCCGCAGATCAATCGGGCGACCAGTGGAAATTACCTGCCGGGCTCCATTTTCAAGCCTATCGTGGGCCTGGCCGCCCTTGAGGACGGCCTGGACCCCAGCGAAACGTATCACGTGGAAGAGAATCCCCGGCGTCCGGGACACGGTTACATTCGTATTGGAAACAAAAACATCGGCGACCTCGTTCCGCCCGGTGATTACGACTTCAAAAAAGCGATTGCGATGTCCAGCAATTCCTACTTTATCTATAACGGACTGCGCACCGGAATCAGGAAAGTCGTTGAAATGTCCGACAAATTTCATTTCGGCGAACGGACCGGCGTGCTTCCCGGGCAGGAGTCAAAGGGCATTTTTCCTTCGTTGAAAAAAGTGGAAGGCCGCGACTGGCGCGAGGGCGACTCGGCCTACATCTGCTTCGGCCAGGGGGAGATGGCGGTGACTCCCATTCAAATGGCCGTCGCATATTCCGCCATAGCCAATGGCGGGACGGTTTTATGGCCGCGACTGGTGGCGCGCATCGAACCTCAGGACCCCAATAGCGGCGAACAGCCGACGGTTTTTCCGTCCGGCCTCGTGCGCGACAATTTGGATGTCCGTCCGCGCAACCTGCGAATTTTGTGCGAGGCGATGTTGAGTGAAACCGAAGAAGGCTCGGGAAAAGAAGCCCAGGTCCCGGGCCTCCCGATTTGCGGCAAAACTGGAACGGCCCAGGTGGAAAACGAACATGGCGAGTTTGTTTCGCAAAACTTTTGGTTTTGCTCGTTTGCGCCGTATGGCGATCCAAAGTACGCGATCGTTGTTACGGTCCAAAAACCGTACGATTTTGTCGGTTTTGGCGGCACGGTTTGCGCGCCCATTGCCCATGATATTTACGAGGAACTTGTGAAAAAAGATCCGGCGATTTTGCAATCCGTGGCCAGGAACTAATATGAAGAGTCGTGCCAATGAATCGTACCGCAGGTTTCTAAACCTGCTGTATCGCCGATTTCCAAATCGGCAGTCGCACGACCACGAACTAGCGGCAGGTTTGGAAACCTGCGATACAGCAGACTTTGAAGTCTGCGGTACAGCTCTGGCTGGTCGTCCTCGAATTTTCGCGCTGAAAGCGCAGGTAGGGACGGCGCGCTGCGCTGTCCGCGCCGCGTTTAGCGGCGCAACGAGCGTGGTCGGACGTCGAAACGGCTCTCGTCGCAGGATTCCGCCCGCTGTACGGGCGGTGACAGCGCAGCGCGCCGTCCCTACCAGAGAATGATTTTGAATAATGGTTGATCCATCCATCAACGACAACGCTCCGCGGCTCGACCGGCTGCAACTGGCCGGGTTGGCCGCGCTTATGTTCATTGGCACAATGTTTGTGGCCAGCGCGACATTGGCCAATCCGGATGTTGCGGCGATGGCGTGGTATCACCAGATATGGCTCAAGCAGATCCTTTGGTATGTCATTGGGGCCGGCGCCGGAGCGGCCATTTGCTTCCTCGAATACCATATCATTGCCCGGTGGGCGATGGTGATTTATTGGTTCGCCATTTTTCTACTGGTCGCCGTGTTGATCCCGCACGTCGGCTCGGTGCATTTCGGCGCGCGACGTTGGATTGATTTGCCGGTGTTCCAGCTTCAGCCCAGCGAACTGGCCAAACTGGCTTTCATTCTGGCGATGGCAAATTTCCTGAGCCGGCCGGCTGAGGAATTGAGATGGCCCTCCATATTTTGGAAAGCGATCGGAATGATGATGTTGCCTTTCGCGTTGATTCTGAAGGAACCGGACCTGGGCTCGGCCCTGGTTTTGGTGCCCACGGGCCTGGCGATGATGTATGTGGGCGGCATTCCGAGACGGTATTTGTTGCAATTGATCGGAATCGTCGGTGCGCTGGCCGTCCTGGTCGTGATCGACGTTGTGTTCGCCCCGCGGGCGCTTCAAATTCCCATGCATGAATATCAGCGTGACCGGTTGCTCGTCTATTTTGGCCGTGATTACACCACTTTCGCTCCGTCGAACGCCTCCGCGGCGGAGCTGGCAGGCATTCGACAACAACAGCTTGGCGACGAATATAACGTGCGCCAGGCGTTGATCTCCGTGGGCTCCGGCGGTTTGATGGGCAAGGGCTGGCGCCACGGAACGCAGAACAGCCTCGGCTATTTGCCGCGGATGGGGGCGCACAACGACTTCATTTTCTCCACTATTGCCGAAGAGGAGGGATTTGTCGGCAGCGTGATTGTTCTCACGCTGTATGCGGTGGTTCTTTTCGCCGGACTAAGAATCGCCGGCCAGGCGCGCGACCGCCTGGGCAAACTCGTGGCCGTGGGCGTCGTGACGCTCATCTTCAGCCACGTGTTTATCAATATCGGCATGAATATTCGCATCATGCCCGTGACGGGTGTGCCACTGCCGCTGTTATCTTACGGCGGATCTTCAGTGCTCGGCTCGTTGATCGCCGCGGGATTGATGCAAAACGTACACATCCATCGGAAAGGATACTGAAATTATGAGTGACAATAAATTTTCCCGGCATCGCCGCGGAATGCGATTTCGTCCCAAGGGCGGCATGACCCCGCTTCGACAGAAGCAGGACTCCGACGCCACCCAGGCGCGCGCTGACGTTGTCAGCGAGCAGGGCGGAAGCGATCGCATTTTCGAAAAGCGCCATTCCCAGGAAATCGAGCGCGCGGAAAATATCGCCGCGGGCCTTCCGCCCGAAGGCGTCGAACGCGCGCCGGCGACTCCCGCGAACCTTCCGGAAAAGAAAGATTTTCGTGAACCCCACGCCGAGACTCCCGCCGTTGTGCAGGAGGAAAAGTTCGAGCCGGTTCATATTAAAGAACGTCCCACAGGTGTCCTCGATGCGATGAAAAACCTCGCCACGACCATCGTCAAGAAGGTCCAGCGATTCATCAAACCTGTGAAGAAAATACATAAAGAAGTCATTATCAACGCCGAGACGCTCGAAACGCGCGTCGCCGTGCTCGAAGACGGAAAACTTGAGGAATTTAACATCGAACGCACCACCGAGGAACGCCTGGTGGGCAGCGTCTTCAAAGGCCGCGTGCGGAATTTGGAGAACAATTTAAAAGCCGCCTTCGTGGACATCGGTTTTGAAAAGAACGCGTTTTTGCACTACTGGGACATCGTTCCCAGCGCGCTCGATAGCGATATGGAAATCGTCGAACGCGAAAACCGCCGCCGCGAAAAACCCAAGGTGACGCAAAACGATATCCCGCGTCTGTACCCGCCGGGCAGTGAAATTATTGTCCAGGTGACCAAAGGCCCGATTGGCACGAAAGGCCCGCGCATCCGCAGCAATTTGGTCCTGCCCGGGCGCTACCTGGCCTTGCTGCCCAATTCAGATCAGTCTGGAATCTCGCGAAAGATCGAAAACCAGGAAGAGCGCAAACGCCTCAAAAAGATCCTGCGTGAACTGGCCATTCCCGAGGGCATGGGCGTCATCCTGCGTACAGCAGGCGAAGGCCAGCAAAAGCGTTATTTCGTGCGCGACCTTGCGTTGCTCCTGGACGAATGGGTGGCAATTCAGGACCGTATCAAAAAACAGCCGCCGGCTTCGTGTGTCTTCCAGGAGCCGGACCTGATTGAACGCACCGTGCGCGACTTCCTCACCGAGGACGTCGAGCGCATTGTCGTGGACAATCCCAAGGCGTTTGACCGGATGCGCGACATGATTTCAAAAATCTCGAAGCGTTCCGCCGGGAAGATCAAAGTCTACTCGGAAGCGCAATCGATCTTTGACCGGTTCAACATCACCAAACAACTGGAAAGCACGTTCTCGCGCCAGGTGCATCTCAAGAGCGGCAGCTACATCGTCATTGACGAAACCGAGGCCCTGGTGGCCATCGACGTCAATACCGGACGCCATAAGAGCGGGCGCGACCAGGAAGCCGCCATCCTGAAGGTGAACGTCGAAGCCGCCGACGAAATCTGCCGGCAATTGCGCCTGCGAAACATGGGCGGTCTTATCGTTCTGGACTTCATCGACATGAAACATCCACGCGATCGCCAGCAAGTGATGCAACGCATGCGGGAAGGATTGCGCCGCGACAAGGCCAAGACGCATATCCTGCCGATCTCGCAGCTCGGTCTCATGGAAATGACGCGCCAACGCCACAGCGAAAGCGTGCGTAGTGCCGTCTATGACGATTGTCCGTATTGCAAAGGCCGTGGCAAGGTGAAGAGCTCGCTCACCATGAGCGTGGAAATTCAACGCAAGCTCCAGGAAATCCTGAAAAAGCGCACCCGCGACGAAACGGATTTTCAATTGCTCATTGTTGTGCACCCGACGGTGCTGGAACGTCTGCGGACCGAAGACGAAAAGCATCTTATCGAAATGGAGAAACGCTATTTCGGAAAGTTGTCGTTCCGCAAAGACCCGGGCATGCACGCCGAGCAGTTCAAGATTATTAATGTTACCAACGGCGAAGAACTGGCGAGTGTGGGGGCGTAGGGGCCGTTGAAACGTTAAAAAGTTGAAACGTTGAAACGCCGGTTTGCACCGGGGCCAGAAACGTAGCGCAGACTTCTAAGTCTGCTGTATCGCGGGTTTCCAAACCCGCTGGCCGCATGACGTCGCACGATTTGCCGATTTGGAAATTGGCGACACAGCAGGTTTGGAAACCTGCGCTACGCCGCCCCGGGTAACAATGTCCAAAAATCATGCCGCTGACTGCAAAACCGCACGTTAGTGCGAATCTGATTTGCGGCTTACCTACCGCGTTGCCGTGCCGCGTCTAATGCGCCGATAGTGTTTGAGTGACGTTGCGCCAAGGTACGCAGGACCGTAATCTAAGCAGCACCACGTGCTAAAAAATATCTGCCCTCACGTGCGGCTTTCGTCGCAGAAGTTGAAGGAAAATATTATGCGCCCATTCTTTTCCAAAAAACTGACGTTGTTCGCATTTTTCGCGGTTGCGCTGACGGCCCCAGCCGTGGACGATTACAAACCCGGTCCGGATTCGTTCCCGCAGCCGGGCGTTCCCGCGGGCGAAGTAAAAAAATACACCTTCGAGAACAGCAAAATTTTCCCCGGCACGGCGCGCAACTATTGGATTTACGTCCCGCGCCAGTATGATCCTGCCAGGCCCGCCTGCCTCTACGTCAACCAGGACGGAGTGCAATTTAAGGCCCCCGCCGTTTTCGACAATCTGATCGCGCGTCATGAAATGCCGGTCACCATCGGGGTCTTCGTCATGCCTGGGCGGGTGAAAGCCGATTCGCCAGACGCCCTTGATCGGTTCAATCGCAGTTACGAGTATGACGGGCTGGGCGACACTTATGCGCGATTTCTCCTGGACGAACTGCTGCCAGAGGTGGAGCGGCAGACGGCTTCCGATGGGCGTCCCATTCGTCTCTCCAAAAACCCGAACGATCGCGCGATCGGCGGATCGAGCAGCGGGGCGAATTGCGCATTTACGGCCGCGTGGGAGCGGCCCGATGCGTTCCGGCGCGTTTTCAGTTCCATCGGCCCCTACGTTGATAAACGCGGTCAAAATAGTTACCAGGTTTTAATTCGGAAAATGGAAGCCAGGCCGCTCCGCGTTTTTTTGCAGGATGGCAGCAATGACTTGAACCAGGTGGGTGGAGATTGGTTCCTGTCCAACCGGGAGATGCTCTCCGCGCTCGAGTTTTCCGGCTACGAGGTCAATCATATTTGGGGCGACGGTGGGCATAATGGAAAACAGGCAACCGCCATTTTCCCTGATGCGATGCGCTGGTTGTGGAAAGACTGGCCCAAACCAATCGAGGCGGGCGTCAATTCCCGGCAGCCCGTGGCGAACGTTATTTTGCCGGGAGAGCCCTGGCGCCGTGGGCCGATTTCGAATATGCGGTTCCCGGCGGGTGGAAGGCTTCGTTGCAAAAGCCACAGTGGAGCGGAGTACGAAGCCGACCCCGGCAATTCAAAAATCTGGCTGACGACTGCGAATAATCAAAGACAGGTCGTCGATGAGGGAATTTCCTTCAACGCCTTATGTTTGACACCTGACCAAAGTCTGTTGCTGGCCGACAACCCGCGCGAGCCATTCGTTTACTCGTTCCATATTAATCCGGATGGCACGTTGTCCGCGCGGCAGCCGTATTATCACCTCTACGTGCGCGACGGCGATACTGAAAGCGGCGCTGCCGGCATGGCCGTGGATACGAGCGGCACGTTGTATGTGTGCACGCCGGCGGGAATCCAAATGCTCGATCAGGTGGGCCGCATGCAGGGGATTATTTCCGCGCCTCAGGATGAGATTTTCTCGGATATAATTATCGGCCAGGAGACGTGGGCGGCCGGGACGCATGGAATCTTCACTCGCAAGCTGAATGTCACTGGCGTGCGATCCTCAGACCCTCCAATAAAACCGGCCCCAACCCCGCTGTGAAGACGTGGCGTTGAAACGTTAAAAGGTTAAAACGTTGAAGCGTTGGCGGTGCCACTTGCCAGTGAATGCGAGGTGCTACCACCGCGTTGCGCTCTAAGCGGGACCAGCCGCAGCGGTAAGCATTACACGACCGACTCCTGAACCCAGGAGGATCCCTCTTCGGCTATAAATTTCCACGAAAATTATCACTGAGCCATGGCTGAGGCTCTGTTAGTTATTACGCAATGCGCGTCTATTACCATTCTTTTTGGTTTTGGTTACGATGGGTGATCTGGATTTTGTTGTTTTTATTTATATTTTCCATTGCGCATTTGTCCGAGCACGGACCATGGGTTGGGATGATTATTGCAGGCGGCTGCCTGGTGTTTTGCTTTTATATTGTATTTGTATCGGAGCCATACGCAGTCGTGATTTACTCAGACAGGTTTGTCCTTCGTTGTATTTTACGCAGCAGGATTTACCACTTCACGGATGTCAGCAATGTAAGCCTTGATACTGTTTCACAAGGCAGAGGAGGTTCTGTTAAAACGGTGAGAGTCGATTTCGAGTCGGGTAAAACCTTACAGTTGGCATTTCCAAATGTTCGTCAAAAATTATACGACGATTTATATTCAAACTGGCGGGTTGCGGCCTGACGAATATTTGTGAGAATGACGTTTTAGGGTGTTATCCCGCGGCTGAGGCGTAATGTGGGAGGCGCAGACGAATCGAGAAAATGCCTGGCGGGTCTCCTTCGAATGATTCTCGCAATGGAACTGTCCCATCATCAAGCGGGAATTTTTTTTGCATCCAGGTTGTCCTGTTTTTCGTAACTCGTTATACTTATGCGCATTACGATTGAATTGAACTGTCCCTCTGTATTTTGCAAGGGACAGTTGTTGAAGCGTTGAACTGTTGAAGCGTTGAATCGGTGGCGGTGCCACTTGGCAGAGAATGCGAGTGGTGCTACCACCGCGTTGCGACGGAGCGCGGCTTTATTGGAGAAACTATCAAGATCAAGTACGATCTTGCAGTTGTGACGTAGCCTGGAATTAGTCGGAGCGGACTCATGTCCGCTGCTACGTCCAAAGATGATATTTCGTGTGTTGACGTTTTAGGGTGTTACAGACGTTACATTGTTGATTTACAGTTGGTTAAGGTGTTACACGCCCCGTTACAAATTGTCGCTGACCCGTTACATTGTTGAATGCCAATGAGTTAGGGTGTTACATTAACGTTATCGTTTTGGTGGTTGTTGGGAGCCATGGCGCTGCCGTCGTTCCGGATCGCCATTTCAACTCTTTGCGCAAATTTCCAAATCGTCTGGCCTCCAAACTAAAGTTTTTCGCGAAAAATTTGCTAGACAACTCCCATTGGCGCCTATCAGATTGTAGATAGGTTTTTCTACAGAAGGAAAGTCTATGAGAAACATTGTCGTCTGGACGTTTTTGAGCACATTCCTTTTTGCCACCAGTGCGGTCTATGGGCAGACTGCCAGCGAATTGGCGAATGAGCGAGTTTATCAATTCCAGCAGCAGCGGATAGCGGCAATGAACACTGAAATCCAACAGGAGTTGGCGGCGGAGGCTGCAGACAAGGCCAGGCGAGCAGCAATACGGCAGAGGGCGGCGGCGATTGGGGCGACGCTCCAGAATTATCCGTGGCGTGTTGTCGATGGCATAACCCAGCACGTCGCAGTGACGTGGTGCGTTTTCAGTGGGAGGGTTTTGCAGACGAGTCCGGACGGGGTGCGGGTTCAGGGGCAATATGCGCCGATTTATCAGAATGGCAATGGCGGCGATTCATTTCTTGGCGAATTTTTCGTGAGGCATTTTCCGTATGCGCTCGCTGATGGGGATAGCTTGCCACCTTATGTTGCCGCAGTTCCGGAGCCAGTCTACACGTATACGACGGTGATGAATGCGGAGCGTTCGATCCATTGTCTGGACTTTGGGATTCCGTGTGATGAGCCGCAGTGGGCGGTTGAATACGAGGAAACAAATAAACTCGTGTTTGATTCGGCAGCAGAGAAAGCAAAGGTCAAAGGCGAGTCACGAGCGTTGGAGGTAAATGAGTCGGCGGCCGCAAAGGGCGACGCGTTTGGGCTTCTTCGAATGGGCGAGCGTTACCGCGATGGAGATTGTGTTGCAAAAGATTTGGCAAAGGCCAGAACCTATTTAATGGAGGCATGTCTCAAGGGTGAGGTGGAAGCAAGCAATGAATTGGCAACTTTGCCTGCGGTCACGATATCGACCAATTTGGAGGTTGCAGCGCAATCATCGAACGACAAAGTTTCTCCAAAATAGGAACTTTATGGTCACGAAAATCTATTGTCCGAAGTGCCAGGCGGGAATTGAGATTGAGGAAGGGCTGCTGGAGGAAACGGCGCTCTGCCAGAATTGTGGACATGAATTCGTTCCTGTTTGGGATGATCCGGACGCCGGAAATGAAGGCGGCGAAAAAATTCCGCATCTGGCTCCAGCGCCGCGAAATGAAGCTGGACGCTCGGCCCCTGCGATAACTCAAGACGAAGCGGCCATGCGACGTCGTAGTGCGATTCGCGAGAAAGCGGATGGGTTTGAGTTCCTTTCAGGCCTCGGATTCATCGCGGGTCTTCTCACGTTGGCCGTTGGGATCTTTATGGAAGTCACCGGGATGGACGGGGGTGTTTGGGTTGCCGGAGCCGGAGGCGCAATGCTAACAGGCTCAGGTTGGCTTTATCTTGTCGCGCAGATCGTTCATATTCGTGCGAACACGGAAAGATAAAAACGCATCAAATAACATGAGTAAGACTACAATTTTTGTCAGCTCTACATGCTATGATCTTGCTGCGCTCAGAGAAGACCTCCGTGGTTTCTTCCTGCTATTGGGTCACGTTCCATTGTTAAGTGAATATCCCTCCTTTCCGGTTCAGCCAGACCAGACTGCAGTTGACAATTGTAAGAAAAATGTGGAAACGCACACGGACGTCCTCGTTCTTGTTGTGGGCGGAAGACGGGGCGCCCTAGATCCAGCCACCGGTAAATCCGTAACGAACCTAGAATACGACACCGCGAGAGCCAAGGGGATCCCCTGCTTCGTTTTTGTTCATCGCGACGTCCTCAACTCGTTACGGATTTGGAAGAAGAATCCGCAGGCAGATTTTTCTCCGATGGTCGATTATCCGGAAGTCTTCGCATTTATTGAAAGAATCCAGGCGGAGAACCATTGGATTTTTCCTTTCGAGAAAATCGCCGAGATACAGGAGTGCTTGAGCATACAGCTTTCCGCGATGTTCAAAGACTTATTGCGACGGGCGCGGGCGGGCACGCTAGACCCGGTCGTAGATTATGCCGGTGAATCGCCCAAAGCACAAAAACTAGTTCGGGAAAGGCCAAAGTTTTGGGAATACCGGTTAACCGCGGAATTGTTGGAAACTAAATTGGCTGAGGTCAGAAGACAAATGGATCGCCTAAGCAATGGCTTCGTTCACATTTCCGTAAAACCCATCAATGGTCGGACGTTTTTTTCCTGGCTTGGAGCCAAGATCAGGGACCTGACATCGATGATGCAGGCGTTTGAGAAGCAAATGCCGTTGATTCAAGACTCGTGGGGACCGCCGGGAGTACCCGCTGACCCTCGGCAGATCAGGCAAAGTGTCAATGATGTAATCCAACTCTGCTATGAACTTCTAGAGTGGGAGAGAGATCTACGTGCGACTCTGCCCCCTGAACCTGCGCGCCGAGTTACGCAAACTATGCGAGGGTGGACCGAATTCATATTGAAAGAGATTGAGCGATTGCCAGGCGAATTGTTGAAACCGCTAGATGAGCCTCCCCGACCAGGCAGAGTCGTCAATATTATGTTGACCGTTAAGTCTCCGCCGTTTGATGAATATAAAGCGGAGATGGAGAAACTGGGATCGAACCCTTTGTCCATGCACCCTGATCATTATTGAACCGGCCGCTGAAGCTCGTTCTTGGTTTGATTGCGGGGTCGCATTTTCAGGCCGAGGCGGCGCTAAGAACCGAGTCGGGGTGATCAAGGGCCAGAGACAAATATCTCAACAGCTTAACTGTGTTCTGAATTTTTGAGTTTACTGCCAGGGAACAATCCTTTTTGTGTCCCGAAAATGATCTGAAAACGACGGTTTCTATATCTGCTTGGATCCTTTGTCGGTCTTCGGGCTTGAAAAAGCCGAGCCAGTTCAAGTGAATGAATTGCCTCTCATTTTTGCTGTGATCGACCGGTGTCTTATGCCAAACGAAAAATTTCGGGCCGTCGGGTGGCAAAAATAGCTTCGGCACACGGTCTTTAAAAGAGTCTTGAACGACCAGGCCGGCAAGATCGAGAGAGTTGCAAAGTTTGTATGCTTCGACCACTGCACGACCCGCTAGGCACGCATCAACAAAAATGAATTCGCCCTCTCCGATTACGCCGCGCATAGGTAGTCCGCTAGCGAACATGCCACAAAATAAGTTCGCCGCATATATCGTCAAATAGCCCAATGCTGTAAATTTCCAAATTTCTTCCGCATGCTCCGGATATTCAATTGATAAAACAATCGTGTCCGAGAAAATCAATGGCTTGCACGCCTTCGAAACCTCCACGGCCATTTCCCCACGGCCGGCCTCGTGCTTCATCCATTGTTCGATTAATTGCTTTTCCACCAGGCCAGGGAGCTCCTTGATGAGTTTAAGTGTCTGAAGTGCTGATTCTCTGGCCGAATTATTTTCCAGAAAACTCTGATAGCCGAGAACGTCAAAAAATGCAATTAGGCCGGCCATAAATTGGTAGGGTTGAAGTTCAAGAGGATTTTGCCGCCGATGTCGCCGGAGCTGGCGCTTTGGGCGAATATTTTTTCTTCACTGTAGCGGGAAAAACGAAGACCAACGTTAACAGCATCTCCACAAATTTGAGGAGTTCTTCCGCATCCTCCCGTTTTACGATTACAATATCGTGGTTTGCTTCATTTCCCATTTTCCGTATGTGGTCCACCCAAGCCCTTGCGTCTGGCGGAACAAAATTTTTGTTTGCTAGGTAATCCACATAGTCCGCGAACGTTTCGCCAGGGACAGCCCCTTTAGCCACGGCTATGTGCATTAGGAGCTTCCGGCAGCAAAGTACGGCGGCGGTATAGCAGTTCGCCGAGGTGGCTCGACGTGCCTCTTCGTAAACGTCGTTTACGCTTCGGTTGTCGATTTCGGGGAGAGATTCTCCAAAAGGAGTGCCTGGGACCTGGTTTCCCTCAAGGTCAAAAAATGTCGGTCGGGTGCATTTGTGGCAAATATATATATAGCCGTGCCTGGGACCGGCAGCCGTGACATTGATTCCCTGAGTGGAATAGCCCCTTTCGCTTGCTATTTGGGCGCCGCAGTGCCCGCAGTTGAACTCTCTGCTCGGCAAATTCCCAGCATGATTCCACGAAAACGCGTATCGGGATCTTATAGTTGGTCTAGTTAACATTAACTCATTAATGCCAGAATCCATTCGAATCGAAAACGTTTTTCGTTGATCGTCGAATGGCGATTTGTTCAATAGGCGGGGCGAATTGTGGCACTTCTCCCGTGAACAAGAGCTTTCCTCGGTTCCCCGTTCCCCATTTTTTGATCCGCGAAAATACGCGAGAACTTTCCGCACGGTAACTGTGGTGAAGGCGTGTCTGCGGATTCGGGGCTGGTCAAATCGAAAGCCATCAGCCGGGGTCATAAAAGGTCATAAATCAAGCGGTTGAATACTTCTCGCCTTCACTGCGAAAATCGGGGTGTATGAAAATTCAAAATCTAAATCAAAATCACAATAAAACGATCGATCCGCCTTCGTCTGACTACGGCGCGACAAGCCTCGTCTCCTCGGATAGAATTCGACAAAACCATAACGAAAACGAAGCTGTCATCTTCGACGTCATCGCGCCGCATCCGCAGCCGGTGGTCATTGGCGAATTGCTGACGGAAATTGAAGGCATTATCAAACGGCACGTCGTTCTACCTGAGGCCGCGGCCACGGCCCTGGCAGTGTGGGTGTTGCATACTTATGTATATGAGCTGCGCGATACGGTAGCCTACGTGGCGATTGAATCGCCGGAGAAGCGATGCGGCAAAACTACTCTGCTGACGGTCCTGGGGGCCATGGCGAATAAACCGTTGATTGCCTCTAATGTCACCGTCGGCGCGCTGTTTCGGGCCATTGATACGTGTCGTCCGACGCTTTTGATCGATGAGGCAGACACGTTTCTGGCCGGCAATACGACGATGCGCGGTGTTATCAATTCCGGCAATACCTGGCGCACGGCATATGTGCTTCGCATGTCGAGACCGAGCCGGTCGGGCCTTCAGGTGGAACGGCAAAGCGGAGGTTCGGGGTCACTACTTCCTCATCCGCCTGCGTCTGACTACGGCGCGACGTGCCCGCCTGCGTCTGACTACGGCGCGACGTGCCCGCCTGCGTCTGACTACGGCGCGACATGCCCGCCTTCGCCCGGCTTCGGCGCGGCAGGCGGTCACGGCTCTGCCGGTACCGGCCTGAAGCGATACAGTTGCTGGTGTCCAAAGGTCATCGCGATGATTGGACGCGTTCCGGATACCATTGCTGATCGGTCGATCGTGGTCTCCATGGCTCGAAAGCTGACCACGGAAATTCGGGCGCCATTGGCTAAATTGAACACGGCAACGATCAAGGCCAAATGCGCGCGTTTCGCGCTGGATCATGGCCACGCAATCGGGCAGTGCGAGAAGATTCATGGCGAAGGCCTGAATGATCGGGCGGCGGACACGTTCGATCCGCTCTATGTCGTCGCTCGCCTTGCCGGCACGCAATGGGAAGAGAAGCTGCACGCCGCTGCGCTTGTCCTTTCTCCCGTTGCCGGGTCCAAAAGCACTGCGGCGGAATTGCTCCTGGACATTTATTCGATATTCCTCAGCACCGAAAAGGAAAAGATCTTTACCCGTCAACTGACCGGGTATTTGCGCGACGAGGAGTTTAACGTGACGTCCGCAGCCCTAAAGGATTCGGCTATTGACGAACAAAAAATTGCCCAACTTTTGCGTCCGTACGGGATCAAACCGTCGCTCTGCAGAGTGGGTTCCCGGGTTGCCAGAGGATATCTGGTAGCGGATTTCACTGATGCCATCGCACGGTATGTTCCGGAGGCCGATCTTGAAGCGCGAGCGCAGGAGGTGAAGCGGGAGAATAAACTGTTCGAAGAAGCGGACGCGTTCGAGGCTGAACGGGAGGGGCGTAATTCGGGGACGGTTCCTATGCGGTAGAGACGAGGCGAGGCGAGCGTTCGAGGGGGCGATCTCCCTACCCGAGAACCGTCGCTTGGACGAGCGCATGGGAATCGTTCCGCCCGCTTTACGGGCGGTGACGGCGCAGCGCGCCGTCCCTACCATTATACGATTTTAGACGCCCCGCTGTAGCCAGTACAACACGATGGAGATGACCGACAAAAAGATGATCAAGCCTATTACGGTGATGATGGCCTTTTTCATAAACGCGGTCTCACATTATCACAGGACTCGTGGCGATGCGAAGGTGCCAGCCCTTTTTGCCATTTCTGAATCCGAATTGTACGCGCTGAAAGCACAATGCCATTTTAGCCGAGGGCAACGCCCTCGGAGGCACGCCCCAATTGCTCCACGCCCTGTAAGGGCAGGCCAAAACAGCGTCAATCCCACAAATATTGTTCGTCAAAAGGCGCGCCGTATTTTTTCAATATCCGCAAATACTCTTCCTGAAACGTTTCCTTTTTGTGATGTTCTTCCTGCCGAAGAATGTACAGGGCAAAAAATCTTATGTGGGACGTTTCCCGTGGGCGTTGCCCACGGCTAAGATGGGGTTGCGCTTTCAGCGCGAATATTGCAAATCGAATTAAAGCGTATCCGGCAGGACAAGTGTTTAACTGACCGCCGCACTCCGGGACGCAAGCGCGGATTCGCCGATGGCGGACCGGGAGGTCCGCCCTACCCGGGCAGCCGTTGCTGTTTGCGCCATTCTCGGAGGCGGCTTTGGGCGTGTTCCCTTTGTGTGATGTTGAAGGCGGGATCGGTGACGATCCGGCGGATGGTCTTTTCGGCCAATTGAATATTCCCGCAATGGACGCCGTGGACTTCGGCGAGTTTAAGCAAGGCGTCGAAATTGCGGGGTTCAGCCTCGCATTGCCTTTCCAAAACATCGATTGCTGAACCCAAATATTTCTTTGCAATCAGTTCATCGATGGATTCAGGCATCGGTTCTTCCGAAACGGCATTGGTGGCCGACGCGGGCTGATTTTGCCAATCCATAAGGGAACGTCGCGCAAATTCAATATATGCCGGAGAAATGTGAGGTTCTTTTTCGAGCGAACGAAACACGCGGGCGGCTTTGTCAGGTTGCCGCATGTCGTGTCCATAAAGGCGGATCAGCATGAGCGTTCCGTCCACATTGGAAGGTTCCTTTTTCAACAAGGACGTTAGAATCGTTTCTGCTTCGATAAATTTGCCCGCTTGCCGTAAGCGGCTCGCTTCTGCCAGTGGCCGGGATTCCTTGTCTGATTGCGGGAGCGGTGGCGGTTGACCCAAATGTTGCAACGTGAGTTCCAGCGCGGTCCGGTGTTCGGGCGATGCCTGGAGCAGGGTTCGGCATAGTTGGATGGCTTCGTCCTTGCGGCCGCTTCGAATCAAATCGCCGATCGCGTCCAATTCGCGCAGGCCGGCCTTGCGGTCATAGGGCCGCTTGTCGTGCGGGTCGATCATGTGCAGAAAGGATTGGGCTCCCGCTTCGCTGATGCAGCCGGCCCACAACATAGCCAGCGGCACTAGAGTAGCCAAATATACGACCCCTGCGGAGCGGTCGCCCAAAAACCAACAGCGCCAAATGCCGTAAAGTGCCACTTCAACGATGACCAGGGTGAATCCGCAACGGATGGCGCGCCGTACGAAATCAGTTTGGAAATTGCCAGTCAGGCGGGAGTCGAACCCACTCAATGGCCATGACACGACGATGGCCCCTCCCAGGACCAATAGATTGATGAAGATGGGAGGCATTGATCGTAAAGAGGGAAAATTAGGAATGTTTAGAAGAATTCCAGCCATTGTCGGCGTCATATCCGTAATTCCGATCCGCCTAAGGGCGGGACACCGGACATGGACCGGGCGAAAGGGCGTCCCGCGCTTGCTCTGTCATTTACCCAGTGTCCCGTTCCCGTTTGCCTGTTGTCTCAACTCTGGACACTGGCGCCGCTTCGGAGCTTGAGCGGCTGTGGTCAAAATGCCCCCAAAAGGGCCTTAATCTGGCCGTTCGACGCCGAAATGGAAGCCGTTTTGGTCCTGGTAACCCTCGGGGATGTGGTTCTTTATGATATTTCGAACCAAAGCCACGATTTTTGCCCAAATGCCCAATTCCTGCGTTGAACCGATGCAGCCTGTATATTTTATTGCTTCGTGTGTCATAACAGTGACGAAAGGGGTAAAAGCAGTTATTATGCCCAATCAATGGACAGATTTGGATGGATTATTGGATTATTGGGGCCATGATCTCTAAGGAAGGCGCGCATTGGGGCCGGGAACTTGATAGAACATCAAACATCCAACATCGAACGCCGAGCGCCGAACGCCGAAGGAAAGGGCGCGGGATTGCGGGGACAAGCTGGCTCGCCCCTGCCTGCTCTAAGCGACAAGGTGGCTCGAAAAGTTGGATTTTTTGGGAGAAAGCGCGCGGCAGGCATTGCAATTGCTAAATCGGCAGTTGACAGGCGCGGGTCGTGTAGGTATATTTCCTTAAGTAAGTTAAGTGAAATTCCTGCTCTCGCTTAGTACGGTTTGCCGATGCGGTGGGGTGGGAATGTGAACAGGCGAGCTCAATTAGAATTAAAACATTTAATTTAAATTCAATCAGCAATGGCTACAGCCCTAAAAAAAGCCGAAATTCTGGTTTTAGATGACCAGCCCCTGGTCCGTGAAGGACTGATTCGAATTATCAACCGCGAAAGAGACCTCAACTGCTGTTGCGCAGTGGAGAGCATTTCCGCGGCGCGAAGTCTGTTGCTCGGGTGCAAACCGGATTTGCTTTTGATGGACCTTTTGTTGTCGGATGGATGCGGGCTGGATTTTATTCGGGAACTGGCGCAGGAGAATCCATCGTTGCCGGTGCTTGTGGTCTCGCAGTGTGAAGAGACGCTGTATGCGGAACGGGCATTGAAGGCAGGCGCGCGAGGATTTTTGATGAAGAGCCAGGCGGCGATTATTCCTGCCGCGATCCGGGCGGTGGTCGCGGGACAATTTCACGTGAGCCCGAAAATTGCGGCGCTGGCGCTGCACCAGATGGCGGGAAGAAAATCGGGTTTCCAGCGCGAAGGCCTGGGAAATCTTACGGACCGTGAACTGCAAATATTTCAACTGCTGGGCGCGGGCGTGAATACGCGGGAGATAGCCGGGAAATTGCATCTAAGTGTTAAGACCATTGAGACGCACCGGGAAAATATCAAGCGTAAGCTAAAGTTATCCAGCGCGGCTGAACTGATTCGTTACTCAGTCAATTGGGTTGAGCGCCAAAACATAGGAACGAACGGAACGAACGGAGCGAGCGGCCACGTGCAGCCCGCACCAGTGGCAGTGGCGCAGACCATCTAAGTGATTATCCCTGTACGAAAATACGGGATGTTTCCTGATTGCAAACCGGTCTGAAATGTGGTCTTTGTTTTTAGTTCACGGCATAAACCGTTGTAACAGGCGATTTTGTCGGTTTTAAAGGGTTGTTAGCAGGTAAAATGAGCAGAAGCAGTGGGATTAAGATGCAGATTGAGATTCAAGAGAACGTGAGTTGCGGTCCAGAGTTGTCTGGGTCGATGGGTATAATTGCCTGCGAGTCGGTTGGAAGCATTTTTACTTTGGTTAGTGCGAAGGTGAAGTCATTCTTTCCCCCTACACTGGGAGCCCTGGTATAGGCGATCCGGGCATGAGCGGAACCGTAAGGGTTCTGGCCCAATAGTGTATTTCCCGTCCCAATAATTATAAGACAATCCCCTTAGCCACATTCAGTGAGGCCTCCTGATTGCAGAAGTAAGAGCCCTGTGGCAGTGTATATCTGTATTTTTGACAGGTTGTCCAGTCATCCGAGAAGAATTTTGTGAGCGGCGCCTAAGCTGGCACCGGGATGGCTGGGAAGAAAAGATCAGCAGATACACTTAGAGTGTACGGAAAAAAACAAAGATATTACGCCGGTTAATTAAATTAATGATGCAAGCGGTTAGTCCAGCCTGGTATTGCGCGCGAACGAAGCCCAAGCACGAGCATATTGCGGCGGCGAATTTGCGAAAGAACCTTCAATTGGAGGTCTTTCATCCGCAGTTGCGTGTGGAGCGGGCGACGCGGCGCGGGCTGGTACGGGTGATTGAGCCTTTGTTTCCCTGTTACATTTTTATTCGGTGCGTGCTCGAATCGAGCTTGAGCGACATCCAGCACACCAGCGGCGTTAACGCAATGGTTCGGTTCGGCCTAAAAATTCCGACAGTGGATGAGTCCCGGATTGAGGAATTGCAGGAGTGCTTTACGGCGGGAGAGCCGATGGATGTGGATAGCCAGCTGGCGCCCGCGGATGAAGTGCGGATCGTGGACGGAGTGTTTGCCGGTATTCGGGCGTTTGTGTTGCGGGTGATGCCGGCGCGGATGCGGGTGCAGGTGTTGCTGGATATCCTGGGGCGGCCTACGCCCGTGGAAGTAGATAGAACCTCAGTGATTCTGGAGAAAAACACTCTTGCGGATCTGGCGCCGCTTTTGGCGGCGCCCGCGCGAAAAGAATTTCCAGTGTGATGTAAAGACTGCCGTGAGGCAGGTTCCCCGACAGCGGCGGCTGTGAGCCGCGGGGAAAGAAAAAATTAGTTTAGTTTTTTAAATAGGGATCAAAACCTACAAGTGCGGAGCTCTGCCCGCATTCAGTAATCAGAAAAAAAATCGGTTTCCTTTTCCAAAAGTGAATTGTTCCAATGACAAAACGCCGTTCGAGGCGAACTCCGTCTGCGTGCTGGTCCCGCTATGGAAGCGGGTACTGGATGTGATGGTGATTTTGCTGATGCTTCCGCTGGTATTGCCGGTGGCGGTGGCCATTGGCGTGGTCATAGCGCTGGTTTCTCCGGGGCCAATTCTTTTTCGGCAGGAGCGCGTGGGACTGACGGGCCGGCGCTTTATGATTCTGAAGTTTCGGACGATGCATGTGCGCGCCGAGACGGCCAGCCACCAGGGGCACCTCAAGAACCTTATGGAATCCAATACGCCGATGTTGAAATTGGATGCGCGTGGCGATTCTCGAATCATTCCCTTTGGTTTTATCCTCCGCTCGTCGGGGCTGGATGAATTGCCTCAACTGATCAATGTGTTCATGGGCGACATGAGCATGGTGGGTCCGCGTCCGTGCCTGCCCTATGAGAGTGAGCAATATCAGCCCTGGCAGATGGAGCGATTCAATACGTTGCCCGGCTTGACTGGTCTTTGGCAGGTAAGCGGGAAAAATAAAACCACTTTTAACGAGATGATGGAGTTGGATATCAGGTATTCCCGGGAGAAGACGGTTTGGATGGATATGGCCATCATTGTTAAAACGCCAATGGTTATCATTGGCCAGGTACTCGAGAGCCGGCAGAAAAAGAGCGGGGGAACGCCGCCCAGCACGGGCGCGCGGGCCGCCAATTTCGCCGTTGGAGGCATGAGCCGTGAAAAGAAGACGCCAAAATTGACAGCGGAAACGCAGATGAATTAACGCCAGAAGTGAAAGGAACTATGAAGAAGCAAGAAATCAAAGTCGGTGTGATCGGATGCGGATACTGGGGCCCCAATTTAGTGCGCAATTTCAGGTCTCTGCCCGATTGCAGCCTTAAGATGATGAGCGATTTGAGCGAGCAACGCCTGGCTCATTTGAAATCGCTTTATCCCGAAGTGGAAGGAGTGACGGACTACCGCCAACTGCTGAACGGTTCAGGCCTGGACGCGGTTGTGGTGGCCACGGCCGTTAAGACCCATTTTCCTCTCGCCAAGGCCAGTCTTTCTGCCGGCAAACACACGTTCATCGAGAAACCGATGGCGCTGTCATCGGCCGAGTGCGAAGAGTTGATTGACATTGCGCAGCGGAAAGGGCTCGTCCTGATGGTAGGCCATACGTTTTTGTATTCGCCGGCCGTCCGGAAGATCAAGGAAATCGTTGAATTTGGCGACATCGGCGAAATCCGATACATCTGCGCGCGCCGTCTGAATTTGGGCTTGTTTCAAAAGGACATCAACGTGGCGTGGGACCTGGCGCCGCACGATATTTCGATCGCGCTCTACATTATGGGCGAAATGCCGTCGGTGGTGAATTGCCGTGGCAGCGCGCACGTCACGCCGGGGATTGAAGATGTCACTTCGATGTGCCTGACTTTCCCCAAACAGCGGACGGCGATCATTCACAGCAGCTGGCTGGACCCGCGAAAAGTCCGGGAAATGACGATTGTCGGCAGCCGTCGAATGATTGTGTATGACGACGTGACGCCGTTGGAAAAGCTCCGGATTTTTGACGCGCGCGTGGAACGTCCGCCGCACTATGACACGTTTGCTGAATTTCACTATGCCTACCACTACGGCGACATGTACGCTCCGTATATCAAACAGGAGGAGCCGTTGAAGTCAGAATGCCAACACTTCCTGGATTGCATTCGAGAGGGGACTAAACCGCTGACCGATGGGCAACAGGGTTTGGAGTTAGTGAGAATTTTGGAAGCATCTTCGGAATCGTTGAAACGCAATGGCGCCCCCATCAACCTGGTGGAACAGCGTAAGAACACAGAGAGGCTCGTGCCTGGCGTTCATCAGGAGGTTGCTCCACTGCTGCCAACCAACGGTCACAATGGCAATGGTAATGGTAATGGCAATGGACGTGAAGCCGTTGTAATGCAGGCGGGAGTTTGACCCGCCTTCGCTGCGCTACGGCGCGGCAAGCCCGCCTTCTTCGTTGTGCTACGGCGCGGCAAGCCCGCCTTCGGTGGCAGCGCCACTGGCAATAGAGCTACGGTGGAAAGGTCCACCCTCGCTGAGTCTGGAAATTAAGGTTGAGTAAAGGATTTATGGATGTGAATAAAGGGCCCTACGTTCTGATTGCGCCGGACGTGAAGTTAGGGCGGAATGTACGGTTATTCGGCTACGCGAATCTTTACGGTTGCGAGCTGGGAGATGACGTGAAGGTAGGACCATTCGTAGAAATTCAGAAGGGAGTCAGAATTGGGAACCGCTGCAAGATTTCCAGCCACAGCTTTCTTTGCCAGGGTGTGATTCTTGAGGATGACGTTTTCGTGGGTCACAACGTGACATTCACAAACGACCTGTTTCCGCGCGCAACGAACGGGACCGGGCAGTTACAAACAGAGACGGATTGGGAATGTCTTCCCACAGTGGTCAAGCGTGGCGCTTCGATTGGTTCGGGCGCGACTTTGCTTTGTGGGATAACGATCGGCGAAAACGCGTTAATCGGCGCAGGCAGCGTAGTAGTCCGGGACGTGCCCGCCGATACGGTAGTGGCAGGCAACCCGGCCAGACCCATCCGCTCGCTCGCAGGCAAACATCCGGACCATGTTAATGCAACGCTTACAGGCGGACATGGCCCCGGTGGCAAATAGTTCCCTGACCCGCAACGGGGCAGGTTCGGCGGCAGAACGGGCGGCCGCATCCACACCGCAGGTGATCGATCCAGTCCGGTCTCCGGGTTGGGGTGTGTCGTTGGGGGCTTTCTCAGATCATTCCTTTTTCCACACTTCTGCGTGGGCTAAAACGCTGGAAGGCGCTTATGGCTACAGGCCGGTTTATTTGACCCTGGAAGAAGCGGGATCCGTGCGTGCTTTGCTCCCGCTCATGGAGGTGGATAGCCGGGTCACGGGACGCAGGGGAATAGCGTTGCCATTCACGGACGAGTGCAGTCCGCTTTACGAGGACCGTGTCTGGGCGCATCGTGTGATCCAAGGCGCAGTGACTTTGGGAAAATCGAGGGGATGGAAATCCATCGAATTCCGGGGCGGCAGTGAGTTATTTCCCAGTGCGCCGACGTCGGTTTCGTTTTACGGGCATCGTTTGAAATTGGACGAAGACGAAGAGGCATTATTTGCGCGGCTGGACAGTTCGACGAGACGGGCCATTCGGAAGGCCGAAAAAAGCGGGTTGACCGCAACGATATCCGGCGGATTGGATGCGGTAAAAATATTCTATTCGTTGCACTGCAAAACCCGCCGAAGGCATGGTTTGCCGCCGCAGCCGTTCACTTTCTTCAACAACATTTGGCGGCATATTCTTTCGCGTGATCTGGGCATGGTAGTGGTGGCCCGTTACCAGGAGCGGGCGGTTGCGGCATCCGTATATTTTCAGTCCGGCCCGACGGCGATTTACAAATTCGGGGCTTCGGATGATTCCTTTCAACAAATGCGTGGACCAAATCTGGTGATGTGGGAAGCGATGAAACGACTGGCACGCAACGGGGCCAGGACGCTGGACATGGGCAGGACATCCTTGGCCAACGAAGGGTTGCGGCGGTTCAAGCTGAATTGGGGCGCGCAAGAACATAAAGTGGAGTACGTCAAATACGATTTGCGGCGGAACACGTTTGTCACGGAAACAGACGCGGCAACAGGCTGGCACAACCGGATATTTCGGGCGCTGCCATTGGGCCTTTCACGGATAATGGGCGCGGGTATTATATCGGCATTTAGCTTGAGCGGAATCGCCGACAGTTTGTCTATAGGATTGGGCACAGTATGAACAGCAACAGTAACAGTAACCGACAGATGCCGCCCCCGGGGCCGGGAATATCATTAGGGGATATTTACTACATTGTTTTCCGCCACAAGTGGAAAATTATCGTTACTTCGATCGCAGGACTAATGGCGGCAGGATTGATGTATCATGTCGGAGCGCCGGCGTATCAATCGCAGGCTGAACTGCTGGTCAAGTACGTTCCTGAATCTGAATCCACCCCGATGCAGGCTGACAACACGCGGGTGGTTATTCCCGATTCGGATGGCGAAGTGATTAATTCAGAAATTAGAATATTGATGAGTTTGGACGTGGCAGAAATGGCCGCTTCGAATTTCGGGCCGGCGAGTGTTCTCGCGAAAATTGGGGGCCCGGTTTCGGCGGGACGGGCGGCCGGCTTCATTCACGCGAATCTGGTGGCGGAATCAGCGGACGAACGCAGCAGCGTGATTCTCGTCACCCTCAAGCACCCGGATCCGCAAGTGGTTCAGCCTCTCCTGCAGGCAGTCATCAACGCCTACCTGCAAAAGCACTACGAAATTCATTCGGCGGGGGGACAAAATGAGGAAGGGTTGACTCATGGAGGAGTCCGAGTTGAGCGTCCGGATCAATGCGACCGAACAGCAACTGGCGGATTTGAAAAACAAGTACAATATCATATCCGTCGAAGACTCTCAAAAGGAACTGAGCGCGCAGCTTTCGAAGGTCCACGACGAAATTCAGGACGGGCAGGCTGAATTGTCCGCCGATGAAGCGGCGATGAAAGAGAACAGCGCCACGCAGTCGGTCGACACTGTAATAACCAACAAAGCGCCGGCGGCCGTTCCGCAGAACGAGATCGATGCGTACGCCGACATTTGCGCCAGCCTGGACAGTTTTCGTAAAAAGGAACAGGACTACCTGAGCCAGAGCTTTACCCAGAGTAATTCCCTGCTTCAAGGAGTTGCGCAGGAAATTGCGGTTAGAGAAAAAGAGAAAGAAGCCCTGGAAGCGAAATATCCGGACATTGCGGGTTTAGCCCCGATTGAATCTTCGACATCCAGCCGGGCGACAGGTACCGGCGTGACGATGGATCCGCGGTCGCGTCTCGACGAGATTATTGTGCTCAAGGCCAAGATCCAGGCGTGGCAAGGGCAACTGACCAGGCTCCAGACGCAAGCCACGAACCTGAACAATGTCGAGCCGATGATGGCGCAACTGCAACAGAGTGAGTCCATCCTGCAGGAAAAGTATCAGAAGCTCTCGACGAGCCTGGAACAGAATCGCATTGATGAAGCGCTTGATACCCGCAAATCACCGAATATTCAGCCGGTACAGGCGCCATCGCCGCCCAGCCGCGATTGGAAAAAGACATACAAAACGATGGGCATGGCGGCCTTCGGCGGCATCTTTGGCGGATTGGCATGGGCGATCCTGATCGAAATGATCCTTGATCGTTCTGTGAAACGTCCCATTGAAATTGAGAAGAAATTAAAATTGCCGCTTTTTGTTTCGATCCCGAACATCAATCGGAATGGTTATGCGCGTTTGGCCAAAACGGCGGAGCGGCGCCAGTTGCCGTTTAACGGCGGCGAATGGGCGGCGACGGAAAAAACAAACGGCGACTTGTCGAAGTCGAACGGCAATGGCCATGTGGTTTCGTCGGAACAAAATGCGACGTTGTTAGCGTTTCATCGCGCGTTGCGGGACCGGCTGATTCTCTATTTTGAAGTCAAGGGTTTTACACATAAGCCAAAACTAGTCGCAGTCACGGGTGCGGGAAGGGGCGTTGGCGTCAGCACCGTTGCGAGTGGTTTGGCGGCGTCTTTGTCCGAGATTGGCGATGGAAACGTGCTGTTGGTGGATATGAATTTGGAGAACGGAGCGGCGCAACAATTTTACAAGGGCAAAGCGTGTTGGGGTCTGGACACAGTCCTGGCCCATGAAACAAAGGGGAAAGCGATGGTTCAGGATAACCTCTATGTGGTCAACGGAAATAGCGGCGGCGATGGGCTGTCCCAGGCGATGCCCAAGCGGTTTACGGCACTGGTGCCCAAGCTCAAGGCCAGTGAGTATGACTATATTATATTTGACATGCCCGTTGTCAGCCCGGCCAGTGTGACCTCGCACCTGGCGCGGTTCATGGACATTACGCTGCTGGTGGTTGAATCGGAGAAGACCGGACGGGAAATTGTTGAACAGGCGAATGCCCAGCTTGTGGAACTGGGCGCCAGTGTTGGTGTCGTGCTGAACAAGACCCGGCAATATGTTCCGAAGCAATTGCACGAGAAATAAGTCGCGGCGGCAAGGCGCCGCCCGAGAAATCAGACAGTCAAAACCCATTCAAACCGAAGTTCACGGTTTTCTTTACCATGCCTGTCCGTCGCATTTATTACGGTCTTAAGCCATACCTGCCGTGGCGCCTGCGGATGGCGTTGCGCCGGATGATCGCGCGCCGAACACGCAAAGCGTATCAGGACGTTTGGCCGATCAAAGTGTCGGCCGGGCATCGGCCTGCCGATTGGCCGGGCTGGCCCGATGGAAAGAAGTTTGCCCTGGTTCTGACGCATGACGTTGAGAACGCGAGCGGGCTGGAGAGATGCCGGCAATTGATGCAACTCGAAATGGAGATGGGATTTCGGTCATCGTTTAATTTTATTCCGGAGGGCGAGTATAATGTATCCCGGACACTCCTGGAGGAATTGCGCGATAACGGTTTTGAAATCGGCGTCCAGGACCTGAAACATGATGGCAAGCTTTTCCAAAGTCGCGAAACATTCCGGAACGGGGCCGCTCAAATAAACCGCTACCTGCACTCGTGGGATGCGCGAGGATTTCGGTCCGGGTTTATGTTTCACAACCTGGATTGGGCGCACGATCTGGATATCGATTACGCGTCGTGTACGTTCGACACAGACCCTTTTGAGCCGCAACCCGACGATGTTGGCACCATTTTTCCTTTCTGGGTTCCGAGGCCTGCTGTCAACAATGGGCGGAGGGGTTACGTGGAGCTTCCCTATACGTTGCCACAGGATTCAACGCTGTTCCTGGTGCTTCAGGAACGGCAGCCCGATATTTGGATTAACAAGCTCGACTGGATTGCCGAATGCGGAGGCATGGTGCTTTTAAATACGCACCCGGATTATATGACGATGAACGGCGAGACTGGCGCCGCCAGCGAGTACCCGATAGCGCTTTACAAACAATTTCTCGATTATGTGCGGGTGAACTATGCCGGAATGTATTGGCACGCGCTTCCCGGACAAATTGCCGATTACGTTTCTCGCCAGAAGAATCGTTCAGCGGAGAACGCAAAATTTGAATGGTCCGAAGGCAATGCCGATTCCAGTGGCAAAGTAATTTCCCTTCAGGCGAACAGTTCATCGGCGGGGACGTCCGGAGGATGGGAAGGGCGCGGGCCGGCTTCGAACCAGGCCGTTGCCAATCCACCCATTGCTCCGGCCGGCAGGGACCCGGTTACGGAACCGGAAGAGGAATTGCCGGGAAGCGGGCGCATGTTTCAAGGGCGCCGCGCCGCTGTTCTTCTCTTTTCCGAATACCCGGCTGATCCGCGGCCACGGCGAGCAGCGGAGGCGCTGGCGCAGAAGGGCATGACTGTGGATGTCTTCTGCCTGCGCGGAGATTCTGACGAGCCGAAGCGCGAGACCGTTGGCGGTATCAATATTTTCCGGATGTCCCTCAAACGCCGCCGCGGCGGCAAAGCCGGATATATCTTCCAGTATGGGGCTTTTATTTTGGCCGCGTTCGCCTTTTTGTGCCGTCGCTCGTTTTGGCGCCGGTATCATTTGGTTCACGTCCATAATATGCCGGACATCCTTGTTTTCAGCGCGCTGGCGCCGCGACTGTTAGGCGCAAAAGTCATATTGGATCTTCATGACCCGATGCCGGAATTGATGATGACCATTTTCAAGCTGCCGTCTCAAAGTCGCGTGGTTCGGATGCTCAAACGGCTGGAAAAATGGAGCACCGGATTTGCGCACCTTGTTGTGACGGTCAATGAAGCGTCGAAGCGTATTTATGTTTCGCGCAGCTGCCTGCCGGAGAAAGTTCATATTGTCATGAATGCTCCGGATGAACAAATTTTTGGCTTTGAACCGGTGAATTCGCGCAAGTCGGAGGCTCGCGACTCGACGAGACCTTTTGTGATTATGTATCACGGGTCCATATTCGCGCGAAACGGGCTCGACCTGGCCGTGGACGCGCTGGAAATCGCGAGACGTTCCGTTCCCAACGCGAAACTTATTATCTGTGGCAATAACAATTCATTTCTGGATGAGGTGATGAAATCGGTGCGTGAGCGCGGGTTGCAGGATGCTGTTTCCTGGCTGGGCAAACAAAATCTCCGGCAAATTGCCCAGACGATTGATACGTGCGATATCGGTGTCATCCCGAACCGGCGCAGCCTGTTCACCGAAATGAACACTCCCACGCGGATTTTTGAGTATCTCGCCCGAGGCAAGGCCGTCATTGCGCCGCGAGCGCAGGGAATCCAGGATTATTTTGGTCCCAGGGACATGCTCTATTTTGAATTGGGAAGCGCCGAAGACCTGGCGCGACAGATAGAATACGCGTTTTTCCATCCCGATGAAGTTGAGCAAATCGTTTCCCGCGGGCAGGACGTTTATCTGGCGCACCGGTGGAGACGTGAAAAGGCTGGTTTTATCAACGCAGTGGCGGGTTTGGTCCGGGGGCGATCGAGCCGGTAATCGGGCGTCTGCCGGCCTTTGACGGATAAAACAAATAGGGTAATGATAGCTGTTCTCGCTCAAGAGGAAGACCATCCGGTGATCCGCGAGTTTTTTGAATTGTTCAAAACTCCCTGGGAGTTTTATCGCGCCCATGGCGAATATTCCGTGCTGCTCTGCTCGGCGAACGTCATCCCCCCCGACTCCGCAAAAGTGGTGATTGCTTATGGCGGGCTTGAAAATTCTTTCGACCGCGCCAATGGGACAAAAATTCGGTCGCGGCATTCGGGAGCAACGGTATCGAATGGGTCAAACCGAATTCCCATTTATGGGAATTGCCTTGTATTTGAAAGCTCCATGCCGGGCGTTGTGACCGTCGAATCCACCCGGGAGGCGGCGGCCGTGACGATCGTCAGGGGAGGCCAAACGATTATCCGCGTGGGTTTCGATTTGTTCCAGGAAGTGAGATATCTGCTGACCCAGGGGCAGCCGACGAGCCGTGCCGCAATACCGGCCCTTGAGCTGCACATCGGACTACTGCGCAGCCTGATCCTCGGCTGCTCAATCCCACTTGTTGAAATACCCCCGGTCCCTGACGGTCACAGTTTTATTGCGTGTCTGACCCACGACATGGACCATATCGGCATTCGCAACCACAAATTTGACCACACGATGCTTGGGTTTCTTTACCGGGCCACGATGGGTTCGGTCCTGGACGTTTGCCGCGGGAAAAAGGACTGGCGCCAGATGGGGACCAATTGGCTTGCGGCAGCCAAGCTTCCGTTGGTGCACCTGGGCCTGGCCGGTGATTTTTGGAGTCAGCCGGATCGTTACCGCGAACTCGAGAAGGAGCGAAACTCGACGTTTTTTGTCATTCCCAAGAAAGGCGAGACGGGCCTGGACAGCCGGGGAAATCGCCCGCGCCGCCGCGCGGCAAGTTACGACGCGACAGAACATTTGGACGTTCTTAAGAAATTACAATTTGCCGGCGATGAAATTGGCCTTCACGGAATTGACGCCTGGCGCGACAGCGCCGCCGGGCGGCAGGAGCAGGAAATACTTAGCCGGCTTACGGGCTCAGCCGAAACGGGTGTGCGCATGCACTGGCTGTATTTTAACGAGGAGTCCCCGTCGATTCTGGAAGCTGCCGGATTCAGCTACGACTCCACAGTGGGATATAATGAGACAATCGGTTACCGCGCCGGAACCACGCAGGTATTTAAGCCGCTCACAACGACGAAACTGATGGAACTGCCCATGCACGTGATGGACACGGCATTGTTTTATCCGAACTACCTGAATCTGACTCCCGCCCGGGCTCGTGAAGCCATTCGTCCGCTGATCGAGAACGCGATGCATTTTGGCGGGGCCCTGACAGTGAACTGGCATGATCGCAGTGTCGCCCCGGAACGCCTGTGGGACACGGCCTATGAGGAGTTGCTGGAACAGTTGAAATCGAGTGGAGCGTGCTTTTTGACGGCGGGCCGCGCGGTGTCATGGTTTCGCAAGCGGCGCGCGGCTCTTTTTGAACGAACGGGCGACACGGTCAAAATCAAAATTCCGGCCGATGACGGGTCCGGCCTGCCGGGGTTGCGCGCACGTACCTATTATCCGGATGCGGCCGGCGAAAAGTATTCCGAATCGCCTGTGATCGACGGCGGCGAAATTCGGCTGGCTGCGTGAAATTTTACTGAATCGACTGAATACATCCATGAAAGATAAGTTTGTCATTGCTCAAATAGGGTGCGGTTATTGGGGGCCAAACCTGCTCCGCAATTTCTCGGCCCTGAAAGGCTGCCATGTAAAGAACGTTGTGGACGCGAGTTCGGAGCGGCGGGCGTTTGTGGAGAGTAATTTTCCCAGGACCACCGCCGTGGCGGACCCTAAAATCGTCCTGGCCGATCCCGATATTGACGCGGTGGTGATTGCCACTCCGGCAGCCAGTCATTTTCAACTCGGACTGGCCGCGCTCCAGGCGGGCAAACATATCTTCGTGGAAAAGCCCCTGGCAACGACCGCCGCCGAGGTGGATGAACTGGCGCGCGTGGCCGCCGAGAAAAAACTGACTGTGATGGCGGGCCATACCTTTATTTACAACTGTGCCGTCCGCTTTGTTAAGAAGCTGATTGACGACGGCGAGCTGGGCGAGGTCCGATACATTTACAGCCAGCGCCTCAACCTGGGCCGCATCCGTTCGGACATCGATGCGCTTTGGAATTTCGCGCCGCACGATATCAGCATCATCCAATATTGGCTGGGCAATCCCGAACCCGTTTCTGTGGCGCGGCAGGGCATGGCCTACATGCAGGACGGCATTGATGACGTGGTTTTTTTGAGCCTGACGTATCCCGGAAAAATTATGGCCAACATCCACGTGAGCTGGCTGGACCCGCAAAAGGTACGCAAGATGATTGTGGTGGGATCAAAAAAGATGGTTGTGTATGACGACGTGGCGGATGACAAGATAGCGATTTACGACAAAGGCATCGACCGGCGCGCGGTCCTGGGCGAGAACATGGATTTCGACAATCCTCGTCCTCCTGAGTTTAACTATCGCAGCGGCGATATTCTGCTGCCGCAGGTCAAATTCGTGGAGCCGCTGCGCATGGAAGCGGAACATTTCATTGAATCGATCAGAAATAAAACCACGCCGTTGACCGGCCTGCATCATGCGCGCGAGGTCGTCTCCATTTTGGAACGGGCCGGCGTAAACGGCAGCAAGTAGAGCAATTATGAATAAGCCAAAGATCCGGAAGAACGGGATTGTGGACGTTACGTTTGGGGAAAACGTCACTGTTATCGAACCTGCGAACCTGTACGGGTGCGTTATTGGAGATGATACATTTATTGGTCCATTTGTTGAGATTCAGCGTGGCGCGGTGATTGGCAAGCGCTGCCGGATTCAGTCACATGCGTTTGTGTGCGATCTGGTCATCATTGGCGATGACTGCGTCATATCCCATGGCGCGATGTTTATCAACGACCTCTTCAAGAACGGCGGCCCGGCAAAAGGAGACCGGACTTTGTGGGCTTCTACAAAGATTGGCGACCACGTGAGTATCGGCACTAATTCGACAGTCCTGCCGGTGACGATTTGCGATCATGTTGTGATTGGCGCGGGTTCCGTGGTGACGAAGGATATTACCGAATCCGGAATTTATGCGGGCAATCCCGCGCGTTTGCTCCGCCGTTTGCCATTCCGAAAACCCGCGCGCCCCGTTCGCTCCATATTGCGCCCAGAGCCGCGCGCGTGAGCGTCGAGACTGAAACCCCGCCTTTAATTTTAAAATAATGAAAATACCTTTTGTTGATCTGCACGCTCAATATCTGAGCATCAAAGCCGAAATAGACGCGGCCATCGCGGAAGTCATCGCCCAGTCCAACTACATTCGCGGGCCGCAAGTGGATGCCTTTGAAAAGGCATGGGCCAAGACGTTAGGGGTAAAACATTGCGTTTCCTGCGCCAACGGAACGGACGCGATCTACATTGCGATGCGTGGCCTGGGGATAAAGCCCGGCGACGAGGTCATTACGACTGCGCATTCATGGATTTCCACTACGGAAACCATCACCCAGGCTGGCGGCCGGGTAGTTTTTTGTGATACTGACAGCAAGACGTTCACCATCGACCCGGCGCACATTGAAGCAAAGATCACGCCCCGGACGGTCGGAATCATTCCAGTGCATCTTTACGGCCAGGCGGCGGATATGGACGCCATCATGGCTATCGCCAAAAAACACAAGCTTTGGGTGATTGAAGATTGCGCCCAGGCGCACCTTGCGCGGTTCAAAGGCCAGCTCGTGGGAACTTTTGGCAACGCCGCAACGTTCTCGTTTTATCCTGGAAAGAATCTCGGCGCTTACGGCGATGCCGGTGGCGCTGTGACTAATGATGACCAACTGGCTGATTGGATGGCGACCTACGCCCGGCACGGCGGCAAAGGCGAGCACATCATGGAAGGCATCAACAGCCGGATGGACGGTTTGCAAGGCGCGGTGTTGAACGTAAAACTGCCTCGTCTGGCTGCCTGGACCCAGGCCCGACGGCGTGTTGCGGCCCGCTACGACGAATTGCTGGAAGGCGTGGGCGATATTGTGACACCCAAAATCGCGCCTGATCGGGATCATGTTTATCACCTTTACGTCATCCGCACGGAAAAACGGGACGCGCTCAAAAAACACCTGGCGGATGCCGGCATCGCCACGGTGCTCAATTATCCGAAAGCCCTTCCTTTTTATCCGGCATACTCGTATTTGAAACATCGCCCGGAAGATTTTCCGGTGGCTTATGCGAATCAATCGCGGATCCTTTCGTTGCCAATCTTTCCGGAGATGACGGACGAAATGATCGAATATGTCGTGACGCAGATCCGGGCTTTTGCGAAGGAACACATGGCGGATTCGGGAAAACTTATCAATGGACAAGGCATTGGATCGAGGCCGGAAAAAGGGAATCTCGTTTCTGCGGCTACGCCGGTTGCCTGATTTTGACCTTTAACTCCCGATCATGAGAACTGAACAGGTTCATACATTGATTTTGGGCGCCGGGCCTTCAGGCCTGGCGGCGGGTTACGTGCTCGCGAAAGCGGGCCTGAAACCGGTCGTCCTGGAAAGAGACAAGCAGGCGGGCGGATTGATGCGTTCGATCCATCGCGGGGACTTTGTGGTCGATGTCGGACGCAAGGAATTGTACAACCGCCTTGCAAAAGTGGACGAGTTTTGGAGCCGGCTTCTGGGCGCCGATTACCGGGAATATCCGCATCGCGGCGGAATCTTATACGACGGCCATATTATTGATATGTCGCCGGCCTTTCAGGGATTTCGCCGAGGCATGCCCCTGGGAATGTTTGCCGGGTGTTGTGTGGATTTTCTGACGGCAAGAATGGGGAACGGAAATCCGCAAAACCTGCAAGAATACTTTTACTCAAAACGGGGACGCAACCTGACAAGGATTTTCTCGCAGGGATTTCAAGAGAAGCTCACCGGCAGGAAATGGGCGGAGGCTCCAGTGCCACAAAGCAACGGCAACGGCTCGGACGCGAGTTTCCTGGCGACGGTGAAGGCGCTCATGGAGAGAACGTTTTCAAAGAAAGAGGTCAACACCTACAAGGGGATTTGGCGCCATCCGGCAAAGGGAACAGGCCAGATTTGCGACGCGATGGCACAGGGAATCGGGGACGGTGGCGGACGGATTGATTTCCAGGCACGCGTATTGGGGATGGAATCGACGAACGGGCAGATTGAGACTGTGACCGTAGAAATCGGCTCAGAACAAGTCGCGTATAAACCATCGTGTTTTGTCTCGAGCATTCCCCTGGAATTTCTGGCGAAACTGTTACTGCCGCAATATTCCAACGCCAGCGGCAACCGCCCCAAAGCTCTGGATCAGCGGAGAACGGTGGTTCTTGTCTATCTGTTCCTGAATGAAGAGCCGCATTTTCCGCAGGCATGGCTGCAAGTCACTTGTCCGAAAACGAGGATTGGAAGGGTAACGAATTACACCGGGTTCAACGGCGACATGGTGCCAAAGGGAAAGACGTGCCTTTGTTGTGAACTTTATTGTTTTGGCGAGGACCCTTTGTTGCAGAAGAAAGATGAGGAGATCGTCGATCTGGCTTTGGGATATTGCTCACAAATGCAGCTGGCGGATCGGACGAAATGCTTTGATCACCTCGTGCTGAGGCTGCCAGGGGCGGATGCGTCCCAAAACAGGGACAATTGGATGAGCAAGGACAGGATTCAACTTCTGTCGGAATTTAATCAATTTAAGAATTTATATTACGTGAATCGGACCGAGACAGATATCGCGACGCTTGCCGGCATTGAAGCCGCGGAGGCCATTCTGTCCGGCAACCGAGCGGATTTTGACCGGCGAGTCAACCCCGCCGAACTCCATATCAGGAGTGAATCCAAGGCGTTCGCGTTCGCGTAATCGCCATCTCAGACATGTTGTCCAGGGAACGATGATTTCGTACCCGAGCGAAACAAAACAAGATACCGGCAACTTTTCAGAAGCATTTGATTCATATGAAATACGTTCTAATCAGCCCCGCGAGGAACGAGGAGATGTATATTCAGAAGACCCTCGACTCTATGATCGCGCAGACCGTGCTGCCGGAGCGTTGGGTGATTGTCGACGATGGCTCGACGGACGGCACGGCTGAGATAGTCAAACCCTACGCAGAACGCTATCCATGGATCGAATTGGTTCGCCGCCCGAAGCGCGTGGAACGCAGTTTTGCGGGCAAAGCGAATGCGTTTAATGCGGGCTATGAGCTGGTTAAATCTCTTCCTTATGATGTCATTGGGAACCTGGATGTGGACGTTTCTTTTGACAGGGATTACATGGAATTCCTGCTGCAAAAGTATGTCGAAAACCCGAAGCTTGGCGTGGCAGGCACGGCTATGAGGGAAGCGCGCTACGATGCGGTCAAGGACAGTTTCTATAACGAGAACGACGTGTTTGGCGCCTGCCAACTATTCAGAGCTGAGTGCTTTAAAGATGTGGGTGGATATACTCCGATAAAATGGGGCGGGTTGGACTGGATTGCCGTGCGCACGGCGCGGTTGAAGGGATGGCAGACGAAGTCCTTCACGGAGAAGACTTTCTTTCACCATCGTCCGATGGGAGCGACTGAGAGCAACGTCTGGAAGGCGAGATTCGATTATGGCAGAAAGGATTACTATCTCGGCAATCACCCTGTCTGGCAGTGTTTACGGGTTGGTTTTCAGACTTTAAAAAAGCCGTATGTATTGGGCGCGGCGGTATTGTTATTTGGCTACATCTATTCATTTGCAAGCCGCATGCAGCGGCCATTGACAGGAGAATTAATACAACTTCATCGGCGCGAACAAATGGAACGGCTGCAGCTATTGATTGGACAACTTGTAAAAACCGGACGGTTACAGAAGAGGAGTTAACTATGATTGATACGAATATTACTCAAGTAAAAGAGTTTTGGAATGCCAAGCCGTGCCAATCGGACTTGTCGGAGGCAACGCAACGCCGGCGGTATTTTGAGGAGATATCCGAAAACCGATATAACCGCCGGGAATGGTACGTGCCCACCGTGGCTAATTTTTCCGCTTATAAGGGCAAGAAAATGCTGGAGATCGGTTGCAGCATTGCCACAGACGGATTGGAATTCGCCAAAGCCGGCGCGGACTATACCGGAGTGGACCTGACACCCCAAGCCATCAAAATGGCAGAAGAGAGATTCCAGATTTTTAATGTCCAGGGAAACTTCGTCGTGGCCAATGCGGAGGAGCTTCCGTTTCCGGATGAGAGTTTTGATCATGTCTATAGCTGGGGCGTCATCCACCATGCGCCTCATCCCGAGAAAATCGCAGCACAGATTCACCGGATTCTGCGAAAAGGCGGCACATTCACGGTCATGTTGTATAATCGTGATTCCATCAATTACTACGTGGAAATTATGTTCCTGCGAAAAATTTTCAGGCTCTGCCTGTCCCCGAAGCCTATGCCGGGGATCATTGCCAGGCTCACGGGTTTTGATCGTTGGAAATTGGAAGGACACCGGGACGTTATGATGAAGAAACCACACATGACCAAACAGGAATGGATCAGCATCAATACAGACGGCCCATTTTGTCCATTGGCGCGCGTCTACAATTGCAAAGAAGCGGCTGAACTGTTTGGAGATTTTAGCAATCTCCGTCAGGAAGTTTGGGAATTCAATCCTGAACATTGGTCCTATCTTGGGAAACTAATTCCTTTCAGCCTGGAAAAGCAGATCGGCCGCCGTTGGGGATGGAGCCGCATCATTTACGGCACAAAATCATAAACTGACGTAGATCTCAGGCAGAACCATTCGGTCGAAGCCATCTATTCTGTGCAGACGGATACAATGCAAAAATTCCTGGAAGCCTTTGCGGATTGGCTTGAGAATTACGGCGAAACGTCCTGGGACCATCAATCCTATTACGCCGGGCGGATGGGCGGCTATGCCAAGGGGCTTTACTATAAGAACAAACTATTGGGCACCGCCGCCGTCGCGCCGATGGTTTTCAGTGAAGCGTTTTTTCCTTTGGCCCGGCGGATGTTTCACGAGCGCATGCGATTCCCTATAGCAGATTCACATTACGCGATGGGATTTGCGTATGTTTACGAAGCGACAGGCGATGAACGTTATCTCGATAAAGCCATCCATTTCCTTGATGTGCTGCAACAGACACGATGTCCCGCATTCAAGGAATACAGTTGGGGTTATCCGTTTGATTGGGTCACGCGAAATGGCATCATCCAGACAAACACGCCGCTCATCACTACAACACCGTACGTCTTCGAGGCCTTTTTACAAGTGCATCGATTGAAACCGCGCGAAGAGTGGAAGAAGATCATGGAATCCATCGTTCGCCACGTGACGACCAATATCAAAGATTTCAAGTTTTCGGAAAATGCCAGCACCTGTTCCTACACGCCCTATGACCAGGGCGGCGTCGTAAATGCCTCGGCTTACCGGTCGTTTATGCTGACCAGCGCGGGAAAATTCTTTGAGCGGGAGGATTTGCTGAAAATTGCCGGCCGCAATCTGAATTTTGTCCTGGAAAGCCAGAACGCTGACGGTTCCTGGCCCTACGCAAAAGACGGCGTGCGCGATTTTGTGGACCATTTTCATACGTGTTTCGTGATGAAGGCGCTTGCAAAAATCCACCACCTCACCGCCGACCCGCGTGTCTTCCAGGCATTGAAACGCGGCGTGGACTATTACTTGAGCAATCTGTTTGCAGAAGATGGAATGCCTCGCCCGTTTGCCCAGGCGCCGCGGCTCACCGTTTATAAATGCGAACTCTATGACTGCGCCGAGTGCGTCAATTTATGCCTGCTGTTGCGAAATCATTTTCCGCAACTCGACAAAGTTTTGGAAGCCGTCATCGGTCAAATTCTCAAGTACTGGGTCAAATCCGACGGTTCGTTGCGCTCACGTAAATTAATTTTCGGCTGGGACAACGTGCCCATGCACCGCTGGGCCCAGTCTCAAATGTTTCGGAGCCTTGCTTATTATCTGCGCGAGCAGAAGGCGACGTCAACGCGACGTCCGGCCGAACGGGATAGCCGGACCGAACTTTCAACGGCGAACTGATCATGTGTGGAATTTGCGGCCAGGTTAAAATTGCCGGGGACGAACCGGTGGATTCGGAAACGATCCGGCGGATGACGCAGACGATCTTTCATCGCGGTCCGGACGATGACGGCTACTTTTTTGATCGATCACTCGGTTTCGGTTTTCGGCGACTTTCGATTATTGATCTGGCCGGCGGCCATCAGCCGATGTCCGACGGGGATAAAAGCGTGTGGATTGTTTTCAACGGCGAAATCTATAATTATAAGGAATTGCGCGCAGAATTGGAGGGGCACGGGCATGTTTTTCAGACGAACTCAGATACCGAAGTCATCATTCACGGTTACAAGCGATGGGGCACGAAAGTATTCGAACATCTCAATGGGATGTTTGGAGTGGCGATATGGGACGTGAGGCGCAAACGGCTGGTTGTCGCGCGTGACGCGATGGGCATCAAACTGATTTATTACCGACTTGCCAACGGCAAATTGACCTTTGGTTCGGAAATTCGCCCGGTGTTGGCGGCTGAAGATTCGGAACCTCAGGTGGACGCGACGGCACTCAATCTTTTTCTCCGGTTCCGCTACACGCCGTCGCCCCTGACCATTTTTCAGGGAATCCGCAAATTGGCCCCAGGCACGATGCTGGTCGTCGAGAACGGTGATTGCCGGGAAGAACGCTGGTACAACTTTACTCCCGAGCCGTTTTCAAAACCGCCAGACGATCGCGAAGCCACCGAGCAATTGTTTGAATTGTATCGGGCAGCGATAAAGCGACATCTGCTGGCCGACGTGCCGGTTGGGATTCTGTTAAGCGGTGGATTGGATTCAGGACTGTTGCTGGCATTGATGAACGAGCACGGCCGTGGGTGGCCCGCGTACACCGTGGGCTACGGAAAAAGCTTTGCGGACGATGAATTGGCGGATGCCGCCGAATCCGCGTCGATCCTGGGTGCGTGCCATACCCAGGTGCGGCTGGATCGGGAAGAGTTTGAAAAGTCGTTGCCTGACATCATCCGGTTTCTGGAGGAACCGGTGGCGGCTTCGTCCATCGTGCCGATGTATTTCGTTAGCAGGCGTGCGCGGCAGGATGTGAAAGTGGCGTTGATCGGTCAGGGACCGGATGAATTATTTGGGGGTTATACCCGGCATGTTGGTGTCCAGTATGGAAATTATTGGCGCGGCATGCCCAAAGGGATTCAATCGCTGGCGACATCCGTCGTCGCCCGACTTCCTCGCAATGAAACGCTTAAACGCGGCGTACAGTCTTTGGGTGTTTCCGACCGGCTCACACGTTACCAGGATGTGTTTTCGATTGTGCCGGCCGAAACGGTGAATGGGCTATTCCGGGACTCAAACGGCCACTTTCGCGGGCTGGTTGAATTTCTGCAGCCATTGAACCCGCAAATGGAAAAGCTGGACGAACTGGGCGGTTTTCAACTGGTTGAAATACGCTCCTCATTACCGGACGAATTACTCATGTATGCGGATAAGCTTTCGATGGCCCATAGCCTTGAGGCACGCGTGCCCTATCTGGATCGCACAGTGGTTGAACATGCCCAACGATTGGATGCTGGTTTCAAGATCCGCGGCACCGAACGCAAATGGCTGCACCGGCGTGTGTGCGAAAAATTCCTGCCACGCGCCATTTTGAAACGTAAGAAACGCGGCTTTGCTGTCAATGTAGTGGACGATTGGTTCAACGCAGACGCAAAAGGCAAAATGACGGAGCTATTAAGGGACGAAAAATCCCGCATGTTTTCGCTGTTGGATCCAAAATCCGTGAAAAAGCTGCTGGCGGACCATCAGTCGCGCCGGCAGGACAACCATAAATTGCTCTTCAGCCTTGTGGTTTTCGAACAATGGTTGCGCGGACTCCAGTCGTCGTTCGCGATCAGCAGGTGATGGAATCGCGCTGATAGATTCTTATGCTGATCATCAATGCGGACGATTGGGGGAGATCCATTGAGGAAACTGATGCGGCCCTCGACTGTTACAAAAAAAACAGAATTACCTCTGCGAGCGCAATGGTTTTCATGGCTGATTCGGCACGCGCGGCGGAATTGGCACGAGAGAATAAATTCGATGTGGGTCTCCATCTCAATTTTACCGAAAAATTTACCGGTGATAAAGTTGCTGCAAAGCTTGACGATTGCCAGGACCGCCTGATTCGGTATCTAAAGGGAAACAAGTACTCCCAGCTGGTCTATAATCCTTTTTTGCGAGAAGATTTTTCTTATTCTTTCAAAGCTCAGACTGAGGAATTTGCCCGGTTATATGGAAAACCACCCTCTCACATGGATGGCCACCACCATATGCACCTTTGCGCAAATATGGTTATGAGCGCCTTGATTCCCGCCGGCACAAAAATTCGCCGGAACTTCTCATTTTGGCCGGGCGAAAAATCCCTTCTCAACCGGACCTACCGGGATTGGGTGGATCGCCGGCTCGCGAGCAAATACCGTCTGGCCGATTACTTCTTCGATCTTTCACAGTCTGTGAAGGGCAAAAAAATGGACAGGGTCGCGGACCTGGCAGTAAAGGCCAATGTCGAATTGATGACTCACCCGATAGTTAAATCGGAGCTGGAATATATGGCTGGTTCTGAATTTCTCATGGTGACACAACGGATTCAGATGGGCTCATACGCGCTGTTATGAGCCTGAACGTCCGTCTTTATGGAAACACGGTCAGCGTCCGGGGACGAACTGTTAATTTGCAACTTTTTTAGGCATGCCTCCCAGACTTGCAGCAGTTCTCACGTGGAGTTTCATTATCTGGCTTTTTAGGCGGGACCTCCGCCAAAAGTCCAATGTGTCCGGCGCGCTTTGGATTCCATTTTCCTGGTTCGTTATCGAATGTTCACGCCCTCCGGCGGAATGGTTGACCATGTTTGGGCTGCCGGTTCCAGGCGGTTCGTCGGAGGATGGCGGGACGCCGGTGGATGCTTTGTTCCAGTTTGGAGTGATGATTTCAGGCTTGTACGTTCTTTATAAAAGGGGCGCGACGCTTGGGGATTTTCTGCGGAACAATATTTGGGTGGCCCTTTTTCTCGGGTATTGTCTACTGTCGGTGTTGTGGTCGGACTGGACCTTTGTCGCATTGAAGCGATGGATCAAGGACCTGGATCTGCCAATCATGGCAATGGTGATCCTGACTGAGGTCGATCCCGTTGAAGCGCTGACGCGGTTGGTTAAACGGGCTGCCTACATACTGATTCCCGTCTCGGTTTTATTCGCCAAATACTACCTTGACTGGGACCGAGTTTACGATGACTGGTCAGGCATGTTGGAGAATTCCGGAATTGCTATAAACAAGAACTTCCTGGGACTGGATTGTTTTTTAACAGCCTTCTTTTTTATATGGTATGCGTATCGGCTTTTTAAAGTGCCGCGCGAGGCTCGGGACAAGTTCTGGCGCGACGAGTTGCTTCTGTGCGTCGTTTTTCTTGCAATGATCTGGTGGCTATTCAACGTTTCCAACAGCAGAACTCCGTTGGTTGCCTTGACCGTGGGGGTTTTGGTCATGCTCATTTCAGGCTGGAGCAAGGTGAGGAAGGAGCACATCGGTGTCTATCTCATCGCCGGGGCTTTGCTGATTTACACGGTCAATCTGACTTTTGGCGTCTATAGCAGCGTAATCAAACTTCTTGGAAGAAATCCAACGCTTACGGATCGGACGTTTCTTTGGCATGACCTGCTCAGGATGGATATTAATCCCGTGATTGGCGTGGGATTTGAGAGCTTCTGGATGGGCAAACAAATGGAACTGCCACACTCGTGGGAAACCCAGTTAAATGAGTCTCACAATGGCTACCTTGAAACATATCTGACACTTGGCGTTGTCGGAGAAGTGTTGCTGCTGGGGATGTTGTTCGCCGGATACCGGAATGCCTGTGCCGAGCTTCAGAGAAACGTGGAGTGGGGCAGTTTTCGATTGGGTTTCCTGGTTGCGTTGCTGATCTATAATTGGACGGAGGCCGCATATCGAGGCATCGACCCGCTAATGCAAATGTTTTACATCATCGCTCTAAACTGCGCGACACCGCAATTGCAGGCGACGCCATTTTTTGTTCAGGCTGGCGAGGCGAGCGAGAAGCCCGAATTAGCCAATGCCGGGACGCCGGCATGAATTGCGAGGAGCTAACATTTGAATGCAACGTGCAACGAATGAAATTGACTGATTCCACTTGTGGGAAGGTCGGAGGTCACCGGAATCCAAATTCAGACATTGCAGAGGCGAAAAATGGATGTATAATGGACGGGAATGGTTTCCTATCGCACAGTAAACGGGCCAAAAACCTGCGGCATAAATCCTGCTTCCGCTCAAGTTGTGACTATGATGACGCAAGTAGTGTCTGGAAAGAGCGCAATCCGAACTTCATTTTCTTCCGCTGGCCTTTGGGGGCTGCCAGGCAACTGGACTACTGCTGTGATCAAAGTGTTGTCTGCACTTTTAATGTGCTGTTTTGTCCAGGGTGCAATGGCTACAGTTTGGCGATGCCCTAGCGCAAATTTTTCGGACGTGAATAGCAACGTTATCAAAGCCAGTCCTGGAGACACCGTGGTCGTTCCGTCTGGAAACGTCAGTTGGAGTCAATCGCTGATTATTACAAATAAGGGCATTTTTCTTGAAGGCGCGGGCTATTATCTCTTTCCTGGAACGAATGCGGACTGTCCGGGAAATAACTATTTGTTGACAAATAGTCTTGCACCTTTGGACACGGTAATCACAAACCAAATATCACCTTACGCGCCTTTGATTGAATGCTTCTTGAATTACAACACGAACACCTTCATGCGTGTTTCCGGGTTTCACTTTGAGGAGGGAAGCGTGAATTTAGGCTCGTCGTGGAACAACAGTGATGGAGTCATCACAATGCTTGGCAGCACCAACGTGGCCGGCAACTCCGAGTGGCGAATTGACCATTGCTACTTTGATGCCATGAAAGGGTGTGACGTTTGGGTATATGGGTGGAACGGTCTTGTGGATAACGACTACTTTTTTGCGCCGAATTACGGGGGTACGATAACTGTTCAAGGGCAAGTGTGGACGGCAAACGGCTCATCTCTGGGTGATATGTGCGGGGATTACTCATGGGCCAACCCGGTAGCGACCGGAACGCCGGACAAGGGTGTCTATATCGAAAACTGTTTTATTACGAACAATACCTACCGGGGGCTGTGCGACGGGGAAAGCGGCATGAAAGTGGTCGTTCGCTACTGTATTGGATACAATGTCTCTGTTCAAAATCACGGCACCGAGACCAGCTGGCAGGACCGGAGCGGACGCTGGATGGCCGCTTATGGAAATAATTTCACGACCTCTGCCGAATATCCTGCGCCTGTCTTTACGCGGGGAGGAAGTGGTGTCTGCTTCAGCAACGTTTGCAATGGGCCGTGGGTGGATATGGTGGACCTGAACAATTACCGTATGTCCACTGAGAACGTTCCCTTTGGAACTTCGGACGGCGCAAGTCCGTGGGACACGAACGTTTATTCAGGAGGCTCGCTCAAAGTATATGACAGTGGAACCTGCAAAAATGCCAACGGCGACCAATACCTTGTCGATACGACTAAAAACTGGGCGGTCAATCAATGGGTAGGCTATAGCGTTCATGATGTCAACCAGACGAATGGCTGCCTCGTGCTGTCAAACTCGGCCACAACTATTGCGTTTTATGAAAATGACGGCTCTGTACAGCCAAACATTTTATTCAACAGCGGCGACTCTTATCAAATCCTGAAGGTGTATCGCTCGCTTGACCAGCCGGGAGTTGGCGAGGGAAGGTTTTTGACGGAAACGCCCGGCCCTGTATTTAACCCCGTAGCCTGGCCGCAGGAAGTGGACCAGCCGTTTTACGTTTGGAACAACACCGGAAGCAGCGCCGGCACTGGGAATTATGCTTCGAACATTGGCGCGTTTCCCTATTATTGTGTCAATGCGGGGGCGAATTATTCAAATGGGGTTGACCCAAACTACATAGCGATGCAGTTTCCGGACCCCTGGACGACGAATTATTCGACGAATGTAGTTTCAACTCCGCCGCCTCCGTCCAATTTTACGTTGACGGTCGTTAACGGTATCGGCGGCGGCACCTACGCTGCCAATTCCGTCGTCAGCATTTCGGCAAATGAAACATCAAACCAAACTTTTGATTATTGGAGCGGTGCGGATATTGCCAATACAAATGCGGCCAGCACGACTGTAACCATGCCGGCGTCCAGTCTCACTGTGACGGCATATTATACGCCTTATCCCCCTTCAAAAGTAAATATTGCGCCTTCGCCCTAGCCGCCATCGGGCCGCGCGAGTAAGTCAGAAGATAAAAGAAGCCGAGCCCCGTGACGGGGGCACAAACTCAGGCTTAGTCACCATCTGCTCAAAAGGCCGATTTTCCATTTTTGGTGAAGCGCCGCCAGCCGACACTGTGAGCTAGAAATAAGGAAATCATGAACACCGAATTTACAGAAATCAGAATCAAAGGGAAAAATGCCAATGTTCCAACCACTCAAATCAATGACCGGAAAGTGACCGCACCGGGCCGGTGGCTCAAGGTGGCTTCGATTTTCGATGAATTCTTCATCGAAGGTGAAATCGCGCCGAATCCGGGACAAATCATAGCGCAACTGAAACAGTGGGAGGTTAAGCCTGATATTTTCACGTTTGCTGAAAAGATCACTGATCCCAAACCCAGGTTCCCGCACCGTATTGAATGGGAGGATTTTGCCGTCATACCTGTTACGACGTACCAAAATTGGCTTCGAAAACAGATTAGAAAGGATGGGAGGGTAAACCTCAATCGTGCCGCGCGGGAAGGAGTTGTCGTGCGTGCAACCCCTTATGACGATCAGTTTGTTCAGGGCATTAAGGATTTGTGCGATGACACTCCCGTCCGGCAGGGCAAACCTTTCTGGCACCATGGCAAGAGTTTTGAAGAGATCAAAAAGATTCATGGCACTTATCGCGAACGCGCCGAGTATATCGGTGCCTACTTCGAGAACGAACTCATCGGGTTCCTCAAAATGGTTTACGTTGGCAACATCGCGAAAACCATGCATGTAATTGGCAGGGAAAAGTATTTCTATAAGCGCCCGACAAACGCGCTGATAGCCAAGGCGGTCGAGATCTGTGCCGCCAAAGGCGTTGCCTACTTGAACTATGGTCAATACAATTTCCCTGGAAAGAAAGAGAGCTCCCTTTCGGATTTCAAACGTCGGAACGGTTTTCAGGAGTTCAAGTTTCCGCGTTATTATGTGCCGCTGACAACTAAAGGCAAATTGGCGCTGAGCCTGGGGCTCCATCGGGATTCAAAAACGCTTGTCCCCTGGGCCGCCACGAAGCTCGTGCTGAATCTGCGCTCGCTCTATTACTACAACCGGCGGTCGGAAGCGCCGGCAGTGCAGCGTGGTTGATTCACTTGTGTTTTTTTCCGGGAGAGGGCTGTGCGTCTGGGCGACGCTCCCACGGTTAATACTCTTAACCGCGGAGCCGGGCCGCAAGGCCGGGTGGAGGTTCGATTCCTCACCTTTCCGCCAGATTTTATTCCGATCGTGCGGGCATTTTAAGGGACACGGCACATGAGAACTGAGGCCGTTGCGGCTTTTGAGGTTCAGTTGACGGTTCAGTTGACTATTGAATGCCTTTTTGTTATTGGAGAGGGCTGTGCGTCTGGGTGACGCTCCCACGGTTAATACTCTTAACCGCGGAGCCGGGCCGCAAGGCCGGGTGGAGGTTCGATTCCTCACCTTTCCGCCAGATTTGATACCGATCATACAGGCGATTGAAGAGATAGACCGAACAAGCTATTCGTTCAGTTTTGTGTTTTGTCGTGGAGAGGGCTGTGCGTCTGGGCGACGCTCCCACGGTTAATACTCTTAACCGCGGAGCCGGGCCGCAAGGCCGGGTGGAGGTTCGATTCCTCACCTTTCCGCCAAAATAAGGCATTTTGTGGCTTTCCTGCCAAAGTCAAAGTCACTATTCCCTGAAAAACGCGGCAGATCCGGTAAGGAAAGCAATACCTATGAAACAGCGGATTAATGCAATGTCAATTGCGGCGCGTCTTCGTTCCCTGATGGGAACGGACACAGAAACCGTTTTCGCCGGACGTCTCCAGATCGCTCCAGGCATTCTCGCCCGCTATTTGGAAGGCGAAGCAGTTCCGGACCCATGCGCTTTGGCCCGCATATCCGGAACATGCGAAGTCACTGCGGAATGGCTATTGCGTGGACCTGCGTCCAATGGAGGAAAAGCCGAACGCAAAGAGACCGCTACTGATTCCGGGCCCCGTGCTGTACCGCCGCCGGTGAACGCAGTTTTAAATCATCGCAGCCTCGAAACCATTCGAAACTTCGTGAGCAATTCGTTTCTTGTGGACATGGTTCGGGAGGAGATTCAACAGTGGGCCAAGGCCGGTTCGGCTAATGGGAAGGATCCCCTGGCGGAAATTGCTGGGCGGACGGCTTCCCGCGCCCAAACACTATGCCTTCCGCGTCGCGATTGCATTAACGCCACGGGAATAATCATTCATACAGGCTGGGGAAATGCTCCACTTCATTCAACGGCGCGCAAGCGCCTGGCAGCCGCCGCCGGCGCCAGTCCTACCGGCGCGGCGGAAGCGCTGCCGAGGCTTGAAACGTGCGCTCGCCTGCTTCGGACCCTGACCGGAGCCGAAGCGGCGACCATAACAACGTTGAACGCAGCCAGCTTGCTTTTGGTGGGAGGGGCGCTTGCCGCCGGACGTGAAATCATAATTGCTGCCCGAGACCTCGTGGAAATCAGCCAGGGCGCCAGAATCGGCGATATTCTACAGGCCGGCGGCGCCCGTGTCGTCAGCGTAGGCAGTGCCAATTGCGTTTATATCCATGATTATGCGCGAGCGATCACGCCTCAGACAGCCATGCTGATGCGTGTTCGCGTTTCCAATATGGCGACGTCTGGTTACATGGCACATGTGTCGGGCCCGGAACTAGCCGACCTTGCCAAGAAAAACAACCTCATATATGTGGACAATCTGGGAGGCGGAAGTCTGGTGGATCTTACAGCGCGGGGCCTTCCCGAATGCCCAACCCTGCAGCAAGGAATTGCCGACAACGCGCATCTTGTGCTGGCAAGCGGAGATAAAATAATCGGGGGACCGCAAGCGGGAATTATTGTTGGAAAAAAGGATTACATAAGCCGAATTTCGCAACATGTCCTGGCCCGGGTTTGCAGACCGGCCAAACTGACGCTTGCGGCGCTCGAAGCAACACTGGCGGTTTTTGTTTCGGGACGCGCCTGGGAGGAGATGCCGACTTTGCGTCTGCTGGCCTTTCCGCATGAAGAGCTTTCCCAGCGGGCTGCCACGATAGGCAAGGCTTTGTCCGCGGCCGGAATGGATGCGTCCGTTTCAGCGGATACGACGGAGTGTGGAGGCGCAGTTTTGCCAGGTGTTCTTCTTCCCACGTGGACCATACAACTCAAACATCCGCGCCTGACGGAAGATCAACTCTACGATGTGCTGCTGGCAAGAGGGGTGATCGCCAGGAGGGCGCAGGCCAAGGTCATCGTGGACCTCCGCAGCGTGCTTCCCGAAGACGATTCTCTTCTACTGCGCGCCATTGTCGATTCTGACGTGCCTGCTTAAGGCCAATCCCCCCATCTGTTGACAAAAGCGATTCGTCAGCCTCCAGTTCTAATTTCGAAAACTATGCCCGGTCTCGTGGGAATGATTAGCAAAAGGTCGCCGGAGGAATGTCAAAATCTGGTGAAGGCGATGGTCGCTACGATGCAGCACGAGAGATTCTATGTCTCCGGAACCTGTTTCGTGCCGGAGATGGGCATCTACGCTGGATGGGCCACACATGAGAATTCATTTAGCGCAAGCCAGCCATTCTTCAATGAGCAGCGTGACGTGACCCTGATTTTTTCCGGCGAATGCTTTCTGGATTCTGAGACCGGAAATGAACTTCGACGGCGAGGCCATGACATTGGCGCGGGCAAGGCATCATGGCTCATTCACCAATTCGAAGAACAGGGAGAGCAATTTTTCGGAAATCTCAACGGCCTGTTCAGCGGGTTGCTGATCGACAAACGCAAAGGGAAAGCATTCTTGTTCAACGATCGTTACGCCGTCGAGCGCGTATACTTCCATGAAACTGCAGACGCAGTTTATTTCGCCAGCGAGGCCAAGGCGCTGTTGCGTGTTTTGGAACAGTCGAGAAAGTTTGACGAAGAGGGAATAGCGCAATATTTGACCTTTGGCTGCAGCCTCGAATCACGAACCTTGTTTCACGGCATCGAAATGATGGCGGGCGGGTCCCTGTGGTCTTTTGAAAATGGAATATGTCAAAAGAAGAGGTACTTCACTCCGGACACGTGGGAAACACAATCGGCGCTTTCGGCCGAAGAGTTTCAAACCCAATTTCAGGAAACGTTCAAGCGAGTTTTGCCGCGTTATTTCGAGCTTGGTTCGAAAATTGGAATTTCACTCACGGCAGGGCTGGATACGAGGATGATTATGGCATGCCGGCCCAAAGCCATGGAAAAACCGGTTTGCTTCACCTATTCGGGCGAACGGCTGGACACGCTGGATGCGCAGATTGCCGGCAAAATTGCCGCCGCGTGCGGGCTAGAGCATCACGCGCTTCGCATTGGCCAGGATTTCTTCGACAACTTTGCGACCTTTGCCGATCGGACGGTGTATCTGACAGATGGTTGCTTTGGAATTTTGGGCGCCCATGAAATCTACATGAACCGCATCGCGCGGCAAATGTCCCCGGTCCGATTGACAGGCAATTTTGGCGGTGAAGTCTTGCGGGGCGTTTCGACATTTAAACCGCTACCCCTGGCCGATGGTCTCGTGAGCAATGGATTATCGCCGGCGATTCAATCTTCGATCGAACGAGTGGCAGGCTGGAAGAAACATCAAATCACCTTCGCGGCATTCCGGGAAGTGCCCTGGAACCTGTTCGGGAATTTGCAGGCTGGCAGGTCCCAAATTGGATTCCGCACTCCTTATTTGGACAATGAACTTGTGTCGTTGGCTTATCGAGCCCCGGAAAGCCTGCGGCGGTCTCGGGCGACCGCTTTGCGCCTTGTGGAGGATAACGATCCTCACCTCGCAGCGATCCCCACCGACAGGGCGCATCTGGGGCGTTCGCGCGGAGTGGATGCTGTTCTGCGCCGCTTCTATGCCGAAATAACATTCAAACTCGACTATTACAATAGTGAAGGCTTCCCGGACTGGCTGTCGCCTCTGGATTCGATGATTCATGGCGTAGCTTCGGGCCTTGGCATGGTGGGCCTGCACAAGCATTTGGAATATCGACGGTGGCTCAAATTTAAACTGGCAAAATATCTCAAAGGAGCGCTCGACGAAGCGCTCAAGCTCGACAGCCCCTTTTGGAACGCTGCTTTTCTCAAAAAGATGGCTGCCGATCACGGAAATGGGCGGCAGAACTATTTGCCCGAAATCAATGCCGTCCTTACGCTGGAAGCGGTCGAGCGGCAATTGTTCCGCGAGTTGCCGCGAAACGGCAGCCATTGACTATTCGTTAGCTTTGGCGGTTCCGTGCCAATGCGGCCAAAAGCTCCTAATCTGCTTCCAGTCGAAACCCAAATCGCAAATAAGAAAATGAATACCCTGATCATCAAACTTGGCGCCACCGGTGATGTCGTTCGGACAACTCCGTTGCTGGAAAAAATTACCGGCCCCATCACGTGGGTGACCGCGGCCAGAAACCGGCCGTTGCTGGAAGGGTTGCAGGAGAACCTTAGGAGCTTGTCGTGGGAAGAGCGGCATTTGGCTGCAAACAAATCTTATGACCTGGTCATCAACCTTGAAGACACGCTCGAAGCGGGGCAGTTTGTACGCAGCTTAAAATTCGGACGCCTATTTGGCGCGTTCTTGGATACCGACAACCGGCTTGTCTACACGGACGACTCGCGCGGTTGGTTCGATTTGAGCCTCATTAGCCGTTTCGGCAAACAGTCAGCCGACCAGCTCAAGCTCGAAAATCGCAGGACCTACCAGGACATGATTTTCAGCGGCATGGGCTTTGTTTTTAAGGGCGAAACGTATCGCCTGCCCGAGCCTGCGTGGACAAATTTAGCGGGTGACATCGCCATAGCCCCGGAAGCAGGCCCCGTCTGGCCGATGAAGAACTGGGCCTTTTATGACGTGCTCAAAGAAAGGCTAGAAGGTCGTGGCCTGGTGGTCAATGTGCTGCCCCGGCGCGAAACCCTCCTCGAACATCTTGGAGACGTCCGAAACCACCGTTGTCTCGTTGGTGGCGACAGTCTGCCGATGCATTTTGCTCTCGCCGTCGGCACACGCTGTGTCACACTTTTCAACTGCACAAGTCCTTGGGAAATCCATGATTACGGTCTTCAGCAAAAAATCATTTCGCCGCTCCTAGCCGAGTTCTTCTATCAACGGAGCATGGACCGGCGCGCGACGATAGCTATTAGCATAGACAGCGTATATGACGCCGTCATGAACCAGCTTGAGGTCTCGGTTCCGGTTTCGGGCGTTGCGAAATAACCACTGTAGCCATGTCCTGGCAGGCGCTAAACGGGTTAGGTGAAACCGCACTTGACAAACAGGACGATGTCCTGTTTGTGTTGTGTGTTGTCCCGAACCCGCATAGACGGCGCGGAGGTTAGAATTTAAAGTGCACGCAACACTTTAAATGAATAAATCTGTGACGAAACAAATAAACTCCGAGGTCAGCAGGCAAACGTTTGGGCGGTTGATATCGCCTCGCACCCGCAAATTTCTTTTCGCTCTCCTTCTGTCGGCCATTCTGTTGCAGATTCAATCGAAAGTGGAGGCCCAGGCCAACCTTATAAATCTCTACGATTGGTCAAACAATACGCAAGTTGGCTATGACACGAATCCTAACGACTACGTCAACCTCAGTTCTTTCAATTCAGCGAGTTTTTACGGCGACCTGTCACCGAACGGTTTTGCAGTCCCCATTTTATCGGGAACGCTCAGTACCATCCCCGGGGCTGCCTACGAAATAAGCTTCACCCTCGAAAACCAAAACAATGAAGCGTGCTCCGGTTATGAGTACTTCGGCAATACATCGACTGATATTGATATGCCGCCAGCAGGGGGGTCTCCCTTTAGTCCCACTTTCGCGCCCATAAACGTTGATTTTACCGTCATAGCGAACTCCACGTCGACCGACATGTCATTTGAATTCGCTCTTGATAACAGTGGCGTTGCAAGTTTGTCCGATCTGACGGTGCAAGAAGTGCCCGAGATGTCCACCTCAGAAATGTTTGCATTGGGGTTGGTCCTGGTTTTTGCATGGAAATCACGGCGATTATTGCAAACGCCGGCGCGGAAGCTGGCGGTTGCGCGTTAAGCTTCCCTTTTCGTTTCAATTCGCAGAAGAAAAGAGGCCCAGCCTGTGGCATTGGCCTGAAATTCAGAAGTGGTGTCAGCCCGCAGAAGCTGACGTATATCCTTGGTTAAACAGATTTCTCTTGTCGCGTCATAAAGAATATGACTGCCATTAAAGAAGAAGAAGTAACTTCGGCAGGCGCTTCGGTTCCCCAAATTCGGGAGAATATACGCGGCGCCCATCGGAGGCTTTCATCGGTTGCTTTGCTTACGGGCGGCGACGACAAACCATATGTTGTTGGCCTGACCGAAGCGCTGACCGCCAGTGGTGTATCGATGGATTTAATTGGCAGTGACGACTTGCTCTGCGACCAATTGCTGAATAATCCACAGGTTAATTTTCTCAACCTGCGGGGCGATCAAAATCCTAATGTGAGATTTACAAAAAAACTCTTCAGGGTGCTGGTCTATTACGTTCGCCTGGTTTGCTACGTGGCAACCGCGCAGCCAAAAATCCTTCATATCCAGTGGAACAACAGGTTTCAGACATTTGATCGGACACTGCTGATGTTATATTACAGGTTGCTCGGCAAAAAGATCGCTTTTACCGCGCACAACGTAAACGCCGGCCGGCGGGACGGAAAAGATTCCTTTTTGAACCGACTGACTCTGAAAATTCAATACGCATTGAGTGATCATATTTTCGTTCATACAAAAGCGATGAAGGAAGAGCTCAAATCCGACTTCGCTGTGCCGGAAAAAAAAGTAAGCGTCATTCCATTCGGGATTAATAATACGGTCCCCAATACTGAACTCACATCGGATGAAGCCAGGCGTGAATTCGGTTTGGAGAGCCGCCATCGAATCATGCTGTTCTTTGGTCGCATTGTCCCATATAAAGGACTGGAATATCTGATCGAAGCTCTGGGCAAACTTGCCAGACAGCAGCCGAACCTCCGTTTAATCATTGCCGGCGCTGCGAACACGGGCGGAAGCTATTGGCAGCAGATTCAGGAAACGATCAACCGCACGGGTACGGATTCGCAAATCATCCGGAGGATAGAATTTATACCTGATCAGGAAACTGAGTTCTTCTTCAAGGCGGCAGATGTGCTGGTTTTACCTTATACCAATATTTTTCAGACCGGGTTGCTGTTTCTTGGGTACAGCTTCGGTTTGCCAGCCGTCGTGACCGATGTTGGTTCGTTGAAGGAAGACATTATCGAAGGGAAAACCGGTTTAATGTCTGCCTCAAAGGACCCGACCGCTTTGGCAAGCGCAATTCAAAAATATTTCTCAAGCGAATTGTATCAAAATTTAGAAGGCCGAAGGCAGGAAATCCGTGACTATGCCAACGAACGATACTCCTGGTCCAAAGTCGCGGCGATCACGACGGACATCTATTCAAAACTCCTGGAAAAATGAAACCCTGTGACGTAGTCATCATTGGAGCGGGGCCGTATGGGCTGTCAATCGCAGCTCATCTCCGCGCCGCAAACATGGACTTTCGGATTTTCGGCAAGCCCATGCACACATGGATTGAGCAGATGCCCCAGGGCATGAGGTTAAAGTCTGAAGGGTTTGCCTCGTCATTGTATGACCCGGGCTCAAAGTTCACCCTCAAGGCCTATTGCAAACAGAATGGCCTTCCATACGATGATATCGGACTTCCTGTCTCGCTGGAGACATTCACGGCCTATGGACTGGAGTTTCAGAAGAGATTCGTGCCGCAATTGGAAGACCGGCGCGTAACCTCATTAAAGCAGTGCCAGGAGGGCTATCTGGTTCGCATTGACAACGGGGAAGATATCGCCGCTCGAAGGGTAATCGTGGCTGTGGGATTAAGTTATTACGACTATCTTCCGCCAATCCTCTCTGGCCACCCGGTGACCCATGTGACCCACAGTTCAAAACACAAGACACTGGATCACTTTAAGGGTCGCGACATCATTGTGGTTGGAGCCGGGGCTTCAGCCCTGGACACTGCAGCGCTGCTGCATCAAATCGGATCCCGTGTCCGTGTCGTCGCCCGCCGTGGAGCCATCCGCTTTTTCGACCGGCCATCGCACTCGAGGTCGCTTATCCAGCGGCTTCGGAGCCCGCAGACGCCAATCGGTCACGGTTGGCGGCTGTTTTTATGCGCCAATTTGCCGCTCGTATTCCGCAAAATGCCGGAAGAATTTCGTATCGACAAGGTTCGGAATCTCCTCGGACCTTCACCTGGCTGGTTTATCAAACAGGAGGTCGAAGGAAAAGTGCCGATCCACACAGGCTGTTCGCTCCAGGACGTAAAGATTCAGGATGGCAAAGTGCGGATTCAATTTTCCGACGCCGCCGCACCGGACCAGACTTTCGAAGCCGATCACCTGATTGCCGCGACAGGTTACCGTGTCGACCTTCGTCGTTTGTCGTTCCTGGATTCGAATCTGCTGGCGCAAGTTCGTTCAGTCGAAAACACCCCGGTGTTATCGTCAAACTTCGAATCGTCGCTGCCGGGGTTATACTTTGTCGGCACGTCGGCAGCCAATACTTTCGGGCCGCTCCTGCGCTTTGCTGTAGGGGCCAAATTTACTGCCCCGCGGCTGTCAAGACATCTCGCCCGATCAGCAGCGACCAGGCGGTCTCCGGCATTGGGCGAATCTGAAAGTCAATCCACGCCGCGCCTTGCGGGCGTCGCTCCCGCCGCAGTCCCAATCAGCGTAGAACGTGGAAAAAGGATTCCCGAGTCCAATTCATGATTGCCGGGGCTTTTAACGAGCCGGTGGCAGGAAACTGCGCCTGGCAGGGAAAGCCATAACGGTTATCCGTGCCGCATTTAGCGATCTCAGAACGCTTATGAACCTATGAAAATCGCGACGCCCGAGAACAAAGGACTTGTTTCGGATGGCAAAGTGATTGCAGCGCCGAAGGTCTTGCTCGCGGAGACTTCCCGGTTGCCTTATATCGCTTTACTTGCAATGGATTTGGCCAAGGCGGGCAGCGACGTCTTTGCGGTCTGTCCGACTCGTCATCCCATGTTCATGACGCAGGCTGTTCGGCAGGCCTTTCCTTACAGCGGCATTCGGCCTGTTCAGTCATTGATCCATGCGATTGAAGCCACTGCCCCCGATATCATTATACCCTGTGACGACCGGGCGGTCCGGCATTTGCATGAACTGCATGCGCAGGCGTGCAACATGGGCGCCTTAGGAAATAAAATCATCACTTTAATCGAGAAATCAATTGGTTCGCCAAACAGTTATGCCGTCGTGTCCTCTCGCTACGCGCTTCTCAGCATCGCGCGAGAAGCACAGCTTCGAGTACCGGAAACGCAGCAGATCAATTCGCTATCTGATCTTAAATCCTGGCAACGGAGGTGTCCATTTCCCTGGGTCTTAAAAGCCGATGGCACATACGGCGGCCACGGAGTCAGAATCGTGCATAGTCTCGAACAGGCGGAGAGCTTTTTAGAGGAATTGACGCATTTCTACAGAGCCGGACGAGCTATCAAACGGCTGTGGATTAACCGGGATGCCTTCTGGTTGCGGCCATGGTGGAATGGTGTCAGCCCGGCGGTAAGCGTTCAATCCTACATTCGCGGCTACCCCGCAAACTGTGCCGCAGTATGCTGGAAGGGCGAAGTATTGGCCTGCATCGGTGTCAAAGTGGTAAGCACCTCGGGAGAAACCGGTTCGGCGGGCGTTGTTCGAGTGATTGACAAGCCAGCAGATATGCTGCTTTGCGCGGAACGCCTGGCGCGCCGGTTGAATTTGTCCGGATTTTTTGGTTTGGATTTCATGGTTGAAGAGGGAACCGATTTGACCTATTTGATCGAAATGAACCCGCGGCCTACGCGCGTTTCCCGCCTCCAACTGGGAAAAGACTGGGACCTGATCGGGGCCCTGTATGCGCGACTCTCAAATCAGCCAATGCGGGACATCGCTCCCGTCACAAAGAATAAAATGATCGCCTATTACCCTGATGCCTGGCACGCGAAAAGCGAATACCTGGACGTGAGTTTCCACGATGTTCCCAAAGAAAACCCTGACCTTCTGCGGGAACTGCGTCGGCCCTGGCCAACTGCCACGCTCCTTTGGCGGCTGGCGGACCAGGGAGACCGTGTAAAACAATTCTTGCGCGGGACGTTCAGGCGTTCAACTCCAGCGGGCAACGGCCAAACATCACACCAGAATAATCGGCCGCTGGCGCAGGCCGAATTCCTGGATTAGCGCCGTTATTTTTAGGGATTCTTTTAAAGTACCGGGAACCAGATCGAAAAGTGAATACAGTTGCTTCAAAAATTTGGAGGTTTCAAGACAGGGTAATGAGACTTCGGCAGATCATGCCCACCAGCCATGCTCTGCGCCTGTCATTTCCCGGAACCAAACAGAAAGAGCTGGAAATATATTTGGCTCCGATCAAGCGGAATGTCATTGTCAGGTATGGAACAAGCGACATCTTTTGTTTGCAAAACATCTTCCTGGACAATGAGTACATGACTCCTTTTGATGTTGATCCCAAAGTCATAATAGATGGCGGGGCCAACATTGGCATGAGCACGCTGTTCTTTTCGCAAAAATATCCCCGGGCAAAGATCGTCGCGATAGAGCCGGAGATTTCCAATTTTGAATTGCTCAAGAGAAATTGCGGGGATATGCCCAATGTTACGCTCTTGAACGCTGCTATATGGCCAACGGATCGGACTCTGGCTATTCGCGATTCAGGCGCTGAGAAATGGGCGTTTTCAGTCACCGAGGAAAAAAAATCGACGGCCTCCAAATCGGTCAACGCCGTCACAATCCCAGGGCTTTTACCCCAACTGGGTCATGATTACATTGATATTCTAAAACTGGACATTGAGGGAGCCGAAAGGGAATTGTTCGCAGAAGGAGCGGAATCATGGCTCGGCTCAGTGGGCCAAATCATCATCGAATTACACGACCGGTTTGTTTTTGGGTGCTCTTCCGCCTTTTATTCGAAGATTGTGCATTACCCATTCGCCCAGGCAACCAAGGCAGACAATATATTTGTGAATTTTAGGACTTCATCCCGTATGGCAGGTTCTGTATGAGGCCGTTAGTTTCAATTCTCATCTGCGCGTATAACGCTGAAAGGACCATAGCCCAAACCTTGAAATCGGCTATTGCCCAATCATGGCCAAGGAAAGAAATAATCGTTTTGAACGATGGTTCGAAAGATGGAACGCCGGGCATTGTGCGACAATTCAAGGAAGTCGTTCTGGTCTCCACGGAGAATCAGGGCTTTTCCGCGGCGCAAAACAATGTTTTCAGGCAAGCCCAGGGAGACTATATTCAATATTTGGACGCCGATGATCTACTGGCGCCGGACAAGATCGAGCGGCAGCTTGCAGCCCTCCAGGAGCTTAATAATCCGCGAATACTGGCTGCTTCTCCCTGGGCGCCTTTTTACCATCGGATAAGCAATGCCCGATTTGTTGATACCGCCCTCTGCCAGAGTCTTTCCCCGGTCGAATGGCTCTTGAGAAAAATGGGAGAGAATCTCCATATGCAAAATGCGACCTGGCTCGTGAGCCGCGAGTTGGCTCTGGCGGCGGGGCCGTGGGACGAAAACCTTCACTATGATCAGGACGGCGAATTCTTCGGTCGTGTCCTGCTCAAGTCTGAGGGCACCTGTTTCGTTCCTGGCACCGGAATTTATTATAGAAAAGGCGCATCGGGCAGCATAAGTTATATCGGCAATTCAAGGAGGAAGAGAGAGTCCCTTCTGGCTTCGATGAAATTACATGTAAAGTATCTGCTCTCGCTCGAGGACAGCGAAAGAACACGCGCGGCCTGTCTGAAATATCTTCAAACCTGGTTTCGTCACTTTTATTTGCAGACATCCGAATTAGCGGACGAACTGGAAGTGTTGGCGGCTTCCTTGGGGGGGCGCCTGGAGCCTCCAAAAATGTCCTGGAAATACGCATGGATTCAGAGAACCGTCGGCTGGAAGACGGCGGCAACCATTCAAATGAATTACAATAAATTGAAAACTGATATCTTCAGAACGTACGACAAAGTCGCTTTTCAATTGGAGGGAGCCCAGCACGCCCTTCAAGCGAAGCATGTCCACAACGGCAACTGATCGTCGTCGCCTCATTTTTATGAAAATAGCTATTGTCGGTTTAGGCTACGTCGGGCTCCCTCTGTCCCTGCAATTCACGCGCTCGGGCGTCGAGGTTTTGGGCCTGGATATTGATCCAGCCAAAGTTGCATCTCTTAACGAGGGAAAGAGTTACATCAAGCACATTGAGTCTTCTACCATCGCCGCCGCCGTAAAAGAAGGCAGTTTTGAAGCCACCACCGACTTTAAGCGCGTTCGGGAAACGGAGGCTGTGATTATATGCGTGCCCACCCCCCTCAACAAAAACCGCGAGCCGGATATTTCTTATATCATCGAGACCGGTTTGAGTATCGCGCCACAGTTACGAAAAGGGATGCTCGTCGTCCTCGAGTCCACGACCTATCCCGGGACTACAGATGAAGACCTGCGCGCGGTGCTCGAAAAAAATTCAGGAATGAAGGCAGGCGTCGATTTTCACCTGGCTTTTTCGCCGGAACGGGAGGACCCGGGTAACGCGCAGAGCAAAGTAGAAATCATCCCCAAAGTGATCGGCGGATACACGCCCGCTTGTCTTGAACACGCGCGAGCTGTTTATGGACGCGCCATCAAAACCCTGGTTCCAGTTTCCTCTTGTCGTGTTGCTGAAGCTACCAAGTTGCTGGAAAATATTTTCCGCAGTGTGAATATCGCTCTGGTGAATGAATTAAAGCTGGTCTATACAGCCATGGGCATTGATGTATGGGAGGTCATTCAAGCGGCAAAGACCAAGCCGTTCGGATTCATGCCGTTTTATCCCGGTCCGGGCCTTGGCGGCCATTGTATTCCGATTGACCCGTTTTATCTCACATGGAAGGCCCGCGAGTATTCGCAAAACACGAGATTCATTGAATTGGCTGGTGAAATCAACACGTCGATGCCGATGTATGTGATCAACCGGACAGCAGAGGCACTCAATTCTCAACGCAAGTCGATAAATGGCAGCCGGTTGTTAGTTGTGGGCCTGGCTTACAAACCCAATGTTGACGACGAGCGGGAATCACCGAGTTACACGCTCATGGAACTTCTGAAGGAACGGGGAGCCGAGGTCGCATATTACGATCCATTTGTGCCAGTGATCCGTCCCACCCGTGAGCATGCGCATTGGGCGGGGACCCGGTCGGTGGAATGGAACCGGCAAACAGTGGAAAGTTTTGACGCAATTATTGTCGCTACGAACCATCAGGTTGTTAACTACCAGGAGCTGGCCGACTGGGCGCGATGTATTGTGGACACGCGCAATGCCTTGTCCGCTGTGAGAATAAAGGCGGGACAGGTGTGGAAGGCTTGAGCCGTCTCTGCAAATTAGGCAATGAGTGATCACAACACCAATCCGCGCCCTCAAGCCGGCTTCTCCGGCTCAGAGGACAAAGATCAGCACTTTCAGACCGATCATTTGCTGGCGAATCTCAAAAGTCGCACTGTTTCCAGTGGAGTTATTACGGCCACCTCACAGGGAATTCAATTCATATTGACTATGGGTTCGACCATGGCGTTGGCGCGACTGCTGACGCCGCGTGATTTCGGATTGGTCGCGATGGTCTGGACTGTTATGGGATTTCTCCGAATCTTTAAAGATGCCGGCCTCTCGACCGCGACCGTTCAGCGCGAAGGGATAACGCATGCCCAGGTTTCCAATCTCTTCTGGGTAAACGTTGCGGTGAGCGGTTTCGTTACCCTGCTGGTGGCAGCTTGCGCCCCTCTAATTGCCTGGTTCTATGGCGAGCCCCGGGTTACCCGAATAACCCTTTTTCTCTCCGCCAACTTTCTCCTGGCGGGTCTTGCTGTCCAGCACATGGCCCTGCTCAACCGCCAGATGCGCTTTAAGATGATTGCTTTCATTCAGGTTGGTTCGGTGCTGACTGGCGTTCTGGTGGGCGTGGGTATGGCCTGGCTGAATTATGGCTTTTGGTCCCTCGTTTGGATGAACCTCACGACGACCTCGGTCGCCCTGTTGTTGACATGGTCAGTCTCCCCCTGGCGTCCCAAATGGTTTGTGCCCCGCAGTGGCACCCGTTCTCTGCTGCATTTTGGCGCAAACATTACGGCCGGAACTTTTGTCTATTCCGTGGCCCGCAGCCTGGATGGGTTTTTAATCGGGCGCTTTTGCGGGGCTGTTCCTCTTGGATTGTACTCCAGGGCGGCGGCCATGTTTTCACGCCCTTTGGAACAATTTATGGCCCCGATCCAGGCGGTATTTATTCCATCGTTTTCCCGACTGCAAACGCAACCGGATCGTTATCGCGAGAACTTTATTCAACTTTATGAAAGCATTGCTCTTGTCACCTTCTTCTTCACGGGGATGTTCTTCGCCTTGTCGCGACCGATAACACTGGTTTTGCTGGGGCATCGGTGGGAGCAGGCTGCGCCCATCTTTGCGGCATTGTCTTTTGCTGCCCTGCAGGCGCCGCTGGGGACATGTTCCAGTTGGCTTATCACCAGCCAGGGGAGAGGCAAAGACTCGTTTTTTGCGAGCTGGATAATTTCCATTATTGTGGCGGGATCTTACATTATTGGGTTGCGTTTTGGGCCGCTGGGAGTGGCGATCTCCTATTCCGCCGCGTGCCTCCTGGTCCAAAATCCAATTTATTTTTGGATCGTCGGGCGGCGCGGCCCGGTAAGGACAGCCCATTTGTGGGTGGGATTTTTCCGGCATCTGCCGCTATGGGGAGTTGTTTGTGGCACAGCCTGGGTTGCGGACAAGGCAGTTCATCAGCTTCCGGCACTGACGCAACTGGCGGTTTGTATTCCGGCCAGCTTGCTCGCCGGTGTCGCCTTCATTGCCATTTATAGTCCCTCCCGCCGCATTGCATCCAACTTTTTTTCCACCTTGCGGGAAATGAAAAGTGTTCGAATGGAACGTGATTTTGCCCACGAAACGAGTTCATTGAACACAACCGTCTCCGTATCCGTTATCATTCCAACCTATAATCGCGCGCTTTTTGTTGTGAAAGCAGTGGAAAGCGTTTTAAATCAGACTTTTAAAGGTTTTGAAGTCATTGTGGTTGATGACGGCTCCACGGACAGTACGCGCTCTGTCCTCGAGCCCTATTCCAGCCAAATCAACTATGTTTTTCAGAATAATTCAGGTGTCAGCGCCGCCAGAAACGCGGGCATCGTCCTGGCAAAAGGCAAATGGATTGCTTTTCTCGATTCCGATGACGAATGGGCGCCCAATTTCCTCGAAAGGCAAATGCAGGCGCTCAGCCAAAACCAGGACATCTGCATGCAGATTGCTGATTGCCGTTATTCCGATCAAACTGGTGAAAAAAATTCATACTTCCAAACCAATGGGACCATCAAAAAGTTCAATGGGACGGACTACTTCCGGCCGAAGCAACCGTTCGTCTTTCTGATTCGTCACCTGTCATGGCAGGTGGGGTCGGTCATCATTCGGAAAGATATTATCGAAAAAGCCGGGCTTTTCGACCCGCACTTTAGTATCGGTGAAGATCAGGACTTTTTAGCTCGTATCTCATTGCAAGGGCCGGTTGGCTTGCTCAACGACAGATTGATGACCGCGTATCGGAGGGTTGAACTTATAGAAAATCTCTCCAGAATCGCTACCGCCAATCCGATATGTTCGCGGATATTGCACGATGGCCTGTTTCGTAAATTGGAATCCGTCAAAACCTTGTCATGGATTGAGCGGAGAACCATGAAATGGCTCAGAAGCGCGAACTATCGGGCCATAGGAAACATCTTCCTGGCTGAAGGAAAGACGCAAGAAGCGCGAGGCGCATATTGGATGGCCGTCAAAATTCGTCCTTCGGCCGCCTCCATCGGAAGATTTCTGATATCATTTCTGGGAAAACCGTCACGGTTGCGACCTGCCATGACATTGGATTTAACGCAACCAGCCGAGGACTAAATCTCGCTTATTGTTGTTGAGCTAACAATGACAACCGACGTTTCAATCATCGTTTCTACCTGTAATAGGGCTCAAAGCCTGCGCCAGACCCTGAAAGCGCTGGGCGATTTGAAAGTCCCCGCTCGTTGCCGGGCCGAAGTAATTGTAGTGGACAATGCATCCGCCGATGCCACCGTAACAGTGGCCCGGAGCGCCCGATTTGAAAACATGGAGGCCATCTACCTGTTCGAGCCCCGGAGAGGAAAGGCCTATGCGCTCAATTCAGGCCTGGCAATAGCTCGTGGCGAAACGCTTGTATTTACAGACGACGACGTACTGCCTGCCAAAGATTGGCTTGAACAGATACTGCTGTGCTTTGAACAAACTCAATGTGACGCCCTGGTGGGTAAAATGCAACTTGCGCCTCATTTGGAGCGCTCATGGATGGCGGAACTTGAAAAACAGTATTTGGCGGTCAATGATTTCGATTCCAGCGTTCCGATGCATTGGGTGGGCGCGAACGCCGCGTTCCATCGTCGCTGTTTGCGGCGGGTGCGCCAGTTTGATCCCGAATTAGGCCCGGGCGCCCTGGGATTCGGCGAAGACACGTTGCTCGGGCACCAATTCGTCGAAGCCGGGTTCAAAATGGAATACGCCCGACGCGCTATTGCTGTTCATCATCCGGACACATCCCGTTTGACCCATGAGGCGTGGCTTCAAACGGCGCGGCTGCGCGGTCGGTCAGAAGCCTACGTTTCGTACCACTGGAAGCACGAGGAATTCAAAGGTGCGGCGCTAAAATCATTGTATTTCCTGGCGAAGCTCAAAATAAGAAGGATTCTGCAACCGCCTCCTCCCCTAAGCGCGGAAGGATGTCCGCGATGGGAATGGAGCCATGTATATGATACAACATTTTACCGGCACTTTTGCATTGAACGGCGGCGCCCGCACAATTTTGCAAGGTTCGGACTGGAAAAACTGAACACGGCCGGGCAGGCCCCCGCCATCGCCGTCACCGGCACGGTGGCAGTCCGTCAACCAGAGACGTCAAACGCATGAAAGAAGAGTTGTACGAACTCTACAGGCATCGTGACCTCTTCTTTACGATCGCCTCTCGTGACATCAAGGTCCGTTACAAACAATCTGTGATGGGTTTCCTTTGGGCGATTCTGATGCCAACACTCATTGTCGGTGCCGGCATCATCGTTCGATATGGTTTTGCCCTGGCTTCCGGTCGGCATATTAACAATGCGGACGTGGCCGCGGTGGCGGTTAAATCGGTTCCGTGGGCTTTTCTTGTTTCCAGCATCCGCTTTAGCTGTATTAGCCTGACCAACAATATCCCTCTTGTGACGAAAGTTTATTTTCCAAAGGAGATTTTCCCCTTAGCGGCCGTGATGTCCTGCCTTTTCGATTTTGCAGTGGCATCTGCGGCTCTCGTTGTGCTGTTGGTGATCCTGAAGATCGGCTGGAGCGTCTATCTCCTTTGCCTTCCAATTTTAATTGTGACCATGGTGCTGCTTGCCGCGGGAATCAGCATGATCGTATCAGCCGGCAGTCTCTTCTTTCGTGATGTAAAATACATCGTAGAGGCGGTGTTAACCTTCGCGATTTTCTTTACTCCAGTCTTTTATGACGTGCAAATGTTCGGCGAGAAAGGCAAATGGCTCATGATGAACCCGGCAGCGCCGATTCTCGAGGCGGTTGGCAACTGTGTCACTGGTCAGCAGTTCCCCCAACTGTCCTGGCTCGCGTACAGCATGGGCTTTGCGTTGGTTACATTCATTGGTGGATATGTCTTTTTTAAGCATTTGGAACCGGCCTTTGCTGAAAGTGTTTGAGAGGAGGAATTATGTCTGACGTTGCGCTTCGCATGGAGCATGTCTATAAGATGTTCCGCAAGGGCGATGTCTTTAATTCGCTTCGGGATTTGATTCCTGCATTAAGCGGGCGGATGTTCAATCGACGCGAACTGAGCGCGACCGACCGGCGCGAGTTTTGGGCATTACAGGACCTTTCGTTTGAAGTCAAACCGGGAGAAGCCTTCGGGATCATCGGCCACAACGGCGCGGGGAAAAGCACTGCTTTAAAAATTCTCAGCCGCATCATGAAACCGACCCGGGGTCATATCCGGGTCAAAGGACGGCTCTCCGCGCTTATCGAGGTCACGGCCGGATTTCACCAGGACTTTACCGGCCGGGAAAATATTTTCCTCCACGGCGCAATCCTGGGCATGAGCAAGCGTGAAATCCGGTCCAAACTCGACCAAATCGTGGCCTTTTCAGGACTTGAAGAGTTTATCGATACACCGGTCAAACGCTATTCCTCGGGCATGTATGCCCGGCTGGGTTTTTCGGTGGCGGCACACGTCAATCCCGACGTGATGATCGTGGACGAAGTGCTGAGCGTGGGAGATTATGTGTTCCAGCAGAAGTGCGTCCAGCGCATGAAGGAAGTCATTCGTGGCGGCGCGGCCGTGGTGTTTGTTTCCCACAATCTGAAAAATATAACTGAGTTTTGCGATGCATGCCTGCTCCTTGAAAGAGGACGCATGGTCAAAACGGGACCCGCTCAGGATGTAATTGCCGCTTATATGAATCGGACCCGAAATGAGCACGTCGCGGACGATGGGGTGGCCGTCAGAATTGCCAAAGTCACAGTCCGCAATCGCTACGGTGAATCCCTGCGTTTTCAATCCGGCGAAACCGCATGGGTTGACGTTGAGCTTCGTGCCAGTTCACCGTGCACGAAGTTGTCGCTCTCGATTTATTTGTTGAATGGCGAGTTTCAAAGTGTTTTCGATACGTCCACAGAGCGCCTGGGGCACGGTAATTTCTCGCTCGATAAGGGGGACGTCTATCATTGCACTTTTGAGCTTCATTTAAACCTGGCCGGCGGCATTTTCCATCCTTCCATTCTCGTTCACCGGTACGATACTCAAACGACGTATGACAGGTGGGAACCGGCGGCAACGATTCATGTCAGTACGGAAACCGACGTTCGTGGAATGGTGAATTGCTTTCCCAAAGTCGTCCGGCAGGAGGTTCGGGCGTCTGAGGATTTTGGCCCTGCTCGTCAGGTGGAAACAGTGCAGACAACGTAATATAAATGTTCCGAAGACTGTTCGACAATTGTCTCGCGTTGGCTTCGCCCGGTTTCAGCGAAGAGCTTCATCGCCGAAACGCGCGCCGTTCAGCCAATTCGTCGCAGTGGTTTGTGCCGGAAGAGACCGCCGTCGCCTGGGCATTGGCCAAAATAATCGTTCCATCCGCCGATGGCTCGCCCGGAATTGAAGACATTTCGCGGCCCGATCAAAGCGCCGTTGCCTTGCTCGATAAGATAGTCACGGAAAATTCGGAGAAGCAGGCATTATATTCGCGCGGGTTGCTTGCATTTGACCATTGGGCCCTGTCTGAAAGCGGGCAAGTCTTTTCGGATTTGTCAGTGGATGATCAAACCAATTTATTTCGCGCGGCACAGCAGAGGCATGACGCGCGGGTCGCTGACGCTTCCCGGACAGCAAAATTGCGGCGCGCTTTTGGGGAGGTGATTCATGCCAGAAAGGGCATATTTCACGCGGAAAGGCTCTTTCCGACAATCAGAAACGACTGTTTGCAGATATTTTATACCAGCAGTGTAAGCTGGGCATGGCTCCAATATGATGGACCGCCTATGGACGAGGGCTATTGCAGTTTGACCCGACCGCGGCCGGCCGGGCGTCTCTATGGCTGATACTTTTCAAACTGGAAATAGCCGCGGGCTGGACCATGCGCAGGATCACGCGTCAGAATCATTCATGTCCCGACCGGTTCGAAGATTGGCCCTTATTACACCGTGGGCCGGGGGCAACCTTGGAAATTCTGCAATTATTTCGTCCGTCATTCATAATCTTTCGCGGCGCGTTGCCGATATAGAATTTGTAGGGGTGACTTTGAACTGTGAGCGAACGCACCGACGTTTTGCAATTGAGTCCTTTCCATTGACAGCCACAACTCGTCCTTATCAGGGCCAATGCGAGCCGGTCAAAACTGCCGGCCGGTCAAAACGCGGCCGTAATTCTGTGAAGCAATGGTTAAGAGAGGCTCCTTTGGTTGCGCCTCTCTTAAAAGTTCCGCGCATGATCTGGCGCGAAATCCGCCATATATTGGCTGCGTCACGCCTGATGCGAAGACTGGATTGTGTCGTGGTTCCCGGCGGCGGCGCTTTGGATGAATTTTGGGGCGGGCCATGGGGTCACCCCTGGAGCCTGTTTAAGTGGAGTGTTATTAGCTGGATGCATCGTGTTCCGTTTCTGTTTCTTAGCGTGGGAAAATGCTCTCTCGAGCGTCCCGCCAGCCGCTTCTTTGTCAAGGTAGCGCTGAAGCTTGCCAGTTATCGTTCCTACCGGGACCCCGAGTCAAAGAACGCTGTGCAGTCGTTGTTTCTTGCGCCCATGGACCCAACCGTTCCGGACCTGGCATTTAGTTACCCGGTTCCGGCCATCGAGGTTTCGCGCGCCAATTGCCTTTCCCGTGCTGGTCGACTCGTGATTGGTTTCAGCCCGATTGCTTACTGTGACCCTCGCGTTTGGCCGTTGAAAGACCAAAGGCGTTATGCGAGCTATCTTCAACGACTCACGGAAGTCGTCAAATGGCTCCTAAAACAGGACCACCAATTGATTTTTTTCGCAACAGACAGCCCAGACCTCGAAATCATCAAAGACCTGTTTGCCTCGATTACCGATTTTTCGCGAGAATCTGATGCCATCCTGACCCTTCCGGGCCCCGTCGAACAAACCATTGACGGCCATTTGCAGGGAATAGCCCGCGCAGATTTGGTAGTCGCCAGCCGTCTTCACGGTGTGATTCTTTCGCATTTGGCGGGAGTGCCCACACTCGCCATTTCTTTTGATCCCAAGGTGAATGCGCATATGGCGGGCGTAAATCAGACGGACTATTGCCTGGATATCGATACGTTCGATCTGAAGATTTTTGCGGAGCGATTTGAAAGGCTTAAAGCGGCGCGTTCTGCTGAACGAACCCGGCTTCAATCCCACGCTCAGTCCTTTCGCCGACAACTGGACATGCAATATGACCGGATATTCGGCGTAGACATCCAATTGCAAAAGGGACAACCGCCAGAATTAATGGCGCCAGGCCTCGTTATGGAAGAGAGCGCGTGAGGACTTGCCGCTGATTAGCCTCCAGTCTTTTCACTTATGACTGCTTCAAAAGAGAGCGCCGATGTTATCGTAATCGGCTCAGGTGCCGGTGGCGGTGTCATCGCGAAGGAGTTGGCTGAAGCCGGCCTCCAGGTAATCGTACTTGAAGCGGGAAGACGCTTCGATCCCCATCGGGATTACCCTACGAATGTCCCCGATTTTGAAGTCCGCGCCGGAAACGTGTTCGCGCCTAAAGACCGGCGCAGGGACCGTTATACGTCGGGTGGTCCGAATTGGTTTTCCTATACTCGGGTCAAAGGAGTAGGCGGTTCCACTCTCTGCTATCATGCAATGGTGCCCCGGCTCCACGAGTCGGACTTTCGGTTGAAATCGGAAGATGGGATTGCGGACGATTGGCCAATAAAATATTCGGATCTCGAGCCCTACTATACCCGTGTTGAGTACGAACTGGGCGTTTCGGGGCCCAATGGCGAAGGCGCCAATCCTTTTGATCCACCACGTTCAAAACCGTATCCGACGCCACCCCACGGGTTCAATTTGGCGAGCAATGCCATTCGAAGAGGCGCTGAAAAACTGGGGTTACACCTCGTACGCGAACCCCTGGCAATCCCGACCCAGGATTGGAACGGCCGACGGGCCTGCAATAACGCAGGTACGTGCCGGCTGGGTTGCAGGATCTCCGCCAAATCGAGCATTGACGTGACGTATATTCCCAAGGCCGAAGGCACAGGCAGGGTTTCAATCCGCCCCGAGTGCATGGTGCGTGAAATTACCGTTGGACCAGAAGGCAAAGCTCGCGGCGTGGTTTATTTCGATCCACAAGGACTCGAACAAGAGGTGCGCGGACGCGTCATTGTCGTAGCGGGTAATGCCATCGAAACCGCGCGGCTGTTGTTATTGAGCACCTCCCATCTGTTTCCGGACGGCCTGGCCAATTCCAGTGGTCTTGTCGGAAAGTATTTCATGGAACATTTGTCCGTTTTTTCGCACGGCATTTTTTCCGAGCGCCTTGATTCCTGGCGTGGCGTTCCAACGGGCGGCATCATACAGGATTTCTATGAAACCAACCCGCAGAATAACTTCGCACGCGGATGGATAATTTCCGTCGAAAACGAACCGCAGTGGCCGTTAGCGACAGCGCATGCCGTGCCCGGGTGGGGAGCCGAACACAAGCGGCGCGTCTTCGAAAGTTTCGGACACAGGGTGGGACTGGCCTGCGACGGAGAACAATTGCCAGATGAACGCAACCAGGTCACTCTCGACCCGGTTGTGAAAGACAATTATGGACTGCCGGTGCCGCGCATCACCAATATGCTCGGCAAAAACGACCAGGAAATGGTCAAAGCCATTTCTGCCAAACTCCGGGAGATATTGGAAGCTTCAGGGGCGCGCGATATTGTCGTGAACGACCTTGTTGCTGGGGGCTCTTCGCATTATTTGGGCACCTGCCGCATGGGAAATGATCCGGAAACTTCCGTGGTCAATTCCCGGTGCAGAACGCACGATGTGCCAAATTTATTTATTGGCGATGGCAGCGTGTTCGTGACCGGAGGCGCTGCGAATCCAGCGTTAACGATCTCTGCCCTGGCAACGCGCACAGCCGAAGCGATAATCGAAGGGTTCAAACGCGGGGATTTCGCGTAATCCGGCCATTGCTCCCACACCGAATCAGTGCATAAGATGGATCCCAGTCCTTTAGTCAGCGTCGTAACGCCTTTTTATAATACTCGTGAATATCTTTCCGAGTGTATTGAGAGTGTGTTGCGGCAAACCTATGGCAATTGGGAATACACTCTCGTGGACAATTGCAGCACGGATGGCTCAAGTGAGATCGCTGCCGGTTATGCTTCCCGCTTTCCCGACAAAATTCGCGTGGTTCGAACTCCGTCATTTTTGTCACAGGTTCAAAATTATAATTTTGCCCTCTCATCCATTTCGCCCTCCTCAAAGTACTGCAAGATGGTTCAGGCCGACGATTGGATTTTTCCTGCTTGCATCGAGAGCATGGTTGAAGTGGCCGAAGCGCATCCAACCATCGGCATCGTGTCGGCTTACGAACTGGAAGGCAATGAGCTTCGTTTGGACGGCCTGCCCTATCCAAGTTCCGAAACGCCCGGACGCGATATATGCCGTCTGTATTTCTTGAAACACACATACTTATTCGGCACCCCCACTTCGTTGCTAATGCGTTCGGACGTGGTCCGCTCCCGCAATCCATTTTACGACGAGCGCTTCGCCCCATTCGAAGATGGTCATGCGTGTTTCGATGTGCTCAAAACCTGGAATTTTGGCTTCGTACATCAGGTTCTGACTTATACCCGCCGTCAGGAAGATTCCATCATTGCGCCGCTGCGGTCGCTTGGGATTATTCCCTTTCTTCACCTTTCAATGCTGGTGGCTCATGGCCGCGACTATTTGTCCGACGCCGAATATACCCGTTGTTTAAAGAAGGCTGAACGTCAGTACTTTGTTTGGTTGACGCGGCTCTCTTTCCCGCCGCATGCGCGGAACCGTGACCTTTGGAATCTGCATAAAAAAGGACTTGCCAGTGCCAACTACGACTTAAATTGGACCAGGCTCGTCAAATGGTTTCCCAGAGCGATGATCGAGAAACTTTACGACAAAGCCCGGGGCTGGTCCGATGATCGTCGTCCGGCTATGTCACTGGCCTCAGAGAAATAGACCCCTATGGCAGATTCAATCACGATGAATACGGCCCCCATGCCGGATTCCGCCCATTCATTGAAAATACCGGCAAAGCCAGACGGGCTGTATTGGCCCCTGTTGGCATTGGTAACGGTTATGCTGGTTACGGTTGCGTCGCTGGTTTGGAACTGGGAACATCCTTTTGGGTTCAATTGGGATGAAGCCGGCTATCTCGACGAAATGCAAATGGACGTTAGTTCGTTCCATGCGCACGGAATTGCGGGATTAATCAAGGCATGGCTTGTCAGTGATTCGGTGCGTCCCCCGGCATATCGTGTATTCGCCTTTCCCTTCGCGGTTCTTTTTGGCCCGGGCCCATTTGTTCTGCGCCTGGTCGCCATTCTTTTTCGCATTGTTACGCTGGCATTTGTGTATCTTGGAATTTGTCGCATTAGCAGTCGGGCCGCCGCCGCGGTCTCCGTGATACTGCTCGCCCTTAGTCCTGATTTCGTTTTCTTTGGCACCGTTTTTTATAATGAATACGCCCTTTATCTGGCTGTAGCCGGCATGTTTTACTTCGTCTCAAGGAGCTGGAATCAACCAACAGGCTCTTTTGCCGATTGTCTCGGGCTTGGAATTTTCCTCGGCATAGGAGCGTTAGCCAAGGCGTCATTTCCAGCCCTTGCAGGATGTTTCCTTGGAATTGTCGCCTTTCTGGGTTTTTGCAAAAGGATTGCCGGCCCCAGTCCGCAATTTCTGCTCAATGCATCCGTTGTCGGCGTGCTCATCGCCGGACCCTGGTGGTTGCTAAACTTTCGTTCAGGTCTTGGCTACGTCCGATATGCGGCGAACTTTTCTCGCGGCAGCGTGGGCCCCGCGGGCGTAGGATCTTCATTTCATTACCTGGTTCGTTTTCTCCAGGAAGGACTCGGACTCCCAATTGGTTGCTTGTGCATGGCCCTTCTGATCATAGCGTTGGTTGGTTGCGTCCGGGCTCGGCCCTCGCAGGTTCCAAACACACTGCGATGGGCAATGATTTGCCTGCTACTGGCCCCATTGCCTACTCTTCTGTTGCCCCTGGCGACCCATAATCAGGTGATGTATCATACCAGCCAATCTTTGATACTCCTGGTCGCCGGATTCGCTCTCCTCGCCAAAAGTGAAGGTTGGTTGTCTGCCCCGATCTGCCTCATCGTCGTCACCATGGTAATCGTCACGCAACTTACGTTGACCTTGATGCCGGTCGTCTTCCGCCAGCAATATCCCGGACAGAGGTTCGCGTGGACGGCGCTGGGGCGCTGGGATCAATGGGATTGGAATCAATTTCGCGTCTTGCTTCGCTCTCAGGGCTTGAAAGATCCGTCCATTGGTTATCTTGGTCTTATAAGTCCTTTGAACCCCCCGCAAATTGAGTACCCCTGGCTCTCCCATCATGAGCTGCCCCCGTCCGTGACTCTGCTCTGGAGGGAGGAGAATGGTACTCCTAATGTGTCCTCGCTCGTTGCTGCTGCCGACACCAATGAAGTTGTTTTTACTGTTCCGGAGTTGACAACTGACACGCGCGGGACCGAGAATTCACAGGACAACCAGTATAACACTGATTTTGCCAGTCGGATGAGCACAAGCCATGATTTTGCGACTCCGTTGCATTTGCGGATGGGGACCTTTCGGCCAGTTGATGTTTGGGTGTTTGTACGAAAACAATTTCATTCAGAACACGGTCTCACGCGCGACCAAAAACCGGCAAAGCAGATCGCGCTGAGAATCGCGCGATGAATATGCCATTGCTCTCCGTTATCGTGCCTTGTTTTAATGAGGAAGATGTCCTTCCTCAGTTATTTCAGCGGCTTGCCGGTGCATTGAGTGGTTGCGCTTCGGAATACGAGATCGTGTGTGTGGATGATGGTTCCAGAGATCGTACATGGCAGTTACTCCAGAGCCAGCACGAGAACGATCCGCGGTGGCGCGTTCTCTCTTTTGCGAGAAATTTTGGACATCAGGCCGCCGTTAGCGCCGGATTGTGGCATTGCCGCGGGGATGCCGCCGTGATTATTGACGCTGACCTCCAGGACCCGCCCGAAGAAATATGCAGGCTGTTCGATAAATGGCGCGAAGGGTACCAGGTCGTATCCGCAGTCCGCACCCGGCGGGACGACCCGGTGCTCAAACAGTTTTTTGCCTGGTCCTTCTATCGAGTATTTTCAAGCCTGTCTTCATTTCCGGTTTCTCACGATGCCGGCGATTTTTGCCTGCTTGATCGGACTGTGGTGGATGTTCTCAACACATTGCCTGAACGCCATCGCTTTTTGCGCGGCTTGCGCAACTGGTGCGGTTTTCGCCAAATTACCGTTGAATTTGAGCGGCATCGCCGGGCCGCAGGGAGTCCCAAATATACATCCATCAAATCGCTCCGATTGGCGTTGGACGGGATTTTTTCATTTTCTACCGTCCCTTTGCGATTGGCGACGTTTTCGGGTTTTCTGGTTTCGTCGCTCGCGTTTCTGGGTGTCGTTTTCTATTTCATACAAAAGTTGTTTGCCCATGAGTTTTCTGCCATTGGCCTGACGCCTGTAGCCGGCTTTCCGACAGTGATTATTTCTATTTTATTTCTGGGCGGCGTGCAGTTGATCTGTCTTGGCATTGCCGGTGAATACATCGGTCGTGTTTACGAGGAAGTGAAAGCCCGGCCCTACTGGATTATCGCCGCCAGCGCCGGTATCGATATATCCAATCGAAGCCCCGCATTTCCCAGAGATCAGAAAGAGGTCCGCGTCGCGATGCGTGAATCCGGAAAACTTGAAGACATGAGATTTTGATTCCTCGTTTCGTATGGCCGGCCATCCCGCATTCCAGCCAAAACAGGTACATGCCCATTGAATACTGAGTTCGACGACTACGCGCGCGATTATAACGCCGGAATGGAGGATCCCATCAAAGCGGCCTTCGGCAAATCCGCCAACGTATTTCTCCTTGCTAAAATCGAATTGCTATTCCGCTATTTGCGACGAAATCCCCGCATGGCGCGCGACAATGCCGAAATTCGCCTGCTCGACTTCGGTTGTGGAACCGGCGATTTCCTGGCCCTATTGTCGGAACAGGATTGTTCCTGGCGGATGGAAGGTTGCGATTTGTCCGGCGGAATGGTCGGCGAAGCCAAGTCACGATATCCAGCGTTGCGTTCGCCAGGGACGCTCTGGGTCTGCGATTCTGAAAGGTTTCCGCAATCCTGCTACGATGTGATCACGGCGGTGTGTGTGTTGCACCATATTCCTCCCGCTGCCTGGCCGGCATGTCTGTCCCGCTTGCGCTCGGCGCTGCGGCCGGGTGGCGTCCTTGCTATTTTTGAGCATAACCCATGGAATCCAATGACTCGTTGGATCGTTTCGCGGGCTGCGATTGACCGCAACGCGGTTTTGCTTTCCCCACGAATGGCTCGACGGATGATGAAAACGGCCGGTTTCAGTATTGATATGGCCCGATTCTTCCTATTTCTTCCGCCACGATTTCGGCCATTGCGACAGATCGAGCGTGTCTTTGCCTGTTTACCGATTGGCGGCCAATACCTTTTAACCGGGAGGCCGTGACGGAAATTGCTTTATGAAGGGGTTAGGGTCTGTTTGTTTCGGTTGGGAAAGTTCGCGCCATGAAATTCCATATACACAAATCCGGTATCTGCTCCAGTGTGCAGCCACGGGACCAGATACCAAAACGGTTCGATTTGTCGAAAATCGTCGCTTTTTGGATATGCCTATTAGCCTGTGGCGCCGTCGCGGGACCCGTCTATCCGCTTAAAAAACTGCCCGGTCAACATTATCTTGTGGACCAAAACAATGTGCCATTTTTTATTCAGGGTGATAGTCCCTGGACGTTGGCAATGCAATTGACCACGGCCGACCAGGATTATTATATCAGCAACCGATGGGCCCAGGGATTTAATGCAATTATCATGGACATGCACCCGGCTGCCGGAGGCAATGGCACGGAGCAAGCCGTCAACCAGATGACGAACGTCTATGGCAATGAACCCTTTACCAATACCATTGACGGCGGTCTTTATACGAATCTGCTGTCAGTTAACCTGAATTATTTTACCAATGTTGACCACGTGATTCAAAAAGCCGCTCAATACGGCATGACGGTCTTTTTATATCCGATGTATGATGGAGCCGGGAATTCGGGTCAAGGGTGGTGGCCGCAAATGGTCGGCGATGGAAGTAACGTGCTCTACCAATACGGGCAGTGGGTAGGAAATCGCTATAAGAATACTCCCAATTTGGTCTATATCGGGGCGGGCGACTTTAATGAACCAAATCCGCCAAATACATTATGGAGCGCCGTGGCGCACGGCATTCTATCCATCGACACGAATCACCTGTTCACGGCCCAGGCAAGCGTTGCAGCCTGGGGAGGAGGCCTTTCTGCCAGACAATGGTATAGCAACGATTGGTGCAATTTGAACTGTTCCTATCCGCGGTCCCCGGCTCCAGGTCCCTACATCACCTATAGTTTTGCCCAGACCAATTACCAATTGAATCCTGTATATCCAAGCTTTTCCCGAGAACCGTTTTATGAATTTAGCCCATATAGCCCGGAAAATTCAGCTTATGATTGCCGCCGGTACGCATGGGGGTCGGTCACCTATGGTGAGGCGGGCCACTTCTATGGCAATGCCTATATTTCCACCTATGATTTTACATTTGGCTGGCAGACGCAGATTTGGTCTCAAGGCGCGGTTGACATGGGAAACGTCAACAAGCTTATGCAAACCCGGCCGTGGTGGAATTGCGTGCCGGACTACAACAACACAACTGTGATCGGCGGCTACGGCACCTATGGCCAGGAGGACTATATCACTGGCATGCGGGAGGCGACTGGGAAAACGGTCATCGCCTACATACCCAATGGCACGATGACCCCTACGGTGGACATGACACAACTTTCCGGTTCGACCGCAAATGCCTGGTGGTATAACACCCAGACTGGCGTGGCCACGCTCATTGGCAACTATGGCACTGCAGGTTCGCAAGTGTTCATGCCGCCGGACACCAACGATTGGGTTTTGGTATTGGATGATGCGTCCCAAAATTACGCGCCCCCCGGCGTAGTCGACCCGCAAGAGCCGACAATTTACGAGGATTTAACCAATCTGACGGCGACCGTCGGTGACACAGTGAGTCTTGGTGTCGTGGCCAGTGGCGCGGCGCCGCTTGGTTTCCAATGGTTTTTTAACGGCACGAATTTGCCAGGCGCCATATCGAATCCATTAATTCTTACAAACGTAGCGCCGGCGAATGCTGGAAGTTATCAGGTAATTGTGACCAACTCCGCCGGAACAGCTGCCAGTTATGTTGCAACGTTGACCGTGGCGGTTCCCAATTTCATGTCCATTTTGGATTTGCCTGGAAATCTGTTGCAGCTAACTGTCACTGGTACTCCCGGCCTCACCTATCGGCTCCAGTACACAACCAATCTGAATTCGGCATGGCAGGTTATCGGCAATGCCACTATCAACCCATCAGGACGGCTCCGATTTTACGAACCCGCGGCTCCGGTTGCGGGGTTCTTCCGTGCCACTTATCCGTGACAGCGAAAATTCCACGGCCCCTCCATTCAGATAGATTACTTTATGAAAATTCTCCTGGTCGGCAGTGAAGGTTATCTTGGCTCATTGCTTGGGCCCGTCCTTTTGCGTGACGGACACGACGTTACCGGGCTTGATACCGGATTCTATCGTGAAGGAACATTATACCGCGACGCCGGAACAATACCCGCGACGGTGTCCAAAGACGTTCGTCAGCTACAAATCGAAGACCTTCGTGATATGGAGGCGGTTGTTCATCTGGGTGAATTGTCCAACGATCCTTTAGGCCAACTGTCCCCGGACATTACCTACGAAATTAACCATCAGGGCTCAGTTCGGCTTGCCCAACTGGCCCGCCAGGCTGGTGTCCGCCGTTTCATTTACATGTCTTCATGCAGTGTCTATGGAGTATCCGATGCCGCCTTCGTTGATGAACAATCAGCCCTGGACCCACAAACCGCCTATGCTGTTTGCAAAGTCCGCGTCGAAAGCGATGTAAGCCAGCTGGCTACGGACACTTTCAGTCCTGTCTTTATGAGAAATGCGACCGCCTACGGCGCGTCACCTCGCATGCGGTTCGATATCGTTCTCAATAACCTTTCCGGCCTGGCTTGGACAACCGGCGAAATCCGCATGACGAGCGACGGTACCCCCTGGCGGCCTTTGGTGCATGCCCTCGATATCTGCGAAGCCATCCGCCTGGTCCTCACAGCCTCGCGCGAGGCCATACATAATCAAACTTTCAACGTGGGCGAAACCCACCACAACTATCGCGTCAAGGAAATCGCCGAGGTCGTTGCCGAAACATTCGCGGGTTGCAAATTGACCTTCGGCGCGCCCAGTCCCGATAACCGCAGTTACCGGGTCTCATTCGACAAAATCCGGAAGCATCTGCCGGCATTTCGCTGCTCGTGGGATGCGCGTCGCGGTGCGCGGCAACTGCACGACTTGTTCAAGCAGATTGATATGCCGCGCGAGATCTTCAGCTTCCGAGCCTTTACCCGTCTCAAACAACTTGAGCACCTGCTGCGTACCCAACAGATTGATGGGAGCTTTTATTGGAAACTGAACGGTTGGTAATCCGGGCGGACCGCGCCAGGCTGCGGTGTCCGCTCTGACTGTACAACCCCGACGGCTGTTCCTTAATGAGATTCATTGAAACAAAATTGGCGGGTGCGTTCATTATCGAACTTGAGCCGCATGCCGATGATCGTGGATTTTTTGCGCGAGCATTTTGTGCCTGGGAATTTTCAGCCCGGGGGCTCGAGGCGGAATTTGTGCAATGCAACCTTTCCTTGAGCCGCCAAAAAGGAACCTTGCGTGGCCTGCACTTCCAACGGGCTCCCTGGGCCGAGACCAAACTGATTCGGTGTATTCGCGGGGCAATGCAGGACGTAATAGTGGATCTGCGTCCTGCTTCCGCCACGTTTGGCTGCCATGAGGCAGTCGACCTTTCGGCGGAAAATCGGCGCGCCCTCTATGTTCCAAAAGCATTCGCACACGGGTTTCAAACGTTGACTGACGACTGTGAAGTGTTCTATCAAATGGGCAGCCGGCATGTAGCCGAAGCGGCGGCGGGCATTCACGCGCAAGATCCGGCTTTGGCCGTGAAATGGCCATTGCCGGTATCACAAATGTCCGATAAAGACAGAACGCTCCCCTTGCTTTTCGAAATCAAAAACCGATTGTTTGAGGAAAGCGCTCCGGCCGTTTCGGAATCGGCTCGTCCGATTACGATTAAAGCATGACATTTTCACCGCTCAACCTCCGTGACGGCCTCAACATCGAGGCCGAAGGCGGTCAACTGCATAGCTTCGTCGCCCGTCTCTTTCCGTGGTGTCGAAGCATAACAGGCCGCGGGCTGCGTGACAGTTTGAGCGCGCTTAAAGACTTCGTTCCAGTGGAATTGCACGAAGTGCCCTCGGGCACACAAGTGCTGGATTGGACCGTGCCTGTAGAGTGGAACATTCAGGATGCCTGGATCGACGATGCGCAAGGCACACGCATCGTGGATTTCCAAAAGAATAATCTCCATGTCGTTAATTACAGCGCGCCGGTGCGGGCAACACTCACGCTGGCAGAATTGAAATCTCACTTGTATAGCATTCCCGAACATCCCGAATGGATTCCCTATCGCACGTCCTATTATCGTGAATCCTGGGGCTTCTGCCTCAGCCATCGCCAGCTCCAGTCATTGCCGGAGGGTGAATACAACGTCTGCATAAACTCCACTCTCAAGCCAGGGCATTTGACCTTCGCGGAATTCAAGATCGAAGGCCAAACCCCGGATGAATTTGTTTTTTCAACCCATTCCTGTCATCCGTCGTTGGCCAACGACAATCTTTCGGGCATGGTCGTTGCCGCTCGGTTGGCGCAACTCCTGTGCGGCCGCCGGCTGCGCAATACTTACAGGTTTCTGTGGGCGCCAGGTACCATCGGCGCTATCTCGTGGCTGGCCGCCAACCGCAATGCGCTCGAAAATATTCGCGGCGGGTTGGTCCTGTCCTGTCTGGGTGACACCGGCGCATTTCATTATAAACGCTCACGACGCGAAACGGCGCTGATAGACTCTGTCGTGGAACATGTCCTGAGTGAGTCGGCCCCTGGCCATTCGGTGGAAGCATTTGAGCCCACCGGTTACGACGAAAGACAATTTTGTTCTCCCGGATTCGACCTGCCATTCGGACGGCTGTGCCGGACACCCAACGGGCATTATCCTCAATACCATACTTCGGCCGATAATCTTGAATTTGTGAAACCTGAGTCGCTGGCCTTGTCATTGGAGTTGCTTTTGCGGATCGTTGAAACATGGGAGGGCAACCGCGTGTTTCGTAATCTTGCCCCGTATGGCGAGCCACAACTGGGCAAACGCGGGCTATATCGTCCTATGGGAGGTGTTAATGGCAATGTAGACGAAACCGCTTTGCTTTGGGTGTTGAACCTGGCAGATGGGACTCGCTCATTGCTCGACATTGCGAGACGCTCACAGTTACCATTTTCGACAATTTCCACGGCAACGGCCCGGCTTGAAACCGCTGGCCTTCTGGCCGAGATTTCGGTTCATTAGGAACCGCGCGTTTTTGATTTAATCCAATTGCGAACTCCAGAACCGATTAAACAACTAAATAACATAAACTAAAACCCATGAACTCATTATTCATTGATCCAAAATTAAATGACCAGGGGCTCCGCAAAGCGCTCTATGACGGGCAATTGCTGGCATATTCGCCCACTCCAAGTTCGCTGGAGCTCTGCCGTCTGGCGCATTCACTTTCGGTCGAAGCGTTTGCTCCAATTGACCCCAAGACAGCCCAGCACGACCTGCCCGTTGAGAAGTACGTCTCCATTTTGGAGAGCCTCAAACCAAAATTCATTCACCATCCCAGGGCAAAGGAACTCATCCCTTCGCTGCTCAAGGAATTGGGATGCGACATAAAGACAACGTATTTTGACGTCCCGCGGCTGCGCACTTCAACCAGCGACAATTACCTGACAACCGGTATCGCTTACGCTTTTCACCCTCATCGTGATACGTGGTATTCAGCGCCCCAGTGCCAGATTAACTGGTGGATCCCGGTTTATGACATAACTCCAGAAAATGGACTGGCCTTTCATCTGCGATATTGGGATAAGGCACTCAAGAACAGTTCCCGTAATTATAATTACTACCGCTGGAATGCCGAAGGACGAAAGAACGCCTCCAAGCAGATTGGCAAGGACACTCGTGAACAACCCAAACCGCAGGAGCCCGTGGAATTGGACCCGCAATTGCGGGTAATCGCGCCTCCCGGAGGTGTCATCGCCTTTTCAGGAGCTCATCTCCATTCTTCGGTTCCCAACACCTCGGGTTATACACGCTTCAGCATAGACTTTCGCACGGTCAACCTGGATGACGTCGCCAATAATATCGGGGCTCCCAATATCGATTCCGAATGCACGGGCACAACATTGCGTGATTACCTGTCTTGCGTGGATCTTTCGCACGTTCCGGACCAGTTGGTCGCAAAGTATGAAACCGAAGTCCCGGCTGAAGGCGTGTTGGTTTATGAGCCTGCGGCAAAAGCATGAAACCAGCGGCTTTCCGCTGCTTTGCCAGGAACGCTAATTCGGCCGAACGGCTTCCAGTGAAGCCGAACGACGGCGATAAAGCGCCCAATCGCGCGACGTGTCAACCAGTTCAAAGTTCGCCTGAAGGTAATTATTATAAAGTTCCTTTAACGTCCCGAGCGTTTCGCGCGCGCCAGACGTATACCTTGTATCGGGAATGGGAACCATGACCAGCGTCGCACTGCCGAGAAACTCTTCCGCCGCCGGATGGACGCTGGTGCTAAAGTCATAGTTCCTGTCCCACCACTGGTTGGCATCCCGGCACGGCTTGAGGCCAAAGGCAAACGAGAATGGATCCGTGTAACCGAACGTCGTAACCCGATCATCCGTCGACAAATGCTTTCGCAACAGATCCAGTCCATCATTCATTTTGTCAGGGAAATCTTGCACGTACCAATAGGGGCCAATTAACGTTTCTCCGTCCGGAACGCGAAGGTCGTGGAGAGGACCGGCGTGAAGCTGCCGTGACGAATCAAACGACGGACGTTTAAGCAGGTCCCACGTGGTGGCATACGCAATCGCACCCGCATCCAACAGCACAAGCCGAAAGCAAAAATGCGGCAGAATTATCAAATACGCAGCAAGCTGAACGAGGCACGCCCGGCTCATGGGAACCTGCATTTGCTCTTGATGACGACGACGGAACAACTCAAGAGTTATTATGGCGGCAACGAAAAAGAGCGGGTCATCAGCTGTGCCACCTGTATTGCCCGCGTCAAGGCCCATTGAGATCCCGATGATCCAGGCGGCTGTCAGCCACAAACCGATTGATGACGACAGAGTCCTGCCTGCAGCTTTGTCAACGTAAGTCCAAAGTGCCAGACCGAAAAAAATTAGACAAACCCATGGAAGATTTCTGGCAATACCGTCCTTCAAGAAGTGCATTCTGGCCGTCATCGACTGGGCATGCGCTGCCGTCCGGACGTCATGGAAGTAAGCCCAGGGCTCAATGCGAAAAAGAAGATAGAAAACGACACACGCACTGACGAAGCCCGCAACTGTCGAAACGTACCACTTCCAGGAAGGACGGGTTAGAATCAGGCCCAAAGGAATCGACGCGCAGGCAACGATAAAATAAGTTATTTTGCAATAGAAAATGAATGCGAGAAGCAAGCCTGCCGATGCCCCGTCAAAAATGGGTCTTTGGCCGGTCTGTTTTAGCTGCGGCAGAAACAGAACCATGAAAAACAGCGAGATCAAAACATCTGCCTCCCGATTTTCGATCATTGCGTATGAAGTGTTCCGAACTTCCAGTCCCAGCGGCCGCGGGGCGATGATGAGAAATCCGATAAATAGCACGTAAAGGAACGCTAGAAATGGTGGAAACCGCGCCGCCGCGATGCTCCACGCCCAGGGAAGTAAACAGCATGCTAAAAGCACAAGCCCATATGGAATTGCAGCGATTGAAGGACCGGCAACTTTCATCCCGAATGCGATCAACAGATAGGGCAGCGGTCCGATGGGATTGTGATAATCTGTATACGGAACCTGCCCGCTAAAAATGCGCCAACCGCCATTGAGTAGCATTATGACGTCCCAGGCGCCGTCCCGGATCGGCGGGGCGCCAAGCCAAAGCATCGCTAATAACAACGCTCCAAAAAGAGCTACCAGGATTAGAGCAAGAGATCGTCGCGGAGGTTTGGTTTCTGAAGAGACATAATTACTTAGGGCACACAGGAATCGTCTTGAGAGTGCGGGTTTGGTTTCCATGACTGGGAATAGGATTGGCTGATTGAATCGGGCTCGCTATGTTTACAATTAGGGGACTTCGGGCCCTCCGTCAATCTCGATTTCCTTTCAGAATTGCAACTCGTTCGGATATACTCGAAATGCCAGCATTTATGAGGGTTTATGGTTGCCAGCTCAATATCGTGTGGGAAGACAAGTCTGCGAACTTCAGGCGGGTGCAGTCCTTGCTGCGCCGACGAAGAATCTCTGCAAATTCACTCATCGTCCTGCCGGAAATGTTTGCAACCGGGTTTAGCATGAATGCCCCGGAAATGGCCGAACCAGCAGATGGGCCGACGACTGGCTTTATGCAGCAACTGGCGACGCAGACCCGCTCTTACGTCCTTGGTGGTTTCGCCCGTCAAACCGGTCAAAGTACATTCAACGAAGCCGTTTGTCTCTCCCCTTCGGGTGACTGTATCGCCCGCTATGACAAACTGTACCCCTTCAGCCCCGGCGGTGAGTCCGATCATTATTCCGCGGGCGACAGAATCACGGTGTTTCGCTGCGGGAATTTGAACGTAGCGGTTTTCATTTGCTACGATTTGCGATTTCCCGAGGCATTTCGCGCGGCCCTTTCGCAGGGCGCGGATGTCATGGTCGTGATCGCCAATTGGCCGCGTCGCCGGCATTTGCATTGGACGGCATTGTTGCAGGCTCGTGCAATTGAAAATCAGGCTTATGTCATTGGAATTAACCGGTGCGGACGCGATCCAAAACTCGAATACTTGGGCGGCAGTATTGTTTTTGATCCTCATGGGCGGAAACTTGTCCAGGCCGGTTCGCGCGAGTCCGTTATCTCTGCTAAACTGGACGCTCGGCTCCCGTCCCAGTGGCGGGAGGAGTTTCCAGTCCTCAACGACATGCGGTCGGACTTTCTAAATGCGCTGTCGCCGGCAAGCCGCTGACGAACAAATGAATGTTACAAAATCCAAAGAACTCCAAAAACGGTTCCATTCCGTCGTTCCCGGAGGAGCGCACACCTATGCAAAAGGCGATGACCAATATCCTGAACACATGCCTGTCTACCTCGTTCGCGGCAGGGGTTCGCGCGTGTGGGACGTGGACGGCAACGAATTTATCGAATATGGCATGGGGATGCGCTCAGTCACTCTGGGTCACGCCTATGAGCCCGTTGTCGAGGCTGCGTGCCGCCAAATGCGATTGGGGAACAATTTTGTTCGGCCCTGTCCGATCGAATTGGAATGCGCCGAAGCATTGCAGGGCTTCATCGGCGCCGCGGAAATGGTGAAGTTTGGCAAACACGGCTCGGACGCCACGAGCGCCGCGGTCAAACTGGCCCGCGCTTTCACCGGGCGCGACATGGTTGCTGTCTGCGGTGACCATCCGTTCTTCTCTGTGGACGATTGGTTCATCGGCTCGACTCCAATGAACGCCGGCATTCCTGAAACCATCCGAAAACTCACCGCGAAGTTCCGGTATAACGACCTTGAGAGTCTGCGCGGATTATTTGCTCAACACCCAGCACGCATTGCCGCCGTCATGTTAGAGGTTGAACGCGATCAGGAACCGGCTCCTGGATTTCTCCCACAGCTCAAAGAACTCTGTGCGAAGGAAGGCGCATTGCTGATTTTCGACGAAACCATTACAGGCTTCCGCTGGGCCAACGGTGGTGCCCAGGAATTTCACAACGTCACGGCCGACCTTTCAACATTTGGCAAAGCCATAGGCAATGGTTTCTCCGTTTCCGCTTTGGTCGGGCGCCGCGACGTTATGCGGTTAGGCGGCCTTGACCATGATCGCGGGCGCGTTTTCCTGATGTCAACTACCAACGGCGCCGAGCACCACGCCCTGGCTGCCGCGATCGAAACAATGAGGATTTATCGTGACGAACCGGTCGTAGAGACCCTTTGGCGCCAGGGTAACCGCCTCCGCGAAGGCATTCGCCAGGCCGTTCATGATCTGAAATTGCAAGACCACTTCCGGTTGAACGGCCAGTCGTGTTGTCTGATGTACGCGACCCTGGATCAAAAGCACAAACCGTCGCAGGCGTTTCGTGCTCTCTTTCTACAGGAAACCATGCGCCGCGGATTGTTAATGCCTTCTCTTGTAGTCAGCTATTCACACTCGGATGATGACATTCAGCGCACAATTGATGGAGTCGCCTCTGCGCTCCGGGTCTATCGCCAGGCGTTAGACGAGGGAATTGACCGCTATTTGGAAGGACGGCCGGTCAAGCCCGTGTTCCGTGAATTTAACTAGTTAAGAAAGGAAACCATGAAAGTTGTTCTGTTTTGCGGCGGAAAAGGAACCCGCTTGCGGGAGTACGGGAATAATATTCCCAAACCACTCGTGCCCATCGGATATCGGCCCGTTTTGTGGCACGTGATGAAGTATTACGCCCACTTTGGGCACAAGGACTTCATCCTGTGCCTCGGCTATATGGCCGATAAAATAAAAGACTACTTTTTGCACTATGACGAATGTATTTCAAACGACTTCGTTCTCTCCGGCGGAGGCAAAAATCTGACGCTCGCCACCAGCGATATTCAGGACTGGACCATCACGTTTGTGGATTCGGGCCAGGACGCTACAATCGGTCAGCGTTTGAAGAAAGTGGAACATTTGCTCCAAAATGAAGAAACGTTCCTGGCGAACTATAGTGACGGCCTTACCGACATGCCTTTGCCGAAAATGTTGCGGCAGTTCGAACGCAGCGGCAAAGTCGCCGCCTTCGTTTGTTCTCCCCCCTCCCAAACCTTTCATACAGTGATGCTGAAAAATGGCAGCCACCGTGTCGTAAAGATCGAACCTGTTCGTGAGTCAGGCTTGCTTATCAATGCCGGTTTCTTTGCGTTTAAACGCGATATCTTCAACTACATTCGAAAGGGCGAAGACCTTGTCGGTGCCCCTTTCAATCGCCTCATTGAAAAGGACCTGATTATGGGTTACAAATACGACCGCTTTTGGGCCATGGACACATTCAAGGAACAGCAGGAATTGACCGACCTGTGCAGTAGCGGCAGAGCGCCATGGGAACTCTGGAAACCCAAAAATGACTTTTAAAAAGTACTTTCGAACCATTCTGATCCTCGTCCTCAATGGAAACAAATTCACATCCCAATTGCCTCTTTTGCGCCAGCCCTTTAACTCAAACGTTTGTTGATTTGGGCATGTCTCCGTTGTGCGAAAGTTACGTCAGCCGCGAGCAGTTGAACCAAATGGAGGCATTCTACCCGCTCCATGTGCGCGTCTGCGGACAATGCTTTTTAGTGCAGCTCCAGGAATACGTCAGCCCTGAACATATCTTCACCGAATACGCCTATTTTTCATCGTTTTCGGATTCGTGGCTGGCCCACGCGAAGGACTATGTGGATATGATTGCTGCGCGGCTGAACCTTGGACCCGGAAGTTTGGCCATCGAAATGGGCAGCAACGATGGCTATCTCCTCCGCAATTTCGTGAAGAAGGGCATTCCCGCGCTCGGGGTCGAACCCGCCGCCAACGTGGCGAAAGTTGCTGTGGAAAAAGGAGTGCCCACCAGGGTCGCATTTTTCGGACGTGAAACCGCCGAAAAAATCGTCGCCGACGGCCAAAAAGCCGACCTTGTCATTGGCAACAACGTTCTGGCGCAGGTCCCGGATATAAATGATTTTGTCGCGGGCATTCAGATCGTCTTGAAACCCCAGGGTGTTGCAACGCTGGAATTCCCGCACCTGGTCCGATTGATGGAGCAAAATCAATTCGACACCATTTATCACGAACATTTCTCCTATTTTTCCCTGATTTCGGTGGAAAAGATTTTTGCGGCGCACGGCCTGACCCTGTTTGATGTCGAGGAAATTCCAACACACGGCGGTTCCATGCGGATTTATGCCCGTCACACGGGGGACGGCTCCAGACCCCTCAACGGGCGACTGGCCAATTTGCGCGAGCGCGAGATTGCTCTCGGGCTCAACCAGATGAGCGCCTATTCATCGTTTGACGAAAAAGTGAAAGCAACCAAGCGGAATCTGCTCGATTTTTTAATCCAGGCCCGGCGCGCGGGTAAAAAAGTCGCCGGTTACGGCGCCCCCGGCAAAGGCAATACGCTCTTGAACTATTGTGGCGTACGCACCGACTTTTTGGACTTTACCGTGGACCGCAACCCGTATAAGCAGGGAAAATTTTTGCCCGGGACACACATTCCCATCTTTCCCGTGGAAAAAATTGATGAAACGAGGCCCGATTATTTGCTCATCCTTCCCTGGAATTTCAAGGACAAGATCATTAGTCAGATGGCCCGAATCCGAAATTGGGGCGGCCAATTCGTCGTGCCCATACCAAGTGTGCAGGTCATTTCGTGAGCCGACGATCGTACCGGAAACTCCAATCGCACGCAAAGCCAGCATTCCAATCAAAATCGCAAATCATGCAAGCGTTCCCTTTCCATGGCATCAAAACCGTCCTTTGTCTGGGCGCTCACAGCGACGACATCGAAATCGGATGTGGCGGCGCTGTCCTGACGCTCACTCGTCAGCTTTCCGACCTGTCGGTATGCTGGGTTGTTTTTACTGCCGATGGACGCCGCCAGGCTGAGGCCAAAAAGAGCGCCGCAGCCTTCCTTCGCAATGCCGGCAAATCGAAGGTCATCATCAAACAATTCCGCAATGGCTACTTCCCGTTTGAAGGCGCTTCCATCAAGGACTTCTTTGAATCGTTGAAATCACAAGTACAACCGGAACTCATTTTCACTCATTTTCGTGATGATCGTCACCAGGACCATCGACTTATATCAGATTTGACCTGGAACACTTTTCGAAATCATCTGGTACTCGAATATGAAATTCCGAAATATGACGGCGACCTTGGCTCGCCAAACCTTTTCATGCCCCTGTCCGAACAAGTGGCAATGGAAAAGGCGAACAGCCTGTGCCGATTCTTTTCCACTCAAAACAACAAGCATTGGTTTGACCGGGAGACGTTTTTGGCACTGATGCGCTTGCGCGGAATGGAATCCTGCTCAAAATATGCCGAGGCTTTTTACGTCCGGAAAATGGTCTGCGGGCTTCAAACTGAAACGAAGGACGCGGCAAAGTGAAGCAGAAACTTTATGGAATGTTGGTTCGAAAAGAGCGCTGGGGTTTGTCCTGGCGGGGCAGGTGCCTCGTCCTGGCGTTCATTTTGTTGGCCGCCTGGCTTTTCCTTTTTGGAATCCATCCATTTTTGGCCGTAACACAACGACAAAACTCCAAAATCCTCGTCGTAGAAGGGTGGGTCCATCCTTTTGCCATTCAGGCTGCGGTTAAGGAATTTCAAACCGGTCGATATAATCGCGTTTTCGTTACGGGCGGACCGGTTCCGGGAAGCGGCGGATACAGCAATGATTACAACACCGAAGCCAGCGTCGGAGCCGATCTTTTAAAAGCCGCCGGTATTCCAAGAGACTCCCTTCAAATGGTTCCCTCTCGCGTTTGGAATCGAAATCGTACTTATTATTCGGCCGTCGCACTTCGCGATTGGTTTAGCCGTAACAACGTCGAGGCTCGCAGCATAAACGTTTTGACCGAGGAAGCTCACGCCCGACGCACATGGCTGCTATTTCAGGAGGCCTTTGGCAAAAACGTACAGGTGGGAATCATCTCAATTCCAAATCCCGATTACGACGTAAACCATTGGTGGCGCTACAGCGACGGTGTCCGGGATACCATTGGCGAGACCTTGGCCTATGCGTATGCCAAATTCTTGTTCTGGCCTAAAAATGACGGATACCCTTCCAACAAGTGATAAAATTTCCGACGTTGCAGATGTGTTGAAGTAAGTTGTTGAACGTGAATGTTTTGTGATGATTTGTCCGACCGTGTGCGTCAGAGAATTTTACGTCTCGTCCAATCGTTCCAAAGGAAATGAAAATTTTATTCATTCGCAAGTTACTGATAATAAGAGTCTTGCAAAGCGCCTCAGCTGGCGGGGGCAGGGTTAGCATGGAAATTGCAATTCGAGGCCCTGTTGTCCCGCATCCCGGGAATTGTTCATATTTATGATCCTGCTATTAGGAGCCACAGGCTATATCGGTCAGGCATTTTCGTCAGAATTGCGCCAACGGCGAATTTCTTTCATCCCCTTGACGCGGAAGGCGGTTGATTATTCGAACTTCGATGTTCTATTTGGCTATATTCGAAAAATGAAGCCAGAGTTCGTGATCAACGCTGCCGGTTTTGCCCCAAATCCAAATTTGGAGGCACGCGAGTCGGCGCATTGGGAAGTATTGTGCGCCAATGCCCTCCTTCCCCAAACAATCGCCCGCGCTTGCCTCATGACTAATACACCGTGGGCGCACATTTCCTCGGGAAATATTTACACCGGTGCCAGGGTGGAAATACCCGGCGGCCAGATGCGAATTGAAAGAGACCTCAACCGCCCGGATATCCGCCAATTGTTTGATACGTGCCCCGACCGGTTTCATGGTTTTACAGAATGGGACGAGCCAAATCTCTCCTTTCGCCGCGCCCCGTGTAATTTTTACTGTGGCAGTAAAGCCCTGGCCGAAGAAGCAATCCAGGGAATGGGTCGGTGCTATATCTGGCGCCCCGGAACTATATTCGATGAACGTGACGACAGCCGGAATCTCCTATCGAAACTGCAACGTTCCAGCGCAGTCTATGACAGCATCATTTCCGTGTCACAATTGAACGATTTTGTCCGCGCATGTCTGGAGCTGTGGGAAAACAGCGCGGCTTTCGGCATTTATAATGTCGTTAATACAGGAGCAGTCAGCATTGAACGTATTGTGGAGCTCACACGCCAAATCCTCAAACCAGCTCCGGACATCGAGCTGGTGGATAATGACGGTCAGTCTGGTTCCACTCAGGCTCCGGCAGGCGCTTCGTGCTCCAGTTGTATTCTCGACACGGCAAAATTGCTTGCCGCCGGTGTCAAAATGCGCCCTACGGAAGACGCCTTGAAAAGTTCATTGCGACGGTGGCGTGAGGGTGCTTCCGCTCCGGCGTCCGCCGTTGCCAACACCGATCCCGTTCGTTCCTTCGGCGACCTTGACACCATGGCGCTTTTTGAAAAATTGTTCGCACGCCAAACATGACGGCTCCGGGATTTTTTGCCCCGGGATACCGCAGTTCTCGCCCCCCGATTCATCCGTGGACAACGACGCTGTTGTGTTTCGCAGCATCCGCCTCAGGAGCAATGGCTCAGAGTGTGCTGGCGCCTCCGCCGGCGCCCCCTCCCTTGGTGCCATCGTCCCTTCAACAGTATCAAACCAATCAGCCGGTCCAAATGCAGGTGTTTGTGCCGTCAGCAACCGCCGCTCCTCAGCAAAACCAGCCGTTTAAGGTCGGTCCGATCGTCATTCGGCCGAATATTTTCTACCAATTCCTTTACGGCAACGGAATCCAATCATCACCCGGAAACAGCCAGGATAGCATAGTTCAGCAGTTTTCCCCTGGCGTCGTATTCGAAGAGGGCTTGCATTGGACCTTAAATTACACGCCCACTTTCAGTTTCTATTCCAGCAGCGCATTCCGGAATACGATCAATCAGTATGCTCAACTTCAATGGGCAACTGTCTGGCACGACTGGGTAATGACCGCATCTCAAAGTTACACCCATACCGACGACCCCGAAATTGAAACCGGCGGACAGACCGCACAGGACACGTACTCCACGGCATTCAATGGCATCTACCATTTAAACGATAAGCTCTCCATGAACGTCGGGCTTGATCAAACTTTCAACAGCTATGGGCAAACCTCTTCCACGAACCTTTTGCTCGGCCTTGTTAATTCCCGCAGCTGGTCGACCATGAATTGGTTGAATGATCAGCTTTGGCCCCGGTTCAGTGCCGGCATTGGTCTGGGCCTGGGCTATAACCAGCAGGAGAACAGCCCGGATTCGACTTTTCAACAGTATCAACTCCAAATGAGTTGGCGCGCCACCGACAAAATCAGTTTTCAGGTAAACGGGGGCCTCCAGAATCAGCAGTATTTGAGTGGCAGCGCCGCCAGCCTCCTTTCCCCCGTCTTCGGGGGCGGCGCACAATACCAGCCATTTGAGCAGACCAAAATCAGTCTCAGTGCAAGCCGCACCATCAGCTCTTCAGCTTACCAAAATGAAAATGTTGAGTCCACGTCTGTCACCGGCGATCTCAACCAGCGCTTGTTTGGAGGGCTTCTTCTGGACCTAAGTGGCGGTCTTTCAACGGACAGGTATATTGGCACAGCTACAGCCACAGGTGGCCCCTCCAGAAGTGACGATATTTATTCGTTTAATGCCCGATTATCTTGTCCCTTTCCCAAACGTGGAACGGTTTCCATTTTTTACCAATATAGTGAAACCTCTTCCACCCAGGCCGGTTTTGCACCCGGCTCGTCGGCATTCAGCTATTCCAGCAATCAGGTCGGTTTTGATATTTCCTACACCTACTAATGCCCTGGCAGGGATTGCGCTTTTTCGCATTTGGCGCCGCCGCATCCCCGCCCGCGCGGCAGCCGTCGCGCCGAAAGCGACTTAAAGTGTCAGGCACGTAAATCGCAGATCAGCTCGTTCCTTTGGAAAATCCGTCCACAAACACCGCACCCGCCCTCCGTCGCTTTCTCACGGCGGTCGGCGTCCTCGTGCTTTGCTTTGCCGTTCCTCTGTGGAATCTCTTCCGTTTTGCGGCGCACAGCGAACTCTATTCGTACATTCTGCTGATACCGTTTATTAGCGTATATCTATTATGGCTAAAGCGCTCCAGTGTGCCGGCCTCCGACAGCCCGGCGCGGCTGTTGGGAATGTTTTTCCTATTGGCTGGTGGCACGCTCCTTGCCGCTTATTGGCTTTGGTTGCGTCCCGGATTGCTCGCAGTCAATGATGACCATCTGATGGTCATAACGATTTGTTTCCTTTTGTTTTTTTACGCGATTGCTTGCCTCTTTTGGGGCCTGAAAACGCTGCGTGCGACGGCCTTTCCCCTTGGGATTCCTCATCCTGCTCGCACCCGCCCCACCCCTCGTCATTCAGCAACTGGACACATTTTTGCAGTGGGGGTCAGCAGGTCGCCGTCGTATTCTTCGCGGTCTCAGGCACGCCTTTCTTCCACGATGGATTGACATTTCAGCTGTCCGACATCAAGCTTTCTATTGCCCCGGAATGCAGCGGCATTCATTCCACGTTGGTCTTGTTTATCACCGCATTGGTGTGTGGCTATGTTTTCCTTCGCACGCCCTGGAAACGTGCCGCCCTGGTTCTTCTTGTGGTTCCGCTCGGCTTGTTACGCAACGGATTTCGCGTTTTCGTCATCGGCCAGCTTTGCATTCATGGGGGGCCGCAGATGATTGATTCACCTGTGCACCGAAAGGGAGGCCCGATATTTTTTGTGTTGTCGCTCATCCCGTTTTTTTTAATGCTCTTTCTTCTCCTTAAATCAGAGAAACCATGCCTAAGGCAATTAACAAAGATCCGTAGTCAGCCATGCGCCAATTGATTCGTTGCATTTCGATCAGCGTTGCAATCGCTCTGCTTGCCGGCGTGGGCGCCGGCTGCACTTCGAAGGCCAGAGTTTCTTACCATCTGAAACGCGCCGACCGCTACTTTGATTCCGGCCAATATCAAGGGGCCGAAGTCGAGTGTGAAAACGTCTTGCGTGATGATCCGCAAAACGCGGCAGCCTGGGACCGTCTCGCCGATATTTATTTCAACGAGGGTCGCGGCCCGGAAACAGTGCCGGTCTTGCTTCAGGCAGAAAAACTTGATCCCGCCAGCCTGGATATCCGCCTGAAATTGGCCGCCTCATACCTTGAATTCGGGCAATCCAAAGAAGCAGCCAACGAGGCTGCCTTTGTCCTTTCCAAAAAACCCCGGGATGAACAGGCCCCGCTCCTGCTGGCCAGCGCTGCCACCAATGACTTCAGCTCCGTTCGATTGCGTCTTCAGGATTTGCAACAAAAGAACGACAGCGCAGCTTTGGAAACGGCTTCGGGAATCCTCGCTCTGCGTCAAAACGACCTGAAAACGGCCGCAGACTGTCTGCATCGCGCAGTTGCGCTCGATCCAGACTTTAGCGACGCTTATACTGCCCTCGGGCACCTCTTTCTGGCGAAAAAGGATTTGAAAGAAGCAGATCAGGCTTTCCACAAGGCCTCCGACCTGGCTCCGGTCTGGTCCGGTAACGGCGTTCGGTATGCGCAGTTTAAAGTCTTAACCGGGGATACCGCCAGTGGCAAAGGACTGCTCCAGGACATTGTCGCCAGGACTCCGCTCTATTTGCCGGCATGGACGGCATTGGCCCGGCTCTCTGCCTCCGAAAATGATTCCTCCAACGCCATGACCTTACTGTCAAATGTATTGAATCGCGACCCGCGAGATTTTGACGCTTTGCTGCTCCAGGGACACGTGGAACTGTTGCAAGGGCGGGCCGCCGACGCCGTGGCAAACTATGAACGGATGAGCTCTATGTATCCGAACGAGCCTTCCGTGCTTTATGCGCTGGCGCAATCCTACCTTGCAAATAATCAAACCAACCAGGCCAATAATACTCTCGCGCAGGCTCTGGACCTAAGGCCCGACTTTACTGAAGCTATCCTGTTGCGCGCCGAAACCGAAATCGCCCACGGAAATCCCGCGCTGGCTATCGTCACACTGAACGACTTGGTCCGCCGACATCCGCATTTGCCGCAGGCCTCGCTGTTGCTCGCCGATGCTTATCGCGCTCAAGGCTCGCCTGATAACGCAGTTGAAATTTATCGTGCCCTTGAAGACTCTTACCCTCGCAATGCTCAAGTCCCAGTCCTCCTGGGCACCGTGCTTTTCGAGCAGAATCAATCTGATGCCGCGCGCGCCGAATTTCTGAAAGCCCTTCGAATTCAGCCGGATTACCTTCCGGCGACGGAGCAATTGGTAAACCTGGATCTGTGGGAGAAACAATATACCGCCGCTTTGCAACGCGTCGAACAATTGGTCGTCCGTGACCCCAACCTCGCTGTGTCGCAATTGCTTTTGGGTACGGCTCTGGCTGCTGGCGGAGAAACAAATGAGGCCGAATCTGCCCTCACAAAATCCATCAGACTCCAGCCCGATTCTCAGGCCGCTTATTTGCTTCTGGCGCAGCTTTACGATCAGGCCGGGCAAAATCAGAAAGCCCTGCGACAGCTGCAAATCGCCCTCGCCAAAGACCCAAACGATGTGGCGGCGATAATGCTCCAGGGTACAATCTACAATTCATTGGAAGATTACACGGACGCCCGTGATGCTTACGAAAAATTAATCGCCATGAACCCTGACAATGCAATGGCTCTCAATAATCTGGCATGCATCTATGCAGATCATTTTAGCCAACTCGATAAAGCTTACCCGTTGGCAAACCGCGCCCGGGAGTTCGCTCCCTCCGACCCATTCATCGCTGATACCCTGGGCTGGATACTTTATCGAAGAGGCGAATATACTCCCGCGCTGGTTGCTTTGCGGGAAAGCGCCGCTAAACTAGCGTCAATTCCCGAAGTTCAGTTTCACCTCGGAATGGCCTGTTATATGGCCGGTTACCCCTCCGATGCTGCTGCTGCTTTCCGGCATGCCCTCCAATTGAATGGTGATTTTCCGGAAAAAGACGACTGCCGGCAACGTCTCACTATTTTGAGTATCGAGCCAAAACACGCGGACTCCGATACGCGTGTCCGGTTGGAAGATTGGACGGCCAACCACCCTGGCGATCCAGTTGCGCTTGCGCAGCTTGCTGCCATTTACGAATCCAAAGGAATGACAGACAAAGCCATCGCCGCTGATCAGGCGATCCTGAGTGTCAACCCACAAAACATTTTTGCTTTGGCCAACCTGGCGCAATTGTATGCCTCCACCGATCCTGCAAAGGCCTGTTCCTTTGCCAAATCCGCCTATGAAGTATCTCCCGGCGATCCTGATATTGCCCATCTCTATGGGCGGCTCGCATTCAAAACGGGCGACTATTCATGGGCGCTGACCTTGCTTCAATTGGCCGCCCAGGCTCAGCCGCAAAATCCCGACGTTCTATTCGACCTCGGCCAGGCGCTTTATAGCGTCGGCAAAGTTTCAGAAGCGCAAACATTCGCGCAAAAGGCAATCCAGTCCGATAGCGGCTTTGCGCGTGCTGATGACGCCAGGCGTTTTCTCGCAATGACCGATTTGGCCAATAATGTGGCGCGCGCTTCCGCGGCGCAGATTGACCAAATCCTGAGCGTTTCGCCCGGCTATGTACCGGCCCTCATGGTCAAGGCCGCCCTGGCCCTGCAAAATTCCGATACCGCAACGGCGCGCCAAACTTACGCTCAGGTGTTGAAGATTTATCCGGATTTCGCGCCGGCCCGAAAAAAACTGGCCTTGCTTGACGGCAGGAATAGATAATGAGCAATTCAGACATCCTCGGCTTTGCGGGGGCACTCTTTTGTTGTGGTTTGGCCCTTATCGTTGCCTGCAACAAACAGCGTTCCACCGTCCATTGGGCGTTCATCGTCGGCATGGCCGGCCTGGCCGCTGAAAATCTCTTCTTCGCGCTGACGGCAGAGGCGATTTTGCCGGTGGACGTGATTTTCTGGCAAAAATGGAGGCTCATCACCGCGTCGTGCACCTCTGCTGTATGGCTCTGCTTTAGCGTGACGTACGCGCGCTGGAACCATTCGGAGTTTTTGAAGTCATGGCGGTCCATCCTTATCGCGGCCTTTGCAATCCCAATTGTAATTGCCGCGTTGTTTGGCAACGGCTTGATTGTTTCGGCTGATCAAAATTCCGACGGCCAGTGGATGGTCCGCCTGGGCATTTCCGGTGCCGTTCTAAATTTGTTCTCTTTGTTCGCCGCCGTGCTGGCGCTCATGAACCTGGAATCCACTTTTCGTGCCGCAATCGGGACGATGTTATGGCGCATCAAATTTATCATTCTGGGAATGGGATTGATCTTTATTGTCAGAGCCTATGTCAATGGCCAGGCACTTCTGTTCCACAATACTTTGGCCCTCTCGTTGCAGAGCGTTTCCGCAATGGGAACGTTGTTCGGCGCCGCGTTGAGTGTGCGTTCACTGTTTCGACCCGGCCATTTCGAAACGAACGTCTACCCGTCGAAATTTGTCCTTCAAACATCTCTTATTCTCGTTTTGGCCGCTGTCTATTTCTTCGTTGTTGGAATCTTTGCCAAAGTTGTGGAGTTTTTTGGCGGCGACTCCGCGTTCACGCTCAAAGCTTTTATTTTCCTGGTGGCATTGGTTCTGGTTACTGTCCTGGCCTTGTCCGACCGCGTGCGCCAGCAGATGCGCCGCTTCATGAGCCGCCACTTCCAGCGCCCCGTTCACGATTATCGCTCCATGTGGCGGCGATTCGCCGAAGAAACGGCGTCCGCCGTTCAGCCGGCCGAATTGTGCCAGGCGACCGTTAAATTTTTGGCCGACGTTTTGCAAGCCCTTTCCGTCAGCATCTGGCTCGTGGATGATAAACGCGAAAACTTCAATTTCGCCGCCTCCACCTTTTTGTCTGAGGCCAGGGCGAATGCGCTCAAGCGGGCCAATGCCGACGCTGTCACTGTCGTGCAGGCACTCGAAAAATTGTCCGAGCCGATTGACATTGATGCTTCGAGCGCCAACTGGGCCGCCGCGTTAAAACAATTCCATCCTGACCAGTTCCGTTCCGGCGGAAATCGAGTTTGTGCCCCCCTTATGAGCAGTGGTCAGCTGCTCGGTATGATTATCCTCGGCGACCGCGTCAAAGGTGTGCCGTTTTCATGGCAGGATTTGGACCTCCTCAAATGCGTCGCCGATTCCGCCTCCGCCGGCCTGCTAAACATCCAACTCTCCCAAAAACTGTTGCAGGCAGGCCAGATGGAGGCGTTCCAAACCATGTCCACTTTTTTTGTCCATGACCTGAAAAATACAATTTCGACCCTGAATTTGATGCTTAAAAACTTGCCGGCGAACTTTGACAATCCCGAGTTCCGCGAGGACGCTCTCCGAGGGATTTCAAAAACGATAACCCACGTCAATCATCTCATTCTCCGCCTCGGTCAACTTCGGGGCCGCTTGCAAATTAAGCCCGTCTGCTCAGATCTGAACGAACTGGTGCTCTCGGTTCTCTCCGGCGTCGAAGCGACACCTCAAATCAATCTCGTAAAAGACATTCAGCCCTTGCCCAAAATGCTTCTGGACCAGGAACAGATGCAAAAAGTCGTTACCAACCTCATCTTCAATGCCAGGGAGGCAGTCTCATCCACGGGAGAGGTCCGCGTCGAAACGTCCCAAAGCAATGGATGGGCCGTTCTCGCCGTATCAGACACCGGGTGCGGCATGAATCCCGAATTCCTCAACCATTCTCTTTTCCGCCCGTTTCAAACGACCAAGAAAAATGGCTTGGGCATCGGCCTTTTCCAGAGCAAAATGATTGTCGAAGCCCATAGGGGCAGGATTCAGGTAGAAAGCCAGCCCGGCAAAGGCACAACTTTTCGAATTATTTTACCAATCCCAAAGCAAACTTATGAATTCCAGGCTGCTCATTGTTGAAGACGACGAAGAGATTCGCACACAAATGAAGTGGGCGCTCGGCAAGGACTACGAAATCCTGCTCGTTGAGAATCGCGCTTCCGCCGTTGAAACGTTTCGTTCCGCCCGCCCGGCCGTGGTCTTGCTGGATCTGGGCCTGCCGCCCAAACCGGGCAGCCCGGAGGAAGGTTTGGCCGCATTATCGGAAATCCTGGCCCTGGATCGCCTCGCCAAAATCATTATTGTCACTGGCCAAAGTGAAAAGGAAATCGCCCTTCAGGCCGTCGGCGCGGGCGCCTACGATTTCCTCTGCAAACCCATCGAAATGGAAGAACTCAAACTTGTTCTCAAACGCTGTTTCCACCTCGCCGGCCTCGAACGCGAATACCGTGCCATGCGCGAAATCTTGCAAGGTGATTCCTTCGAAGGAATGCTCGGTAACAGCCGTCCCATGCAAGCCGTCTTCGATGCGATCCGCAAAGTCGCCACCACCGACGTTCCGGTCTTGATCCTGGGTGAGAGCGGCACGGGCAAGGAAATGGTAGCCCGTGCCGTTCACCAGCGAAGCACTCGGAAGAGTGGCGCATTCGTCCCGATCAATTGCAGCGCCATCCCCGATACCCTTCTGGAAAGCGAATTATTTGGACACGAAAAAGGCGCATTTACCGGCGCCCATATCCAGCGAAAGGGCCGAATTGAAAGCGCCGCGGGCGGAACCCTCTTTCTTGACGAAATTGGAGAGATTCCCACGCAATTGCAGGTCAAACTTCTCCGGTTTTTCCAGGAACAACGCATCGCGCGAATCGGTGGCAGGGATGAATTTCACGTGGATACTCGGGTTGTTACCGCTACCAACGCCGACCTTAAAAAAGCCATGGGCGCCGGCACGTTCCGGGAAGACCTGTTTTACCGCCTTTCTGTGGTGCAAATTTCCATGCCCCCGCTGCGTGATCGCGAGAATGATATTTCCATGCTGGCGCAGGCGTTCCTTAATCGGTTCGCCGCTCAGATCCCCAAAAAGGGACTGGCCTTCGAGAGAGACGCCATCCGCGCTATCAACGCCCACCAATGGCCGGGAAATGTTCGGGAATTGGAAAATTCCGTTCGCCGGGCCGTCATCATGGCCGAAGGCAAACATTTGACTGCAAAGGACCTGGGCCTCACTTCCGCCGTCACCGGAAACGTCGCCACTCTCAAGAGCGCCCGCGAAGCCCTGGAACGGGAGTTCATTCAGCGCGCATTACGAAAACACGCCGGTAAAATCACCGCTGCCGCAACTGACCTGGGAGTCAGCCGCCCTACGCTTTACGAATTAATGGATAAACTCGAAATCGCCAGAGACTGATTTCAAATAGAAATACTCCGTATGAAATATATGTTAAAAAATTTATCGTCCAACTGGGTGCATCGGCTCCTGTTATTGTTCGTCGTCATCACAATCGGCGGGTGCCAATCTGACGAATTCACAAGCATTCCCGCTCAGCCGAATCCTAAATCGTCCGGATCTTCCGCCGTCCAGCCGGAGCAATCAATGGTCCTTCGTGAAGGCGACACGGTGGCTATTTCACTTCCCAGTTCGCCCACCCTCGATAATACCCAGCAGATTAGGCCTGACGGTAAGATCGTTCTGCCCCTGGTCGGAGAAGTGACCGCCGCAGGCAAAACTCCTGAGGATCTCCAAAACGAATTGCTCAAATTGTACCAGCCCCAGGTAGCTGCAAAACAAGTTATTGTAACCGTGCAATCCCCAAACATTCCGGTTTACGTCACCGGCGCTGTGCTTCGCCCCGGACCCGTCACGGTGAACCATCCCATCTCTGCGCTCGACGCCGTTATGGAAGCAGGCGGATTCGATTATACCAAGGCCAATTTGAAGGCGGTTATTGTCGTGCGCCAGGAAAAGGACCGGACCATCCGTTACAAGCTCGATCTGAAAAGAACCTTATCTGGCTCGATGGGCGCGCCCTTTTACTTGCAACCTTTCGATATCGTGTATGTGCCGGAAAGGTTTACCTGGTATTAACCGTTAAACGCAGATGATCCAGTGTGCATAGCGGAATATGCTGTTCCTCAGAGCCGCCACCCAAAGAATCCGCTATCATTTTCGATCTGATCCTCCGTTGCCTCCTGACTCAAAAAATAAAACCCTTAAAAATATGAAACTCCGTCTCGGTATTGCAATCCCCCTTCTGGCCCTGGCGGCCAGTCTGTATGGAGCTGTTCCTGTCCAACAACCCATTATCATTTCTTTGAGTCCAAACGGACTATTGGTCTGTACCAATCTGGTCCCCGGCAGCGACGCCGCAGTGGCCTGGAGTTCATCACTGAATGGCCCATGGCTGAAAGGCCTCAATGCCGTCCCCGTCGCCACAAACGGCTCCATCAATGTCAATGTGCCCGTCAACAATACCGGCACGGCGTATTACCGCGTGATCGGCATCGCGCCCTTCAACCCCGACAAAGGCATGGCTCTTATCCTCGCCGGTCCGTTCATCATGGGAGACAGTACCGGTGATGGCATACCCGATGCACAGCCAATCGAGATTTACGTGTCGTCCTATTATATAGACTCCAACCTGGTCACCTACAGCCAGTGGCAAACAGTTTTCAATTATGCCACGAATATTGGCTATGTATTCGACGACGCCGGCAGCGCAAAAAATAATGCCACAAACCAGCCCATTCAATCGGTCAATTGGTATGACGCCGTCAAATGGTGCAATGCCCGTTCGCAAGGCGCCGGATTGACGCCCGTTTACTATACTGACGCGGCTCTCACAAAGGTCTATACGAATGGAGACACCGATGCCGTTTATCCCAATTGGACCGCCAACGGGTATCAATTGCCAACCGAAGCTGAGTGGGAAAAAGCAGCTCGTGGAGGACTGAGCGGACAAAGATTCCCCTGGGGTAATACTATTTCCGAAAGCCAGGCTAATTATGAAGGGAATACCAACCTCCTGGCGTACGATTTGGGCCCGAACGGTTATAATACCAACTTCGATACCGGCGCGCAGCCGTACACCAGTCCCGTCGGCTATTTTCCAGCAAACGGGTACGGACTTAATGACATGGCAGGAAACCTCGCAGAGTGGTGCTGGGACTGGTACGGAACTCCCTATGGTCAGCCATCGACAAATAATCCGACCGGCGTTTCCTCCGGCATCTACCGCGTCACCCGCGGTGGCCAGTGGGGTTTCTACGCTCTAATTGCGCGAACCGCCTCTCGTTTCCAAAGCACCCCTTCATCAGCCGGGAACTACAGTGGCTTTCGTTGCGTAAAAAATCCCTAACCCGCTGAATCTGAACTGTAGACGTCAGCACAATTTACGAAACCCGCTTTGAGTTCAGTTTGTCATTCATAATCAACAGTTTATGCAAAGTGTTCATTTTTCGTTGCAGTCGCAGCGTCGGCTTTCTTTACGATTTGTTAAAAAGGAGCCCTCGATGTATCTGTTATTGTAGTTGTTTAAGTTGTTCATATTAAGCGTGTTAAGTTGACGTCACTCGGTTCGTTCATCGCTTGGCATTGCCATTGCTAAAACCGCAACGTGCAACAGGACAACAGAGGGTTGGTAACAATTAAGAAGTGAGAAAGTATATGAAAATGAAAGTGGCAAGTATCTCGGGAATCATCGCGGCAATGCTCGCAGTGAATTCGGTTCAGGCTATACCGATTAGCGGCAGTATCTACATGGGTGGCGAGGCAACATTAAACAGCAGTGAAACGGCCGTGACCGGTTGGCCTTTCTCGTACGTCATCGCTGGCAGCGGCGCCTTCAGTTCGATCCCTATTTTTTCAGCCGTGAAGATGTCCTCGTCTGAGTGGATCTTTAGCCCGCAACCGGGAACGCCCCTTAACAATCTGTGGTCCGTGGGCTCGTTTTCTTTTAATTTTGAGGGCGATACCGTCACGCAAAACGGCAATTTCCTGACTGTTGATGGCTACGGAACAATCAGCTCCACCAATCCTAAATACAGTACCACAGATTTTACTTGGAATTTGACGGCAGAAAACCTGTGCGGCACTGTGGATTTTATTTTCGGGGCCAGTACCGGAGCCGGTGGTGGTGGTGGTAATAACACGGTTCCAGACGGTGGTTTGACCTTGGTCCTTCTCGGTATTGCCCTGGGTGGTGTCGAGATCTTTCGTCGTAATTTGTGTAAAGCATAATCGGCTCATCGTTACGCTTGGGTGTTATGGGCGATTCGCCCGATGCGGCGGCCAAATTGGCCGCCGCAAACATTTTATGACTCAACTGCCGGTAAACGTCAGCACTTTTTACGAAATCGACCGTTTTATTCGTATGTTGCTAATAATAAGCTTATTGCGACTAAAATGTTTTTGAATTTCGGCTCGAATCGTCAGAAGTCTTTACGATTTTTCAAACTGTCACGCGTCGATCCATTTAGATTTTTTCAGGGCAATATATTGGAAATGAATGTTTTACGTTGTTGGTTTGGTAATCTATTATCGCTTGGCATTGCTGGTGCTAAAAGCATGACAGTGAAATCGGATGATGGATCTGAGAATGTAAAATGAGTCCAGGCGTTCATCTCCGCTCCAAAGCGTTAGAAACTGAGAATAAAATGACGATCAAATTGGCAGCAATATCTGGAATGGCGACGGCAATGTTCGCTGTGGCTTCGGTTCAAGCGATTCCCATTAGCGGCACCATTGAAATGGGCGGCGAACTTAACTTGGACAGCGCCACCTTGAGTAGTGCCACGCAAGTAACCAGTTGGCCTCTCGTATATGTTGTGGCTGACAGCGGTTCTTTCAGTTCGGTTTCCCCGCTCTCGCTCGTCTCTATGTCGTCGTCTCCGTGGATATTTAGTCCGGCACCGGGTGTGGCGCTCAATAATCTCTGGAGCGTCGGTGGCTTCACATTCAATTTTCTGAGCGATACCGTCAACGCGTCGGGAAATTTCCTGGACATTAGTGGGACCGGAACCATTACCGATTCCAGCGCTGATACAAGTCCGTTTAATTGGAATTTGTCGCTGGAAGAGCCCGCGACGGGAGGTCCACTGGAATTTACGTTTTCCGCCGGTGCTGTGGCGGTCGGAGGTGGCGGCCCGGGAGGAGGAGTTCCCGACGGTGGCCTCACAGTGGCGCTGTTGGGCATGGCTTTCGCTGGCATCGAGATTTTTCGTCGTATATTAAGCAAAGCTTGACCCGCTTATTCTTACGACTTGGGTGGAACGGGCGATTTTGCCCGGTGCGGCGGCCAGATTGGCCGCCGCCAATGTTTTTGCGTCAAGTTGTCGTCATATTGGCCGATAAGTGATGGCCAATGACTTTTAAATGTCCAAATAAAGGCGAAAATTTTGTTGACTTTGTTTGACTGTTACCGTTAATTGAATTAATCAAGCGGCTATATTTAGACCGAATCAGGAGCAAATATATGAATTTTAAAAAATACGGCCTGTTCGCGCCGGTCGTTCTATCCCTGGCAAGTGTGGCGAGCGGCCAGAATTTCACAGGAACCATCGGCATTCAGGAAGATAGCTCCCAAACGGGTACTTATACGGCTTCCTCAATTATGTTGGATGCGTCAAATTTTACTGATCCCGGAAGCGCTACAGGCACATTCGCCAGCACCGTTCCGGCCGGAACAATAGTGACTGCTTACTCCTTAAACATTACCGGGCTGTCTTCCACACCGGAAAACACTCCGATTTCTGATTTTTTGCAAATCGGCACTCCCGGTTACTTTGGCAGTACGGGAACCACTCCAAACAATCGGTTCGATTTTAATTTGCAGACCTTGGAAGAATCATCGGATGGAGATTATATCGGGACTGGAACGCTTGTTGACACTCAGGGCCAGTACGCTAATACGGGGGCCGAATTGCTTCTTTCATTTTCCACCGCCAGCAATTACTCATTCACGGTACAGGCCGTACCCGAACCGGGAACCATCACCATGGTTCTGGCTGGACTTGCCACATTGCCTTTGTTTCGCCGCAAGATCTCGTAAATTTAAGAGCGGTCTTAATTTGACGACGCTTACAAGCCCTCTGAAGCCATTCTGCGAGATTCGACACCCTTCTGGTGCCCGAGCTTAAAACATATTAACCGCGCGATAAAACCTCTTTTTATACTGCGCCGCGTTCGTGTCCTTAAACTGCAAAGGCGTGACATTGGTCACCAATGAAATCCAATTCACCAAATTTGTTGATGCCTGAATCACATAAACAGTGCCTGGCAACCCTGTCAGCGCTATGGACGCCGTGTTGTTTGAATAGACGACGCCTGCAAAGATCGCAGCCGCGCCTGGGACGACGTATGACGATTGAAGCGAATACGTACTCTCAATCCCGGAACTATTGACGGCCTTGGCCGCAAAATAATAGGTAGTGCCACTGGTCAGACCCGAAACTGTCGCATTCGTCGTGTTCCCCACTGAAATTTCGTCGTTATAGCCTCCGGTAGCCGTTCCGCCGTAGTAAATGTTATATCCAACTACGTCCGGAGAGGAGCTGGGACTCCATGTCAATTCCACGCTCTGACTCGCGAGCGTTGGCTGCGCCATGACCGTGAGTGCAACAGCTGCGAAGAAGCCCATCAGAGACACTACTTTTCCACTTTTGATTTCTTTGCATTGGTTCATGTTAACCATTTTAGAGCAGAGCCAATGCCAAGTCAAACAATTGCGCATTGGGGGTTTCTGGATTGCGAATTGCCAAAACAAATAAACCATAATGTCAGATATTTTTTGAACTGTGCCAAGCTTTTTGACGTTTCCTCCGCAAATTGCTGATAGTCCCCTCAGCAAATTACGGAATGTCTGTGACATCGGCGATGGACGGCTTCGTAACTCATAATGATAACTGATTGTTTTTATTTGGCATTCTGCAATTGCAATCGACAATTCTCCAATTTTCATGGCTCTTAATAAAGATATAAAGGAAACATGGAGCAAGGTTACAAACGTCGCGTCGCAATTTTTTGGCTTTCGTTGTCCCGAAAGGGTAGTTTAAGCAATGAACCTTACGAACGCCGTTGATCGCCTTTGCCCCAATTGCGGCCTCTGTTGCGACAGCGTGCTATTCGCTGATGTCGAGTTGCGTCCGGGCGATGACGCGGCACGGCTCGCTCAAGCGGGATTGGTGATCGCAAAAAAAGGGCGTCGGAAACGCGCACTCGCCCAGCCCTGTGCTTGCTTTGACGGGAAATATTGCAAGATTTATAGCGACAGGCCCAGGCAGTGCCGTATGTTCGAGTGTGGGTTGTTGAAAAAGGTTAATGCCGGCAAACTCGACGTTGAGACGGCGTTGGAAATGATTTCAGAGGCAAAAATGCTCGCAGACCGGGTGCGAGTCTTGCTGAGGGCCTTTGGACAACGTCCCGATAGACAGGCGATGAGCCATTGCTACTCGGAAGCGATGAGTTCGCCGATTGACCTCTCACGCGGAAAGAACGTCGTGGAACGTCACGGCGAATTGATGCGCGCCTTCGAAGATTTGATGAATCTCCTGGAAAAACAGTTTTTGCGATGAGCTGGAATTTAATGATTCACAGCATGCACCGAGAGGCGCTCATCAAAGAGATGCGGGACCTGAGCTGACGCCTCAAATCCGTGTTTGATTCCCTTTGTTGAGGCCGCAAAATCGCGATAAAGCGTGATGGCGACGTGCTCATTGCGGCGGATGCAGTCTTTGATTGCTTCAGGGTCCTTCTCCGCATGGATGAGCGTCTTCCATGAATAAATGTGCTTGGGCTTGTGAAAATCGCTGTTGGCGATAAACGGCAATCGTTTCAACCCAATATCGTTGAAAATATTGTTTCGGTTGGCAATTTCCCAGGCGTCGAGCAACGGGGCGAATTTATCCTGGTTTTCCCAAAGATACAGAGTGTTTTTGCCCCATTCACTCTTCATGATGTGCGGATGGGACGCCACGGCCAGCCCGCCTTGTTCATGAATTTTTTCGATAATTTCCGGAATTTCAAGCGATGCGCTAATGGGCGACTTCAAGTCTATGCCCAGCAAATGAGCTGAGGTTTTGCGAGTGTAGCCATCCTTGTTAAACTCGATTCCCGTCATCACGAGCATCTTGTAGCGCCGCCAGGCCCGCTGGCGTTCGCGCTCAATGATCGAAAAATATTCCCCCACTTGCTCTTGCCCCAGCGTGCAATTTGCCAATTCAGACAGCTTCCCCAGCAGCCGCTTTGGGTCCGCCAGATGGTCCGTAATGCAGATGCAGTCAAAGCCGCGTTCACCGTAAAAATCAATGATCTCCGGCACACTCAATTTTCCATCGGAATAATTGGTGTGAATGTGGAAATCGCAAAGCAGCATTTGCGCTCCGCTACCCCCATGCGCCGCCGTGCCGTTGGCCGGTTGGGCTTGCCGCATGAGACGCGAGGGCGTCGTCTCAAACAATTTTACCGCTTTTCCCCCGGGAAAATCACAGTCCGATTCGTCTAAAACCAGTTCCGCAATCTTCATCGCCGCATCCGGCCGGCTGATCTTTTTCAAATTCTTCCGCCATTCGTTCCAAAGCGTCGCCCGTTTTTCAAACGCCATTTCCACGGCCTCGGCCACTTCCTTGTTCTTTTCCACAACGGCGCCCAGGTTGAATTTCTCAATCAATTCCGCGTTTCCCTCTTCCTGCCCGGGAATGACCTGATTGACAATCATCGGGCAACGCGCCGCAATGGCCTCCTGCACAGTTGCCCCTCCGGCTTTGCCGATGATCAAATGATGCGACATCATCAATTCCGGCATTTGGTTGGTCCACCCCAGGATTTTTACGCGATGCTCCTGGTCCCGCGTGCGCTCGATGAGTTTGGCGCGGAGTTCCGGGTCTCGCCCGGCGGTGATCGTCAGGTGCACGTCGTCAATCTCAAGCAACCGGTCAATCGCCTTGCCCGCTTTCTTCTTGCCGGTGTTGATCACGTAAAGTACTCGGCGCGGCTCATCCCCAATCGGTTGCGGCAGTTCCACCGAATTTTCTGCAAACAGCGGGCTGACGGGAAATCCCGTTACTTTAATCTGCTGTTCCAGCACGCCGCCTTTGGCCAGAACTTCCCCCGTGACTTCATTGGCCACGCAGAAATAATCGCTGGGCGCCCGGAACCACGCCGAATTGATTGAAATTGAATCGGTCACCACCGTGATAAAGCGGAAAGGGCGTTCGTGATGGTGGGCGTAAATCTTTTTGATCACGTGTCCGTAAATTGGATAAGTCGAAACCACGCAATCGGGCTGCGATTCGGCGAGCACTTTTTCCAGCGTGTTTTGCAACCGCGTAAATCCGCCCAGTTGCTTCTCCACAAACGGGTTTTCAAGTAGCGAGAAAAATTGTCCCCACAGCTTCGGCGCATATGCTACCATGCCAAGGTACGTTTTCTTCGCCAGCGTATTGAACGCGCCATAGCTGTCGGCAAACAAATCGAGGGTTTCCGCGCGCGCGTCCTCGTCGGCCATCTCAATCGCGTCGCGTAAGTTTCGCGCCGCCGCGTTGTGTCCATCTCCAAAACTCGCCGTGAGAATCAGGATTTTTTTCATATTTTGCCCTGCGGTAATAATTTGCCGCTGACTTAACTATCTTTCAATTCTGTTACGCCTGTGTTACGGAATGGTGAAAATCTATTCACATTTTTATTCACAGCCCCTTGTGGACTACTATTGATTATTCAATAAATGAGGGACGGCCGCAACGGTTTTCGCCGCTCCCAGCGAACCCGCCCGGACTGCGATTAAGATCCAGACTTCAGGTTGCAACCTTCAATTCTTTTCCAGGAACGGGTGGCGGCGTTCGGGGTTGGATACGCAAAATATTTTTGAGGAGAGTTTTCATTCGCCCAAAAATTTTTCCGCAACCACCGCAACAAAAACCTTTACATTTGGGCAAACGCGCGTAAGCTGCAAATGAACTGAATTTTATGCGAAGCATCCTTCATTTTCTGGCTGTACTCCCCATTGTCGCTTTATTGACTTCCGGCTGCATTAACGCGCAGGAAAAATTGGGGCGCGGAATCCGAAACACTGTTGAACCCGTGCGGATGGGAGAATTGCGCAATTCCATGGAACAATCCGCCGTTTGGAATTCGCCCGCGGAAGGCGCCACAACCGGCGTCGTCAATGGCGTTTGCCGCACGGCCGCTCGCACGGGAATCGGCATTTATGAGATCATCACCTTCCCGTTCCCTCCCTATCATCCGGTCGCCACAAAATATCTCTCTCCCAATCCTTCCTATCCGGATAATTGCGCCCCCGGCGTCGCGAACGATCCCCTCTATAGCACGTCCCACTACATCGGTTATGACACCGGCTCCAGGTTCGGATTCGTTCCTGGCTGCCAGTTCGATCCGCTTGGTCAGTGACCAGAGTTCTTCAGTCTCTTGAGCGGTGCCCGCGCGTTCTTCTGGCGTTCATTGGACTGGCTTTTGTTGGGTTGGTCGGGGTGATTGACTGGCGTTCCGGCTTCGAAATTTCTTTTTCCGTTTTTTACCTCTTGGGTATCGCGTTTGCGACCTGGTTCGTCGGCAGATCGTACGGGTTTGCCATGGCGGTCTTGAGTGTCATCGTTTGGCAGGCCGGAGACTTTGCCGCAGGCGCCCATTACTCCAGCGTTTTTGTTCCGATATGGAACGTCCTTATTCTCGCGGCATTTTTTTCAATCGCCGTTTTGCTTGTCGCCAACCTGCGGAATTCGCAAAGGCAACTGGAGGAGAAAGTCCGGCAACGGACGGAGTCATTGACCCGCGAAATCGCCGAACGCGAGCGGCTGGAAAAGGAAGTCATCGAGGTCAGCGAACGCGAGCAACGCCGCATTGGGCATGATTTGCACGACGGTCTTTGCCAGCATTGGGCAGCCACGGCTATGGCCGGGCAGGTGCTTAACGAAAAACTCGCGGGCAGGTCCCTGCCTGAGGCCGCCGACGCCCGGGAAATTGTCAAGCTGGCCGAAAATGGCATCGCGCTCACCCGTGATCTGGCTCACGGAATTTCGGCCGCGGGAATGGAACCCGAGGGATTCGTCACCGCCCTCCATGAATTGGCCGGTAACACTTCAAGAATGTTCAAAGTCCGTTGCGTGTTTGAATGCGAAGAAACCCCCGCGATCGAGGACACGGCCGCCGTAACACACCTTTATCGCATCGCCCAGGAAGCCGTCCATAACGCCATCCGCCACGGCAAACCCGCCCAAATTGTCATCAGCCTGGCAACCAGAAAAGACCGTGTTGAATTGACCATCGAGGACGACGGTGCGGGTTTGCCCGAGGAATGGCAGAAGCATCGCGGCCTTGGCACACGTATCATGGCTCACCGCGCCGCGATGATCGGCGGCAATTTTTCCATTGAACCCAATCCCACTGGCGGCACATTTGTGAAATGTTCATTGCCGCGGATCAGGTCATGAGCGCTTCGCCCGGCAAAAAGAGAATTTTCATTGTGGACGACCATCCGCTCGTGCGCGAGTGGCTCGGTAACTTGATCCATCAGCAGCCGGACCTTATCGTTTGCGGCGAGAGCGAAAGCGCTCCGGTGGCGCTGTCATCCCTCGCTGCCGCCCAGCCCGACCTGGTCATTGCCGACATTAACCTGAAAAATTCTTCTGGAATAGAATTAATTAAAAACCTGAAAACATTGCACCCGGACGTGCCCGTGCTCGTGCTTTCCATGCATGACGAGTCCCTTTATGCCGAACGGGTCTTCCGCGCCGGCGCGCGTGGCTACGTCAACAAGCGCGAGACCGCTCAAAAGATGATCGAGGCGATTCGCCGCGTCCTGGAAGGAAAACTGTACGTCGGCGAAAAAACGGCCGAAGTCCTGGCCGGCAAGACGATTCACGGCGGCGGCCTGGCCACGTCCGCGATTGAACTATTGAGCGACCGGGAACTGGAAGTCTTCGACAAACTGGGCCAGGGCGTTGGCACTCGCCAAATCGCGGAAGAATTCCACGTCAGCGTCAAAACCATTCAGGCCTACTGCGCGCGCATCAAGGAAAAACTCAATCTGGGCAGCGCCACCGAACTCCTCCGCGAAGCCGTCCGCTGGCGCGACAGCAGGGATGGTCGGCAAAACTGAATTTATCCCACTGGGTGCCTGCCGGATATGAGTTTTTGGCATTGCAGGCAAAGTTTGAGACTTATCAACCAACTCGTGCGCCCTTCAAAACCGCCTCCGCCACGGCTTCCACGCTGATCCCATTCATGCATCGGAAATCAATGGGGCACTCCCGCAAAAAACAAGGCGAACACGCCGCATCCGACGCCAGGATTTGAACCCTTGAGCCGCTCGCGCTCAATGGCCCAGTCAGTTCTGGTGAGGTGCTTCCAAATATCGCCACGACCGGCACGCCCAGCGCCGCGGCCACGTGCATAGGTCCGGTGTCGTTTGTCAGAAATACGCGGCACAGTTTCATTAGCGACATCAACTCCCGCAACGACGATTTGCCGGCGATATTAAAAACAGCCCGCCCTTCACCGAGGGATCGTTGAATCCGGGTCGCCAAATCCGTGTCTTTGTTTCCTCCGAACAGAATCCAGGCGCAGTTCGTTCGCTTTTGTATTTCCTTTGCAGCAGCAATGTATCGGTCGATCGGCCAGCGCTTTGCCGGCCCATACTCCGCCCCGGCGTTCAGCCCGAGGATCGGATTTGGAACGGATGTGAGGCCGAATTTTTGCCGCGCCGCCTCGACTTCTTCGGGCGTGATGACCAATTTGGCCGCCAACGGTTCGGGATTCGCTCCCAGCGTGGCCGCCAGGTGCAAGTATTCACGCGATTGATGCGCTCCGCCCAGTTTCCCGCCTTCAGGCCGTTCGGAGATCCCAGCGAGTGGATTTTTCCCAATAAGAGCCCTGATTTCGCTCACGGTCCGTTTCCGCATTTTTACGGCGTCCGGGCGCGGCCGGACGGTTTGCGTGAGTAAGAAGTTTCGCAAGGGACGCGCATAACCAATTCGTTTCGGGATCCCCGCCAAAAGAACCTCTACCGCGGAGCGCGGTGAATTGGGCAACACCAGGGCAGCGTCAAATTTCCCGGCGCGCAGTTTGCCGGCCGTGGCAAAGACCCCGCATCGCGGTGAAAACAGGATAACCTCATCCACTGCCGGGTGGTGCAACCAAAGTTGTGCTAATTTTTCGGGTGTCAACAGCGCGATATGCGCGTCCGGAAATTTTTCGCGCAGTCGCATCAACGCCGGCGTCGTCATCACGGCATCGCCGAGCCAATTCGTGCCGCGGATGAGGAGGCGCTTCATGCGGAAGGAAAAAGGAGGAAGGAAAAAGAAAAAAGGAGCAATAGGATACTCCGGATAAATATCAGGAATGAACGAAATAGTGGCATTTCTATCCTAAATCTTCAGCCTTGGCCGGTTCGGCGGCTTTGGGCGGGCTGTTTTGGGCTTTCCAGCGTCTGTGTACCCAGAACCAATTGGCCGGGTCGCGCCGAATGGCTTTTTCAAACGAACGATTTACGTCGCGCATAATGTCCGCGCTCGACCGGGGCGAATCGTTCTCGTGAGTCAAAATCTTATCGCCCAATTCCAGCCGCCATTTTGCCGGAGCGACACGGAAACAAAACGCCGTATAAAGCTCGCAGCGATATCGAAGGGCGAAAATCGCCGTGGCCAGGCCGGTATCGCAATCATGCCCAAAAAAGGGCGCGCGCAGGCCGCGCGAACTTTGATCCGCCAGCAATCCCAGAATGATGTTCGGGGCATTCATCGCCGCGCGGAGCAGGGGACCATCTGTGCGGCGTTCGAAGAAAAGGCAGCCTGACTTTTCCCGAACTTTTTGCAGCAGGCGATTGAGCTCGGGCTGTTTGAGCGCGCGATAGGTCGTCGCACACTGATATCCGGACGAGAAAGTTTGGAACCGCGCATACAATTCAAAATTGCCGAAATGTCCGATGGCCATAACCATGCGTCTCGGCGGTTGGAGCTGTTCCGGGCGGTCGAAGTCGACATAAGGGCGCAGTTGGTCCGCGGTCATCGCCGCGGTCTTGATGGCACAGCAATAATTCTCGCCCAAACGCCGGAAATTTTCCTTTGCCAACGCCGTGATTTCATCGTCCGACATTTCATTGCCGAAACATTTCCGCAAATTGTCCAGCGCCACGCGGCGATGGCGCCCATCAAGGCGAAAGGCAACGCCGCCGCCAAATCGGCCCAGGCGCGCCACGACCGGCAAAGGGAGCATCTGAATGAACGCGATAAGCGCGCGCGCAAGATAGTAAATAATAATCACTTGAAACAAATCTTTCGCACACAATCCTGGAAGTCATTCGCGCCGCTCACGATCCGGATTTCGACGCGCATGAAATAAATCGGCAGGTCGCGTCGGTCAATTTTCGGAAATCGGACGGCGTCCTTTTGCGTCGTAATGATGACCGAGGCCTGTCGTTTCTTGCCGCGGTTGATGCCATTCAGGACTTCCTGCTGGGTGAACCGGTGATGGTCCGCAAAGCGCTTGGAATAAACCAGTTCCATGCCAAGCGAGACCAGGCTTTGTTCGAAACTTTCCGGCTGCGCAATTCCACTCAGGGAGGCACCCTTCTTGCCGCGCAAAAAATCCAACTCCATGCGTTCCCCGGTAAAGATGTCTTCGAGATACAGCGGATGATGCACGCATTCGATGACTGCCGCTTCAGAATTGAATTTTGCGATGCGCTCGCGCAGGGCGGCGGTGTTGCCGTCGCTCTTGGTGATAAATATCGTTTGCGCCCGCGACAGATGGGAGGGCGGTTCGCGCAATGTGCCGCGCGGCAGCAGGTGCTCATTGCCAAAGGGCTGTTGCCGGTCAATCAGAACAACATCGTGGCGGCGGCCGCGCAGGTCCCAATATTGAAATCCGTCGTCTAGCAATAGCGTATCGCAGCCGAATTTTTCGATCGCATAGCGTCCGCTCTTGATGCGATCCTTGTCCACCAGCACTACCACGTCCCTCAAGTTGGACGCGAGCATGTACGGCTCGTCGCCCGCCATCTCAGAATCCAGCAGAAGCGATTTGCCGTCTGAAACCACGCGCGGCGGGGTCTGGTCTTCCCGCAGAAAGATTTTGTCGAAGAACCAATTATGAAATGGCTTGGGTTTGGATCGGTAACCGCGGGAGAGGATGGCCACATTGCGGCCGGCGTCGCGGAGTTCGCGCGCAAATTTTTCAACGACCGGTGTTTTACCAGTCCCGCCCACGGTCAGGTTCCCAATGGCGATCACCTGGACCCCAAGCGTTTTATCGCGTAGGATGCGGTTATTATAGAGCCAGCGGCGGATGTTGACGCCGACATGAAACAGCTTGGAAAGGCCAAACAGAATGGCGCGCGTGACCTTCGCCTTGAAATCGTGACGTTGTTCAAAGATGACTTCGAGGGCAAACGTTTCGAGGGATTCAAACCAAATCTGAAATTTTTCCCGCATCGGTCAAAATTGTGCCAAAAAATACGAAATTTGCCAGTTCACAGTTTTTTTCACTTACATTTTATATTACGGGAAAACCAGACACGAATTGCATTAAATGAGATGAATTTTATAAATATTTCGTCCACCTTCGTTCCACCATGCGCGACATGTGGGCCAAGGAGAGCAGGCTTAACTCTGTTGATTTTAGCCGTGGAATGACAATTTTTGTCACGTTTTGAGGGATTAAAGGGCGAAAAAAAGAGTCGAAATGGCATGAAGGTGCAGTTTTTTATTTTTAAGATATTCAATAAAGACGGGCCTTTTTCGATGAACTGTCCTCCCATCAAGCGGGAATGTTCGGACAATTCGGCGATCGCTGAAAGGTTAAAACGTTGAAAAGTCGATACTCTGGGGCCGCTACGGCAAATCTGCATGGCTGCAGTTTCTCATATTGTTTAGGGGTTATTCAACAGCGCGTTTATGACCTTTTCTGACCCTTCCTTCGCACGGAACCTATGGAGGGGTAGGCCCGCCTTCGCCTGGCTTCGGTGCGATATGAAAGCCGCGGCGCGGCAGGCCCTCCTTTCGTCCCGTTTTTCCCTGGTCGCCATGTGGGACTAAGGCCCGGCAGTATTTAACGCCAAGGCCGATAAGACCGATTTTAGTGTGATGTATATTTCGCAATGCGTCTCATCGCGGGACAGCGCCGAGTCATACTTGACGTCATACACAACCACGCACTACGCTTCCGTGCTCAACCCAAAATTTTGCTAAAAAACTCTGAAATATCCGCAGGTTCTGTCTTAAATTCGGGCATGGCCGACCGGTTCCAACGCGGGCAGCGCGCGATTCTTTTGGGGATTGCGGTGAATCTGCTGTTGGGGGTGGCCAAGTTTTTGGCGGGAATTTTTGGGCACTCGCACGCCCTTATTGCGGATGCCACTGAATCGTTTGCGGACATTTTTAATTCCCTGATTATGTGGAGGGGGATTTCGGTGGCCGCAGAGCCGGCGGATGAAGAACATCCCTACGGTCACGGCAAGGCCGAGCCTCTCGCGGCGGCCTTTGGCGCGTTCATGCTGCTGGTTGCGGCCGTCTGGATCGCCGCCAAAGGCGGTTTGAATATATATCAATGGGCAAACGGATTTCACCGCCCGCAACCCGATTGGTTCACGCTCGTTGCGCTCGGGGTTGTGGTTTTGGTCAAGGAAGGCATGTTCCGGTATGTCTCGCGTGAAGGCACGGACACCGACAACGCGGCGGTCAGGACTGATGCATGGCACCATCGGTCTGACGCCATCACGTCGGTGGCCGCGGCCATCGGTATAACCGTGGCCATCATCGGCGGGCCCAGATGGGTTTGTGCGGACGATGTCGCGGCTGTTTTCGCGGCGTTTATCATTGGATGGAGCGGCTGGCTGTTGCTGTACCCGGCGCTGAGTGAACTTATGGACAGAGCGCCCGGCGCCGAAGTTATCGAGCAAATTCGACAAATCGCCGCCAGCACCGAAGGCGTGGCTAGCGTGGAAAAATGTTTTGTCCGCAAGGCCGGCCACCAATTTTTCGTGGAGATGCACGTGGAAGTGGACCCGCAAATGACCGTGCTGCGCTCGCACGAAATCGCTCACGCCGTGAAGGACAATATCCGTGACATTATGCCGTCGGTCAGCGACGTCCTGGTACACATTGAACCGCTTAAGATCCCGGCGCCGCGCAGGCGGATGGAGGGTCGTTGAAACGTTGAAGTAGTGGAAAAGGTGTGGTGCGTGGTGCGTCAACTATGGTTGGAAAAAACTTGAAACATTTCTTTATCCCGGACCGTCTTTTAATGAATGAAGAAGAGGAACGCTTTTACGTTGATTGAATTGTTAATAGTTATTGCAATTATCGCGATTTTAGCTGCGATGCTGTTACCCGTGTTGGATCAGGCCAAGCAGCGGGCGTGGACGGTGCAATGCATCTCGAATCTGCGCCAGATTGGCATGGGCATGAAAATGTTTGCCGATGAAAATGGAGAGTTTTATCCGGAATCCGGCGGTGACATTTACTGGAACGCAACCGATCCGGGAACCGGAAAGGCCAGTTGGATGCAGCAGATTTACTCCTATACGATGGGCACCAACCTCTATAACTGTCCAGGCAATGTGCAGTTACCACCGGTCATGCGGGGACCTTTCAATTATTTTAACGGTTGTCGCGCCGCGTTTATCCAGTCAGGCGGCGTGGATGCCGCGGTCAACACCACGGAAATCCGGTCTCCGGCGGCATACGTCCTTTCCGGCGATACCTGCGGCGTTCCGAACCAGTCGGTGGGCGAAGGACCCAATTTTACGTTTGATCCGTTGGATGCTGACAAAGACGATTATTCGCAAAACTGTGTGGGTGGACCCACTAACGGCGTTCCTTACGAACTCTGGCAGGTGCATACCAGCGGCCAAAACATCCTGTTCGGTGATGGCCACGCCAAATGGTACAAGAGTTATAACGCGCTCGAGATGACCTTTCATTACACAGTCATCGCGGGTTGGGCGGAAACGAATTTGAATTAGCGAGCCGCCTTGCAAAACTTTTTTAGCCACAGATTGGGCACAGATGAAACACAGATATATTGCGGCGCCGCAGTCAGCGTGGAGGAATAAATTCATTTTCGTTGGCCTCTTTGGCATTTTGCGGGAACGCTGCAAACAGTTTTGCCGCAATAAATTTGTAGACATCGTCGAAAGCGGGGGAGGGGCTTTTTCCCCGGTTGAAATCGACAATAATTAATTTGTCCACGATTCTCGCTCCCAGACCGAAACCGTAGTGCTCACGCTCAACGATCGAGATGATTGTCTTTGGAACTCTCGATGTCTCTCTATTATCGAACAGCTTAAACCTGTCGCGTGTTTCGACAATGATATCCCTCACAAGCAGTTGGTCGTTAGCGATATTGCCAGATTCAATGTGGACCTGCGCTTTATTCATTCTGGGGTTCGGAGCGACCCGTTCAGTCAAGCCGGCATCAACGATAGAGCAAATATTTCTCGCGCGATTTGGCGAACGCATCCAGGCCCGGTTGATAGGCGGCGATAATTTGATCCACTGGTTCGCCGGATTCCAAGCCTTCCAGCACGGTGGAATTTCCCAGGACTTTGTTGAAATAACTGGGGTGGAAAGTCAGTTTGTCACCGTAAAGCTGTTTTATCGTGGCCAAAATATTCAGGGTAGTGGCAATCGCCCGGTATTTGTCGCGGTCGGTGACATGGATTTGGCAGCCGCCACAGAGCTCGTTCTGAAATTTTGAGAACGTGGGAGTAAACCAGATTTCGCGGAATTTTACCCCGGGCAGATTGAGGGCATTCAGCCTTTGCGCCAGCGCGTAACCATCGATCCAGGGCGCGCCGAAAATCTCAAATGGATGCGTAGTTCCGCGGCCCTCTGACAAATCGGTGCCTTCGAGCATGACCTGGCCCGGATAAACGATAGCCGAGTCGAGCGTCGGGATGTTCGGCGAGGGCATGACCCAGGGCAGACCGGTTTGATCAAACCATTCGTCGCGTCTCCAGTTTTCCATGGGAACGACTGTCAGGTCTGCCTTTTTCTTGAGGAAGTTGTCGTTGTAGAATAATGCCAGCTCGCCCATGGTAAAGCCATGGCGAAGGGGCGTGGCGCACAGGCCAATGAACGAGCTGTATTTGGGATATTCGAGGATGGGACCTTCCATAGTGACGCCGCCGATCGGATTGGGGCGGTCCAGAACGATAATCGGAATGCCCGCGTTTGCGCACGATTGCATTGCGTAGGCCAACGTGGCTTCAAACGTGTAAACGCGCGTCCCTACGTCCGGCAAATCATAAACCATGACGTCGATACCGTTCAGCGCGCCGTTGACGGGCATTTTACCAGTCTGCTGCGTGTCGTAGGACCGCATGTATTGGTCAATGTTAGTCAGCATGTCAGCTGGCGCCTTGTAGGTTTGGCCATAGAGGCTGAAGACGGGCAGATGAAAATGTTCGTCATAATAAAAGGCGACGGGTTTACCGGCCTGCGCGTCGCCGCGAACTCCGTGTTCAGGTCCGTAGAGCGCCACCAGATGGACGTCCGGCTGGGCGCGGAATAGTTCTACGATGCTGTTCAGGTGCGAATCCACACCGCCCGGATTGGTGATGAGGCCAATACGCTTGCCGCGGATTAAATCGAGGTGTTTTTCAAACAAGACTTCGACGCCGAGTTTGACCGGCGGGGTTTGGGTGGATGTGACAGTCGCGGTTGGCGCGGTCGATGCCGGTGTGGGAGAAGAACACGATGGTCGCGACACGAAAGGATTGCAACCTGTTATGAGGATGGCGACGAGAGGAAGGAAAAGAGCGGTGTATCGGGTGATTTTCATTGGTATTGATTGATAAAACCGGAAGCCCGAAGGCTGAAGCGATAGTATTCGGGGCAACGGCGTCGGACAATGCCGAAATTGCACCTGCCGTCGCTTACGCGATTAAAGGGTTTCGGCGCAGCACGGAAAACTATTGCGGACAGGCCGCGGCCACCGTCGAATGCGGATTTCATTTCCGCTGGGTTTCGCTGGCGCTTTTTCCGCGTTGAGTGCTGATGACGCGAAGGGTCAAATAGATTTGGTCATCGTCCGGATTTTGGGCCAGGAATCCGACGATACCCCCGCAAGCCACGAGCGATGGGCTCGGGCTGGTGATAATGAACGTTGCATTCACGGCCGATTTTTCGTTGAGCATAACCGACATCGGAAACGTATAGGCCTGACTGCGGCCGGGAAAATCCCAACCCTGCGGCAGCGAAATTGCGCGAATCTTGTGAACGTCAACCGCGAGCGACCCTGAAATACCGGCGTGTTTGACGATAGACCAGACGGATGGGAAACTGATGACCTTCCACATGATGTCTTCCAAATCGGGAGTTTCGCCGACGGCTCCGAAATAGTTCATTAATGCCGGCTCTCCCACGGCCAGGGCGCGCCTTTCGTCCAGGGTGACGTGCAACAAGGCTGCAAGTGTTTGGTTTGTTTTCACTGTTGAGTCAGGGAATGGTTTATCGGAAGGCTGAAGATCGAGGTTGGTTGCCCCTTTTTTTTGACGCAGCGGATCCAGGCGATAGAGGGCCGCCATGCAATCGTCCAGTCCCAGGTCTAGAAATGTTCCATTTACCGTGGCGCGCCCATAACTATCCCTGGGCGCCGGGGCGCCCCACCTGGAAGTGGAATTCACATAAGGTCCGATGGTGCGAATGCGGAATGCGACGGGCACTCTTGGAAATACAAATTTGTCTCCGACTGAATTGTAAAGGACCACGGGTTTTGGCTTTCGCGCTGGCGGCTGGTTGGATACCACTTCAAAATAGACAAGCCATTGGGTCAGTCGATTCTGCTTCTGATGCAGGGTTATAAGGGCCGTGAGCGAATCGCCGGGCAAAACGTTTGTGGCGGTTAGCGGGCCGATGCCCGCCACAGGAATGTTATTTGATTTTGCAACTGCCTGCAATTCCAGCAAGGGCGGCACCGGATCGAGCCGTGACAGTAAGTGGTCGTCCTGCCCGGTGGCGTAAAGAAGCGGGCTGACCGCGAAAAGCAGGATGAAGAAGCTTTTCACGGTTTTTCACGTCATTTGTCTCCCAGACAACTGGTTTTGAGGAATTCCTCAAATGCATGGCGTTTGGAGACAACGTCATTGTGCGCCATGTCCGAGTGCAGAATGACGTATTTGTTGGTTCGCAGTTCATCGGGCGTTACGGCGGTGTCTTCCCCGTTCCAATAACTAACGCCATTCGTTTTGACCGAGGCCAGCAAATCCGCCGTTTCGTATTCCGTGCCGCCGTGGTCGGTGTAAATGTCCAAAAGCCGGCCATCGTTCGCTTTCTGCCACGCAACGAAGTTTTCCCTGCCGGCGTAAAGCGCGTCGAAGAGCCAGACTTCCTTTATCTTATCCGAAAGCCCTCCGTGGTCCACGATGGCCGCCATGACTTTGTAGCCGCCGCTGTGGCCGGACAAAATGATGTTGCCAATTTCAAAATTCGTTTGTTCCAGGACGCCGCTGCTTTTCACGGTTGTGGCGACGTCGTTCATGAAGCTGGCAAAGCCATTGGTATCTTCGAGTTTTCCTCCGGAGGAATCGGGAGCGTTGAAGGGGCCTTGAGGCACAACGAGGATGACGTTTTTGCCGCTGGCGGCCAGTTGATCAATCAAGTGATATTCACTGAGCGTTTCTGCCACGGTATGCCGCCAGCCATGGAAATGAACCAAAAAATCCACTTTATCCGATGCATGAAAATGGTTCGGTATAAAGATCGCCACGGAGTTGTCAGTGTAATGAACCTCGGCGGAGAAAAATTGATTGTGATACCAATGTCCGTTCGCGCGCGAGGGATGTGGGAAAGGCGCCGTGGGCAGGTGGACCAGGAGCACCCGGCCGTCGGAGGCAAATTGTTTTTGGAGCATGGCGCTGTCTGGAATCGAGCGGCCGGAAAATTCGGCAAGCATGAGGGCGACCGCGTCGAGTTCGGCGGGTTTGTCGGATTCCGGCGGCGGGTCATAGCGGTTTAGCATCAGGCTGAATGCGAGATGTTCCCCGGCAGCCGACGTTACGTACCCGGACAACGAATTGGCCCAGCGAAGAGTGCCGGTTTTGGCGCGAATATTTCCGGCGGCGAGCGTATCATGAAAACGGCGGCGCAATGTTCCGTCCTCGGCGGCAATCGGCAACGCGTCGACAAAATCTTTGGATTCAGGGTGCTGCCACATGAATTGCAGCAGCGCGACAATTGAGTTGGCCGTGGCCATATTATTATCAGAAAGGCCGGAACCTTCGTCGAATCGTACTTCATCCACAGGCAAATCGTTTGTATCGAGAAATTGGCGCATCGCAGCCAGACCAAGTTGTTCCGAGCTTTGCCAGGGCGGCGTGTCACTGTCGCGCGTCGCCTCGCCAAGGTCCGCAAGCACGGTGTCGTTCTCGAGGTTTTGCGAGGGTTTCATGTAGTAGCGAACGACTTCGCGCAGCGGCGGAGAAAGGACTTCGCCAATTTTTATGTTGTGCGAACCCAAAACCGACGCTTGCGGCCATGCGACCCCGCGCACTTTGCCTGAGATTTTGATTCCGTTCCGCGCGAGAGCATCTTTAAGGGCGGTCGCAAACCATGCGGCCGGGTCCAGGACCGGGATGTCCAGGCTTTCGCCGGTGTCTCCAACGGGGAGTTGGCCGAATACATAGATGATCCGGCTCCCGTAAGGCATGTAATAGTCAATGCGATGCGCGCCGCCCCTGGCGACCGTGGTGGTACAATTGCTGAACACGAAGCTGATGTCCGGCTGTTGAATGGTTAAGCTGCAAGGCGCGCCAACGGTTGCAGGCGAGACCTGAACCTGGGCCAGACCGTCATTGAGCGTGATGGCGGAAATATAGGGGCATTCACCGTTTTCAAAATCATCAATAGACAGGCTCGAACCCGTTGGTTCGCCGTGAAAATAAGTGGCATCAGCAATAAGGTCGCCGGTGACCCGGCGGACGCCGGCGTTGGTCAACGCGGAAACGAATGGCTGAAAAATGTTCCGGAAATCATTGGTCCCAAACCGGCGCCAGTTCCAGGTCGCGTCTCCGTGGCCAACGATGATCAAATCGCCGCGAACGGTGCCCCGGCGATTTGGCGGCGCGGTGGCGTAAATCGGCGTGACAATCCGGTAATCGCCGCCGAAATGGTCCAGGGCCGCCGCGCCGGTAAACAGTTTACAATTGGATGCTGGGCTCATCAGGCGGACTGCGTTGGTTTCAAAAAGCGTCTGTCCCGTATCGAGCGAAACGATTTTGACGCCCCAAAGCGCCCCGTCGAAGCGGGGTTGCGCCACCAAAGCGGAAATCTTTTGCTGAAGTTCGGCGAGGCTTGAAACGTCCTTGGTATCGGCGAAGGCGGGAACCGAAAGAGACGAAACGGCCAGTGTTACAAAAAGGACTGTAATTCGAATAGAGCCTGCGATGGAATGCCCTCGTTTCATCCGATGATATAACCATGGCCAATACAATGGGCGCAAGCGCTTTCGCGTAGCTTGAGCGTTGAAACGTTAAAATGTTGAAACGTTGAAACAGTTTCGGTTTGGGCATGGGTTGAAGGGATGGGAGAGGGTGAAGCCGGAAACCTTTAGCGATTTCGCATTCGGCATTCCCCAGTCCGCGATGATGCAAAACTTCCATTTCCCCGAAATGCGGATTTATGGTAACATCCTTGTGCCATGAAAAGACGTTTGATTTACGGCCTTGTGACAGCACTGCTTGCCTTGAACTTGATTTTGGGCGAATGCATTTATCTGTTGCCGGCGCGCGCGGAGGAGCAACTGGATTCCAGAGGCGCAAACATGGAACTGTTTCAACAGGTGCTCGATAAAATTCGCACTGAGTATGTGAATGGCACCAACCTCACCTACCATGACCTCGTGTATTCCGGAATCAAGGGCATGGTTTCTTCGCTCGATCCACACAGCGAGTTCCTGGACCCGTCTGATTACCAGGATTTGCAGGAGGACACTGAAGGGCAATTTGGCGGACTCGGCCTGGTCGTTGTACTCAAAGACGGCTATGTGACGGTCGTGTCGCCCATGGACGATTCCCCTGGATTTCAGGCGGGGATATTGCCCGACGATCGAATCATGAAGATCGATGGCCAGGCCGTTACCGATTTGCCGGTCGGCGACAGGCTCGATGACTCTGTGAAATTGTTGCGGGGTGAACCGGGCAGCAAAGTGGTCGTCACCATTGAACGTCCCTCCAACGGCCTGGTAAAGGCTTTTACGCTCAAGCGTTCGGTCATCACTGTAAACATGGTCAAGGACATCAACAGTCAAAAGGCATTTCCGCTTGGCGCGGACAAGATCGGCTACGTCCGGATAGCCGAATTTGGCGATAGCACCGGTGACGAACTGCAGAGCGCTCTGGATAAGCTGAGAGCGCAGGGAATGAAAGCGCTCATTATTGACCTGCGCGATAATCCCGGCGGTCTTTTGGATGAAGCTGTGGACGTGTCCCAGAAGTTTTTGCCCCGCGGCCAGCTGGTAGTCTCAACTGAAGGACGTGACCCGCGCGAGAACTCCTTTCTCCGCGCCGAGGGCCACGGCGATGAATTGAAAGGCGAGCCCATTGTTATCCTCGTCAATCTGGGCACCGCCAGCGCGGCGGAAATTGTGACGGGCTGTTTACAGGACCTGCATCGCGCGGTCGTTCTGGGACAAAAGACGTTCGGCAAAGGATCGGTGCAAAGCATTTACCCATTTCCTGACGGTTCGGCGCTCAAGCTGACCACTGCCAAATATTATACGCCAAGCCATCGAGTGATCCACGAGCACGGTATCACTCCGGACATCATTGTGCCTATGACGGATGAACAGGAGGCTGCCCTCCTGCTCAAATCCGCGCCCGGCGGCCTGGAATCCCTGGACATGACCAACCGCCTCCAGGCCGAACAAATAAAGGACACTCAACTCGATCGTGCCCAGGATCTGCTCAAAGGCATTTTGATCTATAGTGGGATGTCCAGTCCGGACAAGATGGCAGCAAAGTGAATTTTCGATTTGCGATTTGCAATTTACGCGGGCAATTCGAAAGGGAGAGGCACAAAGTGGGAGACACTCAAGTATTGGAACGTTTTCGGCTCCGGTGGCCGGGAGAGTGAATGGTGAAATGGCCGGAGGGTTAAGCCCTCAGGTCCGCGGCTGCGTCGCGTAAATCGTAAATCGAAAATGATTCTGGCTGTTGAAACTTCCTGCGACGAGACGAGCGTTGCCATCGTCCATGAGGGCGCGATTTTGTCCAATGTCGTTTCTTCGCAAATTGCGCTGCACGCTGAATATGGCGGCGTGGTGCCGGAGTTGGCCGCGCGGGAGCATTTGAAGAATTTTCCGTCGGTGGCGCGAACGGCCCTGGCGGAGGCACGCGTCTCCGCTGCTGAAATCGACGCGGTCGCGGCGACCCGGGGTCCTGGCTTGCCGACAGCCCTGCTGGTGGGATTTAAGGCCGCTCAGGCGATGGCGTTTGCTCTCCGAAAACCGTTCATCGGAATCAACCACCATGAAGCGCATCTGTACTCGCCGTGGATTGGCGATTTCGCCGCGTTCCGGCCTAACGTCTCCTTGATCGTAAGCGGTGGTCATACGATCTTGGCGCGGGTCGAATCGGAATTGCGCCACCGCGTGCTCGGCTCGACCCTGGATGATGCCGCCGGGGAATGTTTTGATAAAACCGGAAAGCTCATTGGTCTGCCCTATCCCGCCGGGCCGGAAATTGATAAACTCGCCGAACAGGGCGATTCAAAAGCGTTTGAATTTCCCAGACCATTGATCGGTGACGGCGGTGATGATTTCAGCTTCAGCGGGCTGAAGACGTCCGTTCGGTATTTTGTGCGAGACAATCCGGGTCTTGTGAATGATGGAAAAAAAATCCGTGATTTATGCGCGGGCATCCAGGCGGCCATCGTGGACGTCCTTGTGGCGAAAACGATTCGCGCTGCCGAACGGACAGGCGCTGGTTGTGTGACTGCGTCCGGTGGGGTCACTTGCAACAGCGCCTTGCGCCGTGAACTGGAAAACGCCTGTAAGAAAAAGGGTTTTGCATTACGCCTGGCGGATAAAAAATTCTGCACGGACAATGCCGCAATGATTGGCATTTTGGCGGAACGAAAACTCCTGGCCGGCGCGACACCGACGGCGTTGGATGTTGAAATTCAGCCCGGAATGGCACTCTGATAGGACTTATGGGACTACTGCTGGCCCCTTAACCGTTTTCATTTGCCCAATTTGTTGACTTGCGTGAAATTATGGCATGGTGTCAGAGACCTTTAAAGCCAGCCGTTGGACCCGTGGGAATTTTCTTTTTACCACGGTCATTGAAATTACAGACACAGCCGTCATTCGCCGCAAACGTTCCTGGTTTCGCATGGATGAAATGAGCATCAGCATTTCCAAAGTTGCGTCGGTTCACATCCAGGCCGGACTTATTTGGGCTGATATTCTCATTGAGTCCACCGGCGGGACCGACCCATTGAGAAGCCACGGTCATAAAAAGGCCGATGCCCACCGCATCCGCGACCTCATCCAGGCTGCCCAGGGAGCACCTGGTGACCAACCGCAGGAGAAGGTCAGGCTAAATTGAGCGTTGAAGCGTTTTTCGGTTTGGTAGACGGTTGGACAGTCTGAGTGATGTCGGTGGCCGTACGAACGAGCCGCGAATTAGTCAGAGCCTCTTCACCCGCCTTCGCCAAGCTACGGCGCGGCAGGCGTCGGCTGCTGCATAACAGGGTGAGATTGACCGAAATCGCAAATCACAGATCAAAAATCTAAATATCTGCGTTTCCTTTTTCCTTTTTCCTTTTTAATTTTCCCTTTCCATGTTGCCCATTTACGACATCGAGGAGCAGATTATTTCGCGGCTGAAATCGGATTCCCGTTTGATTTTGTCCGCGCCGACGGGTTCGGGCAAATCCACGCAGGTACCGCAGATGTTGTTGAAGCACGGCTTGCTCAAAGCCGGTCAGGTCGTCATTCTCCAGCCTCGCCGGCTGGCTGCCCGCCTCCTGGCTGCCCGCGTCGCCAGCGAACTTGGTGTCAAATTGGGCAACGAAGTGGGCTACCAAATCCGTTTTGAAAATTGCACGTCCGAGCGGACGAAAATCCGTTTTGTGACCGAAGGCGTCCTTCTGCGCCAAATGATCGAAGACCCCGCGCTTAAGGGAGTTTCGGTCCTCATCTTCGACGAATTTCACGAACGCCATCTGTACGGTGATATCACGCTCGCTCGCTCGCTGGATTTACAGGAGCAATCACGGCCGGACCTGAACCTTGTTGTGATGTCCGCGACGCTGGACGCCACAGAATTGGAGGCCTATTTGAACGCCACTGGCGTGCCGGCAGGCGAAAAGAATTTTCGTTGTTCCATCCTTTCCTCGCAGGGGCGGCAGTTTTCGGTGGATATCGAATATGCTGCGCAACCCTCCTACAATGACAAACGGCCCGTCTGGGAACAGGCTGCCGACGCGTTTTCCGGTTACGTTCAATCCGGCGGTGAAGGAGATGTGCTGGTTTTTATGCCTGGCGGCTTTGAAATTTCCCAAACCATCGAAGCCATACGGAACACTTCCGAGTCGAAAGGATTTATTCTGTTGCCGCTGCATGGCGAACTGGAGCCAAAACTACAGGACGCCGCCGTGGCGCGCTATGACCGGCGCAAAGTCGTCGTGGCCACAAACGTCGCGGAGACGTCCCTGACCATTGACGGCATTCTCCTGGTCATTGACAGCGGTTTTGCGCGCATCGCGCGTTACGATCCAAATCGCGGCATCAACACGCTTCTTATCGAGCGCATTTCGCAGGCGTCAGCGGACCAGCGCGCCGGCCGCGCCGGCCGGACTGCGCCGGGTATTTGCAAACGGCTTTGGTCGCGCGATGAACATTCGCATCGCGCCCCTCGCGAGTTGCCGGAAATCAAACGGCTCGACCTGGCTGAAGTTGTGCTCACGCTGAAAGCAGCGGGCGTGGATGACCTGAGAAAATTTCGCTGGCTCGAAAAGCCGGATGAGATTTCATTAGCGCACGCGGAGGAATTGCTCTTCGACCTCGGTGCACTGGCGCCCGGTTCCTCACGACAGAGACACGGAGGACACGGAGAAGAGAATAGAAGATTGAAGATCGAAGATGCAGGACGGAATGAAGAAGGGAGTGCATCCTCAATTACGGCTGTCGGCAGAAAAATGCTCGCTTTCCCGCTGCATCCGCGTTATTCGCGAATGTTGCTGGCGGCGCAGGAATATGGATGCGTCTACCAGGCCGCGCTCGTCGCCGCACTCACGCAGGGCCGCGACCTTCTTTTGCGCAACGTGGACCGAGAAACCAATTCGGCCCGCGAAGATTTGTTCGGTGGCAAGGCTTCGTCGGATTTCTGGATCCTCATGCGAGTGTGGAATTACTCGGTTAAAAACCAGTTCCGCCTTGATGCCTGCCGCCGGCTCGGGATTCACGCCGTCACAGCGCGGCAGGTTGGGCCGCTGCTCGAACAGTTCCTGCGCATCGCCGAACGCGAAGGCCTCGACGCCGCGCCGCGCGAGGTCAAAGATGAAGCCCTTCAGAAATGCATCCTCATCGGTTTCAGCGATCGCGTCGGCCGCCGGCTTGACCAGGGAACACTCCGGTGCGAACTCGTCCACAACCGTCGTGGCGTGCTGGCGCGGGAGAGTATGGTGCAGCATGCGGAACTGTTCGTCGCGGCGGAAATTCGCGAAGTGGAAACGCGTGACAAAGACGTTAGCACGATCCTTTCCATGGCCACTGCCATCGAGGTTGGATGGCTGCGCGAACTGTTTCCTGGCGATATTTCGTCCGAATTGCGTGTGCAATTTGATGTGACGCAAAAGCGCGTGGTTGCTGCCGAACTTCTGCGTTTTCGAGAACTCGCGCTTTCGGCTCGGCGCGTGGACCCGCCTCCTGCCGATGATGCCGCCCGGATTCTGGCCGCTGAAATTCTTGCGGAACGATTGGCGCTGCCGAACTGGGACCACTCCGTGCAGCAATGGCTCGCGCGCCTGAATTTTGTGTGCACGCAATGTCCCGAGCTCCAATTGCCGCCCTTTAATGACGGAGACAAACAACACGTCATCGAGCAGCTTTGCCATGGCGCTGTCAGCTACAAGGACATCAAGGAACGCGAAGTCATGCCCGTGGTGACGTCCTGGCTTTCACACGCACAGCGCGAACTGCTGGACAAGCACGCGCCTGAACGATTGTCCCTGCCGAACGGTCGCACGCCCAAAGTTACCTACGAAAACGGAAAATCGCCGTTTATTTCACTACGTATCCAGGAACTTTATGACGTCAATCAAACGCCCAAAATCGCTCTTGGCCGCGTGCCTGTCACGGTTCACATCCTGACACCCGGCATGAAGCCAATCCAGGTTACGCAGGACATGGCGAGTTTCTGGCGGGAACATTATCCGAAGATTAAATCCGAACTGGCGAGGAAGTATCCGAAACATCTGTGGAGGTAAGTTTTATCTAAGATTACAGGGCCGAAATGTTTTCAGACCGCAGACGGATTGAAACGGGGCAGTTCGCATCATCCGATCAGTCGGGTAATGTATAAACCGCGAACCATTAACCCAAATTGTTTTGACTAATCAAAGTGCTTCTGGGAGATTGGAAGGAGTTCGGAAAGTTAACTCCTTTACTATTAATCTCTTATGAATCAAGCCTTGCGAAACATCGGTACCTCGTTGTTGTTTTTGACTAACGCCCTTTCACTCAACGCGTTTGCCCAGAGCACGGCGTTTACCTATCAGGGTCGTGTCACGGACAACGGCACCAACTTTAGCGGCGCCGGCCAGTTTCAGTTTGCGCTGGCGACCAGCACCAACGGTCAGCAGGCTACGGCCACGGCGGTCATGGGTGGTGTTTCGCCAAATGAATTTGTAAGCTCTATTGCTGTAAACGCCGCCGGCTCCGGCTATACCGTGGCGCCGGTCGTGGCGATGAGCGGCAGCGGCGGGGCGACAGCGCAGGCAAACATCAGCGGAGGCAAGGTCACGAGCATTACTGTTTTAGCTCCGGGTTCCGGTTACAGCAGCGCGCCCACGGTGACCATCGCACCACCGGTGCCGGTTTACACGACATTGTGGAGCAACGACGGCACGAGCGTGAACGGTGGCGAACCCTCGAACGCCGTTAGTGTGAATGTGAGCCAGGGGTTGTTCACCGTGATTTTGGGCAACACCACGTTGGCGAACATGACAGCCATTCCGGTGAGTGTTTTTAGCACAGCCACCAATCTGCAACTCATCATTTGGTTCAACGACGGCGTCAATGGATTTGAGATGCTCAACCCTCCGCAAAGCGTGACGGCCGTGCCCTATGCCGACTTTGCCGCAACGGCCGGCAATTTGAGCGGCACGATTTCCGTGGGACAATTGAATGGCATAATGCCATTTTCGCAATTGCCGTCAGCGCTCATCACAAACAATGAAACGGTTGTGACGCTCGGTTCGTTGAATCTGACCGGCGTCATCAACGGCAACGGCGGCGGACTGACGAATCTCAATGCTGCGCAACTCGTCGGCATATTGAACTTGTCCACGCCGGAAATCATCTCTGGCGGCGGCATCATCTTCTACTCGTCCGGAAGCCTGGAGGATTACTTTTCCGGGCCTGGGGCCGGCAACCCGGGTGGCGATACCGGCGCTGGGAATACGGCCGACGGCTATGAAGCGCTTGGGACGAATACAAGCGGCTTCGACGACACGGCCATCGGTGCCTATTCGCTTCAGGCGAACACGAACGGCAACTACAACACGGCCATTGGCGCCATTGCTCTTCGTTTCAACACAACCGGTTCCCAAAATACCGCCAGCGGCACCGGCGCGCTTCGCGATAACGCAACCGGTTCCCAAAACACAGCGAGCGGCTATGGGGCCCTTGTGGCAATCAAGGGTGGCACCAATAACATCGGAATTGGCTATTCCGCGGGCGAGAACCTGGACGGAAACGAAAGTAACAACATTGACATCGGCAATGTCGGCGTGGCGGGCGAAAACGGCGTCATCCGAATTGGAACACCGGGCATTCAGACGAATACCTGGATAGCCGGCGTTATCAACGGCAACGGCAGTGGATTGACCAATATCAATGTCTTGACGTCCGGTGGCAGCACGATTTTCTATTATTCCAACAGTTCGGAAAATCTGTTCATCGGGTCTTCGGCAGGAAATCCAGCCGTCGACGCGGGCATCCAGAATATCGCTGTAGGTTCCTTTGCACTGGGCGTCAATAGCAACGGCGACTACAACACGGCGAACGGCTATGACACGCTCTTTGATAATATAAGCGGGTCCGGCAACACGGCCGATGGAGACGGCGCTTTATATTTCAGCACCAACGGTTCGGACAACACGGCCGTCGGCATGTATGCTTTAGTCGAAAATACGAGCGGTTCATATAATACGGCGGTCGGCGTGAATGCCCTTTATTTCAACGGAACCAATTCCCAAAACACGGCCGTGGGCGCCTATGCACTGGACTCTTTCCCTGGCTCCAACAATATCGCCCTGGGTTACCAGGCTGGCCACGATTATTCCGGGCGGGAAAGCGGCAACATCGACATCGGCAATGTCGGACAAAGCGGCGAAAGCGGCGTGACCCGTATCGGCAGCGGCCAAAGCGCCGCTTACATCGCGGGCTTTGTCAACGACATGGCCGGTGCCCGTGTGGGTTCCAACGGAACGCCCTTCAGCGTCATCTATTCTGGACAAAACGTTATGCTCCCCTCGTTGACCGTCGAAACTAACCTCACCATTATCTTCCCCTATTCATTTCCATTCGCGCCAAGGATTCTGGTCAGTGTTGCCAACGATCCGGCGTACCAGGGCGTAAGCGACACATTTGCGGTATCGGTTTCCAGCAACTCGGTGAGCGCATTTCGCGTCAACGTTGTTCGCGTCGACCAATCCAGTGGCTGGAACCAGTCGTTGCGAATCAACTGGCAGGCGTGGGAGTGACAAATTATTTGTGGAGGTAATTATTGGTTCACGGGCCTTCTTTAACCAGGGGCGGAGAAGGCTTCGGAATACGAAGATGGGAGATAGAAGATGCAACATGAAATCCATCTTCTATTCTCCGCACCTTCCGTCTTTGCGGGTCTGGGAACCCGCCGCGCTACGCCATCCGGCGCCAGAACTATAATATCGCCGCGCCCAGGCCGACCAGCGCAAAGGCGGACCGCTCCGGCGCCGGATTAATGGCGATGCAATCCGGGGTATGCCACCCGGAAATCAGTGCTCTTTATCGTATAAAGGAAATCTGCGGAAAGGTTACAAAGGGCGGGCAGTAGATGACCGGGAGGCGTTTGGTAAGAATTTTTTTGTGCTCCGCGCGGGGCTCCGCGAAAATCGAGAGCGACAGGATTTCCGGGGGTAAACGGCGCGTGGGATTCTCCAAATTCAATATGAGTTCCGAAGCCGCACTGGAAATGAATCCTGCGTGCTCATATCCGTCGCATTGCAATGCGCGAATAATAAATTCGTTGGAAATTTGCTTCATTTCTTTTAATTTGTGATCAAGTTTTAACTGTTTCCGCAACGTCGTCGCGCAAAGAACGCGACCGCGCCGAGACCTGCCAGCGCCATCGCGGACGGTTCCGGCACGTACGTGATCGGATCCGGGCTATTGACGGCGAGCCCAAGGGGTTCGCCCAATCCGGAAATCAAGTCGGCATTGACCGTCGCACCGGAGGTCGTGTATTCGCCGATGGTGCCGGTGCCTTCGTTCACGACAAAGAGGTCATTCCCCGAAATCGCAATGTCATAGACAGCACCCAGCCCGGAAATGAGCGAAGCATTGACCGTCGCTCCAGAAGTCGTGTATTCACCAACAAATCCCGCGTTAACGCCATATCCCTCGTTTGCGATAAACAGGTTGTTGCCGCAAATCGCGATGCCGGCGGGACCGTCCAGCGGACCCGAAATCAGGGTGGCATTGATCGTCTGGCCACTCGTTGTGTATTCGCCAATGAAACCAGTGGTGGCGCCGGGCCCGCGCTGATTGCCCGCAAAATTCGCGACGAACAGGTTGTTGCCTGAAACCGCGATGCCCCAGGGGCTATCCAACCCGGAAACCAGGTTGCAGTTGACCGTCACCCCGGAAGTCGTGTATTCGCCAATGGTGCCACTGCCCTGGTTCGCGACAAACACGTCGTTGCCCGAAACTGCGATGCCCCAGGGCTGATTCAACCCGGAAATCAAGTCGGCATTGACGGTCGCGCCAGAAGTGGTGTATTCGCCGACCGTGCCGTAGTTATTATTTACGACAAACAAGTCATCCCCCGAGATCGCAATGGCAAAGGGATGATTGAACCCGGAAATCAGCGAGGCGTTCACCGTTGAGCCGTCCGCCCCGTATTCGCCAATGGTGTCGGTATCCGCCGTTCCAACGTATAAGTTTTGCGCCCTAAGGGTTGCTGCCAGACTAAACGTCAGCGCCAGATTGATTCCACAGATTTTCCTTGTCGTTCTCATGGTTTGCTCAACTCTCAATTTCTTTCGGCTTAAATCTATTTTTATCTTTTCGGGATCCTCCAGTCCTGTCTAACGCCCCGTCGACCGTATTGGTTTAGGGGCGGCAAATTCAAATGTCCTCTATTCTATAAAGGAAACCCGGACAAAGGTTACACGACCCAACAATAAATATCCGAAGAAGGCTTGTTAATTGATTAACGTCTCGGGCAAGCGATGCCTATTTGTGCGCGGTCAGAAGCAAGAGGGCCAACAACAGGGCGGTAAAAATTACGATAACACCGGCGGCGACGGCTATTTTTTTGGGGTATCGCCTGGCGGCTTTCGATCTTCGCCGGACCGTTTTGGGCAGGAGGGCAACGCGGGCGGCAGCCTGAGCTTCGGCAACCAAAGCGGCATGGCGGGCCGAACGCGAATGCGGCGCGACGCCCGTTTTGGGCCCGGCTTCTTCGGGCAGTGGCATGGTCCGGGCAATCTTTTCCACGTCAGTCATCATTTGGCTGACCTGCTGATAACGTCGATCCGGTTCCTTTTCCAGGGCATGGATCACGACTTCATCGAGCCGGGGGTCTGAATCAAATTTTTGCGATGGCGGCTGAAATTTGCCCAATGGCAATTCGCCGGTAAGCATTTCGTAGAATACAACTCCCAGCGAATAAATGTCGGCGCGGGAATCGACGATTTCCGGATTTTCAATTTGTTCCGGAGCCATGTAGAGCGGCGTGCCGACGACGTCCATTGAACCGGTCAACGAAAGGTTCCCGGGAAGATTCAATATTTTGGCGACACCGAAATCGGCGATTTTCACCTGGCCGGATTTGTCGAGCAGAATATTTTCGGGTTTGATGTCACGATGGATGACGCCCTGATCGTGTGCATATTGGAGGGCATCGCAAATCTTTGGCACAATTCCAACCGCTTCGGCGGCCGAAAGCCGTCGGGCGCGCAACAATTGCCGCAGGGTCAGGCCGTCCACAAATTCCATTAGCAGATAAAATCGGCCATCCACTTTGCCGAAATCATAAACCATAACGATGTTGGGATGCGAGAGGGCCGCCAGGGTGCGGGCTTCGCGCTCGAAACGTTCGGCAAAATGAGGCGAGCTTTGCTTTTCCGGGAATAAAAACTTTAAAGCGGCAAATCGGGCCGGCTGAGGCTGGCGCACTTTATAGACGGCGCCCATTCCACCGTGCCCGGCGAGTTCGATGATTTCGAGCGACGGGAAGTATTTGGCGATCTCTTCGATAGGCGCCAGTGCGGTTGCGAGTTTGCCGTCGGTGGACTTGTTGCCCGACTTGGTCTCAAATCCGGAGCGCAACAGACATTCCGGGCACAGGCCCTGAGGCGCGCCTGGAACTACTGTTGTCCCGCATACCGGGCAAACCGGGTAGGATTCCATACTTTCCTGCAATCGATATATATTAGAGTGAAGGCGGGATTGCCAGCGAAAAGGAGGACTCCTGGCGGTGCTTCCGAGAGTTTTTAAACGCGGCTATCGCCGGGTCAATACGGCAAACAGGTAGCGCAGTTCTTCTTCAACTTCGTCGGGCGCGGCAACGGTGCTGGCGATTTCCTCGCGAAGGAGTTGGCGGTATCGCTGGCGGAGGCGATGAACCGTCACTTTCACCGAACCTTCCGTCATGCCCAATTTGGGCGCCAGCGTTGCGTAGGGTTGGGCGGAGTTTTCTCCGAGCAAACACGGCTTCAATGTTTCGAACAATTCTTTTTTGTTTTCCTGCTCGAATTCGGCCTTGAGGCGGCCCATCACCTGGTCCAGCAACGTCAAGGCCCAGCGCCACTCGAAACTTTGTTCCGGAGTAAAAGAAGATTCCGGAATGGAATAGGATAGCGGTTGCCAGGTATAACGATTTTCCGCTTCGTCGCGTTCGAGAGAAATAATCTTTCCCCCGCCGCGCTTTTGAGTCCTGGCTTTGTCCCATTCATTCGACAAAAAATTGCTGATACTGGTCAATAGGAAGGAACGAAAACGGCCACGTTGCGGGTCCGCCCTGCCCAGCCATTTCCGGTCAAGGAGCCAGGCAAAGAATTCCTGGGTCAGGTCCTCGGCGTCGGCCGGGGAATACCCGCGCCGGCGCACATAGGCGTAAAGCGGATACCAATAAGTCCGGCACAAGGTTTCCAGAGCATCTTGCGCCTGTTGAAATTCGGCGCGGCCCGCTGTCAGAACGACCGACCATTGGGTCGTGGCGAAAATACGCCGGGGACTGTATTCACCATGAGGTGAAGCGTGTTCCTCGGAGTTTGATTGTACGTCCGTGCTCAACGACTTCAAATTTGCCCCTCACCGGAGCGAAAGGCAAGCTTTCGTCCTCTTTTACGTTGATGAAGCACCTGTAATATGTTTTACACCAGCGGTATACGTCAATTGGAGGAATCGCGGCCCTTCAATTACGAACTCGATATGTACGCAGGCGCCATCCATTCACGGCCATAATTTGTCCGGCGCATCGTGCTGCCGGCGATGCGTGCCTGACCCAACACGAATTTGGCACGAGGGGCGCTGTGGACAAGGTAATGAAAGGGTTTCGTCTTTGGGTTGCGATTTGCGGCCTTGTGTGTCTGTCACCAGCCGTGTTGGCGCAATACACGTTGACCTATCAGACCAATGGCAGTGCCATTGTCCTGACTGGCTATACAGGCACACCCGTCACGGTAACGGTTCCCAATTTCGTCATCGGTATTGGAGAATTTGCGTTCAATGGATGCGGCAGCTTGACGAACGTCATCATACCCAGCGGGGTTACGAGGATTGGAGAGGGTGCCTTCGACGGTTGCCCCAGCCTGACCAGTGTCACGATGGGCACCAATATCGCCAGCATCGGAACAAATGCGTTCGGGTTTTGCCCCAGCCTGACAAGCATTGCAATCCCTAACAGCGTCACCAACGTCTTTTATGGTGCGTTTGCTGCTTGCACTAGCCTAACCAATGTTACGATTGGCACTAATGTGACCGGTATTGGAGAAGGAGTGTTTGGCGGTTGCACCAGCCTGATGAATATCATGATTCCCAACAGCGTCACCAGCATCGGCGATGATGAGTTCAATAGCTGCAGCAGTCTTCTGAATATCACGATCCCTGACTGCGTCACCAATATTGGAGAGGGAACATTCGCCTTTTGCACCAACCTGAGCAGTATTACGATTGGCGCCAACGTCAAAAGCATCGACGATTTTGCATTCGAATCATGCTTCAACCTGACCAACATTGTAATCCCCGGCAGCGTCACCAATATCGCAGGTTATGCATTTATTGGCTGCACCGCCATGACCGGTGTCTTATTCGTCGGCGATGCTCCAAGGTCTGATTCAACTAGCTTTAATTCAAACAACCCGAACTTAACAGCATATTATCTTCCCGGTACTATCGGTTGGGGTGCCTTCTTCACCAATACAGAAGTTCCGGCTTTATTGTGGAATCCGTCAATTCAAACCGCCAATGCCTTTGGGATGAGAAATAATCAATTCGGCTTCACCATTACTGGCACTGCCAGCATTCCCGTCGTTGTCGAAACCTGCACAAATTTAACAAGTGCGCAATGGACACCCATACAATCCTGCACTCTCACCAACGGTTCAGTCTATTTTACCGACCCGGGATGGACGAATTACCGCAGCCGCTTTTACTCCATAGCCTTTCCATAAATCCATTCTCAGGCATATCCGCAACGGGTAAAAGCGCATTGCTTAGGTTCGACTCGCGAAGCGGATCGAGTTTGCCTTTTATGGTACCATGGCTTAGATGTTTGGCCGGAGAAGCTCTTAATACATGATCCATTTACAACGAATGAATCGAATAATTTGCCTTATCGTTCTCGCGTTGCTTGCATTTGTCGCGTCGTTGCGCGCGCAGGATGTCCTTGCGCCGGGATCGACTCTGCAAAAGCTCGCGGGTGGTTTCGCCTTTACCGAAGGCGCCACATGCGATGCCACCGGAAACGTCTTTTTTGTGGATCAGCCGAACAACCGCATCATGAAATGGACGACCAACGCGCAGCTGTCGGTCTTTATGCAGCCATCCGGGCATGCCAATGGCATGGAGTTCGACGCCCATGGCAATCTGTTCGCGTGCGCGGATGAACACAATGAGCTTTGGGAAATCGCCCCGGATAAAACAGTTACGGTCCTCGTTACGAATTTTGAAGGGAAATATCTTAACGGCCCAAATGACGTTTGGATATTGCCTAACGGTGGCCTTTATATGACCGATCCGTTCTATCGGCGGGATTGGTGGGACCACACAACGATGGCGCAGCCGGGTCAGGACGTTTATTATTTGTCCCCTGACCGTGGCCATTTGAATCGCGTGACGGATGATTTAAAAACGCCGAACGGGATCACCGGTGACCCGGATGGAAAGACCCTCTATGTCGGGGATCTTGGGACGAGCCGGACATGGCGTTACGATATTTTGCCTGACGGATCGCTGACCAATAAAACGCTTTTTTGCTCCAAAGGGTCCGATGGGATGACGATGGACGAGGATGGCGACATCTATGTGACTGGTCACGGCGTTTGGATTTTCGACAAAAAAGGAGAGCAGATCGGTCACATCGATGTGCCGGAGGCGTGGACAGGCAATCTCTGTTTCGGCGGCCCTGACCGCAAGACACTTTTCATCACGGCAAGCAAATCGTTTTACAGCATTCGGATGCGCGTCAAAGGCGCAAACGCGGCGAAGTAATTATTGGGCTATCGTCTGCTGCGTAACTGTCGGCACACAACGCGGGCCGTCGGGCGTCCATTCCAGTTTGTCTACGCACATTTGGCGCTCAGTCATTTGCCGGTTCCATGCGTGATAGATGACGTATTGCGTTTTTCCGTCCGGGCCCGTCACGATTGAGACGCCTCCAGGTCCAAAAACTTTTCCGGGAATGCTGCTCAAAAACCGGGCATGGTCGCCTGCTCCGGTATAGGGGCCCAGCGGATGGTCCGCGACCGCGTAGTCCACGCCATAGCGAGACGTACGCCAATTCGCGCCGCTGTAAAAGCAATAGTATTTGCCATTATGCTTCACGACGCATGGTCCTTCGATCGTATGCCAGGCGCCAAAAGTCTGGTGAAACACGTCCATTCGGCGATGGGCCTGATAGAGCGTCCAATCATACGCCGGCCGGATCACGACATCGCAGTCATTATCCGGGATGGTCATGGTCAACAAACGATTCGCCTCAATGCCGGTCCCTGCATGATAACCGGGAGAATCATAAGGAAAATCGCAGGCATCAAAGAGATACCAATGTCCGTCGTCATCGAGGAAGGGAAAGGGATCAATGGTGAAACGGTTTGTTCCGCAATCCGCCAGGACCGTGCCACTGTCTCTATAGGGACCCTGTGGTTTGTCGCTTACGCCGACGCGAATCACAAAATGTTCGGGTTGCTCATCGCCCATGGCATAGTAGAGGTAGTATTTGCCGTTGTTTTCCGTGATCTCCGGCGCCCAATACTGATAATTCGCGTTTGTGAATGGCGGGACCAATGCGCCACCGAATTGTTCCCAGTGCACAAGGTCGTACGAACGCAACAAAGTAAAGATCCGCCCATCCGGGAGACGGGTGTTGGCGGTCGTGCCAAAGGCGTAATAATGCGCGCCAAATTTTTTGACGGATGGGTCGGGCATGTCCGCGGCATAAACGGGATTGGTATAGGTGACGGCGGCTTTTGGATGCTCAGTTGAACAGCATGGCAACAGGAGCAGAAATAGAATCAGAATTGGATATATAATAAGCCGGTTCATACAATTTGTGATCGCAGAATAGCCGGGTTTCAATAGTGATGACAAAGAGTATATGTATCGCTGAAAACCTGTTACAAATGTTACATTGTTGAAATCCAGCCATTTACGCTGTTACAAATCTGTTACAGTCTGTTACAAACTCATCAGAAATTTGTAAATTGCTAATTGCAAACGGTTTGCGCTGTTACATTAACGTTAATGGCGGGGCGGCTGAGGCGATTGCCTATTCCTGAATTCAAAAGGCACGAACACTTTATGTTACGGTGTTCCAGCGATGGGCTCGAGTTTGATGGCCCTTAAATTCATCGGTTGCCAGCGGTCCATAACCGGGCGGATGGCAAGCATCATGCCGCCGTCATTGGAGATTTCAATTGTCCCAATCTGCGTGGATTTGTAACGAAAGTAATCGGTGGTCACGGGCGCAACACAATGAAAATCCTGCCCGGCCACGGAGAGTTGAAAAGACGTCGAATTCGGCGCGGCAATCTCGGCGTTAATCGTGAATTTGCCCGGCCGACTAACCTTAAATTTCCAATCCACCCAATCTTCCGGCTTAAACCAATAACCAAGGTTGTCATGGGATGGGCCGGATTCATATTGAATTTGCGAGCCGTGCAAGGTGGCCTCGCCGGCGCGAAGTAAAATCGAGCCGTCACTGTTTTGGAGAATTGGAGCCGTTAAAACTTCCGGCGCGCCATCGAGTTTCACGACGACCGTGGAGGAAATTTTGTCCGGCGCCTGCGGCGGCAGAAAGATCGTTGCGCCGTTGGTTCCGGTTTCGGTCCTGAGACGCGTGGATGGAGCGGCGAGGAGAGAGGCGCGTATTATTTTGTTCAACACAGGAACAGCGAGCTTTCCGTCCGTGGGCCAGTCAAAAACGTGGAGGTAGAGTATGGTGTCGTGTCCGGAGATTTTGGTGGTGCAGCGGCCCCACGGCAATTGCCGGGTAAACGGACTGGCGCTCGTTGCGTAAATTGCCGTGGCGTTCACTTTCATCCATTGTCCGATTTCCGCGAGCCGCCCGATGGAGGCATCGGGGATTAATCCTTCGCCTGTGGGGCCTACATTGAGCAGATAATTTCCACCTTTGCTGGCGATGTCCACCAGATTGCGGATGAGCGTCTCGGTGGATTTCCAGTCATTGTCATCGCGCTTGTAACCCCATGTATCATTCATGGTCATGCAGGTCTCCCAATCGCGACCGGGCAGGCCGTTTGGCGGAATGGTTTGCTCAGGCGTCTCATAATCTCCAGCGCCTTTGACGCGGTTATTGATGATGAGCTTAGGGTCCAGCCCGCGCAGGTAGCGATACACACGTTGCCCATCCTGATCAGTCCAGCCATTCATCCATTGGCCATCAAACCAGAGAACGCCCGGATGATATTGTCTGATCAATTCTGAAAGTTCAGTTTCCATGTATTGAATATAGGCCTCTTTTTTTCCGGGAACGAAACTGGTGGGATTGTAGACCGGATGCTCCGGGTCGGGATTGGCAGGCGCCTGGTCCGGGCTATGCCAATCCATGATGGAATAGTACACGCAAAATTTAATGCCGTGACGGCGGCAAGCCTTGCTCAGCGTCAGGAGCGGGTCCTCATGCCATGGCGTGGCGTCCACGACGTTGTAGTCCGTCGCCGTAGTTTTGAACATGCAAAAGCCCTCATGATGTTTAGAGGTAATCACCAAATATTTCATGCCGGCGTTATGCGCTGCCTCAGCCCATTGGTCCGCGTCAAATTTTATCGGATTAAAATTCGGAGCCAGCGTGACATATTGCGCTTTGGGAATGCGCATGTCCGACATAATCCATTCACCGGCGCCGGACGTGGGTCGGCCATTCCAATAACCGGCGGCTTCAGAATACGATCCCCAATGGATGAACATGCCGAATCTCGCTTCTCTCCACCATTCCATGCGCGCCTTGTATTGCTTTGGTGTTTCGCCGGGTAAAGCACTTGTTTCGGCGGCATGACCTGAAAACAATGTGCAAAAAATGAGTAACAGGACCGACGAAACGGTTCGATTCAATGATATGGTTTTTGCGAGCATAGCTTTAGCGGACTGCCGAGTTTGAGTCAGCATCAACCAGCGCCTTTACAACCGCAAGGGCTTTCTAACGGCTCTATCGCCTTATCCGAAGGTCCAGGTGCGGTTTAAGTACTTGACTCCAAACGCTGTAGTCGCGCTTTGCGGGGTTGCGGGTTTTCCGGAGCTCATAGACGTTTATGTGTTTCCCCTGGCCCATGAGTGTTTCAGTGCTTTACTTTCCCGCCCATCCATCTGAAAAATGTGTCTAATGCCGATTTCCCGGACGTTTCGATTTGCGTGGCCGCTGTGCTGCATTCTGTTTGCCGCTGCGCGGATATTTGCCGCCACGCCGGATTCTCCATTTATCATCGATTCGTGGAACGCGGAAAAGGGTTTGCCGGACAACGTAGCGATTTCCATCGTGCAGTCCGCCGACGGCTATCTTTGGATAGGAACGCTCCATGGACTGGTGCGCTTTGACGGGAATCAATTTACGTTGTTTGATGAAATGAACACGCCGGGATTGAAAACCGATCAGATCGTGTTTCTTTTCGAAGATCGCCAAACGAATCTATGGATCGGCACACAATCGTCCGGTCTGGCCGTGATTCAAAATGGAAAAATACGGGATTTTGAATCGGACACCGCCGGAATCGGGCCAGTGATGGCCGCAAGCGAGGGTGGTGGCGACATTTATTTCTATTCAGACGACGGCCTGGCGCAGTATCACGCAGGGCAAATGACGTATTCACCCGGCGTCCATTTGCTGCAATTGGAAATTCTGGCCCATCACTGGATCGTACCTTCGCGTGACGGCGGGGTATGGGAACTGGCGGGCGGGAGCGTCAAAAAGGCCGACCGAAACGGGTCGGAAAGGAACTTCGGAGCCTGGCCATGGGGGCAAGCCATTCAGATTAAGGCGGCATGCGAGGATGAAAATGGAGACCTCATTGTTGGAACTCGTGGCCAGGGTCTCTTTTGGTTCGATTCGAACGGCCATTACCGGCGGATTTCCAAAGCAGACGGACTGTCTTCAGATAACGTTCTTTCGCTGTGTCTGGACAGAGAAGGGGACCTGTGGGTGGGCACGGACAACGGCGGCATCAATCGCCTGAAGCGAAAAATTTTTAACGCCGTACCCGGGTTACATCCCTGGGACGTGCGTTCTGTTGCGGAGGATGCGAAAGGGGGAATTTGGGCGGCGTTCAATGCTTCGGGGCTGTCCTATTGCAATTCGAGCGGCGTCCATGATTTCCGTTTGGGCCTGGCGTCAAACCCGTCAACGGTTTTGGTAGACTCTCAGCAAACCGTCTGGGCCGGAAGCACTACGGAAGGCCTTTTCCGGTTTCAATCGAATGAATTCGTTCCCGCGCCGGGGGCGGACATTCTTGGCCCCGAAATCCTGGCGCTATTTGAAGCCAGGGACGGAACGCTTTGGGTCGGAAGCCAAAACGGTCTGGGGCGCCGGGACGGACAAGGCTGGAAGCTGATCACCTCCGCCAATGGCCTCTCGGGCAACGACATCTCTGCCATTGCCGAAGACTCATCGGGCCATTTATGGATCGGCACCGAACACCACGGATTGGATTATTTCGATGGCCATAAATTCATTTCGTACGGGTCAACCAATGGGCTGCCCGGCGATGATATTTCCTGCTTATACATTGACCGCGACGGTACTTTGTGGGTCGGAACCTCCGCGCATGGCCTGGCGAGACTGGACAATGGAAGCGGTGCGGGTGTCGCGCAAACCAATGGCTGGAAATGTTTCTCCACTCGCGACGGCCTGGCCAGCAACAGCCTCGGTTATATCTTTGGCGACAATGACGGCAATTTATGGATCGGCTCAAACCGTGGCCTCATGCGGATCGCAAAAACATCTTTCGGCCAAACGAATTCTTTTTTCTGTCGCGTGTATGGATGGGACGACGGGTTGCCCACGCGCGAATGTTCGAGCGGTTCCCAGCCTTCGGCGATCCGGAGCGCGGACGGCAAGTTATGGTTTCCAACCGTTGAAGGCCTGGTTTGGATCGACCCTTCAAAACTCAATCCGAACCACCGTCCGCCCGAAGTGCTCATAGAATCCGCGCGGGTAAACGCCGAACAAAACACAAATTCTCTTAATTCCGCCTGGAATTCCTCAATCACCATCCCGCCCGGCAATAATCAACTGGATATTAATTATACCGCCCTGAACTTCTCGTCGCCGCAGGCGGTGCGTTTCCGCTATCGGCTCGAAGGGCATGATTGGACCGAGGCGGGCGATTCTCGCGTCGCTCACTATACGGATTTGCAGCCGGATCATTACAAATTCCAGGTTGTAGCCTGTAACGAAGACGGAATCTGGAATACAAACGGCGCGGTTCTGGATATCGTGGCGCTTCCACAATTCTGGCAGACCGACCGGTTCCGTATCACGGTCATCCTTCTGGTGCTTGGGGCGATTGTGGGCATTGTCCGTTACGTTTCCACGCAGAAATTGCATCGCCAGGTCCAATTGTTGAAACAACGGGAAGCTCTTGAACAGGAACGCGCCCGCATCGCCCGCGACCTGCACGATCAACTCGGCGCAAACCTGACGCAGGTCGCGCTCCTGGGCGAAATGGCCGAGGCGGACAAAGATTTGCCCCAGGAAGTGGAAGAGCACAGCCGGCAGATTTCGCAAACCGCCCGCGAAACGACGCGGTCCCTGGATGAAATCGTCTGGGCCGTCAATCCGTCCAATGACACGCTCGAGGGCCTGGCAAATTACGTCTGCAAGTACGCCCAGGAATATCTGGCGCTGGCCAATCTGCCGTGCCGGGTGGATGTCCCGGCGCAATTGCCGGCGGCGGCCATTCCGCCGGAAGTCCGCCATAACGTTTTTCTGGCGTTCAAGGAGGCGGTTCACAATGTTGTTAAACATGCGCAGGCCCGGGAGGTCTGGCTGCGCCTGACGTTGCGCCCCAATCAACTCGTGCTGCAGGTCGAAGACAACGGCCGCGGCCTGGATAGGCAGGTTGTTTCGAATCGAAACGGCCTGCGCAACATGAAAAAGCGCATGGAAGACATCGGCGGCGACTTTTCGATTTTCCCGGGCGCCAACGGCGGGACGCTGGTGCAATTGAGCGTGCCGTTGAATTTGAATGGTGCGTTGCAGAGTTGACCCACGGCCGCTTCGCCTATGGGGGGCAAGGGTGCTGAAGCGGGGGATCGTGTAAGGTTGTCGCCGGAGGGCTCAAACCTTCGGCCAAATGGCGCTTTACATCCACGCCGCGAACAATTAGACTTCTTAAAATTATGGAAGCTAAAGCAAAGACGATTGAACAATTTAAGACGCATGACGGCGACACAGGGTCGGCGGACGTGCAGATCGCGCTGTTGACGCAACGCATCAACCATTTAACCGAGCATTTGCAGACCAATAAAAAAGACCACAGCTCGCGCCGCGGGCTGCTGATGATGGTCGGCCAGCGCCGGCGTCTGTTGGACTACCTGCAAACCACGGATTTGAACCGCTACCAGGCGGTCGCGAAAAAACTGAAACTGCGCCATTAAGGCACTCATAAATTTGCGAGGCGCGGTTTTTGTTTTATATTGACTGTGTCTTGCTTCAAGTTCGGGCTGGAAACGCGAACGGCCCGACTCTTTAACACTAATTCGCGAATAATAAAGTTCCGCTCTGCCGGGAAATTTCAATCAGCTCCGAAGAATTAAAGGCTTTCGGGGTTCACTGAAGTTCCTCTGGCAGCGCGGGAAGGAAATATATGCCAGAGAAAATAACCGCCCAGGTGGGCGATAAGAGTATCACCATTGAAACAGGGAAACTTGCCAAGCAGGCTGACGGATCGGTGACCGTACGCCTTGGCGAAACCATCGTCGTCGTCGCGGCCGTCGCCGCCACGAAGGCCAAAGCAGGCCAGGATTTCTTCCCCTTGACCGTTGACTACCGCGAAAAAGCCGCCGCCGCCGGAAAATTCCCGGGCGGTTACTTCAAACGCGAAGGCCGTCCAACGGAGAAGGAAATCTTAACCTCCCGCCTTACAGATCGCCCCATCCGGCCGCTCTTTCCAAAGGGCTGGTACAACGAAGTGCAGGTCCAGAGTATTGTCTTGAGCGCCGATGGCGAGAACGACCCCGACATCTTGAGCATCATCGGCGCAAGTGCCGCGTTAATTGTCAGCGATATTCCATGGGCCGGACCCCTGGGCGCCGTGCGCGTCGGTCGCATCAACGGCAAATTCGTCGCCAACCCCACGCACCAGGACATGGAAGACAGCGATCTGGATTTGGTCTATGTCGGCAATGAAACCGACATGGTCATGTATGAAGGCTCGGCCAAAGAAATTACCGAAGCGGATTTTGTTGCCGCCCTGAAATTCGGCCAGGAATGTTGCCTGCCTCTCATCGCCGCGCAGAAAGAACTCGCGGCAAAGGCCGGTAAAAAGAAACGCGAAATTACGCTCAACATTGTTCCGGACGAAATTTTGCAGGAAGCCAAAAACCTGGCGGGCGACCGCTTCGTCCCGGCTCTCCTGACACCCGGCAAACTGGCGCGGGAATCAGCGGTCAAAGCCATTCAGGACGAAGTCGGCGCAAAGCTGACCGAAAAATTCGGCCCGGAGCGGGTGACGGAATTTGTCGTTAAGGACGCCTTTTATTACATTCAAAAGGAAGCCGTTCGCAGTTTGATTTTGAATAGCGGCAAGCGCCTGGATGGCCGTGGATTCGACCACATCCGGCCAATTTCGTCTGAAGTTGGCATTCTGCCACGCGCGCACGGTTCAGCCCTGTTTGCACGCGGAGAGACACAGGCTCTTACGCTGGCGACGCTCGGTACTGGCGAGGACGTACAGGAATTCGACGCCTTTACGGGCGGCGAAACCACTAAGAAATTCATCCTGCATTATAATTTTCCGAACTTTTCCGTGGGCGAAACCGGCCGCATTTCCGGTCCGGGCCGCCGCGAAATCGGTCACGGCGCTCTTGCTGAGCGCAGCATCGAGCCCATGATTCCGGTCAAGGATTATCCGTACGCAATTCGGGTTACCAGCGAGATCATGGAATCAAACGGTTCCACCTCCATGGCCTCGGTTTGCGGCGGTACGCTGGCGCTCATGGACGCCGGTGTTCCGATGATCCGTCCGGTTGCCGGCATTAGCGTTGGCATTTGCGCCGAATACAGCGGCGACAGCATTTCCCGCTATCAATTGCTGACTGATATCATCGGCTGGGAAGACCACTATTGCGACATGGATTGCAAAATCGCAGGCACTGAGAAGGGCATTACCGGCTTCCAGTTGGACTTGAAGTTGAAAGGATTGCCGCACGCGATGATGACCGAGGCCATTGAAAAGGCCCGCGCCGCGCGCATGTCCATCCTGGGCGAAATGGCCAAGACACTGGCTGAACCGCGCAAGGAACTGAGCAAGTACGCTCCGCGTATCGAAGTTATCAAGATCAACCCCGAAAAGATCGGCGCTCTCATCGGTCCCGGCGGCAAGAACATCAAACGCCTCGTGGAGGAATCCGGTTGCGAAATTAACATCGAGGATGACGGTACGGTGAACATTTTCTCCGTGTCGGCCGACGGCATGAAGATCGCCCGTGACGCCATCGTGGGCATGACGGCCGAAGCGGAAGTGGGCAAGGTCTATCGCGGCAAAGTCGTGACGATCAAGGAATTTGGCGCCTTTGTGGAATTCCTGCCCGGCAAGGACGGCCTGGTTCACATCAGCGAATTGGCCAATTTCCGTGTGAAGAAGACAGAGGACATCGTCAAAGTGGGCGATGAAATCACCGTCAAATGTCTCGGAGTGGACGAGAAAGGCCGCGTGCGCCTTTCGCGCAAAGCCGCAATGGAAGAGCGCGACCGCGAAATGGCGGAAAAAGCATAATTTTCAAATGCTTCATCCAGCGCGAACGGCGAAAGCTGTTCGCGCTTTTTTGTTGAGCGAGTTGTGCGACAGTCAATTTATCGACGGATTCAAAGCACCGGTGTTTGTCCGATAGTAGCTATTTGTTACGTTCAGATAGACCGACAATGACCGGGTCCCCGGCGCCTGCAAGCGGCAAAAGAATGCAATTTAGAGTTATCACATAGGGATAATATTTGTTCCATTTCAGAATAGTTGTTTGCTGCATCATTTTCCTCCGATCCCCCAATACTTGGCAATTGCGCTCAAATCCACACCAGTTTCGAACGTGCGCAGACCGTTACGGTTGGGTGTCCCGTCATCCCCATACGCTTCATGGTAGGTTCCCCAGCAACCAGCAGTCGGCCCATCAACCAGTGCTTTATAGACCGCCTCTTTTTCCGGGTCATCCACGGCAACAAGTCCCCACAGCAAATAACCTAAATCATGGCCGAGTGATCTTCGTCCTGCGATTCCAGTTACCGGGAGTAACGGCACCGAAGGATTGAAGAACTGTTTCATCGCTTCCACGTCGCACTTCGCACGCTCGGGATATTTCAATGGCGTTCCGTAATAAACCGGAAACAGAGTAAAATTGACCAGGTGCCCCGACGGCCATGCGCCGTCGCGCTTGACGCGAAACCAATCGTGAAAGCCTCGCGGACAATTCGGTGTATTTGTTCTCCAGAAGTCCCGTTCCAGCGCGTCCTGTAGATGCCCCAGTTCTTCATTAAGATTCAGCGTCTGGTTGTTGAGGCGATTCAAATAATGCGACGGCTCTTTACCCTGCGCTTTTAAATACTTAATGTAAAAATCCAGGGACGCCGAGCACAGCGCGATAGACGTCATGGACCAATATTGGTCCAGTTTACGGTTGAATCCTTCGACTCTCAGGCCGGCGACGTCTGACGCGCCACACAGCTCGGTTTCATCTCCGCTGAATTCCAGTCGATAATCGTTGGTCCTCGCGTACTTCAGTTGGGCGTCCATGGAGTACGTCAGAGAGGTGTCAACGTTTGTGAGTGTGGCAAGATCGTGTGTGCCGTTGTAATAATCCCTGGCCGCGAGAATATAAAGTGCCGTCACTTCGACGACGGCATTGGCTTCCGGACACGTACGTCCGTTGTTTCCGTTCGGGTGAGCGTAAGTCAGGCTGCCACCCGGTCCCGCGTCGGGAATCAGGCCATGCGCGGAATACTGGCGGTCCAGCCATTGAATAAACCGGCGTGACTCATCAAAATGGCCAAAGGCCGTCAGGCCACGCAGTCCGCAATAAGCGTCGCGCACATAGGACATGTCCCATCCCCGTTCATTGGCCACAATTCCACCGTCACGGCACTCATTCATCTTGAGCGTCGCCAGTCCGCCTTCCACAAGGTCCCGCGCTCGCTCATCCGTAATGCGATTCAGTGAATACTCGTGCGCCACACCGTCAAACCATTTCTGCCACCAACCAATCCAATTGGCGATGTCGCGTGAAGGGTTTTGTGGTTCATGCTTTTCCAACCAGGATACGCCGCCATAGTTCGTGTAATCCATGTAATGATACAGGACGCTTTCAGAGGACGCATGTGGCCCGATGGTTTCGGGCACGGTGGTAAGAACGTAATCCTCATTGGTGCGCGTAACGGTGTTTACTACCTTGTCGAAGACGATGGTGGCATAACGGTCGGCCCAGTTCGGACAAAAGTGACCTTCAACACAATTGAGCGACGTATCCAGTTTTAATTGGATCCAATGCACTTGATTATCGATGAACCCCGAAACTTCACAACTCCTCCCCGGCCCGCTGATTGGCTCGATATAGGCGCGCACGCTCACGGCGTGAGGATTGCGCCTGGACAGGTTTTCCACGTTGACCATCCGTGCTGCACATGGCTCACCCGTTAAGGCGTAGTCAACAAGCGTCACCTTCAGGTCGCCATTCGTGCTTATCCCATAAAATATTCCAGTCTTGCGCGCGCGGTGTGCGTCCATGGCCAATGGTTGCTCGGTGCCGTCCACGACCAGGCGGATTTCTTCGTGTTGAAGATAATTTGGGCAGGTGTAATCGGGGCCGGCTAAAAAATTCCATGTCCCGTCGCCAGGCCCGCCCGCGCCCGCATATCCATTGCCCATGAAAAAATCTTCGCGAGTATTGAGATAAGGAACCTGAGGAGGCAAAGGGATTTTACGAGCCAATTCCTGCCCCTGGACATCACAGTGAAGTGCAGTGAAGACGGCGAAGGCAAGAATTAAGGCTGTCAGGCGAAAATACATCCGTCTTCTCTAAAGGAAAAAGGAAATCGGAAAAAGGAAAAAGGAAAAAGGCAGCGTTTTCCCACGGTTCTATTGACGTCTCATCCTCAAATTGTCAACGTTTTGCAAATGCGTTCTATTTGGAAGACAGGATCATTGTTCGCTTTGATATTTCTGGCGGCGCGGGCGTTTGCCGCTGGATCAGACGATATGGCGCTGGTTCCGTGGCCGCAACAGGTCCAGCGAATGGACGGCTCATTTATGCTGACGGCGCGGACGCGTATTTGCGCCGATTGGGCGTCGCGGCGGACAGCTGCTTTTTTTGCACAACGTCTTGGCCGCTCGACAGGTTATGCGTCGAAGTTACATTGGCGAATTTCCGCGGACGCGCTGCCAAATTCCATTTTGTTCACTAGGAAGGACGCCAGCCCGCGCCTGGGTGCCGAAGGTTATGAGCTTGTTGTCACCACGAACTGCATCGTCATTCGCGCGCCGGCCCAGGCAGGATTATTTTATGGAGGACAGACGCTATTGCAGTTGCTTTCTTTCCCTGAACGGGCTGGGGCCGACATGCCGGTCGGCCCTGCCGGGCTAACGAGGTTGGTGGCGCCTTGTGTGCGCATCACGGATTGGCCGCGGTTTCCCTGGCGGGGACTGATGCTGGACGTGAGCCGCCACTTTTTCAATAAGGCCGAAGTAGAAACGATTTTGGATGAAATGGCGGTCTATAAACTGAACCGTTTTCATTGGCACCTCGTGGATGACCAGGGCTGGCGCATCCAAATCGCGAAATATCCCCAGTTAACGGAAATCGGTGCATGGCGTAGACACGACGAAATAGAACCGTCAGAAACGAATGCGCCATCAGCCGATAAATTCAGGCCGGATGGCCGTTACGGCGGGTTTTATACGCAACAGGACATCCGTGACATTGTCGCGTACGCCGCGGCGCGGCACATCATGGTCGTGCCGGAAATCGAAATGCCTGGCCATTCCGAGGCGGCGTTGGCGGCCTATCCCCAATTCAGTTGTTTTGGCGGACCCTACGGCACCGACAACGACCTTTCCATTCACGACGGCATTTACGATCCGTCGAATGGCGGCACGTTTGACTTTCTGGATAATGTGCTGGACCAGGTGTTTAAACTCTTTCCAGGCCCGTACATTCACATTGGCGGCGATGAAGTGCGCCAGAATTATTGGAACCGGAGTGCGGCCTGCCGGGCACTGATGAAACGGGAGGGATTAAAGAGCGAAGATGAACTGCAAAGTTATTTTATCAAGCGCATGGAACGTTTTGTGAATTCGCGCGGCAAAATTCTCATCGGCTGGAGCGAGATCCTTAAGGGCGGGCTTGCTACAAACGCGACTGTCATGGATTGGATTGGCGGCGGTATACAGGCGGCTGAGACAGGTCATGATGCGATAATGACGCCAATTGATTACAGTTATCTTGACCATTATCACAAGCCGGGCGCGCTGGACGTCTATACGCCGCTCCAGAAAGTTTATTCCTTTGAACCGGTTCCGGCGCTGCCCGCTCAGTTTCAATCTCACATTTTGGGCGCCGAGGGCGTGTTGTGGACAGAATATGTGGCGTCGCTACAGCAGGCGCAATGCGTGATTTTTCCGCGGGAGTGTGCCATCGCGGAAGTGACGTGGGCAGGGAAAGGCGCACGCAACTGGGACAGTTTTCAACGCCGCATCAGACAGATACGACCGATTGGACGGAACGAAGAATAAAAAAAACCGGGCCAGACAGTCAGAGGGTGACCGAAGGGCCCGGGGAATTGTTGATACGCACATTTGCAGATTTGCGGAGACTTTCAGTTCCTGTCTGTGCCAAACACGAACTAAAATTTTTTAAATTCAAAGAACGTTTGCAAACACTACGCTTGCACACGGACAATAAATCATATGTGCTTATTGTTGTCAACGACTTTTTATAAAGTATAAGAATTAGTGATTAATCTCCAGTTTTGCTATTAGCCCACGGTTCGGGGAAATGTTGTGGTCGCGGAGACGGTGGCTGCCATTGAACTTCGGACATCCATTCCCACAGAATGTTCAAGGACCTTTTCGTTTGTAATTTACCGTTTTACGCGCCCGCCATGTTTTGCGATCAACCGTTACATAAACCGTCTCTCGCTTTGCCGGCGGCGTGTCCGCCGGAAATTCCGCCTTGGCAACAGCATCTCTGCCGCGGGCCGGCGCCCCTCAGTTACTGGGACGTCTGCCATCAAGGCGAAGGTGATGCCTATAGATGAAACAAGAATACTATTACAAACACGAAACGAAGGAGGAACAAACATGAAACGAATTGGCAATTGCCAATGTGAATTCGGAATGTCAAAAAATCATCCCAGGAAAACCACCGGTATCAGTTCATTATCGAATTTGAGGCCGCCGGAGTGGGCCGCTTGCCGCCAGTATGGACGACAACTTTGTCATCCGCTTTTGGCCCAAAAATCCTGTACCGAATGTGGTTTTTTGTCACGAATTTGGACGGTGAATAACTTGGGAATAAGAGCCAACAGATTATCCTAGAAATGTGGAGGCCTTTGCGATAAAAAGGTTGGGCAATCGCAAGAGTGTTTGAATAACCAGGAAGAGAGCGCAATGAAGCGGGCAGTGACTCCGGTGCGCATGTTATAAGTGGCTTATTTTCAACAGGTTACTAGATAGATTTTGAAGATTCAAACCCATTGCGCTTTGACAATTCACAGTTGTGGTAAAGGCCGCATTCAATCGGAATTAAATGATTGCGGAGGAACGATAAAAATATCAACTTTGAGGGCGGAGTGAATAAATCGCCCTTGAAATCGAGCTTTTTGACAGAGATGCAACTTACGGCGGAAAAACTTTTGGGCATGGCGCAGGAACATCTTCGTTCCAAGCTTAGGCAGGACACCTATAACATGTGGTTTGCGCCGCTTCAGGCCGCCGACATGGACGGCAATTCGGTCACTTTGGCCGTAGCCAATGAATTCTGTGAAGTTTGGCTCAAGGACAATTACATGGAACTGTTGCAGGACGCGCTGGCTGTGGCGGCAGGGCGGCGGTTACAAATAAAATTCAAGGTCAACGGGCAGTTGGCCTCGGCCCCACCGGCGCCCGTGCGCGTCGCAAAACATTCCGAGGCGGCGGCCGAACGCGCTGCCAGCCATGGCGATCTTCATTTCAATCCGAAAAACACCTTCGACACGTTCGTGGTGGGAACAAACAATAATTTTGCGTGCGCCGCAGCCAAAGCCGTGGCCGAAGCGCCCGGAAAATCGTATAATCCATTGTTTCTGTATGGCGGGGTGGGATTGGGAAAAACACACCTTCTCCACGCCATCGGTCAGCATGTGGGAGACAATAAAAAAGGCGCGCGCGTGGCCTATCTTTCGTCCGAGAAATTTACGAACGAATACATTGACAGTCTCCAAAACAATAAGCTTGTCAGTTTCCGGAGAAAATATCGGCAAACAGACGTGTTGTTGATAGATGACGTACAATTTTTGGCGGGCAAGGAACGGATTCAGGAGGAGTTTTTCCATACATTTAACGCTTTGCACGAAGCGCACCGGCAGATCGTATTGACGTGCGACCGTCCGGCCGCCGAGATTCAGGGTCTCGAAAACCGGCTCGTTTCACGCTTTGAATGGGGCCTGGTTACAGATTTGCAGCCGCCGGACGTGGAAATGCGCCTGGCGATCCTCAGGAAAAAGGCGCAGATCATGAACGTTTCGCTGCCCGACGACGTGCTGAATTTTCTGGCCAACCGCATCCGGACCAATATCCGGCGGTTGGAAGGCGCGCTCATCCGTACCGCCGCCTATGCCTCGCTGCACAGCAAAAAGATGACAATTGAAATGGTGGAAAGCCTTCTCCGTGAGACACTTCACGAGGAAGGGCGTTTCACCGTGAGCATTGAAGCCATCCAGAAAAAGGTGGCGGAGCATTTCGATATTCGCCTGGCGGACATGACCAGCAAGCGCCGCCCTGAGAACATTGCTTTTCCCCGCCAGATTGCCATGTATTTTTCACGGCAATTGACCGACAGTTCTCTCAATGCCATTGGCGAAGCGTTTGGTGGACGGGATCACGGCACTGTCCTGCACGCCTGCCGCCTGGTCAAAAACCGAATGGAAGTGGATGCGAACGTTCGCCAGGTCGTCCATTACCTGGAAAAGCAGTTGATGCGCTAAGGCGGCAGGGACGGCGCTCTTCGCAAGTGGCGCTGCCACTGTCCGGCCCATTCAGATTCGCAACTTTTTGATTTTCCTGGTGGCCGTCCGCGAGGACTTCCTTTTTAATTACCGGCGTGCCTGTCATTGAAGTTAACGGTCTCACAAAAACGTTCCGGACGTACAAAAAGCAACCCGGCTTTGGCGGCGCCGTGAAAGGGCTTTTCCGGCGGCAATATGAACAGACCGTGGCCGTCAACGGGGTCAGCTTCAAAATTGAGCCGGGCGAATTGGTGGGCTTTCTTGGACCAAATGGCGCCGGCAAGACGACCACGCTCAAAATGCTGGCCGGCCTCCTGTATCCCAGCGACGGCCAGGCCAGGGTGCTGGGCTACACACCCTGGGAACGGGCCGACGGTTACCGCCGGCAATTTGCCTTGGTGCTGGGGCAAAAAAATCAGCTCTGGTGGGACCTGCCCGCTCGCGAATCCCTCCAGTTAAACGCGGAAATTTACGGCATTCCCAAAGACCGATTTGAGGCGACGGTGGGCGAACTGACGGAGTTGCTTGCGGTCCAGCACAAGCTCAATGTAAGCGTCCGCGAGCTTTCGCTGGGCGAACGGATGAAAATGGAACTTATCGCGTCACTGTTGCATCAACCAAAGATCCTCTTTTTGGACGAACCGACCATCGGTTTAGACGTGGTGTCGCAGAAGACTGTGCGCGAATTCATCCGACGCCATAATGCAACTCACAAAACAACTATCCTGCTGACAAGCCATTATATGGCTGACATCCAGGAGCTGTGCGAACGCGTCATAATCATTGATCACGGGAAAATCTTCTTTGACGGGCGGCTGAGTGAAATCGTGGACCGTTTCGCCGACTTCAAACTCCTTACTATTCAATGCGAAAACGCCGATCGGTTTTCGAGGGAGCAATTGGATCGCTACGGCGAAGTGACGGAGCAAAGTTCCGCGGCCATCACCCTGAAAGTCAAACGCGACCGGGTGATTGCGGTGTGTAAATCCTTGCTGGACGATTTGCCGGTAACGGACATGGATATTCAGGAAACGCCGATCGAAGACGTGATTCGCAGTATTTTCACCGGGTAAATCGCAGTCTTTCCTTTCACGCGTGACGAGCCGGCGACTGCTCGCAACCGGCCTATTTGTCGTTAATTTGGCTTCCGGAGTCGTCCTCATTCCGTGCAAAAAGGTAATGAATTTAACTGTTACAATGGCAGTGTTTCTGCTGGAAACATACGAGATTTATGGGAAAAAATGATACTTAACGTACAAAACCTGCCAATAGTGGCCGGGCGGGAAGTGCTCGGGCGGGCTCAAAGCTGCGCAGTTTTTTTGATCCTTTTTGCGTGCCAAATTGGTTGCCAGGCGCAATCGCCGCTGTCCGCTTCTGAACTTGCCAGTGTCAAGATTGCTGCTGACGCGGGAAATCCTGCCGCGGAGGATGAACTCGCCTCGCAGTTCATACTGCAGGGCGACACCGGTCAGGCTTTAATCTGGTACGGCAAATCTGCGGAAAATGGCTATGTGCATGCCCAGGAGAAATTAGGGGAAATGCTCCTGTTTCATGCGCGTTCAATCGTCGGTATGAAAACTGACGCTAAAGCAACTCTTGGTTCGCACGCGATCAATTGGCTCACACTGGCTGCTTATCAGGGCGATATGCTGGCACAAGCCGACGTTGCCAGTGCCTGTTTTAATGGCGAATTCATGAAACTGGATTTGATCGAAGCCTACAAATGGGGTGATCTGGCCGCGCAAGCAGGTTCGGCAAGCGGCCGATCCGTTCGCAATGCAGCCGTCCTGAAAATGTCCGCCACGCAAATTGCGGAGGCCAAACAACGCGTCGCCAAATTTATTCCGCATCTGCCCGCCCAGTCGGAATTTCCAGAACCTTTCTGGGTCAAGCAGATCACGCTAACGGGCATTTGTGGCGCGACTAATAGTCCGTTGGCGATCATCAACAGCGTGACGTTTGGCGTGGGAGATTCGAGCGCGGTTAAGGCAGGAGGCAAAGCCGTGATGGTGCGATGCCTTCAAATTCGTGACAAATCGGTATTGGTGCGGATTGGAGGGCTCGACATGCCCAGGGAGCTAACGCTGCAAAATTAAATTGGATTGCGGAACCGTGGCTTGTATAAAAAGCGCACGATTAAATGGCAAACCGGCGCGAATTTCTTAAGTCTGCCGCTCTTTTGGGCGTGGTGGGCGCGGCAGGCGCGGCCGTGGCGCAAACAGTTGCTGACGTCGCTTCGCAGCCCTCATCTCAGTCTGCACCTCTAAGTTCGGATCGAGAATACTGGCTAAATTTGATGGGACGGATTGCGATGCCGGTTTTGGAGAATTTATCGCAACGGCAATTGAAAAGCAGGATGCCGATCGAAGCGGCCAATCCCGGGGATCGCCGCAAATATGCGCATCTGGAGGCCTTCGGAAGATTGCTGGCCGGCGTTGCTCCCTGGCTGGCGGCAACCGGACTGGACGATTCGGAAATCCAGTTGCAGACAAAATTTGTCGGATTGGCACAAACGGCCATGGACGCGGCGACGGATCCGAAGTCGCCGGATTTTATGAATTTCACAAGAGGAGGACAGCCGTTGGTGGATGCGGCGTTTTTGGCTCAGGGTATTTTGCGGGCGCCATCCGTTCTGTGGAAACCATTGGCGGGCCGGGTGCAGGGACAAATTGTGGCGGCGCTGAAGTCTTCGCGCGCGATCAAAACGCCCACGGCAAATAACTGGGTCATGTTCGCGGCGATGGTGGAAATCGCGTTGCACCGGATGGGCCAGATAACGATTAAGGACCGTTTGGAGGATTGTGTCCAGCATATGCTCGGCTGGTATAAAGGTGACGGCGCTTACGGCGACGGCGAAGCTTTTCACTGGGATTATTACAACAGTTTTGTCATCCATCCCATGTTATTGGATACGCTGGCGGCACTAAAGGAATCCGATCCAGCAACATACGAGCCGATTTATAAAATGGAACTGGCGCGGGCGCGACGATATGCCGAAATCCTTGAGCGTCTGATTGCCCCTGATGGAACGTTCCCATCTCTGGGACGGTCAACGACGTATCGTTTTGGGGCGTTGCAGTCGCTGGCGCAGATAGCGTTTATGGGAAAATTACCAGAACGAGTTGGCCCGGCGCAGGTGCGTTGCGCTATGACGGCGGTCATGCGCAGGATGGCTGAAGCGCCGGGGACCTTCGACGGTGAGGGCTGGCTGCAAATTGGTTTTTGCGGACATCAGCCGTCTCTGGGAGAACCGTATATTTCGACGGGCAGTTTGTATCTTTGCGCGGCGGCGTTGCTGCCGCTGGGTCTGCCGCCGGCGAACCCATTCTGGAGCGGGCCATCAGCGCGGTGGACGTCCCAGCTGCTATGGTCGGGGGAATCACTCCCCAGGGACCATGCGATTGAGAACTAATCGCGTCACTGCGCCAACGTCTCTTCAAGAGCTTCGTCGAGGGCTTCAATTCTTACCGGTTTTGTGAGGTGCGTTTTGAAGCCGGTATTTCTGCTGCGGGCCAGGTCCTCTTCCATGCCATAACCGCTCAGGGCGATGCCTTTGACGACAGGTAGTTTGTCATGAATTTTTTCAAATAAATCGTAGCCATTGCCATCGGGCAGGCCGATGTCCGAAATCACCAGGTCAATGTTTCCCGTCTCGGCGATGGCGATCGCTTCACGGGCGGACGAGGCGATGACGACTTTGTGGTGGCGCCGTTCCAAAATTTTTGCGAGAGCGGAGCGTGTCGGCTCATGGTCTTCGACCAACAGAATATTTGCGCGATGGCGCAGTCGGGTTCGGCTGGTGCGGGACCTGTGCCCATTGGGCGGGTGGGAAAGGGGAGGCAGACCGACGACTCCGGAATTCCGACTGCAACTGGACAGAGGAAAATGGACGGTAAAGATGCAACCGCGATCGGGCCCTGGGCTCGAGGCTGTGATGGAACCCGAATGAAGTTCGATAAATTTCCTGGTGATCGCCAGGCCGAGGCCGAGGCCGCCAAAGCGGCGGGGGTCTCGCGAATGCGACCCCTGCTTAAAGGCTTCGAAGGCGGTAGCCAGCTCATCCGCTGTCATGCCGATGCCAGTATCGGAAATGGTAACAACATACTGGCCGTTTTCGGCGCCGGATTTGACGGTGATGGTCCCCAGCCGTGGGGTAAATTTAATGGCGTTTTTGAGAATGTTCCAAAATATCTGACCAAGCCGAACCGCATCGCCGCAAACGACGCTTTCGAAACCGTCCAGGCTTTGGTTGAGAGTGATTTGCTTTTGTTCCATTTCCCGTTGGAAAATGCCGACGGTGTCGGAAAGAACAGCTCGTATGTCGACATCGTTCTTTTCTATTTTGAGTTTCCCGGTCCGGACGCGCGTCAGGTCAAGCAAATCGTCAATCAGGCGGGCTTCCAGTTCGATGTTGCGCCGGATGATATCGAAATTATTTCGGACGCCGGGAGGAAGGTCCCGGTTCCCCGCGGATTCACTGGCCAGGAGCAGGACCGGGTTCAGAGGCGTGCGTAATTCATGAGATAACACCGCCAAAAATTCGTCCTTTGTGTGGTTTGCCCGTTCGGCCTCGTCATGAGCGCGCTTTAATTCAATCTCCCAGCGTTTTTTTTCCGTAATGTCACGGGCGATTTTTGAAGCGCCGATAATCCGGCCTTCAACGTTGATAATGGGTGAAACGGTGAGGGAAATGTCTACGAGACGCCCGTCCTTGCAAACGCGGACCGTTTCGTAATGGTCAACTCGTTCCCCAGCGCGGATGCGCGCCAGAATTCCGGGTTCTTCCTTGCGCAATTCGGGCGGCATTAAGTCGGTTACAGGCCTGCCAATTATTTCCTGAGGCGTATACCCAAAGATTCTTTGAGCGCCGTTGTTCCACGTCCGAATAATTCCATCGAGGTCCTTCATGATAATGGCGTCGTCTGAAGAATCCACGAGGGCTTTAAACAGGCTTGGAATGGCCGCAATGTGTTCCAGTTGCGTGCTTTGGGCTTGCGCACCTGATTGCACCCCATTGGTTGGTCGAGAATGGTGTTTGGCCGTTCCCAATTCGCTTGGTGAAACCGGTTCGGGGTTCTTTGGGCCCAAATAGACGGACTCGTTGGCGGGTTCCGAGCCATGATTTTTTTTAAACCATTTGAAAGCGCCCGGCAGGCGGAAAAGACCTGCCACAAAAACCAGTACGTCGTTCAGGAGCGACTGCATCTCCGGCGGGTTGGCGCGCAAGAAAGATTCATATTCTTCAGGCGACTCAAGATGGAGTGCGGTCATGCGGCGTTTAATCCGTCGCTTGAGAATGGCCTGTTTATAATGTGTGAAATCGACACCCGATTGAGCGCGCAGTAAGCCCAAAATATTTCCAAATGCTCCTTGTTCCATAAATCCCTATAGCTCACTGAAATAAATCACATTCTTTCGCCAGGCGCAACCGATGTTTTCTCCAACTGCCTAAAACGAACCGGGCCTCGAACCTCCATAGAACGTTCATTACGCGGCCGGCATTCCAAACTAGAACATTTGTTCTATCGTCACGAGTGCGTTCAGTCTTACAATGTGCTAATGCATTTCCGTCTTAATTCGACCTTTTTCCTTTTGCCTTTTGCCTTTTGCCTTTGTATCCCGGCTGGAGGCCAAACGACGGATTCCAATGACCTTTCAAACGCGCAAATTCGTGAGGTTTTCGTGCGGGTTGCCAGGCATCAAATTCATTTGCTGGCGGACGGGGAATACCCGCCGGCCACAAATTTGGACGAAGCAACGGCAGCCAGCCCGCCTGCCGGGATTGCCTGGAACTATCCCTGGGGCGTGGCGCTTTTTGGCATGGAGCGAGTGAGCGAGACGACTGGGGATAACGCGGGCCACGATTTTGCGGTAAAACACAACCTGATTTGCGCTCGCTATTATCACTGGTTGGCCGGCATGGAAAATCAGTTTGCCGACGACGGAAAACAATTCGCGCGACGTTCCAGCATCAAGGGACTCGTCGCACTGGGCAATCTCGACAGCTGCGGGGCGATGGGAAATCAAATGATTGAAAGTATGATGCGATCGCCTGATCAAGTTTCGCCTGACGAACGGGAGGTGGTGGACCGGATTGCAGACTGGGTTGTGAGCAAACAGGACCGCTTGCCGGACAGAACCTTGTGGCGTTCGCGGGTGATGGGCGGCACAGTCTGGCCGGATGATCTATACATGGGCGGTGTTTTCCTGGTGCGATTGGGAATTTATCGTCATGACCCAAAATTCATTGATGATGCCGCCGAACAAATTATCCATCAGGCGGCGTTGGAACAGGATACCGATGGTCTTTGGTTTCACGGATATTTTATCGGCGAAAAACAGCACGCTCCCTTCAAATGGGGACGGGGTAATGGTTGGGCGACGATCGCTTTGGTTGAAACGCTATCGGCAATGGACCCGCAGGATGCGCTGCGTCCAAAGCTCCTTGAAATTTTGCGCAGACAGATTGACGGATTAAAACGTGTCCAGGCCCCGGACGGCGCGTGGCGACAGGTCCTGGACCAACCGCAATTGTGGGAGGAAACCAGCTGCACTGCCATGTTTGCCTACGGTATCGCACGGGCCGTGAACCGAGGCTGGATTCCGGCGGAAAACATGGCAATAGCGCGCAAGGCCTTCGCCGCTGTCGCTCGAAATGTGAATGCCGAAGGCGAAGTCCACGGCACCTGCCAGGGAACAAGCATTGGAAGGGATTTGAATTATTATGTATTGCGGGATCATGGGGCCAACGATCCTCATGGCTGGGGACCAGTGATGCTTGCTGGAACCGAGATTTTGCGGGAAAAGGATTAATCGAGCCGTTGAATGAGCGGATCCATGAATTGGGGCCCGAGCGGGAAGCACATGTCCTCCAATAATCCATCTGTCCATTCCTTCGGTGAGCAATTTGTTCTTTTCGCATTGAAGAGTTGGAATTACTTTGCCATCCCTCGGATGATGAACTCTCGCTTTTTAATTCTTGCCGCCGTCATTGGCGGATTGCTCAGTCAGGCCGACACTCGCGCCCAGGCCCAGGCGGGCAACTTCGTAAGTTTAGATCACGGCTGGCGGATTCAGGCGGCCGCGTCTATGTCCGGTGATGATCTCACGCCCGATGGCACGGCAATTTCGTCAAAGGAGTTCAAATCTGATGGCTGGTACGCGGCAAGCGTTCCGACAACCGTTTTGGGCGCGCTGGTGAATGATGGCGTCTATACGAATATCTTTTTCGGGACGAATTTCGCGAAAATTCCGCGCGGACCGTTCACGAACGCGTGGTGGTTTCGGGACGAGTTTGTCGTTTCGCGAAAACAAGCGGGACAGGACGCTGATTTGATTTTCGATGGCATCAATTATCGGGCCAACATTTGGCTGAATGGGAAGCGGATTGCAGCATCAAACGACATTTTTGGAGCATACCGGACTTTCACGCTGGACGTTGCCGGGAAGCTTAAAGCGGGGAAAAACATTTTGGCGGTGGAAGTTTTCCCGCCGCAGCCGGGAGATTTCACCATGGGATTTGTAGACTGGAACCCGTCGCCGCCGGACCGCGGCATGGGATTGTTCCGGCCGGTCAGGCTGCATTATTACAAAGACGTGGCGTTGGAGAATGTTTTCGTGAAATGTGAACTGCCGGAATTGGATGCGCGAAAGGACGATGAAGCTGGGCCGGCCGTTGCGCGTGCGGCGCTCACCATTTGCGCTGACTTAAAAAACCATTCGACGCTTGAAGCGACGGCGACGGTCAGCGGAAAAATCGGTGACATTAAATTCAGCGAGGATTTCAAATTACAGCCGGGCCAAAGGCGCCAGGTTGAGCTGACTCCGGATCAGAATCCGCAACTGAACTTTGAGCAGGCGCATTTGTGGTGGCCATGGGAATTGGGCGAACCGCATCTCTACAATCTGACGTTGACAGCAAGCGAGGGCGGAAGAACGACTGACGGGGCAGTCGTGCGTTTCGGAATTCGTGAAGTGAAGGATTACGTCACGACCAACGGCTATCGAGGCTACCTTGTGAATGGTAAAAAAATTCTGATTCGCGGCGGCGGTTGGGCAGATGAATTGTTATTGCGCGAAAATGAAACGAACCTGGATGCACAAATTCGATATGCGCGCGCAATGAACCTGAATACCATTCGCCTCGAAGGGATTTGGGGCAGCAGTCAGCGCCTTTACGATTTGGCGGACCAATACGGAATGCTTGTCATGGCAGGATGGAGTTGCCAGTGGGAATGGACCGAGCAATTGGGCAAACCTTGTGACGATTTCGGAGGATTTAAATCTCAGGCGGATATGGAACTGGCGACGAATTATTTGCGCGACCAGGTTTTGTGGCTGCGGAATCATCCGTCCATTTTCGTATGGGTCCTGGGCAGTGACAAATTGCCGCGGCCGGAACTGGAAAAGCGGTATGACGCGCTGCTGGCGGCGATTGATCCGACACGGCCGACGCTCAAGACTTGCGGCGACGGAGTGAGCGCAGTGAGCGGGCCGTCCGGCGTGAAAATGAACGGGCCTTACGATTACGTAACGCCGAATTATTGGTATTTGGACCGCAAGAACGGCGGTGCGTTCGGCTACAATACGGAAACGGGGCCGGGACCGTTGCCGCCCCCGTTGGAAAGCCTGCAACGGATGATTCCGGCAAGGGATTTGTGGCCAATAGACGCAATTTGGAAATTTCATTGCGCGCGGGGCCAGTTCCATCAGCTGAACCATTATTGGGACGCGTTCACAAACCGTTATGGTATGCCGCGCGATGTCGCGGACTTTGCGTTCAAAAGCCAGGCGGCGAACTATGAAGCGATTCGCCCCATGTACGAGGCGTTTGCCGCGAATCTCCCGCAGACCACCGGAATTATCCAATGGATGCTCAATGCCTCGTGGCCGAAACTGTACTGGCAGCTTTACGACTACTATCTGGTCCCGGGCGGGGCGTTTTTTGGAACGCAAAAAGGGGCGGCGCCGTTTGCGGTAATCTATAACTACGGGGACCGCGGTGTCTATTTGGTCAACCAAACGCGAAAAGGTTTCGGGCTTTGCCAAACGACTATCACAGTATACAACTTGAATTCCAAACCGATTCTTTACGCGACGGCAACCAACGCCACCGACCATTATGGCGCGCAAAAAATTTATGATTTGTCCTCTCTGACGCCGGACTCGTCGGTGTATTTTTTGGACATTCAGACTGTGGACGAAAGTGGCATCAAACGAGCGGACAATTTTTATTGGCTCTCGACCAGGACAGATGTTCTGAACGAGGCGGACAGCACCTGGTATGTGACGCCGAACCAGTCATATGCTGATTTCCGCGCATTGGATCAATTGCGCCAGGCAACCGTGCGATACTCCATTTCATATAAGCGGACCAAACACGGCGTGGAGGCGGTCGTACTCCTGAAAAATGTCGGAGATAGCCTGGCTTTTTTCATTGAAATGACGATTGCAGACGCGAAATCGGGCCAGCCTCTTACGCCCGTCATTTGGGACGATAATTATGTGTCGGTTCCTCCTCATTCGGAAAGATTTTATATCGCAAATGTTCCGGAGGGAAACGAGCCGACGTTGAAGTTGACTGGTTGGAATATCAGGTTTGAGCCCGGATCCTGATTTTGCGAATCGCGTGTAATGCAACGCCCTCTCGGCAAGTCAGGCCTGGCTTGATTTAAGCTCTAAGGATTTCAGTTCGCTTCCGCGTCTTCTCTTTCCGAGCAGGCCGCCACCGGTATGCGCGAATAATAATGATTCCGGAAACTCGGCCTTTTAAACGTTTTTGTCGGTTTGGGTGTCAAATTTAAAGGAGATAAAAAGTGGCGGCGGAGGCACTTGCTCCGCGCCAAAAAAGAAAGGAGAAAAACATGAATGCAAGTGAACAAACACACCCCCTCCATAGGTTTATGCCTGAAACGCTCACGGGCGGTTCAGTCACGGAAGGCATTGGCGCGCTCGGTACGATCGTGCTGGCCATTCTGGGATTGGCGGGGATCTTTACCAACATTGTAGCGTCAGTGGCTGCAATAGTGATCGGCGCCGTCTTTCTAGCAGACAGCATGCTGGCAAGAGCGGCGGTAAGTACGTTAAATGCCCAGGGTATTAGTTCAGGAATAGGAAGCGGCATGAGCGCGGCCTTTTTCGCAGGCGTCGCGGGAATCGTGCTGGGCATCCTGTCCTTTTTCCATACGGCCCCTGTGTTGCTGGCCGTGGCGGTGCTGGTTTATGGCGCCGCGCTGTTGTTGAGCGGGGGAGGCCTTGCCCGGTTGGGTTGGCTATTGAGCAGTCCGCTGGATTCAAGATCTGAGGGAGCAGCGGAGACCGGAAGCGGCAGCGTGTTTATGGGATTGTCGGTGACTGTGCTGGGAATCCTGGCCGTCATCGGCCTTGTGCCTATGACACTCACGCTCGTCGGATTCTTGTGCCTGGGTGCCGGCGCGTTTTTTAGCGGCTCGAACACTGCAATGCAGTCGGCTCACGCACGTTAATTAGCGCAAGTTGGCAATTGCGGAATGTGAAGTATATTTATTCCAACATTTCGCAATTCGAAAAGAAGACCCAAAGTGGTCAAAGCAGTGGGACAGGCTTTCAACCTGTCCCGTTACTTTTGCAGCCCCATTAACACGCAACTCCTGTCCGGTTTAAGGCAAATGGAACCAATTGTATGGACTGGAAAAAATACGCCAATCCGTGGCGATTTCCGAGGCGAGCATGATTAAGACAAGGACGCCGAGGATGACAAATTTCGTTTTGACATTAAAACGACGAAGAAGGCGGTTAAGGCCGCAGGCAATCAGAATCAGGAACGGAATCAGAGCGCCAAGAATCATTCGGCCGGCTTGAAAATACGGATGGTCGCGCGATGGGTTTGGGCAATCGTGAAAATCATAAATAACGGATAGAAAAGCAAAGAACCCGAGCCCCGCTATAAAACAGGCCAGGCTCAGCTGAAGCGCATGCCGCTGGAAGTCCTGCCTGTTTTGACCGCGCAACATCCCCGGCACGGCGAGGGCTATCAAGGCCAGGGAAACAATCGTGTAGATCAAGGCGGTGAAGGGTAACGCCATTGATTCGTTCTGCCATAAAAATTCTCCCTGCCAAAATGTGTTCAATTGGCCGGTGAGATAGGTCCAAAGCCCCCCTGGCGAAAAAATGGGATGATCCAACCATTGGCTCAAAGGCTTAATCGTCCAGCCGAAACCCGGCATTTTCATTTTTAAGCTTGAGCCGGAAAAATCGCCGTAATTTAATTTGCACCAAGTCACCCAGGCACTCAGCGGCGGCAAGGCTGTAGCCGCAAAAGCCAGCGCCGGCCGCATCGATGGGGCGCCGCCACGGATTGTCTTGATTAACACGGCGGCGGCGGCAACGGCGAGAAACGGGAGATTGGTTGCCTTGGCCAGGCCCGTTGCGGCGAAGGCCAATCCGGTCGCCGCTCCCAGCCAAACGGGCGGATGTTCAGATGAAATCCATCTGAGAAGGCAAAGAAACGTCAGGCCAAAACACACCGCCGATAAGATGTCATTTCCAACGGAATAAAACGCCGTCTGTGGCATCATCGCAAGCAGAATGGAAGGCGCCAGCCGCGGAAAAAGATCTTCCGGAAAAATCAGGCGTGCCGCGACGTAAACCAGCCAAACGAGGCCGGCAACCAAAACAATGTTTAAAAACCGCAACCAATAGAGCAAACGGCCCGTTCCAAGACCGAACCACTGCCCGATATGCCACCAGCAACCGGCCGCCACATAGTAAAGCGGTGTTTGAGAAAGTTCATAATTTAAATGCGTTTGGTAACCGGCGCTCTCCATGGCGAGGTCCTGCCACATTTTTTTGGCGGGCTCGGTCCAGAGCGGCGGTGGCATTTGATGATCGGGAAAATCCTCAGGCCTTCCCATAAAGGCGCACGAGCTGAAAAGGGCAAGATACGCGGACGAATCCCGCGAATACGGTTCGGCCCCACCAGGTACATGGCCATGGGAGTATTTCAGGACAAGGTCGAAGTGGGACGGTTCATCCACATTATTGAAAAATGGAAATCCCGCGGAAAAAATAAACACGTGGACCGCCGCCACGATGCAAAACAGAAGGACAATTTTCTGTTCTTTCATTTTGTCGCGGTGTCAGTTTGGGTGTGGGCCGCAAAAATCTCGAGAAAAGGTTTCAGGACCGCGGAAAAGTTATTGCGTCGCCGCGCCAAATGAAAGGTCAAATGAGGAGTCTCCTGATAAATGTTTCGAATGGCCACGTCTGCCACCAATTCAAACACTCGCATGGATTCAGGCGCCAGGGCCACGCCAATACCCGCTGAAATCATCTCAATTTCCTCCTCGAGGTCTCGAATTTGTCGAGTCAACGGCGGCTGCGAAAGGTGTAGTCGTGCCGCCGCGCGGCGAATATTCAACCCTTCCGCTGCGGCGACAAAATAACGCAGATGTCGTAATTCCATAGGTTGTGCCTGGAATCAGCCGTCAGCCTCCGCCGTTCGCCTGACAAAGTAATCGTCGGCCCAACGGAAAATAGCATTATGAATTTTAAAAGCCTGATAAAAAAGCGGCTGGGCTCGTTTCCTGGCTTGTGATTAAGCAGTTGACGTGCCCGATCGGGTGATACTCAAAAAGAATCAGGTCTTGACCAACTTAATATTGTTCAAAGTCGCGCCGTTTGTGTAGAAATGAATAAGACAAGGGGGGGAGGAAAGGTGGAGTCAGGCTTTGCCTGTGCAGATCATCTCTTGATGGGCTCCATTCTCTGAGTAGCATGAAGCAACACGTGTTATTTGTCGGTCTTCAAAACGCCGCTCGAAGCCAGATGGCAGAAGCGTTGATGAACTATTTCTACGGCGATGCCTTTGAAGCCCACAGTGCCGGATTGGAACCGCAAAAGCTGAATCTGCTGGCCGTGGAGGTGATGCGCCAGCAGGGAATCGACATTTCCAGAAAAAAAACGAAATGGGTTTATGACTTTATCAAAAACGGCAATGCGTTTGACTACGTGATTACCGTCTGCGACGAGCAAAACGCAAAACGGTGTCCCAAATTTCCAGGCCAGCCACAACGATTGGACTGGAGTTTCCCGGATCCGTCGAAATTTGACGGCCCACAGAGGGAACAGATCGCCAGGACGCGGGAATTGCGCGACGCGATTAAAAGGAAAATCGATGATTGGTACGTTCATGCGTTAAAAAAATCCCTGCAGGAATGATGGAGCGGGCGTCTTGCCTTTTACTTTTTCCTTTTGCCTTAGGCGTTTTTCCTTTAAACCGCAGGCATGACAACGGAAATGTTGACGCTGTGCTTTGCCGCAAGGCCCAGTCCCAATGGCGAGTTAAATATCCTCGGCGTCACCGACATCATTTTTGTCCCGCAATTTCCAATTGCCATTAGCTGCAGCCTGGTCGCGAAATTGCGCTTTCGGAAAATTGAAGAAGGACTCAAGGAAATTCGATTTTCAATCATTGATTCAGACGGCAAACCGCTCCAACCCTCCCCACCGCCCCAGCAAATCCAAATTCAGATCCCATCCGGAGCGTCCTCGGCGAGCGCGGCCATCGTCGTGGGCATTCACAATCTCCAAATCCCGCGCGCGGGCGAGTATGAAATCGGCCTGGCGGTAAATGGCCGACTGGAAATGACAGTACCGCTCTTTGTGCGCCAGCCTCCCGCCCAGGCACCCGGAGCCGAACCGCCCACTTAAGAGTAGATGATGTCTTAATTGATATCGGCTGCCCGCGAAGCCACAATTTCATAGCGACCAGCGTCTCATACCGCTTTGCGGGATTAGGCGCCGTCTCGCTGACTCAAGACATCGGCCAGGAGTAATTGCGTTTGCCAAATGAATTAATGGAGCTTATATTTCGGACGGCATATACAAAAGTCAGAGTCGCGGTGTCAGTTAGGGTGGAAGAACAACCACATGCTTGAGGTGCCTGATTATGAGCCGAAACGATATCAATGAGAATTCCTCGCCGCTGCTGATAGCGGGACTCGCCTGTTTCCTGTCTCTGCCCATCCTTTATTTGACAACGCGGCCAGTGTCCTGGCTGTTCAACGCCCCATGGGTGGCATGGCTGCAATTGGGCGTTTTCGCAATTGCGCCTGTCATTGTTACATTCTTGGTTCTTTACCGATGCGCCTGGCGCGACGACCGGCCGCGCACCCGGCGGATTCTTTCCACGATTTTCTCCTCTTGCCTCATCTTTGGCATTGTCTTGCTGCTGATTGGCGCGGTAGCCATCGTTGGCTGTGTCATTTTGGGAACGTCACGGAAAATGGGAGGAAATTAGCGTAATCGACAACTCGGCTGGCATATTTGGTGCTGCTAAATCTTGGGCTTTTTAACTGTGGGTACGCGGAAGTTGTTGAAAAGCTTCTCAGTCGGAACTCGTAAATAATGATTTGTAAGTCATTATAGTTTAACAATTAACGATACTTTAAAAATATGCCAGGCAACGCCAAATTGATTCTTTTTGTGGAGGACAGCGAAGTCGAACGGTTGGCATATCAGAGGGTCCTGGAAAGGGCTGGATATCACGTGCAAGTCGCGAGGGATGGGTTGGAAGGGCTTCGGCTGCTCCATAATATCATGCCTGATCTGGTCCTGTTGGACCTGGTCCTTCCCAAATTCGACGGGGTCGAGGTGCTCAAATTCGTCAGGTCGAGCCCCCGGTTGAAAACCGTGCCCATCGTGATTTTTTCGACTAATTCGATCATCGAAGCCCAGGACGAGCCATTGTTGGAGGGAGCAAACCGGCGTCTTTTAAAATGCCAGTGTAATCCGGCAATGATGCTGGAAACGATTTACGAGATTTTTGCTGAACGTGACGGGAAAGGCTTCCCTCAAAGCGATTTGAACGACATCGAAGCGTTAAAGTAGACCGTTATTCCTGCCATCGCGTCGCGACAAAAAAGCGGCAGTCACGCGACTGCCGCTTTGGTTTAATTCAAAGTGTCTTCCTGCCCGCCTTATACGCTGCGCCGCCGCACTAATTTGAACAACATCAAACCGCCAAGTCCGCACAACGACAACGTGGCTGGTTCGGGAACCGAGGTGATTTGGAGGGGGATAAATTCGTCGCTGGGACTGAAATAGTCAACCAACCCTTCAATATCAACAGTCCCTGTGGGGATCGTTTCACCGAACAGGTTTTGGTTGGCTATCGAAAAATCATGGGGATAGTAGAATAGTGTCATACTGTGAGCGCCATCGGTAACCGTTAAGCTCAGATCGCCGGTGCCAAAAGTTTCGCCCGCGGTCTGACCGGTGATTGTGACATTATCCAGTTGCAGGATTTGGGCGGCGATGCCTTGGACCGGGGTCGCTCCCGTGTTAATCGTCGGAATTGTGGTCGTGATGGGCGAGGTTAACGTTCCGATGCCCGCCGGCGCCGCGTTGCCTGTTGATTCCACGGTAACACTGCCTGTGTAGGTACTATTGGTCGTAACCTCTGGAATCCCGTCGAATGGTTTATATACGCCTGTAACGTTCAAGGCGTCGCCCACTGTTGGCGCGTAAATACCCGAATTGAAACCGTAAATCTCCATCTCGCCACTGGAATCCGCCGTCAAATACGTGCCGCTGTATTGCGAGTAAGAATAGCCGTTAATCGTCACGCCAGGCATGGACAAAATCGCTGTAACGACCGGATATGCCCCGGAAGCGTTGTCATAGGTCGCCGCGGTGCCGGATGACTGGGCAAAGATTTGTGCGGCGTCTGAGGCCCGAGCGCTTGAAGTGGACATGCCAAGCGCCGATGCCATGGCTGTCCCCAGTAGAATTTTAGTTACTCCTTTTGTGTTCATAGATGATTAATAATCTGATCGGTTACGTTGCAATATTTTTCTTGCTCCCTCCCTTTGCCGGACTAATAGTTCCGGCTTTCCGCAAAGTCCTGTAAATCTGCTGCCATCGTTTTACACAATCTAAGGACTTTAGTCAACAAAAAAATGCAAGCTGTGACTGTTACAATAGCGTTACAGAAGCGGCAGGCGAAACCTGGAAATCTGATTTCCTTTTGCGGTCGGAATTTGGTCAGCGAGAGCAAATTTCCGCAATGGGTTTCTGTGGAACTTTAAAATCGGCGGTGACTCTCATTGTGAATAACTTTTTACCAAAGTGTCAAAAAAAGCTTTGCATGAGGGTGGAACTGTGAGAGAACATTATTGTCATTTGTTGGAACCCTTTCCCACAAAATGAACAACAATCCCGTCAATCCTGGGATTAGAGGCGGACGACTGTTTGAATTCGCGATCGTGAGGCGCACACCTTTGAACGCGAATGGCTTGGCTGCAGGAATGGCGTCCCTCCTGGTTGTTTCAATAATGTCACATGGCAAAAGACGTTCTTTCAGATAGGCTTTGAAGTTTAAAAAATCTAAAAATGGCCATGAAGAAGTCTCGATACGAAGAAGCGTTTACATTAATAGAATTGCTCGTGGTGATCGCAATCATTGCGATTTTGGCGGCAATTCTCCTGCCGGTATTGTCCATGGCCAAGGAGAAGGCGCAGTCCATACAGTGCCTGGGCAATTTGCGGCAATGGGGTTTGGGATTCAGCATGTACTCCAGCGACAACAATGACTTTGTGCCTGAAGAGGGCAACACCCTGGAGCCGATTAATTACACAGGTTCGGGAGGCGGTACGCCGAATTATACTATGGCATGGTATAACACTCTGCCTCCCAATATGAACCAGCCTTCTATGAATAATCTTTACGGTCTGAACGGCTATCCGGCGAATCCGCCTTTGCCCAGCTCTCACACCATCTTTGCCTGTCCCAGTTGTCCTGCGCCGCTCAAGAGCCTTGGTTATGGAAATCCGCCCACCGTCAAAATGGCGTTCTTCATGTACGGAGAAAACTCTCGGCTTTGTGTCAATTGGGGCACGCGTTACACGCCGAGCGGCGTGCCCACCGGAGTTCAACAGACCAGAATGAGCAAATTGAAATTCCCCTCCGCAACGGTGTTTGCCGCCGAAGTGGATCCGAATGCATCAAGTGGAAGTTCGAGCGTGGGTAATCCGGAATCGAGCATCGGTCCGGCGGAATCGTGTACGACCGGCTTCTACGCCATTTCCCGCCACATGCATGGCACCCTTGGGGAGTTTACCATGTGTGATGGCAGTTCAATTTCAGCGCACACAAACGAATTTTGGGAAACACAAAACGTGGCGGACAACGCGACAAACGAGTGGGCGCAATATCACAGCATTCATTGGTACCCCTCAATCACGACGCCAAATTGAAATTCGTAACCGTGATGTAACACGCCTTAACTTTAATCATGATATAGTGCAAACCCGAGTGAACTGAACCTTATGAACTGTTTATCGAAAATCTTTCTTACAGTTGCCGTGTCGGCAGCTGTGTGTTTTACCATCAACAAAGCTTCCGCCCAGCAAAGTATCGCATCATGGTTTTGCGGACCTCTAGTCAATGGCGGCGGTGCCTCGCCCGCTCCCTTTACGAACAATACCGCCAACGCCAATGTCATCGTCTATCCCATCACCAAGGGCGCGGGCGTTGGCGGGGTGATGACTGGTGATGCCTATGGCGGCAATGACTGGACCAATGCCACGCTGGGCACTGCCGACACCGAAGCCAATTCCATCGCCGGCAGCAATTATGTTAGCTGGGCCGTCCAGGCAGTACCGGGCTATACGCTTTCCTTCTCCACTAATTTTATCTTCGTTCATGTTTCCAGCACCGGGCCTCACACCAACGAGATGCAATATTCAACCGATGGCGTCAATTACTCGGATATTGCGTCCTTTACCGTCGCCAGCGGGACCACCTCCACTGTTTGGACGAACATTCTTGCCACAAACCAGATCCTGCAAAATGTTCCCTCCAGTGTGACCAATTACTTCCGTATTGTTGCCTGGGGAGCTACCGGAACTGCGGGTACATGGTATATCTATGATCCTCTGCCGGCTTCCCTTTCGTCCGCTACCAATGTGCTCGGCACCAATGACTTCGTGATTAATGGCGCGGTCAATCCCATCCCGCCCGCGACAAGCCTCGCGACGTGGTTTGATGGACCATTGGTCAATGGCGGCGGAGCACCTCCTGCTCTCTATACGAACAATACGGCCAATCCCAACGTCATCGTCTATCCGATCGCCAAGGGTGCGGGTATTGGCACGCCGATGACTGCCGACGCCTACGGCGGCAATGAGTGGACCAACGCCACGCTCGGCACCCCCGACACCGAAGCCAATTCCATCGCCGGCAGCAATTACGTCACCTGGGCCGTCCAGGCGGCAACGAATTATACCGTTTCCTTCTTTACCAATTTTATTTTCCTGCACGTTTCCAGCACTGGCCCTCACACCAACGCGATGCAATACTCAACAGACGGCGTCAATTATAAGGATATCGCATCCTTTACCGTTGCCAGCGGGACCACCTCCACCGTTTGGACCAACATTCTTTCTACAAACCAATTCCTGCAAAATGTTCCGACCACTGTTACCAATTACTTCCGTATTGTTGCCTGGGGCGCTACCGGCACTGCGGGCACATGGTATATCTATGATCCTTTGCCCAGCGCCCTTGCCTCCGCCACCAATGTTCTCGGTACGAATGACTTCGTGATTGATGGTGGCTTGTTCTCTATCCTGGGAGTCATCGCGCCAACCAACCTGGCCATTACCCCGTTGACCCAAAATGTCAATGCGGGCCAGTCACCCGGTTTTTCCGTCACCGCCTCCGGCAGTTCGGCGAGCGTTTCCTGGTATTTTGTCGCCAATTCAGTTACCAACCCCATCGTCGGTGCAACGAATTTAACGTTGACGATAAATGACGCATTGGGAGCCAATGACGGAGGGTATTTCGCGGTCCTTGCCAATGCCGCCGGCTCGGCTACCAGCGCGGTGGCTACTTTGACCGTCAACGACCCAAGCATTGAGATTGAACCTGCCAACTCTTTTGGATTATTGGATGGCCAGGTGCAATTTTCTGTCACGGCTGTCGGTTCAACGCCATTGACTTACCAATGGTATTTCGCAACCCCGGCGGGCGTCCTGGTTGCGCCAGTGACCGATGGGCACGATTTTAGTGATCAGGCAGTCATCTCCGGTTCGCAGACCGCCTTGTTGACTATTGGCAACCTGCAATCTGGCGATTTGACGAATTTCGTTGTAGTCGTCACCAGCCCATATGGCACCCAGACAAGTTCGGGCGCCTCAATTCTCGGCATCAACACCGCCACGTCAGTTCTGGCCTTCTGGACTTTCGGGGGGAGCAACATGATCGATGTCACAACCAACCCCACTTGCCTTTCGAGCCCGGTGCCCTGGTTGGGAGTTGGCACTGCTCAGGCGGTTGGGACCGTTAATGTTCCGGGGACTTCTCCATTTTTGGCGACCACCAGCGCGGATCCTTCCGGCGGCGCGGGTATATACCTTTTTGGAATGCCAATTCCTCAAATTGGTTATTCGTGGGGTATAGGTTTGGGGACCCTTCCTCTCACGAGCAATCTCACCAACAGTATTGCCAACAGCAATAAAATGTCGGGAATCCAGTTCAACGTCAGTACTGTCGGTGCCAAAAATATCAAGTTTAACTACGATGCCCGCGCGACTCAGACTGCCAGCGAATTTACGCGCGTGCAATATACTACCAACGGCACGGCCTGGATTGACTATCCCGCCGCCACCTCCTTCAATGGCATATCCGGTTCCGGCGCCGCCGGTTGGGAAAGCTACCCGCTTGAAGATTATGGTGACAATCTGCCATATGATAATTACCCGTCTTCCCTCTCAACCTATTTCGATTTTACAGGCTTCCCGGGCGTGGACAACAACCCATATTTTGGCGTGCGAATCGTTCTGGAATACCAAAGCACAGGCTCGTACGGAATTCAGCAGACGAACGATTATCAAGGCGTCGGCGAAGCCTACGGATTTAACGGCGACGGGGGCACAATGACTTATGATTTGGTTGGCCTCTACGGTGATGCGATTACGAACAACAACATACCACCGGTTATCAGCGCCCTTACGAATGCGGCCACGCTCGAAATCGCCACAAACATCACCACACTCGATAACGTTCCCGTTACAGTTACATTCACCGTGACTGGGGACGCTCCCGCGAATCAATTTACATATTCAGCGCAATCGCTTAATCCCTCCACGGTGGATCCGTCGTTTGCTTTCACGCCCAGCGCCGGCGGCGGCTGCACCATGGTTGTCACACCGAATCCCATTGCTCCGAATTCCGCCGCCGCTCCGATATTGGTGACTGTGACCGATATCAAGGGTGATTCCGCATCCGCCTGGTTCTTGCTGACATTAAATACGTTGTATCCCTCACCCGGCATCGCAGGCCTGCCGGCAACGAATACGTTGGCCAATACCTCGCTCTCGGTGCCGTTTATGGTAAGCAGCCCGACCGATTCCGTCAGCCAGTTCACCTATTCAACCAGCTCCGGAAACAATACCGTGGTGCCTTCCCCGAATGTGGTTGTCAATAATGCCCTGAACCCAACCAATCCCGTCGTGACCATTACTCCCGCGAGCAATCAACTCGGTGTGGCCGTTATTAATGTCACTGTCAATGACAACGATTCGCACGAGCCCAAGAATACGACGGTCTCCATACCGTTCATGGTTCGTCCCAATACGAATATCATTGCCATTGATTACTTTAATTATGACAACAGCGGCCCGCTGGATAGCGTTTCTAGCGGGTTCTGGCAGCATCTGAGCGGATTCCAACATCAAATGCAGGTGAGCAGCAGTGCCTCCGGAGGCGCGGTCAACGTGGATACGTTCAACAATACAGAAAACGTCGAGACATCGCTGCTGGGAGCGCCTTATTCCACCAATGCAACCAAAGCAGCTACGTTATATTATAGCTTTGTCCTGAATCTGAGTCAGAACACTCCTCCGCAGGCAAATGGCACGTACATAACGGCGTTCAACGACGGTTCCGGCATTACTTCCGACGTCGAGGACTTGCTCGTTCTGGGAACCAATGGTGTTGAAACCGCGGGTGATTTCCGTCTCGGCATAGCAGACGATGTTGGAGCGACGGCCGCCGACGGTACGACGAGCATGGTGCCCATTGACCTGGCGCCAGGCACCAATTATGTCGTTGTTACTGCATTAAACCTGGCGACGGGGCAGTCGACGCTTTGGATCAATCCCACCGACTCCGCGTCCCCCAGCACAGTGGCCCCCCCGGATACCGGTACGATCGTATACAATATATCCGACTTTGAACTTCGCGAGTCCGGGCTGAACGCCGGCGCCGTCAATATCAGCCATCTCAAAGTGGGAACGACGTTTGATTCCGTATTCCCGTCATTGCACGTTCAGCCGGCAGGAAACAACGTGGTTGTCAATTGGTCTGACCCAACCATTGGTATTCAGTCCGCTACGAATATTCTCGGACCCTTCACGGACGTTTCGCCTGCATCACCGCCTTATACTAACAATATAAGCACCAACATAATGTTCTTCCGGTTCGGCCACTGAGCAGAAAACAATCAACACACAACTGGGGCGGCTGGAAACAGCCGCCCCTTTTGCTTTTTAAGCACGCATTTGAACCGCGAAGAACGCCGTGTCAGCGGACACGCCGCGCAACAATCGGTTCGCCAACTATAGGCCGCGCGTCCACACACGGCGTTCCCGCCAGTTCATGGCGCGATTCAACGCTTCTCGAATCGCGCATCAAGTCCGAAACCCGAAGGTGGTAGGGACCGCGCGCTGCGCCGTCACCGCCCGTAAAGCGGGCGGAACGATTCGCGTGCACCATCCGAATGACGGTTCATGGAGATTTTCGACGAACCTTTCCCTTTTGAATTAACCGCTGCCAAAACCTTGGTATTCAGATTGCTTTTGACTTCGCTATATTGGATTGCTGCGCGAAAACATGGGAAAAGTGCAAGTCGTATTTGCTGTGACAGTCGAAATTTATCCAGCGCGAAAAAATTTCCACAGCAATTTATGCAGGCACCTGCAATCTAAAGCGGAATGTGAATAACTTTTTACGAAAAAATCACAAAAGGTCTTTTCAAAATCGAAATATTGTGAGAGAACGGCGTTGTCTTTTTGTTGGAACCCATCTTGTGAAATGAGCAGGCCTTCAGACGATGCGGGAATTCATGGTCGTTGGCCGTTTAGGTTCGCAGCGCGCAATAGATTGGCTGCGAACTATTTAACGGCAGGCACGGTATCTGCCCGGCCAAACGCATTCGCTGTCAGGCTAAGAACATCGACACATTTCGCAACGATAATGTTTCCAAATTGTCACGAGACAGGCGGAAGTATTCTGTTACTTTCAAGCCGCTTACGAAAGTTGGTCCGGGAATTAATCAATTTCACTAGCGAATAGAAAACTTATGAAAACAATCAAAAGAATCCTGCCGTTGTTTTGCCTCCTGATATTGTCATTCACCGCGCGCGCTTACGTTTTATTTGAGGACTCATCGAACTACCCTTATGCAAATGGGAGTATTGAGGGCCAGGGCCAGTGGTATTGCTATTTTCCCTCAACGCCGGCTCTGGATGCCCTCGTGACGAATAATGTTTTGCTTTTATATTCAAACCACCTGGACTCCATTGCCGCGCCAACCAATACAATGACTGGCCCTACGAATGGCTGGATCAATACCGACAACCAGAATATCACCTATGCCAGTTTTAAGATCATGGTGACGCAGTTGCCCGTTGAGGATGGCGATGACGATTTCTTCTGCGAATTCCGGAATGGTGCTCCTTCCGGAACCACTAATGCCGAAAGTGCCTGCCACGTTTTCATCGACACATTGGGAAGGTCCGTGCCGGGAACGTATCGCCTCGGCATTGCCAATTATGACACAGAATTTAACGGAGCCGATGCCAACTTCCCTCCGATTAATTATCCGGAGGACCTGGCCACGGATATCTGGTACACCGTCGTGATAGAATTCGGTAACAATGGAGCACCGGCTTATGCCGGGGGTGCGGCGCTTTGGATAAATCCGTCCATGAAGGATTACGAGAATTTCTATAACGGTGATGAATATGATTCATATACCGATACCAACGCCGTTGGAAATTATGTCTATGCCACCGACACGAGCCAAATCCAGGCCGAGGAGAATATAGTCGTCGGGCAGATCGCGTTTATGCCCGATTCCAGCTCGGGAAATGAAGGAATTAGCAATGTCATTGCAGGCACCGAGTTTGCTGATGTGTTTACCACCAGCCTTCCAGTATTTGGCGTTCAGCCGTTGGCCGCCGAGACGAACAACACCGAGACGAACTACTCGGGCAATAATGCGACATTTTATGCGGTGGCATCCGGCGTCGACTTGAACTATCAGTGGTATTCCCAAAATTACGGCAAACTGAGCGATGGCAGGACTTTTGCCAACGGAGACAGCTTTACCGGTTCCACCAACGATACACTCATCGTGAGCAACCTTTCGCTCACGGACACTTATTATTGCCAGGCCACCGACGCCTATGGCAACACCGCCACCAGCTCGAATGCAACAGAAGTGGTCATTACCACTTTTACCCCTATATTTTTCCCATCCGAAACGCCGACCAATGTAACCACCAACGTCTTCGCCTACGTCAATCTCTACAACCCTGCTAAGGGCACCGGCCCCATATATTACCAATGGTATTTTGCGCCGACAAATCTGCCGACAACCTATTCACCGTTGGTTGGGTCAAATAACGACTACATCAACTTGTATTTGCCTGATTACCTGGAGCAGGGCAGTTATTACGTCGTCGCTTCAAACACCGTTGATGGAGGAAGCCTCGCCTTCGGTCCCACCAATACCATTACGGAGGTCGCTCCGACAACTGTTACCCTCCAGCAGCTGAACCAGTTGTACGCCAGCTTTTTAAATACACCGGGACAAACGCTGCTTCATAATACCACCTATTATCTTAACCAGGGCGGTTCGCACGGCACTCCAATAACCGTGGGAGGCTATGTGACGACATACGGCACTCCGATACCGGGTCAGTCGAACGAAGGCGGCCTCGGGAATTCGTATGCCGAATTCTTCATTCAGGACACGAACGGTTATGGAGCTGAAGTTTACGGAGTCGCCGAGGGCGACACGAATCAGCCCCCCATCGGCACCTATGTGGTCGTCAGCGGTCCGGTCGAGGTGTATAATACCGAATTGGAGGTCGCGGCCTCCTCGGCTTCTGCCATAATACCGACCAACGCGCCTGCCTTTTCGCTCAAGCCGGTGCTTTCAAACGCCAAATTCAGCCAATTGGCTACCAACATGCTGGGCAGCACCGCTGTTGCGGCCAATGAGACGTTGATTACCTTTACCAATTGCTATTTTTATGGTTCTCAGCTGGGTGCTCCGGTTACGCAGGGCGGGGGTTACAATTACAATGGCATATTTCTCGCCAACCATGCCAATTCATTCTACATGACAGTGGGCAGCCCGTATAATCCCACGAATCCCGCTACGGGACTGGGCATGAATCCGGCCCTTCCCGTCAATACCAACACGCTGGAAGTCTATCAATTTGGCTACGATTACCCCAATAATGGCTCCCCGGTGGTTCTCAATCCGTTCGACGGCCTGACGATTCCGACAAATTGTTATCAGTTGACCGGCGTCTATCAAATCTATGGACTTCCCACCCCTGGCCCAGAGATTTTGCCTTCTCGTCTCGCTGACTATGTGGTCAACCCGCCCCCGGCTCCCACGCTCTCTGCGGCGGTGACGAAGTCGGGTTCAACCATCAGTTGGGTTCCCCAGCTCGGTTCAACCTACAGCGTTTATAGCGCCAGCAATATTCTCGGCCCATGGACGCAGGCCGCGTATGGACTGAACTATTACCCCACGAACGGCGCATTCATCGACCCCGTGCGGGCGAACGCGAAGTTCTATTATATTACCAGTCCGTAAAATTGCATGAATGGCGGTTTGAGGTCTTTGCAAAATTGCGGGCATGAATTTGTGCCTTGCGAAAAAAAACGTTTGCGGCTTTCTCTGAAAGCCGCAAACTATTTTGTACTTTACTATCATTTTTGAAGATGCGATAACCGGTTTGACGAGATGGAGAAACACACTGGAAACAAACGGCGATCTGCTTTCACACTGATCGAATTGCTCGTGGTCATCGCCATTATTGCAATTCTTGCCTCGATTCTTCTTCCCGTGCTGAATGCCGCCCAGCAACGCGCCAAGCGTGCCAATTGTCTTTCCAATTTGAAACAATGGGGAACGGCAATGCAGGTTTACGGTGGGGACAACAATACCGCCACCCCGGAAGACGGAATGGATAATGTTCGCGGCACCGCTGATTCAGGACAATATTGCGGTCCTAATACCGCCCCATACATCGGAACGCCATTCGATCCGTATGCCTGGTTCACTGTCCTTCCCCCGAACTTGGGCGAGCAACCGTTGGGAAATTATGTCAATAGCCTGACCGGCGGCAAGGGCGTCTCCTCGAACGGTAGAGTGATGCAACTGATGCCATTCCCCGGCGGCAAGGGAAAAATTTGGGAATGCCCCAGCGCCATAATGGCGCCTTCAACAGTGCAGAGCGTTTTGCAGGTTGCTGGCGAATCACCGAACGGTTTAGCTGGCGGGACCGGGTTTTTCAGCTATGCGATGAACATTGATTTAAAGAGGAACGATCCGAACGACGACAATTCCCAAAATTTTCCGATTTGGCCAGCTATGCCAAAGATGACTGCTTTCCGTCAGCCGTCCGCCACTGTAGGTATGTTTGACATCGTTTTCGATCCCATCACGGAGGTGGTGAACGCCAATCCCCAGGATAATTCCATCAATCCCGCCGGTCGCCAGCGCAGCTATGCTGGCCGGCATAACAAAGGTGGCGATATCAATTTTCTGGACGGCCATGCTGCTTATTACCAGGACTACTACGTTACCAATAATCCTTCCACCGGCGGCAACAATGAACCTCTGCTGCCGGACATTGTTTGGGACGCTCCGTTTCGCGGGGCGGAATTCGGGTTGTAGGCCCGGAAAACAGGGAGGTGCCGAACTGTCGGTCGGCCAGGACGTGCGTCAGTGCCGTCCCCGCTCGTTTCAAAGGAAAATGAGCTGGCCACTTGATCCTGCGCAAAAAACCATATCTTCTGCCGAATTTTCGTGTATATATTACACGGAAAATTAGTGAAACCGTTTTTGAATCTTCGTATTTTGCCGATAGTCCCGGCTTTGTTGTTCCTTTGCTCTTGCGCCGCGCCCCGCTCCAATTCGCCGCTTATTGTCCCCCTATCGCACACTTCCGCCGTCAAGCTCCCTGGCGAGGCGACCATGAACAAAGACGCCGGGCGCGGCAATTGGGTATTTGTCACAGTTCGGCTGGCAGACGGCCAGCCCTTGCCCTGTGTTTTGGATACCGGCGCCTTCAGCACGCTTTTTGACAAGTCGCTGGAGCCGGAGTTGGGGCGCCGTATCGATTCGGGCACCTTGCACGTTTTCGGGACCGCCCACCGCATGAACCAGTACGAAGCCCCGGCGCTCTACCTCGAAAATACCCCGCTCATGATGACCGGTCCGTACATTTTTACCGATAATTTGACAAATTTGTCCAATTACGCCGGCCGGCCGGTCCTGGGTATGATCGGCATGGACATTTTGGCGCACTATTGCGTGCAATTTGATTTTACCGCCAATAAAGTACGTTTTCTCGACGCGCACCACTCTGATACCGCCGACTGGGGTACGTCATTCCCGCTCATTGACGTTGGCGATGGCTGCTTTGCTGTCAGCCAAAATCTGACGGGCGGCGAAGGGCCCGGTTCATTAATCGACGCCGGTTGTACGTACGACGGCTGGCTGGTTCCGGATTTGTACCGTCAATGGACCAACCATGATGCTTTGGCGGTGGATGGCCAGGTCCGCTTCCCCAACGCCATTCTTGGCGGCGCCCTTTATACCAATGTGAACCTCGAGGGACTTCAGTCCAAGTTGTTCGAAAGCGGTGACTTGCACCTGAAACTGAATGGAATCGGGCTTTCCTTCCTGTCGCGAAATCTCGTCACTCTGGATTTCCCGCATAAGACCCTCTATCTCAAACGTGTGAGTAAGGGGCCTTTCGTTGACCAGGCGATGCGCAAAAACGCAAACTCGGAAGCCCTTTCGGCGGTTAAATACCTCAGGGCACTGGCCCGCCAGGGAGACCTTCCGGGCTGGTCAAAAGCGGATCAACCGGCGCAAATGGAAAGCACCCTTCAATTTCACTTTTCATATCCGCACATTGTGACCGTGGACGATCTGAGAAAAAAAGGCGATCCTTCCCTTTATCACTATCGGGTCACTCGTTCAACCAACTCCAGCCCATGGAAGCTCATCCGGGCCTGGCGGACTGATCCCGGCGGAAACGCGATCGAAGAATATTCACCTCAATGAAATATTTTTGCGGAATTCTTTCATTGTTTCTCTTCTGTCTTCATTCAATAGCCGCACCCATTTCCTCTTCGTATACAACACTTTCGGCCGCGGATCGGCCGCCGGACGTTCCCATGAATGTAGACGCCGGCTTCGGAGGGTGGGTCGTCCTTGATATCCATTTGGCCGGCGGCGAAAATTTTCCAGTTGTGGTGGATACCGGCTGTCCCACGACGTGCCTTGACACATCTTTCGAGTCGAAATTGGGAAACCGAATCAAGACGGACACCCTTTGGGCTTTCGGGGTAAAGTCCCAAATAAACATCTTCCTCACCCCAAAGCTTTTCCTGAACGGGACGCCGCTGATGAAGATTGGCCCTTATGTGGTGACTCATGACTGCAAACAGATTTCCGACGAAGTTGGGCGGCCGGTTCTCGGCATTCTGGGCATGGACGTTCTCCAAAATTATTGTATTCAACTTGATTTCGTGGCGCGCAAAATCCGGTTCCTGGACTACGACCACGAAGACAAAGACCGTTGGGGCGCGCCCCTGCCGCTCGTTGACGTTGGCGACGGCTGTGTGGCCATCAACGATAATCTTGCCGGGGCCCCCGGTCCTGGGTCGCTCATCGATACCGGCTATAATCAGTACGGCTGGCTGGAACCAAAACCTTTCGACCAATGGACAAACCAGGCGGTGTCCATCCGCAAAGGCGAAGTGCATTCGCCGAATGCCATACTCGCCGGCCAAATGTATCCGGAAGTTGATCTGCGCCGCGTTGACCCAAAACTTCTATCCTCTGGCGACACTCATATTAAAATTAATGGCGTGGGACTTCGCTTTTTGGCCCGCCATTTGGTCACGCTGGACTTTCCCGAGCAAACGCTTTACCTCAAGCGTGTCAGCAGCGGTTCCTCTGTCGATCCGGGCCTGGAGTTGGAAAAGAAGTCTGCCGCGAAATTCCTGAAGAGCCTCGAACGCCAGGGCAAACTTCCAGGTTGGGAAAAAAAAGATAGCGTCGCCGGTGACCATGTGATGGTCCGTTATGTCTATCCATTCAGCTTCGTCTTCGACATTCCAAAAACCGGCGATCCGCACATCTATCACTACACGATTTGGCGCGCCTCGGACGGCGCATCCTGGCAGCTCAAAAGGGCCTGGCAAACGGATGCCAAAGGCGCAATCGTCAAAGAATTTCCCCTGCAGTAAGGTTAAGGCGATGAAGAACGGTAAAAGCGGACTGGATACAGCGGAGCCGCATTATCGGTAAATTGCAATGCGCCGTTCGCGGGGGCAACATTTGTGTAAATTGCCTGCCAGGCCGCTGATGCGATGTTAGTGGCCGTTAAGATTCGGTTTGTGCTGTTGGGTGTGGTCAACAGGTTAAAGGTGAAACCACCCGACGCACTGCGTCGAGCCTTGGAAATCATCGTCAGAACATTAGCCTGCACGACGTACGCTGAGACATTCGCCCCGGCAACGGTAAACGCTCCACTGGCATAAAGGCGTCCCAGGCCGTCGGAAACCAAACCGTTGACAAAAATCGTCGGACCCAAACCGGAGCCTACAGGCGACCACTGACTGCCATTCCATTGAGCAATTCCAATGGCGTAATTGCCGCCCGCATTAGTGATCGTTCCCCCTGCGTAAAGGTTGCCCGCCGGATCCAGGGCCAACGAATAGACACCACTAATCCCGCCGGAACCTGCCAACACACCAGAACCCAGGGCGGACCAACCGCTCCCATTCCACTCGGCAATGTCTGAGGCTGCATTGCCGCCTGCCGACGTAAACGAGCCGCCAGCGTAAAGGACATTTCCGGGGCCTATCGCCAGGGAATAAACCGACGCTGATCCTCCCGAAATCCCGGAGCCTAACGCGGACCAACTGGTTCCATTCCATTTTGCGATCGAATTGGCGGAGACTCCGCCTGCGGACGTGAAGCTGCCACCCACATAGACGTTGCCCGCGGAATCCACTGCTACAGCTTCCCCCTCATCGCTGCCTCCACTCAGTCCTGATCCCATGGCCGACCAACTCGCCCCGTTCCATTTGGCGATACCGTTCGCTGATACGCCGCCAGCCGCTGTGAATGCTCCCGCGACGTATACATTACTCCCGCCGTCTGAGACCAGCCTGTTGATGAAATTGCCGCTACTGATTCCAGAACCGAGGGCCGACCAATTGGTACCGTTCCATTTGGCGACCATGTTCACGGAGTTACCACCAGCCGATGTGAGTGAGCCGCCCACGTAGATATTTCCAGATTTGTCCGCAGTGATGCTGCTGGCCTCGCCGGCAACGCCGGCGCCAAGCGCGGACCAATTGGCGCCATTCCATTTGGCGACATTGCTGGCGCTGATGCCCCCGGCCGAAAGGAACGGGCCACCGGCATATAGATTTCCGGAAGGATCAAGCGCGACGGCGTAAGCAAATGGCGAACACGCCAATCCTGAACCGATGTTCGTCCATGTATTGTTGATCCATTTGGCAAGGCATTGGCCCCCCGGAGCAGGTGACGCGGTAAATCCGCCTCCGACGAATACGGCGCCATGGGCATCAACTCCAACTGTGGTTTGTGGGCTGACCGTGAACCCCGGGCCCAATGGCGACCATGTGGCGCCATTCCATTCGGCGACGTGGTTGGCTGAATTGCCTCCCGCCGTTGTAAAGCCGCCGCAAACATAAAGGTTTCCGCTGTTGTCAAACGCCAGCCCTTGCGCGAGGTTGTTGACTCCAGAGCCCAGGGGTGACCAACTGCTCCCGTTCCACTCCGCAACCCGGTTGACGGTGTACGCCCCCGCGGTAGTAAACGCTCCCGAGGCGTAAACATTATTTGCCGAATCCACGACCAGCGAATTCACCCCGGAATTCATCCCGGAGCCGATTCCGGTCCAACTGCTCCCGTTCCATTCGGCCACATATGTCGCCGGCGAACCATTTACCACCGTAAACGCTCCTCCGGCGTAAAGGTTGCCAAAATTATCCACGACGAGCGCGTTAACATTGGCATTCATGCCCGACCCCATGGCCGACCAGGCGCTGCCGTTCCATTTCGCGATATTAATTGCCCCAACGCTCGTATTGGTGACAAAGCCGCCGACGTAAACGTTGCCCGAACTATCCGCGGCGATTGCAAAAGGAGTTCCGTTGATTCCTGGTCCCAATGCGGACCAGGCGCTCCCATTCCATTTCGCAACGTTAGTGATGCCCAGTGCGTTGTTTGTAAAGATACCTGCCGCATAGAGGTTGCCCAGGCCGTCCACTGCCAGTGCCCGCAACCCCGGTGTGAGTCCCGGACCCAGGGCCGACCAGTTTGTGCCGTTCCATTCAGCGACGTTCTGGGCGGCGACCGACCCTACCGCGGAGAACGTTCCGCCTACATAGAGCACGCCGGCCTTTTTGTCCTCCACGATCGCGTTGACCGCGCCATTCGCTCCATCCTGGGTGCCCAGGCTTACCCAGACGGCATCGCTCAATGCCGCCGTTGCGGTGAGCGACGCGCTAAAGATGGTCAACGCCGACAAAATGCAGGTTTTCAAGGTTTTCATTGGATTTTCTCCTGATCGGGAACACCCGATTGTAATGGTTATAGTTTCCGAAAGTCAATAATTGTTTCTGATTTTCAAAAGAAAATTCTGTTGCATGCCAGCGTGCCTTGACAGGCGCTCCTGTAAAAAATTAATCTCCCCGCTCGTGAAAAACGTAGTTCTTGCTCTCTTTTTGCTAATTCCGGTGGCCATCCATGCGCAAAACGCACCGGGTCAGACAGTTGAAACGCTCGTTTGCATTCGGCATGGCGAAAAACCGCCGGGCGGCCTGGGCCAGCTCACCTGTCGCGGCCTCAATCGCTCGCTTGCGTTGCCCAACGTCCTCCTGAAAAAATTCGGCCCTCCGCAATTCATCTTCGCGCCCAATCCCACACAAAAAGTGGACCCGGGCGGCTACTATTACGTCCGTCCCCTGGCCACCATCGAGCCAACGGCCATTCGCTGCGATTTGCCCGTCAATGCCGAATTCGGTTACAAAGAAATCAAGGGTCTGGAAGGAGAATTGGAAAAACCGCCTTATCAAAACGCCACTGTCTTTATTGCCTGGGAGCACGTGCTGCTCGATGACCTGGCAAAAAATCTCGTTAAAGACAACGGCGGCAATCCCGCGAAGGTTCCATCCTGGCCGGGAACCGACTACGATACCATTTTCGTCATCAAAATTACCCGCGATGGTCCGCACACGGCCGTGAGATTTGCCATAGACCACGAAGGTCTTAACAACCTCAGCGACAGTTGCCCCGACTAACGGCTTGTCTCGCTAAGACTCAGGCATCTGTTACCGGCGGCGCGACATCCGGCGCCCGCCGCGTCGGGCTGGGCAAAACTTCGGGCTCTTGCCCGTTCCGGGATTCCGCGCGTTTCAGGAGATCCTCAATCCGTGACTCCAACGCCGCTATCTTCCGCTCAAGCTCAGTTCTGTTTTTCACGATCTGCGCTTCCATGTTCGCCAGGAGAAGTTCTACCGGGCCCAGGTAATTGCGCAATTCATGGAGCTGTCTCTCTATTTCTTCTATCTCCGCATTCATATCACAATGCAACTGTTGAATGACACTCGCCGTGCCATCCCCGTTTTTGGGAGCCCCTTGCGCCTGCTTATACTTTCTTGAATGCGTCTGCCGCTGAATGCGACGCTCCTCATGAGAAATTGACTGAATGGGCCGGCCTGTTAACCAACCAAATCCAACACTCATGCTATAGGTGACAGTAATTCAAAGTTCGCCGTTGTCAACGGATGGGTCGGGCGTTCTTCGCAAGCGGCGCTGCCACCGCCGCTAAACGCGGCGTCCCTACAGGGAGAGTACCGGTGGCGCGGCCTTTTTCAGACTTTCTTGATTTCATGGCAATATAACTTGCCGTGATAGTTGACGATAACACTCGCCAACTCATCCGGGGACACTTTAGGAAAGGTATAGAATTGATAATCTCTCGCATAGTCTCCCGCCATTCCCACCGCAAAAACAAACGGCCTGCCCACCTGTGGAACAATCGTGCCGTCGCGCCTCAACAACCATACCTGCACCTGGCCGCCGCCGTTTCTGTCCTTCCAATTCTTCAGAAATCCCATCGGCACCTGGACGGAAAAGCAGGACGATTGCTCCGTGAAAATCGCCGGGCCGGACCCATTGAGCGGAATCCCTTGCGGACTGACAACTTTCTCTTCGACACAATTCATGTTCATCTACCAGCGCACGGCCAATCCTGCACCGGCTTCTTATATTCATTGAACAACATCGTTTCGGATTTGTTGCCGGGAAAATCTCCTTACAATCGATTTCGTACCTCTCTTCATTCACTTTCAGTTTCGCTGCAACCGTTCGTGAACTTAACCGGTGTCATGGAGGGCTGCGTAGAAGAAAACTCCTGTGCGAAATAAAATCAAGAGCGACAGGAACTGCAAACAAAGCAGAACCAACCCGAGAATCCTTTCATTCCATCGCCGTGCGGAAAAGAGGCCAAAACAACCGAATGTAATTCCGATATCAAGAGCTGCCACCCAGGACCAAATCAGCCAGCGTGGCGGCAGCATCCACGTGAACATTTCCGAATAGCGGATAATCAAATCGATGAAGAATGCCGCCTGCGCCGCCGTTGCCAATGCGGAAACCAGGCAACGAAATCCTGTCGAATTCAAGCATGCCCTAAATAGTCCCGGATTTTCGCGGGTCATCGTCACGGATATCTAACACCCGCGCCCGGATAAAGTTTCAAATTGGATATCGCATTAAGCACCACTTCGCGCCTCGAATCCCGGTAGGGCGGACCTCCCGGTCCGCCGGGCACGCGGCTCCGCCGCGCGCCAGTCTATAAACCACTTCCCATCATTTGGATTCTGCCTTCAACAACAATTTCTTCATCCGCGTATTACCCCGTTCCGTCGCCCAATCTAAAGATGTCTCGCCGTTTTTGTCCCTCGCGCTTACGTCAGCTCCATGCGCCAGCAACAGCTTCGCCACGTCATTGTAACCGTGCCATGCTGCCAAATGCAGCGGCGTTACCCCGTCGTCATCCGCCACATTCGGGTCGGCTCCGTGCGCCAGCAATAATTTCACAACGTCCTGGTGATCATACATTGTTGCCAGGTATAACGGTGACCGGCCGCCCTGAGACCGGCCATTGACGTCCGCGCCGTTTGCCACCAGGAGCTCGGCCATCGCAAAATAGCCGTTGTCTGCCGCCTCATAGAGCGGGGTCCAGCCGTCAAAAGCAGGGCTCGAAATCAACGTCGGATTTTCGTTAAGCAATGCCTTCACCTTGGCCAAATTACCGGTCCGGGCAGCGTCATTAATCTCCCCGCAAAACCCAATCGCGCACGACACCCACAGGTACAGCAGAACCGTCGGCCCGCGTGTGAAAAACGAATTAGCCATTCCCGTTCTGGCTACAGCTCCTTAAGGCTTCTGTCAACTTTTTCCGGACACCGGCAAAGCTCCCGGAAGATTCCCCAAAGTTATATCGCACATCGAACCCATAAACCGCCGTAATCGTTCGGCGTTTCGAACTGTCGACGGATAATTCCAAACTCATCGGCGAAGCCGCTAACTGAAAGCCCTGGAAGGGCGGCCGATAATAGCCCCGGGCAAGCGCGATTCCGCGAGCGCGCCGCCCGGGGTAACGGCGCCAAAGACAAGCCGCTGACTGCGAATCCGCGCGCTAGCGCGAATTTGATCTGCGGCATCCGTTCCAGAATTTCGCGTATAACTGGCGGTTCAAGCTAAGGTGAGGGTTCGTCCCTGCTATCGGGAACATGAAGAACAATATCTGAACGCCAGCATGGTCATTCAGCGCCTCACCCATAGCGCAAACGTGCAAAGTCCGAAAAACAGCGAAGGAACTCCAAGCGCATGCCAATTAAATTGCTGCGACCCGCCCAATCCGTCCGGCGCAAAAAAATTGGGGATCGCGATAGAGTATAAGATACAGCCCACGAATATGTTAAGTATCAGACGGACCGTAAAAAAACTTCTCGAGAACATCGACCGCATAGCGGTAAAACTAGCAATAATCGCGCCAAAAACACCCAATTTCCCATCTGCCTTCGCCCATCTCCTATCTCCTATCCTCTATCTGATTTCCTTATACCTTAACGCTACAAAGCCATGTTTCAGCAACCAGTCCCGGTCATAGACATCCTCATGTACTCGCTCGTAATTCTTCGGGTCGCCGTTTCGCTTCGCGTCTCCAGCTTCAAAGACACGCATCTTTTCATGTGTCCCGTCCACCCAGCCCTCGAATAAAATCACATGATTATACGGTTTATTCACCGCGTCGCCGGGAAGCAAAACGTCATAGTTCGGCAATTCCTCGCAAATTTCGCCAATATCATAGGTGGACCGGCGCGCGCGGAGACGCCAGCAACGGCTAACCAGCCCCGAACAATCGACACCCACTGGCAGGGCGCTGTCGGCATGCCCTACGCGCGGTCCTCTGAAATGATAGCCCGCGGGACGCCCTCGTAGCAGTCCCTGGTCAAATTCAACGAGGGTACTATCTCCGCCCCAGCAATATGGCACACCGATATTTGTGCGCCCGTCCGTGTACCATCCGCCAACTCCCCAGAAGTCCGCGTCAGGGGTGTCAATCCAGGCGCCGCCGTTGTCCAGTCCATGAAAGACATTAGCCGATGTGGCTTGCCACGAATGGCTTGCGTAGGCCTCCGCGGTTACCAATACCTGGTTGCGCGTTACCGCAGGACCCGGTCGCATTTGGGTGCATCCGGTGAGAAGGGCCAGAAATAGAACGAAAACAATATGGAGCTTGAACCTACGTCTTATCATACGCCGCTTCAGGGCGACCAGTTGAAACTGACACTTCTAATTTGTCAACGCTACATCAACGCTCAAGGCTCTCAGCCTGGGCATCCATCTGTATTGCGCATAGCCCTAAATTAAGGTGGCTGTTACGGATTAACTCTTTGAAATTCAACGACTTGATCCGGTGGTTACCGGTCTGTTACCATTTTGTTACTAGTTAAGTCGTTGACTCTCAACAATGTTACGGATGTTACGGACCTCCAAACCTCTCGTCACTCTTCAATGGTTGGGCGCTTTCAGCCAGCCCGTCTCATCACTCATTGCCAAACTGTCGATCCACAACCACTCCATTCGAAATTACAACCGTCATTGAACCTACTTTCGGGTCCACCTTTGGCGGGGAAGGCGGAAAATGAAACAGATACGTCAACGATTTCGCTTCCTTGCCCATCGTTACCCTCGCGTTTGTCCCCAGGTGCGCATAAACCTGCGCCTCGCTCATGCCATTGGGAATCAATTGGCCGGCAGTTTCCCGCGTTAATGCCGGCTTGGAGTTGACCGCAGCCGTGACCACTACCTCGAAACCCCGGTAAAACGGTGGAATGTGTTCCTGCCAGACGCGCCACGTCGCCCCGCGCGTCACTTTCACGCGGAAAATGATCGGCTTCATGTGCTGCGTCACCATCGTCACCTCTTCCACAAACGGACGACCCGTCAGGCTCGATCGGAATTCATCGAATATGGGTTTAGCCATCTCAAATCCCTTGTGAGACTGCGATGGATGCGTTCCCGCCTTAACCTGACTGCGCTCGTCCCGTGTCAGGTCCTTCAGATGCCGTGTCCACAAGTGACCTCGCAGTTGTTTTAGATGCCGTTGCAGTCGCACTTCCAGCCCGGGATTTTCCGGGTGCCAAAACGAGGTGATATTCTCCCGTTCACGCCATTCTTCTACGGAACGATACCGCAAATGTCGCGGCTTCAAAAAGTCGAACATGGTCTCAAACCCTCCTTATATGACAAAATCATGGCAGCCTTCAACCGGAACTATGACCGGCAACTGCCACGGCAAATGTCCACTCTAGTTTGGATTTTCGCAACTGGAAAAGCGTTCAAATTTTCGATTTTTTAATGGAGACTGCCGGATCGGTAGGCGGTCCCCCCGGGTCCGCCTTCATAGAAAGCAGCAGGACGGGAAGCGGTAGAGCCGACCTGCCGGTCGGCGTGGACGCGCGGATATCCTCGTCCGATTCAGGGATTCAGTTCGCTAAGCTTTCGGGAGAAATCTTTCAAATGTCGATCTATTTTCCACTTTTAGCGCCTCTTGGAGCCTTATTTTCAAAGCAGGACATGACCGCTTTTCTCTGTATTTTCTCCGCGCCTTTTATATACTGTATGTTTGTGGTTAAATCGTCATCTAAAGAAAAACGGCAAGCAGACGGGGCCCGTCCCTTGCGTGTGGGCTTGATTTCGCTGGGGTGTGCAAAAAATCTCGTGGACGCCGAGATTATGCTCGGTTCCCTGCTAAAAGACGGCATTGAAATCACCAATGAAGCCGCACAGGCGGATGCCTTGATCGTTAATACCTGCTCTTTCATTGATTCGGCGCAGGAAGAAAGCGTAGACGCCATCCTCGAATCCGCCGAAATCCGCGAGGCGAAAAATCGTGGCCAGAGTTTGATCGTCTCCGGCTGTCTGCCCCAGCGTTTCCGTGAGGAACTTCCAAAACTGTTGCCTGAGGTGGACGCGTTCATGGGCATTGACCAGGTGGCCCGCGTTTCAGAAATTGTCAAAACCGCCATTCAAAAACGGGCGGAAAGGATTGCAGGCGGCGTTTCGGCCAAAAAATCGGCCTCCAAAAACAGGGTCATTGAACGCTTCGCTGAGTTGGAAAAACCCTCAAGATCCATCCAAAACGACGGACGAAACTCAAAACCGAACGTAACTCCTCTGGTTGAAGTGCACCAGCGTCCCACGTTTATTCCGGATTTCGCCACGCCCCGTTTTCGCCTGACGCCGAAACATTTTGCCTACGTTAAAATCGCCGAGGGCTGTAATCATCCGTGCAGTTTTTGCATCATCCCGCGAATGCGCGGTTCGCACCGGAGCCGCGTCCAAAGTGATATAGTGTCCGAAGTCAAAGCGCTCATTGCCGCGGGCGTAAAGGAAATCAATCTGATTTCGCAGGACTCCACCTATTACGGCCTCGACCTGCGCCCCAACCACAGCCGCGCCATTTCATCGCCGGAAAAATTTTCCGCCGCCGCAAAATCACTTCCCGTCGAAGCCACGACCATTTGCAGCCTTCTGCGTGAATTGAATTCGCTGGAGGGCGATTTTTGGATTCGCCTGCTTTACACGCATCCTGCGCATTGGACTGATGAGATCATTAATACCATTGCCAATTGTGAAAAAGTGGCCCGATATGTGGACATCCCGCTGCAGCATATTCATGAAAACATGCTCGAACGCATGCGGCGCGAAACATCGCAAAAATACATTGGTGACCTGATCGAGCGCATTCGCGCCGGCGTTCCGGGCATTGCCTTGCGCACAACATTTATCGTGGGATTTCCCGGCGAAACGGAAAAGTATTTTGAGACCCTGCTGGATTTTATCCGCGAAACAAAATTTGAGCGTCTCGGTGTCTTCAGCTATTCCAGGGAAGAGGGGACCCGGGCCGGCGCGATGGCTGGACAAATCCCGGACCGCGTCAGGCAGCAACGCCGAAAGATCGCCATGGCCGAACAGCGAAAAATCGCACGGGAAATTTCGCAGAGCTTTGTTGGCCGCGAAATGAAAGTCCTTGTCGAAGGCCGTGCCGATGCCAAACAGTTGGAAAACGCAAAGGTCAGTTCCTGGGAACACGGCTTTTTGCGGGGTGAAAAGCCCTCCGCGGCGCCTCTCACAGGACGTTTTCTCGTGGCGCGCGGCCAGGCGGACGCGCCGGACATCGACGGCCGGGTCTTTATTCGCGGCCACATGCCTGTTGGAGAATTTGTCCGGGTCAAAATCATTGGCCACACAGATTACGATTTGATTGCGGAACCGGCTTAGTTCGTTTCGCAAGTGGCGCTGCCACCGCTTGACGCTTTATCCCTCGAACGCGATAGTTCGTTTGTGGAGGCGTAATGCATGTTTTTGAGGGAACAAGTTTCTTCAATGGCTTCGTGTCTTCCGTGATGGCTGGAATTGAACGGACCCTGGTCGGTGTTTTCGGCCCGGGCGTCGATTCGCCAATCATCGGATCGCTCACGATGGCCGATTTGTGCGCGGCGGCGATTCCAATTGTCCTCGCGCTGGCGCTCAATGTCCTGCTCGTCTCTGTCGCGCGCTGGCAGCGGCGCAAAGCGCCATACCCGGCCCATTGGCGCAATCTTCTATCAGGCGGCGTGTTCAGGCCGGTTTATTTTATCCTTTGGCTGGCCGCCGTTTATTTTAGTTTAGTGCTCCTGGTGCCGAAATGGTTGACTGGCAACACCCTCACAAATGTCAATTCAGCCCTTGATAGAATTTTTATTGCGGCCTTCCTCGTTGCGTTGCTTTGGCTCTGCAGCAAATTAACACGCATTACCGAAAACCGATTGTCCATTTGGGCGGCAAAAATACCCTCTCGCGCTGCCAAATTTGTCGTGCCCCTGGTTGGACGAAGTCTGCGCGCACTCCTTCCGGTCATCATCCTCATCTTTGCCTGGCCGCTTCTGGGATTATCGCAACGGTGTCCATACGTTTTTCGATTCTACAGTGGCATCTTAATCATTGGTGTCATTGCGTGGATGCTCATGCAAGCCATTGAAATTGGCGAAAAGGCTATGCTGGCCCAATACGATATCGGCCGTTCCGACAACCTTCAGGCGCGGAAGATCTACACACAGACACATCTGCTCTGCCGGACAAGTGAAGTCGTCATTGCCGTTTTGGCTATCGCCTCGGTTCTCATGCTCTTTCCGGAAGTCCGGCACGTCGGCGCCAGCTTGCTGGCGTCCGCGGGCGTTATTGGCGTTGTCGCCGGCATCGCTGCCCAAAAGACGCTGGCGAATTTTATCGCCGGTTTCCAAATAGCCCTCGCGCAACCTTTTCGCCACGACGACGTGGTGATTGTTGAGGACCAGTGGGGGAAGATCGAAGAAATTACGCTCACTTACGTTGTCGTGCGCATTTGGGACGAACGCCGGCTGGTCTTGCCGTTAACGTACTTCATGGAAAATCCGTTCCAAAACTGGACTCGCCATACGTCCACCTTGCTGGGTTCGGTATTTGTTTGGGTGGACTACACCTTTCCTGTGGAAGATGCGCGCAGTGTGCTTAAAGAAATCGTCGAAAATCATCCCCTTTGGGATAAACGCTTTTGGAACCTTCAGGTTACCGATTGCAACGAGAAAGCCATGCAATTGCGCGTGCTGGCCACCGCCGCGGATTCCGGCAGCGCCTGGGACCTGCGCTGCGCCATCCGTGAGCAATTCATCGCGTTCATTCAAAAACGCCATCCCCAATGCCTCCCTCGCGTGCGCGCCGAAATTGACGATAAAACCCGTCATTCCGACACCAATCACGGCCGCGACAGGGATAAACCTGTCCGACGGTTCTACTAAAACCGAAAAAGCGGAGCAAAGTGTCCGGATGTCATGGAACACGTATTCGTCGTGGATCATCCGTTCATTTTTCTTATCCGCGATAATGCCAGCGGTACAATTTTGTTCCTGGGGAGGATTACCGATCCCACTAAAGTGTAGATGCGGTGCGCCCGGAAAGTGACTCTGCCACTACCGTTGAGCTACCCTCATCCTTCTCGACTTTTTGAAATTCGTGGACAAAAATGCCGCGATAAATGATTCATCCCACGGCCATCATCCATTCTCGGGCAAAATTGGCTTCCAACGTCCGTATTGGGCCCTATGCGGTCATAGATGAGGGTGTCGAAATTGGCGCGGATTGTGTCGTTGGACCTCACGTTTATTTGACCGGCCAAACCAAAATCGGGGCCGGAAATGCCTTTCATGCCGGTTGCGTTATCGGGGATGCTCCGCAGGACCTGAAATACAAAAACGAGCCCACCGGCCTGCGCATCGGGGATGGCAACGTCTTCCGTGAGCATGTCACCATCCATCGCTCCACAAAAACGACCGACGAAACCATTATCGGTTCGCGAAATTTCTTTATGCAGCATTCGCATGTCGCTCACAACTGCATCGTTGGCGACGATACGATAATCGCGGGCGGCGCGTTATTGGCCGGTCATGCCGTTGTTCATGACCGCGCGTTTATTTCCGGCAATTGTCTGGTCCACCAGTTTTGTCGCGTGGGCCGATCGGCCATGATGCAGGGCGGTTCGGCCATCAGCAAGGATTTGCCTCCTTTTTGCGTCGCGCTGGAGGAAAACCAAATGTGCGGGCTCAATGTGATCGGCCTGCGCCGGGGCGGGTTTTCGTCAAAGGAACGCCTGGATTTGAAACAGCTTTATAAGGCCCTGTTCCGCAGCGGGAAAAATTTCCGGGAGGCACTGGCAGAGGCGCAAAAAAATTTCTCCAGCGCGCCTGCGAAAATTCTGCTAGATTTTGTCGGGGAGGCCAAACGCGGTATCGTGAGAGACATTGGCAGAGCCCCCGGCGACAGTGAAGATGAATAGCGAAATGCAACGATGCGCCATTGGCGAGGAGGGACGGCGGCCAAATCGCCACTTCTTGCGTGTTACTAATTGATTGCGTCCAGGGACTCTAGCCTCTAAACCATTTCGGACACTTATGTACAAAATCCTCGGAGCGGATGGACGGCAATACGGCCCCGTAAGCGCCGAACAACTGCGGCATTGGATTGCCGAAGGCCGGGCCAACGCCTATACGCACACTCTGGTGGAGGGATCATCCGATTGGAAACCGCTTGGTTCTTACCCGGAATTCGCCGCGCATTTCCCATCGGCTGTTCCGCCTTCCTCAAGTCCCTGGGCCACGCACCGTCGAAAAACAAATGGATTCGCGTTGTGGGGACTGGTGTGCGGCATCCTGGCCGTCTTCTTTTGTTTGTGTTGTTGCCTCAATCTCCCTCTGGGTGCGATGGGCTTGATTTTCTCTCTCATCGGTCTTTCCCAAATCAACGAATTTCCTGACATCTATGAAGGGCGCGCCGTCGCCATCGTCGGGATTGTGCTTTCGGCCCTGGCGTTATTTCTCTTCTTCTCGCTTTTGCTGGTCGATGTCACAAACGGAAACTTTCATCCGCCTCACCACTATTGGAATCTTCGCCAACCCTAGGGCTATGACCACACCCGGTGTTCCGCCAAGAATTCAGCAACCACGACCGTCCCTCGCGGTCTTCGCCGCGGTAACAGTCCTGTTTGTCGCGATTGCAGGCGCGGCGATCCTGTTCTTTTTTGACCCCACGAAGAACGGTTTTTATCCCGTTTGCCAATTTCATCGATTGACCGGCCTCTATTGTCCTGGTTGCGGGGCGACGCGCGCTTCCTATCAATTGTTGCATGGTAACTTTTTGGCGGCATTGCGTGACAACGCCTTGTTTGTCCTGTCACTCCCCGTGCTGGCGCTCCGTGGTATTTGGTATCTGAACCAGCAACGTCGCCGACAACCCGTCCGCTTTTTTATTCCGCCAGTGGCTTTGTGGATATTTCTCGTGGTGGCGGTTGTTTTTGTTGTCCTGCGAAATCTGCCGGGATTTTCATTTTTGGCGCCGGTTTGATATCGCAAGAGAGGAGCCACAATGAGGCATTTTTCGCTTTTGCGAATGGTCGCAGTGGTGTTCAATTTTCATACCTATGAGTCTGACCCATCCTTTGACGACTACGGCGTTTGACCTGCCGGGTTATCGGGTGACCAAATCGTTTGGCGTCGTGCGCGGCATCATCGTGCGCTCGCGGTCGGTGATCGGCAACATCGGCGCCAGCATCCAAAGCATTTTCGGCGGAAACATATCCCTTTACACGAGCCTCTGCGAACGTGCCCGCGAAGACGCCTTTAACCTGATGCTGACTCACGCTGGCCAGCTCGGCGCCAACGCCGTCATAGCCGTGCGCTACGACGCCACGGAAATCTCCCCGGGCATTACGGAAGTTCTGTGCTACGGCACGGCCGTCTATCGTCGAAGGGGCCGCTAACTGAAAATCGCAAAACTATAATCATCTACTCACATGGCAGGACATAGCAAATGGGCCAAGGTCAAGCATTTCAAGGGCGCCATTGACGCCAAACGCGGGAAAATCTTTGCCAAACTGGGACGCGAAATCACCGTCGCCGCCAAACTCTGCTGGCGGCGACCCCGATATGAATCCGCGCCTGCGGATGATCCTGCTCAAATGCCGCGCCGCCAACATGCCCGCCGACAATATCGAGCGCGCCATCAAGAAAGGCGTCGGCGGCGGCGAAGGCGCGAATTTCGAGGACCTGACCTATGAAGTTTACGGGCCGCACGGCGTGGCGCTGCTGGTGGAAGTCAGCACGGACAACCGCAACCGCACGGCTTCGGACGTCCGCAGCATCGTCACCAAAAGCGGCGGCTCCATCGCCACGCCGGGCTCCGTCAGCCGCTTGTTCCATCGCAAAGGCCAAATCATCGTTTCAAGGGAAAATGCCGGTGAGGACAAATTGATGGAATTGGCTCTGGAAGCCGGGGCGGAGGATTTCAAGACCGACGCCGAAGGATTTGAAATTTTGACGGAACCGGCGAACTTTGAGGCCGTGCATAAAAAAATTGAATCCGCCGGAATAAAATGCGAGGCCGCGGGAATCACTTCATTGCCCGGCCATCACCGTGCCGTTGAACGGCGAGCGACCGTGGCCGCCGTCAACAAACTGATTGACGCGCTTGAGGACCACGATGACGTCAAGGAGGTCTATTCCAACGCCGAATTTCCCGACGCTGAATGGACCATGAAGGCATCACCGCTGATACTTTTTCGCGCGGACTGCTGCACCGGCTGGCCATGGCGGTCATCCGGCGTCCCGGCTGGTTTTTTTGGCCCCAAATTGTCCTGGCACTGGTTTGTGTCGTTATCACGATCGGGTTTCTCAAGTTCGACCCGGACCAAAACAATCTGGTCTCTCACGACCTCAAGTATCAGCAGAATTTTCTCCGCCTCCAAAAGGAATTTCCCGAACAGGGCAACGACCTGTCGGTGGTCGTCCAAAGCGACGACCCGGAAAAGAACCGGCAATTTATCGAGCGCCTCGCCGCCAAAATGATTCCGGAGACGAATTTGTTTCCAGCGACGTTTTCTATGAACACAACCTGGCCGCCATGGGCACCAAGGCCTTGTATTTCGTTCCGGATGACGACTTGGCCTCCATTCAGAAAACGCTGCAGGATGAGATGCCGTTCATCATGCAATTCACCCAAACTTCCAACCTGCCGACCTTTTTTGAGCAGATCAATACGATGTTCCGAACAGCGCCGTCCGGAACACCAATGCCCAAACGGATTCCTTGATTCAATCGTTGCCGTTACTGGCCAATATCCTGAACCAGGCGGCCACCGCCATGCACACATCCGGCAATCCGCCTTCTCCCGGCGTTGCCTCACTTTTTCGGCACAAACAACGTGTCGGATATCTATGTCACCTTCGATACACAACCGGATTTTTCTGCTGACCACGCATCCACCGGTGGCGGAATCAGAAAGCACCCTTCCGACGATTTGGTCGTTGATTAAAAGACACCTTTTCTCCGGCAACGCGGCCTGACCGGCGACGTTACCGGTGATGCGATTGACCGCCTGCGGGAGTTGATGCGCGAAACTCAGATGGAAGTGCCAGGCGTCAACGTCGGCCTGACCGGCGAGCCCGTCCTGGATAACGACCAAATGATCCAATCGCAAAAGGATGTCACGCTGGCGAGTATTGTTATCCCTGTTTTTGTGCGGCATCATTTTTATTTACGGTTACAACGAAACCGGGCGGCCAATCAAAGCGGCTTTTTGTCTCATCATCGGCCTGTGCTATACGCTGGCCTTCGCTGCGCTTACGGTCGGTCATTTGAATGTTCTGACGATTACCTTCGTGCCCATGCTCATCGGCCTGGCGATTGATTTCGGCGTCCATCTCATTACCCGCTACGAAGAGGAATTGCGCCATGGCAAACACAAAAGAACGGTCGTTACGAAAGGCCATTGTTTTTACCGGCCAGGGAATTTTCACCGGCGCGCTCACCACGGCGGGCGCTTTTATCGCCATGATCTTCACGAATTTCCGGGGAATCCAGGAAATGGGAATCATTTGCGGCGGCGGCCTGTTGCTTTGCTTCGTGCCGATGATGACGATGCTGCCCGTCTCTGCTGTTGCGCGGACGCCAAAACGTCATTGACCGGCGCATGAAGGAGGACATCACCCGCGCCCGCATCGAAAATATCTGGCTGGAACGGCCCGTCTGGGTCCTGGCTATCACGCTCGTGGTTATCGTCCTGGCCGCGCGGGAAATTTACAAGGGCAAGGTCAAATTTGATTACAATCTCATGCAGATGCAAAGTCCGACGCTTCGTCCGTTGTTTATGAGCAATTGCTTTTCCATTCTGCAGGACAGTCCCTGTTGTCCGGCTGTCATTCGTGGCCACCAATCTGGATGATGCCATCGCGCTGGAAAATAAAATCGCAAAATTGTCCACAGTCGCCGATATCGAACCGCCTCCGGACGTCCTCCAAAATTTTATTGAATCCAACCAGGTCGAAAAACTGCCATTGATCGATGCCATTAAAAGGACGGTCGCGCCGTTGAATTTCAGTCTGCCGGACACACGGCCGGTGGACCTGAATGATTTGAGCGCCAGGCTTTATTCCCTCTATGGCTATTGCGGCGCCGCATTGGAGGCAATCGGCACCAATGATCCGGCCCTTTCCGAGCCAGTTGAATCTGTTGCGTCGGGTCAATCGAAAATTTTCGCAAAGACGATGCTCGCCGGCGATGATGCCGAATCTGGCCGCGCACGCCGACAAACTACGGAATTTCAGCAGGCGTTTTTTAACGACATCCGCGACACCTTCAACTCGTTCAAGAGCCAGAATATCAGCTTCTCCCCTGACGCGTGAATGACCTTCCGGCCGCCTTGCGCGACCAATTCGTCGAGCCCGGACGGCGAATTTCATGATCCAGGTTTTTCCAAAATCGGATATTTGGCAGCGCCAAAATCAGACAGGATTTCATTGAGCGAATTGCGCACCTATTGATCAAAAAGCCACGGGCGTGCCCGTGCAGCTATACGAATATGAATCGCTTTTGAAAGAAAGCTACGTCCAGGCCGCGTGGTACGCGCTCATCGCCATCGCCATCATGGTGCTCATCCATTTTCGCAGTTTCCTGGCCGTCATCCTGGCGCTGCTTGCCCGTTGCCATTGGCGGTCTTTGGCTTGCGGACTTATGGGCGGGTTTGATATTCCCATTCAATCTCGCCAATATCATGACCCTGCCCGCTCGTCATCGGCATTGGCGTCACCAATGGTATTCAGATCCTCAACCGCTTCGCAGAGGAACGGACTCCGGGAATCCTCTCGCGCAGTACCGGCAAAGCCGTCCTGGTGTCGGGATTGACCGCCATCTCTGGATTCGGCAGTCTCATCCTCGCCCAACACCGTGGCATGCAGAGTCTCGGGAGAAGTCATGGCCATGGGTATTGCAATGTGCATGATCGCCGCGTTGACGTTTTTGCCGGCGTTTCTGAATTTGCTCGGGCGCGGGCGACCCTTAATCAAAAAATGAGATGAACGTAAATTCAAAAGAAACCCAGCGCCGACAAACGCCGACACTGGGTCAGGAGGAACCGAGGTCAAAAACCTCATGGTGAGACAAATTAAATGAACCGTGCCAAAAGTCAACATCAATGTTAAAAATCGCAAAATCACGTCTCCAAACCCTAAATAAGGCGTTATCAATAACGATAACGTTGGCTGCACTTTTTTTGTCGGGATTATGTCGTTTTGCTGGCGATTTTTCGGCTGGGCCTGCCTTTTGACCAGTTTTCCGTTAACGATTGGTACCGGTGCAGCGCAAGGAAATTGGCGGTCCTTTTTACTACAATGAACGCAGCGATCACGGCAAAACGTGGGCGCTTCCGCCGTTTTTTTCTCGTCAGGAAGATCCGACCATCGATGAACTCGAAGATTCAATCGTTGTATCCCGTTTTTTCCTATGTCAGATACGGAACGCAATATCGCGCGCAATTCTTTCAATTGTTCAGTATTGCCGGGCGGTGAAAATCCAGACAATGTTCAGGCGCATCGGTTTTGGGTGTTCCCGATTTATTTTCAACAACGCTCGACCGACACCAACCACAATTACACCGCTGTTTTTCCGTTTTACGGCACATCTGAAGAATTTCCTTTTTCGCGACAAAATTTACTTCGTGATGTTTCCTGGATACAGCCGGACCCGCAACTCAAAGACGTCGTCAATAACAATTATTTTTTCCCGTTCGTGAACACCCGCTACGGCAACGGCATGCATGGCTGGCAATTCTGGCCGTTCTACGGAACGCGAGCACAAGGACGTGACCCTGGTCACGAACACCTGGGGACGTTGAAACCAACGGCGGCCACGACCAATATTTTGTCATGTGGCCGATTCATTTCCGGCAAAACAACGGCATCGGCACGGACAACCCTGAAAGACTTCGCGCCAATATTCCCTTTTACGCCTCTTTGCGCTCGCCCCTGCGCGATTCGACTTCGGTTCTCTGGCCGTTTTTCAACTGGATTGACGATCGCGAGAAAAATTATCGTGAATATGAAATGCCCTGGCCGTTTATTATATTCGCTCACGGTCCGGGAAAACATGCCGTGCGCATCTTTCCTTTTTACAGCCACGCTTATAACAATGAATTGGTTGATAATTTTTATGTCTGGCCCATTTACAAATTTAATTCCATACATGCGCCGCCGCTGGACCGCCGCCGCACGCGCATCGCGTTTTTCCTTTACCAGAACACGATTGATAAAAACACTGAAACCGGAAAATTCAGGCGGCGCGTCGACCTGTGGCCGCTTTGTCTTTACAGGCGTGATTTCGACGGCAGTTCCCGGCTGCAAATTCTTGCCTTGATGGAGACCTTTTTTCCCGGCAGCCCCGGCATCGAGCGCAATTGGTCGCCACTCTGGTCCATATGGCGTTCTGAGAATAATCCCGCGGCCGGCGCAAACAGCCAGTCGTTTTTATGGAATCTGTACCGGCGTGACGTAGCGCCCGGCGCGAAAAAAATTTCCTGCTTCTTTGGGCTGTACCAGTCTCAAACCAATGCAGCAGGGAGAAATCTGCGGCTGTTCTATATACCTGTGATCAAGCAACAGTCACCCCAACACGTGAATCAACCCTGAGGAACCACACCGTCTCACGCTAGGAATCCATTTCCATCAAGACCAGATTCATTGTGCCGGAGCGAACGCGATAAAAGACCACCGTTTTTTCATCTGTCACCCGGTAAAAAATCAGCCAGCGCGGAAAACCCTGGATACGCCAGGACCGAATTCCCGCCGGATTCAAATCTTGTCGTTCCCGGCCCACATAGGGGTTTTTTCTGATGAAGTCGATGGTAGTTTGCAGGGCCTCATACCAACGCCAGGCCACTTCAGCCCCGGCTTTGTCTCTTAACCATATCAGCTCCTCGGCTAAATCCAGCAGGAATTGTGGGCGCTTTACGGCCTTCACTTCTTTCCCTTCAAAATCCTGTTTCGAATGGCATCCATTTCCTTTTTGGTCAGGGGTGTTTCCGGCCCGCTGGCGATGGCTTCGTCGATCCACCTTTGATCGCGCCTGGTATTTAACGCTGCATCAATTTGGAACGTCCGTTCAATACGACTCATCGCTTCCTGAGTGATGCTCCGAAAATTTGCAGCCGCCTCATTTCTCAATTGCGCGTGCAGTTCTGCCGGAATGTCTTTCAGTGTGATGCTTGGCATAATACAGCATAACCATAATGCCACCAATTCGGTTTTGCAAGGCAATCGCCTTCCTGATCCTTCTGCTTTCCACTGCGACGAAAGGCTCATCTTTCCTCTAAAAAACAATTTCCACAAATCCCGTTGAGCGGATATTCTGGGAATGGATGTTTTAATGAGCGCGCTCAACGTCAATTTGGATCTGGTGAAGAAATACAACGTGCCGGGGCCGCGTTATACGAGCTATCCGCCCGCCACCCAGTTTAGCCACGCCTTGACCTGGCCCAGGCTTTTTGAAGAAATCGCGGCAAACAATCGGTCAGGCCGCCCCCTTTCACTCTATTTTCACATTCCCTTTTGCGAAACGCTTTGCTGGTTTTGCGGTTGTACGACCGTCATTACCAATAATCACGGCCAGGCCACGGCCTACCTGGATCACCTGGAAAAGGAAATCACGCGCATGGCTCTCCTTGTGGATCCTGAGCGCGAAGTCGTCCAGCTCCATTGGGGGGGCGGTTCGCCGACATTTTTACAACCGGATGAAATCCGGCGGCTGGGCGGGATTATTCGCAAACATTTCAGATTTTCCAGAGACGTCGAGGCCAGCGTTGAAATCGATCCCCGTCGCCTGACGCGTGACCATATCCTGGCGTTGCACGACATCGGCTTTAATCGGGCTTCACTGGGCGTTCAGGATTTTGAGCCGCAGGTGCAGGAGGCCATCCATCGGATCCAGCCCCGCGACATGACGCAGCGAGTCCTTGATTGGGCACGTGAGCTTGGCTTTGGTTCGGTAAATTTTGACCTGATTTACGGCCTGCCGCACCAGACGGTGGGTTCCTTCAACCGCACATTGGACGCGGTTTTGGAAATGGCGCCCGACCGGCTGGCGGTCTTCAGCTACGCGCACGTGCCGTGGATCAAGCCGGCTCAAAAAATTCTGGAACAAAAAGTCCTGCCGACGCCCGAAATGAAGCTCGAATTGCTCAAAATCGTGATCGAACGGCTGACCGACGCCAACCGATATGTCTATATTGGCATGGACCATTTTGCGCGGCCGACTGACGAGCTGGTGGCGGCGCAGCGCAATAAGACCCTGCAACGGAATTTTCAAGGATACAGCACTCGTGGAAACGCGGACATTTATGCATTTGGAATGAGCGCCATTTCGCAAACGCAGGACGTGTATTGGCAAAATGAAAAGGAATTGCCCGCCTATTACGCCGCGCTGGACAGCGGCAATTCTCCATTTCCGCGGAGTTATATCCTGACCGATGAAGATAAAATCCGCCGCGAAACAATCATGCGGGTGATGTGCCATCTGGCGCTGGATTACGAAGCGCTGTCGCAGGACCTCGGCATTGAGTTCGAAGAACATTTTGCGAAGGAACTTGCCGCGCTAGAACCGTTTGAGGAGGACGGCCTGGTCCGCCGTGTTCCCGGCGGAATGGAAGTCACCGATACCGGCCGGTTGTTCATTCGAAATATCGCGATGTGCTTCGATAATACGCTCGCTGCGCCGAAAGAAAGACGGTTTTCCCGGACGGTTTAAAGGGCGGCACACATTTTTTGTGTATAGGCATGCGCGGGTATGGACGGCGCTCTTCGCAAGTGGCGCTGCCACCGCCGTCCGCGCCGCGTTTAGCGGCGCAACGAGCTTAGTTGGACGACGTATCGCGCATGTTCCGCCTGGCATACGAGCGGTGACGCCGGAGCGCGGCGTCCCTACCTTGCAAGTTTTTTAAAATGAGAAAAGGCATTTTACTGGTAAATCTGGGTTCGCCCGATTCAACCGCCGTTAGCGATGTCCGCAGATATTTGCGCGAATTCCTGATGGACGGGCGCGTGCTGGACACTCCCTGGCCGGTGCGCTTTTGCGTGGTGCATTTTGCCATTCTGCCGTCGCGGCCGAAGGAATCGGCGCATGCCTATGAAAAGATTTGGACGCCGGCAGGCTCGCCGCTGGTAGTTACGAGCCGCAATTTGCAGGAGGCGTTACGCTCCCGGTTGGACGCGCCGATCGAACTCGCCATGCGATATCAGAATCCATCGATCGAAAGCGCCATAAAAAAATTGGCTGCGTCCAGGGTGGATGATTTGTTCTTAATTCCGCTCTTTCCGCATTACGCGATGTCCAGTTACGAAAGTGCGGTGGAACGGGTCAAACGCGTGGCGGCGCAAATTGCGCCGCGAATGAAAGTGACCGTACAACCGCCGTATTTTGACACGCCGGATTTTATCGATGCGCTCGTTGCCAGCGCGCAACCCAGCTTGAAGGGCGGCTATGACCATTTGCTCTTCAGTTTTCATGGAATTCCGGAACGACATCTGAGGAAATCAGACCCAACGCATCACCATTGCCTGACGAACAAGAACTGTTGCGATGTTCCGAACATTGCGCACGCGACATGTTATCGGGCGCAGTGCTTCAAGACCGTTGCTGCGTTTGTGGCGAAAGCGGAAGTGCCGGCCGGGAAATTTTCCGTTTCATTCCAGTCGCGACTGGGAAAGGATCCATGGTTGAAGCCATACACGGATCTTGAACTGGTGGAACTGCCGAAACGCGGCATCGAAAAGCTTTTGGTCATTTGCCCCGCGTTTGTCTCGGATTGCCTGGAGACGCTCGAAGAAATTGACATGCGCGGTCGAGAGACCTTCCTGGGCGCCGGCGGCAAGGATTTCGCGCAAATCCCGTGCTTGAACGAGCATCCGCTTTGGATTAAGGCGCTGGAGAACATGGCGAGAGGATTTTTAGGTAAATGAGTATGGCGTGGATTTATTTGATTGTTGCGGGACTGCTTGAAGTGTGTTGGGCGATCGGCCTGAAATACACCAATGGTTTCTGTCGTTTGTGGCCGAGCATTTTTACGCTGGCTGCACTGGCTGGCAGCATGTATTTGCTATCCAAAGCGGCACAAACCCTCCCCATCGGAACCGCTTACGCTGTTTGGGTCGGAATCGGCGCGCTGGGAGCGGCTATCCTCGGCATGATCCTGTTTCATGAACCTGCTTCATCACTGCGAATCGTTTTTTTGGCAATGCTGGTGATTGCGATACTGGGTCTAAAATTTACCAGCGCGAGTTGAGATTCGAAGGGCCGCAACGTCGGCAACGTTCCCTGAGGCCAGGATGGGAATGAGGTGAAGTCGTAAAGGGTGCTACACATGCTACATCGTTGATGGTCAATTGCTTAGGGTGCTACATTGGGTGCTGCAATGGCACAACGGGGGTGCTACATTTTGACAAATACGGATTGCGGTGTTTGCATTGCAAGACTTTGGTTTGCCGAGACGTTTTAAGCCACAGATGGACACAGATGAAACACAGATATGGCAATTTGAAAATGGACTACGCCGGAGGACGTTGGATCGCGGCGGACTGTGGACACTGGAATTATCTTGGCATTCCATCGCGTAAATCGTAAATCGTAACGGCAGGTGGCGCTGCCACTCATAAATCGGTAAGGCTCATGAAATCCGCCGTTGATATCGTCAATTTTTTCCTGATTTGGATTACGCTTGGGCTCGCTCTGGCCCGTCCGTTTGAGCTTTTTCTTTTTTCCTACATCGTCCTGGGTCCCTTGCACTATCTCACAGAGATCAACTGGCTGGACAAACAGCATTACTTCCTGCGCGCGCAGGACCGGCGGATCTTTGTCTGGGGCATGGCCTCCTTCGTATTTTTGCTCACCGTGAGCCTGGTCATCGCCGAGTCTTCCAACTGGGAGTGGACCAGGGCGTTTCATGACCATGTGCTAAATTCCACCGGCGGTCCGGTGCATTATTTTATTAGATGGAGCTGGAGCCTGTTATTGGTTGCGTTCGTGACTGCGGCGGCGTGGCTTTTCACCAATCGCTGGGATTTGCGCCTGGGCATCATCGGATTTTGCCTGCTCAGCTCGTTCTTTTTTTACGCCGTACCGGCGGTGGCCATTCTATTCGGTGTTTTTTTGCCGACCATCGTCCACGTATTTCTCTTCACCATCCTGTTCATGATTTATGGTTCGCTGAAAGTCCGAAGCCCCTGGGGTTATGCAAATATTGCCTCTATGTTTCTGGTCGTTGTGGTCATTGCTCTTTGGCCGGCGAACGTGGTTGCCAACAGCCTCAGCAATTCCGTGATGCAATTGATCCAGGACAGTGCCTTTCTGCCCGTCAATTATGACATTTGCAAATGGCTTGGGCTTACAGATAACGGCCACGTTGATTTATATTCCGCGATTTTCTTCAAGGTGCAGGCCTTCATCGCCTTCGCCTATACGTACCACTACCTGAACTGGTTTTCCAAAACGTCCATCATTAAATGGCATCAGGTGGAAAAAGGGAAATTTGCCGTATCTGTAATCCTGTGGGTAGCGTCGATCGCGCTTTATGCGGTGGATTTCCGGCTGGGTTTTGCGGCCATTTTTGCCCTGAGCATTTTGCACGTCGTCCTCGAATTTCCTCTCAACATTGTCTCGATACGGAGTATCTTCAACGCCGTGACCGCTAAATTGAAAACGGCTTGAGGGCAAAGGCATGAGGCGCACATTGTTCCTGGCAGGGACGGCGCGCTGCGCCGTCACCGCGCGTAAAGCGCGCGGAACATTTACGTTACGATGTCCGACTACGTTCGTTGCGCCCGCTTTACGGGCGCGGACGCCGCAGCGCAGCGTCCCTGCCAACGCACACACATGAAAGCAACAGTAGCCAATAACGGATGCGCCGCGGCGCTGCTCACGGACCTATACCAGTTGACCATGGCCTGTGCCTATTGGAAGACGGGCAAGACGGACCAGGAGGCCGTCTTTGAATTGTTCTTCCGCCGCTCGCCCTTCCAGTCCGGCTTTACCGTCGCGGCTGGACTTGCGCCGGTTATCGACTTTCTGAGCGCGTTTTGTTTTACCGATGATGACCTGGCATATCTTGCCACGCTTACTGGAAATGACGGACGCGCTCTTCTGGATCCCGGATTTTTGGATTACTTAAAAGGCTTGCGGCTGACTTGCGACGTCCACGCCGTTCCAGAAGGCACCGTTGTTTTTCCCCGGGAACCGTTGCTGCGGATTCAGGGACCGATCCTGCAATGTCAATTGCTGGAAACGGCCATCCTGAATCTGATTAATTTCCAAACCCTCGTGGCGACAAAAGCCGCGCGCGTTTGCCTGGCGGCCCGGGGCGAACCGGTGCTGGAATTTGGCCTGCGCCGCGCGCAGGGCGTGGACGGCGGGCTGGCTGCCAGCCGGGCCGCCTATATCGGCGGCTGCGATTCCACGTCCAACGTCCTGGCCGGAAAGTTGTTCAATATTCCCGTACGCGGCACCCACGCGCACAGTTGGGTCATGTCCTTTGACGATGAGCGCGAAGCCTTCCGCGCCTATGCCGAAGCGATGCCCAACAACTGCATTTTTTTGGTGGATACCTATGACACGCTGGAAGGTGTGCGGCACGCGGTCGAAACCGGCCGATGGCTGCGCGAGCACGGTCATGAGTTGGGCGGCATCCGGCTGGATTCCGGAGATTTGGCGTGGCTGAGCATCGAGGCCCGCAAAATTTTGGACGAGGGCGGCTTTCCAAACGCGGTCATTGTGGCGAGCAACAACCTCGACGAACATATCGTTGCCAGCCTGAAAGACCAGGGCGCTAAAATCAATGTCTGGGGCGTAGGCACGAAATTGGTTACAGCTTATGATGAACCAGCTCTGGGTGGCGTTTATAAACTCGCCGCCGTTCGCGGCAAAGACGGTCACTGGAACTACAAGGTGAAGTTGAGCGAACAATCAGCTAAAGTGACCAATCCCGGCATCCATCAGGTGCGGCGGTTTCGCACGGAAGCCGAATTTATCGGCGACGGCATTTACGACGTGCCCGGAGGGGCGCCGGAGCATTTTACAATCGTAGACCCGCTGGACCCGACGCGCCGCAAGCATTTGCCGCCGGGCACACCGTTTGAGGATTTGCTGGTCCCGATCTTCGAGAAAGGCCGGCCGGTCTATCAGTCGCCGTCACTGGCCGATATTCGTGGGCGGACACAATCGCAACTTGCGATGCTTCATTCCGGTGTCAAACGCTTCATCAATCCGCATCAATATCCCATTGGCCTGGAGCTGGGATTGCATGAGCTCAAAACCCAACTGATATTGCGAGCGAGGGGAGAGAAAGGCCTTTAGGCCCCTCTTTGTTTAAGCTGCGGAGCAGCGAGCGATAGTAGCCCACGGTGATAACCGTGGGTACCAAATGGATGATGTTTCTTCAGCCCCGGATGCGGCGAGAGAGTTGTGGAAACGAGGATCCTAATATTTTGTCGTGGACGGCAGGAACACGCGCCGTTTTCTTTCGCTCCCGCCGGAGCTTAAGAATTTTCGATTGCTGGTTCCCATAGCTGGGCGCTATGGGCTACTTTCGTGCGCTGCTCCGCAGCTGGCGACTCCAAGTGTGACTATTTCACGTGCCCTTCATCAGGCAGCTTTTTTGGCGGCTGGATAGCTGGCCCGGTCGTCTGCGTCAAGCCACTCAAAGGTCGTAGTTTTTTCAGGTTTAAGTCCCAGGGCGGTGCAGACTTCGACAAAGAAGTCTTTTTTTTCCGGGTCATTATACAAGCTGGCCGCGTCGACTTTGTCAGACCAGGCTTTAATGTCTTCCGGGCTTTTTTTGGCCCCATTTTTCAACAGCCATTCGCCGATCTCGTCATATGTCTTTGCCGCTTTAACCACGGATTTAAACTGGTCTCCGGTAATTTCCTTGAACCCGAATAGCGTATTATCCAGGGGACAATCGTAATGATATTCGCCCAATGTTCCTGTGAGACTGGCCCGGCATTTGTCAATGGTCCGCTTTGCAATGACGAATCCCGCGAGCCGGTCGCGCGGGCTATGCGGCGGTTGCTTTGTCAAATCACGGTCTACGATAGGTGTGCTCATATTTGGTCTCCTTTGTTGTGCGGTTGAATCCGCGACCCAAAGTATCGTCAAGAAATCGGAAAACGCAAATAGGAACATCCTGCGGGAGCGTCTCAATCCGCTAACGCTCACAGTCGTTTTCCTGCTCATACCTTCAACCGAAGGTGGTAGGGACGGCGCGCTGCGCCGTCACCGCCCGTAAAGCGGGCGGAATGATTCGCATGCGCCCGAACGACGGTTCAAGAAAAGCGCGCTCGGAGTGGGACCGATGCAGGGCCTGCCGCACCGTAGCCCCGCCTCAAGCGGGACGGAGCCGGGTCATAAAAGGTCATAAATGTCGTCGTTGAATCACCAATGCACTGTGAGAAACTGTTGCAATGGTGACCTTTGCTAAGCTCATTCCTTTGCGTGAGGCTCACGATTCAGGAAATACAAATCTGGGGGCCATGCGCAAGCACCACGGTCTTGACAGAACTCAGAATCAAGAATTGAGAAACAAATTCGAGCCGTTAATTTTTCGAACTGTCTCTCGTATTTTGCACACTCAATGAAGGCCAAAACACCCAGACGCCCATAACACGATGAACAACAATGGCTTGCCCCGACCGCCTTCCGTCGCTTCGGCGAAGGATTGTCCAAAATATTCCCGATTAATGGTGTGACAGTTCCCCGCGCCAATGTCCGTCCAAATGCTGAAACTAAAAATATACAAGTGGTCCGCTCCTGGCACTCATGTGCATTCATGCTCACTCATACATTGACTCGCGATAAGCATTGACATCCAACCCAATTAATATAAATATCTATACATATTCCGCTTTGGTACGTTTATGATTGTATCGTCATCCGCAACGGTTGAGGCGCAACCTGCAGTTTCCATTTTTCGCAGTGGCATTTTGCTGATGGTGGCGTTGGTGGCTATTCTGGGTGGGTTTCTCTTTGGCTATGACACGGTGGTCATCAACGGGGCCAATCAATATCTCAAAACGCATTTTCTACTGAACCCGTCACAGGAGGGACTGGCCGGTTCCAGCGCCATCGCCGGATGTATTCCCGGGGCATTCTTCGCCGGATTTTTAAGCGACCGGTTTGGGCGCAGGAAAGTGCTTTTTGTGTGCGCGATCTTGTACGCCTTGTCCGGCGTATTATCGGCCGTGCCGCGGACGTTTATTGAATTCCTTTGCGCGCGCTTTGCCAGCGGCTTGAGCATAGGGGTTTCCTCGATGATTTGTCCGGTGTATATCGCCGAAATGGCACCGCCGCTTTGGCGCGGCCGATTGGGTTCATTATTTCAATTGGGCATTGTTAGCGGGATCTTCATTTCGCTTTTCGTTAATGCATATATTCAAAGGATGGGCGACGACGTGTGGAACGCCGCTAGCGGCTGGCGATGGATGCTCGGCGCGGAGGTGCTGCCGGCGATCTTTTTACTCGCGGTCCTGTTTCCTGCGCGCGAGAGTCCGCGCTGGCTGATACAAATGAATCAGGAAGACACGGCCCGGGACATTTTGGAAAAGATCGGCGGATCTGCGTATGCCGCCGGTGAAATTGGCGCAGTGCGGGAAGTATTAAAACAGGAAGAGAGCAGCATGTTTGAGTTGTTGTCCCATGCCCGGTTTCGGCGTCCTCTTATCATTGCGGCCCTGCTCATGGCCTTTTCGCAATTCAGCGGCATCAACGCCATTATGTATTATTCGACCGAAATTTTCACGACGGCGCACGTTGGCGTTAAAGATGCGTTTGCCGCTTCGACGGTGGTTGGCCTGGTGAATTTGCTGTTCACGTTCGTTGCCATTGCGCTGGTAGACAAGGCAGGACGGCGACCGCTGCTTTTGTTCGGCCTGACGGCGCAGGTCATCGCTTTGGGCTGTGCAGGCTGGATGTTTCATGTAAACGCGAGCGGCCCTGGCCTGCTGGTGGCCATTGTCGCGTTTATTGCCGCGTTCGCGATGGCCCTGGGGCCTATTCCCTGGATTTTATGTTCGGAAATTTTCCCCATGAGAATTCGCGGGCGCGCGATGTCCGTGGCCACACTTGTTATTTGGGTTTCCTGTTGGATCGTCGCCCGAACCTTCCCCGTACTGAATAACAGCGAGCATGTTGGACCTGCTTTGACCTTTTGGATCTACGGACTGTGCAGCGCGCTGGGGCTGGTTTTTGTTTTCATGATGGTGCCGGAGACGAAAGGGAGGACGCTGGAGGAGATTGAGATGACGTTGAAACGTTAAAAGGTTGAAACGTTGAAACGGTTCCAGGTTGACCGATGGTTGGAAATGTTGTCCGGCGAGAGTGAAACTGGTCGTCAATCGGCGAATTGATTAGAGCGGACTGATGTCCGCTGCTACCTAAAGGAAATGCGCTTGACGGTGGCGGCAGTTTGTTTATACATTTGAAAGATAAATTATGTTAGCACTGGATCATCAAAGTCCCGTTCCGTTGCGCGCGCAGGTGGAGGCATTGTTGCGCGAACTGATCCGAGAACCGGATTATCAGAAGGGCGCGTTGCTGCCCGATGAAGTGGCCCTGGCGGCGCAGTTGGGGGTAAGTCGCGGCACGGTCCGTTCAGGCATCAGCAAGCTTGTCTTTGAAGGGCTCCTCGACCGCAAAGCCGGCGTGGGCACACGCGTTTCCAACCGGAACATCGAATCTGGCATCCAGGAATGGCACAGTTTTACGCGGGAAATGGCGTCCAAAGGAATTTCTGTGGAGAATTTCCGAGTGGCCTACCAACAATCCGAGGCGAGCAAGGATGCCATGCAGGCGTTGCAATTGGACGCGCCCCGGCGGTTGTGGCGGTTGGACCGCGTCCGCGGCTGGGGTGGCCGTCCGGTTTTGCACACGATGTCGTGGTTTCATCCCCGACTGGGACTTAAGGGAAATGAAGCCACGAACCAGCCGGTGTATGAGATGATCGAAAAGTCCAGCGGTGTGCGACCACACCACGCGCGCGAGGATTTTCTGGCCGTGAGCGCGGATGCTCAAGTGGCCAGACAATTGGACGTTGAAAAGGGGGCGCCATTGTTGCTTCGCCGGCACACGGTCTTCGACGCCGGAAATCGGCCTTTTGAATTTGCTGAAGTCAGATACGTCAGTTCCCGTTTTACTCTCACCCTGGACGTGCGTCGGAAGGACTAATCCGATGGCCACGTCGGTGTCATAGCAATAGCAAGGAACCCGTTGGGCAGGAAATCAAACTACGACAAATTCCCGGTCGTTGCCGTGCCGAATGGCGCGGGCGCGGCGGTGTCTGGAATTGAAAACTGCGTCGCGCGACTGCGTGAGGCCATCGCTCAATGCCGCACCGGTAAAACCGTCCTGGTTGTGGAATGTTATCCGGGAGTGGATTCGGTGACGCTCTTGAAGAAGCTCCAGAGACTTCTCAATCCCATGCTTGCGCTCAATGCAGCGGACGCTATGTTTACTGCGGACAAAATTGACGCGCTGATTGCCCCGTTCCTTGGCGGTGATGATCCGGTCTTTGGATTTCTATGCGATCTCACTTTGCCCCAATTTTTCGATCCCGTGCGATTGGAACATTTGCGCCAGCAAATTGCCGGCGTCAAAGATGGGCTGATTCTTGTCGTTGGCTGCGGTGCGCGGTTGATGGCGCAAGGAGATATTCTGGTTTATGCCGACCTTTCGCGATGGGAAGCCCAAAACCGCTTTCGCCGGAACGAGGCCAGTAATCTGGGTGTTGAAAACCACATCCTGGCCGCGAGTCTTCAATATAAACGCGCTTTCTTCGTGGATTGGCGTGTCGCGGACCGCTGGAAACGGCCGCTGATCGCGCAATGGGATTTTGTGCTGGATACACACAATCCCAATGAACCGAAGCTGGCAGAAGGCGAAGCGGTGCGCCGCGCTTTGCGGCACACCGTAACGCGTCCGTTCCGCGTGGTTCCATTTTTTGATCCGGCGCCGTGGGGCGGCCAATGGATGAAAGAATTCTGCGACCTGCCACGAGAGACGCCAAATTACGGGTGGTGCTTCGACTGTGTACCGGAGGAAAACAGCCTGCTCCTGGAATTTGGAAACATTCAAATTGAGATTCCGTCGATTAATTTGGTTTTTGATCAGCCCAAAGCCTTGTTGGGCGAACCGGTGTACGCGCGATTTGGAGATGAGTTTCCGATCCGCTTTGATTTTTTGGACACCATGGGCGGCGGAAACCTGTCCTTTCAGGTCCATCCAATGACCGAATACATTCGGCGCCATTTCGGCATGGGTTATACTCAGGATGAAAGCTATTACATGCTCGACGCCGGTCCGGACGCGTCGGTTTATCTTGGCTTGCGCGAGGGCACCGATCCGGGCGCGATGCGACGTGCCCTTGAGGCGGCGCAAAACGGCGGCCCGCCGTTCCCGGCGCTCAACTATACGCAATCAATTTCCCGCGCGAAAGCACGACCATTTTTTGATTCCTGCCGGAACGGTGCATTGTTCCGGCGCCGACTCGATGGTTTTGGAAATTAGCGCCACGCCTTACATATTTACGTTCAAAATGTGGGATTGGTCGCGACTGGGCCTCGATGGCCGTCCCCGGCCGATCAACCTGGAGCATGGCCTTGCCAATATTCAATGGGATCGGACGGCCAAATGGGTAGAGCAAAATCTTATAAACCGCATTGAACCTCTAGGCAGCGGCGACGGCTGGTGCGAAGAAAAAACCGGGCTCCATTCGTTGGAATTCATCGAAACGCACCGGCATTGGTTCACCGAAGACCGTTCCGCATCATACCCAGGGGACCGTTGATGTTCTCAACCTGGTTGAAGGCGAAGAAGCGGTAGTTGAAAGTCCTGACAATGCTTTTGAACCTTTCCTCGTCCACTATGCCGAAACCTTTATCGTTCCGGCAAATGTCGGCGCTTACCGCATTCGGCCGGTAAACGGTGAAAAACCGTCTGCGACGTTGAAGGCGTTTGTGCGAAATCCGTGAGGTTCCCCTTACTCCTGCAGCCGCGCGATGTTCCCGCACAGTACGTCGTCCAGGCTATTGAACCGCCCCACAACGAGGATTTTTTCATCCGGTTGAATGCCAAGATGCCAGATACCATACCCGGTCGCGCCGGTGATTTGGAAGCGCTTGTCCAGGCTGCCATCGGCATTTAATCGCAGGAGGACAGGCCTGGCTGCTCCATCGACTTTGGCAGAACCGCCCACGACGATTTTACCATCCGGCTGCCCGGCCATGCACGTCAGGTCATCGCCCAAACCATCGGGGGCATGAAAATTCGCGTCTAAACTGCCATCGGCATTGAGCCGCGCGATATGCGGACTCGGCGATCCATTCACATTATTAAAGTCGCCGGATATCAATATCCTTCCGTCTTTTAGCAAAAGCAAAGACTGGATGGTCCCATCCGCGGCGGTGCCATCATTGTAATCGGCGTCGATACTGCCGTCCGAATTCAAGCGCACGAGATGGCCGGCGTTCTGGCCGTCGAATTTCTTAAATTCACCACCCGCCAAAATTTTCCCGTCTGATTGAACTGCGACGGCAAGAACAGCAGCGGATGGGCCGCTCCCGATGTCGAACGAATCATCGAGCCCGCCGCCGTTGGTTAATCGCACCAGACCCACGTGCGATTGGCCGAAAGCCTTCGCAAATCGGCCTCCGACCACTACTTTGCCATCTGCCTGAACGGCCATCGCCATCACGTCACGGTTAAAACCTACCCCATCAAATGACTTATCGACACTGCCGTCTGCGTTTAACCGAACGACCTTTCTCCATCCGTGGCCGGCTTCCAGACCTTCGCCGCCGATTAGAATTTTGCCGTTGTCCAGCGGCACGATTGCCGAAACAGTCCCGGGAATTTGCGATACGAACGTCTTGTCGAGCGAGCCATCGGCATCGAGCCGGACGATTCTCTGGTCAGCAACGCCATCATAGCTCTTGAAGACGCCGCCGATTAAAAGCTTTCCGTTCGGCAATAACTCGACGCAACGGACGCTATCGTCCGCGCCGGTTCCGGCCTTGAAACTATTATCCAACGAACCGGCGGGCCCTCCGATGTGTCCGGTGGCGAGCACGTTGGCAGCTTTGCCGCTTCGAACGAACCACCATGCCGCAACCAGAGCGAGTGTGACAAGTGCCGCTGCGACTGCGGTGACAAACAGTGTCACTCGCCGCGACTCCGTAGCAACCGTTGGCATTGCCTCGACGCTGCCCGGGCTTTGGTTTGTCGCGGTTGCTGCGTGGGCCGATTCGCCGGACTCCGTGAATACTTTTGCGTTCGACTCCGGCTCCGGCCGCCCAAACAAACGGAGCACTTCTTCCATATTTTGCGGACGGTCCGCCGGATTTTTGGCGAGACACGCGGCGACAGTTTCTTCCCAAACGCCGGGGATGGGTTCGTGTTGGATGCCAAGCTCTGCGAGGCGTTGCGCCATTCGTGGCGGCCTGAGGCTGACAATCTGGGCAACAATTTCGCCCTTATAAAAGGGAGGGGTGCCTGCGAGCAGATCAAAGATCGTAGCACCCAGCGAATAAATGTCATCTGCCCGGGCCGGCGCTTCGCCCATCACCTGTTGCGGGCTGAGAAAGCCGATCCCGCTGTAACCGCTTTTGATGATCCCGCGTTTTGAGCTTTCATTTCGAATGTGCGCGGCAAAGCCAAAATCGGAAACTTTAATTCCCTCCCGCGCGCTGACGAGCAGGTTGGACGGCTTCAAATCGCCGTGAATCATGCCGAATTCGTTATGCGCGTAAGCCAGTGCACCACACAGCTCGCGCACCCACGGCTCGATTTCCCTGGCGCCGTAGCGGCGGTCCGGCTTGTCCACTTTTAACGTCGCCAGCGACCAGCCATCCACAAATTCCGTCCCAATTCCCGCAAAATCCTGGTTATATGCCAGTTCGTGGATCGAGACGATATGCGGGTGTTTGAGCAGTGTTTCCCGGCGGATTTCCTCCTGAAAAAATTCAAGGAGGTTTGGGTCCTGCAGGAGTCCTTTTGGCAATACCTTTAAGGCGACGTCCCTGGAATTCCTGATGTCACGCGCCAGCCAAACTTCGGAAAATTCGCCGCGTCCGATGAGACGTTTGAGCAGGTAGCGCGCGCCACACACGCGCAGACCAGGAGACAGTTCCGCGCCAAAGATATCGACGGAAGAAGTGGCTATAGACATGCCGGTGCCGGGAGCAAAAATGCCAACGCCCGAACGGAGTAACGATGAGCGGGGCTGTGATAGAAGACAAGCTTCAAGTGCCGGGATTCGTGCCGGTGGATCCGATTTGGAAGGGCACCTTGAGGTGTGTGGCATCAGAAGCCCCGCCGATGAGGAGCTCATATCGCCCCGGTTCCACTATGTACCGTTTTGTCGCAGTGTCCCAATAGCGGAAGCGTTGGGCGGGAATATCCATTGTCAAATGAGCTGTGTCGCCGCGCGCCAGATGGATTCGCGTAAAACCACACAAGGCCAGATTCGGCTGCGGAACGGCGGATTTCGCATGCCGAAAATAAATTTGAGCGACTTCATCACCGTCCCGGCGGCCCCAATTTTGCAGATCAAATGAAACTTTGAGCGTATCGCCCGCGGTCAATGTGGACTGGTCCAGCGAGGCGTTTTTGTATGAAAATCTCGTATAGCTCAGCCCGTAGCCAAAGGCGAACAGCGGTCTGCCTTTAAAATAACGGTACGTCCGGTTGGCCATGGAATAGTCCTCGAAGTCCGGCAGATCTGCGGTGGAGCGATAGAATGTCACGGGCAAACGGCCTGCGGGGTTCACATCGCCAAACAAAACTTCGCCGACGGCGCGTCCTCCCTGTTCGCCCGGATACCACGCCTGGACAATCGCAGACAGGCGTTTGTCCTCCCACGGCATGGCGATGGCGCTGCCGCTGCAATTGACAAAGACGATCGGCTTGTGCGTGCGATGGAGGGCCTTGAGCAAATCCGTTTGCACAGACGGCAACTCAATTAGTGTGCGGTCGCCTCCATAAAAGCCGATGTAGCCATTGGCTTTCTTTGACTCCTCGCCCTCGAGTTGGGCGGTAATGCCGCCGACGTAAATGACCACATCCGCCGCTTTGGCATCGGCGACGGCCTGCGCTGTCATTTCTGGCGTTGGCGCATTTGAATTATCCTTGGCCAGTGCCAGCGGAGAACCCTGCGAATATGTGACCTGGATTTGCGGACCGGCGATAGCGCGGATGCCGGCCAAAATAGTTACCGGGCGCGCGGGAGTGCCATTGTAATTGCCCACGAGTACGGGAACGGAATCGGCGTTTTCACCAATCACGGCGATGCGCTTGATTTTGTTGCGGTCGAGCGGAAGGAGACCGTTGTTCTTCAGCAGCACAATGGACTCCTCCGCGGCTTTGAGCGCGAGCGCTTCGTGTCCAGGCGTGTCGTTCTGGTCAATGCCCACGTTTGACCAGGGAACATTCTGGGGTGGATCAAAGAGGCCCAGGCGGAAGCGGGTTTTCAGGGCGTAGTAAAGGGCATTGTCTATTTCGGGCTCGGTTATCAGATGTTGTTCGACTGCCTTAAGCAGCGCGTTGTAGGAGCCGCCGCAACAGATATCGCAGCCTGCTTTTACCGCGGCCGCGGCGGCCGCGGGCAATGAATCGGCATAATGGTGGCCGGAATAAATATCGTGGACGGCGTCACAGTCCGAGACGACGTAACCGTCAAAGCCCCATTGATTGCGGAGGATGTCGGTCAACAAAAACGGGTTGGCGCAACAGGGAACACCGTCCAGCGCGCTGTAGGCGCCCATGACGCCGCCGACGTGGCCGTCGCGTACGGCCATTTCGAATTGCGGCAAATAGGTTTCGTAGAGATCACGCTCAGGCGGTGTGGCGTTGAACTCATGTCGTTCAGGCTCCGGGCCGCTGTGGACAGCGTAATGTTTTGCGCAGCCCATTGCTTTAAAGTATTTGGGATCATCGCCCTGCAATCCATGAATGAAGGCCACGGCGAATGAACCGGTGAGAAATGGGTCTTCGCCGTACGTTTCCTGTCCGCGGCCCCAGCGCGGGTCGCGAAATATATTTATGTTCGGCGACCAAAAGGTCAGGCAATAGAAACGTTTGCTGTCCCCGTTATGTTGGTTTGCGTAATCATTGAATTTTGCGCGGGCCTCGGTGGAAATGACGTCGGCTACACTGTGCAACAGCGGCGGATCCCACGTGGCGGCCGCGCCGATAGCCTGCGGAAACACTGTCGCTGTGCCGGCAAATCCGACTCCGTGAAGCGCCTCGCTCCAGTAATCATAAGCCGGAACGCCAAGCCGCGGTATCGCCGGCGCCGTGTTTCGGATTTGGTCGACCTTTTCGGCCAGCGACATGCGGCTTATGAGGTCGTGGATCCGGTCGTCCAGTGGCTTTGTCGGATTCTTCCAAATCACCGGGGTATTGACCACGGGCGGTCTGTTATCCGCGGCACTTAACGGGTCTGCGAGATCTGAAGCATTCAAAGAATCAGCGACATTGCCAGAAGCATCCAGGATTTAACAGCGAATTGAATTTGGCGCGGTTTTTGACCGCGGTAAACGTGAGCTCATAGGTCCGCGAGTGGAATTGGACACGTGGTCGACCTGGCCGGAGATAGTGCAGACTTTGTTCGGGCCCCCGGCGGCGGCAACAATATCAAAATTTTTCGCCAGCGTAGTGCCATCACAGGTCACATCAAATAACCGCTGGCCGGTTTGATTGAAGTATGTTTCCGCTTCGCCGATAATGACGGTGAATTTTCCGGCGGGCAGGCGCGAGATCGAGATTGTGAAATGATCTCCGTTTACTTCTTCACGAAAGGCAGCCGCGTTATCCGACGTCGTGCCTTGAATCTGTACATCGGCCGCGTATTTGTAATGTTCAAATTGTCCGCTGGCCTGGACGAGATGGTCGCAGCTCGCGCAGGTCTCGTCATCGGCACGGGCGGCCACGGTGCACAGGAGAACACTAAGGGTGAAAATGGTTGCCGCCATGATAGTGCGCATAATTTTGAATTTGTTGAAGTGTTGAAGTGCGGCTAACCGGCTTGCCCTTTTAGGGCGTAACGACGTTTGGTTGCTTTCCGAGGGAGTTGCCCTCGGCTAGATCGGTTCAGAGCTTCGGCCTGGAAGATATTTGTCCCGCGAGTAGCTTTGGGCGGCGTCTCCATTGTTCAAAGAAATTGGTTTTGAGCGAGTATTCGCGTCAAGGAAACGTGTTTTTGCCGGGCGACCGCATAACCCAAAGCAATATGACTTTCCGGTTCGACCCGTTCTGACTGGTTTGTTTTTACAGTCTGGACCGCCCAGTCGGCGACAGGCTTGCTGGTTTGAACTGCAGCCAGTGCCTGGATGGCCGCGCCCAGTGCGGCGCCTTCCGATTCGGCCAAAGTTACGACGGGGCAATTGAAAATGTTCGCACAGATTTGCCGCCAGACGGCGCTTTTGCTGCCGCCGCCAGTCAGCCGGATTTCCGCCGGACTGATCCCAAGCTCCTTCATGCGTTCCAGCCCGTAGGCCATACCTAGCGTCACGCCTTCCATGACCGCGCGCGCCATGAGAGCCGGTTTCATATTGCGGGTGTTCAGGCCGTGGAAAACGCCGCTACCGCAGGGTAAATTCGGTGTGCGTTCGCCCTGAAGATAGGGAAGAAAAAGAAGTCCATCCGCGCCCGGGGGCGCGCTTTCGACTGCGGTATCCAGTTGCGATACGGACCAGCTAAAAAGATTTCGCACCGCTTCGGTCGCCACCGTTACGTTCATGGTACACAACAACGGCAGCCATGCATCTGTGCTGTCGCAGAAACCGGCAATTTCGCCCTCCGGATCCACAGCCGGTTTTTCGCTATAGGCATAAATGGTGCCTGAGGTGCCGATACTGGCGGTGACACGGCCGGGAATGACATTGGCGGTGCCAATCGCGCCCATCATGTTGTCGCCGCCGCCTGCGCTGATGACAATATCCGCGCGATACGCCCCAGCGTTCCGCCAGTTCCCGCTTCAATGTGCCGGCGGGTTTGCGTGAGGAGCCGACGTCCGGCATTTTTTCAGGAAGGACGGCATCAATAAATTTCAGAATCTCATTTTCCCATTGGCGGGTCCGGACATTGAGCAATGCAGTCCCTGAAGCGTCGCCATACTCCATCCGGATATTGCCGGTGAGATAATGATTGAGATAATCGTGAGGCAACAGGACGGTGGCCAACTTCGCGAAAATTGTCCGGCTCATTGCGCTTGAGCCACAGAATTTTTGGCGCGGTAAATCCCGGCAGCATGTCCAACCCGACTCGCTCGAATGAAAAATTTCGCGCCGCCGAATTGTTCGCGCAACAAATCGCATTCCTCAACAGTGGACGTATCGCACCAGAGCTTTGCGGGCCGGATTACCCGTGCTTCGCGGTCGAGGGGAACAAATCCATGTTGCTGCCCTGACACACCGATGCCGGCGACTTCCTTTTTCCGGCCGCCCAAATCCTGAAGCACTTTCTGAACTGTGGCATCCACAGCGGCAACCCAGGTGGCCGGATTTTGTTCCATGTGACCGGCCGGCAAACCCGGAAGCACGTCATAATTTTGCGCGGCAGAGGCAATTATATTCCCTGTTTCACCGTCGAGCGCTACGGTTTTCGTACTTTGCGTGCCGCAATCTATTCCCAAATAGATCATTTATGTCATGGCGCAAATGTCATCGTATTTGTGCCTTAGAATATCTCAATAAAGGCATTCAGCCAAATAGCCGGCCAGCGCGGTATATCGTTGTGTGGCCCGAAATTCGGCGATGCGTTTTCGGTCCACTTTCAAAGCCTTGGCCCACAACCGCTGTAAGTTTGCCGCGCTGGTATGAAGAATGTCCGCGATGTCCTCCTGCCGGTCGGTCCGGGGCGCCTTGACGTCAAACGCCAAAATGCCCGGCCAATTCGCGTCCTGAAGAACGACGCATAAGGCCAGGTCTTTCACCGGTTCGATGTAACCAAAGGGCAGGTCCTGGTCATAGCGCGTCGTGTCCTGAGAATTGAGATGAATGTGGAACAATTTGCCCGCTTCCAGGCATAGTTCAACGTCCCACAAATAATCCAATCCGGCCATGCGGCTATGGGCCGTTTCGGGATTCACACCAAAAAGCGGCTGCACCGAGGGATCCAGGCGGCTGATCAAATAAAGCACTTCCCCAACGTTGCTCAAATACATGTTCGCCCGCGGTTCGTTGGGCTTTGGTTCCAGGGCAAACCGTGGGGATTTTTTGCCGTATTTTTCCAGGGCGTATTGGCCAATGGCGTTAAAGCCTTCGACCATGCGCCGAAACGATTCCTGGCCGTTTTTGGCCAGAACAAAATCAAACCCTTCCCGCCCATTCCAAAAGACCATGATTTCCGAACCCAGGGCAACCGTGACATCCACAGCCTCTTTCGCGTTTTGCAACGCCAGTTTGCGCACCGCTTTGTCGTTGCTGGTCATCGCGCCGTCTTTGAAAACGGGGTCGGCGAAAAACGATGGCGTGTACATGCCCATCTTAAGGCCGTGCTGTTTCATCAATTCTTTGGCCCTGGCCACATCGCGAGCGGGGATTTCCACGTCGTGTGCCTCAATGTAGGTGATGCCCGCGTCAGCCAGCGTGGGGATGCGCTCAAGGACGGGAACCTCCGGACGAGTGGGCCCGCCAAATGGGTCACGGCCCGCGCCGATATTCCAGACGCCTGCGCCGATGCCCTGTTTTCCTTTTTTAGGTGAAATGACAATTTTGCTCATGTGCTTAAATTCTTTGGCCGTTCAATGTCAATCGATCGCCGCGACGGCTCCGGCCAACACGAATACTGCCTGAAGTTTCCAGACTTGTGAACTTTTACTTTAAGGGACTTGACGAAGCTGGTCTTGCAGGGATTCACGTCGGTAAAAAAGACACAAGGGTTTTGCGCTCCATAGGCAGGCTAAAGCGATTTCGAGCAATTCCACGAGACCGCTCGAAAGTGTCTTTTGGCGATATCCTTATTCACGTCCATTCCCTTCCGTGAATCGCATCACATTCTCGCTCAAACGATCCTCTCTCCCGCCATCTCCCGCGGGGAGAGGGATTTATCCCGCGATAGGTTGAAACGACAAACGATTGAAGGGGTTCTTTAAGTGATAGACAAACGTTCAGGCTAATTAAGCCGGACGTTTTCGGTCATGGGTAAACCAGGCGGTAAAACACGCTTCCGTTGGCTGGATTAATCGGGACGACCACCCGGTTAGTGCTCGTAGAGCCGGCGACGTTGACCCAGTTGGTGTTGATACCCACCGAGAGGCTGTCAGTCTGCATCTGCAATTGCCAGCCGGTATGGTCGGCAGGCCAACTTAGCGTCAGAACGTTATCGGTCAGCGAATACACGATGTTCGTGGGATTCGTGTTCACACCTGAAGAAACTGCTGCCTGGTAAAGCGATTGAACCTGGGTGGCCGACAGAGCATTGGTGAACACCGCCACCTCACATATCTGGCCGGCGAACTGACGACCCACACCCGCCGGACTGTTGGTATATTCGGGATCGCTGCCAATGACGACATCCGATGTCGAACCGGGAGCAATGCCGTTGGTGTTTGCACCGGTGACGGTCGTATCCAGCACGCCGTCCACGTAGAGTAGATTTGTGCCAGTCACATTCGGATTGGAGGCTGGTTGATAAACGTCCACGACCTGATGCCAATTGCCATCGTTGTATATTCCGGCAGAGTTCACCACGTTGTTTCCATCGATTCCCATTGCGCATTGGAGTGCTCCGTTTGTATTCATCAAGATTCGCCAGGAATTGTCCGAATGGCCAACAATGTCCTGAACGCGCCCATCGCACGGATTGCCTCGGAACATCGCGGTGACACTGAAGGGCGTCCGTCCAACCGGATTGAATGCCGGAGCATTGCCGGCGTCGGCGTAGCTGCTTATACCGCTCAATTCAGCGACGTTCGTGCCGGAGAAACTGCTCAGTGGCGCGCCCGCGTCATTCGACGGCCCTGGCAGAACGCCCGGCACGGTGCCTGGAGTATAGACGCCGTTCACGCCCGCGATTCCATAATTATAGAGCAGGGGCCACGTATTGACAGGCGGCGCGCTGTAGGACGGCGAATCCATCCGGAAATAAATCACCGGGTCATCATTGATAATGGCCGTGAAATAATTGGTCTGCGGGTTCGGATTGGTTCCGATGGCATAGTGATAGGCGATTTCATTCGTCGCCAGGGCGTTTGTGTAAACGGCAAATTCGGCCACAGTGCCGGCCAGCGATTTCTCATTGCCCGACCCGGAACAAATACTCAACGGCGTCCAGTAATCCGGCGAAAAGTTTCCGGCATCGGCGAAGGTCCGTTGACAGACGACGCCATTTGTAAAATAGGTCATGTTTGTGTTGGCATCGCAGGTGATAACGACATGGTACCAAACGTTGCTCCCAAGGAATTCTGTCCCGCCGCTTCCGCCGCCAATTTTCTGAGGATTTCCAAACGTGCCGTCGAGTGAGTCATCGAGGATATAACCCACGAAACCTCCCTGGGCCCAATTGAGAAATATTCCGGTCACATAACCCTGTCCGCCGCCTTCAGTACCGGCGTTCAGGCCTTCATCACCGGTTTGAGACCAAAGCGGAGCGCCGGGCCCAAGATTGATCGGATAAAACCAGCATTCAACCGTGAACGGCGGATTCAACGTCGTCGAAGGAGACGAGTGGGGAACAAAGAGCCCGTTCGTGAAGGCCGGCGTCGACAAGTTGCTCACATAGTGCGTAAAACTCACAGCTGAATCCGGGTCGCTATTGCCGGCCATTGGACCCGACTGCTGGCGCAGGATCGAGACAGGAGGGGTTGCAGCCCAATCGGGATAATAACCATTGCCCAAAACACCCAGCGAACCGTAATTGGTTTCAATATCTCCTGGGGCTGAAGCCTCCTGTTCATGCATCGGCCAATAGCCCACCGGATTTAGGTTCAAAATGTTCGTCGCATAAGCGCTGACCGGCATTGGAACAACCGTTACCGTCGAAACCACGCTGGTTGCCGTCCCCAGGTAATTTGACACCACTACGGTGTAATTGAATACGCCGGTGCTGGAGGCGGTCAAAGTGTAAGTAGAATTGGTCTGGCCCGGAATGGGTGACGATCCCAAATACCATTGATACTCAAGCGGCGACGCCCCGACCGCGCCGACCGTGTAAGTGTAGGACCGTCCCTGAGCCAGTGTGAATTGCGGCGGGATATTGGTGAGAATGGAGGGAGCTGTCAAAACGGACAGTGAGACGTAGAAATTGGTCGTCCCAAAGGCGTTGGTCACGGTCAGTTCCAGTTGATCACCGTTCCAGGCCGCTGGAATGTTGTTAATCGTAATGGACGCGTTGAGTGTCATACCGCTGGTCGCTCCGCCAGCCACATTTGTGTGAGCGTTTACGTCGGTCCAATAGTAGCCCAAAGGCCCTGTTCCCCCGGCTTCCGCTGAAATCGTAAGACTCGAGCCCGCGGCAATCGTTTCGTTTGTAGGCGGCAATTCCATCAGGTACGGGGCGATATTACCTGCGTTGAGGTATTCATTGACGACCTGATTGGAACTCAATGCGTAGTTGAACACGGCTACGTCATTGATGTTACCGAGGAACTGATAGTTATAATTGGTGTTCTGGTTGCCCATTCTGGAACCGATGTCCATCAGATAAGGCGATGGCATCACACCACTTGCGGCGGTGATCGCCGTCGTGCCGGCCAGCTGACCGTTAATGTAAAGGGCCATCTCGCCATTCGCCTCATCGACGACGCCGGCCAGGTGATACCATGGACCCAAGCCGGGCGCCGTCGTGGTTTCGACCAAACTATTGATGACATGGGCCGCGCCGGAGGCGTCACGGAAGAAGAATCGAAATGCGTTGTTTGGGGCGCCACAATCCAGGCTGAACTGCTCCCCGCCACCGCCATAGCCCAGTGTTACGATGCCTGCTCCGGCGGTTGTCTGTTCATAACCACTCACCCAGGCCTCGATCGAAAAAGCCCCGCTCATACCGGCGGGCGTGGCGAAGTTGACGCCGGCAATCCCAAAAGCGAGACTGTCGCCAAAGTCGATCGAACTTTCTTCTCCAAATTGCGCTGAAGTGTCCGACGGATCAGCGGCCGGATCGTATGTATCCAGCTCGCCGATGTAGCAATTCGTGTATAGCCCATCATTGCCTCCCGCGTAGTCATGGCATACGTAACCGTTATCGCCATTTCCGTTATCCGCGCCATCTTCACTCGAGTCGTTCATCCGCCAATAACCAATTGGATTCAAAGCCAGCACAGATTGGGGATATGGCGCTAAACCGCCCGTTGAATTGGTGGGATAAGGGAATATCAAAGCCGCCCAGGAACTCGTCACCGAGCCGCTCACATTTGCGATAATGCAATAATTCGTGAACGAATCCTGAACATTGGTCATCTGCAATGTGTTTGTGATCGCCGTGCCGTCCAACACGCCGTTTGTGAACCATTGATAGGAAAACGGAGCGGTACCGGCGACGGTGACCGCAAAAGTGGGATTGGCTCCGGGATAGAGCGCGAACAGGTTTGTATAGGTGAGAGGCGACTGGCTGACAATCGTTGGACTGGTATTGACCGTTAAACTGGCAACGATGCTGGTCGCTGAACCAAATTGATTAGTGACGACGACAAAGTAATAACCGGTGTCGTTCCCCGTCAGATTGGTGACTGTCAACTGTGCGGTGGTGACATTTACATAATGAACGGCGTTGTTTGCCAACTGTGCCGCGCCGACGTAATTGGAAGTGGTGTTAAAATACCATTGGTATACCAAAGCTGGAGTGCCTTTGGCTGTGACGTCGAATTGAATGGAGGTGCCGGGGCCGCCGTTGACGACTCGGCCCGTGGGCGGTTGCGCCAGGATGGATGGCGCAACAATTACTCCCGAATTGCCATAAAGCGTGTCAATTTGAGCGGCTGTAAGGGCATTTGTGAAGAATGCCACTTCGCATACCTGGCCGGCAAAACTTCGTCCCACGCCGGCGGGCGTGTTGGTATAACTCGGATCAGACCCAATCAGAACGTCACTCGAATTGCCCGGAATGAAATTTGTGCCCGTGACTCCGCCTGGTGTGCCGTTTGTGTCCAGCCCCGTGTCCACGTAAATGGAAACAACATTCGTTTGATTTACGACGACCACCTGATGCCAGTTGCCATCGTTATAGGCCCCCGTTGTCGTGACGTCTCCGGACGCCTGTCCGGTTCCCCCGGTCGTTTTGTTGTTGCCATTTCCGGCATTAAATACGATGCACCCGTTTGTCGTGAGAGTTAACTGCCAGGAATTGGTGCCGTGACCGACAATGGTTTGAATCCGCCCGTCACCGGGATACCCCCTGAACATGGCCGTTACAGTGAAGTTCACGTTTGACCCGGTGGGGTTATAGGCCGACGCGAAACCTGCGTCGCCAAAACTGCTCACGCCGCTAAAAAGGGGCGAACTGTTCGTCACAGCGGCGAAAGCGCTGCCCGGACCGGACAAGACGCCCGGCGCAGTGCCGGCGCTATAAACGCCGTTGCCCACGGCTACACCATTTGTTGTTCCCAAATTACGCAGCACCGGCAACGTTGCGAAGGCTGGCGGGCTGTAGGCCGGCGAATTCATTCGCAAATAAATCGCAGGATTGGAAGCAATGACGTCATTGTAATACTGACTGGCGCCAACGTTGACGCCGTCCGAATAGTGCGCCGCAATGTCGGCCGGTTGAAGAGCGTTGGTATAGACCGCAAATTCGGACACGTAACCGGCTATCGACCGAGTGGCGCCGTAGCCGCCGCCAACGGTCAGAGGCGTCCAGTAGTCCGGAGAGTATCTTGCAACGGCGGCCACGGTCGTGACTGCCTGGACGCCGTTGGTAAAGAGAGCGACGTTTGTGTTGGCATCACAGGTTACCACCAGATGATACCATTGATTGCTTGCGACCGCCGCGTCCTGGAATACCAGCCGGTTGCTATTCGCCGAGCCAGTATCGTACTGATTATTCATGGCATAGATGACGAATGTCGAGTTGACCCATACCAGTCGCATGCCGGTGACGTTCCCAATCGTCCCTCCCTCGGCGCCGGCGTTGAGGCCTTCATCTCCGCATTGGCTCCAAATGTCCACGCCGGTGCTCAGATTCGTCGGACAAAACCAGCACTCGACCGAGAACGGCGGATTCAGTGTTGTCAGAGGTGAAGCATGAGGAACAAAGAGCATGTTCGTGAACTGCTCAGTGCTGCCGGTAATCAGGTTGTGAGTAAAATTAACGGATACGTCCGTATTGCCGGGCACGGTAAAGGGGCCTGCGTGTTGCCGTTTCAGCGAGACGGCGGGACTGGACGCCCAATCAGGATAAAAGCCCGTTCCGAAAAGGCCCAGCGTTCCATAGTTGGTTTCACTATCACCCGGGGCAGGCGATTCCGATTCGTGCATCGGCCAGTAGCCCGCCGGATTGAGGCTCATGACGGCATTGGAATAGGATTGTGCGCAAACGGCGATGGCTGCCAGGCACAGTACCGTAACTGTCGCCAAAACGCTGAGGAATCTGGTTGTCATAGACTAAAGATTTTTTGGTTGTCAGGCTTAACGATTGGGGATGCTGGTGTTTGAGCTTAATCGAAGATTACCGCAAAAGGGGACATTTTTTCAATAAATAATAACAGCGTTGTCTTTCATTAATTACCACTGGTATAAACTTCACAATATGTGCGGAAGGCGTTTGGGATGACATATGAAACAGGGGGCAATCCTTGACCGGAAATTTGTTAATGATTAAAGTTCGGGAATGATTCAGACGAGGCATTTCCCACGCAAGCCGCGTCATTTCTCAGATTTATTCGAAGAGTATGGCAGCGGCAGTATCGTACGGCTGCCGGTGCACCAAAACGGGGGTTTCGAAGTTCATTATATTGCCAAAGGGCATCTTCATTGGGAAATCGAAGGCCGTCCTTTTTTGGTTGCGCCGCGCTCGGTTTTTTTCACTTTTCCCTGGGAAAGACATGGAAGCTGCGTGGATTTTGAGCCGGGGCATCTTTTTCATTTCGTAGTTTTTCGCCTGAATAATGCCAGCGGCGGGGGTTCCAGGGAGTTGGGGCTGGCGGAAGGATTTGGGCTGTCCGATTCGGAACAAGGGGACATTTTCCGCGCTCTCTCGGTGGCAGGGAACCGATGTTTTACCGCGAGCGGAGACTTTGCCTGGGCGATGACCCGGCTGACGGCAGAGCTGGAAGCACCTGGAATCATGGCGCGCACCAGCGTTATCGCGCTCTCCCGGACTGTGCTTTGCGAGTTGGTCAGAAGTATACACCGCGCCGAAAGTCAGAATGCCGAGAATTCCGCGAGCCAACGCCGGGTGCTGAATTTCGTGGAGGAACTGCGGATGCGATGCGCCGAGCCCTGGACGCTCGACTCGATGTCGGCGGCATGCCGCCTCAAGCGCACGCAATTCGAAACGGTGACCAAGGAATTGACTGGCGACGCCCCATCAAGTCTTCTAAACCGGTTTCGGGTCCGTCAATCGCAATTGTCCTTGAAGAACAACGACAAGAGCATTACGGACGTGGCTTTTGAAGCTGGTTTTGGTTCGAGCCAGTATTTTGCGCGCGTCTTCAAGGGCCTGGTCGGACTGACGCCTTCGGAATACCGCCGCCAGCGCGGAAATATGGCCCGCTACGACCGCCATTTTCTCCGCGCTCTGGCCAGGGTCAAAAATCCGTCGGACGAAAACCGCCATTTCGATAATTTGAAATAAATTGTCACCTTTCGGCCTCCGGCGGACACTAGCAGTTAAAGGACTGATACAGAATCCATTCGCAGATCGCGAAGTCCTCATTATTTGAAATAATTTTTGTAACGTTTTTGTCTGAAAGTTGTTTTTATTAAGGGAAGGAAAATGAGGCCAAAGAAACAAGGTGGTTTGCGCAACCCGCATCGCTCGCGGGACGGGGGATTTCTCACCGCGTTCACGCTCATCGAATTGCTGGTTGTGATCGCCATCATTGCTATTCTTGCGGCGATACTATTGCCAGTGCTCTCTCATGCCAAAGCGAAGGCGCAACAGACGCAATGCCTGAGCAACGGACATCAGATGATGACGGCAATGAACATTTATGGCAGTGAAAACAACGACTATTTCCCGCCCAATCCGGATGACGGCAATACGGACCCCGGCTATAATTGGTGTTCCGGCCAGGCCGGAATCGGTGAGGAGCAGGAATTCGATCCGGACGTTCTGCAAAGCCCGCAGCTTTCCCTGCTCATCAACGATTTGGCCGGGAATGTGACGTTGTTTCGCTGCCCGGCAGACACGCGGCAGGGCCTGTATGATGGAACAAACGCCGCGTTGATCGGCCATATTGTACCTGCCGCAAGGACATTTTCCATGAACCAGGCGGTCGGCACGATTGATAACTGCTACGATGAAATGGAGCGTGGCGAGTCCTATTCGTCAGACCATTGCGGCACTCCCGACCTGGCCGTAAACGGTCCGTGGCTGAACGGCGGCCAGCTTTCCAATTTTCGAAATGATCCCTACGCTACCTATGGGAAGTTTTCCGGAGTCCTGGCGCCCGGGCCATCCACGGTTTGGGTGCTCGTCGATGAAAATGCAGCGGGCTTGAATGACGCGGCTTTTTCCTTTGAAATGGTTGAACCGGCCTGGCTTGACGCCCCGGGCTCTTATCACAACGGCGGGTGCGGTTTTGCTTTTGTGGACGGTCATTCGGAAGTCCATAAATGGATTTCAAGTCCCAAGCCTGAGGGCGACGCCAATCAAATAGACTGGAGCTGGATGCAGCAGCGGACTTCCGCTCTGGTGGGACATCAATCGCAATCACCGCAGTGAGGCGAGATAGCAGGGAAGGTGCGCTGCACAGTCACCGCGCGTAATATTTTTTGATTCTTTGTCGAGCGACGCTCGTTGCGCCGCAAAACGCGGCGCGGACAGCGGTGGCAGCGCCACTTGCGAAGAGCGCCGTCCCTACCATTCAATACGGGAACTTTTCGGAGAAATCTTAAATCCAGCCGAACAAGCCGCCGCCGCTAATTTTCACATCGCCTTGCAGGGGCAAATGGCGTGAGGAAGGCCCGACCATGATGTGATAAGCTCCCGGCAAAACGATCCATTTGTGGTGACTTTCGCTCCAACAGGCCAGCGCCCGTTCATCCAATTCGAAATGAATGTGACGCGTTTCGCCCGGTTGCATCATAATCTTCGCGAAGCGTTTCAATTGTTCAGGCGGCTGCGGAATTCGTTTGCTCGAGGGAAAGCCGACGTAAAGTTGGGCCACTTCTTCGCCGGCTCTTTTGCCCGTATTAGTCATGTCAAAATCAACGGTCACCATTAAATTGGCAGGGTTCTTCACTTTCTCGGGTGAGATGGCTAAATTTCCAAACCCAAAGGTCGTGTAGGAAAGTCCGTAACCAAATGGGAACAAAGGCTGTATATGCTCCTGGTCAAAGTGCCGGTATCCGACAAACACTCCTTCCCAATAATGTACGACGCCCTGGACGCCGGGATATTGCCACTGCGTATTGGCCGGCAAATCAGCCATTCGCTTTGGAAACGTCATGGGCAATTTGCCGGACGGATTCACATCGCCAAATAGCACGGCTGCCACGGCGTTGCCGTCTTCTTCGCCGGGATACCAGGCTTCTAAAATCGCGGGTACTTTGTCCACCCACGGCATCAATACCGCCGAACCACTTTTGAGAACGACGACCGTGTGTGGATTGGCCGCCGCCACAGCCTCGACCAATTCATCCTGGTTTCCACTCAGAGTGATCGGATGGTCCTTTCCCTCTGTTTCGCGGTCCCCGACCATGACAATCGCCACATCCGCTGACGCGGCCAGGGCGACGGCTTTGCGGATGTCCGTGCCGTCCACAAATAGGACTTTAGACATTGATCCCGCGCGCCGTTCGATGCCATCTACCGGGTTCACCGAGTACATAGGCATGACGTGGGAACTTCCCTCGCCACCAGTCATAGCTCTGGCGGCAAACGGTCCGATGACCGCGATGGTAAACAGTTTATTGGCATCGAGCGGTAACAGGCTGCCGTCGTTTTTGAGCAGCACCATGCCTTCTTCCGCAATTTGGAGCGATTTTTGGCCGTCCTGATATTCGGGAATCGGCTTGGTTTGAGGAGCCCGATCGAACAACCCGAATTGCATCATAGTCCGGAACCGCCGTACCAGTTTATCGTCAATGACGGACACTGGCACCTGGCCGGACTGCACAGCGGTTCCGAGCGTATCGCCGAAATATTTTCCCGTGGGCATCTCCAGGTCCAGGCCTGCCATGGCCGACGGGACGGTGCTATGGACCGCCCCGAAATCCGAAGTGATAAATCCTTGAAATCCCCATTGTTTTTTGAGGATTTGGTTCTGGAGTATGTCATTTTCGCAGCAGTAGTGGCCATTGACCCTGGGATACGCTGACATCACCGATGCCACATGGCCCTCTTTCACGGACGCTTCAAACGCGGGCAAATAAATTTCGCGCAAGGCCCGTTCGTCAACGATTTCATTGACGGTAAACCGCTCCGTTTCCTGGTTGTTTGCGGCGTAGTGTTTGACATTGGCAATTTCGCCCTGGCTTTGAATGCCCTGGATTTCCGCTACGGCCATCCGCGCGACCAGATATGGATCTTCCCCAAAAGCCTCAAAGGTGCGGCCATTTTGCGGCACACGCGCGATATTGATATCAGGCCCTTCGAGCAGGTCATCGTCCAATGCCTTTGCCTCCGAACCGATGACCACTCCGTATTCACGGGAAAGACCGGTGTCCCAGGTGGAGGCCAATAAAATGGGCGACGGCAACGCAGTAGCCGGCAATTGATGATGCTCATCGCCTGGCCCTACGCCCGCCGGCCCGTTGGCGATACGAAATCCAGGGATGCCCAATCGCGGTATCGGCGGAACATATCGCTGATGTTCCGAGTCGTGAATGCCGTGAAGTTCAGCGATCTTTTCCTGCAACGTCATCTGATCGACAATCTGGCGGGCTCGGGCGTCAAAATCGTTAGTCGCCGTTTGAGCCAGGGCGATGGTTGTTCCAGCGGAAAGAAAAATCAAACCTCCGATGCATAAAGCGCGGACCGCAAAAGTTGTAGCCATGGTAATAGATCGTTTAACCGCCGCGGAATGGTAATTCAACGAATCTTATTGTAAAGGTTGAAGCATCCCGTGTTTTGGCAGCTTCGTATAGTTTACCGCCTGCGTCTGCCGGCTTATACGATGATTCAAATGCTTCTAACCTAATCCAGGAACGTCAACTTCACGCCTTCCTTAGGCTTGGAAAAGCTGTCCAGGAGCGACGAACCGGTATTTGAGGGGGCCGTCTCCTTTTTTTCGGTGGACGGTTCGAGCGCGGAGCGCAACGCGCCTTCCACCAATTGGGCGCAATGAATTTTCATGGGGGGCAGGGGGCCAAGCTCGCCGGCAAGTTCTTCGGTTTTTAGCGCAAGGGCTTCGTTCGCGGTTTTGCCGCGAATCAATTCCGTCGCGAGACTGGCTACGGCTATGGCCGTTTCACACCCGAACGATTGAAAGGTCGCGCGGTCAATGACCTTTTTGCCGTTTTGCTCCTTGAATTTCACCCAAAGCCGCAACATTTCGCCGCAATCGGCATTGCCCACCGTTCCCACGGCGTCGGCATCGGCCAGTTCGCCCATATTTTGCGGATTGGCGAGCGCGGCCTGGATTCGTTTTTGTAAACTATCGTCCATTTAAGACATTAATACCTCGGCAGGCTCGGGTCAATTTCCGCGGACCAGGCGTCAATGCCGCCTTTGATATTCTTGACGTATTTGAAGCCCTGCTCGTGCAGAAAGTCCACGACGTCCATGGAACGCGCTCCCACCTTGCAAAGAAAATAATACTGCGAGTTGGGATCCAATTCGGTGAAGCGGCCCTGAATCTGGCTCATCGGCAGCAACGGCACGCCTTCGATGTGCGCTATCTCGTATTCAAATGGCTCGCGCACGTCAATGACCTTAATTCCCAGCTTTGGATCGTCCAGAGCGCGTTTCATCTCCTGCACCGTGACTTCGTTGGGGTTTCCTGCCGGATCCGGCGGCTGAATGCCACAGAACATTTCGTAATCGATCAGTTCCTTGACGGTCGGATTTTCGCCACAGACGGGGCATTGCGGGTCGCGCCGTAATTTCAATTCGCGAAACTTCATCTCCAGCGCGTTGAACAAGAGCAATCGACCCACGAGCAGGTTGCCTTTGCCCAATGCCAGTTTCAAAATCTCAGTCGTCTGAATGCACCCGATGATGCCGGGGAGTACGCCGAGCACGCCGCCCTCGGCGCAACTGGGCACTTCGCCCGGCGGCGGTGGTTCAGGATAAAGGCAGCGGTAACACGGACCGCCCAAATGGGGCGCAAAGACGCTGGCCTGCCCTTCGAATCGGAAAATCGAGCCGTACACGTTCGGCTTTTTCAGCAGCACGCAGGCGTCGTTTGTCAGGTAGCGCGTCGGGAAATTGTCTGTGCCATCCACCACAATGTCGTAAGGGCGAATGAGGTCCAGCGCGTTTTCCGATGTGATGCGCGTGTTATGGATGACGACTTCGCAATTGGGGTTGATGCCGTGGATGGTTTCTTTGGCCGATTGCGCCTTGGGCCGGCCTACGTCGGCATCCGTGTGCAAAATCTGCCGCTGCAAATTCGAATAGTCCACAGTGTCAAAATCCACGATGCCGATTTTGCCGAGGCCTGCGGCGGCCAGATACATGGCGATGGGTGAGCCCAACCCGCCTGCGCCAACGCACAGGACACTGGCGGACTTGATGCGTTTCTGTCCCGCCAAACCGACCTCGGGCAATATCAGATGCCGCGAGTACCGCTTAATCTCGTCATTGTTTAATTCCATAATCTAGTGTCAAAGGGAGAGTATAGTAATGCAGTGTCGGCAAAAATCAAGGGGTCCAATCTAACCGAATTGACCAAACGCTCAAGTCAGGATTACTGCGTTTAAAATTGCCGCGCAGAACTTATTTCTTCTTCCCGTAAATCTCTTCCGGTTTTTGTAACTGTCTCTCCGTGATTTTGACGTCACGATTCTCGACTGACCGGAAAAAGCAGGATTTATAGCCCTCGTGGCAGGCTGCGCCGGTTTGATCAACTTGAATGAGCAGGACGTCCCCGTCGCAATCAAACGCGATGTCCTTCACCACTTGCACGTGACCGCTTTCTTCCCCTTTCATCCAGAATTTTTGGCGTGACCGGCTCCAAAAATGCGTTTTGCCGGTGTCCACCGTCTTTTCCAGGGACGCCCGGTTCATCCAGGCGAACATCAGGACACGCCCGGTTTTTTGTTCCTGAATGATGGCGGGAATCAAGCCATTTGCGTCAAACTTCAATTGATCATAAAAACTCATATCACTATTTCATCAGAAACCAGCCAAATGGACAAAGCGGAAATTACTATCAGGCAAAAACAGGGAAAGGAGGCGCAATAAAGGTTTCAAGAGGACGTGTTTTTGAGACGGTATGCGGGAGACCTCTGAATTGTCTTCCAGACTGCCTCCCGGAGTCAAATTATTAAGAAGCCAAATAAATCACGGCAGGTGTTTTCAGAGATTCTGGCGCGCTTTTCCGATCCTCCGCAATGTCAGAAAAAGAAGCACAAGACTCGATGGAATGCACGCAATCAAATACCACTTCGGTCCAAACTTCGGCACCATGACGGCGTTCAGTCGCGTGACGAAAGCTGTGACCTGTGTGGTTGCAGCCGGAGGTGTGACCGATGCGATCGTAGCCGGTGTGGCCGTGGCCGGAAGCGGAATCGGTGTGGTCGTAACCGGAGATTGCGCGGCGATTGGGCCGAAACCTTCAAGCCACGCCATGAATGCTGCCGGACCGCCTTCGGGGTAACCGACCTGGCGTCCCAATTCCCTTCCGGAAGAATCCAGCAAAATACAGGTCGGGTGCACATTCACGTTGAAGCGGCCGGCTAATTGGTCGTTTGCCCATCTTAGGTGGTCGTAACCACGATCGTCGTGTGGAAATTCTATCCTGAGGAGGACCAAATTACTTTGTGCGTAGTAGGCGAATTGATACGTGGCAAATACTTCCTGTTCCAGTTTCATGGACCGGCCATGCCACTCCGAGTTGGCGAATTCCATCAGTACGTGTTTGTTTTCGGAGCCTGCCCGGGCTAGGGCCTCAGGCAAATCTCTTTCCCACCGCAACGCCCGGTACGCCAGGTATCCGGCGTTCGCCAGGGCTTGTTGCTTTTCCTGGGCGGCTGCGTTAGCGGCGTTGTAGTGAAAATGCTCTTGCAGTTCAGGCGAAAGGCTTTCGAGTTTGACATTGCTCATCCCGCCGTCATAGGAGAAGTATATATCAGTGGCCGTGACGGCGGTGACGGTGACATTCGTGTAGGTGCTTCCGTTGGCTTTCAGCGTTGGAAATGTGTCGTCGGCGCCGGCGGACAACACGAGGACAAACGCCGCGAGTACTGCCAGAAACTTGAAATGTAACTTCATATTGCCTGGATTTTTGCCTGCAAACTAAAAGCCCTACGCAGCAGGAGGAATGCCGTTTTAATTACATTTCTGCACACAAGGAAAGGAAATCGGCCACTGATGTTGGCTGAAGAATCCGTCGACGAAGTTGGAAAACGCGTTGCGTTAACGTTATCGTGGTGGCCTGCCATCCGTAGCCCGGAACCGACGTCGAACCAGTCTCCTTCGCTAAAGCTACGGAGGACACCATCCTTCGCCCGGAACGAAACGCTTCGTTCCGGGCGAAAGATGGTGGAGGCGGCGGGAGTTGAACCCGCGTCCCTGGCAAACAAACCAGCCGCGACTACATGTTTAGTCCGAAAAGATTTTCATCGGTGCGATGACGTTCGGACGCGAGTCGCACCACTTAGTCCGCATGCAATTTCTCGGCACGCCGCGCGCGGTCTCCGCGTCGTGCCACGCCTGCTATAGCGTTCATCCGACCCAGCAGGCGTCAGCCGGTGAACGTCGCAGCAGTTAGGCCGCGAGAGCTAATTCTTCGTTAGCAGTTTTGTTTTGATCGATTTTTAACGAGGCCAACGATCATCCTCGACATGCCGCCTCTGGCGCATTTATCAGGTCGAAACCAGTACGCCCCCAAAAGCTTGCCCGGCTTAAAGGAATAAGCCGATGCGTTAATATTATCGCTGATATTGGCGAAAGGGTCAATCGGAGTATTTTCGGTTTGTGATTTACGATTTACAAATCGAGTGTGGCTCCGATTCAGCCGTAGCCGTTCATTTAGCCAACGGAAATTCAATTGTAAAGGACGCGCCGTGTCCGCGGCCTTCGCTCAACGCCCGAATGCTGCCGGAATGAATCTCGACCAATCTCTTTGAAATGGCCAATCCCAATCCCATGCCGCCGTAGTTTGCGGAACGGTTCCTGGTGTGATCACCCTGGGCAAAAGCCGAAAAAGCGTTGCCCAATTCCTCCGGTGTCATTCCAATCCCGGAGTCGGTAATCGTTACCCCAAATCCGCTGCCCTCGGCGGCGGGAAAGGTTTCGATGCTGATTTTTCCGTCTTCCGGGGTGAATTTGACGGCATTCCGCAGGACGTTCCAAAAAATCTGTTGCAGGCGCACGGAATCCGCCGAGATCATGTGTTGGTCGCTCTTCAAGTTGACTGTGGTTTGGATCCGCTTGTCGAGGATTTGGTTTTGCACGGTTTCAAGGGCCTCCCGCAGTACCGTATGGGCGTCCACCGTCCGTACGTTGAGGTGCAATTTGCCGTGGGTAATGCGCGACAGATCAAGCAGGTCGTCGATGAGTTGCACCTCGACTTCGATGTTCTTCAGGATGACCTGGAATTTATCGCGCATCTCTGCCGGGACGTCCGGATTATCAATGGCATCGCTCGCGATCAAAAGCACGGGATTAAGCGGCGTCCTCAACTCGTGGGATAATGTTGCCAAAAAATGGTCCTTCATCCGCATCGCGTTTTCGACATCATGGCGCGCGGCTTTTTCGCGTTCGAAACTGTTGCGGTATTTTTCTTCTGATTGTCTCAAAGCGGTTTCCGCCTCCCGGCGGGTCCTGGCCAGTCCGAGGTGTGTGGAAACGCGCGTCAATAGCTCGCGCGAACTGAAAGGCTTTGCCAAATAATCGTCGGCGTGTCTTGACATCCCCTCGATACGTGCTTCTTCCCCGGCGCGTGCGGACAGGAAAATCACCGGAATCGTGCTGGTGTCTGTATGCGCGCGCAATTCCCGCAGGAGTTCAAAACCGTCCATTCGGGGCATCATGATGTCACTCAACACCAGGTCCGGGCGCCCGGCGCGGACGGCCTCCAGGGCGGCGAGACCGTCGGCGACCGCTGTAACTGTATAATGTTTGCGCAATAGTCGTGTAACGTACTGGCGCATGTCCGCATTGTCTTCGACGACCAGAATTTTGGCCTTGCTCCTCGCTTTGCCTTCATCCCCATCGCCACAGGACGATAAATCAGCAGCAAATTCGGCCGGATCGGGCAGCCAGCGATTTGCCTCCTGGACAAACGATGCCGATCCTGTGGCCGTGGATGCCAGGGACCGCGTCGCAATGGCATGCTCTTTTGGTATGTGTTGGACACCGGCGGGTATGGTCAGCGTGAAGGTGGTTCCTTCGCCTTCGATGCTCGCCACGCGAATATCGCCGCCGTGAAGCCGGATAAGCTCCTGCACAAGCGCCAGTCCAATACCCGTACCTTCGTGCGTTCGCGCCACGGTATTGCGCACTCGATGAAACCGCTCGAATAAGCGCGGAAGTTCAGCCGATGGAATCCCGATGCCTGTGTCTCGCACGATCAATTCGGCGTTCTTCTCCTGGCCGCGCAGTTCCACCGTTACACTTCCTTTGAGCGTAAATTTAAAGGCGTTGCTTAAAAGATTGAGCACGACTTTTTCCCATACTTCGCGATCCAGATAAATGAGCTCCGGCAGGCGAGGACATTCGACCTCAAATTTCAAACCGGCGTTTTCCATCGCCGGGCGAAAACCTTCGGCCAATTCCTTTGTATAAGCCGCCAGGTCGGTTGGTTCATACACCATTTGTACGCGTCCGGCTTCGATACGGGAAAAATCCAACAGCGTATTCACGAGCCTGAGCAGGCGCAGGGCATTGCGATGCGCCAGTTCCAGGCGCGGCTGCGTTTCCGGATGTTCCCGCAACTCATCCTCAATCGGCCCCAGCATGAGCGTCAGTGGTGTTCGCAGTTCATGACTGACGTTGCTAAAGAATGTTGTCTTGGCGCGGTCCAGTTCCGCCAGGGATTCCGCGCGTTTTCGTTCCTCTTCATAGGCTCGGGCGTTGGTGATGGCCGCGGCAATTTGGATGGAAACCAATGAGAGAAACAATTGATATTGCTCAGTAAACTTGCGAAAAGGATTCAATCCCGCGATCACGACTCCGGCGCAGCCTCCTTCGGCACCGGCGCCGATAGGCAATACTACAGCCTGGTGGGGCGATTGTGGCCAGGTGCCCGCGGGCAAATCCGGAACGTGTGAAACGTCCACGACACGCATGGAGTTGGACTGTAGCACTTGCGCCAAAGGCCACAGCCCGTCTTCCTTTACACTCACCAGGGCCGGCGCGGCGGCGTGGCCGCGCCAAATTCCCGAGGCGCCCGAGAGCAGGAGATTTTTGCCGGACGAATCGAGCAGGTAAATTAATGTGAATGGCAAATCCCTGGAATTTGTCGCCAGCGCCGCAGTCACGCGATCGCACACCTCCTGCACATTTCGTGCGTCGGCCGATGCCGCCAGTTCCTGGAGTAGCGAAATCCGCCGCCGCCCGATGACCCTCTGGGTATCATCAGTGTTGGCACAAATGATGCCGCCATTGCCCTCGTCATCCGGAATGGGAGTATAGGAGTAGGTATAATACGTCTCTTCGCTAAATCCATGCCGTTGCATGATGAGCATCTGTTCCTCGACGTATGTTCCCTCAGTCCCACCCATCGCATGCTGGAGCATAGGGCCGATCACATCCCAGATCTCCGGCCAGACTTCGCGAGTGGGCTTGCCCAGCGCCGACGGGTGGCGTCCTCCAATGATGGCTTTGTAGGCGTCGTTGTAGAGGTAAATAAATTCGGGCCCCCAGCCAATCCAAATTGGTTGCCTTGAAGCCAGCATGATTCGAACGGATGTGACAAGGCTCTGCGGCCACCGCTCAATGGGACCGATCGAAGTGCTGCTCCAATCGAAAGTCCGGATGCGCTCGCCCATTTCGCCTCCTCCAGGAAATATTTTGCATGGAGAAATCGAATTCGTGGGAACATCAATCCCCTCCATTCCTGAAATGGCTGTGTTCCCGTTCTTTTGCTGGTTCATCCTTCCTTGCAATTTAGCACCTCGCGGTTCCTTGAAACGCTATTACTATGGCAGTTTTTAAATTTTCTGGCAAGCCCCATGGCCGACAATTACGGCTTCAATACGCAAATTATTGAAATTCCGTGACTTCTGCGCTTTCTGGGTGGATTGGATTTTAAAACGATGGCTTTCTACCAAAACGTCCACGCTCCATACCGAACGATATAGATGCCCAGCAAAAGGTTCGTAATGGCGTGCGCGGTCATAGCATCGCCGAGACGATTTTTACGGATTACGAGCCACTGATAGGCGGCGCCGCACAGGATTCCCGGCAGCCATTCATTGTGCGAGAATCCAAAAAGGAGGGCCGTCGCAAAAAATGACAGCGGCAAAAACCGATTCAACGGCACCGCCAGGAAATTTGGACTGGCGATGTAGCGGTAAACAAAGGAACGGTAAAAAGCTTCCTCCAGCGGCGGCACGACGATCGTCATCCCCGTGATATGAACCGCATCGAAAAACCACGGCAAGGGCGATTTGGCACCGAAAGCGTCTGCAGGATTTCCAGTCGCGGGTGACTTGAAAAATTTAGGATAATGCCCGTCAAGTCCAACCCACAGGACAAAAATTACGATTCCCACCACGACGGCCTCCCATGACACGGCCCATCGTAATTCCGATACATGCGGGCGCATCTCAAAAATCAGCCACGCGCCCACAATGGTCTTGGCGAGATAAAACCAAAATGCGGAAGCCCGCCCGAGTTCGCCCTGGCAGGCGGTAAGCAGTACAAAAATAAAAAAAGGCGCGGCCCGGACAAAGATGGGATTTGCAAACGTTTTCGTCAGGAAACGCATGACTGAAATGGCTGCGCTGTGTTTATTCGCCCAGGGCCAATTTCTTATGGGATCCGTCGGGCGCGACAAACAATACATTGTTCCGGGAGATCGCCGCAACGTGAATTCCGTTCACCCTGCCTCCCACGTAGACCGTCCTGCCGTTGATGATGGCCTGCCATTTGCCGTTGTAATAGGTAATGCCTTGTATTTTTAGCCGCGGCCACACTGCGCGCGCGGGAGCGGTGACTGCGACCGTGTGTTCCGTTGCCGGTGAGGCTGGTTTCGGCGCGGCGACGGCCCGAGGCGGCGGAACAGCGGCTGCCCTTGTGACATGTGGAACGGGCCTTCGCCAGGAATGTGCCAGCCACATAAATGCGCCGGCAATTACGATCAGCACGATGACAATAAACAGAAAAACCGAACTACGGACCGGGCCCGAATCGGTGACCGGAGTCGAGCTGGAGCCCTGAGCCGAGCCTGGGTCTGGTTGTGGTTTCGATACGGGGCTGGGCGGCGGCGTGAATGCGGGCGTGGACGCCTGCTTGAAGCTGATGCGCACCGTGTCCTCTTGTAGTTGCTGGGATTGGCTGGCGCGTTTCAGCGCGTCATTGATGAGGCTCATAGGTTACCTGTGGATGTCGCCTTCGAGTTCACGGATCGCCCGGGTCACCATGCCGTAATTGATGCGTTTAGATTGTTTCACAAATCCGGCCAGAAGCGCCTTGTCGCAGAGCGCGTTGACCAGCCTGGGCACGCCGTTGCTGTAACGAAACACGCGCCAGAGGGCCGGCGTGGTGAAACTCGGGTTACCGTTCGCGCCCGCCAGTTCAAGGCGATGTCTGATGTAGTGGCTTGTTTCGAGCTGATCCAGCGCGTTCAAGTGATACCGTACCATGATGCGTTGCCTCAACTGTCGCAGACGCGGATGATTCAATCGTTCGCGCAATTCCGGCTGGCCGATCAAAACAATTTGAAGAAGTTTGCGCTCGTCGGTTTCCACGTTTGAGAGCTGCCGAACCTGTTCCAGCAATTCGTCTGAAAAGTTTTGTGCCTCATCGATAATCAGCACCGGCACCTTACCTTCTTCCGCCTGCTGAACGAGAAAATCGTTGAATGCGGCGGAGATCTCGAGCCGGTCCAGTCCCTTTACGTCCAGGCCGAATTCGGCCGCAATGGCTTTCATCAGTTCGTTCGCGTCCAGGACCGGTGTCAGCAGGAGGGCGGTGGAGTAGTAGGAATCTAATTGTTCCAGAAGCGCGCGGCAGAGCGTGGTCTTGCCCGCGCCGACTTCGCCCGTGAGTTGGACAAAACCTTTGCGCTCGCGAATGCCGTACATCAGGTGATTGATGGCTTCGCGGTGCTTAACGCTATTATACAGGAAGCGCGGGTTTGGCGTCAGGTCAAATGGCGACAGCGACAGCCCGTAATAATTCAAATACACAAGTCCCTGAAAGCAATTTTAGAGCCACCATGCGACGATATAGGTTGTTTGCGATTAATGACTTGCGGTGCGATGGAAATCATCCTGATTCGCTGGAAATTGTAAATTCCGCTGCCATCCTTTATCTTGAAGTCCAGTTTCCGGACATTGAATTTGTGTACGGATATCAAAATAAATGGGTTTAAGGATTGAGTAAGGGGCCAAACACAAGAATCGTCGAATACACGAGAATGGAGACGTGGTCTTATGCGCATATTTCTAAAAATTCTGGCATGGGTTTGCAAGGTTTCGGCCATTTTATTTTGGTCGGCTGAAGCGTTGGTCAAAATTGGTTTTGATGTTGCGAATTCACATGGAAATCCCGGGCCGTGGGGCGGTTCGGACTCGGGTACTTCGGTCTATTTGGAAATCGTCATCCCGAGCCTGCTCTTTGTGCTGGCGATATTACCGAATCGCTGGCTCGTGTTCTCGCCAGTCGCTTTTATCATATCATTGCTGATTGCATCGATTCCATACTATCCGCTGCTGAGCTCATTTAGGGATGGTCGGATCTAGGTTGGATGACGCCGCTAATCATTTTTTTTGGATTGCTGCCACTGTCGCTGATTTTGAGCTTTTGGCGGCGGCGAAAAGGGGAGAAGGTTGGTTATATTTAGAAGCGTATCGAAGATCTTCCGTCCGGGGTCGAGCGCGTCAAGCCGCGCCTGGTTAACCAGCCGGCGGACGAAAGCAACCGGTTCGACCTTTCAACGTTTCAACGACTCGCGTATTTCAATTGCCGCTTGTCACTCCCAGCGGGGCGGGCTACCTTCCATTCGCTATGGACAATACATTTTCTTCATCGGGTGCGCCGCCGCCTTCGTTCGCGACGCCCCCGGTCATCACCCCGCCGCCCCCAGCCCGCCCGGCCAGGAGCTATGGTTGGATGATTTTTGCCATTATCCTGATCGTGTTGTTGGGCCTGAGTGTGTTTGGAAATTTCGCCCAGTTTTTGTCCCGAGCCGTTGGTTTCAGCAAACAATTTCAGCCGCCGACAGCTGGACCCCAGCTCGAGGAAGTCACGATCAAAGACAACGACTCGCGGAACAAGATTGCCGTCATCACGGTGGACGGAATTATTACCAGCCATCAGGCAGACGAGGCAGGGAACAATATGGTGGAGGTCATCAAAGCTCAACTTGACCAGGCAAAAAAGGATGATGCGGTCAAAGCCGTCATTCTGAAAGTGGATTCTCCCGGGGGAGAAGTCATGGCATCTGATGAAATTTACAGTGCCATCAAAAAATTCCAGGATGACTCGGACGGCAAGCCGGTGATTTGCTCGATGGGCAGCCTGGCGGCGTCGGGAGGCTATTATATATCCTCGCCTTGCAGATGGATTGTGGCCGATCGACTGACTCTGACCGCCAGCATTGGCGTGATCATGGAGACGGTCAATTACCGCGGGCTGATGGACAAGATCGGGGTCGAACCTTACGTCTTCAAGAGCGGCAAACACAAGGATATGCTCAGCGGCATGCGTTCAACCAACGAAATTCCTGCGGACGAACATGCCCTGGTCCAGGGCCTTATTGACCAAACCTTTGATCAGTTCAAGCAGGTTGTGACCGACGGTCGCAATTCCGCCTACGAAAAGAACAAGGACAGCAAGGACAAGGGCCAGCCTCTGGCCTCCGATTGGAAGGATTATGCCGATGGCCGCGTCGTTTCCGGCGACCAGGCGTTGCAGCTTGGATTGGTTGACGAATTGGGCGATTTTGACGATGCTGTGGACCAGGCCCTAAAAATCGCAAAAATTGAAAATGCCAACCAGGTCGAATACCATGAGACGTACGACTTTTCAAATTTCCTGCGCATTTTTGGTCAAAGCGAAGTCACTCGCGGCGCCGCGGTGAAGCTGGACCTGGGCTTCGAACTGCCCAGGCTGCAAATGGGCGAGCCGTATTTTCTGTATATGCCGACAGCGGACTGATGTCTGGAATTACCGTCATCCTTATCGTCGCCCTCATCCTCAAGCAATTGCGGAATGTGGATTGCCGAATGCCTTGCGTCTGCCAGCGTGTAAGGGACGCTTCAACGCTTCAACGGTTCAACGGTTCAACGTACCCTCGTTCTTGAAAGGCGTCACCGTCATTACGCATCCGCTGGTGCAGCATAACCTCGCGCAATTACGCGACAGGCAGACGCTTCCGCAGGAATTTCGCCGCTTGCTCGGCGAAATGGCGTCGCTAATGATTTATGAAGCCACCCGCGAGTTTCGCGGTTAGAAGGATTCACGTTCAAACCCCGCTGGCGCGGGCCGAAGGGGCTTCAGTTGCGACGCGAGATCGTTCTTGTCCCGGTGCTGCGCGCGGGTTTGGGGATGTTGGATTCCATTTTGCAGTTGATTCCGCACGCCCGTGTCGGTTTTATTGGGTTGAGACGAGAGGAAACAACATTGCAGGCGCAATTTTACCACAAGAGTTTTCCGAAAAATCTGGCTGACTTCGAAGTCATCCTGATTGATCCGATGCTCGCGACCGGAGGCAGCGCGGTGGCTGCCCTGGATTTGTTGACCGAGCAGGAAGCGCGCAATGTCCGCCTGGTAAATTTGGTTGCCGCGCCGCAGGGCGTCCGCGCCGTCCGCCGAAAATACGCGTCTGTCCCGATTTTTACCGCCGCTATTGACGAAAGATTGAACGAACGCGGCTATATCGTGCCCGGTCTCGGAGATGCGGGCGATAGGTTGTTTGGAACATAATCTGCTAAAAATCCGATAATGTCCGAGACGCTGCTCATCGTCGCCGACAGCGAGCATGACGCAAACATGCTTTACGCTACCGGCCTGTTCGTGCCGGACCCATTTATCTTACCTTCACTTCGATCGCCGTCCGCTCCTGGTAATGAGCGACCTGGAAATTGACCGGGCACGCGTCTGGCGCGCCGCATTGCCGCGTGGTGTCACTGAGCGAGATACAGCGAAAATTGCGCCGTGACGGCGTCAAGCAGCCGCGGTTCGCCCATGTGATCCGGCATATTTTGCGCGAGAAAAAAATCCGTCGTGCCGTTGTGCCTGAGAATTTTCCGTTTGGTCTGGCCCGTGAATTGAAAAAACTGGGCCTCAAAATAAAACCGCGCCCCAATTTCTTTCCGCGTCGTGAGTTTAAAAACGCCGACGAAGTTAAAAAAATTTCCGCGGCTTTGGGTATGGCCGAGGTGGGCATGGCCGAAGGCATGCAGGCCCTGCGCGTGTCCAAAATTGGCAAGCGGCGGCAGCTGATTTACCGCGGCGCGCCACTCACGTCCGAGCGGTTGCGTTCGATTATTGATTGCGCGATTTTGCAGGCCAGCGGTCTGGCGGCAAATACCATCGTCGCAGGGGGCAAACAGGGGTGCGATCCCCATGAGCGCGGATTTGGCCCATTGCGGGCCAACGAACCCGTCATCATTGATATTTTTCCGCGATCTCAAAAGACCGGCTATTTTGGCGACATCACTCGTACGGTCGTGCGCGGCCACGCGGGGGATGCCGTGCGCAAACTTTACGATACCGTTTTGCAGGGCCAAAAAATCGCCTTTGACAAAATGCGCGCGAGAGCCCGGACATCTGAAATACACAAAGCGGTGCAGGACTTTTTCGTGAAACAGGGATTCAAAACCGGACGCCGGGACGGGCACATGGAAGGCTTTTTTCACGGCACAGGCCATGGGTTGGGCCTGGAAATTCACGAAGCGCCGCGCGTGGGCGCGACATCTCTGGGCGAACTAAGAGCCGGGCACGTGGTGACCGTCGAGCCCGGGCTGTATTATCCTGAAATTGGCGGTGTGCGGCTTGAAGACGTCGCCCTGGTTACGGGAAATGGAGCGAAGAATCTGACGCGGTTTGAGAAAGTGTTGGAACTGTGAATCGGTGCCGGGCTTAAAGATTTTTGAGCCACAGATAGAAAACGAGATTTTCACTTCGCCTCAAAGTTCAACTGCAACACAGCTGAATTTTTGGCTTCATCTTCCGCGCGCACCAGCAGGCTGTGCGTTCCTTTGCTCAAGCTATTCAGTTCGATATCAAACGTTTCATTTCTGGAATCAAAGATCAGGTCTTCCGGACGCAAGGCGACTTCATCCTTGCCATCCAATGAATATGTGGCTGAGACGATGACGCTGGACGAGTCGGTGGCGTTGACAACAATGCTCGCGTGATCGCGTTTGATGGTCTGGCTTTGCATGGTCAAGGCGGGCGGCGAGTTGTCGACCAAAAATGGCTCGCTCGTCGCCTCGGTGGTGCGGGCGGTTTCGGGCGTGTTGGAGGGCAGATCAGATGCGGTGACTTTGATGAAATAATAGCCCGGGCGAAATCCCGTGGTGTCGAAGGAGTAGAAATTATCGTCTGTTTTGGCCGCGAGCGTCGTCCATTGACTTTCGGATTCGGCGCGAATGAAAACGGAATAAGTGAGTTTGTCGCCATTAGGATCTTTGGCTTCCCACACGACGGTGCAATAGCCGGGACGCGGAGTGGTCCGTAACGGAGGTTGCGCCATCATGGCCAAAATCATTTCGGCGGCGCCGCTCGGCTTTGAATTGCCCCCGTCTAACAGCTCGTTCATGCTTGCCTGCGGCGGGCCCATGTCCGGCATGGGCATTTTAACGACGCTGATACCTTCATTGTGGACGCGGATGCGCGAGATCTCCGGCGGCGCGTTGAGGTTCTGATAATAAAATTCCATGCGCCGCAAATCCGCTGTGGCGCCCGGGGAGTGGCCGCCGCGTTTTAGTTCGACGCGATACTGTAGGTACCGCGCATTTGGACTGGCAACGGCGATCTCCGTGGCCAAAGGCTGGGGATGGGACCATTCGCTCCAGGTTTTCTGCGGCTTCGGGGTGTTGCCTGAGCGAGTCATAATTTCCATTTTGGTGCCGTCGGGAACATTACCCAAAGGATGGAGCCGTCCCCACTGGCTGTTCTGTTTTGCATCAAAAGGAGTCGACGTGTAAACGCCGTGCTTTGCCAGCGAAAGGTCGAGCCGATAAATATTGCCGGGGTTGCTTGTGGCAGCGTAATAACGCTCGGCATGACCGGTGTCCGGCATCAGCACGGCCACTTGCGCCCCGTCGCTGGTTTCCTGCAACAGCTTCCAATGGTTTGCGTCGCTGATGGAATAAATCCGGCCTTTTTCGCCGGTCCCGGCCATTAGCGTGCCGTCCGGCAATAAAACCATGGAATAGATGGCCTCGCCGGGTACGCTCCAATAATGGTTGGCAAAACCATTGGTCTCAATGCGATAAATCGCGCCAAAGGATTTTCCGTTTTCTTCACCGCCCCCATCGTCGGACGACATTTCACCGATAGCGACCACGGGATCTCCCGCGTCCTCATTTTCAGCGCCTGTCGAGGCCGGAGATGCGCCCTGAGTTTTTTCTGAATGTTCCTGGCCCGCGCCCATTGTAATCCCGCCTCCGCCGGGCGAAATTGAAATGGTCACAGCCCCTTCTTCCGGAGACCCGCCGGATTTAGGATTAGAAACAAAGGTCGAGGCGTAAATCACGCCATCCGGCGCGACGGCGATTTGTTTGATTTCCTTGTCGCCGGAACTGAAAACCACAAAGCCATGGCCGGCCTTGTCAATCCGGTAGAGATACCCGTGCGGGCTGGAACCGGCCAGCAGGCTGCCCTCGTTATCCAACGCCAGAGTCATAATATTGGCCTCTTTGGTTTCAAAAAAGGTTTGCGCTTTGGCTGGAAGCGAACCGGTAGCCGGCACCCGCAAAATTTTTCCGTGGTCACCGGTCGCGATATACAGTGAGCCGTCGTTGCCAAAGACCATGGCCCAAATGTAAGTTTCGCCCGGGTTGCAAAAGAGTTCCGCCCGGCCATCAGAATCCACGCGATAGACGCATCCATTCGGCGAAGTCGCGGCGTAAAGGTGTCCGTCTCCGTCCATCGCCAGCGCGTGGACCATGACCGCGTTTGGCTCGAAAAAAGTGGAAAGCTCACCTTTGGACGTCAGTTTATACACCTTGCCCTGATTGCCGCTGCCAAAATAAATGTTGCCCTTTTTATCCTGCACGGCAGCCCAGATAATAGGGTCGGTCAGGGTTGCCAGGTTCGTGATTGCCGGCGCGAGCTGGAGGTGACCGTCGCTCGTGAGCGAAACATTTTCGAAGTCGCCGCCGCTGAAAGCGTCGAAAGTCTCATGAGTGACTTTTTGTGTGACGACGCCCCGCGCACCGGGAACAAACAATGGCGTGGCAAAGAGCGCAACGGTGAGAAAGACGTGAATGGATTTCATTTGATGCTCACGGGTAATGTGATTTCTCCGCTGAACGTTCCCGATACCGGAAAGTTCGTTTCCCAAAGTGTCACCTGGTTTAGCGTCGCCTGCCGAAGGTTCGCGTCGGGCGATTCAAATTGCGCCACAACGGATGGCGGCAGATTGGGCAGATTTTGTCCTTCCACGGATAGCCCCGAAGTGGTTTGCAGGAGCTTGACGCAAATGTTTTGGTGCGACCGCATCTTCCGAAGCCGGTCCAGGACCTGGTCCAACGTTCTCGGCTCCGCTGGCGTCTCATCCAGGCGCATAGCGGCATCGGCGTCCCCCACAAAAACCTGGAGTCTGGAGACTTCCAAATCCGCTGGAATTGGAATAGATATAGGAATGACTGACGGTTCGCCGCGATAATTGCGCAAGCCGATAACGGCGCGCAACGTTGACCCCGGTTTGACTTTGTTGCGGTCCAGGCTCAATGAATCGAGCCGGCTCCAATCGAAGCCGTTTGCAAAGCGGACGTTAAAGACGATTGATTTAACGTGAGGAAACTCACAAGGATTGCTTAGCAAGCGCTCATATAAGCCCAACTGCTGCACCGCCAGCATGAATGGGCCGCTTTCTTCCGTGGCGGCATCCGAGAGCGTGACGGACCTGTGGCCTTCGATGTCCATGTCCGTCTCCAGATAAATGGTTTGTTTCTCCTCCGACTCCATGGTTTGGAAAAGCGCTTCCTGGAGCGCAATCGCGGTGAGCATCGGCGAAAGAAGCTGGTTTTGAAACATGTCGCCCTGGTAAAGGCGCTCATGGCTGCGGGGCGGGGTTAAATGAATCTCCACATGTGTCGTGCGTGGCATGCGGCCCACTTCGCCGGCGATAGCCGTAAGGCGGTCCTGATAAATCGTGCCAACAACCCGGCCCACGTTGAGCAACTTGAACGATTCCTGGAATGAAGACACGACGGCGAGAATTTCCGCAGTCGCCATCGGCATTTCCGTGGGACCGCTTTGCAAAAATGGATGACCAAAGGCCAAAATGCGGTTGCCGTCGCGCCACGTGACCGTCCCGGTCCCGGCAAAATCGAAATCACCGCTCATCAGCACTCCGGATACCGCAGCGCCTGGTTCCAACTCAGTATTTGCCATGGGCCCGGCGCTGCCCGAGGGCGCCTGCATGACCTCCAGACCCAGTCGATTCAATTCCGGCGCGAACATTTTCAATGTATGCTGCGAGACTCCGGAAACGAACAGCGGCGTTGGAAGCGGTTTCATGACTGATTGCATCGCCGACAGCGAAGGTACACTGACCCCGGCCGCGGGCGCGGCCAGCCACTGTGGGCTTCCGGCGCCGGCGGCGTCGGCCATTTGGTCATTGCCCCAGGGATCGGACGCCGGTGGATATTTCTCCACTTCAAGCATTTGTTCGATGGGTGTGACACCGAACAAATCCTGGTCGTGCGGAAAAACGAAACCGTACGCGTAAGCGCCCAGCAATTTACCGTCAACATAGACGGGGCTCCCGCTCATGCCGGCGACGGGTCCGGTCAGTTTGTTGGTCGCATCCAACCCCTCGCAAATGATCACGGGTCGCCCCGGCCCGATGAAATTGTCCGCGATGCCGACGACTCGCATGGGAAAGCTGTCAATCCGAGTCCCGCTAACGACAGTGTGCCACTCACCGCGCATGCCCGGTTTAACGTCTTCCAGCGGCATGAGAGGACTGGATTGGTCGGCGTGCGCCGCGACCGTAAAAAACGCGGCCAGCGCCAGGGCGATTAAAAGAGCCTCCCATTTACGCGGGTGAATGTTCATTCAAAACGCAGAAAGTTCTGCGGAATCTCGTTGTAAGCATGTCGGGAAGCAAGGAAAAAAGTCGCCAGGTTGCCATGGAAATGTTCGAAGTTGGAATTTTAGATTTTGAGCGAACAGTTCACGGGTTCAGAATGAGTTGCAACCTTCAGGCTATACTTAAAAGCATCTAAATAGACGAGTAATTTAGTAGATATTAGTATTATCACTCATTTTATATGATATCATCATAAAATAAACAAATACATAAATAACGATTGACTCAGTCGTTATTTATGTCATTATTAAATGAACGATGTCTCGAGCGGTTTGATGGAAAAACATGATGAGACCTGGGTTTCGGCGTTGCCGGCCCATGTTTCAGCGAAAAACCAAAAAGGAAAAATGATCAAAATATGAAAGCTCTCATCCCTTCCAGGCGTGTTCCTGTTCCCGCGAGCGCGGATGCGTTGCGCGCTCCACACAATCCAATTCGAAGGTTACTGAAACCGTTGCTGGATTTGGCCGAACATTCAGATTATCTCATCGCGGGGTCGGTCGGAGAATTCCTGGCCGGCGACTATTTATTCCAGATTCCCCGGTTTACATTTATCGGTCCGACCGGTGGTGGCGACACTATACGCTTAGGCATTTTTGCAGCCATCTACGGAGACGAACCCGAGGGGACCGAGGTCGTTGCCGAGTTCCTGGATAGACTCGAAAAAAATCCAGGGTTTGCGAAGGGTTATCATTTGTACGTCTATCCTGTTTGCAATCCAACCGGTTTATTGGCGCAAACCCGGACAAATCAATCCGGCGAAGATCTCTCAAAGCATTTTTGGCGCGGCTCCGGCGAACCTGAAGTTTACTATCTGGAACGGGAACTGGGAGTTCTTCGCTTTCAAGGAGTCATCTCTTTGCATGTCAAAAACCATGCGGAGGATTTCCTCCTTCGGGCCGATAGCGAGATATTGAACCAGGATGTGGTTCATCCCGCCATTCGAGCGGCGCAAAGGCGGTTGACCGCGATTGTTTCGACAGCGGAGCCAAATCAGGATTTACCCGGATATTTCCTAAGCACTGGAGACGAATTGGATCCCGCTCCTTTCGAACTTCAAATTGGCGTTCCCCGCAATTTGCCTCCCTTTTTGCGGGCCAATGGGACGGTCCACCTCCTGAACTCGCTTTTGGAGTCGTATCGCAGTTTCCTTTCCATAGGACAGAATCTCTAAGCGTCCAACGCTATTCCATCACCTCGCGGGCATTTGCCCGCGAGATTTATCGTTCCCTGACGGCTGAAAAACGTTAGTTCCTCCCAAAAGGGACCTCCGTAGCGTAACAATTGGTAGATGTGATGGTCAGTGCATCCTGATCGAGAATACGATGAGCAATGCATGGATCAATGTTGGAAATTGTATGGCATGCAATTTCGAGTTGACACCGGTGCTTTTCCCCTTATGCTTGCGGTTCAAAGGAGGCGACCACGCCACTCCCAAAAAAGATTGGATTCTTACGGCGCTGACCGGTTCTCTGGAGGCTTCCGGGATACGAAATAAATGTGAGCTGAATCGTGCCCAGATAATCCGCGGAAACGGAAATTTAGATTTCGTTTTCGCTTCAATCCTTCCAGAACAAACTAAATTATGAGCAATAATCCATCCGCCTTGAGCTTGAGCGCCGCCGCGGCGCGCAATCTTGCCACCGCCACGGTTACCGTTCCGCAATATACTGAAATTACGCCACGCTGGCTGCTCAAATTGCTGCCCTGGGTGGACGTGGATGGCGGCGTTTATCGTGTGAACCGCGTCGCCAAAGCCCCGAAGGGAAAACCGGCCAACGAATTCGGGGAAGTGAAAGTGGACTTGCTGACGGCGGCCGGCGGCGAGCCGAAATTGCCGGGAACGTTCGTGGATTACGAGGAAGACCCGCGCGAATATCATCTGAGCACCATTCAAACAATCCTGCGCACGCATACGCGGGTGACCGACCTTTACAGCAACAAAATTGATCAACTGCAGGAACAAATCCGTTTGACTGTCGAAGCCGTGAAGGAAAAGGAAGAATGGGAACTCATCAACAATTCTGAATTCGGCCTGCTCAAAGAAATCGATCCGTCCCGAACGATCAAGACGCGCAAAGCCTCGCCAACGCCGGACGACTTGGACGAATTACTCGAATTGGTTTGGAAAAAACCGGCGTTTTTTCTCGCGCATCCAAAGGCGATCGCCGCGTTCGGCCGAGAAGCCACTCGGCGCGGCGTTCCCCCGCCAACGGTTCATTTGTTCGGAACGCCGTTCATCACGTGGCGCGGCGTGCCGCTCATTCCCAGCAACAAGCTTGAGGTAAAAAATAATTCTACCAGCATTTTGTTATTGCGCGTCGGCGAGGCCGAGCAAGGCGTCGTGGGCCTTCAAAAAACCGGCATTACGGGCGAAGTTGAAGCGGGCCTGTCCGTTCGCTATATGGGGACAAATGAACATTCCATCGCGTCGCACCTGGTTACGCGCTATTTCTCCGCGAGCGTGCTGACCGCCGACGCCATTGCCCGCCTGGATAACGTCGTGGTGAACCAGTACCATGAGTACAACTGGAAATAGCCTGCCTGCCAGAACGGCACTTGAGCCGGCGGCCTCGGAACTTGCTCACTCCGACCTCGTGACCAAACTTGTGGCCGAGGCCGTTTCGGAGTTTTCGCGTTTATCGAAAACGCCAGCGCCACCGACCCTTGGAATTCCCGGTAACCCCTCTCTTCCCGAATCGCCCATCAATGAGGTGCCGTCTTCAGTCGCGCCCGTGCATCCCACCGTGCGGCCCATCGACCCGGCGCCGGCGGCGAAGACACCGAGCGGTGCGCATTCGCCCGAATCCGGGGACAGCTATGCCTTTGGCGAGCCGCGCTGCAACGGCAGCTATCGGCCGCAGGGAAGCCGGCCTGCTGCAAGATGCAACAACACCAATCCGTCGCCGGGCCTTCCTGGTGCCGAATCGGCGGCCGGCCCCGAATACTATTTCCTGCCGGAAGGCGATGTCACCGGTAAGTCGCCTGTGACGCGCGGACCCTATACGACCCCCTCGTTGCCTCTTCCCAAATTCGACATAGAGGGAGTGCGTCGGGATTTTCCGGCGCTGCATCAGCTCGTTAACGGCAAGCCCCTTATCTGGTTCGACAATGCCGCCACGACACACAAGCCGCAGACAGTCATTGACTGGACGTCGCGGTTTTACAGTCGTGACAATTCGAACATTCACCGCGCTGCCCACACACTCGCCGCCCGTTCCACTGAATTGTTCGAGGCCGGGCGCGAGAAGGTCCGCAGATTTTTAGGCGCCGCGGATGCCGAAGAAATCGTTTTCCTTCGAGGCACGACGGAGGCCATCAATCTCGTTGCCCAAAGCTACGGGCGGAAAAACATCGGCGCGGGCGACGAGATCATTCTCAGCGAACTGGAGCATCACGCGAACATTGTGCCCTGGCAGTTGCTGGCCTCACAGGTTGGCGCGGTTTTGCGCGTTATTCCCATCAATGACCGTGGCGAATTGATTTTGGAAGAGTACGTAAAATTGCTCGGACCGAGGACCAAATTCGTCTCGGTTGCGCACGTCTCCAACGCGCTCGGCACAATCAATCCCGTTGAGCAAATCATTGCGCTGGCGCACGCGCGCGGCGTTCCGGTTTTGGTCGACGGCGCGCAATCCACTCCCCATTTGCCGGTCAACGTCACGGCGCTCGACGCGGATTTTTATGTTTTTTCCGGCCACAAGATTTTTGCCCCCACGGGCATCGGCGCGCTCTACGGCAAAGCGCCGTTGCTCGAAGCCATGCCGCCGTGGCAGGGCGGCGGGCACATGATCAAAGACGTGCGTTTTGAAAAAACAACCTATCAAAATGCCCCGGAAAAATTTGAAGCCGGCACACCGGATGTCGCCGGCGTCGTCGGCCTGGGCGCGGCAATTGATTATTTATTCAAGATTGGAATTCCGGCGATCGCCGCTTACGAACACGCGCTGCTCGAATACGCCGTCCAGGCGCTTGCGGCCATCCCGGGGATTCGTCCCGTGGGCACCGCGGCGAACAAGGCAAGCGTGTTTTCATTCGTCATTCCCGGAATTTCGAATGAAGCCATCGCAAGGTATTTGGACAAAACCGGCATCGCTGTTCGCGCCGGGCATCATTGCGCATTGCCGGCGATTCGTCATTTTGGATTGGAAAGCAGCGTCCGGCCTTCGCTGGCATTTTACAACACGCGTGACGAGGTGGACGCGCTCGTGCGCGCGCTTCGTTCGCTCAAGCGCAGTTGAAAAACCGGCACGCTATGAAAACAATTTCTGCGATTGAATTGCAAAAACTTCTTACGAGCCAGCCGGGTTTGCAGCTCATTGATGTGCGGACCCCGATTGAGTTCGCGGAAGTCCATGTGCCTCTGGCGCGAAACATTCCGTTGGACGAATTGAAGACGGACTTGCTGCCAATTCCTAAGAACCAGCCGGTTTATTTGCTTTGTCGAACCGGACGACGCGCGGAGACAGCCGCTGGAGAATTTTTGAAGAGAGGATTCATACAGCCGATTGTCGTCGAAGGCGGCACGCTCGCCTGGATTGAAGCCAATCTGCCGGTCGCGCGTGGTGTGGCCAAAGTCATTAGCCTCGAACGGCAGGTTCGCATTGCCGCCGGCTCGCTCGTTGTTGTCGGGATTTTGCTGGGCTGGTTTGTGTATCGCGGTTTTTTTGGCCTCTCGGCCTTTGTCGGCGCCGGACTGGTTTTTGCCGGTATCACCGATTTTTGCGGCATGGGTCTGTTGCTCGCAAAAATGCCCTGGAACAAAAAGGTGCTTCAATGAGCGAAATATCAGCGAATGAAACCGAAACGACGGCCCATGCGCCTCGCCGGGATGCCGTATGGATGGCGGAACTCGTTGACACGTCTGTGAGCGAGTTGCTCCGCTCCTATGCCTGCGCCGGGGGGCTGAATAATCGCGATGCAGTCAACCTGCCATCCAAGCGGGCGGTGGGTCAGATGTGTGAGGATTTGCTTCAAATCATTTTCCCGGGCTTCCATGATGAAGATGCCGTCCATCACAGTTCGATCGAGGAAGTCACTGCTGTGCGACTTTCCAGCGTTGTCAAGCGGTTGGCCGAACAGGTCCGGAAAGCGGTGCGCATGGGTGATCCCCACAGGCCTACGGGACGCACGCCTCCAATCATCCGCAAGTTCTGCCAGTCGCTGCCCGAGGTGCGGGATCTTCTGCGAACGGACATTGAGGCGGCATTTGCCGGCGACCCGGCTACACTGCACCGGGAGGAAGTGATTCTCTCCTATCCCTTCATTGAGGCCATCGCCACACAGCGGCTGGCGCACCGCCTGTATCATTACGGCGCGCCGATCGTGCCGCGCATGATGACCGAATGGGCTCACAGTCGGACCGGAATTGATATTCATCCTGGCGCAAGCATCGGCACCCATTTCTTCATCGATCATGGCACAGGCGTCGTCGTCGGCGAAACCTGTAACATCGGAAGCCACGTCAAACTTTATCACGGCGTGACGCTGGGCGCGCGCAGTTTCGAGAAAGATGATACGGGAAACATTATTAAAGGCGGCAAACGGCACCCTGACGTTGAAGACAACGTGACGATTTATCCGAACTCAACGATTCTTGGCGGCGAAACCGTCATTGGAAAGCATTCCACCATTGGCGCAAATGTGTTCTTGATGCACAGCGTGCCGCCTCATTCCCTCGTGGTCTATGAAGAAAAACAACTGGTCATCCGCGACAAGGCAGCCAAAAAAAGTCACAATGCCTTTGATTGGGCTATTTAGGGTCTGCCCGCGGTGCCGCGTTGAGGCGGGTCGCGCGTGAAAAAATCCACCGTGTATTCGCTGCCGCGATAGAGTTCGGTATGCCCTTTCTGACGGCCAAATCCTTTCACGTCAGATTCTGGCCGATGGCAACGAAGCTGCGATACGCGTCCAAAATTGAGTTCAAAAGGCTAATGGTTCCGTTAATGCGCAAAAGGGTGGATTCGTAGCGCGGAATGCCGATATGGACTTCAAAAGGAACCGTGTCCAATTCACCGGCGGTAAGGAAGTCTGGAGGCGAATCCTTGTCTGCTTCCGCATTTAAAACATTTACAGGGAGCAATCGTTGAGTGGCTTGGATCGCACGATAAACCACTCCTCGATTCAAAATCTCACTATTGGCGCGCAGCGAAAAAACGTCCGATTCTTTCTTGAGGTGAATGGAGATGACTCCATGAAAATTCAAAACTCCCGGTTCCCGTTCCAGATAATAAATCTCCGATTGCGGAGAACCGCGCAAAAAATCACTTGGGAGGCGATCATCAGAACCGTTGTTTTGGCTTTGCGCTATAAAACCCGCCGGATTCCAAACCGGGTAAACATAGAGGTGATATCCCTTCGCAAGGCGCGGCCTGCTTTCGAGCCTCTCCAGAAACTCGATCAAGGCAGCGGTTCCTTCGGATTCGTCTCCATGTACGGCCGCAAAAATGCCTAAACGCATAGTATCGCCACTACCAGTTGGCCCGTTAAAAGCAAATCTCGGGATTTGGCATAGGTCCCCCCCAATCAAAAATTCCCCGACGGGCTCGGCAACCAGATAATCCGAATTTTCTGCCAAATCCAGCAACGGATTCAGCATTCTCTCAATCGCGCTTTGCCGGCCGTGTGACGCATGCGCGCTGGTGGGGATGGGAACATGCCTGGAAGGAAGAAGAGTTTTCATATTTCCTATGTCACTTTCAATTTTTCTCATTGTGGACGTTGTTGGTTTTTAAAATACAGTCAGGGAACGGTAATGATGTCGAACCGGTTGGCGCTCGTGCCGGTATTCGAATTTAGGAGTGCGTCTTCTGCCACCGATCCACGCCTTCTTGAAGACGGACAACAGCGACCATTTCTGTCGATATATTGCCGTGGCGCGTGTATGCGAGGCATTAGCAACCGCGTTCGACCAATTGAGTTCCACATAATTTCATTACATTTTTGGGGACCTCCGGTCGACCGGTCAGCGCCTTGTTAAAAGACGACTAAGTGAGTAGATATTTATTACAAAAACAGTGTTCTGTCAAATGCTTTTTAAAAAATCAAAACAAACTGCTTCAGATCCTGTTTTGAATTCGAATTGTGAGACAATCCTTTGGCGCGTTTTGCATATAGGTTGGCGCGTTCTGCTAGTGACAGATTCCTGGACTCAAGTATTGTCAGGGTATGAATACGACCAAAGTTCAAGCATACGCAGCGCAAAGCACGACCTCGGACATGGCGCCGTTCGGCATCGCCCGGCGTGAACCCGGTCCATCGGACGTCGAAATCGAAATTCTCTACTGCGGCGTTTGCCATTCCGACTTGCATACGGTTCGCAACGACTGGAACAACGTTATGCCCACGCAATATCCGTGTGTCCCTGGCCATGAGATTGTTGGCCGCGTAAAACGCGTCGGCAATAGCGTTACCAAATTCAAACAGGGCGATGCCGCCGCGGTGGGCTGCATGGTGGATTCGTGCCACGTTTGCCCCAGTTGCCAGGCCGGACTTGAACAATACTGCCATTCCTTTCCCACTCTGACTTATAACGGCCCCGACAAGCATTTGGGCGGGTACACATTCGGAGGATATTCCACTGGCATCGTCGTGGACGAGGCCTTCGTGCTGCGCGTCCCCGCCGGACTGGATCTGGCAGCAGCCGCTCCTCTATTGTGCGCGGGCATCACTACGTATTCGCCCTTGCGGCATTGGGAAGCGGGGCCGGGGAAAAAGGTGGGAATCGTCGGTCTGGGCGGTCTGGGTCACATGGGCGTGAAATTCGCCCGCGCTTTTGGCTCGCACGTGGTGCTGTTCACGACTTCTCCCAACAAAATCGACGATGGCCTGCGCCTGGGCGCACACGAGGTGGTGGTTTCAAAAGACGCCAATGCGATGAAGCAGCATCTGAACAGTTTTGATTTTATCCTGGACGCGGTTTCGGCGTTTCACGATATCAATAGCTATTTAAGCCTGTTGAAATTGGATGGTACGCTCACTCAAGTGGGCGCGCCCGCGCAGCCGCTGCCAGTAAATGTTTTTAATCTCCTGTTCCCGCGCCGTAACTTCGCCGGTTCCTGTATTGGTGGAATTGCGGAAACCCAGGAGATGCTGGATTTTTGCGCGTCACACAGGATCGTGTCGGACATCGAGCTGATTCCGATGCAAAAAATCAATGAAGCCTACGAGCGGATGCTCAAGCAGGACGTGCGGTATCGGTTCGTCATCGACATGGCCTCAATCAAATCATGACTGATCGCTTTCGCATTCCGAGTTTGCTGGCGCCACGGCTGGTGGAGAGCAGGCTCTCTTTACCGGCGTTGTTGCAACGCGCAGGGTTGCCCCCAACGTTTTTTCAGCAGGAAAAAATATACGCCACAACCGCGGAACTGTTTGCGTTGTGGCGCGTCATCGGCGATATGAGCGGGGATCCGGGGATTGGCCTGAAGTATGGCGCGGAACCGCGATTCGAGCGGTTTCATCCCGCGGCCATCGCCGCCGTTTGCAGCCGGTCGTTTCGCGATGCATTGCAGCGCATGGCCCGTTATAAGCAATTGACCTGCCCGGAAGAAATCCGTGTTCACATAAAGGGTGGCGACGCGGTGGTGGAATTTTTCTATCTCGAAGCGAAGGAAACCCAACCGGACGTGTTGGTGGATATGTGCCTGGCGTGGATTACCTCCATTGCCCGCAAGGGTACCGATAACCAGGTAACGCCGATACGGGTGGAATTGACGCGCGCCGTCCAGCATCGGGAGTTGCTCGAAACGCATTACGGCTGTCGCGTACGGTTTAAGGCAGGGCGAAACGCGTTGGTGTTTCGCAGCAGCGACCTGGATCGGCCATTCGTGACGCACAATACCGAATTGTTGGAACTCACCGGAGCCCAATTGGAAACCGAGCTTCGCGAGCGCAATACCGCCGCGGGCGTCGGTGAACAGGTTAAGAATTCACTGAAACATTCAATGGCAGGCAAACGCCCGACGCTTGAGCACATTGCGCGCGAGTTGGGTATGAGCGCGCGCACCCTGCAGCGCCGGTTGACGGACGCGGGAATTTCGTTTCAAGAAGTCGTGGAAGACACCCGCCGCGAATTGGCGCGGCACTATCTCAGGCAAAGCGCCATGGAATTGAACGAGGCTGCTTATCTGTTGGGCTATGAGGATTCCAACTCGTTCTTTCGTGCGTTTCATGCATGGGAAGGCACCTCGCCGGGAGAATGGCGCACCCAACATTACGCCACAGTCGCCGTGGCGTGCGGCCAATGAGACGGGCTATCTCAACAGTGTCCAAAAAATTCGAAAAAAGATTAAGTCATGCAAAAGCGCAAATTGGGAATAAGCAATCTCGAAGTCTCCGCCCTCGGGCTGGGCTGTATGAGCATGAGCTTTGGTTACGGCCCGCCGGCCGACAAAAAAGAAATGATCTCCCTGATCCGGTCGGCGGTTGAACAAGGCGTCACGTTCTTCGATACCGCCGAAGTTTATGGTCCGTTCACGAATGAGGAGCTTGTTGGTGAAGCACTGGCCCCCTTCCGTGACAAGGTGGTCATTGCCACCAAGTTCGGATTTGATTGTGACAGCGGCAGGTAGGGCGGCGTTAACAGCAAGCCTGAACACATTGAAAAAGTGGTCGAGGCCTCGCTCAAACGTCTCAAGGTTGGCACCATTGATCTGCTCTACCAGCATCGGGTTGACCCCGAAGTGCCCATTGAAGACGTTGCCGGCACAGTGAAGGATTTGATCCAACAAGGAAAAGTGAAATACTTCGGAATGTCTGAGGCGGGTGCGCAAACCATCCGTCGCGCCCACAAAGTGCAGCCCGTCACCGCGCTCCAAAGCGAATACTCACTGTGGTGGCGCGAACCGGAAGTTGAGATATTGCCGACGTTGGAAGAGTTGGGCATTGGATTCGTTCCGTTCAGCCCATTGGGCAAAGGTTTTCTCACGGGCGCGATCAAAGCCGACACCAAATTCGACGGCAGTGATTTTCGCAATCATGTGCCGCGTTTTCGCGAGGAAAACCGCATGGTAAATCAGGCTCTGGTAGATGTGATTGGACACTTCGCGGCACAGAAGAGAGTGGCGCCGGCCCAGGTCGCCCTGGCCTGGCTCCTGGCGAAGAAGCCGTGGATCGTTCCGATCCCCGGAACCACGAAACTGCATCGGCTCCTTGAAAACAACGCTGCCGTCACGCTTGAATTGACCCCAACGGACCTGCGCGAACTCGAAAGCGCGGCTTCAAAAATCAATGTCCAGGGAGCGCGCTATCCCGAACATCTGCAAAAATTGGTCGGACGGTAATTATGTGGTCAGGGCGTGGCTGGTCACGAGCGTGCCAGCGACCCCTTTACTTTCCTCTTAGGAAGTTTCCTCTTAGGAAGCTCATTAGCGAGTTGTTCAAAAAAATGTGCATGCCGCGCTACATAGCCGAAAATTGAATGGTCTAGGTCTGGAGATTTTCTTAACCTTTTAGGCCGTGAAAATTATCCGTTACAGCGACAAGGATTTTTCTGAGAAAATCCGGGCGGCATCATCTGCGTCCGATTTGTTCGACGAAGAAATTGAGAATCGGACACGCGCCATTGTCCACGAGGTGTCCTTGCGCGGAGATGACGCGCTCCTGGAGTTTACTGAAAGATTTGACGGAGTGAAGCTCACTGCCGATCAACTCGCAGTGACGTCGGCTGAATTGATGACTGCTTTTATCAAGGCGGACAACGCGCTTCGCGCGGCGGTGGCGGAGGCCGAAAAGAACATTGCCGGCTTTGCCAAAAGATCTTTGCGCCGCAATTGGCAGTCGAAAAATTCGCACGGCGCGAAGGTCGGTGAAAAGTTTGACCCGTTTCAGCGGGTCGGAATTTACATTCCCGGCGGCGCGGCGCCTTTGGTTTCGACCGCGCTGATGACGGTGACGCTTGCACGGGTGGCTGGGTGCAAAGAAATTGTGGTTTGCACTCCGTGCGGACGCGATGGCGGCATCAATTCTGCGCTGCTGTTCGCGGCGCGGGCCGCAGGAGCTACAGAGATCTACCGCGTCGGCGGCGCGCAGGCCATCGCCGCCATGGCGCTTGGAACACAGACCATCCGCCGCGTCCAAAAAATCTTTGGTCCCGGCAATGCCTATGTTGTGACCGCCAAGCGATTACTGTTTGGCCGGGTTTCGATTGATTTGCCGCCCGGCCCCAGCGAAGTGCTGGTGCTGGCCGATGACTCGGCGAATCCGAAGTTTATCGCCGCTGACCTCCTGGCACAGGCGGAACACGGTTCGGGCCATGAACACGTCTGGCTCGTGACGCCCTCGGCGAAAGTCATTCGCGCCGTGGCGGGGGAGATCGAAAAGCAATTGCCGAACCTTGATCGCCGCGAGTTTATCCAGCGCGTGCTCGAAGCCAATGGCTGGCTGATCCAAACCAAAACGTTTGATGACGCAACTGCCATTGCCAATGAACTCGCGCCGGAACATTGTGAAATCATGACGCGCAATCCGCGAAAGGTTTCCGAAAGAATTCTGACAGCCGGAGCTATTTTTCTCGGCCCGCTTTCGCCAACAGTGCTCGGGGATTACGTAGCCGGTCCAAGTCATACTCTGCCGACCGGCGGGGCAGGGGCCTCATTTGCGGGGCTTACCGTAGATCAATTCCAGCGCCGAACCAGCGTGGTGGAATATGACCGCGTATCGCTTAAAAAAGCGCTAACAGCGGTGAAAAAATTTGCCGAGCTGGAGGGGTTGGGCGCACATGGACAAAGTGCGGCGGTGAGGATGAGCAAATAGCTTTGAATTTGCGTGAAGCCCGAAAATTTAATCCGTCCGCTTGTACGTGAATTGCACCCATACGTCTATGGCGAACAGCCAAAGATCAAGGGGCTCATCAAACTCAACACAAACGAAAATCCCTTTCCGCCATCGCCCAAAGTTTTGCGGACGATAAAGAAGGCGGTGGATGGACGGCTCCGTTTGTATCCAAATCCCACGGCGCAGCCATTGCGTGAAAAGCTGGCGAAAATGCACGGTTGCAGTCCGGACAATATCATCGTCGGCAACGGTTCGGATGAACTGCTTGCGCTGGCGGTGCGTTGTTTTGTGGAACCTAAATCGGATTCGAAAAAGTCGAACACCGCGAAGGCGACGGTCCAATATTTTACACCGAGCTATTCGCTGTATCCGGTGCTGGCCGATATCCACGGGGCCGCCAAAGATCCAGTGCCGCTCAAATCGGATTTCGGTTTGCCAAATGTCTCCGATTTGAAATCTGCCAAATGGAATGTTGACGCCGCCCTCACGTTTATCACCACTCCAAACGCGCCGAGTGGACGCGGCTATGAAACGAGTGCATTGGATACAATCTGCCGCGCGCAGAAGGGCGTTGTCGTTTTGGACGAAGCCTATGTGGATTTTGCTGATAAAGATGCCCTGAAATTGGCACTCAAACTTCCCCATGTTCTTGTCGCGCGCACATTTTCTAAAGCGTATTCACTTTGCTTTCAGCGTGTCGGCTATTTTGCCGGCGATGCCGAACTTATCGCCGGGCTTCATAAAATCCGCGATAGTTACAATGTGAACGGCCTGGGCCAGATCGCGGCTGAAGCCACGTTGGATGACCTTGGATTTTATCGCGCAAACTTCAAACGCATCGTCGCCACACGCGAATGGCTGTCGCGCGAATTGACGCTGCTGGGCTTTCGCGTTTATCCGAGCCAGACCAATTTCATTCTCACAACACCGCCGGGATTTGCCGCCAAAGAATGGCTCCAAAAATTACGTGACCGAAATATTTTGGTTCGTTGGTTCACCGCGCCGGAGGTGAGCGCTTACTTGCGGATCACTATTGGCGCGCGGGACGAGATGGAACAACTCGTGCGGGTTGTTTCGAAGATTCTTCGGCAAAAATGATCTGTTTTTAGATCACGCGAAAGCCTCGACCGCCCCATCGCCACGGTAACGTTAATGTAACGCCCTAAGTTGTTGATCTCCAGCAACGTAACGGGCCAGGGCCAATTTGTAACGGGGTGTGTAACACCTTAAGTCATTGCTATCAAACCATGTAACGTGTGTAACGGGTCAAAACGTCATCACATAAATCAACCATTAACAATCATCTTACTGCCATATCCCTCACCATCTCCGGAAACTTGCAATCATCACACGCCGCATTGGAATGGTCGCAAAAATCGCGGACAATCTGAATCAATCCCTGTTGCGCGGCAGCCGTTTTCAATATCCTCGCGTTTGACGTGCCAAGCAACCGCTGTCGCGCCAGCTTTAAAATGGAATTGTCCTCCGCCGCCGGCCAGGAAAAAAAACGGCGCTCGACTTCGCTTTGAATTTTTTCATTGCCCCCTTCGACCGCCCGTATCCACAGCCACGGAATTATCACATTCACGGCCAGGTCCGTCACGCGCGCGCCGCCCAGGAGCGGCTGCGGCTTCGTGAGCCGCGCGGACTTGAACGCCCAGTGCCACGACCAGAATTCGTCGCGCTCAACCTGCAAAATCTCCATCAGCGCCGTGCCGTCGTCCGCTATCCACTTCTCAATCTTTGGAATAAAATCGTTGCCGGCCAGCCAGTGTGACGCCAGCGCCAGGCGGCGCGACGGATGATTCGCCGGACGCAACCCATGGAATCTCCAGGCCGTCCGTGGCAAAATGACATCTGAAAATGCATCGCGCTCGCGCCACCATATGTCCCAAATGCGCCGCACATATTTATCCGTGCGGGTTTGGGTGCGCGTCAATTCGTCGGGCAGCAAGCCGCTCACTCCCAAAAGCCGTGCCTGCAACGTAAGCATCGCATTATCGTTTCCTGCCGCGGATTCGATTGCGGCTTGCAGGCGGGTTCGCTGTTCAGCCAGGTGTTGCATTGGCCAAACGTTGTGTTTGTATCCGAGCGCGCGAAACAAATTCTCCCAGAGAGCCTGTTCCCATCCGGCGTTTTTGGCGCGGGCGCGAAGTTGCGCGGCTTTGTTTTCGAGCCGGACGCGCGCGGCCTGGTCCAGAAGCCGGATGAGCTCCGGCGCGCCAAGCCCGCGCAATGGGGCGCAACATTTGCCCCGGAAGCTTTCCGGAAGTGAACGAAGAGATTCATTTTCCAGCGAGAGGCTTAATTCCGCAAGCGGCGCATCGAGAACATTTTTGAGGCATAAAATGGCTGGATGAGGCTCTGTATTCCGCCTGTTTGGCGGTGTCCCTGGCGTCTGGCCCGCGCTGCCATCGTCCCAGATGACGTGGAGCAGCACGTTGTGAAAATTCGGGTTACGATCGTGGCCGTGGGCGCGCCAGCCGCCGGCGCGAAGGTCCACTTCAACGTCTCCCGAACACGGGGCGCCGGCGCCAATCTGCAGAACGGCCCCGCGAAAATCCGGACCGCCTTCCAGGTTTGCGAAACCCGGATGAAAGACGCGCACGTTTTCTCCGGAGACGGTTTTGAGTTCATTGCGCCGGAGCCGCTGATGCTGCCAGATGGCCTGGACGAGCCGTTCCGCGGGAAACCGTTCGTCGCGCAAACAGTCTTTGGCGCAAACACGCGCCCGCCATTGGGCGTAAAGGTTGTCGGAAAATTGAGCCAGGCGGCATTGCTTTTGGAATTTTGGCGGGAAAAAGTCAACTTAAATTGAACGCAACAAACGGCTGGACTGCCTGTTAAATAAAAGAGCGGTTGCTTGCGGGCGATTTTCCGTTAATCTCCACGCTGTTTCAATTGAATAGCCCGAATGATTGAAGTTAAAAATCTCACGAAGCGTTACGCGGGTCGCCATGCGATCCGCGATATTTCGTTTTCAGTCAAACGTGGCGAAATAGTGGGGCTCCTCGGGCCAAACGGAGCGGGCAAGAGCACGACGATGCGGATTTTGTCCTGCTTTATGCCGGCCACCAATGGAACGGCGCACGTCGCGGGACTGGATGTTTTCTATCAGTCGGTTGAAGTGCGGCGGCGGATCGGGTACATGCCTGAAAACAACCCGCTGTATCCGGAAATGCGGGTGCGCGAATATTTGAAGTTCCGGGCACGCCTTAAGGGACTGGGCTGGCGCCGTTCTCGCGAACGCGTGGATATTGTGATGGAGCAATGCAGCCTGACCGGGGTCAGCCGTCGTATCATCGGCCACCTTTCCAAAGGCTATCGGCAGCGCGTGGGACTGGCTGACGCGTTGTCGCACGAGCCGGAAGTGATTATTTTGGACGAACCGACCATCGGGCTGGACCCGCACCAGATCCGTTCGGTGCGGCAATTGATTAAAAGCCTCGCCGGAAAACATACGGTGTTGATTTCAACGCACATTTTGCCGGAGGCTGAAATGATGTGCAACCGGATGGTTATTATGTACGACGGAAAAGTTTTGGCCGCCGATTCTCCGGAAAATTTGCAGCGGCTCATGGCGGGCAGCAGCCAGATTGTGGCGGAGATCGCCGCGCCCGCCGCCGAATTGCGCGATATTTTTTCACAAATGCAAGGCATCGAGAGTGTTGATGTTTCCGCCAGCGAGGGCGAATTCCAGCGTTGCGCCATTACGCCGCGCAATGGTTATGACCTGCGTCCGGCCGTGTTTGCGGTTGCGCGCGAGCGCGGTTGGATTTTGCGCGAATTAACCCGCAGCCGCCATACGCTCGAAGACATTTACGTGCAAATCACCAAACCCGACGAAGAAGAATGAGAACCTTCCTGACATTGTTGCGCCGGGAACTGGGTGGATTCTTTCTTTCACCAACGGGATACGTGATTATTGCCGCGGTGACGCTGATTCTGGGCCTGACGTATGATGTGTTAATGACAAACCTCGTGGGCGGCGAACCACAAGAAGTGCCGATCACCGAGATGTTTTACGCCTCATATATTTTCTGGTTGGTTGTCCTGCTGATATCGCCGGTGATTACAATGCGCCTGTTCGCCCTGGAAAAGTATTCCGGCACGTTTGAAACCCTCATGACGACTCCCGTGAACGACATGCAGGTGGTCAGTTCGAAATTCACCGCGGCCATTATATTTTATATGGTCGCGTGGCTGCCCATGCTGGGCTGCCTGTTCATAGTCCGCCATTTTGCGAACGAACACGAAGCCATCGATGCAGGCATGATCGGTGGAACCTATCTGGGAATCTTTCTGGTGGGTTGCTTGTTCCTGGCCCTTGGATGTTTTGCCTCTTCCCTCACACGTAACCAAATGGCTGCCGCGATGATCAGTTTTGTTCTGGGCGTTGCCTTGTTTTTGATCTCCTTTCTGGCCCGGGCGGACGTCACCCCCACAGAGTGGAAAGGGCAAGTGCTGTCGTATTTTAATCTATTCGACCAAATGCACAATTTCTCCCGGGGCACCGTGGACGTCAAAGCCGTAATCTTTTACGTGAGCCTGACGTTCTTCTTTTTGTTTCTCACGTTGCGGGTGGTGGAAAGCCGGCGATGGAAATGACAAATGACTTCTGATAATTCTACTCCCCCAATCCAAAGCTTTTCACCCGCGCGCCGATGGAAGATCGGCTTTGACCTCTTACTGAGGACGCTCGTCGTCCTGGCAGTAATCGTCATGCTGAATTACATCGGCGGTCTCTTTTCGAAGCAATTCTTCCTCAGCTCCCGAACCCGTGTTCAATTGTCCCCGCGTACGGTGAGCATTTTGCGTTCGCTTACCAACCGCGTCGACGTCACCGTGTATTACGACAAGGACAACCAGATGTATTCCACAGTGATGGCGCTGCTCAAGGAATACCATAGAATCGATCCGCGCATTCAAATCAACGTGGTGGATTATGTTCGCGACGCCGGAGAAGCAGCCATTATCACACAGAAATATCACTTGCCGGCCCAGCTCGCCAATCCCAACGGGCCGCCCGCTAAAAACCTCATCATCTTTGATGCCGGCAACGGACGTTTCAAAGCCGTTCCCGGTGACGCTCTCATAGAATTGGGCCCGAATGGAATAATTAAAGATAAACAAATTGAATTTGCTCCCAAAGCATTTAGAGGGGAAATGGCATTCACTGCCACGCTGCTGGCCATATCGAATCCCAAGCCGTTCACCGCCTATTACCTTTTGGGACGCGGCGAGCCGTCGCCCGTGGACACAGGAGACACCGGTTACGTGAAATTTGGGGCGCTCCTGGGTCAAAACTACATCCGCCTCGCGCCCCTGGCGTTGTTGGGCGACAGCGACGTGCCGTCAGATTGCGACCTGCTTATCATTGCGGGGCCGACGCAACGTTTTTCCGATTCCGAACTGGCCAAGATTAACCATTATATCTCGCAAGGCGGCCGGCTGCTGGTGATGCTCGACTATTTCTCCGTCAACCAGCCAACGGGCCTCGAGGATGTTCTGGCGCAGTATGGCGTAAACGTTGTGCCAGACGTTGTTCAGGACCAGGCCGCTACCACTTCCGGAAAAGATGTCATCGTCGGCAATTTTAGCGATCACGACGTCGTTAATTCTCTTAAAGGAACGGAATTGCAACTGGTTTTGCCTCGGCCAGTGGCACCCATAGTCGATCCGAACGCGCGGCCTGACGCGCCAACGGTGACTCCGCTTGCGGCTTCGAGTGGAAAATCATTCCTGTATGGAGTGCGCGGAGCCCCTGCCCGGAGTTTTCCGCTCATAGTCGCCGTTGAGGGAAATTCAGCGAACAAGGGCGTCGCCAGCGCCGCGGCAAACATGCGCATGGTTGTCGTTGGCGATTCCATGTTTTTGGGCAACCAATTTATCGGTAGTGGCGCAAATCGGGATTTTGCGGGCAATGCGGTCAATTGGCTTTTGGACCGCCCGACGTTGCTTCAGGGCATCGGTCCGCAGCCCGTTGATGCATACCGCCTGATGATGACCAAGCCGCAGTTGCGCAATGTTCGCTGGCTTTTGCTGGGAGCGCTGCCCTGTTCGGCACTGGTCCTGGGGGGGCTTGTCTGGCTGCGGCGAAGGAAATAGCGATGAATTCAAAACACACTCTCACTTGGTTGGTCTTGGCCCTCGCGCTGTTTGCCTTCATTGTTGGCTACCATCTTTTCGTGGGCTCAAAAATCGTCGAACCGGCGGAAATATTGTCTGGCTTGCGCCCGCTGGCGGTGACGGCGGTTCAAGTCAGTCCCAGGAATTCTGCCGAAATTAGCGCCGTCAATACCAACGGCAATTGGTTCCTGACGCAGCCGGTGGCCTATCCCGCTCAGTCTTCGGCGATCGAACTGCTTTTGACGGCTCTTCAAAAACTCAAGCCGGCCCAGACGCTCACTGCCTCGGAAATCGGCCAAAACCACGACGCCAATTCCCAGATGGGCTTTAATTCGCCGTCCGCATCGCTGGTGATTCAGTCCGGTGATGAGCGCGATGAAATTGTCGTTGGCAATAAAACCGCTCCCGGCGACCAGGTCTATGTCCGGGTGATTGGGCGCGACGGCGTTTTTGTCACCGACACCGATTGGCTTAAATTCATTCCTCAATCGGCCAACGATTGGCGCAACACTGACCTGGCCGGTGACACCGCCGGTTGCGATTCCATTGTGCTGACCAATGGGACAAAAATCATCGAATTACACCGTGACCCGACGAACCATCTGTGGCAAATGGTCCGTCCGCTGTTCCCGGCCCGTGCCAACGGCGACTACATCAGCGCCGCTTTGCAGAAGTTGCAAACGGCCCGGATTTCGCAATTTGTCACGGACAACCCAAATGTGGATTTGTCCAGTTTCGGATTGCAGCCGGCAAGCCTTGATTTGTGGCTTAGCCACGGCTCGAACGTTCTGACAGCCATTCACGTGGGCAAAGCTTCAACGATTGATTCGACACAGGTCTTCGCCCGGCGGGAAGGATGGAGCGCCGTTGTCACGACTCCCGTCCTGCCGCTCTCGCCCTGGATGGGCGCTCCTAACGATTTCCGCGATCCGTATTTGTTCGAATTGACGACGCCGGTCGCTGAAATCGAAATGACTGGTCCGGGCACAAATCATTTCGTTTTGCGGCAGGGCGCAAGCGGCTGGACAATCCCCGGAGAAACATTCCCCGTGGACGCTGACAGCGTCCAGATGTTTATCCAAATGCTGGCCGGCCTGCGTGTAAGCGAATTTGTGAAGGACGTCGCGACACCCGCCGATTTCCCCCAGTACGGCCTGGCAACGCCCTCGCGCCAAATCGTTCTGCGCTCGGCCGTTGGCGACACCAACGCAGTCATCGCGCAATTGCTTTTTGGCGCGTCCCGGACGAATGGTGTTTTTGTCCGGCGCAGTGATGAAAATGCCGTTTATGCCATTAACCCGGAGGATTTTGCAAGCCTGCCTTCCGGGCACGCCTGGCAGTTTCGGGAGCGGAGCATTTGGAATTTTTCGGAGGGTGACGTAGCGAAAATCACAGTTCACCAAAATGGGAAAACATTTGAGGTAATTCACAACGGGCCCAACAAATGGTCGCTGGCGCCCGGTTCGCAGGGAGTTATCGTTCCCCAGGAAATTGAATACATCGCCCATGATCTGGGCGAATTGCAAGTGGGCTCGGCGGCAGCGTGGTGGGCGCGCGGCTTGCCCGATCCTGCCCGCTATGGATTCAAACCGGGTAATCTTTCTCTTACAGTCACACTCAGGAACGGAAAAACGTTCACAGTGGATTTTGCTCCCCAATCGGGCGTAACTGCGCTGGCCGCGGTCACGCTGGATGGCGAACGGTGGGCCTTTATTTTTCCGCCGGACATTTACCAGCTCATTGTCACTTTTTTGTCCGTTCCTCCCGGCGTTCCTTGATTGAACTTCGGCCCGGTTTCAGCGAACGTTTTGCCTCATGGGCGACCAAACCCGTTTCTGGACCAAATGTCGCACGCTTTTCCGGATGTGCCGAATCAGCGTGTGGCTGATGATTTTGGCCGTGCTCTGCGCCGTTTTATGGCTTAATCGAATTGGGTTGCCCGATGTTGCGAAACGTCCGATCATTGACGCCTTACGCCAGCACGGCATCGCCCTCGACTTTGTGCGGTTGCGCCTCAATTTTCTTCGCGGCCTGGTCGCCGATAATGTCCACGTTGGCGGCGAATCGCCGGACAGTCCATCGTTATCTGTCCAGGAGCTTCAACTGCAAATCAATTATCCCGCGCTTCTGCGCCGAAAATTGCAGTTGGATGGCATTGTCGTGCGGCACGGCAAATTCATCCTGCCGATTTCCGCCTCGAACGAACCTCCGCGCGCGCTGGTGTTCGATCATATTCAGACCGAATTGCGATTTCAAACCAACGATGTCTGGACGCTGGACAATTTTCAGGCCAGTTTCGCCGGGGCAAATTTCTCTCTGTCCGGCCAGGTAACCAATGCGACCGCCGTTTCCGAATGGGGAATATTTCACGGCAAAAGAGGCCTTCGCGGGGCGAGTCAGACACAATTGAAAAAGATCGGCACGACCCTCAGCCAAATTCATTTCAACAAAAATTCGCTTGTCAGCTTGAATATTCACGGCGACGCCCGCCATCTCAATTCCTTCTTTGCATTTTTGACAGCCAATGCTCCCGGCGCGCAAACGCCCTGGGGCAGCGCCGAAAACATGGTATTGGTCGCTCACTCGGCGCTGGCCGGCCCGAACGCCGGAACGGCCAGGGCGCCGCCCCTGGAAATTGAGTGGAAAGCGCAACTCGGACGCCTGAAGACCGCGATGGCCGGCGCCGATTATGTATTTTGTGACGGTTCCTGGGACGCGGACGGGGAAATTGATTGCAGGACCGAGGTTGCCCGATTGCATTCTCAAATATTGGACGCTGACTTCATATCCTTTGGCGGCAAATGGCGGGCGCCGGAAGTGGAATTCACCAATCTGTATGCGCGGCTGGGGGGTGGGTGGCTGCGGGGCGCCGCGCGGGTGAATGTGAACACCCGTGAATTTTATTTTACCAATTCCTCCTGTTTCGATCCACTGGCCATCACCGGGCTGTTGACCGAAAAAGCCCGTGAGCGACTGGACCAGTTTGAGTTGCCGCACCCGCCGGGGCTGCAGGCGAGCGGTTCCCTGATTTTGCCCCGGTGGACCAATGATCTCTCGAATTATTGGCGCGCCGACGCGCAGCTCAGCGTCCGCCTCAATGGCGAACTGACTGTGACCAACCCCTCCTTCAGCGGCTTTTCCCTGGATTACGCCCACGCCCGCTTTACGTATTCAAATGAAATTTGGACCGTATCCCAGTCGCTGATCACGCGCGGCGCAAGCCGCCTGCAGGTTCAGGGCCAGGAATATGACGTAACGAAGAATTATCAATGGCACGTCAGCGGCGCTCTGTCTCCCTACGTCATTGGGCCGTTTCTGACGCCGAAAGCGGCGCGTGAATTTCGAAACTTTACATTTGCCTGGCCTGTCGACCTGGACGCCCAGGTTCACGGGCGTTTGTATGACTATGACAGCATTATTGCCGATGGCCGCGTTGCGCTCACGAATTTTTCGCTCCACGGCGAATCCGTTGATACTGCGGGGGCCGATTTTCATTACGCCCGCCAGGTCGTCGATTTCCTGCGTCCCCATTTGGAGTCAGGCGTCCAAAAGATGAGCGCGGACGCTGTGCGCGTCGACTGGCCGGGTGACCGGATATATTTCAACAACGGCAGCGGCTTCGCCAACCCTCAGGCGGTCGCCAATGCCATCGGTCCCCTCCAGGCGCAAGTGATGAAGCCTTATCATTTTCTGGCGCCGGTCCATGCCACCGTGAGTGGCTACGCGCCCTTGCGTGATCCCACGAATGCCGATTTGATTTTCAAAACCGTCGAGCCGGCGCAAATTCAAATTTTGCAAATCCGGTCACCGGCGCTCACAGGCGAACTACATTGGATCGGGCAGACTCTAACCTTGAGCAATCTGGACGCGTCACTGTACGGAGGCCGAGGCATGGGCAACGTCCGCTTCGATTTCAAGCCGCGCGGGGCCGAGTTCACTTTTGTCAGTGATTTTCAGGGTGTGGATTTGCACTTGCTCGCCCTGGATTTGAGCACGCCCTCGAACCATCTCGAACATCTCGAAGGCCAGGTGGACGGCCATTTTGTCGTGACAAGCGGCTATTCGGAGGATTGGCGTTCATGCAACGGTTACGGCCAGGCCAAATTGCGTGATGGTTTGCTCTGGGACGTCCCGGCCTTCGGCGTTTTGTCGCCTGTCTTCAACCAGATCTCCCCGGGACTGGGCCAGATGCGCGCGACGGATGCTTCCGCGCAGTTTTTCATGACCAACGGCGTTATCGCGACGGATAATCTGCAAATTCACACCATGTTGATGCTCCTGCTATGCACCGGGACCGTGGATTTAAAGGGCGGCCTGAACGCCCATTTTACCGCCCAGCCGTTGCACGATATCCCCGGCATCGGCTCTGTCTTTACCGTTGTTCTGTGGCCCGTAGGCGAGATATTCGAATGCAAAGTAACCGGCACGTGGAATAACCCCCGTATTAGATTGCGCCGTCTTCCCTCGAAATTGTTCATCTTTATGATGCATCCCATTCACTCCTTGGAAAGCCTGGCGCCTGACAAAAACCGGAAAAATACGCAGCAGCAGCAGCATTAGCCACGCCCCACTTATGCTCAATAAACTTTTCGTTGCGCTGACTATCGCCGGCTCGGACAGCGGCGGCGGGGCCGGCATCCAGGCCGACTTAAAGACCTTTGCCACGCTCGGCGTCCACGGCGCCAGCGTGATTGCCTGCCTGACCGCCCAAAATCCGGCCCGGGTTTTGGCTATGGAACCGGCCACGCCACGAATCGTGCGACAGCAACTTCAGGCCATTTTTCAGGAGATCCCGCCTTCCGCGATAAAAACTGGAATGCTTTACTCGATCGAAAATATCCGGACTGTCGCTAATTTTCTAAAGGACAAAAAAACCCCGCTGGTTGTGGATCCCGTTATGGTTTCGACCTCAGGCGCCGTGTTACTACGGCCTGCGGCATTGAAGGTTGTGAAGGAAAAATTGCTGCCGCTTGCCGCCCTGGTTACGCCAAATTTGCTCGAAGCGGAAATATTGGGCGCGTGCAAAATTTCTTCGGTTGAGGATATGGAAGACGCCGCCCGCAAAATCCAATCCCGGTTCGGCTGTGCAGTGTTGGTCAAGGGCGGCCACCTGCCGGGCGCGCGTCGCGCGACGGACGTTTTCTATGACGGCAAAGCCAGTCTTGTTCTGAGCGCGCCTTTTGTAAAAGGTGTCCGCACGCACGGCACCGGCTGCGTATATTCAGCCGCAATTTGCGCCGCGCTGGCGTTGGGCAGGAGTCTGCCGCAATCCGTGCAAATCGGAAAACGATTCGTTGCGCGGGCAATCCAAAACAGCTGCCGAATTGGAAAGCATTTCGTCCTGGGGTATTGACGGAGCCGCGCGCTGCTAGAGGTCTCTCAACGCCACGCTCAAAGCATCGTCCAGAGATTCCATGCGCACGGGCTTGGTCAAGTGGGCGGCGAAACCGGCGGCGTAACTGCGGTTGACGTCAGTTTCCATTCCGTAACCGGTGAGCGCGATGCCCTTCAGGTGCGAATGCTTCCGCAATTCCTCCATTAAGTCGTAGCCGTTCCCATCCGGCAGCCCAATGTCCGAGATCAGGAGGTTAAACTTTATCTTTCCCACAATCGACCGCGCTTCGGCCAGCGAGCCAACCGGAGTCACCTTGTAATTGCGCCGTGACAGCAGTTGCGTCAGGCTCAAACGAGTCGGTTCGTGGTCTTCCACGAGCAGAATGCGAATGTTCCGGGCTGGAATTCTTTTCAACGGCGTGGGCGGGGCAGAGACGGCCCCGGCAGAGGCCACGCCGCGTTGTTCAAGTTCCCCGGCCACCGGCAGTTCGACTGTGAACCTGGCGCCCATGTTTTTGCCCTGACTTTCGGCGCAGATAGTGCCGGCGTGCAATTCGACCAACGCCCGCGATATCGCCAGGCCCAGGCCCAGGCCCCCAAAATGATGCGTGCCCTGGGCAAACGCGCCAAACACTCGTTCCAATTCGTCCGCCTCCATTCCGATGCCGGTGTCGGTGACGACGACCGCCAGTTTTTCGTCCGACAACGTCCGTGTTTCAATGGAGATTTTTCCGTCGTGGGGCGTAAATTTGACCGCGTTTTTTAACACATTCCAAAAGATTTGCCGCAACCGGACCGCGTCGCCACGAACAACGGGTGTTCTGGCCGCTAAATTCAGGGTCACCCTAATGCCCTTGCGTTCGACGTCCGCCTGAACAGTTCCTGCCGCGTCGTGCAGCGCGATGTGAACGTCCACCGGCTTCATGTCCAGGGTCAGTTTGCCTCGCGTAATGCGCGTCAAATCCAGCATGTCGTCAATGAGCCGGGCCTCCAGTTCGATGTTCTTTCTGATGGTATCGAAGTCCATCCGCGCCTGCGGTTCAAAATCGGTGTTGCGAACGCCATCGCTGGCCAGTAGAAGGACCGGATTCAATGGGGTGCGCAGTTCGTGCGATAGCGCGGCCAGGAAATCGTCTTTGGCGCGGTTGGCGGCCATCTCCCGTGCCAGGCTTTCTTCCAGTCGTTGTTCGTAGTTTTTCCGCTCGGTGATGTCACGCGCGATGTTTGAACCTCCGATTACTTTCCCAGACGCGTCGCGAATTGGCGAAATCGTCAACGAAACCGGGATGAGTTTTCCATCTTTGCGCCGCCGTACGGTTTCATAATGCTCGAGTTTCCCTCCCTGCCGCAGGCGTTCCACGATCTTTCGCTCCTCGTCGTGAAGGTCTGGCGGCGACAAAATCGTAATGGATTTGCCAACCATTTCTTCGCGGGAATAGCCGTAAAGTTCGGAAGCGCCGCGGTTGCAGCTGATGATTTTACCGTTTAAATCCTTGCCGATAATGGCGTCATCCGACGATTCCACGATTGCCGCGAGCCAGCGGTGGACACCCAGCATTTGTTTAAATTCAGTAATATCACGGAAAACGTTTTTTAAGACGACGCGCCTGGAACCCCTTTCAATGCCCGGAATGCTGACCAATTCAATAAACACCGGGTCCCGGGTCGCCCGCCGGATCAGCTGCAATTCCACCGATATCGGCCGGGTAGGGTCGAAATTGTCACGGCACCGCGACAGGTGCTCCATAAATACTTTTTGGTCCGACCTGGCAATAAAGCTGATGAACGGCCAGCCCGTCAAACGGTCCTGGCGCGGACTTAAAAGGCGGATACCCGGCAAGTTGATTTCGCGGATGATTCCGCTTGGTGTGAGTGTGACAAAACAGACGGGCGCCGTATCGAAAAATTCCGCGTAATGGTCCCGGGATACTTCCAGTTCGAATTGCGATTGGCGCAATGACTGGTTTTGCAGCTCCAATTCCTGGTGCGTCTTTTCCAGGTTTCGGACATAGTCACCCCGCTTTTGCGCGGCGGCCAGTTTGACCCGGACGGCCGAAATTTTTTTGCCCGTTGATTTCATTTCTCCTCCGGCGACGGCGAGATAACCGCGTCCGGTTTGTAACCCGATTTGAGGCGGCCTTTCAGTGATAAACTCAGTTTTCCAATCGAGAGAAAATCGAACCCCATTTACCTATTCCGCCCCTGTTGTTTCTAAAAACCACTCTCCATAATACACTCGTTGGTAAAATGTTCCACTTGTTTCGACGCTTTGGGCGCACGGAACGGCCGCTGTTGCCGAATACCGCTCTGCGCCTTTTCCCATTCCTTGTCACCGGTTTCGCACAATTGCGCAATAACAGCAACCAAAAAAGCAGAAAACCTGCCTTTCTCTAATCAGGACTTTCCGATCAATATGCCGGCCAGAAATACGAGCGCTCCTCCCAGCATCACCTGCAGCAGTGCTGACACCAGCGGCGTGTCCATGAATTTGTGCCGGACCCATGAAATGACACTCAGTTCCACGATCACAACGCAGACGGCGATGGACGTGGCGGTTTTTACATCAGGAATCAAGTATGGCAATGTATGGCCCAACCCGCCCAGGGCCGTCATCGCGCCGCAGACAAAACCGCGGGCCCATGGATGGCCGCGGCCGGTCAGGCTGCCGTCATCGGACAATGCCTCGGCGAAACCCATGCTAATGCCCGCGCCCACACTCGCCGCCAGGCCCACGACAAATGTTTCCCGACTGTTATGCGTGGCAAACGCAGCGGCAAAGAGCGGGGCCAGCGTTGACACCGAACCATCCATCAGTCCAGCCAAACCCGGCTGCACCACCTGCAAGACAAACAGCCGTTTGGCCTTTGCCGCTTCGTCTTCACTCAAGCCGGCGCTCGAAATTGTTTCAGCAGTTTGAGCGTGGCCGCGTTCTTCCTCTGCCAGGTCGCCCAGCAATTGGCGGATGCCCGCGTCCGTCGTCCGGCGCGCGACGGCCTCATAAAAACGGTACGTCTCCACTTCCATACTCTCGGCGGTCTTTTGCACTGTCTTTAATCCCAGTGGCCGCACCAGCCAAACGGGGCGGCGATGGACAAATCCGCGAACATCCTGGCGCCGTATCAGCGGCACATGCTCGCCAAACCGTGACTTGTACAGTTCGAGCAACCGATGACGATGGCGGTCTTCATCGTGCCGCATCCGGCGAAATTTCTCGGCTTGCTCCGGATAGCTGGCTTCAATGCCGCCTGCAAAGTCCTCGTATATCCTGGCGTCTTCCTCCTCCAGGGAGATGGCCAATGCCAGGATTTCGCGTTCGGTCAGAGTGTCAAAAGCTCTCATGATTTTGCTTTTTGAAACGCGCCGCCGCAAATTCAAAAATTTCCCTGGCTGCCGGGATTTTGAATGTCATGGCGGCAATCCAATAGAAAAGGCCCGCCACGATCGCAGGCCCGAAAACTTCGCCAATCCTCAAGGGAATGGTCGTATGTCCCAGTTTTTCCTCCCAAAACTTCCATCCGATTAGCGAAATGATTCCGGCCAGCAGAGCAAGGCAAACCAGCCACAGCGTTGTCTTTCGCAGTTCGGCCATTTCCAATTTGCCCAATTTCTTTCGAAGCGCAAAGATTAGCAATGCCATGTTGACACAGGAAGTTAGGGTATTGGCCATTGCCGGCCCGCGTTCTTCCTGATGAAACGTCACCAGCAGGATGACCGCGGTGGCCAGGTTTAGCACCAGGCACAGAATGCTGATTTTCATCGGCGTTTGGGTGTCGCCGAGCGCGTAGAATGCGCGAGCGAGGATGTTGACCGTTGAAAACATTACCAGTCCCGGCGCCAGGTATTGCAGAGCTCCCGCGACCCGCAATGTCGATTCATGGGTGAATTTACCGTGCTCGTACAGCAGACGCACAATCGGCTCGGCCAGGGTCACCAGCAGGACGGACGATATCAGGTTCACAAAAATCAAAGTGGACAATCCGTGCCGCAGAGTCGCCCGAAATTCCGGATATTTCTTTTCCGCGGCCATCCCCGAAAGCGTGGGCAACAAATACGTCGCCAGCGAAATCCCGAACATGCCCTGTGGCAATTCCATCAGCCGGACTGCGCCGTTAAATGAAGAGACCACACCCGTTGCCACGAAAAATCCGATCAACTGCACAATGGCGACATTGATTTGAAATGCGGCCAATCCAATTGTGCCGGGAATCATTCGAACCACAACCAGCCTGACCGTGTCGTTGCGCCAGGGTGAAACCCAGCGGTAACGGAAACCGTCGTGCCAGAGCGTGGGCACCTGAAACGCCGCCTGCGCCACCCCCGCGGCCAGCACTCCATACGCCAGCGCAAAGATTTGCACCGGCAGTCTTTGGTCCGGCGGCAGCCCCCTGCCAAACTTCGGCGCCAGCCAATACACGGACGCAATCATGACGACGTTTAGCATCGTGGCGCCCATGGCGGGGATGAAAAAATGGCCGCGCGCGTTGAGCATGCCCATCATGGCTGCTGCCACACAGACCAGCAGCATATAGGGGAACATCACGCGCAGCAGCCGCAGCATCAGCTCGGTCTTGTCAGGAAAGTGATGGACACTCAATGCAGCGGAAATGGCCAGCATCACAATGGCGATGATCACGGTTGCTGTCACGATTAGGCCCGAAACCACTGCATTGGCGGCTCGCCACATTTCCATTTCACCGTGAATTTTCTCTTTCTCCTTAAAGATCGGGATAAACGCCGCGGTCAACGCACCTTCCCCGAGTAATCGCCGGAACAAATTCGGAACGGTAAAGGCATATTGAAAGGCGTCATTGACCCAGCCGACGTTCATGAACGCCATGTAGGCCATTTCCCGGAACATCCCCAGGATGCGGCTGGTGAGCGTGGCCGCGGCCATCGCCCCGGAAGATTTCAACATTTGTGACACGCGCAGAGGGTAGGAATTAAGAATGCAAAATGAAAAAGGAAAAAGGAAAAAGGAAAGCGCAGTCGCTCCATGCACATTTTATGTGTATGGGGTGGAAATTGGAAACGAAGGAGGAATTTGAGATAAAAAGCGCGTTTTTGTTGCCAAATGTGAAGAAAAACATGGAGACGAGCGATTTTGAGCGAAGACCCGACTCCGCCAAGACTACGACGGGCAGGTCGCGAAGGTGGCATGGGCGGATTGGATCATTTGTTTGATGGATTCGTGGTTGGTACCGGTGTTTAAGGAGAGCCGCGCGCGTGAGCAGTGGAATCTGAGCAGCGCATTTAGGTTGAGCAAAACCGCTCCCTCACCAGCGTTCGCCAGGCTTCGGCGCAGCGAGCGGTAAAATGGATGGGACATTCAAGTTTGGACGGCAATGGCAGCGCCACTAGTGCACTAGCCGAAAAAACCCGGCCCCATTGGTCGGCGATACCACGATTTGCTCCTGCAAATTCGCCATGCTCAATGCCGGCGCGTTTGTCATGGCGGACCAATTGTATAAATCTGCGCTTTGTTCCAATACAAAATTGGTCGAAGGGATAAGCCACGAAAGCAATAAACCGTCGCTGGACGGAGTGGCGGTCATCAAAGGTTGCTGGATGGATTGGGAGCGATAAATTGCCCCACTATTCATATCGAAATTGTCATCTGATGCTGCCACTGCAACGCGCGCGCCGCCGTCCGCGGAACAGGCCACACCGGCCCAATTTTCGTTTGTGTCAGATGTCCATGAGGCGCCCGAATTCGTCGAAACATATAATGGGCATGGCTCCGAGAGTCCGTTTCCTCCCACCATTAGGGTGCGACCGTCCGCCGAGCATGCGACGAAGTCTAAATTGTCGGCTGGGATGGAAGTCAAACTCCACGTGTTTCCACAGTTGGTCGAGACATAAATTCGACTGATTTCGGGCGTATATTGTGGACTGCACAGGATTAGCGTGTTTCCATCCGCTGACGAAGCGATCATTTGTGATGGGCTGGTCCATTCATAGATTGTCGGAGCGTTGGTCATCACCATCCACGATGCGCCGAAATTGGTCGAATAACTGAGTTCAGGAGGAGCAAGAGCAAAAATCTTCCTGCCGTCAGCGGACATGGCGACGCCGACTGCCTGCGGTACATACACGCTGGAAATCAAGTCAATATTATTTGAAACCCAATTCGCCCCTGAATTCGTTGAACAAAAAGCAGCGCTGCTGAAGACCGCCACAGCGGCCATAGTTTGGCCGTCTACCGAGATTGCCACCGAGTTCCAGTCCAAAGGTGGCAAACTATTCGAAATCCAGCTCGTGCCGGAATCGATGGACAGGTAAATCCCAGGAGCAGCCCCTTCATTATTCGCTGCTGCGAGCAATTTCGTTCCATCCGCCGCCGCCGCCACGGAAAACCAATAACCATTCGTCATCACATTCGTCGTCCAGGTCGCCCCGGCGTTTGTCGAAACTCCGATACAACCCCCCCATTGTCCGGTGATCAAAGTGTTCCCGTCAGCCGAAGAGGCAACACACACCCAATCATTAGTCCCCGAGTTCGTCATATTCCAGGTCTGCGACAGCGCAATTTGTATCGCGGCAAAAAAGACAACCGCCGCCAATGAAGCTTTTTGCATAGGTTCAGTTGTTTATTTTTCGGAATGCGTCAGCCGATAAAACCCAGCCCCATTGGTCGGCGATACCACGATTTGCTCCTGCAAATTCGCCATGTTCAATGCCGGCGCATTTGTCACAGCAGACCAGTTTTCAAAATCGGCGCTTTGCTCCAGCACAAAATTCGTCGAAGGGATAAGCCACGAGAGCAATAAATCATTGCCGCACGGATTGGCGCTCATCAAAGGCGGTTGAATGAATTGAGAACGATAAATGGCGCCGCTATTCGCGTCCATATTGGCGTCCGATGCGGCCACTGCTATCAGTGCGCCGCCATCTGCCGAACAGGCCACATCGGTCCAATTCTCGTTTGTCACGCTGATGGAGAACCACGACGCACCCGAGTTGGTCGAAACATATAGTGGGCATGGCTTCTCACCTCCCAACCCACCTGCTGTAACCCAGCCGAACCCTGCGGCCATCAAGGTTTTGCCGTCCGCCGACAAGGCAACATAGGTCCAGTTGGTGCCCGGTACTGGAGCTAAATTCCATGTCATACCCGAGTTGGTCGAGGTATAGATCAAGTATGGCGCGCCATTTTCCGTGGAAACAGACATGACTAACTTGTTTCCGTCCGCTGACGAGGCGATGTATTGTGATGGACTGACGAAGCCGCCATAACAAGAGGGAGCACTGGTCATCACCATCCAGGACGCGCCGAAGTTGGTCGAGTAAGAAAGTTGGAGAGTGCCAGTACAGAAAATCTTTTGGCCATCAGCGGACATGGCCACGCCGCACGCGAAACTCAGGTTGTTCGAAGTCCAGGTGGCACCTGAATTCGTTGAACAAAAGACAAAACCGTCGCTAAGGGGTCCCGGAATTCCCGCTGCAGCCATTGTCTTGCCGTCTGCCGATATTGCCACCGAGCTCCAATACGACGCCGGCAGACTGTTCGAAATCCAGCTTAGTCCCGAATTCGTGGACATGAAGACGCCGTTGATTTGAGGGCCGGTCCCACCCGCCGCCGCCGCGGCTAATAGTTTCGTTCCATCCGCGGAAGCCGCGACAGAATACCAGGACCCATTCGTCATAACTGCCGTCCACGTCTCCCCGGCATTGGTCGAGACCGCCACGCTGCCCAGCCATTGTCCGGCTATCAACGTGCTCCCGTCCGCCGATGACGCGACACATACCCAATCATTCGTCCCCGCGTTCGTCAAACTCCACGTCTGTGAACACGGTGGCTGAGTGGATTGGGAACGGTAAATCGCTGCACTGTATGGGTCGATACTGGCGTAACCCACCGCAACAAGCGCGCCGCCATCCGCCGAACAAGCCGGCGCGGCCCAAATTTCGTTCGTGTTGGCCGTCCATGACGCGCCGGAATTGGTCGAAATATATAGTGGGCTGGATGGATTAATTGGATACCCAACAGCCATCAAAGTATCGCCGTCCGCCGATGAGGCAACGCGGGTCCAGCTACCACCCGGGACGGAAGTCAAGTTCCACGTGTTGCCCGAATCGGCTGACGTATAAATCGAGTATGGCGTACCGTCCGCAGTGGCAACGGACATGACTAACTTGTTTCCATCCGCTGAGGAGGCGATGTATTGTGACGGACTAATAAAACCACCATAACATGGCGGAGCGTTCGTCATCACGATCCAGGACGTGCCAAAATTGGTCGAGTAGGAAAGTTGGAGAGCTCCAGCGGCAAAAATTTTCCGTCCGTCAGCGGACATGGCCACGCCGCACGCGAAACTCAGGCTGTTCGAAGTCCAGGTGGCTCCTGAATTCGTTGAACAAAAGATAGAGCCGGTTCCGGAGTCCTGAATTCCCGCCGCGGCTATCGTCTTGCCGTCCGCTGACATCGCCACGGAGCCCCACCATAAGTCCGGCAAACTGTTCGAAACCCAGCTTACGCCGGAATTGGTGGACAGATATACCCCGCTCGCTTGAGCCTCCGCCGCCAGCAGTTTCGTTCCATCTGCCGAAGCCGCGACAGAAGACCAATATCCGCCCGTAATGTTGGTCGTCCAGGTCGCCCCGGCATTCGTCGACACTGCTACATCACCTCCCCATTGTCCGGCGATCAAGGTATTGCCATCCGCCGACGAAGCAATGCACCACCAATCATTCGTCCCCGAGTTCGTCAAAACCCAGTTCTGCGAAAGGGCAACGTGTGCCATGGCAAACAAAATGGTTGCCATCAATAAAGAGTTTTTCATGGACATTGCTCGGTATTTGCCTGGAAAACGCCGGTTAAAGTCCTCATTTGCAAGCAGCTAATGGGCCACGTTTGCCGTGTTCCCAGCAGTATTGGGCACGCTGGCAGTACCGGTCCGACTCGATTGTCAACGCACACCGCGCATCACATAGCCGCGGGTATTAAATATTCGACCCTTACAGTGCGCTGGCACAGAATGTGCCATTCATGGGCCACACTTAAATGAGATCGGAATCGAGTTCTAACGCTAATAGTACTTGTGCCAAACCGATGGAGAAAAAGATCGTATTATTGCTGTGCGTGGCTGCGGCGATTCACGTGTTTATCTTTTCGGCCGCCTTTCCGTTCTTCAATAACGTGGACGAGCCGGCGCATTTTGATCTGGTGGTGAGCTATTCACACGGACACGTGCCGCTTGGGCTCGAACACACGTCAAAGGAAGCATCGGTCTATTTGGCGCTTTTCTGCTCTTGTGCTTACCTGGGGCCATCGATCGGCCCGGTTCCACCGCCGCCATGGACTGAGCCTGTTGAAGAAATGCGCAAAGACCTCGCACTCAATAGCGCCGGCTGGCAAACGGCGATGAATTATGAAGACGCCCAAATGCCCCTATATTACGCACTGGCCGGCGCCTGGTGGGATATCGGAAAGTGCCTCGCCCTCGGTCCCGGACGGCTGATGTATTGGTTGCGTTTTTTGAACATCATTCAAGTCGTCACACTGGTTTGGTTGAGCTATGTGGCGGCGCGGTTGATTTTTCCCGAAAATCCTTTTTTGTGTTTGGGTGTCCCGGCGCTGATGGCCTTCATGCCGCAAACTGCGTTCTATTCTATTTCCAACGACTCGATTTCATCCATTTGCTTCGGCACAACCTTCATTTGCATCTTGAAATGGCTGCGGGATCAGACTCCATCTGCATCGCTGGGCGCAGCCACGGGCCTTGCATTTGCCGCAACGTATTTCTCTAAAGCGAGCAATCTTCCATTGCTGGCCGTGACGGCTGCCGTCGTGTTGTTTCAATCTCTGCGCCACAAAAATCTCCGGGCGGCATTACCCGCTTTGCTCGCGTTTCTGGGTTGCGCCGTTCCGCCTGTCATCGGCTGGAGCCTCTGGTGCAAATTCCATTATGGCGATTTTACCGGCGCAAAATTTAACATGGATTACATGGGGTGGACGATCAAACCCTTCGGCGACTGGTGGCACCACCCCATTTATTCGCCCTATGGCGTTTGGACCTATTTGACCGGGCAACTCTCAACGTTTTGGCAGGGCGAGTTTTGGTGGTTTTACCAGCGTCCAGCCCAGCCAATGGTCTTGCCTGGCACGGCTGTCGTTTACACTCTCATTTCATTTATTTTTATCGGCATGGCTCTCCCGGCTCTATCTCCACGCGCCAATGCCAACGGGCTGCAACGCCAGGTCCTCTGGTTTAGCCTGGCCTGTTTCCTCGCTATGCTCGGATTTTTTGCGTTGTTGTCCGTTATCTATGATTTTCACGGCTGCTCCAATCCGTCGCGCGCCCATCCGTTTTTTCGGGAAGGCCGTTTGCTGCTTGGGGTGCTCATCCCTTTTCTGCTGCTCTTTGTTTATGGGCTTGACCAGTTACTCAGACGTTTCAGAACGGCCACAAAATTCGCCACGCTGGCCTCCATGATTTTAATTATGTTCGTCGTGGAAATCGCGACGGATTGGCCCGCTTTTTCCAACCAATACAATTGGTTTCACCTGCCATGAAATTTCTTGATCATCACACGACGGCCGTTACAGTTTGCAATATGGATATGCGTTCCGGATCCGCGAAAGCCGTCCTTGTCTTACTCCTTCTCTGTTTTCCCATTGTGGCCGGCGCCGACGCCGATTACGTGAACGCCGAATTGCCCTGGCACGAGTTGAACGCAGATTCACAGGACCGCTTGCTCGCCTGGTATCATCCTGAGCAAAATCTGGGCTATGACAAGGTGCTGCACCTGGCCTGGGATTTTCTCGAAAACAAAGTGCCAAACGATCCCAAAAGCGGTTTCAAGATTTATCTCATCAATTCCGTGTTTGATGCAAAGACACTCCAGGGGGTCTATTGGCAGGGCAATCCCGCCAGCACATTCGGCCAGTTCGTTGATTCGGTTGTGGCCTGGTATCCGTATTCCGGCGATGACAAGGCTGTAGCCGTCGTCCGCTCGATGCTGGACCATCAATTGGCGCATGGCACCACGCCTGCCCTCTGGAACTGGCCATATGTGCCTTTCGCTACGACCGACAAAAATGATCCCAACTACGGCCGCGCCATCGAGGGAATGCCCGTCAGTTTTTATGGCGGCATCGAGACAGACAAGGTGGGCGAGTTGGGCATGGGCTATTGTCTTTTTTACGAAATGACCGGCGACAAGAAATATCTGAAGGCTGCGATGCATTGTGCGGATGCCCTCGCGTCGCACGTCCGGTTTGGAAATGACCTGCAAACTCCCTGGCCCTACCGGGTGAGCGCCACGGATGGAAGCGTGATCAACGATGAGGATTATGGCGGCATGATAGTCGCCCCGGTGCGCCTCTTATCTGAACTCATCCGGCTGAACCAGGGAAACGTGAAATTATATACCCGGGCGCGCAATATTGCGTGGGGCTGGATTGTGCGCTATCCCGTTCGGAACAATCGCTGGAGCGGCTATTGCGAGGATGTGGCCGAGGACACCAACAACGTGAACCAGGCTTGTCCCACCATGACGGCCTATTACATCCTCTCTGCGCCGGATCCGGCTGCGGTGGATCCGCACTGGACGGGCGACGTGGGCCACATGATAGATTGGGTGCGTCAGAAATTTGGCCGCGGCCCGTATTCCGGCGCGTGGGCGATTGATGAGCAGGGCAGCCCGCCCGATTACTGTGGCTGTTGTTCGCGCGCGGGGTTGAGCAGTGACACTTCGCGCTGGGCCGCCATTAATGCCATGTATTATGAAAAGACCGGCGACGCCCAGGCGCGCGAAGATGCCTTTCGTTCTCTTAATTACGCAACGTACTTTGCCGACGACCAGGGCATGATTGCCTGGTGCGGTCTCGACTCTGCCAATTCCTATTGGTTCGACGACGGTTACAGCGATTACATCCGAAGTTTTCTTTGGGCGATGGGCGCCATTCCCGAATTCGCGCCGCAGGGACAAAATCATCTGTTGCGGTCATCGTCCGTGGTCCGGAAAGTCCAGTATGGCACAAACGCTATCAGCTATGAGACCTTTGATCCGGACGCCACCGAAGTTTTACGTCTGAACCAGGCCCCGGCCCACGTCAACGCGGGCGGAAACGAACTTGTCCGAATGGATGTGCTAAAGGCCGGTGGTTATACTATTCGCAACCTGCCCGGCGGCGGTGTCGCGGTGCGGGTTGAGCATGCGGGGGCGCGGGATGTGACGGTATCGTGGTGAATCTACTTTTCGTCGTTCATATCGGGTAAATGAGAAAACAAAACGGCTTTTCCCTGTTCGCGGCTTTGACTTTATCGGCACTGACTGGCGCTCGCGTGTTCGCGGCGGGGAGCGGCGACTTTAACAACCTGGATCGCATTCCGGATAGTGTGTGTGTTACGACCGAGACCGGCGCCATTACCTTAGCTGGCAGCTCGGGCGATTCGTGGAAGAGCGATCCTGTAAAGTTAACGACAACTCCCAACCGCACCGGCCTTGAGATTGATCTTTCTGCGCCGGGCGTTGCAGTCAAATCCGTGGAAATTTTCTGGCGCGGTGACTTGCCGAAAGTTGGGCTTTATTTAGGGGATGCCTGGGAACGGGCTTACGGAGATTTGGAATGGAAGCCCTTGGACGCAGCTCGGGTCATGCCCTGGTATTTTCTGGCGAATCAAGGAGGCATTACGGACGGTTTCGGTGTGAAAACCGGCCCGTCGGCGTTGTGTTATTGGACCATAGAAACCAATGGCATTACGCTCCATGCGGACGTTCGGTGCGGGGGAATGGGTGTGCAATTAGGCAAGCGCATGCTGGCGGTCTGCGTCGTTATTTGCCGGCACGGACAAGCCAACGAAACGCCATTTGCCGCGGCCCGGACTTTTTGCCGGCAAATGTGCCCGCGCCCAGGATGCCGCGAGAACCTGTATATGGCTTTAACGACTGGTATTGCACCTATGGCCACGATACCGCGGCAATGTTTCTGACGAATGTCGAATTTGTGGCCGAACTTTCCGAGGGAAATTGGAATCGTCCGTTTGCTGTGGTGGACGACGGCTGGCAATGGAAAGGCGAAGATGGAGAAAGTCCGGGCCTGTGGAACCACGTCAATCCGGCTTTCAGCGGGACAATGACAATGGCCGAATTTGCCGCGGCGGTGCGTCGCTTTGGCGCACGGCCCGGGCTGTGGTTCAGGCCGCTAATTGCCAACGCGGACCAGCCACAAAGCTGGCGATTGCAACGGGACCCGAAATTCCTGGACCCGACAGTCCCACAGGTCCGCGCTTTGATCCGACAGGATGTAAAACGCTTTCGCGGCTGGGGCTTCGAACTCATCAAACACGATTTCACGACCTTCGATCTTTGCGGCCGCTGGGGAATGGATATGAACGGGAGTGTCACCGCTGATGGCTGGGCATTTGCCGACCGGTCCCGAACAACCGCGGAAGTCATTCATGATTTGTACGAGGACATTCGCTCGGCTTCAGGCAATGATACCATCATCGATGGTTGCAACACGATCGGCCAAATTTCCGCAGGTATATTTGAAATGCAGCGCGTTGGAGACGATACGAGTGGGAACAATTGGGCCAGGACACGAAAAATGGGGGTGAATGCCTTGGCTTTCCGCGCACCTCAACAGGGGACGTTCTTTGCCGTAGACCCGGATTGTGTCGGGCAGACTTCCAGCGATTCGATTCCCTGGGAAAAAAATTCGCAATGGCTTTACCTCGTGGCGCACAGCGGCACGGCGCTCTTTATATCTATGTCCCGCGACATTGTGGTCCCGGCGCAGGAGCGGGAGTTGCGCGAGGCTTTGTCCACGGCATCGCAGCCGCAGCCGTTGGGCGAACCTTTGGATTGGCTGGAACGACGAACTCCGGGACGGTGGCTCCTGGACGGACAGGAAAAGACGTTTTTTTGGTAGGATTTCCTTACTCGCATTTCCCTCTGTGTCCTCCGTGCCTCCGTGGTGGAAAAACCCGGCAAACGCTAATTATTAACCAACAGGCCCGGCTCAAAGGTAATGACCGATTCGCCGCGAAAAGGCCTGGATCGGAATTTGCACCGGTAGGCCGCTGAAAGCGCCTGGCAAAAAGGCAGGTGCGTTGTCAGGACGCCGAATAATTCGAACGGTTGCATGGACCGCGCCCAATTCCAACAAACCTCCTGCCAACCTTTTGTCCGGGTTGTCGTTAAATTGATAACTTGACGCATTTCGATGATGCCTTGTTCTTTCATTATACTCTAATGGCCCACAGGCCGTTAGAATTTGGATTTGTGCGGGCAAAATTTGTTCAAATTGTTTTTTAATTGAATTGGGAAGGGCTGACCTGCCGGACAGGACGGGCAAGACGAGGCTCGCGGACGACTTTAATTCATCCCCTCTTTGCTTTACCGAGAACTTGCCGGAGCATGGAGCGGATTTCCTTAATCCTGGGCGGTTTGCTAAGGATGCCGTCCACTTCGGACGGAACGTCGCCATCGTTCTTTAGAAAAACGCCCCAGCCGGTAAGCATAATGACGGGCGTGGACGATTCCTTTTTTATTGTGCGCGCCACTGCGTTGCCATCCACCATGGGCATGCCCAGGTCTGTCACCACGACGTCGAAGGGTGTTTTGCGCTGCAAGGCTGAGCGAAAAGCGTCAATGCCGGCCTGTCCTCCATCCGCCATTTCAATTTTATGACCGTCGCGCACGAGCATCTCCTGGATGAGGAGGCGCAGGGCCGGTTCGTCATCGATACACAAAATGCGCAAGGGCGGCGGCGGTTGGTCGGCTTCGGAAGATTCCGAGGTTGCGAAAATGGCCAAATTGCGAACCGGAAAGAGCAGGCGCATGATCGTGCCTTTGCCGATTTCGCTTTCGATTTCGATTTTGCCCTCGTGCCGTTCGATGACGCCATACACCATTGCCAAACCCAGGCCGGTGCCACGTTTGCCCTTAGTCGAATAAAACGGTTCGAGGCAACGTTTTTGCGTGAGTTCATCCATCCCTATGCCCGTGTCGCTCACTTCAAGAACGGCATTGAGGGAGGATTCCCCATTTTTAACCGGGCGTTTGACGGCGGACGTGCGGACGGTTATGGCGCCGCCGCGGGGCAGGGCATCCACGGCATTGAGAATCAGGTTCGTCAGGGCCTCGCGCACTTCGCTTTCGATTCCGGCGAATTCCGGCGCGACTTCTCCCAGTTCCTGGCGCATTTCGATATTAATGCCGTTAGCCTGCGGAATGTCGCGCCAGCGCGGCTGCATCATGTCAATGACCTGTTTGGCCAGGACGCCCAAATTAATCGCCTGGAGCGGTTCGCGTTCGTTGCGCGGACGATAAAACTCGCGCAGACGCTTTACGATGTGGGCAATGTCTTCGCCTGCAGTCTTGATGTAGAGCAAATGTTTTTTTCCCTCATTGCTCAAATTGGTTTCAATTTGGGCAATGAGATCGGCAAATCCAATAACGGGTGAGAGCGCGTTGTTAATATCATGCGCCACGCCGCTGGCCATTTGGCCGAGGGCCTTGAGGCGTTCCTGTTGCATCAGCGATTGTTGAGAACGGCTCAATTCATTATAAGCCTTTTGCAGGTCCTGGTACAATTGAGCCTGATGAATAGCCTGCGCCACGTGAGCGCTCAAGCCGCGGATGAAATCGCGCTCGGCGCGGCTGAACCCATTTGTCTCCCGCCGCATGAACACCAGCAGTCCAAAGGTCTTGCCCTCGATTACCAAAGGGACTCCCACGGCGGAGCGGTAGCCGGCTTCGGCTGATTTTCTCGGTAGTCCCAATTCCATTTTGCCGGTATCGGCCACGTAGACCATTTCGCCGCCAAGGCAGAGGCCGAATGCGGTCTCGGCCACAGGGATCAAGTCCGGAATTTTCAAAGCGGCGGCGATAGACTGGCTTTTCGGCGTGCGCACCAGGACCTTCAGCGTGTCGGCTTCGGCATCGAACAAATAGGCGCCGCCGTAGTCCACCGGGAGGTGGGCTTCCAATTGCTGGAGGACGATGGAAATGATGCTTTCGTAATCCTGCCGCGCGGCGACAGCGTAGGTGATTTGGTTGAGCAGGCTGATGCGGCTGAACTGCTGTTCCAGGTCACGCGTGCGCTCGCGAACGCGCTTTTCCAGTTCCTCATTCGCATGGTGCAGCGCCACGTCGCGTTCCTGGATCTGCGCCAGCATTTGGTTGAACCCGTCTATAAGATTGCCCAATTCGTCGTCGGATTCTTTTACGGCCCTCACAGCGTAGTTTTTTTGGTCGGAAACGACTTTGGCAGTTTGGGCCAGGTGAAAGATCGGGCGCGAAATCACCCGTTGCAGCCGGGACGCCAATATGAAGGTGACGAAAAGCGACATCAGCGTGAATCCACCAATGATGGCGCCGTAATGCCATAATTTCGCGTTTAGTTCACTCAGGTTTGATACCAGATAGAGGGCGCCTTCAGTTTCGTTCGATTTGAAATAGTGCCATACACCCAATTTTCCATCGCTCATCTTGATCCCCTCCGGGTACGGATGCGGCGGTGGATCAGAATGCGGCTGTCCCGGGGCGGAATAGCTGGCGAAAACACTGTAAATCCCCCTGGAGTCCTTCAAATACAGGCACGCTGCCACGATATTTGGCTGGGCGCTCAACGCGCTTAAATTCTCTGTAGCCACGGGTTTGTCCCGATAGAGCAAGGCCCCGGCGTTTTCACTTCCGACGATTTCCGCCTGGCTCAGAAGGTCATGAATCATCGTCTTACGGAACGAGAAATATTCGTACGTGAGGATGGAGGCTGCCATCAGCACGAGCGCGGTCGCTGTGCTGGCCAGCATCAAAGCAATGAGCTTTCGTTTTATGGATATTGCGCGCAAAGGAATGTAATCGGTTGACCCGTTTTACGGAGCATCGTCGTTTTTATGGCCAGAGTAAGCAATTTGGAGCTTAGTTTCAATCCAACCTTCTCGGCCGCCGTATTATTGATTTCGAAGCGAATTCGGTCGTCCTGGATGACGAAATTGATCATGACGTCCGATTCGGAGGGCATATTTTCCGTGACGGTCAGCACGCCGGCGCCATCGAGAGCGCTGAGGATATCCTTCAGATTTTTCTGCGATGACCGGGCGATGAACAGGATCTGGCAGCATTTTAATTCATCCAGCGAAACTTCCCGGGTGATGACTGGATGGCCGTTGATATACTTGTTGCGGATGACTTCCGCCAGGTTGGTTCCAAAGGGGTTTTGACCATAAATGCCGATGAGCAGAGGAGTGTTTGTAGAGGCAAAGCCGTTGGTTGGCCATTCGACGAACTTCCCGAAATTGTAAAGAAATGCGGCCTTGACCTGATATTCTGAAAAGCCGCTATTTTGCGCGAGAACAGACCCGCCCCAGACCAATTGCGCGGCCAGGACCGCTGCCAGCCAGGCGTGCCATTTGAAGATGAAATTCATAAAGGGCAGCCGCTAAAATTCAAATGTTACCTGCGCGAAAATGGTCCGGGGAATCTCCGTCGCCTGCGTGTGGACGTAGGTCGGTTGAAACTCCGTGTGCCGGTCATGTAGCAGATTTTGCCCGATGGCTGCAACTTCCCAGTTTTTATTGATGCGCCACGCGAGGCGAACATCCAGTTCAAAATAATCCGGCACGGTGATCGTGGGCGCGAAACCCGGCTGCGGGAATTCCAATTTGTCAACGTAACGCAAAGCAGTGTCAAAGGTGATGTCGTGCGGCAAATCCATTGAAGAGCGAATCATGAATTGATTTTCGGGACTGCTGCCTTCGTCCAGACCCGCGGAATAAGTGTCGGTATAGCCATTAACGGTGTTGGCGTGAAGAACTGATTTGAGCCAGGAATAGGATGGCTGCAGCCGCCACCAATCCAACACACGCCACGTCGCCGAGATTTCGCAGCCGTAGGTATTGCCATAGATATTATTGGCAAGGTAAAAAGTCGTGGGGCCGAGCGCCGTCGGCACCTCGCTTCGCAAGTCGTCATAATGATTCCAGTAGGCCTCCAGGTCGAATGAGAGATTCTTGATCGGCTGGGCCCGGTAACCGGCTTCGTACGCGACCATTGTTTCATTTTTGAAGGTATTCGTTCCCAAAATTGTTCCGGGAAAAAAAACGCCCGGCCCGACTTCCACCGGTTGCGTCAAAATGACCGATTCTTCCGCACGGGATGGCGTGCGCACGGCGCGCGAGACCGATGCCCAGACCGTCTGGTGTGCTGTGGGCGTCCACAAAACGCGGGCACCCGGCTGGATATCAAATCCTGTGTAATCATTTTGCTCAAATTTTGACCCCATCGTCAGGCTCAGCCGGTCCGGAATGATGGACAATTGGTCCTGCACAAACGCGCTGTATAAATCTATGGTTTGTGAGTCCGTATAGAATGAAATGGTCGGATTATTCCCCTCGTGGTCAACCGTGATGCGATAACCCAGGCCCCAATCCACGTTGTTTCGTGGGCCCAACGCGAATTCATGTTTAAAATCCAAATCAAAGGTGTCGCGTTGCTCGTCGAAGAGATTGGCCGCATATCGGGTGGTGTAATCGTAATACATCTGCAGTTTGAAATTGGATGTGTCTGAAAACGTGTGCGTCCAACGGCCGAGAGTGTTGGCGCCGCTGACCTTCATTAGCTCGGCGTTGGTCGAGGTGAATGTGGGGCTGGTCAGATCGAATTCATCAAAGACCTGATTGATCCACCCGGCGTAGCCATCGCCCTGGAACGTAAACGAATTTTTGTCCCCTGGCGCCCAATCAGTCCGGAAACCCGCGCGGGCAAGCTGCCAGGAATTGCTCGCGTCGCTGCCATCGGACAAAACGGTCGAGGCATGGTTTTCATAAGTGATATAGACGCGGTAAAAGGCGTTGCTGTTGATCGCGCCGCCATAGCGCGCGCCGGCGAAACCGCGTTCTTGCGCGCCGCCGCCGCCGTCCACCAGCGGTCCCTGGGTGTCGGCGGCGTTTTTGGTAATAATGTTGATGACGCCATTCATGGCGTTGGCGCCCCAGATGGTTGAGCCAGGGCCGCGGACCACTTCGATGTGATCGATGTCCGCCATCAGCGTCCCTTGCACATCCCAAAACACGCCGGAAAAAAGCGGCGTGTAAATGCTGCGCCCGTCCTGCATGGCGAGCAGCTTGTTCGCGAATACGTCATTGAAGCCGCGCGAACTGACTGCCCATTGGCTCGAGTCCACTTGCGCCACGTCCATGCCCGGAACCAGCCGGAGCGCTTGCGGATAATTCCGGGCGCCTGAACGCTGGATGTCCTCTGCCGAGACCACAGAAACAGCCGCGGGAATTTGCGGAATGGTTTCAGGCGCGTTTGGCGAAACGATGGACACTTTGATGTTGTACAAATTGGTGATATCCATGTCGGCCAACTCCGAAAGAGCGGAGTTTGTGGCCGTGGTATCCTGAGCCGGAGCCGACGCAAGTGCCATGAGGGCAACCATGACTGTGAAAATGGTTAAGCCCAGCCCTTTGGATACAAGGGTTGCGCATGGGTTGATTCCCGACTGTTTCATCGACGATTTGGCCCGGAAAACAGAATGAGCCGTCATGGCAGAAGCAGATTTAATGCCTTTTCTATCTGCGATTTACAATTTACGCAGGCATATCAGTCGATGCCTGTCGTGCAGCGGCACGATGGGCGAGGAGGCTCTGACTAAAATGGGCTACAGACGGGGGAGGATGACCTTTTTAACTCAACTGATCTGGCGTTTTCCGCCTGGTGTTTGAAATTCAATTGCGGGCGGTTGCTGGCCTTTGCCCTTTGAGGTCAATGAAATTGATGGGGAGCCATTATCGTCGCGAAGCTCTAGCCCGGACTGTCCGTCCGGTTTAACCGCAAGGCAGGCACCTGTTTTCCCGCTCGGATGCCGGATTGAAAATACTCCGTGGTTCTGGTCATTTACGCTTATATGAACCTCTGCATTCTCTTTAGACAAAAGTGTTATTGAGATGCCCGCCGTTCCATCCGTGGCATCCAGAAGGATTCGAGGCCTGCCAGTCAGGTCCTCGATCAAGATTTGATTGGCTTTTATGATTTTTGGTTTTGTTTTTTTTGGCCTCTTATTCTTCATAATAGTTTTCAACCGCTCCTGGGATGAAATTGCCGATGTATTTCCCGCAATCTATTTCCAGTGACGTGGGTGTAAATTTCCGTGGTGCTGATGTTGGCGTGGCCGAGCAATTCCTGAATTATCCGCAAATCGGCGCCGTGTTCGAGCAGGTGGGTGGCAAAGCTGTGACGGAGCATATGCGGGGTGACGTTGCGCTCGATGCCGGCGCGGCGAACCCGGTTTTTGATTCGAAGCCACAACGTCACAGAGGCAAAGGGGGTGCCGCGCTTCGTCAAAAAAACGTTTGCCGGTGATTTGGGCGTAATGAATTCGGGCCGGGCTGTGTCAATATAACGGTTCAATGCTTCCACTGCCTTTTTGCCAACCGGCACCACTCGTTCCTTATTTCCTTTCCCGATGACATTAATGAAGCCGGATGCCAGATGCAGTTGTTCGAGCCGTAGATTTTTCAGTTCAGACAAACGCAAACCCGAAGCATAAGCCAGTTCCAGGATCGCCTGGTCGCATAAATTTTGCGGCGTCGCGGGAGTTTCGGGAGCAAGCACGCGTTTTATTTCGTCATCCGTCAGGCCCCTGGGCAGGCGCTTCCAGCGGCGGGGCCGTGACAAATTTTCCGCGACGTTTTGGGGCAGCAATTTTTCGTTTTCCGCAAATTTATAAAATGCCCGCAATGCGGCAATTTCCAGGTAAACACTCTCACCGCTCAATCGTCGCGGTGAATCTTTTGGTTCGGTTTCCAGGTTTCGCTCGCGCTCGTGCTGCAGGAAAGACATCAAATGCCGAAGATCCACCTGTTTCCAATCGTTCAAATTTTGTTTTGCCGCCCAAACGACAAATTTTGTCAGGAGCGCGGCGTAAGTTTTGGCGGTATTGTCGGACTGCCCGCGTTCGTGGCGCAGGAATTGTAGAAAGTCTTCGACGAGGTTTTGCATTTAGTCAGTGCTGTGACAAATAAATTTCGATAACCGCGCTGCGAGAATCCACCCGGCAGGAGGCTGTGGCAGGGCGGACCTCCCAGTCCGCCAGGCACGCGGCCTAAGCTGCGCGCCATGCGAGTTGCGATAAAAGTTATTTGTCACAGCACTTAAAACAACGACAACTGCGGCCCATCAGGGCGCCGGAATGACGAGGTTGAAAGTTCGTAGTTTCGCACCTTGAATCCGGCTTTTCGCCGTGCGACATCAAACATGGTCTCAATTTGTTCCGCAAAAATGCCTTCACCGCGCATCCGTGTGCCCCATTGGGAATTGTAGAGTTTGCCGCCGCGCATGGCCTTAATGCGGTTGAGCACGCTGTCTTTTCGGTCCGGAAAATGCGTTTCCAGCCATTTTTCGAATAGCGGCGCATTGGAGTAGGGGAGGCGTACGACGGTGAAACCGGCGCCGGTTGCGCCGGCTTCATGCGCGGCCTTGAGAATCGCCGGCATTTCGTGGTCTGTCAGTCCGGGAATGATCGGGGCCACATTCACGCTCACCGGGACGTTCGCCTCCGCCAGTTTGCGGATGGCATTTAACCGGGCTTGCGGCGGCGAGGTGCGGGGTTCCATGAGCTTTCTCAAATTATTGTCCAGCGTCGTGATGGACAGGCAAACGCTCGCGCAATGATATTTGGCCAATTCCGAAAGCACGTCCACGTCCCGGGCCACAAGAGAATTTTTAGTGATGATGGCGACGGGATTGCGAAATTCCAAAAGCATTTCCAGGCAGCGCCGCGTCAATTTCAGTTTCCCTTCAACCGGCTGGTAGCAGTCGGTCACGCCGCTCATTACGATGACCTGCGGGCTTCCATTTGGGCGAGGAAAGCTCCTCGCGCAGAAGTTCCGGCGCATTCAGTTTGACCATGATTTTGGTTTCAAAATCCAATCCCGAGGAAAACCCAAGATATTCGTGCGTTGGACGCGCGTAACAGTAGATGCAGCCGTGCTCACAACCGCGATATGGATTCAAGCTCGAGGTAAAGCCGATGTCCGGGCTGTCGTTGTGGGCAATGACCGTCTTGCTGTGGTCCACGAAAAATTGTGTCCGAGGCAGCCCATCCTCTTCGGGATTCCACTCGGCATCCGGTTCGAGATGGATTTTCTCGAAGCGGTTTGGCGGATTTTCCGGCGCGCCCCGGTGGGCGGCGATCAGCTGTTCGGCTTGCACATCGACAGCTTAACACGGGGCGCAAGAGGTGGCACCACGCGCCACGTGACACTCTCACATTATTTTCAACTTCGGCAGATCTTGCGAATCTACTAAACCCACCGGCTCTTTCTTCGAATTGACGACAATCAAATCGTCAATGTTTCGTTCGTCGAACATTTTCAGGGCTTCCACCGCCAGAGCTGTTTCAGAAATGGAGATGGGATTGCGGGTCATGACGGCTTTCAGGGGCCTGGAGAACAGGGGATCTCCGACGTCGGCGATATGCCGACGGAGGTCGCCGTCGGTGAAAACGCCGATAAGTTTACCGCGCGCATCCACGATGCTCAAACTGCCCGAACGGGCCCGGGTCATGACCAGCAACGCTTCCTTTACGGAGAGTTCCTGGTGGGCAACGGCGTTGCGGTCGCCCTTGCGCATGATATCGCACACCTTCTGAAGTTGCATGGCCCGGCCGATGCTGCCGGCCGGGTGATTTCGCGCGAAATCTTTTTGCTTGAAGCCGCGGGCCTGCAAAAGCGCCATCGCCAGCGCGTCGCCCATCACCAGCATTGCAGTCGTGCTGCTCGTAGGCGCCAGGTTGAATGGACAGGCTTCGCGCGGCACCCTGACGTTCAGGACAACGTCGCTGTGCCGGGCGAGCGAGGATTTGGGATTTCCTGTAAGAGATATAAATTTTACTGAAAACCGTTTCAACGCCGGCAGCAAATTTAACAATTCCTCCGATTCACCGGAATAACTCAGCGCAAAAATAATGTCGCCGTCATTGACGATGCCGATGTCGCCGTGTAAGGCGTCGACGCTGTTGAGCACGACGCTGGTCGAACCGGTGCTGGTGAGTGTGGCGGCGATTTTGCGGCCGACGTTGCCGGACTTGCCAATGCCCACGACGACAATTTTGGCGCGGCGCTTATTCGCTTCCACGATAGTTTCGACTGCGCGTTCAAAGGAACCGTCCAATTGGGCGCGTACTTTTTTCAACGCGGCAATCTCGATCTCGAACACTTCGCGGGCTTTGGCCAGGTGATTCACGCACCGAGAATGCGCAGAAGGACAAATTATTTCAAAAAAAATCTTGAGGGGGCCATTTGAAATTTTCCAAAAGCGGATTCATGCTACGGGACGCAATGGAGGGCGGCGGATGCCGCCGGCGCGCCCGTCTGACGGGGAAGCTGTCGGCTCACGCCTTTCGATACCGAAAACAATCGAAAACAAGGAGTAGGGTTATGAAAACTATATTGTTGGGCATATTAATTACGGGATTGGCCAGTTCTGCGTTCGCGCTGGACAAGACGCAATTGGACGATCGGATACGTTCACTCACCGCGCAATTCAGCGCTATGCAGCAAGATACGAAGACGGCAGTGCCGGTCAACGACCTGGCGCGGGCGCAGGGCATTATCTTGCTGGACCGAACGGGGGGCGCGTTCATCTTCGGTTACCACACGGGAAATGGCGTGGCATTGGCCAGGGATCAGAAGGGACAATGGAGCCCGGCCGGCTTTGTCAGTTCCAGCGGCGCGAGCCTGGGAGCGCAAGTTGGCGGAACCAAGGACTTTTTCGTCGTGCTTCTGATGTCACCGGCTGTGGCGCAAGCCCTCAAGGAATCTTCGATGGACTTTGGGGCGCAGGCATACGCCACCGGGGGCACCCAATCCGGAGGAGCTCAGGCGACGGTAAACTCAGGGCCGGAGGTCCTTGTTTATAGCCAGCGTAACGGACTGTATGCAGGTGCTTCAATCAAGGGTGGATCCGTCTCAGAGGACAAGGACGCCAATGACACCTATTATGGCGGTCCTGTTTCAATGAACGATATATTGTTCGAGCATCAGGTCACACCGACTTCGGCTTCAGCCGATCTCATCGCAAAAATTGAGCAATTTTCGCGATGAAGAATCTTTACGTGTTGCCCATTCCGAGGGAAAAAACTTTGCCCAAAACTTGCAATTTTTAAAAATCGGGTTCATGGTAAGGCTCAAAGGAAAGGAGTAAGGGATATGAAAAAAATAATATTGGGACTATTAATGATGGGATTGGCGGCTTCCGCATTGGCTGTGGAAAAGCCGGAATTGGATCAACGAATACAGACGCTCACCGAAAAATTCACCGCCATGCAGCAAAATCCGGACACGCGTGTGCCGGCTAATGAACTGGCGGCGGCCAAGGGCATTGTCCTGCTGGACCGTACAGGAGGCGCGTTCTTCATAGGCGCTCATACCGGATACGGCGTTGCATTGAAGAGGGACAAGTCGGGCAATTGGAGTGCGCCGAGCTTTGTGAGCGCCGCTGGCGCGAGCCTGGGTGCGCAAATTGGAGGCACCAAGGACTTTTTCGTGGTGCTTGCGATGACTCCAGGCGCGGCGGAAACGCTCAAGGAATCCTCTATGGACTGGGGAGTGCAGGCGTCCGCCACGGGAGGCACTTCACACGCCGGCGCGGAGGCGAACGCGGAATCTCAACCTTCGGTCGTAATCTATAGCCAAAACAAGGGATTGTATGCGGGCGCGTCACTGAAAGGCGGATCTGTCAAGGTGGACGAAGACGCGAACGCCGTTTATTACGGGCGCCCTATTTCATCCGATCAAATCTTCAACCGACAAGTTACGCCCAGCTCTTCGGAGGAGGCGCTCATCAAAGCAATCGACGAAGCTTCGCATTAGTCCGCCCGGTTATTTATAACCGGCGGGCCGCCGCGAATTGTTCGGAAACTTGAAGTAGACGTTTGTTGTCCGCCCGAATGCGATAGGAAAGCGTTCGGGCGGCAGCTTGCAAAAACGGTGTGGCCAGCGCCGGCGCTTCGCGGATTAGACGGTAGAAATTTGCCGCCGATATTTTAATCAGGCTGCTGTCCATATTGGCGACGACGTCTGCCGAACGGGGTCCATTGTCAAAAAGGGCCATATCCCCAAAAAAATCTCCGCCACGGAACGTCGCCAAAATGGATTCAGAGTCGCCAACGATTGTGCGAGCCCGCAATTCTCCGTGTAACACCAAAAACATGGCATCGCCCAGGTCGCCCTGGCGAAACACGACGCCATGCATCGGCCAGTTCTGGAATTCCATGAAATCAGAAAGGTGCGCCAATTGCGTGTCATTTAGCGTGGCTAAAATCCTGATCCCGCGCAACACTCCTGGCGTGAGGACCGCTGACGGGGTCACTTCGGAAGAGGAATGAAAGCACACTTGAAGTTCCGGAAATTCTGAGGCTTTGCCCCACTTGTCGGCGTGCTGGTCAAATACCCAAGTGTCGGCAACAACCCGTCCCTCGCTGACCCATTGCGAGAGGAGAGAAAGCTCGACAGGCCCGTATGGGGAATTGTCGATTCCCCAAATATAGTAAGAAGCATCTTGACCCACACTTCGATACTACCATAGTTATGCTAATGGAGGAGAGAAAAAACCTCCATATTGTGGGCCCAATAATGTCAGTTTTGGGACTTCGCAATTGGGACGAAGGCCGCCTCACGGACCTCCCGGTCCGCCTTGGCCGACTCGTCCCTGGCGGGTAAAATGCCGGCCAACTATTTCATCACTTCGTCTGTGAAAATAGCATGAACACGCGCGGGCCGCGCATGGTCGTCATGGCAAACTGCTCTTCCTCGGAACCCTGGGGAATTGCCAGACCATCGGACGGACCCGAAACGGGTTGGTCATCGGCAAAAAACATAAAGTGGTGAGTGCGATTGCCGGGGATTTGATGCAACGTCAATTGCCATCCGCCGGAGACTTCACGCGTCAGCGATAATTTTTTCCAATGTGTAAATGTTCCGGCGACTTCGACTTTGGAAGGGGCATTACCGTTTGACGACTGCCAGCGGAAGATTTTGCTGAATACCTGTTTTCGTGCTTCAACTTGATTTATCATGACTGTCTCTAGATATGGATCTTTTGTCCTGTACCAGCCTTGGGATATACCGAATGACCGCAACAGAGGAATTTTCCGCTACACGGCTTACGCAACAACGCGCTCAATAACCCGGCCTACAAAAAACTATTCGCGTCAACCCTCGCGAACGGCTTTTACTTTTCAAACATTAACACTTTGATGGTTCGATTCCAAAGAAAATTTTCCTAAAACGAGAATTTTTTTCAACGGTCGTTGTCATAGCGAGTCCTTCGATGAACCTCCGTGGCAGCGGACATGGCCCCCAACAATCCGTCGCCGTTGCAGGCCGTGTGCCCTCACACGGCGGTCCCGCAGGTTCTATTCGGAATTCGGATACGACCCGAGAATTTTTACAAAATTGCAGTGCGCCCCGAGATTTTGGATGGCCCGGGCGACCTTTTTGTCCAGCGCGTGGCCGTCGCAATCGATGAAGAAAAAATATTCCCAGGCTTTCCGTTTGCTTGGACGCGATTCGATCTTGGTCAAATTGATTTTAGCGCGGCGAAAGGAAGCGAGCGCTTCGTGAAGCGCGCCCACTTTGTCCGTGACGCTAATCATCAGGCTGGTACGGTCCTGGCCGGTGGGCGGGCTGCACTGGCGCCCCAAGACCAGGAAGCGGGTGGCGTTGGCGGCATTGTCCTGGATGTCCTGTTCCAAAATCTGAAGGCCGTACTTTTCAGCCGCCAAATATCCGGTCACAGCTGCGGCTTCTTTATCGCGCGAAGCCAATTCAGCGGACCGGGCGTTGGAAGAGGCCTCGAGGATTTCCGCGCCGGGCAAGTTTTGTTGCACCCAGCGGCGACATTGGCCCAGCGCCTGGGGATGAATATGGAGGCGCTTGATGTGTTTGACGCCGCCGCCATTGCCGGCCAGGCAATATTGGATTGGCAATACGATTTGGGAAACGATCTTTAATTCGCTGTCCACAAACATGTCCAGGGTATGCGTGACCACGCCTTCGGTCGAATTCTCGACGGGAACAACACCGTAATCGGCGCGACCCTTCTGAACTTCCGTAAAAATTTCCGCGATCGTTTTTTGCGCGGCATACTGCAGGCTGGAGCCGAACCGGCGTATGGCGGCCTGATGTGTAAACGTGGCTTCCGGACCGAGATACGCGATGATCAATGTTTTTTCCAGGGCCAGCGCGCTGGACATGATCTCGCGATAAATGGCGCGAAGCTGTTCCGAAGTCATCGGGCCGGAATTGAGCTTTGCCACGCGGTCCAGGACCGCCCGTTCGCGGTGCGGCGCATAGATTTCCTCGCCGCCCTTGCGTTTGATTTCGCCAATCGCCAGGACGTGCCGTGTGCGCTCGCTCAGGAGCTGCACCAGTTGTTCATCCAGCTTGTCAATGGCCTTGCGATGTTCGGGAATGTTCAAAACGGAGAAAGGATGAAGAAATAAAGGACAAGAATCAAGTTTGGCGCGATGAACTATTGCCTGCCTGTCATTGCCGTTGAACACGCCTTCGTTCGGAGCCACGGCGCGGCAATCGAGTTGAAGTTGGGAATCGTGTTACATTGTTACATCGTTGGGCAACAACGGCTTACAGTGTTACACACTTTGTTACACGCTGTTACATTTCATAAGATACTGATTATCAATGACTTGCGGTGTTACGTTGACGATAACGTTGCGAGGAGGGCGAGTGCTGTATTTTAAAAATATTCCAAATCCGTGCTTCTTTGAAAATTCAGAATAACGAAGGGCAAACCCCATTGGGCCTGGCAGAGCCGGCCGGAGAAGCGGAAATAAGGCAATTGTTGTGCTTTGTTGGGCGGATTGATCAAACTAAACTGCAAAAAGCCGCTGCCGAATACGGATGGCCGCAATATGAGAAATGTAATTATACTTTTGGTGGCCATTCTGACTTTGACGGGCGTCGCCCGGGGACAGCCGAACGACGTAACGGATCATTGGGGGCGCGGGGCGTTTATGTCGGAATCGTCCTCAACGCTCGATGGTGTCAAACCACTGGCGGACTGGATTTGGGATTCAGGAGACGAAAATCCTACAAATTATTATTTGCTTGTCCGAAAGACTTTTGATCTGGAAAAGCTTCCGCAGGATGCCGCCGCATTTATCTCCGCTTATGCTTATGCTGACGTTTATATCAATGGCAGGCTGCTTGAACGGTGTCCCATGAATTGTGACCCGGAATATCAATGCTACGATTATTTTAACATACTGCCCTGCCTTCAAAAAGGTACAAATTGTATCACGGCCGTAGTACAGAATTTTGGAGTGGGGCTGCATTCTCAGATCAATGCCCGTGGCGGTTTTTTCTTCCAGGCAAAGCTGGATTTCGCCGATAGTTCGTCGGTAAATCTGTTGAGTGACAGCAGCTGGAAGGTGATTCATGCCAAAGCCTGGAATACTCAAACCCGCTACAGAGCCCCCAACGCCCACTTGATTGGATTCATCGAGGAATTTGATGCCCGACTTTGGCCCGACGGTTGGCAAAAGCCTGAGTTTGACGATTCGGCCTGGGAGCATGCAAAACAGATCGGAGTCCCTCCGGTGGCCCCGTGGAACAGCCTGGTGGTGACTGAACGCCCGCAGTTGACCCGTACGACCATCAAACCTGTCCATGAATGGAAAGCCGGCAATCGAATGGTTTATGATTTTGGAACTGAAATTGCCGGTTATCCGCGATTCAAGCTGGAGGCCGCAACTGGCGGCGTTCAGTTTGAAATCGGAACAGGCGAGCGTTTGGATTCAAACGGAGTGCCTCTCATCCGTGTCAGCAGCGATCACTCTGAAAAATATACGACCAAACAGGGGCTCCAAAGCTGGCAGCCTTTTACCTGGACTGGCTTTCGTTATTTCTCGATCGAAACCAGAACAAATATTCACATTCTGGGTGTCAGCGCGGAATATTCGCACTACAGCTACGAGATGGGTGGTTCTTTTGAATGCTCCGACCCTCGGCTTAACGAATTCTGGAAAATCGGGAAACATACCATGGAGGTCAATTCGATTGATACGTACGAAGACCCGTGGCGCGAGCACACACAGTACATAGCCGGCGACTCGCGTTACATGATGATCTACGGAAACTACGCCTTTGGCAAAAGCTCCAGATTTTTGTCGGCGTATAATCTCCTCTGTGGGGCGGAATCGCAGCGTTGGCGCAAGGACGGCGCAGTTCGTAGCCGTTACCCCACGGATTACTTACTTCAAACCGGCAGTTCGACGTACATTCCGGATTATCAACTGGAATGGGTTTTGATGATGCACGAATATTTTATGTATTACGGCAAAGACCCGCTGATGGAGAGTCTCTATCCCAACCTCAAGAGGGCGGTAGATTATTTTCGGCAGTTCGTTGATCCGAACACTGGTTTGCTGGCCAATTTGCCGGGCTGGGTTGTGCTCGATTGGCCTCCTACGTATCACATGGAGATGAAAAAAATCATCACCGGCCCCAATTGCCTATATTTTGGCGCTTTGAATGCGGCGGCAGCCATCGCCGCCGATTTCGCACACGACACCAATCAGGCGAAGATATGGCAGGATGAAGCTCAACAGCTAAAGGAAAATATCAATAAAGAGCTGTGGTCGGAAAAAGATCGTGCTTATTTAGACAGCTACGAAGGAACTAAAATCGGACAGCAACCGCAGGTTTATGCCTTAATCTACGGCGTTGCAGATGAAAGCCGGAAGACGGATATAATCAATCTGATTATGAAACGAGGCAAGGCCACTGAAGAATCTTTCGCCTATTGGGTGTTAAATTCCATGTTCACGGCGGGAAAAGATCAATGGGCGCTGGATTACATGCGCAAAAACTGGGGTGCGCAAACCCAACTTGACGCGTTCAACGGGGCCTGGCAGGAAGGCTGGAATCTACCCTGGGGCTCGACTTCACACGCCTGGTCTTCCGGTCCTACCGCGTTGCTTCCTCAAAAAGTGCTTGGGCTTGAACCCACCGGATATGGGTGGAAACAATTTGTGGTTAGACCACACACAGGTGATTTGAGATGGGCTAAAGGGACGGTGGCGAGTGTCGCGGGAGATATTTCTGTGGCCTGGAAGAAAGAAGTTGGGGGCCATTTCACTTTAAAACTGATTGTTCCTGAAGCAACGCAAGCCAGTGTGTATCTGCCGTCGGAGAATTTGAATGCGGTGAAAATAAATGGCAAATCGCTGGCTGAGATGCCTGAAATCAAAGCTCAGACGGAGGCTGGAAAAGGGATAATATTGGAGATTCGATCCGGCACTTATCGATTTAGATGTGAAAGCGGTGGCAATTAACCCAGGGGCGGCGCTCGCGGACTCGCTTGGTCTGGGCTATTATCGGCCGCCCTTCAGGGCTTTTAGTCAGAGGATTCACCGATAGTTACCGCTTCCAGGGTTTATTGGGTTCGTTGGATGAAATATTTTTTCTTAATAGTTGCAGCGCTTGTTGAGCTGTTACCTGTTTAAATTTCTCGCGGCTGAAGGGATTCAATTTCCGTTCGACGACAATGCCGAAGCTTCCGGCCACCGCGATGAAAACGGTTCCGGTGGGTTTTTCTTTGGTTCCCCCAGTTGGGCCAGCGATTCCTGTCACGCTGATGGCGTAATCCGCGGCAAATTGTTTTCGTGCGCCGGCAACCATTTCAGCGGCGGTCTCTTTGCTCACGGCACCGTGCTTTCTTAAAGTGTCGGCGCGGACGCCCAGGAATTTTTCTTTTGCTTCATTGCTATAGGCCACGATGCCGCCCTTGAGGGTTTTTGACGCGCCGGGGACATTGGTGATTTGATGGGCGATCAAGCCGCCGGTGCAGGATTCGGCGAGTGCCAGCGTCTCGTTGCGTTCCGTTAGCACGCGAACAATGCTCGCGGCGGCCTTATTTTTTCGGCTTGGGCTTTCTGATTTCCGCATTGAACGTTCCGGCGACATAACTTTCTCTTTCGTCCGAAGTGCACAGATAAATTTCTCCGGAAATCCGGTTGTTCGTCGCTTCATCGAAATGCAAAAGCAGGGCATAACCATTATTGAATACTTCATGCATGGGATGGTCGTCGTCCTTCCAATGCAACGTGACACGCGCGGCGGTGGTGGCGTTTGTGGCTACGTTAATCGTCTTTCCGGAGAGCATCTGAGGGCTGGCGCCGGTGAAATTGATCGCAATGCTCAGGTCGCCGTTGCGCAAAGTCAGGAGACCGCCCTGGAGCGTGGCACGCTCGCAAATAAAGTCCTGACCTTCCACGCGGCCAGCGGCGGTCGAAACCGGGACGACGGCGCCTTTTAAATTCAAGATCCAATTCGTGTCGTTTGCCGGCGGGGCCGGGAGAGCGGGTGCGGCTTTTTTTACCTGGTTAGTTTGATTCGTTGCCCCATCTTTGGCCGCAAGTGGCGTTGGCGACTTAAATATCGTGCCTCGGTATACAAAGCCGACCGCGGCCATGATGCCAAGGAGGATCACAATTACGACTATTGGGCCGGAAATGCCACGGGCCGGCCGCGCGGCGGACGCAGCCGCCTCCTGGGTTTTCGGCGCGGGACGTTCCCCGCCCACTTTTGTTCCCGTTAGGATTAATGTTTGTTCTCCCACCGGCGCCTGCGGCACGATGATCTTCTGAAAGCATGTCGGGCATTCCATCACCGTTCCGGATTGCGACGAATCGCACTTGATGTGCTGGCCGCATACCGGGCAGGCGTATTTGAACTCGCTCATGATCGGCCAAAAGTTTTCATATTTCAGCGCAGGCGGCAATGGACTTTTTAATGATTTTTAGCGTTTGTTAACTGCGTCTTTGTGGTTGAATTTGTCAGCCGTTTCAAAAAATCTGTGTCATCCGCGCAAACCGCGCCTTTATGAAAAACAGTTCTACCGTGTCCCGCAGCGGACGTTTCGCCGCCGGTCTGGCCGCCGACGTGGCCCAATTCACTGAATCCATTTCTTTCGACTGGCGTCTGTGGCGTCACGACATCCTCGGTTCGATGGCCCATGCCGAAATGCTCCATCTCATCGGCGTGCTGAAAAAAAATGAATTGCATGCCATTGTCCGGGGACTCGACGCGATTGGCCGGGAAATCAGAGCGGGAAAATTTAAATGGGATGCGTCGCTCGAAGATGTTCACATGAATATCGAGGCGGAGTTGACGCGCCGGGTTCCCGCCGGCGCCAAATTGCATACGGCCCGGTCGCGCAATGATCAGATCGCACTGGACATCCGGCTTTGGTTGCGGGACGAAATTAAACATCTTTTGAGCGAGGTCGCCGATTTTCAGCGCGCGTTGGTCGTGCTGGGGGAACGCAATTCGGATGTGTTGATTCCCGGTTACACCCACATGCAACGGGCACAGCCGGTCTATCTGGCGCACCATCTCCTGGCGTATGTCGAAATGCTTGAACGCGATTGCGAGCGGCTTTGGGATTGCCATTCGCGCGTCAACATTTGTCCCCTGGGCAGCGGCGCGATCGCCGGCAGCACGCTTCCGCTGAGGCGTGATGTGGTGGCTAAATTGCTCGGTTTTGTGGACGCGGGCGGAAGACCGCAATTGACGCAAAACTCGATGGACGCCATCAGTGATCGTGACTTTGCCGTGGAATTTTGCGCGGCGGGTGCACTTCTTGCCGTCCATATTTCGCGGTTGGCCGAAGATTTGATTCTTTGGGCCGGCACGGAGTTTAATTTTATAAAAATTGCCGATGCCTACACCACCGGCTCGTCATTGATGCCGCAAAAGAAGAACCCGGATGTGGCAGAACTGGCGCGAGGCAAAACCGGGCGTGTCTTCGGCAATCTCATGTCATTGCTGACGCTGCTCAAAGGTTTGCCCATGACGTACAATCGTGATTTACAGGAGGACAAAGAACGGTTGTTTGACACCGTCGACACGATGCGGGCCACGACGCGCCTAATGTCGGCGATGCTGGGAAACACAAAGGTGAATCGCGCGGCGTGTGAACGCGCCGCGAGCGACCCGGCGTTGTTGGCGACGGATTTGGCGGATTATCTGGTGCGCAAAGGAATGCCGTTTCGGCAGGGCCACCATATCGTGGGTGCGGTCGTGGCGCTGGCGGAAAAGACGGGAAAACCGTTGAATGCGCTAACGCTTGCGGAATTGCAATCGGTGGACAAGGTCTTTGGGCGCGACGCGCTCGCCGTGTTTGACCTCAAACGGGCAATGGCAAAGCGAAATATCATTGGCGCACCCGGCACGAAGGAAGTGGCGCGGCAATTGGCGAGGTGGCGGAAGCAGCTCTCTTGATGAAAGATTACTTAAAATTCTATGCCAAAAAGAGGATCTATCGAATTTATCGAATCGCGTAAGGCAATCGTCGAGCCCGTTACAAAGTTTGGCGGGCAGCCTGTTTGGATAGGCGAGCCACAATGGCCGCTGAGCAAATCCACAGGCAATCCCATGCGATTTATTTGCCAAATTGCGATTGATTCGGCGCAGTTTAGTTCCACTTCAGCAAATCATTGAATCAGGGGCCGACGCTCTATCGAATGGTACAAAAGGTTTCTGGCAAGGCACGAGTTCCTGAACCGTGTGAATTTTCAGTGGCACTTAGAGGCAGCATCATGTAACTGCCATCGGCGAGTGATATTTATTTGCATTGGAAGAGGGAAGGAATTCAGTGGCGACAAGGCAATTGTGCTCGCGCCCTGGATCCGGCTCAGGCCGCTCCGTTTAAATCGGCGAACGTAAGGACGCGACCCCAGCGGTCGAGTAATTTTTTCCTGCTTGAAATTCGGGTCCGCGAACACCCGGGGCGCGGCAGGAACGAATATTTTGCTTCAATTATTTTCCCTTTCTCCGAAAAATATTTTGATTTTTATCTCCGAGGTGTGGACAAGTAAACACGGGATGATTGCGGTCTGGGAAAAACTGTGCGGCATGGCCTCGGCGGAGATCGAGGCCGTGCTGAACGATTTGCCGGAGACATTGCGCGAACAGGTGCGACGCTTTCCGATCACCTTTGAACACAAGCCAAACAAGGCATTGCAGGCGGACGGAATTGACGATGATACTTTGGGTGTTTTTACGGGCGCGGAATTCGCTAATGAAGGCCAGGTACCGATGCCGCCGCAGATTATTTTGTTCCTGGAAAACATTTGGGACATGGCGGAAGGGGATGAAAACACTTTTCGGGAGGAAATTCGGACGACTTTTTTGCATGAGCTGGGACATTTTTTGGGGTTGGACGAGGATGATTTGACTGAGAGAGGGCTGGAATAGGTTGATTTTATTGGGGTTTTTGCGTGTTTCGGGGTGAGCGAAATACCTAAAAAATTTTTGAAAAAACACTTGCGAGGGTTATGTTGTCTGGTAAAGTAACCGCTCGCTCGCCGCTAGAGAGGCGAGAGGTGGACAAAAAAGTCCGTTGACAAGTGACGCGGTTGAAGTAAGATACGCGTCCCCGAAATTCGAATCTAATTGCCGGGTTGGAAAAGTGGCGATTCGGCGGTTGGGTTTTTTTATCCCCTAAACGGGAAAAGACGATTGTGACGTTTCGGAAAATTTTTGGTGTCTTTAATGGCGCCATTGCTCTTTGAAAATTGATTTGTGCGATTAGTGAGAGCCCCTTCAAGGATAGCCTGTTAGTGGGTTGTCCACGAAGGTTTTAACCAATTAAAGCCCTTCAATTTTACGATTGAAGGCGAATCAACTAACGTTTTTTTACGGAGAGTTTGATTCTGGCTCAGAACGAACGCTGGCGGCGTGGATAAGACATGCAAGTCGAACGCTGATTTGCGGGTAGCAATATTTGCAAATTGGAGTGGCGCAAGGGTGTGTAACACGTGGGTAATCTGCCGTGAAGTCTGGGATAACTTGCTGAAAGGCGAGCTAATACCGGATGTGAACGCAAGTTCAAAGTTGGGGACCGCAAGGCCTGACGCTTCACGATGAGCCCGCGGCCTATCAGCTAGTTGGTGAGGTAACGGCTCACCAAGGCTAAGACGGGTAGCTGGTCTGAGAGGACGACCAGCCACACTGGAACTGAGACACGGTCCAGACACCTACGGGTGGCAGCAGTCGAGAATTTTTCTCAATGGGCGAAAGCCTGAAGGAGCGACGCCGCGTGGGGGATGAATGGCTTCGGCCCGTAAACCCCTGTCATTTGCGAACAAATTGATTCACCTAACACGTGAAGCATTGATTGTAGCGGAAGAGGAAGGGACGGCTAACTCTGTGCCAGCAGCCGCGGTAATACAGAGGTCCCAAGCGTTGTTCGGATTCACTGGGCGTAAAGGGTGCGTAGGCGGCCAGGTAAGTTTGATGTGAAATCCCGCAGCTCAACTGCGGAACTGCATTGAATACTATTTGGCTCGAGGAATGGAGGGGAGACTGGAATTCTCGGTGTAGCAGTGAAATGCGTAGATATCGAGAGGAACACCAGTGGCGAAGGCGAGTCTCTGGACATTTCCTGACGCTCAGGCACGAAAGCCAGGGGAGCAAACGGGATTAGATACCCCGGTAGTCCTGGCCTTAAACGGTGCGCATTTGCTGTGAGCGGAATCGACCCCGCTCGTGGCGAAGCTAACGCGTTAAATGCGCCGCCTGGGAAGTACGGCCGCAAGGTTAAAACTCAAAGAAATTGACGGGGGCCTGCACAAGCGGTGGAGTATGTGGCTTAATTCGATGCAACGCGAAGAACCTTACCTGGCCTTGACATGCAAGTGGTAGAACCATGAAAGTGGGACGACCCCGCAAGGGCAGCTTGCACAGGTGCTGCATGGCTGTCGTCAGCTCGTGTCGTGAGATGTTGGGTTAAGTCCCGCAACGAGCGCAACCCCTGTGTCCTGTTGCCACCACACTTCGGTGTGAGCACTCTGGACAGACTGCCTCGCTTCAACGAGGAGGAAGGTGGGGATGACGTCAAGTCAGTATGGCCCTTACGGCCAGGGCTGCACACGTACTACAATGCCCGGTACAAAGGGAAGCAAGAGCGTAAGCTGGAGCAAATCCCCTAAAACCGGGCCCAGTTCAGATTGTCGTCTGCAACTCGACGGCATGAAGCTGGAATCGCTAGTAATGGCGCATCAGCTACGGCGCCGTGAATACGTTCCCAGGCCTTGTACACACCGCCCGTCACATCATGAAAGCCGGTTGCACCCGAAGCCGCCCCTCAAAAGGTGTCGAAGGTATGACTGGTGATTGGGATGAAGTCGTAACAAGGTAGCCGTAGGGGAACCTGCGGCTGGATCACCTCCTTTCTAAGGAGAAACCACGGGTCCCGGTCAAAACGGGACTTCCGAGGTCGAACGATTCGCAAGAATCGGATTCGGCTCAATCTAATCGCACAACTCAGTTTTCAAGAGCAAAGCTCTTTGAATCATCAAGTGAAAATGGGATCGGACTCGCTGATAACAGCGAGATTTGCGAATGATGTTCGTAAATCGCAAATATATGTGGGGCTGTAGCTCAGTTGGTAGAGCGGCAGCTTTGCAAGCTGTAGGTCAGGGGTTCGAATCCCCTCAGCTCCACCAGCCTTCGCTCGGCTACGGCTCGGCAAGCCAGATTTGGTTTGATAGGCGTGTAGCTCAGTTGGTTAGAGCATGCGCTTGATAAGCGCAGGGTCACTGGTTCAAATCCAGTCACGCCTACCAGCTTTGATGTAATAACACGATGATTTGCCGAAACGAGATGGCCGGGCTGAAAAGGCTCGGGCGATTGAAGGTCGGCGTGTTCTTTGACAACTACACATAGGTAAGAGAAAAGTAAAAGTAGGGCAAATTATACAATTCGCTGAGTGTCCATCGTTTATACGATGGTATCTTTTGTGATCAAGCTACTAAGGGCTTATGGTGAATGCCTTGGTGCCAGGAGGCGATGAAGGACGTAGTAAGTTGCGATAAGCCACGGGGAGCCGCAAGCAGGCTTTAATCCGTGGATTTCCGAATGGGACAACCCAGCCGGCGTTATTGCCGGTTATTGCCGGATGAATTCATAGTCCGGCAAAGCCACACGCGGTGAAGTGAAACATCTCAGTAACCGCAGGAAAAGAAAACGACAGTGATTCCGTCAGTAGCGGCGAGCGAAAGCGGAACAGCCTAAACCGGGAGGACTTGTCTTCCCGGGGTTGAGGGACCTCAATGTGAGAGAGCGAGAGCCAGCAGAATCTTCTGGAAAGCTGGACCATAGACCGTGAAAGTCGGGTATGCGAAAGCTCAAACTCCTCTAGGGGTATCCCAAGTAACACGGTGCACGTGAAACTCTGTGTGAATCCGTCCGGACCACCGGATAAGGCTAAATACTCCCTGGCAACCGATAGTGAACTAGTACCGCGAGGGAAAGGCGAAAAGAACCGCTGTTAGCGGAGTGAAATAGAACCTGAAACCATATGCCTACAATGTGTTGGAGCCACCGCAAGGTGGTGACAGCTTGCCTTTTGCATAATGAGTCTGCGAGTTATTGTCAATGGCGCCAGCCTAAGGTTCTTTGAACTGGAGGCGAAGGGAAACCGAGTGCGAATAGCGCGACCAGTCGTTGGCAATAGACCCGAAGCGGAGGTGATCTACTCTTGAGCAGGTTGAAGTTTGGGTAACACCAAATGAAGGACCGAACTCGTGGATGTTGAAAAATCCTGAGATGACTTGAGAGTAGGAGCGAAAGACTAATCAAACCCCGTGATAGCTGGTTCTCTCCGAAATCGCTTGAGGGCGAGTGTTGTGTAAGTACCCGACGGAGGTAGAGCACTGAATGGCTTAGGGGCCCCACCAGGCTGCCAAAACCAATTAAACTCCGAATTCCGTCGGTCTCAGTATCACAGCAATCAGGCTGCGAGGGATAAGCTTCGTAGCCGAGAGGGCAACAGCCCAGACCATCAGCTAAGGTGCCTAAATGTGATTAAGTGGAAAGGATGTGACTTTGCTTAGACAGTGAGGATGTTGGCTTAGAGGCAGCCATCATTTAAACAGTGCGTAATAGCTGACTCATCGAGCGAGGTCGCGCCGAAAATGATTGGCGATTAAATCACATACCGAAGCTATGGATTGAGCCTTGATTCGTCAGGGTTGAGTGGTAGGAGAGCGTAATCGTTGCATCGAAGCAGAACGGAAACGGACTGTGGAGCGACGATTAGTGAGAATGCAGACACGAGTAGCGATAAACCAGGTAAGAATCCTGGTCGCCGTAAACCCAAGGTTTCCTGGGCCAGGTTCGTCCTCCCAGGGTTAGCCGGATGCTAAGATGAGGCCGTAAGGCGTAATCGATGCACAGCAGGTTAAATATTCCTGCGCCAGACAAGAATTAGCTATGGAATGACGCATGGGAGAGACATCGAGTAGAGTCAATCGAAAGACTCGGGCTTAGGCTTCGGCCGAACGTATCGGTGGGTTCCTGTGCCTAGAAAAGTTTCATAGTATGTCTTGTTTGTCCGTACCGCAAACCGACACAGGTGGGTGAGTGTAAGCGCACTCAGGCGCGCGAGAGAAACCTCTCTAAGGAACTCGGCACATTAGCCTCGTAACTTCGGGAAAAGAGGTGCTCACTTCGGTGAGCCACAGTAAATTGCGTTTAGCGACTGTTTAACAAAAACACAGCTCTCTGCAAAGTCGTGAAGACGACGTATAGGGAGTGACAAGTGACCAATGCGGAAAGATTAAGAGATCTTGTTAGCGTAAGGCGAAGCTCGGTCTTTAAGTCCCCGTGAATGTCGGCCGTAACTATAACGGTCCTAAGGTAGCGAAATTCCTTGTCGGGTAAGTTCCGACCTGCACGAATCTTGTAACGACTGAACGACTGTCTCGGAGAGGATCTCGGCGAAACTGTAATGGCGGTGAAGATGCCGCCTGCCCGCAGTAGGACGGAAAGACCCTATGCACCTTTACTGTAAGCTCGTATTGTGTTCTGGTTATTTATGCTTAGCGTAGGTGGGAGACTTCGAAGTGCCGGCTTCGGTTGGCATGGAGTCGCAATGTGAAACACCACTCTTGAGATAATTAGGATTCTAACCCCAGTCTGTCATCCAGATGGGGGACAGTGCGTGCGGGTCAGTTTGACTGGGGCGGTTTCCTCCCAAATGGTAACGGAGGAGCGCTAAGCTTGGTTCAGCACGGTTGGCAACCGTGCGTCGAGGGTATGGCTATAAACCAGGTTGACTGTAAGACCCACAAGTCGAGCAGATGCGAAAGCAGGCCCAAATGATCCGACGGTTTAATGTGGAATTGCCGTCGCTCATCGGACAAAAGGTACGCTAGGGATAACAGGCTGATCGGATCCAAGAGTTCATATCGACGATCCGGTTTGGCACCTCGATGTCGGCTCGTCGCATCCTGGGGCTGGAGAAGGTCCCAAGGGTCCGGCTGTTCGCCGGTTAAAGCGGCACGCGAGCTGGGTTCAGAACGTCGTGAGACAGTTCGGTCCTTATCCACTGTGGGCGAAGGAAACTTGAGGGGTTCTAACCTTAGTACGAGAGGACCGGGTTAGACGCACTTCTGGTGTGGCAGTTGTTCCGTCAGGGGCATCGCTGCGTAGCCATGTGCGGAAGAGATAAGCGCTGAAAGCATCTAAGCGCCAAGCTCCTCCCAAGATAATGTTTCCCGTGCCGCAAGGCACCTAAAGACCACGGGCAGACTACCCGTTTGATAGGCTGGGAATGCAAGCGCCGTGAGGCGTTCAGTTGACCAGTACTAATCGGTCGTGCGGCTTGATTGCTTTTTCCTTCTATAGGAAAAACAATTTCAACTCGCGAATTGTGCGCCCTGCCTTTCCTCCCCTGTGTGTAGTTTTCAGAGAATCGCCGAATCGTTTCGGATCGTTCTTTAACAAATCAATAATTTTGCACGGCAAATACCGTGGCCGTCCAACTTTGGTGGCATTACCGCAGTGGTCCGACCCGTTCCCATTCCGAACACGGCCGTCAAACACTGCAAGGCCGATGGTAGTGGTTGTATAGCTTCCGCGAGAGTAGGTAGCCGCCAGTCTTTCATTAAAAAGCCGAAACATTGATTGTTTCGGCTTTTTTCTTTTCTTGTCTCATTGTTCTCGTTCTCGTCCTCGTCCTCGATAACGGCCGAACCTTCAGAAACCTCTTGATTTTAGCCGCAATTGCCGCGAAATTCCGCAAATGTCTTTGCCGTTGCAACCTGTTACGTTAAGCGCCGAGCAAGTTGGTGAATTGAAGAAGAAACTTGCCGACCTGCGCCATGATATCAATAACAACGTCGCTCTCATGCTCTCCGCTATCGAGATGATGCGCCGGCGCCCGGAGAGTTTTGAAAAAATGCTCGAATCCATGGCCAGGCAGCCGCACCGAATCAACGAAACGGTTGTCCAATTTTCCAGGGCCCTGGAAGAGGCGCTCCAGATTACCAGACTTTAACGTAACGTAACTGACAACGCCGGTTTTTCGTCTGAATAGGGTGTTATGAATACTTTGAAATGCCTTTTTCTCTTAATCATTATAATGATTCCGGCCGCAAAAGCTTCCGCTCAGCAAAATCATGCAATGGGCCTGGAGGCGCGGTTTTTTCCTATGCTTGGGCGGTTGCTGACGGATGAACAGCGGCTGTCCCTGTTGCGGAACATGGATTCCCAACGCGATCAAATCCAGCCTTTACAGGAAAAAATTCGCTCATCGCGCGCCGCGCTGTTGAACCAAATCGTCACCGGCACATTCGACGAGAAGCTCTCGCGGCAATATGCCTATCAATCCGCCGGGGCGGAGGCCCAGTTGACGGTGATTCTTGTTAAGGCGCTTTCGCAGATGCAGCCGCCTCTGTCCGCGAAGCAGGTCGCGCAATTGAAAAACTTCCAATCCGGCCATTTTTTTGGATTTCGAGATGAGGCCGAAGCGCCAGCCCCGGAAGTCCATTTGAAATTGCCTCCGACCCTGCCGACTGATACCAACGGCCTGCCCGTCGTTAATTAAATGGGGGCGGGATCCACATTTGCGCTTCATCCTCCACGCGTCATCGTCCATAATTTTTTGATGGAACGAAGCGAAGCGGAACTCATCGCAGCCGTGTTGCAGGGCGACGCGGCCAGCTTCGAACCCCTTGTTCAAAAATATTCGCCCCGTGTTTTTGCCACGGCGCGCCGCTACGCCCGGCGCGAAAGTGAAGTGGAGGACATCGCGCAGGAGGTTTGGCTCAAGGCGTTTGAAAAGTTGAAAAGTTTCCGGGGCGAGGCGCCGTTCGAGCATTGGCTTATGCGCATGACTGTCCGCACCTGCTATGATTTCCTGCGCGGTCACCAGCGCAATCGCGAATCGTCGTTTTCGGACCTTTCGGAATCGGAAAGCGATTGGTTGCAAAAATTTGTCACCGCTCCCGAGTCGGCCAGTGAAGAGGCCGACGCCGCAAAACTGCTCATTGATCGGGTATTGGAGAAGCTATCGCCCCAGGCGCGATTGGTGATTACGTTGCTGGAAATTGAGGACCGCTCGGTCAAGGAAATCGCCGAACTAACCGGATGGTCGGTCCCGCTGGTGAAGGTCCGGGCATTTCGGGCGCGCGGAGAAATGCGAAAAATCCTTTCAAAAATGGCCAAAGACCAGTATTTGTGATTGTAACCATGCGCCCGCAAAAGCGTCTAAAAGAATATGAACGTCACTGATCTTGAGCGCAAACTGATTGCGGCTGCGCGCGCCAATGCGCCGGCTGACCATGTCCCCTACGCATTCGAAAAGCGTATTATAGCGCGAATTTCAGGGGCGACACCGACGGATAACGTGGCGTTGTGGGTGCGTGGATTATGGCAGGCGGCGGCTTCGTGCGTTGTCGTAGCTGTTATGTGCGGCGCGTGGGCGTTTTACAATCCCGCGGGCAATTCCGGGGTCGACCTTTCCCAAAATCTTGAAACCACGCTTCTGGCTTCCGTTGACCAGGGCGACCAGGCCCAGTGAATTACTGGAAGGTCATCCTCGCAACCATTGTCATATTCAGCGCGGGCGTCATCACCGGCGGACTTGTGGTGGGTCATGCATCGCGTCCGTCCAGCCCCTTGTTTAGTTTTCGAAAACCGCCGCCGCCGCCGAAGCCGGTGATATACGATACGCTGCCACCGCGGTTGCGGCCCGATTTCTTGAACACAAATTTCGTCGAAGAACTAAATGACAATTTGGACCTGGACCAAAAACAACGGGAGCAAATTCGAAGAATCATAGCTCAGGCGCAGCAGAATACCCATGATCTCTGGAAATTGGTTGCTCCGCAGTTCCAGGTGGTGTGGCATGATACGCGTGAGCAAATCAGGGATGTTTTGACGCCGGACCAGAAAAGGAAATTCGAATTTTTGCTGAAGCAACAACACCAGTTGCGGCGGCAGTCCGCAACGAACGCGCCGCCGGATATGCCCTCTGCAACGACCAACGGCCCGGTCATCTGAGTGGTTTTACTCCGCCAGCACCATCCTGATTTTTTTACGCAAATCCTTCGTGATCGAACCCACCGGGCGATTGCCATCAATGATTGTAAAACCGTAGGTCTTTTGTAGTTTACGGAATGCCGCCTGCATCGCCGTCTGATATTTCAGGAAGCTGTCGAACATATCACGGGACAATCCCTGGTCCATGCCGCTCTCCCAATAATCCAGTGATGCGTTTTTGGCGAGATTGCGCTGGACCAGTTCCTGCGGTTGGACAGAAAGATAAAAGACCGCATCGGGCTTGAGGGCAATGCCATAAACATTTTTTAGCCAGCCGTCGTCCATGCCGCGGACCACGTCGCGCGCCATCAGAGTGTAAATGTAACGGTCCGCAAGCACGATGAATCCCGCCTTGAGCGCCGGAATGATGATGTTTTCCAATTGGTCGGCAAAATCCGTGGCGTAAAAAAGGCTCAGTGTGGTGCGGCTCAGAATATTGCCCTTCTGCGCCAGTTCCAATTCCTTGCTGACCAGCGTGGAGCGTTTGAGGCCCACCTGCACGGTCGGATGGCCGCCCGTTTCCAACCAATCCACCAGTCGCGCGATTTGTGTCGAACGACCCGAACCGTCCGCGCCTTCCACGACAATCAGCTTTCCGGCAAGTTCCTCGAGTTTCACCCGGGGAATTCCGTGGCCGTAAAAGCAGCGGCAGCCGTTCTTTTGTTCCGGAAGGTTCATGCCGCGGCCAGGTCCTCCTCATGTTCGTGCGCTTTGGTCTCCGCCGGTCGAAATGCCGGAGGCAGGGGCAGGGGACTGCGGCGGCGGAATTTCTTGAGCTCGATCTTTTCGCTGACCAATTTGCGCACGATGCACTGCTGTTTTTCCACGTTCTGATTGGCGTCCATGACCACGAATTTGAATTCGTCGCTCATCGCCACGTATTGCTCCAAAATCCGTCCCTGAAAAATTCGGAAGCTTTCGTACGGGTCCGCCGAAAGTCTTAAATCCATGCCCGCCTCAAAAAATTTCAATTTCGGGCGGCCCTCCAGTATGCGGTTCAACGACACTTCCAGGTCCGTTTTGAAAAAGAACGTGATGTCCGGAAGTGCCGCGAAATTGTAAATACCGCGCACCCATTCGGGCGGGCATCCGCGCACGACGTCGCGCGCAAAGGCGGTGAAGACATACCGGTCGCACAACACGACGTAGCCCGCCCGTAACAACGGCAGGAGATGCCGTTCATAGCGGTCCCCAAAGTCAGTGGCGTGAATGAGGCTGAATGTAGTCGGAGTGAGCAACTCGCGCTTTTTGCCCTTGCTGGTGGCCGACTTTACCAGTTCCGAGGAGTTCCATTCGCTGAAATAGACTTTGATGCCCTCCGCTTCGAGCCATCGTTTGAGCAGATAAATTTGTGTGGATTTTCCGGACCCATCCAGACCTTCGACGGCGATGAGGCGTCCTGGGAAATTCAGTTCAGCAAATGTTTTCATATTGCGCGCCCGCGGCGTTTTTTAATCCTGCTAAAATCGGTTGCCGCCGACAAGTTAATAACATACCACCTCTGTTTGTCCTGTAAAATCGGCGTGACGATAATTGACTGGATTATTGGATAAATGGATTTGTGGATGGATGGGGGCAAACGGGTGTTGTGCGGCCCAATTCGTCGAATGGTGATCGGCAGGCATTTTGAGTGCTTTGCATTTACTTCTTTTGTTTTTTGTCCGCTGCCCGAATCAGTTTCATGTATTTGTCCGGGTTTTTGTCAAAATCCTTTTTGCAATCGGAGCAGCACAGTTTGACCAGCTGCCCTTTATAGACAAAAACGAAAGGCGTTCCCATTTCTCCGAGCTTGTCGCCTGAAACGGGGCAGGTCGTGAGCAAATCCGGCTTTGGAGGCGGCGTGGAACTGGTGGATTTGGCCTGATTGACCGTGTTGGTCTGGTTGTCGGCTAACAACGCCCGATCGCCGGCAAATGCAATAGCCGCGAGAGCTGCCAGGATGAAAATGGTTCGTTTCATGGTTGTGCGATACATAAAAGCCGCCGCCAAGTCAACGCTTCACTATGCCGGGAGGCGGTTCATTGATGATGGCCCAAAACATCCCGATTTGTTTGACGGATTCGACGAATTTTTGGAAATCGACGGGCTTGACGACGTAGGCATTTACGCCCAGCTCATAACTGCGGACCAGATCCTGTTCTTCCCGGGATGAGGTGACCATCACGACCGGCACGTGCTTGAGTTCCGCATCTTCGCGCATGAGGCGAAGAACTTCCAGGCCGTCGACCTTGGGCATTTTCAAATCCAACAGGACGACGACTGGGAGGCCGTTGGCGTGGCCGTTGAATTTGCCGCGCGCGTAAAGGTAGTCCAGTGCTTCGGCGCCGTCGCGCGCCACCACGACTTCATTGGCCAGGTTGTGTTCATCCAGCGCGGCGAGCGTCAGTTCCACGTCGCGTTCGTTGTCTTCAGCCAGCAGTATTCTCTTTAATGGTGCCATACTCTTTCAAACTTTCGTTTCGGTTGACTTTTTGGGCAAGGAAAAATAAAACGTCGCACCCTCGTTCGGCCTGCCTTCGGCCCAAACGCGCCCCCCGTGCCGGTGTACGATGCGGCTGACATTGGCGAGCCCGATACCGGTCCCTTCAAATTCCTCCGTCCGGTGCAGCCGCTGAAACACGCCGAACAATTTATGGGCATATTGCATGTCAAATCCCACGCCGTTGTCATTCACAAAGAACACGTATTCGCCGTTTCCGGAGTCAGAGCAGCCGATCTCGATTTTGGCCGGGTCCCTGGGCCGCGTGTATTTTACGGCATTGGCAATCAGGTTCACCCAAACCTGCTGCAGCATGGCCGGGTCGGCGTCCACTTCGGGAAGCGCGCCGATTCTCCAGTCGATATTCCGTCCATTGATCTCGGTTTGAAGTCCCTCAACGGCTTCATGCACCAGAGAATCGGTGGAGACTTTGTTGCGCCGCAGTTCGGCGCGGCTCATTCGTGAAAAGACCAGCAGCTCATCAATCAGCGTTCCCATCTTCTGCGCCGAATCGGCGATAATATCGAGGTAACGTTTTCCGCGGGCATCCAGCTGGCATTCGCATTGTTTAAGCAGCATCCTGACAAAGCCATCGATGTGCCGCAACGGGGCGCGCAGGTCATGCGAGACGGAATAGGAAAACGCCTCCAGTTCCTTGTTGGCCTCTTCCAGCTGCTGCGTATAAAGCTGCAGGTCCTCGTTGAGCTTTTCGATTCTATCCTGGCCGAGTTTCCGTTCGGTAATGTCGCGACCGGTCCCGTAGATCACTTTTTGAGGCACCGCGGCGGCGGCGCTCCATGCGAACCAACGCCAGGTACTGTCTTTGGCCAGTAACCGGTTTTCAAAATAGATGGTCTCGCCCCCCAATTTAAGTTTCTCGACTTCCGCCTCAGTCGCTGCCCGGTCATCGGGATGGACCAGGTCCATAAACGGACGCGATTGCATCTCGTCATCTGGCAACCCAAGCGTCCATTTCCACGCTGGATTGATGGTTTTTAAATAACCGTCAAAGCCTAAAACGCAGATTAGTTCGCGGGACAGATCAAAATATCGGTCGCGTTCTTCGCGAATTTCCTCGGCGCTCTTGCGTTCCGACAAATCGCGCACGACGACAGCGTATCCCAGCGACTCGCCCTCAGGATCGCGGATGGCGGCGATTGTGACATTGACCCAGAACCGCGAACCGTCTTTTCGAATGCGCCATCCTGTATCTTCGGCATGTCCTTTCTCCGCGGCCAACGGCAACATTCGTTGCGGCACGCCGCGTTGAAGCGCCTCGGGCGGATAAAATTTTGAAAAATGTTGCCCGATGATTTCCTCGGCGCTGTAACCGGTGATGCGTTGCGCCCCTTCGTTCCAGGTGGCAATCCGTCCATCGAGATCGAGCCGGCAGATCACGTAATCCCGAATGGCCGATACCATCAAGCGGAATCGCTGTTCATTTTGTTGCAGTGCCGTTTCCGCTTCAGCGCGCCGTTCCAGATCACGCCGGCTCAAAAAAACTGCCAGGCCTCCAACGATCACCGCGAATACGCTGCCGGACATCACCGCGACTGCGGTCCGGTTTCCAATCTCTCGAGCGCGCTCCCGTCTTTGATACAGGAGTTTTTCCTCTGTCCAATACATTTGCGCAGCCGACCACTGGATGTGAGACATGCACGCCTCGGCCTTTTGTATTGGCTCGGCGGCGATTGCCGCCGGCAGTCCCGATTTCTGAAATATGGCAATCCGGTTCTCCCCCTGTGAAATTGCAGTTTTGGTCTGGGCGGCAATCTGATTCAACGCATCCTGCTGGGCTGGATTGTCAGACGTAAGTTCCTTGAGTTGTTCCAGTTGTCCGGGGATTTTGGCTGCGGCTGCCTCGCGGTTATTTAGAAACGTTGTGTCGCGGGTCAGCAAATAGCCGCGCTGGTCGGTTTCTATTTCCACGATGGTTGCCAGCATGGCCTGCAATTGGGAAACGACATCCTGCGAGTGCAGCACCCATTTTTGGGCGGTAATGAAGTCCTGCGTGGCGCGGTAAGACAGCCACCCCATTATCCCCAGCGCCACGGCCGTAAATACGAACCCGGCCACAATTTTGTTTTCAACCGGAATTCTCATCCCGTGCCTTAGTATGAAAAATCAAACTCCCTAATTGATTTCGAAAAGATAACAGCCGGTCTTTCAAAAAGCAAATCCCGCGCCAGTGGGGTAGTGTATCAGTACTGATACACCACCGCCAGTGGGGAAGAAAACCGGATTTAGGGATTTTTGGATAAATGGATTTTTGGCGCGGGTATTCCGCCATAAATCCGCATCCGTTCTTTCCGGGACGTGAACTGAAAAGTCCGATTAATGTTGACGCGTGGCGACGCGATCGCCACTCATGCACTCATATCATTTTGGCAATTTCTTCACACGTCTGCTTCGGGAAACCGTTCCTGGATTTGTTTGCGCAATCGCTGCTCATCATCGGGTTGATAACGGCGGCGCGTGATTAAGCGTTGGACGGCGTCCAGGAGTTCCAGCCAATCCTCCAGGGGCGGGTTGGCCACTGGTTGCCAGACATCGAAACGCTTTTCGCGATGAAAAAATTTCCATTCCCGACCGACGTGTTGCGCATAGACCTGCAATTTGGCGCCGTCTTCGGTGACCCGTTTCCAACTAATTTCAGCTTTGGGCATCGGTTAAGTTAAAATTAAAAGCTTGAGACGAAAAATCAAAAAATGGCGTTCACTGATTTTCCGTTAATTTGGCATCCCGGAAGGGCCGACCGCTTTGGTAGGCTTTAAGTTGCGGTTGCAAAGAGGAGGCAAATCCGGCGTTGCCCTGCATCTTGGCAATTTGTATCGCCCGTTCCGCGGCAGCGACTGCATTGGTGAACTGGCCATTTTCGGCGAACGCGGCGGCGAGGGTGCGCAAGGCCATGGGATCGCGGCCGCCGGTAAGTTGGGCGGCTTCTTCAGCCAACGCAAGGGCGTCAGGCCCGTCTCTTAACAGTGGCTGTGGGCAGGTAGCCATGACCCAGGCGAGATTCACCTGTGCGCCCACGATGTTTGGCTGGATGGCCAGCGCGGCTTTCCAGTGTTCGACCGCTTGAGCGACTTGTCCTTTGGCCATCAAAGCATTGGCGAGGTTGTTCTGGGCCATGGCAAACGTGGGCTGAATGTCCACGGCCTTTTGCCAATTTTGAATGGCCAGATCCAATTTCCCTTTCCGAATGTAAGCGTTGCCGAGGTCAAAATAAGTTGATGGCATCTCGGGCTGGATTTGCAATGCCGTTTCGAAATTTTGTATCGCCTCATCCATCCGGCCCCTGGCCGCGTAGGCGCGGCCAAGACCGTCGTATGCCAACGGATAATCCGGCTGAATTTGTAGGGCCTTGTGGAAACAAATTGCGGCTTCATCCGGCTTTCTATCTTCCAGCAGCATATCGCCCAGTTCGCAGGAAATTTTCACGTTCGGATAGATTTGAAAAGCCATGCGAACCTGCTCGATCGCCGCGTCGAACTGTCCCTTTTGACGCAGAAGCTCGCCCAACCTGAGGTGGATCAGCCAGGCGTCCGGGTTGAGCGCAACCGTGGTTCTGTATAACGTTTCGAGGTCGGCACCGGTATATATGCGGCACTGGTTCCAGGTTAATATTCCGAGAGTGGACAACAGACCCGCGCTCAGCAGCGGCCTGAGAATGCGTCCGGCGTTTCCCAACCGGCCTAAATAGGTCACAATCCCCGCCGCAGCCAATGTCAACGGCCCGATGCAAGCCAGATACTGATAATGGTCGGCTACAAAGGAACGGCGGAAGAACATCGAGTTCAAAAAACTAAGCACTGGAGCCAACAAAACCAGAAAATAGAGTAAAGCGACCAGGATGGGTCGGCCCCAACTGTGGCGCTTGAGCCAGAGAAGCCACAGAAGCGCCAGCACAGCCAAAAGTTGCAGCCACGCCAGCGCCGATGAAGGGTCAATCTTCCAAAGCGGATAAGCAAATATTAAAGGGTGTGGCCAGAGCAGTTTGCCGAGATAGAACCATACGTCCCGGCCGGCGATGAGGAATCGGTCAACTAGCGGCAGGGCAAATTCTTCGTTGAAATTGCCAAGCCATGCCCAGGCGCTCAAGTTGTGATCGACGTGCATGGTGTCAAGGCCCGTCGCAATGCCCATGACACAAAAGATTAACAAGGGGCGGACATCCCCCCACAAAATCCTGTTCCGCTTCCACGACACCAGCAATAAAATCACAAACGGCAGCGGAATCGTTGTCGTTTTGCAGAGAAGACTCAGAATGTACAGCACCAGCGTCACCCAATAAAATTGGATGGGACCGCGTTGACCTTCCGCGGAAGGCGAGTTCATGAGGTCCTGACTGTCTTCCGCAGGGCGCTCGCTCCCTGAGCGCCGCCCTTCCCTTTCCCCCGGCAGCCAATACCTCAGCGCGGCCAATATGGCGCACAGGTAAAAAAGCCCCGACAAAGTATTCTTGCGCTCCTCTATCCCTGCCACCGATTCCACGTTGACTGGGTGCAACGCCCAAAGGGCCGCCCCCAGCCATGCCCCGGGCACGTTTAGCCGTCGCAGAATCAGCCACAATACAACAGCATTTAATCCTTGAAGCAGGACATTATCGAGGTGATAACCCAGTAGGATCCCCCCCCAAAGATGATATTCCAGCCAGAAGGTGCTGTAGGAGAGTGGATAGTATCCTTTGCCTGTCCCAAGGTTTGCGGCCTCCGGTGTTTGTTGACCCTGCTCGGTCCAGATGTGACGCAGCCCCTGCCATGAAAGCAGGTCCTTATCAATCCCTTCTCCCCAAAGGTATCTAATGTGCAAAACCGGCTGGTAGACGACAAATGTGACGGCCACCAGGAGCAGAGCCAGCAGCCAATTGCGTTTGAGCGAGGTCACTTTTCAGAGTCCGTTATCCATTTCGAAACGGACAACCATTCTTATAAAATGTTACGGTTTATCAAGTAATTTGCGATTTTAAAATGCGGCCAGCCAGGAGGAATCGAAAATTCTCTCGCGCACCAGGCCGATTGCTGGCATCGTTTTCGAACAATCCGCGTGGACTTCTGGTCGCACGCCGGGATGTTGAAAAACAAATTTGACCGCATGGAACAGGCGGTCTTGCACGTGCCCGAACGGGACGGCTTGAAACAATTAAAATTCAGCGCGAAGCGCCCGAAATATCCTTTGATACATGGGAACAAATAGAACTGCAATGCAAACGGTCCAGGCGCGCGTTTCATACCGCATTCCCCTGGTTGGTGGCACGACGGATTACCCTGACTATTATCGGGAATTCGGCGCGCAGTCCATTTGTTGCCCCATTGACAAATATTTATACGTCTCCATTCAGAAGAATCGAGAAGGCGGCCTCAACATTCAGAGCAAGGCCGACCTGCCCTGGGGCACAGGACTGGGGTCCAGCGGCGCGTTTCATTCGGCCCTCGTCCTCGCATTTGCCCAGGACAGAAAGCAAAAGCTTTCGCCTTTGGTTGTGGCCAAATTGGCTTATGAATTGGAGACAGGCATTGATCCCTACGCCACGGGACGACAGGATTCCCTCGCGTGCCTGTTCAAAGGTGTTTCCGAATTCAAATATCATCGGGATGACTCCGTGAGCGTCCATCGCATCGCGATTCCCGCGGCGTGGCGCAAGACGCTTTCCAATCGCCTGTTGCTCTTTGACAGCGGAGTGCGCCGGCGAGCCCGGGATTCCATTAAGGACATCCTGGCTCGAAAGAATAAGTCCCTGCTTCACGAAATCGCAAAGCTCCCGGGCTTGTTAATTCGGGCGTGGAACAAGGGCGATATGGATTTCCTCGGCACTGCTTTGGACCTTCAGGAACAGTATCGGAGCCAACTTTCACCAACCTGTCGAAGCTTACGCACTGATAAATTGCTGGACGTCGCTCGCAATTGTGGCGCAGGCGCGCGGTTGACGGGTGCCGGGATTGGATGTGTCCTCTGCTATTGCCCGGAGGAAAATCAGAAGGATCTGCGCAAAAATCTTGGCCTCAACGAAATCCCGTTTTCGATATTGTGGTGACACTGTTCGTTGGAAGTTTGGTCGTGACTGGCAAACAGCGACGCCCTTTGCTGCCGAGGTGTCCGATAAGTATTGAAAGTTCTTCGCTGTTCTGGCATATGATTTTGCTCTCATAATGAAAAAAGCGCTTTTGTTCCTGGCGGTGCTGATTACGGCCGCCATTGTTGTTTTTATTTGGGTTAGGCATTCAAATTTGGGCAAATCCGCGACGGTGTCTCTGCCCCCTTCGATTGTTCGGATCTACTTCGCAGGCGCGGCCAATATTTCCAGCGATACCAATTCCACCGCCTTTACGAATACATTTTGCTGTGCCCAGGCGCGGGCCCTGGCAAGCCAAACATTGGATAAATTATCGCGTGCGCCCGGCGAATGGTTCAAAAGCAGGATTTCCGCAGGCGCGGGCGACGGGAGCGCGCAATTGCGTCCCCTTTTGGATGACCTGTTGCGGTCGGAATGGGTATTTGAAATGCGCGGCGCGCCCACATCGCAGGAATATGCCCTGGCGATTCATTTGGACGACAGTCGGGCGCAGCTTTGGCAGACGAATTTGCGGACCGTCCTCGAATCGTGGACGCGAATTAAGGCCCAGGACATTACCGGGGGATGGGAATTGAAAAAGGACTTGCCGCCAAACCTGGTTCGCGTCGTTCGCGCGACCAATTGGCTCATTGTGGCTTGCGGCCAGGATGAATTGCCTTTGAGCGATTTGTGGGCCGGCGGCCAGGCGCCTGACGAAAATGAAACAAACTGGCTGAGCGCAAAAGTCGACTGGCCGCTATTGGCTCACGTATTTCCCGTCTTTGCCCAATTCGATCTGCCTGCGATGCAACTGCAGCTTGTCGGACGGGGAGGGAACCTGCTGCCCAGCGGGACTTTCGATCTATCGCAGCCGTTACCGGCGCTCGAGCAATGGCAAATTCCGACTGATATGGTCCATCAACCGTTGACCAGTTTTACCGCTGCGCGCGGATTCGCGCCCTGGCTGGAACGGCAACCATGGGCCAGGTGGCTGGAACTTACGCCTGAACCGGACCAGGCATTTATCTGGTCCCTTGGGTTGTCGCCGCTTCAAACGTTTATCGCCGTTCCCGTGACCAACGGCGTCACGGCCATTGCGCAATTGGCGCACAACCTGACCACTGACACAAACTGGGAGAATTATTTATCGACTCCGTTCGCCCTCTACAGGACGACCAACCACATCGGATTACCGGACGTCCCCTTCATCAAACCGGAAATTCAAGCATTGAGTGACCCTGCAGGCGATTTTCTGTTTGCAGACGTTTTTCCAAATTTGCCGACCGGTGAGCCTCCGCCTGAATTGTTTGATCAGCTGAATCGGACGAACCTTGTCTTTTATCACTGGGAAATTACGTCTAAACGACTAACGGACCTGCCGCAATTGACACAATTGGCGCTGTTACTGACTCGGCACCGGGAATTGGATCAGGAGTCAGCGACGGGGCGGTGGCTCAAACGCATCGGTCCAACGCTGGGAGAATGCGCAACTGAGGTTGTTCAAACCGGGCCGACAGAGCTTTCGTTTAAGCGCTCAGCGCCGGCCGGATTGACCGCGATAGAACTGCTGGCTTTGGCCGAATGGCTTGAGGCGCCAAACTTTCCTGGGTGCGACATGCGTCTCCCGAGCCTTCATCCGGTGCCGCGGCACCGCGTGCCGAAGAAGGCGAAGACGCCCGTAGTACACACTACCGCCGCTCAATCACCGATCAATCGTTCATCTTCCAATACAATTTCCACAGTTCCTAAAAAGCCTTGAAGATGACCTCTGCTTCGCCCCTTTGGCGGTATCGAAACTGGCTGTTCCCCCTGTTTCTTTTGCTCGCCACATTTGTTGCGTACCGGCCGGCTTGGCACGCCGGGTTCGTCTGGAATGATGAAACATGTGTCACCCAAAATCCCGATATGCTTTCTTTCCAAGGGCTGGAGCGGATCTGGTTCAATGCCGGGAAACAGTATTATCCGCTGACGTACAGCACCTTTTGGCTGCAATATCGTCTTTGGGGTTTAAACGCGGCTCCTTACCACCTGTTTAACATCTTCCTTCAGGCGGTCGTTGCCACGGTATTATGGTTTGTTTTGCGGCGTTTAAGAATACCAGGCGCATGGCTGGCAGCGGCTATCTTTGCCCTCCATCCTGTCAACGTCGAGTCCGTCGCGTGGATTACAGAGCGGAAAAACACGCTTTCGGGGGTCTTCTATTTGTGTTCCATCCTCGCAGCCTTGAGATTCTGGCTGCCGGAAGAGACGGCTGTTCCCGGCTCGCATCCGCCTGAACGCTTCAAGGATTGGAAATTCTATTGGCTCGCGTTTGGTCTTTTTGTCCTGGCCCTGTTCAGCAAAACGACAACGATTCCTCTTCCGGCTGTCGTTTTGCTGTTGGTCTGGTGGAAGCGCGGAAAAGTATTGCCGCGTGATGTCTATCCGCTTTTGCCTTTTGTCGTAGCCGGTGTTGGGGTCGGCTATGTAACGCATTGGGCTGAAAACCGGTTGGCCCTGACTGGGGGAGCCGACGACGGGTATTCTGTGCTGAAAATTTCAATTTTCGCCCGCTTGCTCATCGCCAGTCGGGACATCTGGTTCTATTTGGCCAAACTCGTCTGGCCCCATCCTCTGATCTTCATTTATCCGCGCTGGAATGTGGCCCCGTCTTTTCCTGGTCTGCTCTCGCTTCTGGCCATCGCCGCACTGGCGATAGTTCTTTGGGTTAAGCGCAACACCTGGGGCAGGCCTCTTTTCGTTACTCTCGCTTACTTTGTCGGCCTGCTTTTCCTCACGCTCGGGTTTTTCAATGTTTTCTTCTTCAACTACTCATTCGTTACCGATCACTTTCAATATTTGGCCTGCATGGGACCAATCGCCGCCGCCGCGGCTGCAATCACTCTGGTTTTCGATCGGTTTGTCAGGCGAACGAGCTCGCCGGCAGTCGAGGAGAATCCTTCTGGCAACATGGTGAAAGTGGCGGAGCCCGCGCTTTGCCGGCCTGAATATTTCATTTTCGTGCTCTGTCTTCTTGGGCTCCTGGGCGCGTTGACCTGGATGCAATGCCGCGTGTATACAGACAATGAAACGCTCTGGTGGGTGACACTTGCCCGAAATCCCAATGCCTTTCTGGGTTATGATAATTTGGGAGTCATTTTCATGGGTCGCGGACAGGTCGACGAGGCCATCGATGAATATCGGAAGGCGCTCGCGCTCTTCGAAAGTCCGGTCGTTTATCACAACCTCGGCAATGCCTTGCTGCAGAAGGGAATGCTTGATGAAGCCCTCACCAATTTTCAAAGGGCCCTGCAAATACAGCCCGCTTACATCAAGGGCAATGCGGACCTGGGAAACTATTATATTCGAATAGGGCGGCCGGACACTGCGATTCAGTATTATCAAAAATCGCTTAGATTGAAGCCCGATGATGCGTCAGACTATTACGGCCTCGGCAATGCGTACATGCAGGAACGTCAATTGGACCTGGCTATTGGCTATTGGCAAAAGGCTGTCGATATCCAAACTAACCTTCCTCTCGCGCACAACAATCTCGGCAACGCTTTTATGTCCAAAGGGCAAATCCGGGATGCCATTCAACATTGGCAGGCAGCGTTGGCCGGCAATCCGGAACTGATTGGAGCCCAAGTGAGCTTGGCGTGGGTTTGGGCCACAGCGCCAGATCCCTCGCTGCGTAATGGCCCTGGGGCTCTCGCGCTTGCTGAACAGGCTGCCACGCTGACTCGCCTCCAGGATCCCCTGGTCATCAGGAGTTTTGCCGCCGCTTATGCCGAAAACGCCGATTACTCCGATGCCGTCGCGGCCGCCCAGGATGCCATCCAAAAGGCTCGTGCGAATCCTCGCCTGGTCGCTGAGATACAAAAGGAGTTAAAATATTATCAAGCCCAGCAGCCCTATCGCGATCAGACGCTCCGCGATAAGTGACCAGTGATGGAAGAAGGCTGAAGTTGAGTTGCCAATGGGCGTTTTAAGGTTGCGCTTGAGTCTCGCGGCAGGGCTGATGTTTGAGATACAAAGCCAAAAGCTCCTGGTTTTTCTGGAGCAGCTCCGATTCGCCGTTTTGTTTGGCGAGCGCGATGGCCTTTTGCGCCGCCGAAATCGCGTCGTCAAAACGCCCCGCCCCGGCGTAAGCCGCGGCGAGGGTTCCGATCGTGATGGTCTTTTGATAATGCGTCATTTTGCAAGCGCCTTCGGCCAGCTTGACGGCGAGGGCGCCATTTCTTTTGCTCGCCTGTGGATCAGTAGCCAACGACCATGCCGAATCATTGTTTTGCCGCGCGTCAAAGGTTTCGGACAATTCAGGTTTGATTTCTAAAGCTTTTTCGAAATGAGGAATGGCTTTGTCACCGCTCCCGGTCTTCAAAAGACAGATAGCAAGAATATATTCCGCATCTATGTCGCCCGGATCGATTTTTAGTGCGTATTGAAGATGATCGATCGCCTCACCTGGTTCCCCCATGTTTAAAAGAGTATTGGCAAAAAAGCGATGCGCCTCTTCGTCGCGTTGGTTTGTTTCCAATGCTTTTTGATATTCGACGACGGCTTCATCAAGGTTTCCAATTTTAAAATACGCGCTGCCGAGGCCGGAATGGGCATACTCGCATTGAGGCCAGAGTGATAGTGCTTCCTGGTATTCTGATATTGCCAGTTCGAAGTCACCATGATTGCGAAAAAGATTGCCGACGAAAGCATGCGATAGCGCCTGAGCTTCCACATTCAATAACCCGTTGAATGCAAGCGAATAGGCCAAAAGCAGGCACCAGGTGGAACGTGCGACACGCCGCCAAACGGAAAATTCCGAGAGGAAGCGTTCCAGACCGAGATAGCCAATGCCGGACAACAATATTAGCGCCGGCAGGAAATCCAATTCGTAGCGGCTTCCTGCCACAACAAATAGACAAAGCGTCAACGCACAAATGACAAATAGCAAAAAGACGGCCGTGACGAACCAGCGCAAGGGCGATGCTACCGGCCTGTTTCTCCACGCCAATGGTGCGGCCAAAATCAGCAAAATCAGCGGATAAATGGTGATTATTGCGCCACAAGCGCCCATCTTTTGAGGGTAATAGCCCATTGGATACGAGATCAGCGGGATTCCCAGCAGAAAGGGGAACTGGCCGCTCCATCCAAATGGCTCTAAAAAATAAAACCGAAAGTTAAAGCAGAGGTAACGCAAACTGAATTGTTGAAGTTTAGTCTGGTAGCCCCCGTTTAATTGATAACGCCAGCCAAACTCAAAGGGGTTGCCGAAGCGCAAGTCATTGTAAAACATTAGACCAAGGCCAATTAGCGCTACAGGCGCCACCGCTGCCGCAAATAATGAAACGGAATGCCGGCGTGAATTTGTTTCATCCCGCTCATGCCACGCCTTCGCAGCCGGTATCAAAAGAATGATTACCCCAAATAATAGCGATGGCCGTGAGGCGACCGCCAATCCATAAGCCAGGCTCGCAAGGAGCAACCAAAAGACTTGCTGTTTTGGCCGCGCATGAAGCGAAAACCAAATCGCTGCCAGCGCCAGCATCGTGAACGTTACCCCGCAAACGATTGGAACCTCATAAACGTTGCCCGACAGGGTAAACCCCAGGGTCATACCCAGGATGAAAACAGAGCCCATTAACATCCAAGAATTTATTTCCGGAAAATATCGTCGGCATATGGAGCATATCAGGCTAAAAGCGGCGGCGAAACCGATGGCAAATAATATGGAAACTGCCTCCCGGTCTGAGAGATAATGGCCTGTCAGGATCGAATAGGGCCAAAAGAGCACCAACGCGGGTGTGGCTCCAAAGTACAGATATAATTTCCCCTTGTAATAGCTGAGGTCGTTCACAGTCAGCAGGTAGGGTGCAATAGCCGCGGAATCGTAAGGATTGGCAAGATGGATAATGCCGGGGGGGGCCTCCTTCTTGAGGTAGAGATGACCTTCTCTGAATCCCTGAACCAACGAATTGTAGCCCGAAACCGCAGCGTCAGCGCCTCCTGCCTCCAATGGGGCATTGGGATCTATCATCCAAACAAAAAATCCAATGATTATCGAACACACCAGACAAGGAATTGTCTGCTGTATCCAATGGCTCACGGACTCAGACAGAGTCATCTTTTTGGGATCCTGCTTTTTACCGCTCATCTGACTACTTTTCAGTCCCGGGGTGCCTGGCATACGATTGTGGCACGTATATTACTAATTCTGCTCCGTCGCCGCAAGCGCCAGTGTCGTTCCACTAATCTGTCAATTATTTGACTCGTGATAAGGCCGGTGCGCGAGGTAAAGCTGCAGAAGTTGCTGGTTTTTTTGAACCAGGTTCGTTTCTTGCAGCCATTGCGCGTTCGTGATCGCCATGCCCGCGGCTGCAGTTGCGTCGTCAAATCGTCCTGCTTCTGCGTAAGCCGCGGCCAGGGTGCCAATCAGCACGGCTTGCTGGTACTGTGTGATTTCGCAGGCGTGTTTGGCCAAATCGACAGCGCGGGAACCGTTGCGGATGGCGGGATCGGAACTGGTCGCCAGCATCCAGGCCAGATTGTTCAGCGCCTCTGGATAATCTTTGTTCGCGCTCACCGCTTTTTCATAATTTTCAAGCGCGCCGGCGATATTTCCATCGCTTTCGCAATGTTGGCCCAGGTAAAAGCGGGCCTCACTGTCAATTTGTATGAATTGGGGATCAATCCGGGAATGACCTGGCACTTCTTCCAGTTGCGCGGCTATGGAAAAACTTTGAGAGCCTTCGTCATCGTTGTGCGCTTCAGCCTGGGCGAGGCCGTGGGTCAAATAAGTTTGCGGATTTCCATGGCGAATCCAAAAGGAAGCAAAAATGGTCGTCGTCCAAACCAGCAAGGCAACCCAAAGCGTGTTCCGCAAAACGCGATGTTGTGTGCCCAACCAGTCCCATCCCAGCGATGTCACCGCGATAAACGGAAAAAAGGCGGGGAGACAAAAAAATGCCTTGGTTTCGGAATAGAATGGGGCGCGCAACGTCATATAAAGGATCGCCAGGCCAAATAAAATCAGTATCCCGGGCATGATGACCCATTCGAGCGCCCGTCGCCGGAGGAATGCAAATATGGCAACAACGAATCCAATGACGAAAATAATAGAAATTACCGCTGATAACATGTATCCCCCATGCATGAGGCTATAATTCCACGGCGGTCGGTAAATTGGGGCACCCGCTCCACTGGCGTATCCATCGCCCCACAGGGTGGAATAAAGCCCATCCCAGAAACTCCACACGCCCCCTGATAAGGGCGCCGTGAAGACATGTCCAAAGCGGCAGTAATAGGCGATCGTTCGAAACCCGGGGTATTGCCAAAATGGTGGGGCCACCACGACATATCCCCACAAGTCCCTTCCGTAAAAGAGGCCGCAGACCGCCAGGCAGGGAAACAGGAAAACGCTCGAATACCACAGCCAATCTTGCGCAGGGCGACTACGCCAATGGAAACGGAGCCCCAGAACCACGACAATGAATGGCAGCAGTGGTAATGACGAGGATTTGGTCAACAATGCCGCTCCCAGGCTTGCGCCAAGGCCAAGATACAAAAGGGTTTTTTCGTTTTCCATCCGGATTATTTTCAACAGAAAATACAAAGCCGAAGTTGCGAGAAGGCCCGACAGCAGCTCATTGGTCACATTGCCCGAAAGGTACAATTGCGGTGGTATAAAGGCTGCCAACAATAAACCTGCCGCCTGCGTACCGTTATTTCGGGGGAAGAGCAACCGAAGGCACAACAGCGATAGAACGCATTGAATCACCCCGACAACGCCATTGATGCTCCGTAAAACAAAGGTGGCGTCACTATCAACTGTCGACAGTCCGAGGCTGTCAAGCAATCCGGCTGCGCAAACATAATAGAGAGGAGGTTGATACGTTTCCCGACCCTCAGCTCCCGATGGCAGCGCGTGATTCTCCAGGATAAACTGGACATACTCTTGATGGTCCGCCGCGTCGAATCCCGCAAAGCGTGGCAACTGCGGCGTATCATTAACGAACAGTGCGACCCGGGCAATGATCACCAGAACCAGAAGTGCATTAACCAACTTGTTCCGGTCAATTCCGGAATGATTTCGCAACCACGATTCCATTGTAAATACCGAAATAGTAGAGAGGGCGCAAAATGCCAATAACAGCCACACCCGTTTGATCTGAGAGAGCTTTGTCTCTTGTTCATAAAATGGATTGCCTTGAGTAATTTCCGGCGGTTGCGTAGCCGGTTCAGCCTTTTGCAATGGGCAACCAGCTTGCGAGACTATCCAATCCTTTTCCGTCCCGAAGGACAAAGGCCCCCCGTGAATTTGCAGCCAAAGCGCGGGAGGCCCTTGAGGGTTTGTGACCGAAACCATGATTTCATTTGCGCCCATGTGGAGATTCCTGGTGATGTCCAAAGTTGAAGCGGACTTCCAATTCTCAACAGGATGAATGACCTGAGCCGGCTGCCCGTTCACCGTCACGGCGAAGTTTTTGAAGGCACAGACGGTGAGAACGGCCTTGGGGGGCAGCGTGTCCAATTTAAAAGGCCGGCGAAACGTTGCCATCAACGGGATGAAGCGTTGCGCTATTGCCACGGGTGGGCTGGGATAAACAATCCATTCAGTGCCGGACCGTGGGGGGAGAAACGCGATTCCGGGAGTGTATAAACACATCCAACCAAGAATCCCAAGACCGGCCATCACCGCCACAACCGGTGCCAGAAGAACCGTGGTTGGAGAAATACTATACTTTTTAGTCTGCAGCTTGCCCTGACTCGAATCGCGGCCGATGAAATCCGGCTCAAGTCCAGGTTTTTTTTCTGATTCTGCTTCCATCGAGAGCCTGACGTTAATAAATGCCAGGTTCCTTCGCAATTGCGAATCCGTAGGAGTCGAGGTGACGAGACTCTCACTAAAAATGACCTACGGCGAATGGCAGACTCACGGGATTTAGTCAGAGGCTCCTCACGCCGTCTCCTGCGGATAGAGGGAAGACGAAGAGGGTGGAACAATTTCTAAATTTTATTTATCCTCTTCAGTACATGGCTCCAAACGGTCAAAAACCGCTCATAAAATATCTGATTTGCCTGTTGCTGGCCGGAATCACCCTTGCCGCATTTGCCGGCGTGGCCAATGCCGGGTTTATCGTTCTTGATGACGGAAATTACGTTGTAAACCATCCGGCCATTCAATATGGCTTTTCCTGGAAATCTCTCAAATGGGCATTTTCCTCTTTTGATTCAGAGAATTGGCATCCACTCATCTGGTTGTCACTTATGCTGGATTACCAGGCGTTTGGCCTCAATCCCACCGGATACCATTTAATCAACCTGACTTTTCACGTCGCCAACACTGTCCTTCTCTTTCTCCTCCTTGAACATTTGACGGCCAGATCGTGGCCTTCGGCCTTTGTCGCCCTCCTCTTTGGCATTCACCCGATGCATGTCGAGTCTGTTGCTTGGGTGTCAGAGCGCAAAGACGTGCTCAGTGCATTTTTCTTTCTATTGACACTTATAACATATATCCAATACGTCGTCGCTGGCAGGATGGGGACGCAACTAGCTGATGGACGGATCGGGGAGGGAAAATCGGTGTCAGCTGACAAGCGTTCGAAAATTGATTCGCGATCAACTGCTGTTCCCTCTCCGCTCGCATCGGATGGGAGGGGAGAGGGCCGGGGGGAGGTGAGGGTTCGGGGAAAGGTGAATTCGGATCACTCTCATCCTCCTGCATCTTCCGCAGCACGCCGCTGGCTGCTCTACATGCTGACGTTATTTCTCTTCGCCCTCGGCCTCATGTCTAAGCCCATGCTGGTAACGCTGCCATTTGTTCTATTACTGCTGGACTTTTGGCCTCTCAAGCGATTCGCGCTGACGCGGAACACCGCGCCAAAGCAGGGCAAGGGCAGGCCTGGCGCGCCGAAACGCGAAAGTGGCTCAACGCTCTTGTCGCGCCGAAGCTGGGCGAAGGCGGATCAACGTCTTGTTGTTGAGAAAATCCCATTCTTCATTCTTATGGCATTCTGCTGCTATATCACTTACCTGGCGCAGAAAAGCGGAGGGGCCGTACGGCAGGCGACCGAATATTCAATCCTCCAGCGGCTATGTCACGTCCCCATTTCCTACGCCTGGTATATACTCAAGTTCCTTTGGCCTGTTAGCCTTTCCATCTACTATGAGCTTCACCCCGTCCGCTTTGGCGTTGAATTGATCATGGCCTCGTTGCTGTTTATCATTTTGACGTGGTTCGCGCTCGCGAATTTTCGCAAATACCCCTATTTTCTTTTCGGTTGGCTCTGGTTTTTGGGAATGATGGTTCCCGTTATTGGCATCGTGCAAGTGGGCAGCCAGGCCTATGCCGACCGCTATGCTTATCTGCCGTACATTGGCCTTTTCATCATCCTCGCCTGGGGCGTGCCGGATTTGCTCGCGAAGGTAGGGAGAGCGCACTGCGCTGTCCGCGCCGCGCCTAGTGGCGCAACGAGCGTCGTCGGACGTTCGCCCGTCCCGCCTCGCGGGATTCCACCCGGCTTGCGGGCGGTGGCAGCGCCACTTGCGAAGAGCGCCGTCCCTCCCATTCTGTGCGTGGGGGCGGTCATCGTGGCAATCGCCTGTTTCATTCGCACCGTCCAGGAAGTTGGCTATTGGAAAGATGGCGTGAAGCTGTTCGAACGCGCCGTCGCCTTGGACCCAAAGAACGAAACCGCGCTGACGTTTCTGGGCGCCGAATATTCCGACCGGCACGATGACGCAAAAGCTTTGGATTGCATGAAGCGTGCGTTGGCCATGAGCGAAAAGGCTAATTTGGCATGGCAATACGTCGGTTTTATCCGTACCCGCGAAGGCGACTACGACCACGCGGCAGACGCGTATCAAAACGCATTGAACTATACGCAATCCAGCAGAACCCGGATGGACATCTATAACAATCTTGGCCAGGCATACAAAATGGCCACCAACTTTAACGGCGCGATTTCGGCCTACCAGAGTTCGTTGGCTATTTCGTCGGACCAGCCGGTAATCCAGACTGCTCTCGGCGAATGCTTCCTGGAAAGCAAGCAACCTGACCGGGCTGCTGAGGCCTATCAAGCCGCCGTTGACCTGGACCCGAACAATGTCGAAGCGCAATCGGGGCTCGGAATGTCTTTGGCCTCGGCCGGGCGCGATGCCGAGGCGCTGGGGCATTTCCGCGCAGCCGTACAGGCCGATACCAATTCCGTTATGGGTCTCAACAATCTCGCATGGACCCTGGCCGTTGACGCGGTCTCGAGTCTGCGCGACGGACCGGCGGCCGTCTCCCTGGCCGAGCGCGCCTGCCAATTAACTCATTATCAAGACGCGCAATCCATCGGCACCCTCGCCGCTGCCTACGCTGAAGTCGGGCGTTTTGATGACGCCATCGCTACCGCGCGCAGGGCCCACGACGTGGCTCTGGCTCACGGCGAACGCGATACCGCGGACCGGAATGCCCAACTTCTGAAGCTGTATGAAGTACACAAGCCGTACCACATGGGGGATGGCAGATAGGGGCTGGAAGATTGGAGATGGGCGGAATCAGGAATCTGCGGATAAACCGACTGGCACCCTTGGAGCGACACAATGGCGCATGACCTGAAAATCCCAGACATTGACTTTTGGAGTTTGGATCGGGAATTGTGGACTATTTTCCCCGTTTTTGTCCCAGTATTTGACGAAAGTTGTCCAATTTTTGGAAAACTTTGACTTTTTGGATTGAAATTCTTTTGCGTGTGCTCTACAATCACCGTTAAATACTTGAAAAGCAATGGTTTCACTGTCGTTCAAAACGTTCAAAAAAATCTCAAAATAGTATTGACACCCCCTAGCGTTTCTGCGACATTGACCGCACACACGGAACAAAAAACCGTAAAACACAACAGAAAAATGAGAACTAAAACACTACTGATGACTGCAGCCGCGCTTGCTGCCGGCGTCATTTCATCCCAAGCGCAAGGTACCGTTTATTCACAGAACGTCGTTGGTTACATTAATCAGGCGATACCCGCGCATCACTACGCTGAGTTCGCGAATCAATTGGTTAATGGTACGGATGTTAATCAATCGAACAATAACGCAAATGCCGTTCTGTCCAGCGGTTTGGTTTCTGACCCTAACGGCAGCACCAACACTGCTTTGCTCGTTTTCAATGGTACTACATACCTCACGTATTTCTATTACAACCAGGCCGATGCATCGGGCGATGGCATAGGTAACGCTGGATGGTATAATGGAGGTTTGAGTCCTGTGAACATCACGCTGCCGCAGGGTAGTTCGTCATTTCTGCAAAATACATTCAGCGCCCCGATCAATGTAACGATTACGGGAACCGTGCTGCAGGGAACTAATCAGCTGGTATCAGTTCCTACTGGCTATAGTCTGTTGTCGCTCGGAACTCCGGTTTCGACAAATATTGATGCTGCTGGCATTGGTTTGCCTGATTCAAAGCTGACATCAGATCCGAATGGTGTTAATAACGACTATTATGAGTTTTGGACTGGCACTACATTCCAAACATTCTACTTCTATAACCAAGCCGATGCCTCGGGTGACGGCATAGGCAATGCCGGATTCTACAATGGTGGTCTCAGTCCGGTCACATCTGTGAATTATCCCGCAGTTGGCCAGGGCTTCTTGTTCTATCACCACGGCAGTGCCTTCACATACACAAACACATTTGAAGTTCAGTAATAGTAACGCTTAAATAACTAACCAGAAAAAACACAACAACATGAAAAAATTAATAATAAGCTCTGTTCTTGGCGTCGCCTTGGCTGCGTCAACAGCCTTCGGGCAAGGCTACATTACCTTCGGCGGCAGTACCATTAGAGATGTGTGGGACGCCACGGGAGCTACTGCAGCCACCGATTCCGGGTTCGATGCTACATTCTTGTGGAGCGCGAGCTCGACCACATCACCATTGGCTGCCATTATGGCGTCAACGTCTACAAATGGGACGGCAGCGTTCTCATATTCCGCCGCATGGGCTGACATTGAGAGTGGTGGCTGGACCGCTGCAACAACGTCAGGCGCTGGCGTGATTGGCCAGCCCTCAAACGCCACCGGTACGTTTCAATACGACACCCTCGCTGCGTTCGGCCTCGATAATACCTCGCCGGGCGAGGCAATTAACTTGTTCGTTATCGCTTGGGAGGGCGGCTACTCAACGCTCGCAGCTGCGGAGGCTGCAAACGCGCCTATAGGCTGGACTTCGGTATTTAGCTACACGCTAAACGCAGCTCCGCCGGGTGCTTCGTCGCCCGAGACTGTGCTCCCCGAGAAGTTCGGCATAGGTTTCCCAGCAGCTCCAACTCCTGAGCCGACCACGCTGGCTCTGGCAGGATTGGGTGGGCTCTCGATGCTCTTCCTCCGCCGGAAGAAAGCTTAAGTTTACACGAGCGGACGTAAGTCCCCTCTCTTAAAGAACAGCTCTTGTTTCCCCGCTCCATAACCCGGAGCGGGGTTTTTCTTTTTATTTTTAGTCCTCATAGAAGCCGATGTTGCGAGGCTCTGACCAAACTCGAAACACGGGAGACGACCGCCTCGCAGATTTATTTGAGAAACTCGCTTTCGGTCTGGCTTCACCGAGCCAGGCAGCCTCTCGTGGTAGCGGCGGCGCGCTGCGCGGTTACCCCCTCCGTAATGCGGGCGGAACGATCCGAATGGGCCCGTCCGAACGACAGACCAACATTTCTCTGGACATTCAATTTAAATTGTTTTATAAACAAGACAGTTCATGGCCCAATGCCTTCTTCCGGGTTCGCAGCGACGTTCCTGTGGTCACCGAGCGCAACGACCAGGGCGGTTGACGTGATTGCGCCATATTCGTCTCTCACAGATGCAGCGGAATACTTCGGTCCCGTTCCCGAATGGGCCGACATCGAGAATCTGTCAGGCGGTTGGCAGTTTGGAGTAGATGCCGCCACCGGCAATAATGTGATCGCATTTCCTGTCAGCAGCACCGATAGCTTTGCGTACGACAGTGACTCGGCCTTCGCACTCAGTGGCGGCGCTGGGCCCGGTGAAGTGATTAACATCTACGCGATAGCCTGGGACACTGAGGGTGGTCTTTACGACACATTGGCTTCTGCTGAGGCTGCGGATGCGCCAGTGGGTTGGTCGTCGGTGTTTCAATATACACTTGGCAGCAGCCTGCCTGCCACTCCACCGGCCGAGACGGTCATACCTTCTTTCGACATCGACGGCATGCCTGAGCCCACAACACTGGCTCTGGCTGGATTGGGCGCGTTTTCGATACTATTCGTTCGTAGGAGTCGAGGTGACGAGACTCAGACAAAACTCTGAATCACGGTAAACGGGCGGCTTACGGGTATAGTCAGAGACTCCTCACGTTGTCTCCTGCGAAATCGCAGGTGGCGCTGCCACTGGATTTTTTTTCTTTTTCATTTTCCCTTTTTAATTTTTAATTCATCCCCATGCGAACTTTAAGCACCGCACTCGCCCTCATCCTGTTCACGTTCACGCTCAGCATCCGCCTTCCCGCCCAGACCTTTCGCGCGGATAAACTTGCGGCCATGGACCCGGCCATCGAAGCCGCCATCGCCAGTAACAAATGTCCCGGCGGCGTGCTCTGGCTGGAACATGACGGCGCTGTCTATGAAAAAGCCTTCGGCGACCGTTCGATAGTTCCCGACGCGCGAGCCGATGACCGAGGACACGATCTTCGATATGGCATCGCTCACAAAAGTCGATGGCGACTACCCCGGCCATCATGCTCCTGATCCAGCGCGGCCAGGTGCAAGTTGGACGCGCCGGTTTGCAAATACATTCCCGAATTTACCGGCGGCGGCAAAGAGAACGTGACCGTGCGCGAATTGCTCACGCACACGTCCGGCCTGCCCCCGGACATCGAAACAAAGTCTGATTGGCACGGCTGGAAGACAGGCATCAAAATGGCCTGCGCCGTTCAATTGGACACGCCCCCCGGCACGCATTTCAAATACAGCGACATCAATTTCATTCTCCTGGGCGAGATCGTGCGGCGCGTGAGCAAAATGCCGTTGAATGAATTTGTGCAAAAGGAAGTTTATGGTCCGCTCAAAATGACGGACACCGGTTATCTGCCGCCGAAATCGAAACTGTCGCGGATTGCCCCGACGGAAGTGGTGAATGGCAAGCCCTGGCATGGTGTGGTTCATGATCCGACGTCGCGGCACATGGGCGGCGTGGCCGGGCATGCGGGCCTGTTTTCCACGGCCAGCGACCTGGCGCGTTACGCGCGCATGATGTTGAACATGGGCGAACTGGACGGTGTGCGCATTTTCACGCCGGAGACCGTCAAGCTGATGACCAGCCCGCAATGTCCGCCGGCGGTGGACGAGCTGCACGGACTGGGCTGGGACATTGATTCGCCGTACGCCGGCCCGCGCGGCAGCCTGTTCCCAATCGGTTCCTACGGTCATACGGGCTGGACCGGCACGTCCGTGTGGATAGATCCATATTCGAAGACATTCGTGATTTTTCTGTCCAACCGAAACCATCCCACGGAAGCGGGCAACGTGATTGGCCTGCGGCGGAAATTAGGCACCCTCGCAGCCGAGGCGATAAACGGCGTGGATTGGACCAACGCGGTGATTAAATATTAACGAGTAGCGTAGCAGCCGATGTGAATCGGCTCTAATGTTCCTGGTTGAACGGTCGTTAGTCGGATTCGTGAGAGCACGCTCACGCGACGCTGCTACGGAAATGAGGCTTGTAGCAGCGAATGTGAATTCGCTCAAATTTTTCCGTTTTGGACGTTTGATCGCGGTCCAATTTAGCCAGAGCGCGCTCACGCGACGCTGCTACGGAAAAGTGGACGTAACGTAGCAGCGAATGTGAATTCGCTCTAATTTTTCCGGTATGGCCGTCCGAGCGCGGTCCAATTTAGCCAGAGCGCGCTCACGCGGCGCTGCTACGGAGATGACTAATCGCCTCTGACTTTCGCTTGCGGCCACTCTCGGTCCGGCTATTCTTTTTCTTATGGATTCAGAGCCAACCCCTGATTTCTATTCCGGCAAAGGGCTTAACCGTGCTTTCTACCTTCCACGTCTTGGGCGAGAATTTTACCAGGGCAATGCCGTCGTCCATTGGACGATGCCCATCGCTATGCGCAAGGTTGGTTGGCTTAATGAAGAATTTCACGCGCAATTTCGGGAAGTAATGCTTCATGCCTCGGCCCGCGAGGATTTGTTCTGTCCGACGTACTGTCTAATGCCGGACCACATTCATTTGCTTTGGATGGGACTGCAACTCGACTCCGATCAGAGAAATGGAATGAAATTTTTGCGAGAACACGTGGGACGGGCATTGCAACCCCATCGTTTCCAGCATCAGTCTTATGATCATGTGCTGCGGGTGGAAGAACGCGAGCGCGATGCGTTCGCGAAGGTTTGCTCTTACATTCTAGCCAACCCAATTCGTGCGGGCCTCATTCGGGAGGCGGAACGTTGGCCATATTGTGGGGCGATTGTTCCGGGCTATCCGGCGATCAATCCGTTGGAAGAAAAATTTTGGCCGTTATTTTGGAAATTGTATTTAGCCTCACGCTCGCCGGAGGCTGGTCAACGGAAGTTGCCGCCCCGTTACCAGACGTAGCAGCGAACATGCGTTCGCTCTGACTTTTTGGTTTGGGCGTTCGAGCGCGGTCCAATTTAGCCAGAGCGCGCTCACGCGACGCTGCTACGGAAAAGTGGACGTAACGTAGCAGCGAATGTGAATTCGCTCAAATTTTTCCGTTTTGGGCGTTCGAGTGCGGTCCAATTTAGCCAGAGCGCGCTCACGCGACGCTGCTACGGAAATGAGGCTTGTAGCAGTGAATGTGAATTCGCTCTGATTTTTTGGATTTGGTCGTTCAATGGCCATCGGACTAGTTAGAGCGCGCTCACGCGACGCTGCTACGGAAATGAGGCTTGTAGCAGCGAATGTGAATTCGCTCTGATTTTTTGGATTTGGTCGTTCAATGGCCATCAGACTAGTTAGAGCGCGCTGACGCGACGCTGCTACTGAAACGAGATGCGTAGCAGCCGATGTGAATCGGCTCTGATTTTGCCGATTTGAACTGGCGAGCGCGGTCGTATTTAATTAGAGCGCGCTCACGCGACGCTGCTACAGAGGAGAAAAAGCTTGCGCTAATAGTTCGGAGTGTTACTTTCTATCCTTTGAGGGTGGACTTGAAAACCTGCAGACATGCCTGCTGCAATAACTTTTGGTGTAAACCTGAAACACAATCCCGCGCACCAGCGTTTACCTTAATTGAGTTATTGGTTGTCATAGCCATCATCGCAATTCTGGCGATGTTGATGTTTCCCGTTCTGTCAAAAAGCAAAGAGACCGCCCTCGCGGTGTCCTGCCTGAACAATACCAGGCAAATCGGCATTGCTATCGAGACCTATTGCGACGAAAGCCAGGATTATTTTCCCCAGGTCACTCCGTGGTGGACGACGGGCCCTTATCCAAATAAATACGGCATTCCATGCGGCGGCGAATGGTTCCGGAGCGACAACAAAACACCAAATACCATCGCGCCCTTGCTCGCTCCCTACGCCAAAAATGACGATGTCTGGGTATGCGCCAAGCGGCAGCGCGGTCATTCTTATGTTGTTTCAGGCAAGGTCCAGGGCGGCCAGGACCCGAGTGTTACTGGATTTCTCTCGTATGGGTTTAACGAAATTGGTGTTTTTGGCGGGCCTGATACTAATACCGGCGACATGACCGGAAACATTCAGAAATTTAAAGCGGCCAATTGCCGACATCCTGCGGAAACCGTTGCCATTTCTGATGTCAGCGGATCAAATGACCCTTCCCAGGTCAACGGCGACGCCGACGCGTGCTGGCTCGACACGATTTGGGCTGGCGAATCGGGCTCGTCGTACGCGTCGACCGGTCCTGGCGAATTTAACTGCCGCCTTCAAACGGCCTATGCCAAACACGATAACCGCGTCAACGTTCTCTATGTGGACTGCCATGCTGCGCCTTCTTATCCGAGCAGACTTACCTGGGGACAATTCTGGGGGATCTTTGACCCAAGTGTCCCTTTGAAGACGCAAGGTGGCAGCACGTATAAATCATCCACTGCCATCAGCAGGGCGGCCTACGATTCGATACAGTGGTCCGGCTTGCCGGAATAATATGAGGTCGTAGCAGCCGATATTAATCGGCTCTAATTTTTCCGATTCGGATACTCGATGGCTCACACGATTAGTCAAAGACTCCTCTTCGTCTCCTGCGCATGCTGCTGTGGTGTACAGATTTAGACCCGTTGGCGAAATTTGCGTTAAAGACATGGCAAAAACCAGTCACACTGTCAGAAAAACAGCAGAATCGACTTGGAAAAATGAGCTTGTCTAATGGTCGTGCGGCGCTTTGTAAGCGTGGCTTTAATCTTGACGCTAAGTCCTTTTTTTATTGCCACAGTGCGGGTTTCGTCCTTAAATAGTCTTTTCAGCGGCGCTATGCTGTTGGAAGGCAGTTCTTACTACAACTACTACTGGAAGGGAAGCTTGTTCAAATGAAGAATTATTGTCGTTTACTATTGTCTTGTGCGGTCGTTGCTTTTTTTGGTTTAAGCGCGGCTGTGGTTAAGGCCGTGCCCTATGCTTGCGAGGTAACCAACGTCGCGGGCAATGTTCAGTTTTACCTGGGGGAAAGCGCCGATGATGTGAAGGTCATTTTTGACGACGGCGCGTTCACGAACGATTTAGGCGCTTTGTCCTCCGGCGCCAATTCTTTCGCACTGGGTGTGCACACCAACTACGCGATTGTCGTCAGCAAAATTGGCAGCGGCATTTGGCACCAGATCAGCGTGGATGCCACGAATAACAGTTTCTTCGGGCCGCGCGGCATCGCGGTCAATCGAGACCCTGGCAACAGTTATTTTGGGCGCGTTTACGTGGTCAATTCAAGTCCGGGGATCGGCACTCCAGCTCCTTCGCAACTGGTCAGCAAGGGCATCTATGTTCTCAATGCCGACACTACGTATGCGCTGGCGCTGGTGAACGGGACCAATGGATTGACAAACGGGATGGTGTTTGGAAGCAGCACGACGTACTCGCCATACAAGGTTTTCGTGGGGTCAGACGGCGAGGTATACATTGGCGATGCTACCGGGCAATATACGGGAACGCATGGAAGTGCGAGCGTGTGGATGGCTGACCCGAATATCAGCGGCGCCACTCCGGTCCTGGCTTGGACAAATAACCCGAATTATTTCGGCGGGTGCATTAGCACGCCATGCGTGACTGGGACATTGGCTGCCGGGAATTTGGCGCTGTTTGGGAATTTCTGGGGCTATTCGTCGAATGGGGTTTATACCTACATTTATGGTTACGATGTCGGGGGCGCGCTGCCTTGCGTGACTCCGCCAGAGACCAACGCGATCGCGGAACCTTCTATTGACACCGTTGACGGGATTCTGGGAGACCTGTATATCGCCCCGGATGGGAAGTTTTTCGCCTCTGTGGATAGATCCGCCGCCACGGGCAGTGGGAATACCAGCCTCTATGTTTTTGCCAGTGACGGGTTCACTTATTTGTGGGATTCGACCACAGCCGGCAACGGGGTTGATCCGCTTTCGGCTACTTACGGTGTTGCGGTTTCGCCTGACGATAAGTACGTGGCATGCATCAACGGCGGAACGGGCAATGTCGAATTGGCACTGTTGACCAATGGTATTCCGGATTTCTCAACATTGGCGACAAACGCGGCGGTTGGGGGCGGAACCGCCAGGGGCATCGCGTTCGACGCAGCGGACAATGTATATGTGACCAGCGGTGGCAACGATCGGGTTCGTGTTTTTTCCCTGGGCACTACGGCCACGTGCACCACATACAACGACGTCACGGGTACCAACGGCTCGTTTAATCTTGTTCCCTTACCGACGACTATCAGCGTGACGACCACCAACTCGCTGATTTCCCAGGCAAATAGCTACGGCAATCCTACAACCAGCTCGTTTAGCATCGTGCGAACCGGCAATTTGACCGGGACCTTGACCGTTCCCATCAGCTATGGTGGATCGGCATTGGGCACAAGCCAGTACCCCGCTTCCTTCACGGCTGGTTCTACGGGCAGCAGCGTCGTTCTCGTTCCTGGCGAGGCTTCGACAAATATTACAATCAAGGCGGTGAACGATTCTATCGCGAGGCCACCAACGTCTGTGACGATCACTGCTGGACCGGGTCCGGGTTATAACCTGTCCCTCCCTGGAACGGCCTCCATTACAATCGTCAATACCGCGCCTGACGAAATGTTTGCTTCAGTCGGTATTCCCAGCATGTATAAAGCGTTCTCAAATGACTACTGCGGTATGATCATTACCCGGTGGGGCGATACCAATACAGGCGCCGGTACCATCACGGTCAGCGGCAGCAGTTTTAATTTCTCCGGATCGGCGATTGAAGGAACCGACTTCACTCCACCGACGTCAGTTACGTTCAACCCCGGTGACGTGACGGAAACTAACATAATTTACCCTCTCGTTGCCGGTCAGCTTCCCGTTAACAGCACGAATATTCCTTATACCGGCGACAAATTCATTGTTGCCAGCGTCGCCAGTGGCTCGGGGTTTTCGGGTTCCACCAATAAGGCGATTCTCACTCTTATTGATAATGCCAATCCCACGGCATCGTATCTGTATTCCGATCCCTTGACTTCCGTGACGGATTCAAACAATTGGGAAGAAACGGATGCGAACGTTAACATGCAGACCAATGCCATTGATAGCAGTGTCGTTTTTGCATACGACCTCTACGACGACCCATTGGACCCAATCTATCTAACGGGACAGGGCCCGGGCAGCCCCATACCATTCCCTCCTGGTGGTGCTACCAATTCCCTGCGTTTGACGGTGAATAAGCTCTATAGCGAATACAATAGCCAGGGCAGCCAGCCTTTAGAGGGCCAGGGTGCCGCGGCCGCCGTCAATCTATTCCTTACAAATTCCCTTTTTAGTGGCAACTATGCAGTTCGCTTCAATATGAATCTGGTAGAGGGTGCTCTTGGCCTGTACACAACTGAAGGCGCTCTCTTCGGCTTTAATCACACTGGACATTCCACCAACTGGTGGGCTGGCAGCACCGTCCTCAGCGGTTGGGGAGCCCAAAACAACGAAGCGTGGGCCAGCGATGGTATCTGGTGCTGGGTCAGCGTTGACGGCGATGTGGGCGCGTTTGACAACGGGCCATCGGATTATATTGTTCTTACTGGCAACGGCGGCAAACTACCAAACGCAGGATTTGAGCTTCCGCCCCTCGCCGCTGACGGCCCGCTTCCGAATAACTTCAAATCTTCGGTCTTCACCAGTTCGGGCGAACCGGGTCTGGCGGCAAATGGATCGCCAGACAATGGGGACAACGATAGCTCGTGGTCTGACGTCGAAATGAAGCAATACAACAATATTGTGACCGTTTCAATTGATAAAATAGTCATCGGTTCCTTTACCAACACGACGAGCTTTACCAATGGCTATGTCATGTTGGGTTACGAAGATCCTTATAGTTCAATCGGCGGTGGCGATGCCGCCGTGTATTATTCCAATCTCCGCGTCGTGCGGTTGAGTCCGCCGTTGATCAGCGAGACCACGTTAAACGCCCACACCGCGACGTATGTGTTCGACTTCACCAGCACGGATGGCGAGGTGACTCCGTCGTCGTTCCAGGTCGTGGCCTCTCATTCGGTCCAGGGCCCGTACACGCCAGTAGCGGGAGCGACGATCATCCAGTTGGGCAGCGGGGCTTTCCAGGCCACTGTACCCACCAGCGGAGCCATCGAGTTCTATCAGATTCAGCAAACGTTATAGCAAACAAGGCCCGCCGCGCCAACGCGCGGCAGCGGCGGGCCTCTCTTTTAGAAAGTTCAAACGAGCTATAAGAATATCTAAAACATTTTTGAGACTTTATTTTTTAATTGCCAAAAGTGAGTTTTTACAATTAAATATCTTTTTCCGCGGTGCCATACCGCGGGAAGGCAGTTCTTACAACAACTTAACAGAAGTAGATTAGGAAGGATTCATTCTCCCGATGAAAAATCATTGCCGTTGGCTATTGTCTTGTGGGGCCATTGTATTATTCGTTTTAACCGCCCAAATGGTTAAGGCGGCGCCTTACGCGTCGTGTGTCACAAATAATAACGGAACGATTACGTTTTATCTCAACGAAAATGGCGCTAGCGCGACTGTTACGTTTGAAGATGGAACGACAAACAACGTTTTCCTGGATGTCAATGCCGGCACCAATGTGATAGGCACAAATTTGCTTTCGAAACCGTATAGTTTCAGTCTGACTGGCCACTCGAGCTACGCGATTGCAGTCACCAAGCTTGGAACCGGTACCCCGAGTCTCATACCAAATTACATTCAAGCCACCAACACAAGCGTGTATTCCGGAAACTATGTCCTTCAGGGTTTTGGCGATCCGCGCGGTCTTGCCGTGAACGCAAACCCAATCTCTCCCTATTTCGGCCGGATTTATGTCTCCAGAGGCGGTGTCAACGCCGGGCAGCCACAATTTTACGATATGAACGCTGACGGTTCGTTTAGCACGGCCGGTGCCGGGGGTTCCACAGCCGGTGTGGCGTGGGTTATAGGCTCGCCTTATTCGAGCCCCGATAAAATCTCCCTGGCAGCGAACGATGATTTGGTGGTCGGAGATTATTCCGAAAACAACGCCGGCGTTTGGCTCGTGGATCCGAACCTGACGACAAACCAACTGCTTCTCGGGCCGATCGGCGACGTGAATGGAATAGCTCAAGGCGTGCACGGCGCTGAGGTGGGGCCGCCGGTGCTGCTGGGCAATATCACCAATGGCGCGACCCTGCTGACGGTTGACGGGGATCTGTACACGAACAAAGTCGAGATCTATTCCAATATCACGCTGTCAGCGCTGGCGGCTTCGTCCCCAAACGGCTGGCAAAACGTTCCCGATCTGACAGGCCCCCAGGTCGCTATCAATTTGCCGGAAAACCCCAGTGGGCCCGGTTACTACTTCTTTCCGAGTTTGCAGATCGGTGCCAATGGCTACCTTTATTCCGGAGAGTATCGATACGGAATTGGTTCGGGCGATTATGCGTTTGTACAAGTATATGACAGGACCTTTATCAATCAGCTTTGGAATTCGCGATATAACTCAGGAAGTTCAGATTATTTCTACACTGAAGCCAGCGGCGGCAACGCCAAATACAGTCCCACCAGCGTCTCTGTATCGCCGGATGGCAAATATCTGGCCACCGTTGCGACGGACAATCATATTACACTTTGCCTGCTGACCAACGGCATCCCAAATGTCTCGACAATTTCCACCATTGCTCCCGTCAGATTTTATAATAACACCGGCACGTTAACCAGCGATGGCGGCGACGAGATAGCATGGGATGGGGCGGATAATATGTATGTCCTCAGCGCTTCGGATTATGGCCTGACGACCTGGACACTGGGGCAGAGCGCCACTTATACGACCTACGGCAATGCCAATGGCGTCACCAATTTTGTCGGAGTAACGCTGACCCCGTCGGTCAGTGTTTACGCAACGAACGCCACGGTCATTTCGGAGCCCAATACCCATGGAAATCCGACAAACACCGTGTTTACGCTTGTCCGATCCGGAGGCAACCCCGGTGCGCCTTTGACAGCGAATTTCACCTATGGTGGAACCGCTCCCAGCACCATTTACAAGGTTGGTTCGTCCGCGAGCGTCGTCTTCGCGGCGGGTCAAACCGTGACCAATATCACAGTTTATACGGTGAGCGATACGACTCCGCGGTTGACGACTTACCTGACCCTGAACGTTTCATCCTCGATGAATTATAACGTGGGCAACAATTCGGCCACGATCAGCATCATGAATACGGCCACGCCTGAATTGGAGGCCGCTGCGGGCCTGACCAACATGTATAATGCATTTTCAAACGACTACTGCAGCATGGTGATTACGCGATTGGGCGACACTAATACGAGTCAAACGGTCACATTCTCGGTTTCGGGCACAGCAGTGGAAGGCACGGATTACACGCCTCCGACCACGGTCACATTCAATTCCGGCGACCTGACGCACACCACCTACATTTATCCGCTCGTGGGCGGACAAATCCCGACTCACAATCCCAATCTGCCTTATACCGGCAACAAAACGGCGGTCATCGGTCTCAGCGCCGGTTCGGGATACACGGTGACCACGACCACGGCGACGATGACGATTGTCGACAGCGCGTCGCCCGCGGCTCACGTGTTATTCTTCGATCCGCTGACCAATGCACTGGACGCGACGAACTGGGGAATTAACGCAGCCAACGGAAATTTGGATAACCTCTCTCCGAATACGACTGTGCAATTCGGCATGAATCTATACAATACGCCGTCTTATCCCATTCCCGCTCCGCCCAACGGTGCTACAAACGCGCTGATGATAACCGTGAACAAAGCCGGAACGCCGGGAGACATAAGCGACAATCCGATGACGGCGGTAAATGCTTACTTTACAAACCAGCTATTTAGCGGCAACTACGCCGTTCGATTCAATATGAACATCCTTCAAGGTGATTCCACTACCCTGGAATATTATCCCACGGTGTATCCATATAGCGACACTATACCGTATGATGCTGAGGAAGGCCCCGTGTATGGCATCGACACCAGCGGCGCCGCCACAAATTGGTTTGCCGGTAATCTCTTTGCTCTTGGCGACACTCAAACGAACTTCGTGGCCGACGGTGTTTGGTACTTTGTCTCCGACAACGGTGGAGACCTATATAATACGGCACAATACCTGGAGTTTACCGGCTTTGGCCCTCTGCCAAACACCGGTTGGACGAACGTTGCCGTGGCGTCGTCGTCAGCATTCGCAACCGAGTTCAAGACAAATGTGTTTACGGCTTATTCCAGCGCGGAGGTTCCTCCAAATCAGGGAGGATGGGCTGAGGGCGGTCCTGGTTTGGTGGCGAACGGTCCACCGTCACTCGTCGGCTCCAACCCAAACGCCTGGTCCGACGTCGAGGTCAAGCAACTGAACGGCATCGTAACGATGTGCATTGATAAGACCCCCATCTTCGTCTATACAAACGTTTCGTCCTTCACGAACGGCATGTTGATGCTCGGGTACGAAGACCCATACTTCGGAAATGAAAGCGCTGACACAGCAGTCTATTTTTCCAATCTCCGGGTTGTGGCGCTGACGCCGCCTGCCATCACGAGCGTTAGCAGCGCGATGAGCCAATTCACGTTCAAGTTCACGACGCCCGACGACACCGTGACGACGTCATCATTTAAGGTGTTGGGTGCGACTGCGGTCAACGGGCCGTATAGCGCCGTTTCTGGCGCGACGGTCACGCAGTCGAACGGAGTCTTCCAGGCTTCCGTGCCCACCAGTACCGGGAACCACTTCTACCGAATTCAACAGATGTAATGGGACTATTGTAGAAGCGATGAAAATGTGATATTGTTTGCCGGGTGCCTGTGACGAGCAGGTGTCCGGCGCAGTTTGAGAAAGATTAATGACAAGGTATGAAAACTAGCGCAGCAATGTTTGGGGACTATTTGTTGGGACAAGTGAAAACCAAAAGGAAACGTCGGTTTTTTTCCGAATTATCGCCGCGCGCCTTCACCCTGATTGAATTGCTGGTGGTGATTGCCATCATAGCAATTTTGGCGGCTATTCTGATGCCGGTCCTGGCCGCGGCCAAGGCCCGTTCGCTTCAGGCCCAATGCATCAACAATACAAAGGAACTGGCGGTCGGTTCGGTCCTATATTCCACGGACAATCAGGATTACATGCTGCCGAACTCGCCCTATGGCTATTTGCCCTATCAATCCTGGTGCCCCAACGCCCTGACAGCTGGGGCGGAAATGAATTGGACTACTGACAAAGGAAACACGAATATCGCCGTTTATGCCAACACGATTCTGACGCCTTATATGAGCGGGCAACTGGCAGTGTATCGTTGCCCGGCGGACGAGTGGCCTTCGCAGAATGGAGTCAGGATACGTGACTATTCAATGCAAGGGCAGGTTGGCAATGCTTATTGCAAAGGCTCCCTCGCTTCCGGGCATGGCACACTTGCCGAAAACCCAACCGCCTTGGCCTACGTCAAAGTCACTGACATTAGGAGTTCGCCGGGTCCATCCGATGTTATTGTTTTTTTGGAAGAACATCCCAATTCGTTGTTGGGAAATGGTGTATATGACGGTTATATGCAGATAGATAGCAAGAGCGGGACGTTTCCAGACGTTCCCGGGTCCATACACAGATGGGGTTGTGGAATGGATTTCGCCGATGGCCATGCGGAAGTGCACAGATGGCTTAAGGGCACCGGGAATAGCAACCCAAATTCGGGAACAATTACTACGCTGCAAATTCCGGTGATTCCGCAAGGAGCCACAATATCAGCGTCGCCGGCGAAGGTTCAATTGGGGACTTTGGCCCAGGATTGGTATTGGTTTACGACTCATTGCGCGGGTCCAAATCCAACCCCGGGGCAGTGAGCCCCTTTGGCCTCGGAATTCGATCAGTATCATTCATCTCGATTAAAATTAATTCTCCAACTCTTGGGTTTCTCATTATCTTATGCTGACTTTGGAAACACCGGCCCGCGCTTCGGGAAAAAAATCGCGTGGCGATGCGGCGCCTTCGCTTCTCCCCTCAGGCGTCGTAGAATCGCTTCAGCATCATATCCTGGTGGATGGATTCAAACTCGTTTTCGACATTCAACAGAGCCGGGGATCACGTTTCATGGATGCCGCGACGGGGCGCGAGTACATCGACCTATACGGCTTTTACGCTTCCCAGCCCATCGGTTTCAATCATCCGTATTTCAATCGCCCGGAAGTGCGAGGCCGATCTGCTCGCGGCGGCCAAAATCAAAGTGGCCAATGCGGACGTTTATACGGTCCAATACGCCACATTCATCGAAACCTTCGCCCGCGTCGTGGGCCTGACACCGCTGGAGCGTTATTTCTTCATCGAAGGCGGCGCGCTGGCGGTTGAAAACGCGCTCAAGGCGGCCATGGATTGGAAAGTCCGCAAAAACCTCGCCGCCGGCCGGGGCGAACGCGGCACGGAAATCATCCATTTCCAGGGCGCGTTTCACGGACGTTCCGGCTACACGCTGAGCCTGACCAATACCGACCCGAAAAAGACCGCTTATTTCGCCAAATTTCCCTGGCCGCGCATCAGCACGCCCATGCTCAACTTTTCCCTGCCGGAAAACGAACGGATTGCCGACGTGGTGGAAAAGGAGAAGCTCGCCGAAAAACAAATCCGCGACGTGCTGGCGCAAAAGGCGGCGGACATCGCCGCCATCATCATCGAACCCATCCAGGGCGAGGGCGGCGACAACCATTTTCGGCCGAATTGTTCCAGTTGCTGCGCCGGATGTGCGATGAAAACGACGTGCTGTTGATTTTTGACGAAGTGCAATGCGGCATGGGCATTACCGGCAAAAACTGGTGCTGCAAGCACTCGGGTGTGTTGCCGGATTTGCTGGTGTTCGGAAAAAAGGCGCAGGTCTGCGGCGTCATGGCCGGGCCGCGCCTGGATGAAGTCAAGGACAACTGCTTCCGCCTGCCCGGCCGCATCAGTTCGACCTGGGGCGGCAATTTTACCGATTACGTCCGCTCGACGCATTACCTCCGCATCATCGAAGAGGAGAAACTGGTGGCCAACGCGCGTGACAAAGGGCAGGACTTTTTGGACGGCTTGCTCGCGTTATCGCGCAAACATCCCGCGCTCACAGCCGCGCGCGGGCGCGGCCTGATGCTGGCCTTTAATCTGCCGGATACCGCGCGACGCGATGCGTTCTGGAAGGGCTGCTATGAACTGGGCCTGCTGGTCATCCGTTGCGGCGACCGTTCCATTCGCCTCCGCCCCGTTCTCGATGTCAAAGACGATATCATCGAATCATCCCTGCGCATCATCGACGAGCAATGTGCGAAGCTAACGTAGGGACGGCGCTTTTCGCAAGTGGCGCTACCACCGCCGTCACCGCGCGTATAGCGCGCGGAATATTTGTGGTCGCGGAGCGACAATGGAAAGTAGCCAGACACGGAGTGTCTGGTTAAGTAAGTAAGTAAGAATTTTTGTCCTGAAGGGACAACGGAAAATTCCAACCGTCCCTACAGGACGGGACCAGATTTTTGGTCATTTCCAGACACGCCGTGTCTGGCTACTTTCCGGTTGTGCCTTCGGCACGATTTAAGAACGGCGGATGGGCCGGCTGTTTTACTAAATGCATTAATTTAAAATTTCGACGAAGATGAAAACATTACCCAAAACACCCCGCCTTCCCTTAAACGGCCGCAACAAACCACGCCGGCCGGCGTCCGGTGCGACGGCGTCCACGAAAAACAACGCTGCCGTGTCGCTCCTGAGATCGCTCGGCATCGGACCGGTCGTTGAGGGTGTCTTCGATGGCGAATGGCGCGGGTCAGGCCGGGTGCTGGAAAGCTTTTCACCCAACGACGGTGCCTTGCTGGCACAAATCCGCACAGCCACGACTGAAGAGTACGAAAGCGCCGCCGCGCGTGCCGCTGCCGCGTTCGAAAAATGGCAGACGGTCCCAGCGCCCAAACGCGGCGAAATCATTCGCCAGCTTGGCAACGCCTTGCGTGACGCCAAAAAGGATTTGGGCATGCTCGTTACGCTTGAAGCCGGCAAAATCATCGCCGAAGGGCAGGGCGAAGTGCAGGAGATGATCGACATCTGCGATTTTGCCGTCGGCCTCTCTCGCCAGCTTTACGGGCTGACCATCGCTTCCGAGCGCCCGAACCATCGCATGATGGAGCAATGGCATCCGCTTGGCGTTGTCGGGGTCATCACCGCGTTCAATTTTCCCGTCGCAGTCTGGGCGTGGAACAGCGCGCTGGCTGCCGTTTGCGGTGATTCGACTCTCTGGAAACCGTCCAGCCAAACGCCGCTTTGCGCCATCGCCGCTATCAAAATCGCCGAAAAAGTTTGCCGCGCCAACGGCGTCGACCCGGCCATTTTCTCGCTCGTGATTGGCGATGGCCAGACCGTCGGCGAACGTTTGGTGAACGACAAACGGGTCCCGCTCATTTCCGCCACCGGCTCGTGCAAAATGGGGCGCGCGTGGCCGAAGCCGTCGGAAGACGTTTTGGCCGCACGATTCTCGAACTCGGCGGCAACAACGCCATCATCGTCGGGCCCTCGGCGGACCTGGATCTGGCGATGCGCGCAATTCTCTTTGGCGCGGTCGGCACGGCCGGCCAGCGCTGCACCACCACGCGCCGTCTCATCGTCCATGAATCCATCCACGACGAAATCGTCCAGCGCCTGGCGCGCGCCTATGGCCAGGTGCCAGTGGGGAACCCGGCGCTGGGCACGACCCTCATGGGCCCGCTCATCAATACCCAGGCTGTCACGGATATGCAGGACGCCCTCGAAAAAGTCCGCGCTCAAGGCGGAAAAATTTTGTTCGGCGGCGAAACCTTGTCCGGCCCGGAATATCCGGGCGGATGTTATGTGCGTCCCTGCCTGGTTTCCGCAAAGGCCGGCATGAGCATCGTCAGCGAAGAAACGTTCGCGCCTATCCTTTATATCATCCGCTACAAAGAATTTGACGATGCAATTGCCATTCAAAATGGCGTGCCGCAGGGTTTGAGCTCGGCCATTTTCACGAATGACATGCGCGAAGCGGAGCAATTTTTATCCGCGCGCGGCAGCGATTGCGGCATCGCCAACGTCAACATCGGCACCAGCGGCGCGGAAATCGGCGGCGCGTTCGGCGGCGAGAAAGAAACCGGCGGCGGACGCGAAAGCGGCAGCGATTCATGGAAGATCTATATGCGCCGCCAGACGGCCACGGTGAATTTTGGCAAGGAACTGCCCCTCGCCCAGGGCATTCAATTTGGCTGAGCCGGCCGATGGTAGGGACGGCGCGCTGCGCCGTCACCGCCCGTATACCGGGCGGAACGTTGTGCGAAAGGACGTCCGACTACGCTTGTTGTGAATTCCTTTGCCCCATTTAAAAGTGGCGCTGCCATCGCCGAGACAAAATAAGAAGGGCGATGTTCCATTTGTCAGTCCTGGCCGGTGGTGCTGCGCTTGACAGGTAGATCAAATACCGTAAATCGTATATCGTAAATCGTAAATATGAGCATGCCCAAAAACTTCGATTGGCCCCTCGCCTACGAGGGCGAAAAATTCATCCGCACCCGCCTGGACGAATTTCTCGCGAATAATTCTGTTGCCCGCCGGCTGGCCGCGCGCATGCGCGATGAAACCGGCACCGACTTTTTCGAATGGGTGGACCATCTCGTTCTGTCCCCCGACGACGAGACAGCGCTGGTCAAAGCCGGTTTCGTCCACGATAAAAAGGTCGAGACGCCTCGTGGCGAAGTGGTTTTGGAACATCCGCATGCCACATTGCCGCGCGTGTTGTTGCGCCGGGGCAAGGCAAATCCCGGCGTCGTCGCCATCAAGCCGGAATTTGTGGCCGATTTTATCGCAGCAAATAATTTGAGCGCCGAACCGGAAGGCGAACCCCGCTCGCGCTATCGTCGCGTTGTGATCTCGGTGGAAAACGGAGCGCAACTCGAGGCCGTCGAGCGCCGGGCGTATCGCGGCTTTGTGCCCGCAAAATTAAAGAAAGGCGAAATTGAGGCGATTCTCAAAGCCGCCGAACTTTTCAGCACTCGGCCGCGGCATGCTGAAAACGGATGCGGAAGGTTTTGGCGTGGCAAAGAAAAGCCTGGGCAAGGCAATTAAACTCGTGGGCCGCGACGTCGCCTGCCAGTTGTTTTTCGAGGCTGAGCGCGCCTGGTGGGAACGCCGCAATCGCGCCGCCCGATTCCAAAAATTCCGCCAGGACACCCTCGGCCTTGGCTGGGGCAACCATGATCATCACACGTTCCGTTGTTCGCGCGCCCATTTTGCCGATTTAATCCGGTTTTTGACGACGCTGGGATTTCAAAAGCGCGAGCGCTATTACGCCGGCGCTGAGGCCGGCTGGGGTGCGCAAATCTCCGAACAGCCTGTTACCGGCGTCGTGGTTTTTGCCGACGTGGACCTGATGCCCGAGGAAACCAGCATTGATTTTTCAGTGAAAAAGCTCCCGCCCGCGCCTCGGCTGGGCACCGTGGGACTTTGGACTGGTTTGCACGGCGAAAGTTTTCTCCAGGCCGGAATGCACCATCTCGAAGCGCGTTTCGATTTCGCATCCCTGCGCGATCAGTTGCAATCAAACGGGCTGAATCTGATGAAACCGTTTTCGGATTTCGAATTTCTGCGCCAGGCCTTCACCGAGGGCGACCGCTGGCCGGTGAATCCCGAACGCGTCGAACACCTGGCGTCTGCCGGTCTCATCACGCCCGAGCAGCGCGATAAATTCATTCGCGAAGGCGCCATCGGCAGTCACCTGGAAAACCTCCAGCGCCACGGCGGCTTCAAAGGCTTCAACCAAAAATCCGTCAGCGCCGTCATCTCCGCCACAGACCCAAGAAAACAATCATCGCACGCAACGCCCGCGTGAACTAATTTTTGATTTGCGATTTGCGATTGAATTGCCGTCAGCCAAATTGTCGGCGAAGCCGCAAACTGAAAGCCCTGAGAAGGGCGACAGCTAATAGCCCAGGGCGAGCGAGTCTTTGAGCGCTGCCCTGGGTATATCGGCCCGAAGACCCAGCCGCACTTTGCGAAGCCGCGCGATAGCGCGAATCTGAGTTGCGGCCATCTCCATACCGTTTCTCGAGCTATGAACGGTCAACCAAAACCGTCTCAACACATCAATTCTTTCCGAATCGTAAATCTAAAATCGCAAATCCAACTGCCTGGCCTCGGGCTCCCTCAACGTACTCACACCCAACCCCAGCAGCCGCAACGGTCGTGAAACCAGTTTCTCGCGCCCAAGTAGAAAACAACCCAGGCGGTAAATGTCCTGCGGTTCGGTCAACGGTTCTTCCACCGTGATTTGGCGGGTCAGGGTTGTGAAATCGCCGTAGCGGATTTTTACTTGGACGGTGTGGGCGCCCAATTTGCGGCGCTTCAGGCGATTTGAAATATCGGCCGCCTGTTCCTTCAAGCAGGCCCGCAGGATTTTTCGGTCGTCTGTATCCGACAGAAACGTTTCCTCACCGCTGATGCTTTTAATTTCGTCGCCCTGTTCCAGCGAACGGTCATCTTCGCCCAGGGCGAATTGTTTTAATTGACCCGCAAACGAACCGACCAGAGCCCGCAAATCGCCCCGATAATCCTGGAGATTTCCGATGGTTTGCACGCCGGCCTGATGCAGGACCTGTTCGGTGACTTTGCCAACGCCATAGAGCGCGCGGACAGGCAGGGGCCGCAGAAATTCTACTTTTTCTTTTTCGGAAATCAGAGTCAGTCCATCAGGCTTCTTGTGATCGCTCGCGATTTTGGCGAGCAGCTTATTGGAGGCGACCCCAATGGTGGCGCTCAATTGGCGCTCGTCGCGGATGCGCTGTTTCAATTCCCGGGCCAATGGCAGGGACGCGGCAAGGGAAGTATCCGCATCGGCATCCTGGCATAAGCCGGACACGTCCAAATAGGCTTCATCGATGGACATTTGTTCCACCGTAACGCCCGGCCGGGTCATGATGCGCATAATATGGCGGGATTCCTCGCGATAATGGTCCATGCGCGGGCGGACGAAAACGCCATTGGGACAGAGCCGTCCGGCGGTCGCGCTGGGCATGGCCGAGCGCACGCCGAATTTGCGCGCCTCATAGCTGGCGGCGCATACGACGCCGCGTTGCGTCGGGGGCGCGCCCACGATGACCGGCCTGCCGCGCAAGGCCGGATTGTCCCGCTGCTCCACCGAAGCGTAAAAAGCGTCCATGTCCAAATGAAAAATGACGCGAAACATCCGGAAGAATTTACGATTTACGATTCACGATTTACGAGACGAATCGTTTCAGGCAGGGACGGGCGGGCTGCGCTGTCCGCGCCGCGTCTAGCGGCGCAAACGAGCGAGGTCAGATGTTCCAACGCGTATATTCCACCCGATATGGTGGCCGCGGTGCAATCCGCTCGTGCCGGAGGCACAACCGGATAGTAGCCAGACACGCGAGTGTCTGGAAACCGCCCATAATTCAAACCGTCCTGAAGGGACGGCGGGAAACCCATTCAATAACCCATCAATCCGTCATCCACCCTCGGGACCGAAAAACGATTCAACGATTCAACGTTTCAACAAATCACGCGCCAAATGGCACTTGACCAGAGAGGAAGAATTTTTTATGTTGAGTTTCCCCTTCGCGGGGGTGTAGCTCAATTGGTTAGAGCGCTGCCCTGTCACGGCAGAGGTTACGGGTTCGAGCCCCGCCACTCCCGCCATTTATTTTTCAAATTGGCACGTAATCGGCTTCGAACCCGCTTGATCCGTTGACAAGTTTGGCAAATACGCTAAGTTAGGTCACACAGCCCTGTAAGAAATGCGTGGACAAAACGTCCGCTTTTTCTGCATCTGTGCCAAAAAAATGAACGCCGGCACTTTATTTTTATACATCGTTCTGCCCGCGATATTCCTGATCGTCGCGACCGGGAACCCTGAGAATTTGCGCATCAAAGGCGTCTGTATTGCTTTGGCATATCTCAGCCTGATCATTCTGGATGGATGGTTGTGCGTCACAAATCCGGCTGCTTCAATCGCTGAAAAAAACAGCTCTCCGTTCGGTCTTGTGTTCATTCTAATTTCCGTCTGGGCCTTCGTGCTCGTCGGTTTTGGCGATCCCAAAAGCCGGGAACGGGACAGCGACCGCTAATGGTTTCTCGCAAATTGGGGTAGGGCCGACCTTCAGGTTGGCTAGGACGCACACTTCATCCCTGCAGCCGCAACGGTAACGTTAATGTAACGCCTTAACTTATTGGTGCTCAACAATGTAACGGGTCCGCAACAATTTGTAACGGGGTGTGTAACACCTTAACCAATTGTAAATCAACAATGTAACGTCTGTAACGGGCTAAAACTTCATCTCATATCAAATCATGGAGAGAGCCTCAACGATTCCCAAATCGCGCATCCAGTCCATGAACCGAAGGTGGTAGGGACGGCGCGCTGCGCCGTCACCGCCCGTAAAGCGGGCGGAACGATTCGCATGCGCCCAGCCGAACGCGATTCATGGAGAGTCGTATCCACAATCCATTAATCCGGTAAAGCACATCGTTTCAATCGTGGATTCTCATACAGATTTTCATCGGTATGAAGGTGGCGCAGCCTCTCGCGCAGTTCCCCAATTCTTGTTTGGTCTCGGGCCAAGCTTGTAAATCAAATGTCCACCATGGGAAATATCCGAGAATCGAATCCACGGCTTGGTCCATGGCCGGCCATTCACGCTCAGGCTTTGAACGTAAGGAGAATCACCTGCAGCGCCGACACCCTCAATCGTCACATCCCCCTCTTTCAGGTGCAGGACGGCTTTTGGAAACAATGGGCTCCCAAGCACAAGAACATCCGAACCCGGAAGTTCCGGATACATGCCCAAGGCTCCCCATAAATACCAGGACGACATCTCGCCGAGGTCATCGTTGCCCGGATAGCCGTCCGGTTTGAACGAGTATAGTTGCGTTAACACCCGCCGGACTACGTCCTCCGTCTTCCATGGTTGGCCGAGGAAACAATAGATCCACGGCGTTTCCACGCACGGCTCATTACCCATATAAGCATAGGCGGAATTGTCGCCGGCATTGAGCTCAGTGAAGAAGGTATCGAGTTGCGCAGACGCGGCATCGGGGCCGCCGAGCGCGTCTGCAAGCCCATTCAGATTGAACGGAACCATCCAGATATATTGTGACGCCGTGCCTTCCTGATAAGCTCGGTTGCCGTCGTATTCGAGAACGTTGTTCGTGAATCCGGGCGCCCAGGAACCGTCGCGCCGGCGCATCTGAAAGTAGCCCGTTTTGAGATTGAACAGGTGCCGCCAATTTTGGGCATGTTGCAATAAGGCCGTGCTGTCGGCGTTATCGCCCAGGGACGCGGCCAGTCGCGAAATGGCAAAATCGGCGGAGTCATATTCAAGCGTCATAGACACATTGCCGTATCCATGCCAGATACCGTGCTGATCTTCGGGCACGTAACCGAGGCGCAGGTAATCGGCGAGCGCATCGCGCTCGAATATATGCGTTCGCGGAGCTATGACCGCCGGGTTGGTCGCTGCGTTGACAAGACCGGCAAGGGCTGCGTGAACGTCAAAGTTTGTCGCGCCAAAGGCGTAGAAGCCCCCGATAATTGGCGCGGCTGGGTCTCCATCCATTACGCCGCTGTCCTGCACAACCAGGCCCCAGCGCGGAAATGCGCCGCCCTGTTGATAATCGCGCAAAAGCGATTGTGCCATGTCGCTCGTTTCATCCGGCGCGATCATCGCCAAAAACTGGCAATCGCTGCGGTAAATGTCCCAGCCGGAAAAGTAACCGTATTGGGCATGGCCCCGTGGCAGCGTGTGAACCCGGCCATCGTAACCGCGATACTCGCCATTCGCATCCGAGCAAATCGTTGGCGCGAGCAGCAGGTGATAGAACATTGAATAAAATGTTTTTTGGTCCGCTGTCGTGCCGCCACTGATTTGAATTCGATTCAGCCAGGAATTCCAAACATCGCCCGCCGCCCGGACCGCACGATCAAAATCATTTGAAGAAAGTGCTGCGTCCGGGCTTTCGCTTTCGACATTCGCCCGGGCATTGGCAACGCTCACATAAGAAATTCCAACCCTGGCAAGGACGGTCCGGCCTTGAGACCGGTCAAAGACAACATACGCGCCGGATGTTTTTCCACTCGCCTTTGCTTTTCCGTTCGACAATTTGCTTCCGCTCCATGCGCCATAACGGGCGAAAGGGCGATCAAACACCGCATAGAAATAAAGCGTGCACGAATTGGGATGGCCGAGAAAACGCCCGCCAGTAGCTGAGCCACTGATGGAATGCGACCCTGGGTCGATTTTCACTGACGAGTCCGAAGTCCCATTGATGTTACTGCCCGCGTTGATAACCAGAGTTTCGGGCGAATTCGATGGATAGGTGAAGCGCCCAAAGCCGCTGCGGACAGCGGCCGTCAATTCCACGCCGATGCCATTATCGAGCGTGACGCTGTAGAAACCCGGTCGGGCATTTTCATGCTCATGCGAAAACGGAGTATTGAAAGCGAAGTGATTCGCTGGCGCGACAGTCAGGCCGTCGGCCGGAACCGGCATAAAACCGAAATTGCCGCCGTACCCCGAACCGCCGCCACTCAAATGATCAACGCTGAAGCTATCTATGGATGTGTCGCGATAATTATAGCCGGCGAGCGTCGGGTGTTTTCCCGAATCCGGACTCCATTGGATCATTCCAAATGGCGCAGTCGCTCCGGGATACAATCCGCCGTCATGAGTGGTGCCACAAAATGGATTGGCGAGAGGAAGCAGGGCGGTGAGCAAAATCAAGGCGTTTGACATCAAACGCACAAATTAAAAGAAATAAGAAAAAAGGAAATCCATTTGCGATTTCGTTTTTTGCTTTGCGATTTGGATATGGAAGGACATCTTTTTGGCTTTCCATGTGTGCAATAGGTATGGGTTCTGAAATATGAAACGACGAATTCTTTTCTGCCTGGCGGTTCTCTTTCCAACGATGGCCTTGCGCGCCGACTATTTCCCGCTCTCACAATCGGACCCGTCAAAACCCACGGACCTGATACTCGTATACCAGGGCGGCGTCCAGCGCCCGCGCTGGACCGTCAGCCGCTTCGGTCCCTACGTCACTTATCAGGACCGGCAAACGGGCAAAGAGCAATGGCTCTTCGATGGTTTTCTCTTCATCGAATTTCAGGACGGCCGCGGCCACACCTACGAGCAGTATTCCAGCCTCAAGCACGCGAACAAAGACCAATGGGCGTGGCTGTTGCAGCGCAATTTTGCGGATAACGATGGCGTTCCAAATCTTGAAAAGACAGTCGAAGCAGCGGCTGCGCGTATCGGCGAACCTCTCCGCCGTCGCCAGGTTATTCTTACACTGCCGGTGCCTGAGCCGGACCAGACCGATTGGGGAACGTTGGATGGTCGTGCTCTCGATTTTCACAATAAAGCCGACCGTCTCGCCGCATGCACCTGGTATCTGGACATGGCTTTGCAACGGTGGAAAGACCTCGGGCCAAAAGAATTGGACTTGGCCGGCTTCTATTGGGTCGCCGAGGAATCATCCAGCACCAGGGACATCTTTCCCGAATTGGCCCAGGACATCCATGCGCGCGGAAAGGAATTCTTTTGGATTCCCAGTTACCACGTCAACACGCCGTTGGGCGAATGGAAATCGTTCGGATTCGATGAGGCATGGCTGCAGCCGAATTTTTTCTTTCATCCCGGCCTGTCGCCCGCGCGCCTTCAAAATGCCTGCGATTTCGCCCGCGCCCACGGAATGGGGTTGGAAATGGAATTTGACCCGCGCATGATCACCGATCCGTCCGTCTATGAGCCGCGATTTCACGCCTATTTGGACGCCTTTACCCGTAATGGCGTCCGTGATGGCGCGGCCATGGGATGGTATGAGGGCGGGGGAGCGCTATACCGCCTGGCGTTCTCTGACAATCCCAAATTCCGTAGCGATTACGATGAACTGGCGCGGTTTGTGTTGAAAAGGCAACAGATGGCCGACCTGGGCAAAAACAAGAAATAAGAAGTCCCGGTCCTGTCAGGAGGCTGCCAGTGCCACTTTTTCCTTTTTCCTCGTTCTCTTTTCGTTTTTCCTTAACTCGTGGCTGAACAAGTCCAAATGCCGGTCGAGCGATTAAAGCCGGAGGATTTCCTGCGGCTCATCGAAAAGAGCCGTCTGGGCAAACTCAAAATCTATCTCGGCCATGCTGCCGGTGTGGGCAAGACCTTCGCCATGCTCGAAGAAGCGCATCGCCTGAAAAAAGCCGGAGTCGATGTCGTCATCGGTTGGGTTGAAACGCACGGACGCAAGGAAACCGAGGAGTTGCTCGATGGGCTCGAGATCCTTCCGCGAAAAAAAACTCCCCACGCTAATACCATTGTCGAAACCTTGGACGTCGAGGCGATCTTCAAACGTTATCCTACCGTTTGCATCATTGACGAACTGCCGTATACAAATGTCGCCGGGTCGCAGTACCCCAAGCGTTTCCTGGAAGTCCACGATTTGCTCCTGGCTGGGATCAACGTCATCACCGCCATGAACATCCAGCACATGGAAAGTCTGCACGACACCGTCCTGCGGGCGACGGGCGTGGATGTGCGCGAGCGTGTGCCGGACCGATTCGTCCTGGAAGCGGACCAGATCGTGAATATTGATTTGACCGCCGAGGAACTGCGGGAGCGAATGAAGAGCGGGAAAATCTATCCGGCCGATCGTGCCACGGCGGCGCTGGAAAATTTCTTTACTGAGAACAATTTGAATACACTGCGAGAGCTGGCTTTGCGCGAAACAGCCGCCGCGCTCGACCGCCGTCCCCGCATCGGCAGCAAGTCGCCAACCGATGTCAGCGAAAAAATTGCCGTTTTTTTCAGCACCAATCCCGAGTCAACGGCCCGGCTGCTCCGCGCCGCGTCGCGGCTGGCTGGCAAACTCAATCGTGAGTGGATGGCCGTTTACGTCCGCCGCAAGAACGAAGATCCCAACCGCATCCCGTCGGATGTGCAGCGCAAATTCATGCAGAACGTCCAGCTTGCGACGGAATTGGGCGGCAGCGTGACCGTTTTGGAAAGTGAGAATGTCTGCCAGGCGTTGCTGGACTACTGCCGCAAAAACGACGTCAACCTTGTCGTGATTGGCACCAGCGAGCGCAAATGGTGGCAGTTCAACCGGCCCAATGTCCTCGATTTCTTCATGCATCACGCCCCGGGAATCGATATTCATATCGTGGACCCAAACAACTAGACGGTTTCAAACCTTTGATAGTCAAAGGTTTATCAGTTTTTGATTGAATTTTTCCGGATTTGCGCTCTCTTGTTACGGAATGTGCCGAGGCTGTTTAATCTCAATTTTCGCCATCGCCCTCGCGTTCGCCGCGGCGGCCGCGCCGGAGGCGGTCGTCGTCAACCTGGATTATGTGGCCAAACTCGCACTGGCGCGCGCGCAACAGGCTTACCACGCGCCTGACCTTACCCTGCCGGGCGTCTTGAACGCGACCAACCTGGATTACGACAAATACCGCGAAATCCGGTTTATTCCCGGCAAGGCCCTCTGGACAGAAGATGATTTGCCATTTCGCATTGAATTTTTTCATCCCGGCTACATTTACAACGAACCGGTCCACGTCAATGAATTTACTCCAGGATACGAACAGCCGATTCCGTTCATGCAGGACTACTTCGACTACGGGAATTTGAAAATAAAGAATCAGGTCCCGCGCAATGTTGGTTATGGTGGATTTAAGATAGTGTATCAGTTGAATAAAACGAACGTGTTCGATGATTTGGCTGTTTTCGCGGGCGCCAGCTATTTTCGCGTGCTCGGCAAGGGCCAGAGCTATGGCATCTCGGCGCGGGGACTGGCCCTGAACTCCGGAGAAACGGACCGGGGCGAGGAATTTCCCGTTTTCACCGATTGGTGGCTGGGCAAACCGCAAAAAAACGCCACGAACCTGATACTCTACGGCATCCTGGATTCCAAAAGTTGCGCCGGCGCCTACGAATTTAACATCCGTCCGGGCGAAACAACGATCGTCGACATGGACGTAGTTCTTTATTTTCGTCAACCAAACCTGATCCTCCAGAACGGCATTAATACCCCGCCGATCAAAACCGTGGGTATGGCGGCGCTCACGAGCAGCTATTGGTTTGGTAAAACCACCGAATATAAACCGAACGATTACCGGTCTGAGGTTCACGATTCCGATGGCTTCATGATGGAGCTGGCAAGCGGAGAGCGTTTGTGGGAGCCGTTGGATAATCCCAGGGACCTGCGACATCAGGTTTTCGCCGCGTCGAATTTTCGCGGTTTTGGCCTGATGCAGCGCGAACGCGACTTCACCGCTTATCAGGACCTGTTTACGGACCATCAGGACGAGCCGAGTGTCTGGGTCGAACCTCGCGGCACAAATTGGACAGACGGCAATCTGCACCTGTTGGAACTAAATGGTCCGACGGAAGATTGGGACAATATCGGCGCTTTTTGGAGCCCCAAAACCGTGCCTGCGCCGCTTCAGCCCTGGCGCTTCAGCTATACGCTCTATTGGACCCGCGAAACCGACAGGAGATTTTCACCGCCGGACAAAGTGGTGGCGACGCGCGTCGGATTGTCCAAAGGATCTGATGATCGTGAGATCATGATTGATTTTGCTGGGCCGGATCTGCTCAAAATCGCGCCGACAAATCCACCGGTCGCTATCGTCAATTGCACCACCAATGCGGCAATCGTGGCTAATCAGGTAGTTTGGAATCCGTTTGAGAAACGGTGGCGCGCTGTCCTAAAAATGCAGCCCCCGACCAATAGTACTCCGGTGAACCTTCGCTGCACGCTGCAACAAAACAAAAAGCCGGTCAGCGAAACCTGGATTTATCAATGGACCCGGCCTTAGTGCCATGGCAAATAGATTTCATGCCACTAAACCCAATCTCGGATCCACTGCCTCCGGACGCCACTATTCTGGCCGGCCGTTCGCTTGACGAATGGAATGCTGCCTACGCGAAGGTGGAAAATTATTTTTACGCTCTCAGGGTTCGCAACAAGACGTTGCTCGGCCAATCTGTCCTGCGAGTGCTCGATCGTGCCATGAATCGCGCCGTTTTGGAGCCGGATCGGTCCGCCACGGAGTTGGCGGTCGAAGAAATGGAACGACTGGTCAATGAATGGTTTGCGGATGTGCTTCAAATTCCGCCCGAACAACGCGACCGGACACTCTCGACGCGTGGACGGCTTGCTCTCCTGTTGGCCGACATGCCAGGCAAATGGCAGGACCAATTTCTCCGCCCCGGGCCCTGGCCGGACGAATTTGTCAGCGCCATGCGCGAAGGCTACCTTCGTGCCGGCCCGGATTTTCAGCTCTCAAAAATGACGCCACGTCCATTCGATCTCGGCCCGCTCACCACGCTCACCCAACTCGGCCGATTACCGTACGTTCGCATGGTCCTGATCTGGGCCACTTTTATTCTTCTATTTTTGCTGATCTTTAAGCTGACGCATGAACGATAGGCGCGACTGAATCCGTCTTCTATCTCCGATCTGTTAAGCCAGCGCCCGTTCTGGCGCTATGGCCGCGGCCTTTGCCAGAAGCGCCTCGAGATTTTCCACGCAGAAACGGGACCACGATTCATAGGCGTCCGGATTCTTTGCTGCCTCGCTCAGGGAAACGAATTCCGCGCCTACGATACCGTCGCGCCCATTGGCGATCGCGTCATCGGCCACATAAACGACGTGGACGACGCCTAAATGGACGTAACCCACATCGGTGCTGTCATCGTTGATGACGGCGACGGCCATTTCTTTGGTAACGTCAATGGCCACTTCCTCCATTAATTCCCGGCGCATGGCTTCATGGTAGCCTGGCCCGGTTGTGAATAGACCTTTGTCTTCCTCGGAGATATGGCCGCCTACGCCGACCGAATACAACCCGTGCAGCCGGGTTTCCTGCCCGCCCTTGCCGCGCCGGTAGCGCAATATCCTGTCGCCGTGGATAATGAGAGCGTAAGGAATCAGCTGCTTGTAACGCCGGTCCTGCTCGGCCTCGCTGCGGCTCCGGTAGAGCACGTTGGATTGCGCGGTAACAATGGGCAGGTATTTCTCAACCTCCAGGCTCAGGCCTTGAAACACCCCGATCTTTTCAAATAGAGTTCGCTCGAAACAGAGCACTCGTTCTTCAGTAGCCATATTTGTCTGTCATTTTGAACACCCGGTCTGTCGCAACGAAGGAAAACTTATTTTTATTGTTGGCCGGTTATTCACATCCCCGGCGAAACAGCAATATCCATTGTTTTTCAACAGGCTGCCAATGACATTCCCGGTTTGAAATTTTCCGGCAAATCGTCCGGCAACAGCAGGGTGAGCGCGTCGCGGTCTGACTTGCCGCTGTTGACCAGGCGCGTGCTTTGGTTGCGCACAGCCGCTTCAAACAGGTTTCGCATTTCTCGCGCGTTGCCGAACTGTTCAGTACGCGCCTGGCGCAGGCTTCGGCAAATGGCCAGGACCTGCTTTTCGGTTTCCGGCGCGCAAACCAGCCCGCTTTGCGCCGCCATCCGATGAAAAATTTCGAGCAACTCGTCCGGGGCGTAGTCCGGAAAGTTCAAATAATTCGTGAAGCGCGATTCCAGGCCCGGATTGGAGCCGATAAATTTTCTCATGGGCTCGTTATAGCCCGCGACGATGACGATCAGCCGGTCACGATCATCCTCCATCCGCTTCAGCAGCGTATCGATGGCTTCGTTTCCAAAGTCCTGTTCACCGCCTCCCGCCAGGGAATACGCTTCATCGATGAACAAGATTCCGTCCAATGCCGAATCAACCATTGCATGCGTGCGGACCGCCGTTTGTCCGACGTATTCGGCCACCAGCCTCCCGCGGTCGCATTCCACCACGTGCCCTCGCCGGAGGAGGCCCAGCGATTTGTAAATCCGGCCCATGAGGCGCGCCACTGTCGTTTTCCCGGTGCCGGGATTGCCAAAATAGACGCTATGTAAACCCGCCGCCACCGCGGGCAATCCCTGTTGCCGTCGCAGGATTTGCATCCGCGCGAAATTCGTCGAACGATGCACCTCATCTTTCACCGGCTGAAGCCCGACCAGCGTGTCCAGTTCCTTGAGGATGGCGTTCAGGTCTTCCTCACTCACGCCGGGATCGGCCGAGCGCGCAGCAAAATCCACGGCGTACTGGCGGGAGATGTCCGTGAGTTGCGCCGATACAACCGCCATGCGCCTGCGGCAGGCATCGGACACTTCTCCACCGATCGCCGCGAGCGCCGCCGCGAGTGTTTGGAGCGTTTGCCGGACAAATTCCACCGTCACCGGTTGCAATTGCAGGTCCAGGGCATGCGCGCAGAAAAGTTTGAAAATTTCGTCCACACCGCGTTTTTCTGCCGGCAGCAGCAGAGTTTCGACCTTTTCCATGGCGGCACGGCCGCTTTTCTCAAACCACTTTTCAAAAGCAATAGGTTCGCCTCTGGAAGCGGCATAGCCGGAGTCAATCAATCCCACCGCGTCATCTTCCTTGTCAGCCAGAGCCGACAGGCATGCCGCGAGAACGCCATAGGCTTGTTCATCCACGCCGGGCGCAGCCAGGCGCTCCCACAGCACTAAAGCCGTTAATCGCACAAATCCGCGAACATCATCAATCAAGTCAAATTCCTCGCCGCTGATCTGTTTAACGGTCAGCAGCGGCGGCGTTAGAATTTCCAGGCATTTAACCAGAAGGTGCAGCTGCAACAAACTGCGCAGGACCGTTTGTTCCTGAACGCCCTTCCACGCGAACGCTCCCGCCCGCCATTCGCTCCGCCGGGACAACAAATAGAGCCGGCGCGAAAAGGCCTCAATGCAGTTGCGCAGCCGCGCGGCATCTTCAGAAGTCAGAACCGATTGCGACTCATAATATTTGAGAAGATAATCCGCCGTCATGTCGTCCAGTTGCGCCAGTTCTTCGCGCTTAAATGAGACGGTGCGCCCGGTTTTAGGATTGCGAAATAGGCTGATGAGAACCGATCCGGGCAAAATGGATTCGTGCAAGGGCACGGCGACCGGCACGGGTTCCTGAACCCGCGGGAGCGTCGCCGGCGCGCGTGTCAATGGCTCGAGATTGCGTGCCTGCCCCAGCAATTCCTCCAATTCCCGGCACAATTTATCGCTCGCAGATTCGGGCGTGCGGCTCGTTTCCATGCTGAACTCTATCTTCAATCTGCCAGCGCGGCAATCCCCCATCGTAAGCGAAGATGGCTGATTGATGATGAAGAATGGACATCGGATACAGGGCCGTCCTGCCTTTTCGTTCTCCTTCCCGTCCTCGTCCGCGAAATGCCATTTCCGCGCAGCCGCGCGTTTCTAAAAATTTAGCTTGGAGAACCGAACATCTTGGTAGTTAATTCCCCCGTGGCCACTCTTATTTTTGATATCGAAACTTCCGCGCTGCCCCTGGACAATTTCGATGAGACGCAGAAGGAATATCTCTTTCGCGACTGCGAAAAAATCGCCGATGAAACCGGCCGCGAAGCCCGCCGGGCCGAGTTGCGCCAGATGTGCAACCTGTGGCCCTTCACGGCACAGATCGTTTGCATCGCCATGCTCAACGCTGAGACAGGACGCGGCCAATCTCTCTTTCTCGCCGACGATTTCCAGGAGGAATCGGACGACGTAGCGCCGGTGAAATTTATTCCCTGCGCCGATGAATCCGAGTTGCTGACGCATTTCTGGGAGGCCGCCAGGAAATTTGACCTGGTGGTCACGTTCAATGGCCGCGGCTTTGACGTCCCTTTCGTTTACTTGCGGTCGGCCATTTTAAACGTGCCCATATCCAAAAAAAACTGGCTCGGCTATCGCTACGCGACGGAGCCGCACTGCGACCTGGCTGAACAATTGACCTTTTACAGCGTCAGCGGTCGCGACGGCGCGGCGCGGCGTTTCAACCTTGATTTTTACTGCAAAGCCTTCGGTATCGAATCTCCCAAGAGCCACGGCGTCACCGGCATGGACGTGAGCAATCTCATGGCCGAAGGCAAATTCCGTGACATTGCTGAATATTGCCTGCGTGACGTACGTGCCACCGTGGAACTTTACAAAATCTGGAAGGAACGGCTCGCCGGAATAAAATGAAAAAGGGCGGGCCGGCGTTTTTCTTGACTGCCCATTCTAAAAAGTTCCTGGTCATCCATCGCCTTTTTTGATTTGCAGCAGTTTGTCCCGATTCATCCGGAATGCTTCCGCGTTCGGATTTAAACGGATCGCCCGTTCGTAGTCAGTCAGTGCGCCGTCTAAATCTCCTTTGACTTGCTTGATCATTCCGCGATTGTTGTATGGAATGGCCAAGTCGGGCTTAAGCTCAATCGCTCGGTTGGAATCAGCCATTGCGCCCTCTAAATCACGCTTCCTGAGTTTGGCCAGGCTGCGATTGCTATAATAGGCGGCCGTGTTCGGCTTAAGCTCGAGCGCCCGGTTATAATCAGCCAACGCGCCGTCAACATCGTCCATCTTTCGCTTCAACTCGCCTCGATTATTATGGGCCGTGGCCGAATCCGGTTCTAACTCAATGGCCCTGTTGTAGTCGGCCAGCGCTTCATCCACGTTGCCACCGTCTCGCTTCACGTCGCCGCGATTCACATACGCCGCGCTCAATTTTGGGTTTAGCTCAATCGATTTATTAAAATCAGCCAGGGCGCCGTCCGCATCGCCTTTTTTCCACTTTAACTTGCCGCGCTTATTATACGCTCTTGCTGAATCTGGTTTTAACTCAATGGCCTTGTCGTAGTCGGCCAGAGCGTCGTGGAAGTTGCCATTGTCTCGATTAACGCCGGCGCGATTGAGGTAGGCTGCACTCAATCCGCGATCCAGCTCAATTGCTTTATTGAGGTCAGCCAGAGCGCCGTCTCGATTGCCCTTTTCTTTCCTGGTCAGACCGCGATTGCTGTATGCCGAAGCATTATTCGGGTTGACCAAAAGCGCTTTGTCGAAATATAACAAAGCTTCGTCCAACTCTCCAACGTCCCGACGCTCAAGGCCGGCGCGATTGTACGCGTCTGACATCCAGGTATTCTGCTCATTCCGGGCCAGCTCCACTCGGCTGCAATTCTCCCGGGCGGCCGCAAAATTCGGATCGAGTTCAAGCGCTTTTTCGAAATCAGCCAGCGCGTTTTCCAGGTCTTTCTTCGTCAATCTGGCTTCTCCGCGCTTGTTGTAGTCCTCTGCGGACCGCGGCTGATATTCGAGATGGACGAATTTCTCCCAGCCTTCAATTTGATCGTCGTCTCCCGACCGGGCGTAATCATAAGACGTCGCGGCGTTGGAAAGGCCGAACAGTTCGGAGAATTCCGACATCCGCTGGGCTTCGAAAGTAAATCTATCCGCCGCTAGCAATTCTTTAAGCTTTTTCAGAGATGCCGGATCAGGCAGAAGGTCTTGAAAAAGTTCCGGGCAGCCCTGGCTTTTCTCAATTTCCGCATCGGTAGCCCCGTCAAAGTAGTCGGGACAGGAATTATATTGATCGACCAGTTTTCCACCTCGGAAAAAAAAATACATGAAAACATCATCATCATGAACCGCCAGATGAAATACGTCGCAAGCCAAAGTTTTAGCAATTTCCTGGGAAAGAGATTCGTCCGGACCAGAACCACCCGGCAAAATACTGATCCATCCGTTTAGCGCCGGGCCCAGCAGAAATTTCGCATCGCATCGCATCGTCACCTGCTCCAGGGTCTTTTGAACGGCAGCGATATCCTCGGTTCTGGCATGGATTGAGTCAAAAAATGCACCCATACCGATTGTTTTAGCCGAAGGGTGGATTCCGTACCAGCGGATTCAGAAACACTTAAGAATTCGTTGAATTCGCGCTTCCGTCCTGGAGTACGACGGCAAGCGAAGCGCGCCGCCGCTTTCGAAGGGGCAGAGGATGCGAGCTGCGTTCCATGGCGTCCCGGTCTAAGAACATCTTCCCACTCATCGGTGCCGGAATTCGCCGAAATCCAGACCGTTTTTGCAGACAAAGGTGGCTGTCTGCGCTCCTTTTGCTTCTCTATAACATTGACTTGGCCGCCGGCTTCAAATACAATGACTATCACAGTCAGCGTCGAGGTCCGTATGTACAAGCGCCGCGCAGTTTCTCAAGGCGAAAAAGTCATTTCCGCGCGGGCTGGTTTTACCCTGATCGAACTGCTCGTGGTCATTGCCATCATTGCCATTATCGCGGCAATCCTCCTTCCAGTTCTAAACAAAGCCAAAGAATCGGGGCGAAATGTCGCCTGCCTGAATAATTTGCGGCAGCTTCAAATTTGCTGGCATCTCTATTATCAGGACAATAATGACGTTTTGGCGCCGAACAACTCGGTGGCGTTCATTGACCCGGGAACCAACGTTTCGGTAGGGAATATCCAGGGCGTCTCCTGGCTCCCTGATACGGACGCACGCACGGAAATCAATCCGTCCGCCATAATCAACGGGCTTTTATATCAATACAACAATCAGATCGGCATTTACCATTGTCCGTCGGACTTTTCCACACTGGAAACACCGGATGGCCAGCCTTTGAGCCAACTGCGCTGGCGGAGCTACAATATGAGCCAATCGGTCAACGGCGATCCGTGGTTTGATACAAACCTATGGTTTACTATTCCGAATTGGGACAAGATGACGGAAATCCGGCAGCCTGATCCCACTTCAATCTTTGTATTCATTGACGAAGATTCCGGAGCCATTCTGGATGCCGAATTTGGCAACCCTCCCGCCGGCTCGGCTGATTATCAACAGAACGTCTGGTGGGATTTGCCCTCCAGCCGTCATAACCAGGGCGGCAATCTTTCGTTCGTTGACGGTCATGTCGAACATTGGCGTTGGGCAGTCCCGAAGGTTTTTTCGGGCGATTATAGCCAGCAAGTCGGCCCAAACGAAATGCCGGATTATCGGCGCCTTCAAAACGCCATGAAACAGCAATGGGACCCGTGGGACCCATAGATGCCATCCGGGCCATAATATCCCAAATTTTTTCGTATTTCCCCTTGATTGCAATCACTCCGGGCGTATAATAAACGCTCTTTTGAATAATTTATGAGACGTCCCAAAGGCATTAAAACAAAAAAAGCCGTGGCCAAGCGGTTCAAAATCACCGCCACCGGCAAGGCGTTACGCTTTCGCGCCGGTCGGCGCCACCTGGCTCAAAGCAAAAACGCCCATCGCCGCCGCCGCCTGGGCAAGGTTGCCAACGTCCATCCCACGGACCTCTATCGGATCACCCAGAATCTTCCGTTCACAAGCTGATTCCACCGCTTCAACACTTTAACGTTTAACCTTCTCACTGCACCATGCGCGTCACTAATTCTCCCGCTTCACGCAAACGCCGAACACGAATGATTCGGGCCGCCAAAGGCTTTCGCCTTAAACGCGGCAAGCTCTATCGTTATGCCTCCGACGCCGTGGACCACGGCCGCCAATACGCCTATCGGGACCGCCGCCGTCGCAAACGCGAATTTCGTTACCTTTGGCAAATCCGCATCAACGCCGCTGTCCGTGCCGCCGGCCTGACCTATAGTCGTTTCATGGAGGGCCTCAAGGCCGCCAAGTGTGAACTCGACAGGAAGGTTCTGGCCGACATCGCTGCGCGGGATACCGCCGGTTTCTCGCAATTAATCACCGTCGCCAAAAACGCCCTTCAGGCCAAGCCGGGCGCTACTCTGGCGAAGGCGTGATCTGTTGAAACGTCGAAACGTGTAGTCGATGGGTCGCGCCTGAATCCGATTCACGGTGAACCTCCAGCCGTTTTTATTCGCTCCGTCCAACCATTGAGCGAATCAGGAGCTGTTTCAACGGTTCAACCTTTTGACGAATCAACGATCCATTTTCCTTGTCGCCGGTCGCCCTCTCCGCCGAAAATGGCCGGATATGAAATCATTCCTGGCGTCGATATTCCTGTTGTGGTCTCTTGCCCTCTCTCATGCTCAAGTGCAGAGCGAGATACCGCTTTGGCCAGGCGGTGCGCCGGGGGCCCTGGGAACATCCTCAAACGATGTCCCAACCATCACGCCGTTCCTGCCCGCAACGAACGCCACAGGCGCGGCCATGGTCATTTGTCCGGGCGGCGGTTACGTTTCGCTTTCGCCTCGCGAAGGCAGGGATTATGCCCTGTGGCTTAATCAACACGGCCTGACGTGCTTCGTGCTGAAATCCCGGCTCGGTTCACATGGTTACCATTATCCCGTGGAATTCCTGGACGTCGAACGCGCGATACGCTGGGTGCGCGCGCATGCCACAGACTACGGCATCGATACGCATCGCGTGGGCATCATGGGCTCGTCCGCAGGGGGGCATTTAACTTCGATGGCGTTGACTTATTTCGATTCCGGCGATGCCAATTCCGCTGATCCGGTTGAACGGGAAAATTCGCGGCCTGACCTTGGCATATTGTGTTACCCCGTCATCACCATGGGACCTCTGACGCACGCCGGTTCCAAGGCAAATTTGCTGGGGCCGAATCCCTCGCCGAAGCTTGTCGATGAGGTATCCAGCGAATTGCATGTCCAAAAAGACACGCCACCCTGTTTCATCTGGTGTACCTACGAGGACAAAACCGTGCCTATGGAAAACTCAATGATGTTCGCTGAAGCATTGCGAAAACAGGGCGTTCCCTTTGATTTGCACATCTACCAACATGGCCGCCACGGCATGGCGCTTGCTGATAAGGCGCCGTTCGCCCATCCACACCCATGGGCAAACGATTGTTTATATTGGCTTAAACAGCAGAATTACGTCAGCCAATAGTACGCCCGGCTCAAAAAATGACCCGCGACTTTTATTATTAAATGTTAAATGAATGTAAAAAATTTGAAAATTTTCGTGGCACGCTCCTGGTCTTTGGCGTAGCATGCAGATGTTTTAATACCCAACGGAGTTTCTTATGGCTACACTGGCAAAAAGGTTTTTGACGTCGCTGACTGACACGGCCTTGTTCCTGCAGGAATGGCTCGCCAATCCGCAAGGCATGGGGGCCGTCGCCCCCAGCTCCAGAAACCTGGCCGATGCGATGGCGAAATGGCTGCCTTCGGACCCGGAAAGCTACGTGCTGGAACTGGGACCGGGCACGGGTGTCGTGACTGAGGCATTGCTCCGCAACGGTTTGCGCCAGGAACGTCTCGTCGCCATCGAACAGAATTCCAACATGACCCGCGTGCTGAGGGAAAAATTCCCCCGCGCTCAAATCATCACCGGCGACGCCTGGAAACTGGACGACCTTCTCCGTCGCCGGCGCGAACCAATTGACAAAGTAGGCGCTGTCATTTCCAGCCTGCCGCTGCTGAATTTTCCGTCTGCAGACGCCGAACGGCTCGCCGATAAAATTCGCGCCGCACTCGAACCGCACGGCAAATGGGTCCAGTTTACCTACCGTATTCACCGACTTCGCCCGCGCGGCGCCTCCAGCTTCCGTCTCCGCGCCACCAAAATTGTCTGGTTCAATCTCCCTCCCGCCCGCGTCAGTGTCTTTCAGAAGTAGCAAGCGTTAACCGGCCTGCTCCCGTTCCAGCGATTCCACGTTTTAACGTTTTAGTGCTTCAACGTTTCAACCTATATTCGAACAATGGACCGCGCACAACGATTGCCGGGGTTTGCAGCGCACGGACGGTTCGGGCTCCTGCTGGTCGCCATCTGTTGGCCGCTCAATTGGACATTGCCCGGTCAACGCACAGCCTACCTCTTTTTTCCGCTTTGGCTGGGATATATCCTCGTTGTGGATGCATTGGTTTATCGGCAATCAGGATCGTCGCTATGGTCGAGATCGCGGCGCGGGTTCGCACTGCTGTTCTTGCTGTCGGCGCCAGCCTGGTGGCTGTTTGAGATTATCAATAGCCGGACCGCGAACTGGGAATACCTCGGCTCCGGCGGCTTCACACCCTTGCAATATAATGCCCTTTGCACCCTGTGCTTTTCGACGGTAATGCCGGCGGTTTTTGAAACGGCGGAATGGGTACGTACCACGCGCTGGGTAAAATCGTTGCGCCCGTGTGCGCGCGTTCCCGACACCCTGCGCGTGAATGTGTTCATGTGCCTGGCCGGGGCGGTCATGCTGGCTTTGACCCTGTTCTGGCCGCGATTTTTTTATCCATTCGTCTGGATTTCACTGGTCTTAATCCTGGAACCCATGAACTCATGGATCCGCCGCCCGCATCTTTTGCAATGGCTCAAGGACGGAGACTGGCGTCCGGTCCTCTCACTATCACTGGGCGCGTTGATTTGCGGGTTGTTTTGGGAAATGTGGAATGAATGGTCGTGGCCCCAATGGGTTTATCACACACCCGGCGCCGATGTTCTGCACGTCTTTAAAATGCCTTTGCCCGGATATGGCGGGTATGTTCCCTTCGGGTTGGAGTTGTTTGCGCTGAAGAACTTTATCTGGCCGGGCAGTCCGAAATTACAATTGTAAAAGCGTTGCGCCAGTAGACTTGCCGCGAACGTTGGGACGATCGAAAAATCAACCGCGTTTCAATGGGCTTTTTTCTCTTTTTTCTCTTTTCCATTTTAAATTTGTCAACGTGGCTCCCCACCGCTGCGGGATCCCCCTCCGTGATTCGGGCTGCGGTTTCCGCCGTAACCTTCGGGATAATACCAGCCTACGCCGCCGTCCCACCACAGCGGATTAGAACCCCAATACCATCCTGGATAAACAGTGTAATAATAGTCGTCTCCTTGTCGGCTTGTCCAACGGTGAGACTGTCTAATGAGCACCACGGGGTACGCGTAAAGGATATTATCCAAATATTGGTCTCGCACGCCGTCCAGCTGTCCGGCCACAGTGATCAGACGTCCGGGCGGGTACGCCGCTGGGTCGAGAAATTCGGGGCTGGTGGCAATAAAACGCCCGCCGGCGGCGGTATCATCATTTATCGGCCGTTCATTGCGGTTTAGCGGCAATTGGAGCACATAAATCTGGCCGCCATTGGTGCCGTTGATTGTTCTAATGATTCTGCCTCCCCAGATGACCGTTGCGCCGCGCGTCGTTTTGGGATTGGCTTGCACCTGGGTCATAGAAAACGGCCTGGCCTGGTCGCGCAGGCTCTTGTCGAATGGATAACTCACGCACCCCGCCAGCATGGCAATCAGCAGGATCGATCCGATATATTTTCCGATGTGCATTTTCACGCTCCTTGGCTGTAAAAATCGAATCGGTTAGGGAATTTGTCAAAGCAAAGTTTTTAACTGTGAATTCTTTGAACCTGACTGGAACCGTGAGACACACGCGTGACAGGACCGCAATTCCCCATTCCGGATTCCGTATTAATTAAAGCCCCACTGCCGCATTCTGGCTAAAGCAATTGGTCGTTTTCCACAGTTGCCAGTCGTTGGTGATGGTCGCAGCGGAATCGGTGGAAACGTTTGGGGTGGCCGGCCAATTGGTTGGGTCGTACCAGCCCCAGCCATCCGGAACCAGTCCATGGGTGGCCTTGTACGCCCACATGGTCCAACTGATTCCCGAAGTATTGTAGTCGTTGATTGAATACTGATAACAGTCTGCGCCCAGGCCCATGTCATTCCACTCGCCGACGTAATCCGGCACATTCCAGGAAACATGATTTGCAAAATCATCCACCTGGCCATCTGAACCGCCTTCGACCTGGGCGACGTCGCCGCCATATTGGTATTCGTGCATTGAATAGACGACGTTGGTCCAGCCGTACGTGGATGGGTCCGGCAGCATACTCCAGTCCCAATTGATGAATGTTCCCTCCATGATGATGATGTGGTTCGTATCCACGGTGCGAATCGTATTGTAGAGGCTATTGTAAGCGGTCCAAACTTCGGCGGTATTGGTCGCGCCGACTGGTTCGTTAATCAAATCGTATCCTGCCACCGTGTTGTTGGTCCGATAATGCGAAGCAATTTGCGACCACATGAAGGCCGTTTCACTTTGATCTGTGCTGCTGCTCCAGTAGGCGTTCAGGTTTTGCTGGCCTGTATCATCCGAAGTGCTTTGGCTGCCGACGACGCCGTGCATGTCAATCACCACGTAAATGCCGTGGGCAGTACAATTGGTCACCACCCAGTCCAGCATCGTGAACGCGTCCGGACGCCATCCGGAACTGGTCGTATTGTTGATGGAAAAAAAGTTGCCCCACCAAACGGGTACGCGCACGCAATTGAAACCTGCCTGGGCGATATTGTTCAGGTCGGCTGTGGTGATCCAATACGATTGATAATCCCGAATGAGCGTCTGCTCGATAGCCACGCCGAAACGGCTGTCCAACTCCTTGATAATACTGTACGTGTCAGGCAAACCGCCGCTGTCTGCCGGACACATCCAGGGCTCCATTACGAAATACCCGCCCAGGTTAAGTCCCGTCAACGTCACAGGCTGGCCATAAGCATTGACAATGGTCGTGCCGCTGGCGCTCAAACGAGTCAGCGGCGGAGCGTTCGTTGACATTTGGACGCGATAAAATCGGCTGGCGCCGGCCGGCAGGCCGTTCACCATCTGGACTGAGCCATTGCCCGAAACCGGATTGCCGAGGGAAATCCAGGCCGGTTCGCTCAGGTTCGTTTTGTATTGCACCTGAAAGTTAAATCCCTTTTGTGTGGGAAATGAGATGATCTGGTTGGTAATCGCGCTCAAACTTGTAATCACGAGTGGCTGCGCGAGTTGGATTTGAAATCCATTAATGTCGCCCTCCGCGCTGCCGTTTCCCGTGTAGGTTATGGACAGCGTTCCCGTTCCATCCGACCATGCTGCCGGGAAATAGACGTAGTCTATTCCAGGAATAAGCGTGCTGCAGGTCCCGGTCCACGTACTGCTCAACGTGTTGCTATTGACAGTGAAATACGTCGTGCGTCCATTCGCGCTGGTATTGGCGCCGTTATATAGTGCGAGGTTATAGGCCGTATTTGGCGCCAGGCCGGAAAGCGTGATGGTTTGCGAAACGCCGTTATTGTAGAGGTAATCTTCCATCAGAGCTGTGTTGGCGCCGCCGGCAAAAGGAGTCGTGCCTCCATAATCAAAAACGTTGTATCCGCCGCCGGAGCTAAACACCATTTTGACCGGCGAGACTGTGCCGTCCGAATAAATGAGAGAAATCCCGGTACCGCTGCTGCTGCTGATTCCGTTCCATTGATCGCCCGCCGAGCCCAGGACCGCCGCCCCGTTCATCGTTGGGCCGGGACTAGGGCCGCCTCCGCCGGCGCTACTGTTCTGGGTGAAATTCACGTCGATTAATTTGGCGTGAAGCGCGAAGGGGAGGGCCATTACCGTTGCCGCGAACAGAACGCAGAGTGCGGACGCATTGGAGCGTTGAAGCGTTGAAACGTGTTGCGTGTTGCGTGTTGCGTCAAGAATGACTGAATGTCGTTGTGCGATACTTGACGCGCCACGCGCCACGTACCACGCAATCCGCATTCCGAAAAGTCTTCGCATGTCGCCTGAAATCTGAATTTTAAAGGATCAGCATCCAATCACGCGGGAAATCGTTCCGGCAGCCAGCCCCGCTCGACGCAATATCGAAAATTCCAGGCGCCCTCCGCTTTCATCTTGTAGCTCCAGAAAAACCAGCCGCGGCTATTTTCAAAACTCAACAGTTGCGCGTCCGCATACGCGCCCGTCACCAGTTCCTCCTGAAAGGACGATAAATCGCGGGTAGACGGATAAGGCAGGGCCAGCGACCATTCGCCCACAAGCGTTGGAAGTTCCTCCCGTTGCATTTGCTCCAGCGTGCTCTTGCGGTTGAGCGCAAAAATCAACTGTTCCTGCGCGCTGCGTTGCGCATCTTCCTCGCCAAACGACTGATAAAGATGCGTGTCAATGATGACGTTCGAATACTGCGGTTGTTTCATGAAATTCTGCCAGGCCATGGCGCGAAAAGAATCATGAAATATAACTGCCACTTCCATGCCTGCATGTTTACGGATTTCCGAGTATGCATTCTCATAGAATTCCTTGAGAGTGGCAATCGGAATCTTCCAAATCGGTTCATTCAACAGTTCGATGCCGTAGAGCGCCGGATGTTTCCCATATCGTTGGGCAAAGGCGCCAAGGATACGAACCGTTTCGTTGATATTGTTTGGGTCCGTGTGCCAGCCAACGTCACCGGCGCGTCCGCTGTGGTCCCAGCCATTCTGGCTCCCGGGCGCGCCGTGCAAATCCAGGACCAGTTTCAAATCGTTGCGCAGAGCCTGTTCCAGCGCAAAATCTACGAAATCCGCCGCCGGTACGAAAGGTTTGGGCGCTTCCAGCGTCCAATAACCCACCGGCAACCGCACCGCATTGAGACCGCAATTCCGTATCCACCGGAAATCGTCTTCTGTGATAAATGTCTCCCGATGTCCCTGAAGACGCGAACGCGCCCGATCGCCCAGGGCCAGACACAGGCTGTATTCATCGCCCGCGTCGGTGTCTCGATAGACGTCGGGCACCATCCATTTTTCAAGGACAAGCCATCCACCGAGATTGACTCCGCGCAAAACAGAAGAATTGTCCGGTTGCTCCGAATTGGTTGCGGAGGCGGGCTTTTGCGCGGCGCTTTGATTTGTTTGGGCCAACGCTGTGCCCGGTACCCGGACGGTTGCCAGCGCCAGCGCGCTGCCAACGGCATTTTGAATAAATTTTCTGCGGTCAATCATATCTATCACTGGATCGGAGCTGTGGACACCGAATTAAGCCATGCCAAATCTCCACACCCGGGCTGGGCCAGCACATTGTCCGTATTGCCAGTGGGCGAAGTCGGTCTTTCGTTGATCATTGAACCATCCGTCCAACGCCGGGGCTCCGAATGACCGTCAGCGTAGGAAAATTGACTGGAGCGCCCGTGCAACACCGCCGGACTATTAACCCAGCTTGTCGTTTCCGAGGGATTAACAGCAAAAAAGCCGTCGTCAATGCTGTAGGGGCATTCTTCAACAAAGACAAAAATCTTGCTCGGGCCCGGGTGGGTCATGTTCGGCAGCCTGGTATAAATATAGTAACCAGTGGTAGGACCCCCGTTCCACGGCGTGGAAAGATAACCCGGCGCATCCATCGGCTGAACCCAATCATTCATCGAATAGGTGCGCATCGCTGGAGCGGTGAAAGCCGTGGCGCCACGGGGAACTGTGGTGAGGTCAGCCGGACACTTGTATATACTGACGTTATTGACATACGGATAGAGCAAACCGGCCATGATCCACCAGCTTTGGACGCTGCCCCCCAGATATTTGGTGCCCGGGGTGGTGTCTGCGGCGGTCTGCATATTGCCCGGACACCAATCGGCGTTTGCTCCTCCGGGCTGCAGTGACGGTTCAATCCGGGGATCTCCGCTGTAATTGACCCCGCTGGCGCCGTTCAGACCACGGTTGGGCACAAGATTATCCTGATTGTCATTGGCATACATCAGCCACGCCAATGACAACTGATGCTCATTGTTCAGGCACCGGATTGCCTGGGCCCTCTTCTGCGCCTGGGCCAGCACCGGCAGCAATATCCCCGCCAGAATGGCGATGATGGCAATCACCACTAATAGTTCGATTAGCGTGAAAGCGCGACGGTTTCCGCCCAATTTTGAACCCAAATTCGATCCAGTTTTCATCCGCATTAACTTTAACCCTTCATTGCTTACTGAGCTTGTACCCGGTAAAACCGTTTCACTCCGTTGCTCGTGCTGTCGGTGACCGTCTCAACGGCGCCATTACCGGTTACGCTGGTCAAAGTCTGCCAATTGGCTGCGTTCAAACTGGTGCTGTAATACACTGTATAACTATGGCCGCTTTGGGTCGGGAATTGAATCGAAACGGTTGTGCCACTGACCGAAGCGCTGGCACGGAACAGCGATGCCGCCGCATAGGGCGTAAACATGTAGAAGTGGCCATTGATGCTCCCTGCGGCCAGGCCTGACGGAGCGGTCACCTGGAGCGTTTCAACCCCACCCATGGAAAGCGTCACCGGTTGGCCATTGGCGCCGGTCAACGGTACCCAGTGCCAGGATTGGAACCCGTTGGCGTTGGGATCGGCAAAATTGCCCAGCAGTTGGGTAGTTTGACTGGTCGTTCCCTGTCCCGCCGTCACCAGACTCACGGTCGTATTGGTATATGGCGTTGAGCTCGCCAGACGGCCCCAGATACGATAGGTATTTGTCGGGAAGGTGCGCGTGTAATTGAGCCATGTCCCAGGCGTCCACCAGGCGACGTCATAGTCCACATTGGTCGCGGGAACGGACTCATCGGGAACATACTCGAAGGGCGGTTGAGCGCCGGGCCCCTCGTTATAGAACTTGTCACGCAGGAAGTCGGAGGTCACTTCCGTGCCGGCGGCGTCGGAAACCACCGAAACGTTCCCAGGGGTGTTGCCATCCACCCGGTAGAGGTACGTCTCCCCGGTAACATTGGTCGTGGTATAATCTATCCCGTACTCGGCTGAGTTGTCTGGGTCGCCTCCGGGGTAGTAGTAATAGCTGTTTGTAGCCGGAACGGCCGTTGCCGTTTGAATGGAATTATCAATCCATTGACCCCCATTGAAATCAAATTCGTCAGCTTCGACCATCAGGTTATTTTGGCTGAAGTTGTCAAACGTTTCGGTGTAAGTGTTGGAATGTCCCGCGGCATCGGTCGCCGTAATGGTCGCCGTATAAACGCCCTGTTGCGAAAGGGGAAGGCCCAACCACCAATTGGTCGAGTTGCCGCTGATGCTCAATTGGGATGAGACATTAACCCCGTTGAGCGTGACGTGGATATTGTTTTGGTTGACGGTACTGATAGCGGTCGTCACGCCAAAGGTCAATTCGTTGGTCGTTTCAAAAGGCTGCAAACCATCGGGATAAACGTTGACGATGGCCGGCGGAGTATTGCTGCCGGGCACCAGCATAAAGAAATTCGCGTTGATGCCTCCGCCTAAAGGCCCGGAGGTGACGCGCAGCGTCGTCTGCCCGTTTAACTTAACCGCCAGCAAATTTCCCCATGGGTCCGTCAAGGGCACGAAATTAAAACTATTCCAGCCGCGCGCGGTAAACTGGAACATTCCCAATTGCGTTAGCGTCTGGTTTGTCGTGCCCTGGCCGCTGGTCACCACCGAGAGAGCGGAATTGGCCAGCCCGCCGTTTCCGTTGGCTAGCCGTCCATAAATATTGTACGTGCCCGCCGGGTACGTGTGCGTATAATTCACCCAGTTGCCCGGATTAAAATATCCAATCAGATAGTCTGGAATGCCTGCAGCTACGAATTGGGCGCGCGGCGTATCTCCCGCCCCGGTGATGGATACTTCATCGTTCGTCCGCCAAAGGTGCGGCTGATTTGTGGGGTTAAAATTGGGCACGTATTCATCGACATTCGTCAGCCCCACAGTGTTGTAATAGCTTTGCGCGCTGTTGAGAGAAAGCACCGGATTATCAATGAATTGGCCGCCGTTAAAGTCAAAGTCCTCCGCCTCCCAGGTGAAATTGTTTGTGCTGAATGTGTCAAACAGCAGCGGAGCGCTCGTTCCCTCGCCGGCTTCGTTGGTAACGGTGATTTCGCCGGTATAGTTTAGGTTTGGCTGAAGATTCGTGTACGAAACGCTCACGTTCTCCGTGCCCGCGCCCGAGACGACGAGATTGCTGGAAACGTTTACGCCATTCAAAATCAGTTGAACCCCCTTTGCAACGACGGGAGACGACGGAGAATTAACAGTGAAACTCAGCTTATTGGTTGCATTGAATAGGGCCGTATTATCGTTGAGCGAAATATTGTTGATGGCCAATTCGGGCGCGACGGTCAGATTATTGAAAGCCATGTCGCTGCCGTTGCCCGCGCCGAAGTTAAAAACGTCTATGCCAACCAATTGGCCACTGAACGTCCCGCTCCAACTGTCCGAACCGCACACGGCGGAATAGGTGTTGGTGCCGGTGATGGTGAACGAGATGTTGAACTCACTTTGATATTGATATCCCATGCTCCCGGCGCTCACATCCGTAGAGCCGGCGTCGCTGTAAAAATAGCCATTGCCCGTGTAGGGATAGCTGGAATTAGGCTCGCCACCGAAGATTCCAAAAGTAACGGCGTAGCCGGAGCTATTGAGCAGGCTGACGCCGACATCTCGGCCAGGATCTACGGCGCGCATTTCGAAATTAACCGAAACCGTTTGACCGACGCTTAATGAGCCGCCGGCAAAAATATTGCTGGCTTCAATAAAGCCGCCGTCACCTGTAGAGAGGGTGTTCGGAGAACTCCAGATTTGCCATCCGGATAGGGTTTCGCCGCTAAAGGCCGTGCCATAATATGCCCCGGAAATGCCGCCACCCGTGACACCCGGATTCTGGGCAATCGTCCAGACGTTCACCGGATTGTTGTTTTGGTCCGAGCCATCCGGTTGGCTGCCCGGAGTGGCGGTTGCAGTATATGAAAAGGTATTGGACGCGGAGGCCACTCTTACGGCACACGTCACGGCAATCAGAATTGAGAGGATTCGTTTCATTCGGTTTTGTTTCGGTTCAATCAAACACAATATTGCTGTATAAGGACGGCGGCTAATGCTGCCATCATCTCATACTGTCGCCGTAGCCGCACCACTCTTTTGGGTAGGTGCCTGAGCAGCAGGCTTTTTACAGGCTTATTCCGGGTCAAAATTGCCGCTAAAACATTGAGATTTCCCGAAAACATGCAACCAACGGATTTTTCAATAATAGATAAGCCCACTCGAAAGGGTGGGGCGCCATTATCAGGGCTTTCGGTACGGAAAATTTCCCGCCATTGACTTAAATCCAAAAATTGACAATTTTTGGGGGAACCCATCCAGCCAGAACAGCCGCAGCCATGACCGAAGGCGAACTGTCAGGAACAGAAACGAAAGACTTTCACCGCTTGCCATTTATTGGCCCGCGCATGCGCGCCCTTGCGCGCGTTAGGACGGCCTGGTATCGGATAGCGCTGACGGGAGTATTTGCGTTGATGGCTTTCACAGATCACGCGCAAACGAATTGGGAATTAAATTCAATCGCCGAGGTTCGCGCGCTGACTCCGGAGCAGGCACAGCAAAAAATTCCAGTTCACCTCAACGCCGTGGTGACTTTTGTTTCGAAAGATATTTATTCCTGTTTTGTCGAGGACGCGACGACTGGAATTTTCGTGGCTATTCCGACCCTTCCACAGGATCTTTGGCCGGCGAAGCTGGAGCCCGGGCAGACGGTCGAGATCGTGGGCACGACCAGCCCCGGCGAATACGCACCGACCGTAACTGCGGAGCGCATGATGGTGACGGGTCGGCGGGAATTACCTTCTCCGAAAAGCGTCCCATACGATCAGCTCGCCACCGGCGCAGAGGACAGCCAGTTTGTGGAAATCGGCGGTGTTGTGCGTTCGCTGCGGAAGTTTGCCATGACCGATCTTTATGAGATGCAAATTGTCACCGGCGGCGGACGAATGCTCGTTTATGCCAAAAATTTGCCGGTGACACAACCGGACGAATTGGTCGATAGCAGCGTGCGCGTGCGAGGCGTGTGTACGACCATGTTTAACCATCAGCGACAATTGTTTGCCGTTGAGTTGATGGTTCCGCGCGAGGAGGATTTGCAGGTCGAAATCCCGGCGGCGCAACATCCATTTGAAATGCCGTCCCGGTCAATAGGAAGCCTGTTCCAATTCACGCCGCAGGAAAATTATGGCCACCGCGTAAAGCTCACCGGCACAGTCACGCTGTTTGTCCCGGGCAAATTATATTTGCAGGATGAACACCGCGGCGTGCTGGCTGAGACAAAAGGCGCCGAGCCGCTTGCGCCCGGCGACATTTTGGAAGTGCTCGGCTTTCCGAGTCAGGGCGATTACACACCGATGTTGCAGGACGCTGTCTATCGTAAAATTAGATCTTCCTCCCCGCCGGCGGCGGTGCGCGTGACCACTGATGATGCGCTCTCCGGGAATTTCGACAGCGAACTCGTCCAAATTTCCGCGCGCGTGATCGATCGGACCTGGCGTGGCAACGAGCAATTTCTGCTGTTGCAGGATAGCAATGTGATATTTCAAGCCAACCTGGAGGGCGCGGGCGGTGCGGACAATTTTGCCGGCGTGGAAAACGGCTGCATAGTCTCAGTGACTGGCGTTTGCCGTATCGAACCCGGTGGGGGGTGGGTTCCCGGCCCGGTTTGGCGCGCAAAGTCATTCAACATTTTAATGAGGTCGGCGTCGGACGTGGTGATTCTGCAATCACCTCCGTGGTGGACATTGCAAAAGGTTTTGTGGATGTCCGGAGGGCTGGCGTTTATCGCGGTTGCGGCATTCGGCTGGGTCGGCGTGCTGCGGCGGCAGGTCGCTGAGCGCACGCGGCAGCTTGAGACGGAAATCCAGCAGCGCCAGGCCGCCGAGCGCCGCCGGGAAATCGAGCAGGAGCGTGCCCGGGTGGCGCATGACTTGCACGATGACCTCGGCACGGGCCTTACCGAGGTCAACATGCTGACATCGCTCGTAAAAAGCCCGGCCACGTCCGTCGCCGAAAAAGAACATTACCTTGATGATTTGAGGGAGACCGCGCTACGCATGGTGACTTCGCTGGACGAAATTGTCTGGGCGGTCAACCCGCGCAACGACACCATCGCGTCGCTGGCCAGCTATTTCGGTTCTTATTCCCGGAGGCTGCTGGACCTGGCATCGGTTTCGTGCGGACTGGACATTTCTGAAGACCTGCCGGAACAACCGCTTGCCCCTAAATTTCGGCAGGAAATCTTCTTTTCATTCAAAGAAGCGTTGAACAATGTTGTCCGCCACGCGCATGCGACACAGGTACGGTTGCGGATTTTTGTGCGCGAAGAAAGTTTGATCGTTGAAGTCGCTGATGACGGTCGGGGCCTTGATGGCCGGCCGGGCGCCGCCGGCAGCGATGGCATTGCGAATATGAATGAGCGGATGCAATCCATTGGTGGCACATGCGAAATCATGAGTGATGCACAGCAAGGCACGACGGTCAGATTTCGCGCGCCGCTGTCACGAAATGAATTATGATCGAAGTAGGCATCGTCGAGGATAATAAGACCCTGCGTGAGGGTTTTGAAACCCTGCTCAACCGCACGCCGGGCTTCAAATGCGTCTGCACTTGCGCGACGGTGGCGGAGGCGCTGAAAAAAATTCCAAAGGCCGCCCCGAATGTGGTGCTCATGGATATTCAATTGCCGGACGCGACCGGCGTGGAGTGCACCGCAAAAATCAAGGAGATGATGCCAAAACTCCAAATCGTCATCGTAACGGTGTATGAGGATTCGGATAGAATTTTCCAGGCCCTCCGGGCAGGTGCCTGCGGCTATCTGCTAAAGCGGGCGCGACCGGAAAAAATCATTGCCGCGATCCAGGAGGCGCACGAAGGCGGCGTGCCGATGACACCGGAAATAGCACGTAAGGTTATCGGCCAATTCCGTCAGCAGGCGGCGACGGCGTCGCAAGTGGAGGACTTGACTGATCGCGAACGGGAAGTTTTGGCCCTCGTCATGCGCGGCCACGGCAATAAGGAGATTGCCGAGCAACTGGGCGTGACGGTGGCGGCAGTGAAATGGCATCTGCAGCACATCTACGAGAAGCTGCACGTTCATTCGCGGACGGAGGCGGCGTTGAAATTTAAGGGCGGATATTCCAGGTAAAACTAACCGTTTGGCTAGCTGGACTTTCCGGGCAGGCACGGGGTAAATTGACCACGATCCCTGGATAACTGCAATTATCAACCAACGAATTATGAAAACTGTCTCGGAACGAATCTGCCTGAAAATCATGAAAGGGCTTCTGCCAATGGGGCTGTGCCTTATGGCTGCCGCTGCTTTGACCAGTGCTCATGCGCAATCGACCAATTTGATTAACGTTCAAATTCTGGACGATTCCCTTAACCTAGCTTATGGCGGCGGCGGCCCAAATCCGTTGCCGGCCATGACAGGAGCCGCAGAGGTTGGCTTGCCGGCCGACGCATGGAATGGGGTCACCGCGAGCGAGATAAACTATTCGGGCTATCCGAGTGGCATGACCACCCCCACTCCAATTCCATTGGAGTACGGAGATGGCACCGCGTCAGGTGTGAACATGACCATATCATCGCCAGACGGCGGGACATATTGCGCCAACGCATATACTTGGGGCAATGATAGTCCCTTTACTCCGGCCGGCAGTCCATATTCGGATCTGATGGAGTGTTTGATGTATGTCGGTGGCGGTGGTTCCGCAAATATCACGCTCACGGGTCTCAAAGTGGGACAAGGTTATAATCTGTATGTTTATACGGCGGGTGACCAGAGTGTTTCCGGTGGGAGGCAGGGTCAATACACGGTGGCGGGCAATGCCCAGTATTATGTCTGGGACGGAAAAACCACGAACCTGGTTGAGGGAGTTACCTATCTCGAATTTGTAGGCGTCGCGCCGGATTCCACCGGGACATTGGTCATAAACCTTGGCAATGCCACTGCAGAGACCGATCTCGACGGTTTCCAACTGCAGGCCGCCCCAGCCGGACCATCGCCATCAATGATAAATAATCTGTCCCCGAATGGTTCCCGATTTTTCAATCCTTCGGGCAATTTCACGTTCAATATTCAATCCGCTTCAACAGGCGGAGCGCAATTGCCTTCCAATCCCACCAGTAGCGTGGGGGTGGTGGTCAATGGCCAAAATAAAACCTCGCAACTCCAGTTTAGCGGCAGCGACACCCTCTGGAACGTGACTTTGCCCGGGATTTTGACCTCCAACGCAACTTACACGATCGGAATTCTGGTCACCAATAGCGCCGGTCTGATTTCCTCGAACTCAGTTACTTTTGATACCTATGCCCCGGCCATAGTCGTTCCTGCTGAAACGTACGACTTTAACGGTGGCCAGTTTATCCAGCATTTTACTCCCACTAACGTGGCAGGACCAACCACCTATTTTGGCGTGACCGGCGTCAGCAACGTTGATTATAGCACGGTTGCGGGAGGCGTGGCCGGCGGAGGCACAACGCTTGCCCCTAATTATCCGGATCGCGGGGACAGTAACGTCGCTTTCCAGGTGGCGTCCGATCTGAATTTGCCGCTTTATCAGGCCCAAAGCAATTCGGCAGTCTATAACGTAAACATCGCTTACAACAATGCGGGCAATTGGTTCAATTATACGCGCAATCCCTGGCCCTCGGGTAATTTCATTGTGTACGGGCGCGTATCCAGCGGCAACGGCACACCTGGAGGAATCGGAAACTACGAAGCTTTGAACCTGGTGACGGGCGGATATGGTACGGTAAGCCAAACCACCAACACCCTCGGCTACTTTATCATCAAGGACGGCTTAAACTGGAACAACTATTCCTGGGTCCCGCTAACCGATGCTAACGGAAATGTGGTGCCGGTAAGCATACCGGGCGGCCAGCAGACGCTTCAATTGCTGAGCGGCGGCGGTTTGAACGTGATTGATTTCATGTTCATTGCAGTTCCCCCTCTCGGATTGCCGCCAACGATCAATAATTTCAGTCCCGCCCTTACGACTGGAGGGAATGTATTTGTGGGTAACAGCGTAAGCTTCTCGGTTAGCTCTTTGTTCAACACCGTTGCGACCAGCAATATCCATGTTTTGTTGAACGGAAGCCCTGTAACGCCGGCGTTCTCCGGCAACAATACGGATTGGACTGTTACCTTCCCGGTTTCGGGCGTCAATCAATTTGATACCTTCGCCATAAGTGCCGTGGATAGCAATGGATTGACCAACAGTGTCTCGGGGACTTTCGACACCTTTAGCCAGACCAACCTCATGATTGAATCCGGGGACTATGATTTCAACGGCGGCTCGTGGATTGATAATCCACTGGAGACGGCCACTACGGCTGCGCCGACAAACAGCTATTACTACTATCCCGGCGGCGATCCGGATAACACTGCCGAGTACGGCATAGATTATGACACGACCAACGTAACCGCCTCTGAAACATACGTCTACCGCGTGGATGGCGACACTCCGCCGTCAGTTTCGACAGTTGCGCAAGCCGCCGGTTCGGAAGTGACATCAGACTTCCTGCGAGACAAGTTCATCAACGAAGGGTCGGGAGCACAACCGCCCTTCGAGTACGTAATTCCGAGAATCTGTTCCGACAACCAACGTCGACTACGATTTGGCCTGGTGGGGACCCGGAACCTGGCTCAATTACACCCGCACATTCCCGACCAACACCTATCACGTCTGGGGCCGGCTGGCGAGCGGGGCAAGCTATACCAATTGTTCCATGAGCCTGGTGACCGCGGGCCGGGGTACCACAACCGCAAACGACCCAACTCGTGGGCAACTTCTCGGATACCAGCGCCGCCGGATTCCAGGCGTGGCATTGGGTGCCGTTGGAAAACAATAACGGGCAGCCGGTCGTGGTTTCCCTGGGTGGTGTGGAAACACTCAAGCTAACCGCTCCGCCGGGCTCCGCCACAGGCAGCCTGAACAGCCACTTCTACATGTTAGTGCCCTTTGTCGTGGCGCCATCGTTTTCCATCAGTGTTACGGAAAGTGCGGGAGCCGTTTCGATCCACTTCCCGACACAAAATGGGCACAGCTACACGGTACAATACAGCACCAGTTTGAGCCCACCCAACTGGCAAACATTGGGCAGCAACGTTACGGGTGACGGGACCATTCACACGATGAACGACAGCACGACCGCTGGACCACGGTTCTATCGGGTCGAGGCTCAGTAAGCATATCGAACGATGGGCGGTTTGGCGCCAGTCTTAGGCGCCACCGCCCACTGATGGAAAGCCAAGGAGAAAATAGAAATGCATCCGATGCACAACGACGCGCTTCCGAGAGCGCGGCTGGGTCGAAGACCAGCCGCGGCACGTGGAAACTTTCGGAAACACTGCGGTGGGTGGCTTTACATTGATAGAGCTGCTTGTGGTCATTGCGATTATTGCGATCCTGGCGGCGATACTGTTGCCGGTGCTTACCGCGGCACAAAAGAAAGCCCTTGCCACGCAATGTTTGGCCAATGAAAAGCAGCTGGTGGGGGCGTGGATTATGTATGCCGGTGACAACAATGACTATCTAGTGCCCAACCGCGGTCTTAATGGCGCCACCGGCGTCAATTACTCAGGCAATCCTCTGCTTGAGACCTATCTCCAGCCTGGCGGCGCAAATGCCACCTGGTGTCCCGGCACTTTGTTGAATGCGGCGGATCTTACGCCGGGCAGCAAGTATCTGGGCGGCTCCATATACAGTTTGTGGATAGAGGCGGGCCTCCTCTATCCATACATCAATAACATCAGCGTTTACAAATGCCCGGGTGATCACACCTTCGTTCCCCGCACCGGTGGAGCGTTCACAGCTCCAGCCCTGCGTACCTATTCAATGAATTGCTGGGTGCAGCCGATGGATGCGCCAGGCTATAACACGGCGACATGGAATGGGATAACAGGCTGGGCATACTACACGAAGCAATCGAATATGAGGAACCCCGGACCCGCCCAGACGTGGGTTTTTGTTGAAGAGAATCCCTACAGCATAGACGACGGTTTCTTTGCGGTAAATCCCAACACACCCACCGAGTGGTACAATAGCCCGGCCGTTTTGCATGGCCACAGCAGCGTATTATCGTATGGTGATGGGCATTCGGCGCTCAGGAGGTGGACAGATGGTGCAATGATCAGCGAAATGCCGACATCTCCCGGCGGTAACACGGACAATGTGCTGGCCCAACCCGGGACGGGAGATTTGGCGTGGTTCATTTCCGTGACTACGGCGCCGACCAAATAAAAACGTCTATAAAGAATTTGCCCCGGTTTCCTGTTCCCATTTTCCGTTATGAAAAACTGTCAGTCAAAACCGGGATGGGTTGATTTCAAGCGTCGTCTTCGGCCTTCAACTGTGATGTCCGTCCTTGGTGCGGCTTGTCTCATAGTTGTCTGCTGCGCGATGCCAGCTCGTCTCCTCGCACAAGCCTGGACAAATACAACGCTCTCCGCCGGTCAACGCGCCAGTTTTTTGGTTCCCTCAATGAATTTCAGCCAGGAGGCAACCATGGTTTATGGAGGGGGCGGGTCGTATGTAGGCAACATCCCTGCCAACTCTTCGCCAGCAATTCCTGCGTTGAATTTGCAGGATGGACCGGCCGGTATTGGCGATGGAGTGACCGGGGTTACGGCCTTTCCCGCGCCCATTGCCCTCGCAGCGAGTTGGGACGTTCCCTTGGCGCGCCAGTATGGCGTGATGCTGGGCAACGAAGCGTGGGGCAAAGGCGTCAACGTGTCGTTGGCGCCGATGATGAATATGGCGCGCGCTTATGAAGACGGAAGAAATTTTGAGGGCTATGGCGAATCCCCTGAGTTGTCGGGGGCGATGGCCGCCGCCGAGATCAACGGGATACAAAGCCAGGGTGTCATCGCCACCGCCAAACACTTCGTATGCTATGAAGAGGAGACAGAACGAATGTACATGACGGCGGACGCGGACGAACGCACCCGGCAGGAGATTTATTATGTGCCGTTTTTGGATTCCGTGCGGGCTGGCGTTGGCGCCGTGATGTCTTCGTACAATCGGGTCAATGGCCGCTATGCCGGTGAATACGAAGCGCTCAATGCGACCTTGAAGAAGGAATGGGGATTCAACGGCTTCGTCATGAGCGATTGGGGAGCGTCGTTTAGCACGGTGGCGGGCATGAACAATGGGCAGGACATGGATATGTACAATAGCTTTGCCTACACTTCAGGCGACATCTCTGCCGCCAATCAATCGGGCCTCGTCCCTACCGTGGAACTCAACGGCATGGCGCAGCGGATTCTCACCTCCATGTTTCAATGTGGCATTTTCGATAATCCATCCGCCGGAAATCTCAGCTCGACGGTGACCAATTCCACTCACCAGCAATTTGCGCTAAATGAAGCCGAAGAAGGAATGGTTTTGTTGCAAAACAACGGTGGCCTGCTGCCGCTGGGCGCGTCGGTGCATTCCATCGCCGTAATTGGTTCGGTCGCAAGCGTGGCTCCGATTTCGACGGGCGCCGGTTCTGCAAGTGTGAACCTGCCTTACAACGTCACGCCGTTGACGGGAATTACGACCCGTGCCGGAAGCGGCGTCACCGTCAGCTATGCCCAGGGTGATGGCGCCAGCGTCTCAGCGGCTGCGGAACTGGCTTCCACCTCCGATGTGGCAATCGTCTGTGTGGGGCAGCAAACCAGCGAAGGTTCAGATCGATCCAACCTTTCGTTGCCCAACGGCCAGGATGCTTTGGTGGAAGCCGTGGCTGCCGCCAACCCCAATACGATTGTCGTGATGTATGAGTCGTCGGCCACACTGATGCCATGGGCCAATCAGGTCGCGGCCATCCTGATGGCGTGGTATCCGGGACAGGAAAACGGCAACGCGCTCGCGCATGTTCTATTTGGAGACGTGAACCCTTCGGGGAAACTGCCCGTGACCATTCCTCCCTCTGCCGGCCAGGTGCCTGTCGGCACAGCGGCTCAATGGCCTGGCGTCAACGGCCACACGGTTTACTCCGAAGGGTTGCAAATTGGCTATCGCTGGTATGACGCCAATAGCGTGACACCGTTGTTCGCGTTCGGATTCGGGCTGTCGTACACGACTTTCGGTTACAGCAACCTGACTGTCAGCACCGTCAGCCCTTCGGGGCAGGTGCAGATTGGTTTCGACCTTACGAACACAGGCACGCTCGCGGGCGCTGAAGTGCCACAACTTTATCTGGGTTTTCCCGCTGCCGCAGGCGAACCCCCCAGACTGCTGAAGGGATTTCAAAAGATCACCCTTCTGCCGGGACAAAGGCAGCACGTCACCTTCAACCTCAACTGGGAAGACCTCGCCAACTGGGACGCAACGGCCCGCGGCTGGATTGTCACGCCCGGAGTATTCCAGGTTAATGTGGGCGCCTCCTCCCGCGACATTCGTTTGACCGGAAGTTTCACGGTTAATTCCATCCCATCAAGCGACCGGGCCAACGCGGCACTGCATCAGGCCGTGACCGTTTCGACCGCGATGTCCGGCACGCCCGGTTCGGCGGCATTGGACGGCGATCCAACGACGGCGTGGGTGTCTGCCGCGGCCGATCCGCAGTGGATTACTGCGGACCTGGGCCTAATAAAAGATTTGTCACGCGTGCGGCTTCTGTGGGGCAGCAATTATGCCACCAGCTATCAGATTCAAATTTCCACCGATGATACGAATTGGACGACGGCGTACACAACGAACAACGATGTCGGGGGCACCGAGGATATTCTTGTTTCGGGCCGGGGCCGGTATGTCCGGCTATACGGAACGCAACGCGCCGGGCCTGGCGGTTATTCGGTTTCCGAGTTTGATGTTTTCTCCCTGCCACAACGCCCATACGGCGGCGTTGTGCCCGCCTTGCCCGGGCGTATTGAAGCTGTTAACTACGACACCGGCGGCGAGGACGTGGCCTACAATAGCACGTCAGTCGGAAATGCGGGCGGCGCGTACCGAATGGATGACATTGGAATCCAGGCGACGACCGATACCGGAGGCGGCTACAACGTCGGCTGGCTCAACAATGGCGAATGGCTGGAATACACCGTCAATCCGCAGGACCCTTCAGCCATTTACAGCATCAGCGTTCGTGTCGCGGCGCCCGCGGCGGGAGGCCTGCTTCGGCTGAGGCTCAACGGCACGGTGTTGGGTATGGTTACCGTTCCGGCCACCGGCGGTTGGCAGAATTGGCAGACGGTGACCTTGCCCAATGTTCCCATCCAGGGCGGCATCGGCAGTCAGCCGCTGCGATTGGAAGTGCTCAACGAGGGATTCAACATTAACTGGGTCGAATTGGACCGGGTTCAGATTTGCGGGACTAACGACCTTGCACTAAACCAGACTGCCTCAGCCTCATCGCTCGAATCGAGCAGCTATCCCGCTGCGGATGCCTTCGATGAGAATCCCACTACGCGCTGGTCCTCTGCATTCAGCGACCCTCAATGGGTCCAGGTGGATCTGGGCTCGGTGCAAAACATTGGCCGTGTCTGGCTCAGCTGGGAGAACGCCTTCGCCCCGGATTACAGTATTCAAGTGTCTTCGGACGGGAACACCTGGAGCACAATTTACAGCACGACCAATGGCCCAGGCAGTATTAATGATTTGGCGGCGCCGGGCAGCGGGCGCTACGTACGGATGTACGGCACTCAGCGCGCCACCCAGTATGGATATTCGCTCTGGGATTTTGAGGTTTTTTCGGCGCTCACGCCACAGCTGACAATTGCCCCGAGTGGGACCAATGTCGTGGTTTCCTGGCCGAACACGCTGAACGGTTGGTCACTACAAGCCAGTCCAGTATTGGGCGTGCCCGGCAGTTGGACTAATTTCGGAATATCGCCTTTGTTCCTGAACTCTGAATACATCGTCACCAACAGCGTCAGTGGGCCCGCGCAGTTTTACCGCTTGAAACAGAATCCGTGACCCGGACTGCGCTTGCAAATTGCAGCGTCACATTGCCCTTATGCCGCGGCGGCGTTTGTTTTTTCTTGAATTGATGAATTTGTATTCGTAAATCTGGGGTATTAGATTCCCGTGAAACGACGTTTACTGCTGGCGCTTCTTATTGTATTTGCATTGTCAAATGCGATGGCAGGGACTGTTGGGGAACAAACCAGTCAAATTCTAACAAATGCCTCCGCCATCCTGGCGCTGTCGGGCGAACAGGCGGCTCAGGCGATAAACGTTTCCATTCGCGGTGTTGTCACAGCCGCGGAACGCGATTGGGGCGGCCGCTTTTTCATCCAGGATTCCAGCGGCGGCATTTTTGTCGAAAACATCAGCAGCAATCAACCCTGGCCCGGGGACGTTTTAACTTTAACTGGCGTGACTTCCCCCGGCGGATATGCACCCACAATCAGCAAACCCCAATGGCAGAAAATTGGACGGTCGCCGTTACCGCCGCCCAGAGCGGTCGCAGTGGAGGAATTGATGTCCGGGGTTGAAGACGGGCAACGGATTGAGATTTCCGGAATCGTTCGGAGCGCTCAGCCAGTGGGCAAACTGCTTGAAGTCGAGCTCTTTTGTGGCGGATACCGCGTGCCGGTATTTCTATCCATGCAATCCGGTCTTGACCCGCAAAAGCTCGTTGGCGCGCGTGTGCGCGTGGCCGGCACTCCCGCCACCGCCTATGATAACGCCCAGATGCGGCACTTGATTTCCGTGGATGTGTATGTGCCGATTGTGACGGATTTCGTCGTTGAAAAGGACGCCAGGCCTGACCCGTTCCGGGAGCCGATAACGCCCGCCAATAACATGGCCCAATATCGCGCAAGCCGTACCTTCGCTGACCGCGTTCACGTTCAAGGAGTTGTGATTTACCAAAGAAAGGGCCGGGATTTGTTCATCAAGGACGCCACCGGCGGCCTGCAGATTAAAAGCCGGCAAGTGACTTCATTCTCGAAAGGCGACGTCGTGGAGGCCGTCGGTTTCCCGGACTTTGAAGGCTATTTGCCTGTTCTGGACGATGCTGTTTTCAAAAAAACAACTAAACCCCGAGTCGATCTCACGCCAACCACGCCTGCCATCGGCGACCTGTTGAGTGGCTTGCACCATTCAGATTTTATTACACTCAGGGGCAAATTGTTGGACCGCCTGGAAGAACAGGTCGCGTTGCCGACGGGCGATTCTGAAATCAAGACCATCCTGGTGTTGCAATCGAGCAATCGCGTCTTTACTGCCCAGGCTGAAACCGCTGAGCCGAGCCAGACGCTCAAGTCCATTCCATTGGGCAGCGTGCTTGAAGTCAGCGGCGTTTGTTTTCTCCAAAGCGCGGAGGATGGAAGAATCCAGTCCTTTCAAGTCCTGTTACCCGCGGCTTACAATACGCGCGTGGTCTCGCGCCCGGGCTGGTTCACTACAAAACATTTGCTATACACCCTGGGCGTTGCCTTGATTGTCATTATCGTGGGCACCAGTTGGACCATTATGGTGACCAAGCGAAATTCGGCGCTAAAGCTCCTGATCCATCAACGGGAATTGGACCAAAAAGAGCTGCAACAGGCCCACGACACATTGGAAGAGCGCGTCAAGGACCGGACCGAACAATTGAAGTTTCAGATTACCGCAAGAAAGGAAGCCGAGGTGCAGTTCAAGGCCACTCTGGCCGAACGCACCCGATTGGCCAAGGAACTCCATGATACCATCGAGCAAACGATGACCGGCATCACGCTCCAGCTCAACACCGTCGGCAAGTTGTTCCAGGAGGACCCTGAAACGGCCAGCCGCCATTTGGGATTGATCCGAAACATGGTGCGCTTGAGCCGAGTGGATTTGCGCCGGTCCATTTGGGACCTGCGCAGCCGGGAGCTCGAACAATTTAACCTGTACAAGGCGCTCTCGCTCAGTGCCAGCCGCATTGCCAGTAATGCGGGCATTCGAGTTGAAGTGGAAACCAGGGGCAATGTTTGCCCTCTGCCTGAAATCATAGAAGAGGCCCTGTTGCGGATTGGTCAGGAGGCGGTCACAAACACAGTCAAGCACGCCGATGCTCACTGCATCAAAATTGAACTGGATTTCAGCCCGACCCATATCGTCCTGCTGGTCAAGGATGATGGAAAAGGTTTTATGCCTGGTAACTGCCCCGGCCCAAACGACGGGCATTTTGGACTATTGGGCATGGCCGAACGAGCCAAGCGATTGGGCGGCCAAATTACAGTCACCAGCGCGCCCGGCGCGGGAACCGCTATCCGTGTAGAGATCCCTGTCCCGCGTCTGGAAACACCGCAACCCATCAATGAACAAACCGACTACGAAGAAAACGTCGCCGATTCGAATACTTATCGCTGATGACCATTACGTTGTCCGGATGGGCCTGATCGCCATGGTCAACCTTGAACCGGACATGGAAGTGGTTGCCGAGGCTACCGATGGAAATCAGGCCTGCGCTTTGTTCAAGCGATGGAACCCGGACCTGACATTGCTGGACGTGCGAATGCCCGAGAAAAACGGAATCGAAACCATCATCGAAATTCGGCGCCAAAACAATAACGCGCGCATTTTGATGTTATCGGCTTTGGACGGAGACGAGGACATCCATAAGGCGATCGAGGCTGGTGCGGCGGGCTATGTCTTCAAAGATTCCACCGACGAAAAGCTGCTGCCGGCGATACGAGCGGTGGCATCCGGCCAGCGTTGGATTCCCGAGGAAGTGGCCAAACGGCTCGAATCCCGGCGGTTATTTGAAGAACTCACGCCGCGCGAATTATTGATCCTCAACGAAGTGGTGAAAGGATTGGCGAACAAACAAATCGCGGACGTTCTAAATATCAGTGAGAACACCGTGAAATGGCACCTCAAAAATATTTTGGGAAAACTGTGCGTCGCCGATCGTGCGGAAGCGGTTGCAGTGGCGATTCAACGGGGGATAATTCATTTGAATTAGGATTTCGCCCAAAGACGCGAAGGGTGCCCGGTGCGAACCGGTCCCAATCGTGGATGTCGAAGTCAGAAAACCGTCAGTGAAACTTCTTGTTTCCTCGTCATTGGGGGTTGAAGGTAACTTGTCACAGCAGGCTTAGGTCCGAATTTTCGAGGGGGTTCAACGATTTCGATTTTGAAATCGTGCATCCCCAGCCTTGAACCGAAGGTGGCAGGGACTGCGCCCAGCGCTGTCACCGCCCGTTAAGCGGGACAGTTCGCACGTACTCGTCCGATGATCGACGGTCCATGGAAAGAGCCGAGCCTGTCAGTCAATCAGACAAATAAGAGAGACCATGAGCATCAACATGACAGGAGCCGGCGTTTCATCTGGTTCTGGCCTGGCGCTGCATCCGATTACTCTCATCAACCCGAAGAGTGGCGGCTTTAAGATTTCTTATTCGGGCCATATGCCGCATGGGTGCGGATTATCGATTGGGCTGCCCGATGCGACGAATGCCATGGATGTTTCAGCGCGCTGCCACCACCACAATCTGCTCGATGCGACCAATCTGCATCAGTTCCTGGAGCGGATCGGGAACAGGAACTGGTGGGGTACACACGGCCGGGCCAGTTGTTGGTGACACAGAACCGGGCCGTGATTGCGGGGTCAAATACCGTGGATTTTGATTGTCCGATTAAACCGCTGGTCTGTCGTCCCCGATTGACTCAGCCGAACCTCGGGTTGAGCCAAAATGAATTGGTTGGCTTGTATTACGCCGCGGATGACAACCATGGTAACGGTGGACGTTTTCTCCATATCCCCGCGATTGACGGCTGTTACTATTTCCTGAACGGGGACAACGGAAAGTTCGAGACGGACAATTCTAAACGCGGGCTGGTCTGCACTTCATACATTGGCGCAGTCTGGGGGCTGGCGGCGACCCGTGATGGTCCGATGACCTGGTCGGGCGAGGATATTGCCTCAGCGTCAGGTGAACCGTTCTATTGCAAAGATGTGGGAATGAACGGGAAAAATGTGAAAGAAGTCAAAGCGTTCCTTCACGCGCATCGGTTTGAGACTTACCTGGTGGGTTCATCTGGTCACATCGTACTGGTAGTCAAAGGGGTCGTGCATGATTTTACCACGACGCCCCGCCGGGGATATAATATGCGGGCTGTGCACGCGTGGCACCCGAGTACCCGCCACACTTGGACAATTGGCAAACCGAAAATACAGTTTTAGTGCTTATGCACGACCAGGGAAACTGAACGAGGATGTACAAAGCCAGGATACCGGACTCATTGGCTAATATCCATCGTCGCTCCGCAACAAAGAAGGACGACACTATCAATTATTAAATTCAAACGCATCCAACGCCGGCAACGCGTGGCCCTCAAAATCAAATAGCGTTGTATTATCCACAACATTCGCCTGGCCCAATTCCCATCCTTCGCCAGGCACACAAATAAATATCGGGTCCCAATACAAGTCACCGAGGCACTCGCCGGAATTAACCAGTTTGATGGCGTTAAAACAGTTGAGCATGAACTCTTTCTGTCCGAGCTGTGTGCTCGGAAATGGCTCGGGGCCGTCATTGCTCAATTGGCCGGGGTAACCGTCGCACAGGTTCGTGCTCCAGTTATAGCCGGTTTCCATGACCAGGACCGGTTTATTGTAGGTGGAATAGATGGTGTCGATTTGGTCCCGCGCCTGTTCTGCGGTCAAACTAGTCCAAAACGGATAGTATGAGCAACCGGTAATGTCCCACGGAACGCCATCGGTGCGCGCCTGGTTCAGAAAATAAGTCACGGTGCCGGCGCTCACGGTGTTCATGTGCAGAATAACTTGCGTGGACGGAGAAATGGCTTTGACTCCGGCATACCCAATCTTGAGAAGTTGGGACAGTTGCGGCCAATTGGTTGTGCTGCCGAAGGGGAGCAAAACGCCACTGGTATTGATTTCGTTGCCTAGCGAAACGTATTGGGGCGTTGTGCCCTGGGCCTGCATCTCTGACATGAAATTGGTTGTGAAGTTATAGACGTCGTTCGTGAGTTGGGCAAAGGAATCGTTCGTCCATGCCCGGGGGACGTTGTTGGCCCAGCCGTCGGCGTAATAAAACGTCAGTTCGATTTCCAGGCCCAGCGCCTGTGCCTGGCGCGCCAGGTCCAGAATATTTGTCGGACTCTGAATACCCACCGGCAAATCGCTGTTGGCGGGACTGGGATTGTTGTACAAACGCAAGCGGACAATGTTGCATCCGTGATTCTTCAAAATTTGCAGGCACGGCGTGGCTAGACCATTGGTTTCGTAATACACGCCGCCGCCCTGTTCCACGTAGGTCAATTCGGAAACATCACCGCCTTTCAAAAGGTGATAGGGCACATCGTCCTTGATCAGTTGGACCTGGTCTGCCTGGCACCAATCGCCGCCGTTCCCGTCGCTCGAGTTGACCGACACCAGGCATTGGCCGTTGGTCACATTGATTCCTCGTACAATGATATTGGTCCATTCGGCGGAGATCGGAAGGCTCGTCATGCTGCCGTTTCCGCTGAGGTAACACGCATTCTGTCCGCCGCTGTTTTTGACCATGGCGGTGAGCTTGTAATAGCCGTTGGGCAAATCGGTGACAAGTTGGGACGTCTGAGCCTGATAGGGCGACGAATTGCTTTGGAGCAGGGAGTACGAACCGGAAAAGGCGCCGCCGGCGACGAGCGATACCGCTGAGACGGTGCCCGAAGTAATCCAGTACGCTGCCAAATTGTTCGACTCAAAATCTCCGTCCTGCAATGCGCTCATGGGAAAGGCCGCAAGTCGGTAGAATGTGCTCGCGGAATTTACGGGCACGGTCAGTGATGTCTGCCCGGAAGTGACGAAACTATTCTGCCACGTTCCATCCACGGAATTGCTTGCGCTTTGAAGGCAGACATTCAGGGCGCCGGGCCATGAAAGCGTCACTTCGCCGTTAGACACGGAACGGACCGATAGACTGCAGGTGCTTGAGCCGGTAATTGTGAAATTATCGAAATTGAACGTTCCGCCACTTCCCGTGTGAACGAAAACCAATCCGGCACCGGTGATATTGCCGGCCAGATTGCTCGAAATCAGCGTGCCGATGACCGCGTGGGTTCCGGTGCCATTGCCGCTGACGGTCAACGAATCCCACTGCGATGCGTTCGGGTTAAAGGCCAGGGAATAAGTTGCGAATGGGCCCGTGGACGATGGAACGGGCAGGGGACTCGCCGAAACAAACCAATTGCCGCCATTGATTTGCACGGCGAACCTCGCGGTGATATTGGCAGGGTTCTGAGACGGTTGAATATCGACCGATAGAGTGATTCCGGAATAAAGAGCAGGGTTAATGGCGGGGAATGCCGCTCCGCCCGTTTGTGTCAGGGCGATGGAAGTATAAAAAGCCGTCGTAGCGGCCGCCGCTTCGTAAGCGTACACCGCGCCATCACCGCCGGTCGCCTGATAGAGGCGATCTGGGCCATCCGGAATATCATTGGCCCAGCTGACGGAGTTGACCGGCAGATCCCCGCTTATAGCGCCATACGGAAATGTCTCACGATACAGCACAACGTTTTGGGCGGAGCAGAGGCTGAAGATGCAGGATAGGAGGTAAAAAGTGGAAGATAGCAGGTAGAAGATGGAAGATGGAATGAACCGTCGCGTCGCCGTGGAGTGCGGCATTGTAGCGCGGGTTTCCAAACCTGCTGTATCGCCGATTTCCAAATTGGCAGATCGCGCGACTTTGTGCGACCGGCAGGTTTGGAAACCTGCGATACAGCAGACTTGGAAGTCTGCGCTACCGTTCATGCGATTTGGACGATTGAGTTGAATTGGCGGTCAAATTAAGCGGGCCGGCAAGTTGTCCCAATTTGTCCGCAACCGGCAACAGATTGCCATTTTCATCAAAGAATGATCGTGTTCCCACGCCTGCTTCATTGGCGTTTGGCCATTCGTATTCCGCGCCCCACCAGAATATCCCGGCGCCCAAATTATTCGGAGCGCTTTTCATGATGCGACCGAGCAGGCTGACAAATTGGACCTGTCCGTCGGTCGAGGCCGGGAGATTAAAAATATTCGTGGAATAAATTCGTGGCAAATCGGTTTCGGCAATGATCATCGGCCGCCCATATCGTTGCACGGCATTGGTGACGCAGGCGATCAGATTGGCGGGCGGGCCGTGGTAGAAAGGATAATAACTTTCTCCGATGATATCGTAAGGAACCCCCTGGCGATTTAAATGGTCAAAGAACCATTTGGTGGCATTCCAATCGCCGCCGCGGTCGATATGAACAACGATTTTTGGCATGTTCGGGCCGGCCGCATCCTTGATTCCCTGGATTGCCGACTTCATCAACTGGCCGAACCGTGACCACTCTTTGTCGGGATTCCAGCCTGACAGCCGGCCATAAGGCCACATCATGCCTGCGGTGATTTCGTTGCCCACCTGTACGTAGTCGGGCATCGCGCCAGCCGCCATAAACGCGGCAATGCAATTACTGTTATAATCGCGCATTTGGCTGACTAACTGCGGAAAGGTGAGATTGGTCCATGTGCAAGGGGCGGCCTGGTGGCCCGGGTCGGCCCAGGTATCGGAATAGTGGAAATCGATCATCAATTGCATCCCGGCGTTTTTTACGCGCACAGCTAGAGGCACCGTATATGTGAGATTGTTGATGTAGTCATACGGATCGGCCTGGGCTTCTTCCGGGCTGCTGGTGAACAGCCGCAGACGAACGCAATTGATGCCGTGTTTTTTCAGGATGCCTATCGCGTCGCCCGGCTGGCCATGGTCTTTATAGACGATACCGTTGGTTTCGAAATAGGCCAGAAGGGACAGGTCCGCGCCGGCGATAAAATGAGTTTGCGCGAGCGCCGTTCCGCTAAAAAGCGCCATGCCCGCGGCGAGCAATAGAGAAGTAAGGAGTGATGGGCAGGGACGGCGCGCTGCGCCGTCAGCGCCGCGTCCAGCGGCGCAATGCTCGGAGTCGGACGTAATACTGCGGATCGTTCCGCCCGCTTTACGGGTGGGGACGGCGGTGGCGGCGCCACTGGACATGCGCGCCGTCCCTACCTGCTCCAAAAACGATCGAATGCGGATTGCTATCTTCACCGGTCACTTCATCCCTATCAAGGCGTCTTCAGACGGAAGAACCGTTGCGGGCCGGTCGTCGGTACCGGCTGCGAATAGAGGCCGTAAGTGCTGGGCCAATTTTGCCAGCCCGTGCCCTTGTTGAGGTTAGTCGAAAATTGCAGGTCGACAGCCGGATTGCCAACCCATGTCAAATTCACGGAACCGCCCGACAATGGGCCTTCATTGACGTAGCCCGGTCCGGTCCCGGTAACTGTGAAGTTGGCGAAGTCAAACGTGCCACCACTGCCTACTGTGACAAAGGCGATGCCGGCCGCAGTTATGACGCCGCCCAGCTTGCTGGTGGCAGGCGAACCGATGAGGCCGCCGCTGCTGGTGACTACGAGGTTTTTCCAGTTCGCGGCCGCCGTGCTAAATGGAATCGTATAGGTTGAAAATGTGGAGCTGTCCACGCTCGTCGGCACCGGAATCGGGGTGGCCATGACGTATCCGTTACTGTTGTCGATTTGAATGGCCAGATAAGCCGTCACGTTGCTGGATTGGTAGTCTGGCGCGATATCCACTGAAAAAGTCAAATTGGGATAATTCACGTTGATGTTGGGGAACGGCAAGCCAGCCTGGTTGGTGTCAGTGCTCGAGCTGGCATAATAGACGGCTGTGCTTGGGCTGCCCGAATAAGCGAAGACAGCTCCCTGGCTTGAATTTGCATTTACTTGATACAGCGCATTCGGCGCGTTGGGAACCGCCTCCGTCCACCCAACGCTGCTGATGGGGTAATTGCCCGCAACCGGGCCAACGAACGGAAATTCCTCCGAATAGATGAAACCGACTTGCTCATTCGTCACGGTCAACTGTGCCGCAGGATAGGTGCTGTCGCTTTCATCGAAGCCGGCGGCATTGGTCACATAAGCAACGACGCTTATGCCGTTGTCACCCGCGTTGAGATTGGCCAGGGTCAAGGTGGCAGTGTTGGCGCCAAATACGCCGGGGCCGTTTTGGACCTGGATACCGTTGGTCTTCCAATAATAACCAAAGGGCGGTGTTCCCGACGCTGTGGCTACACCGAAACTGGCGCCGCCGCCAGAAGGCACTGCGACGCTGAGCGGAATATTGACCCCAATCACAGGCGCCTGGCCGACCGCCGAGTTGGTGATAATTTCGAAATCCTGGAAGTTCATATCTGAACCGCTGCCATCATTGTGCGCAACGATGAGGCCCGCGCCGGTGATGTCGCCGGTCAGCGGACCTGAGGCTGGAGCTCCGATAATGGCGCTGGTGCCGGTAAAGGTGAGGGTATTCCAGTTTGCCGCTGCGGGGTTAAATCCGTAATTGTAGGTTTGATATGGGCTCAGGGCCGCAAGGTCTATCGATTGGGGCTTTGCGGAGCAATACCACGTTCCGCTCATGTCCACGGCCCAATAGACCGAGACAGCGCCGGAAACCTGGCCAGCGGCGTTGCCCGGCACAAAGCCTGCCTGGAATGTGATGGCTGGATAATTTGCCGGGTTAATATCCAGGAATGGCAATCCCGAATAACCAATATCATTGGTGTCGGTTGTATAATAGGCATTGGTTACGGCTGAGCCTGAATAGTCAAAGCAGTCGCCGAGACCGGGGCCCGCCTGGTAAATTCCGAAGGACCCGGAGGCTGAAGTGAGCCATCCCACGCCGGTGATGGAAATATTCCCATTGGGGCCTACGTACGGAAAATCTTCAGCATACAAAACGCCGGCCGGAACCGCGCTGACATTCAAACTTAAGTTTGCATTGGTGGCGCTACCGCCCGCGTTCGTGACGATTACCGAATAAGTCGCCGAGGCATCGGACATGGTGAGATTGGAGATGGTCAGTTCATTGGCGCCGGCCCCGATAAAGCGTGGATCGCTTCCGATGGGCACGCCGTTGGTTTCCCAAATATAGGTGAGAGGCGGAGTCCCGGCAGCTTCAACGAGAAACGAAGCTCCGCCGGTGACAAACGAATATTGCGGAGTGATTGCGGGCGCGGTAATGGACGCGGGTATGATCGTTGAATTTCCGGGAGTAACTGCGGTAATAGTCAGTTTATTATAATCGGCGCCGTTGGCCGTGGGCAGTTCAACGATACCGATGCCGGTGATGGGCGAGGTTAAATTGGGTGTCGCGACCGCGCCGATAGATACGCTGGTGGAACTGAGAGCTAATTGCTGCCACACATTGGCTGAATTCGTATAAATCAGCGTCACATTGGTGAATTGATAATACGAGAGTAACGTGTTATACGGCAGCGGGAAGGACGTGGCCGCATACCATGAGCCGCCCACCTGGACGGCAAAATAGTTTGTATCACCGGCGTTGGCGTCGGTGATCTCCACATTGAGGGCTAAATTGGTGTAATGCGACGGGTTGATATCGGTGAAGGACGAATCGCCGCCGGAGCCGCCGCCTGAAGCGTCGGTCGTGTAGAACATTCCTGGCGCCGTCTGGTTGGGACGCAATACGGTGAAATAAACCGTGTTGATAGGCAACGCGATCCCGTTTGTCGGGTCATTCGCGCCAGTGTTCTGGTAAATGCCCAGGTAAGGCCCTGCCGTTTGTGATACGGCGATACCGGTCCAGCCCACAGTACCGATGTTGCCGTTACCCGTGACGGAACTGGTTCCATTGGTTGAGCCCCAATCTTCAATATAAACGTATTGCGTGCCCGCCAGCATGGTAAATGTGGCGCCGAAAAAAACGGCCAGCGATAATAGTTTTTTCATATGTGAGCCTGTGTTTGGTCGGATCTGATTGTTTATCTAATTGTCAAAGAGGATGAACCTGAAAAAGTCTCGTTTGGTCGCTTGCGTCCTGGAGTGCGGTGGCAAGCGAAGCGCGGCACCGCTTTCGAACGGCGACTATTTTGGGGAGTGGGCTGGTCTTTCGAACGTCATTTGATTTTCCAAAAGCGGTGTCACGGCCACCGCACTCCAGGACCTTGCGGCGGTTCAAACGGTTTATGGAGAATCTCAAGGATCCCGAAATTGCGCATTCGATCTGCGAACGTTGCGCCGTTGAACGGCGCTGACGGCGTAGCGCGCCGTCCCTACCACTGGTCATCGAGAGCGACAACAAATTCATCGGGTTTTTTAGTTATACGAGAGCAGCCAGCTTGGCCAGAGGACGGATTTGGGCGGTACCCAATTTTTGCTCCAGGGCAATTGCCACAGTTGCCTCAAGCCAACCGAACTGGCCGAGCCATCAACGAACACCATGTCTTCCGGTGTTCGGCTTTGATGGCGCGGTATACAAAAACACGGCATCGTGGCATTCACCTGGCAAGTGCCGGAGGCCGTCGGGGGCGCGTCCGCCGGGGTTGGATTGGTACCCTGCCATACGCAATCGCCGAATAACGGCGCGTTTGCGAACCGTCCCGCGATGGTCAATTTCCTCCAGTAATTGGTTGCGACCGGGTCGCCCGCATCCTCCGCGGGCGTCGGGTTGGCCATCCACCCGTTGAAGCCATAGCTGCCCGCCATCCCGGCCCGGCCCCATACGGATGTTCCGCCTGAGGGCGTCATGCTCGAGCCTATGGTGTAACCATTGGTGGCCATAATTCCCCAGGGCACGTAGGTGATCCCGGTAGTGATCCAAAAGTTGGGAAGCGAGCTGCGCACCGGGTTCACCGCCGTGGGACAGAAACACATTGTTCCGCCGATGTTGCAATTGGGAATGTACGGCTGCAACGAGACCATCCACATGCCATTGGGGTCATACCATCCGGTCGGCATGCTGTCATTGTTGTCATTGCCATACACTTGAAAGCCCAAGCCCCATTGACGGAGATTCGAGATGCACGCGATTTTGAGTGCATGCTTCTGGGCGCTCCCCAGAACCGGCAACAGAAGCGCCGCAAGAATGGCGATGATGGCGATGACGACTAAAAGTTCGATCAGTGTGAAACCCCGCTTTGCGGGCGTCGTTGAAACGTTAAAAGGTTGAAACGTTGAAACGGGTTCCCTTTCCGGTCCCAATGGTGGAGCTTTGGCCTGTGGCGCTGCCACTGCAAACCGCTTTTCGTTATGGACATACCGCCGGCTCATGCCCATGGGAAGTCCGTTAAAGTTCATACGTCTCGATGACAGGTCGTGTGATTAGTTAAAGAGTCGCCTAGATTGACTCATTTGGCCAGCCTCACAAATGTGTGGATGTGGCCTTTGGCCGATGTTGAAACGGGGTGGAGATCCGTACCACAGAGCGGAATGAGGCGATTCTGTTTTGCCCCATTTGAGGTCAGGCACCGTCCCCGGTGCCAGTTTCGGAACTGGCGGCGAGGACTCCGCCATAACCCGCAGCCGGGGACGGCCGCGCTACGGGATCGGAGGGCAGGCGAAGATGATGCCCCTAGGTTGATTCGAGGACGAGGACGAGACCTTGCCGTAGATATTCCGCCCGCTTTACGGGCGGGGACATCGCAGCGCAATGTCCCTAGCAGGCTTCGTTTAATCGAAAAGGGTGTGTCAGGGTTTTGCGATTTAATGGGGGTATATGAAAAACTAAACGAATTTGGTTGTGGGCTAAAAAAGCGTTGGTTTGTTGAAGATTGAGAGGATTTCATGTAAACGAACGGGCTGGAATGTTTTGGGTCAAAATTGGCTTCGGATTACGGTTTGTTTAGGTTCCGCTAATCGGGCTTCGCCTCCATTGAAACGGTGGCAGCGCCACTGGCGATCACTCTCGCGGCTCTGGTCGGAGACGCTCATGTTGAATTTTATTATGTGAGTTTGGCAAGGTTTAGGTTTGGCTAACTGTCCCGCCATCAATCGGGAATATTTTTGGCCCTCGTTCGCTAAAGCTGTGGTGGGCTGGCAGTGGCAAGTCATTGTTGTTCAAATTGTTGTGGCGTATTGAGCGTCTCGACGTTTATTCAGTGTGCAAAATGCGTGGGACAGTTAGAACAGTTTATGATGTCGAATTTGTTCTAAAGTTTTGAATCTGATAGTTGGCAAGCGATTGAGGGGCCTGAAGTTCTTGATCCGCAGGCGGAATGTCCCGCCACGCCAGGCCGATTTCCGCAGATGTTCTGTCCGCATGGTGACAATTTCTCACATTCTTTGAGGGTGATTCAACAACAACGTTTATGACCTTTTATGACCTCGAGCGCGTTGAAATGTTAAAAAGTTGAAACGTTGAAACGGGTATTTGCGCCGTAGCGAAGGCCACAGTCAGATTTGCCGGAGATACGATGGGTTTTGGTTTGCGGCTTCGCCGATTCCTCAGTTCCGATATTTCTTATTGTTGGAACTACCTTGCTCAACTCCCGTTTCAACGTTTCAACATTTTAACGTTTCAACGACTGATGTCATTTGATGGTTTGGGTGCGGCCGGAGTCGGGGAGGGTGACGTTATAAATGGATTCGAATTGGCTGTTTGTCATCGTGTTTCCCTGCTCGTCGCGCAGGTCCCATTCGACATCGATGATTCCATTGGTCGTTGTGCCGGTGAACGTTTTAATGTGTTTTCCGTCCTCGGTTTTAATCTCAATGTTATAGATGGCGTGGGGTTCGGCGGTTTTGGCGTAAAGGGTGGCGCCTTTGTCGGTAAAGAAGGAGGAGCCTTCGAAGAACTGCACGACGTTCGTGGAATAATAGCCAATGACTGGACCGTCGAGTTCGGTCTCAGGCCATCCACCGTGGTAAAATAATTGCGCACGAATGGCGTGTTGTCCAGGGGCATCATAGGATGTGTCCCACTCCAAGAAAGAATCGCCGTTTGTGGCGCGCTGCCAATCCTGAGCTTCTCCACCACCCTCACCGTCTACAAGCAGACGCAGTTCGCCTTTGTCTTTTACAGCATCGTATCGGATGGGAAGTTCGTAGGTGGCGATGTCGGATTCGTTGGTGGTGTCGATTTTTCGCAATGAAAGCAAGTCGTCCAAAGAGAGCGGGGTGGTTCCGGCGGTGTTCGTGTTTTGGAGAATCCGGCCAATGGGTGTGCCCTGGATAACGGGTTCATTCGTGATGAAGGGCGGTTTCAAGGCGAGCCAATCTTTGATCGTTTGCTGCCGGAGTCTTTCTCCCTCTCTTTCTGCTTCACGTCCACGCTCTTCGACGGCTGCCATTTGTTGCGCGAACTTGTTCGACTGTTGCGTCCGCAGGGCCACGGTTTGGAAGGACGAGGCCGGCAGGGGCCAGACGATGTCGGATTGCGGAATTGGCTGATCTGGATTCATCACCATGGCTTCGCGGTCTTCATCGGTTGGCGGTGTATAAACTTTGCCGCCGTTGTCCACACAATCCAGTCCGACGGAATAAAGCAGAAAGCGTCCGTCTTGCGATACATGGTAATGCAGGGGTTGACCGTTCATAAAATCGAGCGGAACGGATTTAAGGAATTCCGGCGCCAGAGCCTGCAATGTGTCCGGATAGGCGCCGTATTTATCGCGATAGCGTTCGAGGGCGAGGGCGGTGATGATGATTCGGCGCTCGGTTTCGGCTTCGGCGGCGTGTGCCAAAACGCTGGTTGGTTGTCTTTCGAACCGTTCCTGAAGTCGCTTGCGCATTTCCTGCTGGTTCAGAACCATTCCGAACGTTCCACCATAACGGTATTTGGGTTGAAAGAACAGTTCGTTGGTAACGGCAGGCATTTGGCGCATTTGCATCCAGCTTGCGGCCTGAACGGCATTGTCGTACTCGATTTCGCGATCGCGATAGAAGAGGAGCATGCGTTTTTCGTCTTCGTACTGGCCGCCCGGGGGCGCGAGCGGGAGCATTCCGGGCATTTCGCGTATTCTATTCGGCGCTAATGTGGCCTGTTCCAGGCTGGCAAGGCTGCAGGCGCGTTTGAAGGCCATGATGTCGGGCAGAGTGCTGAGGAAATCGGCTGATTCCCATTGGTGTTGCAGGCGGGCGAGTTGGTCGTCGGACCAGCCGCCGGCCTGCAGGAGTTGCCAGGTGGCGTCGAAGACGAAGTCGGCATCGACGAACCGAATCCGGTGCGAGATTTCCACGGGCTCGACTTTCCAGGCGGTGACCAGGCGGGTTGCGGCCATGAGCCAGGACCAGGCTTCGTTTCGGTCGCCGTCGTGCATGGCCAGCATGGCAGCATCATTCAATGTCAGGGTGAGGTCTTTTAACATGGCCAAATGAGGCAGCAACATGACGTTGCCATCGGCGGCATTCAAATTGAATTGGACGGGACCGGAGTCGGACTGGATGACAGCGCGGGCGGCGCCAAGCTCCGGCTGGCGCGCGTTTACGGCCTGGCGGAGATCGTCCCAGGTCAGGTCCCAACTTCTGTCCGGGTATGTGGCGTTTTGGCGCCGGAGCACAGCCTGTTGCCAGACAACGACGACGGTGTTGTTGCTGGTGGGTTCGAGCAGACTGGGATGATCGAGAAAACCGGGCCCGGCATTGCGGTCCGGGATAGTGGATTTCAAAACCGACTCCAGCGCTTGCTGATCAGGTGAAGCTGAGAGGTCAAAATTAGTCAGGTCGGTTTTGAACCCCTGCTGCTGCAATTCGAGTCGGGTTTGGTCGAAGGCGTGTTGGGCAGCGTCTGGCGCGTCTGAGCGGGCATGGGCGCAAATGGGGGCGAGTGCGAGTGCGAGGATGTGAGAGCGTGAGAGCCAACGGAGGACGCGGGTTTTCATGGACAACGTTTGTTATGGTTATGGTGAAATTGGCGGGATTGGCAAGCTATTTTGGGTTGGAGCCGCGAGAGAACGCATAGAACGCGAAGGAGATGGGACGGATGGCGTGGCAACCAAATTGGATAGAACGAATGGTCACAGAATCATTTGACGGGGACCGTATCGTTTTCCTCCAAAAGAACGGGAGGCTGGGACGAAAATGTGAGGTTGCGCTTTCAGCACGGGTCCTTCCATTTACACCCCCTTAAAGCCCAGAAAAGATTCAAATTCCCAACAAAAACGTAAATTCTCTGCGCAGTTCGTGGCTCGTTTACACGTTTACTTCCCTATAGGGAAAAAATGTGGGGGAGGCGTGACAGGGAGAGCGCGCTGCGTTACGGCAAGTGGCGCCGCCACCGGCGCAACGAGAGTGGTTGGACGTCCTATCGGGCGCGTTCCGCCCGCTTTACGGGCGGTGACGCCGCAGCGCGGCGTCCCTACCAAGCCACTACCTTACAAATTTGTAATATCGGAGAAATCTGCCCGTAATTTTGAAAGCGCTCTATATACATGAACCGACAAACAAATTTAGACCAAATAAAAAAACATGAAAACCATCCTTAATTCATTTCGTAATCGTTGGGCAGCCTTCGGCCTTGCGGGCGGGGTCGCCATGGCCGGCGGAGCCTATACCCTGGCACAAAGCTCACAGACCGGCACGCACGCTGCGGACGTTAACGTGCCTTTGCAGGAGACTTCCGTGCCGCGAGACGGCTTGCCGCGCGGCAGCTACGCGCCCATTGTGCAAAAGGTTTCACCGGCCGTGGTCAAGATCGAGACGACGGAGACTATCGAAAGGCCCCAGGGACAGGAGTTTCCGGGTTTTAATGATCAGCTCTTTAGACAATTTTTTGGCCAGGCGCTCCCGCAGCACGAAAGCGCACCTGAAGTTGAACACGGCCTTGGATCCGGCGTCATCGTTACGAAAAATGGCTACATCCTGACCAACAATCACGTTGTGGACGGCGCCAAAGACCTGAAGGTCACGCTTCCGGACGGGCGGATATTCACCGCAAAGGTCGTGGGACACGACGAAAAGACCGACATTGCCGTCATCAAAATTGACGCGCAGGACCTTCCGGTGGTCCCGATGGCTGACAGCAAGATCGTCGAGGTTGGAGATGTCGTGCTGGCGGTTGGGAATCCGTTCGGAGTGGGTGAAACGGTCACTGAAGGCATCGTGAGCGCCAAGAATCGCGGCGGCATGGGCATTGAACATTACGAGGATTTCATCCAGACCGACGCGGCGATCAATCCGGGTAACTCCGGCGGGGCGCTGGTGGACATCGACGGCCGATTGATCGGCATCAACACGGCCATCATGAGCCGTTCGGGCGGCAGCCAGGGTGTTGGTTTTGCCATTCCTTCTGACGAGGCGCGAAATGTTATGGAGAGCCTGATTAAATACGGGCACGTGACGCGGGGTTATCTGGGCGTCATGATTCAAGATATTACGCCGGAATTGGCTCAGCAGTTTGAGCTCAAGAACGAACACGGCGCGCTGGTCGGCGAAGTTGAACCCAACAGCCCGGGCCACGAAGCCGGGCTCAAAGAGGGCGATGTGATTGTGAACTTCAATGGCGATCAGATCGCTGACAGCCGCCAATTGCAGCTGGACGTCGCGGAAACCAAACCGGGCGCGAAAGTGCCGGTGACAATCGTGCGCAATGGCGATGAAAAGAATATGGACATCACCATCAAGCCGCTGCCGGGCTCGGATGAAGTGGCCGACAACGGTTCGCAAGACGACAAAGACAATGGCACGCTCAACGGCGTGACGGTCGATAACCTGAATCAACAGGCGCGGCAACAATTCAACATCCCTGATGATGTGAACGGGGCCGTGATCACCCAGGTGGATCCCACATCGGCCTCAGCTCAAGCGGGTCTCCAGGCCGGCGATGTGATCGAGTCCATCAACCGGCAACCGGTGAAGAATGCCGATGACGCTGTCCAGATGACGGAGCATCCCAAGAGCAAGCAAACGCTCGTTCGTATATGGGGCAACGGTGGCAGTCACTACGTGGTAGTGGACGAAAGCAACAAGGTTGGTTGATTCTTTGGTCCGCGTTTGGTTGGTCTCTCGCATCGGTTACCCGGTGCGAGAGATTTTTTTTGCGTCGGAGAAAGCATCGTAGGGACAACGCGCTGTCCGCGCCGCGTTATGGCAAGTGGCGCTGCCACCGGCGCAAATGAGTGTGGTCGGAAACGATATCGCGGATGTTCCGCCCGCTATACGGGCGGTGACGGCGCAGCGCGCCGTCCCTACCATCGAATCGGATTCGCAGGCTTACATATCTGTAAGGCGGGGGACATCTTCGGGTAATCCAAAACCACTCTAAGTTTCGAAAGCAAAAACTTTAACAAAGAAAGAGAGAAAGGAAGAAGGATGAAAACTAATCGCAATTCGTTTCGTATCTGGCTGGTTACGTTCGAGCCGGTCGGTGTGGGAAATGCCTTTGAAGTGCCCATCAAATTTGTGAGGAAGAACGCTCGCGCCCGCAAATCCTCAAACGCGCCCCGCCGGCCGGGACGACGCGATTTCAGGCGGTTCGACGGACGGGCGGGCTCGGGCGATTCGGCATTGTAACCTTTCGTTCAGGCCGCCATTATGGATGAAAACGTGCGCATACTGGTTGTCGAAGATGACGAGAAAATCTCCTCGTTCATCGTCAAGGGGCTGAAGCAGAACGGCTATGCCGTGGACCATAGCCCCGACGGTGAAGGGGGATTTGCTCTGGCGAAAACTGTCGCTTACGACGCGGCGGTGGTGGACCTGATGTTGCCCAGGCTCAATGGCCTGAAGCTCATCGAGCAGCTCCGCGCCGGCGGCGTCCGGGTGCCAGTGCTGATTCTTAGCGCCAAGGCGAGTGTGGACGACCGCGTGAGGGGCTTGCAGGCAGGCGGGGATGATTACCTGACCAAACCGTTTGCCTTCTCCGAACTGCTGGCCCGCGTGCAGGCGCTCATCCGGCGCGCGACGCAAACCGCTGAGCCGACACGTTTGACAGTTGGCGACCTTACATTGGATTTGCTCACGCGCGAGGTGCGGCGTGGCGACAGGCCCGTCGAGTTGCAGCCGCGGGAATTTGCCTTGCTGGAGTATTTGATGCGTAATTCCAACCGCGTCGTCACCAAGACGATGATTCTGGAGCACATTTTTGATTTCAGTTTTGATCCGCAAACCAACGTCGTGGACGTGCTGGTGCATCGTTTGCGGAGCAAGGCTGATCCTGATAAACAAATGATCCAAACCCATCGGGGAGTAGGCTATGTCCTTCGATCTGCTTAAATCCGCACGCCGGAACATTGGCGTCCGCCTCGGTCTTTGGTATGCGTTCGTGTTCGCCGTTAGCTGTGTTGTTTTGCTGATGATCGCCTATTATCTGCTGGCGGCGGCGGTTGGCCGTAAAGATCAGGAAGTGCTCCACGCGCGGTTGCAGGAATATGCGGCGATTTATGCAAATGGCGGCCTGCCGGCGTTGCATGAGGCTTTGCAGCAGGAGGCCGGAAACTCAAAAACCTTTTATGTCCGCCTGATCAGTCCGTACGACCAGGCCACCCTCATCAATGTTCCTGACGATTGGATCGCCTTTAAAGAGGTTCCGAGCGAACTGGCCGGTTATCACGAGCGGGTCGGCTTCATCCGTATCCCGGCAGATGCCGCCAGGGATTTTCTCATCGCCTCGACGATGCTGTCAGACGATTCAGAATTGCAAGTCGGTCGCACGACAGACAGCCGGACGGGCTTGCTGGAACCGTTGCGCCGCAATTTCATCTTTTACGGCAGCACGACGATTATCCTGGGCTTCCTTGCTGGCGTTTTTTTTGCCGATCGCGCTATGCGGCCTATCCGCCAGGTGGTGACGACTGCCCGGTCGATTATTCAAACCGGCCAACTCGATGCGCGCGTGCCTGTCCGCAAGTCGGATGATGAATTGGATGAAATGGTCTGCCTGTTCAACAGCCTGCTCGACAAAAACGAGGGACTTATCCGCGCGATGCGGGAGTCTCTCGATAATGTGGCGCACGATTTGCGCACGCCGCTGACCCGGTTGCGCGGCACGGCTGACCTGGCGCTCCAGCCCCAGGCAGCGCCGGAGGCCGCGCACGAGGCGCTGGCCGACTGCGTCGAGGAATCCGAACGTATGCTGAACATGCTCAATACGCTTTTGGACATCACCGAGGCCGAGACCGGCATGATGAGATTACAGCGCGAGCCGGTTGACCTTTGCGTGATTGTTCGCGAGGTTGTCGAACTTTATGAATACGTCGCCGACGAACGCAGGGTGACAGTGCGGACGGAATTGCCGGCTGTTTGCGAAGCATCGGTAGACCGTAACCGGATGCGCCAGGTGTTTGCCAATCTGTTGGACAATGCGCTCAAATACACACCGGCAAACGGCATGGTTACGATTTCGGTTCATGATGAGGCTTCACAGGTTGTTGTGCGATTTCGTGACACTGGCGCCGGTATTCCGAGGGAAGAACAGGGCAAAATTTGGACGCGCCTTTTCCGCGGCGACAAAAGCCGGTCCGAGCACGGTCTGGGCCTGGGCTTGAGCCTCGTCAAGGCCGTTGTGGAAGCGCACCGAGGCCGCGTGGATGTTGCCAGCCAGGTCGGCGAAGGATCGGTCTTTACCGTGACGTTGCCGGTGGGCGCGGGAGATGGGAGATGACTGGCGCGCGGCGGGGCCGCGTGCCTTGGCGGACCGGGAGGTCCGCCCTACCATACGTGCTGTCCGAAGATGAACTATTAGCCGGAATTTGCGGGGCGCCAGTCGAGGACTTTCAATTGGACGCAACGCGAGCCGTTGAATTGATTGATTTGCGGGGTGAAGGCGAGGTCGAATTTTCCAACGGGCAACAATTTGTTTCCTGCGTTCCACCAGACGGCTTCGTGCCAGGCTGTTCCATCGGAGATTTTCATTTTCACATGCTGCTTTTCGGCGCCGATGCGTTGAAGCGGCCGGGCGTGTGAAACATTTTTGGCGCAAAATTGCGTGGCGGGATTGCCCTGGCCGTGTGGCTTCAATTTGTCCAATTGAGACAGGGTTTCAAAACTCATTTCGTCCAGGCCTACCTCGGCGTCTAAACGCAGAGATGGCTGAAGGTGATCGGGTTTCAGAGTCCGCCGCGCCAAATCGTTCAGTTTCTCGCGGAACAAATCAATGTTGTCGGGCAAGATGCTCAGGCCCGCGGCCATGGCGTGGCCGCCATGCCGGACCAGCAAGTGCCCGCATTCGCGCAAGGCCGCCGCCAGATCAAACCCGGCTATGCTGCGTCCTGAACCGCGCATTTCCCCGTTCTCGCCGCCGATGATGATGGTGGGACGATAAAACTCCTGAAGTACGCGCGAAGCAACGATTCCGACGACGCCGATGTGCCAGGGCACCTGGCCTTCAACAATGACGAAGTGGTCATTGGGGTCAAATTTGGCGCGAAGGGCGGTGAGGGCTTGTTCGACAATTGTTTTTTCAATCTTCTGGCGTTCCCGATTTCGCAGATCGAGTTGTTTTGCCACCGGGAGGGCTTCATCCAGCGTTTGTGCCAGCAATAACTTCAGCGATTCCTCGGCGTTTTCGAGCCGTCCGGCCGCATTGAGCCGAGGTCCCAATTGAAAGCCCACTTCATAAACCCCGATTTTATCGGTGATCTGCGCGGCCTTATTTAATGCCACGATTCCCGGCCGTTGCGATTGATTGAGTTGGTGGAGACCGGCCCAGGCCAGAATCCGGTTTTCGCCCGACAGCGGAACAAGATCGGCAATGGTGCCCAGTGCGACCAGGTCCAGCAGCGGTTTCAGATCAAATTCCGCCATCCCGGGCAAATTCAGTTCACGTCCACGCTTGACGATGGCGTGCGCCAGTTTGAAAGCGAGCCCTGCGGAACACAGTTCGGTATGCGTGAGCGGCCGGCCGGCCGATGTCCCGTTCAGTCCGGCCGCGGCCCACGGATTTACAAGGGCCACGGCTTCCGGCGCGGGACTGGATATCTGGTGGTGGTCCAGAACAATGACGTCCACGCCTTTTGCGCGCAATGATGCGATGGTTTCAACCGAGGTCGAGCCGCAGTCCACCGCCAGCAGCAAATGGGCGTGGAATTTCCGCAAACAATTGCCCACGGCGTCCGCGCTCAGCCCATAGCCTTCTTCCATCCGGTTTGGCAAATAAAATTCCACGCGCCAGCCCAGCGGGCGCATGACTTCCGTAAGAAGGGCCGTGGCGGTGACACCGTCTACGTCGTAATCGCCGAAGATCACGACGGTTTCATTTTCGGCGCGCGCCCGGAAAAGCCGTTCCACCGCCTTGTCCATGTCTGGAAGGAGGAAAGGATCTGAAAGATGCTTGAGGCGCGGGGCCAGAAAGTTTTCGATACGAGGGATTTCGCTTAAACCCCGATTGAGCAGGCATTGGGCGAGCAACGGCGGGACTGCGAGCGCGGAGGCGAGCCGTCCCGCCAGCAGCGGCTGTGACGGCGCGAGCGACCAGGAAAATTTCATCTCAAGTATTTTTAGCCGCAAAAGAACACAAAGAGCACAAAAAAAATCTCTTTTTTGTGAATTGTTTTGGAATCGGCTGAGGTATTCGGTTCTGAAGACGCCGTGCTTACGAAAGCGGTGTCGCGCTCCGCTTGCCACCGCACTCCAGGACGCAAGCGCGAAATCGACGGTTCATCGACTCGTTGCAGGTCTTGTGACTGATTCGACTCGCGGATGGAAGCCGCCTCAATCGGCGTGCGAGATGCCTGTCCTACGTATTTTGCCTTCGGTTCATGGCTGGGGCACGCCTTTCGAAAATGACCCGGTCTTCTCACGATGCGCGGCGGTGACAGACAATGCAATGGAAATCAAAAGAATGGCGGCGACGACCATTAGCGAAACGCTCGTGGGAAGCGCCACTTGAAACCATTTGGGTTCTGCCGTATGCGGATCGAGCAGCATTTTCAGGCCGATAAACACCAGGACGGCGGAGAGGCCAATGTTCAAATAACGAAAATAGCCGATCGCGCCGGCGAGGACAAAATACATCGAGCGCAGACCGAGAATCGCAAAAAGGTTGGACGTGAAGATGATAAATGCGTCGCGGGTCACGGAAAACACAGCCGGCACCGAATCGACGGCGAAAACCAGGTCCGTGGTTTCAATGAGCAGGAGCGCCAGGGCGAGGGGAGTGAGAAACAATTGGCCGTTGACTCGGGTCAGAAATCTCCGGCCATCCAGGTTTTCCGAAATGGAGAAGACCTTCCTGGCCGCCCGGAGCACGAGGTTCCTTTCCGGGTTCATTTGTTTTTTTGACATCAGCATTTTGATGCCCGCGCAAACGAGGAACGCTCCTAAAATATACAGGATCCATTCGTAATACGCGACGATGGTAACACCGGCGTAAATCAGGGCCCCGCGGAGGATTAACACGCCAATGATTCCCCAAAACAACAGCCGATGTTGAAGTTCGGGAGGCACACGGAAATAGGCGAACAGGACCGCCATGACCATGATATTGTCCAGAGAGAGGGTCAGTTCGATGACATATCCGGTGGTGAATTGAAGGGCTTCGGGGCGGCTGCGCCAGGCAAAAATGGCCGCGGCGAACAGCATGGCCAGGACGAACCAGCTGATGCTCCAGGCCATGGCTTCCCTGAGTTTAACTACGCGGGCCCGACGGTGAAAGATGCCGAGGTCCAGTGCGAGAAAAAACAAAATGCAAAGGATGAAGCCGAGCCAGTGCCAAAAATTGATTTGGATCGCCATTATTTCGGTACTGTTCTCAATATTGACGGCGCTGTTCGCAAGTGGCGCTGCCACCGCCGTTACCGACAGTACAGCAAGCGGGATGCCGCAAACCGCATAGCGTCAAATGGTTGTTCTATGCCGTTGCGGGGGGGGTATTTTGCATCGTTACCTGTGATTGGCCAATGGTGGGGCGCTGCCCCTTATGCCACCACAACACAAACGGGGTCGCGATGTAAATGGAGGAATAGGTGCCGGTAATGATGCCGACCAGGAAGGTGAAGGCAAAGTCGTTGATTTCGCCGCCGCCGAATACGTATAGCGCCAGCGTGGCCAGGAAGACGGTGCCGCTGGTGATAATCGTGCGGCTAAGGGTCTGGTTAAGCGCCTGGTTGATGACTTCGCTGAACGTACCGCGCGCGCCGAGTTTCAGGTTTTCGCGGATTCGGTCAAAGATGACGACTTTGTCGTTGATTGAGAAGCCGATGATCGTCAGAAGGGCGGCCACGACCGTGGCGTTGAACTGGCGCCCGGAAACGGCGCTGGCGATGCAGTAAACGCCGATGGTCAGCACAATGTCGTGAAAGACGGCGACGATGGCTCCGAGGGCGAAGGAAAATTCATATCGAATCGCCACGTAAAACAAAATGCCGAACATGGCAAAGATGCACGCAATCAACGCAGAATTGCGGATTTGCGCGCCGACAACCGCGCCGACTTCCTGCCTTTCAACCGGCACGAAATGCGCGTCCGGGAAAGTGCTTTCCAATGTCTGCTCGATCTTTTCCGCCGAACCACTTGCGGCGGCCACGCGCAATGTTTGTCCCCCGCCCACCACCTCTTTTTGATACTGGATTTGGGCGTCCTTTTGCCCGACGGTCGTGAGCGCTGAGCGGATTTTATCCACGTCCACTTGTTGAGAGTATCTGAAGGTTGTGGCGTCGCCACCCAGGAAATCGACGCCGAAGAGTTTCTCTCCTCTTGCGAAACCGGCAAAGATCACCGCCGCAAACGGCAAAAACAAAGGTGGCAACGAACAATGGCCTGGCCACTTGCATAAAATTGATGTTCGCGCTCTTGATGATGTGCGTCATGCCGATGGATTTCATCCAATTGTTTTCCAGCACGAAGTTGAAAATGAGGCGGGTAACGACGAGCGCGGTGAACAAGCTGGCGGCCACACCAATGGTGAGCGTGACGCCGAAGCCTTTGATTTCGCCCGTGCCGAAGATAATCAGAATGATGGAAGAAATGAGCGTCGTGACGTGCGAGTCAAAAATGGTCGCAAAGGCGCGGCCATAGCCGGCGGCAATGGCGCCGCGCAGGGACTTGCCTTTGTCCAATTCCTCACGCAGGCGCTCGTAAATCAGCACGTTTGCGTCCACCGCCATACCGATGGTCAGGACGATACCGGCGATGCCCGGCAGGGTGAGTGTGGCCGGGATGGCGCACATGACGCCGAGCAAAATGATGATATTGATGATCAGCGCCACGTTGGCGGTCAAACCCGCAAACCTATAATATATGAGCATGAATGCGGCGACGACGATGACGGCGCAAATGGATGCCCGCATGCCGCTGCTGGATGGAGTCGCTGCCGAGCGTCGGCGCGACGTCGTAGGACGAAATGATGGTCAAGGGGCGCTCGCAATGGATTTCCAAAATGTTGGCCAGGTTTTGCGCTTCCTGGTGGGTAAAATGGCCGGTGATTTGGCAATTCGCCGTTAACAATGGGTCTCTTCGATTTCCGGGGCGGATATAAAGCACGCCATCCAAAATAATGGCCATGCGCATGTTTTTGACCCGTTTGCGGGTCGGGCTGATACTGTGTCGTTACGGCAGCAAAGTTCTTCGCGCCCTCCGGCGGTCAGCTCGAAATTAACGGTTGGTTCGCCAAAGTTGCCGTAGCCAATGGCGCTTTTGACAAAATCGCCGGCGAGAGCCCGCCCACCGGGTATTTATTGACGACAAAGCGATATCGGGACCGTTTGCCCGGGCTCCAACTCGGCGGATTGCATCACTTCATAACCGGGCGGAATAGGCAAATGGTTGTCCAGGATTTGCTGGCTGTCGTCGTTAACCATTCGAAATTCAAGATAGGCGGACTTTTGAAATATCTTCCCGGGCTGCCTGCTTGACTGATTCGGCCAGGCCGGGCATTTGAATCAGGATCTGGTTTTCGCCTTCGGGTTGGATGACCGGTTCAGCCACGCCCAAAGCGTCCACGCGCTTGCGGAGCACCTCGACAGCCTGAGACAGCGCGCCGCTGACATCCGCGGCACGGCCGACTCCATTGGTGGGCCGCCCGACGGTGGCAGAAAGTTTGTATCCATTTCGACCAGGTAGGACGTGCCGCCCTGCAAATCCAGGCCCAGCTTGATTTTGCCCGAGGCGTCCCGCTGAAGCTGGTTCAGAATATAGGTTGTGGGATGCGATTTGGGTCTTGGCGTCGATGGATGGGAAATAGGCTTGAATGTCATTGGTGCCGATCGCTTCGGGCAAAACGGCAAACGCCGAACTATTTGTATCGGCCTGCTGCAATGCTTCGGCTTTCTTCACGATGTTTGTGAATGTGGCATCGGTGGCCTCCGCCCGGGAGGCGAATTGCTGGACCAGGTCCTGGGACGTGGGAGGATATATCTGGTAAAGCGCCCAAAGGACGACCAGGACAACGACGATAAATTTCCAACGGTCGTTCTTGTTCATGGTGAGGTCTGGCGTATCGTCGTTCTGAAGGATTTCGGTGATGGATGATTTGGTGACTTCCATTTTCGCGTCGGCGGAGCGAAGGGAAACGGTCTTGTCTTTGACGGTGATGACCACGCCCACAATGCCGCTGGAAGTAACGACTTTGTCACCGGACTTGAGCGCTGGACAGGAATTTGGCCATGCTGCTTGGCCCGCTGTTGTTGGGGGCGGAAGGTCATGAAATACATAATCACCACCAACAGCACCATCAGGATCAAATAATTACCGGCGAAGGGCGAAGACGGCTGGCCAGATTGCCCCGCCGGGGTTCCCTGACTGGTCGAAGTGCCTTGCGCCGACGGAGAGGACGGCGTTGTGTTTGCGGACGCGGAGGCGTCCGCTAAAATGACATTCCAGTGCATATAAAGATGAACGGACAATTTAGCGCAACACGACCCGTTGGCAAGGCGGAAACGTTGAAAGGTTGAAGCGTTGAAAGGTTGCAGGGGGTTGCATTTTCCAGAATCATTGGGGTTTTCCGATGAACCAGTCACAAGGACCTAAGGGACGCAAAGGACGCAAGCTTTGCATGAGCGGCCGGTCAGACGGGCGCGAACATCGAACTCGAACATCGAATTGCGGTGGCGTCGCCGTTTGTGATCCTGAACGTCCTGGCCGACCGGCCCTGGCGGTTCATAGACAGGCTCAACGAAACCGCAGAGACTGGGAGTCTCTTTCACTTCACGATAATTTTTGAACAATTACCGCAACTTTTTGCGGTTTCGCTTGTCTAACCCAGTATCTAAGTCGTTGAGTATGAGTTTGGAAGCGTGGCCTTGACATACTGTTTTGGCCAAACACACTGAGCCGGAGACTCTTTTGCGTTGGAGATTTCCTGACTGATTCGATATGGACAGGCTTGGCGGTAATTTAGGGCAGGGCGGTTTGGACCCTGCCATCTCAGAAGTTGTTCACGAGCCGGTTGCTTCTGGCAAAGCCGGGAGCGGCGCGGAGCGTCTGGTCATTTCTCCCGAAGCCCTGCGCGCTTTGCCGGCTGATTTCATTAAGCGCCACGGCATATTGCCGCTTCAGATCGACCGCGGCACGATTCGGATTGCCGCAGCGTCGCCCTGTGATCGTCGAGTGGTGGACGACATCCGGCTGCTGACCGGGTTGGAGGTGGAAGAATGCCCGGCGCCTGCCGATCAGATTAAGGCGCAGATTGCCGAATCCTACCAGGTGACGGTCGAGCAGATGATCGAAAACCTCGGCCCGGAGCGCGCCGCCAACGGCGAGGGCAAGAACCTGCACGACATCGAGGTCATGGCCAACGAGCCGACGGTCGTCAACCTGGTCAACGTCATTATTTCCACGGCGATGCGCGAGCGGGCCAGCGACATCCATCTCGTGCCCTTCGAGAACACGCTGCAATTGCGTTACCGCGATTGACGGATTGTTGCAGGAAAAACCGCCGCCGCCGCAAACAACTTCACGCCGCCCTGGTTTCGCGCATCAAAATCATGGCGGACATGAACATCGCCGAGCGGTTCATGCCGCAGGACGGGCATATCCAGATCCATCATCGCGGCGCGCGCGTGGACATTCGCGTCGGCACCATGCCCACCATTTACGGGGAAAGCCTGGTCATGCGGCTTGCTGGAGAAGAGCACCCAGCGTCCTGACCGCCCAGGAACTGGGGCTGGACGCGGAACGCGCCGGCATTGCTGTCGCGGCTGGTGGAAAAACCGCACGGGCTTTTTCTGGCCACGGGCCCGACCGGCAGCGGCAAAACGACCACGCTTTATTCCGATCCTGCAAGGCATCTACACGCCGGAGATGAAAATCCTCACCATCGAAGACCCGGTGGAATACGAATTGCCGGGCGTGGCGCAAATTCCCGTGCGTCCGAGCCGCAATTTCACTTTCGCCAACGGGCTTGCGCGCCATTCTGCGCCAGGACCCGGACGTGGTGATGGTCGGTGAAATCCGCGATTCGGAAACGGCGGAAATCGCCATTCGCGCCGCGCTGACCGGCCACCAGGTCTTCAGCACGCTGCACACCAACGATTCCACCGGCGCGGTCACGCGGTTGATTGACATGGGCGTGGAGGCGTTCCTGATTTCCTCCTCGCTCGAAGGCGTGCTGGCGCAGCGGCTGGTGCGGCGGATTTGCCCCCATTGCCGCGCTGCGAGTCCCGCCGGCCCGGCCGTCGAGCGACAAAATGGCAGCGCATGGGCGGCGGAACCAGTGCAGGGCCCGTTTTATCGCGGGCAAAGGATGCGAAGAATGCCGCGGCACGGTTATCGCGGGCGCATTGGCATTTTTGAATTGCTGGCCATCAGCCACTGAGTTGCGGGAACTGATTCTGCAGAAACGGTCCAATGCCGAACTCAAGGCCGCCGCGCAAAAGACCATGATGACGATGCACCAGGATGCGCTGCAAAAAGCCGCCGCAGGCGTGACCACGCTGGAGGAAATCCTGCGCGTTTCTTCGGGGGACATGCTGGAATGAACGCCTTCCGCTATCAGGCCATTGAGATTGACCGGCGCGCCGGTCGCAAGGCGTGATCGAAGCGGAGGACCGCAGGGCCGCGCTGCAATTGCTCGGCGAGCGCGGATTGTTTCCGTCGAAGCTGGAAACTGCGTCGGCAACGGGCGCAGCGGCACCGACGCCGGCGCTGCGCCGGCAGCAGTCCGCAGATTTCCGTTTGGGCAGCGGCGTCAGGCGCAAGGAAATCACGGCGTTCACCCGCGAAATGGGCGCGCTGCTGGCGGCGGGCATTCCCATTCCGCAGGCGCTGGAGGCCTGGGCGAAGAGGAGGAAAATCCGGCGCTTGCGACGCGGTCGTCTGAAAATTGCGCGATTCCGTGCGCAAAGGGGACGGCGTTTTCCGCGGCGCTTGGACGAACATCCGGCGTTGTTCAGCAAACTCTATGTCAGCATGGTGCGGGTCGGCGAGGAGGCGCGGCGTACTGCCCAAGGTCATGGCGGACCTGGCGGACTTGCTGGAGCACGAGGATGAAGTGCGCGGCGAAGTGATGGCGGCGGTGGCCTATCCGGTTTTCGTTTTATGCTTCGGCTTTGTCACGGTGACCGTTTTGCTGACCGTGGTGCTGCCGCGGCTGTTCAGCATGTTGCAGGAAATGTTGACCGTGCTGCCGCTGCCGACGTTGATTCTGCTGAGGGTCAGCGGCATTCCTGCACGACTACTGGCTTTGATTGCTGATCGGCCGCGTTGGCGGCGGTCGTCGCCGGCCTGCGCTGGTATTTGCGCACGCCGCGCGGGCGCGGAGGCGTGGGACAGAATCAAACTGAAGTTGCCCTTCATCGGCCCGGTTTTTCGCGCGGCGGCTTTGGGCCGGTTCGCGCGCACGCTGGGCACGCTGGTCAAGAGCGGCGTCTCGCTGCTGCCCGGCGTTGAAGATTGTGGAGAACACCATCGGCAACCGCGTGCTGGCCGCAGCAGATCGCGCCGAGTGGCGGAGGAAACGCGCGGCGGCGATTCGCTGGCCGCGCCGTTGCGCAAGCTGGGCATTTTCCCGCGCACCGTCGTCCAAATGATCAGCGTGGGCGAAGAAACCGGCAAGCTGGACGAAATGCTGTTGAAAGTGGCGGACATCGAGGAGCGCCACATGCGCGCCCGGACCAAAACGATGATTTCGCTGCTCGCGCCGCTGCTCATTGTGTCGTGGGCGCGGTGGTCGGTTTCATGGTCATTGCGATCCTGCTGCCGATTTTCAGAATGAGCCGGTCGATCCACTAATCAGCTAATGATGAAAGACATCCAATGCATATTAATATAATCAATAAACGCCGACGTGTTGGGAGCTTGGCTCCAACGTCTAAAGACGCTTTCACGATCGTAGAGATTATGGTCGTGTGCGTTATCCTGGCCATTTTGGCCGCGACGATTATCCCGGAAATTGTCGGAACGTCCAAGGACGCCAAGATCAGCGCGACCAAAAGCGACATTTCAGAGTTGGGCTCGGCGCTGGAACGTTTTTACATCAATATGGACCGTTATCCTACTTCGGACGAAGGATTGGCAGTCCTGACCGATCCGCCGACAGATGCCGGCACCAAATGGCGCGGGCCTTATATTAAAAAACTGCGCAATGATCCCTGGGGAAATGCCTATCAGTATCTTTGTCCGGGGACTCATAACGCGTCCAGTTACGATATCTGGTCGAAGGGACCGGGCACATCGAGCGGAGGGTCGGACAAAGACAGTGGTGAAATTGGAAACTGGTAATCATGTGTCCCAGGTTTCCAGGCCGGAGACGGCACCAGCGGCAGCGCGCGTTTACTCTGATCGAACTGATGGTGGTCTGCATTCTCCTGGCTATTTTGGCGGCGATCATTGTCCCGGAAATGCGAGGGTCCTATCAGGACTCTTTGCTCCGCGCCAGCAGCCGAAAATTGATGGACGCCTTTGATTTTGCGTATAGCCACGCCGTCAGCCGGGATGAGGTGGATCGCGTGCGTTTAGACACTCAAGGCGCCCGGTATGTTGTCGAACGGCGTGTTGAAAAGCAGGGCCAGGAAAATTTTGAGCCGCTCACGGACATTGCGGGCGGGGCGGGTGACCTGGACAATCGCATTTCCTTTCAAGTCAGAAACTCTTCAGAAGATTCAACAAACCAAACAACCGAAACGGCATCAGACGAAGCGGTGGCGCGTAGCGAATCCGATCCCGAAGCCGATAATTCCATTTCCTTTTATCCAGACGGCACTGCCGATGATCGCGAGGTGGTTCTCCGGGATCAGCAAGGATTCGGACTGGCGTTGCGGGTCAATCCCATTACTGCGCGCGTAAAAATCGTTGAACTGCCACGCCAATGAAACCTTCGCCAAACCAAGCGGGATTTTCGTTGATAGAAGTCATGGTGGCGATACTCATTCTGGGGATCGCATTGGTCGCTCTAACGGAAGGTGTCACCAGCGCGCTGGCCTCAAGCAAGGCGTCCGAGTTGCAAACCACCGCGGCGATGCTCGCAGCGGGCCAGATCGAAACGCTTCGTGCCGCGGGCGATTATCCTGACGGCGAAACTGAAGGCGATTTTGGGGATGAATTTCCGCAATACCATTGGACCCAGACGATCGCCGATGCCGATGTTACCGGCCTGCATGAGGTGGATGTGGTCGTGCAAGATTCGCAGACGAGGAAGGATCTCTACGATTTGAAGACGTTATTGTTTGAGTTGCCACAGGGGAGCAATTCGGTCAATCGCGCCCGCCGTCCGGGCCACAACAGGAGGGAGCAATGAGGGTGGGGAATTGTAGCGCAGGTTTCCGAACCCGCCGACCGCCCGACGTTATACGGTCGGTCGATTTGGAAATCGGCGATACAGCAGGTTTGGAAACCTGCGCTACAGGTCGTGGCTCCAGTGCAGGTTTCACATTAATTGAAGTCATCATTAGTGCGGCGCTGATGGCGATGATTCTGGTATGCGCCTATGTCTGCCTGAGCGCGTGCCTGGCGAGCCAGAAGACGGTCGAACCGCGGGCGGACCTTCTCCAAAACGCCCGTGTAGCGATGGCACTTATGACGGCCGATCTGCGGAATGCCTGTCCGCTATCTTCAGACAATACCTTTCTGGGAATGCAACGGATGTTAGGACAGGTGGAAGCGGACAATCTGGATTTCGCAACGCATAATTATACACCGCGCCAACCCCGGGAAAGCGACTATTGCGAGGTGAGTTACTTTGTGGACAAAGATCCTGACAGCGGCCAGTACTGCCTGTATCGGCGGCGAAATCCCACACTCGCGCCGGATCCGCTTTCCGGGGGAAGCCGGGAAGAAATTGCCCAGGGCATCCTCGGCGTGCGGTTCGAATATTTTGACGGGACCGATTGGTATGACACTTGGGGCAACGCGGAACATCCTGAGAACACCGCCGCGGGAAACGCCGCTTCATTGCTCGAGGCGAACGATCAAGGCATGCCCGAAGCGGTGCGTATTACCCTGCTATTGGATTCGGACCCTCAATCGAAATCCGCCACGGATAACGAAACTCCACCCCAGGGCGCGCCATTGGTTTTTCAAAGCGTGGTTCGGCTGGTATTGGCGGACCGTTATCAATCCGGAGGCGGTAATTCCCAGGCGTCTTTTTAATGAAGCCTTCTTACATATTGTGGAGAGACGCCCAACGTTCTTCGAGGACGATGAGGAGGACGACTTTGGCATCCGTACTGGTCGCGTTGCTCTGGATCGTGGCGCTGTTGTCGGTGGTCGTCGTTAGTGTCATGCACACGACCTGGCTAGACCTGGTGATCGTCAAGAGTTACGGCGACCGGATCCAGGCGCATTATTTGGCGCTGGCGGGAATTCAAAAAGCGGAAGCGTTGCTGTACCAGGATGCGCAGGATCGAAGTCACAGCGTGGTTAATCACCACGGCAAATTGTACAACGATTCCCAGGATTTCCAGAATAGTTCATTGGGTCGCGGCGAGTTCACGATCTTTCGCCGAGGCCGGCAGGATGAGGGCGGCGGAATCCTTTATGGCGTGAGCGATGAGGAAAGCCGGCTTGATATCAACGTCGCGTCCTCGAATGAATTAATGCAGTTGCCGAATATGACGCCGGATGTGATGGCGTCTATTGTGGATTGGCGTTCTTCGACCAATGTCGTGCTGCCCGGCGGAGCGGAAGCGTCGTATTATGAATCCCTGCAGCCGCCGTACGAGCCACGGAACAGCGCGTACGAAACCGTGCGCGAGTTGTTGATGGTCAAAGGCGTAACGCCTGAACTTCTGCTGGGGGAGGACGCCCATCAGGATGGCTTTGTTCCGACAACCGCTATTGTCGGAAACGACTTCCCGGACACCGGTAATCATGCCTGCGACGTGGATGCCGGATGGGCTGGAATAGTGACCGTGGATTCATATGACAATAATGTGAGTGCGGCGGGGCAAAACCGCGTGAATATCCAAAACGCCGATCAAAATGCGTTGATTGCTGTGCCGGGAATCGCGCCGGACATTGCCCAGGCCATCATCGCCTATCGTTCGCAACATCCCTTTCAAAGCATCGCCGATCTTTTGGACGTCACGGCACCACAGCCGACAGACCAGGGATCGTCTCAGGGAGGATCGAACCAAAACGGCGGCAACTCCGGCCAATCTTCTGGATCGCCGGTGATTAGCGACGATCTCCTAATGGACATTGCCGATGGGTTAACAGCGACCAGGAGCCGGAGCGAAAGCGGGCTTATCAACATCAATACGGCCAGTCTCGATGTGCTGGCGTGCCTGCCCGGAGTGGACCGGCAATTGGCGCAACAGATTATTTCATATCGCCAATCCAGCGGTTTCTTCTCGAACGTTGCCTGGCTGCTCAAGGTGCCTGGGATGACACATGATATTTTCAAGCAGGTCGCGCCGCTGGTGACCGCCCGGGCAGAAACCTACCGCATCTTGTGTGAGGGGCAGGTCAACTCGACCGGCGTTCGGCAGCGGGTTCAAATGATTGTTCATGTGGGGCTTAAAGACGTGACGCTCATTTCTTATCGGGAGGACGATTTATGAAGGACTTTGCATTCATTGAGCGATTTATCAAGCCGGCACGGTTGTATATCGAGATTGGCCTGGATTCCTTCCGGGTACTTCAGGGGGGCCAAAGTTTGGAATTGCCGATCGAGCGTGAGTATGATGGCCGGCTTACCGCTGCATGCCGGGAGAATCTGGCCGGCCGCCTGAAAACTTTTGTGAACCGGCAGAAATGGCAATTGCCTGCGATCGCGCATTGCGCCATCAACGGCAGCGGCGTTTCGCTGCGGCGGGTCACTTTGCCGCCGGCCGAAAAAAAGGATTGGCAGCGATTGTTGCTGCTCCAAATAGAAACCGAATTTCCGATCGGGCCTGCGGAGTTAGCCTGGGGATATTTGGCACTGTCGGAACCTGCGGCTGATGGTGTCGCCGGCAGGCAGGAATTTCTGGTGGCGGCGGTGAGGAAAGACGTGCTTGAAGAGTATTCCGGGCTCCTGTCCAGTTGCGGCGTCAGTCCTGTCTTCACCCTTGCCGGCCTGGCTCGAGGCCGCTTTTGTCCGAAAGAGGCCGGTCCGTGCTCAATTTTGGACCTGGATCGCAAGCATTCAGAGTGGATTATTTTCGAAAATAATGTGCCCGTTGCCGTTCGAATTTTTCCATGGGGAACCGACGATTTTACAGCGACGGATGTGGCGCTGGAGGGCCTCGCCCGGTCCATCCGAAACCAGGGTAACCAGGGAATGCATTTCATTACGGGAGCCGGCGATCAATGGCAACTTGCCGCGAATGTGGCCCGAAAATTGGGTGGCGGCAGCGAGTGCCGCTGGATTGAAGCGGAAACGAAGTCGGGCCGCAGCGCCGCCGTGCTTGGACTTAGACAATGGGCCGAAGCGGACGGGGGCGCCCCGCCTTTGATATTGCGGGCTAAATCCGCTCCTGTTAAAGGCCTGGCTGGTTTGCCGGGCAAATTTGAATTGTCCGACCCGGTGCTGCGCGAACGGGCGATCCTCGCGGTCCTGCTGCTCTTCGCCCTTTTGGTGTTGCCTTACGCGCAGGCGTTTCTGCTGAAACCGTTTGTTGCCTATAAGGTGGCTGCGATTCAATCGCATCAGGACCGTCTGACCACCATTGATCGCGAGTTAAGCTTCCTCCAATATTTGAAGCAGATTTCCCCTCCCTATTTGGACGCATTATACCTTTTCGCCCAGGCAGCGCCGCCCGGGACGAGCTTCGACTCGCTGACTATGAATGAGGTTGGTGAAATATCGATGAGCGGATCGATGGGTAGTTTCCAGCAGGTCACTGAGTTTCGCACCAAATTGATTCAATCGGGATTTTTCTCCAACGTCACTGTCGAAGAACAGGCTCCGGGGCAATTTCCGCAGAAGGTCAACGTACGAATGACCGCGCAATGGAAGCCGGCTGCGGACCGCGCGAAGCTCAAAGTCGGACCCACTGCCGACGAAATCGCGCAAGTCGGCAAAGAACCGGGCGTACCGGGAAATGGGCCAACCGACACGGGGCCACACCCGGCGCACAACGGCCACGCTAACAATGCAAAACCAACGGAACCTTAGCGCATGCGTAATTTGACCCAACGCGAACAACGTACTGTCCGATACGCCGGCATCTTTATCGGAATTTACCTGCTTTTGTTTGTCGCATTTCATGTCTGGAAAATGCTCGAACAAAGACGCTCGGACTACAGAGATTTGGTCCAGCAGGCGCGGACTCTAAAAAGCGAGGTCGAGGATTATCAGCTCCGGGCGCTAGTGGCCCAGAAGCTGATGAACGAATATCACGTGGACCCGGCCAGACTTACCGAGGCGTCTGTGGTGGCGCAGGCCAGCGCGGCTATTCAGACTGAAGCGGGCGCAGACGGCGTCGGCCTGGGGACCATTCGTGAATCGGTGTCGCAGTCTTCCGGTCTGGAACTGGCATCCATTCACATCGAAGGCAGCGGCAAGGTCCCGGCGATGTTAAAGCTGCTGGACCGGCTGCAACGGCTGGGTTATCCGCTCATCATTGACTCGGTCCAATTGAATTCCAATCCAACGCAACCGGGCAACGTCAAATTCGACATGACGATCACAGTTTTGGATTTCGCACAATGGAAAAACAAGGAGGCGAGCCATGCGTGAGAGACCGGAACAGATCTTAAAAATTGTGTGCATGGGACTTGGGGCGCTGTTGTTCATTCAATTTGTACGGATCATTTGGACGGCCAATCCGCTGGCGCATGTCGTTGTTCCGGATTTGCCTTCGCTGGCGGATGAATCGCCCGCTACGAACCAAATCCAGGGGGCCGGGGAAGCGGTTGGGGGAACAACGGCGTCTTCGTCGATGAATTCGACGAAGCAGTCCGGGACGAATCCGGCCGTAGTGAAAACCAATTCTGCGAATGCCACAAATCTGCAGGCACGGGTCAACTCCGTCTCAAAGACGGCCGATTCTGGAACGAATGCGAGGCCATCGCGGGCAGGGACGAATGCCGAGGCCCGTACAGCTTCACCGGCTGTGACGGCGGTGGCAGCGCCACCTGCCAACAGTGCGGTCGCTACAAATATGCCGAATGCGAAACACTCCGGGCACAGGCGACACGGCCAGTCTGCAGACGGCATGGACATGGGTTTAATGCCGGGAGGGCCGGGGACGAAAAAGACGACAGTGACTCCCACGATTCAGGCAAGCATTGACCGCATCACCGACAGCGAAATTCTAGGGCCGGTCATTCGGCCTTTGCCGATGGGATTGTTGGGTATTGCCGGTAATGTAGCATTTTTGCGCGGACCCGACGGCGAGACCGGCCTCGTGAAAGAGGGCGATACATTGGGCGACATCAAACTGTTGCGCATCGGCATCAATCGCGTGCTGATCGAACAGGACGGGCAGAAGAAGGAACTGACGATTTTCGACGGCATTGGGGGAGAAACCCTTTTAGACAAATCATCGCACGATTCAAATGAAAATAAGCCTTAAAAACCATAGGATGGGCATTCCCTCACCTCACCCTGACCCTCTCCCCTCCCATCCGATGGGAGCGGAGAGGGAACAGCAGCCCGACGCTGTTAGCGGTTCCGAGATCATCGAGCAGTCACCGAATTCTGAGAGTTGGCTGCGATCGCGATTTTGGGGACGATTGCGGAGGGCTTCAACCTGCTTTGTCAGCTTACTGTTATCGTGGACGCTTTTCTTCGGCGTAAGCGCAACATCCGTTCACGCACAAATGCCACCCGGCATGCGGTTCTTCCACAGTTCGGGCCCTCCCCCATCGGATTCGTCATCGCATAATGATTCTTCCGGCTCTGGCCACACGGGCGGCACGTGGATTCCCGCTGCGCCCCTGGACAACGGCACTGCTGTGGGCACAAATGGAATCCAGCTGAGTTTGGAAAATGCCAGCATTGACATGGTCGTCCAATGGCTGGCGCAAACCACGGGCAAAGCGGTGATCAAAAGTCCTACGGTCCAGTGCCAGGTGACGATCGCCAGTCCGAAAAAAGTCAGTGAACGGGAAGCGCTTAATTTGGTGTATAGCGCCCTGGCATTGCAGGGTTACAAAGTTTTGGAAGACAGCAGTTCCATTCTAATCGTCCCCAAGGACGAGGATATCAATATGAGTCCGGAACTCGTGGGCGCTCCGCGAAATGGCATTCCTGAGGGAAGAGAGAGACTGATGAAAGTTTTCCCGCTGAAGCACGTCCAGGCGGCGATGCTGGTGGACAAGATTCATCCCGCCCTGTCCGATTCGGCCACCGTTGAGGTGGATGATGCGGACAACGAATTGATCATTACCGATTTCAACGACAACCTCCGCGTGGCGGGCGAATTGATCGCCGCGCTGGACGCCAATCGGCCCGAGGACGTGACAATCCGTGTTCTTCCGCTCAGTCATATGAGCGCCGTGGACCTGTCAAAGGAGCTGTCGCCTATCTACGAAAAGATCATCGGAAACAATTCGCGGGAAACCATTGACGTGTCGGCGGATGACCGGTCGAATTCCCTGCTGATTCTCTCGAGCGCCGCGACGTTCGAGACGCTGAAGGAAATCGTCATGGGGCTGGATACGGAGGGGGCGCAGGATAAAATTATCAAGACGTTCGTGCTGAAGAATGCCGATGCCCAGGACGTGGCCACGCAATTGCAGACGCTTACCCAGGGACAACAGAATAGTTCTCCCTTTATTTTCTTCATTGAAGATTCTCCACGGAGCAACCCCAAAGGCGTGAATATTGTCGCCGACCGCCGGCGCAACGCCGTCATCGTCCAGGCGCCACCTGCGCAAATGGACAACATTGCCACAATCATCGACGACCTGGATGCGCCTGTGGCCGACGCGAATCTGGCGCCGTTGATTTACCATCTCAAATACGCCAACGCTTCGGACGTCGAGGACGTTTTGGACGATTTGTTTGTAAGCCGTCAGAACAATCGGAGCTATTTCGATTATTTCTTTGGCGGCAATAACCAATCCCAAAACCAATCGGCTGGCCGGCTGTACGGCAAAGTGCGCGTCGCCAGTGATCCCTATTCAAATACGATTATTGTCTCAGCCGATTCGCAGGAAGACCTCCAGGCCCTTGAAAATGTTATTGGACAGTTGGATGCGCCGTCCGATATGGGTGAGAGTACGCTCCACGTGGGGCTGAAATTTGCGCGAGCGGACAATGTGGCCAATGATATCAACGTTCTCTTCGCCGAACAGGGGTCGCCAGCCCTGGGCGCTCAAACACCCCAGAACCAGCAAAACAACAACAATAATAATAATAATAATGGTTCTCAGAATCAGCAAACGTCCGGATCCTCTTCGTTCGAGGACAGTTTTAATCTCTCGGCGGAAAGCACGGTGCAGCCGTATTATCCGTGGTTGGGAGGGCAATCAGCGGACCAGAATGGGTTCGGCAACAATCGGACCACTCCGTTGGAGGTTAGCGACCTTGTCGGCCGCGTGCGGGCTGTTGCCGATGAAGGCAACAACGCGGTGATCATTTCAGCCAACCTCCATTTCTTTCCCGAGATTCTGAAATTGCTCACCCAAATGGACGCCCCGGTTTCGCAAGTATCGATCGAAGCGCGCATTGTGGAAGTTTCAAGCGATTATCTGAAACAATTGGGCGTGCAATTTTCACCCAATGGCAGCGTGTTTACCGCCAATGACTATGACAATTCCGTTCTAATAAGCGCCGGTGGGACCTATCAACAGGGTTTCGGCGGAAAATCCACGGTAAACACACCGCCGGCTCCCGTCACGTCCGCTACTGCCCCGAGCCTCACCCAGGCTCTGACGGAATTGCGTTCGGGCGTGCTCGACAACAATATCAGCATGGATTTCCTGATTCAATTTCTCCAAAAGACCACTACCGCTACGGTTCTAGGCGACCCGCAAATGACCGTCAACGACAACGTGATGGGCCGCCTGTTTGTCGGTCAGGAAATCCCCGTCCCGGCGAATACGCTGGTGGCGGGCGTTAGTGGTTCGCAAAGTACTGCCATCACCTACAAGGACGTCGGGATCGTGCTGGAGGTCACGCCTCACATCAACGACGACGGAGACGTTCAATTGGCAATCCACGCCGAGTCCTCCACACAAGTCCCTGGCGAGACTGTTTTGGGTGGCGCGGTTTTCAACACGCGCAATTTTCGCACCGACCTGACCGCCAAGACCGGACAAACCCTTGTCATGGGTGGCATTATTCAGAAGATGCAAAATCACACGTTACGTAAAACGCCGATTCTGGGCGACATTCCCATATTGAAATTGCTCGTTAACAAAACGGACAATGAAAATCAGGACGATGAATTGCTGGTATTCCTGCGTCCTCATGTGCTGAAGAAGCCAGCCGATTCCAATAAATTGTTGCGAGAAATTAATAGGCAAAACCCAGACATGAAACAGTGGCAGGGGGAGCAATTGCCGGCGCAGTGAGCTTGCAGGAACGAAGCCGGAAAATTCCGCCGAATATCAGCCTCTCCTGGAAACCATGGCAGGGACAGCGCGCTACGTTATTGCAAGTGGCACTGCCACCGGCGCAACATACGCGGTCGGACGCCGTATCGTGCCGTCCTTGCCACAAGACCGTTATGCGAGATCGTAGCGGTCGAGGTTCATTACCTTATTCCAGGCTGCCACGAAGTCGCGGACGAATTTCTCCTGTCCATCCGAGCTTGCGTAAACTTCGGCCAGCGCGCGGAGTTGGGAATTTGAGCCGAACACCAAATCGACACGAGTGCCGGTCCACTTCGGTTCACCTGTTTTGCGATCGCGGCCTTCAAATAGATCTGCGTCTTTCGAAATCGGTTTCCACTCTGTGCCCATGTCGAGCACGTTCACAAAGAAATCGTTGGTGAGCGTGTCCGTTTTCGTGGTGAAGACGCCGTGTTTTGTACCTCCATAGCTTGTCTTTAGGACGCGCATCCCGCCCACGAGAACCGTCATTTCGGGCGCGGTCAGGGTCAGCAACTGGGCCTTATCAATCAGGAGCACTTCGGCGGGCACCGTGTAATTGGCTTTGAGATAATTGCGGAAGCCGTCCGCGACGGGCTCGAGCATTTCGAAAGACGCCACATCGGTTTGTTCCAGCGAAGCGTCCATGCGCCCTGGCATAAATGGAACGGTCACATTGTGCCCCGCATTTTTTGCCGCTTGTTCCACCCCAGCGCACCCTGCCAAAACGATGAGGTCAGCCAGAGAGACTTTCTTGCCGCCGGATTGCGAATTATTGAATTCGTTCCGGATGCCTTCCAGTGACTTGAGGACCTTGCTCAGTTGGGACGGCTGATTGACCTCCCAATCTTTTTGGGGTGCCAGACGAATACGGGCGCCGTTTGCGCCGCCGCGTTTGTCCGAACCCCGGAAAGCGGATGCCGATGCCCATGCAGTGGAAACCAGCTCAGAAACGGATAGACCTGATGCCAGGATTTTGCCCTTGAGTGACGCGATGTCCTGCGAGTCAACCAATCTATGGTTGACCGCTGGAATTGGGTCCTGCCAAATGAGTTCCTCCGCTGGGACCTCCGGGCCAAGATAACGTGCGCGCGGGCCCATGTCGCGGTGTGTCAGCTTGAACCACGCCCGCGCGAAGGCGTCGGCGAGTTGAGCTGGATTCTCCATGAAACGCCGCGAGATTTTTTCGTAAACGGGATCGAACCGCAGCGAAAGGTCCGTGGTCAGCATAGTGGGCACGCGGCGCTTTGACGGGTCGTGCGCATCCGGAATAATCGCGGCAGCTCCTTTTGCCACCCATTGATATGCGCCGGCGGGGCTCTTCGTCAGTTCCCATTCGTAGCCAAACAGATTTTCGAAGAAATAATTGCTCCAGCGTGTCGGCGTCTGGCTCCAGGTGACTTCCAGCCCGCTGGTGATTGAGTCGCAACCTTTGCCTGAGCCAAAGGTACTCTTCCAGCCCAGGCCCTGCGCTTCGAGGCCGGCCATTTCCGGCTCAGGCCCCAAATGTGACGCAGGTCCGGCACCGTGCGTTTTGCCGAAGGTATGGCCGCCGGCGATGAGGGCCACCGTTTCCTCGTCGTTCATGGCCATGCGGGAAAAGGTTTCGCGAATGTCCCTCGCTGCTGCGATCGGGTCCGGCTTGCCGTTGGGGCCTTCGGGGTTGACGTAGATTAAGCCCATCTGGACAGCGGCGAGCGGTTTTTCGAGATCCCGGTCTCCGGAGTAGCGTTTATCGTCCAACCACTTTTTCTCGGAACCCCAAAAGACATCCTGGTCTGGTTCCCAAACGTCCTCACGTCCGCCTGCAAAACCAAAAGTCTTAAAACCCATCGTCTCCAGTGCGACATTTCCTGTGAGAATCATCAGGTCAGCCCACGAAATTTTCCGGCCGTATTTCTGTTTAATAGGCCAGAGGAGGCGACGGGCCTTGTCCAGGCTCACGTTGTCGGGCCAACTGCCAAGCGGGGCAAAACGCTGCTGGCCTCTGCCGGCGCCGCCGCGGCCGTCCCCTGTGCGGTAGGTGCCGGCGCTGTGCCATGCCATGCGAATGAACAAACCGCCGTAGTGTCCGAAATCGGCCGGCCACCAGTCCTGCGAGTCGGTCATGAGCGCCGCGAGATCACGCTTCACGGCAGCCAGATCGAGACTTTTAAATTCTTTGGCGTAATTGAAATCCGTTCCCATTGGGTTGGATTTGGAAGAATGCTGGCGGAGCAGCTCCAGCCCCAATTGATTCGGCCACCAGTCTTTGTTTGTGGTGCCACCGCCGGTGGTTTGATGGAACGGGCATTTGGCTTCAGTTGACATAAATTTTTTTCGGTTGATCGTCGGTTTTAGTGAGTTCCTGCCTGTTGATTGATGTTGGCGAAATTTTCGCCGGCGTCAACTTCAGGCAACGAACTGTTTCCTTTCCTTATTAAGGAAAGCGGTCTCATCGTGTTTTGGCAGTCTAACCTTTGGGCCTGGCATTGTTGAAATATTTATTTCCTTTGATTACCATAGGAATTGCCTATGGAAGTTCACCAGCTTCGATACGTTGTGGCCGTGGCGCGGACGGGAAATTTCTCACGCGCCGCCGAGCACTGCCATGTTTCGCAACCTTCCCTAAGCCAGCAAATTCAGAAGCTCGAAAACGAGCTGGGCGAGCGGCTTTTTGACCGGTTGAAGCGGGAGGCAAAGTTGACGCCGTCGGGCGAAGCGTTTTTGCGGCGAGCGGTCCGGATTCTCGATGAATTGGAGGCGGCGCGACGGGAAGCGGCCGAGACCAATGAATTGTTGCGCGGCGCGGTCGCCCTGGGAGTGCTTCCCACGATCGCTCCGTATCTTCTGCCGGGCGCGCTGGCGGAATTCAGCGGCAAATTTTCCGGCGTGGAGGTGATTGTGCAGGAGGATACGACGGCGCAATTGATGAAGTATTTAGCGGCCTGCGAGATAGACTTCGCCATCGCCAGCCAGCCGATAAGCGATGAACGGATGGAAGTATCGGAATTATTCACCGAGGAATTATTGCTGGCACTGCCGCCGGGGCATCCTCTGACGCGGAAACGCACGGTGAGCATGTCGGACCTGGAAAACGAAAAGTTTATTGTGATGAAGGAAGGGCATTGCCTGGGCGATCAAGTCCTTGGGTTTTGCAACCGTCGGGATTTGCAACCCAACGTGAGTTTCCGCAGCGCGCAACTGGAAACCGTTCAGGCGCTCGTTCGCTCTGGACTGGGTCTTTCGCTGATTCCGGCCATGGCCGCGCAGTCAAATCGGAAAGATTTGCCAGAGTATCGTTCAGTACAACCGCCTCGGCCGTCGCGTAAAATCGTCGCTGTTTGGCCCCGGCACCGGCCCCTGGGACGGGCAGCCGGGGAATTCTTAAAGATACTCTCCGGGCGCTGAACCCTGGATGTTCCTTGATTATTTAGAGCGCTTGCTCGTTTGGTTCCGCTGGTACTTCGCGCGCGGAAAGCGGCCGGGAGAAACCAATCAGCAGTCCGGCCAAAATCACCAGGCCGCCAATGATCTGCCCCCAACGCAGCGCTTCGCCCAGCCAAATCATCGCCAGGGCCGTTCCCGCCACCGGTTGGATGAACACGGTCAGCGCGGCGATGTTGACTTGCGTCTCGCGGATCACCGCAAACCAGAGCGCATAACCCCCCAGCGTGCAGATCAGACCCAAATACGCCAGCAGCACCCAGTCCGAGTACGGCAGCCTTGACGCGGCACGCATGGCGGATGGACCGTCCGTCAGCAGGTTTGCCAGGGCGCCAGACGCGATGGCCACTCCGAGGATTTTGAACAATCCGGCGCTCTCCATCAGCGGCTTGCCCATAATGGAAAAGGCGCACTCGCAACAGAGCGATAGAAGTATCAAAGCGTTTGCAGCCAGGGCCGGCCAGTGAAAACCCGGGTGCCAGACTTCCGACATCAGCCCAACGCCGGCAATTCCCAGGACGAAACCCAGCCAGCGCCGCGGCCCGATGGGTTCGTGTAAAAAAATTACAGCGGCCACCGATACGATCAGCGGTTCCATCGCAATCAGCATTGATGCGTCGGCGGCTCTGCCCATTTGCACCCCCGCTACCTGGAGGCGCGGGGCCAATCCAAAGGTCAGGACGCCCATCACCATGGCGCGGACCAGGTCACGTCCTCGAGGCGCGGTTCCAGGCAGCCATGGCCAACAAAGCAATAGGACCATTCCGGCCAGCCCGAAACGCAGCGCCGCGACTCCGCCGTCGTCGAGGGCAGGGGCCAAAACCTTGAAGGCCGAATAGGTCCCCGCCCAAAGGCAGTTCATAACGATTAACAAAATCAGGTGCAGCGGTCTCATGCGGATGTCTTACCTGCCGTATCGACTTTTGGGAAATGGGATAGAATCAAAAATGGCGGAGAGAGAGGGATTCGAACCCTCGATAGCTTTTGGCTATTCACGCTTTCCAGGCGTGCGCGTTAAACCACTCTGCCATCTCTCCATGCAAAGATTCAGCCATATTATTCGTATGAATTAAGCCGAGGGCAAGCTCATTCAATCCCGGAATGTGGAATGCGAATTGAGGAAGGCGATCCGAACTGAGCGAATTTGCCGGGCGGAGATTATCGAATGGTGCCGGTGCCAAATACTCCGGAAGAATAGCAGTCGTCTTCTGTTCACTAAACGACAAGGACGCGGAAAAACTTCGCGCAGTCTTTCCATTGCCGCTATTTTCCCCATGTGCATTTGGCCCATTTGAGATTGCGGGATTTTCGCAATTACGCGCGGCTGGACGCGGATTTCGCGCCCGGCTTTCATCTCCTTTTGGGAGATAACGCGCAAGGCAAGACCAACATTCTCGAAGCCATTTATCTCCTGGCCACGCTGCGCTCATTTCGGGGTGTCGGCGGCGCGCAGATGATTCGGCATGGACAGCGCGGCTATTTCGTCGGAAGCAAAATCATCGGCACAGGTGAGCGCGAAATCAAAATGTTCTGGTCCACGCGCGAGCGCAATCTGTCGCTGGATGGGCGGCCGGTAAAGAAACTGTCGGAGTATCTGGGCGCGTTGCGGGCAGTCGTGTTCTGCACGGAAGATTTGCAACTGGTCAAAGGCGCAGCACGGGGTCGGCGGCGGTTTCTGGATCTGTTGCTGGCGCAGTCCAATCCGGTGTATCTGCCGTTGCTCCAGCGCTACATGCGGGCGGTGCGGGCCCGAAACGCCCTGTTGAAGCATCGTTCGGCAGACGAAGCGGCGTTTGATAGTTTTTCGCAGGAAATGGTGAAATCCGGGGAAGAAATCATTCGCCTGCGCCGCGAACTGGTCCCCAAATTTTTGCCGCTGGCCCGGCTGGCCTATCGCCGTATTTCAAACGATGCCGAGGAACTCCGCATTGAATATCGCCCGAGCGTGAAGACAGATTTTGCGGTGGAACTGGCGCAGTCGCGCGCGCGGGAGCGGACATTTCGCTCCACGCTCATCGGCCCGCACCGTGACGATTTGCAATTATTGCTGAATGAGAAATCCGCGGCGCAATTCGGGAGCGAAGGCCAAAAACGCACGCTGGCCATCGCGCTGAAAATGGCTCAGGCGGAATATTTGGGCGGTGTTCACGGCAACGCCCCGGTATTGTTGATAGACGACGTGATGGGCGAACTGGATGTCAAACGGCGCAGCGGGTTTCTGCCGTTGCTCGAACAGGCGCGCAAAACCAGCGGCCAGGTCTTTATGACCGCGACCGAAGAAAACTGGCCGCAGGAACTGGGGAAAGATTTGCAAAAGTGGCAGGTTACCGGTGGAACGTTGAAGCCGAACACGCTTTAACGCTTCAACTCTTCAACGCTTTAACGTAAGGTTTAGCGATGCGAATTTTATCAGGCATCCAGCCCAGCGGCGCGCTGCACCTGGGCAATTATTTCGGAATGATGCGCCCGGCGATCGAGCTTCAGGACAAGGGCGAGGCGTTTTATTTTATCGCCAATTATCATTCCATGACATCGCTGTTCAACGCGGAGGAGCGGCGCGCGAACACGCTGGATGTGGCGCTGGATTTTCTCGCCTGCGGCCTCGATCCGAAAAAATCCGTCTTTTTCAGGCAATCTGATGTGCCCGAAGTCACTGAGCTGGCGTGGCTGCTGACCTCACTGACACCGATGGCGATGCTCGAAAACTGCCACAGCTATAAAGATAAATTGGCGCACGGGATTTCGCCGAACCATGGAATCTTTGCCTACCCGGTTTTGATGGCTGCCGACATTTTGATTTACGATTCAAATATCGTTCCCGTTGGCAAAGACCAGAAACAACACGTCGAGGTCACCCGTGATATCGCCGTCAAATTCAACAACACATACGGCGAGACGTTCGTGGTCCCCAAGGAGCAGATTCGGGAAGACACCGCGGTTGTGCCCGGCACCGATGGCGATAAAATGTCGAAGAGTTACGGAAACACGATTGAAATCTTCGGAGACGAAAAAGCATTGCGCAAAAAAATCATGGGCATCGTCATGGACTCACGCACGCCGGCGGAGCCAAAGCCCGACGCGGACAAAAATCTGGCCATCCAGCTCTTGAAACTGGTTTCGCCGCCGGAAGTCGCGCGTGATTTTGAAGATCGTCTTCGCGCCGGCGGTTTGGGTTACGGCGATCTGAAGAAAGCTTTGTTCGAAAATTATTGGAGCTATTTCGCCGATGCCCGAAAGCGGCGCGCCGAACTGGCGGCCAATTTGGAACACGTGAACAATGTCCTGGCCGACGGCGCCGCCAAAGCCCGCGCCCTGGCGCGAACAGTATTGAAACGCGCAAGGCGGAATTCGGGGCTGGAGTAGGCTTTAATTCTTTATTCGGATGACAATGTCCTCGCTTTCGCGGTATCGAAACTGGCTGTTCCCGCTGTTTTTGATAGTCGCCACGTTTATTGTTTATCTGCCGGCATGGCATGGAGGATTTTTATGGAAAGACGACCAGTTCATCCTCCACAACCCGAACTTGAATTTTTGGCAGGGCCTTTACCGTGTCTGGCTCAAGGGGTCTGTTCAATACTATCCACTGACTTACACGACCTTTTGGATCGAATGCCATTTTTGGGGAATGAACCCGTCAGGTTATCATCTCGTGAACATTGGGCTTCACGCACTTGATGCCGTCCTCCTTTGGCGTGTGTTGCTTCGGTTGAACGTGCCCGGCGCGTGGCTTGCGGCCGCCATATTTGCGCTCCATCCCATAAACGTGGAATCCGTTGCCTGGATTGTCGAACGTAAAAACACGCTTTCCACATTCTTTTATCTGTGCTCAATCCTGGCGGCGCTGAGATTTTGGCTGCCGGACGAAACTGAGAGCCCTGGGCCTCAAGGCTCTCGTGCTGCGCTGACCGATTGGAAATTTTACTGGCTTTCGTTTGGCCTCTTTGTCTGCGCCCTTTTCAGCAAAACCACGACGATTCCGCTTCCCGCCGTCATCCTGCTGCTCGTCTGGTGGAAACGCGGCCGTATCACCTTTCGCGACGTCGGCTTCTGCATTCCGTTCGTCATCGCCGGCGTCGCTGTCGGCCTCATTACACATCATGTCGAACAAAGCCTCGGCGCCAGCGGAAAAGAATTTCAGTTTTCCCTTGTTGGCCGAGTGCTCCTGGCCGCCAGAAATTTCTGGTTCTATCTGGGCAAACTGGCATGGCCGCATCCGCTGATGTTCGTTTATCCGCGGTGGAATATCCATGCGTCTTCGCCGCTTGCCTGGCTGCCGGTTTTGGCCCTCGCGCCTGTCGCGGTCATTCTCTGGCTCAAACGGAACGGTCCCTGGGGCCGTCCAATTTTCGTTGCTCTGGCGTACTTCGCCGGATTGCTGTTTCTGGTGCTCGGATTCTTCAATATCTTTTTCTTCCTTTATTCATTCGTGAGCGACCATTTTGTTTATCTGGCCTGCATGGGCCCGTTTGCTCTGGTCGCGGCCGCCATTACGCTGGCCTTTCGTGGAAGACCAGGGGGCATTTCGCCGGGTTATCTTATCACTTCGGCTTGTGTTCTTGCTCTTTTGGCCGCACTGACATGGAACCAATCACGCGCCTATGCCGACGCCGAAACGCTCTGGCGCGATACCATTGCCAAAAATCCAAACGCCTTTCTTGCCCGCAATAACCTGGGCGACCTTCTCATTCAAAAGGGACAAATGGACGCCGCGATAGAGCAGTACCAAAAATCCGCCGCTATTTACCCTGACCAGGGCGTCTTCCATAACCTCGGGAATGCACTATTGTCACGGGGACGCATTGCCGAGGCCTGGCAGGTTTTCCAGATGGAGGTGCAGTCCGATCCCGGTTCCGCGTCCGCCTGGGCCGATTTGGGCAATGCTTGCCTCCAGACCGGACGCACTCTCGACGCGATTCAATATCTTCAGAAGGCGTATGGTAAAACGCCAAAAGACCCGATGGTCTGTTACAACCTTGGTAACGCGTACATGCAGAACAAGCAGCTGGATGTGGCCATCCAATATTGGCAGAAGGCCGTTGATCTTAAGCCCTATTTCCCGATGGCCAACAATAACCTCGCCAACGCAATGATTTTCAAGCGCCGCATTCCCGAGGCGATTCAGTACTGGCAACGCGCCCTGGCCGCCCAGCCGGACATGGTCTCGGCCCAAGTCAACCTCGCCTGGGTTCTTGCTACGTGTCCCGACCCGTCGCTACGTAATGGGGTTGATGCGCTGGCGCTGGCTGAACGCGCCACCCAGATGACCGGCGGCGCAAATCCCATGGTCTTGCGTGTCCTCGCCGCTGCGTTCGCTGAAAACGGCCAATACACGGAAGCCATCGCTGCCGCTCAACGTGCCCTGCAATTGGCGGGCGCGAACCCCGGCCTGGCTGCTTCGCTCCAGTCACAGCTCAAATTCTATCAAAGCCATCAGCCCTACCGAGACCAATCATTGGCAATGAAAAAGTAGAAGGAAAAATTCCGATTGGACGGAGACGGTGAGCAAATTATGCAGGACTATCTTCCGTCCGATTGCGTTCGGGCGACATCCGAGTCAGCAAATAAAAGACGACCGGCGTGGCGATCAGGGAAAGCAAAACCGAGATGAACAGCGCGCCAATGACGGCGATGGCCAATGGGCGGAGCATTTCAGCGCCGGCGCCGATGCCGTAGGCCAGCGGCAACATTCCCAGCGCGGCAGCCAGTGACGTCATCAACACCGGGCGCAAACGCCGATGCCCGGCCTGCACCAATGCTTCAATGACTTCCACGTCACGTTCCCGCAATTGGCGAACGTAATCCAGCACGAGAATGCCGTTTTTGGCCACGATACCCACGCCGATGATGGCGCCCAGATATGAAATGATATTCAGCGAGACCCCGGTAACCCATAGCGCGGTCACTGTGCCGAATAACGCGAGCACAGCACCGAAAACGATAGCGATAGGTTCATAAAAGGAGCGAAATTCGATGACCAATACCGTGAACACGAGCAGGATGGCCACCAACAGCACCGTGAGCAGATTACGGAACGATTCCTGTTGTTGCTGATACAGTCCGCCGTATTCGACGGAGCCGGGCGGGAGCCAGCTCAATTTTGCCTTGATCTGACGCATCGCCGTGCCGAGGTCAACGCCTTCGAGCCGCGCTGAGACGATATTATCCTGACGCAAATTGTCCCGGTTTAACTCGGACTCAGCCGGCGCGACTGACAAATCAGCCACTTGCTCCAGTTTCACAACGGCCCCGGATGGGGCGCGAACGGGCAAATCCCGCAGCATGGATATATTGTTCGCGGTATTGGGTGTGGCCATGACTCGAAGGTTCACCGTCCGATCGCCTTCGAGAACATAAGACGAAATTTGGCCGTACAATGCAGTGTTTACGGCGTTTGCAATTGCCTGGGCAGTGAAACCAAATCGCGACGCATCGGCGGGTCGGACATGCAGGTTTATGGAAGGGCCGGTTTCTGTCAGGCCGTTGAACGTGTCCACTACGCCGGGGACCTGCTTGATATCGTCTTCGACCCGCGGCGCCGTTTGTTGCAGCCAGTTCATGTCGGGAGAAAACAAATTAATTTCAACCGGATCGGGCGCCAATTGCAAATCGCCAATTAAATCCTCCATGAAACCGTGAAAGACCCAGTTCATCATTGGGAAACGCTGGTCAAAATCATGGCGCATTCCGTCCAGGACTTCTTCGGTGGAATGCTTACGGTTGGCTTTTAACTTTACGAGATAATCGCCTTGATATGGCTCGGTGATGAACGGGCCAAGTTGGTCGCCCAGGCGGCGTGAATAGCCTTCCACGTCCTCATTGGTCTTAATGCTTTCTTCCGCCTGATCCAAAATACGCGCGGTCTCGGCAAGGCTGGTTCCTGGCGGCGTATTATAATCCATAACAAAGCCGCCTTCATCGAAATCGGGAAGGAAGTTGGTTGGCAATTGTCGATAGATTAAAATGCCCCCGATCAAAACCAACTCGCAAAAAAGCAGGACCCACCATGGATTTCGTAGCGCCCATCGCATTGCGCGTTCATAAATCCGCAACACGCGCGTGAGCAAAAATCCCGCTTCCTGTCCGGTCGCAGCCGAGGTGGTGCGGCCACTGATAAGCCACGCCGCAATGGATGGGGTCAACGTAACGGCCAGAAGCAGTGATACAAGCAGGGTCACCACCATCGTCAATCCCAGTGCCCGAAAGAAAACGCCGGGCATGCCATCCAAAAAAGCCAAAGGCAGGAAAACGACGACGGGAGTTAGCGTTGAACCAACAAGTGCCGTGAATATTTCGCCCATGGCTTCGTGAATGCCGTCCAGCCGCGGACGCCCGGCGGCGATGCGATGGCACATGGCCTCCACGACAACGATGGCGTCGTCGATAATCAGGCCAATGGATGCTGCGATTCCGCCGAGGGTCATCATGTTAAAACTCATGTGCGTCAGTTTCATCACGACGACGGTAATCAGGACACACATCGGAATCGTTACGATGGCGGTCCAAACACTGCCCCAGTTTTTCAGAAAGAAAAAGAGGATGAAAATCGAGAGGACCAGGCCGAATATAATGGCATTCCAAACGCTGGCCACCGAATCGCGGACAAATTGGGATTGGTCGTAGAAATATCCCAGATGCATGTCCGCGGGCAATTGCCGGTGCAATTGTTGCAGGTCCTTTTGGAGATCCGTCGCAATTTGCAGAACGCTGGCGTCAGGCTGGCTTTCGATGTTAAACAAAACCGCCTGACGTCCCTGGGCTGTCATTTGGGTGTAGGCGGGCGCCGGTCCACGCTCCACCGTCGCCACGTCGGCAATCCGCACCGGGTGTTGATTACGGACGGAGATGACGACGTCGCCGATTTCTTCCGGCGTGTTCACGCGCCCATCCACAGTCGTCAAATAGAGATGATAGTTCTCTTCAATCATCCCGGCAGCGGCGACGAGATTATTTTGCGTCAAGGCGTCGCTGATATCCTGCATGCCCAGGGCGGCGGCCTGCAATTTGAGCGGATCGACGATAACATGATATTCCGGCTCGCGTCCGCCCATGATTTCGACGTTTGCCACGCCTGGAATTTGCAGAAACAGCGGCTTAATGGTGTAGTTGGCCGTTTCCCAGACGTCCATCTGGTTGCGCGCAGAACTGGCGAGGCTGATGCCGATGATGGGATAGCTCAACGAAAAGGCCACGCGCGACACGTCGGTTGAGGCCGTGGCGGGAAGGTCGCTGCGGATTTGCGACAATTGACCGAGTACATAAAGCTCGGACTGATGCATGTCCGCGCCCCAGTTGAAAAGCACGTTGATGATGGCCGCGCCGCGGGTCGTCGAGGACCTGACGCTTACCACGCCCGGAATGCTTTTCATGGCTTCCTCGATGGGCCGGGTGATGGTGGCCATCATTTCGTTGGCGGGCGTGATGCCGTTGTTGACCAGGACGACGACGCGCGGGAAATTTGTCTCCGGAAAAACGGAAGAAGGCGTATTCCGCGCGCACAGAATCCCCGCTAAACACAGGACCGCCGCAATGAAGGTGATCGAGAGCGCATGCCGCGTGGCGAATTGGCCCAGGCGTGAGGATTCGGGATTCATTTAGCCGCCGGCGAATTGGTTGCTCCGTTGGACTGTTCCAGGATTTTTATTTGGGTTTTGTCGGGCAGGCCATAGGCGCCGACCGTGACTACCGTATCGCCCGCTGTCAAATCAGAGCCGGAAATCTCAATCCAATCATCTTCGCGCGCACCAACCTCCACGTTTGTTTTCACTGCCTGGTCGTCGTTCACCAGCCAGACGTCGCTCTCGCCGTTTTCATCGGTGACAACGCTTTCGGAAGGCGCAGCAAGGCAATTGGTCCGGGTATCAGTTACAACCTTGAATTGAACAAATTGGCCCGGACGCAATCGGCTATCCGGCGGCAGCAATGCCCACGCTCGGACGGTGCCATCCGCCGGGTCTTCGGTGGAACCGACAAAGGACAATGACGCCGTGACGGGTGGTTCCGACGCGATTTGCGTTTCCTGGCCCACTTGCAACTGTCCGGCCTGCGCCGAGGGAATTTTTACGCTCAACGCCAGGCGGTCCAAATCGATAACTTCGGCGACCGTTGTAGTGGCGTCCACAGCCTGGCCTGGTTGAACGTTTACGGCGGTCACGGTGCCGGAAACGGGTGCGACAACCTGGAGGGATGCCAACTGCGCCGCGGCGTCCTCCATATTTTTCAACGACGTGTTCTGTTGTGCGAACAATTGTTTTTGGCGTTCGAGTTGAGATTTGGCGGAGTCAAATGTTGCCGTGGCGGAATTGAGTACCATTAATATATCGCCCCTTTTCACGCGCTGGCCGGCCACGACGTTTACCTTTGCAACAGTTCCGGCCGAGGGCGCAGCCAGCGCCCCGCCCGCCGCGGGTTGGCTGGCCAGTGCCGGTGCCGCCTCAATTGTGCCGTATCCGTTGACGTAACGGTGCAGCGTGATATTGGTGAGCACACCAACCTGGACGCTGATGATGGTTGGGACATTTTCTCCGGCGGATTCATCGTCACTTTCGGCGCCGGAAGGACTATGCACTTTGAATATGGCGACGATACCCGCCGCCGCGCACAGGAGCATGATGCCGCCGATTATAAGATGCTTCAGTTTCATTGAGATTCGGAAAAATCTTTTTGGGCCTCATCAAGCATTTGCGGTGACATAGTGAGTGGGCTTTGGACCGCGTCCTCCAATGCGCCAAGGGCCAGCTGCGCTTTAATCAAGGTGTTGAGCCGGTCTTGCGCGCCTGTGTAGTATGCCGATTCGGCGTCGGCAAGGGTCAGGGCATCGGCCTCGCCTAATTTCGCCTGCGCCTTGACCGAATCCAATTGGCGGTCCAAATCGTCTCGTAAGGATTTGGCCGTGGCTGATTCCTTCAAGGCGGCGTTATATCCGGCCAGGGCGCTTTCAATTTCAAAGATTGCTCCTGCCTGAACAGAGAGAAAATGCGCGGCAGCCTGTGTCCGTTTTGCTTCCGCTTCTGCAATGGCGCCTTGATTTTGGTTGAGTATTGGCAATGTTACGGTCAGTCCTAATTGCCATTCGTTGTCTCCCGCGCTGCCGTTGTTGTAAGCGTAACCGGGGCCAAGATGAATGTCGGGATATTGATTGGCGATTTCCAGTTGAAGGGCCGCCTGGCTGGCTGCGTAGTCAGCGAGCGCTCCTCGCACGTCGGCGCGGTTGAATAACGCCTGGTGCCTGACCCCAGGGCGGGTTAGCTCCTGGGGAAACCGGTCGAGCGGTCCAAACGCCAATTTCACGCCATCAAGTGCATGCAAGGGAACGCCCAGCGCCCCGGCGAGGGCGGCACGCGCCTGGCCAAGCTGGCCAGCGGCGTCTTGTCGCGCCAATTGTGTCGTTTCCAATATCACCCGGGCCTGCGTCACTTCGTAATCAGAAACCGAGCCTGCGGCGCGTTGCCCTTCGAGAAGCCGGACCACGTTGCTTTGTGCCAGCATCTGGCCTGTCAGCAGCGATTCATTTTCACGCGCCGAATACCAATTCAGCAGCGCCGACCGGACCTTGCTGCGCGTTTGCCATGCGACGGAAATAAAATCCCAGCGCGCCGATTCGGCAAGTTGTTCGGCTTCGGCCATGCGTTTGCCGCGCTTGCCCGCCGTTTCCAATGGCACATCAAAAGTCACCGGCACAATCCATGGGGTCGGATTGTCGGGAATCTGATTGTCATAGGCCGGTGTGACCGTGATGGAAGGATTTGGCCGTTCGCCCGCGGTAATTTCCGCTGCCTGGGCCGACGCCCATGTCGCCCGCGCCTCCGCGAAGGCGGGCTGATAATAAAAGGCGACAAGTGTCAGTGCCCGTAAGTCCCACGATTGCCGCGGCCATGGACCGGCGACTCGATTCGTCTCCAAAAACAGGCGCAGTTTGTCATTGGTCAATGAACGCGCATCAAAGTCGCTTGCGGTCTTTTCGGGCGAAATGGGCTGCGGACGGTAAGCTGCGCAGCCGCTCAGTAAAATAATTCCAAAAATGAGCGCCAAAAATCTCATCAGGGTTCACTCATACCATAAACTAAGATTCTCATCGTTCCGGGAATAATGCGCGGGCGGCGCCGGCGCTCTCCGCCGCCTGCGGGTGAATTGGTCGATGCTTCAAAATCCGCTGTAGCCAGATAGATATTGTGCGTTACGGGATCCAACGCCATCGTGCGGGCCCCACGTTCCGTCTGGAGCGTTTGCACAACCATCAATTTCTCCGGCGAGTCTTCGTGGGCAATTGTCGTGGTGCCGTCGCCGCACGAAGCAAACGCCAATTTGGTTTTTGGATCAAACGCATCGGCATCCACCCCTTCGCCGATCGGAACGCTCCCCACCACCCGTCCATTCCGGCTGTCCATCATCACCATCATTTGGTTATGGCAACCGATAAACAGGCGATGGTTTTTAACGTCGATTGCCATGCCCGACGCACTTTCCCCCGGGGCGATAGGCCAGTTGGTCACGACCGTATGCGCCGCGCCGTCAATGACCGCTACTTCGCTTTGATCTTCCAAATTGTCATACACCCGATTCGCCTTCGGGTCGGCCTGCGCAAATTCCGGGCGGCCGTCCAGTGGAATTGTCGCGACGACTTTTTGCCCTTTCACGTCGACCACGGTCGCTGCGTTTGCACGGCCGCAAAATAAATACGCTTCGCGCGCCCCCGGATTGTAAATCATGCCGTCCGGCCCTTCAGACGTGTCAACTTTGGACAATGTCTCAAGCGTCTTCAAATCCACAATGCCCGCCTTGTTCTCCCGGCCGTTGCTCGAGACGCCCAGTCCCAGTTTTGGGGCCAGGGCGATGCCGTGGACGCCGGGAGTGTTGGTGATTTCGCCGACGACCTGATTGTTTTTCAAATCGATGACCACGATTTCCGTCGCGTGCGAAACGTAAAGGCGATGGGCGTCCGGATCTATGGACATGTAATCCCACCCGCCTTCGCCCTCGATTGGAATTTTGGTGATGTAATGGTAAAGGTCGTCCGCTTCGCAAATGGCGGACATTGAAAAGGCCGACACTGCTGCTATCGCCAGAAGATTCAAAAAGGTCTTTTTCATATAGAAAAGGTTTACAAATGCTCCTTTGAAATCTTTACCAGTTACCTGTTACACGCGAGAAAAATCCGCTAAATGACAAAGAATTCATTTTGGGTTCACGATGGCGTCATACAGATTTGGTGAAGTATCCGTGTGACGGACGCCAAAGGAATAATTAATACAACTATGAAAATAAAAACGACGAGTAAAACTGTGACTGCTGTGCTTTGTTTTGGTCTGGCCACCGGCTTGTTCGCCGCCGGTTGCGCTTCCGAAGATGAAAAGGGTGAAAGCTCGGACAAGCAGGAACAACTCCAGTCCCAGGCAAAAATCAGCAAAGAACAAGCTGAGGCGATCGCCCAGGCCAAAGTGCCAAGCGGCACTATCAAGGAAAGCGAACTCGAAAAAGAACACGGCCATTTGCAGTGGTCGTTCGACATGACCGTCCCCGGCCAAAAAGACATCACCGAAGTCAACATTGATGCGATTAGCGGGGACGTGCTCAACATCGGGCAGGAAGCGCCAGATGCGGACTGACTCAATTAAAAAGGAAAAAGGAAAAAGATCCGGGAGTTTAGCGTTTCAGTTATTGGCTGCGTGCGCGGTGCGTCAAGTATTGCCGCACGTTATGCCGCGTATTTGACGCAACACGCGCAGCGTACCTTGCGGCCGAGTCGTTGTTTGAAATTTGATGTCCGGAGCAGGAGAATCTTATACTATGGCCTCCCATGCGCGTTCTGGTCGTTGAAGACGAAAAGAAGACCGCTTCGTTTATCCGCAAGGCGCTCCAGGGCGAAGGTTTTGCCGTGGACGTGTGCCATCGCGGCGACGATGCCTTGGCGGCCGTTTCCGCCACACCGTTTGACGGCATCGTGCTGGATATCATGCTGCCGGGACGTGACGGCTTGAGCGTGCTGCGGCAGTTGCGCGAGCGGAAAGACCGCACGCCCGTGCTGCTGCTTTCCGCGCGCGGCGAAGTCAATGAACGCGTCGAAGGCTTGAATGCCGGCGCGGATGATTATTTGCCCAAGCCCTTTGCCATTGCCGAACTGGTCGCCCGCGTTCGCGCGCTGGGCCGGCGCGGCGCGGAGTCAAAGTCTCCGTTGTTGCGCGTGGGCGATCTGACGCTCGACACGATTTTGCACCGGGCACAGCGAGGAGGAAAATTCTTCGATTTGACGGCCCGGGAATTCCGGTTGCTCGAATTTTTGATGCGCTCCGCCGGGCGCATCTGCGGACGCATGAGCATCATCGAAAAAGTCTGGGACTACGATTTCGATCCCGGCACCAATCTGGTGGACGTTTATATCAAACGGCTGCGCGAGAAAATTGACGATGGTTTTGAGCCCAAGCTGCTGCATACCGTCCGCGGCGCCGGTTATGTTTTAAAGGAATGAAAATCCGCACCCGCCTGACGCTCTGGTACGCGACGATCCTGATCGTTTCGCTGGCCGTCATCGGGGTGGGGACCTACAACGAAATCGCCGAACAGATGGAGCACCGGCATCTGCGGCATCCACTGTGGGAAAAAGCCTTGGACGAAACCAGCGAAATGATTTTTCCCAGTCGGCTTGCCCGCCATTGCTCTGGGATTGCTCGGAGGCTGGTGGATTACCCGCAAGGCGCTCGCGCCTGTCACAGCGCTTACCAAAGCCGTCGAAAAAGTTCATGACGGCAATTTGCGCGAACAATTGCCCCGAACCGGCAACGGCGATGAATTGGACCGTCTCACCGAGGTTTTTAACGCCATGACCGCGCGGCTGGACAGTTCATTCCAGCGCATTCGCGAATTTACCCTGCATGCCTCGCACGAACTCAAAACGCCGCTCACGGTCATTCGCGGCGAATTGGAGACGGCCTTGCGCGAGGAAAGTTTCACGCCAACGCAGAGGGAATGGCTTCTGAGCCAGATGGACGAAATCGAGCGCCTTGCCAAAATCGTGGATGGTTTGACGTTGTTAGCGAAAGCCGACGCCGGCCAGGTCAAACTGAAGTTTGAGCCTGTGCGGCTGGACGACCTGGTCCGTGAAAATGTTGCCGACGCTAAAATCCTGGCGCAGCCCCAAAATATCCGGGTCACCCTTGGCGCTTGTGATGAACTGACCATTTCCGGCGACCGGCATCGCCTGCGGCAATTGTTGTTGAACCTGGCCGATAACGCGATCAAATACAATTGTCCGGACGGCACAGTCGCCATCTCGCTGCAACGCAACAACGGATTTGCCGAATTGAAGATTGAAAATACCGGCGCCGGACTTTCGCCGGAATTGCAACCACGCGTTTTCGACCGGTTTTTCCGCGGCGACACCAGCCATTCCAGCGATGTGGACGGCTGCGGCCTGGGCTTGAGCATCGCGCAATGGATAGCCCAGGCCCACAACGGAACCATCGCCTTCACCTCCGAACCGGACAAATGCACGGTCGTGACGGTCAGGCTTCCGAATACATAATTTGTCCGCACGGCCCGTTGCAAGGCTGCCCAGGAGGGCCTCCCGCACATTTTTTTTGTGTAGGAAAGTAAATGAGTAAACGGGCTGAAAAGAAGGGCAAAAAGTGCGTTTTTATTGGGAAATTTGGAAAATCCAACAAAAAGGGGGGTGTAAACGAGACGCCGCGCCGCGTTCAGTGGTCGGATGTTGTATCGCGAAAGTTCCGCCCGCTTTAGGGGCGGTGACGGCGCAGCGCGCCGTCCCTACCAGCCTTGCGGCGCCCATCTCAATTTTAGCATTCACCATCAGGTCGCAAACCGCTAAACTGATTTCGTGTCTGATTCGCTCGTCATCAATGAAGTTTATTTAAGTTTGCAGGGAGAAAGCACTTTCGCCGGATTGCCCTGCGTTTTCATTCGGCTAACCGCTTGCGATCTCCGTTGCTCCTATTGCGACACCGCCTATGCCTTTAAGGAAGGGAAAAAAATGGCTATTATGGACGTGATGGCTAAAGTCAAAACACTCGCCGCGCCGTTCAAACGCCCTGCGTTGCCTTTGGTGGAATTGACCGGCGGAGAGCCGCTCCTCCAAAAGAATTCTTTGAGCCTCATGAAACAGCTTTGCGACGAGGAATTCACCGTTTTGCTCGAGACCAGCGGCGCGCATGACATTTCAAACGTGGATCCGCGCGTTCATCGCATTATGGATTTGAAGTGTCCCTCCAGCGGCGAATCCGACCGTAACCACTTGGCAAACCTGGCACATCTGAAAGCCACGGACGAAATTAAGCTCGTCATCGGCACCCGTGAAGATTACGAGTGGGCGAAGCAACAAATCGCACAGCATCAATTGCAAAACATCTGTCCGCTTTTGCTATCCTGGGTCCATCCGCTTGCCCCGGACCAGCAAAATCCATCACTCAAAAAAGTCCCGCCCGGTCAAATGCCCATTGGGCGCCGCGAATTGGTTGAGCAAATCATCGCCGATGCGTTGCCCGTCCGTTTCCAGGCGCAATTGCACAAAATCATCTGGCCGCCGGAGCAGAGGGGAGTGTAGGAATTTACGATTTAGGATTTGCGATTGACGCGTTGGCAGGCAATAGCACGGTGATGGGCCGCCGAGTAGGGGATTGCAAAAGAGTTAAAACCTTGAATTCTGTCAATCCTATTTAGATAACCTCTTCAGGTTTATGCCTTCGCTAATTCGTGGCCGCAAAAAATAATTAGTGAAAATTCGTGAAATTCGTGTCTAAATCGTCGACTCATGGCGACGGCCCAAATCCTGCAACTGCTCCGCGATTATGAATCGCGAAATGTTCTTTTCATCGAAAAGGACGGCTCATGGCCCATCGTCTGGGAACGCGCAAAAGGGACCACTGTTTGGGATGCCAATGGGAAAAAATATCTCGATTTGACCGCTGCCTTTGGCGTCGCCGCCGCCGGCCATGCGAACCCGAATGTCATCAAAGCCGGGCGCCAGCAAATGGGCAAATTGCTCCATGCCATGGGCGATGTGCATCCGCACGCGCTCAAAGCCCGGCTTGCGCGGGAATTAAGCCGGCTGACATTCGAGCGATGGATGTCCGAAGGCGCAAAAACTGTAGCGCAGACTTCCAAGTCTGCTGTTTCGCAGGTTTCCAAACCTGCAAGCCGTCCATATCGGGACGATTCACGAAAAGGCGAACGACGCGCCAAAACCATCTTTTGCAATTCCGGTTTTGAGGCCGTGGAAGCCGCTCTTAAAACGGCCGTACTGGCCACAGGCAAACGCGAAGTCATTGCCTTTACCGGCAGCTATCACGGATTGGGCTACGGCGCGCTCAACGTCACGCACCGCGATTTTTTTCGTGGGCCGTTTCATCCGCAACTCGGGCGATTCGGCAAATTCGTTCCGTTTCCGCGATCGCACCATGACGGTTGCGCCGCTAGACGCGGCGCGGACGGCGGTGGCAGCGCCACTTGCGAAGCGCAGCGTCCCTACCAATTCGAAAAGCAAATCACTCGGATTCTCCAACGAAACAAAACCGGCGCGATTCTGGTTGAACCGGTCCAGGCGCGCGGCGGCATCATCGTGCCGCCGCCGGATTTTTTGCCCATGTTGCGCGCGTTGTGCGACCGGTTTGGGGCATTGCTGATTTTGGATGAGGTGTACACCGGTTTTGGCCGCACCGGCAGATGGTTCGCCTGCGAACACAGCGGCGCCATTCCGGATTTGATTTGCCTGGGCAAAGCGCTCACAGGCGGTTTTCCGCTCTCGGCATGTGTAGGCCGCGCGGACATTATGGATGCCGCCTGGCCACCATCGAAGGGCGAGGCGATTCACACGAGCACGTTTCTCGGCCATCCCGTCGGCTGCGCCATGGCGCTGGCGCAAATTCGCGAAATCGAGCGTCTGGACCTTTGTGAACGAAGCGAAAAATTGGGCCAATTTCTGGTGGCCCAACTCAATGCAATTGAACGTGAAAAATTGAAGATTCAAATTTCAGTCCGCGGCCTCGGTTTAATGGCCGGCCTTGAGCTTCGATTACCAAACGGCTCACCGGCGACCGCCGAAACGTTCGATGTGGTTAAGGCGATGCTTAAGCGCGGTCATATTCTCTTGCCGGAAGGAGAATTCGGCAACGTCATTAGCTTCACGCCGCCCCTAACGATCAGCGAAGCTGAACTGGCGCGCGTGGTCGCGGCGTTGCGGGCGGTTTTGGTTGGAAGTTTGGGTACCTGAAAATGTAATTTCACACCGGCCGTGGACTATGCCTGAGCCCATCCAGGCGACGGGCCAGCCTCAATACTTGCCCACGATTTCTGCGCTGCAGCATCACCGGATAGGCGTGTAAGAGGAGGGCCACAAGCGCGATATAAAATCCGACGACCGCGTGCCCGAAAACAATATAACCTGTGGCGACACCCAACGTCACTTCACCGCCAACTCGATGCACTCCTTCCGCGCAGTTCAAATGCCTCAGCAGACGCTCCAACCCGGTCCGGGGGGAGGCCAGTTTGAGTGTGGGACTCAGCCAGCTCATTGGACTGCGCAATAGGAGCCAACGAAACACGTCCACTCCGGCCCAGCGATAGATCCTTCCCTCGCCCTCCCAACTCGCAAAGCGGAATCGCATTGGGTCCGTCCTCAACCAGTAGTCCCGGGTCCACTGGAAGACAACCACGTTTATAACCCAGGACAGTGAAAAGGCGAATAGTTTTGGATGGCGGTCGGGATGCCAGCTCGCTGTTGTTAAGCCAACAATGGAGACGGCCGAGAACGTCAAAGAAACCAGCATCAACTTCTTGTACGCCAATGGAGTGATTTCGGCCATACAAGGCTTATCAGGGTTCCTTGCAATGATTGATATTATTGGCTGTGCGGCGAGGGTTTGGCGTTCGAGTTGAATGCAGTCGCCCACGTCGTTTCAAAGCTCAATAAATCTTCCATCATTTCTGAAAGGCCGGCCAACGTCATAAAATGAATGTGTGTCAGGAACAGTGTCGGCGCGAAGTCCAATCGATGGCCGACATAGTACTCGCAGCGGGCGACCGGCGCCGGGTCGCTGGCCAGATTGCCATCCGGGCCGTATTCTGCTTTCCAAAGAGCGCCGTCCGGCACCACGACAATCGGCATCAGAAACGCCGAAGAACCGGGTGGCAACGGATCGGAGACCTGTCCGTAAAGAGAACCGTAAGCCAGGTCACGCGAGGAAGCGAGGGCCCGAGACCATTTATGGTAAATTTCGGACTCGCCCTCCGAGCATGCCGCGAATTTGATGTGGCCTTGATTTTTGGCTTTTAATCGGATGACGTTTTTGCCGACGAATGTGTCGTCCTTATATATCGAATTTCCGGCCGAAACCCTCTGTACGGCTTTCTTTTCCGTCACCTGAATGAAGTCGTGGAAAGATTCGTCCTCGGTTCGCCGCCGGCCGCAGACCAACAAGGGCAGGCCGGGGTCCAGGTTTTTGCATTCGACCGCCATAAGGATGTACCGCGCCTCCGAGTTTCCCGGGTGCCCTTTGAAAAGCTTATATCGATAGTCGAATTGCGCTGATTTTTTTGAAAGCGGATCCGCGTGAGTTCCGCCGTATTGAAGTCGCTGGACCCGGACGGGCACGGGTGCGCTCATCTGTATCCCGCCACCTAAAATGCGTTTTGGTTTGACATCGGCGAGTATCGCGCCGACGCGGAGTTCGTGACCGAAGTCGTCTTCGGCCAGCACGACCCGTTTCATTTCTTCGACTGTTATGCCCATGGACAACGAAGGTTAAATGCCGCCTGCTCACTCATGGCACTTGTAGTGGTGCCGGTGGCGGGACTTGAACCCGCACGACTTTTGAAGGTCCCAGGATTTTAAGTCCTGTGCGTCTGCCATTTCGCCACACCGGCAACTGCACCAAGGATACAGCGACGGGGTATCAACGCGCAAGTGGACGGTTTACCATGAACCAAAAGACGGTACGGTGAAGCTCGATGGTGACAAGGTCGTCGAGTTTCCAAAGCTGCCTGAAATGCGGCAGGTCATATACAAAGTACTGCGCTTTGAAGAGCGGGACAAGCGACTCGTCATCAAAGAAGGACAAATGGTAGCCTAATCAACAGGGGGAGGAGCTGGCGGATGCGCGCGGAGCGAGCGCCGCCGCCGCCCTTAACCTTGTTTACTATTCTAATAACTGTCCATGTTCGAAGAACTCATGGTCGTGCTAATGGCAGGATATTTTGCTTGACTCATGCTGAAGTGTTAGTTTAGAGTATTGTCATTCTCTCTAAAGAGCAGAAGTAACTCGAAACATAAACGCAATATGAAAAATAGGCATATCCAAATCATCTTCGTCATTGCTGCGGCGCTCAATTCATCGGAAATTTTCAGCAAAGCTCAAAGTTTCGCTAATCTTAATTTCGAAAGTGCCCTTGGCTCTCCGATTAATGGCGGAACTGAGGCTTCAGACGTCGGAACGTTTTACGACCTGCCCGACTGGAATGTGTCCACTGTCGGGGATCAGGGCAGTGCGTTCCCGGGAGGAGTTTTCTATAATACCTCGATTTTGGATGGCACTGACGCCTATATCGTTTCCGGTGCTGGAGTTTACGTTCCTATTGGAGTGGTGCCTTCGATTAGCCCACTCGATGGCAACCAGAGTTTGGCTCTTTATGTCAGTGACGTTGCCGACACTGGAACTCTCGTGCCATCTTCGATTTCAATTTCGCAAACTGGCGTCATTCCTGATGGGGAAAAAAGCGTCTCTTTTCTCTTGGGTTATTTTGCGACGTGGTACCCTCCGTCCGGGCAGAATCCACTGAGTTATTTTTCTGTATCAATCAACAACCAAAACGTGCCGTTAGTGGTGACTTCAGAAAATGGTCAGGTTCTAACCGTTGCAGGCGACATTTCGCAATGGGCTGGACAATCGGTTACGCTCACTATTGCTAACTCGGTTACACCGGGACCGGATATCGATGAGAGTTTCGGCGTTATTGATGACGTGGCCTTCAGCCGGCAAGTTGTTATTGTGCCGGAACCCTCTGGAATTGGGCTATTAGTCACCGCCATCTCGCTTTCAGCCGTTGTCTTGAATAAACGAAAAATAGCCTGAATATTCGCTGGCTTATCAAATCTGACGCTGGCATTTGATATTGTTTGCGTTTTTTGCAGAGAAGGCAGATTTCAAAATCTTCAATGTTTACGAGCCTAGCGTAAATTCCGGAACCGCTGTAATTGTTCCTCTTCCTAGTCGGGGAAACGTGCGGCGGAGATTTTTTCCAGGGCGTTCATTAGGCGGTTCTGTATCGTTTCGTCGTGCGCTAAATGATGAGGTGCGCGAGGGTGCATGTGGTAGAAATATCCGCCAGTCACATTGGCCGCCTTTTCTGTGGCTGTTGCCAGCCAGGCCTGCGTTCGGTGCGCCTGATCCATATCGTCGGGGGCGCTCGATCCGCCCATTTTTGTCGGTACCCAGCCGGGTTCAAGCGCATTGGAAAGGACGTTCTTCCAACGCCGCGCGACAGCGAAGGCGATCAGCACGTCATGAAACTTCGTCTCCGCATAAGCTTTCGCTCCGTTCCATAGATGTTTTTCCCATAAAAGGTCATCAAGGCTTGCCTCGGCTCCCTGGTGCATGCCGGAACTGAGATATACCAATCTCTGCGGCCGCTCGATTAAGACCGTCAACATGTAAGGCGCAAGCGTATTGACGGCAAAAAGCCGCGGCAGGCCATCCTCGGTTTCGATTCTTTGGCTCTCGCGATATCCGATGCCCGCGTTATGAATGACGGCGAAGAAACGGCCGAGGTTGTTGACCTGTTCAGCCACGCTTCGGATTTGCGCAACGCTGGAAAGGTCTCCTGTAACGACAGCTTCGGCGCCCGGAACTTTTCTTTTGGTTTCTTCCGCGCGTTTTTGGTTTCTTGCATGCAGGACGACGCTGTTCCCTTGTTCGATCAACAACTGCGCAGCCATCAGGCCAAGTCCATCGCTGGATCCCGTAATAAAAATGCGTGCCATAGAATAGTCTCGTCAATTAAGCGAAATAGTTTTGGTTCGAGGGGAGCCTGTCAACGGTTGCTGCCTTGCCGTTCGATCAGTGCCGTGAGGACAGTTTCTAAAGTCACACTTCCCTTTCGTGAACTGGATTCACCGCGATCAAACTCGATCCAGCCTTCATTGAAACCATCCAGCATCCGAATCCGTGGCATCGGGTTCTTCATGCCTTGTGATATGAAAAGGGCTTCCCAGGATTCATGCGGCACAACTTCCATCCGCACCGGCTTGCCAAGGAGTCTGGTAAAAATGGCGGCAATATCGTTTGGCGTGACGCGTTTGGGTCCTTCCAACTCCACCAGGCGATGGCCCGTCCAACGTTCCTGAAGAATTTCCGCCACCACCTTCCCGATGTCTTCCGTTGCCACCATTGGAACAGGTTTGTCGAGCGGTTGAAGAAAACTCGGAATCACACCTCGTTCACGCGCTGGAGTGACATCCCAACTGCAATTCTCCATAAACCAGGCTGGACGGAGAATGGTCAGCGGCGCGGCCACGGCGGTGATGGCGTTCTCAATGATTCCGTGCTGGCTGAGGAGGTTTGAATGGTTTGCCCGCGCGCCGATGGTGGAAAGGTAAACCACGCGCGCCGGGCGCGCCGCTTCCAGCGCAGATTTCAAGGCCGCCCCGATGGCCCGCGCCTCGGAAAAATCAGGCGAAGGATCGAAATTTGGGGGTATAAGGATGAAAACTGCCTCGGCTCCTTGAAAAGCATCCGCGAGCGATCTGGCGTCTCCTATGTCGGCAAGCGCAAGTTCACATCCGCGGTCCTGCCATTCCCGACCTTTGTCCGCATTACGCACGACGGCGCGAACCGGTTGCTTTGCGTCAAGAAGGGCGCGTCCAATGACGCCTCCAATCTGTCCAGTGATTCCAGTAACAACATACATGTGTTCGCTCCTTTCAATAATTGCCAGGTTGCCGATTGGCTGCACACGACTCAGAGAGCCGCGGCTACGTTAGTTTGGCCGCCCCTTTTCCGCAAGCAGCCATTGGAAGCCGGTTTCGGATTAAATTTTTTGATGCCGAATTCGTTACTGTCACAGTCTCGACGTAAGCCGCTATATTTTTAAAGAATGTTTCACTTTTCACATTTTGCTTGACTTTTTGATTCGATTGATAAGATACTTGTGCGGCACAAGTTAGGTATCATCACTGCTCAAACAACAACTATTAAAAAAGAGAGAATCATTATGAAAACCACAAAACAAATCTATGGAATCGGCCTGGCGCTGGCGTGCGGTTTGGCAGCCACGAAAGGGCAGATATATGTCGTCAATACAGATGGCAACTCGATTGGCGAATACGGGCTGAACGGGTCACCGATCAATACTTCATTGATCACCGGATTGAATTACCCCCAGGGCATCGCCATTATCGGTAGCGACCTGTTTATCGTAAATCAGGACAGCAGCAGCGTCGGCGAATACACCACTTCCGGGTCGCTGGTCAATGGTTCGCTGATTTCCTCCGGTCTGAGTAATCCCTGGGGGCTCTCAAGCTCGGGCAATACCCTGGTGGTTGCAAATCAAGCCAATGCTGTTGTCAGCGAATACAATACCTCCGGTTCACTGCTCAATTCCATTACCACGGCGGGCACACCTCCCGACGCTTCGCTCGCGGGGGGCGATATTTTTATACCGAGTCCGGTCAGCGGTATTTCCGAATACAACGCATCGGGGACGCTAATCAATTCGTTTCCGACTGCGGCGAGTATCTATGACCTTGCCATTTTGGGGAACGACATATTCATTCCTAGTGTTGCCGACGGTACGGTTAGCGAATACACGCTTTCTGGACAAGTCGTCAATGCCTCGTTGATTACCGGGTTGAACAACCCCGACGGACTCGCGATTACGGGCAACGATCTTTATGTTGTGAGCGCTGGAGATAATACAGTCGGCGAATATACGCTTACGGGCCAGGCCATCAACACCTCTTTGATTACCGGATTGGACGGCGCTACTTATATCGCCGTAGTACCGGAGCCGACCACCCTTGCACTGGCTGGATTTGGCACAGCCGTGTTGTGGTTTTTGCGCCGCCGGAAATAACTTGGGTTCTTCCGAATGGCGCAGCCAGTCCGTGAACCCTCAGTTTCGTGCTTGCGTCCTGGAGTGTCCCGACGGGTCGGGATGACACCGCTTTGGAATGTCGTGTGGTGTTCGAAAAGGCTGGTTGCCATCAAAAGACAATCGCCCAATCGAAAGCGGTGTCGTGCTTCGCGTGCCACCGCACTCCAGGACCTTGCGGCGGTTCGGGCGGTCAGGGAGAGTGGCCGGCGGTTTAGAATCCTATTCCGCGGGATGGTGACAGTCACCGCGTAATGTTTTTATAAATCTTTCCGTCCTTCATGATGACGAGGAAGTTTTTGGCAGGGTCTTCGATGAGCCTGATATTTGCGATCGGGTCGCCATTCACGAGCAACAGGTCCGCGAGGGCGCCTTCTTCGACCACGCCCAGTTTCCCGGGATACGGATTGCGCGGGCCGGACAGCGCCAGGAGCTCGCCATTCACGCTGGTCGCCATGCTTAGCGCCTCCGCCGGAGTGTACCAGCGGATCATTCTCGTGAGGACCGCATCCTGGCGGGCCGCCTGCGCGGCGTTAAACAGAATGTCGCTGCCCCAGGCTGTCTTGAGATGGTATTTTTTCGCCAGTGCATAGACATTGTCCGTGGCGGCCGCCACCTGCATTTTTTTGGCGTGCTCCTCCGATCCGGGAGCGAATGGATTGGCCCCTTCGTCTTCGGCATTGAACGGCTGGGTGCTCAGCCACACATTGCTTTGAGCCATCATTTGAGCCGTGGCATCGTCCATGAGATGGCCGTGTTCGATGCATTTCACGCCGGCGGCGATTGACCGCTGAATGGCAGCGGGAGTGTAAGCGTGAACCGTGACGTAAGTGCCCCAGTTCTCGGCGGCTTCGACCCCGGCATGCAGCTCGGATATGCTGAATGTGGATATATCGAGAGGGCTATGAGGCGATGCTACACCGCCGCCTGCCATGAGCTTGATCTGAGAGGCCCCCTGCATCAGTTGCTCGCGCGCGCGGGTGCGCACTTCGTCCGGGCTGTCGGCAATCATGGCCGCTCCAATCTCCTCGATGTGCGTGAGCGGACCCCCGATGACTCGCGGCAGCTCCCATATCTGGCGAAAATCACCGTGACCGCCCGTCGTCGTGATCATGGCGCCGCATGGATAAATGCGCGGGCCAATAGTGACGCCCTCATCGATGGCGCGCTTGAGCCCAAACACCGGGCCGCCGCAGTCACGAACCGTGGTAAAGCCCCGCATCAACGTGTTCCCGGCTTCCGCGCTGGCCAGCAAGTTGAGATAGCCAACATCCGCGGTCATCAGGACCATGAGCGGCGTTGCCGCCATCATCATGTGCCAATGCGCGTCAATCAGCCCGGGCATCAGCGTGTCTCCGTCGCCATTGATGAGCGTAGCGCCTGCACTTTGATCGGCAGGAATTGGGTCAGTCGAGATCTTCTCGATGATATTGTCCCGTACCAGGACGTTCGAAGGCGGAGACAATTGCCCGCTTTTGCCGTCAAAAATGCGGACGTTTTCGAACACCGTGACCGATGCGGGCGCCGCATCCTGCGCCCTAACGGACAAATCCAACGCGTACAAAATCAGAACGATGCGTATCAGCAGGGCGGCGCAGAGATCGGGGCGGATGGTTTGGGTCATGGTTCTCATATGTGTCCTTTTCTGTTTTGGTGTTCGATTCTTTCATGCTCTCCACGAACCATGGCAGGGACAGCGCGCTGCGCTGTCCGGGTCGCGTTCAGCGGCGCACCGAACGTGGCCGGACGTTTTACTGTGCATGTTCCGCCCGTTTTACGGGCGGTGACGGCGGTGGCAGCGCCACTTGCGAAGGGCGCTGTCCCTACCACGAGCCAATGTCCGATGTTGGCTTCGTCCCAGACTCTTCAGTGAGTATGAGCATTGCCTCCTTGGGCTAACTAATTTCGCCATTACGGAAGGGATGTCAACTGAGCCCGTACGGTTTTTCAAGTATTTGAACTTAAGCGTCCAGGTAAAAAGAAGCCCAGAAAGGTTCCATCCCGGGGGTCAATCTCTTAACGATCTCGAACGTGAAATCAAAGATCACTCAGCTCATCCCTCGGAAAAATGTAAATATTTTGTCCGGTTTGGCGTGTGGGCGCACACTTATCGCCGAATGCAACCAATGTATGACAGCGCGCTGTTGCGCCAATATGTCGAAAATCATTCAGAAGACGCTTTTGCCGCGCTGGTAACCCGGCACATCAATCTGGTTTATTCCGTTGCGTTGCGGCACGTCGGCGACGCACATCATGTGAAGGAGATCACAAAGGCCGTCTTCATTATTCTGGCGAAAAAGGCACTGCAACTGCGCCATGACAGGGCGGTTTCGAATTGGCTGTTTCAAGCGACGAGATTGACCGCGAACAATTTTGTGCGGAGCAAGGCCCGGCGTCGTCGCCATGAACAGGGGGCGCACACCCAATCGGTTTTGAACGAGTCAGGCAGCGACGTATGGCAACGAATTGCGCCCTTGCTGGACGAGGCCGTTGCGGCTCTCGATCACAAAGATCGCCGCGCTGTCATGCTTCGGCTTTATGAAGGCAGGAATTTGGGCGATATCGTTTCTGCACTTAGAGTCAATGAAGAAGCCGCCAGGGAACGAATAAACCGCGCCCTGGACAAGCTGCGGCGTTTTTTTGCCCGGCGCGGCGTGGATTCGACGGCGGCAACCCTTGCGCAAACAATTTCGATCAATTCTGTCCAGGCTGCGCCGGTGGCCCTGGCAAAGTCAGTGACCGCGGCGGCGGTGGGCGCGGCGGCTTCGACCTCGACCTTAACCCTCGTCAAAGATGTGTTGAAAACCATGGCACGGACAAAAGCAAAGACGTCAAGGTCGTGTCGCCGCCGCGCGGTTAAACTGTCGTATTTCATTACCATCATCCGGCTGGATTCAGATGAAACAACATATAAGTGGGAAGGAGCATGACCAGTACGGACGCGGGCCAGCGGGCCGAAGAAGCATAAATGATTTGTCCACTTTCGCGTTTCGGCGCACACTTCGCCGAATGCATCCACCAGACGACAGCGCGCTGTTGCGCGAATATGCCGAAAACCATTCCGAAGATGCGTTTGCCACGCTGGTAACACGGCACATTAATCTGGTTTATTCCGTTGCGTTTCGGCATGTCGGCGACGCACATCATGCGGAGGAAATCACACAAGCCGTCTTCATCATTTTGGCAAAAAAGGCCCTGCAACTGCGCAACGAAAGGGCGCTTTCGAGTTGGCTGTTTCAGGCCACCCGATTGACCGCGCACAATTTTGTGAGGAGCCAAATCCGGCGCCAACACCGCGAACAGGAAGCATACAGGCAATCGGTTTTCAACGATTCAGACGGCGACGTATGGCAACGAATTGGGCCCCAGTTGGATGGCGCCGTGGCTGCTCTCGGTCAAAAGGATCGCCGCGCCATCATGCTCCGGTTTTATGAAGGCAGGAATCTGGGCGAAGTCGGTTCCGCACTTGGCATAAATGAAGAAGCTGCCAGGAAGCGCGTAAACCGCGCACTGGACAAGCTCCGGCTTTTTTTTGTCCGGCGCGGGGTGCATTCGACGGCGGCAACCATTGCGGCAACCATTGAGGTCAACTCTGTCCAGGCCGCGCCGGCGGCCCTGGCACAGTCAGTGACCGCCGTGGCGGTGGCGAAAAGCGTTGCGGCTTCGACTTCGACCTTAACTCTCATCAAAGGGGTATCGAAAATCATGGCATGGACAAAAGCAAAGACGGCAATCGTGGCCGGCATTGCAGTGATTTTAGCCATCAGCTCAGTGACGGCAGTCAGCGTCGACCTGGCGCGAGCGCATCGTTCGCCGGGCGGATTGCCGGGGGGTTTGACATTTGACTCGGAAAATATGACGATGGACTTCCAGGGCGACGGCACAGTTCTTTTCAGCATGACGCTCGAACTAACAAATGCCACTCGCGTCAACAAGAGCAGCTTTCGCCTCAATAGAATACATACGGTTTCCCGAATTTTTGACCGGTCCGGCCGGGCGATAAACTACACCATTCCTGGCAACGAGGCCTACCTGATCACATTACCCGGACCGGTGCCGCCGGCCGGAAGTTTTTCCTGTACGATCGAAGGCAGTATGTCTGCTGTCATCAAGCCCGATCCAGCTGGCGTGTGTGCGGTTGGAGAATCCCCGCCAGGCAATCTCGGCAATACGCATTACGTTGAAACATGGCGCTTGCCGGCAGGAGCGCAGTTGTTGGATAAGGAGCCCTCGCTGGAGGAAACTACGAGTGCCGGCAGGATCGAGCTGCATCTTGATCCCGTGGCCCGGCCGGTGGGCAGTCAAACCATGCTTTTTCAATATCGGCTTCCGGCCAGGTCCAACTGAAATATGCAACGTTGCGGCTGCGGGAATCGTCAATTGTGGCGATAGACATGGCGGTTGGATTCGAGAGAATTCAAATAATGAATCGAAATTGATGTTCTTCCAGCGCATTTCGATTTAGGGTTAAAATAAGCCCATGAAATCCATTCGTTTCTTGTTCGCATTCGTAGCCGCGGCTGTGGCGTTGCCGTCTTTGACTGGAGCGGCCCACGATTATCCATTCAAACCGGTGCCGTTCACCGCGGTTCATCTCGACGACGCTTTCTGGGCGCCGCGTTTGGAAACCAACTGCGTTACGACAATTCCCTATGCCTTCGGCAAATGCGAGGAATCGGGGCGTATGAATAATTTCAAGCGCGCTGCCGAAGTATTGCAAGGCGAAGATATCGAGGATCGCAAGCCGCCTGGCTTTCCGTTTGACGACACCGATCCATACAAAGTGCTCGAAGGTGCGTCGTACGCGCTGGCGGTGCAACCGGACCCCAGGGTGCAGGCTTACCTGGACAACCTGATTTCGCTCATCGCCTCGGCGCAGGAGCCAGACGGCTATCTTTACACGGCGCGCACGATTGATCCGCAGCATCCGCATGCGTGGTCCGGCGATAAGCGGTGGGTCAATGACGAGCAGCAGAGCCACGAACTCTATGACGCCGGCCATTTATTTGAGGCCGCCGCCGCGCATTATCAGGCCACTGGCGAGACCAATCTGCTCCACGTGGCGACGAAGGAAGCGGATTTGCTCTGCCGGGTTATCGGCCCTGACGCCAATCAACTGCATATCTGGCCCGGTCACGAAATCGTGGAAATGGGCCTCTGCAAACTCTACCGCGTCACCGGCGATGAGCGTTATCTCCAGCTGGCGAAGTATTTCATTGATGTCCGCGGCACCCGGGCGGGCGGCGATGATTACCATCAATCGCGTATTCCCCCTGTCATGCAAACCGAAGCTGTCGGCCATGCCGTCCGCGCCGGCTATCTTTACAGCGGGATGGCGGACGTCGCCGCGCTTACCGGCGACCAGGATTATGTCCACGCGATTGATACGATTTGGCAGAACGTCGTCACCGAAAAGCTTTATCTCACCGGTGGTATTGGCGCGATACCGCGCATCGAAGGCTTTGGCCACAATTACTATTTGCCCAATGACACGGCCTATTGCGAAACGTGCGCCGCCGTGGCGAATGATTTTTGGAACGAACGCCTGTTTTTGCTCCATGGCGACGCCAAGTATATGGATGTCTTCGAACGCACACTTTACAACGGCCTGCTCTCCGGCGTTTCCCTTGATGGCACAAAATTTTTCTATCCGAATCCGCTCGAATGCCCCGGCCATTACGAGCGCAGCCCCTGGTTTGGTTGCGCCTGTTGTCCCGGCAACATCACGCGGTTCCTGCCGTCGCTGCCCGGATATTTTTACGCGGAACGTGGCGATACTGTTTTTGTAAATCTCTTCGCCGGCGGTTCGGCGGACATCAAACTGGACGATGGCCGCAAAATCGCGCTCACTCAAGTGACGCGCTATCCGTGGGACGGCGATGTGAAAATCACCGTTACGCCTGAGAAAAGATCCAGATTTACGCTGGCGGTTCGTATTCCTGGCTGGGCGCGAAACGAGCCCGTGCCGGGCGACCTGTACCGATTCGCCGACACAAACACCGAACCGGTGACGCTCGCGATCAATGGCGAACCGGTCAAGGTTAGGGTCGAATACGGCTGCGCAAAATTGCACCGTTCGTGGAAACCCGGCGACGTAGTGGAGCTGAATCTGCCAATGCCGATCCGTCGCGTCCTCGCGAATCCAAACGTGAAGGCGGATGCCGGGCGGGTTGCGTTACAGCGCGGGCCGATCGTCTTCTGCGCCGAGTGGCCGGACAATCCCGACGGCAAAGTCCTCGATTTGAGTTTGCCCGACGACCAATCGCTCACGGCACAATTCGAGCCGCAATTGCTCAACGGCGTCGAAGCCATCAAAGGCCGCGCGCTAAACGCGGACAACAAGGAACAGGATTTCACTGCGATTCCCTATTTCGCCTGGGCCAACCGCGGCCCTGGCGAAATGACCGTGTGGCTAAATCGTGGATCAGCGGCTAGCGGCGGACTTGCGCAGACGAAATAGCTTTCTTTTTAAGAATGCATTGTGACCGCGGTCCGTTTTCATCAAGCGCCGTGACAAACAACCGGAGGATTCTTCTCCCTCTACTGAAGAGAGGGCAGGGTGAGGTGATTTTCTCCAACTGAGGTGCAGAGCTCTTTGTTTCAAGGCAACAATCCCACACGATAAAACCGCTGGGAATTTGTGGAGCTTGTATCCACCCAAACAGACGGGCTATTGCTGAGCGTAAGATTTGTTACCGTTTGCCAACTCGCCGGATTGATTGAAATGGAATATTGGATGTCATATGACAAGCCCTGGACACCTGATATTTTGACCTGTGGAGGAAATCCGGGATTGATCCTGGCCGCGACAAAGGGATCTGAAATAAAGGCCGTCCCGATATACGTCGAGTTGTTCGATTCATACCCAACCGCAACAAGGTTACGTCCGCCAAAAGATAAACTAAACAAATTATTGTTTGATGGGATTTCAAGATGCTGAACCCAATTCGTCCCGTCGGTGGAACTAAAAACAGGGGATGAGGACGTTCCTGGCGGGTTCTGCCCGATAGCCCCAAAACTCGATAATGCGACATAAAGTCCGTTGGTATAAATGATCTGTCCAAATGTGGAGGAGGTGTTATTTGTCAGTACTGACCATGTTATCCCATCGGGAGAAACCAGGTTTGTGCCAGGGCCTATCGGGGCAAAAAAAAGTCCGTTGCAAAAACTGATATTGCCGGAAAGCGCAAAACTCGAGGGCGTCATCGTCCATGCAATGCCCGAAGCCGAAGTAAAAAAATCGGATTCACCTGCGCCAACTGCCACAAATTTGCCATCGCCGTATGCGATATTCGACAGTGGCTGGACATCATTTACCGGCGCGCCGGAACTTCGGGCAAGCCAGTGAACACCGTCAGAAGAGGTATAAATGTTCTTGTTTGTTCTCACGTAGCTGTTTAATAGCAAACCGTCTCCAACAGCAACAAACAGACCAGCGCCATAAGTTACGGCATCAACATTTGCAATCTGAGTCGTGTGAGATGTCCAATTGACACCGTCGGGTGAACTATAAAGATTATTTCCTGAATAGTAATCCCAACCAGAGGCGACGAACACACCGTTTGCGTAAGTTACGCTATAAAGATTCAAAACAGAACCGCCGTATTGAGATCGCATTGTCCAATTCGTCCCATCATCAGAAGTTTCGATGACGCCGTAATCGTCCATAAAATATTCTCCCACCGCAACATATCGCCCGTTGCCATAGGCGATACCTGACAGCACATATCCTGGGGATCCTTCCTCGTTGTTGGTGCTGACGTTGCCGGGCGTCCAATTATCCAGGGCATCGGCAACGGCAACGACAGTAAGAGCGTTGAGAAGAAGCGCCGCGACAAGGAATTTGTAAATAAATACTCTCATAAAACTTGAGATGTTTTAATGGTTACCGTCTCTGTACCAGAATAACGGATTATTATTAAAAAAGTCAAGCACAAACTGCTGCCAAATCTGGAAATTGGGAAAGAGCATGTCTTTTTTGTTTTTTAAATGCTTTCCAAATCGCAAATCTACTATTGGCACAGAGCCAGCCGGATTCGCTTGAATTTGCAAAACGTGAATTTATTTCAATTCAACCGCAGCCCGACCGGCAACGTATCGCCCAGCGCCCGCGTTTCGTCGGCAGCGGCAAGGTTTACCACGTCAGTGATCATCCTAAGCCATTCAGCCGGCGCGTTAGCGGCTTTGAGGGCAGCAACGGTTCGTGTCCGAATGTCCTCATCCAAATCGCGGGAACGATCGCCGGTCAGGCGGCACAATTGCGCCACGGCAAAGGAGGCTCCTTCTGCCTTCTCCAGGCCTATCTCCAGAAGCAGGGACACCCAGGAAGCCGCCTGTTCCGCGTCCAACGTCTTGTGGCCGCTGCCGTAGATCGGTACACGCGCCCCCAGCCGGCCGAGCGCCCACGCCCACGGACCCGCGGCGGTGGCCGGATTTTTCAAGCGTTCGGCGATCCAGTTGCCCAGCTCGGCTTTTTCGGCCGGCTCAAGATGCTCCAGGGACGCTGCCGTTCGCACCATTTCGTCCAGGCCTTCCGGTTGCACGCCCTTTGATTTGGCAATATGTTTTGGCACCGTTAACGGAACGCGTCGGGCCAGGTGCGGCTTGAGATAGTTCCACATTTCCTTTTGCGCTTCCTCAGTCAGGCCACCGGCGATCCGCCGCCACGTAATCCAAAATTCGCTCCACACTGCCTGGCTCGTATGGAATTTAACGCTGGATTCGAACAATCCAAAAGTCTGTTCACACCGCCACTCGTCCAGCGGATAGCCAAAACCCGGCCGCAAACAAAATCCGGCAAGCTGAAAAAATATTCGTTCATGCTCCGCCGACCGCCGCCGATGCCTGGCGCCGGCAAAGAGCGCGCTCCACAATTCGCGTAGTAGCGAAACCCGCCATTCTTCACGCGGTCCGATAATCTTTTCCAGCGCGCGGCGAAGCTGCTTCACTTCACTGGCTTCGACCGCGAGCGGCTGATGGCCGAACACGCGCTCAACCGCCTGACGCGCATCGCCGAAACGCGACGGCATCGCTTCGGTCACGGCCATAGCCGGACGCGCGGCAGCTCCGCGCAATTCAAACTCCAGCCGCCAGTGTTCGTGGCCGGAGTTGGAAACGCACCACAATTCCAGTGTGCCCAGTTCCGTAAGCACCGCGCGAAGATGGACCGGCACGGACGCCAGCCGCGCGCCGGCGCCTTTAAAGAGTGTGTGAATCGGGGGCAGGGCGCGAAATTCTTCCCCGGCATCTACAATGTCGCCGGGCCGGTCGATCCGGTCCGAAGTGGTAGAGAACAATGGGAATTGCACCGGACGTCCGATCATCAACTCAAACGGGCGGTTTTTCAATTCGATCGGCTGGCCTTCCTCCTGCCCGCGCGGAATTACGCAAATGGCGCTCGAACCCGCGGCCCCTTTGTCGCCGCCCAATCCCACATAAAGCGCGTGCGCCGAACCGCCGCTAATGCGCCGGCCCAGACCGCGGCGGACCATGCCGTAGCCAACTGCGCCGCGCGCCACTGCCAGGTCAAGCGAGCTGTGTTGCAACACTTGGACCGGCGCACGACCGGGCCACCAGGCGGAGATGACTTCAATTAGGCGGCGCGAAGTCTTTTTCGAATTAAAAACGCCGCCGTTGAACAGAATGGCATCCGGTCGCGGCAGCGGGCCTTCATTCGCGTCTTTGCCCAACGCATCAAAACCACCGGCGGCATGTTGGCGAAGAAACGCAGCCAAATGGCGAGTGATTGCGGCGTCCTGCGCGTAGGGAAGTCCCAGTTCCTGCAATGCCGTCCGCGCGGCACGGCGCGGTGTTTCGTCGGGTGTACTGGGAGGAAAAAAGCCATCCAGAATTAAGCGTTCGATTTCGTCGCGGGAAATATCGGCCGATAGCGTGCCGCCCAGGAGGCGACTGCCTTCCGCGGCAAGCGCGAGACGATGGGATGCAGGCGCATGTTCGCCAAGCAAAGTTTCCTTTGCGTCGCGGGCGATTTGCAGCAGCAGCGTCCATTGCGCGGCGCTCAATTTTCTGCCGCCCGCGAGCAGGCGCTCTTCCACAAACCGTGCCAGCGCGGCGTCCATGTTGTCACCCCCGAGCATCAGATGGTCGCCCACCGCGATGCGCCGCAATAATGGGCCCTCAGGACTGAAGCCAACCTGAATCAATGTGAAATCCGTCGTGCCGCCGCCTACATCCACCACAAGCACCAGTCGCACGTCGCGCAGCGTCTCAGCCAGGTGGTGGCGATGGCGCGCTGTGAAATCGTAGAAGGCTGCCTGCGGTTCTTCCACCAGCGTAAACTTCTCCAAGCCCGCCTGCCGCGCTGCGGTCACGGTGAGAGCGCGCGCGACTTCATCAAACGACGCCGGCACGGTGATGACCACTTCCTGGCCGGCCAGCGGCGCGTCGGAGTGTGCATGGTCCCAGGCCGAGGCGATGTGCGCCAGCAGCCGCGCCGAGGCGTCCACGGGCGAGATTTTTGTGACCTCGACGGGCGCGCCCCAGGGAAGGATCGGCGCGGACCGGTCCACGCCCGAGTGGCACAACCAGCTTTTCGCCGAAACGACTAATCGTCCGGGTACGCGCGAACCCTGCCAGCGCGCAAAGGCGCCCGCGATCAGCCGCGGCGATTCGCCCCACGGCAGCTCTGTCGAGCCGGACGGCAATTCATGTTCGCCGGACGCGTACAGGCAGGAAGGCAGCAACGGCAGCGCCGTCACCTGGCCTGGACGCTGCAATTGTGGAATTGGAAAGTCAACTACCGGAGCATCGGGACCCTGTGCCGGATTCGCGAACGCAACGGCGCAATTCGTGGTGCCGAGGTCGATGCCGATGATGAAGGCCGACGACATGTCATTCTCACTCCTTCATGCGCACGTTTAATTCCAATTTCCATTTGCCTGGGCCGCCCTTTTCAAGACAGCGCAGTTCGAGCGTGCCGATTTCGGTCACTGCGGCCTGAAGTTTGACGGGAACCAGTTTGCCTTCATCGCCACCGTGGGCAGGCAATGTGGTTTCAATGGGCGCAACTTCCTCGAATTCGTCATTCCCGGCTACGTCCTCAAGCATTGTGCCAACCTTGTCCTCGCGCCGAACAGAACTGGAGAAAAAACGGAATCGCGTGGGTTCGCCGACGGCCAGGCCGAATTCCTGTGGCGGCACGTCAGCCTGCGTGCCTTCCTCCATTCCAAAGGGCGCGACGCACAACGCCTTGACCGGGGGTTCCACGCCGGGCACCGCGGGCACCGCCGGTTCAACGCCCACATAGTAGGCTCGGGCCGTGCCGCCGCGAATGCGCATCCCGTGTCCGTGCCGCGCCCAGCCGTAATATGCCGCCCCACGCGCGACGGCCAGGTCCAGGTCAGCGCCTTCCAATTCCCGCGCCGGCTGGCCGCCATCCGCTGCGAGCCATTCGTTGAGGACTTCCATGACGCGCTCTTTGAGCGCGGCGGCTTTGAAAACGCCGCCGTTGAACAGAACGGCAGTCGGATGCACAAACTTCTTACCTTCAACCTTCACCGGCGCGTCGTGCGCCGTTGCCATGGCGTGGGCCTGACGCGTTAAAAAGGCCCCAAGGTGCCGCGTCACGCCGGCGTCCTGCGCGTACGGCAAAGCTATTTCCGCCAGGCCGGTGCGTCGCGTGGTCTTCGGCAAATCGGTGACGGCAACTCGTGGAAAAAATCCATCCACCAAAACGCCCATCAGTTCTTCGCGGCTCAGCTCTGCCTTGATCGCGCCGCCGATGAGGGACGAACCACGGCCGGGAACAACAATCGGCGCCTTCTTCAGATTTTTATCGGCGAACATCTGTTCTTTGGCCTGGCGGCACGCGAACGTGAGCGCGTTGAACTGCCAGCTGTCGAGTTTTTTGCCTTCGGCGGCCAGGCGCTGGTTGACCGTGTACGCCAGCGCCAGATCCATGTTATCGCCACCAAGCAAAATGTGATCGCCCACCGCGATGCGGGTCAGCGAGACATCACCTTCTTTGGACGTCACGGCAATGAGTGAAAAATCGCTCGTGCCGCCGCCGACATCCACGACGAGCACCACGTCGCCTGGTTTGACGTGTTTGCGGAAACTCTCGCCCATCTGCTCCAGCCAGGCATAAAACGCCGCCTGCGGCTCCTCGAGCAGGGTGATGTTTGGCAGGCCGGCCTCCTGCGCGGCTTTGAGCGTCAGATCGCGCGCCGCCGCGTCAAACGATGCCGGCACAGTAAGGACAACTTCCTGGTCAGCCAGCCCTTCTTTCTTGAATTGATGGTCCCACGCTTCGCGGATATGGCTCAAATAGCGCGCGGAGGCGTCCAGTGGCGAGATGCGCTGAACGTCTTCCGGGGCCTGCCATGGCAGGATGGCGTCAAGCCGGTTCACGCCGGCATGGCAAAGCCAGCTTTTTGCCGAGGAGACCAGCCGCATCGGCACTTTGCTGCCGTGTGTGCGGGCAAATTCGCCAACGACCGCGTCCTCACGTTTCTTGTCCCATGGCAGCGCCAGGCCGCCGGCGGGAAATTCCTGTTTGTTGGCCAAATAAACGAACGAGGGGAGCAACGATTTTTCCCCGGTCGTGCCTACGGCGGTCACCTGAGGAATTGGCAGCATGGTCTGCTCGCGCCCGCGCGCGTTGGCAGCATCGAGGCTGAAGTAAGAGACGGCGGAATTGGTGGTGCCGAGGTCGATGCCGATGGAATAGCGGGCCATTCTTTTGAAATGTGTAACGTGGTGAAACGGAAAATGGATTAAAGTTCAACTTCGGCCGGCATGATGACGCGCGGATCGAGATTTTCAGACACAGCGGGCAGACGCACGGAGCTGGCGACCCAGCCGTGATGTTTGAGTGTCCCGCGGAACGGCGGTTGTCCAGCCACGTTACCGGTAACGCGAATCCGTCCGGCATCAAAGCCGGCCGGCAAGGTGACGCTGGCGCCCTCGGCATCTTTCAGGACAGATTCGAGCGTGAAATAGTCAGCCAGCGCCTTCTTGCAGCCGGAGTGGACGACGCGCGCCGCCACTCCCACGTCCGCGTCCGAAAAGCTCGCCACATCTTCCTGTAAAAAATCGATCAGCCGCCCGTCCCGTTGAAGCAGAGACAGTACGAGCAGGCCTGAAGCGTGGAGACGTTCCGGTGGAAGGGTGGGTTTCGCGGAAGTTTCCGGGACAGGCTCAGCAAACTCCCGGGCCATCCGCCGTGCAAACTCCGGCTGGCCCAGAATCCGCCAAAAGCATTTCCACGCCAGCGCAAAGCGCGCGGCGAACGAAAGTTCAGACTGGAGATCACCATCCATATCCCTGAAGAATGCTCCAATGAACCAAAAAATCAAATTGGAAAACAAAACACACCCAATCTCTGGCTTGTTGGAATGGCTTGTGAAGCTTCCGAATTGCCGCATGGTCCTGGTGCGGTGGCCTTGACACCGCTTTGGATCGCTGCTGCCCTTTTTGCCGCGAGCTTGATCTCGTTAGTCAAATGTCGTTCGAAAGCGGTGTCGCCGCTCCGCTTGCCACCGCACTCCAGGACGCAAGCGCGGATTCGAGGGATCATTGCCGAATGACCAACTAGCTCGCTTTTGACAAAATACCCGGGTCCGTGGAGCTTAAAATAAGCCGGCCTTTATTAACTGGATCGGGAGTAAACGTCTCAAACAGCACTTGATTATTGTCAACATCGCGGTAATCCAGAGTCAACGTAGTTCCGGCTATATTTGCTATAAGAAAGCCGTTTTGACCGACCTCTATTTTATCATTTAACGGATGGGTTCGCTGGTCATATAATAAGAGGGGCGCCTTGGAAACATCCGGATCGGCCATTTCTATCGGCATGCCGCCATGCCCGGCGCAGCGTCCATAAAACGTCAATCCCTCCGGTGTCGTATGCTTATCATAAATCCCCAACCTGTGTTCATGCCCCCAAATCCAAACCACTTCCTGCCCTGTGAAAAATTCAGCCAGCTGCCGAGCTGGCCTGGGATAAGACTGCTCATAAGGAAATGCACTAAAATAATGATGATGTGAAAGCAGAATGGTTGGTTTAGGATTGGTCTTTGTTTGAACTACATTTTGCAACCAGGCGAGCAATTCCGGCTCAAGATAGCAATCGGCTCCGATGAGAGGAAACTGACTTAGCCATGGAATCGTCCCCAGGACCGGCATGCCAACCGAATTATATCCGGTATCTATTGCGATGATTCGCCAATCGCGTGTTTCAAGGCAAAAAAAACTCGCCACCTGGCCTTCGGAATCGCCAGTCATCCCCAAAGTTGGGAGGAAGACATGAAAATATGGCCCACCGTTTGCCAGCATCTCGTGGTTGCCATTTAAAGCAAAAGATCCTTGTTTTCCATGCGGCCAATAGACTCCGTCATACCCGTTGACTTTCTTGCCCAGGCAATTTTCCTCAACCTCTTGACCGTTCCCCACATAATAGACGTCTCCAAGATGAATGGTGAAGTCCGGGTTGGTTCCCTCCATTAAATCAGCAACTTGCCAGGCTTCTTCCGTTCCGGTTCCCCAGTCACCGGCAATCGCCAGGCGGATTGAATTGGGATCAGTTAACGGGCCTACCTGATAGACCCCATTTTTTGAACTGCCGGCGTAGGTTGGAAAAGCAACCCTGGGCGTCAAAATGTACTTGAGATAGCTCCAGACCCAGGGCCATAAATTGTTTGGCAGGAACGCACTGGCCCTGGGAAACCTGGTGGTCGGAGCAAGGGCGTCCACAGTGCTATTAAAGTAATTGAAAATCGCAAGCCGCCCGAGAATCGGCGACTTGCTTAGCTTGAAGATGTTGGTTGATTTTCTTGGGTTAGGTGGTCGTGCGCTCATGAGACTGTAATTGGTTCGCCTCGTGCGGCTCGTCCAGGTAGACGAGGCTAACGACGGATGGACGGCTTGCGTTGCACCTCTTCACGTTGGGCACTTTAACTTCGCCTCGACTTGTTGTCAAAACTGGTGGTGTTGGGAATTCCGTCGTTCCCTTCCCCCCACAAAAGCCTGCAAGCCTGGGCTCTCTCTGATAATTTTGCCGAAATGAATTCAAAGCGGATCGTAATTGCCGGCGGCGGCGCGGCTGGTTTTTTTGCCGCTCTCGCTTGCGCGGAAGCGGCGCCTGGCGTGGAGATTTTCATTCTCGAGAAATCATCCCACTTTCTCGCCAAAGTCAAAATCTCGGGGGGCGGCCGATGCAACGTGACGCATGCGGAATTTGATCCGCGCGAATTCTCCAAACGTTATCCACGCGGCGGGCGCGCCCTTATTTCCGTTTTCGGAAAATTCCAGGCCAGCGACACCGTGGCCTGGTTTGAAAGTCGCGGCGCCAAATTGAAAATCGAAAGCGACGGCCGAATGTTTCCCGTGACGGATTCTTCACAAACCATTATTGATTGCCTGCTCAATTCGACTCGCAGCGCGGGAATAAAATTGAAAGCCAATTGCGGCGTCGAATCCGCTGTCAAAAAGCCAGACGGTGGATTTGAACTCACCCTCTCCAATGGCGAGCGTTTAACGTGCGACAAATTGCTTTTGGCGACCGGAGGCTGCCGAACGCCCGCGCTCGGGCAATTGGCTGTTTCACTGGGACACCAATTGGAACCGCCCGTCCCGTCGCTGTTTACATTCCACGTCGCCACGTCCTGGGTGCGAACGCTGGCGGGAATTTCTGTGGAACGCGTTGAAGCATCCGTGGCTGATAGCAAACTTCGCGAGACAGGTCCGCTTCTCATCACGCATTGGGGTTTGAGCGGTCCGGCGATTTTGCGGTTGTCCGCCTGGGGGGCCCGCGAGTTGCACGCAAAAAATTATTCTTTCCCGCTGCAAATTAATTGGCTGCCGGATTTGGACGATGAAAAGATCGCCAACGAATTTCAATCGCGCCGAAGATCACAGCCGTCTCGGCTCGTCGTCAATTCGCCGATTGCGCCGCTGCCGTCGCGGCTTTGGGAACAACTTGTCCTCGCCGCCGGGCTGGCGAGGGACCTTCGCTGGACGGGCTTTTCACGCGCCGGCCAGCACCAATTGATTCAACAATTGCTCCGCTCGGATTTTCCCGTGACTGGAAAAAGCTTAAATAAGGATGAATTCGTCACGTGCGGAGGCGTCAGGCTGAGCGAAGTGAATTTCAAGACGATGGAAAGCAAAATTTGTCCCGGCCTGTTTTTCGCGGGAGAAGTCCTGGACATCGACGGAATCACCGGCGGCTTCAATTTCCAATCCGCGTGGACGACCGGCTGGCTCGCCGGCAAAGCGATGGCCGCCTGAGCGGGGCGCGGCTGTGTCGGAGACCAGCCGCAGCGGCAAGCATACATCGCGGACTCGCGGAACACGTGAATTCTTCTTTCATCCTGCGTGCTGCGGCTGATGCGCTGCGCACACACAGCCGCGCTCGTCACAATTTCCAATCCGGCTGGCTCGCCGAAGAGGCGATGGGCGCCTGGCTTTCACATGGCTATTTAATCCATTGAATTTGGTGTGATAATTGCTCTGTTTGTCGACTTTGCTGGCGAATCAGCTAATCAAAACCATTATGACTATGAAATGTGGATCCCGCTTACCTATCGCAACCATTACTGCGTTGATTTGGCTGAAAGCCGTTTCAGGTGACGCCGCCGTGTCATTGACCGTTTTGCCTGCCGCCGTCAGCAATACATATTCCGGTTCGATTACCTTGAACATTACCGGATTGACCAACGGCGAGATGGTCAAAGTGCAAACCTATCTCGACTTAAGCGGGGACGGCGTGGTGGAGGCGGGCGACCCGCTAATGGACGCTTTCAATCTGACCGATGGCGGCGCTTCTATTATTGGCGGGGTCACTAATATCAGCGTGCCGTTCGACAGCAACAGCGCCACTGGCGCCATCACGACTGTTTTAAGTTTTGCCCCAACGCTGGAAAATGTCGTCGCTCAAAAAATTTATCGGGTCATAAGCAGTCCGTCGGGCGCGTTTACGCCCGTGACCGCGACTTTGACTGTGACGAATGCCGGGCTGGCGCAATCGGTCAGCGGCGTCGTTTACAGCAACGGCGTCACTCCGCTGGCCCACGCCGTTGTCGTGGCGCTCACGGCGGAAAACACTTCGTACGTCGCGGGAACAGTCGCCAATGCTTCCGGTTATTACTATTTGACCTTGCCGCCCGGCAGTTACGTTTTGATGCCCGCGCTTCCCGGATATTTTGCCGACGAAAGTCTTTCTCCGGTCGTCACGCTGACAAACGGCGCTTCCGCCACAAACAATCTCGTTCTGACCAACGGACCGGTTTCCATTTCAGGCCAGATTTTTGATGCCGGAACGAGTAATGTCCTTGGTGGCGTTTTCGTGCAGGCGCAGGCCAACAGTTATTTCGCGGTTGCCTTCTCGGACACGAACGGCAATTACACGGTCGGTGCGACTTCCAACAATTGGAAGATTAGCGTGTCGCCGGAACGTTTGTCGCGGCGCGCTTATGTCACCCCACAGGGTTCGGCCCTGAAGGTGAATGCCACGCTTGGTGATGTTACAAATGCGAACTTCGGCCTGTATAAAGGAAATGCTCTCTTTTATGGCCGGCTCATGGTCACAAATACGCCCATCGCCAACGTCGTTGTGGCGGACAACGACGAGAATGCGCTCTTCAACAGCAAAGGTTACACAGATGCCAACGGGAACTATGCGGTTGTCGCGCTGGTGAACACGAATGTTCTCGGCACGAACGATTACGGGTGGCTCACCACGGCGGATTTAACCGACGGCGGCAGCGGTTCGACCCTGCTTAATTTCATTTTCAACCAGGTCACGGGTAGTGAGGGCCTCGGTGTCCCACTGACAAATGGGGAAGCCTGTTCAAATAATCTAATCGGTCTGCCGATTGAAGCGACGATCTCAGGACAACTGGTTAATAACCAGGGCGTGCCGCTCGAAGGCGTCAGTGTCGGCGCCAGCGCGAGTATCAACGGCCTGCAATACGTTACCTCTTTTGTTGATACAGACGCCAATGGCGATTACTCCTTTGGCGCTTCAGACGGCCAGTGGTACGTGACCGCCAACACGAGCGGCGACGACGGCTTGAGTGAGTACGGTGATTACGACCCTGAGCAATTGCATCCAGTCTCCATTCCTCCAACAAACGTCGTCATCAACATCACCGTCTATCCCATCGGCACGCCGTTCCTGAACGAGGCCGAAAAAATTTCACCGACGGATTTTGGTTTCAACCTGATTGGTTCCGCGGGATTTGATTATACGGTGCAGGCCAGCACCAACCTGGCTTCGGCCAATTGGTTCACCATTACCACTGTCACCAACTTTTCCGGCAATGAACTTTTCATTAACGATAATCAGGCAACCAACAGCGCGCGCTTTTATCGGGCAGTTCAGGAACCTTGATTTTGCGGGAAGAAACAGCTCACTTAATCGCCGCGTAAACGTGATGCACGTCATCGTGGTCGTCCAACGCTTCCAAAAACTTGACGACTTCCTGTCGGTGCGCCTCTGAAACTTCCGTGAAATTCTTGGCGATGTAACGGATTTCTGATGCGGTCACTTTCCAACCCGCGGCCTTGAGCGCTTTGGAAACGTGGTCAAGGTCCTTGATTTCGGTCAAAAATCGTGCGCCTTTTTCTCCGGCGGGAATTTCCTCGGGCTCCAGAGGCTCGATTTCCTGCGCGCCAGCTTCAATGGCGTCGCCTTCCGCGTCACGGCCGACGTCCGTGTGCGTGGCTTCGACCACGCCCAGATGATTAAAAAAGAACGCGACGCTGCCCGGTTGCCCGAGCGAACCGGCCTGAAATAATTTCCGGATTTCCGGCGCTGTGCGATTGCGATTGTCCGTCAAACATTCGACCACAACCGGAACCTTGTGCGGCGCGAACCCTTCATAAATGACCGTCTCATAATTGACCTTGTCCTCGCCGATGCCTGCGCCCTTTTTGATCGCTCGCTCGATAGTGTCTTTGTAGACGGAAGCTTTTTTCGCCTTTTCCACGGCGACAAATAAACGCGCGTTGAGATCAGGGTCAGGCCCGCCGAGCTTGGCCGCGACCATGATTTCGCGGACGAGCTTGACGGTCATCTGGCCTTTTTTATGCGCGCTGGCTTCGCGCCCGGCCTGTTTCCATTGTGCTCCCATAATGTGTTGGAATGAGAAATCTAACCATTTTACCGACCTATCGCAACCTCGGGCCATTAATAATCGGTGGCAATTCGGGGAACGATTTCAACCATCGGTGGCCCTCTCCGCCGTGGCTTTATGTGGTTCCGTTGCCGGGCACGGATGTCGCCAGGTTCGACCATCTATTCGAAACCAAATTTAATGACCAATTGATTTGGGCAACACGCCCTTCAGCGACAGCGGACCGATTTTTGAGCAATCATCAATCCATAACACTCCCCACGTGTCATTCGCCCCGGATCTGCCCACCATAACCCGGCGCCGCTGCAAATGTAGCACCCCCGTAGCAGGCATGTAGCACCCAATGTAGCACCCTAAATAATTGGCATTCAAAGATGTAGCATGTGTAGCACCGTTTACGACTTCATGCTGCGTTCGCATCCTTGCGTGGTGGCCGTTCGCCAGTGGCGCTGCCACTGCAAGCGCTTCGCGCGAAATCCCCATTCGAATAAACTCGACCAAAACCGAAAAGTAGTTAGATAATCAACTATAACCATAAGGAGAACGTATGAGTAAACAAGCAACACGGAAAAAAAAGAAGAATGGACACAAGATTGGAACACGCGAAGAGTGGCTCAAAGCGCGGTTAAAGCTGCTCAAAGCCGAGAAGGAGTTGACGCGGCGCGGCGACGAACTGACGCGGCAAAGGCAGGAACTGCCGTGGGTCCGAATCGGAAAGAAATATCAATTCGACACGGACGATGGGAGGAACTCACTGGCCGACCTTTTCCGCGGGCGCTCGCAGCTTCTCATATATCATTTCATGTTTGGGCCCGAATACTCGGTTGGATGTACGGCCTGCTCCGCCATTGCAGATGGTTTCAACGGATTCGCGATTCATCTGGCCAATCATGATGTCATGCTCTGGGCGGTATCGCGTGCGCCGATCGCAAAATTGCAAGCTTACAAGCGGCGGATGGGATGGACCTTTCCATGGGCTTCGTCGTTGGGCAGCGACTTCAACTCTGATTTCAACGTGGGGCTCACCGAGAAGCAACAGCGCAAAGGTGGCTTCGAATACAACTACCGTCGCGAGAAAGCGGCCAAAGCCGATCGCGCGCTCGAGGGACGGGAATCAAGCCAATGGCGCGAAAAGCCGGAGAGCGGCGGGCCCGTTGCCGATATGGCGGCCAGGTGTGGAACCGACCCGGCAACTTATCTGCGTGAACGGCCAGGGATGAGCGCGTTCGTGCACGAGAATGGCATCGTTTACCATACCTATTCCACCTACTCGCGCGGATTGGACGGCCTTTGGGGCATGTATCAGTGGCTGGATCGCGCTCCAAAGGGACGCAATGAGACCGGGATTTGGTTCTATCGCCGGGACGAATACGGTAAAGTTGCGCCAAAGGATTGCTGCCGCACCTGAACGGCAATGTCGCGTGACCTCCAAATAAAGGAAAATCCAAAGAGCATAGCCTCCGCGCCGCCGGCTGGATTAATCGTGATTTGCAGCCTCGTGTTCGTTGCCGGTATCGCAGCAACGATTTATTTTTGCCGCACGATGGGCGGCGGAATGACGATGCCCGGCGGCTGGCGGATGTCCATGATGTGGATGCGGATGGAGGGCCAGACCTGGTTCGGTTCGGCCGCGGATTTTCTGCTCATGTGGCTCGCCATGATGGTCGCGATGATGATGCCCTCGGTGTTACCGACGTTTCTTAGAACAAGACAACGATGGGGCTCTCTGTTCGTGGCCTCCGGATATTTCACCATTTGGCTCGCAGCCGGCATTGCGCTTTATTTCTCCGGGATGATGTTCGCAGCGGCTACGATGCAGTCGGATTCATTGAGTCGCGCAGTTCCCTGGCTTTTAGGTGTATCACTGATCACCGCTGGTACCATTCAACTCACGCGCTGGAAAATGAGGCAACTCTCGGTCTGCCGCTCGCCATTTGGCTGCACGGTTTCATGCAGACAACAGGAAACCGATTTTCGGCTCGGCTGCAGACAAGGCGTCGCATGCTGTCTCTGCTGCGTGGCGCCCATGACGATTCTGCTGGCTCTTGGAATGATGAATCCGTTGGTAATCATTGCTGTCGCCATTATCATCGCGGCGGAAAGAATACTTTCACGGCCGACAATCGTCGTGCGGCTCGTCGGAATTTTGACGATAATCACCGGCGTCTGTTACTTATGCGTCGTCGTTGCAAGACCTGGTTAGTTCAAGGCATCCGGCATTCGAAGCCAATAAGTCAGAAAGCAAAGTGTGAATAACGACAACTTGTCCTTGAGCCTCTTTGGTCGCATCTTTTTGAGTGATGCAATTGCGAGCAGACAGGATCGAAGTAATTGATGGGTATCTTAATTCGCTTTTTCTAAAGACGCGGAAACGTGGCCGCGATTATTTCCGCAACGGCAACGTCCGCAAATTGGAGCAATTGGAACCCGACATTTATCGCGCCGTAGTCCGTGGAGGAGAGGATTACGAGCTAACGCTCGAGTTCGCCGGGGACGACTTATTCGCTGAGTGTTCCTGTCCGATGGGCGAAGATTGCAAACACATTGTCGCAGCGGTGCTGGCGTTGAAAGAAGGCGCTTCCGTGAATGGCAACGGCAGCGGATCAACACGGGCGCAGGAAACCAAGGGTCGGAGAATGAAAACGGATCAAAAAGAATTGGACGTTCCGCACCCGCCGCGATCCCTTTTATACGATAAGCTTGTGGAAAAGCTGGGGCGCGGACTCAAACGCGACGAGGAGCATTATGTCCGGCTTGCGCGATCAACCTATGAGGGTGCGCGGCATCGTCGCTTGAAGGATGCCGATCTCAACACGTTGACCGAATGCGCCGCCATTCATTCGTTCAATTATTGGAATGAGCTGGAACTGTGGCCGGAATTTCCCAAAGACGATCTGTATTTCTGGCAATTTATTGCCTGGGAATTGAGGCGGCGCCAGTGGCCTTTTCCGAAGTTCATGGAGGCGGTCACCGATCTCAGCCTGATCGAGCCTGCAATGAAAATGTGGGACCGCAAAAAGGAGATCACCCGATGGAAGGATTGGTTAAGTCAATATCCAGACCCGGCAGCGGCTTCTGAGCCGGAAATTCTGGAACTGCGGCTGGTGGTTTTAGCCGAGGAAGCGCGCCTGCAATGGCGCACGAGCCCCGCTTCACCATTTGCCAATCTCAAACAGGAGCAGGCAAAAAGATTGGCCGAGCGGTTCGAGGACGGAACGATCACGCTGGCGCCGGATTCGCTTCCTCTTTGGAGCGCGGCATACAGGCCGTGGCATTATGAAGGCTGGTGGGTTTTCAAATACAGCCATGATACCGCGCTACTGGCGCTGAACCGGTTAATGCGCATGCCGCTGGCACTCGACCGAGTCGTGAGCGCGGATGGCATGCCGCTGCCACGCGCGACGGAACTGTTGCGGCTGGATTTGCGAGCGCCAAAAAATGGCGATGACAATTACGAACTGAGACTTGCGGCGTCCGACGGCTCGCCGCCGCCAAAGATTCTTTGCGCGTTGAATGGACGACCCGCGCTCTACCTGACTGAGCGCGGCTTATTTGTCGGCCCTCGACCCGATTTGCTCGATACCGAATCCTCCAAAATCATTCCAGTGCCCGCCCTCGAAACCGCTGATGGTCTGCGCTTCCTAAAGGCCGCGGACGTGCCGCTGCCGGAACATTTGGCGAAACGTGTCAAAACCTTGCCCGTCAAGGTCACGATATCCTGTGCCCTGCACCAGGCCTATCCAGGTGCCCAGAGTGAGGATCTCACGATCACTGTCGCGGCGGCAGCGCCGGGAATGAAAATTGAACAATTGACTCCAGAGGGTTGGGAAGCGGAGGATTCGGGTGAAGTTAAAAAGTCCTCAAAGACAGGCGCAGCCGGGAAGAGCCAAGACGACATGATCGTTATGCACGACCGTACGGCGCAAAGGCTTTTTCCGCGCATTCTGGAACGCTTGCCCAATTTGAAGTATCTGCAATATCACGGCCTTTGGTCGTTGCGGCTCACTAAGAAGACCCCGGAGATTTTCGTGGCCTGGCTCAAATCGTTGCCGGCAGAGATCGAAGTGCTTCTTGACCGTGAGTTGGCCACATTACGCGATGAACCGGTGAGCGGGAGCGTGTCGCTGGACGTGGCCGAATCCGGCATGGACTGGTTTGATCTCAAAGTTGCGTTAAAGGTCAGCGACACCACGTTGACGCAGGAAGAATTGAGGCTCCTGCTCAACGCCGGCGGCGGTTACGTGCGATTGGGCAAAAAAGGCTGGCGCCGGCTGCAATTCAATCTTGCGCCGGAGGACGACGAGCAATTGGCGCGGCTGGGCCTGGACGCCCGCGATTTTTCCGCCCAGCCGCAGCGGTTCCATGCCCTGCAATTGGCTGATGACGCGGTAAAAAGATTTCTCGCTCCTGACCGCGTGGAAAAAATCAAGCGCCGTGTGGATGAGCTAAAAACACGTGTGGCTCCGCCGGTACCACGCTCCATTTCCGCTCAAATGCGCCCGTATCAGATCGAAGGTTTCCATTTTCTCGCCTATCTCACTTCAAATCGTTTTGGAGGCGTGCTCGCCGACGACATGGGTCTGGGCAAAACGCTGCAAACACTGGTGTGGCTGGCATGGCTGCGTGAATTCGCGTCGGACTCTCAATCGCAGGCGCTGAGATCATCCCTGGTCGTGTGCCCAAAATCAGTCATGGATAATTGGCGGGCGGAATCTGAACGGTTCTTTCCCGCCTTGCGGGTGCGTTTGTGGCGTGGAGAACAGGCCAGCGAACTTTCTGACGTCCGCAGCAACGCCGATCTGATCGTTATCAATTATACGCAGTTGCGGGCTCTTTCGCCCGAGATCGCCGGCCACCAATGGCTGGTGGCAATATTGGACGAGGCGCAATACATTAAAAACCCCGACTCACAGACCGCGCAGGCTGCCCGGGCGTTGAAAGCCGAACATCGGCTGGCGTTGACAGGAACGCCGATTGAAAACCGTTTACTGGATTTATGGAGCATTCTCGGTTTCGCCATGCCGGGCGCCCTGAGTCACCGCGCACATTTTCTGCGGCAGTTCAATACCAATGACGATCCACTGGCACGCCGCAGATTGGCGGCGCGGGTGCGGCCATTCCTGTTGCGGCGCGCAAAATCGCAGGTCGCGAAAGATTTGCCCGACCGTGTTGAGGAGGATCTGCTCTGTGAAATGGAAGGCGAACAAAAAACGCGTTACCGGGCTGAACTCAAAAAGGCCAGACAGATTCTGCTCAAGCTGAATTCCTCTGAGCAGTTGAATGCGGAGCGGTTCAACATCCTTACGTCGTTGTTGCGGCTTCGGCAGATTTGCTGTCATCCCGTGCTTGTGGACCACAATTTGCGTGAGGCAGAAAGCGCGAAAGTTGTCGCGCTGGAGGATTTGCTGGAACCGTTGATGGAAGAAGGCCACAAGGTTTTGGTTTTTTCGCAGTTCGTCATGATGCTGGATTTATTGCGAGAAACCGTGACACGGCGTCAGTGGCCGCATTTTTACCTGGCAGGAGAAACGGAAAATCGCGGACAACTTGTTCAGGACTTCCAATCGGCAACGGGTGGCGCCGTCTTTTTGATTTCGCTCAAGGCGGGCGGATTCGGATTGAACCTGACAGCGGCGTCGTATGTCGTGCTATTTGATCCGTGGTGGAACCCGGCGGTGGAAAACCAGGCGATTGACCGCACGCACCGGATCGGGCAGACGAGCAAGGTCATGGCGTACCGGTTGCTCATGCGCGAGAGCATCGAGGAGAAAATTCGCGCCCTGCAAAAGCAGAAGGCTGCGCTGGCGGCCGACGTGCTTGGCGAGGAACGCTTCGCGCAAAGCCTCACCCTGGACGACCTGAAATTTTTATTTGCGGAGTAATTGAATTGAAATCTTTTCCTGTTCCGTTTTTCCTTTTTAATTCCACCAACGCCCCTTCAAGCTCCGGAAATTGAAATTGAAATCCCGTTTCCTGAAGTCGTTTCGGTGAAACGCGGCAACCGTCCAGTGCCAGCGAAGTCTCAGTTCCCATCAATCGCGCGCCTATCTCAAGGGCCAACAAGGGTACGGGCGGACTCCATGGACGCCGCAACGTCCGGCGCAATTGCCGCATAAACTCGTCGTTCGTCACGGGACCAGGCGCGACGGCGTTGAACGTTCCCGCCAAATCCTCGCGTTGAATGCTTTCCCAAAACACCCGCGTTAAATCCTTAAGATGTATCCAGCTGACGAACTGCCTTCCGTCGCCAACTCGTCCGCCCAGAAACAATCGGGTCAATCGGGCGAGCAGGCGCAGGGCGCCGCCGTCCCGGCCCAGGACCACGCCGATTCGTAGCGACACCTTTCGGGTCTGCGGGACGACGGCCGAATTGAAAGCGCCCTCCCATTGCCGGCAAATTTCGGCCAGTGAGCCAGTGCCGCCTGCCGAGCGTTCATCGAGATCCTCATCGCCGCGGTTCCCGTAAAATCCAATGGTACTCGCCTGGACCCAAACGCGCGGCGGCTTCTTCACATGCCCTATTCCTGGCGCAATAGCCTGGATCGCGTTCACCCGCGATTCAGTTAATTCACGGATAGCCTTAGGAGTGTGTCGGCAATTGATATTTTTACCGGCGAGGCCGATTACCGCTTCGGCTGCATCAAGGTATTGGATCCATTCGCCGAGATGGATGCCGTCCCATTCAGCCTCAATCACTCCGTCTCTTCGCTGTCGCGGCGAGCGCGTTAGGACAACCACTTCACCGCCCCGCGCCAGCCAATCCGCCGCCAGGGCGGCGCCGATAAAGCCGCTGCCGCCGGCGATGACGAGCCGTTTTTTATTCATAACCTTTATCGTAGGAGACGAGGTGACGAGTCTCTAGTATTTCTTCACATCTAATCAAACGAGGCTGTGAATTACGCCAAGTGAGTCAAAAAATAGCCGGTCGCCGGCCTTTAATTTTCTGCCGCATCCAATTCCAGTCGCGGCGCATTTTTAGCGCTTAAAGGGTTGATTTCGAAGTTCTTCGATTCCAGTTCGCTTAGCCAATGTCCAATGATCCCGTGGACGGTTTCTAAATTTAACCGGTCATGACGGGCTGGATATTTTTCGAGATTGGCGCGAGCCAATTTCAACAGGGCGGCGGCCGGTCGCAACCGGTTTTTCTGCAAGTGTACAAATGCGCCTGCCAATTGGATTAGTCCTTTATAAAAAGCGCCGTTGGCGCCATGCCTGTCCGCCAGCCAGATGTTTTCCAACACATCGTGCGCTTCATAAAAAAGCTGGTGATTGAAGCAATGGAAATAGCCGGCGTAGTGCGGATCCACGCCGTGACCGCGATGCGATTCCACCATCGTTGAGATACGCGCGCTTTTGCGAGTCGCCATTTGAACCAATCTATCGAAAACACAAAAGAATGCACCAAAGACTTGCGCATGGCGCGAACGCGGTTAGCTTTCCTCCCATGAATCTTGAGGACCACGCAGGAGATATCATTCGAAAGGCGCGCGCCATGAGCAACGTTTCCGCCGCCGCGGCGGCAAAGGCGGCGGGCGTTTCGGAAAACGAATTATCGGCGCTCGAAGACACGGGAAAGACCGGCGGCCTTACAATCAATTTTGACGCCCTCGGAAAAGCCGTCGGCCTGAGTCCGCAAAAGCTTGAAGCCATCGCCAAAGGTTGGCTGCCGTCCAAACCTGATCTCGGCATTTGGCGCGAATTGCGCGGCTTTACCACGGCGGACAAAGACGACGGCATGACCGTCAACTGCTATCTGGTCTGGGACGAAGTCACGCGCGAAGCCGCGTTGTTCGATACCGGCCTGGATGCTGCGCCGGTCTTGAGTTGCATCACGGAGAACAGCCTGACTCTGCGACATATCTTTATCACTCACTCTCATTGGGATCACGTGGAGGTGTTGCCAAAATTCCGTGAAGCCTGGCCCAAAGCCAAATTGCATTCGGGCTCCAAAAGCGCGCCGGTCGACCAGCGCAATAAAACCAGCGAAATTATCCATCTCGGCGGCCTGCGCGTGACCCATCGCGAAACACCTGGTCACGCCGATGACGGCGTTACTTATATCGTCGGCAATTGGCAGGAAGACGCGCCGCACGCGGCCTTTGTGGGCGACGCGATTTTTGCCGGCTCAATGGGCCGCGGCAACGACTCATGGGACCTTGCCCGGCGCGCAGTGCGTGAGCAGATTTTATCCATGCCGCCAGGGACCCTCCTGTGCCCAGGCCATGGTCCTATGACTACGGTGGCCGAAGAACGAGAGCATAATCCGTTCTTTTGATTTGCTATCAAAATCCAAAATCGCAAATCAATTTGACCCTCTCATTGGCGGCTATTAACCTGCCTGTTTATGCGACACACCATTTCAGTACTGGTTGAGAACAAATTCGGCGTGCTCACGCGCGTGGCCGGGTTGTTCAGCGGACGCGGTTACAACATTGATACCCTGAACGTCGGGCCAACCCACGATCCCAAGCTATCACGTATGACCGTGGTCACGCACGGCGACGAATCCACGCTCGAACAAATTGTTAAACAGCTCAACAAACTGCCGGATATCATCAAAGTGGAGGACTTTCGCGACGGCGAATATGTGGACCGCGAATTGGTGCTGGTAAAAGTTACCGTGGATTCCAGGTCCCGCGCAGAGATCATGCAGATTACGGACATTTTCCGCGCCAAAATCGTGGACGTCCAGCCCAAGTCCCTGACCATCGAGGTCACCGGCAACGAAAGCAAAGTCGAAAAATTTCTCGAGCTCATGGAATCCTTTGGCATCACCGAACTCACACGGACGGGCAAGGCCGCGCTGCCAAGAAAGTGATCGTCTTTAAAGCTCCAACGTCATAAAGACGCTGTTGGGATCGGGAGTATAGCTGCCAAAGGGCGGACATTCGACAAATCCATTCCGTTTGTAGAATTCCCGAGCAGGGATGAAATAAGGCCATGAGCCGGTCTCCAGGCTTAACCGCGATAATCCCATTTCGCGCGCTGTGGCGATAATGTGCTGCAGTATTGCGTTTCCGGCGCCCTTCCGCCGGTGGGATTGCTCCGTATGCATGGACTTTATCTCGCCGTATGATTTGGAGAGCCGTTTCAACGCGCCAATGGCAACGACGCAATCGCCACCCCATGCCGACCAAAATCGAATATCCGGCGATTTCAGCCCGCTGAGGTTAAGCGCATGCGCGCTACCGCGGCCGGTTTCAGCCCGCGCGGTCTGAAAATGATGCGAGAGAAGCGCCTGCACGCGCCGATCATCGAGGCCGCCCTCTGTGATTATTAGCGGCATGTCCGGGTTGGTAGAGAGATTGTGCTTCTCCATCCTCTTTGGATAATCGAACTTCGGGACCGCGTCGGTCAATCGAATACTCACGGGGCAGGGGAGGTGCCGCTGCCGGGCCGGCTTTCAGCTTTTGTTTTTTGATAAATGCGGTATCATGATTGCCTGAGATGATTTTGGTTTTAGACAATTACGACTCGTTCACCTACAACCTCGTCCAGTATTTGGGCGAGTTGGGGGCGGACATCGTCGTCAAACGGAACGACGAAATTTCCATTGAGGAAATTCGCGCGCTCAAGCCGGAGCGGATACTGGTTTCGCCGGGCCCTTGTTCGCCACGTGAATCCGGCCTGTCCAACGAGGTCATTCGCACATTTTCATCTGAAGGCGTGCCGGTCTTTGGCGTGTGCCTGGGCCATCAATGTATTGGCCATGTGTTTGGTGCGAATGTCGCGGTTAACTACCGGATGATGCACGGCAAGACGTCTCCCATTAAACACAACGGAAAGGAATTGTTTGCCGGCATGCCGAATCCGTTCCCGGCCACGCGGTATCATTCCCTGGTCATTCAGCGTGATACCATGCCCGATTGCCTGGAAATCACAGCCGAAAGCGACGAAGGCGAAATCATGGGTGTGCGCCACAAAACGCTGCCCATCTGGGGCGTCCAGTTCCATCCCGAAAGCATTTTGACGGAAAATGGACGGCAGATTTTGAAGAACTTTCTCAACCTAAAGAACTGAGCGTAATTCGCGATTTTCCCTTCATTTGGCCACGAGATGATTTGGAAATGAGGCTCTCCCTTCCGTTGCGGTTGCCGGTCCTTTTACGGGTAATCGGAGTTTGGCAAGCTTCGGAAACTGCGCGGGGTTTTTGACCAGGATAACGGCGCAATCGTCATAATAAACCGGGCGCCATCGGTCATTGTCGGCGAGGGCCTTTGCTCCGACTAGATGCGACGGCAGAAGGGCGAAGTCGGCGTGCGCAAGGTTAAGGACGTTCGTGTCGAAGGGTTCGCCGTTGTACAATTTCCAGTGGGCGTCAATTATGGCCGGTGAATAAACACTGTCCAGGCGGCCGTCGATGGAGACCTTGCTGTCCGGCAGTTCCCAGATGCACATTTCGCCCCAATCAAAAAAGACGACCAAATTACCGTGCAAATCGTGTTGTTGGATGAATTGAATCGCGGCGACCGGATATTGCGCGCGTGGAACTTCCATTGTCCAAAAACGATTTTTGTGCAGCGTCAATGTCGCAAGGACAATACCAGCGGAAACGACGAACAATACTGCGAAAAGAAAACGTTGCACCCCCGGGCGGCGAATTAATTCCTCGAAACGGGAGAAGGCCTGGCGAAACCGTTGCAATGTATCGGCCAAATGCGGCGGGACGAAAGCCAGTGCCGCGACACAGAACAACGGCGTATTTCGAACAGCGCGAAAGGCGACGATGAACAGCACCGCCAGAACGGCGATTTCCCATAATTGGCGCGGGCGTCGCGAGCAGATGAACGCAACGAGTGCGATCCCTGAACAGAAAAAAAACGCCGCATGGTCCCAACTCAGTGTCGCGGGATTCCATTCCTGAATTTGCGGGCGGAGCCAGAGCACGCTACCAACGAGCCATCGGGCCAGTTCAACGCCGTGAGGATTGATAACGACTGTCCCGGCCGAGACTATTGCGGAAATCCAAAGCGCGATTGCCACACGTGGAGAAACGTCAGGGTTCAGCCAAAAAGCGAGTTTAGGCGTGGCCTTTGTCAGAACGATTTGCGCGGTTGTTGCCGCCGTGGCGGCGAACAGAAGGACGAGTCCGGCCAAAGCGCCGCCATGAAGATTAAACCATAGCGCGAACAACGGCGGGAGCGCGAAGGCCCATTTCCATTTTCCGGCGTGGACACGGTTCAAAATCCACAATTCGACTGCCAGCGACAGCGCGGTAAAAATTTGAGGCCGCGCCGCAAATCCAAAGGAAATTTCCACTACCGCCAATGCGCCAAAGGCCCAGGCAACGAGCATTGTCATTGAACCTGTGCTCTGGTTGCCCATTATGGAGCAGGTGCCCGTCCGGCATTGCGGAATTGACTGGGTATCTTGCGCGTAATCGGACGTGCGGCTCATTGAAATCGCCAGGCCAAACGTCAACAGGCCGACAAGGACTTTGAGCAGAAGCAATCCGGGTCCGCCAAGCACCAAATATGCAAGGCCAAATACAGCCTCGCCGAGATACTCGTGATCGAATGATGGTTGCTGATAAGCGGTCCAGGAATAGTAATCAACTGTGGTTGGCTTGCCGGTGTGAATGAATTGCGTCCCAAAGAAAACGTGAGACCACAAATCCGGATCGGCGGTGTTTTCAGAGAACTGAAATACTGCGAGACATAATACAGCAATGATTATTGCCGACCGCATTAGTTCAGCGGGACCCCGCGGCGGATGTAAGTCGGTATGTCCAGGTCCTCGCCTTTATGGATTGTTGGTTCGCTTTTATCGAAACGTCCTCTGGAAACGATGGACAATGGCAATTGTCCTTGCGTCATTATCGTCTTTCCCGGCCGGCGAACGCGATGGGGACGGGCGCCGCGTTCCGGCTGGGGCAGGGGAGCACCGGACAAGAGCCGATGATCGAAGCGTGGCGACGACGGCATGGATTCCCGGCTTGCTTCCGGAAGGCCCGCCACGATCGGCTCCGTCGGATTGGATGCCGTGCCGGTTTCTATTTTCTCAGCGGAATTTTTTGCGGCGATGAGTACGACCGAGAGCTTATTTGCCATTCCGGCGTCAATTGCCGCGCCCATGATGACTTTTGCGCCGTCGCAGTGGCCGTTGATTTTTTCCATCACGCGATTGACTTCGCTCATGGTCAAGTCCTTGCCGCCAGTCAGGCTGACCAGGACGGCGTTCGCCCCGGCGAGCGCGCGGCCATCGTCCAACAGCGGGTGCGCCAGCAATTTTTCGACGATCTCACGGGAACGCGCCGGACCGGCCGTTTCGACGAATGCGAAGGCGCTTTCGGAGTGGCGGTCGCGAACAAGCCCGCACAAATCGTCAAAATGAATTTGAATCAGGCCCGGGCGCGTCAGCAATTGCCACACACCCCGCACGCCTTCGATGAGAAAACCGCCAGTGATGCGAAACGTCTCGAGCACGCTCGTGTTTTCGTCAATCAGCTTGAATGCTTTTTGATTGGGCAGACAGATGACCGCATCGGCCGTGGTCCTCAATTGTTCCAGGCCATTAAGCGCCTGTTGCTGCCGGCGGTTGCCTTCGCATAAAAAGGGCACGGTAACAAACGCAAGAACGAGCGCGCCGGCTTCCTTCGCTGCCCGCGCCAAAACAGGGCTGACGCCACTGCCGGCGCCGCCTCCAAGACCTGCCAGAATCAAAACGACTTCCGCGCCTTCGCAAGCGGACTTAAGCGTCGAGAATTGTTCCTCCGCCAGGGCGTGGCCGCGCTCGGGATCGCCGCCGGTGCCAAGGCCGCGCAACAATTTGGTTTCGAGATGGATCTTGACCGCCGCGGATGATGAGGCGAGCGACTGCGCGTCGGTGTCAATGGCGGCGAAATCCGCGCCGGCGAATTCGCTGTGATTTAAGGAGTCGCTAAGGACAACGCCCGCGCCGCCCACCCCGAAAATTTTTATGGAACGAGTCCCCTGCGGTTCTGCAGCCGGGCCTGGCATTTCATTTTTCGTTTTCATAGGTTCACGCTTTCAGTTGGCGATGATTGGAATTACTTCTGTAAAAACCGGCCAAAGACTCCTTTGATTCCCGCCACGAGCGATTTGCCTTCGCGCTTGCGGCTTTTGAACGAGCCAAATTTTGCCAGACCGATGGCCGTCACAAATTCGGGCTGGTCCAGCGCGGATTTCAAGCCGCTGACGGATGTGGTTTGGCCCGTGACCACCGGCATTTGCAACGTTTGCTCGGCAAGTTTTGAAATATTCGGAATGCGCGCGCACCCGCCGCACAGGAAGACGCCCGCGCGAAGGTAGTCGGCCAGGCCAACCTGCTCCAAATCCTGGGCGATGAGCTGGAATGTTTCCTCGAGCCGGAGTGACATGATCCGGCGCAGATGCTCGACATTGATTTCCTTCATAACCAGGCCCAGTTCATTGGTAATCGTCACCTTCTGGCCCTGGCACTCGACGTCCAGGAGCGCCGACCCGTGTTCCACCTTCAGTTTTTCCGCGCGGCTCAGTGGCACTTTTAAGCCGTAAGCGAGATCGTTCGAAACATGGTCGCCGCCCACGGCAATGGCTCCGGTGTGTTTGATGACACCGTCCGCATACACTACGAAATCGGTTGTGCCGCCTCCGATGTCAATGACGAGGGCTCCCAGTTCCTTCTGTTCGGCCGTGAGAAGGGCCAGGGAAGAGGCAAGGCCATTAAAGACAATGTCTTCGACTTCCAATTGCAATCCTTTGACCAGGCGAATGGAATTTTGCAGGCGGTTGGTAATTCCGTGGACGACGTGGACATCGACTTCGAGCCGCGAACCGAGCATGCCCACGGGATTGGTAACGCCGTCCTGGCCGTCAACGAAGAAATGCTGGCGAATCGCGTGTATGACGCTGTTTTCGGTCGGCAAGTTGATAGCCTTGGCGTTTTTGATGACGTCCTGGACGTCGTCTTCAGTGATTTCGCGGTCGGCGCTCACCACCGGATGCATGCCGCGGTTGTTGAATCCGCGGATGTGGCCGCCGGTAACGCCCAGAAAGACACTGCGAATTTCCACGTCCGCCATTTGTTCAGCCTCGACGATCGCGTTGCGCACGTCCTCCTCGGCTTGAGCGAGATCGGCGATTTCGCCCTTGCGGACACCGCGCGAACGCGACTGGCCCAGGCCAATGATGTTCAGCACGCCGTCGGCGTTGACTTCGCCGACCACGGCGCACACCTTTGAGGTGCCAATTTCAAGACCGACAATGATGTTCGGATCGTCAAACATTTTTCCTCCATGAATTTTGTGTGTCCAGGGTTTTGGCGGGCAGAGCCGGCGCGGAAATCCTTTCCGCCCAACGAACCGGCACGTTGTTCGCGACCGCCAGGTCCACGGACGCAATTGTCTTATTCATTCGCTGCCCGAGATCGTAAATTTCGCGCCAACGCGCCAATTGTTCATCCAAATGGTCCAAACCGAAAGTAATTTCGCTCCCCTGGAGCGTGGTTACCACGAAGACGCGCGGAGACGACACGTCCACGCGCTGAAGTTCGGCCAGTCCCGCCATGGGCGACCGCGGGAACGCCGCGACCAATTTGAGCGCGGCCAAAGCTTCCGGCGTTTCAAGCCGATGGCCGGCTTGCAACTGCAAAACACTCACTCCGCTGACGACGGGAAGCGAGCTGCTCATTTGCGCCAGAGGAACGACGCTTTGCCGCGGGTCCAGCGGCTGCATGACATGGCCGTTTGCGTCGAGTTGAAATATGGTAATGGCGATGCCGGTTCCTGCGACGGCGCGCGGCACGTCGACCTGGGCGACGGCGGCGCGTTCGGTCACGCGAATTTTCAGGGTGTGCGGCAAAATCCGTTCAACGGACGCTGAATCAATCGCTGATGCCATTTCCAGGTTCCGTTTTACGGCGGCGAGGTCGAGCGCAATTAAATTTTGCCCCAGTTTCACACCGGACCACCGGCGCAACTGGTCTTCTGAAATATTGCCATTGCTTCGCACGTCGATTTGCTCAATGGCAAAGCCCGGGTTTTCGTAAATGAATTTGGTGAGCGCCCATTCACCGCAGCGCCAAAAGAGGTAAAGGCCAAATACAGTTCCGAAAACAACGGCGAATACGCCTGTGGCCAGCCTGAGACGCGTCACGCGCGCCTGGTCTGACCGCATTTTTACGTCGAGCACATGCCCGCGGCCCATTCGCCGGTTTTTTTGTTCGCGCTTAAACCACATCGGTAAAAAATCAAAATTTCCGGCAACCCATTATCATTTTAAATCCGCAAGTTTGCCGTTCCTTCGGAGTGCCAGATCTACCATTCGTTGGCAAAGCTGCGCGTAATTCAGTCCCGCAGCGGCCGCCGCCTTCGGCAGAAGGCTGGTTTCAGTCATGCCGGGCAGCGTGTTGACTTCGAGCACGACAGGGCTGCCATCGGGCCGGACCATTACGTCCACGCGGGCATAATCGCGCCCGCCAATTGCCTGAAAGGCCCCGAGCGCGGCGCTCTGGATGCGTTTCGTTGTGGCCGGATCGAAGTCCGCAGGGCAAAAGTATTCCGTTGCGCCGGAAGTGTATTTGCTTTTGTAATCGTAATTTCCGGTCCTGGGGCGTACTTCGACAACAGGCAGCGGCTGTCCATCCAAAATGCCAACCGTGGTTTCGCGTCCGACGATCTTTTCCTCGACCAGGACCTCCGAATCGAATTTGAGCGCTTCGGTGATGGCGGCCTCCCAATCGTCAATCCTTTCAACGAATTGCAATCCCACGCTTGAACCCTGCCGCACCGGTTTGACGACCAGCGGTGGCGCCAGTTCCTTCGGGATAGACGCGCGCGCCGATGCAAGCGCGGTAAATTTCGCTGTAGGCACGCCGGCCAGGACGCATTTTTCTTTGGTCAGCACTTTGTCAAAGGCGATGCGGCTCGCCTCCGCGTTGCAGCCTGTATAAAGCACGCCGAGTTTTTCAAATTGCCGCTGGATTTGGCCGTCTTCGCCGTAAGTACCGTGCAGGACGAGAAAAACAACGTCGCAGTACTTCGGCAGTTCAAAGGTGCCGTCTTTGGGGTCCACTTCCGTAACATTATGGCCAAGCGACCGCAATGCCTTCGCGACGGCGGCGCCCGAACGCAACGAAACTTCGCGTTCGGCGCTGGGGCCGCCCAGCATAACACTGATGTTCAGATTCTTCATTTCGCAACCCGGATTACTCAATCCGCAATTAGTTTTCACCGACAATTTCAACTTCGGTATGTAATTCGATTCCGCGCCCGGCTTTGGCCTTGGCCTTCAAAATATCGATCAACTCCAGGACGTCGTGTGCGGTGGCTTTGCCGTCGTTGATGATAAAGTTTCCGTGCTCGGCGGAGACGACCGCGCCGCCGACGCGAGTGCCTTTCAGGCCCAGTTCGTCCACAAGTCTTCCGGCCGGAATCATCGGCGGATTTTTGAAAATGCAACCGGCGCTGGGGGCGGCAGGTTGTGATTCCCAGCGTTTCTCGCTGAAGGATTTCATCCGCTTTTCAATTTCCTCGCGTGAGGTCGTCTGGCACTTGAAGGTTGCCGCCAGCGCGACATGGTCCTTGAGTGTGGCGCAAACGCGGTAGGCCACAGCCATTTTTTCGCGAGGCATTTCGGAAACGGTACCGTTGAAATCCGTAAGACGAACGGATTCGACGGCGTCAAAGGTTTGGCCGCCCATCGCGCCGGCGTTCATGCGCAGCGCGCCGCCGACGCTGCCGGGAATACCTTCAAGAAATTCCAGGCCGCTCAAGCCGCTACGCCGCGCCTCGACTGCCACATTTTTCAGTTTCGCGCCGGCCCCGCAACGCATGGTCTGGCCGTTGATTTCAATTTTGCTGAAGGCGGGATGAGACAGGCAAATGACAACGCCCCGAATGCCGCCGTCGCGGATCAGTAAATTAGAACCACGTCCGAGAACAAAATGCGGCATGGCACGCTGTCCGCATAGTTTGAGCACGGCGGCCAGATCGGCTTCACTTGCCGGTTCAACATAAAAGTCCGCGGGGCCTCCGACCCGTAGCGTCGTTCGTTTGGCCAATGGCTCATTGCGGCGGACGATCGTTGCGTTTGAAACGCTGGATTCAAGTTCGGCGGCAAAATCAAATTCGTTTTGCGTTGGCATCTCTAAAATGGTTCCGGGCGCGGTCATGCGGCGGAAAATTGGCGCGGCCCGGACGCGGCCGATTGCGGCGGCCGGGAGCCGGCGCCCGGCGCGTTTCCTTCAGAAAGGCCGGCAAACGCGGACGCGCGCAAAATATTCCCGGCGATTTGTTCGGCCGCGTTTGGCGAATGCCATTTCACGAGGGCAGACTGCATATTGGAGCGGGTCATTTCATTCTCGACTAAATTGCTCAAAACGGCCGCAGCTTTATCCGGTGTCGAATGTTTTTGTTCCAATAGTTTTGCCGCGCCGCTTTTCTCGAAGGCGAGCGCGTTGAAATATTGGTGGTTGTCGGCGGCGGCCGGAAACGGCACGAGCAAGGAAGGGAGTCGCACCGCCGCGAGTTCCGCAAGCGATGATGCACCGGCGCGGCTGACCGCGACCGTCGCAGCGCGCAAGGCCAAATTCATTTCGGCTGAAAAGGCTTTGACGACAGCCGTGATCTTTTGAGCAGCGTAGGCGGCCTGGACCTTTTCAAAATCATTGGCGCCGGTCAAATGGAGCCATTGCCAGTTCCGGGAGGCCAGCAGCGGCAAAGCTGATAAAATCATTTCGTTCAAACCGCTGGCGCCCTGGCTGCCGCCGACGACTAGAATTGTTGGCCGGGCCGGTTCAAGTCCGAGCGCCAACCGGCACTCTGCAGCGGGAGTGCCGGCCCGCAAAAATTCCGGCCGCACGGGTGTGCCTGTGACGGTTGTTTGGCGGGTCTTGAGCCGATCAGCTGTTTCGGGAAATCCGACAAAAACTTCGTCAACAAACCGGGTAAGAAATCGATTGGCGCGACCTGGAATTGTATTGGATTCGTGCAAAAAAGTTTTCGCGCCAATTTTCCTTGCCGCCAGGATGGGCGGCGCACTGGTAAAGCCGCCCATGGCCAAAACCGCGTGAGGCCGGTTGTTTTTGAAAATCCTCCGGGCATCGCGCATTGATTTCCAAAAACTGAAAGCAAATGAGAGATAATTTCTGTTTTGCAGTCCGACTGCGGGCAGGGTGAAAATTTCCATGTCGCGAGCCGTCTTTACGGCCTGCTGATCGATTTCTTTGGGCGAAATGAGCAGGCCGGTTTTGCAGCCGTGTTTTTTTAAGGCTTCTGCGACGGCAATACCCGGAAAGAGATGCCCGCCCGTTCCGCCGCAGGCGATGGCGACGAAGGGCGTCCTGGTTTCTGGCGCGTTCATGTGGCTTGGGCCGCGAAAGGATTGTCTCCTCTTCTCTTAGCGGATGATTTGCGAACTCCTTCAGATTTTTTTTCGCGCACGGGCGCGTGGCGCGCGACACTAAATAAAATGCCGACGCAAACGAGCATGGCCAGGAGGTTGGAACCGCCGTAGCTGATAAAAGGCAAGGGCAGGCCCTTATTTGGAAGGGCGCTGGTGACGACACCGATGTTGATGGCGGCCTGGAGGCAAATGAGCAGCGTCGCGCCAGACGCCAGCAGGAAGCCGAAAGTCTCGCGGGCGTTCACGGCGATGCAAAAGCCGCACACGGCGATGACGACAAAGGCCAGCACAATGGCGAGGGTCGCGACCAGACCGAGTTCCTCGCCGATGATGGCAAAGATGAAATCGGTTTGGTGTTCGGGAACGAATCCAAGCTTTTGGAGGCTGTTGCCCAGGCCCAGGCCGGTCCAGCCGCCCGAACCCAGGGCGATCATGGCTTCGTAGGCCTGATATCCAACGCCATTTTTGTGCTGCTCCAGGTCCCACCAGCTGAAGATGCGCCTCATGCGCATGGGATCGTGGAGGATGGAAACGGTAAGGCCCAATACGCCCAACGCGGCGGGGATGAAAATGTGTTTCCACTGTGTTCCGGCCATAAGCAGCAATGAGCAGCCGACGGTGGCCAGCAGGATTGTTGTTCCGCGGTCAGGTTCGATAAACACCAGGCCCAGAATGGCAGCGATGAGCAGGGCGGGCAGGACGACACCGCGGCTCCACGTTTGCATCTGTCGCTGGCAACGGTCGCCGTACCAGGCGAGAATCGTGACCAGCGCGATTTTGGCCAGTTCGGAAGGCTGAAAGCGAAAGCCGTGGAAATCAAACCAACGGCGGGCTCCGTTGATTTTGACCCCGTGCATGTGCGGCACAAACAGGCCCGCGAGCAGAAAGAGCGCGAGGAAGAAGAGCGGCCAGGCGAATTTTTTGAGGAGCTGATAGTCCAGGGCGGTTGCAGCAACGCAAAGGATGGACCCGACGGCAAACCATTCGAGTTGTTTTTTGAGAAGGGTTGCGCCGAACTGGGTCATGCTCGAGCTGTAAAGCATGACCATGCCCAGCGAGAGCAATGCGGCAACACAAAAGGCCAACGTTGTAACGGCGACTTTCATTCCACATCAAAAACGATGGCAGGCCCCGCGGCGGCAATTCTGCCATCCGCCTCCTACCCTCAACCTATAGCAAACGTTTTCAGTTAGAGCGGGTCAGCATGCGGCTCGTTTACGCGCGAGCGTACAAAAGCCACCGTGACCGGCAGGCACAGGGGCCACTGGCCTGCCCCTTCGAATTGTCCAGATCGGCTGGACGATTGTTAAATTATTGTTGTCCCGGTGCGGCCGGCTGAGCTGGCGGATTCGACGCGGGCGGCGCGGCCGGCGCCGGTTCGGGCGCGGTTGTTGTTGTCGGCGCCGAGTTCACGGGCGCGGGTTCGGCAGTCTGCCTGGCCGGGATTTCCAATTTCTTTCCGACATTGATCCTTGCCGTCGTGAGATTATTTTCGGCCATAATCGCCTTGACCGTCACGCCGTAGTGCCGGGCGATCTTTGTGAGGGAATCGCCGGATTTGATGACGTAGATTTCATCACCGTTGGCGGCGAGGCCATTGGCGGTTTCACCCGCGGCATTGGCACCGGTGGTTGAGGCGCCGGCGGGGATGACGAGTTTCTGGCCGACCTTGAGGCGAGTAGGCTGGACACCCGAATTGGCTTCTTCCAGTGCCTTAAGTGTCACACCATTTTCTTTGGCGATCTTGGCCATGTAATCGCCTTTTACCACGACGTATTCGCTTTCAGTTGGCGCGGGAGCCGGAGCAACCGGGACAACGGGCGCGGGCGCCTGGGGAACGGGCGGAGCGACATTTGCCGGCGTTTGTGGCGCCTGTGGCGCTCCCGACGGCGGCGTTTGCCCGGTCGCCACATTCGGGTTTTCGTTCGTGGGCAGATTGGTTTCGGTCTCCGTGACGTCATTGGTTTGCATCGGAGGCGGATTATTGTCAGAACTCTCGGGCGGGTTGTTTTCCTCTTCACGTTTGCAGCCCTGGAAGAGCATGGCGGAGAGGCCGACGACGCCCAGGGTCAGAACGAAGAGCACGCCCCACTTAAAGTGCGAGCGGCGTTTGCTTTGCTGTTCGAGCAAAGAACCTTGTGGAACAAATGGGTTGGGATTATTCATGACTTAATGTTGTCCTTTCGATCGAGGGATGGATTGTTAAGCGCCGCGAAACTTCCTCTAAAATTTCCCGGCGGGTAAAATTCACTATATTCATTCTATGCACTGCATTGAAAAAGCAATCTTCACGGCATTGAAGGCCTGTCGCTGCCGCAATTTGTTTTATCAGCGCGTGAGGTTCAACGCAAGGAACAAAATAGAATTGGCGATGATTTTTCACGCTTCGCGCGGGCGTTGAAACGTTGAAGCGTTGAAACGTTGAAGCGGGATGTGATACGCGCGTATGTTGGCGGTCGCCCGTGCCTCTATTCGAGGATCTTCCTCCGCTAAAGTACCGGGGGGCCAGCGGGGATGAGAATGATTGAGAAAGCGTGCTCATCTAAGTTTTAGGGTGGCCAGAGCGACGACGGCGAAGAGGATGCACAGGATGTAAAAGCGCATCACGACCTGGGATTCGTACCAGCCTTTTTTCTCGAAATGATGGTGCAAGGGAGCCATGAGGAAAATTCTGCGGCCCGTGCCGGTGCGGAGGCGCGTGTATCGAAACCAGCTCTTTTGGATGATAACTGAGACGGCTTCCATGACAAAAATGCCGCCCGCAATGACCAGGACAAAGGGTTGATGAACCAGGACCGCGATGATGCCAAAAGCGCCGCCCAGCGGGAGCGAACCGGTGTCGCCCATGAAAACTTGCGCGGGATGACAATTGAACCATAGAAAGCCCAAACCGGCGCCAATGAGTGCGGCGCAAAAAACCGTGAGTTCGCCCGCGCCGGGGACAAACGGGATTTGCAAATAGGCAGCGATTTTTACGTTGCCGGCGACATAGGTAAAAATCAAGAAAACAAAGCCAACGATGAGCGTACAACCGATAGCAAGACCGTCGAGGCCGTCGGTCAAATTCACGGCGTTGGAGCTGCCCACGATGGATATCACACAGATGATAATGCCCAGCCATGAGGCATGCGTGAGGATTGGATATTTGTAGAAGGGAACGGTAATTTCCGACACGAGTTTGCCGGTTGATGGAGTCAGCCAGAGGTAAAAGCCAATAAAAATGCTGACGGCTGTCTGTGCAAAGAGCTTTACCCGGGGCGGAGTACCGCCGCCGCTCTGCTGGATGATTTTGGCGTAATCGTCGTAGAATCCCAGGCCCGTCAGGACCAGGACCGAGAGCAGCGTGAGCAAGACTAATTTGTTGTCGAGGTCGCGTCCACAAAATAGTCGTCAGGAAGAGAATGGTCACGATGAGGATTCCGCCCATGGTTGGCGTTCCTTTTTTGCTGAGAATGCGGGCGGCCAGACCGCCGGCTTCCTCGGCTTTGTCCTGGTATTCCTGTCCAAATTTCAATTGTTTGAGCCAGCGGATAATTCCCGGACCGAACCAGAGGCTCAAGGCCAGGGCAGTGACTGCCGCTGCCGGCGGTACGAACGGTGATGTAATGAAAGAGGCGCAGCCAGGAAAGCCGGTTTTCCCAGGGCGTTCCGTGCGACCATTCCAATAATTTTTGACTTAAATAATAAAACATCCAGGTTTATCCACTCGCTCGTCCCGCCGGGTGGGACGGCTCTGTTGTTTTGCCGCTCGCTTGCGCGCGCAGCTCTGTTCAGTAAAAGCGCCCATTTTATCGTGCAGTTCACCGCAACAGCGATTTATTTTTCAGTTTTTAACGTTTCGGCGATTCGTTCCAGGCGCGACGACCGGGACGCTTTGAGCAGAACCAGGTCGCCGCTTTTCAAAAAGCTTTTGATGGCACGTGTCGCCACTTCGACGTTTTCAAATTCGATGACCCGGGACAGCCCGGCGTCACGGGCGGCTTTGGCTACCACCGGCGCCATTTTGCCGACGGCAAACAACTGGCCGATTTGCAGTTCGGCGGCCCGCCGGCCGACTTCGGCGTGGGCGGACTCGCTATGGGCGCCGAGCTCGGCCATGTCGCCCAGAACGGCCACGCGCCGGCCCTGCAAGGGCAAATCCCGCAACGTTTCCAGCGCCGTAATCATCGAATCGGCGTTGGCGTTGTAGGCATCATCCAGGACGCGAATGCCGCCTGCTTCCCAATATTGCATTCGCATTTTGGCCGGCTTGCATTCGGCCAGGCCTCGGTGAATTTCAGCAACCGTCGTGCCGGTTTGCGCGCCAACGGCGAGGGCAAACAAGGCGTTGAGGGCCTGATGGCGGCCCAATAATGGCACGCGATATTCGCTGCAAAATTCTTTCTTTGAGGTAGTTACGCGGAAAGTGACGCCGTTGTTGTTCACTTGAACGTTTTCAGCCCGCCAATCGTTATTATCGCCAAATCCCACACGGACCACCCTGGCGCGGGTGCGGCGGACGACTTCGGGTGTCCACTCGTTATCGCCATTGACGAAGAGCGTGGCGTCCGGTGGCAACAGTTCAGCCAGTTGGCCTTCTTCGCGCGCGACGCCGGCCATATCGCCAAAAAATTCCAGGTGTTCGCGACCGACGTTTGTCAGGACACCGTGGCTGGGCCGGATCATTTCCACGAGCGGGGCCAATTCGCCGGGGTGATTTGTCCCGGCTTCGAGTACGGCGGCCTGATGCGTCTTTTCCAGCCGCAACAATGTGAGCGGCACGCCGATGTTGTTGTTGAAACTGGCTTCGCTCCATACCGTCGGAAACTTTTGGCGCAGAACGGAGGCAACGAGTTCTTTTGTCGTCGTTTTGCCATTCGACCCGCAAACGCATATCACAGGCGGGGAAAAATCGCGCCGATAAGCGGCTGCGAATTGGCCAAGCGCCACCAGCGTGTCCTTGACCGCCAGCACGGCGCAGCGTGGCAACGACGCAGGGATTTTTCCTTGCTCGATGACCACCGCCGTTGCTTTCTTTTCGGCGACTTCATTTATGAAGGCGTGGCCGTCGAAGTTTTCGCCCTTGATGGCGAAGAACACGTCACCGGCCTTCGCTTTCCGGGAATCGGTGCAGACATTTTTAATGAGCGTGTCTGGCGTGCCGGCCAGGATTTTTGCGCTGCAGGCTTCTGCGATAAATTTCAAAGAACGTTCATCCATGCGAAATTATTCCAAAACGAAGGTTGCCGTAACGACCGCGGTAATGGTTTTGTCCTGCGAAGTGATGTCGTTTTCGCCTTCGCCGCTGGTATCGGACGCGTGGAGAGGGGTGATTTGAAAAACACCCATTTCAGCGTCGTGCAAATTAGCGATGATACGGCCGCCTTGCGCGGCGATCTGCTCGGCCCGTGCGCGGGCGTCCTTTGTCGCGTCGGCGAGCATTTCGATTTTTTCCTCAGCCGCCCTGGTATAGAGAAACTGGGGCGGATCGGCGGTAAAGAACACGCCGTCTGTCACCAGCGGAGTTGGGTCGATTTTTGCCAGGCCCTCGACGTCTGTGGATTCAACGCGGACGCGTTGAGTGAGGCGGTAGCCTACGGTGCGTTGCTGCTGGATATGCTCGCCATTGGCGTTATCGGTTACGTCGGCCAGGACTGATTCGATTGCAATTGGCTGGAAAAGGGCATTGGTCACGCCTGCGTTGGCCAGGAAATCCTTGACCTCTGAGCGGTTGGATTGAAGCTGGCTCTGGGCCTCGAGCAGCGACGATGCCTGCACCTGAAATGAACCTTGCCACACAATGAGGTCAGAGGTGACGTTTCGTCGAGTGGAACCTTTTACAGTGATGAATTGTGAGTTCTTTACTTTTAGCCACGTCGCGGTCGCGAGCATGGACGAAAAGACAAGCCCGGCGGCCAGGAAAAGGCCGGCCAGCATGCCGAAGAGTTGTGGGCGCGGAGAGTTCACAGGGTGTAAAACGTTGAAACGCTGAAACGTTGAAACGTTGAAACGGGTTGCGGGCATCCAAGTACCAGAGCGCGTTCAAGTACCAGGTTTACAAGGTCGGCTGCGGCTAATTCCTGATTGCGTTTTACACGTCCAATATCCGGGAAAGCGCAACTGTTTTCACCCGCCGCCGGTCCAGCCGTCGCTCTGCTATGGCGTGGCAGGCGTCCGTGGCTGCGCCGCGTAAATTGTAATGGCGGGTGGCGCTGCCACTCGTAAACCGTAGATGAATTACAAACGCGGGTTTTCATGGGTTATCCTGGGTTGTAGGCGCACGGGAGGCGGTCAGGATCCGGGGCGTAGCGGGTTGCTGTAAATTTTGGTCCGGGGGAATATTGAGATAGCTGGCGCAACGTTCTGCGACATCGTGGAAGACGGGGCCACAGACTTCGCCGCCGTAATAGCCCTCTTTGGGATCGTCCATCACGATGGATATGCAGACTTGAGGATTGTCGGCAGGAAAGAATCCGATGAATGAGGAGACGTATTTATCGGATGCGTATGCGCCATTTTCGACTTTTTGCGCGGTGCCGCTTTTTCCGGCGACGATGTAGTCATTGAGCGCGGCTTTTGGGGATGTGCCATCGGGAGAGACGACAGTCTTGAGGGCCTCTATCAATAGTTTGTTGGATTCATCGCTGACGACCTCGCGCACGCGCTGCGGCGCGTACTGTTCGACAATGTTTCCGTCGCGGTCCTGGAGGCATTTGACGAGCATCGGGCGCATGAGCCAGCCGTGATTGGCAACGGCGGCCATGGCCATGGCCATTTGCAGCCGTGTTACGGCGACGCCGTGGCCCATGGGGATTTGAGCGATGGAGACTTTGCTCCAGTCTTTAACCGGATGCAAAATGCCGGCGACTTCACCGGGCAGGGGGATGCCGGTGCGTTCGCCAAATCCGTAATCGGCAGCGTAATCGTAGAGGCGGTCCTGACCGAGTTTGATGCCGATTTTGGCGGCGCCGATGTTTGAAGATTTTGTGATGATGCCTTCAGTGGTCAACACGCCGAACGGTTTGTGATCGTGGAGAATGCGGCCGGCGAAGGCGAAGTGACCGTTTTCGCAGTCGAAGGGATCGTTCAAGTGGACGATTCCTTCGTTGAGCGCGCCAGAAACGACGACGATTTTGAATGTAGAACCGGGTTCCATGACGTCGGTGATGCAGCGATCACGGGTTTCCGGAGAAATAGTGTCGGGATGATTGGGGTCGTAATGGGGCAGGGTGGCCATGGCGAGGATTTCGCCAGTGGAAGGGCGGATAACGATGCCGGTAATACTGTGAGGCGAGTGTTCCTGCATGGCTTTGGCGATGGCCGTTTCGACGATGTCCTGGATGACTGAATCAATGGTAAGCACGACATTCAGGCCGTCCCGCGGTTGGACGTTTACATCGCGCAGGGCGACTAATTCGTGCTGCGCGCGGTCCGTTTCACTGATGCGCCAACCGGCCACGCCGCTGAGTTTGGAATTAAATGCCTCTTCGATGCCGTCGTGTCCGAGCATTTGAGAAAAAACGTGGTTGTCCATGCTAAGGTCCTGCTGGCCGCAGAATCCCAGGACCTGCGCGGCCAGGGCGCCATTGGGATAGACCCGCAGTTCACCTGGTTCGGCAAAAATGGCATCAGCCCGGAGAATGCGATAGAATTCGCGCTGAGCTTTTGGAAGCGTGGCTTCGTTCACGCCGAGGTTCAGGAGGTTCATAGTGTCCTGGATCTTTTGCCATGTTTGCTCGGAAACGTCGTGTTGGAGGCGGACGTAATGAAAGTTGTTGGTGACGATCTGGCCCTTGTCGTCCCTGGACACGTGGCAGAAGAGCTTTTGGTAGAGATCGGCTTCGGGCATTTGAAGCAAAGGCGCCAGGGCGCGGGCGACGACGGCCTGGTTATCACCCAGGAGCGAAGGGTCGGCGCAAACCGTTTTGACGGGGACGCTGGTGGCCAGGATGTTATCGCGGGTGTCGAGGATATCGCCGCGGCGGGGCGACTGCCAGAATTCGCGCTGGGTATTTTCCTGCTCGAGCTGTGCCAGTTCGTCGTGGCGCAGCACCTGCAAATCGACGAGCCGATAGCCCAAACCGGCGAATGCCGCTGACAGAACAATCAGCAGCAGCACCGCGCGTTTGAGTTGCAACCGATTAATCATTTTTGGTCCAATCGTTCAAAACTTTACCTCTCATCCTTTAACCAATCGTTAACCTCACATTAGCCTGGCCGCCTGCCCGCAGGCGCCTTGGCTCCTCACTTCCAGGGCGACCTCGCGGGCGGCGACCAAAAATTGTCAAAGACACTCCATATTGCCGGGCCACGGACACTGCCGGGCTATTCCCCCTGGCGCATCGCAACTTTGGCCTCGGGCGTTGTCGAATTCGCCGGTTCAGGCAGACGATAGACCTGCCCGGGTAGCGCGGGAGCAAGGCCCAGGTTCAATTGTCGCGCGCGCTGGTCCAGCATCATCGGTGACCGCAAAATTGCGAGTTGGTCCGCCAGCCTTTGGTTGTCGTTATTCAATTGCTTAACACGGCTTTCGTATTGAAACATTTGACGTCCCAATTGATAAATCTGGCTTTTTTCCCAGACATAACCGACCGCCGAACCGGCAATCAAAAAGCATAAAACGACCACCTTGAGCACCGGACCGAACCGGATGGCTGCTGACTGGTTTTTTTTAAGCTTCGGCATACAAAAATCTTCGTTTCGTCCCCACTCACAGTTTTTCCAGAATGCGCAATTGGGCGCTGCGGCTGCGCGGATTTTCCTTCACCTCGATTTCGCCGGGTTTAATGGCTTTGCGTGAAATCCATTTCATCTCGGGCGCGCGCGGTCGGCGAAATTCCGGGACGTCCACGTCTCCGCTGAACGTGTACTCCCGCGATTTTTCGCGCCCGAATTCCTTGACCACGCGGTCTTCCAGCGAATGAAACGTAATAACAGCGAGCCGTCCGCCAGGCTTTAAAATCCTGAACGCCGCCTGCAATCCTCTTTTCAAAGAACCAATTTCGTCGTTCACGGCGATCCGCAACGCCTGGAACACTTTCGTGGCCGGATGCGTTTTTTTCCCGGCACGCGGCGCGAGACGCTCGATCAAATCCGCCAATTGCTCCGTTGTTTCAAATTTTCGCCGCGATCTGTCATCGGCGATGGCCCTGGCAAACCGCCGTGAGTCCCGCTCCTCGCCAAACTGCCAAAAAATGCCGGCCAGGTCTTCGGCGCTCGCCGTATTCACCAAATCCGCAGCGGTCAACGTTTGACGGTCGTCCATGCGCATATCGAGCGGACCATGGCTTTGAAAGCTGAAGCCCCGCTGCGCCGAATCCAATTGGGGCGAACTTACTCCCAGGTCCAAAATCACTCCGTCACAACTCTCCGCCGGCACCCAGTCGGCCATTTCCGAAAAATTCGCGCGCCGGATTTCAAATCGTCCGGTGAACCGGTGCTCGAGCCGTTGTCTGGCTGCCTCAACCGCGACGCCATCGCGATCGAACCCATACAGCCATCCAGTCGGCGAACTCGCGTCCAAAATTCTCTCCGCGTGCCCGGCCCCGCCAATCGTGCCGTCGGCGTAGCGACCGTCCGCCTTCGGTTTGAGGGCGGCCAGAGCCTCCACCGCCATCACTGTTTTGTGAATGAATTCTGACACTGCGCATAATCACGTTGCTTCGACGCCAAATAAGCGTTCGCCCACGTACTCCCATGACTTTTTGGGCGCAGGCAATTCCGGCGCTCCGGAACGGGACTTGATGGGAACGACCTCGACGTCCACGTCGCTCAAGTCGTTATGGACGACCTTTACGGAGTCCAGAGAAAGCTCAGTTTGGGTTGCGGTTCCCTTTTGGTTTTTGGCGGATTTATCGAAAGGCCGCGCTTTGCCCAGTGCAGACCGCAGGAACGCGTCGAAACGTTGAAGCGTTGAAGCGTTTTCGACCCCACCGCCGGTGCGCTGTGGCGCGACAAGTCGTTTTGGCGCGGCATATACGCTTGTGCGATTCGCGTCGTGGACGACAGCCGAAGGGAGATTTGGAGGCGGGGGCGTTTTTGCCTGTTCTGCCACGCTCACGGACGGGCATGGACGGGCACGGGGTTTCTCGATTGCGATAGTCTCGGACCCAATTGCGGAGGCACGTGGATCTCTTACCACGTCCGCAAGCGCATTTGGGGTTGCACCACCGGCCAAACGCTCCGGCTCTACAGCAGACCCTGTTTCAGGGGCCTGCGCTGAGGCATCAGACTTAAATGGGTTTTTGGCGGAACCGAATTTCGGGAGATAAATTTGCTTGCTTGAACGGTACGAAACTTCTGTGTGGCCGTTCATGATGCTTTTGCCGGCTGCCAATAATTTACCAAGTTTCATAATTACTCCATGAGTTTGAATGCCTCGGGCGCGAGGGCGGCATCGGTGGCCTGGACTTTTTCGTAACGATCCGGGTTCCAAATTTCGAAGCGGTCGAGCAACCCGACCAGGACGGCTTCGTCCTTGAGCCCGGCTTCCCGAGCCATTTCGTCAGGCAGACAAATTCGCCCGCTCTTATCGACGCCGGCCTGGGCGGAGCCGCTGCCGATGAGGCGCTTGAGGACGACTTTCCTTGGGTCGCTATTTTGCATGTCGTCGATGGACTGCATGAGTTTGGCCATTTGAGCCGGAGGTAAAACGCGGATGCAGGCGCCGGCACTTTCGCGCGGCCAAAGGACGAGAGTGAGTTCGACGCCGGCTTTGTGCGGCAGCCACTTGGCCGGGATTTGGACGCGCCGTTTCTCATCCACGCCGTGTCGGAAACGTGAATTGTAGTAAATCGGCTCATCTTGTTTAGCGTCCGTCATTAAATTGGGAGAAAAAGGTCAAAAAAGGCACTTTATCCCACAACGGTCCACTTTTACCCACTTTGCCCCACCGCGTCAACAAAAAATTGCGATTTTTTTGACTTATTTTGAAGCGGCAATTGTTTCGGAAACCGATCGGCAGTAAACAAAGAGCAAAGGCCAAACGCGATGCCCGGTTGTCTATTTACTCCGTTAATTTAAATTACGAATCCAATTCCAGCCGCAAAGCGTGCAGCGAAAGAACAATATCTTTGACGAAGTAGAGTAATGAGACGATGACCGCCGCCAGGCATCCGCAAAACAAAATCACTACAACCACCGTGATTTCCAAATGCATCAGGGTGCCGATGAACAAAAAGATAATCAGCAGCGCCGCCAATAAGACGCTCAGCGACGCCCAGATAATCGCAGTTTTGAGGAGGTTTGCCCGCTGCCATAGGGTCTCCAATTGTTCCCGCACCCGCGCCCGGTCCGGTTCCGTCCCGTGACGTTGGATTTCTTTCAATTGACGGGCCCGATCAATCGCCCGTCCCAGGCGGTTTGTCATGGACAAGAGTAATAAGCCTACCCCCGAAATCAGGATCACAGGGCCAACCGCCACCTCAAGTGTTGTAACGAGATTCTGCAAAGCACCAGTTTACAAATTGAGGAATCGGTTTTCAAGATCGCCCGGCATTTCGCCTTTGGGGCATTTATTCAGAAGTTATTCACAACCTGAATTTTGCGGGAAAATGAGGTGTTTGGAAATATTTGCAGGTCGCGGCTTGCGTGAGGAATGCTGAATTATAAAACTCGGGTGTGCAAACGGCAGATTTTGATTTTGAGCTTCCTCCGGAATTGATTGCGCAGTGTCCTTCGCCTGTGCGGGGGCAGTCAAGGCTTCTGGTGCTTGACCGAAAGCGAAATCGGATTGAGCACAAATTATTTTTGGACTTGCCGGGTTTTCTGAGACCGGGTGACGTGCTGGTTTTGAATGATTCGCGGGTGATACCGGCGCGGTTGCGAGGCACGAATGCCAGGACCGCGGGACGATTTGAATTTTTATTGCTCGAAGAAAATGGGCTGAACGATTGGTGGGCGATGGTCCGTCCAGGAAAGAACGCGCGAATTGGGACGGTGATCTACATTGGAGGCGCCAGAGCGGCGCCGGAAGAAAAACCGATCTCGGCGACGGTGCTGGAGAAAAATACGGAGGGCCATTGCCGTCTGCGATTTAGCGGCGTGGAGAATATTAGGCAATCGCTGGATGCAGTGGGCGAAGTCCCTCTGCCGCCGTATATTGCGCGTGAGGGGACGAGACAATGGCCTGAGGACAAGGAGCGCTATCAAACGGTATTTGCCAGGAACGATGGTTCAGTTGCAGCGCCGACTGCGGGTCTGCATTTCACGAAGGAATTGCTGGATGAAATCCGCCGCGCGGGTGTGACCGTGTGTTTCGTGACGCTGCATGTGGGGCCGGGAACTTTTCTGCCGGTGAAGGCGGCCGATCTTTCCGAACATACGATGCATGAGGAACGATTTGCGCTGGGGGAAGAGACGGTTCGGGCAGTGAACGCGGCGAAACAATCGGGCGGCCGCGTGTTTGCGGCTGGGACGACTACGGTGCGGGTGCTCGAAAGCGCGGCGGCGATGAGTGCCGGAAAACTCAATGTTTATGCGGGTAAAACGAACATCTTCATTTTTCCGCCACATGAATTTAAAATCGTGGACGCGATGGTGACCAATTTTCATCTGCCGCGCTCGACGTTGTTGATGCTGGCGTCGGCGTTGGCGTCGCCAGGCGAAACGCGTGGGCGCGAGATGATGCTCGGGGCCTATGCGGAAGCGATTCGTGAGCGTTACCGTTTCTTTAGTTATGGCGATGCGATGTTGATTTTGTGACATGAGCATGAACCCAAAAGATTCAGGATTGCCGTTTGTCTTTTCAAACTTCGCCATGACGGCGGACGGAAAAATAGCGTTTGCCAGCCGGGAATTTGTTCCCTTTGGCAGCGAGCGCGACCGGGAGCATATGATGGAGTTGCGGGCGACGGCGGACGCGGTGATGGCGGGAGCGCGAACGGTTGAAACACCCGGCGTGACACTTGGTCCGGGTGGGAAAAAGTTCCAGCGTCTTCGTCAGCGGCGCGCCTTGAGCGAATACAATTTGCGGGTGATCGTGAGCGGTGCCGGTTCGATGGACCTGAAGGCGGACATTTTCAGGCACCGTTTTTCCCCGATTATTGTACTGGTATGCGAGAGCGCGCCGGCTGGACGCATTCAACAACTGCGGCGCGTGGCGGACGACGTGGCCGTTTTTGGAAAAGCCGAGGTCGATTTTCATCTGGCGTTTCGGTGGCTGAATGAAAAATGGGGCGTGAAACGGCTTTTGTGCGAAGGCGGCGGCGGGGTGCACGACGCGATCATTCGGGCTGGACTGTTGCAGGAGTTGCACCTGACGATTTGCCCGCGAATCTTTGGCGGACGGGCCGCGCCGACCATCGCGGACGGGCCGGGTTTCGAGAAGCTGGCGGCGGCCCAACGTCTTCGGCTTGTGCGGATGAGACGCGTTCGCGATGAGTTATTTGCCGTTTTTCGCCGGTGAAAATTCCTGGGATTCTGACAAGTTATTCACAATCCTGAAATTTCACAATTGGAACATAACCTTCATAAGGTTGTAACACATCCGATTCACCCTTTTTCGCATGTTGAGGTCAAATTCGTGCGAACTGGCCGCGATGGGCGGGAAACTTCATCTATTCTCGATCTATACGGATTTTGGTTCGTGCCGGCGCGTGAAGTGGATTTCCGGATCGATTGCGAAATTGGCGGGGCATCGCTGGCAATGCAGGTCGGAGATGTGGAAAATGGATTCGCTCAGGGCGAACGAGGCGATGGCGAAGATGCTGGCGGGCGATGCGGCGGCGGCAGACGTGCTGATTGTCGTGGTGGGTTCGCTGGCCCACCGTTCGCCCGAACTGATCGATTGGCTGGCAAGCCTGCCTCCGGTAATGCCGTTGCGTCACGGCCTGTTGATTGGTTTGCTCGGCGATGAGGAAGACAAAGGGCAGGAGTTGGATTGGACCGCCAAACAACTCATCCGGTGTGCCCGGGAAAACAATCGAAAATTTGTCTGGCACTGGATGGGGCATCACGACGGGGATGTTTCGGAGTGGCTGGGGGACAGCGTGGAAGCGCTTGTGGCGAGCAAGCGGCCAATGGACGAATCGATTGTCATGCGAAATCCATCGGCGGTTTGGCAGGCGGCATAGGGATTTACGAGTGGCAGCGCCACCGGCCGTTGTGAGTTGCGCGATGGAGGAGTGGAAGTAGTGCATCCGTGGTTGGTGACTTTATTCACATTTGCCCGATTGTAGAGACCATTCATTGGCCCGCCAATTTGAGTCCTGCCTTTTGAAACCTGTTTCGTGAGTGGATTGCTCAGGGCTGCGCAACAGTGACTTAAACAATGGCTTGAATAATTCTTCGTTGTGTTGCAATCTTGGCTTGGAGGTTTGAGCAGGGCGGTAGCTCTGCCCTTTTTAACAGGCAAAAATACAATGAGAATTCAGCCATGCGGTTGACGATAACCAATTTCCTGCGCAGGCAATGGCGAGCAAAAGTTTGGCTTTGTTGGATAGGCCTGCTATTTTTTTCGTTCCAACACTCATCCAGCGGCCAGGACACTGCTCCTCCGGCTCCTGATAGGCCCTGGTCGCCACCAAAATTGGGGGAATATGAGGGGGAATTGTCGCAGATGGGCCAGGAAAATTCCAATGCAGCCCCCATTGATCTGGAAAAGACCTACGATTTACCCGAACTGATTGATATTGCCGAACGCAGCCATCCCGAAACGCGAGTGGCCTGGGAACAGGCGCGAGCGGCGGCACGGGCCGTGGGTTTAAGCGAAAGCACCTATTATCCGTATTTGGCTGCGCTGGCCAGCCAGGAATTTGCGCATGAACTGTTTGCGTTGACCACGGTCTTTCCCGCGAATGGAATTGAGGAAAACGCCGGCGTGGAGTTGAACTGGCTTCTTTTCGATTTTGGCGGGAGAAGAGCAGGAGTCGCCGAAGCGAGGCAGAAATTGATGCTGGCGAATGTGAGCTTCAACGCCACGCATCAGCAGATCGTGTTCACGGTGATTGACGGCTTTTATAACTACAATACCGCCAGGCAGCAGGTAGAGGCGGCACAAAGCACGTTGGAGGCGGCCCAGACCGTCGCCGGAGCGGCGAAGGCGCAATTTGATAATGGCCTGGGGACAACGCAGGACGTACTGCAGGCGCAACAGGAACTGGCGCAGTCCGATTATGAGCTGGTAGCGGCGCAGGGAGCGCAGGAGGATGCGGAAGTGACGCTGGTGCGTTCGCTGGGGTTTTTTCCCACCATGCATATCCGGGTGGAGAAAATTTCCGAAAAACCTGTCCCGGATAATCTGGATGAATCTTTGGATGACATGGTCGACCGCGCGCTGTCGCAACGGCCCGACCTATTGGCCAAGTTGGCCAGCCTCAAGGCCAGCCAGGCGGCCGTCAGCAAAGCCCGCGCTGCTTTTTATCCTCAGATTTCGGTGAACGCGGGGGCGGGTTGGTCAAAATTGGATGTGAATGCCTACAACTCGCCGTATGTGGGAAACAGCAAGCCTGCCTATAGCGCGGGCGTGGCGATAGAATTGCCCTTATTTGAAGGGTTTGCGCGGCGAAATAATCTTCTAATCGCCAAATCGCAACTCAAGGCGGCCCAGAGTGACCTTGCCGATAGCCGCCAAACTGCGGTGGAACAGGTGATGACCAGTTATATTGATTTGAAAACGGCAATACGGAAACAGAAAGCAGCGCAGGTCTTGCTTTTGGCGGCCCAGACGGCATTTGATGCAACATTGGAATCGTTTAAACACGGGCTGGGAACGTATGTTCAGGTGGAAGTGGCCCAGCGCAACCTGGCGACGGCGCGAACGACATTGGTTGATGCCCGGTCGGACATCTACACCAGCAAGACCGCGCTCGCCCTGAGCGTTGGCGATCTGGCAAAGCCGCCGCCCCCAACCCCGCAAAATTAATGAAATCGGCAAAATTCATATTCATCGGGCCAGCCATCTGGCTGATGTTGAGCGGTTGCAGCGTCAACGACCATTCACCGACAGTTGACATTGTTGGGTCGTATTTTCCGGCGTGGATCATTTGTATTGTCCTTGGGCTGGCCCTGACCTTAATCGCCCGCCAAATTCTCATTGGTCTAAAGCTCAACATCCACCTGCGACCGGCTCCGTTGGTTTATATTTCCATGCTGGTATTTTTTACTCTGACTCTTTGGCTTGTGTTTTTCCAAAACTAGTGCTGTCACAAATAAAACCTATGCCTGAATCAACTGCTCCAAATGCGACCGGCGTCCCCGCTAAAGAGGGCGACGAAAAACCCAGGAAAGAAGCTTCTACTCCACCAATGAATCCCGCCGGCCCCGTCAATTATACGGAAACGAAGCCTCCCGCGGCCCCGGATGACTGGCGTAAGATAGCAGGCCGGATTTTCAGCATCGTCCTTATTCTGGTGACGTGTGTCCTGGTGCTTATTGTCTGGGACATCATCGAGCACCACCCTCGTACGGATGATGCCATCGCGACAGCAAACGTCATCGGAGTTGCGCCGCGCGTCAGCGGCCCAATTATCATATTGAATGTGCGAGACAATCAGCAGGTCAAAGCCGGCGAACTCCTTTTCGAAATTGATCCGGCGGATTTCCAGCTTCAGGTGGATAATGCGCAGGCGGCGCTGACCTCCCTGGACCGGCAAATCGAAGTCGCCCATTCACAGGATACGAACTTGAGATACCAGATCAAAGCTGCCGAGGCAGCCGTTGCCCAGGCCCAGGCTCAGGAAAACCAGGCCAATGACACCATGAAGCGGATTGAACCGCTCCTGCCGAAAGGTTTCGCAACGGCGGACGATGTTGAAAAGGCAGAAACCGCCGTCAAGGTCGCCAGCGCGACACTGGCAAACGAAGAACAGCAATTGAATCAGGCCAGGACTGCTCTCAGCACTTTGGCAACCCTTCAGGCGCAACGCCCGGGCACTGTCGCGGCCCTGAATCTGGCCAAACTCAACCTCTCATATTGTAAAGTTGTCGCGCCGTTCCCCGGCAAGATCATCAATCTTAACTTGTCGGTTGGCGCCTTTGCCACCGCGGGCGTCGCGTTCTTTTCTCTGCTTGATTTGCGCCATTGGTATGTCATCGCGAATTTTCGTGAAGGGGAGCTCCGTCATATGTCCAATGGCACGCCGGTGGAGGTTTATTTGATGTCTGCGCCCAGGCGCCGATTTATGGGGAAAGTACAGGGCATCGGCGGTGCGGTGCAATCGACGGACGAAATCGATATCAGCACCGGTGTCCCCCAGGTGCCGCGCGAATTGAATTGGGTGCATATCGCCCAGCGGTTTCCGGTTCGTATTGAAGTTGAAAATCCCGATAATGATTTATTTCGCGCGGGTGAATCTGCCGTAGCCATTGTTAAATGAATTCCTTTGCTATCCCGGGTCTCAAGAATTTCCGTCCGGCATGGCTGGTGTGGCTGCGTCGTGAAATGGTTCCTTTTCCCGGCCGCGAAGCCATGACGATAAGGTTGGTCGTCGCGGTGGCCATCGTCACGGTAGTTTCCCTGGCGTTGCAGGTTCCTCTGCTCGCCTATTCAGCGTATTTTTGCTTTTTCTTCACCAAGGAAAACCAGGTACTCACGCTGTTTCTCTGTGTAATAGCGATTTTAGGCGTTACTGTGGCCACAATCATCAGTCTTCTGCTTTATACCTGGACATTTGATTACCCGGAAGTGCGAATTCCCGTCATGGCGTGCTTCGTCTTTAGCGCTATGTTTTTGGCGCGAACATTTGTCATCGGGATATTGGGATTTGGCGTGGGCTTCCTTAGCTCTTTTATGTTCATCATCGGTGAATACGCGCCGGATACCGAGACACTGGTCCGCGACGAGCTCTACCTGTGGGTTGCCGTTGTTTACCCGCTCGTGTTAACGATTTTTGTCAATCAGTTGCTGCTGCCGACAGATCCCTGGTCGACGCTGGTGCGGGCCCTCGGGCTCCGCCTGGATGCGGCTTCCGCAGCGTTGAATCGTGTTATCAGAGAGGGTTCGGCCGGCGGTCAAACAAACGTTTCACTACTGAATTTGGCCAGCAGCGGTGGCACCCAGATGCTTGGGGTCCTCCATTTCGCGGAAATGAAGGAGCCGTTGCTCAAGCGCCGGCATCCATTTCTTGTGGAAAGCATTTCCGCCGCTTCGCATGTGGTTAACGCTGCCGCATCATTGGAATTCAGGGAGCCGGTGGCCCTGTCGGCCGACGATATTCTTCACGCTAAAACGTTGCTGTCTGAGATCGAGCAGCTTAAAGCGCTTCTGCCTGAGAAGGAGCGGATTTTGTCTTCGCGCAAAGTGCCATTGGCGCCTCCTGCGCTCCCGCAACTGCGCGAACTTCAATTCGCGGTCGAATCATTTCGCGACACAATGGTTCGGGGCATTTCTGATTATACGTCCGCCGTTGTTAGCGAGCCAAAAAAGCCATTGTTCGTCCCTGATGCCTTTACCAATCCAACTCACGTACGATTCGCCCTCAAGGTGACACTGGCAGCGATGATATGTTATATTTTGTACACCGCACTTGACTGGCAGGGAATCAGGACCTCCTTCATAACCTGTATTGTCATCGCTCTTGGAAATACCACTGGCGCGACGATTTATAAGAGTTGGTTGAGGTTGTTTGGATGTTTGGCCGGCGGCCTCTTCGGCTATCTGGCCCTGTTCCTCCTGATCCCCCATATGGTGAGCATCGCGTCGCTCCTTCTGCTCGTCGTGGCCGGATCGGCGATCGCCGGATGGGTCGCCAGCGGCACGGAACGAATTTCCTATGCTGGCTTGCAATTTGCGTTCGCTTTTTACTTGAGCATTTTTCAGGGCTATGGACCGGAAGTGAATTTGACAACCGTTCGGGACCGGTTGGTCGGCATTATTCTGGGGATCATTGTCTCGGCAGTTATGTTCCGTTATGTATGGCCCGAACACGCCGCTGATCGGTTGCGGGGAACGCTCGCGCGCATACTGCGGACGCTTTCCCACCTGGTTTCTCTTCCCAGGACCGATTTGTCCATGGAAGCCGAGGAGAGCAAGGCGAAGTCACTTCACGGTGAGCTCTCCAGGGATATGGACAGTGTGACGGTTCTCTCGGACCAGGCGGCTGTGGAAAACGTCATGTTTGAGAATCCAAAAAACTTTTCAACGACTGTTCTGGAGCGCCTTACATTCCACGTTCAGGCCCTCGGTCTCATAGCCACTGCCCTGTTGAGGCAGACCAAACTTGAGGAATGGCAGCTACTCGATCGACCGGCGCAGGCGGCGGAGGCCCAGTTGCGGACCGTCGTGGCTGATTACTTGGGGCGCGCGGCCGCCTCCGTGGAAAGCGGCCAATCGGTGCCATCAAGCAATTTGGAACCGGTATTTGCCGATTGGAATCGTTCGACGACTGGCATCATTGGAAATGATCGGCCCCGTCTCGTCCGCCGATTGGTAAATCAAGTTCAAACCCTGGCTTGAATTGGTAATCCGCGAATATTGCCGCCAGTCGGCCTTGACGCGCTCGAGCGAATTCATAAGGCTCTTCACTTGAATCGATTTCAGAGAGGCAACGGCCTGAAGGACTTCCGCCCGGCATGGCTGTTGTGGTTGCGCCGCGAAATGGCGCCTTTTCCCGGCCGCTCGGCGATGACGATCAGGCTGGTGGTCACGGTCACGATCGTGACCATCGTTTCTCTGACCTTGCAGGTCCCGCAACTTCCGTTCTCTGCGTTTTTTTGCGTTTTCGCCACCAAAGAACACCGGGGGCTCACGTTCGTAACCGCCGTGCTCTTCATTGTTGGCGCCACCGGCGCCACGCTCGTCAATCTGCTGCTTTATACATGGACCTTCGATTACCCGGAAATTCGCGTCCCGGTCATGGCATCCCTGATTTTCTGCGGCATGTTTTTGTCGCGAACCTTTGTGATTGGGCCTCTGGGGTTCATCGTGGGTTTCTTTAGTGCGCTGATGCTGACCATTGGTGAGGCGGCGCCGACCACTGAAACCCTTGTCCGCGACGAGCTTTGGCTCTGGGTTGCCATCGTTTATCCGATTGCTCTTACCGTTTTCGTCAATGAATTGCTGTTGCCGACCGATGCCTGGACAACCTTGGTCCGGGGGCTTGAACTCCGTCTGGATGCGGCTTCGGCGGCGTTGAATCGTGTCATCAGAGAGGGATCGGCTGGCGGTCAAACCAACCAACCGCTCCTGGATTTGGCCACACGCGGCAGCGGGCCTATGCTGGCGCTCCTCCATTTCGCCGAGACAAACGACCCGCCATTAATGCGCCGGCATCCGTTTCTCATGGAACGCATTGCCGCCGCTTCGCACCTGGCCAATGCCGCCGCATCATTGGAATTCAGGGATCCGCAGGCCGTCTCGACCGATGATATTCTTCACGCCAAAACATTATTGTCTGAAATCGAACAGCTTAAAGCTCTCTTGCCTGAAAAGGAAAGGGTCTTGTCTTCACGCCAAATCCTCTTGCAACGTCCCGCGTTCCCGCAACTGCGCGAACTTCAGTTCGCCGTTGAATCATTTCGCGACGCTATGGTTAAGGGCGCTTCTGACTATTCATCGGTCAATGTTGCCAAACAAAAAAAGCCGCTCTTCAGCTCCGACGCCTTTTCCAATCCTGCTCACGTCCGATTCGCGCTGAAAGTGACCTTTGCGGCCATGATTTGTTATATTCTGTACAGCGCGCTGGACTGGCCTGGAATCAGCACCTCGTTTGTGACCTGCTGTTTCATCGCGCTGGGAAATACCGGGGCGACGATTTACAAAAGTTGGTTGCGATTTTTTGGATGCCTCGGGGGCGGCCTGCTCGGCTATATGGTCATCTTCTTTCTCATTCCCAACATGGTAAGCATCACTTCGCTCGTCATGGTCACCGCGGTCGGAACGGCGTTGGGCGGATGGATAGCCAGTGGCTCCGATCGAATTGCCTACGCCGGGGTGCAATTTGTGTTCGCTTTTTATCTCTGTATTTTTCAGGGCTTCGCGCCGGAAGCGAATTTAACGACAGCTCGCGATCGCCTGATCGGCATCCTTCTGGGTACGGTTGTCTCGGCTGTTATGTTCCGCTATGTTTGGCCGGAACGTGCGGCCGACCAGTTACGCGTAACGCTGGCGCGGGTGCTGCGGACGATTTCACAACTGGTCGATCTTCCCAAAGTTGATTTGGCCATCGAGATCGAGGAAGTCAGGGCCAGGTCACTGCACAGTGATCTCTCCAGGGACATGGACAGCGTGATGGTTCTGTTGGAACAGGCCACTGTGGAGAACGTCATGTTTGATAATCCCAAAAACTTTTCATCCACCGCGCTCGAGCGCATTACCTCACACGTTCAGACCCTCGGTCTCGTTGCCACGGCCCTATTGAGGCAGACCAAACTTGAAGAATGGCAACTCCAGGGTCAGCCGGTGCAGGCCTCGGAAGCCCGGTTGCGGGGCGCCGTATCCGATTATCTGAAGCGTATGGCCGTGTCCGTGGAAAAGGGCGAATCCTTGCCGCCTGACGACTTTGAATCGGCATTTGCCCAATGGAATCTGTCGGCGACAGGTATCGCTGGAAACGATCGTCCGCGCCTCATACGCCGTCTGGTAAGACAGGTTCACACTCTGGCTTAACCCGAAATCCGGTTTTTGTCCGAATCAAAAGATTGGCCCTGGCGCCGAAGAGTGGATGCCTGGTACAAATCAGTTTGCAATTTGGGAATTGCTCCTACATCTTATCGGCAGGAGATTAGAGTCAGCCAGGACGCCAGTGGAGACGCAATCGTTTTTATGAAATCGAAAACGGCGTTGAGAATCCCGTGACAGCCAGCACACAAAACGAATTGGATACAACCCTGCAAATCGGGCCGCCGGAATTTGCCCGGGTGGTCTTGCGCGGCTGCCTCAGTGCGCGGACGGTACCGGCTTCCTGGAAAACGCTGGAGGAGGGTTTGCGAACTGTAAAACTTGAAAAGGTCGAAGTAGATGCCACGGAATTGGAATTGTGCGACGGGGCGGGTCTGGCTTTGCTTCGATACTTGAGCATGGGACTGATGACCCCTGGGGCGGCTGTTTCTGTAAATGGGCTGGACCCGGACCTGCAGGAGCTCTTTCGCTCGTTTACCCTCGAGGATTACCAGGCGTTGCGTCCGTCGTCCCGGATAAAATGCCACTCACTTCCCGATGAAGTGGGGTATGGCGTTCGCCATGCGGCGCTGGACTTGAGGGAAGAATTGGAATTTCTTGGAAATATCACGCGCAATATGCTGCCGACCCTGTCGAACCGGCGGCAAACGCGCTGGCCGGAAGTTGGCCGGGTCTTCGAACTGGCGGGGGCAAATGCGACGCCTATCGTTTCACTCGTCAGCATTTTGGTGGGGCTTATCATAGCTTTCGAGTCGGCTCAAACACTGGCAAACTTTGGCGCGCAGATTTATGTGGTGAACATGATTGGAATTATCATGGTGCGGGAGCTTGGGCCGTTGCTGGCGGCGGTTCTATTGGCAGGACGTTCGGGTTCGGCATTCGCGGCGGAACTCGGCACTATGAAGGTCAATGAAGAATTGGACGCGCTGAAAACGTTTGGTCTGGACCCGATACGTTTTCTTGTCATTCAACGAGTTGTTGCAGGAATACTCTTAACGCCTCTGCTGTCCTTTTACGCGACGTTCCTGGGTATCACCGGAGGCGCCCTGGTGGCGTTTGCCCTGGGATACTCCTGGAGCCTGATTTTGCATCAATTGTCCGCTTCTCTTGTATTGAGCGACATTTTGCTGGGCTTTTCCAAAGCGATCGCATTCGGCGCAATTGTGTCCGCCGTCGGGTGTCTCCGCGGATTGCAAACGGGAGAAGGTCCAAGTGCGGTTGGCGTTTCGACGACCCGCGCTGTCGTGTCGAGCATTGTTTTGATCGTTCTCGCGGACGCGGTGTTTGCGGTGCTGTTCTATTTCCTGAAGAAATGAAAGATCCAGGCAACATCCTCATCCGCGTGCGCAATCTCAAAGTTGGGTATGGCGAGAGTGTCATTCTTAAGGACATCAATTTTGAGGTGGGCTGCGGTGAAGTGTTTGTGATTCTGGGAGGCTCGGGCAGCGGCAAGAGCACGTTGTTGAAAAGCCTGATTGGACTGTATGCGCCGCTGGACGGTGAAATCTGGATCGAAGGAATCAATCTGGTTTCTGCGGAGGGGGAGGAACGGCGGGACCTGCTCCGCAAGTTCGGCGTTGCTTATCAGAGCGGCGCGTTGTTCGGTTCGATGAATTTGCTGGAAAATGTTCGGCTGCCCCTCGACGAGTTGACGGCCATGCCCGAGGAATTGAAAGAATTGTCGGCGCTCGCCAAGCTGAAACTGGTGGGCCTTGGCGCATCCGTGCAAAAAATGCCGGCCGAATTGAGCGGCGGCATGCAAAAGCGCGCGGCGATTGCGCGCGCGATGGCGCTGGATCCCCGAATCCTGTTTCTGGACGAACCATCAGCCGGGCTGGACCCGGTAACGGCGGCGGACCTGGACCTTCTGATCAAGGAAGTGGCCCGTCGTTTCGGAATCACCTTTGTGGTTGTCTCGCACGATCTCGCGAGCATCTATTCGATTGCAGACCGTGTCATCCTGCTGGACAGCCGGACTAAAACAATCGCGGTGGAGGGCCGCCCCACGGAATTACGCGATACCGCGTCTGACCCCCAGGTACGCCGCTTTTTTAGGCGCGAGCCCGACGCCGTCGCATCCATGCTGCACCTTTAAAAACCATGAGCAAGCCGGTCAACAATTTCAAGCTGGGCGTGTTTACCCTGTGCGGTTTGGCGATTCTCGTCGCGGGGCTGCTTGCCTTCGGCGCGCGAAACTTTTTTGAACCCAAGAGTCAATATGAAACATATATAGCCGGGGATGTGACGGGGCTGACGGTCGGTTCCGGTGTGGAACTGCGCGGCGTCAATGTGGGCAAGGTGACCCACATTGACTTTTCCTGGACTGAATATCAGGCCTCCAATCCGAATTATATCGTGGTGCAATTCGAGATGCGCAATGATATTGAGCCGCGTACGGACGATAAAACGGATGAAGCCTTGCTCGAAGATGCCATCGCTCGGGGCTTGAGAGCCCGAATAAAAACAAAGGGCATCACCGGCGCGACCGTCCTTTCATTGGAATACGTTGACCCCATTGAAAATCCCCCTGCGTCGGTCCCCTGGAAGCCAAGAAATACTTATATTCCATCGGCTCCGGGTGAATTTTCGGAGCTCATTTCCTCCGTTGAGAAAGCCCTGGGGAACGTCCAAAACCTCGATTTGAAAGAGATGAACCGCCTGTTGGCCGGCGATCTTCAGTCCGCCGGACGGGTCCTGGACAATGCCGAGCAATTTGATTTTGGCAGCCTCAGCACCAACGCCAATGTTCTGCTCACGGATTTGCGGGGCAGCAATGTCAAATTAAAGGCTCTTTTGCAGCACACCGACAGCACCGTTGGCAAATTGAAATTGGAAAAGCTGTCGCATGATTTGGATACACTCGCCGATCAATTGCAGGATACCGTCGCCAGGATCGAGCCGGGCGTGGCGAATATAAACTTCAATGAATTGAACGAGACTCTCACTAAAGCGCGTCAGGCGATCGACGACCTGGATGACACGCTGACTGAATTAAAGCAATATCCCTCCGGCTTTATTTTTGGCTCCCCCCCCGCCCCTGTGAAGGGGATCGAAAAACAATGAAACCATCCACCCATTTTTGCGCCTTGACATCGTCAGCCCCGCGGTTGTCGCGGTTGCTGAGTCTCGTTGGATTTTTGTCCCTTGCGTTTCTCTGCGGCGGTTGTTTGTCCCGGCCGTCCATGAAGACGCAAACCTTCGCCTTTAGCATACCGATGCCGCCTGGCACGAACAATGCCCCGGAGGGCGGCGTGCTCAGCATCCGGGCGCTGCAAATCGCCGCGCCGTTTGACGGACGTTCGCTCGTATACCGAACGGGAGACTTTTCCTATGAGCGCGATCCGTATGCGGAGTTCTTGAGTTCTCCTGCCCAGGAACTGGCCAGTTCCATAGCTGGAATACTCATTGCCGATAGATGTTTCGGCGGGACCGTAGAAATGGGAAGCGCGGCAAAGCCGGATACCATGGCGGAAATATACATCAGCCAGCTTTACGGCGATATTCGCAAGCCCGGATCCCCATTTGCGGTCCTCTCCATGCAGGTGGTATTCGTGAAGGCCACCAACGACCTGACCGGCAAGGTCATTTTTCAACGAAGTTATTCGCGCCGGATTCCCGTTAAATCGCCAAGCGCCGCGGAATTTATGAACGGCTGGAACCAGGCGCTGGTTGAAATTTTTGCGGAGGTAAAATCGGATCTCCGAAGCGCGGAGAACGCGCAAGCTGGAATTAAACGGAAGACCATTCGTACGCGCGGATGAATGATTGAGATTGCTGAAAATGCAATTCGTCTGCGCCGTGCCGGTCGCAGTCCGTTCAAAGGCTGTGGGTATTTTCCTGGATCAGGGCCACTCTTCACGGGCAGCCAAAACCAACGGGCCGGATTTATAGTGTTGAGCGTCAATGATGAACGCTTCCAGGTCAATGCCGGGCTTTGAATTGTAAAAGCTGAACAAACTTTGACGCATTCGTTTATTATTTGACGCAAATCGAAAAGCGTGGAAAATCAGGAAGAGAAGCGGATAGAACCCTGGGTAAAACCGGAAGTGTTTAGGTCAAAACCAGACTCAATATGCCGTTTTCAGCAATGTTGAAGATCAAATTGCGGGCCGCGATGCTGGCGAAGCGCGCGCAGCGCCTCGAGGCGGAATGGCAAAAAAACTCGGTCGACCGCGTGGAAATGAGATGGGGGCGCGCCAGGCTCAAATCCCTCCATCAGGAAACTCTGAGACTTCACCGTTTGGCCATGGACAAGGTTATCTTCGAATGTGAGAAATTGCGGCAGGCAGTCCAGGAAATGGCGAAGCGCAAAGCGATGCGAAAGGCCTTCCTGGAAATCAGCGAACGCGAGCAGCAGCGGATTGGGCGGGACGTGCACGACGGGTTGGGCCAGCATCTGCACGGCCTATCCTATCTGGCGGCGCTCCTGGAAAAAAACCTTCAGGAAGACCGCTCGCGGCACACGCTCGAAGCCCGGCAATTGAAAGAGTATATCATGGATTCCCTGGAATTGACCCGCAGCCTCGCCCACGGTTTGCAGCCCGTTCAATCCAGGCCCGAAGGTTTGATGGCCGGGCTCAATGAACTGGCCGAACGCAGCAGCAAACTGTTTGGAATCGATTGCCGGTTTGATTGTCCTCGCGATATTCTGATCCAGAAGCACGGCGCGGCCATACATCTCTATCGTATCGCCCAGGAGGCTCTAAACAATGCGGTCAAGCATGGAAAAGCCACGCGCATTTCGATAAATCTGCAATTTACCGGTTCGCGTATTATCCTCCGCGTTTCCGACAATGGCGTAGGCGTTCACCGGCCCGCCCGCAAAGCGCAGGGTATGGGACTTCAGATTATGCAACATCGGTCCGACGCCCTCAACGGATTGCTGTGGATGGAGAAGCAACCGGCCGGTGGAACCGAAATACTGTGCTCGGTGCCGGGCCGGTCGCTGTTATCGCAAAGGAGGCAGGCCCTATGAAAACGAAATCCAAAGATCCCATTCCATCCCCAAAGAGACGCATTCTTTTGGTGGATGATCATCCATTGATTCGTGAAGGTCTGGCCCAATGGATCAACCGGGCCGGTGACCTCGAAGTGTGTGGCGAGGCCGAATCCGCCGCCCAGGCGATGTCTCGCGTCGAGAAACTCAAGCCCGACCTCGTCTTGGTTGACATTTCTTTGGCCGGCGGCGACGGCCTCGAACTCGTCAAAAGTCTGCGCGCCCTCCAGCCTGACCGGCCTCTGCTGGTGCTCTCCATGCACGATGAATCCCTCAATGCCGGACGCGCCCTTCGGGCCGGCGCCCGTGGCTACATTATGAAACGCGTCGGCGGCGAGCGCGTAGTCGAAGCGATTCGGGAGGTGTTTGAAGGTCGCATTGTTCTCAGCCCGGCTATGGCAACCCACCTGCTCGAAGAATACTCCGGCAACCCGGCGGCCTCCGGCGGCCATTCAGTCATTCCCAGTCTGACCGACCGCGAATTCGAGATATTGCAATTGATTGGCGAGGCCAAAAGCAATCGCGAAATCGCCGACCGCCTTCATCTAAGCCATAAAACCGTGGAGACCCACCGTTTGAATGTGATGCGGAAGCTAAAGCTGAAAACACCCGCTAAATTGTTGCGCTTTGCAATGCAATTTGTAGAGAAAGACGCTTCCGGGGGCTTCAGCCCGGTTCGCCAATTTCAATTGTATCCCCGTTAGCGGATTCAAAGCCACGGTTTAATCGGGCCGCCGCCGTTCCATTCCTTTTCTTGGCATTTCTCATTTACGATGAAAGTACGGCACGACTGTTGCTTGTTGTTCATTAGCCGGTATTTCTGTACACATTAGTGACAATAGCAGAATTGCCGCCTTAAAAAATGGGCACAAAACGAAAGGCGAAGGGAAAACCCGAGTATATCGTTTCACGCAAGCGGATCCTGGTCGTCGATGACCATCCTGTCATGCGCGAGGCTGTTATCCAATGGATTAACAACTCCGCGGACATGGATGTCTGCGGACAGGCCGGATCGGTTCGCGAGGCTATTTCCCTGGCAACGGAAAGCCAGCCCGACCTTGTCCTCACGGATATTTCAATGAAGGGAAAAGATGGCCTTGAGTTGATCAAATCGCTGCGCGCTTTGAACCCTGCGCTGCCCGTGCTCGTTCTTTCAATGCACAGCGACTCATTGTATGCCCGCCGCGCTCTGAGCGCCGGCGCCCGTGGATATATCATGAAACGCGATGGCGGCGAACGCGTGATTGAGGCCATCCGGGAAATCTTCCAGGGCCGCCTCGCCATCAGCCCGAAAATCAAAGCCGCACTCCCGAAAAGTCTTCTTAAATAATTACTGCGGCCACATCTCCCGTATCGTCATTTCTGACGGCAAACGATGACTTATTGTCATGTCATACCGGCCGCCAGAGAATGCGCCGGTTTTTTGGTCGTGCCTTAGGCACGCCCAATGCGGCGGTGGCAGCGCCACCCGCGGAGGCAAACTAGGGCCGCGCCCAGGTCGGACAGCGCAATAGTGGACGGTTCCGGCGTGATCGCGATCCCTCCAAGGTAGCCCACCCCTCCCAATACCAAACCCGGATTGACCGGCGCTCCGAAGGTCGTGTATTCGCCGACGTCGCCGTTGACGCCATCGTAGAGTAGATCCATTACAAACAAGTCGTTACCCGAGATCGCGATGCCACCGAGTTCGTCCAACCCCGTAACCAGTGAGGCATCAATGGTCTGTCCTGATGTCGTGTATTTGCCGATGGTGCCGCCCAGGGTTGTGACGAACAGGTCGTTCCCCGAAATGGCAATGCCCGAGGACAAATCCACGGAAATGAGCGAGGCATTGACCGTCGTCCCGGAGGTTGTGTATTCGCCGATGGTACTGCCATTGTCGGCGACAAACAGGTCGTTCCCGGAAATCGCGATGCCCGAGGGCACAAACTTCGTGGAAATAAGCGACGCGTTGACGATCGACCCGGAAGTCGTGTATTCGGCAACGGAATTACTAATCCCAACAAAAATGTCGCTCCCCGAAATGGCTATGCTCAAAGGGTGAGTCAGCCCGGAAATCAAATCGGCATTGATGGTCGCCCCGGAAGTCGTGTATTCGCCGATCGTGCCGGAGTTATAATTCGCAACAAACAGGTCGTTCCCCGAAATGGCAATGGCCTCGGGATTATTCAACCCGGTAATCAGCGGGGCGCTGACGATTGACCCATTCAGCCCATATTCGCCAATACTCTCGTTCCCGTAATCCGTGACGTATAAGTCTTGCGCGTTGAGGGTGAGAGTGGCGGCCGGGCCAAATGTCACCGTCAGCGCCACGGTCATTTCGAGGATTTTCTTTATGGTTTTCATAGTTTCGTTCACCTCTCCATTCCGTCTGGTTTTATCTCTCTATTCTATAAAGCAAATCCGATAAAAGGTTACAATCTCGGGCGTGCGCCGGCGGCCTGTGCCCTCCGCCGGTGGCATCCACCTTCGCTAACCGTGGGGCGTTGGGGGATACTCACGCCGAGGATGAGCATGAGACGATCAAAGCGCGAGGCCTGGCCAATTGCGGCGAATGTGAATAATAAAACCTTGATTAGCTGATGCCCTTCGATTAGAGTGGCTGCGGTGCACAAAGAGACTTCCAGGGGAGACGATAATCAACGCGGCAGACCGGCGAAGAAGAAAAACACCACTGTTATCTTGCCCAGCGCCGATGACGCGGCATTGCCGTGCGAAACATCAGGCCGGATTCACATTTTCAAAGGCAAACCTCTGCCAGCCGTTCCACCCAAATCCGATGGCGAACGATTGCAATTTTCATCGTTTAAAGCGAATACGCTGACTCCCTCGGGGCACGGAGATGTTCACGGTGCAATTGCCGTCGGAATTCAACCCACCGTTCCTGGCATTGAGGATCAGCTGATACGTCTCATCGATGGGATCGAAAAGGGCAAAAGGGCAGCATGGCAGATGGCGATGAAAGTGGAGGATTTGCGAGGGCTCAGGCAGACATTGCGGCGGACCCGAGACAGCGTTTTTAAGAGACGGGGATAACCGCGAATTTGGGCTCTCCGGTGCAGCCCGCACGTTTACTTTCCCTTGGCGCCGGGACGGCCGGATTTGATCTTGTTTTTGGCCTCCTTTGCAGACTCAATCGCAGCGCCCAGATTCTCCGCCTTCTCCAATGCCTTTTGCATTCGGATCCGATGTTTCTCGGTCTCCGCTATCAAAGTTTCGAGGTCACGATTTGTGTTTAATTCCATGTTCCAGTTCACTCACCCCAAAGCTTGTTGAACAATTGAACATCTCTACTTTTCAGTAGTTGTCAAACTGCGGTTTGACAATTTCGAAAGCTTTTTCTTCCTGAACATTGACGGCTGATGAAAATGGTTTAGATATATTTATGGCGATTGAGAAATCGAAAATGAATAAGGAATTAACTCTTCTTAGGGGACGGCTTCGGGCCAGCAGGAAAATTCTCCATCACACCGAAATTAAGGCGGAAAATCTGGATGCCGCCGTCCGTTCGGCGATCCGGGACCATGGGCAAGGGAAACAAGAACGAGAGGATTCCAAGTAGCTTTTCGCGGCCTGTAAAAGACTTTCCTCACCTTCGCTTCCCGTTTTTGGCCGCCTTCTTATCATTTTGCCCTAATCTAGATTTTGTCACGAATTTGTTGAGCCACGAATTGGAGGAAATGTACTCGTGCAGAGTGACCTGTTTTTTTATGCAAAAAGCATGTGATGTTTTTGACACGACGAATTCCAGGCGTAATTGCCGCTTCGTTGTTGCTGGCACGCATCGCGCTCGTGATTGCGGATATGTATCACCACATCAAGAAACTAATGTACACGGTTCGGATCGGCCGCCCTGATCCTAAATTCGGCAGGATGCTTTTGGAACAGTTCGGCGGAGCGAACGGCGAATTGGCCGCTGCGATGCAATACTCAATACAAGGACTGAACTGTGAAGATTCGGCGCGCAAAGACCTGTTGATGGATATCGGCACCGAAGAACTCAGCCATCTTGAAATCGTCGGGACCCTGGCGAGAATGCATTTAAAACCATCGAAAAAAAACCGCGAAGCTGCCGAAGCCGATCCTTTAATCGCCATTGCCGGCGGCGGCGGCGTTTCTCTTTGCAATTCTGCCGGCAATGCCTGGACCGCCGACTACCTGAAAATCACCGGCGAATTGGATGTCGATTTGCGCAGCGATATCGCCGCGGAAGCGAGGGCCAAAATAGTCTATGAACGTCTCATCGATTTTTGCGACGATCCAGGAACCGAGGATGCTTTGCAGTTTTTAATGACACGCGAAATCACCCATATGAAGGCGTTCATGGCGGCGCTTGAAAGCATGGGCAAGGACCCCCTCGCCGTCGGGCTCATCCCGCCTACTCCCGCTCTGGTCAATAAGTTCTTCAATGATTCCACCGGAGACGGAGACCCGGAAGAACAGGATTATCGTGGACCATGGAATGAAGGTCCAGGCATCGAATTTATTGAAGGCCCCGTGAAACCTATAGCCGAAGGAACTGCCCACGAGGTAGTTCATGAGATTGAACGCGCTGTCCAGAAAGGTCCGGCTCGGAGTCGGCATGGGAAGCATTAACCGAATTCAACTGTAACCTGGCCAGAACCGCTACGAGAAAAGCCGTCACGACTAGAGCGTCCGGACGGCCTGAGGGGAGGGGGGTCAATTTATCTATCTTCGGCCGAGACCTTCATCAGCGCAGCCAGGGACATGCGAAAGCTCGCTGTCACCAGGACGGCCACAAGGTGCTTTATCCAAACCCTAATCTCCAACTCCATCCTTCCAGGCAGAGTTCAGGTGGTAAATCGTAAGTGATTGAACAGTGACTGAACCGCCCTCGGCTTTCAGTGACAAGCCGTTCTCATGCGGCAAGACGAACCTGGTGGCTGAAATCTCGCCTTCGTTTACAAAAGTTTCGATGGAGGTGCGATCAACGAGAATTTCCACCGTCTTGATTTCGCCAACAACCGATGCCGGGCTGGTGCCGGATTCCACCGTTTTGGAAGTCAGGATCACGGGAACGCCGCGGATATTGAATATCAGCCTGGAACCTGATGGAATTTTGACCTCCGCCCGGATGTGAAATAATCGGCCCGAGGGCTCCAGTGGCAACATGCCATCGACATTCAGAATTTGATTCGTCCATGAATCCTGCCCATTATGAAGCAGCCCAATTTCTTTGATCGGTTCGCGAAATATCCGGGGGCCATTCGGCGTGCTTCGCAATGTCAGTTCGCACGGAAACGACACCTGTTGGTTGAACGGCATTTCCGGGAAAGTTGAATCTCGCATCCAGGCAGCCTGGATTCTACGCCCATCGCCCGTATCTGTGTTGCCCCAGGTTTGGGTAGCGTAGAAATTAGGGCCGATGTCGCAAGCGTATCGTGCGGTTTCCTCCTTGAACTCAACGCCATTGAAGCTGCCGATCGAGTAATTTCCGTTGCCCTGGATCATCACCCATTTCATGTGGCGCCGGTTTCCATCCACCGGTAGTTCAAAAAAATCGGGGCACTCGTAACTGTTCGGAAGCGGGTGATGTTCATCTCTCCACGAGAGCAGATTTGTGGACGTAAAGATGTGATATTCGTTGTTCCCGTACATCATCATGACCCAATGGTTGCTCGGCGCATACCAGAATACTTTGGGATCCCGTTCCGGATAAACCATGATGGGGTTTTTCTCGTAATATTTCCATGTGCGGCCGTGATCGAGGCTGTAACAGACGCAAAAGGTGCGATTATCGTTGCGCGACCAAAATGCAACCATCGGCGGATGGGCCCTATCGGGGGACAAACCGGACGTATTCTCATAGTCCACTACGCAGGTTCCGGACTGGGCGCCACTTTCCGACTTTTCCTCCCAGAATGCCGGTTCCAGCTCTGTCCAATGAACAAGGTCACGACTGACCGCATGAATCCAACATTTCCACCAGCGTTGTGCGAACAAATGATACTCGCCATCATAATAAATCAGCCCATTCATATCGTTGAGCCAGCCTTCCTCCTTCGGACCGGGATTCAGTCGGTCCATCGTCCACTGGCGTGCCGTGAAATGAAATTGCGGGCGCAAAGACTCTTGATAGAGCGGCCCGGTCACCACGGGCAATCGTTGTGGTTTATCAGTCTGAACAATCCGATCCACATTGATGTGTCCCCAGTTCCCGCTCGCCATATCCACGATTTGGATTTGCCCCTTTTTGCCAATCCACCGGCTTACATCCCAACTGGCAGGCATCAGGCGATCGCTTCGCCAGCCTACCGCGCTTTTTACAATGTTACCGTCGATCAGCAGGTTCACGCAGGTATCATGCTCGTAGTCACCCCCACTGATCAGAAATGATATATACTTCCGGGCGATCTTGAACTCCGGCGAAGTAAGCGTTCCCGTTGGCCCATCACCTTCCATTTCACTGCTAACCACTCGATCATCGCTGGCCTTTTCAATCCCTAACCTGGCCAACTGGGCATTCGCGGCCGGCCCTGTACCAAACGCAGTTCCCGTCATTCTCCAACCTGCATAGTTGGTGCTTCCAAAATGCTCTATCGCCAAATCATCCGCCTTGCAGTTGACGATGATGGCCAGGTTGAGCGCCAAAACCGCTAAGCATAAGCCTTTGGTATTTTTCACGTAAATTCTCATGAGGTTGTTGTTAATGTCTTCAAATTAATATGGAGGTACATAGTCATCCTCACCGACGAACTACGCCCGGAGCCGGAGGGTTGAGATAATGGCAGATCAAGTATTCCCCGACAAGCCGGTTTGCCACACCATCCACGCAAACTTTCCTCTTCAAGCCCGGAAGCGGGAGAATCATCCTCACTCATCGTAGCAGCGCCGCGTGGTGGCCGTGCGCAAGCACCGCACTCTGGCCGAACCCTCCCATCCACCAATCCAAAAATCCATTAATCCAATTCCCGGTTCGTTGCGCGCCTCTTCAACCAAAATCCTCCAAAACCCCAATAAAACCGCACATTTCACCCCAAAAACAAATCTCGTTGCGCGTTGTGCACCCTATGTAAATAAAATGTGTATGGCCATCGAGGCTTTACCATTACGCGACGTAGAAGCCTGACTGAAGGCCCGTCGGGGCGGCCGGAAATAGCCCCGGCTTTCAAGCTTTCAAGCCGGGGTTAATGCACCGTTTTTTTCTGCCGCTGACTGAAAACCGCGCGTGGTGGCCGTGCGCAATTGCCAGTGAATGCAAGTGGTGCTACCACCGCTGCCACCACTTCGCGCGAAATCCGCTCGCTAAAAATTCTGTCAATTCTGTTCATTCTGCCTGTCCTCCGTAGCTTCCGAGCGAAGGAGGACCCAACCCGGTTCGTTGCGCGTCACTGTCGCCAAAATCTTCAAAAACACCAATAAAACCATACATTTCGCCCTAAAAACAAATCTCGTTGCGCGTTGCGCACCCTACGTAAATAAAATGTGCGTGCCGCGCCTTCGTCCCGCTCCGAGCGGGACGCAGGCGGATCACTCTCCCCATCTGTCGTAGCCGCGCCGCGCTCGGCACATTGTCCCTGACTTTCCATGTAAGCCATTTGCTGAGACGACTAAGCCAAAACCTGACGAAGCGTCGGCGAAAGGCCGATTGCGATGATTACAGACTTTAGTATACGTTCCGCAGTCAGGTTGATGTGCGGGAAGGGACAAACAAAAAAACACGGCCAAGGTACTGATGAAAATCTGTCAAGAGCCCAGGTTTGATTTTTGGCACTTGCGAATTCATTGAAACCCGGCCATGCATCGCCTCATCGGGAAATAGGTTCGCAGCGCCATTGTGTTTGGAGGAACGAGTGCAGGCCGCGTCGCATTTGAGAGGAAATCTGAAAACGGGACTAAGTGCGGAGCTTTAGTCATAGTCAGAAACGACAACGCCGGCTCCAATAAAATTCTTGAGATGAAGCAAACGAACAAAACAACAAAGAGGAGAGGTATGAGCACACGTTTTGAGAAGAGATTAGCACAAAATCTGGCCCGTGAGAGGGCCTCGAACCGCGCCAAGGATGAATTTCTGGCTGCGCTTTCACACGAATTGCGCATTCCACTAAATCCTGTCCTTTTGCTGGCCAGTGACGGCGCGAGCAACCAGGATTTGCCACCGGAAGTGCGGAAGGACTTCGATATCATTTGCAACAGCATCGAAGTGGAAGCCCGGCTCATCGATGATTTGCTGGACCTGACTCGTATATCGCGCGGCAAGCTTGCTCTTAAACGTTGCGCCGTGGAGGTTCACGCCGCTCTGCAAAGGGCTGTTTCGATGGTGGACAATGAACTTACGCAAAAGAATATTTTTCTCGAGATGCGTTTTAAGGCGACGCACCACCACATTGACGCCGATTCGGTGCGGCTTCAACAGGTGTTTTGGAATGTTTTGAGAAACTCCGTGAAATTCACTACTCACGGCGGCCGAATCGCTATTGAAACCGAGACGATAGACCGGCAACTGCTCATCAAAATTACCGATAGCGGAATAGGAATGACATCGGACGAGATGAAAAATATTTTCAAGATTTATTCGCAGGGTTCCCATTGCATGGGCGGTTTGGGTTTGGGGCTGGCTATTTCACGCAAACTTGTGGAATTGCATAATGGATCCATTCACGCCACCAGTCTGGGCAAAGGAAAGGGCGCCACATTTTCAATTAGATTTCCCCTGGCCCGAATGTCCGCGGAATTGAAGGAATTAAATCATTCGGATGCCTCGAAAATGCCGCAAGAGCGCGTCATACAATCCATTTGAATGATTTGTTGAAAAGCTAGCGAATGCCGCGGCAAAAAAACTCAGGACCTTATTGGCTGTTTGGTTCCGAAAGCTCGCTTTATTGATTAGGCGGATGAAGTGCGGATGAGAGTTTCCCGACATCGAGCAGTTGTGAATGCATAGCCAATTTGGTTGCCAGGGAGGCGACGGGGATATCGATCGGCAAGATGGCTCTTCACAGGGGCATTGGGCGGGCATTGGACCGGAATGGGGATCGCCGGTTCTGCTAGATGTGGGGACACACAAAGAAGAGCGTCTTGCCGGTCCACTCTTATTATAATGGCTGGCACAAAAGACGAGCACCCGCCGCTCGGATTACGAGGAGGATTATGATTCAAGGGAGTACCGATGACGTTGGCGAGAGGAGCCGCACGGCGGGGTTGGCCGCCGTGCGGCGGGAGCCGAATAGTACGGCCCTCGTCATGCGCGCGTGCCGAAGTTTCCTTCTGACACCGGGTTCACGGCCGGAAATATTTCTGGCAGCCCGCGCAGCCGGTGGGGACGCCACCATCGTGGATTTGGAATCGACCGTTGCGCCGGAAGACAAGCAACGCGCCCGTGATAACGCCCTGGCCTGGCTGCGCGAACCTGCCACTGCGGATATTGCGCGCATCATTCGGATAAACAGCCCGCGTTCTATCACGGGCCTGCGGGACTTGCTGGCCCTGCACGAATCGGGCGACGAACCGGACGCAATCATTATTCCCAAATGCGAATCGGCGGACGAACTCAGGGTTGTTGCTGATCTGCTCGATGGCACGCAGTCCGGCATCGGCATCATTCCAATGGTGGAGCTTGCGCGTGCGGTGTTCGTCGCGGATCAAATAGCTGCCGCACACCAGCGCGTTTGCGGGCTCTTCCTGGGGGGTGGTGATTTGGCAGCAGATCTGGGTGCGGAAGGCTCGTGGGAAAACTTGCTCTTTGCGCGTTCGCGCATCGTAGCCGCCGCTGCAACGACCGGCATTGCCGCGATTGACGTACCATACTTCAAGCCGGACGATGCCGGCCTTAGGGCCGAAGCCGTGGCAAGCCGCAAGCTGGGAATGACCGGCAAGGCGGCCTTGCATCCCGATCAACTCGTTACGCTCAACACTATTTTCACACCGTCAACGGCCGCGATTTCCCACGCGCGTTTGGTCGAGGCTGCGCGGAAAAGCGCCGGAACTGGCACTCCCTTGTTAAATGGGCACGTTGTCGAACCCGCCATGATTCGGGAAGCGGAACGAGTGCTGGCGATCGCATCGAAATTGCAGCTTCAGACGCAGGCATCGGCTGGCGCGCTGGCTGCATAATGAGCGGCAACCGGAAATCCATAGGAAAGACATTTACATATGACAACGTCTACAAACCAACCCGATGTCGTTCTTGTCGGAGCCGGGATTATGAGCGCCACTTTGGCTGTGATGTTAAAGGAGCTGGATCCTGGCCTGAAGATAGAGCTTTATGAAGTTTTGGACAGTGAAGCCCAGGAAAGCTCCAACGCGTGGAATAACGCCGGCACCGGCCATGCGGCATTATGCGAGCTGAACTACACTCCGCAGAAAAGTGACGGCACCGTGGACATTTCAAAGGCATTGCTAGTCAACACCGAATTCGATCTTTCTCGTCAATTTTGGGCCTATTTGGTAAAGAAAGGATCGATCAAGGATCCTCGAGCCTTTATTTACCCGGTACCTCACATGAGTTTCGTACGCGGCCCGGAGAATATCGCATTTCTCAAGAAGCGATTCGAAACGCTCTCTTCTCACCCGTGTTACTGGGGAATGGAATACTCCAATGACAGGAAACAGATCAGCGAATGGTTGCCACTAGTGATGGAAGGCCGCGACCCGGGCGACCAGGTTGCGGTGACACGGATGGTGACCGGCACGGATGTGAATTATGGCGCTCTCACGTCCCTCTTGCTCGGTGCCCTCAGGAATATAGAAGGATTTTCGGTCCATTATTCCACTCGAGTCCAGGGTCTGAGCCGTGACGGGGACATGTGGAATGTGCGGGTCCGGGATGAGAAAAGTGGTTCGCACCGGGATGTGCAGGCGAAATTCGTCTTCATTGGCGCCGGCGGGGGTTCACTGCCGCTCCTGCTAAAATCCGGGATTCCCGAGGGGCGCGGCTATGCAGGATTTCCAGTCAGTGGAATCTGGCTTCGGTCCGATGATCCAGAGGTTTGTTCGCGTCATCATGCGAAGGTGTACGGTAAGGCCGCGGTCGGTTCGCCGCCGATGTCCGTTCCGCATTTGGACACGCGCCACATTGATGGAAAGCTCTCTTTGTTATTTGGTCCTTATGCCGGGTTTTCAACGAAATTTCTAAAGCATGGTTCGTATCTGGATCTCTTCGGCTCTATCGATCCGGAGAATTTATTGCCATTGCTGGCAGTCGGCAGGAGTAACCTGGCTCTCGAAGAATATCTCGTTGGCCAGGTTCTTGAGTCCGAAGAGAAGCGATTCGCCGCGTTGCGCGAGTTTTATCCAAACGCAAGACAGCGAGATTGGCGCGTCGAGGTAGCCGGCCAGCGGGTGCAGATTATCAAAAAGGATCCAGTACACGGTGGCATTTTGCAGTTTGGGACCGAGCTTGTGGCTGCCAGTGATCGGTCCATTGTGGCAATGCTGGGCGCTTCACCGGGCGCCTCCACGGCGGTTTGGATCATGGTTCGGGTCATTGAGACTTGCTTCCAGAATAGGTTAGAGAAGGGGCCATGGCTGGCAAAATTGAAGGAAATGATTCCTTCTTATGGTCAGTCCTTAGCCGAGAATGCCGCGCTTTGCCAACGGGTACGGGCTGAGACGGCTCCGATATTGAAAATCAACAACATTGACGAATCCCGCGTGCGCCGAATCGAACCAGAGAGCGGCGGCGAAAGTCTGAATAAGCTGGCCGCATGAAGACGCATGGACATGACCCGATTGTCGAATCTGATGGTTCGATGGAATCATTTGCCCAGGGAGAAACGATGAGTTCCGTTCGCATTGAAAGCGACAGCCTTGGTTCAGTTGAAGTGCCTGCGGACAAGCTTTGGGGCGCGCAAACCCAGCGTTCGCTCCAGCACTTCAGCATTGGCCATGACCTTATCCCGCGAGAAATGATCGCGTCATACGCCATCTTGAAACGAGCGGCCGCGACTGCAAATCATTCGGGCGGCCGCCTGAACAAAGAAGTCTACAAGCTGATCGTCGAAGTATGCGATGAAATCATAGCCGGCCGGCATCAGGGAATGTTTCCCCTTCATGTTTGGATGACCGGAAGCGGGACCCAGTTTAACATGAATATCAACGAGGTGATTTCGAACCGTTGCTGTGAACTCAAGGGCACGCCGCTGGGGAGCAAGACACCAGTCCATCCCAATGACCATGTAAACATGTCACAGTCGTCAAACGATTCATTCCCGTCGACCATGTATATCACTGCTGCCGTTAATACAAACAGCCGCCTCATTCCGGCTGTGACGGCATTACGGGATGCGTTCGCGGCCAAGGCGAAGGAGTGGGACGGCGTTGTAAAAATCGGCCGCACTCATATGCAGGACGCAACGCCCCTGACCCTCGGCCAGGAATGGTCTGGTTATGTCGAGATGCTCACTGACAATCTCAGCCGCATCAATGATTCTCTGAAGGGTGTCTATCGGATCCCCCTTGGCGGCACCGCCGTTGGCACCGGTATCAATGCCGCACCCGGATTTGCCGAGGCTGCCACGGCGGACATCGCCCGGCAAACCGGCCTGCCGTTTATCAGCGCGCCAAATAAATTTGCCGTCCAGGGCGCGCATGACGCGTTGATTCAACTTTCCGGCACGTTCCGCACCCTGGCGTGTTCGTTATACAAAATTGGCAACGATATCCGGCTCATGTCGTGCGGTCCCCGCGCCGGTTTCGCTGAGTTGCTCATTCCGGAGAATGAGCCCGGCTCCTCCATCATGCCCGGAAAGGTTAACCCAACCCAGGCCGAGGCGCTTACCATGCTGGCCGTGCAAGTGATGGCCAACGATGTCGCTGTTGGCTTTGGCGGGGCGGGCGGTTATCTGGAAATGAACGTATATAAGCCGCTCATCATCGCCAATATTACACAATCCATCACCCTCCTCACGGACGGATGCATCAATTTTCGCCGGTTCCTGGTCGAAGGCACGAAACCCAATCTCAAGAAAATCAATGAATACGTGGAGCGTTCGCTGATGCTCGTCACGGCGCTCGCTCCGGTCATCGGTTATGACAAAGCGTCAAAAATTGCACATCACGCTATCGATCACGATCTCACATTGAAGGCCGCTGCGTTGCAACTGAATTTTATTAGTGAGGCTGAGTTTGACCGGATTGTGGACCCGGCCAAAATGGTAAAACCCTACGTTGCCGCCTAATGCGAACAGATGTCATGAGTGATTCTCCCTGTATTATCATCGTTGGCGGAGGATTCGGCGGACTTGCCGCGGCCAGGGCGCTGAAGCGCACTTCAGCCAGGATTATATTAATCGATCGGACAAATCATCATTTGTTTCAGCCTCTTTTGTACCAGGTGGCGACCGCCGCGTTGATGACCGGGCAAATCGCCTCTCCGATCCGGGGCATACTGCGAAAAAATAAAAATACAACAATCATTATGGGCGAAGTAACGGACGTTGACAAAGAGAACAGACGGATCCGATTAAACACGGCGGACCGGGAAGCAGTATACCTGTCATACGATTACCTGATTTTAGCAACCGGGGTACGGCACAGTTATTTTGGACACGACGAATACGAAAAATTTGCCCCGGGTCTCAAGAGTCTTTCGGATGCGCTAGCCATCCGAAATAAAATCTTATCGGCATTCGAGCAGGCGGAAGCGGAAGAGGACCCGGCCCGTCATAAGGCGCTGCTCACGTTTGTGCTTGTAGGCGCCGGTCCCACGGGTGTGGAATTGGCAGGAGCTTTGGCTGTTTTATTACGCAGGACGCTTAAGTCGGATTTTCGGAGAGTCGATCCCGCAAATACCCGGATAGTGCTGGTTGACATGGCGCCACGGGTATTGGGCTCTTTTTCGAATAAACTCTCCGAAGCAACGAAAAAGAAACTCGAACGTTTGGGCGTGGAAGTTCGACTGGGCCAGGGCGTAGACCGGATTGACGAAGACGGTGTCATTGTGGCTGGCGAACGCATATCCAGCGAAATGGTGATTTGGACCGCTGGTGTGGCACCATCACCGGCTGGCAAATGGCTCGATGTGGAAACCGACCGAACCGGACGGGTGAAGATTCAGCATGATCTGACGGTGCCTGGCTATCCGGAGATTTTTGTCATTGGCGATACCGCGTCGCTTGAACAGGATGGCAAGTCGTTACCGGGTGTGGCGCAGGTCGCCATTCAACAGGGACGTTATGCCGGCGCGGCGATTCACCGGCGTATCGTCGGCGCCCCGCCTAAAAGTTCATTCCGCTATTTCGATAAAGGGAACCTGGCCGTCGTTGCGAAGGGCTATGCGATTTTGCAGAGCGGCAAGTTCTCCATGAGCGGATTCTTTGCCTGGCTTGTGTGGGCGCTGGTGCATATTAGTTTCCTTGCCCAATTCAGCATGCGCATAGGCGTCTTCTTCCAGTGGGCCTGGTCCTTTTTGACCAACCAGGGTGGTTCGCGGCTCATCATAAAATCCAATACGCCGAAAGAAACAACTGCCGCGTCGTCAAACTATCTGAAGGCGGCGTAAACGGACATGAACGCATGACCAATAAAGCATATGGCTCAAAAACGTGTCGCTGAAATTATAATCGAAACATTGATCGTTGCCGGTGTGAAACGGATCTACGGAATCGTGGGAGACTCGTTGAATGGACTGTTGGAGGGAATCCGCAAAAGCAAAGCCATCCAGTGGATTGGCGTGCGTCACGAAGAAACAGCCGCGTTTGCGGCTGGAGCGGAGGCCCATGTGACAGGAGAACTGGCGGTCTGCGCCGGAAGCTGCGGCCCGGGTAACATGCATCTGATCAACGGACTTTATGATTGCCACCGCAGCCGCGTTCCCGTCCTCGCGATAGCCGCGCACATCCCCAGCGAGCAGATCGGCAGCAGTTATTTTCAAGAGACACATCCTGACCAGCTTTTCCAGGATTGCAGTGACTATTGTGAGCTGATTTCACAAACCACTCAGGTCCCGCGCGTGCTGGAAACTGCTATTCAAACGGCGCTTTCAAAAAAGGGAGTCACGGTCGTCGCTATTCCGGGAGACGTCGCGCTAAGGCACGCCCAGTACCGTCCTCCCAGCGGCAGCCTGAAACGAACCAATCCGGTGCTCGTTCCATCGAAAGATGAACTCGGGCGGCTTGCGTCCATGCTCAATCAAGGGAATGCTGTGACTATTCTGGGTGGCGCAGGCTGCGCCGGAGCGCATTCTGAATTGATGGCGGCCGCCGGAAAGCTGCAGTCGCCGATTGTCTCGGCGTTACGCGGCCGGGAACATATCCAATTCGACAATCCTTATGATGTGGGCTTGACGGGCTTGATTGGCTTTTCCTCGGGTTACCATGCGATTAAGGAAGCGGATACTTTTTTGATGCTCGGTACTGACTTCCCCTATACTCAGTTTTATCCGGAAAAGGCCAAGGTAATCCAGGTGGACCTGCGGGGCGAGCACCTGGGCCGCCGGACCCGGCTCGACCTGGGACTGGTGGGAGATGTCAAGGCAACGCTCAGCGCTTTGTTGCCGCTCCTGGACCAAAAGAGCGACAGCACTCATCTCAAGAAATACACGCGGCATTATGTTGAAGTTCGCAAGGGCCTCGACGAACTGGCCACAGGGCGACCCGGCCATAAACCCTTGCATCCACAATTCGTAGCCAGGACGGTCGATGAACTTGCCGCTGACGATACAATTTTTAGTTGCGATGTAGGCACGCCAACCGTTTGGGCCGCGCGGTATTTGACCATGAATGGAAAGCGGCGTTTGGTTGGCTCCTTCAATCACGGCTCAATGGCCAATGCAATGCCTCAAGCCATAGGCGCACAATGCGCTTTTCCCGGACGCCAGGTGGTAACTTTTTCCGGGGACGGGGGCATATCGATGTTGATGGGTGACCTGCTTTCGCTTCGGCAACACAATCTGCCCGTCAAAATCGTTGTTTACAGCAACAGCGTTCTTAGTTTCGTCGAGCTGGAAATGAAAGCGGCAGGCATCCTGGGAGAGGGAACAAAATTGGTGAACCCGGATTTTGCCGAGATGGCGAAATCGATTGGCATTTTTGGTGTGCGAGTGGAAGACCCGGCTGAGTTGAGGGAAGCCGTCACGTCGGCGTTCGAGCATAAAGGCCCGGCGCTCATAGATGCAGTGGTCAGCCCGAGTGAGCTTTCCATGCCACCCACCATTACATTGGATGAGGCCGTTGGCTTCAACCTTTGGGCGCTCAAAGCTGTACTCAATGGGCGTGCCGATGAGGTGATAGATCTGGCTGTCGGCAACCTGTTTCGCTAGTACTGTGATAAATAAATTCTGCCATCGAATGTAAAGCCATGAGTTCAAACCTGTCAGATGCAGCTTTTTGGAGCCGGTTGCAGTTCGGCTTCACACTTTCGTATCACTATCTGTTCCCGCAGTTGACCATGGGTTTAACGTGGTTCCTGGTGTATTGGAAGTGGCGTGCCCTGCAGACGGGTGAAGAAAAGTACAATCAGGCGGCCCGATTCTGGGCAAAGATTTTTGGTTTGAATTTTGCCGTCGGTGTCGTCACGGGTGTGCCGATGGAGTTTCAATTTGGCACAAATTGGGCGGCTTTCACCAAATATTCCGGTGGTGTCATTGGACAGACTTTAGCGATGGAGGGGATGTTCGCGTTCTTTTTGGAAAGCGCATTTGTAGGGGCACTCATATGGGGTGAGAAGCGGTTGGGGCCACGCCTGCACTTTCTGACGGCGGTGGCTGTGGCATTGGGAAGCTGGATTTCCGGCTATTTCATCCTGACCACAAATGCTTTTATGCAACATCCGGCGGGCTATCAGATTGAAGCCGATGGCACACTTGGCATCCAGAGTTTTAGCGCCTTCTTGTTCAACCCCTGGATGTGGGTTCAATTCTCCCATAATCAAATGGCCGCGCTGGTGACAGGTTCATTTGTGATTGCCGCCATGGGCGCGTTCTATACTTTGCGTGGACTTCATCCAACTCAGGCCCGGCTTTATCTGAACGCGGGTACAACCATGGGACTGATCGCTGCTCTTTTGGTTGCTTTTCCAACAGGTGATCAGCAGGCGAAAATGGTTGGCCGTCATCAACCGGTGACTCTCGCGGCGATGGAAGGCAAATTTCAGGGCGGCGCCGAGGCGGGCGTGGCTGTCATTGGTCAGCCAAATATACCGGCGAAGCGGCTCGACAATCCGATTGAGGTTCCCGGCGCGCTCAGCTTTCTGGCTTATGGCCATTTCGGAAGTTTTGTGCGGGGACTGGACGAATTTCCCGAAGACACATGGCCCGACAACATTGAATTGTTATACTATGCGTTCCATCTCATGATCACACTGGGCACCCTGTTCATTCTAGTCATGGGCATTGCCGCTTTTCAGCATTGGCGCGGCGGCCTTGAATCAACCCCGTTGTTGCTTTGGGTGTTGATGCTGGCATTCCCATTTCCGTACATCGCCAATATTCTCGGCTGGATGACAGCAGAATTAGGTCGCCAACCATGGCTGGTCTATGGGCTCTTTCGCACGAATGACGGTTATAGCCGGATGGTAACCAGCGGAGACACTATTTTCACTCTCATTGGTTTCACTGGTCTTTATTTTGTGCTCGGCCTGCTTTTTCTTTTTCTGGTGGGCCGCCAGATTAAGCTCGGGCCGGACCGGGAAATTCCGGTTCCCCAACGAAAGGAGAATGTCCCATGATCGCGGCCTGGTTCGGAATCATCAGTTTCATGATCATAGTTTACATGGTCCTGGATGGACGTAATTTCGGCGCTGGAATGCTCTCCTGGCAGGTTGCTAAAACGCCATTGGAACGGCGGCAGGTTATCGCAGCCATTGGTCCGCTTTGGATGTGGCACGAAGTTTGGCTTATCGGTTTTGGCGGCACATTGGCCGCAGTATTTCCACGGCTCCTGGCTTCGGGATTCTCGGGCTATTATCTCGCTCTTATGCTGATTTTGTGGGGACTCATTTTACGAGGCATCTCAATCGAAGTTTCCGGGCATATTAACGACCGCCTTTGGCAGAGTTTCTGGGACACTGTATTCACATTTTCCAATTTTCTACTGGCAATTCTTTTTGGCGCCGCGGCGGGCAACCTGGAACGGGGTGTTCCGCTCGATGCCAATGGGGATTTCTCAATGGCCTTTTTCACAGATTTCATGCCATACGGCAACGTGGGATTGCTGGATTGGTACACGGTGTCTGTCGCCATTTTTGTGGCCGTTCTCCTCGCAGCCCACGGTGCGACCTTTCTCACCCTGAAAACGGAAGGCCCGGTGCATGACCGGAGTGCCCGGTGCGCGAAGCGTCTCTGGGTCGCAGTCGTACCGCTTTTTATCATTATTTCCATTCTATCGTGGAAAGTCCGGCCGGCTATGTTTCAAGACTCGGTTCGGCGCCCCCTTTGCTGGCTGGGTTGCCTTGTCATTATTATTTCGGCCTTCGCGCTGATTTCGGGCCTCGCTTCCGGGAATGAGAAACGGGCTTTCCGCGGGTCGAACGGTTTTTTGGCCGGTGTTTTTGGGACAGGCGCCGCCGCGCTCTTCCCCATCATGCTCTATTCTACCCTGGCGCCTGAAAATTCTTTGACCGCTCACGACGTTGCGGCGCATCCAAATTCTCTCCTGTTCGCTTTTGTTTGGTGGCCCATTGGCGCTCTTCTGGCAATGATCTATTTCATCTTCATCTCTCGGCACTATGCCGGAAAAGTCAGTGTCAGGAAGGATAACCAGGGTTTTTACGATTAAATGGATAAGACAAGGCGAACAATCAGTGAGGCAGATCCTGCTGTGATAAGGTGGTTTAAGATTTCGTTAAAACTTTTTCGAGTATTGCCCTGCTGAACCCGGGTTTCAGCGACATCAGGGAAAAGCCATCAATTGATTAATCTCAGAAGGTGTGTCATCTTCGCACAAGAGAAAAAGGAGTCTTCACCTGACCTTCAGCGGTCATCAGGCTTGAAGAACGATAATAGAGGTTCCTGATTAAAGTTTGCGTGATGGAATCAGCTACTTTCTTGTCGTTTAAAGGTCGAATCCATAGTGAGTGATGCAACTGTCATGTTGGCGGGGATGGAGCGCGGCGATCGCAAAGCCGCGGAAGAATTGCTTGTTCTGGTTTACGATGAGCTGCGACGGATGGCCGCGTTCAAACTGGCTAATGAAGCTCCCGGCCAGACGCTTCAGCCGACCGCATTGGTTCATGAAGCGTGGATGCGGTTGGTTGGCAGCGAATCGAATAATTTTAATGACCGCGCACATTTCTTTCGTACTGCCGCCGAGGCGATGCGCCGGATCCTGATCGACCGCGCGCGTCGCAGGCAGACCAAACGGCATGGCGCCGGTTTTCAGCGGGTCGATTTGGACAAATTCGAACCGGTCGCGCCCGAAAAGGATTATCAGTTGTTGGTCCTGCATGACGCGTTGGACAAACTGTCTTTGAAGCATCCCGTTCAGGCCGAGTTGGTAAAGCTTCGATATTTCGTCGGCATGACAAATGAAGAAGTCGCCAGGCTGATGGGCATTTCAGTTTCAACCGCGAAAAATTATTGGGCTTTTTCCCGCGCCTGGCTTTTGAATGAAATTGAGAGCGAATGACGCGCGTTGCCATTTCCAGTGTCAATGAATCATTGTCTTTGTCCCCATGAACACTGAGTCAAGTCGTGATATGCTGGTTTTTACGGAAGGTTTTTCCCTTCCGCTTGAAGACCGTCGTAAGTTTCTCGCCCGTGCTTGCGGAAATGACGAAGACCTGCGTCGGCGGGTCGATCGGCTCTTCAAGGTGTATGACCGGACGGGCGCCTTTTTGGAGGACCCTCCCAGCAAATGTGTTGGCGAACGGATGCAGGCTACGCTTGATGTGGAAAAGCCAGGGGACCTGATTGGACACTACAAGCTGCTGCGACAAATCGGCGAGGGCGGCTGCGGAATCGTTTTCCTGGCGCAACAGGAAGAGCCCGAGCGCCGGAAGTTTGCCCTAAAGGCGGTCAAGCCGGGCATGCACTTGAGGTCCGTCATCGCCCGATTTGAGGCCGAGCGAGAGGTTCTGGCCTTGATGGACCATCCCAATATCGTTAATGTTTTTGACGCGGGCGCCACCCCTGCCGGAAGGCCGTTTTTTGTCATGGAATTTATACGCGGCGTCAAGATCACGGAATATTGCCGTCTCAAATGTCTGTGCACGTCTACCCGTCTGGCTCTTTTTATCACGGTTTGCGATGCGATCGAGCATGCTCACCAAAAAGGCGTCATTCATCGCGATATCAAGCCATCCAATATTTTGGTTGCCGAGGCCGCCAATGGAAGACCGTTTCCGAAAGTGATCGATTTTGGTGTCGCCACGTCCACCGCCAATCATAGATTGCCCGGTGAGACTTGCTCCGCCTCAAACGGAATGCTCGTTGGCACCCCGGCTTACATGAGCCCGGAGCAGGCCACCTGTGCCCATACGGACATTGATACCAGGGCGGATGTTTATAGCCTGGGAGTGCTGCTCTATGAACTGCTCACCGGGACAACGCCCTTTGAATATGAAAGGCTCTTAAGGGCGGGCCTCGATGAAATTCGGCGGGTCATTACCAGGGAAGACCTGACTCCGCCATCTGCTCGATTGAGTGCAATGTCTCGCGAGGACCTGAAGAATATCGCGCAACTTCAGCATGCCGGACCTTCCAGGCTTATCCGTGACGTTCGTGGCGATTTGGATTGGATTGTCATGAAGGCGCTGGAGAAAAATCGCGCGCAACGTTACCCCACTGCAAACGAATTGGCAATGGACGTGCGACGCTATCTGGCCAATGAGCCCATCAACGCGCGCCGTCCCGGTTGTCATTATAAATTCCGAAAGTTTCCCAGTCTCAATAAAAGGGCGCTCACCCGAACTATTCGGCCTGCCTCTTTGCGTGGTTTCAACTGGAACAAATTGCAGAACTTATCCGATCGCAATCAACGCCGTTAACCGCCGTATCAAAAACGCTTTTCGAAAACCAGCCAGGACCGCGCCGCGGTATTGGCTGGTAATTTTTTTTCTGCCGTTGGCCTTTTCCTGCCGAAATCTCGCCTGATTAAATGAGGCAGCTGTTGCCTCGGATCTTATGGGACGCCAAGGGTAAAATTTATTTTTCGGGTCAGGGGCGGGAGCTTCTTCGGGAATATGAGGAAAATCTTCTCTGCTTTGGGCCGGAAGGCATTGAAATGAAATCCAAACTATTAATTATTCAACCATCGTTCTATCGCTCGGCCAATGATCGTTCTCCTGTGCAGACCCGCCATCGGCAATTGGTTCCACTCGTTTTGCCCTACCTTGCCGCCCTCACGCCGGAAGGCTGGGACGCGCAGATTGTGGATGAAATGGTGCAACCGGTGGACCTTGACACCCCGGCTGATGTCGTCGCCATCACTACCTGGACGCTCAGTTCCTACCGCGCCTATGACCTGGCCCGCGAATTTCGCAAACGCGGTCGCAAAGTGATTCTCGGCGGCCCGCACGTCTTTTTTTACGCGCAGGAAGCGCAAGAACATTGCGACGCCGTGGGCGTGGGCGAGGCCGAAGCCCTCTGGAAGCCCATGCTCGAGGACGCTGCTGCCGGCCGCCTCAAACCCCTTTACCACGCGCCACAGCTCAAGGACCTGAGCAATTTTCCGTTTCCGCGTTACGACCTAATGGATCTCCGACCGTATGGCCTCATGAAGACATTTGCTGTTCAAGCCACACGCGGTTGCCCATTGGCGTGCGAATTTTGCTCGGAACGGCTTTACCTCGGGGGCGGTTTTCGCGTCCGGCCAGTGGCCGATGTCGTGGAGGAACTTAAAAGAATTCCCTCGCGGAACATTTTCTTTGCGGAGAGTAATTTCGGAATCAAACGAAAGCACGCGATGGAACTCATGGAAGCCATCATTCCTCTCAAGCTGCGCTGGTCCACGCTGTGGTCCATGAACCTTTGTTACGACAAGGAATTCCTCGACCTCGCGCAGCGCAGTGGCCTGCTCCATGTCAACATCGGCATGGAAAGCATTGACGGCCAGACCATCGCCAGTATGCACAAGGGTCAGAACAAAATCGAACGCTATCACGCCGTCCTGGCCGATTTCCGCAAGCGCGGCATCAGCTTCTCCCTGAATTTTATCTTTGGCTGGGACACCGAAACGCGCGAGGTCTTTACCAATACGCTGCGTTTTCTCGAGGACGAAAAAGTACCCGTTGCGTATTTCAACCTGCTGACTCCCGATCGCGGTACGACCTTTTACGATCGAATGCGCCAGCAGGAGCGGATTATTGATGAGGAAGGCATCGGGCGCTGGCCGGGGCAGCCGTGCCATATCAAGCCCCTCTTTTGCACGCCGCAGGAATTGGAAAATGATGTGCAAAAGATCCATCGTGAGTTTTACAGCATCTCCTCGATGGTGCGCCGCCTGCCCATGCCGCTGAACACTTCGGCAATTGCATCGTGGGTGTTGAATTTTGCGCAGCGCAAGGTATCCGCCCACGCTGACAGCGAACATAACTTTACCGAATACTAAAATTGATGATTCATGCCAAATGAATCTCGCGTCGAGGAAATTCAGGAACTAGATAAATAGTTAAATAATTGAGATCAGGGGCCGGCAAGGGGATGAAAAAGTTAAATGTTTTTCTTTTTTTGGCCGGCTTTTTGTTCCTGGGCGTTTTGCTTGTCCATATTGGGGTCGGAGAACTGTGGCGCGAGTTGCGTTTGTTGGGGTGGGCGCTGTTTCCGTTCATTCTTGGAGAGGGTGTCGCCGAGATGATTCATACCGTGGGCTGGCGCTACTGTCTGGCCCAACCGTATCGGTCCCTTTCCTGGTGGCAATTGTATCAGATACGGATGGCAGGATATGCCATTAATTACCTGACACCGACCGCCGCCCTGGGCGGTGAAGCCACGAAAATCGATTTACTGGCAACGTATCATTCCGGGCCAAAGGCAGCGAGCGGCGTTCTAATCGAAAAATTCTGTTTCTCTTTTGCCCAGGTCTTGTTTGTTCTGACAGGGTCAGTGTTTCTGGCCGGGCGCGTACATCTGCAGACCTCGGTATGGGTCTCCATGCTCCTGAGCATCTCGTTGCTGGCCACCGGAATGCTGGTCTTCTTTCTACTGCAAAAATACGGAAAACTGGGCGGCCTGATTCGTTGGATGGCGGCGCGCCGTCCGGGCAATTCGACGCTACAGGATGTGGCGGAAAAAACCAGCCGCGTGGATCATGCATTGCGTGAGTTCTATGCACAGGAGTCGGGAAATATGTGGCTGGCGATCAGCTGGCATCTCCTTGGCTATTGCACTGGTTTTTTCCAGACATGGCTTTTCCTTCGTTCAGTCGGATTGGGACCATCGCTGGCGATAGTCGCGGCCATCTGGTTTCTTGGGATGTGGTTCGATCTCCTGACATTTGCTGTTCCGTTAAACATGGGTTCATTGGAAGGCACCCGAATTATCGTTTTCAGGGCTGTCGGTTATGCCGCGTTGCCGGGCATGGTCTATGGATTGGCTATCCGATTTGCGCAAATATTTTGGTCCGTCGCCGGACTGGCAATTTACGGTTGTTTGACAGCCCGTAAAAAAAATAACGAGGCGGCTCCGATAATGAAGGAAGAAAATTATATGTAAATGGCCCGGGCCAAACACCTTTGATCACCAGTCGCCATGGGTGATGAACTCCCGAATGCGCAAAATGCTTCAAGTTCGTGTGGCCATTCCGGGCGGAATTCTCGCTGTTGTTTAGCCAGCAGGATGTGTTGGTTAAAATAAAGGAGAACGAACTATGAGAATTCTTATGGTGCTGACATCACACGATAAATTGGGCAACACCGGCCGCAAAACGGGCTTCTGGCTGGAAGAATTTGCGGCGCCTTACTACGTATTCCAGGATGCAGGCGCTGAGGTAACGCTGGCTTCGCCGAAGGGAGGACAACCGCCGATCGATCCCAAGAGTGATTTGCCGGAGAACCAGACTGCCGCGATGGCTCGGTTTAAACAGGACGCGGACGCACAGGAAGTGCTGGCCCGGACGCTCAAGCTCTCTCAAATGGATTCGGGGGGCTTCAGCACCGTGTTCTACCCCGGCGGCCACGGCCCGATGTGGGACCTCGCTGAGGACCCCGATTCAATCGCCTTGATTGAATCATTCTACAATTCCGGCAAGCCCGTCGCCGCCGTCTGTCATGCTCCGGGCGTGTTGCGCCACGTCACGTATCAGGGCGCTCCGATTGTCAAGGGCAAGCGGGTTACCGGCTTTACCAACGACGAAGAAGAAGCCGTCCAACTCACTAAAATCGTGCCTTTCCTGGTGGAAGACGAACTCAAAAGGCTCGGCGGTCTCTACGAAAAGGCGGCAAATTGGGAGCCGTTTGTCATCGCGGATGGCCGCCTCATCACAGGACAGAATCCGGCCTCATCGGCTGGGGCGGCCAAGGCTCTTATGGACCTATTCGCTATGAGGAAGGCCGCATAGAGCGCCAATTTTTCAGGCTGAAATCGAAGAAAGGGAAATCCTACACCAATCTACACGAGTACAAAACCAACAAAACAAAGAACGCATATGCCAAATTACAACAAACTCTATACGCCGCAGGACAGCGCAATTGTATTCATCGATCACCAACCGCAAATGCTCTTTGGCGTAGCCAACGCAGATCGCGCCACCCTGATAAACAATGTGACGCTCCTGGCGAAAGTCGCAAAAGAATTCGACGTTCCTGCCGTAATTACATCCGTCCAAACAGAGCAGTTTAGCGGGTACGTCTTTCCGCAACTGCTGGACGTCTTCCCCGGCCAACCCATCGTGGAACGCAGTTCCATGAACTCCTGGGACGACCCGGGTTTTCGCAAGGCCATTGAAGCCACAGGCCGCAAAAATATAATTATGACCGGACTTTGGACCGAGGTCTGTGTGACCTGGCCAACCATCGAAATGCTCGGCGCAGGCTACAATATTTATATTGTCGACGATTGCTGCGGGGCAACATCGGTTGCGGCACAGGAAGCGGCGCTGTCCCGGATGGTCCAGGCGGGTGCCGTGCGTCTCACCACGATTTGTGCGCTTCTCGAATGGCAGCGCGATTGGGCCCGCAAAGAGCATTACGATGACCTTATGAAATTGCTCCGATTCCAGGCCGGCGCTTACGGCGTTGGAGTGGAGTACGCCTACACGATGGTGCACCATGCCCCGCAGTTCACACAAAAGCCGCAGGTCGTTCTAAAAAAGGCGGCTTAACGTTTCAAGGACTGCCTCGGAATATGAAAACCAAATTCGTGCCCGTGGCGGTTTCGGGAATTCAGATTTCCATCAAAATGGCCGGCCCCTTCATCCGGGGGCCGACCTACAAATCATCTGCCTCTTTAGGCGAAAGTAAGCGGGCGCCGTCTATCACGGGGCGACCAGGGAGAGCGACGAAAAGCTCGATGCGACTCCATCTTACTCAGTGACACTATAAGCGATGCGGTATGCCTGGCTCATTTCGATACTGTTTATCGTGTCTTCAAATCTTTTCGCCAACGACATGACAACGAATGAGGATATTTCTCCCCCGCCACCACCGTACCGGTATCCACGGTTTGATGAGAACTACGGCTACTTGTCCAACGCGGTATATCGTTCCGACCTGTTTGACCCGATCAAATATATCCCTTTGCGGCCGAATGATCCGTCGTGGTATTTGACGATCGGCGGTGAAGTGCGTGAGCGATTTGAAGGGTATTATAACCCGAATTTCGGGATCGGTGGGGTTGGGCCCGATTCCCACCTGCTGCAGCGGTTGGTGTTTCTGGCGGATTTGCATCTGGGAGAACGGGTGAGAGTTTTCGCATCGGGCATTTCAGGGCTGCAGTTCGGCGGGACCCGGCCGCCACCTCCGATTCAGCAGAGTCCAATCGATTTGGAATATGCGTTTTTGGAATACGTTCCCTATCTGACCGCTGACGAACAGCTCGCATTGCGCGCCGGGCGTTTTACCCTGGGCTTTGGTTCTGGGCGGCTTGTGGACCCTCGTTCCGGTCCCGATGCTCCCAACATCCCATTCTCTTTCAATGGGCTCGAAATGCTCTATACGCGGCCATTTTGGGAGGCGACGGCTTTCGTCACACATCTGGCGCACGATGCGGGAGCGGTCAGCGCAGAGGATCAATCAACCGCATTTTGGGGCCTATACGTGACTCACTGGTTTGACGCGCACCAAACCGATGGTCTGGATTTGTATTACCTCGGCATCTATAACAAGGATGCCTCCTACGTGTCCGGAACGGCCGATGAGGCGAGGCATACATTTGGTACGCGGCAATTCGGCAAATGGGAAGAATGGGACTGGAACGCCGAGGAAGCTCTGCAAGTTGGGAGTTTTGGAAATCAATCTATCTTTGCATGGGCGGTCAGCCTTAACACGGGCCACACCTTCCCGGTAGCTCTAAAACCAAGGCTGGGCCTTAACGCGGACGTGATAAGCGGCGACACCAGCCCCAATGGTGGGACGCTAGGCACCTTTGACCCGCTTTTTTTCAAGTCCGTCTATTTCAACGACGCCAGTTTGTTCAGTCCCCAAAATATTATTTCCATCCACCCAATGCTCACCCTCCAATTGACGCAAGCCCTGTCCGTAAGTGGAGGCGGGGATGTGTTTTGGCGGTACTCGCGAAGCGATGCTATATATTCCCCATCCGGTTTCATCACCATTCCTGCGATCGAGACAGCGTCGAGCTATCTGGGCACGGCGGCGGACATTAATTTCGCATGGCAGGTCCAGCGCCATTTGAGCCTGGGTCTATCGTACGTCCATTTCTTTTCTGGAAGCTATATTCATCAGGCCGGTGGAAGTGATATGGATTTCCTCTCAACGACACTCACATTTCTCTTTTAACGTGAACGTCAATCCCATGAACGAACATATCCATGTCGCAGTTATCCGGCGGGTCAGGCCGGGATGTGAAGCCGAATTTCAAGAGGCGTTGCGCGAATTTATCCAGGCATCGTTTGCGCACGGCGGTGTGCTCGGGGCGGGTATGTTTGTCCCGCTCCCCGGCTCGGGTTCGCGTGAATACGGTGTTCTTCGAACGTTTCGTAGCGAACAGGAGCGCGATGAGTTCTATAAATCACTTTTGTTCAAGGCGTGGCAGGAGCGGGCAAAATCTCTAACCGAAGGCGAACCGGAATATCGTAAACTCAGCGGACTGGAAGCCTGGTTTCGTAATCCTTCCCAGCCCAATCCGCCACTATGGAAAATGGCCCTGGTCACCTACATCGGAGTGGATGTCGTCACCACCCTGCTTTTTTGGCTTATCGGTCCGTTCATTCAAAATTGGCCGTTTTTGATTCGTAATTCAGCATTCAACGTCGTCGTCGTCGCCTGCCTGACATGGATGGCTATGCCGTTCCTGACCCGGATTTTCAACAATTGGCTGCAACCCGCACAAAATTAAGATCCACATCAAATACCAAATACTTTCAACTATATGAAATCTTCAAACAATCCCGATCTGATTCTTCACAATGGCCGCATCGCCACCCTCGACCCCAGGCACCCCGAAGCCAGTAACCTTGCGATTAAAGATGGCCGGATCGTTGGCGTGGATGACGCAGAGGAATACCAGCCTGGACCAGCGACCAAAGTCATTGACCTTAAGGGGCGCCGGGTCGTTCCGGGGCTGAACGATTCTCACCTGCATGTCATTCGTGGAGGATTGAACTATAACATGGAATTGCGTTGGGATGGTGTGCCCTCTCTTGCGGATGGGCTGCGAATGCTCAAGGAGCAGGCCCAGCGGACCCCTCCCGGACAATGGGTGCGTGTCGTCGGAGGCTGGACGGAATTCCAGTTCGCCGAACGCCGAATGCCGACGCTCGCAGAGGTCAACGCCGCTGCCCCGGAAACCCCGGTTTTTATCCTGCATTTGTATTGCCGGGCTCTCCTCAATAAAGCCGCCCTTCGCGCGTGCGGTTACACAAAAGATAGTCCGAATCCTCCAGGCGGTGAAATCGTGCGGGACAACCAGGGCAATCCGACCGGTCTGCTCGTTGCCCGTCCGAATGCGACAATCCTTTACGCTACACTGGCCAAAGGACCCAAACTGCCACCGGAACATCAGTTGAATTCCACGCGCCATTTTATGCGCGAATTAAATCGCCTTGGATTGACCAGCATCATAGACGCCGGCGGCGGATTCCAGAACTATCCGGAAGATTATGCCGTCATCGAGGAACTGCACAAACGGGAAGAAATGACTTTGCGCATCGCCTATAATCTGTTTACCCAAAAGCCGAAGCAGGAAAAAGAGGACTTTGCCCGCTGGATCAAAATGACCGGCCCTGGAAAGGGAGACGATTTTTTCCGTTGTAATGGGGCAGGGGAGATGCTGGTTTTTTCCGCCGCCGATTTTGAGGATTTCCTCGAACCTCGTCCGGATCTTCCTGGGCCGCTAGAAGGGGAATTGAAGGAAGTCGTGTCTTTGCTCGCGGCCAATAAATGGCCCTTCCGTTTGCACGCGACTTATGATGAAAGCATTACGCGATTTTTGAATGTATTCGAAGAGGTCAACCGCGATACGCCGTTCAAGGGACTAAACTGGTTCTTCGACCATTGCGAAACGGTTTCGGACCGGAACCTCGAACGGATCAAAGCTTTGGGCGGCGGCATTGCCATTCAGCATCGCATGGCCTATCAGGGCGAATATTTTATGGAGCGTTACGGTAAAAAGGCAGCCGAGCGCACTCCGCCCATCCGCAAGATGTTGGAGATGGGAATTCCCGTTGGCGCGGGCACAGATGCCACCCGCGTGGCCAGTTACAATCCGTGGGTTTCATTGTACTGGATGGTCACGGGCAAGACAGTTGGTGGAGTCCGCATGTATCCCGATAAAAATCTTTTAACCCGCGAAGAGGCGTTGCGGCTTTATACGCAGGGCAGCAGTTGGTTTTCGGGCGAAAGCGAAAAGAAAGGGGCCATCGCCACCGGACAGCTTGCCGATTTTGCCGTGCTCACGGATGATTATTTTGCCGTTTCCGAGGAGCAAATCAAAGATATCGAATCGGTCCTTACTGTAGTGGGTGGGAAAATTGTTTACGCAGACGCGGAATTCGCGTCACACGCGCCACCGGCCATACCGGTGTTGCCGGAATGGTCGCCGGTGAAAATTTTTGGCGGCTACGGAGCCCCCGTGGACGTGAAAATAGCCGCGCGAGCAGGGATACCGGTGGAACGTCAACCCGCCACCACATGCCGCCAGCACGGCTGTTCTCACGCGCCATGGCATGGACTCCTCACGGCTGCAGAAGCCGCGCGCAATCGTTATTCCGGATTTTTCGGCCTGGGTTGCGATTGTTTCGCATTTTGAGCCAATGTTCGTCTAAAGAACGCTACTGAAGGAAATGCTCATACTTAAACCAAAGGAGTTCACAAATGAATACGGCTGTCATCTCTAATCCCGATCGTTCGGTACGCGAAAAAGAGGCGAACGGGAAAACGAACACGAGGCCAGTCGCAGTTGTCACGGGCGCCTCCAGCGGCATCGGGTTGGGCATAACGAAGGCGTTGCTCGAACACGGTTACCGTGTCGTGGCCAACTCGCTGAGCATCAGTAAGTCAAAGGACTTAAAACCTTCCGCGGACCTTGTCTTTGAGGAGGGCGATATCGGTGCAAAGGAGACAGCGGTAAAAGTAGTGGATGCGGCCGTAAAGAATTTTGGCCGGGTTGATCTTCTCGTCAATTGCGCGGGCGTCTATATCCCAAAGCCGTTCACGGAATACACCCCGGAAGACTTTGAAAAGATGATTCATACCAATGTAGCCGGGTATTTTTTCGTGACGCAGCAGGCCGTGGCGCAAATGCGCGCGCAAAAGTCGGGCCATATCGTGAGCATCGGGACGGTATTGGTGGACCAGCCGCTGGCCGGCGCACACATCTCGCTGCAGGTCGTCACCAAGTCCACTATTCCGGCGTTTAGCCGCGCGCTGGCGATGGAATTTTTCACGGACGGAATTCGCGTGAACACGATTTCGCCGGGAACAGTGGATACGCCGATGCACTCGCGTGACGACCATGAAATGTTGAAAAAACTCCACCCGATTCCGCGATTGGTCCAGGTGTCCGAAATCGTGGATGCCGTCTTGTATCTGCAATCCGCGCCTATGGTCACCGGGGAAAACATTCGAATTGATGGAGGAGCACATGCCGGCGCCAAGTGGTAATGTAACTTCGCGCCTCGGCAAACTTGGAATCGTGCTGCCGGCGCCGCCGGTGCCTTTGGGGGCCTACATCGAGTCATGCGATATCGGGAATTTGCTTTTCCTCAGCGGAACTCTCCCGGTCGTCAGCCGAAAGCTCGTCATATCGGGCAGGCTGGGCGAAAATCTTTCGGTCAAGGAAGGGCAAGAGGCTGCGCGCATTGCTTCGCTCAATGCGCTCGCAATCGCGAAAGAACATTTGGGCGACCTGGACCGTGTTAGAAGACTCATCAAACTGACGGTGTTGATTGCAACGACCCTGCAGTTTACAGAGCACGCGCCGGTGGCAGATGGTGCGTCTGATTTGTTTGTCCAAATTTTTGGGCCGGAAACCGGCCACGTCCGGCTGGTCTACGGAGTGCAAAGCTTGCCCATTAATGCTCCGGTAATTGTGGACACACTTTTTGAAATCGAATCGGCAACCTGATGAAATAAAGGGGAAGCGTTCAAATAAATCAAAGGAGAAAGTAACATTATGCCAGAATTCAAAGCCTATGCCGCCTCAAAACCGGGCGGCCCGTTGAACCCATTTAGTTTTGACCCCGGCCCGCTGGGCCCGGAAGAAGTTGAAATTCAAGTAACCCACTGCGGACTTTGCCATTCCGACCTCTCGATGCTCGATAACGAATGGGGAATGACGACCTATCCGTTAGTTCCCGGGCACGAGGCGATCGGGACGGTCAGCGCTCTGGGCGATGATGCCAAGGCCAAGGGCCTCAAAGTCGGCCAGCGGGTGGGGGTGGGGTGGTGGGCAAAGAGTGACTTGTCGTGCCGGCAATGTCTGTCTGGCGATCACAATTTGTGCCCAAACGCCCAGGGTACGATCGTCGGGCGGCACGGCGCTTTTGCGGACCGAGTGCGCGTTCAATGGGCATGGACCCGGCCGCTGCCGGAGGGGCTTGATTATGCCAAGGCCGGTCCACTGTTTTGTGGCGGCGTGACTGTGTTCAACCCGTTTCTGATATACAACGTTTCTCCCACGTCCCGGGTTGGCGTTATCGGCATAGGCGGGCTCGGACATATGGCTGTGCAATTTGCGAACAAATGGGGTTGCGAAGTCCATGCGTTCACCAATAGCGACAGCAAAGACGCAGAGGCTCGTCAACTCGGAGCGCACTTTGTGCACAACATCAAACGGGAGGGAGTTTTCAAAAGCCTGGCGGGGGCCCTGGACCTTATCATTTCCACGATTAATGTGCCCTTGGATATTCCCGGACTTCTGGAGGCCCTCGCTCCTAAAGGACATATCCACGTTCTCGGGGCTATTCTCAAGCCCTTGGAAGTGCCTGCGTTCGGCTTAATTCTTGGGCAAAAATCCATTTCCGGCTCGCCTGCCGGCCACCCCACCGCTATCGACCGCATGCTCGAATTCTGCGCCCGTCACTCGCTTGCTCCCATCGTGGAAAATTTTCCTCTGTCAAAAATTAACGATGCATTTGAACGTCTGCGTGCGGGCAAAGCGCATTATCGCATCGTTCTTACCAACGATATTAAATAAACGTCTTTATGAACCACGCGAAAACCGAAAACGCAGGACAAATCACGACGGAGCAAAAACCAATCGTCTCAAAAACAGCCGGGAAGCCTGAAAAGATCGCTTATAATCGCCGTCGCTTTTTATGCAGCGCGGCCCTGACCGTTGCTGCGACTCAGTTCGTTAAGACGGCTTTTGCAGACGAACCGTCCAGCGGATCAGGTCCGCCAGGCTCGTCCGCGCTGAAGTCCGGGACGAGTAGTGATTTCGCTTCACTCAAACAGATGGATGCCGGTCTTCTGAACGTGGGTTATGCTGAAGCCGGGCCCAGTGACGGTCCGGTGGCTGTGCTGCTGCATGGCTGGCCTTACGATATATACAGCTTTGTGGACGTTACTCCTTTGCTGGCGGCGGCAGGTTATCGTGTGATCGTGCCGTACCTGCGCGGCTATGGCTCAACGCGCTTTCGTTCGAGTACAACGGTCCGGAACGGCCAGCAATCAGTCGTGGCTGTCGATATCCTCGACCTCATGAACGCTCTCAACATTGAGAAAGCCACCATCGCCGGTTTCGATTGGGGAGCGCGGACAGCCGACATCATGGCCGTGCTTTGGCCGCAGCGCTGCAAGGCTATTGTCTCGGTTAGTGGTTATCTGATCGGCAGCCCCCAGGCCAATAAACTGCCATTGCCACCCCAGGCTGAATTCGAATGGTGGTACCAATATTATTTTGCCACGGAGCGCGGCCGCGCCGGATACGAAAAATATCTGCACGACTTTGCAAAGCTAATTTGGCATCAGGCGTCGCCAAAATGGAACTTCGATGACGCGACGTTCGACCGCACTGCAGCATCCTTTGACAATCCGGATCACGTCAGCATCGTCATTCATAATTATCGCTGGCGGCTCGGCCTCGCGAAAGGCGAGGCGAAATATAACGACCTGGAAAAGCGCCTGGCACTCGCTCCCGCCATTACCGTACCTGCCATCACTCTCGAAGGCGATGCCAACGGCGCGCCGCACCCGCCGGCCAGCGCCTATGCCAAAAAGTTCCAGGGAAAATATGAGCACCGTACCATCGAGGGCGGTGTCGGGCATAACCTGCCTCAGGAAGCTCCCCAGGCTTTCGCAAAAGCGGTTATCGATGTTGATAATTTTTAAAGTTTCGCTTCTTACTTTTGCCAAAGAATTTGGGCCTCTTCCAGGGGAACCGAGGCCTTCGGAAAATACGGGACCACGCGAGCAGTATAATCTGTGGCAGCCCTGCTTGCAGGCACGCTGGCGCGATAAATGAAACCGTTGCCATCACCCGGCTTTCCAAGCCGTTGTCCACGCTTCATCTCCTGCCGCGTAAGTGCCGCATGATTGGCATCGGCGAAAAGCTCGAGCCGAACCTCATCCGGATTTACCTCGCCGAAATACACCTGGACCTCAAAATCGTAATTCTGTCCGTCCGGTTGAATCTTCACGTCGCCAAAGCGAACGCCGCCCCATTTTTGTTCGAGAGTCTGCCGCCAATCCAGGACCCGAACTCCGAAAGAGCCTTTGTCCGCTACCCGCTCCTTGATGGCAGATGCTGCGGGCAGATAACATTGCTCCGTGTATTCGCGCACGGTGCGGTTGGCCGAAAACTGCGCGGTCAGGCGCGCCATGCTTTCACGCATGCGTGCGACCCAGGCCAATGGAATGCCGGCCTGATCGCGTGTGTAAAACTCGGGCACCACCTGTTGTTCGAGCAACTCGTAAAGGTGGTTGGCCTCCGCGGCGTCCCAGGCTGGGTCCTCGCCATGTTCCCTCCCATCGCCCAAAGCCCAGCCTACCTCCGGCGTGTATGCTTCCGCCCACCAACCGTCCAGTTCGGACAAATTAATGCCGCCATTCACCAGCACCTTCATACCGCTGGTGCCACTGGCTTCCCATGGGCGGCGCGGATTATTCAGCCAGACATCCACCCCCTGTACCAGGTGCTCGGTCAGGAGCATGTCGTAATCGCTCAAAAACACTACACGGCTGCGGATGGCCGGTTGGCGTACGAAATGGATCCATTCCGCGATCATATCCTGGCCGGGCCCATCGGCGGGATGCGCCTTGCCGGCGATAATCAGTTGCACGGGTCGTTGTGCGTTTGTCAGCAACCGTGTGAGGCGCTCTCGGTCGTGCAGAAGTAAATTAGGGCGCTTATAGGTGGCGAAGCGACGGGCGAACCCCAGCGTCAAGGCATTGGGGTCGAAAAGATGTCTAACGGCTTCCACTGCTTCCCCTGGCGCGCCGCTGACACCTAATTCCCTCGCATAGCGCTTCCGCGCGTATTCGATGAGCAGCTTCCGACTTGTCGTCCGCATTTGCCAGAGATCTTTGTCAGGCACACGGCGAATGCCCTTTTCCAACGTATCCATCTTCCCAAGCCAGCAGCCTTCCCCACCGGCCTTCGTCCAAAGCTCGTCGGATGCCGAGGAGATCCAACTGGGTACGTGAACACCATTGGTGATATACCTGACGGGCACTTCGTCCTTCGGCCAGCGCGGGAATAATGAGCTGAAAATGTGCCGGCTCTCCTGGCCGTGCAGGCGGCTGACACCGTTAATGGCCCCGCTGCCGTGGACGGCCAGATAAGCCATGTTAAACGACTCGGAGGAATCGTCCGGATTTAGCCGGCCCAAAGCCAATAATTTTTGCATCGAAATGCCGAGTTGCGGCGCGTAATGGCCAAGGAAATATTCGACCAGATCCGGCGCGAACCGGTCAAATCCCGCGGGCACCGCCGTGTGTGTTGTGAACAGATTGCCGACGCGAGTGACGTTGAGCGCAACATCGAATGGCTGACCGGATTGTTCCATGAAGTCTTTGGCCCGTTCCAACACCGCAAAAGCCGCATGTCCTTCGTTCAGGTGACAAACTTCGGGTCGAATGCCCAATGCCTTAAGAAGCCTCCAGCCGCCGATGCCCAGAACCAGTTCCTGCTTGAAACGCAGTTCCGAGCCGCCGCCGTAAAGTTCGCTGGTGATGCCGCGATGGGCGGGGAAATTTGCCGCGTCATTGGTGTCCAACAGGTAAAGCTTTGTGCGGCCAACCTGGACCTGCCATGCCCGCAGCCACACCGAGAAACCGGGCAACTTGATTTCTATTCGCAGCCACTCGCCGTTGGATTCGCGCAATGGTGTGATCGGCAATTGACCTGGATCGTTATAGGGGTACAGCGCCTCTTGTCGTCCATCCTTCGTGATCAATTGGCGAAAATAACCCTGCTGATACAGCAAACCCACGCCGATTACAGGCACGCCCAGGTCGCTCGCTGCCTTTAGCTGGTCGCCGGCCACATTGCCGAGTCCTCCGGAATATATCGGCAGCGCTTCGCTCAACATGAATTCCATGCTGAAGTAAGCCACGCAAGCCAGTGGAGATTTCGAATGCGACTCTTGAAACCATGTTTTGGCCTCTGTCTCCTTTTTCTTCACGCTGATGAGATGATCGAGCTTTTTGCGAAAGGTCGCGTCGGTCAGCGTTTTTTGGAGTTGGTCGCGCGACACTGTTTGCACGATAACCCACGGATTATGAGTCAGTTCCCATAGCCTGGCGTCGAGCCGTTGCCAAACCTCATCGGCCAGATGGTTCCATGACCACCGCATGTCCAGCGCCAGTTCGACCAGGGAATCCATCCCGGGAATTTCAACGGGCAGGCCGCAGGACCGGGCTTTTTCAAGATGCATTTCTCCATTCATAACACTCCTTTTTGTGATGTTGGTTTCGTTTAACTGGTGGCTGTTGCAATCGCGGCGTCAACAATTCGCTGAGCTTCTTCCTGAATGCGCCGCAAGTGTTCCGTCCCGCGAAAGCTTTCTGTGTAAATCTTGTATATGTCCTCGGTTCCCGATGGCCGGGCGGCAAACCATCCGTTTTCTGTGACCACTTTGACGCCGCCGATGGGGGCGTTGTTGCCGGGAGCGCGCGTGAGGATGGACTGAATCTTTTCGCCGGCCAGATCTGTTTGCCGAACTTGTTGGGGTGAAAGATTCTTAAGGACTTCTTTTTGCTTCATCGTCGCCGGGGCTTCCAGCCGGTCATAAACAGGCTCGCCTAATTCCCGTGTGAGATCGCCGTAAATGTCTCCGGGGTCGCGCCCGATGCGCGCCGTGATTTCCGCCGACAATAGCGCGGGCGCCAGGCCATCCTTGTCAGTCGTCCATACGCTGCCATCGTGACGGAGAAACGATGCGCCGGCGCTTTCCTCACCGACAAAACCAAGCGACCCATTCAGCAATCCATCCACAAACCATTTAAAACCCACCGGCACTTCGTTGAGCTTCCGGCCCACTTTAGCCACAATACGATCGATCATCCCGCTGCTGACAAGGGTTTTGCCCACGGCTGTTTCCTGGCGCCAATTGGCGCGGTTTTGAAAAAGGTAAAAAATGCAGACTGAAAGATAATGATTGGGCGGCATCAAGCCGCTGCTCCGGGTGACAATCCCATGCCGGTCGTGGTCCGTGTCACAGGCAAAAGCGACATCAAAACGGTCTTTCAAGCCAATCAGCCGTTGCATCGCATAAGACGAAGACGGGTCCATCCGGATTTGGCCGTCCCAATCCAGGGTCATGAATCGGAAAGTCGGATCAACGATTTCACTCACTACGGACAGGTCCAGTTTGTATTGACTGGCAATCCGGCCCCAATAATGGACTCCCGCGCCGCCAAGCGGGTCCACGCCCAGCCGGATTTTCGAACTGCGAATGGCCTCCATATTCACGATATTGCCAAGATCATTCACATAGGCTGTCACGTAGTCGTGCCGATGAGTCGTATCCGCCTGCAACGCTTTTTCAAACGGGATTCGTTTGACTTCCTTGAGTGAGCCCTGAAGCAATTCATTCGCTTTCTTCTCGATCCGGCCCGTCACTCCAGTATCCGCCGGCCCGCCGTTCGGCGGGTTATACTTGAAGCCGCCATCGAACGGCGGATTATGCGACGGCGTAATGACGATTCCATCGGCGAGGCCGCCTTTGCGTCCCCGGTTGTAGGTGAGAATGGCGTGCGAGATGGCCGGCGTGGGTGTGTAATCATCGCCTTGTGCCAGCATGACCGTCGCTCCATTGGCGGCCAGCACCTCCAGCGCGGTTCTCAAAGCTGGTTCAGAGAGCGCGTGGGTGTCCATGCCAAGAAACAGCGGGCCGTCAATCTGTTCCTGTTTACGGTACAGGCAAATGGCCTGGCTGATGGCAAGGATATGATCTTCATTGAACGCGCGATCAAACGAGGACCCGCGATGCCCCGACGTGCCAAAAGACACCCGCTGTGCCGCTACCGACGGGTCGGGCGCTTCGGTATAATAGGCGGCGATGAGTTTGGGCACATCAACCAATGCGGACGGCTCCGGCAATTTTCCGGCGAGGGGACTGATTTTCATTTCTTTAAGCTTTTCTGTTCGGCCAGCAATGATTTGCAAATTTCGATGACATTGCCGGGCTCAAAACCATATTTCCTTTGAAGTTCCTTTAGCGGCGCCGATGCGCCAAATGTTCCCATGCCGATGACACGGCCCGCGCTGCCGACATATCGTTCCCAGCCGAAAGTTGCGGCCTGTTCCACCGCAACTCGAGCCGTTACACTGGCCGGCAGCACACTCTCCCTGTATTCGCGGGGCTGATGCTCAAAAATGTCCCAGGAAGGCATCGAAACCACCCGGGAACGGATTCCCTGGCTCACCAATTGTTCGTGTGCATCCACCGCCAGGGACACTTCGCTGCCGGTAGCGATGAGAATGATCTCCGGATTTGCGCCCGGAGTATCCGCCAGAATATAAGCACCCCGCGCGACCCCTGCGGCCGGCGCGTACTTGGTCCGGTCAAACGTGGGCAACGGCTGGCGCGATACCACGATAATTGCCGGTTGATGTCGCAGTTGCAAAATAAAGCGATAGGCTTCCACCACTTCGTTGGCGTCTCCCGGTCGCAATAACACCAGGCCAGGAATGGCGCGCAAAGACGCCAAATGCTCAACCGGTTGATGCGTTGGTCCGTCCTCTCCGTCTCCCATGGCATCATGGCTAAATATCAAGAGCGTCGGCAATTCCATCAACGCTGAAAGGCGAATGGCCGGGCGCGCATAGTCGCTGAAAATAAAAAAGGTCGCTCCATATGGGCGCAGCTTCGATAGCGACATTCCGTTAACAACTGCGGCCATGGAATGTTCCCGAATTCCGAAGTGGAGATTCTTTCCGCCGCGATTGTCGGGCTGGAAATCTCCCGCTCCGGGAAATGTCAGGAGCGTTTTGTTGGACGGACCCAGATCCGCCGAACCGCCGAGGAACCACGGAATGTTTTGCGCCAGGATGTTCAGGACTTTGCCTGAGGCTTCCCGGCCGGCCATGCCCTTTGGATCAGCCGGAAAAACCGGAAGGTTTCGGTCCCAGCCTGCGGGCAGTTCCCGTCTTTGCATTTGGCCAATTTCAGCGGCCAGCGCGGGATTTTGAGATTGATATCCGGCAAACAGATCATTCCATTTTTTTCGTGCCTCGCTTCCTCGTTTGCCGATTCCCGCCTTGAAATGGTCATAAACGCCATCGGGCACCAGGAACTTGGCGTCCTCCGGCCAGCCATAATTTTTTTTCGTGAGGCGAATTTCTTCGTCGCCCAGCGGTTCGCCGTGCGCCTCGGCAGTGTCCTGTCTGTGCGGCGAGCCGTAGCCGATATGGGTGTCCAAAATAATGAATGTCGGCCGGCCTTTAGTTTGCCGGAATATCGCGAGGGCATTTTCGATCCGCTCAATGTCGTTGGCGTCACCCACCCTGAGAACATTCCATCCATAAGCCATAAACCGCGCGGCGATATCTTCGGTGAAGGCGATCTTGGTGTTTCCCTCGATGGTGATGTGATTGTTATCGTAAATCCAGCAGAGGTTGTCGAGACACAGGTGGCCGGCGAGCGACGCCGCCTCGGACGACACGCCTTCCATCATGCAGCCGTCACCGCAAACGGCGTAGATATTGTAATCGAAAATTTCGAAATTAGGCTTGTTGTAACGGTTGGCGAGCCATTTTTGGGCGATTGCCATGCCGACACTGGTGGCGACACCCTGCCCGAGAGGACCAGTGGTGGATTCTACTCCTGACACCAAATGGTATTCCGGATGCCCGGGCGCCTTGCTGCCCCATTGACGAAACCGGCGGATGTCATCCAGTGTGACGGAGGGTTTTCCAACGTTTTCGTATTCCCCGTTCACGGCCTGCACACCCGTCAGATGGAGAATGGACCAGACCAACATTGAAGCGTGGCCGTTTGAAAGGATAAACCGGTCGCGGTTTGGCCAAATGGGGTCCGCGGGATCGAAGCGCATCGTGCGGTTCCAAATCGTATAGACCAGCGGCGCCAGTGCCATGGGTGTGCCGGGGTGACCGGACTTGGCTGCCTGAACGGCATCCATTGATAACGTGCGAATGGTATTGATCGATTTTTGAACTATGTTGTCGTCCTGCATAAAGCTCCTTTCCAGTTTTGCACTGTCATAGTGAACGCAAATGGCGGGCAGTTCCAGAAAAAAGTTTCGCTCATTATTTCACGGATTCTCGAGCTCGGCGATTTTCCGCAAACGGCGCACGTGCCGCGGGGCGTTGCTGAATTTTGCCTTAAGGAATGTTTGAATCAAATCCCACGCCAATTCCGCTCCCTCGATGCGCCCGCCCACGCACATCAAATTGAGATTGTCATCCTCTACCGCCTGCCTTGCGGAGAAATTGTCTTCGAGCAGGGAGGCGCGGACTCCTTTTATTTTGTTCGCGCATATGGCCGCGCCCACCCCGCTGCCGCAAACAGCCACGCCGCGTTCGACCTTTCCGGAAGCCACAGCCATGCCAAGCGGAATGACGAAGTCGGGATAATCGTCCTCAGGCGTCAACTGATGCGCGCCAAAATCCACGATCTCATGACCTGCATCGCGAAGTCTGGCCGTCAATTGTTCCTTCAATTCAAACCCGCCGTGATCGGTTGCGATTCCGATGCGCATGGAGTTCCTTTCCGGGATGGTCAATACGGCGCTGTCCGCGGCGGCGTGGTCGGCTATCGCCACGGCAATATCCCGCCGGACCCGGCTTGCCGGAATAGACGGATCGCCGTGGCTGAGGCGCTGAAAAATTTCCCGCTTTTCCGCCCCCGTTATCAGCCACAAAACGCAGCGGGCGTGATTGATGACCGGGAAGGTCAACGTCATCCTCCATCGGCCCTGGTAAATTCCCGTTAGCGCGACATCCCTGTCGGTGACCTCGAGGACCCGATCACCAGGCACCAGCGACGCCGTATGGCCGTCCGGGCCAAGACCCAGGTGCACCAGGTCCAGCACGGGCGGTGAACCGGCGACTTGTTGGAGCGTTCGGGCGTAATTGGCGGCGGCCGTTTCCAGATTGGTATCGTTCACAGGCATCGCATGAAACTGTGACGGTGGCAATGGAACGTGTGCCAGCAGCTTTTCTTCCAGATGCGTCAGGTTTCGGTCTGGATCGCGTTCCGGAGCCACGCGCTCATCCACCTGCATCAGATGGACTGAATACCACGGCACGCTCTCTCCGGCGAGCATGCCAAACATTTTCCACGGTACTTGCCCGCCGCTGACGGCCATGACAAAACGGCCGCGTGCCGCCACGGCTTCGCGGGCTTGAACGGCGATAAATTTCGCTCCTGCCTTGGCAGCCTCATCGGCATCTACCTGGACAACGATTTTCATGCAATTAATTGTTCATTTTATGGCTCCTCCACTGTTCTCCACCGCCTCGAATCAGGCGTCGAACCATGTTCGCGCCCATCCGGCCCAATCCAATCATTCCGAGTTGCATGAGCTAATCTCCCTGGTATCGCCTGTTTAAGAACGCTGCATTTGGACGTTATGGCCTCCGGAAGATCTCGCGAATGACGTTATCGGGCCAAAAGCTCTGCCCGGGGCAGGCCCATTGTTCGGTGGCTCGTATATTTTAATTCGTCAATAGTTTCGGCTTCCAAATGGCTCGTATCGTTCCACACGTGGATGGCCGGTTCCAACAGGTTGCGTTCATATCCCATGACACTCAGACTTGCGGTGCTTAACCGGAGGAATCTTCCGGCAGTCGGCTCAAGTCCGAGCCAGCAGGCCGCCAGCACGCGCAGGAAATGTCCGCTCGAAAAGATCAGCACGTCGCCTTTGACCGCCCGCACGCCATTCAGGACGTTATTGGCCCGCGCGCAAACCTCGCCTGGCGATTCGCCACCGGGGCAGCCGTCGCGAAATATCTGCCAATCCGGATATTCCGCATGAATCTCATCTGTCCGGCGCCCTTCAAAGTCGCCATAATTCCATTCGGCCAGGTCGCGGGTCACGTGCGCCGCAGAGGCATACCCGGCCAACTGGCAAGTCCGGCGTGCGCGTTGAGAAGCGCTCGTAATGACCCGGACGAAAGGCTGGCCAATGAGCCTTTCGCCCAGTCGGCGGGCGCTTCGTTCACCGCGGGCAGTCAACGGCAAGTCGGTAAGGCCGGTATGCTGGCCGGTAAGGCTCCAGGCGGTTTCACCATGACGGACTAAATAGATCGATGGTAGAGTGATCATAAGAATTTTGGATCATAAAATGCCTGGGCGGTTCTCGCCGGAAATTTTGGCAAAGTTCCCCATGCCTCGGATGGTTGTCCCTCCCATCTCCGGCACAGGGTTTCCGCCACGAAAGCGAGAACCGTCCGATTACCGGCACACTACCAGGCCGGAAAATGACTGCCTCGGAAAGCGCAACCCCGGCCCCATTGCTCTCGAACTGGCTGCTCATCTTAAAATCGGATATATGCTGTACCATTTCATAATGCGAGATTTTGAAGACGCCGGGCTAACGATTCGTAAGAAATTTAATCGTCCGGTAAGCCGCCTGGGGGATTTATTGAGCCTCGCCTTCACAAGGCCTTCAAGGGACGCTTTGTAAGTCGTTGATTATTTGGTGCATCCGGCAGGACTTGAACCTGCAACCTTCTGATCCGAAGTTGAAAAATCGCGCAAACTAGCCGCGTTCCAAAACAGCGTCGGTACATGTCATTACTTTGAACCTCAATTCAAATCCGCCGAATTCTTCGCCCTTTTGCCATCGATTTTTCGTATTAAAGGACAGATGATCGAATTCTCATGAACGAACCGCCCAGCCGCGAAGTTGCGATATTTGCCGCAGCTCTGGAATTGCCCGCCGAGAAACGCGGCGCATATCTGGACCAGGCCTGTGCGGGCGACCTCGCCTTGCGTGGACAAGTCGAGGCCTTGCTCCGGGTCCACGATGACGCCGGCGACTTTTTCGATAAACTGTCATCGGTGGCGCAGCCCACAACTGCCGAAGGGGCGACATCTGGTTCGAGGGGCACGATTCGTATTCCCATCACCCCCTCCGAGAAATCCGGCGACAGGATTGGCCGTTACAAACTTTTGCAACAAATCGGCGAAGGCGGTTGCGGAGTGGTTTATATGGCCGAACAGGAGGAACCCGTTCGCCGCCGGGTCGCGCTCAAGGTCATCAAGCTGGGCATGGATACCAAGAGTGTCATCGCCCGGTTCGAGGCGGAACGGCAGGCGCTGGCCATGATGGACCATCCGAACATCGCCAAGGTGCTGGACGCGGGCGCGACAGAAACCGGCCGACCTTATTTCGTCATGGAACTGGTGCGCGGCATCAAGATTACCGATTACTGCGACGAAAACAGCCTCAGCACTGTGGCGCGCCTGGAACTTTTCATTCAAGTCTGCCAGGCCATCCAGCACGCACACCAGAAAGGCATCATCCATCGCGACATCAAGCCTTCCAACATACTGGTGGCAGATCACGATGGGAAGCCGGTGCCCAAAATTATTGATTTCGGCATCGCCAAAGCCACGACCGATCAGCGCCTGACGAACAAGACCTTGTTCACGGCTTTCGAGCAGTTTATCGGCACACCGGCCTACATGAGCCCGGAACAAGCCAGGTTGAGCGGGTTGGACATTGACACGCGCAGCGACATCTACTCGTTGGGCGTGCTGCTGTATGAGCTGTTGATGGGGAAAACTCCGTTTGAATCCGATCGGTTGCTGGAAGCGGGATTGGATGAAATTCGCCGAATCATTCGCGAAGATGAGCCGCTTCGGCCCTTCCACCCGGTTGCAGGCACTGGATGCAGCGGAGCAGACAACGGTGGCCAAACATCGCCAAACCGATCCACCCAAACTGGCGCATCTGATTCGCGGCGACCTGGATTGGATTGTGATGAAGTGTCTGGAGAAAGACCGCGCCCGCCGATATGAGACGGCCAGTGGTTTGGCGGCGGATATCCAGCGTCATTTGAGCAACGAACCGGTAGTTGCTCGGCCGCAGAGCGGTCTCTATCGGCTGCAAAAATCCATTCGGCGTAACAAGAGGTTTTTCGCGGCTGTACTGATTGTCGGAACAGTGCTGGTAGCCGGAGTGGTGGTGAGCACCGTGGAGGCGCTTCGAGCGAAACGGGCGGAACAGCAGCAAAGCCGCCTTCGCGAATTAGCCGAGCAAAGCCAAAGTGTCGAAGCGAAAGAACGACGCGAGGCTGAAGCCGCCGGCGCGGAAGAAGCCCGGCAACGAGGCATCGCCTCCGCGCAGGAAATGCTCGCCCGCCGCCGCTTCTACGCCGCACAAATGAATTTGGCCAACCAGGCCTGGGACGCCGGACAGTTTGCCCGGACGGTTGACCTTCTTGAAACTCAGCGGCCGCAGAAGGAAGAGCCGGATTTGCGTGGTTTCGAATGGTATTATCTTTGGGGACTCTCCCATGGCCGGCTTCTGCATACGTTTCGGGCACACACCGATTCTGTGCTAACGGTGGCATTGTCGCCCGATGGCGCCACGGCAGCCTCTGCCAGCGACGACGCGAACATCTTGCTCCTGGACACAGCTACAGGACACGAGAGGCGCTTGCCGATGCCCAATAACAACGCCGATATTTGCGCGGTAGCTTTCAGTCCCGACGGAAAGACGCTCGCCTCCGGAGGCCAGGATAATTGTGTCAGATTGTGGGATACTGCCAGCGGTCAATTGTTGAAAACGTTCAATGGCCAAGCTGTTTTTACTCGTTGTCTTGCCTTTTCCCCGGATGGCAAGGTTCTGGCCAGCGGCGGTGGCCCAAATCCTGACGGCGTTGTAGTCAATCTCTGGGATTTGACTACCGACCAGATGGTAGCCAGTTTGAAAGGAAATAAGGGTCCCGTGATGAGTATAGCTTTCTCACCCAACGGGTCGATCTTAGCCGCTGGTTCAGGATGGGGGAGCGATGGGGGCACCTGTATCGTGTGGATTATGACCAACAGCGTTTTTAAGCCGCTAACGAATCTTGGCAACGCCAGCTTCCTCAGCTTCAGCCAGGATGGCAAGACTATCGCAACGGTCATGTGGGACGAAATTCGGCTTTGGGATACGACCACATGGAAGCTGCAAGGCACCCTTAAAGGGCACATCGGAGCTATGGGAGGCGTGTCGCTTTTGCCGGACGGACATTCCCTGGTCTCTTGTGGAACTGATCGAACGGTCCGGCTTTGGCAGTGGCCTGTGGACCAGCCTAGTAATGCCGTGGGACGGGTCATCGGCGCGCATCTTGACGCGGCTCTTTGCCTTGCTGTCACTCGCGACGGGAAAAGGCTGGCAACGGGCGCGAATGACGGCTCCATCAAACTGTGGAATATTGCTGAACATGACGAACACGAAGACTCGCGCGCAAACACCGAGTTTAAGTTCGGAGACGATGGCAGCTCGCACGTCTTGAACTCCGTGCTGCCTCTGCCGGACCACAAGCGTGTGCTTGTTGTGATGGCTACGGTTGGAAGCGAATTGTGGGACGTGGCATCAGGCCGCAAGCTGGCGTCATGGCCGGATGTTGCAGGAGCCGGAGCCTTGTCCGGGGACGGCAAATTGCTAGTGACCGGCAAGAGCGATGGCACATTGAAGTTGTGGGAGATCGCCACCGGAAGTCTGATCACGTCGGTTAAAACCGAACCTGAAGTGCCCGTGCTGGCGTTTTCGACGGACGGACGAACCCTGGCCTCTGCAGGGAATGACGGAGGCAATGGTTCTGCTACCCCCCTCATTAAACTGTGGGACGCGGCAGCCGGCCTGAAACCCATTCGTACTATCAACACTTTTGTCGACAAAATTGGAGCTTTGAGCTTCTCGCGCGACGGCAAAACTTTGGCGGCTTCGCCTGGCCAGGGCTCGATTCTCTTTTTCGACGTGTCCACTGGATTGGCGGAGGGCGCGATCAGAATGGCCGATCGGATGGGCGTTACGTCAATCGTCTTTTCGCCTGACGACAAGACCATCGCCGCGGGTCGCGAAGGGGGGGTTGTTTGCATCTGGGCCGTTCAGACAGGTGAGTTACTTAAACGCCTCAAGGGCCACGCATCCACTGTCTTTGCGCTGGCGTTCTCGCCTGACGGCGGCACGCTCGCCAGCGGTGGCGCGGATGCCACCGTAAGGCTCTGGGATGTCCAGACGGGCCAGGAGCGTATGACCTTGGTCAGCTCTAATTCCCAATCCCAAGTCACCTCCTTAGCGTTTCCCGACGAGAGCACTTTGATCACCGGGTACGGGGACGGATGGGTCAGCATCAGGCGCGGCATCCATAATCCAGAAGCCGATGTCGAGTCCATTAACGTCGAGGAATCGGTGGATTCGAGGACTTCCTTCCTGCAATCCCGAGCCGATGGTCTTGCCCGCCAGGCACAATGGGTGGCGGCTATTAATGTCCTAACTAACCTCTCTGAGCCTGATTCAACAATGGAAAACACCTACAGACTTGCCGCCTTGCTGGTCGCGAGTGACGACTTGCCGGGCTATCGCCGGCTTTGCGCGGGCATCATGGTGAGATTCAAGGGAACCACGGATCCGGAAATCGCTAACCGGGCCGCCAAGGCGTGCCTAATACTTCCCTCATCGGGCGCGGATTTTAAAAGTGTCGGCCTGTTGGCGGACACTGCTGTCCAGCCCGGAACAAATGTTGCCTACCTCCCCTGGTTTCAACTTACTAAAGCGCTGGCGGAATACCGTTTGCAACACTTTTCCGACGCCCTCGATTGGACTGGAAGAATTCCCACGCTCGGGGTTCCCGGGCGTGACGCTTCGGCTTGTGCCCTTCTGGCGATGGCGGATTACCGATTGCGGCATTTTGATGCGGCACACGTTGCGTTGGCTAAGGGCATTGACATAGCTGAAACCAAACTTCCGAAGCTAGATGATGGGGATCTGGGCCAGGACTGGTGGAATTGGATCATTGCACACGCCCTCCTAAATGAGGCCAAGGCTCTTATTGAGACTCCATCAGCAACAGCATCTGAACGGTCGGTCCCGAAATGAGCCGCGTCCAGCAAGCCCCCTCATTGTAGCCGATGAATTATTGCCGCTAGTCTACGCGGAATTACACAGGCTCGGTTCCTTTGCTACTATTCGTTGCAGTCGCTCAGCCGATGGCACCGTGAAGTTCGGGACTGCCCTCGTTGTGCAGCGCATGTTGGGTAATGGACTCGATGATCCAGTGATGCGATGTATTTGGCGCGCGTCGCAGGACGAAATCGTAGTAGCCGTATGTGTGAAAGAAACGTGAATCCGCCGGGTCCAAAGGCCAGCGGTGAATCACAAAATCGAAGCGGCACTGCGCCTGCTCACCGGAAAACGTCACCAGGTGGTTGAGGCTGAGATGCTGTGTCACAAGTTTGGCAAGAGCAGCCTGGCGAAGCGCAACGAACTCATCATTCGTCATTCGCGTCGGTGGAGTTCCACGAAAGCTGGAATAGTCGGTCATGAGGCTGGCAGCCAGGCAACGCCTTAAGGCCGCCCAGTCGCGCATGTCGAAGGCATGGCAGAACTCATGGACGATATCCACAACATCCTGTTGTTCGGATGGGTGCAATACGAATTTGCGGCGATCTCCCGGAGATTTCGTTTCATCCGCAGGGCAAACAAAATTCCGGTCAGGTTTTGGTCTTTCTCGTCGGGAACCTTGCAGCGATCAGCTTCCAAAAACAAGCCTCTTTAGAGTTATGTGTCTTTTCCCCAACACCGCTATTCTCTGGCAAAACGTCGGACTGTTTGATAGTCAATCACCTGGTGAGCGACGTGACCCGCATTCTGGAGTCTATCAAGCACGGCGACCCGAAGGCCGCCGATGAGTTGTTGCCATTGGTGTATGCGGAATTGCGCAAACTCGCAGCCTATAAGATGGCCCAAAACTCGGCAGGTCACACGCTCCAGCCCACTGCCCTGGTGCATGAAGTCTGGATGCGCCTGGTCGGAAGCGAAAATCCGACATTTGAAAATCGCGCCCATTTCTTCGCCGCCGCCGCCGAGGCCATGCGCCATCTCCTGATTGACAATGCCCGGCGCAAACTCGCCCGCCGCCATGGCGGCGGCCTGCAACGAGTGGATTTTGAAAACATGGACATCGCCATGCCGGCCGACGAGGATCATCTGCTGGCCGTCAACGATGCTCTTGACCGATTGGCATCGAGCAGCCCGGTCCAGGCCCAGGTCGTCAAGCTGCGTTTCTTCATCGGCATGACTGCCGCGGAATCCGCCGAGGTTCTTGGCCTGTCCGAACGCACCGTGAAGCAGTATTGGTCCCACGCCAAAACCTGGCTCTACCGCGAGATTCAGGAAAAGGAGGTTTAAGTTTTGGTAGTGGGTCAGTTTGAAACCTGGCGCATTCCCACACGTCGGTAGAGGCGAATTGCCCCGGATGGATTGTCCGGCTCAACTTTTAGACTGACTGTCAGTGCGCCTCTACGTTTAAAGACACCGAACGCATGAAGGAGCAGCGCCTTGCCTAATCCTCGTCGGCGCCAATCCGGCTGGACGGCGAGGTCTTTGATAAAGGCGCTCGTCCAGCACTGGGCGACGCCGAGTATCCGAAATCCGGAGTCCCACGCCACGAAAATTAGGTTCGGATCAAATTCAGCGTCGGTCGACAGTGAAGACCACCACGCCGGAAACGCATCTACGGAGCCGCCGCCGTCAACGTAAGCCACCGCTAGAACATCATGAACTGCCGCGGCATGTTCCATCGCGAACCCCAATAAGTGAACACCCTCCGGCCAAACAGCCGCATCCAGGGGTTCGCGAAGGTCGCGTCGCATCAATATCGAAGGCGGACGGTCTGGCATCGAGTTGGCAATTGAGTTTAGCGCGATCTGGCTGAATTTGGGCCGCGCCTTTGACTGTTTTTTGCCGCGCCTCACAATGCCACAACTCGGCCACGGAAGAAGCTTAAAATCAATACGACCCACCACCCAGGTTTTAGTGGAGGCAGTGCACCCGATCTCATCCTTATTTCTTTCTTAAAATTAATCTGCCCCCTTTTCCGCGGAATTTCGTATGGCCTTTTGAATGGGTGAATCGGCCCATTTCTAAACGATGAATCTCAACTCGGAAGTTTTAATATGAAAACCAAAAACTTCCTATACATCCTTTCCATGGCGGTCGTCTTGCAATTCGGTTTGCTGGCCTTCGTGACGCCGCTGTCCGCACAAAATCCACCGACCTATTTGTTTGAGATTGATTCTTCAGCCGTGCCCGGGGGGGCAATATTTAATCCCGGCTTCGTGGCGCTGGACAGCGAAAACAATGTTTATGCGTGCGATTGGAACAACGCTCGAATAGTAAAGTTCGGTGGGGGTGGAACGTATCTGACGCAATGGGGCAGTCTCGGAACCGGCAACGGCCAGTTTCAATCATCCCGAAGGCATTGCGGTGGACAGCAGCAACAACGTTTATGTGGTCGACTTCAACAATCCGCGTTCAGAAGTTCACCAGCAGCGGCAATTATCCTGACGCAATGGGGCAGTCAGGGAAGCGGCAACGGACAGTTCGAGTATCCCGAAGGCATTGCGGTGGACAGCGGCAACAACGTTTATGTGGCCGACACAGACAACTATCGCGTTGAGAAGTTCGACAGCAACGGCAATTATCTGACGCAATGGGGCAGTTATGGCAGCGGCAACGGCCAATTCTACATGTCCTCGAGGCATTGCGGTGGACAGCAGCAACAACGTTTATGTGCTCGACGTGACAACCATCGCGTTGAGAAGTTCGACAGCAACGGCAATTATCTGACGCAATGGGGCAGTTATGGCAGCGGCAACGGCCAGTTCAACGCTCCCAGGGGCATTGCGGTGGACAGCAGCAACAACGTTTATGTGGTCGACCCTGGCAACTATCGCGTCGAGAAGTTCGACAGCAACGGCAATTATCTGACGCAATGGGGCAGTCTGGCAGCTGGCAACGGCCAGTTCGTATCCCGTAGGCATTGCGGTGGACAGCACGGGGAACTTCATATATGTGGCTGATCTGGAGACTCGACCGGATTGAGGTCTTTGTCAATAATGCCAACAATCTCCCGCCTTACATCACCATGCAGCCCGCGAACCAAATCGTTCCGGTTGGCGCGAATGTGACTTTTAGTGTCGGTGTCATTGGCGCCGCGCCGTTTGCCTATCAATGGAGTTCCAACAATATCGCCGTGCCCGGCGCCACCAACGCCACTTTCACGCTGACCAATGTCAGCCTCTCCGAGTCTGGCGGCGCCTATTCCGTGCTGGTCACCAACAGATTATGGCAGCGATTCTGAGCAGCAATGCCGTGCTGACGCGTTTTGCCGCCCTTGTGACGACGCAGCCGGCCAGCGGCCTTTCCGCCACCGGCGCGGTGCTGAACGGTTCGGTAACGGTCGGCCTGGATGAAACGGTGGCCTGGTTTGAGTGGGGCACGGATACCAATTACGGGAATATTGTGGGAACAACCGTGGTGCCGGGCAACAACGGCAGCAACACTATCAGCGCCACCTTGAGCGGATTGCCTGGAAATGTTTATCACTATCGGCTGGATGCCACGAATGATTTTGGAATTGTTTATGGCCAGGATCAATCATTCACCGTGGGCTTCGCTCCCGCCGCTACGACGCTTGCCCCGATTAACAGCGCCGAACGGCGCGACCTTGAATGCCGCTCGTCAATCCAGAGGGATGGGACACGACGGTTTATTTTCAATGGGGAACTCCAACCCTTACCAATACAACACCCGGCATGGATATCGGCGCCGGCGCCACGTCATTGAATGTCAGCAGTTTCGTCCCCGGCCTGACTGCGTCCCCGCAATACCAATATCAGGTAGTGGCTTCGAATGCTCTGGGCACAGCATTTGGGGAGGTCTTCTACTGGAACCAACTGGCCCCGCCCAACCGATACCTGTTCAGCGGGTCGAAGACGAATATCACTCTGAACCCGGGCACTTACATCATCACTGCCTACGGCGCTGCGGGCGGCGGCGGTTATAATGCAGTACAGCGACTACACTGGCGGCTCTCGGAGCCGAGATGAGCGCCGAATTTAGCTTTTCAACGTCCACGACCCTCACTCTCCTGGTGGGCGGCGCCGGTTCGCCCGGCGCCTACACCTCCGAATACGGCGTCAGCGGTGGTGTCGGCGGCGGTGGGGGCGGCGGCAGCTTCGTTGTCGAAGGCAGCACACCGCTGGTCATCGCCGGCGGGGGCGGCGGCGGGGGCGGCGACCTCTACGGCTACGACGGTGGCAACGCCATCGATCAGCGCCTCCGGCGGCGAGGGCGGCGACGGCTTCGCTGGCGACGAATACGGCGGCAGCTACGGCGGGACCGGCGGCAGCGGCGGCGGCTGCGGCGCTGTGGGCGGCGGCGGCGGCGGCGGCTTCCTGGGGGACGGCGGCGGCGACTGGAGGTGTATTTGGTGAAGGTGGGGATTGGGGATCTAGTTTTGAAAATGGCGGCGGGGCGGCGGCTATGACGGCGGCGGCGGCTTCGGCGGTGGCGGCGGTGGCGGCTCGGGTTATTCTCAGGCGGATCGGCGGCGGCGGTGGCGGCGGCTATAGCGGCGGTGGCGGCGGCGATGAATCGGCGGTGGTGGCGGCGGCGGCTCAATCATTGACTCATCTGCCATAGCGATTCTCGCCGAGGTTTCCGGCATCTCCAGCCCGGACGACCCAACCAATGGCGAGATTATTATTACCGCAGTTCCCCCACCCCTTGCCATCACCACCGGCGCGGCGTTTGGCTTCACGAACGGCGTGTTTGGTTTCGACGTGTCCGGCCCGTCCGGCTCCAACGTGGTCATTCAGGCCAGCACGGACCTGCAAACCTGGATTCCGCTGCAAACCAATCTGCTCGGCAGCGGCCCGCTCTATTTCTCCGATCCGCAGTCCACCACCAACGCCCAGCGCTTCTACCGCGCTCAATTATTGCCCTAAAACCTGAAACTGAACCCAAAATAATATGAAAACTAAAAACATCCTTCGCGGCCTTGCCCTGGCGGTCGTTTTGCACCTGGGTGTGCTTGCCGGTTTCGCCCAGACCTACATATACACTTACACTGGCAATGATTTCACGTCTGCCAGCGGGCCTTATGCAACATCAGACAAGGTCACAGGGTCCATAACTTTTTCCGCGCCGTTGGGTGATAACTATAAGGGCTCTCCCACCGACCTCATTCAGTCTTTCTCACTTTCAGATGGAGTTAACGAGCTGGTTTCCGGGAGACCGGGAATCCCGGTGCAGCTTCTGGCTGGGTCGTTCGAGACCGATTCGGCGGGAGCGATTGTCGGCTGGGATTTCGGAGCCCAATCGCTGCCCGGGCCCGCTTCCACCAACCCCCCGGTGATCATCCAAACTATGACCTTCCCATTCGTGACGAATGTCGTGGACCAGGCATCTATCGGGATGCCACCCGGGGAGCTCAGCGCGTTCGTACAGAATGCGCCAGGTGAGTGGGTAGAAACAATCGCGCCGGAGCCATCACCCGGTCTTTTATTTGGCTTGTCCGTGGCGTTGCTTTTCGCATTCGGGCGGTTCAAGCCTTCGCCGCCTCATCCACCTCGGAAAATGAAGGTTAATCCGTTGCCGTTTCGGCCGGGCGGTCCTCGTTTCAACCTGGCGAGTTCCAATGAATCTTAACTCGGAAGGCAAAATTATGATCAACTCAAATCAAAGTCAAAATCCGGGGGCCCGTCCGCGTGCCAGTCGTTTCCGCGCATGTCGCGGCGTAGCTTCAGCGCGAAGCCGGATGCTGTTCCTGTTGGCCGGTTTGCTGGCTATCTCAGCGCCGCTTCACGCACAAAATCCACCGACCTATTTATTTCAGATTGATTCTTCATCCGTGCCCGGTGGATTTGACCCCGGTCTTGTGGCGCTGGACCGCAGCAACAATGTGTATGTGGCTGACTTCTACAACAACCGCGTTCTAAAATTTGCCGGCAACGGAACGTATCTGACTCAATGGGGTAGTTCTGGCAGTGGCAACGGCCAGTTCTCATATCTCTTTGGCATTGCGGTGGACAGCAGCAACAATGTTTATGTGGCTGACTACAGCAACAACCGCATTGAGAAGTTCGACAGCAACGGCAATTATCTGACGCAATGGGGCAGTTCTGGCAGCGGAAACGGCCAGTTCGACGAACCCGAAGGGGTTGCGGTGGACAGCAGCAACAATGTTTATGTCACTGACTCGGAGAACAACCGCGTTGAGAAGTTCACCAGCACCGGAACGTATCTGGCGCAATGGGGCAGCAACGTACAGTTCGACAATCCCGAAGGCATTGCGGTGGACAGCAGCAACAATGTTTATGTGGCCAACCTCTTGAGCGACCGTGTTGAGAAGTTCGATGGCAATGGCAATTATCTGACGCAATGGGGCAGCTATGGCAGCGGCAACGGATTGTTTGATTTTCCCTTGGGCATTGCTGCGGACAGCAGCAACAATGTTTATGTGGCTGATGACTACAACGACCGCATTGAGAAGTTCACCAGCAGCGGAACGTATCTGGCGCAATGGGGCAGCGGTGGCAGCGGCAACGGCCAGTTTTATAATCCCGCAGGGGTTGCGGTGGACAGCAGTGGGAACTTTATTTATGTGGTTGATAATGGCAACTACAGGATTCAGGTTTTCGTCAATAATGCAAATATCATCCCGCCTGTTTTTATCAGCCAGCCGACGACCCAGGCTGTTGTGGCTGGCACGACTGTAACTTTTAGTGTCGGCGTTGTTGGCGCTGCGCCCTTTGCATATCAATGGAACTCCAATAATGTGGCCGTGTCCGGCGCGACGAATGCCAGCTTCACGCTGACCGATGTCAATCTTTCAAACTCCGCCGCCTATTCCGTGCTGGTCACCAACACCTATGGCAGCGCGTTAAGCAGCAATGCCACGTTGACCGTTGCTCCGCTCACCATTACCCAGCAACCCATGAACCAATTTGTCGGGGCAGGCGGCAATGCGACTTTTAGCGTCGGCGTCATCGGCGCTGCGCCCTTTGCCTATCAATGGAATTCCAATAATGCGGCCGTGTCCGGCGCGACGAATGCCACCTTCACGTTGACCAATGTCAGCCTCTCCACCTCCGGCAGCGCTTATTCCGTGCTGGTCACCAACAGCTATGGCAGCGCGTTAAGCAGCAGTGCCACGCTCACTGTTGTTCCGCTGCTCATCAAATACCTGTTCAACGGGTCGCTGACGAATATCACGCTGAACCCGGGCACGTATATCATCACTGCCTACGGCGCTCCGGGCGGCGGCTACGGCGGCTACGGCAGCCTCGGAGCCGAGATGAGCGCCGAATTTAACTTCTCGTCGTCCACGAACCTCACTCTCTTGGTGGGCGGCGGCGGCGGCACCGGCACCGGCGGCTTCTACACCTATGGCGGAGGAGGAGGGGGCGGCAGCTTCGTTGTCGAAGGCAGCACACCGCTGGTCATCGCCGGCGGCGGCGGCGGCGGCGGCACCGTCCGCTTCACCGGCTACGTTGTTAGCGAAGACGGCAACAGTTACTTAGGCGGCGCAGGTGGCAACAGTATTGACGGCGGCAACGGCGGTCCCAGCTACGGCAACGGCGGTGGGGGTGGCGCTGGCGGCTACTACGGTAACGGCGGCTCAGGCGGCTCCGGCTACGGCGGTGACGATGGCGGCGGCGGTGGTTACGGCGGCGGCGGCGGCGGCTACGGTGGGGGATATAGTTTTGAAAACGGCGGCTACGGCGGTGCGGGTCAAGGCATGGCAGACGATGGCGGCTATGGCGGCGGGGGTGGGGGTGGCGGCTCCGTTGTTTTCATAGATGGACTATCCACCATCGAAGGCGGCGGCGGCGGCGGTGGTGGTTATAGCGGTGGCGGCGGTGGTGGTGGCTATGGCGGCGGCGGTGGCGGCGGCTCAATCATTGACTCATCTGCCTTAAAGAATCTCGCCGAGGTTTCCGGCATTGCCAGCCCGGACGATCCAAGCGATGGCGAGATTATTATTATCGCACTTCCCCACCGTCCCTTGCCATCACCACCGGCGCGGCGTTTGGCTTCACCAACGGAGTGTTTGGTTTCAACGTAATCGGCCCATCTGGCTCCAGCGTGGTCATTCAGGCCAGCACCGACCTGCATACCTGGATTCCGATCCAAACCAATCTGCTCGGCAGCGGCCCGCTCTATTTCTCAGATCCGCAGTCCCCCACCAACGTCCAGCGTTTCTACCGCGCCCAATTGTCGCCTTAAAAAATGTTTTCATATGAAACCTGAAAACATCCTTTTCGGCCTTGCCATCGCGGTCGTCTTGCACTTTGGTGTGCTGGCCGGTTCCGCCCAGACCAACATATACCTGGTCAACGGGTTAACCGTGGTCAGCGGAATGGAGACGAATATCATTCTGCCGCCCGGCACTTACATCATCACTGCCTACGGCGCTTCGGGCGGCCTGGCCGCCGACTCATATGGCGACTTTGCCTGGGGCGGCCTCGGAGCCGAGACGAGTGCCGAATTTAACTTTTCAACACCGACAACGCTCACTCTCCTGGTCGGGAGCATGGGTGATTTTTACATCAGCCAAGCCGGTAATGACGATTATTGCGGCGGCGGCGGCGGTGGCGGCAGTTTCGTGATTGAAGGCGGCAAGCCACTGATCGTCGCCGGCGGTGGCGGCGGCGGCGCAGTCAACAGCTCCCTAAGCCCCGTCATTGCGGATGGCGGCAATGGCAACGTCGGCGGCGACGGCAGCAGCGGTGGCGGCAGGGCAGGCGGCAGCGGCAGCTCCGGTGGCGGCGGGGGCTCCGGCGGCGGCGGCATTATCTATGGTGCGAACTCCGGCGGTGGTGGCGGTGGTGGCGGTGGCTTCGACGGCAACGGCTCCTTCTATGAAACGGACTACTACGGCAGCGGTGGGGGCTATAGTTTTGAAAACGGCGGCAACGGCGGCGTTGTCGGCCCCTACCCCTACTACGGCACTGGCAATGGCGGCTTCGGTGGCGGCGGTGGCGGCACTAGCTACCACGGTTACGACCCCGTCGCCATCTTCGGCGGCTTCGGCGGCGGCGGTGGGGGCTATAGCGGCGGCGGTGGCGGGGGTGGCGGCTGGTATGACGCCGGCGACATCGGAGGAGGAGGAGGCTCAATCATTGACTCGTCTGCCATAACGAATCTCACCGAGATTTCCGGCATCCTAAGCCCGGACGACCCATACGATGGCGAAATTATTATTACCGCAGTACCCACACCCCTTGCCATCAGCACCACCGACTCGGCGTTTGGCTTCACGAACGGGCTGTTTGGATTCGACGTGACCGGCCCGTCCGGCTCCAACGTCGTCATTCAGGCCAGCACCGACCTGCATACCTGGATTCCGCTCCAAACCAATCTGCTCAGCAGCAGGCTGCTCTATTTCTCCGATCCGCAGTCCCCCACCAACGTCCAGCGTTTCTACCGCGCCCAATTGTCGCCTTAAATAAAAAATGTTTTCAAATGAAATCTAAAAACATCCTTTGCGGCCTTGCCATCGCGGTCGTCTTGCGACTCGGCGTGCTGGCCGGTTCCGCGCAGACCACCTACTACGATTACAGCGGGTCGGAGACGAATGTCACTCTGCCGCCCGGCACCTACATCATCACGGCCTTCGGCGCTGACGGCGGGGCCGCCAACGACGCCGGCTATTATGTCTCGGGCGGCGGCGGAGCCGAAATGAGCGCCGAATTTAACTTCTCATCGCCCACGACCCTCACTCTGCTGGTGGGCGGCGGGGGCGGCTACTTAAACTCCCGTATTGAGATATCCTATAATTCCACCGGCGGGGGCGGAGGAGGCGGCAGCTTCGTTGTCGAAGGCAGCACACCGTTGGTCGTCGCCGGCGGCGGCGGGGGCACCGCCGCCTGCGGAGGCCTCTACGCCAGTGGCGGCAATGGCACCATCACCACCTTCGGTAGCGCTGGTGGTGGCAACGTCGGCGGCAGCGGTGGCACTGGCGGGGGCGGCGGCACTGGCGCTTATTTGCTCGAAGGACTGCAAGGTCCCGCTGGGCCCGGCGGGGGCGCTGGCGGCGGCGGGGGCTTCTACGGCAACGGCGGCATTGGCAACTATTATTACTTTTCCGGTGATGCGCTCGGTGGCTCTGGTTTCGAAGAAGGCGGCGCCGGCGGCTTTAGCAACTTCGGCGCCGGCGTGGGCTCTTTCCCTGGGCTGGATTTTGGTGCTGGCGGCTTCGGCGGGGGCGGGGGAGGCTTTACTTCTGAGAACTTTGAATGCGGCGGAGGCGGCGGAGGCTATAGCGGCGGCGGTGGCGGGGGCGAGGCCGTTTTCTCCGGTTCTTTCGGCGCCGGCGGCGGTGGCGGCTCAATCATTGACTCCTCCGCAATAGCGATTCTCGCCGAGGTTCCCGGCATCGCCGCCCCACCCAACGTGGACTACGACTACCCTGATCCAGGCGATGGCGGGATTATTATCACCGCAGTTCCCACACCCCTTCTCATCACCACCGGCGCGGGGTTTGGCTTCACGAACGGTGTATTTGGTTTCGACGTAACCGGCCCAGCCGGCTCCAACGTAGTCATTCAAGCCAGCACGGACCTGCAAACCTGGATTCCGCTTCAAACGAATCTCCTCGGCAGCGGCCCGCTCTATTTCTCCGATCCGCAGTCCACCACCAACGTCCAACGATTCTACCGAGTCCAATTATCGCAGTAAACCCAGGTATTGAAACCAGTATCATATGAAAACTAAAAACGTCCTTCGCGGCCTTGCCATTGCAGTTGTCATGCAATTAGTTAAATGGGCTTCCGCAAAAGGAATGAGAGGAGATGGCGGTTTGTCTCGCACTAAACAGAAACACTCTATGAAAACGAAACTCAAATCCAACATTCGTGCCGCAGGTCATTCATTCGGCGGAGCGGTGTGTGCGGGAGCGGTCCTGGTGCTGGCCGCAACGATGAACGCCCAGGCCCAATATAACTACACCACATTGAGCGTGCCGGGTGCAACTGTTACTTATGCCTCCGGCATTTCCGGCAACAACATCGTTGGGTCCTACGGGAACGGAAGCGCCGATCTGGGCTTTCTCTACAACGGCAGCACCTACACCACATTGAGCGTGCCGGGTTCATCTACAACTATAGCCTATGGCATTGACGGCAACAACATCGTGGGATTCTACAATCCCGCAAGCGGCGGCATAGATGGCTTTCTCTACAACGGTAACACCTACAGCACCTTGAGCGTGCCGGGTGGAATTTACACTTATCCCCAGGGGATTTCCGGCAACAATATCGTGGGATCCTACTTTAACGAAACCAGCTATGAGGGCTTTCTCTACAACGGCAGCACTTACAGCACCTTGAGCGTGCCGGGCGGATCTTTTACTTATGCCTTAGGCGTTTCCGGCAACAACGTCGTGGGGTACTACTATAACAGTGACGGAACCTCCTATCAGGGTTTTCTCTACAACGGCAACACCTACACCACCTTGAGCGTCCCGGGTGCATCTGATACTTCTGCCGAAGGCATTTCCGGCGGCAACATCGTGGGATATTACATTAGCGGAAACGCCGTTTATGGCTTTCTCTACAACGGCAGCACCTACACCACCTTGAGCCTGCCGGGTGTGCCCGATGGCATAGACGGCAACAACATCGTGGGATCCTACAATAACGGAAGCGGCAATACTTATGGATTCCTCGCTACTCCTGTCCCCGAACCTATGACTTTGGCTTTTGCCGGATTGGGTGCGGGGGTGCTTTTGGCTTTCAGGCACCGTAAATAAATGGCATCAAGCTCCCACAAATGTCATAAACGGGTCGGCCCTGAATGGCCCGCCATGCAGACATACCTGGGCGGCCAGACGGTGACCTGTTTTCGGCATAACGCGAATGGCAGAAGGCCACCGGGATCTCGCGCACGACGCCCTGAAATTGGCGACGATCAGGCAATCTTAGGTACAGGGGCGCCCGCTTCGCGTGTTCATTCGATAAATGGCAGAGGTTTTTGATTTGCTCCAGGCGGTCATTACTCGGTTTTGATCCGTGAGGAAAAATTAACAAAACACCTCGATTTTATTGGTGCATCCGGCAGGACTTGAACCTGCAACCTTCTGATCCGAAGTCAGAAGCTCTATCCAATTGAGCTACGGATGCATCCGAAGACTGGATTGATGGAACAACCCGGCAATCAACAATCCATTAACCCAAAAATCCAGCAATTCATCAATCCAATAATCCGTTTGATTTCAAGGTTTGCTTTTGAACGTTGACGTCAATTGAACAGCAGTTTTCTGCCGGATTTCGCGCGAAGAGTCGCCGATTTGAATTTCGTATTTGCCGGGATCAGCCTTCCATTGCTCCTTGGGAACATCGAAATAGGCCAGGTCTCGAGGTGTGAGCGTGAAATCCACGGTTGTTGTTTCGCCCGGTTCCAGGGCGACTTTGGCAAATCCCTTCAACTCACGTATCGGCTTGTCAATTTTGGGGCGCAGGTCATGGATATAAAGTTCAGCGACTTCCTCGCCCGCGCGCTTGCCCGTATTCGTGATATCGACGCTGGCAGTGACAGTGCCATCCGGGGACAGCTTGTTGCTGGAACGTTTAAGATTCGAGTAGCGAAAGGTCGTGTAGGATAATCCGTAGCCGAATGGGAACAGCGGCTTGATGCCATCTTTATCAAAATGCCGGTAGCCGACATAAATCCCTTCCGCATAATGGACCTGGTCATTTTGGCCGGGATAATTGTCGGCGTCAGGATAATCATCGCGGCGTGCGCCAAAGGTATCGGGCAGTTTGCCGGATGGATTCACATCGCCAAACAAAATGGCGGCCAGGGCGGTCCCGCCTTCCTGTCCCGGGAACCAGGATTCGATGACAGCCGGGACTTGCGCCAGCCAGTCTGTCATGGTTACTGGTGTGCCGCTATTAAGGACGACAATGGTGTTTTTATTGACCGCCGCCACAGCGCCGATCAGGGCCGACTGGTTATCCGGCAAATCCATTGAAGGACGGTCGTGGCCTTCACCTTCGTCGCCCATCGTGGAAACACAAACCACAGCCACGTCGGATTTTTCCGCCGCTGTCACTGCATCCGCAAAAGGCCGCGGGTTTGGTGGACTCCAATCCATGCGCGCCGTGTAATCGCCGCCCTCCTGAAAATATTCCACGCGCAACTCGTACGCTGTGCCGGCCTGAAGTTCCATTTCGCCTGATTCGGGTGTCGCGGGCTCCTGGACCCAGTTATCAATCAAAAGCTTATTCCCGAGAAAAACGCGAAACCCATCGTCGCCTGTAAAAGTGAAGGTATATTTGCCACTCACCGGGACAGTCAGCTTTCCGGTCCAGCGCGCGCTGAAATTGGTTGTCGGAAAATCAGGCGCCACCAGTTGCGGACTGTTGAGATCGATCGTTTTATCCACGCGCACGAGCGCCGGAGGACCTTTCAGATGCCGATTCGTGAAATACTCGGCTCGAAAACCGTGGATCCCGTCGTTATCCGGCAAAGTGATGACTGAAGCCGGCAAAAGTTCACCGTGTAAATCAACGGGCACGAAATTGACCACGGCATGACCGGCGGCCTGTGCCTTGATCCCGTCCAGAAAATTGATCGAGCGCAACGGCTTCACCTGTGGACTGCCGAATGCATCAACCTGCATGTCTCTGGCCGCGTCGCCGATGACGGCAATGGATTTTATGCGCTCGCGGTCCAGGGGTAAAAGATCGTGTTGGTTCTTCAGCAACACAATTCCTTCCTCCGCCACCTTCAACGCCAGCGCCGCGTGCGCCTGAGAATTGACCTGCGTCGAATCCGGGTGCAGCGGGCCGTCAAGAAGGCCCACGCGAATGATCGTGCGCAAAATACGGCGAACCGAGTCATCCACTGCCGCCTCGCTGACGCTGCCCTTGGCGAGCGCGGCTTTCAGATTGGGCACGCTCATGAATTCGCCGGTGGGCATTTCCAAATCATTTCCCGCCTGCACCACGTCCGTCTCATGAACCGCGCCCCAGTCCGACATCACAAGCCCGTCGAAGCCCCATTCCTTTTTCAGGATCTCTGTCAGCAAATAAGGATTGGCGGAACAGTGCAGGCCGTTGACTCGATTATAGGCGTCCATCAGCGACAGCACCTTGCCATCCTTGACTGCGGCCTCAAATCCCGGCAAATAAATTTCACGCAAGGCGCGTTCATCGACCGTCACATTGACTTCACCACGATCGTCCTCCTGATTGTTGCAGGCGTAATGCTTGACGCACGCGGCCGCGCCCGTGCTTTGCAACCCCCGGATGAATCCGACCGCCAGTTTTGCGTCCAGAAACGGATCTTCCGTGAAATACTCACCATTGCGTCCGCCCAGCGGCGAACGATGAATGTTAATCGCCGGGCCAAGCTCGATTTGCACGCCCTGTCCTTTGTTGCGTGCTTCATCGCCGATGGCCTGGCCAATCTGTGAGACCAATGAAGGGTCCCAGGTAGAGGCCATCTCGACTCCGCAGGGAAAAGCCGTCGCTGGTCCCAGTGTGCCTTCCGGGCCGCCGCGCACTCCCTGCCCGGCATCGGCCGTAACCATCGCCGGCACACCAAGCCGGGGAATCGGCTGCGTCGTAAATCCGGTACCGCCCAACAGCGACAACTTTTCGTCCTCCGTCAGCCGGACAAACAAATCGTTCACGCGCTGCTCCAACGGCGCATTGGGGTTTTTGTACAACGGCGTCTCTTGCGCGAGAGCGATCCGGGAAAACGAAAGGAAGAGAAGAGTCGAAAGAATAACTGAGCCCGATTGTTTCATAGATAGAAAAGCATAAATCTGCCCGAACGCTCTCCCTCAAGTCGATTAGATATTTTTACCGGAGCGGCGACGGCTCGTCGCCGCGATTCCAATCACCAGAGGCACAATTTGGGAACTTAAAGCGTTTCCCAACGGTTTGGACCAAATCGTCGCGCGGCAGGTCCCGGAAATCTGCGTAATCTGCGGATGAAAAACTTCGCGTTCTTAACGCCATTGATGGTAGGGACGGCGCGCTGCGCCGTCACCGCGCGTAAAGCGCGCGGAATAGCCCGCGGCAAGACGTCCTACTACGTTTGTTGCGCCGCTCGACTCGGCCGGGCAGCGTCCCGGCAGGTCGGGATCCCTGCCAGGAACAGTACCAGGATGCGCTCGGCGCAAATGGGGCAGGTTGGATAAATGGATTATTGGGGTCGGGAACAGTCGCGGAGCGACAAAGGATAGTAGCCAGACACGCGAGTGTCTGGTTGCTCCCCAAAAATCTGTGTGTCCTGAAAGGACAACGGAAGCCCACCCTTTTTACAATCCGCACCTTGACCTCCGGCGCGGCTTCGGGTCTTCTGGACACATGAGCGCGAAAAATTCGTTGCCGACTGGTGGGCACGAACTCAACGACGGAAGGAGACATTGCTGCGGCCATGGTCAACGTCGCGTGTGACCTTAGATTGTGATTAAGGAGAATATGCGATTATGCGGGACTGACCGTAACTACCTAAAGCCAGCCGTTTCCCTTCGCCAACCGCCAAATCCTCAAATTTGCCAATAAAAACGCCAGTTTTTCGTGTCAATTCGTGAAATCTGTGCCTCGTTTCCTTTTTCCCTCCCATACACTTAAAATGTATTAGCCCGGGATTGGTGGAATCATCCTCATCGTCATGCTCATGCTCATCCTCACCCATCGAGCGCCGCGCTTGGCGCGTTGTAGTTCCGCGAAGGCGGCTGAGCAGTGATCTGGCCAAACCCGTTTTGCGTCCAGCCGCCGGACCATGCCCGGTGCAGCTATCCGCATTCTTTGAGTTCTTTGCGCTCTATGCGGTTAAAAATTCTGCAAATTCTGTCAATTCTGTCCAAACCCGCCTCGTTCACACTCGCCCAACAAAAAATCTTCAAAAACACCAATAAAACCGCACATTTCTCCCGAAAAACAAATCTCGTTCACACCTGCAAAACCTATGCAAATAAAATGTGCTTGCCGCGCCGTAGTCCCGCTCCGAGGGGGACGAAGGCGGGTCGCGCCTCAATATCGTAGCGCTCCTATCCTTCGTCGTTTCAAACATCGGCGAACAATTCTCCTGGTGGCCGAGGTGCAAACCGTCTCCGCGGGAGAGGGCAGGGGCCTGCCGCGCCATAGCGAAGCGACGGCAGGTGAGGGAGAGTCGCTCGAACGAAAGCTTCATACGGTTCGGGCGGTCAAGGGGATGGCGGGACTTGTGTGCTTTTCACCCGAGCGGCGACGGCTTGTCGCCGCGATTCCGAGCCAAATCGTTGCCTGGCAGGTCCCGGAAATCTGTGTTCATCTGCGAAAATCTGCGGATGAAAACCTTCGCGGCCCTGGCGTTACGGCACTCGGAGGATGTAAAACATTCTGTTGTCGGTGGAAGAAATGCCATTCGTAAACGAAAAGTTTCCCGTGCTATTAAAATTGCCGGTCGTCAGTACAGTCCAATTTGTCAGAGGGCGCAGCAGGTTTGTCGATGCCAGGACCTGATACATCCCTCCGGACCCGCTATTGTTTGTCCCGCTCATGACGAAGTTTCCGTTAGCCGCGAAGACGCGGAGGATTTTCGGCGCCGCTGCCACATAGGTAAATTTGTCCGCCGCATTTGTCGCCGACGTTCCATAACCGAAAATCGGCCCGTTCGCGTTAGCGCCCGGGCTATCGTACGTGTCCGGCTCATAAAGACCCGACTGAACAGTCACATCCACCGTCCCGGTGCCGGCCGGAACAGTCACGGAAATTTGTGAGTCGCTGATGACAACGGGCGCAGCCCCCGGCGCATTTGTACTGCCGAAGAACACCGAAATATGCCCGGCCGCTCCCGAGAAATTATACCCTTTGATCGTCAACGCGCTGCCGGGCACGCCGGAACTTACGCTCAGATTGGTGACGGCAGGCGTGAGATTCACAATGTCGAAGTTGCTCGCCCTGAGCTCCTCCAGTCCGCCCAGGATATCGTTCATGTCCCAGACAAGACTGATGCCGTTTGTGGCATTCACCGCTGCCGATGCGCCGGTGACAAACATCGAGCTGCCGATGTCTGCGACGATCAGCCCGTACTGTTGCATCGCGTGGGCTACTATTTGTGATTCTGGCCCCATAGTGGCTATGAGCGAATTGACGGTGGTGTTGTTTTTCAGTCGCAATCGTGAACCGAAGGGCAGGGTGCCCGACGCCGTCACGATGTGCGAGGCAGGGAAAATATATTGGTGGCTGACGTTGGTACTCGGCAGAGTCATCCGCAAAGCGTGATAGATTCCGGCCTCGCCTCCCTGGGACGCCGGCAGCCCTTCGTCCGGCCGCACGAGACCGGCCAGGATGGACAGCCCCGCGGCGTCGGCAGATGTGTAACCCAGCGGGCGGAAATCGTTGGTATTATAATTCCACACCGTTTCCTGCGCCGCGTGCCACTTGCCGTCGGTATGAGGGGTCTCGTCAATCGTATTCGTATCTGACGGCCGGGCCGCCCCGTAAAATTCATATCCCACATTATTATCCTCGTCCCAAATAATGAGGTGCGAATCGCCGCGCTGGTTCGTGTTATAGCCTGGACCATTGGTATTCGGCCCGTTTTGGAAATCGCCTTCGATGACCGCGTTCGTTGGGATTGGCGCCGGGACGATATCGCTCTCACTCGGGTAATCGTCAATGATGACGCTCACTTTGGCCGTGCTGTTGCCGTGCACAATGTTGTACGGAATTCCATATAATGGGCTGGTCCCATTGGTGGGACTATCCGTTCCCCAGTCAGGATGAATCTTTGTCGAACCTCCGATGGCCGCGATGATGCTCGCAGAGTTTGTCGCCAGAGGCGCGTTGCTGATGTTTTGGTTCCACGGACTATTCGAGGGAAAAAGGTCCTGGCCCAATAACTGTCCCATTGCCGGGCCTGCGGCCAGTGCAACTGCAGCCGTGGCCATTAATCGCATTATCGGAGGTATGAATTGTCGCATCGCTCAAGTGGGTTGTCGGACACCGGCGTCGGCCAGGCACTACACACTAACCGAGAACTGCAATGAAGCAAACGGCATGCCCGCCCCAACAGGCTGTAAGGATACTTTCCGCGGCTATTATAAACATTTTGTCTGCCTCTTGCCTTGAAGTGGAAACCAGTTTAGGGTCATTCCTTCATTTGCGAAGAACCGGCCAGATTCAGGCATAGCACGTTGGCCGTCCTTCGTTGAAAGTCCACAACAGCAAACGTTAAAAATTGGCAAGCTTGGTCTAAAATAATGAAAACTCGATCCAACAAAAGCATCCTATCCGTCATATTGGCGGCGGGCCTGGTTTCGGCATGGTCGGTGTCGGCACAAGATATGGACTCCGGCGCACTGGGCAACACGCGTGGCATCTATCTGGGCTTCGACATGGGCGCTTCCTTCCTGCAACCCATTGTCAACCGGGGAAACGTGCCCGGTTTCATCACTCCGGGGGAGGTGGCCGGCTTCAACGTTGGCTCCAGGTTCGACTTGAACCTGGGCTATAACATCAACGAACACTTCGCGGTCGAAGCGCAAACCGGCTTTGGTTATAACAGCATCTCGAGCCAGGACGGCGAATCATTGGATCAATTGGGACTTTGGGCTGAAGTTTGGACTGTGCCGGTGATGGCGAACGGCATTTACAAATTCTCGATCAACGACCATTGGCTGGCATATGGCGGCCTGGGCGCCGGCGTTGTCATTAGCACTTTCGATCAATGGAACTTTTTTGAGTCCACCAGCTCCACCGATTGCACCTTTGGCTATCAGGCCATGCTCGGGATGAAATACATGTTTGGCCCTCATTGGGAGATCGGCCTGGGATACAATTTTCTCGGTTCGCTCGACCACCACTGGAACATAGACGGCGTAGGCTTCACCACCAGCCCCACGTATCAGCATTCCATCCTGTTGAGCTTCACCCGCAGGTTCTAGCAGCCTGATGCCGGGCTTTCGCAATTGAATCTGCCAGATGCGCGCCGCCCGTCTGGCAGATTTCCTCTTTCCGGAAAAGGCCCTCGGCTATTCGGTGGCTGTATAGAATATTTCGCATCCCTGATTTGTCTTGCTCTCAGGCATCGATTTGAGTTCGATAAGGCGGCGCATAGCGCCAACGATTAACCCCGGTGAATCACCACGAACAATTCGCAAATCTGCTTTCCGGCGATCAGCCCGTCCTGGCGCTGGCGCCTATGCAGGACGTGACCGACCTGCCGTTTTGGAAATTGATGGCGGCCTACGGCGGCGCGGATGTCTATTACACGGAATATTTTCGCGTCCATCCCGATTCCCATCTCGAGAAAGGCATCCTCAGGTCCATCAAAGAAAATCCCACGGGTCGGCCGGCCATAGCGCAAATGATCGGCAACGACATCCCTTCGCTGGTGCGCACAGCGCGTGAGTTGCAGGAATATGACATTGTCGCGGTGGACTTAAATCTCGGGTGTCCCGCGCCCATCGTATATCGAAAATGCGCTGGTGGGGGACTGCTGCGGGAGCCGGAGCGTATCGATCGGATCCTGGGAGCGCTGCGGGACGCGGTAAAAGTGAAATTCACGGTCAAGACACGGCTGGGTTTTGATTCACCCAAAGTCTTCGACCAGTTGCTGCCGATTTTTGCGAGGCATTCGCTGGATCTCTTGACGGTCCACGGACGGACCGTCAAAGAAATGTATTGGAGCGAGGTGCATTACGACTTCATCGCTCGCGCGGTGGCACAAATGCCGTGCCCGGTGCTCGCCAATGGGAACATCGATTCCGCGCGCACGGCGGCCGAGGTGTTGAAAACCACGGGTGCGCGCGGACTCATGATCGGCCGCGGCGCCATCCGCAATCCCTGGCTGTTCCAACAGATTCGGCAACATCAGCGCGGCGAACCCCTTTTTATTCCGACCGGCCGTGAAGTTTTGAATTATGTGCGCGCCCTTTATTACGCCGTGACGGCGCCCGATGTGCGCGAAAATGACCAGGTACAGAAGATGAAGAAATACCTGAATTTCATCGGCCTCGGCGTCGAGCCGACCGGGCAGTTTCTCCACCAAATTCGCCGTGTCTCAACGGAAACGGATTTTTTCCGCGTGTGCGAGGAATTTTTAAGTCACGACCAGCCGATGCCGCTGGAACCCTTCCCGGCAAAAGTGGAAAAAACCGCCGACCTCGTCGCGGCGTAGTGAGTGCTCTCCCTGGTAGGGACGCTGCGCTGCGTTTCAATTGATCAATCTCCGGCCAATTCCCCGAAAATAGCCCAGCCATTCATGGCTGGGTTCAATCGTACGAAGCGAAAAAGTCCCGTCAGGGACGACAGAGAGCGTGGAACTAAAACGCCGCAACATCGCGAAAATATTCGTCGAACAGGTTTTATTTCAATCCAAGAGGTCCGGCAAAAACTTCTTTTGTCGAAAACACGTATTGCATCCCGCGGGAATTGAGTGAGTCTATTTTCTTTCGTCCCTGAAGGGACTTTCGGGTTCATTCGACGACTAAACCCAGCCATAAATGGCTGGGCTATTCTCATGGACAAATGCCTGAATATACGGCCTCGCAGGGATTCGGGCGATTTGGGCAAGCGGCACTGCCACCACCGAATATTATCGTATTTTCGTCTCAGGCCGCTAAACTGAACAGGCTGCAGATCATAATGGGGAAAACGGGTCCTGCCGCGCTCCGATCTTCGGGGATAAAAAGAATAACATAATGTCCACAATCATTGCCGCCACTGACATCGTCGTTCGCCACGGCGAGCGCGCCATTCTCGACGAGTTGACCCTGGGCATCCAGGAAGGCGAGCGCATCGGGTTGGTCGGACGCAATGGCTGCGGCAAAACGACGTTCCTGAAAATCCTCGCCGGACTGCAATCGCCGGACGGCGGCGAAGTCACGCGGCAACGCGATCTGGCCGTCAGCTATCTTCCGCAGGATTTCGAGCTCGACGTCTCGAAAAATGTTCACGAAAACGTTCGCGATGGCGCGCAGCATGTCCTCAATCTCATCACCGAATTCGAAGCGTTGCCGCACGACTCGAAGCGCCACGAGCAACTGGAGCAGCGCATCCTGGCACTCGATGGCTGGACCGTGGACCGGCGCGTCGAAATTGCGATGTCGCACTTGGGTTGTCCTCCCGGCGAACGGCGGATCGAATCACTTTCCGGCGGCGAAAAACGGCGCGTGGCCATGGCGCGCGCGGTCGTCTCGCAGCCGGATTTCCTGATGCTCGATGAGCCGACGAATCATTTGGACCCGGAATCGATCGAGTGGCTCGCGGAATTCCTCGAAAATTTTGCCGGCACGTTTCTCATCGTCACGCACGACCGCTATTTTCTCGATCGCACCGTGAATCGGATGATCGAGCTGTCCGACGGAAAATTCTTTTCGCACGACGGTAATTACACCGATTACCTCCTGGCCCGGGCCGAGCGCCAGGAAGCCGACGCGACCATCGAGCATAAGCGGCAGATGTTTCTAAAGAAGGAACTCGCCTGGGTGCGCCAGGGCCCGCGCGCGCAACGCAGCAAACAGAAAAACCGATTTGAGCGTTATTACGAAACGGCGGCGCAGGCCGGCCCGGCGGTCGAGGAAGACATCGAACTGGTCATACCGCCGCCGCCGCAACTGGGCAATCGCACGGTCGATTTGAGCGGCCTCGGAATGGAAATCGGCGGGAAAAAATTGTTTTCAGGCTTCAATTTCACGTTTGAAAACGGCCGTCGTGTCGGCATTTGCGGGCGCAACGGGCTCGGCAAATCCACCCTGCTCAGGACCATTATCGGCCAGCTGCCGCCCACGGAAGGCACGGTAAAGACCGGCCAGCTCACGAAGTTCAATTACGTCGACCAGGGCCGAATGCAATTGAACGAAAAGAACACGGTGTTGGATGAATTGGCCGAAGGCAGGGAGTTTGTGCAGTGGGGCGACGTCAAAATTTCCGTGCGGTCCTATCTCAAGCGGTTTCTCTTTTCCGACGACCGCGTCATGACCCGGGTCGAGAAACTCTCCGGCGGCGAACGCAGCCGGTTGCTCCTGGCCCGCATCCTGAAGAACGGCGGAAACTTTTTGATCCTGGACGAGCCGACCAATGACCTGGATCTGCCGACCTTGCGCGTCCTGGAGGAAGCGTTGATCGCCTTTCCAGGTGTCGTGTGCGTCGTGAGCCACGACCGCTATTTTCTCAACCGTGTTTGCACGAACATTCTCGCGTTTGAAGGCGACGGTAAAATCCATCACAGCGTCGGTGACTACGATTATTACCTGGAAAAGAAACAGCGTGCAGCCGTCAAAGTCGCTCCCGCGCCGCCTGAACGGGTTGCCGTTGCTCCGAAGAAGCCGGCGGCGCCGGGACCCGCGAAGCCGCGCAAATTGTCATTCCAGGAAACTCGCGAACTGGAGGGGATGGAAAAGACGATACATGGCGTCGAGGCGGAGATTGCGCGGATCGAGAATTTATTCGCCACGCCGGACTTTCATAGTACGCACGCCAAACAAACTGACCAACTTGTCGCCGAACTCGCCGCCGCTAAAGCGAAACTTGAAAAGCTCTTTTTGCGTTGGGAAGAATTAGAAGCCGTCAGGGCGGCTGGCGCCAGCCTTCGCTAAAGCTACGGCGCGGCAGGCCGCAGCCACTACATTTTGGGGTGTATTTCACCTCCCTCGGCGTGGCTTCCTGAACCATAAGGCGAGGGCGATGATCAGCAGACAGGCGATGATCTGGAATACTGTGAGAACCGTGAAGACTGCGGACCGCATGCCCATTGCATTGACTAACAGCAGCGCAGACCCGGCCGCCCACAGCAGGTAGGTCGGTATGCTCACGTCAGCCGCATGTCGCGAGCGAGCGATCCGCACGAACTGGGGAACATACGCGAGGATGACGATTCCCGTTCCCGCGGCGCCGCTCAGGGTGTGCAGTACCATCGTGGTTCTCCTTTCCCCATCCGGTTGGAATCGACGAACAGGCTCGCCCCCATCGACGAGTCCTTCAGTTGCCCGCCCCCCGTGCATTCCCGCCTCATGGGCAGGAGACGGACCAACGACATCAGTACTGGATGCATATCAAAACTCGGGAAACTTGCGGTCGACGCCGGACACGCCGGCTCGCCGCGCGATGAGGCCATCGACGCTCCATCGACCCGGCCCAGAGAAGATCAGCCAAACGAGGATCAATGTGTACAGCACCTCGGGGAGGTACAGGAAGTTGTCGAGCCAGGCGAGGACACCGCTCGCCTGGATGCTATGGATCCGATCAGTGGCGATCGCGACGACCATGTCTCCCACGAGCACAGCGGCGCACACCTGGGTGAGCAGCCCGATCGCCAGGCCCATCCCGCACGCGAATTCGACCAGAGAGACGAACAGTGCGCTGGCGTGTGGAAACGGAATGTGCGACTGAATCATGGTTTGTTCCATCTCGCTGAACTTGCTCGCCACGAACAGCTTGGTTCCGCCGGAGATACAGAAAAAGATGCCAATCAGGACGCGGGCCGCAGTTATCGGCATCCATTCCCCGGCGCGGAGCATCGTCAGGGCACTCTGGATCGTGTGCTTCATGTTTCGCGACTCGACCAACCGGCGGTTGGAGGCGACTCAAACCTTAGCACATCGTTCGGCATGTCGCCAATCGTATGGGAAATCGCTGCAAAGAGATTTTTTGATTACAAAATATTGTTTGCAAGCCTGTGTGATGGGAAGATAATCGCCCAACACACAAATGAAATACAGGTTGATTAGTGCAGCTATTACCATGCTCCTCGGCATGGCGGGAACAGGCAACACATGCGAGGCGGTCGGCGACAGCCATTCCGGCGGCAGCGGACCGCTGATACAGACCAGCCTGATACCTGCAACCTCGCCGGCTCTCAACGGGCCGTATCAGCCCTTGCATGACGGAGCGTTTACCGGTCCTGCGGTGCCGCTGTCGCCGGACCCCCTGGTGCGTTACCGCTGGGAGAATCCAACCAACACGGACGATCTGCAGTATTATCTTTTGCGTCCGATGAACGTTTTTACGGCTGAGCCCGGCGCGTTCGCGGGCTCGAAATCCGCGTGCGGGCATCGCTGCAACATTACTGTTCGGGGAACCGGCAGCATCCGATTCGATTTTGGCGTGGAGAGCGCGGCATGGCTCGAATTTGACAGCCCGGATATGCCGGGCGGCGTGGAAACGGGTGTCAGCGAATTTACCGCGCCCGCGTGGGAACCTTGCATTGCGGCGGCGACAAACATCGGCGGCCATACTTACTGTCTCAAGCTCAAGGGAAAATTTGACTACAATGGGGTGCGATTCGGCTGGATCTATGTCCGCTCGTTTGACGGGCGTCCGTGGCATATCACCAACGTCCGCCTGGTCTGCCAGATCAAGCCCACAAATTACAAAGGCAGCTTTTCGTGCAGCGATCCCATGTTGACCAAAATCTGGTACACGGGGGCATATACGGTGAAGTTGAATCTCCTGCGGAATTTGATAGGCGCCATCTTAATGGACCGGGGAGACCGGGTGCCGTGGACCGGCGACGACCACATCGCACAGGCCGTGGCGTTGACGGCGTTTGGCGATTGGGGTGATGTCTCGCAGAACATCGATATAACTGCCAATAATTACCAACGTATTCCTAGCTACGCCCTTTACTGGGTATTGAGCGTGTTGGATTATTACAACTACACTGGGGATAGCGCGTTGCTGACGCGGTACATTCCCAATGTCCAGGGCAAGTTATCGCAGGCCGAGGGCTGGTTTCAGAATCCCAAACCGAGCTTTTACGGGTGGGACGACAGGTTGGGAAGCGGTTTCATGGACTCCGGCTGCGACGAAGCGTGTGAAGCATACCGAATGTTGTTCATCGAGACCTGCCGCCAGTTCGCGGAGTCGATGGGGACCATCGGCCGCCCTGATTTACAAAACCAATACACGCAGATGGCCGACCACTATGCGCAATTGATCCAGGCCAGGCCCGATTGGGTGGATCGCGCCACCATTTTTTCCGCAGCCGACGCCATCAACGCCGATGTGCCCACGGCCGCGCAAGAAAACATTCTATATCGGCGCGTCTTTGCCAATCCCGTCGAGCGCATCTCGTTGTCTTCATTCAACGAGTATTTCATCCTCAAAGCCATGGGGCAAATGGGCTGGACCGATCCTGCATTGCAGACTGTGCTGGAGGACTGGGGCGGGCAGATCAATTATGGCGCGACCACGTTTTTGGAATGTTATTGGCCCTCCTGGAATGCAATTATTCCGCAAAATGGTCCGGTTCCTTCCAACCAGGCAGGCGTTACGAGCTTGTGCCATCCCTGGAGCGCCGGTTGCACTACATGGTTGACGAGGTATGTGGCGGGTGTCGAGCCGACCGGGCCGGGTTTACGACGGTGGATATTACGCCACATCTGGGCCGGTTGCTGACCCGTGTCGCGGCGGACGCGCCAACGCCGCACGGCACCATTCACTGGAGCTTCGATGCCACGAAAGGTCGCGCCGAACTGCTGGTTCCCGACGGTGTCACGGCCCGCGTGGGCATACCCGCGCTGGATCGCACGATTGACTCTATACGCATTAATGGCCGGATGTCATGGCCTATACCGATAATTGCCGGCACCAACCAGCAGGGTGATCGAATCTACAAGCAAGTGAACCAGGCTTATCAGCAAGGTGATCGGGTTTATTTCCCTGGCATCGGGCCTGGCCATTACAAGTTCGACATCCGATACAGCGGTCAAACTCCGGCCTATCAACCGCAGCCGCTGGTTTACCCCGACCCGGTCGACACGCTCGGCCAGGATGTTACGACCAGGGGCAACTGGGGTGGAATCTACGGAAAGGACGGATACATATTGTTCGGTTACGATGCCGGCAAAACAAATCGCGAACAACTGCCCGCTTATGTTCAATCGGTGACCATCAAACCCAAATCTGTTGCCGCTACCCAATGGGCTCACAGTGTCAACGACCCCCGGGCATTGGCATCCAACAGTCGCAACGAGGAAACGCGGAATGCGGCGACCCTCTATAACCGCAACACGTTGCTTGTGGATATCCGCCTGAAGCAGCCGCATCCCTTTCGTTTAGCGGTGTATGCCGTCGACTTCGACCGTGGAGACCGGCAGGAAGCCGTCGATATTTACAACCTGCCGGCTCTGACGCTGGCGGCGCCGACACAGGCTATCCGCGAGTACCAGGATGGCAAATATATCGTATTTGATTGTCGCGACTCGGTCCGACTGCGTTTTGACAATATTGGCGGCCCCAACACAGTGGTCAGCGGAATCTTTTTCGATCCGGCTTCCACACAACAAGCCAGGAAATCTACCGGGTTTGGCAAGAACTTCCAGTAAGGGGGGCTGGGAAACTTTAAGATTTTCTAACCGGCACCGAGGGAACGAACACAATAGCAGGCGCCATTGGTTAACCGTCACAGGCTCCGTAGAAATTTGGGAAAAAATGTAGCAAAAAAAGTGAGTGCGGCAGCAAACACTAATCCGGCGCTAAAACAACATCCCACAATCGTCGCAAATAAAAATCCTTCGGGGTCATCTTTCCTGTCGATAAATGCCGACCCATGAATCGGCTTCTTTGAAAAACGGAAAATCCGCCCGGTCTTGCGGGCCTGGATCAGATGCCAAATAATCACGCCACACAACGAAAGGCAAAAAATCATAAAGAATACGCCTCCGGGTATTATATTTGGCTCGCTCATGATGCCTGCATTTAAACATAATCTGCGGTTTAGATATCGAAAAATTTGTCCGTCTATTTGGGGGAGCGGTCTGCCAGTGAATGCGAGTGGTGCTACTGCGGCTGCCATTTCTGCTCTACCAGGTTAAATTCTTCATCCGCTCATCCGCTGGTGCGATTGGCGGAAGTTCGCTTTCCGCCCGGTCCATGAACCAATAGGCCGTGGCGCAATAATCATCGCTTCGCTCCATCACGTTGGACCAATTCGGATGCGCCGCCAGTTCGGCTCGGGTATAATATTCCGAGCCGTCGCCCGCCTTCATGAACTTAATCGAAGGATCTTTATTCATGTCGTCCAACATCGCCTGATAACCCGGTCCACCCATGTTCTGAATCGTGACCCGAATGTCCTTATGAAACCAAATCGGATCCGGAATATGCAGGCGATAGAACTCATAAGCGTCTTTTTCAGGCGCCACGTACTGGTCCCCTGAATAAGGGCTGCAAAAAACATTTTGGCCGTAGCCATCGCCGATATAATCCTCCGTGCCGGTGCCGCAAAGAGTCGGAAACTGATTGTCGCCATCCAAATAAACTTTCACCTCGCCTTCGCCCCACCAGAAATTCGTGGTGGAATGATTCAGGCGAGCGCCGATGTTGCAGCCGAGAAAACGCCCCTTGCCCTCCACGCGGGGCAAAATCGTCATGTCCTGGCGCAACGTAGTCGGATTCTCGCGCCGCCAATAACTATGAAAATAAAGCATGTTGTGGTCATGCTTGTCTCCTTCAGTCGCATCAACTTCGTAATAAATGCCGTTATCCGCGCCGGACTCGTTGATCAGCACGATTTTGGCCGAACGGCGAAATGGCATCGGAATCAGACAGTTGAACGACCGGCCCTCCGGGGAATAGAAACAGGCATTTTGAATCGGGACCATGTGCCCAAGGCTTTCACAGAAGAAATCCCCCAACGGCGCCTGCACGGCTGGCGTCTTCGCTCCGTCCCAATACATCTCAATTTTCATTCCGCGCAACGCCTCGGGAGTGGGATGCCACAACGTTCCCCAGATGCGGTGAATCGTTCCCGAACCTTGAATCTCTGCCAGCACCAGAGTTTTGCCCGCGGCGACACCGATGGCCGGCGCGCCTTTCCGTCCAAATCTTGCCTGTCCTCCCTGACCCTTGAGCCCTTTGGGATTTTCCGCCGTAAACCATCTGGTTTGTAATGACTCGGCAGGCATCTGGTAGAGGGTAGATGCGGAATTCGCTGCGTCGTCTCCGGCCTTGACGCAAAGCGATGGAACGGCCAGCGCGGCGGCGACCAGAAAGCGTACAAACGCCGGGCGGATTTTTGGAGTAATCACGGCCGTAGAATAAAGTGTTTTTTGGCTGAAACGAAAGGCGCAATTTCCTCTACTCTGTCACTGCAGACCTCATCAGCGGCACCTTTCTGACAGGCTGACGGATACGAGCCCGTAACGGCGCGAAATGTTTTTTGAGCAGGCTACTCATCGTCGGGTGTTGTCCGAATATTGGGAAATGCGTTGGTCGCCTCCCTCAACGTAACAACATATATCTTGCCTTCGTAAACGCATTCTTCCATCCAATCCACCCATTGCCGATGTGTTTCCAAATAAGTACTGCCGTCAATATCGTCTGGCGTGTCTACAGTATCCTGGCCGAGTTTCAAATGAGAGCCCTGCCACGCAAAAATTTCCGCTCCGGCCGGCGCATCATCCGCTAATTCTCCATAGTCCATTAGGACACGGGACTCCTTCCAATAAACTAATGCTCTGACCAGGTTGGATCCGTCAAGTTCCGTTGCCCCCACGTAAAAATGGTTGGTTTCATACGTCGATTCGAGCGCCACGTAATATTCTAATTCGCGAGGGATTTTCCGTGAATGAAAGTCCGTGCCGACAACGTGCATGATACTGTCGTCAATACTTCGATCGACGTTTGTGTCTGAGAGATCTGCATCAGCCTGCATGTCGAGGTTACTTGTCCAAAGAGATTCCAATTCCTCAACGCGGTCTTCCGTAATTTCCGAATATGTTTCGTTATCCACCATTGGTTGAATGCTTCCGCCTTCATAAAATCCCGCGTAGAAATGAGCTTCCTTGGTGCGATAAAACTGCCAGCCTCCCATGGCTTCGGCGAATTCCCTCCGTTGCCTGGCATCTAGTTTCCGAATTATCTTCTTGTCGATGACTGCGAGCCGACGGTCCCAGTATTTGGCAATGTTGCCCGATGCCTCATCCATGTCCATTTGGCTGTAGGCTGAGTTCAGGGCTGCGGTAAGCTGCTGTAATTCGGGGTCAGAATTGGTTTCAGTCCGGCTTCGATTCTGTTGCGGTTGCTGTTTGCAGCCGGCAAGGCAGATGAAAATCGATAAAAGAAAAATGGGGAAACGGTTCATTTGCTTAAGTTCCAAAGTTGAATGGTTGCACATTTTCACAAAAAGATGGCGGCAACCTTCGTTTTGCCGCCGGAATGTGAGGAACTTGCCGGTTGACATCTGAATTCTTTCGCGATGTGCAGCGATTTGCCAAGCTTAAAAGGAACCTGAAAAATTGGCGAAAGGTTTGAGGAAACCCCTTGACGCTCTAATTTGGTTAACATAGGTTGTTAGCACTATGGCGAATAAACGCATTACCGGCCGCCAATTGAGGCACGGTGCGCCCGAGGAAAATCTTTCCCCTGGGCAATCCATTGTAATTGAGAAGCGCGGCGGGAAACGGTTCGAGTTAACCCGAATTGATAAGGGGCCGGTTAACTTTAATGAGCAAATGGATCACGTTTTTCGGGAAATTCCAGCGGAGGGGAAGCGGGTTAAGACAAACCTGGCTCGCACGCTGTCAGAGGACCGTGAATGATCGTTTATTGCGACACCAGCTGGCTTTTGAGTTATTTGAACGAAGACGATGACAATCATTCCGCGGCCCGCGCGACCGCGGGGAAACTGGCGGGCGATGATTTTGTCGTCTGCGAGGTTCACTTGCTAGAATTACCGGCGGCGATCAGGGCGGCGACGCATCGGGCCCAGGAACCCGTACCCGAGCACGTTGCTCGCCGGATCATTAACCGTTTCGATCGCGCGGTGACCGGAAAAATCCTGCTCCGGAAAGAGGTCGACATGAAAGATTCGGTGGCCATGGCACGCTCGCTGGGGGAAACGCACGGTTGGAATGAAAGACACACCACGTTCGACCTCTGGCACCTGGCAGCCGCATGGTCCTTATCTTCCGGAGTCTTTCTAACTTTTGACCTGCGCCAGGGAAAAATTGCTGAGCTTATGGGCATGGGACGTTAGACCGGGTGCTCTTCGTCCATTGGCCAATTCGAATTTGAATTTCTAAAGTATTTCTTCCGAGATATCCGGATGTTGTTGCCGGGGTATTTGAATCTTTTTCGGCAGAATGATGAACCAATTGAAATAATGAATTTTGAAGCAGAAACAAATCGCCGGCGGACATTTGCGATTATCTCGCATCCCGACGCGGGCAAAACGACGCTCACGGAGAAGTTTCTTCTCTACGGGGGCGCCGTGCAATTGGCGGGCTCTGTCACGGCACACAAAAACCAGCGCGCGACCACCAGCGACTGGATGGAATTGGAGAAAAAGCGCGGCATCTCGATTAGTTCGACCGTCCTGCAGTTCGAGTATCGCGGCTATTGCGTGAACCTGCTCGATACACCCGGCCATAAAGATTTCTCCGAGGACACGTATCGCGTGCTCACGGCGGTGGACGCGGCGGTGATGGTGATTGACGCCGGCAAAGGCATCCAAAGCCAGACGCGCAAGCTGTTCGAAGTTTGCCGTCAGCGCGGCATCCCCATCTTCACGTTCATGAACAAGCTCGACCGGCCGGCGCGTGATCCGCTGCAGTTGCTCGACGAACTGGAGCGGGTGCTGGGCCTGCACGCTTACGCGGTGAACTGGCCTCTTGGCGATGGACAGGATTTTCGCGGGGTGTATGACCGGCGCACAAAACAAGTGCATTTCTTTGAGCGCGTGCCGGGCGGATCGTTTCGCGCTCCCGTTTCCGTGCATGGCCTGGACGATGCCATCGTGCGCGACGCCATGCAGCCGGAGGTTTACCGGCGCGTAGTGGACGAAGCCGCCATGCTCGAAGGCGCCGGCGCAGCATTCGATCACGCGAAGATTCTCGCCGGCGAACTGACGCCGGTTTTCTTCGGCAGCGCGGTCAGCAACTTCGGCGTACAACTCCTGCTCGATGCTTTCATGGACCTGGCGCCGCCCCCGCAGCCGCGGACGGTGAATGGCCGTTCTGTGCACCCTGTGCAAGACAGTTTTTCAGGCTTCATTTTTAAGATTCAGGCGAATATGGACCCCAAACATCGCGACCGGTTGGCGTTTGTGCGGATTTGTTCGGGACGGTTTGAGCGCGATATGTCGGTGGTCCACACGCGCACCGGCAGGAAACTGCGGCTGTCAAGTTCGCACAAGCTGTTTGGACGCGAGCGCGAGACCGTGGACAAGGCTTTCGCGGGCGACGTGGTCGGATTGGTCGGGCATTCCGATTTTCGAATTGGCGATACGCTGGCCGTGAACCCGGCGCTCACCTTTGATGAGATCCCGCGATTTGCGCCGGAAACATTTGCGTGGATTCACAGCTCGAGTACGGCACAGTTCAAGCGATTTCGCGAGGGACTGGACCAATTGCTCCAGGAGGGAGTGGTGCAATCGTTCCTTTTGCACGCCGCCACTCAACGGGTTCCGCTCCTGGGCGCCGTTGGCCCGCTGCAATTCGAGGTGGTGCAATACCGTTTGCAGACGGAATATGGCGCCGAATCGCGGCTGGAACAGGGTACATGGAAACTGTTGCGATGGGTTGCCTCCGGCCAGGTGAATGAAACGATGCTGCCGACCGGCGCCCGGCTGGCAACGGATGCCGCCGGTCATACCGTAATCCTGTTCGCGGAAGAATGGTCGTGCAACTACTTCACCGAACGAAATCGCGAAATCGTTTTGCGCACGCTGCCGCCGAGTACGAACGGACATTGATTGGTGGTAGGGACGGCGCGCTGCGCCGTCACCGCCCGTAAAGCGGGCGGAATCCTGCATTGCGGGACGATACAACGTCCGACTACACTCATTGCGCCGCTGGACGGCGTAGCGCGCCATCCCTGCCGCCCAGGTTCATGGAGAGCACGACCCCGCATTTCCTTCCCTTAGGTTGAAAAATTCAGCCGGACAGGGATAATGAAGAAGGATGGACAATTCAAATGACATTCGGGATTTATTGGAAGGCTGGCCGTATGACCCGGACAACGATGCCCGCATCGTGCCCGGCAAGGACGGTCGCGAAATTCTCCAGATCCGCACGCCCATTGGACTGGAACAACTCGAAATGGAAGGACGCCCCGATGGAGTCCGGCCTTACGAGATGGAATCAGCGCTTGAATATTACCGGCAAAAACTGGCGCAGGCCGAGGCTGCCGGCAGCCCGCCCGAATTCGAGTTGGATTCGCAGGATTGCGCCGAGTTGATCGGCGAGGGCACTCTCTATTACTTCCGATATCTCCGGCTGTTCCAACTTCATCGCTGGGCGGATACAGCGCGGGATACCGCGCGCAACTTGCGGCTCTTTGATTTCATCCGCCGTTATGCGGAACGTGAAGAAGACCGGCAACATTTGGAAAAATGGCGGCCCTATGTTGTGCGCATAAACGCCGCGGCATCCGCCCTCCAACGCCTGGAACAGGGCGACCCTCGCGCTGCCCTTCAAATCATCCAGGACGGCCGCGAAAAAATTGAGGCGCTTGAAGACATGGACGACGAAACGTTTCAGGTGGAACGCGACCGCTCCCTGGCCGCGTTGGGCGAATTGGAGAAGCAAATCGCGCAAAAGCAACCGGTATCGCCGGTGGAACGGCTGCAACGGCAGTTGCGCCGCGCGATCGAACGGCAGGAATTCGAGCGCGCCGCTGAGTTGCGTGACCGGATTCGGGATTTACGCGAAAAAAAGACTGGCCAATAAAAATCTCTACCTGATTTTTTGACCACGGATAGGCGCGGTCTGTAGACCCGATTCAGGCCGCTTGTTCCCAAATGAATGGACCGACAGGCTGCTAAGGACTGATTGCCTCAGCGGCTGAAATCCTTGTATTAAGAGCCTGCACTCTGGCGTCGAATTCCGCCTTTTCCGAATTATAATTCATTATAAGCGTGTTGTATTGAACGACCTTTTCATTGAAGGCGTTTACCGCCGCCGCATCCTGTTGGTTCACGCTTAATTTTCCAATGGTTATCGCGTCTCGTAGCTTTTGGATCGCGTCAGAGTCTGCCAATAGCTTTTGATGCTGTGTGTCGATTGCCTGGTTCTCGTTCTCCAGGTCAGGAGGCCAGACGACTTTGAAATTAGAGACGGCGGCCACCGCGTCATCTATCTTCAAATCAACCTGGTAATCGCCACGCGACAGATTTCCCAAATCGATCCGATCACCTGTATTAACGTGCTCAGTCACGGGCTGGTACTCGACCCAGCCGCCTCCAGGTCCGGCGGTGACGTAAGATTGTCCAAAGCTGGTTTGAGTTTCGCCCGAGTGCAGTTCGTATGCTTTTTCAGCGATTATTTTACCATCGCGAGATAGTTGCAGTGCCGCTTTTTGTGCCCCCTCATAACCCTGGATGAAAACGACCGGTCGTTCGCCCAGTGAGAATGAATCGCATGGATCCTGTCCTGAATCTTTCGCGACCCACATTTTTGAGTCAACGGTCGCGCACCCGGCAAGCGAGAGGGTCAGCACTACCAAACCAAACCTGAACCGAAGTTGTTGAAAAAAGTTCTCGTTCATAGCGTTATCAGGATCTGCCTTTTGATTTCTTCCCCGGGCCCACTGTGGGCGTTTTCTTGACTTTAATTCTTCTTATCGGCATTTCAAGCCTCGATTCGTCGCAGATGCGATGACGGCTGTCACGTTGCGGGAAAACACCGGATTGACGTTGACCGCCCCTCACGCTAAAAGATGGTCCGCGCATGAACGCCAAACTTGCATCACCAATATTCGGCATCGTCTATTGCCCTCCCGCTATTATTACACTGATGGCGTTCCTGGCATTCGCGGCGCCAGCTAATGCGCAATCCAGCAGGTCGGTTGACGCCTCCAGGCTGAACTATCCACAAACCAGGCGCGATTCCACCGTGGATGACTACTTTGGCGTCAAAGTGCCCGCGCCCTACCAATGGATGGAAAGTCTCGATAGCTCTGACGTTGATAACTGGGTGCAGCAGGAAAACGCCGTGACTTATTCCTACCTGGACAAGATCCCGATCAGAACCTGGATCAAAACCAAATTGACCGGCCTGTGGAATTACGCGCGCGAAAGCACACCGGAGCAAGTGGCCGGCGGACGGATTTTCTTCACGAAAAACACCGGGCTCCAAAATCAGTCTGTCGTTTATGTGCAGGACGGGCCGGCCGGCGCGCCGCGCGAATTGATTGATCCCAATGCCCTGTCTCCGAATGGCTCAATTGCGCTTTTGGGCTGGCAGCCCTCTCCGCGCGGCGTCTATCTGGCCTACGAACTTTCACAAGGCGGCTCGGACTGGTTTACGATACACCTGCGAAACGTCGCGAGCGGCAAGGACCTTCCCGACGTCGTACAGTGGGTAAAGTTTTCTGATATCGCCTGGACTGAGGATGGCAATGGCTTTTTCTACTCGCGTTACCCGGCGCCCCCGGACGGCCAGGCCATCAGCCAGCGCGTCATCAACCAAAAACTCTATTATCATCGCCTGGGGACCGAGCAGAGCGCGGACACTTTGATTTATGAACGGCCTGATTTGCCGGAGTGGACGATCGGCGGGGACGTCAGCGAGGACGGGCGTTACCTGTTTATTTACCTTCAGAACGGCACGGCGCCGCAGAACGAACTCTTCTACGCGGACCTCGGCGCTCCGCTCAAGCCGTCCATCTCCGCGCCGGTCATTCCGTTCAATACCAATAATGACGCGCAATATAGTGTCGTGGGGCACCACGCGAAGACGCTGTTCATTCAAACCACGTTGAACGCGCCGCGAGGCCGCATCATCGCCGCCGACCTTGACCGGCCTGAGCCCGGCCATTGGCGTATCATCGTGCCGCAGGGAGAAGGCGTGATTCAGGGTGCGACGCTTGCGGCAGGGCGGCTTCTCGTAAACTTCCAGGTCGTAGCCCAAAGCCGGCTGGCTCTCTATTCGACTGGCGGCAAACCGGAAGGCGAAATCGAGTTGCCAACGCTCGGTACGGTTACCGATATCTCTGCGCGGAACGATTCCAAAACGATTTACTATGGCTTTACTTCGTTCCTGTATCCCGAGTCGGTCTATCACCACGACCTTCGCAAAGGCGTTAGCCACGTGTTCTTTAAACCAGACGTTCAATTCGATCCCGCTCCTTACGAGGTGAAGCAGGTCTTTTATCCTTCCAGAGACGATACGCGTATCCCGCTGTTTATTGTCGCGAAGAAGAACGTCCAGCTTGATGGCGCTAATCCGACAATTCTTTACGGGTACGGCGGTTTCGACATCACGATTACGCCAAGATTCAATCCGATGCTGCCAGTGTGGCTGGAATTGGGCGGCGTTTATGCTGTGGCCAATCTGCGCGGCGGCGGGACCTATGGCGAAGAATGGCACGAAGCCGGAATGTTGGGAAAAAAACAAAATGTATTCGATGATTTCGCCTGGGCCGCGAAGTACCTGATAGCGCAGAAATTCACGTCGCCACGCCGGCTTGGAATTCAAGGCTATTCCAACGGCGGCCTGCTCGTTGGAGCCAGCATCACGCAGCACCCGGAATTGTTCGGCGCGGCCTATGCCGGCGCCGGTGTCCTGGACATGCTGCGCTACCAAAACTTTTCTGGCGGCGCTCTGTGGGCGCCGGAGTATGGCGCTTCGAGCGACGAAAAAGCCTTCCACTGGCTCTATGCCTATTCACCGCTGGCAAATGTTCGCCCGGGAACGTGCTATCCGCCCACAATGATCACAACAGCCGATCACGATGACCGCGTGGTGCCAAGCCACTCGTACCAATTCGCCGCCGCCCTCCAGCAGGCCCAGGGCTGTGACAACCCCGTGCTGATTCGCATTGAAACCAAGACCAGCCATGGTTATATGCCCACGGACAAGCGCATCGCCCAGACCGCCGACGTCTGGGCCTTTCAGGCGTACAACCTGGGTATCACGAACGCGCCCTCTTATTGATTTGGAAAGCGTTTGGGGAGACGAACATGGCCATGACACGAAGAATTATCCTCCCGGTGATGATTGCCTTATGCGGCCTGCTTTCATCCTGCAGTCCCAAACCAATCTCCGGACACGTGTCTGTCGTCACGCAGGGTGGCGCTAATGTCTCTTTGGGCGCGGTCCAGATCGAAGTGATCAGCGCACAGGACGCAGATGATTTCATGACGCAATGTCAGGCGGAAATCGATCGCAAAACTCTTCCACTGGTCGCAGCCTATAACAATGCGAAGGTCGCCTCTGATGCTGCCGCGCGCGTTGCATCGCAGACGCGTACAGAGGCGGCAAAAGCCGGGTTTGCGGCGGCGGAGAAAAAACTGGATGCTGCTGCCATGGCGCTAAAAAGTTCTCCAACGGCAAATGACTATTTTGAGGGATTCATGCCTTCCCCGATTGAAACTACCGAAGCCGATGTGGAGGGAGATTTCATAATTGAAAGACCTAAACAACCTGCAAAAGTATTCGCAAAAGCCCAAAGGCAAACGTCGGGTTCTGTCGAGAATTACTATTGGCTCGTTGATGTGCCGGCCACAGGTGACAAGTTGATATTGAGCAACGACAATATGTTTAAGGTGCCATGGCAAAAGTAACGCAGCCGTCATGGCCGCGAGTTCGGGCGGCGTCCGGCGCCTGTCTCGGGAACTGGCGGTGAGACGCCGCCGCAACTCGCAGGCGAGGCCGACCGCGTTACTGGGCGGTGTGTTGAGCCCCGCCGCTCGCCGCAATCGTTTGGCTGACGAGTTTTAAGAAGTGATGAACCGAAGACAATTTCTGACCAGCGCATTGGCATTAGCCTTGATGCCCAGGCGAATGTTGGCGCAAGCCGAGCCGGGCAAAAATGGAATGACACTTGCCCGGGCCGCATCCAAGCCGGGCCTGCTTTTCGGCTCACCGTTATTTCCCAACGACCTCCAGAACGCCGCCTGCCTGAACCTTTTTAACACCCAGGTCTCGATCCTGACCAACACCGTTTACATGTCGGTGACCCAGCCAGCCAGAGAGACCTGGAACCTTTCCGGCTTCGAAAATGTGCGCGCTTTTGCCAAAGGCAGGAAACTGAAAATGCGGGGACATCCGTTGGTTTGGCATCAGGCGCTGCCGAGTTGGACGAACGCGATTTCTTCGCCCGGGGACGCCAGGCAGGTGATTCATGATCGAATCGTGAAACTGGTGGGCCAGTACAAAGGCGAATTTCAATCGTGGGACGTAGTCAATGAAGCGGTTCATCCTGCGAATAGTGGCGGCGATCATCTCGTCCCTTGTATTTGGAGTGAACAACTCGGCGTGGAATACCTCGATTACGCCTTTCATGTGGCCGACGATACCGATTCGCACGCCCTTTTGACCTACAACGATTACGGCACCGAGGATGATTCCGATAAAAGCCAGGCCAAGCGCGAGGCTGTCTTTGACTTGCTCAATGGAATGATCAAACGGAAAGTGCCAGTTCATGCAGTGGGTTTGCAGTCTCACCTTACCGGCGGCGGCGCAACGTTTAAGACCCTGCCCGATTGGATCAAGCGCCTGAAAAGCCTCAAACTTCATGTCTTTATCACCGAACTCGATGTAAACGACAAAGCTTTTCCTTCCAACAAAGACGAACGAGACAAGCTCGTGGCAAAAACGTACAGCGACTTCCTCGGCAGCGCCTTGAGTACAAGGCAGATCGAAATCATTCTCACCTGGGGTCTGGCCGATCCTTATTCATGGCTTCAATCGCCCAAACGATACAAACGCGCCGACGGCCTTCCACAACGTCCGTTGCCATTCGGCGATACCCTGGAGCCGACGCCGGTTTTCTACGCGATGCAATCCGCCTTTCTCAATGCGCCCCGTCGGCGTTGATTAGGCATTCGATATTCGGTGTTCGATATTCGGTGTTCGATATTCGGTGTTCGATATTCGATGTTCGATATTCGATGTTCGATATTCGATGTTCGATATTCGATGTTCGATGTTCGATGTTCGATGTTCGATGTTCGATGTTCGATGTTCGATGTTCGATGTTCGATGTTCGATGGTGCCGTTGTGGCCCCATCATTGGAGGATTAAATCCACCCCGCGCGCCAGCGCAGTTTCGGCGGGGCCGTCGGGCGCTATCAGTTTCGCCCGGGCCCGCGCGAGCGGCCAGCCATGTGGCATCGCCACGGACATGCCGGCCCATTCGAACATCGGAATGTCATTTTCTCCGTCGCCAAACGCCACCGCCGCCGCCGGTTGAATCCCGAGGCGCGCAGCCAGCGTTGCCAGGGCAGAACCTTTGGAAATATCTGCCGGCATAAATTCCAAAAACCGCGCATTGGTCCGCACAGCCTGGACTCGCGGCAGCGTTGGCGTTACCTCCGCGAGCGCCGCCTGTGACAGGTCAGCCGGCTCGCCCATCCAGATCACTTTGAAAATGTCCCGCGCCAGGAGTTTGCTCCGAGCCAGCACCACCGGACGCAGCCCTACCTGATCGGTGTAAAAATCCATCTCGAAATCCGACGTCGAATCCGTAATGACTCCCTCGACCGTGTAAGCCACCGCCGCGAAACCTCGGGCACGCCCTGCATCCGTTATTTTCGCCACTTCCACCGACTGCAGGAATTGGCGGCTTAATATCGTCGTGCGCCCCGCATCTGACACTTCGCCACCTTGGCAGGAAACCACCCATTGCACGCCCGGCAGCGCTTCCACATATTTGTGCATGGAGTAGTAGTGCCGACCCGAGGCCAGCACCACCTGAGCACCCGCGGCCTGCAAACGACGGACCGCAACCGCGTTTTCCTCGCTGATGTCGTGGTTTGGTCCCAGCAATGTGCCGTCAAGATCCATTGCCGCCAGTTTGAACTGCTTTAAGTTTTCAGCCACGCGGTAAATTAGCGACTCATCCGGGAGAATCCCAACGCAATTATTTTATCGCGATGGATCGGAGCGCGGCTGTGTGCGGGGCAAGGGGCACCAGCCGCAGCACGCCGAGAGGAAAAAGGATCGTGTATTTTCGGGAGTCGATTGGGCAATTCTCGTTGCTGCGGCTGGTCCCCGCTCAGAGCGGGACACAGCCGCGCTCCGGATGCGTTTATGGAAAGCTTTCTTTCGATCCTTTTGTATGCCTTGGGACCATGAATACATTGGAATTGGGGCGCCACTGCCGCGGTGGCCGTGCGCAAGCACCCCCAAAGAGGGGTTGGCAGACCTGATGCGGTCTGTTATAGCCATAGTCAGGCGATGATATCGCTATGAAACATTCCCTTTATAAACTCGCATTGTTTTTTGGCCTTCTGGCGACCCATGTTGCTTGCGGGCAAGGTATCAAAGTTCTGACCAATCACATTGGGTATGAACCGGCCGCTCCCAAGAACGCGGTGATTCTGGGTCACGCCAATGACGAGGTAACGGGATTCGACGTGATTGATTGCGCGACGGGCAAAAAGGTGATGTCCGGCGACGCCGTGAAAACGGGCCCGGTGGATCACTGGAAGGATTGGTATTTTTGGACAGCGGATTTCAGCTCACTGAAGAGCGCGGGAAACTATTTCATTGAATGTGAGACGAGCGAAGGTTTAGTGCGATCGTTTCCGTTTCTGATTGAGCAAAATCTTTTGGAGAAAAATACGCTATCGAGCGTGATTTACTATTTCAAGGGCCAGCGCTGTTCCGGGTTGCTGGACAAAGCGGACCGTGACGTGATGTTTGAAGATGAGACGAACACGACCGACGCTCACGGCGGCTGGTATGACGCGACGGGTGATTACGGAAAGCATCTTGGCGGGCTGGGGTTCTCTACTTACTTCAATATGCAACGAACGCCAGTGGCGGCCTGGAGTTTGTTCGCGACGTATGCGGAGCTTGAGCGGCGAGGGGACGAAAATTTCAAACAGTACAAACGGCGGCTGTTGGACGAAGCGATGTACGGCGCGGATTTTCTCGTGCGGATGAAAAGCCCAAACGGTTCCTTTTATCGCACGGTGGACGCGCCCGGGCCGGGCAAACGTCCCGAAGACCGGCGCATCGGCAAGGAGGGAGTGGGCTTTGCCATCAAAACGGTGAAGACGAAGAATGATTTTTCCATAGGACCGCGAGGCACCATTGCCGGCGAATATCCTTATGAGGTGGGCTATCGGTCAGGAGCGGGTCCGGCGATTGCCGCGCTGGCGATGGCGAGCACCTGGCCGGCCTGCGGCGATTTTTCGAATGCGGTTTATTTGGCGACGGCGGAGGACGCGTTCGCTTTTCTTGAGACAAATAATGTGGCGTTCAACCCGGACGGCAAAGAAAATATCCTCGATGATTATTGCGCGTTGCTCGCGGCCACGGAACTTTTCAAAGCCACTAAGAATGGGGAATACAAAGCCGCCGCGGACCGGCGCGCGGAAAATCTGATGGCCCGTCTCGTCACGAGCGGCGGGTATACGAATTACTGGCGCGCGGACGATGGCGACCGCCCGTACTTTCACGCCGCCGACGCCGGGATGCCCGTCGTCAGTCTGCTGGACTATAGCGACATAGCGGATGATGCAACGCGTCCGAAGGTGCTGGCGACAGTGCGCAAGTCGCTGGAATTTGAGCTGGCAGTGACGAAGGAAGTAGCCAATCCGTTCGGATACGCGCGTCAATTGGTCCAAAGCACAAATGGCTTTCGACGCGCGGCTTTTTTTTATCCGCACGATACGGAAACGGGTATGTGGTGGCAGGGAGAAAACGCGCGGTTAAGCTCCATGGCCGCTGCCGCGCGGATGGCGACGAGATATTTTGCGGACGACCCGGCATTTTGCGATGAACTGCACGCGTACGCCTGGGACCAGTTGAACTGGATTTTGGGATTGAATCCTTACGATAGCTGCATGATGCAGGGCGCGGGCCGGAACAATATCTTTTACATGTATTTCACCTCATACCAATACAACAACGCGCCGGGCGGCATTTGCAACGGCATTACCGGCGGCCGCACGAATCCGGACGATATTGACTTCAATGTCGGGTTCGCCGCGACCGGACAGGACGAAGACTGGCGTTGGGGCGAACAATGGCTTCCACACGCTGCATGGTATTTATACGCCGTTTCACTTGGGTCTCAATAGCCGGTTTGCACCGGAGCCACCAGAATGAGGATGATCGGCGAACTCACTACGCCAACGGCGTTGAATCATTCAGCCCAGCGTTGCCGAATCATTGGAGGTGGCACTGCCACGAGGCTACGCTGGGTAGATGCATCCCCATATTCCCATCAACCCTGAAAAGGGTTGAATCAACACGTACCTTTTCTGGCGACTCCAATTGTCTGCGAAGCAGCAAACCAAAGCCCCAGGGGGGCGACATATATGTAGCCCGGGCAAGCGCGACTCCGAGAGCGCGCCGCCCCGGGATAACGATGTCCGAGAAACAAGTCGCTGACTGCGAGGTTGCGCGGTAGCGCAAGTTTGATTTGCGGCGTCTTCCACGGCGTTTCATCACTCAGCGCGTAATTGTCCGTGGCGCGGCCACGGTGACTGTGTGCAAACACTGAATCTGATCTGCGGCATTCCCTCTTTTTTTCAATCGAACGACGGTTCTCTCGTGGTGTTGCAACGGGTACGACACTTGAAAATGTTACAAATGTTACATTGTTGAATACCAATGGATTACGTTGTTACAAATGGTTCTTCGCTGTTTTCAGTGGAATGGATTCAAGCGCCAACTTCGCCAATAGTCTTTGAACGACAGCGCGCGTGCTTACGATAAGGTCCAGAGGACCGTAATCTTTGTAGGACAAAGGCCCGAAAAATATTTCCATTGCCAGTGGCGCTGCCACCTCCGGAGGAGCGACATATTCGGGGCGTGACAAATACGTACATACAAATTTATATCCGTCCAAAACCAGCCACAACATCGCGCCAAAAAATCGTTCCGCTCCAAACATTTGCAAATGCTTGACAAATCTTAAGTTAAGTATGACCAGCACTATATCTTCAAATTCGTTGGCGATTGATGGAAGGTGTATCCCGCTCCTCCGGAGCTTGGAATTTTCTAATATACGAACGTGTACTACAAATATTGCGCTCCTCCGGAGCTTTCAATGGTGGCCCTCCCACCGAAAACAGCGAGGAACAGCGTGGGTTCTTCGCTGTTTTCAGTGGAATGGATTCAAGCGCCAACTTCGCCAATAGTCTTTGAACGACGGCGCGCGTGCTTACGATAAGGTCCAGAGGACCGTAATCTTTGTAGTACAAAAGGCCCGAAAAATATTTCCCGAGCTCCGGAGGAGCGACATATTCGGGGCATGGCAAATACGTACATACAAATTTATATCCGTCCAAACCCAGCCACAACATCGCGCCAAAAAATCGTTCCGCTCCAAACATTTGCAAATGCTTGACAAATCTTAAGTTAATTATGACCAGCACTATATCTTCAAATTTGTTGGCGATTGATGGTCAGAATATCCCGCTCCTCCGGAGCTTGGAATTTTCTAATACACGACGTGTACTACAAATATTGCGCTCCTCCGGAGCTTTCAATGGTGGCCCTCCCACCGAAAACAGCGAATTCGCCCTCCCGTTGCATCACGGGAAAAAGACACCGAAGGTGTCGTCGTTAACCCATAGTTTTTTGTTTATCGTATGATGGGTGTCAACTCCCTTGCGGGAGAGCGCCCTTCGGGCGGTGGAGCGTAGCGGTGAGGCGCGCCAGCGCCTCGCCGCGGAGCGGAACCGCCCGAAGGGCTCGGCGCGACTTCCGCCGCCAAAATTTTGCTCAGTCCTCGCTCTACTTCCTCCTTCAGTTTAAACGGGTCCAAACTTTCAAAGCGATCGCGCAACTCTCGCCGCTCCTGGCGATTGAGCCGCGGGCAATCGATCAGCCGTTGATAGGCTGTTTGCGCCGGTTCGTATCGCTTTCGCCAATGGCTGCGTTCGCGCCATTTACTCTTCAACTTCAAACTCGGCAGAAAGAAGTTCATCAGCGGCCCCCACGCCTTTTGGTACAGTTCGTTGATCGGCCCAACCAACTCCGCCCGCTCTAATCGTCCATAGCCCAGTAGTTGGCGTGGCCACATCCAGTTCTTCTGCTCGACGTGTGCGTTGTCGTCCTTATGGTAGGGGCGCGAACGGGTGAAGCCCACGGGCTTGGCTCTTAATGCAAAATGATCCCGCAAATGATGGTTCAGAAACTCGCTACCGTTGTCACTGTCAAAGCCCAGCAACTCGAAGGGCAGTTGGGCTTCCACACTTTGCACCGCGGCCACCACCCCGGCCGCACCCTTATTCCATACAGCTCGCCCCTCCGTCCAGGCACTGAAAATATCCGTAAAGATCGTGCTCCAGATAAAATCTCCAGCCAAACTATGTCCACAGTGGGCTACCGTGTCGGCTTCCAAAAAGCCAGGCACCAGGATGTCCCAGTTGTCCGTCCGAATGGGAATTTCCGTCCGCAACAGGCTGCCGGGCTTGGTGCCACTCATGCCACGCAAAGGATGTGCGGCCCGAGCCCCAGCCAGCAATCGATCTAACGTCGCAGAACTGATGCTCTTGATCAGCTCCCTCCGCCCACTCCCGAGCCGGCCAAACCGTCGCTCATAATGCGGTAGCCAAACCCGCAGTGCCGGCGCCAACCGCTTGCCGCAGGGCTGTTCCGCCGCCAACCAGATCGCTCGCACAATCGGCTCAATCTCCGCGTACTGTCGACTCGGACCGGGCTTCTTACGCCCGCTGGGCTCAGGCAGCTTCCCCCGCAACAGCTTAATCGCGTACTTCCGTTCGTAGTGATAATCGTGGCAGAGCTCATCGAGCATCCGGCTCCGGCCTTCCCGGCCCCGCTGGGCGTAACGGGTTTGCAATCTCGGTAATAGGTCATCTTTTATCTCTCGGCTCATGTTCATGCAACACCGTCTTTTCCGGTGTCTTTTTCCCATGAGTCAACGACTACTTTCGACCTCCCATCCCTTAGCCGCCCCGGTGTCTTTTAATTTGATGCAACGCGCCCTTCGGTTCCTGGCTGTTTTTCAGTGGTGTCTGAACTGAAAATCAGACAGCTTCTACCGTTTGACTAATTCATGAAAGTTCCGAAAGTCTATTTGATAGCCGTCATTTTTATCGCCGTGCTTAAGGGCGCTTTAGCAGAAGACGCGACTATCACCGTGCAAGCGAATCACGTTCTTCACCCGATTTCGCGTTATTTGACAGGCGCGTGTCTCGAGGATGTTAACCACGAGGTTTACGGCGGGATTTACAGTCAGATGATTTTTGGCGAAAGCTTTGCTGAGCCTGCGCCGCCGCGGCCCCTGGACGGTTTTGGCGTCTTTGGAGGCCGTTGGACATTGATGGACGATGACGGCATTCAAGTCGATGGCGGTCCAGGCTCGAAAATCGTTTGGAATAACGTCCCTTTTTCCGCGGGCGAAGCCGGCGTGGACGTGTGGTTGGCCGGGCCGGACGGTGGAAACGCAGGACTGATTCTGAAAGTCAGCAACGCCGGCAACGGAGCGGATGCGTTCAATGGTTACGAAGTGTCGCTCGAACAACCGGGCACGCTGGTGATTGGCCGGCATCGGCAAAACTGGGAACCCATCCGCCGCGTCCCGTGCGATGTGCCGGTGAATCAATGGATCAACCTGACTGTGCGGATGACCGCGACTACTCTCGAAGTGCTCGTGAATGGCAAAAGCATTACAAAATACGAAGACGCGGAACATCCGTTGGAAAGTGGCCAGGTCGGTCTGCGGACATGGCAACAAGACGCGCGATTCCGGAATTTCGCAGTCACGACCAGAGGCGTTCAGGACAAAATCCCTTTTGAATTTGAGGCCGGAAAGGATGGGGAATTCGGCGTTAGCGGCATGTGGCGTCCATTTCAGCGAGGCTCGGCAGAAGGAGCATTCTCGGTCGAGGGCCAAAATGCGTTTTCAGGCCGTCAAAGCCAGCAAATCACATTTTCCGGTGGCGATGGCGAAATCGGCATCGAAAACCAGGGCCTCAATCGTTGGGGAATGAATTTCGTGAAGGACAAACCGTACGAAGGGCATCTTTGGGTTCGTGCCGGGAAGGCGACTTCATTGTTTGTCGCGCTTGAGAGCAAAGACGGAGCGACTGTTTATGCCGAACAGAGGCTACAGGCGGAAGCCGGCGATTGGCGGCGTTTGGACTTCACGCTTGAGCCAAATGCATCGGACACCGACGGGCAATTCGCCATTAAGTTGAAGCAGCCCGCTTCGGTGGTAGTGGGTTATGCGTTTCTGGAACCCGGGGAGTGGGGCCGGTTTGCCGGATTGCCGGTGCGCAAAGACGTGGCGGAAGCTTTGATGAAGCAGGGGATAACGGTGTTGCGTTATGGAGGTTCCATGGTGAATGCCACGGAATATCGTTGGACCAACACGATTGGACCCCGGGACCGGCGGCCGCCCTATGCCGGCACCTGGTATCCGTATTCATCGAACGGATGGGGAATTCCCGATTTTCTGAATTTTTGTGAGGCAGCGGGATTTTTAGGCGTCCCGGACTTCAATATCAACGAAGCGCCGCAGGATATGGCGAATTTTGTGCGATACGCCAATGGCCCGAGCAACACCGTGTGGGGGGCTAAACGGATGGCGGACGGCCATCCTCAACCATACAACTTGAAATACATGGAGTTGGGCAACGAAGAACGGGTGGATAACACTTACTATCAAAAATTCCGGGCCATCGCGCAGGCGATTTGGGCGGTGGATTCGAATATGACATTGGTGGTGGGAGATCTCGAATATTCGCAAGTCATCACCAATCCATTTAATTTCAGCGGCGCAGCATCCGGAATCACGACACTGGCAGCGCATCAGCAGATTATGCGGCTGGGGCATCAAAACCACCGCGCAATCTGGTTTGACGTCCATGTCTGGGACGACGGGCCGGCAGTGGACCCGACTTTGACCGCGATGTTTTCCTATGACGACGCCCTGCGGCAAATTGCCGATGGAGCGGATTACAAGGTCGTGGTGTTTGAACTGAACGCGAATCACCCGAACCAGGGACGCGCGCTGGGTAATGCCCTGGCGATCAACGCGGCGGAACGCGACGGGCGTTTACCCATGGTGACTTCGGCGAACTGCCTGCAACCTGACGGCGAGAACGACAACGGCTGGGACCAGGGACTGTTATTCCTCAATCCCTCTCAAGTTTGGCTGCAACCCCCGGGCTATGTCACCCGGATGTATTCAGATCATTACCAACCCCTGGAAGTCTGGAGCCGCATTGTGGATCCCGGTAATGATCTTGATGTGAGTGCCGCACGCAGTCGGGACGGCAGCCGATTGGTGCTCAAAGTGGTGAACCCTGGCTCCAAACCGGTTCCCGCAGTACTCATCGTTCAAGGGCATTTGCGATTTAAATCGGCATTTGTCGAAGAATTGGCTGGAAACATCGAGCAGATGAATTCGGCTGACGCGCCGAAGCGGATTTACCCGCTCGAAAAAAAATGGATGCCACACTTCACAAACAGCCGGGTGAAGTACACTTTTGCCTCGGATTCAGTGACCGTGATTCAATTCAGCAAATGAATCCATCGTTTGGCGGCAAAGGTGAAGACAAGCGATGGTAGTGGCTACGGTGCAAACCGTTTGGGAGCGGAACCCCCCTAATAACGCCGGCAAGAATCCCGCTGACTGCGACCGGCCTACCAGTCTCCGACCGAAGGCGGAAGATCGTAAGTAGCGCTGCCACCACGACTTTGATTTGCGGCATCCTCTGCGTCCTTTTACCGCCCAAACGACGGTTCCAGCAGAGTTGCGTGACCAGGTTCGGGAATTGCGGGCGGGATGGACTGGCGAATGATCGCGAGAATCTGCGGTTGGTTGGGGGAAATATACCATTATTCATCTCTGACCCATCGCCGACCTGCTTTTGACGGATTAAGTCAATTTCCTGCGCTGGGTCAAGTTTTGTTTATTTGATATTGAAATTTGCGAAATTTCGTCTAACCAAGCAGCCGACAGTAGTACAAAGGACAACAGCAACGTGAAATCGCTCAATCCAGAGAAAGCGCTGATATTCCGCATCGCACACATTAGCAACGTGCCATGGATGCTGGACCACGGTTTGCACTGCCAGAGTTCAGAACGCCATGATCCTGGTTTTGTGGAAATCGGGCACGCTGAATTAATCGAAAAGCGCCGCCATCGCCCCGTCCCCATTCCACCCGGAGGCGTATTGAGCGATTATATCGCATTTTATTTTACCCCATTTTCGCCGATGCTGCTCAATATCAAAACGGGATACCAGGGGATTGCAAAGCGGCCTATGTCCGAAATTGTCATAATTGTCGCCACGTTGCCGAGGCTGGCCACCCAGAAAATTCCGTTTGTTTTTACCGACCGGCACGCTTATCTCTTAACGACCAGCTTTTTTAGTGACCTTACTCAGCTCGGCTGCGTTCCTTGGGATTTGTTGCGAAACCGCGATTTTAAAAAAGATCTCGATGACCCAAGCAAATTCGAGCGATATCAGGCGGAAGCACTGGTTCATAGACACTTGCCGGTTTCACTTCTTTCCGGTATCCTGTGCCACGGTGACGCCCAAAAGGATTTCTTGCATAGCGAGCTTGAAAAACGCAGACAAACTCTGCAAGTTGCGGTGAAGCCGAATTGCTATTTCTGATGATTCATTACACAAAAGGCAATTTGCTGGATGCCCAGGCTGAGGCACTGATTAATACTGTCAACGAGATGGGCGTCATGGGAAAGGGTATCGCCTTAATGTTCCGTGAGGCCTTTCCTGCTAACACTCTCGCATATGAGGCTGCCTGCAAAGGCGGCGAAGTTCGTATCGGGCGAATGTTTGTAACTGAAAATCACGCGCTAAACGGTCCCCGTTGGATTATCAATTTTCCCACAAAAAAACATTGGCGGCATCCGTCCAAGCTTGATTGGGTTCAAGACGGATTGAAGGATTTGAAGCGTGTTATAGTTGAGAAGAAAATTAAGTCGATTGCCTTGCCGCCCTTGGGCTGCGGCAACGGTGGTTTGGAATGGGATCAAGTCCGCCCAGCGATAGAAGCTGCATTATCATCCTTGCAAGACGTTAATGTGATCGTGTTTGAACCAATCAGCGCCTACCAGAACACCGCCAAGCGTGAGGGCTTGAATGAATTGACCCCCGCTCGTGCATTGATAGCGGAACTTGTGCGGCGGTATTCCATTTTAGGTATTGAGTGTACGAATCTTGAAGTTCAGAAATTGGCTTGGTTCCTTCAGCGCACGATTGCGGCGTTGCATTTGCACAACCCGTTAAAATTAAAATTCACTGCAAACAAATATGGCCCTTACGCTGACAGCTTGCGGCATCTTTTGAACGGATTGGATGGTAGTTTTCTTCACTGTGAGAAGCGCTTGTCGGACGCCGGTCCGCTCCAGCCGGTATGGTTTGAAGACTCGAAGGCTGACGTTGTTAGAGAGTTCCTGATTAGCAAAGCGGCTCGCCAATACTTGCCGGCACTGGAAAAGACGACAGAAGTGATTGATGGGTTTGAGTCGCCTTTAGGCATGGAACTTTTGGCAACCGTCGATTGGTTGCTAAATCAGGAGAAACATGCCGCTACAGTTCCAGCGATACATCAGGGTTTGGCGCATTGGCCGGGAGGACGCGGCGCAGCCCTGCGAAAACAAAGTTTGTTCACTGATAAATGGTTGGAACTGGCTTTGCAACGATTGACCGATCCGAAACTCCTGCCTCAACCGTCTCTAGATCTCGCCTGACATCAATAATTTCGCGCGACCGAATCGGAAATCTTGAACTTGCATCGGTTCGGGGTTGGTGACTGAATCCGGGGAGTCAGCTAAAGATGAAATCTCAAACGGCAGGAATGCAATCCCGCTTTTCTCGACGCGCCGTATCAAGCGTGATTTTGGCGGAGGATTTGTTGACAGGTCCGGACGTTCCTCTACATTGAGGCGAATTGAAAGGAGATTCGTAAATCCATGAACTACATTACAACCAGGGACGGCACACAAATTTACTTCAAAGATTGGGGCAAGGGTCAGCCAATCGTTTTCAGCCATGGCTGGCCGCTTTCAGCAGACGATTGGGACACGCAGATGCTTTTCTTTCTGAGCAAAGGGTATCGCGTCATTGCCCACGACCGACGCGGACACGGCCGATCAAGCCAACCCGGCGATGGCCACGACATGGATCACTACGCGGATGATCTCGCCGCGCTGACGGCGCATCTCGACCTGAAGAACGCCATTCATGTCGGTCACTCCACAGGCGGCGGCGAAGTCGTCCACTACATCGCTCGTCATGGCGAAAGCCGGGTCGCAAAAGCAGCGATTATTTCAGCGGTACCGCCTCTGATGGTGAAAACAGCCGCCAATCCTGGAGGATTACCCAAAGAGGTTTTTGACGGACTTCAGGCGCAACTTGCCGCAAATCGAGCGCAGTTCTACTACGATATACCAGCCGGGCCGTTCTATGGTTATAACCGGCCCGGCGCAAAGGTATCTCAGGGAGTCATTTGGAATTGGTGGCGTCAGGGTATGATGGGCGGCGCCAAGGCGCATTATGACGGCATTGTCGCTTTTTCCCAGACCGACTTTACCGAAGACTTGAAGAAGATCACCGTGCCGGTTTTAGTGATGCACGGCGACGACGACCAAATTGTGCCGTATTCCGACTCCGGACCCTTGTCGGCGAAGCTGCTAAAAAACGGTACCTTGAAGACCTACAAAGGATTCCCACACGGCATGCCGACCACCGAGGCGGATACCATCAACGCCGATCTCCTGGGATTCATCAAATCGTGACGTTGACGTTGTGAAAGCCCTGAACAGGGCGGCCGAAATTAGCCCCGGGCAAGCAAATCTGAGAGCGCCGCCCGGGGTAACCGAGTCCGAAAAATAAGCCGCTAGCGGCTTGTTCTCTTGAACGATTAACCCAGGGCGGCGTGCTCCAGCACTCTGCCCTGGTCTAAATCCTGTCGCCCTTCTCAGGGCTTTCCGTCAGTGCCTCGTGCCTCGGCTACAACTGTTACGACATAAGGAATTGCATCGCAATGGTTTAAATGTGCCCGTTACGGGTTCGTTACTGATTTGTTACTACTTAAGTCGTTCGCCATCAACAATGTTACGGATGTTACGGATGTGCCGAGCAATCATCAAACGATAAACGCAAAAGCGCAAAATACCGAATTCTACCAATCCATAAATCCATCGTCTGGGTGTACCTGTGTAGCACCCTTAACGCATTGGCATTCAGTGATGAAGTCCCGAAAGCTTTCGGGATAGGACCCTTTCACGACTACATATCATATATCATCACTAATTCTGTTCCTGATTTCCTGTCTTCCTCATTTTCTCTTCGTGTGGTTCGTGTATCTCGTGGTTAACAAATCCTTCGCCCTCTTCGCGTGGTGGCCGTTTGCCAGTGAATGCAAGTGGTGCTACCACTGCAAGCACTTCCATAAGCATCACAGTTTGATGTTGACAATGCATCATGGTTAAAGGTATTCATCGTGGCGATGAAGAAAACCAATCCCAGTTTTTTGAACGGTGTTCCGGAATTGCTGGTGTTGCGGCTGCTCTCCAAACAGGAAATGTATGGATACCAAATCGTGGAAGCGATCCACAGCCAAACGGCAGGTGCCTTCTCCTTTGGCGAAGGCTGCATTTATCCTTATCTGCATTACCTTGAAGCGGAAAAGCAAGTGACCAGCCGTCGACGGGAGGTGGATGGCCGGAATCGTCATTATTACAAGCTCACTCAACGCGGCCAAAAGCGGTTGCACGCCCTGATGAACGAATGGAACCGCGTAACGAGCGGCGTCGCGCTTTTGATGGGGGGAAAATATGCCTGATTTCATTCAACAATTGCGCGGGCGGCTGCTAAAACTGGGATGCCCCATTGCGCGCATCCAGCGGTTGGTGCATGAAGTGGCCGACCATCGTCAGGATGTGAAACAAGCCGGGTTGGCGGAGGGGCTGTCCGAAGCGGAAGCCGAAGCCCGGGCGGATGCGTCGCTCGGCGATCCGCTCGTTCTGGCGGAACAAACGATGATTTCCGTGCGGCGTTCGACCTGGTGGGGCAGGCATTACGTCGTTACTTTCGGTCTTCTGCCGATATTGGCCTGGATACTTTGGGTTCTGCCGTTGGCGTGCGAGACGTGGCTGGTGGATTGGGGTTGGGACAGCAACAAATTCGATCCTGCCAACCCGATAACATTTCATCGTTTGCTTTTGGCATTTCGTTTTACGGATTATCTTGGCGTCGCTCTTGTGGCGTTGCTGTTCTGTTGGCTGGCACGGCGAACGGCAGTGAACCCCAGGTGGATGGTCATTTCCTCCGTCATTTCGTCGATGGTGGCCCTCATCTACTGGACGAACCTTGTGCTGCACACCTCCTCCACCAGCGCGCGCGCGCCTGGCACGATGACCTATTCCAGCACCAGCACGATGACTTTTTCCGTAGACGCAACCCTGAGCACCCATCCGGCTGGCTCGTGGCTCAGAGCAATGATACCGCTCCTGGTCGCCGGCGCCGCCTATGTCATCCAACGGTGGACGATTCGACGTTACCAGCAACGGATTGGATTGGTGGATTGACGGGAAGAAAGCAAAGTCTTTTATGCGCGGACCCGCCTTCGCGATGCTTCGACGCGGCAGGTTTCGCGGATTTATTATCGGAACGGCGGGCCGTTTGTACAACCATCAATCAATCAATCCAATGTCTGGTCGTTTACACCCCCTGTTTTGTTAGATCCTCAATAAAGACGGGCGATGTATTCCTTTTTCGACCTCGTTTACAGGTTTACTTCCTTACACAAAAAAAATGTGTGGCGGGTTTGTCCCTCGTCCCTGCCTGGGACGAATGGATTTGATTGACCGATTCCAGACACGCTGTGTCTGGCTACTTTCCGGTTGTGCCGCTGGCACGAGGCTACCGAATCCAATAATCCATTAATCAGCTCCCCCGATGGTTTGGTGCATGTATAGTTCTATCGCTCGGCCCAACCCCTCTCCAACAGACCCGTAGCCGCTGATCGTGCTATCGGGGGCGTTCCAGGCGACCTCCAGGGTCACTGCGACTGTCTGCGGATTGGCATGCTCATAAACCCACGGACAGGACAAGCGATGCCACCAGGTATGCCAAAATGGGGTATCGGCCGGGCCATCCCAGACAAGTTTCTCTGTTTCCGGGATTGGACCCTGAATCTCCTTAATGGCGGCCCGAATGAACCGGTCCTGATTCTGCGCCGTCAAAGCGCTCAGAAACTTTGTGGGCGTGACCCACAATTGGCAATCGCGCGCTTTCGCGCTGGGATCGTGCACATCCACCAACAGCGCCATCCGGTTCTGTTTGGCCAGGGCCAACACGCTCTTTTCCACTGCCGTTACCTCCGGATAATGCGGTGCGTCGCTCCAATCCCGGTTGTGGTCCCGGGGAAGGCTGTCTTTGCCACCGTCGCCAGTAGCGACGCGATCGCTGTCCATGACGGGCACGATGAAAATCTCGGCGTGGGACCGCAACCACGACGCTCGCTGGTCGTCGCTTAACAGCCAGTCCGTAAACCCGGCAGCTACCCACGAGCCTCCAACTTCCCATGCATGTTGTCGCGCAATGACCCAGATGGCAGGCCGACGCGACGACGGTGTGTTTCCCTCACTGACTTGCAGGGCCGGTACCGGCCGATTCTCCAGCGAATTCGTCAGCGTGAAGGACTTTGCGAAGGAATGGTCGTGCGCCGCGCCCCGCACAAAGGTCCAGGCGTCGCTCAACGTGAACGGCGGTCCCCAGGCGAGCCAAAGGTTTGTCGCTTCCGGCTGGATCCGATAGGTAATCTTATTTCCCTGACGTTCGCCGGTTGGGGTTTGCTCCCAGTCGATGCCATTCGTTGAAATCGCAGCCCGGGACGGCAGGGACCAATCGGCGCCCAGCTTACTAATTTTGGTTCCCTCGTTGGCGTTGACGATCGGAGTGCCGGCTACGACCTGCACGACCAACGGCCGGTGAACATCGACGCCGTTGAGGCGCAGAAACCACCAGCAAGGCCAGCCGCGTTCGACTTTGCCACCGGGCGTGATGCGAATCGTCTGTGTCCCTGGACCCAACGCCAATACGCGGGCGGACGCTCCTTCGAAGTTCGTCACGACCGTTAGCGTAGATTGCGTGTCGGTGACGGTAGCGCTGGCAGTCGCCGTAGCATTAGAATCGACGGCAGCCATGGACGTTCCATTCGTGGCGTCGGTGCTGGCGTTTTCGGTGGACGGTACAACCTGAGGGTCTGCCGACCTTCGCCAGGCCAACAGGCAACCAGCGACGACCAATGAAAGAGCGACCATACACCAGACAGCCCGCCACAATCTTATGGCCCGCGGCGTGCGCGCCAGCCGGGCCAACTGCGGGACCAAAATCGTTTGCCCGCATTGGGGGCAGGCAACGGACGCGCCGGCGCCGGCCGCATCCGCCGTGAGAGATTGGCCGCAGTGAGGGCAGTTGAATTTGATGTCGGTCACGGTGAAGCGAGTTTCCAATCAAGTCTTATTTGCTCACGGGAACAAACGCAAGTAATTTTGGAGAGGCCGAAGTTTTTATCCGCAGATTTCGCCAATTTTCACAGGCGGTAGAAGGGCAGGCGAAAGTTGGGTGGACCGGCGGGCGGGGGTGGAGAAAAGCCGCATATCAACCTCCCGCTATCGCGGGGTGCGCAGTCGGCGGCTGGTTTCCGATCGTTTTTTTCCCCGGGCGGCGCGCTCCTATGGTCGCGCTTGCCCGGGGCTACATATATGTCACCCCCGCTGGGGGTTTCGATTTGCGGCATTGCCGGCAATCCTGTTTGCGCGAAGCCGGATCCTCATCATGTTCATCCTGCCCACCTGCCATAGCTTTAGCGACGGTGGGCCAAAAATTCAGGCTTCCCCGTTTACACCGCCTGTTTTGTCAGATCCTCAATAAAGACGGGCGATTTATTCCTTTTTCGACCTGGTTTACAGGTTTACTTCCTTACACAAAAAAAATGTGTGGGGAGCCGCAGCACGGGGAAAGGAAGAAGGAACCATGTGTTTTCAGAAGTCGGTCGTGAAATGCTCGCTGCTGTCCCGAAAGCTTTCGGGAGTCTCCGACACAGCCGCGTTCCGATCCCGTGCGGCTGATTCCATCGTTATTCCGAAAATGCCAGGTATGCAAAGAAGAGAAAATTTACTATGGGGAAGATCATCGCGAGGACCAGCCAGCCGGTCTTCCCGCGCGCCTGACAAATCTTTACCCACATAATGATGCCGGTAATGATGTTCACGAAGGGGACGAAGAAGAGGAGAAACAACCACCCGGATAATCCCCCGGCCTGCAACAAGCGAATGAGGTTAAAAATCGGAATCCAAATGAGAATGCCGGGCTCCGTGCCGCATTTCTCGCAGATACGCTTAAAGCAATAGCAGATAAAGATGTAGATACAAATGCCAATGGCGATTGCCTCACCGGGCGGCAATGGCGAGTGATGAATTGTATGTATTGGTGTCATAGATTCCTGCGCGATTTTTTATGCCATGCCATCGATTCATTTCATGAACCATGCGCTATGATTTGCATATGTTTCGACTACTCAAGCATGAGCTGTACCACCTAACACGATTTTCCCCGTTTACACGCCCCATTTTATCGATTTCCCAATAAAAACGGGCTATTTGGCCCTTTTTTGGGCCCGTTTACATGTTTACTTCCTTACACAAAAAAAATGTGTGGGTGAACGATTTCAGACGTTCTCTTTGGGACCGACGTGAACCATTCCGCCCGCTGTACGGGCGGTGACGGCGCAGCGCGCCGTCCCTACCACGGTCAGGACCGCCTGCTCACCCGCTTTGTTAGGAGCGCCAATTTCCATTAATCCATTAATCCAGCAATCCAATGATCCATCACTTGGCATCCGCCGATTTGAGGTATTTGAACAGGTCGCCGCTGGTGGAAAGGACGAGGGTTGTGTTGTTGGTGGCTACTTGTTCCAGAGTCTCCATGGACCGTAGAAAACTGTATAATTCGACGGCCTGCGGTGATTGATTATATGCATCGGCGTAAATGCGCGTGGCTTCGCCTTCGGCCTGGCCCTGGATTTCCTGGGTCTTTTGATAGGCGGCAGACTTTATTTCCGCGAGGTCCCGGTCGCGGTCGCCCAGGATTTTGTCCGCGGCGCCTTCGCCTTCCGAACGAAACTGTGCGGCAATCTGGGCGCGCTCGCTGATCATGCGCTCGTTGATTCTGTCCGTGACGCTGGATTGATAGTTCAGTCGCATCAGCCGGACATCGACAAGATCGATGCCGAATTCCTTGAGCTTGGCGGCCGCGTTGGCGGTGATGGTTTGTTCAATGGCGGTCCGGCCGATGGAGATGGTCGGCAATGTGCTCGTGGTGACGTTTTCCTGGGCGTTGGTGTTGTCCGGGTCAATATCCAATTGTACTTTGCGGTTTTTGTCGGTTCGCACCATCTCGATGAGGTCGTTTTTGGCCACGGCATCGCGCATCTCGCTGCCGGTGATGTCATCCATGCGCGAGAGCGCACTGCGGGTATCGCGCATGCGGGTGAAAAACCTTAATGGATCGTCGACTCGCCAGCGGCCGTAGCTGTCCACAATCATGTAGAGTTTGTCATGCGTCGGCATTTGGACGGCTTGACCATCCCATTCCTGCATCCGCATATCGATCAGATTGACCGTTTGGATCACGGGCAGTTTAAAGTGCAACCCAGCCTGGGTTACCGTTGGGCCTGTCGGCTTGCCAAACTCGGTGATGATGGCCGCAAATTGCTCCGGCACAGAATAAGTGAACAGATATAATCCTAAAAGGATCAGCACTACCAGGGCGCTTACGATGATGGCTGGCGTTTTCATATTATAAATTTTTGTATTTGGTATCTGCTGCTGGTGGCGCTGCCACTTACTGCCCTTCGCCTTTCGTGAGTGGCAACAGCGGCAGGAGGCGGCTGACGTCGCTGTCGATAATGATCTTGCTTCCCATTTTTGGGAGAATTTCGCCCATGGTTTCCAGGTACAGCCGGCGTCGTGTTACGTCCGGGGCCTTGACATATTGCGCGAGAACATCGTTGAAATACGCCGCGTCGCCTTTGGCCTCATTGATTCGCTGGGCCGCACTGCCTTCCGCCACCGAGATCATTTGGTCGGCTTGACCGTGAGCTTTGGGAACCACAGTGTTGTATTCGCCCTGGGCCTGGTTGATGTCCCTTTGTTTTTCCTGCTGGGCGTTGTTGACGTCGTTGAACGCCGCCTGGACCGGCTCCGGCGGATTGACATTCTTCAATTGCACAAGGTCGATGGAAATTCCCAACTTGTATTCCGTGGCCAATGACTTGAGCAGTACCAGGTTTTCGTTTTCGATGTCCTGCCGCCCGTACGTGATCACCTCGTCAATGGTGCGGTCGCCGATGACTTCCCGCATGACGGCTTCCGAGCCGGCGCGCAGCGTGTCTTCTGAGTCCTGAACGGCAAACAAATATTGCGTCGGATCGGTGATCCGATATTGCACCACCCATTCCACTTCCGCCTCATTCAGGTCGCCGGTCACCATATCCTTGGTTGCATCCGATTCCGTATCGCCCTGATTCGGATTCGAAGCGTTCTCAGTGCTGTAACCAAATTCCATCTTCAATTGCCGGCTAACGGGAATAACCGTAACCTTGTCCACACCCAGCGGTATCTTGAAGTGAAGGCCTGGATCTTCCGTTGTGGTGTATTTCCCGAACCGTTGCACGACGGCCTCGGAATCGGCAGGCACGGTGTAGAACCCGGTAAAGATAACGGCCAGGACAATTGCAACGATGGCAATTAGCACCGCCATAGATAAAATCTTCTTAAAGGAGAAGTTCATGTTAAACGGCCTGTTTGGCATATTGGCATATTTCATGATGATTGGTTTTTAAATTACGTTTTTAAAATCTGAATCGGGCCTGTAGGCAAGACCTTCCCGCAAAACTGGTTCAGTGACAATTACAATTTGGGAGAGTTTTTGGAATCAATGCATTGGTCGCACAAAGGACGCGACGGTTTGCACCGGGCGACCAACGAAGGTAGGATTCAATCTCTGAACGCTTTTCACCCGTTATCTTGGATTCCATTCCACCGATCCGAAAATCAGGAAAAGGCGTGTGAAGTTTTCTAGCGGATTTCCACTATTCGGTTGCCCTCGTTGAAAGCCCGAACGACGTCAGCCAGCTCCTTCTCGAACGTCTGTAGTAATGTTTCCTTTCGCAATTGCCGATTCTCACCCAAAGTAATTTTCCGCTATCGCCCGCACGATTGGCAAGGTGGAGAAAGTCATCGTCCTTACTGACAACAATCCAGTCGCCGTGCGTGGCGTACTTCCAGATTTCGAGGTCAGTTGCTTCGTCCATCCCCAAATTGAGAACATGTCTCGACTGGTGTCCTTGTGCTGTCAAAAAACTGCAGAGGGCGTTCGGAAGCTGGTTGTCCACCAGAAAGTTCACGCGCTTGTGAGCACGACGTGATCCGTCAGCCGTGAAGCGTATGCGATAGCCGCCGGAATGTCTTCCGGTTCAAGAAAGGAATAGTCCGCCAGAATTTCCTCGTGACTTGCCCCGTGGCTCAAGAGATCCAGAATGTCCGTGACACGCATTCGTTTCCCACGGATGCATGGTTGACCGCCGCATTTACCGGGCTCAACAGTAATCCGTTCCAGCAGTTTCATATAAAAAACATGCCCCAAAAGGATCGTAAACGCAATGCCCATCAATCAATCTACTAAACCAATAATCCGCCGTGCGTTGCGCTCACCGTTCGGGCACGGCTTCCGCCGCTTTCCGCGCATCCAACACCTTTTTCGACGGAACATAATTCGCTATGAACTCGCGGTAAAAATCCGCAAACGTTCCGGCGGCCAGGTGCGTGCGGGCGTCTGCCATGATTTTTAGAAATAAATGTGAGTTGTGGACGCTGACCATGCGTAGACCGAGGATTTCATTCACATTGAGCAAATGGCGCAGGTAGGCGCGGGTAAAGCGTTTGCAGGCGAAGCAATCGCATTCTTCGTCAATGGGCCGGAAATCGGCCTTGTAACCGCCGCCTTTGAGGCCAAAGGCGCCGCGGCGGGTAAAGGCGGTGCCATTGCGAGCGACGCGCGTGGGTAGCACGCAATCAAACATGTCCACGCCGCGGGCAATGAGTTCAAGCATCTGCGCCGGCGTGCCCAGGCCCATGGCATACCGTGCTTTGTGAGAGGGCAGGTGGGGAACCGTGAATTCAATGGCTTTAAACATTTCCGGTTCCGGTTCTCCGACGCTGACGCCTCCGATGGCATAGCCATCGAACTCCATTTCGACGAGGGCTTTGGCGCATTCTTCGCGCAAGGCGGGATTGGATCCGCCCTGGACAATGCCGAAGACATGTTGGCCGTCGTTGCGCGGTTGTTCGCGGCATTCTCGGGCCCAGCGTATAGTGCGTTCGACGGCGTGGCGTTGCTCGCGCGCGGGCGCATCGTGCGGCGGACATTCGTCGAAAACCATGGCGATGTCGGAGCCAAGGACGCGCTGGATTTCCATGGCTTCCTTCGGGCCAAGAAATAAAAGGGAGCCGTCAATGTGCGAGCGAAACTCGACGCCGTGCGGCTTGATCTTGCGAATTTTGGCGAGACTGAATACCTGAAAGCCGCCGCTGTCGGTAAGGATGGGTTTATCCCAGTTCATGAAGCCATGCAGACCTTTGGCGGCGCGGATAATTTCCAACCCGGGTTTCAGATTCAGGTGATAGGTATTGCCGAGGATGATTTGCGTACCCATCTCGTCCAGTTCGCGAGGATCAAGGGCTTTGACGCTGGCCTGCGTGCCCACGGGCATAAATACCGGCGTGTCCACCACGCCGTGCGCGGTGCGCAATTTTCCCAGGCGCGCTTTGGTATGTGAATCAGTTTTGAGAAGGTCGAACATCCTTCAATTTACGATTTACGATTTGCGATTTACGAGAAGAATGTTGTGGCTGCGAGTGGCAGCGTCAGAAGTTGGTAGGGACGGCGCGCTGCGCCGTCACCGCCCGTAAAGCGGGCGGAACATGCGCGACACAACGTCCGACCACATTCGTTGCGCTGCTAGACGCGGCGCGGACAGCGCAGCGCGCCGTCCCTACCAAATTTGATGTCCGAAAACGGCGAGCATCCTTTTCTGATCTGCGATAAAGTGCCTTATGATTTTAAATCCGGATCATTGTTATCAGGCGGTTCTGACGCGGGACGCGCGATTCGATGGACGCTTTTTTGTAGCCGTCAAAACCACGCGCATCTATTGCCGCCCCATATGCCGGGTGAAAACGCCGATGCGCAAGAACTGCGAATTTTTCAGCTACGCCGCGGTGGCCGAGACGGCGGGCTATCGTCCGTGCAAACGCTGCCGTCCTGAACTGGCGCCGGGTAGCAGCGTTATGGAAATCAGTAGCCAACAGGCTCGCAACGCACTCTACTATATCGGCCAGGATTTTCTGTCTGAACATTCCCTCGCCGAACTGGGCGCCAAACTTGGCATCACCGACCGCCAACTGCGCCGCGTCTTTCACGATGAATTTGGTGTTGCGCCCGTCGAATTTTCCCAGACTCAGCGCCTGCTCCTGGCAAAGCAGCTTCTTACGGATTCGGCCATGCCTGTGACTGACGTGGCGTATGCCAGCGGATTCAAGAGCCTGCGCCGTTTCAACGCATTATTGAAACAGCGCTATCGCGTGAGCCCGACCGAATTTCGAAAACAACAGAAAAAGGAAATCCCCCAACATTTCACGGAGTTTTCCTTCCGTCTGAGCTATCGCCCTCCGTTCGACTGGGAACGGCTTCTGGATTTTCTCTCGCGTCGTGTTGTTCCGCACGTCGAGGCCGTCCAGGAAGGAAAATATTTCCGGACCGTACACGTGACGCGCAAGGACCGGAACATCGCTGGTCATCTTGAAGTCCAGCACAATGCGGACAAACAAACGTTGTCCGTCCGCCTTTCCGATTCTCTTCTGCCGGTTTGCGCTCCCGTTCTTGAGCGCCTCAAGCGATTGTTCGATTTGCGCGCTGATCCCGCTGCGATCAGTTCGGTTTTAGGAAAACTGGCCGAATCGCGTCCCGGGTTGCGGCTGCCCGGAAGTTTTGACGGATTCGAAATGGCCGTGCGTGCTGTCCTTGGCCAACAAATATCCGTCGCCGCCGCGAGCACGCTCGCCGGCCGCCTCGCCCTCCGCTATGGCGAACCCATACAAACTCCATTGGCGCCGCTCACCCGTTTATTTCCCGTGCCGCAAAGGCTTGCCTCTGCAACGGTCACCGAAATTGGGCGATTAGGCATTACTGGGCAGCGCGCAAAAACGTTGATTGCCTTGTCCCAGGCGGCTACCGACGGCGCTTTGCATCTTGAGCCCGGTCGTCGCATCGAAGACACACTCCAGGAACTTGGACGCATTCCAGGCATAGGCGAATGGACGAGTCAATACATCGCCATGCGCGCACTTTCCTGGCCGGATGCCTTTCCGCATACGGATTTGGGAATAAAGAAAGCCCTCGCGATCGTTGATCCGAAGGAAATTCTCGAACTGGCCGAGAAATGGCGACCCTGGCGTGCCTACGCCGCGCTGCACCTATGGGCCAAGTTAACTGAGCGATTTTCCGGAACCGCGGGTGGTAGGGACGGCGCGCTGCGTCGTCACCGCCCGTATAGCGGGCGGAACATGCGCAATATGACGTCCAACGACATTCTTTGCGCCGGTGGCAGCGCCACTTGCCATAACGCGGCGCGGACAGCGGTGGCGGCGCCACTTGCGAAGAGCGCTGTCCCTGCCGCGACTAGAGAAAAACGTTAAAACCAAAATAAAACTATGAAATCATATACTTACTTAAAAACGGAACTGTTGGGTGAACTTTTGCTCGTGGCGAATGCCACGCATTTGGTTGGAATCTATTTTGCCAATCACAAGCACGTTGCCGAACCATCGGGCGACTGGAAATTGGATCTCAAACATCCCGTCCTTCGAAAAGCATCCAAAGAGATTCAAGAATATCTCAATGGGAGGCGGACAACGTTTTCCGTTCCCATTTCATTTGAGGGAACAGATTTCCAGCGTGAAATCTGGCGGCAAATCGCATTGATTCCGTTTGGACAGACGATCAGCTACAGCGAGTTGGCTCGACGCGCAAAAGCCACGAAAGCTATCCGCGCGGCGGGCGCGGCCACGGGCAGAAATCCGTTGGGCATCATCGTTCCGTGCCATCGCGTGATCGGTAAAAATGGAAGCATGACTGGTTTCGCCGGCGGATTAGATCGAAAGAAGACTCTACTCCAATTGGAAACAGCGCGGCCTGCGTGGATGGATTGATGGATTTGCGAATTTGTGCGATCCACTAGTTAGAGCCTCATTCCTTGGCTGCAAAGAGTTCGCCCTCATCCCGGCCTTCTCCCCCAGGAGAAGGAGAATTGTCCACCGATGGTCAGGCAGGCGGGACGGCAAGCGAGGCCAGATGATCGTTCGGCGAAATAGTCAGAGCGGACTTATATCCGCTGCTACGGGGGTGGGCATCCAGGCAAAGTGATCGATCGTGAAGTCTGTCGACGAGCTGTCGCCACGATTTGGGATTCCTATGCTTTTTTCAAATGCCCCTTCAAATTGAAAACCAGTTGGTCAAATTGGTTTGCGAGGACTGTCGGTTGGTTTGCAGCGAGTTGAGCCCGGAATTTTGAGGCGGTTTCGGCTACGATAATGGCGTCGGAAAGTCGTTTTCCCTCTACCAGGAACTGCACGTATCGCACCACTGTACCGGTTGCATAGGGGCACAAGGCCCAGGCCTGCCGTGATGCGAAGTCTGCCGCATCGGCCATGCGCTGTTTGTCATCGACATGGGCGGCTTGTTTCGCGCGCCAAACGTACAGCCCGGCAATGGCGCTGCGTTCATTGGAAAACATGTGGTGCGAGTCTGTATCCAGGACAAAACTCGAATCGCCGTTGAAACCCTTGAAATCGTGCCGCAGATAAATCTTTTCCGCGAAAGCCGCGATGTCCGCAATTGATGTCCGATCGTTAAGCCAATCTCCGATCATGGGAGAGAGGAGTTTTGTCCAGTAATCATGGTCCTGCGCGATAATTTCCGGCGATAATTTCGCCGACGGTTCGCGATTAATCTTGAGAATCAACCGATGCGGTTCGAGGTGCGGGAACATCCAGTCCAATGGAAAGCTTTCTTTGAAAAAAAATTGCGCATTCGGGTTCTTGTCGAAGATTACTCTGGCGAACAAGCCGTTCAGGTGCATTGCGACAAGATGGTTCCTCTTAAGGTCGTCCCCATCTCTAACAACAAATACCTTTCCGGGTTCCAGTTCCAGCCGGGAATCTTTCACACGCCTTTTAGCGTCTGCATAATGCTCGTTACAGAATTGTTCCGATTCTTCCGGCGAGGGAAGGCAAAGTTTGGCTCCGTACGTCTTGCGCACGAAATTGAAATACCCCGCGTCGGAAAGGGCATCCTGGGCGATTACAAAGAACGGAAATCCTTCCATTTTTGTTTTTTCCAAGGCAGCCGTGATAAACGGCCCCGGATTCATCCCGCAGAAATAGACGCTGCCTGGCGGAATGGATCGGATAATTGCAGTGCCATACAAGGCCGAATATTTTTCGTCTCCTTCTCCAGAATTCGTTTCCATAATTTTAAAGCGAAATCCGCTCATCAAAATAGACACCAAAGCTCGCGAATTTGTATATAAATTCGATAAAGGGCAGGGGGTCCGCAACGGCAGGTTTTTCCTTATTCTTCGCCGGCGCAGAAAACGGTTTGAGTCCAATCGCAATAAAGGAATAATCGGATTTTTCCATTGTCCCTTCAGGACAAATTTGAAGTTTGGGCGCGAACCAGACACTCCGTATCTGGCTAATGTCCGGTTGTCCCTCCGGCACGAGTCCCAAGAATCCTACTGCTTTCTTCGAAAGCCCCTTCAAATTGGAAACGAGTTGGTGAGTTTGGCTGTGGACTCTAAGCTTGCTAAGCGTCGTGGCGGCTTGTAGCTTGCCCGCTCGCGAATCAGAAATGAATAATGACGCAATTTGGAAACCGGGAGGGACGGCACTAAATTAAACCATGATTGCGGAGCGCTCCAAGGATTCGCCAAACGTCATATCGTGTCCGCCACTGGTCTTTCTCACCGCATTGGGATCCGGGTTCCTTTTGAATTGGCTGGTGCGATTACCATCGTTTTGGTCTTTGCCAATTAGCGGGGAGATATTGGCCCTGGCGGGCTTCGCCCTTGGGACATGGGGCTTTCATGCCATGTACCGCGCAGGCACTCCTGTGCGACCAGACCTTCCCGTCGTGGCACTCGTGACCGACGGGCCTTTTCGATACAGCCGCAATCCTTTATACATCGGTTTGACCACGATTTACGCGGGCGTCGCGCTTTCGACGGGTGTGTTGTGGTTGTTGGTAACGCTGGTCCCGGCGCTGTTGGTGCTGCATTGGAAAATTGTGAAGCGAGAAGAACAGTTCCTGGAATGGAAATTCGGAGAGCGTTATCGCTCGTACAAGACACGGGTGCGCCGGTGGGTCTGAAGAGGTGGGCTGACTTCGAAAAAAACACCACCAAATTTTAGAATTCGCGTCCTTCGATCGTAATATCCACGAACAAATCCGCCGCAATTTTTTCAAGCTCTTGTTTCAGGGCGGCGGCGTTACAGTCTTTGGGCAAATGGACGAACGCCCACGCTACGAACATCTGCTCGCCGGACATCGCGCCGCTGGTAACGTCGCTTGAAAACTCTTCAACGTTCACGCCTGCGCGGGCCAGGGCCGCAGTAATCTCGCGGACGATTCCAGGGCGATCCTGACCGTAGATTTCGACTCTTGATATATGCTCAACCTTCGGAGAAACGACCGGTTCGCCTGCGCCGACAATGACGCGGAGGCCGGAAATTTTCTGGACGGCATCGAGGAGGGCGGATTTCTTTTCCGCGGGAACTTCGACGCGGAGGATGCCGGCAAATTCTCCGCCGAGCCGGCACATGCGGCTTTCGAGCCAGTTGCCGCCCTGGTCGGCCACGACCCTGGCGACTGCTTCGACCAGACCGGTGCGGTCCGGACCGATGAGAGTCATGACCAACGGGATTTGCATCGACTGATTAAGGCTGGCTGGTGATTTTCTGCCAGTCAATGCCTTGTTTGCCGGCATAAATGGCAAACGCCTTTTCATTTTGAATCAAGACGGCGCGCACTACGCTGGAATCGTCGGCGCGGCCGAGTTCCAGAAGACTGTCAGGGAGGATGTTGGTTTTTTTGTGCGTGTAGAGCAGGGCGAAGACGGCTTGCGCGACGGCGGAGTACGGCAAATCCTTGTAGGCGCCTTCGACGGCGTCCTCGACGGCATCGGCGAGGAATTCGAGTTGGTCCACCAAATGAGGAAACTTGGGCGCGTCAATTTGAGTGAATTCCAGCTTCCATTGCGGCAACTGGCGAACGACTTTTTCTGCGATGGCAGCTGTGATGCTCCCCGCGCCTCCATTTACAAATTTGGCAATCTCTGGCATGCATGTAATTTATGAAAAGACGATGTGGCGTCCAAGCAAATAAGTCATTCGAATTCACTGGAGGCTATAAAACGTGTTGCTCACGGAGAGAAATCCCGTGCCTGTCGCGATCACAGACGAGTCGTATGGACTTGCCTCATAGTTCGTGCAGCACGCGGACAATGATTCGGCGTGCCCATCGCAAAAGGCCGCGTTGCTCAAGCCGCTGTGACGATATCCCTGTGTGCCGGAAGAGCGCAGGTCGTCGGCGTCCGAACTGTCGCCTCCATTGCTATCATCGGGCCAGGGCGCGCGCATAAATTTGTCGGCGCCATCGGACCATTGGCCGTCGCCGAATATCACGGTTTTGGCCGGGTGCCGTAGCGCTGAATCCTTCGCAGGTTGCTCGATTGCTTCGCCCTGGCCGTGGCCGATGTAACTGGTGTTGTAATTATAGCCGGTGTAGGGGTCGCTGTCCCAGTTGGCATTGCCGTTGAAGGAGGGGCATTGCTGGATCTGCGGATTCATTTGTCCCTGCCAAAGCAGGCCCGGAACCACGCGGGAACTGCTTTCGTAGGTGGTGAAGTCCCAGCAATAAGAGATATTCTGCATGCTGTCATAGTATTGCGCGATAGGATAAAAAGCCGAGTTATCGGCGGTATACATCTGCGCAGCCATGGGCATCTGGCGCAGGTTGTTCAGGCATTGGATGCGTTTGGCCCGCAATTGCGCCTGGCTCAAAACGGGCAAAAGGATCGCGGCCAAAATTGCGATGATGGCGATGACGACAAGGAGTTCAACGAGAGTGAAGGCGCGTCTTGAGAACGTTGAAACGCAGTGAGGTTGAAGCGTTGAAGCGGTTTTGTTCGTCCGGCGGTTGGCCGGCGGGATGGCATGTGAACGATTAAGTCGCGAATGAGATAGAGCCTCCTCACGTCGGTTCGTACGTGAGGAGGAGGTGCGTAATCTGCGGATAGAGATTCTGCTATTCATTACGGATTCAATTGCAAACGATAGAATGCATTTGCCGCCGGCGCATTCGAATCTTCCAACGTGACCGGATGTGCGTTGGTAGCTGTGAATGTCACGATGGGTGTCCAGTTCCGCAAGTTGGTCGAGCGTTCCAATGTTTCCGGGCAATTTGGCACAGGCGTTAGTTCAAATGTATAACCGTTTGTGGCAGCTGCAATCGACAAAGTTGGCGGCACGATCTGTGATACCACGAAGGCCGAAAAATTGGTCACACCCGGGACAGTCACTTCATTGTTGGTCGCGTCATAAGTAAATGGCTGGGAAATCCAGTTCGTGCAGTTCCATTCAAATACGAGGAGGTCGCTACCGGCACCGTTATAAGCATTGCCCGCGCGCAATCCCACGGTAGCCGCATAGGTGACAGGACTTCCTGCGAGGGGCAGTGACTGGATTTGATACGCACTGGATACGTTCCCTTCCACGGGCGCAAACGACGAAAGATCGGTCAAACTGACGGCACTGATTCTGGCAACGCTACTCACGTAATTATAACCGACGTAAACCTGGTTTTGGCCGCAATTATCCTGCGCCTGGAAGAATAAATTTGTGTTGCCCGCGGCGATATCGCCCGGTGCGATGGACAGGGCGTCGCCGGTGACAACCGCGTCTGACGCCGCGATCGCATCGATTACCGCGTAGGTTCCTGGTGCGGGTTGGATACGGACGTATTGGATCCATGGCAAGCCCAATTTCTCCAAACTGTATCCACTACCGCCAGAGGCGCCTGTAAACTGGTCCAAGACGCCGGCGATAGTTTGCCCCGCGAAGTTGTTTGTGTAGAGGTACGGATTGAGCGGTTTGGTCGGATTCATTTGCTCGTCCGTCCAGGACGCATTCATATTGTCCCAACGAAATGCTTCGTCCGGAAACACGGTTTGAACATTGGTGAATGTAAACCAATTTATACCGTCCTGGCTCACCGAAACCACTGCAGGATGGCCGGCGATCGCGCTGCTTTTGAGCGTGGCGGCGCTTAGATCTGTGTTGTCACTGATAATTCCTGAAACGCCCGATATGCTTTCGAAAAAGGAGTTTCCATAGATAATGAAATCCACGCCATAGGGATGATGGGGGTCGGCATAGATTTTTTGGCCCATTTGGACCGTGATTTGACCGCCGTTTTCAATTACCGCGAGAGTGTTACTGCCGGAAGGCGTCACATTGAAGATCGGGTCAATGACGGAGACACGGTCGGTGACGTCGCCATCGTAGGGATCGAAAAATTGCAGGGCCGGCGGTCCCAATATTGCCGTGGGATCATTGTAGGGCGAAACTGAATCAATGCCGTTTGTGCTGATGACCTGGATGGCGAAATCGTTTGTGTTGGAGACATAAGCGACATAGGTGCCGTCGGGCGAGGGCGGGGCTTGTCCGTCGTCGTTGGCAATCTCGTTGGCAGGATCGTCGGGGTCGGAATAATCGAAGCCTGCGGCGCCCACAGAAAATCCGATCCACGAGCCATTCGTCAAAATCAGATCATCCAAACCGGCCTGGGCGAAATTCCATTGGCCCTGGTTGTCGGTATCGGGGTCCCAATAAGGATTTGAGCCGCGGTTTGGTGAATTGTAAAAGCCGCCGCTGTCATTGGTCTCAGTAAAGACCTGCCAATTTGGGCCATCGAAACCGCCCCAGTACAAATCGCCGGGATTTATCGGCGCTGCGGAATCTGCAAATGTGCTGTCGTTATCGGTCAGCAGGCCGTTGATGAAATAATTGGTCGTGACGCCGTCGGTCAGGCCGATGTTGCCGTTGCCGTTTAGGTTGTAGCCGATGCCCACGACGAACGTGCTGCCGAATTCTTCGTTGACCATGACATAGAGGTTTGGGTCTGCACCGAGAATGGCGTCCAGCATTTGCGTGCCCGTGGCCGTGCCGTTAAAACGGTAACCCCAGACCATGGTTTTATTGGCCACGGGAGCGGGGACGGTGGTTTGGTTGAAGAGTTCCGGAGAATTCCATTCAATGACCACCGCGGCGCGATTGGTGCCGGAGCCGGCCCAGAGTTGGATGTCATCCAGGGAGATGGCGTGGGTCTGAGTGAGGGCGAGCGAGCTGGCCAGGGCCAGCGACAGACGGTGCAGGATTCGTTTCATTATACTGATCTTTCAATTGCCCGCGGGATAATTTTCCGCGAACGGGTTATGGTTGATTGAGAGACCAGAGCGGGAGGTGGAAATAAAAAAACCTCCAGACCCCGCAAAACGGAGAATGAAGGCATTCACGAATCCGGACGAAAACAGTTCATCGGGCTGGCCTCATCCTTCTCTTTGCGGAGAAGTGCCCCGAAACGTTTCGGGGCCGACGAGCGCAATCAAACCGGTATCCTGACTTGGGCTTCAAACCTCATTCCGCCTTCCCGCGATGCTGAAGAATCGCAGTGGCATTGGAATTTGTAGCCGTCACAGTGGCGCAACCGTCCCGGATTCACACCGGGTTCCCTGACATTTGACTGCAACAGTGGCGGAAACTTTCCGCCATTTTCAAAGAGCGTTTCTTATTTACACCCGTTTGTCTTAATTTCAAGAAATATTTTACTTCCATTGTCATTCTCATCGCCGAAATTTACGATTTACGATCCACGATTTACGCGAGTACCGGTTGATTCATCCGCTACAGTAAATGCCTTGAACCTTGCCCCTGACTCGTTATGCTCTCGTCAACGCGACGATATCGCGGGTTAATGTTTAATGTATGAATATTCGGCAACCGCATTTATTGGCCGCACTGGCGCTTTTACTCCTGCTCACGGGCTGTAACAAACAGTCATCCACGTCTGCAGGCGGCGGCGCGGCGACTGTTATCAAGGTAGGCGAATACGCGTCGATCACGGGCAAAGAGGCGGGGTTTGGACAATCGTCGCACAACGGCACCGCGATGGCTGTGGACGACTTGAATGCCGCTGGCGGAATCCTGGGAAAAAAAATCGAACTGATTACGGAGGATGATCAGTCACAGTCCGGCCAGCCGTCCATTGATGTCCGCAAATTAGTTACAGACGACGGCGTCGTGGCTGTCCTGGGCGAGGTGGCTTCGTCGCGCTCGCTCGAAGCGGCCCCCATCTGTCAGCAGTATCAAGTCCCCATGATTTCCCCATCGTCCACCAATCCCAAGGTAACCGAAGTGGGAGATTATATTTTCCGCGTTTGTTTTATTGATCCATTTCAAGGCACGGTGATGGCGAATTTCGCGACCAAGACGTTGAAACTAAAAACGGCCGCTGTCCTGACCGACGTCACCAGTGATTACAGCATGGGTCTGGCGAAGTTTTTCAAGGACAGTTTCACTGCCGGCGGCGGGAAGATTGTGGCTGATGAGAAATACAACGGCGGCGACAAGGATTTCAGCGCACAACTTACGACCATCAAAGCCGCCAACCCGGACGGTATTTTTATTCCTGGCTATTATACAGAAGTGGGGCTGATTGCGATACAGGCGCGGCAATTGGGGCTGAATATCCCGTTGTTTGGTGGTGATGGATGGGAAGGGGCGCCGCTGATTTCGATCGGTGGCACGGCGTTGGAAGGCACATATTTTTCAACCCATTTTACTCCCGAGGACACGTCGCCTGCGGTGCAGGATTTTGTGAAAAAATATCAGGCGCGCTTTAACGCCACGCCTGATGCCATGGCCGCGTTGGGATATGATTCGCTCATGATTTTGGCCGACGCCATGAAACGCGCGGGCACGACTGCCGGGCCGGCCGTTCGGGACGCTCTGGCCGCCACGAAGGATTTTCACGGCATCACCGGGACAATCACCATTGACAAGGACCGCAACGCTTCAAAGCCGGCCGTCATTTTGGAGGTTAAGAACGGGAAATATAACTACGTCGAGACGATCGCGCCGTGAGCTGCGATCGTTGAACCGTTGAAAAGTTGAAGCGTTGAAGCGATCGACTTTCGTGCGGTCCGCTTATTGTCAGGGCAAATCGCAAATCTAAAACTCCGTCATTGATCATTGCCTTTAACAAGCCGTTTGGCGTGCTGTCACAGTTTACCGGTGATGGCTCGGCCAACCGGACTCTCGCTGAGTTCGGCTTCCCCAAAGACGTTTGGCCCATGGGAAGGCTCGATGCGGATTCCGAAGGACTACTGCTCTTGAGCGATGAAGCGGATTTGAATCAAAAGCTTTTGCATCCCAGCCGCGCCCATCGGCGCGAGTATTGGGTCCAGGTCGAACGGATTCCGACGTCGGAAAAACTGAAGGCTCTGGAACGTGGCGTCGTGGTGCAGGGCCGCAAAACTCTGCCGTGCCGGGCATGGATGATTGAGCCGCAACCGGCCGCCGCTGATGGCGATCATCCTCCGGAGATGTCCGAACGCCATGCGGTCATCCCGTCGCGTGACCCTCCCATTCGTTTCCGCAAAACCGTTGCCGATTGCTGGATTGCGCTCGAGTTGGTCGAGGGCAAAAACCGGCAGGTCCGAAAAATGACCGCCGCCATAGGGCATCCGACCTTGCGGTTAATTCGGGTCAGGATTGGAGATTTTTGGACGAAGGACCTGGCCGTGGGGCAATGGAAGATTTTGTCGTGTGGCGAATATGAAGAGGTACTCGGCGCAAGTACGAAGGGCTGAACGTACCTTTTCACTTTCTCTTTTTTCTTGAAAGTGTAACTTTAGTTGATGACGGAAGTCGCTGAAACTCAGGCGCTGCGGCTGGATGATCTCCAGGTCCGCGCGCCCATGCCGCGCGAACGGTTCGAGCCGCTGGCGCAGGAAATCTTTGCCCTCAAGAAGCAGCTCAATGCGGTCATTCTGGCCCACAATTATCAGACCGCTGAAATCCAGGACGTAGCCGATTACGTAGGCGATTCGCTTGGATTATCCCAGGAAGCGGCCAAAACCAGCGCGGACGTCATTGTTTTTGCCGGCGTGCATTTCATGGCCGAAACAGCGAAGATTTTGAACCCGAACAAAATCGTGGTGTTGCCGGACAAAGACGCGGGTTGTTCACTTGAAGAAAGCTGTCCCGCGCCCAGGCTGGCACAACTGCAGGCCACTAATCCTAATTTCTGGACTATCGCCTATATCAATTGCAGCGCGGCTGTTAAAGCGCTGTGCGACGTCATCTGCACGAGCGGCAACGCGGAAAAAATCGTCCGCGCGGCGCCTCGCGATAGAGACCTGCTGTTCGTGCCTGACGAAAATCTAGGCCAGTGGGTGATGGAACAAACCGGACGGCCCATGACATTGTGGAAGGGCAACTGCTACGCCCACGTCGAGTACCGTCGCGACACAATAGTTGCCTTGAAATCACAATTTCCCGATGCCAGGGTCGTCGTTCACCCTGAAAGCCTGCGCGAAGTGCGGGACCTGGCAGACGTTGTGGCGTCCACGGAAAAGATGGTGATTTATTGTAAAACCAATTCGGCGCAGCGGTTTATCGTTGTGACTGAATCGGGAATTATCCATCGCCTGCGCAAGGAATGCCCCGGCAAGGAATTTATTTGTACTCCGACATTTGACGCGATGCGCGTGCCCACGGACCATTGCCGTTGCAGCGAATGCAAATACATGAAGATGAATACATTGGAGAAGGTCCGCGACTGTATGAGGCGCCTGGCGCCGCGCATAGAGTTGCCGCCGGAGATCCTGAACCGTGCCCGGCTGCCGATTGAACGGATGCTCCAAATCTCGGCGGCGAAGCTGGAAAATGCCGGTTGAGCGTTATATTGTTCGTAAATTTGCTTCCATTTTGACTCGCTTTGGCTATACTTCTTTCCCAAGTTGGAATGAACAAAACGCTCCTGAATTTTTTAGTTGTCGCGATGGTTGTCTGGAATTCGCGCGTCCTGGCGGATGGGACGAATGATATCTCCTCACAGTCGAACACGGACGCTGTCAATGCCTTTCTTCAAATACAGGCGCAACTCCATGAGACACAAATGAATGTGGAGAGCAACCGCCAGCAAACGGTTGCCGCCCTGGCGCAAAACGCCGATACCCTGGCCAGGGACATTCAGCTTGTGGAGAAGGACATTGCCAGTGAAACAGAATCGGGCCAACGGGTGGAAGAAACGATGCTCATTGTAGCGATCCTGGGAGCGCTGGCTCTGGTGGCTGTCTTTATCATGGTTTTCCTTCAACTGCGTACGGCGACCCGACTGATCGAGCTGGCGATGTCAACGCCGCACAGCGGTGTGAACGGGGTGCGCGCTTTGCCGGTGGTTGAAACTCCGGTGGCCCTGCCGCCGTCGGCCCGGGCAGCCCTCGAATTTTCTAATGCGCGCCTGCTGGGTGTCATTGAGCGGCTGGAAAAACGAATCCTCGAACTGGAACACTCCGCGCGCCCGCCCCTTGAGGAGAATCATACGACCGTCATTGTTTCTGAAACTCCGGACCAGCGGCGAGTGACTGATTTGATTGTGGAAGGACAACTTTTTTTGGACACAAACAAGCCGGAAAAGGCCATTTCCTGCTTTGACTCGGCCCTCGAAATCCGGCCCGACCTTGCCGAAGCACTCATTAAAAAAGCCGCGGCGCTTGAAAAACTGGAGAAGACCGACGAGGCGATTGCCTGTTATGACCGGGCCATTGAATCTGAAGATTCGGCTACGACCGCTCTTTTGCAAAAAGGGGGTTTATTGAACCGGCTTGCCCGCTATGAAGAGGCGCTGCAATGCTACGAACGGGCCCTCCAAACCCAGGAAAGAAAAGCCGCGGACGGCGCATAGCCGGTCAAATCAACGGATTTTTGAAACGAAGCCACTTTTTAGCCGGCCTGGTTAAATCGCAATTCAAAATGAGCGGCCCGGCAAAGTGATTGGAGAGAGTGAATGAGTTGCACAGTCAATTGAAGCGGACGCGACCGCGCTCTGTTTCAATTTGCTGCCGCATCATCTCGATTTTCATTTTCAATAATTCCCGGTTCTCCAGGTTGCGTTCGGCCAATTCCTTTTGCAACTCCTGGATACGTTCCTGGTAGGCGCGGATTCGCTCCTGCATGGGCGCCTGGAGCGTGTCGAGCCTGTTCACCAATTCGGCGATTTCCACCGCCGCCACGCGTTGTGCTTCCAGCAACTCGGCGCGTTGCGCGGCGAGTCCTTGTACGACGGCTTCCTTGAGAGTTTGTGCAAGGTACGGCGCCAGCTCCGCCGCAGGTGCGGCCAGCGACTTTTCGACAGGGCGCAATTTCACCAATGCGGGACTGGCGGATGGGCCGCGGACGAGTCGGGCAACAACAAACAAGGCCAGAACGGATACAGCGGCGAGGGCGGCCAGGAGCCATTCGTCACGTACACTGATTTTTTGCGCCTGCTTTTGCGCATCCAAAGCCTGCTGGCGCATGGCCGCGGCCTGTTCGGTCATAGCGGTGGCTTGATCGCGTTCCTGGTCGGCCTGGCTTTGTGCCCGCGCGCGCTCCGCTTGCGCCTGTTGTTGCTGTTGTTGGGCCAGGAGGACTGCCTGCTGCGCAATTTGGGCCTGTTGTTGTTCAGCCTGCGCCAATTCGTGCTCCTGTTCCGTGCGCTGGCGTTCATCCGCAATCTGTTGGTTTAATGTCCCGGGCACCATCGCCTCATTGATTGCCGCCAAAGCGGCCAGCACTTGAGCGCCGACAACCTCACCACGATGCAGGATGACCTGGTTCGCGTTAAAATGGCGTGAGACGATCATCTGCCGCACGGAAAAGTCCCGCGCTTGTTTGGTCAGGTCCACGTCAGGAAAGCAATCCGGCTGGAGAAATTGCGCGAGGGCTCCGGCAAGGGGCTGTTGTTCTTCGGAAAATTGCTGCCGGAAACCTGCCCGCGCTGCTGAAATCAGGAAAATCTTGTCCAGGCTGATGATGTGCCCCTGGCGCCATGCTTGCGTGAAGGTGAATTTCTGGTTGACGCTGGTCACGGGCATGACGCGGACCTTTTTTCTGTAAACAAAATGCGCCGGCACCGCGTCGGGCTGAACCGGGCCTTTTGTTGCCTGCAAAAGCAACCCGAGCCATTTGTCCCGCAACGCCGCTCCGGAATCTCCGCGCGCCCATATTACCGCCAGTTCGGTCGTTACTGGAAACGCCTTATGTTTGACGTTGTAGGCAGTGACTAAATATCCAAAATCAGACGCTTCGATCGTTGAATTATCAATGGCCGGCTGATGGTACGCGGCGGCGACGGCGTTGGAGAAGCTTTGATGCGCCTGGTCGAAGGCGGCGAGGAAGTTCCGGGCCATGAGGTTGGTTTGCCCATTGAACTGGTGATAGATGGCGGCGATGCCCTGGGCTTGCGACGTTTTCAGCGCGGCGGTGGCCTGGGAGTCCACCAGGTCAAACGGCACGGTGGCCACAATGTCCTGCGCGGCTTTGTCGCCGATTTTGTAATCGGGAATTTCGCTTGCCTGAAGTGAAACGCAAACGAGCGCGAAGGAGTACGCCCCCAGAACGTGTTTTACATTGACCATAAAAAGGATTTTTGCTCGCCGAGTTTTTCCTGCCCGTTCCAAAGCGTGGCGCGCCACGCCGCGAGCGTCCCGAGTTTTTTATAAGGGTGCCCGGCCAAAGTCAACGAAATCCAGTGATGAAACATTTTTGGGGTGACCGTTTGTTCCAGGACAGCTTCGGTGGGCAGGCCGCCGGGCGCCACACCGCGCAGTTCCACCCGAACTGTGAGCTTTACGCCCCGAGCGTGACTCGCCTTCCAGCAAACGTCGAAACGAATGCCCGAAACAAAGTTAGTGTGCTCCAGTAGAAAGGCCTGATACGCGTCGCGGTCAAAAAGGCTCGGCGAAGTGGCCACGGCGCCATTGGTGTCCATCAACAGGGGCAGCACTTTGACAATCCGGCCGGCCGGAGGTGGTGAAACGGAATCGGCGAGGACATCATGGCCGGCAAAGCATAGAAAAATGAGGAACAGGAATCGCGGCCATCGCATGGCGAAACGATGACGCAGACGGCGACTCATTTCAATCTTCATTTGAGCGATCGCCTGATCAGGGTCAATTGAAAAATTTAATAGCGCGGTCGCGAATTCGGCGCGATGATGGGGAAATGATCATCACGCCTCAATCGTCCATGCGCGAAGTTTTGGAAGTGTATCCCGGCGCGCAACGCGCGTTGTTCCGCCGTTATCACATTGGCGGTTGCAGCAGCTGCGGGTTCGGTCCGGACGAGACGCTCGCGCAGGTCTGCGCGCGCAACGGCGGGCTCGACGCGGGCGAAGTCGTGGGGCACATCCAATCCAGCCACGAACAGGACGCGAAAGTTTTAATTGCGCCATTGGACCTGGCCGAATGGTTGCAGCGGGACGCCTCAGTAAAGCTTGTAGATGTCCGCTCACGCGAGGAATTTGAGGCCGTTCATATTGCCGGCTCGGTATTGCTCTCGCAGGACGTGATGCGGCAACTCATGGGCAATGGCTCCAACACCAAACCGATTGTAGTGGTGGATCATCAGGGGAAAAATGGCCTGGATGCCGCCGCTTATTTCATTGGGCACGGATTGCAAAACGTGCGATGCCTGAGGGGCGGCATTGATGCGTGGGCTTTGGAAGTGGACCCAAAAGTGAGGCGTTATAAGCTTGGCTGACGCAACGTTTTGGGCTGAAAATAAAAGTTTCCAAAGGAACATTTTTGCGGCATTATTTCTCTTAACAACACAGGCCGCCCCCGAGAGTACGGGCGCGAAAAAAAGATGAGAAATAAATTTGACAGAAATCCATTTCGTTTTATAAATGTGTTGTCAATATAACCTTGTTACGGGCTTAGTGCAGCACATCGTTCACACGGTAAACATGATATGAAGAAGCTTTTTGTATCCGCAAGCATAGCAGCTATCAGCGCAATCTCTCTCCATGCCGACGAATACGCGCCTGACTTTACGTCGCTGGACGCTACAAAACCGTGGACTCTTTCCGGCACCCTTCGCGGGTTTTATGATGACAACTTTACGACTTCGCCCAACGGCCACAAGCAGGGGAGCGCGGGGTTTGAATTCAGTCCCCAGGTGAGCCTGATCGTCCCGTTGCAACAGACCGAATTAGGCCTGCGCTATACGTACGGATTATATTATTATCAGCAACGAGCAAACCAGGGTACCGACCCGATTGACCAGTCTCATAACGTGGATTTATGGGTGGATCACGCATTTACGCAAGCGACGGAAGGTAGAATCGAGGACACCTTCATCTCGCAACAGGACCCGCAATTAACATCTGGGGGCACCAGTTTCCCCTATCGCGTGCAGGGCAACAACATTCAAAACATCGGCATCGTGTCATTAAAGCACGAATTTAGCATGTTGTTCAGCGGGGAATTGAGTTACCAAAATTCGTGGATTGACTATGAGAACAATGAATTTACTCCCGGGAACCCTTCGCCTGCCGCGTTGCTGAATTCAGACGGGCATCAAATCATGGCGACTTTAAATTATATTTATCTGCCCGATTTGACGTTTACCCTGTCTTATACTTTTGATTGGACTTATTACACGGCGAATGAGCCGATTGGTCTCAACCCGCTAGTTGGCGAGTTTTATTTCAGCCAAAACCGGGATTTGATGTCTCACAGTGTCACGGTCGGCGCGAAATATTCGGCAACGGCGAATTTGAGCATCTCAGCCCAGGTCGGCTTTACCTATAATAACAACTATAATTTGGCCTCTTTTGACACTCAGAGTGCGGACAGCTTTCAGCCAGCCGCCAGTCTCGCCGCTACGTACACCTATTTGCCGGGCGATTATGTGCAAGTTGGCCTTACCGAGGCGTCCATTCCTGTGTCGACTGCCAATCCAAGCGTACTCAACGGTTCTCTGACCCTGTACCAGCAGGCGACGGTCCTTTACGCCACCCTTAATCATCAGATCACTCCCAAATTGACCGGCAGCCTGACCGGGAATTTTCAATACGCCACCTATGTGGGCGGCAATAACGACGGACAGTCCCAGAATTTTGCCGCGCTGGGCGTGAATTTGGCGTATGCCTTTAATCCATGGATTTCCGTGGACGCAGGATATAATTTGTATTACCTGACCTCGACCCCAGCCCTCCCGGGCTACAGCCGCAACGTGGGCTATGCCAGTGTGACCGCCAGCTTTTAAGAAGCTTTATTTTCACTATTTAGTTCGCTTTTTTATTTTTCTCAGCTAGTTTTGAACACCCGGCAGAGCACCGGGTCTAATAAAAACTTGGCCCTTTTTAGTTTGATTGTTTTGACCTTTTGGCCTTTTTAGTTTGATTTTTTGATTATGGATTCGCCAGACACACACGCCACGCCGGAAAGCAGACTGCATTTCCTTGATTACTGGCGAATTATTAGGATTCGCAAGGCAATCATTATTTTCGTCTTCTTTATTACGACGGTGATCGCCACCGTTGCAACGTTTCTGATACGCCCGCTTTACAGCAGCACCGCGCAGATCGAAATTCAGCCCGATATTACCACGGGCACCCCGATTGACTATGCTCCTTACGATCCGTATTTCATGGAGACGGAGCTTGATACCATCAAGGGAGACGTTGTGTTGAGCCGTGTCGTAGACGATATGAATTTGGCCGTCGATTGGGGCAAAAAATACAGCCCGGATGGCCAGCCGCTCAAGAACAACGAAGCCATGGACTATTTGCGGCGCAATCTCTCCCTTGACTCGGACCGCAACACCAAGCTCATTGACATTAATATCGAAAATGAAGACAAGGAACTCGCGGCGCGCCTGGCAAACAAAATATCCCAGGAATATAAGGATTATCGGTTGGAAGTGCACAGCAATCAAATGGCCATCGGCATCTCAAAGTTGCAGATCCAGTACCAGGGGGAAGAGGATGAAATCCAACAGATGCAAACGACCGTCGATGAATTGCGAAAGAAGGACCATATCCGTGATATGGATCCCAGCGCTCCGGCCCCCACGCCGACCCTCAGTTCCGCTCAGGTTCAATCCTTAAATGAGAAGCTGGTCGAACAAAAGGCGCTTTGCATCAAATTGGAAAAGGAGCTGTCCGAGTTTCAGGCGATTCAAACGAACGACGCGACGAGATTGGCCGACGTGCTCCTGACGATCAGTCCAGACAGCCAGCTATCTGATTTGCTGGACAAATTGCACGAAAATGAACAGAAGTTCGTTAGTGAGACCAACTATCTCTCCCTGGCAAATCCTGACATCGTGGCCACCATGGGATTGATCTCCATCCAGAAACAACAAATTGCTGACCGTGTGGCCGGCATCATGTATGGATATGAAGCCCAGCTCACAGCTGCGGAAGCGCAGGTGGCCGGGTTCACCAATCAACTCAACGATATTGAAGAAGAGAACCAGGATGAATTGGACCGGGGCCAGGACTATTGGAGTGCCAAAGCGAAGCTTCAGAACAAGCAGGATTTGCACAAAATGCTGGGCGAGAAAATAGAAGCGGACGAAGCGGACGCGCAGATGCCTAAATCCGCCCTGGTCACTGTCATTAATCCGGCAACGCCCGGCGAAATGCCCGTTTGGCCCAAGAAAACGACGACCATTGCATTGGGCGCCTTCTTTGGGTTGCTGGTTGGCGTAAGCCTTGCATTTTTCATCGAATATCTTGACACAAGTGTTAAGACCATTGACGAGGTTGAACGAGTCTTTCAATCGCCGGTCCTGGGCGTTATCCCGCAAAACGTGGGGACGCTTATTGCCGAAGGTCCGGACAGTTCCCATGCGGAAGCGTACCGGGTTCTGCGCACGAATATTTTGTTTTCGCGCAAGGACGACAATCTCAACACACTGGTAGTAGTCAGCGCAGGGATGGGCGAGGGTAAATCCACCACTGTGGTCAATCTGGCCACGGTATTCGCGCAGGCGGGCCAGCGTACGCTTGTAGTTGATTCGGATTTGCGCCGGCCCACGCTGCACAAGGTGTTGCGCCTGAATAATGATACCGGGTTGGTCAATTATTTGCTCAAGCAAGGCACTCTGGACCAGGTGATTCAGAATACCTCAGTGCCAATGCTCGATTTTATGCCCAGCGGCAAATTGCCTGGCCGCCAGGTCAACATTCTGGGTTCGGAACCGATGCGCAATCTCATCAGCGAATTAAAACAGCGTTACGATTTCATTCTGTTCGATTCTCCACCAATCATGGGGTTGAGCGACGCCTCCGTGCTGGCCAGCGAAGTGGACATGGCCATCCAGATCATCCAATACCGCCGCTACCCGCAATTGATGAATATCCGCGCCAAACAGATGGTTGAAAAAGTGGGAGGCAATCTCATCGGCATCGTCCTGAACAACATCAACATGGCGCAGGACGAGAGCTATTACTATTACGGTGGCTACTATTACCACAATAACGAGGATTCACAGGAGCCGGCGGGTAAAACGTCCGCAGGCGGTTCCGACCGCGTAGGAATCCAGCAAAAGTATTGATTGCGTGCGCGTGGTATTTTCGCAAGGATAAGAATTCATGAATTTTGTATTGAAACTAACCCTGTTTTCGTGTGGCGCTGTTTTGGCCGGAACTGTGTTATCGGGCTGCGGCACGACCGATGACCCGGTTTTGTCCGATAACCCCGCTCCTCCCGCCACGGTGGGAACAGGAAGCGTGACCGGGACGGGGGGTACTAATTCACCCGCCTTGATTCCGCCTGATGCGGCGCGTTTTGCACCGGGCGAAACGGTGAGTATCAGTTCGAGCACTGGAAGTGAATTGGTTACCGGACCGATCCCTGCAACGACGCAGTCGTACCTGATCGCCGACGATGGCACCATAACGTTGCCGCTCATTGGCACCGTACAGGCCGCGGGTAAAACGCCGGGCGAACTCCAACGCATCATCACCGGTCTTTACGTTCCGCAATATTATGTGCGCCTGGCTGTGACTGTCACGGCGCTTAACCGCGTGTATTACGTGGGCGGCGAAGTCACTAAACCCGGACCTGAAGAGTATCTGGGCCAGACCACCGTTACCAGGGCAATTCAGGCTGCGGGCGATTTCACAGTGTTCGCCAGCCACAACGTTTGGCTAAAGCAAATCTGACGGGACGCGCATCTCCGTTGATGTGGACAAGGCGCTCAAGGATTCGGACAGCGATCCCCAGGTGTTCCCGGGAGACCAAATTCAAGTCAACCGCCGTAAGTTCTGATGATTCAGCTTCACGTTCTGTCCGGAAAACAGGCTGGCAGCCGCGTGGCTGCCAGCCGTTTTCCTTTTCGGATTGGACGCGACCCGCAAAACGATTTGCCGTTGGATGACGACGGCGTCTGGGACCGGCATGCCGTTTTGGAATTTCGGAAAAAGGAAGGATTCCGATTGGCGGCGGCGCCCGAAGCGATTGTTGCCGTCAACAGCAAACCGGCCGGAGATGATCTCCTCCGCAACGGCGATGTTATAACACTGGGCTCGGCAAAGCTCCAGTTCTGGATTGCTCCGGCGGGGCAACGCGGCCTTCGGCTACGGGAAAATTTTGTCTGGACGTTGCTGCTTTTGGTCGCCGCAACCGAACTGGTCTTAATCTGCCTGACGCTGAATTGATTTCCTGCGGGACATGGCATTCCGATGATCGTGCGCCTGCCACCGCGTACAAATTTAATGCCTGAAATGACGCGTACCGGTAAATGCCATCGTCATTCCGCGCTCATTGGCTGCGGCGATCACGTCGGCGTCTTTAACCGAACCGCCGGGCTGGATAGCGGCTGTTGCTCCGGCTTCCGCTGCCGCGATGAGTCCATCGGGAAAGGGAAGAAGGCATCGCTGCAAACGACGCTGCCTGAGAGGGAAAGGTTTGCTTCCCGCGCCTTCCACACGGCGATGCGGCTGGCGTCCACGCGGCTCATTTGGCCCGCGCCCACTCCCAGCGTCCGGTCGGGGCCCGCATAAACGATCGCGTTTGACTTGACGTGCTTGGCAATGCGCCATCCAAAAAGCATCGCGCGCAATTCCTCGTCCGAAGGCTGCCGGGTCGTGACAATCTTTAGATCTTGCGGTCCAGCCATTTTGACGTCCGACTGCTGCAACAGATACGAATCGGCACCGACGCTGCGTACATCGAACAAATTGTTTCGGCGCGGCGATTTCAGGATTTGGATCAGCCGCAGGTTTTTTTTCTTCCGCAAAACGTCCAGCGCTTCCGACGAAAAATCCGGCGCAACGATGACTTCGGTGAAGATCTCGGAAATGGCTTCGGCGCACGGGCCGTCCAGGGGTTTGTTGACGGCGATGATACCCCCAAATGGGGCTTGTTTATCGGTTGCATAGGCTTTGTCCCACGCTTCGCGAAGATTCTTTCCCTGTCCCACGCCGCACGGGTTGGTATGTTTCAAAATGGCCAAAGTGGGGGCCTGGCCCTCAAATTCGAGGATTAAATGAGTCGCGGATGTCAGGTCCAGGATATTGTTGTAGGACAGTTCCTTGCCATGGAGTTGCTGATAAAATTCGTTGAACCGGCCATAAAGCGCGGCGATTTGATGTGAATTTTCACCGTAGCGCAACGGTTGCAGGAGCGGGGCTGAAACCAACAGCGATTTTGGAAGCTCCGAAGCTTCCAGTTTGAACTCGGCAGTCAGATGGGCCGCAATCGCCGCGTCGTAAGCCGCCGTCCGCGCGAAGACCTTCGCCGCCAGCGCGCGCCGCAGTTCGAGGGTCGTGTTTCCATGTTCTGAAATCTGTCTTGCCACTTCATCGTAATCGGCCGGATCAACGACCACGGTGACGCTGTCATGATTTTTGGCCGCGCTGCGCAGCATGGAAGGACCACCGATGTCGATGTTTTCGATGGCGTCATGGAGCGAGACGCCCGGCCTGGCGACCGTTTGCTCGAACGGATAAAGATTGACGACCACCAAATCGATCGGTGCGATACCGTGCTCGCGCGCGGCGGCTTCGTGCTTTTCATTGCCGCGAATGAACAGAAGTCCGCCATGGACTTTGGGATGCAATGTTTTGACGCGGCCATCCAGCATTTCCGGGAAACCCGTGTGTTCGCTGATGTCCTTGGCGGCCACGCCTGCTTCTCGGAGCATTTTGGCCGTACCGCCGGTGGAAAGGATTTCGATCTCCGGCCTGCGCTAAAATTTGCGCAAAGGCGAACCAAACCCATTTTGTCTGACACTGAAATCAGCGCCCGTTGAATTTTTGCCATAAACAATTAGGTTCCCGAAAGGCATTCTCCGCGTCAATTCGCAAAAGATAAATGCCGCAAAAAATGGGTTGTGCGGCCGTCACAAGCCGGCCTCCATTATTCGGCGCAGTAATTTTACATGAACGTGACTTGGCGTTTGGCGATTTATTGTCCATTTTCATGCCCCGATGAAAATGGAAAGATGGCTCGGTTTCGGGCTGATGGCATTGATTTTGGTTACACGGTCGCTCGCGGATGATTTTGACGCCACGACCCAAATGGTCGGCCGGATTCCCGGAGGGCTCGCCACGCCGGTCAATCAGATGGTTACCCCCGCGGGCATCCAGGTGCAGCTTCGCGGCGTCAGGCCCAATGCCCTGGCACTATCCCCCGATGGCCGATTGATCGTCGCCTCCGGCATGCGATCCGAATTGATTGCGATTGACCCCGTGACTGGAAACGTCCTTCAATATGTACCGCTGCCGCCCGACCGGCAATTGCACGCGTCAGCACTCGTATCCTCCAGCATCTTAAACCCGGGCAAAGGCGATAAATTGAGTTTTACCGGACTGGTGTTTTCTCCTGATGGCAAGCGCATTTACCTTTCCAGCGTCAATGGCGACATTAAGGTTTTTGCCGTAGACCGAAATCACAAAATCAGCGGTCTAAATTCGTTTGCCCTGCCACCGGCCAACACGCCCGAACGCAAGGCTGAAATCCCCGCAGGCCTGGCCGTTTCCCGGGATGGCACCCGCCTTTACGTGGCGCTCAATCTTGGCAACCGTGTAGCTGAATTGGATACCAGGAGCGGCAATCTCGAGCGAGTATGGGACGTCGGCGTAGCTCCATACGATGTCGTGGTTTGCGGGAACGAACTTTACGTGAGCAACTGGGGTGGCCGTCGTCCGGCCGCCAGCAGTCTCAGCGGCCCTGCCGGCCTGGGAACCCATGTGCGGGTGGATTCCCGTTCCATCGCCGACGAAGGTTCGGTTTCGCTCATTGATCTGGACTCTTCGGTGCCGGCTGAAGCCACCGAAATCGTCACTGGCCGCCACGCCTGCGGCCTGGCTCTCTCGCCCAATCGTCGATACCTGGCCTGCGCCAACGCCGGCGACGATACCGTGAGCATAATTGACACGCTGGCGGAGAAAATTGTTGAGACAATTTATGCCCGGCAAAATCCCGCAGACCTGTTCGGCGCACAGCCTGATGCCCTGGCCTTCGATAAACGCGGCAAAAAACTTTTCGTCTGCAACGGTACTCAAAATGCCGTGGCTGTCGTCAAGTTTGGCCCTCCGAATTCGGAATTGCTGGGATTAATTCCGGTGGGATGGTTTCCGGGCTCGATTGCCTGCAACTCCCGCATCGATAGCATCGATGTTGCCAACATTAAGAACCTTGGACCGGGCCAACCTGGGCCTGGGAGTGAAATCAAGTTTAAGACTCACCAATATTATGGCTCTATCTCGCTGGTGCGTGTGCCGTCAAAACGTGATTTGGCGTCTATGACCCGTACGGCGCTCGCGGACTTGCGCTATCCGTTGCTGGCGCAATCCCAGCTTCCTCCGCGGCCCGGACGGCCCGCCCGGCCGGTGCCCGAACGTGCTGGTGAACCGAGCGTCTTCAAGCACGTCATTTACATCATCAAAGAGAACCGTACGTATGACCAAATCCTTGGCGATGTGGCCGAAGGCAACGGCGACACCAACCTCTGCGAGTTCGGTGAGCGCGTGACACCGAACGAGCATCAATTTGTCCGTGATTTTGTGCTGCTGGACAACACCTATTGCTGCGGCATTTTGAGCGCGGACGGCCATCAATGGGCCACCGCCGCCATGGCCACAGATTATATGGAACGCGGCTTCGCGGGATGGCCGCGCAGCTATGGCGGGGGTGATGCGCTGATTTATTCGCCTGCGGGATTTATCTGGAATGACGCTATCAATCACGGCAAAACCGTTGGCGATTTTGGCGAGTTTAGCGACGTTGTGGCGTCGTGGAAAAATCCTTCAAAAAGCCGCAAACCGGATTTTCTGGACTCTTACCACAATTTCTTGAACCACTCGAACGGCATTTCGTATTCCAATGAAATGAGTTTTGACTTTTTACGGCCCTACATGGAAACCGACGCGATGGGGTGGAACCTGGATGTGCCGGATGTTGTCCGCGCGTCGCGATTTATCCGTTCTCTCAAGCAATTTGAGGCCGATGGTCATTTCCCGGGCCTAAGCATTCTTTGGCTGCCCAATGATCATACCAGCGGCACGCGCTTCGGCTCGCCGACACCGGAGGCGCAGATCGCCGACAACGATTTGGCGTTTGGACAAATTGTGGATGCAGTCAGCCGTTCGTCCTTTTGGACAAATACCTGTATTTTTGCCGTTGAAGATGATCCGCAGGACGGCTGGGACCACGTGAGCGGCTATCGCACCACCGCTTACGTCATTAGCGCGTACACCAAACGTCACACCGTTGTCAGCACGCAGTACAATCAAACGAGCCTGGTTCGCACCATTGAACTGATCCTGGGCCTGCCGCCCATGAACCAAATGGATGCCACTGCCACGCCAATGTTCGATTGCTTTGACGATGCGCCAGACTTCACTCCCTATAATGCGCTGACCAACAATGTGCCGCTGGATGAAATGAATCTGGACCCGGCGCAGGTTTCGGATCCGCAGTTGCGCAAGGACGCTCTCGTTTCTGCCAAGCTTCCGTTGCAGAAGGAAGACCAGTGTCCCGAAGACTTATTCAACCATATCCTTTGGCGCGCTGGAAAAGGTCATACGCCGTATCCCGTGTCGACCATGAAAGTGCCGGACGATGACTGAGGACTCCGTCCAGGTTCTTCGGTGACTCCATTAATCCGGGCGTTCTCACTTTATCTTTTTCTTGGCCCAGGCTTTGGCTGCCCGTCTCGTCTTTAATTCCTCGGACAATTGTTTGTCACGAATTTCGTGCAGGAGAGCGCCCATGTGCGGCCCGGGTTTCATACCGAGGGCAATCAGGTCATTCCCGGTGACCAACGGCGGAAGGATGCGCGGTTTCTTTTTCAATTCTTTGGCCTGTTCCACCAAAAAATCGTAATATTCCAGCGACCGATGCGAGCCCAGGCAGTCGAGTTTGTGCAGTTGCAGTTCCACGGAAAATGTTTCGCGCATGAGCAGGCGGCGCAGCGTGGCTTTGCGCATTTGTTTCACGTCTTTGAACTGCATGTGTTGCCGTACGCATGCCACAATTTCATCAATTTCCTTTTTGGGGAATCGAAGCCGAATGAGAATTTCACGCGCCATCTCCGCGCCGATTTTCTCGTGCCCGTAAAAATGAATCGCCCCGGTGGTCTCGTCCACGCTGGCAGTAGGTGGCTTGCCAATGTCATGCAAAATGGCCGCCCAGGGCAGGGCGGCCGACGCATCCGCCGGCAACTGTTCGAGCATCAGGCGAATGTGATTATAGACGCTGCCCTCGGGATGAAAATCGGGCGATTGGGCGCACGTGATGGTCGGACACAGCTCGGGCAACACGTGCTCCATCAGCCCGCTGTCGCGCAATAAATCCAGCCCCCGGGCCGCATACGGCGGGCGGAACAATTTTAAAAGCTCATCTCGAATGCGCTCGCTGCTGATCAGCGTGATTTTAGAGGCGAGCCTCTTAACGGCCGCAAACGTTTCCGGTTCGATTTCAAAATCCAATTGTGCCGCGAAGCGGATGGCACGCAGCAGCCGCAAATGATCTTCACCAAAGCGTTCCAGGGGACTGCCAATGGTGCGGATGATTTTGGCGCGCAAATCGTCCTTGCCGCCGACCCAGTCGTGCGTGGTTTTTGAAATGGGATCGTAAAACAGGGCGTTTACGGTGAAGTCGCGCCGGAGGGCGTCCGCCCGGGCATCGCCAAACACGACCTTTTCAGGGCGTCGTCCATCCCGATATCCTTCATCGCTTCGAAAGGTGGCGACCTGGAAATCATGTTTATTCTCAACAACAATAATTACGCCAAATTTTTTTCCGACGGCGATGGTGCGCTTGAAAAGGGCTTCGATTTGTTCGGGCCGGGCGTCTGTGGCTATGTCAATGTCCCACGGTTGGCGCCCCAGCAAATAATCGCGAACGCAGCCGCCCACCCAGAATCCGGCAAAACCGGCCTTTCGGAGGTGCACTACTATTTTCTTTGCAATCGTTTGCGGCGAATCGGCGGTCATTGATTGGATTTGTGGATGATTGGATTAATGGATTAGTGGGGTTTGAGCAACCCGACAACCCGGTAATCGATAGATCGATACAGTTATCCGTCCTCAGGTCCCCAAACGTCCTTGATATGCGCGACTCCCGCCCGGACCGCTGCAGCAGGAACAGATGGACCCAACTCGAAAACTTTAATGTGCTGGGGTTGAACGAATGGCCGGAGCGCGGCGAAATTAGTGGTCCCTGTGCCGGGTGCAGTATGGTCGTGGTCCGGAAAGACCACATCGTGGATGTGGAATCCCGTGAGACGCGGCGCAAGGGTTTGAAGGAAACGGGCGTGCTCGATAACACCGAGGTGTTCTTTGATTTGCGCGTGGCCGGTGTCGTGCCAATAACCAACAGCCGGGCTGTGAAATTCGCGCAAAAATTCTTCAAAATCGCCCTCCAGCGGCAATTCCTCAAGAGCCTGGCGGTTTTCGCAGCCTAATTTGAGCCCGCGACTTTCCGCTTCCGGCACGAGTTGGCGCAATGTTTCCTTCATTCTTGAGAAAAACTTTTCCTTTTTGCCTTCGCGCGCTTTTGAGGCGTCCTGCAGAAGCGACTGAAATTTTTTCGAACTTTGCCCACTCTGTTCGAGCAATCCGGCCAGTTTGCCGGTATAGTCCTTCATCTCGATGCTGCCCAGGTGCAGGACGACCGCGACGGCTCTGACGCGCGCGGCAAATTCAAACGTCTTTTGGGTATGTTTGACCGACAGGTCGCGGTCGCGGGAGTTTTCAGCCGAAAATTCATACAGGTTGGGGGCCGCACGCGTCACGCCCATGGGAAGTGGACAAAAATTGTGCAGGCTGGAGATTTTGATGTCACCCTTGTCCACGGCTTCAAGAATTCCCGGCACCAGGCTGAGGCGGATTCCATGGCTGAGTTCAGCGTACTCAAATCCCAGTTCCCTGATTTCGCCCAGCATGGCCCGGCCGTCGGAATGTCTGTGCGAATTCCAGCACGTCGAAAAGGAATACATGATTGAAGCCTCAAAAAGGTTGAAGCGTTGAAGCGGCCGAGACGAGCACAAAATTGTGCTTCTGCGGTTTGACGCTTCAACGCTTTAACGCGTCCGGATATTGTATTACAGGTCCGCGTAGCGGGCCGAAAGCATGGCCGAAAAGCGGGCGGCTTTTTCCTTGCGGCGCCGGCGCTCGCTCGGCTTTTCAAAATGCCGATGATTGCGCACAACTTTCAGCGTGCCTTCACGGTCCACTTTCTTCTTCAGCCGTCGCAACGCGCGGTCCACCGGCTCGCCTTTTTTTAATTTAATTTCTGTCAACGCAACTCACTTCCTTTCCACGCGGTACATAAAGTCCGCAAAAATGAATGAATGAACACAATAGATTTTCGACGCCAAAAGTCAATCAACAAAATACGCCGGAACAGGTCTGAGGCTAAATGGATGTGCGTCTTAAAGTCGAATCATCGGCTCGGTGATTCATTCTTTGACCACCCCATGATGTTCATTTCGGATGCCGGAACAGCCGCTGCTTGTTTCTGTAGAGGTAAATCACAATCAATATGTTCAATATCAAAACCAGCAACAGGCCTATCCTGGGGTGGCTAAACAAATGCGAATGCGGTTGCGGCTCGTCCGCTGGGTCCAATCGTGGAGGGCGGCGGTTCGTCAATTCAAATACCTCAATCGGAATAAAAAATGCCGATTCGCATATCGTCAGCCAAATCGCCCATTTTGCCCGCATCGCCAGGCCCGCGCCCCCGGCAAGAAGGAAACAACCATAGAGGGAAAAGGCCAGCGCGGTCACCTTCACATTGCCCGGAGTGACAGTCGAAAGAAAATCACCGACATTGCGAAAAAAACGGTGTTCTGGATCCAAATGGACCCATTCGATAAATTTCCCGAAATCCTCCTGCAAATCTCGCCCTGCCAGCGAATAGATTCCCGCCGCAAGCAGCAGAAGCGCCGCTCCTTTGGCCAGTTTGCAAATGGCGATGAAATAAAGCGTCGGAGCGTGGTCTTTTTTAGTCCCGCCTCCCGTTTGCGGGTCGGCGCTCTCCAACACAGTTGTCTTTTCCGGATCCATCAACAAACCTTAGACAACAAAAATGGCAAAAGTTCAGAAATCTTTAGCCGCTCCTGTTTCATCGAGTCCCGGTCTCTCAAAGTGACGGTGTCTTTGAGAGCCTCGCCGTTTTCCCCCATTGTTTCAAAATCAATCGTCAGGCAGAACGGTGTCCCGATTTCATCCTGACGGCGATACCGCCGGCCGATGGCGCCTGCCTCATCATAGAACACCGTCACGTGGGGGCGGAGCAAGTCGCGGACGGCTTTGGCTTTGGCCACCAATTCAGGTTTGTTTTTCAAAAGCGGAAAGACTGCGGCCTTGATAGGAGCGATGCGCGGCGCAAAATGCAGGACCACTCTGCGCTCCATTTTTCCTTTTTCGTCCGGCGCCTCGTCTTCGGCGTAAGCGCCGCATAAAATAGCGAGCAATATCCGGTCCACGCCCACAGCCGGTTCGATGACGTGTGGAATATATTTTCTTTTGGCCGCTTCATCGAAATATTCCATCGGTGTGCCGCTGAATTTCGAATGTTGGGACAGATCGTAATTGCCGCGCGCCGCGATTCCCCAGAGTTCCTGCGTCCCGAACGGATACTGAAACATGAGGTCCGTGGTGCCTTTGGAATAGTGGGACAGTTTCTCTTTTGGATGATTGTATTCGGATAGTTGCGCCGCTGGAATTCCAACCGAGACCAGCCAGTCCCGGCACCAGTCTATCCAATAGCGGTGCCATTTCATCCAGTCATCCTGGTCGCTGATAAAATATTCCATTTCCATCTGCTCGAATTCACGGCTGCGAAATATAAAATTGCGCGGCGTAATCTCGTTTCGAAAGGATTTGCCGATTTGGGCGATGCCAAAGGGGACCTTGACCCGGCCAGTGTCTACAATCGCTTTGAAATCCACGAACATACCCTGGGCCGTTTCGGGACGCAGGTAGGCAATTGCCGACTCGTCGCGCAGGGCTCCGACATAGGTTTGCAACATCATGTTGAACGCGCGAGGCGCAGTCAGACTGCCCGCCTCGCCCGTCGCCGGCGATGGTATTAGAATAATTTCCTCCGGGTTGGCTTCCGTAAAATCACGCGCAACGATGGGAGCCAATTGTCCCCGGACGGATTTTTTACGTTTGAGTTCCATCGCTTTTTCATGGAGTTCGTCATTCGTACGGTCGCTTTCCAGGGCTGCGACATACCCGATGGTTTGAGGACCGGGATTGGATGGAACTGTTTCGGCGGACATTTCCGGAATCACATCCACGCGGGCAAAGAAAAGCTGGTCGGCGCGGAATCGTTGCTTCGAGACTTTGCAATCCACCATTGGGTCGTTAAAGCCGGCTATATGGCCCGACGCCTCCCAAACCCTGGGATGCATGACGATGGACGATTCCAATCCCACAATGTCGTCGCGACGGCGAACCATATCGTTCCACCAGCAGTCACGTATATTCTTGCGCAATTCGGCCCCCAGCGGTCCGTAATCCCAAAAGCCGTTGATCCCTCCATAGATCTCAGAGGATTGAAAAATAAACCCGCGCCGCTTGCACAACGACACGATCTTTTCCATCAGTGGGTGTTCTTTTGGTTCGGCCATGAAACGACAGTTTGACCGGTGGAATACTGCTTTTCAAGTTTAGAGTTCGGCTGAAAACGAACCGATCGGCGCCTGATGTCATGATTGCCGGGCACTGAGTATTGGATCATTTCTGGCGTAATATGAGTCACGCAGCATGCATTGGCGCTTGCCTGGATGTTGTGTGTGGAGGCGGCAATATTAGAAGGCTATGCGCGAATTTCACGCGTGATGCGTGAAAATTTTCCGCAAAATTGAAAAAGCGGGAAAAACTTTTGCTGATTTTGGGGGTTTTTGCAAAAAATTGAGTTGGCATCGACACTGCTAAAATATTTTTACATAATGTGTTGACGGTATTGGCCATTTAAGTAGAATGCCCCTCCACACACCGAACAAGTAAAACAAAACAAACGAACGTATGAAAAGAATCCTCAAACGGAAAAAAGGCTTCACGCTGATTGAATTGCTGGTCGTGATCGCCATTATCGCCATCCTGGCGGCCATGTTGCTGCCGGTGTTGGCCGCAGCCAAGCGCCGCGCGCAGCGTATCAATTGCGTGAGCAACCTCAGGCAAGTCAACATCGCCATGCGTATTTGGGAAGGTGATAACGGCAACGCTTATCCCATGGCCGTCAGCACCTCGGCCGGTGGCTCGATGGAGTTCCTTGCCGACCAAACCACTGGCGGGAAATATTCCCCATATGGCATCACGAACGTTTACGACGACTGCTCCAATGAAATGAGCACGACCAAGATTTTTGTTTGTCCGGCTGACAGCTCGCGCAATTATGCGACGAATTACGGCGAACTGGGCCAGACCAGTCCTGGAACCACCCCCGGCGCCGGTACCAATGGTATCAGCTTTTTCATTTGCGGTGATGCGAATGAATCGTATCCGCAAATGGTATTGGATGGTGACCGTAACCTTGGCACGACCACAGCCGCGCCATCCCAGAGTATTCTTATGAATAACGGTTGGGGATTAGGGATTGTCAATGGCAGCGCAGGTGGTTCTACTGGTCCAAATTGGGCGTGGAGCGCAAATGATGTGCATTTGAAAGTGGGCAACATCGGCCTGGCTGACGGCAGCGTTGATCAAACAACAGCCAATGCCCTTCAAAACGCCCTGGCGTACGCCACCAACGGCACGCCATGGCCCAATCAATTCTTTAACTTCCCTCAATAAATCTTTTTTGAAAGTATCCAAAAACGAGGCGTCCGCAAGGGCGCCTCGTTTTTTATTTCATTAATTGCGCAATCGCAGCGCGGACTTCGTCCGCCGTGGCAGTCGGGGGAAATGGTCCGCCAAAACGGACTGTCACGACTCGCGGAAGCTTGCCAGGTTTTTTCCAAAGGACGCGTCCTCCGGAAAAACTAAAGAGGCTTCCCCAAACCCCGGTTAACGCGACGGGAATGATCGGAGGTACATCAGAGTGAATTCCCGAGACGGCGTTTTCTTCCGCTGACGCAGCAGTGCCGCCAGTGGCGAACGATTTCATCATGTGCTCAAAGCCGCGCCGGAATTTTTGAAGTTCCCCCGTTCGTGTAATGCCGCCTTCGGCAAAAATGCAAACCGCATCCCCGTCCCGAATCGCGCGGCCGCAGACGCTCAATGCTTCGATCACCTGGTGGGGACGGACTTCAGCGGATATTGGAATAACGCGCGGCACGCTCGCCAACGGGCGGACCCACCATTTATCGTAAAATTCCCGGCCCATGAGAAAACGGACCGGCCGGTCAGCTGCCGCCATGAGCAAAAGCCAATCCACGAATGAGACATGATTGCTGATGAGCAATGCGCCGCCGCGACGCGGAAGGTTCTCAAGCCCATCGATGCGCACGCGATAAACACTATGCGTGGCCAGCCATAAAAATGCCCGCACAAGCGCATAGGGAAAAAGGATAAGGGACGCAACGGTCCCGGCAAACGTCAAGACGGCGCAAAAAAGGAATATCGCCCGCGGAGACATGCCAAGGGTGACGGACAGGAGCGGGAATGCGCCAGAGGACAAATAAATCCCGACAAATGAAAGCCAGTTGGCCGCCGCAAGCACTTCGCCTCTCTGGGACGGTTCGGGATCGCGCTGTAATACCGCTGCGACCGGGACGATAAAAAAGCCGCCGGCAAATCCCATGACGGAAAGCCACACCAGCACTGCGCCGGTGCGCCACTGTGGGGCTACAAGAATGGCTGAAACGATGGCGATTCCCAGCGCGCCAAAAGGCACAAGACCATATTCAATTTTTCCGCTCGAAACATAACCGGCAACGATGCTGCCCAGGCAAATGCCAAGGGCCAGTGCGACGTTAAAGGATGCGATGGTTGTGTCGCCAACATGCAGGCCGTACACGCCGTAAAAAAATAAATTCAACACCAACAACGCGCCGATGAAATAAAAGTAGGCATACCCGGCAAATGCCAGCGCAAGAAGGCGGTTGCGGCGAACCCGATTCAATTCCTTGAACAGCTCGCCGATGAAATTGAGCCGAAATGTGCGCCGTGGATTGGCGGCCGGGACCGGCGTGATGCCCACGCTCGCGGTCAAACCCGCCACTGCCAGCGCCATCAGGATAAGTCCGGACCATATTTGATGCGGGCCGAAAAAATGATGCATGTACGCTGCCGCAACCGCTCCGAGTATGATTGGGCTGTTCGTTCCGAATTCAAGGATGCCGTTGCCCCAGGATAGTTTTGTTTCCGGCAGCAGTTCTGGAAGAAGACCGTATTTGGAGGGGCCGAAAAAAGCCGCGAGCACGCCCATCGAGAAAATTCCAATCAGCAACATTCCGCGGTTCTGTTCCGCCAATCCGACGCAGACAAGGGCCACGACTATGATCTCAAATATTTTTACCGCAATCGTCACTGAGCGCTTGCTGAAGCGATCGGCAAAATAACCGCCATAAGTGGAAAACAGGATAAAGGGCAGGGCAAAGAGCGCGCTGAGAGCGCCGCTGGCCTTTTGCTGGTCCGCCATGGAAATGTTCATGCCCAAAATTATGAAAATGACGAGGTTCTTTAGGACATTATCACTGAACGCCACTTGAAATTGCGTTGCGATAAGACACCAAAAGCCGCGGGGCGAACCTGTGGCTGGAGTCGTTTGTTTCACGCGCCGAATGTTGGGAGGAAAAATGAAAAATTCAAAATCAAAAATCGTCCAAATGCCGGAATTCCAGGAAGCGATAACACCTCCGGTCGAAGGAAAATATTTGATGCCGACAATTGCTTATTCCGATTGTGCCTGTGCGCTGGAGGCAATCTGGCAGGGTAATTGCTTATCGAGGGAATCTGTTGTCCGATTGAATGGTTTCAATCGTAACGTTAACCGTCCGTATAACTTAAATAACGCAATGGCATGGCCAATTTTAAATGATTCGTCCCGAAAAAGGCGCAACCCGATGCTGGTTGTTGACGTGGGCAGTCGCACGACCAAGTCCATCGTGATCGAACAGCAGGGCGAGAATCTGGCCATCACGCGTTATGCGCTGCTTGACGCGCCAATTTTTGAGAAAAAAATTTCATCGGAATTGCTCGCGGGTCACTTGAAAGAGATTGTCCAAAAAATGGATGCCCGGCCCAAATCGGTTACACTCACGGTGGGTTTGGAGGATGTGATGCTCAAGCAAATCGAATTGCCGCAAATTCCCGTGGACGATATGCGCATGGTCATCAAAAACAACACCAAGACATACTTGCAGCAGGATCTTCCCAATTACTCTTTCGATTGCCACATTTTTATTCCCAAGGTAGCGGCGAAACCCGACGGAGCTGCGAAAATGCCGATGGTGCCGAAATTAAAGGTTCTCGTCGGGGGCGCCAAGCAGGAGCTTCTCACTACGTACCGATCTGCCGTCACAGACGCGGGCTTCGTTATGGGCCACATCGTTCCGGGTTTGATCGGTCCGGTGAACGCATTCGAGGCGGCCATGCCCGAGTCTTATACCGGGGAAACCATCGCGCTGGTGGACATCGGTTTTAAGCATTCCTCGATTTGCATATTGGACCGTGGGGAACTGGTGCTCATGCGCGTGGTGAATATTGGCGGCGACCGTCTCACCGCGGGGTTGGCTGAGTCCATGAACATCAGCTATGCCGAGGCCGAAGGCATCAAGGTAGGAATGCCCGGCGAAGTGCAGACCGCTCTCGAAGCGCAAGTACAACCCCTGGGCCGTGAATTGCGCGCCTCGCTCGATTTTTTTGAACATCAGCAAGACCGCCCCGTCTCCCGCGTTTATGTCAGCGGCGGATCTTCGCAGTCGGAATTGATCCTGCAAATCCTCCACTCGGAAATGGTCGTCGAGTGCAGGGCATGGAATCCGGCGCAGTCTGTGCAATTGGCGTTGCCCCAACAGCAAGCCGCCGAAGTCGAACACATCGGTCCGCAATTAACGGTGGCGATTGGCGCGGCGCTGTCGGTGTTTTAACCAATCCAGATTATGCCCATTCGAATCAATTTATTGGCTGAAGAACAGGCCGCTGAAGAATTGCGGCGTCGCGATCCGGTAAAGCGCGTCATAGTAATTGGCGTTCTTGTAGTGGCGGGCATGGCGGTGTGGAGCAGCACCGTCCAGCTCAAAGTGATGATGGCCAGCCACGAGTTGGGACAGGCCCAATTTCAAATCGATGCCCACAAAACCGAATACGACACCACGATCACCAATAATGCAAAAATCGCGGCAATGCGGCTCAAGGGTTCGGCGCTCGATAAAATGTCCAATTGCCGGTTGCTGCAGGGAGATTTGCTCAACGCCCTGCAAAAGGTGAACGTCGATAACGTGGCATTGACTGGCATCAAAGTGGACCAGGCATATGACGCTTCCGGAGGCGGCAAAGGGAGCGGAGGCGCTCCCGCCAAGACATCCGTTACGGAAAAAATCGTCGTGACACTCAACGCCCGTGATTCCAGTTCCAATCCCGGAGACCAGGTGGGCAAGTTTATGCAAGCCCTCGGCCGGCAGGATTATTTCCATGAGATGCTCGATAAAACCAATGGTGTGGTCCTGACGGATGAATCATCACCGCAACAAGATATGGGCGGCAAAGGTTATGTTTCATTCACGGTGGAATGCCATTTTCCCGACCTAAAGCGATGAACTTCCTACCTAAAAGCAGACAGAAACGCAACCAGCTCTTTATCACAGTGGTGGTGGTGATCCTTGCCATCGCCGGCATGGGCTTCGGCTTAATCCGTCCGCAATACATCAAGTTGGCCGGCGTCCGAAGACAAACCGTCGAGACAGAGAAGACATGGCAGGACAATGAGCGTCTCATTCAACAATCCGTGTCGAATAGCGTAGTGCTGGCTGCGCTGTCCGTCGGCCTTGCCAGCAACGAGGTCGATATGGCCACGGGTGATATCTATGCATGGACCCTCGATACGGTTCGCCATTTTAAGGCAGGTTATAAGGTAGATATGCCGGTAATTGGACAGCCTACCGTGGGCCCGATGGACCTGCTCCCGGCTTTTCCGTACCAGCAATTGCGGTTCAGCGTAAGCGGAACCGGCTATTACCATGACATTGGCAAGTTTATTGCTGACTTCGAAAATAGATACCCGCATATGCGTGTAGTGAATTTAGACATGGGGCCGGTGGGTGGTGACAGCGAGAAGCTGTCATTCAGGGCAGATGTTGTGGCCCTGGTGAAATCGGCTCCATGACAGAAACAAAAATGAAATGGCGTGCATACATAATTTGGATAATCGTTGCCGGTACAACAGGTTCCCTGTCGGCGGCGCCGGCCGGGACTGCCAACGCGCCGGTCAAGTCGGTTTTCGTTCAGCCCACCAATCCTAATGAGGGCCGCGATCCATTTTTTCCCAATTCCATGCGCCCTTATCAGGACTTCGTTCCCAAGCACGCGGTGGATACTTCAGCGCTTGTGATCAGAGGTTTCTCAGAAATTGCCGGGCACCACTACGTCATCATCAATAATCACACTTTTGGCGAAGGCGATGAGGGCGACGTCCTCACCCCGGGAGGCCGCGTGCACGTCCGTTGCCTGAGCGTGGGCACGGATACGGTCCTTGTGGAAACTGACGGCTCGCGCCACTTGCTTAGATTTACCGATCAACAATAAACCCAAAAAACGGCCGCAATAAAACCAGTCAAATAAAACAATCGACGCAATCATTCCGACAGGCGTTGGACTTGAAAGGCAGATGAAACACTAAAAATTTATGAAACTAAAGTTATATACGTTTGCACTGATGGGAGCGATCGTTTCCCAGCAGCTCGCGATGACTCAAACCACCGCGGCCCAGTCCAGCTGGCCCACAAATAACATCCCGTCCAATGGCTCCGCGGATGCCCAGTCCGCGCCGAGCAATGCGCCCGCGGCGGGGGATCAAACGGCGCAGGCCGCGCAGGCAACTGCGCCCGCGACGCCCGCCGGTGCCGATGCCTCCACCGACACGAATACGCCCCTGGCTGCCGTAGCCGCCGCCGATACCAATGCGCCAGTGGCCGCCGCGACCGCCGCCGATACCAATGCCCCGATGGTTGCGGCTTCGGAAACGACCAATGCCCCGCTCCCGGCCTTGCCGCCCGAAACAGTTGCGTCCCCGACAAACTCGGCGCTCCCCGCAGCCGCGCCGACGGATGATGGTGCCGCAGCCGCGCCAACTATTCCGCTAATCCAATTTCAAGACGTTCCGCTGACGGTTGCCATTGAAAACCTCGCCCGTCAGGCCGGCATTAATTATCTGCTCGACCCCAAAATCGGCTATGGCCAGACCGACGCGAATGGACAAGTCAAGGCCGAGCCTACGCTTTCTATACGTTGGGAGAACGTCACGGCCGAACAGGCCCTCCTGGCGTTGCTCAATAATTATGATCTCCAATTGGTCAAGGACCCGAAAACGGGCATCGGCCGAATCACGATGAAAGACCCGACCGCGCCGCCGCCGCTGGCCACACGCGTCGTCCAGCTTAAATTCGCCAGCGTTTCAAATATGGTCCAATCTGTTCAAGCGGCTTTCACCGATCGCCGCAGTCACGTGCTTCCCGACGTCCGGACCAGCCAGCTGATTGTTGTGGCCACGGACCCCGAGCAGGACGCCGTGGATACCCTGGTCACAGATCTCGACAAACCCACGCGCCAGGTTTTGATTGAAACCAAATTGGTGGAAGTTTCCAGCACACCGCAAACAGAGAAAGGCGTCAATTGGTCCGGAACGCTCCAGGATCAAAACGTTAGCTTTGGAAATGGCGTTTTGCAGCCGTCCACGTTTAATACGACAATCGGCGGTGCGAACCCCTCATCCCCGAACGGTGGAACGGTTTATCAGACATATTCGGGCACTATAACCCCGGGCCAACCGGCGACGGGGACGACGCCGGCGACGCCGACGACATATTCTGGTGGTCTATCGACTCTAACTCAGCCTTCGACTCTGCCCGGCGGATTTTCGTGGAACACTCTCACGGGTTTGACACCGGCTATCGGGTTTTTGAACGCCGATGGCGTCCAGGCCGTCATTTCGTTCCTCAATTCCACCTATGACGCGCAAACGCTTTCGACCCCGCGCGTCGTGACGTTGGACAACGAGCCGGCATCGATTTCTGTCACCCGCATGTTCCCCGTTATCAACATTACGGCCTCGACAGCCGGTGTTTCTTCGGGCAGCACTTCGATTACCTATTCCAACATTGGAACCACCCTGCTGGTGACGCCGCGTATCACCGCAAACGACGATATCTGGCTCAAAGTGATACCGGACGTGTCCAGCTATTTTGCCACAGTGAGCAAAGTCATTGACGGCGCGACGTATCAGGCCGATGAATTCGATATGCGCCATATCGATACACAGGTCATGATCCCTGACGGCAATACGCTCGTCATGGGCGGTCTTGTCGAGGATAACCCGACTGCCAGTTACACGCAGGTGCCTGTTCTGGGAAATATTCCGTACCTCGGCTGGGCTTTCAAAAGCGAGAGCTTAACCATGGACAAGGAAAACCTGGTTATCTTCATCACTCCGACAATTGTGAAAGATACGGACTTCCAGCCCGCTAACACGGATTTCCTGGCGTCCAAGCCTCCTGGCATGAAAGAGCCCATGAACCCGAACTCGTTCTGGAACAAGACCGGGGAGTCCGATTGGAGCAACCCGGCTCCTCAGCCGGGTGAATTTGACAAGACGCCGGCAACCCAACAGTAAGCCCTTCGTCTTAAAGCGAACGCCTTATTCCAGGTTTCAACAAACGTCATTCCGTCCGATTTATCGGCGGAATGACGTTTTGTTTTTGCCTTTTGCCCTCCGGCGCATCTTTGAACTGTCTTAATTCTTAAGTTTTATTTACGCTCCGCGGATGATGACCCGCAGAGATTTTGTGCAAACGGCTTCGTTGGCAACCGCCGGTTTAATGCTGGGTTCCGTCGCACGAGGGCAGGGGACGGGTTTCCCCGTTGTTCGCATTCCCGAATCGCAACGGAAATTTAAGAGCGTAGCGGTTGAAAAAGCCATTCACGAGATTCAAGCCTCGATTGGGAACAAGGAACTGGCCTGGATGTTCGGCAACTGCTTTCCCAACACTTTGGACACCACCGTAGATTTTCAAATGGTCGACGGAAAGCCGGATACTTATGTCATCACCGGCGATATCGATGCCATGTGGTTGCGCGACAGTTCGTCCCAGGTCTGGCCATATTTGCCGTTAATGAAAGATGATCCGCAATTGCAGCAGATGATTGCCGGTGTGATCTATCGCCAGACCCGATGCATTCTGCTCGATCCCTACGCCAACGCCTTTTACAAAGACCCCAACAAGATCAGTATATGGAAGGACGATCTTACGGATATGAAGCCCGGCGTCCACGAGCGTAAATGGGAAATTGATTCGCTCTGTTTCCCTATCCGGCTGGCGCACGGTTACTGGACCGCCAGCGGTGATACTTCCCCATTTGATGACCAATGGCGCGAAGCCGTCCTGTTGATCTTGAAGACATTTCGCCAGCAGCAGCGGAAACACGACCGCGGGCCATATCATTTCCAGCGCCGCACGGAAACGCAAACGGACACGGTTCCGGGAAAAGGTTACGGCAACCCGGCCAAACCCGTTGGCCTCATCTTCTCCATGTTTCGGCCCAGCGATGACGCGACGGTCTTTCCGTTTCTGGTTCCGTCGAATTTTTTTGCGGTCACCAGCCTGCGCCAGGCTGCCGTGATGCTGGAACAGGTTTGCCATGACAGCGATTCCGCCGTTCAATGCCGCGCCCTGGCCGACGAGGTGGAACAGGCGTTGCACGAGCACGCGATCGTGAGCCCAAATGGTTTCGGAAATATTTACGCGTATGAAGTCGACGCATACGGCAATTTTTATTGTATCGATGACGGCAACGTGCCGAGCCTGCTCTCACTGCCCTATATCGGTTCGGTCAAACGGGATGACGAAGTCTATCTCAACACCCGGCGCTTCGTATTGTCCCCGAGCGATCCGTACTATTGCCACGGTACAGCCGGGGAAGGTCCGGGCGGGCCGCACTCGGGAATAGGAATGATTTGGCCGCTGGGATTGATTGCGCAGGCATTGACCAGCACCGATGACGCCGAAATTCACCGTTGCCTCCAGATTCTGCAGGCCACACACGCCGGCACGGGCTTCATGCACGAATCGTTTAATCAGAACGACCCAAACAAATACACCCGTGCCTGGTTTGCCTGGGCCAACACGATTTTCGGGGAGTTGATTCTGACGACTTATAAAAAACGGCCGGATCTTTTGTCCTAGCGGGATTTGACAGATTGGACAAACGGATCACATTTGAGACTTCTTGCGCCCTTTCCTGCAAGACACATAATCCCACCCATTCTGTTTGCAGATCACGCGGGCATGAGCGTCCCAAGTCGGCTCTTCTTTGGGCCGGCCAGCCAGGAAGCAGTCGATCGCCAAATACACCAGCGCCTTCTTACCGGTGCATTGGATGGAATGCAACGTGTGCGGAGGAATGCGGACAACATCTCCGGGCGCGACCGGAAATTTCTTTCGTTTCGCGCCAATGCTCAAACCCCCGTGTCCTTTCAGGACATAAAAAATCTGTTCGGTATCATCGTGCTTGTGCAATGGGGGGGCTTTCCCCGGCTCAATGACGACCACAAAAACTTCAGAGGTCTCCGCGTCCGCCCGATCCACGACGAGGTCATTGATATGGGTTGGGAATTGATAGCGCTGGGCCCTGGATGTTGGGAAAACAAATTTCATATTACCGTGTTATGGAATCAAAGGACGGGGGCCGGGAATTCTTTCCCCAGGGCGCAGGTTTGTCCGAAAGAGTAAAATCCAAAGTCGCGCCGTGAGACAAAGCGGACCACGGAATCCATACGCTGTTCCAGGACCGGCCGCCGATTTTTAAGTTGCGCACATAACAATTGTCCAGCGACGCCTCTTGCCCGACAATTTGAATTGGCGCGCCGCCATCCGGCTGGATGACCGCTTTGGAAAATAGGGGACTGCCCGTGACAAAACCGGCCATACCCGGAATCTCCGGATAAATGCCCAGGGCGGAAAAGACATACCAGGATGACAGAGCGCCTGCATCATCATTCCCCGGCACGCCGAATGGCGAACTGGTGAACAGAGTATCCTGGATGCGGCGAACGATTGCTTGTGTTCCGGAAGGTTTTCCGGCGAAGTCATAAATCCACGGAATTTCTTCGCACGGTTCGTTGCCCATGAATGCGGTGTCCGCGTCAACGCCGCCATTGACGTTCGTGAAGAAATGGTCCAGGCGCGCGATGGTTTTCTTTTCGCCGCCCAATTTTTTAATCAGTCCATTCAAATTGAAGTTCACCATCCACACATATTGCGCGGGTGTTCCTTCGACAAATCCTTTTTTGTTTGTGGGGTAGAAATCGGCGGCCCAGGAGCCGTCACCGTCACGCGGTCGAATCAGGCCGGTTGAATTGTCGAAAAGATTCTTCCAGTTTTGCGCGTGGTTTTGGAACGTCACGTGAGCTTGATCGTCCCCGAGCGCCTCCGCAAATTGCGAAAGGGCAAAATCCGCGTTGCAGTATTCCAGAGTCACGGCAGCCGCTCCAGGCACGTAACCGAGTTTGATGTAATCGCCCAGACCTTTTCGCACTTCGAAGCCGTCTGAAGTCGTTCCAGGCACGGATGCGCCCTTCACCATGGCCGCCAGCGCGCCATGCGTGTCGAATTGATCGACACCAAAAGCGTAGTCGTCTGCGAGGATTGCATCATCACCATCTCCAACCATGCCGCCTGAGTTGCGGTTGACCTGTTGCCAGCGCGGTAATCCGCCGCCATCGGCGCGCGCGGCGGCATCCTGTTGCGCATAGTTGACCAGCGACCTGGCGATATCATTGGCCTCATCTGGAGCCAGGATAGCAATGAGCGGGGCGAGGGAACGGTATTGGTCCCAGGCGGGAATGTTTTGATATTGATGATGGCCGGCCTCAACAGAATGCGTTTTGCCATCCATTCCCGGATATTCGCCATTCACATCGTCCAACAAATTGGGGTGCATGAAGCAGTGATAGAGGGCGGTATAGAAACTTTGTTTTTGGGCGTCGTTTCCGCCTTCCACCTGAATGCGATTCAAAGCGGTGTTCCACTGCGCATCCGCTTTTTTGCGAATGCCGGAAAAATCCCAGGAAGGATTCTCTTCCACGAGGTTCGCGCGGGCGTTATCGAGGCTTACATAAGAAATTGCGGCGCGGAACTGCACCGTGTGGAAAGACTCGTCGAATGTCAAAGCCGCACCGCAATTGTCGCCGGTGGCGTCGGCTTCATCGCTAAGCGTATTACCGCTCCAGGTTTGGACCCGCTTAATTGGCCGATCAGTTTGCGCCACAAAATAAATAGTGAACGGACGGTCTTTCGCGCCGCCGATATGGTCATTGTAAACTCCAGTGACTTCGTTGCCGTGAACAGAAATCGAGCCGTTGGCGCGAATCAAAAGGGTTGCCCGCGGCGCGGCGTTGGGAAAAGTAATGCGTGCCATGCCCGTTCGTGGCGTCGCGGTCAGTTCGGTTTCAATCCCGTTGTCGAGAGTCACCCGGTAATAACCTGCGGACGCCGATTCATTCGCGTGCGAAAATGTCGCGGCAAATTGCTCCCAGTCCGTCCCAGGCGAACCCCTGACCATTTTAAAAGTCGGCATAAAGGGAACGTCCATCAGGCATACAACGCCCCGTCCGCTGAAGTGTGTCAAACTGAAATCCTCAATCACGTTGTCCGGATACCAGTAACCGCCGGCAATATTTTTCTTATGCGTCGTGTCCGGGCTCCACGCGACCATTCCGCGCGGGCAGACCGCGCCAGGAAACACATTCCCCGTGTCCCAGCCATACCCTTCGCGAATCAAAGGATTCGGTTCTGTGCCAATCAGCGGGTTGACATATTGGCTCAAGGGAAGTTCAGGCGCAGCCGCTGCCAGAAAAGGACATGCCGCAAGGACGACAAGAAGAAGAATTTTCATTTGCGAATTACGATCAACGCGCAAATCGTAAATCGTAAATCGTAAATTAGAAACTACGATTTTTCGAAACGCGGAACCGCCAGGGTGATCGCCGCCAGCTTGTCCCCCACCGGCCCCTGGCTCCGCGCCTCTTCCTCTTCATGAAGCCGCATCCGTGCGTTCAGAACATCCGCTCGTCCGATGTAGCCAATCGCACGGTTCGGTTCGGTTCGGTTTACGACCGGCAATCGCCCGATGTCGTGCTTGAGCATTTTGGCGATTGCGTCGTGCAGCGTTTCATCCGGATATGCGACCACCAAATCGGTTTTTCCGATTTCAAGCACGGAAATATCCCCGGACGACTGATTTGCCAATGCCTGAATCAGGTCGCCACGGGTGACAATCCCCGCGAGATTTCGGTCGGCGTCGACAACCAACGTTCCCTGGCGCCTGGAAATAATCGGGTCATTTTTTGCGATACGGTCAGATAATTCGCGAACGGTCGTTTCCGCCGAAACGATCGGAACGTCCGTGCCCATGACATCGCTCACACGCATCAATTCAAACAAATCAACACTGTACTCGCGGCTGATATGCTGGCCGCGGCGCGCCAATTTTTCGGTCAGGATGGATCGGCGCAACGTCAGCACGGTGAATCCCATCGCGGCCACGCATCCGATAAACAAAGCCGGCATCGCATTTAAGTCATGCGTTAGTTCCAGGGTAAATACCACGCCGGTAAGTGGAGAACGCATCGTGCCGCCCATGATGGCGCCCATGCCCACCATCGCCCATAATCCTGGATTGCCGTCGGGCAGCCATTGCCCAAGCAACGCTCCGAGCGAACCGCCTACGATGAGCAACGGCGCCAGCACGCCGCCTGACGTGCCCGAGCCCAGCGCAACTGCCCACACGAGAGCTTTGGCAATCAACAAGCTGATCAGCAGCTTGCCCAGGAGTTGTCCGTTCATCAGGGTGCCGATAGTATCGTATCCCACGCCCAGCACCCGCGGTTCGATCACGCCGCCCATGCCCACCACCAGCGCGCCCAGCGCGGGCCACCACATCCAATGGATTGGCAATTTTTGAAATAAATCTTCAAAGGCATAAACGAGCGTTGTCAAAATCCACGAACCCGCGCCCGCCGCCAGCCCCACAATTAAAGCGTCAAACAATTCGCCCGGATCCAGCACGCTGTGCGGCACCACCGGAAACATCGGACCTGCTCCCAGCAGCGGCACGCGCAAAATGGACGCGATAACCGAGGCAACGGCCACTGGAATGAAGCTTCGCGGTTTCCATTCAAACAGGAGCAGCTCCACCGCCAGCAAAACTGCCGCGATGGGCGTTGCGAAGACTGCCGACATTCCGCCCGCCGCGCCGGCCACCAGCAACGTCTTGCGTTCCGCCGCCGAAAGATGAAACAATTGCGCGAACACCGAACCAAAAGCGCCCCCGGTCATGATGATCGGTCCTTCGGCTCCAAACGGTCCGCCGGTGCCAATCGAAATCGCCGAAGACAACGGTTTCAAAATGGCCACCTTCGGATTGATCAGGCTCCGGCCCAGGAGGATCGCCTCCAGCGCCTCAGGAATACCATGCCCGCGGATTTTTTCCGAGCCGTACCGCGCCATCAGGCCGATGATCAGCGCGCCGGCCACCGGAACGACCGGCAGGTACCAGCCCAGATGATTATATTCCGGCAGCATCGGTCTGGTGGAAAAAGTATGAAAGAAAGCGAGATTGGTGATGCCGGCGATTAACCAGAGCAGGGCCTTGGCCACCAGGGCGCTGATCGCGCCAACGGGAACCGCCAGGGCGCTCAACAATATCACACGCCCATCAGTCCGAAAATCAGCGAGCGAGTCGGACGGTCCCCGTAATTTGGCCATGGCAGACGAATTTTTATCCATAAAACAAAGACGGCCAAATTACATCGCGTTACGATATAAAGCCAGCTAAAAATGAACCCGGGGCGGATGGTAGGGACGGCGCGCTGCGCCGTCCGCGCCGCGTTTAGCGGCGTAACGGATGTGGCGGGACAGACAACAACGCGCGTTCCGCCGGGTTTACGGGCGGTGACCGCGTAGCGCGCCGTCCTGCCCGGGCCGGCAATTCCACATTCCGCCTCCGCATTAGATTGACATTTGCCTCGTTCAGTGGAAAAATTTTTAACGCGTCACAGTTTCGGAACAGGACATTGCGGCGCTATCTTTTGTGGCAGAGAAAGACGATTATCTACTAGACGTATTGGTTGACCTGGGCCTGCTGACGGCCGAGCAATTGGAAAAGGCGCGCGCCGAAGCGGCAGCGTCAAACGTGGGTGTCATCGATTTGCTCCTGGCCAACAAAACGATCAAACCCGCCGACGTCATCCAGGCCAAGGCGGCGCAGTTCGGCGCGGAAGTCATCCAGCTTTCCGGAATGAAAATTCCGGATGACGTCATTTCCATCATTCCCCGGCACCTGGCCAAAAAATACCGCGTCGTTCCCGTGTTCAAGGGCGACGGCAAAGTAGCCGTGGCCACTTCGGACCCGTCGGACCTGAATACGACCGATACGCTGGCGCACCTGCTGAATGCGGAAATCGAATTGCGCGTGGCGTCGGAGCAGGACATCGAGTCCGCGTTAAACCGTTATTACGGCACCACCACCAGCGGCACTGGCGCCGCGAAGGGCGCCATTGACCAGGCGGTTATCGAATTGACCCAGAGCGACGTCGCAGCGCCCGGGACCGCCGATGGCGAGCTCGAAACCGGTGACGATGACGCGCCGCTCATCAAACTCGTCAATCAGATTATTGTTGATGCTTTCAAAATGCGCGCTTCGGACATTCATTTGGAACCCATGGGCAAGCGGTTCCGATTGCGATATCGCATTGACGGTGTGATGCAGGAGATGAAGAGCCCGCCCAAACGTTTGCAGGCGGCCATCATTGCCCGCCTCAAGCTCCAGTCCAACATGTCCATCTCCGAGCACCGGATTCCCCAGGACGGCCGCATTCAGTCCAAAGTGGGAACCAAGCTGATCGATCTGCGTGTGTCATGCCTGCCGACCAGTCACGGCGAAAGTATCGTCATGCGTATTTTGGACAAGGAAGGCCTGCGCCTCGGTTTGCCGGAACTGGGATTTTTTACTGACGACCAGCAAAAGTTCGAGCGCATGATCGCGCTTCCCGACGGCATTCTGCTGGTGACCGGGCCAACCGGTTCGGGCAAAACCACAACGCTTTATTCCTGCCTCCACTTCATTAACCGTCCCGACCGAAAAATCATCACGGTTGAAGACCCGGTCGAATATGTGCTGGCCGGCATTAACCAGGTGCAGGTCGCCGAATCCGTGGGCCTCAACTTTTCCGCCGCTCTCCGGTCCATCCTGCGCCAGGCGCCTAACGTGGTGATGATCGGTGAAATTCGCGACGTCGAAACCGCCACCATCGCGATCAACGCCTCGCTCACCGGCCATTTGGTATTCTCCACCCTCCACACCAACGACGCCCCCAGCGCCGTCACTCGTCTGGTGGACATTGGAGTCAAACCATTCCTGGTCGCCTCCTCCTGCCGCTGCCTGATGGCCCAGCGCCTCGTCCGAAAAATTTGCAAAAAATGCGGCCAGCCCTTTACCCCGCCCGACAACGAGTTGCGGGCTCTGAGCATCACACCGGATATGCTGCAGGGCGCCAATGCCATGAAAGGCCGCGGCTGCGCCGATTGCAGCGGCACCGGTTGCCGCGGACGAATGGGCATTTTTGAAATCTTTATCATCGACGATGAGGCGCGAAAATTAATTTACGACCAGGCCCCGTCCTCGGTCCTGCGGGCGCGAGCCCGCGAGATGGGCATGAGGACCCTCCGCGAAGATGGCATCCGCAAAGTCCTGGCCGGAATCACAACAGCGGAAGAAGTGATTCGTTCAACGGTGGGGGATGAAGCGTGATGAAGCGGTTTGCCGATTGTCGAAATGAGAGTCCCGTTTGTCCTATAGGCCTATATAAGTCCTATAAGTCCATCGTCTAAATTGTAGGACCAGAATTTTTTAGAAGCTATGTCGTACGCAATGTCAGATTTGTTGCAGTTGACGGTCGCCGAAGGCGCCTCCGATTTGCATATCCGTTGCAATACCCCGCCGGTCATCCGCGTGCACGGAATTTTGCACCGCGTCGAAGGCCCCGCCCTCAAGCCGGAGGACACCGAGGAATTGATGCGCAGCATCACTTCCGAGGAACATATCCAAAGCACACGCGAACGCGGTGGCGCCGACTTCGGATTTGCCTATGGCGACGCGGCCCGTTTCCGCGTGAGCGTCTTCAAGGAAAAGGGAAACTTCGGCCTGGTCCTTCGCCAGATCCCAAACAAGTTGCTGACGATGGAACAAATCGGCATTCCGCCGAGCGTCAAGGAATTGCTTTACAAGCCCCGCGGCCTGGTCCTGGTCACCGGGCCTACCGGTTCCGGCAAGACCACAACGCTCGCCTCCATGCTCAACATCATCAATGAAGAGCGTGACGAGGCGCACATCATCACCATCGAAGACCCCATCGAGTACTATCACAAACATAAAAAGGCCCTGGTGACTCAGCGCGAAATCGGGGTGGACGTCCCGAATTTTGCCGAGGGTCTCCGCCGCGCCTTGCGGCAGGACCCGGACATCATCCTGGTCGGTGAAATGCGCGACCTTGAAACTATCGAGGCGGCCATTACCGCGGCGGAAACGGGCCACCTTGTCTTCGGCACGCTGCACACCACCGGCGCGGCCAAGACCATTGACCGTATCACCAATGCCTTTCCCACCAACCAGCAGGAAATGGTGCGCATCCAGCTTTCCACGGTCATGCAGGCGGTCATTTCACAATTGTTGATTCCGCGAGTTGACAAACCGGGCCGGGTGGCCGTATTTGAGATTATGATCAACACACCTTCCATCGCCGCGCTCATTCGCGACAATAAAACCTTCCGTATCCAGTCGGACATTCAGACCGGCGCAAAATGGGGCATGGTTACGCTTGACTCCTTCCTGGTAGACAAGTATCAGCAGGGCATGATCGCGCGCGAGGAAGTCATTACCAAAGCGCAGGACGCCACGACCATCCAGCAAAAGTTGCAGGAACTGGAATTGGCCGCGGCAATGGCCCAAAGCGCCGAAGCAAAGAAACGATAACCCATCATGCCAGACGAAGTTTCAGACCCATTACTGTCCCTGGTCAAGGAAAACGGACTGGTTGACGACCTGCAATACGAAGAGGTTGCCGCCGAGTTCAAGCGCAGCGCCACCCCCATCATCCAGCTCTTGCAGGACTTCGGCATCATGAGCCTGGACGACATCCTGCGCGTCATCGCCAACCACATGGGCGCGCACGTCGTTTCGGTTCGCGATCGTGAATTCCCGCCCGACCTCCTCAAAATCATTCCAGCCAATGTCGCCCGCATGTACCAGTGCATCCCCGTCGGCGCCGACAACGGCACGGTGCAGATCGCCCTGGCTGACCCGCTGGATCCCGCGCGCGCGGATGAAATCCAATTTGCCATCAAGAAGGACGTCCAGGTGGTCGTGGCCGACCCGGCCGAAATTAATAAAGCCATAGAACGCCTCTATGGGATGGAGACAAGCGACTTTTCGGAAATTCTGAAGGAACTCGGCGCGGACGAAGATCTCACCCGCGAGGCAGCCGAAGCCGCCGAGAGCTCCCAGGCAGCCGAGGAAGCCGCCAACGCCGCTCCGATCATCAAGTTCGTGAACGTCGTGTTGTTCCAGGCCATCCAGGACCGTGCCAGCGACATTCACTTTGAGCCGTTCGAAACGGAATTTCGCATCCGCTATCGCGTGGACGGCGCGCTGTACGAAATGTCGCCGCCGCCCAAACACCTGGCGCTGCCGGTCATCTCGCGCATCAAGGTCATGTCCGGCCTCAACATTTCCGAACGGCGTTTGCCCCAGGACGGACGCATTAATTTCACCGCGGGCAACCGGCACATTGACCTCCGCGTTTCCACGCTGCCCACACAGTTCGGCGAATCGGTCGTGCTCCGCGTCCTGGACCGCGCCGCGGTCAACCTGGACATTGAGTCCCTCGGTTTTCCCAAGTACATTCACGATTTTGTCAGCGAAGCCATTAATCGTCCCAACGGCATCTTCGTCGTGACCGGCCCGACGGGTTCTGGCAAAACCACAACGCTGTACTCCTGCCTCCGGCGCGTCAATACCATCGACTCAAAATTGCTCACGGCTGAGGACCCGGTGGAATATGATATTGAAGGCATCATGCAGGTCGCCGTCAATGAGGGCGCCGGCTTGACCTTTGCCAAGGCATTGCGGTCATTTTTGCGCCAGGACCCGGACATCATCATGGTGGGTGAAATTCGCGACATCGAGACCGCGCAGATCGCTGTGCAGGCCTCGCTGACAGGCCACCTCGTCATGAGCACCCTGCACACGAACGACGCCCCCGGCGCCGTCACCCGTCTCATCGACATGGGCCTGGAGCCGTTCCTCATTTCCTCCAGTTTGACCTCCATTCTGGCTCAACGGCTCGTCCGCACCATCTGTAAAAATTGCCGCACCACCTTCGAGCCCACTGAGGAACAATTGTCGCTCCTCAACCTCTCGCCGCACGATCTGGGCGATAAAGTCTTCCACTATGGACGCGGCTGTTCCACCTGCAACGACACCGGATACAAGGGCCGAAAAGGCATATTTGAATTGCTCGTCGTGTCCGAGCCGGTCCGCACGCTCATCAACGAGCGCGCCCCCACCGTGGTGCTTCGGCAGAAGGCCGTCGAGTTGGGCATGGTCACCTTGCGCGAAGACGGCTTGCGTGGCATCTTCGAAGGTGATACAACTATAGAAGAAGTCGTCAAATATACGTGAGCATCTTCGCCTGCCTCTGTCCTAACAATTGATTAGCCATTATGAAACTGAACGCCGGCGCATTATTTGATGGTAAGGACATCGCGCTGCGATGTCCCCGCCCGTACAGCGGGCGGAATGTGCGCTACGGGATGTTCGACCGGGAAATTGCGCCGCTGGACGCGGCGCGGACGGCGTTGCGCGCCGTTCCTACCACCTCCAACCCCTTGAGTTATGCCAAAATATAGTTATATAGCCCTTGACAATCGTGGCCAGGAATCCAAAGGAGTCATCGAGGCCGCCAGCCAGAACGAAGCCATCGGGCGGGTCAAGGACATGCAGTTGTTCCCCACCAAAATCATCGAGGCTGACAAAGTTAAGGAAAAGGGCGTAAAAAAAGCCAAGGCTGCCCCGGGCAAAAAAGGCAAGAAGGGCGCGATGGACCTCGAGATCAAGATTCCATTCCTGAGCGGCCGCGTAAAACCCAAAGTACTCACTACCTTTACCCGCCAATTGGCGACGCTCGTGGACGCCGGCCTGCCGTTGTTGCGCGGCCTCCGCGTTCTCGAAAAACAGGAGCGCAACCGCACCCTCAAAAATATCCTGGGCGAGTTGTCCCTTTCCATTGAAGGCGGCAGTACGTTTTCCGAGGCCCTGGCCCAGCACCCGAAAATATTCAATCGCCTCTTCGTCAACATGGTCAAGGCCGGCGAACTGGGCGGCGTGCTCGAAGTCGTCCTCAAGCGCCTCGCCGAATTTTCCGAAAAAGCGCAAAAAATCAAAGGCAAGGTCAAGGCCGCCATGTTTTATCCCACGGCCGTTCTCATCGTGGCCGTAGGCATCCTGATCCTCCTGATGGTGTTCGTCATTCCGAGGTTTCGTGACGTGTTCGCCGGCATGAATATGACATTGCCCGGTTTCACCCTCTTCGTTCTGGGCTGCAGCGAAATGATCAAGGACCATATCGTCAAGACGCTCGGTGGCCTCGCGATTTTCGTCGTCATCTTTTTAGTGATCATCAATAAAACCAAACTCGGCCGTTTGATTTGGGACAAATTTAAACTCAAAGTGCCGGTCTTCGGGCCGGTCGTCAGCAAAGTTTCCATTGGCCGTTTCACCCGCACCCTCGGCACGCTCGTCAGCAGCGGCGTTCCCATTTTGCAGGCGTTGACGATTGTCAAAGAAACCGCCGGCAACGTCATCATCGCCAACGCGATTACCGGTGTGCACGAAAGTGTCAAAGAAGGCGAAACCATCACCGCTCCCCTCGAAGCCTCCGGCGTCTTCCCTCCCATGGTCGTCAGCATGGTGGACGTCGGCGAACAAACCGGCGCCCTCCCCGAAATGCTCCTGCGCATCGCCGACAACTACGACGAAGAAGTCGACAATTCCGTTTCGGCCATGACCTCTCTATTGGAACCGATTATGATCGTCTTCCTGGCGGTCATTGTAGGCAGCATCGTCATCGCCATGTTCCTGCCCCTCATCGCCATGATCGGTAACCTCAGCGGTGACGGCGGCGGCGGCAACGGTGGAGACTAAGCCTAAAGCGGATTAGTGGATTGTTGGATAGATGGTTGGGGTTACGTGCCTCTCGTGGGCGCTTTGCGTTATGTCCGGTCCCTGACAATTGACCGCAGCAAAGCTGCCCAATTCACCCATTTCCGGGCTCATTAATCCAACAATCCGTTAAATCCATCGATCCGCCTGCATTTTTGGGATATTCCTTGCCAAAAAACCCCAAATAAATAACCTATTGACAAACAGGGCCAACGTGTGTAAATACATTGTAATAACATTGCATAGGCGTTTGCTTTACAGTCGGCTTCGCTATGGAGTTTGATTGGAACAACGCGCCTTTTGAAATGGATGGTTCTTTGACTCAGCGCGAAATCGAGGAGTCCTTTGAGGATCCCTTTGCCATTCGGCTGTTGCCAGACTCAGCGCGGTTTAGCGTCCAGGCCCGTTTTTTTAACCTGGGCATTTCCGCTGCGGGCATCGGCATCTTTAGCGTCTATCGCACCAATGGCCGTATGATCCGCGTTCTAATGGCCCGCGCCTTCGAACCGGAAGAACAATTTTTTTATCAGCGCAAAGTGAATCAAACGTTGCAGCCGTGAGAACGCGTCAGTGAACGGAAATAAAATGCGTGCCTTTGCAAAATGGGAAGACGTCCCGCTCTTCGACAACGAAGAAAGCGAGGCCGAGTTTTGGTCTGAGAATCGGCCCGACCTGCGCCTGATGGAGACCGCCGTCGCCGGAGGTTCAGACGCCGAGTCGATCACCATCACGCTGCGGATGGATCCGCGCATGCTGGCCCGCATCAAACGCCTGGCCCGCTCGCGTTACCTGAACTATCAAAGCATGATCAAACAATGGTTGAGCGAACGGATGGAACACGAACTAAGAGAAAAATAAATCCGAAACTTCCTATGAATCTTCAAACCCAAATTTCCGCTTCAACGCAATTGCCGTACGGTAGCAGCCGACGTAAGGAGGCTCTAAATAATTCGGGCCGAGGCCGCTTCAACGGCTTCACTCTCATCGAACTGCTTGTCGTCATCTCCATCATCGTTGTCATCGCAGCCCTCCTGATTCCCGCCGCGAGCGCCATGGTCAGAAAAGCCAATCTCCAGCGCGCCATGTCCGAGCGCGACCAGCTCGAAACGGCCATTGACGCGTACAAAGCCAAATACGGATTTTATCCGCCATCCAACGCGACCGGAAACGCACTGACCAATCAGCTCTACTACGAATTGCTCGGCACAACCAATACCACCGCGGCCTTTGTGACCTTGGACGGCGGTAGCCAAATAAACGTCGGCAATGTGCCGCAAATATTCGCCGTCAGCGCTTTTATGAACTGCTCCAAACCGGGTGGTGGCGAAGATTCCATTCCGGCGACAACGTTCCTTTCGGGTCTCAAGGCCGGCGAAACCGCCTCCAACGGCGTCCCCGGTGTGACTACCTACACCTTCATCGCAACAGCCGCCAACTCGGACTTGAGCTACCAGCCGATGCCCGGAGTTTCCTCATTTGCCGGAAAGCCCGCCAATCCCTGGCGCTATGTCTGTCCCGGCACCAACAATCCCACTTCCTACGACCTCTGGGTGCAGGTGTTTGTCGGCAACAAAACCAATTTGATCTGCAACTGGTCCAAAAACCCGCAAGTCAACGTGCAACTGCCCTAACCAATCCCGTCAACAAATATGAAAACGAACACAATACGATTTGTCCCGGAAAACAATGGCAGAGGCGCAGCAGCGCGCCGCGCCTCCCATCCGTTTCAACGTTTCAATGTTTTAACGTTTCAACGCCCGCCGTTTAAACGCGCCTTTACTTTGATCGAATTGTTGGTCGTCATCGCCATCATCGCGATCCTCGCGGCAATTCTGTTGCCTACGCTCAGCATCGCAATGACCCACGCCAAAAAGACTCAGGCCAAACTCGCAGTCAGTCAGATCGCCAACGCGGTCGAGCAATATCAATCGCAATACAGCCGCATGCCGGTGCCCAGTGGCGTGCAGCAATGCGGCTCCAACAACATCACCTACGGCGGCACTTTTACTAGCGCCTACACAACTCCGGCCGGCCTCAATCAATTTCCGACTCCTTCGGCCCCTAGATGGAGTAGTGCGGGATATAACGGTTATATCTCCTGGGGAGGCGGGCTTTATGTGGCCAGCAATTCTGACGTCATGGCTATTTTGCTGAATCTCACGAACTATCCCAACTCAACCCAATGGACGATCAACACCAATTATCAAAAGAACCCGATGCGGACCATATTCCTCAGCGGCAGCTACACCGCGGATACCAATTCACCCGGCATCGGCACGGACCTGAATTATCGCGACCCATGGGGCAATCCGTACATCATTACGATGGACTTAAACGACGACAACAATGTCGAAGACCCGTTTTACGCGCCGGTCGCGATGTCCTCCTCCACAGGAGTTTCCCAGGGGGCCGGTCTTTTCGGCCTGAGCTATAACCAGTCTGACGACTATTATCATTTTCACGGTAACGTCATGGTCTGGTCCATGGGACCCAACGGACCATATAACCATAGCCCGTCGTCATTTGCATACCCGACCGGGCCAGGCAAGCCGGCATCCGGCGCCAAGGCCTGGGCGCAGGATCCCGCAAACAGAAATCACGTCTTAAGCTGGGCACAATAATGAAAATCCGGGTTCCAATATTCACCCGCGTGCCGAAGGCACGTACCGCAGGTTTCCAAACCTGCTGTATCGCCGATTTCCCCGCCTTCGCTTTTAGCTTCGGCGCGGTCGCGTCGAAGCGGAGCGGAGACGGACAAATCGGCAAGTTGTACAATGTTGCGTGCCCGGCCGGTTTGTCCCACAGGGCGTGCAGCGATACAGCCAGCTTGGAAATCGTGCCGAAGGCACAACCGGAAAGTAGCCAGACACGGAGTGTCTGGAAAACGGCCCATGATATATTCCATCCTGAAGGGACGGTTGGAATTATCCCGCTTCAACGTTTCAACACTTTATCGCCGGTCGCGCTGCCACCGGGTCAACGCGCGTTTACGCTAATCGAACTCTTGGTCGTCATCGCCATCATCGCGATCCTCGCGGCAATACTTTTGCCCACGCTCAGCGCTGTGATGACCCACGCCAAAAAGACCCAGGCCAAACTCGACGTCACCCAGATTGCCGGCGCAGTCGAACAATACGAGTCACAATACAGCCGCATGCCCGTGCCCAACTGGGTGGAGCAATCCAGGTCAAACAACGTGACTTATGGCGGCATATACAGCAGTGCCGCTCCTGTCGGTGGCAGTTTTCCCCCTACGAATACAACCGCTTCGAGTGGTGGATGGGTTTTGGGAAATGCGGACCTTACCTGGCGGGAGGGGATTTATGTCCCCAGCAATTCCGATGTCATGTCTATTTTGCTGGACCTCACGAATTATCCCAATTCGACGCAGGGGACGATCAATGCCAATTATCAGAAAAACCCGATGCGGACCATATTCCTCAAACCCGAAAGTTACGCTGCGGACACGGCGTCGCCGGGCGTCGGCACGGACCTGAACTACCGCGACCCATGGGGCAACCCCTACATCATTACGATGGACTTAAACGACGACAACAATGCGGCGGACCCATTTTACGCCCCGGTCTCGATCTCGTCGTCCACAGGAAACGCTGGCGACGCGGGACTATTCGGCCTGAGCTATAATCAGACTGACGACTATTATCATTTTCACGGCAACGTCATGGTTTGGTCCATGGGACCCAACGGACCATTCAACCATAGCCCTTCGTCATTTACGTATCCAACCACTCCACTTCGCCCGTCATCCGGGGCCAGGGCCTGGGCGCAGGACCCCTCAAACAAAAACCACATCTTAAGCTGGGCACAATAATGAAGATCCAAAATCCAACATTGAGCCTCGTACCAAAGCCCCGTAGCGCAGGTTTCCAAACCTGCTGTATCGCCGATTTCCAAATCGGCAAATCGTACGACGTCGCACGGCCGGCGGGTTTGGAAACCCGCGATACGGTCCCGGGATCAAACACGTTTCAACGTTTCAACATTTCAACGTTTCAACGCGGATTTACGCTCGTCGAAATGCTCACCGTCATCGCCATCATCGGCGTCATTGCGGCAATGTCGATTCCCGTCCTCAAAAATTTCGGACAGTCCAACGTCAGCGTAAGCGCTACACGCCAAATGCTCGATGACATCGGCCGCGCCCGCCAGCTCGCCATGAGCCAGCGCACAACAGTCTATATGGTCTTTGTGCCGACGAATTTTTGGGTTACTCCAGATGGGAATGGAGCACCTCCGAATCCCCCGAATGGATGGTTGAAAGCGGTTCAACAGGCAAATCAAATGCCCGCCGTCTCGAACCTTTTAGATAAGCAGCTTACTGGTTACGCTTTCATGGCTTACGGAGCCCTTGGCGATCAACCCGGCCGGCATACGTGGCATTATCTCGCTCCCTGGCAGTCTTTGCCCGACGGCGCGTTTATTCCCTCTTGGAAATTCGCGAATCCGGGAGGTCCATCCGCACCGGCGTACTATTTTTCCGACCCGGCAAACGCCAACTATAATTTCAATATCTATCCGTTCAGTTACACCAACACATTTCCTTTCCCCACTACCAACATCACTTTAAATGCGGTCCAAATCGCCGGCGGGACAAGCTTGCCGTATTTACCTTTCATCGCCTTCAACTATCTCGGCCAATTATCGGATTATTCGGGCAACATGCTTTCTTCCTCTGACCGCGCCTCCGGCCAGGATTACGATCTCGATTTCGTCGGCGGCGGCGTGGACATTCCGCTGGCCCAGGGAAGCGTTATTCCAGGCAAAGATCCGACCACGCGTGCGCCCGTCATGGGGCCGGCCGGTGCGAACGAAATGCCCCCGGGCAACAGCACCAATATTTCGTACCATGTCATACACATTGACCCCCTCACCGGCCGCGCCACGCTCGAATTCCACAAGATGCAATGAAATTTACGATTCACAATTTACAATCGACGCATCATACGAGCCTCCTTCGTAGGAGCCGACGTGAGCAGGCTCTGACTATTTCGCGCCCTGATCGTTCGGCCTCGTTCGCCGTCAAGTCTGTCCGACCTTCGGCGCAACCATCCTCTATTTTGCGTAGCAGCGGACATGAGTCCGCTCTGACTGTTTCGCAGCTCGGCGGTCCGTCTACCGGTGTCGTCCAGCCTGTCGAGCAATCAATGGACCGGGACCACTCCACCGTCTCACCGTTTCAACGTTTCAACGCTTCAACGTCGGCCTTCACCATGATGGAAATCGCCATCTGCCTGGCCGTCATCGGCATCGCCCTCGTCGCCATTGTCGGCGTGCTGCCCATCGGCATGAACGTCCAGCAGAGCAACCGCCAGGAAACCATCATCGGCCAGGACGCCACCGTCTTCATGGAAGCCGTTCGCAACGGCTCACTCGGCCTCGATGACCTGACCAATTATGTTTACGCCATCTCGAATTATTGGACCGAATTCGATACGCTGAATAACGGTGGCAAAGTGCTTAATTCCGGTGTCAACGGCTACACTTATTCCGCCTTCTCGGTTGACCCAAACTATTCGCCTTATGGGACCCGTATCGCGAACGGCCCGAATATAATTGGTTTGATGAGCACCCCGGAATTTACGTTTGGCAATGGAAATCCGGCTGCAGGCGTTCTCTATTCGGGGGACATAATCTATAGCAACCACATCGTCGCTTTTTGCCGGTCCGTGAGCGGTCTGGCCGTCGAAAAGCCGCCTCAGGACAATTCCATTTTGCAGCAGGACACGTTCAGCTACCGCATTTTCTGTGTGAACGCGCCGCCTGCGTCGAACACCAATGATTATCTGACTCCCAATGGAATCACGGTGTACGACACTGAAATTCTTAACTCCCTGCATGATTTGCGCATGACCTTTCTTTGGCCGCAATTGCCCAATGGCAATTTGGGTTCCGGACGCGAGACATTCCGTACCGAGGTGGCCGGGCAACTTTTGCACCAGCCGCCGCCCATTTTCAATTCCTTCGGCATTCTTGTCAGCCCGGCATACAACTCTAATTTTTGGTGTTATGTGCCGGAAACTTTCACAAACAGTCCATGAAAATAAAACTGCCAGCCTTCCGCCGCGTACCTGTTGATTTCGGGAACGACGAACCGTTGTGCGCGGTGCCGGTCCACGATTCGCGGTTTCCCTCAGCCTGCGCCCACCGTCACATGCGGTCCAACGCTTCAACGCTTCAACGCTTCAACGCTTCAACCCTGTCCCGCATGGGACATGGCAAATCAAGCGCCTTCACCCTCGTCGAAATCCTCGTCGTCCTGGTCCTGCTCTCGATGATCGTCCTTGCCCTGATGACTGTATTCAGCGGCATTCAGCGCGCCTTTCGCGCCAGCATCACCCAAACCGACACCCTCGAAGGCGGCCGCGCCGCCATGGACATGATCGCCAACGATTTGGCGACGATGACGCCCTCTTACGGTGTATCAAATATTGCGTTCAATCAACAGGTTCAGGGTCCGAGTGGTCTACAAGTTAATTGCCCTGTCAATTTCAGCGCGACCTTGGTCGCAAATTATTTCTCGCCGCCCTCGCCGCTTTATCAGCCGCTCCTGAGCAGTCCGTCGAGTGCCCTCCGGACGAACGTTCTCGAAAACATTTTTATTCTGAGCAAGGGCAATATCAATGGCGTTCCGAGTTGGATTGCCACGGGTTATTCCGTAAATACCAATCTCGCCGACGGTACGCTCTATCCACTGTATCGTTTTTATATGACGACGAACATCTCGGCCGGCGCCCCAGCACTTTTGACAATGTACGACTCATTTGCTTACTTCCCCAACTATAACAACTCCACGAATTGGAGCCATTTGATGGATGGCGTTGTGGATTTGACCGCACGTGCGTACGACACCAACGGTGTTTCGATCACCAACGGCTACATGCTTCCGCTCAATTACCACGAGCAAAACGTTTATTCTCTGGGAAGCCCCTACCTGGGAATAAGTCAGTTCCTCTTTTGCAGCAACGCCGTGCCCGCATCGGTTGAAATTGAGATGGGCACGCTTGAAGATCATACGCTGACCCATGCGGAGTCTTTGGGCGGCGTCAATCAAAGCAATTATCTCGCAAACTCCATCGGTCAGCTCCACATCTTCCGTCAGCGCGTCTGGATACCCAACGTCGACCTCTCGGCTTATCAATAATGAAAACGAAGCGATTTACAACTTTCGATTTGCCACTTAAGCGCCGTAGCAGCGGACATGAGTCCGCTCTAACTATTTCGCGGATCGGTCACCCGCTTACCAGCACCGCCGAACCTCTCCAACCATCGGCCGGCTGCAATCGGCAATCCCAACACGGCGTCGCCCTCATCATTACCCTCATTTTGCTCGCCGTGACTCTCGTCATGGCCGTCGCCTTCCTGGCCGTCAGCCGCCGCGAACGCAATTCAGTCAGCGGCACCGAAGACGCCGCTGCCGCCAAATACGCGATGAATGCCGGCCAGCATAATGCCGAAGCCCGCATCGTGACCCAAATATTGATGACGACCAATCCTTACGTCTTCAGCCTCCTTGTATCAACGAATTATGTCAACCGTTACGGTTTCAATGCAGACGAGGATAATAACCTAACCAACGTCAATTACGATTATTACGGTCCACCTAAGAGTGGTCCATTGAGCGCTGTAGATCTTGAGTACAACATCGCCAACCTTTATTACAATCCCCGCCCGCCTGTGTTTTATGGTTCAAACGATTTCCGCTTTTACCTCGACCTCAACCGGAACGGAATGTATGACACCAATGGATGGGTGACGGATTTTAACAATCAAGGAACTACGAATGGCCTGGGAACCGTATCATTTGAAGTCGGGGATCCGGAATGGATTGGAGTTCTTGCGCATCCTGACCAACCGCACAGCGCAAACAATCCATTCATTGCCCGCTATTGCTTCATCGCGGTTCCGGCCAACTCATTCGATTTGAATTACATTCATAATCAGGCTTTGGACGCGACGGCTGCATTTGGAGGCGGGAACACAGCGGTAAATCCTAACACACCTAACGAGGACGCCTATTGGCGTGACCAGGGGGTCGGAACTTGGGAGATAAATCTAGCTGCCTTTCTTACCGATCTCAATTCAAATTATTGGGATCCCGCGAGTGAACCCTACCTATTTCCTGAGGGCGCAGCGAACACAAGCGTTGCATTTGATGACGCACGTGCCTTGGTCGCCTGGCGATACCATAATTACTATCCGTGGCTTGACAGTGCTGACACTTTGTATGGCGGTTCAGTTGGATGGTTCGGCGTTCCTGTCAACAATCTGCCTTTCAATAACGGCGCTGATTATTACGGTATTGGACGACAATATACATTTGACACAAACTTTAATGGCTATGCCGGTCTCGCCCTCCCGTGGGTTGGAGCGCCGCAGACAAACGAATTTTTCAGTTCTCCTTCGGAATTGTTTAACGTGAGTCAATCTGACTTGGATTTCGTCACGAACTTGTATTCCGCGGGTACAAACACTTCCACCTACAACCGATACACCTTTTACCGCTTGCTCGCACAACTGGGCACGGACACCAAACCTGCCCAGGGCAAGGTCAACCTAAACTATCAAAATGTCCTCGTCGATTACGATACTACCCCGCTGGCTGTCGCTAATAACGGTCCCGCCTATACCAACATAGCCCAGGCCATCGCGATTGTTCCTAATATGGAGACCAATTTTCTGGCTTGGAATCCCCACGATTTCTTTACGGTCGCCGCTAATCAGCTGCTGAAAGAATACACCACCGAATGGTTTGAGGCGTCGCCATCCAATTATATGCAGACCTATTACGGCTATTACGGTAACAACATTCTTGCACCGGTCTCCGGATTTATTTCTTTTACAAATCTCGATGGCCTCAACGTGACAAATGTCCAGTTTTTGGGCCAGACGAACCAAATTCCGTCATTCGGTCTTACCAACATTCCCGTCTACATGAACGGTTCGTTCGTCTATTCGCCCGCCGTCAATCGCATCCTCCAGCTCGCGGCAAATATTTACGATGCCACAACGAATACGAGTACCTTTGTAAATTCAAACTATCCCTCCGTATTCCGTCCTGTCTTCTTCAAAACAAACGAATATAATGCTTTCTTAGGGGAGTATTTTACGAACGTTTACATAAGAGGCTACCAATACGTTCCGCAGCCTTACAATGTCACGGTTTCCGGCCTGATTTTTAATCCTCCGGTCGAATTGGCGGATTTGCCGTTCGGTTACAGCACAACGAATGTCTGGGGTGTTCCATGGATCATCGGTGCGAAGAAAGGGCTCCCAAATTTCAATGGTTTTGAACTGGTGAGCACGTTCTTTGTCGAGCGTGAATTGCAGTTTACTCGAACCGACATTACCCCTCAGCCGCAAACGTCCTATAATCCCTCCGAGAGAAACTACACGACAAACCAGCAGTACGTCGTCGGAATCAGCAACGCATTCGCGATGAGCGATTGGAATTCGTATGCCAACCAATATAACAATCAGGTCACGATTTATGGCCAGGATCAGCTTTCAGTTGCTCTGACAAATAGTGATAATGTTACGATTAATAATCCGTTTCTCACCAACGTATGGAATTATTCAACTTTCACTCCTGGCCTTCAGGTGCAGCCTTGGCCAGGGCGATCGCTCGGGCAATCGTTCGTGCTGCCCTTTGGCACAAATACAGCAGTGATGCAAAACCTGAGCTATCCACCCTCTCCGGCTTCTACTAATAATCTGTATACCTATCTTAAAACCCCGGGAAAATCGGCCACCTATGCTGGAGTTACCTTTACAGGCCCGTGTTTCATCCCGAACTCGCTGGATCCGGACAACTATTTGGATGCCGGAACGCCGCCGATGCCGCAATCTGGATTGATGGAGACAAATCATTTGCAGGTTTATATGCTGGACACGGACCCGAATCACCGGGGAGGTATTTATATTTTGGATTACATCCAACTCGGCAGCATGAACAACAATGTCAATATCAACGCGGTCATTGCCGATTCCGACAGCGGTGGCCTTTGGAGCACTAACTTGTACAGTGGGTCCGTCATTCCGTGGGGTGTTGTAAATCAAGTCAATACCAGCTTACAGGGGGGCACAGTCCCGGGCGAAGACGCCGACGGTGGCGGTGCAGGTGGAACATGGGCAAGAACAACCGTTCCTGGAGTCGGGAACGATGTCAGCTCTGGCGCACAACAGGCTTACTGTTCAGCGTTTTTCGCTGCCGGTGATTATGCCATGTACAACGGAATACCTGTGACGAACTTGCTCTACCATTACCAGGCGCCTTTCACGGCTATGCGCCAAATAGTCCAGCGCTACGTCTTGGAGGCAAATGACCCTTTGGTTCACTATTTGAGTTCAGACCTGAACGATTTTCCTGACGATTCAACCAACAGGGTCGGCATCAGTAGCCCAAACGTGACGTGTGTCGAATACGTTAAGGGACAGACAAGCGACCGTTATATGCCATGGGGTATCTCGGGAAATTTCGCCAAAGTAACGCTGAATAATTTGCCACCTGATAGTAATCCAGAAAATCTGTCGTATAAGGACCCGTTGGTCACGGCAGGGGACTATTGGGATTTTCCATCATATAAGTACCCAACAGTTGGCTGGCTTGGTCGCGTCCATCGTGGCACGCCCTGGCAGACGGTTTATATGAAATCGCCAGATATTCTCCAACAAACACAAGCGGCTGGCAATCAGACGCTCCAAGTCGGCGTGCCAACCTGGCAGCTTTGGACCGGCAATCTTTTGAACTCATACGATGCCGAAAACTCCGCTCCAGATCAGGATAGGCTGTTGTTCGACCTGTTCATGGCTGCGCCGGATGACGACGCCACCCGCGGGCAGCTCTCGGTTAATATCGGCGCCGATGATCCAAATAATGATCCGTTGGACGGACTCGCCTCATGGTCGGCGCTGTTAAGCGGAGTTCTAACGTTAACGAATAACCGACCCGACCAAACCATGAGCTTTGGCACGCCGAACCCACCAAGTTCTTCTGCATGGAATATTCAACCCCTTGGCACAGTCCCGTACCCAGGCGGGAATATGACAAATTCCGCAATGTGGCAAATCGTACAAGGGATCAACAGTGCCCGAACGAATTACGGGGTTTTTCCTAACCCTGATGGCCTGCGGGGAGTCTTTGAACACGAGGGCGACATCTTTCGGGTGCCGCAGCTGAGCGTCGCTTCACCACTCCTCAACGATGATGCGCAGCAGCAGCCGGCCGGCATTAGCGACGAAATGTACGAATGGTTGCCGCAGCAGATGCTCGGGCTGGTGACCGCGAGCGGTACGCAGCAAAATCCGCCGCGCTACGTGATCTATTGCTATGGCCAGGCCCTCAAACCCGCGGTGAACGGCATTGTGACCAGCGGCACATTCAACGGTCTGTGCACGAATTATCAGGTCGTCGCCGAATCCGCCTCTCGCGTCCTCATTCGAGTCGACAACACGCCCACTCCCGCAAACCCAACCGCAACCCCGCACGTCGTCGTCGAGCAATACAACACCCTCCCGCCAAACTAGGGAATTTACGATTTACGATTTACGATTTACGCATCCAACGTCGCTCCCGAGCGAAGGGTGAATTGTACAATTCGTGTGCTGCGAATTTGAATTCTGCTTGGTGAACCTCCGCAAATTCCGGCCCTAATGTAAGCGCTCTGACTTACGAACCTAAATTTGACGCGACCCTGACCCTGTATCGCGTAAATCGTAAATCGTAAATTAATAATAGACAATCACTTCCCCATTCCCACCCGCATAACCCGTAATAGTTCCCGTATAAACCCCTCCACCGCCTCCGCCGCCCGGAGCATTTCCAGCTGTTCCGCCGGTTCCCATATTTCCCAGGCCGCCCGTACCGCCGCAGGCGGCGTTTCCGCCATCTCCGCCGCCGAGATCAGTCGTTCCAAACTTGCCATTCCCGCCCTTTATACCCGAACCAGTCGCCGAAATGCCAATACCGTTGCCCCCGGCGCCGCCGGAAGTTACCCCCGATGAGCCCCCGGCGCTGCCGGCCGCTCCACCAGAAGCGAGAACGATCCCGGCGAATCCGCTGTATCCTCCTGTTGACCCCGCAGGGCCGCCTTGCCCAACGGCGACCGAATAAACCGCGCCAGGCGCGACGTCATAAAGAATTTTTGTATAACCGCCCGCGCCGCCGCCGCCACCACCGGTTTCATAACTGGCGTTGCCACTGCCGCCCCCTCCGCCGCCCGCCCAGAGCTCGACAATAATGGTCCAAACATTTGAAGGGACAGTGAAACTAAATGTTCCGGGCGTTGAAAATACCTCCATCTGAAGCGTTGCCGCTACATTCGTCATTCCAGTGCCATTGCCGACAAACGTCCCTGTGGCAACAACGCCGCCCACGATATTCGTGGCAGTCGCCGCGGTCGTTGCGCTGGCGGCAAATGTCGCATACGGCGTTGGCAGGATTTGTGCGCGCGGTGAAAGGTCCACATTGTTGACGCCGTTCGAAACGGCAATGTCCAGCCAGCGGGCTCCGCCGTTGAACGCGCCCGCGCCGAAATCAAGATTCACCGCAAAAAGACCTTTGGAAATGGCCAGGCTGTTGGTGCTCGGGCTGCCGATCACTGTGCCGCCGGTCGCTGCGGTATACAGCGTGAAGATCATTCCGTTTGTGCCATTGACGTTTGTGCCGCTGCTTTGAAGTTGTCCTTGGTACGTAAACGCCGTCGCGCCCTGCGCAAAAGCCGTTGAAAGGTGAACATTGAATACTAGAATCGCCGCAAATGCAGAACCGATGAATTTCATTTTCATATTCCATTTTTTCCCGCGCGTACTTCAGCCCGTCGCGCATTGTACCGGCGATATAGGGCCACAGCTGATAAGAATTGTCAAGGTAAAGGTCAAACACCGTAGCAGCGGACATGAGTCCGCTCAAACTAATCGCACATGGACCGTCCAGCCTCGCTCACCTTCCAGTCTGTCCAACCATCGGCGGACAATTCTTCCTAGGCTCAGTAGCAGCGGACATGAGTCCGCTTAAACTAATTTGCATATGCAGCGTTTTGCCTCACTCACCATCCAGCCTGTCCAGCAATCGGCGGACAATTCTCCCTAGGCTCGGTAGCATCGGACATGAGTCCGCTCAAACTAATCGCACATGGACCGTCCAACCTTGCTCACCTTCCATCCTGTCCAACCATCGGCGGAAAATTCCCCCGGTGGCCGCGGTACGAACCGCCTTGCGGGCGAGGGCCGTGAGGGAGAATCTTTCAGACGGGAACGTTCTGGGCGGTTCATGGAGAGTCTCAACGATCACCGAATCGCGCATCCCGGCCAAAGGTGGTAGGGACGGCGCGCTGCGCCGTCACCGCCCGTAAAGCGGGCGGAACGAGTCGCATGCGCCCGTTCGAGCGACGGTTCATGGAAAGAGAGATCGCGCCTCTGTCGCATTCATCTTCCCTTCGTGCACTTCCTGATCTTAACGCAAAATATGGCATTCCCTCGGTGGCAGCGGTGCAAACCGCGTGCTTTTTACAGGAGTGGCGACGGCTCGTCGCCACGATTCCCCGGGCGTAGGTTTGGCGATCACGCGTGCTTATCCGCCTTCGTCAAGGCTACGGCGCGGCAGGTGCGCGGCTCTGCTCTTCGGAATCGGTCATCCCGCACCGCGGGACGAATGCGCGTCTCGTTCACACTCGCCGGCGCCAGAATCTTCAAAATCCCCAATAAAACCGCAAATTTTGCCCCAAAAACAAATCTCGTTCACACCTGCAAAACCTACGCAAATAAAATGTGTTGCCGCGCCGTAGTCCCGCTCCGAGGGGACGAAGGCGGGTCGCGCCTCAATCTCGTAGCGCCGCAGCCCGCCGCGCCGTAGCTTTCCTGCCCGACACAGCTTTCAGCGACGGCGGGAGCGAAGGCTGGTGCAAACGCCGAAACCTCAATCCTTGAACCTGCAATCCGGCCCATCTATACTCGTCCCCTATTTTTTATGAACAAAACGCCCATCAAAGTCGCAGTCACCGGCGCGGCCGGACAAATCGGTTATTCATTGGTCTTTCGCATCGCCTCCGGCGCGATGTTCGGCCCGGAACAGCCCGTCATCCTAAACCTTATTGAAATCGAGCCCGTCCTGCCCGCCCTCGGCGGCGTGGTCATGGAACTGGACGACTGCGCCTTTCCGCTGCTCAAAGGCATCGTGCCTACGGCAAACCTGGACGAAGGTTTTCGCGGCGTGAACTGGGCCCTGCTCGTGGGCAGCGTGCCGCGCAAGGCGGGCATGGAACGAAAAGACTTGCTCGGCATCAACGGCAAAATTTTCATCGGCCAGGGCCAGGCCATCCAAAAAAACGCCGCGAGCGACGTCCGCGTCCACGTCGTCGGCAATCCCTGCAACACCAACTGTCTCATCGCCATGAACAACGCCCCGGACGTCCCGCGCGACCGTTTCTTCGCCATGACGCGCCTGGACGAAAACCGCGCCAAAGCGCAACTCGCCCGAAAAGCCGGCGTGGACGTAACGGCCGTCAGCAACGTGGCCATCTGGGGCAATCATTCGGCGACGCAATATCCCGATTTTACGAGCGCCAAAATCGGCGGCAAACCGGCCTCTGAAGTCATCACGCGACGAAGCCTGGCTGAAGGGTGAATTTATTTCGACCGTCCAGCAGCGCGGCGCGGCCATCATCAAGGCGCGCGGAGCATCCAGCGCCGCCAGCGCCGCCGGCGCCGTCATCGACAGCGTTCGTTCCATTGCCGAGCCCACCGCTCCCGGCGAATGGCACAGCGTCTGCCTCTGTTCCGACGGCAGCTACGGCATCGAGAAAGGATTGATTTGTTCGTTTCCCGTTCGCAGCAACGGAAAGAATCTGGAAATTGTCCAGGGCCTGCCCGTCGCCGAATTCAGTCAGGGCAAAATCGATGCGACCGTGAACGAATTAAAAGAAGAACGCTCCCTGGTCGCCGACCTCTTGCCGAAATAAAATGGCAGGGCTGTTCGCGAATGCAATCGTTCGCCGTTATCAACCGTTGACCGGCGGTTCCATCTGTCTGCGAAGCAGCAAATTGAAAGCCCTGAATGGGCGAGCTATTATAGCCTGGGGCAAAGCGCTGGTGGCCACGGTGCGAACCGTCTGGGAGCGCGTCGCCCCAGGTAACAGCACCCGAAAATGAGCCGCTAACTGCGAAGTCGCGCGACAGCGCGAGTCTGATATGCGGCACTCCTTTTGCTGTTTTTCTTCCCGATGATTCCGGGGATTACTGGCTCGTTGCCTCTGTACGGCCGACGCGCCCGTGCCCAGCCGTCCGTTTCATTAACCCTGAATGGGTTGAATCAGACCGTTGCTCCCTGCGTCCCTGTCTGCATCACCGCAACCGATGTAACGGGTGTGTAACGCCCCTGTAACGCTATTTGTAACGGTCTAAGGCGTTGGAATTAAACAATGTAACGCATGTAACGGGTTTTCCGACTTCATACATCAATCTGCATGCGCAGATACCGTTGCTGACCCATTGGCTGAGCCTTAATGGCACAGCGTCTGCTCGTTTTTGACCGCGATTGTAATGGTAATGGCTGTCGGCAATCTCATCGCGATTTAAAAACAAAGATCAAATTCGGTATATGGCACACAAACAAAATGGCATTGGCGTCGGTTTGGCTTTGATGGTTGCGGTCCTGCTCATGGCAATAGCGCGTTCCCAGGCGCAGACGCTTTCCTATCCTTATTACCCCCTGTTTCGATCAGCGGTTTTTTACAACATGGACTTGGACATGAGCCCAGGCCAGACGATGACATTTGCCGGCCCGGTATTCTGCAATAGCAATATTTGGTGTTGGCCTGGTGCACAAGTTACGTTCAACGGCCAGGTTGAGACCGCTGAAAAATATTTTCTCCATTGGGACACCAATGGCGACCAGCCTGCCAACATCGCCGACAGTCCGACACCTCCGGTTTTCAACGATGGCCAACCGATCTCTGGAATCGTCCCAATAATGTTTTCTGAAGGCGGCTCATTGGAAAACACCACGAACGGTTTTGAGTCTCTGCTTAATTTACCGCCGCCCGGTGAGCGAGCACCGCAAACAGTCGCCTACATGGAAACAAATCTGATTTATTTTTTCAATGAGGCGAGCCTGATTGTTTCAAACGCCTCTTATGGACTCACTGGAATAGCGCCCTGGAGCAATAATTTTACGGTTTACCTCCAGGATAGCACGGTCGCGCCATTCGCCGTTCAATCAAATGGAATTGCCATGAATTGGATACAGCTTACAAATGACTATTACATCATTTCCAACAGGTATCAGGGCGTCACTACGATTTTTGCGACAAACTATGTGCCGAATTTTCAATTCACAAATAATGTCTCCTTAATTCGATGGACCAACAGTCCGACTGGGACGAATTTTGTTTGGTACGCCGGCTTTTCCTTTTTGACCAATGCCGCCTTTTACGATTATCGCGAATCCGCCACCGTGCAGGTCGTCCAGGTTGACGTCGGCAACCTCGGCGCGTGGATCACCAATTCCTTTCGGAACGCAGGCAGCAATCGGAATCAGGAACTTAACGAGGATCTCGGCCACGGTATCAATTCGATTTATGTCTACAACGATGTGCCGTTTATCGGTCAACAACAGCTTCCTGCTGTCAGCCTTGTCGATGGTGAGCAGCTGCCCGAAAGCAGAAACTTAATCTTCGGTACAAACAGAGTGACCAGCGGCCTTACTGTCGTAACGCCGCAGCCGTTATACGTAATCGACAATTACAACGTGTTAATTGATCGTGGCACAAATGTCGCCGGCACTGCAAATACCGCCGATACGTATCCCGCTGGTCTGTTCGCGGATGCAATAACTGTTCTCTCCACGAATTGGCCCGCAGATTGGAAAAGTACCGCCTTTTCATCTCGCCCCGCCGCCAACACGACCATCAACGCTGCGTGCATAACCGGTATCGTCCCTTCCACCGGGGGCCAAACTGAAGCCGGTGACGGGCCCGCAGCACATTACAGCGGTGGCATCGAGAATTATTTTCGCCTGTTGGAAAACTGGAGTAGCGGCAGCGGTGATACCTTGACCTATAACGGCTCGATGGCCGCCATGTTTCCGAGTATCTATGCGACAAATTATTGGCAATTGCCCGACATTTACTATGGGATTCCCACGCGCCACTTTGCTTTCGATACCAATTTTCTAATCCTGGCTGACCTGCCGCCTTTGACGCCAATCGTCATAAACTCCAATGCTGCGCCCGCCTTGCTCACCCAACCGGCCAATGCTCTCGTTTTGGCGGGCCAAACCACGAATTTTACCGTCAGTGCGTCAGGCGTTCCCGCTGTCAGTTATCAATGGTTCTTCGTCGGCCAGACAAATATTTTCGGCGCAACGAACGCGTCGCTTTCGCTGACGGACATTCAATTGTCCGATGCTGGAAATTATTACGTTGAAGTCAGCAACGTCCTCGGCTCAATCATCAGCTCAAATGCTCTCCTATTGGTTTATGCTTCGGCGGCGCCGGCGCTCAGTGCCTTCTCGTTTTCCCTAAACGGCGGCGCCGAATTTTCAGTCTCCGGCGTCCCCGGCTTCAATTACACCGTCGAAGCCTCGACAAACCTCATCGATTGGGTACCACTGACGACCAGCAACTCTCCCTTCGTCTTCACTGATACAAACGCCAATCTGCCCCAACGCTTTTATCGCGGCGTTTACTTGCCATAACAAATTTCCGGGAAGGTCTGTTAAACCTTGAATTAAATCGATTATGGCCGCTGTCCGATTGACCTAAATTGGCCGTTTATTGTTCGTTTTTCTAATTACTCCAGGCGTCCGTCTCATCTAGCTGCGGAGCAGCGCCCGAAAGTAGCCCACGGTAATAACCGTGGGTCAATCGAAACGAATTCCCTTAGCCCCGGAGGGGGCGACAGAGCCACGCCATTCCGATACCCGCGTGCAAAATGGACATAAGTCCGGGGATTCGGACCGTCGCTCTTGCGTCCCTTTCTCCAACACTGTACTAAATGTAACGGGTGTGTAACGCCCCTGTAACGGGGTTTGTAACGGTCTAAGTAATTTGTATTCAACCATGTAACGTTTGTAACGGGTTTTCCAACGTCATATATCAATCGGCATGCGCAAATGCTGTTGCTGAACATGGTCTGAGCCTTAATGGCACAACGCCTGCTGTTTTTGACGGCGATTGTAATGGCATTGGTTGCCGACAATCTCATCGGGATTCAAAAATAAAGATCAAAACGTAAATGACACACAAACAAAATGGCATAGGCATCGGTCTCGTTTTGATCGCCGCGGTCCTCCTCATGGCGATAGCGCGTTCCCAGGCGCAGACGCTGCCCTATCCGTATGTCCCGCTTTTCCAATATCAGGTTTTTTACAACATAGACCTGGACATAAGCCCGGGCAGTGACATGACTTTTATAGGCCCAATATTCTGCAATAGCAATATTTGGTGTTACCCTGGCGGCCAAATCACATTCGATAACCAGGTCGAGGCCGCCGAAAACTATTTTTCCCATTGGGACACCAATGGCGACCAATCTGGCAATATCGCAAATCTCCCGACGACTCCAGTTTTCAATTACGGTTTGCCCGTGTCTCACGTACAACAGGCAACATTCCCTCCCAGTGGTCTGCCACAGTATCCCACTGTAAATTTCGAGTCGCTGCTCAATCTCCCGCCTGATGCGCAGCGGGCGCCGCAAGCGATCGCCTACGATGAAACCAATCAGATCTATTTTTTCAATGCGACGAGTCTGATTGTTTCAAACGCCGCTTATGGAATCAATGGAATCGCTCCCTGGAGCAATTCCGTCACCGTATATTTGCAGGACCGCCACCTGATTCCGTCGCTGTCGTCGCTGCCGTATTGGACCCGACTGACGAATGATGTCTATATTATTTCAAACTGTTATCCAGCCCATACCTTGTGGGCAACCCCCGTAAACTGGGTTCCCAATTTTCAGTTTACCAACAATATGAGGACGATTATGTGGACCAATACCACCGCAGGATCCAATGGCCCCGGGCCCATCGGAACCAATTGCGTGTGGTACGCCGGCTTTTCATTTCTCACGAACGTTTTCTATTACGATTACCGCGAATCGCGCACGAATGAAACCGTTCAACTCGACGTGGGCAAGCTGTGCGCGTGGATAACAAACGCCACTCCGAACGCCGGAAGCAACTGGAACCAGGCCCTTGCTGCCGATATGATCTATGGCATTAATTCGATTTTCATTTATAATGACGCACCTTTCACATCCGGGCTTCTACCCAGCGTCAGCGTCATCAATGGGGCCCTTTTGCCCAGCAGCACGACGTTTGCTTACGGCGGAAGTGTTTTCACCTGTGGACTTACCGTCGTGACTCCCCAGCCCCTTTATGTCATCGGTAACTACAACGTGGAAACAAACGGTTCTTCCGCGCCAACCCTTGGTTCCCACAATGTAGTTAATACCTATCCCGCTGCCCTCATGGCCGACGCCATAACGGTCCTGTCCCTCAATTGGCCGAAAGATTGGAATCAACCAGCCTACTCCTCTCGTCCTGCCGCCGCTACGACCATCAATGCCGCGTGCTTGACCGGCATCGTCCCATCCACCGGCGGTCAGACCAACGGCGGCGACGGGAGCAGTGCGCACTACAGCGGCGGCTTGGAGAACTATTTTCGGCTATTGGAGAACTGGGGTAGCGACACCCTTACTTACAACGGCTCCATGACCGCAATGTTTCCGAGCATCTACGCGACAAACTATTGGCAGCAGCCCGGCTATTATTACGGCGTCCCAGTTCGCAATTGGGCTTTTGACACGAATTTCCTGGTTCAAGCAGACCTGCCGCCCTTGACTCCGCTTCTCGTAAATTCCAATGTAGCGCCAACCGTTGCCGCGCAACCAGCGAATGAAGCCGTCCTGGTTGGACAAACGACAAATTTTACCGTCACCGCTTCCGGTGTTCCCGCTGTCAGTTATCAATGGACCTTTGACGGCACAAATATCGTCGGCGCAACCAACGATGTGCTCTTTCTCTCGGATGTCGACCCGACAAATGCCGGTTATTACGCCGTCGAAGTCAGCAACGTCCTCGGCTCCGTCATCAGCCCAAACGCTCTCCTATCGGTTTATGCTTCTGCGGCGCCGGCGCTCAGTGCCTTCTCGTTTACCCTGAACGGCGGCGCCGAGTTTTCAGTCTCCGGCGTCCCCGGCTTCAATTACACCGTCGAAGCCTCGACAAACCTAATCGATTGGGTACCACTGACGACCAGCAACTCTCCATTCCTCTTCACCGATACAAACGCCAATCTGCCCCAACGCTTTTATCGCGGCGTCTATGTGCCGTAGGGCTGAATATCCTCATTCTGGAATTTGTAGCACCCCCGTAGCACCCTTGTAGCACTAAATGTAGCACCCTAAAGCATTGCCATTTAACGATGTAGCACCTGTAACACCCTTCCCGACTTCACACCGCCATCATCATCCGAAATTTTCAACGATTCAACCTTTCAACGATTCTACGTTCTTGCCTTGCCACGAGACCTCCGGCGCATTTCAATAGTCGGCCCATGGAAAACAAAAATATTGCAGTATGCTTCGCCCTGCCCGAGGAAGCGGGTCCGTTCAGAAAGGTTTCCGAAGACAAGGTCCAGGTCTTTTTGACCGGAATTGGACGCGACAACGCTGCCCGGGCCACTCGCGAATTTCTGGAAGTCCACACGCCGCCGCTGTTGATAACCTGTGGCTTTGCCGGAGGCCTCGTTCCGGAATTGAGGGTAGGGGACGTCATATTCCAAATGCCCGGGAGCCAAAGCGGAAGCGGTGAAGTGTATACCGCCGTTCGATCAAAATTAATCGCCGCCGGCGCAAGAGAAGCAAAAATTTATTGTGCCGATCGCGTCGCGATCACGGCCGCGGACAAGAGAAAATTACGTGAGGACACCGGCGCGGAAGCGGCCGAGATGGAATCGGCCGCGGTGCATGAAGTTTGCGCCGGGCGCGGGATTCCATGCGTGACAGTGCGCGTCATCTCTGACACCGCAAACGAGGACTTGCCGCTGGACTTCAATCAGTTTTTGAAAGATGACAAAAGCATGGACATGAGCAAACTCATGCTAGCTGTGGCCAAAGCCCCATGGAAAATGGGAGCGCTCATGGAATTGCAGAAAAATACAAAACTCGCCGCTCAACGCCTCGCCGATGTGCTGGAAAAAATAGTCGCATGAGGGTAGGGTGGACCTCCCGGTCCGCCTTTCGCCCGACGTTTCACCACCGCGTCAACATTTCAACGTTTCGATTCCGACGTCGACTGCCCTGGAGGAGAATGTTCCTTGATATGCTGGCTGTAGCTGATAAACGCCGCGCCAATGACAATTAGAATTACCCCAATCCAACGCACTAGAGAAACGCTTTCACCCAGGAAAATGATCGCGGCGAAGGTGGCGAATACGAAACTCAATGCCGTAAGCGGCCAAAGAAAACTGATGTCGCTTTTGGACATTAAAATCACAAGGCAAAGGAAAAAAAGCGCTTCAAAAAAAACGCCCAGGAGTATCTGAGGGTTGGCCGCGCCGGCCTTGACCACGCGCACTATTTCCGCGGTTGTGACGCCCTGCATATCACCGAGTTGCATAATCCCTTTTTTAAGAAGCACCACACCCGCGGATTCAAAGAGGAGCCCGACGAGCAAAATCAAAATCAGCCTTACCATGCGACTTATTTAACCACAATAATCTGCCAAATGGCAGCAGTTTTTGAGCTCCGTAGGTGCGACATATTTGGTAAGGACGGCGCGCTGCGCCGTCACCGCCCGTACAGCGGGCGGAACGGTTCGCATGCGCCTGTCCAATCGATGGTCCTACGGCGATCTTTTGCCCTGATCTTCCGCCCCCTTTCGCCTCGCGAGCATGAACAAGCCAATGACGGAAATAATGTAGAATACCGGAAAATCCAATCGGTATCCGAGGGCTACAAATCCTGGTACCGAATCAACTTGATGCCCAATCTCTGAACCTGTTCGCGGACGCGCGGGCTGATGAGCCCGTCAAATTCGTGTTTGAATTTATCGAGGGACGGATGCGAATAAAGTTCGGAATCGCCGGGTGGAAGCTCCGGCAGCAATTTTAGGATATATTCTTCATCCACGCGGCCATCCTGCAAAAGGCCAAACGTAATGTCAGCATGTTTGATGTTTCGTTGGCGCAAGGGTTCGCGCGCGCGGCTCGATAGACGGTCGTAAATGATCGTATGCGACACTTTGTAGAACAGATAACCGCTGGACATTCTGCGGCTGCGGGCCAGGCAATCTCGTGTGAAACGAAAATGCCGAATGCCGAGCGTCTCGGCGTCCGCCATCAGGATATTAAAAATGACCGGGTGCAAGTGCAGGTGCAAGTGCCCGTTCACGTGATCCAGAGACAGGCCGGTGGAACGAAATTTTTCAAATTGGGCTCGAATTTCAGCCCTCAACTGTTCGCGCAGGCTGCGCTTGAAAAAATAGGCCATGCCGACGCCAACCGGGCTGTTGGAAAATTCTCCACGCGAATTGACCAGGCCGGGAATTTTGTCCGCTGGCAGCGTGGAATGTCCCTGAAGAAGGGTCAGGTGCAATCCCACACCAAGACCGGGATTATCTTTCGCCAATTTCACCGCCTCGTCAAACCCGGCTTCATTGACCATCAAACTTGCGCTGGTCAGGATGCCTTCACGATGCGCCCGAACCACCGCCTCGTTCACCGAATGCGACAGCCCGAAATCATCGGCGTTGACGATGAGCCGTTTCATCGCCATCAATATAAGGGCCTCCCGCGGATCATAAAAAAGAACGCCAGGAAACCCTTTTCAAGTTTGCTTAAGCGCACCGGTTTCGGTCCGAATACATTGAATTTCTTCCGTTCCAGTTTTTCCAGCAGCCGCCAATAAACATCCCGCATCAATTCCGCGGTGGCCATTCTCTTTTTATCTTTCGAGGTCAATGCCTCGCGTGCGCGCTGGTAATAGTCTTTGGCGCGGGCGGCAACACTTTCGGCCACCGCCACGTAACGGTCCGAATAAATTCCCTTCAAAATGTCATCTTCGCTGACGTTGAATTTCTTTAATTCATTCAGTGGCAGATAAATTCGTCCCCGTTGCGCGTCCGTTTTTACGTCGCGCAAAATATTTGTCAGTTGCAGAGCCCTGCCCAGGTGAACGGCATAGGTCGCGCGTGCGGGCTGTCTCCGAATAACCAAAGATTTCAATGCTGAGCAGGCCCACAACTGAAGCCACGCGGTAACAATAAGCATCAAGATGTTCAAATGTTTCATATCGCTTTACGTCCAGATCCATCTCACATCCTTTGATGAGTTCATCGAACAATTCGAAGGGAAGCGAGAATTTTTGGATGACGGGCTGAAGTTCGCGATTGACAGGAAATTCCGGCGCCTGGTTCTCACAGGCGCGTTTGATGTCCGCCCGCCAGCGTGCCAGTTTCTGGCGCCGCTGGTCGGCGGGAGTGGAATCTTCGTCGGCGACATCATCCACTTCGCGGCAAAACGCATAGAGGGCGGACATGGCGTCGCGTTTGGGTTTTGGCAACAGGACAAAAGCCAGCGCGAGATTGGACGCGCTTTTACGGGTAATCGCGCGGCTGTGTTGCATCAGGACTTGGGTTCGCCCGGCGACTTTTTCGCCGATCGAATTGAGGCGTCGCTCCATTGGTGCGGGGCATCGCCGGGTCGCCGCCTGCGATGAGCATGCCGGCGACGGCGGTTGCTGCGAGCGCCGCCGTTTCTTGAAAAAAAGCGACCCAAATGAACAACGCACCGTGGCCGGAAGCAGGACAGCTGCGAGCGTTATCCACAGAGGCTTCCCATCCATACAGGCTTGAGTCACGCCGTTATCGGTAAAAGTTTCATTCCAGGGAGCGATGTCCTCGGTCATATTAAGCCGTTGCATCCGATAACGCAAGGAGTGGCGGGTCAGTTTGAGCCGGTCGGCGGCGCGGGTGAGACTGGAATTATTTTGGTCCAGCGCGGTGGAAATCAGTTCGCGTTCAATGCGCGCCAGGGCGTCATCGAGCGATTCGTCCAGCGCGACCTGGACAGGCTGGTTGTCTTTTTGCAGCCGCGCTTCGATTTGGAAATCCGGCAGGCTGGAGGCCTGGAGTTCGCGCGTGGTTTCCAGAATCAAGCGCGCGTTCAATGGCGTTGCGAAGTTCGCGGATATTGCCCGGCCAGCGGTGCGAAAGCAATTTTTGCCGCGCGGCGCGGGAAATGGTCCGCACGTTTTTATTCATCGACGGCCTGGAACAGCCTCAAAAAATGTTCGGCCAAAAGCAAAACATCGTCGCCGCGTTCGCGCAACGGCGGCAGATTGAACTGAACCACGTTGAGCCGATGAAACAAGTCCTCGCGAAATTCGCCTTCCGTGATGGCGGCGGCGATGTCGCGGTTCGTCGCGGCGATGAGCCGCACATTGACGCGCAATTCCTGCGTGCCGCCAACCCGCGTGAAGCTGCCGTCCTCCAGAAACCGCAGCAGCTTGGCCTGCAGCGGCTTGCTCATGTCCGCGATTTCATCGAGAAAAATCGTGCCGCCGTCGGCTTCTTCCACGCGTCCCATTTTTTGCTTTACGCGCCCCGGTGAAGGCGCCGCGTTCGTGGCCAAACAATTCGCTTTCCAGAAGGGTTTCGGGGATGGCGGCGCAATTGATGCGGATGTAGTTCAGGCTTCGGCGCTGGCTCAAACTGTGCAGCGCGCCCGCGACCAATTCCTTGCCCGTGCCGCTCTCGCCCAGGATCAACACCCGCGCGTCGGTTTGCGCGACGGTTTGGATCAATTTTCGCAATTCGCGCATTTTTTCCGATTCGCCGACGATTTGTTCGAGGGTGAACAACCTGGTCGGTCCGCGAACGCAGCGCGGCATTTTCGCGCAGCAGGCGGTAGCGTTCGGCGCAACGGGCGATGGCATGAAGCAATTCCTCCGGCGCAAATGGTTTTGACAGATAATCAATCGCGCCGGCCTTGATGGCTTCCACCGCCAGCTTCGGGGTGGCATAGGCCGTCAGCATGAGCACCGGCAATTCCGGCTTCTGCTCGTGGATTTTTTTCAGTAGTTCATAACCGCTCATGCCGCCAAGCCGCGCATCGGTGATGACCATGAAAAATTCCTCGCGGGACAAAAAGCCGAGGGCTTCCTCGGCCGATTCGGCCATGCGCGCGGCATAGCCTTCGTCGCTCAAAACATTTTCGAGCGAGCGGCGCATGTTTTTCTCGTCATCCACGACCAGAACTGGCGGAAGCGGGAAATTCATTTGCGAAAATTCACAATAGCTTTTGCGGGGAATGTTAATATAAATTCCGCGCCTTTTCCAACTTCGGATTTAACCCGGACCGTTCCGCCGTAAAGTTCGATATTGTGCCGAACAATGGCCAGGCCCATTCCGCTGCCCCCGCTTTTGGTCGTGTAATAGGCCTCAAAAATTCGCCTCAGTTTGTCCGGCGGTATGCCGCCCCCCGTGTCGCGAATCGAAATCTCGATGGAATTATCTCTAAGACAGTCGGCTGTAATGAACACAATTCCTGCCGCGGCAATGGCCTCGCGCGCATTTTTGAGCAGGTTGACAAAAATTTCCGACAAATGGCCCCGCTGCATCAACAAGGGTGGGAAATAGTCCGCGTAGCGGCGTTGAATGGCGGTATCGCACGGGACGGCCGGGGGAAAAACCTGGGCGATGGCGCGCTCGATTTCTTCAATGACGTCGAGTTTTTCAACCCGGCCTTCGCTTAATTGGGCGTAGCCCATGATTTGGGTGATGACGCGGTCTGCGCGGGCGACTTCCTCCTGAATGATTTCGATTTGCTGGCTGGCCGAGTTCTTGTTTTCGCGGATGGACCGCTGGAGCGAGAAGGCCGCGTTGGCAATGACCGCCAGCGGGTTTTTGATTTGATGCGCGAATTCGGCGGCGAGCCGTCCGGCCGAGTGCAATTGGGCTTCGCGAACCGCAAATTCGCGCGATTCTTCGAGTTGCCGCCTTTGGCGTTCGGCCAGCGTCTGCACGCCGTAACAGCAGAGGGTCAACAGAAATAGGACGAATAAACTGAGCACAAACGAATTCGCCGGCGCTTCGTCTTCGGCTGGTTGGGCGCCGCCTGGGTCCCAACGGAAGTGCACCCATCCCGAAGGCGGGGCTTGCATCACGCGTGTCAGGGCGTTGGTCGCGCGTGAAGTGTGAGGGGGCGTCACTCCGGTGACGGTTGCCACGCCGTTGGTCCGATGCGAACCGTGAGTGGACGTCAATCCCGTCATTCTTGCCGCTGTGTTGGTCCCATCTGAAGCGTGAGTGGGACTCGATCCAGACACATCCATCAAGTGCCCCGTGTTCGCGGAAATCACTCCTACTGCGATGAAGAAGCCGCTCAATAACAGATTCAGAACAATTTGAGGCACAGCCACCGGGATACTCATGGAGTTTAGAACGATCAATACCGGGAACAGCCAAAACGCGATACTTTGTAATCCGCCGGTAATGAGCATGAGATTCCCCACGAAGAGACCGTCCAAAATCCCCAGAACGAAAGCCAGCCATTGAAACAGACCCGTCGGAAACCATTTCCAGGAGAAAAAGATGAGCGCTGAGACGATGTTGCAGACGACATAGAGCAGCATGAAGATCCTCATCGTGTGCAGGATAACGACGTACAATGTCGATTCGCCGCCCGACCAGTCCACAGAAAAGAAATAATACAAAACCACCGCGATGACGACGGTCCTGACCGGCAAAAGGATGCGCCGTTGCATTGAGATAATCCGCTGCGCCTGCCGTACCGGGTCAGGCCGTGGCGCGGCCAGCAACTTCGGAAGTTCTTTCAACAATTGCCAGGAGCCTGATTTCATACGAACTCAACTGCTGCCAGCGTCCCCATTTTTCGGCTCAGGATTTAAAGGTCAAAGCGCGCTCGGCGATGGAATCAATCGGCCATAACCGTCCAATCCCTTCGTAACCGCACGACAACATTCCTTCATCCGGCCCAATGAATTGCGCGCCGCGTGATGCCAGGATTTTCACATTTGCCTGCGTAGCCGGGTGCTGCCACATCTTTCCGTTCATGGCCGGCGCGATTAGTATTTTAGCTTTTGGATTGAGCGCCAGGGCGATGCAGGTGAGCGCGTCATCGGCTATCCCCGCGGCCATTTTTGCAATCACATTGGCCGTGGCCGGCGCAATGAGTAGAAGGTCGGCTTCATCCGCGATCCGGATATGAGCCGGTTTCCACCCCTCCTCTTCATCGTAGAGATCGGTGACAACAGGATTGCGCGTGAGGGTTTTGAACGGCAATGGTGTAATGAACTTTTGCGCGTCGGCGGTCAGAACGGCTCGCACGTCGCATCCGGCTTTGGTCAGCAGCGACGCCAAATCAGCCGCTTTATGGGCAGCAATGGAACCCGTGACGCCTAAAACAACGTTCATACCTGTTGATGAAATTATAACCGGCTTTGGGTTTTATGCGAATAGAAACAACGGGGCAGGTAGGGACGGCGCGCGCTGTCCCTGCCACGACCGACGACGATTGTGGATGATCAACCCGCAATCATCTCCCTCAATGTCCTCCTGACGGCCGCGTGGTTGCCCAAATAGTACCGTGCGGCCGTGGTCGCCATGCCTACGCGCACAGAATATGCTGATTCAGGCAAGGCGCGGAACATGTCTTCGTCAGTCCAGTCGTCGCCAATGCTCAATACAAAACCAAGTTCCCGTCCGTTGAGCCATTCCACTGCCGCCGTACCTTTGTTGACTCCGGAGTTGCGGACTTCAATCACTTTGTTGCCTTCCAAAACCTGAATGTCAATGTTGCGGGTGTAACCGGACAAATCGTCGAGCAGTTCCTTGGCCCGTTGCGAGGCCTGGTCCGGGTCGGCCCGGCGGAAGTGCCATGCCAGGGAATATTCCTTCTCTTCGAGCATCGCGCCGGGCAGGCGGTCAACGAACAATTGGAGAATGGGCCGAATGCGCTCTTTCCATTCCGCGCTCAGAGTTTTGAACATTCGCCATTCTTTATGCCGGCGGCGCATCCAGACGCCGTGTTCGGCGACCAATGCGACGGGCAAATGCCCAAACCATTGTTCCAAATCGCGCCGCGGCCTGCCGCTGATAATAACGAGCCGGTTGGCCGGATCATTCGCGAGAGCAGACAACAATTCCATCAAATCCGCGTCCGGTTGGGCGTATTTGGGATCGGACGCAAACGGTACGAGCGTGCCATCGTAATCCAGCAACAGCGCCCGTTGATCGGCCGACCTGTACTGTTGGATCAGTGAAGCGAGAGCTTTCCCCGACAAAAGACGGGCCCGCCGCGCGACGTCGGTTTTCTGCATGGAAAGAGTCGCCTGAACGAAATCGTCTGCCCAGCGATTGACATCGTAGCGGCGCAGGCGCTCCTGCATGATCTCATTGCGCCGCATTTGTTCGTCTTCCGGCATTGTCAGGGCCAGTTCCAGCGCCCGCGCAAAGTCTTCCGTGTGCACCGGGTTAATGATGACTGCCTCACCCATTTCCTTGGCCGCGCCCGCAATCTCGCTTAAAATCAATACGCCCTTCCCATCAGGCCGCGACGCGACAAATTCTTTGGCCACAAGATTCATTCCGTCCCGAATGGGAGTGATCATCGCGACGTCGCACAAACGGTACAGCGCCACGATTTCCTCGAATGAAATGTTCCGGAATTGGTAGATCAGCGGGTTCCAGTTGACGGTTCCGTAAGCGCCGGTGATACGGCCAATGGTTTGTTCCAATTCAAGTTGCATCGCCTGATAACTTTCGACGCCGATGCGCGACGGCGCAACGGACATGATGAACACGACCTTGCCGTGCCAGTTCGGGTTATTCTTTAAGAATAAATCGTAACCGCGCAGCCGATTCACTAGCCCCTTGGTGTAATCGAGCCGATCCACCGAAAAAATGACCTTTTGGCCCGCGCACTTTTGTCGCAATTCTTCGACGCGAGTTTGCGTCTCGGGCCATTGGGCGGCCCTGGCGAACCGTTCGAAATCCACGCCCATCGGAAAGGTGTCCACTTTGACGGTGCGATCGCGCAAAGTCAGGTTCCCCAATTGATGTTCATAGCCGCCGGTACGCAAGACCGCCGTCAGAAAATCGCGCGTGTAATCGTGGGTGTGAAAACCGACAAGACTCGAGCCCAACAGACCCTCGATGAGTTCCTCGCGCCACGCGCGGGGCATCAGGCGAAAGATTTCGAATGAGGGAAACGGAATGTGAAGAAAAAAACCGATGGGTATTTCAGGGAATCGTTCGCGAACCAGCTTCGGCAAAAGCATTAGATGATAGTCGTGTATCCAAACCACATCGTTGGGTTGTAGGGTGCTGGCGACGGCCTCGCCAAAAATCCGGTTCACATTTCGATATTCCTGCCAATAGCCTTCGTCAAACTGCGCCAGAGACGGAAAATAATGAAACAGCGGCCAGATGGTTTTATTGCAAAAGCCATGATAAAACCGTTCCATGCTTTCTTCCGGAAGAAAAACCGGAGCGCATTTGAATTGTTCCTCCCCGCGTTTCCGAACGGCCTCCTCGTGCTCCGGCGGGACGGTCGTCCCTGGCCACCCGAGCCAAAAATAATCCAGGTGGTTGCCCGCGCCGGTATTTGCCTGCTGCAAATAACTGGCCAGTCCGGTGCTCAATCCGCCCGTACTGGTCTTAAATTCCGGTGCTCCATCCTTGAACGAAATTGTGAACGGCAACCGATTCGAAACAACAACCAACCGCATTTGACACACTCTCCGACGTTCCGGTCAATTGTTCAAGGAATCTTTCCTTATGTTTTATCGAATAGCTTTTGCCCGATGAATTCACCCGTTTTTACGCCGCCCGGGCAGGCAAATAGCCCCCCGCCCGTGTGCGTCACAAACTGGTTCATCATATCGAACTTTGACATCTTTTCGAATATCTTGACGAATCCGGTTCGCGGATCGCGCTGGTAGCAGATGAAAAACAGTCCGGCGTCGAATTCCATTTCGTCCCGCCAGGGCGGCCAACGTTCCGCCGTGATGTTGGCGCCGTCATTATAGGAATAAGGCCGTCGCAAAATTTGTGCGCCATCGTTGTTCACCGCCGCGCCGAGCCGTATGTGCGAATTTTCCGGAATGACCGCGTTGCCATCATTGTCGGTGGCGTCATAATCTGCCTTGTCGAATTCATTCTTTTTGCCCAGAGGTGCGCCGGAATATTTATGCCGTCCCACGGTCTGTTCCTGAAAGGCCAGTGTCATACGATCCCAATGCTCCAAAGCGATCCGAATCCGTCGCGCAACCATGTAGGTGCCTCCGAACATCCAGCCGGGCCCTTCATCGCCCGCCCAAATGACCTGATTCATCGTTTTGGCATCGTTGACAGATGGATTATTTGTTCCGTCCTTGAATCCCATTAGGTTTCGCGGTGTCTGTTTGCCTTCGTAGTGAGGGACGAAACCGCTTTGCACCCAACGCATTTGAGCCGTGTCATAAGCCAGCCGGGCCAATTGCCGGATGGCATGAAAAGCGACCTGTGGATCATCCGCGCAGGCCTGCACGGACAAATCGCCGCCGGTGCGGGCCTCATTGAGTTGGTCGCCGGCAAACCGGGGCAGGTCAATCAATGCCGGCGGGCGTTTGGCAGAAAGGCCGTAACGGTCCTTGCCACCCTTTGAAAACAATCCCGGCCCGAAACCGAATGTGACCGTCAATCGCGCCGGCGGCAGCCCCAAAGTATCGCCGCTATCGGGCGCTGCGACTGATTCGTTCTCTCCAAGTGCTTTAGCCGTCTGGCCGGCCGACATTCTGGCGGCGGCGATTGTCCAGTTCTGCAAAAGATTCACGATATCGTCACGGTCATCTGTGACTAGATCGAATGTTGCGAAATAGGTATGGCGCTGTATCGGAGTGAGAATGCCTCCCTGATGCATGCCGTAAAACGGTTCGGTTGTGTCTTTTCGACCGGCCTCATCATTTTGGTCTGTCCCAACGATCGCAGGCGCGCCATGCGCTGCCAAACCCGCGCTGGCAGCGGCCATGAATCCGCACGAGAGGAAACGGCGACGGGATAGATTCGGTTTATCTTTATCGGAATGGCTCATCGTGCTTCCATGAGAGTATTCATATCGTCTTCGACGTAATAAAACGCCTTGCCGTCAGGGGTCATTGCGATGCCGAACAGGTCACCATTACCGGGCGGAGATTGCGCCTGATCCGCGTCAATCCATTGAGCGTAAATTTGTTTGCCCGTAGCGGGGTCGAGTTCCACGACCTGTCCTTTCAAGGCGTTGATTGCCAAAAGATGGCCGTTGGGCGCTGTGATCAGGGCCAGGGGGCGTTTCAGCAACCCATCCTTTGTGACTGTCAGCCCGGTCCCTGCGCTGGTCGTACGGGTCGTCGCATCGGGAATGGCTACGATTTGATTGCCAAGGGCATCTGACACGTAGAGCGTGTCATTCGGTCCCAGGGCCAATCCCGTAGGGCCAACCAAAAACGCGTCCCGGTCTGCCCGCTGTCCAAAGCCGTTCGCTACAACCGTCTGGCTGGTGATCACCGGCGGCTTTCCCTCTGGAATAGAAAGTTCGATTCGCAGAATTGTGGCTTTTCTCACGATCTCCGGGTAACCCGTTTTTGGATCTCGAACGCCCGGACCTGGGACATCCTGCCCGGACATGCTGACAAACAGAGTCGCGTTGGTTCCATTGTCAATGGCTGCAATGTTTCCCCACGGATCGTTGATATTGGTGTTGGCCCATGTTTCAACCAAATGTCCGTTTGGATCCAGCACGAGGAAACCGCCCGGCCCCATCGTGCCGGTCGTGCCGTCGGTGCTCGGCGCGCTGCCGACGATCACCCACCCGCTCTTGAGCATCACCATCGCCGTGCTCAACCCGACGCCGCCGGGGCAGCCGGGCACGTTGGCAGGCAACTCAGCAAATACGGAAATATCTTTAGTTGCCGGATTGTAATCCATGATTGTGGTCCCGGTTCCCTGCAAGTTTGAAATTCGGTTGAAATCGTCTACAAGCACGTCGTTTTTATGGATCTTACCCGCGGAGACAGGCGCAACGATAAGCGCGTAGGGATTCAAGTCGCCGTTGTCTCCTACAGTCGAAGCCAGGGTAACGTGGCGATGAATCGTTTCAAGAAAGCCTTTGGGTTCTCTTGCGTCCGCAACGCCGGCCCCAACCGCCAATGTGAGGGCCAGGACTAATTTCTTAACTTTTTTCGCGTTCATCGTTTTTCATCCGTTAAAATATTATATTAGCCCGCAACCCAATGACAGTTTCATTTTTAATTCGCTCTCCGGGAGAATTGGGATTGGGAAGTCCGCCGCCCGGATTAAACACATATTGAAAGTCCGGCTGCAACGTGCACCAGGGCGTCAATTGATATTGATATGTGACTTCTACGAACGTTTCACCGCTTTGAACCGGAACAGGCGAATCGGGGTTGTTGAGATTGAATTCCCTGTCGAAATTGGCAACTCCATCACTCAATCTGGCGTATCCCATGCCGATGCCCAGGGTGTCATCGTCACGATTGCGAATGGGTTCGTGAAACGTAAATCCGGCATTCATGCTGAAATCAAGTACGTTGCGGTCCTGGAGCGGGGTGCCCATGGCCCGCGCGAAAAAATTGATCGTTCGGTCGCTGTCCGCGTCGTTTGGGTCGTTCCAAATCATTTGATCCATAACGGCGTAGAATGCGTAATTGCCCCGATGTTCTCCCGTGCTGTTGTAGGCGTTGTCCGCAAAATTTAGCGAGTCGTACCAGGCGCCAATCTTATACGTGCCCGAGAGCGAACTGGATTGACCGGCTGAAACCATCGAACCCAGTGCCGGGTAGGAGTATTGCAGTTCGGCAATGGCCAGGACACCGTCGATTGGAAAGCTGACGCCGGAGGGATTTGCCTTTTGCGGATCGGGATTGGTGTCGGGGGCAGGCGTCCCACTGTAAACTCCTGCTAAAAATGTAAGCGAATCAATCGGACGTGTGCGCAGGCGCACCCCTAGCGCCGAAAGAGGATACGCCGGTCCGCCGCCAGGCATGTTGTACGATGGCAATGCCGGCCAGCCGAACATCGTATTCACAAAGAGCAGGGCCTCCTGGCTTACCATAAATTCCTGGTCGAGGCTTTGCTGGCCGATTTTTACGTCCATGCGGTCTTCTTCCAAAAATTTCTGCTGATACCAAAGTTCCCAGAGGCGGGTGGCGCGGTCAGCTTCGATTCCGCTGGCAGTTTGCAAAGTATAAAGATTGTCCGCGCTCAAATTGCGGCCGTGAATTTGCAAACCGCTCACGTTAAATGTGCCTCCGTAAAGGTGAAACGCCTTTTCTGTTTCCAATTGCAGGGCCATTTGCGTGAGGCCGTCATAGGCTGCGCCGCGTTTGACGCCGCCGCTTACATTGCCGAGCACTTCGCTGGTTTCTGAAATGGCCAGCGACACGCCATATTGGCTGAGCCATGGGCGAAGCCCCCACATGTCCCCGAGCAAATAGCCGCTGCGTGAGAGGCCGTCTAAAAAACCCAGCGGCGTAATGGCTTCGTTGGTTGATCCCTCAAAGTTGGCCGCGCTCAATGCCGGTGGAGTGGCAAGAATCGGTTGGGCAGACAGCAATCCAAGAATCAGTCCACTCAGTATGATGGCGGCAAAACTTAATTGTCTCATTTCGTGAGACAATCCTAAATGAAATCCTTCCGTATCCGCTTCCGTTGAATTGCTATTCTTTTGCGACGAATTGCGGCAGTGGCAGCGCCACCGCCGCTCCGCCACAGAGAGTCAAAATGTGGGTTCGGTGGCCCGGCCTATTTTCATTTTTTCGGCCTCGATAATCGCCAGCGCCAGCCGCAAATCTTCCTGCTTGGCCCCGCTAATTAACAGGTAGTCAAAGTTTTTCCACTGGGCGATTTCATGTTTAGCCGCGGCGAGGCGGCGCTGAATGACGTCCGGTGAATCAGTACCGCGCTTTTTCAATCGGCGTTGGATTTCGGCCAGCGAAACAGGCGTCAAAAATACCGTGACCAACGCGTGTTTAAGTTCAGGTTCGGCCTCTGCGGCCTGACGAATGGTGGCCGCGCCCTGGACGTCCACATTTAGCAGGACATCCTTCCCGGAGCGCAGTTTGTCCAGCAGTTCCGATTTCAACAACCCGTAGCTGTTGCCAAAGACATTGGCGTGCTCCAGGAAATTTCCGGCCTGAACGCGGCGAAGAAAATCCTCTGGTTTCAAAAAATAATAATCCACGCCGTTCTTTTCGCCCGGACGCGGCGCGCGCGTGGTGCAGGTAATCGCGCGCACCATATTCCGGCGGGCGCGGAGCAAGAGTTGGCAGAGGGTTGTTTTACCGCCGCCTGAGGGTGCGGAAATCAAGAGCAGCAGCGGACTCGACTTGTGTTTACTCATTCCACGTTTTGCGCCTGTTCGCGGAAGCGTTCAAGTTCGGCCTTAAGGACCACAACCTCACGGGAAATGATCGCGTCGTTGGCCTTTGAACCAATGGTGTTGATTTCGCGATTCATTTCCTGCGCCAAAAAATCAAGGGTGCGGCCCACAGGTTCCGGTGATTTCCGGCAATCCTCGAACTGCTGGAAATGGCTCTGAAGACGTGTCAGTTCTTCGGCAATGTCCGCGCGGTCGGCGAACAAAACGACTTCTTTGAGCAGCCGCTCATCATCGGCGGCAATACTGTCAATCCCGGCGGCTTTAACTCGTTCGATCAATTGCCGGCGGTAGTTTTCAGCGGTTAATGGGGCCTGTTTGCGGATTTTTTCGACAGCCTTGCGCATGATGCCAACGCGGTCGTGCAAATCCGACGCCAAATTCGAACCTTCGCGCTCGCGCATTTTAACCAGCGCCGCAAGCGCGTGCTGCAGGGCTTTTTCAACGACCGGCCAGATTTTGTCCGCCTGCACGAGTTCTTCATCGCTCTGAAAAACGCCGGGCGCGCGGACGATCTGGTCAAGGGTCACACCGCCGTCGAGCTTGAGCTGTTTGGCCAGTTTCGCGAGTTCCGCGGCATACGCCTCGGCAAGCCGCTTATTGATGTGCATCCGGGCGCTGATGTTTCCTTCGCCCGAATGGACGCCAATACGCGCAGTCACCCGACCCCGGGCGACGCGGGCGTGGATGGCGTCGCGCACGGGCGACTCGAGCATTTCCAATTCGCGGGGAAGGTTGACAGAAATTTCAGACTGGCGGCGATTGACCGCGCCAAGTTCGACGGTGATCTTGAAACCGTCTCTGGCGCATTCACCGCGACCATAACCTGTCATGGATTTCATGGGCAAAGAATGCAGGAAAGCGGAAGCAATTTAAAATTAAAAATTAAAAAGGAAAAAGGCGCGGAATTTACGATTTGCGCGATTGATTTGATCAAAAAGACGATGGCATTCGTAAGCCAGCGAACTCGCTTGCATGAACGAACTAGTTAGCGTGTTTGGTCACGCATTGAGACTTTTGCTTTCGCGGTTTCTCGTTTTTTTCCCCACGTGCGGCGATTGGAAATTGGCCGCGTAAATCGTAAATTCCTACGCTTTTGCGATCAACTGCCTCAACACATACGGCAAAATGCCGCCGTGCTGGTAATAATCAATCTCAATGGGCGTGTCGATGCGGCACTTCACCGGGATGCTTTCAGTCTGTCCGTTTGCGCGCGTGATTCGCAACGCGACTTCCTGTTGCGGCTTGAGATTGCCGTCCAGTCCCAGGACGTCAAACGTTTCAGTGCCGTCCAATTTCAAGCTTTGCGCGTTGACACCTTCTTTGAACTGCAAGGGCAGGACGCCCATTCCCACGAGGTTGCTGCGGTGAATGCGTTCGAAGCTTTGCGCGACGACAGCGGCGACGCCGAGCAAATTCGTTCCCTTCGCAGCCCAGTCGCGCGAACTGCCGGTGCCGTATTCCTGCCCGGCCAGCACCACCAGCGGGACCCGCGCCGCTTGATATTTCATCGCCGCGTCATAGATACTCATCTGCTCTCCGCCCGGCTGAAATTTCGTCACGCCGCCCTCCACTCCCGGCACCATGAGATTTTTAATCCGCACGTTTGCAAACGTGCCCCGGGTCATCACGCGATCATTGCCCCGGCGGGAACCGTAACTGTTGAAGTCTCCGGGAGCGACGCCGTTTTCGATGAGGTATTTTCCCCCTGGCGAACTTTTCTTGATCGAACCGGCGGGCGAAATATGGTCGGTCGTAACGCTATCGCCAAAAATGGCCAGCGGCCGCGCTCCCTTGATTTCCCGAACCTGACCCGGTTGCATCGAGAAATCTCCGAAAAACGGCGGCTCCTGGATATACGTGGATTTGGCGTCCCATTCGTAAACATTCCCGGTACTGGAGGGAATTTCATTCCACTTGGGGTTTTGCCCGGCAAAATCGCGGTATAACTTCCGGAACACCTCCGGTTGCAGAGCATTTTGCATTTCATTGCGAATTTCCTGCATCGTCGGCCAGATTTCCTTCAGATAAACGTCCTTGCCGTCCTTGCCTTTGCCGATCGGTTCGCGGCTCATGTCAATGTCCACGCGGCCCGCGAGCGCGAAAGCAACCACCAGCGGCGGCGACATGAGAAAGTTCGCCTTGATGTTCTGGTGAATGCGCGCCTCAAAATTTCGGTTGCCGGACAGGACCGCAGCGGCCACGACGTCGTTCTTCGAAATCGCTTCGTCAATCGGCGCCGCCAGCGGCCCGGAATTGCCGATGCAGGTCGTGCAGCCGTAACCGACGAGATTGAAGCCCAGCGCGTCCAGGTATTTTTGGAGGCCCGCCTTGCTTAAATAGTCGCTCACCACGCGTGATCCAGGGGCGAGGGAGGTCTTGATCAGCGGGTTGACCTGCAAACCGCGTTCAACCGCCTTTCGGGCCAGCAAACCGGCCCCAAGCATTACGCTGGGATTGCTCGTGTTGGTGCAGCTTGTAATCGCGGCAATCAAAACCGATCCGTGCCGTATATCGCCTCCGCACATCTTCGCGTGCAGTTCGTGGACGGCATCCGGCGTGGGACGATTATTCGCCATTTCCCCTTCCGTCACCGGATTGGTATTGTGCAATTTGGCGAGCGTATCGGACACCGGTTCCTGGCTGCCGCCGCCGAAACCGTCGCCGTCGTGGCATTCCACGCGAAATGATTCGCTTAAGACGTCGGTGGATTTTCCAAACCCATTTTCCGTGACCGGCTTTGAAAAAATGGAAATGAACTCCTGCTTCAATTTCGGCAGTTCGATCTTGTCCTGGGGACGTTTTGGACCGGCCACGCTGGGGACCACCGAAGCCAAATCCAGTTCTAATTCCTGAGAGTATTGAATCTCGCCTTTGTTCGGAATGCCGAAGAGATTTTGGGCACGATAATAGTTTTCGTAGAGCCGGCAATGCTCCTCACTGCGGCCGGTCGCGCGCAGGTAATTGACGCACTCGCCGTCAATCGGGAAAAAGCCCATCGTGGCGCCGTATTCGGGCGCCATGTTTGCGATCGTGGCACGATCCACAACCGGCAGTGCGGCGGCGCCGGGACCGAAAAATTCCACGAACTTGCCTACGACCTTGGCCTTTCGCAACACCTGCGTGACCGTCAGCGCCAGGTCGGTCGCTGTCACGCCCTCCCGCAAACCTCCAGTCATATAGACGCCGACAACATCCGGCGTCAGAAAATAAACGGGTTGTCCGAGCATTCCGGCTTCGGCTTCAATGCCTCCGACGCCCCATCCCACGATACCCAGGCCGTTAATCATCGTCGTATGCGAGTCCGTGCCTACGAGTGTATCGGGATAATAGACGCCCGAATCTGTCGCCAGAACGCCTTTGGCCAGGTATTCCAAATTGACCTGATGGACAATGCCGATTCCCGGGGGCACCACTTTGAAGGTGTCGAACGCCTGCATTCCCCATTTCAATAACTGATAACGTTCCCGGTTGCGGTGAAATTCGATTTCAAGGTTCTGTTGGACGGCGTCCGAAGTCCCGAAAAAGTCAACCTGCACGGAGTGGTCCACGACTAGGTCCACCGGGACGAGTGGTTCGATGATCTTGGGGTTTTTACCCATGCGCGCGGCGGCGCTGCGCATGGCCGCCAAATCCACCAGCAACGGCACGCCCGTAAAGTCCTGCAAAACGATCCGCGCTACGACGAACGGAATTTCCGCCGTCCGGCCTTCGTTTGACTTCCAGTTGGCCAGCGCCCGGACATTCTCTTCCGTCACCTTTTTACCGTCACAATTGCGCAAAACCGATTCCAAAACCAACCGAATAGAAACAGGAAGTTTCGATATCGGACCGACCCCCGCCCGTTCAAGGGCTGGAAGGGAATAAAGCTTGCCCCGATTGCCGTTTCCCTGGTCAAACGGCTGCAGCGAATTGAATAAACTATGCTCACTCATTAATATGTTCCTTTCGGATGAAAATGGGGGTTAAAAGGAGACCTGTCAAGGAGACGAATCCGGCCAAACCGCCCAGCGGCGCAAATCAGCTTTTTTGCATAATGCGCAAGTCTCGTAATACCTTGGCTTTAGCCCGGTTTGCAACCGGACTGAATCCCTCGTTTCGGCCCAAAAAATGCTGCTTTCAGGTGCTTTATGGACCTAAAGAGCGTCGTCACAGGCGTGATGGTATCGATCGGCGGCTATTTCGGTTGCTCGAAGGCGACCCCGCCAACGACAGCCACAGCCGCGGCCGTTCAATCCAGCGTTAAGGACTTGGGGGTGCTGCAAATGACCAACAATTACGAAACCTGCGTTTCGATTGGGGGGGGGAACGATTGCCGGATGGTCCCTAGAATCCTGGGCCGCAAAGATATCCAAATCACGGTTACGTTTGAATCAAAAAAGCCCGACGGCACGACTACTGGCCTGAGCGTGCTCCAATTGCAGGGGACGCCCGCCAAGCCTTTTGAAGTTTCCGTGGGAAGCGCGGATTTTACGTTCACAGCCCAGGTTGCGGACGAATAAGCTATCCCGCCACTTTTCCCGAAACCGCATGATCCTGTATCACGCGGCCTCCGCGAAACCTGTGATCTGTCTCAGTTGCGAGTCAGTCAGCCGAACCTCCGCTGCGGCAACCACGTCATCGAGCTGTTCCGGCTTCCGCGCGCCGACTATTGCACCGGTCACGGCGCGGTTCAACAAGGTCCAGGCAATGGCGACGGCGCCCGGAGAACAATGATGTCGCTGGCCAACGACGCGCAGACGTTCTACCAGGTCCAGATTGGCCGTCAATTTTGGCTCATTGAAATCGGGATGGTGTTTTCTCCAGTCATCGTTTGGGAATTGGGCTATTCGCTCGCGAGTCATGGCCCCGCTCAATAGGCCCGAGGCCATCGGCGAGTATACGACCACGCCAATTCCCTGGCGATTGCAGTACGGCAGAATTTCTGATTCAACTTCAGGGTGAACCAGTGAGTAGGGCGGTTGCAATGATGTAATCGAGGATATTGTCTGGGCCAACTGCAATTGTTTGACATTGAAATTGGAGACGCCGATCCAGCGCGCCTTGCCCTCACGCTGCAATTCCACCATTGTGCTCCATCCTTCCTCGGTTTCGAGGGTATCGTCGGTCGGCCAATGGATTTGATAGAGATCCAGCGCCTCCACGTTGAGACGGCGCAGGCTGTCTTCGCATTCTGTCCGAATTGAAGTGGCCGTCAGGTCGCGACGAGTTTGTCCGCGCGTGTCCCACCGCAGGCCGCACTTGGTGAACACGTAGGGTCGGGGTCCCGGCCACGTTGCCAATGCCCGGGCCACGATCTCTTCGGAGTGTCCCACGCCATAAACGGCCGCGGTGTCGATCCAATTTATTCCCAATTCCAGCGCACGATGGATCGCGGCAACCGATTGATCATCGTTTTGTTTTCCCCAGGCGAATTCCCAGCCCGCGCCGCCGATGGCCCATGAACCAAAGCCCACAGGCGTGATAAATAGATCAGAATTTCCTAGTTGTTTTGTTTTCATATGATCGATCTCAGTTTTCTTGTTTGTTCTTTGCGCGCATGTTTTAGACCGTTCGTCCGACCGAAGCCGGCCGCGGACAAAATGCGAGAGGAAGCCGTATTCCTTTCGCAGATCCGCATGATCCGGCATGATGAAGATCGCATGGTCCACCTTTGCAATTTGCCGCTATCCGGTGCCAATGATACAAAGCCTATAAAGCAATTTTCCTAAAGAGAACCTCCTTTGCACAGGGCGTGCCAATTGTGCGGCGGAATATAGAACGGCGGGATGTGCCGAATTTTTTTCCTGGCTGGAAACAAGGCGGTTTTAGAATGTTCCCTTATTTGCCCTGAGAATACCGTTGTTCAAAATTATCGCTCGTAAACCGCCGCGGCCTTTGAGAAATTCGCAGGCTCCGGGTCCAAATGCCTGGTCCATCCAATAGCACGGCTTGCATTCTTCGACGCCACGAAAGCGCACGCCTTGAATGCCAAATTCGTGGCCGATAAGTGTGTTTAAATCCATGCCTGCTGTGATAACATTGCGCCGGAATATGGAGAACGGTTTGTTTCGCACGTGCAGTTCTTCGGAGATCGCGTCATACGTTTCCAGGGCGAAAAAGGTGATCTGCCCTTTGTAGTTTTCCTTGTAATCAAAAAAACGGTCGCCTCGGAGCCCTCGGCCGGCTACGCATTCAACTTCCGGGACTTCGATAATCGGCTGCGTGCCCGCGGCCTGGCCATTATGGCCGAAGAAATTATGAGCCGCGGAAATATAGAGCCGGTGAACAAGCACGTCTGTATCGATGATCGAGGATGGTTTCATCTTCGGGGAGATGCATCAGCGGCAAAGTGGATGTTATTTGAAATTTCCTCTTTCCGGCGGTGGGTGTAGCGCACGCGATGGGCGCCGGAGTAAATGTTCATCCGTTGGCCCCGCAGAAATCCTGCGAGCGTCTGGCCGCTATCACGCGCAAATGCCGCAGCCAGGCTGCTTGGCGCAGAAATGGCGGCCACAATCGGAATTCCAGCCGCGAGCGCTTTCTGCATCATCTCAAAGGAAGTGCGGCCGCTCAGAAGTAAAATATGCCGCCGAAGAGGCAAACGATTCGCCAGCAAAGCCCAACCCACCACCTTGTCGAGTGCATTATGGCGGCCAACGTCTTCGCGAAGCACCATCAGACGACCAGTAAGATCAAATAGAGCGCAGGCATGAAGACCGCCAGTGCGTTTGAAGGTTTCCTGAAACGAAGAAAGTATTGCAGGCAAACCCAGAATGACCTGCGCATCGACCGCAAATTCGTCTTCGATTGGCGGGAATTGCCGCCGCACGGCTTCAATGGACGCCTTGCTGCAGATGCCACAACTCGAAGAGCTGAATACGTGCCGGGTCAATTGCTTCAGATCCAGGGAATTCGGCTGCTTGAGCTGCACGTTGACGACGTTCCCTTCTATCAAGCCGGCATCCTTCCTTGAATTGCCATCCGCCTTGTATCTTTCTTCGCCGGACATGAAGCAATATGGCTGGTGTGTGATGGCGATCAGGTCATCAGCGGAATGTATCAACCCTTCAGTCGCGAGGAAGCCCGCGGCCAATTCCCGATCTTCGCCAGGGGTGCGCATCACGACAGCAACACTATGCCCTTCAACCCGGATTTCGAGCGGCACCTCGGCGGCGAGACAATCGATTTCCGATGTTGAGGCTGGGCCATCCACCCGTTGCATTGGGACATTTTCAATCTGTTTGTCCGGACAGGCTGTCGTTTTCATACCGTCGTGTAATTTAGCACCATTGTGCCTTGCCACAGGATGAATCTTCAGCTTGTCACGATTGCGATCGAATGGGACGAGTTTGTGGATAAAATCGAATTCATGGTGTAAAATCCGATGGTAGCCCGCTCGGGCGGATTGGCGGGGCGATGCAGGGTTCTGCGGCTTTTGCTTATAGAAGGAGGATCGAGCTGTGACCATCAATTTGACTGTCGGTCGTGCCGTTAAAGAGCATTCCATCAAGGCTTGATTTATGTGGATTGTAAGCCTTGCGCTGCGGCGTCCCTACACGTTTGTCGTGGCGGCCCTGCTTTTATTCTTGCTCAGCCCATTCGTCCTGATAACGACGCCCACAGACATCTTTCCGGCCATAAATATCCCCGTGGTGAGCATCATCTGGAGTTACAACGGCCTGCCACAGGACCAGATTGAACAGCGCATCGTCTATCCCTCTGAGCGCTCGCTCACCACGACTGTTAGCAACATTAGAACCATTGAATCCACCTCGTATTTGGGTGTCGGTGTCATTAAGATTTTCTTTCAAAAGGGCGCCTCTCCGATCCAGGCCATCTCCGAAGTGACTGCCCAGTGTCAAACCATCCTCAAGCAGCTTCCGCCAGGAACCACCCCGCCGTCGGTCATCCAGTACAGCGCTTCGACGGTGCCGATTTTAGAATATGGAATCAGCAGCCCGACCCTTTCTGAGCAGCAAATCTATGACTTGTCCCTGAACACCATCCGCGTGGGCCTGGTCAGTGTGCCTGGTGTATCGATTCCAACGCCGTATGGCGGCAAGGTGCGGGTGGTCGCGGTGGATTTGAGCCCGCAGGCCCTGGAGGCGCTGAATCTTTCCGAGCAGGACGTGGTCGATGCCTTGAATGTGCAAAACCTGATCTATCCCAGCGGTCTGGCCAAGATCGGTACCTTTGAGTATCCGATAAATCTTAACACCACATACAATGTAAGGGACCGGATTAATGACGCGCCGATCAGAACAACCACGAATGGCGCGGTCATTCGGGTTCATGACGTCGCGCAGGTCCACGATGGTTACATGCCTCAAATGAACGCGGTGCGGCAGGACGGAGTGCCCAGCACTTTGCTGACGATCCTTAAATCCGGCAGCGCCTCGACGCTCGATGTGGCCGCCGGTGTCAAGCTTGCCATGGTCAGAGTGATGAATACCGTGACGGGCAATGTCCAGGTAAAACTATTTGGCGATCAATCAGTTTTCGTGAAGGCGGCCGTAAGCGGAGTCGCGCGGGAAGGTATCATTGCCGCGTGCCTGACAGCCATCATGATTCTGTTGTTTTTAGGTTCCTGGCGGAGCACGATCATCATCGCCATCTCCATTCCACTTTCGGTCCTGACTTCTTTAGCCGTGCTCAGCGCGCTGGGCGAAACCATCAATCTAATGACGCTGGGCGGCTTGGCGCTGGCGGTCGGAATCCTGGTGGATGACGCAACCGTGACGATCGAAAACGTCGAGCGTCGCCTGCAGGCAGGGGAAGAGATGAACAGTGCAATTCTCGTCGGGGCGGGCGAAATAGCGCTGCCGGCGATGGTCTCGTCCACTTGCATTTGCATCGTTTTCGTTCCGATGTTTCTTCTGAGCGGTGTTGCGCACTTCCTTTTTGTGCCGTTGGCGGAAGCGGTTGTGTTCGCCGTGTTGGCTTCGTACTGTTGGTCCCGCACCCTGGTACCTACGCTGATTATGTGGTTTCAGCGCTCGAAGGAGGCGGCCGCGCGCAAGCCAAAGTCCAGAGCGTCGCGTTTTGCGCAAAAGGCGTTTCATCCGTTAAGCGCCCTCCAAAAGAACTTCGAGCGGGGTTTCGAAAATCTTCGCGGGAAATACAGCATGTTGCTCGGAATGGTGCTCGCCCATCGCCTTGCATTCGGAGCGGCGTTCCTTGTGTTTTGCGCGGCTTCGCTTCTGCTCATTCCCTTCCTTGGGCAGGATTTCTTTCCGACGGTTGACGCGGGCATGTTTGAATTGCACGCGCGCGACCCGGCCGGCACGCGCATCGAGCAAACTGAGGCGGATATAAATCACGTGGAGAATGAGATTCGCAGACACGTTGCCGCGTCGGATTTAGGAGGAATTCTTGACAATATCGGTTTGCCGGTTTCAGGCATAGACCTGAGTTTCAACAATACGGGCGTCGCAGGAACGGCTGACGCCGACATCCTGGTCTCATTGAATCCCGGACACCGGCCCACGGCCGAGTACGTCCGCCAGTTGCGCCTGGCGCTCAACCGCGATTTCCCGGGCATGGTCTTTTACTTTCTTCCCGCGGATATTGTCAGCCAAACGATTAATTTCGGTTTGCCCGCTCCGTTTGACATCCAGATAACGGGGCGCGACGTGCCGGGCAACCAGGAGGTCGCCGCCACGTTGGTCAACAAGCTTCACCATGTCCGTGGGGCGGTGGACGTGCGCATCCAGCAACAATCGAACATGCCGCAATTCCTGTTTAACATTGACCGGACCAAAGCTTCGGCGTTGAATCTTAACGAACAGGAAATCGCCCAATCGGTTCTCGTGAACCTGGAGGGCACCACACAAACACAACCCAACTTCTACCTCGACCCTCGCGTTGGGGTCGAATATCTGCTGAACATCCGGGTGCCGGAGTATCGTATGACTTCGCTCTCCGATCTCAATTCGATGCCGGTGACCGCCGGCCTTGGCAGCTTCGGCAACGAGCAGTTGCTCGGAAATCTTGCCACCTATTACCGCACCAATACCCAGCCGATTTTCTCGCACTATAACCTCGTGCCGGTGGTAGATGTCTATGGCTCAGTGGCCAATCGGGACCTCGGTGGCCTGCTCAAAGACATCGAACCGCTCATCATCAAAGCCAGAAAATCATTGCCGCACGGCAGTACGATTCAGTTGACCGGCCAGGTCGACACCATGCACTCCAGCTTCGCCGGACTGGAACTGGGCCTGGTGGCGGCGGCGGTGCTGATCTATTTCCTGCTGGTCGTGAATTTTCAAAGCTGGCTCTACCCATTTATTATTCTCACGGCCTTGACTGGCGCCATGGCGGGTGCGACCTGGGGGCTCTACGTCACCGGCACGACTTTAAGCGTTCCGGGTATGATGGGCGCCATCATGTGCCTGGGCGTGGCCACATCGAACTCCGTTCTGGTCGTGACCTTTGCCCGAAATAATCTCAATGAAGGCATGACTCCGATTCAGGCCGCCTGGGAAGCCGGTCGCGGACGTTTGCGGCCGGTCATGATGACCGCGCTGGCGATGATTATCGGGATGCTGCCGATGTCCCTGGGGCTGGGCGCAGGCGGCGAGCAGAATGCGCCGTTGGGACGTGCGGTGATTGGCGGGCTGGCTCTGGCGACCTTTGCGACCCTGTTTTTTGTTCCTGTCGTTTTTAGCCTCCTGCAGCGGGCAGTGCCGGCAGCGGAACAGCGTCAGGCGTCGGCACAAGGCGAACCGGACCGGGCCAAAACTTGAGGTGTGCTCTATGAATGACCCCGAATCTGCACCCGGCAATGTCGGTCAACCGCCAGGAAGTGGCCAACAATCCGGCAGGGCCGGCCTGCCGGTCGGCCAGGACGCGCGGCAGGGCGTCCCCGCCGCGGCGCCCCCGGAACCACAGCCGCCGGCTCCGAAACCTTCCAGGCGCACGCGCGTAATTGCAGTTGCTGTATTCGCTGTGCTCCTGATCTGCGCACTGGTGCTTGGTTTTGTCCCGCGCTGGCACCAGCGTCAAGTGTCCGGGGCGGACACGCGCGAATTGGCGATAACGACGGTAACCGTCGTGTCGCCCATGCCCGGAAAAGAGGAGACGAGTCTGATATTGCCTGCCGAAGTCCAACCCTGGCGGCTGGCCGCGGTTTATGCCCAGGCCAGCGGCTATCTCCAAAATTGGCTGACCGATATTGGAGCCCATGTTGAGCCCGGCCAATTGATGGCAGTTATCGAAACGCCGAATTTGAATGAAGAGCTTCAGGAGGCACAGGCGGAACTGGATCTGGCCCAGGCCAATTTGAGCCTCGCCGAAATCACCGACGAACGGTGGCAAACCTTGTTAAAGACCAGGTCGGTGTCCGTCCAGGAAGCGGTTGTAAAGTCAGCGGCACGCCAGGTGGCAGTTGCTTCGGTCAAGTCCGCGAAGGCTAACCTGCAACGCCTGCAGGACCTGGTCGCTTTCCAGCGTGTCGTGGCGCCCTTTAAAGGAGTGGTGACCTTGCGCAACGTAGATATTGGGGACCTGATCGTATCTGGCAGCGGCGGAAAGCAACTCTTTCAAGTAGCCAAGTCCGACAAATTGCGGGCCTATATCCGCGTGCCGGAACCCTACGCGGGCGGCGTCACCACGGGCGAGATGGCTACATTGACCACGCCCGAAAACCCTGGGATCACGTTTACCGGCAAAGTGATTACAACTTCCGAAGCCATTTCACCCATTTCCCGGACGCTGGAGACAGAATTGGAGGTGGACAATCCAAAATACCAAATTCTGCCATACGCCTTTGGCGAGGTGACATTGATTACCAACACCAAACATCCGCTCATGACGCTGCCCGACAACACCATCCTGTTCGGAGCCCAGGGCCTCCAAGTGGGGGTGGTTTTGCCGGACAACACGGTGGAATTGCGTTCAGTGCAGATCGGCCGCGATTTTGGAACAACGATTGAAATTCTGGGCGGCGTGAGCCGGACCGACCGTGTAATTGAGAACCCCAGTGAGTCACTTGTCAGCGGAATCAAGGTGCGTATTCAAAATGCAGCCGGGGCAAAGTGATATGCAATTCGAACTGCCACAACGCGGGACCCCACGAACCTTGCGTTCGAGGCGCTGGTTCTGTTTTCGCATTTGGGATTTTGGCATTTGCATAATGGGCCTCACGTTCGTTTTTACGCTTGCCGGCTGTCTTGTTGGGCCGAATTATAAACGACCCGAAGCAACCGTCATTCCTCCGTCTTATGCGGGGGTGACCAACGGTTGGGAACTCGCACATCCACAGGCACAGTTTCCCAAAGGAAACTGGTGGGAAATGTTCGGCGACCCGGAACTCAACTCCCTTGAAGCGCAGGCCTATGCGTCCAATCAACAACTGAAGGCGGCGGTTCAACGATTTTTCGAGGCGCGGGACGTCGTCGCCCAGGCCCGCGCGGGACTCTTTCCCGACGTGTCGCTCCAGGGATCGTACACCCGCTACCGCACCTCTCCGAATGCTCCTTTGGCAAGAACGGGCCAGGCCATTGGCCATCCGAACACCTATAACGATTTTATCACGGGGCTTGACCTGGGTTACGAAGTGGATCTCTGGGGGCAAGTGCGGCGCAGTGTGCAGTCGGCCCGGGCTCGACTTCAGGCCACCGCCGATGACCTTGAGTTCGTGCAACTCGAAATCCAGGCGGACGTGGCCGTGGATTATTTCACCCTGCGTGCGCTGGATGGAGAACTGGGAGTCCTTCATTCGAGCGTCGACGTATTCAGCGAATCGTACGAATTGACAACGAACCGCTTTGCCGGTGGAGTGGCCAACGAACTCGAAGTTGCGCAGTCGCTGACCGTGCTCGAAAACACAGAAGCCCAACTGCCGGCCGTGAAGCTGGATCGGGCGCGCTTCGAGCACGCCCTGGCGGTATTACTTGGACAGACGGCTACGACTTTCCAGCTCTCTGAGCGCGCCCTCTCCGGGGCGCCTCCGCTAATTCCTCCTGGACTGCCCTCGGAGTTGCTGGAGCGCAGGCCCGATATTTCGGCCGCTGAACGCCAAATGGCGGCGGCAAATGACCAGATCGGCGTGGCAAAGGCGGCGTTTTACCCCGATGTGCAATTGAACGGCCTGACGGGTTTTGAGAGCGTTAGCGCCGGCACGTTCCTCTACTGGCCCAGTCGTTTTTGGGAATTTGGGCCTACGGTGAATTTTCCGCTATTTGAAGGCGGCAGACTCCGCGCAAACCTGCATCAGGCCCAGGCCAGTTATCAGGAGATCGTGGACGACTACCGGCAAACTGTTTTGGCGGCGTTTCAGGACGTCGAAGACAACCTCGCCGCCCAGAACCTTCTGGCCGACCAATACGCGACGCAAAGCCGGGCGCTAACAGCCGCGCGTGACCAATTGGACGCCGCCAACAACCGCTACAGTGATGGATTGGTGACGTATCTCGAAGTGGCGACTGCCGAGACTACCGAATTGAGCATTGAGTTCAGCACCGTGGAACTGCGCGGCCAGCAGTTCGTCGCCGCCGTCACTTTGGTAAAAGCGCTCGGAGGCGGTTGGCGTGCGCCACCGGAAAACGCACCGGTTCCGCAAGCCGCCGGCGCAAACGATGCGGCTCGATGAAGTAACCGCCTTGCGTTCGCCCTGGGTTTTGGAAGAGCAGGGCACATTTTCAGATCCATTTTCGTGTTATCTTCCGCAATCACGACGAAATCATGAAAATCGGAATGGCAATTTTATAGTCAATGCGCACAATCTAGATTTCTGTTAGAGGATAATGTAAAAATTCGAATTGTTTTTGCGCTCGCCGCTCTGCTGCTGGTGGCCGGTTGCGCCGCACCGGGGCCGCGCAGCAGCTATCTGGAACGCATCGAACCGGATGACATCACGAATCTAACCGTGTATTGCGCCGGAAACTCCCTGGAAATCCGATACCCGCTCCGGGGCACCAGGGCTTTTGCGCATACGACGTGGGTTTCAACACAGGACGATAACCCCGAATATCAATGCCAGTTTTCGGTCCTGACTTTTGAAAAGGAAAAACGCGCGGCGCGCAAGTCCATAGTCAGCCCAAAGAACCGGATCATTGTTGGGAATGCCGCGCAGTGGAAACAGCTTCTGCAGGGGGTTTTTGCCGAACTCGCGCCTCGAACTCCCGGGCACGGCGTTTTGCTGATCGCCCAGGACATGGAACTCGTCCTTTTCAGAAACGCAACGGGGGAATTAAAAGCCGTAAGATTGGAACACAAACCTCCCGGAATCATCGTGGACCACACGTTCAGCGACGCCGATTTCTCACGAGAGGCGATCAAAATAATGACTGCGAGTGTCGGCGCCACTCAAAACCAGAGGACGTGTTTATTTCTGACCGGCGATAAGCCCGCCTTCGTGCTGGTCGACGTCCCGGAGCATCTGGTCGTTTTTCTGAGTTATCCGACAGACCCGGACGCGCAGCCCATTGTGGTTCCAGGTGCGTTTGCTTTGCGCGTAATCAATTCGCTGCTCATCAAAAGCCTTTTCATAACGGCCGTCAAAAATCCGGTCAGTCTCATCGGCCGCGGTCTTTGGCATATTGACAGTTCCGGTGTCACGGTGCTGAATTCATTGGCGCTCAATTCCGGCGATCCTCCGCCACCACCGGCGCTATACACAGGCACGGGCATGGACCTCACAGCATGGGAAAAGAAACTGGATCATGTCGTAAGCGCGCGCCGCCATAAAGGCCGCGTGCAATTGTTCGTCGATGGGAACCATTTTTTTCCAGAACTGGTTCAATCGATCGAAACGGCCAGACATAGCGTGGATGTGATGATTTATATTTTCGGAACGGATAATTATGCGGTGAAAATCGCCGACGTGCTGAAACAAAAATCAGCCACGGTTCATACTCGCGTGTTGATGGACGACATCGGCTCGCTCTTCGCCAGGGACGCGCCCGCGTCGGCTGTGCCTCCGTATTTTCGGCCTCCGGGCGACATCAAATCTTATCTTCAAGCAGGCGCTCGTGTTCACGTGCGCCTCAGCACCGATCCGTGGCTTGCGGTCGACCATCGAAAATGTTTCATCATAGATCACCGTCAGGCCTACATCGGCGGCATGAATATTGGCTGGCTCTACCGATATCAATGGCATGATTTGATGGTCGGGTTGACGGGGCCGGTTGTGGGACAATTGGAAAAGGATTACGAGAAAGCCTGGGCGCTGGCTGGACCGTTCGGCGATTTTGATTACGCCCGTGTCGCGTTGTTTGACCGTGAACATGTGCACAGGACCGCGTCGCCCGACAGCATTGATGTCCGCGTGTTGCGCACAGCAACCGGCGAAACGCAGATTTACCACGCCCAACTGGAGGCCATACGCCAGGCCAAACGTTATATTTACATCGAAAACGCTTATTTCAACGACGACACGATTCTGCATGCGCTGATTGACGCGCGGCAGCGCGGGGTGGACGTGCGTGTGGTGATACCCGGTGAGAGTGATGTCGGCATTATGCAGGCGAGTGATATGGTGATGGCCAATGAAATGATCCGCAACGGCATCCGGGTCTTTATTTATCCGGGAATGGCACACGTCAAGGCGGCCATTTACGATGGCTGGGCGTGCGTGGGTTCGGCGAACATGGAGAAGATGAGCCTGCGCGTCTCACAGGAACTGGACGTCGCCTTTTCCGATCCCGACGCCGTGGCCCAATTGGACCGGCAATTGTTTGAGGCGGACTTCAAACGTTCGCGGGAGTTAAACGGCCCGCTGGACTTAAACTGGGCCGACCCATTTCTGAAAGCAATTTCAGAACAATTATGAACTCGTTCGTTATGTAGGCCGTGTGCCCTCACACGGCATTCGCTTTGCTGCTAGACGTTCGATGTTCGATGTTTTCTCACGTCACCTCACGTCGTTTCCAAAATCATCGTTGGCCTTTCCTGCCAGCCAAACATTTTGCCTTTCTTAATGCTCTGAACGATGGGCCCGGGCACGTCGTTCTCCCAGGACATATCTCCGGATTGCAGCTTTGAAAGAACGAACGGCGGAAAAAGACCCAGATAATCGGGATTGTAATTTTGTATGCCGGTGATGTAACCGTTTTCAAGCAGGTGGGCGTAAAGATGTCTCAAGTTGGGCGCGACTTTGAGGTTTTCCGGCGTGACAATTTCATTCCCCAAAGATTGGCGCTGCCAAATTCCGCTGTCGCTGCCGGCTTGACTGTAGGCGGCCAGGGCATTGGCCGAGGGTTCGCGCATTGGATAAACATAGAGCTTGGTTTGATCTTTAAATAGCCGGCCCAATGATTCGAGGAGGCCGCCGGACAGGTCGGTGTAAAATTTCTCGTCAAAGATGCTGCGCAAGCTGGGAATCCCCAGCGCGATGCCCTTCATTTTTTGAGTGTAGCGGGACAGATATTCCACGAGCCGATAGTAGCGTCCAAAGTTGGAAATGAGCACGGGCTTGCCCAGTGTGCTCAAGAGGTCCACGCGGTCGAGGAAGTCCTTGTGCGCCAGGGTGGCGTCTTCCAGAACGCTGTGAAGTGTCATTTCCATGAGGACGACCGGGGATTCGCCCTGCATTTGAGGCTCACGCAAAAACTGTTCCTGTGCGCGTTCCAAAATGTCCAGCGTCGTCTTGGTGATCGGCCGAAAACTGCCGCGTTCCACCAGCGCGGCCTTTTTATACAGGACTTCGCTGGGGATAACCACTTCGCCGTCCGACGTAAACATCGCGCCGTCCGCAACGTTTTGCTGCACCAATTGCAAAGCCATCAGGCGATTATCTACTTTTGCAAAACACGGGCCGGAAAACTTGATCATTTCAATTTCAATTCGTTCCCGGTTCAGATCATCCATGAGCATCGAAATGATTTTTTCCGGCTCCTCGTGATGATAAAAAGCCGCGTAAATCAGGTTGACGCCGATCATCCCCAGGGCTTCCTGTTCCCGAACAACGTTCTTATCAAGGAGCCGCGTGTGGATGATGATTTGCGACGCTTCCTCGCGCGGGCGCGCCTGGAATTTGATGCCCAGCCACCCATGACCGTCGGTCTGCCGGGAAAAACTGTGAGTCGCCACGGTGTCGGCAAAAACGAAAAAGGCGGTCTTATCACCGCGCTTTTTATCGAGCCGCTGGAGGAGCAAGTTGTATTCGTAATCCAGCATGGACTGCAGACGCTGGCGGGTGACGTAACGGTCAGAAATGCCGTAAATGGCGTCGCTCACCGCCATATCATAGGCGGAGATCGTTTTTGCGACCGTGCCCGAGGCGCCTCCGGCATGAAAGAACCAGCGACAAACCTCCTGTCCGGCGCCTATTTCGGCATATGTGCCGTATTTGGTGGCGTCCAAATTGATGTGCAGTGCTTTCTGGCCTTGATCCTTTTTATCTCCGTCATTTTCATTCATATACGCCCGGTCAAGCTACAGAAAAACGAAACGGATGTCCAACGTCCCGGCGGGCGCGTAGTGTCTTAATTTGGATTCTTGACCAAAAACCGAGGATTCCTTCATCAAACTTGTCTCGTTTCCGGTTTCCCTCCCATACAGTTAAAATGTGCAAACCCCCTTCGTTCGCCTTCGCGCTTTCGCGGCGCAGCTTCGCGAAGGCGGGTCCTTCGCAGTACGGGACGAAACCCGGTTCGTTGCGCGTCACTGCTGCCAAAATCTTCAAAATCCCCAATAAAACCCCATATTTCCCCCTAAAAACAAATCTCGTTGCGCGTTGCGCATCCTATGTAAAAGAAATGTGTCGTCGGAGCCACAGTCCGGAAAGCCTGCGCATGGTGGCCGTGTGCAAGTTGATGGCCGCGTGCAAACGCAAAAAAAATAGGCCGGAATACAGGCAAATTCCGGCCCTTTTGGGGGTAACTGGCGCTTGTTGATTGCGCCGGGGAGATTGTTTTAAGCGGCCATACGCATATCTTCGCCGCCTTTGGCGGCTGGATTACATTGTTCTTTGCCGAGCTTGGTCAATTTGCCGTCGGCTGCTTTTTCCTCGGCGAGAATCTCGTCGAGTATCTTCGCGGCATCCTCGCGTTGCAGCATCTTGGCCCACTCACGCAGGGTCCCATAGGTGGCAATTTCGTAATGCTCGGCCTTATTGCCGCCCAGTACCAAAGCCGCGTTGATAGTTGGCGATTTTTTATTTTCGGAAATCAGGTCCTCGGCCTCGTCAATAATACCCAGGATGGCCGGACAACGTTTGGCTTTGGCTTTTTTGCCAAACAATTCAAAAATCTGTTCGCACTTCTGTGCATGACCTTCAGTTTCAGTCAGATGCGCTTGAAACGCCGCCTTCAAATCCTGGTCAGTGGCCATTTTGGCCATCTTCGGGAGCGCCTTTTCCAGCTGCTGCTCGACGTAATACACGTCCGCAAGGGCCTCCAAAAATAAATCTTCCAACGTTTTCATATTTCCCTTTTACCTTCGACTTCGACTTTACTGCCGTTGCCGGGTGTTTTAGCAATGGGTGTGCCGCTGGGCTTTTAGCTGGGAAAATCAGGCTTTTATCAGACCGGGGTCCCAAATTCAGATCGAAAAAACTTGCATACCGCAATCTTTTGAAAATCCGATATTGCAGGATGCAAATGCCCCGAATCCACCTCCTCGCCAACGGTCGAACTTAAGACTCAAACTTTAAAAGTCAAAATTCCAAAGTTAAGACTTTGGAATCACGCTGCTTCCACGACCTCGACGTTCTCAATGGGCCGGGCCGGCTGCGGCGGTAGCGTGAAGTAAAAGGTGGCACCCTTGCCCGGTTCGCTGGTTGCCCATACTTCGCCACCATGGTTTTGCACGATATGTTTTACGATGGAAAGGCCAAGGCCCGTGCCACCTTGCTCTCTCGATCGGGCCTTGTCCACGCGATAAAACCGTTCAAATACGCGGTCCAGAGATTCGGCTGGGATTCCTGGACCATCGTCTTTCACAAAAATCTCCAGTTTCGCGTTGTCGAGGGTTTTCCCGCCCACGACTACATTGCCATGTGAACGGCCGTATTTAATTGCATTATCAACCAGATTGGCCAGGACCTGTTCCAGGCGGTTTTCGTCGGCATAGGCGGTTAAATCCGGCAATTCATTATTAAGGGTGACCTCCCGCCCGATGGCACGCGATTTCAGGTCGGCAAAGACCTTATCGGCGACGGCCCGGAGTGAAACTGGATGCAATTGGAGCTGAACGCGACCAGATTCCAGCGCTGAAATAGTCAGCAAATCCTGGATCAGCAAATCGAGGCGTTCCGCGTTGCGGGCAATGATCCGAAGAAAATGTTCCGCGACGTCGGGATTGTTCCGGGCGCCGTCCAAAAGTGTTTCGACGTAGCCCTTTATGAGCGAAAGAGGGGTGCGCAGTTCATGGCTGACATTGGCGACAAAATCCTCGCGGGTGCGCTCCAATTGCCTGAGCCGGGTCAAATCGTGAAATACCAGAATGGTGCCTTCGCGCTCCCCGGCGGAATTGGAAATGACGGCGGCATTGACCTGTAGCCAGCGTTCGTTCAATTCTGGGACCTTTAATTCGTAGTCAAAGACCTGTTTTTCCGATTCAGCTCGCTCGACTAATTCCGCAAGTTCATGAAGCCGTAGTACTTCCATGACGGTTTTTCCGCGCAATTCCGTTTTGACGCCGAAGAGGTTCTTGAACGAGCGATTGGCCAGGTAAATCCTCCGGCTGCGGTCCAGCAACAACAACCCTTCGAGCATGGAGTTGAACAGCACTTGTTGCTGCGCCTGGGCGTCTATCGTGGTTTGTTGCTGGTGCCGTTGAAAATCCTCAATATCGCCCTGCATTTTGCGCTCCAGGCGCGTGAATTTCTTTTGCCAAAAGACGTAAATCACTACGGCGGCGACAATGGCGAGAGTTGTCAGCAAGGGCCACATGTGTTACTCGGGTAATTAGCGCCGCATTGCCGGATCGGACCGCGCCGCGGCGTGTTATTCCATAAACCGATACCCAACCCCGCGCACGGTGTCCAGATGCTTCGAAGCCGGACCCAGTTTTTCGCGCAGGCGGCGCATATGGGTGTCGACCGTGCGGGTATCAATCAGGCTGTCATATTCCCAGACGTCGCGCAGGAGTTGGTCGCGCGATTGAACGCGCCCGGCACGTTGCGCCAGCGTGGTCAGCAGCTTGAACTCCGTGGCGGTCAGTTCAATCGTTTTGCCCTTCCAACTGGCCAAATGGCGAGGTAAATCAATGATCAGGTCCCCAAACCGCATTTGTTCCCGGGGTTTTTCAGACGATACGCCGCGAGCGAGGATTTTTTTGATGCGAAGCAGCAATTCACGCGGGCTGAATGGTTTCGTCAGATAATCATCCGCGCCCAGTTCGAGGCCGAGCACCCGGTCAATTTCGGCCGCCTTGGCGGTGAGCATGAGAATGGGCACGCGGGAGGTGGCTGGTTCGAGCCGAAGGTTCTTGCACACTTCAAACCCGTCCATTTCCGGCAACATCACGTCCAGCACCACCATATCCGGCGTCTGGGCACGGGCTTTCTTCAACGCAGCAGCTCCATCGCCCGCCGCGCTCACGGCATAACCCGCCTGTTTAAGGTTGAATTCCAGGAGTTCGACCGCTTCCGGTTCGTCGTCCACGACCAAAATCTTCGGCTTCACGGTCTCGTGAATACCAGTTTTAGGTCCCTTATACAATCGTAAACCACGCGACAAGGATGTGACGGGAATGTGACGGTAAGGTTACGGAGATAGTTGCGCAGAATTCAGTGAGAATGATTGGGATTTATGGTATCCGACGGATCCCAGTATAGCAGTCGGTCGAGTTCGCTTGAAGGTCGCATTGTTCAGCGGCCACTCATTCCGTTTTCTTGCAAACGTTGACGAGCGCCCTAAAAAACAGTCGCGGTCCAAATTTTTCATTTTCATTTTCGGTTTTTTGGTGAAACTTCCGAAATGCCGATTCCAGTCATTAGCGTGGCGCAAATGCGCGAGTGGGAGAAGGCGACGTGGGCCTCAGGCCAAACGGAAGCCGAGGTTATTCGACGCGTGGGCAAACGGATTGCTAAACGCGCGCGCAAGCTGACGCGATCGGGCGATGCCATCCTGATTCTCGCCGGCAAAGGAAATAATGGCAATGACGTCCGCGCCGCCGGCGAATTCATCGAGGACCGGCAGGTGGAGATTCTCAATATCGTTTCGCCGGAAAGTGACGCGCCGAAACTTCAGGATCTGGTGCGCCGGAAATTTGCCCTCATCATTGACGGACTTTTTGGCATTGGCCTGAACCGGCCCTTGGATGAGCACTGGCAAAAGTTGATTTTGACCATTAATGGGTCGGGCATTCCTATCCTGGCCGTTGACGCGCCTTCGGGACTCAATTGTGATACAGGCGTCCCCGAGGGCTGCGCGGCGATTGAAGCCACGCTAACGCTCACGGTTGGGGCGCCGAAAACCGGAATGCTCGCGCAGACCGCATGGCCATTTGTGGGCCGGCTTGAGGTCGCGGAAGACGTCGGGCTGGTCCCGTGCCCGCTAGTTTCGGAACGGAATTGGATACTCCCGGACGATTTCGAGCATTTTCCGCCGCGCCGGCCCGAGGCTGGACATAAAGGCCTCAACGGGCATGTGGCCATTGTGGCCGGCAGCATGGGTTTTCATGGCGCATCCGTCCTGGCGTCCCGCGCGGCGCAACGCGCTCAACCGGGACTCGTCACGTTGTACACTCACGAATCAGTTTATCATGTCGTGGCTTCGCAATTGCAGGCTGTTATGGTTGGCCTCTTTCAGCCTGAAATTAAATTTCCTGAAACGACGAGCGCGGTATTGGTAGGGCCCGGTTTGCACGCGGTCGGAGTGGCTGACCTCATGAGAAAGACAGTGCAACGGATTTGGCGCGATTTCCCCTGGCCGGTGGTCGTGGACGCGAGCGCGCTGGACTTGCTGTCACCGCATGTCTTGCCCAAGGCGGCGCGTGTCGTTACGCCGCATCCTGGAGAGGCGGCACGTATGCTCAATTCGACGTCCAAACAGGTCCAGGCCGACCGTCCGCGCGCGTTGCGCGAGCTTTCAAAACGATTTGGAAATTGTTGGGTGGTCTTGAAAGGCAATGAAACACTCATTGGAACCAAAGATGGAGAGATATTCGTGAATTCCTCAGGCAATCCGTTCATGGGGCAGGGGGGCAGCGGCGATGTTCTGAGCGGCTACATCGCCGGCCTGCTCGCACAGCCTGCTTTGCAGGCGGACATTTGCAAAACCCTCCGTTTTGCCGTCTGGCAACATGGAGCAGCGGCCGATGAGTTGCAGGAAAAGGATAAAGTGTGGGTCGTCGAGGACCTGGTGGCGGTTTTGGGAGATAGCAGATAGAAGATGGCAGCTGGAGTTCAAACGTGGAACATCGACCATCGACGCGTGGACTGGCGAGGATGCGAACAGTAAATGGCCAAAACTGAAAAACTTGAAAAAACGCAGTATGAAACGCTGGCGGCCTTTCGCTACGCACTTCGGCGGTTCATTCATTTCAGCGAGCAGGCGGCGGAAACGGTCGGCCTGACACCCCAACAACATCAGGCCATGCTGGCCATCAAAGGTTTTCCGGGGCGCGATTGCGTCACTATTGGCGAATTGGCCGAGCGATTGCAGCTTCGCCATCACAGCGCGGTCGGGCTCGTCGATCGTATGGTTGCTGAGAAGCTGGTGGAGCGGGAATTGTCTCGCGAAGACCGGCGAAAGGTGTTGCTTCGCCTGACCGCCGCTGGTGAAGGAAAATTGGAGAAGTTGTCCGCCATGCATCGGCAACAACTCACTCAGGTTGGGCCGGAACTCAGCAGTTTGCTGGAACGACTTTCTCTATAACGTCGAAAAGAATCGTCGCGCCGCTTCGGCTATAACGGTCACAGCGTCGGCTTCCGAGATGCGATCGGTATTGATTGACAGGTCATGGTGCAGTTCATTGTTCAAGCGAACGTGAAAATATGCTTTAGCATATTTCTCCCGCTGGTCATCTACTTTTCTCACAAATTTTGCCGCTTCCTCATGAGTCAGGCTCAGGTTTCTCTCCACTCGCTCAATTCGCCGGGACAAGGAACCAGTCAGTCGGATGTGAAAAACGTTTGGGAGCTCCGCGGTGATTATGGTGGCGCCGTGTCCCACCAGAATCGCATGGCCTGAGATGGACAGATTCGTGATGGTTTCAATCAACTGTGGTATGAGCACCCAGGAGGGCGGGCGAAGGCTGAACAAATCATCGACCAATTCATCAATGAAGAACCGTTTTTCCTCCGCGATGGTCTCCACCAGCTTCTTCGGCCAGTGTTCCTGCTGAAGAACCTTTTCAATCAATTGCTGGTCAAAAACCTCCCATCTGCGGTTTCCCGGTTCTTCCGTTTTCTGCAAAGCATCCGCAAGACCTGAGGCGATTGCCGTGGCGCCTGCCCCAAACATGTACGAGATAGCCACAGCCGGTTTCGTCAAACGCGGACGCTCCGGGACATCGTGCTCGTGGCGGCGCCGCTCGCTGACCACGTAAGCGCCCGATTTTTCCATTAGCGTTTCAATATTCATAACCGCCTTCAATCCAACCTATGGCCTAAAAGGAGTTTTTTCAACAGACACGTTGCCATTTGACCTTGGCTCAATTTTACGCGAATGCGCAAGACGGGACGTTGATACAGCAGACCTGCAAGCCTGGGAGTCTGCGCCAGGGTTTTTATGCGGTTCGTCCTCACTGTGCCCAATTTCGTCCATTTGTCCTCCCTTCGGAAAATTTGCTTTCGTGGCGGCGCTGCATATGTTAATAGGAGTTTTGTGCGAAAATTTGCTTGGATCATCATCGGTTTATGGCTCTGTGGGGTGCTCGTCGCTGCCAAGGCGGAAACATATAATTTGACTGACGGCACGTCTCTGACGGGCGACATCATTTCGTTCAACGACAATGGAATTATTTTCCGGACGGCCGACGACAAGTACACGGACCGGATCGTGTGGACAAAGTTTTCACAGGACGCCCTTAAAATGCTGGCAAAAAATCCCAAAATCCGGGACTACGCCACTCCGTTTATTGAAACGCTGCCGCCGCCGCGCCCTCAGTTGGAAGTGGAGGTCCACAATGTTTCGCGCGTGGAATTGCCGCCCAAACAGTCAGTTGTCGGGGCTCTCTTTTCATCATTCATGGGCATTATCCTCCTGCTGCTTATTTACGCGGCAAACATTTACGCGGGTTTTGAAGTTGCAATTTTTCGCTCCCGACCGATTGGCCTGGTGACTGGGTTGGCGGCGATTTTTCCAATCGTGACGCCCATCATCTTTCTGGCCATACCCGCGAAGCTGGAGGCCGGCGCGACGCAGGCAGATATGCAAATGGAGACGGGAGCGCCGGCAGGAGCGGCGGCAGCGCCCCATGCGGCTCCGGCCTACGTTGCCCCGGGGGCGGCAGGAGTTTCATCAGCGCCGGCGGCCGAAGGCCAGGCACCTTCCGCAACGACGGAATCGGTCCATGTGGCCGCGCCGGCACTTCCGGAAACTGAGGTTTTTAAACGAGGCCAGTTCACGTTTAATCGCCGCTTCTTTGAGACGAAGTTCTCCGGTTTCTTTGGTATGACTCGGCATGGCGCGAGTAAAGACATGGTGTTGGTCATCAAAACAGGGCGTGTTCAGCATATTGCCGAGCGCATCACCCGCATTGCCGCCAATGAGGCACATTTTGAAATACTCGTTGGCGCGGCGCGCCAGGAAGTCGCGGTGCCTTTTGGGGAAATTCAGGAGATCCAATTGAAACACAAAGACGCCTGACCGTTTTTACGCTTTTGGCCACGCCGCTGCAGCAGTTTAATCCGAAACTCAAAATTGAAATCCTAATCCAATGAAATATCGCACTATTTTAATGTTCGGGCCGCCCGGTTCGGGCAAAGGAACGCATGGAAAAATTCTCGGATCGATTCCGGGCTTTTATCATTGTGCCTGCGGCGACGTTTTCAGGGACCTCCGGGCCGACACTGAATTGGGCAAGGTTTTTATCGATTACTCCAGCCGCGGAAAGCTTGTGCCGGACGAACCCACCATCGCCCTTTGGCGCAAAACGATAGACGCCAGTACGCATTTGGGGCGATTTCATCCCGCGACGGACACCCTGGTTCTTGACGGTATCCCCCGCAATGTTCTGCAGGCCGAGATCCTCAATGATACGCTTGATGTTGTGGCGGTATTTTATCTGTCTTCGGCGAACAAGAAGAACCTCATTGCCCGGCTGCAGCGCCGCGCGCTTAAGGACAACCGGCTCGACGACGCGAACCTGGACGTCATCCGGCAACGGCTAAAGACTTATGAGAAAGACACCAGGCCGGTGTTGAATTATTATGGCAAAACTCTCGTGCATTCCATCAACACGGACGAGACGCCAATTGCGACATTTTTGAAAATCCTCCAGCAAGTGGCAAAATTCGAAAAATGAGCGGCGGCGGACCGTTTTTGCTCATCGAGTTTGGACGATGAAGTTTTTAGTCACGTCCGCGGCAATCGTAAATGAACATCATCTTCATGGGCACGGCGGAGTTGTCGTGCGCCAGCCTTGAGAGGCTGGCCCGGGATGCGCAATTAAAAATCGCCGCCGTTGTGACGCAGCCGGACAAACCGCGAGGCCGCGACCTCAACCTTCAGGCGCCCCCGGTAAAAGTCGCTGCTCAAAAACTCGGCCTGCCCGTCCTGCAACCACCCAGGGCCCGAGACGAGGCATTCATCGCCGAATTGCGCGCAGCAAAACCAGATTTAATTGTCGTTGTCGCTTACGGCCATATCCTGCCTCCGGCGATCCTGGACCTGCCGCGCTTTGGCTGTCTGAACGTTCACACCTCACTTTTGCCCAAATATCGAGGCGCGGCGCCCATCCAATGGTCCATCGCCCAGGGTGAATCCGAAACCGGCGTGACCATAATGAAGATGGACGCCGGCATGGATACCGGGCCGATTCTGACTCAATTGTCGACTCCCATTTTACCAGAAGATGATTCTGCCAGCCTTCACAACCGGTTGGCGACTCTGGGCGCGCAACTTTTGCTTGAGACGATATCGATTTACGTGAGCGGCCGAATCCAGGTCAGGCCCCAGCCTGAAGGGGCCAGTTATGCTCCAAAAATCAAAAAGGAAGAGGGTCACATCAATTGGAGCCTGCCGGCGCGAACCACTTTCAACCGTATGCGCGCCTTCCGGCCCTGGCCGGGGACCTTCACCTTCATCAAGCGGGATTCGAAGTCCTGTTTATTAAAAATCTGGCAGGCGGACGTTATCGAAGAAAAGGGCAGGGCGGGGCAGGTTTTATCGGCGGATGAAAAAGGAATTATCATCGCCTGCGGCGAGGACGCGCTTCGTGTAACGGAATTGCAATTGGAAGGAGGACGGAGAATTCCGGCGCGGGACTTCCTGGCAGGGCATTCAGTGAAAATTGGGGAAATGTTGGGCTAACATCGAACGCCGAACATCGAACTTAAACGGTGACTGGCACGCGGCTCTTCATTCCTGTGTGACGAATGTCCTGGGCTTCGCAAAGGTAAACCACATCTTCGGCGACGTTTGTCGCGTGGTCGGCGATTCGCTCCAGACTCTTGGAAACGACCATCAAGTGAAGGCACCGGGCGATGGTATCGGGGTTTTCGACCATGTGCCGGGCGAGCAAATCATGGACCTGCTTGTTCAGCGCGTCGACCTCCTTGTCACGCGGAATGATGGCGCGGGCGGCGGCTGAATCGCGGTTCACAAACGCGTCCAGCGCGTCTTTAAGCATTTCCAGCGCAAGGCCGGCCATGCGAGGGAGATCCAAAACGATTTTTACCGGCGGCTCCTGGGCCAGGTCGCGCGCGCGCTTGGCGATCTTTGTGGCTTCATCGCCGATGCGTTCCAGGTCCTGCGAGACTTTCATCGCGATCGTCACGAAGCGCAAATTATACGCCAACGGCGCGCGGGTCAGAAGCTGGATCACCAGGTCGTCAATTTCGACTTCAAACTGGTCAATCGCACTGTCTCTTTCTTTGACGCGGAGCGCGAGGTCGGCATCCCGCTGTTGTAGAGCCAGCAGGGCGTCGTTTACAGCGGTTTCGGCGTGGCTGGCCATAGTAAGCAACTTTTGCTTCAGAAGTTCCAGGCCCGCGTCTGTGTAGGTATCCATGATCTTAAAAATCTATACAATTGCCCTATTCTACGTTGCCATCATTTTTGTGAATTGCAAATTTGTGAAAGCTGTTTTCTTTTTGGCAACACGGCGATGCAACGATTTCAGCCAAACCGGCCGGTCACATAATCCTCGGTGCGCTTCTGCGAAGGGCTTGTGAAAATTTTTGTGGTCGCGCCGTATTCAACCAGTTCGCCGAGGTAAAAAAAGGCTGTGAAATCCGACGCCCGGGCCGCCTGCTGCATGTTGTGTGTAACGATGACGATGGTGTATTTCTTTTTCAGCTCGAGAATCAAGTCTTCGATTTTTGAAGTGGCCAGCGGGTCCAGCGCCGATGCTGGTTCGTCCATGAGCAGGACTTCCGGTTGCACCGCCAGAGCGCGGGCGATGCACAGGCGCTGCTGTTGGCCGCCGGACAAGCTGATGGCCGGCGCGTTCAGCCGGTCCTTGACTTCGTCCCACAGGGCGGCCATCCGGAGCGATTGTTCCGTCCGCTCGGCGAGAGTTCTCCTGTCCCGCACGCCGTTGAGCCGCAGACCTACAGTGACATTCTCGGAAATTGTCATCGTCGGAAACGGATTTGACTTTTGGAAGACCATTCCGACGCGCCGCCGGACGATAACCGGTTCGACCGTGCTGGCGTAAATATCATCGCCGAACAGGCGGATTTCGCCCGTCATTCGCGCCTCGGGATTCAATTCGTGCATGCGATTGAGGGAGCGCAAAAAGGTGGACTTGCCACAGCCGCTGGGTCCGATGATGGCGGTCACGGCGTTGGACGCAATATCGAGCGAAACTCGCTTGAGCACTTCATTGGCCCCGAAAAAGACCGAAAGATTTCGGACGGCCAGGGCTGCGTTTGTCGGCTTTTGTTCCATTGTCTGCTGATGTGCGAATGTGGCGGGCGAAACCTGGACGGAATTCATGTTTTGGCCCTCCACCTTTCGCGCGTTAAAACTCGCACGCTAATGTTAATGAATAAGACCAGCAAAAGCAAAACAAGCGCGCCGGCCCATGCCTGCCGGTGCCAATCATCATATGGAGAATTGGCGTAATCGAAAATTTGCAACGGGAGAGCTGCGATGGGTTCAGTTAAAGAGCGTGTCCAGTGAGGGTTGCCGAAGGCGGTGAACAACAATGGCGCGGTTTCGCCGGCAACGCGTGCCAGAGCGAGCAAGACACCGGTTACAATGCCTTTGAGCGCGGTTCTGACGACAATTTGTAGAATCGTTCTCCATTTGGAAATTCCCAGGGCCAGCGCTGCTTCCCGGTAGCCGCCCGGAACCAGATTCAAAACTTCTTCCGTGGCCCGCATGACCATTGGAACCATCATCAAGCCCAGGACGATTCCGCCGGCTATCGCCGAGGCTCCGTGCATCGGCACGACCACGAGGGCGTAAACCACAAGCCCCCAGACAATCGAGGGGACGCCGTTCAGAATGTCTGCGCCGAAACGGACCCACCAACTGACGCCGATTGCCGCGTATTCAGACAGGAACACGCCTCCCAATACACCGATTGGGACACCAATCATCGCCGCTTCAGCCAATAAAATGAAAGTACCGAGGATGGCGTTTCCCATGCCGCCGCCGGTTTCACCCACCGCTTTGGGCAACTGCGTGAAAAATGCCAAATTTATGGAACTGAATCCCAGCGTGATTAAATGATAAAACACCAATACCAGTGGCGCGATCACCAGGATCGCGCATATAAAGGCGACGGCCTGCATGAGCGCGTTCTTGAATTGCCGTTGGCGATGGTTGGAGGCGATCACGACGTATTATTGTTGTGGTTTGACACTTGGCCCGGCGAACGTGATTAAGAGCAACCGCGCCAACGCATTGACGACCAGGGTCACGCCCAGCAGTACTAAACCAATTTCAAACAAGGCGCTCGTATGGAGACGGGTTACAGCCTCTGTAAATTCATTTGCAATCACGCTTGCAAGTGTCTGGCCTGCTCCGAATACGGACCATCCGATATAAGGAACATTGCCGATAAGCATAGTGACGGCCATTGTTTCGCCGAGCGCCCGGCCCAGCCCCAAAATCACCGCGCCAAAGAGGCCCCGCTTTGCGTAACTTAAGACGGCGATGCGCGTGACTTCCCAGCGAGTCGCGCCCAACGCATAGGCCGCTTCACGTTGCAGGCCGGGAACGGAACGCAGGATTTCCCGCGAAACCGACGTGATAATGGGGATAATCATGATCGCCAGAATGATACCGGCAGACAAAATGGACGGTCCGTTATCTGGCCCCTGAAAGATCGGCAGGAAGCCCAGCGTGGACCGAAGCATCGGATACACGTGAAGATGCAAAAAGGGAACCATTACATAGAACCCCCAAAATCCCAAAATGACACTCGGAATAGCGGCCAGCAATTCGATAAATATGATGAGAGGCTGGCGCAGCGATAAAGGCGCCAATTCCGTGAGATAAATGGCTGTGGCGATACTCAAGGGAACGGCGATCAGCAGCGCGATGGCCGATGAAACGATCGTTCCAAATATAAAGGGCAACGCGCCAAAAACGCCGTTCACCGGGTCCCAGGAACTGGAAACCAAAAAATGCCAGCCAAATTTTTTGATGGCCGGAGCCGCGCCGTGAAATAGCTCACACCCAATCAGCGCGATTAATACAAATATGGAAAACGCCATTAGCAACGTAAGCCATTCGAAGGCCCGATCGCCAAAGCGCGAAACACTGATAGCCGCCCGGTTCGCACCGGGAGTAGCTCTTGCCAGACTGGTGTCAGCGGTGTTCATCAATTCAGCAAATCCTCCAATTCGATTGTGACCCGGATATTTCAGTACGTAACTGTCTCCAGCAGCTTCAATTCGCGCTGTTGCAACTCATCCGGAAGCGGAGCGTAATCCAGTGTTGGCGAAATCTTCTGGCCGTCGGTGATCGCCCATTTCAAAAAGTCCACCAGGTGTTTGCCCCGGTCACCGCTCTGATTTTGGTAAATCAGAATCCAACTTGGACCGGCAATGGGATAAGCTTTGGGCCCCGGCGCATTGACCATGGAAAAACGGAAATCGTCAGGAATGGTTGCCGTGGCCAGCGCGGCGCTGACGGAATCCGGCGCGGGCGACACGAACTGGCCCGATGCGTTCTTCATATCGGCATAAGGAATTTTGTTTTGGTTCGCATAGGCCAGTTCGGCATAACCAATCGAGCCGGAAAGCTGGCGGACTTGCCCGGCAACGCCCTCGCTGCCTTTGGCCCCGATGCCAACATCGGCCGGCCAATCCACTGCAGTGCCTTTTTTGATAGAATCTGCCCAGGCTTTATCGATGGCGCTGAGGTAATCAGTAAAGATGAACGTAGTGCCGCTGCCATCCGAACGATGAACGGGAATGATGGCCAAATCGGGCAATTTTACATCCGGATTAAGAGCGCCGATTTTCGGGTCGTTCCATTTTTTGATTTGGCCCAGGTAAATCTCTGCCAGCGTCTCGCCATCCAGCTTTAATTTTGGATCACCGGGCAGGTTATAAATTACAGCCACGCCGCCCGCGACAATGGGCAGGTGCAAAATTTTGCCGGGTGCGCCTGCCATCGAGTCATCGCTCATCGGCGCGTCTGAGGCGCCAAAATCTACGGTTTGATTGAGCAATCCTTTTTGACCTCCACCGGAACCAATGGATTGATAATTGAATTGAGCGTTGGTATCCACCGTGGCGTAGACTTCAAACCATTTTGTGAATACCGGATAATCGAAGGTCGAACCGGCGCCAGTGATGCTGACGGGTTGGTTTTTGGAACAGGAAACCAAAAGAATCCCAAAAACAACGGCTGAGATTGCGGCTATTAGTCTGCTGATTTTTTTCATTGCTTGAATCCGTCTAAAACAGAAACGCTCCACTATCCGATTGAATGAATGACCCACTCTGTCATTGGCAGGCACAAATTGAAGCAGTTGCATGGCGATAATGCAACGGATTTGTGACAATCCCGTGACAAGCTGGCGTTATTCCCGTCTGGGACACCACGCCAGCGGCGCAACGAGCGTCGTGGATGTCGGACCGCTGGCGGTTCCACGCGCCTTACGCGCGATGACGGTGCTACTTGCCAAACGCCCGATCCCTGCCATCGGGTTGCCGAATTTGAGCGACGAAAACTTTTTAGAAGATTGCCAACGGCCCGTCCACGTCGTTACAATGTCCCAATAATGCCTACGGTAGCCGAACAGCTCCGCGCGGCGCGCGAAGCTAAAAAACTCACGATTGAACAAGTCGCGGAATCCACAAAAATTCGCACGGACCATATCCGCGCTCTCGAAGAGGGCAATTACGATATTTTCTCCGCGCCGATTTATATCAAAGGTTCAGTAAAAAATTACGCCACGCTGCTCAAGCTGGACGTGCCGAAAATCACGTCTGACCTGGACCGTGAACTGAAAGGCACTGCCAATTTCAGCGAGCCGCCGCCCTTGATGGAACAGAATAGAACACCGCTGGACCGCGTGATGTTTCTGCTTTCGAAACTGAATTGGAAGGTTGGCGGAATGGCGGCCCTGGTCGCGGGAATTGTGGCGGTTTTTGTGCTGGCGCACTTCGCATTTCGACATGTCCGGCGCCACGGAAAAGCGCCCAATTTGCCCCCGGCGATGTATCAATCGTCAGACTCGGACGAAACACTGCCGCTGAAGCATTAAGTTTAATCCACCATCTGGTACCAATTGTTCCTCTGCCGCGGTTCGAAGCCCAGGTCGGAAATCAGGCGTTTCATGTCAGCCACGCTCATGCGGAATGTTGTGCCCGCCTGGGACACGACATTTTCTTCGATCATAATGCTGCCCAGGTCGTTCGCGCCGTATTTCAACGCGATTTGGCCGATTTCCAGTCCTTGCGTGACCCACGAGCTTTGCACATTGGTGAAGTTGTCCAGGTAAATGCGTGAGAGAGCCTGGGTGCGCAGATATTCATGCGCTCCGACCGTCGGCGCTTTTAATTTGGTGTGCTCGGCCTGGAACGTCCAGCAGATGAACGCTGTAAAATGGCCCCCGTTTTTATAGCCCAGGGATTTGTCCTGTTGCGCGCGGAGGCGTTCGAGGTGTTCGATCCGGTCTTCGATGGATTCCACGTGACCGAACATCATGGTGGCGCTGGAATACAGGCCCAGACGATGGGCCACGTCCATGACTTCCAGCCAATCATTGCTCATGGCTTTGAGTGGTGAAATTCTCTGGCGCACGCGGTCCACGAGGATTTCACCGCCGCCGCCGGGAATGGACCCGAGGCCGGCAGCATGAAAATCGGAAATGATTTTTTCCAGCGGCTCATTAAAAACCTCCCGGAAATGGACAAACTCGCTCGGGCTGAAACCATGGATGTTGAAGTCAGGAAACTTGTTTTTGACGTGGGAGAGCAGGTCCAGATACCACTGTTTCGTGAGCTTCGGATGATGGCCGCCCTGCATGAGCATTTGCGTGCCGCCCAACGCAATTGTCTCCTCGATTTTTTTGTCCATCTCATCAAGCGTGATTACATAGGCGTCGTCATCCTTTTCCACCCGATAAAAGGCGCAAAACTTGCAATAGACATTGCAGACGTTGGTGTAATTAACGTTGCGGTCCACGATATAGGTGATGATGTCGTTGCCGCGGCCGTTAAAGTCGGCCTTTTTGGTGAGTTGACGGCGCCGGTCTGCGAGCGCGCCCAGTTCCTCGAGAGGCAGGCGATACAGCCGCAGGGCGTCAGCCTGTGAAACGCGTTTGCCCTCCCAAACTGCGTGCAGCAGATCATCCAATGAAGCATCGTATATCACGGAGTTAAGCTTATACCTGGCGTCTTGATTCCACAAGCGGCGCGGCAGTGCGCTATATGGCCAATATCTGCCGGCTCGCTGCTTTCAGTTTTTTGAAATTCCCCCTGGACCTGGCTTCGATATAACAGCGGATCAACGGTTCAGTTCCGCTGGCGTGAAACGCAACCCATTCGCGGTCCGGCAATAGAAATTTGGAGCCGTCCGTCGTAATAAATTCTTCCACCTTAAACTCTCCAATCTCCTATAATCCCCTCCCATGCTTTGACAACAACCCTTCAACGGTTCTCAACTTCTCCAATCAAACGCCTTTTTATGAAGTGCGTAAAGATAACCCGCAAACAAAACAATGAGGAATGAAAGCATCGAACCGAAAATCAGGTTGCGCGTTGCATGATCTGCGAGCATTTGCCGATAGACGACCGCCCACGGATAAAGAAACACCACTTCGATATCGAACAGGATGAATAGCATCGCCACCAGGTAGAACTTCACTGAAAATCGCGCTGTGCCCTCGCCGATGGGGTCCTTGCCGCACTCGTAGGCGGTGTCCTTGGCGCGCGTATGCTTGCTGCGAAAACCCACCAAAACCGACATCACCAGGACGCCTGCCGCGAAGCCGATAGCTACCACCAGCAAAATAAGAACCGGGAGATACTGCGCGAGTTGCGAATGTTCCATGTCAAAATTCTAAAAGCGGCGCGGAAAAAATCAACTTATTTTCCTGGTAGGGACGGCGCGCTGCGCCGTCCGCGCCCGTATAGCGGGCGCAGTCGAGTGTGATCGGATGCTCGAACGCGAACGTTCGCGGGCGTTACGCGCGGTGACGGCGTGGCCCGTCCCGGCTCACCGCAACTTTTCCCCAATTCCGGCGTTTGACCATGGGTCAGCGAAGTTTCAACCTTTTAAAGCCTATGCGTTCAACGTTATTTCTTTTGACCACTCTCTGCGCGATACTGCCGTTGGTCGCAGCCGCGCAAAACAGCACAAACACCCCCGCCACCGAAATCGAGAATTTCGAACTGCAAACAGACGCGGTGATTGTCAAAGGAATTGGTCAAATTGGATCGCTGGCAACTGAAACAGGAACCATCGTGGTCCGGTGCAAAGAGTCGGACAACGTTACGAGCGGCCAAAAACAATTCGCTGTTGCGATCGGGATCGAAGCAAATCAATCCCGATTGATCCTGTTCGTGGACTATGATGAGTTGGACGCACTGATTCACGGCCTGGATTATCTTAGCAAAGTCACCTATAGCGTCACAACTATGCCCGCCTTTGACGCGACCATTACGACTCGCTCCGGCTTCCGCGCCGGGGCATATAGCGAACAACGGCAAGGCGGCATCCGATTGTTCGTCCAATATGGCGACTCGGTCCGGGTACCGGTCACGCCTGACCAATTTACTCAGCTTCAAAACTTGATCAACCAGGCCAAGTCAGCGCTCGACACTGCCAGGAACAAAAACCAGGGAAGTTAAGAATTTACGATTTACGGAGCTTCAACGTCTCACTAGCGTATCCTTCTTCCCCCATTCCGCCTTGGCCTCCGGATAATCCAAATTGTAATGGAGCCCGCGGCTCTCCAGCCGCGATAACGCGCAACGCACAATCAATTCCGCCGCCGTCGCGATGTTGCGCAATTCCAGCAAATCGCTGGTCACAATGAAATTCCAGTAATATTCCCTGATTTCCTCCTGCAAATTCGCGATCCGTTTTTGCGCGCGTTCCAGGCGTTTGTTCGTGCGCACAATCCCAACGTAGTCCCACATAAGCCGCCGGATTTCGTCCCAATTGTGTGATACCACCACGAGTTCATCCGCATTCGTCGCATTGCCCGACTGCCACGGTGGAATTGAAAATACTCCGACCGGCGCCGGTTGTCGCACCGCCTTATACGCAGCCCGATGGGCGCACACCAGCGCCTCCAGGAGTGAATTGCTCGCCAGCCGGTTCGCGCCGTGCAATCCAGTGCACGCCGCCTCGCCGACGGCATAGAGCCCGTGAATGTCCGTTTCGCCGTCCACATTGGTCACCACGCCCCCGCATTGATAGTGCGCCGCCGGTACCACTGGAATCGGTTCTTTCGTAATGTCCACGCCGTAGCCCAGGCACGTCTGATAAATGTTTGGAAAACGCTCGATGATAAAATGTGCCGGTTTGTGGGTGACATCCAATAGCACGCAATCTGCGCCCGTCCGCTTCATCTCGCTGTCAATCGCTCGCGCCACGATGTCCCGCGGCGCCAGCGATTTCATCGGATGCGCCCCATCCATAAACTCGACGCCGTCGAGGTTTTTCAAAACGGCACCCTCGCCGCGAACTGCTTCGCTGATAAGAAAAGTTTTGGCCCTTGGATGATACAGACATGTCGGATGAAACTGGACAAACTCCATGTTTGCGATGCTGGCGCCGGCGCGGTAGGCCATGGCCACGCCATCGCCCGTCGCGATGTCCGGATTTGTTGTATATAGATAGACCTTGCCGCAGCCCCCGGTAGCCAGGAGCGTGACAGGCGCCGAGAACGTCTCCACCCGATTGTTATTCTTGTCAAAAACGTACGCGCCCAGACAACGGTTGCTGTCCCGGATGCCGAATTTTTGGCTCGGGATCAAGTCGATGGCCAGGTGATTTTCAAAAATGGAAATGTTAGGCTCTTTTGAGATGGCGTCGAGCAACGAGGTCTCGATTTCATGGCCGGTCATGTCCCTGGCATGCAGAATGCGCCGCCGTGAATGTCCTCCTTCGCGCCCCAAATCCAGTTCGCGCGACCCGTCGTCGGCACGATTTTCCGACTCGGAAAATTTCATCCCAAACTCGATCAATTCCTGGATGCGCGCCGGCCCTTCCTCGACAATGGTCCGCACGACGTCCTCTTTGCAGAGCCCGGCGCCCGCCTCGAGCGTATCACGAACGTGCAATTCAAACGAATCATCCTTGCCCGTGACCGCCGCAATGCCGCCCTGGGCGTAATTCGTGTTGGATTCCGCCCGGTCTTTTTTTGTCACGATGGCCACGCGCCCGCGTGGCGCAACCTTCAGCGCAAACGAAAGCCCGGCAATGCCGCTGCCCAGGACGAGAAAATCGAATTGCTTCATCGGCCAGATCTACTGCCCCGCTGGAATAAAAATCTTCGCTCCCACAATCAGCTTGTTCGGATTCAGGCCCGGGTTGGCCTTAATCACCTCGTCCACCGTCACCTTGACGCCTTTCGCGCGGTACGCCTTGACGATCTTTTGCAGCGTATTCCCGGACTCAATAACATATTCATATCCGTTCTGGCCGTTATTTGAAGTTTGAGTTTCCTGCTCGGTGCCGGGAGTTGGACTGACGGGGTTTTCCGATGGAGGAGGATGGTGAAAGCCGCCGCCCTTGCCCAACTTTTCCAAAGCGTCGAGGATCTTTTGATTGTCCTGCTGCCGCTTTTTGTCAATTTCCTGGACCTGTTCAGCCAGTTTTTTCAGGTCATCGGCACTGGCAAAATCGTTTCCCTGGGGCGCGCTGACTTTGCCCTCCATGTCGCTTATTTTCTTCTCGAGGTCGCTGATTTGTTGTTGCTGGGCGTGCATCTGGTCCTCAACGTCCTGAATTTCTCCGGTGATCTTGTCGAGCTGCGCCTGCGTGGCAGCGTCCTGGGCGCGCCCGCGCGGCGTAAGCACGACAGCTAATGTTAAGAGGCAAATCCAAACTGAAATCGTTTTCATGCGCCGAAAATAAACCTACGGCAGATTGCGTCAAGATGAATGCGTCACGCGGCTTCAACGCTTCAACTCTTCATTGCTTCAACACACCACTTTTTCCTTTTTCCTTTTTCCTTTTTCCTTATAAATGGGGGGCGGATGTATTTTCTGCGCAGGCTCGTTTTCGCGGTTCCACTTGTGCTGGTCGTCAGCGCGATCGCATTTTTCCTCATGCACATCGCGCCCGGAGGCCCGTTCGATCGCGAGCGCGCGCCCGCCTCTCCGGAAATCCAGCGCAATCTCCTGGCGAAATATCATCTGGACGAGCCGGTTTGGAAACAGTATCTGCGCTACCTCAATGGTTTGGCGCACGGCGATTTCGGACCGTCTCTCAAATACCGCGACCATTCGGTCAGCGATATCATTCGGCAGGGCCTGCCGGTTTCTATGACGCTGGGGGCTCTCGCGTTTTGTTTCGCAATGGGCACTGGTTTGCCAATCGGGTTCTTCTCAGCAGCGCGTCGCGGCCGGTGGGAGGACTACCTGGGTAATTCTTTCGCGATCCTCACAGTGTGCGTGCCGGGACTGGTGATCGCGCCGCTGCTGATTTTGATTTTCTCAATCAAATTGAAAATCCTGCCCGTTGGCCTCTGGGTTTCGCCGGCCTGCGCCGTTTTGCCAATGGTCGCGCTGGGGCTGTTTTTTTCGGGAAAAATTGCGCGGCTCTTTCGCGAAGGAATGTTGAGTGCGATGCAATCCGACTTTGTGATGGCAGCGCGCAGCAAAGGACTGGGCGAAAATGAATTGTTGATCAGGCATGCGCTCCGCATTGCGATTTTGCCGGTCGTCTCATACGCCGGGCCCATGCTCGCGGATTTACTGACGGGCTCGTTTGTTGTCGAAAACATTTTTCAGATTCCCGGCCTCGGAAATTTCCTGGTGAATGCTTCCGAGAACCTGGACTACACCATGGTGGTGGGACTCGCACTCCTGTATGCGGCTTTGCTTATCGGTCTCAATATGCTGGTGGACCTCACCTATACCCTGCTGGATCCGCGCGTAAAATATGAGTGAGCCCAATCTCGAACACGCTTCGCCCGGTCGCCGCGCCTGGTCGCGTTTCAAACGGAACCGCGGCGCCGTTATCTCCGCCGGTTATCTGGCCGCCTTGCTGGTCGCGGTGATTGTATGGCCGGTCTTATTGAAAGTCGCTCCCGACCATTTTGCGCAGCTTCATGATCCGGACAGGGTCTCAGACGCGCAATTTGTCGCGCCGGACGCCCGGCATTGGTTCGGCACTGACTTTCACGGGCGCGACCTTTTTTCGCGGGTTCTTTACGGCGCACAAATCTCGCTGATGGTGGGCGCTTTTGGCACGCTCGTGAGTCTGGTTATCGGCGTTCTATGGGGAGCAATCGCCGGTTACGCCGGCGGACGGACGGATAGTGTCATGATGCGGATTGTGGACGTGCTCTATTCGCAGCCTACCATTGTCTTTGTGATTGTGCTGGTGACTACGCTGGGCGGACTGATTAAGCACGCGCATTTCGTGGAACAATCCGCCGTCCTGGGAGGCTTGGTGCGCCTCACACTTTTGGTAGTTACCCTGGGCGCGATATCCTGGCTTAGCATGGCTCGCATTGTCCGTGGACAGGTGTTAACACTGCGGACCCGGCAATTTGTTGAAGCCAGCCGCGCCCTCGGCGCGCGCCCCAAATGGGTACTATCCCGTCACATAATTCCAAACACGCTCGGCGTTGTGATCACCTATCTGGCACTCACGGTTCCCGCGATCATTCTATACGAATCTTTCCTGAGCTACCTGGGCCTGGGCGTCGAACCGCCCATGGCCAGCTGGGGTTCACTTGTTGCCGAAGGCGTTGGCCAAATCAATCCCATTCGCATCTATTGGTGGCTAATCGTTTTTCCCGGCGCCATTTTGGTGACAACCCTCCTGGCGCTTAATTTCATCGGTGACGGCCTCCGCGACGCCTGGGATGTTAAGAACCGGCCTTGAGCTTTTTCATCCCCGTCCTCTTCCTCGAAATTTACGATTTACGCATCGTAGCAGCCCGGTCGATTCTCGTATCAATCCGCCATCTCAAATATCGTCCGGTTTAAAAACGCTTCAACGGTTCAGCGACTTCTAAAATGGAAACATTGAAATCGCTGCTCTTTTCGCGAACATTGAGTCGTGAACGAAAAACACGTTGTCGTTTTAGGCGGCGGTTTTGGCGGGCTGGAATTTTGCAAAGTTTTCAGCAGCGAAGACGTCCGTATCACACTCGTGGACCGAATGAATCATCATTTGTTCCAGCCGCTGCTGTATCAGGTGGCCACGGCCGGCCTTTCGGCGCCTGAAATTGCCCAGCCCATTCGATCTATCCTCGCAGACCGTCGCGACATTACCGTGCTGATGGACGAAGTTCTGGATTTCAACCTGGCCGACCGCAAAGTCCTGCTCCGCGAAAACATCCTTAAATACGATTATCTGGTCCTGGCGCTGGGCGCGCGAAACGGTTACTTCGGACATCCTGAATGGGAACAATTTGCGCCAGGCCTCAAAACCATCGCCGACGCCGTCCGTATACGCAGCAAGGTACTTTTGGCATTTGAACACGCCGAAAACGCCGCGGAAAAGGATCAGCGGTCAAAGTTGATGACCATTGTCGTCATCGGTGGAGGTCCCACAGGTGTGGAACTGGCAGGCGCCTTTGCCGAGCTCGCTCGCACAGTCCTGCGGCGCGATTTCCGGCGGATTGATCCGACCCAGGCACAAATCATTCTCATAGAGGGCGGGCCCTCCGTGCTCGGCCATCTTCCTTCGGACCTGTCGCGTAGCGCGCAGCAGCAATTAGAGGTGCTCGGTGTCCATGTGCGCACCGCTACGCGCGTGAAAAATATCCGCGAAGGCGAAGTCGAACTCGACAACGGCGAAATCATTTACGCCGGAACCATCATTTGGGCCGCGGGCGTTTCGGCTGTGCCCCTTACGCAAAAACTTGGCGTGGAATTGGACAGAGCAGGGCGCGTGAAAGTAAATGCGGACCTCAGCCTGGCGGGCCATCAGGACGTGTTTGCGATCGGTGATATGGCGTTCGTCATTGGTGCGGATGGCGAACCGGTTCCGGGTGTATCACCCGCTGCGATGCAAATGGGACGTTACGCCGCCCGGCTCATCATGGAAGAAATTCGTTTCGGCGCAAAAGCGCCGCGTCCGCCATTCACGTACGTGGACAAGGGAACCATGGCGACGATCGGCCGTTCAGCGGCCGTGGCGTGGCTGGGAAGGATTCATTTGTCAGGCTATCCAGCCTGGCTGATGTGGCTGTTCGTCCACTTGATCTTTCTCGTGGGCTTTCGCAATCGCATCGCCGTTTTGCTCAACTGGGCATACGCTTATTACGGCTACAAACGCGGCGCGCGCATCATCCCCACCGAAATCCAGGACACCAGGCCCGCGCGGCAACCATAGGCGGTTGCGTCAAGCGTGAGCTTGATCGTTTGATCAATCCACAATTGTCGGTTTCGGTCCAAAAATAAAAAGCAGAGCCCCGAATACATCCGGGGCTTGATTGGATAGCGGTGGCCCCGAAAGCGTTCGGGGCTCTAACTTTTTTTGCACGGCCGGAGTCGGCCGCGATGAAAAGAGGAAAATCTCAGTTCGCGCCGTTACCGCCATTCAAATGGAGAAGATCGCCGACATTATAACGCTCCAGGGCGATACGCGTAAGGCGAACATTCATTTCGGAAACCTTGTCGTCTCCGAAAATGATTTGGCTTACGCCGCGCGCCACGTCTTCGAGCTTTTGCGTCCCGGGTACATTGTATTTTTCCAGGGCGATGCGCGTCAGACGGACGTTCATGTCGCTGATGTTGTCGTCTCCGAAGATGATTCGCGCTACTCCGCGCGCTGCTTCGTCGAGTGTTGGTTTTTTGGTTGTGTCCATAGTTGGTGTTGTGTGTTGCGATTGCGGTTTGGGATTGGGTGATTGAGATGATTCTTTAGCCTTGGCCGCTTTCTCGGCTGCTTTGGCTGCTTTAGCTTTGGCTTCAGCCGCTGCTTTAGCGTCGGCTGCCGCTTTAGCTTCCGCTGCTGCCTTGGCCTCAGCCGCTGCTTTAGCCTCAGCTGCTGCTTTAGCCTCAGCTGCTGCTTTAGCCTCAGCTGCTGCTTTAGCCTCAGCTGCTGCTTTAGCCTCAGCTGCTGCTTTAGCCTCAGCTGCTGCTTTAGCGTCAGCCGCTGCTTTAGCGTCAGCCGCTGCTTTGGCCTCAGCTGCTGCTTTAGCGTCAGCCGCTGCTTTGGCCTCAGCTGCTGCTTTAGCGTCCGCTGCTGCTTTAGCGTCCGCTGCTGCTTTAGCGTCCGCTGCTGCTTTAGCGTCCGCTGCTGCTTTAGCGTCCGCTGCTGCTTTAGCGTCCGCTGCTGCTTTAGCGTCCGCTGCTGCTTTAGCGTCCGCTGCTGCTTTAGCGTCCGCTGCTGCTTTGGCGTCAGCTGCTGCTTTGGCGTCAGCTGCTGCTTTGGCGTCAGCTGCTGCTTTGGCGTCAGCTGCTGCTTTGGCGTCCGCTGCTGCTTTGGCGTCAGCTGCTGCTTTGGCGTCAGCTGCTGCTTTGGCGTCAGCTGCTGCTTTGGCGTCAGCTGCTGCTTTAGCGTCAGCTGCTGCTTTAGCGTCAGCTGCTGCTTTAGCGTCAGCTGCTGCTTTAGCGTCAGCTGCTGCTTTAGCGTCAGTTTCTGCCGCTTTTTTCTCGGCTAGCTTAATTTCAGTGGGCTTTGGCGCCGATGGTGGTTCCACTTTCGGCGGTTGAACATTAGAAAGAATAACATTCGACAACTCTTTGTCCGTCCCGTTGAGGTGCTTGGGTTTTTCATCCTCGGCCATCTTCAGGGGTCCAATAGAGATGGCTTCCAGGTCCAACTTCATTTTCTCGCCGTCGGCAGGCTTTTTGGAGTCGGTTTTCGTTCCTGCCGTTGTCTCAGTTTTGGACAGTTCCACCTTTGCGTTCGGGAGCGTGTCTTTTTTAGCTCCATTGAGCGTCTTTGCCGCTGATTTTTCCTTTTCGTCCGAAGCCGGAGTATTAATACGTTCCGCCGACCAGGCTTTTTTGATCATTTCGGTCGAAAATGAAGGTTCCGCTTTCTCAGGGGCAGACGCAGGCGGCTGTTGTACTGCCTGGGCCTTTGCCTCGGCGACCTCAGGTTTTACATCTGGTGTCGCCAGTTTCGCTGGAACCGGTGGTGTTACGGAGGCAGGCGGCGTGTCCTTTACAGTGGATGCACCCTGGGCTGTCGGAATGCTTAGGGGCTGGAGCAGGCGCATCGTCACCTTTAAAACCAATTCCAGCGGTGAAACCGGTTTGGGGATCAAATCGTTGCCGCCGCTGAGGATACTTTGGGCGCGATTCTGGAAATCCGCGTTCGCCGTGATGAAAATGACCGGGGTTTCTCTGTATTGCGGCATGGCCCGCAAACTTTTGCACAATTCAAAGCCATTCATGCCGGGCATATTGATGTCCAGCAGGACGATATCGAACTGCGTTGACTTGGCCATGTCGATAACCTTCGTGGAATCTTCAAGCGCGACCGGTTCAAAGTGCGCGCGCTTAAGTGCAGAAATCATCGCCAGATTGCATACCGCGTCATCATCTACCACCAAAATTCTTGCCCTGGGAATCAAATCGCGCACTCCTCCGTCCTTGGCCTGGCACAAGCGTTCCAGACAATCCACGGCCTGGGCAAAGGTTTGGGAGACTGACGGCGTGGCCCTGGACGGCTTGAAAAGCACGTCAAAGATCAATGCCTCGAAAGCATTGGCGACCAGCGAAATTGGCACGCATCCGGACAGCCCGGCCCGTGTCGCAAAGAAACGCACTTGCTGATACAGGTGTCCCAGTGGTTCAGAACTGGCGGCCGGCGCGCCTGCTTTGGCTTCCTTGACGTAGGCCCGGCAATGTTCGCGGATTCGGGTGATTTCGCCGGGGGCTTTTTTAATGAATTCCTCGCGCGTCTCTTTGAGCTTGAGCTCGTCCGCCAGCGCCCTTTCGGCGGCATCAGCGAATTCTTGAACAGATTTATCGTCGGTGACCGGCGAACTCGAAAGGTCAAAGGCCGAGCGAAAACCAAGGAGATCGCGAACCGTTTCAACCAATCGCGCGGGCGTGCATTCGGTTTTCAAAAGGCCGCGCGTAGCTCCAAGTTCCATCGCCTTTTGCGACATCTCGGTCATGTAGGCATTTGAAATAACCAGCACTGGCGCTTTCTTCAAACGGTCGTTGGCGCGAATCTGTTTGACCGCTTCCTCGCCCTTCATCTTCGGCAGGGTCAGGTCCAATACCACCAGGTCCGCTTGCGCCTTGGAAAGCTCGATAAATGCGCTATCGCCCTCCCCAGTCACTGACACATCAAAACCTTCGATCTGCAACCTATTCTGGTACAGCGATTTGGCGATCGGTTCGTCTTCGACCAAAAGTATCTTTTTTGCGGGTCCGTTCATTGTGTGCCTTCCGGATTATTCAGCACCGGGCAGCGAGTGGATAAAGCATTTATAAGGCCAAGAGAGAATCCGAAACGTCCAAAAACAGAAGTCCCGCTAATTGTTATGGTCGGGGGGTCACGCTGACGCCAAAGCAGAAACGGCACGTCCAAATACTGGAATGAATTGTCGCCGCAGACGGGCCAAGGCTCAAAATACGCGGCAAGTTAGGTACGGAATCGATTACAGCCGCGCAACGACCGGAATTTTTCCGCAGGTTTTTTGCCCATTAGTCCACAAATCACCCCGGCGGCCATTGCATCCGCCGACCGCCCAGGATATGAACGTGCAAATGCGGGATCGTTTCGCCCCCGTTCGAACCGTTATTGATCACCAATCGATAACCCTCTCTGGTCAGCCCGGCCTTTTCCGCAACTTCAGCCGCTTTGAAAAGCAAATGGGCCAGAAGTTTTCCGTCTTCGGGCCCGGCTTCGGCGATTCGGGGAATCGCTTTCTTCGGAAAAATCAATAAATGGGCAGGCGCCTGCGGATTGATATCGCGAATACCCACGACCATCTCGTCTTCATAAATAATCGTGGCGGGGATTTCGCGGGCGACAATTTTTTCAAACAATGTTTTGCCCATAGTCGCCTTATTCCACTACGAGGGGACAATCGCAGGATTCGGCGGTCAGGCATTGGCGCAAATACTCCACGATTTGCTCCTGCAGCGCATCGCAGCGGGCGCTCCAGCGGCGGGCCTGGGTAAGACGTTTAACACAAACGCGCAATCCGCGAAATCGCAACATCCGTGGCGATTGGCGAAGCTGAAACCGCAATTCATCGCGCAATCGCGGAAAAAAGAATAACTCAAGGCTTGCGTCCGACTCCCGCGTCAGGAGGCTCAAGTCCGATTCCAAAATGTCCCGCTCCCGTGCCGTCGGATAAAGCGTCAACCCCAAGTTGCCCAGCACCCGTTCCAGCGCGCCCGCAAATTCACCCACTGTGACGGTTTCTCGCTCCAGGTCGTGTTTAAAGTAATGAAAAACCGACGCCGCTGCGTGCTGCAGCATTTCCGGGTCAATTCGCAGGTCTCCGCCGCCAATGATCTCGATGCAAATCGTTTCCGCGGAACAGGGGACACTTTCGCCGTTGGCCAGTCGAAACAGCAGGCAGTTGGAATTTAAAGCAATCATTTTGCGGCTTCGAGTTTCTTCACCTCTTGAACAAAATCCGTGGCTTCCTGAAAACGGCGATAGACACTTGCAAAGCGGACATATGCCACTTCATCCAATGCCCGCAACCCATCCATGACCATTTTTCCAATAAATTCACCAGGCACTTCACTTTCAAATTTTTCCGTTACCGCCGCTACCACGTGGTCCACCAATTCGTCCATCGATTTAAGGCTGACCGGCCGTTTTTGGCAGGCCTTCTTGATCCCGGCCAGTAACTTTTCGCGCGAAAATTCCTCGCGCCGCCCATCCCGCTTTAAAACCATCAGTCCCTCGTGCTCCACCTCTTCGTAGGTCGTAAAGCGATGATGGCATTTCTCACACTCGCGCCTCCGCCGGATCGTTGCGCCCTCACGAGACGCACGCGAATCAATCACCTTATCTTCCTGGCAGCCGCATTTTGGACAACGCATAAAACCACTGCTAATTGTGGTTGCGCGCCAGTGTTGCCCAAAATGTTGTATGAGTCAAGCCTTACTTATTCACACGACTCGTGTGGAAATACCTCCCATACATCCTATACGGCCTATCGGTCGTGTGCGCTATATTAATCACCAATCGCGCTTGCCTTCACTGCTTTTTCTGTTATTTTCCTCGGCTCGCGTTTAGCAATTTCCGCGCGAAACCTTTTTAACCTTATTTTATGGCAACAGCAAACGATCTCCGCCGTGGAATGGCGATTAATTACAATGGCGACATTTGTGTGGTCCTGGATATGCAGCACCGCACTCCCGGCAACCTGCGCGCCTTTGTTCAAGCCACCCTCCGCAGCATTCGCACCGGTAAATCCGCCGACGTCCGGTTCAGCTCCACCGAAAGAATCGAATCGGTTCCCATGATCTCCAAAAAAATGGAATTCAGCTACATGGATGGCGCCGATTACGTCTTCACCGACCCGGAAAACTACGAAACCGTCACTCTGGCCGCCGAACTCGTCGGCGACGCAAAGAATTATCTCGTCGAAAACGGCCAAATCACCGTCACCTTTGTCGAAGAAAAAGCCGTGTCCGTTGAAATTCCGCCCAGTGTCGTTCTCACCGTTACCGATGCCCCCGAAGGCCTCCGTGGCGACTCCTCAGGCAACGTACAGAAGCCCATCACCCTTGAAACCGGGATCACGGTCCAGGCGCCCCTCTTTATCAAGACTGGCGAAAAAATCAAAGTGGACACCCGAACCGGCAAATACATGGAACGTGCTTAGCGCACGTAGCGCAGCCGTCCCGGCTGCGGGTTTAGGCACCGTCTCGGTGCCTGTTTCGTGGAGTGCTCGCGACACGCCGCCCTAACCCGCAGTCTCCAATTATCGCATTGGTCGCCACAATCTCAATAAGAATTCGTCTCATTCGTCCCCTCCGTCCCATTTGCCCCACCGCCGTTCCCCCAAGAAAAAACTTGCCCATTCAATGTCTCCGTAACACATTCTGCGGGAATTGAGCGAGAACTAACCAATAAAATATATGGGACGCATCTATAACAACATCGTTGAAACCGTCGGCCACACGCCTCTTGTCAAATTAAACAAGGTCACCGCCGGTCTGCCCGCGACCATTCTTCTCAAATGCGAGTTTTTTAATCCTCTCTCCAGCGTCAAGGACCGCATCGGCATGGCCATGATCGAGGACGCCGAAAAGCGCGGCATCCTGAACAAGGACACGGTCATCATCGAGCCCACCAGCGGCAATACCGGAATCGCCCTGGCGTTCGTCGCCGCGGCCAAAGGGTATAAATTGATTCTGACAATGCCCGAAACGATGTCTCTGGAACGCCGCACGCTTCTCGCTATGCTCGGCGCCAAACTGGTCCTGACGCCCGGCGCCGAAGGCATGAAAGGCGCCATCGCTCGCGCCGAATCGCTGGCAAAGGAAACTCCCAATTCCTGGATCCCGCAGCAATTTAATAATCCGGCAAACGTAGAAATCCATAGACAAACCACCGCCGAGGAAATCTGGGGTGATACCGATGGCAAAGTGGATATTATCGTCGCCGGCGTTGGCACAGGCGGTACTATTACCGGCTGCGTGGAAGTCATTAAGCCGCGTAAGCCTTCATTCGTCGCGATCGCTGTGGACCCGAAAGATTCTCCCGTGATTTCGCAGACTCTGGCCGGGCAGCCGCTCAAGCCGGGGCCGCACAAAATCCAGGGCCTGGGCGCGGGTTTTATTCCTCAAAATCTTCACTTGAAGGACGCATCCGGAAACCAGCAAATTGCGGAGTCCGTCCAGGTTTCAAATGATGATGCATTTGCCATGGCGCGTCGACTCGCCAAGGAAGAGGGCATCCTGTGCGGCATATCATCCGGGGCCAACGTGGTGGCGGCCATTGAGGTGGCCAAACGGCCCGAGAACAAGGGCAAGCTGATTGTCACCATCGCCCCGTCGACCGGCGAGCGGTATCTGAGCACGCCCCTGGCTGCCGAGGCCCGCGCCGAAGTCGGTGGTTAACCGAATGCTGGACTGGATTAATGGATTTGCGGATCAATGGAATGAAACGACCCGGTACGCGCTTTTGTCCCGTGCGTCCTTTGTGCCGTTTTCTACAAGTTGATGGAGAGCCATTCATAATTTAAACGAATAGAATTGATTAAATTCCTTCAACGCTTTAACGCTCTTCCACGGCCGGAATTCCACGAAGGCTTAACTTTTTTAAAATCAAAAATATTACTTGCGCCGCAGGCGTTTTAAGTGTAATTAATAAAAGTCGAAGGTTTTAAGAATTCCGCTTGTCGCGGAATTGCTTTCCCAAGTTCAAAAATTCAAAACTGGTTCGGGTATTCACCTTCGAAATTACAAGATATGAGTAGTTCAGAAAACAACGGCGAGAAGTCCGGCAATTATGGTTCCGGCTATTTGGAAATCTCCGAAAAAGGCTTCGGCTTTTTGCGGACGGCCCAGAACCATTATCATCCCAAGCCCAGCGACATCTTCGTCACGCCGGATACCATCCGCCGCAGTTTCCTGCGCGAGGGCAGTTTCATCGAAGGTCCCACCCAGCCGCCTCACCGCGGCACCAGCCCGCAACTCAAGGCCGTTGATAAAGTCAACGAAATGCCGTTTGAGGAATATACCAAAGCCGTCCGCTTTGAAAACCTCACCACCATCGACCCGATCGAAAAATTCAATTTGGAAACCAAGCCGGATTTAACGGAGACGCGTGTCATTGATCTGGTCACGCCCATCGGCAAAGGCACGCGCGGCCTCATCGTCGCCCCGCCCCGTACGGGCAAGACCACCATCCTCAAGCAAATCTGCAACTGCCGTCACCACCAACCATCCCGAAGTCTTTGCCCTGGTGCTGCTCATTGACGAACGCCCTGAAGAAGTCACCGATTTTCAACGCTCCGTCAAAGCCGAAGTCGTCGCCTCGTCCAACGACATGGACCTCGAAACGCATGTGCGGCTCTCACGATTTACCATCGAACGCTGCCGGCGCATGGTCGAGAGCGGCAAGGACGTATTCGTTCTCATGGATTCTCTCACCCGCATCGCCCGCGCCTACAATAGCGTCCATGGCGGCAGCGGCCGCACCATGACCGGCGGCGTGGATGCCCGTGCGCTGGAAATTCCCCGCAAGATGTTTGCCTCCGCCCGCAAGATCGAGAACGGCGGCTCGCTGACCATCCTGGCAACGGCGCTCATCGAGACCGGTTCCCGCATGGATGAATTGATTTTCCAGGAATTCAAGGGCACCGGAAACATGGAATTGATTTTGGACCGCAAGCTTTCCGATCGCCGCCTTTTTCCCGCGATTGACATCCCCAAGAGCGGCACGCGCAAAGAAGAAAAATTGTTCCCGCCGAAACAGATCGAAGCCGTCCGCAAATTGCGCCGCATGATGGTGGACCTCAACCCCGTCGAAGCCATGGAAACTCTCGTCGCCGCGCTCAAAAAACACAAAACCAACGACGAGCTTCTGGCAAAGCTGGAAAAAGGTTCCTAAAGTAGCTTTGACAAATTCAAACCTGCGCAAAGGAGCTATGAATCGACGCCTCTGCCCGCCGTTCCAGGCTAACTGGGAAGAGATCTCCTGGTGGCCGCGGTGCAAACCGCAATGAAACTGTCGCTTCTGGCAATTTTGCTCGGCGCCGGTCTGGGACTTCCCCAACTTTACGCTTTCGCCAATCCGAAAAAATTCGCCGCGACGGTCCGGAGTTTTCCGCGCAATCTTCCCGCCGGAATCCTGCTCATGCTCGTGGCCACGGCATGGTTCGTCTGGAACGTCAATATCGAACCCGTCGCCGATTTTTCCGCCTTCAAACCTGCCATGATGACCGTCTTTGCCGCGATCGGAATATTGTCCTGTTTCTTTGTTCAGGACTTTCTGGCCGTGCGCGGCTTGGCCGTTGTTTTTTTGCTCCTGGCCAAGGCCATGGTGGACACCGGTCGGCCGTCATCTGGCCCAAAGTCACTGGGTCCTGGTGATCCAGGTCTGGGCTTATCTTTTGGTCATTGCGGGAATGTGGTTTACCGTCACGCCCTGGAAATTGCGCGACTTTCTGAATTGGATGACGGCAACGGACGCCCGCATCAAGATCGGCAGCGCCATCCGGCTTGGTTTCGCGATTTTTATCGTGTTTCTCGGATTGACCGCCTTTCGCGCCATGTGACACCTCGGTAGGGCAGAGCAGCCGTTCTGCCCAAATTAAAAGTCTTTTGCATTTGTTGTAACCCTTTCCGTGGATCGTCTGCATGACATTCACGGGTCAGATGATTGAAAGTTTGGGTGGCGCGGGATGTCTCAGTAGTGCTGCTGCGCTCGCTCTAACCCGAAGTTTCCGTTCATTGTAAAAAGGCGTTACTTATACGACAATAGGCCCCCATGAATCCTGCAGACATCAGGCGTAACTATTCAGCTGGCGGATTGGCGCGCACGGATCTGGACACCAATCCCATTAGACAATTTCAGGACTGGTTCGCCCGCGCCGCCAGCGAACAGGGCGGCTCGCGCTGGGGCAAAATCAGCATCGCGCTTTACAAGCTTTGGCACGCGTGCCTGGGCCATCAGCCTGTGGACATCAACGCCATGGTACTGGCCACCGCCGATAAAGATGGAAAACCCTCCGCCCGCACCGTCCTCCTCAAAGGAGTGGACCAACGTGGCTTCATTTTCTACACCAACTATGACAGTCGTAAAGGCCGTGAGTTGACTGAGAACCCCAACGCCGCCTTGACCTTTTTTTGGCCTGAATTGGAGCGCCAGGTTTGTGTGGCCGGGACCATTTCCAAATTGCCCGCGTCTGAATCGGAAACTTATTTCAAATCTCGCCCACGTGGCAGCCGCCTCGCGGCCTGGGCATCGAATCAAAGCGACATCGTGGCCAATCGAGCGGTCCTGGAAAAAAAATGGAACGAAATGGAGACAAAATTTCCTGAGGATATTCCATTGCCGCCAAACTGGGGTGGCTTCGTTTTGAAGCCCGAACGAATCGAATTTTGGCAGGGCCGCCTCAACCGTCTGCACGACCGCTTCTGCTACACGCGCCAGCCGGATGATTCGTGGAAACTGGAACGCCTCTCGCCCTGAGCCTTCTTCAGTCGGAAATTTCGTGCCGAAGGCACAACCGGAAATTAGCCAGACTCGGAGTGTCTGGAACATCGTCAATAAACGTTCCGTCCTGAATGGACGGCGGACCTCTTCTATACTTTTCGCATAATTATAGCCGTGCGACTGACTCTTCATCGCTCTCACGAAAAGGCCATTTTCTCACCCTCCGCAGACGGTGAGTGCCTTGCGTTTCGATACTTGTTTGTGTTTAGACATTCGCTCGGTTTCCTGCCTCTTCGTTTCCTGCCCCAAAATCCTCAAATTTCTCAATAAAACTGCACAATTCGACCCTTTTTTGGCTTCGTTTCCCCGTTTCCCGGGCTATACAGAAAAAATGTGTAACGGGGCCGGTTTTCGGTTCGCGCATCGGCGTCCCGACCGGCGTAGTCCCGGCGAAGCCGTGTCTTCCGCCACGCTCACGGAAGGTAAAGAGCCCGATAAAATACTGCAGGTCTCGGCCCAATCGGATTGGTCACGCTCAATGTCGAGCCGGCCGCGATATTCGTCGTCAGATTCGACCAATTGGGTGACAGAAGATTCGTCGAATACTGTAATTGGTATTGCAGGCCGGCGAGGGCATTCCACGTAATGGAGGCGCTGGCCCCTGTTTTCGAAATATTGACGTTGGGCCAGGGGATGGGCGCAAGGCTCACATCGTCTAGACCAAACAGGCCCGGGTCATTTCGTGCGCCGAATTGGAGGGTGGTATTTGTGCCGGTTGCAGTGACAAATAAAACGACGTTGCTCCAGGTGAAGACAGGAGGGTTCAGCAGGTTATAAATCGTGTTCGTCGTGGCGCTATTTGTGTTCCAGTTGATAAGGAATTGTTCAGTGCTGCCACTCACGGGATTCATCAGCCAGGTTGAAAGCAGATAGTGTTGTCCCGGGACCGTCGGAATCGACTGGGAAATATAGCCAATAATGCCTGGCGTATTGAATACGCAAAAATTGGTGCCGGAATTTGGATTGTAGCCGGTTACTCCCCCCTCATCAGGCGCGGCGTCAACGTAATCCCAATTGTAAGTGGGACGGCGACTGCCATTAAATCTAACGGTGCCACCGGTCTGGACCCAATACGGAAGCGAGAAAGGATAGCTCTCAAAACCGCCGTTCTGGACTAAATTTTGTCCCACCAGAAAGGCAAACTGACGGACGCGGGTGACATGGCTCGTTTCGTTCGAGAAGAGCAGGGCCGCGGTGTACGTCCCGGGAGCCAACGTGTAAGCCGCGGCATTAAGGCTGGCCGTCAAACTGGTTGTGGTGCGCGGACTCAACACGCCGCTAGAAGTAGATACAGTCAGCCAGGAAGAGGTGTTAATGAGCGACCAGTTCAGGCTGCTGGCACTGGAATTGGTCAACGAAAATTTCAGGGCGTTGGCGGTGAAAGGGCCGCCGACGGGGCCAAATGTAACAAATCCGCGGCCCGGGGTGACCCCCAGGGCATCGGAAAAGCCTGCAAGAGCATCAATCAGATTGTCGCCGCACGGCGTGCCCCATCCAGTACAGAGGTCGTAACCCGGTACCGCTGAAAATGCATTCGTGCTGCTGGCCCAAAAGTTATTGCCTGTGGTTATGTCGTTAAAATCAGATAGATAATTGGGTCCTTTGCCGATCGTGTAGATGGTCGGGTTGATGAAGCCGACGTCTTTGCCGCCTCGGGCCAGCGCCTGCTGATTGACCAGCGCAGTAAAAGCCGCCCATGCAGGCGCAGCGCAACTCGTGCCGGCAACCGTGTATTCGCTGCCGTCGTCCGCCGTTAAAAAGACATTGTCCGCGATCATCGCCACGTCCGGCGCGTTTCGCATGGTCGGGGAACCTTGATTGGCAGCCGTAACGACCCCCTGTTGCCAGTAAGGAATCTTAAAATTGTCGCTGATGCCGCCGGATGAGCCGGCGCTGGTGTTTCCAAGGTCGTCGGAGTTTTGGCTTCCTTGAGGATTGCCGCCCCAGTCCCAGGTTGTTTCCAGCACCCATGCGCCGGCGGGCCCGGTAGTGGTCATCGTCGTTCCGCCCACTTGCATTATGTTGGTGCTCTCGGATGGAAAAGGAATGCCGCCCGCAAAGGCGTCCGAATCGCCCACAGCATTAAAAAACGACTGTCCTTGCGTGCCCATCTGCTTGAAATAATTTTCCGCGGTCGTGTCCGGCGCGCTGGGTGAATCATTTCCCCACGAGGAACTGAACTCCTGCGGCGAATCGACGGTATCGTTGGCCATGGCATCCAAAATATCATCGAAACTGGCGCTTTGAGGCGCCTCGTAAACAACAATTTTTGAGAGTCCTGGCGCAACGGACATGGCCATCTCAATGTCCAGGGCCACTTCCTCATCGCCTTCACCAGGCGAACTGACGCCGCCGTCAACGGCGACATTTGTCAGCAGAATCCCAGGGAGGCTGGCGAGACTTTCGTACGACTGAATGTCACTGGTGTAGTAGCCGTCAAATTCCAGCAAGCCCACCGTCTGTCCCGCCCCGGTCAATGAAACGCCCGGAACATAGGCGGCCCTGAAATCGTTTCCCAGGTAAGCTCCCTCCGGTCCGGAACCGGGACCGAATTGGTGAGTGGTCACGGCCTTGTTTTTCAGACGCGCCCTTTTGACCATTTTAGGGCGCTTGATCGAATAATTATCCAGGCCGCTGACATGTAGGATCGGGACGCCCAAATTGAGCGTAGGAACGGCGTCCGGTGCAAAAAACGTTCGGTTTTCCGTCGGATGATGATACATGCGCATCGTGACATGAAAAACGCGTTCAACATCGGAGGCCGTGCCGCTGGCGTCCAAAACCATGTGGCTGGAATGTTCCGTTACCGCAAAGCCGTTGGAGCGGAAAAAGTCCGCCACGATTTGGTAATCGGATGCCGAGGGCGCAAATTGACCCGCAAATTGCTTCGGCGTGAGATAGTGATGAAAATTAGGGCTGGCCGGGTCATACAGTTCGCGGAGCAATTCATTAAGCCGGTCTTCGTTTCGCAACGGCAATCCGATGGCGAGACTCAGGTGTGTCCCTTCCGGAAGCCGGCTAATCGCGGCCAAATGAGGAACGGCCGGCGGCACCGAGTCATGGAGAGGCTGATTTCCGGCAATTTGCCCGTGGCCCTTAAAAGACAAAAACACCGCTGCTAACGCAATAACGACCGCAAACACTGCGGAATTTTCAGGAATTGCCCGTTTTGCCATAAGGATGTCTGTAAAATGAGAACTCTACCATAGCAAACTACGACCGGATTTTCAACGCGAAAACGCCTTGAAGTGTTTCCCAGCTGCAAAAACCCTGTCCAAATCACGCCTCGACCGGAAGACGGCAGAGCAATCCTTCCGGAGATGTAGCACCCGTGTAGTAGTCATGTAGCACCCAATGTAGCACCCTAACACATTGGCATTCAACGATGTAGCACCTGTAGCGCCCTTTACGACTTCATATCATCATTCTATCTTCGAAATCGCTGAAATCTTTGGAAAACTGTCAAACTGCCTTAACCGCATCCGCAAGCGATTTTACGAATCGGCTCGCTCGTTTCAGCAGGTTCTTTGACTTTCCGTGTTCCGCAATCTCGTTAACGATGGCGCTGCCCACCACCACTCCGTCCGCGTTTTGCGCGACGAGTTTGGCCTGGTCAGGATTTGAAACACCGAAACCCACCACAATCGGCAGGTTCGTATGCGCGCGGATTTTGGCCACTTGCGATGCCAGATTTGCCGCAATTTGTTGTTGCATCCCGGTCACGCCTTCGCGCGAGACATAATAGATAAAGCCGCTGCCGCGCTTGACGATAAATTCCATCCGGTCCTCAGGCGTGGTCGGGGCGACGAGGTAAATATTGGACAGGCCGTTCTTCTTCATCAGGACTTCATAATTCTCTGATTCTTCCGGCGGCAGATCCAGGACGAGCAACCCATCCACCCCTGCGCGCGCGGCGTCCTGAATGAATTCTTTCATTCCGACCTTATGAATCAGATTGAAATAGATGTAGAGGACAATCGGCACATTCGACTGCTTGCGGATGGATTTGACGGTATCCAGGACTTTGTGCGGAGTCGTTCCCGATTCCAAACCCCGTTGTGCCGCCAATTGGTTCACCAGACCATCAGCGAGCGGGTCGCTGAAAGGCACACCTAGCTCAAGAACGTCCACACCGGCTTTATCAAAAGCCAGGGCCAATTCCCGCGTGGCCGCCAGGTTTGGGTCCCCGGCGCCGATATAAACAATAAAGCCCTTTTTGCCGGATTTTTTAAGCTGCTCGAACTTCTCAACAATGCGATTCATTTGAAAACGCTCAAGCGTAACTGAAAACGTTGCAGCGTTGAAGTCTAAAGCGATTGGGCGGAGCTGCCGCTCTGTCCAATTTCTCATTGAAAATCCGGAGCACAAAGACTAAAACGCCGTCAAATCAGGAAGTTTATGAAGCTCAAAATCGTTTTTACGGGCTGTCTGCTCACGCTTAATGTCTTGTCGCAATCGCCCGCCTCGCCCGCCGATGAACAGAAGCTGGCCGCGGCAAACAATATTTTTGCTTTCAAATTACTCAAGCAGATTGCGAAAGGGCAGCCGGAACAAAATATCTTTATCTCCCCATATAGCGCTTCCACCGCCTTACAAATGGTCGCCAACGGCGCGGCGGGAACTACAAGAACGGAAATGGATCAAGTCATCGGAACGGCCGTTGTCGGTAATGGGTTGTCCCCTGCCGGGGCAAACGATGCCAATAAGCACATCCAGCTGTCGCTGAAAAACGGCAATACCAACGTCATTCTCGAAATTGCAAATTCCATTTGGTATCGCCAGACCGCGGCGATAAAACCGGAATTTCTGGCATGCAATCAGCAATATTTCGGCGCGACCGTCCGTCCTATCGACTTCGCCGACTCGCATTCAGTCGACATCATCAACAACTGGGCCAGTGAAAAAACACACGGACGAATCACTCAAATCGCCAATGGTCTGATTGATCCGGTTTACTGCCGGCTGTTCCTTGCCAATGCTGTTTATTTTAAAGGCAAATGGTCTGACCCATTCGATCCCGGTGATTCACAAGATCGTCCGTTTTACCTGCGATACGGCAGCCAGAAAACCGTTCGCATGATGTTCAAGAGCAAAACGTTTAGCTACCGGCGCGGATCGGGTTATCAGGCAGTGCGCCTGCCTTACGAAGGTGAGAATCTGGCCATGTACGTCTTCCTGCCGGATACCAATTCCACCCCGCAAAAACTTTTGAGCATCATGAATGGTGACGTCTGGCGCCACATCACGAAGCCGGGGTTCAGTGATGAAGATGGGGACCTCGAATTGCCGAGGTTCAAGACGGAGTATTCTGTGGAATTGGCGCAACCGTTGCAGGAACTCGGAATGAAAGCGGCCTTTGACATGGATAAGGCGAATTTTTCCGGTATCTCATCTGAGCAGCTATATATATCCGCAGTTGTGCAAAAGACATTCGTCGAAGTAAAGGAAGAGGGGACGGAAGCCGCGGCAGTTACCGGGATTGCAATGCCGGAAGCGGCCGGCATTGAAGTACCTCCGCCCAAGCGATTCCAGATGATTGTCGACCGCCCATTCCTGTTTTTGATCGAGGACAATCAAAGCGGAACGATTTTGTTCATGGGCGTAATATATGAACCTTCATCGTAAATGAGCCTCGAGATTCCAGCATTCGAGAACGTGGCGCGTGGTGCGTGTTACGTCAAGAATGGTTCGGCCATCGATACTTGACGAAACACGTAACACGCGGGCAATAGCGGGTAGCCTTTGCCTAAGGCAATTGACCGTTGCCCCTGTTTCATTCACAATCGCACGATGGCAAGCACTTTCGGACACCTGTTCCGCATTTCCACCTGGGGCGAGTCCCATGGCGGAGGTGTCGGTGTGGTTGTCGACGGTTGTCCGCCGCGGCTAAAGCTCACCGAGGCCGACATCCAGCCGGACCTCGATCGCCGCCGGCCCGGCCAATCAAAAATCGTTTCCCCGCGCCGCGAGCTCGACACCGTGCAAATTTTGTCCGGCACTTTTGAAGGCCAAACCCTCGGCACACCCATTTGCATGTGGGTCAAAAACGAAGATGCCCGCCCCGAAGCGTACAGCGAAATGAAGGAAAAATTTCGGCCGTCCCATGCCGACTTCACCTATTTCGCCAAGTATGGAATTCGCAATTGGCAGGGCGGCGGGCGCGCCAGCGCCCGCGAAACCATCGGCCGCGTCGCCGCGGGCGCTATCGCCAAAAAAATTCTGCGCGAACGATATGGCGTCGAAGTCCTGGCTTATGTCAAACAGGTCCAGCGCATCGTCGCCGATTTGAATCCGGAAAAAGTAAAGATGTCGCAAGTCGAGTCGAATATCATGCGTTGTCCGGACAAAAATGTGGCCGAAAAAATGATTCGGCTTGTCGAAAAAATGAGACGTGTCGGCGACAGCGTTGGCGGCGTCGTTGAAGGCGTCGCGCGCGGCGTTCCGCCGGGCTGGGGCGAACCGGTTTTTGACAAGCTCGAAGCCGATCTGGCCAAGTCCATGATGAGCCTGCCCGCGTCTAAAGGCTTTGAAATCGGTTCCGGCTTTGCCGGTACCCTCTTGACCGGCCGCCAGCACAATGACCCGTTTCGCGCGCGCGGCGGCAAAGTTGTTACCACGTCCAATTATTCCGGCGGTATCCAGGGCGGCATTTCAAACGGTCAAACCATCTATTTTCGGGTCGCCTTCAAGCCCGTGGCCACGGTCATGCACTCGCAATATACGGTTGACATGCAGTTTGAAAATACGACCTTGAAAGGCCGGGGACGGCATGATCCGTGTGTCCTCCCGCGGGCGGTGCCAATGGTTGAGGCGATGACTGCGCTGGTTTTGGCCGACCATGCCCTTCGGCAAAAGGTACAGTGCCAATAGAGACACCTGGGTAGCAGGGACGGCGCTCTTCGCAAGTGGTGCTGCCACTGTCGTGTCGCGTGTGTCGGGGGGGAGAAACGCGGCATGATGCAGCCGCCGATACAGTTAGAGTTGATTTTTTTAAAGATAAAGGTGATTTTTTAACAACTACACAACATGGCTGAGAAGAATATTAACGAAATATCACGCGAGGCCCGGGTGCTCTACACGAAGGCACAGGAAGCCGCTCAACGCGAAAATACCGATTACGCGATTGCGCTCTACAACCAGGTACTTGAGAAAGAACCGGGATTTTTCGAATGTCGTAAGGCGCTTCGGACGGAACAGTTCAAAAAAGCCGGCGGCGGCGGCGGCTTCTTCAAGAAAATGCTGAGCGGCGCAAGCTCGTCGCCGCTCGTCGCCAAAGGCCAGCTCGCCTTGCGTTCCAATCCAGCTGGCGCGCTCGTCATCGCCGAGCAAATCCTCAATAGCGACCCGAACGGTTCAGGCGGCCACAAAATTGTCGTCGAAGCCGCAAAGGCCCTGGAATTTCCGAAAACCGCCATTTTATCCTACGAAACCCTCGTAAAAAATTCGCCCAAGGACAAAAATCTGGCGATCGAATACGCGCAGGCTTGCGCTGAGGCGGGAAACGCCGCGCCCGGCGAAAGGCATCTCATGGAGTTGATCGCCGAGAATCCGCTCGATGGTGAATTAAAGCAGGCTCTCAAGGACATGTCTGCCCGCAAGACGCTTGGCGAAGGCGGTTACGGCGCTCTTGAAAGCGGCAAAGGCTCTTTCCGCGACGTTCTCAAAAACAAAGATGAGGCCGTCTTGCTTGAACAGCAAAACCGCGTTGTCAAAACCGAAGACCGGACCGAAACCCTTATCAAGGAATATGAAGGCCGGCTTCAAAATGAACCGAATAATTTAAAACTCGTTCGTACCCTCGCGGAGCTTTACACGGAAAAAAAGCAATTTGACCAGGCTTTCGCGCTTTATGATAAGGTCAAGAATTCTGAAATGGGAAATGACCCGTCTCTGGAACAGGCTATCTCCAAAACCAGGGTCAAGCAGTTCGACAACCAAATCGAACAGGTCAATCCGTTTGCTCCCGATCACGCCGCACAAGTCGAACAACTCAAGGCCGCCAAATTGGAATTTCAAGTGACGGAATGCCAAAAAAGGGTCGAGAGATACCCGACCGATTTGGCCATTCGCTATGAAATGGGAGCGCTCTATTACCAAATCGGTAAATTTAGCGAAGCCATCACGGAATTCCAGAAAGCGCAGCAAAATCCCCACAAACGCCTCGCTGCGATGGGTTATTTGGCGAAATGCTACGGAAAAAAGAAAATGTTCGACTTTGCCGCGCGCACGCTCCAAAACGCCATCAAGGAAAAGCTCATATTTGACGATGAGAAGAAGGAAATGACCTATGATCTGGGCACCGTGTTTGAAAACATGGGCAAAAAAGATGACGCGATCGAGCAGTTCAAGCTCATCTACGAGGTCGACAGCGGATATAAAGATGTCGCCGCCAAGGTGGAAGCGTCATATGGATGACCCGGGATGCCTGACGCCCTTAACCCTAAAACGCGTTTCTCAAATCGCGTAGAAAACTACGTTCGCTACCGGCCGGGTTATCCGGACGAAATCGTCACCCTGCTTCGCCAGGAGTGTGGGCTCACAAAGGATTCGGTCATTGCGGACATCGGCTCGGGCACTGGAAAGCTCTCGGAGCTGTTTCTTAAGGCCGGATGCCATGTCTTTGGCGTCGAGCCAAACAAAGAAATGCGCGAGGCGGGCGAGCGAATGGAGTCTTCCAATTTCTCGAGTGTCGATGGTTCGGCGGAAACGACCACGTTGCCGGCGCAAAGCATTGATTTTGTCACCGCCGGACAGGCATTTCACTGGTTTGACCATCACCGCTGCCGCGCTGAATTTGCGCGAATCCTCAAACCTGGTGGCCGGGTGGTCATCATTTGGAACGACCGCCAGGATGACACGACGCCCTTTCTTGCGGCTTACGAGCGGTTGCTTGAACAATTTGGAACTGATTACGCTCAGGCCCATCATCGCCGCTCCGATAAACCCGAAGTCATTCACGCGTTCTTCGGCGCCGAACCGCGCTTCAAAAATTTTCACAACGTCCAGCAATTCAACTTTGAAGGACTTAAAGGCCGGCTGCTGTCCTCATCCTACGCCCCGGTCGCAGGCCAACCGAAACACGAAGAAATGCTGGCCGAGCTAAAACGCATCTTCGAAAGCCATCAGCAAAATGGAACCGTTGCGTTTGAATATGACACACATGTCTATTATGGACATTTGTCAGTGGCCGTTGACGTTTGACGCCGGCCCATTCGTTGGGCTTGTTTGTCGTTTCAGGCCAAGGGCAACATGGAGATTGTAGACGGCATCGTCGTAATTGGGATCAAGGGTCACGGCTTTTTGGAAACAGTTTATCGCTTCGTCCATTTCCCCTTTCTGCGCAAAAGCAAGACCCAGGTCATCCAGAATACGGGTGTCCTTTGGCTGGATTTCCGCCGCGTTTTGGTAACAGGTAATCGCTGGATCTGCCCGCCCGTTTAAATAGTAAATGTTTCCCAGGTTCATATAGGCTTCGGCATAATGGGGATCAATTTCGACCGCCGTCTGGAAATGACCGGCCGCCTCATTTATTCTGCCTTTCTTCACCAGAAAAAGGCCAAGATTGTTATTGGCTATAGAATTCCCATGCGTGGAGGCCAGAGCGTGGGTCCAAAGTGATTCACTATCGTGCCAGCAAGCCGTTTGGGCGCGTGCCACGGCAATCAACGCCGCCAGCACAATCGCTGCGGTGACGCCGAGAATGGTGCGATGGTCTCGCAAGCGGGTGGCGGCCTCAGCTGCCAGCCAGGTCAATATCAAATATAGACCGATTTGAGGCAGATAAGTGTAACGATCGGCCCGCGCCTGATATCCCACCTGGATAAGGCCGATCACTGGAAGCAGCATGATCAGATACCATGCCCAGCCGGACAAAAGGTACGGGCGCTTTTGCCGCCAAACGAAAACGGCCAGGGAGAAAGCCGCCAGGAAGATAAACGCGGCAATGATTTCGAAAACGGGCAAACGGTCTGGGTAAGGATAGAACACCGCAAGCTTCGCAGGATAAAACATTTGAATTATATAAATGACGCAGGAGACCAGGGCATTGCCGAGCCGCACGGGAAGAGGATATTCCTTCAAAGGCTGGATGGCGTGGCTTTGGGCAAGTATCGTCAGCAGACAAAACACCAGCGACAACGCGAGCAGCGGGATTTTTTCGATAACCAGCCGCGCGGAAACAGAAAGATTCTTCGACCAGAGTGGAGACTCATCCTTAAAGCCGGACAGCGTCTGTGAGAAACGATTCAGGGGCCAAAAGTCCAGCAATAGCAGGATGAACGGCAGAGTAACGAGCATTCCCTTGGACATCAATCCGAGAGCGAACAGGAGCAGAACTGTTAAATAACGTCCCAACGATGCTGGCTTGCTGGTGTAAAAGGCATAAACCCACAACGTGAGCACAAAAAAGAACCCGCTCAGGGTGTCCTTGCGCTCAGCCACCCACGCCACGGATTCCACGTGCAGGGGATGGACCGCAAACAAAGCCGCCACAAATGCGCTGCGCCATAGAGTGCGGGTCATTCGCCGCAGCGCCAGGAACAAAATAATCACCGAACCGGCATGGAGCAGGATGTTGGTCAGATGGTGTCCACCGGCCTTCAGTCCGTAAAACTGGCAGTCCAGCATGTGCGAAACCATGGTCAGCGGAACCCAATTGGCCAGGCGATATCCGCTGAATGCCCAGGCGATGCCGTTGAGGGTCAGCCCGGCGCTGACAGTGCCGTTTTCATACACGTAAGAATCGTCATCGTAGTTGACGAATTCGTATCCCAATGTTTGCCCATAAACGGCAAACGTTATTGCTGCAAGGGAAATGCAAACGGCGAAAACTTTCCAGCGCTCGCTAAAATCTTTCGAGGGCCGCGACCCGGCAGGAATCGAATGCGCCGCCGGAGCCTTTTTCTTTCGCTTCATGCCGGTTTTTCAACAGGCTGTTAGCCCCCGGTTGAAGTTTTGAAGAGCATGTCCACTTTTCTCCGCACGGCCTCGTTCATTTTAATCAATGGGGGCCAATTCCGCTTAAAACCTTCGCCAGCCAATTTCTTTGTCGCATCTATTCCAAGTTTGCTTCCCATCGCAATTTCACTGGTCGCATGGTCCAGCACATCCGCCGGCCCTTTCGTAAAAATGGAATCCCGCTGTGGGTCCGTATTGGCGCAGAGGCGGAACAAGACGTCACTCGTATTGTGAACGTCCACGTCGTCATCCACCACCACGATATATTTGGTAAACATCATTTGGCCCATGCCCCATAGGCCATGCATGATTTTGTATGCCTGCATCGGGTAGCTCTTTTTGATGCTGACAAAAACCAGATTATGAAATACCCCTTCCGCCGGAAGCGCGATGTCCACGATCTCCGGGAAATTCATTTTGAAGACAGGTAGAAACAATTTCACGCTGGCGCTGCCGATATAAAAATCCTCCATCGGCGGGATGCCCACAATCGTTGCTGGATAAACTGCGTCCTTGCGATGGGTGATGGCCGTCACGTGAAAGACCGGATACGGCTCGGGCAGGGTGTAATAGCCGGTATGATCGCCAAAAGGGCCCTCTTCGCGCAATGCCTCCGTCGGGTCCACGTAGCCTTCGATCACAAAATCCGCGTCGGCGGGCACTTCCAGGTCGTTGGTTTCGCATTTGACCAGGGGAATTGCCTTTTTGCGCAGATAACCGGCCAGTAAAAATTCGTCCAGGCCATCGGGAAGCGGCGCGGTGGCGCAAAAGGCAAAAACCGGGTCGCCGCCGATGAATATGCTCACAGGCATTCGCGTGCCGGTTTCGTAATAGCGCCGCCCATGTCGCGCGCCCACTTTTTGTAACTGCCAGTGCATACCCGTCGTGCGGTCATCGTAAATCTGAATGCGGTACATTCCCACATTCCGTTCGCCCGTATCCGGGTCCTTTGTCACGACGCAGGGCAGGGTGATGAAACGTCCGCCATCCAACGGCCAGCAGTGAAGAATGGGCATGTCTATCAAGGTTGGCGAAGTTCCTCGCTGCGCCGATTCAATGCTCCAACGCTTCAACGTTTCAACGTCAGCGGCTTTGGGCCAGGGTTCCTTGCGGTTGGGCGGGGCGTCGAATTTATGAATGATCTCTTTGCACGGGCCGTCCTTCACGATTTTGGGCCGGGCATGGCGCAAATCCAGCGCGGTAGAAAGAAATTTAATGGCCTCGCGAAAACCCGTCGGAGGCTTGGCCTTTACGATGGAGCCCAGTTCCGCGGCGACCGCGTCCACGGACTCTGCGCCCATGCTCATGGCCATGCGCCGCCAGGAACCCATTGTGTTGATGGCCAAAGGAAAGGGTGAAAGGACGCCATTGACCGTGGGTTTCTCGAAGAGCAGTGCCTTGCCTCCGCCGGGCAATTTCATCTCGCGATTGGCGAACTCGGTAATTTCCAGCTCAGTGGCGACCGGCTGCGTTATTCTTTTCAGCTCGCCAGCGCGCTCTAGAGCGCTGAGAAATTCGCGGAATGAGTCAAAAGCCATTCGGCTAAAGTAAAAAGGAAAAATGAAAAAGGCAACGCTTCCAGGAGCGCGTTGAAATGTTAAAACGTTAAAAGTATTGGAATGGAACCACAACTGCAGCAGGCAGCTGAAATTCTGTCTTACGCGAGTGTCGCTTTAACGATTCAACGTTTTAACGTTTTATTATTGTCCCGCGCATTGCGCCCGCAACTTCGCCTTGAAAGAAACCGCCCCATGCTGCGGGTCATACGTCGAACCCAGGAGTATGGCCGTGATCGATTCCGGAGTGCCGTCGGACATCATCCCAAAAACAAGTGTGTTGGTGGATTGATCGGTTAGTGCGTTCAGGCTCAGGGGAGGGTCGAAAGAAAAAACGACCTTTGAGCCGTCCATGCTTGCAGACGTGGGCGCCAGCCCCGTCGGGCCACCGGCAATTACCATCCAGACCTGATTACTCGCGCGCGTTGCGAATGAAAAATAATCCGGGTTGCCAAAAGTCAGGCTCAACGAATTCACCGTCAGAATATTTGTGTCGGGTGTCTGGCCGTTGCTGTCGATTGTGAGTTGATATTCGTAGCCGTACCGGCCCTGGGTGTCCAAAGACGTCCCGGGAAAACTGCGCGACATCAAAACGCACGTGCCGACGTCATTGGTCGGCGTGAAGGAATCGGATTGCTCATTGGCTGAAACCTTGCAACCGGGGTCGAACCGGCAATAGATGCCCGGGTAATTCGCGTTGACCATTTGCAATGATTGCGCGCAAACACCTGCCGCCAGGAGCAAGACACCGCAGAAAATGAAGATAATTCGCATACTCTTAAAGTATCAAAACCAGCAGGCGCTGTGCCATTACAAGGGCTGGCGGCGGCTTGTCGGAACAAACCTTTGCCATGCCTGCTGTTCTGAGCGCTCCCCAATACCGGGCGCGATACCCACCACGCACAATGTAAATGCTTTGCGCTCTCGCCCATTTCAACGCTTCAATGCTTGAACCTTTCAACGTTCTTCTCAGTTGCCGCCAATCAATTCTAAGATTATTGTGTTCGCGTGAATACGGAATTTTCCATTGCAGCCCACTGGCCGGATGGTTTTGATGAAGATGGGTTGCGACGTTGGGTCGAACAAATTCGCTCCCAATTGCCCCATCCCGTGTCCCTGGGACTGGTTTTCATGTCTCCGGATTTTTTCCCGAATGCGGAGCAGACGCTGGAGATTCTCCGCGTTCATGGCCGCATTCCTCTTCTGGCCGGCTGTTCCGGCGCGGGTTTGATTGTCAACGGCGAGGAACTTGAAAACTCCTCCGGAATTGTATTGGGCTTGTACTCATTGCCGGGGGCTGACCTGCGGGGCTTTCATTTTACATCGGGTCAGATTGAGGAAGCGACGAGCGGCCCTTATTGGCGTTCGGCAACGGGCATTGAACCAGCAGATTCCAACGGTTGGCTTGTTTTTCATGATCCATTCCACATGGATGCCGATAGTTGGATTCGTTCGTGGAACGAAGCGTACTCGCCCGCGCCGACCTTTGGCGGCGCCGCCAGCGGCATTGTTTCTGACCAAACGACGCAAGTCTATCTGAATGGCAACGTATTCGAGGACGGTCTTGTGGCTATTTCCGTGGGCGGCGACGTCACATTATCGGGCGTGGTGTCGCAAGGCTGCACTCCCATCGGTGAACCGTGGACACTAACTCGCGTCGAGCAAAACCTGATTCATCAAATTGCCAATCGCCCTGCCTATGCCGTTCTGGCCGAGACATTTCAAAAACTTCCGCCCGCCGACCAGCAAAAAGCGCGCGGCAATTTGCTTATCGGTTTGGCCGTCAACGAATATCTTGAGGACTTCCATCGCGGCGATTTCCTGGTGCGTCCGCTGATCGGCGGCGATCCTACATCCGGCATCCTGGCGGTGGGAGCGCTGCCGCGCGCGGGTCAAACAATGCAATTTCAACGGCGTGATGGCACGGCTGCGAGCGAGGACATGCACGAACTCCTGGTCCACGCCAAAGCAGAGGCCCAGGACCGGCCAATCTATGGCGGCTGCCTGTGCTGCTGCAATGGCCGTGGAAAAAATCTCTTCGGCGTGCCCAATCACGACGCCGGCCTTACGCAACGGGAATTGGGGCCGGTCGGTGTATCCGGGTTCTTCTGCGCAGGGGAAATTGGGCCGGTAGGACAGAAAAGCTTTTTACACGGTTTTACGGCTTCGCTGGCCCTGTTCGTGAAACGATAAGCGGTTTGCACCGCGGCAACGACGTAATAGAAAGCGCGCTGCGCTGTCACCGCCGCCTGCAATTGCGGGGCGGGCGGACCATCCGCGATCTGACGTTCGAGCTGAGCGCGTAGCGTGCCGTCCCTGCCACCAATTCACTAATCCACCAATCCATTGTTTTTCAATCGCGCCATAACTTCCTGTGCCAGGAGTTCATAGGCCGCTGAGCCGCTGCTGTATTTATCGTAGTGGATTATCGGTTTGCCGAAACTGGGCGCTTCGGCGAGTTTCGTCGTGCGAGGAATGGCTGTTTCAAAGACTTTTGCCCCCAGAAGATTGCGGACTTCGCCGACGACTTCATTGGATAATTTCGTGCGGCCATCAAACATGGTCATGACGACGCCAAAAATATCGAGTTGAGGATTGACGCCTGCTGCGCGTAATTGGCCAAGGACTCGGTTCATCATGGAAATACCTTCGAGCGCGTAGTATTCGCATTGTAACGGGACCAGCAGTCCGTTGCTCGCGGCAAACGCGTTCAGCGTCAAAATCCCCAGGGATGGGGGACAGTCAATCAGCACAATGTCGAATCGCCCGCTGCCCAGGACGGGCACAAGTGAACGCGAGACGGCGTGAAGGTGGTTCTCAGTTCGGGCAAGTTCGAGGTCGGCGGCGCATAAATCCACTTCGCTGGGAATGATTTCGAGACGCTCGAAGTTTGTGGGCTTAATTTTGTCGAGAAGGCTGCCCTCGCCCAGAAGGACGCGGTAGGCGCTGGCACCCTCGGATTTCTCCAACCCCACGCCGCTGGTGGCGTTGGCCTGCGGGTCCAGGTCAAACAGCAGGACCCGCTGTCCCGCGGCGCTGAGACAGGCTGAAAGATTGACTGCGGTCGTGGTCTTTCCCACGCCCCCTTTCTGGTTGGCAACGGCTATGATGTGCGCTGGCATTGCGATTGAAATGATTTTAGTGAGCGCCGCTACGACCGCAAAGCTGAATCAATTGCTTCCGCTGAAACACGTTTCCCAAACTCGACGTGTCCGATTTTCCGGGCGAGAACGAACCGCACTTCACCGTTAATTGTCTTTTTGTCCACACGCATGGCCGCGAAAAGTTTTTGGCGGCGTGATGCGTTTAACTCGATTTGGGTCGGCAACCCCGCCTGGCTAAACAGCGCTTCGATACGGCGAACATCTTCCTGTGGCATTCCAAGGACCAGTTCGGAAAGCCTGGCGGCCAGGATTTGCCCAATGGAAATGGCTTCGCCATGCAAATATTTCCCATAGTCAAAGCTGTTTTCAATCGCATGGCCAATGGTGTGCCCAAAATTCAAAATCGCGCGCAAGCCGGTTTCAGTTTCATCCTGGCTGACGACTTCGGCCTTGATTTCGCAGCAGCGCGCGATGACCGGCGCGAGTGCTTTTTCATCCAAACTTAAAATACGTTCCAGGTTGCGCTCCAGGCTGGCGAAAAACCGCGCATCATAAATGATTCCGTATTTGATGACCTCGGCAAGTCCCGCCCGAAATTCCCGCTTCGGGAGTGTCTTGAGCGTGTCGGTGTCGCACAACACCAGCCGCGGCTGATAAAAGGCGCCGACCAGATTTTTCCCCGCCCGCAAATTAACGCCGGTCTTGCCGCCGACCGAGCTATCCACTTGCGCGAGCAAGGTGGTGGGCACTTGAACGAAGGGAATGCCGCGCAAATACGTCGCCGCCACAAATCCCGCCAAATCGCCGACCACTCCGCCGCCCAGGGCGATAATCAACGCCTTTCGTTCCAGTCGGTGCGCGGCCAATTGATCGTAACAAGCGGCGACGGTGCGCAGGCTCTTCGCTCTTTCCCCGGCAGGAACCGTGACGAGCAAGGGGGAAAATCCGGCGCGAACGAGGGAATCGAAAACCGTTTTGGCAAAATATTTGCCCGCGTTTTTGTCCGTGATGATAGCGCATCGCTCACCGGATTTCAGGCGCGCACATTCGGGGCCAATGTTTTGCAGAAGCGCAGGTCCAATTTTAATCGTGTAACTGCGGCTGCCAAGTTGAACGGGAACGGAACGCACCGCTACAGAATGGAATTTTTTCGGGCTGCTGTCAAAATTTAGCCAACTTTTTTGGCGCCGACTTCCCACGGCGCGGAAACGTGGCGAATTTTTTATCGGTTGGTCAAAAGGAAACAGAAAAAATTCCCGTTTTGGAGTTGTTAATATCTTCGCAAAAATTCTTAAAACCATTGTCAATACAGGGGATTCTGCATTGCTCGGCGCGCGCTTTTTTTCTGTTGGCATTGCCATTGCTAAAGGCCGAATACCGTCGTGCCACTCATGATTGATGGCTCGGCGCGCAGGCACCAATCATTTAAAAAATATGAAGAAAATAGACGCGATCATCAAACCATTCAAATTGGAGGAAGTGAAGGACGCCCTGAGTGAAATCGGCATCGAAGGCATGACCGTGAGCGAGGTCAAAGGCTTCGGCCGTCAAAAGGGCCACACGGAAATTTACCGTGGCAGCGAATACACGGTGGATTTTCTGCCGAAAATCAAAATCGAACTGGTCGTCGCGGACAATCAGAAGGACGCCGCCGTAAGCGCGATTATCAAGGCAGCCAAAACCGGAAAAATCGGAGACGGCAAAGTTTTTGTTTCGGCCATCGAAGAAGCCGTGCGAATCCGCACAGAGGAAAAAGGCGAATCCGCAGTTTGAACTATAGAACCCAAAAGACATTTAGAACCTCAATAAATAACACCATGAAACGTATTCTTCTAACACTCGCCCTGATTGCAACTGCTTCGCTCGGCGCCCTGAGCGCGGACGCTCAGACAAATGCGGCGCCTGCCAGCGCCCCGGCAGTGGCTTCCACGAATGCCCCTCCGGCGGCCTGGACGACCAATGCGCCCACCACCGAGCAGCGCCTGGAATCGGTTGAAGCCTATTTTCAAAACGGTGATCCGACGGCAACCTACAAGGACACCAATGGCAATTGGACCGTGAATTTTGGGCTTGGTCCGTCCATCATCAACACGAACCTCATCAATAGCGTGGGCAATTATGTCTCATTCCCTGGCGCTGGCCACAATGCATGGCTTCTAACCAGCACGGCGCTGGTGCTGTTTATGACGCTGCCGGGACTGGCACTTTTTTACGGCGGTCTAGTGCGTAAGAAGAACATTCTCTCGGTGTGCGCTCAATGCTTTCTCATCACCGGCCTGACCACCATTCTCTGGATCATTTGCAGCTATGGAATGATCTTCGGCGGTGATGGCACGCCAACTGGCCCTCTCGGCATGACCCATGACTGGATCAAGGGAATCGTTGGTAATCCAGGCGTCTGCTGGATGTTCAGCAACGTTACATCCGCGCCAAATCCAGGTTACTCATACTGGGTTTCTGAAAATGTTTATTCGATGTTCCAATTAATGTTCGCCATCATCACGCCGGCGCTTATTGTTGGGTCCATCGCCGAGCGTATGAAGATCTCAGCGATCTTTGTCTTTATGACCTTGTGGATACTGATTGTGTATAACACTCAAGGTCACATGGTGTGGGGAGTCAATGGCATCATGAACGGTTGCTGGAACGCCGCCGCGACGATCAAAGGTCTGGACTTCGCCGGTGGTACGGTCGTGCATATGTCATCCGGGTGGTCCGGATTGGTGCTGTGTATTATTCTCGGCAAACGCCTTGGCTTCGGCAAAGAGAACTTCACCCCGCACAGCATCGTGCTTACGTTTATCGGCGCTTCCATGTTGTGGGTAGGCTGGTACGGATTTAACTCTGGTAGCGCGGTGGCTGGTGACGTGATTGCCGCCAACGCCTTCACAACCACGACCATTGCGACAGCGGTCGGCTCATTCGTATGGCCGATGTGGGAATGGATCGTCAAAGGCAAACCCAGCGTGCTGGGCTTCTGCTCCGGCGCGGTGGCCGGCCTGGTGTTAATCACACCTGCTTGCGGTTACGTTCTGCCTCACGGCGCGCTTTGGATTGGCATTGCCGCCGGGACTATTCCCTGGTTCATGTGCTATAAAGTCAAAGGCTGGCTGGGCATGGATGACGCGTTGGATGCCTGGAGCGTTCACGGCATTGGAGGTTTGTGCGGCGCTCTCATGACCGGCATGTTTGCCCGTCAGGCAGCAAATCCGAACCTGGCGACCAATCTGAGCAAGTATGTGACAGACAATATCTTCCAGCCCTTGTTATGGGAGCAGTGCAAAGTCATCTTCTTTTCGCTCATCCTGTTCATCGTTGGCACAGTCGTTTGCGCCTTCATCACGAAAATCACCGTAGGTTTGCGACCGACTGAGGAAGTTGAAATTCAGGGCCTGGACGTCAACGAACATGGCGAGGAAGGTTACGTGATGTAACAAAAATTATCTCGACGCCGCGCCGGTTCTTGGACAGAGTTTCAGGCCGGCGCGGCTTCAAGCTGCGTAACAATAACAAATAACTGCACACATAAATATGGCAAATCCCAAAAGTGTTTTAGAGATGGCTAAAAAGGCCGGAGCTAAAATGGTGGACATCAAGTTCGTGGACACCTTTGGCACCTGGCAGCATTTCAGCCTTCCGATCAGCGAATTGACTGAGGAAGTTTTTGCCGAAGGACTCGGCTTCGACGGCTCGTCCATCCGGGGCTGGAAATCCATCGAAGCTTCGGACATGCTGGCCATGCCCGATCCCGAAACGGCGTTCATTGATCCATTCATGGCTGACTCGACGTTGTCGCTCACCTGCACCATCGCCGAAACCGGCACCAAGGAAGCCTATAGCCGCGACCCGCGCGGCATCGCCCAAAGGGCGAGGAGTATCTCAAAGCCACCGGCATCGCCGACACGGCGGTATTCGGTCCGGAGGCGGAATTCTTCATCTTCGACAACGTGCAGTTTGACTCCAAGACACAACGGCACGTTTTATCAAGTGGATTCCGAGGAAGCCGTTTGGAACACCGGCAAAGGCGGCGGTTGCTGCGAACCGAACCTCGGCTACAAAATCCGCAACAAGGAAGGCTATTTCCCGGTTGCGCCCTGCGGACACCCAGCAGGACATCCGCACGGAAATGTGCCTGGTCATGGAATCACTCGGCGTCAAGATCGAGCGCCAGCACCACGAAGTGGCCACCGGCGGCCAGGCGGAAATTGATTATCCGTTTCAACACCCTGGTCAAGACGGCCGACTGGATGATGATTTACAAATATGTCATCAAAAACGTCGCCAAGAAGCACGGCAAGACGGTGACGTTCATGCCCAAGCCGCTCTTCGGTGACAACGGTTCAGGCATGCACACGCATCAATCGCTTTGGAACAAAGGCAAGCCGCTGTTCGCCGGGCAAGGAATATGCCGGGCTGTCAGCCAAATGGCGCTCCACTACATCGGCGGCATCTTGAAGCACGCCAAGGCGCTGTGCCGCAATTTGCAATCCCACGACGAACAGCTACAAGCGCCTCGTGCCGGGTTACGAAGCGCCGGTCAACCTGGCCTACAGCGCCCGCAACCGCAGCGCCTCCATCCGCATTCCCACCTTCAGCGAAAATCCCAAGGCCAAGCGCATCGAATATCGCCCGCCCGATCCGGCAGCCAATCCGTACCTGGCTTATGCGGCGATGCTCATGGCCGGTTTGGACGGCGTTATCGAACAAGATCAAACCGGGCGAGCCGATGGACAAGAACATTTATGAACTGCCGCCCGAAGAACACGCGAAGATTCCGCAAATGCCCGGCAGTCTCGAGGAAGCGTTGGATCACCTGGAAAAGGACCACGAATTCCTGCTCAAAGGCGACGTGTTCACCGGCGACTTCATCGAAATGTGGATCAGCCACAAACGCAAGGAAGCTGACGCCGTCCGTTTGCGTCCGCATCCTCACGAATTCTTTCTCTACTACGACGTATAACTGATGGCCAGGAGAACCGGGGAACGGCGCGAATGCAAATTCGCGCCGTTTTTCGTTCTTTCAGTAAAATCGAACAGGCCGGACGTACCTGTCTAATGCGCTCCCAACTGCAACCTGGAATCCGATTCCAGAATTTGTTTCAGGTTGGCCCAATTGGCCTGGTTCATCTCATTGAACGCATTTAAATAAACGGCGACCGCTTCGTGGGGATATTTTGTGAGCAGGATTTCAACCGCGGCCTTGAGTTTGGCGTCCTCCATTGCCTGCGGCAAATCATCCACGACACCTTCCTCATTTTTGATTTCGAGCGCGTTTAGAAAATCCACCAGCATGGTCTTGTGTTTTTTCACAAGCCACTCACGGAGAAGGCTTGCGGCCACGGCGTCAAGGCCGGGGCGGGACAAAATCTGGATCATGGAAGTGTGGCGCTGCGGCCGTGGCTGGCGTTCCAGGTAAACCGGGCGCACGTGCAGCGCCTGGGCCACGCCCGTCAGCGTCGCCTTGTAAACCGGTTTCTCGGATTCATAGGCATAGTTCAAAATTTCGTTCGCCAGCGCGGGCGACATAAATCCAAAAAGTTCGTGAGAAGTGAGCATACAAATTAATCCCGGACGGCGCTCCCTGCGATTGTCTTCATTCAATGTTCAAACCGTCGTCAGGGAAATCTTATCTTTAAGAGCCATGCGTTCGCAAGCCTCGCGTTCGAGCAACAGGGACTTGCCGGCTTCAACCGCCAAAACCGAAATGCGTGCCGCGGCGCAAACTTCGAATGTCTTTGCGCCAAGACAGGGGATGTCAAATCGCATGTCGTGCTTTTCCTTCGCTACTTTCACGGCTACCGCCCCTCCGTCCTTGCCCGCCAGTTCTCCTCCGCGCGCCAGGCATTTATCGGTCCCTTCGAATCCCTCCGCAGCGAGCACCGTGCCATTTTTGACGACCACTGTCTGGCCAATTTCAAGTCGTGATATTTCCTTGGCGATTCTAAAGCCAAAAGCGACGTCCTCTCTTTGTTCATCCGACAGCTTCGGGCCGAATTGAAAATTTCTTCCGGGCATCAGGGGGGCGAGCCATGGTGTGGCCTCAATCAATTCCACGCCATCTTTCTTCAATTCATCCGCAATCGTTCCGAAGATGGTATGGGCGTTCCGTTCCTTGATCTTAAAGAGCAGGGACATTGCGCGCAAATCCAGGCGCAGGTCAAAAAGGTTCTTCGGCGCGATTTGGCCTACCATGACGCATTGTTTGATCCCGCGGTCTGTGAAGGCGGAGATCATTTTGCCCAGTTGCCCTACCCGCAGCCACTCGATTTCATCCACAAGTTTCGCCAGGGCTGGGTCAGTCTCATTTTCAAAGGCAACGGCCACGAGGCGTTTAACGCCGGCGGCCCGCGCCTGGCGCGCAAATTCCAGCGGCAGCGAACGGTTGCCGGCAATGATGCCAATGGAATTCAAATCCAGATTCATTTGTGGCGAACAGGATAGAAGATGGAGGGTGAAGGATGGAAGTCGAACAGTTGGATTTCTATCCTCCGTCTGCCGCGTTTTTTACCAGGTCGGGCTGTAATGGCTCAGAAATTGTGTGCTCTGCCTCCAGCCATTTGCCGAGATCAATAAGTTTACATCGGTGCGAGCAAAACGGACCGTATTTTCCTGCAAACCAATTTCCTTTGTTTTTGCAACCAGGACAGGTCGTGTCGTTCGCCGGTTTTTCATTCATGGCTTGCAACGGTGTCGGCGCCCGTCTTTTCAAGCAAAATATAATCCCGCATGATCCGTTCAGCCTCTTCCAGCATGGCGTCCGGCGGGATGGAATTGGTCAAAGGACTTATATTAATCGAGTTCGTCGGGAAAACAGCGGTGTAAACGTCTCCCGAATCGGCGGGAGCCTTCATCAACCTGACCGGTTCGGGCAAGCCGGGCTTCTCGGTATCAGCCACGGTGAGTTGATACATTGTTATGTCCGGCAATGCACGTGAAGCGATTTCTTTGTTGCGGGTTTTTTTCTCGGCTTCGATACTTTCTTTTTCATCCCATGCCTTGCGCTCGTTGAGCGTGTCAGTTTTTTGAGACTGCAATTTTTGAAGTTCAGTGATGTCCTGCCTGATGTAGGCAAAATCCTGGTTGGTCGTGACGCGGGCCGTTGAAGCCCGTTGCAATGTGGACAGATACGGCGCGACGTTATTCAAATGCAGATAATTGGTCGCCGGAATTGTGTCCCACGGCAGGGCGTTAGGCAGCGAATTTTCGCCAAAGTCCTGGCTATAGCTCAGCGGATCCGGCAAAACAATGTCGGGAATGACGCCCTTTAACTGCGTCGAAGCGCCGTTGATCCGATAGAATTTGCGGATGGTGATTTTAACCAGGCCCGGGTCATTCGTCCCCTGATCCGAAGAAGCCCAGACAAATGGCCGCAATGGGTCGAGATTCTGCACGGTTCCCTTCCCAAAGGTGGATGTGTCTCCGATAATCAACGCCCGTCCGTAATCCTGGAGGGCCGCGGCAACGATCTCCGAGGCTGAAGCGCTGAGACGATTCACAAGGACCATCAGCGGTCCGTGATAAATGTCGGCGCCGCCGTCATCCTTTTCGGTATCATCGTTGTCAGGTGAACGGATTTGAACGACCGGGCCGTTGGTTACAAAAAGCCCAACAAATTGGATGGCCTCCTCGAGTGAGCCTCCGGGGTTCCCACGCATATTAAGGATAATGCCGCCCGCCTTTTCGCTCATGAGTTTTTGGACCAATTTTCGGACATCGGTGGAAATGTGGTTTCCGATTTCAGCCGAGCCGCCCGAAGAATCCACGGGGGCGTAAAAGGAAGGCACGTCAATGACGCCGATACGATTGGAACCTCCGTTGCCGTCGGGCTTTTCGATCAACATGGCCGTGGCCTGGCGGTCTTTGATATTAATTTCATCGCGCACCAACGTCACAACTCGGCGCGATTTTGGTTCATCGGCCGGGATTATCGTCAGCCGGACCTTCGTACCTTTCGGCCCGCGTATCATTTGGACAATTCTTCCCAATTCCATGTCCACAACGTCCACGGGAGGCTGGTTTTCCTGGGCAACGGCGACGATTTTGTCACTCGGCTTGAGCTGGCTGCTTTTCCACGCCGGACCACCCGGAACCAGGCTCTGGATTTGGCAATAGCCGTCGTCGGAAGTCAGTTCCGCCCCAATGCCAAACAGCGCCAGGCTCATGTCGATAGAAAAATTCTGCGCGCCTTCGGTGTTCATGTAATCGGAATGCGGATCGTAAGCGTGCGCGAGAGAATCCAGGTAGTACTGCAAAACATCGCTGCTGACGAGCTCGTCGCACTGCCGCAATTCGCGCTGGTAACGGCGCTGGAGAGTTTGGCTGATGTCAGCCAGATTTGTCTCGGACAACGTCGTTCCCGGTCCCTTCTCGTCATCCATTTTCATATGCAAAAAATCCCAAAGCAACTGCTCCCGCCAAATTCGCTTTGCGTCGTCCAGGCTTTTGGGATATTGAGCATCTTTGCGGTTGACTCGCACCAGCTCGTCAGAGGTGAATTTAAAATTGCCGTGCTTTAGCAATTGATCCGCATAAGCCACTCGCTCGTGCAGACGATCCTTGAAGCGGTTAAAGATTTTATAGGCCGGCATCACGTCGGCCTGTCCGTGAGGGCCAAGCGTCAATGTGTCGAGATTGGTCCGATAGCGGGCAAATTCGTCGATGTCCGATTGCAAAAAGTAGAGGTGCTCAGGGTCAAGGGCGTCCAGGTAGGAGTCGTAGAATCGCTCGGACATATCCGTGTCAAACGGGTGCTGGGTATAATGAAACTCCTCCAGCAGCCGCGCCGTGATATAGGCGATGCTTCCGTCGTTGGCGCCAGGCGTGACGGGCACAGCGGGCGCCGCTTTGGCGCGCAATGCCCCTGTCAAACCCAACAATGTAATCAAAGTGATGGTCGTTATTTTTGAATGGCTCATGGCAATGACACGAATTCGGAAAACATAGCTCAAGTCGCGCTGAAATAAAAACCTTTTTACGGGAAGATTAAAAACCAGGCCGCCAGCTTTGGTATTCGTTAAAAGCTTCCTGCTACCGCGCCATGCAATCGAATGCGTTTGTCATTAGACGTTTTAAGGCGAAAAACGTTCGCGATTTCGTTGAGCGTCAAATAGTTGGATTTAATCGCAGATTCAGGCACATTATCTGCCGGTGAAAGTCTCCATCATTGTCCCGGCCTTTAATGAAGAACGATTGCTGGGCGATTCCCTCAATCGCATTAATCTCGCAGGGGCCGTGTTTGTACGACGTGGCTGGACGACCGAACTCATCGTTTGCGACAACAATTCCACCGACCGAACTTCGGAAATCGCGCGCGCCGCCGGCGCAACAGTTGTATTTGAGCCGGTGAACCAGATTGCCCGCGCACGAAACCGTGGTGCGGAAGCGGCCACGGGCGACTGGCTGGTGTTTGTGGACGCCGATTCGCATCCGGGCGCTGAATTGTTCTCTGACGTCGCCGATGCCATCGAATCCGGCCGGTGCCTTGCCGGCGGGGCGACGGTTCGCCTGGACAAAAATTATTTCGTCGCGACGTTGGTTACTCTGCTTTGGAACACTGCGAGCCGCTGGCGGCGGTTGCTTGCCGGGTCGTTTATTTTTTGCGAAGCCGCCACCTTCCGGAAGATCGGCGGTTTCAGCCAGGAGCTATTCGCCGGTGAAGAATTGGAATTGAGCAAGCGTTTGTGGAAGGCGGCCAAGGAATCCGGCAAAAAAGTCATCATTCTCCACCGCCATCCGCTGGTCACTTCAGCCCGAAAGCTTGATCTTTATACGATGCGCGAGCACTTTCGCCTGCTGGGACGCCTTTTCAGAGACCGTCGCGTTCTAACCAGTCGTGAAGCCTGCCATTTGTGGTACGACGGACGACGCTAATTTGCGCGGGCCTCCAGAATTTTCCTTGATTTTTGACGCTCGCGGCGGTTTCATTTTGCGAGTCAATTTTAATCATTTTGCAACATGGCTTATAAAGACATAGTGCCGCCATCAGGCGGGAAAATTTTAATCGAGGCCGGCAAACTCAATGTGCCGGACAATCCAATTCTCCCGTTCATTCGCGGCGACGGCACGGGCCCGGACATCTGGGCCGCGAGTGTGCGAGTGTTTGACGCCGCTGTCCAAAAGGCGTATGGCGGCAAGCGCAGGATTTCCTGGTTCGAGGTCTTTGCCGGCGAGGAATCGTTCAAACGGTTTAATAATTGGCTGCCGGACGATACGGTTGACGCGTTTAAGGAATATCTGGTCGGCATCAAAGGTCCGCTCACTACGCCTGTCGGCGGGGGCATTCGTTCGCTCAATGTTGCGTTGCGGCAGATGCTCGACCTCTACGTCTGCCTGCGCCCGGTGCAGTATTTCTCCGGAGTGCCGTCTCCAGTGAAGCGTCCGGAGAAGGTGGACATGGTCATCTTCCGCGAGAATACCGAGGACATTTATGCGGGCATCGAATACGCTGGCGGTACTCCCGAAGCGCAAAAGATCCTGGATTTTCTAGCCCAAAATTTTCCGAAAGAATTTAAAAAAATCCGCTTTGGAACCAAAGAAGCTGGTGCGGAATGGGTAAAGCAATTGGAAGCCGTTGGCGCGCCGCAACACCCGGCGATCGTGGAAGTGGGCATCGGGTTTAAGCCCGTAAGTCATTTGGGCACGATTCGGCTGATTCACGCGGCGGTGCAGTACGCCATCACGAACAAACGCAAGAGCGTTACGCTCGTTCACAAAGGCAACATCATGAAGTTCACCGAAGGGGCTTTTCGGGACTGGGGTTATAAGCTGGTAAAGGAACGCTATGGCGCGGTGGAATTGGACGGCGGACCGTGGTGCAGGATTCCAGACGGCAAGCCGGGCGCGGGCATTGTCATCAAAGACAGCATCGCTGACATCACGCTGCAGCAGGTTCTTACCCGCCCGGACGATTTTGATGTCATCGCGACGTTGAATTTAAACGGCGATTATCTCAGCGATGCGTTGGCGGCGCAGGTGGGAGGCATTGGGATCGCTCCCGGCGGCAACATCAACTACATTTCCGGCCACGCTATCTTCGAGGCGACGCACGGCACAGCGCCTAAATATGCCAATAAGGACATGGTCAATCCCGGCAGCGTGGTGCTTTCGGGCGAAATGATGCTGCGTTACATGGGCTGGACTGAAGCCGCGGATTTGATTTTAAAAGGCCTAAATGGCGCGATTGCCTCCAAACGCGTGACCTACGATTTCGCGCGTTTAATGGAAGGTGCGACGCAAATCAAATGCAGCGAATTTGGGGATAATATAATCAGCAAAATGTAAAGCTGGCGTTTGGGGCAAAATAATTCGTACCTCCGTTGAATGCTCATTCGGCATGTCAGCCGTTGGCGATTGCCTCCCTTTTTTCGTTTTTCCCTTTTCCTTTTGCATTCTCAAATCGGCTTGTGGTGAATGCTCTGGTGGGCGGCGGCAATGAAGCCTTTGAACAGCGGATGCGGTTGGTGCGGCTTGCTCAGGAATTCCGGATGAAACTGGCTGGCGATGAAAAAGGGATGGTCCTTGATTTCAATGACTTCCACGAGTTTGCCATCGGGTGAATTGCCGCTGAATATAAAGCCGCCCTTTTCAAATTTTTCCCGATAAGCGTTGTTGAATTCGTAACGGTGGCGATGCCGTTCATTAATGACAAATGAGCCGTAAAGCGCCGCCGCCTTCGTCCCAAGTATCAATTGGCACGACTGCGAGCCGAGGCGCATCGTCCCGCCTTTTTTGGTGACGCGCTTTTGTTCATCGAGCATGGCGATGACGGGGTTGGGCGTGTTGACATCAAATTCGGTTGAGTGGGCTTTGGGCAATTTCAAAACATTTCGCGCGAACTCAATCGTCGCGATTTGCATGCCAAGGCACAGGCCCAGATAGGGGATTTTGTTTTCGCGCGCATACTGGGCCGCCTTGATTTTACCTTCCACACCACGTTCGCCGAATCCGCCGGGTACGATAATGCCGCCGAGGGCGCTCAATCGTTTTTCGGCGCCGTCCTTTTCAATTTCCTCCGCGTCCACCTGCACAATTTCCACGCCGCAATCGTTGGCAATGCCGCCGTGAATGACCGCTTCATAAACGGATTTGTAGGCGTCCTGCAACTCGATGTATTTGCCGACCACGCCCACCCGAACGCGATGTTGAGGCGCGATGAGCTTGCGAATGATTTCCTGCCAATGACCCATGTTCGCCGCGGGCGTGTGCAAATTGAGCAGCCGGCAGACCAGGTCGTCCATGCGCTCGCGCTGAAGCATCAGCGGCACCTCGTAAATGGAATGGTCCACGTCTTTTTCCTCAATTACGGCCTCGACAGGCACGTTGCAATACAGGGAAATTTTTTGGCGCAGTTCCTTGTCCAAAGACTTCTCACAACGGCAAATCACCACGTGCGGGGTAATACCGATTTCGCGCAGTTTGGCGACTGATTGCTGCGTGGGCTTGGTCTTCAATTCTCCCGCGGCCTTGATAAAGGGCACATAAGTTACGTGCAGGAATATCGCGTTGTTGTAACCCACTTCCAATGCAAACTCCCGGATGGCTTCCAAAAACGGCAGCCCCTCAATGTCTCCGGTTGTGCCGCCGATTTCGGTGATGACCACGTCGGCCTTTGTCTTTTCCGCCAGCAAATGGATTCGGTTCTTAATTTCATCGGTGACGTGTGGAATCACCTGCACTGTTTTGCCGAGATATTTTCCTTCGCGCTCGTTGTTGAGCACGTTCTGATAAACCTGGCCGCTGGTCAGGTTGTTCATGCGGGTGAGTTTGGTGCTGGTGAAGCGTTCGTAATGGCCCAAATCCAGGTCTGTCTCGGCGCCGTCGTCCAGCACGTATACTTCGCCGTGCTGGTATGGGTTCATCGTACCTGGGTCCACGTTCAGGTAGGGGTCGAACTTTTGAAGGGCTACTTTCAGCCCGCGGTTTTCGAGCAGCGTGCCCAATGCGGCGGCCGTTAGGCCTTTGCCCAACGAACTGACCACTCCGCCTGTTACAAATATAAATTTCATTTAAAGCAATTTTTCAACTCTCGCGACATCCTCGGGCGCGTCCACGCCCACGCTATCGTAATCGACCCGCACAACCGCGATTTCAATCCCATTTTCGAGCGCCCGTAATTGCTCGAGTTTTTCCGCATTCTCCAGGGGCGACACAGGGTACTTGACCAGCCGCAATAACGTCTCCCTCCGGTAACCGTAAATGCCAAGGTGTTTCAAAAACGGAAACGCCGCCAACTGTTCGCTGGTCGAACTACTGGCGGCCTCGCGCAGATACGGGATCGTGCGCCTGGAAAAGTATAAGGCGTGGCCGGCGGCGTTGACAATCGTTTTCACCACGTTTGGATTCATTAAATCACCTGCGTCCTTGATTCGCGTGGCCGCCGTCGACATTTCGCAATTTCCCAGCGCTCCTGCCACCAGGTCAATCACCGCGGGCTCAATCATTGGTTCGTCTCCTTGAATGTTCACTATGGCGTCGCACTCAATTTTACCTGCTGCCTCGGCGATACGGTCCGAGCCGCTGGGATGGTTTGTTGAGGTCATTTCGACACGAGCGAATTGCCTGGCCGCGTTAAAAATGCGCTCATCGTCCGTGGCGACAACGACTTCCGAAAGCGATTTTGCCTTTTTACATTGTTCGACGACCCGCTGGATGAGCGATTTGCCCGCTATGAGGGCTAGGGGCTTGCCGGGAAACCGTGTCGAAGCGTAACGCGCGGGAATAATGCCAACGATGTTCACCGGACCCTATTAAGCCACAGGCGGCCACTTCAAATCAAGCTGCGACCGCGGCTGGAGGCAACGTTCTGGTCCGTCGGTTTGATAATCCAGCTATTTCGCCAGGACCAGTGCGCGTTTGACGGCCGCAATGACCTGGCGTTGAACGGCCAGCGGTTTGCCGGGAATGCGCGCGCCAGCCGCGGCCAGATGGCCGCCTCCGCCGAATAGCGCCGCGATTTCGTTCACATTCACCCTCGGACTTTTCGAGCGCAAACTAAGGCGCGTCAACTCCGGCTCGATTTCCTCAAACACGCAAGCCACGACCACGGGTTTGATCGCGCGAATATGGTCAATGAGTCCTTCTGTATCATTGCTTTCAGCCCCTGTCCGCGTGAAGTCCGCTTTCTTGAGCCAGAGATAGGCGATCCGGTCGTTGTCAGCCAGCTTGAATTTATTGTAAAGATGGCGAAGGAGGCGGGCGCGCGACAGGGGATAGGATTGATAGACTTCATCGCAGACTTTGGCCAGGTCCGCCCCGCGGGTGACCAGTTCGGCGCCAGTGTGAAACGTGCCGGGCCGGGTCGTGGGATATTGAAACGAACCGGTGTCCGTGGAAACCGCGGCAAAAAGATTGTCGGCGATGGGTTTGGTAATTGGCCAGCGGGCCGCTTTGAGCAGGCGAAAGATTAATTCGCCGCAAGAGGGTTCGCGCGCGGACACCCAGTTGATGTCACCATAACGCGGATTGCTTTCGTGATGGTCAATGTTGATGAGCACTTTACGGTCCAGCGAGTATTTCCCGGCGGTGCCGAGCCTGGGAAAACTGGCGCAATCGGTCGCGATGACACAGTCAAATTTCTTGCCCGCTGTCGGCCTTTCAAACAGGCCGTCCGGATCCAAAAATTGATATTTGTGGGGAATAGCGTCCTCATTCCAGCAACTCACGCGCTTGCCCTCATTGCGCAAGGCGATGGCCAGCGCCAGTTGTGAGCCGACGCAATCGCCGTCCGGGCGGACGTGCCCAACCACGCAAAACGTCTTGTGTGCGCGGATCGTTTCGATGACGCGGTTAATGATTCTGGGATAGGCCGTCATTATTTCTCATCCTGGTCTTTTGATGATTGGGCCTTTTCCAATTCCTCGATGATTTGCAAAACCCGGTTTCCGCGTACGAGGGAATCATCAAAAACGAATTTAAGCGTTGGGGTATATTTCAACACCACCGAACGCGCGACAAGTCCCTGGATACGGACCCGGTTTTCGGTGAGCAGTTGAAGCCCGCGCTTTTGCTGGGCTGCGTTTCCGAAAATGCTGATAAAAACCATGGCTGATTTCAAATCACCGGCTACGTCTACGTCATTGACGGAAATGAGGCCGGCTTCGTTGACGTGGAATTCACGGCGAATAGCTTCGCCGATTTCCCGCTTCAATAACTCGCGGACGCGCTCGTGTCGAAGGTTGGACATAACTCAAACGATGGGTTATTGGATTGATGGATTTTTGAATGCGCGGCCAGGCCGGTTTCCAGGATCGGCCATTCCACAGTCCATAAACCGTTTTCATAACTTCGCGGCAACTTTCTCAATAGTGTAACATTCAATCGCGTCTCCGACCTGGAACTCACCGAAATCCTTCGATCCGAATTCCGCATTCCATTCCCGGCCCGGACTTCGTTGACCTCATCCTGGAAGCGTCGGAGCGATTGGGTGACGCCCTCGTAAATGACGTCTTTGCGGCGGCGCACACGAACTTTGCCGCGGACAATGCGGCCGCTGGAGACCATGCAACCGGCTACGGGCGCGCCCTTTGACAATTCAAAAACTTTCCGGACTTCCGCCGAGCCGATGACCGTTTCCCTGGTGTCCGGTTCCAGAAGACCTGCCATGGCCTCTTTCACCTGGTCAATTAATTCATAAATAATGGCGTACAACTTGATCTGCACACCTTCCCGTTTCGCCTTTTCAGCGGCCGTGCTGTCCACGCGCGTGTGAAAGCCCAAAATAATGCCGTTTGACGCTGAGGCCAGTGCCACGTCGTTTTCGGTGATTGCGCCCACGTCGCTATGGATGACCTCGAGGGAAACTTTGTCCGATTCGATTTTCTTGAGGGCGTCTACGATTGCCTCGACAGAGCCTTGCGTGTCCGCCTTAACAACGACCTTAAGGACCTTGCTTTGCGCAGCCTGGAGCGTGGCGAATAGATTCTCCAGCGTCACCTTGCGGTCTTCCTGGCTTTCAATTCGGGCTTCGAACTCGCGTTTCTCCGCGAGTTCGCGCGCTGCTTTTTCGTCTTCAACAACGGAAAATTCAAGGCCCGCATCCGGCACGCCGTTCAAACCAAGTACTTTCACCGCCACAGACGGCCCGGCTTCCTTGAGCCGTTGGTTCTCCTCATTGATAAGGGCGCGGACACGCCCATAGAATTGGCCGCACAGCAGGATGTCGCCCACGTGGAGAGTGCCCTTGCGCACCAGGACAGTGGCCGTCGGACCGCCCGGTTCGACGCCCGACTCGATGACGTTGCCTTTTGCGCGACGATTTGGATTGGCCTTCAGTTCGAGCAAATCCGCCTGGAGCAAAACCATTTCCAGCAGCTTGTCGATGCCTTGCCGGGTTAGGGCGGAAACATCCACAAAAATGGTGTCGCCACCCCAGTCATCCGGAACCAGGCCTTTGTCCTGCAATTGCTGGCGCACTTTTAAAGGTGTGGCGTTAGGATGGTCTATTTTGTTGACGGCTACCAGGATGGGCACTTTCGCCGCCCTGGCATGGTTTAACGCTTCGATCGATTGGGGCATGACGCCGTCATTTGCCGCCACGACCAACACGACAACGTCTGTCACATTCGCGCCGCGGGCGCGCATGGAGCTGAAGGCGGCATGACCGGGTGTGTCCAGAAACGTGATTTGCGCCAGCTCGTTCTTGCGCTCAGGATGCGGCACGGAAATCGTGTAGGCTCCTATGTGCTGCGTAATACCGCCGGCTTCGCCGGCGGCGACGTTCGTCTTGCGGATAACGTCCAGCAGCGTCGTCTTGCCGTGGTCAACGTGACCCATAATCGTGACTACCGGCGCGCGCGGCTTGAGCTCCTCCGGCTTGTCCTCAAAATCCAATTCGACTTTTTTCTCGGTGGCGTGGACGACCCCCGCGCCGCGCTCGCGTTTTTCCACTTCGAACCGGAAGCCGTACTTGGCGCAGATTTGCCGCGCGATCTTCTCATCGATCGCCTGGTTGACCGTCGCGAAGACACCCAGCTTCATTAAGTCCCCGATAATGATAAAGGGCTTTTGCTTCAACGCGTTGGCGAGGTCCCGAACGACAATGGGCGGCTTGATGGTGATGATCTCGCCGGTTTCGGGAACAGTGAATTTGGGAGCCGCCGGAGCGGCCATTTTGGCCGCTTCACGGCCAGGTTGGGGGCGTCCGTCACGTTGGCCGTCCCTGTCGCGCGGTTCCTCGCGCCGTGGAGGCGGCGCACCCGGGCGATGCGGAGGCATTTTGCCCGCGCCGCCCCTGTCTCTGTCTCCGCGTGGAGGTTGCTGGGGGCGGGTCGGCAATTGAATAAATCCCACTTTCTCACCCACTTTCGGCGCTGGCTTGGGCGGGGGCGGGGTCACCGGCTTCGGTTTTTCGGGAACCGGGGCCGGGGCTGCCGGTGGCGCTGGTGCCGGCTCAGCCTTTACTTCCGGGGCGATCGGCGCGGGCGCGGGAGGCGCCGGCACTGCCACTGGCGCGGGCGGAGGAGGCGGAGGCGGGGGTGGCTCGCTTATGATCTTAATCTCTTCGTCCACGGGCGCCGGCCGGGGTCTTTCAGGGACGGGCGGGTGAGCAACTTTTGAGGCGAGCTCAGGATACTGTTTGACGAGTTCTTCTTCGAGCCATCCGGCGGAGATTTTATCGAGAGAACTGGAAGGAACTTTTGCGGCGGCAATGCCCAAAGCTTTGGCCTTCTCGAGAATTTGTTTGTTCTCGAGGCCATACTTCTTGGCAATGTCGTAAATACGAACGGGCATATAAATTTTTCTCTGCCGCCAGCCGGAATGTGCAATTGGCCGTCATGGGCTAAATCGCAGAAACACGTTTTGTTCCGGCGGGCTTCATAAAATCATCCGGCTGCGGCCGCGGCTGTATTGTCGCCGCCCAGCTCAATTTTCCGGCGCTGCGCTTCCCCGCGCGCCGCTATCAAAACTTCCGCCGCTTTATCCCCGATTTGCGGAATACTGCTCAAATCGCTCTCGTCGGCGGACAATAAATCTTCGAGCCGCGTCAGTCCGGCATGGACCAGTGCGTCGGCCTGTTCCCGCGTCAGGCCGGGAATGGCCGCCAGCGCCTGGATGGCTTCGGCCACCTTTTCCTCAAAACCTTTCGTTACAACTTCTTCCGCGTCAATGTCCACTTCCCAGCCCGTTAGCTTGGAGGTCAGCCGCGCGTTTTGTCCGCGCTTGCCGATCGCCAGCGACAGCTGGTCTTCAGCGACCAAAATGCTCAGCCTTTTCCTCTTTTCGTCCACTTCAATGCTCTTCAACTTGGCCGGCTCAAGGGCCTTGGTCACAAACGCGCGTATGTCCGAGGACCACGGAATGACGTCCACCTTTTCATTGTTCAATTCGCGTACAATATTTTTGACTCGCTGGCCGCGCATGCCCACGCAGGCACCTACCGGGTCCACTTTTGGGTCCCGTGAATAGACCGCCATTTTTGTCCGAAAACCGGGCTCCCGCGCGATGCCTTTGATCTCGATAGTCCCGTCGCTTATTTCGGATACCTCCACTTGAAAGAGCTTGATTATAAAACGCGGGTCGGCGCGGGACAAGATAATTTCCGGCCCATGCGCGCCTTCTTCAACCGCTTTGACGTAGCAGCGGATGCGTTCGCCAACCTGGTATTCCTCGGTGGGCACGCGTTCGCGGTTCGGGAGCAGCGCCTCATACTTGCCCAAATCCAAAATCACGTCTGAACGGTCAAAGCGCCGGACACTGCCGCTGACGATGTCGCCGACGCGGTCCTTGAACTCGGTGAAAATCAACGACTTTTCAGCCTGCCGGATTTTTTGCATCAGCGCCTGCTTGGCGTATTGGGAAGCAATACGTCCGAAGCCCTGCGGCGTGACTTCCTTTTCCACTTCATCTCCCACGATCGCGTCGGCCTTGATACGGCGCGCGTCGAAAACGGAAATCTGGTCGTGCTTGGATATGGGTTTTTCGGTGACGATCAATTTGGCGAATGCCTTGATATCCCCGTTCTTGGGGTCGATGGCCACACGCAGTTCGCGGGCCGGGCCCACGGCCTTCTTGGCCGCGGACAGCATTGCATCCTGGACAGCACCGACCAGGACATCACGGCTGATGCCCTTTTCGCGCTCCCAAAATTCCAGAACCGCTAAAAAATCTGCGTTCATATTTATCTGGCGTCCGCCGTGCCAGCACACGAAGAATAAAAAAGCCGGAAGATGGGTATCTCCGACTTTCGCGCGCTGGCTGGACCAGCAGACTTTACCGTTCTTGTATAAAAATAAGTTTTTATCCAGATTTCGTCAAGCAGCAAAATTCAGCTTGTGGATTAGGATGGGGATTAGGATGCTTCAGAGCCATGAATGCTGCCCGCTCCAACCTGGCCGCGAACGCCCCCGACGTCCAGGTGGACATCGAGCAAAGCCGCTTGTTTAATGCGGATCTCGCGCCTGTGCCGATGGAGCGGCGCCGCTGGGGAGCGCTAAGTTTCGCTGCGCTATGGGTTTCCATGTCCGCCTGTATTCCCACCTACATGCTGGCGTCATCGCTTATTGGGGGCGGGATGAACTGGTGGCAGGCCGTTCTGACGGTTTTCCTGGGAAATTTGGTGGTGCTCGTGCCGATGATCCTTAATGCCCATGCCGGAACGCGTTACGGGATTCCATTTCCAGTCTATTGCCGGGCGTCCTTTGGCACCATGGGCGCGAATGTGCCGGCGATTCTGCGGGCGCTGGTGGCGTGCGGATGGTTCGGCATTCAGGCCTGGATTGGCGGCGACGCCATTTACAAAATTGGGGCCACTCTCTTCAAATGGAATACGGCGCCCGCGACAAATTGGTTTGGAATCACATTTCCTCATTTCCTCTGCTTCCTATTGTTCTGGGGCATCAATATGGCTGTGGTTTGGCGGGGCATCGAAACGATTCGGTGGCTGTTAAATATCAAGGCGCCGTTGCTCATTGGGCTGGGGCTGCTGCTTTTGGGATGGGCTTACAAAAGGGCCGGAGGGTTTGGGCCTATTCTATCACAGCCATCCGCATTTGCAGCCGGGCAGCCAAAAGCGGGGCAATTCCTGAACTTTTTCTTTCCAGCGCTCACCGGCATGGTGGGATTTTGGGCCACGCTTTCGCTGAACATTCCCGATTTTTCGCGCTATGCGAAGTCGCAACGTGATCAAATGATAGGCCAAACCCTCGGCCTGCCGCTCACAATGGCGCTGTATTCGTTTATCGGCGTGGCGGTCACTTCGGCAACTGCCATCATTTTTGGCCAGATGATTTGGAATCCCGTGGATGTGCTGACACGCTTTGAAAACCCCCTGGTATTGATCATCGCGATGCTCGCGCTTGTGCATCGCCACGCTGGCGACGAATATCGCCGCGAATGTCGTTTCACCCGCGAACGATTTTGCGCATCTGGCGCCAAAGAAAATTTCGTTTAGGACAGGGCGGGTTGATTACGGGTGTCATAGGGGTGCTGATGATGCCGTGGAAGTTCGTTGCTGATCCACACGGATATATATTTACCTGGCTCGTTGCTTATAGCGCACTGCTGGGGCCGATTGGCGGAATTTTGATTGCGGATTATTTTGTTTATCGCCGGACCAAACTCAATGTCAGCGGCCTTTATAACCCGGACGGGGAGTACCGTTTCATGAACGGTTTTAGCATTGTGGCTCTAGTTTCATTTACGGCCGGCGCGTTGCCGAGCTTGCCGGGATTTTTGGTGAATGTGAACCTGTTGAGCGGATCGAGCGTTCCGGCTTTTCTCGCGCGACTTTACAATTACGCGTGGTTCATTGGTTTCGGCGTGGCGTTTGTGGTTTACCTGGTGCTGAGAAAGATATTACCGAGGGGGTAAGAGGGACAATCCTGATGATGAGGTTGAAAAATCGTTAACATCGGTTACATGATTGAAAATCAACGACTTAAAGGTTAACAAATGGTTAACGCATCATTAACACATCGTTAACAACTTGTGACAGAAGCCTTCTGATTACCGCTTTGTAGAAAGTTGGAATTGCCGGGTCAACTGGCGTTTTCTTGCGCCATGAGATCGAGGTCAGCGCGATTTTGCATGAAAATTGCGGGGAAACAGCTACGCTTCCCGCCATGAAAAACATCCCGTTGCCGCCGTGCAATCATCAGCCCAAAAAATATACCGGGCCCAGCGCCGCCGAAGTTCTCGCGTTGCGCAGGCAGTTCATGAACCCCGGAATTTTTCTCTACTACAAAAATCCGATCATGCTGGTGGAGGGCTCGATGCAATATATCTGGGACGAAACGGGCAAGCGCTATCTGGACGGCCTGGGCGGCATTGTGACGGTCAGCGTGGGGCATTGCCATCCGCATGTCGTCGCCGCGGCAGACAAGCAGAACGAAACGCTGCAGCATTCGACGACGATTTATCTGCAGCCGAACGTGGCGCTTTACGCGGAAAAGCTCGCGTCAAAAATGCCGGGCGATTTGAAGGTGTGTTATTTCGTCAATTCCGGTTCGGAGGCGAACGATCTGGCGTTGCTCATGGCGCGCGCTTACACGCGGCAATTACGATCGTGATCGCCCTGCGCAACGCGTTATCACGGCGGCAACGCCTCGGGCATGGGCATGACGGCGCACAGCACCTGGAAATACAACGTGCCGCACAGTTTCGGCGTGCATCACGCGCTCGCGCCGTATCCGTATCGCGGACCATTTGGTTACGACGATGCCGGACGCCGGGAAAAAATACGCCGACGATGTCAAAGATATGATTGATTACGCCACGCCTGGGAAAGTTGCCGCGTTCATCGCCGAATCCATCCAGGGCGTGGGCGGTTTCGTGGAATTTCCGCAAGGTTATTTGAAACAGACCTACGAATACGTCCGCGCCGCCGGCGGCGTGTGCATCGCCGATGAAGTGCAAACCGGCTTTGGCCGCACCGGCACGCATTTCTGGGGATTTGAAACGCAGGGCGTGATTCCCGACATCGTCACGATGGCCAAGGGCATTGGCAACGGTTGCCCGCTCGCGGCGGTCGTGACGACGCCGAAAATCGCGCAATCGCTCGTCGGCAAAATTCATTTCAACACGTTCGGCGGAAATCCCGTCGTCAGCGCGATGGGCAAAGCGGTCCTCGAAGTCATCGAAAAGGAAAATCTCCAGGCGAACGCGCTGAAACTGGGCAACTTCATTCTGGCGGGTTTGAACAAACTGAAAGAGAAACACAAAATCATCGGCGACGTGCGGGGCAAGGGATTGATGCTGGGCATCGAGATGGTGAAGGACCGCGCGACGAAAGCACCCGCTTCAGCCGAATGCGCGCAGGTTCTGGAAAATGCGCGCGAGCTGGGGTTGCTGATCGGCAAGGGCGGCCTGTGGGGCCAGACAATCCGTTTCGCGCCGCCGATGTGCATTACGCAGGCGGACGCGGAGTTCACGTTGGCCGCTTTGGATGAGGCGTTCTCCCAAGTTGTGAGTTAGTGAATTATGAATCAGTGAATTAAAGCCCAGTAAGTGCTATGAACAACAATATGAATCAATCAGCGAGTGGGAAAGTGGCGACGAACCTTGAGTTCGCAGTGCAGATGTTTGTCTTTTCTTCATTCGCTGATTCATAATTCACTAATTAATAACTCGACCGATTTCGGCCGTCCCATCCAAACCGTGTCGAACCCTGGCGAAAAATTTGCAACCGCCAACCGTGCCGATTGGAACCATGGCCAGTTCTTTGTTAGCAACGACATTTCCTCGATCACGGCCTGGGCCGGCCGCTGTGGCCACGGCGGATGCCATACGCGGAAGAAACGCCGAACGCCGCGGGCTGCGTTGAACGCGATGTACCGCTCCATCAGCCATTCGTCCAGCGAGCCGATGGCGCAGGGTTGAAACGGGGCGGAATCAGAGAAGGCGGTTTCGAATTTGAGGGCCGTGCGACTTTCGGCATCTGCGACACTGCCGGTGATTATGCCGTTCTCTAAATCACGATGGTACGAAATCCGGCCATAATGATACGGCAACCCAAACGTCGACGGGCCGAGCATCACAGCGAGGCGGTTTGTGAGCCATTCGGCGATAAAATGAATTCCGTACTCATTGCCGTGCCGAACGTAGGTCCGAACATTGAGAAAATCGTGAGTGGCAATAGGCCGAAACAGCAGTGCGGTGAGTTTGCCGCCGACTCGCGGTTTCATATTCCGCATCGTAAATGCCACAAGACTGACGAAGGCCCGGCCGTTCCAAAGATCGAGTTCAAACGGCATGTCACGCTGAAGCGCTTTTGCGTCGACTTCGAAATGAATCATTAATGCATCATGCCAGCCAGCGAGGAATAATGGTTCGCCGCATTGTGAGAGCATGCGCTGACGCGCCTTCGAGCTTGGCAGGAATGTGAAATGCGATTGAAGTGTAGCATTCATGATTTTCTTAGTAGGGACCGGGCGCATGGATCAGGGTGGGGACGGCTCGTCCCGTGCCTCGCGCCCATGAATTTCGATTCCGCGCTTGCGTCCTGGAGTGCGGTGGCAAGCAAAGCGCGACACCGCTTTCAAACAACAATTGATTTTTCCATCCGAATTTGACGGAGAATAGGCTACAGCGTTCCAAAGCGGTGTCACAGCCACCGCACTCCAGGACCTTGCGGCGGTTTTGGCGGTTCATGGCCGGCCTCCTTTCGATATTTCTTCAAGGGCAGTACCAAGCAGTGGAAAGCAAAATGTGAATCCCGATTCAACCAGCCTGAGTGGAAAAACACGACGGCTTTTGATAATCAGTTCTGTTTCGGTTCGGAGAACGAATGCGCCAATTTCCAACATCCATTTGGCCGCGGGCAAACCAATCGGAATTCTAAAAGTCTCACGAAATATCTTCATCATTTCCGCGTTTGAAACGGGATTAGGGGCGGCAATATTCACTACGCCGCTAAAACGTTCGTTCGCGATGAGCCACTCAACAGACCTGCAAAAATCCTGCTCATGGATCCATGAGACAAACTGTCGGCCGTGTCCCATTTTCCCGCCAAGGCCTAATTGTGTGAGCCGCCTGAGCATCGGGAAGACGCTGTTTTTATCCCGTCCGAGAACCATTGCGGTCCTCATGGCGATTTTTCGTGTGGAGGGAGTTTGAGCTTCATTAAAAGCGCGTTCCCAGGCGATCGCCACTTCGATGGAGAATTCATCGCGTGCCTCAGGTGTGCTTTCGATCCGGCCGGACTCATCCCAGCCAGGACCAAAGGTATGTTTGTAAATGGTGGCTGTACTGGCGTTCAGCCAAACCGCTGGTGGTGATTTGCAGCGTGCGATGGCCTTGCCGAGGATGCGTGTGGAGAGGATGCGCGATTCCAGGATGAGTTCTCGATTCTGTTTGTTGTAACGGCAATTCACTGACCGTCCCGCGAGATTGATCACGGCGGCGGCGCCTTCCAATTCACTCACCCAATCGCCAATCGTACTCGCATCCCAACCGATTCCGCGAGCTGCAGGGTCCGCTGATTCAGGAAACCGAGTGAGAATCGTGATCGCGCAACCGCGCTTGTGGAAATGTGAGGCCAGCGCGCGGCCCAGAAATCCTGAACCTCCGGCAATAACGATTCTCTTCATGTTCGTATCATGTTTGGGAGCACATGCCATTCGTGCTCGATGTTTCGCATCAAGAGGGCGCAATCGAAGTGAATTGTTCCCTGTGGAAACTGATTAGGATCATTGAAGAAACTGGAACGGATGAATTGAACGTCGAGCGGTTCGACGTGCCAGTGCGAAGTCAAAAGCTCAATGCCGTCACAGCAGTTCGGATTGCGGGTCGCCGAGTAGCCTATTGAACCGCGGGCGAAAAAATTCGACGCTTCATCGAGCGAGGTAAAGATGGACCCGGGCGCCATGTGGGTGGTTCGATGGGCGATTACCTGCACGAACGCCGAGCCGTCACGAGAATCCATTTTCAATTGGAAATGGTTTTCGTCTTCCTCAGTGTCGAAATCGGCAAGATGATTCAGGCCGGGAAATATGCGGCCGCCGGCCAGAGCCTGAACCGAAGACGATGTATCGCGGCGCGGAATAAATACTCCTTCGCGCATTCGGCCATTCTCGGTCCATTCGACGGCGATGCGATGGGCCGCGTTTTCTGACGTGATACCATAGGGCAGGGGAAAGCAGTTTGGCCGAATATCTTTCAATCGGATGAGGCAAACGCCGGCCATAGCCCAGCCCTTGGCGAGCTTTGGCTGAAAATATGGGGGCAACCGTTTACGTATGACGTCCGGTTGGACCTTGAAGTTCACCAGGACTCGCCGGTCTATGATTCCATGCATGGTGGGAATCATCGCTTTCATTTTGCGCCTCCCTTCAGGGCCGCCCACGCATAGATGATCGGCAAATAGATGAAGACGATGTTCGTGGCTTGGTAGCCAAGTTGTCGAAACCGGTTCGTTAAATAAGGGCGCAGGTCGAAGATGAACGTCGCGACGAACAATCGGACCGTCCAGAACACGGCGAGGAACGCGCAAACGGCGCGGGCCAGATTGCTGCCTGCCGCCAGGGTCCCGGCGAACGTTACGGTGATTAGCCCAAAGCTTATCAGACAAAGACCAATGAAGGCGTAGTACACCCAAAACAATCGCTGGATGAACGACGGCAGTATGGCGATTTCTGCGCGTAAATTAACGGCTTGCGGCATGAGGGCGCCGGCGCATACCAAACCGAGATGCATGATGCCAGCCAGTTCGAGAAGCAGAGTCAGTGTATGTGTATTCATTTTAGCTTTCAGGTTGCGCCGATGGCGTAAAGCATCGGCAGGATGACGTTTCGAATGAATTGCGGATGGAACAGCCAGAAAACAGGAGCGACGGTAACCAATAGAGTGAAAAACCATCCACGCGCACCGCGGCCCAGGCCAATGCGATGCCCAAAACGGCTGCGCTCGGTGATTGTCCCCAGACCTTGAATCAAAAAATAGAGCGTCGGTAAGCCGTAACCGCCGCCGGCGGGCAACGAAATCAGTAGATCATGAATCAAGCCCGACAACCCGAAAACCAGCAACATCGCAGTTGCTGGCGTAGTCATCTGCCGAAGTGGACGATAGGCAAATCGGAACGCCAATTCATTGAGAGCGGTATTCCAGCGCCTGCCCCAAAATTCCGCTAGCGAGGTTGCCAGGTGCGGATTTTGCATTACTGGCGTGGCCGCGATTCCTCTCTGTTGCCAGAACAGTGACAGAAGGTGAAACGACCCAAAATGGAGGATAAAAACGACGCCGACCATTCCGATCCAGCCGGCCAATATTGGGCATGCTGGAAACAGCAATCGCGCCAAAAGCCAAACGACAACCGCGCCGCCGCTCATTTTCCCTATGCCAAAGAGCCATTCGGTCGTTTTGGGTTTTGCCGGGACTTTTTGTGTATCCAAAAAATCCGCTGCATCCATTCCCGGCCATGCCAGGAGGTACGCTACGGTTCGACCGGGCTTTGGACTAAGGCCGCGGCAAACAGCTTGCCGATAAGTGAACCATTTAAAGCCAAAGTACAGGGCAAAGGCCATCGCCCACATAAAGACCCAGGGAGCAACGCAGGCTTTTAGAAATAACGCAATTAACGGCAAAACCAAAAGAGGAAGAAAATCAATAGTTCGGAATTTTCTTTTGGCTTCGCGGTCTCTGATCTCGCAGGTTCCGTCGACGCAGCTCCGATTGCGCGCAATCCATCGGTAGCCCGCGCGGAGAATGTTCCTTATTGCCGGGACACGACCCAATTGTCGAAGCGGCCATGCCCACCAAAAATCGCGGGCGATTTCGAGGAGGGCATCCGCTCCACCAAAAGAAGCGCCGTTTGGCCTCAAAACCCGCATTTCTTTAAGCAATTCCGATTTCGACAAATGAAGCCGTTCCGCCACGGCAGGCGTTTGAAGCGGCAACAGCGCGATATGCCGGCTGGCCAATAAAGGCTGAAATCGACGGGCAAGGGCCGTGCAATACCGGCATTCGGCATCGTAAAAAATGCAGGCATGCTCTTTCGCGTATTCTGTAATTTCAGTATCCACAGAAATTCATTCTCAAAATTTTTTATTTCCCTAACCGAAACATTTTCAAGGCTTTATCGCCGAGTTTCAGAAATTTGACGATGGCCGCGGCCGGCAACTGGCTAATTTGGCCATACCAGGCTGAGGTCGTGCCAAAAAACTCGCGCAGGTCGCGCAGGCGCTGTTCGGTGTAGGCGTCCGCGCCCGGATTCTTTTCCGCTTCGGCAATGCATTCGTCCAGCATTTGAATTGTCGGATCGATTTCACGGCGTTTGCGTTCGTTCAGAACGACCCGAAACAATTCCCAGACATCCTTCATGGATTCGAAATGGTCGCGCTTATCACCCAGGATATGGACCATTTTGACGATGCCCCAGCTTTGAAGTTCCTTGAGGCTTGTGCTGACGTTGGAACGCGCCACGCCCAGGGTCTCCACGAGGTCGTCGGCATTCAGCGGTTTGGGCGAAATAAACAGCAGGGCGTGGATTTGTGCCACAGTGCGGTTAATACCCCAGCGCGTCCCCATTTCACCCCAATGAAGGATGAACTTCTGTTGAACTGGCGTAAGTGCCTGCATATTTCTAGTATTTCTGTCTATTCAGAAAATACGGTAATTGCCGCAATGTGTCAACAGCAATTATTCGGTTTATAGCCAAGGGGAGGTTCAACCCGTTGGGTGCGAATTTACGATTTACGATTTGCGATTTACGCGATGGTGCGCGATATGACCGGTTCACCATTGTATTTGTGATCTGACCAGCGAAAATAGCCCAGCCATTTATGGCTGGGTACGCGTCGAAAGGAAAACAAGTCCCGTCAGGGACGACAGAAAGCATCCAATATTTGTTCTCTGTTGATCCAGCGCTTGATATAGTGTTTGTAAAACACTATCATACCTTGAAAAATGAACACGGAGACCACAACGTTATATCGTCCAGTTGGACCGAAAGAGTTGGCGCTGATAGCCTCCAGCGGCTATCGCGAGTTTCCGCCACGGTTGCCGCGACAGCCGATTTCTTATCCGGTTCTGAATGAGGAATATGCCCGGCAGATTGCACGAGGCTGGAATGTCAGGGACATCGGCGCCGGTTACGTAACGCGTTTTGCCGTGCGGAAGGACTTTTTGGCAAAGTATCCGTCGCAGAAAGTCGGATGCGCGATTCATCAGGAGCTTTGGATTCCCGCTGAAGATTTGGCGGAAATGAATCGCAACAACGTCGGGCTAATTGAGGTAATCGCGGAATTTAAATGATTTATGCCACACACATACAAATATCCCCGTCCCGCTCTGACCGTTGATTGCGTTGTCTTCGGCTTCGACGAATCCGAACTGAAGGTCCTGCTGATCGAACGCGGGCAGGGTCCGTTCAAAGGACGATGGGCATTACCGGGCGGCTTCGTGCGCGTGGATGAAACAATTGATGACGCCGCGCGGCGCGAACTGACGGAGGAAACGGGTTTAAAAGACATCTTCCTGGAACAGCTTTATACCTTTGGCGCGGTGAACCGTGACCCGCGTGAGCGCGTCGTTAGCGTCGCCTATTACGCTCTGGTCAAGCTATCCGATCATCGCGCCAAAGCTGCCACGGACGCCGCGAATGCGGAATGGTTCCCGGTTTCCAAAGTGCCCGCGTTAGCCTTCGACCACGCGAACATCCTGGCAACGGCACAGGCGCGGTTGAAAGGCAAGGTTCGCTATGAACCAATTGGATTCGAACTCCTGCCGCCCCGGTTCACGCTCTCGCAATTGCAGCATCTGTACGAAGCTGTACTCGAAACCGAACTGGACAAACGAAATTTCCGGAAGAAAGTCCTGGGTTTCGGCCTTTTGATTCCGCTCACGAATGCCCAAATGACCGGGCGTCATCGCCCGGCGCAGTTATTCAGTTTCGATGCGGACAAATACGAGAAACTGAAGAAACGAGGGTTCAATTTTGAAATTTGAGGAATTATGAATGTCTTAATCCTCGTTGACATCCAAAACGACTTCCTGCCCGGCGGCGCGCTGGCCGTGCCGCATGGCGATGAAATCATCCCGGTGGTTAACCGGTTGCAACCGCTCTTTCCACTGGTCGTGGCCACGCAGGATTGGCATCCGGCCAATCATGGCAGTTTTGCGGCGAATCATCCGAGGAAAAAGCCGTTCGAGCAGATTGATCTCAATGGTCTGCCGCAAACGCTGTGGCCGGTTCATTGTGTGCAGGGAACAGTGGGAGCCGAACTGGCGCCGGGCTTGGAGCACGGGCGGATCGCTAAGATATTTCAAAAAGGTACAGACCCGGGCATCGACAGCTACAGCGGATTTTTTGACAACGGGCATCGGCGTGCGACTGGCATGGCCGAATGGTTGAAGACTGGGGAGTGACCGAAGTTTATGTTTGCGGCCTGGCGACGGATTATTGCGTGAAATTCACGGCACTGGATGCCATCGAGGCGGCTTTTAAAACACATTTGATTGAGGACGCCAGTCGCGGAGTCAATTTGAAGCCGGATGATGTAAAGAATGCCGTGGAGGAGATGAAGAAAGCTGGTGTGATCATTGAGCAAAGCGTGGAATTACGATGAACGATTATCTGTAAGGTTCTTCGCTGTTTTCGGTGAAATGGCTGCCAGGGAAAGCTCCATAGGAGCGGGATATTCCGACCGTCAATCGCCAATGAATTTGAAGAGATATAATTTTGTGTGTACATGTTTGCGATGCCCGAATATGTCGCTTCTCCGGAGGTGGCAGCGCCACTGGCAATGGAAATATATTTTGGTCCGTTGTACTACATGGATCACGGTCCTCCGGACCTTAGCGCCGTGTTGGCTCGCTGCTGTCCCGAAAGCTTTCGGGAGTCTCCGACACAGCCGCGCTCCGTTCAAAGCAACCCACTACCCACTTGCCTTCATTTCCTGTTTCCGTAGTCTGGCGATATGAAAGAGGAATCAGTAGCTACTGGCCCCACATTTTTCGCTCCGCATCTTACTGTCCGAAATGTCCTGGTGGAACTTGAGTTCTGCAAGGCAGCCTTTGGCGCAGTTGAGTTGCGTCGCTTCAGCAATTCCGACGGCAGCGTCCACGTCGCCGAAATGTCGATTGATGGCGCGTTGTTTCATGTGCACGAAGAGATGCCCGGTACAACGGAAATGAGTCCGGAAACTTTGAAGGGGACAACGTCGGCGATTGGTCTTTTTGTTCCCGACCCGGCGGCAACGATGAAGAAAGCGGTTGCGGTTGGCGGCCATGAGACAAATCCGGTGAAGGATTACGATTATGGCTATCGGCAAGGGACAGTGACTGACCCGGCCGGGCACGTATGGCTTATTCAGAAGAAGATCTAGCAATCTCCGCTTCCCGTTCCTCAAAAATATTTCCCAATCGAATTGGCCTGCGCGATGGGGCAAGCCAGACATGGTCGCTTCGCTCTGGGTCCCAGACCCAGATACTGCCATCTGCGGCGAGGGCGAAACCTCGCGCCAAAGTGATCCAATCTGAACGGTTTCCAATCCGCATCGGTTCGACCATCTGATTTCGGGTGAAGGTCCACATAATCGGAAATTGCCAGAGAGTCCCGTCGCTCCGAATCGCTACGATTGATTGAATGCCATTTAGCGGGCCGAATTCGGCCGTCTTCCACTGCCAGGCAACTCCCAACTGTTCCTTATCAGGGTGCGCCCACCTTACGAAGCGTCCTTGCCTTGGCGCAATCTCTTGAGCCATGGATTCGCGGTTTATATACCAAAGCGTGCCGTTTGTTTTAACTTCTGCATAAGATAGGTCGTCGTTGAATTGCAGACTCGACCATTGGCTATCCAAATCGGTTTCCTGAATCATCTGGTTGCCTGCCAAAATCCAGTCATCGCCGTTTTTATTCCTCGCATAAACAAGAGGACGTTGCGAGAAGAGCTCCGTCCAGTTCGTTTCATTGCTCACGCGAACCGGAATCGAAGCAAGGTCGCGGCTTATTTTCTTTGGCAACGCGGTCTTGCCCCGGCGATCCCAATCGAAGGAATGTGTTCCCCAGGACCACAGGCTTCCATCCGTCTTCAGGGCCAGAAAACCATTCTGTTCGCTGGCGACGTGCAACCAATCATCGTCAGCGCCGATTTTGCTCATTGTGGCCAGTCCAGTTTTCGCCTCGAACGGCGACACGTCCGTTGGAATAGCCCATAACGTTCCATCCGACTGAACGGCCACCGTTTCGAATTCGTCGGCTGCCACGTCAACCCAATTTGAGCCGCCGATGAATCGCCCATGGCAACTATCCGGAATGAGGCTGGGAACTGATACTTTCGGAACCTGGCTATAGAGAATCGGTCCGAGCCATAATCGACCATCCGGCAGGATTGCAGAGATGGTATCGAGGTTAGCCACGAATTTCACCTGATTCGGAGTCGTGATGCGAACAGGCCCGCGCGGTTCCAGCGGCAGGACCAGTTCCCATGGGCGAATGTAGATTCCACGCGCGAGCAGGGGGACGCAGACGAAAACTGCAAGGATTGTGATGATATTCCGTGTCCAGAATTTCCAATTCTGATTGACGTGTTTGAAATTTGAAAATGCCAGCCATCCCATGGCGATCAGAAGAATGGGAATGCCTAAATAACGCTTTAAGAGTTCAATTCCCAATTCTGGATTGACGATATACGTCATTCGAGGTCGCTCGAAATCGAGACCGGATCCGAGTTGATGAATATAAATAAACAGGGCAAACAGGAATGCCAAACCGATTGCTTGCAGTGTCGTGCGTCCAAGAGAAGAGGCGTAAAACGAAACAAAAAATATCGCGGCGGCAGCCACGAAAATCCAGGACCAGTGATCCAACTTTTTTGTCCCTTCAATTAATACAGGTACGACTGCCCCTAAAAACAAACTCAAAACCAGAGCAACGCAGAATTTGATAAACAATTGCGCCCGGCGCGAGACGGGCAGGCAGAGTTGTGGTTCCAAAGTTCCCATTCTTCGTTCCTCCGCAATGGCTGCCGCGCCGATAAGCAGGGGCATCAGCAGCCAAAGAAGCCAGATGGCCTCGAAAACAAACTCCAGGCTTGGACCTTCAATATGCGGATGAAACTTTCGGATGCACCAGGCCATCAACTGCAACAACAGGAGGATTGCAGCGATCAAAAATGCGCCCTGATGCAATTGGAATTCCTTCCATGCCAGCGCCGAAAACCGGTGGCCCGGGCGCACAGAGAACGAACCGACTTTGGATTTGGAAATGCGTTCGCGGCGCGGTAATGATATTTCGCCGCCAGCCCATTGAACGTCCTGTGCGCGCATGAACAACCTCCGCGCCAACCCAAATCCCAGAATGGAATAAATGACGAGCGCACCTACAATAAATATTTCAATGCTTTTGCCCCAGGCGATCCAATCCTGAAATATGGCGCTGATTCCCAAAATAATCGCCAGCGGCGTTAAGAGAGTGAACCAAATCGCGCCGGCTGTCTGCCGGAGTAATAGAGTGGTCCAAAGGCCGCCGCTGAAAGTGACGAGCGCCGAAAGGGTAAGAAATTCATAAACGTCGCTAAGAGCTGGACGCGCATTTTGCCGAAAAAATAATGGGTAAACGCCAAATTCCAGCGTGGCGAACAAGATAGCCGTAAGCCAAACCGAAATGAATGCAATCGCGAGCGTGGCAACTTTCACGCGCCATAGGCGCGGGCGTTTTATCGGCTGGGAAAGCATGGCGGAGAAGGTGTTGGAACTTAGTTCCTGGCCGAATGAATTGATGCCGAGAAACAAAAGTCCGGGGGCAACTATTAAGTCCGCAAAGAGTGACAATGGAACGGAATAGTCGGGGTAAAAGTATCCCTCGGAACAGAAAACAATAAAAACGCGCGGAACAATTGCCAGCAGCATGGCCGTAATCCACGCAGGCAGCAGGAGCCGAATTTCCTTCTTAATCAGTGTTTTCATGAATATCGATATTTGTGGCGGAAAGACCGCCCGCGCCCTGAAAAATATTCCCCATGTAGACGGGCTTGCGCGAAGGCGCGAGCCAGATATGCCGGCTTGGCTGGCCCCAGGCCCAGATGCTGCCGTCTGCGGCCAGGCTGATTCCAAATCCCCATAAATATGAAAACGAGAGCCAGTCTGAACGGCTTCCCAATTGAAACGGATTTGATCGAGGATTGTTCAGAATGGACCAGGTGGGGGCCATTCCCAAAGCGTTCCATCATCGCGAATGGCCCCAATCGTATTCCATGATTCATCTCCGCATATTTTCCACCTGGCATTTTTGCCCAGTTGAATTTTCCTCACCACCTTGGATCTATTTTCCGTTGTGGTCATGAAAAGCCACAATTCGCCATTGGTTTTAGTCTCGGCGAAAGTGTCGTTCTCATAAAATGCGATACTTGACCATGGGCCGTTCGTATTGGCTTCCAAAACCGGAACAAGGCCTGATTCAGAATCGGTATGGGCGTCCCATGATTGTTCCCATCGCCAGAGGCTGCCGTCTCTTTTCTTTGCGATTGCAGTGTTACGGGACGAAAATACGCCAAGCCAATCGGTTTCGGCGCCAATGCGAGTGGGTGTCATGGCTCGGTCCAGCTCGAATTTTTTGGGAATGGATGTTCCTGGATGTTTCAGATCATAATCATTGGTGCCCCATCGCCACAGGCTTCCGTCGTGTTTTTAAGAGCATAAAGCTATTTTGACCGCCAGTGACCTGTGCCCAGTCTGAGCCTGAGCCGAGTTGAGCCATAGTAAAAGGGCCTGGCTGCCCCCACCAACTGCCTGACGAATTCCATTTTCGTTGAATGCTCCACAACGTGCCGTCGGACTGGATGCCAAGGATCTGGAGATGATCCACCGCAACGTCAACCCAATTGGAGCCGCCGATAAAACGCGAGGCGTTATTTTGCGGGACCAGGACAGTGGTTTGCCACCACAGGTTTGAGACATCGTCGTAAGTTACCATGTCGCTCCACATCCTCCCATCGGGCAGAATGGCGAGAACGGCGTTGTGCGATCCAAATTTCAAATTCACCGCATTCTCCAGCCGCGCTGGTCCCGGGGCGGGCTCGACGGGAGTCACAATTTCCCAGGCCCTGAAATAAAGTGCATTCGTGAAAATACCGACGGATAGAATCGTGACGAAAACCGAGATCGTATTCCGCCGCCAAAGTTCTGAGCTTTCATGCAACCATCTGAAATTCCAAAATGTGAGCCACGCTAAAACGACGAGGAGGACTGGCAGACCAACAAATAGAATGATCACGAGGAGGCCGGTTATTTGATCAGTGTCATAATAATTCAGGAAAAAGCGGCCAAAATTCCAGGTTACAATTCCAGCGCAGGCAGCCCAAAGTATTGCAGCAATGGCCATGGCCGCGCCGATGGCCAGAAGAGTAGAGCGAACCAGCGACAAGGCGTAGAGCGAAACAAGAGACATGGCGATGGGATAGACCACGAATACCGCCGCAGGCACCTGAAGGCTGGAATCCGCCCCCCCGATATTTATTACAGCAAACGGCACCAGGCCTCCAAATAGCAGGCTTAAGAGCAGCCCGACGGAGAGTTTTGCGAACCATTGCGCCGTTCGCGATGCCGGCAGACATAGCTGTGTCTCTGATATACCGAGGCGACGTTCTTCGGCGATTGCGCTGCTGCCAATCAATAATGGCATGAGAAACCAAATGACCCAGACGGATTTGAGAGCGAAGCTGGCGTCCTGGCTAAAGTGGGGATAAATCTCGAGGGCACCCAGGCAGGACAACTGAAACACCAGCAGAATCCCGGCGATGCAAATATTGACCTGGTGCACGTGAATTTCCTTCAGAACCAACGCTGAAGCCCAATTCCCGGACCGGCTTGTCGCCCGAGTTGTCCTCGGTCCGGCGCCGGTATGCCACGCAAATGATATATTGCCGCCAGCCCATTGGGTGTCCTGAGCGCGGAAAAAAAGCCAGCGCGCGAGAAAGAATCCGGCAACGGAATACGCTGCCAGGACGGCAATAAGGACCGTGTTAAGGACCCAGTCAGAAACGATCCAAATACCAAGCAGTGTTTCGATCCCAACCAGGACAGATAGCGGGGTCAAAAGCGTTACCCAGAACGCCCCGGTCATCTGCCGCAGGAGAAGAGTCGTCCAAAGACCGCCGCTGAACGCTACCACGGCGGAAAGAGTGAGTATTTCCAATGAATAAAGCCGATAATATTGCCAATCGACTCGTTGAAAAAAACTGACATCTCCGGAGACAATATCGAATCGGCACAGAAAGGACATGACAGCGGCTATCCAAACGGAAAGAAATGCGATGAATAGTGTCGTTGTTTTGACTTTCCAGATGAGCCTGCGCTCCATGGGCTGCGAAAGCGAAATTGCAAATGCGCCGGAACTGAATTCCACGCCAAATGAAGAGATGCCAAGAAATAAAACTCCGAGAGGAAATATAAAATGGAAGAGAGGATTTAAAGGATGTTGGCTTGCAAAGGACGATGGAAAGATCCACGGTGAAATGACTGCCAGCAGCATCGCGCCGCTCCACGCGGGCAGCAGCAGCCGAATTTCTTTTTTAATCAACGTTTTCATGCTTTTTGCTTCAAGGCTTTGGAGGCGATAAAGATTTCCTCCAAAGACAGGGATTCGCACGTGACCTCTTCGGGTTTGAGCAGGCGAAGCTTTTCAACAATGGCGTCGCTGTGGCCGTTGGCCAGGATTTCGACTTCCCGTCCGTTCTGCCGGACGCTAAGCCCGCCGGTGAAGCCGGCAAAGTTTGCAGGTGCCGGTGGCTGGGCGAAACGGGCTCGGAGTTTTTTGAAATGGTTGCGGGCGTTGTCGGCGTCCATTGTGAGAAGGTCGCGTCCGGCTTCGATGATGGTGAATTCATCAATCAATCCCTCGAATTCGGAAATCAAGTGCGTGGAGACGAAGATGGTCCGGGGTTTGCCGGCGGATTCGCCGCCGGATTGATAGGCGCCGATGACGGTCTCGATAAATTCGCGGCGGACGATGGGGTCGAGGCCGGAGGTGGGTTCGTCGAGAAGAAGCAATTCGGGTTCGGGACACACGGCGCCGATGAGAGCAAGCTGTGTCTTCTGGCCTTTGGACATGCTGCTGGCTTTTTGATTTGGATTGAGTTGAAAGCGCCGCAAGCAAATCGTCCTGAATCTCGCGGTTCCAATGCGAGCGAAACGAGGCAAAATAGTCGAGCGTCTCGCGCACGGTCATCCACGGATAAAAGGCGACGGCATCCGGCACGTAGGCCAGGCGCGATTTGACGGCGACTTCGTCGCGCTGCGGGTCCAGGCCGAAAACGCTGACGGTGCCGGACGTGGGCCGGAGCAGATTGAGCAGGCACTTGATGGTCGTCGTCTTGCCCGCTCCATTGCGGCCGAAAAATCCGTAACAGCGTCCGGGGCGGACGGTGAGACTGAGTCCATTCACGGCGTCCAGTTTGCCGTAGCGCCGTATAAGGTTCTGGATTTGGATGACGGGGACGGGTGTGTCGCTCATGGATTTTCCTTTGGTTGCTTTTCGGTCTGCGCGGCCTTGTTTTCGAAGAAATCGAGCCGTTCTTTGACGAGGGCCAAAAACTCGTCGCGCCCGACCTGAAGGTGATGCGCGGTGACCACGGCGGAATCCACTTCCTTGAGCAGCAATTTCTCGCGGACCTGCTTTTTGAAGGGCGAATTGTTTTCCGAGATAAAGCAGCCTTTTCCCTGGATGCTTTCGATGACGCCCTGGCCTTCGAGTTCGGCGTAGGCTTTGGCGACGGTGTTGCGGTTGACGCGGAGCTGTTCGGCAAGAGACCTGATGGGCGGGAGGGCTTCGCCGGACTTGATGGCGCCGGACGCCGCGGCATAGCGTACCTGATCGGCCAATTGCAAATAGACCGGCGCGCCGGATTTAAAATCAATCTCGAACAGCATAGCCAAGTGTCCTATGACAATAGGACAGTTTGGCGCGGAGGTCAACTAAAAACTTTTGCGATATGCGAGGTAGGGGGAAGCGTGTCGCTTATTGAATGATGCGTCAAGGATTCCGGAATGCGTCCTGCCATACTTGGCGTGCCACGCAACATGTGTTCGTGCCTGGACGCCTGGAAATTGAAAACGAAGCGGCTCCCCGTCAGGTCAGGTCTGAAAACGACTCACTCCGACGGCCTCAATTCCCGTCCTCGATAGGCACACGGGTTAATTTTGGGTCGGACTTCGAAGCTGGCACGTCAATACGGAGGAATCCGTTCATGTAGCACGCCTTGGCGCGGGTCAAATCGTAGGCGGGGGGAAGTTCAATGACGCTTTCAAAAGGGCCGTAGGAAATGGCCATTACGAGAAAATTGCATTTGGGCGCGCGGCATCCATCGGGACGGTTTCCGGCAATCCTGAGGCGATTGCCCTCGACTGTGATTTCGAGGCTGTCGCTTTTCATGCCTGCCAATTCGACCTTGATAACGAGACCTTCGTCGGTCGAGTAAACGTCTGTATTCGGGAACCAGTGACCCGACGCCGCGGCACCGCGCCCGGTCACAGCGGAGCTGGGCGAGACAAAATGCACCGAGGAGGGGACTTTAGTAACGGCCATGTTTTTAATTATAGTTCAAATATCGGAACACGCAAGCCGCGACCTGCCTGTTTCTTGTTGGAACATAACCGCAAAACGAAAACTCGCAAATGGAATTTGATTTTATTCGGGAGGGTAATCTTTAACCTTAAAACATGTTTGTTTACACGCACCGGGTCACTTACGCCGAATGCACCGTCGGCAATCACATTTACCATTCGCGATACCTGGATCTGCTCGAGGCGGCGCGGGGGGAATTTATGCGGTCGCAGGGCACGACAGTTTTGCATTTGCAAAATCACGACGCGATTTTTCCGGTGGTGGAAGCGCGCCTGCGATACCGTTTTCCGGCGCGATATGACGACCTGCTCAGCATCGAAGTCTGGCCAACGCTCGTGGATCGGGTCCGGATCAATTTTGGGCATCGAATTCTGAATCAAAACGGCAAGTTAATTTTGGAGGCCGAAACATTTCACGCCTGTACCGGCCTGGATGAAAAGCCCAGGCGGTTGCCGGCCGAATTGGCGGAAAAATTGAAGCAGTGCGCGTCTCCGCAGGAGCCGGCGTTGCCCGGATGAATCCCACGCCCCGCAGTCATGAATTCACCGATCCGGTAATCCATTAGTCGAATCACCTGGACGCCAACGCGTCCTCGGGAAGATGTTTGAAAACGAATTGTTCGATGCGGCGCCAGACGGATTCTTCGGAGAGGTCCTGGATACAAAAAGGCTTTGGAAATCGGCAATAGTCCAGGCACGGCTTGAACGGACACGCTTTGCCTTCAACGTACTCGGCGTGAGGATGGAATGGCACCCACCATTCAGGCAGTTGGGGCCCGAAAATGGTGAAGGTGGGCACACCACAAACGGCGGCAATATGGCCGGGTCCTGAATCGTTTCCGACGAAAGCGCCGGCGCGCTCGGTCAATTGAATAAGCTCGGAGACGGTTAGAGGCATTTTGACGTTTGTTTCGCCATTTTGTTTCCACCAATCGTTCTGCTCGGGATTGCAGGCGATTTGGACTTCGATGCCTGCGGCGCGCAGTTTGGCGGCCAGCCGGCGATAATTCTCAAGGGGCCAAACGCGAACCGGGTGCCTGGCGCCCGTGTGAATCAAAACGATTTTTTCATGCCTGGGAGGCGGCAAGGGCAATTGATCACGGGGCGGCAGTTGGACGCCGATCGCCTCTCCAACAACGCGCCAGCTGTCGTATCGGTGCGATTCTGGCGCCGGCCGCGGAAGCACCTGCGTCAAAAAGAGAGCGCTGCCAATGTTTGAGAAGCCGATTCGTTCCCTGGCGCCGGCGACTTTTAAAAGGAAATGGTCCCGGGGATCGCCCCCAAGGCGGGCCGGGTGCGTGGAAAGGCCGATATCAAACTTTTCTTTGGCAAGCGAACGGCAGAGGCGAATAAGCTCCCTCACCGGCCATTCCCACAAATAATATTTTTTCTCAAATGCGGTCCATGGGGCGGTGAAGGGGACGATCTTAATATCCGGCCAGAATCGCCGTTGCATATCCAACGCGAAAGGCTTTGCCAGGAGCGTCACATCAAACCGTGCTGAGGCCGCGCGCAGAAACGGCGTGGCGATTGCCAAATCGCCAAGGTTCCACAATTCAATGACAAGCAGTTTTGGTTTCAGAGCGGGGGCCGGTTAATTTTCGCAGTATATCATCATTAAGAGTATCGGCAACGCGAATTGTTTCGATTGGATTAAAAATCTTTTCATTCGGGCGGCCACAGGTATGTTTTGGGCCATGCAACGAGGCAACGTTCGCAGGACAAAGATTATCTCAACTCTCGGCCCCGCCACGGATTCGGCGGAAATGATTGGAAAGCTCATTGACGCCGGCGTCAATATTTTCCGGCTGAACATGTCGCACGCGCCGCACGACTGGGTGCGGCGAGTGGTTTCGGACATCCGTGCCGCGTCCGCGTCGCGCAAAAAGTTCATTGGCATCATGATGGATACCCAGGGGCCGGCCATTCGAACCGGCGATCTGGGCGTGCCATTGGACCTGCAACCAGGCCAGAAATTTACGCTCACAGTCCGCGGCGAACGCGACCTGGAACAGCATTCGGTCGACGTGAACTATGAAAACTTCGTCAACGACATCAGCGTGGGAGACGTGGTGTTGATTGACAACGGAGCGATCGAGATGAAGGTGCTTGTCAAATCCGGCAACAAGGTCGAGTGCGAGGTGTTGACCGAAGGCAAACTTGGCAGCCGCCGCCATATCAATTTGCCGGGAGTCAAGGTCAGTTTGCCGGCGCTCACTGCCAAGGACATCAAAGACGTGAAACTGGGCCTCGAGCTGAACGTGGATTTTATCGCGCTTTCATTTGTGCGTGAAGCGCGCGACCTGATGCAGTTGCGAGAGTTGTTTGAAGACAAAAAGGCTCCATTCGTCATTGCCAAAATCGAGGACCAGGAGGCCATTAAAAATCTCGAGTCGATTGTGCAGGAGGCCGACGGCATCATGGTGGCGCGGGGAGACCTGGGCATTGAAATTCCGTACGAGGAATTGCCCATTGTCCAGAGACGCATCGTCAAAACATGCCTGCGGATCGGCCGTCCGGTCATTGTGGCCACGCACATGCTTGAGAGCATGATTGACTCGCCCATGCCCACACGCGCCGAAGTGACCGACGTGGCGAACGCCGTGTTTGAAGAAGCCGACGCCATTATGTTGAGTGGCGAAACGACCGTGGGAAAATATCCACTTAAATGCATCGAGGTTTTTGACCGGATTGCCTTGCGCATCGAGCGGAGCGGGAGCGCGCAGTTTCATGACTCAGCAGAACTTACGACGGCCAGGCAGAAGCTGGTCAAGAGCGCTGTGGTCATGGCCAATGAATTGAAGGCGGCGGCGATATTGGTCTTCACCCGGCACGGCAGCATGGCGCGCTACGCCAGTTGGATGCGCCCGCATTACTCCACAATCTATGCCATCTGCGATAATGACGTTTGCGCAAATGAGCTGACTTTGAACTGGGGTACCACCGGTTTTGTGATGCCATTTGACTTTATTGATCCTCAGAACACCGTGGAAACCGCTCTCAAGGCCCTGGCGGAGGAGGGCAGATTGCACCAGGGCGCCACTGTGGTCATTATCGGTGCTATCTCCGTAGGGACGGAAATTGTGGACGCCGTTCAAATGCGGGTGGTTTAACGCCGTGGATTGAGGCCGCGCCCGAGAGCCCGGAGCCGCTTGACACGGACTATTATTGGGACGAGCTTTTCTTGTATGAAAAGGACAATTGTCATGTTGGCAGTTGCAACCGCTTCGATAGTGGGCTTCGCGCAACCGTCTCAAAATTTGACCCCTGCTAAAAAGACCCCGACACCGCCCCCGGCGATTGCGGCGCCATCGGTACCGCTGGCTAAAAGGGAAAGTGCGCAAGTGCCGGTCCCGGCGCAACACGTCATCTCCACTCCGCTGACGGATTTAACCAGACCGGTCGTTACACATAAGGTCTGGAACGTGGACGGGATGAGTTCGCAACCCTGGGTGCAGACTGTGGGGATGCGTCCCGGTTTTCCGGTGCTTCCGGCGCCGGAAATGCACGAATCCACAATGTATCTATTTTGGATTGGGCGCGATCCGCACTAAGCATGCGGCCATTACTTAAGCGCCCGGGCGGCCTGATCGGCCAGATTGACCACGACATTTGGAAAAGCGCCCAGCCAAATCATGCCGCCGATGCAAAGGGCGATCGAGAATTTCGCGGCGCCTGACAGGCGGATAGGGGACAAATCCGGTGTTTCCCTGCTCCAATAAATCGCTCGAATGACTCCAAAGTAGTAGTAAAAGGAAATGACGATTCCGGCGAGCGCTATAAAGGCCAGCCCATAATAGCGGTGGTTTGCCGGTCCCTCGGCGATGATGGCCTTGAGCAGCAGGAATTTGCCAAAAAATCCGGCGAGCGGCGGCAATCCTGCCAGCGAAACCATCGCAAAGGTCATGGTCGTGGCAAGGAGCGGCGAACGCTGGTTCAATCCGGCCAGGCCCGACACGTCTTCATTGTCGAGATGCTGCATCACCAGGGTAATAACCGTAAATGCCGCCACGATGGTGAACAGATAACCAGCCAGGTAATACATCACCGCGGATCCGCCGCTTGCGCTCAACGCCGACACGCCCAGCAGCATATAACCCGCGTGCGAAATGCTGGAATAGCCCAGAAGCCGTTTCAGGTTGCGTTGCGGGAGGGCGCAGAGGTTTCCGTAAAGAATGGTCAGAGCGGCGATGACAATCAGATAAGTCCTCCATTGATGCGCCACGTCTGGAATCGCAGTGAACAGAACGCGCAGCAGCAGGACGAAACCGGCGGCTTTCGATCCTACCGCCAAAAAGGCGGAGGTGGGGTTCGGCGCGCCCTGATAGACATCGGGCACCCAGATTTGGAAGGGGACGGCGGAGATCTTGAATCCGATGCCGGTCAGCAGAAACAAAACGCCCGCCAGAAAAATTTTGTTGGTCAAATATTGCGGGACGACCACGGCCAGTTTGGTGAAATTAATTTCCCCGGTCGTTCCCCAAATCAGGGCGATGCCAAAAACCATGATGGCCGAGGACAACGCACCGATGATGAGGTACTTCACACCAGCCTCCAGAGATGAAAGCTTCCGGCGTTGATAACTCACCAGCACGTAAAAAGTCACGGTGATCAGTTCGATGGAAACAAACAGCATCACAAAATCATTCGACGACGCCGCAAAGAGCATTCCCGTGAGGGCAAAAATAACCAGAGAGTAATATTCAGAGACACTCGCCGAGATCTTCTCCGAAAATTCCGAAGTCAAAAACAACACAAGGATGGCGGCAACAAGGAAGAATCGCTTAAAGAAGATGGCCAAATCGTCCTCTACGAAAGATCCGTTAAAGGCCGTGCCGGTCGCCGCATCTGTTCCCAGGAGAGTCAAAAGCATGACGCCCAGTGCCGCGATCCCCAGATAGCCCAGAGCCTTTTTCCGCTGGGGCGTGACTCCAAAAAAGAATTCGGCCAGCATCAGAACGATGCCCAGAGCGATTACCCAGATTTCCAAAGTCATCAAAGAAGCGTTCATTGATTTTCGATTGCCGTTCGGCGGTTGTCTATGGATGCCGCCTGGAAGCCGCGCGGCGCGGCCTTAAAAGCTGAAACCGGGAAGCCGGCCATCGCCGAGCCCGAATCGCCGGCTTTTCTGACCACAGAGGATGATTGATAAGGCGCAATGGCTTTACTGGCATCCGGTTCGATTTGGTTGGTCAACAATTTCGGAAAAAAGCCAAAGACCAACAGGGCCGCGAGCAGAAGGGCATACGGGAATTTGCGCCAAAGACCGGCGTCATCCAGGTTCGCATACTTTTCCGGCACCGGTCCCTGCAAAACTGTCCGAACAGCGCGGGTCATGTAAATGCCGCCAATCATGAGGGCGCCCCAAACGGCGCACACCGTGATGATGGGCGGAAATGCTTTCCACGCACCAAAGAAGACGGTCACTTCACCGACAAAATTAGCGAAGCCGGGCAGGCCGCAACCGGCCATCGCCGCCATGACCACGGCCGTGCCGATAAACCGCAACGGCCGGCACAGGCCGCCCAATTCTGACATTGTGAGCGTGCCTGTTCGTTGATAAATGAAGCCGCTCAAGGCAAACGTGAGCGCCGCCAGGAACCCGTGCGCAACCATCACAAACACTGCGCCGGTAACGCCGATTAGATTCAGACTGGCGATGCCCAAAAATACAAAGCCCATATGCGCGACGCTGGAGTTGCCGATGAGCATATTCAAGTCGCGCTGGCGCATGGCCACCCAGCCGACATAAAGAATGTTGCCAAGGCAAAGCCATGAGAGAGTTTGCATCCAACAGTGAGCGGCATGGGGCATCAATGGGAGGGCGATCCGAATCAAACCGTAAAGTCCGAATTTTTTAAGAACACCGGCATGAACCATAGCAGTCGGCGCGGGTGCAGACCCATAGCCCAGCGGCGCCCAGGAATGGAACGGCCAGAGCGATACTAAAATGCCAAATCCAAACAGGAGCAGGGGGAAAACGAAATTTTGCGCGTGGTCGGACATCGGATTGGCATTCACGTATTTGATTATTTCGGGAATGTCGAAGGTGTTCGCTCCGGATTTGACATAAAGCCCGATAATTCCCAGCAGGGCAAGGAGCGCGCCAATACTCAAATACAGGGTGATTTGAAACGTCGCATAATTCTTGCGCTCGCCGCGGCCCCACACGCCAATCATGATGAATGTTGGAACCAGCGCGAATTCGTGCAGGAAATAGAAGAAAAACAAATCGAGCGAAGCAAACGCTCCGAGAATGCCGCCGCTCATGATTAGCAGGAGGATATAAAATTCCTTTTCGCGGGTCTGGATTTCCCACGAGCACAGCGTAGCGGCAAACGCGACGACCGCGCCCATCAAAATCAGCCCCACATTCAAGCCGTCCACACCCACGTGGTAACTGATACCCAGGGCATCCACCCAGGGAATTCGCTGCTCAAATTGGTAGCCGCTTGCGCCGGGCACGAACCGGCAAAACATGATTATGGCCAGGACCATCGAGGCAAACGTGGCAGCCAATGCGATGGCCCGGATGATGACCCGGTAATTTCGCGGGACGAAGACCAGCATCAGCGCCGCAATTAAAGGCCAGAGAAAAATGTGGGTTAAAATGGACATTTTATTTCAAAACGAAATACAGGGCCACGGCTACGCCGAGCACGAACAAAAAGGCATACGTTTGCAGGTTGCCCGTTTGCAAATACCGGAGCATGCGTCCGGTGAGATCGGTGCCGCCGCGAATGACTCCAATGCAAGCCCCTTCAAGTATCCAGTGATCAATCCAATCGGCAACCGCCGCGATCATGTCGTGTGCCCGCACAAAGGTGCGCTCGTAAAGTTCGTCGAAATAAAATTTGTTTTTCATCGCCGTTGCCAGAGGACCAAGCATTTGTGGCAGCGGATCCCTATCTGCTTTTGCGTACAGAGCATAAGCGCATCCAAGACCGGTTAAAAACGCCAGAATTCCCAGCCATGCCGCCACGGGAGCGTTAATGAATGGGGCGAAAAGCTTCGTCCCAAAGCCGGCCGATTCTGGCGGCGCACCCTGGAAAATTCGATCGTAAACTCCCTCGACGCCGATTAAGCCGCCGATAAAGGCGAAAACTGCCAATGCAATCAGCGGCACCGTCATGACCAGTGGCGACTCGTGCGCGTGTGATGGCAGGTCCGATTTCTCCTTCCCGGAGAATACGACAAAGAAAAGCCGAAATATGTAAAAAGTCGTGAGGAGGGCAACAAAAAGGCCGACACCAAACAGCAAATAATTATGTTGCGCGATGGCCTGTCCAAGGATGCTGTCTTTGCTGTAAAAACCGCTGAAAGGCCAAATAGCCGAAAGTGCCAGGGCGCCGATGAGAAATGTCCAGAACGTGATTGGCATCTTATTCCGCAGTGCGCCCATTTTCCAAATATCCTGTTCGTGGTGCAGGGCGGTGATGACTGAGCCGGCGCTCAAAAACAGGAGGGCTTTGAAAAAGGCATGGGTGGTCAAATGAAACATCGCCGGCGTCCGCCCATTTAAGCCGACGGCCATGACCATGTAACCCAGTTGCGACAGCGTGGAATACGCGATGATGCGTTTGATATCATTTTGCTGGACGGCGATGACCGCCGCCAACAGCGCTGTGAAGCCGCCAATATATGCAACCACTTCCAGTGCCGGAGGATTGAGCACCACGAAAATGCGGCACAACATATACACGCCCGCCGCGACCATCGTGGCAGCGTGGATTAATGCGGACACGGGTGTGGGGCCTTCCATCGCGTCCGGCAACCAGACGTGCAGCGGAAATTGCGCGGACTTGCCAACAGCTCCGCAGAAAATCAAAAGACCGGCAATGGTTGCCGAAGTCCCGAGGGCCTCGGGCCCCTGGAGGGCTGAGAAATTCAACGTACCGAGTTTTTGCCAGATCATCAAAATGCCCAGCAGAAAGCCAAAGTCACCAAGGCGATTGACTATGAACGCCTTTTTCGCGGCGTCCCCGGCGCTGGGCTTTTCAAACCAGAATCCGATGAGCAGATAACTCGACACGCCCACCAATTCCCAGAAGATGAACATTTGGATGAAATTATTCGCCATCACGATTCCGAGCATGGAAAAGGTGAACAGGCTGAGTTCGGCGAAAAAGCGCGACATGCTGCGGTCATCAGCCATGTAGCCTCGCGAATAAACGTGGATGGCGCCGCCCACCCCGGTGACGATTAGCATCATCATCAGGCTCAGCGGGTCCAATTTGAGGCCGAAGTCGATGTTCAGGCCATCAACGGAGAGCCATTGGCAGACTGATTCGCCCAGCTGTGCGCCATTCCCATGGCCCGCAGCCGGCTGCCAGCCGTTTGTCTGGATAAATACAATGGTCAGCACGAAACCGGCGAGGATCGCGCCAATTGAAATGAAGCTGCTGATGTTTTTGAAATGCAGCGTGAACAGCGTAATAAAAATCGCTGCCGCCAGGGGCATGAACAGGACCAGCCAGGGTAGAAGTTCGTGGTTCATCCGTTATAATTTCATTGAGGTCAAATCTTCGACGTGGGCCGATTGGCGCCGGCGATACAGCGCCACAATCAGCGCGAGGCCGACTGAAACTTCGGCCGCGGCCACGGTGATGATAAAGAACACGAGCACCTGGCCGTCCAATTTATTGTTGAAGCGGGAAAACGCAACCAGGGCGAGGTTCGCGGCGTTCAGCATCAGCTCCAGCGACATGTAGATGACGAGCAAATTGCGCCGCATGATGACGCCCAGCAAGCCGAGCGCAAAGAGCAGAAAACTGACGGTCAAATAATGTTCAAGTCCAATTTGCATTTTAATCGAGGTTCCTTTTGCTCAACAAAATAACGCCGACCATTGCCACCAGCAGCAACACGGAAACGATCTCAAATGGCAAAACGTAGCTTTTAAACAGCAACAGGCCGAGTTCGGTCGTGCCGCCTTCTGTCGTGAGTTTTGTATCCGTGCTAAACAGGGTAGACCCGAGGCTTCTTAAGAAAATCGTCAAGATCGCGCCCACAGCAACGATGCCTGCCAGGACTCCGAGTATTTTAATCCGCCGCAGCGCTTCTGCCTTTAAATCGAGCAACATGATCACGAATAGAAATAGAACGATGACTGCTCCCGCATAGACCAGTATCTGGACCGCTGCGAGAAAAAACGCATGCAACAGCACGAACAGCCCGGCCATCGAGATGATGGTGAGCACCAGAAACATCGCGCTGGTGATCGGGTTGCGGCTGAACGGGTTGGCGATGACGAGCGCGCCGCAGCCCAATGTGAGCGCGGCGAATACGTAGAACAAAATAGTTTGCAAATCCATCGTTAAAAAACGTCGGAGCATGTCCGTCCGCGCACCGCCTCAAGGCCGGCGCGCTTCAAACCTCCGACAAATTGCGTGTTATCCAGCTCCATTTCTGTCGCCTAGACTTTTACCGGGAAACTCTCCTGCTCCTTGGCTTCTTCCGCTTTATGTTTCCATTTCTGGATTCCGGGGTGGACTCCACCCAGCGAAAGCAATTTTTCTTTGTTAAATACCAATTCCTGCCGCGAATGGCCGGTAATCGAGTAATCTTTGAGCAGGAAAATCGCTTCTTCCGGGCAAACTTCCTGGCACATGCCGCAATAAATGCAGCGCAGCATGTTGATTTCAAATTCGTGCGGCATTTTCTCCGCGTTCGCGCGGTCGGCCAATTGTCCTCCCGGCCCGGCGGCGTGATTTGGATGGCCTTGGGCGGGCACACGAATTCACAAAGCTGGCATGAGACGCATTTGGTGTTCCCCTCCTGATCGCGCACGAGATAAGGCGCGCCGCGATAACCTTCCGGCAACGTCCATTTCTGTTCCGGATACTCCATGGTCACCTTTTTGCCTTCGAACAACGTGCGCCAGGCATGGCGGAACGTGACTTTGAGGCCGCCCACAATCGCGGGCAGGTAAAGCCGTTCCCAAAACGTTAATGGTCTGCGATTTACAATCATGATTTGGCCCACAGTACAATTGCCGTCAGTAAAATGTTCACCAGTGCCAGCGGCACGAACCGCCGCCAGCCCAAATCCATCAATTGGTCGTAGCGAAACCGCGGAAACATCCAGCGCACCCAGATGAAGATCGTCATCAGCGCGCACATTTTTGCCAGGAAAATGAGAATTTGCGCGATTGCGATGCCGATGTGTTCGCCAGCCGGCTGGTCCAACCCCCAAAACGGCAGCGTCCAGCCGCCGAAAAATAGCGTCGTCATCATTCCCGCCGCCGCCGCCATATTGGAGTACTCAGCCAGAAAGAACAGCGCGAATTTCATGGAACTGTATTCGGTATGATATCCCCCCACCAGTTCCGTTTCCGCTTCCGGCAAGTCAAAGGGCAGACGGTTCGTTTCCGCAAATCCGGCAATTAGAAAAATGATAAAGGACAACGGCGCGTAAATCACCAGCCAGCCATGGTGTGCCTGCCAGCTGATGATTTGACTCAAATTCAGATTGCCCACGACCAAAAAGACCGGAATCACGCTCATGCCCATAGCAATCTCATACGAAATCATTTGCGCGCTGGAGCGAATGCCGCCAAAAAGCGGGAATTTTGAATTCGCCGAGTAACCCGCCAGCACGATCCCATACACGCCGAGCGAGACAATGCCGAACGTATAAAGAATACCGACGTTTAAGTCCGCGATGACCATCTTTTGGCTGCCCATAGTGGAACCAAAAGGAATCACGGCTATGACCAGGAGGGAAGGGATGATCGCCAGCGCCGGCGCGAGCCAGAAATACGCCTTGTGCACGCCGGCCGGCGTAAAATCCTCCTTGAGCATGAATTTCAGACCGTCCGCCAGAGGTTGGAAGACGCCCCATCGCGTCAGCATCGGTCCCACAATGGGAATATATTTCATGAAGGGCGGCGCAACCCGATTGGGTCCCACGCGGTCCTGAATCCAGGCGGAAACCTTACGTTCCACCAGCACCGCGTAAGCGGCGATCGCATGAAGCACGCCAATAGCGAGCGCGATTTTAACAACGCTAAATATAATGAATTTCCAGTCCATGTTAGATTTGCACTGTCGCTCCACTGTCTCCAAGGCCTGCCCAGGTCAAACCTTTGAATGCCGGCACGTCCTTGGCCATTTCATTGAACAAGCCTTCAATTGTCAGGAATCCGTTCTGGCCGGTCACATTGAAAACTAAATCATGCAGAAACTCCCATTCCGCGCGGGCAGCACCCGGCGGTTCGACGGCCTTCATAAATTTTTGGACGCGGCCCTTGGCGTTTGTGAACGTGCCTCGCTTTTCTGCATGGGCGCAGCCGGGCAACAAGTAGTGCGCCAGTTGCGTTGTGGTATTTGGCAATATATCGCTGACGATGAGGGTGTCCAATTTAGCCAGCAAATCCGGCCCGATGCCGTGCCGGGTCACGTCTTCGCCGAAAACGATGAGCGTTTTGATTTTGCCGCTGGAAATGCCGCTGGCGATCTGGGGCAAATTGCTGCCCATTTCTGAAAAACAAATGCCGGTCAACCGGGCCCCGTTTGTGTTCGGATTGCGGTCGGCGTTCACGAGTAATTTGTCACCTTCGCCTGTGCGCGGAATTGAATCGCTTATGGACCCGAGCTTTGATTTCAATTTGCTCAATAGCCAAAGCTCTTCGTTGGTCTGCCGCGCCGAGGCGACAATCGCCACCGAGCCCGATGGTGCGCCTTTTAATTTCCGGCCGATTTCATTTAAGACAATGTTCCAGGTCGACTTTTCGTTTTTTCCTTTTTCAACGGGTCGTTTTACTTCATTCAACCGGTCTTCCCGGCCAACCCACTTGTAATTCAACCGGCCAGAATCGCACATCCAGCATGAATTCACTGCGTCGTTCTGGCGTGGTTCGTAGCGATATATCTTTTCTTCGCGGGAACCGATGATAATATTGCACCCGGTGGCACAGCTTGTGCAAACGCTCTTGGTTTCCTTAAGAAACCATACCCGCATCTTAAATCTGAAATCCTTTGACGTGAGCGCTCCCACGGGACATATGTCCACCGTGTTGAGCGTGTAATTGTTGTCGAATACCTTTCCGGGATAAGCTGTGAGGGTATTATAGCCTCCGCGATTGACGATACCGAGCGCGTCATCACCCACGACGTCCTTTGTGAATCGGATGCAACGTGTGCAAAGAATACAGCGCTCGTCGTCCAGCACAATGCGCGGACCCAGGTCTACGGCCTTTGGCTTATGGACTTTGGGTTCGACAAAGCGGCTCGCACTTTGCCCATAGTCCAAAGAATATTCCTGCAACTTGCATTCGCCGGCCTGGTCGCAGATCGGACAGTCCAAAGGATGATTGATCAGCAGAAATTCCAAAACGCCCTGGCGCATTTGTTTGACGCCCGGGGTGTCGGTATAAATCTCCATGCCAGGTGAAATCGGCGTGGCACAGGCGATCGTTGGGCGAGGGGACTTGGCAATCTTGGGAGTCCCGTCCGGATTCATGATCGGTTTGCGGTCCGGGCCGAGGGCAGGGGTACCGAATTCCACCAGGCACATGCGGCAGTTACCCGGTACCGGCAGTTTCGGGTGATAACAATAATGCGGCACGTCCACGTTGACCATGGCGCAAGCCTGGATGATCGTCGTCGGAATCGGCTTGCCGGTAATCGGGTCCGGTGTCGTTTTCGGAACCTCAATGTCCCGGCCGTCGACCTTCACCTTGATTTTTTCAACCACAGGTGCCGGCTTCGTTTCAGTTGTCGTTGCTGTTGACATTAGTTGAATATTTCAATGCGCCGTCGCCAGCTCATGCCGTTCAGGCGGCGTGGCGGCAATCGGTTGAACATTTTCCTTCGCCCGGCGTTCTTCGTCAGCTTTTCCCCGGGCCACAAATTCGTCCTTGAACTTGCCGACAAAACTCTGCACCGGCCAGGAGCATGCTTCGCCAAACGCGCAAATCGTTCGGCCGTTGGGAATGTTGTCCGCGATCTTCACTAAATAATCCGCATCGTTCGCGCGGCCTTCGCCATGCGTAAGCCGCTCCAGGGCCTTATTCATCCAAAGCGCGCCTTCACGGCACGGGGTGCATTGGCCGCAGCTTTCGTGCGCGTAAAACACTGAAATGTTTGCCAACGCCTCCACAATATCCGTGCTGTCGTCCATCACGATGATGGCGCTGGAACCGCTCATGGAACCTGCGGCGATCAACGAATCGAAATCATAGGGCAGATCCAGCATGTCCACCTCATGCTCGGCCATTTGGCCATCCGGCCCTTTCTTCTTAAGTTTGAACTTTTCACCCGCCTTAAAAACTTTGGCCGATGAACCCCCGGGAATAACGGCTTTTAATTTCCGTCCGTCCAGCAATCCGCCCCCAAATTTCGGGTCGTTGATTAGTTCACCGATAGTCGCTTTGCCGACTTCAATTTCATAATAACCGGGCCTTTTAACGTGGCCGCTCAGGCTGACAATCCGCGTGCCCGTGTTGTTGGGCGTGCCCAGATTGGCAAATTCCGCGCCGCCCATCGCCACGATGTGCTTCACATTACAAAGCGTTTCCACGTTGTTGACGATCGTCGGGCACATCCACAGGCCGAGCACCGCCGGAAAATAGGGCGGTTTGATGCGCGGATACGGCCGTTTTCCTTCAAGCGACTCGATGAGCCCTGTTTCCTCGCCGCAAATGTAAGCCCCGGCGCCACGATGCACGTGAATTTCCAGATCATAGCCGCCGCCCAAAATGTTTTTGCCCAGAAAATTCTTCGACCGCGCTTCGGCAAGCGCTCGATTCAATATTTTCGCGCCGTCCACCATCTCCCCGCGGATATAGATATATGCCAGGTGCACATCGTTCGCGTAACAGGCGATAATCATCCCCTCAATCAACTGATGCGGGTCCTTATACATGATTTGCCGATCCTTGAAGGTGCCCGGCTCGGACTCATCGGCGTTGCAAACCAGATAAATTGGTTTGCCGCTTTTACGATCCACAAAACTCCATTTAAGTCCGCACGAAAAGCCCGCCCCGCCGCGCCCCCGCAATCCGGAGATTTTAACGTCCTCTCGAATTTGTTCCTGGGGCGATATTTTTTTCGCATCCGGCAGGTCCTTTGCCTTCATCGCCAGCGCCTTTTTCAAGGCGTCGTAACCGCCATGACGGATGTAACATTCGACATCCTGCGTATAGCCAGGCTCATCGGCGTATTTCAAAATTAGTTTGTATTCCTGCGGCATAGCTTGACTCCTGCTCAAAAATCTTTAGTTTGCCACTGCTCCGGCCTGCCCGATGGTGTAACGGTAGCACAGCAGACTCTGAATCTGTTTGTCATGGTTCAAATCCATGTCGGGCAGCCAATTCATCTTTACTTTAGACCGGTCAAAATCTGGTCCGCTGTTTTCTCGCTCACGCCCTCGTAAAAAGCGTCGTTGCACATCATCACCGGCGCCGTTCCGCAACTGGCAAGGCATTCGACGAACTCGACGCTGAACTTCCCATCTTTCGTCGTCTGCGGACCGTGCGCGTGGGCGTCCAATCCCAATTTTTCGCAAAAGTGTTTGTGCAATTCATACGCGCCGCCCAGGGCGCAACTCAATGTCCGGCAAACTTTGATCTGGAACTGGCCCATCGGCTTTTGCCGCAGCATGGGATAAAATGTCACCAACTCGTAAACGTTGATGGGCTGCAACTCGAGCTTCTTTGCCGTCCATTCGACCGCCTCCTGCGAAATCCAGCCGAATTGGTCCTGAATGGCGTGCAGTACCATCAGGGAAGCTGCGCGTTTCTGGGGATAGTGCGTGACTAACTCGTTTACCTCGGCTTCGAGTTGAGGTGTCACGGAAAAATCACGCTGACGCTGCAGCGGATTCGGAATTGGCTCTATATGCGTCGCGTTCATGGTATTCATCGGTCGCACTCTCCCATTACGAAGTCCAGCGATCCTAAGATTGCTACCGTATCGCTAATCATGTTGCCCTGGAAAAGTTTGGGTATGATGCTTAAATTCACGAAACTCGGGGCGCGGATTTTCAGCCGGTAGGGCACGCCGCCGCCTTTGCTGACGATGTAAAAGCCCAATTCGCCCTTGGGATTTTCGTGACCGAAGTAGACTTCGCCGGGTGGACAATTCATCCCCTCGGTGACGAGCATGAATTGGTGGATTAATTCCTCCATTTTCGTCATCACCTTTTCCTTGGGAGGCAACAGGATTTTGCCGTCGTCATAATTGACCGGCTCTTTCGATTTATTTTCCGCGCCCCCGGGAATTTTTTTGATGCACTGCTGCAAAATCCGGACGCTCTGGCGCATTTCCTCCATGCGCACGAGGTAGCGATCGTAACAGTCGCCCACCGACCCAATTGGAACATCAAACTCCAAATCCTTGTAACAAAGATAGGGTTGTTTCTTTCGCAAATCCCATTCAATTCCGCTGCCGCGCAAATTGGGCCCGCTCAAGCCGTAGTTCACTGCGTCCTGCTTCGAAATCACAGCCAGATCGCGGACGCGGTCGACCCAGATTCGATTGCGGGTGAGCAGGGTTCCAAATTCGTTGAGGGCCGGAATAAATTCGTCGCAGAATTTTTGGCATTGGTCCAGCCAGGTATGAGGGATGTCCCGCGTGACGCCGCCTATGCGGGTGTAACTCGTGGTAAAACGCGCGCCGCAAACGGCTTCGGCCAAATTGTAAATCTTCTCGCGCTCTGTGAAAGTCAAAAGGAACACCGTGACCGCGCCCACGTCCATTGCAAACGCACCCAATCCCAGCAAATGGGAGGAAATGCGGGCCAATTCCGTGCACATCACGCGGATATACTGGCAGCGCGGCGGCAATTTGTCGTGGATGCCCAGCAGCTTTTCCACCGCCAGGGCATAGGCCACGTTGTTGGCCAGCGGCGCCAGGTAATCCAAACGGTCGGTATAGGGGATGAACTGCGTGTAGGTCATGTTCTCGGCGATTTTTTCATCGCCGCGATGCAAATAACCAATGTCCGCGTCCGCCTTGGTAATGACCTCGCCGTCCAACTCCAGCACAATCCGCAACACCCCATGCGTGGCCGGATGCGACGGTCCCATGTTCAGCACCATGCGCTCGTCCTGAATTTCCGGAATACTTTCTGCCGCCTGCGCTGTGCGGGCAACAGTGTCCTTATATTCTTGAACAGTAGCCATGAAAATTATTTCCTCTCAATCGGCCCTGGCCCCTTCGGATGGCCATGCGCTTCCTGGATCTCTTTGCGTCTCTCGAGCCGTCCCATCGTTTCTATGGCGTCGGTGTCAGGAATGCGAATGCGCGGCTCCCGCGCCGTCGAGGAATTTCCACCGGCCACAGTGACAAAGGGTCCGCCCATCATTGGCGTAACCTGAGTGAAGGCGACGCCGGGCAACTCCGTTTCCTTGCCCGCCAATGGGAAATCTTTGCGCAGTGGAAAATACGGATACCCATCCCACATTAGGATGCGCCGCAAATCGGGATGGTCCCGGAAATGGATACCCATCATGTCATAGACTTCGCGTTCGTGCCAATTCGCTGTAGCCCAAATATTTACGACGCTAGGCAGCTTTGATCTTTCTTCGCTGACGCTCGTATTAATCCGCAGTTCGCAGCCATGGTTGAGCCCGCGCAAAAGATAAACCAGCGTCCATCGCGGATCATCGCCATAGTTGTCAATGCTGGTAATGTCCACCAGGTAATTGAAATCCAAATCGTTCTTCGCGTATTGACAGACCTCAACAATTTTTTCGGCGTCTGCCAGGCGCACGGAAACCTCGCCGCGAAACTCGGGCTGCTCGGAGATCAAATCTCCGAATTTCGCCTTCAATTTCTTTGCCGCATCCAAAGACGTCACAATATTAATATTTAGTTGCAGTTTTTCAGTTCTCGGAACAATTCGACCAAAAAACACGAGACTCGAAGCTCAAATTTTCGGAGTTGCGAAAAGCGATGGCTTAAAGTCACGCCACTTCCTTTTTCAAATTCATTATTGTCAGGTTTTCGACCACCGTCTGCTTGCTGATCTTGTCCTGGAGCTTCATCAGCGCGTCCAAAAGTGCTTCCGGGCGCGGCGGACAGCCGCTCACGTAAATATCCACGGGAAGAATGTGGTCCACCCCCTGTAGCACCGCATAGCTGCGATACATGCCGCCGGTCGAGGCGCAGGCTCCCATCGCGATGCACCATTTGGGCTCCGGCATTTGGTCCCAAATCCGTTTGACCGATAAAGCCATCTTATACGTGACCGTGCCGGCCACGATCATGCAATCGGACTGGCGCGGCGAAAAGCGCATCACCTCCGACCCGAATCGTGAAATGTCGAATCGGCTGGCGCCCACCGCCATCAATTCGATCGCGCAACAGGCCAGCCCCATCGGCATCGGCCAGACTGAATTCTTGCGAAACCAATTAAGAGCCGCATCCACCGTCGTGATGACGACGTCTCCCTCGATCTTCGAATTGTAGCCGATCTCACTTTGCATAGGTCCCGCCGGAAATAGCGGCGAAAAAAATCTAAATGCTGCGTTGGCTCGGGGCAAGTGAATTTGTGATTTTTTTCACAAGCGTTCCAACCGCATTGCTTTTTTCCTGTGTAATTGCATTTCGCAAATGAAATTGCGTGGAAAATGCGCCATTCATGGGGCATGCCCTATGCTGATGTTAAGTCATGGCAAAAAGGAGACGTTCATCGGCGGGAAAACAAGCCAATACCACTATTCACGGTCACGGCACGATCATGAGGTCACTCGTCACCCCGGATATGGTGGAAAATCGGGCGCGCGAATTGGCTCTCATCGCCGGACGCGAGCCAAATCGGGTGACCGCATCGGATCGGATTCAGGCCAAAAAGGAATTGCTCGGTGATGATTCCGGGGATGCGGCGGTCGATGATACAGGCATCACTCCCAGCGGAATGGGTGCGCCGCCAACATCAACAGGCAAACGGATAAAACCACAATTGCCAACGGATGATGAAACAGAAATTCAAACCGTCCAGGAAGGATTGGACGAGGCCGAACACGACGAAATGGTGCAAGCGGCCAAAACCAGGACAAAAAGCGAGGGATAGTGCTGTGACAAATAAATTTCGACATCTGCGTGGCCTGGATTTTTTGGCGCTGCCGAGGCGCGAGCGACGAGCATACCCTTCATGGGTCTGCGAGGAGCGAGCAACGAAGGCAGCGGCGAAAAAGACGGCCACCCGGAGGGCTGCGCCAGAATTGACCTCTGGCTTCGTTGCTCCTCGGTCACAGAGCACTATAGCGGCTATGCTCCCTCGTCGCGCCGCGCCAGAGGTCAATTCTGGCGTAGCGCAGGTATCGAAATTTATTTGTCACAGCACTAACAACGGCGTATGAAGATTCAAGTTTCCGGGAAAACCACTCTCGAACGCCCATCGACCCTCAAGCGCCGGCAGCTCAAACCCGAACGGTTTATCGAAGAAATCTATCGAACCGGACGCGAACGCCACACGCAGAAAAAGTTTGTGCCCGCCGCAATGAATTTTTCGCTTGAAACAAGCAGCCGATGGAAACAGCCTGTTTCCCGACCGCCGGCCAAAGCGGCCCCGGCGCGCTCACCCAGCACTTTGCAATTGAACCGCAGCAACGTCAAACGCAAGCCCGCGGCCCGCGGGCGGACACGATAACTATGACCACGGAACTTCCTCAAAAATCCTGGGATTCCTTTTGTCAGCGGCTCAAAGACTGGTATCGCGGTGTCGTCAGCATCCGTTGGATTCAGCCCGGAGGCGATTTGCGCGTTGTCGCCCTGGACATGCCTTTACAACGCTTCGTGTTTCAAAAACAAGACGAATCATGCAGCGATACAATGACCGTTGAAGCTGGCCTGCCCAACGAACGGCCTTTGCAGCACCAAATTATTGAGCCGTTCCGCTTTGTCCTGAGAAAAAATGACGAAAGTGGGCGCTATAACGAATTGGAAATACTCGCTGAAACCGGCAAAACCGAAATCAGCTTCACTCCCGGCCTTGACCCGACGCTTCTGGAAAAGCTTGCGGCTTAACGCGGCAGGATCCGGAAAAGGTATTCCACTAACCGGATAGACTGGCCCGCTGCCGGTTTGCGGCAATGCGCCTGCCGGGTTTGAAAATTGAATTCGAATTTCTCCTGAAAATCGTAAAGGGCAATGCCCTTCGTCCGGAGCGGTGCGCCTTCCAGCGTCTACCCCCTCGAAAGAGGGATGAAATCAGAAGAGCGATGACGTCACATTGTCATCAAACAATAATCCGCTGAATTGATTCAACCCGCAACGCCCATGCCATGAGAAAACTCGCTTTTTATATCCACAGCCATTTCTATATCATTTTTGCCTTAATCTCAGCCTTCGTTATCAAGCCCGATCAAAGGGCGGAAGCGGCGACGCAAGCGATTCAGACTTTGCCCTTCTATGACAGTTTCGATTATAGCCAGCCCAACCAGCTTGCTGCCGCCTCATCAACCGTCTGGGAAACGTGCTATGGCACGGCGAACATTCAAGTTGTCTCCAACAGCTTGGCTCTGGCCGGCTTTGTTCCTTCCGCCGGGAACAGCGTTTTTGGAGCCACCAAAGGCGGGAGATTCGCCGGGACGCAGTTCACCAGCCAAACCAACACCGATGGCAATACTGTCTATGTTTCGTTTTTATATCAGGTAACGAACTACCCCACGGCAACCCCCGGAGTCATCGCCTTTCTCGATTCGACCAACATCGGTAACAGTCAGAGCGCTGTCATGCCCGGTTACACCGGTCTGGCGTTGCTTATGGATCACACGGGCCATATTGGAATTAATGCAGGTTCGACTAACGGTTCTACCGCGCACTTTGAGAGTTCGGCCACGGCCTTGAATACTACCGTGCTAATCGTGGCCCGCTATACCTTCCACCCGGCCGCCAGCGATATAGTCGACCTTTGGGTCGATCCGAGCAGTTCGAGCTACGGAGCCGCAAGCGCGCCGGTCTCGGACGAATCGGTCGCCAATACCTCCTATCATTTGCCGTACATCGCCAATTTCACAATTTCCTACAATAACGGTGATGCAACCTTTGGCGAAAAATGGGACGAAGTCCGGATCGGCACAAATTGGGCGCAAGCAGTCCCCTCAGGCAACGTCCCCGGCCTCGCCAACGCTGCGCATTCACTGATGCTCAGCGCTACTCCGGCCTCGATTACGGCCAACGGCACGAGCACTTCTGTGGTTGCGATGCAGGCGCGGGACATCAACGGCGTCAATCTGACCACGGGCGGAGCAACCGTGACTTTCGCCACCACTCTTGGCGCTGTGAGTTCCACCACGGACGATGGGAACGGAACCTATCAGGCGACATTGACGTCAGGCACAAGCCTCGGTAGTGCGAAGGTCACGGCCAAATTAGGCGGGACCAGCATCGCCACCATTGGCACGGCCACCAATTCGGCGTCGTTGACAGTCAACTTCGTTCCAGGCCCTGTCAGTGCTTCGGCTTCCACGGCCACCGCCAACCCGACGACCCTGGCTGCGGATGGCAGCTCCGCCTCGACGATAACAATTTCCGCCATGGACGCCTATGGCCACACGCTGACCAACCAGACAGTGTCATTGAACGTGAGCGGTTCGGGAAACACCGTTTCCACTCCCGCACCGACCGGCGCAAATGGCCAGACAACTGCAATCCTCACTTCTACTGTAGCCGAAACCAAGACCATCACCATTACCATTGCCAGCACCCAAATTAACGAGCAGCCCACCGTTACTTTTACCGCGCAAGGCGTCAGCGCCGCCAACTCGACGGCCGTTGCCAGCCCGAACTCGGGAGTGGTGGCCGATGGCGTTTCGACTTCGACGATTACTGTGACGGCGATAGACGGGAGCGGCAATCCGCTGTCCGGCAAAACTGTAACGTTGTCCGCGAGCGGTTCCGGTAACATTCTCACGCAGCCGGCTCCGACTGGCGCCAATGGGCAAACCACCGGCACGCTTCAATCCACCGTCGCTGGAACCAAAACAATTATAGTCACTGTTGACGGAACGGCCATCAACGCGCAGCCCACCGTGACATTCATAGCCGGCCCGGCCACACAGATCGCATTCACGTCGGAGCCGGTTATGACGCCCGTGAATGTCACGATGGCTGATGTGGTGGTTCAAATCGAAGATCAATTTAGCAATGCCGTCCCACAAGGCGGCGACACGGTTACGCTGGCGTTGAGCAGCGGCACTCTTTCCGGCACCAATCCGCAGACGACCGACGCCAGTGGAAAGGCCACATTCGGCGACCTGTCAATCCAGCCCATTTCTTATGGTCTTTATCTCACCGCGAGCGTTGCGGGATTTAGTCCAGTTCAAAGCAGCCTCTTCAACGTGCCTCCCAAAATCTTCTACAAAATCAATAATACGAGCCCGTTGAGCTCTTCCAATAGCTGGACAACAATCCAGGGAACCACCAATGCAGCCGGTCCACCCGCCGCAGACGGCGTCGGCGAGTGGATCACGAATTCGATCGATGGCACTGTGGACATTGGTGGAAGCGCGACATGGTACGGACTCGTGATGGCGGCCAACACCGCAGTGATCATCACGGACACCGCCGGAGGTCACACGCTCACCATCGGCGCGGGAAGCCTGGACGGCTCTGGTGCCGTTCACAGCTTTACGATGAACAACAACGTCGCCTTGAGCGCCGACCAATCCTGGGAATGGGCTGCATACACCCTGACCCTCGCCGGGAATTTGGACAACGGCGGGCATTCACTCACCATTAACGGGCAAAATGGCGGTGGCACCGAAAAATTCATGGGCGCCATCACGGACGCCGGCGGATTGATTCTGGAAAGCAATGCTGTCGTGACTTTAAGCGGCACCAACACCTACAGTGGCGATACCGTCGTTGACAGCGGCAAATTGATCATCAACACCAACGGCTCGATTGCCAGTACGCCCACCATCGTCCTGGCTTCAAATGCGACGCTCGATGTTTCGGCCTCTACTCCTTTCTCGATTTTGAGTGGCCAGACACTCTCAGGCGACCCGAATGGAAACGGAGCGGCAACAATTGTGGCCAGTACCACGAACGGTCCGGGCGCGTTGACATTTGCCGTCGGCGCACAGGCCGCGTTTACGGCCGCGGTCAATGCGGCGAACAATCGCGCTACCGACGGCGTAGTCAATGTTCAAGGCGGAGTAACTCTGAATGAAAACCTATTTTCCGTGACCGTAACCGGAGCACCACTTCCGGCAGGAGCCTACACCTTGATGACCGCGACCAATGGCTTTGCGCTGAATGGTCCTTTGCCTGCGCCGGTGATCGCGGGGCAGGGGCTCGTTGGCAACTCTATTCCTCAGATTGTTGTCAACGGCCGGAACCTGCAACTCACGGTGGGCTTAAGCGTTTCGCCCACCGGCATCACAAATAATTGCGGCGATTCGGCTTCTTTCACTGCGACCCCGGCATTTGGGGCCACGAGTTATCAATGGTACAATCCATCGCTCCAACCAATCCCGGGCGCGACCAGTACGACGCTTATGCTGACCGATACGCACCCCTCTGACAGCGGCAGTTACCAAATCGTCGCGACGGGCCCCGGCTCCAGTGTCACCAATTCGGTCTTCCTCCTCAACACAGATACCGCTCCGCCGGCAATGTCTCTCAACGGAAATAACCCGATACTTCTTACGATAGGCTCAGCTTATTCTGACCCTGGCGCGACCGCATACGATGCCTGTGCCGGCAGCAGCTTGAGCGTGAGCACATCGGGTACGGTCAACACGTCCCAGGCCGGCGAATATGACATCACCTATTCGGCCGTCGGCGAAAATGGAGTTACCGGCAGCGTGACGCGCGCAGTGGTCGTAATCGACCCAACCCAATCGGTTCCGGGAATCACCATGGATTTGGATTTCGGCGCCGCGACTGATGCCAATCCCACCAATCCCATCACTCCTCCCGCGGGATGGAGCCTGCTGGCGTTCGGAGACCTTTATCAGGATCCTGAAATTTGGGGCAGCCCGTCGTTCCCCAACCCGGACGGCAATCACCCTGGATTGACCTTGAGCTTTGGCAATATCAGTGGCTGGAGCACGGGGAGCACGGAAGCAGGCGCCAATAATCCTGCTGTTGTGGGGATTTCAGAGAATGGATTCTTCAACTACGGCTCCAGGGGAAGCGGTTTGCCTGCAACATTCACCTTGACTGGGGTGCCCGTGGGCGAATGCGTGTCCATTTACGCCGTGGACGGCTGGAACGGCGCGTCCAACGCTCCCGTGATTGTCTACGGTGGCCAGACAAATACGGTGACTGCGTCAAGCTCTGATGCCTCGCCAACCATCGGCGAATTTCAGTACGTAGGAACGGCGATTGCCACCAATGGCAGCGTCACCGGTTCCTGGACCGGCACCAATGGGCCGACTACCGAGGGTCAAATCGGCGGTATGATCATCCAGGTCCAATCCGTACCACTCAACAACCTGTCTGTCACGCCGTCCGTCGACGCCGTTCAATGCGGCAGCAACGTGACCTTCACAGCGTCGGTTTACGGCCTGCCGCCCATCGCATATCAATGGTACGACAACAATAACAACCCGATCGCCGGGGCCACCAACTCAAGTTATACATTGGTGGACCCGACGGATGCCAGCGTGGGCAACTACAGCGTCATCGGCCAAAACGCGTACAACTCCCTGACCAATACCACGACTATCAGCGCGGTCCTGCACACGGCTCTGCCAGTCATGACGCTCAACGGAGGCAGCCCGGTCCATATTATGCTGAACGCTCCATACGTGGATGCCGGCGCGACGGCATTTGATATGTGCGCCCAGACCAATTTGCCTGTGACCTCGAACAGCACCGTCAATACAAGCGCCGTTGGCACTTACACGGTGACCTATTATGCCACCACGGATGACGGCACGCCGGGTTCAATCGTGCGGACTGTTATTGTCAGCTCAACTCCATATTTTGGTACGAATGTGCTGATCTTCGATCCGAGCATGACCAACATTCAAAGCCAGATCGACGCTGTGTTTGCGGAAGAGGAATATAATCAATTCGGTACCCAGCGCTCCGCTCTATTGTTCAAGCCGGGGAACTATAACAATCTGGACATCCCCGTGGGTTTTTACACTCAGTTGTTGGGCCTGGGATTATTGCCCGATGACGTCACCATTAACGGTTTTATACATTCTGATGGAGTTCTCGAGAACGAAAACGCGACCGAAAATTTCTGGCGCTCAGCCGAAAACTTCGCCGTTAACCCGACCAATAGCGCCGATTACATGATGTGGGCTGTATCGCAGGGCACCGCGCTTCGCCGCATGCATATCGAGGGCAATCTCGATCTGGCGAATTTCACCTATGGAAACTATTCCAGCGGCGGATTTATGTCCGATTCAAAAGTCGATGCTACGATGAGTTCCATCTCGCAGCAACAATGGCTCGACCGAAACGACGTTCTTGGAAATTGGGATGGCCAGGTCTGGAACATGGTGTTTGTGGGAGTGTCGAATCCGCCGGCCGGCACGTGGCCTGCCCAGCCCTATACCTGTATTACCAATACTCCATTGGTTGCCGAGAAGCCGTTTCTGTACCTGGATACCAACGGAAATTACTCCGTCATGGTGCCGGCCCTGCAGACCAATAGTTTTGGAATTACCTGGTCCGCCGGCTTCACACCGGGAACGTCCGTTTCCATTAGCAACTTCTACGTGGCGCACCCTGACACTGACGACGCCACCAGCATGAACGCCGCTTTGAACGCCGGGCTAAACCTCCTCCTTACTCCCGGGGTCTATCAGCTAAACAGCAGCCTGATCGTGAGCCAGCCCGATACCATAGTTCTTGGCCTTGGTTATCCGACACTAATTCCGGAAACCGGGAGTCCGGCCCTCGTGGTGTCCGATGTGAATGGCGTGAAGGTGGCCGGACTGCTATTCGACGCAGGCCCGGTTCAAACCGCCACGCTGATGCAGGTCGGAAATACAAACAGTTCACTCAACCATTCGAGTGATCCTGTTTTCCTCTACGACATCTTCATGCGGGTGGGCGGGGCGGCCGCAGGCGCAACTGAAAGTTGTTTGCAGATCAACGCGAATGACGTCGTGGGCGATAACCTCTGGTTGTGGCGCGCAGACCATGGCAATGGCGTGGGCTGGACCAATAACCCCTGCGACAACGGTCTAATCGTCAATGGCAACCGCGTGACGATGTATGGATTGTTTGTCGAGCATCACGAGCAATTTCAGACGTTGTGGAATGGCAATTGGGGGCGGCTCTACTTTTACCAGTCTGAATTGCCCTACGACCCGCCCTCACAGGATGCGTGGTCCTATGACGGCGAGGACGGATATGCATCGTACAAGGTCGCCGATTCGGTCACCAGCCACCAGGCGTACGGTCTGGGCGTCTATGCTGTGTTCATCGATTGCACCAACATCAGTTGCTTCAACGCCATCGAGACTCCCACCAACTCGCAGCAGGTGAACCTGCACGATATGATTACGGTTTACATCGCAGGCAATACCAACGCAGACGGGACGTCGGCGCTGTATCACGTCATCAATGGAATCGGGACGTCGCTCTATGGTCCGGGATATGGAGGAACCGCCACGGTCAACTGCCTATGGCTCGACCCGACATTTAGTGCCTGCGCGGCAATGACCGCCTCCGGCACAACCATATCGTTCCCCAGCGAATCCTGGCATTCGTATCAATTGCAATATAGGAACAGCCTCACAGACCCCGTCTGGTCAAATATCGGCGGTCCCATCGGCGGCAACGACGTATTGCAGACCATTACGGATCCGATACTGACAACCAACCGCTTTTATCGCGTCAGTTATCAATAAGACTATTTATCTCCGAGCTTCTTCTCCAACTCCGCGACGCGTTTAAGGAGTTCGGGCAATTTCTGCAAGGCCACAACCTGCCGTTTTACCTCGCGGATGGGTTGCGCCGGTATCCACAGCCATGTTTCGCCGTCCGGAATATTGTGCATCACTCCCGACTTGGCGCCTACAATCACCTGGTTGCCGATTTTCAAATGACCAGCCACACCCACCTGTCCCGCCAGCACCACATAATTGCCGAGCTTTGAACTGCCGGCAATGCCCACCTGCGCAACCAGCAGGCAGCCTTCGCCTACTTGCACGTTGTGCCCTATTTGGACCAGATTATCGATTTTTGTCCCTTTTCCAATGGCTGTCGAGCCCATCGTGCCGCGGTCGATCGTCACTCCCGCGCCAATTTCCACGTCCTCCCCAATGACGACGTTTCCGATTTGCGGGACCTTTCGATGCACCAGCCCGTCCTGCACGTAGCCAAAACCATCTGAACCAATCGCCGAATTTGCGTGAATGCGGACACGATCGCCTATTTGTGTCCGCGGATAGAGCGTCACGTTCGGAAATAAATTCACGTCCTTGCCAAGAGCGCAATCGTCACCCACAACAGTTCCCGCCTGCAAAACGGTTCCCGCTCCAATGCTCACCCGGTCTCCAACCACGCAATGCGGCCCAATATGCGCGCTGCCGTCGATTTTCGCTGATGCCGCAACCACCGCCGTCGGGTGCGCTCCAGCCGCGAATTTCTTTTCCGGAAAAAACAAAGCCAGGGACTTGGCAAATGCCACCCGCGCGTTGGGAACCTGAATTAGCGTTTTCTTGGCCGATGAAAACCGCTTGTCGGCGATAATGGCAGTGGCCGCGCTTTTTTCGGCGAGTGAGAAAAACTCCTCGTTTTCGGCAAACGTCAAATCTCCTGGTCGCGCATTTTCGATGGTCGCGAATTGATTCAGGACAGCCGCCGAGTCGCCCACCACTTGTCCGCCCACGTGTCTTGCTATTTCTTCCGTTGTAAAAGGCATTTTGGACGATGATTGACGATTTACGATTGCCGCGCCAGTGAAATTGCAGGCAGAGCCGCGTGCGTGAGCGAGCGGACAACACGGATTGGCGCTTCCCCTGTGAGAGGGGGAAAACGGCGCCGATGACAGGAGATAATAGGGAATAAATAATAGGGAATAAATTACCTTTGGGAAAAAGTGGAAGGCAAAAATGAGGCAGAGACCAGCGTGGCTAAAATAGGCCGGAACACAGGCATATTCCGGCCTTTTTTGGGGGTAATAGGCGCTTATTTACGGCGCCGGTAAGATTTTTTAAAGCGTCAAATGTCTCACGGGTAGAGACTGATCAATTTCATGTTTCTCAAATTCAAGTTTCGCCACTGCGTGCCTTTAGCAATGGCGATGCCATCGCCCCGCATGGCAGAAACAACCTTATTTTTGGGGAATTGGGAACAACTGCTTTCTGAAGACTTGCCGTGCGCAATGTTGTTGAAGCCATCACGTTGCAGGTTGCATTGATTGGTTTTTGCCACGACCCAATGCAAATGCCGGCGCTGCCAGCTAAATCCGCGGTCTTGCGTCAGCAAGCGCGCTTTCCAGCGATTCGATGTTAATGGGTTTCGTTAAATGCGCCGCAAAACCTGCCGCCTCGCTTTCAGCCACATCATGTCCCGTCCCGTACCCGGTGAGGGCGATTCCTTTTGCGCCAAATTTTTGCTGGAATTCATTCATCAAATCGCAGCCGTTGCCATCCGGCAAACCGATGTCGGAAATAAGCAGGCTAAAATCTCCATTTTCCTCCATCAAGGCATGCGCTTGAGTGAATGAGGCAGCGGCGCTCACTTTGTAGCAGCGCTGACGGAGCAATTGTGTCAGCGTCAGTCGTGTCTGTTCATGATCTTCCACCAGCAAAACGTGCAGGGATTGCCCGGACTTTTTTGTAACGGAAACCGCTCCCGGAGCCGGCTGTGAACTTGCCGCCCCTTCTTTTTCCCCCACCTTAATTAGCGGCAGCTCAATTGAAAATGTTGCGCCCTTGCCTTTGCCTGGACTTGACGCCTGAATCAAACCGGAATGCAATTCAACAAGCGTGCGCGAAATCGCCAGCCCCAATCCCAGGCCGCCCAAATGATGAGTGCCTTGTGAAAACGCGCCAAAAATACTCCCAATTTCATCCGGATTCATTCCAATCCCCGTGTCGGTGATATTAATCAAAATTTTATCCCCGGGAAGCGTTTGGCTTTCTATGAGGATTTGACCGCCTTCGAAAGTGAACTTTACCGCGTTCCTCAATACGTTCCAAAAAATTTGGTGAAGACGAACGGCGTCGCCGAAAACTTTATGGCTGTCGGCGTGAAGCTCAAATTTAACCGAAATCAGTTTTTGTTCAATTTCATTTAAGACCGTAGAAACGGCGTCACTCAAAATATCGTGAACATCCAGTTCCGATTGATTCAGCACTAATTTGCCGTGAGAGATGCGGGTCAAGTCCAACAAGTCGTCAATCAGCCGCGCTTCCAGTTCAATGTTCTTGCGGATTGTCTCGAAATCCGCCCTGGTTTGCGCCGGCAAATGAGGATCGTTCGCCGAATCGCTGGCCAGGAGCAACACGGGGTTGAGCGGTGTCCGCAGTTCGTGTGAGAGCACTGCCAGAAAGTCGTCCTTGGCCCGATTCGCCGCCTGTTCCCGCGCTAAAGCTTCCGCCAATTCTGATTCAGAGCGTTTTCTTTCAGTGACATCGCGGGCGATTTTTGACACGCCGATGATTTCGCCCCGGCTGTTTCGGATGGGAGAAACCGTCAGGGAAGTATCGAGCACCGAACCGTCTTTGCGGCGGCGTGCGGTTTCGTAATGTTGAACGGCCTCTCCTTTGCGAATGCGTTCCAAAATGGCGCGCTCTTCACCCGCGTGATCCTCGAGAATGAGCATGGTCACCGGCTGGCCAATCGCTTCCCGCTCCGTGTAGCCAAACAGCCGCTCGGCGCCCTGGTTCCAACTGGTGATGGCGCCGTTTAAATCTTCGCTAATAATGGCATCTTCAGAAAACTCGACGAGCGCGGCGAGTCTTGCGCGCGTCTCCTCCGCCCGCTTGCGTCCGGTAATGTCGTAGAAGCAATTGATTGCGCCCATGACCTCTCCCCGCTCGTTCTTGAGCGGACGAATATTGACAACCACGGCGATGCGTGAGCCATCAGGGCGCTCAATGCGCACTTCCGCATCATGGGCCTCGGCTATTTTCCCCGAGACGACCTCCGCCATGGGACACTGGTCGTGGGGCATATGACTGCCGTCCGGACGGAACATTTTGAAGGAACCGCAAAATAACTGGTCGGTGTCGCCCGGCACCGGCTGGCGGCCCCACAATTCGGCGGCGTGCCGGTTGAAGTGTTGAATGACGCCCGAGTTATCAATGGTATAGACTGCCACGGGATTCAATTCGAACAAGGTGCGATAGCGTTCTTCGCTTTCGCGTAGCGCCGCCCGCGATTCCAGCCGTTCGGTCACATCTTCGATCGACAGGAGAATCATGGCCGGCGATCCATCATCCAGATTCAGCCGCCGGGCGTTGAGCATCATCGTGCGCCTTCCGATCTCCGGGAAGGTGTGCGTCACCTCAAAGTCGTTGAAGAAACTGTTTCGGGGCAAAATCTCTTCGAGCATCGCGCGCAGTTTTGGAATGTCCCACTGGTGATTGCCCAACTCGTAAATCAAGCGGCCTTCGGTGTGGTCGAGCGGGACTTTGAAGGTTTTGAAGAACGCTTCATTCGCACTGTTTACCCGCAGGTCGCCACGCAGGACAACGAACGGATCGCGCGCGGTCCGAAGGGTGGCCTCCGCATAATCGCGCGCGCCTTTCATTGCCTGCTCGGTCCGTTTGAGGACGTCAATGTCCACGAACACGATCACCGCGCCGTCAACTTTGTTGTCGAGGGTCAGGTAAGGGTGGCCGCGCAAACCAAACCAGCGGCCGTTTTTGTCCCGCGCTTCGCATTCGCGCTCGTGTACCGAATCAATGACGTCGCGGGAAAAGGCTTCGAGGTCCAGCGCGGAAGCAGCCGCGAAGCCCCGCACTGCCGGAACAAAATTATGCCGGAAATTGCTGATGGGCTTCCCCACGTCGGCGGCCAGCAGTTTGAATTGTTTCTCGGCCGCGGGACTGAAACGGCGAATGGTCAGGTCGCGCCCGACCAATATTACTGAAAGTCTGGTCGAAGTCTGGAGATTATTCAGGTCGGCGTTGAGGCGGCTCAGTTCGGCGTTGCGGTTGGACATCTCCTCATTAACGGTGGTCAACTCTTCATTCGTTGATTCCAATTCCTCCTTGGAGGTCTCCAATTCTTCGTTCACGCTCTGCAACTCTTCATTGGCGGAGGTCACTTCCTCATTGGAAGCCTGGAGCTCCTCGTGGGTGGCCTAGTGCTGTTCCTGGACGGCTTGAAGATAATCGCGCGTCTCGGCCAGCTCGCGCTCCAACTCAGCGATGCGGCGGGTTTCTTCCCGTTTGTTGGCAAAGCGTCGTGTGCCCGACACGCCGGCGGAATGTCCGTCAGCCGGCACGCCGGGGACACCGCGTCCTGTCTTTCCGACGTCCTGAAACAGCACCAAAAAGCAGCGTTCTTTCAGGTTCTTGAGTGGCACGACTTCGATGTTCACGTTTTTGATCGTGCCATCGTGATCGAACCGCACATTCTCCCGGCGCGCCATTTTGTTGTCCTTCCTCGCCTTGATGATGGCGGCGCGCAACGGCAGCATCAAACCTTCCCGCGCCATTTTCAGCAGGTCGAAACTGGCTTTGCCCGAAGGCGGCTGAAGATACACACTGGTCGGCCCGCGAAATTGAAGGATCTGCGATTCATCGTTTATGAGAACGCTGGGAGGCGCGAATTGATTCACGGTCACGCGGTCGGCCTCAATCTGGGCGCTCAGTTCGGTCCGGAAGTCTTCCGGCCTGCCCGAAGGCGGGCCCATCCGCCGCTTCGAGCGCGGAGCGCCGCCTCCCGTTTCTGCGGCCCGCTTTTTCATCGGCAGATGAAACGCCGGAGTCTGCGCCGATTTCCGGGAGTAAATTTTTTGTTTTTTGTCCACCGGTTCGAATAAGTCGGTGAAGCCGCTGATCGCTTCCGACGCCCCCAAAAACAGGAATCCTCCCGGCTTGAGGGCATAATGAAACGTCGGGAGCGCCTGTCTCTGCAAATCCGGTTCAAGATAAATCAGCAGGTTGCGGCAACTGATAAGGTCCATCCGCGAGAAGGGCGGGTCGCCGATCAGATTTTGCCGGGCGAAAACCACCATCTCGCGCAACCGTTTGGCGATGCGATAGCCGCCTTCCTCCTCGACAAAGAAGCGCCGCAGCCGCTCCGGCGAGACATCCTGCGCCAGGTTCCTGGCGTAAAGCCCGTTTCGGGCCTTGTCCAGCAGCGTGTCATTCAGGTCGGTGGCGAATATTTGCAGTTTGCGCAGGCGCGGATATTTTTCCGCCTCCTCCATGAACGCCATCGCAATGGAATACGCCTCCTGGCCGGTCGAACAACCAAGAACCCAAATACGAAGCACATCGTCGCCGCGTTGTTGGAGCAACTTTGGGAAAACTTTCCCTTTGAGAACCTTAAAAGCTTCCGGATTGCGGAAAAAACTCGTCACGTTGATGAGGCAGTCCGAGTAAAGCGCCTCAAGTTCTTTGGCGTTTCCCCGGAGAGAATGGGCGTAGCCTTCCAGCGTTTCTATTTTGTTTAAGACCATCCGCCGGGTGATGCGCCGCTGGATGGTGGCGGATTTGTATAGCGAAAAGTCCACGCCCGAATGGTTGCGAAGGAGGAGCAGGATTCTTTTATAGGCATTTTGCTCCGGCGAGCTTTCGGGTTCATCTGGACCGCTGGAAATTTCATCCGGGTCCTTTCTATTCGCAGCCGCGCCGCCACGGGCGGGCCGCGGCTTTTCACCGCCCCGCATACCCCTCTTCCGATTCTCTTCCGAAGTTGCCATAGGGCCGGGCGCGCGACCCGCGACGAAAGGATGCCTGGCTATGCGCGCAAGCTCTCCGGCTATCTTCTCCGGCGGGAAAACGAAATCCACGCAGCCTGCCGCTACCGCGTTGCGCGGCATCGAATCATATCGGGCCGATTCGTCCTGCGCAAAAGTAATCCCGCCTTCGGCTTTGATGGCCTCCAGTCCAATCGTGCCGTCCGTCGCCGTGCCGGAAAGAATCACGCCGATGGCCCCCTCACGCTGGTCCTGTGCCAGCGACTCGAAAAAGAAATCAATCGATCGGGTTGGCATGCGCCCCGGCGGGCGCGATTGAAGTTTCAACACACCCTGTTCGATGGCCAGGTTCGTATTGGGTGGAATGACATAAACGTGGTTGGCCTTCACCCGCAGATTGTTCGTGACCTCGAGCACCGGCATCCGGGTCACGCGCGCCAGAAGTTGCCTGAGAGCGCTTTCATGCTGCGGATCAAGATGCTGCACCAGCACGAATCCCATGCCTGCGTCAATTGGCAGATGCTTGAGCAGCTCCGTGAACGCCTCCAATCCGCCAGCCGATGCGCCGATTCCGACAATCGGGAAAGACAAGGGCTGATTTTTTACCGCCGGTTTCCCGAGATTTTCGTCCAGAACGGCATCAACTTTCCCGGGTGGCTCAATGGCAGAACCTTTGCGCGGAAGCCGCTTTTGCAAGCGGTTTGAACCAGTACCGTTCATAATAAGTGTTTCAGCTCAAATCAAAATCGAAGATCGCACCCGTGCGGATATCACATTGGGCCAAAATTACATTGGGCCAAAATTACATTGGGCCAAAATTACATTGGGCCACAACACCTCCGAACCTTCACTATCACTATAGACCCATACCAGAAGCATGCAACCATTAATAATTAAAAGAAAATATCACTTCTGCCGTCTTTCGGACAGGGGTAGGGACGCCGCGCTGCGGCGTCCGCGCCGCGTTTAGCGGCGCAACGAGCCTGGTGGGACCCTGTTCCATAAATAGGCCGCGCACTTTACGCGCCGGGTCCTTTCTGTGTTGTTTTCCCTGCCCAAATTTGCAAACTGATTCGATTTCCGGAAATCAATAACGCAGGCGCCGGGCTTATACAGTGACAAAAACAACAAAAATGAAATCGAATTCTTCAAAGACCACCATTGCTCGCTCATTCGAATTGGCGTGCGAACGCTATGCCGGCCTGGGCGTGGACGCGAAACGCGCTGGTCAACTGCTCTCGGACATTCCCATCTCGTTGCACTGCTGGCAGGGCGATGACGTTGGCGGTTTTGAGAATTTCGGACTTGGTCTTGGTGGCGGCCTGGTTGCCACCGGCAATTATCCAGGCAAAGCGCGCACGCCCGACGAACTGCGAGGGGATTTAGACAAGGCGTATTCGCTCATTCCGGGTAAGCATCGACTGAACTTGCACGCCTTTTACGGCGAATTTGACGGCAAACGCGTTGACCGTGACGAAATTACTCCGGAACATTTTGCGGGCTGGATCGAGTGGGCCAAAAAAAACGGCCTGGGCCTGGACTTTAACCCAACGTGTTTTTCACATCCCAAATCCGCGGACGGCTTCACGCTCTCGCACCGGGACAAAGCAATCCGCCAATTTTGGATTGAGCACTGTATCCGATGCCGTGAAATCGGCGCCGTCATGGGCAAGGCCCTGGGCAAAACCTGCCTGACCAATATCTGGATTCCCGACGGAATGAAAGACACTTCGGCCGACCGCAATGCGCCGCGCGAACGGCTCGCCCAATCACTCGACGTGATCTTCAAAAAGCCGGTTTCCCCGCGCTGGAATCTGGACGCCGTCGAGCCGAAGTTGTTTGGCATCGGCAGTGAAAGTTACGTCGTAGGTTCCCATGAATTTTACCTCGGCTATTCCGTTAGCCGAAAAAAACTCCTTACCCTGGACGCCGGGCATTATCATCCCACCGAAGGCATCGCCGACAAAATCTCCAGCGTATTGCAATTCCTTCCGGAAATTTTGCTGCACGTCAGCCGTGGCGTCCGGTGGGACAGCGACCATATTGTGATTTTGAACGATGACCTGCTGGCCATCGCGCGGGAGATCGTTGCCAATGGCTTTCTTCACCGGGTCCATATTGGCCTGGATTATTTTGATGCCAGTGTCAATCGCATTGCCGCCTGGACTATCGGCACGCGCAATATGATCCGTGCGCTGCTGATTGCGCTCCTCGAACCGACCGAAAAGCTGCGTGCCGCCGAGAATGAAGGCGATTACACAACCCGCCTGGCGTTGCAGGAGGAAATCAAATCGCTCCCATTTGGCGCAGTCTGGGACTACTACTGCGAAACAAAACAGGTTCCCGTCGGAGAAAACTGGCTCGCGGATGTGAAGCGGTACGAGAAAGAGGTATTGGCTAAACGTGGGTAAGAGAACCCAGTGTCGGCCGTTTCCGGCCTCCACCGGGCTGAGCGACGGAATCCCTTCAGGATTCGCCTATTGGAAGGTCGCAAAGCAGTCGTAATTGTCGGCGGTGGCCGCCGCGCAAGCCGCTAAATAATGCCCAGCTTTTCATTTGGAATCTGTGCCAGGGTTGCCGCGTCGATGCCAAGATGCGCCATTGCCATTTGCGGTGGCACCCGTCGCAGCCATTCGTTCAGGGAAACGTCCTCTGCACGGTCAGCTGCAAACATTTCGAGAAACACCACGTCCTCATCCCCGGTATTTTCTATGTAATGGCCGGCGTTGGACGGTACATACCCCACGTCATTCGCCCTAAAGTCCACCGTTCGAGCGTTGCCGACGGGAAAGAAAACCGTCATTCGCCCCTTGCCGGCAATCCAATACTGCCACTCGGACGCATTCGGATGCCAATGGCACTCGCGTACATGGCCGGGTTTGATGATGTTGTGAATCGCCGCAATTTTCTTTGATGTGGGGAAATTAGTTGAATCAAGCTTCCGCATTTCGCCGCCATCCGAGGATCGGAATGGGGTCTCTGCCCTAAATTTGTAGGTAAATGATTCGGACGTAGTTACCGTCTGGCCACCGACATCCGCCTGATCCTGGTCCACAGAGTTGCTGGGCACATCCGAGGGAAAGATGTAGAGAGGCTTCTGGGGAAATTTGGACACAGCCTCCTTGCTCAGTTTCATGTTTTTCATCAACACTTCTGGTGGCATGGTTGCCACAAACTCGGACAGTAACATCGTTCCATCCTCGGAAAAATCGCCTTGATTGAATACGAGCAAAAACTCCGTTCCATCGGGATCAAGCCCCTGAATGGAATGCGGATGGCCCGCCGGGAAGATCCACGTATCCCCTTCACTGACATCGCCAATGAATATTTTTCCGTCGGGGCTCATCACGGTGACACGCGCGTGCCCATACAGGACATAGGACCATTCATCCGCGGTATGCCAGTGCATTTCACGGAAACTCCCAGCGGTCAGGCGCATATTGACCCCGGCGATGTCCTTCGACGCCGGAAGCTCCACCTGCGTAACTTCATGCGTCCAGCCTCCTTCTTCGATGCGCTTCTTGACCAGGTCAAATGAATACCAGAGCGCTGGCATATCCCCGTAATCTGTCGGCGGGGGCATGTTGACGTCCGGATTTGCCTTCAATACCGCTTCATCTTCCGGTCCGGGATCGCTGGCTGAATGGTCGTGCTCACCGGCCTCAATGCTGGCCCGACTCTGCGCCCGGGCATTCAACGCAGCAAGCGCCGACCCCACCAGAGCGGCTGAGCCGGCCTTTAGAAACTTCCTCCTGGAAAAGTCTGCTATCATGGAGCGGAGTTGTTCGGAACTCGGGTCTTTTACCAATCCCTTCGCTCGAATCATGGCGTTGTCGTGTGACGTGTCCGGATGCTCATTTTTTGAACTCATATTTCTCCTTTGCTGCTCCACGCGGCTTTTAGCCGTAGTGTGCTATGATGAAAAAAGCGAGAATGGGACTTCCGAAGGCCAACTCGGGACAAAAAAAATGGGTCCTGTGTTCTTTCTCCATTCCTTTTAGCCGGCCTGCAAAGAAAATTTATGCCTAATCTTTTACTTTCTCCTTTTTCTGATGGCCGTCCGCAAGGACTTCATTTTTAATTTCCAAAATGCGTGTTCATACATTCTTTCGTTCCCTGGCCATCGCTCTCGTCATTTTCCTTTGCAGCCCTCTCTACGCCGGAGTGAAGGTGCTGCGAGTCGAGCCGGGACAAACAGATCCCGCTGTTGCGACTGTTCATGGTCCTCATGTCGCCGTCTACGATCCGGAGATCGCTTCAAACCATCGGCTGTTTTTCTTTATCGGCGGCACTGGAAGCAATCCCTCAAACAGCATGGCCGTCTATCGCACCTTTGCCGGATGGGGCTATCACGTGGTCAGCATTGACTATGAGAACAACCTCATTACCGTCGCTCTGGCGCACAGCCTTGAGCCCACGTCGTTCGGCCGCTATCGCGACGCCATTGTCACGGGCGCGCCGGTGAGCGACAGGATCACGGTGAGCTCCGCGGATTCGATTCTGAACCGCTTCCAAAAACTGCTGGTCTATCTGGCTCAACATGATTCCAAAGGCGGATGGAGCGAATTCGTAAAAGATGGGAAGCCGGCATGGGACCGGATTATCGTGGGCGGTCATTCCCAGGGCTCCGGACATGCTGCCTATATCGGCAAAATGTTTCGCGTGGACCGTGTGCTGATATTCTCAGGCCCGCAGGACTATATGGACGACCTTAACAAACCCGCCCCATGGCTAAGTAAACAAAGCGCCACGCCTCCTTCCCGATTTTTTGCATTCCTGTCCCGAAACGATCCATTCAATGTCATCCATCAGGTGGTCAATTGCGAAATGCTCATGCGCAGGCCCGATTTTGAAACAACAAGATGGTCCGTAAAACCAGGCGAAGCTGTCCACGGCAACTATCAAATTTTGATCAATGACGTCCCCAAAAAATCCGCCCACGGTTCCACGATATCCACGGAGTACACAAACGCCTGGGAATATATGCTCACGCAATAGCTGGCGCGCCTTGCCGCGCCATAGCGAAGCGACGGCGGGTCTCGCCCCTCTCTTATGGTGACGTGGTCGGATCTCAGTTTTAGCGTTCAGAAGCCCGCAGGGCTGACGTCTTTGTAGAACTCACATTCCAAAACAAATATCGAGCTCAATAGGAGCGGCGTAATCGGGCAATTAGATTCTCACGTTCTCTCTTCCTCGCCCCGTTTATCCACAAATCCACCAATCCACGCACCCAATGGTCTGGTTGGCCGAGGAAACGGCGGCGCAGGAGCGCCGCCCTGCTACAATTTGTTTGAGTATGGTAGGGCAGAACTCCCGTTCTGCCCAAATATCTGCGAAGGCGTCATCTCCCACGCTGATTATATAAATAGTTTATTTTCTATAGGCAAGGTGTGGCATTGGCTAACTGTCCCGGCATCAATCGGGAATATTTTTGATCCTCGTTCCCTGGAGCCACGAAGGGCAGGGAGGGGAAAGTCATTGTTGTTCATCTGGTTGGGATGTTTTGAAAGTCTTGCTGTTTATTAAGCGCGCAAAATGCGGGGGACAGTTGGAAAAGTTTGTGATTTCAGATTTGTTCTAAACTTTTGAATCTGATATTTGGAAGGAAATACGCTTTGACAGGATGAACAGGGGATTGGCCGAATTATTAATCGCAGATTTTTCATAGAGAGGCGCAGATGATTCAAAGCCCGTAGGGCTGGCATGGTGGCCCCGGTGCAAACCGGTCATTTGGGATCGCTCCGTTTTCACGGTTTTACGGTCTCGAAGTCTTGCCGCCTGGACTCGGGAATTCCGTCCCAACAATCCAAATCCATCTTGTCGCGCCATAGCGTAGCGACGGCGGATAATCCACATATCCATGGTGGCCGTATGCAAATACTCCAAAAATCCAATCTCCGATCAGTTTCTCACAGTGTATTAGTGATTCAACAACTACGTTTATGACCTTTTATGACCCAACCGGGTAACCGCTTGAGACTTAATCCGAGCCAGTCCTCTCTCTTAGCGTGACCGTGTCACCGGCTACGGCCAACCGGGAAAGCGATAATGTTGATAAATATAGTCGTAATCCGGCCCTGAGATCGGTCCCCAATCGCCGCCTTGCGGCGAGCCATGGCTCGCCCGGAAACTCGCACTGATGATGCCGCCGTCAATCCATCGATGGCTCTCGACATGGCCGTCGGCGAAAGCAGCGGTGCTGATGTGACCATGATATAGCCCCGGCGCATCACCCCAAAAGCCGAGCGTTCCGGCTTCGTCCCAATTGACCACCCATGTTCCATGGTTGAAGGCGCGGCAATCCGCTTCTTCAATGAGAATGAACGTTTCTGAAGGAGCCCGGATGGACGCCATTTGGGTATAAGTAGCCGGCGCACCCCAATAGCCGCCATCCGGCGAGCTGCCCGGATAGCGGACCAGGCCCGCGACATTTTCGGTTTTGGAATAGCTGTCATATGCCCAGCCAACGTTATCAGGCGGTTGCGGTACCAGCGTGATTCGCGGGTCGCCCGGACAATGATAAACATTAACGTTCGAGGCATACACATAGAGAGGGTTGTTCGTTCGTAACACCTCACGCACGACGGCGATGTCCGCTGCGGCTGTCTGGCTGGCAAGGTATGCTTCGAAATTATCCTGACCGCCGGGAGTTATCCAATATCCATCTCCCAGGAAATCCCAGTCGCCGTTGGCGTAGCCTTCGATGGCATCGTTATTATCGTGAGCATACATGTGCAGGGCTGTTGCCAGTTGTTTTTGGTTGGAAAGGCACGTGCTTTGGAGTGCCTTTTGTTTGGCAATCGAGAGGACCGGCAATAATATCGCCGCGAGTATGGCAATCACGGCGATCACGACGAGCAATTCAATCAGACTAAATGCCCGTGCCGGACTGGTCGCCCTGGCGTTCACAATATCATTGGACAGAATATTCTTGCTGAACCTTTCCTGTATTATCAGTGAGCCACGCGTTTTGCAATCACCAGCCGTTCGCTATTAACGTCACGGACGAGGCGGGAAATTGCCGTTGGGAGGCAACGGTAACCGAGGGCGAAGCGGGGCGCGCGGTGGATCGCATGAAAAATAGATCTCAATATGAGGCGAACTCCCGTCTGCTCGAAATTGCACCAGGGCCGAAAAACCCCCAGGTCCCGCAGGGTCAAAACGCCCCCATTCGTATCTTCCTTTCCTGAGGATGGCCAGGTGTTGTGATGCGTTGAATGGCCGCTCCTGATATAAACTGTCGCATACCTGGTTTGCCATGGCTGCGGCCAGTTGCGCCGCCGCGCGAGGAGAAAGCGCCGGCGCACGAGAACACCCGGCCTCAAGCATAACCAGGCCGATAACGGCAGCGGTCACTGTTTTGGCGACTAAGCTCGTCATGTCCTTTTAATGCCTAACGCCCAAAAATCAACCACAGCGCGAATCGTTGCAAGTGTGAAAAATTCAGTCCATCTCACGCATTCCATCAAACCCATCTCGTTGCGCGCCTGCCCCGCCATAGCTTTATCGCCAGTGGCGCTGCCACCGACGGAGTTGCGTTCCTATGTAAATAAAATGTGCATGCCCGAGGGCTTAGACCGTATTTGTCCAACCCACAGTTATAATTTAGAGCCATGAAACCCGAATGGCTTTACGCAGAACGAATCTGAAAAGAAATCGACCAAATGCCGGCCAAGAAAGTGCAACGCCCTCAAAATATCCTTCGCTTTCATTTAGCTTTTAACGATGAGGACGCTGCAATGCGCGTGGTCAGCGATGCGGTCAGCGGTATCACCCAGCATCCGACCCCAAAGTTCCGAATGGTCGCTGTGGCCGACAACAATCAAATCAAAATCGCCTTCTTTCGCGAAAGTGACAATGGCCTTGGCGGCGTGGCCAGCACGGGTTTCACAGACGATTTCAACGCCTTGTTGCTTTGCCAATTCTATAACCTCCTTTTTTCGCTCCGCAAAATATTCGGTTGCAGCCTCCGCTTCACCTTCTGGTTCTCCCGGCAGGTCCGCGTGGCGCGGCAATGGCTGGCGCACCCATAAAGCGGTAATTTGCGCATGGTAATGTTTTGCGGCTATCGCGGCGCGTTCCAGCGCGGCTTTACCACCTTTTGAACAGTCGTAACCGACAAGAATTTTTTTAAACATTGGCAGCATATTTCCTCACTTTTGAGTTGGCACTGGCTGGCGCGGGTTCTTGTTATTGATTTTCTCACTATAAATTTTGCCCCATTCGATCATCGTTTCAATACTTGGTTGAAAGAACTTTTGTGCAATCAACGTCGGCACGAATGCGCTCAGGATTACCACGGTCACAAGAACGGAGTATTGGAATTGGTCTATTATTTTGTTTTGCAGGCCGAACAACGCCGAAATCGTGCCAAATGTCAGGCCAGTGGACATGAGCAATGTGGTGTAGTGCGATTCGCGACGACCCATGTAAAAAAGTTTTGTGAAGGGCCAGACCCCGATATATTTCGTGGCCATTTTTATCAAAAGCAGAATAATGATCAGGCCAATCGCTTTCCATAAATCCGTTAGCGAAACAAACAATCCGGCCTTGATGAAATAAAACGGGGTGAAAATCGTAAATGCAATGCTGCGCATCCGATGAACCAGCGTTTTATCGCGCAAAAAGACTCCCGCAACCACCAGGCCCACCAGATATGCGGGCAAAACCGCTTCGCTTCTGGCCGTGGATGCCAGGCCGCCGAGAAAGAACAGGACCAGAAAAATGAATTTCACTTCCGGTTCGCTCACCCGCGATGCGCCGAGCTTCGAAATGATAAGCCGCGTCCATGACGGCATGAACCAGAGCATAACGGCCGTGACGATGACGAACACAAGCAGCCACAGGTTGAAATTCGCAAAGAGGGTGCCAAGCGCCAACACTGTTCCAAAATCAGTGATGAAGCACGCGGCCAATATGGTTTTACCCATTGGGGTTTGGCCGAGGCCGCCTTCAATCATCACGGCATAAACCACGGCCACAGAAGTTGTCGAGAGGGCGATACCGGCAATCTGGGCCTGATGCAATGGCCAGCCAAGAACGAATTCGGCAAATAACCACACGCAGGCAAAAGGCAGGATAAAGGACAGAATTCCAATCGTCATGCTGGCGCGAAGATTTGCTTTGAGCGATACCGGATCAATTTCTGCGCCCGCAAGGAAAGTCAGCACACCACTGCCAAGCATCGCTAAAAAATTAGTCCAGTCCGTCGTTTGTAAAATGTGTGAGCCGTTGGGTAAATGAATGTTGCCCACGGCCACCCCAACTAAAATTTCAATTAACGCCACTGAAATGCCCATGCGAATGGAAATCAAGCTGGCAATAAACGCCAATCCCATCCAAATCGCAGCGATATACCAAATGTTTTCAGTCATAATTCAATTAGGCGTGGGTTGGATTCTCTTTGGCGCGATAATCAATGACCTTTGCTTTCTCTAGCGTCACTAGTCCGCCCCTCATCATTTTGTTCAGGACGGGCAGAAATGAATTGATTTTTTCTTCATCGTCCACGATTTCGATAACCAGCGGCAAATCATTGGACAGTTGCAAGAGTTTTGGAGTGTGCAGCCGACTCGTTTTGCCAAAGCCCATCGGCCCACGCAGCACAGTTGCTCCGGCTAAGTGCATTTCGCGTGCTTTGAGCACGATTGCTTCGTAAAGGGGCTGGTGATGCCAACGGTCTTTCTCGCCAAGGAATACTCGAAGGAGGACGGCGTCATGGGGGAGGTTCATATGAGTTGCCTATCACGTTTTTTGAGCATAAAAAAACCCACCGTTGCCAATTCATTGGCTTCGGTAGGAGTTATCAGCTCTGAAACCCGTTCAGGCGGTTTTCCCCATTGGGAAGGCAAACCCCATTGCCGATTCCACTTTAAGGGGATTGTGGTTAATCGCAAGTATTTTTTGGCACAAACTGTGCAAATGCCACATTCGCGATTCTAGCACCGCTCTTGTTTTTTGCTCAGGGCGTATCGATTGCACATGCCTGGAATATACCAAACAGGGTTGGACAACATCAGTCCAGCCGAACGACGACTTATTTGAAGTTTGGGCCGGACCCGGCTATGAACGTTCCATCTATCTTTGAACACCGCCTGGCTGCAAGGAGTCGAGTCCAAATAGGGTCAGGGCTGAATAACGACATGTTACCGTGCTTCAATACACCAGCACCATCACCGTCGTTTTTTCTGCCTCCTTCACGGCGTCGGAGAATTTTGTCCGTTGCGTTTGGTGATTTGAGCTTGGCGGAAACGTCGGGCACGGATTCGAGGAAACTTAACAGGTAGCTACGAGATTGTGGGCTTAAACATCGTGCAGAAACCAACGCCGATTCAGGATTCCAAAAAGATACAATGTCCGACAGAACCGAAATTATCTCATTCCTTCTGTAAAAGGGCCGAAGCCTTAAACCAACCCAGTTCATTTTAGTCATTCTGTTGTAGTGTGTTATGGCTAGTCGCCGGGGGAATTATATTTCAAAATAAGATGAGGGTATTTCTTTTTCCCACTATATGATTGATGGATGACTGATGAATTCCCAAAACCAGGCGAGCCCGTTTATGGGCCTCTGCCGCCTCCAGGAGTGCCCGTACAAGTCCAGTGCAACGGTTTCAAATGTATGGCCTACCGCGACTTGGAGGGGAACTGGATTGGCTATTTGACCCGTAAATTTCTGCCGGGTGTTCTGGGAGTGGTGCGAGGCTGATTAAGCCAGTGCCACTTTTGGAGAGGTAGCCAATTAGGATTAGGGTGACAACGATGGAAAAGGGAGCTTCTAAGAGAGGTGATAATCTACGCGGCATCGGAAAGGCGTGGGTGGCTGGTTGGACCGTATTTGTAACCGGTACGCCCTTTCGAAAAAGCAAGAGCGGTTCATTCTCCAGGAATACGAGACGCTGGACCTGTATTTCATGGAGCGCTTCAACATTTTTGCGGTTAAGAATTCCGCCTGCCCACCGTAGCCTCGTTCGAAGGCGGCCTCATTCCGCCCAATCCGGTTCGAAACCCTGCGAGTGAATGCAGGTGAACGCGGGTCGTGCTATGACTGCTACGACCACTCTCGTTCACACTGCCAAAAACAAAAATCCTCAAAAACACCAATAAATCCGCACATTTTGCCCCAAAAACAAATCTCGTTCACACATGCAAATCCTACGTAAATAAAATGTGTCGCTCCCCCCTCTTTCGGTAGGAGACGACGTCAGGAGACTCTGATTAAGCCCATCTTCAATCTTCCACCCCGCTGCAACCCCGCCTTCGCTGTCTTCGCGCCCTTCGCGCGAAATCCTTCCGCATCCTTTGAGTTCTTTGCGCTCCTTGCGGTTAAATATTTCAGTTCATTCCGCTCACTCCAAAAACCATTCTCGTTCACACTCGCCCAACACAAAACCCTCAAAAACACCAATAAAACCGCATTTTGCCCCAAAAACAAATCTCGTTCACATATGCAAATCCTACGTAAATAAAATGTGCGTGCCGCGGCGAAGCTTCAGCGAAGACAGGTCGTCCTCGTTCCTGGCGTCCCTGCCGGGACGAATTATCTTTTGGGCGTGTTTCCAGACACATGGTGTCTGGCTACTCTCCGGTTGTGCCGTTGGCACGAGGTGCTGCGCTTCAACGATTCAACGGGGGCGTTGCCGAAAATCTTTCCATGTCGTTTACAGGGGGTGTCTGGGGGCGCTTCTTCCAATTTCCCAATGAAAACGCATATTTCACCCCTTTTCCGGGCTCGTTTACAAGTTTACTTCCTTACACAAAAAAAATGTGTGGTGCCGTCGCAATTAGTCCCATCCATCCCCAAATCGGCGAATCTGCGAATGAAACCTTCCGTTTCAACGTTTCAACAATTCAACGTTTCAACGGCGGATCCTTGTCCCCAGTTTATGTGACGAGACAGCAGTTCGCCTCGTGACGAAAATCAACGGTGATCATGAAAATTGCCATTCTTACCATTATGTCCCTTTTATCATTTTCAGAAACCCGTTCGGCTTCAGGACAGGACAATCCGCTCGGCCAGTTTGACGGCCACGGCGACGTCGGTTCTCCAAAAATCTCCGGTTCGTCCAGTTATGATCCAGACGCCGGGACCTACACAATGACCGGCAGTGGCATCAACATGTGGAACACAAACGATCAGTTTCAGTTTCTCTGGAAAAAATTGAGCGGGGATTTCATCGTGCGCGCACGCGTCGAATTTGTCGGACAAGGGGTCGAGCCCCATCGAAAAATCGGCTGGATGGCTCGCGCCAGCCTGGATTCCAACGCCCCGTACGTCGACGCCGTGGAACACGGCATCGGCCTCACAGCCCTCCAATTCCGGCTCAGCCCCGGCAGCAACACCGATGAAGTCGTCCTGCCCATCACGAATGCGGACATCATTCAATTTGAGCGCCGCGGCGCGGATTTTATCTTTTCCGCCGCCCATTCAGGCGAAACCTTTATTCGGACGAATTTCTCTGGTGTCGACTTGCCCGCCGACCTCTTCGTCGGCCTGTTTGTCTGTGCGCATAATCCCGAAGTGAAGGAGACGGCTATTTTCCATGACGTGCAAATCATCCGCCCAGCCAGGGCGGATTTCGTTCCCTACAAGGATTACATCGGGAGCGTCCTGCATATTTTTGACATCGACAGCGGCCGGTTGGAAACGCTTTTCGCGTCAGCCCGGCCCTTTGAAGCGCCGAACTGGACTCGCGACGGCAGCGCTCTTATTTACAATGTCAGCGGCCGTTCCGGAGACTGGGGAGCCCTGGTCCACTACGATTTGGCCACCAAAAAGGAAACCATCATCAACACCGATTTTTGCAACAGAAATAATAACGATCACGTCATCACCTTTGATGGCAATACACTCGCCATTAGCGGCCAGGCGCCAGGGCAAGGAGGCCAATCCTGCATCTTTACCGTTCCCCTGACCGGCGGCGTGCCAAAACAAGTCACCACCGCCACGCCCTCCTACGCCCATGGATGGTCGCCTGACGGCAAATTCATTGTCTTCACCGGCGGCCGAAACAATAAGTTCGACGTTTATAAAATCCCCGCCGCCGGAGGCCGGGAAATTCGGCTCACGGATTCCAATGGCCTCAACGACGGCCCCGAATATTCCCCCGACGGGAAATACATTTACTTTAACTCCAGCCGCACCGGCAAAATGCAGATCTGGCGGATGAACCCCGACGGCGCAGGACAACAGCAAATCACCGATGATGAATACAACAACTGGTTTCCCCATATCTCGCCCGACGGCAAATGGATTGTCTTCATCAGTTTTCCTCCGGACATCGACCCCGATTCGCATCCCTATTACAAGGAATGTTATATCCGGCTGATGCCCGTCGAGGGCGGCGCGTCCAAAGTCATCGCCTACATCTATGGCGGTCAAGGGTCCATGAACGTGCCCTCCTGGTCCCCCGACAGCAAAAAAATCGCCTTCGTCAGCAACACTGACATGAATGGGCAATAATAAGCAGGGCAGGGGTCCGGCCGCGTTCTATCCGCCTGGTCCGCCCGATCGGTCTGAGAGCGAGGAAAAGGGCGATTCCTGTTGTCCCGAATGTTCAGAAGATGGACAAGAATCATGGATTCCGAGACAGTGGTTCCACTTCAGGCGCGTCCTCAACGGCTGCGCTAAAACGGCCGCTAAAGCGTTGTATTGGCGAATTCTGCGACGGCCGACGCAAACGAAGCCACTGTGTCCATATCCAAAACCGGGCTAAAACGAGTTTATTTTTGGATGGCGATTGTCTTGGCTCGCTTCCTGCTGATTTCCCGCCATAGACAGGAACTAAAAGTCGCAAAAACATGAGCGCATTGGCCAACAATTTCAAAAAGAATTTCGCGGGTCTGCTTCGCGGACTGCTTCGCAAAGTGGACAACGCCGATTACGCTGAACCACAACAGGGGCAAAACCGTTCGTTGCTGCGCCAGGCCGCACCCGGGTCGGCTCCCCAGGCGGCAGCTCAAGCGGCTGCTGCGGCTGCCGCGGCTGCGGAATTGCAGTCGGTCCCCGGCGACCCACGGCTCCAATCATTTCCTGACCAGGTCACCTACGGAGCGGTCGCGTCACAAGCACAAAATATTCAGGAATTAGAGATGCCCTTGCTGCCAATCCTGGAAAAGTTGCCTTCTGATTTGCGTTCCAAATCGATGCTCGGAGGCGTGGATCTGCAGCAGGCAACCATTTCAGTTCCCGTCAAAAAGGTCCTGCCGCAACTGGCACTGGGCGCAGTGAAGATCACCTTCGGCGAATTGCGCAGTGCGGCGCCGAGTCTTTTTCAAACGGGCGAGGAATATGATTCGCTCCCGATCGCGCTTCCCTTGAATGAAGTGCTTTCCAGATTGAGTCCGGCTTTAATCTCACGGAACCCTGGACAAAGAACCGTCGCCGCTCCTCCAACGGAGATTGCCGAACCATTCGGCCCTGGCGGCCATAGTGGCGCGCTGACGCCCGCAATGCCAAAGCCCGCTACCACGCATTTTTATAAGAAAACCGTCCAGTCCGAGCCGATCAAAATGCCGTCGCCGCCGGCTGTTGCCGGTGCGCCTTTGCCGTTCGTACCTCGGGCAACAACACCGGCCGCGCCGCCTGCGCCACCAGCTCCGCCTGCCGCCCCGCAGCCTATGCCGTTTACGCCTCGCGCGACGACCCCGGCGTCGCCGCCCGCCGCGCCCACTCCGCGCGTCAATTTCAACGGCGGTTCAGTATTTCAACAAACGCCGCCGCCTCCGGCCCGAAATCCCATTCCTTCCGTACCGGGCTCGATTCAAAATGGCGGACTGCAGAATGGTGGACCGAACTCGATTCCGGCGCCGTTTCAAATGTCAAAACCGCAGGCGCCGACACCAACGCCGACACCAACGCCAGTGCCGATTCCGCTGCAACGGGCCGCCGCCGGACCGGTGCCGGAAGCTCCAGCTATTTTCACGTCTCTGGGTGCCCTATCTGAAGAATGGCCCGAAGCGTTGCGGCTCGAAATCGCGCAGTTAAACCTGACCGGCGCGCGTGTCGCGTTGCCAATCCATTTGATCGAGTCGGCGCTCAGACGCGGACGGGTAATTTATTCCTGGCATCACATTCGTACCTGGATCAGGCCAACCCCGCCGCCCGCATCGCTCTATGACGCGACCGAATTGGAGCTTCCGCTCAAAGTCCTCGCGCCCCTGTTTTTGCCTGCGCAAAAGAAGGAAGTACGGCCCCAGGCCAGAGCCGAAATCCCGCCTTCGTCAGTGCCCAACCTGTTTTTTGGTTTTCCGCAACCGCAGCCGGAGGAAATGGCCCCGCCCATTAACATGCCCGAAGCTGTGCCATTGGTTAAGCCATTGGACGCAAAATTAAACGATTCAAACTTCTACGTCTGGGGCGAAAACGGAGAAGATCCGCGCCTGGATGAGACAACGTTCAAACGTGGGTCCGCGCCGGCGACCGACTTTTCGAGCCGCCGCGCAATGCCCCAGGAGATCATCGAACGCGCTTTGAAGCTGCCCGGTGTGACCGGCGCCATCATCGCGTTGCCGGACGGATTGAAGGTGGCCTTTCAGCTGCCTCCGGAGCTAAACCCGGACACTGTGGCAGCGTTCCTGCCGCAACTGTTCAGCCGCGTCAGCCAGTGTTCCAAAGAGCTGCGCATGGGCGAACTCAACAACCTGAATTTTACCCTGGGCAATACTCCATGGAAAATCTTCCGTGTAAATGCAGTTTATTTTGCGGCATTTGGCGTTTCGGGCGTGTCGCTGCCGACCGCGCAACTCGCCATGCTGGCAGGAGAATTGGATAGAAAGAAATAACCTTATGGCAATCATCAACCAAGCTACCAAAGAATTACAGGTTAAAATCGTGTATTACGGCCCGGCGATGGGCGGCAAGACCACCAACCTGGTGCAGGTCCACGACCACGTGCAAACAGCCGCCGGCAACAAGGGCAAACTGGTTTCGCTGGCCACCAGCTCCGACCGCACCTTGTTCTTCGACTTCCTCCCGATCGAGGCGATGACGATCCGCGGGTTCAAGACCAAGTTCCAGCTTTATACCGTGCCCGGCCAGGTGATTTACAACACCACCCGCCAGCTAGTGCTTCGCGGCGTGGACGGAATCGTGTTTGTGGCCGACTCGCAATACGAAAAAATGCCCGAGAACATCGAGAGCTTCCAAAACCTGGCCGACAACCTGTCCTCGCTCAAGCTGAACCTCGCCGAAATTCCCTACGTGCTGCAATACAATAAGCGTGATTTGCCGAACGTCGCGCCGATCGAATATATGGAATATCTTTTGAACAATCGCGAAGTCCAGGTGCCTTCCTTTTCCGCCACCGCGCATAAATGCGAGGGTGTTTTTGAAACACTCAACATGATCACGCGCCTTTTGCTTCACAAATTTATCAATCAGAGCGCCCAGCAGCCGCAATACGCATGATAGAAGGAGCCAGTTTGTCGCTTTTGATTTATGGCCACTTTGCCACAGCTCATAGAAGAAGACATTCGGAACCTGAACGAGACCCTTCATCAGTTCATCGCCCAAACCGATACGGTGGCGGCGCTGCTCATTGACCAGGGCGGCTTCCTGATCACGCACCAGGGCGATGAAACCGATCTTGACTTCACCACGATTGCAGCGCTTGCGTCGGGCGCCTTCCTGGCCAACCAAACCATCGCCAGCCTCGTCAAGGAAACCAAATTTAACAGCATTTACCAGCAGGGCGAGAATTTCAGCATGCTCGTCATCAGCGTGGACGAACAAGCCTTGCTCGTGGCTATCTTCAGGTCCCAGGCCGGCGTGGGCGTCGTAAAATATTTTGCGTCAACGGCCATTAAAAGCCTCGCCCGCCAATTAAAAGTGGCCGGCGAACGCGCGCCGGGACAAGGCCTGGATCTTTCCATGCTCAACGTGGCCAATGCAGGGCCGTTCTTCCGCAGGAAGTGAGCGCTTCGCAGGCTTGAACCGTTGAAATTGAAAAGGTTAACACGTCGTAACGTGGCGGGAAAAATCGGACTTGCATCAAATCAAAAGTGAGGAACAAATGATTGCCGCCGGCGATTATTCCTATTCGGATAAAGCTCCACACGGTTTCGATAATGTTCTTTTGATGATTCTCGCAGGCATTGTTGTGACAATGGTGATTTACGCTATCATAAGCCGCAAATTGTTCTCTGTGGGGATACCATTCATGCTCTCCGCTGTTGTGGTCTTGCAGGATTATTTAATTAAAAAACTCAACGTCCGTCTTTACCTGGACCTCGTTGTATTGATGATTGGCCTGTGCGTTGGTTGGTTTGCCCGCAAAATTCAGAAAAATACGGATTCGCAAAACGTAAGGCGTTGAAGCGTTGATCCGCCATCGCTTTGCTTTCATAATTGGTGGACCCGCCTGCAAACTTTCAAAATTCGGGCGCGTAAATGGCTATAACCCCACTGTTAATATTCCCCTATTCCCAGCACATCGGCGACGGCGCGTTCATGGCCATCGGTTGGCTGGTTGAGAATTTTCATCGCGCCAGTCTCAGCATCGCGCACGGCCATCACCGAACTGCCGCCGCCATCCAGATTGATTGCCTCCCGGCACCCGAGGCGCTGCATCTCTATTGCCAGTTCATTCAATGTCATGCCGTCGGCAACGCCCGGCTTTCGCCCGTCTATGACAAGCAGAATGAGACGGGTACCGCTGGCATCCAGGCCCGCCGCCGTTCGTGGATTGGGGCCGTCGAACTTGCTATTTGGTTTTGCCGGAGCGAGGACAATAACGCCGTGGCGAAGCAATATCGGCCCGCCGCCAACCACGTCCCAATCACCAGCGCCCGGCACAGTGAGAGATTCGATCGTGATTCTGCGGTCCTTACGGATTACCAGACAGGGTCGCGATTTGGCGCTCGTGGACCAAGTGTGGCCGCCGGTCACTGCCGGACCCTCGGGCCGGGCCCATTGACCGGCCCGATAACCCGATTTTGCGCCCTCGGCGTCCTGGACGTGTTTCGCGAGGAAAAAATCGCCGTTCACCACAAGAGAAAAATGTTCGCGTCCGGCGATCCGCGTCGGTTCCATCAATGTAGTTTCCCATTCACCGGGGCCATCGGGGTCGGGACCACCCTGAGCAACCCGGAAATGAAGATGGGGATTGGTCAAATCCACCCGGGCGATGAACAACCGTTGGGGTGGATTGGCGCGGACTTCGGAAAGGCAGGTAATGCCGGGAAGCGCGTAGTTGGTAACGGTCTGCCCTTTGCTGGAAAATCCTGCTTCAACAATCAAAGCAAGAATCATGATGAGACTTGGAAGCTCTTTCATATAAGAAATAAAAAGACGGGCCAATTGCCCGGAGGTTACAATGTCGCGCGACCTTTATGCCGGCACCTGGCAGTCGCTATTGAAGCCAGCCGTTGAAAACGAAAACTTAATCTTTAAGCACAACAGTGAAATTGATACGATTCGGCCATGTCACGCAAGACGTCAGGGCCGCATCACGGCTGGAATGATGTAATTGGGGTAATACTATTGGTTGCCGCGGTGTTGCTGCTGGTTGCGCAATGGTCGTTTGACCAAAACGATCTCGCTTTCCTTCATATTCCGCCGAATAAACCGGCAAGCAACTGGATCGGATCATGGGGGGCCCATGTCGCCTATGCGACGTTTTTTATCTTTGGATTGGCGGCGTTCCTCGTTCCTTTTCTGATTGGGGCCTTTGGCTGCAGTTTCATCCTGAATATTTGGCCTTACCTGCGAGAGCGGCGCGTGCATTTGAGCATTTGGTCGCTTGTCTTCCTTTTCTCATTTTCAGGACTTTTGGAACGGACAGGAAATCTCTTCAAGGCGTTATGGTCCAACATTGATTCGCCCGGCGCCGGCGGCTGGCTCGGCAGCACGCTTTTTGATTTTAAGTTGTTTGGTGACGACTGGGGTTTTTGGGTTTTCGGCGGCGTCGGCGCGACGATCGTCTATGCGGCAGTCTGCCTGATTAGCTTGCTGTTTCTCACCAATTTCCATTTGGGAAGCTGGATTCGAGCCTTGTTGGCCAGGAAGGCTGAGCTGCCGGGAGTAAAATCGCCGCAGGAAACGAAATCGCCGCAGGAAGCGGTACTGGAACGGCGCGCGCGCGAGCTGGAAAAACAGGCGAAGCAGCTTCAGGAACAGGTGGCGCGCTCGGGTCTGGGCGCCGATATGCAGCCCGTACCGGAACCCACCGTCCGCGATTTGTCCGTGCCGCAAGCCAAAGGCCCGCGCATCCGCAAAACGACTGTGCCGGAAATCGCAAAAACCATCGAACCTGCGGACGAAGGGCAGGTCATTCCTGCCAAAGAATTGGCCGCTGCCACAACGGATGAAATTCTCGGCAAGAAAGAGGGGGACAAACCAGCCGGAAAAATAGAAGAACCCAAACCTGCGGAAATAAAGGCCGAAAGCTCGACTGAGAAGGACGAACTGGACAAAAAGGAAAAACCGCCGGCCGAAAAAATCGAATCCGAAGTCAAAATCACGGGCATCGCTCCGGCCAAACCAAAAGCAAGAGCTAAACCGATTGCCGTCGCCCAGACTCCAATTATTGGGAATTATCAATTGCCGCCCATGGATTTCCTGCAATTGCCGGACATGACGGTCAAGCCGACCGAGTCCAAGGAGGAACTCATGGCCAACGCACGGCTGATGCAGCAGACGCTCGGGCAATTCGACATTGAAGTCTCGCTCGGTGACATCACCAAAGGCCCGACGATCACGCGTTACGAATTGCACCCGGCGCCCGGCGTGAAACTTGAAAAAATCACCGCGCTGTCAAACAACATTGCCGCCGCGCTCAAGGCCGAGCGCATTCATATTTTGGCGCCGGTTCCAGGAAAAAGTTCCGTGGGAGTCGAAGTGCCCAACCTCGTCAAAACCAAGGTCATCATGCGCGACCTTTTGGAATCCGACGAATGGCGTGCGACCAAGACCAAAATCCCGCTGGCGCTGGGCAAAGATGTGTATGGACATCCGATTGTTGCCGATCTGGCGGAAATGCCGCACCTATTGATCGCCGGCAGCACGGGTTCGGGCAAATCGGTCTGCATCAACGCCATTATCGCGTCACTGCTGTATCGTTTTTCTCCGGACCAAATGCGGTTCGTGATGATCGATCCCAAAGTCGTCGAACTGCAGCATTACAACGCGTTGCCTCACCTGGTTGTGCCGGTCGTGACGGACCCTAAAAAGGTCATCCTCGCCTTGCGCTGGGTCGTAAACGAGATGGAAAAGCGATACCAGATATTTGCAAAAGTCGGTGTGCGCAACATCGCCACATTTAATTCACGGCCAAACAAAAAACTTGTTCCACAGGAGCCGGAACTCCCTCTCATGTCAAAGAAAGAGAAGGTCGAGCCGGGCGCGGAAGGTTTCGCGGTGGAAGTGGACGAGGAAATTGTGGTGCCTCGCGAGGAAGACATCGTCATTCCCGAAAAACTCAGCTATATCGTTGTTATCATTGACGAGTTGGCCGACCTGATGCTCGTCGCGCCGGCGGACGTGGAAATGGCGATTGCACGTATTACGCAGATGGCGCGCGCCGCCGGAATTCATTGCATCGTAGCCACCCAACGGCCCAGCGTGGACGTCATTACCGGCGTCATCAAGGCAAACATTCCTGCGCGCATTGCCTTTCAAGTCGCGGCCAAGGTGGATTCGCGGACAATTTTGGACGCCATGGGCGCGGACAAATTGCTGGGCAAGGGCGACATGCTCTATTTGCCGCCCGGCTCGGCGAAATTAATCCGAGCGCAGGGTGCTCTCATCACCGACCAGGAAATCCAGAGTATCGTCGATTTCATAGCGCGTCAGGGTAAACCCAACTACGACCTGGATATCCATCAACAATTGTCCAAGCCGTCAGCATCGGATATTCCCAGCGGCATTGATGAGGACGAGGACCTGATCCAGGATTGCATCGAGGTCATCCGCAGTGAGCAAAAGGCGAGCGTATCGCTGTTGCAGCGACGCTTGCGCCTGGGCTACACGCGCGCCGCGCGCATCATGGATGAATTGGAGAATCGCGGAATCGTCGGGCCGAGTAAAGGTGCGGAACCGCGAGACATCCTAATTGATTTGGATGGCGGTGGCGCGGATGGGGCAGGGCAGGAAGCCGTCTGAAATACATTGGAATGTTGAACCGTTGAAGTTGGCACGGAGCCCTGAGCGAAAATAGCTGGCGGTTGGCTATGTTTAGGACCGCTTGCGGAACCATTGAATTTCCTGTATTTTTGATTAATGACGGTTTCACTTGACAGCGACGTTGAAGACTTTCTGCAGAAGCAAGTCCGCGGGGGTGTATGCGCAGATGCAAGTGAGCTCGTTAACGATGTCATTCGTTCAATCCGCGACCAACAGCAAAAACCATTTGAAGTGACACCCGAATTGGAGAATTGGTTGTTGGAAGCCGCTGATACACCTGCAACACCACTGACAAAGAACGACTTTGACTCCATTCGAGAGCGTGTTCGCGGGCGGCATAAATTATGACCGTCCGCAAATCGGATGAGTTTCTCGGCAATACGAGTGGTATATTCTAAAGGGAAATCCGGAAATTGCGGAACGTTACCTTGACACTGTGCGGGCGACCATTCGGCTGATCGAATTGCATCCACAAATAGGGCCAACTGGAAGTTTTGTCCATCCTCGATTAAGCGGCTGGCGTTTCTTTGTCGTGTTTCGTCCTTTCAACAAGCACGTTCTCTTTTACGAAATCGCCAACGGCGGCGTGATTTTGCGCCGCACAATGCATGGACACCGGAATTTGCCGAGGCGTTTGCTGGAAAGCTAATTTCCCCAAACCCAATCGCCATTCAAATAGTCAACGGCCCCATTTTTCTTATAGGCTGTCTTTCCGCCGTCATCGGTCTCGTTCCAGCCGACGGAATAGAGGAGGAATTTTCCCTCTGGCGTGAGCCGATAATGTAACGGTTGGCCATCGATGATATCATGCGGGAGGGATTCGATGAATTGTGGCGCGAGTGCGTTGAGCGTTTCGGGATATTGACCGTGAGCGATGCGGTAACGCTCCAATGCGCAAGCCACCCCAGCCAGACCAACGTCGGTTTGAGCTATGGCAAATCGCCTTGCGCTTGGAATAAGAGCCTGAGTCGCCATTACTGCCTCATACTGGTATGGCGAGGAGTGTTTTAGTTGCGCCTGAATTTCATCTTGCGTCCGCTTCGAGTATTGCGGTGAAACGATCTGGCGATTTGTGTCAACCAATGTAACGGCATATTGCTGCGACATTTGTGCCTGGGCCAATTCACTTTGGTAAAAGTAGGCGCTGGGCATGAGATAAAAATGTTGAGTCACGACTTCAGATGTATCTGGATCCAGAACCTTGAATTCGCGTGTGACTCGCTGGTTGTCGATTGTTTCAATTGCAGATGCGGCTTCCCCACGCATCGCGAATTCATAGTCCTGCAGGAAATCCATTTTTGCTAATGCATCCTTGAGCGTAGCCAGTTGGTTATCCGTCCACCGATGCTTTGCCAGGCCTTCCCATATTGGCTGCATGGCAATATTAAAAACTGCTATGCGTACCAGATGCGCAATCAAAAACGGCTGGTTGCGAATGGAGTCATTAAGCCGGAACATAAGTTTAATGTCCTCTAGTGCCTTGTCGCTTTCACCGTTTTGTAATTCCGCGATTGAGCGTAACCCCAGCGCTTGACCCGAACGCTTCAACAACGAAAGCCACGGCAATAATTCACCGCTCGTCACGTCGATTCCGAGATCGTAATCGAGCGCAAGCCGCGAATCAGGGCGCAGGCTGGCTTTGTGCAGATCTTCGATGGTCGAGTCGTATTTGCTCAAAGCCAGCAGCACGTCTGCGGCCGGCGTTTGCGATTGGGGAGACACAGGAAATTCATTCGTCATTGCGGCCAGCGTGCGGTAGTACCGTTGCCAGCTTGCAAGGTCGGTCGTTGTTCCGTTTACCCAGTTACCGATATTTGGCGACGCTATGGAATCGTCATTGCCGTAGATACTCAAAGAAATACGGCCGGCAATATTCGTATTTGGCCATTCGGAATCGACCAGGCTCTTGAAAATTGGTGCTTTAAGGAAGTTCCGGTTATCGGACACCGCTGGCGGAGCAAAGGACTGCCAATCAAATGTTTCGCCTTTGGCTGCCATTTCGCGCTTGTAGTTGTCCCAGGCGCGTTTGCCGCGCCAGTCTTCTTCGGTATAAAAAGCGGCAATCAACGTGGCCAGAACAGCCAGAACGATTAAGAACCAGCGCAGGATGCGCCAGCCCCATTTCGATTTAGGTTTGGGCGATTCGTCCATAATTCAAGTCATCAGAAGTTCCACGCGCCGTTCGCTCGCCGGACGCGGCAAATACGATTTCTTCGCTTCAGCAACCGGCGGATCATCCGGCCCCATGAGTTCGCTCAATAGTTGTTGCTGTTGGCGAAACGTCATCATCATTTCAGGAGCATGTTTTGCCACTGTGATCGGCGACTGGTCGCTTATGGAAAAATTGACCACTAAAATCAGAATCCATACCGCCGCCAATCCCGCCCAAATCACCCGCGACGGCAAGACCAGTTCGCGCCAGAAAACGTTTGGAATACCGCACAATGTTGAAATCAATCTGGCCGAAACACTTTGCGCTTTTGTGGCTTTGTTGTTCAATTTTGCGACGAAATCCCGTCGAATTTCATCCAGCTTCGGTTCGATTGCCTTGTGGCGTGCCAATAGAATTTTACGGGGCGTTTTCATTTTTTGCCTCCAATAAAGCCCGCAATGATTTTTTGGCGTAGTGCAACCGGGACTTGATGGTGCCAATTTGCGCCCCGGTAACGCGGGCGATTTCTTCGAGCGAAAAATCTTCGATAAAATGCAGCAATAGAACTGACCGATGGGGCAGGGGAAGTCGATTGAGCGCGTTCATAAATTCGGCCTCCGCTTCGCGGCGAATGAGCAGTTCGTCGGGACTATCAAGCGATTCATCCGGCGCCTCCGGAATTTCATCGAACAAAATTTCCTTGCCGCCCTTTTTCCGCCAATACTGGAGAATCCTCTGATGGGCGATGCCGAAGAGCCAGCTTCCAAGTTTGTCATCGTCGCGCAGGCTGCCGATATGCCTGGCGGCGGCGATAAACGTCTCCTGGACGAGATCCAGGCTTGTTTGCTCGTGATGGACCAGTTCGAAAACATAAACATAAAGTGGCAATTGGTATCTGCGAAAAAGCGCGTCCCAGGCCGCCGGATTTCCTTCTCGGGCCTGTCGTACGGGCAATTGTTCGCTTTCAGGCATTGCCGGCATTCTCGAGAAGTGGAATGCGCGAATCGAGAAAAGGTTCATTTCTTTTTTTCAATTCGCGCTTGTCAACCTGCCGCCGGAATCCTAAAGTGCGTTAATCAGTTTGCGAAATTGACATGATGGAATTGATTCAGTTTCCGTGGAGTCCGTTCTGCATTGTGCAGCGGAGGATACTTGAATTTTCTGGCGCCCCCTTCAAAATCGTCAACATTCCACATCAGGACCGTTCCCTCGTCTGGAAGCTGACTCGCGAACGCTATTATGGTGTGCCGATTGTGCGCGACGGCAAAAACGTGATATTTGAGATGGATGAGGATTCCCAGGTCATCGCCAAATACATCGATGAAGAAATGGAATTGGGGCTTTTCCCGGCCCGTTGGCGCGGGGTGCAATCGGTCCTTTGGACCTTTATTGAAAATGAAATCGAGGGGACCACGTTTCGTTTGAACGATATTTACTGGAAGGAAAATGTCCCGGCGGCCGATCAGCTTCAGTATCTCCGTCATAAAGAAAGAAAATTCGGGCGTGGCTGCCTTGACCAATGGCGCAAGGACCAAAAGTCCTGGGTCAAAAAACTGGAAGAGCAATTGATCCCGTTTGAAATCATTCTATCGCACCAGCCGTTTTTGCTCGATGAGCGGCCCCGCTTCGTGGATTTTGACCTGTTTGGAATGCTGGAGAATTTCCTGTATTCGGGCCATTACAAGCTGCCACCCCGGCACAAAGAAGTGAAGAGCTGGCATGCAAAAATGAGCAAAGTCAAAGTGACGGACTTTGGCAAAGAATAGGCGTACCGGCCGCGGTTCCGGGTTTTAGTGAAATATTTTTGTTAAAATTTGTTAAATTCGTGTCAAATTGGGTGTGTGCCTCTATCTATTTAGCGCGCTCTCGTGGTAAAATTCCTCGTTTGTGAAAAACTATATTCTTGATACCAACGTTCTCCTGCACGATCCCCACTCTCTGATGAGTTTTGCGGAAAATAGCGTGCTGATTCCCATTGAAGTCATTGAAGAGATGGACCGTTTCAAACGGGAATCCACTGAATTGGGCCAAAACGCCCGGTCGGTCTCCCGCATGCTCGACCGGTTCCGCGTGGATGGCCATTTAAGTGAAGGCGTGGAACTGCCCAACGGCGGGCAGTTGAAGGTTATATTTCATAAAAATGGCGCCGAGAAAAATGGACACACAGTCTTTGCCAGCGACAGCGTGGATAATCGCATCCTCATGCTTGCCTCCTCCGTTCAAAAGGCGCAGCCCAAGAATCCGACCATCCTGGTTTCCAAGGACATCAATTTGCGTATCAAGGCCGATGCCCTGGGCTTGCAGGCTGAAGACTACGAAAGCGACCATGTGTCCATCACCGATCTTTATACGGGAATGATTGACCTCTCGGTTTCCTCGGAAAAGATGACGGAATTCCGCGCCAAAGGGGAATTGTATCCGGACAACGGCAGAAAGTTCTTCCCGAATGAATATTGCACGCTCACTGACGAAGCGAACCCCAAAAAGGCCGCGCTTACTAAAGTGGATGCCACGGGCACCAAGCTGGTGCCCATTGTGGATTGCCGGGAGGGCGTTTGGGGAATCAAACCGCGGAACCGCGAGCAGCATTTCGCGCTGGACGCAGTGCTGGACGACCGCATCAAGTTGGTGACCTTGATGGGCAAGGCAGGAACGGGAAAAACCCTGCTCGCCATGGCCGCCGGTTTGAAACGCGTGGTGAACGACCGCGAATTTCGTCGGCTTATCGTCGCGCGCCCGACCATTTCAATGGGTAAAGAGCTTGGCTTTCTTCCGGGCTCTCTCGAAGAGAAGCTGGCGCCGTGGATGCAGCCGATCCATGACGCGCTCGAGATGTTGAGCGACTTGAACATGGGTCACGACCATCGCCGAAGTGGCGACCTGATGCGCAGCGGCAGCATCGTTGTCGAGGCGTTGAGCTACATCCGAGGACGCAGCATCGCCAACCAGTTTATGATTATCGACGAGGCGCAAAACCTTACGCCGCTCGAAGCCAAGACCATCATCACCCGCGTGGGCAATGGAACAAAAATTGTTTTTACCGGCGACCCTTACCAAATTGACAATCCCTACGTGGATTCGTCATCCAACGGGTTCAATTATGTGGTCAGCCGTTTTCGCGACCACGCCATCGCGGCGCACATCGAATTGCAAAAGGGGGAACGGTCGGAACTCGCGGAATTGGCCGCAAATATCCTGTAGGACTCTCTCGATAAAAATTGCGCGCTGAATCCGGCAGGAACGGCGCGCTGCCGTCACCATCCGTAGAGCGGGCGGAAAATGCGCGGAATGATGTCCAGCCCACGCTCGTCGCGCCGCTAAAAGCTCAGCGCGCTGTCACTACCATGTTCATGCAGGCACTCATTCGTCGCCTCCATTGGATTCGGTCTTTCGTGGCCACCGTGACTGGCGCTCGGGCAACGTTGTGTCCACCTTGGCGTAATAGGTGCCTTCACCAAAGCGGGTGTCCGCTTCATGCTGCAATTCCAGCGACGGCATCACTGAAAACCGGTCATTCGCCTGCAAAAAAAAGACTTCGCCCGCCGGTTGCATAAAACAAAGGAAAAGCGGGCATTTGCCCGGATGCCCCACAACCAGGTCGCGCACCGTCTCCAATTGAGCCGGCTCCAGATGCGCTGTCTGCAACCGCAGATGGACCTGTTTCGTAAATTTTTTTGGCGCTTCCTCGAGCGCGATAATTTCCTGCGGAAAAATCTTTGGACGCTCGTCACCAACATTCACTTCCCCGGTAACCAGGATTGCTTTGTTGAGCTGTAACAGGGCCTTGAATTTTTCGAAGTTCTCGTTCATGCACAGGATTTGCACGGTGCCCTCCAAATCCTCCAGCGTGACCATGGAATAAGGTTTGCCGGATTTTTTGGACACGCCGTTTTGAACCGTGGCAATAAGTCCTCCGATGCGGGTCATCCCGCGATTGGGCAGGCCGGCCAGTTGCGCGGTATTGACGAGCGCGTATTTTTTCAATAGCGGGACATAGGGCGTTAGTGGATGGCCTGTGACGTAAAAGCCCAAAAGTTCTTTTTCATAGGCCAGCAACTCGTGCTGGGGCCATTCCGGGAGGTTCTTTTCCGTCTCGCTCATGCCGCCGGCCGCGGGCTTGTCTTCGAACGCGCCAAAGAGCGAGCTCTGGCCCTTTTGCTTGTCCGATTGAATGCCTGCGGCGCGCCCCAGGGCCCGGTCAATCTGCGAAAACATCGTCGCGCGCGTTTGGCCGAAACAATCGCACGCTCCGCACTTGATCAGGGCCTCAAGGACTTTGCGGTTGAGCGCCCGGCTTTCAACCCGTTCGCACAAGTTAGCGAGCGATTTGAACTTTCCGTTTTGGTCGCGTTCCTTTAGGACGCTTTGTACGGTCGCTTCGCCCACATTTTTAACTGCGGCGAGCCCGAAACGAATAGGGCGCTGTGGATGGGATTCTGACTTTGCAGACTCAGAACCCGTTCCAGCATTGCTCGGTTCAAAATAGACACCACTCTCATTCACGTCCGGTTGCAACACCTCAACACCGAATTCGTGCGCTTCATCTATATATTTGCTCAACTTTTCCGTGTCAGCCATATCGTTGGTCATCATGGCGCAGAAGAATTCGACGGGAAAATTCGCCTTCAGATACGCGGTTTGATAGGCAACGATGGCGTAAGCGGCGGCGTGGGATTTGTTGAAGCCGTAACCGGCAAATTTTTCCAGCAAATCGAAAATCTGGTTCGCTTTGGTGGCGGAAATCTTGTTTTTTTCAGCGCATCCTTTAACAAATTTCTCGCGCTGTTTCTGCATTTCCTCGACTTTTTTCTTGCCCATGGCGCGGCGGAGGATGTCCGCGGCGCCCAGCGTAAATCCAGCCAGGATTTGCGCAGCCTGCATCACCTGCTCCTGGTAGATCAAAATACCATACGTCTCGCTGGCAATGGGCTCGAGCAACGGATGTTCGTACTCGATTTTGACGTCACCATGCCGGCGTTTGATGAAATCAGGGATCAGATCCATTGGGCCAGGCCGGTACAATGCCACCAGCGCTGTGATGTGCTCGATGGAACTAATTTGAAATTTACGGCACAGGTCGCGCATCCCGCCGGATTCCAACTGGAACACGCCAAGCGTTTCGGCCCGGTTCAATAAATCGTAGGTTTTTTTGTCGTCCAACGGCAAATGGTCTATGTCAATTTCGATTCCCTGGGTGCGCCTGGCCATTTCGCAGGCGTTGCGAATGACGGTGAGGGTCTTGAGTCCCAGGAAGTCCATTTTCAACATTCCCAGGTCGCCAACAGGGTTCATCGCGTATTGCGTGACCAACGAGCCGTCTTCATCCTGTTTGAGCGGCAGCAGGTTTACAAGAGGCTGGTCGCCGATCACCACACCCGCGGCGTGGACGCTGGAGTTGCGCGTCAAATCTTCGAGGACCAGGGCCGTGTCAATCAGTTCGCGCGTTACGTCCTCACTATCATAGGCAGTCTTGAGTTCAGGGGATTGCTTCAGCGCCTTTTCGAGCGTCATTTTTAAATCGGCCGGAATCATTTTCGCCAGGCGATCACCGTCGCTGTAGCCCAACCCCATGACCCGCGCGACATCGCGGACGACGCTTTTGGCCCCGAGAGTGCCGAACGTTATAATTTGCGCCACCGCGTCGCGTCCGTATTTTTCGCGGACGTACGCAATCACATCAGCCCGGCGATCGTCGGCAAAATCAATGTCAATGTCGGGCGGATTGACGCGCTCAGGATTCAAAAACCGTTCAAACAGAAGGCCGTAACGGATCGGGTCCACGTTCGCAATTTCGAGCAAATAAGTCACCAATGAACCAGCGGCGCTTCCACGGGCAACGCAGGAAATGCCGTGCTCACGTCCGTACCGGACAAAGTCGCCGACGATTAAAAAGTAACTTAAGAAACCCGTTTTCTCGATGACTTTCAGTTCGAGGTCCAAACGGTCCAGGACAACTTTGACTGCCGCTTCCTCAGAATCCTTAAAGGAGGGCAGCAATTGTGCGTTTTCTACTTTTTCGACTATGAATTGGGCGCCTTCAGCCCGCGCGTGAATCCCATAACGTTTCTGCAAGCCTTCGGCCAGAAGCTTTCGCAGGTATCCTTCGCGCGTAAAATGTTCGGGCGGATGGAATACGGGAAAATGCAGGTTCTTGCCATCCACTTGCAGTTCCAAATTGCATTGTCCAGCCACCTCCAAAGTGTTTGTGACGGCCTCGGGCGTTTCCGCAAATCGGGCCTTCATTTCCTCGGCTGAGCGGAGATAAAACTGCTCGGCCGGATAGCCGGCGCTCATGCGTTTTGGGTTGCTCAACAGGTCCTGCGTGCCGATGCAAACCAGGCAATCGTGCGCATGCGAATCGCCTTTTTTGATATAATGAACGTCGTTGGTGGCGACCAGTTTGAGGCCGAATTCTTTTGACCATTCAATCAAGTGCCGGTTGACCTTCGCCTGCTCCGGCAGCCCGTGGTTCTGCAGCTCGAGATAAAAATTTCCGGCGCCCAGCGTTTGCCGGAACCAGTCAACCGTTTCCCGCGCCTTGTCCAATTGGTCTTTGAGGATCAGGTCAGGAATTTCGCTGGCCAGGCAACCGGACATGGCAATGAGACCGTCTTTGTGGGCTGTGAGGATTTCTTTGTCAATGCGGGGCTTGTAATAGTAGCCCTTGAGGTGGGCGTCCGTCACCAGTTTGATGAGGTTTTTGTAGCCGGTTTCGTCTTTGGCCAACAGCCCGAGATGATGATAAACGTCCCGGCCGCTGCCGGCCTTTTTTTCCAGGCGTGAGCCGGGGGCCACATAGACTTCGCAACCGATGATGGGTTTGATCCCCTTTTCCCGGGCCGTTTTGTAAAAATCAATGGCGCCGTAGAGCGCGCCGTGGTCGGTGATGGCCATCGCGGCAAATCCGAGTTCAACTCCCTTTTCCATGAGCCTGTCGAGACGGCAGGCCCCATCGAGCAACGAATACTCGGTGTGCAAATGAAGATGAACAAAATCCGCGTGCGGCATGACACCAATTTAGCTTTTCACAGCGGCAAGACCAAGAGGCAAAGTTGAATACAGCAGACTATCGATGGCAGGGACGCTGCGCTGCGGCGCAACGGGCTTGGCCGGACCTGTCGCTTGATCAACCCGCTTTACGGGCGGTGACGGCGCAGGGCGCCGTCCCTGCCAACAATCCCTCAGTTTCGCTTTGCCTTTCGGGCGTTTGTCGAGCACTTTAAGTCGATGAAAAGATGGTCGTTTGTTTGGTTTGGAGTATCGTTTGTTGGGATATTGTTGTCCCCGCAGTTTGCGGGCGCGGCGTTGGCCAGGTACGTTGTACTTGAGGGAAACGTGGGTTATTTGCGCGTTGCCAAAACGGACAAGGACCTTGCGAGCGGCATAGCGGCCGCGCTGAACCATTTGGCAGCGACGAATGCAATCGCCGGAATCGTCGTTGATTTGCGCTTCGCCGGTGGAAATGACATGGGCGATCTTCGCGGGATCGAACAGCAGTTGGAGCAACCCAAATTGCCGCTGGCGATCTTAATCAACGGCCAAACCGACGGCGCATCCGCAAAGGTTGCTGAAGATTTGCGGGAAGAAAATACCGGCCTGGTTTTTGGTTCAGCCGCGGAGAATTTTCAACCGGACATTCCCGTACCGATAAACTCCGACGACGAGAAGAAGCTTGTCAACGACCCTTACGCGGAGTTGCCGGAGAGCTACACTGTGGATGCCAGCACAAATTTGCTGCCGCTGGTTGAGATCGACCACACCACTGAAGCGGATCTGGTCCGCGAAAAAATCAAGGACGGCGACCAGGACGATAGTGATCATCCTGCCGTACCGCAAAAGCCGTTCATCCATGATCCGGTTCTGGCACGGGGCGTGGATTTTATCAAAGGAGTGGCCGCGTTGCATCTGAGCGCCGCCCAGCCCTGAGGGGAACCAAAGTTTGAAATATCAAAAGAAACGGGCGCATCGCATAAATTTTCTTTGCATTCGGAATTGACGAGTCGGCCCCTACAATTCACTTTAAATCTTCGCTCTGGATGAAGACGATTTTGTTTATATGCACCGGCAACGTTTGCCGCAGTCCCATGGCCGAAGGGCTTTTTCGCAAGGCTGCGGGCAACGGCGAGTTCCGTGTGCTCTCGGCCGGGCTTGGGGCCGTTGACGGACAGCCTCCGACACCGCATTCCGTCTCGGCCATGCGTGAACTGGGGATTGATATTTCGAGCCAGCGCAGCCACACGCTGACAGGCGAGTTGGTGCGGCAGGCTGATTACATTTTTGGAATGACCCACTCCCACGTGGACACCGTGGGCCTTCTTTACCCTGCGGCAGCGGACAAAACGTTCCTGCTGCGCGAATTTAATGAATTGGTCCCTTCTTATGAAAAGGACATCCCTGACCCGATTGGATGCCCGTATGATATTTACGTCGTCTGCCGCGATCAAATTTACCAAAGCATCAATTCTCTTTTGAAATTTATGGAACAACATGAAACTCTCCAGACGTCCACCTCCGAAACGCCTTCATTTGTCAACTTTGCCGTCGGCGCCGACCACGGCGGCTTCGACCTCAAAGAAACGCTAAAGAAAGAACTCTTGAGTCGGGGATTGACCGTCAGGGATTTCGGCGCGGTCAGCAAAGATCCGGCCGACGATTATCCGGATTTTGCCATCCCGGCCTCCGAATCCGTAGCCGAAGGGCGCGCCGAGTTTGCTCTGCTGATCTGTACCTCGGGGGTTGGTATCAGCATCGCCGCTAATAAAATTCCCGGCGTTCGCGCCGCCCAGGCGTTCAATGAAAAGGAAGCAGACTTGATACGGCGGCACAACGACGTAAATGCCCTTTGCCTGAACGGTGACATGGAACCGGAACTGGCGAAACGCGTTCTTAATGCATTTATCGCCGGCAAGTTTGAAGGCGGACGGCACGAACGCCGGGTCGATAAGCTCGACTTCCGGCTGGCGCCAGTGCAATTGCGTTTGCGGAACGTGGACCCGGCAGTGGGCGCGGCGATCGAACGGGAAAAAAACCGGCAGCGCGAAAACATTGAGCTCATTGCCAGCGAAAACTTTGTCAGTCCCGCCGTTTTGGAGGCGCAAGGCTCGGTTCTAACCAACAAGTACGCTGAAGGCATTCCCGGCAAGAGGTGGTACGGGGGTTGCGAAAATGTGGACATCATCGAACAACTCGCCATTGATCGGGCCAGGAAGCTCTTCGGCGCCGACCACGCGAACGTACAGCCGCATTCCGGAAGCCAGGCGAACATGGCGGTTTATTTCGCCGTGCTCAAACCCGGCGACAAAATGCTGACGATGGATTTGACCCACGGCGGCCATTTGACCCATGGCAACAAAGCTAATTTCAGCGGCCGATTTTTTGAAATCATCCATTACGGCGTTCGCAAGGACACCGAGCAGATTGACTATGACCAGTTCGCGGCGCAGGTGCGGGAACACAAACCCAAAATGATCACCGTGGGCGCCAGCAATTATTCGCGCACGATCGATTTTAAACGGATGGGCGATATCGCCCGCGAAGCCGGCGCTTTTTTGATGGCCGACATGGCTCATATTGCAGGGCTCGTCGCCACCGGATTGCATCCGAGCCCGGTACCGCATGCGGATTTTGTGACCACCACTACGCACAAGACATTGCGCGGTCCGCGCGGCGGACTGATTTTGTGCCGTGAAAAATACGCGAAGGAAGTGGATTCAACAGTATTTCCCGGCATCCAGGGCGGTCCGCTGGAACACGTCGTCGCCGCCAAGGCTGTCTGCTTCCATGAAGCCTTGCAGCCCTCGTTTAAGGCGTATCAGGAGCAAATTATCAAAAACGCGAAGGCTCTTGCGGAAGGAATTAAGCGCAATGGTTACCGTCTTGTCAGTGGCGGTACTGACAATCACCTGATGTCGGTGGATGTGGGTGCCAAGGGCCTGGGCGGCAAGGATTGCCAGCTGGCGCTGGATGAGGCCGGGATTACCGTCAACAAAAATACGATTCCGTTTGAGACGCGTTCGGTATTTCAAGGCAGCGGCCTTCGCCTGGGCACACCGGCAGTGACGACACGCGGCATGAAAGAACCTGAAATGGCGGCCATCGCTGATATGGTATCGGAAGTACTGATGGACATTAAAAATACGGAAGTCATTGGAAAAGTCCGGCAGCGCGTTCGCGAATTGACCGCGAAATTTCCGTTACCTTATTAAATGCAACGGCAAAAGAGACGGCGAAATTCAATCCTGTGGGTTGAAGCGGGGGGATTTTCGCTGATCATTGTCATGTCGTGGCTGACAGAGCTGTTCCGGATTCCACACTATCTCTTTGGCGAATCCTTCGTCCCAAACTGGCATCGAGCAATTCTCCGGACGCTGGTCATCGGCGCGATTTGGATATGGGTTTATTGGATTACGCGGCGCCTGCTTAGGCGCCTGCATTACCTGGAGGAATTTCTGCGGATTTGCAGTTGGTGCCGCAAGGTTTGCCACGACGACGAATGGCTAGGGCTGGAAGCATTCTTCAATTCAAAATTCGCGACGCGAACGTCGCACGGGATGTGCCCGGAATGCCTGAAGAAGAAGGTCCTCGAACTGTCGCCGGATGAAAAGCCGTCAAAGCCGCAAAACCGGCTCAACTGAGCAGAGGGGATGAGGGGATGATTGGATGATTGGATTAACGGATTTTTGGCATGACGAGTCGTCACATGGATTTTTGGATCGCGGGAATTGTCCGGTGCGGATTACCCATTATCCATCCATCCAATAATCCATTTATCCAGGGCCTTTAGGCGGCGGCTGGCTTCCAATTCCGCTTCGGGGCCTTTGTAACCAGGCCTTTTTTGAGGGCGGTGGCGGCCACGCGGATGTAACGGACTTCGCCGCTGGGCAAAAGGGCTTTGACACGCTGAAGGTTGGGCATGAATTTCCGCTTGGTGATCGCGGTCACGTGCGTGCCGATACCGCCGGACTTTTTGGACTTACCAGAGCGCCAGATAATGCTGCCCTTCATTGGGCGTTTGCCAGTCAATTCACAAATGCGTGCCATAAATCAAATTTCAGTTAAAGAGGTGAAAGAATAGCCATTTTCCGCGCAAAGGCAAGTGCTTTCACGAAGATTTTTAGGCATGAATGACGCTAATCAGCAGCAATTTCAGGCCTCGTAATCGAAGACTAGAATTTCGGCGCGAATTGGATTGATAAAAGTCTTCACAACGTGCTGATGCTCTGGATGCTGAATATATGCGTTCAGGGCTGCCCGATCTTTGAAGCGGAAGACCATTCCGTACGTAAAGCCTTTCGCGCGTTCAGAGAAATTCGTGCCCAAAGATAAATCCATGATTTCCGGGATTTTTTCCTTCAAGCCACGTAGTTCCATTATCGCGCGGTCAATCGCTTCCGGATCGGCCTTCTCGCTCCAGCGTAATAAAAGAATGTGTTCAACCATTGTATTCTTCTTTCAAGCCAAAAGTAGTGGGACAGGCTGCAAGCCCGTCCCACTCAACTCTTTAGTTATAGCAGATTTACTTGCACGTCGATGTTCCCTCGCGTTGCTTTGGAGTACGGACATAGTTGATGGGCCGCGTCCACGATAGATTGTGCCGTCTCATGGTCGACGCCCGGCAGGCTGACATTGAGACGAGCTCGGATGAAATAAGCGTCCTGCGCATCCTGGCAAAGGTCCACTTCGGTGTCCATTGAATGGTTAGGGGGAAATTTTAGTTTCATCTTGCCCGCAACCGCCTTCATTGCGCTGGTAAAACACGCTGACCATCCTGCCGCGAACAACTGCTCTGGATTCGTGCCATTGCCAGGCGCTCCGGGAAGGGAAGTTTTGAGGTCCAGCCGTCCGTCCGAACTTTTAAGCGAACCGCCGTCGCGGCCGCCCGTCGTATGTACGCTCGCGGTGTAGAGGATCTTTTTTGCCTGGGGAATGCCAATTTCTTCGGTCGTTTCAGTCATATTCATAACGATCTCCTTTTTTTGTTTGGTTTATTACGTGTGTTTAGAAGTGAAACACGGCACATGGCGTCGCGACCCAACGGCAGACCATACCACGCGGACATTTAATGTCAAACGGCCTCCTGTGTTATTACACTGATGCTAATTGTCACACTCGCGCCCCTTGACATGTCAAAGAATGCCTTGATAATTTTGCGTGACGCGGGATGGGCTAAATTTTCGCTCATCTGCGCCGCGCCGAGTACGCGCGGCAGGCAGGCGCAATAATCACTATCACTATCAGCAACTGAAAGGTTCTTTATGGCTGCAATTCGTGGCGTTATCTCAACATTGACAAGCGATGGCAAGGAGGCAATGGGGCCCGATATTCTCATGTATCACTACCCGGACAACTCGATTGTCAGTGGAACTCTTCTGACCGTGGAATCGAACCATTTCGCGGTGCTAAAATCACGCGGAGCTGTCCTGGATATTTACGAAACGGGCCAATTTCCGATTCAGACGCCCGATAAGCCGCTGCTGGGCTCCTTTACGCAGGCGTTTTTCGGCGGGCAGAGTCCATGGCAATACGAAGTTCTTTACGTCAATAGAACCAAAATGGTGGTCAAAGCGTCCGGCATGGCTTTGTCCAGGGAGATGGCGGAAATGGGTTACGAAGTGGATTACTACTTCCATGTCGCGAAAAAGGACGACGCGCTGGCGCTGGTCACCCATATGCCGCAAACGGGCCATTTTGTGACGACGTCCCAAGTCAATACCTACGCCGGACCGGTAGTGGAGCAGGCCATCAATCAAATTGTACAACTCACACCGCTTGAAAGCGTGAATGAAAAGATTCATGAAATTACGCAATTGGTGCATGACCATTTGCAGGAGTTCTTGAGTGGCTTTGGAATCACGCTCGATACGGTAAAGGTTTTGGTGTTTCCCAAAGATGAGCGCATGCGCCAACTCATTTCTCTGAAGGCCTTTGGCCTTAGTGAAATAGACGCGGTCCGCTACTACACGGCAATGCTAATGGCCGAACGAGGAGTGGTTTCGGCGCCGAATATGGCAATGGGAGTTCCGTTCACCATTGGAGGTATTCCGCAGGTCCAGGTACCGCTGGATCTTGGCGGCGGCGGCGGCCCTGTTCCAAAAACCCCGCCCACCAAACCTTCTCCAGGAAAGCTCCCTCCCAACCTTCCGCCAATACAGGATAACCCGGAACAGGAGCAGTAAGTTTATGAATTACAAACTTCCCGGTGAGGGGTCTCCGCTGTGGGAGACTTGGATCATGCTCCTCAATGGATACGGGTATAATTGGTACCGGGCAGATAATCAGGCGCGAACAGACGATTTGCTCATACGCCAAAAGGTTGGGTATTTTCTCGGGCTTGCCGCGTCAAAACTGCTTGAAGCGGAAGCGGCGTACCAGCGCAAATATCTTCCCCCAGGCACACGGGAAAATCCGTTTCCGCCTGCGGACAAAGTTGCCGCGCATCGCCGTCTCCGCGAGTTTCGGCAGGCCGTTTTGTCAATGGAAGGGGTTGTTCGTTCGCTTCCAGCACCGCCTTCGGACAAAATCTGGCAGCGGCATCGTCTGGAATGGACGACACTCAAGAGGCTGACAGATGCGGATGTCGGAATGATTGGCGGAGCCAAGCTGCTGGCCGATGAAACTGAAAAGACGACAGTCGACCAATGGAATGAGAATGAGACGCCTGAAAAGCTCAACAACATTCTCGGAGGATTCAAGAATCTGGTCGAAGAACGACGTGTGTTGCTGCTTATTGACGGCGTATAATTTGGCCGCATTTTGATTATCGGCCTTGGGGATTTCGTCACCCCGCCTTTAGAACGGCTTTGACGGTGGTATGAAGCTCCGACAGCGTAAAAGGCTTGGCCAGACAGGGGCGCTTCTCTGTTTCCAGGAATTGCCGCATCTGGTCGTTGATGACGTCGCCGGTGATGAAAATGATACGCCGGCAAAACTGGGGATTGGTGCGGCGCATTTGCTCGTATACCTGCTGGCCATTCAAGCCGGGCATCCGCCAGTCGCAAAACGCCAGGTCGAAGTGATTTGTTTCGAGTTTTTCCAGCGCGGTCTTGCCATTCTCAGCCAGTTCGACTTCGTATCCACGAACCTCAAAGTCGTTGTGGAGCAGGTTGAGGATGGGTTGCTCGTCATCAATGACCAACACTCGCTTGCCCTGGCCTTCGGTTGTATCTGGTATTTCCGGCGCTGGCGAGGTTTCCGTTTCGACGGGCGCTTCGGCATTCTCGGCATTCTCGGCGACGGGCAGTTCGATGATGAATGTTGCGCCCTTGCCCACCTGGCTCAGGGGTGTGATGGTGCCGCCGTGGTCCTTGACATAGCCGTAGCAAAGGCTCAGACCCAGGCCGGTGCCCTTACCGACCTCTTTGGTTGTGAAAAATGGATCAAATAGCCGCCGCATATGTTCCCGCGGAATGCCCGGTCCATTGTCCTGTATGGTAATGCGGATGTTCGGCGCCCGGCTTTCGGTCGTGATTTGGATTCGACCTGGTTGCCCGCCGGCTTCGATTGCCTCTTGCGCGTTGTTGATCATGTTTAGCAATACCTGCTGAATTTGGCTGGAATCGACCAGGACCAGCGGCAGGTTGGGTTCGAGCCTGGTGACGACCTCAATGTTACCGGTTCGCAGCGCGTAGCCGACAATTTCCAGGGCCGTTTCAATGAGCTTGTTCATCGCAGCGAGCTTGCGTTCGGACTGTTCGCGTCTCGCGAAGCTCAAGAGCGATTGGACGATCCGCTTGCAATGCAAAGCGGACTTAAGGATGGTATCTGAGTACTTGCGGTCGGTGTCATTCAATTCACTTTGGATGAGGAGTTCCGAGAAACCCACGACCGCCGACAGAGGATTGTTCAATTCATGCGCCACCCCGGCGACAAATTTTCCGATGGCCGATAATTTTTCGCTCTGGACCAGTTGCTCCTGGGTCGTCTTGAGCGTGTCCACGGTTTTTTCCAATTGCGACCGCGATTGCTGGATCTTTTCGGTCATCTCGTTAAAGACCAATGCCAGTTGGCCGCACTCGTCGCGGCTGCGCACCGGCACACGCCGGTCGAGATCGCCGGACCCGACCGCTTTGGCGCCGTGCCGCAACTCCCGCAGCGGTTCGGTGACGCGGTTGATGAAAAGTGAGACCGCCGCAATGCAGAACAAAACGGCCAGAAATCCTGTGAAGGTCAGCATCTGCTGCGTCGTCCCCATGGCGGCCAGCGACTGTTCGCGCGAACTCAACAGAACGTAACCGAGGTTGCTGTCGGGGTTCAGGGAGGCAAACCGTCCAGCGACGCAATAGTAATGTACGCCGTTGAGAGTTATCGGTTTTACGCCTGCGCTCGAATCGTCACTGCGATTCGCGGCCATGGCGCCCTCAAACGCACTGACAAACTGCGCGTTGAGGTCCAAACCTGGCAGGGTGGAGGCGACCAGGCGCCCATTGGCCATCAGCGCAATCTGGCTTTGCGTCAGTTTGCTGAATTCCTGCGCCGCCGCGCCGCCGAGTTCCAATCCCAACGTCAACACGCCAACCTGTTGGTTATCCTGGTTGTAGGCCGGGACGGTCACCACGTCGTAGAGTTTTCCGCCTACCCAGATGGTGTCCGTCCTTTCATCACCGTGCAAAGCCATCTGCAATACCCGGCTCGCCGCTGCCTCAAATTCCGAGACGGGCAACTCCGGATCGCTTTTCTCGACATCAAGGATTTTGCCCCGGTTGGATGCATAAATCAGAATGTCCACCCGTTGCATTTGCATGAGGTCGCTCAAGGTATCGTGCAGTTCCCTGGCCTGGCCGAATTGGAAGACCTGCCGCCAGAGGGGCTGGTTGGGCAGGTTGTGAAAGCGCAACAGCAGGTCGGTACGGCGGGAATCCTGCAAGGAACAAATGACCGCATTGGCTGTGGCCAGCGTGTAGCGCGCCTCCTGTTCTGATTGCTTCGTGATGCGATGGTCCACGACATAGAACGTTACGGCCATGGTTACCGCCATGCAACTCACGACCGGCAACAACACTTTGGCGCGGAAACTGGAGTCGAAGATTTCGTGCGCGCGGGCTGCTAATGATTCGACCGGCCGGCGAAGTTTTTCTGGAGTCACCGCTGCCACGAGGCGCCCGCAAAGGGTAACGAATTGGAATTTGCGGCCGGAATCGGGCGCATTGCCGGCGCCGTCTACTTTCGTGGACGGGTCAGCTTTGGCGCGCGCGTGTGCCTCTTTCCAATTGAGCAAACGGCGAAGTGCCTCTCCGGGTTTCATCTGTCTCCGGAAACAGCAACTCATATGCCTGATAAGCTTGGATAAAGCTCGCGGCAGCCGAAAATAGCATTCTTGAGCCATATCGAATGCTGGAAATTATTGTAACAGCCTCATAAAGAGCGGGATGTGGCTATTCGCTGATTGAAGTGAACCCTGGGCTTGAGTCACCATTCCCGGCACTCTAAAGTTATTGGGTAAATGAACGAATCGTTGAAAGCTCAAACGAGCGAAGTATCGGGTTGGATTCAAAAATTGCGTGCGGAGATTGGCCGCGTCATTGTCGGCCAGGAAGCTTTGGTCGAGCGCCTGCTCATCGGCCTGCTCGCCAACGGTCACGTGTTGCTCGAAGGCGTTCCAGGCCTTGCCAAAACACTGTCCGTTCGCACGCTGGCGTCAGCGGTGCAGGCGACGTTTCACCGTATCCAATTTACGCCCGATCTATTGCCGGCGGACATTGTCGGCACTCTCATTTACAATCCGCAGGATGGAAAATATCATGCGACTCGAGGTCCGGTCTTTGCCAATTTTGTGCTGGCGGACGAAATCAATCGCGCGCCGGCCAAGGTGCAGTCCGCCCTGCTCGAAGCCATGCAGGAACGCCAAGTGACGTTGGGAGGCGAAACGATGCGGCTGCCGTCGCCGTTTTTGGTGATGGCTACAGAAAATCCGATTGACCAGGAAGGCACGTATCCACTGCCGGAGGCGCAGGTGGACCGCTTTATGTTCAAAGTGATGCTGGATTATCCCAGTGAACAGGAGGAGCGAATGATTCTCGACCGGATGGCGTTCACCAGCCCTGAATCCCCGACAAAGCCGGTGGTCGGCCTGGAAGACATCCTGCAGGCGCGCCGGCTCGTGGACCAAATCCATGTGGATCCCAAAATCCGCGATTACATTGTTAAAATCGTCATGGCCACGCGCCGGCCGCAGGAATTCAAGCTTGACCTGAAGCATTTTATCCAATTTGGTGCCTCGCCGCGGGCGACTATTTACCTTACGCTGGCCGCCAAAGCCTGGGCGTTGTTGCATGGCCGCGACTACGTGATTCCCGAAGACGTGAAAAGCATCGGCCCCGACGTACTGCGCCACCGCATCATTCTTACCTACGAGGCCGAGGCGCAGACCGTTTCGTCCGATGCGATTGTCAAACAAGTGTTGAACGCTGTGCCCGTGCCGTGAATTTTGGGATTTGCGCATTAAGAGCCGTCAAAACCGGAGCGCCGTTCGCAAATCGTTAATGGAATCTGTCATGACTGCCACTGAACTTTTGGAGAAGGTCCGCCGTATCGATGTGCGCACCAACCGGCTTGTTAACGATATGATGGTCGGAGGGTATCTCAGCCATTTCAAAGGGCGTGGCATGGACTTCGAAGAGCTGCGCGAATATGTGCCCGGTGACGACGTGCGGAACATTGACTGGAACGTCACTTATCGCATGGGCCGTCCTTTTGTAAAATGTTTCCGGGAGGAACGTGAGCTGGCGATGGTGCTTGCTGTAGACGTCTCGGCGTCATCGGCCTTTGGGTCCGGCAACCGTACCAAACGCGAGTTCGCCGCTGAAATTGCCGCCACACTCGCCGTGTCCGCCGCGAAGAATGGCGACAAGGTCGCGTTGCTGTTGTTCACCAGCGAAGTAGAACTGTTTGTTCCGGCGCGAAAGGGACGCCGTCACGTCCTTCGACTCGTTCGTGACCTTCTGGCCTTCCATCCCCGGCGGCGTGGCACGGATATTTCCCGCGCGCTTGAGTTTCTGGGCCAGGTGCAGCGGCGCCGCGCAATTGTTTTCCTGCTGACGGATTTTTTGCACAGTTCCGGCAGTGGCGCAGGCGGCACAGTCCCGAAGTCGCCTCTTTCGCCGAATAGACAAAGAGCCGGCGCACCCGTCCGGTCGCGTGATTTTATCAGCCAATTGGGCGTGACCAACATGCGGCATGATGTCGTCTGTCTGCATCTCCACGATCCACACGAAAACACACTGCCGGACGCCGGTCTGCTCACCATTGAGGACGCCGAGACGGGCGAACTCCTCGAATTGGATTCCAAAAGCGGCGCCGTGCGCGCGCGTTTTGCGGCCCATAACACCGAACGGCTGGCGGAACTGGACCGCTGTCTCATTCGCACCGGTGTGGACACACTACGGCTGAATACGGCCGAACCATTTGCGCCGGCGTTGCAGCGATTTTTCGAAATCCGGCGCGGCCGCCGGCGAGGCTGACACGATGAACATCGAACATCGAACGCAGCGTGAAAGCATCGTGAAACCGTTCTCAGGTTTGTTTTGCTTTTTCTTCCTTGCTGCCTCGAGTGTCTTTGGCCAGGACACAACGAACGCGTTGCCGAAACTCGTACCCCCGCATGGGACGTTGCCACCGACATTCTGGGAGCAAAATGGAACGGCAACCGCAGCCGGCGGTGTTATTTTTCTGGCGCTGGCTGCAGTTCTCGTGTGGCGGAATCTGAAATCGAGGCCGCAATGGGTTTTGCCTCCGGACGTCGTTGCCCGAGAGGCTCTGGCGAAATGTCGAGGCCAGCCTGAAGACGGAAAAGTCTTGAGCGAAGTTTCACGAGCGTTGCGCCGCTATATCGGGGCGGCTCTTAAATTTCCACCTGGCGAATTCACGACCGCCGAATTTTGCCGCGAACTTGAGCACCGCGAACAAATCACGCCTCAATTGAAACGAGCAATTGCCGATTTTTTGCTCGCATGTGACGAGCGAAAATTTTCCCCGGCCGTTTCATCCGGGCCGCTCGATGCCGCGGGCCGCGCTTTGGAATTTGTCGATCTTACCGAAAAAGAAAGTTGCAGGCAGGACGACGCCTGTGCCGCTAAAAATGAACGGTCAGTTTGAATTTCAATATCCGTGGGTCCTGGCGTTGTTGACGTTGCTGCCGGTTTACGCCCTGTTGCGTGGTAAATTCGGGAAGTGGTCGGCCCTCAAGTTTTCCAGCGCGGAAATCGCCCGGGCGGCCGGCGCACGGATGCGTACGGCCGCGGGGCGTTTGCTGGCGTTTCTGCGGCTGCTGGCTGTCGGGCTTGGTATTGTGGCGCTGGCCGGGCCGCGGTTGGCGGATTATCACGTCGTCACTGAAACGCCGGGCATTGACATTATGCTCGTGCAGGACGTGTCCTGGTCCATGATGGCGGTGGACATGGAGCCGGAGGAAAGGCTTTCCCGTTTTGCCATCGCATCGGGGGTGTTGCAGGACTTCATCCAAAAGCGGCCCAACGACCGGGTTGGTTTGATTGCGTTTTCCGGCAAGTCTTACCTCGTCGGTCCGCTCACGTTGAACCACGACTGGCTCATTCAAAATCTTCAGCGGTTGCACATCGGCATTATCACCGACCTCGGCACGGCTATCGGAGATGCAGTCGTCGTCGCCGCCAAACGGCTGCATGCGGTACCTAATGCCAAAAGCCGCGTGATCATCCTGTTGACCGACGGTGACAACAACCTGGGCCAGGTTAATCCGCTTGCCGCCGCGCAAATAGCCGCCGCCCTGGGCGTCAAAGTTTATACCATCGGCATCGGTGTCGAAAAGCCGTGCAACATGCCGAAATTCGATCCGCAGACCGGACAGTTTCTCCTCGACGCTAACGGCAACATTATTCCATCCCTTCTGCTGCAACCGGCAAACTTTTCGGTATTGGGACAAATGGCCAGTTTGTCAGGCGGCCAATTCTACCGCGCCACCAGCCAGCACCAGTTACGAAACATCTACGACCAGATTAACCGGCTGGAAAAAAACAGGATTACGCGGCGCCGATTCGCCACGTATCATCCGTTATTCGAATGGCCTTTGCTGGCGGCCCTGGGGGTATTGGCGCTGGAATTGATTTTGGCGAATACGAGATTTCGAAGGGTCCCATGACAAATTTTGCCAATTTTCATTTTGCCGCGCCGGGCTGGCTTTGGCTGGCCGTCCTGGCGCCGATCACGCTGGCGTTGCTGCAGCGTTACGCGGAGAAAGCGCGGCGGGAAGAACTGGCGCGAATGGTTGCATCACGTTTCGCCGGGCAACTCACCGCCTCCCACAGCCCGGGGCGGCGGTGGTTCAAAAACGGCCTGCTGCTAGCGGCGTTTGCGCTGGCCGGCGTTGCTTTGGCGCGGCCCCAGTGGGGCCAGGTGCAGACTTCCAATGGCTGGGTTGGTGAGGATATTGTTTTTGTGGTCGATTGCTCGCGCAGCATGTTGTCCACCGATGCCCAGCCGGACCGGCTGGACGCAGGGAAATATGCGATTCTGAATTTTGTCCGGCGCTACGCCCGCGGACGCGTCGGCCTGGTGGCCTTTGCGGGCAGTGCTTTCACTGAATGCCCTTTGACCTTTGACTACGATGCATTTGATGAAACATTGTTGGCAATGAACGACAAAACTATTCCCGATCTGGGCACCGACGTTGGCCAGGGGCTGTACGAAGCAAATCGGGACATGGATAAGCACAGCCGGCGAAAGCTCATCGTGCTGCTCACCGATGGCGAGGACCTCGACAAGACCGGCGCAGCCGCTGCCAGGTCGCTGGCGACAAATGGCGTGGTTGTATTTACAATCGGTGTGGGCACGCCCGCCGGGAAGGAAATCCAATTTGTGAACGACGCCGGCCAAAAGGAATGGGTGCGCGATGCCCGTGGCAATCCCGTTCGCAGCAGGCTGGATGAACGAACGCTCCACGAAATTGCCGAGGCGACCGGAGGCCAATATTATCCACTCGGCGCGGCAGGAAACGGTTTAATGAACGTTCGCTTCGCCGTTCACGCGCTGGACACCGCCGGCAGCACCCGCCGTTCTGAGGCGACCGGGGTGGATCGCTTTCATACACCTATCGCCCTTGCCCTGGTGTTGATTGTGGCCGAATCATTGATCAGCACGCGCAGGAGGTTAACCTTGGAGAACTCATGATCTCGCCCCCAAATTTGAGACGGTGTTTGCTGGCGTCCATGCTGGCATTGGCATGCTCAGCGTTCGCCGATTCTCAGACAAATTCCATCGCGCCGGGTGATCTACCGGTGAGCGCCCGGGATTTTTACAATGACGGAACGGAACTGCTCGCCTCAAAAAAATTCTCCGAAGCGGAACAGATGTTCCTGTCCGCGCTTGCTGCGCAGGATGAGCACGTGCAGCCGGCGGCGCTTTATAATTTGGCCCACGCGCGATTTGGTGAAGGGTTGGCGGCGTTAAAGAAAGGGCCGAATGCCCAATCCATTACGGCGCAAAGCAGCGGACCCGCTGCGGAGACAGCATCGGCAATTCAACAGGGAGAGGCGGCGCTGGGGGGAAATGATTTGTCAAAACTGATTGCCGCCTACATGGCGGGACACGGAGCTCGCCACGACCTGCGCACCGCCGAGGCAGCCGTCAAGGAGGCGATCGAAACTTATGGTGAAACACTGCGCAAATGGCAGCGGGCGGACGATGATTTCAAAAGCGCGGCCGAGTTAAATCCAGCCGATGTGGATGCCGCCCGAAATGCCCAAATCGTCGAGCAATATATCGCGCGCCTTGTGGATAGCCTGCGTAAAATGCAGGACCTTGGCGCCAGGCTCCACGACCAGCACAACAAAATAAATCAGGTCCTGCGCCAAATCGGCGGCCGTATTCCGCAACCAAATCTTCCGCCCGGCGCCCCAGGCGACAAGGATGAGGACGACGGAATGCAGCCCGACCCAGGATCGTTGGAGGGTATGAAGGAAGGCGCCACGCGCACCGGCAGCCCCATCGGAACGCCTCTTTCGCCGGATCAGGCCGCGCAAATCCTCAATGGCATCCCGATCGACTCCGCGCAGCAGCTAATGATGAACGAGGCTAAAACCGGCCGTAACCAGCAACCCGGTCTTACATGGTGATGATTTAACATGCGTTTTGTTCAGTGCCTCATTTCGATAATATTTGTGGCAGTCGCGGCGCCATTGTCGCGGGCGCAGGTCTCGCCTCACGTATCCCCAGAGCAGGCCGCCAGGTTGCAGGTTGCCCAACCATTGGCAGATCTCTCTTCGCCGATCACTGTCACCGCGAATTTTGATCCGCCTGCCGCGCGAGTCGGCCAAAGCGTATTTTACAGGGTTGCGCTTGACGGACCCGGGGGAGACATCAAATGGCCCGGCGCTATTTCTGCGTCGCCTCAGTTGAAGTTCGGACCACTTTCTCAGGACCAATTGGTGCATGGTTTCGCGAATAAATACCTTCTGCTTACGTCGTTTCTCTACGAAGTGCGGGCCACGGCGGCGGGACATTTTATCGTCCCGGGTTTCGATGTGACGGTCGATGGCAAGCCCGTTCAAATCCCGGCGGCAACCCTGGATGTGGACAAATCCATTTCCGGACCGGCGCCCCGCCGCCTGGTGCTTGAGGTTTCGAGCACAAATGTCTTTCTCGGTCAACCCCTTCGTGCCCGCGTCATGCTGCCCGCCACACCGGACAATCAAATCGAGGCACTTCGCGAGGTTCAATTCGGCGGCAACGGATTCAGCAGCGATCTAACCACGATGGGCCAGGCTGTGCAAACCATCGGAGTTGACGGCCATGCTGTTCCGGCGTTCATTTATGAAATTACCCTGACGCCGATCGAGGCAGGGCCGCAGGCGTTTTCCGCGCAGGCGTTCGCCGCCGGACGTGACTTTTTTGGATCCATCACAGTTGCCGGCCACGTCGCCATTTCCGGCGGACAGCCGAACTATGTTTTGCTGGCTTCGAATCCCGTTCGTGTAAATGTTCGTCCGCTGCCGGTTGCCGGCCAACCGGCTGGTTTCAACGGGTCAATTGGATCCTTCTCGCTCGGCCGTCCTCAGTTGTCTACGAATCGGATTCAGACGGGCCAACCGATACGGCTCACGGTTGCCGTTCACAGCCAGGGTGCGTTGAATCGCCTGGTCGCCCCGGCGCCGCCGGCTGTCAATGACTGGGAAATCATCCCTGACAACCCTCCGGATTTTTCCTTCACATTGATTCCACTGACCGATACCACCCGGCAGACGCCCGCGATTCCGTTCAGTTGTTTTGATCCGGCTCTTGACGGCTACGTGGATTTGACCATTCCCTCTCTGCCCGTCACGGTCACATCCCAGGGGCTGCCAACCGAAATTGCCTCGGAGGATTCAGGAATTACGAATTCCTCCCCATCGAGACTGGGCGAGTTATTGCCATCGCCCGGCAGTATGGTCGCCGGCCTCGCTCCTCCACAATTCCGTGGCTGGTTAATCTTTCTCCAAATTGTTCCTTTGCTGGCGATTCTTGGGTTGTGGCGATGGGACCGCCACCGTCGATTTTTGGAAGCGAATCCGGCCGTCGTGCGAAGGCGGCAGGCGCGGCGCCTTTTGCGGCGCGAAAAGCGCCGGCTGCGCGCCGCTGCCAGCCGTGGTGACGCTGCGGCTATCGTTTGCCATGCGGCCGAAGCGATGAAAATCGCATCAGCACCGCACTATGCGGCGCATCCGCAGGCCATGGTCTGCTCCGACGTTTTGGACCGGCTCTACGATGCCGACCAGAGCGGCGCCCTTGGCAAAACGGTCCGTGAAATTTTTGCGGCAGAAGACGCGCGATTCGCGTCGAAAAAACCTCGGACGCAAACCAATTGGCCCGCGCTCCAGGCGGATGTGGACGCTGTGTTGCTGAAACTGGAGGAGCGCTTATGAGAATCGCCACTTCCATCTTCGTCTCGGTCCTGATTTGCTCACTGGCGAGCGCCCGGGCAGCGACCAATGATGCTTTTGCCCTGGGCGTCGCGGCATATCGCAGCGGAGATTTTGGCCCTGCCGCGCGGGCGTTTAAAGATGCCGCCGCAGCTCAGCCGGCTGCCGGCACGTTCGTCAACCTGGGGCTGGCGGAATGGCAACGCGGCCACGGTGGTCCGGCGATATTGGCCTGGCAACAGGCGCTGTGGATTGATCCGTTCGAAAAGCGCGCCGCCGAAAACCTCCACTTTGCACGCGAGGTGACCCAATTGGATGCGCCACAGCTTAACTGGTTTGAAGCATTGTCCAATTGCCTGCCCTCCGCGGGTTGGCTTTGGCTCTCCGGAGCCAGCCTCTGGCTGTCCGCAGGTATGTTGCTATTGCCGTCCGTTTTCCGGCGGCAAAAAGCGCCCTGGCATCAAACGCTGGCAGCGTGCGGTCTTTGCGTTTTTTTGTTCAGCCTGGCGGGAAACTGGGGCGTCATCAGCCGCACGCGCGTCGGATTTGTCCTGCAAGATAACGCGCCGCTGCTCTTGACGCCCACGCGCGACGGCGAAGTCACTTCGACTTTGACCTCTGGCGAGCCGGCGCGTGAACTTCGGAGGCTGGGAAATTACTACTTGATTCGCACTGTGTCTGAAACGGGATGGGTTGAACGCGAAGAATTCGGCCTGGTATCGCAATAGAGCGTCGCTCAAATTCCACGCCAATTTGCCTGAAGTTCACGCTTTCCTTCTCTTGACATTTTTCCTCATTCTTTTAATTGCTTTGTAAATTGACAAAATCCTGCATTGGCACCTGTCGTGCTTGTTTGCGAAAACCGTGTGAACTCGAATGCGCCCAGTCGCCAGCGGACCTTGGCATTGACCTTGACCGTTGTATGTCCGGATGACAAACTGGCTGGCACAGATAAGAACCCCTGTCCCTCAACACGTTATGTTACAAAAAATCCCTCGGACTCTCCGGCTGATAATCTTCTCGATTTTTTGCCTTCATCTTATGAGTGCTGAAGCCAGCGTCACCGTGAGTATTCTGCAGGGCAACCAGACTGTGTCGGTGGGCGAAACAGTTGACTTCGGCGCCACAGTCACGACAACCGCGGGCGAGGTGATCACGGGTTATCAATGGTTGATGTCAACCAATGCCCAGGGTCCGTTCACCGTGGTTGGCAACTCAAGCGCCCTGGTTCTGGCTGACGTTCAAACCAATGCTGCCGGATATTATTTTGTGAGTGTCACCTATGGGCCTGTTGGCAACCAGCAAACAGTATCCAGCACAGTGGTGAGTCTGGTGGTGAATCTCCAACCGCAAGTCGCAGTCCAGCCGGTGAGCCTGTCCCTTCCGGTGGGGAGCAATGCCGTGTTCAGCGTTGTGGTTGGTGGAGCGCCACCGCTGACTTTGCAATGGCAAAAAAACGGGACAAATCTGACGCATAGCAGCCGCGTGACGGGAACCACCGGTACGACTCTCGAAATTCAGAATTTAGCGCTGACCGATTCCGGCAATTACGAAATTGTCGTGACCAATTCCTACGGTTCAACTAATAGCCAGGTGGCTGCATTGCAGGTGTATTTGGCTCCGCCAGTCTTTACCGGCCCGACCAACGCGGTTGGAAAACAGGGATATGCTTTCAATTATACGATTTCAGCCACTGGCACGGCGCCGATCACGTTTGGCGCCGCCGGATTGCCTGCCGGCCTGAATGTGAACTCGACGAACGGCGTGATTTCGGGCATCCCGTCCGTTGCGGGCGTTTTTGATATTGGTCTTTTCGCGACGAATGCTGCGCAGACGACCATCGGAAATCTATATCTCACATTGGCCGATGACATTCCCGTCATCACCAGCGCAACGAGTGCGACGGGCCAGCAGGGGCAACCATTCAGCTACACTATTACGGCTACCAACGACCCGGCATTATTCAGCGCCGTATCGTTGCCTCAGGGACTGAGCGTGGACCCAAACAACGGCATCATCTCCGGCGTGCCGCTGGTCAGCGGTTCGTTCCCCATAACAATAGGCGTGACCAACGCCTATGGGTCCAACAGCGAAACGTTGACGTTGAATCTGGCTTCCGGCGCGCCAACCATCATCAGTCCCCTCGGGGAAAATGGCGCGCAAGGACAATCGCTCAGTTACACGATCGCGACTCACAACAACGCTGCTTTGTTTAGCGCCGCGCCGTTGCCTGAGGGTCTGAGTCTGAATACGAGCAGCGGTGTCATTTCGGGTGTGCCGTTGGTCAGCGGTACGTTCCCCGTCGCCATTGGCGCGATGAACCAATATCGGTTCCGACAGCAAGACCGTCACGTTTGACATTGGCGGCGGAGTGCCGGTCATCACGAGTCCCTTGAATGTCACGGGCTGGGAGGAGCAGACGGATTTCGATTATACTATCACCGCAAGCAATGCGCCGGCCGTGTTTTGGGCCTCGGACCTGCCGACAGGACTTTCGGTGAATACGAACACAGGTGACATCGCCGGCTACACCACTCTATGCCGGCAGCTACGCCATTCCGTTGTTTGCCGCAAATGCCTGGGGAGTCGGAACGGCCACCCTGCAATTGACCATAACGAACATGGCTATCACCAATCTCGTCATCGCCAATGTAATGACCAATTATTCGTCTCCCTATCTGCTGGAGTTCAAGTTTTCGCTGCGTCGACGGCAATGATCCAGACGAGCCATGCCGTGGTCGCGTCGCCCTCTTTGATGTCCGTGACCGCTTTGAAAATGGCGTGCCGGTCAGTCCGTCGGAAACCTCCGTCCTTCTCCGGCCCATTGACAGCAGTCCGCCAAGGTCCTCAAGGGGTATCTGGTTCTGGACTTCACCGAGAGCATCGCCTCGACCGGCCAACGGCGAAGACGGCAATGGCATTCCCGACGCCGTTGCCGCCGAAGTCGCCAGCGCCCAAAGCTTTGTCAACGAACAGCCGGCCGACGTCGCAAATCGGTGTCTATGAGTTTCACCGGGACGATGAAGCGCCGCAGCAGGTGCATGTCGTTAACCACCGATAAAACTCTTCTGGACAATGCTCATCGCCGGCATCTGGACCAATTATGTCCAGAATTTCCGCCGGTGGCTCGCGCATATGGGATGCCTTGGGCGATGCGATCACCGCCTTGGCGCCGGCCAACAGCGACGAGAGCCACTACATCGTCTTCATGTCCGACGCCCAGGATGACTCCAGCACCAACACCTTGCAGAACGTGATTGACGCCGCGACCAATGCCAGCGTGCAAATTTACACCGTCGGCATCGGCGACGATGTGAACACACCAACATGCTCGAGCCATTACCAGTTCCACCGATGGCCGGTAATATACCCCTCCACCAATTTGGTCGGACTTCGCCCTTGATTTCGCCCAGATCGGCAAGGACCTCAGCAGCCAATACATTCTGCGCTGGGCCACGCTGCAGCGCGCCGCCGTTCCATTCATGCCTTCGTTCCAAATCACTTATCAAGGTGTGACCGCCGACTCGCCCACCAATCCGCCCCCCTTCATCAGCGGCACAAATTTTGTGACCGTCACGAATTCCGACGGTGTCATTGAGCACCAACGACGTTTATCTTTACACGACCAATGATATCATTCCGCCCTACGACCCTGCCACCTACGCGGGCGACGTGTTCGCTGGCTCACTGCGCTTCGTTTCGGATGCCGGCGTGGATCCGCCGGGAATCACATTGTGTGCCACTTACGCCCCGCGCTATATCAGCCGCCTCCATCTGCATTATCGCGCCAACTGGCCCGCCACCTTGAGCCTGGAATCCACCAATCCCGGCGAAATACTGGCCGGCTGGACTTTGACCCAAACCAACGACGGTGCCGGCGGTCAATGGGCATATTCTGAGCAGCCCGAATCCCTCCATTTTATCCGATTGCATCCCGTTTGCTGATTTCGGCAAGCCTCCTGACCTTTTCTTTCCAGGATCCCATCATCGTCAGCAATGCTTTCAGCGAGTTTGCAGTGGACAACACCATTTACACCAATACCGCCGGAACGAATTTCTACGGGTTCACGCTCCAAAATACCAACGCCATTTTCACCTTCTAGCCTTGCCGCCGCCCCACGGAACTCCCATACCGTGGTTGCAGTCAGCTACGGGTTTACAAACAATTTCGCCGCGGCGGAACTGCTCGACCCCAACGGAAATGGGTTTGACGGTCTGGCAGGACTATCTCGCCGGGCTGGATCCACTGGACACCAACTCCACTTTTGCCGTCCAATACGCCTCGTCGCAAAATCCGCCCCAAATCGTCTTCAACACCGCTGTTGGACGAACCTATCGTGTTGAGTGGGCCATAAACCCGGATGACGAATGGACGGTGTTGCGCGACGGGATTGTCGGCACGGGCAGCGATGTGATTTTCACAGATGAGCGTAATTTGAGCGGCGCACCAACTATGTACTATCGCGTAGCCGTGGAAGTTCCGTAATTCCCGTGGATCTGATTTGACGCGCCGAATCGCGGTTTGTCCCCGGTGCCCACGCCACGACGAGAACGCGCGAAAAGAGCACTCTCTGATCCGTAGTTGGCTCTCCGCTTTTGGGCCCAAAAAACGAAGTGAGAATTTCATTTTTTTGATGATTGGGGCAGTCCTGAAAAAGAATCCTGGTTTGTAAATCTTAGGGACCATTTAATGGTCCGGCTCGTTTTAGAGGAGATCATAACACGAAGCCAACCACTTTCTTCATCTGCCGGGGGATTGGGAGTGATGATCGCGTCTTCCGCTGATACCGAGGCAGAGATAAATTTCCAGTTGCTTGAGTCGTCATCTACTCCGGCAATCCGAATCTCGTACGGGTCATTCCCGACAACCTGGCTGGTCGCCGAAAGCGTTCCTGTAGATGGATTCCATTGCTCGCCCTTAACGTCAACTATTCCCTGGGTTACATGCTGTGAAGTGCTAACAAGCACGGGGTGGTCTTCAGCAGCGCGGACCGCAATGACGCGGCATGATTCCGCCGGCACATCGAATTTGAAAACGCCTTTGAAAGACGGCAGAGGTGATTTGTTCCAAAAGTCAAAGGCGTAATAAGACTTCGTCGCATCCAATCCCGCTTTGGCGGCGTCATAACTTATATATTTCTTCTCGCTGTCCCAATTATACAGCCCAAGGACGTCACGATGCACGGAGCCGCTGGCGTCTGTGGTCAGCCAAATCTCCGGCATCGTGGTATCAAAATAATCCACCGGGCGTGCTGTGGCATGATAAGGAATCATACAACGTTTGAGAATATCAAGACGTTCAGGTGAAAGGCCGGGAAGCCAATCGCTGTCGAGGTTAAACATTCCGCTCAGAGCCATCCACGAGGCAAGCAGTTGCGCATGATTCAGCTTTACGCTGTCGCGAACGTACGCGGGATCCGGATCATTCCACCATACGCGTCCATTCAGAAAGTAAAGCCGGTTGCCGCGAATTGGTCCGGTGATGATGCCACCGCCATCGGGATGAATAATCTCCTTGCGGTAGTCCTCCCAGCCAAACCCGTTATCCGGGCCAATCCGCATCGAGTCCACCAGGCCGATGGAGCCGCCCAGGGAACGCATATTCTGGCTGGCGCAGCAGCCGGAGAAAAAGACATTTGGCCCGGCGCCTTTGCGCAGAAGCTTTAATCCATCCCGAAGCGCTTCGATACTGGTTTTCATCGGGTTGTAAAAAGGCAGATAGTTGCCGATGGCATCATCTTTATACCCATCGTTAACATATAGTTGTTCTGTGACAGAACCTGTCCACAGCCCGTCCAACTTAAAATAGTCATAGCCCCACTCATGTATCGTGTGAGCCAGGTCTATAATGTGTTTTTGAACATCCGGCCTCGTTAAATCGAGTGACGTGCCGCCCCAAACCGTATCGTAAGGGCTGCCATCCAGGCGTTTCATGAACCAATTTTGTCGGCCTATATATTCCGGGTCCTGATAGTTGCGGGCAAAGGGGATAAACCATATTCCAGCGGTCAACCCGTTGCTTTTTATCATATTCGAAATCGGCTTCATGCCGCGCGGATAGGCGCCACCAGGCGCCGCCCTGGTAAACCCCCGCCGGGGACCGTTAAATAACCCGCCATCCTGCCATCCATCATCGATCTGCACAAACGAGAATCCGTAAGGCTTGAGTTCTTCAGCTGCGTATTTAGCCAGCATGGTGATGTTTTTCTCGTTGCTGCAACCGCCCCCGCCTTTTTTATCAGTCAGTCCGCCTACCTCGGAATACCAGGTACAATAACCGGCAGCTTGCGGATGGAGCTGAATGTGATACCGCTTTTTAATCGCATCGGCGTAGGTTTCTTCGCCGATTCGCGCATCATCAAACACACCGATGGCCAGAGTTTCCAATGTTTCTGACCTCCTGGGAAGTATATGCAAATGGCCGTAGTCAATCTGGGCTTTAAATTCAGTACGACCATCTTTCAAGCTGGAAAATATCACTCCACTGCCGCGGTCTTCAGTCAGCCAGCCGGCGACAACCCCGCGGCGTGTCCCTGGATCGGCAAGTGTCAGGAACAGATAACTCCCAGGGTTCATGTCGGGAGCGGTCAAACCGGCTGTTCCCATCGTGCGGAGTTCGCCAGGCGACTTGCCGAGATCAAGGTCGAATGTCACCACAGCAAGCTTGTGGTAGTCGGTGACAGCGGCGCAATTATTGCGCAATTCCCTGCGAACAAGAAGAAACGGAAGATGGTTATAAAGCTCGAGATTCACGATGCTGCCGTTGGCCTGTGACACCACGATTCTCGATCCCTTGCCAAACACCGGGTCATTAGCAGGACGGATAGCCGCCTCCTTTACCCCGCCTTCCAATTTGCCATTAACCAGAAAGCGGTCGCCTGTGGCCTTTTCTATTCCGCAGAACGCTCCGGTTACCGCGTCAAACTCAATGGACAATGCTTCATTACCGATAGTATATGGAGTCGCAATTAATTCATTTGGAACCCAAACCGCTAAAATTAAAATAATTGCCCAGTATTTCATCTTTTACCATCATTCTGCAGCCCGCCAAGGTTGAATAGACTGATTGGGATTGCCCGTTGCTCTGTATTAGTACCTATCAGTCCCATTTGTCTCTTTCGCCGGCTGTTCTAATTTCTATTCACATTCACGCGACGGTTTAATTCTCAAGGATGAGATTCAGGAGTCCAACCCCGGTACCAATACAAAGTCCAAAGTAAATCGAGACGGACGAGCTTGACGTGGGCGTCAGCGAAAGCGACGTTTATAGACCCGGGAAGGATGCCGCCGGCCGGCCATTGTGTATGAGCTTTGGCAGTTGGATGCCCGGAATAGCTGCCGTGGCGCGCAATGCAGAATCGTTCGATACCTTCAGTGCTGCCGCTTGGATCATTTGCCGTTGAACCCATCGTCTGCGTATACAGGCTATAAGGCGGAAACTGGTTCACGTCCGGCCAGGCATCGCACCACAACGCATCCGCGATGAGAGGTGTTTCTGCCGGAAACTTCACCATGGATTCCTTTTGAAAATTGATCGTGGTATCTCTGTCATAGTAAAAATAACCGTTCAAGCCGTAGCCTCCCTGATACTCTGTCGTATTTGGATTGCCACCATAAGGAACACCGTTGTAATACCATACTTTATCCGCTGCGCCATACATGGAGTTGGCCGGAATTTGGGCGCCGAATAATTCCGGCGTCATGGGACAAATGCGAACCTTTTGCACTGTAGATTGATAGCTAATCAGATTCACCATCCATATGCCCTGACCCTGGCCTCCACCATTGTTAAAAAAAGTGGTGCCATTGTCGTCGAAATACATTTTGCAGGCGATGGCCATTTCCTTTTCGTTGCTCATGCAGGCGGCCTGCAGAGCCTTTAACTTGCCCTTGTTCAATGCCGGCAATAGGATCGACGCCAGGATGGCAATGATGGCCACCACTATCAAAAGTTCTATTAGAGTGAAGGCCGATGGACCATAAACATTTGGCTTTTTCACGAATAGCATCGAATTTTCAAAGCGGCCTGCCATACTGACAGCCGGGAGATTTCTCCCGGCTGCCATGCTGTTTGATGACTGAATTTCCAACACTTTCTTATGGCGGTGTTAAAGTTGTGCGATAAAACGCCGCCGGACCATTTGCCGGAACCGCGTACGGGGATGTCGCAGTATTCGCGTATGTCCAGGGACCGTTAATTGAGGTGGCTTCCTGCAGATAGCCAGAGTTCCAGGTAATGATGACGTTCGGGCCTGAAAGCTGGATTGAGACAAGCGGAGGAGAGGCATTTGTTCCTGTAAGGCCAATTTGGTAATGCTGCTGGATTTGGGCGGGTGTCAGAGCATAATCATAAATGGCTACGTTGTTTATTGAACCGTCCAGCGATGGCGGTATCACCCCGGCTGGACCATTTGCCGGGCGTGCCCCGATCGCCCACCCCCCGTTGGCCGTAACAGCGCCCGGCGGCATATTCGTGTCCAACATGTCCGCAATATCAACGCCGTTGCGATACAAACGCCAATATGTGCCATCCGCCACGCCGACCAAATAGACCCACTGCCCCTGATCTTCGGGGGGGACCGCGTAATAAGGACCAAAAGTCGGAGGAATGGCGACTTGCACGTCGCGTTCGAAGCTATATTCACCATATGGATCAATTTCAAGAGCGTCGTCTGACTTGTTCGGGTTTGCATCAATTGCCGGCCCATGGGTGACAATGTATTGTTGATCAGAGATATCCTGAAGCTGGACCCAGGCTTCGATCGTGAGCGGCCCGACAATGCCCATCGCAGTGGGATTATTAATGTAAATACCGTTGGTAGCGGCTGAATCTAAAGTCACCGCAGTTCCAAGATAGCTGCTGGCTCCGGGTTGTTGGAAAAGCACGGGTGCATTGGTCGCATCGTAGGTGACATAAGTGCCGTTATTATCAACAGGGTCAATCAAGTCATAACAGACCGGGCCGTTTGTTTCATGCAACGGGTAAAAAGCCACGGGTAGGGCACTGATAACGTTGGACTGATAAACATCCAAAGGCAACGCCTGGACCAGTAGTGTGACGGGACCGATATTGGTGCTGCCGAGGATGTTCGTGACGGTGACGCTGTAACTGCCCGAATTCGTCAATTGAAGATCGTTTAAAGTCAATGTGTTGTTTGTGGCGCCGTGAATGGGCGATGCGCCGTTATACCATTGATAGGACAAGGGCTGTGTTCCACCGGCAGTGATGGAAAAGGTACGGCTGTAGCCGATGTAGTTTGTCCCACCGACCGGCGGCGCAGACGGGAAAGGGGCCGACACGTTCGCACCCGAGACACCAGTCAAATAATGGTTCAGGATTTGGGTAGGTGTGAGAACATTGGTATAATACGCGACATGCGATACGGCACCGTTAAAAAACAAGTCGCGCGTATTCCCCGTGTTCCCGGCGCCACCAAAATAGGATTCACAATACGACCCAATGATAAACGGTTCTATGTGAGTTGGCAACGCGAAGATGCCTGCATAGGTCGGGTTGTTAGCCGCGTAGATCAAAACTCCGTTCTCATAGAATTTAAAGGAAGATGCACTATAAGTAATAACCATATAACTGTCCGCCCCTGCCACGTTATTTGTAAAAGCTTCTGGAGTGGGCCCGCTCGAGGTCCAGCCAGCATGGTTTCCATGGGCAAGGTTTACGTCCACTATTCCCGCGGAACCCGAACCATCAACATGAGTATCAATCCACCATCCGGCCTGGCTGCCGCTGTTGGCTTCGAGGCCTAAAATCACCTGTTCATTTCCGTTGGTATAACCAATCGGGTAAGTTGGCAAATGCACCCAGGCTTCCATCGTGAAATTGCTGGCCGGGTCCATTTGAGCATTGTAGGGGACCACAATTTGTGCGTTGGTTAACTGGCCGTCTAAGTTTGTGAAATACACGGCAGTTTCATTCGGGAATCCAGGCAAAAGGCCGGGGCCTCCCATGTTATAGGAGATGCCGTCTGATGATCCGGCGCCCGCGGGAATAAATGACACGTGATAATCCTTGGTTGTCGGCAAATCCGTGGAGGTCATCAGAGTCCCGCTATTGGTGCCGGCGACGTCGTTGATAACAGAACCGGATGTTTCCTGCAAAGGCCAGTATGCGTAAGCCCCGTCACTCAATACTGTGCTATCGTAGGCCGTTAAACCAAGCGCAAGGCTGGCGTTTAGCATCATCAATGCGGCGATCAAGGTGCTTAGTTTATTTATTTTCATGATTATTGATTTAGGGTTTTGTTTTTGTTTGCTGCGCTCTGCCAGGGCCAGGGTCCGCCGAGCCTCACCTCAACACGTAAATTGAAAATGCGACGCCGAAAACATTGTTGTCGGGTATTCATGCTGATAGTTAGTTTTTACACCAGTCGTGACTTCCGCACAATCCGTCAAATGACGGAGACGCGCTTTTTCATTGATTGGAAGGCGAATTTACTTTACGGTTGAGCCGCTTGAACCCCTCCCACGAACAGTATTTTTTAGCCTCCTGGCGATGCTGTTGCGGTCTGCCAAAGCTGCTGTTCTGGGTGCTGCTGGTAAATTGTGCGTGCGACCCGAAAGCGCTCTGCCAGGAATACCAGGTTCGAAACTGGCACATAGAAGATGGCTTGCCGGACGGCGAAATCACAGCCATTGAACAAACCCCTGACGGCTATCTTTGGATCGGCACGGCAAAGGGGTTGGCCAGATTTGACGGGACTCGGTTTAAAAGTTTTAAAGCGGGGCCGGGTTCTGTTCTCACCGATTCGCAGATTACCAGCTTACTAACTGGTCGTGACGGTACACTGTGGATAAGCACGCAGGATGGGAGCGTCATTCGTAGACGGAATGGAAAATTTGAAAACACGCAGGCTCCGGTTGACATTTTGATCGACCAAAAGACAAAGCGCGCGCCTGGAAGCTGGTTATGGGATCGCCGCATGCGGGTCATTGAAGGAACAGAAGGCAAGGATTTGCTGGATGACAGCACTCATCTCATCGGAGATGCCGAAGGGGCCGTTTGGGAATACGTTTCGGACGGGATCGTTGCGCGATTGGATGGCAATAACTGGAAGATCTTTACGCCGACCAATGGGTTGCCAGGCGGCGGGGTCAAGCAACTAACGGCGGACCAGGAAGGACGTATTTGGATTGAAGCTGGAGGCAGGTTGTATCGCTTTGGCAGCGAGGGATGGATTTACAATTCCAACGCGGTGTCCGTAGATGAGCCCTGGCCCGTATTTGCCCCGGCAAATCATGGAGGAATGTGGGTCGCCGAACCAAAAGAAGGTTCGTGGTTGCTTGGCGGCGGACAAGTGCGAAGATTTGCCGACGGGCAGTGGCAAAGCCGCCCGGAATTAATTCCGACGACTCCTTTCTCAGCGCGTTCAACCGTTACCTGCCTGATGGAAGATCGTTCGGGCCGCATTTGGTATGGGACAGCGGCCGGCGGAGTTTTTTTCTCCAGCCCTGATGGCAATTGGGAAAGGTTGATTGCCAAGAATCCTTTTTCCCAGGGTTATATATCATGTTTGTTTCAGGATGCGCAGGGCAATATTTGGGTGGGAACGGTGGGAGATGGTCTTTACAGAATTGCCCTGCAGCCGCTGGCCATGCTTACGCTGCCTCCCCCGCTGGAGAATGCCGAGATCAGCACGATCAGCCTGGCGCACAACGGTGCCATTTGGGTAGGGACAGCCGGCTTTGGCCTGGCTCAATGGTATGATGATAAATTCAAAATTTATGGAGAGGCGCAGGGACTAAGTGACCCTCATGTCTGCACGATCTTTGAAGATTCACAAAGCAATGTATGGGCAGGGACTTCTGAAGGACTTTTCCAATTAAAAAACCAGCGCTTTACATCAGTTGCAGGACCGCCGGAGATGTCAAATTGGGTAAAAGCTCTGTTTGAAGACCATCATAGACGGCTCTGGATTGGCACGCTCGGTGGGTTGATATGTTTGCAGGACGGCCATTTTAAGGTATTCCACTTGCGCCCCGACCAGGGGTATTGCGATATAAGGAGCATAACTGAGGATGCGTCCGGCAATATTTGGATTGGAACCATCGGCCAGGGGTTGTTTTGCCTTCCCAATGACCAGCCGGAGAAACTTCACCGGGTGGAAGATTATCCGGCGACCGATGCCCGATCACTTTTTTACAGTAAGGATGGGTCGCTATGGGTTGGCAGTTGGGGTGAAGGCTTAATCCGGAAATACCAAAACGCGTTTACAATTTTCACCACAGATGATGGGTTACCCAGCGACAGGATTCAATCTATAATAGATGACGACGGTGGCCGGCTTTGGCTAAGTACCGACAACGGGATCGTCGGGTTTTTGCCACAAGCGATCGAGAACTACAGGCGCGGAGACAACCCGCCGCCCTCATACGAGCACGTATCCCTGTCGGAAGGATTGGCCAACCGGAGTTGTTCTGGCTCGGGCAAACCCGTATCTGCCCGTTTGGCGAATGGCATCCTTTTGTTTCCTGATTATGAAGGCATCGCCGAACTTAATCCGCGCACAGCGGCAACCGAACCTTTGTTGCCCACTGTTTTGCTGGAGGAAGTGCTGGCGGATGGAAAGCCGCTGGTGGCTGCGCCTGGCGGAGAGTTGCGCGTTTCTTCCAGTGCGCGGCGAATTGAGTTCGATTATACCGCGCCTGATTTGACGCTGCAGCACAATCTGAATTTTCGATACAAATTGGAAGGATTAGACCACAACTGGGTAGAAGCGGGCGGTCAAAATGTGGCGTATTACAGCCAATTAAAACCAGGGCGATACCAATTCCAGGTTATGGTTGGCGGCAGTGACGGCGTATGGCACGGAATGACACATGCGGCAAACCTCTATGTTGTGCCGCGATTATGGGAGCGGCACTGGATACAGGCGTCAGGCGGCGGAATATTCGTTTGCGCGCTGGTTAGTGGAATTGTCTGGAGACAACGGCGCAAGTTTTTGTTGCAGGTCGAACGATTGGAAATGCAGGAGGCTGTGGAAAAGGAGCGCCGCCGCATTGCGCGAGACCTGCATGATGAACTCGGAGCGCGCCTGACAGCAACTGCCCTTCAGGGTGAGTTGGCCGCCCAGGACGGAACCATCTCTGATAGCGCAAAATTCGAACTCAATTTCATGAACCGGCGCGTTCGGCAACTTATCGGATCGGTTGACGAAGTCGTTTGGACGACCGATCCCCAAAACGATTCGCTTCCGAATCTGGCCGCCTATTTATGCGATTATATTGAAACTTTTCTCGCGCCCGTCGGGATCGGTTGCAGACTGGACGTGGACCCGGACCTGCCGAATTTGCCCTTGCCGGCGCTTGCCCGGCGCAATTTGCTCCTGGGTTCCAAAGAAGCGCTCACCAACTGTGTTCGTCACGCCAATGCGAGAATCATTTATTTCAAGATTCATCTTAAAGATCATCTGTTGAACATAGAAATTTCCGATGACGGCGGCGGCTTTGCATTTGACGGCATGCGCGCAGGCGGCAAAGGCCTTCTTAATATTAAGAGCCGGATGGAACTCATCAAAGGCGAAGCCACAATACGAAGCGCAATCGGAAAAGGAACAACTGTTTTGCTTTCATTACCGGTGCCAGGATTCATTCCGGGCAATAAGAAATAACCTTATGAAAATTAAAGTCGGCATTGTCGAGGATGATCACGAGGTCAGGGAAAATTGGATCAAGGTTTTGAACGCCCATCCAAGGCTCAAATGTGTTGCAGCCTGCGACTCAGGTGAAATGGCGGTCAAGCAATTTCCTGATTACCGTCCGGAAGTAGTCCTGATGGATATCAATTTGCCGGGCATGTCAGGGATTCAATCAACTGCGCTCTTGAAGGAACTCATGCCCAGGACCCAAATTCTCATCGTGACGATTTATTCCAACAACAATTTCATATTTGACGCCCTTCAGGCTGGAGCCAGCGGCTACATTTTAAAGACCAATTCATCAGTGGAAGTCATTAAATCGATCATCGAAGTCGTTGATGGCGGCGCGCCGATGACCGGCCAGATTGCCCGCCGGGTTATTGAGGTCTTTCGAAAGCCGGTGCGCAGCGACCTGTCCAAAGCACAATTGACCACGCGGGAAAAAGAGATTTTGGAATTAATTGCCAAGGGTTATACCAACAAAGAAATCGCCTCGCATATCCAGGTAGAGGTGTCCACGGTGCGAACCCATATCGAACATATCTACGAAAAACTGCACGTTCACTGTCGAACGCAAGCCGCGGCAAAATTTTTGGGAAATACGGGTCACGATAAATCGGAAAAGTAAGCGCATGAGGCCGCCAAAGCTGTTCAGCGTTCACCGGCCTCAATCCAACGGATGTTATTGTGAAAACTATTTTTAATACCCGGGCAACGCCGATTTCCAGTTTCTTTCGGCTTTGGTCGCGAATTTGCCCTCCTCTGCCAATTCTCATCTTGCTTTTGAATCTTTGCGGGACCAGGACCCATGCTTTGGATCTTTTTCCGTCCGGTGACACGCATCAAACGGCAACCGGTGATAAGGCTCCAGCAGCGCTTTCCTCCAGCCCTGGACGGAATCTTTCAGATCCCTCGCAGTTCACATTTGTCATGGACATGGTCCATAACAATCCCGGTGAACCGCTCCAACCCACCATCTTTCGCAATCCAAAAACCTTGAGCGATTTAGGTTATAACGGCCAGGTAATAATGGCTGAAGCCGACTCGTGCGAGAGCTTTGACTCAATCGCGCACGACATTTTGCCAAAGGGCAACGAGGCGCGGATTTGGATCGATCAGCACGCGCAGACGCTCGAACATCTGGCCGCTCAAGCCCATTCCGCCGGAATCAAAGCGTATGCCTGGATGCAATTCATCGTGCTTCCCAAGGCCCTGGTGGCGCGTTTCAAGGGCGAGATCTGCGATGACCAGGGCCGCATAGACCTTGAACGTCCTATGACGCAGAAGATAATCCGCGCGCAGATCGATGAATTGTTCGACCGCTGCCCCTCCCTCGACGGCCTGGTCGTGCGTACTGGCGAAATTTATTTGTTCGACAGCCCGTACCATGCTTCCAGCGGCCAAAGCGGTGAAAATAAAATGCAAGGCGCCACCGCGATCATTCACGGGCCGGACAGCCATATTGCCCTGTTAAAAATCCTGCGCGACGAAGTTTGCGTGCAACGCGGAAAAATGGTTTTTTACCGAACCTGGGATTTTGGCGACAATTTTCATATCAACCCGAAATATTATCTGAAAGTAACCGATGCAATTGAACCGCATCCGAACCTCATCTTTTCCATCAAACCGCAGGCGGGAGATTTTTTGCGCATGACCCCGTTTAATCCAACGCTTGGCATCGGCGCGCACCGGCAAATCGTGGAAGTTGAGTGCCAATGCGAAGCGTATGGCAAAGGCGCCCATCCTTATTATGTTGGTGACGGCGTTATTAACGGCTGGGAGGAATATGCTGTGAAATCCGGCCGGCCAAAAGGCCTGCGTGATATTGTAAACAACAGGAACTTTGCCGGTGTGTGGACGTGGTCGCGTGGCGGCGGTTGGGAAGGACCTTACATTACGAACGAACTTTGGTGCAGGTTGAATGCGTACGTTATTACCAAATATATTGAGGCCCCAAAGTGCACTGAAGAGGAAGTCTTCAACGAGTTCGCCACTCGGCAACTTGGCTTAAAGGGGGTCGATATCAGGCGCTTCCGTGAACTCAATCTGCTGGCAGCCGCAGCCGTGTTGCGAGGGCAATGCAGCCTATTAGGGCCCGTAGACCTTTGGTGGGCGCGAGACGATTTTATAGCGGCCCCGAATTTGGATTTCTTTATCACGAATAACATGGTCGCTGACGCGCTTGCAGAAAAAGCCGAGGCAGTATCCATGTGGAAAAAAATTAATTCACTGGCGCAACAAATAAACTTCCCCGATCCGCGGACAAAAGAATTTGTAGTCACGTCAGCCGCTTACGGACGCATCAAATATTCAATTTTTGAGCAGGCATGGACCATATTGCTTTACGGCGCTTCAGGGGATAAATCGGGGCATTACGACCGCAAGAGACTTTCGACTGCCATCGCCAAATACGATCGGCTATGGAAAGACTGGCAAAGACTAAAGGACCAGCATCCATCCTGTGCAACGCTATATAAGGATGTTGCTTTTCAGGATGAACCGGGCATCGGCGATGCCGTAAATCGTTATCGAAAAATCTGCCAAAAATCTCCGCCTGATTCTTGATTTCATCTTTTGATCGTGAAGCAAAAACGCTCAAATCAATTTAACGTTTGGATTGCTTCATGGACTGATCACCAATCACCAGGACATTGTGCTTTTGGGTTACGGCTTGGTGGCCAGAGTCACTTTGAAGACCATGTCTCCAAACGTTTTTACATCGAGCCAGTCACGGTTCTGAAGCAATAGGACTCCAATGTCATCAAACTGGACAGGTGACCCGGTCCGCAGATCGACGACAGAGGCAATTTTGTATCCATTTTTTGGCACGCGCAAATGATCCGCATCCGGTGCAGTCGTGACGTGAATATAGAGAACAGTTGGATCTTTTAAAGAGACTGTAATTGAACCGTAGGCGCCGTCATTCCACCAGCCCGGGTTGAGCGCCGAGCCTTCGCCGCCAACCGTGTCATAGATCGATTCTGCGGCCCATGCGAAATAATTATGCAGACATTGAACCATCGGCTGGAGACTGGGAGCAAGCTTGCCATCAATCATAGGCCCGACGCCGAGCGCAAAATTCCACTCGCGCCGCTGGCCCAGCGAAGAAACCATCTGCCTGACGACGAACGTCGGGTCTTTGGCGTAACGTGAGTTTTGGTAGCCATCGACGTCCGGCCCCCTGGACGTATACCACCAGGTGCCGACGCAGGGGATGTCTTCATTATAGTCGCGGTCGGGCGGGAGAAGCCCCCACCGGACATGGGTCTTAACCAAGCCGGAAGGCCGGCTATAATCCGGATCAGCCGGGCCGGTTAGAAATTCAGTCGTTCCATAGTCGATGTTTGGATCACTTGTGCTGCCCCATCCAAAATAATCATCGTTGTTATGAACGACGATACACCCGGGGAAGTGCTGCCTCATGTAGGCGGGCAGGTCGGATGGACTTCCATCGATCCAGAACCCGGCAATCTCGCCGGGGCAACGGGCCGCCAATTCGTCAAGCAATCCTTTTGTTGCTTCAACATATTTCTTTTCGTTTCGCATCGATTCGTCGAGCCAGTCGCCTCCTTCAAAACCATGATCAGGTCCGCCACAAAGATAGAGCATCAGCGGGATATGTTCCTCATGACAGCGAGCCGCCAGGGCGCCTATGTAATCCTTCGTCGTCGTAACCTTAAAACCAGGCGTTTTAGCCGGGAAAAGTACTGCATGGCGATCATCGCTGTGCAGCAATGAAAAAGTGATATATCTTGCCCCCATCATTTTAGCCGTGGCCACAATATTACTGGCAATAGCATTAGGATTGTCGGCCGCCGCTTCAAACTCGGCAATGGTATTGTAATGCGTGACGTTCGCGTTGTCGTTACTGGCCCCTGTGTACAATCCCCAGTGGCAGAAAAGCCCAAACCGGGCCGGCGCATACCACTGGCTCACCCGTTCCTGGCGTTCCTGATATTCTTTCTTAAGAGGCAAATCTCCTTCAATATTCAGAGCGTCACCAGCGCGGGCAGAAACGATTACAAATAGAATAGCAATAAATTGGGCGGCTATGCGGGTTCGCGTCATAACTATTTGGCCCGTGGATCGAGATCAAAATTGCGAAACATGCGTAGATTGACCGGACTGCGTCCCGTGAAGCGGATCTCCCCAAAGAGCCCGCGCATCAGTGCTGTCAAAACGGCATCAGAAGCATCATAGGCGTTTATATAGGTGTCGGCTGCCACAAATTCGTCGCTGTGGAAAGGATTATCGAGTGAAATGACAATGGTTTTTTGGCCGCCAGCCATACCCGAGGTCCAGGTGTCTGACTGTGCCGGGCTGTCATCCCAGGTTTGAAAGCCGATTTCCCCAACCAGGTAGATGATAAGGTCATTTTCCGCCGCAACTTTGGTTATGTCGTCCAACCAAAGTCCCCTGTGAATGGAAGCAGAAATGCCGCGGGCCGCAAAAGCCGCCTGCAAGTGTTCAGCTGCATCTTCGACGCGCACGTGTTTGCTCGTTATTGGAATGATGGCGACATGGTGGATGGCAGTGGAATTTAGGGGCAAAAGGTGATTGCGATCACGAACCAGTGTAATGCTTTTTTCCGCGATGTTCTGCGCTGTCTCTTCGACGAAAATTCTGTCCCTGCTGTCCAATGGACGTGATGCGGGAGCATCTATATCCAGCAGGCCAAGTTTTTGCTTTAACCGCCAGATGCGTTCCACGGCGTCGTCGAGTCGTGACACGGGAACGCGACCACTTGCTATCGCCTTTTCCATGTCATCAAAATATCGTTCCGGCGGCCAAAGCAACATATCCGTGCCCGCAGCGAAGCAATGGACGCATGCGTCGTCGCCATAAAATTTGCTGAAACCGCCCATAATCAACGCGTCAGAAACCACGACGCCTTTAAATCCCATTTTTTGCTTTAGAAGCTTGGTAATTAAATCGTGGGAAAGCGTGGCCGGCAGATAACGGCCATCCACCTTTCCCGATTCGCTCTGATAACACGGCAGGGAAATGTGACCGGCCATGATCGCCATCACATTATTATCGATCAGCGCCTGGAAAACGGCGCCGTGGTTTCGGTCCCATGCCGCTTGCGTCAGCCCATTGCAGGAAGTGGTTTCGTGCTGGTTGCGATAATCCACTCCATCGCCGGGGAAATGCTTGGCAGTGGCGGCCACTCCGTTGTCCTGGTAACCGTTCACTATACTAATTAAAAGTGGCGTTGCCATCTGCGGGTCATCCGATATGCTGCGATCGGCCACGATGTAGTTGAACGGGTTTTGCACAAGGTCCGCCACGGGAGTAAACAGCCAGTTGAACCCGATTGAGCGCGCCTCGATGGCAGTGGCTCGTCCAAAATCGTATGCGAGCCTTCTTGATCGGGTCGCTCCCACACCTGGTAAATGGGTAATCCTTGTAAAACCCCGTACATTCGCGCCGGCGCCCGACTCCATGTCCCCACAAATAATCAGGGGAATTTGCGAAGCTTTGCGCAATCGCACGATGCGCTCTTCTATTTGAGATGCCGCAGGCCCGCTGTCAAAAATGACAGTCCCTCCATCAAATACACCGCCCACGGGATAATGCTTGAGATAGAGAGCCAGTTCCGCATCTGTCGTACCGCTATGAACCAATGATTCGCCCCGCATTATCACGGTCTGGCCTATCTTTTCACGCAAGGATAGTCTTTTCCAGCCATCGTCCAGAGGCTGCGTTTTCAATTCGCCCTGTGCACCGCACGCAATTAAGCTAATCAGATAAAACGCAGAAATGCTGGCGATGGTATTCTTGTTGCTCACTTATTAAATGTCTAGGGCGACGGAGAGATACTTCTAAAGAATAGGGTCTGATTAGTCAACCCGGTTGAATAGGGCGGCGCTGTATTGGTGACATATGTCCAGGGGCCGTGAACCGTAGGAGCCGCCTGCAAATAACCAGAGCCCCATCCTACGTTTATCTTGTTCCCGGAGATTTGAATGGACATCATCGGCGGCGTTAATGGTATCCCGGTTGAACCCACCTCATAATGCTCGGAGATTTGGGTCGGCGTCAGCGCATAGTTGTATTCCGCCACGTTCTCCATCCCCCCGTTGTAGAACCGCGTAGAGCCGCTGTTATTGTAGGCTCCCAAATACAAGGGCGTCCCGGCTGTCGCCTGCGCGTACCCGGACGAACTGCTCACCGCCAGCACCCCGTTGGTATAAACCTTGAAGCTCGTCCCATCATATGTCAGAACATAATACGACCATGATCCTTGCAGGCTTGTCCCGGAATTCACTCGGGTCCAGGCGCCCCCGGATGCCAGCCAGCCGTACAGTAGAGGGTTGGCCCCGTTGGGATAGGCGATCTCAAACGTCCATCCGTACGGGTTAAAGGCCACGTCAAAACTTAACGGGTTCATATCCGCACCCGCTCCATTGACCGGAAAGATCGGCATCTTCAGCCAAGTTTCGACACTGAAGTTCGGCGTGTTTAAGGTGCTCGAATAAGGAATCCGGATATAGCCGCTGTTTGTGTTTTGGAAATAGATTGCTGTGTCCGAGTTCACCCCGTTGGAATACAGTACGCCCGGACCGCCAAACGTCAGACCGGCGGTATTCATGGCTGTGCCATTGTTGGTGCCAGCCACGTCATGAATGACCGTCCCGCCCATTTCATTGAGCGGCCAGTAGGAAACAGGATGATCGGCAAGGATTGTCGTTTGATAGGATGAGTTGGTCAGGATGGTGAGGGTCGCTTTGGCGCTAGTGACGGAACCATAGGAATTTGTAATGACCACCAGGTAATCCGCGGCATTGGCCAGTGTTAAATTCGAGATCGTCAGGGTGGCGTTGGTTACGCTGGTGATTTGGCTGTTGACTGGCAAATTCGCGTATACTCCGCCGCCGGCAACTCTCGCCATCCATTGATACGATAATTGCGCCAGTCCGGCGGCACCGACGGTGAATTGAATGCTCTGGCCGACAATGCTCGTCTGGTTGGACGGTTGCATGGTAATAGTTGGTGCCGGGCTCAAGACAGTCAATGTTGCCACGGCGCTGTTGACCGGCCCATTCGAATTGCTGACCACGACCATATAGTCAGCAGTATTTGCAAATGTCAAATTGGAGATAGTTAAAGTTGCATTGGTCACGCTGGCGATTTGGCTGTCAGGCAGCAAATTGGTATAAATGCCGCTGCCGGTGGCACCCGCCATCCATTGATAATACTGGGAACCAATGCTGCCGGCAGTCACCGAAAATACTGCAGTTTGATCGATGTAATTAGTTTGGCTGGACGGCTGCACGGTGATGACAGGAAATGAATAAGGATTTGGAAATGGCTCGGGCTCAAAATTTGCTCCCGGGACCCAATAGGTTCCTCCCGCCTCATAAGCGCCGATGTCTGGAGCAGCCCCAATATATCCATCTGTATAGGGTGAATATACCTCGCCTCCATCAATGGCTCCCGACCCCGTCTGGGGTACGTAGTTCGATCCCAATGGAGGGTACCAGCCATCATCAGTCAGAGTCGTGCTGCCGCTAAATGCATTGTTCTGGCTGGTTGAGTGCCAGATATTATTGATGAACGAAACATTAATATCGCCGCCCCCGTTACATAACAAGTCGGTTCCGTTCGAGACGGCAGTATTATTGATAAATAAATTATTGGTAAACGAATTGAAACACATTCCATTGGCGTTGCTGTAACAGACGTTCCGATACACAATGTAGTTATTTTGACCTTGATCTACATATACCCCGGCCCAGCAATTGTGCGCCCAATTATGATGGATGATCGTGCCATTCCCATTGCCTCCTCCCACATACACGTAGGTAGCGCCTCCATCACTGGTCAAAAGCGTCCCAAAACCCAGGTCGTTATATGCGATATCGACATCCGTAGCGGAGGCGCCAACCAAATATCGGCCACTATACGTAAACGTGTTATTGAGGATCCTCGTCCCATTGCCGCCGCTATAGGCAGTGACCGCCGCATAATAAGTTCCAGGATAGTAATCCACCTGCTGGATCACACAATTGCTCACAACCTCATTTTGGCCGCTGCATCGGATGCCGTCCTGCGAACTGTATTTAATTGTCGAATTCTCCCACATGCTTCCGCTTCCGCTTACTTGGTTGGCGATGGGAACATCCATCGTCCAGTCCGCGGTTGTGTTATGTTGCACGTATTCAAGGTTGCAATTGTTCACGATGCAATCGGTGGTATTGGCCATGGAAATACCCGCAGCAAACACATACAGGCCATTTACCGTTATGTAGGCCAGATTATCGAGGGTAAAGGCACTGGTTCTTGCCTTGATCTCGACAGTGTGATTGGTCGGGGACGCACTGTCGGGGCACCAGAGATATAGCACCTTGGCGTTGGTGTCCAGGTACCATTCGGTTGAGATATCCAGCAGCGGTAATGCGCCGTAGATATAATAGTAGGTGGCGGTCGCACCGGAATTGAAAATATTTCCGTTCCACGAAAGTTTCTTCGCCACGGGATCCCAGGCTGTGATAAGACGGGTATTGGCCGCGTAACCCGAATTATTGTACTCATTAGGGAATATATGAAGGGTTGCTCCCAAAAGATTTACATTTGGCAGAGAGCTATCCATCAGATTTGTCAGCGTGCAGGAATTGGGGGTCGATCGTGGCGCGTAGAGCAGATTATTGACCGTGGCATTGGGCCAGCGCGCTTCATTCATCATGACTCCATCCACGAAGAGCTGCCTGAATGAACTCGTCGTGCTCGCCTGGTAAATGGAATTACTATAAACGTTCCACGTCAGGCTGATCGGGTTGGCGCCGCTGACTATCGGAATTGCACCGGGGTAAGCGGCGAACGTAATGGGCAAACCGGCCGTGCCACTATGCGCCGGCACGACTGTCTCGCGATAAGTTCCCGAAAAAATATAGCAGGTATCACCGGCATTCATGACCGATGCCGCTTTCTGGATGGTTAGAAATGCGAGGTTCGTGGTGCTTCCGGGATTTGAGTCATTCCCGGATTTTGCCACGTAGTAAACTGCAGCCTGCCCGGATTGAGCCAGAAAAACAATAGCCAGAAACGTGAAAAAAATATTTCTTACAGTCATTAAAATGGGCCGCTGGCTTTAGCGGAGCGGTAAGCATTAGCCATGTGTTTGTGTTGATATTCTTACATCAGGTTTTGCTGTTTCACAATCCGTCAAATGACGGAGGCTATTGTGTACAGACTCATTATTCAAAGACGCGATATCTGGAATTCTCTGATTTTGCCTTAATTTACATCCGTGCGAAACGGGGTCGCGGGGAGCCCTTGCTGGTTGACCAAATTTACATCGGGCACATTTGACCAGCCATAGCGAACCTCTGCAGGCTTTGCCACTAAGGGATTATAGACGACCACTTTGTTTCCCTCAATTTCCGCTATGGCGTCAAAAAACTGCCCTTTCGGGCCGGCGATTTGGAAGCCTTTAAGTTTGCCTCCTCTGGCTGCCAGGCCGCCGGTCGCATGGCTGAAGTAAATGATCGCGTGGTCTTTTTTAATTTTCATCGAATCATAGACGGGCCCCGAATATTCTATCTTTTTGCCGTAGGCAACAGCGCGCGCCGCCAATGCAAGTCGGGCGCCGACGGGTTCTTTTCGCGTGGGATGAATATTATTCGTGTCGCCAACGTCGGTAATAACCACCATCGCCGTTCGAGGCACCTGTTGCCAGGTCAATAATTGTGCTTCACGGATTTCCGGAGTCATGTCACGCTGCGGCGCAATTTGGACAAACAGAAATGGAAACCTGCTTTCTCCCCAGGCAATCCTCCAGCTTCGAATCAGGGCGGGGAAGAGTTTGCGATATTCATTGGCGCGCTTGTTGTTCGACTCACCCTGGTACCAGATGACACCTGCAATTGCAAAAGGCTGAAGAGGAGCTATCATGGCATTATACAATCCGGCGGGACGGTTAAAGCTAATGGCCGGGCTTTTGGCGACCTGCACCCTGGATACATCTTTGCCTTCAGCTTTTGCTTCAGCGACGTTCGTTTGGTATTCGGCCCGGGCCTGGGCCGGATCAAATGTTTTTACGGCCAATGCCTGTCGTTCGAGGATTTGCTTTAAATCCGGGTCCTCTTCAAGAGCAGTACGAGCAGTCCAGGCTTCGGCTGGTGTTCCTCCAACGGATGAATGAATCAGACCGATGGGGATTTTCATTGTCCTGCGAAGATCGCGTCCAAAGAAGTATCCTACCGCGGAAAAATATTTCGCCTTTCCAGGCGTTGATTCAACCCAGGACCCGGACACATCGGTCTTTGGTTCATCCGACGCCTCATGAGCAACCGTGAAAAAACGCAATTGAGAGTCTGAAGCGGTGGCTAAAGCTTCCGACGCATTCGTGGTGGCAGCCAACGGCATTTCCATGTTTGATTGCCCGCTGCAGAGCCAGACCTCACCCACCAGAACATTGGTAATCGTAACAATATTTTCACCGGCAATGGTCATAACAAATGGTCCGCCGGCTTCTAAAGGTTTGAGATGCAACATCCAGTGCTCTTCGCGCGCTGTGGTGGATACCGTTTGATTTTGAAATTTGACGGTTATTTTTTCGCCATCTCTTGCGCTGCCCCAGATTGGCAGTTTGACTCCTCGCTGCAAGACGACACCGTCGGAAAAGAGAGCATTTGGTTGGACGGCATACATCGATAATGGCCGGCAGGTCAACAACACGACGATTTGGAAAATGTGAATTATGCGCGAATTGATTTTCATCATTAATTGCGGTCAAGTCGGTTTGTTGTAAAGCCGGTCTATTGAGGATTTATCAGCCAAAGATTTGCGCCCTGAACAGTCCGTCAAATAACAGAACCATAGCAACTATTGCGGTTGTCCTGCATACTTCATTATAAAATCCACAATTGGCGCAGGATCAGTTAGGCCGTGAGGATGATGGCCGACACCATGCTTTACGATTAACGTGATGTTCCCTCCTAAATCACGATAACGTTTGGCCACGATCCCTGTATTTTCGTCCCAAGGCACAACCGGATCCGCATCCCCGTAAACATGTAGCAGCGGGACTCTGTGGTCCGCGAGGGGTTTGAGGTTATCGATCGGATTTCCGGGATAAGCTATTGCTTCTGCGTCGGACTTGAAACCGTATGCTTTGAGCATTTTTCCCCATTCTTCCTTGCTGCCGTCACCTTTGCCCAAATTCCTGGCTTTTCCGCCCGGCCAGCTTTTGAAATCACAAACCGGGGCATCTGCATAAATACACGCCACCTTGTCAGGATTGGCTGTCGCCCAGTTATAACAATAGAGGCCGCCGCGGCTCAAACCAATCAGCGCGACTTTTTTCGCGAATCCGTATTTCTTCGTCAGTTCCCTGTAAAACGTGTCCCAAAGCTCGACTGCTTTGGGACTTCCAAACATATCTGGCGTGCTTAAAAATGCGAGATAAAGACCGTTGGTGAGAAGCGCCGCATCTGCATTTGCATAAATTCCGAAGAACTCTCCGCGCCATGCCCACGGGCGGTTCGGCAATTGTTGCCTCGGCGCGACCACGATGGCGTTCCTGCCCCCGACTTTAAAATCATACCTGTCAAAACCATTCCATTTTGATTTTATTCCCGGAAACATTGCCGCATTCGTGGAGGGCGCGTACGCCGCATCAGATCCAGCCATTCGACCGGGCAATAGCAAAGCCACCAGGATTATAATAACAAATGGAATCAAACGCGTTGACATGACCGGCTGTTGTATATTTAAAAATTTGTTCGAGTACAATCCGTCAAATGACGGATTGTAATGCGGATCGGAAATCATTAAACAAATCATATAAGTTTTGAAGAAAACAGTTCCCTTTTCACGAGCGCGATTACTTGCCACTGCCATTGTTGCGTTTGTGTGCCAGATTTCTGAGGCAACACATTTTTACGTGTCCACGAATGGTAACGATGCGAACTCCGGCCGCGGTCCGGGCAGAGAACAATCTCTAAAAACTATTCAGGCCGCGGTCGATAAACTGCGGCCTGGCGATTTCCTTTCAATTGGCGGCGGTGTCTATCGTGAAACCGTTGTTTTTCATCATAGTGGGACCGGGGAAAGTATAATTACCGTCGAACCATACAGAAATGAGCGAGTGATCATCACCGGTTGTGAACCTGTTACCGGGTGGACCAGGTACACAAATAATATTTGGATGGCTCGCATGAATTGGACCCTGGGATTGGGGCGCAACCAGGTATTTGACGATGGCAATGTGTTGATTGAGGCCCGCTATCCAAACGAGCCAGACCGCGGCCTGGAAATTCCAGTTCGCGGCTTAAGCAAGTTATGGCCGACTTTTGGCGAATTCTCGATCCCGGCCGACACCGGAAAGTCGCAACCGGGAAGGATTGTGAGCAAATTGCTTGAAAGGGAGCCTGATGATTACTGGAGGGGCGCCCTTTACTACGGCGTTCACTACCAGGGCTGGTCCGCACAAACGGGTATTATAGAAAGTTCAAAAGCCGGAGAAATTGTTGTCGGAGATCGCACCAAAACGTGGTGGTTCGCCGGGACACGATATGGGGAAGAAATGGGCCGGGGAATGATTATTGGTCATATGCATGCCCTGGATCAACCCGGCGAATGGGTTTGGCAGCGGAACATGCTCTATATGATTCCGCCTGCTGGCGCCGCCCCGGACGGACTTATAGACGCCAAAAAAAGGCAATTGGCATTTGATCTGTCCGGCCAGAGCTACATCCATATTCGTGGTCTTGCCGTCAACGCCGCTTCTGTCAAAATGGATGGGTCGGCCTGGTGCTCTTTTGACCACTGCGACTTCAGCTATATCTCGCATTTTACGCTAATGTACGGAATCGGGCAGGTCGAAAAAGGCCGGGACACGATCAAATCCGGCGAAACGGGTATTTTTATCAGCGGCCACGACAATGCATTCCTGAGTTGCAGCGTCCGTTTCAGCGCCGGCGCCGGATTCTATCTTCGAGGTTACCACCAGACGATCCATAACTGCCTGATCGATGAAGTTGATTATTCCAGCCACTATCTCAACGCCATTACCGAGGCGGTGGCAGATTTTCAAGACGATGAAGACCTTCTTGTCGGCGGCCACGTGATTACCTGCAACACTATGAGCAATGCCGGAAGGCATTTTTTTAACTTTTCAGGCAATGGCACCAGCATGGTATCGCGCAACCGCGCGCCTATGAATTATATGGCTACACTGTTTGCACACAATCACCTCTTCAACGGCATGCTTGAAACAAGGGACGCCGGTTTTCTCACGGGTTACTTCAGCAGTGGCGGCACGCTTGACGGGTTGAACTCGCAAGTGGCGTTCAATGTCATGCATGATTCTTACGACCCTTTTGGCATGCGAATCAAAAAACTAGGGATCATTTATTTGGACCAGGGAACCTGCAACGTGGATCTCTATGATAATTTGCTTTGGGCCAAACCCGGGTCCCTGCAGCAGGGCTTTTGGTACAACACGTGTTGCGTTGGCATTCGCGAAACCAATAATGTCTTCTATACGAACTTTATTCGGTCCGGCAATGAATTAAGGCCTGGCGATTTTCCGGAAGGCAAGGCATTTCAATTCGGTTGCAATTTTAGCCATCCACCACCCATACCTCAGTGGCCGCCACTCGACAGTCAATGGGAGTCGGCGGAATCAGTCACAAGCTTTTCTCCTGGGATCGTGAAATCAACCAATGGTCTCACCGGTTTGACCAATGGCAGCTGGCTTTGTTTTGGCAACGTTGACTTCAACCAGCATTGGCAATCGATTGTTTTGCACTTTTCAAGTGACGCCAAACAAATGAATACCGACAAAACTGATCGGACTCCTCCACGCCACCAGAAAGCAACTGACCCATTGGTGTTTGAATTCGCCGCTAATGATGGCGTTCGGGCGGATGTGCAAAAATACTGGACCTTTGTTCATGGATTCACCAACGGCGCGTGGTTGCGTTTCAATAAAGTCCCGATGGGCAACGGATACCGCCGATTTCGGATAATCTATGGCCATACAAATGAAATTCCCCGGACGCTTGAAGTCCATATGGATAGCCCAACCGGCCCGCTCATCGGCACTGCACCTCTTTCCAAAACCGACAAGCCCAGGATCGGCTGGACGCAAATTTATGGCGAGGCTATCGGTGAGATCTCAAGCCTGGCAGTGGGTACTCATGACATTTTTTTGGTCTTCCATTCCAATGACGCGAAAACAATCGGAGAATTTGAGTATTTCCGGTTTGAGCAGTATCGGGGAGAGATCGCCTTGCAGAAGAATGATGTAAAACTCGAAATCCGTATTGACAGCAAAGACGGAGAGAAAATCGGCGACATTTTCCCGCATTTTACCGGCGGATCTGCTAATTTTACTGATTTCGTCGCCTCGATTGAACCAACCAAAGCAAAAGGCCCCTTGTTTATTGTCGTGCGGTCAAAACTCGATTCGCCTATCGGTGAAATCGGGTGGATCCGTTTGGATAGAAAAAAGGATTTTATAACGGGAATTCAACAGTGAAGTGGCCACAGCGCAACTCACCCTTGAGGGGAGGGACACATTCGCGAACTTTTAAATCCAATGGTGCACGCATCAGGAGTTGAACCTGAAACCTTCTGATCCGTAGTCAGATGCTCTATCCAATTGAGCTATGCGTGCCCATCGAAAACCTTGAAGATTCAGCCCCGCTATTGGTGCCATGTGGTCTGACGGCACCGGGACGCCTCTTGCAAATAACACTGCAAAAGTAAGCACAATCGGTGCGAACGGCAAGGGAAAAATTCCTCGCCATGGAGGCCGTTCGGTGTCCGGCCCGCGGGCTGCAACATTCAAACGCGTTCCATGAACCTGGCAGGGGACCCTCCCGGGCTGACCGCCATAGCTTTCGAGACGGCGGCCCCGCCTGGGCACGTGAGATCGCAAGCGGCGCTACCACCGGCGTAGTGCGCCGTCCCTGCTACAGTCAGAATTGAGAACATCAGCCGTGTCCGTTACGTTTCCATTATTCCCTCCTTTGTTGTTGACAAAGTTTTCTTATTCTGACTATCCTGCCTGTCTTCAGCGGGTTTTAAAAGGAACGATTCAATTGGATCGGTCGTGGTTGCTTGATTTTTTGCTCGGCGGCCTGCTCGGCGCTTTGTGCAAAAATCTGTGGCGCATCTGCTTCCCTCCAGTTAGATCGTTTCGGCTTAGGCGGCAGGAAGGTCCTGCCGTCAACCAAGGAGAAACACATGAAAAACCGCGTCCTAAAAGTATCCACCGCGCTGGCTCTGCTGGCGTTCAGTCTAACTCATATTAATTCAAACGCACTTGCCCAGAGCACGACCTTTACGTATCAGGGCCGCGTTACCGACAATGGCACGAGCTTCAACGGCACGGGCCAGTTCCAGTTCGCGCTGGTCACAAGTACCAACGCCAGCGCCGCTACCGCAGCGGCCAGTCCGCCCGCTAGTGGTTCTATTACCGCCATTAACGTCACGGACGGTGGCAACGGCTACACATCCCCGCCCGCCGTGAATATCACCGGTGGCGGGGGCTCGGGCGCAACGGCCGCCGCCAGCATCAGCGGCGGCGCCGTGACTCAGATCACGGTTACCCATGGCGGTTCGGGCTACACCAGCGCGCCGACGGTCACGGTAGCGCCGCCGTCGACTCAGGTTCTTTATACCACCTGGTGGAGCAATGACGGCAGGAGCGTCAACGGCAGCGAACCTTCCTCCGCCGTGAGGGTGAGCGTAAACCAGGGGCTGTTCACGGTCATATTGGGCAACACTGCGCTGCCAAACATGACCGCCATCCCTGCGAGCATTTTTAGCATGGAACCCAACCTCCAATTGATCATTTGGTTCAATGACGGCGTAAATGGTTTTGCCATGCTCAACCCGCCGCAGAACCTGACGCCTGTGCCATACGCCGCATTTGCCGAGAGCGCGAGCAATCTGTTGGGTACAGTGTCCACGTTGCAAGTGACCGGCACGATGCTGTTGTCACAATTGCCCGTATCCGTGCTGACGAATGACGAAACCAGCGTCACGCTGGATAATTTGACGCTCGACGGCACGTTGAACCTGCCCGCGCCGGCGACCATCAATTCCGGGGGCGTCCCTCTGCTGGTCTCCGATAATAACGAAAATTTTTTCGCCGGTCCTTACGCGGGAATTGAGACGACAAGCGGATCCTTCAACGAAGCCAATGGTTACGGAGCGCTTAGCGCCAACAGGAGCGGCAGCTACAATACGGCCAGTGGCGCTATAGACCTTCCCAACAACACGACCGGCAGCTATAACACAGCCGCCGGGTATTTGGCGCTTTTGAACAACCAGAGCGGCAACGACAACACCGCAGACGGCTATGATGCGTTGTCAGTTCTCGGTTCCACGACCGGTGCGGGCGGTACCAATGATATTGCGTTGGGTTTTCAGGCCGGCGGCGAACTCAACGGTGACGAAAGCTTCGACATTGACATCGGAAATCTCGGCGTCTCCGGCGAGAGCCACACCATTCGCATCGGCACCCCGGGTGTGCAAACGGCCACGTATCTGTCGGGCACCGTTTATGCCAATGGCGTGGCCTTGAGCAGCGACCGTAATGCCAAGGAGAATTTCACTTGGGTCAATCCGCAGACCGTGCTGGCCCAGGTGGTTTCATTGCCAGTCAGCGAGTGGAATTACAAAACGGACAAAAACGCGGAGCATATCGGCCCCATGGCGCAGGATTTTTACTCGGCGTTTGGGTTAAACGGAGGCGATGACAAACACATTTCCGTAGTCGACGAAGGCGGTGTGGCGCTGGCGGCCATTCAGGGATTGAACCAAAAAGTGGATGAACTCAAAACCGAATTGGATCGCCGTGACGCTGAGAACACGCAGTTGAAACAACAGAACGATGCTCTGGCAGGAGAATTTAAAAAACTCGCGGCGGCCGTGAAATCGCTGCAACAAAACGCGAATTGAAGGGTTCGGATAGGGCAGGGCGGGCCTGCCCGCCTTCCCTCCATGGCTTTAGCGACGGCGGGTCCGCCGGGCGTGCGCTGTTGTGGGCCATGTGCGCTTGCAAGGGCGTTGCCGCCTTATTTCAAAAACCCTTCCACTCGCTCTGCGGCAGCCGTGCCGGACACTATCGAATCGCCCAGCGAAATGCCGTCTCGAAAATGTCCGGCAAAGAACAAACCTCCGGCCTTGGATTCAATGTCGTTCAAGAGTTGTTTGAATTTTCCGTAGCCGACATTGTATTGGGGTATAGCCCGGGGATAAACGGCTGTGCTCCGAAAAACCGGCGCTCCTTTCACGCCCAGCAAAATATCCAGGTCTTCGCAAGTTAATCGGACCAGTTCATCAGGTTTAAGGCCGGCGAGGTCGGGAGAACGCTGTCCGCCAAGATAACTGGTCAACAAGACATGGCCGGCGGGCGCGCGGTTCGGAAAAATTGACGATGAAAAAATGGTGCCGAGGATTTTAAAGCCTTCGATTTTTGGAATAAGCATCCCAAAACCCTGGCACGGATGCGGCACGTCCTCACGCCGAAAGCCTAAAACGACACTGGCTACCGGCGCGTAACGAATTTCGGCAAAGGCCGAAACGTTTACGGGCGATGGCGCTGAGAGTTTCAATTCCGCCAGGCCGTACGCCGTCCCACAATAGATGACTGCCGCAAATTCCCCCTCGTCCTGCGCGCTCGTCACGCGCCAGTCATTGCCAATTTGAGCGAGCCGGACAACCGGCGCGTTGACTTTCAAAGCATCTCCCAGCTGAGCCGCCAGCGTATCCGGCAGCACCTGCAGCCCTTCATCAAACGAAAATCCCCGCGCCCGGTCTCGGGCCACTTGACCGCCCTTCTTTCGTTCGCGCGCCCCAAGGAATTGTCCTTTGATAAGCGAACCATATTTTGCTTCAACTTGATACAGCCGGGGCAGCGCATGCTGTATCGAAAGCCTGTGCGGATCCCCTGCATAAATGCCACCTACCAGTGCGTCCACCAGACGTTCCAAAAATTCGCGATTCAGCCGTCGCGTCACAAATTCCGCCACAGTTTCTTCTTTCCCGTCTCGTCTGCGTGGCACGAACGGCTCTCGCAGCAGGGCCAGTTTGGACCTGGCGCTAAGCAATGGAGATGTAAATATTCCGGGAGGCGACGACGGCATGGCAACGGGTCGCCGGTCCCGCACTACGAACCGCGACTTGGCGTCCGGATCAGTATACAGCCTTCGGGATTCAAGGTTGACTTCGCCGATGAGCCTGGAAATTTCCGGCGCGGTTTCCAGTATCGTATTCGGGCCTGATTCAGCCAGAAACCCGTCTTTTCGCACGGATTGAATGACGCCGCCCGCTCGCCCGCTCGCTTCATAGACAGTAAAGGGGATACCCTTGCGTTGCAGGCAAAATGCCGCGGTCAAACCCGTGATGCCGGCGCCGATGACTGCGACAGGTTTCATTTAAGATTTAAATCGTTTTCGATAGTCTGGTATTTTGAGTCGTGGATTGCGAATTGATTCTAAGATGCAATCCTGGGTCGGTCCTTGCGCCGAAGCCCGTTGGGCCGGCGTATCTGTAGAAAGCTTACGAAAACGATTCCCAAAGCTCCATAGGAGCGGCGTAGTCTGAGCCTGCATTCATTAAGGCGGCTCGGGGCAACCAGAGGCCAAATTCTTGACTTGGCTCATTCCAATGCTGAAACTTTTGGCATCTTCATTCGATCATGAAATGCGACGCCTGCGGACTTGAATCAGATTACTCAGCAGCCTTTTTCAAGGAACGAAAAGCATTTGGAAAGGTAGTGCAAAGTTTTTGTCCTAACTGCTGGGCCCGTCGAGGCAGGATGATTGCCGCGTGGCCTCTGATCGGAATAATATTGATAGGAATTATTGGATGCGTTCTTTACTGGTTGAAAGTGTGCCCGGAATTGGCGCAAGCTTTGAACTCAATTTTTCTTTGTTTCGTCTTCTTTATTTTGAGCGTGGTTCCTCATGAGTTGGGACACGCAATTGCAGGCTGGTTGCTTGGTTTTCGGGTATTCGCTGTTGCATTTGGTTACGGAAAACAGATTTTCAAATTCCACTTGTTCGGAACGGTTGTCAGCGTCTGCTCAATACCGGCGGGCGGCCTTACTCGATCTGCGCCAAAAAGCGTCCACTGGTATCGTGCCAGAACTTTTTTCAGGGTTCTGGCCGGACCGGCTGCAAATGCAATCATCGTGGTGACGATTGCTTTGATTTCACCATATCATGCTGGTGTACCGACGTGGGCGCAAATGTTCCTGATTGCTAACCTCCTGGTTTTAATCGGCACGCTCGTGCCTTATCGCGATCCATTTTCGAAAAGAGATAGCGATGGCAAAAATTTGATTAAAGCATTCTTCATGAAACCGGAAGAAATACAACAGACCCACGTGTCGCGGTTTGTATTAGAGGCGGGACTACGGGAGGATGAATATCAGGATTTCGAGGGCGCGGCTGAGTGGTGCGAAAAAGGGCTCGCTCTATATCCGGATGATTTGCAGCTGCTGAATTTAAGCGCCACAATTTGGGTCGAGCGGCGAAACTATACCATTGCGCGGCAGATATTTGTGCAATTACTGCGACGGGAATCAACGCCGCCAGAATGGTATTTTAGCCTCCTAAATAATATTGCGTATACAGATGTGTTGATCGGTGATCCGACATTATTATCAGAGGCGGACTCCTTTTCGGAAGAAACATATCGAAGCCATCCCTGCGTCAATTTCGTCATAGGGACACGGGGCATCGTGCTTGTAGAGATGGGAGAATATGAGGAAGGTATAAAACTTTTGAAGGTAGCGATTGAAAAGCATGAAAATCTACGAAGTAAAGCTTTGAATGCCTGCTACCTGGCGATCGCTTGTGCGCGAATGGGCAAATACGATCAGTCTGACAAATATCTTAAGCTGGCCCGCCAATTTGATTTACACTGTTCGTTGCTGGAACGTGCCGAAGCAGAACTGCTCAATCGGAACTGATTTTTAACATCGCCGACAATAATTCCACTTGTCTTATTGTGAAATGGGTGGAGGTTAGTGGTCCGGACGTTTGGGCTTCGACGGTTCCAGGCGCGATACCTAGGGGAGAAGAAAACAATCAAAAACAAAAGGAGATTCATATGAACGGCATTCCAGAAATCAATCGTGAAATCAGATGGTCCATCGTGGTGAGCATTTTGATGATTCTGGTGGGTTGCGTGGCAATATTGGTACCGCCAATATCAGGAATCGCGGTGACCCTGTTCGTGGCGTGGCTGATGATATTGGCCGGCGTGGCGCATTGGGTCTATACATGGCATCGACGGCATCGGCCCGGAATGTGGTGGGGATGGCTAATGGGCCTGCTGTTTATCGGCGTCGGTATTTGCATGTTGGCGTTCCCCCTGGCGGCTTTGGCGTCATTGACTCTCGTGCTGGGAGCCTACCTGATCGTCGAAGCGGTGCTGGAATTTACACTGGCTTTTCGTTTGCGCCCGCGGGACGGCTGGGGCTGGCTGTTTTTTGACGGATTGGTGGCACTTGTTCTCGGGTTTATCATTTTCGTGAGGTGGCCCCACAGCGCGTTATGGGTCATCGGCACATTAATCGGTATCAGTATATTTTGCAGTGGCGTGACGCGGTTCATGATGTCCCTCGCGGCCCGGGATGCGGCCAAAGGCCTGGAACAACCCACGCCGGCGCATTGAAGGCGAAGCCGTGGAGCGGGCTAACTCGCTTTCACCGCAGCGGATATCGCTTGCAAGGAGGCCCGGGCGTCACCAAAGAGCATGCGTGTGTTGTCCTTGTAAAAGAGATGGTTCTCGATGCCGGCGAAACCTGCGGCCATCGAACGTTTCATCACAATCGTCGTCTTGCAGCGGTCCGCTTCGATGATGGGCATGCCATAAATCGGGCTGCTCTTTTCCTCGCGCGCGGCGGGGTTGACCACGTCGTTTGCGCCGATGACCAGGCAGACGTCAACACGGTCCATCGACGGATTGATTTGCTCCATTTCAATGAGCTGGTCGTAAGGCACATTCGCTTCGGCAAGCAGAACATTCATGTGGCCCGGCATGCGGCCCGCGACTGGGTGAATGGCGAACTGCACTTCAACGCCGCGTTTGCCCAGTTCATCGGCCAGTTCACGCACCTGGTGCTGCGCTTGCGCCACCGCCATTCCGTAGCCGGGCACCACCACCACACGCTGTGCGTAGGTCAGCAGCAGCGCCGCTTCATCGGCCTGCACCGGCTTGACCGCACCGACGACGCTGTTGGACGCCGCCTTGCTTCCGCCCGACGACCCGAAAGCCCCAAACAGAACATTGGTCACAGGCCGGTTCATGGCTTTGCACATGAGCAGGGTGAGCAGAGTGCCCGAAGAGCCGACGAGCGTTCCGGCGACGATCATCGCGGTGTTGTTGATGGCAAATCCGTCCGCGGCGACTGCCAGGCCGGTGAACGAATTGAGCAGCGAAATGACGACCGGCATGTCCGCGCCGCCGATGGGCATGACCATGGCGACGCCGAAAAAGAGAGCGAGCGAGAACATGATAATGAACGCGGCGGAAGCGTTGGCCTGGCCCGTGTTGAAAATCAGCCAGCCGCACAAGCCAAGGATGACCAGCAGAATAAGGCCGTTCAGGAAATTCTGCCCAGGGAAGGTCATCGGCTTTTCAAACTTACCCTGGAGCTTGAGATAGGCGATGATGCTGCCGGAAAAGGAGAGCGAGCCGATAAGCGTGGCAAAGAGCATCGGGACCGAGATGAAAGCCGAGACGGATTCCAACGCCTGAGTGTGGCGCAGAAATTCGAGGCCGGCCACGAGCGCCGCCGCGCCGCCGCCCAGCCCGTTAAAGAGCGCGACCATCTGCGGCATGGCCGTCATCTTTACCGAATAGGCGCCGATGGCGCCCAGAGCCAGACCAACGACGATCCCGATGGCAATGAGCGTGTAATTGGCGCTCCAGCCATGAGCCCAGACGGATGTCCCGTCGGTTTTGTGCAACTCCAGGAAGGCCACAAACATTCCGGCAGCGGCCACGAGATTGCCGATGCGGGCGGTCTTTGGCGAACTCAAGAATTTGATGCCGACGATAAAAAGGACTGCGACTCCGATGAAGATGAGAGAAACGGGAGCGCTCATGATTATTTCCTTTTCCTGAACATTTGCAAAACGGTAGGGACAGCGCGCTGCGCTGTCACCGCGCGTATAGCGCGCGGAATTCCATAGAGAGCGAAACATCCCACGACGCTCGTTGCGCCGTTGGACGCGGCGCGGACGGCGCAGCGCACCGTCCCTGCCGCCGGCAAGATGAGAGAGATGTCAGTACTCATGATTATTTCCTTTTCCTGAACATTTGCAGCATGCGGTCCGTGACCATGAAACCACCGAAGACGTTGGCTGATCCAAAGACCACGGCGACAAATCCAAGCGCCTGCGCCAGCGTGCTGGAGGCGTCCGCCAGCACGAGAATGCCGCCGAACAGGATAATTCCATGAATGGCGTTGGTACCCGACATCAGCGGCGTGTGCAGCATCGAGGGAACTTTTGAAATGACTTCGAATCCAACAAAGATCGAGAGGATGAAAATGAACAAAATATTGGTATCCATAAAAATCAATCAACTGGGCTTGGAAATGAGTTTTTCATTCACAGTCTTTCCGCCGTGGGTGATTAGGCAACCTTTGATAATGTCATCGTCGAGATTGAGCACAAAGGCCTTTTGGTTTTTGTCCCAAAATTCCGAAACAAAATTAACAAGATTTTCCGAATAGACCTGGCTGGCATGCGCCGGCGCCCGCCCGGGCAGATTCGCTATTCCCACAATTTTTACCCCATTGTGTTGGGAAACCTGGTCATAGACGACGCCCTCGACGTTGCCCCCCGTTTCGACCGCCAGGTCTACGACGATGCTGCCGGGCTTCATCGCATTGAGCATTTCCTCTGTCACCAGAATCGGCGCCCGGCGCCCAAACACCTGGGCCGCGGAGATGACGACGTCGGAATCGCCGCAGGTCTTCTTCATGGCCTCGCGCTGTTTGAGAATTTGTTCTTCCGTCAGCGCCTTCGCGTAGCCATCTTTGGTCTGCCCGGTTTCGCCCAGGTCAATTTTCAGGAATTGCGCCCCCAGCGATTTGACCTGTTCTTCTACTGTCGGGCGGGTGTCATAGGCGGTGACTTTGGCGCCGAGACGTTTGGCCGTGGCAATGGCCTGCAATCCCGCCACACCCACGCCAATGACGAACACTTTGGCGGGCAGGATTGTTCCGGCTGCTGTCGTCATCATTGGGAAAATTTTGTTCGAATAACGAGCGGCAAGAATGACAGCCTCGTAACCGCCCAGGTTAGCCTGCGACGAAAGCACATCCATTTTCTGTGCGCGCGTGCTGCGGGGAATAAATTCCATGCTGACGGCGCTGACGCCTCGCTCGGCAAATTTTTGGATGAGCTCCTTTTCATTGAACGGATCCAGCAGGCTGGCATGGATGGAATTGGGTTTCAGGGAGTCGATTTCCTCTACTGATGGTTTACGCAGACGCAAAACAATATCCGCCGAGGACAAAAGGGCTTTGCGATCAGCCGTAACGGTTGCGCCGGCTTTGGCATAATCGTCGTCAGGAAACCCTGCAGCGGCGCCGATGCCGGCCTCGACTTCCACTTGCGCGCCCAGTTTGACCAATTTGCCGGCGCCAGCCGGCGTGAGGGGCGCCCGTGTTTCACCCGGATGCAGTTCCTTCGGAGCGGAGATTTTCATGGTTCAAATTCAACGGGTTGGGTTGGAGCCTTCGAACTCATTTCACTAATTAGATTCATTTGCTATGAGGATTGGCAACTCAATTCGGTTTCGCGCGACGGTTTGCACGGGGCCACCCGTGGAGGGAGCGAAGGAAGCCTCACGCAACGTTTAAGTCATAGCCTCGGCGGTTTGGTACCGCGGCCACCAGCCTGCTCTACGACTGTGACATTTTATTTATATAGCATGTGCAACGCGCAACGAGATTGGTTTTTGGAGCAAAATGTGTGGATTTACTGGGTGTTTGAGGCTTTTTTGTTGTGCCGGTGCGCAACGAACGGAGTCGAGCAGGATGGGCAGGATGGGCAGGATGGGGGCCTTGTTGAAACGTTGAATTGAATCGGAGCTGAACAGGTGCGGTGGCAGTGTTAGGGGACGGTCGGCGCGCGAAAGACGGCCCGCCGACCTGCGCGGCTCTGTTATGGTCAAAATGACTGCTTGCTTACGCGCGCGGCTCTGTAGACATGCTCATTGTGTCGGCAGATTTTACGCAATGGAAAAGTGTCGAATTCGCCGGTGAGTACAAGGCAATTGTTACAGAGTTCGAAATGCGGTCGGTAAAACTTACGGTTTGATCCTCAATCGCCCGGAAATTCCCGCACAAAAACCGTTGGCATTGCCGTTGCTTATAAGAAAAACTGACGATTGCAATAAACAAGGAGAAAAAAACGAAAGAAAGAAGGAAAAAGTATGAAAAGGAAATGGTTAGTAATTGTGGCGGCTGCGGCAGCCGTCTGTGGGATGGCAGGGGTTGCCCAGGCGGTCCCCATCTCGGGAGGCATCACATTCATCGGCGGCGTCGAATTGGACACGTCTTCGGCGGCTACGGCAACGGAGGTAACGGCCTGGACCGGCTTTGGTGGCGACGGCAGCCCGTATGTCGAGAGCGCGGATGGGAGCTTTGCGGGAATCGCGCCCGGCACGTCTGCGACGTTCACCGCTCCGTGGTTCTTTAACTCGGGCGCTGTCTCCAGCCTTTGGACTGTTGGAGGTTTCACGTTTGATCTGACTTCGTCGCACGTTGTCTATCAAGCGGTGAATGTCGAGGGCGGCGTAGGCATCGGTGCAGCCACCGTGGAGGGCATTGGCGCAGTCTCTGGTAACGGCGAAACTCCGGAAGCGATGACCTGGAGCTTTTCGATCAATGATCCGGGCGCTGCTGGCACGGGAGGCCTTATCTTCTCGTTCCAGGTTGCCGACGGAACAGTGGGCTCTACCCCAACCGTCCCGGATGGCGGCACGACTGCCATTATGCTGGGCATGGGCATGCTCGGACTCGGGCTCGTCAAGAAACAATTGCTCGCTTAAGCGAATCGAAGCGACATCGGTAACGAAATGAAATTTTTGGGCGGAGTGATCCGCCCAAAATTTTTCCTTTTTTGCGAGCGTTGAAATGGAGGATGGGGGATGAGGTGAGACGTGTGCCTGGCTAATTTCCGATTGTGCCGCTGGCGCCATGAGAGCAAGAACCTGAGAGCGTGAGTGCGGAATTATTCTAAAACGAGGATGAGGATTGAGGATGGATGATTCCCTCTCTTTCTAATGGGCCATTTTCCCGGCAGTCATAGTCATCCTGTCGGCAGATTTTACACATTGGAAAACTCTCAAATTTGCCAGTAAAGACAAGGCGATCGTTACTGAATTCGAAATGCGGTCGGTAAAACTTACAGTTTGACCCCTGAATCGCCCCGAAATTCCCTCACAAAAGCCGCTGGCATTGCCGTTGCTGGAAAGAAAAACTGACGATTGCAAATTACAAGGAGTAAAAAAACACAAAAGTGAAAGTAAGAATAGTATGAAACACAAATGGTCAATAATGGTGGCGGCTGCGGCAGCCGTCTGTGGGGTGGTCGGGGCTGCTCAGGCAGATCCGATCTCGGGTAACATCACATTCATCGGCGGCGTCGAATTGAACACGTCTTCGTCGGCAACAGCCTCCGAGGTCCTGGCGTGGACCGGCTTCGGCGGTAACGGCAGCCCGTATGTCGAGAGCGCGGATGGAAGTTTTGCGGGAATCGCGCCCGGCTCATCGGCAACGTTCAGCTCCGGGTGGTTCTTTAACTCGGGTGCGGTCGCTGACCTCTGGAGTGCTGGAGGTTTCACGTTTGACCTGACTTCGTCGCACATTGCCTATCAGGGCACGACTGTCGAGGGCGGAGTACCCATCGGCGGAGTCGTCGTGGAGGGCATCGGCGCGATCTCGGGAAATGGCTTAAGCCCCGAAGCGATGACCTGGAGCTTTACGCTCAATGATCCGGGCGCTGCCGGCGCGAAGGGACTTATCTTCTCGTTCCAGGCTGCTGACGGAACGGTGGGCTCTACCCCGACGGTTCCGGATGGCGGCACGACTGCCATGATGCTGGGCCTGGGCGTTCTCGGGCTCGGCCTCATCAAAAAACAATTGCTGGCTTAAGCAAAGCGATATCGGTAACAAATGAAATTTTTGGGCGGAGTGATCCGCCCAAAAATTCTCCGTCATCCTGCCGGGTTCATTTTGTCGGCGGGTTTTACACTACGGAAAAAGCACAAATCGCCAGGAAAGGCGATGCAATCATTAACTTGAGTCAAAAGCGAGTCGGAAAAACTTACGCTTCGACCCCTCATTTGCCTCCACATTCCCGCACAAAAACCGCTCGGCATTGCCGATGCTGAAACGAAAAACTGACGATTGCAAAATACAAAGGGAAAAAAAGGAAGCAAAAGTATGAAAAAGAAATGGTTAATAATGGTGGCGGCTGCTGCGGCCGTCTGTGGGATGGTAGGGGTTGCCCAAGCGGTCCCGATCTCGGGCAACATCACATTCGTTGGCGGCGTCCAATTGAATACGTCTTCGTCGGCAACGGCCTCGGAGGTCACGGCCTGGACCGGCTTCGGTGGAAACGGCAGTCCGTATGTCGAGAGCGCGGATGGAAGTTTTTCGGGAATCTCGCCCGGCACATCGGCAACGTTCAGTGCTCCATGGTTCTTTAATTCTGGAGCTGTATCGAGCCTTTGGAGCGTTGGAGGTTTCACGTTTAACCTGACTTCGTCTCACATTGTCGATCAGGGCACGACTGTAGAAGGCGGCGTTGCCATCGGATCGGCCGTCGTGGAGGGCATCGGCGCTATCATGGGTCATGGCGATAGCCCTGAAGCGATGACTTGGAGCTTTTCCATCAATGATCCGGGTGCTGCCGGCAAGGGAGGGCTCATCTTCTCATTCCAACTTGCTGACGGAACGGTAGGTGCCAGTACTGGTACTGGTACTACTCCTCCTACCTCGACCGTCCCGGACGGCGGCACGACTGCCATGATGTTGGGCCTGGGCATGCTGAGTCTCGGGCTCATCAAGAAACAAATGGTCGCTTAAGCAAAGCGAATCGAGATCGGTAACGAAATTAAATTTTTGGGCGGAGTGATCCGCTCAAAATTCTTCTTTTTTTTGGCGGTTTGCATCGGGGGATGCCTATCGCCCCAGGGTCCAAAAATTCATGCCATCGGCGTTCATGGGGGAGATTCGCATCCGGTTGGCGGGAGGGTCGTCGTTCAGCATCAGGTCGCGCATGTCGTATAGCAGGGCTTCCTGCTCGGCGAAGTAGTCGTGGCCGAAGTAATCGAGATTGAAAAATGGCACGGCGACGGTGTCGATTCCAGGGGCCACGGTGTACGGTTGGAAATAACCGGCGCGGGGAGCTTTATGGATGATGGAGGACATATACACGGCCATGTCACCGTCTGATTCGTACAGGGTGGTGCGTCGGGAATATGCCGGATAAAGGCTGGCAAGTCCGAGGAACAGGTCTCGGTCGATATCAGGAGCGGCGAGAATGATTTGGTTGAATCTCACTTTGCTCCGGATTTCTGCGTTGGCGGATATCCGTTGCAGCGCGCGAAGCAGTCCGCGATTGCCCATGCTGTGGGCGATGATACTGATGTTGGTTGTGCCGCAGTTGGCGGCAAAATCGACAAGGAAATCCGCGATGGCGCTTTCGCTGGCTTCGATGCTGGCTTCGTCGGCGGCATAGTCCTGGACGTTGCCACGTGAAGGCCAGCTAAAGAATGCGGTTGGCCCCGGCACTTTCAAATCGTAACCGATCTGTGCGGCGCGAATTGCGGCTTCATCGAATGTTTCGTTGTACCCGTGCACAAAGACCATGGCCTGTGGCTGGTTTTCGGCTTCCCGGGCGACGCGTATGGCGTCGTTGACTTCAGTGTAGAATTGAACGCGCGTCTGCTGTTCCAGCAGTTGCAGACGCATATTATCGTTCCGCAGGTCGCCCCGCAGGAGCCTGGTCCAGAAGTTATTGCCGGTTTCGCCGAGTCGATGGGCGCGCGGGATGTAAACTTCCACCCTGCCATAAGTATTTGTTTGGTTCCGCTCGGCGGTGAAGCCGTCGCCGCGCGCATTGGGCCTGCGGTTGGTGCCAAACCAGACGGGGTAAACGACGTTCGTGGCGAGGTCGGTTTCAGTCGATGTTGCGAGGCTTTTTCCGGTGTTTTCGGCTTCCGTTTCGGCGGGAGCCTCGTCGTTTGCTTTTTCGCTTTTAAAAGTCACGATTGCGACGAGGAGACCCGTTGCTGCGATCGTTATAACGGCGACGATCAATAGTATGCGCCAACGATTGATGTTTTTCATTTAGGGGTCCGATCTTCGGTCCGCAGATTACGCAGATTGACACGGATTCTGCAATGGGGAATCGGGTTTTAACCACAGAGGCCACAGAGGACGTAACAGAGCCGCGATCATGAGTGCGCGGAACGGCGAGAACGTGACGTCGCGGACTAACTCTGGCCCGAAGACTCGCGCGGCTCAGTACGTCGCCAGGCTGACCCAGCCGTCGACGTTGCGGCAGGTGAGGGGTTTGAGTCCACGATCCTGATGCGGGGGTTCACAGTCAACAGTTCCGCTTACATCTCGCGTGGCGGGACGACGGCCGGATTCCGCGGAGCAAGACAATTGAATGGAATAGCGCATTGCACGGGAGCGCAGGACTTTTACGGCTTTTTCACTAAAGTTTTCGAGTCGTCGGACTTCTTCTTTATTGTTCGGGTCCTCGGGTTCGAGAGGAATATGCGATTCCCAGCATCCGTTTACATCAAGAGTCACTGGGAGGCCGACGGTTTTGCGGCTGGCAAAACCGACGTTCAATCGCCATAGCAATTGTCCGCTGAGCCGTACGAGAGGGCCGATGAGTCCAAATTCGAACCAACCGGGTCGCCGCAATAAAACGATTTCTTCAACGGTGGTTTTGGTTTGTCCCCGGTTGTGCAGGATTATCCGAATGGACCGGTACGAGCCTTCGACGCTCAGGGATGGGATGGCTTCGACACTCGCAACGACGCGGGGGCGCGGATTTTGACGTCGGCGCTGGCGTTGCCATATCAAATTGGCCCAGAAGACGATTAAGGTTAAGGTTAATGCTAACGCCCAGATCGCTATATCGGATTCTGTGCCCAGGCCCGGGGTGACGTTATGAGTCCAATTCATACCTGATACTGATTTTAGATCGTGTGGTTACTTTCTTACTTCTCCTATAATATACAACAGACTTTCGGTGACCTGCCCCAAAGGGAAGGCGGTTCGAAGAACCTGGACAATCGGGGTCCCCGCCAGGAATCCAGAGTCCGGAGTCCAACACTGCGCGTGAGCGTGAGACCGTGAGATGCGGCAAGTGGCTTGCACCGCGGCCAATCGGAGGTCGCGGAAAGGAACCACGAAACCCACAAAGCGCACGAAAATTTATCACTATTTTGGGATGGGCGGGCGGGGAGGATTGTTCCGGGATTTTTAAATCATAGAAATTGGACGGATCAGATTGATCGTGCCCACGGTCCACGGACTCAAAAGAACCTTCGCGGCTTTCGTGTGGTGTGCAAGCACTTCGGGCGAAATTGCGACCACTCCCTCACGGTGGCGGCTCTGTTCAATTATTGGCTTCGACGGCGGTTTGGGCGAGGCGTTGGATGTCGGCGAGGGCGGCTGGGTCGGTTACGGTTTGGCCGCCGAAATAGCCACCGGTGGGAAGGGCGCTGCGCCATTTCCAGTATTCCTCATGGCCATCGGCAAAGGATAATGTGTCGCCGTGAGAATGGCGCCAGGCTGGGAGGTTGAACCAGGCGTTATTGGTGTCGGAATAAAGGAAATGGCCGTCGTCGATGGTGGAAATGTCTTCCTCAATGAATGTCAGGGAGGTAGAGGGCTTGGTGATCTGGTTGAAGCGATGAACGGGTCTGAGGTCGTACTCTGTGGTATCGCCCGGGCCGCCGCCCATGAAACAGCTCAGGGAATAACTGCGCAGGGTCAGGACGGTGGTGCCCAGGACAAGGCCCAGGTCGACCGGACAATGGTAGCAGGCAATGTTCTTGATGTTCGGATAAATGGTGCCGTCAGTGATATCGGTCTGGTTTGTGTCGAGGCTGGCGTTGCCCTCAACCCAGCTTCCGGGCGGGCTAACGGGGACGTTCGCGCCTCGGAATTCAACGTCGTTTGAGGCGAGGAGGCTATTGTTTTCATCAGCATATAATGTCCAGCCGACGTCGAGTTGTTTTTCGTTGTTGAGACAATGGATGCGTTGAGCTTTTTCTTTGCCCTGCGACAGGACGGGCAACAAAATGGCGGCAAGGATCGCGATGATTGCAATCACCACGAGCATTTCGATTAAAGTAAATGCACGATTTTTTGCCATCATTTCAGTGGCAGCCCCGTGGGCCAACGATCACGGGTTATTTATGCCGAGGAGAGAGATGTCGACGTTTTGTTTCATGTCCTCGGTTAGGTTCATTTGCCGGGTCGTAATATCGAGCGTGGTGTCCTGGTCCGTGTTAATGTCGACAAACATGCCCAGGTCCGGGTCAAACCAGGCATCGCCACTGATTTTCCCGTTTTTGATGTTGACGACTGCGCCTATCTCTGAGGCGGAAGCGGACTTGGACTTGATGTCACCTGCGATGACAAGGTGCACACAGTTGTGGCCATTATGCTGTTCCCAGTCTTTGAAAGTGTATGTGGCATTGACGGTCACCATGCCGGCGGGGTTATTGATATCGTGACTGGAGTTCCAGGTGTCACCGACATTGATCGGATGGTTAGGCAGCGACTCCGAGAATGAGCCGTACTGTTTCAGAGTGTTTTCATCGTATAACTGCTGGAGTTGCATACGTTGCCTCGGATTGGGCACGGCTTCGGCAATGTTGTTCGAGAGAGTATCAAGCCCATCAATCTTTTCGACCGTCCCATCAGGGCCAAAGGTAAAATCCAGGGGCGCGCCGAGCATGGCGTGCATGGCGGCCGCGACCGATACGGCCGGTCCATTTGTCTCAGCTTGCGCCGGTTGCGAGGAATCATAACTCAAGACCTGTTTGCCGTTTTGGGTCAGATTGAGATTCTGGCGGGCAAATTCCAGCCGGACCTGGTGGCCGCCGTTGTCGAGTTCTTTGAGCGGAGTATAATTAAGGCCTTGCGTGAGTTTTAATACCTGGTGAATGGGCTGGCCGGGCACAGTGATATCAGTGGACTGATTCAGGTCCATTGACATGTCGTACACCTTGCCGGTTTGCCACTTGATCTTCAAATCGACAGGGCCGGAGCCGCCGCTGCCGCTGGTGCTTGAAGCCGAGGAGTTGCTGCCCCCGCCACCGCTGTTGTTGTTGTTGGAACTGCTGGATTTGCCGCATCCGACGAGGGCGACTGAGCTGCCGGCCAGGGACAGGCTGAGGAGAATGGCAAGAGTCTTCATAGTGTGTTTTCCGATATTTTGTTTCCTTTTAACCTATTTGATTTTTTATTGTCGTTTTTGGCAACGCCGGGCCGGATCGGCGTGTGTGCATGCATGTGCATTATGTCACTCATTGTAAATTGTGTTTACTCCTGCAAATGGAATCGTCTCCACGTTCCATGGCAAAAGCGAACCTCCTTTTGCCGTAAGTTACATTCTGCTTTGTACGATTGTCTGCCGTATTGGGCGATTGGCAAGTTAAATTTCACGACAGCTCGGACGGCGCGTTGCATCAAATTAAAAGACACCGGGGCGGCTAAGGGATGGGAGGTCGAAAGTAGTCGTTGACTCATGGGAAAAAGACACCGGAAAAGACGGTGTTGCATGAACATGAGCCGAGAGATAAAAGATGACCTATTACCGAGATTGCAAACCCGTTACGCCCAGCGGGGCCGGGAAGGCCGGAGCCGGATGCTCGATGAGCTCTGCCACGATTATCACTACGAACGGAAGTACGCGATTAAGCTGTTGCGGGGGAAGCTGCCTGAGCCCAGCGGGCGTAAGAAGCCCGGTCCGAGTCGACAGTACGCGGAGATTGAGCCGATTGTGCGAGCGATCTGGTTGGCGGCGGAACAGCCCTGCGGCAAGCGGTTGGCGCCGGCACTGCGGGTTTGGCTACCGCATTATGAGCGACGGTTTGGCCGGCTCGGGAGTGGGCGGAGGGAGCTGATCAAGAGCATCAGTTCTGCGACGTTAGATCGATTGCTGGCTGGGGCTCGGGCCGCACATCCTTTGCGTGGCATGAGTGGCACCAAGCCCGGCAGCCTGTTGCGGACGGAAATTCCCATTCGGACGGACAACTGGGACATCCTGGTGCCTGGCTTTTTGGAAGCCGACACGGTAGCCCACTGTGGACATAGTTTGGCTGGAGATTTTATCTGGAGCACGATCTTTACGGATATTTTCAGTGCCTGGACGGAGGGGCGAGCTGTATGGAATAAGGGTGCGGCCGGGGTGGTGGCCGCGGTGCAAAGTGTGGAAGCCCAACTGCCCTTCGAGTTGCTGGGCTTTGACAGTGACAACGGTAGCGAGTTTCTGAACCATCATTTGCGGGATCATTTTGCATTAAGAGCCAAGCCCGTGGGCTTCACCCGTTCGCGCCCCTACCATAAGGACGACAACGCACACGTCGAGCAGAAGAACTGGATGTGGCCACGCCAACTACTGGGCTATGGACGATTAGAGCGGGCGGAGTTGGTTGGGCCGATCAACGAACTGTACCAAAAGGCGTGGGGGCCGCTGATGAACTTCTTTCTGCCGAGTTTGAAGTTGAAGAGTAAATGGCGCGAACGCAGCCATTGGCGAAAGCGATACGAACCGGCGCAAACAGCCTATCAACGGCTGATCGATTGCCCGCGGCTCAATCGCCAGGAGCGGCGAGAGTTGCGCGATCGCTTTGAAAGTTTGGACCCGTTTAAACTGAAGGAGGAAGTAGAGCGAGGACTGAGCAAAATTTTGGCGGCGGAAGTCGCGCCGAGCCCTTCGGGCGGTTCCGCTCCGCGGCGAGGCGCTGGCGCGCCTCACCGCTACGCTCCACCGCCCGAAGGGCGCTCTCCCGCAAGGGAGTTGACACCCATCATACGATAAACAAAAAACTATGGGTTAACGACGACACCTTCGGTGTCTTTTTCCCGTGATGCAACGGGACGGATCGAGCCTGCTTGCCGTTGCCAGCGCTATTGAAAAGTCTGTCATGCAGGCGGCAGACATTTTTCTCTAAAAAAATTTCTCTTGACTTTGCCAGACCGCAACGGTTACACTATGTCGGTTAAACCCAGTAAATAAGTCACACGTGGATTTGCCGAATCCATGCAAAACTCTCAAATACAGGATGATGCGGCAGCGAGATTCCCACCAAACCCAGGGATGGGTCATTTTATCATTCAACCTTCGGTCAGGTCTCAGAAATAATTGACTGCTAAACCTATGAAAGTGAACGCCTTTAACTCATTGATCATCACAACAATACTACTGTCAGCTGCAGCCACCGTTCATGGCCAATCTGCGCTTTCTAACGCAGTTATAAGCCTCAGTCCGGTCGGCTACTGGCCGATGCACGAAGTAGAATCGCCAGTGCCTGGAGATATCGAAACCAACTACGGTACCCTGGGCGCTTTGGGCACGGGCTATTACCCGGATTGGGCGACTGGTACGGCGGCGCCCATTAAGCGCGGAGTTCCAGGCGCCCTGCCTAATGACACTGACAAGGCGGTGTATTTTACCTCCGGCGGCTCGCCTGTTGCCGGAACATATTCAAACGTCGTGCTGATCCCGCACATTTCGCCCCAGTTAACTTTGAACCCGCCGTTTTCCGTTGAATGCTGGGTTTATCCGACCAACCAAAATAACGAGTCCATTTGGTCATCCAGCGGCTTTGAGGGCTTGAACGCGGGGGGCATCGGCAATGGTGCAGGTAACGTTGCCGGCATTACCTTGCAGTGGAACGGAACAAATACCGGCTTCCAGGTGTACAACTATTTCAACAGCTCGACCCTGAACACAGAAGGATTTTCAGGAAACACCAACAATCCCAACAATACGCCTCTCAATCACTGGTACTATGTGGTGGTGACGTGTGATCCCAACACGAATATCAATTTTTATGTCAACGCCATTCAAGGTTTGTATGTGGCAGCCGATGGGGGCACAGGGGCAGGACTGCAATATTCAGTGCCGGGGGTCGGGCTATATACCCCGGATTATTGGTCGGCATTCCAGGTGGGCGGTGGCAGGGGAAACACTCGCTCTTTTCCCGGCGCTATTGATGAATTTTCGATATATACAAATGTCCTTCAATCACAGGACGTTCAAGCGCATTATAGCGACGGTACCAGTGGTGGTCCGGGCCAGTATGTGGCTGACGTCATGGCTTCCAATCCGATAATTTATTTGCGCATGGACGCGCCCGCGACCTATACGCCGCCAAGTCCCGGTACGTGGCCTGTCCTGGCAAACTATGGAAAGACAAATGGCGTGGCTGTGGGCAATGGTGTTTATACCCCTGGAACGATACCGGGCGTTTTAAGCGGGCCGGTTAATCCCAGTGGCCAAAGCTTTACTGGGCTTTCAGGCATGAAGGTTGCCCAATTAAGCGGTGTCAGCAGTTTTGCAGATGCCGGATATGCCGCAGCGTATAATCCCACAGGGGCGGCGCCGTTTAGTGTAACAGCCCTGTTCCGAGGCAACCCCTGCGACGGCCACACTAATACAATCGTCGGCCACTCCGACAACTCATGGAATATCATTTTGAACAGCAGCGGCAAAGTCGTCGCTCATTTTGGAACAAATACGAGCGGCGTGGTTACTTCGACAGGAACCTATAATGACGGCAACTGGCACCAGGTCGTGGACGTCTATCTGCCAAACTCGAATCCTAATCTGGCTGGGACCAATGCCCTTTTTGTGGACGGTGTCCTGGACAATGCGTCGATCGCGGTGAGCACCAATGGATTGCTTCCGGGCTCAAGCCAGGATTTGATGATTGGAAACGATCCGCAATACACGAACAATCCGGCGGGTGTTGGCCGGAGTTTTGCCGGCCAGATCTGTGACGTGGCCATGTTTAACTACGCACTGGCGCCGGCCCAAATTCAAACACTTTATAGCAACTGCCAGGTGGCGCCTTATATAACCGGACAACCCGCCACAGGCAGATCGGTGAACGGCGGATCAGGCACCTATATTTATTTTGGAGTCCTGGCGGGCGGCTCGCAGCCGCTGGCCTATCAGTGGTATTTCAACACCACTTCAAATTACAGCGGCGCGACTCAATTGACCGACGGTGCGAAATACAGTTTCTCGCAAACGTTGCAGGTGACTGTGACGAATCTGTCTCCGGCTGATGACGGCTTTTATTTTGCTGTCATTACGAACAACGTCGGATCGGTGACGACGCGCCTCGCAAGCCTTACGGTTTTTGCCGCGCCGACAATCGTTAATCAATATCCGATTTCCTATACCAACTTGTTTAGCTTGTACGCGGGAGTCAGTCCGACGTATTCCATCGTGGCCAGTGGCGCCCAGCCGATCAGTTATTTCTGGTATACCAATGGCGTTTTGGACGGCGCGGCCACCAAATCCAGCCTGACACTGCCAAACGTGCAGGCAGGTTCCTTCATTACAAATTATTGCATTTTGACAAACGTCGCGGGTGCGGCAACGAGTGCAGTATGGACGGCATCTGTGATCTCGAGCCCGTCCGCCCCATATCCGACTAGTGTGCTTGCCCTGGGACCGCTGGGTTATTGGCGATTAAACGAAGGCAATGACAACGGAAACGGCGATAACGGGTATCTGGCGATTGACTACGCCGGCGGCAACAACGGCATCTATACCAATGTTATCCTCGGCTATTCGGGCTATAATCCGACAACAGATCCGGGCGATACGACGGCAGTCTTTGGTCTGTTCGGAAACACACCCGCAATCAGTGAATACGCGGGCCAGATTCAGGGCGTAGACCTGGCGGTGACCAATGGCGAGAACGCCGAGTTCACAGTGGAATGCTGGGCGGAGGGCGTCAATAACAGCCGGTATCCGCAGACAATTGGAGGGCCGCTGGCAACCAAGGGAATTTACAATGTGAACGATGAATTTAACCTCGGGATTGATACGACCAAATTACATTATCGTTTCTATGTCCGTGATGCCAAGGGAACGATGCACGTGGTCGGCTCGGGTTCAGCGCCGCCCCTGGATGGCAATTGGCATCATGTCGTGGGTGTCTGCGATGAAGCCAACGGTCTATTGTCACTTTATTATGACGGCGCCCTGGTCAGCACCGCGGCCATTCCAACGAATTCGGGAGTTTATGAAGCCCCAGGACCCATGTTGATGGGGGCGGGCACCTCCGACGGCGTGACCTATGGCAATCAGTACGTTGGCGCCATAAATGATGTGGCGATCTTTGGATACGCTTTAAGTGCAAACCAGGTCGCGGCGGAGTATTCGTCCTCTGGAGTAGCGCCGTCGTTCATCCAGGTCCCCCCGGCATCTATGACGGTGAATGCCGGCGGCATGCTGACTATTCCGGCGACTGCCATTGGAACGGCGCCATTAAATTACGTATGGTCGGACGTCAGCGCCGGCACAAATATCGCTTCAGGCACCAGCAACATCATTCCGCTCAATGCGACCCTGACGATTAGCAACGTGCCTCCGGGCTGGAACAACGATCAATTGGAATTGACCGTAGACAACGCCGATGGTTCGACGAATGTCTTTGTTTCACTGACCGTCTTTACCAATGCCCCGGTCCTCACCCAGGACATTCCTGCGCAACTCGAGCTGTTGACGGGAACGCCTTACAATTATTCAGTCAGCGTTGCCGGGCCCCCTCCCTATTTCTATCAGTGGTACGAAAATGGCGCGGGCATTTCCAGCCAGACCAATTCCAGCTATACGGCCATCGCCGGAAGCGCGGGGAGCAGTGCGACGTATTATGTTATTATTACGAATTTGTTTGGGGCGGCGACAAGCTCGGTTTCCATATTCACCGGCGCAGCTCAGCCGACGACCCCTTATGCGACAGGCGTCCTGCAATTTCATCCGACTGGCTATTGGCCATTGCAGGAAACCAATGCGCCGGCTCCCGTGAGCATGGAGACGAATTATGGCACGCTCGGAAGGCTGGGCAACGCCTACTATGCGGCGACAAATGCGTCGAATGTTGTGTTCGAAGAAAGCGGCGCGATCGCCGGGGACAGCGATACTGCGGTAGCCTTTGCCGGAACCAGTGCAGATGATAACAGTTATGCGTTTGTCCCGAGGATATCGCCTTCGCTCACGATTCAGGCGCCGTTCACACTGGAATGCTGGATTTACCCTTCCAATACTGTCTACGGCGTTGTGCTCGGCGAAGGCGGCGGTACCGGATTGAACGGAGGTGCGAATTTTGGCGGCTTTCAAATGGGGATGGGTGTCAGCGGAGGCAATAACGCATTCCAAATGAACTATTATACCGGCCTTGGCAGTGCGCAAAATGATGAGATTGAGGACAATCTGCTGTTTACGCCGACGCAATGGTATCATTACGTCGTCACGTATGATGGGACTAATTCAATACTATACGTGAATGGGCAGGATGTTTTCACCGCTCCATCAACCTACGCGGTCGATACATGGTCGCCACTGGCTATTGGCGCTGGCAAATGGGATTTCGGGCCCATTGGCGGAATCCGCTGGTTCGCCGGACAGGAAGACGAAGTGGCGATATACACAAACGTTCTGACAGCGGGTCAAGTTACGGCTCATTATTTGGCGGGCACCACGACGGGGTCGAGTTATATGCAAACGGTCCTTGGCGATAATCCGTTGCTGTATTATCGGATGGATTGTGCGGGTTATACCAACGCAAGCCCGAACATTTGCCCCATCGCGGTGAACTTTGGCTCCGCTCCGTTGGACGGAGTTTATCTTTCCGGCACGGTCCCTGGTGAAATATCCGGGCCCGCGGGGTTGGGAACGAATGCTGTAGCGGTGGGCCTCAATGGTGTCTTCTCGTGCGTGAATGCCGGCAGTGATCCGACCTTTAATGCCACTGGATCACAGCCTTTCACCGCATTGACCTGGTTTAAGAGTTATCCGAGCGACGGCCGCGTCCAGGAGCTTATGAGTCACGGCACAAACTGGGCACTCGTCCTCGACGGCACGAATGGAGATGTTGTCTGGGATACCCAGGGAGCCGGGCCAGTGTTGTCGGTCAACACTTTGAATGACAACAACTGGCATTTGGCTGCGGGAGTTTATGACGGCACCAATAGCACGCTTTATATTGACGGCCAGTTGAACAACTCGCTGCCGGTCACGGCGCCCCAGGCTGGCGATGCCGGCCATCCTCTTTTCCTGGGCGGCGACGCCGCGTTCGCAAGCGTGGGGAACAACGAGCAGTATTTTGCCGGCGCTCTCGCGCAGGCGGCGTTCTTTACCAATGCGCTCACGGCAACACAGATCGCGAACCTGTTTGCGCTGGTGAATCCTGTGAATACGAGTCCGACGCAAATTACCTTCTCCTTAAGCGCGGGCCAGTTGACATTGAGCTGGCCGATGGATCATACCGGCTGGACGCTTCAATCTCAAACCGACAGCCGGTCCACAGGACTCGGCGCCAACAGCTGGGTGAATGTTTTGGGATCCACAGCGACCAACAAGATAGTCGTACCCATCGACTCGGCCAATGGCTGCGTCTTTTACCGGTTGATCTATAATCCGTAACGGTTTGCGCGGGGGGCGACCGGCGGTTCGCCAATAGGCTTAAAGACCTGGGCCACTCGATGTTATCGGTTTGGCCCTGGAAATGATGGCCTGTACGGCTGGGTGCGATCGCTTTCGCTCGGCGGTGATGGCATAGAAATGTTGCCGGCACTCTTCGGCTTTTCCAATGGTGTGCAGCCGCAGTTGTGTTACCGATTGTTTGGCGACCAGCGTGGGTATGGCCATGAAACCCAAACCGTGTGAGGCAAGCGTCCTCACAAAGGCCGGGTCTTCCAATTCACCCACCAGGCGAGGGCGGACTCCCACGTCGTGAAACCACTTTTCCAGCGAACCCCGCAAGCCGCTGTTCAACATTGGTAATAGTGCAGGCGCTCCATCCAACGATTTGGGAAAACCGCGTCGCAACCTGGCAGCCAATCGCCGCTCCGCGCAAAATACGATTCCGCTTTCTTCGAGCAAATAGTTAAACACATTACCGGAGACACCGCTGGACGCGGGCTGGTCGGCCAGGACCACGTCAAGCCGGTGCGCAGCCAGGTCCGCGAGCATGTCCGACACGCTCGTTTCCCAGCACGCCACCTGCACCGCCTGGGGCAGGCGAAAGATAGGTTCGATCATGCGATACGCCACCAGCTTGGGCAACGCATCCGCCACGCCCAGATGCACGCGCAATGGGCGCAGGGTTGGACGCTGCCTGATCGTGCTCATTAAATCCTGGCCCAGGGAAAATATCTCTTCCGCATAGCTCAAGACCTGCCTGCCCGTTTCCGTCAGCACGAGGTGGCGCCCCGTGCGTTGGAAAAGTTTCTCGGCCAGCACCTCTTCCAGGGCCGCTATTTGCGCGCTGATGGTAGGCTGGGACACATGCAGTTTCTCCGCCGCCTTCCGCAAGCCGCCCTCTTTGGCCGCCATCCAAAAATAGCGCAGATGATGATAATTCAAGAATTCCATAAGTGCAGCATGTTAACTTAAAGCTATCAGTCAATTTAAAAATTCGTAATAGTCGAAATATCGGACCAGCGTTACGCTTGCAGTGTGAAAATGAAAATTACATTTAAGCCTTTACGGAACCTGGCCGGCAGGCCGGTCAGGATTAATAACAAAAATGCGGTAAAGATAACGGCAAAACCGGCGGAGAATATCGGCAGGACCGTCTGGCGGGGACTTCGGTTCCACCTGCGGCCGCGTGAAAACTTCTGCGAGGTGTTGCATCGTTTGGCGACTGCGCCGTTTCGCATCAACCTTCCCGGTTTCAAAGCCGGGAAGGCCTGACGAAGGGGTCAGATGAATTCTGGACATTCTACCGCCACATTTCCCGCCCGCTCTATGCGGGCGGGGACGTTCCAGCGGGATGTCTCTTTCCGTCGGTTCACAGTTTCGGCGCGGGGATTGAGAACCGTTGCGACGATCCCATGGCTCAATATTCTATGAGATAATCGATCTCGTAAGCGTAGCCATAGACCAAGCCAAGTATGGTCACCAGGGAGGCGCCCAGGTAGCAATAAACGTTTAATTCCTTGTCCCTGTCGTAGGAAACCATGAACCAGTCAGCCGCAATGATCATGAAAAGAACTATGACGCCAATGATATCGAACCAGATCCATTCGGGGGGCACGGACGCGCCATGCGACTTTTCTATCATCGCCCAAACGAAATCAATGAACAGCAATAGGGCAATTGTGGCGTAAAATTGCTGCCAACGTCGCGCCGACAAAGACCGGGACATGACAAAAAACAACCCCGCCTCCAGGGTAAATACGAAACAATCAAAATTCAGCCAGAGGGCGCTGACACTTTTTGGCGGATTGGGCCGGTGTAATGGTTCGATATATTGGAGGTACAAATATTTCTGATTGCCCTGGAAAAAAGGCGTTACCAGGAGCAAAAAAACAATTAAAGACAGGAATCTGGAATGATGGATACAATCGAACCAGTTCGCGATGGTAGTGGCGTGCTTTTCGGTTTCAGGTTCCTTTTCCTTGATCGCCTGGTTGAATGCCTCCGCGATGGCCAGCGCCAGGATGATGCAATAGACCGATTGCACGTTCTCAACGATTTCGGTCATTGCGGTTACAGTCATACGCCACATTTTCTAAACAGTGCGGCTATGACATCAAGCAAATCCTCGTGGGAACCGCCGGTTGTGGATGTGGTCCGTACGCCCGCCGACGTGGTCAGGCAGCCCGAAGGAAACGAACAGGGGCAAATAGTTGGTCAAATTTCTCAACCGCGTCTGGAGGCACTTCATTTGCCTCGATCAGACGAACGAGAGTGTGCCTATAGAATTCGCAGTGTTCCGGTGGAAACGGCCGGGTGAAAAACACTTCTCCACCGTACTTTGCCATTTCGATGAATTCCCTGAAATAGAGAATGGAAAGGGCTTCTTCAGTCAGAGCGATTCGGTCGCGTTCAAAATCATTTTGGACCATCCGATATTCGACTTCCAAAGCTTGAATGATCGCTTTTGTCGGCAACCTTTGAACCATTTTTACAAATGGACTGAAAATCCGCGGATCTACCATACATCGTCTCCTTGGATGCATGAGCAGCATAATTTATGCCATTGTCATATTACCCGGTTCGATAAATGCCTCATTAGCAATGGTTTGTGGGCTTTTCCAGCTACCTAAAAATGAGGGAATCCGGCAGCGGGACATGCATCTTGCCTGCCTGAAACATTGCAGTTTTCCAAACGAATCGAACAGGTCGAAGCCTGTTCCGCAATGCCGGATGACTTTTGCGGCGGTCTCTTTCAGGATTCGCTATTTAATCAGCTTCGCTTTGCCGTCGGAGCCCACGGCGCGAATGATGTCCTTGATATCTTCCTTGAGCTTGTCCTTGGCCGCGCGGGCGATGCGCCAGACGTGGTGCTCGTGTTTGAGCGTCTTGCTGAATTCGTTGAAATAACGGATGTAATTCATCCGCAAGCCTTCGCCGAAATTGATCTTGGTCATGCCGGCTTTGACGCATTTGGAAATGTCGGACATAGAAATGCCGCAGGTGCCGTGCTGAACCAGAGGCGGTTTGACGGCTTTGCGGACTTTGGCGATCAATTCGAAATCCAGCCCGTGCTGTTCCTTGAATATGCCGTGAGTGCTGCCGTTGGCGATGGCGAGGAAATCCACGTCCACTTTGAAGGTAAATTCTTTGGCTTCGGCCACGCTGACTTTGGGGGCGCGCTGGTCGGAATCATCGGAGCTCTTGATGATATGGCCGATTTCGGCCTCCACGCTGATGCCGAGCGGCCGGACGAGGTCGATGATTTGCTGCGTGCCGCGGACGTTTTCATCGAGCGGTTTGTCGGCGTAATCAATCATGACGTGATTGAAACCGGCGCGGACAGCGCGCACGATGGATTGCGGGGTTTTGCCGTGGTCGAGCGCGATGCAAATCGGAATGGTCGTATCCGCGGCGAGGAATTTGATGACCGTTCCGGCCTAATCATAGCCGCGATATTCGAGGTTCGGCTCATACTCGGCGATGATGAGCGGCGATTCCAATTCCTCGCGCGGCCTCGATGATGGCGCGGCCGACGTCATAGCTGCCGCCGTTGTTATTGAGGGCGGGGATGCCGAAGCCTTTGGCCGCGGCGATGTCGCATAATTGTTTTGCGTTACGAGCTTCATAATTTTCTGAACTGACTTTTGGACTGATTGTTGTTTCTGAAGAAAGTCCGAGGGCCTTGTCCTCGATGTTTTGACGTTCACACGTCAAAGAGTTGGCCACTTCCTGGAAGGTCCGACTGGGTTTAGGCGTCAGGAGGCTGACAACGAAATGGACGACAAATCCGGGGATGGCGAGAATGACGGCATTGTTCCAGAAAGCGGTCGCGAAGAATTTCCTCGCGATCAGTGTCAGTATCGGGGTAATGATCAAGCGCCGCCATTGCGCCCTGCCAAGTGGCGCGTTTCCAAAATCGGCCCATCAAAATGATGATAGCCAGGCCGCTCATAGTGATGGGCAGAAAGCTTGTGACAGTGCTGACAATGGTTCCCGAACGAAGGGCGACCGATGTGCAGATAACAAACGCGCAGACCAGGAGGATCCGGGCGGCGAATAAGGGGCGGCGAGGGTACTTGCCGCCGGTGGCCAGCGGATAGATATGTCTTACAAAGAATGTACTGATGGCCATCGCGTTGCCGTTGGCGCATGAAAAAATGCCGGACGCGGCGGCGATGACAACGAATGCCGCCAGCCATGCGGGAAGAACGTGCATGACCAGCCAGAGCAGCGCTTTATCGGCGTCTTTAGGATCTATATTAGGATTTAATTGATGGGCATACATGCCCGTGATGCCGATGAGCACGGAAAATGCAATAACAATGAGCCCGGCACAAACCATGGACCAACGCGCGCCGCGCTCGGTTTCCGCCCCGAACATGCTCATCCGCCGGCCGGGATCGGCAATGACGCTGAAGACCAAAGTCAGGATCATCCCGCCAACCGCCCAGGTGCCGTACTGTGGATAGGAGTCCACGCCAAAGATCGAAAAATAAGACGCGGGAACGTTCTGTCGCAGCCCGGCCAGGCCGCCGTTGTGGTGAAGAGCCATTACGGTGACACAGACAAATCCCGAGACAAGAATGAATGCCTGGACGAAATCGGTGTAAACAACGCTTTTGAACCCGCCGGGGATGGCAATGCTGGCGATGATAATGCCGGTGATGATCACGGACGCCTCATTGGACATCCCCGTCGCCGCGGCCAATACTTTCGAGCCGCCGATGATTTGGGCGGTAAGCCAGCCGAATTGGGACGCCCACAATGTGATGTTCGTAAATTCGATGACTACGCGCTTGCCCTCGTAATAGGATGCCACTTCCTCAACGATGGTCATGAATTGGTATCGGCGCATCACGGCGAAAAGCAGTCCGGCCAGCGCCGTGCCGACACCCAGCGCGACGGGCCATGCGCTGCCTGCCCAGCCATGCAGATAAGCCAGACCTGAGCCGCCAATGATTACGCCTGTGCCGATGCACCCGGCGGTGATATTTCCGGTCAGCACCCAGAATGGAAGGCTGCGCCCGCCTACGAGATAATCGGCGGGCTTTTTGACCTTGAACATCCAATACGACGAAACCGCCAGCATCAGGCCTGCGTAAATCAGCAGGCCGATGTCGATGGCGGTTCGCGTGTCCATGGACTAAATAATCTGCATCCCCATCACTCGCGCGAGGCGTTTCAAGAACGCCGTGTGATGGCCTTCAACCACGGCGACGTGGTGGGGCATGCCCGCGTGACAAAGCTCCTCAAACCATTCGCGGGGATCGCAATTCATTTTTGCCAGCGCATTGGTCATCATCAAATGTCGTTTGGGTTTGATCGTCTCGCCTTCGCGCGCGCTGAAAATATATTTGCCATCGCAACGCCAGAAACGATACACCGTGATGGGCATGCCGGCGCGGATTGTGGCTTCGATGCAGGCCGGCTTTTTGATGTTGAAATGGCGGGCGATACGCGGGCCACCCGGTGTGCCGACGGGTTCGCACATGGACATCGGGGCGGCGCCGCCGTGCCACAAGGTGATGGTGTGCTGATCGTGCTCCAGCCAATCGGACAGATAGCAGCGGCCCAGGCCAAGATATTCGACAATCCACGCGCACAATGAGCCGTCGGCGTCGCCTTCGATGCCGATGGCGCGGCCTTCATCGGCCAGGCGCGCGGCGCCCATATAAGGCCATTGTCCGAAGACGTTGGGCATTTCCGGCCATTCGCGAACCGTTAGCGTGTCCAGGTTTTCGGTCTCAAAAAAAGACTTCATGGCCAGGTACAAACGCGATGCCATGGGCAGGTCCTCGTCCGTGGTGTCCTTGTGCGGATATTTTAGAGCTTTGACCTTCGCCACGTCGGCGTTGACGGCGTCAGCGGAAATTTCGTTCACGACGTTCGAAAATTCGATCAGACTGTACGTCTGGACCTGTGCGCCAGTTCCGCGATGAACGGTGAACGGATCAGCGCTCATGGCGAAATAACCGGGGGCCTGGCCGCCGATGACCCCGACGCGCAGGGTCTTGAAGCGACGTACGGTGGCCGCAAGACGGACGGCTTCTGAAAATCGGCGCTGCGTTTCTCCCTGCTCAGGGTCGCCGTAAACAAGTTCGAACGGATGGCCCATCTGCCGTAGGACGGAAGCCCAACAATGGACACCGACGAGCGAACAGGAACTGATCATGTCGCCCTGTTGATTTTCCGGCGTGGCCCACAGGATGAGCGGATGCGGCCAAAGCTGGGCGAGGGTGGGCGCCAGGCGTCCATCGCCCATCGTGGCTTGCAGCAGGACGATGGCGTCCACCTTTTGCTCTTCGCAGGAGGCCATGCAACGGCGCAACGAGGCGTCATCGATGGCCTTTTCAGACGGTTCGAAAATGGAAAAGGTCAAACGCTTTAGACTTTGCCGGACGCGTTCTTCCATTTGTTTACCCCAGTCCATGTCGAAGCCGGGGCGACGGCGGCCGAGAAACAGGACGCCGAGTTTGATAGAGTTATTGGAGTTGGACATTTTGTATTTTTAAATTGTATGCGGAATCAAATTCAGGCGCGGCTATCGCGACCTGGCCGTAGCGCACCCCGCAACGCGGGACAAAACTGGACATCTTCCGACACCGTACGTTCGTTCTGCCGATTTGGAAATCGGCGGCACAGCAGGTTTATCCCGCAAAGCGGGATGCGCTACTCGCGGGGCGATCATATTCCAAGTCCGAATGAAACGTGCTTGGTTTCCAGAAATGCGTCCATGCCTTCGATGCCCAGTTCGCGTCCCCAACCGCTTTGTTTCGTGCCGCCAAAGGGGGATTGACTGGTGGTGGGAACACCGTCATTGATTCCGATGGTTCCCGCTTCGAGCAATTCCATCAGACGGAACGCGCGCTTGAGGTCGCGGGTGAAGCCGTAGGCCGCCAGGCCATATTTCGAATTGTTCGCGCGTTCAATGCCTTCGGATTCAGAATCAAACGGGCAAATCACAGCGACGGGAGCGAACGTTTCCTCAGACATGCAGAGCGCCTCAGCCGGCACGTCCGCCAGGACGGTCGGTTCAAGGAAATAGCCTTTGCGATCGATGCGTTTTCCGCCGCAAAGCAATCGAGCGCCGCGTTTGACGGCGTCTTCGATGTGCTCGAGCGCTTTTTTCAGGCCTTCCTCGTTGATGAGCGGACCGACCATGACGCCGTCTTCGAGGCCGTCGCTGGTCTTCATCGCACGCGCCTGAGCGACGAATTTTTCGAGGAATTTATCGTAAATACCGCGCTGGACATAGATGCGGTTTGAGGCGATGCACGACTGGCCGTTGTTCCGGAATTTTGTGATCATCGTACCTTCAACGGCCACATCTAAATCTGCGTCGTCGAAGACCAAAACCGGGGCGTGCCCGCCCAACTCAAGCGAGAGGGGTTTGACTCCTTTGGCCGCGCCCTGGATAAGAGCTTGGCCAACTTCAGTCGAGCCAGTGAATGTGATTTTACGGCAGAGCGGGTTGTCCAAAAATTCCTGCGCGATTTCGCGGGCCGAACCGGCCACGAGTTGGAAAACGCCTTTGGGCAATTTTGCCGCGTCCACACATTCGGCAAACATGGCCGCGCAAACAGGCGTGGCGCTCGCGGGTTTCAGTATGACCGTGTTTCCGGCAGCCAGCGCGGGCGCGAATTTGCGCAAGGCCAGCACTAACGGAAAATTCCACGGACTGATGGCGGCGACGACGCCCATGGGTGTTTTGATGGCCATGTTGCGTTTGCCATCGGTTTGGTGGGGGATGATGCGGCCGTAGGAGCGGCGCGCCTCCTCGGCAAACCAGCGGAGATGGTCCACTGACATGTTCATTTCGCCCACACTCTGGGCCAGCGGCTTGCCGTTTTCCATGGTGATGATGCGCGCGAATTCATCGCGCCGCCGTTCCAGTTCATTGGCGATTTTGTTCAGAAACTCGCCGCGCGCCTTGCCGGTCAGGGCGCGCCAGGCCGGGAACGCCGTGTGGGCGTCCGCAACGGCCCGCGCTACCGCGGCGCGGTCAACGGCGCACACCTCAGCAAAGACCTCGGTGGTCGCGGGATTGACCACGCGAATGGTCCTTTGCGTCGTAACAAATTGGCCGTTTAAATAAAGAGGATACGTTTTCATACACCAAAATTAGACACGAATTTTACGATTTAACACGCAATAATTTGTGTCCAGATCCCATCGTGTTACTGCTTCGGCACTTTTTTCCAGTCGTTCAAAAACATCTCGATGCCGATGTCGGTAAGAGGATGATCGTAGAGCAGTTTCATCACGTCGAAGCTCATAGTGCAAATTTCGGCGCCGGCCAGGCCTGCTTCGAGCACGTGGAGCGGATGCCGCACGGCAGCGACGATGATTTCGGTCTTGTAACCGTAGTGCCCGTAAATGGTTTTAATTTGGCGAACAAGGTCCATGCCGATGTGGCCAATGGCGTCCAGGCGGCCAACGAACGGGCTAATGTAACCGGCGCCAACCTTGGCGGCGAGGAGCGCCTGTAACGGCGAAAATGTGACCGTCACGTTGGTTTTGGTGCCTTCTTTGGTGAATTGTTTGACGGCTTTCAATCCTTCACGCGTGTTGACGACTTTGATGACCGCGTTCTTGTGAATTTTTGCGAGTTCGCGCCCTTCGGCCAGAATTTCCTCAGCGGTCAGGCCAATCGTTTCGAGGCTGATCGGGCCATCAACGATTGAGCAGATTTCCTTATAAACTTCAGCCGGTTTGCGGCCGGTTTTGGCGACGTGCGTGGGGTTGGTGGTGACGCCATCAACGATGCCCCAGGAATAGGCTTCCTTGATTTGGGCAACGTCGGCTGTATCAATGAACAACTTCATAATTTTGGTGCTTTTTTGGTTCGGGAATAAATGTTAGTTGCGTTTTGGTTTCGGAAAGTTAACAAAATTCTTTGCAGCGCCACCGCCGAGAACGGCGGCGACGTCCTGGCATACGGCGGCGATGACGCGTTCCTGCGCCTCGCGTGTGAAAGCCGCGATGTGAGGCGTTAAAATAACGTTTTCCATGCCGGCAAAGGGTGTTGATGCGGGCGGTTCCTGCTCGCGCACGTCCAGTCCGGCTCCGGCGATTTTCGATTCCTTGAGCGCCTGCAAAAGGCCTCCTTCATCCACCACTTCGCCCCGAGCCAAATTCAGAAAGAACGCAGTGGATTTCATCCGGGAAAATTTTTCGTAATTGAAAAAATTCCTGGTTTCAGGGTTCAGCGGGATATGGCAGGAAACAAAATCTGCCCGGGAGAGAAGGGCATTCAGGTCCAGCAATTCGGCATGGGTTTCGGCCACGGCCACAGCGTCGGGGCTGATGTAATTATCGTGGGCGAGAATGTTCATGCCCAGAGCCCGCGCGCGTACGGCTGTTAGAAATCCAATGCGGCCCAGGCCGATGACGCCAAAATTTTTGCCGTAGAGCTCGCTGCCCATGAAGCGCTGGCGTTCCCAGCCGTTGGTGTGCGCGTGCTGGTTCGCGGAAAAAACTTTCCGCGCCAGCGCCAGCATCATCGCCAGCGTCAGTTCAGCCACAGAAATGGAATTTTGATCTGGCGTGCTGGCCACGACGATGCCTTTGGCAGTTGCCGCAGGCAGCTCGATATTATCGAGCCCGGCCCCGGCGCGGCCAATTACTTCCAATTTTTCAGCTGCGGAAAGCAAATCCGCATTTACTTTCGTTTGATTGCGGACAATCAGTGCACGGCATTTCGGCAGCAAAGCTTTTATTTTATCAGGCGATTTCCACAACGTGGCATCAACATGGACTTCGTGTTTGGATTTGAGCTCGTCAATCCAACGCCCGCCAATATTTTCTGTGATAAGTATCATTGTTTAGCAATCTCTTCGAACCGTTCCCAAACATCCCGTTTGCCGGCGAAGCCGCAAATTGAAGCCCTGTAAGGGCGACCGATAATAGCCCAGGGCAAGCGCGACTCTGGGAGCGCGCCGCCCTGGGTAAATGTCACGGAGATCCTGCCGCACTTTGCGAAGCCGCGCGATAGCGCGAATCTGATCTGCGGCATCTTGCTCTGCTGGACTCGCGGCCCGATCAATTTCACTTTTTCGAAAATCGTACATGCGCGTTAACTGGTTAACGTCTGATGACCCACGGAATCTTCCAGTGTGTACCTAACTCGCAATTCCTCGCAAAGTGCCTTCAATTCCTTCCGTGTCGCTTCGTCGATAACAATCCCTTCAGCCGTGTTTTTCCGGGCCTTTTGGTGCGACCGTTCGCCGGGGACTAGAATTTCCTCCACGCCGGGCCGTTTGCGGCAGGATTTGATTTCATCAATCGCTTTGTCCAAACGGCGTTTGAATTCGCCCACATCCATGAACGCGCTGATATCCAGCAGGAAAAAGAAATGGCCCACGTCCTGTTTGCGGTCCATGTTTTTGTACATGGAACCGATGGCGGGGCCGACGGCCGCGCCGGATAAAACGCTCGAAAAAATCTCCACCATCAATGCGAGGGCATAACCTTTATGGCCCGCCATGGTCAGAACGGTGCCCGCCAGGGCCGCCGCGGCGTCAGTTGTGGGTTCGCCATCGGGCGTCAGCGCCCAGCCCGCGGGGATCGGTTGACCGCGTTTTTGGGCGGCGATGATATTGCCGCGCGCGACGATGGAGGTCGCCAGGTCAATTTTGACCGGCCATCCCTTGCCCGTGGGGAACGATGCGGCGATTGGGTTTGTCCCGAAGAATGCCTGGCACGCGCCTTCCGGTGACATGGCCGGCTCGCAACCGGTCGTGGCAAACAAAATCATATCCTGTTTGGCCGCAAGATTGCAGTAATAGGAAAGCGCCCCGAAATGTTGCGAATTCCGAATGGTCGCCGCCGCAATGCCGTTCCGTTTGGCTTTGGGAACCAATTTTTCCAGCGTTTTGACGGCTTGAACCTGCCCCAGTCCATTTCCGGCGTCCACCGCCATCGCCGCGCCCCGGCGGCGCTCGATAACCAGTTTCGCCTTCGGATCAATGAGCCCTTTTTGAATGCGGCGGATGTAGATGTTCAGTCGCGAAATGCCATGGGTAGATACGCCGTGAATATCGGCATCTACAAGGGCATCGGCCAAAATTGCCGCGTCCGCCTTGCGAACGCCGGCCTTCACGGCAATCGCCGTAGCGAGACTTTTTACCAATTCAGAATTAAGACGGTCAGACATCGATAATTGGATTAGCGGATTATTGGATATTTGGATCGATGGAGTTGGATGCGCGTGGCACCCAACGATCCATCAATCCATGGTGGCCGTGCGCAAGCACTCCAACAATCCATTTTGCTAGGCGCTTCGATAGAGTTTAGTCATTACGAATTCGCGGTGTCCGAGCGCTTCGGCATCCGTGAGGCGGCCGTTGGCGGTGCGCAGGATCAATTCGATCAGTCCGTCGCCGGCTTCGTCCACGGTCATTTCGCCGCGCAGGATCGCTGAAACGTCCTGGTCAATGTGCTCGCTCATGGTGGAGCAGGTGAGGGGATTGCCCGAGATTTTGATGACCGGTTCAATCGGGTTGCCAATGATGTTGCCCTGGCCGGTCGGGAATAAATGGACCACAGCGCCCGACGCCGCCCACAACGTGACGGCTTCCCCGGCGGCCGATGAAGTGTCCATGAACCAAAGGCCCTTGCCCTTGGGCGCTTCGGCGGGTTTAAGACAGCCGACGAATTTGGTCTTGCGGCCGAGTTTCTCGATGTTGCCCAAGGCCTTTTCTTCAATCGTCGTCAAACCTCCACGAATGTTGCCCTTCGTCGGCTGCGATTCGGAAAGGTCATCGGTCTTTTCTTTGAAGATCATGTCGGTGTAATCCTGGAACATGGCCGTGAAAGCTTCGGCCACTTTGGCGTTGGCCGCTTTGGCTTTGACGATGTGTTCGCCGCCGGTCAGTTCGGAAGTTTCGCCGAACGAAGCCGTGCCGCCCATCTCGCAGGACTTTATCAATCACATTGCCGACCGTTGGGCAGGATGAAAGACCGGTGGTCGTGTCCGACTCTCCGCACTTGACTGAAATATACAGCTCGTTGAATTTGCACTCTCTCCGTTCCAGCTCGCTGGCCCATTGCAGGATATTCCTTGGCCTTGCGCGAGGCGTCGGCGATGGTCTGAATGTCGCCATGGCGCTCGATGGAAAATCCGGCGACCGGTTTTCCGGTTTTGGCGATGCCATCCACGATGCGTTGGGTCCAGCCCGGCTCAATGCCGATGACTACGACGGCCGCGACGTTGGGGTTCGCGCCTGTGCCGATCATCGTGCGAAAGAACAGTTCGAGGTCCTCTCCGAATTGCAGGCGCCCATAGGCGTGGGGCAGGGCGAGGGTGCCCTTGATATTATTGGCCACTGCTTCGCACGCGGCATTGGAAATGTCATCCACGGGCAGAATGATAACGTGATTGCGGATGCCGACGCGCCCGTTTTCGCGGCGATAACCTTTAAATGTGGGGATTTTCATAAAAATTCAGAATTCGTTTACCAGCGCTTGGTTTTGACATTGTGAACGTGAACGTGCTCGCCTTTTTTGATCGCGGCCACGACTTTGCCGATGTCTTCGCCGTATTTGATGACAGTGTCGCCGGGCTTGAAATCCTGCAGAGCTATTTTATGGCCCAGGGGAATGTCCATGGAGACTTTGACTTTGGGTTTGCTTTTGCCGTGCAATGAGCGTCCGGAAACCGCGGTCCCGGCCTTAATATCAACGACGGCCACGCCGACGTTGTCTTTGTCTTCGTGCATTAAGAATTCGATCATGGATGTTTTCTTTTTTGTAGAGGGTGACGATTTATTTTGCATTGAAAAATAATGATATTAAAAAATTTTATGTGATTTTCAGGAACTTGATCAATCCTAAAATAACCCCCGCAATGACCAAAGCGCTGATAGCGGCCGCCACCAGCGGCCGCAATCCGGTTTGTTTCATGGCCTTAAATTTGGTTTCCAGCCCAACCCCTGCCATGCTCATCACGATACAATAACCGGAACACGCCTGGGCAATGACCGGCAGGTGGTATTGGTTGTCCGGCTGTGGCCGCCGCGGCGACCTGGTCGGGAAAGTGGACCGAAACATCCGGCAGCCAGCCTTTGGTGCGCAGGAACGCCAACGCCAGGAATCCAAGCACAAATTTGGGGAACATTGACCAGTAATTAATTCTCCCATGACGGACGGCTTCATGTTGTTTTGGCTTTATTGCCGCGCATAGATGAAGCCGACGATAAAGACGATCGGTGCCAGGAGACAAATGCGCGCGAGTTTCACGACGGTGGCCTGCTCGCCGGCTCCCGGGCTGTAGGCGAATCCGGCGGCCACCACCTGCGGCAATTGATGAATGGCCAAACCCGCCCAGATGCCAAATGCCTTGTCTGACAGCGCCAGCCAATGGCCCAGTACCGGCAACAGAAACATCCCAATAAGCCCCAGCAAAGTGACCGTGGCCACGCCGAAAACGACTTCCGCCTCTTCCGCCTCAATGACCGGCGCGGCTGCGACGATGGCCGTGCCTCCACAAATCGCCGTGCCGATGCCCAGGAAGTTCCCAGCTTCCCGGATAGTTTCAGCCACCGCGTTAAAAAAATCATGAGGATTAGCGCCAAAACGACTTCAAGACAACTCATGGCCACGCCCACGCCGCCCAGTTTGACAATTTCCCGGAAGTCCAGCCGCGCACCGAGCAAAATGATGCCCAGAGGCAGTAATTTTTTGACTGAAAATTTGACGCCCGGTTGAAACTGTTTTGACACCGGCAGGCAATTACCGACGAGCATTCCCAGAATGATTCCAACCATCACCGGCTCAAATGTCGGATGGCCATTGATCAAAAACGGCCACACCTTCAAGTAGGCAGCCCAGTAGGAAACAACGGTCAGGACCAGGCACAGCATCAGGCCCGGGATGGGTGAAATAACCGTCGGTTTGGAAACCGGGAGCGATTCCACTTCCGGCGTGCCTTCCATGCAATGCAGATACTTGGCCCAATCATATTCCGCATTTGCGCTCGTTGCTTTCGGGTCCATTTTACTGTTAAAAAATTAATCGCGCCAATTTGAAATCAGACGGACAGCTTAGGCATAGCATGGCCTTTACGGCAATCACAAAATGGAACCTTTAGGGATGGCCTGTTTGGGTCATCTGGTGGTAGGGACGGCGCTCTTCGCAAGTGGCGCTGCCACCGCCGTCACCGCCCGTAAGGCGGGCGGTATATGCGCTGTTCAACGTCCGATCACGCTCGTTGCGCCGGTGGCTGCGCCACTTGCCATGCGCGCCCTCCCTACCGCTCAGGTCCGGATTCGAACGTATGTCGCTTAATCGCAACCGCTTCAACGTTTCAACCTTTTAACGTTTCAACGTTTCAACGCCTCCCGGTGCCCGGCTCGCCACCAACTCCCCTAAAAACCTCGAATCTTTGGGAATCAGCGTGATCGACGCTTCGCCGTCGATGATGTTCTGCGTTTCCAGCGCCTGAAACAGGGCGCCGGAAATCTCGGGGTCTTGCGAAATGCTTTGCAGCGCGGCGCCGACGATCTGGGGCCGCATGGCTGCGGCCCGGGCAAATTCGATGGATGCCTTTTGTTCAGCGGTGCTGGTGATGATGTTCACCTGGTTCGAACCATCCTGCTTGATGGCAGCGGTCACCTGACGCAGGCGATTAACCACTTTTTCCTCGATTTGCTTGATCATCGCCGTGTCGCGAAAATGCACTTTACGAACATAAGTGGAACCGAGGCTGTAACCCCATTCCTGTGATTGCCGCGATACCTCGTCGCGCACGGTCTGGCTCATGGCGTGGCGATTTTGCAACATCTCGGCCAGTTTCAAATTGCTCAGGCAATGCACGGTCGCGTTCCCGACGTTCGCCTCCAGCGAACCGCGTGGGTCGGTGTTTTTGAAAAGAAAGGCCTGTGGATCGCTAATGAACATTTCATACCAGACGCCAATGCCCATGGGCGCTCCCTCCTCGGAATTGACCGGCGTACTGCGCAGATATTCCTGGTCCAGTCGCAAATCCAGCATGTGACATTTGCCCACAAAATGGACGAGCAACGCGTTGATCCCAATTTTGAAGATCAGCAGATGCAGCCCAGGTTCGTCAATCACCGCGATGACGCGTCCGAAGAGCACGTACACTTTGCACTGCCGCTCTTCAACGATAGTGTAAAGCCCAAGGAAACGCGCCAGACCAAATAAAATCGGAAATAACATGAGCAGGCCAAAAAATGTCGCGCCCAGGGAAATTAAAAACACGACGAATGCCGGAATATTACTCATGGCTCGCCTCCATGATGACGGTTTTGGCCTCTTTGTATAACTGCAGTCGGACGTTGCGAATGTACGAATCGAGCGCGCCCGGCCCGCTCTTCTTGAGGTCGCTCAATTGCGCGGCAAGCGCGGTCAGCGGCTGAACCTCGGCCTGCGCCTTGAGTGTTTCGATTTCCACGGCGCGTCTGGACTGCACAATTTTCTGGTCCGCCGCCGCCTGTGCCAGGCTGATATCTGATGAAACTTCATTGTAGGCCGTATTGATCGCCGCCAGCGCCGACTCCACGTCCGGCGGGGGATCAATTCCCGTGATGAGCGAAGCATCCAGCACGATGCCGTAGCGTCCACCCGAAACGGCGCATTCGCGGTTCATGTGATCGTTGAGATCGTTTAGGTTTTTGCGCAAATCGTTAATCGAAATTCCCGTCACCGCGGTGGCCGCGACATTGTGGACGTCGTCGCCGGCCGTCGCCGGCGCCTGCGCTTCAAAATTCGCGATTCGCTCGCGCAATACTGAAACGAAATAAGCCATGACGTGGATAATCGGACGTTTAATGCCAAACAAATACGCGTACAGATTCCGATCGGAAACCCGCCAGCGGATTTGTCCCTTTAAACCGGTGTTGAGCTGGTCCTTTGTAACAGCCTCCAGCGTGGTGCCCTGGTAATTGGCCTGGGGACTCTCCGGATCGTACGCCATGTTCATCGTCTGGGTCGCGACGGAAACTTTATGAACTTTTTCCCATGGCCATTTGAAATACGGGCCGCCCGGCTGAATCACCCGCACCTGCGGATACACGTACCGTTCCTGTTCCTCGGCGCTCATCCCCGCCGAAACCGGATCGTCCAGCGTCGTGGCCGTGCCGACTCGTTCAGCCCGGCCAAAGCTCGTTTTGACCGCGCGTTCACTCTGATTCACCGTGTAAAGCCCGGCGGCCAGGTAACGGACAAGGAACCACGCGATACAACCCAATAAAATTCCGGCAAAAATGGCGCTCATAATGGATAATAAGTTGCTAAAACCCGGATAATTCGGTTGGCTGGAAAGCAGTTGCGATGCCGATTTGAGCCCAAAAATCGCTAATCCAATTGAATCGGTGACTGCTGATTGCTGTCTGAATGACCGAAAGTACGCGGCTGCCATTCCCTCTCCGCTCCCAATGGGAGCCCCGGTGCTAACCGGTGAGCTGGGGACGGAGTCAGGGAAGGCGAGGGTTCTCGGGGCGTTTCAACGATTCCCCAAATCACGGGGTCCAGTCGGTGCACCGAAGGTGGTAGGGACGGCGCGCTGCGCCGTCACCGCCCGTAAAGCGGGCGGAACGATTCGCATGCGCCCATCCGAACGACGGTTCATGGAGAGGTTCTACCTCCTCTGTCTCTGCGAAATGACAATGTTCACCACCCATCCCGACAAAGCAGCGCCCAGGAGGGCGAGATAAAACAGGCTCGCACCCGGCCCGCCCGATGGGTCAGGATCCTGGTCGTGGCCGGGAAATATGGACATGGTAATCCCCAGGATGCCCAGCCCCGCGATGATGATCGTATAACCGGCCATCATCATGCGTGTGGTCCCGGCGGGGCATCGGAATGTCCCTGCGACCGGCAAAAGCAAAAGGCCGAATAACAACGCCGCATAAAGCCACGGCGGCTTAAAACCATAGACAAAGCATCCTGCCGATGAAATCAGCGCCGCGAGCAGGGTCAATCCAATCCAGTTGCTCGCCACAATTTGTTCCTGCGATAAAACCATCCTTCCAAACTTGTTCAGCCGCAAAAGCAAATTGAATAACGGGCTGGCAATCCACGTCATGATTGCAAAGGCGACGTAGAGAATACGCAGCGGCAACACCCACGGCGCGAGCGCAGGATTGTTCGCGGCGATGGCCCGCAACACCTGGTTTCCGAAATAGGCCCCCAAAATAATGCCCCATTGTCCCTGCCTGCTGAATTTGGACATGAACAGAAAATACCGCAGCATGAGCGCATAAATAAAATGACGCGCTTTAAGCGCCTCGATAATTCCCCGGCGCGCCCATTCATTTGTTGGGTCCAGCCGCAGGGCTTCTCGAAAATGTTCCAGCGCCTCTTTCGGCTGGCCTTTATCCAGCAATGTCCAGCCCTGGTTCGCATGGGTCACGGCGTTGTCCGGATTGCGCCGCAATGCCGCGTCGATCGTTGCGCCCGCTTCGGATCTTCGGCCAAGTTTGACCAGCGCGATCGCCCGCAAATTCGTACAGGTCACGTCCTCGGCGTCCAATTGCAGACCCCGCTCAGCTGCTTCCAACGCTTCGCGCCATCGCGCTTCGTCCAGGTGGATTTGCGCCAGCAAGGCAAAATAACTTGTCTCTGACGAATCCAGCCGCAACGCCTCCTGAATCGCCGCGAGCGCCTGCTTGTCGTAATTGCGCCTGCGCCAAATTGATGCCAGAGCGTAATGCGCGTAGGGAAAGTCCGGCTGAAGATGGACCGCCTGCTGCGCTTCCTGTGTCGCTTCCTGAAATTGCTCGCGATTTACGAGGCACAACGCCAGCAAAGAGTGCGCGTAGGCGTCGTCAGGTTCAGCGGCCAATACTTGCCGCAATTCCTGTTCCGCCAGTTCAAAGCGCGATTGTTGGAATAGTAAAATCGCCCGTTCAAAATTTGGATTCATGTAAATCTGTTTTAATTGGTAGGGACGGCGCGCTTGGCAAGTGGCGCTGCCACCGCTGTCCGCGCCGCGTGCAGCGGCGCAACGAGCGTCGTTGGACGTTCAACAGCGCATCTTCCGCCCGCTTTACGGGCGGTGACGGCGGTGGCAGCGCCACTTGCGTTGCGGGCCGTCCCTACCAAAATCGCCCGTTCGTGCCGCCTGCTCAGAGTTTCAGGTGTTGCAGGATGTCGTCGTAAATTCCGCCCTGGTTCGAATACAACGCATAATTGCGCGCCGTCGCAAACCATTCCTTCGTTGTCGACTTCTGAGACGCGGCCGCGGCCGTGAGGTCCCTGGTCGTCAGCGGAGCCGGCGTGCCGGTTTTCATCGCGTCCTGGAGCTTCCGCTCCACCGCGATGTCCACGACCGCCTTCAAATCCGCGCCGGAAAAATGGTCGCATTTTTTTGCCACGTGATCGTAATCAATTTCCGACACCGGTTTACCCTTGCATAACAGTCGAAGGATGCTCGCGCGCGCCGCCGTGTCCGGAGGCGGCACGAAGAGGATGCGATCAAATCGCCCGGGGCGCCGGAACGCCGGATCCAAATGCCAGGGCGCATTCGTCGCCGCCAGAATCAGCACACCCTCATTTGAATATTGGACGCCGTCCATCTCGGACAAAAATTGATTGATTAACTGGCGTCCCGCGTGATGGCGCATATCGCTGCGGCTGGCGCCCAGGGCATCCACTTCATCGAAAAACAGCACGCACGGTTTATGATCGCGGGCCTGCTCGAACAAGCTGTGCAGATTCCGCTCGCTGCGGCCGATCCACATGTCCAGAACGTCGTTAATCCCCACCGCGATGAATCCCGCCTTGATTTCCCCGGCCGTCGCGCGCGCCAAATACGTTTTGCCGCATCCCGGCGGTCCATACATCAAAATGCCCCCGCCAATGGGTTTTCCGTAAGCCTTGTAAAGTTCGGCGTGTGTCAGTGGATGGATGATTTTGAGCCGGATCTCCTCCTTCACCTTTTCCATTCCGCCCACGTCTTTGAACGTGATTTTCGGCCGTTCAACTTCCCGTTCCGCCTCTTCCGGTTCCTCTTGCCAGGACGCGCGGACTTTGCCCTCGACGACCTCGCTCTCGCGTTCGTCCGCGTCGATTCCCAGCCGGGAGGCAAATTCGGCATCCGCGACCGATTTATCCAATTCGACCGCGCGCCGATATTCCTGGATCGCTCGCTCGATTTCACCAATACCCCGCCAGCAATCGCGCGTGGAGCAGGAAAGCGCGGGCGGGCGCACTGGGGCTTTTGGTCAAATCTTCAACAATCACCAAAGCGTGGCTGTGTTTGCCCTGTTGATGAAAAGCCCGGGCCAACCCGAGCTTCAGCGACGTGCTATTCGGCGCCAAACCCAGCGCCTCGCGAAATTCCTTTTCCGCCTCCTCCGCGCGCCCGCGTCCCAGCAACGTCTCGGCAAAATGCTGCCGCAACGCGATATTATTGGGCGAAACGCGCAACGCTTCCCTCAACGCTTCCAGGGCCTCGTCCGGCGAAGTATTCTCAGCGCTCATGTTTCCAGAAGACCCGAAGTCAAAAAGAAGGTCAAGCTGTGGATTGTAAAACATTGTCTAAATCATCCTCATTCTCGTCATCATCCTCATCCTCTTCAGACCGCGCCTGCAAACCCTCTTTGCGTAGCAGCGGACATAAGTCCGCTCTGACTCATTCGCGCCATAACCGTTCGACCTTGCTTAGCGCGCAGCATGTCCAACCGCCGGCCGACAATTCCCCCTCTCCCCGAAGGAGAGGGCCGGGGTGAGGGTGGCTCTTCGTCACGCTCTAACCGTTCCACTATCCCACAATCCGCCACCACCACCCTCGCCGCTTCCGGGTGGCCGCGGTGCAAACCGGCCGCCCACACATTTTTTTTGTGTAAGAAAGTAAACCTGTAAACGAGGCTGCTTTTATGCAAAAACCCTTGTATTTATTGGTGTTTTGAGAATTCAGGGGGTGTAAACGGCCCGGCGAGGAATCCAGCCGCGGATGGTGGCCGTGCGCAAGCACCGCTGCCACCATATGGTAAATCCCGGCTTTATGTTTGTAATCGTAAATGTCTGAAATAGACTGCATATCATTGATTTTTAAAGCATCAAAGCGAGATCGCCATACGTTGAAGGCAGCGAAAATTATCATAATTGCATTCACGCTCGGTGCTGCGTTGGCTGGACGGTCCGCCATTACGCCATACTATTGGGACACCAACTTCAGTGACCCCCCTGGTACCTACACCGGTGGCAATGGTATCTGGAGCACTAACAACGACTTGTGGCAGAATTCCGGCGGTAATCATGTCAGTTGGCCGGCGCCAGACGTGGATAATTTCGCCTTTTTTGTTACTGGGGCTGGTCAAACAATCAATATCACCAATCCCATCACGGTCGCTGGGATTTCGACTATCGGAACGACTGGTACGACGCTTTTTACTAATAACTTCAACTCAGGCAATACACCGCTACCCATCACCCTTGATGCCTCCAGCGGGAAATTCTACATCACCAATAACGAAGAGATTGAATTTGGAGACGGCGGGAATGGTTTCCTTATCGCGGGGAGTGTGAATATTGTAAAGTGGGGCTCGGGCACGTTATTTTTTCAGGAGAGCGGTTCAGAGGGGACAAATTGCACCTACGTTGGCAATATTTACATCCACCAGGGCAAATTTCAATTGAGTCAAGACAACTGCCTTGGGAATACAAATAACTGCGTCATTCTGGATGATGGCGGCGGGATCAGCCAGAATACCGGCACGAAGATAACGCTTGCCGCCTCACGGAATATTTACATCGGACCGAATGGTGGCGGCTTCCCACTTATCGGCAGCCCCAATCGCGACATCATCGTTCCAGGCAGTCTTGAAGATTGGACGAATGCACCGGAGTGGGCGGGGACGCCTGGAACGGTAACGGTTACCGGAGGCGGAATTGCGCCGTTGACCCTGCAGGGCACAAACACATTTAGCGGAGGATTCATCCTGGGCCCGCTGAACATCCTTGCCAGTGGCAATGGCGGAGGAGCGGGTTTTACCCTGATTGATGGGTCGGTCCTGACCGTGACCCAGACATCTCCCGGTTATACAATGAATGCTGCGTTTTTCACGAACGCTGCAACCTCCGGACAATTCGTGACAAATACGCTGGCGCTGGGAACAAACGCGTTATCGGAGACGACCCCCCTGATGTATGTCACCAATTTATCGGCGGGAGCGGCCCAGTGCGTTGTCAATGTAACTGGATCAGATTTTATAGCGGGCCAATTCCCGCTCATCCAATATCAATCTCAGGACGGCACGCTTGGCAATCATTCATTTATTGCAGGATCGCTGCCGACGGGATTTGTCAGTGCCTCGCTCTCCAATAATACCGCCAATTCTTCGATTGATTTGGTATTGGCCAGTATTCCGCTCCTCTGGACGGGCCGGATAAATAACAACTGGGACACCAACACAGCCAATTGGATAAACACTGCGACACTGGCTCCATCGGTGTTCACCGCCGGTTCTCCAGTTATTTTTGATGACTCCGCTTCGAGCTCCACAGTCAATGTTATGACGGCGGAATCACCGGCCGGAGTGACCATCAGCAATAATACGCTCGCTTACGTGTTCCAAAACGGCGGTGGCAGCATCAGTGGCAGTGATGGCTTCAGCAAACTTGGCTCCGGCCTGATAACAGTTCAAACAACCAATAGCTATGCAGGCAACACCGTCATCGGCAATGGCACTTATGTGGTCGGCACGTCTGGAGCGATTCCATTTGGTCCCGCGGCGGGCAACGTTCAAGTCAACGGGATGCTGGACATGAATGGCATTGATACGGAAATCAATGGATGGTCATCAGGCAGTGGCGTGATAACCAATAGCGCGGTCTCCGGCACGAATGTCTTTTATGTGAGCAGTGGCAGCAACAACATCACTGGGCGGATTCAGGATAACCCTTTCGGCGCGGCAATCCGTGTTTGCATCACCAACGGAGCGAGCATAACCCTCATGACAAATCAGTATTATCGGGGAATTACAGATGTGGCATGGGGAGGTTTATTCTTCGGGTCGGACAACGTGTTTCCCACCAACTCGGTGCTTAATATAGGCACACCCAACCATCCGGCCCATATGTATTTGAGCGGATTTGACGAGACCATCGGCGGACTTACCGGAACCGGGGAGGGCCAGGATTTTCGCTACATTGCCAACAACACCACGAATTATCCCACTCTGACAATAGACGTTCCCGCAAATACGATTTGTATCGTAAGCAACCTCCAGGGGATAAATCCAGGGAACATAAATTATACGACAAATGCCAATAACTTTAACATAACCAAAACAGGTCCCGGGGTCCAAAATATCAGCGTCGCCTATTATCAGGGGCCAACCATAGTCGAGGACGGAACTTTCGTCTGTTATGATGTCACAAACAGCTTTGCCCAGTATCTAACGAACACAGTAACTGTTTGGCCGGGAGCGGCGCTGGCCGGAAACGGCCGCCAGATTGATGGTCCGCTCACGACCATCGAAAGCGGAGCCAACCTTTGGGTAGGCCTCGATGCCCTGGGCTTGCCTGGGATCAATAATTTCAAAATCCGCAGCAGTCTCGTTTTGCAGACCAACAGCGCCACCCTTACTGATGTGGACGCGGATACTACGAATGGCGACATGGTTACTGGAGTAAACAACATTACCTTTGGTGGCGCATTGGTAGTTACCAATATAGGGGTGACTCCTCTTGTCAGCGGGGAACAATATCCGTTGTTCAGCTTCTCCGGGACTGAGAGCGGCAATTTCAGCAGCGTCACCATTCTACCGGCGGTTGGCGTTACGGGTGTGTTCGACCCGAGGACCGGTATTCTGACCATTAGCGGAACTCCGATTCCCACTACTCCAACGAACCTCCTGGTCAGCGCGGACGGCAGCCGGGTCAATTTGAACTGGCCGACCAACTATCTGGGCTGGAGCCTTCAAGTCCAAACCAACAGTTTAAGCGTTGGCTTAAGCACGAACTGGTTTACCATTCCAGGTTCGTCGTCGGTGACTTCCACCAACTACCCGCTGCTGAACGGAGGAGCAGTCTTTTTCCGAATGTTTTATCAGCCCTAGAGAGCCTGGTATTAAGGAAACGGGGGGCTTTGAGTTGGCTGGCTGGTCTGCTCAAGTCCAGCCAGTCCGGCGCGCCGCCACGGTTCCGGCCACCCCTGCACATTTTATTTGCATAGGTTTTGCAGGTGTGAACGAGATTTGTTTTTGGGTCGAAATCTTTGGTTTTATTGGTGTTTTTGAAGATTCTGGCGCTGGGGAGTGTGAACGAGATGCGCATTCTTTCCGCGGTGCGGGATGACGGATTTCGAAGAACAGAGCCGCGCGCGGCAGCAAGCGTGATCGCCAAACCTACGCCGGAGGGGAAACGCGGCGACGAGCCGTCGCCACTCCGGTAAGTGAGCTGACCGGTAGGGCGGAGCTACCGCTCCGCCAGGCACGCGGCTTCGCCGCGCGCCAGTCCCCAAACGACCTCGTACACATTTTATTTCCCTAGGGAACGCAACGCGCAACGAGATTTGTTTTTGGGTCGAAATGTGCGGTTTTATTGGAGATTCTGAAGATTTTGGCGGCGAGGACGCGCAACGAACCAGGTTTCGACAGAATGAACAGAATTGACAGAATTTTTGACGGCAACAGATGACCATGCGGCCGTTCTCGCATCTAAAAATCCAACAATCCACAAATCCTGCTCCGCGTGACGGCGCTGCTGGGCTTACACATTTTAAGTGTATGGGAGGGAAAATGGAAACGAGACACGAATTTCACGAATTCAAACGACAAAATGGCGTTTTTATTGGGAAATCCGAGGATTTTGCCATTGACGAAGGGAAACGAAGATCAGACCTGCTTGGACAGGATTAACCCGCCTTCGCAAGGCTACGGCGCCGCGAGCAGGATGAACAGGATGGAATAAGAACGGAGTTTCGCGCGAAGTGTTTGCCCACGGCCACCACGCTAAGGCCGCGAAGACCGCAAAGAATGTATAGGCTGAATTCTTATGGCGCTCTGGAATAGCCGCTGACGGTGGTAGTGCTGCTTGCGAAAATTAAAAATGAGGAACGCAGGAATTCAGGAAGAGGATTTCGTACGAAGCTACTGAGGGATCGGATTTTGCCACGGGCTTCGCAAAAAATATGTCAAAATGCATCTCTGACCCCTTTGTGACCCCTTTGTGGCGGTACCTTGATCGGCAACCGCTTGCTCAACGCTTTTGTGGCGAAACCGTTTGGTGCACACCGTTGGATGGATTTGCGACCTTCACTCCCGTGCTTTCCCGCGCCTTTTCAATCCATGGCAAAAGCTCTTTTTTTAGATCCGGTTCCTGTTCAATTGCACTTTGCCAGTCGGTTATCGCGTTTGTGTAATCTTTTGCAATAAAATCAAGCAGTCCCTGGTCATGGAGGTAGGCGATTGAGCCTTGCTTGAACAACTGGGTCGCCCGGTTACAATCTTCGATAGCGCCTGAGACATCGCCAGCCTTATATCGCGCCCATCCCCGTGTCCCGTAAGCGTAGCCAAAGTTGGGATTGAGTTGAATTGAGCGCGTCGCATCAGTAATCGAAGAATCAAAATCACCTTTTAAGAACTCTGCCCAGCTTCGATCGTTGTAGTACATTGAATTTGTCGGATTCAATTGAATCGCCGCGTCAAAATCAGACACAGCCGCTTCTAGCTGTCCTTCGCTAACCCTTGCCAGGCCTCGATCGTAATAGGCCTTGAACTTTACCGGGTCAATCGCGATTGCTCTGTCGTAATCAGCGATCGCCCCTTCAAGGTCCGCCTTTCTGTGTTTGGCGAGACCGCGATCGTAGAAACCTTTGCTGTCTCTTGGATTCAGTTCAATCGCTTTGCTGTAGTCCGAAATTGCTCCGTCCAAATCGCCTTCTTCATATTTAGCGTTTCCTCGATAGATGTAAACATTTGGTGAGCTATCGCCCAATTGGATGGCGCGTGTCAGGTTTGAAATCGCTTGGTTGAACTTCGAGGCTTTGCAATCTGCCTCTCCCAATTCATAGAAGACATGCTGACATGTCAAAATTAATGAGGGGACGGCTACTGTGACAATGTTAATGCTGCTATGGGCTGCCACTGCCGGCCCGATTGCCCTCCAATGTAAACGGCACCATAACAGCGCGAGCGACCCTACAATATAGGGAACAATCCTACTTAGAGAGTGGATATAATACGGAGAGTGTATCGCAACAAAAGTGCCCGTTGTAATTAATGCAGCCCAGAGAGGCCCGAAGGACTTTCGGTAACCGCCGTACAGAATCCCCCGGAACATCATTTCTTCAACAGCCGGCCCCAAAAGCACCAGGGCTACAAATCCGATTGCCTGCTGTTCACCGGGCGTAGCTAGTACCCGGCTAAAAGGCTCAATGAATTGCCCCTTTTGGGACAGTTCAGAGCGATTGAAAGCCTCCAACAAGAGATTGCTCACGCCAATAATAAAGCCGATCCCCAAACCCTTTAAAACGTTCTGCCAGCGGCCTATTGCCCAAGCCGCGCCATCTGGTCCGACTTCTTTCAAATCCTCCGGGGTCAGAATAATTGCTAAAAACACCATTACGAGGCACCCAATTATCGGGGAAAGAATATCCTCTGACCAGTCGAGAGAGGCGCGATCGATTGTTTGGAGGTATGCCCAAAAGATGAGTTGTGCGATAAAATATGCAGCAAAAACAATCGTAGCTGTTCCAGCCGTCAGTGCTTGCGCGTGATTGTTCCTATTCACCATTGGCTCTTGAAGGAGTCAGTCCCGCATAACCGCATACTCTAGTCATGTTATAGCCGTAGTAGAGGCCTCCTTCCGTCACTGAGCCGGCGTCCGGCGGTGCTTCCGGTGAAGGATTTTCGGCCGTCATCTGCTCAGAAGACCTGAAGCCACGCCGGAGGTCAAGGTACGGATTGTAAATAGGGCAAGTTCCCCTACCTATATTTCATCTGCCTGGCCTTGCGATCAAAAATCCGGTCATTCTGTAAATTCTGTTAATTCTGTCCAAAAAATCTGCGTTCATCCGCGAGATCCGGCCTTTCACTATTCAAAACTTGAATCCGCCCAACATTATTGAAATGATATGTCGGTGCAAAGGCTAGCAGGGTACTTGTCGAAGTTGCCGAGGAATACGCGGAATATATTGCAGACTTGCCTGTACGGCGTCGCGGCGGGATTGGCGGTGGTCGCATTCCAATGGCTGATTACCTTTCTCTATAGCCATACATTCATTCCGCTGGCGGCACAGTCGCATTTGACGTTTGTGCTCGGCAGTTTCGGCGTCATGATCGGATCGGCGCTGGCCGCGGGCATTTTGTTAAATTCATTTTGTCCGGAAGCGGCCGGCAGCGGTATTCCCCAGGCCAAGGCCGCTTTTTGGAAGGATTTTGGCGTGATTTCATGGCGTACCGTTTGGGTCAAATTTGTTGCGGGTGTGCTGGCCATCGGAGGCGGCGGCAGCCTGGGACGCGAAGGCCCGAGTGTCCATCTTGCCAGCGGTTTGGCGTCGACCCTGGCTGGTCTGACGGGCGAAGCCAAACAAAATCGCCGGCGCGCCACGGCGTCCGGCGCAGCCGTCGGGGTGGCCGCGGCGTTTAATGCGCCGTTGAGTGCGATGGCTTTTGTATTGGAGGAAATCATCCAGGACCTGAACAGCAACCTGCTGGGCAGCGTCGTGGTCGCCTCGGTCATCGGCGCGCTCATTGTTCACGGGTTGATTGGCCGGCAGCCGGCGTTTGCCATGCGAAACATCGAAGCGCCCACGTGGCGGGCCTATATGCTGACGCCATTGGCCGCCGGCCTGGCGAGTGTCGCGGGCATTTATTTTCAAAAAGTGACCTTGAAGTTGCGGGCGCGTCAGCGCCGTTGGAACAAAATTCCCGGCTGGCTTAAACCGGCCATCGGCGCGGCGCTGGCATGGGTCATTGGCGTTTCGGTCTTTTTTTCTGACCGGGCATTTGGGTGTGTTCGGCCTCGGCTACGGCGACCTTTCAAAGGGGCTCGATAATCAACTGACGTGGGACAACCATTTGGGTTGGGAAATCGCGGGCATTTTGTTAGTGGCAAAATTGTTGGCGACGATCTTTTCGTACGGCTTCGGCGGCTGCGGCGGGATTTTTTCGCCAACGCTTTTTTTCGGCGGCATGAGCGGATTGCTGGTCGCAGGCCTGTTTGGAATGGCTGATGCCCATGCCCGGCGACGATTCCGTCACGCTGGCGGTCGTGGGCATGAGCGCCTGTTTGGGCGCGGTGGTGCGGGCGCCGGTTACGGGCATTCTCATCGTGTTTGAAATGACCCACGAATTTTCCCTGGTTCCTGTCCTGATGATCGGCGCGCTCATCAGCCAGGCCATCAGCCGCCGAATGGCTCGCGTGAATTTTTATGACGCCATTTTGGAACAGGACGGTTACAAGCTGGAGAAATTGCTGCCGCCCCGCGATTTGCAGAGCTGGCAAAAGCTGCCCGTTTCAGCCATTGCCAATTTCCAGCCGGTCATTTTGAACAGCCTCGAGCCGGCGGAAGTGGAAAAAATGCTTAAGGAATCACATTTAGCAAATTTTCCGGTGATGCAGAATGGCAAGCCTGCCGGCATTGCCTCGCGGGCTGAACTGGCTGAGGCGATCGCTGAAAAACGGACTGCCCAAACTTGCGCCCGCCATCCGTTGCGAGCCGCGCCAGACGATTCGCGAATTGCAAACGCTGCTGTTGGAATCGCCCACCGGCATGGCCGTGGTGTGTGACGGGCCGAAACTGCCTGGGCATTGTCACGCTTCACGATTTGTTGCGCGCGCAAATCAATACCGCCCAAAACAGTGTTTGACGGAAGACCCTGTCACCTGAATCATACAAAGAATAACAATGTTCGTTCATTTAAAATAATGAGTCTGACTTCGCAAAAACGTTCTGATGATTTCTTGAAAATCAGCAGCCAATTCAAACTCGGCGCGCTTGTGACCGAATCGTCGCATCCGGTCACCGCCAATTTAAGCGACGTTGCCAAAGGCAGATATCGCCGCCGCGCTGAAGCTGCTGTTTCGAGGCCGACGGTGATGTCGTGCGAAAATTTCGGGACTTCGTCAAATCCGGAAGAGCGCGAAGGAATCAAAGAGGCGGTTTTGCAGTCGCTGAAAAATGGCGGGCGGATTTTTTTTACCGGCTGCGGTTCGACGGGCGCTTGAGCATTTTGCTGGATTCGGTCTGGCGCGATTTCTGGCGGCGGCAAACGCCGTCGGGGCGAGGCACCGGCCCGGCTGACGTTGAAAACCGCACGTTCAGCGTCATGGCCGGCGGCGATTTTGCCCTCATCAAATCCGTCGAAGGATTTGAAGATTTCACGGCGTTTGGTAAAGCGTCAGATCGCCGACCTGGGCGTTTCGTCCAAAGACGTGGTCTTCGCGATCACCGAAGGCGGCGAGACGTCCTTTGTCATTGGAACGGCCTGGCAGGGCGTCGAGGCCGGCGCGAAGGTTTATTTCGTTTACAACAATCCCGACGATATTCTGTGCGAGCATGTCGAGCGGAGCCGCGAAGTGATTCAGGATGCCGCGCATTGAAAAAATCAATCTCACGACCGGGCCAATGTCCATCACCGGCTCGACGCGTATGCAGGCGACGTCCATCCAGCTTTGCCGTCATGCTGACGGTCCTGGAAATGGCAGCGCGCGAACTGATGGGCAGGGGCAGACAGCCGGCCGCGTTCCCTCCCAATTTCTGTCCGGGCTTGGAACAGCTCCATGCCACATTTGATGTCGCCGGACCTGCTCAATCCACTGGCCGAGCTTGTCGCGCTCGAAGAATCCATTTATCGCAGCGGGCACAAAAACAATTATTTCGCCGACCGCTTTGGCATTGACGTTTTGACGGACACGACTGAGCGCTCGCCGACCTATTGCACGCCGCCGTTCCGCAAGTTTGATGATACAACGGCTTCGGAATCGTGGGCGTTTTTGTTTCTGCCGGAGGCGGAATCGACCGCAGGCCTGGGAAGTCGATCCTGAAACGCGCGCCCCGTTGCGTCGAGTGGAACGAGGCAGACGTTCGTGGCCTTGCCGGCGATGAAAAGTTTCGCGCGTACGATGGAAACCATTCGCAAAATCAGCCGCGCCGAGCTAATGCGTTTCAAAATCGGCCTGGATGGTTTGCCCTATCGCAAGTTGAATAACGGCGATTGCGCCGTTGCTGTAATGCGGCGAGTCGGAAAAGCAGACGATTGCGGCGCGAGATGGTTTTTTCCGGTCACAACTGGAGGCAGCGCAAAAGGCCGGCGCAAAAACGGCGTGGGTTTATTTTGGCACATCAGCCTTGAACGATCCGCCGCCGGCGACGAAATCTGTCTTTGTTCCCGTGCCCCAAACCGGCTTGCTTCTGGACGGAGTCACGCGCGTGGCAGTGAAACTGGTCATGAACGCGCTTTCGACCTGCACCATGGTCCGCCTGGGGCGTGTCATGGGCAACACGATGATCTGGGTCGTGCCAAGCAATTTGAAATTGATTGACCGCTCGACGCGTTACATTTCCAAACTGACCGGCCTCGACTACGCACGCTGCGAATCAATTGCTGTTTGAAGTAATTGAATATGTCGAACCGCGGATGAAATCAGACCGCGCTTATCCGCCGGTCGTCGGTATGGCCGCACTGCGCGCGAAGGAACAGTTGACGAATGAGGAAGCAGAAAAACGGTTGAACGGTGATTAATGGGCGCATCTTGACACTGTTCTTGGTAGGGATCCCGATGTGTCGGGACGCTGTCCGCGCCGCGTTTAGCGGCGCACACGCGTAGCAGGACGTTGTACCGTCCCGCAACGCGGGATTCCGCGCGCTTTACGCGCGGTGACGGCGCGCCGTCCCTACCGTCGACAGAACAGTTTCAAGACGTGTCGCGGTTATAAATTGAGGTTGTGATTATAATCGCTTCGCCGTCGGATTTCCGGCATAAAAGGGCAGGGCACTTATGATCTCAGTCTGTCAGTTGACCAAGCGGTTCGGCGTGCAAACGGCCGTGGATTCCCTTTCGTTCGAAATTCCTGGCGGACAGATAGTCGGTTTTCTCGGGCCAAACGGCGCGGGCAAATCCACTACGCTGCGAATGCTGACGGGCATGATCGAACCGACCAGCGGGAGCGCCTCGATTTGCGGGTTTGATTTGCAGCGTGAATGCATCGAGGTCAAGCGGCACGTCGGATTTGTGCCCGAATCCGGCGCGGTGTTTGAATCGCTGACTGGCCTTGAATATCTCGAGATGGTCGCGGCGCTTTATGGCATTCCGGCCGACGCGGCGCGCGCCCGGATCGAACAATTCATCGCTTTTTTCGACCTCAGTTTTGAAACGCTCACGGACAAGCTTCTCGGCGCCTATTCCAAAGGTATGAGGCGTAAAGTCGTCATTACGTCCGCGCTTTTGCACAATCCGCCCGGTCGTTTTTTTCGACGAGCCGCTCGACGGGCTGGATGCCAACGCCGCTGTCGGTTTTAAAACCCTGATTCAGACCCTGGCTCGCGAGGGCAAGACCATCGTTTACAGTTCCCATATTTTGGACGTCGTGGAACGCGTTTGCCATCGTGTCATCATCATTGACAAAGGCAAATTGCTGTTGGACGGCAAGCCTGATGAACTGGTGGCCACTCACAATAGCGGGACCCTCGAAAGACTCTTCACGCAATTGACGGGCGGCGCCGAACTGGAACGGCGCGCGGAAGATTTTGCCAAAACCTTCAGGCAATGAATGCCGCTTTTGACCAGGCCGGCGGTTCGAGCAGACCGCCGCTGTTGCCGTCCCGGATGGCCGCGGCAACTCCGAAGCAGGCACTGCGGCGGCTTTTTTTGACCCTATTCCTCCGCGGTCGCGGCGCGCGCGGCTTAAACCAAAAAAGCGCGCCCGACATCCATAGGGCAAAAGCTTTGGCTAACGCTGCTGGTTTATGGGCTTTTTGGTTGCATATCCTTAAGCATGTTGCGGCAGCATGTCTTTGCCCTGGCCGTTTATCTTCACGCCATGACCTTTATGTTTTTGGGAATGTTTGTGGCGTCGTCCGCGGGCGAGATTTTGTTCAACAAAGAAGAAGCGGACATCCTTTTGCACCGCCCGATCGATCCCCGGACAATGCTTTGGTCCAAAATCCGTGTGCTCGTCGAAGTTTCGCTCTGGCTGGCTGCCGCATTCAATCTGGCCGGGCTTTTTGCGGGAATAGCCTGCCCGGACGGCGGCTGGCGTTGGCCGCTGGCGCACGCGGTTTCTACTGTGCTGGAGGCGCTGTTTTGCGCCGGTTGTGTCGTACTGATGTATCAACTGTGCCTGCGGTGGTTTGGACGCGAGCGGCTCGATGGCCTGATGACGATGGTCCAGGTCATCGTTTCGGTTGGGTTCGTCCTTAGCGGCCAAATCGTTCCACGCATCGTTTTCCGTTTCGGGAAAATCCTGACGCCGAATGAAAGCTCGTGGTGGATTGGTTTGCTTCCGCCGGCATGGTTTGCGGGTTTCGATGATGCACTGGCCGGCAGTGGAGCCGTCCTTTCATGGGTGCTTGCAGGGATTGGCGTGCTCGACGACTGCAGTTATATTACGGTCGGCGTTTGGCAAACTGGCACAAAATTATGAAGCCGGGCTTCAATCCGTTAACGAGACCGTTTCCAGGCGAAAACCGGCACGGCTGCGCCGCCGCTGGATTGATTGGCTTGTTAGCGCCACGCCTATGCGCTGGTGGCTGCGGGACCCGGTATCACGCGCGGCGTTTGTATTGATCGCGGCGTATCTGGTTCGTGACCGGGAAACAAAATTGAGAATTTATCCCGGCATCGCTCCCATGCTGGTCATCCCATTTATATTTCTTTTCCAGCAGGGGAATGGCTTCGGGCGGGGGTTCGGCATCGCCATTTCCGGCGCTTACCTGGGACTGATTCCGCTCATGGGGCTGAGCATGCTGCATTATTCGCAGCAATGGCAGGCTTCCGACATTTTTCGGTCGGCGCCCATGCTCGGTCCAGCGGCCATTTGCCACGGCGCCCGCCGCGCCGTGCTCTGTTTCCTCACGCTGCCCATGCTGGTCGTGGTTGCGGTTGTCATTGGAGCGGTCCACGGCTTCAATTCGCAAATCCTTTTACTGCTGCCGGGCGTTATCGCTCTGCCGGTATACGCGCTTGTCCCGGGCCTGATTGGGCGGATGGTGCCGCTCTCCGCGCCAACCGAAGAAGCCAAGGCCGCCGGTCGCGGTCTTCCATATATGGTGGTCATGCTCGTTTCTTTCGCCCTGTCCGCAATAGCCATTGCCTGCCGGTCGTACGGATGGTATCCGCAATTCTTGCTCGTTGAAGCCGTGGTCGCCGGTGCTGCCTACACGGCGATGCGTTACGCCCTGGGACGAATTCGTTGGCAATCCGCCGAATGATGATTTGTTTCCACCGTTCTTTCGCCCCGTCCGGGGCTCAATGAATATTTGTGCGTGGGATTTTGCCACCGCCGTTCGCGCCGCGTTTAGCTGCCCAACGAGTGTCGTCGGACATTGTTGCCGTGAATGTTCCGCGCGCTTTACGCGCGGTGACGGCGCAGCGCGCCGTCCCTACCAAATGCCTTTTTCGCCGCAATTTTCATTCGACCCGCGTGGAGTTCGTTGTTAGTTTCCCCAATTATGTCACCTGACGATATTCTGCTGGAAGCCGAAGATAAAATGATCAAAACCGAGCAAGTCGTGACGAACGAATTTGCCGGAGTACGCACCGGCAAGGCGTCGGCCTCGCTCGTTGAAAACGTGATCGTGGACGTTTACGGCTCGCAAATGCGCATTCGTGAGCTGGCCGGCATCACCACCCCCGAACCGCGTCAACTTGTCATCCAGCCGTGGGATGCCACCTCGCTTCACCCCATCGAGAAGGCCATCCAAAAATCGAACCTGGGTCTGACCCCGGCGGTCCAGGGAAAGGTTATCCGAATCGCCTTTCCTGAACTCAGCCAGGAACGGCGCCAGGAATTTGTGAAAATTATCAAAGGAATGGCCGAAAACGGGCGCGTCGCTATTCGTCACGTCCGCCGGGACGCCCTGGAGCTTTTGAAAAAGGCCAAAACGTCCGGTGGGGTAGGGGAGGAAGAAATCGAAGGCGCGGAAAAGGAGATCCAAAAGCTGACCGACCAGTATATCGCCAAAATTGACGCGCATCTTGTGGGGAAGGAAAAAGAAATCCTTACTGTTTAGGCCACGTCCGTGACAGGCAGGATGCCCAGCGGTACAGCTTGCCCTCTGGCGCCCTTCTGCTAAGAATTAGCCCATGGCAGGTACCAAAGCTTTTGCGGCGCAGAACCACACGACACCTCTCGGTCCGTTTTCCATTCAACGCCGCGAACCGGGCGCGCGCGACGTGGAAATCAAAATCCTTTACTGCGGCGTCTGCCACACGGACCTGCATTTTGCGCGAAATGAATGGGGTGGAACGGTTTATCCCTGTGTCCCGGGTCATGAAATCGTCGGACGCGTCACGCGCGCGGGCGCGGCGGCTAAAAAATTCAAGGAAGGCGATATCGTGGCCGTTGGCTGCATGGTGGACTCGTGCCGCGAGTGCGACAGTTGCAAGGAAGGGCTTGAACAATATTGCGAACGTGTGCCGACCTACACCTACAATTCCGAAGACAAAAAGAACGGTGGCATTACGTATGGCGGCTATTCCGACAGCGTGGTTGTGGATGAGGACTTTGTTTTGCGGGTCCCTCGAAACCTCGACCTGGCCGGCGCCGCTCCGCTCTTGTGCGCGGGTATTACCACGTACTCACCGCTTCGCTTTTACAAAGTGGGAAAAGGCCAAAAGGTCGGCGTTGTGGGTTTGGGCGGCCTGGGCCACATGGCCGTGAAATTGGCCAGGGCATTTGGAGCGCACGTGGTTGTTTTCAGCACTTCCCCGGGCAAAGCCCAGGATGCCATGCGATTGGGAGCGCATGAGGTTGTCATTTCGAAGAATCCGGATGAAATGAAGAAACAGGCGAACAGCTTTCATTTTATTATCGATACGGTTGCCGCCAAGCATGACGTCAACGCCTATTTTGAATTATTAAAACGCGACGGTGTTTTGACACAAGTGGGCGTTCCAGCGCAGCCTCTCGAAGTGGCCGTTTTCAATCTGCTCAAGCGGCGGACCTTTACCGGTTCGATGATTGGCGGCATACGGGAAACTCAGGAAATGCTCGATTTTTGCGGCCAGCACGAAATCCAGTCAGACGTTGAGGTCATTCCTATTCAGAAAATCAATGAAGCCTACGAGCGCCTGCTCAAAAGTGACGTCAAATACCGCTTTGTCATAGACATGGCATCGCTTCATCACTGAAGCGCGTTGGAGGGTTAAATCGTTGCAGGTTTAGAGCCGGCCGGGATCGTCCACGTCCTAGGTTTCTTCGGTTTTTTCGTCGGATTGACTTTTCAAGGTGTCGTCTGCCAACTCATTTTGCAAAACGCATTTAGGATTTTCGGGGGGACTTTGCAAATTGCGTTCTTTATTTTTTCGTCCGGGGCGTCGACAGCAAAAATCCTTAAGCAATTTTGCGTTTCTTCTTTTTCCAACACGGTGGCATGTAGAAAGCTAAACAAGAACGCGGAAGGCAAGCGTCTTTCGGGAAATCGCGGGATACTGCGACGGGAAAAAAGACCAACTTAGCCTTCCGTTTAATTTACAAAATATTGGAGCATATGGCAAAATCGATACGACTATCTGAAGTTGAAGCGCTTCGCGCCCATTCAGGCGCGGCATTGTCCCGTGGCTCTTTTTGGGAGAATTGGTTCGACGCTCAAACGCTGAGCCAGAGACCGCTGACAATCCGCTCGCAGGAAGAGCACAGCATCTGGGAAAAGGCAGTCAATCTCGAGATTTTAGCCATGGAAAGTGAGAAGTATTGACCCCCCCGTTGCCCCCCGGTCATCCCGAGCGGGATGACCGGCGTAGACCAGGCAGGCAAAACATCTTAAATCTATCGGCCAAGGCCCGGGCTGAAGTTGAAGTATTTGGAGAAACCGGCATTCAAAAAGTTCCCCTTCATTTGGCACTCCAGTTATTGAAGCTGCAGAAAAACGCGGCTGCCGTCCTGGCGTAATGTTCCTTGCGGAGTTTGGGCAAGAAAAAGCCGGCCCGCCTTCACCTGGCCGCCGCTTATGATGTAGCTGCGAACAGTCCTTGCCCGATTGAGCGCGAGGCGTTCAAGATCATCTTCCGAGACAGGAATGATGGCTGTCAGCAACGCTTCTTTGGGGTCTGTGGGCACCACAGGCTTCTGTTCTGAGGATGACGAGGATGAAGGATGGGTCGCAGACAGGCCCGTCCCGGCCTCTTCCGATGCTGGTCCACTGGACTTTGTCAAAAGTTGGGCCTGTTTCTGAAGTTTGGCCTCCGGCATTTTTATTTGGGACGCGATGGCGGTCAGATTTGAGTTTGCCGCGATAATTGCGGGTGTAATTCGCTCGTCGGCAACGGCTTCGTTATAAAGTTTATCTACCAAACGCGGGCGTTCCTTGGGTGTTACAACAACCTGATCCGGCGTGGTCATTTCCCTCTGCGACCTGCGGAGCGAGCGCCATTGAAGTGCGCGAATTTCCCGGTTAACGGCCAGCTGCTGCAAGGCATAGTGATCGTTTACCGGGTCCACGCTGCCGGAGATTTGCAGTTGCAAACCGGGCCGGTTGTAGAGAGCTGTTGTGATCACGTCCAACTTCTTTTTGGTCGCATCGGTCAGATCTGCGCTGGCCGGGGGAAAGTCTTCGTAACCCAAATCCTCCCCGCCACCACCACCACGTCCGCCGCCAAAAACTGACGAAATTAACGAAAATGGCGAAGTGGCGACTCTGGCGAGAATATTGACCAAAGCCCGTTCTACTACCTTTCTAACACGGAACTTCGGGTCATCCAGGCTTCCCTGGATCGGCACGTTCAGGACAATCTTGCCCTGGCGGTCCGTCAAAATGGCGATGCCCAGTCGCACCGGAAGTTTTGTCGCGGTTGGACTGTTCACTTTGTCGCCAAAGGTAAATTGGTCGAGCGTAATCACGTTTTCCGATCGTAATTGTCGTCCCACCAAATAGTAGCGAAGGTCCACGCTGAGGGCTCCCTGCGCGATCCGGTAACCCGCATATTTCCCGGAATAGGGACTGGCAGGCACCAAATCCATGTTGGTCATGAATATGTTCACCTGGTTGGTCAGCGTGCCGCTAAAGGGATTGATACGGCCGGTGATATTGGCCGGGGCGCCGTCCACGAGGGCTTTCAGGTTCAAATCTCCGTGTTGAAGCTCGGTTGAAGAAATTCCGGTAATGGTCCCGCCTGCGTCATGAATGTCCATATCGACATTGGGCGTCACTGAGCGGTCGGTAAAATTGAGTTGCGCATTGGTTATCGCGATTGTGGTGATGGAAATCGGTGGTATGGCGTTGGTTGTGGTTGCGGAGGTCCTGGCGACTGCGGGCGCTTTGGTCTGTGCTGGAGCATTTGTGCCGGCCGGTTTCATCGTTGCGATCAGGTTGATCGTGCCGTTTTTTTCGATAATGACCCGGGCGGAGACATTATTCGCCGAAATTTGCCGGATTGAGGCGGACTCCGGATTCAGGTTCGCGTCAATTCCTGAAACCCGAATCTCGTCCCATTTCAACAAATCATCCCCCGTAATGCCATCGACGGCGTGAAAATGATCGACCCATGTGTCTCCGCGGAACGTGATTATGGGCAATTTGTGGGCTGGCGTGCGGAGGCGGACCTTTCCATTCAGACCAAAAGTGACGCTGGGAACGAACATATTGACCTCCGATTTGACGTACGGAGACAGAGTGCTCAAATCCAGCTGGTCCAGGGCAAGACGTATATCAATGGTTGTGGGCGAAATCACGGCGGTGACGCCCGCATCAATTCGTCCATTTTTGTTCCAATCCAGGGAAACAGTTGCGGTGATATTCGTGTTGGGAATGTTGGAAATATTTTTGGCGTCAACGTCAACGTTGCTCAAATCGAGGGTCGCGGGATGGCCATAAGCAAGGTCCGTGAGTTGCACCCCACAGTTGGTGAAGTTGACCTCGTGGATGATGCCCGTCCATTCGTTTTTGGCATGTATCAGCGTCGAAACGGCGTTTGTGATCGCGTTTAAAAAGACTAAAACACCGCCGGGCGGAGTGGGCTTGCTTACCCCGGGTTTGACGATTTGCAGGAAATTGAATGGGGCGGCCTTGTTCGTTCCGCGTTCCGGAAAGATATTGGCCCCGGAAATCTCAATGAGTCCAATTTCACCATGATGGGCCGACAGATCTCCGCTCGTGTTCAATTGAGCGAGGTGAGGCATGTCGAGCATGTCGTTTGTGTCGCCCGGCAGGCCCAGCCTGAAATGCGAGATTCCGAATGCGACATTCGTGGCGATGGCCGTGTGATTGGACGGGCTCCATTCAAAGCGGTAATTCGCGCAAAAACCGGATTGGCCGCTGCGAATTTCAAAGTTCGCGAGGTCCTGGTACAGCGGCTTGAACTTGTTCATGGTTACGTCATAGATGATCGCGTTGCCGGCCGAGCGCAGCGGCGTAAGACAAAAACTTCCATGCCATTGGAAATACTCGCCGGCATCGGTCTTGCCAAAAAGGTAGCCCGAGCCGTCGGAATCGGCTTCAGTGCAGAAATTACTGAGGGTCAGGTACACAGGACCAACGACGCGTTTGAATGGCGTCCGCACGGTATAATCCGAAAGCGACAACCGCGCATCAGTCACCTCCAGGCGTTTGACGCGCACCAGGAGGGGTTTTGACGCTTTTTTTGGGGCCGCGGCCGAGGGCGTGGTGGCATATTCTTTGACCAGGTCGGAGAAATTGTAGGTGTAGTCCTTGTTCATCTGCGCACGCGCAAAAGGACCGGTGACTTCGATTTTTCTGAATGTCCAAGCTCTGCGGAAGATGGAGGACATCTCAAAGCTGACATACACTCTATCCCATGTAAGGAATGGCTGGCCGTCTTTATCCTGGACGAGCAGCCCGCGAATCGTGAGAGAGGGGACGAATGGGTTTACGTTTACCCTTTGAATGGTTGCCTTGCGGCCCAGGTTTTCGGAGAGCTCCTTGACGGCCACGGCCCGAATAATCGGAGGCAAAATCAGGAAGCCGAAAATGGTGTAGAAAACCAGGACCCCCAATATCCATAGCACCACTTTGCGTCTCCGCGGCGACAGTTTTGTCCAATAATTCGTCTTCATGAGCACATAAGCAAACAAGCAAATATCCCAAAATTGGGTCGAAGGTCAAATCTCTCATCGACGGATGCCAATCTCTCCATCTAACCTGAGCCCGGAATTCATCGCGCAATGGAGAAACCTGCAAACTTTAAAACGTTCGTCTCATGGATTTCGGTGCTCCTCGTTTTCGTCACGACGGCGCGGGCCGCCAATTTCTACGTTGCCCTTACCGGCAACGACAGCAGTCCCGGGACAGAACAGATGCCCTTCCGCACGATTCAACACGCGGCCGACGCAGCCCAGCCGGGCGATGTCATCACTGTGGGCGCCGGCATCTATCGCGAACGCGTCAGTCCTCCCCGCGGCGGTGTGTCGGATTCGGCGCGAATCATTTATCAGGCCGCGCCTGGTGACAAAGTGATAATCACCGGTTCGGAGATCATTACAAATTGGACCAAGGTCCAGTGGCACATTTGGAAAGCCGTGCTGCCGAATTCGTTTTTTGGCGACTTCAATCCGTATACCAACGTGATTCACGGAGACTGGTTCAACTCGTTAAAACAAACCCACCACACCGGCGCCGTTTATATTAATGGCAATTGGTTAACCGAAGCCGCGGCGCGGGATGATGTCCTCAAGCCAATGCAGCATCAGTCGCTCTGGTTCTCTCAGGTGGATGGTCAGAACACAACAATCTGGGCACAATTGAAAACAGCGGACCCAAACAAAGGACAAATTGAAGTCAACGCGCGCCAGACAGTTTTTTATCCGAGGAAAACCGGTATCAATTATATAACCGTGCGCGGTTTTACTCTGGAAGATGCAGCCACACCGTGGTCGCCGCCCACAGCGGAGCAAATCGGCCTCATTGGCACGCATTGGAGCAAAGGCTGGATTATTGAGAGCAATATCATTCGCTACTCCATGTGCGCGGGCGTCACTCTCGGCAAATACGGCGACGAATGGGACAATCGCGCGGGATCGGCCACGGGTTACGTTGGCACGATTCATCGCGCGCTGACGAATGGATGGAACGAAGCCACAATCGGTAATCACATCGTCCGCGGCAACGACATCTCGCACTGCGAACAGGGGGGCGTCGTAGGCAGCCTGGGCGGCGCTTTCAGCACTATTTCGGACAATAACATCCACGATATCCACGTGATGAACTGGTTTTCAGGCGCCGAAATGGCCGGTATCAAGCTGCACGGCGCAGTGGATGTCACCATCGCCCACAATCATATCTATCGAACGTGCCTGGGAATTTGGCTGGATTGGATGGCCCAGGGGACCCATGTGACGGGCAATCTTTTTCACGACAACCGCTCTGACATCTTTTTTGAAGTGGACCATGGCCCATTCCTGGTGGACAACAATATCTTCCTATCGAGCAACTCATTGAGTCTTAATTCCCAGGGAGGAGCATTTGTCCATAATCTCGTTGCCGGTGCATTTAGGGTTACTCCATTTGATGGGCGGGAAACCCCGTTTTTTAAGGCTCATTCGACCACCATTGTGGCGCTGCACAACAACCCGAGCGGCGACCTGCGATTTTACAATAATCTCTTCGTTCAACGTCCCGACATGGCCAAATTGGATCATGCCACACTGCCCGTATGGATGGATGGCAATATATATATTATCGGGGCCAAACCCGCGCGATGGGAAGAGGATCCGCTCGCCGAAAAGAATTGGCTCTTCAAGATGGGCCTTATTCCGGCGTTCAAGCTCTCGGAAAAGCATGGACACTTTTACTTCCGTATGAAATTCAACAAAGCATGGACGACTGAACGAACGCGTCCACTGGTAAGCAGCGAGCTGTTGGGCAAGGCGATTGTCCCGGGCCTTCCGTTTGAACAGTCCGACGGCGAGCCAATCACCATTTCTACGGACTATTTCGGCAATCGCAGGAACGAATCGAACCCCGCTCCAGGGCCGTTCGAATCGGCCTCGCAGGGCACACTCAAACTTTGGGTGTGGTGAAAAGACCGAACCAGGTGTTCATGGATCTCTCTTGCCGTTGACATCGGGGTCAAGTTTCGTTCCGGCCGTGGTTTGTCGTGTCGTCTGCATGATTCCTTCCAAATCCTCGGCTTGTAGTGCGGCTTCATATGACCCCTTTTTGGCCCCATCGATTTGCTGCCGGTGGATTTTTGGGTCGTCGGCGACGACGATCCTGGTTGTGTTGAATCCCCATGAAAACCGCGGACTGAACGGCCCGGTGCGGCGAATCCACAAGATTGCTGTGCAAGACCGTCAGAATCTGACGACCGCACTCCACGCATTGCCATGCATAACATCTTTTGGACTCTCCGCAGCCATCCAAATCAAATACTTCAACATCGCCAAACCACACGTTAGCGTTACTCGCCGTCCTCTCATGAACGAAGACGGTTTTTCGATGGGCGGCATCGCATCGGTATTTGTCTCGGATAACGTTTTCGACGTTTTTTAGATACTCGAGTCTTGTTGTCATAGTTAAAGCCTTCGCTCTGCTTTAGCATAAATAACGCCGACCAAGGCAATGACAGTTTCCCCGAAAAAAACTGAAGCATTTTGAAAATTGACTGCGGTTCCGGTCATGCAAATTGCAGAGCGGTAAATTGCATTTTTCAAGCTTCAGCAGCAACAGCAACGGTTGGCGGAACGGTTGGAGAGGTTGGCATGGCAATGGCTATTGTCTCCGGTCAAGGAGTTATGCGTGACGAAAGTGATTTAGACCGCCTTCGCCGGCAGGTTGAGAAATCGAAAATCCTGGTCCGCCAGTCTGAGATGAAAGTCGAAGAACTGGAGGCGACGGTGCGCGATATCTACAACTTCAAGGACCGGCTCGTCATTTTCCCCCGGCGCGCAAAGGCAAACGGGCTTGCGGGCTGAAGATTTCCAATAACTGCCGTTTTCATATTGCTGGATTTCGGATGTCTTTGGCAGGCTTTAAACCGGTGTGTCCCCGTGTATTGAAAACCCGTTTATCAGTCAGGAGCCTCCTCACGTCGGCTGCTGTGCGGATCGTGAGGAAAAAGAAAAAATGGTCGGGGCGGTGAGATTCGAACTCACGACCTCTTGTACCCGAAACAAGCGCGCTACCGGGCTACGCTACGCCCCGAACCAGTTCAAAGTCGAGCCATGTAGTTTGCCAGAGCAGGGGATAAGGGCAAGCGATTTTGAACGTTGAAACGCTGAAATGTTGAATCGTCGAAACGGTTTGGGAGGTCGCAGAATGTAACCTTGGGGTGACTTCCAGCTTTTATCGGCCGAATATGCGGGCAAACTCCATCTTCAATCCAAATCCCGTTGGCAAGCTGGGCTGGCGGTATTAGTTTGTTTTCCTCAATGAGCACAAATGAGGCGACCATCAATGTGATAGCCCGGTTTCCGGGAACCAATCAAGTGACCATCAATGTGGTTGCCCAGGGGCCGAGCGCTGGAACGAATGCCGTGATAGCGAATGCCCTGCCGACGCCGGGATGGCTTGAGTCCTTTTGGAGCCATACGCATCACACGATCCATATCGCGATCATCGTTGGCCTGGCTTTCGCGGTGCATTTGTTTGTCCGATTCGTCCGCGATTTCAGCGAACTGGTTATCAACAAGAGCCACGAGAAAAAAAACCCGCTTGGTTTCGTGACCCAGCAGCCCAAGTTCATCACGCTGGCCAGGCTGATCGTCAGTACCATCACGTTTGCCGTCTATGCGCTCGCGATTTATATCATCATAAAAGTCGAATTCCCCAACGACAGCACTCTCAAGACGTACCTGGGCAGCGCGGCAGTCGTTGGCCTGGCGCTCAGCTTTGGTTTGCAGGGCCTGGTCCAGGACGTGGTCACGGGCATTACCATCATCATGTCAGACGCCATAGATGCCGGCGATACAGTGGACCTGATGAACGGTGTCATCGGCCGCGTTGAGCGAATTGGCCTGCGTTTCACCAAGGTCATCAATTTTTATAACCAGGAAATCTTTGTTCCCAACCGGAACATCATCAATGTCAGCCGTTTTCCGCACGGCGGGATTTTGGCGTATGCGGACATTCAGATTCCCGCCAAGGCTGACCAAAACGCTGTGGTTGAAACGATTCAAAACGTTTCAAAGGGAATCTGGACGCAATTTGCCGCCATTGTTCTGAACGAACCCATTTTCAGCAAAATTCGTCCGACCCCGGGCAACTGGAATTATTTGCGCGTGATGTTCAAAATCTGGCCCGGCCAAAGCGCGGTCATCGAGAACGTTTTCCGGGCCCAAATGGTCAACGCGATGAAAGCGATTGATCCGGCTTATGCCGACTGGCAGGTAGTGGTGACCTATCGGGCGATGAATGAGTAACCGGCTTGCACCAGCCTACGCTCAGAAGCTACGGCGCGGCAGGCCGGGGCCACCATTGGGAGCGGAAACAGCTCGGCTTTTTAAGGACTTCCAGTTACTTCGAGGTTTTGCTATTAGGAGAGCCATGAAATTCAATCTTTCTCGTCGCGCGGTATTGCTGCGTTTGGCCCTTCTGCTTGTTGTCATTGCGACGCCGGCGTTTCTGGCGTACGCGGATACATCGCAGCCGATACGGGTCGCATGTGTGGGCGACAGCATTACATATGGCACCGGATTGACGAACCGCAACGAGCAATCCTATCCGGCCTGGTTGGGGCGTTGGATGGGGCCGGGATATGACGTTCGCAATTTTGGCAGGAGCGGCGCCACCTTATTGCGCGCGGGCGATTTGCCGTATGTCGCGCAGCCGCAACATGACGAAGCGCTCGCGTTCAATCCTGACATTGTCGTTATTATGCTGGGCACGAATGACAGCAAACATCACGGCGGAGGATCGCCACCGAATGATAACGTCGCGCAAAACTGGCTGCGTAAGGCGGATTACGTTCCCGATTATGAGGCGTTGATAGGAGAATTTCGCGCTACGAATCCGAAGGCAAAGATTTACGTTTGCTATCCGCCGCCCTGTTTTCCCGGACGATGGGGCATTGATAACAATACAATTCATCACGAAGTCAACCCGCTCGTTCATCAAGTGGCCCGGAGCGCTCACGCGAAGCTGATCGATATGTACAAGCCCTTCGAGGGGAAATCTGACTTATTTCCCGATACGGTCCATCCGAACGCCGCCGGCGCAAAAATCATGGCTACAGTTGTCTATCACGCGTTGACCGGCAAAAAGGCGCCTGAGAATCAATAGAGTATTTGAACGAAATTGACATCCGGCCTGTTTAATGTGTATCTGATTGCGGCTTGAAACAATTCACTGCCATTTTGTTTAGTGCGTTGCTGATGTGGATGCAAGTCATGCCTTTATCGGCAGCTACTCCGGCCCGCCCATGTTGCAAACCGGCAACCACGAGCCAAAGTCCCGCATGTTGCGGCAACTGCGGTTGTTGCGAACGCTCGCCGTCGGACTCCAGCCCCGCTCCAGCCGTTCCGGCTCAAACTCGGACACAAAATCCGTTTGCGATTCTGGCTTTGGTGGCGTCAACAGTGACGCTGCCTGAGAACTCCTCCATTTCATCCCCTCCTGTTTCTAGATTGCCATTGAAAGCGGCAGACTTGCCGCTTTACGAGCGCAATTGCGTCCTGCTTCTCTGATTCAACTTTATTAAAAGCCTGTGGTGTGCCCTGAGCCGGCGCATTTCGGGTTTTTTCTTCTTTGCTCCACGGAATTTGTGCCCGTGAGTTGTCCCATGATTTTTTCTGCCAGGCACAAATGGCAGAATTGAAATGAAAAAGCTTATGAAGATAAAAATGAGTTTAATCGCGGTTTTGGCACTGATTATCGCCGGCAGTTTCCCATTGCTTGCGCAGACGAACGCACCTTCCACAAACCAGGCTGTTCTTTATTACACCTGTCCGATGCACCCATCAGTCAAATTGGATAAACCCGGCAGTTGCCCTTTTTGTGGCATGAACCTTGAGCCGGTTTACGCCGACGCGACGAACAGCGCACCTTCAGGCGCGGACACAGGCGCACCGAGAAACCATATCAACCCAACGCCGTACCCGTTGAAAACGTGTGTGGTATCCGGCGAAAAATTGGGCGAAATGGGGGAGCCAATTGTGTTCGACTACACGAACAATGGCGCGAACCAGGAAATTAAGTTTTGCTGCCCAATGTGCAAAACCAAATTTCTCAAGGACCCGGACAAATACATGAAAATAATCAAGCACGAAGAAAGCGGGAAATAATATGAAAAGGAAAATAATCTTCTGCCTCATCCCATTGATCATTGCGGCGTTTTGGTTGAGTTCGGGTCTCGAAATGCCGGCGGCAGCGACCCCAGCCGAGAAGGACGTCGATTATTACACCTGTCCTATGCACCCATCGGTGCATTCCAAAACACCGGGCAAGTGTCCCATTTGCGGGATGGATTTAGTGCCGGTGTACGAACGAGCTTCCGTGACGAATTCCCTGTTGATTCGAAGCGGTGAATCGAGTCCAAATTCGCCGGATGAAGGTCCTGGTGAAATCGTGGTGCCTATCGAGCGGCAGCAACAGATTGGCGTCACCTATGCCATCATAAATAAAGTAGATCTGCAAAAAAGCCTTCGTTCCTCGGGCATAGTCAGCAGCGAAATTTCCCTGACCCGCGATTTCGTTGCTCCCGCTTCCGGTTCGGTCATGAGTCTCGGAGTCGGTTCCGCGGGTGAACGCGTTGAAAAGGGGCAGACACTTTTAACGATTTACAGTCCGGACTTGCTGACTGAAGAGCAGAGTTTTGCCGATGCGGCAAAAGACTACGTCGCAACGCCCCGTTTCGGAACACGGCGAATGATCGAAAATACCCAGGCGCAATTTGACGCTGCCAAAAATCGCCTGCTGCTTTGGAACCTGACTACGAATCAAATCACAGACTTGGAGAAATGGGAAACTCGCGTGCCGCGTGATACCGTTGAGATTCAGGCCCCGTTCAGCGGAATCGTCCGGCGAATTGGCGCAATGCCCGGGAAAAATTTTGGGATGGGCGACGAGCTTTTGGAATTGACCGGCCTTCAAACAGTCTACATTTGGGCAACGTTTTATCAGGACGAATTGCCGCTCTTGAAGACGGGCCAGGCGGTGGATATCACGACTTCCGCGTGGCCGGATGAACCCTTTCACGGGAGGATTACCGTTGTTGATCCTTTTCTCGATTCGGATACCCGGACGGTGCGCGTGCGAATTGACGTCGAAAATCCGGACTTGAAGCTGCGCCCGGAAATGTTCGTGGACGTGGGATTGAAAATTGACATGGGTGAACAACTGGCTGTGCCGGTCAACGCCGTGCTGCCGACGGGCGAACATAACATCGTTTTTGTGGACAAAGGGCAGGGCAAATTGCAGCCGCGTTTTATCGAACTGGGCCGGCAATACGGTGATTTCTACGAAGTCAAATCCGGCTTGAACGAAGGCGAGCGCGTGGTCGCCAGCGCCAATTTTTTGATTGACGCCGAGGCCCAAATTCAGGGCGCTTTGAAATCGTGGTAGGGACATGAATATGGAAACTGCTCCGAACGAAACCGTTCCTGCATTGAGCGCATCATCGAGGCCAGCGCCCGCAATCCCTTCCTCGTCATTCTTCTTGACCATTTTTGGCGTTGCCGGCGGCATTTGGGCGCTGACCAGGACGCCGCTCGATGCCATTCCCGACTTGAGCGACGTGCAGGTCATCATTTCCACCGATTGGGAAGGGCGCTCGCCCGATCTGGTGGAAGACCAGATCACCTATCCCATCTCCACCAAATTCATCGCCGCGCCCAAGGTGAAATTCGTGCGGGGCGAATCCATGTTCGGCAAGTCGTTCGTCTATGTGATTTTCGAGGATGGCACGGACATCTATTGGGCGCGCTCGCGCGTCATCGAATATCTCAATTCTGTGCGCGGCTCACTGCCCGAAGGCGTCAACCCCGTCATCGGCCCGGACGCCACCGGGGTCGGCTGGGTTTATGAATATGCGCTGGTGGACAAAACCGGCAACACAGACCTGGCCGACTTGCGTTCCTTGCAGGACTGGCATTTGCGTTATGCGCTGGAATCGGTCAAAGGCGTCGCCGAAGTCGCGTCCGTCGGCGGCTTCGTGAAGGAATACCAGGTGGACCTCGACCCGAACAAACTGCTGGCCTACGGCATCCCATTATCCGAGGTCGTCGACAAAATCCGCATGTCCAACAGCGACGTCGGCGGGAAGATTTTCGAGGTCGCTTCAACGGAATATTACGTGCGCGGCCGCGGCTACATCAAGAGCATCGCCGACATCGAAGACATTCCGCTCAAAGTCGTCAACGGCACGCCGGTTTATGTCAAGAATGTCGGCACGGTCCATCTCGGCCCGGATTTGCGGCGCGGCGTGGCCGAATTGGATGGCAAAGGCGAAGTGGTCGGCGGCATTGTCGTCATGCGTTACGGCGAAAACGCGCTTAACGGTCATTGACGGCATCAAAAAGAAACTGGCTGAAATCAAATCGTCCCTGCCGCCGGGCGTGCAAATCGTTCCGACTTACGACCGCAGCGAGCTGATCAATCGTTCCATTGCCACGCTGCGCGAGAAATTGATTGAAGAAAGCATCGTCGTGGCGCTGGTCTGCCTGGTTTTCCTCTGGCATATCCGCTCGGCGCTGGTCGCCATCATCACCCTGCCCATCGCCATCCTTCTTTCGTTTCTGCCGATGTTCTGGACTGCACCTGACCTCGAACATCATGTCGCTGGGCGGCATCGCCATCGCCATCGGCGCGATGGTGGATTCGGCCATCATCATGGTCGAGAACGCGCACAAATTCCTGGAACATTTCCGCGAGGAAAACGGCCGCGAGCCGACCAACGCCGAGCGCGTTGAAGTCATCATCGCCGCCGCCAAGAGCGTCGGCCGGCCGCTGTTCTTTGCGCTGCTGGTCATCACGGTGAGTTTCATTCCGGTGTTTTCGCTGGAAGCGCAGGAAGGGCGGTTGTTCAAGCCGCTGGCCTTCACCAAGACATTTGCGATGTTCTTCGCCGCGCTGCTGGGCGTGACGCTGGTGCCGGTGCTGATGGCGCTGCTGATCCGCGGCAAAATCACGCCGGAAGCCAAAAATCCGGTGAACCGTTTTCTCATTTGGGTCTATCAGCCCGTCGTGCGTTTCGTGCTGCGGTTTCGATGGCTCACGTCCTGGTTGCGCTGGCGATATTGGGCGGCGACGTATTTTCCGTTCCACAAACTCGGCACGGAATTCATGCCGCCGCTCAACGAGGGGACGATTCTTTTCATGCCCACCGCCGTGCCGGGCATGTCCATAACGGAAGCGACACGCATTCTGCAAATCCAGGACCGTCTGCTGCGAACCATTCCGGAAGTGGACCGGGTTTTCGGCAAGGCCGGCCAGGCCGAAACGGCCACCGACCCCGCGCCGCTCTCCATGTTTGAAACCGTCGTCACGCTCAAGCCGCCCGAGCAATGGCGGCCCGGCATGACCTGGGAAAAAATCATCGCCGAGATGAATCGAGAAACTGAAAACGCCCGGCATGGCGAACATTTTCTGGATGCCGATCCAGACCCGAACCGAAATGCTCACCACCGGCTTCCGCTCGAAACTGGGCATCAAGGTCTTCGGCCCGGACCTGGACACGATTCAAAATATCGGCGTGCAAATCGAAAAGGCGTTGACCGATTTGCCCGATACGCGCAGCGTTTTTGCCGAGCGCACCACGGGCGGTTACTTTCTCGATTTCACACCAAATCGCCAGGCCGCCGCGCGCTACGGCCTGACGGTCGGCGACGTGAACGATGTCATCGAAACCGCCATCGGCGGAAAGACCATCGCCAAACGGTCGAAGGCCGCGAACGCTATCCCATCAACGTCCGTTACGCCCGCGATTTCCGTGACAGCATCGACAAGCTCAAGCGCGTGCTCGTCCCGGCTCCCGACCGGCACGCAAGTGCCGATGGGAGAACTGGCCGACTTTCATTTCAAACCGGGCCGCCTGACATTCGCGAAGAAAACGGCCAGCTCGTCGGTTTCGTCTTTGTGGATCCCACCACGGACAATATTGACGGCTACGTGAATGCGGCCAATGCGCGAATAGCGGAACGGGTCAAATTTCCGCCCGGCTGCTACATCCAATGGGCGGGGCAGTTTGAATATCTCAAAAGCGCCGAGCAACGGCTCAAAATGGTCATTCCGTTCACTTTGCTGATTATTTTCATGCTCATTTACCTGAACACCAAATCAGTCGTCAAAACGATCATCGTTTTGCTGGCCGTGCCGTTCTCGCTGGTCGGCGCGTTTTGGTTTCTGTATCTGCTCGGTTACAACATGAGCGTGGCGGTGTGGGTGGGGCTCATCGCCCTGGCCGGTTTGGGTGCCGAAACGGGCGTCGTCATGCTGCTCTATCTGGACCAGGCATGGGAAAGATTCCGGGCCGCAGGGCGAATGAATACAATGGCCGATTTGCATGCCGCCGTCATTGAAGGCGCGGTGCAAGCGCATCCGCCCAAAGGTCATGACGGTTTGCGCCATTTTGTTCGGCCTGCTTCCGATCATGTGGTCGCCGGTCACGCAATCCGGCGCGGACGTGATGAAGCGCATCGCCGCACCGATGATCGGCGGGGCGATTACGTCGGGCATTATTGGATTGCTGCTCTATCCGGTAATTTTTGTTTTCTGGCGAAAACGGCAATTGAAAAAACGGTAATACGATTACAAACAGAGCGGAAGATTAACGTTCCTTCACCCTCGTTAGTCCTTCGGCAATTGTTTCGCAGCCCAGCCGCCGCCGAGGTCTTCGGTGAGGACGACGGCATCCGTCATTTGCTGGGTGTAAAGATTGACCAAAGTCTGGCGATTGCTGAGCAGGGTGGTTTGGGCGGTGATGACGTTGAGGTAGCTGTCAATACCCAGCTTGTAACGGTAGAGGGCCAGGTTGAGATATTTTTGTGAGGAATTGACGGCGACTTCCTGTTGCTGGATTTGCTTTTTAAGAATGCGCAGGGCAACCAGATTGTCTTCCACTCCCTGGAACGCTGACAAGACGGTTTGCCGATATGTGGCGACGGCGCCTCGGTAATTCGCATTGACCTGGGCGACGGCGGGCACGAGTTCGGCGTTGAAAAGAGGTTGGCTGGCCGCCGCGCCGATGGACCAGACGCGGCTCGACCAATTAAACAAATTCGCGGTCATCGTGCTTTCAAAACCGCCGGAGGCGCTCAAAGTGATGTTTGGGAAAAACGCGGTGCGAGCGACGCCGATTTCGGCGTTGGCCGAAAACACGCCGCGTTCAGCGGCGGCAATATCCGGCCGGCGTTCGAGCAGTTGCGATGGAAGGGCGACGGGAATATTTGGCGGACGCGCTTTCAGCGGCGCCCGGGGAATTGAAAAGTCGCCCGGCGCGCGGCCCATGAGCACAGCGATGGCGTGTTCGAGTTGGGCGCGGAGGATGCGGAGATTTGTGCCCTCCGCCTCTGTCGTTTCCAGTTGCGTTTCGGCCTGGGCAACGTCCTGGTCGGAGTCGATGCCGGTCTTAAACAGGACCTGCGTAAGTTTCAATGAATTGCTGTAGGCATTGACCGTGTCGTCGAATAGTTGGATGAGCGAGTCCTGGCCCTGAAGCTGGAAGTAATCCGAGGCGAGTTCGGCCTGGGCGCTGAGTTTGGCATTTTCCAGATCGGCTGCGTTGGCCTGGGCCGTGCCTTTTGCGGCTTTGACGGTATTCCGGATTCTGCCCCACAGGTCAGGCTCCCACGACGCGTCAAAGGGAACGTCATATATCGTGGTCATGGGACTTCTGAGCGAAAAACTGCCGCCGAAGTTCCTTTGCCGGCTGGCGCTGGGGCCGGCGGTGGCGGTTGGAAAATATTGCGCCTGGTCTTCGTGAACGACGGCATGAGCGGCCATATAGTTTTCAAAAGCCTCGGCGACATTTTGGTTGGAGATGGCGACTTGTTCTTCCAGAGAATTCAAAATCGGGTCATCGAACATTTCCCACCAATTGCTGCGGATCATGGCGTCATTTGGCTGGGCGAGTTGCCAGATATTGGTGTCGACGTTGTTTGTGCCGGAATTTTCCTTGAAAGCGTGGGGAGTCTCGACGGTCGGTCGCGAATATTTCGGAGCGAGGCAACCGGTTAAGATCATTGCCAGGCTGATAAAAACAATTGTTTGCGAAGTGATTGCTTTCATGGGGTGCCTCGCTGTGGAAGGCCAAAGGCGGTTGGCGGCATAGCCGGCGGAACGGCGGCTGGTCTGTGGAAAAGTGACAGCAACCAGAGTCGAAGCCGGTCAAAATAGAGGTACACGACCGGAGTGGTGTAAAGCGTAAGCACCTGGCTGAGCATGAGGCCGCCGACGATGGAGATACCGAGAGGCCGGCGCAGTTCGGAGCCGACGCCATTAAAAATAACCAGGGGCAATGCGCCGAATATGGCGGACATCGTGGTCATGAGAATGGGCCGGAAGCGCAGGACGCAGGCCTGAAATATGGCTTCACGCGGACGGATGTGCTGTTCACGCTCGACCGACAAAGCAAAATCCACCATGAGAATCGCATTCTTTTTCACGATGCCGATGAGGAGGATGATGCCGATCAGGGCGATGATGCTGAATTCGGTGTTCGAAATGAACAGCGCCAGAAGGGCCCCCACGCCTGCCGAGGGGATGGTGGAAATGATTGTGATCGGGTGAATTAAGCTTTCATAAAGGATGCCCAGTACAATATAGACCGCAAGCAGGGCAATGATTACCAGCACCATTTCAGTGATGGCCAGCGATTGGTATTGAGCGGCCGTTCCCGCAAAGTCAGCTTGAATGGACGCTGGCATTTTGAGCTTTTCCTTCATTTGGTCAATTTCAGCGGTTGCGCCGCTCAAGGAAAAGCCGGGAGCCAGATTAAAGGAAACCGTAACGGACGGAAATTGGCCGGTATGATTGACCTGAATAGGAGAGGTCGTGGGCTCGTATTTTGCGATGGTGCTTAGCGGGACCATCGCTGAGCTGTTTGTGGGGCGAAGATAAATGTCGGCCAGGCCCTGTGGACTTTGCCAAAATTGCGGCTGCACTTCGAGCACGACGTAATACTGATTGAGTGGAGTGTACATCGTCGAAGCGTACTCCTGCCCGAAGGCGTCATAGAGGGTGCGGTCGATCAGCCTGGGCCGGGATGCCCATGCGTGCGGCAGTGTTTCGGTCGTAGACCAGCGACGCCTGGAGACCGTCATTTTGCTGGTCGCTATTGACATCAGTGAATCCGGGCAATTTTTGCAATTGCGCCTTGAAAATGGGGCCCCATTTATTGAGGTCGTCCAAATTCTCGCTTTGAAGAGTGTATTGATATTGGGCGTTGCTTTGGCGTCCGCCCACGCGCAGGTCCTGGCCGGGTTGGAGGAACACGGTCGCGCCGCGAACAGTGGCAAATTTGGGGCGAAGACGGTTTACGACTTCGAGGGCGCTGATTTTTCGTTCCTTGAGGGGTTTGAGGGCGATGTAGACGAAACCGCTATTGGCCGCGCCGTTTCCACCGGTGAATGTAATGGCGCCGGCGACGGCTGGATCGTTGGTGGCGATGGAATTGACGCGCTGAGCCACTTTTTGCATTGCCTGGTAGGAAGCGTCTTCATCTCCCAGAATTCCGCCAAAGACTGTGCCATTGTCCTGCTCGGGGAAGAACCCCCGCGGAATAATCACTGCAAGTACGACGTTCAGGACGATCGTGATGAGGAGAACCCCGAGCGTGATCGCCGGATGACGCAAGACGACCTGGAGACTGTTTTTATAGTGTTCCAACAGCCACGCGAATGCTGATTCACTTGCCTGATAAAACCTGCCGTGTTCCTTTTCTTTTCGGTACCGGAGCAGGAGCGAGCACATCATGGGTGTGGTCGTGAGTGAAATCACGAGCGAGACAAGAATGGCGGTTGAAAGTGTGACCGCGAATTCGCGGAAGAGGCGGCCAAGGAGGCCTCCCATCAGCAGAATCGGGGTGAAGACGGCGATCAGTGAGACGCTGATCGAGAGTACTGTAAAACCGACTTCGCGCGCGCCCTTCAGCGCCGATTCGAAGGGGGACATCCCTTGTTCAGCGTAGCGCGAAATATTTTCAACCACGACGATGGCATCGTCCACGACGAAGCCGGTGGAAATGACCAAAGCCATCAGGGATAGGTTGTCCAGGCTGTAGCCCAACAGATACATCACGCCGAAAGTGCCAATCAGGGACGTGGGGACGACGACGGCCGGGATGAGCGTGGTGCGCGGGTTGCGCAGGAAGATGAATACGACGAGGATGACCAGGAGGACTGCGATAACGAGCGTGCGTTCCACTTCTGCGACCGAGGAGCGAATGGTCATTGAGCGGTCCATCATGACCGTCATATTGATCCCTTTGGGCAGGGACGCCTGAAGGGAAGGAAGCGCGGCCCGGACGCTGTCAATCGTCTGAATAATGTTCGCGCTCGGCGCCGAAAATACGATGATTGGAATGGCGGATTTCCCATTGACGTATCCAGCTGTGCGAGTGTTTTCAATCGAGTCCTGGACGTTTGCAATGTCCGAGAGGCGCACGGGCGCGCCATTTACGTAATTGACGATTAGTGGTTTGTAGTCGCTGGCTTTGAATAGCTGGTCATTGTCCAATATGTCAGCGGTTTGGTGGCCGTTGGCAATTTGGCCTTTGGCCAGGTTCGCATTTTGAGCGCTCAACATTGTGCGAACATCTTCCAGGCTCAAACCGAAGCTGTTGAGCAGGGTCGGATTGACATCCACGCGAACGGCAGGAAGCGCGCCGCCCCCGATATTCACCTGCCCGACGCCTTCGATTTGAAGGAGCCGTTGTTCGATAATGGAATCCGCTTCGTCATACATTTGCCCGCGGTCATATATATCGGAGGTCAGGGCGATGATCATGATGGGCGCGTTCGCGGGATTGACTTTGCGATAGCTTGGATTGCTGGGCAGATTCGCAGGAAGGTAGGCCCGTGCCGCGTTGATGGCGGCTTCGACGTCGCGGGCGGCGCCGTCGATGTTCCGGCTCAGGTCAAATTGCAACGTGATGCTGGTGGCGCCGAGCGTGCTCGAGGAAGTCATCTCAGTGAGACCCGCGATATGGCCGAACTGGCGTTCGAGCGGTGCGGCCACTGAGGACGCCATGATCGTGGGGCTGCCGCCCGGCAGGGAAGCCTGAACGCTAATGGTCGGAAAATCGATCTGGGGCAGGGGAGCGACCGGCAATTGCAAATAGGCAACAATTCCGGCCAGGACGATAGCCGCGGTAAGCAGGCTCGTGCCGATGGGACGCCTTATGAATGGAGAGGAAATATTCATGGCGTCTGCGGCGAACGAAGCTCCGCGAGCGCTTCCTCGTTTTTTTGACCGGCCCGTTTCGGAAAAAGTTTGGCGCCCACGCGATCAAAAAAGAGGTAAATGACAGGCGTGGTGAAAAGGGTGAGCGCCTGGCTCACGATGAGTCCGCCCACAATGACGATGCCCAGCGGTTTGCGCAATTCCGAACCCACTCCGTTGCCCAGAGCCAGCGGCAACCCGCCAAAGAGGGCGGCAAATGTCGTCATCATGATGGGCCGGAAGCGCAGCATGCACGCCTGATAGATGGCTTCACGTGGCGATTTGCCCTCCCTCCGCTCCGCATCGAGGGCGAAGTCGATCATCATGATGGCGTTTTTGGCAACGATACCAATGAGCAGAATCATGCCGATGAGCGCCACGATGCTCAGTTCCGTGCGGCAAATAATTAAGGCGAGAATCGCTCCCACGCCGGCCGACGGCAGGGTGGAGAGAATGGTCGCCGGATGGATATAGCTTTCATACAGGACGCCCAGGATAATATAGACTGTGACTATGGCCGCGAGGATGAGCCACGGTTGATTGGCCAGCGATGCCAGGAATGCCTCGGCCGTGCCCTGAAATCCGGGTATGACGCTGGCCGGCATGTCGAGGTCGCGCAGGACGTTTTGGATGGCAGTGGTGGCATCACCCAACGCCACGCCGGGCGCCAGGTTAAAGGAGACGGTGACCGCTGGAAATTGTCCCTGATGATTAATCGACAACGGAGAGGTGCTGGATTGAAAATGGGCAAACGCGCTCAACGGCACCGGACCGCCGGTCGGCGAATTTATGTAAATATTGTTGAGCATGTTCGGATCTTTCTGAAATTCCGGCAATGCTTCCAGGATGACATGATATTGATTTAATTGCGTAAACAGCGTGCTGATTTGCCGCTGGCCAAAGGCGTCATAGAGCGTGTTGTCGATTTGCGAGGCCGTGATTCCCAGCCGTGACGCGGTGACGCGGTCAATCGACAGGTAAACCTGCGAGCCGTCGTTTTGTTGATCCGTGGCCACGTCACGGAGTTCAGGCAGGGCCTTAAGGCGGTCCACAAAGTTAGCCGTCATCGTTTTTAGCTCGTCGGCGTTGGCATCTTCGAGTGTAAATTGATATTGCGTGGCGCTCACGCGGTCTTCCACGGTCAAATCCTGGACTGGCTGCATGAAAAGGGTAACGTCCTGGACTTTGGCAAGCGCCGGCTGCAGGCGCCGAATGACGTCGCTGGCGCTTGTTTTGCGCTGGGCCAGAGGCTTGAGGTTGATGAGGATGCGCCCGCTGTTGAGGGTCGTGTTGATTCCGTCGGCGCCGATGAACGAGGAAAGACTTTCGACAGCCGGATCTTTTAGGATGATATCGGCAAGTTCCTGCTGCTTCTCAGACATCGCGGAAAATGAAATGTTTTGGCGCGCCTGCGAAATGCCCTGGATCACGCCGGTGTCCTGGATGGGAATAAATCCCTTGGGGGCGATGATGTAGAGAAAGACGGTCAACAGCAGCGTCAGGAACGCAACCAGAAGTGTGAGCGGTTGATGATCCAGGACCCACTTCAAACCCCTGCCGTATCCGTTGATGACCCGTTCGTAAACGCCTTCCGAGGCCTCGAAAAAGCGACTCGGACGTCGATCGGCTTTGGCTTTGAGAAGCCGGGAACACATCATGGGCGTGAGTGTCAATGATACAGCGGCGGATATCAGGATCGTCACGCTCAGAGTAAGGGCGAATTCATGAAACAACCGGCCCACGACACCACCCATGAAGAGCAGCGGAATAAGCACGGCAATCAGAGAGATGGTTAGAGACATGATGGTAAATCCGATTTGGCCCGCCCCCTTCAAGGCAGCCTGCAACGGACTGTCGCCCTCTTCAATAAATCGGAACACGTTTTCAATCATCACGATCGCGTCGTCAGCCACAAAGCCCGTCGAAATGGTTAACGCCATCAACGAGAGGTTATCGAGGCTAAAGCCCAGGAGATACATGACGGCCAGCGTGCCAATCAGGGAGATCGGCACGGCCGCGCTGGGAACGATCGTGGCCGGGATATTCCGCAAAAACAAAAAGATGGATAATACGACAAGGAAGACCGTGAGTATGAGCGAAAACCTCACGTCGGCCACCGAAGCGCGAATCGTTGTGGTGCGGTCCGTGAGAATGGTGACATTCACGGACGAGGGAAGATTCGACTTTAATTGCGGCAATATTTTCTTAATCCGGTCAACCACCTGGATGATATTTGCTCCCGGTTGCCGCTGGATGTTGACGATGACGGCGGGTGTTTTGTTCATCCAGGCTGCCAATAGACCATTTTCGACGCTGTTCGTGACGTTGGCGACGTCGCCCAAAATCACCGGAGCGCCGTTGGTTTCATAGGCGACGACGAGAGAGCGATAATCTTCGCTGTTTTGCAGCTGGTCATTGGCGTTGATTTCGTACGCCTGTTTGGGTCCATCGAAGTTGCCCAGCGCCTCGTTGACACTGGCTTGTTCGAGCGTATTGCGGAGACTTTCCAGGTTGATGCCGTAAGCCGAAAGCGCAACCGGATTGGCTTGAATCCGGACCGCCGGCTTTTGGCCGCCACTGATCGTAACCAGACCGACGCCCGAAACCTGGGCGATTTGCTGCGCGAGCCGCGTATCGGCAAGGTCTTCAATTTGAGACAGCGGATAGCTTTTGGAAGTGAGCGCGAGCGTGAGAATGGGCGTGTCGGCGGGATTGGATTTGCTGTAAATGGGCGGTGCCGGCAGGTCCGTCGGCAGGTAGGACTGGGCGGCGTTGATGGCGGCCTGAACTTCCTGCTCGGCCACGTCGATGTCGAGGGTCAAATCGAATTGCAGGGTAATGAGCGAACTGCCGTCCGAGCTGACGGATGTCATTTGGTTCAGTCCGGGCATTTCGCCGAACTGCCTTTCCAACGGGGCGGTGATGGCTGAAGCCGTGACGTCGGGACTGGCGCCGGGATAAAATGTGATGACCTGGATGGTGGGATAATCCACCTCCGGCAACGCCGAAATCGGAAGTTGCCTGCACGAAACAATGCCGGTCAACAGGACGGCAAACATCAGCAGCGACGTTGCCACGGGCCGCAAAATAAATAGTCTCGACGGATTCACTGCGAATCTTGATGGTGATGATGGCCCTGGTGTTGTCCTTGTCCCTGTTCTTTCCCTGTCCAGGCTCCTGCCCGGCCGAGGGCCGGAGAATGACTTTCGTCCCGTCGGAGAGGCGGTTGAAATTATCCGCAGCGACAACGCTCGCCGGGCTCTATGCCATCTACTGCGGAATTGGTCGCGTCCGTGGCGCCTGTGGTGATGGTCTGGATTTGGACCGTGTGATTGGTTTGTCCGTTTTCCCGCTTGTTTGACCAGATAGACATAGGCCGATTCGGAATTGCGCTGAATGGCCGAATTCGGAAGAAGCGTGATGTCTGCGAGGGTATTGACCAGCAGGTGGACGTTCACAAACTGGTTTGGGAACAGGGATTCGTCTTCATTTGAGCAAATGCCTCGGAGTCGCAAAGTGCCTGTGGAAGTATTGATTTGATTGTCGAGCGTCAGCAGTTTGCCGCTGGCGATTTTGCTCTGGTCTTCGCGGTCATAAATGTCCATGGGCAATTCCTTGTTCTTTCGTACGGCGGCAAGGACCTTCGGCAGATCGTCCTCGGCCACGGTAAAGATAACAGTGATAGGCCGCGTTTGGGCTATGATCACCAGGGGAGTCGTGCCGTTGGCCTGCACGATGTTGCCCGGATCCACCAGACGCAATCCGACTCGTCCATCAATCGGTGAGGTGATATGGCAATAGTCCAGATTAACCATGGCATTGCTCAGGTTTCCTTCGTCCAAATCCACGGAGCCCTCGTCCTGTTGGACGGCGGCGACTTGCGTGTCATATTGCTGCTCCGGAATGGCATTGCTCTCGAAAGCCTCTTTGTAACGCGCCAGGTCCAGTTGCGCGTCCGCCAGCAGGGCTTTGTCATGTTCCAGCTGGCCTCTGGACTGAAGGACGGCGGCTTGATAGGGACGCGGATCAATTTCAACGAGCGGGTCCCCGACGCGAACGTCCTGGCCTTCCTTATAATCCACGTTGACAATTTGCCCGGCCACGCGCGCTTCCACGGACACGGTATAAATCGGTGTCACAGTGCCGAGCGCCTCGATGTAAACGCCCATGCTGCCTGTTTGGGCGGTGGCGGTGCTGATGGTCACCGGCGCATTCGCGCCGCCACGCCCGCGCGGCGCCGCGGGTTGCTCGGAATGCCGGTGGGTAAGCAGGGCGATGGTGATGATGATGACAACAATGACGGCCGCCAGTATCCAGGGCCAGACGTGGAAACGTTTTTCCGGCATCGCCGGAGGCGGCCTTACGTTCGCTTTTTCTTTTTCATCCATAGGCGTCGCAAATTTCAGATACAATAAACAAGCCGGGACGGCGCGCAAGCAATTGTAACCATTCAGTTACATATACGTCGTCCACGATCCTTTCTTGCGCAGAATCTACTACCAATAAAACAACAGATAATAAAGGAATTTTAAAGAAAGTGTGGACCGAGGCCGGCTGCCTCCACGAAAGCGCAAACCCATGTTCGGCGCAAAAATTCTCGATCCCGTCTTCCGCCGGCGTTTGATGCGGACGGCGAATGTTTCCATACAGAAGACGGTCATTTCAATGCTCAGGGCGTCTTCCGGCGGATTAGGGAGGGTGGATTTCATACCGGCACGAATTTACGCCGCAGCGAGGCCGTTGGCCGGTTTTTCGCGCGGTTCCTCCAAAAGGTCGCGGACGGTTTTTAGCAGAATCGGGATGTCCAAAGGCTTTTCCATAAGCGAGGCCACGCCCAAACTGGCGGCGCGTTCCTGCTGGCCGGGGCGGGCCGTGATCACAATCACGGGGACTGTCGGGTGCGTGCTGTTCATCAGATGAAAAGCGTCCCATCCATCGCGGTCGGGCATGTTCAAATCCAGCAGCACCAGATCCGGCACGCTCGAAATGAATTTGGCGGCCGTTTCACGGCCTGTGGCGGCAAAGACAACCTTGTATTGTTCAAGGACCAGCACTTGTCCCAGCATCTGACGGATCGCCGGATCGTCGTCGGCCAGCAGGATCGTTTTCATAACCAATTTCCAATTAGCGCGAACCGTGCCATCACAGAAACCCGCACTTCTCGCGGCAAAATCACCGATTCAAAAATGCATCTGTTTACGACATGTGCTGGCATGCTCATTTTCTTTGCACCTTTTTCCGCGGAACGGCCTTCTCCGATTTCTTTTGGGGCTGCGACAGCGCAGGGATGACCGGGGCAGCCGCGGAAACCCTGGGCGCGAATTTGATCTCCACGTAGGCAAAGCGGGCAAATACAATCAGCGCGATGACGACGGCCAGGCCGCTAACATAGAGCAGCTTGATGGCTGGCTGAAATTTGAATTCCACCGTGTGCGTTCCGGGCTGAAGATAAACGCCGCGCATCAAAAAATTACAGCGCAACAACGTCGCCGGCTGCTTGTCCACGAACACTTTCCAATTCGGATGGAAGTGATCGCTTAAGAGAAGGATGCCGGCCGCGGCGGCGTTGGCGCTCAGCACGATGTCTTTGGGCGCATAGCTGACAAACTGGACAGCGTCGTCCGGCGGATTCACCGCATTCGTTGCGGCATTCGGCGGGGCGTTGCCGGCTACGAAGACACTATTTTGAGGGTTAAATGCCGGATTAAACAACTGCGCAAGCACATCGGAATCATTCGTATTGACCTGCCATTGGCTATAGAGTTTGGCGCGCGGCAATGCCGCGGCAAAATCGAAGAGCGCGTAATTGCCATAGGGATCGGGCACGGCGGTGATCTGGTCCAGACTTGTTGCGGTGGTGATGCCGGGTTTAAATTGCAGGCCAAACCGCGTCACCATGTTTATCGGAGTGTTGGGAAGCTGCCGGTTCCAAACATTGCCAAAATCCGCGGGGCCAAAAAGGTAAGAGGTGTTGAGCAATTGACACGCCCTGCTGAAATGGAACAGAGTTGGTTTGAAAGGGGAATTGATGGTTTTGGTAAATGCCGAAAAATCTTCCGGAATTCGGGACATCTCGACTGTTTCAAATGTCTGGATGTTATAGTACGGAAGCTGTTGTTGAATCCATTCGCCTTTATAAAGCTTGTAGAAAATAGACAATTGGGCCGGCCACGAAATCGGAGCCAGGGCGACACGGTGTTCATAAGGTCGGTCGCGGATTCCGTCAAGAATTGCGTTGGACGCGTATTTTTCCTTGTAATCCCAAAATTTCACCCAGGGACGATTTGCCAGGCCGAGATCAGCCACCAACACCAGGCCGAGCGCTACAATACCGGCAGTGCGCGCCCGTTTGCCCGAAAAAACGCCATGGAAGATCAGCGCCAGTAGACCGGTGGCCACAAAGAAAGCCACGACGAACCACAAGGCTTGCTGGACGCTGAATGCGGCCACGTCGTGTGGCGATTGAGTCAGGCGCTGGCCTTGCAGGTATTGTTCCAATTGTGGCTGATGCTGCGAATATACAAACCAGCCGGCCAAAGCCGCGACCCAAACAATTCCGCATCCGATAAGCCAATATTTTTCAAACCGATCCACTCGTTTCCACAAACTGGAGTTGCCATTGTTCATGTACTTGCGAATTAACGCGTCTATCCCAAACGCAAATAAAATCACAAACCCGATCGTGAATACGTACAGGAACTTGGTCGGGTTCCGAATCGTGGACGCGTAGGGGAGGGCATAAAACCAGCGGTAAAAAGGCGCAAAATGCCCAAATGCCAGCAGCAAGGATGCGATGGCAATCACCGACCAAAACCAGATCCATTTTTTTTGGACCGGGCTGAACACGGAATTTTTTGGGCGCAATGATTGCGCCAGCGACCAGAGTGCAATCAAGGCCACGAGCACACCGAGATAATTGCTGCCGCCGACGTAACGGAAAACGCCCGTTGGCGTCGTGCCCTTCTGGCCATTCGCCAGGTATTGGTCCCAGGCGGGGTCCCGGCCCATGATGCCCCAATATTGTCCGCCGTCGGGCGAATCGAGGCGATAGCCAAAGACGCCCGGTTCCAGCAGTCCCAGCGCTTCCAGTTTGGGCAGGCTCCATTGCGTAGCCCAACCCCAGCGCTGCGCTTTGGTCTGCGCATCCTGTTGTGCGCCCGCAACACCCTCAATGGAGGTGCCGACCAGGCCTTGAACGGTTTGCGCGGCCAAAAAACCGGCGCAAATGACCACCAGTATCAATTTGCCAACGCCCATCGCCATGTTCTTCGCGCGCGGACCTTCGGAGATACATGCCTGGTAAATCGCGTATGCCGCAACCAAAACGCTGAAAATAGCGCCCACGTCCGCCGCTTCAGTCACATCCATTCCAACGGCGAAGCCGGCCAGAATCAGGAGTAACCATCGTTGACGGGCGCCCGGGTCGGCCAGGCACGCCATCGCCAGGAAAATCATGCCCGCCGCAATGTCATGTGCCCCGAGTCCCCAGCAGCCGACACAGAAAAATATTGAAGTCAACATGGCTGCCAGGCCGCCCAGCAGACACGCCGCCGGCGACAATTTTGACTGCCGGAAAAAGCACCACGCTCCCAGTCCCAGGATCAGCAAGGACGTAAGCGTGTAAAATTTGGAAAACCACACCGGCCCCAACAGCCACTGCAATGCGAAGCTGATGGACGGCGAGGCCGCGCCCCCGTCGAACCCAACGTTATTTAAATCGAGCCAGCAACCGAAAAACCTTTGTGGCAGTCGATGGCACTGTGCGCTCAGGCGGCCAAGGGGGCCGTCATTTGAGAACAGGACATGGTTCGGCAGAAATACGGCGTATAGAAAGACAGCCAAAACAACGCCAAAGAGCAACGCGGCCGCGCCCAATCCGCCTTTTGATAATCGCCCCTTAACAGATGACCATTTCATATCAGTTTAAAACTACAACGCTGAAGAGCCTCCGCCCGCGGAAGCATAACGTGCTAATGATTCAGCCACAGATTCGGGTCTGTTCCAGTGGGTCAGGTCGCGCCCCAGCAAGGCGCTTAAACGTTCAACTTCGGGCGCAAATTCCTGTTGCAGTGACAGACGAAGCGCTGGCGCCATCGGCGGCCGTTTGGCGACCGTTTGATTTAAAGAGACAATTTGAGTGCCGATTTTCTGTACCACCGTGAATAGTGATCCCGGCAGCCATCGTCGCATCGCAATGGCCGTTCCGCGGACCAATGGGTCATTGAGGATAGAGCGCAAGGCTGGGCTGCGGACCGACGAAGTTCCGCTGGCATCCGCGCCTGACGGCTGCAGGGAACTGGAAACGCCAAGAAAATTCAAAGTTTCACGATAGGTCCCGGCAGTGTCCGCCGCCAGGTCATCGTAGATAATCACATGCACGCGTTCCCGTCCGAAAATATCAAAATAGCGCCTCACCTGATCCGTAAAGCGTGCCGTGGAGCGATAGGCTAAAGCCTGGGGTAGATACGTCAGCCGGCCAATGCGCCGGCCCATGCCACGGTCGCGCTCAGCCTCCAGCGCTTCTTCAAAAGAGCCCAGATTTTCATTTCCATCAAAGAGAAATTGGTAATACAGCGAATACAACATGGAAACCGGATCGCGAAGCAGGATGATAATGTTCGCCTCCGGACTGAAAGCTTTGATTTCCGCGGCTGCTTGCGTGGAAAACAAATACCATACAGAAGCCTCGCCAACTCGGGCCTCACCTTTCCAATCGGCGAATTCAGCCATGTACGCTTGCAGATCTCGGCGGTAAAACTGAGTTCCGAACTTCAGGTCCAAACCAAAGAAATGCATTTCCTTCTGCGGCATGTAAATATCCGGGTGTCTGGCCAAATAATGGGCCAAAGCCGTCGTGCCGCATTTGGGCGCGCCAACAATAAAAAAATCAGGCCGTTTACTGGACGACAAAACTTTCCTCCGGGCGGCGTCTCCCGAAAGATTGACAGAGTATTCAGGCATTAATAAATGCCCCCAAGTGAATGGGCCACCTAAGCAGAAAGTAAGCCAGCTTCTGACGCGATATCGATTTCGCAAAAGTGCCAGCGAATCTGCCGAAATACCGAAAGTACTGAATTCCAGGTCTGAAATATCTGCTCAGCAGATATGCTCGGGTGGCAACTCTCTTTGCACCCGAACAGCCCACTTTTTACCAGAGTCCTCATTGCCTGTCACTTATTTTATTAATGGCGGCGACTGGCGTTTCGGTTAAAATCTCTCGCGCAGGTCTATGAAGTTCAACATGAAATTCCGGTTGGCGGCGCTGGGCCTGGCGGTGGGTTTGATGGCGACATTGATTGTTTATATCACCCTCAACTCACAACGGGAAGTAGACGATCTGCAAAACCGGCTAAACAATCTGGATTTGGAAAGTTCCAGTCCGGCATATCAATTCAGGAATTCGATTCGTGAACTCAATAACGCCGTGATTGGCTACGGCATCGATCGTGATCCGGCCGCCTGGGCCGACTGCCTCAAAAAAAGCGACCAGCTGAAAGCCTGGATCATCGAACAAAAATTCAAATTACGCAACCCGTCGGAGAAGGAAATTCTGCAACAAATGGATCGTGCTTTCGGTGACTATCTCAATACGATTCGAGACTTTCACAATAAAATCGTGGCCTCCGGCCGCCAGGGCAACGCCAGTTTGTCTGACATCGCTCCGGTTCGAAAGGAGGCGCAAGTGTTGGGTGATTTGAGTCGCGCTCTCATGCAGGCCCATTATCAATCGCACGACGACCTCATTACCCACGCCCGCCATACTTTGTTTGGATTGTGGATATCTATTTTGGTGTCCCTGGGACTGTTACTGGTTTTTGGCGCGGCTTTGGCGGTGGAAATTTATCGGGATCTGATTGCGCCGTTGCGCGTCAAGCTCGTCGAAAGCGCGGCTCTGGCTGAGCGGCGCGAAAAATTGGCGTCTTTGGGCCTGCTTGCCGCTGGCGTCGCGCACGAGATTCGCACTCCGCTGACTGCCATCAAGGCCGCTTTGTATCTGCAAAAAAAGAAATTTCAGGAGGGTTCACCGGAACGGGAAAATGTGGAAGTCGTGGAACGGGAAATTCTGCGTTTGGAGCGGATCGTCAACGATTTCATCCGCTTTGCCCGCCCGGCGGACCCAGAGCCCGCTGTGTTCAACGTCGAGGATTTACTGTTGGAATTGCAAAACTTTTTCACACCCCAACTGGGCGAGGCGAATATTCAGTTGATCATGGAAATTCTCACCCCCATGCGAATACGCGCCGACGCGGCGCAGATTAAACAGGTCCTGATCAATCTCGTGCAAAACGCCGCCGACAGCATCGGTGAAGACGGAAAAATTACGTTGCGCGCCCGGCCCGACCAAAGGCGTCTGGCCAATGCGGAAAAACCCGTCGTGGCGATCGAAGTCACCGATACTGGCAAAGGCATACCGCCGGAAGTTGAAAAGCGGCTGTTTGACCCGTTCTTTACGACGAAGGAGAACGGCAGCGGGTTGGGCCTGACCATTGCCGCGCAAATTGTCCAAAAACACGGCGGCGAACTGCAGTACCAAACTTTGCTGAATCACGGTGCCACTTTTGGCATTATTTTGCCGCGTTTGATCGAATGAATACCGCGCCGAAAATTTTGTTGATTGACGATGATCCCGGCATTCGGGACACGCTGCGGCGTGTCCTGGGTGGAGAGGGCTACGAGACGATCCTGGAAAGCCGGGGCGATGACGGGCTGGCCCGCGCCGCGCAGGAACCCTTCAACGCAGTCATTACGGATTTGAAACTTCCGGGTATGGGCGGACTGGAATTGGTCAGCCAATTGCACGCCGCGCAGCCCCGTCTGCCCATTATTCTGGTCACGGCCTTCGGCACAACACAAACGGCCATCGAAGCCACCAAGCTGGGCGCTTACGATTATCTTCTTAAGCCTTTCAATATCCCGCAATTGCTGGAATTGGTTCGCCGCGCGGTCGACAGCAATCGAATGATGTCCGAGCCGGTTCTCCTGGGCGAGCCGGAAACCGGACGTGACGCGATCATCGGCCGGAGCGCGGCCATGCAGGAGATTTATAAGGAAATCGGACGCGTCGCATCCAAGCCGGTCAGCGTCCTCATCCGCGGCGAAACCGGCACCGGCAAGGAGCTTATTGCGCGCGCCATCTACCAGCACAGTGACAGGTCCGCCGCGCCGTTTATCGCCATCAATTGCGCCGCCATCCCCGAAACGCTGCTTGAAAGCGAACTGTTCGGCCACGAGCGCGGCGCTTTTACCGGCGCCGAAGCAAGACGGATTGGCCGGTTTGAGCAGGCGGATCACGGCACGATTTTCCTCGATGAGATAGGGGACATGACGCCCGGGACGCAGGTCAAGCTGATGCGAGTGTTGCAGGAGAAATCTTTGCAGCGATTGGGCGGTAAAGAAACGATTTCCGTGGATGTGCGGGTGCTGGCCGCTACGCACCAGGATTTGGAAACGGCCATCCGGCAGAAACAATTTCGGGAAGACCTTTATTACCGGCTCAACGTCGTGGTCATTACTCTTCCCCCCTTGCGCAATCGAAAGGAAGATATTCCAGAACTGGTTAATTACTTTTTGCAAAAATACGGGCCCGAACTGGGCAACGCCACTCCGGGAATCCATCCGGAGGCTGTGGAACTTCTCCAATGCCAAACGTGGCCCGGAAACGTGCGGGAACTGGAAAACATTGTCCGCAAAGCACTGCTCCACGCGCAAAGTTACTCAATTAATCGCGACCACGTGCAGGCCGCCCTAAACCGGGCGCCCAGTCCAGCCTATTCTTCCAGCAAGCCGTTTGGAGACTACGTAGACGAATTGCTCGCCGGAGCGCGCCGTGGCGAAGTGACAGACGCTCACGCGCTGGCGCTCGAAACTACCGAAAGAGAGTTGTTTTCCCGCGCCATTCAACAAGCCGGCGGCAATCAGGCCAAAGCGGCCCGATGGCTTGGCGTCTCACGCATCACAATGAAAGCCAAACTCGTCCAATTCGGCCTTTACCAGGGCAAAGACCAGGATCGCGAGACCTAAATCATCCTCGCTTGGCGCCAGGCAGAACTTGCTTCCCCCGGTGGCCGCGGTGCAAACCGCCTAATAAAAATCTGTCCGGTTTTCGCCAAATCAGACATTTGTATAGTGAATGCAGCAAACCGATGACATGGCGCTTGTGCGCGAATATGCCGCTACGGGCTCCGAACAGGCATTTGCCGAATTGGTCGGGCGGCGCGTCCATTTTGTTCATTCGGCGGCATTGCGACAGGTTCGCGACCCGAATTTGGCTGAAGAGGTGACGCAGGCGGTATTTGTCATTCTCGCTCAAAAAGCGCCGAAAATTTCAGATAAGACAGTCCTGGCTGGCTGGCTTTTTAAAACAACGCGTTTTGCCGCGCTGGCGCAAATGCGGGCGGAGGCGAGGCGTCGTCAACACGAACTGGAGGCGCAAATGCAAACCGAGTCCCAATCGTCTGCCGCCGATGAAGTCTGGACTCGGGTGTCGCCCCACCTGGACGAAGCTTTAGGCACGTTGGCAGATAAAGACAGGCAGGCCGTGCTGTTGCGTTTCTTTGAGGACAAAAGTCTCGCGGAAGTGGGCACGACCCTGAACATGCGTGAAGACGCTGCCCGCAAGCGCGTTGGCCGCGCCCTGGATAAATTGCGAAAATTTTTTGCCAAACGGGGAATTGCATCGACCACAGCCATTATTGCCGGGGTCATTTCGTCGCATTCAGTCCAGGCTGCGCCCGCCGGTTTGGCCACGACCATTGCCGCTGCTGCCGTAAGAGGGCCGGCTATTGCGGCCTCAACTATGCCCCTCGTGAAAGGAACCTTTAAACTTATGACTTACGCCAAATTAAAATTCTCGCTCGCCATCGCCGCGGCGGTCCTGCTCACCGCCGGAACCGTAAACGTGGCGATTTCCAGCATGACCGTCCCTGATACAAATCCGGCCGGCGAAGCATCCCCCCAGGAACCCGGCTTTGCCAATGAACTCGTCAAAGCAACGGCCGATCAGAATTATCAGGCGTTCCTGGCCGACGGCGATAAAAGTTTCAAGTCGATTTCCGAGGAGCAGTTCAAGGCTGTGTGTGATCAGGTCTCCTCCAAGATAAAAGGCGGCTATCATGTGGTTTTCCTCGCCGGTTTTCATTTAAAGAGCGTTCCAGACCATGTGACACTGTGGAAAGTCACCTACAACGACGGCAGCGACGACGACGTGCTCCATCTTTTCGTCAAAAACGGGAAGATTACCGGAGCGTTATTGACCTCGCCATTGGAATAACGCCGGCCGGAGGACGTCATGTATCCCGCGAGAATCCACCCTTTATTGAAATGGAGTTTGATGGCGATTGCCCTGGTGTTTTCTTTTTTTGGGGCTGCCTTTGTGGGCTTGCTCATTTATGTCGTTCACAAGCAACATGCCTATGCCGCTATGCCGGATACGCATGATCTGAAGGCGCAAATCCAAAAATTGGGAGAGGACTATCTGGCCGGCCACAAGAACGCCGCTTTGGTCATTGCCTTTTATCAGGATGGGAAGGAATCAGTCCAGGGTTTTGGGGAGGTCAGCGATTCAAACCAAAATCCTCCGGACGCGCGCACGATTTATGAAATTGGGTCAGTGACGAAAATCTTCACTGCGACCTTGCTCGCCGAAATGTTTGATGACGGCGCGGCAAAACCAGGCGATCCCATCAGCCTTTACCTGCCAAGGGACGTTCGCAGCCCCACTCTAAACGGCCATGAAATCACCCTGGAGAATCTGGCCACGCATGCGTCCGGTCTGCCGCGCATTCCTGATAATCTCCTGCCCAAAGCTGCGAGTTTGAGCGACCCATACGCCAATTATACGACGCGCGACTTATATGAAAGTCTGAAGACCGTAAAATTGAAAAACCAGCCGGGTGCCAGGTCCGCTTATTCAAATTACGGCTATGGCCTCCTTGGAAAACTTTTGGAACTCAAAGCCGGCAAGTCCTACGAAGAATTGATTCAGCAAAACATTTGCGCCCCGTTAGGGCTCGACAGCACCACGACTCAATTATCCAGGGAGCAGGCCGGGCGGTTGACGCCCGGGCATAGTCCCGATGGCAAAGTGGTTTCCAACTGGCATTTTGACGCATTGGCCGGCTGCGGCGCGATTCGCTCTGACGCCGCGGATTTATTAAAGTTCATTGAGGCCAACCTGGGGCCGGCAAACTCAGAAATTTCGCGCGCGTTCCAGAACATGCAAAAATGCCATTTTAAAGGTTTCGCCAACAGCGTCGGTTTGGGATGGCAGCTCACCAATACGGTCGAGGGCTTATCAATAATCTGGCATAACGGCGGGACTGGAGGTTACAGATGTTTCGTTGGCTTCGATAAAACGCACCAAACGGGTGTTGTCATTTTATCCAACTACGGCGATGCCTTTGCCGGAGATTCGTCCGTTGACAAGATGGGGATGAAGCTATTGACCATCGGCCCCAAAATTTCCCTGCAATAATAATCTTTTCTAATCAAGTTTAGCATCTTCAGTCCAGGACCTTCTGTCATCGTTTGTCGCGCCAACCATCGGTGGAAAATTTCTCCTGTCTCAAGCTCTCACGCTCTTTCTTATGGATTGGCCGTCGGATACAACGTACTCAGTTTAAGCCGATACGGCAGTTGCCCCAACATGCCGAGGCAAGTTGGGTCCTGGTAAAAATAGAAGAACCGGCCGCTGCTGGTCTGGGTGTCGTCGTACGTATTGATCATCATCAGGTTCTCCCATTTGACCCAACGGACGGAACCGTCAATGGCCAATTGGTTGCCACCATCGGGATGGTTTGTGCCGGGGCGCTGGTGCGGGACTTTCCCATTACCTTCATCGTTCCAGCCTACCGTTGGGACATAAACAACAGGATCGGCAGCGAGAGTCCACATAGGTTTGGAAGTGACGAGCCGGACGGGACTGCACGACGGAATGCCCGATCCCGAAGTGCCGGTAATGGTGTTATACCACCAATAAATGCCGCCAAGGTATTCGTAACCGATTTGCCATTGTGGCGGGGAGGTCGTCAAATTGTAGGACACGGCGTTCGGCAGAATCTCCGGGCAGGACCAAACTGTGGGCCCGTTGGTAATCGAAACCGTCAAATTTACAGTAGTTCCCTGTTGCGCCTGCGGGTCATTGATCGCGTGTTGATTGTATGGGCCCGGGGTCGTAGAGGTGGCCCCGCTTACCGGCCGAGCTGAAATAACGTAATCATTGTTGTCCCCGGCATAGACAATCATTCCCATTCCAATTTGCCGCAAATTATTTGCGCAATATCTGCGCTCACCCTGTTCCTGTGCCCGGCTCAGCACAGGCATGATGATCGCCGCCAGGATGGCGATGATGGCGATGACAACAAGGAGTTCGATCAGAGTAAATCCTGTTCGATTTTCTTTGGCGCGAGACGTTGGGTACAAACGCATCATGTTTCGCCGGGTGACTGTAGGAGTATCGGACCATTTGAAATAACATGCTATTGTACATTTGTTCTACCCGTACTCGGGCTTCAAGTCTCCAACGATGGGCAGCCTCGATTCTTCATTCGTGACCGCCAATCAACCTCAAAATTTTGACGATTGCGCTTTTGACGTATCCGTATCATTTGTCCCAGCCGCCCTGTTTTCGCATTCCCAATTTTGTATCGCCGTCAAAAAGCCGGCGGCTTTGGCCAGCGTTTCTTCATATTCCGATTCCGGGTCTGAATCGGCCACAATGCCCGCGCCCGCATGAAAATGCACCTTGTCGCGTGTGCAGACAGCCGTTCGGATTGTGATGCTCAATTGGCTCTCACGATTGAAACCCAGATAACCGTGACAGCCGCAATACGGCCCGCGCGCTACCGGCTCCAGTTCATCAATAATTTGCATCGCCCGAAATTTTGGCGCGCCGGTGATGCTGCCGCCGGGAAAGCAGGATGCCAGCGCCGCAAAATGAGTCACGCCATGGCGCAACCGGCCCTCGACCGTGGAGACCAGATGCTGCACCTGGGCGAATTTTTCCAGCCTTGCCAGGTCCGGCACCTGCACGGAGCCAAAATCACAGACCTTTCCCAAATCATTCCGCAGCAGGTCGGTGATCATGATTAATTCCGCCAGCTCTTTGGCGCTGGTTTGCAGTTCGTAGGACAATTGCGCGTCGCGCGTCGGGTCGGCGTCGCGCGGACGTGTGCCTTTAATCGGGCGCGTAACGATATGCCGGCCGCTTAATCGCAGAAATTGTTCCGGCGACGACGACGCGATCCGAAAATCTCCGCAATCGAGATAAGCCGCAAACGGAGCAGGGGATACAGCCATTAATTGTCCAAAGAAATTCCAATCAGGTGTGAGGCGCGGCGCGGTGAGGCGTTGAGACAGGTTGACCTGATAGATATCCCCCGCGCGGATGAATTCCTGCGCGCGTTTGACCGCATTAACAAATTTCTCCCGCGTAAAATTCGACAGCACCGGAACCCTGGGCTCCAGACTGTGGACTGACTGTCCACCATAGCTTCCCTGCGCGCCGAAGCCTCGGCGAAGGTCGGAGCGACTGCGGATGTCCAGCGCTTCATTCCAAAAATCAAATTGTTCATCGGCCCGATTTTGGCTGCGCGAGCCGTCCGCATCCAGTCCCGTGGAAATGATAAACGTTTTGCCAAGGTGATGGTCGAAAACAACAACGCTGTCGTAAAAACCGACGTGGCAATGGGGCAAGTCCAAATCATTCAATGCCCGGCGCGTGAGTTTGGGTTCGGTAAAATTTTTCAGATCGTAGCCCCAGAATCCAAAACAACCGCCGAGTGGAAAAGGCAGGTCCAATTCATCCAGCAGTTCGCAACGCGACATCAGCGAATCGAGGATGTGCCAGGGGTTGCCAAACTGCACATGAGAAACAGAGCTGCTCCCCTCAGCATGCGGAAGGCCCAACGGCCCGGTTCGCGTAATCTCGCAACGCGAACCAAATGCGCGAAAAACCATGAATGGATTCGCGGTCACCAACGAATAACGCGCCTGCGAAAAATCACCCCCGCCGCGCAGGTACATCACGCCACTCGACGGTTTCAGACAGCAAAGCAATCGTCCCGTCAGTGAATCGGCAGTGACAGGAGTTTCAACTTCAGTGATCAGTGGCCTCACGAATTGAGCTTAATGGCAAGGGAATCGACAGTCAAACGGTCGCCACATGCGGGTAGGGCGGAACTGCTTGCCAGTGGCGCTGTCACTTCCGCCAGGCGCGCGGCACCGCCGCGCGCGCGCTAATGTGTCGCCGCGCCGTCCGTATTATCGGTGGCCGCCCCCGAACCCGCCTCCGCCACCACCATGGAATCCACCGCTGAACCCGCCGCCACTATGAAAGGTTCCATGAAATCCGCCGTTAAAACTATTGCCGTGAAATCCGCCGCTAAACCCATTTCCGTGAAATCCGCCGTAAAATCCACGACCCCCGTAAAAACCGCGTCCGCCCCAGCCCCAGCCCCAATAGACTCCGCCTGGCCAACCCCACGAGTAGGATGGGTAATAGTAATAGTTGGGATAATACCAATAAGGAGCGGCCCAGCTACTGTAATTGTAGGTCTGGCTGTCCGGAACAACGTACGCCGAGGAAGGCGCTGGAGTGCTGGGTTGCGCCACCACTGCGTATTGTTGTGCGGCCGCGGTTTGATCGCCATTGGGCGGAGGCATCTGTTGCTGCTGTTCCTGTTGTTGTGCTGCAGCCATTGCACTGCGTTGGTTCAACATCGCGTTAATGACCCCCTCGGTCACGCCCTGCTGTTTCAAGTAAACGATTTGTGAAGCGTCCAGCCCGTAGACGGTGCCCGAATTTTGGATATACGTAATAATCGTGCTGTCGCCGATTTTCGCCTGCGCCAACTGCAAAATTTGCGCGTCCGCAGACGACAGCGGCGTCGTTGACGCGGGGGATGGCATTTGGGCGGGCGTTTGCGCTTCGGGCGTTTCGGGCGGCGTGCCAGTAGTAGTTGGCATTTCGTATTGGCCGAAAGCATTGCTCTGCTGGCCAAAAATGTTTGCCGCCGAAAAAGCCACGATTGTCGCGGCCGCCAGCGTCAAGCCTGTATTGTGGAAGCCTTGTATTCTCATAACATCACACTTTCTATCGTATGATTCAACACCACAAGCTCGCGCCAGTTGCGCAACATGTCAAGGAGCACCCTGCGAACTTCGGCCTTGCCCAAACACCTGCCTTTGTGTCCCTTGCGTCCGCTTGGTCCCTCTGTCCCTATACGCCGGAGCGCATCAACGCTCCGAGTCCGCGTCGCAGCACCACGTGAGCTCGCCCTAATCAATTCCAGCATCAGTTATTCAGCCTCTTCCCCCGTCCGGGCTCTCCAGCCAACTCGCAACCGCAAGCCGTCTCAACGTTTCAACTTTTTAACGTTTCAACGTTCCCTCATCACGCAAACGCCTTCGGCATTGCTGCCGGCGGTCCCACTCGCCGCGAGTAATCCAAAATGCAATCAATCGCCTGCTGCGGCTTGTCCACGATCGTGACCAGGTCAAGGTCGTTCGGTGAAATGAAGTTGTGCCGCTGACGCATTTGCTCTTTGGCCCATTTCAAAAGGCCGCTCCAATAGTCCTTGCCGAACAGAATCAATGGAAATTGCGGAATGCGCCCGGTTTGGACCAGTGTGGCAACTTCAAAAAACTCGTCGAGCGTTCCAAAGCCGCCCGGCATGAAAATGAATCCAAGGCTGTACTTCACAAAACAAACTTTGCGCGCGAAAAAGTAGTGAAAATGGATTGGCACGTTTGAAAACCGATTTCCCGCCTGTTCGTGTGGTAATTCAATATTCAGTCCCACGGACTTGCCGCCGGATTGCATCGCGCCTTTGTTGGCCGCCTCCATGATGCCCGGGCCGCCACCGGTAATGACCGCCAGATTGTGTTTTGCCAGGCCCTTGCCGATGGCAACGGCCGCACGGTAATACTTGTCGTTCGCGGGAGTTCGCGCCGAGCCAAAAATCGTCACAGCAGGTCCCACCTGGGACATAATTTGAAATGAATCCACAAACTCCGCCATAATGCGAAAAATGCGCCACGGATCTTCATGGATGAAATAATTGGAGTCGTTCATGAGCTGAAATTAAAAATTAAAAGCGATAAATTAAAAAGGAAAAAGACGAAAACGAACTCTGAAATAACTCCGTCTCACGTTCTCACGCTCTCACGCTCTCACGCTCTTTCTTTGCTCCCGCTTCCTGAATTTCCTCTCTCGTCTTTTCGTCTCCTCGGTCAACAATTGTTCCGCCGACCATCCCCGCCTTTGAGCGAACGCCGTCAAATCAAATAGCTCGCTCGCCAGGGCCTTTTTGCTCAAGCGTTTCTTGCCATCCCGGGATTCATGCTTCTCTTCAAAAACTTTCCGCGCCTTTTTCAACAGTTTTTCCGCCCGCATCAGGGCTGGAAGATGCCTCGGTATTCCGTCAAAAGCCGAATGTCGCGCGCGAGCCGTGCCGTGCTTTTCCGCGCGTTTGATTTTTTCCCAGTTCGCCCAAACTTCATCCACGTTGGCAACCTTGGTTGCTCCAAACACATGCGGGTGGCGCCGGATCAGCTTTTCAACCAGCAACCGGCAGACGCGTTCAAAATCAAATGCGCTGCGTTCCCGCGCCAGTTGGCAATGAAAAACCACCTGCAGCAATAAATCGCCCAGTTCCTCGGCCATTTCATGATCATCGCGCGCTTCAATCGCATCAATAAGTTCATAAACTTCCTCGATGGCATGGCGGCGCAGGCTCAAGTGCGTCTGTTCGCGGTCCCACGGACAACCCGTTGGCGAGCGCAACCGGGCCATCACTTTGAGCAAATCATCTATTGCCGCGTCCTTTTTCATAACGGACGAGTGTGCTGTCAGAGAAATTCCTTTTCAACCCTTTAAGCTGGACTTTTGAATCGTGGACATCGTTCGTTTTTCCAATCAAACGGTGAATCATTCCGCTTCTCCCCGAGACTCTCAACAATTCCCAAATCGTACATCCCGGTCATGAACCAAAGGCGGTAGGGACGGCGCGCTGCGCCGTCACCGCCCGTAAAGCGGGCGGAACGATTCGCAAGCGCCCATTCGAACTACGGATCACGGAATGAGGGCAGGGTGAGGGGGAATCGTTCGAACGAGAATGTCTTCATTTCACGGAAGGGCGAAAGCCCCGATTTTGGCTCATTGGTTACGCGACACTAGAGAATCACCAAATCGTCCCGGTGCACCAGTTCCACCCGCGCCGGTTTCTTTTGCCGAATTTCGTCGGCGCCAAACCGTGCAATGCCCCGCGCGAATTCCATGCCGTCCAAATCGCATATCCGCACCACGTCGCCGGCTTCAAAGTCGCCATCGCACCGCGCGATACCCGGCAGCAGCAGGCTCTTTCCCGCTTCGCAAAGCGCCTTTCGCGCGCCGCCGTCCACGATCAATGTGCCTTTGGGATGATGGAAAAAGGCAATCCAACGCTTGCGGCCCTGTAACCGGGTGGGCGGCGCCACGAACAACGTTCCTTCGTCGTCGCCGGCAAGGATTTTTTCCAGCGCGTCCTTTTTTTTGCCCGACGCAATCACGAGCGGAATGCCGGAGCGAATCACAATTTTCGCCGCTTCGATTTTTGATTTCATTCCGCCAACGGCCGTTTCGCTGGATGTGCCGCCGGCGATCTTTTCAATGGCGCCGTCAATGCGTTCGATCATGGAAATCGTTTTAGGATTCGCCTTGCCAAAATCTTCCAGTACGCCATCCACGGTGGTGAGGATGACGAGCAAGTCCGCCGGCAAAAGGGATGCAACGAGGGCGGAAAGACGGTCGTTGTCGCCAAATTTGAGTTCGGCCAGCGAGACGGCATCGTTTTCATTGATGACCGGGATCACGCCGCGGCCCAGCAGCGTCACCAGCGTATTGCGGGCGTTCAAGTGCCGCTGATGATGCTCCAAATCGTCATGCGTCAGTAAAACTTCGGCCACGTGCAGGTCGTGTTTGGCAAAGTGTTCCGTGTAATGCGCCATCAGTCGCGGTTGGCCCACGGCCGCGCAGGCCTGCAGTTCGGCCAATTCGGCGGGGCGTTTTTCATAACCCAGCAGTCCCATGCCGGCCCCCACCGCGCCACTGCTGACAATGACAACTTCCTTGCCGGATGCGCGCGCTGCGGCGATTTGCGCCGAAAGTTGGCCCAATTGCGCCGGATCAATTTGCTTCCGGCGATCGGTCAGTACACCCGTGCCCAATTTCACGACAATTCGGGCGGCAGCTTTAAGCGAATCACGTTGCACACGGTTAGAATAGAAAAGAATCGCCCCCCGAAAACGCCAAAATTCACCGGTGACTGCCGACCAATTTCCGAATGACCTGCATCGTCCGGTTGCTGTTCCCTCTCCGCTCTTAATGGTGGCTCCGGTGCAAACCGGTCAGAACGCTCCGCCCATGACGTTCAAAACGCTCTTCAGAGGTGCGGATTTAACCTGTTGCGAAACCAACGGATCAAAAAAATGGTTGCTCCTTAATTCAATGAGCAGGACCAGGCCCGCGAGGTCCCTTGCAGATCTCACGTCCGGCACCACGATGTTTTGCAAGGCGATCAATTGCTCACGGTCATTGTGGCGATTCTGCAGGTCAATAAACTTCGCCTTATTGAACGAAAAGTTCAACGAATCAATTCCCTTGAAGTCGTAACCGGTTTCCTTTTTTAAAGACGGCAGGGAGACCCCGGCATTTTGTTGCGGAACCTGGTTTAGCGCGAACATGTTGAGATCTCCCTTTCGGCTCTTGACCACGTCCAATTCGGAGAGATTCAAACGCAGTAAGGTAAGATGAACGTCTTTTTTTAGAAGAGCGGCCCGATCATATTCGACATGAATTTCCGGAATATCCAAAAAAGGCGTGCCATCATAGCTCGGCGGGTTATAGATTTTGAGGTCCCGTATTTCAAATGTGGGTTCCGTCCAGCCCACTTCCACTCGCCCAATTTCCGCGTCCATTCCCGTTTGCGCGCGAATGTTGTGCTCAATCAAAATGCGCACGATCGTGTTGAGCGAAAGCAACACCACGATCACCAGCACCACCGCCAGCGCGGCCAGCCGAAATATCCACTTTGTAAGCCATTTGATCATGCAACGAATCTTCAATTCACTCGCCACACCATATATGCAAATCCCATGGTCAAACGCAAACCCCTTTAAACACCCATTTCACACCCTGGCATGGCGAAGACGAGCCCTGTAGGCCGCGTGCCCTCACGCGGCGTCCCAGTCCCGCAATCCTCAATACTCACTTAACGCTTCAACCCTTCAACGTATCACAAAGTGACATCCTCCGGCCGCACTTCCAGGCACTCGTCCTGGTCTTCCCAAACAGCTGCGGGATAAAAATTTAGAAGTCTGGGCGCGAGATCCTTGCCGGCATGCGCCAGGATTTTTTCGGCCTGTTGCGCGGCACTTTCGAACGCGGAATCGTAACTGCCCGACCGCCGGCGCTGCCGATCATCCCAATGCGCAACGGCATGGACCGGCTCATATTGCTGCGCCCAACTTTGGATGTCGCCGCGAATCTCGGATGGAATCTCATCAAACGGCACAAGCGTTTCGCTGCAATGCAGGCAGACCAGCCCCGACTCCCGCACGTCGCGCGTGAGCAACGGCAACGCGGGAGCATGGCAGCATTGAGCCTCCACATACGCGCCGGGTATTGTGGCGAGGCGCTTTTGCCAAATGGAACGCTCGTGGCCAATTTGCGCGCCGAGCCGGTACACCACGGCCAGTGGATGTGAGAACCGCCATACTCGCCCTTCAAGCTGGCTCAACGTTTGCGACAGCCAGCGCGCCAGCGTCAGGTCATCCCAGTCGCGCAACTCGCGCCCATATTCCAGCCAAAGCTATTCCAGCGGCGATGTCTCGTGTTCAAAATCCATGCTCTTTCAAAATCCGATGTTCGATGTTCAATGTTCGACCCCCCCCGGTAGGGCGGACCTCCTGGTCCGCCATGCCCGCGCCACCGGCGCGCGCCATTCAATGTTCTCACGTTCTCACGTTCTAATACGTTTGCCACTCCGGTTTGTTGTCGAAGACGTGGCGATAATATCGCTTCATCTTCAGGCAGCGAAGCCGCGGCCTCATCCAGGCAAATCGTCACCTTCGGATGCAATTGCAGTATCGACGCCGGATTCATTGCCGTGATCGGGCCTTCCACCGCGCCCGCAATTGCGCGCGCCTTCTTCTTTCCAAACGCCAGCAGCAGGCAATACCGCGATTCCATGATCGTGCCGATGCCCATCGTGATAACGTGGTGCGGCGCTTGCGCTTCGCCGCCGAAATGCCGGGCGTTGTCCTTCCGCGTGCGCGCCGTGAGTGTCTTGATGCGAGTCCGCGAGGCGAGCGATGACGACGGCTCGTTAAACCCAATATGGCCGTCCGAGCCGATGCCCAGCAACTGCAAATCGATGCCACCCGCCGCCCGAATGTCTTCCTCATAACGCCGGCAAAAAGCCGGAACGTCCGGCGTCATGCCATCCGGGATATGGATGTTTTTTGCGGCAATATTGACGTGGCGAAATAGATTTTCGCGCATGAAATAGTGATAAGACGCCGGATGGTTCGGCGCAAGGCCCACGTATTCATCCAGGTTAAAGGTAGTCACGCGGCGCCAGTCGAGTTTCATATGCGCCAGTTCGCGATAGAGCGGCAACGGCGTGCTGCCCGTCGCCAGGCCGAGCACCGCGTCGGATTTCTCGCGCAACAATCGCGCCATAAGCCGCGCCGCCACCTTCGCCGCCATTTCCTGCGTGGGTTGTATGACAATTTCCATTTATTTGCGAAGCTTCCATAAACACCAAAAACCCGCCCCAAAAGCGAGTTAATTTGTTTTCGCAATCCTGGTAGGGCGGACCTCCCGGTCCGCCACTCGCTCGGCGTTTAATGCTCATCCTCATCCTCACGCTCTCACGCTCTCACGCTCTGTCTCCGTTCGCCCATCCGTCCTATTCGCCAGGAACCCCGGCTGCAGGAACTCAAAAGACGCGCCTCCCATCCTTTCGCATTAGTCGCCTGTGCGCCCTCTGCAAGCCCCGTATCAGGGGCGAAATATTTGTAGTAAACGCCGATTAATACGAAAAAGCCCCGCTAGGGGCGACATAGTCCGAATCTCCAACGTCCTGAATCCGCAACAAACAGGCTTCATTGGTGGAGCAAATGCTGCGGCGGCAGAAGTGGAAGCCGGATAGATTGCACGGGTGTTCAGCAATCACACGCCGTGCTGTAGCTGGGCAAAGACAGATGAGAGGGCGGGTTTGTTCAGGCTCAATTCACTTCTCTGATTCCGCTTGCTCACGCGCGCGGCTCTGACGGACTTTGAACTGTAGACTGTGGACTCAGGACTGTTAATCGCGGCCTCTTCCCCATCGTGATCAATTTCAAAACCACCAGCAGCGCCGCCACAAGGATAAATTCAAACACGCAGGCCCAGGGATTTTGCCGCAGGCTCGGCAGATGGTCGAGAAACGGGGTCACAAAAGAGAAAGGCGGGACATGTTCCCAAATGTAGCCGACGAAACTATGGATATATGGACGCGGATAAAAGTTGGAATGAGTATGAAACAGATAGTTGAACAGTTCCCGGCCATGATAAAAAATCCAATCCACGTCTGGCAGACAGGCGAAGATGATGCCCCACTTGAACCTCTTCCACCAAAGCATAAGAAACGCCACCGTTGCCACGACAATGAACGAGTGATAACCAATCCAAACCGGACTGTGAAAATCCGGCCGGGGCGGGTGATACGTCAGGTTGGCCAGCTTATCCAAAAATCCATGCGACAAAAAGGCAACGACTGCCGTCAGGCCCATGGCCAGTTTGGGATGCCTTGACCCTTCAAACGACTTTTGGATGATCACGCCCGTGAGGATATGCGTCGGCTCTTGCATGAATGCCGCGTAGTTTAATGTCGCATCAGGCAAAAGGGAATCATTGTCTCGAGAATTGGCCGAAATAGACGTCCAAACTCACACAAAGGGCGCCAAGTCCGCAAACGATTCTTCAAATCTTCAGCCCTTTGCGAGCATTGCGCCCGTTGCGTGAGGCTTTCGTTTAATATCCCGCGTAGCAGCGTCGCGTGAGCGCGCTCTAACTAATGGCCGGTGACTCCCTGGTCCCGGACTGGCGTGACAAAGGCGGGCCTGCCCTTCCGTAGCCTTGCGCGAAGACGGGTCACAAAAGGTCATAAATTGCCGGGTTGAATGACCAATACAGCATGAGAAACTGGTGCCATGATCGGATTTTGGCTGGCTGGATTATTCGCCCTCGCTCGGAAGGTCTGGCGCGACAAGTTGGATTTCTGGATTAATGGAGAAAACCACTCCCTTATCTTGTCGGACGTTCCGCCTGCGGATAAAAAACTTCAAGCCCCGCAATCGCTTGTCAACTCTCAGAATCAAAACTTTAGAATAAATTTAAAATCATAAACTTTTCTAACTGTCCCTCGCATTTTGCACACTTAAATAAACATCAAGAGTTCACCACATCACAACAAGATGAACAACAATGACTTGTCACAGCCTGCCCGCCGTAGCTTTAGCGAAGGCGGGTCAAAACGTTCCCGATTGATGGTGCGACAGTTAGCCAATGCGACATCTTGCCTAACTCACAAAATCCAATCTGACAAGAACGTCTTCGAACAGATCCGCGCGCGACTGCAAGTGAATGCAGGTCGTGCTACCGCCGCTGCCACCAGGCAGCCTCAGCTACAACATTCGCGCCACCCATTCCGTCCGCTTGCCGCACCGAAGCCAGACTTCGCGTACACTCTCAACTCGCTGGAGGCTGGACCATCCGACGGCTTCAACGTTTCAACGCTTCAACGTAGGCGAAGCCGTTTAGCGAAACCTAAACAAACCCTATTCCAAACCCAATTTTGACCCAAAAAAGTCCGGCCTGTTCGTTTACATGAAAACATCACATTTTCCAATGAATTGACGCGTGTTTAGCCTTCAAACAAGTTTGTTTAGCAATTCATATACCCCCGTTAAATCGCAAAACCCTGACACACCCCTTTCGATTAAACGAACCGGGCAAAGCAGATCCTTCTCCTTCTCATCCTCATCGGCCTCGGAAACTGGGAATCGTCTGCCGCTCACGCTCTCACGTTCTTCCTATACCCTCCGTTTCAACGTTTCAACGTCCCAGGTTTGACACCGCTTTTCTCCATTGTTAACGTCAACAGTTTCGAAAGATGGCGATGGACTACAAAGACACACTGAATTTGCCGCGAACCGACTTTCCCATGAAAGCCGATCTGGCCACTCGCGAGCCTGAACGGTTGAAAAAATGGGAAACGGAGGCGCTTTACCAGAAAATTCAAAAGCAGCGTGCCGGCGCGGAAAAGTTCGTGCTGCACGATGGTCCGCCGTTTGCCAACGGTGATGTCCATATCGGCACAGCGCTGAATAAAATCCTCAAAGATATCGTCGTCAAATATAAGACTCTGCGCGGTTTCAGCTCGCCATATATTCCCGGCTGGGATTGCCACGGCCTTCCGATTGAGTTCAAAGTGTCTCAGGAAATGCGCAAGGAGGGACAGCTGATGCACTGAGCGTGGACCCGGTGGTTATCCGCCGGGCCTGTGACGCCTACGCGCGCAAGTTCATTGACATCCAGCGCGTGCAATTCAAGCGCCTCGGCGTGCTGGGCGATTGGGAGAATCCTTATCTGACGCTCAACAAGCAATATGAAGCGGACGAACTGCGATTGTTTGCTGACATCGTGCAAAAGAAATTTGTCTATCGCGGGAAGAAGCCGGTTTATTGGAGCATTCCATGCCGCACCGCGCTGGCCGAAGCAGAAGTGGAATATAAAGACCACGTAAGCCAGAGCGTTTATGTGAAGTTTCCCGTGGTTGGTCACGACAAAACGTTTGTCGTTATCTGGACCACGACACCGTGGACGTTGCCCGCGAACCTCGCCGTAGCTTACAACCGGGAATTTCAATATGTCAGGGTTGAAGTTGGGGGCGAAAAATACATTCTGTTCCGCGGGTTGCTTCCGGGTGTGGCCGAGAAATGCGGTTGGGCAAATTACAAGGAAGTACCCGTCGGAGTCGATGATCTGGCGAAATTGGAATATCAACATCCGTTTTGCAATCGCACCGGCAAATTGTTTGCCGCCGATTTTGTCACAAAGGAAACCGGCACCGGATTCGTGCACATCGCGCCCGGACACGGTCTGGATGACTATAATCTGGGCCTGAAGGTGGGACTGCCGATTTATTCGCCGGTGGATGACGATGGAAAGCTGGCCTACACCAACGACCTGCCTCGCGAACAGCAAATGCCCGAATCCATGATAGGCAAGGCATTGCTGGAAAAACACGGCAAGAGCGACGCAAACGAAGCGGTGCTGCATGAGTTGCGCCTGCGCCACGCGTTGTTGCATCAGGAGAATTATCATCACAGCTACCCTCATTGCTGGCGGAGCAAAACGCCGATTGTTTTTCGCGCGATGGACCAGTGGTTCATCAAAATTGACCATGCTGTGGCCGGCAATGGCATTTTTCGCGAGGGGGCGCTGGCGGAAATCGGGCGAGTGACCTGGATTCCGGACTGGGGTGTCAATCGCATCAAAGGCGCGGTGCAATCGCGTCCGGATTGGTGCATATCGCGCCAGCGAACCTGGGGCGTCCCATTGCCCGCGTTTTACGACGCAAAGGGCAACGCGATACTGGACGCGCAAGTCGTCCGCAACGTGGCCGATTTGATTGAGCAACACGGCTCCAATGTTTGGTTTGAAAAGACGGCTGCCGAGCTGTGGGCGCTGGTGAAACCGAAAAATTGGAGTGGCACGGACGCAGTGGCAAAGAGCCAACGATACGCTGGACGTCTGGATCGATTCGGGCAGCTCATCGCGCGCGGTCATCGCCCGACGCAAGGAAATTTCCGGGAAAGAAAAACCTTTCGAGGCAGACATGTATTTGGAAGGTTCAGCGACCAGCATCGCGGCTGGTTCCAGTCGTCGCTTCTGCTCTCGTTGGCCGGAAACGGCGCGGCGCCGTTCAAGACCGTCCTCACGCACGGATTCATGGTGGACGCCGATCGCGAGAAGATTTCGAAGAGCAAACAAGGGCAGGGGGGATACGAAAAGCCGCAGACAGCCGAAGCCTATGTTAAAAAATGGGGCGCGGACGTCGTGCGCTTGTGGGTCGCGTCCCAGGATTTCCGCAATGACATCGTCGTAAGCGAGGAACGCATTAGCAAAGTGGCCGAAACCTATCGCGCGATCCGTAATGCTCTGCGTTATCAGCTCTCAAATCTTTACGATTTTATTCCGGCCGTACACACTGTGTCCGACGACAAACTCACCGGACTGGACCGCTGGATACTCAACGAGTTCTCAAAGCTGCAACGGGAAGTCACCGAGGCTTTTGATAAATACGAATTTCATGTCGTTTATCAAAATGTCAGCCAATTCGTCGCGGTGGAACTTTCCGCTGTTTATCACGACGTGATCAAAGACCGGCTTTATACGGACCCGGCTGGCTCGCATCGCCGCCGTTCGACCCAGACGATGCTGTTGCGCCTGTTTACAGGACTCTGCCAGATGCTATCGCCGATCCTCTCATTCACGGCGGATGAGGCATGGGAATTTGTGCCGGGCAAGCCTGCGGGATCTGTCCATGAAAGCTCGTTGAAACCGGAGAATTTTTCAGCCCCAAAATCCGAAGAAGCCGATTGGAAGAGTCTTTTTGAATTGCGCAATGCAATCCTGCCGGAATTGGAAAAGAGCCGCCAGGCCAGGACCATCGGCAAATCGCTCGAAAGCAAGGTCATCGTCTTTGTCGCCCCGAATACCAATGCTGAAGTTGCCGAAAAATTTCCTGAAGATTTTCGGGAACTGCTCAATGTTTCACAGCTCAAGTTTGAGCGTGGAGGTGTGTCGCCGGTTTGCGCGGTGGAACGGGCCGGCGGAGAAAAATGTGAACGTTGCTGGCGCTGGGAATTGGACGTGGGCCGGAACCCCGCCCACCCGACCATTTGCGGGCGATGTGTGGAAGCAATCGATGAGAAGCGTTGAATCGGTGGCAACGCGACGGGCGTTGAAACATTCGATCGCCAGTTATGGTTAAGGGAATCCCTGATGCAACTGTGAAATTAACGTTCACAGACTATTTCGCATGATCCTTTGACAGATGGGAAGCCTGTCCTCCGACTTTTAGCAAAATTCGCGATATTATTGGGAATTCACTGCATTTTTTTTGAAAATATGTCGTAAAAAGGCACGCGGGCTGCTTCCAAACCGTTCTTTACTAAAGGCTTAACGGTGTTCTGAGATTTTCGGGTGGGCGCCACTACCCATTTTCAGAGTCGTTCGGCAATGGAAGTGAACCCGAAGTGTTAAGCACGGAATTTCAGAACATGAATCGAAGGTTGCGCATATTGCATTTGGAAGATGAACCGGACTTTGCCGAGCTGGTCCGCACCATGCTCGCGCAGGACAAACTTGACGCGACAATTTTACGGATTGGCGACAAGCCGGGCTACGTTGAGGCGTTGGGCAAGGATAAGTTTGACCTCATCCTTTCTGACTATCATTTGCCGTCGTTCACCGGGTTGGACGCGCTGGCGATGGCCCGGAAACGATGCCCGGAAACTCCATTCATTTTGATTTCCGGGACCATTGGCGAAACCGCGGCGATTGAAAGTCTCAAGGCCGGCGCGACGGACTATTTGCTCAAGCACAATCCCGAGCGCTTGCCCTCGGCGGTGAGGCGCGCGGTCGAGGAGGCCGACGAACGCGCCCGGTTGCGTCAGACGGAGGCGGAACTGGCGCGACGAGAGAAATATTTCCGAACGCTCACTGAAAATGCCCTGGACGTCCTTTCTATCGTCGACCGCGAAGGTTTTTTTACCTATGTCAGCCCTTCCATCGAAAATACGCTGGGCCTGAAACCGAGCGAATTGGTTGGACAGAATTCATTCGCCCGGGTGCATCCCGATGATTTGCCGCGGGTAATGGAGGCGTTTCAAAACCTTTTGGATTTTCCGAACCGGTCGGTGCGGATCGAGTGCCGGCAACAACATAAAAACGGGGCGTGGCTGCGCCTGGAATTATCAGCGCGCAACAAGTTTGATGATCCGGACCTTGCAGGGATCGTCGCCTATACGCGCGATGTGACCGACCGCTGGCGCGCCGAAGAGGAATTGCGCTACAGCGAACAACAATACCGCGTGCTTTTCCAGGAAAATCCAAACCCGATGTGGGTATTCGACATGGAAACGCTGGCCATCATGGAAGTCAACGAAGCGGCCGTGCAACATTACGGATACGGGCGCGACGAATTCCTGAAGTTGACGATGACCAACCTCCGGGCTCCTGAGAAGAACGGACACGGCAAACGAAACGGGCATAAAACGGAATTGCACACACGAAACTCGCACGGCCACATCTGGCGCCACCGCCGCAAACAGGGCGATATCATCGAGGTGGACGTGACATGGAGCCCGATGGCGTTTCAGGGCCGGTTTTCAGCGCTGGCCATGGCCACGGACGTGACGGAACGCCGCCGCGGCGAGCATCGCAACTCCGTATTCCTGGATTTGAGCCATCGGCTCAGCACTGCGACGACGGCGGCGGAGGCCGGGCACTTCATCAGCGAGGCTGCCGATGCGCTTTTTGAGTGGGAAAGTTTTTCGTTGGATATATACATGCAGGAACGGTCGGAAATTGTTTCGCTGCTGCACATCACGACTGTGGACGGGCGGCGGGTCAAGGACCGGCCGGTGGCGCGATCGGCGGGTTTCGACGCGATGGCGCGGCGTGTCATTGGCAGCGGGCCGGAACTGATTTCGGGAGGGGGCAAGCTCGGCGAATTTACCAGCGGGATAATTGCTCCGATGCGACGTGGGGCACAGGTCATCGGTTTGTTGTTTGTGCAAAGCCGCCGGTCCGGTGCCTATTGCAGGCGTGATCTGGAAACGCTGGAGATGCTGGCCAATGAGTGCGGCGGGGCGCTTGAACGTGTTCGCGTGGAGGATGCCCTCCACGAAAGCCAGCGGCGTTTCCGTGATTTGTTTGAAAATTCACCCGACGCTATTTTTGTGGAAGACTTGAACGGGAAGGTCCTGGACGTGAACCTTGCGGCGTCCCTCCTCCATGGTGTGCCTCGTGAAGAATTGATAGGTAAAAATGCTTTTGAGCATTTGGTTCCGGAAAACCGGCGCGACGAAGCGCGGCACGAATTTGAAAAACTGGCATCGGGCAAAAAGACACGGGTTGAAGGCGAGAGCATTGCCGGCGGCCGCGTAACGCCCGTCGAAATCCGCGCCAACCTGATTGAATATGAAAGCAAGCCGGCAATTCTGCTGCACGTTCGCGATGTCACGGAGCGGCGCGCGACGCAAACGGCACTGCAAAGTTCGGAAACGCTCTTCCGGTCCGTCTGGGAAAATTCGGCGGACGGAATGCGGTTGACGGATGAGAACGGAACGATAGTGGCGGTAAACGACGCCTTTTGCAAATTGATGGCGATGCGCCAGGAAGATTTGGAAGGCAAAATGTTCACCGTCATTTACTCGGCTTCCGAAAACTCCGAGGAGATGATCCAGCAATACCGGACAAATTATTCGACCCGTGAATTCAGTGACAATCACGAGTTCCATTACACGCTTCATAACGGGCGCGAAGTGGTCCTTGAAGTGAATCATTCATTCATCGAATTGCACGGGCAGCCGCAACTGACGTTGAGCCTGTTCCGCGACATCACGGCGCAGCGCCGCCTGGAAGAGCAGTTTCGCCAGTCGCAAAAGATGGAGGCTATCGGCCAGCTCGCGGGTGGCGTCGCGCACGATTTCAATAATATTTTGACGGTAATCCAGGGCCACGCGTCGCTGCTGGCTGCGGCCAAAATGGGGCCCATGGAGGAAAAATCAGCCAATCAAATCTCCCAGGCCGCCGCGCGCGCCGCGGGACTGACACGGCAATTGCTGACATTCAGCCGGCGCCAGTTGATTCAGCCCAAGAATTTGGACATGAACAAGATTGTGGGCGATATGACGAATATGCTCGGCCGGCTTTTGGGCGAGGACATTACTCTCCAATTGAATTATTGCCACGCCGCGCCGACCGTGGAAGCCGACGCTGGAATGATGGAGCAGGTGCTGTTGAATCTGGCGGTCAATGCGCGCGACGCGATGCCCAGAGGCGGACAACTGGCCATTCGCATTACGGTCATCGAAGTGGATGACGGTTACGTGGCGCGCCAGCCTGACGCGCGCAAAGGCAATTTTGTGTGCATCAGCGTGACCGATACCGGCACAGGCATCGCCCCGGAGAATCAGCCGCGCATTTTCGAGCCGTTCTTTACCACCAAGGCCATCGGCAAAGGCACCGGCCTGGGTTTGGCGACCGTTTACGGCATCGTTAAACAGCACCAGGGCTGGATTGAATTGGAAAGCTACATCGGCAAAGGCACAACGTTTCGCATATTCATTCCCTGGACCAGCAGCGACAAGATTGGCATGGAAAAACCGACAACGGCCATCACGGTGCGCGGGGGTGAAGAAGGGGTTTTGCTGGTCGAGGACGAAAAGCCCGTGCGCGAACTCGTGGCCCGGGTATTGGAGCGTTACGGATATAAAATTTACCAGGCGGACAATGGCACGCACGCCATGGAAATCTGGGAGCAGCACAAAAATGAAATCAAGCTCGTGCTCACGGACCTTGTCATGCCCAACAATATGAATGGCAGGGAACTGGCGGAAAAACTGTGGGCGCAATCGCCCGGTCTAAAAGTCATTTTCACGAGCGGTTACAGCGCGGACATCGTGGGCAAGGACTTCAAGCTCGAACCGGAACTGAATTTTCTGCAGAAACCGTATCAACCGCAAACGCTCGCCCTGACGATCCGCCGTTGCCTGGATGGAAAGCATAAGTAGTGGGACAGGTCCCATACGCTTCGCATTGGATCAACAATCCATTAATCCGACGACTTCATCTCCTATTTGACGGCTGGGGCAATCAGTTCCACCTTCTCGGAGTGAAACGCGTTTTTGGAGGCATCTTTTTTTGGCTGACGGCGGCCGTTGCGCTGGCTGGAGATGTGTCCGGATTGGCCCGGGCCGGCAATGGTTTTGCCTTGTCATTTTTGGGTCACGTGGCTCAGGGCCAGGCGACACAAAATATTTTCGTGTCGCCTTATAGCGTTTCCATCGCCTTGCAGATGTTGTGCAACGGGGCGGCGGGAAAAACCAGGGCTGAAATTCAGAGTGCGCTCGACAACGCCCATTTGCCGGAGGACCAAATCAATGGCTATTACAAGGAATTGAACACCTCGATGACGTCGGAATCAAACGTGGTTTTGAACTTAGCTAATTCGATCTGGTATAATAAAGGGTTTGAGGTGAAGCCGGGTTTTATATCGACGAACGAAGCTTTTTTTGGAGCCATGCTGGCCTCTGTCAACTTTGAGACTCCGGAATCGGCGGATACCATCAATCAATGGGCCGAAAACAGCACCGGGGGGAAGATTACCGGAATTGTTTCATTTCCATTTCCGGCAAACACACAAATGGTCCTGGCCAACGCGATTTATTTTAAAGGAGAATGGGCGGAACCGTTTGACAATCGCCTGACTCGGAAGCGCTATTTCTATCTTGCGGGCGGCATGATCAAGCAAACAGCCATGATGTCGCGGCGCGGCCATTTTCAATATGAAGAAGGCGACGGCTTTCAAGCGGTGCAACTGCCATATGCGGGCAACCGCCTCCAAATGGCGCTGTTTCTGCCGGTGACCAATTCCAGCCCTGTCAAATTGGTGAGCCATTTTAATGGCACAAATTGGAGCGATAAAATTCTGCAATTTTCCGGGCGCGAAGGGACCGTTACATTTCCAAAATTCAAAATGCGTTTCCAGGTGCTTTTAAACAAGCCGCTGCAGGCCCTGGGCATCAGGGACGCATTTATTCCCGGCACGGCGAATTTTTCCGGGATGTCGGGTGACGCTCTTTTCGTCAGCGAAGTCCTGCAAAAAAGTTTTGTGGACGTGAATGAGCGGGGGACGGAAGCGGCCGCGGTGACAACCGTCGTTGTTGGAAGTGCTGCGGTTATGCAGCCTTTAAAGCCGTTTGAGATGATTGTGGACCGTCCGTTCCTTTTTGTCATTTCCGACAAAGCAACGGGCATCATTCTTTTCATGGGCATAGTAAACGATCCGGCTCCTGCCACGTAGTCCCGCAAACCGGGACGAAGACGGACCTGTCGCGTTGTAGCGTTAGCGAAGACGGATTGCAACAGGCGCGGAAAATGTGCAACGTAAGTGGATTGGGAAATCGGTTAGAATTTACTCCGCAATGAAGAGGCTTTATTTTTTTGGCCTGAGGGTTTCGGCGTTAGCCGCCTACACGCCCAGGCTGACCGTCCACGCATTGATGTTCCTTTTTTTGGCTTTTGGGAGCCGGCCAGCGTCTGCCGCGGTCATCGCCGCGCACGGCCGCGCGCAGATGGTAATCGTGACGGATCCGGCGGCAACCCCGACTGAAAGGTTCGCGGCACAGGAATTGGCGGCCAACCTTCAACAAATCACCGGCGCGACTTTCGAAATCAAAACCAATGCGACAGCCCCGGCGCGGGCCATCCTTGTTGGGCCGGGAACGGCGGCCCGCGCTCTGTTCAAGGACGTGGCGTTTGACCAATTTGGACAAGAGGAATTGATTGTTCGCACAAGGGGCGAAAATCTATTGCTGGCGGGCGGGCGTCCGCGTGGAACACTTTACGCCGTGAGCCGATTTTTGCAGGAGCAATGCGGCGTTCGCTGGTGGACGCCCTGGGCCAGCACGATTCCAAAACAATCCACGCTCCGAATCGGCAATTTGAATCTCCGGGAAAAACCCGCGTTTGAATATCGGGAACCATTCTGGTTCACTGCGTTTGACGCGGATTGGGCGTGGCAAAATGAGTGCAACGGCAGTTCGTTTCCGATTCCTCCCGACAAGGGCGGGCACATCATTTACAAAGGATTCGTTCACACGTCGTATGCGCTGGTGCCGCCGTCGGAAAATATTTTTCGACACATCCTGAATGGTTCAGTCTGATCAATGGGAAACGCGTTGACCACGATGCGCAGCTTTGCCTGACCGATCCCAAACTGCGCGATTTCGTCGTGCAACAGGTCAAGGAATGGTTGCGCGAATCGCCCGACGCCAACATCGTCAGCGTCTCGCAAAACGACAACACTTCTCCGTGCGAATGCACCAATTGCCGCGCGCTGGATGCGGCGGAGGAGTCGCACTCCGGCTCCATGATCGCTTTTGTCAATTACGTGGCGGAACGAATCGAACCCGAATTTCCGAACGTGGCGATTGATACGCTGGCGTACCAATACACCCGCAAACCGCCAAAAACGACTGCGTCCGCGGCCCAACGTCATCGTCCGGCTTTGCAGCATCGAATGCAATTTTCGCGAGCCGCTGGACGGGCCGTCCAACGCTTCGTTTGGCGACGACATTCGCGGCTGGTCGGACATCACTGACCGGCTTTACGTTTGGGATTACGTGACGGACTTCGCGCATTACGTCCAGCCGCATCCGAACTGGTTCACGATGGGGCCGAACCTGCGCTTCTTCCAGGCCCATCACGTCAAAGGGGTGTTCGAGGAGGGCGCGTATCAATCTTACGGTTCGGAAATGGCCGAGATGCGCGCCTGGGTGTTGGCGCAATTAATGTGGAATCCGCAACAGGATGATCGCGCCCTGATTCGCGAATTTTTAAATGGCTATTACGGCAAGGCGGCGGAGCCGATTTGGCGATATATGGAATTGCTCAACGATGCGTCGCAGCGGTTATAATTTGACTTGCGGTTCGCCGACGAGCGCGCCGTTTCTCCAGTTCAAGACCCTGGCCGAGGCGGAGAAGCTCTGGCAGCAGGCGGAGCATGCGGTGGCCGGCGATGAGGAATTGCTGGCGCGTGTGCGCCTGGGTCATCTGCCGGTCCGCTACGTGTGGCTGGCGCGCTGGGACGCTCTCCGGACAACAATGCGCTGCCAGCCATGCGACATGGCCGTTGCCGAATTCCTTTCGGAAGTGGCGGAGGAATGGCGCGACGTCGCGAACGGCGTTCCGGGGAAACCGTGGACCAAGGTCAGCAGTATCAGTGAGGGCGGCACGACACCGGAACAGTTCCTCTTCGCTACATCTGGAAAGGACACGTTGCTCGACAAGCTGCCTGAACGGACGGTTGCCTCCGGGCGGTACCTCAATATGCGCCGGTGAATTGAAAAGTAATTTGAAGATTTCCGCGACAATGCCTCGTTCGGTGGGATCAACTGCAGAGATTGCCGCAGATCAGATTCGCGCTGTCGCGCGGCTTCGCAGTCAGCGGCTTATTTTCGGGCGTTACTACCCGGGGCGGCGCGCTCCCGGAGTCGGGCTTGCCCCGGGCTATCATAGGCCGCCCTTACAGGGCTTTCAGTTTGCGGCTTCGCCGGCAGTAGGACTCGTGGTATGAGAATGTCTTTTCTTTCAACTTTTTTCGATGCGACGATTCTGTTATTTAGCTGGCGATGAATAACAGCTTTCGGCTCGGAATTCTTGGTTCGGGCAAAGGTTCAAATTTTATCGCCCTGGCGGACGCCGTGGCGGCGGGGAAAGTGCCGGCAGACCTCGCCGTCGTTTTGAGCGACGTCGAAACGGCGGGGATACTGGCCGGCGCGCGCGAGCGCTCGATTCCGGCACGATTCATTCCTCCAGGGAAATTCCGGACGAAGCTGGACGAGGAGGCGGAGCGGGCATTTGTCGAAGCGCTCAAATCGGCGAATGTGGACCTGGTCGTCCTGGCCGGTTTCATGCGCGTGCTCAAGGGTGATTTTTTACGCGCGTTTGAAGGGCGCATCGTAAACGTCCATCCATCGCTGCTGCCGTCGTTTCCTGGTTTGGAGGCGTGGAAGCAGGCGCTGGATCATGGGGTAAAAGTGACGGGTTGCACGGTGCACTTTGTGGACGCCGGTGTGGACGCCGGGCCGATTATCGGTCAGCAGGCTGTTTCTGTTCTGGACAACGATACGCCGGAGACGTTGCACCAGCGCATTCACGCCGCTGAGCATACGCTTTATCCTGAGTGCGTCGCCGCCATAGCGCGGGGCGAAATTTCGGTTGTTGGCAGGCGGGTCATCAGGAAGAAATGAATCGCGTTCGGGGTGCGGTGCTGGCAGGATGACTGCGCGTTGTCCCCGCATTTCCGCCCGCTTTACGGGCGGTGATGGCGGTGGCAGCGCCACTTGCGAAACGCACCGTCCCTACCAATTATGGACAAAAAATTAAAATTCGGACTGCCTAAGGGCAGTTTGCAGGACGCCACCATCGAAAAAATGGGCAAGGCGGGTTTCAACGTTACCATCAGCAGCCGATCTTACATCCCGACTGTGGATGATGATGAGATGGAAATCCGGCTGATTCGGGCGCAGGAAATCAGCCGTTACGTGGAGCATGGGTATCTGGATTGCGGGATTACCGGCCACGATTGGGTGGTCGAAAACGGCTCGGACGTACATGAAGTGGGCGAATTTCTTTTCAGCAAGGTCACCCGCCGCCCGGCACGATGGGTTCTGTGCGTGCCGGAAAAGTCACCGGTCAAATCGGTCAAGGATTTGGAGGGCAAACGGATTGCCACTGAAGTGGTGAATCTGACCAAAAAATATCTGCGCAAACACGGAGTGAAGGCCGAAGTGGAATTTTCCTGGGGCGCCACGGAGGTGAAAGCGCACGAACTGGTGGATGCCATCGTGGAAGTCACTGAGACCGGGTCATCGCTACGCGCCAATAATTTGCGCGTGGTGGATGAGTTGCTGGTCTCGACGCCGCGCCTGATTGCCAACCGCAATTCATGGAAGGATGCCTGGAAACGCAAAAAGATTGAAACGCTGGCGATGCTCTTGAAGGGCGCGCTGGATGCCGAGGCCAAAGTGGGCCTGAAAATGAACATCGCGGAAAAAAACCTGGCCGCTCTGTTAAAGGAGTTGCCCGCGTTGCGCAATCCGACTATTTCGAGCCTGAGCCTGAAGGGGTGGGTAGCCGTTGAAACGATCATTGACGAGCACATCGTGCGCGAATTGATTCCGCAACTGAAGGCGGCCGGTGCTGAGGGGATTATTGAGTATCCGCTCAATAAAATAGTGTATTAATTCCGCAAGAGATGGCGTAAGAAGTCTCTGACTGATCCGGTGGCTCTACCGTTTGCCGTGGTTTTGTTTGGTCACGCGCCAACGCTTCTACACACTTCTTTTAGAGGTTGATGCGCCATCGGGCGATACGTGATATGTGATATGAAGTCGTAAAAGGGTGCTACAGGTGCTACGTCGTTGAATTACAATTGTTTAGGGGTGCTACATTGGGTGCTACACGGGTACAACGGGGGTGCTACATTTCCGATGCCGCAAGATACGGCTAGTCATTGCATTGGTTTGATGATTGCTTAAAAATCGGTCCGCCGTCGCTCGCGCCTTTGCAGGACTTCGCCGCGGCAGGAAAGCTATGGCGGGACAGGCTACATCGGCTACATCGGCTACATCGTTGAATGCAAATGATTTAGCCGGCAACATTTTGGCAACGCAAAAAGCAACAAAGGCAACATTTCTTTGGAGGCTTGCGAGGCCGGCCCCAAAAAATTAGAGCGGATTTACATCCGCTGCTACGGACCTCTTTAGGGCGCAATGACGCCGACGCGGTAAAAGTAGGGGACGTTGCCGGTCGCGGTGGTGTCGGTGTAGCTGGTTGTGTTGGTTTGGCCGGTGATGTTGGATTGGATTGTTGAGAATGGTGGCTGAGAATCCAGATTGGTTGAGCGTTGGAGGAAATAGGTGATGCCGCTGACGCTTTGCCAGGTGACTGTTACGCCCGTCGCAGCGTTTGTGGTAACGGGTGTCACCATTGCGAGAACGGGCGCGGGATTTGTTGGATTCAATCCGGCGATCCAATCCTGATAGACGTTAAAGGCGGTGCCGTCGAGGTTCTTGAAATCCACTGAGCCATCGGTGGGCAGGCCGTATTGCTGGAGGTACGCGTAGGAGATGACGGAGGTTGGGGTTTGATATTCGTATGCGCCGATGTCCACGGTGCCGCCTTGAATACGGGGATTGCCGTCGAGATCGATGAGGGCGCTCATGTAGGCGTTATTGCCGGAATTGATGCAGGGGCTGGAGGATTGAAGGTGGTAGTTGCCGCCTGCGAGACTTGCGAAGAGTGGGGCATTGGTGATGTTGCGGACGCCGTAAGCTGGCAGAACTGAAGTGCAGCAATAATTCAATGGATATTGTGACGCGTATTGTGGCGGGCTTGCGTAAAAATCTCCGCCGTTGTTGTAATAGAGAATGCTATTGTCGTTCGTGCAATTCATTGTGCCGCCACCGACACTGGCGGAATTAGCAACGACGGTGCAGTTGACGAGAGTGGATCCGTAAGCGCCTCCGCCGTTGGTTGATGATACGTTATAGGCCAAAATGCAGTTTGTCAGCTCGCAGGAGAATGCCCCACCGCCGTAAGCGTAATCATAATAACCTAACGGAGCGGATGCTGTGTTGCTTATGATAAGACAATTATTCAGGGCACTGTACGCTACGCCTCCGCCTTCTGCATCGTAACCACCGTCGTTGGTGACAACATTATCCAAAATCACGCATTGGCTCAGGACGCATCCGTACGCGCCGCCACCCTCCGAGGCTACATTATTCGAGAGAATGCATTGGGTTAGAATGCAGCTTCCGTAAGAGTTGCCGGCTCCTCCTCCTGCCCCGTACGCAATATTGTCAGCCAATGTGCAGTTGTTCAATATGGCATTTACACGACTTCCGTCCACTCCGCCCGAACCGTCAGCATGATTACCGATTATAAGACAGTTGTTGAGCAAACCGCCTTCGGCGCCGCCGCCGCCATATTCTGAAGCTGCGTTGCTTATGAGCAGGCAATTGTTTAGCTCGGCGCCATAGGCACCCCCTCCCCATTGTTGGGCGAAATTGCCGATTAAGGTGCAATTATTTAGAATACAGTTTGTGTAAGGCGTCGGCCCGGAATTAAACGAGTTGTAAATGCCGCCGCCGCCGTCGGAACCGGCCGTGTCGACGTTGTTGCTGATGAGACAATTGTTGAGAACAAGGGGAGTGCCCAGTTCGGCCATTGCTGCACCGCCTGGACTTGCTGAGTTCGTATTATTGACCAGGATACAGTCGTTCAGAACACCGCCGAGCACACTGGAGCTATTGCTTATAATGCAGCTATTTAGCGTGCTGTTCCGAGAACCGCTGTACCAGACAAATGAACAGTTGTAGAAGGTTCCGGAACTTGCGGCCACATAATGGGCCATGAGGCAATTGGTGGCAACAGCGCTCGTCGAAGTTGCTGTTATTTGGCCAAGTTGCGCACTGCTTCCGCTGTTTGTCAGCGTAAATCCACTTAACGTCGCGCCATTCGTCAGGTAGACGCAGCCAACTCCCCCGTTAAAAATGTACGTCGAAGCGGGTCCGCTCACGCTTTGCAGAGTTATGGCATTGGTGATCACGACGCGGTAAAGACTATGGTTTGGGGCCATGCCGGCTCCGATGTTGTAAAATGCGGCAGTATTCGTTAAGAAACCATTTTGAGAGGATCGGGCAGTCGGGCCGTTTGTCACGAGTACCAGGGAGCCGGGAGTGGCAACACTGACGGCGTCCTGAATGGCGACTGCTGCCGTGGCCCAGGTGATATAGGGGGGAACGGGATTCGGACTGTTCAGATTGACGTAGTATACGCTCGGCACTGCAATAATGATCGGAAGTGTCGTAGTCACGCCGGTTGGGTAACTGTCGTTGTAGGCCGTCAGCGTGACGGGATAAGTGCCAGCGGTGAGCCATGTGTGGGAAACGAAGGCCTCGTTCGTACCGAACGTTCCATCACCAAAATTCCACACATTGGAATAAACCGGGCCGGAAATATTTGCCTGAAGATTCAATGCGAATCCTGGCGCCCAGTTTGTGTATGGCGTTGAAATGGCCACGGTCACAATTCCTGTTTCATTACCCGGATAAGGTTAGAAGCAACCGATGGACGGCGGATTGGCCCAGGGATTGCCGTCGATGTCCACGCCACTGGTGGCGCCTGCCGTGCCTGCTCCGCGGCAGGGGGAAGACAGGCTGATATGGGAAATGCTCGCTAATTGCGGATCAGCAGTAATATTTCCGCTCGGGGCAGTGCAGGAATAGCTAATGAAGCCCCCATAATAGTTGGAGGACAGCGGCCCAGTTGAGTTGTTTGTGTAGGCAATATTAAAATAGTCAATGCAATTGACCAGGTTCGCCTCGAACGTGCCGCCGCCGCCAATCGCTGAATTGCCGACGATATTGCAATGGTCCAGGTTACCTTCGTATGCGCCGCCGCCCTCGGTAATTTCGCGAGTGAGGCCGGCGGTCGATGGCGAGTTGTTTGCAATGACACTATTTGTAACGTCTGAATTATAAACGCCGGCTCCTTCACCGCCAAAAATGGAGTTGCCGACAATCATGCAGTTAACGAGGACGGCATCGCACGCGCCGCCTCCCTCGGCAAATGAACTTTCGACAAAATTCCGCGAAACGGTACAGTTGTACAAGGTCCCCTGGTAGGTGCCGCCGCCCTGATTGACCGCGGTATTTGCCGTGATCACGCAGTTGGAAATAATCGTGCCGGCCGTCGACGCGCAATTCGCGCCGCCGCCGTTTATGGCGGTTCCATTGGTGAGTGTAAAACCCGTCAGTGTTGCGCCATTGGCCAGGTATACGCAACCCATTGCGTCGCTGCCATTGACCCACGTTGCCGCCGGTCCATCGACACTTTGGATCGTGACTGCATTGGTGACATCTACGGCTGTAAGCAGTCCATCGGGCGCGGTATTGCCACTCGACTGATAAACGCCGGGGTTTACCAAAATCAAATCGCCGTTGACGGTTTCGCTGATGGCGTCCTGGATGTTAGTCGCGGCGGTGTTCCAACTGGTGTAGGGCGGTGTTGGGTTTGAGCTGTTGATGTCCACGTAATAGGTTGTGGCAACGGAGCGGAATGCTAGAAGGCAAATGCAAAGAACAGCGAATTGGATTGGCGTCTTCATTTTAGCGTTTCAGTTTTTAGTTCGTTCAACGTGGAATCGTCTAGTCAGAGCGGTTTGACATCCGCTGCTACGCAATTAAGGGGCGGTCACGCCGACGCGGTAGAAGTAGGGGATATTGCCGGTTGCGGTGGTGTCAGTGTAACTGGTTGTGTTGGTTTGGCCGGTGATGTTGCTTTGGATTGTCGTGAAGGGTGGTTGGGAAATCAAATTCGTTGAGCGTTGGAGGAAATAGGAGATGCCGCTAGCGCTTTGCCAGGTGACTTTAACTCCGGCTGTGGTGTTGGTGGCGGCAGGTGTCACCATTGCCAGGACGGAGGCTGGATTGGTGGGATTCAATCCGGCGATCCAGTCCTGATAGACGTTGAAGGCAGTTCCGTTCAGATTCTTGAAATCGACTGAACCGTCGGTGGGCAGGCCGTATTGCTGGAGGTAGGCGTAGGAGATAACGGAGGTGGGCGTTTGGTATTCATACGCACCGATGTCCACGGTGCCGCCCTGAATCCGGGGGTTTCCGTCGAGGTCTGTTGATGCGGTTATGTAGGCATTATTGCCGGAGTTGATGCAGGGGCCTGAGGATTGAAGGTGGTAATCGCCGCCCGCAAGGTTTACGAAGAGTGGGGCGTTGGTGATGTTGCGGATGCCGTAGGTAGCCTGGGTTGAGGCGCAGCAATAATTCAACGGATATTGTGACGTGTTGGGGTAAAAGTCGCCATTGATGTTGTAATAGAGGATGCAATTATTCGCCGTACATTGATAGATACCACCGCCATTGACGGCGGTGTTGGCAATTACCGTGCAATTGACCAGGGTGGAACGGTAAGCGCCGCCGCCGTTGGTCGCGGCGTTGTAGGCAATTATGCAATTTGTCAATTCACTGAAGTATGCTCCGCCGCCGGTCGTTGGCGGTCTTCCTGTTTGTGATGGCAGGGAGTTGCTAATGATCAGGCAATCGTTAAGCGCGGAAGAAGATGCGCCGATTCCAAGATTTTGGGAAAGTGTGCATTGACTCAATGTGCAAAACATAGCGCCTCCTGAAACATTCGCGATTAGCGAGCAGTTCGTCAGGACCGCGTTCAAGGCTCCTACGCCAGAATTAGCAATGAGCGTGCAATTGTTGAGCACGCCGCCTTGCACCCCGCCACCTTCGGGGGCGCTATTACTGATGATCAGGCAATTGTTCAGTTTTGCTCCGAATGCCGCGCCGGCTTCGGAACGCGCGATATTTTCGGTCAGTATGCAATTATTCAGCACACAATTCGTAGCGGCGGCTGTGCCATTGTAAACTCCACCGCCATTTTCAGAGATATTGTTGCTGATGAGGCAATTGTTAAGCACGAGAGGGTAACCCTGGGTAGCTATTGCCGCGCCGCCGTCCGCGGAGTTTGAATTGTTGATGAGGCAGCAATTATTCAAAATGCCGCCCTGAACGACAGAGGGGTTATTGCTCACGATGCAATTGTTTAGTGTGCAGTTGCCGGAACTGCCGGACCCGGTTAGTAGACAATTATTCAATGTGCTGTTGATGGTGACGCCGAGCCCGGTGACTAAACAATTATTCAATATGCTGTTGGCGGCACCGCTGGAACCGGTGAGGATGCAATTGTCAAGAGTTCCCGAATTGACGCCCACGTACCGGGACATAATGCAATTGGTGATTACAGCATTTGTCGAAGTTGCGGTTATTTGTCCGTATGAGGAAAGAGTATTGGTGATCGTGAATCCGTATAAGGTCGCGCCATTCGTCAGGTATACACAATTGGCCAGTGCTCCGCCTGGGTTTACACCCCAAATGTAAGTGGTGGCAGGCCCGTTCATGCTTTGCACAGTTATGGCGTTTGTTATTACCACGCGATAAAATTTGCCGTCGGGGGCGATAGCGCCGCCGTTCACGTAAAATGCGGCGCTATTCGTGAAATAAAAATTATAAATTGGAAGCGTTGGCCCATTCGTGACAAGGACCAGGGAGCCCGGAACAGCAACATTCACGGCATCCTGGATGTTCATGGCGGCGGTGGCCGGAGTAATGTACGGGGGCACCGCATTGAAATTGTCCAAGTTAACGTAATACACGCTCGGTACAGTGACGTTGATGGGAAGCGTTGCGGTTATGCCGGTTGGGTAGTAGCTGTCGTTGTAGGCGGTGAGCGTGACGGGGTAAATTCCGGGGGTTGTCCACGTATGGGAAACGTAGGCCTGGTTCGTAACGAATGTTCCGTCGCCAAAATTCCAAAGATTGGAATAAACTGGTCCAAAAATATTTGCCTGAAAGTTCAAACTGAAGTTTGGTGCCCAATTTGTATATGGCGTTGAAATACTGACGGTGACGTTTCCCAAAACGCTACCGGGGTAGGGTTCGAAGCAGCCCATGGAGGGCGGGTTGGCCCAGGCATTGCCGTCTAAGTCGACGCCGCTGGAGTTGGTCGCTGAACCGGTGCCACGGCAGGGAGAACCGAGGCTGATATGGGAAGGACTGGCCAATTGCGGATCGGTGGCAATATTATTGTTACCCAGGGGTTTGGGCGTGGCGCACGTATAGTTGATTGTGCCGCCTTCGTAGTTTGAGTTACCTAGGTTGTAAAAGTTCGTGTTATAGCTGTTGAAATAGTCGATGCAATTGACCAGATTGGCGTTGTACGTTCCTCCCACCTCCGATGCTGAATTGCCGGTGATGTTGCAGTGGTCCAGGTTGCCTCCGTATGCGCCGCCGCCATAACAAGTCTGGGATTCCGAAGTGGGATTTGCAAATAATGGATAATTGTCCGCAATTAGACTGTTGGTCGCGTCAGAATTATAAATACCGATTCCTTCGCCGCCGAAAATGGAGTTGCTTAAAACAATGCACCCAACCAAAACGGCGTCAAATGCCCCTCCTCCGACCCCACCCCCGTTAGCGATCGGGCTTTCAACAAAATTCTGTGAAATAATGCAATTGAAAAAGGTTCCCTGATAAGCGCCGCCTCCCGCAATAAGGGCGGTGTTCGCTGTAATCACGCAGTTTGAAATAACAGTGCCTGCGGTTGACGGGCAATACACACCGCCGCCGACATTTCCCGAGTTTCCGTCGGTTAAAGTGAAACCTGTCAGAGCGGCGCCATTGGCCAGGTATACGCAGCGCATTGCATTGCTGCCGTTGATCGAGGTAGCGGCCGACCCGTTTACACTTTGAATTGTAATAGCGTTTGTAATCACTACCATTGATCGCGTTCCATCGGGCGCGGTATAGCCGGCACACTGATAAACGCCATCGGTGACTATTATTGTGTCTCCACGGATTGAAGCATTAATGGCATCCTGGATATTGGTCGCCGCGGTGCTCCAGGTCAGGTAGGGCGATGCTGGTGCGGAACTGGCCAAGTTGACATAGTGATTAGAGGATTCTAACAAAAGAGCCGCCTGGCTAATTGCGGCGCTCAAAATGTTGGTTACCGTTGCAGAGTAGTTTCCGTAATTGCTATTTTGAACATCAATTATGGTCAGCACTGAAGAAGCACTCCCACTGATTTGGCCTCCGTCCGTAAGAGGATTTCCGTTAAAATACCATTGATACCCGAGTGCGGTGCCGGTTGCACCTACCGTAAAGCTGGCGTTTTTTCCTGGCGGAACTGCATAAGTAACAGGCTGTGTGGTGATTTGAACCGGATTGTAGACGGTCAATGATGCGTTGGAACTGGTGGCGGCACTAAAGACGTTTGTTACCTGGACAGTATATATTCCGGTATCCGCGATTTGGGCGTCCGTAATGTTTAGCGTTGGGTTCTTGCTTCCAGAGATATTGCCGCCGTCGGTGAGCGGCGAACCATTAAAGTACCATTGATAAGATATCGGTACACCTGCCGCCGTGACTGTAAAACTGACATTGCTGCCGGAAAGCACAGCGACATTAGTGGGTTGTCCAATAATTTGGACTGGAGCATAAATATATAAAAAAGCGACCGAGCTTGTCACAGCGCTGTAATTGTTTGAAATGATGACCTGGTATGGCCCTGCATTGGCATTTTGCGCATTAGAGATTGTCAGAATGGAATTGGTTGAGCCGCTAGTCTGCGCCCCATCCGTTAGATTGGTTCCATTGAATTGCCATTGATAAGTGAGAGGCTGCTGACCGGTTGAGCTTACGCTAAATATACCGGTGTTGCCGCCTACCACCACCTGGGTTAGCGGTTGCGATGTGATGGTAGGATTGAGAATGTTGATCGTCGCCATGGCACTGGTGGTCGAGCCAACATAATTGGTCGCAACTAAAGTGTAATCTCCTATGTCCCCGGGCTGGAAATCCATGATCGTCAGATTTGTTACCATTGAACCAACATAATGACCATTGTCTGACAGTGTCGTCCCATTGAAATACCATTGGAAACCCAATGTACCCGGACCTTGAGCGGACGCCTGAAACGTGACATTGGAAGTAAATGCTGCGGTAAGAGACGGTTGCTCGATAAAACTGGGCGGCTGGGGAACGACAATGATAACCTCGCCATTGGGGGAATCATCGGGACTGGCGACGCCGGAAATTTCGACGAGATTCGTAGTTGCAGATGAATCAATGATGGAACCGCCGCCACCGCCTCCTGCGGTGAGGGCGCCGCCGCCTCCGCTGTATCCGCCGCCTCCGCCACCGCCGAATCCTCCGCCACCGCTGCAGCCAAAGCCGCCGGCGCCGCCAAATGGGTTACCGGTGCTATCCACGCCGCCGGAACCACCTCCGCCGCCATCGAGGAAACTGCTGCCACCACCGCCGCCGTACCCGGAGCTGCCCGCGCCTGTGTAGTAACCGCCGCCTCCAGCGCCCCCGGCGGGGTCAAGGACTGTGCCGCCCCATCCACCACCATTGCCGGCGCTGCCACCGCCGCCTGCATCGCCGCCGCCGCCGTTTTCGCCGTTAGTGCTGGTGCTGCCGGTGCCGCCCGTACTGTCGTAGGCGGCTCCGCCGCCGCCGCCGGCAATGACCAAAGGTGTGGCGCCATTGACAACAAAACTGCCGCCACCACCACCACCGCCGTCGCCGCCAGTGTTGCCTGCTCCGCCAACCAGGATAGTTAGGTCCACCGTCGTCGTGAAGGTGAATCGGGCTGCCATTTCAGCCCCGAGGCCGCCAACGTGGCCGCCGTAGTAGGTGGCGTAGCCGCCTTGGGCGCCATAGGCAGTGATGTCGTAAGTCCCTGGGCTCAGAGTGATATTCGTCTCAGTTCCGCTGTACGGGTATTGACCTGTCTGGGCTGAACCGGCAAAAACTCCAAGCGACAGGATGACCATAACCCAATAAATCGCTGCATCCAGCGAATTCATGTAGGTTTGAATCTTCGTTTTCATAAACGTCAGGCGAAGTGCATCGGTTTTCATGGGGTTTCCTGATTAGGACCGAGTGAAAGGTGACGAGTTATGAGGGATCCCGGCCGTGTGGCTGTGGTTATGGCCACGTGATGCAAAGCGAAAAGAGAAAAGGGCGCCCAAAGGCAAAAAAGGAGTTTGCTGGGTGTGCCTCATGCCGAATGGGTTCGATTATGACGGATTCTAATCTATAGTCAAGAGAAAATATTCAGACACCCGCCGTCGCTTTCCCGGGGCGTCGCAAGGGCGAACTCAAACGCCGAATACGGAATGGGACCCTCCTTCGCACAAGCCTGCGGAGGGCAGGCAAATGGGACGGACGATGGCCCCGACCCACGCCGCTTGCTCACACGCGCGCGGCTTTGTTTGTCAAGGCGTAGTGACCCGAATTTGGTATTCGGCTCTTTCAGGCCGTGGTGAGACGAACACGTCGTGTGTGGCGCGTAAATAATTTTCGGACGGCTCTTTGACAGGCTGGGCGGCATGCCACACTTTTTGGTTTTCCCGCGAATTAGTTGGAGCGGACGCACGTCCGCTGCTACGCAGGTCAGGAGGCGTGTCCTACGGCAATTTGAGGACGCGATAGAAGATGGCGTTTTTCGTACCGATGGAATTGGTTATGGAAAGAACGGGACCGGTCGCGGTAAAGGTGTTCACATTGACCCAGGTTGGCGAAAGCAGATTTGTAGTGGATTGGACCTGATATTCGATATTCGTCAACGAATCCCATGTCAGCGAAAAGCCGTTGCCGGCCACGCGTAAGAAGCTTCGGATAGCCAGCGGCTCAGTGACCTGCAATGTGAATGGCAGATTGAGGGCCAAATTGGAACTGACGTTCGTGAAGACGACGGTGGCGGAGTACGTGCCGTTTGTCAGGCTGTTCGCATTGGATGTTACACTGATCGCCACGTTTGTTCCCTTTCCGGCGGCGAGAGCGCCGCTTGTGGTCGAAGCGACAAGCCAGGAAGACGTGTTGCTCAAGGACCAATTCAAGGATGAACTGCCAGTATTAGTCAGTCCAAACGTTTGAGAGTTGGGAGTAAATAGTCCTCCGGCCAACCCTATCGCGGTGAAACCTGTGCCGGGAGTAATTGTCAACGTTTCAGGAGGAGTCGTAAGAGCGTTGATAAGATTCGCGCCGTTGGGAGTTCCCCAGCCGGTGCAGAGATCGTAACCATTAGTGGCGAAGTATATGTTTGGGCCGGCGGTGGTGTTGGTGTTGTTGCCGGTTATAATATCGTGAAAACAGTTCGTGTAATTGGCGCTCAATCCGATGGCATAGATTGCGGGATTGAGGAAGCCAACGGTCTTTTGCCCCTTAGCGGTCGCCTGTTGATTGATCATCGCGGTATATGCGGCCCAAAGCGGGGCGGCGCAACTCGTGCCGCCGACGCCTTCTGTGCGGCCATCGTGGTAAACAACGTAGATGTTATCTCCCGTGAAGGCTACATCGGGCACGTTGCGCAAAGTGGTGGAACCCCGGTTATTGGCCATGCTGACATTTGTCTGCCAATAGGGGATGGGAACCCCGTTGAAGTTGGTGCCGCCGCCGCTGCCGCCGGTGCCTTGTCCAGTGCTATACCAGTTCCAGACAGTTTCAGAAGACCATGCGCCGGCAGGTCCGGTGGTGGATAATGTCGTTCCGCCGACGAGCGTGATGTTTGTGTCGTCAGTCCATTCCGAAATGCCGTTATAGAACGCGCCCTCATCGCCGGACGCCTGAAAAAAACTTTGCCCTTGCGCAGCCATTTTTTCGTAATAGGTGTCGTAGCTGGGGCTGTCGCCAAGCAGCCAGGAGGAACTAATTTGCTTGGCAATGTTATCGGAGGCGATGCGGTTCAAGAGATCCGGCACGCTGGTAGCCCCGCCATTCGGAGCCTCGTAGACAAGGACCTCTGACAGGTTCGTAGCCATAGAAACGACCATTTCAATGTCCAAAGACACTTCGCCCACACCGCTGCCTGCCTTGGACACGCCGCCGTCTACCGCAACATTGATCAGCGTTTGCTGCGGCAATCCATTCGTTTTTTCGTAAAAGGCGATGTCGTTGGTATAGTAGCGGTCCAACTCAAACAGGGCGACAGTCTGTCCGGCGCCGTTGAGCGCGACACCCGGCACATACGCGGCGCGAAAATCCTTGCCCATATATTCTCCGCCCGGTCCGGCACCGAGAGCCGGCCTGGCGCTCGGGCGTGAGTTCGATGGGGATTCCGGCCTGATCAGGGGATGCGGAATGATAAAATTGTCCAATCCATCCACGTGCTTGATCGGGACGTGCGCATCAATAACCGGGTCGGTGTCCGGCGCGAAAAACGTCCGGTTTTCTACGGGGTGCCGGTACTCGCGGAGGGTCGTGTGAAATACCTTTTGGATTGTGGTGACGTTGCCGACGATATCGAGCAGCGTCCGATCGGAATGTGTATCGACGATGGCCAGGCCGTTGGATCGGAAAAATTGAATGACCGCATTGTAATCCTGCTGCGACGGGCCGAATTGCGCGGTGAATTGGTCTGGCGTCAGGTAATGATGATAATTGGGGCTATTGGGATCGTAAATTTGTCGAAGCAGCTCATGGAGCGCCAGCTCATTTCTTATCGGCAGGCTGATGCCGAGTCGCAATTGATTGGTTTCGGGTAAACTATAGAGCGGACTCAAATGAAAGCGTCCGATAGCCGTGGGTACGTGGCCGTGGAGGGTCTGGGAAATCGTCGCCTTCTGTGCGACTGCGTTAGTGCAAAGAAATAACGATGCCACAGCAATGGCGAGGACAAGGAGCGCTGCATTCTTGAAAAATGCGCGAACAATATTAGGATTAGCCTGCAAAGAATCGATCGTAATGTAGCAGAGATTGTGCCGGAATTCAACGCGAATGGCGTTAAATTCGGGTTGAAGCGCGCCGAGAAATGGATTTTTGGGCCAAAGATATTGCCCGATGAGTTTATAACATTCCGCATTGCGAGCGCGTTAGAGCGGGCGCAGCCGATAATACCGCTGTATGTAATTCTTCGTGAGCGGATCAAGAAAATTCGCCGTGCCGATTGTCGCGGTTACAGCATTGGTGGAAATGGGGGTCCAAGCGGGATCTGACGGGTTGCCATTGGCTTCCACCACGATCGAAGCATTCGTGGCCCATGAAACGGTAAATCCAAATCGTCCGTTCGGGTGCAGACCGAAGGAAGGCTCGAAGTTCAGGATTTGGGGAGCCGGCAGATACCATAAATTAAGAGACTCGAGAGAGGAACCCAATGCGGCGGAAAATGTACTCCAGCCGGTCGTCCCGGGAATGTAATAGACGTTGACTCCATAATTGAACCCGTCCTCGAAAAAAGCGTCGGCGCCGAGAGTAGGGGCATTCCCTTCGAAATAGACCTGCAAATAGTTATTATCCTGGGCGAAGCAAAAGGCGAAGGCGTCCTGCCCAATTCCAGTGACGTTGATTGGAATGGTGATGCTGGCAAAGCCGGACGCGAAATAAAATGCGTCGGCCGCGATATTTGTGACGCTGCCCGGCACTGTGTAATTACCCGTCACCAGCCCCGCGGGATATTGGAGAAGGTTACTGAGAGGCTTGTCAAAGAGGACGCCATTGAGACTGCTGTATGCCGGGTTGCCGGAATTGACAGTGATATTGGCAAGGCTCTCGCATGAAACGAACGCCTCCTGCCCGATGCCGATCACGCTGTTCGGAATAGTGATGCTGGTCAGACCGCTGGAGGCAAAGGCAAAAGCGCCGATATTGGTGATGCTCGATGGTATGCTGACGCTGGTCACGCTGCTGTTGCCGCCAAATGCCGTATTCCCGATCGTGGTTACAGAATAACCATTGGTCGCGGCCGGGATTGTCACAGACGGCCCGGACCCGGTGTAGCCGGTAATGGTGATCGCGCCATTATTTGTGGTGAATGTAAATTGCGCCACGGCGGATTGAATTAGCAGGAAAAAAGCAACCGCGGCGAGGGCGAAAATGTGACGTTGTCCGGCCTGATTTTTCATAGGGTTACTGTTGCGGTTACTGCCGAGCCGGAAACTATAATTAATCTCTGAGATTGTGTCAATGGGGCGAGGAGGACGGTAGTGCCTTAATTTGAAGTTTTACCATTGTTGTCAGGGCTTTTTTTTGTCCGCCTTTTCCTTAGGTGCAAAGCCCATCTTTTCTAAAATAATGCGTACGCATGCTAGTCCAGCAAAAAAGAGGATAACTAGTATTGGAAGGATTAGCGCGAAGGCTATCACGGAGACAATAAAGAGCCAGGGGTGCGCGGGGCCAAACGAAGAACCACCAGAATGATGAAAAATTGATACATATGCAAATGTCATTTTCCTCTCGCTTTCTTAATTTGATACGACACGCCAACCTTTACCGCGCTTTGCGCATCAGCCACGGGCGGCAGTCCCAGGATGGGTGATAAATTCCTCTGGCTCGCCGCAGGTCCAGCCATAACAACGTTTCGCCTTCGAATGGCCATCCAGATCGAAAACCTCGACATCTCCCTTCCAGAATGAAGGAATCATACAGAATGCCAAGGGCGAAGTGTTCTCTGTAAGGGTTACGCCGCTGGAAGCAAGGGATATGAACGGGGCAATACACCGTTCCGGCACCAGTAAGCCGGACTGGCTGGGGAAAGCCTTGCTTTCATGGGGAAATTTCAAATTAAGACACTACCGTCCTCCTGGTAGTGTCCTAATTTGGATTTTTTGGGGTTTTTATGTAAAACCACCACACTAAGAACAAGATAACCGCGATAAAAAGGTTAATGCCGATGCGAATATTGGAAAATCCAGATTTAGGCCCAAAAAAGACGATGGCAGAATCTACGATAAAAAACGCCACTAGCCCCAACGCATAATGGCGATTTTTCATTTTTTTCTCACGTCTTTCACAGTTTGAACCTGGACAGCCCTTTGCGCTGAGTCCACTGGCGGAATTTCCAATACGGCAGTCTCACTTCGTTACCGTTTCCGGCTGAGCAAAATGCCGCGCAATTTCTTCGATCCAACCGTTGTCCGGCTGGGCGTAGGGACGGAACGTTTCGAGCGAGCCCTCGCGTTCGTTGTAGAAGATCGCGCGATGGAGGCCCAGCGCGGACGCGTTGGGCGCATCAATCAGGCTGGCCGAATCCGACGCGCTCATCTGGAATACCACGCGCATCTCGAATTCGCTTAGGGCTTTTCTTCCCAGAAACCGGCTCACGTTGTTGTAGGTATCGCACGTGACGATGACATGAATACCACGCGTTGGCCCTTCGGTGATGAGATTGACCAGCGCGGCGGCGGGAGAGATTGCGGCCTCCGAACTTGAAAAACTGAATTCGTCCTCCTGGCGGAGTTTTTTGAAGTTTTGTATGCCTTGAATAAGAACAAAGATTTCCGGCGCGTCAGAATTAGTGCCCTCGCCGCGTTTTTTTAATTCGTCGGCCAGGGCCGCGATTGTTTCCGGCAGTTCGGCGTTGCCGGCCATGACGACTTCATGGGGCAGGGCATCCACGGCGCGCTGCAAAAATTCCCGCTGCGGGAAACCCGCCGGCGTGTTGTCGAGCACAATGAATCGCGCGGCTTCCCGCGGATATTGGGCGGCCAGAGACATGAGAGCGACGACTAGGATGCTGAGTGAGCGTTCTTCGCTCTGCGCGACGACAAGAAGATTGCCGCCGCTTTGGCGGAGGAAAATCGCTTCGGTGGGCCCTTTGATGGAATTGGGGGCGCCCAGCCAGACGCGCGGCTGCTGCGGCGGAGCAGCCGGAGAAATTTCCAGGGCGGCCTCGAGTGGCAAATTGTCGCGGACATCGGCGGGCGCATTGCCCTCAAACACGATCGGTCCAGGATAGGCGTGGTCCGCTTTATCGGCGTGGTCACGAATTTTTTTAAGGGCTGTATCGCGCACCACATCGGGCAGCCAGACTGCCTGGAAGGGGCTGTTGCCTTCAATCGCGCCGGCGGCGTCATTGTAAATGCCTTCGCCCGGACGGGACAGGAGCCGGGGGGCGGGATTGTCCTGGTCCATGATCAGGTAGGCGTCGGCCTCATTACATTGGAGGGCGATGCGGATGACCATCTGGCCGATGGTGGCGCGGGCAAGAGTGTAAGCGCCGCCCAGGGTCTGGGAACCGAGCAGCACATGAATGCCAAACGCGCGGCCCTGGCGGACGATACGGTCCAACAAAACCGCTGCGCCCTGTGACACGCGGTCTTCTTCCACGAAGAACTCCTGAAACTCGTCAATGATGAGCAGCGTGCGGGGGATGGGTTCGGTCCCGCCGTTGCGCTTGTAGCCTGCGACGTCCTGCGCGCCCACTTTGCGGAACAAATCGCCACGCCGGCGCAATTCATCGTCCACCCGCTGGAGAACGCTCAGGCCGAATTCACGATCGCTTTCAATGGCCACGACTTTGGCGTGGGGTAATTTGCGCGCGCCGTAACATTTGAACTCGACGCCCTTTTTGAAGTCCACGAGGTAAAATTCGACCTGTTCGGGACTGCAACGAAGCGCGAGGTTGGTGATGATAATATGGAACAGCGTGGATTTGCCTGAACCGGTTTTGCCGGCAATGAGCGTGTGCTGGCGTGTTCCTTTTCCAATCGCCAGATATTGAAATTTTGTCGCGCCGGACCGGCCAATCGGCACGCGCAGTTCTTCGGTGGTTTCTTCGGTCCACAATTGAGAATCCGGCGGCGCAACCTGCTCGAATGGAACTTCCACGCGCGTGGAATCCTTGCTGGTCTGGCCGACCTGATGGAGAAAGTGCGTGGCGAAGTCGTCCGACGGAGGCGCATCGAGAATCAGCCTGACTCCGGGGGGGTGCCAATTGGACAACACAAACGAGTTTTCCGAGCGGGACAGGCAAACGCTGTTTTTGCGCAGTTCGTCCGGAACGAAATCCTGCGGCGGGGCGATCCGCGAATCCCAATGAATAAATGTGTAAACGCCGCAACGCGCGCCACTGGCGGCGATATTGCGAAGGCGTCGCGCAGCGGTTTCACTGAAGTTTGCGGGGAACGAAGCGATTACGAGGAAATGATATTTTTCAGCCACGGCGCCGGCCTCGGCGTTGTATTCGGAGATGGTGGCGTATTCGTTGCGCAGATACATCTGGATGATTTTTTCCATATGCTCGTTGAGTTCGGCGAGTTTTTCTTCGAACTGCGCGGATTGCGTCCAAATGCGGCTGTTGATGTAGCTTTCTTCATAGTCTGCCAGGTGCATAAAGGAGGCAAAATTTTCGCCAAGTCCAACCGGGTCGAAAATTGTGAACATTAATTTGCCCGGAGGAGTCGTTGCAAAGACACGGTAAATGATATTGTTGATGGCGGCGACCGCTTCCTCATTTCCGGTCTTTCCGGTTTCAAACAAAATCGAGCCCAGGGACGGACAAACCAGTGATAATGGAACCATCAACGTGGGCGGGCAGGGCAGGGCGAGCCGTCTGTCCTTTGGCAACGCATCGGCGAGTTTGGGAATATTCACCTCGAGATGGGCGAAGGTCGCCACATTTTGAAATTCCTGAGGGGGCGCCCAATTTTCCCAGTTTGGGGGCGTCCAGTGCGGAAACGTCTTTGCGGCGGCATTGGCGGCCGCCTGTAGGTCATTGCATAGCGGTTCGATGGCGCGTTTCCAATCGCCCTCGAGCTGGACCCATGCGGCATCATGCTCCTGTTCCATCTGCCGCTTTTTTGTTTCGTAATCATTGAGGAGCGCGCGGGTCAGCGCGTCGTTTTCCGCCTGCTTCCGTTCCATTTCCTGGCCATGTTGCGTTTCAATGCCGGCCAGCCTGTTTGCGCCGCGCGTGAGATTCTTTTGGTGAATGCCGAGGGCTTTGTCATCCACCTGCATCGGCAGGGACGTTCCGAGGCGGGCGAGGTTTCTGGCTCCTTCCTTCCAACGCTGGTTCAAGGCCCGTTCGTTGGTGTCAAATTCAATCCGGATGCGCTCCTGTTCCTGTTGATAATGCAGTTCGATTTTTTCCGCGCCGCCCAGCAGCATGTCACGGGCTTTGAGAAAATGGTCCGCGACCGCAGCGGCCATTGGCGTCGCAGCGCCGGCCGCCAGAAAGGACAAGACCAGGAGGACGGCAAACGCCACCAGGGCGGCGATGGCAATGGGAGGGGTCAGGGCATGGATTCCAAAATGGGCCGAAATCGGTTCAGCGACGGCGACCAACAGCAGCACAATCGCCAGCGGCCAGACCGGAACAAAGCGAAGCACGCGCGGCAGCAGGACGCTGTCGAACTGTTTCAGGTCGCTTTCAATTTGCGACCGAATCTTTCCCAGCCGGACGAAGAATTCATCTCCGTCAAATGGCGCGGATGATTCCTGCGGCCCGCCATGGAGGAGACGGCGAAACTTTCCGCTGACGTGAAACGCCCGGCGCGCATTTTTTTCCAATTGCTCGAATGAGACGCTGGATTCGGCGAATTTTTGGCGGAAATTTTCATTGGCCGAGGCAGCGGCGGCCAGGTCGGCATCGCGCTTTTGCTCGGCTTCAGCGAGGCCGCTTTGGACCTGCCCGCGCCAGTTCGCATCCTGGGTTTCGACGCCTTTGACGGCCTTGTCGCGGGCGGTTTTGTAGGCGCGCTCAATGCGGTCTTTCCTGGCATTGGTTTCCGATCGGGCTCGCGCCTTGCGTGATTCCAGGTCCGCCTCGGCCGCGACGATCTGCGCGTCCCATTCCGTCTCGAGGTTTTCGTTTTGGGCTTCGTAGAGTTTCAAGGCCGCGGAGGAGCGATTGTGAAAGTCGGACTCCAGATTCTCTTCGCGCGCGGCGAAGTCGCGTACAGTTTGCTTCAAATTGTCCAGAAGCGCGAGGGTGTCGTTGACGGCGGGGAAATTATTCACAATCGGTCCTGATCTTTTTCAGCAATTCATCCAGCTTTTCAAGCACTACCACTGTTTTATCTGTAAATATAAACAGTTCGTCAAGATATTTCTTTTCGAATTCGGCGCTTTTTTGGTCGCGCCAGTAGTTTTTGGTTTGTTCCCACTGGAGGGACAGTTCGCGAACGGAGCCGGTGAGGCGGCCTTTGTTGGCACTGAGGCTCATTGGGAGTCCTCCTGTTTTGCGGCGATGCCGGCGTACGCCTCGATGGATTCGATGACCCGGTCCAAATAAGCTATGGCGCGGGGCAGTTCGGCGGTTAGAAATGTTTCGAATTGCGAAGTTTGCTTCACGAGCGGGTCCGTTTTGTCGCCCAGATCGCGGCTCCATTTTTTCAGGACGGCGCGCTTGGTTTCGCATTCGCGCACGGCCCGGTCCGCGCGCTGCACGGCCATGTGATGAAGCGAACTGGCTTCCTGCAATTTCGAAAGCGTTGCGGTGAACAGTTCCGCACGGGCCTCCTCGAGTTTGCGCGAGCGAATGCGAAATTGATTGTCCCAATGCCGGCGCTGGTCTTCCTCGACCCATTGGCGTGTGCGGACGATTTCGCCGGAGGTTTCCTCCAGCAGGGGGCGCACTTTGCTGAGAAAAACAATCAGCGCGGCCCGAAACGCGGCAATCGCTTCACTGGAAGTAATGTTGGCTGTCTCGGCCATGAATATCACCGCTGGTTGAGATATTCCTCGATGCGCTGTGCCTTGCGCAACAGGTAAGGCGTGTGCGTTTTGGAAGCCTCGACGAATTTCTTCAATGCCTTCATCGCCTGCTTGAATTCTTCCGAGAACTTCTCGTGTTCCTGGTCCTGCCAGGTGTCACCGAGCGCCGCGAAGCGGGCCATTAATAATACCAGCCGGTTTTCGAGGTCAGTGTTGAAGCGCTGCAGTTCCTCGGCGAACCGCCGCACTTTCTCCGGGTCCATGATTGCTTGAGCCATCGTCGTACCTTTCGTTGCAACTGTGTAAATATCGCAAATGTTTGGTCAAGCGGCAACGGCCATACGCTCAGAATTTACGATTTACGATTTACAATTTACGCGGGCATTTTGCCAACCGCAGAGACAACGAGATCAAAGAATGCATGGACCGCCTATAATACCAATAATCTAATAGACTGGGTGGTGCGCAAAAACTGCGCGGGCGGCTGCCTGAGGCGAGCAGCAATTGCGCAGCGGTGTTCTTGATTTCCCTGCAAAACGCGATTTTTGGGCGTTGGTATGTGAATTGCAATGGAACGTTTGAACAATAACCGGTCTCACCTGAGTGGGCCAATAGATCAACCATAACCGAAAAGGATAGCTCGATGAAAATGAAACGATTATTCGCAGTATGCGGAATAGCGGCGGCGCTGATTTGCACCGCTGTCGCCGTTTCCGCACAGGACAACAATGGTGGCGGCGGCAATGGCGGCAATGGCGGCGGCGGTGGTGGCGGCTTCGGCGGTGGCGGCCGCGGTGGCCGGCGCTTTGACCCGCAACAGATGCAGAAGGACTATATAGACTTTGTCCGGAACTATCTGAACTTTACCAACGATGCTGACTGGAGCGCGGTTCAGCCGATGGTCCAAAAGGTTTTGGACGCCCAGCGTGATATGGGCTCGGCCATGGGCAGCGGCTTTAGGATGTTTATGCAGCAACGCTTTGAACGTGACGGCGGCGGCGACCAAAACGGCGGCGGCGACAACAACAATCGGCGGCGTTTCCGCGGTGGCGGAATGTTTGGCGGCCAGCCCAGCCCGGAATATACGGCTTTGGAGGACGCGATAAACAACAACGCGCCGGACGGTCAAATCAAAAATTTGCTCGATCGCTACACCACAGCCCAAAAGGCAAAACAGGATAAATTGAAAGCGGCCCAGGACAGCCTGCGTTCGGTATTGCAACCGGGGACACAGGAAGCGCGGGCCACGTTGCTGGGATTGTTGAATTAATCGAGATCGCAAGAGGGAACGAAATTCATGAGCGACCCGATTCAGGACGTTGCATCGAAACCATTGCTGGAGCGCATGGTGGCCAATCGCCAGCTTTCGGCGATTGACGCGGAGATATTAGTCAGGGAACAGCCAGGCATTCAAAGCGAGGAAGAGGCATTGCGCTGGCTGGCCAAAGAATACCGCCTGACCTATACAACGCTCGATGACGTGGACCCGGATCGGCAGCTGCTGTCGCTCTTTCCCGCGCGGTTATTGTTGAAGGAAGAATTGCTTCCCTTAAAGCGGGACAATGGGACCGTGGAAGTGGCCACGAGCCGCCTCTTTGCGACACAAGGCCTGGACGCGCTTAAAACGATGACCGGCTTGAATCTCAAGCCGGTCATCGCTTCCACCGAAGCCATCCAGCGTGAAATCAAAAAGCGGCTCGGTGTCGGAGCAGATACGATCGGCACCCTTGACGAAGAAAAGGGCTTCCAGGTCGTCGATGAAAATGCCGAGGACACAAACCTGGACGAAGCCGCGGAAGACGAGGCGTCGATTATCCGCTTTGTCAACCAGGTGCTCAAGGACGCAATAGAATTGCGCGCGTCCGACGTTCATCTGGAGCCCTTTGAAGATGAGTTTCGCATTCGCTACCGTATTGACGGTATTTTGCAGGACGTTCCGGTGCCGGCGCAATTGAAACGCTTTCAACCGGCCATTGTTTCGCGAATCAAAATTTTGAGCCATTTGAACATCGCGGAAAAGCGGTTGCCCCAGGACGGGCGCATTAAGGTCCGAATTGAAGACGCGGAGGTGGACATTCGTGTTTCGATCATCCCCATGCTGCACGGCGAGGCGGTAGTCATGCGTTTGCTCCGTCAGAATTCCACCCTGCGCGGAATGGGCGAACTGGATATGGGCCGGCGCGAGTTGGACTGTTTTAACCGGGTGCTCGAATTGCCGCACGGCATCATTCTGGTGACCGGACCAACGGGCAGCGGCAAAACTTCAACCCTTTACACCGCTCTAAATGGAATCAACGATTCGGAGCGCAAGATCATTACGATCGAAGACCCGGTCGAGTATCAGCTCAAGGGCGTCAATCAAATTCAGGTCAATGAGAAATCAGGCCTGACGTTTGCGCGCGGGCTGCGGTCTATTTTGCGCCATGATCCGGACGTGGTTCTCATTGGTGAAATTCGCGACCAGGAGACAGCGCAAATCGCGGTGCAGGCGTCTTTGACCGGTCACCTGGTCTTTTCCACGTTGCACACGAACGACGCCCCCGGCGCTGTGACGCGGTTGGTGGATATGGGTGTCGAGCCATATCTGGTGGCCTCTTCGCTTGAAGCCGTACTGGCCCAGCGCCTGGTGCGCGTGCTTTGCAAACATTGCAAGCAGCCGGACGATTCGCCGACCGCCCTGGCCCTGAAAGCGCAACTGGATATTCCGGCCAATACGACTATTTACAAATCCGTCGGCTGCCGCGAATGCCGCAACACCGGCTTCTTCGGCCGGCACGCGATTTTTGAATGGATGGACACGGACAACGAGATCCGCCAGATGATTTTGAAAAGTGCCTCAACCGACCAAATTCGGGATGCCGCACGGCGGCAGGGGATGAAAACACTTGCCGAGGACGGCTGGCGCCTGGTGCGGTTCGGCGTCACGACAGTCGAGGAAGTGCTCAGCGTAACCACCGCGAAAGAAGTCGCCCGCACAACCAAAAACGAAACCCTCGACGCAACTGCGGGGCCCCAGGGCATTGCTTTGGCGAGGTAAAACATGCCCACGTTTTCCTATAGAGCCCTGCAATCCAACGGAGCAATCGCCGAAGGTATCCTGGACGCTCCGGGGCGCCCGGACGCATTGCGGCAAATTGAAACGTTGGGTCTCCGTCCAGTCCACGTGTCGGAAAAAGCCGCCGGATCTTCAAAAAACGGCGCGCCTGCGGCCGGCAATTTTTCCTTCAAATTTGAATCGAAAAAGGTTTCCGCCAAGGCGCTGGAAAATTTCACACGCCTGCTGTCCAGCCTCCTGGCGGCAGGGGTGCCGTTGAGCCGGGCGCTGGTCATCCTGTGCAAGGAAGCGTCCGCGCCGGTCGTCGCGGCCAAGTGGAGGGAAATCCATGACCTGGTCGTGGACGGCATGTCGCTGGCCGATGCCATGGCAAAATCGCCGGACACATTTCCCCGCGTTTATGTGGCGATGGTGGAGGCGGGCGAGGCTGGCGGATTTCTGGACGTCGTTCTAAGCCAGATTGCGGATTTTCAATCGCGTCAAAAGGAGCTGAAATCAAAAGTGGTCACGGCAATGACTTATCCGTGCATCCTTTTCTGCCTGGCATCGGTCATTTTGACTGCGTTATTGGTTTTTTTCGTTCCCAAGCTTGAGAAAGTTTTTCAAACCATTCACGGTTCGCTCCCGGTGCTGACTCAAGTCATCATCGGTACCAGCCAGACGTTGCGCTCCTACGGTTTGTTCATTCTGGTGGGATTGGTCGTAATTGGAGTCGCTTTGAGCACGTGGTTTAGCTCAGAAAAAGGAAAGCGCGTTTGGGAAGGTTTTATTCTGCGTGTGCCATTGGTCGGGCCATTGTTGGCGCAATTCGCCATGGCACGATTTTGCCGGATGCTCGGCACGCTGCTGGGCGCGGGTGTGCCGCTGGTGCAAAGCCTGAACGTGGCCCGCCGCTCCATCGGCAACCAAATCCTTGTGGACGCCGTCGGAAAATCCATCGAGCGCGTGCAGCAGGGCGGCCGCCTGGGCCAAAGCCTGGGCGATTGCAAAATTCTCTTTGTCGGTTCCGTTCTCGAAATGATTTCCGTCGCGGAGGAAAGCGGCCGGCTCGACGCGGAATTAGTCCGGATTTCTACGGTGACAGAAGGCGACCTGGATCGAAACCTGAAAACGGCGGTGTCTTTTGCTGAACCGATGCTGCTCTTTTTTATCGCCGTATTTATCGGCCTGATTTTCATCGGCATGTTGTTGCCGGTGCTCTCCATGAGCCAATACATCAAATGACAATAACGACAGGTAAAACACCCAATATGAAAATTCTAAATCAACCGAAACCGTTTCAACGTTTCATCGCCAGTGGCGCTGCCACCGTTTCAACGTTCTTGCCGCGCCGTAGCAAGGCGAAGGCGTGTCAACGCGCCTTCACGCTGGTGGAAATCATGCTCGTCGTGGCGATCATCGGTATTCTGGCCGCGCTCGTCATTCCCAGAATTGCCGGAAAAAGCGAAGAAGCCCGCGTCACCGCGGCGCGAACTGACATTAAGAGCGGCGTCGGAACTGCCCTGGGTGAGTTTGAGGTGGACAATGGCTTTTATCCACAAAACTTGCAGGACCTTCTCCAGCGGCCGCGCAATGCTAGAAATTGGCATGGTCCCTATTTGGATTCGCCTCCGGTTGATCCCTGGGGCAATGCGTACCTCTACAGCTATCCCGGAAAACACAACGCAAGCGGTTACGACCTTTGGTCCGCCGGCCCGGACGGCAAATCAGGAGATGATGATGATATTGGAAACTGGCAACAATAAATCGCGAAGCCGATGTGCCTTTACGCTGATGGAATTGGTCCTGGTGATGGCGTTGCTCGTCGTGGCGGTGTGCATGGTCGCGCCGCGGCTGTCGGACTTTGTCCGCGGACGGGCGCTGGATTCAGAAGCGCGCCAACTGTTGGCTCTGACCGATGCCGGGGAATCGCGCGCCGTTTCCGAGGGGATGCCGATGGTGCTGTGGTTCAATGGAAAACAAAATACGTGCGGGCTTGAGGTGGAAACACCGCCTAAAGGCGGAGATACCAAAGCGGTCGATTTATCCATCAATGAAAGTGTGGCCATTACGCCGGTGAACACAGGCTCGTCGGCAATGACGACGTTTAATCATCTGACGGCGATTCGTTTTTTGCCGGACGGAACGGTTGATACGGGCAGCCCCCGGACGGTGCAATTGACGGAAGGGAACAATACGCTGTGGTTGAACGAGTTGCAAAATCACACAGGCTATGAAATTAGCGACAGTTCAAAATAAGGTAGGGACGGCGCGCTGCGCCGTCAGCGCCGAGTTTAGTGGCGCAATCCGGGGATGTCGTGCGTTCAATAGTACACGTTCCGCCCGCTGTACGGGCGGCGGCGCAGCGCGCGGTCCCTACCAACGCGGTTTCACTTTGGCTGAGACACTGGCTGCGCTGGTGTTCATGGCGATTGTGATTCCGGCGGCCGTGCAGGCGCTGCATGTTGCCAGCGGCGCCGGCGAAATTGCCGTGCGCAAAGCGGAGGCCGCGCGCATCGCCGATCGCGTTTTGAACCAAAGCCTCATCATGACCAATTGGAGCACCGGCGCGCAAAGCGGCGTGTCGGACGAAGGCTCCGATGAATTTCATTGGACCTTAAAAAGCGAGAATTGGCCGCAGGACGCCATGGAACAGCTCACGGCCGATGTGAGCTTTTCCACGCAGGGACGGCAATATTCCGTCGAACTCAGCACACTGGCCAACCTTCAAACCCAAAACGCTCCGATGGGCACGCAGGGGAAAACGCCATGAAAATTTCCCGGACTCGCACATTCGGGGTAGGGACGGCGCGCTGCGCCGCCGCCGCACGTACAGCGGTGGCAGCGCCACTTGCGAAACGCGCCGTCCCTGCCACGTTTCAACGTTTCAACGTTTCAACGCTCTTGCCGCGCCGTAGCAACGCGAAGGCGGGTCAACGTGGCTTCACACTCATCGAAATGATCCTGGCCATCGGCATTGCCGCGCTCGTGCTCATTATCATTAGCAGTGTCTTTTTCGCTGCCCTTCGACTGCGCAGCGCGACTCAGGATTACGTAGACGCCGCGACGCCCGTGGGCCAAACCCTGGCGATGATCAAGCGCGATCTCGCTTGTGTGGTTACGCCAACAAACGGCACGACAAAGGTTATGTCCGGTGATTTTCGTGTCGGCAACATCGTCAGCTCCGGGAACGGCCAGCCGGCGGCCATCGAAATGTTTACCACCACTGGTGAAGTCGGCGATCAACAACCCTGGGGCGATATCCAGCGGGTTACCTACGGATTGCGCGACCCTGCCGTGCACAACGCGACGGGCAAGGACTTGATCCGCAGCGTCACGCGGAACTTATTGTCATCCACGCCCGCGACGACCACTGACGACCAATGGATGATGAGCGGCGTCCAAAGCATCACTATTTCCTGTTACGACGGCGCGCAATGGTGGAACACCTGGGACACGACCGGCCTGACTTCGGCAAACACGAACCTGCCCGTCGCTGTCCGCGTGGACATTCAGCCCGTCGGAAACCAAAAGGCGCCCATCGAAATGATCGTGCCCATTGACTCTCAGATCCGTACGAATGCCGTTTTAAACGCACAATGAAAATCAGCCAATCCAGTTCGATTTGCAGGCGGCACACGAATGCGTCCGTCCTCATTATCGTCCTCTGGATTGCCATTGGCATGGTCAGCATTGCCCTGTATTTCGCAAATTCGATGACGTACGAACTGCGCGCTTCAGACAATCGCGTAGCGGGGCAGGCGGCAGACCAGGCCATCGAAGGCGCCGCGCGGTACGCCAGCTTTATCCTTTATAATTACGCGACCAACGGCGCCATGCCTTTGACCAATCAATATCAGACTGCGGACGTGCCGATTGGCGATGCACATTTTTGGTTCATCGGCCATGATCCAAGCGAAACGCCGTCTTCCGACCCGTATTTCGGCCTGGTGGACGAGGCTTCGAAATTGAATTTGAATACAGTCGGCACCAACACGCTCATGGCTATGCCTAACGTGAGCTCAGATTTCGCGGACGCCATCGTGGACTGGCGCAGTACCAACGGGTTGGGAATGTATTCATTGGACTACAATTCCCTCGGGTACGACGACAAGAACGAGCCCTTTGAAACCGTGGACGAATTGCGGCTGGTCTACGGGGCGACAATGGGCATCCTGGCCGGCGACGACCTCAATTTGAACGGTGTCCTGGACTCAAATGAAAAAGGTACGGGCGCAGGCGGCCAGGTTCAGTCCGGACTTTTTGAATACTCCACTGTTTATACTCGCGAACCTAATTTTCTGGTCTATAACGGCGAAGACATTCTGCTGACCAATGTCAGTACTGCGGACATGACAGCGCTGGATGGGTTGTTCGAGAGCGCCAATGTGAGCGCGTCATACGCAAACGAGATACATAATTATACTCATCCGGCCGGTGCAACCGGCGCGGCGGGCGGGGCCACACGCGCATTTAACGGCATGCTGGATTTTTGTGTTCACTGCAAGGACGCGGGCATGAGTTCTGACGATTTTGCCAAAATCTATCCCAACGCCACGACCAGCACTTCCACTTATATTCGCGGGCGCATCAATATCAACACCGCCGGTCTCACGGTGCTCACCGCGCTGTTTTGGGGCATCGGCTACAACCAGGGAGTGGACCAAAGCACCGCCCAAAGCGCGGCGCAATCGGTCATCAATTATCGCCAGCAAAACCAGCAAAGCTTGACTTCAATCGCATGGATTGTCGATGCGCTCGGAACGAGCAGCCCGGTCATCAAAGCCTTGCAGACGGGAGATTATATCACCGTCCACACGTATCAATTTTCGGCCGACATCGCGGCGGTCGGGCCCTATGGCCGCGGTTACCGCCGTGTAAAATTCATTTTCGATACCAGTGACGGCTCCCCCGTCATTCTCTATCGCCAGGATTTATCCAACCTCGGATGGGCGCTGGGCGACACAGCCCGTCAAACCCTGGTCGCCAATGCATCACCATGAATAACATTTTGAAGATTGATTTTGGAAAACGAAAGCGATTGACCAGCCTTTTGGGTCTAACGCTCGATGGCAACCGGCTGGAAGGAGTCGTATTGCGCCGCAACGATGGGTCCCTCAGCGTTCAGCAAACCTTTTCGGCCGGGTTGTCGCTGGATCCGTTGACAGCGGCGCCGGAATTGGTCGGCCGGGAAATAAGGAACCATCTGGAAGCGGCTGGAGTGCGTGAGCGCCATTGCATCCTGGGCTTGCCATTAAAATGGGTGTTGACGGCCCGCACAGAAATTCCACCGATGCCTGACGCCGACGCCGCCAGCCTGTTGCAACTGGAAGCCGAACGCGGTTTTCATAGCGACATCACGACTCTCCAATTGGCTGAGTCCCGCTGCGCGTTGGCCGGTGACAAAAAACAAGTGACGTTTGCGGCCGTTTCAAAAAGCCAGATCGAGCCGCTGATGGCCGTGCTTGCCGCGGCGAAATTAAAGCCCGTAAGCTTTTCGTTGGGACTCACGGCGCTGCAATCGCCCGCGGCGCAAATTGGCGTATTGGCGCTCGCGATCGGCGAAACCGGGGTGGGACTGCAGATCACGTGCAACGAAGGCGTGGCCGCGCTCCGCGGATTTGAAGGGTCAGTCGAAACAGAAGGTGGCCGGCGAGTGTTGCAGGCCGGAGTGGTGGCGCGGGAAGCACGAATTACCCTGGGCCAATTGCCGGCCGAACTGCGCGCGATGGTCCGGCACATCCGGATTTTTGGTCCAAAAGAACTGGCGCGTCAATTGGCAGACGAAATGGAACTGGCTTTTGAGCCGATGGGTTTGAGCGTGGAAGTGGTTGGAGCGTATCAGCCAGGTGAGCTCGGCGTCCAGGTACCGGCCGACGCTCCGGTTTCGGCGGCTTTGAGTCTGGCGGCGCGCCGATTGGCGGGACAGGCGCCCGTGTTTGAATTCTTGCCGCCGCGGCCCACGGTGGTGGAGCAGTTTGTGGCGCGGTATTCATCCGGCAAATTTCGCACTGTCGGGCTCGCCGCTGCGGCAGTTGTGGCGATTATCCTCAGTTTGTTCCTGTTCCAACAAATCGAACTGATTCATTTGCGTTCGCAATGGAACGGGATGTCGGCGAAAGTGGCGGATTTATCCGCGTTGCAGGACCGGATTCAGCAGTTTAGGCCCTGGGATAACAGTTCGTTTACGACGCTGACGATTTTACGCCAGCTCACGACGGCCTTTCCCGAGGACGGCGTGGTGACGGCCAAATCCATTGAAATTCACAATGGCAACCAGGTCACTTGCTCCGGGATCGCGAGCGATACCGGCGCCTTGCTGCGCATGCTCGGCCAGTTACAGGCGACCAACGGGATAACCGGCGTCACTGTTGAGCAACTTCGTGGAAAATCGCCGCTGCAATTTACCTTTGATTTTCAGTGGAACGCAAATGGAGGACAAAATGGAAATTAAAAATCGCCAACAAGTCCTGGTCGTGGTAACGCTTGCCCTTCTGGGGGTTTACCTCGCCGACCTGCTCGTTTATGAGCCGATGGTCAAATGGTGGAAAGCCCGGGAAGCCAGCGTTGTCGCGCTGCGACAACAGGTCGATCAGGGCAGGACGTTAATTCACCGCGAGTCCTTCATCCGCGACGAGTGGCAGCACATCCGTTCAAATGCCCTGGCCAACGACCCGTCCACGGCTGAACAGGCGGTCCTCAAGTCGTTTGATAACTGGGCCAGTGACAGCGGCGCAAACGTCCAGAGCATTACGCCTCAATGGAACAATGATCAAACCAATTACTCAACGCTCGAATGCCGCGTAGAAGCATCAGGCGACCTGGGGACCTTAAGCCGCTTCCTTTATCAGATTGAAAGCGACCCGATGGCACTGCAACTCGAATCTGTCGAGTTGACCGCCAGCGACGAAAAAGGACAACAACTCAACCTCGGCCTCCAATTCAGCGGCCTCGCGCTAGTATCACAGCAACCATGATTCCTATACGATCAACCTCTTCCTCGCCTGCCCGCCATAGCCCTGGTGACGGCGGGTCTTCGTCCTCGATTCCGGAGTTCGGATCGGCACGCTTTTCCAAATCGCAATTCAAAAATCAAAAATCAAAAATCTTTGCCACCTTTTTCCTTTTCCCATTTTCCTTTTTCCTTCTGGCCCTGCTTGCGGCTGCCCAATCCACTGATGATTCATCCACCACTCCCGATTTTTCCTCCTTCCAGGTCATCGTGGACGGGAACATTTTCAATCCTGACCGCTATGGGCGCCATTACGTTCCTCCTCAGATCAGGCGAAGCAATCCCACGTTTTCGCTGGCCGGCACCATGAGTTATCGCAAGGGAATGTTCGCCTTTTTTGACGGAACCAGCGAGGAATACCGAAAAGCCCTTCAACAGGGCGGAACAATTGCCGGCTATACGGTAAAGAAAATCGATTTCGATGGCGTGCAATTACTGTCTTCCGGAAAGACGATCGAGATGCAAGTAGGGGCGGCGATGCGATTGGAAGAAGGCGCCTGGGAATTAAGCGCTCCGGGTGACTGGGGCGAGGTGACCGCAGCCGAATCCGGCTCGGGAAGCGGAACAGCCCAGGAAACGTCCGAAACGTCCACAAACAATGCGCCTTCGAGCGGCGACGAAAACGACGTTCTAAAACGATTAATGGAGAAGCGAAAGCAACAAGAACAGGAACTAAAATGAAAAAGACAATTCTTTCAATAATGGCCATCTGCATGGCGGGATTTATAATCCCTGCCAATGCCCAGGATACCGGCGAACCGCCGGCGCCGGGCGAGATGCCGCCTCCAATGCCCGGAGTGCCGCCTGACGCAGGCACTGGCGGCCAGACTGCGCCCGCCCAGGGCGGCGCATCCAGCCCGTCTGGTAAATATCATTTCGTCCAGCCAAACTCAGGGGTGCAGTCCGCCTCGTTCCAGGGCCAATCCACGGTTGTGCAAACGCCCTCAACCTTTATGCCTCCAGACGACGCGGGCGGAGCGGCCAATCCCGATCAATTGCGCCTCAATTTCAAGGACGCTCCCCTGAACATAGTGCTCAATTATCTGAGCGACGCGGCCGGATTTATCATCGTAATGGACACGCAGGTACACGGAAACGTTAGTGTTATCAGCAGCCATCCGATGACCCGCGATGAAGCCGTCGATCTTCTGAATTCCGTCCTCAACCAAAATGGCTACGCCGCGGTCCGCAACGGACGTACTCTCACCATCATGGACAAAAGTGCCGCCAAGAACAGCGACATCCCGGTCCACGTGGGTTACGATCCCACCACTATCCCCAGAAACGACGAAATCGTTACGCAGATCATTCCGGTCCGGTACGTTGACGCGAGCCAATTGGTTTCGGACCTGTCGTCATTTGTTTCGCCCGAGGCCACGATCGTTGCCAATCAGGCGGGCAATTCCATCGTAATCACCGATACTCAGCAAAATATCCATCACCTCGCCGAAATTATCTCGGACATTGACCAAAGCGCCGCGGGTGAAACCGAAATTCGGGTGTTTCAACTTCATTACGCTAACCCGAATGATGTGGCCTCGGAATTGGGCCAAATCTTCCCATCCGGCAACCCGACTGGTTCTGGTAATGCCCCCATCCGATTTGGTGGATTTCCGGGCGGCGGTTTTGGCGGCGGCGGATTCTTCGCTCGCATGGCTGCTGCCGCGTCGGCCAACAACGGTGGCGGCGACAATAACCGCGCCCAAAAACAATCCCAGGTCACCGCCGTGGCCGATTCCCGAACCCAATCCGTCATTGTCACGGCATCGAAGGATTTGATGGAACAGATCGAAGGCATGATGGACAGCCTGGATGTGCCCTCGACGCGCGATCAGGGCGTTTATTCGTATACTCTGCACAACGCCGATCCGCAGGAAGTCGCGCAAGTCCTGCAAAATATGTTCCAGTCCAGCTCGTCAGGCCGCGGCAGTGGCAGCAGCAGTTCGTCGCAACAGTCTGAAACCAGTCCGTTCATGAATCGGGAAGCGCAAAACGCGACAACCGTCAGCACTACGTCGTCAACAATTAGTTCCCAATCCGGCACCAGCACTGGCCGGGGCGGCGGTGGCGGCGGCGGCGGGCTTCCTTAAAAATCTGCAAAAATGAAGAATAGAATTATGAAAACAAAACTCAAAATATCCAGTGGCATCTTCGTTGTCATGGCTTGTGCTGCCATGCAATTGTACGCTCAACGCCCCGGCGGCGGTGGCGGTTACGGTGGCGGCGGCTTTGGCGGATTCGGTGGTGGGTTTGGCGGCTTTGGCGGCGGATTCAACCGCGGGGGCTTTGGCAATAATAACTCGTCGACGACCGGAACCGAATACAACAACAACGGCACCATTGGCAGTGCTACCATCGAAGTGGACCCCGATACGCACAATATCCTTGTCATTGCCGACCGCGAGACGAGCTTGCAGATCAGCAACGTCATCGCGAATATGGACAAGCCCAAGCCGCAGGTGCTCATCAAGGTTGTCTTTCTGGAAGTGCAATTGGATAATGCCGAAGCTTTGGGCGTTCAGGGTTCTTACACACCCCAGGAGAGCTGGTTTTCTCAAATTACCGGTTATATGACAAATTTTACCGTCGGCCCGAGCAATAACATCGTGACCACGCTGACGCCGATCCGCCAGACGTTTAACGTAGCTCACAATTTCGGCTTGCCTCAAACGCTCCCAGGTGCGACTGGAACCGCCGGCGTCTATTCGGTTCTGGGCAACGATTTCACAGCCACGTTGCAGGCCATCGCCACCGCCGGCAAGGCGCAGATTCTGTCACGCCCCTCAATTCTGGCGCGGGACGGCCAACCCGCCACCATTCTCGTGGGATCGGAAGTCCCTCTCGTGACCGGCATCAGCTACGAAACTGTTGGCGCCAACACCGTACCCATCAACAACGTTACCTATACCCCCGTTGGACTCCAGGTGAACGTCACGCCCTACATTTCTCCTGACAATCTGGTGGAAATGATCGTAACGCCGGAGGATTCGGAAGTGGACCCCACTGAAACCGAGCCCATCGGTGGTGGCGTCAATGCGCCCGTTATTGATACTCGCCAGGCGGATACCGTCGTCATCACGCCGGACGGCCAAACAGTCGTCATCGGCGGCATGATGGCAAACGACAAGGAATCCTCCGAAACAAAAATCCCGCTTCTTGGCGATATCCCGGTCCTCGGCGCGCTCTTCCGTTACAAAGCCAATTCCGATGACAAAAATGAATTGATGATTTTCCTCACGCCGCACATCGTTCGTGCTCCAATGGAATTGGCGAGCGCCGTCAACGCGCCTAACCTCACCAGCGGTTTCATCACCAATTCGGTCTCTGAACAACAGTTGGACCAATTTTTGGAACGCATCCCCGAAAAGCAGGGGACTAAGAATTGGCATTGATACGGTGCCATTTTATATTTAAATCAGCGCATGGAACCCAAACGCCGCGACACACTGGTTTATACACTCCTCGTGGGTATCTGGCTGCTGGTCGTCGTCTGGCAGGTGGAAGAACATATCCGGGTTCTGTCGGCGGCCAAAACCGATCTGCGAAACCGATCTACCGAAATCGCTGATACCCTAAGCGCAGTTGTCCGCGCCTCACGCTTCCGCGGAGCGGTCGTGCAGGACCGTCTCGGTCAGGTCCTCAATGAACTGGCGCGTACAAATGAACTGATCGGTTCGGCGGGTGTGTTGTCCATTGCGCTGCTTAATACCAACGGCGATCCCGTCGTCACTGCCGGCAATACGAACCTGATCCCGAAAGCGGCATTGTCTGAGGGCGTGTTTTGGACGAGCGACAACGTCACCTTTGTGAACCCGCTTTGGGGCGCGAGTATCGAAAACGCCTCCAATGCCACCGTCGTTTTGCCGCCGCCCGATGAATTCTCTAATTCCATTCCTCGCGGCGAGAGATTCGAACGCCGCGAATTTCGGACGAACGATGTCCCTTTCTTCAACTCATCCAATCCGTCGTCTACGAATTCGCAAGCCGGGGCACTAGGACTTCTTCCGCCGCCGGAGGGCGGAGACACAAACGGTCCACGCCGTTTCTTTATGGAACGCAGGGAAATACGCCGGCCGCCGTGGCTGTGGTGGATGAGCGAAAATGACTTCAAGGCGCTGATCGCCAGACGCGAATTGCACGGACTCGTCCTCACAATGTCCACGGAAAACCTCCGGGCAACTTCCCGCAATGATTTATGGATGCGCGCCATTATCGTCTTTTTCGCGGGCATTTCCGCCGTTGGCGTCGGCCTGGCCTGGCGCAACGTAGACCTGCAAATCCGCCTCATCCGCGCCAGCGAATTGAATTCGCATCTGCGCGAAATGAACCTCGCCGCCGCGGGCCTGGCTCATGAGACCCGCAATCCGTTGAATATCATTCGCGGCATGGCGCAAATGATTTCAAAATCCGATGCACCCTCCGACCTCAAGGAAAAATCCAGGGCCATCGTGGATGAGACGGACAAAGTCACCGCGCAATTGAATGAGTTTATCAACTATTCCCGCCCTCGCGAAGTCCGCCGGGGCAGGGTCGCGCTCAATGACGTTGTGGCCGAAGTCGTGCGCGCCCTCAACTACGATATCGAGGAAAAGAAAATCCGAGTCGAGGCAAAAATGGACCCGCTGTTTATCGACGCGGATGAGCAATTGCTTCGCCAGGCGTTATTCAACCTGTTGCTTAACGCCACCCAGGCCGTCAGCCAGAACGGCCAGATCCAGTTTGTCGTTCGCAAAGATAGCGCGGCCGCGGCGGCCCTGGAAATTCGCGATGATGGCCCCGGTGTCCCGCCCGAACAACGCCAGGAAATCTTCAAACCGTATTTCACGACGCACCAAAAAGGCACAGGGCTGGGCTTGGCGATCGTCCAGCAAATCGTCCTGGCCCACGGCTGGGAAATCAAATGCCTGCCCAACGAGCCCAAAGGCGCGCTCTTTCGCATCAGTCATCTAAAGACGGCGGGGTAGGCGGATTGCATCGTGGTAGGGATGGCGCGTTGCGCCGTCCGCGTCGCGTTTAGCGGCGCAACAAGTGTGGCCGGACGTCCTACCGCACATATTCCGCCCGCTCTACGGGCGGTGACACCGCAAGCGCGGCGACTCTGCCAGGAATGTCCTATTTGTCCTATAAGTCCTGTTTGTGTACCATTCCCACGCGTGATGAAAAACGGAAACAAAACCGTCCGCATTTTGATTGTGGACGACGACCCTGGCCAGCGCAGCCTGCTCAATTCCTTCCTCAAGAGCCAGCACTTTGAAACAGTCACGGCGGATTCAGGTGAACATGCTCTGGAACTGTTGCGCGGCGGCAGGTTCGATATGATGATTTCCGACGTCCGCATGCCTGGCCTTTCCGGCCTGGAAACCCTCCGGCGCGCTCGTAAAGAGCACGTAACGCTGCCAGTGCTTCTTGTGACGGCTTTTACCGACGTTCGCGATGCTGTCGCCGCGATGCGCGACGGCGCGGTGAATTACCTTGCCAAGCCGATTGACCTCGACGAACTGCTCGCTTCTGTGCGAAACGCAGTCGGTATCTCCGAAACTGCGGCCCCGGTCGGAGTGCTTGACAAGCCGTTGCCCGATTTTCTGGTCGCACGCAGCCCTCTCATGCAGGCCGTTCTCCGCGACGTTTCGCTCGTCGCCCCGTCGGAAACGCGCGTGCTTATCACCGGCGAAAGCGGCGTGGGCAAAGAAGTTGTGGCGGATGTCGTCCACGCCTGGAGCCCGCGCGCTTCCGGGCCTATGATAAAAATCAATTGCGCAGCGATTCCCGAAACGCTTCTGGAAAGTGAGTTGTTTGGACATGAGCGAGGCGCTTTCACTGGCGCGCATGTCCAGCGTATCGGCCGTTTCGAACAGGCTTCCGACGGCACAATTTTTATGGATGAAATCGCCGAAATGTCGCCGGCGCTCCAGGCGAAACTATTGCGCGTGACCCAGGATGGCCGTTTTCAGCGCATTGGTTCCAACAAGGAAATCCAGACATCCACCCGCATCATCGCCGCCAGCAATCGCAATCTGGAAGACGAGGTCAAGGCCGGGCGTTTTCGCGAAGATTTGTTTTACCGCCTCAACGTTGTGGAATTGAGCATTCCGCCCTTGCGCGAGCGTCGCGAGGATATTCTGCCGCTGGCCAGCCGGTTCATCGAAGAATTTGCGAAGGGCCGCGCACGGTTTTCCGAAACCGTCGCCGCCTGTCTGGAAGCTTATCCGTGGCCGGGAAACGTTCGCGAATTGCGCAATGCGATGGAACGCGCCGTTCTCCTGTCACGCAGCGAATTGATTTTGCCCGAACACTTGCCGTCACGCGTCCGCGAATCTGCCGGCCAAAGCGTGTCCCCGCGCAAAACCGCCGACCCGGAACGTCTGGGAAGAAATTGAACGTAACGCCATCCTGCAGGCCCTGCGCCAGCATCAATTTAACCGCACCGAAACCGCCAAAGCATTGGGCATCAGCCGCCGCGCTCTCCTCTACAAATTGCAGCGCTTCCGCGAACAGGGATTCCAGGTGGAATAACATTTTAACGCTTCAACGGTTCACCGTCTCACGATCTTCCGCCCCCTCAGCTCCCCACTTCTTATTCGGCAAAATCCCCATCTCCAGTTCGAGCGTCCCGCCATTGACCATATCGTCTTTGGTGATCCATGGGTGGTTCAATGGCTGTCCATTCAATTTGGCCGATTGGACATAACAATATTGTTTCGAGCAATTATGGGCGATGACCGTAAATGTTCCGCCTTTGTAATAATTCGGATCTAAATTGATAACCGCCTTTTGCACGAGCGGACTGCCGATTACGTAAACACCGCTGGCTGGATTGGCCGGATATAGACCCAGAGCGCTCCAGACGTACCAGGCGGAAATTTGGCCGCAATCGTCGTTGCCGTCCAATCCCTCCGGCGTGTTGTCGTATTGGGTCAGCTCGATTTCGCGGACAATCCACGCAGTCTTGTATTGTTCGCCCGCAAATGCGTAAAGGTAAGGCGTCGCTTCGTCGGGTTCATTGCCGTGCGAGTATTGGCCAATCAATCCGGTAGTGTCTACACGCCAATCGGACATGAACGAATCCTGATCAAATAGCTCGTCAAGCCGGGCGACAAATGCCTTGTCGCCGCCGTAGAGTTGTATCATTCCCGGCACATCCTGGACGGCCGCAAACGCGTATTGCCACGCGTTTGCCTCTGTGTAATAGCCGCCCGCGTCATTTCCGGCCTGTACCACCTGGCGAGGATCAAACGGTTCATGATAGGTGCCGTCCGGCCTGTTTCGAGCGGAAAAAACGCGTCTCCGGGTCCCAAACATTTTTGTAATATTGAGAACGTTTCGTAAACAAGTCCGCGTCGTCATTTTTACCAAGGGCCTTTGCCATTTGGGCAATGCACCAGTCATCATAGCTCAATTCAATGGTCCGCGATGTTGCCGCGCCCTGGCCTTTGATCCACGGGACATATCCATACTTTTGGTATTCGTCCTGCCGGCGGCGCCCGTTTATTGCGGTGTCCACCATCGCCTTCAGCGCCAGGTCGGGATCGAACCCGCGGAAGCCCATGAGAAAAGCGTCGAAAATGATTGGGACTGAATGGTAGCCGATCATGCACTCGGTTTCGTAATTGGCCAGCGGCCAAACCGGCAGCGCGTGGTCAGGGGATTGTTGATAAAAGACCAGCATGCTTTGCACAAAATCATTCATCCGGTCCGGTTCCGTGAACATCAACAGCGGCGCTTCCGCGCGATAAATGTCCCACATTGAAAACGTCGAATAGTCCTGAAAATTTGCCGAGTGAACTTGTTTGTCCGTACCGCGATATGTGTCGTCGGCATTGTTGCACAATTGCGGCGCGATCATGGAATGATAGAGGCACGAATAAAAAGTCTGTCGGACATCCGGATTGGAGGCTTGAATTTGAATACGCGAGAGGTTGTCGTTCCAGACATTCCTGGCCGATTGGCGAACGGCGTCAAAATTGTCATTGGGCATTTCCGCCTCCAGATTTTTTTTCGCCTCCTCTACGCTGGTGGGGGAAAGACCCACGCTCAGAATAATATGCTCACCTTTTGACGTCTTGAAATCCAGATGCCCGCGAACATTTGCGCCTTTGGCGTCTTTCTCGCCGCGTGGGAGCGGCTTGCCATCAACTTCGAGGCCGAAATCCCTGATGGGCTTTGACGTTTCCATGGCGAAATAAATCAGGCGGCCTTTTGCCCATCCGTCTACACACCGGTAACCGGTGATGAGGTGTTTGTCCTCAACGGTCAATTCCGCCGCTGTGGGATGGCTCCCGATGCCGTGAACCAGATCAATGAGAATATGGCTTTGCGACGACGCCGGAAAAGTATAGCGATGCATCCCGCAATGCGCCGTGGCTGTCAATTCCGCCAGGATATTGTAAGTGTCCAACTTGACGCGATAATAGCCGGGCTGCGCAACTTCCTCGTCGTGCGAAAAATGCGATTTGAAACGGTCACAGTTCAAGGGCTGATAGGTTCCCGTCGCGCTGAGGTCGCCCGTCATCGGCAAAACCAAAACGTCTCCCATGTCCGCGCAACCCGTCCCGGATATGTGCGTGTGACTAAAACCCTGGATCGTGTTGTCGGGAAAATAATAACCGCCGCAGGCGTCCCATCCGCCCCACCGGGTGTCCGGGCTTAACTGGACAAAACCGAAGGGCACGGTAGCGCCAGGGAACGTGTGGCCGTGCGCATCGGTGCCGACCATCGGCAGCGCATCGTCCACGGGCAATTCCGCTCTCATTGGCAGAACGAGAAAAACAGTTGCAGCCGCGGCGCAAAGCGTCATCCCGGAAAGACTTAACGATTTCGTGACCATAGAATAAAATTTTAACCATTGCCGTTTGCGCCGTCCACTAATTCCTCGAGGTTCAACGTATCACCGCCTCTGCCATACTTGATGCACCACGCACCACGTTGTCCTAATTGGTCTCGTCTTCCGCCGCTAGAATCTTTCTCGCCCCGTCCACCACCTTGTGCCACTGAAACGCCGGCCCCGGGTCCACTTTGTCCGTTTGGACGTGGTAATGTCCCAAAATCCCTTCGTAATTGGTCAATACCTCGTCCGGTAATTTGGATGTAATCAATTCGCCGGAATCGTTGGTCGGATACTGGCATCGGATCTTTGGGAAAATCTTGCAAAGCGTGGCCGTCAGTTTGATGAGCGCCTGATATTGTTCCGACGTAAAGTCGTATTGGACCAAATCTTTCCCCTGGATATTGCCCTCAATCGGCTGAGGCCGCAACGGGTGCCCGACAAAGTTCGAAGTCAAAATGCCAGCCGCTCCGAAGTCATCGGGTACGGTCAAAATGGTCTGGCCGTTCGTCTGCTGATACCATGCTTCAAACGGATTTGATTCGGTCAATTGATATGCGCCTACGTTGGCGATTTCAATGCCGATGGACCGGCTATTGGCAATCGTGGCCTGCCAGGCCCGCTCCTTCAAATCCAGCGTTTGATAGATTGTTCCATCCACGTCCAGCATGAATTGCACGCTCAATCCGCGCACGTCCTGCAACGTGTGAAAACAACGGCGGCTCGTCCCGGCCACGTCGAAGTGAATGACAAACTGGTCGATGACCCGTTGCAGCATCGGCAGGTCCCAATTGCCCGAGCGGACAGCCGCAAACTCATCAGGCGTCATGTTATGGTTGCGTACGTCGTAATGGATGCCCGTGTAAAGCTTGGGCGGGTCATTCGACAAACCGGTGAACCGGGGAAAAATGCGGTAGGCATCGTAGCCGTTGGCGTCTGTCCACAGCACCACGTGCGTGCCTGTGTGAAAAAATTGTCCGGCGGCAACAATTTCGTCGCCGGTTCTCGGCTCTGGTGTGCCGGGCGCTGGTGAACTATTGCCTGGTCTATATCCCTTATTACCGGGAAGCAGAAAGAGAAGACACAAAATCAATAACAATGGGACAAGGACCCAAAGCCGGCGGAAGAGGGGAGCGGAAATGTTCACCTGTATGGGCGGCCAGTGTGTCTAGTGGGTGGCAGGAAGTCAACGCCATGAATGAGCAGGTCCACGGTCGAGAGGCAATGAGACGGTTTCGTTCCCAAAATTCTTGGGTACGGGAACGAAACGGCGGAAACGAAATCGGGATGCATCGGCTGGTGTTCAAAAAACCCGTCTTTATTGGATATTTGAGGGTTTCAAATAGTCGGACGGTCGAAAAATGGGGTGGGAACGAAATAGCGTTTTTTTGGTTTCGTTTCCCTGGTTCCTGAGCACAAAGGGGCATCTATATTCAAAAGTTTTGGCCTTCCTTTCTCATTTTTTCGCATGTACAGGTGTGCGGTTTGTTAAGGCGAGTTTTAAATCTGATTCCATATTGCGAGTGTGGCAGCCGACGCCGAGTACCCGTCCGCTTGCCGCTTGCATTATTAGCTGCGCTAAAGTATATAAGACAGCAACCGGCCGATGGAGCCGCTCGCGGTTCCATTGAGTTAAATAGGAGAAGAGTATTTCCAGGAAGATACTTGAATTTACGCCAATGAAGTTCAAGCGGCTTAGCCGTTTTGACTGTCATTTTCGTTCGTTATTTGTATGAAAATGCATTTTCGATCTGTAAAAAATTCTATCGCGCGCCCACTTCATCGTTTTGGTTATTTGCTGGCGGGGCTGCCGCCGGGCGTTGGTCGCACGGTGATGGGCGGCATCGGGTCGTTGGTCCGGGCTGCTTATTTTGTTCCTGACAGTCATCTTCGTCGAACAGTGGAGAACTTTTGTCACGTGACAGGGCGAACCGACTCGTGGCCTCTCTTTTCCCGGATGATCGGCAATGTCGAAACGGCGGCACTTCATTTTGCGCGTCTTTACCGCTATGGCCGTTCGGAACTATTGGCGCAAACGGTTATTGACCCGGGTGTCGAAACAGAATTGGGGCGATTGAGTCGCGAGAAGAGGGGGATCATCATCACGGTGCCGCATTGTGCCGGCGCGTTGCTCAGCAGCGCCCGCTTGAGCACCGGTTGGCCGACGGTGCTGCTGGTGCGTGAGCCGAAGGATCCAGGGCGCTGCCGGCTCATGTTGGAGTATTTGCAAAAATTAGGCCCCGAATTTATTCTCGCGCGCAACACCCCTCCGGCTCTGGTTATTCGGCAAATCGTCCGCGCTTTGCGTGAGGGCAAAGTAGTAGTCGGTACGACCGATTTGGTAAAGGCCGACGCGGAAACGGTTGAAGTTCAAGCATTCGAACAACGGATACAGAGTCCTGGCTGGCCTGCGCGGCTATCCGCGCGGCTCGGCGCACCGATCCTTCCGGGGTACATTCATATGGACGGGGGCAGAATTACCCTGTTCTCACATGAAGGTTATCTGGAAGAGGACATCGAGCGAAGCACGCAGCGCTGGGTATCGAGCTTTGAGAAGCATTTCCGGCAATATCCTTCCGACTGGCCCTTTATGCTGGATAAGAATTGGGCCCGTGTGCTGGCCGCGGCGGCCAAATCGCCAAAGGAGGCATTGGCATTAGATACAAAATATCGACAGCCATTTGCATCTGGCCAAAGGACATCGCCGGGTGGTTGAGAAGTGGTCTTTCTTACACATCCTTTCTAATCTCCTTTCCGACACGATCATGTCATATTGTCAGATGGAGAGTCCCTCTGTTGCATTATGCAATGGAAAACAGATGCCAGGAGTTGCCGTATCAGTGCCCCTGAACATCCATTGCGCTGAATTGACGAGCCTTTGCACTGGCCCGGCGGCAATTCTCTCAAGATGGCACTTTAACCGCTAGTATTTGGTCAATAAGCATAACAAAAAGGTCTGAATTATGAATATGATATTGCTCTTAATTATTCTGATTCTCTTGTTGGGAGGCGGCGGCTTCTACTTTGGTGGTCCCGTCATTGGCGGCAGCGGCCTGGGCCTGGTTCTGTTGATATGCCTCATCATTTTTCTTGCAGGCGGATTCAACGGAAGAAGAAGCTAACTGTCGTCAAACCGGAGTTCGTGATTTTGACTCCTACGTTCCCTGCAACAATTCTTCCGCAATCTGCACCGCGTTCAGTGCCGCGCCTTTGAGCAATTGATCTCCGCTCACCCAAAACGCCAGGCCGTTGTCGAATGCGCAATCCTTTCGGATTCGGCCGACTTCGCAATTGTCCTTTTCCGACGTGAATAGCGGCATCGGATACTTCTTGTTTTCCGGTTCATCCACGACGTCCAGTCCCGGCGCTTTTTTCAGCACGGACCGTGCGGCTTCCACTGAAACCGGCTTTTCAAATTCCGCGTTCACGGCCACTGAATGGGACCGATACACCGGCACGCGCACGCATGTGACGCTGGCGCGAAAATTCGGATGATGCATGATTTTGCGGCCTTCATTTTCCATCTTCATTTCTTCCTTTGTGTACCCGGTCGGTAAAAACGAGTCCACTTGCGGCAAAACGTTGAAGGCGATTTGATGCGGATACACTTCTTTTGTGACCGGCTCGCCGGAAACGACTTCGCCGACCTGCCGCTTTAATTCCTCGATGGCTTTGGCGCCGGTGCCGCTCACGGCCTGATAGCTGGCGGCAAAAATGCGCTTCACGTGAAATGCCTGGTGCAATGGATACAGCGCCATGAGCGCAACTGCCGTAGTGCAATTGGGATTGGCGATAATGCCCTTGTGCCATTTGACGTCCGCCGCGTTGATTTCGGGAATTACCAGCGGCACCGATTCATCCATTCGAAAAGCGCTGGAATTGTCAACGACAACGCAGCCCGCCGCGGCTGCAATCGGCGCAAATTCCTTTGAAATGCTCCCGCCGGCGCTAAATAGCGCGATATCAACGCCCGCAAATGAATCCTGCGTCAATTCCTTGACCGGAACCTCGACGCCCCGAAAAGTCTGTTTCTTTCCCGTCGAGCGCGCGGAAGCCAGTAAAATCAGTTTGCCCACTGGAAAATTGCGTTTTTCCAGTGTTTTAATCATTTCGACCCCTACGGCGCCGGTCGCGCCGACAATCGCCACGCTCGGATTCTTGTTCATAAAAGGGGAACGAGTTTAACAAGGAAGCGCAAAGTGTCAATGAGACGTGAGTGGAACGGAAGGGGAGGGATTAGTCGATTGACGGATTATTTGATAAACGGGGAGGACTGGGCGATGGCCCGGGAAAGAGGACGCGGACGACAAGAAACCAACAATCCAACGATCTGGTCCGTTGTGAGCGATTTGTGCATAAATTTCTTCGCTTTATGATTGACCATGACCGTTGAGTATGAGGAAATAATGATTCTATAGTAATCAAATGCCGAAATTTCCAGTCAGAACCTCAAACGGGCACAAAGCCGGAACCACCAAATATGACGCTCATCATAAAGTTCTGACGCAAACCTACGGCGCCTTTGCGGATCTGCGCCGGGAATTGTCGGATTCGAAAGAAACGGTGGGCGGACGAGAGGATATTTTGCGCAGTTTTGCCACGTGCATCGATTCGCAACGGTCATGGCTACTGCTGGAAGATTATTTTGAAAAACTGTCTCTTTCCCGCAAAGATTTTCCCGACACCAACTGGTGGCCCCGGCTGCTGAACTCCCAGGGTGTTCCGCGGCTTGAGGAACTGGCTTTCCTCTTTTTGCGCGCCAAACGTTCCGTGCCGCCCGAGTTGCAGCAACACGCCAGCCTCGAACATTTCGCCAGAGCCGAGGAAGCCGAGCAGGAGCTGAAACTGGTACAGGAACTTGAGAACTGGCTTTCTCCGCCAACCATGCCGTTGCTGGACACTCCCCGTGCCAGCCTCCGCGTCGTCTGCCGCCCTCTACCCCACGATGACGACGCCTCGCGCCAGCGCCTCACGGTCCAATTCCTGTTGTCCCGTCCGCGGACCGGCGAAAAGGCGCGGACGCTCCACGACCTCATCGATCTTGTGGTTCGCGCCACCCATGAGCAGGAGCTTTTTGCCCCTCACGACTGGGAATTTATCCAATGGCTTGCGGACACGCATCGCAGCCGGGCAGACGGTTCTGAAACCCTTATTCTTTCAGACACGGAATTGATGCAATGGCTTGCGCGCTGGGGCCACACCAGACGCCTCGAACTGATTGGATCGAGCCAGCCGCTGCAATTCCACGGGCAAATTGTCGCGCTCTCGCCGCATCTGGAAAACGGAGATAAAGAGCTGTCATTCACGCACCGATTCATGCTGCCGGGCGGCGCCACTCATTCCGTCGGAGACGCAAAATTTTTCAATCATCAGCCGCCTCTGGCCCTGGTGGACGGCACGTTCTTTCTGCTGCGTAACGCCCCTCCGCCGCGCGTTCTGAAATATCTGGCCAACAAACCTTCGGTGCCTGTTCGTAAATTGAGCCATCGCTTGCTGTTGCACTTGCGCAAAACGCAATCGGCGAACGGCGTGGATTGGGAACAGCTTTGTGTTACTCACAAGGCCACGCCCCAATTCGTGTTCGAATTGCTCGATGAAACGGTTCGCCTGCGGCTGCTTGCCAAAAGCCTGCGCGACCAAAGCGTTTGGTTCTGGACCGGCCAGGAATGGCAGTCAAACGACGTCAAGAAGCGCCCTCACGATAAACCCGAAATCCTCGACGACCCGCGCCTGGAACCCGCCACGCAATGGCTGCGCAGACTGGATTGGTTCACCCCGGAACCAGGACTGTGGATCGGCGATGCCAATGAAAATTTCCTGGGTCTATTGGCCGAAGCGTGGGGCACGCGGCCATCCGATTCCGAGTATCTCGGCAATCCCTCATTTCATCGGTTGTTCCTGACACCCCGCCAGCTCAAGCCCAAATTGATCATCAAAGGCAGCGGCATTGACTGGCTGTCGGTTTCGGCCGAGTGGGAAGCTGAAGGTCTCAAATTGACCAAAGCCGATTTGGACCGCCTCGCTTCTGCCAGCGGACGCTTTGTCAAATTGCCCAATTCCGGCTGGGTCGAGTTGGACGCCGGCGCCGTTCAAAACGCGCACGAAGCCATGGCGGACATGGGCGTCGAAGGCATTATCGCCATTCCGCAAAAAGTGGGAATGGAACACGTGGCCCATCTGGGCGAGGAAGGTTTCTCGAGATTTGCCGACACCGTCGAAGCGAAGGAACTTCGCAAACGGGTCGGCGATTTTCGCGGCGTGCCATCCGCCGGATTGCCGCGCGGCCTGCGTGCCGACCTTCGCCCCTACCAGAAGGACGGTTACGATTTTCTGGTTCATCTGGCGGAGATAAAGCTCGGTGGTATTTTGGCTGACGACATGGGCCTGGGCAAAACGCTGCAAACCCTGACCTGGCTTGCCTGGCTCAAAGAGCGCAATGCGAAGAATTCGAAGCCGTCGCTGGTGATTTGTCCGGCATCTGTCCTTCACAACTGGCGTCGCGAAGCCGAAAAATTCACTCCTGACATGCGGGTATTGGTCCTGGAAAGCGGCGCCGCCAGGCACAATCTGCGCAAACTGATTCCGCAGCGTGATTTGATCGTTACCAATTACGCGCTATTGCGGCGCGACCTGGAAGAACTGCAAAAATTTTCATTCCGCGCGGTCATCCTGGACGAAGCCCAATTCATCAAGAACCCCGGCGCGCAGGTCACGCATTCCGTCAAGCAGTTGAAGTGCGAGCACAAAATGGCGCTCACGGGCACGCCGCTGGAAAACCGGCTGCTCGATCTTTGGAGCATTGTGGATTTCATCCAGCCGGGCTATCTGGGCACGCAGGAACAATTTCTGGAAACCTACGAACCGCGCGGTGAAAACGCGGAAAGCGAACAGCGCATCGCCCGCCGCCGCCTGTCCGCCAAATTGCGGCCGCTCCTCCTGCGCCGGCTTAAGAAGCACGTCGCCAAGGACCTGCCTGACCGGATCGAAGAGCGACGGGATTGTCCCCTGGGCGACGAACAACGCAAACTGTATCTGGCGGAATTGCGCCGCAGCCGTGAGCAGGTCATGAAAGCGGTCGAAACGCAGGGCCTGAATAAATCGAAAATGCACGTTCTGGCCGCACTCACGCGGTTGCGCCAAATCTGCTGCCATCCTTCGCTCGTCGGCAGCGATACCGCCAGCGGCAAGACCGAGACCCTGTTTGAGTTGCTCGATCCGCTTATCACAGACGGACAAAAAGTTCTGGTCTTTTCACAATTCGTGCAAATGCTCCAATTGCTGGAAAAGGAATGCGCCGTGAGAAATATCCAGACGCACGTTCTCACCGGCCAGACCAAAGGCCGGCAGGAAGTCGTCAACGCATTCCAGACCGACACGAGGGCGGGGGTTTTCCTTTTAAGCCTGCGCGCCGCCGGAACCGGACTCAACCTGACCAATGCCAGTTACGTGGTTCTTTACGATCCCTGGTGGAACCCCGCCGTGGAAGCCCAGGCCATCGATCGCTCCCATCGTATTGGCCAGACCCATACCGTCAACGCTTATCGTTTGATTGCGCCCGGCACAGTTGAAGAAAAAATCTGGGAATTGCAACAGAGCAAAGCGCAAACCATCGCCGATGTCCTCGGCGAAGAAGGGTTCGCCCGCAGCCTAACGGCCACGGATCTTGAATACCTGTTTTCGGAGGAGTAATTGCCGTAGCAGCGGAGATGGTGACCGCAATGTAACGGCAGCAGCGGGGGAGGCTCGGAGAGGGGTGGCAGCCGGTGCACATTTTTTGGGTATAGGAGGGGAAACTGGAAACGAGACGCGAATTTCACGAATTAACACGAAAAAAGCCCGGTTTTATTGGGGTTTTTGAGGATTTTGGCGGTTAGGGTGGGAAAGGAGCCCATGTGTCGCGCGAAGGCCGCGAGGATTAGTTGGAGGGACTCGCACCGAGACGGTGCTTCGACCCGCAGCCGAGGACGGCCGCGCTACGCCCGGCCTTTGGATGAGGATGTGCCAATCTCCGAGCGCAGTTTCATCTTATAATAACTCGAATCGAGGTGCACCTCTGACTGTCGACTCAATCTGGACAGATGATGCGACATGACGCAACTCTCTGCGCAATCGCGAAAGCGGATGCTGTGGAAGTCTGTCATCGAATTGCTCGTCATCAAAAGACCAACCGATAGGAACGAATCGGCCGCCCTCGATCCGTCCTGTGCCATTCCGAAGCGCCTCGTCAACAAGCAGCGCCTCGCGCATACCCGTCACGCCCTGCTCATAGCACTGAATCTTGATAACGAAACTGAAATCGCGAAAAGGAATCGTGAGCGAACCGATATAGATCGCGCCGCGTGTCTGCTCGTTCAGCCCCTTGCCAATTAGCCAGACTCCCCGAACTCCATCAAGCGGTACAACTCGGCACTCTACGGGCTGAAGCTTCTCTCCCATCTTAGCGGCGTAAAACTCCCGCAACTGATCCGGGGATGCGGCCGTGGGTAAATCTGGCTTGACCGGAAAAAAGTAGAGCCCAACGCCTCCGCCCTCTGGCAGGAACCAAACTCGTGCTCCGCCACGATCACCCTGAAGGTCGTAGCGAGAAGCATCAAACTTTACCGAGTCGGGCGAAGCCGAGGGACGCTGGCCATTGATAGTGCTGAGAAAGCCCATGCGCACGGTGACATCTGACGGCCAAAAGGTGGGCCACGGCACTCAGAAGGCAAGGCAAATCTGTTGCTCTTGCGTGAATCCGACAGCGCCCATGCCGTTGCACATTTTTTGGGTATAGGAGGGGAAACTGGAAACGAGGCATGAATTTCACGAATTGGCACGAAAAAAGCCCGGTTTTATTGGGTTTTGTGAGGTTTTGGCGGTTAGGGTGGGAAATGGCCCGCCTGCGGCCTACAGGTTAAAGCGGCTGCCACAGTACGTAAATTCTGGCAAGCAAGCGCCCGCCTCGCGCGAGCCTTCGGTTGTGTGAGGGTTGGATTAGTTTGAGCGGGCTCAGCCGCCTTCGCAGAGCTACGGCGCGCCAAGCGCCGCGCTGCTACGGGATTAAGGCCGTTGCACATTTTTTGGGTATAGGAGGGGAAACTGGAAACGAGACGCGAATTTCACGAATTGACACGAACAAAGCGCAATTTCATTGGGCTTTTTGAGGATTTTGGCGGTTGGGGTCGGAAATGACCCGCCTTCGCGCTGATGCTACGGCGCGGCATCGGAGTGGACAGAATTTACAGAACTCTTGGCTTCGGAGATTCAAGGAACGCGGCGGAGGGTAATGGCTTAATTTGAAATTACATCGGCGAGGAGTCAGAGCGGCCCTTAACCTGTTGTCATGCGCTCCTTGCAGTCGCAAGATGTCATGGTCGTGATCGAGGTTTCAAATTCTGCATCGATTGCTAGTGTCCGGACGCGGTTAAATTCAATGCGGGCTGTTTTGCAGCTTCGGATTCCATTATCTTTTTGTGCTCTTGCTCCTTGTACATCTCCATAAATGAACAGCTTGGCAATGTTAATGGAGGAAAAAAACCGCGGCCCGTAATCAGCGAAACCATCTCCCTGATGGACGCATACAGGATACCTGCCGCATTGACGTAGACTAATTTTGCAATTTCTTCTGGTGGCCAGCCCGAGGTGACAAGGAAGCCGCCGATATTCTCGATCCTACCCACGTAAGGCGCAACGATTCCGCTTTTGGACGTTATATTGACCGAAAGGATTACGGTCCAACTGTAGGGATCCTCGGGCGACTGAGTCGCCACTGGCGAGATTTCGAGATCGATGTTTTCCAAATCGGTTACTTTCGCGGTCGGGTTGGCCGATATCTGAACGTCAGTGAAAATGATTTTCCCTAGGCTGAGAGGGCCTGTTTTCATTCTTAGTGACTTTCGTGGTAAAAATGTTGAGGAACCGAGAGGGGTTGAACAAAGTGCAACCCGTCCCGGCGAACGCCCGCATCATCTTTGGATTGAGACCAAACGCGAAACTCGCGGTTGGTTTCAACGGACTTCCCCAAAAGAGCAATCCATTCGGCCGTGCATGTTCTCGGAACCAGTCGGATCCGAACGTCACAGTTGAGGGAGTCTGCGACTTTTACCAGACTTTCGGCCGTGAAGTTGGTCTTACCTCTCAACAATTTAGTGATGTATGGGGGAGTCGTTTCCATTTTTGAGGCCAAATCGGACTTTGACATTTTCATCGCTTTGAGTTTTTCCACAATTTGTTCCGTTATGTCGATGATCAAACCATGAACTCTATATTCGATTGTTGTTCGGGCGTTTTTAAACAATTCGGTGAATGTTGTCCTTTTCATAATATTTCGTCCTGGTAGGTGAGGTAGCCGTGGAGCCTTGCATCGTCGTATTTTTCCTTTAGAAGCGACGCACGGCCAACCGCAGAATTTTGATTGTTCCCTATCATAAACCCATTGGTTAATGCCAATATACTCTCTGTGTCAAGGAAGCACAAAACTGCTGTGCCGCCGGAGGTCCGGAATTGATGAATATTCTGACTCAAATGCCTGAACTTTTCATGATTCTGCATCAATCCATTATCGGCTGTCCAGTCTAAATCTTGAACAACTTCCGTGAGCTCACTTGGCCTGATCTGCCTTAAAACATTGAAAAAATCGAGAATTTCGCAGGAATAGCCATCCTGCAACGCGATGACATTAAGGCACTTGCCTTTGATTATCCTTATTGCAGTGATCAAATTAACCTAAAAGTTAATTATGGTGAACAAAAACTGTTGACGAAGTGTCCAATTTTTGCGCATATTGGTTTCAATAGCTGGAGCCATAAAGGTTTTCGGCAAATTCATAGTACTATGGAAAATTACAGCATTGAGAGGCTCGGCATCCCGAACCTCGATTTTGACGGCGAATTGATTGGCCAGAGCACGGGGGCGACCCCCCGAATCAAAATATACCGGACGCGAGGCCAAAAATACGTCGGCCAAATTGATGCGAATCAGAAATTCTCAAATGCCCAGGCCTTTGACAAGCCGGATGCAGTAGTGGCTTGGTTCAGAAACAACTGTGGGATAACACCCGAAGTCGAAGGGGCCATTGAGGGCGCGGCCGGAAACGACGAAGGGTTCAAAGCGGCCTGGAACGTTCATGTTGATTAGCCGAATAAAGGAAATACTTATGACTAAAGTTATTTTTTACCCCAATGGAAACGCGGACACGTGTCTGCTAAAACTCTCCAATGGTTTGCAGTTTGTTTTTGACTACGCGGACATGAACAACCCGGACGACTCGGCAGACAAACGCATCGCATTAGCAAAACAATTCAAGAATGACATCGGTTGGCCAAAATGTAAGGAGTTGGACGTGTTGGCGTTCACGCATGGCGACAACGACCACGTGAAGCGCGCGCCGGAAATGTTTTGGCTTGAGCACGCGGTGAAATACCAAGGTGAGGACCGGGTGAAAATTAAGGAGCTTTGGGTTCCAGCGGCCCTGATTGTTGAGGAGGGCTGCGAAGACGAAACTCGTGTAATTCGTGCAGAAGCGCGACATAGATTTTTGAACAAAAAGGGAATAAAGGTATTTGCCCGCCCGGAGCACTTGAAGGAATGGCTTGAAGCGAACGGGAAAAGGTTGCAGGACTATGAGCAATTGATTGTCAATGCCGGTCGCTGCGTTCCGGGATACAATTTGGAGTTCCAGGGCATCGAGTTTTTTGCGCATTCGCCGTTTGCAAAAAGAACAGGGGATGGGCTTTTGGACCGCAATGACAATTGCCTTGTGATGCAGGCGACAATCCGCGAAGGCAGTCGAGACACACGTTTTCTAATTACCGCAGATTCGACCTGGGATAGCTGGATTGACATCGTCCAGGCGACCCGTGACCACAAGAACGATGTTCGATTGGCCTGGGACCTGTTTAAAATTCCGCATCATTGCAGCTACCTATCAATGGCCGAAGAAAAGGGGAAGACGAAAACTAAACCTACTCCGGAATTTGAGTGGCTACTAAAGCAGGGCACCGAGCGCGCTGTTATGGTTTCTTCAAGCTGGCCCATACCAGATCGGACGGATGAGCAGCCGCCGCACGTTGAAACCTATCGGCGTTATAAGGATACTGCCGACGCATTGGACGCCGACTTTATAGTCACGATGGAACATCCCACTGTGAAGGATCCGAAGCCGATCATAATTTCGATTGACTCGTCTGGTGTGACATTGAAACGCGAAATTGCATCTGCTGTCAGCATCATCACGTCAACTCGGTCGCCTCGTGTGGGATGAAAAGAAAAGCTGCGCTGTTGCCAGGGCCGGGCCAGCCGATTAGGCGAGATCAGTTGGAAGCGGTCAAGGCCCGAGAGTTGATTCGCTACCTTTTGGCTGTCGAATCTGACACCCGTTTTCTGGAAGCCCGACGGATCAACGAGACTGTCTGTGATGTCGTGTTATTTGAAATTACCGTGGAACGGCCTCAAGTTCTGGCGTTCGATATCAGGAGGGTGGAACCTGTCGCGGCTATATTTCCAATCGGGGATAATTGCTTGCCGCAAGTCGTAAGTCTCCGGTCCGATTTTCCATCGGTACCCCATGTGAATTTGACAACAGAAGAGTTCCCGCGCTGCATTTGCCTATACGAACAGTCTTTTGAAGAGATTCGGTTGACTTGGACGCCGGCGGATTTTATTAGGCGAATTCACCATTGGTTTGCTGGCACTGCCAGGGGTACGCTTCATGCCGAGGATCAGCCACTAGAACCGTTGATTAGTATCTCGAAGTATAAATTGATTTTGCCGATCGATTTTGACCCAAGAGAAACACGACTAAATCCCCGCGCATGCGCACTGTATCCCGTGAAGGCGGGTGATGACACGCAAACTTTTCGCATGGTTTGGCGCACGTATGCGGCGACAGAAAAGACGGATTCCGTGGTTGCTGCTTTCTTTTGCAAGCCGCAGAAGCATGGTGTGATCCAAAGGGATCCGCGGAATCTTTTCGAACTAAACGCGCTGTGCCTGAAAGGCGGTCTCGACCTAGCAGCCGAGTTGTACGATGCCATTCGCGGCTGGTTCTTGAACAAACAAACTGGCGATGTCATGGAGGCCCGCCTCGTTTTGTTGATATACCTGCCGAAGACGCGCCATCAAGGCGATAAGACGGAGGCGACGGAAATAAGAGCATTTTTGACGTTAAAAAAAGTGCGAGAAATCGGGGAAGTCCTCCAACTGCTGGACAAGCACGGAAACACAGCCGGAATGCTTATTGGACGGCCAACAATCTCGCCCGAGGCGTTGGGCAGCATCCCGGTAGGCATTATGCAAGTCCACAATTCTCTTAATACGAAGGTGGCGGCTGTACTGAATGGCTACGCGCCACGTGAGGACCGTGTCGCTGCTATCGGTCTTGGCGCACTCGGATCGCAGGCGTTCAATAATCTGCTACGGTCGGGATTCGGGAAATGGACCTTGATTGATGATGACGTTCTTCTGCCACACAATTGCGCGCGCCACTTTCTTGGTGATTGGGCTGTGGGGCGGAACAAGGCAGAAGCAATGGCGGAGGTCGCTCAGGCGATCTTTAACGACATGGGTATTGCGACTTCGATACCGGCGAACATCCTTACGCCAGATAGACATGAAAAGCAGATTGAGCAGGCTCTTGCCAAATCCAGTTTGATTTTGGATATGTCTGCATCTGTGGCCGTGGGCCGACATCTAGCGGGGTTGGAAAACCATCCACGATCCGTCTCCGTTTTTGTGACACCTGATGGGAACAGTCTAGCGGTCCTGATGGAGGACAAGGACCGGAGTGTCAGGCTCAACTGGCTTGAAATGCTTCACTATCGAGCGGTGCTGAATAGCCCAGCTTTGGCAAACAGTTTCAGATCAACTGATTCGAGGATTCGTTACGGCAATTCGTGCCGGGACCTAACCAGCACGCTTTCTCAGGACAAGATCGCCACTTGGGCCGGAATTGCGAGCAAGGCGATAAAAACAGTTGCGGCGGATCCAAAGCCGGTACTCTGGCTTTACGCAAGTGACGAGAACGGCGCGACGGCTTTTCACTCTGAAACAGTTGAGCCCCCAATCCGATGTAGCTTTTGTGAATGGACTATTATGATAGACAAATGGCTGTTGCGAAAGCTGGCAACGCTGAGAAGTAGCCGTTTGCCGAATGAAACCGGTGGTGTTTTGCTGGGCTCCTTCGATACGCAACGACGGATATGTTTCATTATTGATGTGATTCCATCGCCTCCCGACAGCGAGGAGTGGCCCACCTCCTATATTCGCGGTTGCGAGGGTTTGGCCGCTAAGGTCAACGAAGTTTCTGAGCAGACGCTCGGCCAGGTCACATATGTCGGGGAGTGGCATTCGCACCCCAGGGGTGCATCAACAAATCCCAGCGCTGACGACCTCACGGCATACAGTTGGTTGGTTCGTCACATGAATAGCGAATCACTCCCGGCCATAATGATGATCATTGGCGGCCGTGGTCAATTTAGGTTAGTGTCGGTCGAATCAAGCGTTGGTAACCTAACAGCAATAAAGTAAATGCCGAAATCTCAGAGTTCGCTTAAAACCAAAAATGCGTTTTACCTTTGGACGTTTGTTGGCATTAACTTCGCCGTCTTTATTGCGTTGGCCATCGGTCCCCGCCTGGACTTTGAGTCTGTGCAACATGTTTGGCAGCGTATTTCTGCAAAGAACGGTTTTATCGCCGCAGGTATGCCTGTGCTGGTTATTGTACTTAATGGGATTTTGAGCGACATCGCGAAGGCGCGGCTCGTTTTTTGGCGCTGGAAGAACCCCTTACCAGGCTGCCGTGCATTTATCGGGTCGTTGCATGATGACCCACGAATAGACGTCGATAGGTTGAAGAAAAAACATGGCCCGTTTCCGCGTGCGGCGAAGGAACAAAATGCTCTTTGGTACAAGTTGTATAAAAAACATTCTGATACCATAACGGTATCGGAGAGTCACCGAATATACCTGCTCACTCGTGACATGGCCTGTATGGCTGCGCTTTTTGTTTTGCCGTTTTCACTGGTTGTTGCCCTATCGGCGCCAGCGGCAAAAATCGCGTGGGTTTATATGGGGGGATTGTTCCTCCAATACTGGTGTTTTGCCACGGCCGCCCGTAATTACGGGAATCGTTTTGTTAAGAATGTTTTGACTGAGGAATCACAGTCAAAATTAGTGAATCAAATACGAATCTGACTGGTGGCGGCCGTTCGCGTCACTGACTAAGCCGGGATCGCTTGTCCCAAATCAATTGTGTGAGCGGAAATCATGCTTTTTTGGCCTTTTGTTCTCTGAAAATAGCAATTTATTGCGTTTTTGCGTTCCTTTACCTTGCGTTTCTGGCGTTCGTGCGGATGCGTTCGAGGAAGACGTTGGGTATTCTCAGGAATGTTTGTTTCGGTTCTCCGATTCGCTTTCGGGGCTGCCTACGGTTGTGGTTGTGTTCGCACCGAAGATAGGTGCGGCGACGGTCGGGATGGGGTTTACAACTCCGGCGGCTGCCAATTGTTCGGCCAAGTTGCTCATATGCTCTACAGGGGCAGAAGTTACGGTCGTGGGCGATGCGGGGTTTGGGATTTCGGTGTTGTTCATTGGATTGTTGGACTGTTGGATTGTTGAGCGTTTAGCTGAACCACGTACCTGGTTGGATGCCGAGGTTGGATTCATTTTTATTTTCGCCCCAGAATTGCCATTGGCCTTCTTTGCCGTCCCAGGGGCCTGCGGCGTGGGTGCCGGTGGTTAGGTTGTAGGATTGGATGCGGCGGATGGGGGTCATGGCGCCGAAGACGGCGTCGGCGCGGTCGGGGCTGCTTACGCCGCGCTTTTTCATGTCGGATTTGCTTTCGACGGCGAGTTTGCCCTGGGCGTGGGGGACGCGTTTGCGATCGAGCATTTGGGCGCGGAGTTCGTCGTCGTCGGGCAGGATGATTTCGCGCCGGGCGATTTGTTTTGCGGCTTCGAACCACATTTCTGCGGCGAGGTTGGCGTAGTGCTGGCAATAGCGTGGGGCTGCGCCATTGTTTACGCGGTTGATGCGCCAGCCCATGGCCTGCAGTTCGTCACATATGAGCTTGCCGCCGCCACCTTCGTCCCCGTCTATTTGATGGGCTTTGAGGCCAAGCCGATTGAATGCGGCAACGAATCTCCCCGCAACCGCGTGCAAATTGTTGGCACGAAAGGTTTCTTCGAGGGTGACGACGTTGCCGTCACGGAGGGCCAGCACACTTTCGTCTCCGTCACTGCTCCAGGCGAAATCACAAAACGCCTTCCGCTCGGCTGCGACTCCCCTTCTCACGGCGGGAGGATTGGCCATCAAATCTTCAAGGGGCTTGAGTCCGATGACGGCGTCGGCCACTGATTCCATGAACTCGGCCAGGACCATGGAGCGATACAGCGGATGGGTTTCTCCCCATTTTTCGCGGAACTTGTCCATTTCCTTCTGTGTCCAGTGCGGGCACTCACTGGCGCGTTGGATGAATGTCTGGTAGAACTTTGCCCTGGTGGTGTGGCTTCGATAAAACTCGCCTTCGGCGTAACCGGGGGAACTGGCAATGAGGAGGCGGGAGGGCTTGCACCTTTCAATCGCCTCGAAGATGTCGTCTTTCACCGTTTTTGCTTCGTCGACGATGATCATGAGGGGTTCGTCGGGGCCGCCGGCGTGGTGGCCTTCAAATTTTCCTGCTTCGTTGGTTGAAAAACCTTCCCAAAAGCATTGCATGTCTTCGGTTTCGATTCGGGGTGTTCGTAGAAAGGTCCATTGTGGAAAAAGACTTTGGTAGGCGTGGAGGGCGGGGAGGAGTTGGTCTTTGATTTGGCGGAAGCCGCCGCTGGTGCTGATGACGTGGCCTCGCGGGAACATGAAGAGGTGCCAGAGGATTGCGGCACAAATGACGCGTTTGGTATTGCCGCCTTCGTTGCAGGAACGAAAGGAAATTGCGGAATCGCGTGAGGCGAGGGCACGGAGGACGTCGCGTTGTTTTGGATAGAGTTGCATTTGCAGGACGCGTTCGGCGAAGACGTCGGGCATGGAGAGGTCGGAGGTTGGATTCATGGCGTTTTGTCTGACCGATTGGACGTATCGGACGCATCAGGTTGGCGGACCGGGAGGTCCGCCCTACCGAATTTTGGTTTAGCGTTTAGAGGCGTTTTCGCGGAGGAGTCTTACTTCTTCTTCGGAGAGGCCGAGGATGGTTGGTTTGGTTTTTGGGGATTCGGCGTTGCCGTCGGGGTTGGCGAATGTGTCCGGGTAGACGAGTTCCAGGAGCCAGCGGATGTTTGCGCCGCGATTTTCTCCTTCGAGCAGCATGTTAATTGAGTTTTTTAGGAAGTTCTTTTTTGCGACGTCCTGGCGCGATTGCAGTTCGGGGTCGCGTGCCAATTGTTCTTTGTATTCGGCACGGGTGACTCCTTCGCCGGCGAGGGCGATGTTCAACGGGATGCCCATGGCGAGGCATTCGGCGACACGATCGACAAGGACGGAGTCGATTTTTGGTTTTTGATATTGGTCCATGAGGTTTGCGCGGATGGCGGACCGGCAGGTCCGCCCTACCGGTGGCGGCAGTGGTACCCTCGGTTGCGCCGCTGCACGCGGCGCGGACGCCGCAGCGCAGCGTCCCTACCAAGTTATGGGGTTGGGGATTTGCACATTTTGGCGGTGGTTGTGGTTTGTGCGGGTGCGATGGCAAGGACGTATTCGCGGGATTTTTTCTTGAGCCAGCCTTCTTTCATAGCTTTTGCGGCGTGCTTTGAAACCTGGCCGCGTGAGATTTGCATTTCCTCGGCGATTTCGGTGGCGGTTCTTAGACCGTCTTCGATGCATTTGCGGAAGAATTCGGGCCCGGAAATTCTTTTCCAAATGACGTTTGCTTTTTGTTCGCCAGGGGTCCTTAGAAAACGCCATTCCAGGGGCGGACATTCAAAGTCGCTGGCGTTGCGATTCTTGACGAATCGAGCGGCGAATTTTGCGCCGTGCTTGTCGTCGGCTACTTCTTTGAGTTCGGACAGGCTGATGATCCAGAAGGCGGCGTCTTCGCGCCGGGATGTGCCGCGCATTAGACCGTTGCGGCCGCAGTGGGCGATGAATATGACAGTGATCCTTTGACGGCGAAGATCGAGAAGCCAGGGCAGCACGTGGTCCCAAGAGTCGGCGTCGTTTTCGCGAATTCCGGCGAACAGGCAGGAAAGGTTGTCGAGGAGGAGGATTTCGATTCTGTCGCGGATGCATTTTTTGAGGAGGGCGGTCTGCGCTTCCGGTTCGGTCAGGTTCAGGACTTTACCGGTGAGATGGAATAACGCCTCGTGCTGCAGATAAAATATCTCCTCGGCGGCGCCACTTGAAAGCGCGTCGTCGCGCTCACGGATGGCGTCCATGGACATTTCGCCATCGACGTAAAGGACGCGGCGGGGTTTATGGATATTCCAGTCTCCGAGGGTCCCGCCTTCCGCGCACCTTCGCGCCAGAAGCATGGCGAGCCAGGTTTTGCCGAGACCACGTGGTCCGCAAATGAATCCGAGGTCGCCCTGTTTGAGCCAGTCGCCAATGATGGGTTCGCACGGCGGCACGGATATGCCGGCGAGGGCGGTTGGGGAACTTGTGGCTTTATCGAAGTTGTACAGCCATTCGTCTTCGCGGTCGGCTGCGGCTTCGGTTTTTAGAATTTGTTCGATTGCGTTTCTTGCTTGTTGTGTGTTCATGCGGTTGGCACCGCGGCCACCTGCCTACGGTGTTTTTGGTTATTGGTTAAGGGACGGACAAGAGATATGGGACGGACGTTTTTTATTTGCCGTATCCGGCGTATCAAATTTGGGCGGACCGGCAGGTCCGCCCTACCTTAAGTGGTTATGGGTTTGTAGCCGTATTGCATGGCGGTTGTTAGGTGGGCGGCAGGGATTGTTGTTGTTGTGCCGTCTGGCCGGCGTACGGGGACGCGCGTGGCGGTTTGCACCGCGGCGTTCATGGCGGAGGGTTGCGGCGGGGCCGTCGACGCGTCAGGCGTGGGACTTGCGGGCGTAAAATTGGGCATTGCTTTCGTTACCGTGCCGAGGATGAGGGCGGCGGCAGTCGGGATGGGGTTTGCAACTCCGGCGGCTGCCAGGTGTCCGGCAAGTGTGGTCATGTGCTCAACAAGGGCGGGAGTGATGGTGGCTGGTAGGCTCATTGGACTAATGGATTTTGGGATTAATGGATTTTTGGGCGGGTTGGGCGGATCGGAGGGAACTGGCGGCGGTGGTAGCACCACTGGCGAACAGCCGCCGTAACCTGCAGGCGAGGACGCCCGCGCTACGTGCGACAGGCCCTGCCGAGATTTTCGTTTTTGATGCTCGTTTCATTGGTGTGAATTTCGCAGTGATTGCGGGGGAGTTTCAACCCATTGATTTATGACCTTTTATGACCCCATTTGAATTTACGATTTGCGATTTACGATTTACGCGGGCGCATTTTAGCCACGGAGGCAGGAGCGGGCGGAGGAATAAGGGAGTATGGGACGAATAGGACGTATCGGATAAACGGGCGGGGAGGCTGTGTAAGGGCGAGGCAAGAAGGTGTTTCGGCCGTCCCGCGATTGCGGGGGGCGGTGACGGCAGTGGCAGCGCCACTTGTCACGCGCGCCGTCCCTACCGTTCCTCCCATTGGCGCGCCCGTTTCAGCGCCTCGGCCCATCGACTCCGGCGATGCGCAATTTCATCGGCGCTTTTGGCGGGCTCAAAGATTCGTTCCACTTTCCAGGCAGCCGAAACTGTTTCCCGGTCTTTCCAAAAACTGACAGCCAGGCCGGCAAGGTACGCAGCTCCCAATGCCGTCGTTTCTATGATCGCCGGCCGCGCCACCGGTGCTTGCAACAGGTCGGCCTGAATTTGCATCAGAAGATTGTTCGCGCACGCGCCGCCGTCCACCCGCAATTCCTTTACCTGGATTCCTGAATCTTCGCGCATCGCGTCGAGCACATCGGCCACCTGGAATGCGATTCCCTCCAAAGCCGCGCGGGCGATATGGGCGGCTGTTGTGCCGCGAGTCAGGCCGGTGATTGAACCGCGCGCGTATTGGTCCCAGTGCGGCGCACCCAGACCGGCAAACGCCGGAACGAAATAAACCCCGCCGCAATCCGGGACGCCGGCGGCCAGCGCTTCGATCTCGCCTGACGATTTGATTAATCCCAGTCCATCACGCAGCCATTGCACCACCGCGCCGCCAACAAACACGCTGCCCTCCAGGGCATAATCAGTGTGGCCCTCCATATTCCATGCCACGGTCGTAATCAGTTTATTCCGCGATGTCGCAGGCCGGTTGCCCAAATTCATCAGCATGAAACAACCGGTGCCGTAAGTGTTTTTGGCCTGCCCTCGCTCGAAACAGGCCTGGCCAAATAACGCAGCCTGTTGATCGCCCGCCACGCCGGCAATCTTGATCGGCGCGCCAAAAATATCGCGCTGTGTTTCTCCGAAAATCCCGCTCGGCGGCCGCACTTCCGGCAACAGTTCCCTGGGAATGTCCAAAAGCTGAAGCAATTCATTGTCCCAATCACCTGTGTGTATGTTGAAAAGAAGGGTGCGGGAGGCGTTTGTAATATCCGTCGCATGGAGCGCGCCGCCCGTCAGGTTCCAGAGCAGCCACGTGTCCACCGTGCCAAAGGCCAGTTCGCCGCGGTTTGCCTTCTCGCGCGCGGCCGGCACATGGTCCAATATCCAGCGCAATTTGCTCCCGCTGAAGTACGCATCAATCACCAGGCCCGTTTTATTTTGTATGAATTCGCCTTTTCCGGCGCGTTTCAGCTCATCGCAAAAACCGGCAGTCCTGCGGTCCTGCCAGACAATCGCATTGCAGAGAGGCTTGCCGCTGCGGCGATCCCAGACAAGCGTCGTTTCACGCTGGTTCGTGATGCCGATGGCTGCGATGTCATGCGCATCCGCTCGCGCGTCCGCCAGAACCCGGCGCGCGACGTCGAACTGGCTTTGCCAAATTTGTTCCGGGTCATGCTCGACCCACCCGGCTTTGGGAAAAATCTGTGGAAACTCCGCCTGAGCGACTCCGCAAATCCGCCCGGCCTGATCAAACAGGATGGCTCGCGAACTCGTCGTGCCCTGGTCGAGCGCCAATATGAAAGACATGGTTTGCGTTAAGATTTAAATAGTTGGGGCGCTGAATCAACACTTTTGGGGCGCCGTCCCGGTGGGCCTGGAGCGGAGGTTGAATTCACGATTCATGTTTGGCATCCGGAAAAACCATCGGGTTGTTCATTGATTTCGTGGACCTCGCCCAACCAAATTTGGCGCAACAGCCATACGGAGCACGTTTGCAGGGGACGGGATCCCGTCTTCGATTTCCTGTCTTCCAACATCCAACTCATGCCCTTGACCCACACCGTTATCAGCTTTACTCTCTTGTGATGTCGAAGCCGAAGAAAAAGGGCAAAGCGCTTATGTTTGGCGTCGGATTGGATTCCGACGGCCATAAACGCGTCACGACCGGCGAGAACTTTGCCCTGGTTGGCGGGACCGAAGAGACTCATGAAGCGATGACCGAGAAAGTCATCAAGATCAACGAGAAACTCAAATCGTACGGCAAGGAACTCGAGAACATCACCGGCGACGAATTTGACGATATCGCCGAGGAAGTTGGCCTCAAAAAAGTCCAGCCGCGGAAGCGATAGTCGATAGTCCTGGCAGGGCCGCTGTGCGGAATGAGCGTGGACGGACGACCCGCAGCAATTACCCAATAAACGCGCCGTGGATGGCCTTCATGGCCGCTTCGCCTTTGGCCAGGTCAATCACGACTGAGATTTTGATTTCGCTGGTCGAAATCATGTCAATGTTCACTCCCGCTTCCGCCAGCGTTTCAAACATTTTGCCCGCGACGCCCGTGTGTGATTTCATGCCGACGCCGACAATCGAAAGTTTCCCGATTTTTTCGGCTGTGATCACGTCGCGCAGTCCCACTTTACTTTTCAGGCCTTCGATGACTTTTTGCGCCTTGAGCAAATCGGCTTTCTCGACGGTGAATGAGATGTCCGTCTGCGGCGTTCCGGTACCGTGACTGATATTTTGGACGATCATGTCGATGTTCACGGCGGCGTCGCCCAGCGCCTTGAAAATTTTTGCGGCCACGCCGGGTTTGTCCGGCACGCCCACCAGCGTTACTTTGGCCTGGTTTTTATCGAGGGCCACGCCGCGCACCACCACGCCTTCCATGCTCTTGGTTTCTTCTTTCACAATGGTTCCGGGGTTATCGTTTAGACTGGAACGGACTTCAAATACAACTCCAAATTTTTTTGCAAATTCAACCGACCGCGACTGCATTACTTTTGCGCCGAGGCTGGCGAGCTCAAGCATTTCGTCATAGGAAATTTCCGTGAGCTTCCGCGCCGCCGGCACGATACGCGGGTCGGCGGTATAGACGCCATCGACATCAGTATAAATCTGGCAAAGGTCCGCCTTAAGCGCCGCCGCCAGAGCGATGGCCGTCAAATCCGAGCCGCCACGGCCGAGCGTAGTCACCTGGCCTTCGGCAGTCTCGCCCTGGAAACCCGCCACGATCACAACGTTACCCTGGTTTAAACGCTCATGGACTTTTTTGGGCGTGATATTATGGATTTTGGCCTTGGTATGGACGCCATCCGTCGTGATCCCGGCCTGGGCGCCGGTCAAAGAAACCGCCGGCACATTCAGGGCATGCAGCGCAATGGCAGTCAAGGCAATGGTCTGCTGCTCGCCGGTGGCCAGCAGCACGTCCATCTCGCGCTCGCTCGGCAAAGGCATGATTTCCCGCGCCAGCTTGATTAAATTGTCCGTCACACCGCTCATTGCCGAAACGACCACAACCGTCTGGTCTCCGCGAGAGCGATAATCCGCTATGCGGCGGGCCACATTTTTGATGCGCTCCGGATTTCCGACCGACGTGCCGCCATATTTTTGGACAATCAGGGCCATGTCATTCCTTCTTCTGCGCCTTCACTTCAATGTAAAGGTCCCGCAACTGCCGGGGCGAAACCGGCGCCGGCGAATCGGTCATCAAATCCACGCCCTTGGCCGTCTTCGGAAATGCGATGACGTCGCGAATGCTTGGCGTGCCGCAAAGAATGGCAATCAGCCGGTCAAAACCCAGCGCAATGCCCCCATGCGGCGGCGCGCCGTAACGGAAGGCTTCCAGCATGTAGCCGAACCGCAACTTGGTTTCCTCCGGCGGAATTTGCAGCACTTCCTCGAAAACCGTCTTTTGCACGTCCGGCTGATGAATACGAATGGAACCGCCGCCCAGTTCCACGCCGTTGACCACAATGTCATAATGCTGGCCGCGAACTTTCTTCGGGTTCGGTTTTCAACAGCGGAATGTCCTCCGCCACCGGCGCGGTAAAGGGATGATGGCTCGAATACCAGCGGTTTTGCTCCTTGTCGAAGCTCAGCAGCGGAAAATCCACCACCCACAGAAAATCAAAGCGATTGGGCTCAATCGCCAGCTTTCCCTGCTCGCGCAAAACGTCGGCGCAATAAAGCCGGATTTTGCCGAGGATTTCGCAGGCGTTCAGCCATTGGTCGGCGGCGAACAGAATCAAGTCGCCTTCCTCGATTTTCAGTTTCGTCGTCAGCGCCGCTTTTTCCGCTTCGCTGAAAAATTTGACGATGGGCGATTTCCATTCGCCTTTTTCCACCTTGATGTAGGCCAGGCCCTTCGCGCCGAAACTCTTGGCGTATTCGGTCATCGTTTCGATCTGGCCCTGCGTCGCGCCGGCCAGGCCTTTGGCGTTGAGCGCCTTGACCACGCCGCCGGCGGCGATCGCGCCGCTGAAAACCTTGAAACGTGCTGGCGCGAAATTCCTCCGTGAAATCCACCAATTCCATGCCGAAGCGCGTGTCCGGCTTGTCGATGCCGAAGCGGTTCAGCGCTTCCTGAAAGGACAGCCGCGTGAACGGCGTCGGGATGTCCATGTCCAGCGCCGTTTTCCAAACCCGTTTCAGCAGGCCTTCGATCAGAGTGTAAATGTCCTCGCGCTCGATGAAGGACATTTCGAGGTCGATCTGCGTGAATTCCAGCTGCCGGTCGGCGCGCTGGTCTTCGTCGCGGAAACAGCGGGCGAGTTGAAAATATTTCTCCACGCCGCCGACCATCAGGATTTGTTTGAATTGCTGCGGCGACTGCGGCAGCGCGTAAAACGTTGCCCGGTTCGCGCCGGCTGGGCACCAGAAATTCGCGCGCGCCTTCGGGCGTGGATTTGAACAGCATCGGCGTCTCCACTTCCAGAAAACCCTGCTCATCCAAATAAACGCCGCGTGGCGGTGGCCGACCTTGCTGCGCAGGCGCAGATTGCGCGCCATTTCCGGGCCGGCGCAAATCCAGGTAACGGTATTGCAGGCGCAATTCCTCGTTGACCTTGTTGGCCACTTCCGGGTCGTCCACCGGGAAAGGGCAGCACGTCGGCCATGTTCAACACTTCCAGCGACTGACGCCACGATCTCGATTTCGCCGGTGGCGATTTTCGGGTTGTTCGTGCCCGGCGGGCGCTGCGCGGACTTTGCCCGTAACGCTGACGACGCATTCGCTGCGCAGCGATGCCGCGCGCTCGAAAAGTTCCTTGGGCAAATCCGACGGGTCAAAAACCGTTTGCGTGCGGCCTTCGCGGTCGCGAATATCAATAAAGATCAGGCCGCCCAGGTCGCGCCGGGAATGGACCCAGCCGGAAAGCGTGACCGTCTGCCCGATGTGCGCCGGGCGCAATTCGTTGCAATGATGCGTGCGTTTCATTTAGTTGTATGCCGCTATGAAGCGAACGGACAAAATGCGTGAAAATCAGGCGGATTTCAACCTCTTGTTTTCCGCATTTGTGCACAGCACGCTGTGCCCGGGGTCCAGCGTTTAGGCTGCAGTGGCCCGGAGTCCCAATTGTCCTATAGGCCCCTGCATTGGGCGGGGGCTCATCCCGGCGCGAGTTTCCCACCCAATAACCCATTCATCCAAAAGGGCCGGTTCAGCCCCGGACCCGGGCAAATGCTCCCGCCAATTGTCCAACCAACCCGGCAAAAGGCATATCAAGCGCGGCATACACATCGCCGGCCTTGGGACTGGCGTTGTCTTTGAGCATTTCCACGGCGACGGTGGCATAGTCAATGACGATCACTCCCGCCTGGACCATACGCATGAGCCCGGTGATGCGTTTGGTTTCGCTGAAAGTGCCGGAAGCATCGATCACGCCATATGCTTCATAGCCCGTCCCGGTCGCATAAATCGCGGGGAGCGCCAGACAGACTTCGGTTGAAACGCCGGCGATAACGAGCTTCTTGCGTCCAAGTCGCTTCGACGGCTTTGGCAAACCGGGGTTCGTCGAAAGCATTGACGGTTGTCCGGTTGATGATTGAAATTCCGGGCAAGGCTTCCGTCAACTCCGGGATGATTGGACCCCACATCTCCGGCGAGGTAGCGGTGACAATGATCGGCACGCCCAACACTTTGGCCGCTTTCGCCAGCGCGACGACATTGTGCTTTAGCTCTCCCACCGGGATGTCTCTGACTCCGGTGAACAGCCCAACTTGGTGGTCGATGAGAAGCAGAGCGGCATTGTCCGGCGTCAGCCGCTCATGGTAATTTTTAGTTTCCATAGGATCTTTCGAATCTTTATTTCGTCTTTGTATTTGTGTTGCTCCGCTCCATCCGGAACGGTCATCGCTTGCGCACTGTACCCGCGCGGCGCAGGCGGCGAAAATACCTTGTTGCTTGGCTCACCATACCGAATCGGGTATGCTGGCGCGCAATGGAACTCCGTCATCTGCGATATTTTGTGGCCGTTGCCGAAGAGCAGAACGTGTCGCGCGCGGCGGTGCGGCTTCATGTGTCGCAGCCGCCGTTAAGCCGGCAAATCCGGAATTTGGAGGACGAGCTGGGATTCGCGCTTTTCAATCATGGCGCAAGGGCCATTCGGCTTACCGAAGCCGGCCGCGCTTTCCTCGCTGAAGCCCGCATGATTCTGCAGCGCGCAGAGGGGGCCGTGCAAATGGCGAAGGACATCGCCGGAGGTAAGCGCGGCGAAATTCATATCGGGTACGCGCCGTCATTGACGGTTGATATCCTGCCTCGCGCGTTGAGAGATTTCCGAAAGACCAACCCGGGCGTGCGTGTGCGTCTTCACGATTTGTCCACGCAGGAAATGTTGCGCGGGCTGGCGGATGAAACGCTCCATGTGGCGCTGCTGGTGCAGGTGCCTCCAAAGATGCTGGCGGATTTAGTTTTCGAGGAATTGCGGCGCCTGGCGGTTTGCGTTGCCGCGCACCCGGCGCATCCGCTGGCGCGAGCGCGCAGAGTCGGGCTGGAACAAGTCGCCGAAGAGAATCTCATAACCTTCACGCAAGAGGACTATCCGGAGCACCGGGAGTGGATCGACGGTTTGTTTCGGGCCCTGGACCGCCGGCCCCGGATCGTCGAGGAACACGACAGCATTACCAGCCTCATCGCGGCCCTCGAATCGGGCAGGGGAATCGCCGTGATTGCGCAGCCGCTGAACGGTCTCGGAAGTCCACGATTGAAAATTCGCCCCTCAAACCTGCGCCACCGCCGCTCGGCGTCGGAATCGCCTACAGGAAGGAATTCCGCTCGACTGCAACGGACAACTTTATTGACGCAGCCAGGCGGGCGAAGGTTGATTGACGCGGACGGCTCGCGCATTTCCCAAAAATCCAACTTGTCGCGCCAAAGGTTCCGAGCGACGGCGGAACGTCCACCAGTCCATTCATCCGGTTATTTCACCGAGCAGTCTTTTTATCACTCAACACTTTCCCCGCGTCTGCATGTGCCAGGACCACGTCGGGATCACGTTGCATGGCATCGAAGTAATGGCGCCCGAAACCCTGACCCTCTTCGGACGGAGCAATCAAAAGCCGGGCTCGCTTAATCAACGCCTGGGCGTGAGCGTCGGTGGCAGGTTCGCGAGCGTCCTGAGCTTCATCCATTGCAACGATGAGCTGGGAAAGCGGCTGCAACCAGCCGAACCAGGGATCGTCAATGAGAAGCTGAAGAAAGCGGTTCGGCGATGGTATGGGGCCGACGACTTTTTCATAGGTCACACGCTCCGACTCCACGAGCACCTTATGCAGGCGCAAGAGCGCGTTGCGGACTTCCTGTAAACGTTGGCCAATGGCGTTTGTCACCCATGAGGAAAGTCGCCTTTTATTCCCTTACAGTCAACGGCCAAAGGGAATCATCATCATTCTCAACCTGTTCATTCTCATCCTCGCTCCGCCCTGGCCATTCCACAAAATCGCAAATCGCAAGTCCCAAATTGAACATTTCTTGCCTTTTTTCACTCGCAATTCGGGCACAACGAGGTTAACCTATACTAATGAGGGAACTGCCACAGCCGGAAGTGATTTTCACGCATGAAAGCGATTTGGATGGATTGCTTTCCGGCATCCTGCTCAAGCGCCTGGCAAAAAAAATACACAACGCCGACATCCGGATCGAAGCCTACCACTACAACTTCTGGAAACAGCGCGACCTGCGCGAGCGAGCCGCCTGGGTCGCCGATTTCACCTTTGAAACACGCATGGACAAGCCGGAATGGCTCGTGATTGATCATCACGTTACCGACGTCGCGCCCAAGTGCGCGCATTTAATTTATGACCTGAACAAGTCCGCCGCCACGCTCTGTTACGAACTCTGCAAGGAAAACGGCATACAATCCCCCGCGCTCGATCGCCTTGTCCGTTTGAACAACGTCGCCGACTTGTTTCTCGTGGATGATCCGGATTTTGAGCTGGCCACGGATTACGCGAGCCTCGTCAAATCGTACCAGTTTTGGAACCTGTACACGCTTATCGGCGGCGACGTGGAAAAACTGCTGGACCATCCGCTGCTCGAAGTGATGGCAATCAGGCGGCGTGTGGAAAATCCGCTGGGATTCGAGTGGAGCAAATCCAATGTGACCGAAGTTTCTCCCACGGTCGGATTCGTGGACACCATCGTCGGCAATAACAATTTGATTGTGCATCGATTGCTGGAACAGCATGCCACGAGATATCCTGTCCTGGTGACGCTATTTCGGCGCGGGAGCCTCGTTTTTGCCAGTTTCCGGAGCCATAACGGCGAGGCGCTCAAAGTGGCTGAAAGATTTCAAGGCGGTGGTCACGCCAACGCCGCCGGCGCGCTCCTGCCCAAATCCGTCCGTAGCGTACCCGATGGCGTCGAATATCTCCGCCAAATCCTGAACGTGAAAAACCACGCCCGCCAGAGCCCCCTAAATAGCCTTGAGAATCTGTTTGCGGAGGTAGAGGGAATGAGGAAGGGGTAGCAGACATTGCAAAGTCTATCGGGAAGGAGAATGGGAATGAATCCCTGGCTACCAAACCCGAATCAACACAACCCCATGGCGCGGTACAGTAGCGGTAAATGAATTCGGAAACTTGCCCAAATCCTTTTGCCGCCATAAATCGCGAACGTGCAATTTGCCTTTGAGGCCAAGGTCGGACCAATTGACTGTTACCTGATTCTCCATTTCATTAAGGTTGAAAAGACCCACGGCCGTTGAGCCATCGGCCAAAGGTTTGGCGTAAATGCGCGTGTCATCGGTTTTGGCGACGGTTGTGGCTTCTTTTCCCAGCGGGTCCTGGTCCACGGCGATCACTTCGTCATTTTCCAAAAGGTTCAGTGTAAAGGCATCAAGCTGCGTCATGTCGCAGCCGATCAGCAACGGCGCCGAGAGCAGGCACCAAAGGCTGATATGAGTGTATTGCTCGTTTGGCGTCAAATGCGTTGGATGCAAGTTTCCCCATCCGACTTTGCCCACGACGAGCATGTCCGGATCATTCCAGTTTCCCGGTTTCGCATAGGGCGCCGTCTTGTCCTGATTGAAACCAATATTCGACATGCTGCCCCAGCTATCGTTGATATCGCCGGTCGTGCGCCACGAGTTGCCATTGACCGAGCCGCCCCATTTCCAGACGTCGTTCATGCCGTATTGGCAAAGGCTGAACAAAATGTCCCGATTTTGTTTTCGCAACGCGCTGCCCATGAGCTGATACGGATACGCGGCCACAGCCTGGTCATTGCCATGACTACTCGCCCAGGTGGGAACGTTCGTGCTCGAAATCTTGCCGTTGGCAACATCGCCATAACTGCACCAATCGTATTTTAAATAATCAAAGCCCCACGCGGCATAGGTCTGCGCGTCCTGCGCTTCGTGTTGCCAGCTTGCCGCGCAACTGCCGCAGGTCCATGGGCCGGGCGAGGAATAAAGCCCCGCTTTCAATCCCAAACTATGAATGTAATCCGCCATACCCTTCATGTCTGGAAAACGCGCGTTTGGCACAATGAAACCATTCGCGTCACGGAAAGGCCCCTTTAACGTTGGATCATTCTTAGGAGCCAGATTGTTTTGCCAGAAATCGTCGACATTGATGTAAGTCCAGCCGTGATTGATGAGGCCGCTTCGAACCATTTCATCCGCCGCCGCTTTCACCTTGTCCTCCGAAACTGTCCAGGCAAAACAGTTCCAACTGTTCCAGCCCATCTGCGGTGTCAGCGCAATTTGATTTCCGCAAACGATTTTGAGTTTGCGGCGCGCGCTGCCGAGTGAATTTTTTGCGCGTAAAATGACACTGTATTCACCCATTTGGCTCAGCGAGCCGGTAATACGGCCGGTTTGGGGATCCAACTGAAGTCCTTCTGGCAAGCCCTTTGCCGAAAATGTCATCGGCCGGTCGCCGGTTGCGGCGATCGTGAACAGAAACGGTGAACCGGGACGAACCCCAAAAATTGGCGCGCCGTTAATGCGCGGCTTTGGCGACGGCGCAGGCGTCAAAATGATGGCCGGTTCCGAAGGCGCGTATCGGGTTTCCGGAAGCGCGTCTCCGGTTGTTTCGAATTTTGCGTCCGCCCAGTCCGCGTGGTCAAAAGAGATATCATCGGTCGCAGTATCCACTTTTAAAAGCAGGTTGGTTATACCTGTCAAATCGACGGACAAATTTTTTGCCGGGTCATTGGCCTTCATGACGCCGCTTTGCCAAAGCGTTTTGCCGTCACCAATGACATAAAATTTCAGGCTGGCCGTCGAATTGCTTTCTTCGCCGTCAACGCCCACGCTGGCGGAAAAGGACGCGGCAGAGTTTTTTAGGTCAACGTACAACGTGCTGACCGCGTGCGTTCCCAGACCGTGCTCAAATGTTTGACCGTCGATGCTCAACGGATGGCTGTCGACTGACAAATTTTTATGTGGATTGCCCCATCCCTGCGAGACGGCGTTCAAATCCAAATCATCCAGCCACACAGTTGCCGCGATGGATTTGGCCGCCAAACCCGGAATGAGGATGATACAAAGGACAAATTTCCAGAGATTCATTTTTCGATTTTTTCGTATGTGCGCAAAATGTAAAGGCCGAAAGCGGATAAAAACAATCAGGAAGGCAGGAACCGAGGAATTAGCGGGTTAACGAATCATTGATTGTCACAAGTATTATGCCGACGGCGGTAGCGGAACGCTTCAACATTTCAACGCTTCAACGGCCCCAGACTCTGGACTGAGGGCTGAGGACTGAGGTATCCTCGCCCCGTGGAAACAGCAGGCGCGGAAAATAACACATTGACGTCATCGCAACGGGAGGCGGTGGCGGCGCGTGGCAATGTGCTGGTCATGGCGGGAGCGGGAACGGGCAAGACGCACACGCTCGTGGAACGGTGCCTGGACCTGATTTGCAATGAGCGCGTTTCATTGGACGAAATGTTGATCGTTACGTTTACCGAGGCGGCGGCGGCGGAAATGCGGGGGCGTTTGCGCGAGGGATTGGAGGAGGCGGCAGCGAAACGGCCTTTGGACGCACATTTAACGGAGCAGTTGGCGCTGTTTGACGCCGCACATATTGGTACGCTTCACAGCTTTTGCTTTAAACTCGTACGCGAGCATTTTCACGCATTGGGTTTGGACCCGCAGTTGGCCGTGCTCGACGAAGCGCAGGCGCGTTTGCTCGCGGATGAAATCCTCGACGAACAATTTCAATCGCATTACGAAAATGGGGGTGAAGAGTCAGGTCATGGAAGTCCCGATTCAATCCAGCGCGACCAGTCCGGCCAACCATCGGCCGAATCGAAAGACGATTCAACGTTCTCCCTGGCCGTCCAGGACCTCATCACAGTCTATGGCGACGGGCGCGATGACACCATCCGCGCGCTTGTCCTGCGGTTGCATCATTACATTCAAACCCGCGCGGATGCGGAGGCGTGGCTGGCGCGGCAAATCGAAGAGTTTTCCTCCGCCGACCCTGCACAGTGGCGGGAATGGTATTTGAAAGCGGTCCAGGAATGGCGGGACGAGTGGGTGCCCGTCTTGCAGTCTCTCCAGGCTGAAAACGTCAAGGCGGCTGAATGCCTGGAAATTTTGGAACAATTTCCGACCGATGCGACGACAAGCGCACGTTCGTGGAGTCCGCTGTTCCGGAGAATCACGGCAGCGGACCGATCCGAAAGTTACCCGTTCCGAAAGAAAACAGTGCTGCGCAAGCCGCTGGAAGTATTTTTTGATGACGCGGAGTTTCTGGGGTCGCTGCTTCCTGACGCGGCACCGCGGCCCTCGCGGGATGACTTAGATTCGCAGGTTGTGGACCCGCCTTCGCAAGGCTACGGCGCGGCAAGCCCGCCTTCGCAAGGCTACGGCGCGGCAAGCCCGCCTTCGCAAGGCTACGGCGCGGCAAGCCCGTCTTCACCGGGCGGTGAGCTAGTTGCGAACGCACAGGCTGCGCTGCAACCCGCTGCAATCCTAAAAAGCGGAACTGTTGTCAGCACATCGCTCCCATCCCAGCCGGCCCGACAGCGCAAAAGTTCTGCTCGGCAAATGAGTGCCGACCGGAATTTGCAATTGGACCTTTTCATTGGATCAGAGCCCGATGTTCAAAGCGCCCATTCAAAAACGCCTGCGGCCCCAATAATCCAAAAATCCAATAATCCAATAATCCAAATTCCGAGTGCCCCCGGGCCGCAATTGATCAAGGACGATTCTCCCGATCCTCTACGTGAAGATTGGGAATGGAGTCGCGGGCATATGAAGACGCTATTACTGTTGGTGAAGGAATTTTCGGAAAAATTTTCGACCCGCAAACGCGCGGATGGAGTCGTCGATTTTCACGATTTGGAGCAATTTGCCATAAAATTGCTGGCAGCGCCGCTTGGCATGCGCGCCGTCCCTGCCACGAGAGTGACGGAGATCGCCGAGCAATGGCGCGACAAACTGCGATTTACCTTCGTGGACGAATACCAGGATATCAACGCTGCGCAGGATAAAATTATTTCCGCCCTGGGCGCCGATAACCGGTTTTTGGTCGGCGACGTGAAGCAAAGCATCTACCGTTTTCGGCTGGCCGATCCGATGATTTTCCGCAATTACGCAAAGGATCCTGCGAGCTGGAACGCACGCGTCATTCCTCTCCGGGAAAATTTTCGCAGCCGCGAAGGGCTCCTGGATTTTGTTAATTCCGTTTTTGAAACGTTGATGAGCGAAGAGATTGGCGGGGTCCCGTATGACGAACAGGCAAAATTGAAATTCGGTTCACCTGAGACGCGAGCCGAATTATCAGCTGGCCGGAATCAGGGACCGCGCGTGGAGTTGCTCTTGCGGGAGAAGAAACGATCTGAAAATGCCGAGACCGGCGCCGCCGAAGACCCGTTGGCGGATTTGCAGGAGCCGGACCTGGAAGCGTTCATGGTGGCGTCGCGTTTGCGCGAGTTAAAGGAATCCGGCCATCTGGTTTGGGACAAATCATCGAAGGCCCCGGCGCCGGCTGGTCGTCCTGTCCGATGGAGCGATTTTGCCGTGCTATTGCGGTCGCCCGGCAGCAAGGCGGACGTCTATGCGAAACAATTCGAACGCGCGGGTGTGCCGCTCCACGTTGAGCGCGGGGGATTCTATGACAGCAGAGAAATTTCGGATTTGTTGAGCCTCCTCCAACTGGCGGATAACCCATTGCAGGACGTCCCGTGCATCGCCGTCCTGCGCTCGCCAATTGTCGGCTGTTCCCTGGATGAGCTTGCCGAAATTCGATTGGCCGCGCCTGGACACTTTTGGTCCGCGCTGAATCGCGCTGCCGCGGCGGGTTCAGGCGTTCAAGACCCCACGCGGCTCAAAATCGGAAAATTTCTGGCGCGATTTTCACTTTGGCGACAATTGGCGCGGCAGGCGTCTCTCTCGGAATGTCTGGAGAATATCTTAACCGAGACGCATTACGATGACTGGCTCCTTTCCCGTCCGCGAGGCGCGCAGCGGCGCGCGAATGTGCATCAATTTTTGCGGCTGGCGGAACAATTTGACGCTTTTCAACGCCAGGGACTTTTCCGTTTTTTGAAATTTGTGGAAGCGCAACGCGAAATCGAAGCGGAACCGGAAGTCGCAACGGCGGCTGAAGTAGACGCTGTTCGGCTGATGAGCATTCATCAGAGCAAAGGCCTGGAATTTCCGGTGATCGTGCTGGCGGACCTGGGGAAAACCTTTAACGAGCAGGACTTGCGCGGTGAAATCATTCTGGACGAGCAGTTCGGGCTGTGCCCGCGGATAAAACCGCCGGCGGCCGGCGGACGTTACCCGAGCCTGGCATATTGGCTGGCGCGGAAGAACCAACGACGCGAACTGCGGGGCGAAGAACTGCGGCTGCTTTACGTGGCCATGACACGGGCGCGCGACACGCTGATTTTGAGCGGCAGCGTTTCAGCCAAAAAATGGGAGGCATTCTATTCTGACGACGTCGCCATTGGGCTCCGCGAGATTATTTCGGCCCACAGTTGCATGGATTGGATAGGGATGTGGTTTGCAAAGCAAAAGTTGAGCGTCACGGTTGAGGCGGGAGCGCATGGCGAATCGCCGTTGCTGCGCTGGAGGGTTGTAGATGATTCGGGTGCCATCGTCACCAGCCAATCGGCTGGTCCCCAGGATGGCTCCGTCACTTGCGAATCTTCCCCTCCCGTCGGTGATTCGCTGAATGAAGGAACGCTCAATAAGATAAATGGAGTCCTCGATTGGAAATATCCATTCGCGACCGCCGCTGAGCGGACGGCCAAAACTTCAGTGACCGCATTGCGTCACGAAGCGGATGATGAAGCCGAACAACGGTTTCGGCCGCCCCCTCCGCCGGGCGCGGGACACGGCCGCGCCGATGTCCATCCGCACGCGCGCCGCGCAGTTGAACGCCGCCGATGCCGGCGTGGCGCATCACAAATTTCTCCAATATTTCGCATTCGAAACGGCTGTCGAATTAAAATCGTTTGTCGCTGAAGCGAAGCGATTGGAAAAGGAGGGGTATTTGTCGTCCCAGGAAGCGGAGACATTGGACTTGGAAGCGCTCGCGGATTTTTGGGCTTCGGACTATGGAAAGGCAATCCGTGCCAATGGGTCATGTGTCCGGCGCGAGCTCGCATTCACGGCGGGTTTCAAGCCGGCCGAATTGGATGAAGTTTTTGGAAAAGAGCAGGGCGCAGGCCTGCGTGATGAAATGATCGTGGTCCAGGGAATTGCGGATCTGGCGGTCTTGCTGCCCAAAGAAATTCAACTCGTGGACTTTAAGACGGATGTGGTGAGCGCGAAGGGTTTGCCGGAAAAAATCGCTTTCTATTCACCACAATTGAAGCTGTATGCGCTGGCACTGGAGAAGATTTATAGCCGGCCGGTAACGGATTGCCGCCTCCATTTTCTGGCCTTGCGGCGGACGGTGCGTGTTTAAAACGTCGAAGCGCTGGTCTGTGGAAGCATCGTCAGGGTCAGCGCGAAGGAGGACCTGAACAATCCATTAATCCATCAATCCAATACCTTAGTCCGCTTCGAGCGCGAGAGTGTTCTGCGCCGAAACAGAACCGTTGGTCGTATTTGGCGTAATGGATGTGACCGGCGGTGTTGCCGGCGGAGCAGGGGCAGCTTCGCGCACGCGGACCAGGGCAGCACGCATGGGTTTTCCCTGAAAGGTATAGCCGGCGGCCAGAGTTTCGGAAATGACGGCTCCGTCGGCCGGTTTTTCATTTGTGTCTACCAGTTTAAAGCGCGTGCCGTCAAATGGTTCATTCGGTTGGGCGACATACGCGTTGAGGCCCAGGCGGCGGACGGCGCCATGGCACGCATTTTGGAATTGTGCGATCTGCTCCGCCACTCTTGGCTGGTTGGATCGGACGGCGGCGACGTGCAGCGCGAAGGTATGGTCCAAAATCCGCACCATCGTTTGCAGCCATTCGGATTCGCCGCGGCGAAGTTTCTCGGCTTCGAGACGCATCGCCGATTTCTCGCTGTCGTTCATTTTTTTCATGAACTCGGAAAACTCGCGGACTTCGGCGCTCATTTTATCAGCGATCTGTCTCGCGGTCGTGGCGGTCTTTTCCGCGTTTTCTCCCACAAATTCCTGCACAGCAGCCCATCGGCCTGTCGCGGCGGAAATTTGGGCGCAGAATTGTTCAAGGTTTTGGATCTTTTCGGCCACAGCGCCTAGGGCATTGATTTCGATGATTTTGGCCATCGCGCGATAATCCAGGATGTAGGGAATGATTCCGAGCGCGGCACCGACGGCGACACAGACGACGAAAACCTTCCAATGGCCGAGCGAATGCGGGGCCTGCATGGCGAATATAATGCCGCCGAGAAGCACGACCACTTCAGCGACAATAAACGGCAATTTCGGGACTTTCCATTTCAAGGCTTCGTTCATATTGAACAGTTTCGGTGAAACTTACAGCAAGTGCAACGCCAACTTTGGGAGTAGTTCGTGTCCGATTTTTGGGCAGTCACTAATCTTCCGAGCTTAAGTTTGATTTTCTCAAGCGTAATGCGTGTTGCGTGTTGCGTCAAGAATGACCGGACATCGCGCCCGCGTACTCGACGCGGCACATACTGGGCCTCTGTTTCAAACGTTTTTTGACTTCTAATTTCGTTTGTTTCTCCTTTAATTGTTCTTTCTATGAAACCTCGTGTTCGATTCGCCCCGTCACCGACGGGATATTTGCACATTGGCGGCGCGCGTACCGCGCTATTCAACTGGCTTTACGCCCGCCATTCAGGCGGCACGTTTATTTTGCGCGATCGAGGACACTGACGCGGCGCGCAATTCGCAGGAAGCGGTCGCTGTCATTTTGGACGGCCTTCGCTGGCTGGGATTGGACTGGGATGAGGGGCCGATTACCGCGGATGCCACCGGCCCGAGCAAGGGTGATTGCGGGCTATATTTTCAATCGCAACGCAAAGAGAAATATCAACGGCGCGTCGAGGCGCTGTTGTCTCGCGGCCTGGCGTACGAGCACGAGGGCGCGGTGAAGTTCAAAATGCAGCGCGAGCCGGTCATCATCAACGACCTGGCCGTGGGCGAAGTCGTCCGCAAATTGACCGACCGCGAGGAAGTGGACCCTGATTTTGTTATCCTGCGTTCGGATGGCCAGCCGGTGTTCCATTTGGTCAACGTGGTTGACGACATCGAAATGAACATCACGCACGTCATTCGCGGCGAAGACCATTTGAGCAACACGGCCAAACATATCGCGCTTGTTCCGCGCCTTTGGCGTGCCGCGCGCCGCATTATGCCCATATCCCGCTCATCCTTAATGCGGACGGTTCCAAAATGAGCAAGCGCGACAAGGGCGCATCACTGACCGGTTATCTTGACGAAGGATTTTTGCCCGAGGCCGTTGTGAATTATCTTTGCCTGCTCGGGTGGTCGCCCAAGGACAACCGTGAAAAACTTTCGCTGGCCGAAACGATAGAACGCTTTGACCTGCCGCAAATCCTTCGCCATAACGCGCGATTCGATTACGAGAAGCTGCTTTGGTTGCAGGGCGAATACGCGCGCGAACTGCCGGATGGGCGTTTTTACGAAATGGCCGTCCACGCATTTGCCAAAGCGGGAATGGATACGAATCGGTTCGCCTTGACGTATGTGAAGGCCGCGCTGGATACCTGCAAAGGAAAGTTCAAGACATTCAAGGAGTTGCCCGCTTACGCCGGATTCTATTTTCGCGACGACTTTGACTACAATCCGGACGGCGCGAAAAAGGATTTCGTTCCGGAAAACAAACCGCGCCTTCAGAAGCTTGCGCGAGGCTTTTGCGAAAGTTGACCCGTTTACTGCGGCGAACCTCGAAACGGCGTTGAAGGCGACTGCCGCGGAGTTGGGCGTCAAGGCGGGTGTCCTGGTGCATCCATGTCGCCTGGCTATGACGGGTAACACAGCCGGCCCGAGCCTGTATCATTTGCTGGAAGTGGTGGGCAGGGAAAAGGTGATGGCGAGGATTGAGAAAGCGCTGCGTGCTTTTTAGTGGATAGAGGGCAGGGATGGCCGATTAGGACAATCGAGGTTCATCGGAGGCGCTCAAGGCGTATCAGCTGAATCCGAAAAACTAAGAATTACCTTTCCTCCACGAGTGGCGCAAATTGTCGCGTCTCAGGATCGTAGGCAAAGAGCTCGGCGGTGGCGATTTTGAAAAACCAGCCGTGGAGACGCAACGAACCGTTGGCGAGCCGTTCCTGAACGCAGGAATAACTGTGCAGGTTGTCGAGGCCGTAAAGGACGTTTTCTTCGGCGGCAGCGGTGCTGCGCTCACTGTCGTCGTGGAGATGATGGTACTCTTTTTTCAGTGTTTCCAGCACAGGCGCGGCCAGCTTGAGCCAGTCGCGCAAGTGTGGCGAAGAATCGCTGATGCGTGTGCGGCCTAAAAGAGCGTCAATGGCCCCGCACTGCGAATGCCCGCAGATCACGATGTCATCCACCCGCAGGTTTTCCACAGCGAATTCGATGGCGGCGGCAGTGGAGTTGGTATCACCCACAGCGGATGCGGGCGGCACGATGTTGCCGATGTTTTTGACCACGAACAAATCGCCGGGCTGGCTGTGGGTAATGAGTTCTGCCAGAACGCGGGAATCCGAGCAGGTAATGAAGAGTGTATGGGGGTTTTGTCCGACTTGCGAGAGACGACGGAAGAGTTTTCGGTAATTTCCGAACTCGTCTTTGCGGAATTTGTGGACGCCCTCGATTAAACTCTGCATTTGTGTTTAACAATTTAATTTTGTCCTGCTGCCGGGGCAGGGTAAAGTAGAGTCTGGCAAATGAACAGTCTTGAAGTGAATTCCATTGCGTCGTCCGTTCAGCGGGTGCAGGCATTTTCACGCCCGCCCGAATTGCTCGCGCCGGCGGGCGACTGGGACTGCGCCCGCGCTGCCGTCGAGAACGGGGCGGATGCGATTTATTTCGGTCTGGACAGATTTAACGCGCGAATGCGGGCGCAAAATTTTGGCCGCAATGATTTGCCCAAATTGATGGAATTCCTTCATCAGCGCGGCGTGAAAGGTTATGTCACGTTCAACACGCTCGTGTTTGAAAACGAAATGGCCGCGGCCGAGGAATGTCTGCGTGAGATTATCGACGCGGGCGTTGATGCCGCGATCGTCCAGGATGTGGGTGTGTGCCGGTTGATCCGGCAGTTGTCGGCGGATTTTCCGATTCATGTTTCCACGCAAATGACCGTGACAAGCGCCGCCGGGGTGGAATTTGCGAAGGAACTGGGATGTCAATTGGTCGTCCTGGCTCGCGAGTGTTCGTTGAAGGAAATTGAAAAAATCCGTTCCACGGCGCCAGCGCTGCCGCTGGAAGTTTTTGTGCATGGCGCGCTTTGCGTGGCGTACTCAGGACAATGTCTCACGAGCGAATCTCTCGGCGGTCGCTCGGCCAATCGAGGCGTTTGCGCCCAGGCCTGCCGGTTGCCGTACGAATTAATCAGTGACGGCCAGCCGGTTCCGCTCGGCGACCGCAAATACCTGCTCAGTCCCCAGGACCTCGCCGGATTGGATCTGTTGCCGGATCTGGTCCAATCAGGCGTCGCTTCGCTAAAAATTGAGGGGCGCCTCAAATCACCCGAGTACGTCGCCAACATCACCCGGATTTATCGCCAAGCCCTTGACGAATTGTCCTTGATCCTGGAACGGGGTAGAGCGGACCTGCCGGTCCGCCCGGGCGCGCAGCAAGCGTCATATTACGAAATGGAAATGGCTTTTTCCCGCGGCCTTTATACGGGCTGGTTTCGAGGCATCAACAATCAGGAACTTGTTCACGGACGGTTTGGAAAAAAGCGTGGCGTTTATTTGGGCGAAATCGCCGGTGTCGAAGGCCGTTTTGTGCGCCTGGCCCTGCAAGGTCCCCTCAAAGCGGGCGACGGCGTGGTTTTTGACGCTGGAAATCCGGAGGATGCTGAAGAAGGCGGCCGTGTTTATACGGTTGAACAGCGCGGTGTCGATACCTGGCTTGGTTTTGGCCCGGACATTGATTTCGGGCGGATCCATCGCGGTGACAAACTTTGGAAAACCAGCGACCCTGAATTAGACCGCCGCCTGCGCCAGACTTATGGCGGCGATGCTCCGAAATTTCAGCGTTCGCTTTCATTGGAAGTAAGCGGCAGCGCCGGCGAGTCGCTTGAGGTAACGGCCCGCGATGAGTTGGGTAATGAGGTTCGCGTTAAGTCAGCGATGTCCCTGGCTCGGGCCGAGAAACAGCCGCTGACACCGGAACGATTGCGTGCCCAGCTCGGGCGGCTTGGCGGAACACCTTTTAAGTTGGCGGAATTGAAGAATAATCTGGAAGGCGGCGTCCTTTTACCCGTGAGCGAACTGAATCGCCTGCGCCGGGCTATCGTAGATGAATTGCTGGCGATCCGGACGCGGCCAGGGCGATGGATGTTAATTCCTGATGGCAGGGACATCGCGCTGCGATGTCCCGGCCTGCGTGGAGCGGGCGGAATGGAATCGGGCTTGATGGACGTTCAGCCCGGAGTTGCGCTAAACTCAGCGCGGACGGCGCAACGCTCCGCCCCTGCCAACCTCATTGTCCTTGTCCGGTCCTTGCCACAACTCGAAGCCGCAATGGATTGCGAAGTTCAAACGGTATATTGCGAATTTGAAGACCCGAAGAAGTATCGGGACGCAATCCGCATCTTTCGGTCACGGACTTCGGTCGCCCCGGCGCAAGCCGGCGAAATTTTTGTCGCTCCGCCGCGCATTTTCAAAACTGGCGAGGATTGGGTTCTCAAACAGGTCCGTTCCTGCGAGGCCGACGGTTACCTGGTCCGGAATTACGATCACCTGCGGTTCTTTGGCGACGACCGTTGCATTGGCGATTATTCTCTTAACGTAGCCAACCGGCTTTCTGCCGATTATTTCAAAAACAAGTTTCGGCTCGAACGTCTCACAGCTTCCTATGATCTAAATTTTGAGCAACTGGACGCGCTCTTGCGCGGCGCGCCGGCCGAGTGGTTTGAGATTACCATCCATCAGCACATTCCCATGTTTCATATGGAGCACTGTGTTTTCTGTGCTTTTCTTTCGTCCGGGACCGATTATACGAACTGCGGCCGGCCGTGCGATAAACATGACGTCCAACTCCGGGACCGGGTAGGGGCGGCGCACCCGCTCAAGGCCGACGCCGGTTGCCGGAACACCGTCTTCAACGCCCGGGCCCAGACCGGCGCGGATTATATTCCCCAAATGCTCGCGCTCGGCGCGCGCCATTTTCGCCTGGAATTCCTGAACGAGAATCCCGCGGAGATTTCACAGACCATTTCCAGTTACCGCCGATTGCTCCAGGGCGAAATCACCGGCCCGCAGCTATGGCGGGAATTGAAGCTCCTGAATCAACTGGGCGTCACGCGAGGGACTATGCGACCGGAACCTGGATAATTGAATTGTTGCATGGATGCTGTTATTAATTCGGGCCGCTATGAATAAGCGCGTGCTCATCCGAAAAATCGTTGCCCAATTGGTGGAGGAATTGCAGGTTTATTTCCGGGCAGCCGCGGCCTCGCGCACGGAAGCCACTCACGAACAGAGCAAGGCCGAAAATAAGTATGACACCCGCGGCCTCGAAGCGTCTTACCTGGCGCGGGGACAATCCCGGCAGGCGGCGGAAATCCAGGACTCTATCGCCGCGTTTGAGAAACTGGCGCCGCGCCGTTTTGACGGCGCTGAACCGGTGGATGTGGGGGCATTTGTGGAGTTGGAAACCGAAGGGGAGAAGGCCGCCTATTTCATCGGCCCGCGGGCGGGAGGTACGGAAGTGATCCATGACCGGCGCACTGTGTTGGTGATCACCCCTGAATCCCCGTTGGGGAAACAGCTCATGGGGCGGAAGCAGGGCGACGTCCTGAAATTGATCCTCGCCCACGCGCGAAACGAATGCCGGGTGAACCTTGTGGTCTAAGCCCGTTCCAAAAGTCAGCATACCGCGGCGGGAAACCCCGGTTTTTTTCATTGAATGATCTTCGAAGCTGCTTGTCAAATCGTGGAGCGTCAATTATTATCACCAGATGTCGTTTAAGAAGTATTTCACGTGGCCGCTTATATTCTGTGCGGCGAATTTTGCCATTGCTGATACGGTCCAGCTTAAGGATTCAGCGTCGGTAACCGGGAAAATTCTCGCTGAAAAGAGCGATTCCGTTGTGATGGACGTGGGATATACGGTACTGGTAGTGCCACGTGCCGCGATTGCGGGAATTACAAAGTCCACGGGTGTCGCTTCGTCTGGGGCCGCTGGGGGCCCGTTGTTGGACGTAGCGCCGCAATTCTATACCGCGGGAGCGGTGGCCTCGCCGACGCGCGACGTTCAGGACCTCGTCAAACAATTCGGGCAGGCCGTCGTCCAGGTCCGGACACCGGAAGGCCTGGGCTCGGGATTTTTCGTGAATCCGGACGGCTATCTCATCACCAATTTTCACGTGATCGAAGGAGAAACGGAAATTTCCGTGGAGGTCTACAGCCAGGACAGCAACGGCCAGCTTGACCGTGACACCTATAAACAGGTCCGCATCGTGGCCATCAATAAGTTCCACGATTTGGCGCTCCTGCACATCGAGGATAAAAACGCGCCCAAATTCAAATATGTTACGTTGGGCAGCTCAGACGCTTTAAACGTGGGTGACGAGGTATTTGCGGTGGGCAGTCCCATGGGGCTCGAGCGAACGGTAACCGAAGGAATTCTCAGCACCAAAACGCGCGAGCTGGAAGGCGAGCTTTATTTGCAGACAACCACCCAGATCAATCCGGGCAACAGCGGCGGCCCGCTTTTTAACCTCGCTGGAGAAGTCGTTGGGGTGACAAACATGAAGATTATGTTCGGCGAAGGCCTGGGGTTTGCCATTCCGGTCGAACTGGTGAAGAACTTTCTCGATCATCGCGATGCTTTCGCCTATTCGACCGATAACCCGAACAATCCGTATCGTTACCTGGCTCCGCCGACTGTGACCAAGGCCCGGACCATCGCGAAGTAAAACAGGATCCCCGGCAACTTTTGGCGGTTGCCGTTCTTTAATTGTTCAATGAAACTTAAAATGTTCATGGCCGGGACGGCCGTTTTTTTGTTCGTCGCATCTATCGTTTCCGCGGCGATTCCTCCCGCCGAATCCCTTCTGCCGTCGGACACGCTCCTGGTATTTACCGTGCCGAATTTCTCCGCAATGCGCCAGACGGCGCAACAGTCCCCTCAATGGCTTTTGTGGAATGATCCGGCAATGAAATCTTTTCGTAACGACTTTACCGCCAAGTGGAACCAAAAATTCGTCGCACCGCTGGAGCAAAACCTGGGTATCAGCATATCGGATTATTTGCCGTTGTTGCAGGGGCAATTGACTTTTGCGATCACGCAAAATGGATGGGGACAGTCGCGGCACGCCGCGCCCGGCATGGTATTGCTCCTGGACGCTGGAGACAAAAGCAATTTGCTGGCGACGAACCTTGCCGCGTTAAAACAGCGGTGGACAGATTCCGGAAAAGGCATGCGGAATGTCACGCTCGAAGATATCAATTTCTCCGTGCTGTTGATGTCCAGCAATTCGCCCATGCCCTTTTCGTCGTTGTTTTCACCCCCCGGAAGCTCATCCGCGCCGGCCGTCTATATCGGCCAGTTCAAATCGTTATTGATCGTAGGTACGTCGGAAAAAGTTGTGGATAGCATTGCGGCGCATCTGCATGGCGGGGCAAATCCGTCTTTGAGCCAAAACGCCCAATTCGCCGGCGATCAATTGTCGCAGTTTTACAAAACGCCCCTGTATTACGGCTGGTTTAACGCGAGAGACTTTTTTGCCGGTCTTACAGAGCTTCAAGCGGTTCAAAGTTCGAGCCCGCTCCCGGTTTCGCTGGATGAAATCCTGACCGCTTCGGGTTTGGACGGCCTCAAAAGCATCAGCTTTGCGTATCGGGAATCGCGTGATGGGGCAGAAGTCGAATTCTACGCGGACGCGCCGGAGTCCACGCGGCAAGGATTGCTCAAGATGATCGCCGCGTCGCCGAAGGACGCAAATCCGCCGCCATTCGTGCCCGCCGCGGCTACGAAATTCTGGCGCTGGCGGGTGGATGGTCAGAAATCCTTTACCGAACTCAAAAAAACACTTGATGCGATTTCGCCCAATACTTTGGACAGGTTCATTCAGTTGGCCAATGCGACAAGCCAGCAACAGGACCCGGACTTCGACATTCGCAAAGACCTGATCGACAATCTGGGCGACGACTGGATGTGTTACACCATGGCGCCCAATGGAAATACATTGGCCGAGTTGAATAATGAGCCGTGGGTGTTTCTTTTCTCGGCAAATAATGCGGACCAGGCGGCGTTGGCCATCAAAACCCTGGCTTCATCGATGCCTGGCGGCCAGCCCCAAACGCGCGACTTTTTGGGCCGAAAAATTTATACCATGGCCATGCCGGGCCGCCGTGGAACAGACGGGCAGCCCCGTTCTCTTTATTGCACCGCCAGTGCAGGTTATGTGGCGCTATCGCCAAATGCGACGTTGATCGAAAATTATCTGCGCAGTGACGACGGCAAAACAAAGCCCTTATGCCGGAAGCCCGGCTTGATTGAGGCCGCGCAAGAGGTGGGCGGAATGGGCAACGGATTATTTGGCTACCAAAACCAGCGCGAAACGGCGCGCGCCTTGTTTTCCGCACTCAAGAGCGATCCGGCTTTCGGCGCCGCGCTCAATCCGCTGGCAATCACGCCTTTCTCATCCGCTGGAGTCGGCATTCGGGATTTAATGGATTTTACATTGCTGCCCGACTACGACTCAGTGTCAAAGTATTTCAATATCACCGTCTATGCCGGCAATACGACCAGCGAAGGGTTTGATATTAAGGTTTTCCAGCCGCGCTCGCCGGAACTGAATTAAAAAACGATTCAATTATCGGCAGCAGTATCTGTTTCGACAGGATTGCCAGGGGAATCGCCAGAACGGCTGAGGCCACGACGTCGGACAAGTGATGGCATTGGAGGGCAATGCGCGACCACATCACCAGGAGGGCATAGAGGGTGGCCACCGCCCCCCAACCGGTATTGACCATCCACGCCGCCGCTGCCAGTCCCACAGCCGTAGCCGAATGACCGGACGGAAAGGAACTAAACTCATATTTGCCAATAATCCAGTGGCCGTGATACCAAATGCCATAAATACCTTGCGGGACATCAGCCACCGGACGCGTCCGGCCAATGAAAATGCGCAGAATGAGACCCGCCAGGCCGGTCAATTCGCACGTGAGTACCACAAATAAAATCCTCGCGCCGATGGTGGGGCGACGGGCGACGTTAAACACGATAGCCAGGGGAATTCCCGCCAGCGCAGGTACCCATCCTTCGCCGAGTTTCGAGCACCACCAGGCAAACGTGTTCAGCGCGGGACTTTGGGCAGCATCCAAAGCTGCGTCTACCGAGGCATCCAGCGTCCATGCCGCTGCAATTGCCGCCGTCCCGCCAAGGATCCAGAGGAAGAAAATAGTGAATGGTCTTTTTGGAGAGGCCACCCGTTGATTAAAAAGGAAAAGGGAAAAGGGAAAAAGGAAAAATTGGACTCGGTGCCGAGTCTTCTGCATCCTGATTGGAAATGGGACCCTGTCCGTAGCAGGTGCTTCCCGGAGGCATCGCGCGAAAAATGCTCATTCCGCGATGATATAGCTTGCAATATCTTTGAATAACTAATACAATCGCCAAGCCTGCGGTGGGAGCAGGCCAGAGCCTGTATGCAGAACCGCAGTTCAAATGCGTCAAAATCGGACGCGCCCGAGATCAGCCTTGTCATTCCCTGTTACAATGAAGAAGGCAACCTGCGCAAACTCATCGAGTCCATTCTCGCGGCAGTTGAACCGTTGCAAATTTCCCATGAGATCGTCATCACCGACGATTGCAGCCAGGACCGGTCATGGGAAATTCTTAAGGAACTCGCTGCGGGCAACCCGCGGGTTCGTGTGCAAAAATTTTCCGTCAACCGCGGCAAGAGCGCGGCGGCGTGGGCGGGCATGAAAATAGCCCAAGGCCGGCACATTGTCACGCTGGACGCCGATCTGCAGAACGACCCAAAAGATCTCCCTAAATTATTGGCGGCGTTGCACGAATACGACTGCGCCAATGGCACGCGCGTGGAATCACGAAAACAAGGCGACAATTTTATCCGCATCGCGTCATCGAGAATCGCCAATTGGGTGCGCAATAAACTTTCCGGGGAAAACATTTCCGACGCCGGTTGTGGATTCCGTGCTTTTAAGCGCGAATGCATCGCCGATCTGAAGCTTTTCGAGGGCATGCATCGGTTTATGCCGACCCTGTTCAAAATGGAAGGCTATACCGTCACGGAAGTGCCCGTGAGCAATCATCCGCGCCATACCGGCCGGAGCAAGTACGGTGTATGGAACCGGCTATTTGCCTCGTTTTACGATTTGCTGGCCGTCCGCTGGATGAAGAGGCGGATGCTGAAATATACCATTTCCGAGAAGGTGAATTGACCGGCAGTGTTTGCCATCGTCTGCTTTCCGGGTCCGCGCTTGTAAACCAAATCTCCAATCGTTAGCCTTGCCGCGAAATTGTCCGCTTTGTAGAAATGGAATCTATTTTCAAGAAACTCACCTCCCGGCCGGTGTGCTCAATTATTTGCCTGGGTCTGCTTTTGATGCTGGCTGGCAATTGGATTCTTCCCCTCACTGACCGCGACGAAGCCCGCTTTAGCGAGGCTTCACGCGAGATGATTCAGCGCGGCGATTACGTCGTGCCTTGGTTTAACGGCCAATGGCGGCTATACAAACCGGCGCTTATCTACTGGTGCCAGATCGCCAGCTATCGAGTCCTGGGGATCAATGATTTTTCCGCGCGATTGCCCTCGGCGTTGTTCACAACCGCCACGGCGCTGCTGCTGGTCTGCTGGGGGCGTAAAACCGCGGACGCAAAAACGGGTTTTCTCGCCGGCGCGATGTTTCTTACGGGCTTGCACGTCGCCATTATCGGGCGCATCGCGACGGCGGATCTGGCATTGGCCTTTTTCTTCACGCTCACGGTCTGGAGCGGTTGGGAACTGACTCGTCCGCAACAGCCCTCGCGCTGGAAATGGTGGTGCATATTTTATATCGCGCTCGGACTGGGATTTCTTGCCAAAGGCCCGGTGGCATGGCTGCCGCTGGTGGCAATGGTCCTGGGCCGCGCGCTGCGAAAAGATTCTTTCCGGTTGCCCCTTATGGAAACGGCGCTTGGCCTCGTTATTCCGGTGGCGATCGTCGCATCCTGGGGTATCCCGGCGCTGGAGCGGACGCACGGGATGTTCTGGGCAGTCGGCATGAACGAACAGGTCTACCAGCGCGCGGTGGCTGTGAACAACAGCCATGGCCTGGCCGGTCTGCTGGGATTCTTCCTGATGCTGCCGTTTTATTTCCTGACGTTTTTCGTCAGCTTTTTTCCATGGTCGACCCGCGTGCCGGCGTCGCTTCGCCGATGGTGGCGGGGGGGCGAACGCGACGACCTCGGCTGGTACCTGCTTACGATTGCTGCAGTTGTTTTCGTCGTGTTTTCGCTGGTGAAGACCAAATTGCCCCACTATACCTTGCCCGCGTTTCCGCTAATTGCGTTGTGGCTCGCGCGACAAATCTCCGGCGATCCGCAGCTTCCTGCCTGGTTCGTCAAACGGTTGGCGGCAATGGTCATCTTCGTCCTCGTGCTGACCCTCGGCGTATTCAGCCTGGTGCGTGGATCTTTGCTCACGCTCAATCTGTGGCAGGCCACGCGGGCCTATGTGAAGCCGGAAACCAAAGTCGGCTGTTTCGGCTACGTCGAGCCGAGCCTGGTTTGGAAATTTCGCAGCATCGCCACCAACACGGTTGTGTTGGGAGACGAGAAACTGGCGAAGGATTTCCTGACCAACCAGCCTCCGTTTATTCTTGTGCTTCCTACCCAGGACGTAGCGTCGCTTCCTGATACGAATGGGTTGCAGATCGAGGTTCGCGGATTGGACATGGTGCGGTTCAAGAACCGTGATTTGACGGCGATTGTCCGATAGTGGATAAGGCTTCCAGCCAGTTCGATTCGTTGACAAAGACGCGCGGTATCGACACCTACGATACCCGATGCCGCTACTTTTGCTGAGGTCTCTTTCCGGATAGCTACGTGCTGGCAACTCTAAAACTCGGGTGACATTGGCACTTACCCCAGTGCGCAAATTTCAATCCAGTGTGCAGAAACGATGGGTGAAACTGCTACGGGCAGTTTGATAGAATGCGGTCGATCCATATGAATCAGGTGTCCAGAGGAAACTACTGCGTTTTGCCGTCTCTACGCCTGGACCATGCCGGCGAATCAGTCGCGTCGGCGCGTCCTTATCCCCAATATTGAGTATCAACACAAAATTCCTATGAAAAACTCACTCCTTGCTTGCGCCGCCGTCTCTGCGGCGATTTTTTTCGGATTGTGTCATGAAACCAGGGCCCAATTGCAATGGGCAGCCTATGACAATAACGGGAACCTTCTCACCAGCAACGCCGGAGTAGGCGGGGACGCGACCTATGGCGGCAGCGTGAGCTTTACCGTGCCGGCGGGCAAAGTATATGTCTTCACCACCGGGAGCTTCGTGCCGCTGCAACTGACCAACGCCAGTGCCGCGCAGAAAATTAATTTTTCCATGACTGCCAATGGCGGCCTGTTTCCGGTCTCGGCCAGAATATTAGGCATGGGCCTCTTGAACAACCCAGGTACCCCCGCCAGCGCCCTGGATGACCAGGGATATTGGGTCGATTACAACTCGGGCAATCCTGGATTCGAATTATTTTATCGGCCAAACACGGTGACGACGTTCTTTCAGTATGACAGCAGCCACAAGCTCGGTTCCGGCACCGTTAAAAACGGTATGGCCACCAACAATGTCACTTATGGAATGCAATTTCAGCTCAATATGAACAGCAGTGCCAACTCCATCAGCATCGGAACTGGCACTGGTTCGTTTGCTGCGGCTGGCGCGGCCATGACCAACGGTGGGGTCGATGAACTCGGTTATTCTTCGGCCGTAACGCTCGGCACGCTTGCGGTGAGCAATTTCAACGAGTTCTGTTTCATGTTCGATAATACTGAGACGACAAACGTCACCGTAACGTTGAGCGGCGTCACTCTCGTTCCCGCCAATCCGGTCATTACGACACAACCGTTTAACACCGGCGGAAGCCCGGACGAGAATTATTCGTTTGCCGTCGCACTGGCTCCAGCCAGCGGAGCGCCGTTGTCGTATCAGTGGTTTCAGATCGTCGGTTCGGTTACAAATGCCCTGACCGACGGCACGACCGGTGACGGTTCGACCTTATCGGGTTCGGCCACGCCCACATTGACTGTCCAAAATGCCCAGGTCGCAGACAGTTCAGCTTTCTTCGTCGTGGTAAGCAACGCGTACGGCGTTGCCACAAGTTCCGTCGCGACATTATTTGTTTCAGCCACGCCCACGGTGCCCGTTATCAATTTTGTTTCGCCCAGCAATGCCCTGGTGACAGCCGGCAGCAGCACCAATATCTTTGTCAATACCTTCGCCGCGCCGACGCCGACTGTGTATTGGTATGACAATAGCAGCAATTTGCTCCAGTCCGGTCCCTCCACCTTGCTATCGCTGGCGAACCTGCAATTGGCCAATGCGGGGACCTATACGGTCGTCTCCAGCAACGGCGCAGGTTCAGTCCTCGCCAATTTCACCGTTACCGTCATCGTGACGCCCGCCATTTCCAGCTCGCCAACAAATTTACTATTAAACGTTGGAGATCCGGCGAATTTCTCTGTGACGGCCTCGGGCATCCCGTCCCCGACGTATCAATGGTATAAGAACGGCGCGCCGATTCCCGGCGCGACTGCAACGAATTATTCCATCGCCAGCGTTGTGTTAACCAATATCGGAACCTATTCAGTGGTCGTCAGTAATACAGCCGGCGCGGTGTCGGCTTCCGCCTACCTCGCGATCTATTCGAGCATGACCGGCACACCGACTTCCCCCGTAAATGGCGCGGCAAACGTTTGCGTGGATTCCCTTTTGCGCATGACGTTTAGCCAGGCCCCAGGCGTTGGCAATACGGGCAAAATCAATATTTACGACGCCTCGAATCCCGGCACGCCTGTGGACACGCTCGACATGAGCGGTGGCAATCTTCAACTGCGGACGATTGGCGGCATTAGCATCAATGCCTATAACATATTAATCAATGGCAACACTGCCGTCATTTATCCTCATGCCGGCGTATTGACGACCGGCAAATCGTATTACGTCACGATGGACCCAGGCGTTATCGTGGATCCAAATGGCGCCTATTTCACCGGTATCGCCAATTCGACGACATGGCAATTTACGACCAAGTCCAGCGGTCCGGCGAATCCGGCCGATCTGGTTGTTGCGGCGGACGGCAGCGGAGATTTTTGCACGGTCCAAGGCGCCATTGATTCCGTGGCCTCCAATAATACCACCCCCACGACGATTAATATTAATAACGGTGTTTACACTGAAATTGACCGAGTGAACGGCAAGAACAACATTACCTTCATCGGACAGGGCCGCCATTCAACCGTCATCACTTACGCCAATAATGCCAACAACAACGGCAGCACAACGACTCGCCCAATGTTTGGTGTGAACAGCGCCAACGACATTGCCGTCGAAAACCTGACATTGACGAACAGCACACCGCTTGGCGGTTCGCAGGCCGAAGCGTTGCTCGTAAACCTCGCGAAGCAATTCATGCTCCTGGACTGCGACCTGGACAGTTACCAGGACACGCTGCTGGTAAACCAAAGCGGCGATCAGGCTTACATCCAGGACAGCTACATCCAGGGCAACACCGATTACATCTGGGGAAGCGGCACACTTTACGTGACCAATACCATATTGATGTATTTGACGAGCGGAAGTCATTTGACGCAGGCGCGGACGGCGCAATACACGAACGGGTTTGCGTTTGTAAATTGCCGGATCGTGGCGATTACCAACGGCACATCCGGTTGCGATCTGGGCCGCGATGGCGGCTCCAGCGGCAATACGCCCGGTTTTCCTTACGGCCAGGTTGCCTATATCAATTGCACGATGGATACGAACGTTGTCATCCCCGCCGGGTGGATTTTGGGCAGCGGCACCACACAAGGTCCCGACACGGCCAACTTGCGTTTCTGGGAATATGATAGTGTGAATACGAACGGCGCTTTGGTTCAAACTGGCGCGCGAGTGCCGTGGGCCCTGGAACTGGACGGCGCGACCGCGACGAACGACGTGCAAAACGTCACCAACTGGCTTTATGGCTGGCAGCCGCAATTGGCGCCGCAAATTTTCAGCCAGCCGACAAATGTTGCCGTCGCGCTCGGCGGGACAGCAATCTTTACGGTCAGTGCCGATGGCATCTCCTCGCCGGTTTATCAGTGGCTGCAAAACGGGACCAACGCTCCGTATCCGAGCGCGAACAGTCCCACGTTGATTGTTCCCAACGCGGCAGCCAATGCCAGTTACTCAGTCACTGTTTCCAATGCCGCTGGCGTCGTGACCAGCAGTCCCGCCCAACTGACCGTGACAATACCCCCGCCCGCAACGGTGAGTGGGGCGGTTGCGCTGGCGGGCGGCAGCTTTCAATTCGCCATTTCGGGCACGCAAGGGCAGGGCTACCGAGTCTGGGCCACAACGAACATATTGTTGTCGCCCGTGACCAGCACCTGGACGGAAGTGACTAACGGCGTTTTCGGAACGACCCCGGTTGTTTTCACCGATCCGGGCGCCGGCGCCGCCCCACAGCGCTTTTATATCATTACCGAGCCGTAATAAGGTAGGGACGGCGCGCTGCGCTGTCCGCGCCGCGTTTAGCGGCGCAACGAGCGTGGTCGGACGTTATATCGCGATATTTCCGCCCGCTTTACGCGCGGTGACGGCGCAGCGCGCCATCCCTACCGCCTTCGGTTCCTTGCCAGGAAATGCGTAGGGCCGACCTCCCGGTCAACCTCGTCGCTACTGCGTTCCATGACTCAATTCGCAAACCATCTTGGAAATCACAGGGCTTTGAGTTTGTGCCCGGCGGCTTCGCGTCCCTCCCGCGAAAATGAACTCACATATCGTTCAGATAAAGCGCCCGATTGCGCCAGAGATAGATTCCGCCGGACGTCGCGGTCAAAAGGACGGCCAACCAAAGCATGATTTTAGCCAGCGGCGGCAGCCATCTTTGAATGAATTCCTGCGATGCCAGAGGCCATTCCTCGCACGCATCCAGAAGCAGAAGCAGGTTAATGGCGGCGATTTGGGAAACAGTTTTGTGTTTCCCAAAGTTTTCCGCTGCCAAAACAATGCTTTTGGCCGCAGCGAGCAGCCGCAGGCCGGTGATGGCAAACTCCCGGGCCACGATGATAATCACCATCCACGCGGCGACTTTCACCTGGGCGTGTGGATTCACGTGCGTGCTTTCGACGAAAGCGATGAATGCCGAGCATGTCAAAATTTTATCAGCCAATGAATCCATCAAAATCCCGAAGTTGGTGATAAGGTTGCGGCTGCGAGCGATTTTGCCGTCCAGAAAATCCGTGAAACTGGCCAGATTAAACAACACCAGAGCAAGGGTGTTGTGATACGGAATGGGCGTGAACAGAGCCCAAACGAATACCACCGTCAACCCGAACCGCGCTGACGTAAGCTTGTTAGGAAGATTCATTAAGGACCGTGAACCGCAATCGGCTTATGCTCCAAATTTATCGAACATCTTCGCATTGGCCTGCATCAGCCGCATCAAAAATTTTGATTCAAAAATTCCCAGGGAACCGATGTTGGCGCCGGTTTCGGTGAAGCGGTCCAACTTGTCCCAGCCGCTCAGGGCCGAATGCAAAAGGACCGGCTGCGGATGCCAGGAATGTCCCTTGAGTGCCACGGGCGTCGAATGATCGCCTGTGATGACCAGGACGTCCGGCTTTTTCTTCAACAAAATCGGCAGCGCAGCGTCAAAATCTTCGATGGCTTTCTTCTTGGCGTTGAAATTGCCGTCTTCGCCGGATTTGTCGGTATATTTATAATGTATGAAGAAGAAATCGAAATTGTTGTACTCGGCCACGTAACGTTCGAATTGTTCCGCGATGGTTTGCGGCCCTTCGATTTTCTTCATTCCCACTAATTGGGCCAGGCCCTTGTACATGGGATAAACCGCCAGGCACGCGGGCTTCAGTTTATACCGTTCTTCGAATGACGGGATGTGCGGCTGGTGTGCGATGCCGCGCATCAGAAATCCATTTGCCGGCTTTTCCTTTTCCAAAACCGGAAGAGCGGCTTTGTAAAAATCGGCCACAAGCGCGGCCATCTTTTTCTGGCCTGCGTTGTTCTCATCGCGCGGATGCACGGTGGGCACCGGATATCCCTCGCGATTCGGGTCGGCGTCGCTCACGGGACCTTCCAACCCCTGGCCTCGAAAGAGCACGACGAATCGATGTTCCTTGCCGGCTTTGATCAAAACGTCAGTATCGCCAATTTTCTTCACTTTGGCGGCCAGTTTGGCGCACAGCTTTTCGCAAACCTCAGTCGCGATTCGTCCGGCGCGGCGATCGGTCACAATTCCCTTATTATCGAGAGTGCAAAAATTGGCGCGCGCGGCGACGTCGCCGGGTTTCAATTCCAGGCCCAGTCCGAGGGCCTCGATTACGCCGCGGCCGACTTGAAATTCGAGCGGGTCGTAGCCGAAGAGCCCCAGGTGCCCTGGTCCGCTTCCGGGTGTGATCCCCGGCGCGACGGGAATCATGCGGCCCTGTGCCGAATCCTTTGAAAGCGCGTCCAGGTTTGGCGTCCTCGCCGCTTCAAGCGGCGTCAAATATTGTTGTTCCCGCGTGGCCAAATCGCCCAGGCCGTCCATCACCACAAGAGCAAGCCTGGCGCCGGTCTTCAGCGTCAGTTCAGAATAAAGCGTGTCCAAATTCATCCGGCATAATTTGCGGTTAATAGGCCCTAAACGCAATGATTTTACGGAAGCACGATTCATCGTCTTCCTTATTCTCATCCACCTTGTCATGCTCTTCCTCATTGGCATTGTTCCAATCTGCTGAATCTGCGGATGAAGAATTCGCGAAAATATAACCGCCAACGGACTTGAATTTTTCAAAGTTTGACCGAAATTGCAGTTGTGATGGACAAGGTGGTGGCATGTCAAACATGCGGCTTGGTGCAGGAGGTGGACGTCGTGCCGAAAGGCGCGGTCGTAAAGTGCGCCCGCTGCAATTTTCAAATTTTTCATCGCCGAGCCGCCAGCCGCAGCCGGACCCTCGCGTTTACGATTGCCGCGGCCATTTTATATTTTCCATCCAACCTTTATCCCCTCATTACTGCGGAATATCAGGGACAATTCGCCCAAACGACGGTTCTTCAGGGTATTCGTACTCTCTGGGGGATGGAGCAATATTTCATCGCTTCGCTCGTTTTTTGCACTAGCATTTTGACCCCGGCCTTGAAAATTATGGGCCTTCTCTTCATCACTCTGACGCTGGATTGGTCAAGATTCCAAAAAACGCGGGCCTGGATGTACAAGATTATCCGTGTGATTGATCCCTGGAATATGCTTGAAGTGTTTCTATTGGCGATTGGCGTTTCCATGGTGGAAATGGGCGAAGTGGCCACGGTGCACCCAGGGCGCGGCGTCTTTTCGTTTGCGGCCGTGGTCGTGCTCACACTGCTTGCGACACTGACTTTCGATTCCCGCCTGCTTTGGGATACACCAGCCGAAAAGAAACGCTATGAGTGAAACCGCACGTCAGTTGCCGAAAGCCAAAATCCAAAAAGACGCCTTGTCCTGGTTTTTCTGGATGTTGCCAGTTGCCGCCGCATTAATGTGCGCCTGGTTCCTGTTGAACGACTTCGTGTTTGCCGGGCCAACTATCACGATCCATTTCCAGGACGCCCAGGGGCTGCAGGAGCAAAATTCCATGCTCAGGTACCGTGGGATTAAAGTCGGGAGCATTACATCGCTCAAACTGGCGCCCGATCGGCAAACTGTGGCGATAACGGTAAAACTGGACCATTCCGCGAGGGGCATTGCGCGGCAAGGCTCGGAGTTTTGGATCGTGCGCCCGCAACTGCGATTGGGTGAGGTGAGTGGGCTGCAAACCATCGTGTCAGGAAGCTACATTGCCGTCCAGTTGGGAGAAGGGGCGCGAACGAACACATTTACCGGGCTTGCCCAGGCCCCGATTGTCTCGCTTCCGGGCATTACCATCACTGTGCTGGCGCATAATCTCGATGCATTGCAAATCCAGTCCGGAATTTTTTACCGCGGTTTCCAGGTCGGCGAAGTCACCAGTCTTCAACTGGATGAAAATTCCCGCTTCATCGTCGTACAGGCGCGGATTCAACAGGATTTTGCCCCGCTCGTGCGGGCGGATTCGCAATTTTGGAATGCCGGCGGCATCAATGCTCACGTCGGCCTTTTTACTGGTTTGCAGATCAGCGCCGAATCCGCGGCAACGCTCGTCAGCGGTGGAATTTCCTTTGCCACGCCTGAGAATTATGGATCGCCGGCAACCAATGGCAGCGTCTTCTTTCTCAATGACAAACCCGATCCAAAATGGGCAACCTGGGCGCCCTCTATCCCGCTGGGACAAACACCGGCAGCAGGAAAAAGCAAGAGCAACATCCCTCAACTTGGACCGCAGATAAGCCAGTAAATGGCGCAAAATTTGCTTTTTGCAGTTAAATGCTGGAAGCAAAGCCCGATAGGACCAATCGATTCAGTTTCCCGCCGTGGCTCCCTGTCGCGGCTTCGACGGCTATTATGGCCATGGTCGCGTTTGTGGCCGCCGAAAACGTGAAAAATCTGAATCAGGCGAGTCAATCGCGAAGGCATTCGGCCGATGTCATCCTAAGCGAGCAATCTTTTCAAAATAATCTCCTGGAAATTCAGCGTGGGATGCGCGGATATGTGATTCTGGGCGATACCTATGCGCTCAATTCATTTTATGGAAACGTGGCGGTTGAGCCCTCCCAGTTGTGGCAGCTCACGGCCTTTACCAAAGACAATGCCGAGCAGCAAAAACGTCTCAACGCCCTGGGGGACGCCATGACTGTGCTCATCGCATTTGATCGAAAAGCTATCGCCACTTACAAACGGGACGGGTTTGCCGGCATTGTAAAACTCGATAAAACCGGCGAGGGCAGGGCGGATTTTGGCCGTGCTCAGGATATTTTGGACCGCTTCTCGGCTGAGGAACAGAGGCTTTGGGACCAGCGCGAATCTTCCGAGCAATACCAATATCATTACATGGGACAGTTTTTGATCGGAGCATGTGTCCTGGCGGTCGCTCTTTTGCTGCTGGCCCATCATTTGGCCAGCCGGGAGTTGCAGTTCCGCCGCCGCGCGGAGGAACAACTCCGGCATACACTGCTCCTGCAAAACGCCATTCTCGATTCCGCGGATTACGGAATCGTGGCCACCAATAAGAGAGGTGTCGTCCAAACGTTTAATCGCGCCGCCGAACGTTTGTTGGGATACTCGGCGGCGGAAGTCGTCGGCATAGCAACGCCGATGCTATGGCGCGATCAATCGGAATTAGCCAGGGCCGCCGAAGACTTATCGAAAAAACTCGGCGCTCCTGTCGGTCCGGGCTTCGATGCCATCGCAAAAAAGGTCCAGGTAGAATCCGTGGACGAAGGCGAATGGACGTACATTCGTAAAGACGGCAGCCGCTTCCCGTGCCTGGCCGTCGTCACAGCCCTGGGAAAGCACGACGGCGATTTCAGCGGTTTCATTGGACTTTTCCGCGATATCAGTGAACGCAGAAAACACGATCAGGAGCGCGAACAATTGATTGCCCAGCTCAAGTCTGCGCTGGCCGAGGTCAAAACGCTTCATGGCCTCATCCCAATCTGTGCATGGTGCAAAAATGTGCGTTCAGACTCCGGTTACTGGCAAACCGTCGAGCAATACGTCCGGAGCCATTCGGACGCCAGCTTCTCGCACGGTGTATGCCCTGACTGCGCTTCCAGATTCAAAAAGGACATCGCCCGCGCGAGCCAAAAGCCCGAAGCGACGGTGAAGGCTTGAATCTGGTAGGGACGCCGCGCTGCGGCATCACCGCGCGTACAGCGCGCGGAATCTCAGGATGCAGGAGAATGCTCGTCCGACCACACCCGTTGCACCCGGTGAGCGCCACTTACAAAGAGCGCCGTCCGTACCAGGAATCGCGGCCCCACCTCAAAAACTTGCTTTTGCCCGCCATTCAGTTGATTTTTTCCGCTAAATGAATCTTTTGTTGCTGCATGAGTTCCACCATACACTCGAGGCGCGGTTTTCTGAATTGAATGGCCGGGAAATCGTCGCCGACTACGGCGATGTTCCGGGCGAATACCAGGCCTTGCGGCGGTCGGCCGGCGTTTTGGATTTCAGTTTTCGCGGGCGCATTTGCTTAATCGGGGCTGACCGCATCCGCTTTTTGCACGGGCAAATCACAAACGATGTTAAAAGGCTTCAGGCCGGTCAAGGCTGTTACGCCGCACTCACCACCGCCAAAGGGAAAATGGAGGCCGACCTGAACGTCTTCAACCTGCCGGACGAATTGCTCCTGGATTTCGAGCCCGGCCTGACTGAACGCATTTCGCAGCGGCTGGAAAAATTCATTGTTGCCGACGACGTGCAAATCGTGGATGCAGCACCGTCCTACGGACTATTGACCGTTCAAGGGCCAAAAGCCGCGGACGTCGCCAAGGCCGTTGGATTGCTCGGGAACGGTCCGGCCTGTGACTGGTCCGTCGCAAAAGTCACGGACCCGACGCTCGGTGAAATATACGTGGCCGTTCTGCGGCGTCTTGCCGGGCCCGGCTTTGACATTTTTGTTCCCAACGAATCGCTCGCCGCGGTGGCGGATAAATTGGTCGCCGCCGCGAAGAACGTGGGCGGACGCGCGTGTGGTTGGACGTCGTTTGAAACGGCGCGAATCGAAGCCGGTGTTCCCCGTTTTGGCGCGGACATGGACGAAACGAATTTACCCATGGAATGTATCGCAGCGCGCGCTGTGAATTTCAACAAAGGCTGTTATATCGGCCAGGAAGTGTTAAATCGCATCCACGCGATGGGTCACGTCGCGAAAGAATTGCGCGGATTACGGCTGCCCGATGATTTGAAGACATTGCCGAATAAGGGCGCCAGGCTTGTGCATAACGGCAAGGAATCCGGTTACATCACAAGCGCAATTAAATCGCCCGCGCTCAACGCGAACATCGCCCTGGGCTACGTCCGCCGCGAAGCCAATCAAATCGGAACAGAACTGACCTTACAAACGATCGAAGGAAATAGTCCGGCGACAATCACGGAATTGCCATTTGTAAAATGACTTATTGAGATTTGATCAATTGGAAGATGAACGTCAACCTCATCGGCTTTCCCGCAACCCCGTCACAGAAAATTCGGCGTATCGCGATTTTTCTAAGTGAAATGTTGCGTGGTCCAAATGCTGTTCCCTCTCCGCGCCCCTCGGAGGGGAGGGGAGAGGGTCAGGGTGAGGTGAGGGAACGGGAAAAGGGGGAATCATCGTCATCCTCAAATGGCCGCCTCCGGTGGCTGCGTTTCGTTTTGCTCGCCGCCATGCTCTCGGGCATCCTGTGTTGCATTCCACTTTGGCTGAGTACGCGCGAATATCCGCTCGTTCCTCTTTTCCCACATTGGCTGATTTTGCCGGTGGCATGCGGGCCATGGCTGCTCGGTCTCGTTCTGGCTTCTTTAGTCGCTGGAGTGTGGATTTTTCGTCCGGCAATCCTATTTTTTCTGGCCGCCACTTTTTACCTCTACGGCTGCGACCAAAATCGCGGGCAAGCCTGGTTCTATGTCTATTGGGTCATGCTATTGCTGAACATTTTGCCCGGTCCAATCGCGTTGGCCGCGTGCAGGCTTGCATTTTCAACAGTCTATTTTTGGGCCGGAATTCAGAAATTAAACGGCTCTTTCGCCGGCCAGGTGCCAGGATGGTTCGTCCAGCCCGCCACGGATTGGGGATGGCCACATCCGCTGATCGCGATATTGCGCACAAGTGTCCTTTTGACTTTGATCTTCATTTTGTTTGGCGGCAAACAATTTGTCGGACTGCCTGAAACTGTGCGTGCGCTCCGCCCCTCGCCGGTCGCCGCCCTGATCGTGGGACTATATGGGTTCCTGCCCATTTTAAGTTTCGTCGGTCTATGGGATTCATATTTTTCCTTCTCCTTGTATTCTTACAACGCAGCCAGGGCCGAAGTGTATTTGTCACAGTCATGTGTCGCCCGTCTTCCGTCCAAGCTCCAGGCTTATGTCTATCCCGTAAAGAATTACAACCCGGCCCTTCAATTGCCTTATATGTTTGAGTACTCCATGTGGGCCGACGCCGACATGGGCTCACCGCCATTACCCGAACCACGTGGTTATAAAGTTTTGTTTAAGTATATTGCGTCGTATGCCGCGAACGACGGCGATTGCCTGATGCTCCTCAAAACGCGCACCGGAAGAATCTTCCTCTACCGCCCCGGCGCACCTCCCCTCGAATTGCAAGGCCCGCGTTGAGACAGAACTTTTCATCCGCAGATTTCGCCGATTTGCGCAGATTATTCGAAGCCCGCAGGACTTTAACAAATTTGCTTTCCTGAGTTCCTGTATTCCTCATTTTTTAATCTGTGTTAATCTGCGCAATCTGCGGATAAACTTCGTATCCTTCGCGTGGTGGCCGTGCGCAAGCACTATTTCGTCGCAATCCCTCGAACTGGAACTGCCGGTAAAACTATATTCTTAAATTCCCTGGCAATATTAATCATCGTCAGATGATTCAGCGGAAACTCCAGCAACACATGCGTGAATGACAAAAAGAACAGCCAGCGCAATCCAAATTGATAATTATACGCGTACGCCCCGACCGATGCGATCCAGATGACGATCACGCCAATGAACCGCGAGCGAGGAATATTATGCCACTGAATAATCGACGTCTTGGAAAACCAATTCAAATAGTGATACAGATAGCCAAACGCAATCAGCCGCATAATCGCCAGCGCCAGCGGCGAGTCATAGAGGCGATAGTTGACAAAGTTGACGAAATTCCTCGCGTTATCCGGAACGGTCAGGTCCTGCTGATTAAACGGCGTCATTAGCGAATAATTCAGTTGCGTAAAAGCGTAATAAATTTTCTGGACCGAAGTGCCAACGTCGCTGCCCGTGACATTTCTGCCAAGCATAAAGAAGCTCAACGCGCACAGGCAAAAAACGATCAACGAACTGATACCCGAAACGCTGCGGCCTTTTAACGCGCCCACCAAAATGAACAGGCCGGTAAACACAAACACATGGATGATGGTTGGCAGCAGAACGCCGAAAACAGTATAAAGCACGCCGATGTGCACGGCCAAACCGCTGGTCGCGATCAATAAGGCGTAACAAACCCAGCGTTTCCACCGCTTGCTCACCAGGAGGAAAACCAGCGCAATGCCAAACGCAATATAGGTCGTCGCCACGCGCACCCAATCCGGAATCCCGGGAATGAGCTTCGTGACCACGACAGTCACAACAACGGAGAGTATCACGAGGACCAGATAATCTTTTTTCCCGCGCGTATAATAATTCCGGTCATGCAGCCATGAGATCTCGGTGAGATAATGGAGCGGCCCCAGGAACGCGTAAGCTGCCAAAAACACTTCAAACGGCCGCGCAAACGCCGCCGCCGCCGCCAGAAGCATCAGGCCGATGTTCAGGTAATTCAGCTGGTCCGTCGAAAGCGACGATAATCCCAAAATTTTTTTACCGGCAGGAACCTGAGCGTTCATGAGCCTTACAAGAAATTGTCATTCAAATGCTGCCAACCGCAACATTAATCGGTGGCAGCACCACGCTTCAACGCCCGCGTATAGCGCAGCCTGCCGAAGTGGAGGAGTGGCGACGGCTCGCCGCCACGGCTCTGGCTACACATTTTATTTGCATAGGATGCTCAACGCGCAACGAGATTTGGTTTTAGGGCGAAATATGCGGTTTTATTGGTGTTTTTGAAGATTCCGGCGGCCGTGACGCGCAACGAGAGTGGTTGGACAGAATGAACAGAATTTGCAGAATTCTTAACCGCATAGAGCACAAAGAACTCAAAGAATGCGGATAGGTGCACCGGGAATGGTCCGGCGGCCGGACGTAAAACGGGTTTGGCCAGGGCGCTCTCAGCCGCCTTCGCGGAGCTACAACGCGCCAAGCGCGGCGCTCGATGGGTGAGGATGAGAATGACGATGACGATGACGATTATTCCACCAATCCCGGGCTGATAACATTTCTTTTACATAGCAGGGAACGCAACGCGCAACGAGATTTGTTTTTGGGGTGTAATGTGTTGTTTTACTGGGTATTTTGAAGATTTTGGTGGCCGGGACGCGCAACGAGCCGGGCTTCGTCCCGCGGTACGGGATTATGGCCACGTCTCGCCGCCAGTTTCTGGAACGAGCGCCGAGTCAGCGCCCGAACCCGCAGCCGAGACGGCTACGCTACGTCCGCGCCTTTGTCTGGCTGCCCTGCACATTTATACTGTATAGGGGTGCAACTGGAAACGAAGCCAGGAAAAGGGTCAATTTACCCAGTTTTGTTGGCAAATCTGAAGATTTGTCGGAAACGATAGATTTTCGGACGAAGTGGTGGTAGCGGTACTAGCAGTCGTCGCACGACCCTGCAATTCAATCCGATGTCTTTTTGACAGGATGAACAGGATTTACAGGATAGGCCTGACACCTATTAAGCCCGAAACGTCAATAGGGAAAAAAAGAGGGGCACGGAATCTTTTGGAAACCGCGTAGCGGACTTCAAAACGGGAACTCCGACTTAATTTCGGTTTGCAGCGCGGATGCAGGGCATCCGGCTAAACACCTATTGGGACTCAATCGAGCCGGCCAAAGTTCAAAGGGAACCTCAGCCGACTTTCCAGTCCCCTGATCGAACGCCAGGGGACGGTCCAGAAACACACAGCAGTAAACCCACGCGCTATCCAGGCACATTGGCCGACGGTTGCCCGATGTTGATTGTCCAACCCGGGACTCCAGTATTTTGCGGACGTGCGAATGGGGCGGATGCTCCAAAGGTAGAACGTTCTGAAGTGATGCGACCGCAAGCTAAAAGGAGCCGGGGCCGATAGCGAGCCATCACGCTCGCGGCCCCGGCGTCGAAGGCGTGCGATCAACGACCGCTGGCGAGCTGGCTCAATCACATTTAGGGAGTCCTGGTGGATCCAGCTCAGACCGGGGTGTTCAAAACACCAGGGAATATGGTCTGGGTTGAATGAGGATCTCACGATTGATCGGCTCCAGTCGCAGCGCAGGCTCAGGTCGCCAGGGTCGAAATTTAGTTGCGTGTTATCGAAGCAGCCAGGCGCTGGGGATCAAAGACGGTTTTGCTCTTAAGCATGTAGTAAACCGAACGGGCCAGCTTGATGGCCAGAAGGGCGTTGGCCTTGAACTTGTTGCCGCCCATGCGGACCAGGAGGCGTTGATAGAGCGGGCCCATGAATGCCTGATCGCGTTTGGCAATGATGGCCGCCTCACCGAAGGCCCAGCGCAGATAGGGATTGCCCAGCTTATGGCCGCGCAGGCCCTTGATCTTGCCGGCTGAAGCGACGGTGCCCTTGACCAGGCGACAATAGCTCAGGAAGTCTTTGACTGTGGGGAATCGGTCGATGTCGCCAATTTCGTAGAGGAGCGTCAGACCCAGGTGCTTGCCAATGCCGGTGATGGTTTGCAGTAAAATATAATCGCGCTGAGCATGGACTTTGGTCAACCGTTCCAATTGATCATCCAGGATGGCGATTTGAGTATCGAAATGGCGGATGAGGGCGAACTGATTTTGGAGAGCTAGCTGGTAAACGCGGTTGGGTTCCTGAGCCAGCGCATGTTCCTGCCAACGGTCGCGGTTGGAGCAAGAGTTGGGGATGCGGTTGTGAGCCAGTTGATGGGATTGGACGCGGGTAATGAGTTCAGTACGGTCCCAAACGAAATGGAGACGCTGGCGCAAGAGAGCTCGCAGAGGCCGCTGGGCGGCGGGATAGACGTAGCTGGGTGGAATGAGATTGACACGCAGCAGTTGAGCGAGTTTTTCGGAATCAATGCGGTCATTTTTGTTTTTGCCGCCATGAATGGCCTTGAGGTAGAGGGCGTGAGCCAGGACGAAATGGATGCCGGCCTGGGCACAGGCGTCGGCGAGCCAATACCATCCGAACATGCATTCGGCACAGACGGTTAGGTCGTGGCGATAAGGGGCGACCAACTGCAGGAAAAAGTTGAAGTCATTGTTTCGGATATTGGTGTGGACCAGGATTTTTCCGGAACGATCCATGAGACAGACATACATTTGCCGGGAATGGAGATCGATTCCGCAGTTGAATTCGGTGGTGGAGGTGTAATACTTCATAACGTAATACTTCATGGTTGATGGGGTCGTCAGACCCCGTTGATTATGTTTACGCGGGGAGTGCTGGTAACACTCCCCGCCCTTCACCCAAGATGATAGCTCAAACCACCAAGGGCTTAACTGGGAGGATCACATTTTCTGGCTATAGGGAATGCAACCCTCCGTCGCTCCCGCCTTCGCCAAGGATTCGGTGGGCCGGAAATCCTGAGATGGAAACGATGGTTACTCCGCGCTGCCAGACGACCGCTGCGTATTAGACGTCAACAAAGTGAATACCGCTGATCCCGTGATCAATGAATGCACGCTGGACTCTTTCAGACACAATCAGTGCAACCTCCCAACCCCATAATCGGAAAACGTCGCAATCGTCAACAAGCTTTGGATCAATACGCAGTTTTGTAACTTGGCGATATTGCCCAGCCAAGTCAGCACGGTGGTCATTTTTTGTCCACTTAAGAAACTCAGACTTTGATTCATCTAGACACTTTCGGACTTGCAGGAAGTTTACTACCGCGTAACTATGGCCCTGACCCTCGACATTAGCTAAAAAGCATTGAAACTCATTTGCCGCAAATTCTGTAAGCAGATGCAACGCGCGACGGTTTAGCACCGGGATGTCAAAAGCAGCAAAGGTAAAATCCAGCGGAGAACCTTCATATTGGAGCGGGATTTTAAGTGGTGCTGTGACGTCCACTCTTTGGCCGACCGTAAGGAAGCCGGCGATAATTTCCTCTCCCCGCGCATCACGCGCCAAATCGAGCCACCATCGTCCGGGTGCATCAACGTCATCACGCATTCTAAAATATTTCCTCATATTACCAAGGATTGCTTACTTCGTTATCAGCTTATTAAGAGCAGTCCCCGGAGTCGAACTCTCCTTTCCAATTGCCTTTAATTCTGCCTGGAGTGCCGATTTATACGCATTGCCCTTTAGTCCTCGTACCGCATTTTCAAGCCGGTCGTAAACTTCCGCATTGTATTCGGGATGGGGGCCTTTGTGGTTGAGCACCTGAACCTCATTTAGTGCATCTTTAAGTGTCATCCCTGCTTGTTTAAACATCTGTTCAAATTTTGGCGTAAAGGGTCCTCCTCCAGCCGTTGAAGTTCGATTCTTATTTGTTGCGATGTGATGAATCTCTGCTCCTCCCGCAGGACCCGCGGGTCTTGTCAGCGACGATAACTTATGCAAATTATTGATCCCCCACGCTCCCGCAGCGGTCAATGCGCCTCCCCTTGCCGCGGTTAGCTCGCCATCGGCCATACCAGGGACGGCCAACTCACTATCCAAGCCAGCGGTGACTGGAATGCTCAGTGCGCTGACAGTGACCATGCCCGCGCCTGCAGCGGTGTCCTTTGTGCCCTTAATAATAAGCCCCGCCGATACTAGTCCGCCCAGGGCCCTACCTGCCGCTCTTCCATTATAACCTGATTCTGTGGTCGGTGCGGATACGTGCATCCCCATGCCGACTTCAACACCGAAGCCAATTACGAAGTTACCGGTATAATCGACTGCGTTGCCGATTGCAGAATCTCCGTTCGGATCAGTAAATCTGAGCGGGTCGTTGAGGCAGTAAGTATATCTATTATAGCTCTGAGGATCATCAAACTCAGGGATTTCGTGGTCGGGTTCGATAAATCTGCCGAGGATCGGGTCGTAATAGCGGGCGTTGTAGTAATAGAGTCCCGTGGCGTCGTCCAGAATTTGCCCAGTGAAGCGCCGTGAGACCTGAAAAACGTTGGTACTCTGAGTGTATCGCGATTGTCCAAAGGCGCTGTATTCGTAATGATTGACGACGTTTCCATTAGTGTCGGTCTGAATCGAAGTCGACGTCAGGTTGTTCGGCTGATAATATTGAAAAATGTTCGTGCTGGTTTTATCAAACGTGGCCACGAGCCTGTTGCCAGCGTAGATGTGATACAGAATTTCGCCCTGTTTCTCTTCGTAGGTGTCTCCAATCCATACTTGGAGCGGATTTGTCCCGTTTTGTTCCCAAAGCCGCTCATTCTTCACGTCATACCCGAATTGCACCGTGTTCGTGGGGGTCAGCGCGTACTGCAGGTTATTGTTGACATCGTAAATGATTCGCATTCCTTCGCGATTTGCCACGTTTCCGTCTAGATCGTAAGTGTAAATAATCCCATTGGCGTAGCGCACGCAATTCGGGCGAATTGTCGTGCCATAGACATAATTAGTTGCAAAGCCCGATTCCTCGTTTGTTAGGATGTTGCCGACGGAACTGTAGCCGTAAACGAAACTTCCTGCCGCGTTCGTCAGCGAAATCATTCGGTCCAAAGCGTCATACTGAACATTGCCAAACGCTGCTGACGCCGCGCCGGAATAAACGCCGTCGGTAATGCCCGAAATGTTTCCGTTGGTATCATACCCGTACGTCAAGCTCTGAATACTGGTGTTTAAGTGTGTTCCGGCTAGATTTTCCAGCCGTAAGGAGACCGGATAATACGTGTTGCTGGTGAGCACACCGTTCCCGAAACTCACGCCCAGCAATTGATTGACTCCGTTGAAAGCCCTTGCTGTGTAAAAAGCCGTGCCGCTTCCACCGACCAACTGCACTTCGGACAAATGTTCGCCTGAATCGTAAATGTTTGTGATAGTTGGCCCGCCATTGGGATAGCTTTCTAAAACCTCACGGTCAGCGTCATCGTAGGCGAACAAGTTCGTGTAGCTATTGCCGTTCTGAGATACATAGCGAACGGATTCGCGCGTCCGGTTACGGACATCATCGCTGAATTTCTCGTAACCCTGGTCGTCTGTAATGGCATAAATCTGTCCCGGATAAATCGTGCAGGAACTGTCGCCGTCGCTCGAATCATATTGCCACGAAGCCGACGACTCCACCTGACCGCCGCTATTTAGACCTTCACGCGCAGTAATGCGTCCCGCCGGATCGTTATAAAAAGACTCGATTTTTTGGCCTTTGGCGTCGGTTTGGACGACCAGCCGGCTGTCCAGGTCATACTGCCATTGCCAGAGGCCCATGTCCGGCTCGGCCATCGCTACGCGATTACCCATTTCATCATAGAAAAAGCTTGTCTGATTTCCTGCGCTGTCGGTGATGTTTGTCAAGTCGTCGGCCGCATCGTAAAAAAGCTTCGTGACGTAATTACTGTTGCCGACGACCTCGATGATTTGGTTCGTGCGCCCAAAAGCATCCAGTTCGTATTTACTCTTATTCCCTCGCGGATCGGTCACGACGATCGCCCAGGGGTTTGCGCCATCCACAAACGCCAGCGTGGTCGGTCCAACGGGTGAGCCAGAGTCACCACTCAGCGGGGTCAAACTCGTTAAGACGCCGCTGCTGAAGGACGCGCTGGCAACGGGGTAAAATTGGCAAGGCCGCCCAATCGGATCAACGATCGTGTAAAAACCGTTGATAGACCCGTTGGGAATGCCATAACCAGCGCCGGATTCAAACACGGGATACGTCTGCGCCGTGATTTCGCCCAAAGGATTATAGAAAATGTCGCTGACGCGATATGTTCCACTGGTTTCGGACTGCTCACGAATCTCGACCGGCCTGCCCAGGCCGTCGAGGTAGTCGTAGGTTTCATAGTATCCGGTGGACGAGGCTGGGTCGTTAATCTGCTCATAAATCCAATTCCCGCCGGTACCCAAGACGTACTGATACCGTTTGCGCCAGAGCGTGGCGGGACCGAATGGCGTGGTTGAAATGGCGGAGTTGGTGAGTCGCAGGAGGCCATCGTACTGGTTGGCCGTAACCATTCCTTGCGCGTTGGTGCTGGAGAGCAAATTCCCGCTGCCAGGGTCGTATTGATAACTGTTGGTAAGCGAGCCGGTATAGTTCTGAGTTTCAAAGGTGGCACTGGAGTCGTAATTTTCGGTCGTCACAAGATCCATTGGATCGGTCGTTGTTTGGATGTTCCCGTAATTGTCATACGTGTAGCTGGTGATGCCGTATGTGCCCGGGCAGTACAAATCCTTCTTTTGCTGGACGTCTCCGGTCTCACCGAAATATGTGTAGAGAGTTTGGCGCAGCACGTTGTTTCCGGCGGCATCGGATGACAAGGTAACCGAGGCGGGCTTATCAACGATGTCGAGGTTCGATAAGGAAGCATATGTGTAAGTCGTGAAGGCGTTTGGAGTGCCGGAAACGGGGGCGTACGCGTACTGGTAGGTAAAGTTGGTGATTTCGCCACATTCACCCTCCTGCAACAGATTGCCCGTGGATAGCGGTAAATCATTTAGATAAGCCGCGTATTGGTAAGTTTCGAGCGATTCGCGCGGGACACTCGCCCCTTCGTAATCCAGCTCAAATTCGCCGGCCGTAAATGGAAAATAAACGCCGTTGGCATTAATTTCCACCTGCTCAACCTGATAGGCGAGAACCTTGTAAAGCCTTCCGTCCGAACCGTAAGTCAATTTTTTGAAAGGCATCCCGGCCTTGAACCGCGAATCCTGATATTCGCCAATCGAAGAATTGTTCAGCCCGCCGCCCTGGTAAAAACAGGTGATATCCGTCATATTGCCGCCTGTGCCGTTAAGGTAGGACTCCGTGACCTCGGAAAATCCGCGAAATTCGCGCCAGTGCGTGTCATACAAGCCGCCAAGGTAGCTGTAATTCCATTGCTGGACCGTGCTGCCTCCGTTCATCTCAGTGATCGATGTGACCGTGTACATGGGCAGCGGAAGGCGCGGTCGGGTCCCGTCGGAATTATTCCAGTGGCTCGAGGGAGTGTACGCGATTGCCACAGAGCCGCCGATGCCATTTGCCACGCCGATCAACAAATCAGGAAACGGGCCGGTATTGTATTGGACCACCATGTTTGTTCCAGAGCCGTCCAGGCTCCGAATCACACGGTCTACAAGTCCATCTCCGTTCATATCGATCAGCGTGACTCTTGTGCCGCCGTCATCCCATGCCTGCAAATTGGCCCAACCGTAAGGAGGTTGTGAGCCGCCGGGCGTCCGAGTGCTGATGCCCTCCCAAGTGACGCCAGTACTGCTGAATCCCTTGCCGGTGTTGAAATAGACAGTATACGTACCGTCGCCATTGGAGACCACCTTGTCCGGCAACCCGTCGCCATTCATGTCAATTAACTGTGTCGTGTAACTTTCTGTGTAGCCCGGACCCCCGGTGGGGGCTGATACTGAAAGAAACTTGGCCTTGATAAGACGGTTTATATGCTATTGGCAGGGTGATTTCGGCGAGCTATGACCGGCCTTTCCAATGGAGCCTGTGTGCCCGTTGTGTAGCATGGTTCCAAGATTCTCGGCTGATTCATTAGTGAAGTTCCGCCGACTTTGGCGAGCCGGCGGAACTATCCTGTTTAAGAGATTGCAGTTTTTCATGCCACTCTTGGGCCGGAACCACCCCATCACCACATGAAAAGCAAAACACCAAAAAATAAAAAACAAAGCAAAAAAATCTCCATTGACGAAGGGTTGGGAACCCATCAACCCTCATGCCGCCGGTGTGGATATCGGCTCGCGGGAACATTGGTCAGCGGTTTCACCGCAAGCCGGCAAGCCTTCTGTCCGCAGGTTTGGCGCCTTCACGGCCGACCTGGAAGGCATGGCCGATTGGTTCGAGCAATGCGGCGTGACTTCCGTGGCGATGGAGTCCACCGGTGTTTATTGGATTGCTCTGTTTCAGATTTTGGAACGGAGGGGATTTAAAGTGATTTTGGTCAATGCGCGTCAGACCAAGAATGTGGCCGGACGCAAGAGCGATGTGCAAGATTGTCAGTGGATTCAACGGCTGCACACCTACGGCTTATTGCAGGGTTCCTTTCGCCCTGAAGATCCCTATTGTACCTTGCGCACCTATTTGCGCTATCGCGACGAATTGGTTGGCGCCCGCAGCACGCAATGCCAGCACATGCAAAAAGCTCTGTTGCAAATGAACATTCAGCTCCCTCATGTGCTGAGCGACGTGGCGGGAGTCAGTGGACTGGCCATCATTGCGGCCATTCTGAAAGGAGAACGCGACCCGGTTAAACTTGCGGCTTTGGTGGACCCTCGTGTGCGAGCCTCCCAACAGACCATCCAGCAAGCCCTCATGGGTGATTACCGGGCGGAGCATCTGTTTGTGCTGCGGCAAGCCTATGAGCTCTACAACACCTATGAGGCTAAGATTAACGCGTGTGACGAGCAGGTTGTGCGCGAGATGGTCAGCCTGCCGCTCAAGGTGGACCCGGCCATTAAGCCGCTGCCTGTACGCAAGGCAGGCCGCGCAGCGGTCTTTGACAAAATGGCCGGCGTGGATATGCGTCCGCAGTTGTATGAGAAATTTGGCGTTGACCTCACTGCTATTGAAGGTGTTGGCGTGCTGACGGGAATGGTTCTGCTAACTGAAGTGGGTCCAGACTTGAGCCGATTCCGAACCGAAAAGCATTTCTGCTCCTGGCTGGGCTTGTGCCCGGACAACCGCATTAGCGGTGGCAGGGTGCTTAGCAGCCGGACCCGACGCGTAGTCAACCGAGCCTCAGATGCACTCCGTATGGCGGCCAACAGTTTGAAAAGTAGCAAGAGCGCCTTGGGGGCCTTCGCCCGCCGGATGAAAGCCCGTCTGGGCGCGGCCGAAGGAATCACAGCCACGGCCCATAAACTGGCCCGCATCATTTACCGGCTGATCAAACATGGTGAAGCCTATGTCCGTCAGGGGTTGGAAGATTACGAGAAGAAATTCGCCGCCCGAAAGCTGAACGCGCTACAGAAAACAGCCAAAGCCTTCGGCTTTGAACTGGTTCAAAAACAAGTGCTTACACAATCAGTTTCTTAAGAGGAATCGTCGGCAATCTCCGGGTCGCCAGTGTAGTTCCAACTGATAGGCGAGGTGAAACTAAGAGAGCCGCTGACTCCTGTATTTAGTTGAACGCCGCCATTGCCGCTTTGCATAACGCGGTCCGGCAGGCCGTCGCCATTCATATCCATAAGCTCCGAATAGACGTGATTGCCATCCCGGTATCGAGGTGTATATGCATAATTCCCGATTCCATCAGCAGCGACGTTGCCCCAAGTGACAGGGCTTGCAAAACTCCCGTTCCGGTTGTTTAGTTGAACCACGAATTGCCCGCTGTCGCCCGCCATAACGCGGTCGGCCACTCCATCGCCATTCATGTCAATCAACAGGTCCAGGCTCGCGCTTCCGTATCCATCCGATGTAGCACCATCAAGAGATGGATAAGTTAACTGTTCGGCTGTGTAGTATGTATTTGCCTGACTGGACACACCAGTGATCGGCGATTCATGGCCAAATCCTGTTCCGTTGTTGGTTTGAATTTGAATATGGTCATAGCCGCTGCCGATCATGCTATATTGGCGCATTACCCGGTCGGGGAGCAAATCACCGTCGACGTCCGCCAAGGAAGAAAGCAGCCACGTGGTCGTGTTGCAGCCATTTATGGTGTTCCATCCGCTGTTAAATACATCGTTGCTTTCATTATTCAACATTCCCCAATTGTTCGTTTTCCCAAATCCGCTGCCGGTGTTCAATTGTACAATAAGATTGGTGAAAGGTGTGGGGTTAAAGGGCTGAACCACCCAGTCGGGCAGGCCATCGCCGTTCATATCAATCAGCGCTGTGTTCACCGTACTTAGGGAGTCACCGGTGGTGTCGTTAAGCATATTTTGAGGTTTGATTGGGCCCCACGTGACCCCCGGCTGAAAACTATGCGCCTGCACGGAGTAGGAAAAGGTGATTGGCGGCCATGACCCGCTTACACCATCTTCTCTAACGCTTTGCAGCAATGACCGACCGGTGCTTTGCGAGGGTGCGTAGGAAAGAAGATATTGGCGCACCAGACCGCCATTGCAGGTCACAGTAATCGCCTCAAGAAGCTCGGTCGTGTCAATCTCTGTTCCAGAAAGGCACGAATTTGGAATGTCGGAACGCGGCTCCAATGTGAACGTCACGGTACAGTTTGCGGCAATGGCAGGGCTGTTGATGTTGGAATTGTAGCTAATCTGTTGCAAATAGAGCTGACCATTGACTGACTGATATGTAATCGTGGTTTGATTCCCGTTAGCGTCTATGATTTTGCTCAATGCCCATTTGAACCTTCCGTAAGTGGTATCTATTTGAGAATAGCCCGAATCACCAAAAAAGTAAGTCCGCCCGTCCCTGTCGGTCACCGTCCAATAGCCGCCCGAGTATCGGAAGATAAGGCCGGAAGTATCCACTTCCGGGCGATAGGTGCCGTCGCTGGCGAAAATCAATCGCCCGCTTTGGCCTTCAAACGAATAGGTGAAACTATCGAAACCGGCGCCGTTGCCGTAAGTGTCAGAGTAGGTGCCGCCGACTTCGGGAACGCCGTAACGGGTTTCACGCTGGATATAGCCCATGTCTAAATCCCACCCTACGCCACACCAGCCGTTTGCGTTCGCGGAATTATATTCCAGCGCAATGTCGGGCCCGCTTCCACCCCGTCCGGGCGGTACTTCGATGGGGATCCGATAGTTGAACCGTCCAGTGAAAAGGTCATTGTGAAAATCCAGCTTTTCGTTGGCCGTCATCTGGTCTCCCGGCGGTTGTGCCAGCATGGGAATGGTTCCAAAATCGGTGTAGGGACCGTTTTGAGCGCGTGCCTGATCGCAGCATAAAAGGAAAGCTGCCAACGTGAAAACTGTGAGCTGCTGAAGCCGTTTGAGGATGATTTTCATGTCAGATTCGATGGCTAAACCGAATTATTGCGGGCATGTCTGAACGCTGAACGACGCTGGGATGGCTGGATAAGGGACGGCCGGATTCACGTCGAATTCTGATTTTTCTAAATTGCTCAGGCCATCATTACTTAGGTCGGTGTAGGGATTTACGTTCAAAGTTCCAAAGTAGTCCATTTCCCAAATGTCGGACATTCCGTCTCCATTCGCATCAATCGCATATGGAGTCAGCGGATAATTGTACGTGGTAAGTTCCTCAAACGTTCCATCGGCGTTGCTCGTACCGGACCAGCTGCTGCCAATGGCGAAGCCGTTAGCTTGGGCTGCGAGATTCGGATAATAGGAAATGCCGAGGCCGTTCGTAGTTACCGGCTGTCCATCAATAAACAATGAAGAATTTGTCGACGAATAGGTTAGGACGATTTGATGCCAGGCGTTGGAGGGCCAGCTTATGGGGGCAATCAGATTCGTTGTTAAGGAACCGATTGAATTAGTCTCCGTGCAGAAATAAATGTTCGTTCCTGCGGAATCGACGAGGAGGCCCCACCAGCCGCTGGCTGTCCCCGGGCTTCCGATTTCAAGGAATCGTCCTTCGGTCTGAGGACCGACGCCGCCAGCATTAGCACTTGCCCAATTAGGAAGAAACCAAAATGAGAGAGTTCCGTTTCGCAGATTGAAATTGGCTTCGCCGCCGGGCTGGAGGTTTCCGTAGGCGAGAAACGCAGCACTCGTTGCATCAACGAGTACGGCGTTAGTTTCCCAACTTGGAACACCAACGAGATTGTACGCCCCCGTCGGTAACTGGCCTTGGTTGCCAATCCAGGTATTGGTGTTGTCGAAGCTCCAGGAGCCGAGCAAAATTGGCCTGATGGTCGTCAGGTCATTGGGACTAATTCCATTTGTATAAGCGTAGAAAATTGTATAACCGTCGCCATCCGGATCCGTGAACGGATTCAAACCGATTTGCCCAAAATACTGAGCCTCCCACCAATATGCCAACCCGTTGGTGTCTATGCCGTTGCCCCCGGAATCCACAATGTAATTTGGAGTGCCAGGCACGTACGTATCGAGCGGATTGCCGTTGGTATCGGTTGCGACATAGTGGTAGCCGATGTCAACGAAGTTTGTGCCTTCCGGGACTTGGTTTGTCTGGGTCGTAAATTCGAAAAGGCCGACTTGATCCGCTGTTGTGCTGCCGTTCGCTAGCAAAGGCGAATTTGTCGGCAAATAGAAATTCCCGAACCAGCTTGTTTCCCAATTGTAATTGGTTGTCATCAGGTCGTTTGGGCCGACGACTTCGTTCGTGCCATTGTTTGACGAAAAGCCCCCCTGATAGGTTATCCAGCCAGGATTGTTCGTGTTATAGGAGTTGAAATTAAAGAGGGTGTTTGTGAAATTCCCGTTTAAATCGTCGTTCCAATCGAAAGCCGTTCCGTCAAATGAACAATTTTCAATCAACCAAAAGGAAGAGGAATCGCCACCAGTTCGGCTGGAATAGAGGCAGCCGTCGTAGAACGTACAGTTTTCAAATGCATAACTGATGGGATAATTATTGTCCCAAAATGTGATACAGGGCCGGAGAAAAAGGCAGTTTGTGAAATTGGCGTATTCGCTGCCATAGGTGCTTATGCTGCCATTATAAAATTCACAATTGCGGAATTTGGCTCCGCCGGAGGCCCAATTATCATTAAGAAGCTGATGTTGAGGCAGAGCGCCACATTTTGTAAAGTTGGCAGAAACTTGTGGGATCGTACTGCTGCCGTTGAACACGATGGCGCCCTCAAACCCGCCGTTCTCACCGGCCGTCCAGTTTCCATTTCCTTCCTGTACCAGGCTATAAAGCGCGAATCTGCAGGGCTGCGTAGCATTGCCGTTGAAGGACACATTTGCCCCGTCATTGAGCGCAATCGAATTTGGCGCCCAGAACGGGCCCGAGTCGCCAAAAAACCCAATGGCCACGCCGTTTGTGAACGTTAGATTTGCGGAGACACTACAGCCGGCAAATACGTCATCTAATGCGTCGTAGTGATACCCTAAATCAGGAGAACTGTTTGTGTCACGCGAGATGGAGGGCCCCAATGTGAGCGTGGATGAAATATCCTGCTCATCATAAACATTCGGCGGCCAGGTAGTTCTTTGTGCCAAATCCGCAAGAAGAGCGGGGTCGATGTTTGTGGTGCCGGCGCAGTGGAATACGCAATTAGTCGCGAGGTAATAGCTCCCGGCTCCAACAACCTGGAATGGCCAAATGTTTGTGGTTATGCCGTCCAGGTTCTGCGCTCCAAATCCGGTATTATCACAATTGTAAAAGCCGTTGTTGTTCCCGGTTACAAAATCGCCGTTGTCATCCGTCAGGAGATTCGTCACGTTAGCCAGGATGCTATTGTAAAAGTATAAGCCCACTTCGGCATCGTTGTTATCGCCGAGTAAAAGGTTGCAATTTGCGACCGTCGCGTTTTCCGCGGTCGCTTCCGTGAGATAATTTCCTCCAAAGGCGCAGTTCACGTTCGCAATCAAGAGGTTTTCAAACAGCGAATTATTTTGGCTAGCGATGTAAAATCCGTATCCACAATTCATTATCTGTAAATTTGTCACCATCATGTCACCGTAACCGTAGATTCCAGTCACAGCATGAAGGATTCGCAGATTGCTTAAGGCAGCTGAATTTCCTGGGAAATAGAGGGCTGCCACTGCGTATCCTCCGGGTTGGATTGTCCCTGTATAGTTGGTCCACACTCCGCTCATGCTTTGGCCTACGCTGTCGTCATCGGCGGCGGTGAAAATCGTGGGAAGATACGGTTGTGTTTGGCAGGTGAGGTTCCCGTCCACTTCAATATAGGCGCCCGGGATGTTGGGATATTTAATGACGCAGCCGCCCTCCAGGACCACATCGTCAAAATCCGCTGGGCCGTCCACGAAAAATGTCTGATCGGACTGAAAAACCATCGGATCGGGGCCAGTCGCAGGAACCGCGATATAATCTGAAATAACGCTCTTTGCCTTCATGACGTCGGCGAGCCTCTTTTTACCGAGGTTGATCGCGAACCTTGCTTTTGTGATGGAATTGGGGAGCGGAAGGGCGAGAAATTGCATTCCTTTTGCTCGGGCCGCCGCTTCCTTATCCCGCTCTGCGGGACGGCTCTGACGTTTCAGTTTGGATGTCCGCGGTACCGTGGCATTGGTCGTTAGGGACTGCAACTGGCTCTGAATGTCACTATATTCCACGGATTCAATAAGGTACGATTGGCCGTTGATTGTTTCGAAATCCTTGGCTATGGGTGCGCCAGCGAAGCTATTTGTAGCCGTTGTTGAGAAGGCCCGGCCCGGCCCAAACTTCAGTTGACCGAATTTAAGAGTGTGATCTATAAAATCAGGGCTTGCCATTTGCGCGCGAACGGCTTGATTTGTTTCCACATACAACGGCCTGGCAGTTTCCTGGGGTGCGGGAGAATTGAATGCGCTGAAAATTTGAATCTGGGTCGAATTTGTCGGGAAATTGTAATCTGCGGGATTAATATTTTGCTTCCAAACAATATCCTGGCTGAATGAACCGCGTTGGAGTGTGTAGAGAATGTCCCCGGAAATGCCATCGCCCGCGAACGCATTTTCGAAGTACACCTGGTTACTGCTGATTAGCGTTCCGGAACAGTTTGTGATGGAAGCGATAATAGTTGAATTGCCACTGACTGCGTTGTAAAGGACTATGGCAACGGGAGTTGTGCTAAGAACAATGCCGTCAGGCGTGGTGATCACCACAGAATTGCTTGCAGCCAAATTTGCCAAGAGTTGGACCTGCGTTTGAACTTTGTTGCCATAAACATATTGGCCGTCTGGACTGATCTGAAAGGTTGGGTCGCTCGGACTCCATTCAGAGCCGTCCCAATAATTTAGACCAGTGGCTATCCTGGTAACCAAGCGCACGTGTGGAACGGCCTTCCCGTTGGGGGTAGTCTGGTAGAAAGTCTGCTGCAAAATATCGGAATTCTCGTCGCTATGGACGACCTTGTATGGAGTCGGCACCGGGACCGGAGCCGTGACCGTTTGCGCCGTTTGAGCCCCACACGTTGCTGCAACAATTGATGACAGGAAATAAAATCCAAGTTTAAGGGTGGTTTTCATAGAAAATAGCCAACCGAAACTAATCGTGCGATCTTTGGCCGCTTCGAGACAATTCCATTGCATGAAGGGAAACAGATCCTTTTTCCATGAATTCGGATTTTTAGGTTGTCCATGCCGCTTTGCCTGTTTGACGGTGCTGACACCATACTCGATCGCGTAACACTCACAAAAACAAAGTGTTATCTAAATTGGCCAAATGTTATCCAAACTGGACATTCGTTATCTAAAATGGCCAAGAGGGGTTTCATTATTCAAAGTCTCGGCAAGCTTGCGCTTCACGAACGGGCGCTTTTTCACAAAACCCGAGATGCCTCCCGCGTCTAAAACGGCCAAAAATTTTTAATTTTCAAATTTTTTTGAAAGAAATTCTCGTCTCGTGCGTATTATAAATATGACACGGCTACATACTCAGAATCCGAGCCGGTACCTAACAATTGCCCGACGATCTGGCTTTAGCGTACGGAAGATGTCCAGAATCCTGGGCCTATCCCAAAGACAACTACAGCGTGATACACTTCGCCACTTCGGATTGAGGCCGCTACATTGGCTGAAGAAGCAACGCCTGACGCTAGCCGGCAAGCTCTTAAAAAAGCTCAAGTCCATTAAATCCGTCTGCCACCAATTGGGTTTTAAACAGCTTTCTCACTTTTCGAGGGAATTTAAGCTGTTCCATGGACTTACCCCAAAACAATTTCTGGCGCGCATTTTCAGAAAGCCGTTACGAGCGAAAATGGAATAACGTCGACTGACCGTGCTATCTTGCGCAAAAGCTTCACCTTTGACAAAAAAGGCCTGCGCCATTTACCATCTTCAATGGTTTAGGGGTGCGACCCTTGGATGGCGGAGGTCGTTAAAGTTCATAAATGCCGTCGTTGAATATCTGCCAAACGGTTTGAGAGATAGCCTGACACTTGGCAGCGCCCAACCGAAGAAAAATTGAGAAAGGCCGCAGACCAGATTCGCGCTATCGCGCGGCGTTGCAGTCAGCGGCTTGTTGTGGGGGCATCATTACCAGGGGTGGTCGCACTCGCAGACTCGCGCTCGACCCCTGGCTAACGTCCTATGCCCATTCAGGGCACTCAGCTTGCGGCTTCGCCGATAAATTGGAGGTGTCCGAAACTTCCCGATTGAAATCGGTCAAAACGGGACGAATATGGGCGAGGCATGGGCTAAATTTGGCAGAGTTAGGGCTGCCTTCGCGTAAACCGATAGAACGTTCCCATCTGAAAGGCTCTCCCTCACCCGGCCCTCTCCCGCTTGGAGAGGGAGAATCGTCCGCCGAAGGTTGGTCATGGCGAGTGATTGCTTCGGTTCAAGAATCGGATGCGCGATTTTGGAATCGGGACCGTTTCGATTCGACCTTTCAACGTGGGCACGTCCCAACAGTGTCAGTCCCATGGCCCAAAACTGTATTTGTATAGGTTTGCGGTCATTTCGGTTGAAAACATATTGGAAACCAGCTTGACAGTTCACGAACAATTTTTGTATAAGCATAATGGTTCACTTGGACAGGCACCAGGACAGCAGATTTTCCTGGGTGTGAGTTTTCGATGGTGAGTCTTGCACAGAGTCGCAGACCCGAAGTGTGCTTTTAATTAACCTTGATAAAAACCGAGTCAGAGGCGCATACATGAAACAAACCTATCCCGTCTCCCGGGGCAATCGATCAGTCGGCGGCAACAAACTCCAACCCTTTTCCAGCGCAAACGAATCCGGCACGCGGCAACAGTTTTATCGGTCCATTATCATGGCTGTGTCGGGCTCGCTGCTTTGCGTGGCGGCCAGCGAAAACGCGGTGGCCCAATCGGCCGGCGCTGCGCCACAAACGCCGGGACAAATGCTCGGTGAAACGGCAGAAATTTCACAGCCACCGACTGTCCCCGGCGCTCTCGATACGATGGAAACGGCGCAATGGCCGACGCAAGTGCTGGAACCGAACCTCGCCCCATCGTTTGCTTCTGATTTGCCGGCGACACTTTTTCCGACGTCATCAGTCAACGTGAACTATGACGGAGCTGTATCGGTCGATCCTGGCGCGGGCACGGGCACCGATGCAAATGCGAGTGCGGATGCGAATGCGAATGCCGGTTCCGCGCTTCCGGCGATGCCCACAGTGAATAAGCGGGAGCTTAGCGCTTCTGGGGATTTTATGTACGGGACGGGCACTATCTCCGTGCCAATTGGTTTTGGACTCAAGGCAGCCAGTCTCCCGGGCGCTTCGTTTCCTGTGAGCGTGATTACGGCCGACCGTTCAACGGTCTATTACGGCGGTACGCTTTCTTTTTCTCCCGACCGAATCTGGTATCTTGATATTTCGGGCGAAGATGGCCGGTCCACCGGCAGCACGAGTATTGGCATTCCAAACCTGCTCAATGGTTCATTTCCTGCGAACTTTGATTATAACGACACGTGGTACCAGGTTTATTTGCGTTACACTCTTAAGAACTTTTTGGCCGGGACCGGTTTCCAGGCCTATTTGCGCGGTGGCGTCAGCCTGGTGAAAGCCACGTTGGATGCGTCCAACGACGAGTTGGCTTCGGCGGGTTACGGTCCAGGACAATTTTACAAGGAGCACGACAATACGTTCGATGTTTTAGGTAACTTCGGTTTTGGCCTGACGTATGCGCTTCCGATTTCAACTTTTCGCGCCAAGTATGGCCTTCAATTGGAAGGTGAGGGGTTTGCCGGAAATCGTTCGCAAGACATTACCGAAACGTACGCGAGCACGCTGACGGGCAGCACGACAATTAACAATACGGTATACGGCGCCATCGGCCGATTGACCGTGCACGCGGAATATCGGCTGGGCCACACTGGACATTGGAAAGTCACGGGCGACGCGGGCATGATGACCAAATACAGTTTCGTCGATTATGCCGGTATCGGGACCAAAGACGAATTGTTGTGGGGCCCCTATGTTAAAGTCGGCGCGAGTTTTGTTTTCTAAAATCAACCAGAATATTGTTATGAATCGGAAATTGTTGCCCTGCGGTATTGCGATCGCGGTGTTTGCGCTCAACGCGATTTGCGCACGCGGCCAGTCCTATGAATTTGCCGTTGTCTCCAATAGCATTACCGCCGGAGCCAGCCTGGGCGCCGCCGCCAATAACGGAAATACGTTTGTGTGCGTAGGTGTGGCAAATTCCCCCGTCCTTACTGTCAATACCAACAATTTTGCCAATTTTGCGGCCGGCAATTTCAACGGAGGATATCTTCTGGTTTCCAACGCCTGGACGAATACTTTGAAGAGCGCGATAAAGTATAATTGGCTCAATTGCGTGGCTTCTCAGCCCGGGGGTTTTGTCGCCTCGGGCGCGTCCAATACGGTCTATGTCTCTTCCGATGGTATCAATTGGAAGAAATGGGGAAGCGCCCTGGGTTCGGGAGAAACTGCCTATTCCGTCGACGGAATTGCGTATAATTCGTTTTCGAGCACCTTTGCCGCTGCCCTGTCGGTCTATGAAATGGCGTTTATGACCAATCCTATTGCATCGAATGTTTGGCAGGTTGCTCATGTGAACAATCAATCATTTGCCGAATCCTTCCGCGGAGTGACGACTTTTGCATCCAGCAACATGGCCGTTTGCGGTATTCTGGGCGATATCCGCGTTTCGCCAGATGGAGGACTAAATTGGAACGAGGGCCAGCCCGTCAACCTGAAACTTCCGAACCTGGTGTCGGTGGCTTCCGATGGCGCATCAAATCTGGTTTGCGCGGGAGACCTTAGTACAATTGAAGTTTCCACCCACGGCGGCACGACTGGGAGTTGGAACTTTCAGACCAGTATCAACGCGGGCGGAGGGGGTTCCACTAATTTCAACGCGGTGGCTTACAGTTCAGCCCCCAATGCCTTTTTAGCCGTGGGCACGCTTGGCGCAGATGGATTGATTGTCATGGCTACCAATAGCGCGCCTGCCACACAGTGGGCATGGACGGGGCAGACGAACTTATGGGCTCTTCAGGGCGGCGTTTTTGCCCCGGTGAAAGCCACATTGCCGGCTTTATACGGCGATACTTTCGCAAACACGAATTTCTTTCAAGGCATCGGAATGATCGTCGGGACCAACGGAGCCGTCATTATCGCCGGGTTCCCGCCGCTCGCGCCCACCAATTCAGCCGGGAACGATATTACCAACGTTCTGACCAATCCGCAGACAAATGCTCTCGTTGGGTCAGCCGTCGACGTCGTGACGAATACATATAGTCCCGCGAACGTTTTGGGATTTGATTGGTATTCTGCAAAGACGAACGGGATCGAATTGGCGACAAATTCTTTCGCGTTCCGGCCGCCGGCGTCTCTTTACAGTACGTGTGGCGTGTACACTGTTTGGGCGCAGGAACGGGACCTGCGCAGCGGATTTGCCAGTACAACTCGAACGCCGTTCGACTTTACGATCATCCCGGGCCCGCCAACGGACCCGGTATCCTCGACGAATTGTGATCCAATCGGACGGGCATTCGGCATGTGCCCTACGATGGATATGTTTGTGACGGTGGTGACCAATGCTGAAAACCCTCCAGGAACGATTCTAGTCAATTGGTACGACTCAAATTCAAATCTGGTCGTCGATGCCGATGGTGTCAACGGCGATACTTCCGGCTTCGTGCCTATCCTGTCGCCAGGCACTTATACGTTCTATGCGCAAGCGACCAACCCAGCGTCCGGTTTTGCGAGCACATGGGTGCCGGTTACGTTGCAGATAAACCCGCTGCCGCAATGGACGAGCACAACGGGATTTTTTACAAATGTGATATTTTCAACTCCGGAGATCAATCCGGCGATCCAGGCTCCGAGTCTGACAAATGCGGCTGCCATTGCCACCTTCGAACCCGGCTCCACAATCGTGTATGATTGGTATACAAACGTTGATCCGACGGCTTCCACGTTTGAAAATGCGAATCCGCCATACGCTTACGGAGCATCGGGAGTGGGATCCAACGTAAATCCATTCACCCCGACCAACCGCACTTGCGGAAGTTATTCGTATTTCATCCGCGCGCGAGTAATAGACCCAGGCTTCACCTCATGCTCATGCCAAAGCATTGGCCTGATTCCGGTCGTATTCCAAGTCCTTCCGCCAGCGCCGGAGGATGCAAGCGTGGGCTTAACTAACGTGCTGACTGGCGCTCCCAATTTGCCGATTAGCGTGGATGTGGCGGTGAATTCTGACAACCCGGCTTCAAGCTTTCGTGTAAACTGGTATGCCGCCTCCAACGATGTGAATAACATAGACAGCCCGAGTGACTCCAGTGTAGGCAATACCTTCTCCCATATTCCCACCAATACCATGTGTGGGGTCTTCACCAATTGGGCTGAAGTCACAGCCACGGCCGCAGGCCTGACAAGCCCAAGTCGGACTCCTGTCGTGTTCGCCATCATCCCCGCCGCACCCTCGGCGGTCGGAAGTCTCGATGCGACCAACTGCACCGAAGTGCCGAACCCGACCTTCACGGTATCGGTCACCAATGGGCAGACTGCGAATTGGTTTGCGGTGCCTTCTGGTGGAACGCCGCTGACCAATGCATTGAGCCTTATTCCGCCCGTTTCAACGCCCGGCACGTGGACATTCGCCGCTCAAGCGGTCGATCCGCTCTCCGGACTGTCGAGCACCGGTTCGGCAATTGCCACGCTCACATTGTCCAATTGCAGCAGTCCCCTGACCATCAACATGAATGCCGCAACTGGAACCGGCACGATCCAATGGCCGGGCGATTTGGTGTTGTTGTCCTCAAGCAATCTGGTTGATTGGACAATTGTCAGCACCGGCTCAGTGTTTGTGGCGCCCAATACGTTGAGTTGGACCAATACAAATCCGCCGATCCAATTCTTCCGCCTGACGAATTAAAACAGGCTTGTGGCAGTTTTGGATTTGTGTCAGGCTGTGGTTGACAGGATTTCTGAATGAGCCAGTTCACCACAACTCTGACGGATGATGAGTTGGATAGAGTCAACCAATGCGCCAACCGGCTGAGGTTGATTCAAAGTGATTCAGCGACACTTTCACCCGAAAGAAGGCGTGAATATCTGCATGATGAGATTTCACAAAGCTTCAAAGACGCGAGTCCCGCGAACCGAAAACGATTGCTGGAAGCGTTATTGGCGCGATTTCCTTCGGCGGGCCGGATGCCAACGGACACAGCGCCGGCTCTGCCTGCCGCCGCTGCCGCTGCTCCTCCGGAAACCCCACAGGCATTGCTGGAACGGTTCTTAAAGCTATCGGCCAATTTACCGCAAGAGCAAAAGATGGCGTTTATAGAGAGCTTGTTTGATGCCGGTTATATCACCTCCGCGCAACAAACATCCGGAGCCGCGGGCGTGGACATTACCGACGCCATACGACAGCGTTTGGGGATTCAGCCGGGCCGGGACGTGAACCTGCAACGGCTCATCGAAGTCACGATCTTATTCCTGCAGACTCTCCGGGATTTAGACCGGGCAGCGACACTGACGCTGAAAGAACTGCAACCACGCTCCGCACTGCTGAATCGGCCAAAGGTTTTTTGGGCTGTGCCGGGTCAGTTCATGACGGGAGAGACGCAGGAAATCGAACCTTTTTTTCGGGCGGTATCGGCGCTGCTGGGTGGGATGCTGGCGGCGATGATGGGGGGCGGAAAAGATTTTGGCCGCCAATTTATTGAAAAATTTTCCCCGGCCGCAATTGAACAAGTCGTCGAAGGCGAGGGCGGGGGCTCGCTCATTCCCGGCATTGGACGGAACAAGGCTGAGCGTTGTTGGGACAAATACAAAAACCTGTCTAAAGACATCGCCACGCCGGATCTGATGGACAAATGGGTCAGGGACTGCCTTGGCAAATTTGTAGATTCCCGGACCCGGATTGGATGATTTTTTAATTAAACTATGAACGTCCACTGGCATGAAGGGCTGTTTCTCCAGCCGCATCATTTGCAAACAATGCAGCGTGCGATGCAAACGGAGATTCGTGCTTTGCGTTCGCTGATGTTTCCGTTTGCCTACGGTGTGGTGGACGCCAAATTGTCCTACGATGACCTGGCGAACGGCCGGTTGCGTTTTGACCGGTTGCACGTGATCATGCCCGGCGGACAGGAAGTGCGTTTTCCCGAAGAAGCGCAATTGCCCAGCCTGGACATTCGGACCGAAGCGGCCCGCGGCGCCGGACAACTGGAAGTTTACCTGAGTGTGCCGCTTTGGGTCAAAAACCGCGCCAACGCCTTTCGTTTTGGAGAGCCGGCCGATCCGCGAGTCAAATTGTTATACATTCCCACTGAAGCAAGGGAAATGTCGGATGAAAATTCCGGCGATAATCCTCAGACACTCCATCTGCGCAAGGTCAACGCCCGGCTGATGCTCAAAACCGAAGACATGTCCGACATTGAAGGCATCCCGATCCTCCGCATCGTGCGGTCCGTCGGAGAGGATGCCGGCAAGTCTCGTCCAGACCCGGAATTTGTTCCGCCATCCGTGTTGCTGCGGTCGGCGCCGGCCTTGCACGACCTGGTTCGTGAAGTGACGGCGCAGATCAACGCCAGCCGGGAGCAGACGCGGATCAAAGTGACAACCGGCGGCCTGGGTCTTGAGGTTAAATGGGAAATAACGACGCGCCTGGCCGCTCTCAACCGCTATTGCGCTGCCTGGTCCGCCGTGGTTGAAGAAGGAAATGTTTCTCCTTTCATTATTTACCAGGAATTTAGGGCGCTGTTGGGCGAGCTTTTGGCGCTGCACCCGGCCGATAAACTATTCGACTGCCAGCCATACAACCATATGGACCCGCTTCCGGCGTTCCGGGAGCTGGACCGCAAAATTCGAGAGGAGATTCGCGTGGCCCGAGCCGCCGAGCCGCTCAAAGTCACTTTTGCCGGGACGGCAGGACTTTTGCGCGCGACACTCGAGCCGCAACATTTCGACAGGCCCACCGGCTATTACCTGGGCGTCAAAACGCGGACCGACCGCACCAAACTCGCGATGTACTTGAACGATGGAAACAAGTTCAAATTGATGCCGCGCAGCATGGAACAGGTCGCGATCTTTGGCGTCGAATTAAAAGACGAACATTCGCCGCCCCTTGAATTGCCCGGCCAAAGCGACTTGCACTATTTCCGGCTCAATCCCACGTCCAACCAGCGCCGCTGGGAACAGGTCAAACAGGACAAGGGTGTTTCCCTGGTCTGGAACAATGCCGACTTTGATCTCTCCGACGCCACATTCACCTTATATATGACCTTGCCGTCAGCTTCAGGCACATGAAACTTTTAGAATTATATGAAGGCCTATTCCAATATATTTGCCGCCTGAACCGCGCGGCAAAAGGGCAAGCACACCCGGATTATTCCCGGGTGCGCTCGGAAATTAAGAGCCTTTTCGAAGATATCAGCCGCGGTTCAGCCTCCGACCCGTCGCTTTCAAACCAGGTCAAACAACTTCAGGAGCCCATGATTTTTTTCGTGGACAACATGATTGCGACCAGCCGTTTGAATTTTGCCCAGCAATGGTCGAACAACCGCCTGGCCGCCGAGCGAAACGAGTTGGCCGGCGACGAGCGCTTCTTTGTGGATTTCCTGGAGAAGGACCTCGTCAATACGAGTCCGGACGCCGGGGAACGCCTTGCCGTGTATTATGTCTGTCTGGGCCTGGGTTTTACCGGGATGTACCAGGGACAACCTGAACAAATCCGCCGTTACATAGACCAGATCTATCCGCGCATTCGCCAATGGATGGACTCCGAACGGTCCAAAATTACGGAGCAGGCCTACCTCTGCACGGACACCCGGCAATTGACTGAGCCGCCGAACGATAAAATCGCCCTTGTGGCGGTGGCGTTCGTTTTCCTGATTCTGAGCGTTATGGCCATCTGCTACGGTTTGTATTACAAGGCGTCCTCTGAACTTACTGACTCGGTGAACCAAATCATCCACCAGTCAAATCATTGAGTAAAAATATGGACGACGATTCAACGCAAAAGAAATTGCTGGTTGGCGGCATGGGAGCTCTCGGCCTTGGGGCAGTGGCAGCCGCCGTGACCATCCCCAAAATCGGCATCTGGGTTGGGCTGGCCATTATTCTCTTTGCACTCATCATTTTCGGTTGCTATTTCCTTGTCCAACGCGCTCGAAAGAAGAAGAAAAGCAAGGATTTCGAAGGCGCCATCGAGTCGCAAACCGCCGCTTCGCCCCGGGCCATCAGCGACCCCAACCGGCGCGCCGCGCTGGATAAATTGCGGCAAAAATTCCAAAAAGGGCTCCAGGAATTTAAAAGCCGGGGCAAGGACATTTATAAATTGCCGTGGTACGTCATTATCGGCGAACCCGGTTCGGGCAAATCCGAAGCCATTCGGCATTCAGGCATTGATTTCCCGCCGGGTATGCAGGACGAACTGCAAGGGTCGGGCGGCACCGTGAACATGGACTGGTGGTTCACCAACCGGAGCATCATTCTCGACACCGCGGGCTCCATGATCTTCAACGAAACGGAAGCGGGCGAATCGCCCGAGTGGCTCGAATTTTTGCGCCTGCTCCGAAAGGCCCGGCCTCAAAGCCCGATCAATGGTCTGTTCCTTGTGCTCTCGGTGGAAAGCCTGATCAAAGATTCGGCGGATAAAATAGCAAAAAAGGCGGCCCGTCTTTCCCAACGGCTCGAATCCATCAAGAAAACGCTCGATGTGCGCTTTCCAGTGTATCTCCTGGTCACCAAGTGCGATTTGCTGACCGGGTTCCGAGAATTTTCCGACAATGTGGACGACCCGCTGTTGCAGCATCAGATGTTTGGATGGTCCAATCCCGACCCGCTGGACACAGCATTCAAACCGGAGCAGATCGAGCAGCATCTGAAGTCCGTTGCGGACCGAATCAAACGGCGGAGGCTTTCGGTGTTGCGTGAAGAAGGCGGCAACTCGCAAATGGGCGACACGGCATTCTTCACCTCAGCGTCCTTCCAATCGGGCGGCCAGAAACGGCGATTGGATCACGTGGATTCGCTTTTCGCGCTGCCTGACAGCATAATGAGGCTGGCTCCAAGGCTGCGCCGGTATTTGGAAACAGTGTTTGTGGAAGGTGAATGGTCGGCCAAACCCGTATTTTTGCGGGGCGTTTATTTCACCTCTTCGATGCGCGAAGGGCGGGCGCTGGATGAAGCCATGGCCCTGGCGACGGGCGTGCCTTTGGACCAATTGCCCGAGGACCGTGATTGGGACAAAAACCGGTCTTATTTTATGCGGGACCTGTTTTTGGAAAAGGTTTTCCGCGAATACGGTCTTGTCACGCGCGCGACAAACACCCTTGCATTGCTCCGCCAGCGGCGGCTTTTAATCATGGGAGTGGCCGGGGGCGCCTCGTTATTGCTGCTGGTTATGGCGCTGTTCTCGTACCACAGCCTCAACAAGAGCGTCATGAAGGAATCCAGTTTGTGGCGGATCGGCGCCGACAATTGGAGCAACGGAGAGTGGTCTTCGCCTGTTGTTCAGTCCGGCGGACAGGACAATCCGGACGCGTTTACGTACCAGGGCCAGGCCAAGTTGCCCGGCGCCCACGGGATGACGCTTCTCCAGTATCAGACCCGGCTTAAAGACACGGTGGAAAAGCCCCTGGCCATAAGCTGGTTATTCAAACCCATGTCGTGGGTCTCCTCTGGAAAAGACTTGAACCGGAAGAAAGCGCAGGAAGCGATTTTCACGGTCGCTGTCCTGAGACCGCTCGTCCTCGACACGAGGAATAAAATGGAGCGCGTGAATTTGCCGCCGGACGATCCCAAAGCCATCGCGCGGCATCGTGAAGCATTGCTCTCTTTGATACGGTTGCAGGCTGACAACATTACGTCCGGTGGTTCGATGAATGGGGCCAATGCCCAGGACGCGGCCGCCAGATATTTAAATTCGTTTCTTTCGTATCTTACGGACTCCGATCAGGTGGCCGATCCGGACCTTGTCGCGATTTTTCAGTCGGATTATTCACAAGCCGGCCATCGGCAATGGCCGCCACCGGAGTTGCTGCCGGCCAATGGCGGCGATTCACTTGCCAGCAACCCGGCGATACAAAAGGGGCTGAATGATTTGAATCAGGCAAATCAAATTACCCTGAAAAGCATCACCGACGAAGTGGGGATCCTGAACAGTTTTGCGGATTCGCTTTACGATTATGAGCAAAAGGAATCGCAATGGCTTGCCGGCGGTCAAAATGCTTCGACTGCAGACGTCGAGCCCGGCGGCTCATTAAATGAGGCGAAGAGAAAAGTTGACGGGTATATCGCACAGCTCAAATCGCAAACCAAATTCACGGATTTGCCGCTGACCAATTTGGATACTCATTATGCGATCCTGAGAAAGGCGGCCGAAAACGCTTCATCCGGCGCATTCAGCGAAATCCGGCAAAGCATTCCTGACACCGCCGTGACTGCGGGAATTTTTGGTCAAATCTTTTCCAGGCTGGCCCAGTTCCGGCAACAGGCAGCGTGGGCAGTGGAATCAGGTTACGGCGACAGGAAGAACGAAATATCGACGCTGGATCCAAACCAAATGGTGTGGTTGCCCGGCAGCGGCGTGGCGCATGAGGTCCGATGGTCTCTCTATACCAACGCCTGCTCCCTCGCTGACGAGAGTGTTCCGGTGACGGGCCAGACCTTCGGAGACCAATGGCAGCGGTTCGCCGGCTACAAAGAAGGTTTTGAGAACTTGAACACCGAGTTGACCCAATACAACGGCCCCCTGAAGGCGCAGGTGGCGGCTGTCTGCCATCATATCGTCAGCCAGGGTCTCGTTCAGGGGCTATCCGGTCTGCAGGCAAAAATTGCTTTCCCAATTTTCTTAAGCGACAGCCAGAATCAGCCGATGACCCCGGATGAAGTCAAGGCGCTGAAAAAAATCATTGGATCCGTCTCGACTACGCTTACGAACCCGGCCTGGAGCGCGCTTTTAAGTGATTCGGACCAGCAACGAATGACTGATTGCCTGAACAATTGCAAACAATACAATCCAATCCTGTCCGCCCTTGTGAATGCCGACGGCAGTTTGGCGGGCGTTAAAGTTTATTTTGTTCCGTCAGGCACGGACGCAACCATCGTTAACGTCTTCAGGGCGTGGCACGTAGCCATAGGGGGCAATGAGTCGAAGTGGGCCGATTTATCACGGGTGGTCGGAAATGCCCAACCTCTGTTGCTGGACGAGGGGACGATCGACGATGGCCTTACGATTTCGTATCGAAAAGTGATTACCGAAGCAAAAACGGAAAGGACGCCCGTGCAGTCTGATAGCTGGGGTTTGATGAATTTGATTATGAATGGCCGTGCGACCCGGCTCGACGATGGTTCCGGTTGGACCGTGCAGGTCGCATTGAACGACGACCAGGGCGACAACGGAAACGTTATGTTTCGGATTGTGCCCGATCACACTCTGCCGAAAGTGGATGACTGGCCGAAACGATGATTCCAAAAGCCGAAAACGTCACAGAATGGTTCAAACGGGTGGGAAAACCATCCGGAACGGGAGCTTCAGGTTCGCGTCTTTCTCTGGCAGCGTTTGGGAAACATCCTGGTTGGGAAGACCACATCCCGGGTATTGGAGTGGACACTGACGCGCTGGCAGATTTGAAGCAGTCGCTCTATTTCGATGGCATCCGGGGGCAAATCGACTCGGGCGCCTGGGAAAAAATGGAGCAGCTCAAGCGGATTGAAGGGTTTGACCACGTGTTTCTTTGGCTGCGTCCAGGGGGGGTGCTTTTGGGTTTGATGTGGTCTTCAAGCGACCGGATTGGCCGGGCCAAATACCCGATGATCCTATGCGCGGATGGAGAAGGAATATCTCCCGCATTCATGTTGACTCATGCCCGGCCGGAATTGGAGCGCCTGCGGGAGACATGCAAAGCCTCTGGGTCCGCCGAAGAAGTCACCGCGGAATGCCGCGTTGCGCTTGAGCGGTTGAAGGGCACATTTGAAAGAGCGGGGGATGGATGGATCGAACCATTTTCGGATGGTATGGAACGACAGCGATTTTTAGATTGCCCGGAATTGGCTCCCGATCGCTCCGGCTTTTTGCGGATATTGCATGAATATTCGACGGAGCAGGGGGCGTCTTCTGAAAAGAACACAAAACATTTAAGAGTCCCTGTCATCAATAGTTTGCAGATGGATGCCTTCACGCCGTGGGTGGAATTTTTCAGGTGCATCGTCCCGTCTCGAGTTCCCGCTCTATTCATCAAACGCAACAGCGAAACATGGATGGACGTTGTCATCGGTGAGCCGGCCAGCCACGATTTTTTTTGTCTGCAGGCCTCGACGGATGCCCTGCCGCTGACGACGCAGGTCCCTTACGAAATTTCAGAGCAGACGGTATCGGCGCTTAATGCTGTCGTGGCGCGTCTTGGACTTTCGCCGGCTCCAGTAAAGCAAAAATCGAAACCGCAGGTGGCGCCCATACTGGTCGCTGCACCTGTCCCTGCGGGCACCGGGCGCGGGATGGGGCCATGGATAATCGCCGGTATCGTTCTCATCATTGCGATTCTGGGCGGAACCGTGGCTGCTTTGCTTTTTGGAAAGGCAGGGAATCCACCGCCAAAGACCACTCCCGAGACTCACGACAAGCCGGCGACTTCAGCGCCGGCGTCGGCGGCGGGACAAAATTATGAGACGGCGGTTCAGTCTGCGACCGACGCCTTCGAAAAAGGAGACTACGATCAAGCCATTCGCCAGGCGAATCTGGCGTTGCAGTACGCGCCAGGGGACCCTACGGCAACGCAGGTTAAAACGGCGGCGATGAACAAAAAAAGGGACGGTGAAGTGCAGGACCACTCTTATACGGCGGCGATGACCGCAGCCAGGACCGCGCTGTCCGGGGGAAACTATGACGAGGCCATGAAGCAGGTCCGCAATGCGCTGGCTGCCAAACCGGATGACAGCGCGGCGATGACGTTGGACACCACGATCGAGGACCGTCAGAAGGGGGATGCCGAGGGCCGCCGAAAAAAGTATGGCCTGGCAATGGCCAAAGGACAGGAGGCCCTGGCGAACAAAAATTTTGGGGAAGCGAGCCGCCAGGCGCAAGCGGCGCTGACATTTGAAACGAGCGATCCGGCGGCGGAGAATTTGCTGACGCAGGCCCAAAGCCAGCAGGCGGAACAGCAGCAAAGCCAAAAGTACGACGCTGCGATGCAGGCCGGGCGCCAGGCCTACGCCAACGGAAATTATCCGATGGCCATTCAACAATTGGATGCCGCGCTCATGGCCAGGCCGGATGACGCGGATGCCAGCGCGCTGAAAACAGAAGCGGAGGCCGCGCAGTCCTCTGGAAAAGCGTACGCGGCGTCCATGCAGGCGGCACAGGCGGCGTTCAGCAGCAAAAGCTATGATGTCGCGATCAAACAGGCGGACGCCGCGCTCGCGAACAGACCGGGCGATTCCGCGGCGATGACGCTGAAAGCCAGCGCAACCTCGCAATGGAACATTCAACAATCGGGCCAACAGTACCAGGCCGAAATCGACGCAGCGGAGGCGGCGTGGAAAATAAGCGGTTTCACCAACGTCATTCTGCACGCCAGCCGGGCGTTGCAAATTTCACCGGATCAACCGGATATCAAGGCAAAATTGCGGGCTTCTGTTTTTACTGAACTCGAAATATACGGCGTGTGGTTTGGCGCGCTGAAGCCTCAAGATGCCACCTATCCGGCGGCCAAAAATACGTTTCCTGTGCCGCAGGGCGATCTTGCTCCGAGCGACGCATATCTGTACAAAAATAATATTGATGGCTGGCTGAAAATTCTGAATCGCTATCAATTGGGGGACGACCGGTACACGAAGTTGGCCCAATCCATCGAAGAAAATCTTAAACGCTATTGATGGCTATGAATGAAGCACAGAACAAACCTTTGACTCTTCAGGAACTTCCCGAATTGCGGCGCAAGACCGATGCCGTGGCGGGTTTTCTGAAGCAACAAATGGCCGCGCATCTTGAAACGCTTCGTCCGCTATTGTCGCCGGAACGCATATTGGGCCGGTACGCCGGCGGCAAGAGCGAGATCACCGGGGCTGAACGGGCTTTGGAAGAATTGCAAAAGAATTATAAGGGCTTTACCCGGAAGCCTTATGACCTGTCTGAGACCTTTGACATGAATGCTCTCGGTTTGGTCGGCAGTTCCCTTGAGTTGCATCCATGGGAATACACGCATGAGATCCAGGGCAAGCCCATTACCATGACTTCGCCTTTGCGCTGGGTGGTCAACTACCGCACGAACTATAATTTAATTCAGGTCAAAAACGTGCTTGCGGGCAGGGAAACCGCCCGTCCCGAATACCTGCGTTTGTTTGTCGTGAACGCTCTGGTTTTTCAGTTGCTGCTCGAACGCAGCAAGGGCCTGGTGCAACTCTTTGCGGACTTGCGCTATGACTTGAAAACGGAAACTCCCGCTGACCTGCGCGGCCTGCCGGTGGTTACCATTACTTCGAGCCTGCCGTCGTTCCGTCCGCCTGATGACATGATTATGGCCGCCACGGCCTTTTCCGGTGTGCCGGCATTTATAGAATTGATCGATTTGGCCACCGCCCATGCGCCGAGGGATGTCCTGAAGGAACGGTTGGACGAATTGCTGAAATAGAGCCGGCAAACGGCTCATTGCGGAAATCGCTCCAGGTCCATCGGGTTGCCCTGCCAGGTGCCTTCAAATTTGCCGCGCAGACAGGCTTGCCACCGCGATTCCATGTCGAGTTGATCAAGGATTTCAGGCTTTGCACCCTGGCTAAGATCAAAGCCGCGGCACCAGCGCGTGCCTTTGGCAAATCGGTCTTTGATCTTTTGCCAGTGCGCGAGTGCCCGTTGCGCGTCTGGGAATTTGGCTTCATCGAGGAATTCTTTCTCAAATTCATCCGGTTCGTGGCCATCTTCGGGTGGAAGTTGCACACGTTTGTCCGAGTCGACATTATAGCCAGTGATTTTGGTAAAAGCAGCTCCAGCGGCCACGGCACTCCGTAAATTGGAATTACCCATTTCATTGATCAGTCCCTCGACCACGTTCGGATGGCCAAAAGCCCCTAAAATCTGAAACCGGTTTGGGCCAAACGCGGTTGATCTGGCAAGGGCTTGAATGGACGGCAGATCATCGGGTTTGCCGAGGATTGCCAGGAGCATCAGCGCGTCCTCATTTTCCTTTGTCGGTTTGGCAGAAAGGGGCCGGCAATAGGCGGGCAACCACTTTTGTTGTGTCCAACTCGCAGATAACAGGGCTTCACGGCGAACAAGCGGATCTTTGTCAGTGAACGCGGTTTCGAATTGGGTCTGGCTCCGCACAAAAGCGATTCGACTATTGATTCGCCACGCAGCCCGACGCACCTCGGGATTTCCGTCTGAGAGAAACTGCTCCAGGCGTTTGGCTTCGGGTCCAAGTTTTGAATGAAAGACAAGCGCCTCGATGGCGGCGGCGGCGATCGGCGCGAGGGTCGCCGCCGCTGCTTGACGCAAATCTTCGAGCACCAATTCAATCGGTCCGTGACACAGCGCCTGACGGATTCCGTCGAGTTGTCCTTCCTGGGCCTGTCGAAAGGCTTCCATGACGATCTGCGCTGCCGTTGGATTCTGTAAACGCAGCAACGCATAGGCAGCTGCGAAAGAGACCATGGGATCCTCGTTCACCAGGCCCCCCTTCCCCTCTGGAATCGTTTCCTCGCCGCCAGCTAAAAGTCCTTCAACATGGGCTTCGATGCGCTCGTCGAGATCTTTCAGCGAGCGCCGGTTCCAGGCAGCAGACCGAATGGCCGATTCCCAGTGGCCTAAAAGGAATGCCAGTTCCTCGAAGTGTTCTTCGAGGATCTCCGGGATGACCGTGATGGCCGGGGCTTTCACTGGAAGCGTTAAGTTAGTTGATAGATACCGCTCCCCCTTTAATTCGATTCGTGCATTGCGCTTGCGACACGAGGTCCTTTCCTTTGATCAGGATTTTGCCATCATTGCGAATCGTAATCGAACCATCCCCGCACTTCAGCGTTAAATTCTTCTCCGCCGTCAATATTAGTTCCTCGGATTGGTCGGCTCTCGATTTGGAATCAGTAAACGGTTCAATGCGGCCAAGGACTACGCCAAACTGGTCCGCTGATTCGGGAAGCCACATTAGGACCGTGTCGCCCACGTGAATTTCTCCATCCTTAGTCCTTGGGCCAGCAAGGACTTGGCACGCGACAAGAGACGCGGAGCCGCAATGGCTTCGGACCCAAATTAGCCCCTTTTGAGAATCCAGTCTGACGACTTGGGTGCGGACGAACTGTCCTGTCGCCTCGTTTGCTTTTGAAAATGTGGAATAATTCATAATTTTTAATAAATACGGGTGTGCTTTGAGTTCACTTTTGATTAGGGAGAAGATCATCCTGGACTGGCCTGGAGATCCTTGCTTTGGCTTAACAGCGCGAGTACATATTTGGTCGCGTCAACCTCCTTTTCCCTACCGTCGTATGGAGCCTCTCCTGGAAGGGAGTCGATGGATAATCCGTATTCATTTGGCGGGGCATCATCGGGGTGCCCGAACACAAATTCCAGGCCGAAACATCTGGAGACGAAAACGACCTGTTCCTCCCATCGCCCCGACGCGTCTTTCACGAAGGTCGGGATGTCCAGGCATTTAGCCACAAGCGCCGCAGTGGCTTCCAGATTTTGCGGCGAACGTATTGTAATATCGGACGAGATGTAGAACATAACTAATAGAGGTTAGAGAGTTTAAGCCTTGAAAATCAATATTAAGACGCCGCCTTTTTCAAACAGTGCGTCTTTCTGCGAGGATGGACGGACAAGCAATTCAAACCCAGCGCTACCTGATTTCATATGAGCCAATTCGCTTCGGCTGCTAAGGGAAGCCCGAATTTTACCTTCCAGAACCCTTGTAGACCCAAGGCGCTTTGCCCATCGTTTGCCGAACTTATCCTTTTTGATCCGTTTATAAACGTCAGGGGAGAGGATAAAGCCGTCCACATCGAATCCGATACCACATTCTCCGCGAATATCCGGAGGATAGTTATAGTGCGGCTTGCTCGGGTTGCCGACGGTTCCACGCGCCACGCTCCCACGATAACCCAGCTCTGCCTGCGGTTCGATATCATGAAGGTCTTTCTCATACTTGCAGACTTCTTGTTGAATAGCCACCCGCACGGCCGCGAGAGTGGGCTCCGTCTTCGTCCAGACCGCGCCACAAGCCGGGCATTTCCTTTCTTGCTTCTTATCTTCAGTCTTGTTGGCCACCCCGGCTCCCCCGCTTTCTCCTGTTTCAGGCATAGGGTTATCAGGGTTGATTAAACGACAAGAACGTTTTCATGAGACTGTGTTCTTTTTATTGTGGAAGAGAGAGTCACCGAGACGGCATATGTTCTTACCTTCAAACTTAATATCAAAGGAATATAACATAAATTCGCATTCCCCCATGTTGACACCGGATACGACTCCGCCAGCCGTTCCCGCTTCATCGCCGGATGATTTCGCGTATTTAGCGCCTTTTACCATTGGCATCTCACCATCAGTCGTGACCGTTGTGGGCCCTTCCGAAGTATCCGAGGCCTGACCAATGTCTGGATACGGGATAGGCACGGGGCCGGCTGGGGTTGGCGTCTTACAGACGTCGGGAGTCGCAATGCTCATGCCGCCGCTACCTTTGTGAGCAATTCCGCGTGAATTGGCAAATGTGGTCTGTGCCATAATATTATTTGGGTTGAAAAGGCCCGATGGCCAGGGCAGCACGCGGACCACGATCCGATGAACAGTACACCAGCACCGGACCGTGGCAGACGCCGCGTGTTAATCCCAAAGCGGCCAGACCCACCATCACGACGCCACTAGCCGCGCCGACGTCGCCGAAACAATCGGCGGGGTGGTTCATTACGAAGTCAGGGGCAAACGTCGGCTGATTCCGGACGCAGGCCACCCCCCATTCTTTCCCCCAGTGGCTTTCTCCGTTCATCGATGAATAAATCGTATGAAACGGCCCAAGGTCGCCGGCCTCGACCGTCAATTTTTCAATCGTGGCTGCCAAGCCGTCACCGTAGTAAGGTTCGCTGCTGTATAGGTGCCCTGTCTCGAAACCCTCGGCTACCGCCGAAATACTGGCCAGCGGTTTCGCATTCAGCGTGGCTGCGGTTGCCGGCGTCGCCAGGAGGACAAATGCCGAGGCTTCCCCTGGAATAAAACCATCCAGGTTACGAGACGTTTTTAGTCTGCCCTCCGATTCAAGGGTGTTCAATAAGTCAAAGTGGCGGAAACTATCAATACCACCCGCCAATGCGAAATCGGCCTGACCCTGGGCGATGGCCCGGCGCGCATGCTCAACAGCCATGAGGCCGCTTGTGCGTCCGGTACTTACGACCATGCTTTTTGACCCGTCAAAAAGTGGGCCCACCTGTTTTGAGAAAAGACTCAAGAAGCGCGATCCATCCAACGGCATTGAACCATCTGTATCTGGCAGGGCCAGCATCAATGGCAGCGGTCCGATTGGTTTACCTATGTTTAAGCATTCCACAAAAGGCATACCACCCAGGCGCAATAATCGCCTTGATCGTCTCGAGATACTTGAATCTACTTCCAGCGGATTCTCCAGTTCAGGCAGACCCTCTGCTTTCACTTCGGCAAATCGAATGGGCGCGCCGTCGCAATCCACCCACGGAAGCTGGCTAAATCGCATCGTTGCACTGCGGACACTGGCCGCTGTCTCTAATGCTTTCAACCCGACAGGGGTCATGATTCCGACGCTCAAGATTACGACTTTTTGTTGCATCGCGACATTCTTGCGCTTAAAACGGCCGACAGTGAGCCTCGACTTCTCGAACCCTCAACGTGCGCTTGTCGCACGAGCATGCCGCACGCCAGGTTAGCTCCAGGCGCATTTTCTCGCAGTTAAATGAGACCGTATCTATATTTGCGTTTTGAACGATGTTTTGATTGTCGATCCTGAAAGTAACACTCACCTGCCAACGTGGGAGTGCGAACCTCAGAGAATTTTGTTGTTCCGACATCCCTATAATTTGACATGGTTCACCACCTTTTAAATAACCTGAAGCAATTAAGTCAGGGGGAGCCAATTGGAAAAAGCGCGGCTTGAAATCGTTAGGCAAGAACGGTGCGCGTTTTTTCTGCCAGGCACCGTCATAGGTTCCTGCGCAAGAACGCCGCGGTTGCCAGCTTGGGCAAATTGGGCCGAAGCCCGCCGGGCACGGGCGTGATTTCCAGCTTTTAATCAAGTTCCCAGGATCCTCCAGGTTGGGCAAACTCGACCCACGTACCGCTGATCGTCGCACGTGGAATCCGACGCCGACGGGGTTCCTTTCTTCTACTTTAAACTTGGGAGGGTCTTCTTTTACCTGTTTTGTGCCCCCGAAGGCACGCTCCCAAATGAGTGGCATCTTCTGGAACTTTTCGGGAGCAGATGCTTTGTACCCGAAAATGCCTCTTTCCCAGAGTCGGTCGCCGAAAACGCGAACGGATTTACGGACTGACCCAACGGAAAGCGACACATCCATTTTGGATAAGGCGACGCCCCCTGGAGCACAAGCACAGCCAGTTAAAAGGACATCGGTGGCAGGTTTTATGAGCGAAATGTCCGAGGCAGCCTTAAGACTGCTCTTACCCGGTTCGCCGTGAAACTTGTCTTCAAGCTGGATGGCGGCTGGTTCGGGCGCCAAACTTGCGTCCTGATCCAACATGAAGCCACTCTTGATAATCGCGTAAACAGTGTCTATTCCGCGTGGATCAGGCACCGCCAGGATCTTCCCGCAAAAAGGAGGTGTAACGGTCAGTTGTAACATGCGCAGTTTTCAGTTGCTCTTGACGGTGCTTCCTTTGAGCACCAGGTCGGACGAGGCTTTGGCAGTAATGCCTCCCGAGCCATTGATTGTAATATCCTGGCCGTTAATCTGGATTGTGCCGTCGCTTTTCATGCTGATGCTGGCAGAACCGGTCGTGATGGTGATGGAATCAGTCGCGTTGATAGTCAGGTCACTGCCCACCGTTAGTGAGTCAGCCTTACCAATGTCCACAGTGCGCCCGCCAGTTACTGTGACTGACTCGTCTTTTCCGACGCTTTCCGTCCGCGCCCCGTTAATACTGACATTTTCATCTTTGCCCACGGTTGCTGTTCGGCCCCCGTTTATGGCGACGCTTTCGTCTTTGGCTACCTGTTCCGTGCGCCCGCCGTTGATGTTGATGCTCTCATCTTTGGCCACTGTTTCAGTGCGTCCGCCATTGATGGTGATACTTTCATCCTTGGCCACTGTTTCCGTCCGACCGCCGTTGATAGTGATGCTTTCGTCTTTGGCCACCGTTTCGGTACGGGCTCCGTTTATCGTGATACTCTCATCTTTTCCAACCGTTTCCGTCCGGTCATTGCCGATCGTCGTTGTTTCGTCATTTTCCACCTTAATGTTCTGGTCTTTTTGGGCGTGGACATAGACTTCTTCGCTGCCCGTTTTGTCCTCGAACCGGATTTCGTTGCCGGGGCTCCCGCCTTTACTGGAACTGCTCTTGATGCCGCTTTGTGTTTTGTTCGCCGGCAGAGCGTAAGGCACGACACTGGTGGCGTTGTAAACCCGGCCGGTGATAATTGGGCGGTCCGGATCACCCTCCAGAAATTCGACGATCACTTCCTGGCCAACGCGGGGAAGATGAATGGAACCCCATGCAGCGCCTGCCCAGTATTGTGAGACGCGGACCCAGCAGGAACTTTTGTCATCCTTCGTGCCAAGGCGGTCCCAATGGAACTGCACTTTTACCCGGCCGTATTGTTCCGTGGTAATTTCGTCGCCCGAGGCCCCAACGACCATGGCCGTTTGCGGTCCGCGGATCATGGGTTTGGGCGTCGTGCGTGGTGTGCGAAAGGGCAGGGAAGGGTTGGTGGTTGCCGGCATGGCCGAGAAATTGCAGGAGAAAAATTCACTATCGCCGCCTTCGCCACTCCCAAAGGCGCCCGACGTGGCCTGCAAGGAGATACCGGTCACGAGGTAGTTGCGTGCCTGGTCGCTTCGTGGGTGCCCTTTAAGCTGGAACGTGCAGCCAGTGGCGACGCCTCGCGCCGTGGTATTGGCGCGCAGGATTTCATACTGCGCCTCCAATTCCTCAATACGCAACTTGGCGTACGCTCCTCCCTGATCTGTCTGCTGATATCCGCCAGGATAATCGAATACCTCGCCGAAAGCGGTCTTCACCTGGTCGCCCGCGGAGCTTTCATTGGCCGTAAGATCCAGACTGGGCTTTGTAAAATTGAAATCCCGCATCACATACTTCTTTGACTGGATCTCCTTTTCAACGATCCAATCCGTCACAATTTCCTTCTGCTCCTCACGTCCCGAGGACGCCTGATAATTGAGCTTGTCATAATCGGTGAACGTATCATGGACGGAAGGCGAGTCAGCCAGCACCAGGGTGTGTTTTCCGTTATCGTGCTGGAAAAAATAGTAAATTCCCTCCTGTTCCATGAGCCGGCTCACAAAATTAAAAGCCGTCTCACGATACTGGACGCAGTACTCAAACGCAGTATAAGTGGCGTTGAGCTTCAGCTTGTAGTCGTTGCCGCTGCTAAAACCATTGCCCTTGAAAATCTGTTCAATAATTTGGGGGCAGGTCAGGTTTTGAAAAATCCGGCAGTCGGCCGTGCGTGTCAGCAGCCACAGCCAGGGCGACAACGTTGCGCGGTAGCTTGGCACCTTGCCCTGTTGCTCCTGGACGAACCGGGTCACGACGCCGTTGAAGTAGCGGGGCGTCCCACTTGGCATCGTCAACGTCACCGTCGCCTTCGTTCCTACAATGTCCTCGAAATTGATATCACTGTCGTCGCTGTCCATTTCCACCTCCATCTGAAACAGCCGGCCCATTTGCTCGTGGATCGAAAAACTCCGAAGCAGGAGTTTGTCGGTCCCCAGTTCAGTGTCAATCGACAGTTGCCGGTTTTTTTGGGTCGCCATAATGGATGAGGTGTTGTGATACGAATTTTAATCGAAAACGTACGTGAAACGCCCGTCGGCCGCGTTTATATGCACGCGGCGCGCGGGTGTGCCGTTGGCCAGACGCCCGAGGAATTCACGCCCGATTTCCGGCAGCATGGTGTTGGTAATCAGCGCGTCCACCATACGGGCGCCGCGCTCAAGTTCAGTGCAGCGCTGGCCAATCAGGTCCAGTACGCTGTTGTCGTAGGTGAAGGGCACCTTGTGGTTTTCCTTCACGCGTTTTTCCACCTTCGACAGGTTGAGTTTGATGATGCGGTGGAGGACTTCCTTGCTGATCGGATAATAAGGCACCACAACGAGGCGATTGAGCAATGCATCCGGAAAGACTTTCGTGAGCGGCGTTCGCATCGCCTTTTCCATGCTCTCGGCGTCGGGCATCAGTTCGGGATCTTTGCACATGTTGATGATGACATCCTGCGCGGCGTTGCTGGTAAGGATGATGATCGTATTTTTGAAATCGATGTAACGGCCTTCGGCATCCTCCATCCAGCCTTTGTCGAAAACCTGGAAGAAAATTTCATGGACGTCGTGGTGCGCTTTTTCCACTTCGTCAAGTAATACGACACTGTAAGGCCGGCGGCGCACCGCCTCGGTGAGCACACCACCTTCGCCATATCCCACGTAACCCGGTGGCGAACCTTTGAGCGTACTGACCGTGTGCGCCTCCTGAAATTCGCTCATGTTGATGGAAATCATGTTTTGCTCGCCGCCGTACAGCGCCTCAGCCAATGTCAGGGCCGTTTCGGTCTTGCCGGTGCCGCTGGGCCCGACGAGCATAAACACGCCGACGGGCCGATTTGGATTGTCCAGGCGCGCGCGACTGGTTTGGATGCGGCGGGCCACCGTTTCCAACGCATGGCGCTGGCCAATGACGCGATTTTCCAGGATGTCCGCCAGGCCCAATACGCGTTCAATTTCGTTTTTCACCATGTTGCCTACGGGAATGCCCGTCCAATCGGCCACGACGCTGGCAATGGCGCCGGCGTCCACACTCGGAAAAATCAGCGGCGATTCGCCCTGGAACTGCTTCAGCTTTTCCTGAAGCTGTTTCAATTCGCCGAGCAATTTTTCCCGTTCCTCGGCCGTAATAGCCTGTTTCGGGTCGGTGGGCTCCATTTTATTGGGCGCCGCCTCGATGGTCGAACCGGCCGCGCGCAGTTTGGCGCGCAGATCGAGGATTTTGCCCACCAATTCCTTTTCCTCATGCCAATGCTTTTCCAAACCCGCAAGTGTTTCCTTTTCTGCGCCGAGCGTTTCCTGGATTTCAGACAAACGAACTTTGTGATCCATGCCGCTGGCATTTTCGCGATTGAGAATTTCCGATTCGGTTTGAAGCGCCTGAATGCGGCGACGGCAATCATCCACTTCCGGCGGCACGGCGTGCTGGCTCACGGCCACACGAGCGGATGCGGTGTCAACCAGGCTCACCGCTTTATCCGGCAACTGGCGGCCTGCAATGTAGCGGTGGGATAAGCGTACGGCGGCGTCAATGGCCTCGTCGAGCACCTGCACCTTGTGATGTTTCTCGAAAGGCACCATCACCGCGCGCAACATACGGACACACTTATCTTCACCTGGTTCTTCCACCTTGACCACTTGAAAACGCCGGGTGAGGGCCGGGTCTTTCTCGATGTGGCGTTTGTATTCATCCCAGGTGGTGGCGCCAATGGTACGCAAGGTGCCGCGGGCCAGGGCGGGTTTGAGCAGGTTGGCTGCGTCGCCCGCGCCGCCTCCTCCGGCGCCCATGAGGGTATGGGTTTCGTCAATGAAAAGGATTATGGGTTTCGGCGAAGCCTGGACTTCGTCTATAACGCCCCGCAAACGTTGTTCAAATTCGCCTTTCATGCTCGCGCCGGCCTGAAGCAAGCCCACGTCCAGCGCGCGAACGGTCACTTCACGTAGCGTCGGCGGCACGTCACCGGCGAGAATCCGATGCACGAGGCCTTCAACGACCGCCGTCTTGCCCACGCCCGCTTCTCCGGTAAGGATGGGATTGTTCTGGCGCCGGCGCATGAGAATGTCGACGCATTGCCGGATTTCCTCATCGCGGCCAATAATCGGATCAATTTCGCCTTTTCGTGCTTTTTCGTTAAGGTCTGTCGTAAACCGTTTGAGCGCCTCTTGTTTGCCCATCTCGGCGGGCGGGATGGCGCCGCTGGTTTCTCCCGGAGCCGCGCCGGCGGACAATCCGGAGCCGTCACTGGCCCGTAGCGCGTCTTCAGGCGAGCCGGCGACAATTTGGGCAAAACTGTCCGTGAGCGTTTCGAGTTTAATTTTGGCAAGTTCGCGCGACACGGCCACGAACTTGTGCCGCAATTCACTGTTAAGATAGCCGACCATCAGGTGGCCGGTACGGACCTGAGACTCTCCGAACATCAGTGTCCCGTAGACCCATGCCCGCTCAATGGCGTTGGGAATGTCGGGAGAAAAATCGGCGATGGCGGTAGCCCCGCGCGGGAGACGGTCGAGCGCTGAGATCAGGTCTGCCGCCAGACGCGAGCCATCCACCTGGAAATGCCTGAAGATACGGTGCAGGTCACTATCCTGGTTTTGGAGCAATTGGTGAATCCAATGGATGCTTTCCACGTAAGGATTGCCGCGCATTTTGCAGAAGATGGTGGCTCCTTCGATAGACTTGTAGCCAATGCTGTTCAATTTTCCGAAAAGGGTGGTTCGTTTAATCTCAGCCATATTTTATACCGGGTTGGAAGTGTTTTAATGTAAATAACCAGGCTTCACAATGAGTTTTTTGTTTTTAAGATGGAATCAAAATCAGGTCATCGGCATCGCGGTTGAACGGCTGGGTCTTAAGCCAGGTCGTCCAGCCGAGCCGGCCGGCTGCTCCCAATTGCGTGCCGGGAACTTCTCCCGCTTCCAACACCAGTTGCGCATCCCAAAAGAATTCGTCACCACAATAGCTGAACACCCATTGGCGGAGCCGTTCAAAGGAAGTATGACCGGGCAACAAACGCTCGTAATCCTTGAATTTCATGGGGCCAAGGCGGACCCGGAATTTGAGCTGGCCGTCGTAAATGCGCAATCCCACGATGGTATTGAGGCCAAGGCTTCCGGTTTGGGAGGATTTGCCCAATTGACACACGCTGTCAGAGGGCAAGTCCATCCAGTGGCCGACAAAACTCTGAACCTGGGCCGAGACTCCAAAATATTCCGTTAGAATCGCCTCGAGGCCCTCGGCTGATCGCGACTGGCACGCCAGCCGGCCTGCGAAATACAATTTTGCCCAGTCCTGTATTGAATCACGGCCTTGTAGAGCTTCGCTGCCCAGGCCGAACAAACTGCCCACGAACAAGGAAAACCGCCGATCGTCTTCGCGGTCCAGATCAAGCGTTTTTTGGTTCGCCGCCCAGGCCCGGTAAAAGAAAGAAATCAGACGATGATGAAACATGTCCAGGAACGCAGTGAGGGTCCGGTCCCCATGGTGCAACGCCCGCTCGTACGCGTACTCGGTCAGGTGGGGGGGCAGGGGAGCATTTGGCCCGAACAGTCCGAAAAAGCGAACGAATAATTTTACTCCGCCATCCGATTCCCTGGGCTCAACGCTTTCCAGGGCGGACGGCGCGAACGCGAGCGAGGGTTTCTGGCCAAACCGCACCGCGTCCTGCGCCGGCGACAATGAGCAGCCGACACGCGGCAAGTCGCGACGCGCGTTTTCCAGCAGGCGCACGGCACTGAAAAAATTGAAAGCGAACGGCTCTCTGGCCAGTTCGGCTATCAAATAATCTGGCGCTTTCCTATTTGGGTCTGCCATCGCATGATCTCTCCGCGTTGTTGTGTTCGCACAACGGTTTCTGTAAAGGAATTCAACGAAACATATTTCGCAAAAAATTGTTCCAGCACCGCCCCCAGTAAAAAGGCCCCCGTACCCTCGAATGCGCTTTCGTCGAAAGTGAGTGTGAGTTCCAATCCTCGCGCGAAGGCAATGGATCCGGTGCTGGATATTCGCCGGACAATCGGCTGCGATTGAACTTTTATCAGGCCTTCAATCTGCCGGAGCGTCTGCCTGTCCTTGGCGTCTGCATAGAGGCGAAGCATTTCACGAATAGCGGCGACGCCATCGCCGTTTTTGGAATCGATCAATGAAAAGTAATTGAGCGAAAGATGGCTGATCAGCCGCCACGAAAACCGCCCTTCGGCCCACGAGGGACGAGGGACCGTGGGATTGCTCAGGCATCGGATAGAGGCGACCGGAGCGTTGATTTCCATGGTGAAATCTGTCGCCCCGAGGCCTGTGGCCATTTGGATCGGCAAATGGCGGTTGGTGCACAGGGCTTTGATGCCCAATTGGCGCAGATCCGTGCGATACGGCGCGGACGCTGCGTCCACCAGAGAGAGGTAAACCTCGGTTCCTGCGTACGTCGAGCGGGCGCCGAATTGTTTCTCTTTTGCGGTCAGCATGCGCGGTACCCGATTGAGTGTGTAAAACGCGCCCGCCTCTGCATCCGTGTCGCGCGCCAAAAAGAATGGCCGGAACTCCTGTTCCTCGCCGGTTTCCGCGCCATAACCCGTGACTGACAGGATTTCGAACACTTCAAAATCCAGCGCACGGTTGTGGTCCGGCACCACATGAAATTCGCTGAATTTGTCCGAGATATCAATTCGATCCAACTGTTTCGGAAACAGATTGATGATGGGACTGCAGAACAGTTCGAACGAGGACGACGTGACGCGGTTTTCGAGGCGCGTATCCGCTTCACTCAACGGAATGATCAGGTCCATCTGATCGCCACGCATCTCCTGCATCGCATCGCTGAATCCATCCAGACCCAAGAATAAAAAGCGTTGAGAAAAGGCGAAGTATTCCCGCAGTAACCGGTAGCCTTCGAAACTGCGAGGGCTCGGAGGCAGGAGCGACTCCTCTTCCGAGAATCCCACTCTGCGGATGTTATCCGGCGGCAGCACTGCCAGCGTCTTGCCCCGTTCGGTCGGCGATTGTACGACCAGCGCGGTTTTATGAGCCAGGATTTGTTCGTAGATCATCGCCGGCAATTCATCCGCACCTCGAAGAAAAATGTGGAGCGGGGCGGCGGCGATTTCGTTGAACGGCACCGCAGCTGTTATTGCCAGGCGGAATCGGATGGCGGCTTTGACCTTTAGCTCGGCGGGCAACTCCAGTTCGGCAACGTCCCGGGTAAAATAGCGCACTTCGGCAATTCGCAACGGGAGGAGGCGGACGGAATGGGCCGTCTGAAATGTGCAAGCCGTCCGTTCACCCTTGCCCAAATTGCTGCGCAGAATTGTGCCCCGCGGAATCGGAACACCTGTCGCCAGCGCGGGATCAGTGCCTTGCGGCTCAAAACGGACCACGGCCATGGATGGAATGGGTGAAAGATAATGGGGATAAATAGTTTCCAGCAGCGATTGGCTGAAGCGGGGAAATTCGGCATCCAGTTTCAGGTGGATCCGTGCCGCGAGATACGCGAAACCCTCCAGCAGCCGTTCCACGTACGGATCAGGACAGATTTCCTTGCCATCCTTGTCGAGCGCAAGGCGCCCGGCTATCTTCGGAAACTCGCGCGCAAACTCCCCCGCCATTTCCCGCAAATGGCGCAATTCGGTGTTGTAATGTTCCAGGAGACGTTCATCCATGTCCGCCGTCTCCCAGGCTGCACTGACCGTTTTCCAAATCGATGCTGGTCTTGATGAACAGCTTTTCGGAAACCGGGTTGGCCCACAGTTCGCCAAACATTTCGATCGTGACGACATGTCGTTCGACCGAGGCTTTGACTGTGAGCGTGTGGTTGATAATCCGTGGTTCAAACACCCGGACGCTTTCGGCCAGTTCGCGTTCCAATTCGTCCATGTTCGGCGCCAGCATGCCGCATAACTGGCGCATTCCGAAGTTGATGACGGAACGATACGCCTCCGGATAATCGCTCAGCTTGAATTGCCGGCGGCCTTCTTCCGGCAGGTGGGCACTGGCGCCGAATAACCATTCCAAATCACGCAAAACGCCGCGTTTGTACCGGGCCTGGGAAATCACGCGCTGGTTGCGGCTCTCCTCAGTCTTTTCCGGTTCGTCGTCGGTCAGGCGATCCAGCAGACACGGCTGAAGTCTTTCAAGGGGAGTCAATTCGGCCATGGCTTCTGCAGGTTAAACGGGTGTGATAGTTCTAGCTTGCCGGCGTGAATTCAATTTTCCGGCATTCGAGCAATGGAAATTCTCCGGCGTCAGTGGCCAGAATTCGCTGGCCACGGCCCAAACTGTAGCCGTCAGGACATTCAATCCATTCTGTCTTGCGCGCCAGGCGAAGCTGATCATCATTCGTTTTCTCGGTGGCCGGATAGCGGGTGGGCACATGCCCCGACATTTCCCCGCCATTCGTCCAAACAAACTGCACGGGCGTCCAGACCAGGTCTCGAAGATCAGCGGGCGGTTCCAGGTGGATGAGTTTGACCCGGCAAAACGGTATCCAATAATAGCGGCCTTCCACAACGGCTTCCAGCATCGGCCCCATCCTGGAATCGGAGTCAGCAATCCATTCAAATGGCTTGTCGTTAATTTTGCCGGCCGACGCCGGCGCCGCTTCGAAAGCCTTTTCGCGAAGTTCGCTCGCCGGGCCGAACTTTTCCTGGGCGACCAGTTCATTGGCCTGGACAAGCCAGCTCATCCATGGTTCCGGCTCGCCAAACACAATCGGTGTATGTTTGCCTGCAAAAACCTGTTCGCGCAACAACTCGCAATGGACCACTGGCTGAAAAATCCGCGCCAGCATCATTTCGTCCGAACCCATGTTCGCCAGAACATCGAGCTGGTTCAGGGCGCGTTTCCACTGGCCCAGGACACTGAGGGTTTGGAAGAGGAAGACGCGAAGCCGCGGATCCGCGGCATTTTTGCGCACGCCGTCCTGGAGACTGGCCAAAGACTCCTCCACGCGCCCGGCCTGGAGGAGTTCTTCAGCGTTCATTTAATTTTAGTTCGCAGTCCAGGAACCCAAACACCTTAAGGCCAGCCGCATATTGCATGTGGCTGGCAAGGCACCGGCACCCGGCACAGTTGGCATTACTCGTTTACGTTTTGCGCAAAGTCGTAATTCATCGTAACTGTCGTTCCGGCTGACCCGTCCTTGTTTTGGGGCGTATAGTCGACCTGGACTTTGGCGAAATTCAACGAGATGTTTTCAGTCAAACGGTCTTCTCCGCCAGAGCCGCCGTCCGAAATGGACGTTATCATCACTTCCGTGAGCGTGATCTTCAGGTACTCCAACGGTTTATCGCCCGCCTTGCGGACCGTCAGCAGCGCCGTACCGTAATGTGTGCCCTTACAACAGGCCAGCATGAGGGGGGCTGAGGAACTATCAACGTACTTGGTGAAGCTGAGGTCCTGACAATTCACTTTGCCGGCCCCGGCGCCGCCACCCATCTGGGCATTGCCGGAATTGGACAATCCCCACGACCAGGCCAACACGTCAACCTCTTTGGCGTGCGTTTTATCCTGGGCTTCGCCCGTGACGTTTGGCGTACTAATCTTCATGAACATGTCAACTGCCATAGTGGTATCTCCTTCGTTTGGTTGCTGTGTTTTTGGTTTGGTATCTCTAGCCTAACTACATTGGTTGATCACTTTCCTCCCTTGGCCGATGGCAACTTGGAAACAAGGCGCAATGAGACTGTCAGGCCCTCAAGCTGATAATGCGGCCGAAGGAAAAACTTTGAACTGTAATAACCCGGATTGCCAGGCACCTCTTCCACCTTGACTTCGGCGTCGGCCAGCGGCCGGCGGGCCTTGTCATTTTCCGAAGCGGTGCTGCTGTCCACGCAGTACTGTTTGATCCAGCTATTAAGCCATTGCTCCATATCGCTGCGCTCCTTGAAACCACCGATTTTATCGCGGACCATGCACTTGAGAAAGTGAGCGAAACGGCAGGTCGCAAACAGATACGGCAGGCGCGCCGCCAGATTCGCGTTGGCCGTCGCGTCGGGATCATCGTACGTTGCCGGCTTCTGCAGCGACTGCGCGCCGACGAATACCGCGTAATCGGTGTTCTTCCAGTGCGACAGTGGCATCATCCCGTTCTTGGCCAGTTCCGCTTCACGGCGATCAGTAATGGCGATTTCGGTGGGACACTTCATGTCCACACCACCGTCGTCGGTCGGGAAGGTATGGACGGGCAATCCCTCCACCATACCGCCGCTTTCGGCTCCGCGGATTCGGGCGCACCAGCCCCATTGCTTGAACGACCGCGTAATGTTCGTTCCCATGGCATACGCGGAATTGGACCAGACATACTTGTTATGGTCCGCGCCTTCGGTGTCTTCCTCAAATTCGAAGTCCTCCACGGGATTGGTTTTCGCACCGTACGGTATGCGCGAAAGAAAGCGCGGCATCGTCAGACCCAGATAACGCGCGTCTTCCGAATCCCGCAGGGAACGCCACGGCGCGTACTCTGCGGTCTGGAAAATTTTTGTCAGGTCGCGCGGGTTGCTTAATTCCTGCCAACTATCCATGCCCATGAGCCCGGGTGCGGATGCTGTGATGAATGGCGCGTGCGCCGCGGCTGCGATCTGGGCCATTCCGCCCAGAATTTCTACGTCGGGAGCGGAGTGGTCGAAATAATAGTCGCCGATGAGACAGCCGTAAGGCTGGCCGCCAGGCGTGCCAAACTCATCTTCGTAAAGTTTTTTGAACAAGGGGCTTTGGTCCCACGCGGTGCCCTTGAACTTTTTGATAGTATTGCCGACTTCCTTTTTCGAAACGTTGATCACGCGGATCTTGAGCATCTCATCGGTTTCGGTATTGTTCACCAGATGGTGCAGCCCGCGCCACGTGCCTTCCAGTTTCCTGAAGTCCTCGTGATGAATGATCTTGTTGATCTGCTCGGACAGTTTCTTGTCAATTTCGGCGATGATTGACTCAATCGTCTTGATGGCATCGCCCGAGACCAGGGTGGTGGCGCCAAGAGCCTGCTCGGCCAGCGTTCGCACAGCGGTCTGTACCGCTGATTTTCGTTCATCGGATTTGGGTTTAAACTCCTTGGACAGGAGCGCGTCAAATTCATTTAACTCCGCTGACGCTGCTGCGCCCTCGGCTTGGGGTTGGGTAGATGCTTCAGCCATAGATTGTCTCCTCCGTTATTTATTTTCAGCCTGGCCTTCGGGTTTAGGCGTCGAGGCAAGTGATTTAAGCAATCCCTGATCGTTCAAAAGTTTGGCGATCAAATCCTCCGCTCCGCTTTTGCCGTCCATATAGGTCAGCAAGTTGGAGAGCTCGGTACGCGCGGTCAAAAGCTTGTTCAAAGAATCCACCTTGCGGGCCACCGCGGCCGGTGAAAAATCGTCCATGCTTTGGAACGTCAATTCCACGTTCATGTTGCCTTCGCCAGTGAGGGTATTGGGGACCTGGAAGGCTACGCGCGGTTTGCATGACTTCATCCGCTCGTCAAAATTGTCCACGTCAATTTCCAAAAACTTGCGATCGGCCACCGGCGCCAGCGGGTCAGCCGGTTTGCCGGAAAGGTCGGCCATGACGCCCATGACGAAGGGAAGTTCGATTTTTTTCTGCGCTCCATAAAGTTCGACATCATATTCGATTTGAACACGGGGAGCGCGGTTGCGATTGATGAATTTCTGACTGCTCGCTTTGGCCATAGGCTTATTATTGTTTAGGCAAATTCATGCCGTATTGATCGTTAGAATCCGAGAATTGAGCCTGTACGGACTTTCAATTCATGCCGTTACCATGAGTGTCTCGCCTGAGTAGATTGTTGTCAACACTCTTTTGTCCTGTTTTATTCCTGTTTTGGCTTGTCCCCTGTCACCTTTTGAATCTCCCCGATGGAATCCGGCGTCAGGTCGCCAATGATCTGCATGAAGTCCATTTCCGCCCAGCGCTGGGCTCGCTGCAGAAGATACGGCACAGGACTCGTTGGTTCGTGGCGCTGGTAGTACTCGCGGACTTTTTCCAAAATTTTAATGACGTCCTTGCGGGACTGGACTTCGCCGGAAATCGCCTGGGCAGCAGCCGGCGTGACCCCGGCGGTTACGGCTGCCTCCCCATCCGCCTGGACGCCATCGCCTGCCGCTCCGCCAGTATAAGGAGCCAGGCGCTTCCGAATCTCTATTAGTTGCTTTGGCAGTTCGGTCAGGTCCGGCGCTTTGTCCGCGCCCACTTTGTCCGTGAGAAATTTATCCAGGTCTTTTACCAATTGAATAGAATCGGTCACCGCCTGGTTGAATTTCTGGAGCGTTTCGGGATTGGTGTCCCGAAAGGCCGCTTCAATTTGAGCGGGGGTTAGCGCAGACTGCCCGTCGCCACCGGCTGCTCCGGCTTCGCTATTGGCAATGTCAAAGAGGCCCAACCGGCCCATCTGTGGAGAATCGGTCAGCGGCGCCTGCCGCAACCGTTCGAGCAGGCGCATCGGGTCGCCATAGGTGGCGACGGGTGTGGCCAGCGCGGCGATGATGTTGACTCGTTGCGTTGGGTCGTTGCCGTCGCTTGGGTCCAGCAATGGATAACAGGTGTCCCAGTATCCTTCGAGCATTCCCTTGACAAGCGCCAGACTTTCACGAAATGCCGGCAATCCGTCCATCTTGAGAACCGCCAATGAAAGCGTCGTGGCCACCCGCAGGTCTTTCGAACGCTCCCATAATTCGAGGCAGCGCTCGCGCAACAATTTCCAGTCCGGTTCTTCGGCCGCCGAAAATTGCGTCTCAGGCTTGCCTTTTATCAGGACTTCCAACTCTTGAAATCCGGCGTCATAGGAAAGATCTTCGCCGCATGGTTTTTCCTCGGAGATGGGTTTCAGTAATTCTTCTGCATTGATCATAATCTGTGCCTGTTTTGCCATGAGGGTGCCGGATTTTTTGGGGCTGTCCAGCAACATTTCTGCAACCTCATCCTCATGCTCATGCTCGTCCTCGTCGCCGAATCTTTTCTATTCATACAGGCGCAAATGCGGTAACCTCGACGCTTCTTATGCACGAGGCCACGGTTTCTGAATACGATAAATTCGCCTATCCCAGCGCGGTGTATGTGCAAACACATCCTGACCGCCTTGCCACTGTTGCCACTCTATTTGGTTTGCAGCCCGCGCGCATCGAGCGCGCGCGGGTGCTCGAACTGGGCTGCGGCGACGGCAACAATTTGATTACGATGGCCTGCACGTTGCCAGACAGTGAATTCCTTGGAGTTGATCTGGCCATTGAGCCGGTCCGCGGCGGCCAGGAGGCGATTGCGGCACTGGGTTTAAAAAACATCTCGCTGCGGCAAATGAATATTCTGGAAATGCCAGGGGACATTGGCGTATTTGATTATATCATCGCGCATGGATTGTATTCCTGGGTGCCGGAGGCGGTGCGCGAAAAAATTCTGGGGATTTGCCGTGAGCATCTCTCGGAAAATGGCGTCGCTTTTGTCAGTTACAACGCCTATCCGGGATCTCATTTGCGCGACCTGATGCGGGGCATGACGCTGTTTCATGTCGATCAATTGTCCGAGCCGGCCGAACAAGTTCGGCAGGCCCGCGCCCTTCTCAAATTCCTTGCCGAGGGCCAATCCAGATCCGGCCTTTGGCAGGACGTGCTTCGGCATCTTTCTGAGCGCCTCGAAAAGCGCTCCGGCGCGGGCTTTTATCACGACGAACTTGGCCCCGCATATCGGCCGCTCTATTTTCACGAGTTTGTGAAGGCTGCCGCCGGCCATCAACTCGAATATCTCGCCGAGGCGGATGTCAAAGACATGCTTCCCGGCGATCTCAACGAAGAAGGCGTCCGCGTCCTGCAGAAAATGGAAAACATGAACCGTGTCGCGCACGAACAGTACATGGACTTTGTCGTTGGCCGCGCGTTTCGCCAAACGCTGCTTTGCCACAAGGGCCGCCGCCGGGACCAGGAATTGAAACCTGAACGCGCCTGCACCCTGTTTGCCGCTGCGGACGTGCGGCCGGTGAACCCGGATGCAAGTCCGGCCACGCCGGGCATGGAGGAGTTTAAACGAGGCGAGTCGGTCATCGGTACCAGCCACCCCATGCTCAAATCGGCGCTGGCCGTTTTAGGCCAGGTCTGGCCGCGGCGCGTGCCTTTCAGCGAATTGCTGAACACAGCCCGTGAACGCGCCGGTCGCGACGAAGCAAGCCTCGACTCTGACCGGCGCGATCTCGCGGATTTTTTGGTTCGCTGCTACGCCGTCGGTTTTGTTGATCTGCACTCTTATCCCTCGACTTTTGTAACGGAAGTCTCAGAACGGCCCGTGGCCAGCCCGTTGGCACGCTGGCAGGTCCGCCATGGGCCCAATGTCTCGTCATTTCGCCATCTGCCATTGAAGATCGAAGACCCGCTGGGGCGCGGGGTTTTGGGGTTGTTGGATGGGACGCGGGACCGTGCAGCATTGCTGAAAGAACTTGGCGAATCGGTGAAAGCCGGCTCGATGCCGGTTTACTACGAGGGAAAATCTTCTGTCGAACTCCAAACAGCCCTTGAGCTGCTGCCTGGGCAATTGGAGACCAGCCTGGCGAGCCTGGCAAAGCTGGGATTGTTGGTGGGGTAGTGATTTAATGAAGTCACTACCCGGCGCCGGCTTTTATGCCGTCAATCTGGACTTCGCGGCCGAACCAATCCGCTTTTGCGCGGCAACGCTCGCCAGGCTGCGGTCGTGATTCAGACGAATGATCGGGTCGCACGACTGTTCCGTGACAAAGTCGTGCGAAATGACGTTCGGAAGGCGGTTACCGCACTCCTTGAGCAAGTCCTCAATAAAACTCAACATCTGCCCGTGAGTGCCGGTTTCCGGGTTCTTGGTCATGCCTTCCACGTTCTTTTCACGAAATACGCCGCCGGTCAATTGCCAATACACAAAGCAAAGATGGTCTCTAGCGTGGTCTCGATGCCCCTTTGCAGCCTTTAGCGATTCAGAAGCGACCACTTTGACGTCATCCGAATCCGCAAATGAGCCGCAGGTGCAGAGACCATTGCCCGCGTTCCCTCCTTTGTACTTCGTAAAAAGGTGCATGCCTTTGGCACCCAGTCCGCCCCCCTCCTTATACTCCACGCTGCGGAACCTCTGGAGCGTTTTCTTGACTTGGTATGACTGCACGCGTTGCTTGTTGAATTTGCTGTCAAAGACCATAACGACCTTCCCTCGCAAGTTGGCGACGCGCGCCTGCGCAATGTTCACGTCCCCCGTGAAGATGTAGTCTGCGTTGTCGTGGCTGTCGTAGATGTCCTTCAACACATTCCCCACCTCATCCGTACATTTGGTATGTGAAAAGCGCAGGATGATAAATTCGCTGGAATTGGATCGAACGAACGAAATGGCGTCTCTGATGACTGTGACCAGCGATCCGCCATAGCCGCCGCCCATTCCCGACTTCGTATCGACAGCAAAGTGCCCCAGCGTTGGTACCTTTTGCTTGTCAACGGTTTTTCCGTTCACAGTTTTTTTCAGTGGAAAGGAACGAAGGTACACGCGACAATCAAAAAAACGTGATCCGGCCATAGCCTGGTTTGCGATGCTCATGCTCTGGCACCGGACCATATTGTCGCTCACGCCCGGAGTCTTGACCTTGACGTCCTTGAATGTGGGCGCGTCAGGCCCGGCCTTCCCGCCTGACGGCGGAGTTCCTCCAATGACTACAGTATCGCGATACACTCCGGCATCGTGGCTGCCGGGCAGGACTAGATCGTAAAGGTACTTGTCGTTGGATACGGTGCCCAGCCATGCTTGATTGCTCATAATTTTCCTTCAATCAATTTAGTTTGTCGGCGATGGTTTCAGAGTGTCCGCCGATATCTCGCGCCATCTGAAACAGTTTCTGTGCGGCCTGTCATCGTCGGTAATCGAATACTGAATTTCCGCTGAGGCTCTGTCAAACAAATATTCCGCTAATTAGTTTGGTGGAAGAAAAAATGAATCCGAAAATATGATTGAGCCTCGTGACTAAACGCTGTTCTTCGCTTTTCCACCGCGTCCAATACGAAACCCCGCTTTGAATCCTCGCTGGAATGCCTGGTTGAGCAGGGCGGCATATTGTTCGGCGCTCGCCGGGTCGCCGCAGTCGAGCACCACTCTTCCCGATTCATCAACAACGCGGGCACGGCCTTCATTTGACTGTGTCTGGTACGGCGGGTCGATATCATCCATCTCCCTCCATTAACATAAGGGACGCCGTTTGTCAGTTGCGAAGCCGCCCCTCGAGACGTCCAGGTGGAATCAATGCGCGATTGTTTCCGGGAAACGGCAACACAAATAAATTGCCGCCCCTATTGTGTGCACTAAACTTCCGCCATGGATGCCTACGATCACCCAACATTCCAAATGGCGTGCCGCCAATTTGACCAGGTCGCCGACCATCTCCAAATCCCCGAATCCGAACGCCCGCGCCTGAAATTTCCCAAGCGCGCCATGATTGTCTCCATTCCGGTCAGTCTTGAGGACGGTTCCACCCACGTTTATAGCGGCTTTCGCGTCCAACATCATTTGACCCTCGGCCCAACCAAAGGCGGCTTGCGCTATCACCCGGAAGTCACCCTCGGCGAAGTCGCTGCATTGGCCATGTGGATGAGCTGGAAATGCGCGCTGGCCGGCCTTCCCTATGGCGGCGCCAAAGGCGGTATCGCCTGCGATCCCCATCGCATGTCGCCTCATGAAGTCGAACGCCTCACCCGCCGCTATACTCAGGAGATGATTCCGTTCATCGGGCCGCAAGTGGATATCATGGCCCCCGACATGGGCACGGACGAACAAACAATGGCCTGGGTCATGGACACCTATTCCATGCACGCCGGCTATTCCGTGCCCAGCATTGTCACCGGCAAGCCCGTCTCGCTCGGCGGCTCATTGGGCCGTCGCGACGCTACCGGACGCGGCGTGGCATACCTCATCGCCCGCGCGGCGGATACCATAGGCATGGACCTCAAAGGCGCAACTGCCGTCGTCCAGGGCTTTGGTAACGTCGGTTCCGTCACCGCCCAGTCTCTGGAAAACTACGGCGCAAAAATCATCGCCGTCAGTGACGTTTATGGTGGCGTCGTAAACCCGCGAGGACTTGACCTGCAAAAACTCGCGAAGCACGTCGCCGAAAATCGAACCGTTAAAGGTTTCCCGGAAGCGGATGCAGTTTCCAACCAGGACCTCTTACTGACGCCATGTGACGTCCTCGTGCCGGCCGCGATGGAGCGTCAAATCACGGGAAAAAATGCCGGACAAATCAAATGCCGCATTCTCGCTGAAGCCGCAAACGGCCCGACCACTCCGGACGCCGATGCCATCCTCGCTCAGCGCGACGACATTTGTATTTTGCCGGACATTCTCTGCAATTCCGGCGGCGTTATTGTTTCCTACTTCGAATGGGTGCAGGACCTTCAAAGTTTCTTTTGGACCGAAACCGAGGTGATGCAAAAGCTCTACCAAATTCTGGATCAGGCCTACGACCGGATATTGAAGAGCAGTCGCGACCGAAAAATCTCCATGCGCATGGCGGCGCTGGCCGCCGGCATCCAGCGCGTGCGCGAAGCTAAAACTATCCGCGGCCTCTTCCCGTAGCAGCGGACATAAGTCCGCTCTGGCCAATTTGCGGCTCGCCGTCCAAATCGCACGGTCAGTTTAGTCCGGCCAATGCGCTCCCGGGCCGCGACCGCTTCAACGCTTCACGAGTCACGCTTCAACGCCGCGAAGCATTTCCAAAAACTCTTTCTCCCCAATAATTTTCACACCCAACTTTTCCGCCTTATCCAGTTTTGACCCTGCCTCTTCACCCGCCAGGACGAAATCTGTATTTCCGCTCACGCTCCCGCTCACTTTGCCTCCCAACGACTCAATTTTCGCCGAGGCATCTTCGCGCGTCATGCCAGGCAGTGTGCCGGTTAACACAAACGTCTTCCCGGCGAACGGCAATGCGGCCGTTTTCTTCGCCGAAACTTTTTCGCTCGCCGGATGAATTCCCAGTTCCTTCATGCGCCGCAAAATCCGTTTTCCGTTGTCGCTCGAAAAGAAATCCAAAACGCTCTTGGCCACAACCTGGCCAACCTTGGTGACGATGCCCGACTCCTTTTCAGCTTTGCTCTTCGATGGAGCGGCAAAATTGGCATCAATCAGGTGTTTGGCAATTTCCCCAATTTCGCGTTTAAGGTTTTCGTGGCGCGCCGGATCTTCGCGGCGCACGGCGGAAACGTTCGATGTTTTCTCGTGGTAATCCAAAACGCCTTTGAGCAGCGGCGATTGCGCGACATCTTCGATCGTGTCGTGGAACACGGCCAGGTCACGCGCCGTCGTTTTACCCACATCGGGAATCGCCAGGCCAAACAGCCACCGTGACAGTGGAAACGTTTTGGCCCGCTCAATCGCGTGCACGGCTTTGGTCGCGTTTTTTTCGCCGAATACCCGCGGTGCCTCTTCATTGCCCAGGTTCAGCGTCGCCAATGGGTCCACTTTCAGCAAAAATAAATCCAGCGGTTCACGCACCAATCCGCGCTCAACCAGTTTGTCCGCCACGATGCCGCCGATGCTTTCGATGTCCAGCGCGCCGCGCATGGTAAAAAATTCCAGACGCCGTGTCGCCTGCGCCGGACATTGAAGGTTTTCGCAGCGCCACACGACGTATTTTGGGTCCCGCGAAATGGGACTGCCGCAAACCGGGCACTTGTTGTTGATATGCTTCGCAAAATCAAAAGGGGCGGCGTCGTGCGGACGTTTGGCTTCGACAACCCCAACCACAGCCGGGATCACTTCACCCGCCTTTTCGATAATCACTGTGTCGCCAATACGAATGTCTCTGCGTTTAATTTCGTCCTCGTTATGCAGTGTGGCGCGGCCGATCGTGCTGCCCGCGAGAAAAACCGGCTCGAGTTCGGCCACCGGTGTGAGCGCGCCGGTGCGGCCCACCTGGATGGTGATATCGCGCAGTTTGGTTTGCGCCTGCTCGGCCGCGTACTTGTAGGCAATAGCCCAGCGCGGCGCCTTTGAGGTAAATCCCGCGCGCTCGCGTTGCGCAAACGAATTCAGTTTGATAACCGCTCCGTCCGTTTCATATGGAAAATCGTGCCGGATTTTGTCGAGGTCATTGATGGCGTCAATCAGTTCTTCCAGAGAAAAGCAGTGCCATATTTTTTCCGGTGTTTTGAAACCAAGCGTCTTGAGCCACTCCAAAACTTCCGTGTGCGCCTGCGGATAATTGCCGCCGCTTTCAATCTTTCCCAGGCCGTAGACCACCACGTCCAGCGGGCGCTTTGCGACGATGCGGGGGTCCAGTTGCTTGAGCGAACCCGCCGCCGCATTTCGCGGATTTGCAAACGTCTCCTCGCCCGCCGCCGCGCGGTCGGTATTTAGTTTTTTGAACCCAGTCTTGGTCAAATAAACTTCACCCCGGACTTCGAGCAATGACGGAACGCCGTCGCCTTCGCCTTCGAATAGAGTGGTTTGTCCGGATTTGGCGGCGGTCTCCCGTTTGCGGAGGTGCAGTGGCACGCTGCGGACGGTTCTGATGTTGGTGGTGATGTCATCGCCCGTTGCGCCATCCCCGCGCGTCGCTCCAATCGTCAGCCCGCCGTTTTCATAGCGCAGACTCATCGCCACGCCATCGACTTTAGGTTCCACAGCCCAATCCAGTGTTTCGTCGGGCAGAAGTTTTTGCACGCGCTTCACAAAATCGCGGACCTCATCCTGCGAATACGTATTGTCCAGGCTCAGCATCGGCAGCAGATGCCGGACAGGCCGAAACTCCTTGAGCGGTTCGCCGCTGACGCGTTGGCTCGGAGAATCGGCTGTGACCAATTCAGGAAAGGCCTTTTCCAGGTCCAACAGCTCATGATAAAGCCGGTCATATTCGCGGTCGGAAATCAAAGGCCTGGCTTCGACGTAATAGGCATGGTCGTGCCGCCGCATTTCTCCGGCCAATTGCGAGTGTCGTTTTTGGGCTTCGGCTTGCGTCATGGGAAAATCATGAACAAAAAAAAGACGGGACGCAATTTGCGATTGGATTCTACCCCTTTTGCGTAGTAGCGGAAATGAGTCCGCTCTAACTAATTCGCGCCCTGGCCGTTCAAGCTTCTTTCGGCGTTCAACCTGTCCAACCATCGGCTGATAATTCTCCCTCCCCCGGGGGGCAGGGCGGGGGCGATCCTGGAACCTAGGTGGTCGGGACGGCGCTCTCCGCAAGTAGCGCCGCCACCGCCGTACAGCGGGCGGAACAGTTCGCACGCCCCCGTCTGGCCAACGGTTGATGGGAAGCTGCGAGTGGTATTCCTAAAAAGCATTGCCGCTAGAAAAACGTAGTATTGGGCGCCTTTAAATAGCGCTGCTATGTTCGCATCAAGGTTGGCACGCGCCAACGAAACAAAAACAAAATAAAGAAGACAAAGGCAAACGTTATGAACACACAGAAATCTAATCAGCAGCAGAACAAAGGAAACGCCGGCAGCGCCAAATCCAGCAAAGCCATTGTCCTTGTTCACGGCGGTTTCGTGGACGGTTCCGGATGGGCGGGCGTTTATAACAGTCTCAGGAACAAGGGATATGACGTCCTTGTGGTTCAGAATGCCACCAAATCCCTGGGCGACGACGTTGCCACTACAAAAGCCGCGATCGATAGCCTGAACGGTGACGTCGTTCTCGTCGGCCACTCGTATGGCGGCGTGGTCATCACGGAGGCGGGAAATCATCCGAAGGTTTCGAGCCTGGTTTACATCACTGCCTTCGCGCCTGATAAGGGAGAATCGGTGGCCTCTCTCATTTCGAACCCCCCTCCCGGCGCGCCCGTACCGCCGATTTTACCGCCCAAAGACGGTTACCTCTTCCTCGACCGCGCCAAATTCGCCGCTTCCTTCGCCGCGGACGTTGAAGAGGACACGGCATCGTTCATGGCCGACTCTCAAGTTCCCTGGGGCGTTGAGGCCCTCTCAGGCGCCGTTACCGAACCGGCCTGGAAGAACAAACCCAGTTACTATCTGGTTGCCACGGAAGACAAGATGATTCCCCCTCCGGCCCAACGGGCCATGGCCGGACGCGCGAAAGCGCACGTAACCGAAGTGCCCGGCAGCCATGCCATCTACGTTTCGAAGCCGGATGAAGTGGCTGAAGTCATCCGACAGGCCGCCGATGCTTCTGTTTAATTGAATCGATTCGGTTGATTTCTATCACTTGCCGGCGAAGATGCAAACACTTCGCCGGTAATTTTTATTTGATCAATTTCAATAACCATTCCCATTTCTTTCGGGCCGCCGCAAAGGCGATGCGCCGGATTCTGATCGATCGCGCCCGACGCAATGCCAACCTTATAAAAAACTGCTCGAGCTTCAACCGTGGCCTTTGCTTGAAAGTTTTTTAATCATTGGCCTTTTTTTGCCGGAATCTCGCCTGATAAATTGAGATTCGAAAACCGAGGTGTTGATCGATATCCCGGGCAAACAGATTTACCGCGACAGCGGCGTAAGGCATCCGAGCAACCTTTGGACGCCATGCAGGATGACCATGAGTACACGTAAGGAGAGAAGACTGGCAAAAAAACTTAGGCGGGAAAAGGCGGAGAGCCGTGCCAAGGATGAATTCCTGGCTGCGCTTTCGCATGAACTGCGCATTCCGCTAAATCCTGTGCTGTTGCTGGCCAGCCACGGTGCCGGTAACCGCGATCTGCCTGCGGAAATACGAAAGAATTTCGATACCATTTGCGATAACATCGAGGTGCAGGCTTGTCTCATAGACGATTTGCTCGACTTGACCCGCATCTCGCGCCGAAAGCTCGCCCTGAAACTGTGTATCGTGGACGTTCATGCCGCTCTTCAAAAGGCTGTTGCGATAGTGGAAAATGAATTGGTGCAAAAGGAAATCTTTCTCAAGATGCATTTTCAGGCAATACATCATCACGTTGATGCCGATCCCGTCCGGCTTCAGCAGATTTTTTGGAATATCCTCAGAAACGCCGTGAAATTTACCAAAGTTGGCGGCCAAATCGCCCTTGAAACGGAGACAATCGACAAGCAACTCCTCATCAGGATAACAGATACCGGAATCGGAATGGCACCTGATGAGATTAGAAACATCTTTCAGGCATATTCACAGGGCTCCCATTGCCTGGGCGGTTTGGGCCTGGGGTTGGCAATCTCCCGCAAACTGGTCGAATTGCACGATGGCTCCATTCACGCGGCCAGTCTCGGCAAGGGAAAAGGCGCCACATTTTCCATCAAATTGCCCTTCGCCCGAGTGTCCAGGGAATTGAAGGAATCAAGCCGTCCCGCTGCATCGCGCATTGCCCGGGAGCGTGCCATTCCTTCAATCGAAGGCGTCGACTCGGTGACTCATCGCGAGGAGAGCCGGCCGGCGGGTCGGCCGCCTTCAGGCGTTCAATGCCCGGGGGATACTTCAGGAAAAAACTGACGCGAAACTGTCACGATGCGCTTTCTTTCCGGCGCATGAGGCCAAGAATTCCAAGCCCAACAACAGCTAAACCGCAACTGGCCGGTTCCGGAGTCGCAAAAGCCACATCATCAAATTCAAATGAATTGCTGTCAGTGGTGGCGACGACCGTTGAAAATGGAGTCGTCGAGTTAATGTTGACATAATAAGTGCCATCCTCACCCCAGGCCCCGATATCCGCATTCGCGGGCAGGAAATTTGTTGGCGAAGCGATGCCGATCAGGTTGTTCGCGCTGTCGTAAAAACTAAGACTGTCGCCGGTACCGATGGAGCCCCAAAGAAGCCCGAAATTGCTCTGTGGCGTTGAAAAAGTGAAAGTGGCCGTGCCGCCGCCGTAAACGGCAATATAGGGCGTGGCATCCGCGCCATTCGTGGGTGCGAGCGATTCACCAAAATAGGGCCCCGTTGCGCCGGAGAAATAAGGTTGCACATAAATGACACTGCCGTTGAACCCTGAGACCTGATACGCATTGTTCAGGGTCAAATTTGACGGCAGGGCGCCATCGAAATTCAACAGCGTCGCACCGCCGAAAGTCGGGACGCCGCCAATTTCGGCACTGATGTTAAGTTGCGCATTGAGCAGGGTGGGGGTGATAAACAGGCAAACGCCCGCGAGCGATGCGATCAGCTTTTTCTTCATAATCTATGTTTTAGCAGCCTCAGGTTGATCGAAAGTCAAAGTATATATTTTAAATTTTAAATAATGTCAAACAAAAACGATTGAAAAGTAAAATTCTCACTTGCATTAATTCAGAAGACAAGAAAATGTTATGGTAATGGTTGTGGTCATGGCCGATTCAATATCCCGGCACCGATCCCAAAACCCGGTATCCAGGAAGCGGTAGGGCGGAGCTCCCGCTCCGCCACGCGCGCGCCACCGGCGCGAGCGTTACGTTCATGCACAAATTAATTAGCAACGAAGTTCTTCGCTGTTTTCGGTTGAGTGGCCGTCAGGAAAGCTCCGCAGGAGCGCAATATGCCAATGTTCATCTCTGACCCCTTCGTGACCCCTTCGCGTCATCCTGATCAGGACGGCTCCGATTCATGATTTCAATGATTCGCAGAAATTCCCCTTGAAAATAAATGAACGTTCGTTTATTTATAATGTGTGAGGGTAAAGGACCTCCATAAAGAACAGGCCGTCCGCCGGAACGCGATGGCCATGATCGTCAGGCACGGGTTTGATGGATTGAGCATCCACAAACTGGCGCGGGCCGCCGGGGTGTCGCCGGCCACAATTTACATCTATTTCAAGGATCGCGAGGACCTGATCCTGAAAATCTATGAAAAAGTCAGCGCTGAAATGTTCGAAGAGTCGCTGAAGGGATTCGATCCGGAAATGGATTTTGACGAGGGATTGCGCATTCAATGGATCAATCGCGCCCGCTACTTCCTCAAAAAACCGGTGGAGATGCATTTTATGGAGCAAATTCGATTCTCCCCGCTGCACGAGCGCGCCTTCGCCGCCACGGGCGGCAAATTCCGGAACATGATGCAAACCTTCGTTGCCAATGCCATCAGCCGCAATCAACTGGTTTCAGTTCCAGTGCCCGTGTTTTGGTCCATGGCGTTTGCGCCGTTGTATCAGTTGGTAAAATTTCACATTCACCGCAAAAGTGTGCCGGGCACGCAGGAATTCGTCCTGGACGAGCGAGTTCTCGAACAGACGCTGCAACTCGTTCTAAAAGCGCTCAAACCTTGAATTTGTTTATTTGATTTGGATTCCCATGAAATTGACTTCCTACCAGAAATTTGTCATCGCCGTTTTGGCCTTTATCCAATTCACGGTCATTTTGGATTTTCTAATTCTTTCGCCACTTGGCGCCATTGTATTGCCCGAACTGCACGTGGCGACGTCGCAATTTGGTTTGCTTGTCTCCGCTTACGCGTTTAGCGCAAGCGTGTCAGGGTTTCTGACGGCCGGTTTCGCGGATAAATTCGACCGCAAGAAACTGCTGATCTTTTTCTATGGAGGATTTATCCTCGGAACCGCCCTCTGCGGAATGGCCGGCAGCTATCCATTCCTGCTCGCGGCCCGCGTTGTCACCGGCTTGTTCGGCGGCGTCATAGGGTCCATCGCGATGGCCATCGCGGCGGATTTGTTTCCTTTGGAATTGCGTGGACGTGTCATGGGCATCGTTCAGACGGCTTTCGCCGCCAGCCAGATCATGGGATTGCCGATCGGGCTTTATCTTTCAAACTTGTGGGGATGGCACGCCCCATTCCTGATGATCGCCGGCATCGGAGCTGCCGTCGGTGTTGTGATTATGCTCGGACTAAAACCGGTCGATGCTCATTTAAAGGTCAAAAATGATCGAAACGCATTTTTGCACCTGTTCAAAACCGTGACCCTGCCGGTTTATTTACGAGGATTCGCCGCAACGGTCCTGCTGTCGGCGGGCGGTTTCATGTTGATGCCTTTCGGTTCAACTTTCCTGGTCAATAATGTCGGCATTTCCATGCGGGATCTTCCCATGATTTACCTCGTAACAGGCATTAGTTCGATTATCGCCGGCCCAGTGTTGGGACGGCTCAGTGATTCTGTCGGCAAATTTCCCGTCTTCTGTTTTGGGACCATCCTGGGGATGATTATGGTTACCATTTACTGCCACCTGGGAATCACGCCACTCTACCTGGTTATACTCGTCAACGTGCTGCTGTTTTTGGGCATCTCCGCGCGGATGGTTTCCACGTCCGCGCTTATTTCTGCCGTGCCCGATATGAAGGACCGCGGCGCATTCATGTCGGTCAACTCTTCGGTGCAACAATTGGCGGGTGCACTTGGGTCTGGAATGGCCGGCCTGGTCGTTGTCCAAACCAGCACCGGGAAGTTGGAAGGCTATAGCCTCCTGGGTTATGTCGTCGCAGCTGCCATGCTCATAACGATCGTATTAATGTATTCGGTGCATAAGATTGTGGCCACGAAGCATGCAGGACTCCAAACGTCTAGTCCCAAGCCCAATCCAGAACCGCCCAAAGATGGAGAGACCGCGTTAGTGTGATCGTCGAATGGATCCCGGCAGGCCAGACCTGCTGCCGGGATTCAATTTTCCGCTTTTGGGCCTATTGTAAAATTCGGGCCTCAACGCACTACTGTTCAATCAACCGATAGAATCGGACCGGCATTACCGGTGTGGTGTTGTCCACGTTCGTGTAGGGACTGGAGGGCGGCGTAAACGACGTGATGATCGTCCAATTCGTGGCATTAATCAGGTTGGTAACCGACTGCAGTTGATAGTCCAAACCGGGCACTACGTTTTCGTCCAGTTCCGTAGTACCATTGGAGCGATGATGCACGCCGAGGAATCCGAACGTACCCGCGCCGGGGCCCTCGCCATTCAATACGATCGTGACTGGTTGCGCCGTTCCCGTCGTATTGGTGACCCCCAGGAAGTACGAGTAGCCGGCTTGCCAGGGCCAGGTGAAAGGCGTCTGGAGATATTCGGTCAACGAAGGATTGGCGTAGCCGCTGGAATACCAGTTGTCATTGTATGTCAAGGTTGGAGGGGCACCCTGCTCGAGATACAGCCAAACGCCCGCGGCGTTTGTGGCAATAAGGTTCATGCGCACCGCATTGCCCGGCACGTCGAAGCGATACCCCATTACTCCGTACGCGGGAATCGTGGTGCTGGTGTAGCCGTGGTAGAATGGAATGACGTTGGTGTAAATGATGATGGCGCCCCCGTTTGTATTCCAGTTAATGGCAAATGTGGAATCAGCCACTGCGCGGAAACCAATATAGTAGGTATTGCCCGGACGCAATGGCGGACACGTCAGGGTGTAAGTACCCGGTGACGTAAACTGCGGATATGGGCCTTCATTTTTGTCGTCGTAGTTCCAATCGCGGTAATCCGTCGCTGTGGTGCCCTGTCCCGGTGGCACGCGATCGCGGATATAGCCGACCACGTTGCCGAGTTGGACACTGTAGGTAATGTTCCAATTCACTGGCGCATTCGTAGGAATTTGCACCGCGTAATAAAGATAATCGCCCGCCACCATTTGCTGGTTGGTCGTACTGCCGCCGTTGAGCACAAGGTTGGTGATATTTCCCGTGTCCATGCGCAACCGATACCTTACGTTGGAGCCGCCCGCGGCCTGGACGGCGAAGTACCAAATGCCGTTGGTCAGCGCGGCTTCATAGCGGCCGTTGAAAGGCGCCCAGTTGCCGTATTCGCTTCCGCCGCTGGCATTCAGCGTGCGGTCATAGAGCGTATTGCCATAACCGCCATATTGGTAATGGCTGAGGGTCGGCACGCCGCCGGCGCGAATGTAGAGATTGGGATTTCCGCTGATCGCATCCAGGCGCGTGCGCAGAACACCCGTATTGTTGGTGGGCACGATTATGGCGTAATAATCAAACGCCCCCTGAGCAAGATCAGTCCCTTGATCGCCGGCAATCGGATTTCCGTTGGTGTCCACGCCGGTGTCCGCAAACAAGGGACCGGCCGGTGGCAAGCCCGTTGTGGTAACGGAGCCGCCCACGGGCTGCATGGTCCAGGCAGGACGCTTGAGTGCCAGGGCACTGCTGGTTAGCGTGTAGCTGGTGATGCCGGAGGCATTGACTTCCACGTACCAGACGCCCGGAGTCAGGTACGGCGGCACAATGGTGGCCTGGCTGGTATTCCAGGGAGATGTGCCGTCGGTGCTGCTCAGATTATCTGGAAGCAAACCGGGACGGACGCGAATTCTTGGGCTGCCGGTGGTTTCCGCCACGTTTAAGTTCCAGCCGATCACCGGCTGGCCGTTCAGTGTGCTGGGAACGGTAACCTGATAATACGCGCTCTGGCCGTTGAGCAGAGTGCCGGTGGCGATGTTGCTGGCGGTAACCGTGTTCAGGCTGGGATCGAAAATCAAATTGGGCGTTGGCATCTCCCGAATGTGAAGCGTGTAATTCGCGTTCAAGTAGGTGCCGCTGACGTAGTCCGAAGCCTGGACCGTCAGGGCGTAATTGGTGACGCTGGGATTCGGCAGCGTGATAATCGTGGGCGACGCCCAGCTGGAGCCCCCGCCACCGTCGTTTCCATAACCGTATTCCGGCTCGGGCAGATTTGTACCGGTGGACAGGGTCATGTAGGGGCCCCCGGTCACGTTATCCAGGCGCACTTCCACGGCGGCTGGGCCGTTGGGAATGCTGAATTCGTAGAGTCCATTCTGCCCGCCTTGCAATGCGTTTGTGACATAAATATCAGCCAGGGTCGTCGGGCCAAGGTTGGTAACGACGGCTTGTCCGAAGCTGGTGACGGCAAACGAGCAGAAGTTGCTGCCAATGACATTGCCACCTGGATTCTGGCCCTCGCTTGCCACGGCGAGATAATACGTGCCGCCGAAAATGTTGGTCGCCCCGCTTTGCGGCAGTTGTAAATATTGTTGGTTGCCAGGGATATTCATCACCCGGCCCCCCGAAAGGCTCCACGCGGAGCCGTTGTTTGGACTGGAATAGGGCAGGGCGCCTCTCTGCATGACGAGCATGCTTTGGCCCACGATGTTCGAAACCTCCACCTGCCAGTTCGGCGTATTGGACGGCACACTTACGGCGTAATAGGACGCTTCGCGCGGATTGAGGCCGCTGACGATGGCAGTGCCGTTGGTGAACGCCAACGACGTGACCGGTATGCTGTAATTGGTACCGATGCCACGACTCCACACCGTATAGCTCAGATTGCTTGGGCCGGTGTAATTGTAGACGCCTACATAATAGAGCCCGGGCGACAATGGATTACCCATGCCAACAGCGAACACCCGGCCGTAGCTGTACGCGTAGTTGTTTGCCGTGTAAATGTTTGTTGGATTATACACCAATCCCGTCCAGTCATAACCCACAGCCACGTCATAATTGCTGGGCCACGACGTAGAGTAGTTGAATGAGAAACCGCCCTGTCCGGGGGGCGGCGTTTGACTGCAAATATACATTTGCGGATTGCCGCTGATCACATTGGTGAGCCGCAAGTCCCAGCCCAGGGCATTGGCCGGCACGTTAACTGTGAAATACTGCCAGACGTTGTTCGCCTGGTTGGCGACCGTGGCCATGCCGCCGTCGAAGGGCAGTGCTATCGGGCCGATCGCGTGGACACGTACGGTGAAACCAGCGTTGCCGCCGGCCTGGTCGGCCTGCACCATGAGGGTGTAATTGGTTGCGGTGGGGCTGGCGATATTGATGAGGCTGGAACTATTCCAGTTATAGCCCAGGCCGCCGTCGTTGCCATAACCGTCGTTGCCGCCCGGGAGCCAGCCATCGGGACGCAGTAACATGTAAGGAGAGCCGGTGGTATTGGTCAGGAACACTTCCAGGGCAAGGGTGTTAGGTGGCACAGTGAAACTGTACGAACTGAATTGTCCGGCCGGACAATTGGTGTTTGTCACGACCAAATCGGTCACGCCGCTGGGGTCAACGGTGCCAAGGTTGGTGACCGTGATTGGTCCCCAGCTATGGAGAGTGAAACTGCTGTAATTGGTGCCGATGACGTTGCCGCCCGGATTTTGTCCTTCGCTCACCACTGCCAAATAGTAGGTGCCTGCCACGATGTTGGAAGGAGCGGAAGACGAATAGGGCATCATCAAATATTGCTGGTCGCCCGTTTTGGCCATCACGCGGCCGCCCGAAAGACCCCAGGCGACGTTGTTGTTGGGACTGGAATAAGTCAGGCAGCTCTTCTGCATCACCAGAATGCTTTGGCCCACATTCGTATCCAATTCCACCTGCCAACTGGTTGTGTTGGTGGGCACACTGATGGCGTAATAGGACGCTTCGCGCGGATTGAGGCCGCTGACGATGGCAGTGCCGTTGGTGAACGCCAACGACGTGACCGGTATGCTGTAATTGGTACCGATGCCACGACTCCACACCGTATAGCTCAGATTGCTTGGGCCGGTGTAATTGTAGACGCCTACATAATAGAGCCCGGGCGACAATGGATTACCCATGCCAACAGCGAACACCCGGCCGTAGCTGTACGCGTAGTTGTTTGCCGTGTAAATGTTTGTTGGATTATACACCAATCCCGTCCAGTCATAACCCACAGTCACGTCATAATTGCTGGGCCACGACGTAGAGTAGTTGAATGAGAAACCGCCCTGTCCGGGGGGCGGCGTTTGACTGCAAATATACATTTGCGGATTGCCGCTGGTCACATTGGTGAGCCGCAAGTCCCAGCCCAGGGCATTGGCCGGTACGTTAACTGTGAAATACTGCCAGACGTTGTTCGCCTGGTTGGTGACCGAGGCCATGCCGCCGTCAAAGGGCACCGCGATGGGACCGATCGCGTGGACACGCACGGTGAAACCAGCGTTGCCGCCGGCCTGGTCGGCCTGCACCATGAGGGTGTAATTGGTTGCGGTGGGGCTGGCGATATTGATGAGGCTGGAACTATTCCAGTTATAGCCCAGGCCGCCGTCGTTGCCATAACCGTCGTTGCCGCCCGGGAGCCAGCCATCGGGACGCAGTAACATGTAAGGAGAGCCGGTGGTATTGGTCAGGAACACTTCCAGGGCGAGGGTGTTAGGTGGCACAGTGAAACTGTACGAACTGAATTGTCCGGCCGGACAATTGGCGTTTGTCACAACCAAATCGGTCACGCCGCTCGGATCAACGGTGCCAAGGTTGGTGACCGTAATCGGTCCCCAGCTATGGAGCGTGAAACTGCTGTAATTGGTGCCGATGACGTTGCCGCCTGGATTTTGCCCTTCGCTCACCACTGCCAAATAGTAGGTGCCTGCCACGATGTTGGAAGGAGCGGAAGACGAATAGGGCATCATCAAATATTGCTGGTCGCCCGTTTTGGCCATTACACGGCCGCCCGAGAGGCCCCAGGCGACGTTGTTGTTTGGCATTGAATCAGGCAGTGCGCCATTCTGGATCAGCAGAATGCTTTGCCCGACATTGGTATCCAGTTCCACCTGCCAACTGGTTGTGTTGGTCGGCACACTGACGGCATAATAGGACGCTTCGCGCGGATTGAGACCGCTGAAGTTGGCGGTGCCGTTGCTGAACGTCAGCGACGTGACCGGTATGCTGTAATTAGTGCCGATGCCGCGACTCCACACCGTGTAGCTCAGGTTCGCCGATCCCGAGTAATCATAGACCTCGACGTAATATGTTCCCGGTGAGAGAGGATTACCCATGCCATCGGCGAACACCTGGCCAATGCTGTAACCGTAGCTCCCGCTGGTGAATATGTTCGTCGGATCATAGGCGAAACCCGTCCAATCATAACTGACGCTCCAATCGTATTCGCTGGGCCAGGAAGAGTTATACGACGGCGACCAGCCGCCGCCATTCCCCGGGGGCAATTCGTCTCGGCAGATAATCATTCCGGGATTGCCGCTCGTCACGTTCGTCAGCCGCAAATCCCAGCCCAAAACGCCTGTCGGAACGTTAATCACAAAGTATTGATCCTTTTGCGAGGGCTGATTGGTGATGCTAAAGGTATTGCCCGAGCCGTCGAAACTCACCGACGTGCCTGTGAGCTCGTTGCCGGTGAGCACAAAACTTCCCAGTGCCGCAGTCGGCGTGTAAACACCAATATACCAAACGTCCGCCGGATGACCCGGTTGCTGCAGGAATCCATAGGTGCTGGACAAATCCATGTAGCCCAGGGTCGAGTAACTGTAGCTGTCATATGGATTGTTCCGGTAATTCCATTGCCCCGGCACCGCGTTGCGGCGGATCGCAATCAGCGACCCGGGCACTTGATTGGACAAATCCAGTTCCCATCCCAGCGAACCCAACTGTTCGGCAGTATTCGTCACTGTATAATACCTCCAGCCCACCCGATTCGGCGCGTCGTTCGTGACTTGAAAGACGTAATCCACGGGAGTGATGACGGGTTGGCCGTTGGTGAGCGTGATGGAATATGGACCTGTCCCGTATACCGTGAGATAAAATGTCCCGTTGCTCAGCGTCGATGGAACCAGGCTTACGCTCGCGCCCACGCCCGCCGGTGGTTCTGAGAAGGCATCGTTCACAAACTCATTGGGCACGTTGTTTTCCCGCACTGCCAGGTTGGCATTGCCGGAAATGGGGGTGACGTTGATTTGCCACGCAATTTGCTGCACAGGCACTTGCACTACATAGGTCATGTAGCCATATCCCCCGGCCGCTACCGTTACGTTCGTAACTCCGCCAAAGGCCAAATTCGTGACACCCTGTTGCCGCGAATCGAGCGGCACCGTTAGTCCGGGATTGCCCACCACGCTCACAAAATACTGGCTGCCGACGTTAAGATAGGTCGGCACCACCAGCATTTGGCCCGGCTGTGTCAAATCATACGTAGCCGTATTGTAGGGCACCGGCGCAGCCGTCTGTTTCACGTACATTTGGTTGTTCAAACCATTGAGCCACAATCGCCACGCAAGCGTGTTCGACGAAATCGTCGTGGAAAAGAATCGAATGCCTTCACCGCCAATGGTCGCCGTGGCGCCGCTGCTGCTGTCCGCCGCCAGGGCAGGTAGCGGTTGTACGTACGCCTGGCCCGTGAGCAGCGTCCATTGCGCGCCAGGCTGCGCGTGGACATCGATATACCAGGTCTGGCCCGACTGAAATTGCTGAGGTTGGGCCAGGACAAATCCGTTCGATCCAGTCAATGTGGATGAATAATTGTAGTAAGAAGTCGAAGGCAAACTGCCTTGCAGGAGATACAGGCTCGCTTGATTGCTAAATACGTTCAGCACCGTCCGCCAAACCTGATTTGCCGTCGTCTGTGTGTTGATGGAGAAATAATAATCGCCGCCGCTGGCGCTCCCATTGGTATAGGTCTGCGGACTGCCCACATCCTGCGCACCCGGGTCCCACGTCAACGCCGTAATCGAAGCCAATTCTGTGGTCAGGACGTAGTGGTTGGTGTTTGCCGTAGTACCGGAATACACGCCGATGAAGTAGGTCGAATTTGTTGCCTGCACGCTCGTGAAAATAATCGTGTCGAGCGCCTGCCCGGGACCGATGGCCTGGTCGTAGGTTCCGGTACTCGGCAACTGGTTCCGCTTGATATACAAACCCGGCGGATTCGCATTGGTGCAGTTCAGGACAACGCGCCAGCCCGTCAGCAGATTCGACGGAACATCCACCTGGAAATAATTCCACACGCCGGCCCCGGTATTGGTAATGGCGCCAGTAGTGGAAAACGCCAATGGTTTGAGGGCAGGGTAGGTCGCGGACCGAATGTCCGGCCGGTTCGTGGTGAGCATTACAGTAAAGGGATCAGTCGTCGAGCCGGCGGGTGTCGAAACTAACAACCCATAGCTCCCGGTCACACATTGCGGCAGTTCGAGGTCAATTTGGTTGGTCATGCCCACCAATCGGGAGACGTAGGTGAAGTTGTTCGTGGCGGGTGTACCGCCGGGTGTTAAGAACAGGTTAGCATAGGTCGTCGAACTGTTTGAAACCAGCAGCGATAAATTGGTCACGCCCGCGGGGATGTTGAAAGTGTAATTGGTGCCGGCGCCGGGAGCATTGGTGCCAACAAATGTCATTTGCCCAGCTGCCCCAAATGTCGCCAGGAAAGACAATGCCCACGTTAGTAAGAGGATGCGTATTGATTTCATAACAATTTGCCTGCCTGCCCTCCGTAGCTTCAGCGAAGGAGGGTGCGGGCATAGGCGAGCCCGCGAACGGAATATTCTGCGCTTCAGTTTCCTTTAGGCGCGGACATCGGGTGAACCTCTGACGCTCAGTAATGTCCCTGCCGGCTACTTCATGAACTTCCAGTTTCCTGGAACCACGGCCATTGTATAAGATTCTCTGAGAAACTCAAGAAGAATCCAAAAAGGTTCCAGTGTCTGCAATACTCCTGATGGCCAACGACTTAGCCTTAGCGCACGAGGAAAGATCCACCAATCGCCTTCATCGGTAGGGCGGAGCTCCCGCTCCGCCACGCGCGCGCCCCCGGCGCGAGCGTTACGTACATGCCGCAAATGCTCTCCATCATCGAAAAATTTTTGTCACTGCAAAATAGCTTGCCAATCCTTTCGGCGTGAAGAGAATCACGAAAACAAATTAGTTTATACCAGGCGACGAACAACCGTTACGGTTGTGGTTGCTGTGTAAAAAAACATAGGATGAACACCCCAAAAATTATTTGCGCCCTTTTCGTATCGGTTTGCGTCAGCGTTACCGCACATGCTGGCCAGGAAGGTGGCGCGCCACGCGGTTACTATCGTTTTCCGGCCGTTCGCGGCGACACTGTCGTGTTTACCGCCGAGGACGATCTGTGGCGGGTCGACATTCATGGCGGCGTGGCCGAGCGGTTGACGACGCATCCGGGCGAGGAAACGCACGCGGCCATTTCGTCCGATGGCAAGACCATCGCTTTTTCGGCTGAGTACGAAGGGCCGCAGGAAGTCTATACCATGCCCATAGACGGAGGGTTGCCGGTGCGACAGACCTACGAAGGCGCGAACGCGATGGTCGTCGGCTGGACGCCGGATGGGAAAATCCTCTACGAAACACGGCACTTTTCCACACTGCCTGACTGGCAACTGGCCGAGGCGGATCCGAAAACCGGCGTGACTGCGCCTCTGCCGCTCAGCCAGGCCAGTGATGGTGTTTTCTCACCTGACGGCACGATGCTTTTCTTTACCCGGCAACCCTTTCAAGGCAGCCATACCAAACGTTACCGTGGCGGGTACATTCAGAATTTGTGGAAATTCGTATTGGGCGGACCGGAAGCGACGTCGCTGACCGCTGATTTTACAGGAACCAGCAAGAACCCGATGTGGTGGCAGGGGCGCATCTATTTTGTGTCCGACCGTGACGGCACGATGAACCTCTGGTCCATGAATACTAACGGTGGCGATCTGCATCAGCTCACCAAACACGACGATTGGGACGTGAAAAACGCGTCGCTTTCCGACGGACACATCGTTTATTCACTCGGCGCGGATTTGTATCTGTATGACATCGCTTCCGGCAAGGACTCGGTGATTCCTATCCAGTTAACGTCCGATTTCGACCAGGAACGCGAAAAATGGATTTCCAATCCAATGGATTACCTGACCACGGCCCATCTTTCGCCGGACGGCGACCGCATCGTGTTGACTGCGCGCGGGGAGGTGTTTGTCGCGCCGGCCGAGCAGGGCCGTTTCGTGGACGCGACCCGCGGCCAGGATGTGCGTTACCGCCAGGCCAATTTCATGCCGGATGGCAAATCGCTGGTGGCCCTCTCGGACGGCACTGGCGAACTCGAATTTAATCAGATTCCCGCCAACGGCGTCGGCGACATCAAACAATTGACCGACGATGGAAAAATATTTCGCTTCGACGGAACCCCATCGCCGGACGGCAAATGGATCGCGTATCAGGACAAAAATCAGGTGTTGTGGCTCTTTAATCTCAAGACCCACAAGACCCGCCAAATAGCCGTGTCGAAAAACGATAGATTCTCCGACCTGCGCTGGTCGCCGGACAGCCAGTGGCTGGCCTACGTGGCCACGGCGGACAATCAGTATACGCAAATCTGGTTATTTCATCTCAAGGACGAAACGACCACGGCCCTCACGGATGACCGCGTGAACAGTTACAGCCCGGCCTGGAGCGCCGACGGCAAATGGATGTACTTCCTGTCCGAGCGCCATTTGTCGTCCCTGGTTTCCAGCCCCTGGGGCTCTTACGAGCCGGAACCATTCTTTAACGAAGCGGTTCAGATTTATCTGGTTTCACTCGTCAAAGGCGGTCGTTCGCCATTTACTCCAGCCGATGAATTGCATTCCGCCGGTGATGAAACCAAATCATCAGAAAAATCAGACAAATCCAAAAAGACCAACCAGCCGCCTGCCGTCGTGATTGATTTGCAAGGTCTTCAGCAGCGCACCCAGGCGGTGCCGGTGCCGCCGGGCAATTATTCAAACCTGACCGTCGGCGAAAAACAGCTTTATTGGGTGGCCTCTGGCACCGGTTCCTCAGCCAAAGACAACATGATGACGCTGGACATCACAAACAAGGACGTGAAGCCCAAAGTGTTTGCCAACGATGCCGGCGATTACGAACTTTCCCTGGACCGAAAAAAAATCCTGATCCACAAAGGCGACGATTTTTACATCGTGGCGGCCGATGCGGGTCCGCCGGCGACTCTGGACAAAAACGTGGATTTGAAGGCGTGGACGTTTCCGCTGGATCCGCGCGCGGAATGGCGGCAGATGTTTCTGGCCTCTTGGCGGCTGATGCGCGATTACTTTTACGACCCGCACATGAACGGCGTGGACTGGCCGGCCATGCGTGACAAGTATCTTCCCCTGGTCGACCGCGTGACCGACCGCGAGGAATTGAGCGACCTTATCGGCGAAATGGTCGGTGAGTTGTCCTCGTTGCACATCTTCGTGGTCGGCGGTGACATGCGCGAGGGGCCGGAAAACATTAACCCAGCGTCGCTGGGCGCGCGACTCGAGCCCGACCCGGCTGATGGCGGCTACCGCATTCAACACATTTACCAATCGGACCCGGATTATCCATCGATGATTTCGCCGCTCGCCAAACCCGGTGTGGACCTGGAGGACGGGGACATCCTGTTGTCAATCAACGGCGCCTCCCTCGCCACGGTCGAGCAACCATCGGAACTGTTGCGCAATCAGGCTGGCCGCCAGGTGCTGCTCAGTGTTAAATCGCCGGGCAAGGCGAAATCTCACGAGGTCATTGTCAATCCCATCGGCCCCGCCGACGCAGGCGACCTGCGCTACGACGAATGGGAATACACCCGCCGCCAGGAAGTTGAGAAACTGGGCAATGGCGAGATCGGCTATGTCCATTTGCAGGCGATGGGAGCCGAGGACATTGACGCCTGGGCGCGGCAATTTTATCCCGTATTTGACCGCAAAGGACTCATCATTGACGTGCGGCACAACCACGGCGGCAACATTGACAGTTGGATTCTTGAAAAACTGCTGCGCAAAGCGTGGTTTTACTGGCAGCCACGCGTCGGCAATCCGACCTGGAACATGCAATACGCCTTCCGCGGGCAAATGGTTTTGTTGTGCGACGAACACACCGCTTCCGACGGCGAGGCTTTTTCCGAAGGATTCAAGCGGCTGGGCCTCGGCAAGGTGATTGGCACACGCACCTGGGGCGGCGAGATCTGGCTTAGTTTCGACAACTGGCTGGAAGACAAAGGTATCGCCTCCGCGGCGGAATACGGCGTCTACGGACCACAAGGCAAGGAATGGCTGATCGAAGGCCACGGCGTTGACCCGGACATTGTCGTGGACAACCTGCCACACGCCACCTTCGAAGGCCATGACGCGCAATTGGACACCGCTATAGAATATCTCCAACAGCAACTTAAACTTCATCCTGTGCCCAATCCGCCGCCACACCCGCCGTATCCGAATAAGGCTTACCGTTGAGGGCGGGCCCGTTGCGCAAAAGGAAATGACCATCCCACCGCCAAAATCGCCTGAAAGCGGTGCGCGCGCCTGCACGAACAATATGCAAACGCTTGGAGAGAAAAATATACCGATATTCATCCCTGACCCGTTCACAATGGTTCTGGAACGCTACGAACACTGCTGTATTTACCTGGCACCCCGAATGAGTTGAACTATCAATGAAAACCAGATCCTTCATTCCCTTTTTTATACTCGCATTATATCCCGCCATGTTCGTAACGGCGCAGGCCGCGCCAACCGAGGATACGTGGACGAATTTGGCGTTTGTGATCAGCGTTGACGCAAACACAAACGTCTTTAGGTTGAACGACGGTGTGGGTTTACTGGCGACAATTAACACGTCAAGCGTTTCGATTGCCAAGAGAGAAGAGGACGGTACATTTTTATCCATAACCAACAGAAACGGAGATGCGTATCACTTTTCTTTGATGCGTTCGGATTACAATAGGCTGTTGCTTCACACTGGCTCTGGCTTATACGCTCTCCTGCCGAACAAAGATTATGGATGGCCTTTGTCATTCGGACCAAACGACGACATTGAAGGAAAGAGACTTGTTCCGGGAGAATACTCTGTGCAAGCGACGTGTGAGTTTTACGTGTGCGGCCAGACAAACGGCCCGGAATCCACGAACCGCGTGGTATCGAATTCATTGAGAATTATACTAAAGTAGTCATCGGCGGCCGGGATGTTGTTGACTGGAGTCCGGCAGACGAATGGGTGGCCATCCCGCGGGGCGTGGACGCCTGGGTTACGTAACGCAGGCCTTACCGGTTTACACTTCATCACTCCTTCTTCCGCTTCGCCCTGTCGCGCGCTTTTCGCATGGCGGCGAGCGTTGAGCCGTCGTCATCGGAAGATTTGGCAGAGACCGGTTTTGTTTGAGGAGCATTCGCTGTGGTGGCAACCGGAACGGTCGCAGGCGTTTTGAATGTTTTTGCGACAGGATGGGGCGCTGCTTTTGGCGTGGGTACGGATGGTTCGGATTCCGGGCCTGTGGTTATAGTTTTGGCGTGGGCGGCGGTCTTAACCCGAGCCAATTTTGAAAGCCAGCCGGCGCGGCGTTCAAGGATTTCGAGAAGAAAGAGGAAAGCAGCAATGTCGAGCAGCCATGGCGCGAGGCTGACGTAACGTGAGCGGACTGGCAGTTCGCTCCAGATTTTTGGAATCTCGACGCGTTCCTTGCCGCCGGTGGTTGTAGCGATTTGCGCCAGGGCGGTCGCACCGCGGCCGGGTTCGTCGGGCGCAAATTCGGGGGAATACGGCAGGCAAATGGGAGGCAAGGTGACCGGTTTTTGGCCGGATATTTCGACGGTATTTAACACGGTTTCCTGGCCTTCGATCGGAATGTCCGCCTCAAGAAGATCGGCGTTTTTCCATTGCAACGACACCGTCTCTTTCCCCGGCGCAGCTCCGGGTAATCCGTGCAGGACATCCACGCGGGGCAAATTTGCAAAAGGGTCGGCCTTGCGGCTGGGGTCCAGGTGCAGTTCCACGAAACAATCGCCGTCGCGAATTTCCTGCGTGAGCAACATGTCATCGGGAAGCGGTTGATTTTTCCCCGCGATCCAGCGCGCCAGTGTGGAATAAAATTCGCCGGCTTGGTCCCATTTGGCAAAATTGCCGCTGTATTTTCCGTCGGCCTCGCCCAAATAACAAAGGACGCGCCCGTTGCCCGCGTTCCAGGACGCGACCACGGGCGCTTTGTATTCATCATGCGTCACTGCGGCGAGGTTGGCTTCGGGACGCAGGTAACAGAGGTTGTATCCGCCGAGCGAAGGCGGCGATCCGGCGGGCGGTACGCCCAGCAGCGAATAGCCGGCGGTAATGCCAAACGGCGCGAGTTTATCCACAAACGTGCTGCGCGCGATGGTGAAGGTGTCCTGGGCAAAGATGCGCGGAATTTCATCCGGATTATCACTGAAATAACAATCGCCGCCGCCCCGGCGAGCCAGGTCTCTGAGCATGGCGGCGTCGCAGTCGTGCGCCGTGCCCAGGCCGACCACGCTTACGGTCACGCCCGCTTCGCGAAGTTTTGCGACGATGTCCTGGTAATGCGCGGATTGTTCGGCATCCGAAGCGTCCGAAAAAAGAATGATATGTTTAGTTTGCGATTTGGCGGATGAAATCATTTTGGCTGACGCAACCAGGGCTTCGTAGATGTAGATGCCGCCGCCTTCAGAATCTATTGAGAGAATTTTTCCGCGATAGCCGGCGTTGTGTTCGACGGTATCGAGGGGAACGATTTCGTGCGCTGTGGTGTCCACGGCGAAGACGCCGAATTCGTCCATGGGCGAAAGCAGGTCGAGGACCTGGACGGTGCCGAGGTCAGCCAGGTCAATTTTTTCCCGTCCGCCGCCGGCGGGCATGGCCATGCTGCCGGAACGGTCCAGGGCCACGACTACGGCCACACTCATCTTGCGGGCTTCCTTGCGCATTTCCATGGAAACGGGCATGACACGCTCGAGTGGCGATTTGAAATAGCCGCCGGGTCCGTAGGATTTTTGGCCCCCGGTCATGGCAAGCCCGCTGCCGGTCTGTTCGACCCATGCGGCGAGAGTTTCCATGCCCTGCATGCCGATGTCCCCGGCCGGAACATTTTCCAGGATGACAGCCGAATTTTGAGAGACGTCTTCAAGAGACCAGTTGCATTGCTCCGGCGTTTTACCAACGACATCCACATGGCCGCGGCGCAGGAGATTGACAAGGCCGGAATATTCGCCCGCCGATGACACAACGAGGACCGGGCGCGCGCCCTCGACACCCACGAGCGCGCGGGCGGTATTGTTTTCGGGAACCGGATCATCCTTCGCGCCCTGAACTGTCAGGGTATACTCGTTGACGCCCGCAGTCGTAGCGCGGTCGCGAAACATAAGTCGTGACAATCCCTGCGGCACCGATTTTTGGCCGGCAGAAATGATCTCGTTATTGCGGCGCAGTTGATACGTGATTTGCTGGTCCACCGGTGAGGACACCCAGGCGCTCAGGAGAAAGGCTTCGCCGGGCAAAACCGATTGCGGCGTGTTAAAACTCTGGATGGCAGTGTCGTCCACCTGCGGGCGGGTGATGAGACGGTAATCCACGGCCACGCCGCGTCCGGCGGTGCGGGCAGCAGCGGCGGCGGGGTCTTTGCCGGTCCATTTGCCGTCCGAAAGCACGAGGATGCGGCCGCCGCCATCGGGCGGAATTAATTCGAGAGCGGCCTGAACGCCGTCGTCTAAACTGGAATGATCAAGGCCGACATTGGCGGCGAACCCGCCGAATTCACCGCGTTCCGGCGCCTGTTCCACCGCCGCCTCGCGGCCAAAGGCAACGACACCCAACTGATCTCGCGGCCCAATGGAATTGTGCAGCAATGCAATGATCTCCTTTTCGGCGGCATCTGAATCGATGGGCATGGATTCGCTGCGATCGGCAACCACGATGACCGTGCCCGCGCGGTCGGGCAAGCGAATGGCAAGTTGCGCCAGGGCAAACACAATCAGCACAAAAACGGCAATTCGCAAAGCATTCAGCAGCCGGTTTGGCAGCGGCCATGCAAAGCACGCCGCAGCGAGCGGGATGAACAGCAGGACCCAAATCGGTTGGAAGAAGGTGGGCATATCAGCTGTCAGTAGGGACGTAGCGCCGCGGCGCAACGAGCGTAATCGGACGTTGTACCGTGTACATTCCATTACGCGCGGTCCCGTGCCATATCGAACGGAAGATTTTACTCATATCAGCTTGTGCCTCGCGCGGCCGCCACCAGGTACATGTGGCTGGTGAGAAATGCCAGGGCGAGGAGGCCAAAAATCCAGACGGCGGAAGTTTCGGCGAGCCGTTGGCCCGGGTCATCGCTCCAGTTGCCCCATTGGCCGCTGGCGCAATGGGACAAATCCGATTCGTCAGCGGCCAGGGTGTTTACCGAGAATTGATTCGTTACGGAACCCATCGCTACGGAATATATGCCGGGCATGGGCGTGTCGATGGCAATTTGATCGGCGACTTTTGGAAAGGAAATTTGCGCGCCGTCAGGCTGGGTGATGGCGATGGGTTGGCCGTCGGTTTTCAGAATAATTTCCGTTCCCAGACGGGCATTGCTGTCCTTTAGGCCGGGCATTTCAGAAATGCGCCAGGAGAGAATATCCCAAAACAAAATCGGCCAATCAGGAGTGTCCTCGACTGTGGAGAGTGAAGGATTGAGGTTCAACGTAATGTGACGCCGTCCGATGATGTCCGCACGCTCGGACAACAAAGGCACGTTTCCAGCGAGGATGACGGGTGTGTCGCCGGGAGCATTTGCCGCAGCGGCCGCGGCCCAAATGGCGCCGTCCAGAGTGATGCCTTCGGCGAGCGGATGCGAATTGTCCACGATGAACGGACCGGTGTAGGCGTTGGTCGCGGCGAGCGTGGACCATGTCACGTCCCAGGTGTTGCTGCCCACTGGCGAATCGTCAGCGTGGATGACCAGCTCTGGATTTTGCTCGAGGGCGGCGCGAAAACCGGTCGCATCGAGCGCCCGATTGACCATCGCTGAGAGATCTTTGTTCGTGAGGGCGACCTCGACGCGCACGCGTTTGCGAATGGGCGGCAGCAATTCGATTTCGTTGTCGGCGGCGAGAGCGTCGGGATCGAGCGTGGCGTGAAGCGAAGGCGCCGTGGAAGGAACATTAAAGACCAGCCGCTGGGTTTGGCGGGGGCCAAGTGAGATTTCGGCAGGCGAGTTGCCTGTGCCGCTCACGAGCAAATGTGTCGAATGCGTGGAGTCCGAGTCATTGGCGATTTCGATCAGGCAACGGTCCTGGTCGCCAAAGGCGGTGCGTGATGCGTTGATAATCGCAAAATTATCAAGCGGCCGGCCAAATGCCTGCCATTCGAGCCGCGGATTGGAAATCTTTTCATCAACCGGTTTGCGATCGGTGAGTACCAAAATGTTTGCCTGTCCTCCGCCGATTTCGGAAGCAAGGGTAATTGCCGAATCCATTGCCGAGTCGGGAGACCAGCATTTCCATTGGGACAGGAGATTATTGACTTCGGTCCAGCGCGTTGCGGTTGAACCCAGCGAGCGAGGCTCCGTGCCCGCTAGAATCAACCGCGTGAACGGCGGCGGTTGGCGGCGGAAAAGTTGCTCCAGGAATTCTTTGGCGCGGTCCTGCGAAGAGACTCCATCCTGGGCGGCGCGCATGGAAAACCCATCGTTGAGCACGACGATGAGCGGGCGGGAGGATTGCGGCAGTTTCCAGCGAGGGCCGGTGGCGGCGGCGATGAGCAGCAGCAGCGCGAGCAATTCGAGAAAAAACAGCAAGGGTAACTGGAGGCGGTGGATTTTGGCGCCGCCGGCCTTGGATTGAACATGGAAACGCCAGAGAACGAGGCTGGAAACCTGGCGGCGGCGAAAGCGATTCCGCAAAATATAAATGGCGGCCAGGGCGGGGACGGTGGCCAGCGCAATCAGGGCCAATGGATAAGTCAGCAGCGGAATCATGCCGGAGCCAGCAACTGGATGGACTCCAGTTCGCTGAGTGAATGTTCCAAATTTTCAGCGATCAATGTCGTCATTTGCGCGCCGCATTGGCGGCAGGCGTCCGACCAGGATTGCTGCAGCATGGCCAGGTTGGACGCGTATTGTTTGGCAATGACCGAGTCAATGTAGATTTCGCTTTCCTCGCCGGTTTCGCTATCTACGAGCCGGAGGTTGCCATGTTCGGGAGGAGCGGCATCGGACGCGGCGAGCAGTTGGACGACGAACAATGCCGCCGCACCTTCGCGCAAGCGCCGCAGCAGCGGAAGAGGTTCGCCCGGCCAGAGCAAATCACTGACCAGCACGCGCACGCCGAGCCTGCGAAATTTTGGCGGCATGATTTCCATGGACTGATGCGGTGTGCGAGCGCTCTCCCACGCCAATTTGGCCCAGGCCGATGGCGAGAGAAAGTCGTTGGGCACGCGCTGAAAACCTTCGCCGGAAAGCCAGACCGCCTGGCTGCACTGGGCGTTGGCGGCGGAGGTGGCCAGCAGGGCGGCGAGCAGGGCGGCGGCCTCCGCCTTCCGGCTTTGTTCCAGGCCCATCGAACGCGAACCATCGAGGATGAGGTCGAGATGCGGCGCAACTTCTTCGCGATACAACTTTATGGTGAGGCGATCGGGGCGCGCGTAGATGCCCCAGTCGATGAAACGCAAATCGTCGCCGGGCTGGTAATCGCGATAGTCCTGAAAATCAATGGAACTCCCGGCTCGTCGGCCCGAGCGCGATCCACTGCCGGTGGCGGCCGTTTGCGGTATCTGAAGCGCATAGCGCAGGCCCAGCTTTTCACCGTCCTGCAGGGCTTGTCGGATTTCCGGGTTCATAGAGAATTATTGGCGCGCGATCTCGAGCGTCCTGGACGACCCGCCGTCGCTAAAGATATGGCGGAGCGCGACTGTGTGCGGGGCAAGGGACACCAGCCGCAGCATCCCCGAAAGTTTCGACGTGCTGCGGCTGGTCTTTGACACAGCCGCGCTCCGGATGCCTGCCCTACGGTTGCGGCTGTATCTGGGGAGGGGGATCATAAGCCATTATCGGTGGAGTGTTCTTGGGCGGCGGCACAAAGTTTCTGACCTGCTTGAAAAACCATCGGGCATTGAGGGCAGCCAGCACTCCAAGGCCGCCGAGGGCAAAGTAGAAATGATAGATCAGGCGATTGTCATCGCGCATTGAAAAAATGTTGATGACATTGCCCAATTCGAGGCGTTCAATGGAAAACGTCGTCAGTTCGTTCAGGAAAAATAGTAATATGCTGGGCGTCAGCGCGCAGACGGCAATGATAAAGACAGTCAATAGACCGGCGATTTTCGGGGGGCGACGCGGAAAAAATGTGCGATGAATCAACAAGCCGGTCAACGCGTAGGCGAATATATAGGCGGCGAAAGCGCCCCGAGCCAACAATTCATTGTGCCCGGCGAGATAACTTGGAAAAAAAGAAGAAACTTCCGATGCAAACAGAAACGTCACAGCCATCATTGCGGCCACCCAAACGAGTCCGCCCGCGGCGCCATTGAAGAAAAGGAAAGCAAAGAACCGTTTCCACGGCGCGGCGGGGATGGCGCGGCGCACACGGTTGCTCTGCGTGTCTGAATTGCCGACCGCTACGATCAGCGAGATCATCAGCATATAAAACACAGAATTAAACCAGAAACCGATGGCATCGGAATGTCCGGTTTTCTCGACCCAGGCCAGGGTCAACAATCCGGTCAGGGACCAAACTGCCGTAATATAAATCCGGACCGGCAACGCGCGGTTCGAGGAAGGCGGGGAAATGAGCCCCACGGCCATTACATAGAATAGCCCGGTCACAGCCGCATAAACGGCTATGGCTGTAAACGTCCCGATCCAAAAATCGCGACCGCCCATGGTCGAACCTATGCCCAGAGTCATGGATCGAAACGTAAATGTAAGGGCCGCCCCAATCGAATAAATGCAAACGATCACGCCGAATATGCCGACTAAAACTTTGAAGGGGCGGGTCAGGGGGAGACAACCCAAAAAGATGGCAATCATATTAATGCCGCAGACGGTCAGAAACAGATAGAACAAAATGAAAAAGACGGTTGGCAAATCCACGCCGCGCAGCAGATTTGTGAAAGCCATAAACGGCATGCAGGCGCTGAAAAATAAAACCACCATGTACGCGCCACATAGAAATTTCCCCAAAATAATCCGCGACGGGGAAAGTGTGCTCACATAGAACAAGTCAGGATTGTTTTCCTGCCGTTCCGACGCCACGCGGATGCCCAGGTAAAGCGGAATGAAAAAGATACTGGCAATGGCCAAAACAACCGCGAAAGCGTTAAACAAGTCACCGCCCAATTGTTCGTCCGGGTCCGAATCGGCGCCAGTAACGAAGAAGATTGCCGAAATGATGAATAGCCCCGCCAGGAACAACAGCAACATACCTGTGACGGCCCAACTGCGGACGGCCTGGCGCAATTCCTTAACCACGATCGGATTCAATTCCCATTGGCGCCAGTTGGCAAAATGGCTTCGAATGCCGGCCAGTCTGGTGTTCATTGCACGCCTCCTTTGGTGACTTTCATAAAGATATCTTCGAGGTTCGCGCGCGTCTGGCGAAATTCAACCACGCGGAATTTCTTTTCAATCAATTTGCCCAGAACGTCGCACGCGGCGGATTCATCGCCGGTGAGTTCAAATTGGATTTCGTTGACGACTTCACGCGCGTTTTCGACAAAGGGCGTCTGTAACAGCTCACGGATGAGTTGTGGATTTTGGTTTTCCCCACCAGGCAATAGTCGAATAATCATCGAGCGCCGCGGCGCGCTCTTTTTCAAGACGTCATCAATGGTCCCGGTTTCAAGGATTTTGCCGCGCTCGATGATGACCACGCCGTTGCAGATTTCCGTGAGTTCGGTGAGGATGTGCGAACTGATGAGAATGGCTTTCTTCCGTTCAGACAGGAGCACGAGCAATTCGCGCAATTCCACGCGCGCGCGAGGGTCCAATCCGGCGGCCGGTTCGTCCAATACCAAAACATCCGGGTCGTAGATGAGGGCTCGACCCAGAGTGACGCGCTGTTTCATCCCTTTAGAGAGCGCCTTGAGATGTTTGTCACGGATTCCGCCGACGTTTGTGAATTCTTCAATCGCCGCGACGGCCTGCGAGCGTTTCTTTCCGCGCAATCCATATGCGCGGGCGTAGAAATCCAGATATTCAAACACCGTCATATCAGCGTGCGCCGGCAATGTGTCCGGCACATAACCGACCGCTCGTCGCGCCAGTTCCGGTTCTTCGCAGACTGAAATTCCATTGAGCAGCACATCACCGGAAGTCGGCTCCTCGATGGTCGAGATGATGCGCATGGTCGTGGTTTTGCCCGCTCCGTTTGGCCCCACGAAGCCAAAGACATGCCCGGTATCAAATGAAAAGGAAATATTGTCCACGGCCACGGTTTTGCCGAACTCCTTTCGCAGATTTTTGACTTCGACTTTCATTTGTTCGAGCTTTCCAGAATGCCATAAACGACGGCGACGGTCTTCGTATGTTTGGTGTTCGGGTCGGAGCTCAAGGCGTTTTCGAGGAATGGATTTCCGTCGAGGACGGCAATATAGGTATTTGGCATGAGATATTTTTGCGCGCCGACGCCCAAATTATCCGCACCAACCGCCCCAAATCCCAGGTCCCGTTTCAAACCGGTTGGACCCGACCTTTCCAGCGGTTGCGAAAGTTTAGCCGGGATGAGGCCGGTTTTTTGACCGGCCGGCACATTATTCGCCTGGTAAAGATTCATGTTGGCGTCGGCGAGCCACAGGGACCGTATTGGGGCGCCCAGGCCATTGACGATTTGCAGGGCTCCGTTGTCGTTTGAGAGTTCAATTCGTTCGCGCAGGGTGCCTGACCTGCGCAGGTGAAAATACGCCGGGATGCGCGCGGAGACCCAGCCGGAGGCCAAATGTTGAGATTGCGACCAGTCCACTTCGCGTGGAGAACCACCCCGATAATTTTGAGCATTGACCAGCGGCGTTGCCTCGGTTTCGTAATCGAATGTCAATCCGCCGCGCGGCGTTAAAGGGCAGTAAAAAGATTCGCCGCCGAAAGTGGCGGCTTGGTGGCTGACCTGGTCCAGCACCGTCAATCCGCAGATGCGCGTGTCCGGCGTGATGCCCTCGCGCAGCAAACTATAGACAAAGATTAGCATCGTGGTGGAAAAAGAAATCGCGGGAATCGTCCAAAGTACCCAAATCCGCCGTTTGAGCCGGCTGAGCAGGATCAGGTTCGCGGGCCCGATGATGAGGACAAACAGGAACATGGCGAACACCGAACTCCGCGCGGGCACTTTTGTCGCTCCGTGGACAGGCAGCGCGGATTCTCCACCGCCGCTGTCCTGCGGCAATGATTGCCAATAAAGATCCGATTCACGGGTGGCGGCGCGCAACGTTTGGATGGTGCTGCGATCAAGCGACGCCGGATTTTCCGTATCAAAGAGGAAGCAACGGCCAAAACCAATCCGGTATGTCACGCCGCCGTCCATTTTGTCGCTCTCCCACGGGTGCCATGCCGTCGGCAAATCCGATGTGCCAAATAGAACAACGTTTCCGCCCGCGTGCAGAAAATTGCCGATCGCACCAAACACAGCGGGCGACATGGAAGCGATGTCCGCCTGGGCGAGAACGATTGCGTCGAAAGGCGAATAAGCCAGCCAGGTCTCGCTCCAATGTGTGACACCAGCTTCGGCGCGGAGGCTCTCGACCGGGTTTGCCGGGGAGCGTGTATAGGCACTGGCCTGGGCGCTGTTGTCGCTGCTGGCGCGCGCATCGGAAGCCCATTGACTGCCGCCCGGTCCGGAGATTTGCACGGCGTCAATTGCGACGTTGTAGGCGACGCTTTTGCCGAAGTTCAGGCGAACCGTTTTTACCGGCACGGACGGCGCGCTCAGGTTATACTCCTCGAGCCAGCCGGCGCTGCCTCGGGCCTTCGTGCCGGAGGACATGGAAACGGTGGCGAGATTGGTGCCCTGGGTGCCAATGAGTGTGATGAAGCCCAGCAAATGCCTGGATTGGGTGTTGTAAACGATAATTTTAGTCACGGGCTGCGGCGTCGCATAGTCCAGTTCCAGCCAGTTTGTTTGACGATAGAGGCTGGGATCGGGCATCCAGGTTGTGGGCTGCATTCCCGCGGCGGGCGCGTCCGGCGGTCCGACCGCCATGGCCGCGGTAAAGGCGCCTTGATTGGCATTGAACAAATGTTCCACGGCACTATCGTTCAGGCTGCGGCTGAGGAATACGGTGGCCGATGCATCGCTGCCGGTATAAAAATCGCAATGGTTGTTGGCATTGGGCGCGTGAATTTCGCCGTCGTGGCCGTCATCCACTTCAACGCGAATGGAGCCGTCGCCCCGAGAGGGCAATGGCGGTCGCAGCAATGAGACCGTTTGAAGGGATTCGGGCGCGAGCGTGACTATGCGTGAGAGGCGCCTGACACTGTTGCCGGAATCAAAGGAACTGTTGGGAAAAATCAGCGTGACGGTATGCGCCCTGGTGTGCGATCGGTTTTGCAAATCCACGCGTATTTCGGCATACCCGTGGTAGGTGTTGCCGGTGTAAATCGCGCTGGCGTCGGCCGAAACATCGCCCACGTCGTCGGCGAGGGCGGGGAGAGCCAAAAGGAAAAGTGAAAAGGGAAGCCATGGAAGAAAGTGCCATGAATGCGCATGAGTGCGCATGAGTGCCATGAGTGGCTTGCTGCGGTCGTCCGCTTTCAGGAAACTCATGGCATTTGTGGCACTCATGGCACTGAATTCATGCTTGCGCCAGTTCAACGTCTTTAGGCAGGTTCAATCCAGTTTCGTCGAGTTGGGTGATGAGTTCGCCCACCAGCTTTGACGGTGTCATGCGGTCAAAACGCGCCTGATAATTTAGAATCAACCGGTGGTTTAATACCGGTGGGGCGACAATTTTGACGTCTTCGAAACCCACGCTTGGCCGTCCGGCGACCAGCGCGTTTGCTCGCGCGGCCTCGGCAATCGCAATGGCCGCGCGCGGCGAAGCTCCATAGCTGACATAACTGTTGACCGGTCCAGTGGCTTCGACCGCGCCGGGATGGGTCGCGGAAACGAGGCGGGCTATGTAGTGAGAAACCGGTTTGGGCAAATAAATTTTGCCCATGGTTTGGAACAAGGTCTGCAGGTCGGCGCGTTCCATTTGCCAGGTGGGCGGCGGGAGTTCGCCGCGCCGGCGTTCCGAAATGATTTGATTGAGAACGTCCACGTCCACGTTATCGAACATGACGCGGAACAAAAAGCGGTCCAGTTGCGCTTCGGGGAGGGGATAGGTGCCTTCGAGCTCGATGGGGTTCTGGCTGGCGAGGACAAAGAATGGCTGGGGCAATTCGCGAGTGGTTCCCAACAACGTCACGGAGTTTTCCTGCATCGTTTCGAGCATCGCCGATTGAGTTTTGGGCGAAGCGCGGTTGATTTCGTCGGCAAGCAAAATGTTGGTGAACACCGGCCCCGGCTGAAAGACCAATTCCCGTTTGCCCGAAGCCGTTTCCTGGAGAATGTGCGAACCCAGGACGTCGCCGGGCATGAGGTCAGGGGTAAATTGGATGCGTTTGAAATCGAGCTTGAGGATTTGGCCAATGGTCCGGACGAGGGCGGTTTTTCCCAGTCCGGGGAGGCCTTCCAGCAAAATATGGCCGCGTGAGAGGATGCCGATAAGGACCAGGCGATGAAGTTCCCTGCGCCCGAGGAGTATGCGGTCCAATTGCTCCAGCGTCTTGCGGGCCAGTTCGTTGACTGGCTGCAATTCTTCCGGTTTCAGTATGGTTTCAGGCATAGGATCAGTGCTGTGACAAATAAACTAGTTGTCCCTTTTGAAGTAGGTTTGAACAGCTTGCCGCTGTTCCGGTAAAATTATTCGGGCATTGGCTGCGCCTCCAGCCGCCGTGGCGTTGTCCAGCGCGCCATGTTCCGCTGCGACGTCGCTGCCGGACAATTCCGGCGCTGCTTTGCTGACGCCGATCAGTTGCGCCTGGGAGAGATGCGGTGAGGGCGGAAGGGCGTGCTCCTGGAATTTCAAGTCCATTTCCGATGCTCCATCCGACCACGTCATGGGCGCGCCCGGTCCGCCCCGAGCGAGGCCTCTCATGGGACCGGGATGCCTGCAAAGCATAGCGGCCTCGCAGTTGGTGCAAGAGCACAAATAATCGGCAAGCGCGCCAGGGTTCTCGGAGATGCCCGCCGCTTGCAGCTTTGCGAGCATTGTCGGGTCAATCATCTTTAAATTCATCAGGTTGCTCATGTCCATGCTCAACAGGCCTTTGTTCGCTTCCAGACCCTGTAACAGTTTCTCCATCTGTTCCTTATTTAGACCGTTCAACCCTGCCAATAGTGCCGGTGGAATTTGGACATTTAAAAGACCGGCATCGAGTTTTGCCGTGGTGAGCATGGACGCCAGGTCCTGGGCGGCCTGCGAAGCAGTTGTGGCGTTCATGCCTGAATCTGCGGCTTGATCCATCGCTTTGGCCAGCGATTCGGCTTCAGTCAAAGACGTCGTCTTATCGAGAGCCTCCTGTGCCGCCTGATGCGCCTGATCGGAATCGGATTGTTTGATGTGGTCGAGCGCTTCCCATGTTTTGGCCGGGTCGTACCCGAGGGAATCATCCTGCAATTGCGATAACTGCTTCTGCACCTCTGCGGCCTTTTGCGCATTAATGATTTTTTCCTGCGTGAGCACGTTGACCTCGGCCTGCAACTGCTTGACGATCTGTCCGATTTCCAGGTGGTGTCCGGGAAAATGAGTCAGCCGGTTTGGCAGGAGCAGCGTAATCATAACGAACACTGCGGATGACGTAAAAAGTAGGAATGCCCGCCCGCTATGCCACCGGAGTTTAGGCACGCCGATTTTGGGCAATTGCGCCACCCACGCGTCCGCGTCAAGTGTCTCGGCAGACATGATAATTCCGCCGCAAGTGTTAATATGGTCGTAACTGGCGCGAATTCTTGTGATTGGCGCCCGTTGTTTTTTCGCCCGCCATGATGCCAGCAAGGCCAATGGCGCAACTGCCAGCAAACCCATGGTGAGCCAATAGATGTTTTGAACTCCAAATATTCTCAGGGCGAGAATGACCACGCCCCAGGCGAAGAACCAAACCGTGACCAATTGCACCGCCAGTCGCAACGTCAACAGCCATTGCAAATGTCGTGCAAACGACTGAAGCGCGCTGGCGTGGGAGTGGTTCATTTTACGTTAAAACGTTGAAATGTTGAACGTGGAATCGGTCCTGCAGCGGGTCGGCCGCGACACCCGCAATTGCAACGGTTCGGCGCGCCGCTGGTCGCGCGCCGATCAGGTCCGGTTCTGTCTGATGGGCTTGGCATGACGGGTCTTGCGTTACGACTACTTTAATGTAGCCGGCGTTCAAAATGCAAAATGCAATTTTGAGTTTCAGCTAATAGAAGAGACAAAAGGGAAGCAAAGGACGCACGGGCCTTCTTCAACGCAATTTGGCAATCCGGCACGGCAAAGCACAAGGCATCATCGCGTCTGAATGTCCTAAAGGCCACGGCATATTTTTAATCTTCTTTTAATGTGGCTTTAATCTCTTTTGGTTGAAATTGTGAACGTTATTGTTCTCAGCGATGTTGTCCGACAAAGGGGGATTGTACCGGTTGGAATGCATTCAGAGAGAATCGTCATCCATTCAGTATAACCGTTGAATGCAGTTGTTCTGCAAACAGCCGGAATGCCGGCTTGCATAAATAGAGAGAGTTGAGCATGAAAGTAAGTGATTCCATATCCGATCGTCTGCTGAATATGCGATGGACCCATTGGGCGTGTGTTCTTGGCGGAGTCATTCTGGCCACGGTGCTCCGTTTCCCGTTCCGGCCTGTCATTCACGATGCGAGCCCGTTTGCCTTTTATTTTCCGGTCGTGGTAGCCGTTGCAATTTTTTTCGGCTTAAGGTTTGGATTGATTGCGACGCTTCTGTCCATTTTACCGGCGGATTATTACTGGATGCCTCCGGACAACTCATTCGAACTCAATCTCCGTGACTTGTGCCATATCATTAACTTTTCATTCGCCGGTTTTTCAGTTTCATGGTTGAGCGAAGCGGCGCGGAGACGAAAGCAGTTGGAGGAACACCTGCGCGCGGCCCTGATGAACCTCGGCGACGCCATCGTGACGACGGATCGCGGCGGGCGTATTGTTTACCTCAATACCGTGGCTCGATTGCTTACCGAATTGCACGGGCGTGAGGGCGTCGGATGCACGTTTGGCAGTGCACTGGACCTATTCTCGGAGAATGGCGAGCACTCGCTGAATGGAACATTTCAGGTGGCCTTGAGCAAGGATGATATTGAAAATCTTCCCCGGCGCATCATCGTCAGCAGCAAATCCGGCAAACGTTATCGAGTCGAGCAAAAGACGTCACGAATTATGGATGCAAAGGGCGAGAAGATGGGGATGGCGATTTTGTTTCACCGATTGGAAAACCCGGATCAGCGGACGTCCGCCCCAATTGCAGTCAAAAACGACGACCCACCGAATGCGACGCCACACTTGCCCCGGATTGCGATGGTGTCGACACACGGTTACGTGGCGTCCCAACCGCGTTTGGGAGACGCAGATACGGGGGGACAAGTCGTTTATATTTTAGAGCTTTCGAAAAAACTCGCGCAATTGGGTTACGAGGTGGACATCTGGACCCGGCAATTTGAAGACCAGCCGCAGATGGAACCGGTGAGTTCCAGCGTCCGAATCATTCGCGTGCCATGCGGCGGCAGAGATTTCATCCCCAAGGAGTTTCTGTGCGATTACCTGCCGGAATGGAACAAAAACGCCCTGCAGTTTATTCAGGGGCATGGGCTTAAATATGAGTTTATCAATAGCCATTATTGGGACGGGGGTTTGGCTGGAGATCATTTGAGTCGCGCGTTGGGTGCTCCGCACGTTCATACGCCGCATTCGCTGGGCATTTGGAAGCGGCGGCAAACGGAAGTGGAGGGCGCTGGCGATCCGGCGAGGGCGCAGCTGGATGAACAGTACAATTTTACCAAACGGATCGCATCGGAGCTGTCGCTCTACGTTTCGGCGGATGTGATTGTGGCAACCAGTCCGGAACAGTTGGGGATTTTGACCTGTGACTACAAAGTTCCCGGCCAAAAATGCCGCATGATTCCACCCGGATACGACGACACGCGGTTTTTCCCGGTGAGCGATTCAACCCGCGAAGTGATCCGAAAGCGGTTGGGATTTAAGACGCCGGTGGTCCAGGCCATTGGCCGGCTCGCGGACAACAAGGGTTACGAATTGCTCATTAAGGCATTTGCCATCGTAGCGCAACGAATGCCTGACGCCATGCTGCACCTGGCCGTTGGCGGGAAAGCGCTGACGCCGCAGGAAACGGCGATTTTTATGCGCCTGAGGGCCCTGGTGAGCGAGTTGGGATTGACCTCAAAGGTGGTCTTCATGAGTTTTATTCCGGATGATCAACTGGCCGATTATTATCGCGCGGCGGATGTATTTGTGCTGTCGAGCCGGTACGAGCCGTTTGGCATGACGGCTGTAGAGGCCATGGCAAGCGGTACTCCCACGGTATTGACGGTCCATGGCGGCCTGTATCACTCGGTGACATTTGGGCAGCACGGTCTTTATGCTGATCCCTGCGATCCGGAAGACCTTGGAATCACGATTATGAAGGCACTTAAAGATACGCGGCTGCGCTCGCAGTTATCGCGCATGGGGGCGGAAAAGGCGCGAAGTTTATTTACATGGAGCGGAGTTGCCCAGCAACTTCTCGCGTTAACGGCGGGACGTTCGGCCAATCCGTGAGCCGGGAGAATCTTGCGTGGGAAGAGCAAGGCCAAGTAGAAAAAGAAAAAAGGAAAAAAAGTTGTGCCAATTTCCTTACCGCTTCGACGCTTTTTCCCGCGCTTCGGCTTTGGTCTCCGCCTGCATGTGGTCCAATTCGTCGCGTAATTGGTCCTTGGTTTTTTTATCCATGCGATCGATGAACAAGATGCCGTTTAAGTGATCTACCTCGTGCTGCACGGCGCGCGAAAGCAATCCGCCCGCGCGAAATTCGATGGGCTTGAAGTCCGCATCCAGTGCTTTGACTTCCACAAATTCGGGCCGTGGTATTTCGCCAAAAACTTCGGGAAAGCTAAGGCAGCCTTCAGAACCCCTGATGGTCTCGCCATAGGGTTTGATTTCCGGGTTGATCAGGACCAGCGGCATGATGAGGTCCACATTAGCGGGTTTGCCGTCCAGTTCCAATGTGGACGGGCGGTCTTTGGCGTCACGCACGTCAATCACCGTCAATTGCAATGCCTTGCCGATTTGTTGCGCCGCCAGTCCAACGCCGTGGCACTCGTGCATGGTTTCGAACATGTCATCAATCAATGCCTTGATTTCGGGGGTGACTTTGTCGATGCGTTCGCCCTTTTGCCGCAAGACCGGGCTGCCGTATTTAACCACTTCCAGTATCATGTCTTAAGTTCGTGAAACTCCGAGGATTTGCAATATACGTTCCAATTCCGCGTCGCTGAAAAATGAAATTTCCAGCGAGCCTTTCCCATGGGTGTAATTCAGTTTTACTTTGGTGGCGAACATGTCGCGCAATTGGCCCTCTACTTCGGTGACGTTCGGGTCGCCGACGGGAGCGGCAGTCGTTGTGGGCCGGTTCGCGGGCTCTTTTTCGGTTCGTAAAAGCAGTTTGGAGACAAGGCCCTCTGTTTGCCGGACGTTTAAGGATTCCCGAACGATGCGTTGGGCGGCGGTCGTTTGGCTTGATTCGTCGGCCAATCCCAGAATCACCTTTGCGTGTCCGGTCGATAATTGGCCCTGGCGGACAAAGTCCTGCACAGTTCGAGGCAGCTTCAAAAGGCGCAGAGCATTCGCGACTGCGGCACGGCTTTTGCCCACTTTAACCGAAATTTCCTCCTGCGTCAGGTCAAATTGGCCGGACAGTTGGGAATATCCCAGCGCTTCTTCAATCGGATTGAGGTTTTCGCGTTGGAGATTTTCGATAAGCGCCAGTTCCAGCACGGTGCGATCATCCGCCTCGCGAGCAATCACAGGAACTTCGCCCAGGTTCAGCAATTGCGCGGCGCGCCAGCGGCGTTCACCGGCGATCAATTCGAAAGCATCCCCGCGCGGCCGGACGATGAGCGGCTGAACGATGCCCTGTTCGCGAATCGAATCGGCGAGTTCCCGCAATGATTCGTCTGAAAACTGTTTGCGCGGCTGGAGCACCGAAGGACGGATTTTGTCCAATGGCACCCGTTGCACGCGTTCGCGTGAATCGACTACTGCGGGACTCGCGGCGGGCTGAATTGGCTGAATCGGGGACGGCGCAGGCGCGGGCGAAGTCAGAGGGCCTCCGAGCAACGCGCCCAAACCGCGTCCCAATGCGGATTTCGACATGAGCGCAGACTACCAATTAAAAAGGAAAAAGGAAAAAGGAAAAAGTTTTCAATATCTCACTTATCTGTTTTCATTAAATTCAGGACGTGCGCCAATTATTATTAGCTGCGACATGCGTTTTTTGGAGGATTTTTGGTGCGGGTGATTTTGTTTTTTGTTCGTTGCGAAATATTCTATCCTTTCATGGTGTCAAATCTTATCGCCATCGTCGGGCGGCCCAATGTGGGGAAGTCCGCGCTGTTTAATCGCATCGCCGGCAAACGGATCGCCATTGTGCACGATCAGCCTGGCGTGACGCGTGACCGCGTGACTGCTGAGGTGGAATGGAATGGCCGGGCATTTACCCTCGTGGATACCGGCGGCATCGGTTTGCTGCGGGGCGAGAAAGCGGATGACGTTATCTCCCGGGCGGCGTTGGAACAGGTCGAAATAGCGATCGAGTCGGCCGCATGCGTGATTCTCGTCGTTAATGTGCAGGAAGGCGTCGTGCCGCTGGACAAGGAAGTGGCCGCGAAATTGCATCGGAGCCGAAAGCCGGTCCTGGTGGCGGTCAATAAGGTTGATACCGAACGCGCTGAAAAAGGCGCATTTGAATTTTCCGAGCTTGGGTTCGAAAAGATCTATTCGGTTAGCGCGATTCATGGGGAGGGGATTCGGGAATTGATGGAGGCGGCGACGGTCCTTTTGCCGGCGATGCCTGCTCCGACCGGCGAACCCTCACCTCAGGGGGCGGAAGAGCCCGAGCCGACAGTCGCTCAAAGTGAATCAGCGCAACCTTCTGCCTCGCCGTTGAAATTGGCAATCGTGGGAAGGCCGAATGTTGGGAAGTCTTCCATTATCAATGCGCTCACAAAATCGTCGCGTGTCATCGTTTCGCCCGTTCCGGGGACGACTCGTGACGCGGTGGACGTTCCGTTTGAGGTGGACACGGACGGTGTGCGGCAGCGGTATGTGTTGATTGACACGGCGGGTATTCGCAAGACCCGTCGTATTGACGATTCGATCGAGTTTTTCAGCGTACTGCGTTCGGAGGATTCGATTGCGCGAGCCGACATCGTGGTATTCGTTTTGGATGCCGAAGCGGGAATTACCGAGCAGGACAAGAAAATCGCCGATCGCATCGTTGAGAATCGAAAGGCGTGCATCGTAGTGGTCAACAAATGGGACTTGTTCGAAGAACAGGTACGCCAGGCGCGGCATGAGGAAATCGAGCGGCGCGAGAAAAAACAGCGACGAGAAGGGCAGGGGAAGGAGATGAGCACGCTCGGGAGTTTGGCCCGTGGGTCCAGGAAAAATTATTTTTCCTTGATTACGCGCCGGTGATTTTTACGTCCGCCAAATCGGGCTTTCACCTGGACCGATTGCTCGAAGCGGTCCGTTACGTGGCGTCGCAGTTGCAGCAGAAAATCCCGACGGCGATTCTGAACCGGACATTGCACGACGCCGTGGAACGCCGGCAACCCATCAGCGCCGCCGGCCATCGCCTCAAGTTTTTTTATGCGACACAAGTGCGCCAGGCGCCGCCGACATTTTTGCTATTTGTAAACCGTGACGAATTGTTTTCAGAGCAGTACAAAAAATATCTCGCCGGAGAATTGCGCAAGGCATTCGGGTACGAAGGATGTCCAATCGTATTGGCGCCAAAGGCGAGGCCGAAGACGGTTGAGCCAGTTCGGGCAAGAGGTCCGAGGGAGAGGCCTCACGAATTCAAAAGGAAAAGGGAAAAAGGAAAGAAAGTACGAAGAGCGAGGCGTTGAAACGTTGAAATGTTAAAACGTTGAAACGGGAATGCGGTGAGTTTCTTATCCGCAGAATGAGCCGATTTTCGCGGATTAAATTCGGAAACGTTTTTGGCGCGGTGCTGCTAATTCAGGTCAGCGGCTTCTTTGCCACGTCCATATGAATTTTTCATGACAATTGTGGTTACGACTGGCGCGCCGCCGCCCAAGGTATAGCCGTTTCAACGCTTTAACATTTCAACGTTTCAACGAATATCCCCGTGTGAATAAGTGCGATTTTTCCAGTAATCAAGCGGAGATTTTGAGCTTTTGAGATGGGAATATCCTATCTGTAACTTTTTTGAAAATTTTTCTTGAAAGCACAACCTGTAGTGGTATGATGGCGCCTGTTCCCCTACTAATGGGGTGCTAAAAATGGGTCGGTTTTGCGGGTTTTCGTCGCTTTTTCGTCGAAAATGAACATTTGAATGTCCGCCGGGTCCCTCTCTTGAACCGCCGGACAATAACGCCTAAAGTTTAAATTGGAGTGAATTATGATTGACGCACGTGAGGAAGTTTTGCCGTCGGTTCCAGCCACCAATCGCCGCCGTCCGGCGACCGTTTCAGGCGAGCCGGGGGAAGAAGAACAAGCCAGCCAAAAAGCAATTGCGAATCAAGCGCCTGTTCAGCGACGCACGGGTGAAGCCGTTTGACCAGGTCGAATGGGAACGCCGCACTGCTGAGATCACGGATGACGCGGGCAAGGTCATTTTCAGAGCAGGAAAACGTGGAGATGCCCAAGTCGTGGTCGGTGCTGGCCACCAAGGTGGTTGTTTCAAAATATTTTTACGGCGAACAAAATACTTCCGAGCGCGAAACCTCCGTGCGCCAGCTCATCCATCGTATTGCGCGAACGATCGCGGATTGGGGTGTTGCCGACGGCTATTTCAGCAAGGCGGATGGCGAAGTTTTTTATGATGAACTCACCTGGCTGTGCCTGAATCAATACGGCGCGTTCAATTCGCCGGTTTGGTTCAACGTCGGGTTGTTCCATCAATACGGAATCGGAAAATCCTCGGGCAAGGGCAATTGGTTTTATAACCGTCAGACTGGCGCGGCTGAGCGCGCCGCCGACGCAATATGAATATCCGCAGTGCAGCGCGTGCTTTATCCAGAGCGTTCATGACAACATGGAAGACATCATGCGCCTGGCCTCCAGCGAGGCGATGCTCTTCAAATTCGGTTCGGGTACGGGCACCGATTTGTCGCCGTTGCGTTCGAGCAAGGAGAAATTGAGCGGCGGAGGGCGTCCCAGCGGGCCGATGAGCTTTTTAAAGGTTTATGACCAGGTGGCCAACGTGGTGAAGTCCGGCGGCAAGACCCGGCGCGCAGCCAAAATGAATACGCTGCGTGACTGGCACGGCGACATCGAGGAATTCATTGACGCCAAGCAAAAGGAAGAAAAGAAGGCCTGGGCGCTCATCGAGCAGGGCTACGACGGTTCCTACAACGGCGAAGCTTATGGCAGCGTCATGTATCAAAATGAGAACCTTTCCGTGCGGGTCAGCGACGAATTCATGAGCGCGGCGCTGGCGGGCAAGGAATGGTGGACGCGCTCCGTCACGACGAACAAGCCGATTGAAAAGAAAGACGCGGCGAAGCTTGCTGATGAAGATGGCCGAAGGCACCTGGATTTGCGGCGACCCTGGAATGCAATACGACGGCGCCATTCAAAAATGGCACACCTGCAAGAGCACCGAGCCGATTCATTCCACCAATCCGTGCAGCGAATACGTTTTCATTAACAACACGGCGTGCAATCTGGCGTCGTTGAACCTGATGAAGTTCAAGCGCGAGGATGGGAAATTTGACATTGAGCGTTTCAAGGCCGCCGTGCAAATTTTTATCACGGCGCAGGAAATTCTCGTGGACAACGCGAGTTATCCCACGAAGGACATCGCTGAAAATTCTCACATCTTCCGCACACTGGGACTTGGCTATGCCAACCTGGGCTCGCTCATCATGAGCTACGGCCTGTCTTACGACAGCGATGAAGGCCGCGCGCTGGCTGGCGCCATCACGTCCATCATGACTGGCCACGCATATGAGCAAAGCGCGGAGATCGCGGCCAATATTGGCGCCTTTCCGGGTTACCGCGATGCGCGATGCGCCCATATGGGCCGTCCGCCCGCCGAGGACAATGTGGAATCTATGCATGGGGTGATTCAACTGCACCGAGACGCGGTTGAAGAGATTCATCCCAGCGCGGAATTTGGCTATCTTAAGGATGAAGCCCGGCATTGCTGGGACCGCGCGCTGTCACGTGGACATCAGGCAGGCTATCGCAACGCGCAGGTCACGGTGCTGGCGCCGACGGGCACGATTGCATTTTTGATGGATTGCGATACGACCGGCATTGAGCCGGACATCGCACTCGTAAAATACAAACTGCTTGCGGGCGGTGGCATGTTGAAGATCGTCAATCGCGGCGTGCCACAGGCTTTGCAACGACTGGGCTACAACGCAAAGGAAATCGAAGGCATCGTCACGCACATCGAGAAGTTCGACACGATTGAAGACGTTGAGGAAGAGGGCAAGACTGTTCATAGCGGCCTTAAGGCGGAGCATTTGGCTGTGTTTGATTGCGCGTTTAAGCCGCATCGCGGCAAACGCAGCATCCATTATCTGGCCCATCTTAGGATGATGGGCGCGGCCCAGCCGTTTATCAGCGGCGCCATTTCCAAGACCGTCAACATGCCTAAAGAGTGCACCGTTGAGGAGATCCGGGACACCTATGTCCAGGCATGGAAGATGGGGCTTAAATGCGTGGCGATTTATCGCGATGGTTCGAAACGTTCTCAGCCGCTGAACACCAAAAAAACGAATGAAGGTGGCGAGAAGAATTCTGTGGGCCAAAGCGCGGCGCTTGAGAATCGGATAAAAGAAATGGAGAACGAAGTTATGAAACTTCGCGCCGAGGCCGGCCGGCCGATTCGTCGCCGCTTGTCCGACACGCGCCCGGCCATGACGCACAAGTTCGATATTGCCGGCCATGAAGGTTATTTGACCGTGGGGCTCTATGACGACGGCCAGCCGGGCGAATTGTTCATCACGATGGCGAAGGAAGGCTCAACGATCGGCGGGCTGATGGATACCATCGGTACGTTGACGAGCATGTCGCTGCAGTACGGGGTGCCGCTGGAGACATTGTTGAGGAAATTTGCGCATCAGCGGTTCGAGCCGAGCGGCTTCACGAAAAATCCGGAAATCCGGAATGCGTCGTCCATCATTGACTATGTGTTCCGCTGGCTGGCGTTGCAGTTTGTGCCCGGCTACCGTGAGTCGGTGGCTGCGCTCAATACTGCGCAACCCGAACTGGCAATGCCCGGCCTCCTCGAAGAGGTCAAAAAAAAAATAGACCGGCCGGTTCCTGAATTGCCCATAGCCGAAGACACAGAAACCATCGAAGTTAAAGGCAACGGCAACGGCCATGGAAATGGCAATGGAAACGGCCATAGCCGTCGCGCCCGGGACCTGACGGCGATGATTACCAATCAGCAGGACGCGCCCACATGCCCCAATTGCGGTCACGTAGCCGTGCGCAACGGCGCTTGCTATAAGTGCCTGAACTGCGGCGAGAGCCTGGGGTGCTCGTAAATGTGAACAGGATGCGATTCGGCGTTTACGCGGGAAGCTTTGATCCTCTCACGGTTCCTAAAGCGGTATTTCGCCGTTTGCGGCAACGAAAGTGATGAATTGGCCGACCCAGGACCGCTGAGTTTTGCTGTTGCGAACGGCACGAGCCCGACGGCCTGTGCCAGTCTGGTATGAACGATTGACGAAGACTTATGGGGGAGCGCCAACGGCACTATCACAACCGTCAGCAAATCGCAGAATGCCTCGCAGAGTTTGATCAAGCCAGCAGGCTTGGCGGTCGACGCCCCGCTATGGTTCCACGATGCCGTGTACGATCCCAAATCCGGAAACAATGAGGAAGAAGGCGCCGATTTGGCCGAAAAATGCCTTCAGGAATGCGGAATCGACTCTCTTATTAGGGGCAGGGTAGCCAAACTCATAATGGCCACGAAGAACCATGAGACTGGCAGGTTCCAGAAGATCAAAAATACGGTTTTGACGAGGTCGTGGTTTTCGCCTTTCTGAAACGAATCTTGAAAAGTCAAACCGTACTACTTACAGTATGGTGCGGGTGGAATGTCCTTTTAGTGCCACTGGTTGTCCCGATAAAGCATAGACAAAACCCCTCTGTTTTTTAATACTTTATAGACCGTGTTGAATATATTGACGGTATGGGCGCCTGAAAGGTTTCAGGCAGTTTTGGACATGAAAAGCGTATCCGGAATGTAAGGGGCGTCAAGTTACTCAGCAAGTCAGACGGCGCGGAGCGCATTTTGCGCAAAAGTTGTAATTTAATAAACAATTTAAGAAAAATTTGTCTGTGGAAAGAAAAACGTCACCTCGTATCAGAACCATCCTCCTCGTGGACGACAATGATGATATTCGCGTTTTGACGAAGTGGTTTTTTGATAATGTCGGCTACGTGGTGGACACGGCGCGAAGCGCTGAAGAGGCGTTGTCCCGGTTTGATCCCAAAACGCACGATCTGATTTTGACCGACAATTCGATGTCCGGGATGTCCGGCGCGGAATTGGCGCACGTCATCAAAATGCGGTCTCCAGCTACGCTTATCGTCATGTTCACAGGCAACCCTCCCCAGGATAAGACCTGCATAGACTCGTTGATTCCCAAACCTGCAAGTCTGCTTGACGTCAAGGAAGCGATGGATAAACTCTTGGAAGAGGTCGGCGAATAAGGGTTTATTGCCGGCCTGAGGCGTTTTCAGAAAGCGTCTCATTGGGATTTCACTGAATAAGGGCCTAACGCGCATTTTAGTGGCGTTGTTTGGCCGAAAAGTGCATGATGACGTCTAAAATGCGTAAACACGCAAATACTTTATTGCCGCTGAAGCTTGAACGCTGGCGGTTGGGCGGAAATCAATACTTCCAATGAGCGGTGCGGTCGTAACATGAATAGATTGACAACTTGAACTATGCTTGGGGACGACCATTTTAAATTGCGATTGGTTCGCTTGCAGCCCTCAGAAGCATGGGCAAACGATTCCCGCACCGAAGACGAGTTCACATTCGTCTTTTTAAAAGGCGGCATTGCCAAATATGTCTTCCCCAACGCCGTTCACAGGCTCGTGCCCGGAAACGTCCTGGTTTTCAACAAACACTCAGTGGGCCGGTTGCATTCTGACGATAAGAGTGAATCTGTTTTTGCCACTTTTTCTCTCCTTTTTGAGCATTTATTTCCTCTCTTCTCCAGCGACGAAATTGCCTTGCTCCACAATGTGATGGGCAATTTCAAGGCCGGGCGGATTTTTTCGGCCGGCAGCGGTGTAGCGGCGGAATGCCAGCCCCTGCTCGAGATGGCTTACACTCTTCCTCGCCTTCAGCAACGAAGCCAATTGCTGCGAATTGTCTCGGCGATTCTGTCCGATGAGTTTAAAAACATTCATACGCATCGCAGCGGCCTGCGCTGGTCCGAGGACCATATGATCCAGGTGTTCGAGAAGCTGTCATCCAACGAGTTATTAAAACTTTCGGTGGATGAATTGGCGATGCGATTTAGTTGCAGCCGCCGCCACTTGAACCGCTTGTTTCATCAACATTTTGGCCTGTCGATTACTTCATTAAGGATGGAGATACGCCTTTTGAAAGCGGTGTCTTTGCTGCGAAATCCCCGGGAGAAAGTCATCAATGTCGCTGAGCAATGCGGCTTTAACCATCTTGGACTTTTTAACACCTGCTTCAAGAAGCGATACGGCGCCAGCCCCGGCCAATGGCGCAAACTGGCTTTGCACTCGGAAAATGGAACGGTCCGAAATACCGAAGGCAGGAGCACCTGTCCGCTTCACGCGAACGGCCTGTGCCCATGGGGCGGACAGATGGGTGCGCCGGGCCAGCCCGGAAAGCCGGCCGGTGCCGCTACGGTTGGAGTGGGCGGTCGCGGGGCCAGCCCCAGGGCCAGCGTTGGAGCCTAAATATTCTCTCTATTTAATTCCCGGTTCCTGTTTTCGGCTTTCAAACGTGTGTTTGCTTGACGCGGCTCGACAACAGAAGAAGAACAGTCAATCCCACGCATCCCCAGCCAAACCAATCACCGTGGCGTGTGTAAAAGGTGGGCGAGTGTCTCTGCATGGGCAGCTCGAAAATCATTGCTCCGGGGCCATAGACCGTGCCGTCGGTATCATGAAAAATTTCCCGCTCCCGGCCAGTCGCATCAATCCAGCAGGTAATTCCGTTATTGCAGCACCGAACGAGTGGAATCCCGTTTTCAACGGCGCGCAGAGTGGAGCTGACCTCATGCTGCCATTGTTCTGCGCTTTGGCCGAACCAGCCGTCGTTGGTCAGGTTTATTAAAAAATTCGCTCCGCCTGCGGCAGCTTTGCGTGCCGTTTGAGGGAACATGTCTTCATAACAGATTAACGGCGACGCCGTGGCATTGACATTGTCCATCTCAAATTGCACTGCATTGGTGCCCGCTTTAAAGGACCCCGTGACGGGCGTGAGCCATTTCGTCAACGGTAACCACGGCAGGGGGACATATTCGCCAAACATGACGAGCTTTTGTTTGTGATAGATTTCGTCGAAGCGCAGGTTGCCATCGGGTCCCGCCAAAAAAGCGGCATTGAATACATCATTGTCATACTCGTTGGTGGCGTTCGGCCGCGGCACGGCGTCGTCGGAACTAAAAATGATCCAAACGTGGTGTTCATACGCAAGATTGGTAATGGCGGAGTACGTGGTTTCATCCAGTTCCGGCACGGCGGATTCGGGCCAAACGAGCAAATCCACGTGGTTTGTAAGGGCCGCTTCCGAGAGCTGCAACAATTGCTGGAAACGCGTGGCATTGGCGTTTTCATCCCAAATCAAATCCTGCGGAATAGCTGGTTGGACCAACGCGACCCGCAACGTGGCAGTTGCCGGAGAAGGCCGGCTTGCCGGGAATTCGCCGATGGCAAACAAAATCGCCACAACCAATAAAGGCGGAAAGATCTCCGGTTGCCAGGCGAAACGCGATTGCGGTTTGGAGGCAATCATCCGAACGGCCGAATAGAGCGCCAGCGAAGTCCAGACCACCACAAATGAGATGCCGTAAACGCCGGTGACGGACGCGATCCGAATCAGGGGAATCATTTTAAATTGTGACTCGCCAAGAAAATCAAAGGGAAATCCTCCGAGAAAACGGGCGCGGACCATTTCCTGCGCTACCCACGCGGCCGCTCCAGCCAGCGCCCACAATAGACGGCCCGCCCAAAATTTAGTCATCTGCCGCGGAAACAAAGAAATGGCCCAGGTCCATGCGCCAGTAAATAGCGCGAGTACGGCGCACAAAGCCAGCCAGCCCGCGCCCGGCCCGAGTGGAATGGAATGCCATGTATAGGGAATTTCCAGTAACCAATAGAGCGACACGAGCCAGAGCGTAAGCCCACCGATATAACCGACGCGAAAGGCATCACCGCCAATTTTGTTTCTGGCCGCGAAAATCAAAAGTCCGGGGGCGATCCATGCGCCCCCGGCAAGGTCTACCCTGGGAAAAGCCACGGCCAGTATCAGTCCTGCTACAAGCGCAATCAAAAAACCGCTTCGTATGAACAATTCGTTGAGAAAACTCTTCAGGGTGGCGAATGATGAATGGGTTTCACTAAATGTCGCGGCTACAGTTGTCACTTCCGCGGCTTGTTTTTGGACCAACGGCCCGGCATTGACCACAATCGCTTTGCGAGCGCCGCGCCATACGGCCAAATCAACGGAGGAATTGCCCGCGTAGTCGAACTGGCGTTCTCCAAATTTCTCCACGAGGGCCTTCAATTTATTCGGGCCGCGCAAATTGACGCGGCCGTCGCTCGCCAGGACTTCGTCGAAAATTCCAAAAAAATCCGCCACCGGCCTGGCCATCCCGGAATCAGAAGCCGTGGCGAGAATCAATCTTCGCCCGGTTGCCTTTTGTTCGCGCAGCCAGGCCAGGAATTTTTCACTCACGGGCAACTCAGCTGGATTTAATTGAACGCGCCGGGCCAGCTGCTGCTTCAGGAACGCGCGCCCCCGCATCCAGAAAAACAGCACGGGGAACAACGCAAACGGATTCCGCCGGAGGCGCCGGGCCAGCGATTCCCACAATAAATCGGTCTTGATGAGGGTGCCGTCCAAATCCACGACCAGCGGGACCTGGTTTTCGGCGGGCGATTGCTGCATGAACTTGATTTTAGCAGAAGCGCGGTGGCGAATTAAATAGAACAATTTGAATCTTTGCGCCAGGCGAAGGTCTAAAAACTGTTGAAGCGGGTTTCCGGGCGATTGGACTTTAAGCCAAAACCGGCTAAGATTTTGGTTCTGGAAGTTCGGGCGAAGTGGGGGAGTTTTTACCAAAGGATATGTCGCGACAGCTAAAGTATCATGCGATTTACCAATTAGTCGTTGGAATATGGCTCACGCTCTCTATCACGAGCGTGGTGGTAGCTGGTCTCTCGTGGATTCGGCTTTCACATTCCATCGCCGCGATTCGTCGCTGGAATGCCATCGGGCCGCAATTGGATCAAATTCTTCAAACGATGCTCGAAAGCGAAACCGGTGTTCGCGGATTTCTCATCACCGGCAATACAAATTATCTGGAACCTTACGACCGTGCCCAGTCCGATTGCCGGCGTGAATTTGATGATCTGGTAACCATGACCGTGGACAATGGGAGCATGCTGAAAGCCGTTGTGGATTTACGCGCGCAATCCGAGATGCTGACAGACTACAATTACCAGGCTGTGAGCGCCAGAAAGCAGAGTTTTGAAAGCGCCCGCGCCCTGGTCGATACAGGCAAAGGAAAGCAAATTATGGACCAGATACGCGCGCAGGTGTCGGCGCTGGGGAGAATTTATTACAATCAGAGGACAACTGCGCACGATCGGTTGGATGCGCAATTGTTCATTGCCATTTTGACCAGCCTGGCGGCCGGAATTGTCGGAGTGATGGCTGGAATCATCGCTTTTTGGCTGGCCTACGTAACGAAGAAAAAGCAGGCCCGAGAGGTGGATTTGTTCAATGCCGTGCTCGAGGCCGAGCGCAGCAGCCGTGAAAAGAGCGCCTTTCTGGCGAACATGAGCCACGAGATCCGCACTCCCATGAACGCTATCCTCGGTTTTAGTGAATTGTTGCAGGGGGAACTAATGGACGCCAAACACCAGAAATATATTCAGTCCATCCGTTCAAGTGCCGCGTCTCTCCTCCAACTGATCAATGACATCCTTGACATGTCCAAGATTGAGGCCGGTGTGCTGGAACTGCGTCCGGAGCCCACGGATTCATGGGAGATCTGTGATTTCATCCAAACGTTGTTTTCAGAACCCGCTGTCAAAAAAGGCATCACATTCAAATGCCATCTGGAATCTAATTTGCCGCGTTCACTCCTGATAGACCGTGTGCGGCTTCGCCAAATCATGGTCAACCTCGTCGGCAATGCGATAAAATTCACAGACCGAGGGTGCGTGGAGGTGCGAATCTCTTCGCAAAATCAAGGCGCGACCGGTCGCATCGCGCTGTCCATCGAGGTTGTGGACACCGGCGTGGGCATTCCCCGGGACAAGCTGGAGGTGATTTTCAAACCCTTCATGCAGGCGGGCGTGCATCGGGAGAAAGAGATTCAAGGCACCGGCCTGGGTCTTTCGATTGTCAAACGTCTCACCGAAGTCATGGGCGGCACTGTAACCGTGACAAGCACCCTGGGGCAGGGCTCGGTGTTTTCACTCCGTTTTCCGAACGTCCCGATTTCCGTGCGCGTGCCCGCGACGTCCAAAATTGTGGCCGAGGGCAAAGTGGACTTTAACAGGCTGCGGCCGGCGACGTTGCTGGTCGCCGATGATAATCAGGCCAACCGGCATTATATTGAAGGTATCTTCAAAAGCGGCCATCACCGCCTGATTTTTTGTTCCAGCGGTGAAGAAGCTATAGCCAGGGCGCGCGAAGTCATCCCGGACATTGTCCTGCTCGACGTTCGCATGCCTGGCATGGACGGCCATCAGACACTGGCCGCAATCCGAAAGATTCCCGGAATGGAACTGGTTCCGGCCATTGCCGTAACAGGCTCGGCCCAGCAGGACGGTTTCTTCAGCGGCTACGTTCGCAAACCGTTTTCGCCCCGGGAACTGTTCATTCAATTGGCCGAATTCCTGCCCCGGCATGGCTCCGGGGAAAAGCCTGACCATTTGGAGCCATTACTTCCAATGGATACCGCCATCGGGCCTGTTCCCGATGAACTGCTTTCACAGTTGCAGCAATTGCTGGTGGACCCCTGGCCTGCGCTCTGTAACAGTATGGCTGTTAACGAAACCAAAACATTCGCCTGTCGGCTTGAAATTCTGGCGGAACAGTGGCATTGTAAACCGTTGACAGCCTATGCAGGGAAACTGCGGAATGATGCTGAAACATATGCCGTCAACGATTTGGAGAAACACATGGGCGAATTTTCCGCACTGGTGGAAATGTTTGCTCGAAACAAGGAGAAGAATCTAACGGATGAAAATAGTGGACCGAATGCGCCTCGGCCGGACACCGCTGCGAGCGCTCCGGTGCCCCATTTAGAGCCGCGAAAAGTCCCACAATGAATCATAACGGAAAAACTTCGAGCGATACAGTTCGCAACGCTGCCAATGGTCCTGTCCATCCGCGTATTCTTGTTGTAGACGACCAGGCGTCAAACGTTCAGGTCGTCGGGCTGATCCTCGGCACTCTGGGTTACGAAATCATTCCTGCGGCAGACGGCGCCACCGCTCTCAAACGGGTTGCCGCCCTTGTTCCGGACTTGATACTGCTGGATTTGTTGATGCCAGGCATGAGCGGGCGTGACATTTGCCTGCAGATTAAGAAAAATCCCGATTGGCGCGACATTCCGGTTATTTTCCTCTCCGCTGCGGATGATAAAGACCTCATCGTGAGCGCGCTCGACGCCGGCGGCGTCGACTATATTACCAAGCCGTTCAATCAGGCTGAACTGGTTTCGCGTGTGCGCACGCAATTGGCGCTCAAGGCTGCCAGGGACCGGCTCAAGGAACTGGCCGAAGACAAGGACGAGTTGTTGGGCATCCTCGCCCACGACTTAAAAAACCATCTTGGCGGCCTCAACATGAGCACAAAATTGCTCTGCGAGCGCATTCGCAATCTCCACGATGAACGCATCCAGCGTCTGGCAGACAATGCCTTTTATTCCAGCGGCCAACTGCTCGCTTTTGTGAAGGATTTTTTGGCCAACGCGGCTGCCGAACATCGGTTTGAGCCGCAATTGACCACCGTGGATGTCGCGGACACCGCCAGTGCCGCCATTCGCCTGTTTGAAGACCGCCTGCGCCACAAACAGCTCGAAATGCAAACGGATTTTCCGGACGATGAATTGATCGCCTGGGCCGATTCCCACGCCATGGACCAAATTTTCAGCAATCTCCTTTCCAATGCCGTCAAATTTTCGCCCTATGGAAAAAAAATCCACGTCAGCGTCCGTCCCAATGGGCACTGGGTGGAATTCTCGGTTCGTGATGAAGGCCCAGGATTTACGGAGGCCGATAAGGCGCGGATGTTCCGCCGGTACGGACGCCTTTCTGCGCGGCCCACCGGGGGCGAAACTTCGACCGGGCTGGGATTGAGCATTGTTCGCAAGCTCGTCCTGGCCATGAACGGTGAAATAACCTGCGACAGCACTCCCGGACAGGGTGCCACATTTACTGTCCGTCTTCCCAAAGCTCCCCAAAATTAAACATTATGGATTTTCTTGTTATTGATGACGATAAAACATTTCGCGACGCAACATGTTTTCTAATTGAAGATGAAGGTCACTACGCCGAAGGCGTGGATTCCGGCCAGGTTGGAATGACCTGGCTCAAAGACGAAAAATTTGACGCCGTCCTTTTGGACATGAATCTGGGCCCGGAAAACGGCCTGGACGTATTGACCCAAATTCAAAAACAATATCCGCAAATCCCCGTTGTGATAATTACAGCGCAGGGAAGCATTCAGACCGCCGTGGAAGCAATGCGCCGCGGCGCGGCGGATTTTTTGGAGAAACCGTTTCAACGCGAGCAATTTGTCACCGTGTTGGCTCGCATCCAGCGTCTGGGCAGGATGGGGCAGCAAATCCGGCGCCTCGAACAGGAAGTGAGCGAGAACCGCGCTCAAACTATCGAGCCCATATTCGATTTCAGTAATCCGGCCATACGCAGTACCATGGAGGTTCTCATGCGCGCATCCAAGACGCCTGCCTCCATCCTCATTCTGGGAGAAAGCGGCACGGGCAAAACTGTCGCCGCGCGTGTTGTGCATCAAAACAGCCATCTGGCCGAGAAGGCATTCGTCACGGTGAGTTGCCCCAGTCTTTCCAAGGAGCTATTGGAAAGCGAACTCTTTGGACACGTCAAAGGCTCCTTCACGGGCGCCATTAAAGATCATTGGGGCAAAGTCCGCGCAGCCGACGGCGGAACGCTGTTCCTGGATGAAATCGGCGATTTGCCAATGGAAATTCAACCCAAACTTCTCCGCCTGCTCCAGGAACGTGAATACGAGCGCCTGGGCGAAAACGTCACCCGCCAGGCCAACGTCCGCATCATCGCCGCCACGAACCGCGACTTGAAAAAGCGGGTCGCCGAAGGTGCCTTCCGCGAGGACCTCTATTTCCGCCTGAACGTCATCGCCGTCGAAATGCCCCCCTTGCGGATGCTGGACAGCGACGTGATCCGTTTTGCGGAGCATTACGCCAAATTTTTCGCCGCGCAATGCGCACGCAAGATTGATGGCCTTTCTACGGAGGCTGTCAGCTGCATCCGTGCCTATTCATGGCCGGGCAATCTTCGCGAGCTGCGTAATTCCATCGAACGCGCTGTGATTATGGCCAAACACGAGAAAATTATTCCGGCGGACTTTCCGACTGAAATGTACGAGAACAAGTCCGGGGCGATGCCGGATGGCGCCGTGGCGCAGGTCGGCTCCCTGATTTCGCTGGAGAGGCTCGAGGAAATTCATTTGCGCAAGATCCTCGAACGCACGCCCAGCCTCACCGAGGCCGCGCAGATTCTGGGTATTGACCAGGCAACGCTTTATCGCAAGCGCAAGAAAATTGGGCTGGAATAAGCCAGTAAACGGATCGTTGGATTAGCGGATTATTGCTTAATGGGGAGCCCGGCTGCCCTGGTGGGTGGCGTCATGCGCAAAAGATTCTTTTGCCTCTCGTGTCACTGGCGTCTTGCCGGCGGCCGACACGCAGAAGATCATTCCTTTACCACGGTGCCTTGTTCGGACTTTGGCGCCAAAATCATAATAAGGCCGCTGACGAACATATATCCCCCGGCGATTCCCACGCCATAGGCCCAAAAGAAGCGCCTTATTCTGAGATGGCCGGTGTCCTTGATAACGAAGTAAGCGATAAACGGAACCAGCATCAGCACAAGCCCGACAATCGTTTTTTTCATTCCGTTGGTTCTGACGATAGATGCTCTTTCTTTGTAAAAACTGCGCGCCAACTCCATCGCTTCGATTCGGTCAAAACCTTTTACCGTCAAAAAAGCCGCGACTTGTTCCGTAGATTCACCGCCGATCATCTTTGCCTTCGTCTCATCGACCAGCTTGGCGCGTTCCGGATCATCGGCCACCACCAGCGCGATTGGCTCGGCTTGAGCCCTCGCCAGGCGTACCGGAGCACGAACGCTTTCGGCGGCGGCCATCTCTGCAGGACCATGCAGTTGGGAAATATATTCGTTGGCTGCCGCCGTCCCATCGGCGCCGCAGCTCGGACAATTCACTGCCGCCGGCATCTTCCCATTCGCGGGCTCTACGTCGAAGGCATAATTTTGCCCGCAATCGCACTCAATTTTTACAGGTACCATACGCTTCCTCGCTGCTCTCTCTGATGTGGGAACGTTATTAACGCGTTAATTACAAGTCCAGTTTCATTTGGGTGCCATCCGCTTTAACGCTTTTGCCGTGGCGAGCGGCAGCGAAGGCGGGTCAACGCTTCAACAAATCTTTTATCGCCGTTTCAGCCGCATAAAACCCACACATCCCATGCACACCCCCGCCAGGCGGCGTGGAGGAAGAACAAATATAGTAACCAGGAATCGGCATCCGATAAGGCGCAGGCCGTAGAATCGGACGCGCAAGCAAATGCCAAAGATCGTTCGCTCCGCCATTAATCGAACCGCCAATCAGATTGGCGTTCTTCTTTTCCAAATCCGTGCAGTTTTCCGCATGCCGCGCCAAAATCCGGTCGAGAAAGCCGGGCGCAAACCGCTCAATCTGCGTTTCGATACGCGGTGCCATGTCAAAGGTCGAGCCGTTCGGCACATGGCAATAGGCCCAAACGGTATGTTTGCCTTGAGGCGCGCGTGTGAGATCAAACACGCTCGGTTGCGACACCAAAACGAACGGTATCTCGGGATGCCGGCCGTTGCAGGCGTCGCGTTCGCTTCTGGCGACTTCGTCAAGCGTGCCGCAAACATGTACCGTCCCCGCACGCCGACACGCCTCGGCGGCCCACGGAATGGGGCCGTCGAGTGCGAAATCCATTTTAAATACACCCGATCCATACCCGAAATTCTCCAGCCGGCCGCGATAGCCTGACGGCAGCTTGTCTCCCAAAAGCCGCACCAATTGCCGCGGAGTCAGGTCCAGCAAAATCACTCGCGCCTTTGGAAGTTCCTCTATGCTCGCGACTCTCCAGTCGGTGATGATTTCGCCCGAGAGTGATTTGAAATAAGATGCCAGCGCATTAGAAATCTGTTGCGACCCGCCCCGGGGAATCGGCCAGCCTGCGCCGTGGCCTGTCATGGCAAGGACCAGACCAAATGCCGCCGATGGAATGCTTTCGAGGGGCAAGAACGAATGCGCCGCCAATCCGGCGAATAACGCCTGGGCTGGTTCGTCAGAAAACCAATTCCGCGCAAACGCAGCCGCGCCACGAAGGCCGCGCAAACCAAAGCGGCTGAACTGAATGGGGTGCCGTGGCAGATGCAACATTGGCTGCAAAAATTCCGCGGCCAGGTTTTCCCAGTGCGACACAAGCGGAAACATTAGCCGTCCATAGGCGCGTCCGTCGGCGCCGAGCTCTTTGGCGGTGCGCTCGAGGGAGCCGTATAAAGCGGTGGCGCGGTTTCCCTCCAACGGATGAGCGAGAGGAATTTCCGGCTGGATCCAGTCCAGGCCAAACTGCTCCAACGGCAGGCGTCGAAAAAAAGGCGAGCCAATCGCCAGCGGATGAACGGCCGAACATACGTCGTGAAGATAGCCGGGCATTGTGAGTTCAGCCGAACGCGCCCCGCCGCCAATTGTGTTATTTGCTTCGACAACCAGGACCGAAAGGTTTTCCTGCGCCAGGCGAATAGCCGCGGCCAGGCCATTCGGCCCGGCGCCCACAACCACCGCGTCGTATGACGTTCTTGAGACCATCCGCATACACTCAAATTCCTTCACGAACTATAAGCGAATTGGAAAACCGCGTTGCAAACTTTGTTTCCCGATTCGGTATTCTCAAAATCCTCATTTGAACGAACACCCGATGAAGGCTAGAATGGTTACGCGCCAGGGAAAGGAAATAACAATGAGCGAGATATCGAAGGCTCATCTTCAACGGCTTCACGGCCGGGTGGGTGAATTGGTTTATGAAATGATGAAACTGCGATTTTCGCATTTCAAACCCGCCATGCCGTGGTCCCCGTCCATCAATGTTTATCGCTGTGAGCGGTGCATTGCCGTTTGTGCCGACCTGGCGGGTGTGGACAAAGAGACCATAGAACTCAAAGTGGAGCCGCAGCGCCTGTTGGTCCGGGGGCAGCGTACGCCGCCTGAACCGGCCGGGGAAATGTGCAAAGCCGTCCAGGTGCTGGCCATGGAAATTGATTACGGACCCTTCGAACGTGAGTTGGTGGTGTCGCCAATGACCATTGACACCGCGCATGTCAGCGCGACCCATAAAAACGGATGGCTCTGGATTTATTTGCCGTTGCTTAGCGAGGCTTAACGGCCCTAAAAAATTATGGAAATTGAAGAAAATCCCTTGCTCACCCGCGCCGAGAGCGGTCGCGAAACACGAAATCCGCCGGTCATCGCTGTGACCCGAAATGAAGAAGAGCAACCGCAAAGCATTCCCGATGCGGTGCCGATTCTGCCTTTGCGGAATATAGTGATTTTTCCCGGGACCGTCGTGCCGCTTACCGTGGGGCGCGCTTCCTCGCGACGGCTGTTGCAGGAATCGCTGCCACAAAGCAAAGTCATCGGTGTTTTCACTCAGCGGAATCCGGAACAGGACGACCCTGCTGCAATGGATTTATACCAGGTCGGCACAGCGGTACTGGTTTTAAAATTCATTCGTCAGTCGGAGCAGAGCACTTTGATCGTGGTCCAGGCCTTGCGGCGCATCAAAATCAAGAACGTGTTGCAGACGCAGCCCTTTATTCGATCCGAAATTGAAACGCTTCAATCGCAATCGCCTCCCGCGCAAGACACACAATGGGAAGCGACCATAGGCAGTCTGCGCGACAGCGCTTTGCAATTGATCGCTCTCGCCCAGGATGCGCCGCCGGAAGCGCACACGTTGCTTAACAGTATCGTGGATCCCGGTACCCTGGCTGACTTTCTGGCCGGCAGCATGGCCCTGGACGTCCCGCAAAAGCAGGATTTGCTCGAGGAACTGGACGTAGTCAAGCGCGTTCGCGCGGTTCAGGTGCGTGTCTCGGCCCAATTGGAAATCGCCCAGCTCCAGCAAAAAATTCAAAAGGACGTCCAGTCTCAATTTACAGACGCCCAACGCCGCGCCTATCTGCGCGAACAGGTGCGGGCCATTCAAAAGGAACTCGGGGAAGAGGCACCCGGTTCCCAGGCGCAGATCGATCAATTGAAAAAGCGACTGGACGATTCGCAGCCCCCAAAAGAGGTCATGGAACAGGCCGAAAAGGAGTTGGGCCGTCTCAATGTCATCCCGCCCGCCAGTCCCGAATTTTCGGTCATTGTCGGTTATATCGAGACTCTGGCGGATTTGCCCTGGTCAAAGATGTCGCCCGACAACCTGGACTTGAACGAAGCTCAAAAAATTCTGGACCGCGATCATTACGATCTGGAGAAAGTGAAGCGCCGGCTTATCGAATACCTCGCCGTTCGTAAATTAAACCCGCAGGGACGCGGGCCGATTCTCTGCTTTTTAGGTCCGCCGGGCGTGGGCAAAACCAGCCTGGGCCAATCCATCGCCGATGCGCTCGGCCGAAAATTCTCGCGCATGAGCCTGGGCGGCATTCGCGACGAAGCGGAAATCCGCGGTCATCGGCGGACGTACATCGGGGCCATGCCGGGCCGGATTATCCAGGAATTGCGCCGCGTCGGCACGCGCAATCCAGTCATCATGCTCGATGAAGTGGATAAAATTGGAGCCGACTTTCGCGGCGATCCCGCCAGCGCGCTCCTGGAGGTGCTCGATCCCCGGCAAAACAATGCGTTCGTGGACCGATTCCTTGACGTCCCCTTCGACCTGTCCCAGGTCATATTTATCGCAACGGCCAATTACATGGACCCGGTCCCGCCCGCATTGCGGGACCGCATGGAAGTCATTGAGATTCCCGGCTATACCGATACCGAAAAATTGCGTATTGCCACGAAGTATCTGGTCCAGCGTCAACTCCAGGAAAATGGCATTAAACCCGAGCAATGCGTGTTCCAGGACGAGGCGCTCAAAAAAATCATTGCCGATTACACCCACGAAGCCGGTGTACGCGAGCTGGAACGTCAAATCGGCTCTATCTGCCGCGCCGTTGCCGCCAAAATTGCCCGTGGCGACTGCGAAACGGTGACCATCACGGGCGAACAGGTCCAGGAAATTCTCGGACCACAAAAATATATCCGCGAAACCCGCCTCAAAACCAGCAAACCTGGCGTAGTAACCGGTTTGGCATTCACACCCGCAGGAGGAGAAATCCTCCACATCGAAGCCACACGTTATTCCGGCAATGGAAACATCAGGCTCACCGGCCATATCGGCGACGTGATGCGCGAATCCGCGCAGGCCGCTATCAGTCTGGTTCGCACCCGCGTGAATGAATTGGGCATCGACCCAAACGTCTTCAAGGACACCGATATCCATATCCATGTACCCAGCGGCGCTGTTCCAAAAGACGGGCCATCGGCTGGCATCGCCATGTTTACCGCCATCGCTTCTCTGTTCACAAATACGCCCGTCCGGTCAGACGTCGCCATGACCGGGGAAATTACCCTGCGCGGCCTGGTCTTGCCGATCGGAGGATTGAAGGAAAAGACGCTCGCCGCCGTGCGCGCGGGAATTGAAAATATTATCATCCCGAAACTGAACGAAAAGGACTTGCCCGAACTACCCGAGGAAGTGAAGCATGAACTGAAATTTACCGCCGCCGAAACCGTGGATGAAGTGCTTGCCGCGTCGCTGGAGAAAACGGTTCGATGACTTTCGAGTAAAAATCGCGGGCTCTTTTTCATTTGACCGGCGAACTTTATTTTTAACATACTTTGACTATTGAAAGTTTTATCCGAATGGGGGCGGATCATGGGACAAACGTTCGGATTTTATCACTATGCCGGAATCATATATCCAAAATCTTTTTGCCGACCGAATTGGCGGCAGCCAATACGGAAAATCTCAAAACATCTATAAATTTGAGAAAATCAAGCGTGCCAAGCGGGCCGCGATGGCCCTGAATCCAGACGCCGAAATTATCGACCTGGGCGTGGGCGAGCCGGACGAAATGGCATTTCCCGAAGTCGTTTCAAAGCTTTGCGAGGCGGCCGCCAAACCTGAAAACCGCGGCTACTCGGACAACGGCGACGCTGTACTCAAGGCGGCGGCGGCGCGTTACATGGATGCCGTTTTTGGCGTTGGCGGTATCAATCCTGATACGGAAGTGATTCATTCAATCGGCAGCAAGGCAGCGCTTTCGATCCTTCCCGCCGCGCTCATCAATCCGGGCGATTTTGTGGTGATGACCGTGCCGGGCTATCCGGTTTTTGGCACGCACTCGCGCTATTACGGTGGTTTGGCTTATAATCTAAAACTGAGCGTAGAAAACAATTTTCTCCCCGACCTCGACTCTATCCCTGGTGAAGTGTTGCGGAAAACCAAGGTACTTGTCCTGAACTATCCCAACAATCCCACCGGCGCGTCCGCCACCCCGGAGTTCTTCGCGCGTGTTGTGGAATTTGCCCAAAAGAACAAAATCATTATCATACACGACGCCGCCTACGCCGGGCTTATTTTTGAGGGCAAACCATTGAGCTTCCTGGCCACGCCAGGCGCCAAAGAAGTGGGTATTGAGCTCCATTCAGTCAGCAAATCCTATAACATGACCGGCTGGCGGTGCGGTTTCGTGACCGGCCATCCGTTGCTGGTCAAGGCTTATGGCGATGTAAAGGACAACACCGACTCGGGGCAATTTCTCGCCATTCAACACGCCGCGGCCTATTGCCTGGATCATCCGGATATCACGGGCAGGATTTCCGCCAAATATTCCCGGCGCATGGATGGCCTCGTCAAAGCCGTGCGAGCCGCTGGTTTTGATGCAAAGAAGCCCAAAGGCTCCTTCTTTCTTTACGCCAGGGCGCCCAGGGCCGCGCGGAGCAACGGCGGCAACCGTATTGAATTTGGAAATGCCGAAGACGTTTCTCAATGGCTCATCACAGAAAAACTCATTTCCACAGTCCCATGGGACGACGCCGGCGCCGCGCTCCGTTTCAGCGTCACGTTCGCTGCCAAAAATATCGATGACGAAAGCCGGATTCTGGATGAAATCGGCAAGCGCCTCGGCAGCGTAAAGTTTGAGTTTTGATTACCTGCGGAGTCGACGTAACGACACTCTGCCTATTTTCGGTTTTTGAATTTTGATTTGCGATTTGCGATTCGGGATTGGGCTCCGATCTGCCTGTTCCCATCTCCACTCCCGTATCTCCGGCATGTCTTCGCCGTGTTCGCAGACGTATTTTTTGTGGTCGATCAATTTGTCGCGGATGAACTGTTTCGTATACGCCGCGCGATGGCCGAGGCTGGGCACGCGGTCGATGACGTCCCCGACGAGGTGGAACCGGTCCAAATCGTTCAGAACCACCATATCGAAAGGTGTTGTGGTCGTGCCTTCTTCCTTATAGCCGCGCACATGGATGTTTTTATGGTTCGTGCGGCGGTACGTCAGGCGATGAATCAGCCACGGATAACCGTGAAAGGCAAAAATGACTGGCTTGTCGGTCGTGAATAATTCATCAAAATCCTTGTCGTTTAATCCGTGGGGATGCTCCGTCTTGGGCTGAAGCGTCATCAAATCCACAATATTGATGACACGGACTTTCAGATCCGGAAAGTGTTCGCGGAGAAGCTGCACCGCTGCCAGTGTTTCAAGTGTCGGCACATCGCCCGCGCAGGCCATGACCACGTCCGGTTCGCCGCCCTTGTCGTTGCTCGCCCATTCCCAAATGCCGAGGCCCGCGGTGCAGTGTTTCACTGCGGCATCCATATCCAGCCATTGTAATTCCGGCTGTTTGCCACTAACGACGACATTCACATAATTACGGCTGCGCAGACAGTGGTCGGTCACGGACAACAACGTGTTTGCGTCCGGCGGAAGATAGACGCGGATAACCTCAGCTTTTTTATTCACGACGTGGTCAATGAATCCGGGGTCCTGGTGGCTGAATCCGTTATGGTCCTGCCGCCACACGAGCGAACTCAACAGGTAATTAAGAGAGGCAATGGGACGCCGCCACGGAATGTGACGCGTCACCTTCAACCACTTCGCATGCTGATTGAACATCGAATCAACGATATGGATAAACGCTTCGTAACAGGAAAAAAAGCCGTGCCGGCCCGTGAGTAAATATCCTTCCAGCCAGCCTTCGCATTGATGCTCGCTCAACATCTCCATCACGCGGCCATCCGGAGCGACGTTTTCGTCCGAGGGGAGAATTTCCGCGGTTGAACAGCGGTCGGTGATGTCGAAAACTGAGCCCCATCGGTTGGACGATGTTTCGTCCGGACTGAAAACCCGGAAATTGTTGGGATTCACTTTCATCATGTCACGGATGAATTGTCCCTGGATGCGCGTCGCTTCGGCCACAACCGCGCCGGGCCTTGGGACTTTCACGGCGTAATCGCAAAAGTCCGGCATTTTTAATTCGCGCAAAAGCAGTCCTCCATTGGCATGCGGATTTGCTCCCATGCGCCTGGTGCCCGCAGGCGCCAGTTCCGCCAATTCGGCCCGCAATTTACCGTTTTCATCAAACAGTTCCTTTGGTTTGTAGCTCCTCATCCAATTTTCGAGGATTTTGATGTGCTCCGGTTTGTCCATGTCGGCCATGGGAACCTGATGTGCGCGGAACGTTCCTTCGACCTGCTTCCCGTCGACTTTCTTCGGCCCGGTCCAGCCCTTTGGCGTGCGCAAAATAATCATCGGCCAGCGCGGACGCTGTTTGAAACCATTTCGGCGTGCGTCCGCCTGAATCGATTCGATTTCGGAAAAGATCTCTGTCAAATGCCGCGGCGAGTTTTTGATGGACGTCAGCCGGGTTATCGCCTTCAACAAAATATGGCTCATACCCGTAGCCGCGAAATAACGATTCAAGTTCATCCTCTGGCAAGCGCGCCAGAACAGTGGGGCCGGCGATTTTATAGCCATTGAGGTGAAGGATGGGTAGCACGGCGCCGTCACGAACCGGATTCAGAAACTTGTTGGAATGCCAGCTCGTTGCCAGAGGGCCGGTCTCGGCTTCGCCGCAACCGACGACGCACACGGCAATGAGGCCGGGATTGTCAAAAACAGCGCCGTAGGCGTGGGAAAGAGAGTAACCCAATTCACCGCCTTCATGGATGGAGCCAGGTGTTTCGGGCGCCACGTGGCTGGGAATGCCGCCTGGAAATGAGAATTGTTTGAACAGGAGTTTCATACCGGCTTCGTCCTGCGAGATATTTGGGTACACTTCGCTGTAGGTGCCTTCCAGATACGTATTGGCGACAAGACCGGGGCCGCCGTGACCCGGACCGGTGATGTAAATCATGTTCAAATCACGATCCCGGATGATTCGGTTTAGATGCACGTAGATCAGGTTCAATCCCGGTGTGGTGCCCCAATGTCCCAGCAGCCGGGGCTTGATGTGCTCGCGCTTGAGCGGCTTTTTCAGCAGCGGATTGTCATACAGATATATTTGGCCCACGGACAAATAATTTGCCGCGTGCCAATAAGCGTCCATTTTTCGAAGAAGTTCCGGCGAAAGTGGACCATTTTTTTTGTTTTTCATGTTTCACATCCTTTCAATCATTTTCATTTTCATTCTCGTCCTCGTCATCGAGAACGAAAACGGATCAACCCGGAATGGATTGCATCAAATAACCTTTCAATTAACTCTGACCGGCGCGCAATAGGAGGCAAAACGCCTGTCCCATTACGTTTGCTCCAAAATCCGTAAAACCGTTCGCGCGATAATGGACTCTTCGTCCGTTCGAATCATGCGAACAGTCACCTTGCCTTTTTTGTTCGAAATCAAACCTGCCCCCGCGGCATTCGCTTGAGCGTCCAGCTCAATGCCTAAAAATCCAAGCCCGGCACAGATTCGCTCGCGCACTTGCCAGGCGTTCTCGCCTATGCCGCCCGAAAAAACCAACGCATCCAAACCTTCCAGAGCTCCCGTAAAAGCGCAAATCCATTTTTTGGCTTGATAACAAAACAGCGCCACGGCCTCGGTGGCGCGCACATCCTCTTTCTCGCGCGAGAGCAACTCACGCATGTCGGAGCTGATTTCAGAAACCCCGAGCAATCCCGATTCGTGATTTATCATCTCATGAAACTGCTGGTGCGTCACATTCTCCACCCGGGACAAATACCAGCTTAAACCCGGATCAAGGTCTCCGGTTCGCGTGCTCATGGGCAGACCCGCCGTGGGCGTAAAACTCATGCTCGTGTCCATGCTCTTGCCGCCGCGCACCGCGGTGATACTCGCGCCGTTGCCAAGGTGCGCGAGAATGACGCGGCCTTGTGCCTCCGCCGGGGCCAGGCGTCCCAATTCTTGCATTAAATATTCGCAGGACAGCCCATGAAACCCATAACGCCGCACACCTCGGGACTCATAACGCCTGGGAATCGGCAGCAAACGCGCGACCCGCGGCATATCATGATGAAAGGCCGTGTCGAAACAGGCGATTTGCACCAGGTCCGGGAATCGTTTTTCAAAGGCTTCCGTAAGGAGAATTTCTTCCGGCAGATGTTCCGGGTCAAAGGGGCTCAATTGGTGCAACTCGGCGATCATCTTCGGAGTAATTCGTTGCGCCTCCCAATATGTTGGCCCGCCGTGAACAACTCGATGTCCCACCGCGGCCAGCCCGCCGTGCGGAATTCGATCCCGCATCCAATCCATCAAAATGTCCACCGCATGCTTATGGTCCGGCACAGCGATCGATCGCGAGATGTTTTCGGCCGCTTCGGTTCCCTTTACCACGAATTGTCCCTGCGGCAGGCCGATACCCTCGATTCGGCCGGCCAAAACCTTCCGCAACGGCTCCGCCCTCTCGAACAACGCAAACTTGATGCTCGATGAGCCGCCGTTGACGGTCAGAATAAAATCAGAATTGCTTTGGTCTGCCATTCAATCTTCGTGATTATGCCTGCGGGCCCATAAATTGCGAGACTCAAGCGGCCTGTGGCATCAAATGATCCGGGATTTTCCTTTCGCTTTCGGTAATACATCCGGCTAGCACGCGCAGCAGATGTTCGACCTGCACGAAAACCAGGAACTCCGTAAAAACGCGTCTTTGGCCGTTTCTGGCCAGGCGCTCTCGCTCCCCGTAGTTTGAAAGCATTTCTTCGAGGCAATTGGCAATTTCCTCCGGGTCTTCCGGGTTGCGGATGAGGCGGCCATCCAGGCCGTCACGAATTTGCTGGCGCAGTCCGCAAGCTTCCGTGCCCAGAACGGGCGTGCCTTTCCACATCGCTTCGGTCGCCGTCAATCCGAAACCTTCGCGCAGCGAATTTTGAACGACGATGCTTGAGCAACGCTGAATGGCGTTGACCATGAGCTCATTTTCCTTGCGCGAGTCCATTGGCAGGCTCAACAACGCGATGTCTTTTTGAACTTCCGGTTCTAAATTGCGATAGGTTTGGCGCAATTCCTCCAAAACCTCGCGGCTTTCCGGATCGTCCTGAACGGAACTGGGTTCGGGGCCGGCCAGGACCAGACGAACAATCTCAATGCGCCGATGATCGCGAGGCGGCAGGGCCGATCCGGATTCCCGAAGTTTCCGTTTGAGCCGGGCAAAGCCGGCCAGCAACGGCCCAAAACCTTTAAGTCTGTCCCAGCGCGATATCTGCGCGATAATGGTGCTGTAAAGAAATCCGATTTCATCGGGCAAAGTCGCCAAACCGAAAGTGCCATCGGATTGAAGACGTTTAACTTGCCGGGAAAACGGCGGCGTCAGCACTGGCGCGTGGTCCTTTGCCAAACCAGCATTGCAGAGGATGCCGGTCAGTTTGTGTGGCGTTAACACCCGGTTTTTGTGGCTCAACGGATCGATGCCCGGATGAATCACGGAAGCACGGCCGGCAAGATAATCAGGAATGTATTCCGGCGCGGAAAAAATCGAATGATCGCACGCCTCGGCATACGGTTTTAAGAAGTCCCACGCGGCGCGCGTGGCCGGCGATACAAAATCCACTCCGATGTGGCAGCGCCAGATAATTTCAATGGGCAGCTTTTTTTTGAGCATTGTGGCGACGCCCAAAGGCTGCGGATCGTGAATGATCAGCAGATCGCCGGGCTTGAGATGTGTTCGCAGGGCATCCGCGACGCCGCGGCTGACCTCTTCGTACAATTGTCGGTCGCTCGTGTTTAATATCGGATCGCCCTCTCCATGAATCAGATTGTGCAGGCGTTTGGTGAGCTTGAAGAATTCCGGATGCGCGACTTTCATCGCCGCCCATTGCGTCGTAATTCCCAGTTCATTCAACATCAGGACCATTCGCGGCATCATTTCGGCCACGCCGCCGCCTCGGGCAGTCGAGTTAAGTGATAAAATGGAACGGCCTCTGAATTTTGGAAGTAACGACTCCGCCGCGCTCCGCAAATTATGCACAGCGCCCGTGAGATAGGCGATGGCCGCGTAATCGTCCAGCGTGATATTCGATGTGAGCTTAACAAATTCCACCATAGCCCCTCCGTGTCCGCTCTGTGATTATATCATAACAAGGCGCAAAAATTATGAAGAAAGGTTAATTTCTTTTCAGACGTTTTTGCGGCATGCCGTTAACGTCCGCCAATTACCTGATCGAGAATAGTTTATTGCCGCCGCGGCCGTGGTGACGAGATTCTAACCAAATCGGAACCCCGGGAAGCGGCGAAAGGCGTCAATTAGTCAGAGACTCCGAGCGGCTTCTCCGGCCAAAATATACATGGCCGCCAACGCAAGGAGGCTCTGACCTTTCGGTTTTGCGCCGGCGGATGGGCGCAAATAGTTACAGCGTGCTGACCTCGCGCTGTTGTGCAGCAGATGGGATCACGGGACTTTGACCGGATGAAACAACCAGCGTCGTAATCGAATGAGCCGGGCTCATATTTTTCGCCGCCTTTCCATGAATCCACAGGTTGAACGGCTGAGGTTTGTCCGAAACATTCAAAACGATCACGGCGACGCTTTTGTCAGGATTGATAAACGCGGTCGTCAACAAGTCGTCGGACGATGATGAACTAATGACCCTCTTTGCGCCGGGGCGGATGAATTTTGAAAACTGGCCGATGTAGTAAAACGAATTCATGTAATACAGCTTCCCCGTTTTTGTGTCCGCGTGAATCGGAGCGAAACAGAAATTCCCCACGTGGTTCGGGCCGCCATTTGTATCGAGAAGAACGTTCCAATCCGTCCAGCCTTCCGCGCCGTTATTGAAGTCATGGATCATGGAGACGGCATAAGCCTCGCCCCACTGCCAATCGCCAATCCGTCCGGCGTCGAAATTCGAAACACAGCCTTCGGTAAATAACAAATGCGTTTTGGGATAGGCCTCCTTCACCCGCTTAACGTTGTCGAAATGGTCGCCCACGTACCAATGATAACCCACTCCCCACACGTATTTGGCCGCGCCGGGATCGTCCAAAATGGTTGAAGCGTATTGATACATAAAACTGCGATTGTGGTCCCAGACAATGATTTTTGTCCTCTTAACGCCGTTCTTTCTGAACTCCGGCCCGAGGTCATTTTTTACAAAATCCCGTTCCTGTGCTGCGGTAAAATTGCAGGATTCCCAGGTCTGTACCGCCATGGGTTCGTTTTGCACAGTGACGCCCCAGATGGGGATGCCTTGACTCGCGTATGCCCGAATGAATTTGCAGAAATAGCGCGCCCAGCAATCGTAATATTGCTGTTCCAATTCGCCGCCGTGCAACATGTCGTGATTGTTCTTCATCCACGCAGGCGGACTCCAGGGACTGGCGTACAATGTGAAATGGCCTGCACCGGCCGTCGCCAGGCACGCTTCGATGAACGGAATCCGATATTTCAAATCGTGGGAAATATCAAAACTGTCGAGGTTCGTGTCGCCGTCTTTTACGTACGTATAACTGTCGCTCGAGAAATCGCAGCTATGAATCGAAGTGCGTCCCAACGAATAGCCAATGCCATTTTTGGGATCGAAATATGCCGTGAGAATTTCCTGCCGCCTGGCGTCAGACAGTTTGTAAAATGTTTCGGCCGAGGCATCCGTCAGCGCGCCGCCGATTCCAATCATCGTTTGGAACGTCTGCAAAGGGTCCACAAAAATGTAATTCTGCTTTTCAGTGATGGGCGGGCTGTCTGCAAGAGGTTCTTCACCGGCGGACGCCAATCGCTGTCCCGTGTCACGCGCCGTGACAACAATATCCACATGAGAATACGTCGTGGTCGCGGATATGGATAAGGGTAAAAGGCTCAGAATCAGAATTGCCGTGAGGGATAAGTCGGGTTTCATTCGTATATTTCGCCATACCTTTGGTAAATTGCAGAGAACTGTCAAGGAGCGAAACTTGGGTGTTCCCAGTGGCAGTCGACGTGACGAGGCTTTGACTCTTTCGGCCTTGCGCGGGCGATCGATTACCGTGGCGGGCCGTTAGAGCGCGCTCACGTGGCGGTGCTATTCAATCGGGGATTGCAGGAGTCGAGGTGACGATATCTTGATTGTCCTTTTTCGTTTCAATGCTTCAACGCTTCAATGTTCTTTATTGCGCTTGGTTTTAAACAATGAATTAAGTACGGCAACAACTGTTTCTTCCTCGACACCACATCGCGCAATTCATAAATCCCCTGTTCCAGGCGCGGATACCCGATGCGTCCGATAAAGTCCGCATCGCCGACTACTACCAGAAGCGAACTTTGTGTGGAAACGTCTGTCACGAACAGTGCAGAGAAAAAAAAGCCATTCCGCCCGCGATAGGTTTCGAGTGCCTCAATTAATTCATCTTTGCGTTTCCAGAACTGCTCGAAGCCAATTTCCTCAACCTGGGCAATGCTGAACTTGGCGCGTTCCTCGTGATATTCTTTGCAATCCGTTGTGATGGCCTGGGGCGCGGGTTTGAGCGTGAGCAACGAACTCGTCGTAAAAAATTTCTCGGAAAAACTGCGCGCATTGGTTTCGGAAATGCCTTCCAGCTTTTTCAGGATCTCGCCGTCCCGGGGCGTTGCGGTGGGGGACGTCAGGTTTAGCGTGTCCGAGACGATGCCGGCCAGGAGCAGCCCGGCGATCGGCGGCGGCAAAGGGACGCCGTATTGAAAAAAACAATCGGCCACGATGGTGCTGGTGGACCCAACCGGCTCATTGCGAAACAAAATTGGCTGCGGCGTTGTGAGCGCGCCAATGCGGTGGTGGTCGATGATTTCGATGATTTCCACTTCATGCGCTCCTTGTACGGCCTGCGACAGTTCATTGTGGTCCACCAGAATCAATTTCCGTTCCACACACTTCAAGAAGTCGGTTTTGGACACGATGCCGGCGACGCGGTTTTCCGTGTCAAGGACCGGAAAGATTTGATGGCCGGATGCCCGCGCCTCTTCACAGGCCGCGGCGAGCGGCGCATTTTCGGAAAACGAAACAAATTCCTCGTTCAGGACGTTCATCACCGCTACAGCCGCGCGGCAGAGTGTCGAGGTCGTGGCCGTGTCATGCGGGGACGAAATGATGCTCACGTGCTTGCGCACCGCGTTTTCGACGACATCCGGCTCAATCTCCATGCCGCCGGTGACGATAATGACACGCACGCCCTCGCGGATGGCCGCGTACTGAATATCCTGGCGATCGCCAACGATGATGATGGTTTTTTCGCGCGCAAACGTCTTTAAACGTCGCACAAACGATTCGACGCTCATTGCGCCGATCAACATGATCAGCTCCTCTTCGCGGTCGGGTTCGACTGACGCGATCAATTGTCCATGCAGCGTTTTCGCAAGGTTGTTCAATGAAGAGAAGACCCGCCGCGAATCCACGAGCCGGTTTGCGGCTGGAAAAAGAAATTTGGTAAGCTTGAACAGCGACAACAACCCGCGGCATCGTTTTTCATCATCGAGAACCGGTAAAATGCGGATGTTCCGTTCATCCATCATTTGCACGGCGTCCGCCGCGATGGCGTCGGGCGAGACACTCATGATATCGCGCTGCATGACATCGGAGACCTTGGGCGAGACGTCAGCCACAAAGCGGGGCGGGGGAACGCCAAACGTTTCCAGGACAAAATCGATGCGGTCGTTTGTGTCGCCACAGCGCGCGGCGACGGCTTCGGGCATGCCTGTGCGCCGCTTAAACTCCGCGTAACCGATGGCCGAACAGATGGCGTCGGTGTCCGGGTTGCGATGTCCGATTACAAAAATTTCGCTCATGGCGAGAAACCAATAGTTTAAAAAGTAAAAAACGCAAGAGCCAGCCAATTAAAATTAAAAAGGGAAAAGTTAAAAAGTAGATGTTTTGGACGCTGTGCGTTGCAGCGAGCGGTGACCGGCTTCAATCTTCAGGCCGGTCGGTTGCGCGCTTGAAGGTCCGCGTTGCCGGCTCAATTCGGGCCGGCAGTTTCATGAAATGGCTGGCCGGCTTGATACAATTCGAGCAATTGTTCGTCCCGGCCGGCGATTTCCATTTGCCCCCGGCTCAGAGCGAGCGAGCGCGCCTTTTGAGCATTGGCGACGGCCTCATCGAAACGACCGGCTTCCGCGCAGGCGGCGGCGAGGGTGCCAATAAAAAATGGCTGTTTATAGTCAGTCAATTCGCACGCCCGGCTGGCCAATTCTACCGCTGTCTTGCCGTCTCGGAATCGCGGGTCTGGAGCCGTCGCCAGTAGCCAGGCTGCGTTGTTCAAGGCGTCGGCGGAATTGGCGTCGTAGTTGAGCGCAGATTGATAGTGACCGATCGCGTCGGCATATTCGTGTTTAGCAGTAAAAACTTCAGCCAATTCGAGTTCCTTTTTGGAACGCCGTTCATCCAGTTTTGTCGTCACGATCAGGATTCCCGCAATCGCGATGACCAGCGCGCCCGCCATGAAATAAAAGCTTTTTTTCAAGCCATGGACCGGCACGGCTGCCGTTTGACGCATTTCCGTGCGTGAGTCAGGCGCCCGTTTCCTAATAAGCCATTTTCCGACAGCAATTCCCGGAAGCTCGAAAACGTGGTACCAAAGTCCGCTAATGGGGATGACGATGAGCCACCCCGCCGTAAAATACCAAAATCCAGCAGCGGCACTCGGGCGGTATTGCCCAGGGATCGCATTGTTTAAGAACACGGAAAGCGCGTTCAACAATGGCTGGTGCATCAAATAGATGCTATAGCTCCAAAGACCGATTTTTCCGAGGAGGCTAGGGAAAAACCCAGGTGCAGCAGCGTCTGCCCCATGCCGGACCCGGCCCAACAACCTGGAAATCGCGATGGCGGTCACAATTGCTGAAAGGACGAATAGAAAAGAAAGTGTGGGCCTCATGAAATAACTCAAAACGGTCAAAATTACCCACGGAAACAAGGGAATCTGGGCAAACGGCAACGGCTCATTCTTCAAAAACGAGTCGGCCAGCCGGGCGCCCAGGGTCCAACTGAACCAATAGCCCAACGGTGAAGCCGCCAATAGCCAACTAATGTGCCCGCAGACAGTATTTCCGGTTCCCAACGTTTGGACGGTACCGTCCACGCCACGAATCAAAAACTCGCAGCACGCCAACATGACCATGGTGCGGCGCCAGCCGAACTTTCCGACCATCAGCAGCAGGAGCGGATACAACAAATAGAGCTGCGCCTCGATGGCCAGGCTCCAAAACGATCCGTTAATTCCCATGAACGTGTCCGGGCTAAAGTTGTGAACCAGGAACGCATGCGTCGCCAATTGCGGCCAAATCGATGAACCAGGAAGGCTCAATCGTGAATTAGTCGTCAGAAACAGTACGGCAAAGGCTGTCGCGGCAATATACGCCGGGTAAATGCGCCAAAACCTTCTGATCCAAAAGCTCCGCCAATCCGCGCCCTGTTGTTTAAAGCTCAAATGGATGCAAAACCCGCTAACCACAAAAAAAATCGCAACACCTGCCTGGCCGAAACTGAACGGAAGAAGACAAAGAAACGAAGGCAGAACGGAGAAGCTCCGGACCCAGCCGTCCCATGGCAGATCCTCAGCACCAAAGGCGGAACCGAGAGTATGAAAGAGCAGCACCGAAATGACAGCGACGGCCCGGGTATAATCCAAAAGCTCAATATGTTTCTTCGAACCGTTCATTTTCGGGTTGCCGGTATGACACTTTCTCCGCTGACCCCATAGTCCGCAATCCTAAATTGGTAATAGCGTCGTTAGACAGAATGAACAGAACTAACGGATTTGCATGAGTTTTTCGTCACTTCCTGCATTCCTCGTTTTCTTCATCTATGTAGTGTGCAAATTCTGCGGATAAAAGCTTCTGGAAACTGAGAGGGCCGCTCGCGTCCCTCGGACATATGGGATACCTTCTCTGTCGAAGCTGAATTGAGTATTATGTTTTGAATTTATCGTATGTCATTTTTTCATACTTCGTATTTTAACTTCCTGGTCCTGCCGGCGTTGATATTTTTTATGAGGATCTGCGACATGACGCTGGATACCTTGCGCATCATTTTCATGACCAAAGGATTCAGGCGGGTGGCCCCAATCATCGGATTTTTTGAAATCCTCATCTGGATCATCGCCATTACCCGCATCATGCGAAACGTGGACAACTGGGTTTGTTATGTCGCCTACGCGGGCGGTTTTGCGACCGGGAATTACGTCGGCATGCTGGTGGACGAAAAACTCGCCATCGGCCATGAACTGATCCGCGTGATTACACGCATGGATGCCACACAACTGGCGACAGCCCTGAGAGCCGATGGTTACGGAGTCACGACGGTGAAAGCCAGTGGAATGCAGGGCGACGTGGGAATCCTCTATATCGTCGCCAACCGCAAGCACCAGAAACACGTCATGCAGATTATCCAGCAACACAATCCGAAGGCGTTCGTCACGGTTCAGGCGATCCATTACGTGAACCGCATGCTGGACAAAAACATTTTCACCGCCGCGACCGGTCCTGAACTGCCGGATGACGAAGGCAATTTGCTAAAACATAAAAGTGATTCGTAATTCGAAGAGCCTTGGGATCCGCAGATTTCGCAGATTGACGCAGATACGAATGTACAGAAAAGATTAATCTGCATTCCTTAATCTGACCTGCGGATAGAAACTTCATTTCCCAACGGTTGCGATCCAAGCCGTTTTGGTGGCCGTGCGCAAGCACCCCGCACAAACATGCGGTGGAGTTTCTCGTTTCGCCTATGGTAATGTAGCAGTTATCGACACAGCAACTTTTTGAGCAATATTGCTATTTGTCTGGCTTCTTGGGGGGAATGAAGTGTTATTACTCACTTCATAACAAAAAAGGAAAAGGAAAGGAAAGGATGCATATGTTGCATACATTACTCGAATCCGGGGCTCTTTCCCGGGCAGTCCAAAACACTCCATCACCACAACCACAACGGCACCGGCGTTCCGTCATCGGGCGTTTGATCGCCTTATGCGGGGTCTTGCTTCTGCCGGCCTCATCGGTCATTGCCGGGGTAATGATGGAAGGGTTTTACTGGAATTGTCCAAGTTCATGGTATCCCATTATGCAATCGAATGCGCCGGCACTGGCGAATATGGCCGGCGGTTACGGCATTAACCGTATTTGGTTTCCACCACCCGAGAAAGGCATGAGCGGCGGCTATTCCATGGGTTACGACCCCTACGATTATTATGATCTGGGGCAGTTGAACAATGAGGGCACTACCGCAACGCATTTCGGCACGCAGGCGCAATTGAAGAGCGCCATCGCGGCCTTTAAAGCCGAGGGCATTTCATGCATCGGCGACATGGTGTTGAACCATCGCGCGGGCGGCCAGAGTGAGTACAACAGTTATACCGGCACCAACTCCTACACCGATTTCTCCGGCGTCGCCAGCGGCAAATGCCTTTGGCACTGGGAAAATTTCCATCCTAACTCCTGTGAGTATAGTGATGAAGGCACCTTCGGCGGTTATCCGGATATTTACTATGGCAGTTGTGCATCTTCGCAACCGGATATCCAGACATGGATGCTGTGGCTGACAAATTCGAGCAACGCCGGCTTTGACGGCTGGCGCTATGATTACGTCAAGGGTTATCACCCGTGGGTCGTGGAGGACATGAACAACGCCACGAGCCCCACGTTCTCGGTAGGCGAATATTGGGACGACTCGGATAACATTAATACCTGGGTCAACACGGTGGGTAATTCTTCAGCGTTTGATTTCCCGCTGTACAACACGATGCAGACCTTCTGCAATGACACCACTGGCGGGGGCAATCTCGCCAACATCCTTAACACGGAGGATTGTTTTGCCTCGAGGAACGCTTTCAAGGCGGTGACGTTTTGCGCCAATCATGACACCGACGAAATTGTCAACGACAAGATGATTGCTTACGCGATTATCATGACCTATCAGGGTTATCCGTGTATTTTCTGGGAGGATTATTTCAACTACGGCCTGGCCACGGGCGGCGGCGCGTCCCCCGCAGGCTGGGGTAACGGGATCAATCAACTCGTTTGGTGCCGCGAGAAACTCGCCGCCGGCGGACCGAACATCCAGGTGCTGGAGAGCAGTGATCCGCAATGCCTTATCTATGGCAGCTACGGATATTCTTCTTCGTCGCCCGGTTACATTGTCGTCATAAACACCAATCCCAGCAGTTGGAAGGGTTACACGGTCACGACCGGGAATGGATACCTCAAAAATCAAACGTTGAAGGCTTATGCCTGGTCTTCGACCATTAGCGGCCAAAATGTCGCGCCCAACAATCAATCGTGCGATGGCAGCGGGAACGTCCAGGTTTGGGCTGCACCACGTGGCTATGCCGTTTATTCTGTCAATGGCTTGTAATTAAGCTGGCCAATATGAACCGGAGGGACGCCGCGCCTGGCAAGTGGCACTGCCACCGGCGTCCCTGCTCGTACAGCGGGCGGAACTATTTGGATGCGCCCGCAAATTCCAATTGGTTTTTGGTTGCGCGGTGGCTACAAATGACGATGTGTTCATGAGATAGTCTGAAAATCCGTAACACCCGTAACGTTGTTGAAGCTCAACGACTTAACCGGTAACAAATCAGTAACGAATCAGTAACAGGCGATGCAAATATTTGTGCGATAATGACTTAAATCGTAACAGCAGGTTTGTGGGGATTCGGCGAATCATTCTCAAGTCGCTTAAAACCAATGATATAACGCAAACGCATCATGTGTGATCGGCTGCGTTTCTGGGAGACGGCCCATAACCCCATCCCGTCCTGAAAGGAGACTGGGCCAATCCATCCATCCATTCACAAATCCATTAATTCACCAATCCGCCGTTCACCGCTTCGCCGTCCATGGTGGCCGCGGTGCAAACCGCTGCCAAATGGACCTGCCGTCTTTCCAGACCTCGCGGACGCGATGAAACGGCACATGATGGAACCGGCCTTCTTCGTCCACCAGGTTGAAAGTCCTCGGAGTTTCCGGCGGGAAATCAAGCGATTGAAACGAAACCTTAATGACCCGCCGTTCAACCCGATCGAAATAGCCCAATTCGAAACGTCCGCGGGCAAATTCTTTGTCCCAACGAATTCGATTCAGGAGGTCATGGATGGGTGTCATGGCATGACAATGTTGCACGCTCGGAAAGAATGGACAGAATTAATGGAATGTTCGCTGCCCAGATGTGTCAGCACCGCCCCTAACTGAACCCGAAGCGGGTTCAAGATTTTAGCCCAGTCGAACGTGACTTTGGGAGCGCGACCACCCCAGGTAAACGTTTCGACACACTGAGCCGCTGAATGCGACGCCGCGCGATAGCGCGAATTTGGCACGGCTGCGTATTTGGTGCTCAATTTATTCGCAAAACTTGCGGAACTGAACGCCGATCTGCCCAAAACTTTGACTCTTCTTGACGTTTTAATGAGTCGCCTGTCCCAATTGTGGGTCTTTTAGGTCACAAAACGCAACATAAATGGTCTTGAGTTTTATTCATTTATAATTAAAGTTGGCCCTGTTTTCACCGGCTCGGAATTTTTAACAGGACGACCCATCGGGAGAAATGAAACGGCGTGTTTCAATTTGGGCGGTTGGCATAAGAGCTCAGCAGCGCTATAATCGAAAATGGCCGGCAGTGCTCGAGATCGAGCTTTCTATTCGCCAAGGCGTAGGGGTTTCTCCGCGAGATATAAGTTTCTTAGTATTTTCTAAAGTGAATTGAATGTATTGAAAACCCGATGATTCGTTTCAGTTGAAATATGCAGAGAAGCAAAATTAACAACGATGAGCCCCTGTCGCGGCCAACCGGCGGGTCCAGCGATTACTATCGATATTTCAAATACTACTTTGATTTTTTTTTGCCGCCCCGGCCAGACTTGGCCAATCTTGAACATCACAAATTTATATACGTAAAGAACCACGAAATCGAAACGCTTTTGTCGAATTTTTTCGACGGCCAGCAATCATTTTGTCAGTTGTTGACGGGCCATACTGGAATCGGCAAGTCAACAATCGTCCGAAAGTTTTTTGACCTGTGGCACTCAACGCGCCTACTTCGCGATACCCACATTGTGATTCCATATTTTAGCAACAATTTAACGGCTTCGACCCTTAAGGCCTCTACTTTTTTTGCGTCTCAAATCCGCGTAATAACGGACAAGCTGTCTGCGGCCTTGAGTTCGCCCTTAAATTACGACGAGTTCTGGGATTATATCGATGCAGCTCGACCAGAGACTCTTCGTAGATATCGCAAATTTGAATTCACTTCTAAAAAGGACGACTTGAGGATCTTGGCGGAAAATGATGAATTCTCTTACCAAGCACTATTAGTTAAATTCCTACTTGCAAAGCCAGAACACAGCAAAATTAAGCATATAATCATAGTTTTTGATGATGTGGAATCGCTAGACCCGGCTATTCGGCACGATTTCATCGCATTTGCCTATCATGCATTTTGTTGCCTGCGAAATCGCGATGGCAATTACCATGTAAAACTGCTTTTGGCGGAAAGGCCGCACACTCGGGATGAATTCCATCATTTTAATTGGCAGGAACAACGGCCAGACATTCAGATAAAGACGCCAGCGTCGTTAAGAGAAATCTTTCTCGCCCGTCATGAGTACGTTATAAAAGAGAAGAAACCGGAGGCAACACAAAGAGAGTCTTGGTCCCACGCATTTCAAATCTTGTGTCAGTTGATTGATCGGATCGATCGCCACGGTCGCGACTTCTTGTTGGACTTGTGCAATTACAATATAAGAACGGCAATGGTTTCGATCGAGACCATGCTTTCTCAAGGCGGTTGGTTTCAGACGTCCGATCTTCGCCAGCCGACATTCAAGATAAACGAGCAGACCATTAGAGTACGCATCACGGAAGATAGAATACTGAAAGCTCTTGCGTATGGGCCCAGAAATCTATACGCCGAAGGAACTTCTGAGGAGTATGGCTTGTCAAACATTCTGAAGAACCATTCGGACGAAAGCTCTGATATCGCTGCGCCATTGGTCTTGAAATGGTTTCACACCAATCTCGACCCGGCTGATCTTTATTCGCCAGCGAACATGCGCCCTAAAGAAACCTTGTTGGGAATTGTCAAAGAGCTCTTTCCACTCCAAACGGATCTTCCGCATTTTGTCGAGTTAACTTTTGAACATTTCAAGAGCCACGGAGTGGTGGACCGTGTTTTAGATTCTCACGATCCGAGCAAGTGGCTTTATGTTTTGATGCCTCGAGGGTTGGCGTTGTGGGAATCCCTGGGCGCGTCAAGTGAACTCGTGGAGATCTATCGTGAGGACTTTTGGCTGAATTCGAGGGATTTTGATTTTACGCCAACCCTACTGCTGTCGACCACTGATAAATTATTACAATGCGTCAAGCTTTGCACGAAGTTCGCGGAAGCCGAAATCTCATTGCATCGGAATTTGATTACACCGGAGAGCAAAAAAAAATACATTAGTGCATTTGGCAAAGCGTCCATCGCCCACCACATATTCGATGGAATAGGCCATTCGACACGGCGGGAATTTGGTGAAACTTGCCCGTCTGCACTTCAAGATTCGCAGTCAACACTTTATTCTTTTGTAGACGCAATGGAGGCGACCCTTAATGAAAACCAATAAAAAGCTAACTGACGCAGAATTGGAGCAGATCGCAGCAAGCAAGGATTCTACATTAGCCGTTCCGGCGCTGTTGGAATTGAGGCGACGGAGTGGTCGGCGCGCGTTTTGGGGAGTAACTGTTCCGGCCTGGGTCGCAGTGGTGATAGCGGTTTTGGCGCTCCTTGATTCATCAGGGATTTTGAAATTCCGAAAGAACAAGGATAGTGTTGCCAAAGCGCCGTCCGATTCGAGTGCTTCGGTCTCGAATACAATCGTGGCGAAGTAACGCATGCGAAAAAAATCGAAATTGGGCTCCCCATGGACCGGATAGAAGTCCAGGCTTCGCTTTATAGGTCAAAACCAGGAAATGAAGGGGAGCCAAAAAACGTCTCGAAATTTCCTTGAGTGAATGACTGCTCGTTTCCATCTGCGCTCGAATTTGCCAGGAAACGGCCGCAGTATACGGATGGAAATGTTGATGGAAAATGGTGCCTGCCCATCGTCGTTTCATGAGCGGGATACGTTCGACGTTCGATGTTTTCTATCTGGTTCTCCGTTTGCGGCTTCCAGCACTTTGGTGCCGCGATAAAATGGGTGGCCTGTATGGGCCGTGGCTGGAGCTGGCGTTGAATTTTGATTTTTGGATTTCCCTGGGTTTCGATACGAGGCAAAAATCCACCTGTTTCTTGAACGTATCTACCTTCGCAACCTGGACTTCTACCTTGTCTCCAAGTCGGATCATACGGCGAGTGCGGCGGCCGATGAGGTGGTTCCGTTGCTTCCTCATAGATATAAAAGTCATCCTCCAGAGTGGACAACGGCACGAGGCCGCTCATGGCGAGGCCGGGCACGTCCACAAAGAAACCAAAGTTCCGCAGGTCCGTCACCAGCGCCGGATAATGCTCCAATTCGCCGGACTCCAGTTGCGCTTTGAGGAAGGCAAACAGTTTTACATCTTTGCTGTCGCGCTCGGCATCGGCGGAATTGCGTTCCGTGTCGGAAATGTGCTCGCGCGGTTTCTTTGAGCGAGACGGAAGGGCACTTCCGCGCTACCTCGGGGTCAAGGTGCTGGAACAGGGCGCGATGCACGACGAGGTCGGCATAGCGGCGGATGGGCGAGGTGAAGTGCGTGTAGTTCTTTCTTGGCCAGGCCATAATGGCCCAGCGGTTCCACGTCGTAACGCGCCCGCATCAGCGATTTCAGAAAGCCAATCTTGAGCGCCTGGCCGATGGGCAGCGTGCCGAGTTTATGCAGGAGTTTTTGAACCTCCTCGCGCTTGCTTAAATTGCCGCACGGAACGTGATGGCTCAGAACTTCCTCGCGATATTCGCGCAAACGCCGTTCGTCGGGCTCCTCATGAACGCGGTAAATCGCGCTTACATTGCCGCCCATCAGGCGCGTGGCCACGGCTTCGTTGGCCAGCAGCATGAATTCCTCGATCAACTGGTGCGAAATATCGTTTTCAACTCTTTCGATACGTGTGATGCGGCCATTTTCATCGAGCCGGATTTTGCTCTCGGGAAAATCCAGGTCGAGCGAACCGGCCTTGAACCGCAGCCGGCGAATCCGTTGCGCGAGCTCATTGGCGTCATGCAGCATCCGTTCGATATTGTCCTCCGGTTCACGCTGCAAAATCTCCAACACTTCCCGATAGGTGAAGCGGCGCTGCGAATGAATGACCGCCGGATAAAACTGCGTCGCCAGAACCCGGCCATCGTGCGACACGAAAAATTCCACGCATTTAGTCAGGCGATCCACGTTGGGTTTCAGCGAGCAGAGTTCGTTGCTCAGGGCTTCCGGCAGCATCGGGATCACCCGATCCACAAGGTAGGTCGAATTGCCGCGTTTGCGCGGCCTCCTCGTCCAGCGCTGTGCCGGGCTTGACGTAATGCGACACGTCGGCGATATGCACCCACAACTTCCATTGCTCGGCGGAAATTCGTCGCAGGCAAATCGCGTCGTCAAAATCCTTTGCATCGTCCGGATCAATGGTCACGACCTGGATGGCTCCGGCAATCCTCCCGTCCGTGCAGGTCATCCGGCGATCACCTGGTTCCCGATCGCTCGCGCCTCGGCCAGGACATTTTTCGGGAAATGGAGCGGCAGATTGTATTGCCGCAGCACGGAAAGCATGTCCACGCCCTCCTCGTCCGGGGCGCCAAGGACTTCGATGATTTCGCCTTCAGGATTGGCCTGGCGCGATTCCCATTCCCGCAATTCCACGACCACCTTATCGCCGACCCGGGGCCGGCGGCCAACATCCCGCGGTTCCGGCACATAAATGTCGTGCGGAATTCGCGGGTCATCGGGAATGACGAAAAGAAACTGGCTGCTCTTCTGCAGGGTGCCGACAATTTTCGTCCGATGCCGTTCGAGCACGCGAATAACCGTGCCCGTATTTCGCGATTCGGGGCGGTCGCGCCGGACGAGCACGTGATCCTCGATGCAAGCGCCGTGAATGTGGCGTTTTCCGGGATGGCAATTTCCTTGATCGTCGGGTCATCCGGTTGCAGGAAACCCTTGCCTGCGCGGTTAATGCGAATGCGTCCGGGGATCAGGTCTGCCTCGGCGGGAGGATGTAGCGGTTGCCCTTAATCCGGGCGATGCGCCCGGCCTGTTCCAGGACGCGAAGCGCCCGTTGCAATTCCTGCTGTCGGTTCCGAGGCAGTCCAAGCTGATGGAGCAATTCCGGAACGTTCGCCGGCGACGTAATCGTTGCGACCGAGGTGCTTTAAAATTTGATTTTCCATGCTGTCTGCAATCCCTGGCTGGCTTCCATGTTAGCTTGTGCGTGCCAGGAGTCGAATGAATAACGAGGGAGGTTTTTTGTATGTCGTACGGCCAGCAAGGATGCAAAGAATTTGCGGGATCATTCGTTCGATGTTGGGCGTTCGAAGTTCAATGTTTCAGTTTTGAAACACCGAACATCGAATGCCAAAGCTCAGGACCACCGATCCAATAATCCATAAATCCGCCCTCTGCCCATCTTCTAATCCTCTGCCTTCCGGTGGCCGCGGCGCAGGCCGCTCAATGCTTCCCCGCTACGGCCTCCGTTTGAACCGCAATCCCATCCAACTCTCCCAAAATCTCCGCGGACAACGTCAACTGCGCCGCCGCAAGGTTTTCGCGAAGATGGCTGACTGACGACGTGCCCGGAATCAGCAGGATGTTCGGTGACCGATGCAGCAGCCATGCCAGCGCGACCTGCATCGGCCTGGCGCCGAGGCGATCCGCGATGGCGGAAAGTTCAGACGATTGTATCGGAGTAAACCCGCCGAGCGGAAAGAACGGCACGTATGCAATCCCCTGGCGGTTCAAATCGTCAATGAAAGTATCGTCCTGGCGATTGACCAGGTTGTAGTTATTCTGCACGCAAACGATCTCCGTAATCGCCTGCGCCTCGGCTACCTGGGTGGCTGTAACATTACTCAGGCCAACGTGACGAATCAGCCCCTGCCGCCGGAGGTCGGCCAAAACCGAAACCTGTTCAGCGATGGACCCTTCCTTCGGACCGTGAATGGACCCCATCGCGCGATAATTGACAATGTCGAGTGCGTCCAAACCCAAATTGCGGAGGTTGTCATGGACGCCTTCGGTCAGCTCTTTAGGTGAGATGGCCGATTGCCAGGAGCCGTCGGCTGGCCGGCGGGCGCCAAGCTTGGTGACAATCACCAAATTCTTTGGGTAGGGATGAAGAGCCTTTCGTATAATTTGGTTGGTGACGTGCGGACCGTAGTAGTCAGACGTGTCGATATGGTTCACGCCCGCCGCGATCGCCTCGCGAAGGACGGCAACGGCTGCGTCCGGGTCCTTAGGCGGTCCGAAGACGCCCGGGCCGGCCAATTGCATTGCGCCATACCCCAGCCGCTGGACGGTTAATGATGTACCGTGAAACGTGAACTGACCGCCAAGTTTCGTTTCATTCGTCGTGTTATTTGTTTTCATATGAGTCCTTTCCTTTAATCGTTTAATTTGTCTTTCGGTGAACGCTTTTGCATTCAAATTCATAACCATCTTTACTTTGAGTTCGCATTTTCTTCAATACACGAAACTCTCGAATAATTGCCTGAATATATCAAAACAGAATCAAATATCCCTGTTGAAAGGCAAATGATTGCCTATTAATATATGAACATGGAAACAATATCATTAGGTTCGCGCCTCGTTTCACTGCTGGCCGAACTGGTACGCGAAAACGGCGGTTCCGCTTCGCGTCTGCCGGGCGTTTCATTCATGCGCACGACGCGCTCCATTCCTCGCAGTCCCATTGCGTATGAACCAGGTATTTTCATCGTCGCGCAAGGCCGCAAAACCGCCTGGGTGGGCGCGAAAAAAATTATTTATGATCCCGGCCATTATCTCGTCCTGTCCATGCCGTTGCCGTTTGAATGTGAAACCGAGGGCAGCCCGGATAAACCGCTGTTGGCTGTGAAAATAAGCGTTACCCCGGCTGCAGTTACCGAACTGCTCATGCAGATGGAAGACTTACAGCCGCTGAACGGTTCAGAGCCGCAAATCATGGAATCCACAGCCCTGGACGAGCCCTTGAGCAATGCGACCATTCGATTGCTGGAAAGTTTGCGCTCCGCGGACGACGCGCGCATCCTCGGCCCTCAAATCGTTCGTGAAATTGTCTATCTCGTTCTGCGCGGGAAATTGGGGCGCAACCTTCGCGCCCTCGCCGCGCCCGACAGCCATTTTGGACAAATCAGCCGCGTGTTGAATCGCATTCACACCAACTACGCCCACAACTACGACATCACCACGCTCGCGCGCGAGGCCGGCATGAGCATCGCCGCCTTTCATAAACAGTTTAAAGCAGTGACCTCGTCACCGCCCTTGCAATACTTGAAAAACATCCGCCTCCACAAAGCGCGCATGCTGATGGTGAACGAAGGCATCAATGCCAGTGGCGCGGCCGCGAACGTCGGCTACGAAAGCTCTTCGCAATTCAGCCGCGAGTTCAAGCGTCTCTTCGGCAAGAGCCCCGCAATAGAGGCCGCTGGAATGCGAAAACTTCTTGTGCGGTTTTAGGCCGGGGAATAATTTGCGAAAAGCATATTTTCAAGGAGGAAACTGTTGAGGTTCCCGTCAATCAATTGACGGCGTATGGCATTGCCAAGTCGTAAAAGCATGAAAATACTATGAAACTGAACGTTGTAAAATCCGGAACTCGAGGATTAACGCGATGGGAAATCATCGTAGTGATAGCCTGCATTTTTTCCTTCTTTTTCTTCATTATTTGGCCCGTGGAGCAGGCTAAAACGCGGGGCGAACAGAGAATTTATTGCGTCAGCAATCTGAGGCAAATGGGCGTCGCCTTTCGGACCTGGGCTGATGACCACAACAAAAAATTCCCGATGGAGATATCGGTGACAAATGGTGGCGCTTTGGAATTAGTTGCGACGGGAAACGTCGCCGCCTGCTTTGAAATCATGTCAAACGAATTGCCCGGCCTTAAAATTCTGACCTGCCCTGCGGATCCCATTCATCCCGCAGTCGCCGGTTTTAGCGACGGCTTTGGCAATTCGAACATCAGTTACTTTGTCAGTCTGGACGCAGACGAAGGTTCTTCGGAGAGAATACTTTCGGGAGATGACAACTTCGAAATTTCAGGGGTTCCGGTTCATTCGGGATTGCTGCAATTCTCAAACGACGCACCAATCGGATGGAGCAGGATTCGTCACCTTGGTGTTGGTAATCTTAGTTTTGCCGATGGCAGCGTTGACGAGGAAATCAGCAACAGCTTTCATAATGCGATGCTGTATGCCGCAAAGGGAAATAATGCCATAACTAACCAATTTGCTATACCATGAAAGAAGCTCGCACTTGCGCGCGGATGCCGCCTCGGCCCCAATTTAAAATTTGAAGGGACACGCAGCCGAGACGGCTACGCTGCGTGGGGAGTTTGACTGCTTGCGCAAGGGTGATTATTCGTCTCTTTGACTCTGCGGTGACTTAGGGCATCTTTTAGTTTCATTATCGAGTAAAGGAGCAATTGCTTATGAGCAAACCTGTTTTGATTATTGGCGCAGGGCCCGTTGGAATGACTTTGGCTGCGGAACTCAAGCGTTACGGCGTGCCCGTTCGTATCATTGATAAGGCTCCAGCACGCACGGACAAATCCAAGGCGCTGGTTATCTGGAGCCGGACCCTGGAACTGCTGGATCGGGGCGGCGGGTCGGCCCCGTTCATTAACGCGGGTTTCAAAACCCTGGCCGTGAACTTCATCGCGAAGGACAAAACTATCGGCCGTATCAGCATGGAATCGATCCAAAGTGCTTATCCTTTTGCCCTGATGATCCCGCAAGCCGAAACGGAACGCCTGCTGGATGAGAGGCTTGGTACCCTCGGCGTCACCGTCGAGCGTCAGGTGGAATTGATTAGTTTCTCGCCCGGACCCGATGGAGTTGAAGCGGTGCTGCGCCATGCGGACGGGCGTCAGGAGAACGTCTCGACGGACTGGTTGCTTGGATGCGATGGCGCCCATAGTACTGTGCGTCATGGTCTTTCCGCCCCTTTCTCGGGCGAGACAATGAACGCTGACTTTATGCTGGCCGATACCCACATGGCCGGTTATCCGTTTCCCGATACGGAGATTTCCACTTATTGGCATCGAGACGGGGTGCTCGTCATGTTTCCGATTTCGCCGGGCCGTTATCGTATCATTGCCGACCTTCCGCCCACTCCCGGCGACCATCCGCCGGCGCCGACGCTTGAGCAGGTCCAGGCCATTGTGGACCACCGAGGCCCGTCCGGGACGCGTGTCTTTGATCCCGTCTGGCTGACGGGTTTCAGAATCAATGGCCGCAAAGTTGCGAACTACCGCTGGGGCCACGTCTTTCTCTCCGGCGATGCCTCCCACGTTCACAGCCCCGCCGGCGGGCAGGGGATGAACACCGGGATGCAGGACGCCTTCAACCTGTCCTGGAAACTCGCGCTCGTGATACGCGGAACCTGTGGCGAGCATTTGCTGGATAGCTACAGCCCAGAGCGCAGCGGCGTCGGCGATCAGGTTCTCAAGTCTGCGGGCAGATTGACCGAAATTGGGACGATGCGAAACCCCGTGGCGCAAGCCATCCGAAACGTCGTCGGCCACGCAATACTCGGCCTGGCGCCCGTGCAGGACGCCGTTGCCGCCACCATGAGTGAAGTGAGCATTGGCTATCCGAAAAGCCCGTTGAACGGTCCTGGACTGCGAATAGGGCCAGGACCGGGCGAACGTGTCGCGCCGGTCGCCGGCCAAAAACCCGTTGGCTCGGGCAGCATCCCTCAATTTGTATTATTTGCTCCCGAATCCGCGGCGATCGCCCAACTGGTAAAAAAATTCGACGGCCTGCTGGATCCTGAAATTCGCCCCCCTCTGGCCCAGGACGGAATCTGGCTGGTCCGGCCTGATGGCTACGTCGCCTGCGCCGCCAAAGAACCGTCAGCCATTTCGGATTACCTGATAGGCCTCGGTTAGAGGCGCTGATTCCGATGCAAAATGCCACGCCTGGCCATTGCTAATCGCCCTGCTGGTTACTCGCTCCAAATTCCTTCCAGATTTTCGTTGATTGATCGAAATCTTCGTCCAACTGCAACGGTCGACCGCCGGGTTTGATGCGGTATGTGCCTTGTGCGTAGCACCTGGCGATGCCGGCCATCAGGTTTTTCGGGGAAGGAAAAAAGGTGAAATCATTGTCTTCGACGAACACGCAGAAGACCGCCCCTTCGGCGGGTTTGCGCGTGGGATCGAAAAAGTAGCCGTTGCCGGAGCCGTCATCGAACAGGCAATACCAATTGTCCCGGTGTCCGCCAAAAGTCCGGGCGACCGCGCGCTCCGCGAGCGTTCCCGTGGCCGTGTTTTTTACTTCGCTGGTTTTTTCCGAAAGCATTTCTTCGAGCGGGACGAAACGATGAATCGGAATGAAATCGAGATAGTTCGATGTGCTCATGGCGGCTGTGCCGTCGTGCCATTCGTAGATGGCTTTGATGTCGTCAGGCACTTGGACGTGATATTGCTGTTCGAGTTGGCCGATTCGATCCGAGGAAATGCCTGGTTGCAATGTGGCCAGGACTTGTGGCGCATTGGTTTTGAGGACCATTTCCAGGTGCGCGAGAATTTCCGGCATGGATTCGTTGACGACAGCCGGCATGGGCGGGGCCAGGGGATAGAAAAACGTCTGCGACGGCAGCAAAGTCTGGGCCTTTTTTCCAAGCCACATAAAAGCCATCGATACCACGATGACCCCCAGGATTATGCCAAATCCGATTTTTTGGGTTTGCTTCATCGGCCAAATTAAAATCGAAAATGGAAATAAACGAAAGTTTTCAGTTAAGCGTTAAATTCACGCGTGGCGCGTGAAATTTTTACGCGTTTCTGATAAAAAGAAAGAGACGGGCGCTCAATTCATTGAATTATTTGAAGATTTGGTTACGGCATAGGCGATGCTAACCCGGTTCGTAACGTTTACTTGGATTTCTTTTATAGAATAAACAAGAAAACGATGGTCCTTTGGATTGAAAGAATTCTGAGGGCCGTTAAACCGGAATCAATTGAGAGCTGAGCAAACTATGAAAAAGAAAATCTGTCCAATCGCCCTGGCGCTAATGTGTAGTCTGGCAGGCACCCTTAAGGCGCAAAACTTGTACGTTGGAGATTCATCCACCACCATTGGCGAATTCGGACTGGACGGGTCAACGGTGAATAGATCGCTGATTACAGGGTTGCATCTCCCGGGTGGCATTGCCATTTCGGGAAGCGACCTGTTTGTTGCGAACGAAAATGGAACCATTGGCGAATACACAACTTCCGGGGCCACGGTTAACGCCGACTTGATTTCAGGATTGGATTCCCCCCGGGCTATCGTGGTCTCGGGAAACGACCTGTTTGTCGTGAATGTTGGCAACAGCACCATCGGCGAATACACGATTTCCGGGACAACGGTCAATGCCTCGCTGGTTCCCGGGTTGACTTACGTCGGCGGCATCGCCATTTCGGGAAGCGATCTGTTTGTCGTGAGCAGTAACAGCATCGGCGAATACACGACTTCCGGAGGAACGGTTAACGCGTCACTAATTTCCGTGCCGGATGTGTCCGGTGGCATTGCGATCTCGGGCAACGACTTGTTTGTCGCGAACATTTTCAACAGCACCGTTGGTGAATACACAACTTCCGGCGAGACGGTCAATGCCTCGCTGATTACCGGGTTGGATATCCCCACTGGCATTGTGGTTTTGGGAGATGATCTATATGTCGCGAGCATGGGAAACGAAAACGGGACCATCGGCGAATACACGACTTCTGGAGGAACGGTCAACGCGTCGCTGATTTCCGGTGCTCCCTGGAGCATTGCCATCGGTCCGGCACCGGAGCCGCCGTCCGTTTCGCTGGCAGGTTTGGGCGCGGTGGCGTTGTGCCTGTGGCGTCGGCGGAAATAAAAAGGGCTATCGCCCTGTCGAAATCTGTGCCCATCTGTCGCAAAAATACATTCCTCGTTCCGTATTTGCCAAAATGTAGCGACCCTGTAGCGCCTTGTAGCGGCCAATGTAGCGGGCTAAACAATTGGCGCTTAATGATGTAGCGGATGTAGCGGCCTATACGACTTCATCTCACATCACGCGCAATAGCCGCAGGGACAACAGATACTGCGTTTTCCCTTTTAATTTTTACTTTCTTTCCGCAGGACAGGCGCAACATTCGCCCCAAGCAATTCGATCGCCCGCAGCAGCTTCGCCTGCGGCGATACCGCCACGTCCATGTGGAAGGTGATTCGCGTGGTGCCGCCCAATGCTTCGCTATGGTCCAGAATTTTCTCGGCGACTTCGTCGGGATTTCCTACGAGCAACGCGCCGTGCCGGCTCAGCATCGCGTCGAATTGCCCGCGCGAGAGCGGCGGCCAGCCGCGTTCTTTGCCAATGCGGTTCATCGACCTGGCGTAACCCGGATAAAAATCCTCGATGGCCTGTTTCGTCGTTTCCGCAACGTAGCCCAGGGCGTGAACACCCACTTTGAGTTTCTCGGGTGAATGTCCCGCGCGCCGGCCATATTCCCGATAAATATCTACCAGCGGCCGAAATCGCCGTGTTTCGCCGCCAATGATCGCGACCATCAACGGCAGTCCGAGCATCCCCGCGCGCGCAAACGATTCAGGCGTGCCGCCCACGCCCACCCATATTGGCAACGGATTCTGCATAGGCCGTGGATAAACGCCCTGTCCGGTCAATGCCGGCCGGTGCTGGCCGGACCATTGGACAAATTCGTTGTCCCGCAGTTTCAGAAGCAGCTCGAGCTTCTCCACGAAGAGCGAGTCGTAGTCTTCGAGTTGTAATCCAAATAATGGAAATGCCTCGGTGAATGAGCCGCGCCCGGCGATGATTTCCGCGCGGCCCTGCGAGAGTAAATCGAGCGTGGCGAAATTTTGGAAAACGCGCACGGGATCAGCGGCGCTCAAAACCGTGACGGCGCTGGTAAGGCGGATTCGCTGTGTGCGCATAGCTGCCGCCGCGAGAATCATCTGCGGCGCCGAATCGAGAAATTCCTTGCGATGATGTTCGCCAACGCCAAAGACGTCCAGGCCGACTTTATCGGCGAGCTCAATGCGTTCTACGAGATTGCGGATGCTCTCGGATGAGCTGACTTTGACGCCGGCGGCATCATCCTCGAATCGCGCGGCGAAACTATCGACGCCGATCTGCATCACATCCTTTGGCCGGGATATCGGCTCCGGGCGTTCCGCCTGGCCCGGTTTATTAGTGTCCAATAATTCTGTCATAAAACGACGTTAACACACGGGGGGACATCGGCGAAATATCATGTTTTTGGGGTCGTTATGATTTTTAGGTATGGTGAGTATTTGGTCCAGGGAATGCCGGTTCTCTATTCGACGCAGAAGGTTTTTGGGAACATTTCAGTTAGGCCGACGGTGAAGGCAACGAATGGCGTCTTTGACATTAACTTCATCACTTGCGTTCAATTGGCAATAAAATCGCTATCAAAAGTGCGCACAGCATTTGACGCGGTGATGGTTCGGACTTAGTTTGTATTAGGCATCAAAAAACAAACCAGGCACGGTGCCGAGATTGTCTAATAGCGACACGGGTGTCGTTCCTGGTGTAAAAGTCGATGAATCTGGAACGACCAATTCGAGTTGATACGGCGGAAAGCCGGGTGATTACTCTCGCCTTTCTTTCGCGCGCGCTTCCTTCCTCTCTCCTGGGAAAGCGGATCGCCCGCGCCCTGGCCTCAGAAACCGATCAACCCGTTGCTTTGGTTCAGCTCGTTCGACCGCCTTCCGGCGATACCACAACCATCCACCGTGGCGCATCGGGTCTGTCGGGAGAATTTCCGTTGCCGTCCCAAATTTCCACCGGCGAGGACGGCTACTATCATCTCAGCCTTGGCGGGAATGGAGAATTGTATCAACCAGAATGGATTCCGTCACTGGTTGATCAGTTGCGGCGGCGCTTCCGGTACGTGCTGATTGAGGCGGTCGCGGATGAAGTTTTTGGACCGTCCCTGATTGAATTATTGCAGCATTCAAACTCGGGTTACCTCTTCGTCCGCGCGGCGAATGAGGACGTATATCACTTGGATTTGCTTGTGCGTCAATTGCGCGATCGCCATTACGTCGGGCAATTCAAACCGGTCCTCTGCCTGCACGACGGCGAAGAAGTGGACGGCTTTGACGCGCTTATCGGACGTGTCTGCAGGCCGCCGGACATGTTCATCCGCGGCTGTCCGAATGCGGATGATCCAACGGCATCGCCGAATGGCTCGTTCGCGGCGGACGTACGCAGGCTCGCCCGCACTATTGGCGATTGTCTGGTTGGCCTGGCGTTGTCTTCCGGCGCTGCCAAAGGATTGTCGCATATAGGCGTGATTCAAGTGCTCGAGGAAAACTTCATTGACATTGATATCGTGGCGGGATCGAGCATGGGCGCGTATGTGGCGTCGATTTGGAATTCCGGACACGATGGGCCGCAGTTGGAACAGATAGCACGTCAGATGGAATCGCGATGGGCGTTTTGGCGCCTGATTGATCCGGTATTTCCGCCCCGCCGGGGTTTCGTGCGCGGTTTTGGGGTGAAGCATCATTTGCAAAAATCCATCGGTCATGTCCGTTTTGCCGAATTGGTCCGGCCATTGCATGTCGTGGCCACGAACCTGGCCACGCTGGAACGGGTTGTTTTTTCCAGCGGCGAAGTGGCGGACGCCGTCCACGCGAGCATCGCCGTTCCGGGTGTGTGCGTGCCGGTGACGCTGGAAGGCGAAACATATGTAGACGGAGGCATTGTGGACCCGCTGCCGGTGGATGTTTTGCGGGAATTGGGCGTCAAGAGAATCATCGCCGTCAATTGCATTCCGACGTCGGACCGCATTAAATATTGTTTGCAGGCCGAGCGCGAGTTGGCGCAACTGACGCACAAAAAGACGCGCGAAGTGGTCCGCAAACTGATTCCCGCCGGCGAGCATTTGAACTATTTCCACAGCGGTAACATTCTCGATATTTTGATGCGCAGTATCCACGGGGCGCAAATCAGCATGAGCGAATCACTGTCGCGCCAGGCGAATGTGGTGTTGCGTCCGCGGATTTGCGACGACCGATGGATGGATTATCGCAATCCCGGTCCGTTCATCGCCGCCGGGCGTCAAATCGCCCTGCGCCACTTGCCCGAACTAAAAGCGCTAGTTGAAAGAAAGACCGCGCAACATGAACTTCCTTTGGAAGCAATGGCACAATTTGCCTGAGCCGGCCGTCCGCCAAAAACAAGCGGCACGGCTGAGGCAATTCCTGCGCGATGCTGTCCTTCCATTCTCGGCATACTATCGAGGGATTTTTCAGGAACATCAACTGACGGCCAACTCCATTCAATCGCTGGATGATTTGGCGAAAATTCCGTTTACGACGAAAGCCGATTTGCTGAATGCGCCGGAACATCCGGAACGAACGAAAGAATTTGTTTTGATTCCCGATGAAAAGATTCTATCGCGGCGGCCGGGGACGCTGCTGCAGGCGGCATTAACAGGGCGCGAGGCGGTTCGCAGAAAATTTGAGGAGGAGTTCCGTCCCATCTTCCTGATGTTCACCACCGGGCGGTCTGCCGAACCGGTGCCGTTTATTTATACGCAACAGGACATGAATATTCTGGCGGAAGCCGGCCGGCGCGTGATGGAGGTTTGCGGCGCGCAACCGGAACAACGATTGCTGAACGCCTTTCCCTACGCGCCGCACCTGGCGTTCTGGCTGACACATTACGCCGGAACGGAGTTTGGCGCGATGATGTTCAGCTCGGGCGGCGGCAAAGTCATGGGCACGGACGGCACATTGCGGCTTATGAAAAAGCTGCAACCGGACAATCTAATTGGGATTCCAACTTTTTTATATCACGTGCTTTCTCAGGCAGTCGTGGAAAAGGTGCAATGCAAAAATTTGCGCAACATCGTTTTAGGCGGTGAAAAAGTGAGCGATGGTTTGCGCGAAAAACTACGTGAATTGGCGCGAGAACTGGGGGCGGAGAATGTGACTGTTCTGGCGACTTACGGATTTACCGAGGCAAAGATGGCGTTTGCGGAATGCCAGGACCTCGACGGTTTGCACCGCGGCCAGCAGGGCCGCGCACGTCAGCAAGCGGATGGCGGCGTAAGGGAATCAGATCGCTTGCTCACGCGCGCGGCTCGGTCGGGTTATCATCTTTATCCGGACCTGGGTATTGTTGAAATAGTGGATCCGAAAACGGGCCAACCGGTTCCGAATGGTCAACCCGGGGAAATTGTTTTCACACCACTGGCGGCGCGAGGGACGGTGGTGCTGCGGTATCGCACCGGCGATTGCACTGACGGCGGGTTGACTTATGAACAATGCCCGGTTTGCCGGCGGACCGTTCCGCGCCTTTTTGGAAATATATCGCGCACTTCGGAAATCCGTGAAATGAACCTGGACAAAATCAAGGGCACGCTGGTGGATTTCAACGAGCTGGAACATGTGCTGGACGACGTGCCGCAGGTGGGCGCGTGGCAATTGGAATTGCGCAAGACCAATGACGACCCGCATGAACGGGATGAAATCATTCTGCACGTGCAAAAATTGGATGGCGCGGATGAAACGCGGCTGGCCCGCGATTTAAGCGAACGCTGTTTCAGCACCGCGGACGTGCATCCAAATAGAATTTTGTTTCACGATGCTGAAAAAATGCGCGAACTTCAAGGTGTGGGCACGCAAATCAAGGAACAGAAGCTGGTGGACCATCGGCCAAAATCAAAATGAATGAGCGAAGAATCATAGTGGTAGTGTTCGGACGTCAGTTTCAAAACCGGCGGGTGCGAGTGCGGGTGGCTTGCCGACTTTCGAGTCGGCGGCACAACAGGTTTGGAAACGGCGCCCCAAACCAAAATCATGAATGAACGCATGGTGATTGTGGATGGCGTTCGGACGCCATTTTGCAAAATGGGCAGCGACCTGGCGCCGCTTGGCGCGGACGAACTGGGCCGCGTGGCCGTTAACGCGCTGCTTTCGCGCACAGGCCTGGATCCGGCCGTCGTGGATGAAGTGATTTTTGGCTGCGTGGCGCAACCCGTGGACGCGGCAAACGTGGCGCGTGTCATTGCGTTGCGCGCCGGAATTCCGGAATCCGTCCCGGCCATTACCGTGCATCGTAATTGCGCTTCCGGCTGCGAGGCCGTAACCCAGGCGTGGGAAAAAATGGTGGCCGGGCGCGGCTCTGTTTTTATCGTCGGAGGCGCAGAGAGCATGTCCAATGTCCCTCTGTTGTTTAAACAAACGGCCGCGGAAAAGTTCAGCCGCGTCGCGCGGGCGAAAACATTTGGCCAAAAATTAAAAGCATTTGCGGCGTTTCGGCCCGATGATTTCGCGCCGCGAATCGGACTCCAATTGGGCCTTACCGATCCGGTCTGCGGCCTGAACATGGGAGAAACCGCGGAAGTGCTCGCGCGGGATTTTTCGATTTCCCGAGACGAGCAGGACCAATTCGCCTTGTGCTCGCACCAGCGGGCCATTGCGGCACGCGCGAAATTGGCCATGGAAATTTGCCCCGTTTTTTCCGGGCCTGTGCATTTGGCGAAACCATCGATTGTTCAAGACAACGGCCCCCGCGAAGGCCAAACGCTCGAAGCGCTCGCGAAATTAAAACCGGTGTTCGATCGGAAAACCGGAAGCGTTACGGCCGGCAATTCTTCGCAAATTACTGACGGCGCGGTGGCACTGCTGGTGATGACTGAAAAACGCGCGGCGGAGCTGGGTTTCGCGCCGCTGGGCGTTTTGACCGGTTATGCCTACGCGGGCTGCGAGCCCTCGCGAATGGGACTTGGCCCGCTATTTGCCATTGCCAGGGCCGAAGCGAAGACGGGATTGAAAATCGGGGATGCGGACATTATCGAAATCAATGAGGCGTTCGCAGCGCAAACGATCGCGGTGATGCGCGGGGCGGTATCCGAAACATTTGCCCGTGAAAGTTTGGGGAGGGAACAGCCGCTGGGTGAAATTTTGACGGAACGGCTCAACGTCAACGGCGGCGCGATTGCGGTCGGGCATCCCGTGGGCGCGACGGGGGCGCGGCTGGTATTGACGAGTTTGAAGGAATTGCAACGGCGCAAAGCCCGGCGCGCGCTGGTGACAGTGTGCGTGGGCGGCGGCCAGGGGGCGGCCCTGTGGCTGGAACAACCATGATTTTATGGCGCACTCGAAACCATTCATGGTAGGGACGCTGCGCTGCGGCGTCCGCGCCGCGTTTAGCGGCGCAATGAGGGTGGTCAGACATCATTTCGCGCATATTCCGCCCGCTGTACGGGCCGTCCCTGCCCCTATTTGATTTTATGGCGACGATTCATCGAACCATCCGCGACGACGGCATCTGTTTGCTGATGCTGGACCGCGCCGGGTCGTCCGCAAATATTTTCGATCGCGCAACGCTTGAGGAATTGCGCGAGCAATTGGATTTTATCGAGGCGCAGTCCGGCACGCTTAAGGGTGTTGTTTTCGCGAGCGCCAAACGCTCGATTTTCATTGCCGGATTGGATTTGAAGACGATTGGTGAAAATGCTTCCCCCGCTGAGATCCTGGAAATTATCGAAATGGGGCAGACACAATTTAATCGGATTGCGGCATTGAAGATTCCCACAGTGGCGGCGATTCACGGGGCGGCTGTCGGCGGCGGTTTTGAAATTGCTCTGGCGTGCGATTGGCGGATCGCTTCGCCGGACCACGCTACGAAGATCGGATTGCCGGAAACAAAAATTGGATTGCTGCCTGCGTGGGGTGGTTCGACGCGGTTGCCGCGATTGGTAGGGGTGCCCCGGGCGCTCGACGTTATTTTGGGCGGAAAAACACCCGCGGCGCGCGCGGCGCTAAAGCTGGGAATGATTGATGATCTGGTTCCAGCGCAAAATCTGGTTGCGTTTGCGGTGAAGAAAGTATTGCAAGGTAAGCCCGACCGTCGCAGCCATGGCCTGGTCAATAATCGGATTGTGGCAAACATCATCGCAAAAAAGGTTCGCCCGGAATTGCTCAAGAAAACCCGGGGACATTATCCGGCTGTTTTGAAGGCCCTCGAGGTGGTCACTCGCGGGATTTCGAAGCCGATTCACGGCTCACTGGCGCTTGAACGCGAGGCGATCATCGAATTGGTCCAGGGCGAGGCGTGCCGGAACCTGATTCGGATGTTCTTTTTGCAGGAGCGCGCCAAAAAATTGCCCGGAGCCGGTAATTCGCAGCCGATTTCCCGGACGGCCGTGATTGGTGCGGGCGTTATGGGCGCAGGAATTGCGCAATGGTTGAGCGCGCGGCAGTTGCCGGTCTTGTTACGCGATGTAAACGTGGAGCAAGTGGCACGGGGCATGAGCGGCATTGCAAAGATTTACGGCGAGGGTGTCAAACGCCACGTCCTAAGCCGGCGCGAGGCGCGCGACGGCATGGACCGGATTTTTCCGGCGCCCAATGAAACGCCGTTGCGGCACGTGGACGTAGTCATTGAAGCGGCAGTTGAGAATTTGGACTTGAAAAGAACGATTTTTGAGCGGCTCGACGCGATGGCTGGAGATAAGACCATATTGGCAACGAACACCTCGGCCCTGCCGGTTTCTGAGTTGGCCGCGGGCACGCGGAAGCCGGAGCGCGTCCTGGGTCTACATTTTTTTAATCCGGTACACCGGATGCAATTGGTCGAGGTTGTTGCCGCGCGGCAGACCGCGCCGGAAGTCCTCGACCGCGCGGTGAAATTCGTGCGGCAGATCGGGAAGTTGCCGGTCGTGGTCAAAGACAGTCCCGGTTTTTTGGTGAACCGGATTCTCATGCCCTATTTGATCGAGGCGGGCAACCTTTTCGAAAATGGAGCCACAATCGAGGACATTGATGAGGCGATGCTCGATTTTGGAATGCCAATGGGCCCGTTGCGGCTGATTGATGAAGTGGGTGTGGATGTCGCGATGCACGTTGCCAAAACGCTCGGCGGCGCATTTCGGCGGTCGCATGCACATCCCGGGCGTTCTCGGGCGGATGATAGACGCAAAGATGTTTGGGCGAAAAAGCGGCGGCGGATTTTATATTCACGAAAAAAAGGATTCGCGGCCGAATCCCTCGTCATCGAGTTGGCGCCGTTTACGGGGACCGGCGGAAGGACGAGATCGGGTGCAGCGCGTGAAGAACTGCAGGAACGGATGGTGCTGTTGATGGTCAATGAATCGGCGCGCTGCCTGGAGGAACAGATCGTGGCGGCCCCGGAAGACGTGGATTTTGCCATGATCATGGGCACGGGTTTCGCGCCGTTTCGCGGCGGGCCGCTGCGTTATGCGGATTCGCTGGGCGCGGCCCGGCCGTGGTTGGGGCGATGGACACTCTCGTAGACCGCGGCGCAGACCATTTCGCGCCATGCGCGCTGCTGAAACAAATGGCTGCGAGCGGCAAAAAATTTTATGCCAATTGAAGAACCAGAGACAATTGATACGTCCAAAATGTCCGCCGGCCAGCGCGCGGCGATCGAACTGACGGAGGCGGCGCGCGACTGCGCCGGGCCAAAAAACGTTTGCCGGCGGTTTGTTTATGGGCGAGTTCCATTTGGCCGGGATTTCACCGTTTCCATTGCAAAGCGACGAAGACCGCGCCCACGGCGACGCGTTCCTCAAAAACTGGAAAGTTTGCTTCGTGACGGCGTGGATGCCGATGAGATCGACCGCACCGGCGAAATTCCGCAGGCGGTGATCGACGGACTGGCAAAGCTGGGGGCGTTCGGGATCAAAATTCCGACGGAATACGGCGGGCTCGGCCTTTCGCAGACAAATTATTGCCGCGCGGGGATGCTGCTCGGCAGTTATTGCGGCAATCTCACGGCGCTGATCTCCGCGCATCAATCCATCGGCGTGCCGCAGCCGCTGATCTTGTTCGGCACCGAGGAGCAAAAGAAGAAGTATCTGCCGCGCGTGGCGCGCGGGGAAATTTCGGCGTTTGCGCTCACGGAACCGAAAGTGGGCTCCGATCCGGCGACGATGGAAACGCACGCCGAACCGACGCCGGATGGAACGCATTTATCATCAACGGCGAAAAACTCTGGTGCACCAATGGCGTGAAGGCCGGCGTGATCGTGGTCATGGCGAAGACGCCGCCGAAGATTGTCAACGGCAAATCGAAGGAACAGATCACGGCGTTCATCGTGGAAATGAACTGGCCCGGCGTGGAAGTGGTGCGCCGCTGCCGTTTCATGGGGCTGAAGGCGCTTCTACAACGGCGTGATCCGTTTCAACGACGTGCGGGTGCCGCGCGAAAATATCTTGCTGGCCGAGGGAAAGGGCTTGCGCGTCGCGCTAACCACGCTGAACACGGGCCGGCTGACGCTGCCCGCGGCGTGCGCGGGGTTGTCCAAACGGTGCCTGGAGATTTCCCGCAAATGGGCGAATGAACGCGTGCAATGGGGCGCGTCCATCGGGAAACACGCGGCGATTGCGGACAAGATCGCGCGCATGGCGGCGAATACATTTGCAATGGAATCGATGGTGCTTCTTGCCGCCAGCCTCGTGGACCGGGACAAACACGCCGACGTCCGGCTCGAGGCGGCAATGTGCAAGATGTGGGCGACGGAAGCATCGTGGGAGATCGTCAATGACACCATGCAAATCCGCGGCGGGCGCGGCTACGAAACCGCGGCTTCGTTGAGACAGCGGGGCGAAGCGCCAGTGGCGATCGAGCGGTTGTTGCGCGACAGCCGCATCAACACAATCTTCGAAGGGTCGAGCGAAATCATGCGGTTGTTCATCGCCCGCGAAATGTTGGATCCACATTTGAAGGTCGCCGGCGCGGTCTTGAATTCGAAATTGCCGATGTCGCAGCGGTTGCGCGCGGCGGTCGGAGCATTTGGCTTTTATGCGCGATGGTATCCGGCGCAGTGGTTGCCGGCAGGCGCGGCTGGAGCGCGGAATCCGGCGTTAAGACGACATTTGCGTTACGCGGCGCGGATGGGGCATAAGCTGGCGCGCGGAATTTTTCACGCGATGGCGCGGTATGGCCCGAAATTGGAGCGCGAACAATTGTTGTTGTTTCGCTTTGTGAATATTGGCGCGGAATTGTTTGCAATAGCGGCCGTATGTTTGCGGGCCGATATTATGTCCGACGGGGCACGGGACGGTGAGGTTTTGGGATTGGCGGATTATTTTTGCCGGGCGGCCCGGTTGCGGATCGAGGAGAATTTTGAACGCATTAATCGGAACGCCGACCGGGCGGGTTACCACGTTGCGCGAGAGACTCTGGATGGAAAGTTGTTGGAGATTGAAAACGGAATTGTCGGTTCGGAAGGTGAAAATTAGGAACGACGAAGGATGACGTTTTGGCCGGCACGATTTTCGGCCCTCGTCTCTCCCTGCGAAAATCGTCCCTCGATTAAATTACGAATCGTTTCGGCGAATGCGGTCCGGGTTGCGCGCGCGGCTCATGGCGGTGTCGTAGGTGATGAGGCACTTGCAATAGAGATCGTAAAGGCAGTTGTCCATCAGGACCATTCCATCCTTGCGCGAGGTTTGAATCGTATTTTCCATGTGATGAAGCTGTCCGTCGCGGATGAGGTTGCGGACAGCATTGTTGGCGATCAGCAATTCATAGGCGAGAACGCGGCGGGTCCGGTCAGCGGCGGGGAGCAATTCCTGGGAAATGATTCCCTGCAAGGCATTGGCCAATTGCAGGACGATTTGGCGCTGCATATTGCCCTCAAAGACGCCGACGATGCGTTCGAGAGCGTGAGCCGTGTTGGGAGAATGCATCGTGGCCAGAACCAAATGCCCGGTTTCGGCCGCGGTAAGCGCGGTCAAAATAGCTTCGTGATCTCGGATTTCGCCGACGACGATGACGTCCGGGTCCTGGCGCAGGACGTGGATGAGCGCGCGGTTAAATGAGCGAACGTCGGTCAGCACTTCCTGTTGCACGACGATGGCGCGTTTGTTTTGATGAACGAATTCAATGGGATCCTCGATGGTTACGATTTTGCAGCGGCGTTCGCTATTGATCAGGTCAACGAGGTAGTTCAGCGTGGTGGTTTTTCCGGCGCCCGTAGGACCGGTGATCAGCACAAGACCGTTTGGCCGGCGCGCCAGTTCATCGAGTTGTTGAGGCAGACCCAATTCTTCGCGTTTGGCGACGCGGTCGCCACAAAAGCGCAGGCTCATTTCCGGATGCCCCTCGCGCCTGTAGAAAGTGACCCGAACGCGGCCGGCGGCGCTGTGCAGCAGGGAAATGCACAATTCCCAATCCTGTTCAAATTTTGCCCGTTGTTGGTCGTTCAGCAGGCTGTTGGCCATCGCGGTAATATCTGCCTCCGTCAAGGCGTCTTCATCGGCGAGGATGATTTCGCCGTTGACGCGGAAGGCCGGAGGAACGCCGACAATGAGATGGAGATCCGAGGCGTCTATTTGGTTGACCGAATTGAGGAATTTTTCCAGTCGCTGCATACTCTGGGGACCCGCTTTGGCCCCGCCTTGCGGGACTACGGCTGGAAGGTGCGGATGACTAGGATTCATTTTTCGATGAGGATGGCGATGATAATGATCGGTTTTAGCGTTTGAAATGTTCCTTAAACCAACCGCGAATTCGGGCGATGGCGCCGGTTTTTGAAAGACGGACCAGCGCGGTGTCAGCTTCGCGGCAGTCGGGATTTAATTGAATCGCGTGTGTAAAGGATGAATGGGCAGGACCGAGCAATCCGATGGCCTGCTGACAGCGCCCAAGTTCGAGCCAAAGAATGAAACGGCCGGCGTTCCATTCGATGGCCTGCTGGAGCAGATTCAGCGCGAGGACAAATTGTTCGTAATAAAAGCGGATGCGTGCCGCCAGCAACGCGATAAACCAGTCTTTAGGCGCCAGAAGCATCGCTTTTTCAAAACAATAATTGGCGCGCTGTTCCCTGCGTGCCAGCATCACGTCGCCACGGGCGAGCCAGATATAGGGAGTATCGCCGCGCTCTTCGATGGAGGTGTCAGAAAAGGCGAGGGCGGCCTGCAAATCGCCGGCACGCGCTAGCGCAACGGCTTTGGCGGCAAGCAATTCGGGCCAGGTCGGAAAGCGTTCGAGAGCTTTGTCTGCCCACAGTTTCGCTTCCCGAAATTCGCCTAATTCGATGAGCATGCGGACCTGCGCCGTCCAGGCGGCGGCATTTTGTGGATTAAATTCGAGGACCTTTGAGTATAAACGCAGGGCCGGCTCGTAGTCGCCGTTTTCAAAGGCTGCCGTGGCGTGGGCGAGGTAATACGCTTCGTCTTTGGCGAGCGGTTTTTGTTCCTGCTGCCAATTCTCTTCCTCGCCGCCGAACTCCAGATTGCCAAACCGGCTCATGGTAGAATTTGTTTTCGCCGAAACCAGCGCTTCAACGGTGTCACAACGTACAGGTTCGCGGAACGATTTGCCAGTTGTAACATAGGCTGGAAACCTGATACGCGCGAAGCTAAAGCCAGCCCGGATACCATGGCCTTTAATACCTTAAATCTATATCCGGCGCCCGAAGAGCCAATGGCTTTCGGGCCCGTTCCACGGCCCGGAATTTGACGGTTTGCGTTTGCCTCTTAAGCTTTAAGCGCGCCTTGAGCAGTTCGTCACGTGAGAGGTTGGAGTATTTAAATCGTTCGCGACGGCTTTTGTGGCCTCGTCGCCGTCCCAATATCAGCGCCGCCGTAAAGAGCCCAAAAGACAGTACGAGAAGGCAGATGACCGGTAACCGGTTGAAGTCCAGATATCCGCTGAGGGCGTCCATCAGACTTGCAAACAGGTCGCCGAACGGCACGATGATGAGCGGCAACAATCCTATGACAAAGAGACAGGTGGCGACGAAAAGTGTTCCATAACGCCGGTCTTTGGCGTCGTCATAGATGTTGTTCCAGAAGGAGTTCATGGCGGTGATTCAAAACTCCATTTTTTTGAATCCGTTTTCTTTGGTTTTTTCCCGCGGAACGCTGGCGTTGCGGGCGCGGCCCTCGGCCCAGCTTCGCAGCCGGTTGATTTGCTCGTCCATCGTTTTGGCCAGCGGCACGGTTTGAGACAACGAGGTTCGAATATTTTCGGTAGTCAGTTCCGTCTTTGCATAAAACGCGTCATAAAGCGCGCTGTTGATGGCTTCCTCGATTTCCGCGCCGCTGAAATTCGGGACTGGCGGTTGCCAGCGCGTCCAAATCGAATTTGGACGGGTCCCGTTTCGCGCTTGGTGATATGGATTTGGAAAATTTCCTTTCGCTCATTCGGGGCGGGCAGATCCACGAAAAAGATTTCGTCCAGGCGCCCTTTGCGCAGCAGTTCGGGCGGCAACTGCGAAATGTCGTTGGCCGTGGCGACGACAAATACCGGCGCGGTTTTCTCCGAAAGCCAGGTCAGAAATGTTCCAAAAACGCGCGCGGTCGTGCCGCCGTCGCGTCGAACCCGAGCCCTGTGACCCGGCGAAAGCCTTGTCAATTTCGTCCACCCAGAGAATCGCCGGCGCGACGGATTCGGCCACCGCGATGGCGCGGCGGACATTTTCTTCCGACGAACCCACGAGGCTGCCGAACATCCGGCCCATGTCGAAGCGCAGCAGCGGCAATTGCCATAAATTGGAAACGGCTTTGGCGCAAAGGCTTTTGCCGCAGCCCTGCACACCCAGCATCAAGATGCCTTTGGGCGCGGGCAGGCCGAAGGCGCGGGCCTCGTTGGTAAAGGCCGCGGCGCGCTTGGCCAGCCAGTCCTTCAAGACGCTCAGGCCGCCGACATTGCGCAAAGTTTTCGTCGGTGGCGTAATATTCCAGCAAACCGCTTTTGCGGATGATTTGCTGTTTCTCGGCGAAAACTTCGTTCACGTCGTCGCCGCTCAGGCGTTCGGCCTTGACGATGATTTTGGCGAACACGTTTTCCGCTTCGCCCAGGGTCAGGCCCAGCGCCGCCTGCAACAGACGCTCGCGGCCGGTGTCATCCAGTTCAATGTTGACCTGCTTGAACTGTTTGACGTCCGCAATGATTCTATCGAGCAACGCGCGCAAGTTCGTCGCGCGAGGGCAGGGGATGATTCAGTAATGTGATTTCCTTTTCCAATTCCGTGGGAATCTCCATCACGGGCGAAACCAGCACGATGGTTTTAAAACTGTTTTTGAGGTGCAGAGCAATTTCCTTGAGCTTTCGGATCACCGCGAAATTGTTTTTGGTCAGGAACGGATGAAAATCCTTGAAGATAAAAATGGCCGGTTCGACCTGCTCAATGACCTGATCGAGGGCCATCGAGGGGTCTTTGGTCGCGGTATTGCGAAGTTTTTGAGATTGGATGGACGTCCCGGCGGGAACGATGCCGGTGCTGTAGCTCCACTCGAAAACTTTTTTTTGACGCTTGGCGGCAATGTCCATGATCATGCTTTGGACGCGCATCTCCTCGCTGCTCAATATGTAAAGGATTGGGTATCGCGCTCGAATCAGCGTCTCAAGCTCGGTCTGAAAATTCATAAATCGTGTTATGTTTGCCGGGGCGCCGCGCGATAGCGCCGTTTTTCCGGGTTCGAACGATGCAGCACATTAGCCATCTGTTGAGTCAGATTCTGCACTAAAATCCGCCCATCCGGCAACAATAGCAAGTCACCGGACACCATCCAGGGAAATTAGTCAAAACCAGCGTCTCCACCACGGGCGAGCGGGCGGCGGGTGGCGTTGCAATGAACTGCTGAGCCGCCGGGCCACGCTCTCGGGAACGGCTGTCCGTTTCGCGTCGAAGCGCAGCGCGTCTTCAGGCAGGGCAAATTCATGGATGGTTTGGTTGGACTGCGTTTGCGATTCGGAAACCTGCTCCTGTTCCTGTTGAGAGAATTTTTTTTCGAATTTCATAATTTCACTCGTCTCGTTTGAATAGCGTGGTAAAAGCCTTGCGGGCGCGGTGCAATTTGCCGCGGACCGCGTCGGCCGTCTGGTCAGTCAAAACGGCGATTTCCTCATAGCTCAATTGCTCGTCGGCCACCAGCAGCAGCAACAGGCGATACTCCTCGGACAGGTTGTCCAATGTTTTTTGGATGCGGTTGCCCAGTTCCTTTATTTCCAGGACGCGCAATGGGGAATCGGTGACGGGGGAAGCATTTTGTTCCACGACATCGTCCTGGGTGGGGAAAACATGGCGGTTATGCCAGGATTGGCGGAGGTTGCTGCAATGGTTGATGGCGATACGATATAGCCATGCACGGCACGAAGAGTCACCGCGAAAATCATGGTATTTTCGAAATGCCTTAAGGAAGACGTCGTGGGTTGCGTCTTCCGCCCGTTGGGCATCGCCGAGGAGGCGCAGGGTCAAATAGTAAATCTCCCGGCTGTGCGCCTGATACAGCCCGGCCAATTCGTCCGATGCCAAATTCGGCAGGGGCGAAGCCAGCGGCGCCTGTTCCCTCGATGAATTGTCCACGAGCGATTCCATGATATTTAGACAGGGCAAGGGCGTCGTCGTCACGCAAAAATGGTCAATTTTTGGGGAGTTGAGAACGATGACCCGCCTTCGCCAGGCTTCGGCGCGGCTGGCTGGAGAGAGAGGCGACGATGTGGATAAGAACGAGAATGAGACCAAAAAGTCCTTGCCAATGTAACTGTTGCAGAGCACATTCGGGGCGAAAGGAAGGAAAATATGACTACAACCGAAGCAAACCAACGTTTAGTTGCCGATATCAAGCTTCTGGCTCGCGACGCGGAAGAATTACTCAGGGCCACGGCGGGAGAAGCCGGTGAAAAAATCAAAGAAGTCCGCCAGAGAGTATCCAATGCTCTCGAATCCGCCCGGGCCACGTGTGAAAACCTGCAGGACCAGACGGCCGATGCGCTGAAGTCCGCGGATGAGACGATTCGCGAACATCCTTATGAAACCATGGGCATCGCCTTCGGCGTAGGGGTGATTCTTGGCATTCTGGTGGGGCGCCGCTGATTATGGACGATCAAGAAGAGGCTCCGCCGGGGTTGCCGGAAACGCTGCGTCGGCTCGGAGCGTCGATATTGGCCGTGTTTCAAAACCGGCTCGAGTTGCTCGTCGTCGAATTGCACGAGGACCGCATTCGACTTTTCGAGGCGTTGCTGATGCTCATTGCGCTCGTGGCCCTCGGTTTTTTTTCGCTGATGCTGGCTGTGGCGGGCGTCGTTGTTTTGGTTTGGCACTATTTCGATGTGTGGGGCTTGTTTATAATGTGCGGAATCAGCCTGATCGCCACATTGCTGGTCGGTTGGCGGCTTCAGCTGCGCCTGAATAATTGGCCGCTGTTGCCCGGGACTATGGAGCAATTGAAAAAGGATCGCGAATGTTTGGAAAACAAATGATGGCGCTGCAAATGCGCAAAAAGGGCTTGCTGCTGGAAAGCGATTTGAACCGGCTCCGGATGCGCGCTGAGTGGAACAACTTGCGCGAATTTGGCGGTTTTGCAAAAAAATTGAGAAAGCTCGGCCGATTTGGCGTGTGGCCATTGGCGCTGGGGTCGCTCGGGGGTATTGCGGCTGCGCTCGGCCTGGGCCGTTCCGTGCTGGCCGGAGGCATCTTGCGAAAAGCCCTGGCGGGTGCGCCCGCGTTGATTCGCCTGTGGCGTACGGTATCGGCGTTGTTGTCGGAGTTCAGGTAATCTCGATATTTCTGAATCTATTCAATCGTGACCTGGCGGAGGCGGCAATTTTCGCCCTGGCCGCGCCACCGACCTGGTGTTTCAGCTTTTGCACGGGCAAGACCAGCGCGTGCGCTCCGGCCCTTGTCCAGCGCGAACCGGCGGCTGCCAAAATCCCGGCCTTGATAGCCATCCTCAAACGTCGCCCGTGGCGTGGAACTATGTGGATGCCGGTGTTGGGCGAATCCGCCTCCATGTGGTTCAACTCACTTTCAAGCGAGTGTATCTTCTCTTTTATTTCCGCGGCGCGCCGAAGCTGCCGCACCGATAATGAATTAAGTGTATTCATATACCCTTGGGTTAAAACCTCCCGGCTAAAATCGCCCAACTTGGGGCGGATGTCCAATGGTGACCTTTTTGCATCTCGGGCGCAAACCTGGTAGGGACAGCGCGCTGCGCTGTCCGCGCCGCGTTTAGCGGCGCAGCGAGTGTGGTCGGACATCTTAATCGCACATGTTGCCCGTCCCGCAATCGCGGTAGGCGGTGACGGCGCGCCGTCCCTGCCATCGTACTAAGGATTCTGAGAACTGGCCGGAGCGTTCGTGGAGGGAGGGGTAGCGACGACCGAGTTTGTGGAAATTATTCCGTAGGGTTGGTTGGGGTCGCCGGCTATGTGCAATTGAGTGCGAATGACAAGGCGCGCGGCGATGGGGAGGCCGTTTACCGGGTCGAGCAGTTCGCCAAGGATTCTACGGTCGATTGACTCAAAAGACGCGAGGCCAACGCGAGCCATGTCCGATTTGTAGCTCCTCATTTTGTCCGTGTAATTCTTCCAGACTTTCATTGCGAGCAAACGGAAACCGGCGTAACGGTCGTCCTCCCCAATGGCAAGGTATTCGTAGGAGCGAAGGAGGAGTCCTTCTATCGCGGCAGTGGTGTCTTCTCTGGACGTGTCCTTGACGTCACCCTGTACCCGATAGACGCAGTATATGTCGAGCGGGACATTTTTTGGAAATGAGTTGAGATCATTTTGCATGATGGTCTTGTCAGGGTATTGCTGGCGGACCTGTTCGTACCATTTTTCCGCCTCGGCCACGCGATTGGCCTCGTAGAGGTAATACGTGGCGTCCAGGAGAAAATTTCTGTGGCCGATTGCGATGTTATGGGCGTCAGCAGGGTCCTCGCGCATCATGGTTTCGTAGGCGTCATTGACTTTGGGGATGATCGCGAGGTTGGGCCCGAGTTCGGCGCTGTTGTTAAACGGATTGTCGATGAGCTGGCCATGTTGGAAATCCTGCATCATGGACTGATAAATAATGCGGCGCACGGTGATGATATCGCCTGGGGTCACCTTGTCCGGGTGTTCTTTGGCTTTTTCGATGGCGAGAGAGCCCCAATAGATGGCGTGGGGTTCGGGCAATCGCCAGTCCAGTGGACCCCACTCGGTGTTCACTTTTTGGGCGAAGACCGGGTCTATTTTGAATTTATTTGTAAGAATAAATAGATTGGTACGGTCCTCGGCCGTGCGGGGATTGAGCAAGGCATCGAAATTTGTGCCGCGGGTTCCAAAAAACGGCGTCATTTCTATAGCCCATTGAGTCTTATAATAGACATTGGCGTCGTCAAGGTTGGCGCCCATTTTATGCTGATAAAACCATGCCAATTCACGGTAGATGAGCATGTCATCGGGGTTGTAGCGCAGGCCGCGGTCGCGGAGGAGCTCGATTCCGTTTTGCACCCAGCGCCAGCGGTCGCCGAAGTCCTTGAACTTGACGGAAATATTATAGGCCATGTTCCAGCCCTGGTAGCACCAGACCTGTGTGAAGTGGGGTTCCAGGTCCGTGATCCAATCGGCCAGTTGCGCGGCTTCGAAATACTGGTCATTGATTTGCAAATCATTGGCGCGCATCCAAAGGAAATTGGAAATCAATCCACGGAATCCGCCGAGCGCCTGGGTCGTCATCGCCAGGACCGGCGGTGCGTCCTGAAGCGGTTGTGAAATGGTCAGGCCCAGCGCGTCGCGATCGCCGTTCAGGCTCTTTTGCACGCGGCCGGCGCTAAAGAGCAGCACCGCGACCAGCAGCAACATGAGGATCTTTTTCGGGCGCGATTTCATTGGTTTTGCGCCGCGGCCAGTTCCCGCCGGCTGAACATGAAAATTCCAACGACGGCAAAAAACCCGCCGAACAAGACGACGATTTGGCCGAAGGCGGCGGCTAATTCGCTCCAGGGAACGCTGCGACCCGTGCTTAAGGCGTCAATCGGAGAAAATTTTTCCACAAGGTTTAATATGCCGAGCAAACCTTTAAAAATCGGGATAAAAATCGTGTCCGTGATCGATCGCATGCCTGGGGCGGGAGTCGTGCCGGTGGTGACGGAACCCAGATCAACGGTCTCAGCCAGCGTGCCGCTGGAAAAGGCCACCAGCAGCATGGTGATGGAAAAGAACGCCGCGACGGGGAAGGAAAGAAAACTCGCCGCCATCAGGCCGATGGCTGAAAGGAGCACCAGCCAGCAAAAGATAATCCCCAGCGCGCGAATAAAATTCGCGGTAAAACTGCCCTGGGGGAAGAGGACAGCCATGCCGTCCTGAAGCGGAAATGTAAGGGTCATGTTGTTTTCGTTGACGAAAACGATGGTGAGCTTGCCTTTGTCGCTAAACAGGTTTGCCGGAATCTCAAATTCATGGAATGTGTCCGGGGCGAGGCTCATGGGTGGAAGTTGCACGAAATTGGTCGTGTCAGGATTGCCAATTTCCCAAAGCCCGACGAATGTTCCCAGCGGACTATGGTCGGCCGATTCAAATTTAACCTTCAACTGCAGAGGTTTGTCTTTGAGATAGTTCCTGGCCATTCCCAAATCAATGTCCCAACGGCGCATGGCATCGGGCGGCACAAGCTCAAAATCCTGTTTGACCTGTCCGCGAATCTGGTTTCGAACCTCATTGAGATCTGCGGCGATTCCTGGATTTTGCTTCAGCCGGTTTTGCAAAATCGCTTCGGTGTCCTGGTCGATGTTTGCCGATTGGTCCTCTTCCGTGGCCGAGCCGCGGGCTACGAGCAATTCCTGCCGGAGCTGCGACCGTTCCATCAGGGGCAGCTTGGTGGCGCGCCATTCCAGGAGCCCATAAATGCAGGCGCCTGCCAGCACCAAAAGGGCGGCGTTGAGAGAAGCGATGCCGAACCATTTGCCCAGCCAGATTTGCCAGCGCGCGATCGGTTTGGTGGCCAGCACCTGGATTTGGCATTCCTCAATGTCCCGGGCCAGCGCGCCGCACGAAAGCCACAATGTGGAAAATCCCAAAAGTACAGTGACCGCCGAAAGGGTATACGTCAGAATAATCTGGGCAAAACCTCGTGCCGTGCCATCGTCTTTTACGATCAACGGCAGACCGACCACGGCCAATACCAGCAGCGCCGCGACCACCGCAAACAACCGGAACCGGATGGCGGCTTTCCACGTTAACCAGGTGATGGCAAATATTTTTTGCAATGGGATATCGTATTCAGTTTCCGGTTAGTCCTGACAAACGAATCTTCCGTTCGAGAACAAAAACAGAAAACGAAAAGTGAAAATTGGAAACGGTCTCCATTTTAACTGGAATTACTTTTTGTCGCCAAGCAATGACGAGAGTTTTTCATTCGCCTGGGACAAGTCCGCCGGTTTCTGTTCCGGCTCTTTTTTCGGCGTAATCACGGGTTCGGCTTTTGCGAGAGCGGCCAGTTTTTTCTCGTCCACTTGGGGTTCCGGAGAAAGCGCCGGGGTTTTTGGCTGAGCGGGCTCCCGGGCTGCCTGCGGCAGGGCGAGTCTTTCCAGCATTTTTTCGCCCCCCTGAGTTTCCTCGACTCCGCCGCGAAGATATGCGGCCACGCGTGCACCTGATTGGGCGCCGCTGGTTTCGTGGGCGGCCTGACGGGCCTTTTCGACAACGGCGAGAAAGTAACTTTCAAGATTTTGCGTCGGATTATCCACGCGCACTTCACCAATGGAGATGTCCTTGCGGATGATTTCCAGCACGCGTTCCAGTGTGGGGCGTGGCAGGACAGGGGTGGTAATGCGCAGGGTGTCCGGTTCGGAGAGCAATTCCTTAAGCGTTCCGGCAGCCTGGATTTTTCCGCCGTAATAAATAACGACGCGGTCGCAGACGTCTTCGACGTCCGAGAGCAGGTGGCTGCTGAGGATGACCGTTTTGCCGCGGCGCGCCAGGGCGATGATCAAGTCTTTGACTTCACGGCAGCCGATGGGATCCAGGCCGGCCGTGGGCTCGTCCAGGATGACCAGGTCCGGGTCGTTAATGAGGGCCTGCGCCAGCCCGATGCGGCGCTGCATGCCTTTGGAGAATTCGCCAACGGCCCGGGTTTGGGTCTTGCCCAGGCCCACCATTTCCAGCAATTGGCCGGCGCGGTTTTGTCGCTCGCCTCTGCTTAACTCGAAAAGGTTGCCGAAGAAATCAAGCGTTTCGCGGGAATTCAAATAGCGATACAGATAAGATTCTTCCGGGAGATAACCGATGCGTTGCTTCGTGCGAACATGATGCGGCGAATGGCCGAAGACCTGGATGTGGCCGCGGGTTGGATTGAGCAGGCCCAGGAGCATTTTCACGGTCGTGGACTTGCCCGAGCCGTTGGGGCCGAGCAACCCGAAGACCTCGCCGCGCCGGACTTCGAAATCCACGTTGTCCACCGCGCGGGCCTTGGGACGATTCCAAAAGTCCTTAAAAACCTTGGTGAGGCCGCGGACAGCTACGACGATCTCGGCGGATTTCGAGCTCGCAGTTTCCGTTTTTGGGTTTAATTCGGCAACGGGCATGGTTCTTCTTTCAACTTTATTTATCTATCTGCTTTTCTAAGACAACGGCAAGGCCGTTTTTGTCCAATCTTTTTTGCGCAATTTCGGAGCAAAAGCTACTATATGCCGCCCCAAAGGCAGATTCAAACAATCCGAGTTCGCGTGCTCCCGCATCAATCCATTAATCCACGAATCCACCAATCCAACATTTTCTCCGCTAAGCCATCTTCGGCGCCAATTGCCCTGACGGCTTGCGGGCCGGTTGCGATTCGGCCTGGAAATGTTCTAGCTCTTCGCCGGTGCGCACAAGGCGGGCGCTGTTGAAGATGACTATCAGCGTGCCGGCCACGTGCAGAATCGCCGCCGTCACCGGGCCGATGATTCCAAACGCCGAGGCGGACAATCCCAAAATAATAAAGCAAACGCCGAACGCGAAATTCTGGTTGATGACCGCGCGGGCGCTGCGGGAAAGCTGCACGAGAACAGGCAGGCGGCGCAGGTCGTTGTTCATCAGCGCGATCGTCGCGCTATGAATTGCTACTTCGCTGCCGGCCGCGCCCATGGCGATGCCGATGTCGCCTGCAGCCAGGGCGGGGGCGTCATTCACGCCATCACCCACTACGGCCACGCGATAGCCTTTGGATTTCACGTTGTGAACAAAATCCACCTTGGTTTGGGGCAGGCAATCGCCCTTGGCCTCTTCGCAGCCGATTTCGGCGGCAACGCGGCTGGCTACTGGCTGGCGATCGCCGGAAATCATAGCAATGCGGCGCACGCCGGCTTGTTTCAATTCGGCCAAAGCGTCTTTGGCACCGGCGCGGGTTTTGTCTTGCAAACCCACCCAGCCGACGCACTGGCCGTTGCGGGCCACGAAAATCAAACTCCAGCCTTCGGCTTCATTCAGGTCCACGGATTTCTCGAATTGCGAATCGACGCCGTTGTCCCTGAGCCATTGCGCGCGACCCACGATGACTTTGGCGCCGGAAATGTCAGCTTTGACGCCGCGTCCGGCCGTTTCTGCAAAGTCTTTGGGCTCAGTCAAAGGCACGCCGGCTTCACCGGCGAGTTGGGCGAGGGCTTTGGCCGTGGGATGGTTGCTGTACTTTTCAGCCGAGGCGGCCAGCAGGAGCAATTCAGCCGGCTTGGTTTCGCCGAGCGGCGCCAGGCGGCTAACGGCAAGCTGGCCCGTGGTGAGCGTGCCGGTTTTATCGAAAACAAAGGCGTTAATCTTAGCCGCCAGTTCGATGTCCGCGACATTTTTAATCAAAATTCCCAGGCGCGCAGCCGCGGAAAGGGCGGCAACCATCGCTGTGGGCGTGGCCAATATAAAGGCGCAAGGACAGGAAACCAGCAGCACCGAAATGACGCGATTCAATTCGTGCGTGAAGGCCCAGACCAAAATTCCGATAAGCAGGACCAGCGGTGTGTAGTAGCCCATGTATTGGTCTACGATTTTCATGATGGGCAGCTTTGTCTTTTCCGCGGCCAAAATGAGTTCGCGGACCCGGCCCAATGTCGTGTCCTCGCCCGCGCGGTTGACTTTGACTTCCAAAACGCCGGTAAGATTTTGCGTGCCGGCATAAACTTCTTCACCCGCTTTTTTATCGGCGGGCAACGATTCGCCGGTGATGGTCGCCTGATTCAAGGAGGCCTGACCGCTCATAATCACGCCGTCGGCTGGCACGTTATCGCCTGGCCGGATGCGAATGATATCGCCGACCTGGAGCTGGCTGGCGGGAATTTCTTCTTCATTGCCGTCCTTCAAGATACGGCGCGCGCGCGTGGGCGTGAGCTCGATTAAAGATTCGATGGATTGGCGAGCCCCCTCGGCGGTGCGGCTTTCGATAACCTCGCCCATAAGCATGAGGAAGGCGATCAGGCCGGCGGTCTTGTAACCGACGGTGGCGTTGACACTGAAAATCCCGACATTTTCCTGGCCATTGACAATGCCAAGCGCTCCGGAGGCGAATGCGGCGAGAACGGCGATGGCGACCAGTTCGTTGATGCTCAACCGTCCCCCGCGCAGATCCTTGATGGCGGTGACGACGATGGGATAGATCAATATGATTGCGCCACAAAACGCGCTAAAGGCGGAGACGGTTGTGCCCGAGGGAACGAACCAGTCCACAATATACGCGTTGAGAACCAGGACAATACCCGCCACGGCCTGCCACATGTGGACGGTGGCATGCTCATGGTCATGGCCGCAGGAGGGACCGTGCTTATGGTCATGCTTATGATCGTGATCGTCTCGGCTTAAAAGAGAAGTGACTTGCATATCAAAATACCATTTATCAGAAATTGAGCCCGTTAGTCCCGGGCGGTTCTCGATTTAACATTAACCTAAGTTCGCGCGGTTTGCCATCAGCGCGTTGACGGCAGGTACCACTTGTCCTGGACATTGGTCAGGGCCGGGCCGACCATTTGCACAAAGGTCTGTTGCATGAATAGGGACGGATCCTTCTTATAATATGGCAATATGTCGTTAAACTGCCGGGCGCTGGCGAACAAATTGGTGACATAATTAAAGTTGGCGGACTGCGCCTGGTTGATGATGCTCGCCGCCGTGGCGATGGCATTGTTGGTGGTTTGATTGGCATAAGCTGAGCGCTTCATTGATGGCCTCGCCCCGCTTTTCACGCGCAATAGATCACTTGGTTGAAAATGTCCGCGAGTTGGCGCGGAGGTTTGCTGTCCACACTGCAATAGTCAACGGCGACACCCAAATTCTCGTTTTCAAGCAGATCAGCGGCGCGTTCCTGAACGGCATCCTGAAACTGCGCCTGCGCGTTGATCAACGCATCGTCGGCGCTGAATTTGGCCGCTGTATAAAGCACCGCATTGTCCAGCGCGTTCCGTACCGCGTTGGATGCGTCCAGAAATTCAAAAGTATAGCGGAGGGGATCGGAGACGTGATAATGCAGCGTCACGCGCGCATGGATAATGTTGGTATCTGCGGTCAGCAGAGAACTGTCAATCCGGGGATCCAGGTCCGGCCCCGCGGTCATTTCGTCGCCACTCAATTCCTGTTCCGGCGTTGTCAAAAAAGTAGCCGTTGTCTGACTGCACACTTTGGATTTGCGATAATCGGGATTCTGACCACTTCGTCGATCGGGTATGGAAACGACCAGTGCAACCCGGAGCCGAGCAGGGCTTTTTCCCCTTCACCCACAGGTTTGCCAAAACGGAGTTTTACGGCTTTTTCCTGGGGACCGACCGTGGAAGAACCCGGAACCCAGAAACAGAAAGGACCATGATCACCATAACAATTTTGACGATCGTAAAGCTGCTGCCCAGCGCCTCAGCCAATGCCTGTGAGCCGGCATCCAATGTTTCGGGCGTCTCGCTGCGGTGCTCGTGTTCGTGTTCGTGATGTTCGTGGCCGTTCATGTGCAAATCTTGTTATTGCGCGGACGCGGCGGGCGGCGCATTGGTCGGAATGCTCGTGAACAAATCGAATGGCGGCGTCCGTTCGTCGAAGATCAGCGTGGATTTCTGGTTGAGCGCCTGTTGCAGGGCGTCCAGCCGCAGCAGATAATTGGCCAGAGCGGGATCTTTCTCAAAGATCGGCAGCACCTCGGCCGCTTTTGCCTGCGCCTCGCCCATGATTCCCGACGCCGTCGGCATTGGCATTGGCGATGGTTTCCGTCGGCCAGTCCGGTCCGCGGTGGATCTGAATAATCGTGGCCTCTTTCGCGCCTTCAAATTGTTCGCTGTTGATGATAACCTGCCGTTCTTCTTTCATCCGGTCAAAAACCGATGCTGTGACGCTTTGAGGCAATTCGATTTTTTTGAATCCCAAAAATACCAATTGAATGCCGTAATCGTTCGTGCTCAATTGCGCCTGTACAGAATCCTGCATTTCCTGCTCCATCTGCTCAAAACGCAGTTGGCCCGGGTCAGGATTGACAAAAGCGGACAGTGTGTTGGTGCTCACGACCGCGTTCTTTGCATTGCGCAACATCCCTTCCAGGGCGCTCTGGGCGTTGGGAACCGATCCCGAGAACTTGCGGGTAAAACGAGGAGGCGTCGGTGATTTTCCATCCGGCGTAAACGGTTACGATCAGGGCATTGTTGTCGCGGGTTAGCGTTTCATTGAATTTGTCATCAAAATTCTGGACGCGTCCGTCGAACTTGGTAGACATACTGGATCGGCCAGGGCCATTTGAAATACAGGCCCGGCTCGGATAAGTCGCGCACCGGCTTGCCAAACGTCGTCACAACGGCGATCTGCCCGTAGCGCACCTGGAAGGCGAAGAGCAGCATCGCCACGATGACGATGATCAGGGCGCCAATGATGATGGTTACGATATTTTTTTTCATGACTAAATTAAATCACTCGGGATTGACATTTATAAGGTCCGCCCGAATCTGGTCTTGCAGATTGAAAATCAGGACGTCCTGCGTATTGGTGACGAGTAAAATGTATTTGCGCGAGTTTTTCGTCGCGTCCGCAAACATGGTGTAATACGCCCGCTGTTTATAGACCGAGGGCGCCGCTTCGAAAGCGGGGATTTGATTGGTGAACAGCGCCGCTCGCGCGAACCACGAAGTTTCCAACTGCACCCGGTGGGCTGCCGCCATATTCGTCGTCGTGAAGGCCTGCGCCAACGAGAGTGCGTTGGTTTCGATCGCGTCCGCCCGCGCGGTCAGGATGGCCGCCAACTTCTGTCTGCGCTGCCCCAACAACTTTTTCGTAATCGCCCGCCACTTCGTCGGCGGATGGATGTCCTGCAATCCGACAAAGACAATTTTGACGCCCAATTGATGCGCATTGGCGTCGCGTTGAATGCCGTCCTGTAAAATGCCGCGCGGCATCAAAACGTCCGCGCGACAACAAATCGTCCACGTCTTCGCCAACGAGATAACGGACGACTTCGTCGTGTGGCCAGGCTCGAGAGCAGGTTCGTTGCGTCTTTGTTTTGATAGGCCCAATGCATCACATTGGTGATTTGAAACTGGATGGGGATGCTGACCGTAATCAGGCTCACGGGCGGCGCTTTGAGCGCCTGATCCATCTCGCTCCCTTCGTCCGCCATTTCATTTTCAAGTCGTTGCATTGGGCGAGTTGCCACCAGGAAATTTTGTTCGTTATTATGCGGGATGGTCCAAAGCACGATGCCCTGTTCATTGGCGTCCGGCTCGTAGCCCACGTACAGCGACTGGATTTGTTCGGTACGATAGCGGATAGACATGATCAATTGGCCACGGCCATTTCAAATGCGCGCCCGGCGTCCAGAACGGCGACGGGTTTTCCAAAATGTTCGAGGATGCCTTGCTCGCCGCGCTTCCACAAAAACGATGCAGGTGGACAGCAGCAGCACGGCCAATTGTATCACCACCAGCAGGAGGATATTTTCCCTGAGCAGCTTGAAAAACCACGTCTCAGAAACCTTGAAACCAAATTGATAATCCAGCGTTTGGGCGGCGGTCATGAACAGGCTTTCGGGCTGCGCCATAATGCCCACGAGCCGGCTTTCGTAGAGCGGACGGGAAATTTTACCGCGCACGCGCGGCCGGTAAATTTCCAGCAGCAGCGTCAGAAGCATCTCGGCGGCCATCAGCCACAGCACGACGCAGAAGGCGCGCGCAACCCAAACATCCGCGCCAGGGACATATCCGAATTGGACGCCCGCGATGGCCGCCGCCGTGAAACCGCAAATAAACGCGCTCGCCAAAATAAAACTGGCACTGGGGCGCAACAGCCGGTGGTCCTCCAGCCTCGCGATCGTCACGGAAAATCGCCCGATCAAAAACAACAAAATCGCGAAGATAAGCAAAGAGCGATAGAGATGCGTATCGCCCGGATATCGAACATGGGCACGGTCGTTTTACCGATCCAGCGCCACAGTACCCACGCTCCGCCCGCTTCCAGAATAAACAGCAAAACGGCAAAGCCGGGGACGAAAAATTTTTCAAATTGTTCGCGCGAACGGCGGGCGGCGAAAATCTCGGATTCTTTTGTTTCGAACAGCGCCGATTCACCGCGCGTGCGCGCCAATTCGTCGACTTCAAGTCTTTCGAGCCGCTCGTTTTCCTCGAGCCGCATTTGGAACCAACTCGCAAAAGCGACCAGCACGGTGATGCCCAGGAAGATGGACGCGCCTTCGCCGGCGAGCGAATTGACGAAGACAAGTGACGGCGAACGCCGCGATAAAAATAACTATCGCGGCGACCAAATTGACCAAACCATTTTTGGGGATGTTACGATCCACGGGATTAAAAATGTGAAATAAAGAACCGGCATCCGCGCCCTTGCGCGGCCGGTTCCAAATTTTAGTTTTTGACGTTCCATGCTTTGTCCACTAACTCAACTCACGTTCTTCAAACAGCGCCGCACCCGCGGCCAGTGCCGCGCCCGCGTAACAGGACCGCGTAGCCCAGCGCTTTGCCGACATAATTCCAGTGAAACGTGTTTTTGCCCGTTTCAATCGCGTCGGCGAGCCAGAAAAGTTGCCAGTTTGGAATCACGCTGTAAAGCGTTGAAGCCCACCATTCGCCGTGTGCCGCGCGCCGGCCAAAAAAATAGTCGGACATCAGTCCCAATAAAAAAATCGCCGAACAGATTGCCAGTGTTGGAATCGTGTCGAAGCGCGTCGAACACGCCAGAGCAATGGCGGCCAAAATCCAGAGCGCGAACAAAATCAAAATCGCGGCCGGCAGAACGTCCCAATTCACGTGAGCCTCAGTGCCCAGACTCTCGGTTTGTGATGTATAGCGGAAAATGACGAACGCTGCCAGCGTGCAAAACACCAGCATGCTAAAAACTGCGTCGCTCACAAACGGGCGCCGAAGAAAGAAATTGCTGAATCCGCCCAGCGCATACGCCGCGGCGATGCCCGCTGGAAAAAATTTCGATGGCTGGCATGTCCGTCTTGCCGTACGCGTCAAAGGCCATGCGGCTGGCGAGCAAAATGCCCACGGTGTTCACGTAGGTCAAAACCGTCAGCGCCGCGGCCAGCCCGGCAAATTTGGCCAGCAAGAAATTGGACCCGGCCCACCGGCTTGGACAGCACCGCCAGCGCCGTGCCCGTGCGGATTTCCCGCGCCAGGGAGGACGACGCGCTCAACACCGCCCCGAACAGGCCCGACAAAAACATGGCCGCCAGCACGGAGTTTTCACCAGTTTGGGCTCATCGCCAAACGCAAAGTAATATGGCACCGCCAGGAACATCTCAAACAGGACGGATACCGTCATCAGCAGCAAAAAAACTGGCTGCCGAACCAACTCCATAAAAGCATTGACGGCGATGGTAAAAAACTGTCGCATGTATGAACGCCAAGATTACTGCAAACGCAGGTCCTAAAGCAAACGGTTAATCTGGTGCATTGATTTTTTTGAAAGAAAACCTTCATTTTCGTTCAAAGAAAATTAGACCTGTGTCATCCAAAAGCACACCCGGCGTCCGGTAGCGGACGGCGCCCTGCGCCGTCACCGCGCGTAACATGTGCCGTTGAACGTCCGACTATGTTCGTCGCGCCCGCTGTACGGGCACCGACGCCGCCGCGCAGCGTCCCTGCTGTAACAAATTCGATCGAATGCGCCATTTACGCCATCGCCCGGGCAATGGAATTCCACCAGACATCGTGAAGTTCGGCTACCGACGCGGAAAATTCGGCCGTCGCCAACCCTGAACAGTCAGCTGTTCTCCGCCCACTCTGCCAATCTGCGCCGCCGGCACGCCCATTAATTTCGCCCGTTCCACGACCTTCACCGCATCCAGGGGCGCGCACGTGACGACCACGCGCGATTGCGTTTCGCCAAAGAGCAGGGCATCGACACGAATGGGCTTTTCCGGGTTTACCAATGTAGACAGGTCGAGTTGTGCCCCGATGAATCCGGGCGTTTCGCGCGCGACAAGCCGGCTCATGCAGCTCTCCGCAACGCAAACAGCCAAACCGCCTTCGCTGCAATCATGCGCGCTTTTAACGAGCCCGCTCTGAATCAACCCCAGCAGCGTCGTGTGTAGAATGCGTGCCGTTTCCAAATCGCAACGCGGCGGCGTCCCGGTCTTTTTCTTGTGAAGCGCCTGCAAATACGCGCTTCCGCCCAGGCCCCGCAATGGATCATTCAAGTCCGCCGGCTCGCCGAGCAGGACAATGGCGTCACCCGCATCTTTGAACCATTGCGTCGTTACATATTCCGGTTTCTCAATCATACCCACGACGGCGACTGTCGGTGTGGGATCAATCGGACCCGCTGGACTTTGATTGTATAGCGAGCAATTGCCGCCGGTCACCGGCGCGTTAAAAGCGCGGCACGCTTCGGCCAGGCCGCGCACGGATTCTTTCAATTGCCAAAACAATTCCGGCTTGAGCGGGTTGCCAAAATTCAAATTGTCCGTCACGCCCAGCGGCACCGCGCCGGAGCAGGCCAGGTTCCGACAGGCCTCCGTCACCGCGGTTTTTCCACCTTCATACGGGTCCAAATAGACGTACGTACCATTGCAGTCCACGGTAAGCGCAATGAGCTTTTCCACAACGGAGGCCGCCGTTCCAGAATCGGCATCCGGCAGCGAATCCGATTTGATGCGCATGACGGCCGCGTCGCTTCCCGGGCAAACCACCGAACCGTCCCGGACCATGTGATCGTATTGCCGATAAACCCAGTTCTTGGAGGCGATGCTCGGCCAGGCCAACAATCTCTTCAAATCAGCTGCCGGATTTTTGGTGTCAACGATCGCGTCGAGCCGGAATGAGCGCACCTCCTGCAAATACGCCGGCTCGCGCGATTCGCGCTGGTAAACCGGCGATTCGTCGGCAATTTTCTTTGCGGGAATATCGGCGACCACATTGCCGTGATGCTTCACGACCATGCGCCCGGTGTCTGTGACAAAGCCAATTTCCGCCCAGGGCAGGTCCCATTTATCGAAAATGCGTTTGACTTCATCTTCACGGCCTTTGTGAACGATGATGAGCATGCGCTCCTGCGATTCGCTGAGCATGATTTCGTAGCTGCTCATGTTCGGAACCCGTTGCGGGACTTTGTCCAATTCGATTTCAATCCCCGTGCTCGCGCGCGCCGCCGTTTCGCACGTGGAACAGGTGAGACCCGCCGCACCCATGTCCTGAATGCCGGCAACCGCACCCGTGGCCAGCAATTCCAGGCACGCTTCGCAAACCAATTTTTCCATGAACGGATCGCCCACCTGCACCGCGCCGCGTTGCTGCTCGGCGGATTCTTCCGTCAGGTCCTGTGAGGCAAACGCCGCGCCGGCCAGGCCGTCGCGACCGGTCGCCGGTCCCACGTAAAAAACCGGGTTGCCGATGCCCCGCGCCGCGCCGCGGGCGATTTGGTTGTGCCGCAATACGCCCAGGCAAAAGGCATTTACCAGCGGATTGCCTTCGTACGATTTATCGAAATAAACTTCTCCCGCGATGGTCGGAATCCCGAAACAATTTCCATAATGCGCGATGCCGCTCACCACGCCGGCAAACAGCCGGCGATTATTTGCGATTTGCGATTTTTGATTTGCGATTTCCAAATCATCCGAGGGTAACGCCGCATTTCCGGCGCCCGGCAAACTCGATTCGCGCAGGCTCGCGGCATGCCGTTCTATACTGGTCCCATTCGACCCCTGTTCGTCCGTAATCGGCCCAAATCGGAGCGAATTAATCGCGCACACCGGCCTCGCGCCCATCGTAAAAATATCCCGAACAATTCCCCCCACACCCGTCGCCGCGCCCTGGAACGGTTCCACCGCGCTCGGATGATTATGCGATTCAATCTTGAAGGCAATCGCCAGCCCGTCGCCAACATCGATGATGCCTGCATTCTCTTCGCCAGCGCCCACGAGAATTTTCGGCGACTTCGTCGGAAACGTCTTCAAAAGGGGACGCGTATTCTTGTAGCTGCAATGCTCACTCCACATCACCGAGAAAATTCCCAGTTCGGTATACGATGGCGTGCGGCCAAGAATTTCGAGGATTTTTTTATATTCCTCCGGGGTTAGATTGTGTTTGGCAACTAGTTGATCTGTTATAGCGGGCTCAGTCATTTTAAAATCATTCTCATCATCGTTCTCTTCCTCATCCTCAAAATATTTGGGCGAGGGCGACTACGATAATATTGTCACATCAGTCAATATGCTTACGTATAATTTTGTCTGCCAGAGATTCCCAGGACGATTCAGTATTTACATCAAAGACGAACGGATTTAATGCCGTTCCCGGCATATCGTCAATGATGATATCGGGCTTGGCGGAGAAACCTTCAAATAGTGCTTCCAAGCCATTTATTTTAGCGACCCGCCTGGCGTAATCCGCTCCATTCGTGGACCACAGAAAAACGTGGCAACCCTTGTCTTGCAACTTCATTAATGCATCGGCCGCTCCGTGCCTCAACCTCCCATTCGCCTCAATCAAAGTGAGATCAATATCCACAAAAATATTGGCGTTCTTCATTTTGGATACGCCAATTCCTCGACATTCTCGTCCTCGTATTTTTCGATAAGGAATTGACCCCGGGACCGGCGGTTGCCTAAGCGAAGATTAGTCAAAACCTCCTCACGTCGGCTCCTGCAGCGCGTAAATCGTAAATCGTAAATCGTAAATTCAAACATACTTCCCCAAAATCGGCCCCAACTGGGTCACCGTCTTCTTTGGCCAAAATTTCTTCTCCGTCATAATCGCATGTTTGAGCGCCGAATGACACGGCCAATTTGGCTCTGTCGGAATTTTTGAAATAGCGGCGGCCACGATTTGTTTTGCCACATCCGCGTTGCGATGCAAATTTGCGATAATCATTTCCAGCGTGACGTGCTCATCCTCCTTCCAGCAATCGTAATCGGTTGACATGGCCAGCGTGGCATACGCGATTTCCGCCTCGCGCGCGCATTTGGCCTCGCCAAGATTCGTCATGCCGATGACATCGTAGTTGGCGCGATGATTCGTGAGCGATTCAGCGCGGGTGCTGAAAGCCGGGCCCTCCATGCAAACATACGTGCCGCCGTCATGTGCTGTCGCCCGGCATTCGCGGGCCGTTGCCAGCAATATCTGGCGCAATTCCTCGCAGAGCGGTTGGGCAAACGAAATGTGCGCCACAATGCCGCGGCCAAAAAACGTATGATTGAGCGATTGTTTCGTCCGGTCCAAAAACTGATCAACCAAAACAATATCGCACGGCTTGTATTTCTCCTGAAGCGAACCGACGGCGCTGACGCTCAGGATCCATTGCACCCCAAGCTTTTTCATCGCCCAGATATTCGCCCGATGATTCAGTTCGGACGGCAAAATCCGGTGGCCGCGTCCGTGCCGGGGCAGAAAGACGATGTCGCGCCCCGCGAGTTTGCCCGTCAGAAAGTCGTCTGACGGCGCGCCGAATGGCGTCTTGACCTTGACCCATTTTTGGCTGCTAAAGCCTTCGATATTGTAAAGGCCGGTGCCTCCAATAATGCCAATGCGATGTTTCATGCGCGGCACGTTGTAACCGCGAACGCCTCAAATGTCAAAATCGTCAGGAGACAAGGTCACGAGTCTCTGACTAATTCGCGGATAATCGTCCAGCCTCTTTTACCGTCCAGTCTGTCAAACCAAATGCAAAACCGGAACCGCTTCAAGGCTTCCGTGATCACGAGACTATTGACAAACCCATTGTCGCCTGGCCAGAATTGCACGCAAGCCTCAGGTTGCATATGCCGCGTATTTGGAAATTCATTTATCTCTGCTGGGCGGTAATATGCCTTGCAAGTGGATACCGCACGCTCGCTCCCGGGCACACGGCTTATTTTACGGACCTGCCTTGGTCCTTTGTCCCGACGGGTTTCCTCTTCTGGTGTATCGCACCACTTGTGATTATGGTGCTCAATTTCCATGGTCGCGATATGACATTCCGCCGCCCATCATTGGACCGTCCCCCATGGTCTGGCCGGAATGATCCGCTTCAGTTTTTTCGCTTGGGTCTTGTTTCAGCCATATTGGCGTTAGTGGGGGCTTGTTTTGCCCTTCCGAAGGCGGACCACGGAGGAATGATGATGTTCTGGATAACTACAGCTGGGACTGTGGGATTATTTATCGGCGAGCGTCTTGTATACTGGGTCTATGCAAAGAAAATCGTAAAAACCGCGGGGCAGCCGGCAGTGAAATAATTTCGAATAGCCCGAAACGGGCAGTCACAATGGATTAATAAATTTGTTTTCCCGCCGCCAAAATCGCGCAAAAACGGCACGCCCGCTGCTCAAAGGCCGCTATGAAAACAATCGTGAGATGGTCAAGTTTCACGGCAGTCGCATTAGCGCTGTGTGTAACGATCATTTTCGGATGCGGTTGCAGCAGCTCAAAACCTGTGCCTGATCCGCTGGCGGGCTGGACATTTAAACCGTTCCCGGGTTGGGAGATCCCACCGTACAGGTATAACACAAATCACCTTGATAAGGCTGTCATCGATGATTACCAGAAATTTATCAGTGACCGGCGCTTGAACCCCTTTGGTGCCATAACCGGTTTTTACGAGGATGGGACGGGCCGCCATGCTGTTGACTTTCAAGCGTTCCCGCCAGGGGAAAATGCGACCTGGAATTATGTACTCATCTACGACAAGGAAAATAGAAGGGCCAGGACGATAAGGTATAACCATATCGAGTACCAAAGCTGACGGGTTATGGCGCTTTTCACTCAAAGCGAGATGCACGCGTAAATCGTGATGGCATGTGGCGCTGCCACTTGACACACGTCGCGTCCCATCGCCAAAATCAAACGCAAACAGCGCACGCTGCCAAAAATCAATTAAATGGAAATCAATCTCACAATTGCTCCAGTCACGCGACAGCCCGGACTAAAACGCGTCCTCGGACTTTCGGGCCTCATTCTCTACGGCATCATCCTGATCCAACCCACCGCGCCCATGCCGCTGTTTGGCGCGGCGGCGGTGGCCGGTGGCGGTCACGTCGTCACGGCCATACTCATTGGCATGGTCGCCATGCTCTTCACCGCCATCAGTTACGGACGCATGGCCAATGCGTATCCCAGCGCCGGCTCGGCCTATGCCTATGTCAGCCGCGAGATTCATCCGGCCCTGGGCTATTTCGTCGGCTGGAGCATCATTTTCGATTACGTGATGAACCCGATTGTCTGTGTCATCTGGATTGCCGGGGCGTCTGTGGCATTGTTGCCCAGAATTCTCAATCACGGCGAGGTCACCGTTTTAACCTGCCTGTTAATCGTGGTGCTTACGGTTCTTTTCACCCTCATGAATTTGCGCGGTATCGAGGCCAGTTCACGCACCAATGGCATCATCACCGTCGCGTTGAGCGTGGTGATTATTTTATTTCTCGGTGCGGCCGTCCATTATCTGCTGCTGAATCATGTCACGAATTACACGCGGCCGTTTTATGATCCAGAGACGTTTTCGTTCTCAACGGTGCGCAGCGGCGCGGCCCTGGCCGTCCTGACGTACATCGGTTTTGACGGCGTATCCACGTTGTCCGAGGAAGCGCGTAATCCTCGCCGCAATATTTTGTTGGCGACCGTCCTGGTTTGCCTGATTACGGGCATATTGGCGTCGGTTCAGGTCTATTTTGCGCAGTTGGTATGGCCGGATTCGAATTTCCCGGATGAAGACAACGCATTTTCGTACGTGGCGGCCAAGGCAGGCGGCATGTGGCTCTTTTATACCGTGAACGTAGCGCTGTTGGTGGCCAGCATCGGCTCGGGCGCAGGCGCGCACCTGGGCGCCGGGCGGTTGCTCTATAGCATGGGGCGCGACAATGCGATTCCTTCGAAATTTTTTGGCGCAATCAATCCGCGCACGCGGATTCCCTCAAACAACATCATCCTCATCGGCGTTGTCATGCTCATCGCCGCGTTATCGCTCAAAGCGATACAGGAATTTAAACACGTGGACGCCTACGGTTTCGGTTGCACACTGTTGAACTTCGGCGCGCTTCTGGCGTTCATGGCCGTGAACCTGGCCGCGTTCATTCATTATTTTGTGCTCGGGGAACGCACGTCGTTTTGGAAATCCGCCGGGAATTTTATTTCGCCGGTCCTGGGTTTCGGCATCTGCGCCTATCTTTGGCTCGGGCTCGGAAAATGGGCCATTATCGCGGGACTATGCTGGCTGACAACGGGCCTCATTTATGGCGCATGGCGGACCGCGTTTTTCACGAGACGGATTCAGTTCGCGCCTACGGAGTGATGAGCTTCGGCAGGGACGGCGCGTAAGGCATGTGGCGCTGCCACCGCCCGTACCGTTCCAACGTTTCGACATTTTAACGTTTCAACGCTTCAGCATTCCACTTGCAACGGGCCGGACAAAACTTAAAACTGTTTCAGGCATAATTAGGATTCACTCGTGGCCCGAAAACAAAAGTCCAGATCTCAATCCGCTCGCCGAAAAGGCGGAAGCGAAAGCGGTTCTATTTTGGGGCGCCTCCTCCTCATCGCCCTCATCGGGTGCGGCTGTTACGCGTTCTGGCGCCATGAACGTAATATTCAGAACGACCATGGACGTCAGTACGCCAAACGAGACGTTCCCAACAACATCGATGCCGCCGTAGACGCATCGATTGCGGCGGGATCGGTCTCCAAATCGCCTTCCGCTCAGCAGCCGCAACCGCAAGCGGAACAGCCGCTCATTTCACACCAGGCGCCTTCCGATTTTCCGCGTCCGGTCGTCAATGCGTTGGAAGCGCAAATCGCCCTGGCCCGGCGCGCCATCTCGCCGGGGTCAATCGACGGCCAGCTCGGTTCCCAAACACGCGAAGCCATCTCCGTCTTTCAGGAAGTCCAAAATCTGCCTCTGACCGGTGTATTGGACGACCAGACTCGGTCCAACCTGACGCTCGCCGCTCCCATCATGGCCTCTTACACCGTTACTACAAACGACCTGGACAGCCTGCAACCGCTCGGCACAACCTGGCTCGCAAAATCCGAACAGTCTTCGCTCGCCTATACAACGGAACTGGAATTGCTCGGGGAAAAATGTCATTCCAGCCCCACGTTAATTCAAAAACTCAATCCCAACGTGGACTGGTCAAACATTGCCGCCGGCACCGTGTTGCAGATACCCGATGTCACGTATCCCGATCCCGATGGCAAAGCGGCGTTTGTGGTCATTCATTTGTCCGACCGCTATCTGGAAGCATTTGATGAAGACACAAATCTGATGCTGCACTTTCCATGCAGCATTGCCCAAAAAGTCGAAAAACGGCCCGTAGGCGAACTGCACGTCGTCGTGGTCATCCCCAACCCCAATTACACCGTCGATCCCGAACTCTTTCCGGAATCCGACGAACTGAAAACCATCGGTCATAAACTCGTCCTGCCGCCTGGCCCAAAGAACCCCGTGGGCGTCGCCTGGATGGGCCTGGACAAACCCGGCTACGGAATGCACGGCACGCCAAATGCCCAGCAAGTCGGCCGCACCGAATCCCACGGCTGCTTCCGCCTCGCCAACTGGGATGCCGAATATTTAAGCCAAATGGTCTGGGTCGGTATGCCTGTAGAAGTCCAGGAGTGATGGCGGATTATTGGATCGGTGAATCGGTTTCCCGAAAATAGTCCAGCCATTGGCTGGGTAAAGGCGGCCGAGGGGGACAAGTCCCATCAGGGACGACAGAAAACGTATTGATATGGACAGAGAATGAAAAAAGCTTTGATTGAAAACCTCGCGAATTACAGCTGGAACGGTCTATGGCTCGTGGAATGGAATGAGGACCAGGAAGCGTTCCACGTTGAGTCCGCAAATTCGCGGTTTGCGGATTCGATTGCAGCGTTCCATGAAAAGCAAAAAAGTGGCGCCTGGGTTTCCCTCGGGATTTTCAATTCGCGCAAAGAAGCGGAAACCTTCGTGGATATGTTGCGCGCCCAAAGAGGATTGTGAATTTCAATGCCAACGGCATTGTATCACTCAGCCCAGCAACGGTGCTGGACGCGCCTTGGGAAGTGGCCTTGCCACCTACGGATACAGCGGCAGCACCGCTTGCACGCGATAATATCTGATGGGCGCCTTGGTATCCGTAAATCCGGCGGTCGTAGTGGCGCCTGCGGACGGCGCGATTAATCCAAGATTGCTGTCCAGCCAAACCGGAGCGACGACGTTCGTGGTTTCAAGGATATAATAAAGCCGTGTCGGTTCGCTGTCCCACGTCACGCTGGCGCTCGTTCCGCCCGAGGCAAAACTATCCGATGTAATCTTCAGGACGCTATTTACGTTATTCGGGTTCGTGCCGGCCACATAATCCTGTCCAACGGTCATTCCTTTGCCAGTCGGATCGGCGTTGGCGCTGACGTTTGTCGTTCCAAAGTTGGACAGCAGCCATGGAATCGGCAGGCCATTCAGGGCGAGCGGCCCGGGATAGAGTGTGTCGGTTTGGACGAAGGCCTCAGCATTGTTCAATGAAATCCAGCCGCAATTGGCGCTCCAGACGTAACCGCTCAATGCGCCGGTCAGGAGATTCACCTTCGGTTTCCCGTAAGTTTGTTCGAACGTGATCCAGCCGATATTTGCGCCCCAGGCGTAACCGCTTAGATTGCCGAGCCCGTCGTTGTTCACGCCAAAATCGCTTTGGGAAAGGTTCTGATAATAGATTCCGTTGGTGGGACTGCCGCTGCCGAGGTTAATCCAGCCGGCATTTCCTGAATAAATATAGCCCGAACAAACGTAATCGCCTATCACTGCCCCATTGTTGGTGTCGGCCACGGCATTTATCCAGCCAATGTTCGCGCCGTACGCATAACGGTTGGCGAGGTCGATGGTGGTGGTGGCGCGAAGCATCGCAGTGGTCTGAAGGCCAAAGACTGCCAGTGCAATGAGAATAACAGCTTTAATTTTCATGACTTAAGGTTTCTGGTCTAAAATCCGAAATTCGCCCACGGGTTCGAGTTCGTGACCATCCCGGACACAGTATTGGTAATGACAGGACCGGTCAACTGTTGGAAATTAACAAGATAATCGTTTGGCCAATTGCCCTGGACGGAATTCCGAACGATAACATTATTCGTATTCCCGGTATTGATTGCGATTCCGAAACCCGCCGGGCCGCTGCCGGTGACAAAATTATTCTCAATACGATTGTTCGATCCATTTATGAGCATGGCCGAGCCATTGGCTTCGTTCACCGTATTGTCTCCGAAACACGTATTGCCATAAATCAGATAACCCGGACCACCGAGGTAAATACCGTATTCACCATTGAGGCTTGCCGTGCAATTTCGTATCACGCCGCCAAAGCCGAGACAGGCAATGCCGGTACCCGCTCCGGAAACACTCATATTTTCGATCGTGATATTGTTGCCTTCTGAAAAGATGTCTTCGTTGAGACTGCTCCAGCCGTTAATGATGCCATTGCGAATGACAGCATTCGTAGTTCCCGAAAAAACGATGATTCCGCTGTTTGCCGTGGGCGGCCCGGTCATGGAAAATCCGTTCAAATCAAGGGTCACATCGCTGGCAGTAATTTCGATCCCATATTCGCTGCTCACGCCAATGATATTCGTCGTCAAATAATACGAGCCGGGCGTAGTGATTAAAAATTCCGTCGCGCTGTTGCCCGGAGTATGCACCGAGTCCACAGGGATTCGCGGCTGGACTTGTGAGAGCGTGAGCATCGTTGCTCCCGGCGGTCCCGGCGGCGCGAGGTTGCCCTGCGCACGCAAAGTGGGAATATAAAAACCGAAAAGCAACAGCGCCGCGATCACAAACCAATGAGCCGCTTTCGTCAACCGTCCGAACCGCCGCAGGTCCTGGAGTGCGGTGGCCGAGACACCGCTTTTGGACGTCAGATGACTTCGAACAGTCGATTCCCCTTCGGAAAACGTGGGCCATTCGAAAGCGTCGTCGCGCTTGGCAAGTGGCGCTGCCACCGCCGTCACCGCCCGTAAAGCGGGCGGAACATTCGCGGAACAACGTCCGACCACACTCGTTGCGCTCACTATACGGACAGCGTCCCGATGCATCGGGATCCCCGCCACTCTCACTTTACGTCCAGGTAAAATTCTCATACGCATCTGATTAAAATTGAAAATTGGCCCACGGGTTCGAGTTCGTAATGATCCCGGTGGCGTTATTGGTCATGATGGGACCGACGACTTGAGCAGTGCTGTAATAATAATCGTTCGCGCCATCACCCTGCACCGAATTCCCAACGATCATGTTGTTCGTGTCTCCGAGCTCGGCCACGATCTCGATTCCATAGGCCGTGTTGCCGGTTAAATGGTTGTTTTCGATGCGGCTGTTCGCTTCCAAAACGATTATGCCTCCGTCGCCACTTATAGCTGCCTGGTTATTTTCATTGCAAACGTTGCCGGAGATGAGGCAGCCGTTGGCAATGATGGATATTCCGTTCTCCTGGTTGCCGCTCGCCGTGCAATTTTTGATCTGGCCAACACTCCCGAGGACCAGGCCGGTCCAGCCATTGCCGGTAACCGACAAATTTTGCAAAATACCGTCGTACGCAGCGCAATAAACCCCGTCCTGGCCCCAGCCACTAATGATTCCGTTCCGCACAATGACATTGGTGGTGCCCATGAATGCCTGGATTCCAATGAGGCCCGGCGCGCCACCTTGCAGCGAATAACCGTTCAAGTCCAGCGTCACATTGTTGGTATAGATTCCAATCCCGCCTTCGCCGCTGACGCCGAAAAGATTGGTCGTCAGAAAGTATGAGCCTGAATTTGTGATCGCAAACTCCACTGAGCCGTTGCCCGGCGTATGGATTGCATTTATCGGCGTGCGCGGTTCAACCTGCGAAAGCGTCAGCATCGTCGCTCCCGGAGGCCCGGCCGGCGTGAGATTGCCCTGGGCATGCAACGCGGGCATGTCAAAACCCAAAAGCAATAGCGCCATGATGACAAACCATCGAGGCACTTTCGTGAGCCCTCCTAACCGCCGCAGGTCCTGGAGTGCGGTGGCCGAGACACCGCTTTTGGACGTCGGATGACTTTGAACAGTCGATTCCGCTTCGGAAAATGTGGGCCATTCGAAAGCGGCGTCGCTCTTCGCAAGTGGCGCTGCCACCGTCGTCACCGCGCGTAGAGCGCGCGGAAACGAGTGTAGCCGGACGTCCTGCCGCGAAAGTTCACTCCCTGCGACCCTCGGTTCATTTCCAATTGCGATTTTCATGGTTGCTGTCTTCTGGTTAAAAGCCGAAGTTCGCCCAGGGATTTGAATTGGTGATGAGACCGGAAACAGCGTTTGTGATGATCGGCCCGGCGATTTGCCCGGTAGGCAGGGCATAATCGTTGAGTCCATAGCCCATGACGAAGTTGCGGGTGACGATGTTGTTGGTAAACGCGGCGCCCCCATTTATCCAAATGCCGACAGCCGACGGGTTGCTGCCGATACCATGATTGCCGTCTATTTGATTATTGGCTCCCTGGACAAAAATGCTGTTTCCGTTTCCGCTGCAGCTGTTACCGAGAATCAAACAACTGGAACCGTTTAGATAAATGCCTGTGTTATTCGCGTTCCCGTTGATCTTGCAATCGCTGACGGTGCCATTTTCGAAGGTGTTCAGATCCAGGCCATAACCATAGTTGTGAGAACTCGTCAGGTCCTCCAAAGTCATATTGGTCGAAGACACACATTCCACCCCCGCCGTGAAATTTTCGTTCACAGTGCAATCCTTAATCACACCGCTGGCAACGCCGGAAAAAAAGAGGCCGGGATTATTGCTCGAAACCATCAGATGATCCAAAGCCACATCGTTCGCCAGACATTCAATGCCGTAGGAAGTGTTTCCACTGATGATGCAGTTTCTCACAATGCATCCTCCTGGCCCGGTTAGAAGGATGCCTCCAGTGCCGCCGCCTGAGATGGTCAGTTGATCCAAATCGACATGCGTTGCGGCGCAGTCAATCCCGAACAGGGGCCAGCCACTAATAAGGCCGTCGCGTACGGAAACGTTTGTGTAACCTTCAATGACGATTCCATATTGGGAGCCCGGAGCGCCGATAACGGAAAATCCCTTCAAATCCAAAGTGACATTATTTGCCTGAATGTAAATGCCGTTGAGGCTGCTGTTGGTAACAACGATGTTGGTCGTGAGATAATAGGAACCGGGACTGGAAATGATGAATTGTACGAAGCTGGCGCCCGGTGTATGCACCGCGTCCACCGGCGTTCGCGGTTCAACCTGCGAGAGCGTCAGCATCGTCGCTCCCGGCGGCCCGGGCGGCGTCAGGCTGCCCTGGCCCAGGCACGTCGAAAGACCGGCGCTCAACGCCGTGGCCAGAAGCGCGACGGTGACTAAAAAAAGCTGCCTGGTTTTCATTTGAGAACCTCCATATTCGGGATAAGCGGATTTTATTATCTCACTTCCATGCATTAGTTCGAACTGTGTTTGTTGTTTAACGCGCTAATGCAACGCTATTGGTACCAGCCAGGGCAGGATTCTTCAAGCTTTTTTGAATGTAGCGCAGGTTTCCAAACCTGCTGTATCGCCGATTTCCAAATCGGCTAGACGTACAACGTAGTGGGACCGGCGAGTTGAAAACCCGCGATACAGCAGACTTGGAATTGGCAGTCTATGCTACGACTTCGGGCCATTATAAATTTCCCCAAAAATTATCATTGTCGCGTCGCTGGATTTCTCGGAAAATTGGGTAATCTTAAGTTAAAGAAAGGATTTAATTATGTTTCTTTTTGTCGCTGGCACGCTGGCCGTTCTCCTCATCGTTTTGGGGATATTTGTGGTGGTGGTGCTTGGGATTGTTTGGTACGCCATCGGCGGATTCAACAAGCTCGTCACCCTGCGCAACCGCTATAAAAACGCGTACTCGCAGATCGACGTCCAACTCAAGCGCCGATACGACCTCATTCCAAACCTGGTCGAAACGGCCAAAGGCTACCTCAAACACGAGAGCCAGACCCTCGAGAACGTGACCAAGGCCCGCAATATCGCCTATGCCGCGTCCCAGGCCGCCGCCGCCAATCCCGGCGACGCCAGCACCATGAAAAACCTTGTGACCGCCGAGAGCGGCCTCGGCGCCACTTTAAGTCGCCTGATGGTCGTTTCTGAACAGTACCCGGATCTAAAGGCCAACCAAAACATGATGCAGCTCACCGAGGAGCTCACTTCCACGGAAAATAAAATCTCTTTTGCCCGCCAGGCTTATAACGATTCCGTCATGACTTACAATACGGACCGCGAGCGGTTTCCAACGAATATCCTCGCGGGAGCCTTCAACTTCGCTCCGGCTGAATTGTTCGTCATAGATAAGCCCGAGCAGCGGGATGCGCCCAAAGTTTCATTCTCGTAACCGTGATGGGTTGACGACATAAACCAGTAACTGCAATGCAACCTATGGATTGTGGTCTGCATCCGATGGCTGTCCCCTCTCCGCCCCCATCCGACGGGCGGGGAGAGAGTCAGGTGGAGATTTTCCCAGAGGATTTGCGCATTGAACCCCTGAACTACTGCCGTCGCCCGTCGTTTCAAACGATCGGCGGACAATTCTCCCTCTCCCCGAGGGAGAGGGCCGGGGTGAGGGAGAGTCTTTCGGACGGGAACGTTCTTCCGGTTCACGGGAGGGTGACGGTTCCTGGGGTATTTAGCTAAGGTCACGCTGAAAAAATCAAACAATGGATTTTTTCGAGCAACAGGCCAAAGCGCAACGCAAAACCAAGTGGCTTGTCTTCTACTTCATTCTGGCTGTGGCCGGTATGATTGCCGCCGTTTATGTCGCCGCAATTTTGATTTTCTCCGGCGTCCAGGCCGAACACCATCACCGTTATTATGAAAGCCAGCAGCAGGCACAATTCTCCGCCTGGAACCCACAGGTCTTCTTTGGCGTCACCATCGCCGTCCTTGCCGTTGTGGGAATCGGCAGCGGTTACAAAACCATGTCGCTTTCCTCCGGCGGCAGCGCCGTATCAGAATTGATGGGCGGCCGGCTCATTAATACCAACACAACCGATCCAAACGAACGCAAACTCCTGAACGTCGTCGAGGAAATGTCCATCGCCTCCGGCGTGCCTATGCCCCAGGTGTATGTCATGGACGACGAAAATGGCATCAACGCCTTTGCTGCCGGGCACAAACCCAGCGATGCCACCGTCACCGTCACCCGCGGCTGCATGAGGATTCTCTCCCGGGACGAACTGCAGGGCGTCATCGGCCATGAATTCAGCCATATTTTAAATGGCGATATGCGCCTGAATTTGCGTCTCATGGGCACGATTTTTGGCATTCTTTGCCTGGCCATTATTGGCCGGATTCTTCTCTATTCCGGCCGGGGCGGGGACCGGCGGGGCGGCCAGAATCTCCTGCCGTTGTTTGGCATCGCTCTTCTCATCATAGGTTACATCGGCGTTTTCTTTGGCCGGCTCATTCAAGCCGCGGTCAGTCGGCAACGCGAATTTTTGGCCGACGCTTCGTCCGTTCAATTTACCCGCAATCCCCTCGGCATCACCGGCGCGCTAAAAAAAATCGGGGGCCTTGGCGAAACGGGTTCGCGCGTCAGCCACGCCCATTCCGAGGAACTGTCCCATATGTTTTTCGGCAACGGCGTCAGCGAACCATTTATCGGCCTGCTCGAAACCCATCCACCGCTGGCCGACCGCATCCGCGTCTTCGATCCGGCGTTCGATGGCGCATTTCCTGAAGTCCGTTACGATGATGAAGCCGAGAGACAACCGCAGCAGCAACCCTCGTCGCGTCCACCCCGGCCGCCGCTGCCCAATATCTTCGGCACCGTTTTGGGCGGAGCGATTCTTGCGGGCGGCGATGTGCCGCCGGTCATCAAACCCAACGCCGTCCTGCCCAGCCTTGGCAATCCAACGCCAATGCACCTCAAATACGCCGAGCAATTGCGCGATTCATTGCCCGATAGCGTCCGCGCCGCCGCGCGCGAACCGACCGATGCCATGGCGCTGGTCTATGCCATGCTCCTGAGCAACGACCAAAGCCTGCGCGCCAAACAACTCGCCGGACTGGAACAGCAGGCCGGCGCCGCCATCCGCGACAAAACAGCCGCGCTCTATCCGGACGTTTCGCAAGCCGCCGCCCATGCGCATCTGCCCATGCTCACCGTGGCGCTGGGCGCGCTCAAACAATTGAGCAAGGACCAATACAATGTCTTTTCCAAAACACTCGACTGGCTCATCGACAGCGACGGCAAAGTTGAACTGTTCGAATTCGTCCTCGAAAAAATCGTTCTTCGCCATTTGGATGCCCAATTCCGCGGCGCAACCAAACCGGTCGTACAGTATTACTCGGTAAAACCCCTGGCGCCGGACTGCTCAGTTGTCCTTTCGGCCCTCGCCAATGTCGGCAGCAGCGACGACGGCGAAATTCGAAAGGCCTTCGCAACCGGCGCGCCCTATTTGCGCGCCCCGGACGACAGCGACCTCGGCTTGCTTCCCCTCGACCAATGCGGTGTCGATCAACTCGATGCCTCCCTCAATCGTCTCGCGCAGGCCGCGCCCATCATCAAAAAGAATGTCATCGAGGCCTGTGTCCATGTCGTCGGCGCCGACGGCGTCATCGTGGAAGGCGAGGCCGAACTACTCCGCGCCATTTGCGACACCCTCGATTGTCCCATGCCCCCGTTGATTTAGAGATGGTAGGGACGGCGCGCTGCGCCGTCACCGCCCGTACAGCGGGCGGAACAATTCGCTGTCCAACGTCCGACCACACTCATTCCGCGCGCTGTTCTTGGTAGGACAGCGCAAGGCAAGTGGCGCTGCCACCGCCGACGCGGCTCTTTGGTAGGGACGGCGCGCTGCGCCGTCACCGCCCGTATAGCGGGCGGAACATTCGCTGTCCAACGTCCGACCACACTCATTCCGCGCGCTGTACGCGCGGCGTCCCTGCCACAGATCGCGCTTGTATCGGTGCGTCAAAAACCGAATAGTCGGTGGATGGAAATTTCGGAACGCAAAGCGCTGCCCCATGAAATTCCACTATGGGTTGATCCACAAAGAGAAATTTACTTTGTAACGATTAACTGCCGCGAGCGTTTCCGCAATCAACTGGCCTTGCCCGAGATCGCGCCCCGGATTTTCGAAACCGTCCGTCATCGCCAGGAAAAACTTTTATGGTGGCCGCATCTATTCTTACTGATGCCGGATCACGCGCATGCGCTGTTATCACTTCCTCCGTCAGGGAAACGAATGCAGTTGGTCATCAGCAAGTGGAAAGAATGGGTTGCCAAAGAAATTGGCATCGGCTGGCAGCGCGATTTCTTCGAGCATCGCTTGCGAGATGATGAGAGCCGTCGCGAGAAAGCGGATTACATACATATTGCAAAACCCAGTTCGCGAACAACTCGTCGCCCGCCCCGAACAATGGCCATTCACTTATTTCGCCGACGGCCAGCGTCCAAATTTCACATGGTAGGGACAGCTCGGCTCTTTGGTAGGGACGGCGCGCATAGCAAGTGGCGCTGCCACCGCCGTCACCGCCCGTACACCGGGCGGAACCTGCGCTGTCCCACGTCCAACCACGCTCATCCTGTGCGCTTTTCTTGGTAGGGACGGCGCGCATGGCAAGTGGCGCTGCCACCGCCGGCGCAGCTCTTTGGTAGGGACGGCGCCCTGCGCCGTCACCGCCCGTATAGCGGGCGGAACATGCGCTGTCCAACGTCCAACCACCCTCGTTCCGCGCGCTTTACGCGCGGTGACGCCGCAGCGCGGCGTCCCTACCTTCGCGTTTTTTCGTCTTTATTGTTCTCCCATTTGCGGCTCAAACCACTCAAAAATTTTTCCAAATTGTGCTTGTGAAATTTTTCACGATGAGCCATTTTAATTGTTCTTTGGCACCTTGGCCCTCTTAACAAGGCCATCGGTGTCGCTATAAGGGACTTTGAAGTGAAGCTATTGATTAAATCAGTTTTGGTTTTGGCGCTCTTTGCCCTGGCATGCTCGGCAAACCTGAACGCGCAGACGAATACGCAAACTTCTGCGGCAATGGGCGGAACGAATTCCGTCCCGATCGCCAGCGGCGCCAACGCCGGTTCGATACATAATCCTCCTCCCGCTGAAAGTGAGCTTCCCCCTGAAGCGCCGCAGGCTCTCTTCTATATATTCCGTTTGCCGGTCACCAACTCCATGGTTTGCTCCTGGATTGTGGCCGCGCTCATTTTGATTATCGTGCGTGCGACTACGCCGAAAAATATCAAGGAAGTACCCGCAGGAATGCAAAATGCCCTCGAGGCGTTGGTCGAGTTGTGGGACGGTTTGATTGGGGATATTTTGGATAAACGGGTGGCGCGCTGGGTGTTTCCCTTTGCGACGACGTTTTTCATTTTCATCGTCATGTCCAATTTTGTGGACTTGATCCCGGGCGTCGGCAGCATCGGAAAAACCGCGCCGAACGGAACGTTCGTTCCCTATTTTCGCCCTCCGACCTCGGATGCAAACCTGACGGTGGCGATGGCGGGCATCTTTCTAATTATGTGCCTGTTTTGGGCAGTTCGCTACAACGGGGTTTTCGGGCTGATTAAACACATTTTCGGCGTGAAGATGCAGACCACCGCATGGCTTTATCCGTTGTTTTTGGCTCTGTTCATTTTCATTGGGTGCATGGAAGTCGTTTCGATCATGTTTGCCCGGCCGGTCTCTTTGGCCATGCGGCTGTACGGAAACGTTTTTGCCGGCGAAACCATTCTGGACATGACGTTTCACGCGCCCAATTTTTTCGTGGGTCTCATCCTCTCGATTTGCACCTACTTCTATGAGACCTTTGTCTGTCTGGTGCAGGCCTTTGTTTTCGCGCTGCTCGTGGTTGCCTTTGTCGCCACGCTTTGCATGCACACAGACGAACAACACGGACATTGATTTTAACTTTGAATTTGCCCTGGAGAATGTTCGGGGCGACAACCAAAACCAATAAGAAATAAAAATATGATGCTCGCAGACGCAGCAGATCTAACTCAAACCTTGCACGGCAACATACACGTTGGCCTCGCGTTCGGTGGCGCGGCCATCGGCATCGGCATCGCCACCGCCGGCGGCTTGACGGCCATGGCCCGCAATCCCGGTATGTTCGGCAAAATCCTCGTGTTTATGTTCATCGGTATGGCGCTCGCTGAAGCCTGGGCCATCTTTGCCTGGTTCCTGATTAAATAATCATCAGGCCTATGAACGAACTTGGAATTCAGTGGCGGGCATTGCTCGCCCAGACGATCAGCTTTTCTGTCGTCTTTTACGTCCTGTGGCGTTTCGCCTACAAGCCGATCTTTTCCATGCTCGAGGCCAGGCGCGAAAAAATCGCCGAGTCTTTGGCCAACGCCGAAAAGATCAAAGGCGACGTGGCGCGGACGGAAGCCGAACGCCAGAAAATCCTGGCCGACTCCGGCGACCAGGCCAACAAATTGATTGAAGAAGGACGGCAGGCGGCCGCCCGCGTGCGTGAAACGGAAACGCAGAAGGCGATCGCCGAAGCCGAGCAAATCGTCACCAAGGCCCGTGAAGCCGCGGCCCAGGAACGCGCGCAAATGCTCGCTCAACTCAAACGCGAAGTCGGACGGCTCGTCGTGCAGACGACCTCGTCGGTCACCGGGAAAATTCTCACGGCCGATGATCAAAGGCGCCTGGCCGTGGAAACGGAAAAACAATTGTCCGAATAGGAATTTCGAATCCTGATTCGAAATTCAGGATACGCCCAACAAAGCATGAAAATATCCAAGCAGGCTCTGCGTGAAGCGCGGCAACTATTCCGCACTTGTCACGTGAACGGTGTGCTGGATGAAAACCGGGTGCGCCAGGCGCTGGCCCGCCTCTCAGAATGCCAGCCGCGTGGTTACCTGGGGATCCTCGAGCGTTTCTACCGGCTCGTGAAGCTGGATTTGGAGCAGCGCGCCGTCCGCGTCGAAAGCGCCACGCCGTTGCCGTCGGATTTGCAAAACGAGATCGCGCAGCAGATAACGGCCCGGTACGGCCAGTCGATGAATATGTCCTTCACCCAAAATCCCGCCCTCATCGGCGGCATCCGTATCCAGGCCGGCAGCGACCTCTACGACGGCAGCGTCAAGACCCGTTTGGAAAAATTGGAAGAAAGTTTTTGAAAAATTGCCCGATTGGGGCCACTAAGAGATAAATCACCAGAAAGATATGAGCACTTTACTCGAAGAAATTGAAGCGCAAATCAGCGGCGCCAAAGCCTCTGTCTCCAAGCAAAACGTCGGCCTCGTCCGCGAAATCGGCGACGGCGTCGCCAAGATCGAGGGCCTGACCGACACGATGCTCAACGAGATGTTGGACTTCGGCAACGGCATTACCGGCATCGCCCTGAACCTCGAAGAAACCGAAGTCGGCGCCATTATTCTGGGCGATTACACGGAGATCAAGGAAGGCGATGAAGTCCGCACCACCGGCAAACTGTTGCAGGTTCCCGTCGGCAAAGCCTTGCTGGGCCGCGTCGTCAACGCCCTGGGGCAGCCCATCGACGGCAAAGGCGCGATCAAAAATGAAGCGTTTTATCCGATGGAAAAAATCGCGCCCGGCATCGTCAAGCGCAAGCCGGTGAGCCAGCCGGTGCAGACGGGCATCATGGCCATCGACGCGATGATTCCCATTGGCCGCGGCCAGCGCGAACTCATCATCGGCGACCGTTCCACGGGCAAGACCACCATTTGCGTGGACACCATGATTAACCAGGCCGCCATGAATAAGGCCGCCGAAGCCGCGGGCGATAAGGATTATCGGCCCATGTACAGCATCTACGTCGCAGTCGGTCAAAAGCAATCGAACATCGCGCGCGTACTGGACATTCTCGAAAAGACCGGCGCTCTGAAATACACCATCATCGTCGTTGCTTCCGCTTCCGATTCGGCCACCAACCAATATCTCGTCCCCTTTGCCGGCGCCGCCATGGGTGAATGGTTCATGGACAACGGCATGGATGCGCTCATCATTTACGATGATTTGTCCAAGCACGCCGTCGCCTATCGGCAGGTGTCCCTGATCCTGAAGCGTCCTTCAGGCCGCGAAGCATATCCCGGCGACGTCTTTTATTTGCACAGCCGTTTGCTGGAACGCAGCGCGCGCGTCTCTGAAAACTACGGAAACGGTTCGCTCACGGCCCTGCCCATCATCGAAACGCAGGCGGGCGACGTCTCGGCTTATATTCCCACGAACGTGATTTCGATTACGGACGGCCAGATTTATTTGGAAACGGACTTGTTCTATCAGGGCATTCGCCCGGCGATTTCCGTCGGTCTGTCCGTTTCGCGCGTCGGTTCGGCCGCCCAAATCAAGGCAATGAAACAGGTCGCCGGCCGCATCAAGGGCGATCTCGCTCAATTCCGCGAATTGGCGGCATTTGCCCAGTTCGGCTCGGACCTCGATGCCAGGACGCAAGCCATGCTCGAACGCGGCAAGCGCATCGTCGAGTTGTTCAAACAAAACCAATTCCAACCCGTGCCCGTCGAGGCCCAGGCCGCGGTTTTGTGGACGATCCAAAATAATCTCATGGATGATGTGCCCGTCGAAAAGGTGAAAGATTTTCAGGGCAAACTCCTGGATTATCTCAACACCCGCAAGGCCGATTTGCTCAAGAAAATCCGCGCCGAAAAAACCATCAGCGACGCCACCGCAGGGGAATTGAAAGCCGCCGTAGGCGAATTCAAACCCACGTATCACTGATATAGCCGTTTCAACGTTTCAACTTTTTAACGTTTCAACGCTTTAGATCGATGCCCAGCACACGCGACATACGCCGGCGAATTAAGTCGGTCAAGAACACGGCCCAAATCACCAAAGCCATGCAAATGGTGGCCGCGGCCAAAATGCGGAAAGCGCAACAGGCCGCCCTGGTGGGCCGTCCTTATGCCGAACTGCTGAACCGCATGCTGGCGGAAGCCGCTCCGCGCATCGTCTCGTTCAAGCATCCGCTGATGGAAAAGCGTGCCGTCAGGAAACGCGGCATCATTCTGGTCAGCACCGATCGCGGCCTATGCGGCGCCTTAAATTCGAACCTGACCCGCGAAGTGTCGAAGTTGGACAAAAATACGACGGTGTTCGTTACGGCGGGAAGAAAGGGTTCGCAATTCGTCGCCCGGACCAAGCGCCAGCTCGCCGCGGAGTTCACTTACAAGGACCCGCCGACGTACGCCGAAGCGCGCGCCATTTCGAAATTTGCGCAGGACCTGTTTACGAAGGAAGAAGTGGACACGGTGGACATTCTGTTCACGAACTTTATTTCCACGCTCGTGCAACAGCCGAAGCTGGTGCCTTTTTTGCCGGTCGGAAAAATCCAGGCCGTTTCTGTGGGTATCAACGTGCAGAGCCAGGAAGTGGAACCCGCCGCCGGCATTCCCACGGACATCTTTGAATTTGAACCGGACGAAAAAACAGTATTGAGTGCGTTGCTGCCGCACAGCCTGACGTTCCGGATGCACCAAATCCTGCTCGAAGCCCGCGCCTCGGAACACAGCGCGCGCATGGTGTCCATGAAAAACGCCACGGACAACGCCAAACAATTGATCAAGGACCTGACGCTCGAATACAACAAATTGCGCCAGTCAAACATTACCAAGGAATTGCTGGAAATCACCACTGCGCAAATGGCGGTGGCGTAAATCTAAACTTTAAATTTCGAACAAACTGAATCGCATGAACAAAGGCAAAATCGTTCAAATCATCGGCCCGGTCGTGGACGTGGAATTTCCCGAGACCGTTCCGCCCATCTATAACGCCCTCACGGTGGACTTCGAAGTGCCGGGGCAGGGCAAGACCAGGCAGACGCTCGAAGTCGAACAGCACCTGGGCGACAACTGGGTGCGTTGCGTGTGCATGGGCGCCACCGAGGGCATGAAGCGTGGATACGAAGCGATCGATACCGGCAAAGCCATTTCGATGCCCGTGGGCGAAGCCGTCATGGGCCGCGTGTTCAACGTCGTCGGCGAGCCCGTCGACGAGCAGGGCCCGGTCAAGGCGGACAAATACAATCCCATTCATCGCCAGGCGCCTTCATTGACCGATCAATCCACCTCGCCGCAAATCCTGATGACCGGCATCAAAGTCATCGATTTGATTTGCCCGTTCCTCAAAGGCGGCAAAGTCGGCGCGTTCGGCGGCGCAGGCGTCGGCAAGACCGTCGTCATCATGGAATTGATCAACAACATCGCCAAACTGCACGGCGGTATTTCCATGTTCGCCGGCGTGGGCGAACGCACCCGCGAAGGCAACGATCTTTACAACGAAATGATTGAAGCCGGCGTCATCAAAGTGGAGAAGGACGAAAAAGGCCATCCGAAAAAGAACGAGCACGGTTTGCCGATTATCGCCCCGGGTTCAAAGATCGGGCTGGTCTATGGCCAGATGAACGAGCCGCCCGGCGCCCGTTTGCGCGTGGCCCTCTCGGCGCTCGCCGTCACGGAATACTTCCGCGACGAAAAAAACCAGGACGTGCTCCTGTTCATCGACAATATCTTTCGCTTTTCGCAGGCCGGTTCCGAAGTGTCCGCCTTGCTGGGCCGCACGCCCAGCGCCGTGGGTTACCAACCCACGCTCGCCGCGGAAATGGGTGACCTGCAGGAACGCATCACCTCCACCCGCAAAGGCTCCATTACGTCCTTCCAGGCCGTCTATGTGCCTGCCGACGACTTGACCGACCCCGCGCCGGCTACGACGTTCGCGCACTTGGATGCCACGATCGTGCTTGAACGTTCCATCGCCGAGTTGGGCATTTATCCGGCGGTGGACCCGCTGTCCTCCAGCTCCCGCGCGCTCGCACCGGAAATTATCGGGAACGAACATTACGAAGTCGCCCGCGGCGTGCAAAAAGTGCTTCAACGCTACAAAGATTTGCAGGACATCATCGCGATTCTGGGCATGGACGAGCTGTCGCCAGACGACAAGCTTACCGTGTATCGCGCCCGCAAAATCCAGCGCTTCCTGAGCCAGCCCTTCTCGGTGGCTGAAATCTTCACCGGCCGGCCCGGCAAACAGGTGCCTGTCGCCGAGACCGTTCGCGGCTTCAAAGAAATCCTCGAAGGCAAACACGACGACGTGCCCGAGCAAAACTTCTACATGAAGGGCGGCATCGACGAAATCAAGGAAGCCTCCTAACCGCCCGGAACCGATTCAACGTTTTAACGATTCAACGATTCAACGACCCGACCATGGCCAATACGCTAAAACTGGAAATCGTGACGCCGGAAGCCAAAACTTTTTCCGACGACGTGGACATGGTCACGTTCACCGGTGGGGAAGGGGAGATGGGCATTCTTCCACAGCACATGCCCCTGATGACCGAGCTTGTCTCCGGTGAGATCCACGCCATTAAAGGCGGTCAAAACATATTCCTCGCCGTGGGCACCGGTTTCGTCCAGGTCACCGGCGATCGCGTGTCCGTTTTGACCGATATGGCCATTCGCGCTGAAAACATCGACGAAGCCGCTGCCGAACAGGCCCGTAAACGCGCCGAGGAACGGCTCAGGCAAAAGCTCAGTGATGAAGATCACGCGATGGTCGAGGCCACGCTCACGCATTCTCTCGTCCAGCTCCAGGTCAAACGCCGCCGCAAAGCCTGATCGGCCATTGTAGCAGCGTCGCGTAAGCGCGCTCTAATTATTTCGGGGCTGGACTATTCTGTTTTCCCTCGCCATCCGATTTGCCGAGGCACCTCCGAACCCGCGCTTGCGTCCTGGACTGCGGTGGCAAGCAAAGCGCGACACCGCTTTCGAACGTCGCTCATTATTCAAAGGTTTTTCGACCGTTCTGTGTCATGTGACCTTCCAAAAGCGGCGTCAAAGCCACCGTCGTACAATTTCTCCAACTATCGGGCGAAAAAATCCGTCAGATATGTCCGATCCGTCCGACACCCCTCCGACACTCCCTCGCTCCGAACGAGATTCTAATTATTTCGCGCCTGGTCGTTTGTTGTGGCTCGCCGTCAAACATTTCCAACCATCTGCGGATAATTCCCCCTCTCCCGGTGGGAGAGGGCAGGGGTGAGGGCGAGTCGCAGGAGCATCCACAGATCCCTTGAAATTATTCGCCACCTCCACCTTCATAATCCTATTGCCGTGGCATCTCCAAATCCGCGCTTGCGTCCTGGACTGCGGTGGCAAGCGAAGCGCGACACCGCTTTCGAACGTTGCTCATTATTCAAAAGTCTTTCGACCTTCCGGTGTCAAGTGACCTTCCAAAAGCGGTATCAAAGCCACCGTCGTACCATTTCTCCAACTATCGCGCGGAAAAATCCGTCCGATATGTCCGATCCGTCCGACACCCCTCCGACACTCCCCTCGCTCCGAACGAGATTCTAATTATTTCGCGCCTGGTCGTTTGTTGTGGCTCGCCCTCAAACATTTCCAACCATCTGCGGAAAGCCTTATCCTGCCGGCGAAGCCGCAAACTGAAACCCCAGAGGGGTGAAATATATGTAGCCAGGGGTCGAGCGCGAGTCCGCGAGCGTGACCACCCCTGGTAGGACCGAGCGTAGATCCGGGCCGCTGACTGTGAAACCGCGCGATAGCGCGCATCTGATCTGCGGCGCTTTTTCGCTCGTGATCTGACGGCACGCATCCCCTCCGACACTCCCTCACCTCGACCTTCACAATCCTATTGCCCGTATCACGCAGAAAAGATTTGAATTGAATTTTTTCCGCTCTTAGCGTGGTTGGTGGCCGTGCGCAAGCACTGCCGCTGGTAACAAAAATGAAATTCGGAATCCTGGCCGATATTCACGCAAACCTCGAAGCCCTTCGGGCTGTTCTCGAGGATGCGAAAGAATTGAGCTGCACGCATTACGCGTTCCTTGGCGACTTTGTCGGCTACTGCGCCGACCCGAAACCGTGCATCGACATTGTGCGCGCAATGAATTCGCCGTGCGTCAGGGGCAACCACGACGAATATTGCGTAATGGAGCATCGGCTCGACGGCCTCAATTCCAGTTTCGCCAAAGTCCTGCAATGGACCCGCAACCAGCTCACACAGGATGACTGTCGCTGGCTGCTGAATCTGCCGTACACGCGTCAGGCCGAAAACTTCACGATCGTCCACGCCACCCTGGCACGTCCGGAAGAGTGGGGATACGTCTTCGACGACCTCGCCGCCGCCGCCAGTTTTCCGCATCAAACGACCCAGATCTGTTTCTTTGGGCATACCCATGTGCCCGTCGCATTCACCAGCGACACCGTCGTCCGCGGCGGCAGCTACACAAAGTTTAAACTTGAGCCCGGCAAAAAATATTTCGTTAATCCCGGGTCCGTCGGATACCCTCGGGACAACGATCCAAGGGCAGCCTATCTCATTTACGACACGGATGAAGGCACAGTCGAACTTCGGCGGTTAAAATATGATACCGCCGCCACCAAAAAGAAAATCCGCGCCGCCGGCCTTTAAGGTAGGGATCCCGATGTATCGGGACGCCGTCCGTAATATGGTAGGGCGGAGCTGCTTGCCAGTAAATGCAAGTGGCGCTGCCACCACGCGCCAGTAGATTTGGTAGGGCGTTTCCGCCGCTCGAGTCCGATTTGAGAACCACGAAACACACGAACTACACGAAATGGCCCTTTTCGCCGCACAATATCTAAACCATCGCCAAAAAAATCCGTCCGATATGTCAGATACGCCCAATATGTCCGATCCGCCATTCGTCCCGTTCGTCCCATCTTGGCCAAAATAGCGCGCCGTCCCTGCCATCTCTTAAACTTTTACCCGTGCCACTACTCCGCCAGACCCGCGGCAAATTTGGTAGGGCGGAACTCCCGTTCCGCCATTCGGTGTTCGGTGTTCGGTGTTCGGTGTTCGGTGTTTTGCGGCTCTCTTCCCTTCCGGTGCCCTTCACACATTTTTTTCCTATAGGGAAGTAAACGAGTAAACGACGCTTGAATTTAGCGAAAAAGCCCCGTGTTTATTGGGGTTTGAGTGTTTTTTGGGGGTGTAAATGGGCCGGATCTCTTTTTCCTCACGCGAAGTCCGCAAAGTCCGCGAAGGAAATCCAATGCACTTTAAGCCGAAAAAGACCCGGCTTCGCTGAGGGCTGCGCCGCGGCATGACGCATGGAACACAGAAACTGTCGGCAACGCCGCACTCCGAAAGCCCCAGCGGGGCGACATATTTGTAGCCCAGGGCAAGCACGACTCCGGGAGTGCGCCGCCCTGGGTTAATTGCCAAATAAATAAGCCGCTGACCGCCAAATCGCGCGATAGTGCGAATCTGATCTGCGGCACGAACCGCTTTTTTGACAGGATTAACAGAATAGACAGGATAAAACACAGAGGCTGTCCGCGACGCCGCAAAACGCGACCTCAAATTTGGTAAGGCGGAACTCCCGTTCCGCCATTCGATGTTCGATGTTCGACGTTCGATAGAAACAATTGCAGAACTTCACGGTGCGCATAGAATCGGCGGATGGCAAAGCACATCAAAGAACTGAACGGATGAAAAAGGTGATCGTCCATTCCGACGGTGCTTGCCACGGAAACCCTGGCCCAGGCGGATGGGCCGCTGTTCTCGAGTATGGACAGCAAAAGTGGGAACTGAGCGGTGGCGTTCCAGCAACGACGAACAATCGAATGGAACTGCAGGCGGCTATCGAATCATTTGGAGCGCTGAAAGAGGCTTGTGAAATCGACTTCTACACAGATTCGGAATATGTGAAAAACGGGATATCAAGCTGGCTGCAAAATTGGAAACGGAACGGCTGGAAAACAAAATCGAAGAAGGCCGTAAAAAACGAAGATCTCTGGCGGGCTCTGGATTCGCAAACTTCAAAGCATAAGGTCAAATGGCATTGGCTCAAAGGACACGCCGGCCATGCAGGCAACGAACGGTGTGACCAACTGGCGAGCGCAGAAATCGCAAAGATCAAAAAAGCATTCAGCGCTGAGCAACTGAAAGCGTTTTTAGCCGAGTTTTCAGCGAAAGATAACGTCGAGAAAACTTCAGACGACTTATTCGAATCCTGAAAACTGCCGCAGGGGGGGTGGACAAATGCTGTCCAACCCCAAAAATAATTTTCTCTCTCCGTAGCAGCGGACGTGCGTCCGCTCTAACTGATTTTGCATGCCAGCATTTGGCCTTGCGTGCCGCAAAATCTCTCCAACCTCTGGCGGAAAAACTAAACCCTCTACGAATGCACAAACTGAAAACTCCACCTGTCCTTCCGTAGCTCCGCCTGCCCACCGTAGCTTTAGCGGAGGCGGAAGATCGCAATTGAATGCAAGTGGTGCTACCACCGCTGCCACCGCGAATCTGATCTATCGGCATCTCCATCAATCCGCAGGACGGGAAATCTACGCCAACGGCGTTCAATCATTCAGCCCAGCATGAATGCAAGTGGTGCTACCACCCCTGGGTAACTTCCCGCCCCCGGTCCCCTCAACCTTGAAAAGGTTGAATCAATGAATACGATTCGAACTCTTACGCCGCACAATCTCTCAAACAATCGTCGGAAAAACTAAACCCTCTGCGAATGCACAAACTGAAAACTCCACCTGTCCTTCCGTAGCTCTGCCTGCCCACCATAGCTTTAGGCGGCGGTGGGAGCGAAGGAGGATCGGAGTGAAATATATGTAGCCCAGAGTAAGCGAGTTTTGGCAAGTGGTGCTGCACCGAGCGCCACTCTGGGTTTGTTGCCCAAAGAATCAAGCCGCTGACTGGCATGCCGAGCGAAATCGCAAGTGGCGCTGCCACCACGAATCTGATCTCCGGCTTTTTCTCCGATTTATGGGCCTGTGGCTGACTCGCGCCCCAATTGTTTGCGCTCCTTCGCCGCACAATATGCAAAACCATCGCCAAAAAAATCCGCCCAATATGTCCGATCCGCCCAATTCGTACCATTTCGGCCAAAGCAACACGCCCAGCCTGCCAATCAACAATCGTCCAAAATTCCAACTGCCGGCGACCTGTCCACCTAAGCCTTGCTGCGAAGGCGGGTCGGTGGGCCATTCTTGGCGAAACAACAATATTCATAATTTTCCAACAGGCTGCCAGGCGCCAAGATTGTTAAACGGGGCGAGGTTGACGGTGTCTTGCACCAGAATGATCAAAAGCGCAATCCCTTGAAGGATGACGAAGACAAGTTGCATCTGGAAAATTGATAGTAAGTTTTTGTCCTGCTTCATAAATTTGCAAGCTTATTGGGCCCTGGAAAAGGTGCATGAACATGTGTGACGCCTACTATCTCTACCGGATTTTCGATCACAGTAACGGCTCATATGAGCTTGCAGTTTTGAAAAACCCAATTAACGACGAGACCGGAGCACGCGCAACCTACGAAATAAACTGGAAGAGCAACCCGCAAAGAAGAGTTCCGCCTGGCTGCCGGTATCACCGAATCCAACCACCGTCAAGAGCTCGTTTCATAGGACCCGACCGTCCATGTTACGCATGCAGTAAATCAATTTTGGACCTGGATCGGAGCGTAGCCTATCGGCGCACGCGGGTGCGAACCCTGTCAATGACACGCAGATTTTGGGTGACCCATCCGCCCTGTGCCATACGCGCCACTACCTCATCATAAACCGATAATTGACGGTCTGGATCCCGGATCGTAACGATCAGCGCCAGCTTAGTCGGTTGAAAATTGATTGCGCCCTTACGGTCCTCCGCCGAAACAACCACGCGCCAGTGATCGCCTTCCGTTCCACGTGGGAAATCCTGCCGATAGACCTTTACCGGCGACCACTTAAACCCATGCTCGACCAAGTGCTTTTCGTACATCTTCGAAATATCCCGCGGCTCACATGGGATTTTTTTTCGGTGCCCCGCTTTACGAGCATTTGGGTTGTAAGTGCCAAGCGAAACCTCGACGTTACGCCGGCAATACTCCGCTCCGAATGCTAAATCCAACGGCGGATTGTAAACCAAAGTGATAATAAATTCCCCACGGACCTTTCCGTCGCCGGTTCGAAGGCACTCGGGAATCGGGAAGTCTCCTTTTACAAAATCGACCCCGGGACGCACTTCGCCAGGCTCAAAAATCAAGGTTGCGGTGTGAGGGTCACAGGTAAGTGCTCCCAGAAGATCATTAGGGGTACCGAAACCCTTGTAACGAAGGTGCTCAGCGTGAAGCCTTTCTGCGCGTTGCAAGGCAGAATGTATCAGAATCGCCTTGCTCAGAACGTGGGACGCATCTGCGCCAAGCGCATCGTGAATGTTCGCCAAAAGGGTGGAAACCAATGGTGTTGCAAAACTCGTTCCGACATTCTCAGCCAAATTCCGTGTGCCATTGATAGAGAGCACGCCCGTTTGCTGATATTGTCCTCGGTCGTCGCAATTACCTCCATAATGAACAAGTTCCGGTTTTGGCAAAAAACATGCACCCGGACCGCGCCGTGAGAATGGCGACGGGTCTTCCGCCTTAACCCTCGAATTTGGCATGTGCACATGAGCAATTGATCCTACGGTTACCCCGCGAACAGAATCCGCCGGCGGACGAACTCGGTCGTCATCACCGAGATCCTCCGCCGGCCAACCTCGAAATGGAGGTGTCCGGTAATTCCCAGCGGCGATTACGAACCGCACGTTATGGGCCTCTTGGATCCTGTCTAGGGCTGCGCCAAAATCCGAAAAGAAATCGTTTTGGCAAGGGCGCGACTCCGTTCCAAGCGACAGATTCCATATCTTGACCTGCGGGTATTTGGGAATCACCTCTTCTAGGATACTGAGCAGGTCATCTTCGCGGATTTCCTGTCCGTGCCCTGGAATCGCGACGACATCTACGAACTTCGCTCGCGAACCGGGAAATCTTGCGTCATCGTGGTTCAGGCGGCGACCGTTCACGATCAATCCGGCGACGAAGCTCCCGTGGTGGTAGTCTCTGTATTGCGCGGGTACGTACGTTTCCCGGGCTACCATCCATGGATTTAACAGTGGATCATCCGGATTGACCCCAGAATCAACGATTCCGACAACCGGGTAGGTCTCGCCTGGGTTGGGGGCTGGGAAATCGTCAACCTGCGCCTCTCGTAGTGGAATCGCTTCTGTGCGCAGCGACCGGTAGAACGGAAACTCCGATAAACATTGCGTGCCGACAAAATTCGCCAACGCATTGACGGCCGCTCTAGGAGCCGCTTTAACCCTAAAGACTCGCTGTCCCTCACCATAACTGATTGGTTCGGAAGCCAATTGCATTGCCTGTAACAGGGCTTCAAATGCTTGGTAAACCGTTTCATCTAGCCCAGCCTCCATGTGGCGGAACAGCTGGAATTTAAGGTCGATTCTGCCCTCATGATCAAGAGTCTCTTTCCCGCTTGGCGTCATTTTCATCGCATCTTGGGGACGAAAAGGCTCGATGCGCTCAATAGTCGAGATATCGGCTTTCCCGGTGGCAGTATCGTCTTCGTTCAGCTTTCGCAGAAGGCGGTTCAATCCATCTTGACGAACGCTCACGAGTAACTCGCCAAAATTCCGTCCTCCGATGATGGGACACGTGGCCTGGCTAAATAAAGCGGCCGGTCGATGAGATTTTGCGAGTGCCTTTTGCTTTAAAATTACCCGACCTACAACAGGCAATGCAGTTGTTCCCGTTAAGCCACCAAAGAAATGCCGATCCAGGCCATGAATCTGTTCAGCCAAGCTGTTTCGGATTTCCGTGGTAACCTTTCCAAAGGACTTTCTTGCTCCGCCACCGCCGCTCGGCTTTTGAAAATCCGTCCGCGCCGGGATAACAACCTTGATCGGGAAGCGTAGTTCTTCGGGCATAATGTTAATCAGTCGCGTTGAGAAGTTTGGACACCTGTCCGGTGGAACATTTGAAGATTCCAGCTAGGCGCCGAACGGTGAACACTTTCGGGTCTATGTTTCGTGCAGCTTTGAGCCGAGCGTTGAAATCAGTTTGGTTCAAGCTTTCTTTCGGAAGCCGTAACATCAGAATGCGGCGGAGCAGATTTTCCGCTTGAACCGACTTGTTGCCTTGTAAAATTGATTCCCTCTTCGAGTCGTTCGCAAGTTGCTTTATATCAGCACCAGACATCCCGTCAGTTATTGAACCATAGAGGCCGCATTCCTCGGCAGACGAAAACCCATCCAGAAAATGGGCAAAGAGTTGCTCCCGTGCAGCGTTACTTGGCCTTTCAATATTCACTTTGTAGGCAAAGCGCCGCCACGCTGCCGCGTCGAGGAGGTGCTCGTGGTTTGTGGCCGCCAAAAGCACGGTCTTGGAGTCCAAGGCGTCTATATTTTGCAGGAGGCTTACCACAACGCGCTTTAACTCGCCCAATTCGTGTTGGTCATCACGGAGCTTTGCTATGGCATCAAATTCGTCCAAGAAAAGAACACAAGGTCGCGCCATTGCGTGCTCAAAGAGATTGCGAATGTTTTTCGACGTGCTGCCAAGGTACGATGAAACGATCGTATCAACTCGCGCTGTGAGGAGAGGTAAGTGTAGCTCTGACGCAACGTAGCGTGCCAACTCCGTCTTCCCGCACCCAGGAGGACCGTAAATCAGAAGTGACGGGTGGATGTCAACGCCATTTGCCAACAGACGATCCGCGCCTTGGACAAAACGGATGAATTCCGCCACAGTGGCTTGGACCTCCGCAGACAGAAAAACCCTCGCTTCTCCCGCAGCAACCAATTCCTCCTCAGCAAGGGCAAGCCTCGATTCGCTATCAACTGGGAGCTTTGGCCCATTATTCAAAAGGGCTAACGAAACCGTGTGCGTTTTCGAACTGCCCAGCACGCGCCGTAGACGTTTGGCCGTTTCTTCCTCCCCAGAGGTTGCCAGCTTATCGGCAAGCTGTTTTGTAAATGACACGACCTTTTCACGGTCGACGGCCATTGCGCCCTCGACAATTTTTAATATTTCCAATAGATGCTCCATTTTAAATAGAATGAACAAAAAGCCTGTGCACGTGAACAAAATACCTATACAGTGAACGAAAGTCAATTGAAAATGAACAAATATTTTGTTTCGATCGTCTGTAGCGGGAACGCGGTAACACCCTTGGGCCTCACGCTGCTGAATGCCGCCTTTGTAGCTTTTCAAGTTGCTCCCGCAGGGCGGGATTCCCGGCTAACCCATTGGTCCCGCAGCCGCCGGATCGCCAATTTTTAAGCAATCATCAAACCCTAATCTATTCTTGTTCGCTTTTCAGTTTCGGCGGCATTTAATAGGCAAATGCAGGAAATGGAACTGGATGACAACAGCCTGTTGAAGCGTTATGTGGAACAAAATTCCGACGAAGCGTTTGCCGCAATCGTTTCGCGGCACATCAACAAGGTCTATTCGGCGGCGTTGCGCAATACCGGCAATCCGGGATTCGCGCAGGAAATCACACAGGCGGTTTTTGTCATCCTGGCAAAAGAGGCGCCGAGTCTGAGTAAACGGGTGATCCTGTCCGGTTGGCTTTATCAGACCGCGCGCCTGACATCGTTGACACTCCTCAAAAGCGAAATCCGGCGCGGGCGCCGCGAACAGGAGGCCCGGATGCAAACCGTTACAAACGAATCGGCGGACGAAACATGGATGCAGATCGCTCCGTTGCTCGACTCGGCCATGGCGTCGCTGCCCGAAACCGACCGTCATGCTGTCGTGCTGCGATTCTTCGACGGCAAAAGCCTGCGCGAAGTGGGTGCGACGCTGGGTTCGACGGAAGATTCGGCGAGAATGCGCGTGAACCGGGCGCTCGAAAAATTGAGGCGCTTTTTTGCCAGGCGCGGCGTGGATTCGACTACGGCCATCATCGCCGGCGCGATTTCCGGGAATGCCGCCCAGGCCGCGCCGCCGGCATTGGCGCAATCCGTTCTGACGGCCTCCCTGGCGAAAGGTTCGGCGGCAGGCGCTTCGACATTAACCCTCGTGAAAGGAGCATTAAAAGTTATGACATGGACAAAAATCAGTACCGCGGTGATGACAGCCGTTGCCGCGATTCTCATCGTCACGACCGCAGGCGCGGTCATCCTTGAAGAACAAAATCCCAACCGGCAGCGACTGAGCGATGGTTCAATATTGTCCGTTAGCCGGACTGCATATGGAGAGACGCACCTTATCGGCATCGACGGGAGAACCAATGAATGGAGTTCGCCGGGGCAACCACAACTGATTGTGGAACTCAAGCTAAGCGGCCGGCACGCTGCCACGAGTTTTTTCGTGAAACCACCCTTCTTTCGGAACGTGCGCGGCATGCTTTATGGCGAACACGGAATCGAATACGCGCAAGAAATGTTGCCGATGCAAGGATTTGAAAAGTTCGGCCGCGATTATTTTGGACAAATCATGACTGATATTATTCCGCGCGATTCGCGTTTTCTTTGGCTGCGGATCGACGAATTGGCGGGGACACGGCCTTCCGGCAAGTGGCAGACAATCGCGACATTCAAAATTCCCAATCCGGCCTTTGACACGAATCATGACGATTGGGCGGCCGCTTCGACGCCCATGACCAACAGCGTCAATGGAATGGATATTATTCTACGGGACGTCACGCTGACGACCAATTCCGCCGACGAACATGACATTTGGAATCACAGGGTCGCGGTGACGGCAGAAGTTTGGAAAAATGGAATACAGTTAACGAACTGGGCGCCCGTTTTTATCGAAGCCGCCGACGCGAGCGGCAATCACGTGGGCTATTTCCAGATGCACCGCAGCCTTGATCCGCGCTTTGTTTGGAAACTGGACATGAATTTTGAAGTGACCGGCAATTTCCCAACAGAAAATGTATGCACTGTTTCGATGCCGGAAAGCCGGAGTGCCACCGTCAACGCCAATGTCATGGGCGCACCGGTGACTATAGGGTGGTGGAATGGAGACATGGTCAAAGGTGAAATACCGACCAATGACACCGATTTAGCCCTGAAATTAATTAATGTTGCCGACGAGCAGGGGATTATTGGCGCCTTTGGCGGCGGCGATGGGGGCCAGTTCCGGTTCGACCAGGGATATTTCATGGGTAAAAAAAATGGCGTAATGACCCAGATGGGACTGCCGGCGACAGTGACATTTGCCGTCGTTCCAAACGTGCGCACGACCTTTTATGTTCAACCCCGACTGTTGAATTCGCAATAGCGAGTTGCTCTGCGGTTAAATCAGGTTCGTGTGTTTTGTAGTGGCCGTGTGCAAGCACTCAACGCGCCGACGCATTCCGAAATCCTGTTCATCCTGTTCATCCTGTCAAAAAGGTTTCGCGTTTTTTGCGTGGTGGCCGCGTGCAATCGCCAGTGGTGCTACCACCACCTTTGCGGCCTCGGCGGACTTTGCGTGAGAAAAATCCCGTACCCATCGCGTTGCGTGTCATGGCCGCCAAAATCTTCAAAAATCCCAATAAATCCGTAAATTTCGCCTAAAACCGATTCTCGTTTCCTGTTTCATTCCCTATAGCCAAAAAATGTGTATCGGAGCCACACGCATCAAACCATAACCCCAGGCGACACAACAACACCCTCAATTTGGCTAAGGGGACATCTTCCGCGCCGACTCATGGCATTCACTGATTCGCTAATTCGCAACTTCCCCAATTATCCACCCATCCAGCAATCCAGCAATCCAGCGTCAGGTCCATCCTGTCCATCCTGTTCATCCTGTCAAAAATCTTTCGCGGTTTTTGCGTGTGGCCGCGTGCAATCGCCAGTGGTGCTACCACCCACCTTTGCGGCCTCGGCGGACTTTGCGTGAGAAAGAATCCGCTGCCCTGCCAGTGGCGCTGCCACTCTCGTTCACACCCGCCCAATAAAAAACCCTTCAAAACCCCAATAAAACTGCACATTTTGCGTTAAAAACAAATCTCGTTCACACTTCCAAAACCCACGCAAATAAAATGTGTATGGGGTGACCCAGCCTCACGCAACGGTCGCAAAGGACGCAAAGAAGACCATCACTGTAGGCCGCGTGCCCTCACGCGGCGGATTCCGCACAACCTTCATCTCCTCTTTGCGCTGCCTTGCGATTCTCTACGGTCAAATCAGGTTCGTGTGTCTCGTGGTGGCCGTGTGCCATCGCCAGTGAATGCAGGTGGTGCTACCACCAACTTTGCGGCCTCGGCGGACTTTGCGTGAGAACCCGTTTGTCGTTTACACCCCGGCTCGCACGGTTGAAATTCAAAAAACCCAATAAACACGGGTACTTTAGCACTGTCGTAAACCCGTCTAGCCGCCCGTTTACACGTTTACTTCCTTACACAAATAAAATGTGTATAGGCCTCGGCTGAAGACAGTTTGCCCACGATCTCAAAGTTCTCACGCTCTCACGCTCTGCCGCTTTTTGCGGTTTCCTCTCTTTCCGGTTTTTGCGTTCTATGCGGTTAAATCAGGTTCGTGTATTTTGTGGTGACCGTTGCGCGCCTGCCCGCAATCCGAATTCCGATATCCTGTCCATCCTGTCCATCCTGTCAAAAATCTTTCGCGGTTTTTGCGTGTAGCCGCGTGCAATCGCCAGTGAATGCAGGTGGTGCTACCACTGCGGCCATGGCGGACTTTGCGTGAAAACGTGTCTGTCGTTTAGCAACCCCTAAACGAACGCTATACAAATTCATTCTGCGCCAAACCGGAGAGACGCCCTCTCACCCACACAAAACATTCAAAATGCCCAATAAAACGACCCTTTTTCCCCAACCCGATCGGGCCTCCGGGAAATGTTATTTGCCCGGTTTAGTCCTCCAACCCCCGCACACCCATTTTCACTAAACGAAGGCCGGGGCAGGGGAATCATTAAGGCGGGTCGTCATCCTCATCCATCGTAGCATCCTTCAACTGCAATTCTGTAAATTCTGTTAATTCTGTCTAAATCCGATCTCATTGCGCGTTGCGTTCCCATCCTGTTCATCCTGTCAAAAAGCAGCTTCAGTTCGCATCTGCAAACGCTTTTCATTAGGTTTATTAAACAATTCAGGGTAAACTCTAGCATGAAGAAGAAAAAGACTACACCTGCTCGCCGCCCTCCATTACAACCTCTGGCTGAAGGACAAGTCTGGCGCATGGCAGAGGCGGTTCTCCAGGTGACAACGGTCGGCAAACTGCTGGTCCATTACAAACTGGGCAAGCCGGATGCCATCCGCCTCTCCAATTCTGTCAAAAGCATTGCCACCATCGAAAAGTATTTGAAAGCGAACAAGGCTGTACTGGTTTAAGTAGTGGCAGCGCCACTGGCGATTAACGCAAATGTTCTAAGACGGGATAAACGGGATTTACAGGCTGCGAAGAGGATCCCCATTAATCTGAGGTTGCCACATCACACCAGGTCACGCGGGATTCTTCACCGAACATCCACAAAAATCCATTTATCCATTAATCCGGTTCGGTCCGCTCGTAGCGCAAAAGCAGATTGATACAACCCGACTTTGGCTTTATAGTTGAGACGGAAAGATTCGCCATGTCAGATCAAGATATTCAAAAGCTTGAAAATCAGTTTCCTTCGGTTTCGGGCGCTGCGTTTGCAGCGGCTCGTGACGAGGTGCTGGCATCTGGTCAGAGTGTCTTGCAATCGCAGGATGGTATTATCTATGAGGTCTTTCCAGACGGCCGACGGGTCGAGGTGAAAAAGATTGAACCGCCTATCAAGGTCAATGCCGGAGAAATTTATACCATCCGGTGAGCGCAGCCAGGCCACGGATGCGAATGTTCGCCGGGCCGAACGGTTCGGGTAAGAGCACGTTAAAATCTTATCTCCCGCCGGTTTTGTTGGGGGTCTACTTGAACCCGGATGAGATCGAAGAAGAAATTCGCACCCACGGCCAAAGATAAAACGACGTTGGCGTATCGCCGCATCCCCGTACATGCGAAGGGCAGCCCACCGCTAATCGATTAATCCATTAATCCGGTCCGGCTACGGCAGCGGACAATCCCTGGCCCAATCCATATTGGGAGTCGGCCCCATCAGCCGCTCTTCGGTCAATGGTTCGCCACGTCGCCTTCTTCTGATTTGGGCGCAACGGCCATGAGGATGCCGTTGGCGAAGAGCCATAAGCCGTAAAGGCCGATCATGATCGTTACCGCAAAAAGATTCATCGGTATCACCTTAAAGGAAAGGAAAACCAAAAGAGCAATGACGGGAACGCACATCAGTCCAATTCCCTTTATGATTTTGCTAATACCTCTGCTGCGCATCTCCGCGGCCCGTTCCTTGAAAAGTTTTGTAACCAACTCATTCGCCTCCGCGACACTGAAGCTCTGGATCATTAAATAGCTGACGATTTGTTCTTTTGTGTCGCCCCACATGGCTTTGGCCCGTGCCTCGTGCTCGGCCTGGTTGCGGTCCACAAGACCCAGGCGCGGGTCAGGCCGGCCGAGGGCAGGGCAGGAGCAGTCCGCTGGATTGGACTGGCTGAGACGGACAGTCGTGGCGCCGAGGGCGTGAGAACCGGTGCTTCGACGGCTGTCGCGACGGGAACAATAGCCGGGGGTGGCAGCGCCACATGCGTGGCGGCTGTTGCTGTCGCAGTGGCGGCGGCTGCGGGACTTTGGGTCGGCGCTTCGACCAGCCTTATAATGGGTTCGGCCGGCAGGCCAAGATGCCGAACGATGGTGTCATTGGCAGTGCCGGTGCCATCGGCGCCGCACGTGGGGCAGGCGACTCGCGTGGGCATCCTTCCATTTACGGGTTCTACGTCAAATGCGTAGTGTTGCCCGCATTCGCACTCTATTTTTATCGGCACCATACAACTTCTGAAACTGCATTTCGTCCGATGAGCGCGATCATATGCGGTCGGTTGAGTTTTGTCGAGAGAAAAGTGGGTGGGTGGCAGCGGTGGCAGCGCCACTGGCCTTTATGCAGGTAGGGATGGCGCGCTGCGCTGTGGTAGGGACGCCGCGCTGCGGCGTCACCGCCCGTAAAGCGGGCGGAACATTCGCCGAACAACATCCGACGACGCTCGATTGCGCTCGCTGTACGAGCGCGGACAGCGCAGCGCGCCGTCCCTACCATCGGCAGCGTTGAGACCAGTGTGCCCCAGTGGCCGTGCGCGGCGTCCCTACCAGGACTGTGGCATTAAGAATGAACGAAAAACCGGATCCGCAATCTAAACAAGCTGGATGTCGTCCTTGAGTGAGAAGTTTGGGAACCCGGCGACATCTGAGGACTCATAAATAAACGTTGCGAATTGTTTACATTTTGTTCACACGAAATTCACAAGGTTATGGAACCATGCCGCCATGACGAGTTTGTCTGTTGCAGTGAAAAATATATGCGAAAACAAGGGCAATTCGCGCCCTTTGTCCCAATTCTCTTTAGTTATGTCCCAAAATTATCATTGACTGTTTGTGAATTATCAAAGACAGTAGGGACTATAAATTGGTTAGGCAGGACAGTCGCAGTTTCAGGTACCGCTAAATAATTCTGTAAAATATGAATGCTCAGTCTTTAAGGGCTCCCTGGGGGATGAGGAACGTCGTTGTCGCCTGCCTTTTGGGCGCTGTAACCGGTACGACATGTTTGCAGCAGTGCATGGCGCAACAGTCACCCTCTCAATCAGTTATCTTCTCTGACCCGTTAAGAGAAATCAGGTGGATCCCCGGTCCCCAGAAAATCAGCATCGGCGACTTTGCCAACGTAAACATTCCTGATGGTTATCGTTTTACTGACGCCCAGGGCGCTCACGTGATTTTGCAAAACGCGAACATGCCGGTCCCCAGTGATCTGGCCGGCGTTTTAGCCGATAAGGGAGGAACCTGGTGGGCCGTCCTCGAGTACGACAAGAACGGATATATCAAGAGCGCCGATTTAGCGCAGATTGATTCCGTAGCGCTGCTGAAAGCGGTGCAAAAACAGCTTAAAAATCAGGATAACGGGGGCGAAATCACCTCTTTAACCTGGCAAACCATGCCGGCTTTTGACGCGCAAGCTCATTCGCTGAATTGGTCGATCCAGACTCAGGCGGGTTCGGCAAAGACATTGAACGAGGGCGTTGCGTTGCTGGGGAGGCACGGCGTGCTGAAGGTCACGTCTGTTGAGTCCTATCCGTTGGCTGCCGCTCCGGCACTGGACCAAATCGTGGCGCAGGACATTAGTTTTAAAGACGGCGAGTGCTATTCCGATTACCAGAGTGACGACAAAGTGGGTCAACTCGGCCTTGCGGGCCTGATATCTGGCAATAACAGTGGAATCACGGCCGCAACTGGCACAGCTGGCTGGGTTTATTGGGTTTACGGCGGCATTGTGGTCTGCGTCGGATTTGGAGGGTTCATGATTTTGGCTTCGCGCAAGAAGAACCGACGGCATCATGCTGTGCGGACTCCTGTTCCGGCCCCAGCCGCAGCACAGGCTGTGGCGACCGCGCCAATTGCGGCGGCCGTATCACCCGCGCCGGCTGCGTCCACAGCCACAGCCACGGCCGCTGCCCCTGTGGCCCTGACGAACGCAAAATTTAATGGCAATGGCAATGGCAATGGCAATGGCCATTCGCATTCGAATGGGTCCAACGGGAATGGTGGAAGGAACGGAAAGCAATTCCATCGCAACCGCCGCAAACGGATGTTCGATTACCCCAAGTTTTACACGCATGTCATGAAGGAATTGTCATTCCACGCGTATGAGGCCAGCCCGATTAGTTTAAACGGCAAAACCCGCAACGGGCATCATTTGAACGGCCATTCTAACGGCCATGCAAATGGAGCTAACGGCGCTAATGGTCACACCAACGGATCAAACGGGTCAAATGGAAATGGATCGGAAGCAAATGGTTCGGTCAAATCGGGAATTGAGGAGTTGATTTCCACTCAAAAAGCGCTGATTCAGGAGCAAAAGTGCCTGTTGGAGCAGCAGACACGGCTGATCGAGGAAAAGCGTTGGCTCATCGAAGAGCAGACGGCGTTTCTTAAAGGCCAGGCCGAACAGTTCCCGTTGAAGTTCGAGTAAGATTTCTTCATTTTTTTATTGACAGTTTTCATCGGTTAGAGTCAATTGCGGTCACACTCGACAACAAGTGCAGCGATTGGAACTTGAGCCGTTTCACGCACGGCCAATGAATGAGGTTGCCTATGAAAAGTGCTGGAACTGTAGTAATGACCGTTTTGGGAGCGTTGGTTTTATCTGTGGCTTCAAGCAGGGGACAAATATCCTATTTAAATTTGCCAGGAACGCTTGAGGGTTCTCTTGCGGGTCAAACTTTGTCTAATTCCGGAACCTCAGCCAATGACGGCACGGTATCCAGTTGGGTTGTCAGTGATCCCAGCATTAATTCGGGGGGGTATATTTTCATTTATCAGATTGAAAATGGAGGTCCGGACGACCTCACCGGCGTCAATTTTAACAGCTTCGCGGGCGTTAACGTCTTCTCAGCCGAGCAATATTCCAATGTTAATGTTAACGCGAGTCAACTGCCCGGAGCGACATGGGGGTATGGTGGGCCCAATTTCAGTTTTGACACGGTTACCGGAGGAGGCGCCGCCACATTTAACGGAGATCTCGGTATGGGCGCAACGAGTTGGTTTTTCGTTCTCGAAACAAGCAGCACTTCGATCAATACTGGATACGCCCTGACTCAGGATGATTTCCAGGCGCATGGCGAGATTTATGCGCCCGACTTTGCTGTTTTTGCCGTGCCTGAGCCCTCTGCAGGAGCGCTCCTGTTGCTTGCCACGTCTGCCTGCTTTTACGGCATATTGCGATGGCGAAGGTCGATGGACAGCTAGCGGTTAGCTCTCGAGTACGTTAATTTCCACCGGCTCGACATTCACGCCGTTTTTCTCGAGCCATTTGATCGCGGACTTGACCTCTTCTCGCGCGCCATTCAATTCCAGGCAAACGATGCCGATTTCGTCCGTCACGCTGGCTTGCCGTATATTGGTGGTGACCTTGAATTTATGCCCGACTTCCCAGATGAACGGCTTTTTAATCAGCCGGGGAGGATACATCAGCCACAACCTAAGCTGGGTGGGTGTAGTGGCTTTGGTTTTGGTCACGGGCTTTTTCGACGGTTTCGGCATAAAATCTTTTTAAATTGTTCTAGCCGCCCGCAATGGCGGGTATGATGCTGATTTCATCCCCGTCTTTGAGCGGCGTTTTTTGATTTTGAAGGAATCGGATGTCCTCTTCATTCACATAGACGTTCACGAAGCGGCGCACTTCGCCTTTTTCATCCACGATCCGTTCCTGAATGCCGGGGAAACGCGATTGCAATTCGGCAATGGCTTCGGTGATGGTGGATGAATTGACAACCACGATCTCCTCGTTGTTGGTCAACTTTCGCAACGGTGTTGGTATTCTAACTTTCTGTGACATAATTTATGGGCGATTGAATCTCTTTCGAATTGTAAAATGTTTCACGCGGCGACCGTTTCCTCCTGCGCCAACAATGCTTCAAATTCGCGCAGGCTGGGCTTGATTTCTCGCGGTTTGCCCACGCTTTTTTCCACGGCGTCGAGCGTCTTCAATCCGTTGCCGGTCACGCAAATGACCACGGAATCTTCGCGTGGAATCTTGCCTGAGGCAATCAGTTTCTTTGTCACGCCCACGGTCACACCGCCGGCGGTTTCAGTAAAGATGCCTTCGGTCTCAGCCAGCAGCTTGATGGCTTCCCGGATTTCGTCATCGGTTACATCGTCAGCGGCGCCGCCGGTCTCACGCATCACGCGCAAGGCGTAAAAGCCGTCCGCGGGTGTGCCGATGGCCAGTGACTTCGCGATCGTGTTGGGCTTGACGGGCTTAAAGAAATCCAGACCGGCCTTTTGCGGGGTGGATATGGGCGAACAGCCGGTGGCTTGCGCGCCGTAGATTTTTGGCTGCGTGTCGGCCACGAGGCCGATTTTGACCAACTCCTGGTAGCCTTTATGGATTTTGGTCAGCAGGGACCCGGAAGCCATGGGAATGACCGTGTGTTGCGGCGTGCGCCATCCAAGTTGTTCAGCAATTTCATAGGCCATGCTTTTGGAGCCTTCGGCGTAGTACGGCCGCATATTGATGTTTACAAAGGCCCACTCAAATTTTCCGGCGATCTCCGCGGACAATCGGTTGACCTCGTCATAATGCCCTTTGATGCTGATGACATTTGCGCCATAAATCAGGGAATTCAGAATCTTGCTTTGTTCGAGGTCGGAGGGAATGAATACATAAGCCTTCAGTCCGGCGCTGGCGGCCTGGGCAGAGACGGCATTGGCCAGGTTGCCTGTGGAGGCGCAGGCCACGGTTTCGAATCCCAGCTCCCGCGACCGGCTCAACGCCACGCTGACGACACGGTCCTTGAAGGATAGCGTCGGGAAATTGACGGCATCGTTTTTTATCCACAGTTCGCGGACACCCAGCTTTTTGGCCAGGCGATCCGCCTTAACGAGGGGGGTGAACCCGGCCAGTGTGCCTACGGTGGGGTCGCCGGCTATGGGCAATAACTCGCGATATCGCCACATCGTTTTCGGCCGTGTGGCGATGGCGGCGCGCGTCAAAGATTTTTTGATGCGTTCGTAATCGTACGCCACTTCGAGCGGACCGAAGTCAAATTCGCACACGTGCGTGGCCGTGAGCGGGTACTCACGTCCGCACTCGCGGCATTTAAGAGCCTTCATGAAACCGTGTTTGTCACTCATATGTCTTTTCAACCGCATTATCGGCCCCTGTGCGCGGGCGATTTGCCCGGATCCGTCTCGAATCCGAAAACAAAAAGCCCCCAACTCATGCGGAGAAGGGGGCGCGAAAGCGTATCGTGCTTCTCATTTTTCCCAAGCTAATGGTGCTTGAGCTGGAATTGGCACCTGCATTGAGATCCAGCTCAATCGGTTGCCGTGGCGTCAACGGGCCAGTCCCTCGACCACTCTGCATGAGACCGTTATATCAACGGATGCGGATAAGTTGATGTAAGGGTTGGGAATTGTCAACTGGTTTTTTGAGGATTTTCCGCTGGGCGCGAATTAAACATCCAAGTTCCAAGCGCCAAGCCCCAGAGAAACTTCAAATGCCAAGCTCGCCAATTGGAGGTTCGGGAATTGGAGCTTCTCTGGCGCCTGGTCCTTGGAATTTGGTGCTTTATTCATTTCGAGGATGAGGATGACGATGAGGATGAGAAGGATTTTGAAAGCTACATTTCCCTTCGCCCTTCCAGAGCGCGGCTGAGCGTCAGTTCGTCAGCAAATTCCAGCCCGGCGCCGGCTGGCAGGCCGTAGGCAATGCGCGAGATCTTCAGGCCCGCCCGCGCCAGCCGTTTCGCCAAATAATTGCTGGTCGCGTCGCCTTCCACATCAGTCCCCAGGGCGATGATGACTTCGCCAATGGGTTCCGTTTCGAGGCGTTTTTCCAGTCCGGCGATACGCAAGTCTTCCGGTTCCACACCGTCCAGTGGCGATATTTTGCCGCCCAAAACGTGAAACTTGCCCCGAAATGAGCCCGCTTTTTCGATGCTCAGGATGTCCACGGCCCGTTCGACGACGCAGACCAGAGACGCGTCGCGGCGGGAATCTGTGCAAAGAGAGCAGGGCGATTGCTCGGTCAAAGATCCGCAGATTTGGCAAAACTTAATCTTTTCGCGCGCGTCAATGATTGTCCTGGCAAGGTTTTGCACCGCGGAAGAATCCGTCTGCACCAGGTGAAGGGCGATGCGCTCCGCTGAGCGAGGGCCGACTCCGGGCAACTTGTTCAAGGCGGCTATGAGCGCGACGATGGAATCGGGCAGGGCCATCGCGTAACGGGCTGTCAACCGAAACCCGGAAAATTCAATCCGGCGGTGATTTTACCCATCTCGGCGTTAGCAATTTCACGGGCGGAGCCCAGTGCCTGGTTCGCGGCCGTCAGGATCATATCCTCCAGCAATTGGGCGTCGGCGGGATTTAGCGCCTGAGGATCAATTTTGATGGCGCCAATGGTGCCGTCGCATTTTGCGGTGACCTTGACCGCGCCGCCGCCGCTGGTGGCGTCCACGGTGCGCGTGGCCAACTGGGCCTGGACCTGTTCCATTTGCTGTTGCGCTCGCTGCGCCTGCTTCAACATTTTTCCGATGCTCGACATAGTTCAAAATAATTTGGTTTTAACGGACTACAACATTATGCCCTAACTTCCACGATTTGGCCCTTGAAAATTTCCAGGGCCTTTTGAATGAGCGGGTCGTTTTTGAAATCATTTTTGTTGAACGCAACCGGCGCCTTTTGTTTTGGAGAAGCGTCCCGTACGGGGCTTGAGGGGACCGCGGGTTGAGTCGGAGTGGCAGTCTGTTCCACAGCCGGCGGCTCACTTGGGACGACTTTCGCGAGTTTGGGCGTGCCCTCTGGCGCTTCGTGCTCGATAAATTTGACCTGGCAATGGGGATGCCCGAGTTCCGAGAGTTTGGTCTGCAGTACCGCGTGGTTGCGGGAATTATCAACCAAACCCAGGTGGTCCGAGAATTCCGGGTCGAATCCAATCACGAAAAGATTTTTCTCGAATGAGACCGGATGCGCCTCCAGGAGATAAGTCCTGACGAATGGACTGACCCGCCCGACGCTCTCCACGAGATTTGCCCAAAGTGCATTGAGTTCGGCCGGAGCCGAAGCGGGAACAATGGCAGTGCCGGGAGCCGGAACGGGAGCAACGGCCGCCGCCTCATGAAGTTGCTCAACGGACTGCTTGGGCGGTGCGGCGGTTCGAGGCGCCGGCTGCGCCGGGGCAACCGGTGCCGCCGGAGGCGCGGAGGCAGGGCCTCCACCCTGGCCGCGCAACTGGTTGAGTTGTTTCAGTACGGAATCAATCGGCACGGCATTGCGCGCTTCGATTGCCTTGAGCAACGCAACTTCCAGAAAAATGCGTTTGGATGCCGCATCGCGCACGTTTAATTCGGCTTCAGCGAAGGTATCCAGAATGCGCATGAGAGCGTCGGAACCGACAAGGCTCGATTGCTCTTTAAGCGACGCAACTTCGCTTTCGGAAACCTCGAGCAGATTCAGATCGCCTTTGGAAATGTGGTAGATGAGCAGATTTCGAAAATGATTGAGCAAGTCCGACAGCAGGCGGCCCAGGTCTTTTCCACCCTGCGCAAGTTGGTTCAGTTCCGTGAGGGCGACTTGAATCTCGCCGTTAAGGACAGCTTTGCTCAGGTTGAGAATTTGGCTTTCCGCAGCCAGGCCAAACATGGAGAGCACGTCGGCTTCTTCGATTTTATCCCCGCAGAAGCTAATGAGCTGATCCAGGGTCGACTCTGCGTCGCGCATTCCGCCATCGGCGCCGCGGGCGATGGCGTGAAGCGCCGCCTGGTCGATTTTCACCTTCTCTATTTTTGCGATTCCGGCGAGGTGCTTTGTAATGAGCGCTGCCGGAATCCGCCGCAAATCAAACCGCTGGCAGCGAGAGAGAATGGTAGGCGGCAATTTTTCCGGGTCCGTCGTCGCAAACAGGAAAATGACGTGTGGCGGGGGTTCTTCCAGGGTCTTGAGCAGGGCGTTGAACGAAGACGTGGAAAGCATGTGGACTTCGTCCACGAGATAAAGCTTATACTTGCCCGAGGCAGGCATGTATTTGACGTGATCAATAATCATCTCCCGGATTTTTTCGACCTGCGTATTGGACGCGGCGTCGAATTCCAGCATTTCGATGCTGTTTCCGGAGGTTATGGCCACGCAATCCGGGCATTCATTGCAGGGATTGGTCGTTGGGCCGTTTTTGCATCGCAGGCACTTGGCGAAAATGCGGGCGATGGTCGTCTTGCCCGTGCCGCGCGGACCGCAGAACAGGTACGCATGGGCAATGCGATTTTGCTCGATCGCATTCGAGAGCGTCTGCGTCACATGCTCCTGCCCCACAACGTCGGCAAAACGCTGCGGGCGATACTTTCTGGCGATAACCTGATAGGACATTTGGGATTGACGATTTACGATTTACGATTTACGCGAATATCGGGCGGAACTGCGAGTTTTGTTAATTTTTCGTTCAATCTGCCTTACGGCGATTCAAATTTTGCAGTGTACGATGACGTTTAAGATTTCGGCGCTGATGGGTTAGCCGCGCCTTATTGCCAGCGCCCGCGTCAATCGTAAATCGTCCATCGTAGATCAAAAATGCCAGGGTGACTGCGGCAGATGCAAAGCAAACTACCGTTGCTGCCTTCCGGCCCTGGCGGGTTTCGTAAGTCCGCAATCCGCAGGCCCTGGCAAAACCAATGTGCCCGCAAAATTATTCCTTGTCCAGACAAAGCGCGGCGGCGGCCAGGACGGCAATATGCGGCTTTTTGGATTGGACGATCTTGAGGCGCTTCAATGCGTTTCGAAACTTAAAGGTGCGCAGCTTCTCCCGCATCCGTTTTTCAAAAAAAGGATAGGCCGCGCTCACGCCACCCCCCAGAACGATGATTTCAGGGTCGTAGGCATAAAGGACGGCCATGATGACGTCACCAAACGGATCGCCAAAGGTCGCCAGCATTTCCGCAGCCTTGAAATCGCCCTGCTCGGCGCGTTTCTGGATTTCAGCGGCGTCGAGGCCGAACTCGCGCTTAAAGAACCGCCCGCTGCAATAATGTTCGTAATCTTCACCCTTATACGGGGCGTGGCCGATTTCACCCGCGCCGCCGTTGGCGCCTGTGTAAAGTTTGCCGCCAATAATGACACCCGATCCCAGGCCGGTGCCAATAATCAACCCAACCAGATTTTGACGGCCACGGCCAAAACCATAGTGAAATTCGCCCAGGGCAAAACATTTGGCATCGTTGTTTACGGAGGCTCGGACACCGAAACGTTTTTCGAGCAATTTTTCGAGCGGCACCTTGCGCCAGGACGGAATGTTCGCGACCGAATAAACAATGCCGTTTTTGACCAGGCTCGGCGTGCAAATGCCGATCCCGTTGACATTGGGTTGCTTCACGGCCTCAATTGTCTCGAAAATTTCTTCCAGGATGATTTTCTGGCCGGCGTGAGAGGAGATGGGCCGTTTATGGAGAGACAGGATCTTTCCGTTCTGGACCAAACCGGCGCGGACATTGGTGCCGCCCAGGTCCACACCCACATAGAGGGGATGCTTGGGATTGCCTTTTGACATACGGGCGGAAGACTAAATTAAAAACGCAAAATGAAAAATTAAAAATGAGGTAGATTGTGCGCATGCAAGAGAAAGCAACGATCGGGTTTATTGGACTGGGTATCATGGGCAGCAGGATAGCAGCCAATCTCCAAAAACAGGGCTATTTGACGGCTGTTTTTAATCGCGCTCAGAATAAAGCGGATGGTTTGATTTCCGCCGGTGCGGAGTGGGCGCCTACTCCAGCTGCCCTGGCCGAGCGCGCCAAAATCATTTTTACGATGCTCGCTCATCCCAACGCGGTTGAAGAAGCGGCTTTGGGCAAGGATGGTTTTCTGACCCGAGCGTCACAGGGCCAATTTTGGGTGGATTGCAGCACCGTCAATCCATCGTTCACGCGCAAAATGGCGGCGCGGTGCCAGGCGCGCGGCGTTCGTTTTATGGACGCGCCCGTTTCGGGTTCCAAGGGCGCCGCGGAACAGGCCAAACTGGTTATCTGGGCCGGCGGGGCGGCGAGCGATTTGGAGATGGTCCGCCCTATCCTGGAATGCATCGGGAACAAAGTGGTCCATTGCGGAGACGTGGGCATGGGAACTTCGATGAAAATGGTGATGAACCAATTACTGGGCACAGCCATGGCGGCGTTCGCCGAAGGGTTGGTTCTGGGAGAATCGCTCGGATTATCCCGCAAACTCCTGCTTGATTCCATCCTGGGCAGTCCGCTCGCCGCGCCATTCCTGGCGCTTAAGCGCGATCGGATTGAATCCGACAATTTCAACCCAGCGGATTTTCCATTGCGTTGGCAGCACAAAGACATGCATCTGGTAGCCGTAAGCGCATACGAATCAGGCGTGGCAATGCCGCTGACGAATAATGCGAAGGAACTTTATCAGCTCGCCATCCGCAACGGTTATGGCGATTCGGATTTTTCAGCCGTTTATGCGTTGCTGGCAAAGGAAAAAAGTTGAAGCGCGTAATTCCTGAAAACGCTAAGATTGTTGTCGTGCCAAAGATACTACCAACTGTGGCGGCCGGCTTTGTGTTTGCTTGTCTGTTCATTGCCGGTAGCGCGATGGCAGATGGCACCGCATTTACGAATTCGCTGAGGGCGGCGGCCGGGGCGGAAAAAAGCGGCGACGTTGCGCGGGCGGCGGCCATTTATGACGCGACACGGCCCATGGTGACAAGCAACGCGGCGAATTTGTGTGTGCTGTCCCGGCATTATTGCGACCTTGCATCGCTGACCGATTCGACAGCAGTTCAGAAAAACCTGGTGGCTCGCGCGCTGGAATGCGCGCAAAAAGCGGCGCTCCTCGTTCCAACGAATGCCACGGCGCACACTTCGATTGCCGTCTGTTACGCCAAAAGCTGCGCGTTAACCGATATAAAAACTGAACTCGCGTATTCCCGATTGTTCAAGCAGGAAGCGGAAAAGGCGATCGCCCTGGATCCGAAACAGAATGTTGCGTATTACCTCCTCGGACGATGGAACTATGGCATCGCCAACGTCGGACTGTTCTCGCGGGCCTATGTAAAAGTCATTTACGGCGGCCTTCCCAACGCCAGTTACCAGAACGCCGTGGCGTACTTCAAAAAAGCATGCGATTTGGCTCCGAACCGAATTCTCTACCATTCTGGCCTGGCCATGGCTTATGACGCGCTGGGCGAGAAAAAGCTCGAGTTTGCCGAACTGAGGATCTGTTGCGCGCTCAAGCCATCGAGCCCGGAAGATCTGGATGCACAGCGGGACGCTGAACGCCAATTAAAAATTAAAAGCGAATAGTGAAAGAGGGCAGGGCGGCTGATACTGTGTCAAAAGCTGTTTGCTTGACTGTCGCAAGCGAGTGCCGAAAGAGGCGCGATAAAAATCGTTGTCTGGTTTTCCGATTGGCCGCACATATAGGAGGTGAATGAATGATGCACCGGACGCCATACTGCTGGAGCAATTCGCCCGGAATCAGTCCGAAGAGGCCTTCGCGGAGTTGGTAAAGCGGCATATCAGCCTGGTCTATTCCGTGGCGTTCCGAAAAACCGGCAATCCGCAACAGGCAGAGGACATCACGCAGGCAGTCTTTATTATCCTGGCGCGCAAGGCTGATTCGCTCGGGCGGAAAACGGTGCTGCCCGGCTGGCTTTATCACACAGCGCGGCTTGCGGCAGCCAATGCTAACCGCGCGGAAATGCGCCGCATTCGCCACGAACAGGAGGCATTCATGCAATCGACTGAGAACGAAGCTGCGCCGGACGCATTCTGGCGCGAACTATCGCCGATGCTGGAGGATGCAATGGCGGGCCTGGGGGCAAACGACCGCGACACGCTGGTGCTGCGCTATTTCCAAAACCTGAGGCTGGCGGAAGTCGGCGCCGCCCTGGGCATTACAGAAGGTGTGGCGCAACGGCGCGTCAGCCGGGCGCTGGAAAAATTGAGGCGCCTTTTCGCCAGACGGGGGTTGCATTCGACGACCACTATCATCGCGGGAGCGCTTTCGTCCAATTCCCTCCAGGCCGCGCCTCCGGCATTGGCGCAATCGGTTACGGCTGGCGCCCTGGCGAAGGGCGCGGCGGCTTCCACTTCAACCTTAACCCTCGTGAAAGGAGCATTGAAAATCATGGCATGGACAAAAGCAAAGACGGCAATTGCCATCGGCATTGGAATCATTGCAGCAACGGGAACGGCCACAGTCGTGGTTGGGGAAATGCATTCCCCGAAACCGGTTTATTTGGCGGCGGGAGTGTTGCCGGAAACCCTGGAGGAACTAAATGCATGGTATGTGGAGCCGCCTGCGGGACAGAATGCCGCCACGTTCATTTTGCAGGGCGTGAACGCAATGCACATTGCCGGCGTCAGCCAAAACGCCAACTTGCCAATTTTAGGCAAGCTGCCGCCGCCCGATGCATGGGTGCCGCTGTCGCCGGCGGAGAAAATCGAGTTGGCCGCCTTCCTGCAACGCAATCAGGACGCGCTCCAATATTTTTCCCAGGGCGCGCAATACGAACAAAGCCGTTATCCGGTAGATTTTACCAGAATTGCAGGGCTGCCGCATCTGCAGGGTGTCAATACTGGCAGCAAGCTTTGCGAAATGGCGGTCATTTTGGATGCTGAGAACAGCGACGGGAAAAAGGCCGGGGACGACGTGGCAACGGCATTGGCGCTGGCGCGCTCATTAAAAGCCGAACCGCTCATAATCTCGCAATTGGTGCGCACCGCCGGCATTGCGTTTGCGGTAGCCGCATTGAACCAATCGGTGAATCGCACGACCTTGCCGCCCGAATCGTTGAGCACGCTCGGTAAAATGTTTCATGAGATGGAGGACTACGACGCCAGCGGCGAAGGTTTTTACCGTGCCCTGGTGGGCGAAAAGGTCATGCAACTGGCTTTGTTGAATGATCGAAATCAATTGCTTGGTTCTTTGAGCGAAACCGGTTCACGTGGCCAGGCGGACGCAAAGACTCGGCGCCTGATTGAATATGTGAAAGGGAACCCGAACCTACGCGCGGAACAAGAGTACGCGGGGTCCACTTTTCAAGAGCTCATCACCGCCAGCCAGGGTGCTTTTCCTGATCGCGTGAAGAATTTCGGCGATTTGATCCAGGAGCACGTGTCCGAAGCGCGGAACCAGGGACTCCTGCTGAGTGCAAGCTACCTGGCTGAACTTAGTAATTTGGCCATCCGGCAGGCAAGCGGTGTCACCTATCTGCGGCTGGCAATGACCGCCATCGCACTGGAACAATTTCGCGCCTCGCACGGCAACCGCTACCCGGATGGCTTATCCGAGTTGGTTCCGACTTATTTGGACGCGCCGTTGTTGGACCCTTTTGATGGCAATCCGCTGCGTTATCGGATACAGGGCGCAGGCTACGTACTTTACAGCATCGGTCCTGAATTGAAAGACGATGGGGGCGACCAAACGAAGGGGAAGGACCTTGTATTTGAAGTCGTGAGGCCGCCCGCATATTGAAGGAATTGCAAGTCAAAACCATCGGGAATAAACAATCGCCCTGGCCTCCAATGATTCGATCGCCGTCTCAGTATCTCGATTGAACCTTGGCGACCGCTTCAACCCGGTTGCGAACGTGCAGCTTTTCACAAATATTGATGACGTGTGTCCGCACAGTGGTAATGCTGATGTTGAGCTGGCTGGCAATTTCCTTGTAGAGCAATCCTGCGGCGAGCAGGTCGAGCACCTCGCGTTCGCGGGGGCTTAAGTTTTCCCCCTGCACGGAAGAGGGCCCCAGCAAATGAAAATGGTCCACGACTTTGCGGGCAATGTGGCTGGACATAGGCGAACCGCCGCTGTGAACGTCGCGAATCGCTTCCAATAGTTGCTTCGGCGGGCCGGATTTGACCAGGTATCCGCTGGCCCCCGCTTTTAGCGCGCGGAAAATGTATTCGCTGTCTTCATAGACGGTAACCATGATCACCTGAATGCCCGGACTGGTTCGTTTTATTTCGGTGACGCAATCAATGCCCGACATGCGCGGCAACTTGATATCCATGAGCACGACATCGGGTTTGTTCGACAGAATTTCCGGCAAGGCATCTTCCGCAGAGGAATAGGAGCCCACGCAGTTAATGTCCGAGGCGCCTTTGATAATTTTGACGAGTTGTTCCCTCAAGCCTCTGTCGTCCTCAACCACTATTACTGACTTTCTCATACATATTATCTCATAAAGGGCCGACCGGACGGGTCGGTTGACGGACATTCAATTGCAGAACCACCTCTGTGCCACCTCCAACCCGGCTGCTGATGGTGCACGTTCCCCCCATGTCTTTTAAGCGTTGATCCATGTTGCGCAAGCCGCTTCCACGATGATTGTCGCCGATTTGAAAACCGCGTCCGTTATCCTGAATCGAAATTGTAAACAAGTCCAGAGAGAACGTTATATGAATGGTGACCAGGGACGCCGCGGCGTGTTTGATGACATTGTGCACGGCTTCTTTGGCCGCCATGCTGATGCTGTGCCGCGTTTGACTGGGCACTTCCACATCACGCGGCAGGCGTTCGATAATAAAACGGCAATGAAATCCGGCGCTCTCGCCCAATTTGGTGACCATCTGGCAAATACGGTTTCCCAGCGCCTCCAGATTGTCATGTTCCGGATTGACCGCCCACACCGTTTCGTAGAGCGCGGAAATCAAGTCTCTTGATATTCGGGAAATCTCGGTAAACTCCTCCCGTGCCTCCTGCTGAATTTTCGGATTGTCGCCGGCCATCGCGCTCAGCAGGGAAATTTGGGTAACGCGCGCGCCCAGATCGTCGTGAATGTCGCGGGCGATACGCAGCCGCTCTCCCTCGATCACGCGCTGGTTCCTGAGCCGAGCCATTTCCGTCTGCATTCGACGCCAGACAACATAGCGGTTTGTGACAATGGTCATGGTCATACCGCCTACGAATATCGATACCCAGAACCAGGGCAACTTCCATAACGGCGGCGGCACAAACAAGACCAGCGATGTTTCAGTCCCGGTCGGATTTCCGAGAAGATCGATCCCTTCCACGCGGAATTTGTAACGGCCGGCCGACAATTTGCCGTAGTCTGCCTCGAAGCCTTTTCCGCTGCCGACGCTGTACATTTCGTTCCATTCCACAGCGATTTGGTCCCCCGGCGAAACCGTCGGAGCTGTTGCGACGTCATTACGCCACTCGGCGTGACCGATGGAATCATCATCAATGATTGCAAACGCTTCCGTCGCGCGGCCCTGGCCTATTCCCACGATCTGGGCCATTGTGGGATGAGTGCCGTCGCGCAGCCATCCTTCCGGCCCTTGTTTTGTTATGGAAGCGTGAGGTTGGTCAAAGGGCGAGTGCATTAGGATGACGGGCAGGGCGTTGCTGGAAATTTTGGATAGAGTCAGGTCCGCGACCACGTAAGTGCCCACCGTATCTGCAGGGCCTGCGGAAGTGATGACGGCCATGATTTTGTCTGCGTGCGGCGGCACGACCAGCGTCTCCCGGCGGTGGATCAAAGGAGATGTGACAAACGATCCGGTCCAGCCAACGCTTTCATCATGAACCCAAAAGGTTTGGTCGCTAAGAATATCGCCTAAATTGTCAAAGAAACGGATCGTCAACCCCATTTCGCCCCAGCGGTCATGCCATTCGCTCTCGTGCCCTTCCAGCCGGTAGCGGAGCCGAACAGGCGCCTTCCGCGCGCCACCATTTGGCTCGACAGCAAACGAAACCGCTTTGGGTGATGATCCCAGGCTTACGCTCCCGTTTTGCCGAAATCGAACGGCCTTGCCATCCACACTGATCGATTGGATCAGAATCGAATTGGTTGGTTGATCAAAGTCTTCCGCCCGAGAGAAACAATTCCCCCACAAAACAACCAGGGCGACGACCAGGATACCCATCCATTTGCATGTTTTTGGCATTAACCGGTAATTGTATAGTGGATTGCCGATGCCGAGGAAATCGAAAAATAACGGGGCGAATAAAGCCCGCAAAAGGTTGCGGTTTTGAATCCGCTTCGTACTGAAGTCGCGATCAATTGAGGTTGGAGACGAATAATGAGAGTTTTTACGGCATGCTGCCGGCGTTGTTATTGTAATCGGTAAAACCCGGCGCTGTTAGTGCCCGTTGGCAATGCAACCGCCCATTGACCATTGGCAAAGGTTGGTGCATTCGTCAACCGAGTCCACGTCACTGGCGGCGCCAGATTTGGGGTCCAATATAAGTTGGTGGCGCTGTCCGTGATGTTGCCTCGCCAGGCAATTGTTATGCCCCCGATGTTCGGCGGCTGAACCGCCGACAGATGCAAAATCGCCGGGGCTTCCGGCGGATTTAACGCCGCATTAGTGGACACCAGCATGTAATAATTCACATTGTATCCGCCTTTCAGTTGTGTGGCGCGTAACGTCTCCACCGACCCACCCTGAAACACAAATGGCTGGCCATTGCTGCTCAGTAAAGGCATCCAGGAGTAGGTTTGCCAACTTCCTGTGTCTGGAACCGAAAACGTTCCAATGCTCGAGGTCGTTTGCGACGAAGTGCCCCAACCCCCGGTCACCTCCGACATGCCAATGGCCTGGGTTTGGGCCGGATTTGGGCTGGCGACACGGATGCAGACGTAATAACTGCCCGCAGGAAACGGTCGGGTATAGTTTCCCCAATTCCCCACATTTGCAAAGCCTACATCGTAATCGGCAAGGCCATCGTACGATGCCCGCAACGTGTCGCCGGCCGTTTCTGTCTCCAACCCTTGTGGACGGTAACCGGTGCTGCCTTGTCCGGAAATACCATTGGAGTAATCGATGCCGGCGACACCGAAAAGGCTTGCGTACGCATCGGGCGAAGAATTGGCAATGTAATCGCCGCCATTGTAATCAAAATCCTCCGCTTCGAAAATCGAGGCCGGAGCGACGGTATCAAATGAGAGCGAATTCGTTGCCGCATTGCCTTTTTCGTCTGTGACCTGAATTATTGCGTTATATACCATGTTGGTCACCAGCGGGGCGATCACGCTGATGGCATTTATTCCCGATACCGTCAATCCATTGGCCGTGGTATAGGTCACGGCGTGCCCAACGCCCAGAAGATTGGTCTGGGTTAAAGTCACGTTAATTTCGGAAGGGTTTATGCCGTTGGGTGAATAGGTCATGAAACTCAGCGCCGGCGCCGATTCGAATTGGTACAAACCATCCGGATAAACGTCGCCAATGATCACTGGCCCAAAGTTCAGCACGCCGTTATTTGAAATGGCATAGTCCATCCAAACATCGAGCGGGTTTGTCACATTATTATCAGCCACATTCCAGCCGGAATAAGAGAAACATCCGATGACTTGATTCGTGATGCCGCTGGTTCCAGCATTTGTGCCAAACGTCAAATTATAAACCGGCGAACCACTTCCGCCATCCACTACGTTAAATGCCCCGCAATTAATTAAATTGAATGCGCCCCCGTTGACCTTCGTTCCTGCATCAGCATATTGCCACAGATGCGCCAATTCCACGTCCACGTCCCCGCCATTGACTATGTAATCGTTATTGTGAGAACCCCATATCGGTGAATTGAATAGCCGCACCGTGCCTTGGAAATTGGTTGTGGTCAGGATAATCGCCTGGTTGGTCAAGCCTGGATATCCGCCGTTCAAGGAAACCAGCCATTCCGGGTTAACATCATTGAATGTGCAGGGCGCGGAGGAATCAAAAACGAAACATTGATAGCTGTCATCACACATGGCGCTGATGCCGGTCACCGTGGGGCCGGCGCCGTTCTCAGAACTGCAATGCATGAACATGTTTTCAATGATGGAGAAGTCCTTAACGAACAATTCCGAGCAGTTGCCAAGCACATAGTATTGCAAATTGCTCATCACGAAGGCGTTCACCGGCGGTTGATCCGCGTTTTGCAAGGAATGCGGTGAAGCAAAATTATCAATCCAAAATGTCCAATTGGCATGGCAGTCAGCAATGGTTCCTGACGAACCGTTGCCGATTCGGACACCCGTTTTGAGCGCCCAGCCGTCGAGCATGTCAATGAAATGGTTGGTGCACGTGTATGTGTCCAGGTCAACGAAGTAATATGGGTTGGGACATTGCACACCGATCATATAGATATCGGGACCGCGGCCCTGTATGGCAGGAGGGAAGGGAAAACAATTGGTCCATTGGCTTTCGTAGCTGATCGTCATTCCGACCAATCCGGCATTGGGTTCCAGGGCAATAGCGGGTGGACCGTTGGTTGTTCCCTGTCCGCCGTAGGGTTGGAGAATCGCTCCTTTGGCTATGCCATCAGATCCCGGCCATGGGCTATGCCGCAATTCGTAGGTGCCACGCAATTCCACGCCGCTCGGCACGTCAAGGGTATTGGTTAGGTGATATTGGCCGGGCGGAAGATAGACAATGCCACCGCCATTTGTCCCAGCTGCCGTCAGGGCAGACTGGATTGCCGCAGAATCATCGGTAACGCCGTTGCCGGTTGCGCCATAACTGGTGGCAATAAAGAGATTCGTTTTGCCAGGCCGGCGGCTGGAAAAGTCAGAAATCACATTGGTCCAATCAAAGACCGGCAGGGGACTGGAAATAGCGCCGCGCGAATCGATCAATAAATTGCCGGCATTTCCGTTATTGATGATCTTTTGCGATGGAGCGAACGAACAACCCGTGAATGCCACCCTGTTCGCTGTTGCGCTCATGACACATTGGGGGGTGCCCTGCAGATGGCAGTTCACCAGGTTAAATACACCCGGTCCGGCCAAATTCAGTGCGTTCGAAATGGTACAATTTTGGAAGGACATGCTGGATTGCCAATTGGCACCCAGGCAGGAAACGGCAGTGCCATTGCGCCCAATGATTTGGCAATTGTCAAATTCAGCCGCCGCGTCATTCGTTGCGTGGGTCCGGTTGATGGCGATGTCACCGTCGAGAGTAAAATCTGAGACCTCCAAACCCTCGGCCGTTTGCATTTCCTGCGCCAGCATGGCTGTGGCGCAATTCGTGACCGATCCGTTGTAAAAGGCGCAGCCCGCCTGGCCTCCTGAGTTCAGCTCAAAATCCAGACCCACATTGTAACCACTGATCCAGGTGTTGACGTTAATCAAACCGTCCAATCGAAACACCTGCATCCCGGTGCCGTAAGTCCGCATCCACGTCGCATAAGGCCCGCCTGTCGCAGGCGCGTTGGGCAACAACGACGCCGGCCAAATCGCCGGAGAAAACCTGATGTCTTCAGTCTGAGAAATATCGGCAATGGTACCCGTCGTGGAAATGCCCATGAACAGAGGCGTGCCGATGACCGACGACAAAATGAATTCAGAACCGTTGCACAAAATTCCCTGATACGCGTTCACGAGGACAACGTTCTGCACCACCACATCGCTGGCCGCCTCGATTGCAAACGGATAGCCGGCAATGTTTGACGGATTTTGATTGGGATACCAAATGTTGATGTCACGCAGGGACGCAGAAATGGAAGTATTGATAAAGGGCACTGCATTCGTCAGACCCGCACCGTAATAAACATCAAAAGTGGTTCCCACAAGTCCGTTGGTTCCCCTGGTCCAATCGGTCCAGTCCCCATGAAGGGTCACGCCGGTGGGCACCGTAATATTCGTGTAGAACGCATATTGCGCGGGAGGAACGTAGATGACTCCACCGCCGTGGCCGCCGGAATTAAACACTGCGTTAATAGCGCGTTGGAAAGCCGCGCTGTCATCCGTAACCCCATCACCCACGGCGCCATATTCCTGAGGCGTGGTCACGGCGACGATACTTTCGTTCGTGTTATATACCGGCACGACCACGCGCGGCCCAAGTTGATAAACCATTTGGACCTGGTGACTCGCGGCGTTGTCCACGATCGTCGCGCCCGCAGGCACCGCCCCCGCCACAAAACTTCCAGAGCCGCTACGGGTCCCGCTGTATTGAAGGAGCACCTCAGCAGCCGTAGGCGGAGTGTTTGTCACATTGACCACCACGTTGCCGTTCATCGTCAGGTTGCCGCCGACATTAATTGCCGGCGCGCCGATGTTAGCCAAATTTCCCAGATTGAAGCTTAGTTGCGGGCTATTGGCGCCGAAGGTCAGCCCGGTCATCGGCAGCGACATGTTGCGGGCCGGCAACGCCAGGCTCAGAGTACCGCCATTAACGCTGTAGGCCATAGTTGCGTTATTTGTCGGCCCCAAAACCAATGTTCCGTGATTGATGGTCGTTCCTCCCTGGTAGGTGTTGGCACAGCCCAGAGTGAATACTCCGGCACCGTCCTTCAAAAGACTGCCGCTTCCCGCGATCCCGCCGGCGCCGTTGATGCTGTAATTTAAAATCGAATTGCTAACCGTTATCTCGGCGGGAGCCACCGCGGTATTCAACATCACGGTGGTATTCGGACCGTGCGCCGTGTCGTCGAAAATGACCTGCGGCCCGACGCCGTTGCTCTGGGTGTAATAAGAGTTGGTTTGCCAATTCGGCGTGATACCAATGTCCCAATTGCCATTCACGGTCCCATCCCATTTAAGAGCCGGCGCGGCGCTTGCGGTCGTGCTTATATCGATACTTTGGTTGGCGGTATCATTTACCAGCGCGGCAGTGACGGCCGACCCCGGAGGAAGCGTGACTGATCCGAGCGCGAAGGCACTGAAGCCGGCACCACCCAGGGAACCATACTTTACCAAGGGGAATTGACCATACGGGAGGTTGCTGGCGTTGAAATTAATCGTGACGGTGGACGCAGGATTCAATGCGCTGGCGACGTTAATTAGCGGAGCCGTCAGATTCCCAAAGGTGTTCGGACTCAACGTCAGAATGGCTCCATCGCTGAGGGTCAATGAAGACACAGTTAAGGAAGAACCCAGGCTCGCTGCTTGCAGGTTCAATACCGCGTTGCTGCCCACGACGTAAGCTCCGGCCCCGGTGCTGGCGGTTGTCAAAATCAAGGAACCGGAATTGACGGTCGTTGCACCCGTATAAGTGTTCGTTGCCAGTACAGTCAAGGTTCCGGCTCCTGTTTTATTGAGAGAGCCATTGCCCGAAAGGACGCCCGACAAAATTACATTCGCCGCATTGCCATTTGCATCGGCAGTCTGAAAAGTTACGGTTCCATCATTCACCAAAGACATAGCCATAGGCGAAGACCAGTTGGCGACCGCTCCCAATGTCCCACCGAAAAGCGAGATCGTCGGCGACACAAATCCTGTCACATTTGGCCCGGGATTGATCCCCCCATTTCCGAGGTAAACCATCCCATTCGTGAGGTTGAATTGAGTCGTGGGATTGGCAGTGTAGATGCCCCCCGGACTGCCGAACTGGATTCCCAGCGCTGTAACCGTTCCACCGGAAATATTGACGATGCCCGATGCGCTGGACGAGAAGGTAGTGTTTGAGGTGCTATTGTTACCGCCCAGGATGACGAGAGAGCGTAAATTGGAACTATTAACTCCCGGTGTACCGTTTGGACCGGTCCCGATATTGATTATCCCACCCGGGAATACATTCAAGACGGCCTGGCTGCTTGAATCCGGAAGCACCACGAGATTGCCGCCAGGATTGGTGTTGTTACAGGTTGTGCTGACGATGCCATCGCTTTGAACATTGAGAGTTCCCGGCTGGCCGCGCGAAATCTGAAGATTTGCATTGGGATCATTCTGGATGCCCGTATCGGCGTTCAATTGCCCGTAGTTGCTGACGTTTATCGTTGCTCCGGTATTTCTCCCGATATCGATACGGCTGTTGCTGTCAACAAACGTGTTGCCGCTGGATATATTTATAGTGACACCGCTTATATCCAAAGTTCCCGGCGCGTTGTAGGCGCCGTTGGTGATATTGATCGTGCTGGACGAAAGATTGTTTCCCACCACGCTCGGATTGCCTGACGTGCCCGTCATTCCGCCACTGAGCGTCACTTGGCTGTTTGCGGCCAGCACAATTTCCCATCCTGGAGAATTGGTCATGAGCACCGCAATCTGGCTGGTCACGCCTGCGGCAACTGCGATTCCCGTCGCGCCTCCCGCGGCAGTTATTGTCAGGGGACTTCCGGACAACATATACCCGGAAGTGGTGAAGGTAATGTTGGACGCGGTCACGGCTGAAGGCAGTGTGACCGTGTAATTGCCTGGAGTTCCTGCCCCAAAAATGGCCCCATTGGGTGTGGCTCCGGACCAGACACCATTCACATTGGCCGTTCCGTTCCACCATACCTGGGAAGCCAGCCATGAGCCTGTGCCATCGGATGGGCCGCCGGTGTTCTGCGCCGGATTCCACGTCAACGTTTGCCCGTCAACTGCCGACGCAGATAGCAACGTGACGGAAATAATAACAAACCAAAGGACGGGACTCAAAATGCGGAAATTTCGAAACGGTGACATTTTGATTATCGGCAATTCGATGGTCGATACTATACCATCAAGCCTTTTCCCTGGCACTGGATACCGCTGGCGCGTTTTTACATCTGTTCTCACTAAAAAAGGCCCGCCATGTCAGGGATGGTCGACAGCGGTTCTGACAACGCTACTGGCTTGGATTTACATTCTGCGATTGGGCTACAAACGCATAATCTTCCCGTTGGGAATGTCCGTCAACAAAGGTAACGTTGCCTTTTTTATCATGACGCGTCGTAATGGTGTTGGCGCCCGCTGCCCAGCGGCCGTCGTCTATTATTGTGCCGCTGGGAAGGAAAGTCGACGGCATTTCAATGGGACTTCGGTCGGTTGGTTCCTCAAAAATCATCACGATGTTGCCGGGATGATGGACCCTGGAAACCTTGCCTGGTACCCAGGGGGCGCTGGTAGGACCGTTCCATGATGACGCGACTCCGATATTTGTCGAACTTCCGCTGCTGGGGTCGCCCTGGCCGTTTACGGAATAGCTATATCGGTAAATCAATGGAGGTATCCCGCCCCATCCCGTATATGCGATGCGTCCGGCATCGCTCAAATCCGACGGACAACGAAAAAGAGAATTGACTTCGTTTGTATTGGAATATCTGACCGTCTGCGCGATTTGGCCTTTTTGAAACGCCGGTGACGCCGTCTGGCTCCCCACCGGTGGCGAGAGCAACCCGCTTCCGCCCTGCCAATAAATCCAGTCCTCAGTGTGATATCCCGCGCCATGCGACGCGTCTGAAGGCATAATGTCATTATTGTCGCCTACATAAATGACGAACCCTGTTCCAAGCTGCTTAAGGCTGTTTAGACAAAATGTTTCCTGTGCTTTTTTCTGCGCCGCGGACAACACTGGCAACAGTATTGAAGCGAGAATTGCAATGATCGCAATGACCACCAACAATTCGATGAGCGTGAATCCCTCTCTAACGTCTCTCTTATCCATTTTCATATCTGCATTGTTGCGCCGCCGGCATGGCAGCCCGGCGGCGCTGTTTTTCTACATGTGTGGTGTTACGGATTATACATTAGTCGGTAGAACGTCGCTCCGTTGGTCGGGTTCATGGGAACCGCCAGGTTCGTAACGGAAACCGAGCCTGGAACAGTAACCCAATTGGCTCCAATTCCTGTATGGAAGGAATTGGTCTGAACCTGCAGCGACCAACCAGGGTTGGCCGGCCATGCGAGGTTCAATGTAGTTCCGGACACATTGAACTGAATCGTCCCGAGATTGAAGTTGACCGGGGGAATCACCAGCAGCGTTCCAATGCCGGTGAGGTACGTGGGATCGGTGGTCGCATTATGGATGCCTGCCGCCGCGGCGGTGCCGTTTAAAACAAGCCCGCCCACTATGTTCGTCGCGTCGTTTGTGAAATCCAGATTCAACACGGCGCCGGTGTCGATTGTAACCGTTCCATTGGTTTGAAGATCCGGATAGGTAATGCTCAACGTGCCGTTGCTGATCGTCGTATTTCCCAGATAGCTCATGTTCGTTGCCAGGGTCAGGACGCCGCCCCCGGTCTTGAGCAAAACCACCTGCGAATTGGTGCTGGTAACAATTCCGTTTATGATGAGGCTTCCGCCGTTCGTGACATCAAAATTAGCGACTCCGCCCAATGCCACGGTATCGCCGGCTGTAAGATTTAATTGCGCGGTTGTCGGGCTGCTCTCGCTCAGCGTGCCGGAGTTGAAGGTAATCCCGTTAAGCGTCTCTCCGCTATCTCCGTTCAACTCCAGAAGCCCGCCGTTTAGCGTCAGAATATTTTGGTTAAACTGGTCCCCGGTAGGATTTAGAACAACCAATGCGCCGTTGGTATTAATTGTAATTGCCTGTTGAACGCCAAAAGCAGGTGTGCCGGAACCTCTGTCGGCATTGACTGTGCCGCCGTTGATTGTAAAACTCACGCTGCCGCTGCTCCCGCTTCCATCGATGGTGAAAGCACCTGGACCATTCTTTGTTATGCCCGAGCTTGAGCCGTTTAGACTGCCATCAACCGTCAAAGTATTATTGCTCACATTCAGAATCGTTCCGTTTTCAACCGTGATCGTCGCGGAGCCGAGGTCCAAATTCGTCGTGCCGAGGAAGGTGAAGCTCGACATGGTGATCGCGCCTGGGCCCGGGTTAAGCGTTATAGGCGCCCCGCTTTGGTTATCTATTGTTGCTGAATCCCCCAACACAAGCGTGCCCTGTCCGACGGCGCCGGCGGTGTTTATATTCAACGTGCCGCCCGCGACAATCATGTCCCCGCTAAATGTGTTCGCATTTGAGAGTGTCAAACTGCCGTCGCCCAATTTCTCTATTCCGTAGAGAAGGCCGCCATCACCGATCTGGCCGTCGATTTCCAGATCATTGGTCACGACGTCCAATTGAACCAGTGCGCTGCCCAATGTGACCGGGCCGGTGCCAAGGTTGAGGTTGTTTGTGCCCAGGAACGTCAAGGAGTCGCCATTCCAATTTTCCGTTATTGGCGTGAGCAGTGTGATTGATTGACCGCTGGAATTGCCAAATTGCGCCCCTGCATCGAGCGTTAACGGCCCCGTGCCGATGGCCGAATTGTTAACGCCATTGCCGCCGTAATTGATGTTCAAAGCGCCGCCGACAATTGTTGTGCCGCCGCTATAGGTATTCGTGCCCGAAAGCGTCAATGTGCCAGCGCCCGATTTGGTTAGCTTTCCACTTCCGCCAATGGAGCCGGGGCCAGTAATCGCGTAGTTATTGGCCGCGGAAACCATTATGCTTCCAGGGTTAACGACTAAACCACTGGCAACCGAGACCGCGATTGGGAACGGCCCGCTGGCGGTGTCGTTAAACGTCACAGGGTCCGGGTCGCTGTAATCAACACTGGCGCCGTTGGCATCCCAATTTGGCGTAGTCGTGTTCCAGGTACCATTCCCAACCGCCCACGTAATCGGGCTTACAACGGTCGAGCCAGTAATGACAAGGTTAACGGTTTTAGTGGCAGTATTATTTTGAATGTATCCGGCAGTGGCGCTGCCCGAAAGAACAACGGTTGAAGGAGGTGTGCCGGAAAGCGTGCCTGTGTAATGGATCAGCGGATACGAGCCGTCAGGAATATCACTGCCTTCCACGGTGACCTGGGGCGTTACATTAAAATCCAAATTTCCGTTGACCTGTATCGCCGCCACGGTCGTGCCTGGCTCAAAGCTGGTGAAGTTAAAATCAGCCGTCGGTACACCGGTATCATAGGTCAAATTGCCATTCAGGGTCCATGACCGTCCGCCTCCTAATGGTTGAATCGAATTCACCGGAAGGCCGGTGGCAAGCGAAGCGCCCTCGAGGGTAACAGGGCCGCTCGCCGGCGAGTTGGGCGTTTGAACGGCCAATGTTCCGTTGCTGATAACCGTGGCTCCACTGTAGTTATTGGCCCCACTCAGAGTGAGCGCGCCACCGCCAATCAAATTGAAACCGCCCTGGCCCGTAAGAGCCCCGGAAAAAGCCATGTTAAAGGGACTGCCATTGATATCCGCCGTTTGGAAAGTGATGTTGCCATTCACATTTGTCAGATTGATGGGCGCACTGCAAGCCGGCGACCAATTTTGTATCGTGGCAATAGTGCCGCCGGAAAGATTAAAGAAGAAGTTTGCGCCGAGACCCCCGGAAGGAAAACTGATATTGGGAGTGCCCACATACAGCGTGCCGCCCGTGATGTTGATTCCATTGGTCGGATTTGAGGTAATGCCGCTGGCCGGTTCGGTCAAAAGGATTTCGTTCGCAGTTATCGAGCCGCCCGTCATATTCAATATCGCGCGTGAAGATGCGCTGACGCCGGGGCCTGTATCCCACATTGTCAACTCTGTCAGGGCGATTGAATAACTTCCAGCCGTGCCATAACTTCCCGCCGCGCCAAGGCCTACAAGAACAGTGCCGCCGAGGACGTTGAGGGTTCCCTGGCTGCCCGAATCCGGAACAATACGCAGATTTCCCGAAGGGCTCGAATTCGGAGTTGTTATCCCGGAATAAACAAGTGTCGTAACAAGACCCCCGGGATAAACATTGAGAATCGCCGGAGCTGCTCGAGAAATCTGAAGGTGATTTCCCGAATTATTTCCACTCGACGTGTTTGCGTTGAATTGGCCGTTGAACACGTTGATCGTACAGGCCGCCTGGGCCGTGCTTTGACCCGCTACCTGATTTCTGCCAAGGTCAACGCGCCCGCCGCCATTGACGACCGTGCCATTCGTAACATCCAGCGTGATGCCGGATACCTGCATGGTCCCAACACCCGCGGCATAGGTTCCGCCATTTAGCACAACAGTGCTGTTAATATTCGATTGTCCCTCAAAACGCGGGTTACTAATCGAGGAGCCGCCGCCACTTAGGATCAATTCACTGTTGGGCGCATTGGTAATGTCACCGCCGTTGCCGGTCTTGAAAATCGACGCAATGGTATTTGTCGAATTTGGAAGCGAAATAATTGCGGGCGCCAGGTTTGCCGCGTTTACCGTCAATTGGCTGCCGCTGACAGTGTATCCGTTGGCATTGCTAAACGTCACAGTCAAAGCGTTAATTGTGCCTATATTCGTGATATTGTATGTGCCAGGCACGCCCGCCCCGATCACGGCGTTGGTCACGACGCCGGCAGACCAAATCACGTTTGAACTGCCATTCCACCAATTGGATACAGTCGTATCGTCCCAATTCCCGCTGCCATCAGAGGCCTTATTGGCCTGTTGCGGGTTCCAAAATGCGGTCGTCTGCGCGTGGGCCGCCATGACGCTCATTAGGAATACGGTCGGCAACAATTTCGCAAAACCCTTTTGTGTTTTTCTGAAGGTCTCAACGTTGCTTTGGTTACGCTTCTGCTTTTTCATATTTTAGTTGAATTTGTCAGTTGATTGGGGCACCACGAGAACATTGCGCAGATGACGGGATTTCCATCATATAAGGAATTGTGCGCGGGTTTCATGCTTAAAACTTTACATGCACGGCGGGCTTTTCCGCTATCCTCGAAAGTGAGGATAGCTTGTAACCCAATAACGGGGATACCGTCCCTTGCCGTGAACGGTTAAATTCTTCCGAAGAATATGAACGAAATAAATGCAGTCCTGGTTTGTGTGTTAATAAAGCGATCTGTCCCGAAAAAATATTTTTGTATCGCGCTTCTTTTGTCTGCTGCGCTTTTTGCCGGCTGCTATTCGGTTGCCGCGGAAGCCGGCAGCAAACACAGTTCAACGTCACGGTATCCTTCCTGCGGCGGGTTGGTGATGTGCGGCTATCAGGGCTGGTTTCGGGCGGACGGCGACGGTTCCGGAAATGGCTGGTCCCATTACAGCGAGGACGGGCCGTTAAGTGCCGCGACCATTCATCCGGATTTTTGGCCCGACGTGTCGGAATATGAAAAGACGTATCCAACCGCGCTCACTAACAAAGATGGAACGACAGCGCGGATATTCAGTTCCTTTGATCAGAGTACAACCGATTTGCATTTCAAGTGGATGCACGATTATGGGATCGACGGCGTCTTTGTGCAACGATTCTACGGCGGCCTGCGGACTCGCCCGGAACGGCTGCAAAGCCGCGTGGTTCTGGAACATGCGATTAAATCTTCACAGAAGTATGGCCGGGCAATTGCCGTCATGTACGACCTTTCGGGCCTTCGGAACCACGGCGAAGACTGCGCCGCCATCATTCAGGATTGGAAGGAACTGGTCGACGAATTAAAAATCACGTCGCAGCCCACGAACAATTATCTTTATTATCACGGCAGACCGGTCGTGGCGATCTGGGGGTTGGGCTTTCCTGACCGTGGCTACAACATCCGCGACGTCGGCATTGACAAGGTAATTGATTTTCTCAAACACGACCCGCAATACGGCGGGTGCGCCGTGATGCTGGGTGTGCCGACCTGTTTTCGTGACCTCGACATTGATTGCCTGCCTGACCCTTATTTGCACAAGCTGATTGAGTCGGCGGACATCGTTATGCCGTGGATGGTCCAGCGATTCACGCCGCTTCTGCAATTCTTCGACTCGACGCGCTACGAAGCGGAGGTAAAGTCGGACATTGCCTGGTGCGACAGGCATCGAGTGGCTTATGCCCCCTGTGTCTATCCCGGATTTAGTTGGTATAACATGCACAATCACGGCAGCGGCGACAATGATATGATTTATCCGCTCAATCAAATTCCGCGCCAGAAGGGCAGATTTTACTGGAGCCTGATCAGCGGCGCCATTGATGCCAAAGCCAGCATGCTCTATGTCGCCATGTTCGATGAAATGGATGAGGGGACCGCTATTTTCAAATGTTCCAACAACCCACCGGTGGGCCCGAAGTTGTGCACGTATGAGGGTTTGCCGTCGGATTATTATCTCTGGCTGACCGGCGAAGCTGGAAAGATGTTGCGCGGAGAAATTCCCTTCACGCGGCAGATGCCCGCGCGAAATTTGCTGGAACAGGACGAACGGGCACAATTGAAATAATTGAAATGAAATGTTTGGGGCCGTTGGCCGGATCTTTGGTTTTTCTAGGGGTCGCTTTGTCCGCACAAGCGGACGGCGTTCACTTCGACCGCGCCTTTGCGCCACAGGCAGGATTGGTCTCCCGGTATGAAGAGCCGTTGCGACAGGAAATCTGTTTGAACGGGCATTGGCGTTTTCAAGGTGATACTGATACCTCAGTTCCAGGAGAAACAGTTCCGCCCCTGGACGTCTGGGACAAGACCGAGATCAAGATTCCTTCGCCCTGGAACGTGAACGGGTTCTTTGCGGGCCAGGCCGGCGGGGATTTTCGTGCTTATCCGTCATACCCCGCTGAATGGGAAGGCCTCCGAGCCGCGTGGATGGAAAAGATGGTTAACGTGCCAAAGAATTGGGAAGGCAAACGCATCATCCTGAATTTCGGCGCGGTCGCAGGCAGGATCGTCGTTTATGTGAATGGCCATCGGGCGGGCGGAGGATTCGACATTTTCTTCCCGCAGGAGATGGATGTGACCAAACTGGTCCAATTCGGGAGGACAAACCAGATTCTGGTCAAAGTGATTGCGCCCAAAGTCTTCGACAAACCAGGTCCCTATGGTCGACGTGAGTACCTCTCCGGTTCGTTTTGGGGCACGTTTATTGCCGGCATTTGGCAGGACGTCTTTTTGCTGGCCGAACCCAAAGTGGCGGTGAGCGACGTGTTCGTGCAACCGTGGGTTGACCGGGACACGTTGAGCATCGAGGCGACGATGGCCGACCACGGGTCAACTTCCGTAACGGTTACTGTGTCCGGTGACGTGCGGGAATGGATTAATGAAGCAGGCGGTTCCGTCCTGGAAGCGCCCGAGGTTAAATGGCAGCTGGCAGGGAAATCGAGCCTAAAACTCGCCGGCCAGGAAATTACCCTGGCACCCGGTGAATCCCGGACGTTCACACTGACGGCCAAAGTAGGCGGCCGTTTGAAATTGTGGAGCCCGCACACGCCGAATCTTTACGGGCTGTTACTCACTGTTTCGGCGGATGGAAAGCCGATGGATGTCGAATATCAGCGGTTTGGCTGGCGGCAGTTCACCTTCGATAGAAATAAACTATTATTGAACGGGCAACCGATAACTCTTCGCGGCGATTCATGGCATTTTTTGGGCGTGCCGCAAATGACCCGTCGCTATGCCTATGCATGGTATTGCCTGCTCAAAGACGCCGGTGCCAACGCCGTCCGGTTGCACGCCTCCATTTACCCCTCGTTCTACCACGACATGGCCGACGAGATGGGAATCATGATTTTGGATGAGAGCGCAATTTGGGCGAGCGACGGCGGACCGAAGGCCGACAGCGATTTATTTTGGCAAAACTGCCGGACAAATGTTGCCGAACTCGTCCGGCGCGACCGTAATCATCCATCCGTCTTCGGCTGGAGTGTATGCAACGAAATTCTGCCGGTGCTGCGCAACGTCTGGCACGCGCCGCTCGGCATGGTGGACCATTGTCTAGACCAAATCTCGGTTTGGAAAGACATCTGCCGCGCCGACGACCCGACGCGCGAGTGGATTTCGGGCGATGGCGAATGGGATGCCGGCGGCCGCCTGCCGGCCATCAACATCCATTATGGCGGTGAGGATGACATGCAGCGCGCGGCAGACTCCGGCAAGCCCTGGGCGGTGGGAGAAACCAGCATGGCCTATTACGGCACGCCCCAGCAGGTCTCGCGGTTTAACGGCGACGAGGCGTACGAATCCGACCTTGGCCGCATGAAAGGGCTGGCCTACGAATGTTATGGCCTTTTGCGAAGCCAGCAAAAATACGGCGCGAGCTACCAAAGCGTTTTCAATATCGTTTGGTATAGCGTCCAGCCGTTGCCGCTTGGCAAACGCGACGTAAGGACGCCGGTCAATTTGCGCGACGGCATCTTGCTCGGACCATACAAGGAAGGGGTTCCCGGAATGCAGCCCGAACGCCTTGGCCCTTACACTTCGACCTTGAATCCGGGTTACGATCCGGCGCTACCAATGTATCGGCCCTGGCCCATGTTTGATGCCATTCGGGATGCCAACACGGAGGTAACTAATTGTCCCTGGGCGAATCCTCCGGATTGGACGCCGCCAACCACGGCGCCTATTCCTCCAGCAACCGCGACGGCGAGTTATGTGCCGGAAAATGGAAACCGGCTGGCGCAGGAATTAAGTCGGTGCGGCGTCAGGTTGCCCGCCTGGACCAACGGTGTGAGAACGGATTTCTTGCTTGTGGACGGCTCCGTTTCTGAAACCACCGAGATACCGGTCCTAAAGAACGCGATCGACGGCGAACTTGCCCGGGGTGGAACCGTTTGGATTTGGAACGTCACTCCGGCTGGCGCGCCAGTTGTAAGCCAAATTTTAGGGCGTGAAGTATCAGTGCAACCGCGCCAGGCATCCTCGTTTGTGGTCAAACAAAACGTCCCGCTGCTGGCCGGATTGGACAATGCAAAATTCTATTTCTGCGAAGGCGATGACTGGCGGCAATCGACTTATAGTCTGGGCGGTGCATTTGTCCAAAGCGCGGAAGTGCTGCTGGAGGACTGCCCGGCGGATTGGCGGGAGTGGAACTACAAGCCGGAGCCGGTCAAGACCGCGGCATTGTATCGTTCGGAAATGGAACGCACAGCGCCGCTGACCGACATCGCCGTGTGCCCCATGGCCAGAGGCCAGGTGATTCTTTGCAACCTCAATCCACAAATTCGGTCCACAAAAAAATCGGAGGTGATCGCGCGTCTCTTTCAGAACGAAGGAATTGCAGTGGGCCAAATCAGCGCGCAAAAGGATTATCTGGACGAAGACGGCCGGCTGATACGAGCGCTGGTTTGCGGCAGCTTCGGCGTCGCCGATCCGCACGATGCCTATAATGGCGAGTTCCCAACAGGTGAAATCAGGGAAAACGCCGTTTTAAATAATCACCATTGGAATCTCGGCGACGCCAACAGCGAGGGGGCGTTTAATTTCAAAGACGGCCTGGTCCGCGGCCCGCAGGAAAATGCGTATGCGTATCTGGCCGTTTGGATCAAATCTCCTAAACCGTTAAACGACCTTTTGTCGGAGCCGAACCTGCCGAAGCTCTCCTTTACGTATGGCAGCGACGATGGCTGCCAGGTGTGGCTCAACGGTGAACTTCTGGCCAGCCACGAACGCATCGGCCCGCTGGACCCGGAAGCTTTTAGTATCAATCCACTACTGCTCAAACTCGGCTGGAACCAACTCGTCATCAAGGTCGTCCAAGCCAGCGGCGAATGGAAGTTTGCCGGCAAGTTTAGTTGTTCGGACATCAATTTCCTTTCGAGCCTCGAAATTGCGGCAACTCCCGTTGATTCCAAATGAAACTCTGTGCGGCCGACTTCTATGCATGATTTTGTCCGTTCCGAGGATTTTCAAGAATGTAGAGAAAAGATGAAGAAAACTGGCTCCAGAGGTAGGACTCGAACCTACAACCACACGGTTAACAGCCGCGTGCTCTACCATTGAGCTACTCTGGAACCCAAATGCTGTGCAGATTCTCATCTGCTTTTTCCGTGTTGATTCGCGACGGAGCCGGCTAATCCCGAGCATCGGGACTCTACCATCGAGCTGCTTTGGAACCCAAACGGACAAAAAAGAGTACAAACTGTTTTGTCCGGCGTCAATTTGTTTTGCGAACGATTTGGCTTGGGCGGGCTGGGGGCGTTCTTGAACTCGTCGGCGGGCGGAGCCGCCTTCCGGGCGGAAGGGCACTTCCGCCCTACCATTCGGGCTCGGGAATCTTTTCGGCCTGAGATGTACCTTTCAGCTACTCAAAACGTTACCGTTTCTTGTATCCGTTTCGTCTTTCAGCCAGAATCTGCGGATGTATTGGCTTCGGATTTTGGTTGGCTTCAGCATGGCTCTATTCACTACGGCTGTCTTCGCCCGTAGCGCGGCCGTCTCGGATCCGGGTTCGAGCACCGTCCCGGTGCGTGTTCCTCGGACTGCCGGCATCGCCGCCGATGATTCCATTCCCATCATACAACAGGCGGTCGCGGTGGATTCGCTGGACGTGGCGCGGGTGTCGTCGGATTATCCGGTCGGGTTTGCCTTGCTGACGCATCCGCCGTATCAGTTCGCTGCATTTTATAATGCCCATCACCGACTAACGGTGGCGCAGCGCAAATTGGACGAACATAAGTGGACCTTTATAAAATTGCCGGATGTCACCGGCTGGGACAGCCACAATTCAATTGCCCTCACAGCCGACAACGACGGCTATTTGCATTTGTGCGCAGATATGCACGTCATGCCTTTGAAATATTTTCGCACGATCAAACCGTGGGACGCGTCCACATTCAAGCGCATTGACCGGATGACCGGGATGGATGAAGAGCGCTGCACGTATCCTCAATTTCTGCGTGGCGCAAATGGCGAACTGCTTTTTACTTATCGGGACGGCGGCAGCGGCAACGGAAACCAAATTTACGATTGCTACGATTTAAAATTGCGGACGTGGCATCCTTTTCTCGATACGCCGCTTACGGACGGGCAGGGGACGAACAATGCATATTTTAATGGGCCAGTACGCGGCCCGGATGGCTGGTTTCATCTTGACTGGGTTTGGCGCGCCAGGCCGGATGCCGCGATGTGCCATGACTTGTCTTATGCGCGCAGTCGAGACTTGAAACATTGGGAAACGAGCGCAGGCAGGCCGTTGTCGTTGCCAATTCGATTCGACAACTGTGAAATTGTTGATCCCGTGCCAGTACATGGCGGTATGATCAACGGCAACACCAAAATCGGTTTCGACGCGCTCGGCCGCGTGACCATCAGCTATCACAAGAACGACACCCATGGCGACACACAGCCGTTTGTAGCCCGGTTGGAAAACGGACGCTGGGTTTTGCATCAGGTTGCGGATTGGCCCGTTCCCTGCAATGTGAGCGGCGAGGGAACGTTGCCAGTGGAGATTCGTCTTGGTCCCGTTCACGCCGGGCCCGGTGGCAGGCTCATGATGGCGTTTGACCATTTCAAATATGGCCATGGTACGTGGGTGCTTGATCCCCAAACGCTTCATGCTGTTGGCGAAGTCGTTGCGGAAGCCACGCCGCCGGAATTGGATCGCGCTGTCGGCAACTTTCCCGGATTGGAAGTGCGTTGGGCGGGTGACGCAGGAACGAGCGGTGTTGGAGGATTGCAATATGAATTGCGCTGGGAGACCCTTGAAGCCAACCACGACCATCGACGCCAGGGCGCATTGCCGAAACCGTCAATGCTCCAGGTTATCGCGATTGAAACGAAGCGCGGGCAGGAGAGTTCCGCTTCGGGCGCGAATTGAAACCGGCGACCCTCTTCCCGATAAGGGCGATCAAAAATTATCCAGTGGCACTCTGCTTTTTGACAGAGTGCAAAACCACAACCCATTCCGCCACAACTTCAAGCTGTGCCGAGCGCAAAGAGTTTGGGCTTGACCGTTTCCGCTGAACCTGAGAAAGTGCGATATTGCTTCTTATAGGCAACAGGCAAATAGAAATTATTGATTGAGAATGAAGTGGACAATGGTTGGCCGGAATCGGCCGGCCAGATGGTTTTGATTCTGATTCTTACGGATACCTCGTCGTTTGGCTTTCGACCCTGAAGAGGGCGTTGCGTCGGTCGTCTGGGATACTCTGACCATTCACCTTGTTCGTTACGCGGATTGCTGCGGCTGCGGCATTCCGTCATTCATCAATCATTCAAAACAGGCAACAATATGAATTCAAAAAATGTAATTATTCAGCCATCGACAAAGAAAACATGCCTCTCTTCAATACTCGCCGTATCGGCCGCCCTGTGCGTCCTGTCCTTTGCGGACACGGCCTTCGCCCAGGGAAATATCGAAGCGGCTTCTTACAATGGTGATTCGAACGTGCAAACGGAGAATTGCGCTGAGGGCGGTATGGACGTCGGCTACATCAGCAACGGCTCGTGGGTGGAATATAATCAGGTGAATTTGAACGGCGCGACAACGTTTCAGGCTCGAGTAGCCAGCGCCGGATCTGGGGGCAACATCAATATTTATCTCGATAGTCCAAACGGCACGCTCATTGGCACGTGCGCGGCGCCTGTGACCGGTGGCTGGCAAACCTGGACCACTGTCACGGTCAATCTGAGCGCGGTCAGCGGATTTCACAACGTATACCTGGTATTCACGGGCAGCAGCAGCGCGTTGTTCAACGTGGAATGGTTCGCCTTTCAGGGTGTGGCTCCGACTGAAGCCGCAAGCTACAACAACGCTTCCAATGTGCAGACCGAACCGAACTCCGAAGGCGGCGGCCTGGACGTCGGTTACATTTCCAACGGTTCGTGGTTGGAGTTTAACCAGATGAATCTGAACGGCGTGACAGGATTGGCCGTAAGAACGGCCAGCGCCGGGTCCGGAGGAACGATTTCAGTTCGTCTCGACAGCCCCTCGGGCCAGGTCGTCGGTACCGTGCAGGTCTCGCCCACCGGCGGGTGGCAAACGTGGACCACGGAAACCGTCAGCCTCAACGGCGCGAGCGGTTACCATAATCTTTATCTCGTATTCAACGGCGGCAGCGGCGGATTATTCAACGTGGAATGGTTCGCCTTTCAGGGTGCGATGAATGGAACGGAAGGCGCCAGTTATAACAGTGAAAATTCAGTGCAAACGGAAAATTGCGCCGAGGGAGGACTGGACGTGGGTTACATCAGCAACGGTTCGTGGGTGGAATATAAACAATTGAACATGAACGGTGTCACTGGTTTTTCCGTGAGGACCGCGAGCGCCGGAACGGGAGGGACAATTTCCGTTTACCTTGATAGCCCCAGCGGCACGCTCATCGGAACGGTGCAGGCGTCAGGGACCGGCGGGTGGCAGAATTGGACAACGGAATCGATCCCGCTGAGCGGTACGAGCGGTTATCACAATGTTTATCTCGTCTTTTCGTCCGGATTCAATGTGGAATGGTTTTCATTCCTTACTTCGGGCTTTCGCACCACGGCGGCAGGATATAACACGGCGTCCAGCGTGCAGACCGAAAATTGTTCTGAAGGCGGGCTGGATGTTGGCTATATTTCGAACGGTTCTTATATCGAATTCAATCAGGTCAACCTCAATAACACAACCACCTTCACCGCGCGTACGGCCAGCGACACCGCCGGCGGCAGCATCAGCATTTATCTTGATAGCCCAAATGGCACGCTAATTGGCACCATGCCTGTGTCCGGAACCGGCGGTTGGCAGACGTGGAGCACCCAAACTGTTCCGTTAAGCGGCGCGAGCGGTTATCATAACGTGTATCTGGTTTTCACCAGCGGGCTCAACATTCAATGGTTCACCTTTGGCGCGGGGTCTGCCGGCGTAGGGTCTGTGACTGCGGCATCTGCCAGTACCGGATCTTCCGGTCTGAGCATGTTGCATGCGGCCGGGACGCAAATCGTCAATGCGAGCGGCGTGTCGGTGCAATTAACGGGAGTGAATCTGGGCTCGCTCATGGTCATGGAAGGATGGATGTGCCCGCTCGACAGCGGAGGTCTGCCGGACAACTACAGCGTCATTCAGGAATTGGACAACCGCTTTGGCGTTGCCACCGAGCAGAGCATGATTCAGTGCTACCAAACGAATTGGATTACAGCTGCCGATTTGCAAAATATCAAAAATGCCGGCTTCAATTGCGTGCGCGTCCCAGTCTGGTGGGGCGATTTCTATACTCTCTCGAGTTACGGTTCCAATTCCGGCTGGCGTCCTGACGCCTTCACCGAACTGGATTGGATCGTCAACAACTGCGCCAAATACGGTCTCTATGTCATTATTGATATGCACGGCGTTGTGGGCGGACAAAGCACGTCGATGGATTGCGGCCAGCAGAACCAAAACGCCTACTGGACCAACGGTAATTACCAGGGCGATACCGCGTGGATGTGGTGGCAAATCGCGAATCACTACAACGGCAATGCCACTGTGGCCGGCTACGACTTGCTCAACGAGCCCGACGGCGCGCCCTCCACAGCCGCCGTCTGGACCGCTTACAACGGCCTCTACAGCAGCGTGCGCTCCGCGGATCCGGGCCACATGATCATTATGGAAGGCGCCTTCGGAAACTGGGACTGGGACATGTTGCCCAATCCTGCAACCTACGGCTGGTCGAACGTCGCCTACGAGATGCACGAATATCAATACAACGTTCCTGTGTCCCAGGTGGAACAAGGTTCTGAAAGCCAGGTCAACGATTTCATCTACCACAAATCGTGGAATGTTCCCGGTTACATTGGCGAGTGGAATGACATGGGCATGGGCGCGGCCTGCTATCAATACTCGATCAACGCCTACAATAGCGCGGGTCTCAATTGGACCATGTGGGCGTACAAGGCCATACACGGTCTGGTCCCGGATGGTTGGGGTTGGTACGACCCCACGTATTGGCCGGCCACGCCAAATATCAGCAGCGATTCCGCCGCCACCATTTATAGCGACTGGCGGCAGTGGCAGACACCGTCTGCCTTCGGCCAAAACAGCGCCGTGGGCTTGTAAGCACACCGCTTCCACGGAGTTTCGCCGGATGCAACGCGTTTCCGCGACGTCGGTTCTTTCGAAAAATACAGGCAATTTTTGATTGAATCGGCGTCGCCAACGACATACAAATCGCGCGATGAACAACGAGTCGAGCCATCAAAAATGAAAATTAAATTGTTGATGCTCTTATTACCGGTGGTTTTGTTAAGTTGCTCACGAAAACCGGCCGCGCAAACTCAGGCGCAATCACAACCACAACCCGGCGGCCAACCTCATCTGCCGTTCAATGTTTCCACCGTCGAAACTCCGCAGGTAAAGGAAATCAGTTCTATTCAAAAGCAAGTGCGCGATTTGTTGACGGCGAAGGACTATAATGGATTGGACGCTCTTGCAAAAAACTTTCGCGACTCAAAAGAATGCTACGCGGGCGGCTATTGGAAACTGTATTATGTGTACGATGCCCTTAAGCTTTCAGATGATGATCCTGACACGGCCTGGACAGCGCGTCTTGAAGCAATAGCGGATTGGGTTAGAGCCGACCCAGACTCAATCACTGCCCGTGTCGCGATGGCAGATGAAATGGCTTCCTTCGCCTGGAAAGCCAGAGGGCTCGGCGGTGCTGACGAAATACCTGAGTCACACTGGAAAACTTTTTTCCAAAGACTCAATGAGACAGTGCTCATTCTGAATGCCGCAAAGCACTTTAAAGAAAAATGTCCAGGCTGGTACGCTGTCATGCTGGAAGCAGAAATGGGATTGCAAGTTGACCGATCCCAACACGACGCAACTTTTCACGAAGCGATCACGACTTGGCCCGATTATACCCAATTTTACGTCAGCAGGGCGTATTACCTCCTGCCACGCTGGTATGGAGCGCCGGGCGAATGGGAAAATGATTTGGAGAAATCATCCGATGGAATTGGCGGGGACGACGGGGACATGCTTTATGCCCGGGTTGTTTGGTCGATGCAGGATTTTTCAACCAATATTTTTAAAGAATATCACGTGTCGTGGAACCGGGTGAATACGGGGTATGGCGCCATTGAAAAACACTTCCCTGATTCACTGGCAACAGAAAACAGGGCTGCTCACCTTGCAGTTCTTGCAGATGATGCGGAAGCCGCCAGGAAATATTTCGATCAGACCCAGGGCGGGGTAGAGACCAACTGCTGGGATTCTGTGGACGAATATGTTGGTTTCGCAAAATGGGCCTATGGAGTTCCCCAATAATTCCACCCGGAGGAATTCCATATATAAATCGTCCCGTCACCACACTAGTTTTCCTTCACTCGATAGAATTGCTGTTCATTCGTCATCGGCACAGCGAGCGGTGAGGAAGTATTGGTGAGGTCCCTGTAAGGCCCCGTCACGTTCGTAGAAGTTTGCAGCGTGCCATAGTTCCAGTTCAATTCCAGTTGACCCGTGCCTGAGTTTGTTGATGTCAAAACTGCTGGTAACGCACCGGTTGCCTCGCGATAAAGTGTCTGGACCTGGCCGGCGGACAGTGCGTTGGTGAAAAAGGCCGCCTGCGCAACGGCCCCGGAAAAATAGCGTTCGTTATTGCCGACAAGCGTGTAATCCGGATCACCGCCCAACAGTATATCGTCGCTCGCATTGCCGGTCACGGCCTGGGTCGCCCTTCCGGAATTATTTAATGTTCCGTCCACGTACAGGTAGTCGTTGCTTCCATCGTACACGCCGGCCGCAAAATGCCAGTTCCCGTCATTGAGAATATTGGTCGAGGTGATCGGACCGGCGCCGCTGTTCCAGATGAGTATTCCGCTCACGCCTGCCAGATGGATTCCCCACGAAGTATTGCCGCCATGACTTATGATCGTCTGCATCCGGCCGTCAGCGGGATATGTTCTGAACCATGCCATCGCGGTAAAAGGCTGTGTCCCCGTCGGATTAAACACCGGATCGTTGCCGGCATCCACGCATGAGATGACGCCGTTGATCGGCGCCGCTACGCTATTTGTTCCCAACGCCGTCAGCGGCGGCCCACTTAATCCTCCCGGAACGATTCCGGGTGGATACGAGCCGTTGACCGGAGAAGAGCCGTAATTCAGTGCCACCGGATACTGCGCCGAGGGGGGATTCGTGTAACCAGGACAATCCATTCGATAATACAACAGTGGATGGTCATTCAAAACGGTCAGGAAATAATTCGAACCGGAACTCGTGCCGGCCAGGTAATGGTTCGTGATTTGAAGCACCGACAAGACATTTGTATAAATGGCCGGTTCATCAAGCGACCCGCTAAACCACCGAATGGCGCCAACGGCGCCGTAATCCCACTTGCCTGCGCCGATGGTCAAAGGTGACCAGGTGTCTGGAGCATTGCCGGAATTCGCGTTGTAAATGTCTTTGCCGTTAACGTACAACGTCGAATTTGTGCCGTCATAAGTCACCGCATAATGGTACCAATGGCCCGTTGTATAGAGCAGGTTGGTTTCCTGTTCCTCGTTTTGGCTGCTGCCATTGCCCGTATAGTAGTTCATTTGAAATTGATTTCCCGCAGTTTGAAGCCCCTGGCCCATTTGGAAGCCGCCGAAATTGGTGCTGCCGTTCAAACCGGTCCCACCACCCTCGCCGATGTCGATTCCGTACGTCGTGTTGGAAATTTTCACCCACGCTTCTAAAGTGAGAGGCGCCTGAACGGTTAGCGCGGGTGATGAACGCGGAACAAAGGCGTAGCTGTCGCCGCCGCCGAGGAAACCCACGCAAGGGTTAGTGCCCGTAGCACCCGCCTGATCGAACAAGACGCCGGACGCATTAGTGATAGCATACCAGGCGTTCCCCACGGGCCCCAGCGTGCCGTAGTTGGTTTCCCAATTGCCCGGCGCCGGCGCATTGGTTTCCTGGAGCGGCCAATATCCCACGGGAGCATACGCCAAAACCTCTCGAGCGTAAGAATTTGTCATAGGTGGAATCGAGACAGTCGTCACGCTCGCCACGGAGCTTGTCACCGCTCCATAGGCGTTGGTGATGATCGCGCTGTAATCGGTGAGATTGCCCGCGGTTCCCGCCGCGATGGGATAACCGGCGTTGGTTGCCCCGGCTATGGAGTTTCCGTTTTGATACCATTGATAGCTCATGGGCAGGCCACCTGTGACGCCCACCGATAGCGTATACGTGCGGCCCGCCGCAAGGCGAACCTGCGATGGCAAATCCTGGACGATGATTGGTGGAAGAAAAAATGAGGTCGGCTGAATGGCGAAAATGGCGGCGGACGAAGCGGGCACCGTCACTACACATTGGCCGTTGGTCAACGGGGCTAACGCTGTCCATTGGCCAAGCCAGGGCGCGTTGTTGGTGATCGTTGCACCGCCCAGCGTGACATCATTGGTCGCAAAAACACCATCGGCATCGGTCAGATACATCGCCGCCACACTGCCGGTCACAAAGCCAGTTGGAGCGATGGTTACACTGGCATCACGCGCGCTTGCGCCGTTCTCCCGGTTGATGATGGTAATGTAGAGATTAGTCGGACTGCCCACGGCATAGGCGGTGAGATTTAAGCCGTTCCCGTTGGTCAGGCTCATCGGCATTACCGCGCCGTGCCCGCCCACGTCGAAGGCCTTGATGCCATAACCAATTGGATATATCTGATAGTTACTGTTCGCATCGTAGTAAACGGTGGCGTTGTATTTTCCCAGGAACGTATGAAAATTCACGCCATTGCAGCCGTGCGCCGCCCACCAGTGCGCGCCATCCAACGCAAACAGCGCGGAGGCAAACGAGTTGTTTCCGCCCCAGACCCCGGGATACGACGCTACGTAGCTGTTGAACTCGGTCGAACGATAAGGAAATCCATTTGCCGATGCGATGGCTTCAGTCGCGTTGTAGTGAGACGGATAATTGTTCGTGTCCCAGCCCGGCGACAACATGCCGCTGACAATTTGTGTAGTCGTCAGGCTTCCCGAATTTCCGCCCACGTAGAAATGTGAAAAAATCCAGGTGACGATTGCGGACCCCGCCTCCGCATTGGCAAAGTCGCCGGCCCAGGCCGTGCCGCCAGCGTCCGGTCCGCCAAATTTTGCGTTCGGGACCGAACTGGTAACAGCGTCGGCAAAGGTGGTCCACTTGGCCAGGTACGAAGAGAAATCAGTAATGTCCGGGTCGCCGCCACCATAATCGTCGGGCTCATTGCCGATGGCAAAGCACGTCAGATATTGGTTGTAATTGGTCCAGGTATAATTGGCGATGGCGGCGTCCTGTGCCGGATTTCCATTTTCCAGGCGCAGCGAAAAAATAACATCTACGTCTGCCGCCCGGGCAAAGCGAAACAGCGCATCTATGTCCTGGTTCGTCGGGGTATATTGCAGAATGACGCCGTTGTTTCTGTCCACCGATGTGCCGCCGATCCGCAGGTTCCGGATGCCGAGGTTGGTGAAAAGCGTGACGAGCTGTGTATTGGTCGAATCGAACATGTAGCCGCTCACGCCGGCGCCGTTAAATGCCAGATTCCCGGTTTCGAAACTTAATCCAAGGAAATCAGAAGGAATGGCCCCTCCTGGCGACTGGGTAGCAACGGTCAGGGTGACTGGCGATTGCGCCAGCGCTGCGCCGGCCAGAAAACAAATCACGAAAGCCAGGATGGGGACAGTTTTTTTCTGCATCCCTGTGCCTTTAAAAGGGGATAGTGGTTTTTGCAGTTTGGATCGATTAATGCCGCTTCAACGTATCGCTGTGAGTCACGAGTTGCCCGGTTTATCAGGGGGCGGTCGGCGGAGTCCACACGCTCCCAGAGGGCATTGCCACTGACGTGTGCGACGCGAGCCATACGTAATCCGGATTGTTCCCGATATTGTTTACAAACACGCTGGGTTTGGGAGTTTGTTCAACATCCCAATTTACCAATGGAAAGACACCCGGAAATCGCCACGCGTGAAGCTCGGCATGGCCGTCGGCGAAGGAAAAGGCGCAAGCGCCATTGTGATACGCCGCTGGCATGTCGATATACCCTGTGGTGAGGCTGCCCAGACCACCGCTGGGCATTTGAAAGTCGAAACAGCCATCATTGATACTATCAGGGTGTTCATCAATGAACACCCATGCGTCTGACGGACTAATCCCGATAAAATCAGTTGATTTCGCGAAATGCCGGAACGGGCTGGGCGGTGCCCCAGGACCCTTCCCATTCAGGTAGTCGCCAACATTCTTAAAATCGACTTCGAAGGCGCAGCTCTTGGAAAAGCTGCGTACGCGTCCGTGTCTCGGCTTGCCAGGATCCTGCCACGTGCTTTGGTCGCCTGGATCCAGATATACCTTTGCGTTTTGCGCGTAGCTGCCGATCTCCGAAAATTTTGGATCCAACAGAAGGGCAACGTTCGTGTAGTCCTCGACGCCGGCATACGGGGCGACTCCAATAGAGGGCTCGGTGGAATACTGAGTCGCGTTTCTCATTGATCCAGCGACCCATCCCGGATATTGGCCTGCGCCGCCTTCGTCCACGCTCGTCGACTGCCAGCTATTATTTTCGTTCGAATACATTATGTCCGCAGTGGCAAGCTGGCGCAGGTTGCTGATCGCGGCTATGTTCACCGCCCGCTCTTTCGCGCGGTCTAAAACCGGCAAAAGGATTGCCGCCAGAATTGCAATGATGGCAATGACCACGAGCAATTCGATCAGCGTAAAGGCACGATGCCTGGCCTTCGGGCTTCGAATCGATCCATTCAAAATCAGGTTTGCTCTCCGTGATCGGCGCAATTCATCCAGACGGCTTCTCATTCTGCTGGATAAGGGCTCTGTGACTTTATGAATCATCTGAATTATCATAAGTAACCTCCCATCGTATTACGGATATATCAAACGGTAAAACACGCTGCCGTTGGTTAGGTTGATCGGGACAACGACCTGATTGGTGGAACCTGAACCGCTGACATTGACCCAATTTGTGCCAAGCCCAACCCTCAGGCTGTTAGTCTGCGCCTGCAATTGCCACCCGATGTGGTCGGCAGGCCAGGTCAGGAACAATTGATTGTTCGTCACGGAAATTACGATATTTGTCGGGTTGGTATTCACTGTATTCACGATCGAAAGCGTGACAAAGGCGGTGTTGGTCCCAAACGCGTTCGTGACGGTCAATTCCAACTGCACTCCGTTCCATGCGGCCGGAACATTGGGAACCGTCAACGTTGCGTCAAGCGGAAGGCTGTTGGTCAAACCTGACACCAGCAGCTTGGTGACGCTGTTTGTAATAATTTGCCATTGGTAATTCAATGGAACCGTGCCGACGGCGCCGGCCGGTACAATCAACGTGCCACCGGGCGAGGCGCTCACGCTGGCGGGCGGCGCCGACGCGAAGAGCGGCGGAACATTGGTGCCCGTCACAGTATATAGAGTCCCAATCTGGCCCGCGGTCAGGGCGTTGGTGAAGAAGGCTACATCGCAGATCTCGCCGGCAAATTGCCGTCCCACGCCGACTGGATTGTTGGTGTAGTTCGGATCACCTGCAATCATCACGTCGCTTGTATTTCCAGGAATGACACTGGTTTGCGTTATGCCACCGGGTGTTCCGTTCGTGTCCAGCACGCCGTCCACATAGATCGAGACAACATCGCCCTGGTTGACTGCCACGACTTGATGCCAATTGCCGTCGTTATAAACTCCAATCGTCGAAATGTCTCCCGCAGCCTGGCCCGTGCCACCGGCGGCGTGATTGCCGTTTCCGGCATTAAATACGAGGCGGCCGCTCGTGTTTATATCTAACTGCCAGGAATTGGTTCCGTGACCCGCGATGGTTTGCACACGGTTGTCACAAGGGTTGCCTCGAAACAGGGCCGCCACCGTGAAGTCGGCGTTCGAGCCGCCTGGGTTGAATGCCGCCGCGTATCCGGCGTCCGCGAAGCTGCTTACCCCACTGAACAGGGCGACGTTGTTTCCAGACAATCCATTGAAGGGCGCGCCGTTGGTATGTGACGGCCCCGGTAGCACACTGGGCACCGTGCCAGGCGTATAAAGGCCGTTGGTACCCGCGCTGCCGTAATTGAACAGCAACGCCCAGGTGTTTGCCGGGGGCGCGGCATAAGGCGCCGCATCCATTCGGAGATAAATGACAGGGTTGTCGTTGGTGACGTCATGAAAATATGCTCCTGGGCCGCCACTGATACCGTCGCTGTAATGATTAGTAATATCCGTGATGGCGTTTGTGTACACAGCAAACTCGTCCACACCGCCTGCCGACGACCGCAGGCCGCCGTTGCCGGAGCCAATGCTGAGCGGTGTCCAGGAATCCGGCACATATTTCCCGACGTCCGCCGTGGGACCCACAACCGGCGCGCCGTTGACCCATAGCGTAAAGTTCGTGTTGGCGTCACAAGTCATCACTACGTGATACCATTGACCCACGGGTTCAACTGGAGAACCGCCCGCAACGCCGCCACTTTCCAGCTTGTCACCATTATTGGCGGTAATGCCGCCATTCTCTCCGTCATAACCATAGGGCACGAAGGTTCCATTCGCCCAATTGAGCATAATGCCATCATAATTGGTCTCGCTGCCCAGGTCGCCGTCGTTGAGGCCCACTGCGCCCGTTTGGGCCCAAACAGCCTCGCCGGTAGGCGAATTGGTCGGGTAGAACCAGCATTCGACTGAGAATGGCGGATTCAATGTCGTCAGGGGCGACGTATGAGGAACATACAAGCCGTTCGTAAAGCTGATCGCAGTCCCTGAGTTCCCGGTGCCGAATGTAAAGCCGGCCGCAGTGTCGCTGTCACCACCCAAAGCTCCTGGTACCTGCCGCAGGATTCCACCATAATTATTTACCCAATCGGGATAGTAGCCCGTGCCCAAAACGCCTAAACTGCCATAATTATACTCGCTGTCTCCCGCCACGGCCGTTTCCGATTCGTGCATCGGCCAATAACCCGCGGGATTCAGCCGCAGGATGTTTGTCGCATAAGCGCTGGTCGGCGCAGATGGAACGCTGATGCTCGTGAAAAGGGAAACGGTACTGGTGACGACGCCGAAAGCGTTGCTGATGACCACATAGTACGTGCTGCCGCCCGGGCTGCCTGCAGTCGCCGTGTAGCTTCCACTCGTCGCCCCGGGAAGCTGCGTTGCGCCATTATACCATTGATACGAGTAAGGCGAAGGAGTGCTCGCGCTTATTCCAATCGAATAAATATAAGACCGTCCCGAGACTACCGAAACCTGTGACGGCAGATTTTGCGTGATTTGCGGCGCATTGGTGTTGACGATGATCGTTACATAAAAGTTCGTTGATCCATACGCATTGTTCACCGTCAACTCCAGTTGATCGTTATTCCATACGGCGGGCACATTGCTGACGGTTAGCGTGGCATTCAGGGGCAGGCCGTTGGTTGAGCCCGTTGCCAGATTCGTGCCTCCGCCGATGTCTTGCCATTGGTAGCTCAATGGCACTGATCCTATGGCTATGACCGGAATCACCAGCGTAGCGCCGGGAGCAAGGACGATAGTATTCGTCGGCGGTTGAGAAAAGCCCGGCGGTACGCCTCCCGAACTATACTGCGCCCCGACCTGGCCGGCGCTCAACGCGTAGTTATAAACCGCCACATCGTTAATAGCGCCAACAAATTGATTGGTATAGTTCACGCCGTCGGCAGTGCCGGCGCCGAACGACATGGGTTCCGGAGCTTTAAACACGCCCGATTTCGTTGGAATGGCCGTCGAGTTCACCAGAACGCCGTCATAGTAGAGAGATAACAAACCGTTGGCTTCATCGCAGACACCCACAACGTGATGCCAATTACCGTCAATCGCCGGCGCTGAACCCGACGCTGTGTAAACGGTCCCTGCAGCGCTGCGAACGTAGAAACGAAAATGTGTTTTTGTCGAATCAATACCGAGGTTAAATTCATCGTCCACGCCGTAAATTCCCTTGGCTGCCAGCGGCGCTCCCAATATCTGCGGATACCGGCTGTTATTGACAGCCTCGGCCCAGCATTCCACCGTGAACTCGGCGTTCGCACCATTGGTCGCCGCGAAGTCTATGCCCTGAATTTGGCCCGCGAATTCATTGATCGCGGGTGTTGCGCCAAACAGTCCAAAGACCGTACAAGTATCATTTGGGTCTGTACCGCTGTAGCCTGGGCTGTAACCGATGATGACATTGGTATAAAGGCCATCGTTCCCACCCAAATAATCGTGGCAAATCACGCCGTTGTCCCCATTACCGTTATCGGGCCCTTCGTTCAACCGCCAGTAACCGACGGGGCTGTTGGATAAAACTGTGGATGGATAGGGCGCCGTCGGAGCCGCAATGACCGTGGCGGTCCAGACGGAACTGGTCGCCAATCCATAGGAATTGCTCGCGACGCAATAGGTCGCGATGGAACCGATTTGTACATTGGACCACACCATGGTGGAACCCGTTACCGCCGCATTCAGGATGCTATTGGTAAACCAATAATAAGTAACCGGCTGGGCCCCGGCCGCCGTAATGGTAAAGGTGGGGCTGGCCCCGGCAAATAGTGTGAACGGTTCGGTGTAAGGGACCGGCGTCTGACTGAGGACCTTCGGCGTGGCATAGGCCGTCAGGCTCGCCAGTATGCTGGTCACTGAGCCGTAGCCGTTGGCTGCAACCACGTAATAATAGCCGCTGTCATTGTCAACCGGGTTGGTGATTGTCAATTGCGCGGTTATGGAACCTGCATAATGCGCATTGTCCGTCAGTTTGGCCGCGCCGCTGTAATTGGAGGTGGTGTTGAAATACCATTGATAAGTCAACGTCTGAGAGCCGTCGGCGCTCACCCCAAAGGAAGCGGATATGCCCGCGCCGCCGTTGATAGCCCTGCCAGTCTGCGGTTGGGTGATGATAAAGGGCGCCACCTGGCAATTGCTGTAAAGCGTCTGAACCTGGGCGGCAGTAAGTGCATTGTTGAAGAATGCCACATCGCAAATCTGCCCGGCAAAACTTCGCCCCACGCCCGCGGGATTGTTCGTGTAGGTCGGGTCCGAGCCAATCATCAAGTCACCGGAATTTCCACGAATCGTGTTCGTTGGCGTAACGCCTGCAGGCGTCCCGTTGGTGTCTAAAACTCCATCCACGTAAATGAAGATCACGTTGGTTTGGTTAATGGCCACCACCTGATGCCAGTTGCCGTCATTATAGACCCCAACCGTCTTGAAGTCCCCGGAAGCCTGGCCGGTGCCACCGGCAGCGTGATTGCCATTTCCGGCGTTAAAAACCAGACAGCCATTTGTGTTTATTCCCAACTGCCAGGAATTAGTGCCGTGGCCCACAATGGATTGATTGCGGTTATCGCAAGGATAGCCGCGGAACAATGCCGTGACGGTGAAATTTGCATTGGACCCGGTGGGGCTATACGCTGGTGCCGCTCCAGCATCGGCAAAACTGCTCACGCCGCTCAAGGCCGCCAGGTTTGCCCCCACGCCGCCAAATGGAACCCCGTTGGGATTCACCAGCGGGCTCGTCACCTTGCCGGGAAGTGTCCCGGGAGTGTAAACACCATTCCCAACTGCAACGCCATTCGTAATTCCATAATTTGCCAGATTGGGCCAGGTGCCAGCCGCAGGGGGCGAATACGAAACCGGGGCGTCCATGCGCAGATAAATGACCGGTTTATCGTTGATAACGTCATGAACGTAGACGCCCGCGACGCCACTAACCCCGTCATCGTAATGAGTGCCGACATCGCCGATCACATTGGTATAAACAGCGAACTCATCTATAGAGCCCGCGCACGCGCGCGTCCCGCCTCTGCCGCCGCCGATGGTCAACGGCGTCCAATAATCCGGAGTATATGTGCCGGGACCATTACCAGTTTCCTGGTTGGCCAGCGACACCTGGTTACCGTTGACATAAAGATTGATATTTGTGTTGGCGTCGCAGGTTACAACCAGATGATACCAATTGTTCATGGGATAAGCTTGAGAGCCGCCGCTGTTTCCTGCAAAACCTGCTGAATATTGTGTCCCGTCCAGGTTGAATATCTGGAAGCCGGTGTTGGTTCCATTCTCCCAGACCAACCGCATACCGGCCAGGAAGCCGACATTGCCGCCAGAGTTGCCGCCTGCATACAGTCCTTCGTCGCCGCATTGGGCCCAAATGTCCTCGCTCGCGGTATTCGTCGGGAAAAACCAACACTCGACCGAGAAGGGCGGGTTCAACGTTGACTGAGGCGATATGTGGGGAACAAACAGGAAATTGGTATACGTCGCAGCCGCAGGCGAGGCCCCGCGAGTAAAATTAACCGCTGTGTCACTGTCGCCGACTATTGCCCCCGAAATCCCGCGCCTGATTGAAGTGACCGGTCCCCCAACGACCCAGTCCGGGTAAAAACCTTCGCCCAATGGTCCCAGCGAACCATAATTGGTTTCGATGTCTCCTTGTGCCGACGCTTCCACCTCGTGCATCGGCCAATAGCCAACGGGATTAAGACTTGTGACGGCGTTCGAATAAGCCGTTTGTCCAGCCAGGCGCATCGTTGCCAGGAGCAGCAGTGCTGGTGCAATTACCAATACGTTGAGTAACATCGTATTCATATTTTGCGTGCAAAAATGGGTTCTGATGGAATTGAGTCCCAGGAATCTAATTTATTTCGAATGCGAAAGAAAGCTTTTTTTAACGTCCCGGCAAAAATAATGACACGGTCATAGTCAATGCTCCTCGCAGCCGAGGCACGAGGCTCTAACTAATCGGTTCCTGGAGAGCCGCGACCTCCAAAATAGACGCGCATCCGGGCCATGAACCGAAGGTGGTAGGGACGGCGCGCTGCGCCGTGACCGCCCGTAAAGCGGGCGGAACGATTTGCACGCGCCCATCCGAACGACGGTTCTCGGAAAAGTGTCACGGACGCTAATCGTTACCCGCTCGAAACAGCAAAGGAACAAATTGCGCCAGGTCGCGCCGCCACACACGGTAGCTGTGTTGGCCCGGCAATTCCACCCAGGTGAAGCGAACGCCTTCGCTTTGAAGCCAATCGCAGAATCGTTGATTATTTCCCAGCAGACGGTCGTCGTTGCCACATCCGATCCACAGCAGCCGCAGTTTCTTGTTCACGCCGGCGTCGAGTTTGGGAAAGGTTGTCGAATAATTGGTTATCGTGCCGGAGCTAAACGCGCCGGTCCAGGAAAATTGGTCCAGATGGTTCAATCCCACGAGCAGCGATTCCTCACCGCCCATCGAAAGGCCGGCGATGGCGCGCGAGCGGCGGTCCTTGGAAACGCGGTATTCGCTTTGCACTGCGGGGATGACTTCAGTGAGAAGCGCTTCGGTGAATTTTTCCAGGTTGCGCTTGCGGATAGCCTGCCCGATTGGCCCATCGCGGGACCTTAGCACGGCCATGTCGCCATAGCCCAGTGGCATGACGACAATCATTGGCCTGGCCTGCCCGTCGGCGATGAGATTATCCAAAATCACGTTCGCCCGGCCCGCTTCAGTCCAGGCTGTGGTGTCATCGCTGAATCCATGCAGCAAATACAGAACGGGATATCGCTTAAATGAAGTCGGTTTGTAACCGGGCGGCGTATAGACGATGTAGTCACGCCGATCCCCGCAAACGGCTGACGTATAGAAATGCCGGTGCAATTCGCCACGCGGCACGTCGGCGATTTGCCATGGCAACGAAGCTGGTCCTGGCACTTCCACCTGGCTCTCGCTGTTTAACAGGTTGTATTTCAGGAATGGGTTGCCGGGATGAGTCATGCGGACACCGTCCACCTCAAACGTATAAGTATAGATATCCGGCTCCAGTGCTTTGGTGGTGAAGGTCCAGTCGCCATTGGTGCCCTTGCTCATGGCGGAATCGCGCACGGCTTCGCAATGCAATTGCACTTCTCTCGCCTTCGGCGCGGACAACCGGAAAGTGACCGTGCCGTCAGAGTGAACTTCAGGCGATTCGACGGCGAGCGCGAGCATGGGCATGGCGGCAAGAAGAACGGCAGGAAAGATGTGCTTCATGCCGGGAAGTTACAACCGGCCCGGTGACAGACGCAACCACAATGGTCGCCAGAAACGAAGCTGGCGGGTTTTGTGCGTCAGGCCCAGAGGATTCAGGTGCCTCGAGTTGTCAGGAGGTGAAAAAGAAGCGGGTCAGGTGGAAGAAAATGGGCGCGGCGAAGCACAAAGAATCAATCCGGTCCATCACACCCCCGTGGCCGCCGATCAGGTTTCCGTAATCCTTGACTCCGCAGTCACGCTTAATGGCGGACATCACCAGGCCGCCGCCAAATCCCATCAATGTAATGGCAAGCGACATACCCGCCGATTGAAGCGGTGTAAATGGCGTTGCCCGCCAAAGGCCGGCGCCAATCAATGTGGCACAGGCGATGCCTCCAAGGAATCCCTCCCACGTCTTGTTCGGGCTCACAGTGGGCGCGATTTTATGGCGGCCGAACGTTTTTCCCCAAACGTACTGAAGCACGTCGCTGATCTGGGCAATCAAAACAAAATAAAACATCAATTTGCCGTTTTGACCCTCGTAGCCCGGGATTTTTAAGCTCAACAAGGCCGGCACATGGCTGATGCAGTAAACACAGATCATCAGACCCCACTGAATTTTCGCGGTCCGCTCGAGAAAGTTCTCGAAATCGCCGGAAACAGCGCTGCGAATCGGAATCAGCAAAAACGCGTAGACAGGAATGAAAATTGAAAACAGCCCATACCATTTGATGTAGATGAGATAATATTGAATGGGCAGCACGACGAAAAATATCCAAAACAAGGACCGATGATCGCCCTGACGTGTGGGAGCCAGGGTAATGAATTCTCTGAGTGCCAGGAACGAAGTCAGCGCGAACAGGATAATGGAACCGAGTCCGCCTGAGGCCATCGCCACGCAAAAGATGGCAACCATGATCCACCATGCGCGCGTCCTGGCGTTCAGATTTTTGACGGTTGCTTTGCCTGCTTCGGATTTCACGCGTTGGGACAAGATCCATCCTGTCACCGACGACACGACAAGGATCGCCAGCACTCCGCCGACGAGCCAGAGAGTTTGTTTATCAAATATCAGATGCATGATTTTGAAGCGCCTTGACGGCTGCCTGCGCGCGATTGAGAAAGGCGGTTTTCTCCTCGCCAGTTTCCAGTTTTATTGGCGGACCAAAGCTCACGCTGCCCAGTAACGGCACCGGCAGAAATTCCCCTTTTGGCAAGATGCGATTCAGGTTTTCGACCAAAACAGGAACGAATTCAATTTGAGGACAGTCTTTGGCCAGATGAAAGAGGCCTCCTTTGAAGGGACCGATTTCTGTTCCGGTTTGGCGGGTGCCTTCCGGAAAAATAATCAGCGAATGCTTTTCGCCCAGGGCATTACGCATGTCCGCCAATGGATTGTCGTGGGCCGTGGGTTTTTTGCGTTCGATCAAAATGGCGTTAAAGATTTCGTTCGCCACGTACCGGCGCAAACTGTTTTTTGTCCAGTAATCGCGCGCCGCAACAGGTCGTGTCAGGGCACGAACGTCCGGAGGCAATGAAGCCCAAATGACCAATGCATCAAGATGGCTGGTGTGGTTGGCAAAGTAGACGCGCTGGCGATTGTCCGGCGCGCTGCCAACCCATTGCGCATTGGCCCCGGTGACCAATCTGGCAATCCCGGCGAACAGCGATTTCATGGCCGCAATTCCATGGCGTGCGCAATGCGGGCGCAACGGCGAAAAATTGTGAGGAGACAGCCAGCAACGATCAGTCCCAAAACTGCCGGAATGATTTTTTCAAGTGGAGCGAACAAAGGCGCAGGGGCGGCGATAATACACGCGGCGGTCATCAGGCCCATGCGTTGTTGCTTGGCCATGGGTCCGGTAAAATGCTGCCCCGCGCCCATGCTGGCCCCCAGGGCACGCACGTACGCAGTGATCATGGCCATTACCGCCGCCGTCCAGCCTAATTCCTGGGTCCAAGCAAATTGCGGCGCTGAAAAACCCGCGCCGATAAAGATCAACGCATCGGAAAAGCGGTCGGGCAATTCGTTGAATAATTCTCCTGCCTTTGTTTTGAACCCGCCCTCGATGGCAACCATTCCATCAAATAAATTGCACAACAGGCGCAATTGCATTCCCAGGGCGGCGCCGATGAGCAGGACAGACCATTGCCAACCATGATTGCCGCGGCCTGCCAGCCAAAGCAAAACACCCGCTCCTGCCGCAAAAACCGTTCCGGCCACCGAGATTGCATTTGGCCGTACGCCCGACCGCGCCAGGCCAGTCGCAATTGCATGTGCCCATTTTGTATCGCGGGACTTAAGTGGACGGCGAGTAATATTTTCGGGATTGCTCATCTGAAATCCAAGTTTGTCACGGGGAAGAATGTTGGCAATTTAAAATTCACGAGCACTCCCGCGAAAGACATGAGCGGCCGTCCTTGACGATTACGGAGTGATAATCTCAAAAACCTGGTACACCTTGAAATCCGCCGGATTCGAGGTGAGCAGGCGATGGACGCCGCCTATGTGAAAATTGCGGCAAGTTGAGTGTCCAGGATACGCTTGCGGCCTAAGTTGAATTGGCGCATCCAGCGTAACGCTTGCCGCAGACTTTCCGGAGTTGGTTCGATCACGCTTACGGCCGAATTGGACAAAATTTTTTCAAGCCAATCCAGACCTTCAATCATTGTCAGGGGAGGATTGAATCGCCTTTCATCCGTAATAACATGCAAAAATTCATCAGCGACTAGTGATGGAAAAACCAGATGGTTACCATGCTCGGCCTCGGTCTGCACAGCTGCAACAGTCGTAACGTTTGCAGGGTGGTCCTGCAGCGCAAGCTGAATGAGGATGTTGCAGTCCAGGCCTGTCATTTCGGCCGGAACATTTCGTCCATGATATCCGCTGTGGAAATATTTGCAGTCAAAACTCGGTGCCCCTTGAGCGAATGGATTTGCAATTTGCCGCCGGCAGTAATTTCCTTTTCAGAAGCAGAAATGATTTTTGCGACAGGTTTCTGTCCCTGAGTCAAAAGCACCTCGTTGCCGGCCTGAACTTCTTTGACGAGTTCAGCCAGAGTGCCGTTAAATTCGTTGACATCCGCTGTCGTTGTCATGTCTAAACATAAACGGACGGAACCTTTAGTCCAGCTGCATGACATCGGTTATTTTAGCGGCTTTTTCCGTTTGCCAAAAAATATATTAATTGAAAAAGCAGGTTTTTCAGATGACCCTATTGGCAATGACAGATTCTGTTTCGAAGCAAGGTGCAACGGTTCCAGGGCAGGTTCCCGCGCAACCGCATTTTTCTCTGGTCAGGTTTCTCTTTGTCAAATCTGTGGGGATGACGGTTATTACGCTCGTGTTGGTTCTCCTCCAGGCCTGGGCCGCGCCCCGGTTTTACAGGATAGATCGGACGGCTGGATTTTATACCGGCATCCTGGAAGGAGCATTGATGCCCGCGGCGTTGCCGGGCTTGCTCGCGGGCCATGATCTGCCCATTTACGCGCCCAATAATTCAGGACGCGGTTACAACATCGGCTATATTTTCGGAATCAATGTGAGTGGTATGTTCTTTTTTGGTGTGGCGTTTTGGCGTCCTCAGGGAGTGAAGTTCAAACGATAACGCAACTCGATGAGGAAGGCTGGAAACGTTCCGGTCCTCATTTCCCGGTTTCCCCATTCCCCATTCCTGGTGGCCCCGGTGCAAACCGGTTAGTAGGGCCAATCCGCGTAAATCTCCATCACCTTCAACGGTCCGCCGCCCCAATACCGATTCGGTGCGAAGGTAAATTGGCGGGATTCCTTTTCGTAAACCAATTTTATGGGCTGTTCGGGAATGTTCGGATCGTAAGCGTCGAATTCAACCGCAGCCGCCGATTCAGTAAACCCGAACAACGCGATTCCATGATTGATCGTAATTTTCGGAAAGCGGAATAAATGCACAAGCGTCAGCCCGCGTTGGGGCAGGGATGCTTTCAACTTGTTAAGCATCATTTCCCTATACCAGATTGGAACCGGAAGAATCATCCGCCAATGGCTCCGCAAAAAATAGGATTCCCAGGGCGCGCCACAAAGGGCTTTGAGCAGGGATTCATGACAGCGGCTAAAAGTGCGCAGCCCATCAAAACCAGGGATGACGATCCGTTCCGATTCCGGACATTGCCGGCGTGCATTGCGCCGGACGATTTGTTTGATCAGATCCCGATAGGTTTTTTCATCTGCGGGTGGCAACTCCGCTTCGAAACGCGCATGATAGAAAAATTGCCGCGTCGCGCGCACCATGACGAAACATCGATGATAATAAGTGGGCGGCGGTTCGGCCTTCCAAACGGTCATTGCGCCGGTGACGGAATCGAAGTGGTATTTCCAAACCAGTTCATGAGGATAGGCAAAAGTGTCACGTTCAAAATGGAAGGCACGAAGGGAATTGGCGGTCGCCGCGGTCATTTTGAACCAGTCGAACCATTGCCATTGCCGCTCAGAGAAAGTTCTGCGGACAACACTTTCGCGCCCTGGACGAACGCGGAAACCTGCGCCTGGATAATGGAATCCAGTTGGCCGGTAATGGCCGCTTCGATGCGCAGCGTTTGGCCGGGGCGCACTGCGCCGAGGATTTTGACGCCGCGTAGCGCTGCGAGCTTCAGCTTGGGCCAGCGCGGATTCGCCGGGTCGTCCTGCGCAACCATCCCCGCCACCTGCGCGGCGGCTTCCATTAGCAGTACGCCGGGCAGAATCGGTTCGCCGGGCATGTGTCCGCGCAAATAATATTCATCGCCGCGCACGTGGTATTCGCCCACGCCTTCCTTCCCGGGTATGAGGCTGATCATGCGGTCAACGAACCGGAATTCCGGGCCGTGCGGCAATGATTTCATGGCCAATTCGAGAATGGCGGCTGAAGCGCTCTGAGGTTTGCTCATTGGTTCATCGGTTCAACCACGGTGTAATCCGGCGGAAGATTGGTTTCAAACAATTTCGGATCCATCGGTTGATTGAAGACGACATTGGTAAAATCGTTCCTGAGGGTCGAGCCATCGGAGAAATTCATCTGCGAGTCGGCGATGACATAATTGTTTGTGTGAAAACCCATGGCCACGGCGCCGATAAACTGCTTGGCGGAGCTTTTCGGCTGGAGCGTCAATTGCAGCACAGAATTCGTGACTGTGGCCGATAGTAGTTGGAAATGTTCTTCCAACGCCGCGCGATTGCGGGGAATACTCACGTCCAGCAACGCCATGGCGTCCTTGAGCGGACCGGGAGGAATCTTTGCCAGCGCATAAACCTCGGCGCGTTTGAATCGCGGGTAAAGAATAAGAAGAGCGTCAGGGTTTCGGACGACAATGGTTTGAGGCGGCTGGCCCAGTTCCCATCGGAACTTGCCTGGTTCAACCCAAACCTTGCCGCTGGACTTGAGAGGCGTGGCGAGCGCCATAAGGGAGCGGGTTTGAATAAAATCGGCCGACCATGTCTGCATGTTCGTCTGCGCCGCGAACCATTTGTCGAATTGCGCTTCGTATTCGTCCGCTCGCATAGCGGCAGGCGCGAAGCAGAGAAGCAGGTAGAGGCAGCAGTACAATGTGACCCTCCATTTAATTAGAGAATCGCAAATCGCAAATCGCAAATCGCGAATTTCAGCTAGAGCTTCCTCACCTCGTCTCCTGCTCATTTTGCCTCCTTTGGCCAAATAGGCGTGAATTGATACCATTGCTCTATATTATCGCGTATTTCGGACTCAAACGCACGCAGGATTTGCTGGGTCAACTCAGTCCGCGCTTCGCGGCTTCCAAGCGATCTCCGGTCATAGGTAAATTCCGGCAGCACTTTCACGGCGAATCCTTCACGACGCCGAACGATGGTCACTCCAATCAGGGCGCAGCCCGATGCCCGGGCCAGTTCCGCCGCCGCGGGCGAAGCTTCAAACGACTGCCCAAAAAATTTTACAGAAACACCCGCGCCACGTTCCGGAGGACGGTCCAGGGACAACGCCAGATCCGCTCCCGATTGAAGACGTTTGATGACTTCTACAAAGGCAAAATCGCCCTCGCCGATAATCAATGTGTCTACGCCGTATCGGGCGCGGGCGGCGTTGCGCAATTCCGTCAGGCCATCGTCGGGTTCGGCCAGTGATAAAATTGTGAGCGGTATGCCCAATTGCTTGAGCAACAAACCGCCGTGTTCCCAATTGCCCAGGTGCAATGTAATGAAGAGAGCGCCGCGGCCTCGCCGTCGTGCTGCATGAATGATTTCCAATTCGCTGTTGTTGGTCAGCCAGTTTGTCACGTTCTCTCCGGTTTCAACGCGCCACAAGTCGATGAGCTTGGCCGCAAAATTGCGATGGGCGGCCCGAGCAGCTCGTTTCGCCGCGGCACGATCTCCGTTGAAGACAGGAATAAAGTTCTCGAGAACGACGCCGGCCCGACCGGGCTGGACCTGTAAGTAAAAGGCGGCAGCCGAGCGGGCAATAGTTTTTAAGAGACCGGCTGGAAGCGTTCGCGCGGCCTTTAGGCCGAACCGCCAAAAACCGCCGCGATAAAATGCCGGCATGGCTCGCGCATTTCTACCTGGACTAAGGCTCGTGGCAGTCCCAACAGGCATCTGTACGGCTGGCTCAGGCATGATTTTTCCTGCTCTCCTGGAAGCGTCTGACCAGCAGCCACCATGTCGGCAACAGAAAAACCGAAATGAGCATATTCGCGCCGATGCCTACCGCGCAGACTCGCCCCAGGCTGGCCATGCCCGGATTGCTCGACATACCGAGCGAACCAAAACCAGTTACCGCCGTCGCGCCGCAAAGCAACAATGCCCGGCCGACGGAATGGCGGACCATAGCCAGATCTCCGCCATGCCGCCGCAAGGCCAATTGGATAAAAATGGTGTAGTCCACGCCCGTGCCCAATATGAGCGGCGCTGCCATCATATTCATCAGGTTCCAGGTCCAACCCGTGAGCGCCATCGTGGCCAGCAGGCACAATCCGCTCATGCACAAAACGGCCGCACCCAGAATGATTTCCGTGGAACGGCGGAATGCAAACCAAAGCGACGCCAACACGAGCACGACCATCGGCGCCACCAGCCGCCACATATTGGATTCGACGCGTTTAAACGTCGTGCTGCCGAGCAATTCCCAACTCGACAACAATGCGTCTTGCGCGGCCAGACGTTGCGATAAATCCGAGAGAGCCGCCATTTTGGCCTGATGCGACGGCGGAAAGACCAGTCCTGCGATAAGAAAACCATTGGTCGTCCGCGAGATGAACCGGCCAAGAAGCCATTGGCTTAGGCTGTTCGTGGGCCAGATGGCTGCTGTTGTGTTGACGGCACCGTCGCGCCGCCATTCGCGCGTTACTTCTCCCAGCAGGAGCGTCGCATTGGTATTAAACCCCGCGTTCAGGGCCTCTTCGCGCAGAAGCGGCCCTCGCTGTCCCAGAACGGCCGCTACCGGACGATTGGGTTGCTGAAATTCAGGGCGCGGCCAAAAGGTAGTGGGAAGCAAAAATTGTCCAATGAGTTGGTTTGTCCGCGCTTCGTTCAAAATTTCATTGGCCTTGGCGAGGCGGTCGTACACCTCTGTTTCGTTCTGGCCGGAAACAATTAGCCAAAATGGCTGCGCCGGCAGTCCCAACTGCTGGGTCATTCTGTCCAGGGCGCGTTGCGCGGGGCTGTTTTGCGGATGCAGCGCATCGGCCGTGCGATCCAGGCCGGGAATGCGCCAGCACAGGATTCCAATGGCCGCCAGCACAATCAAAGCCGTCAGGAAAAGGGCAGGGCTCCCGTTGAACGCCGTCGCCGTTCCAGTCACAGGCGGTTCGTTCGGCGCAACGAAATAATTCCATAGACGGAATTTTGGCTGGTTGGGCGGTGGCTGGCCGCGGTCACGGAAAAGTGGCGGCAGATAAATCATGACCATGACCCACGCCGAGAGGCCGATGCCAATGGCCACGAGCGTGCCGAGCTGGCCCAGGCCCGGCAATCCGCCAAGGTTCAGCACCAGGAATGCGCTCATCGTCGTGATCGCCGCCCACAGGATGCTCGGGGCAATGGCGCGGCGAATCTCCTGCACCGTCATTTTGGGATGCGCCAGAGCTTCCTGATAGTGGACCACCGCATAATCCACCGCCAACCCAAGCAGCACCGCCGCGAATCCCAGGCTGACGAGGTTGATCGAGCCAAGCAACAGCCCGCCCAGCGCCAGAGTGCAAATCAAAATGAGCATCAACAACGCCAGCAGCCACAACATCGGCCGCCAGCGTCGGTGCATGAGGTAAAATAAAATGGCGATAATCGTGGACGTGGCGCCCACGGAATGGCTCATGTCATGTTGCATGCTCGTCGCGATTTCCACGACGAACACGGGCCGGCCCGTGTAGCCGATAGTGATATTCTTCCAAATGTCTGGCCCGGACGCGCTGCCGCTCTGTGTCTCCCGCACAATCCCATAAATTGTATTTAACCAATTCTCACACTTTTTATAACTGGACAAATGTATTGCCGATTCCACGTAGAGCACCCGAAATTTTCCATCCTGCGAGGCAAACATCTGCTGGCTTTGGCCGCTCGAAAAATTGGCCACACTCGAAATCGCCGGCAGCGACATCAGATTGTAAGGATCATATTCAAGCCGGCCCAAATCCATCGGCGACATCGACGTGGCCAGGGCATCTTTGGTTTCCTGCAAAACGTTCGTAAGATTGTCCGGCGCCAAACGTTCTTTCAGTGCCGTAAATTCGGGCGGCGGCTGATTAAACCAGAGCCAGCCAAGCAATTCGCCCAATTGCTCAGGATGTTCCATCCATGGCGGCTGCCAGGTCACTTCGCTGACCAGATTCGTATGTTCTCGCAGCGCCGACGCCAATTTTTCGAGCAGCGCCGAGCGCCAGGTCAGCGTTCGTCGCGTCAATCGTGATAACGAGTTCCTCCGCCTTCGTGAAATGTTCTTCGTAGAGCTTGAGCCCTTGAACGGTCGGTTCATCCGGCGGAAGCAAATCCAGCACGTCGGCAGAGAATCGCAGCCGCCAAAATCCAAGAGCGACCGCGACCAGAAGAATGACCCACCACCAGCGTTTGAGGAAAGCCCTCACGATGAAAGAAAGCCCTCCAGGATTTCGCCGGTTTTATCATTTTCCATCCGCCAATTGCCGTTGCCCTCCCGTTGGAAATGGAGGTGCCTGGGAAGGCGTTTTCCGGCCAGAGCATCAGTCAGGTAAAGCCAGAGAGTGCGAGTGGGCGCCGGCCGGTGGCCTTCATACGCTTTTCCCATTTGCGGAATACGCAAGAGCCAATGCTTCGGGTCCAGCTCCGCCGTCACGATCGTCAATGGCGTCTTGCTAAACTGCACAAAAGCGCTGCCGTCTTGTGTTGCGACCACGAGGTCCCCGCCGAATTGCGGCGCGCCCTTTTTCGGCGTCCACAGCGCCTGGCCCTGTTGGACATGCCACTGCGGGCCAGAAACGGTAACCAGATTCCCATGCGGCGTGTGGACGCAGCCGCAAAAAAACACCAAAAGGGCAGGGGACAGCACAACGGCCAAAATGGCGTGTTTAAACCTCATATTCTCCAGCTATTTTTCCTCAAATGCGCCCTTCGGTCAATCTCAGGCTGGAACGATGAACAACAAAGACGCAGAGACGCAAAGGGTTCTTAGACAGAATGAACAAAATGGAGAGAATGATCGCGTTCATTCATGACGCGCGCGCCAGTTCAAGGCGCTGACGGAGCAATCGATCGACTTCCCGGGCATCGGCATTGGGATGCTGGTGGCGAATTCCTTCGCGCGCGACGTCGCAGGCCAATTCGTGCAATTCCAGTGCGATAGCCAAACGTTGTTCGCCGGTCATTTGGCGGTAGCGTTCGATCTGTTTGGCCAATGCAGTTTCGGCATTCATAATGCATTCTGCCCTCTTAAATTCCATGAACTCAACCAAAATCTAAAGGGGTTCCGTTGGACGAGTGGCTGATTGCGGGACGAACGGGCAGGAAGGTGTTTAGAGGATGAACCCGCCTCCACATGGCTTCGGCGCGGCACGGGAAGCTACGCCGGGCAGGCAGGATAAGCATAATGGTCGGCGGGAAATTCTCGTTCTCATGCTTATGAATGCCCACCCACACATTTTTTTTGTCTAGGAAAGTGAACCGGTAAACGAGGGCAGGTCTCAGTCAAAACACGCGATTTTATTGGGGAATCTGAAGTTTTTGAGTGCGCCCGGGGGTGTAAACGAGGAGGGGTTGTTTTGGCGGCGGAAAATGGGGTCGGGGCGTTGGAGCAGCGAGCGTGGTAGATCCAAAAGGGTGTGCACGGGTTTTCAGGATTATCAATGGCTTGCGGCTTTACATTGACGTTACCGGGGTGGCGTTGTATGGGCCGCATCACGGAAGATTTCACCTGCCGTCGGCGGACTGAACTTTGACGTCCCGAAGAATATTTCCCAATTTGCCATTCTCAAAAATTAGGCGCGTGACCAGCACTTTGGCTGTGGTAAAGGAATCGGCGTTCGAGACCACGAAGAAGAATGATGTGCTCGAACCCGGCGCGAGCGCCGGCCTTCGGTCCGGGCCGCCTAATATCCAACGCGATTTTTGCCCCACGACCTTTCCTTTATCGCTCATCAAAAACACCACTGCCTCCGCCGATTTAATTTGATCGGGAAAACTGTTGTGAAGGTCCATTTTGATCACAGTCAATTTGGTATACGTTTTCGGCTTTCCAACCGCTAATTCCAATGCAGCATGAACGGAGATTGCAGGAAGCAATAAAAGAACCATCAACGTGATTGTTTTCATAATCCAATTATTGTCGCGCTTTTTAAATTGCCTCATTTTGATGTGGCTTGGAAATTGTGAAATTCCTCAACGTTGTTCGTCGTAAACAATCTGGCGGACTCATTGGCCACGCGGCTGTAAGCGGCTTTTAAGTTCAAATTTGTTGTATTTCTGGTTTCTGTGGCCTTCACTACAGCTCGAAAGGCATTTGTTGCACTGGCCGCAGGAAACACGCTGTTTGCAATCCTTCCTGTGATCATAAACGCAACCGGATTGCTTCCGGGTTCACGTGGAATCGAGAAAATCGGAAATTGATGTTGAGTTTTAATCGTCGCACTAAAATTGCCCGTCATCTCGAAAGGCTTATTTGTGCTTTGGGCGACGGTTTGCCACGGCGAGATTTTGAAAGCAGATTGGGCTTGGGCAATAGGAGCCGCATAAAGCAGAATCGTTAAGACTCTTAATATTTTCATAGACAAATGTTGGAATAAGTGGCCAGCAAAACCGGCACGTCTTGGCACGGTTATGATGCAAGCTTCAGTGCCCGCAGTTTTTCAACCTGAATGGTTTCAAGATTCATTCGCAGTGTCCCTGGCGATCCTATTAGTTTGATGCATTCAGTCAATTCCTGTCTTCTAGATTCGACCCACGGAAAGTGCTTGTCGGCAGTGGCGGAAGCAAACGCGTTAAAGGAAAACTCGGCGTCGGGCAGATTGTTGGCCTCACACGCCATTACGCACAGTGCGTAGGCATGCGGCCAGTAGTCCAGAGAGGAGAAAAGCATGCTTTTGACTTCGTCCACGTTCAACGGACTGAGGAGTTCAGGTTTGAATTGCCTGATCATTTCCTCAAATACTTTGGTCGGCATTTCTGTCGTTTTCACCCAGCGTTGCGTTCCTTTTGGATTATGGAGTTCCTGTGGTAAAAATCCCCCGGTGGGCACCCCCGGCATTTTGAGGAACTCCATGCAACTTCTGGGAATATATTGCTCCGCAAACCGAGACGGGTTGAATGCGACAATATGCGCCCAGTCTCCGGTAAATCGGATGAATGCATTTCCGACTCGCCGCCACGGTTCGGGAAGGCAACCTCCATATGCCTGAGCAACTTTCCTTAATTCTCCGCCTTTCATGGATGGATTACGGTTATTGGCACGTTGGGCCCCAGGCCCGCATTCGCGCGTATGCTATTAATTCTGGTTGGCGACAAGACCGGATTGGGATTAATCGTAAACTTAAAGTCAAAAACTGCTGATGGACTTCTAACCGCACCCTCTACCACGTCCAAACGAACAGACCCAGATAGATTAACATATTGGCCAAGATATCGGCCAGCCAAATATGATTGCTCCGTCGACAAGCCGCCGCCGACTGGACCGTAAAGACTTTGATAACGATTAATTAATGCGGCCGCATACGTGTGCTTTTGTGTACCCGCCACGGCCCCCGTTCCTCCAATTTTATTCTCCGCCCGAATGGCAACTTCTTGGAGAAAATCTTGCGGCTTCCATTGCGTTCCACTCTCTTCGGCTTGTGAACCTCCGGCCGATTCGTAGTTCATCGGACCCGGCAACGGATTTTGCGGAACTGATGCTCCAGTCTCTGAAACGCTGGACGATGCCGAAACCGAGGCACCGAAATCAAGTTCTCCCTGCGCCGTACCCAAACTGTTTATTGCTGGCGCCTGCGACGAAGCTGTTTCCCCCGCTGCTGGCAGATTAATCGCCGTTTCTCCTTCGGCGGGCAATGCACTGTCCAATTCTTTAGTAAACCCAAATTCCCCTTGCCCACCTTCGGCAAAATAATCCTCCGCGCCCTTCAACCATGCCTAAGCCTGTTCGTTAGCTAACAGGTCGTCACCCACCGCCATCCCAAAAGAGTCATCCAGTAACGCCCCTTCCAGCAGCCCCGGCACCAAAAAACTCGCTCCCGCCAAGTCTACAGACTCTAATGTCCCGATAATCTGGTCCCCATGTCTAGCGGTCCAGTAGCTGTAATCGTCTATCGAAATCTTATAGGGCCTTCAGTTTGGGCTTCGCCGATCGGGAATTTTATTAATGCCCACCGCTCGATGGCGCCGCCGGCGGCGCAACCTTCCCCAACAGCGGTACCAGCATCGTTGCGATGGCGAGACTAATCCCGATGACCAGAAACGTATCGGCAAAAGTTTGAACCTGGGCCTCACGATATGTCAGGTTCCATAATTCTCTCAGAGCGGCGGCGTGGCCATGAATAGTGTCGCCGGTCATCACGGCAAACCTGGTGTTATATTTGGAGAGCATTTCATTCATCGCAACATTCGTCGAATTGAGACGCTCGGCCAGCCTCAGAAAATGCAGATTGGTTCGATTATTCAAAATGGTTGCACAGGCGGCAATGCCGATGGCCCCGCCCAGATTTCGCATCATGTTAAACAGTCCACTCGCGTATTTGAGCCGGGCGGGCGGCAGGCTGCCCAGGCCAAGATTCACCGCGGGCGCGACGACAAACACCTGCGGAAACCCGCGCAGGATCTGCGGCAGAAATAATTCAGCGCCGCTCCAATCGTGCGTGATGAAACTGAAATTCCACATGGAAAATGAAAACATCGCCAGCCCAAACATCATCAGCCACCGCGTATCGAACCTCTTTGCCAGCATGATGTAAACGGGAACGCCGGCCAGCGATGCCGCGCCGGTTGCGGCAATGGCCATGCCAATCTGCCATGCGCTGTATCCGCGAACGTAGCCGAGAAACAATGGCGTCAGAAAAATGGTCGCGAAAATTCCCACGCCGGTCATGAATGACAAAATGCAGCCGACTGAAAAGTTCCGGTTGCGCAGCGCGCGAAGGTCAACCACTGGATTCGCATACGTCAGGCTGCGTACAATAAAGAGAATTCCGGCAACGGCAGCGATTATTGACAGCGTCGTGATTGTCGCATCGTCGAACCAGTTCCAACGCGCTCCTTCTTCAAGAACATATTCCAGGCAGCCAAGTGCGAGGGCCATGAAAATCATGCCGAGATAATCAGCGCCCTTGAGCAGCGTTAAATCCGGCTTATCAATTTTAACCAGGAAAGGTATTGATATGGCCACGACTGCGCCGGGCAGAAGATTGATATAAAAAAGCCAGCGCCAATTTAGCGTATCCGTGATCCAGCCGCCAACGACCGGTCCAAGTGTCGGCGCGACGGACGCGATCGTTCCGATGACTGCTGCCGAATAGACGCGGCGCGTTCCCTGGAAAAAATGGAATGACGAGGTGAAGACGGTCGGAATCATCGAGGCGCCCAGGAGCCCTTGCAGGGCCCGGAACACGATCATACTTTCTATGTTCCAGGCGATACCGCACAACAGGCTCGTCAGGGTAAAGCCAATGGCCGACGCCGTGAACAGCCAGCGTGTTGAGAATACGCGCGTCAGCCAGCCGGACAGCGGAATCACGATGATTTCCGCTATCAGATACGCGGTTTGCACCCAACTGATTTGATCCTGCGCCGCGGACAATCCGCCGCCGATATCCTGCAGCGATGAAGCGACGATTTGAATGTCCAGCAATGCCATGAACATTCCCACACACATCACCACAAATGGCAAAATGTCTGCAAACCGCAGGGGTGGTTGAACCGGTGGATTCATGAACCACCTTCGCGCGTATTCACTTTTGCCGTTACCGAGAGCCCGGGTCGCAATTGTCCGAGAGTTGCCGATTCATCGTCGAGTAGAATCCGAACCGGAATCCGTTGAACAATTTTTGTAAAATTGCCCGTCGCGTTTTCCGGGGGCAATACGCTGAATTGCGCGCCGGTGGCCGGAGCAATGCTGACGACGTGGCCGTGGAATTTTTGCCCTCCCAGCAAATCAATTTCAACCGTGGCGGGCGCGCCCGGCCGAATATGGGCAAGCTGGTTTTCTTTGAAATTGGCGTCAATCCATAGCCCGTGTGATGGCACGAGTGAAATGAGTTGAGTGCCGATTGTGGCGTAAGCCCCGAGTTGCGCACTGCGATTTCCAACCGTGCCATCGATCGGTGCGCGCAATTCAGTATAACTCAAATTGAGTTGAGCCATATCGCGGTCGGCGATTGCCGCATCCAACGCGGCCTGCGTCTGTCCCTTCTGAGTGGCGATGACATCCAGTTCCCGTTGCGCCGCCGCAAACGCCGCCTGGGATTTTTGGCCCTCGGCGATCGCTTTTTTGTAGTCCGCATCCGCTTTTTCGAAACTTTCGGCGGAGGTAGCTCCTTTCGCAGCCATTGACTTATACCTGGCTTGATCCTGGCCCGCGCGGGCGATTTCCGCGTTAGCGGCGGCGATGTCTGCCTGCGCCTGCGCAATGACAGATTCCTGGAGATGCCGGAGGGCGTCGAGATTGGTCAAAGTCGCCGTTTGCGTTTCGACAGTGGCCCGCGCTTTTGCAAGTGCCGCCCGATAATCGCGGTCGTCCAATTTGATCAACAGTTCTCCTGCGTGGACCTGTTGATTGTCCGTGATCGCAAGCTGCGCGATGAAGCCGTCCACCTTAGGCGCGATGACCGTCACGTCGCCGCCAATGTACGCGTCGTCTGTGGTTTCAATGAAACGGCCAATGGTCCACCAATAACAACTGAAGGCGAGGACTCCTGCGCCCGCAATTGTCATCATTGCCGGGAGCAACGCACGCTTGAGAAGCGGACGGCGATTCTTTTGAGGCGATGACGAGTCCGTCTCGCCGTTCATCGATCCAGGCATTGGAGGCCGGTCAGGAGCCAATTGCGCCGGTTGAACGGTTGACGGACTCGCATGCCTGTTTTCGTTGGGCCTTTGCAGAAAAGGCGGGTGGTTCATATTTTGAACGGAAGGAGCCATTTGGGATCTTGATATCGGCGTTATAGGTTGATCGCTCCACCGTCGACGAGAATTTCGGCGCCCGTCATGTAAGACGACTCGCTGGAGAGTAGAAACGTAACGGCGTTTGCCACCTCTTCGGGCGTGCCATAACGTTTCATGGGGTTGGTCTCTTTTATCGCCTGCATCACCGGATTGACCATCTCTTTCGGCATTCCGCCCTCTTTAACCCAGAGAGGAGTATCAATCGGTCCAGGACTGACGGTATTGACGCGAATATTCCTGCCGACGAGCGTGGTGGCGAAACCCTTCGTGAGTGATCGCACCGCCGCCTTGCTCGCTGAGTAGACGACATTTATGGGCCTGGCCGTGGTGGCCGCGACCGAGGCATTAATGACGATGGATGCCCCATCATTAAGGAGCGGGATGGCCTGCTGGAGCAAAAAAAACACTCCCTTGACGTTGACCTTCATAATCAAGTCGTAGGTTTCCTCCGTTACGCCCTCCAACGGGCCAAAGATCGCGACGCCGGCGTTGGCAAAAATTCCGTCCAGCTTCCCATATGTTTTTTCCGCGAAACGGATCAGCGACTGGATGCCCGCAAGATTCCCCGCATCCGATTCGAAGGGCGTCACGTTGGTTCCAAGCTGCTTTGTCGTGCTTTCCAATGCAGCCTTGGCGCGTCCCGTAATAATGACCTTGCCGTCTTCCGCGACGAGTTGCTTCGCAACCGCATACCCGATGCCGCTCGTCCCTCCGGTAACTATAAACTTTTTGTTTTTGAATTTCATATTTGTCTCCTTTTCTAAGCTTTGAGCTTCGAACATCAATTTCAGCCAGGTGTTTTTGTATTCAACTCCGTATATGACTTATTCCTTTCGAAGGTTTTTGAGTGTTGAAGTTAAATGCATATACATGTAATAGGGTCAAAAAAAATTAAGCCCGTTCGCCGCATTCAGCGAGCGTTGGCAGAGATTCAATGAGCAAGTCCCACATTCCAGCTGGTAAAACTTTCTTCAATCGGGTCTGCGCCCTGTCCCAGGCCGGGCGGGCGTGTTCAAGCTGTTGCCGGCCACTTGGGGCCAGTGTAATCCATTTCTCGCGCCGATCCTTGCCTTCTTCGTGCTGCAGCCAACCCTTTTGAAAAAGAGGCTTTAGAGTGCGCGCAATAGTGGTCTCGTCCAAATCCAGCAGGACGCCGAGGTCCTGTTGACGCACAGAACCGGCCCGTCCCAGGACCGTCAACACGTGATATTGAGTCGCTCCCGTGAAGCCGGCGCTTCGAAATTCCTCCTCATAAACCCGCGTAACGGCCCGGCTGGCGCGGCGTAAATTCGCGCAAAAACACGGGGTGCGTACTGGTTTGGCAAAATCAAGTTTGTATGATGCCGGCGCATTCATATACATGCATATACATCTATTTGCCGTCGGCGTCAAGAGGAATATTTAATCGTGCTGGTCCTCGGTCAAATCCGCCATGGAACGTTGGCCAGCAAGCCCGTTAGGACTGACATATCTGTAGAAATCGCACCAAGATTATCCTACGAATATACCGGCCCTACGGGCTTTGAAATCTGTCCCCAACTCCGAAATCTGCGGGTCTAATCGGTTCAGACATCGGATTCACGACTTGATAAAAGCAAGCAAATCTTCGTTGATCTGATGTTTGTGTGTCGTGCACATGCCGTGCGGCGCGCCTTTGTGAACCTTGAGTGTGGCGTTCCTGACTATTTTGGCGGAGAGCAGGGCGGCGTCTGCAATCGGCACAATCTGGTCGTCGTCACCGTGTAAAATCAGCGTCGGCACATCCATCTTTTTCAAGTCTTCGTTCTGATCGGTTTCGGAAAACGCCTTGATGCAAAAGTAAGATCCCGGAAAGCCGCACATCATGGCTTGCAACCAGAATGAATGGCGGACGCCTTCTGACATTTGTGCGCCGGCACGATTGTACCCGTAGAACGGCAGGCTTAGGTCCTTCCAGAATTTCGAGCGGTCCTCGACAACATTGGTGCGGAGTTGGTCGAAGACTCCGATGGGCAGGCCGCCGGGGTTCGCGGGAGTCTTTAGCATGAGCGGAGGAATCGCGCCGATCAATACCGCTTTGGCCACCCGTTTTGTGCCGTGACGGCTGATGTAACGGGCAACTTCGCCGCCGCCGGTGGAATGGCCGATGTGGACCGAGTTTTTTAAATCGAGTTCATTTACGAGCACTGCCAGGTCGTCGGCGTAGGTGTCCAGGTCATTGCCCTGCCAGGGTTGACTGGACCGTCCGTGTCCCCGGCGATCATGAGCGATGCAACGGTAACCGCGCGAGGCGAGGAAGAACATCTGATCTTCAAACGCGTCTGAGCATAATGGCCAGCCGTGGCTAAAAACCAACGGCTGGCCCTGGCCCCAGTCTTTGTAGTAGATCTGTGTCCCGTCTTTAGTGGTTACGGTACTCATAATTTTCCAACCCTCTATCTTTAGTCAATCGTTGCACTGATAGACGCGAGATTTTAGGGAAAAGAGGACAAACGAAAGTGCAACGATTACATTTTTCACTGCAGAGGCGCAGAGGGTACAGAGTCGAAATGAAGCTGCTTTTTTTGACAGAATGGACAGAATTGCTTACTCCCGCGTCTTTGAATCAATGATGATGGTCACGGGACCATCGTTGGTCAGGTCCACCTGCATGTCTGCTCCGAATTCGCCAGTCGGCACTGGTTTGCCCAGCTCTTCGCTTAACCGTTGCACAAACGCCTCGTATAGCGGGACAGCTTTTTCCGGTGCGGCGGAACGGCTATAGGATGGACGGTTGCCTTTGCGCGTGCTGGCAAAGAGCGTGAATTGGCTGACGACCAAAATGTCGCCGGCCGCTTCCAGCACGCTTCGGTTCATCACGCCTTGTTCGTCCGGAAAAATTCGCAGGCGCACGATCTTGCCGCTGAGCCATTCGATATCCTCAGCGCCATCGCCTCTTCCACCGCCAGCAGTACAAGCAGGCCTTTTTCGATCCGGCTTTTCACAGTGTTTTGAATGGTCACGCTGGCGCGACTGACTCTCTGGATGACGGCTCGCATGGTGAAAGGATAGGAGATAGCAGATGCAAGATGGAAGTTGGAAGAGTAGCGGTTATTGCCATTAAGACCGTGCGGAACGCAATCGGAACAGAGTCACGAACGGATTATCTTGTCAAAAGCATGGAAGATTCTCTGATTTGAGCTTTTACGCTTGAAGCCACGGTGGTTTGAAATGAAATTAGACCCGAGTTACTCTGATACATTCCAGCAATTAAATGAGACGCGCGCATTGGGAGATATTCAAGAAAGCAGCCCGGCTTGAAAAACTGGACAAGATCCCGATGGCCATGATTGTCGATAGCCCATGGATACCGGGTTTCCTGAATATCGGCCACATGGATTTTTATCTCGACCCCGAAATCTGGCTTCAGGCCCATTTGCGAATCCACGAAGAATTTCCCGACGTTATCTGGGTGCCGGGATGGTGGATGGAGTATGGCATGGCTGCGGAACCCTCGGCGCTCGGGGCTAAGATCAAGTTCTGGCAGGATAATACGCCCAGTGAATATCACACGCTGTATCACATCGAGGACATGGAGCACTTTCCGCCTTACGAGGTGGAGAACGACGCTTTCATGGCGATGACGCTGCATCGTATCCGCATGCAACGGCAGAAGATTCTGGATGCGGGTTACATTTTGCCGCTGGTGACCTCGCGCGGGCCCATGTGTACCGCGGGATTCGTCCGGGGCACGACGGATTTGATGATTGATCTGGTGGAAAAGCCCGAATGGGCGCACAAATTGATTAACTTATGCACCAATCTGGTGATTGACTGGCTGAAGGCGCAGCACAAGGCGATGGGCGATACGGTCGAAGGGATTTTCGTCCTGGATGACATTGTGGGGTTCGTAAACGAGGAGCATTACAAAGAATTCTGCCACCCGTATCTAAAGCGCATTTGCGACGCGTTCCCAAAAGATTGGGTCAAGATTTATCACAACGACGCCGAGGTGCAGGCCTGCCTCGACCATCTGCCCGATGCGGGTTTCAACGTTTTGAACTGGGGCAAGCAAACAGACATCGCCGAGGTGAAGGACCGCGTGGGCGACCGCATGTGCCTGATGGGGAACGTAAACCCTCTTGAAATCGGTGTGCGTGGCACACCCGAGGAGGTCCGTGAGGCAACACTTGAAGTATTGGAGAAGGGCGGTGACCGTGGAATGATTTTGTCCGTCGGCGGCGGCACCAGCCCGGGAATGCCCAAAGCGAATATCATGGCCATGCTCGAAGCCCTCGCCGAATTCAACGGCAACGGGAAAAAGTAACTGCTGGGAGACGCGCATGCCCGATTACGCACTGATGAACCAATGCCTGTACGAAGGCAAGGCCAGGGAGGTCGAAGAAATGACCCGGGCCGCGCTGGCCGAGGGACGCCCGGTACAGGAGATCCTGAGCGAAGGACTCATTTCCGGCATGAGCGTGGTGGGTGAGGATTTCAAATACAACATCCTCTACGTTCCGGAGGTGCTCATCGCCGCGCGCGCGATGAAGGCCGGCATGGCCGTGCTTAAGCCCCTGCTTTCCGCCCAGGATTCCGGCGTGCAACTGGCGGGAACGTTGCTCATGGGGACCGTGCGCGGTGATTTGCACGACATCGGCAAGAACCTGGTTTGCATGATGGCTGAAGGCGCGGGCTTCAAGGTCATTGACATCGGTGTGGACCAGAGCGTCGAAAAATTTCTGGCAGCGACCGAACAACACAAGCCGGACATCATCGGCATGTCCGCGCTGCTCACCACCACCATGACTTACATGAAGACCGTGGTGGACGGTTACAAGGAACGCGGCCTGCCGCAGAAATTCGCCGTCGGCGGCGCGCCCATCAGCCAGTCGTTTGCCGACGAGATCAAGGCTGATGGTTACGGCGCGGACGCCTCCAGCGCGGTGGACCTTTTTTTATATTTCATGGGCAAAGGTCCGCCGCCCAGGGCCAAATCCAGGATCGAAAGCATAAAGGAGGTCAAAGCCGAGCGCGAGGCGGGCCGGGCGCAGGCAAATGGCCACACCAAATCCAAATACCAGGTTCTCTACTGGCAGGACATTCCCTCCGAGATCAAAGCGTGGGACGATTTTGACGAAGTGAAGCAGAGCCTGCCGGAAAAATTTGTCGTCCGCATTGATGCCTCCGCGCAAAAGCAAGGGTTGATTTCGCAGGACGCCTATTCCGCGCACTTCCGGTGGGGCGAAACGCTGGAACGGGCCGGCAGCCCGCGCGAAGTCGTCGAGGATGTCTGCCGGGAGTTATCCGTTGGCGGAAACGGTAATTGAACTTCGAAGCGGTAGGGATGGCGCGCTGCGCCGTCACCGCCCGTGCAGGGCGGAAAGAGTGTGGTTGGGCGTTCGCCCGCGAATGTTCCGCGCGCTCTACGCGTGGTGACGGCGCAGCGCGCCGTCCTTACCAGGAATAGCGCCGTCAGGCGCCATTGAACTGATCCACCGCCCCGCGGATGGCCCGCGTGTGTTCCGGCGTGCTGCCGCAGCAGGAGCCAATGATATTCGCGCCCGCCGCCAGCGCCTCCGGCACGTTTTTCGCCATGTCGCAGGGAAGCTGTTTGTAAACCGCCTTCATGTTTTCCAACACCGGCAGGCCGGCGTTTGGCTGCACCATCACCGGCAGGCTGCAGGCTGCCTGATATTGGCGGGCGACCATTGCCGCGCCATTCATGTCCATGCCGGTCCCACAGTTGAGGGCGATAATATCCGCTTCGTGTTCCGCGGCGAATTCCGCAGCGCGTTCCGGAGTCACACCCATCATGGTGACATAGAAAGTTTTGTCCTGGGAGAGATCGTACGCGAGCGAGGCGATGACACAGGGCGCGCCCGCCGCTTTCGCGGCGGCGATGGCCACGCCGGTTTCTTCCAACGAAGTCTGGGTTTCGATTATGATGGCGTCTACGCCGCTTTCAACCAGCGCGCGGGCCTGTTCCTCGTAAGCGGCCCGGGCCTCGTCCTGGGAAAGATCACCGAAAGGTTCAAGAATCGCGCCGAGCGGGCCAAGATCGCCCAGCACAAAACCTTCGCGCCCGCCGAAGGCTTCGCGGGCGATGCGCGCTCCGGCCTGATTGATCTCACGAAGCCGCTCCACATGGCCGTGGCGCTTGAGCATGAGCCGGCTGCCGCCAAAGGTGTTGGTGATCAGGCAATCCGCGCCGGCTTCAACATAAGCGCGCTGGATTTTGAGCACTCGTTCCGGGTGGGTGAGGTTCCATGCCTCGCCGCAATCGCCATTGGCGAGACCGGCAAGCATGAGTTGCGTACCCATCGCGCCGTCGCATACAAGCCGGCGCTGTTTAAGCGCCTCCAGGAGCCTTCTTTTCATTCTTCACGGGCTAACCAGGATTTCTGTATCAGTAATTTTCAATTCCACGCCGGCCGCTCCGGCCGCTTCCTGTAGTGCCGCTTGCAGCATAATGATGGGGTCTTTGCCCACAGCGAGGCGGCGCATCAATCCATCGCCTTTTTTGACGCCGACCGTGAGGCTAATTTTCAAGCCCTTGCGTTTGCATCCCACCCGCGTGCCGTCTGGCAGCTTGGCATTCATCGGTTTGAGGAACGCATCTGTGTAATGCGAACCTATGCCGGATTTTTCAGCAAACGCGGGCGGCAATTTTTCCTTTGCCGCCTGGTTGATGTCGCACAGTTTCACCATGAGTACCAACCAATTTAAACCATCACATGCTCTTTTCCGCCGCAAATTACATGGAGAATGTTACGGTTCTTCATTTTGAAACGCGGGAAACTTTTGAAGGCACAAGGAGCGCGGCTGTGTGTGCGCAGCACACCAGCCGCAGCACGCACGATGGAAGATTATTTTTCGTGTTTTCAGGCGTTGGCCGTGCATTGCTCGCTGCTGCGGCTGGTCCCGCTCAGAGCGGGACACAGCCGCGCTCCGTCACGCGCGACGGAAAGGCGCCCGTCGATAATTGCAGCCGGGGAGGGAACAATCCTGGCAGGGAATCAGCCTCATGAAGCGCCGTGCTTTTTCCAAATGACGAGTTAGGCCAATCACCGTGAGCAGGGACTTTTTGGGCCGCAACATTCCCGATTCCAATACTTCGAGGTCACCCGGGAAACCCGCGGTGAAATGCCGGCGAAACAGGTTCCACAACGGAATTTGCCCGGAAATGTCCCAGCCGGAATAGCCGGGGCTGAGGTGCGGCAGCGCGGCCATTTTGTTACCATCGGCCCAACCGCAGATCCGCCCGCTCGCGAGCGCCACCAGTTGCTCGACCACCGCCGAGCCGAAACTTTCGAGGAAATAGAACTCGTCCGGTTTGTCCTCGTCCCACAGCGCCTGCGCATGCTGCTCGCATTCCCTGCCAGCGCTGACCGCCACCAGCACCGCGCCGTGCGCCTCTGCCTCGTAAAAAATTGCCTGCAATCGCCGCGATGCGCATTCCATCCCATCCAGCCGCAGTTGATCGCCATTCCATTCCAGCGCTGAGATTTCCCGCGCGCAGATCCACGGCCGTCCATTTTCGGCATACCACTGCCGCGCGCCATCCGCCAGTTCGCGCGCCCGGTCTTCGAGCCGCCGGCTTTTTGGGTAACCGAGCAAGCGCTGGTATTCCGCTTCAGAAACTTCCACGGGCAGCCTTGTCTCGGTCATTGCAAACATGGTCCGTGCCTTTATGGAGCCAACACAGTCTCCACCGGGTTGAACTGGCAGCCCTCGACGAAAAAATTGAAGAAGTTTGGGTGTGCTTCCAGCCGGCAATGGGTGACCTTGCGTACCAGCGTTTCCAATTCCTCCCGCTTTGCGCGCGACAACAGCGCAATGCAGGCGCCTTCAATCGCCGCGTTTCCAATCTGGACGATTTTCTCATCGGCCACATTGGGAATCAACCCGATGCGCTTTGACGATTCCAGGTTCAAGTGCCGGCCAAATCCGCCCGCCAGGTAAAAGACATCGAGCTTGTCCAGGGGCATTCCGAAATCGTTGAAAATGACCTGCAAACCAGCAACATTAGCGCCTTTGGCCTGCGCCAGCTCGTTAATATCACTTTCGTCCAGGTAAATGGGCGAATCGCTCTTCACCGGGAGCACAAACCGCGCTTCACCGTCCTCAAACCGGCCGAGGCTGTTCATCCGCCCGGTTCGCAACAACTCGCTCAACAAGTCCACCAGCCCGGACCCACAAATGCCCTCGGCCGGAACGTCGCCAATGATTGCGGTCTGCACCGAACCGTCCGGCTGGAGCCTGACTTTTTCGATCGCGCCCGGCAGTCCGGGCATTCCGCATCCAATCGCGCCACCCTCGAACGCGGGGCCGGCCGGGCAGGATGCCGCGAGAATTTTGTTTTTGTTCCCCAGGATCAACTCCGTGTTCGTGCCAATGTCCATTACCGCAATCGTGCGCTCTTCGTTCGCCAGGCCAATGGCCAGCATGCACGCCGCCGCGTCCGCGCCCACGTGCCCGCTGATAATCGGCAGGCCCCAGGCACGGGCCCTGGGATGGACCGGCAGCTGGAGCCGCCTGGCAGATTCGACCAGAGTGGTGGCCGCGCGTTTGCCGTCTTCCTTTTCAAGCTCGGTGATCGAGCGGTATGGGCTCTGGCCGATGGAATGCACATCCAACCGGAAAAAAAGATCGCGCATCGTCGAATTCCCGGCCACGACCACCTCGTAAATCGTGTTCGAATCAATCGGGAATTCCCGGATGGCGGACGAAAGGTAACCCGCCAGCGTACGCTGCAGCAGGTGGCTTTTGTCTTCTGTGTCGAACTGAATCCGCGCCATGACGTCCGAGCCGCCGAAGCGCTGCGGATTTTCAAATGAGGCGTCCGCGACGATTTCACCCGTCTCCAAATTCAACAAGCGCATCACGACCGTGGTCGTGCCGAGGTCCAGCGCCAGTCCATGGATTGGCGCCGTAGAACGGGCGATTTCCTGGCCGTCCAAAAGTATCCGGTCCCCGTCACGAGTGACGGCCGGGTCCAGTTGCCGGGGTTTGCCTCCCGTCGGCAGTTCGAAGGCGTGGCGTTCGATCTTCATTTCGCCGCGACGCATCGTGTGGCAACGAACGGCGCCGGAATCAGCATTGATATTGCAGCGGCACGACAGGCGGAACTTGTCGCGAAGGTGGTTCTCCTCCGGCGCACGGGGCGAGAGCAGCTCCATGCCAAGTGTGACTTCAACCAGGCACTCGCGGCACTTGCCGTTTTTATTGCATGAAGTCGGCACTTTAACTCCCAGCGCCTCCGCGCAATCAAACACCGTCGCGCCCCAGGGAGCCGGGGCGTGCCTGCCATTGATATGAAGCTCAAGGCTCATGCTGTCACCGTGTTTGATGATATGGGTTTTTGACAGAATTAACAGAATTTACGGCAGGAGCTCGTTTTGGTTCATGGACTGGATGCGCAATCTGGAAATCGTTGAAGCTCCCAAAAAACACCGGGGTGGCTGTCGTTTCCGTTATTGCTTCAGGCGGAAAAACACGTTGCCCGCGGGCGGTGTGACGGTAACGCTATTGGCGCCGTTGGAGGTTGTAATGGGGCCGCTAAAATTGCCCCAATTGGTCGACGCTACGTTCTTATTGGTCTGGAGAACAAAATTCCCCGTGCTGGGCCAAAAGATTCTGACGCTGTCGGGCCCGGCCAGGCTGATGCCTAATTGCGGAGCCGGCGTGACTTGGATTTGAAACCCATTAATATCGCCTTCCGCCGTGCCGTTTCCAGTCCAGGTAATAGCCAGGTTCCCCGAACCATCCGACACGGCAGGGGCGAACTCGACGTAGTCTGTGCCGGCGATCAATGTGTCGCTGGCGCCATTCCACGTGCTGCTCAAGGTGTTGCTATTTACCGTAAAATAGGTTGTGCGGTCCGCCCCCGCAGAATCCGCGGCGTTATACAGAACCAGCTTATACATTGAGTTTGCCGCCAGGCCCGACAGCATAATGGTTCGCGGGACGCCTCCATTATAGAGATAATTCTCCATCAAGGGTTCATAGGAAGTGCTGACAAAAGGAGTCGTGCCGCCATAACTGAACACATTATATCCACCTCCCGAGATGAACGTCATAGTCACCGGTGAACTGCTGCCGTCGGCATAAATTAAGGGAATACTTGCGCCGCTGCTGACATTTATTTCGTTCCATAGCTCACCCACTGTTCCCAGGACCGCCGCGCCGGACATCGCCGGACCGAAAGTGGGGCCGTCACCGCTAATGGCAGAGCTATTGGTGTTAAAATTAACATCCATCAAAGTAGTGGGAGGCGGGTTGACGGTCGTGTAGTCCTTGAAGGTTTGAGTCCCATTGCCGCTGTCGAAAAGTTGTCCGGCGTTGACCACGTTGGCGGGGGCGTCCAGACTGACATTAACCGTAAGCGTGATGGTTGGAAAAGAAGTTCCCGCCGCTGTCAGGTTGGTATCGGTGCAGTCCACCGTCTGGTTGACAATGACACAATTCCAGCCAGGGCCGCTGGCAGCGATTGGCGTCAGGCCCGCCGGCAAAGTGTCAACCACCGTGACCGGCAGGCTGCCGCCGCTGAATCCCGGACCGGCATTGCTGACAACCAAAAAGTATTGGGCTCCGGTCTCGCCCCGATAAAAATTGCCGGTGTGGCTGCCGGTTACCGAAAGGTCGGGAGGATTGAGGGTGAAGGCCAGCGACCAGGAATCCGCCGAGCCCGACGCGCCAAGGGATTGATTGGCCAAAAACAACCGCCAGATTCCGTTCGGGTTAAGTCCGTTGAATTGGCTCAAAAAAGTGGACGTGCCGCAGGTCGCAGCGGCACGATAGACTGTCGGAGCGGGCGATGGGAACGTATCGCCACAGGCGATTACCGTGGGTTTATAGCTACCGGGACCGAATGCTGACGTCGGCATCAGGCTGGCGGCGCTATCACTGATCGTTAGAATACCGGTGCTGAAGGTCGCTGTTCCGCCGGCGCCAGACATAATCTCCAGGGCAGTTCCATTGGGAGCCTCTACCATGACACTCGCATCCTCAAGAACTTTGCAGCTAAAGTTGTTGAGTGTTACGTAAATCGTCTCGATAGTCCCGGGAAGCGAAGCAGCGCCATTAGTGCCGGCGTAGATCGGCGACGGGTAGGGAACTGCCCCAGCCACACCGTTTGTAAAGGTAATCGGCCCTCCGGATGTAAGGGTAACGGTCTGCGCTCGCGCTGAAGCGGCCATCGAAATAAAGATTAGAACCGCAAGCAATTCAAAGCCGCTGAAAATCCCCCTGATTCGATTTATCATAGGTATTCTATCTGAACTGATTAGACACCACTATCGGCCAATTTGCAGGGCTTGAGTGCCAAGTCAAGCGCGAAAACGCCTGCATGATGAAGACCGGAAATTACTGGCCGGAAATCGGAAGCCAGGGCAGGGAAGCAGAAAGCTCCGCAGCCCGCTACATGGGCGCCGCATTGGCGTTGCACATCATATTTTACTGCGGTCCCAGTTTCCCCTTTGTTCCCTTGTTGTTTGAAATCCGTGTTCCGCAAGCTGTAGCGCATAAGTCTGAAAAGGGTTTACAACGTTTACAACTGTTTACATCCTTCGAACTCAATGGCTTAAATGTTTGCAAATGGTTCCTCGCTGTTTTCGGTGGGAGGGCCACCATTGAAAGCTCCGGAGGAGCGCAATATTTGTAGTACACGTCGTGTATTAGAAAATTCCAAGCTCCGGAGGAGCGGGATATTCTGACCATCTATCGCCAACAAATTTGAAGATATAGTGCTGGTCATACTCAACTTAAAATGTGTCAAGCATTTGCAAATGTTCGGAGCAGAACGATTTTTTGGCGCGCTGTTGTGGCTGGTTTTGGACGGATATAAATTTGTATGTACGTATTTGCCATGCCCCGAATATGTCGCTCCTCCGGAGGTGGCAGCGCCACTGGCAATGGAAATATTATTCGGGCCTTTGTACTACAAAGATTACGGTCCTCTGGACCTTATCGTAAGCACGCGCGCCGTCGTTCAATGACTATTGGCGAAGTTGGCGCTTGAATCCATTCCACTGAAAACAGCGAAGAACCTTACAAATCGTTTACAGACTGTTTACAGGTCGCGACAAGTCATTAAACACAAGCGATTTAAATGTTTACACGCGGCAACGAGAAAAAGTAACAATCAAGAACCGTCGGCAGCGCCACTGGCGACCTAACCTGCAGGCAGGACGCCTGTCTACAGGTCATCATTATTGCGATGGCGCATCATAGGACGGCGGCGCCTCAGACGGCTGGCTTCCCCAATTTGCATTCGGTGTGGAACTCAAATCATAGACCAATTTGCCGTTGTGGCTGATATCGCTGAAACGGAACCAAGGCTGTTCCCATGTCTTGCCATTGACCGTCAGGCTTTGAACGTACGGGGCATCAATTGCGGCATTATTTCCAATGATCGTGATGTCGCTGTTCCGCAGATGAATGACTGCCCTGGGAAAGAGCGGGCTGCCGGTCACCAAAATGTCCGAGCCCGGCAATTCGGGATACATTCCCAGCGCACCGAAAACGTACCACGATGACATTTCACCCAAATCATCATTGCCCGGGTACGCCTCCGGCTTTGTCGAATAAAGGTCCCTCATTGCGCGACGCACAATAGATTGTGCCTTGTACGGCGTGCCCCAGAAATCGTAAATCCACGGTGTTTCCAGGCACGGCTCGTTACCCAGCCACGCCATCCATCCGTCCGGATTATTAAAGCCCGCGTCCAGCTTCGTGAAGAACAGGTCCAGTCGTTTCACAGCAGCCTCCTGGCCGCCCATCGCGTCTGCCAGCCCTTTATAATTGAACGGTACCATCCAAAGATATTGGCCTGCCGTTCCCTCGACGTACGCGTCGTCGTGATCGTAATTGTTGTTATTGTTCACAAATCCCGGCGCCCAATCGCCATTGCGCCGCCGCGTCTGGATATAGCCGGTCGATGAATTGTACAAGTTCCGCCAGTTCTGCGCGTGGCGCAACAGCATCTCGCTGTCGGCTTGGTCGCCAAGCGCCGACGCAAACTGCGACAGCCCGAAATCGGCCGAATCGTATTCGAGTGTCATCGAGACGTCTCCATAGCCGCCGACCTGGTGTTCCGGCACGTAACCCAATTTCAAATAATCTGCCAGCGCGTCTCGCTCGTGTGTGTTGCTCCTGGGCGCAAAGACCGATGGGTCTGTAGCCGCGCGCACGAGTCCAGCCAGCGCGGCCTGGGTGTCAAAGTTCGTCGCGCCGAATGCATAAAAATCCGCGATGATGGGTGCGGCCGGGTCGCCCATCATTACTCCGCTATCCTCCGTCGTCACACCCCAGCGCGGAAACGCGCCGCCCTGTTGGTAATCATTCACAAGCGATTGCGCCATGTCCGACGCTTCGTCCGGCGCGAGCATGGCCAGCAACTGCGCTTCGCTGCGATAAATGTCCCAACCGGAGAAATTCGCATACTGTACCCGCCCGCCTGCATTATGGACTTTGCCGTCATAGCCCGTGTAATCGCCGTTGGCGTCCGAGCTGGTCGTTGGCCCGATGAAGACGTGGTAGAGCATCGAATAAAATACGCTCATTTCATTCGTAGTGCCGCCGCTCACCTGGATTTTATTTAGCCAATCATTCCAGGTATCGCCGGCTGACTTCGCGGCCGCGTCAAAATCTTTAGAGGAGAATTTTCTCACCGGATTTTCAGCCTGGAGGTTTGCCCGGGCGTTGGCCACGCTCACGTACGAGATGGCCACCTTGGCCATGACCGTTGGATTTTGCGACGTGTCAAAAGACAAAAATGCGCCCGTCGCGGAATCATTTGCATTCGTGCTTTTGGCCGAGTAATTGCCGCCGCTCCATGTGCCGTAACTGGAAAATGGCCGGTCAAAAACCGCGCAGAAATAGATCTGACGCACGTCACGCTGCCGGTCGCCCTGGCAAAAATAGCCGCCAATGGACCAGCCACTCACCTCGTGATTCGCCGGGTCAATCATGACGTTTGCGGCATCCGATTTGTTTACATCGCTCGCAGCGTTGATGGCCATGGTTGCCGTTCGGCCTGCTGGATACGTAAAACGGCCGAAGCCCGTGCGTGTGGTGGTCGTCAGTTCCACCTTGATGCCGTTCTCGAGCGTAACGGTGTAGTAACCCGGTTGGGCGGTTTCATGGTCATGCTGGAATGTCGTGGCAAACGCCAGACGATTGCCGTTGGGCGCGTGGCCTGTATCGAGGATGGGCATGAATGAGAAATTGCCGCCGTCCGGGCAGCCCGCGCCGCTCAAATGGTCGAGGCTGAACCCGGAAATCTGTGTGTCATAGTACGAATAGCCGCTGGGTTTAAGGCCCGCGCCAGTGTCCGGGCTCCACTGAATCATGCCAAAGGGCATCACCGCACCCGGAAACAGATTGTTATCACCCCATTGCGCCGGAAAATTGCCGGTGCCGCATAGTGGATTGGCATACTGCACGAAGTTTTCCTGGCTGCGACCTCGTTTTGCGGCGACGGAATCGCTGTCTTTTGACGTTGTGGCACAGGATGTCACCAGGGCAGCGGCAACAGCAGAAATAACAGTAAATCGGACGGTGTTCATTTCAAAAAAGAGTGACGTGAGCGGGAAAGGAATTCAATTTCTAATTTCATAGCCGGATGCGATATAAAGATAAACGTTTCCCGTCATCACCATGAGTCATGATGGTGGCGCTGATTTCCAGGAAATTTTCCAGCGGATCCAGTCTGCGGAATGCTGTTTTTCCCGGTTCCATTTTTGTGATATTCAGAGGCTTAATCGTTCTGGACAAGAGAGAAAACATGGAATAGCGTCAAAATGATGAAACGTATTACAAGTTGGTCCGTTTCGCGTATGGCACAATGGATAGGAGCATTTGGAACTTGAAAATCTATGAATCGATCGCGCTCCTGCTGGCGTTGCTCGCGGTCGGTTGGAGCCCTGCTTTAGGTGCGTCTGTTTCGGCCACGTCCGCTCCGGCCAATCGTGTTCTCCTGGTTGATCCTAGTTCTATGCGTGTTTTTGCGGGCAAAGCCACTCTGACCATCGGTCCGCTCCAGCGCACGAACGGCGTTTACACGGGTGAATACAAGTACACTGTGTTTCCCTGGGTCCTAAATAACGAAAAGGGTACACTGGCCATTTTCGTTTCGGATAAGTCGCTGGCCGAGGTCAACCAGGGCAAGGTCGTGACGGTCACCGGAACAGCCACGGCCAATGGCCATCGGCCCCCGGGCCGGCCCATCGTGGCCATTGCCAGGCCGATGGATAAGGATCACGGCACATTCAAGCTGACGTTCAAGGCAGGCAGGTGGAAAATGATTTTCACGCCGGCCTATCACTTTGCCGATACGACGGCATTGCCTGCGGCGCAGCCAACTGGAATCAAACCTTGAATGTTTATGAAACGAACAACTGTTTTGCTGGCGGAAGCCACCGACGCCGGTCGAGGGACATCTCGCTTGCCGCGCCTTTAAAACCAGAGTGTATCCTCCTGAGCAGCATCGGCGAGTTTTCGGCGGGCACTGCATCATCCCGCGGAAACGTTGCCGGGGGGAGCACCAATAATCGTAATGGAGAAATTGAAATTTAACTCCACTCAGGAAATTGAGTGGTATTTAGATCCAGTTTGGAAATAGCCAGCATATCGGACTCATCCAGGCTGAAATCAAAGATGTTGATATTCTCCGCGATATGCGCTTTTTGGTGGGACCTGGGGATGGCAATAATTCCTCTTTGGAAATGCCAGCGGACGCATACCTGCGCCACGCTTTTATTATACTTCTTCCCGATGGCGGCCAGGGTGTCATTCGTGAACAGCCCGTTACGGCCTTCCGCCAACGGAGCCCAGGCTTCCATTTGTACGCCATGCTGCTTCAGATAGTCATGACCCTTGCCTTCCTGGAAAAACGCGTGGGTTTCGATTTGATGGACGGCGGGTTTCACATCAGCGTTCGCCATCAAATAATCCATTTGGTCGGAATCGGCATTGCTCATGCCGATGGCTTTGATCTTGCCCGCATGATAGAGTTCCTCCATAGCCTTCCAGGAACCCTTCCAATCGCCGCCAGAGGGCCGGTGAATCAGATAGAGGTCCAGGTAATCAGTGCCCAGCTTATCGATAGTCGTTTGAAATCCTTTCTTCGCCTGTTCGTACCCCATATCGGCTTTCCACAGTTTAGAGGTGATAAAGATTTCTTCGCGTTTGACGCCGCTTTGCCTGATGCCTTCGCCGACTTGCGGTTCGGAGTTGTATATCATGGCGGTGTCAATCAAACGATAACCCAGGAAAAGGGCATGAGCCACGAGGCCTGGCCCGTCATCGCTATGCAGCGTCATGGTGCCCAGTCCCAGACGTGGCATTTGCACGCCGTTATTGAGTGCCACCGATGGGATTGAATTTTCCTTGGCGCCTGGGCCGGCAAATGACGGCACACTGCCGAGACTCAGGAACATAGCCGAGGCCGCGCTCGATCGCAGAAATTTACGGCGGTTCATTCCGTTGGTATTGCGTTCTTTATTCATAGTGGGGGGTATTGTGTCGATATGAGAAATCCCGGTTAATTATATTCACAAATATTCCAAACGTCGGCCAACACCAGCGAAAAGTTTTTGGCGCCAGAGAAGCGATAATATTTTCACTGTAAGTTATAAAACAAAAATAAGACAAAATGGCTAGTCGGCAAAACTGTTGATATGTGAGGAAGCCTATCAGAATCGCGCAAATGGCCAAGAAAATAGGCACAAATGCATCCCTGGTATAAACGCTGAAACCGTTGCTGTCCAAATTCATCGTATAGACTTAACGCTACTTAAGCGGAGTCCCTGATTGAAAGTCTTGAACGAATTCCATCAATTCTTTTTCATTCAAATCCGAAGCGGCCCAAAATGTCATATTTGCTTCTGACCAGTGGATTAGATTATAGCCGTGTATGGGCGCGAGCGGGACGGGTTCTGAGTCCTTTGCCGTTACAGGCCAAATGAAAAGATTGATGAGATGTTTGTTGCGTTGAAAAACCAGTGCCGCCACGCTGCGTCCCCCCAGATAATCCAGTCTGCCGCCGATGAGGGGAAATCCCTGCCCGGCCGGATTTTTGACCGGCGGTGAGAAGTCGAGCTTGCCGTTGAACCAGGGCTTTACAGTGTGCTGGTCGGTTGACACCACATCCATGATATGGCTGGCCATCAGTGAACGGATGTGGCTGGATACAATTTCCTGGGCAAACTGTTGCTGTCCCGAGGGACGGTTCAGCGTGACTGTCAAAAGCAACGCCAGGCAAGCGGCAGCAACGCCAGTGGCCGTTGCCGTCAACCAGTTCCAATTCCAAACATTCCAGCGGGACTCTGTTCCAAATTGTGAATACAATTCGGCCTTCACCTTTCGGTGCAGATCTTTTGGAGCGGCAAAGAACAGCGCATCCTGTTTCAGCGCCTTTTTCAAAGCCTGGACGTTGCGCCATGCCAGCGTGCAGGCAGGACAATCATGGATATGCTTTTCCAGCTCCAAAATCGCCGCGGCGTCCAGTTCGCCGTCGGCATAATGCTGAATAAGCGGTTTGGCTTGCTGACAATTCATCTTTGACCTCCGGATTTGAACTCGCCGGCAAGACGTTTTTGCAGTTGCTTCCTGGCGCGGGCGAGGCGCGACATCACCGTGCCGATGGGCACATCGGACAGCTCCGCAATCTCTTTATAATTTAGCCCTTCCATCTCCCGTAAAACAATCACTTCCCGAAACTCTACCGGTAATGCTTCAAGCGCGCGCCGAACCGTTTCCGCGTCCGCAACCTGCAGATTGATATGCTCCGGGTTCGCGGAAACGTCCTCAACCGCCAGCGCTTCGTCATCCAATTCACCGGCAATTTCGCGCGGCCGGTTTTTTTGCAGCCAGTTATAAAATGTATTGCGGACAATCGTGAGCAGCCATGCGCGGGCGTTTTCACCGCGAAAACCCCCGAAGAACTTGAACGCGCGCAAGCTGGCTTCCTGCGTCACATCCTGCGCGTCCTGGTCATTGCTGGTGAGCCAGCGAGATAGATTATAGGCCGCGTCCAGATGTGGCAGAACTGTTTGTTCAAATAATTTCAATCTTTCGCGTTCGTCCACGGAACTATTTTTAGTTTGCGCCGTCATATAGCAAGACCGTTCTTCGCGGAATTTTATTCCCGAAAGATTTTTTATTCTCCGGGAATAATGCGCGGGCGAGCGTGGTCTGGATGTTTGTCACATGAGAAAAAACATTAAGTGCGCGATTTGGGATGCGGGAAAATTCATTCCAAAAATCTCTTTTTCATGTCTCGGAACAAGGCCTCGATCGCGTGCGGCCTCGAAAGAATACAAACTTAGAGTTTATGAAAAACAAACGAAATAGAGCGACGGGCGTTAGCCGTTTCTCGACGAAAACTGTATAGCTCGTTTAAAAACACGAGGGCGATTTTGTCAGGCAAAGCGGCGACCTGGACAAATCCTTAAACATTTCGGAAATGCACGTCTAATATTTAAGAATTCTAACAATCTAACTGTGGCAAGAGGGATGACCAAGCCGGTCAATTTCTATTATTCCGTCCCGTCTGCATAATCGGTTTACCTGGTGGCGATTTCAACGGGTGGAATCCGATTTCTCACTCCATGCGGCGCCGTGTAGATGGCGGGTGATCTATTGAAGTGCAACTTAGGCACGGCCATCACCGATATCGGTTCCTGGCGGACGGCAAACCGGCGCTGATCCACAGAGCGCAGGCACAGCCCGCAATGAGCAGAACGAACAGGTTTCTCTCCTGACAGTGAGTTAACTTCTTAGCCCAGGTTTCAAAGAGAATTCACGTTGCGAATCTTTTTTAACATTTCTGGAATAAATCTCCCAGACTTATGGTCTGGAGAATTGAACAAATTAAAACCTTATGGAAAACGACAAACAAAAACAAAATACCGGATTTATTAAAGAAGTCCGTTTGACGGCAGATGCCGTCGACATCAACCAGAAAACCGAAAGCGATGGCATTGACCGCCGGGGCTTTTTGACATGCATGGCCTGGGCCGGAACAGGAATGCTTTGGAGCGTCGCCGGCGGAGTACTCGGATCGACGCTTTTACCCCGACGGGCCGGCGCACAGGATATGGACGGCATGATGCAAAAGAGCAGTTTCAGCTTTGTCCAGATCAGCGATTCGCACATCGGCTTTAACAAAGAAGGGATCAACAAGGATGTGATCGGCACGCTTAAGCAGGCAATAGGGCGCATCAACGCATTGCCGGAGGCGCCAGATTTTGTCCTGCACACAGGCGATCTCACCCATCTTGCCGATCCGCAGGAATTCGACACCGTTGACCAATTGATGAAGACCATAAAAACCCAGCAGATTTTTTATGTGCCCGGCGAACATGATGTTACCGGCGACAATGGCAAATATTATCTCGACCGTTTTGGAAAAAAAACCAAAGGACAGGGCTGGTATAGCTTCGACCATAACGGCGTTCACTTCATCGGTCTCGTAAATGTGGTGGACATCCAACAAAATGGCTTGGGCGCTCTCGGTCAGGATCAGTTGGCCTGGCTGCAAGATGATCTGAGGGATCGTTCCAGCGAGACTCCGATTGTCGTATTTGCGCACATTCCACTCTGGATGGTTTATCCTCAATGGGGTTGGGGCACCGATGATGGCGCACAGGCGCTGACCTGCCTGAAACGCTTTGGTTCGGTCACCGTCCTTAACGGTCACATCCATCAGACGGTGAAAAAAGTGGAAGGCCGCATGACATTTCACACGGCGATGTCCACCGCATTCCCACAGCCCGAACCCGGCAAGGCGCCGAAGCCCGGCCCAATGAAAGTGGACGCGGGAAAGTTGCGCGATTATCTCGGCATCACGGATGTCAACTACACCGAAGGAAAGAGCTCGCTGGCGGTGGTGGACTCCGCGCTTTCGTAATTCGAACGCGCCATGAAAATTCACCCTTTATTTATCATGTCTGCACCGGTGGTGGCGCTGGCCGCGTCGATACAGTTCGCGGCCAGTGACCCGCACGTGCGGCCGGCGGAGCAGCCGGTCCAACAATCCACGAATGCGCTCGTCCTCAATTCGGATGCCGGGCGCAAGCTGTTCCTGCGGAACTGCGCACATTGCCACGGTGCCGATGCGCATGGCGATGATGGCCCCGATCTTCACGACATCGGTTGGACCGACGAACAAATCGCCAGCCGGATTCGTAAGGGCAAAGCAGGCCAAATGACCGCTTTCGCAGGAAAACTTCAGCCGGCGGAGATTGATGCATTGGTGGCGTATGTTGAGTCTTTGAAGTAACCTGGCCGCCGAAATTGTCAGACGTTTTCAAGAGTAAATACTTTCCCAGGAAAAGGTCGGAATCGAACGGGGCCAGGGGATATTTCCAAAATCCACTACTCCGCCATTACCACCCCACCACCAGAGGCGAACAGCCTCATAACTAACGAACGCCAATAGAATCAGGCATTTCTGCATGTTTGTCAAGCACCAGCGATTACGCACCCAATACCAAACAACTACTCACCAATCACTCATTCATCACCCGTTCACTGGCATTTTCACTGGCACTTTTTTCGGCACCTTTTTTCGAAACGACGTGTCTTATCATCCCTATCGAACGCCAATTCACTCTCGCGTCTCCTATTTCCTCAGCCACCATCAGACTGGTTCATTAGCGGGAGCACCCAGTTCTTCCTTCGAGCGAAGACTTGAATTCCGAAAGTCGCGTCTGAATTGAGGCAGTTTTAACTATTTTGGTGCCCGTTATTGTGCCGACTATGGCGGCTTGGAGGCGACAGGGCAAATCGCTGGCACCGCCTCGTTTCCGGCCAAAAGCTTCATTTTGCGCACGAGACAAGCGGCACGCATCGATTACCACACCCAGAACTTTTCCAACATTTTGCTGATCGTCGAAAGTTTGCGGGAGCGTTTTAGATAGCGCTTTGAATTCGTTTCTCCTTGTCTGCGTGTGCGGCGACCTCTATATGTATTTTTGAAAAGCCACCTGTGGCAGCAATGGCGGGACTTCAGTCCCGTAGCTGTCTTGCGCAGACGGCTAAATCCCGCCTGCAATTCAAAAACCTCGTCGCCCGTCCGAGTTGACGACCGGCACTTGAGATTATGAAGCAACAGGCAACCTCGGTGCGGCAACTTAGGCCGCTTTCCATTCCGTCCAAATCAGCTTCGGGCATTTCGCTCGCCGTGGCCGCGCTTTTATGGAGCCTCCACGTTCAGGCCCAAGCTGCCACCAACGAACCGCCGGCCCGACAAATCGAAACCAACAGCGCCGCGGCAGAACAGTCCTCTGCCGCCACAAACCAATCACCAATCCGGTTGCCGGATGTGGTGGTCACGGGCCGCGCGGACAGTCTGCCGGGCATATACATCGCGGATAACGCCCACCGCCGCGCCGGCGTTCACAGAGGTCTTCCACCCCGTCGAACCGTTTCAGGTGCGGGCGAGTGTTACCGCACATTTTTAGAAGTCGTTAGCTCAATGCGTGGGGCTCCATCGAACCAATCGTCAAGCATCGTAAAGGCGTTAGCCTTGACCCCTCCCGCAACGTTTGCAGGGATTTTTTGAAATTTTGCAGTCCCACTGGTTGTGGGAATATAATCGCCTCGCTTGGCTGGATCATCATCAGCCACGAGAATGCGCTGGCGGAGATTCGGCTGGTGCTGGGTCGTCGCCTCATTCTGCAAATTCACATTTACATCCATGACGCGACAATAAACTCGATAGCTTTGCCAGTGCTATGGGGTGTTTCCCTAACGAGAATTTACAGGCGACGACCCGAGGGAGCCTCAAATCAAAAAACGCAATAGAATCAAAAGCCGCTAAACAATGGTCAACTGCACGCTGCTCTCGATGATGCCCGCGCTGATGGCGTAGCGAGTGAGTCCGGCGGTGTCATGGATGTCCAGTTTCTCCATGAGGTGTTCGCGGTGCTTTTCCACGGTCTTGATGCCTATGCCGAGTTCAGACGCGGTCTCCTTATTGGCTTTGCCCTCGGCAATCAGTTGCAACACTTCCATCTCGCGTGAAGTGAGTTCGGCGGTTTTCTTTTTTACCGCGCCCATGCAATTGACTGATTGCGGATTGATACGGTCTTGACGCCGAGAAATGGCGGGGGTGAAAAATGTTTTTCCGCTTTGCACTTCGCGGATCGCCCGGCACACGTCGTGGGCGGAAATTTGCTTGAGCAGAAATCCCCGCGCGCCGGAATCGGTGGCGTTTTTCACATACGCGTCATCGCTGTGCGCGGAGAGCATGATGACCTTGGTGCTGGGCACGGCTTTCATCACCTGGCGCGTGGCTTCGAGACCATTGAGCAACGGCATCGCGATGTCCATCAAGACCACGTCGGGATGAAATTTTTTTGCGAGTGCGACCGCTGCGCGTCCGTCTTGCGCCTCGCCGACGATTTCAAAATCGTCTTCGAGTTCGAGCATGTTGCGGAAACCTTCGCGCACGATCATGTGGTCTTCGGCGAGCAGGACAGTGATTCGTTTCATGATTTTTCTAGCTTTGTTTCTTCACCGAATTTTTTTGCGGGGGGGGGGGGGACGCTTTGGTGAATGGAATTTCCACTTTGATGGTGGTGCCTTTGCCGGGCGCAGATTCGATAGAAAAAGTGCCGCCGACCATTTCGACGCGTTCCCTCATGCCGAGCAATCCGAGGCGCTGGCTGCCTTTGGAATTCAGCACGCGTTCGACTTGAAAGGATTTGCCATCGTCTTTTATTTTCATGCCGATGCTGTCCGGCAGTTTTTCGATGCTCACTTCCACGCGGCTGGCTTTGGCATGGCGATTCACATTGGTGAGCGCTTCTTGTGCAACCCGAAAGAGCACCGTGCGTTGGGAGGTCGCCAATTGTTCCACTTCCGCAAAGGCCTTCAAGTGAACGTGGACGCCGGTCTGCACAGTGAAATTTTTCATGAACGAATGCAAGGCGGGAATCAATCCGAGATCGTCGAGCACCGCCGGGCGCAATTCGCGCGCGAATTCATGAACGATGTTCACGGATTTTTCTATCAGCAGTTGTGTGCGAGCGAGATGGCGGTCAAAAACTTTGGGATTGCGCCCCGCGTTCTTTTGCAAGGTGGCAAGGCGAAGATTGATGCCGGTCAAAGTCTGGGCGATGACATCATGTAGTTCGCGACTGATGCGCTTGCGTTCTTCTTCCTGCGCTTGCAGAACTTGACGGGAAAGATTCCGCAACTGTTCCTGCATGAGGCGCGACTGATCCAGCATCTGGCTTTGGTGCTGCTCGCTTTTTCGCAGGGATTCCTCAATCACTTTCCGTCGGGCAATCTCCTGTCGCAACTCCTCGTTTGAGGCTTCGGTGGCGTCCGCGCGGCGTTGCGCTTCCTCTGCCCGTTTGAGAACGGAGATGTCAGAGACCACCACCCGGCACCATTTGCCTGAACCGATGACGGAGATGGCGGAACTGCCGTGGAAGTCAGCCCAAAATGAGTTGCCGTCCTGCCGCAGCAGGGTCGCCTCGCAAGTTTGTTTTCCGGCTCCAGCGAAAACGCGCTTTAGAAAGGCGAGAAAAGCCGGACGGCTCGCCGGGGTGACATGGGACGGCAAACGCTGGTTGATGAGAAGAGACCGTTCCACGCCTAGCAAAGTGGCCCCGGAAAGGTTCGCCTCCAATATCTTACCCTGTTCATCAAGCGAGAAATAACCGACAGGCGCGAAATCGTAGAGGTCGGTATATTTTTCCAGCAAAACTTCCATCCTCTCCCTGGCTTCCTGAAGCTCGCCATTCTGCATCTCCAGTTCAACTTGGTGGACTTGCAATTCGTGGAGCAGCCGCTGGGAGTCCGCTGGTAATTTCGGATTTTCAACCTTTAATTTTTTCTTCCGCTTGCGCAACTGCGCTTCGGCATTGCGGTAAAGTTCAATCATCATCGGTCCGTGTTCGGGCTTGTCACCAGACTCTCGCAATCCAGCGTTGGCGCGAATGCGGTTTTTTGCGGGACTGTTGGGCATGGTCGGCTTGCTGGTCATAATTTTTTACGTTTTATGGGTGTCAGCATTTTTCTCGCGCCATGTGCGCTCCGTGTGGCTTCGATAGTTTGTTTCGCCGCCTCGGTCGTTGCCGGATTTATTTTCCATGAATGTTCCGCGACGGATTTTTCCAAGGCGGTGTGCTTCTCCCGCAATTTCGCCTCCAGCGTCTTGGCCACAGTGATGTCCGCAAAGGTAATCACGACGCCGTCAATGCGGTCATCGAGCGTGCGATAAGGCATGATGCGCACGGTGAACCACCGTCCGTCACGCGCGTTGATCGCTTTTTCCGAGAAGCCCAGCTTTCGCAAAACTTCCTGCGTGTCTTCGACGAGTTCCGGGTAGAGCAGGTCGGAGGCAAGGTCGGTGATTGGTCGGCCAATGTCGCCGGGGATGAGCTTGATGATTTTCGTCGCCTGCGTGGTGAAGCGGCGGACGTTAAGGTCATTGTCCAAAAACAGCGTGGCAATGTCCGTGCTGTTGAGCAGATTTTTCATGTCGTTGTTGGAACGCGACAATTCGTCCACCTTGACTTGCAACTCGCTGTTGACGGTCTGGAGTTCTTCGTTCAAAGATTGCATTTCCTCCTTGGAGGTCATCAACTCCTCGTTGGTGGACTGAATCTCTTCGTTCGTGGATTGCTGCTCCTCGTTGGTAGAACGGAGTTCCTCCTGCGCGGTCTGCATTTCTTCGCGGACAGTCTGTGCTTCAAGCCGGGACTGCTGATACTTTCGTTCAAGTTCTTCCAGCTTCGCGTTGGGAACGGAATTTTTCCTAACTTTGCCGGGGCGGCTTGAGGTTTCAATTTGCAGCGGCGCGGTCACGTCGGTGAACACGATCAGCACCAAGCCATTCAGCGACTCCGGTTCCGCGAGACGTTGAATGGTAATATCCACGAACTGCTTCCCGCCATCCGTCCCGACTTTCAGTCCGCGCAACACCACGGGCGCGTCCTGTTCGAGGGCTTTGTGAAACGCGTTGCCGAGTTCGTAGCGCAAACCTTCGCGAGCCATGACAAAGATATTCCAATTGGCTTTGCCAGCGGCGGGTTCCAGGTATTTGCCGGTGCGCCCGCTCACATACAGAATGTTGCCCTTGTCGTTCACGAGCACGGTCGGTGGCGAGTAATGTTCCAGCACCATCTGATCCACCAAAGTCTGGAGGCTGACGGTTGGTTTTTTCACCGGGCGTGCTTCCGACCCATTGGGCAAAGGTGCGGCAAAGGATGACGGAAATTCAATCAGCTCCGAACGCGCGATGGAATCCGTCCGCCGGTAGATTCGCAATTTATTGTTCAGCGGCGTGAACAGGTCGGTGAAGGTTCCGATGGTTTCCGCGCTGCCGAGGAATAAAACGCCTCCGGGAGTCAGACTGTAATGGAAAAGTGGAATGAGTTTCTTCTGCATCTCCGGCGCGAGATAAATCAGCAGATTGCGGCACGTCAAAATATCCAGCTTCGTGAACGGCGGGTCCATGATGAGGCTTTGCGGCGCAAACGTCACCATCTGCCGGATTTCGGAAGTCACGCGGCAGCCGTTGTCTTCCTTGGTGAAGAACCGGCTCATCTGTTTCGGCGCCACGTCGGCGCAAATATTTTCGGGATAGACGCCCGCGCGCGCCTTGGCAATCGCATCCTTGTCCAGGTCGGTCGCAAAAACCTGCATCGTGATTTTCTTCCGAGGCTTGTGCTTCTCCATCGCCTCCTTGAACACCATCGCCAGCGAATACGCTTCCTCGCCCGTGGAGCAACCCGGCACCCACGCCCGCAGCACATGACCATGCGGGCGGCTGGCGATAAGCGCGGGGAGAATTTTTTTGCGCAACTCTTCCCAGCAAGCGGCATCGCGGAAGAAACTCGTCACGCCGATCAGCAATTCTTTGAACAACAGATCCAACTCCTGCGAATTCTCCTGCAAGTAACGGACGTAGTCGCCGATCTTGACGATTTGATGGATGCCCATGCGGCGTTCGATGCGGCGGTAGAAAGTGTTTTTCTTGTAGAGTGAAAAGTCATGGCCGCTGTGGGTGCGCAACAGGATGATCGCTTTTTCCAACGCGCTCTGCGTCTTGTCTTCCAGCGCTTCTTCGGTCGTGTGGCGAACCGGTGTGCGTCGGAGATAGGCGATGATTCTTCCCGGCAGATCGTCCACGGGCGCGACAATATCCGCCAATCCCGAATCAATCGCGCTGCGCGGCATTCCGTCAAATTTGGCCGTCGCCGGGTCCTGCACCAGCACCACACCACCTTTTTCCTTGATGGCGCGCAAGCCCAGCGTGCCGTCCGAACCCATGCCGGAAAGGATCACGCCGATGCTGTGTTCCTGCCGGTCTTGTGCGAGGGAGCGGAGAAAAAAATCAATCGGCAAACGCAACCCGCGCGGCGTGGTCGGTTCGAGCAGATGCAGCACGCCATGCAAGATGGACATGTCCTTGTTCGGCGGGATCACATAGACGCAGTTCGGCTGGACGAAGGTGCGATCCTTCACCTGGATCACTTTCATGCCGGTGTTGCGCTGGAGCAGTTCGGGCATGATGCCTTTGCGCGTGGGGTCGAGATGCTGGACGATGACAAACGCCATGCCGCTGTTCTTCGGCACATGAGCGAGAAAATGTTCCAACGCTTCGAGTCCGCCAGCGGAGGTGCCGATGCCGATGATGGGGAATGAATCGGCGGAAGTGGCGTTGGATTTCAGAGAGGCAGCTTGGCCCGCATTTTTACGGCGGTGTGACGATGAAGACTTCTTTTTCATGCGCAAATTTTCTTTCTGCGTCGAATCATCACATTTTTGGTTCCGGTTGTAGAGCGCGGAATCACAAGTTTTGACAGGTCGGAAACCGACTTCCCGCTGCGAATGGTCGTGGGGCCGTTCTTTCTTCCATTGGCGGCACCAACGAGCTCCATCAACTTGGGAGCAATCTTGTCCAGGGGCAGGATAAAATCAACATCGCCGGTTTGGATGGACGTTTCCGGCATGGAAAAATTTTCCGACGTAGGCCGGTCTTGCGCGATGACCTTGCCGCCATGTTCTTTGATGATCTGCACCCCGAATGATCCGTCGCCGTCGCCGCCCGTGAGGACTACCGCGATGGCTTCCTTTTTATAGACATCGGCCACCGAAACAAACAGCGGCTCGGCGGACGGACGGGCATAATGAACTTTTTCCGCAGCGGAGGAGGAGAGCTTGAGGCGACCGCCTTTCACCACGAACAAGTGATGATTGGGCGGGGCGATAAAAACTCCCGAACGACACAGGATGTCGCCGGTATGAGCCTGCTTGACCTCCAATTGAGTGCGCCGATGTAAAATCTCGGCGAGGATGCTTTTATGATCTGGAGAAAGGTGCATCACGATGGCAATGGCCGCCGGAAAGTCCGCCGGTAAAGCTCCGAGAACCACGGACAAGGCCTTCAAACCGCCCTCCGAAGCCGCGATGGCGATGACGGGGAATCCCGCCGCCGCCAAAGCCGGAGGCCGGACAGGTGACGTCTGGCCTGTGGCGCGGGCAGTCTGCTTCTGCCGGGGTTCAGGTGTGAACTTCGTTTTCATCATCTTGACAACATGACCTGCAAAAGCGGGAAATTCGGTGACCGACCGGGTGCTTCACGCCGGTTGATGCACCTCGAGTTTGTGCGCGTAACGCTGCACGGTTCGGGCCGATTTGACGACCAATCGTTGCGTGCTGGCGATTTCATTCTTGAGGCTCTGGATGTTGCTCCGGTCACCCTGTTTCAACGAGAGCAGCCGGACATTGATGCCCAGCAAAGTCTGGGCGATTTCGTCCTGGAGTTCATGGCTGAGTTTTTTGCGCTCATCCTCTTGCGCCTCCAACACCCGATGCGTCAATTGCCGCAGGCATTTTTGCAGCTCCAGCGATTCCTCCAGACACTTGTCGTGGGACTTCCCGTTTATCGCGGAGACCTCCTCCGTGACCATGATCTCGCGTGCGGCGCGATGCTTTTCCTCAATCGCCGTGTTGGCCTCGGTAAAAAAAATCCCGGCCAGCTTGGTGAACGCATTTTTGACGCTGGATAATTTCAGCGTGGCAAGTGCCTGCTCGTGAATCCGGGCCAGATCCAATGTCTCCAGCCCAAGGACTGCCGCTTGGCGTCCCAATTCCAACGCAGGTTTCAGGCTCGCCTGCGAACCTTGCTTCAGGTTTTTTCCCAACGCCGCCACATACTTTTGTGACAGCCCGGCTCGATTTTGCTTCATGTTGTATTGCTAGTTTCGACGGCACTGTGCGGAACATCTCATCTTTTTATTTCATTTTTTGCTGTTCGTTATTTTTTTACATTTGAAATATTTTGACGGAAGATCTGGCACTTAACTATGGGGTGTAACCCTACCGTGGATTTGAGGCTCTCGCTTA
>CAWJTA010000003.1:0-1111764 GCA_963845665.1 uncultured Verrucomicrobiae bacterium
GGCCACGCCGCTTTACGCCACTAAGCGGCGCAGCCGGGTGGCCCGCTGGCTGCGCCCCGCCCGGAGCCCGGCCTCCCGCACCGGCCACCCGCCCGGCAGCCCCTGGAGAGCCTCCGATATGACCGCGCCCGACCCGGCGAAGCCCCGGCAGACACCGCTGCGCGCCGTGCATGAGCGGCTGGGCGCCTCGATGACCGAGTTCGCTGGCTGGCTGATGCCACTGCGGTACCGCAGTGAGACCGCTGAGCACCGGGCCGTCCGGGGCCAGGCGGGCCTGTTCGACCTGTCGCACATGGGCGAGATCATCATCGCCAGGCCAGGGAGCGGCCGCTGCCCTCGACTACGCGCTGGTCGGCCAGCCGTCGTCGATGGCCCCGGGGCGCGCCCGCTACACGATGGTCTGCGCGGCGGACGGTGGAATCCTGGACGACCTGATCGTCTACCGGCTGGCCGACCAGGAGTTCCTGGTCGTGGCCAACGCCGCCAACACGGGCGTGGTGGACAGCGCGCTGCGCGAGCGGGCGGATGGCCACGACGCGCAGATCACGGACCAGACGATGCCTACGCGCTGATCGCCATCCAGGGCCCGGCGGCGGCCGCCATCCTCGGCCCGCTGACCGACGTCACCCTGGACGACGTGAAGTACTACACCAGCCACCGGGGCACCGTGGCCGGGCGCGAGATCCTGCTCGCCCGGACCGGCTACACGGGCGAGGATGGGTTTGAGCTCTTCAGCCGGCCTGAGGATGCGGAGCACATCTGGACGACGCTGTCCAGGCCGGCGCGGGCGCGGGCCTGGTGCCGCTGGGCTCGCCGCCCGGGACACGCTCCGGCTGGAAGCCGGGATGCCGCTGTACGGCAGCGAACTCGGGCCGGACACCACACCCTTCGACGCCGGTCTCGGCCGGGTGGTCAAGCTGGACAAGCCCGGCGATTTCGCCGGCCGGGCCGCCCTCAGCGCCGCGGCGCAGGCGCCCCCGCGCCGGGTCCTGGTCGGCCTGCGCAGCGACACCGGCGCGTCCCCAGGCACGGATATCCGGTCTTGTGGGACGGGCAGCCGCGCGGCACGGTCACCAGTGGCGCTCCCTCCCCCACGCTGGGCGTGCCCATCGCCATGGCCTACGTCGAGCCCGAGGTGGCTGAGGCGGCCGGGAACCGGGGCGCCGGGCCTGACGACGGGGATGCAGCGGACGGACGGCTCGCAGTCGACATCAGGGGCCGGGCCGAGCCAGCCCAGATGACCTCGCTGCCCTTTTACCGTCGGATCGATAATCGGACCAACCGGCCATGACTTCCCCGGGCGGCCCTGGCCCGGCGGAGCAGCAGATCCCAGGAGAGCGACCAGATGACTGTTCCGGAAAACCTGAGCTACACCGCGGAGCACGAGTGGTAGCCATCGACGGCACCGTGGCGTCAGTCGGCATCACCGACTATGCACAGCAAGCCCTGGGTGACGTCGTGTACGTGTCCGTGCCCGCCGTGGGGGCGGCCGTGACCGCCGGGGAGCCCTGCGGCGAGGTGGAGTCCACCAAATCGGTCTCCGACCTCTATGCGCCGGTGGACGGCGAGGTGATCGAGGCCAACCCGGAGATCGACGACGACCCGGGGCTGGTCAACACCGACCCGTATGGGTCAGGCTGGCTGCTCCGGATCCGGCTGTCCGGCGATGCTGAGCCGGCGGGCCTGCTGAGCGCCGAGGAGTACACCGCGCTGACCAAAGAGGCTGAATGAGCCCTTCTGACGGACCGCCGCGCCAGGCGGGCCTCACCCGGTACAACGCGGCCACGGCCGGCCTGGAGCCCCCGTTCGCGGTGGTTGACCTGGCGGCGCTGCGGGCCAACGCCGCCGGGATGACCCGGCGGGCGGCGGGCAAGCCGATCCGGGGGCGAGCAAGTCGGTGCGTGCCGCGCGCTCCTCGAGCAGGTCCTCCGAACCCCCGGGTTCCACGGGGACCTGGCGTTCACCCTGCCGGAAGCGCTGTGGCTGGCTGGGCACGGGGTCAGCGACGACATCGTGGTCGCCTACCCCAGCACCGACCGGGTTGCGCTCACCCGGCTGACCAGTGACCCCGCGGCCGCCGCCGCGATCACGGTGATGATCGACTCGCTGGATCAGCTGGACATCATCGAGAAGGCTGCCGCGGCCGTGGCCGATCGCGCCCCCGTCCAGGTCTGCCTGGACATCGACACGTCCTACGTCGGCCTCGGCGGCATAATCCGCGCCGGGGCGCGCCGCTCACAGGTCCGCACCCCAGCCCAGGCGGCCGCCCTGGCCCGGGACATCGCGGCCAGCCGGGGATCCGGCTCACCGGCCTGATGGCCTACGAGGCCCAGATTGCCGGGGTCGGGGACAAGCCGCCGGGGCGGCCCGCCTACGCGCTGGCCGTCCGGCAGATGCAGCGCCGGTCCGCGGCCGAACTGGCCCGGCGGCGCGCGGCCATCGTGGCGGCGGTTCGCGAGGTGACACCGCTCCGCTTCGTGAACGGGGGCGGCACCGGCTCGATCGGGGGGACCGCGGCCGAGGACGCGGTCACCGAGATCGGGGCCGGCTCGGGCCTCTACCAGCCCAGCCTGTTCGACAGCTACCGGGCCTTCTCCGGCCGGCCGGCGGCCCTGTTCGCGCTGTCCGTGGTGCGGCGGCCCGCCCCTGGGGTGGTCACCGTGGCCGGCGGCGGTTACGTGGCGTCCGGGCCCGCCCACCGCAGCCGCCTCCCGCAGCCCTACTTCCCGGCCGGCCTGCGGCTGGACAAGCAGGAAGGCGCTGGTGAGGTGCAGACCCCGCTGCTCGGCAAAGCTGCGGACGGGCTGCGGGTAGGCGACCGGGTCTGGTTCCGCCACGCCAAGGCCGGCGAGCTGTGCGAGCGGTTTGGCGAACTGCACCTGATCGACGGCGACACGATCACGGCGACCGTTCCCACCTACGGGGCGAAGGACAGTCTTTCGGCTGACGGGACCGTCCGCGGTGGAGAGCTCAGTGGTGCCGGCGGCGGATCAGGTAGACGGCTAGGCCCAGCACGGCCAGGGCCGCGACGGCCCCGCCGGCCATCCGCACCCCGGTGCCCTGGAAATCCTCCCGGCCCGGCCCAGGGCGCGTTCGGCGAGGTTGGCCGGGCTGACCCGGTCGGCCAGCTGATCGATCGTGCGCGCGAGGCTCTCGCGGGTGCGCTCGATCTGGGTGACCAGCGCATCCGGGTCGCGCGCTACGACCTCGCCGTTCGCCTCGGCCATCACGTGCATCCCTTCTGGGGCGGATCTTGCCCGGTAAGTGTGGCAGGCGGCGCAGTCATGTGCACGGCCGCCACGGTTACCCGCCGGGAAAAGCGAATGCTAAGGAGCGCAATCGGGTCTGGGCGCGGCCGGGAGAGCCACGTAGGGTCGAGCATGTCGGCGGAAGGGACTCAAGTCATGTCGGCCACCAATGAGGCCCCGGTATCCGGCGCGCCAGCATCTGGTGCGGCGACGGTCAACGACCTCGAACTGCCAGTGTTCGACTACACGGAGCCGGGGCTGGTCGGCGAGGTTTACCACCAGCGGCTGGCCGCGGTCCGGCAGCAGGGCTGGCTGGCCCGCTCCCCGCTCACCTACGTCGTGCTGGACCGGGAGTCGGGCGAGTTCTTCCTGAGGGCCCGGCAGACCGCCTTCCCCGGCCGCGAGATCGCCGAGATCTTCGGGGTGACCGGCGGCCGGCTGCGGGAGCAGATCGACGCCAACATCCTGAACGCCACCGGGGAGCGGCACCGGCGGCTGCGCGCCCTGATCGGGCGGCGTTCACCCCCCGCGCGGCTGACCGGTGGCGGCCCGCGATGCGGGCCTTCCTGGACGGCCTGTGGTGTGACCTTGCGGACGGGGGGCGCGATCCCGGGGACGTGCGGCCCGGCGGGGCAGCCGGGTGCGAGTTCGTGGCCGCGTTCGCCAAGCCGTATCCCTCGCTCACCATCGCCGCCGTGCTCGGCGCCCCGCCGCAGGACGCGCCCCGGCTGCACGAATGGTCCGGCTGGGTCCAGAAGCAGTTCGACATCCGCGCCCTGGCCAGCGAACCCGACCGGATCGAGCGGGCCGTCGGTGAACTGTACGAGTATGTCGAGAGGCTGCTGGAGCAGCGCGCCGTGAGCCCTCCGACGATCTCGTCACCGCGCTGCTCGCCGCCGAGGACGAGGGCACGAAGCTAACCCACGAGGAATGCGTCGACCTGGTCCTCAACGTGGTCGCCTGCGGGATAGATACCACCCAGGCCCAGCTGTCCCACGCCCTGCGGCTGTTCGCCGACCACCCCGCGCAGTGGGCGGCCCTGGGCCGCGACCCGGGCCTGGTGCCGACGGCGGTCGAGGAAGTGCTCAGGTTCGAGCCGATCACCCCGTTTACCGCCCGCATCTGCACGGACGCGATCGAGCACCGCGGTGTGCTGTTCCCGGCGGGCACGATCGTGGCCATCTGCGCCGAGCGGGCCAACCGGGACGCGGGCGCAGGCGATGAGTTCGACATCACCCGGGACTCCGGCGGGCGGCTGCTGACGTTCGGTGCGGGCCCGCACTTCTGCCTGGGCTCCAACCTCGCCCGGGCTGAACTGGAAGAGGCACTTACCTTCCTCGCCCCCCGGATGCCCGGCCTGCACGCCGCGGGCGGGGCCCGGCTCGGCGGTGTCGAGGGCATCTACGGCATCGACTCGCTCCCCCTCGCCTGGACCACCCCGCACTAGGAGCCCGCTGAACAAAGGGTGATCTGGGGCGGGAGAGCACCGGCAAGGCCGGCTGTGCGGCAGTAGGCCAGGCCCTTGCGGGCCGGCGAGGTGGTGTTTCTTCCCGCCTATGGCCGGACTGGCAGGCTGGAAGGGGCAGCCGCAAGCGGGCCCGGGCCCGGGCCTGGGCCTGGTGCCCGGCGGTCAGGCCAGTGCCCATGTTCCGTTCTGGCGGTCCAGGCCGCGGCTGATGAGGTTGCGCAGGTTGAGCACGGCGGTGCGGTTCTTGAGCCAGGCGTTGTTGCGGGCGGTGCCGAGGTAGCGGAGTTTGAGGCGCCGCCCGCCGCGGCTGGCGACCTGGGAGATAACCCGCTCGATGTTGGGCCGGTATTTCCTGTAGTCCTCACGCAGGCCGGGCCGGGCGGCCCAATCCTGGCGGGCGGCGCGCAGCAGCGCGTCGCGGGGGTGCAGGTTCAGGGTCCGCCCGTGCTTGTTCGTGGTGCACCGGGCGCGCAGCGGGCAGCCGCGGCACGCCGCGCCGAAAGTCACGATCCGGCAGGCGCTGATGCGCCGGGTGACACCAGCCGGGCAGGTGACGGTCCCGGCGTTCTCGTCGGCGGTGAAGTCGTCTACGGTGAACCCGCCCTCGACGGCAGGCTTGACTGGCCTGGGCTTGATCACCGCCGTGTGCCCGGCCTCCTCCAGCGCCGCGCGCAGGTCCCCGGTGCCGTAGGCCGAGTCGCCGTAGACCCCGGCGAGCCCGTCCTCGGCGGCCAGCAGCGCCGCGGCAACGGCGGCGTCGCTGTTTTCCTCCCCGGCGGCCTTCGTGAGCTGCCCGCCGGTGATGATCCCGGTCTCCGGGCACGCAGCCAGGTGGGCACGGTAGCCGTCACGGCGGTTCTCCGGCGACTTGCGGGTATGCCGCGCCTCCGGGTCCACCGTGGAGATCACCCGGTCCTCAGCGACCTTCCGGGCGATCCGCCACCGCCCGTCCGTCCCGTCGCTGCCTTCGGCGGGCTCCACGTCCTGCCCCGCGACCAGCGCCAGCAACCCTGCCGCCGAGGCAGCCTGCTCATCCAGGTCCCGGTCTTCCAGCACGGCCAGCAGCGCGTCCGCGTCGTTCACCAGGGCTGAGACCAGCGTGTCCTTGGCCTGCGGGTCATCCCAGTCGATCTGCGGCTTCCCCGGCGCCGAGTAGTCATGCGCGGTGCACAGCTCCGCGACCTGCCCGGCCGCCCCGGGCACCACCCGGGCCACCCGGCGGACCGCGGCGACCAGCTGGGTGACGGTGTCCTGGGTGGCCACCGCGTCCGCCAGGATCGTGGAGTCCACCGCCCGCCGCCGGCGGCCCCTCAAGACCCCCGTCTCGGCGACCACCCTCGCGACGGCGTCATTGATCCGGTGCGGCCGAACCGAACGGGCCAGCCGCCGCCGCCAGTACACCAGCGTGGACGGATCAAAACCCGGGTGATCCAGCGGGAACCCGCACGCCGCCTTCCACCGCAAGTCACACCGGGCCGCCTCCGCCGCCTCGGAGTCAGAACAGTCGTGCAGCACCTGCAGCACCAGCACCCACGCCATCACGCTCGCCGGAACCGACGGCCGGCCACGCCCCGACGGGAACAAGTCCGCGAAATCCTCGTCACCGAACAACTCCTGGCGGTGCGCGGCCAGGAACGCGAACATGCTCCCCGCCGGCACCAGATGCCCCACCAGCGCCCCCGCATCCAGCAACTGCCGGTCTGCCCGCTCTCTGCCCTGCATCACCCCATCATCCCAGGACATCGAACACACTGCCGGCAGACACGGCAACCGGACCCGCTTTATTCAGCGCCCTCCTAGGTTTCGCGGGCCCTCAGGCGAAGGAGATCCGCAGGCGAGGGCCGGGCCCCCGTCCTACACTTTCCGGCCATGGACCTCAAGGACGCGACACTCATGTTCCTGGCCGAGTCCGCGGGCTACCCGAAACTGGCGCGGCTGGCCCAGTCCGCCTACGACGCGCTGGCCGATGGCGGCGAGGCACCGCACTGGATCCTCAGCGACATGATCGGCGAGGCTAGCCGCCAGGGCGTGCTGCGGGTCATGCACCGGAAGTACAGCGCCACCGCGTATGACGCGCTGCTCATGCCCATCTGCCGCGAGATCGACCGGCAGCGCCCGGTCCCGCCCGCCCGCGCCCTGCCCCGGAGGAAGACCCGCTCACCAGCAGCACCTTCCGTCCCTAGCCCCCGCCAAGTAACAGCCCCGGCTTGGTGATCATGACCCAGGTGTCGTGGGACAATGGCTATGTCATGATCACGGGCGGTAAAACGACGCCTGGGAAGAAACGGAGGCCAAGTCTCCACCGCAGTACAATTCGGTTCGTGAGTATCAGGGCCGTTATCTTCGACTGGGGCGGGACGCTCACCCCCTGGCACTCGGTGGACCACCAGGCCCTCTGGCGGGCGGTCTGCGTGATTTCCTCGGGGCCCAGTTTGGTATCGCGAGCAGCGACTTCAAATTCATCAATGTGAATGGAAGTGAAGATGTCTTCCTTGACGATCTTCTCGCTGATGAGGATTGCGTCCTCGAAGTTGTAACCGTTCCAGGGCATGAACGCGACGAGCACGTTGCGGCCCAACGCCAATTCAGCGTTCTGTGTGCAAGGACCGTCGGCGATGACCTGACTTTTTTTGATGTGCTCGCCCTTATGGACGAGGATCTTTTGATTGATGCAGGTCGCCGCGTTGGAACGCATGAACTTGCGGATGGGATAAACCCAAACGCCCTTGTCCGGGTCATGCTTAATCTTCTTTTTCGTCTCGGGCAGTTTGCCGTCCGCAGTGATGATGATTTGGTCACCCGTCACCGACGCAACCTTGCCGCCTTCTTCGGCCACGACCACCGCGCGGGAATCGCGGGCGACGCGGTCTTCGAGCCCCGTCGCCACCAGGGGTGATTCGGTCACGAGCAGAGGCACAGCCTGGCGTTGCATGTTTGAACCCATCAACGCGCGGTTGGCGTCGTCGTGCTCAAGGAATGGGATCAGGCTCGCGGCCACGGACACAAGCTGCTTGGGCGAAATGTCCATGTAATCCACGCGCGCCGGTTCCACGTCCACGAATTCGCCGCGTGCCCGGCAAACAACGCGCTCCGTCGTGAAATGGCCGCTGGCGTCAATCGGCGAATTGGCCTGGGCGACGATGTACTGTTCCTCGCGATCAGCTGTGAGATATTCGATGTCCTCGGTCACGCGCCCGTCTTTGACCTTGCGATACGGCGTTTCGAGGAAGCCGAAATCGTTGATGCGCGCGAACGTGGCGAGCGAGGCGATCAAACCGATGTTTGGACCTTCAGGCGTTTCGATTGGACAAATGCGTCCATAGTGAGACGGATGGACGTCGCGGACTTCAAAGCCCGCGCGGTCCCGGCTCAAGCCACCAGGCCCGAGTGCCGACAAACGACGCTTATGGGTCAATTCCGCAAGCGGATTGATTTGATCCATGAACTGCGACAATTGCGAACGTCCAAAGAAATCGCGGATGACAGCCGAAAGCGCTTTGGGATTAATGAGCTTTTGCGGCGTCATGGCTTCGACGCTCTGGTCAAAAAGCGTCATGCGCTCTTTGACGAGCCGTTCGGTGCGGGCCAGGCCGACCCGGCACTGATTGGCAAGCAATTCCCCGACAGTCCGGATGCGGCGGCTGCCCAGGTGGTCAATGTCGTCCAGGCTGCCCTCGCCCTTTTTAAGGCGGAGCAGATATTTGGTGGCCGCCACCAGATCTTCCTTGGTCAGGATGCGCGAGTCATTTTCCTTTAGCCCAAGCTTTTGATTAATTTTATAACGGCCCACGCGGCCCAGATCATAGCGCTTGGGATCAAAGAACAGACGGCGCAGCAAGGCGCGCGCGTTTGCAGCGGTCGGCGGATCGCCCGGACGCAAACGACGGTAAATGTCCTTCAACGCTTCATCTTCGTTCTTGGCCGGATCTTTCTTCAGGCATTTAATCATGATGCCCTCGTCCACGGACGTGTCCACGACCTTGATTTTGTTGACGCCCAGTTCGGCGATCTGCTTGACAGCGGCCTTTGAGAGCGGTTCGAAGGCGCGGGCAACCACGAGCCCTTTTGCCTCGTCAGTCGCGTCCTGGATCAAAACATAGTTCGGCAAATTCTCGAGCTTTTCCGCGTCCTTCACGGAGAGTTCCTCGACTTCATAGAAGAGCTTGAGGATTTCCTCGTCCGTACCCCGGACGGTCCCGCCGTTGTCCTTGCCCTTGCCTTTTTCCTTGTCGTCGTGATCGAGAAAACTCAACGCGCGGAAGAAAGTCGTGGTCAGGAATTTCCGCCGGCGTTTCTTGCGGTCGAGGAAAACGTAGAGCAAATCGCTCGTGTCAAACTGGGCCTCATACCACGAGCCACGGTCGGGAATGACACGGAAGCTGTGCAGCATTTTGCCGTTGGCGTGCTGGGTGGCTTCAAAAGCGATGCCGGGCGAACGATGCAGCTGCGAAACGACGACGCGCTCGGCGCCGTTAATGACAAACGTGCCCTGCGGCGTCATGAGCGGCAATTCGCCCATGAAACACTTTTTCTTCCTTCGCGCTTTTGCTTTCCTCCTTAAGAAGGAACGTGACATACAGGGGCGCGCCGTAGGTCAAGCCTTCGCGAAGGCATTCGAGCCAATCCACTTTCGGCTCGCCGATTTCGTAGGAGTCATAGTCCAGGACGCACTTGGTGTCGTAGCTTTCAATGGGAAATACTTCCCGGAAGACGGCTTCGAGCCCGACGTGCTTGTCACGGCGTTTTGGGCGTGGTATCGGCCTGCAGGAATTCCTTGTACGAATTGGTCTGCAATTCGATCATGTTCGGCGGCGAAATAATTTCCTTAATTTTGCCGAAGTTGATTCTTTCAGTGACTCGCGATGGCATTTTGGACCTTTGATTTATTCATCCTCACCCTCGAACCCGTCCTCATTCTCGATTTTTCGATTTTCGAGGACGAGGACAGGACGAGGATGATTTGATGTATTGTTAAACGACAATAAACAAGCGCGCCGCGTTCAACGGCGAACTTGTCACGGCAAATTTTCAATTTTTAAACTGTTTCGTAACTTTTAAATTTCCCCAAAAAAATTTGGATGGGAGCGGCGCATCCAGTCGGAAGGCCGGGTGGCGCTGTCCCACTAAGTACATATATTACTTGACTTCCACCTTTGCGCCAGCTTCTTCGAGCTTCTTTTTGGCGTTGTCGGTGTCGGCCTTGTTGGCGCCTTCCAGCACGGGCTTGGGCGCGCCTTCGACGAGGGCCTTGGCTTCAGCCAGGCCCAGGCCGGCTTTGACTTCGCGGACAGCCTTGATGACGGCGATCTTCTTGTCCGCCGGAACGGAGGCCAGAATCACGTCAAAGGTGTCTTTGGCGGCGGCGGGAGCCGCAGCAGCGCCTCCGCCAGCCGGAGCGCCGGCGGCCGCAACCGCGACGGGCGCGGCGGCGGAAACGCCCCACTTGGCTTCCAGTTGCTTGACCAGATCAGCCGCTTCAATAATTGTCAACTTGCTCAGTTCCTCTACGAGGTTTGCTATCTCAGCCATTTTACTACTTCTACCTTTCTTTCGTCTCGTCGTCTGCCGAAGCCCCGGCAGGCTTGAGTTCACGGGCCCGCGAACCGACGATTTACGTTGTTGTTTGTTTCTTTTCTTCCCGATTTGAAATTACAAATCTCAAATCGAAAATCTTGTTAACCTTTTTCTGCTTTCGCCTTGATGACCTGCGCCAACTGCGTCGCGGGCGTATTGATCAACGTCACAAGCTTCGTGGCCGGGGCGTTGAACAGGCCCAGGAGTTTGGCGCGCAGCACATCCAGGCTCGGTAAATCCGCCAGGGCAATGATGCCGGCTTCTTCCAGGCGTTGATTGTCCAGGTAACCGAATTTGACCTTCAGTTTGTCAAATTCAGCCGCAAAATTCTTCAGTGCTTTGGCGGCGCTGGAGATGTCTTTTTGCCCGGTCACCACGGCCATCTGGCCCGTGAGCGAACCGTTTAGCTCGGCAACGCCGGCTTCTTTGGCGGCAATCCGGAAAATCGAGTTCTTCACCACGTGAACTTCCGCTCCGGCCAGACCCAGGCGCTTGCGAAGCTCGGTCAGGTGGGTCACTTTCAGGCCCTGGTAGCCCACCACGATGAAGAACGGCGACGCGTTCAGCCGGGCGGCGTATTCCTTTGTCAAAATCTGTTTTTCAGCACGCATAAATTCGTAATTCGCTAAAGTGTTAAAACGTTGAAACGGTTAAGCGGCTGTCGCAAATTCGCGCATGTCCACCCTTACGGCCGGGCTCATCGTGGCCGATAATGTGCAGCTTTGCAGGTATTGGCCCTTGACGCTCACCGGCTTGGCCTTGGCCACAGCCTCAATCACCGCGCGCGCGTTTTCCTCGATCTGTTCGGGCTTGAATGACGCTTTGCCCACGACCACGTGCACGTTTCCGGCTTTGTCCGTCTTGAACTCCACACGGCCCGCTTTCACTTCTTTCACTGCCTTGGCAGTGTCCTCCGTGACGGTCCCGGTTTTGGGATTAGGCATCAGACCGCGGGGACCGAGCACTTTGCCCAGCTTGCGGACTTCCACCATGGCCTCGGGCGTGGCAACCGCCACGTCGAATTCGGCCCAACCTTCATTGCACTGCTTGATCATGTCTTCGAACCCGACGAACTCTGCTCCGGCCGCCTTGGCGGCATCTGCCGCCGCGCCTTTGGCGAAGACCAACACGCGCACCGTCTTGCCGCTGCCGTGAGGCAGAGGCACCGTGCCGCGAACCATTTGGTCCGATTGCTTTGGGTCCACGCCCAGGCGAAAGGCCAGGTCAATGGTCTCGTTAAATTTCGCTTTTGGGAATTTTGCCAGGACGCCCACCGCTTCCTTGAGCGGATATGATTTTTTCCCGTCCACGGCCTCGAGGGCTTTTCTGAAACGTTTGCTGTGTTCTGTTGCCATTTTATTTGGTGCGGTCCAAACGAGCTTTTGGCTCTCCCGCGGTTGTTAATTAACCGACTACTTCGATTCCCATGCTGCGTGCCGTGCCGGAAATGACACGGAAGGCCGCTTCTTCGGACGTCGCGTTCATGTCCTTGGATTTCATCTTGACGATGTCCAAAACCTGTTTGCGCGTCACTTTGCCAACTTTTTCCTTGTTCGGCGTCTTGGAGCCGGCAGTGATGCCCGCGGCTTTTTTAAGCAGCACGGACGCCGGGGGCGACTTGGTGATAAACGTGAACGACTTATCCTGGTAAACTGTGATGACGACTGGAATCACCAATCCCGCATCATTCTTGGTTACCGCGTTAAATTCCTTGCAGAAGCCCATGATGTTCACGCCGTGCTGGCCCAACGCCGGACCCACCGGCGGCGCCGGGTTTGCCTGGCCGGCCGGGATCTGCAACTTAATCTGTCCTGTAACTTTCTTTGCCATATCTTTCTCGTTAAATCATTAAAATTGTTGAACCGGCGAAACGTTTCAACGTTTCAACCATTCAACGTATCACGCCTTTTCCACCTGCCAATACTCCAATTCCACCGGCGTATTGCGTCCGAAAATGTTCACGGTCACTTTCAATTTGCCACGGGTCGGGTCAATTTCCTCGATCACGCCGCTGAAATTGAGGAACGGACCGTTGTTGATCTTGATCGTCTCGCCCACTTCAAAATTCACCTTTGGCCGTTCGGTTTCCTCGGAGGCCGAAATCTGCGCTTTAATGGCCTCGACTTCCTCGGTGGGCGTTGGCTGCGGCGGATCGCTCAAAAAACCGATGACGCCCTGCGTTTCCTTGATGAAATACCACGGCTTTTCAATGACGCGCCGCTCATCATCCAGCAAAATCATGTCCACAAACACGTAGCCCGGCCACAGCTTGCGGCTGGTCACGGTTTTCTTGCCGCCGCGCACATCCACGACCTTTTCCATTGGAACCAGGACTTCCTTGATGGTGTCCTGCATTTCCTCGGTCTTAATGCGCTTTTCAATGCTTTCCTTGACCTTTTGTTCCTGGCCGGAAAGCGTCTGCACGATGAACCATTGGCTCCGCATGTCTTATTAAAGAACTTTTGTAAAAATCCGGTTAAAAATCAAATCCAGCACAAAAACGAACACGCCCAGCAAAATGATCGTGACCCCGATCAGCACAGTCGAGCCTCGCAGTTCCGTCCACGTGGGCCACGAGCAACGCCCTGGCTTCAATTCATGCCATGTTTCCTGAAAAAATACGTTCAGCCGCGCGATGTAGCCCTTCCACCAGAGGACGCCGAAGACCACCGCCGCGACAACGCCCCAAACCACAATTATAATCAAATCACTCACAAATAAACAATATATCAATTCACACTTCCGGCGCTATCACTTCATCGTCCATGCATCACCAACCGTCTCTTACCCAGCGCCTTCCGACCTGCCAATCCTGCCATTTTCCATCTTCGCCCCCAAAGTGGCGGAGAGGGAGGGATTCGAACCCCCGTTGGCTGTTAAGCCAAAGCGGTTTTCAAGACCGCCGCGATAGACCACTCTGCCACCTCTCCCGCTCTCTCGAATCTTAAATTTCAGTCGAAATTTCAAATTCCAAAGTGGCACGGCAGGAGGGAATCGAACCCCCAACCAACGGTTTTGGAGACCGCTACTCTACCAATTGAGCTACTGCCGTATCCGACCCATTAATCGCCCAATCTTTCGGACAAAAAGGGAGACGGAGAGATTCAAGATCTCCGTCTCCCGGTTCAAAACCGTCTTACTTCATAACGTCACTCACGCGGCCCGCGCCGATGGTGCGGCCACCTTCGCGAATCGCGAAACGCTGGCCTTTTTCCATGGCCACCGGGGCGATCAGTTCGATTTCCACCGATACGTTATCACCAGGCATAACCATTTCGACGCCCTGCGGCAGCGTCACCGTTCCGGTCACGTCCGAGGTGCGGAAATAAAACTGCGGGCGATACTTCGTGAAGAACGGCGTATGACGGCCACCTTCATCCTTGGAAAGCACGTAGACTTCCGCCTTAAATTTCGCGTGCGGCGTAATCGAAGCCGGCTTGGCCAAGCACCATGCCGCGTTCCACTTCCTCTTTCGTGGTGCCGCGCAATAGCACGCCCACGTTGTCGCCCGCGGTCGCTTTGTCCAACAACTTGCGGAACATTTCGATGTCCGTGGCAATGGTCTTGCGCGTATCCTTGAGGCCAACGATTTCGACTTCCGCCATGCGGTCGAGAACACCGCGTTCGACACGGCCGGTCACCACAGTGCCACGGCCTTCAATGTTGAACACGTCTTCAATGCACATCAGGAACGGCTTATCCACTTCGCGAGTGGGTAGCGGGATTTGCGCGTCAATCGCCTCCATCAATTCCTGAATGGCCTTTTCGCCTTCAGGCTTGGCTTCGAGGGCGGCCTTGGCGCTGCCTTTGACGACAGCGGCTTTATCGCCCGGAAATTGATATTTGCTCAGCAAATCGCGGACTTCCATCTCTACGAGGTCCAGCAATTCTTTGTCATCCACCAGGTCCACTTTGTTCAGGAAAACAACGATGGCCGGAACGCCAACCTGGCGGGCCAGGAGGATGTGTTCGCGCGTCTGGGGCATGGGGCCTTCAGAGGCGTCCACCACGAGGATGGCGCCGTCCATCTGCGCCGCGCCGGTAATCATGTTTTTGACGTAGTCGGCGTGGCCGGGGCAATCCACGTGCGCATAGTGGCGCTTGTCGCTTTGATATTCCACGTGCGACACAGCAATCGTCACCGTTTTGGTTTCGTCACGCACCGTGCCGCCTTTGGTGATATCCGCGTAGGAAATGGGGGTCGCCAGGCCTTTGCGCGCCTGCGTCGCCACGATGGCGGCAGTCAGCGTGGATTTGCCGTGGTCAATGTGTCCAATAGTTCCGACGTTGACGTGCGGTTTCGTTCGTTGAAATTGCTCTTTTGCCATATACTTATTTTTCGTTGTGTGTTTTTCTACAAATTGTCTGGAGCCCATGATCAGGATTGAACTGATGACCTCGTCCTTACCAAGGACGTGCTCTGCCAACTGAGCTACATGGGCACCAAAAATCATTTGTTCAAACCGGATGACATAAACGACAAAAAACCGTCCCCCTTGACTTTTCTTTCGCAAAATCTCAAGAGGCGACCGGCTTATTGACTTTTTACGGACTACCGACGTCAGGCAAATTACGAAAGACCGCCAATCCTGTCAACCGCCAAATCAATTATTTTTTGGATCAGACGGATCGGTCCGATCAGTCCGATCTGGATGCCATTCAACTGGCAATCCCGGTCCTTTTACAGTCCCCCTTTGGCCGCCAAAATCTCTTTCGCCCGCCCTATCGCATCCTCCAGGTTGCCCCGAATGTTCACTTCGCCAATCCGGTCAATCAGTCCGGCCCTCGTCAGCGCAAAGAGCGGCTGCGAGCGCGGGCCGGACAAAATCAATTCTTTCTTCTTGATCCGTAATTTCTCAACCAGGTCTTCCAGCGCATCCAGCCCGGTGGCGTCCAGCGTCAGCACGTCGCCCATTCGTATAATAAGTACCTCCGGCAATTCACCGGCGCGACGCAGGGCCGTTTCCAGTTTGTCCGCGGCCCCGAAGAAGAACGCTCCAAAAATCCGAAACACCATTACACCTGGGGGGATTTTGACCGTCGCCTGCCCATCGCCGGCCGGCGCCCCTTCGTCTGAGTGCACGTCGGTCAACTCAGAAAGACGCGCCACCAGAAGCGCCGATGCCAGAACCAGCGAGGCGCCAACCGCCGTGGGCAAATCGATACAAACCGTCAGCGTAAACGCGCAAACAAACACGGCAGCATCGCTTTTGGGCCAGTGCTTCAATCGCCGAAACCGGTGCCACTCACCCATCCGCAATGATACCACAATCAGCACCGCGCTTAGTGCGGCCATCGGAATATGTTTTGCCAGCGGCGCGGCCGCCACCAAAATGACCAGGACCGTGAAAGAATGAACGAGGCCGGCCACAGGCGTCCGCCCGCCGCAGCGGATATTGGTAGCGGTGCGCGCGATGACGCCGGTCGCCGGCATTGCACCGAAAATTCCCATGGCGATATTGGCGATGCCCTGCCCAATCAACTCCTGATTCGAATCATGCCGGTCGTCAATCATGCCATCTGAAACCACCGCCGAAAGAAGTGATTCGATCGCGCCCAGCACCGCGACAGTCATGGCCGCCGGGACCAGGGAACGCCATTCGTCAAAGGTCAGCAACGGCAAGTGCGGCGCCGGCAGGGCGCGAGGCATTTCGCCGAACTGTGTGCCCAGGGTTTGAATGCCGAATTTGTTCGGCAAATCAAAAACCGCGGACGCGATACCTGCCAGCACGACAACGACCATCGAACCCGGAATGCGATGTCCGATGACGTTGGGCCAATACCAAATCGCAACCGTACACGCCAGGCCCAGCGCCACGGTCGGCCAGTGAGGATGAAAATTCACAGCCAGCACCTGCAATTTGCCGATAAAGTCAGGCGGCAATTTTTCGCGCAGCCCGAAAAAATCGCGGATCTGCGTACTCATAATGATAATCGCGATGCCGCTGGTGAAGCCGGTCACCACTGGAAAGGGAATATATTTAATGAGCGAACCGAGTTTGCACGCGCCCAGCGCAATCAAAATGAATCCAGCCATGAAGGCGCAGGCCACCAGGGCCTCCGGGCCGTGTTTCATGACAATCGGCGCCAGCAACGGCACAAACGCGCCTGCCGGCCCTCCGATTTGCACACGCGAACCCCCAAATGCAGAGATGCAAAATCCCGCGATGACGGCGGCAAACAATCCGATCTGGGGCGGCAATCCCGACGCAATGGCCAGCGCCATCGACAGCGGCAGAGCCACAATACCCACCGTCATGCCCGCCGTAAAATCTGCATAGAAATTCTGCGCCGAATAGTGCTTCAGCGCTTCCAGAATCTTTGGCCGAAACGAAAAAGAAACATTCACTTTTGAACAAGGAAAACATTCCTTAAGTTTGATTCTGCAAAAGCCGGATGGGAATTCAATTCATTTTTAAGCTGCCGGACTTCAACTTGCGGGAACCTTGTTGCCCTTGCCGCATCTTAATCTGCAGGATCTGCGGATATCGAAGAAAAAGAGAACATCATTTGAGAATGACGGTGAGGCTGAGAATAACAATGAGCCATCTGGATTGCAGTTGAGATTCCAGGGCTTGTCCATTACAATAGGGTTTATGAAAATATTAAAAAACTTATTGGCGATTCTTTCATTTTTGGTAGGTGCGTCAGCCATGGCGGCGATGCCCAAAGTTGGCGACGTTGCGCCGGCGTTTCAGGGCACGGACCAAAACGGCAACGCGATCAAGTCCTCGGACATCATCGGTAAAAAAATTGTGCTGCTGTACTTTTATCCCAAGGATTTCACCGGCGGCTGCACGGCCGAAGCCTGTGGGTTCCGCGACCGCATGGCAGATTTGCAAAAGGACAACGTGCAGGTCATCGGCGTCAGCTTCGACACAGAGGACAAGCACAAACAATTCGACCAAAAATATAATCTTAATTTCACGCTGCTGGCAGACCCGGATGGCACGATCGCGGATGCCTACAGCACGCGCATGGGGACTATGAAAATGTCGAAGCGCGTGAGCTTTCTGATCGGATTGGACGGCAAGATTGTGCACGTAACCGACGCGATGAAGCCGCAAACCCATTTTGACGAGATGAAAGCAGCGATAGCCTCGTTGCAGAAGGGTTAACCTATCGCGCCCGGTTTGTATGGCGCGCTGTTCGTGTCCACGCTCCAGCAGGTAGGGCGAACCTGCCGGTTCGCCAGGGCCGCGCCACCGGTGCAGGCCAGTCTAAGGACGCTAACCTGATTCCTCTCGTCAAAGCGTTCGCGGTTGTTTAACATTGGCCCGTGCAGTTTGGGATAAACAGCGGCGTTTTGATCAAGACGCGGGATTTTATCCGGCGGCACTTGCATGGCGCGCTTAGATGGCGCGAAAAACTGGTTCTCAAGGAGGAGGCATTCCATTTGATTTTGGCCGGCGCGGTGGGCGTCATTGGCGGACTGGTCAATTTCTTTTTTTACGAGGCGGTCCATCTCATCTCTTTAGTGCTCAATGCCACGATGGCCATACACACCGGCGATATCGTGGAAGTGGTGGAGAGCCTGCCGGATTGGCAGCGAGTCCTGCTGCCCACAGTGGGTGGCCTGGCGGCGGGTCTGATTCTTCATTTGGGGCTGCGATTTATCGGGAAGCAGGGGCCAACCAACCTCATCGAGGTCGTTGTCGCGGGAGACGGCCGCCTGCCCACCCGGACTGATCTGGTAAAAACCTGCTCGGCAATCGTGAGCATCGCGACAGGCGCGTCCATCGGTCGCGAAGGCGGCATCGTGCAACTGGCAGCCACGCTCTCCTCCAAGCTCGGTCAAATCGCGAAATGGCCGCCCTATCGGCTGCGCCTGCTTGTGGGGTGCGGGGCGGCATCGGGCATGGCGGCCGCCTACAACGCACCAATAGCCGGCGCCGTTTTCTCGGCCCTGATCGTATTGGGAAATTTTTCCATGAACATGTTCCTGCCGCTGGTCTTTTCATCGGTCATCGCCGCGATTGTTTCCCGGACATTTTTTGGCATCCAACCTTTGTACGAAATTCCCAATTTTCCGGAAGTTGCCCCTCTGCAACTGCCGTGGTTTCTGTTGCTGGGGGTTCTTTGCGGCATTGCCGGGGCGATTTTTTTGAAGCTCGTGCGCACGGGCCGGCAGGAATTTTCCAAAGTGGACTGGCCGCTTTACGTGAAACTGACGCTGGCCGGCCTGATCGTCGGAGTCATCGCGATGGAATTTCCCGGCGTATGCGGCAACGGCTACAGCGTCACAAACGATATTTTGCATGAGGATTTTATGAGCGAAGCCCGCCCGCTATTATGGCTGGCCGGCCTGCTGATTGCCAAATGGATTGCGACAGCGGCAACCGTGGGATCAGGAACGGTGGGCGGCATCTTCACGCCCACGCTCTTCGTGGGAGCGACAACCGGCGCCTTTTTTGGCACTCTCTTGCACCGACTCGGCGCCGCGCCGGAGGTTCAGGCGGGCGCCTTTGCTTTAGTAGGCATGGGCGCGGTCCTGGCGGCGACCACCCGTTCTTTGCTGCTGGCCGTGATTATGGTGTTTGAGCTCTCACTCAATTATTCCATGATGCCGGCGCTGATGCTGGCGTGCGCGATCTCCATTCTGGTGGCCCGGCAATTGCACGATGAATCCGTTTACACGGAGCATTTGCGGCTCAAAGGGATCGCACTGGGCCGTGAAACCAGCCGGTTGGGGGCTACAATGGAACGAACGATTGGAGATTTGATGCGTCCGCCAGTCCCGCCGGTGCGGGAAACGGCCGGTCTTGAGGAAATCGCCGAACGATTTTTGACCGGCTCGAATAACTTTTTGCCGGTGGTGGACGCGGGCAGGCGGCTCGTGGGCGTGGTCGCGCTGCAGGATTTAAAGGAGTTTTTAAATCGCGCCAGGGACCTGCACGGAGTGATCGCGTTTGACGTTATGCGCGCACCCCCCAAAACGCTCACGCCCGTTCAGCCGCTGCTCGACGCCCTGCCCACCGTTCTGGAAAGCGAATTGCGGAACGTCCCGGTCGTCAATAATTACGCCGAGAACCGGCTGGTTGGCGCCGTGCCGCGCGCGGAATTGCTCACCATATTTTCCGAGGCGATTGCGGAAAAGAGCGATCCAAGAGGAGGATGATTCCCAGGTTTTGAATTTCGCCTTTTTGGCTTTCTATTTACCACAGATGACACAGATGACACTTCAAATTGGACATAAAATTTCCGTGACGATTCATGACATTGCCTTTGGCGGTGAGGGCGTGGCCCGGCATGAGGATTTTGTCGTGTTTGTTCCGTTTGTCCTGCAGGGCGAGACGGTCGAAGTCGAAATCACGGAGGTGAAAAAAAAGTTTGCGCGGGCGAAATTGTTGCGGGTCGAAAATCCCTCGCCGGAGCGCGTCAGCCCGCCATGCGCCTATTTTGGTAAATGCGGAGGTTGCCAGTATCAGCACGCGGATTACGCCGCGCAACTGCGGATCAAGCGAAAGCAGATAGCCGACTTGTTCGAGCGGGTTGGAAAAATTCCCGGCGCAGCCGTCGCGCCGGTCATCCCCTGCCCCTCGCCATATGGCTATCGCAACCGAATCATGGTGCGCAGTCAATGGAACAAGCCTGAGCAAAAACTCAATATTGGTTTTGTGCGCTCGGACGGCGGGCTGGTGGAGGACATCGAAAAATGCGTCATCTCCGAACCGGCCATCAATGAACAACTGGCACGGGTGCGGGCTCATCCGCCGCCAAAGGGGGGAATCAAGGTCGTCCTGCGGGTACAACCCGAAGGATGGGAATTGCCTCCGGACTCTTTTTTTCAGAACAATTTCTTTATGTTGCCGGCGCTGCTGGAAACGGTCCGGGGCTTTTTGAGCGCGGGCGGCGCCAAACATTTGGCGGATTTATATTGCGGCGTTGGATTTTTCGGAATTGAATTAGCGCACTCCGTTGAACATTTCACCGGCGTGGAATACGACCGCCGGGCGGTCCAGGCCGCGGAAAAGAACGCAGCGGCGCGAAACATCAAAAACGGGCGGTTTATCGCGGCAAACGTCGAAGAGGTTCTGGCAAATTTGTTGGATCAGCCCGCTGCCCGGGAGACGGCGGTATTGATTGACCCGCCTCGCAAAGGCTGTGGTCCTGAAATATTAAAATTGCTCCGGTCCATCCGGCCGCGGCAAATTATTTATGTCTCATGCCACCCGGCCACCATGGCCCGGGACTTGAACATTTTGAGGTCTGAAGGTGTCTTTGACTTACTGCACGTGCAGCCGCTGGACATGTTTCCGCAAACGCAGCACGTGGAATGTGTGGCGGATTTGCGGATTAACGACCCTAACCAACCGCAAAATACGGCTTAACTAACAGAATATCCATGCCCAACGGAGTGCGAATTGATGCACGGCGCGACTTTGTCCGCCGGGTTTTGCCGTGGCTTATCGCCGCGGCAATGCTGCTTTTTTACCTGCTTACCCTGAATCATTGGGTGTCCCTGAACAATCTGGGCGGCGTGGCGACGATCGCGGGGTGGACCTGGACGCCGCAATTTGACAGCCCGCTGTTTTACCTGGTCACGGCGCCATTGCGGCTGCTGCCTGCTCCCGCACTGCCCGTGACATTGAATGTCTTCTCCGCCATATGCGGAGCACTGGCGTTGGGATTGTTGGCCCGCTCGGTCGGACTGCTGCCGCATGACCGCACTGAAGCGCAACAGGTGCGCGAACGCAATGATTTCTTCCTGCTCACAATTCCCACCTCATGGCTTCCACCCCTCCTGGCGGCGCTCCTGTGCGGACTACAATTGACCTTTTGGGAGACGGCCACAAACGGCGGCAGCGAGGCGTTTGACCTGCTCTTGTTTGCATTTGTGATTTGGTCGCTCGTTGAGTACCGGCTCGACGGGCGCGTCTGGCGTTTATATGCCAGCGCGGCTGTCGTAGGAGCCGGAGTCGTGGAAGGTATGGCGATGGTGGCCTTTTTTCCGCTATTCATCATCGCAATTATCTGGGTCCGCGGCCTGGCGTTTTTTAACATCCAGTTTCTCATACGCGTGTTCCTGTATGGCTTGGCCGGCTTCGTACTGATTTTCCTGTATCAATTAGCGCCGGTCCTGACCCATCATTCCACCGTCACATTTAGGGATGCGCTCAAGCTCAGCCTGGGGATGCAAAGCCAGGTGGTGGGTCTTTTTTGGCACTGCCTCACCAATCCTGGCGCATATTTGAGCGACGTTCTCATGCCGATCTTCATTTGCCTGATGCCACTGCTGGTGATGTCCGTGCGTTGGAAATTTGGCGACAACAGCAAGATTGGCTCATCTCTGGCCACTCTGATGTTTCACACCATTCACGCGATTTTTCTCGGGGTATGCCTGTGGATTGCTTTCGACCCGCCCTTTAGCCCGCGTCAAAAGGAACTCGGCTTGACGCTCTATTACCTCATCGCTTTGAGCGTCGGCTATTATGCCGGATATTTTCTTCTCATTTTTGGCAAACGGCATCCTCGCGGCAAAGACGTACCGTCCGCGTGGGTCAGTCTGGTCAATAAGACCGTTGTCGCCGGTGTCTGGCTGATTGCCGCGCTGGCCCTGGTCGGTTTGATTTACAAAAACGCGGCGTTGGTTCGGACGAAAAACGGAGACACACTCCGCAGGTTCAGTTCATTGGCTGTCAGGAACCTGCCACAAAAGAGCGCGATTGTGCTGAGCGACGACCCCGAACGGTTGTATTTGACAAAAGCAGCGCTGGCGTCGGACCGTCCAAACGGAAAATATTTGTTGATTGATACCGCGTGGCTGCCCTATCCGCAATACCAACGCTTTTTGAACAAGCTGTCGCCGCAACAGTGGCCGTCGTTGCTGGTAAAGCCGGACCAAACCAACATGGTCAATCCGTTGAGCCTTCTGAGAATGTTGGCGTTCTTGAGCCGTACGAATGACATTTATTATCTGCATCCGAGCTTTGGGTATTATTTCGAGGCTTTTTATGGCGAGCCGCACGGGCTGCTTTACAAATTGAAACTATTGCCCGCGGACACCCTGGTGCCGCCACCGCCCGATAAGGACCTCATTGCGGAAAACCAAACGTTTTGGAAAACAGCCCGCGCAGACGATCTGGCGCCCCTGGCAGAGGCACTCGCCCCCTCCGATTCTCGCTCCTCCGAAACTTTTGTGTCCGCGCAACTGGACCGCTTGCACGTTCCCCGCGAAATGGACGTCACCGCAGCCCTGCTGGGAAGCTATTGCTCGCGCAGCCTCGATTTTTGGGGCGTCGAATTACAACGCCTGGGAGACCTGACGGATGCCGCCGCCAAATTCAGGGAGGCGCTTGAACTCAATACCAATAACCTGGCCGCACAGATCAATATTGAGGTGAACGACGACCTGGCCGCGGGCCGGCATCTCTCCGCGGACCCCTTTTCGCCCGTCGCAATCAACAGATTTGGTGACGACAATCTATTGGAAATACTCAACCAGGATGGCCCGGTTGATGATCCGGCCTTTTGTTTTAAATTCGGAGAATCGCTCGCGCAGTTAAATGGATTTTATTGCCAGGCCGTCGCGCCATTGAAACGCGCCTGCCAGTTGGACCCAGATTACCTGCCCGCGCGCTTCTCGCTGGCGCGCGTTTATGGTATGCACCACCTGCCCGACCTCATGTTTGAAACCCTGCGCGCGCCGGACAGCCACAGCGATCAGTCCTCCGATGCCGATTATCGTCAACTCAACTTGTTGTTATCGGCCGCATATTTCCAAAAAAATGATTTGGCCAACGGCTCGCGCCTGTTGGAATTGGTTGTCTCACAGAATCCCACGAACCAGCCGCTCTTGACGACCATCCGTCAAATTTACATGAACCGCGGCATGTTTTCCAACGCCATGGCCGTCGCCGACATGCAACTGCGCTTTTCGGCGGATGATTCTTCTTTTCTGACGGTGAGAGGGTATCTCGATAATCAGCTGAGCCGATATGAGGAGGCCATCGCCACATTGAAGCACGCGCTGGAAATTCAAAAGGAAAACACCAATGCCTTGTTTCAACTTGCAAATGCTTACTTCGGCGCGGGCAACCTTGACGCCGCGCGGACCAATTTTGAAAGCCTGCAGCAAACACGTACGAACTCGCCTCAACTGGCGTTTTGCCTCGCTGAAATTGCCTTGCGCCAGCACAACACCAACGAAGCAATCCGCAACATTGAAATTTATTTGCCCCAGGCCCCGACCAATACTCCGCCCGGGCGCGCCCAGGCCCAGCTCATGGAGGAACGATTGCGGCAGTTGAAGCAGTAGCTTTCTACTGCCATGCGCGTCACTCATATCATCACACGCCTCGTTGTGGGCGGCGCACAGGAAAACACCGTATCCACCGTTGCCGGTCTCCGGCAAATTCCCGGTCTGAACGTCTATTTGATTTCAGGCCCAACCACCGGGCCGGAAGGCTCACTGGAACCGGATGCCAGGCGCGCCCTGGGCGAACAACAATTTTCCGTCGTTCCGGAACTCGTTCGTCCAGTGCATCCGCTCATGGACTGGCTGGCGTTGCGCAAGCTTGAGCGCATCCTCCGCGCGCAGGCGCCTGACATTGTCCACACGCACAGCAGCAAAGCCGGAGTTCTGGGGCGTCTGGCCGCAAAACGCGCGGGCGTCCCGGTCATTCTCCATACCATCCATGGACCCCCTTTCGGCGCGTTCCAGGGGCCTGCCGCGAATTTCGTTTTTCGCGAGGCTGAAAAGTTCGCCGCAAAAGTGACCAGCCATTTCATCGTCGTTGCCGACGCCATGACCGAGCAGTATCTGGCCGCTGGAATCGGACGCCCGGAACAATATACAAAGGTCTTTAGCGGCTTTAAACTGGACCCCTTTTTGAATGCGACGAACGATCAGGAAGTCCGTTCGGCGCTCGGCATCGCTCCTGATGATTTCGTCATCGGCAAAATCGCGCGGTTGTTCAAGCTTAAAGGGCACGACGACCTGTTTGCCATTGCGCCAGAGCTGATCCGGCAAAATTCGAAAATTAAATTCCTCCTGGTCGGCGACGGCCCCTGGCGCGGACGCTTCGAATCCCTGGCGCGCGGCAGTGGCCTGGAAAAGCATTTTATTTTTAGCGGGCTTGTCCCGCCGGAGCAGGTTCCCAAATATACGGGCATTATAGACGCGCTCGTCCATCTGTCGTTGCGCGAAGGACTGCCGAGGGCGCTGCCTCAGGCGCTGGCTGCCGGCAAGCCGGTGGTCGCTTACGATTGCGACGGCGCTCGCGAAGCCTGCCGCGATGGGGAAACCGGGTTCCTGGTTCAGCCCGGCGACCTGCCGGCCTTGAAAACGCGGCTGCTGCAATTGGCCGGCGACGCCGCGCTGCGGGAGCGTCTGGGCCGGCGCGGGCGGGAATTCGTCCACGACAATTTCGCCGTCGAAAAAATGGTCGCAGGCATCTACAATGTTTACACGAAAGTGACCGCCAATCGACATGGCATTTCCGTTTAATTTCTTTTGCGCGACGTTTCTGTGCGCGTTTCTAACGTCGCTGGTCGCGCTGCCCCTGTGGCGAAAATGGTGCGTCCGCGCAAATCTGGTGGACGATCCGGGCGCGCGGAAAATACATGACCAACCCATGCCGTTGGCGGGAGGGTACGCCGTGCTGACGGGAATCCTGCTGCCGCTTGCCGTCGGTGCCGCCCTGGTGAGATTTGGCGTGCTGAAGGTTTCTTTTACCAGCCTCATCGCCCACGGATTTGAGCGGCGCGGCCTGGAACTGGCGGTCATTTCTGCCGGCGCCATTGCCACCACACTTCTTGGATACCTGGACGACCGGCATGAATTGAAGCCGCTGCCAAAGTTTTTGGGGCAATTCTTAATCGCCCTCGCGGTCGCCTTCGCCTGTAAACGCATTACGCTCTTCGTCCCCAACGTAGCCTTCAGCTATGCCATTACCATCCTTTGGCTGCTCACCGTGATGAATGCCTTCAATTTCATGGACAACATGAACGGCCTTTGCGCGGGACTCGGCGCCATTGCGTCATATTTATTTGCGTTGATCGCGGCCTCAAATGGCGAATATCTGGTGGCCTTGGCCGGTCTTCTCATTTCCGGGGCGCTCCTGGGGTTTTTGCCGTGGAATTTTCCACGTGCCCGGTCGTTTCTCGGCGACGCCGGAAGCCAGCTTGTTGGCTATCTGCTGGCGGTGATGGCTATTCTTCCGCACTTTTACACCAAACAAAATCCGCATCCATTGGCCGTGCTTTCTCCGCTGTTGGTTTTAGCCATCCCGCTGATTGATCTCGCGCAGGTTGTCATCATGCGCACCCTCAATCGCAAACCATTTTGGATTGGCGATACAAACCATCTCTCACACCGCCTCGCGCGAACAGGGCTGGGAAAACCCCGCGCCGTTCTGCTGATCTGGCTCGCCGCCCTCGTCATCGGGAGCCTTGCGCTCTGTAAAAATTAAAACCATTCCCGGCGGCCGTCCACGTAGGTGTGCACAAAGTCGTCGTCCGTTTTGCACAAGTAGATGATTCCTTCGATCAGGCCGATGATGTGAACGATCGGAGCCGCGGCAAAGCACGTCAGCAGCGTAATCAATAACATAATCAATCCGGCTCCGGTGTACCCCAATATGAATTTGTGGACGCCGAGGCCGCCGAGCAAAATACCACAAATGCCCGCTGCAATTTTGTTGTGGGCGCGCGGATTGTGGCCATACCCGACCACGGGAGGAGGCGCGATTTTGAATTCGGAGCCCAGTTCGGGGAAGGAAATCAATGGTTTCCATTCGGCCGAACCTTCGCTCTGGGCCAGGGTATGGGCGTTGACACGGTTCTGAGCCAGCCAAACGCGGATTTGTTCAACGCCAATCGGTCCGTATTGGCGTCCATCGGTTCCGATGATTTTATACATAAATCCTCCCGGATTTGACTCTAAACTGAGCGTGATTCGCCGAAAATGGTTTCATAAGCAAACATACAAGCGGCGGTCGAAAAGGCAAAAGTGAAAAGCACAGGAATACAACATAAACAAAATCCAGCCAGATTGATAAGGCCCGTGAGGAAGACCAGGCCAAATACGGCGAACCAGTGTTTATGGACCATCCGCCAGCTTGTTTTGATCGCCGTCCAAAAATCCATTTCTCTATCAATAATCAACGGAAGAGTGAACAGGAAATTCGTATACACATAGAACAGCGGAACCAGGCAGACCAGCATAATAGGGATAACGCTGATGAACACCGACATCATTTGCCGGAGCATTTCCTGCGACTGTTCGGGTGTGGCCGCACCGTGTTGGGTAATCGCAAGCACGGGCGCCAATCGTGACATCTCAACAATGGTTACGGGAAGAAAGCAAAGAGCATTGGCAAGAGCCATCACGACGCAACCAAAGTATAACTGGGGAAACGCCTTCTGAAACCCGATAAAAAGGCGCCCGACGCCGGGCGGTTCGCCGCGCACAGTTTGAATAAATACAGAATACATTCCGCCAAACAAAGGACCGATTACAAGCGAAAGCACTATATTAATCGCAATTGTTTGAATGACTTGGAACGCCGGAGACAGTCTCGTTTCCGGGGAGAAAACCGCGGCAGCGATTGCGGCAAATATGCCGACGACCACGATATACGCGAAGAATATTACAACGAAGCAAAGCGCTGTAGAACCGAGCAGGATTCCTGCGTTATTAATAATCAAATTCCAACCGCGGCTGATGCAGCCTCCAATGTCCAGCTCATAGTCGCGGGTGCTCCAATCTACCGCCTCCCGGGTCGGCGGCGGCGCGCCATAGGCCACCGCAGCCGTTCCCAATGCGCCGGCAAATTCCGGAAAGGTTGAGAGCGGACGAAAGCCGGCCTCGCCCTCGGCTTTAGCGCGCGACTGCGCATTAAGCCGGCCTTCGGCTATCCACTTGCACAAATCCACGTCAGAGATGGGTCCGTATTCCTGGCCGTCGCCCCCAATGATTGTATACATAAGATTGTTTTAGAGCTGCGGAAGCACTATCAGAGAATGGGCGGCTTTGGCAAATCGGAAAGAGGCGGCGCGATATTTTTTTCGTGTGCTTTGGCTTCGCGCATGATGCTGATACAGGTGGCGATAGTCCACACACAGCTTACGCTAACCAGTCCGGCGCCCCATTTCCAGAGCCACCCGGCAGGAACAGGTGGCAATGGCTCGCCGCTTTCCGATTGAAAAATCCGATTGAACCATTGGAGCATCCAGGCGCCCAGCAGGGCAAGACCGGCCAATAAAATGATCAATTCACCAATGCCGGTGAATGGACGGCCGGCCTTCAGCGAACCCCAGCCCGGCACTCCCAGGTTAAGCAAAACGCAGGCCCACGCCCGATCGCGGTTCAACGGCAAATTCGGCATAAAACCCCGCCATCAGGAGAAATGGGGCTTCGCCTTGCCGAGAACCGACATGGCCCAAATGCCGAAAATCAATCCGAGAATCCACCCACAGCAGGGTGTAAGACAGGGTATGACTGAGAGGATAGCTGCGGCGTACGCAAATTCATAACTTTGCAACTTCAACATCTTCAAAGCGCCGATGAATATCAATACGGAGATCAACATCATCAACAAATATTGCGCCACGCCGAATGGCCCGGAAAACAATTTCATAATTGTCTCCATGAATTGCTGCGCCTGTGGATTTTGCGAAAGCATCGAATCCATCTGCTGGATTTGTTCGCCCATTGACCGAATTCTAATCAAAGAAACAAGGGACATCAAAAAACTAATCACAGCCGAAATGATGAGACCGATCGCAGGCACACGGACCTTGTCCAGCGCTGCCTGGCGATCGCCGGCACTCACAGGAAGCACGGGCGCAATGCTGGGCGGCGCGGCAGGAGCCCCAAATGCGTCGGCGAGTTCTGGAAACGCCCCGAGCGGTCGAAATTCCGCGTCGCTTTCAGACTTGGCCAGCGATTGTGCGTTCAGCCGTCCTTCCGCAATCCATTTGCGGATCTCCCCTTCAGTAATAGGGCCGTACTGTTTTCCGTCCCCGCCGATGATGGTATAGTTGGCCATAGTTCTCTCCGCGTTTGGGGACTTCTAAAGTATTCCGCAAAATCAAGCAAGCCCAATTCTCATTGGATTGCTGGATTAATGGACCAGTAGATTAATGATAGGGCGGATCGGCCGGATAGAATGTGGACTGTGGACTTTCCGTCCAGCAATCCATTAATCCATCAACCCAAATTTCCGCTCAGGCCGTGGCAGGTCGCGGGACTGGCGTAACGCTGATGCCGGGCACAGTTGGCGTGACGCTGATACCGGGCCCAGCCCCGGGCGCGGCGCCAGGCATGGGCATGGGCGCAGGCCGCGGTTTCGGCTTTTCTTCTTCGCGCATTTTCAGCGCGGCAAAGGATGGCGTGTTGCTCTTCTTCTTGGCCGCGTCAATGCGCTGGCGCATCGTCGGCTTGTTCACGCTGTAAAGCAACGCCGTTTCTTCAGAGATATATTCGGTCTCGAACGCTTTGAGCAGTGATTGCTCGAAACTATGCCAGCCGGAAGTCGAGCCGGCTTCGATAATGTCTGAAAGCCGCCGGTTTTCGTTCTCGCCCAGCAGGATGGCCTCCCTCGTACGAAGACTGCTTCCCATCAACTCCGTCGCCAGATATCGCCCATTATCGACTCTGGGGACCAGGCGTTGACTCACGATATAACGCAGGCACCCCGCGAGCCGTTCGCGGACCTGCTGCTCTTCGTCTTTTGTAAAAATGCCCAAAATACGGTTGATGGTTTGGCCGGCGCTGATGGTGTGCATGGTGCTGAAAACCAGGTGCCCGGTTTCACCGGCCGTCAATGCGATCTCCATCGTCTCGCGATCGCGAATTTCGCCCACCATGATGATCTTCGGCGCCTGCCGCAGCGCGGCCCGAACGCCGTCGGGAAAGGTGTAAAAATCGCGTCCCATTTCCCGCTGGCTGAAGGTGGCCGTAAGGTGAGGATGCATGAACTCGATCGGGTCTTCGAGAGTGACAATATGGCAGGGATTGGTCTGGTTGATTTCATTCAACATCGCGGCCAGAGTGGTGGTCTTGCCGCTGCCAGTGCCGCCGGTCACAAAAATCAGTCCCGTTTTTTCTTTGATAAGATCCCGGAAAACCGGCGCCAATTTGAGCGACTCCATCGAAGGAACGACGGAGGCGAGCTTGCGCAGGACCATCGCGTGATTTCCATTTTGACGGTAAATGTTGACGCGGAAACGGTGGGATTGGGGAAGCGCATAGCTGCAATCACAAGAACCGCGTTTGGCAAGGTCCTCACCCAGTTTGGGATTGCTTTCCATAATAGTCCGGGCAAGGCTTTCAATCTGCACGCTGGTTAGCACCCCTTCAGGCGTGTCAGGTCCGTACGATTCCAGGTGCCCATAGACTTCCACTTGCGGGCGGCGCCCGGCCACGAAGAGCAGGTCTGAAATTCCCGGCGTGCTTTCAATCATTGTACCCAGCAACTTGTCCAATTCTTCCCTCGACGTCATTTCCATTTCCATATGATGAGTTTTTGGCGTTAGATTATTTGTTTCAACAGGTCTATAAACCCAGCCATCCGGCGATTTGCGCTAAAGCTGTTTTCGTGCCGTCTTGCCAAATCTCCAAATTACAACATCAAGTCACCGGAGAACACGCAGGCGGTTCGCAAATGTGACAGCGCGTCTCGCTTGTTTTTTCAGCTGCGGAGCAGCGTCCGAAAGTAGCCCACAGTGATAAACTGTGGGAAACGCACGGATAAAACGTATTAAGCCCCGGCAGGTGCGAAAGAGTCGCGCAGAGGTAATTTGCAGATGCCTGACTTCGAATATTCCCTCTGTTTTTGGCTCTCTAACTGCTTCCCCATGAGGCGGTAGCAATGAAATCAAAATCAGCGGGGCTGTGCCCAATTTGTGGACAGGCTATACCAAAAATGGACGTCGGCTCCGCCCGGGTTTCCAATAATTAAATCAGTTTGTTTTGATATGAACTTCACAACGGTCATGGGTTTTGTGGCGGGGGCACTTCAATTTGTCGTCGCGGGGTATGCCTTGCGGCTGAATCGCTTATTCGGGACCAGGCGCGTTGGATGGTCGTTGTTCTGGGCATTTTTGCTCCTGGCCATGTTGCACCTGATGCAATCGGTTATGAAGGGTGGTTTTGGAGCCGAGGTCGGCGTAAAAGTGGATGTGATGAACGCGCTGATCTCAATGCTCTTGCTTATAGGGATGGTTCACCTGGAAGCCTTGCTTAAAGAACGGATGCGCGTCGAGACCGAGGAAAAGCGAATGCGCCTCGAATTGGAAAGTGAGGTCCAGAAAAAGACGGGTTACCTCATGCGTGCCATCGAGCAACTTCAGGCCGAGATGGATGAGCGCAAACGCGTGGAATCCGAGGCCCAGTCCGTGCGCTGGGAATTGAGCGCCGTATCGCGCCAGGCCGAAATGGCCAGCATCGCTTCCAAGGTGCTCGAAAGCGTCGGCGACATGCTTAAGAGTGTGAACGTCTCTGCCGATATGGTTTCTGATCAGGTGAAACAATCCAAAATTGCCAATGTCGTCCGAATCGGTGTGCTCATTCGCGAACACGGCACCACTCTGGGCGAATTTATGACGCGCGACCCGCGTGGACAAAAGCTGCCATTGTATATTGCGCAACTCGCCGAACATTTGTCCATGGAGCAATCCGGTCTATTGACCCAGTTGGAATCCATCAAGGACAACCTTCAAAAAATTACCCTCATGCAGCAGGATTACACCAAACTGGCCGGCCGGAACGGCGAAAAAAATGGCGTCAATCCGGGTTCGAACGGACCCAGCGAGACAGAGAACGCCGCGGCGGCGTAGGCATATTGCCGATTTCGGGTTGCGGAGTATCTGCGATTTGCGATTTGCCGGTTTGGCGATGCCACGAACCAATTAGCCAGACCCGCCTCACCCCAGGAGAAGGGAAGTTTTCCGCCGAATATTGGGCAAATCGGACTGCGGGCAAAGCTGAATGATTAAAGCGCGAATTAATCAGAGCGGACTCACGTCCGCTGCTACCTGGTGGCCGCGGTGCAAACCGCTACTTCATCCTGTCAAAATTCTTCTGAAGAATCTGCCAGTCCTTCAATCCCTTGACCCTGTCCATGGCCCCCTTGTTTATTTCCGCTTCTTTGACGTTTTTCGTCGGTTTATTGACCTTATAAAAGATCCCGAAATGACCAGGGAAATCCGCGCCGGCTAATTTATAAGCGGCCAATTCATCCGTCACGTCATGCTCCGCGGAGACCGAGGTAAAGACACCGCCTTTGCGCGGGTTGCTCGCGTCGAAGGCGCCTTCATAAAACTCGACGCATTCGCTGAGGCATTCAATGAAACTGAAGCCGTCATGATCCATCGCCGCTTCCATCATTTGCAGGACGTGATTGGGATTGGTATGCGTGGTACGCGCCACGAACGTTGCGCCGGCGGAGATCGCCTGCTTCATCGGATTAATCGGATAATCAACCGCTCCCCATTGGTCGGTTTTGCTTTTGAACCCCAGGGGCGATGTGGGCGAGGTCTGTTTTTTGGTCAGGCCATAGACCCAGTTGTCCATGACCACATAGGTCATCTTGATGTTCTTTCGCGCCGTGTGGTTGAAATGATTGCCGCCGATGGAAAAGGCATCGCCGTCGCCGCCAAAAACAAACACGTGCAGGTCCGGACGCGAGAGTGAAATGCCACTGGCAAATGGCAGGGCGCGACCATGGATATAATGCGCGCCGTGCGCCTGGACGAAATATGGAAACCGGCTCGAGCAACCGATGCCCGCCACCGTCGTAATTTTTTCGTGCCATATCTTGCGCTTTTCGATCAGCTTGAAATAAAGCGCGAGCACAGAAAAATCACCGCATCCCGGACACCACGTCGGATGGTCGGCGGCGATTTCTTTTTTCGTAAGGCCTTTGCGTTCGTCTTGCGCTGGCGCAATGGGAGCCGCAACGGCCGCGCCGGAATTGGAAATTTCGTTTGTCACTGTCATAAATCTTGATTGCCTACATTTTCCTCAATCCGGCAGACACATTGGCTTTGGCGCGGTCAAGGATGTCTTTCACTTTCCAGGTCAGGCCGTCCGTCTTGTTGATGCCGCGGATCTTCGGGTCACAATAACGGGCGCGCAACAGTTGGCAGAGCTGGCCATAACCATAAAGCCCTTCATCATTCATTTCCACGACCAGCACGTGACTGAAACCAGAGAAGATATTTTCCAGGCCATTTGGAAGCGGACTGATATGGCGCAGATGAATGGACGAGACGCTGTCGCCGGCCGCTCGAGCGCGGTCCACGGCTTCTTTGATGGGGCCCTCGGTTGAACCCCATCCCACGAGCAGGACGTTTCCTTCGGGCGGACCGTAAATTTTCGGAGTGGGAAGCGTGGCCGCGAGCGTTTGCAGCTTTTTGCGCCGTTTGGCCGTCATTTGCGTATGCAATTTGGGCGAGCCCGTCGGATGCCCGAGTTCATCGTGTTCCAGGCCGGTGACAACCGGATATTTCCCGCTTTGGATGCGCGTGCCCGGCGCCAGGTGACGCGTCACGCCTCCGAGCGCGGACAAATCATACGGTTTATGATCCGCCACAGTCGTGAAATCAGGCGAGATGTCCTGGCAAACTTTTTCAAGATTCGGCTCGATGAACGCCTCAATTCGCGTGGCAATTCCCTGGTCCGTGACAATGATGACCGGCACAGAATACTTGCGGGCGATGTTGACGGCTTCAATCGCCGTGTAAAAACAATCTTCGACGTTTGCGGGGGCAATGACGACGCGCGGCGAATCGCCGTGTCCGCCAAAGCAGGCGATGTTCAGGTCCGATTGCTCGACATTCGTGGGCATGCCGGTCGATGGCCCGCCACGCTGAACGTCCACAATGATCAGCGGCATTTCAGCCATCACGGCCCAGCCCAGGGCTTCCGTTTTCAGTGATATGCCCGGTCCGCTGGACCCGGTCACGGCCACGCGTCCGGCATAGCTCGCGCCCAATGCCATCGAGATGGACGCAATTTCGTCTTCACATTGCACAAATGTGCCGCCGTATTTGGGGAGCTCGCGCCGAAGCAATTCCATGATATCGGACCAGGGCGTAATCGGATAACCCGCGCCAAAGCGCACACCGGCGGCGATGAGTCCAAAACCCAGTGCTTCATTTCCGTTCATCACGACCTGGTGGCCGTTCTTGCTGGCGCTGTCGACAAACTTGAACGTCTCCAGGATATTTCCCAAGGAATGCGAATTACCGGCGTGAAATGCCGCCAGCGCGTTTTTCACGATGCTTTCGTCTTTGCCCGTGAAACGTTCTGCAACAAGTTTTTCCAGCTTGGGCACGTTCAGATCGAACATCTTTGCGATCAAGCCCAGCGCATAAATATTTTTGCCCTTGTCTTTGGCGGTGCCGCCGATGGCCTCGACCGTTAAACTGGAAATAGCAATCCCAACGTGATGATATTCCTTCTCCAACTCCGGCTTCGGTTGAACGTGGTCGGAATCATATAGAACAATTCCCTGTTTCTTGAGCGAGCCGATATGGTCCTCGTAACTGTGCTGGTAAAACGCCAGGAGCACGTCCGCGTCGTCACCCGAACTCAAAACCTCACCGCTTCCAATGCGAACCTGGAAAATCGAAGGGCCGCCGGAAATCGTGGACGGAATCGTCATAAACGTCATGACTTCCTGTTCGCTGCGCCCGGCAAGCCGCGCGAGGAATCCGCCGATTGCCTGGATACCGTCCTGCGAATTGCCCGCAATCCGGATAACCGCCTCATTTATCTTCAAAACGCGTGGCGCGCCCGATGAGGACGCCGCCGTTGTCGTTATATCGCTCATCGACCGGCTATTAAACCCCCTTCTGGAATGAATAGCCAGTTAAAAAGGTAGGCGTTGAACGCCCTCCCCGGTAGGGCGGACCTCCCGGTCCGCCACATTTTATTTGCATAGGAAGCGCAACGCGCAACGAAACCAAAAATCAGCTCTTTTGCTGGGGAATTCGAAGATTTCGGCGCAACGAGACGGACCAATGGATTATTGGATTTTTGGATTAATGGATTGGTGCATTGATGGCTCCGGGCAGTTTCGCGCGAAGAACGCGAAGGGTGCGAGGGAGAAGCCAACGTGGCACGACGTTCCGGTCTTGCTGCAAGCCCCGCCAGGGGCGAAATATTTGTAGTATCGACGCCCCCCGTAAATCCAGCCGCCAACTGAGATGCCGCACGATAGTGCGAATCTGATCTGCGGCGTTTCCTCTGCACTTCCCTCCCACACATTTTTTTTGTGTAGCCCGGACCCCCGGTGGGGGCTGATACTGAAAGAAACTTGGCCTTGATAAGACGGTTTATATGCTATTGGCAGGGTGATTTCGGCGAGCTATGACCGGCCTTTCCAATGGAGCCTGTGTGCCCGTTGTGTAGCATGGTTCCAAGATTCTCGGCTGATTCATTAGTGAAGTTCCGCCGACTTTGGCGAGCCGGCGGAACTATCCTGTTTAAGAGATTGCAGTTTTTCATGCCACTCTTGGGCCGGAACCACCCCATCACCACATGAAAAGCAAAACACCAAAAAATAAAAAACAAAGCAAAAAAATCTCCATTGACGAGGGTTGGGAACCCATCAACCCTCATGCCGCCGGTGTGGATATCGGCTCGCGGGAACATTGGTCAGCGGTTTCACCGCAAGCCGGCAAGCCTTCTGTCCGCAGGTTTGGCGCCTTCACGGCCGACCTGGAAGGCATGGCCGATTGGTTCGAGCAATGCGGCGTGACTTCCGTGGCGATGGAGTCCACCGGTGTTTATTGGATTGCTCTGTTTCAGATTTTGGAACGGAGGGGATTTAAAGTGATTTTGGTCAATGCGCGTCAGACCAAGAATGTGGCCGGACGCAAGAGCGATGTGCAAGATTGTCAGTGGATTCAACGGCTGCACACCTACGGCTTATTGCAGGGTTCCTTTCGCCCTGAAGATCCCTATTGTACCTTGCGCACCTATTTGCGCTATCGCGACGAATTGGTTGGCGCCCGCAGCACGCAATGCCAGCACATGCAAAAAGCTCTGTTGCAAATGAACATTCAGCTCCCTCATGTGCTGAGCGACGTGGCGGGAGTCAGTGGACTGGCCATCATTGCGGCCATTCTGAAAGGAGAACGCGACCCGGTTAAACTTGCGGCTTTGGTGGACCCTCGTGTGCGAGCCTCCCAACAGACCATCCAGCAAGCCCTCATGGGTGATTACCGGGCGGAGCATCTGTTTGTGCTGCGGCAAGCCTATGAGCTCTACAACACCTATGAGGCTAAGATTAACGCGTGTGACGAGCAGGTTGTGCGCGAGATGGTCAGCCTGCCGCTCAAGGTGGACCCGGCCATTAAGCCGCTGCCTGTACGCAAGGCAGGCCGCGCAGCGGTCTTTGACAAAATGGCCGGCGTGGATATGCGTCCGCAGTTGTATGAGAAATTTGGCGTTGACCTCACTGCTATTGAAGGTGTTGGCGTGCTGACGGGAATGGTTCTGCTAACTGAAGTGGGTCCAGACTTGAGCCGATTCCGAACCGAAAAGCATTTCTGCTCCTGGCTGGGCTTGTGCCCGGACAACCGCATTAGCGGTGGCAGGGTGCTTAGCAGCCGGACCCGACGCGTAGTCAACCGAGCCTCAGATGCACTCCGTATGGCGGCCAACAGTTTGAAAAGTAGCAAGAGCGCCTTGGGGGCCTTCGCCCGCCGGATGAAAGCCCGTCTGGGCGCGGCCGAAGGAATCACAGCCACGGCCCATAAACTGGCCCGCATCATTTACCGGCTGATCAAACATGGTGAAGCCTATGTCCGTCAGGGGTTGGAAGATTACGAGAAGAAATTCGCCGCCCGAAAGCTGAACGCGCTACAGAAAACAGCCAAAGCCTTCGGCTTTGAACTGGTTCAAAAACAAGTGCTTACACAATCAGTTTCTTAAGAGGAAAGGAAACGGGTAAACGGGACCGTTTTTAGGTTAAAACCCTTGTGTTTATTAGTGGTTTTAGAATTTGGGGGGTGTAAACGGAGTGGTGGCAGTTCCGCTGGCGCTGCCAAGGCTATGGCGGACAGGATGGCGGGGCAGGCGCGCAACGAGATTGGTTTGACGGAATTATTCCTGGGACAGGATTAACAGGATGGACAGGATGAATTTTTTGGCTGAGGGCGGGCGGCTGGAAGCCGCTGTAACTGGCAGCAGGGACGGCTGCGCTACGAACGACACATTTTATTTGCATAGGAAGCGCAATGCGCAACGAAACCAAAAATTCGCGCTTTTGCTGGGGAATTTGAAGATTTCGACGCAACGAAACGGACCGATGGATTATTGGATTTTTGGAGTGCTTGCACACGGCCACTATAGATTAATTTGGCGATTCCAATCCTGTCCATCCTGTCGGCCAACTCCCTTCACACGACTACTCCGCTTCAACGCTTCAACTTTTCAACGATTCAACGCGCCGAAGCATCGCGGAGGCGTTCGTTTAATCAAAAAGGGTGTGTCAGGGAATTGCGATTTAACGGGGGTATATGAACCTCTAAACAAATTCGCCTGACAGCTAAACAAACGTCGGTCTCTTCGGAAATATGACGGGCGTTCACTAAACGAACGCGACGGGCGATTTTGGGTGAAAAACCGGTTTCGATGAGGGTTTGTTTATAGTTCGGTAAATGAAGGGAGGGCCACGGCTGAAAAGGATTCGCGCGAAGGCCGAAAAGGACGCGAAGGCCAGATTTTTCTGGTGTTTGGATTACTTGAAAGAGTTCCCGTGCACTAGCGCTACTCCGAATCGCACCGTTTCAACGTGTCAAAGTTTCAACGCTGCCCCTTTTTCCTTGATCCGATCTGCCTTTCTGATCAATTGATCTGGGCGTGCCGATCAAAAAGACGCCTTCCAGCGGAGCCGCGCGCGTGAGCAAGCGGAAGCCGGAATCGCGCCAACCTGACTACAAAACGCCACCCACGCTGCAAACCGCTGGCCCTGATTTACCCCATGCCAAAACGATAGAGCCCCGTCATTTCGAACTTCGCGAAGATGGCACGATTTGGAAAACCGAGAGCCATCCGCAATCCGAGGTGGCCGCGGTGCAAACCGCTCCAAATCTCATCTTCTCTCACGAATCCCCTTTCCTCCGCCTGTACCACGGCGATTGTTTCCAACTCCTCGACGCCATCGCCGCCAAACATCCGCAAGGCCGTTTCGACGCCATCTTCGCCGACCCGCCGTATTTTCTGTCCAACGGCGGCATCACCTGCCACGGCGGCCGAATGGTCAAGGTGGACAAGGGTGACTGGGACAAATCCCGCGGCCCGGAACTCAACCACGAGTTCAACCGCGAATGGCTCGCGCGCTGCCAGCGCGTCCTGAAACCCAACGGCACCATCTGGGTGAGCGGGACGCATCACGTCATTTTTTCCATCGGTTACGCCATGCAACAGCTCGGATTTAAAATTCTCAATGACATTGCCTGGGAAAAACCGAATCCGCCACCCAATCTGAGCTGCCGTTATTTCACCCATTCCACCGAAACAATTCTGTGGGCAGCCAGAGATGAAAAAAGCAAACACGTCTTCAATTACCGAGAGATGAAGGCTGTTACGGGGAAACAGATGAAAACTGTTTGGACGCTTCAGGCCCCGCGCAATTGCGAGAAAGTTTTTGGCAAACATCCCACACAAAAACCGGCGGCCCTCATCGAGCGCTGCCTCCTGGCCTCCACAAACCCCGGCGACCTCGTCCTCGACCCATTTCTTGGCGGCGGCACCACCGCCATCGCCGCCCTAAAAATCAAGCGCGGATGCGTAGGAATCGAAGCCGATTTAGTTCACATCACACTCGCCGTCAAACGCGCCGACCACGAAATCATTTCAATTTGGCTCCGATATTATCGCGTGACAATTGGCGTAACCGTTTTTGGATCAAATTCTTCTCAAATTGATCTTGATCTGTTTCCAAATTCGATCAATGGATCACGTGTGGACGACAAACCGCAACCGCAAATACCGACCGAACGCATCTACCACGAGACAAAGTTCGTCTTCCTCTCCTGCGCCGAAGTCGAACGCGGCTCAGTCGTGCATACCACGGTCGACGTCAGCCTCCAGGAAGCCTGGGCCAAAACGCCAACGGGCAAAAAGCGCGAGACGACGCATATTGTGCGATGTGAGACGGAGATATTGAGAATAAAGGATCGCCAATAATTTATTGTTGACCCATTTTGAATTTGAGCGCCACTATCCTTATGCTCAGGAAACTACCAGAAATTGAAATAGGCGCAAATTCTCCCTTTGATGCTGACAGTCTTGATCGACGGCAACCAGTAGAAATCTTGACAAGTTTGGTAGAGTCGACCGCGCAACCATTCGTTTTGAGCGTTGAGGCGCCGTGGGGATTCGGGAAGACCACTTTCATAAAACTTTGGAAAGCTCATTTAGAATCGCGCAAGCACGTTTGTTTATATTTCAATGCCTGGGAAAACGATTTTGTGGATGATCCTCTCATTGCATTTCTAGGTGAAATGAGAAAGTTCGTTGAGGCCAACCTAGAGAAAATTGGTGCGGACGAACCATTGAGAGCATCCTGGGAGAAAGTGAAACGCATTGGCGGAGGCGTCCTGCGTAAGACTCTGCCGCTGGCTGTCCAAATCGCTACTCATGGCTTGCTAAATCAAAAACACATAAAAGACGCAGCGGATGCAATTGGAGACACAGATAGAATAGAGGAATTTGCGTCAACCCTCGCAAAAGAAAGGATGGAGAGGTATAAAGCGGAAAAGGAGGGAATAGCTGACTTTAGGGTCAGCCTCGAAACTCTTGCGCGCGAAGTAACAAAAACGGCAGACAAAAAGCCGCCACTCATTTTTTTCATTGACGAGCTCGATCGTTGCCGTCCAGATTTTGCCATAGCATTACTCGAACGCGTGAAGCACCTCTTTAACGTCGCGGGTGTCATTTTTGTGCTCGCGATAGATCGTACCCAACTTGATCAGTCCGTCAAGGCACTGTACGGGACCGATATGAGGCCTGACGGTTACTTACGCAGGTTCATCGACTTGGCCTACCAACTGCCAAGCCCAACTGTCGACAGTTATGCCGCCAGCCTTTTCGGTAGGTTTGCTCTCGGTGGGGTTGGTCATTGGGGCAACGACGAAGTGGAATTTATAAGAAGTTTCTCAGAGTTTGCGCGCGCACTGTGTCTCAGTTTCCGAACTCAAGAGCAATGTTTTACCGAAATGAATATAGCTCTCAGGACAAATCCGGCGATAAGGCATTTTCCATCTATCCTGACCTTTTTCTCGACTCTGAGGGCATTTCGCCCGGAGTTCGTTGATGAGCTAAGGAGAAACGAAATCCAAATTGACCAGGTTTTCAAGTGGATTTCCTCTGTGAATCCGACAAGCCGGCTCTATGCTGAGGCCGCTCTATTGGTAGAATTTTCAAAGGATAATGCGAGCGTTGCCAGCCGCCGTCGGGAAATTTACAGACTAACTACACCTAACCTCGTTTCAAGCGGCCAAGAACTGGAAATTCAGTACGCGAGGGATGTGCGAGATTTGATGGACCGTCTCGAAAAGTGGCAACCAAATGCGGCTAGGTCCATTCTGTCTCATTTGACTCTCACAAGTGGGTTTTCCAACTAATTGTCAGCCTGGTTATCCCGTTGCAATTCCTCCAAACTTTTTGCCCAATTTCCTTGCTAGGTGTGGTCGAAATCAATCTCCACAAAGCCTGGGCCGAAATGCCCACCGAAAAGATGCACTAGACGACGCATATCGTGTGGTGCGAAACGGAGATTTTCAGAATAAAAGTTCCTTAAGCTAAATCGATCTTGGGTCTAATTTAGGCATAAAAGAAACTCCCTGAGACAATCTGGCGTATCAGCGTACTGCGACAATTCCGAAATAAGATTCTCACGCGACAGGTGGCATTTTACCTTCCCACTTTTCGGGAAAAAATTTGGCGCTTTGCTGCTAAAATCATCTATAAGTTTTGCAAGGAATAATCGCAAAAATTCCGCCTCATATTTCCCTCGAAACAACCGCTGTCGATCGGCATTCTGAAACTCCAAAACTTTTGCACGGAGCATTTGCTCGTCAACAGGCGGCGCCACGGGGAATAATTCCGTTAGCTCTTGAAGTGTATAAAGCTTGTTAACCGCTCCCAGACCCACGGCCACAAATCGATCAAATTTTACATTTCGGAGATTTAAAATACTTGGGCCAGCCTTATTCGAATTTCGCTGAATATAGATCCATGCGTTCAATTCGGTCATTGCGTCATGAAACATGCGCTGGGTTTCCCGAAATAGCTCGGAGCACCGGTCGAGGGTTTCGCTCGGAAAACCGCCTTCCGTAATCCCAAATTCACTTTTGAGAATTTGTCTAAAACAGCCGAGAGACGTAAAGAAATTCTCAACCGAATAGCACGGTGTCTCATAAAGCCTATTCCTCGTTGCTGGCGCAAGCGGCGCGTCGTAATCGCGGTCAACAAAAAACGCTACGCGAGCGCTAGAGTAATCCTTGTGATTCAATATTAGCTCGTAGAGTCCTAAAACTTGCGCCTTTCCTCGGCAATTTATAAAAGACCAAGATCTGTTTTTTAAAACCATATCGACGCGAATGCAGTAATATTTCGAATCGTCGCCTTCAAAGAAACAGCACAGATTGTCACGATTCCTAGAATAAAGCCTAATGAACTCTAAGAATTTCACCGCCTTGTCGTCGCGGGATTCCCTGAGAAAAGCGGTCCTAGACATTACCTATAATTGATGAACTGGGTTAAATCGGTTGTCTTGGAATCCAGATCATTTTCAAAAATGAAGGGAGAATGCGTTGTGGCAACTAGGAATGCACAGCGTTTGGATTCGACGACATGAGGGAGCAACTGCTTTTGCCATTCAATCGATAGGGACAGTTCCGGCTCGTCAAAAAATACAGCGGCAGATTTTGAGGTGTCCAGATAGAGCTTCGAGAACAGTGAGATAATTTGCTTTTCGCCCGAAGACAATTTACCTATTGAGATAGGTTCGCCATTCTTCTTGCGCAGGACTTCGATGCTCACCCTGCTTTCATTATAAATAACCTCCTTATCGCCAAGATATTTATTACAGACCGCGGAAAATTCCTTGATTGCGTTATCGTTTTCCCTCTGCTGGTCGTAAACCTTAATCAAATTCGTTAAAAAATAAGTGAGCGGATCGTACCTTTCATCATCAAGCTTCTTGTTTTTGACCAAATCGAGTATATGCTTTTTATCGCCCTCGCCGATATTCTCGCCTATTCTATCGAGCACAATCTTTAAGGCTTCAGGACTTTCTATCTCTTTACGCATTTGCTGGGTGACATTTATACCATCGATCAGCTGCGTAAGCATTTGACCATTAATTTTGGAAAACCAAAGGATTGAAGAGTTTTTAATCTCAGACGTAATTTTCTCAAAAAGCTCACGTACGTCGTTCATGCCGAACTTTATCAATTGATCACTTGCCGGAAGCTCCATGCCGCCAAATCCTAGGCGCTCCAAATCCTCTTCAACACGCCGATAGGTGGGAAAATAAAGCAATTCGTGGGTGACCCCTTTCTCAATTGCCTCTTTAACCCCTTTCAAGGTTATTCCTTGCAAGTCACCTTGGCGCGGCGCGGTCAAATGGAGGATAAACGCTTGAAATTCATTTACGCTCATGCCTAATCGTTGCCTTTGGGGTGCGAACCTCGGGTTTCTGGCGACTTGATGGGGCGGCATACGTTTTGCCATCTCGAAAACTTCTTGTACCACGCTATGGCCAAAGTGAGCGATAATGTTGCGAACCCTTGGATCGTCAGGCAGAAAATTATCCATCGACTCGACCTGATCTTTTGTCAACTCAATTGACGTGCCGTTACTAAACGCGACCGATATTTTTTGGAATTCTAAACCGCGGATTCTCGCGAAATCACCCGCGACAGTATTGTATAGGGTGTTTAGGACCGTCGTCTTTCCCGTGCCATTCTCTGCCACTAAGATTTTGACATTTGAATCGAACGGAATTGCAACATCTCTGTCCCCAAATAGGCCTGTGATGGCAAAATTTTTGATCATGGGCGCCAAGTTCTGCTTTAACGATTACCGTTTTCACGAGTTTCGTCCACAGGAAAATGGTGCCGCAAAGCGGAAAGGCTGTTGCGCTCAGGTGCGGACATTGATCTAATCGACACTGTGAACCTTTCCATGACCAATAGCATTGCCGCCGCCTACAAAAGTGGCTCCCAGCGTGCCCGCGTAGTCACGGAATCCTGGGGCGAGCATAACCTTTACTGTCCGAATTGCTCATCGCCCAAACTGAACCGGCTCGCCCACAACACCCAGGCAAGCGATTTCTGTTGTCCAGATTGCCGCTTTTGGTTTCAGCTAAAGGGCCAGAGCCGGCCCGTCGGCGGTTCGGTCACGGACGGCGCGTATGAATCCATGATGCGGGCCATTCGCACGGATGCCGCGCCGAGTTACTATTTCATGCACTATGATTTGCAGACGTGGACCGTTCGCAATTTGTTGCTCGTGCCGCATTTTGCCTTTCCCCCGTCAGCGATCATCAAACGAAATCCACTTGCTGCCACGGCCCGCCGTGCGGGATGGGTCGGCTGCAACTTCGCCCTGGACCGCATTCCGGTGGATGCCCGAATCGAAATAATTTCCTCTCGGAGGGAATCTCGTGCGTCGGCTGACCCACTACATTCTCGTTCCAGTCAGAGCGGGCTCACGCCCGCTGCTACGGAGATTAGGATTACGCCGCCGGAAGATGTCCGCGAAAAATTCCGGCGCATCAAACCGCTTAATCAATTATCCATTACCCAGCGCGGCTGGACGCTCGACCCGCCGTCGCCTGGCTATGGCGCGGCAAGCGTCCTGAATATCGTGAGGCGTATTTCAGATCGTAGGCGACAAGGTGACGCGTCTCTGGCTAATCGGAACCATGGCAAAGGACCAGACCAAAGAATCAGTCAGAGACTCCTCACGTCGTCACCTACGGAAAACTCCTTCACCAACGCTGACGTTTACGCCTACGAACGCGAACTTGCCCGGTTGCATCCAGATAATCGACACATCAAGGACAAAATCCGCCAGCAATTGCAGGTACTGCGCGACCTGGGGATTTTGGGCCAGCGGGGACGGGGAGAGTGGAGGATCCAGAACGTGAGAGCGTGAGACCCGTCTTCGCTTCGCTACGACGCGGCAAGCCGTGAGAACGTGAGAGTGTGGCTTTTACGTTGAGGAAATCCCTGAAATTTGCCACGTTCCCGATGATGAAGCATTTATGAATGCGCTTACCCTGTTTGGCTTGTTCGCCGTCACTGCCATGTTGATATGCTATGCGCTGGAAAACCGAAGTGCCTGGTTCATTTTGGCATTTGCCGGCGCTTGCGCTTTGGGATCGATTTACGGATTTCTTCAGGGTGCCTGGCCGTTCGGCGCTGTGGAAGCGATTTGGAGCCTTGTCGCCTTAAAACGATGGTGGACGGCCGGTTTGCACCGGGGCCATCGGGAAGAGGACTGAATCACGGATTTGGAATTTAACCATAGAGAACCGATCTGATTGGATGGTTGGATTATCCGCCGCCGCTCGGAAGCTTTGGCGCGACAGGTTGGATTTATGGGGCGCATCTCAGTTTTCGTGGCAGCTGACTACGCCGCTCCTGAACGGAGCTTGTTGTTTGTTTTGGGACGTGAATTCTACAAATACGGTGGCAGCGCCACTGGCGATCGCCCTAACGGGCTTTGCAGCAGGACCAAAGCGGGGTCAGGTTCTGTGTTCCATGCGTTCCTTGCCGGAAACCTGTTTCACACAGTCAATTCCAGCACTTTATCACCGGCCATTGACGTTGTTGGGACGTCGTCCACAGAAAGCCAAAGTTCGATTGCTTCGCGAATGTTTGTCTTTATTTCACCGAGCGTTTCGCCCTGGGTAACGCAACCAGGCAGCGAAGGTACTTCGGCCCAATACCCACCCTCTTCCGCTTTGTGGACGATGGCTTTCAGTGTCATGCGAAATGTATAACTCAAATGCGCCTAACGCTCAAGCGGTTTGCGCCGCCTCCGCCGACGCTACGGGTGGGCAGGTCCTGGCCACCGCCGCCGGACGAGTGAGAAATTGCTCCCATGAGAGCAGAGCCCATTGGATTGATGGATTTATGCGGTCGGGAGCGCTGCGAAAGCTGATTCCGAATTTTCCGATTTGGATTGCCCCTTCAGGGCGTACCTTTTTAGCGTTTTTTCCGTGGGCGTTGCCCACGGCTAAAATGGAATTGCGCCTTCAGCGCGGAAAATCGGAGACAGGCGCGAGCGCGGTGGCTCGTGCCTGGCGGAGTGGCAGCGCCACCGGCAAGCAGGCCCGCCCTACTGCCTTCTACACCCACAAATCCATTTATCCATAAATCCAAAAATTCGCTCGCCTAAATCGGATTGATACTTTCCCCGCCCTCCCGCACTTTTATTGAGATGCAAATTGTTTCATCCATCGGTTCGATGCAAAAGTTGGCGAAAAAATGGCGGCGCGAGGGGTTACTCATCGGGCTGGTGCCCACGATGGGATATCTCCACGAAGGACATTTGAGTCTCGTGCGGGAGGCTCGCGGCCATGTGGGCAAAGCCGGCCGCGTGGTCGTGAGTATTTACGTAAACCCTACCCAATTCGCGCCCACGGAAGATTTCTCTAAATATCCGCGTGATCTCAAACGCGACTTGAAACTGCTAACGGAGGAAGGCGTGGACGTCGTTTTCACGCCGGAAGACCGGGAAATATACCCGGACCGGCGTGATGTTCCCGAGGCTTTCAGTACGTATGTGGTTGAGGAAAAATTGTCTCGCAGCATGGAGGGAGCCTCACGGCCGTCGCATTTTCGCGGTGTGACGACAATTGTCGCCAAACTGTTCAATATCGTACTGCCGGACTTCGCCATCTTTGGCCAAAAAGATTTTCAACAGGCGGCGGTCATCAAACGCATGGTCCGCGATTTGAATTTTCCGTTGCGCGTGATTGTCGCGCCCACAATCCGCGAAGCGGATGGGCTGGCGATGAGTTCGCGCAATAAATATCTGGAGGGTGATTTGAGAAGGCAGGCTCTCGTCCTGCGCCACGCGCTGGATGCCGCCAGGTCAGCGGTCAAAAAAGCGAAATCGAAAACGATCTCCGCCACCGAATTAAGGGCGGAAATTAAAAAGCTCATCGAAACCGAGCCGGATGCGCGGCTGGATTACGTGGAATTTTTTGATCCGGAAACACTCGTATCGGTGACGGACGTATCGGCCGGAACGCAAATGGCGCTGGCGGTGTTTGTCGGGAAAACGAGATTGATTGATAATGAGCGGATTTAGCGGCGAGCGTGAATTTAAATCCCGTTAGGGACGTTCGGAAATAGGCCGGCAGACGCGCAGGGCCGTCACGTTACATTTTAGCCGTGGGCAACGCTCTCGGAAAAATACCACAATGGTTTCGCGCCATGTAAGGGCGAGCCGAAATGGCGAGCATGACAGAATTTGGATTGCCCTTACAGGGCGAAACATTCTCATATGGCACGTGTTCCGTGGGCGCTGCCCACGGCTAAAATGGGATTGCGCTTTCAGCGCGGACAAATTGCAAATCAAGTGAAACGTTCCTGGCAGGGATAAATGCTTAACTTGACGGCTATTTCCAATTATCCCTCCGGGATAAAAGAGTGCGCCGCTGCACGCGGCGCGGACGCCGCAGCGCAGCGTCCCTACCATCGTGGGTCCTAAAAAATGCTCGCTGGATTAGGATTTGTTCGGTTGTTAAATTGATCCGTCTATGGTGAATGCCAGGTCTAAAAAACTCTTCCAGGAAGCGCTGAAATATATTCCCGGTGGCGTGAATTCGCCGGTGCGCGCGTTTCGCGCTGTGGGTGGAAATCCATTTTTTGTGGATCGTGCCAAAGGCGCGCGTGTTTGGGACGTGGATGGCAATGAATTGATCGATTATGTCTGCACTTGGGGACCGGCCATTCTGGGCCATGCACATCCAAAAATCATTTCCGCCGTCAAAGCCGCCGCGCAAAAGGGCACAAGCTTCGGCATCCCCAATCCCTATGAAGTCGAAATGGCAAAGCGAATTTGTAAGCTCGTGCCTTCGGTCCAAAAGGTCCGAATGACCAATTCCGGCACGGAGGCGTGCATGAGCGCGATTCGGCTGGCGCGCGGATTCACTGGCAGGGACAAAATCATCAAATTTGATGGCTGCTATCACGGCCACGCCGATTCGCTCCTGGTCAAAGCCGGCAGCGGCGCGCTCACCTTTGGGAATCCAGACAGCGCAGGAGTGCCCGCCGATTTCGCCAAGCTTACTATCGTCCTGCCCTTCAACGACCCGGACGCCGTGAAAGCCGCTTTCGTCGCAAACCCGAATGAAATCGCGGCCATCATCGTCGAACCGGTCCCGGGGAACGCCGGACTTTATTTGCCGCGACCCGGTTATCTCGAGCTTTTGCGTGACGTAGCAAAAGCCCACGGCGCGCTCCTGATTTTTGACGAAGTCATGACGGGCTTTCGCCTGGCACCGGGCGGCGCTCAGGAGCGCTTCAATATTTCTCCGGATTTGACCTGCTTCGGCAAGATCATCGGCGGCGGCTTGCCGGTGGGCGCATTCGGGGGCCGGGCGGACATTATGGATTGCCTGGCGCCGCTGGGCCCGGTTTATCAGGCCGGAACGCTGAGTGGCAATCCGATCGCCATGGCGGCAGGAATCGCCGCGCTGGCGGAACTAAATCGGAGCACGTACAAAGCGCTCGAAACTTCCGGGGCGCGCCTCGAAGCCGGGATGCGCGATGCCGCCAAAGCGGCCGGCGTTCCCGTACAATTCAATCGCTGCGGCTCCATGTTCTGCGCCTATTTTACCAGCGAGCCGGTTTGGAACCTTTCGGACGCGATGAAAAGCGATCGCGCGCGTTTCACGAAATTTTTCCACGGTATGCTGCGGGAAAAAGTTTATCTGGCGCCCTCCCAATTCGAAGCCGGGTTCATTTCCACGGCTCACACCACGGCGGATCTGGACACGACAATCCGCTCGGCCGCGAATGTTCTCCGGAGCTTGTAACTTTTGCGAATCAAGAGCGTCTAATCATTTCTAGTGAATTGCCGAATTTCCCGCTCCCGCGGCAATTTATCCAAATGATAGGAGGTTGAATATTTATGAAATTGAAATTGAACAAGGCGTTTGTTTTAACGTCGCTTGCCGCGGGCAGCATGATTGTCAGTGGCTCAGTGTTTGGTCAGAGCACCCCAAGTGGTGAGGTCAAGTCCATGGCCAACAGCACCACTTCCAAGGTTTCCAATATGTGGAATGGGGCGAGCATGGACAAACTCTCGAGTGAACTGGGTCTATCGGACTCTCAAAAGCAGAAAGTGGAGAACATATTCCAGTCCGAACATCAGCAAGTGAAAGATGTGCGCCAGAACACCACGATGTCTACGGGTGAAAAGAAGTCGGAATACGGTAAGATCCGCGACGGTCTGAACACGAAAATGCAGGACGTTCTTACCCCGGATCAATATACGAAGTGGGAAAACCTGACTCATCAGCACATGACGAGCCCGGCGAAGTAAGACGGATTAATGGATTAATGGATTGGTGGATTGGTGGGTGAAACCTCCGACAGCGAGGGGCTTCCCATGAATCGCCTGACGTTCTCGTTCGAACCACTCTCCCTCACCCCGGCCCTCTCCCGCTGGGAGAGGGGGAATTGTCCGCCGATGGCTGGCAACGACGGACGATTGCATTGATTCGTGGTCTCCAAGTGCGTGCGAAAAAGATCGAACGGGGGTTTTCCATGAATCGCCTGACGTTCCCGTTCGAACCACTCTCTCTCACGGCCCTCTCCCGGTGGCAGGCCACTTGCCAAGGGAGAGGGGGAATTGTCCGCTGATGGTTGGCAGCGTGTTACTGCGGGCTGTTCCGCGCGCTTTACGCGCGGCGACCGCCCAGCGGGCGGTCCCTACCGCAGGTGTGTAACTTTTTCCCGTTAATTGCGTCTAATTCGGCAAATCCGACACCGAATTGATCGGTGGATGATTTGTCGAAACGACTGATTGTTGATTAAATACCGAAGTTTATTTATGAAAGTGACTAAAGAGTTTCTCCTCACCTTGTTCACCGCCGGAAGCCTGATTACCTGCGGTTCAGCCATTGCCCAGGATTCCACCAACGCCCCTTCCCCCACCCCCGCCCCGGCAGCGCCCCATATGATGCGGGGACCCAACATGGAAGGCTTAATGCGAGCGCTGAACCTGACCGAAGCGCAAAAGGCCCAGGTGCAACCCATTCTGGCCGACGCGTCGCAAAAAATGCGTGATTTGCATAATGACGCGAGCCTTTCCCCTGAGGACAGACGGGCCAAAATGAAAGAAATCCGCGATGAAACTTCGGCGCAGTTGAAACCCATTCTAACTCCGAAACAATTTGAGAAGCTTCAAAGCAGAATGTCCCCGCACCATCCGAGGCCGCAGGCGCCGAATGTCAGTACTAATGCGGCGCCCCAGGCGCCGTGAAGCGTTGAAACGTTGAAAGGTTAAAACGTTGAAACGGTGGCGGCCTATGAACGGTTTCCACGTTTTAACGATTTAACATTTTAACCCGGATTTTGCATTTGGACATTAGTCGTTTCGATTATTCCACGCAAACATCACAGTCACAGGCGTTTTGAGCTAATAACTTCAGTTGCGTTGCATTAGGGAATGCGCAAAAGTGTTTTGGCGTTCGCACCGAAATTCAGCCATGAGGCTGACCGCGTCCGCTGGAGAGAAAGAAGAAGAGCCGCAGATCAGAATCGCGCTATCGCGCGGTTTTGCAGTCAGCGGCTGATTCATGGGCGTCGCTACCCCGGGCTGCGCTCCCGGAGTCGCTTGCCCGGGGCTACATATATTTCACCCCTCTGGGGTTTCAATTTGCGGCTGCGCCGACAGAATAGGATTTATCCTCAACTTTCCTCCGGGCCTAATGCAAAATCCGGGTTTTAACGTTTCACGTTCTACTGTGTAGTGATTTGGTCAATCTCGCCGCCGTCGATGAGCGCGTAGATCTCGCCGTCGGCGTCTTCGGCAAAACTACTGATGTTTTTTGGCTGCGGGAGCAGCGTTCCTTCGGCGGTCACGGCATGTGACTGGTAATCATAACGCAATCCCCAAATCGTTCCCAACGTATAATCCCCGTAGACGTACACGCCATCCAACGATGGGAACTTTTTCCCGCGATAGACGTAACCGCCAATGACGCACGTGCCGATGCTATGGTCCGGAAAAATGGACTGGGATTGCAAATCCGGTCGATGCGGATAATCAATCACCGGCTTGATATATTGCGCGCCGGGCGGTCCAGGCTTAAACGAATGGCCGCTCTCGTGGATGCTCCATCCATAATCGCCCCCGTTGACAATGATATAAATCGCCTCCCACAGTTCCTGCCCTACGTCGCCGCACCAGAGCGCGCCGGTCTGGCGATCGAAACTGTAACGCCAGGGATTTCGCAGGCCCAACGCGTAAATTTCCTTGTGCGCGCCGCGGTAATCCATGTCCGGCTCGTTGTAGTACGGATTGTCCTTCGGAAAACCGTAGTCCAACTGTTGCGCTTCCGTCCCCCACCCCACCCACGCGCGCGAGTTGACGTCAATTCGCAACATTTTTGCCAGCAATGTCGCGGTGTTTTGTCCGTTGCCAAACGGGTCGTCTCCGAGGCCGCCGTCACCCAATCCCAGGTACAAATAGCCGTCCGGGCCAAAGCATAGTTCGCCGCCCTTATGATTTGAAAACGGCTGCAATACTTCCATGATAACCTTCTCGCTATTTGTGTCGGCCCGGTCCGGGTCGGCCGCCGAAACTTTCATTCGGCTGACCACGCTCCGATAGGGATAAAGCAGGGGCTGGTTGTGCCGCAGCCGGTCCATGTCCTGCTGAGAGTTACTTTGGGTGTAATAGATGTAAAACGTTCCGTTGGTCGCAAAACCGGGGCTGAACGCCATACTCAGCAGGCCGTCCTCATTGTCAAAATAAGGATGGCGCGCTTCGATATTCAGGAATTCCTTCGCGTCAGAGCCGTCGGAGCCCTTCTTTACAATCAGAATCGTTCCGGGTTGATAGACGATGAACATCCTCCCGGAGCCGTCAGGCGCTTCGCTCATCCAAACGGGGCGCTCACCGCCGTGTAATTTTGGGAACACCCGCTGCAGAGCGACGTGCGGAAGCGATTGCGCGGAGGCTATCAGGGAAAAGAGGAAAGAAAACGCGAGGATTACGCCGAATTGTTTGTGAGGCCGCGGATCGAAAGCTCTGGAAGAATTCTTCAAAATTGTTCGCTCGTTAAACCGACAAGCCCTCACCTCACCCTGACCCTCTCCCCTCCCATCGGATGGGAGCGGAGAGGGAACAGCAGGCGGCCACCTCAGGTCATTCGGACGGTGGTCGGCGGTCACCGGTTCCTCGCGAGTTTCGACGATTATTAAATCGCGCATCCGGCCCATGAACCGAAGCAGTCTCGCGCCGTTACCGAACACCCGTGGACAATACTCTCTCTTCCCCCGGGCGGTCTGCACCGGGGCCACCACGGGAATAATCCTCCGCTGGCTTGATACGACGGACGACAGTTTGTTCACCGAGAGCATTTTCATTCGAAGCATAGACGGCGGGAATTAAAACAAAGTTAACGTAATTTTCAAATCGCAACGCCGGGCGGCTATGTTAAAATCATTTCACAGTTGAAATCACTCATTGAAACCCGAAGAACGCGTCCGGAAAAAGTCTTTCTAGTCGGCGTAGAGGTCAAGTCGCGCAAGGGCGCGGACGTGACAGAACTGCTTGCTGAGCTTGCGGAACTGGCCCAGACCGCGGGCGCCCAGGTGGCCGGCCAGGGCATTCAAAAAATGGAAGCCCTCGCTCCCGCGACCTTTATCGGCAAAGGCAAGGCGGCCGAGTTTTCCGATTTCTGCCGGAGCCACGGCGTGGACACGGTGATTTTTGACGATGAACTTTCTCCCGCGCAGAGCCGTAACCTGGAAAAGATCTTCAATTGTAAAATCCTCGACCGCACGTCGCTGATCCTGGACATTTTCGCGCAACGCGCGCGGACACGGGAAGGGAAATTGCAGATTGAATTGGCGCAATTGCAGCATTTGCTGCCACGCCTGACCCGTTTCTGGGGGCACCTGTCCCGCCAGGCCGGCGGCATCGGCATGCGCGGCGGCGAAGGCGAATCGCAACTCGAAGCCGACCGCCGCAAGGTCCAGGAGCGCATTGATACCATTTCCCGCGACCTGGACCTCGTGCGCCGCCGTCGCGCCACACAACGGGCAGGACGCCAGCGGAGCCAATGGCCGCTGGCCTCGATTGTGGGCTACACCAATGCGGGCAAATCCACGTTGCTCAACGCGCTCACCGGGGCGGAGGTTTTGGCCAAAGATATCCTGTTCGCGACCCTCGACCCGACGACCCGTCGGCTGAAATTGCCGACAAACCAAAATGTTTTGCTCACGGACACGGTCGGATTCATCCGCAAATTGCCGCACGGCCTGGTTGAGGCGTTTAAAGCGACACTGGAAGAAGTCGTGCAGGCCGATTTACTGCTGCACGTGGTGGACATCAGCCATCCCCAGGCGTGGGAACAAATTGAGGCGGTCAATTCTGTTTTGAACGAAATTGGCGCCGGTGGGAAATCGAGTATCATGGTGTTCAACAAGATCGATTGCGCCACGGACGGCGGGCTCCTGACCGGTCTAAAGGAAAAACACCCGCATGCGGTTGAAATTTCCGCCAAAACCGGCGAAGGCATCCCTCATTTGCTCGCCGAACTTGGCACCCAACTGCGGCCCAAACGCGAATTTCTGGAATTGCGAATTCCTCATGAAAATTCGGACGTCATCGCCCGGCTGCATGAGGTGGGCCAGGTGATTGAACGGCATTACAGGGGCAAGACAGCGAAATTTAAAGCGCGCATCCCGCCGCACTTTCATGCCGAATTCGCGCGATTCATTTCCCGGTAAAAGGGTCCAAATTAAACTCACGGGGGCGAGACGGATGTCGTTTTCGGGGCAACTTACTCGACACCACCCGAGCATTTGGAGAAAGCCCAGAAAGTGCCGCAGATCAGATTCGCGCTATTCCTCCTTCGCTCGGAAGCTTCGGAGGACAGGCGCGCGCCTTCGCAGTCAGCGGCGTGTTGCCTTGAACGATTGACCCAGGGCGTCGCGCTCCCAGAGTCGCGCTCTGCCCTGGGCTAATATGGGTCGCCCTTTCAGGGCTTTCATTATCCCCGAGTCCGGCCTCGCTTTGATTCGGCCCTGAATTTCCGGGTTTCTGTTGCCATTACGGCAGAATGCGGCAATGACTTGCCGCGGGAAAAATTGTCGGTATATTGCCCACATACTTGAGACATATGTCACAAACCGGCCGTCAATCATTAAATACGAGCAATGTGCTGTGCGTCATCATGGGGGGCGGCCAGGGAACCCGGCTGTTTCCGTTGACGAAAGACCGCGCCAAACCTGCGGTGCCGCTTGCCGGCAAATACCGCCTTGTGGACATTCCCATATCCAATTGCATCAATTCCGGCTTCCGCCGCATCTATGTATTGACGCAATTCAATTCCACGTCCCTGCACGGCCACATTTCGCGGACGTATAAATTCGACCATTTCACCAGCGGCTTCGTCGAAATTCTCGCGGCGCAGCAAACCCTCACCAACACGTCCTGGTATGAAGGCACGGCCGACGCCGTCCGAAAAAACCTCACCCACTTCCTGAACCACGATTTCGATTATCTTCTGATCCTCAGCGGCGACCAGTTGTATCGCATGGATTTCCGCCAGATGGTGGCCGAGCACATCGATAGCGACGCGGACATCACCGTGGCGACCATTCCGGTGGGCCGGATCGAGGCACAATCCTTCGGCATCATGCAAATCTCCGAGGACCTCTGCATCAAACGCTTCGAAGAAAAACCGAAGGACCCGGCGGTGCTTGATTCGCTCCATCTGCCCTCCGAATGGCTGCACAAACTCGGCATCAAAGATGGCGGGGAGAAATTCCTCGCATCGATGGGCATTTACGTTTTCAACCGCCAGCTGATTCAGGAATTATTGGACAATCCACTGTCCGATTTCGGCAAGCACATTATTCCGCGCGCCATCAGCACGCATCGCGTTTGCTCCCATATTTTTCAGGGTTACTGGGAGGACATCGGGACCATCCGCAATTTCTTTGAGGCGAACCTCGATTTGGTGAACGAGCTTCCACGATTCAATTTCTTCGACATGAGCGCGCCGATTTTTTCCCGGCCGCGCTACCTGCCCGGTTCAAAGATCAACGGCGCAACAATTGAGCACGCCGTCGTGACGGACGGCTGCATCATTAATGGAGCCAAAATTAGAAACACGATCGTGGGCCTGCGCACGTTTGTAGGCTCAGGCACGCAAATGCATCGAGTGATCATTTTGGGCTGCGATTTCTACGAATCGGTGGAATCCATCCGGCAGAACGACAGCGAAGGAAGACCGCGCATCGGCATCGGCGAAAATTGCCGAATTGAAAATGCCATCATTGATAAAAATGCGCGTATCGGAAACAACGTCACGATTTCGCCCGTCGGAAAGCCCGATCGCGTGGACCACGAATTATACTTTATCCGCGATGGCATCGTCATCATCCCGAAAAATGCCATCATTCCCCATGGGACGGTGATTTAAACGCAGAACGGGGGAGGCGGATTTCGAGGCGGTTTTTCAGTTGTGACGCGGTAGCGGACTCGAGCTATGCGATTCATTTTCGTAAGTAGAGGCAAAGAGTTTTTTGACGTTCTGCGCTGGCAATTTCGTTCGCATCCCGAAGTCGAAATTGTCTGCGAGCGATTCGAAGACTTGCCAACATTTGATTGCGTCATTACAGCTGGAAATTCGTTTGGTTTGATGGACGCGGGAATGGATTTGGCTGTTGTCCGTTATTTCGGCCACCATGTGATGGAAAGGATTCAAAAGCGGATTCTCGAAGACCACCTTGGGGAACAGCCTGTCGGTACTTGTGTGATTGTGCCCACTGATCATCCAGCACATCCGTTTGTAGCACATAGCCCTACGATGCGCGTGCCAATGAACATTCAGGGCACAGATCACGTTTATCTCGCGCTGTGGGCGGCTCTGACTGCCATTCATCGTCACAACCGTTCTGAACCGTCAAAGATAGATTCAATCGCCTGCCCCGGACTTGGAACCGGGACAGGAGGCATGGACCCGGTAGAAGCATCTCTTCAATTACGGCTGGCGTACGAAAATTTTCGTCGGCCGCCAAAATTCCTAAATCCTTCGATAGCTCAGGAACGGCATGAAAAGATTTATTATGGAGGCCGTTGGGGATTTGTGCATCCGCGCACGACGGAGACCTGAGATGTCAGTAGCTGCGGAATGGTTTTTTCAGTTTTCGCGTCCCTGCCCGGAATCAATATTGGACACCTTTCACAAACTGAGTGAATGCGTTTTTCTGCAGGGCGACGACGGAAGGGGCGCCGGTCAATTTATAAAACCACGTTTGGCCCGGTTGTGTGACGATGACGGCGACAATTTCCGAAGGGTTGCCGGTTTGGGTGTCGTTTCCGCGCAGGTCCACGAGTTGGGCCTCGCCGCCCGAAATCGCAAACGTTACCGTGGGGATCTCATCCGCGGGCGGAAGGCCAAGTTGTCCGCGCCAGCAATTGACATTGGCCGCGAGCCCACCGCCATCACCGTCTGAAGAACTGACGTTAACATCCGCGCCGCCACTAATGTTGAACTTCGCGACGAGGAACTGTCCGGCCGAGACGGGTTGCCAGCCTGCCGGAACGGTCCAATTGGGCTGGCCTGAGCCCTGCCCCACCGGCGCTACGGCGGTCATGCCGCCAATGTCCGGATGATCCGGCGGTAATTGCGGCTGGGACGTTTGCGCCTGTTGTGAAGCAAAATCCAATGATTTGAGGAAGGAAATAAAGGCGGGTTTCTGTTGCTCCACCAATTCAGCGTCTCCGGTCATTTTGAAGAACCAGGTCGTCCCATCTCGGTGTTGAATGGCGGCGAGGATGCGAGTGGAATGGGCGCTGGAAGGATTTTGCCCAACAATGTCATAGAGGTTCGCAGGCTGGGCCCCGGCTTCGACATTTTCAGCCGAATTTTGAAGTTCATCATCCGGCGCGGCCGGCAAACCGACCTGGCCCCGCCAGCGATTGACGTTGGCGAAATCGCCGCCGCCCATGCCGGAGAGCGGAACGACACTCACGTCGGCCGCCTGTCCGCCGACGCCTGCGAGTTTAAAGGAGGCGACACGCATCTCGCTGGGCGGAACGGATGTCCATCCGGCGGGAGCCGTCCATGTGATTGGCGACGCGTTTTGCACGTCCGACGGAACAACGCCCGAGGGCATTTGGCTGGACGAATTATTCATCATGGAAACGTCCGGGTGCCCGGGCGGGAGGCTATCTGAATTTGTCGCAGGGACGGACGGTGTCTGTTGAGGCTGGTCCTGGTCCGTGCTTACCTGATAAACCTCGACTTTTTCCCGGTGGCAGCCGGCAGACAACAGCAGCGCCGCCGCAAGTGGGAAAAGAACCATTTTTGAGGCCGAAATTCGCAATCTCAAGGACCTGTTTTTATAATCGAGAGCCATTTTTTATAGACGTACAGATTAAGACACTTGCGGGGACAAAGAAACGAAAGATTTTTGCGCGCCGATTTGGCTCGTAAGGACAGCAAGCTACGCTGTCCACGCCACGTTTGACGGCGCAAAGACCGCGGTGGTAAGCCGGACCGCGCATGTTCCGCCCGCTGTACGGGCGGTGACGGCGCAGCGCGCCGTCCCTACCAGAGCCTTTCGGATTGCCGATGAACACATTTCTGTTAGGCTGATTGACGGCTGTGGCGGAAAACCAGCCGAATAAAAACCGCATGAACGCTGAACTTATCAACTTTGCCGCGCGCCTCAGGCGCATAATTTCGGAACAGGATGATGCCTTTGATGGACTGGCGCTGGAACTTTTTGGCCTGCAATTCAAATGCAACCCGGCTTATAGACGCATTTGCGAAGCCAAAGGGTTGACCCCAAACAACATTCGGCACTGGACTGAGGTTCCTTTTGCGCCCACAGCAGCTTTCAAGGAATTGGAACTGTCTTCTATTTCCGCTGAAGAGAGGACCGCGGTGTTTCATTCCAGCGGCACGACGGAACAAAAGCCCAGCCGACATTTTCATTGTCCGAAATCCCTCGAGCTGTATGAACTATCGCTTTGGGCCGGTTTTGCCGAAAATGTTTTGCGTACCGGTGCAGGGCAGGCATCCTGCCTGCCAACTGTAGCGCAGACTTCCAAGTCTGCTGTATCACAGGTTTCCAAACCAGCAGGTCACGCAGCAATCGGACGACTTGCCGATTTGGAAATCGGCGACACAGCAGGTTTGGAAACCTGCGCTACGGGCAGCGCGTGAGAATTATAATTTGCTCATCCTGACTCCGCCTCCCCGACTGGCGCCTCATTCTTCATTGGTCCATATGTTTGATACGGTCAGGCGGCAATTGGCCGCGCCGGAAACGGTTTTCACGGCGGAAATGGACGGCGATGGCGCATGGGCCATTGATTTTGACGCGGCGCTGGCGGCTTTGCGGAGCGGCGAGAGGCCAAAATTAATTCTCGGCACGGCTTTTTCATTTGTTCATTTCCTGGATTATCTGGCGGAGAAAGATTTGCGTCTGAAATTGCCCATCGGATCGCGCGTCATGGAAACCGGCGGATACAAAAACCGCTCGCGCACTATGCCAAAGGCGGAATTGCACTCACTGATCACGAACCTTCTCGGTATTTCGCGCGAAAACATTATCTGCGAATATGGCATGAGTGAACTCAGTTCGCAGGCGTATGACGCGGGAAATCCGGAACGTTGTTTTCATTTTCCGCCTGGGCGCGAGTGCAGATCATTTCGCCGGAGACAGGACTCGAGGCTGGCGATGGTGAAACGGGTCTGATTCGCATTTTTGACCTGGCGAACGTATTTTCTGTGGCTGCCATTCAAACGGAGGATTTGGCCGTTCGCAGAGGCGATGGTTTCGATTTGATCGGCCGGGCTGTGCTTGCCGGAAGCGCGCGGATGTTCCCTGATGACGGCATGAACAGAATATGAACCTGCCCAATTATTTTCTGGCCGATTTGCCGCCGGAAGCCACGCTGTCGCCGCTGATGATTTCCGAGGCGTGCCAGACGTTGAAGCGCAATCGCGAACAGTATCTGGCAAACCGGTCGCTTCAAAGCATGGTGACTGTGCTGGCCAGGCTGGCCGAACATTGGCTGGAACCTGAATACCCATTTCGGAAATTCGCCCTGGAACAGGCAACAGCAAGCCGGGTTTTCGCGGGTCACGCTGGAGCGCGGCCTGGACAATTTTTTCAGGCAATTGACGCGCGAAAATTTTCGCGCATTGATTGCCCAGGAACTCGGAGACGCCACGGATGCCTCCGCCAGCCCGCCTTCGCCAAGCTACGGCGCGGCAAGCCCGTCTTCGCCCGGCTCGGGCCGAGCGAGCCGCTTCTGGCGCGGGCCGGAATTTCAGGTCCACATTGGCGCAGGCAATATTCCCAATCCAGCCATGATGAGCCTGATTTTCGGATTGCTGACGCGCTCGGCACAATTTTTGAAATGCGCCAGCGGCAGTTCGTTTTTGCCGCGATTGTTTGCGCATTCCATTTACGACGCGGACCCGAAACTCGGCGCGTGCCTGGAAATCGCCGAATGGCGCGGCGGCAACGCCGAGTTGGAGAATATCGCTTTTCGCCGAAGCCGATTGCGTGACGGCGACGGGCAGCGACGAAACGCTCGACAGCATCCGCACCAAACTTCCCGGGCGCGTCCGTTTTTTGGGCTATGGGCATCGCGTCAGCTTTGGGTTTGTGGCGGGAGAGAGTTTGTTTGGGTCACAAACCGGCAAGATTGTTGCCGCGGCGGCGGACGACGTCGTAGCGTGGAACCAGCTTGGCTGCCTGTCGCCACACGTCATTTATGTTCAGCCCGGCGGTGACGTTTCACCCGAGCACTTCGCGCAATTGCTCGCCGACGAACTGGGCCGCCGCGAAACCAATGAACCGCGCGGCGAAATATCGGCGGAAGAATCGGCGGCCATCGCGTCGCGCCGGGCGATTTATGAAATTCGCGCGGCGCACTCGCCTGAAAACACCCGGCATTGGCGAAGTGAGGGATTCAACGGCCTGGACAGTGATTTTCGAGGCAGACCCGCGCTTCCAGCTTTCCTGCCTGAACCGATTCATTTACGTGAAGCCGGTTTCGGACGTAAAGGCGCTGTTGGAAAGCGCGGACGCCGTACGCGGAAAGGTTTCGACGGTTGGCATTGCCGCGCCGGACGAAGTGGTTCCCGAGCTGGCGGGGCAACTGGCGCAGTGGGGCGTAACGCGGCTTTGCCCGCTTGGCCAGATGCAGAACCCGCCGCTGACGTGGCGGCATGACGGGCGTCCACCGCTGGGCGACCTGGTAACATGGACGGATTTGGAATTTGAACTATGAAAATGGAATTACGAAAGACATTTCAATTTGAAGCCGCGCACCTGCTGCCGCGATTGCCGAAGTCACACAAGTGCCGCCGGCTACACGGGCACAGTTTCAGGGTCGAGGTCGCCGTGGCCGGTGAGTGCGACGAAAAGACCGGCTGGCTGATGGATTATGCGGACATCTCAGCCGCGTTTCAGCCGATCTGGGAGAAGCTGGACCATTATTATCTCAATGAAGTTTCCGGCCTGGAAAATCCGACGAGTGAAAATATCGCAGCGTGGATATGGAACAAGCTGAAGCCGAAATTGCCGCTGTTGACGGAAGTGGTCGTGGCCGAGACATGCACGGCACGGGCGGTCTACCGCGGAGACCAGCACCCGTGGGATTGAGCCATGTATGTGTGCTAAGAAGGCCTTTTTCTTTCGCTCCTGCCGGAGCTTGAAGGTATTTCGGTCCTCGCGCCCATAGCTCGGCGCTATGGGCTACTATCGCACGCTGCTCCGCAGCTAATTTACCGAAGACGAAACCGATGGCGCAGCACGCTCCCCTGCCATCGCCAGCATTAGGATACGCCAACCGCCAGCCTTGCGCGTCCCATTCCAGCGCCCGGAAAAAGCATTTGACAATCGGGCGCAATAATGTAGTATCAACTACATTATTAATATAGGACGACATTATAAAGCAAATGCAACAATTGGCTGGTTGGGCGGGCCGGCCGGAATGGAATATGGCAATTTTAAAAACCAGCGTGATCGCCGGGCTCATTTATGAAGAATGAGCCTTCAGAGACATTTGATTCAGGGGTCAAATCCGGGGAAAATCCGCACGAACAACCTGGCCAGCCCGCTGCACCGCATTCCAATCATCTTTCGCTTGAAGGACTCCATGGCAGCGTGGCGGTGCCGCCGAACCACGCCGGTTTTTGGAAGCAAATGGCGGCTTTTTTCGGCCCGGCGGTTTTGGTGAGCGTCGCTTACATGGATCCGGGCAACTGGGGTACCGATTTAGCCGCCGGCGCGCAGTTTAAATATGACCTGCTTTGGGTGGTAGCGCTGGCAAGTCTGATGGCGATTTTCCTGCAAATGATTGCAGCCCGCGTGGGTGTGGCCACCGGACGCGACCTGGCCCAGTGCTGCTACGATTGGTATCCCAAATGGACGCGGGTGCCAAACTGGCTGATGGCGGAACTGGCCATCATCGCTTGCGATTTGGCCGAAGTGCTGGGCAGCGCGGTAGCATTAAACCTGATGTTTCATATTCCCATTTTTTGGGCGGTGATTATCACGGGCGCGGACGTGTTGTTATTGCTGCTACTTCAACGGTTTGGGATGCGCACCATTGAAGCGATTGTGCTGCTCCTGGTACTGACCATCGCTGTCTGTTATTATTTGGAAATCTTTGTCCTGCCGCGGACGCAACCGAGCTTTCTGGAAATGGGCCGGGCAATGGTTACGCCGCATTTGAGCTCACCAGGCATGGTCTATGTGGCGATAGGGATTATCGGCGCCACGGTGATGCCGCACGTACTCTATTTGCATCCGGCGCTGGTGCAGAGCCGAAAATTTCAAAAAGACGATGAATCCATCCGAAAGGCCATCCGTTATAACACGATTGACGTTTCTGCCAATTTGTCGGTTGCCTTCCTCATCAACGCGGCCATTTTGGTGCTGGCGGCGCTGGTGTTTTATGGCAAGGGCAGCGTCACTGTCGCGGGTGGCCATGTGGTGGAGCTCAATGAGTCCACCGACTGGATCCGCGCGGCCTATCTAACCCTCGCGCCGCTGCTGGGTACGGTGGCTGCCAGTTGGCTGTTCGCGATCTCGTTGCTGGCGAGCGGTCAAAGCGCGACCATCGTTGGCACCCTTGCCGGACAAGTCGTGATGGAAGGGTTCATGCGCTGGCGCATTGCTCCCTGGCTGCGGCGCTTGATTACCCGGTCGCTGGCCATCATCCCGACGGTCATTTTCATCGGCATTCGTGGCGCGAACAACATCAACGACCTGCTTGTTTTAAGCCAGGTGGTTTTGGCGTTACAGTTGCCTTTTGCGATGTTTCCCTTGCTCCACTTCGCCAGTTCCCGTAAAAGAATGGGGCAATGGCGACTCGGCTGGTTCCTGCTGATCGCCGGATGGAGTTCAGCTTTACTCATTGCCGCCTTCGACATTTACGGCCTGCCGGATGCCGTGAAACAGTCCTGGCGCGTGATTGTCGGTCACTGATAAAGGACTGATATGTACGGAAAGATTCTTTTAACGCTGGATGGCACACCAACAGACCGCGCCATGATCGAGCACGTCAAGCTACTGGCGAAGCTAACGCACGGCTCCATCGTCCTGCTTCATGTGGCCGATGGCTGGGCAGCCCGGACTTACGGTAATGATGCCATCAGTCCGGAAATCAAAGAGGATACCGCCTATCTGGAAAAAGTTCGCTCCGAATTTCAGGCCGAAGGCATACACGCCACGGCTCAATTGGCCTACGGAGATCCCGGAAGCGAGATTGTCAAATGGGTGAAGAAGAACGGATGCGACCTTGTGGCGATGAGCACGCATGGGCATGGGTTTCTGGCTGATTTATTTCTGGGCAGCGCGTCGCGGCGGGTTCGGCACAGCATCAACGTGCCGGTGCTGCTGCTAAAGGCGAAGCGATGAATGGATATTGGATTCCTGGATAAATCGGGCATAATCCAGTTGGCATGGCCGATCTGAACAAAATGAGTGCCCTGGACCACAAGGGTGACTCACGAATTGTACCGATAAATTATTCCCGCCCGAGGTACGTCAGGAGCCTGGATGGAATACGGGGCATCGGAATGATCGTGGTTATGCTGGGCCATTTGAGCATATTGAGCTATAACGCCGGTTTCATAGCCGTGGACGTCTTCTTCGTCTTGAGTGGATTTTTAATTACGTGGCTTTTGCTTACGGAGCGGAACGATTCAGGCACAATTAATTTTAGAGATTTTTATTATCGCCGCGCCCTCCGGCTGTTGCCGACTCTTTTTGCCATGCTGGCGATGTTCGCACTTTATACCTGCCTGACAAATCCGCCGGACAGAATCGCGAAGGATTTTCATTATATCCTTGAAGCCTTGTTTTATTGGACGAACTGGGGACAAATTATCGGCCTCGGCGAGCGGCTGAACTTTCTTGCCCAAACGTGGTCCTTGTCCATTGAAGAACAGTATTATCTACTCTGGCCGCCCATACTTTTCCTGTTGCTACGCCGGACAGCATCGAAAACGTCGTTATTGTGGTGGACGATATTGGTGGCGCTTCTGCTGGCGTTCATGAGAGCGATCTATGTCGAATTAGGCACGCCGGCATGGAACAACTATTGGCGGCTGGCACGAGGCCTGGATACACGGGCAGATTCCCTTCTCGTGGGTTGCGCTATCGCCTTAGCCGTATCGGCTCAAGTGTTTCCGCGCCGACGCTGGCTGGAAAACACGCTGTTCATCGCCGCGGCGATTTCCATCTATGGATTGATTTGGCTGGCGCGACATGATCTCTACGATCCCTGGATGTATGAGTATGGCTGGTTTTTGGCCTCAATCTTTTCAGCGGTTCTCATTGTGCATTTGGTTTACTCGCCAGAGGGCATCATTCATTGGGTATTGGGAAGTCCACCGTTGGTTTACCTGGGAGTTATTTCGTACGGGTTCTACGTTTGGCATTTTCCGATTTTTCGGATACTCCAGGCGCATTTTCCCGCCCATTGGCAGGTGATGGCAGTTCCGGCAGCCGCGGCGGCGACAATGTTCTCATATTATGTGGTGGAACGCCCCTGTCTTCGCCTAAAGAAGAAGTTTAACCGGCCTGGGAAACGTGTAAAGCCGGCTGAAACCCAGGTGCTGGTTCCTGTCGATAACTAATGGCCTATGCTAAAAAAGCGCGGGCGTTATGCCCGCGCTCTGTTTAGTCTTTGATTGGACGATCTACGATTTATCGGGCCGGCGCGTTGTTCTTTCCAAAGCCAAAGATGTTGCCGGAAATGACTCCGTAAGACCCATCATCGGGGAAGGATAAACTTCCAATCCCGCCGCAAAGCTGGAAGGATTCCTCGCTGTTGGTGTAGCCGTGAGAATATTGGTCCTGAACGGAAGTAAATCCTTCGAAATGGAATTTATTGGTGCCGTCGCCGCTGGAATAATATAAATGGCAATCCGTCACAAAAAACAAGCAGGCTTTGTTGGTTGTTTGCGTACCGGCCAGGACCGGTTTGGATGTGTGAAAATAGAGATGATAGTCATCGCCGTTGGTGTTGGAACTGGCGTTTTGCAGAAGTACGTCGCCGGCTTTATTTAGAACCAAAAACTGGCCGCCCCAGATATTGCTCACTACGAGCTGGTCACCATTGGTACGGGCGAACGACGTTCCGAATTCATCATCAACCAGACCGAGAATATCGTTGTTTTCGACGCGCATGTTTTTGAAGTGAAAATTCGTTGCGCCGTGGGTTTCGTTGGTTGCGCCCTGCTCCAGGACATTCAGGTTGATCTGAACCGAAGTATAACCGGGGGGCAGCACCGGTTCCGCGCCATTGGATTGCCGCAGCGCGAGCGCTGCAATGACGGTAATAAGTGCGAATTTCTTCATAACTCAACTTCTCCTCTTTTTTATTTGTTTCAGACGAAGGCTATCGGGGAATGACCCGTTCTTCAACGTGATCGTATCAGTTACAGCGACAAAGTCAATCCATTTGCGAAGCAGCCGTCCGGATTTTTGCGTTTTAATTTACAGTTTGCGTTTAGTTTTTCCTGCGTGGGCACACATGAACCGTGCGCCGCCAAAGCCCTCTACGGTTCAGCTTTGAAGATCTTGCACGCTTTTTGACGGTTCGGAGCCAGGGAAATCGAATTAGCCGCAGTGGGCCAACTCAATAACTGCTTTTGCCGAGCTTTACCTTGCCCCGGAAAATCCAGTAGATGCACGCTGTATAGGCGAGGACGATAGGAACGCCAATGCAGGCGATGATCAACATGATGCCAAGCGTTTTGTGCGAGGAGGACGCATTATAAATGTCCAATGAATTTTCAGGATTTGGGACGCTGTAAACGAGATAGGGATATTGGTTGATGCCAAACAAGAGCATGAGCGTCGCCATGGTGGCGCAGGACGAGAGAAAGGCGAGCCGGTCCTTACCCCGATGAAATTCGCGCGGGATATTGGCGATGGACAGCATATTTGCGAGGGCAATGCTGAAGAGCCACGGATGGTCTTTGACGCGCTCGGCCAGGTGCGGCACGTAAAGCAATGTGGCCATGGTGGTGGTCGCGGCGCAGATGACAAAAAAGATAATGGAATTCATCGCCCAGCTGCGGAGTTTATCGTGGAGTTCACCTTCGGTTTTCATCGCGCCATAAATCGCGCCGTGCATCATGAACAGAGCCACGGTCGTGACGCCCAAAAGGAGTGGATAGGGCTGGAGCAATCCAAGGAACGTGCCGGCAAACTCTCCCCTGTCGTCAATGGGAACGCCCTGGGCGATATTGCCCATCGCCACGCCGATGAGAAGGGCGGACAAAACACTGCCGGCGGCAAAGCCGATGTCCCACATCTGCCGCCACCAATGCATCGGCTGCTTGCTGCGAAATTCAATGGCCACACCGCGGAAGATCAATGCGAACAGCAGGAGAATGAATGCGAGATAAAAGCCTGAAAAGACCGTGGCATATACGTTTGGAAACGCGGCAAAAAGAGCGCCGCCGCCGGTAACCAGCCAGACTTCATTGCCGTCCCAAACTGGGCCGATTGAGTTAAGCATGATACGCCGTTCTTCGTCCTTTTTGGTGAATAAATGCAGCGCGCCGATGCCCAAATCAAAACCGTCCAACATCGCGTAACCTGTAAACAGTACCCCGACGAGGACAAACCAAATCGTATTTAAATCAAGTGGCATAGTCATTTAACCGGCTGTCAGGTCAGGGATGGCCAACTTGCCGTGCGGCACGAGGTCGTCCGGATGCGGGCCGGTTTGGATTTTGTGGTTCAGCAAATAAATGAAGACGGCGAATAACAGGAAATAAATGAGCGTGAACAGGCACAGGGACGTCAGGACGGCATCGGCGCGGACAACGGCGGACAAACCGGCCGGTGTACGCATCAGTCCATAGACAATCCAGGGCTGCCGCCCAACTTCGGCGGCGAACCAGCCCAACTGATTGCCGATTTCCGGTCCCAAAACCGAAAAAACCAGAATCCATAGCAGCCAGCGGCTATTGGCCAATTGATTCCGCGGCAAAAAGGCGCACCCCAGCGCGGAAATGGCGAGCAGCGCGACGCCGATGCTTACCATGCCATGGAAAAAGAGGAAGGAGGCGGCGACCGGTGGACGGTCCTCTGGCGGGATCGCGTCCAAACCTTCAACGACAGCGTGGGGGTTATGATACGTGAGAAGGCTCAAAAGTTCAGGCACTTCCAGCCCTTCCACCTTTTGATCCTTTTCATCGACGTAGCCGATGATCGCAAGCGGCGCATTGGACTCGGTATTGAAAAGTCCTTCAAACGCGGCGAGCTTGGCTGGCTGCCATTTGGCCACTTTACGCGCGCTCATGTCGCCGCTAATGCCTTGCACAACGGACGCGATCAGAGCGACGGGAAGGGCGATTCGGAGGGCCCGCAGGGCAAAGTCCTCGTGCTTCCTTTTTGAGCAGATAAAATGCGCTCACGCTCACGACCAGGAATGAGCCCGCCATCCATGCGCCGCACAGCGTGTGAAACAGGCGAACGCCACTGGAGGGGCTCATAACCATAGCCCAAAAATTGGTGACTTCGGCGCGTTCGTGCATTTCAGGGCCCACAAGATGGTAACCTGCGGGCGTTTGCATAAAGGAATTGGCGACCGTGATCCATACAGCGCTAAAGTGGGCGCCCAGGCAAACCATGCAGGTCGCGAAGAAATGCAGTTTAGGACCGACCTTGTCCCAGCCAAACAGCAAAACTGCGAGAAAACCGGATTCGAGGAAGAAAGCAAAAATTCCTTCCGCAGCGAGCGCGCTGCCAAAGATATCGCCGACGAAACGCGAATACGTTGCCCAATTGGTTCCAAACTCGAATTCCATAACGATGCCGGTGGCCACGCCGAGCGCAAAGGTCAGTGCAAAAATGTTGGTCCAGAATTTGGCCATCTGGTGATAGACAGGGTTTTTTGTTCTAAGCCATGCCGCCTCCATGAGGACGAGCATCACGCCAATGCCAATACTGAGCGGCGGATAGATGTAGTGAAAGCCAATGGTGAGCCCAAACTGGATGCGAGAAAGGGTTAAAACATCCATAAGGGAATAAGTTGGAATTCCCGGTTCAATTTGTCAATTGCCGATGAATTTATTGGCAAGTCCAGAGTCCAGAGTCCAGAGTTCGAAGTCTTGGCCGACCGCAGGCGTGAACTGTAGACTAACGTTTTACCATTGACCGAATTGGTCCATGGGAATCTTCGCTGAAATGGGATAAACCAGGTAAACCGTATTGTACGACGTCGCCCAGGCGCGGATGACGTTTTCGCGTTTATAGATGTGCCGGACACTTTTCTTCGGGTTTGTGCCCGGGTCGTTGTCCACCACGTCGCCATCTTTGGTGAAGCCGATGCAGACGGTCAGATGGCCGTTGCCGGTGGAAATGCGGGTGGGGTCGAGCATGCCCCATGGGGCTGAAATTATCACTGGAATGCCAGCATTGATCCACTGTTCCAATTCCGAAATGCCGTTGAAGCGAGTGACATAGGCGCGCATGCCGTTGAAGCTGCCGGCGAACGCTGTGTTGAATGGCCAATTTCCGGTCCCGTGATACGCGTCGTCGTATACTGCGTCGGCCACTTGCGGCACATCCAAATTCATTTCCGTACGATTCAGAACGCCGGCCCAGCGCTCCAGCACCATGGTCAGCGAAGTTGGACTGCACCAGCCTTCTTCCTCGGGATAGGCGTTTTGTGACTTCTCAGGTGTCGGGATGATCTTACCCCAGGCTTCGCGGTCAGGTTCGAGAACTGGCGGAGTGACCTTAGTATTTGAGAACGAAAGCCCGAGAAACTTCAGGGTCGGAAGCGCGCCGTTCGTACCGCCGAGGGTCACACGAAGTTGCGCGGCGTCGGCAAATTGCGACAATTCCAATGTGTCCGTCTTCACGTCGCCGTCGGTATCTTTTTGATGACGAAGGCTCGTGCGAGGAAAGGCCAGATTATCCGGAGACCAAAGACCCATTGTATAGAATTTGGTGGTATGAGCGGGCGTGATGGCCTGCGCTTCGACTTTGACCAATGTTCCAGTGGGAGCATCGGCGTTCCACGACACGATGAGTTCGTTCCAATCCATTCCAGCCTTGATCGGGGGCGAAAGCAAAACGGTTTCGCCATTGGCATTGGTGGAACTGGTAAAGTTTGCGAAATTGTCGAGACCCTTAAAAGAGGCGAATTGGTTCTTAGTCATAGGTGAAATTGTTTTGCAGCCCGTCACAGCGACGGCCGCAAGCAGAATCAAAAGATGCAACCTCGTTCGCATGGCGAATTGTGAAGGAGGAGCTGAAGCAAGTCCATGCGATTTTGCGGCCGCCGACAGCTCACAGGCATTTCTCCATGAATATCGTGCCTGGGCCGTCATTGTACCGCGCAATGGAATAAAATCCCAGGCGTTGATAGAGCCGGTTTGCGGCGGGTAATACTGGCGTGGTATCCAATCTGACGCGTTTGTAACCGGCCAAATGCGCGAACTGAAAAAGCATTTCACACATTCGTGCACCATGACCTTTGCCGCGCCAGTCCGGCAGGAACCACATTCGTTTTAACTCACAGGTCTGATCGTCCAGGCGGCGGATCGCGCCCGTTCCAACAACCCGCTCGTCATCCATAAGCACGAGAAAGGTGCCAGAGGGTTCCCGGTAGGCTGAAGAAATGTTGTCCATATCCTCAAATTCAGCCGGTGGCCGGCCGAAAAATTCGAGGCACCCTGCAGCGATGACTGCTTTCGCTGCGTTGATTTGGCTGTCGGTTAATCGTTGGATGGTGATAGCCATAACGGGTACGGTCGGACGTCGTAGTGTGAGCTAATTCCGCGCGCTTTACGCGCGGTGACGGCGCAGCGCGCCGTCCCTACCATGTTCAATCGTCCATGCCGAGGAACCTGCCGCGGGGAGCGACGCTGAAATCGAATGGCTTGCCATCCTTGCGGCCTTCAACCTCAAAAGGAAAGACGTTATCGCGTCTTATAAACGATTTATCCACACGCAGGATAGTGCCATCGCCGATGCGGTTCTTAATGATCGCGCGGGCGCGGACCGGTACTTCATCCAGCGAAACTTCTTTGCTCGTCATCGTGCCGTCAGCGGCCAGGTTAAAACCAGTTTCAGAACCGTCCGATGTAGTGACGGTAACGTCGAAATTGGTGCCATCGTCGTCGAAGTTTTCATCAATACTTTCCACTTTGCCGCCGTTTAATTGGGCGGCGATGGTTTGTTGTACGGCGTCAGGAGCTTCGGTCAGGGCGACTTGCCGGCTGGAGAGCGTTCCGTCTTCGTCCACGGTTAGGTCCATTCCCTTTCCGTCCTTGCCCGTGCCTTCGATATCGTAGGAAACGTCTGCGTCATCGAGATTCTTATCAATGCTTTCGAGGCTGCCGCCGCTTAGTTCGGATTTGATGGTTTTCTGGACCTCTACCGGTGTTTCGACCAGAGCGACTTCGACGCTCAAGAGTGTGCCATCCTGTGCCACGGTGAAATCGCGGTCCGAGCCGTCTTTGGCGGTCAGGTCCACATCATAAACCGTGTCCTGATCTTCGGCGTGTCTGGTGATGTCTCCCATTTTGCCGTCCGCGACTTGAGTCTGGACGGCTTTTTGCACAGCCGCCGGCGCGGCGGACAAGGCGATAGTATCATCGGCCAAAACCGGGGCAGTAGCCGCGGCGATGGCGCAAGGAAGCAGCACGGAAATAATCCGTTTCATCTTCATAACAGGAAGCGATGTTGGCCAGGCTGATGAAAATCAACTACGACGCTTATGGTGATGATGCTTATGATGAGCGGCGTGATGATGTGAAGAGCGGTGATGACGGCGCGGGGCCGCGCTGGCATTCGGTGAGAAATAAACGAAAACCGAGGCCAACAGTGCAAGCAGGATTAATTTCTTCATAGATTTGGGTCAGTAACTTATTAATTGAACTATTACCACAAAGACGAGACATGTAAAGGGTTATTTCGATTGGTTAGCCAGGCACCAGGCACCTCTAATGGATATAAACGCGGATAAAGCGATGGTGATGATGGTGGTGACGATGGCGCCGATGATGGCGATGATGCCTTCGGTGCCGTTCTATCACGATCGTTTTCCGGTCCTTTTTAGAGTTGTGGTACGGCGAACCGGGCGCCGAGTTGTCCTGTGCCAAAAGCGGCGCAAAATTCAGCGCAGCCAGTAGCAAAACCAGGAATAATTTCTTCATGCGTTTCTAAATTATCTGTTTCTTACACCAGTATAATCGTGCGCCAGATCCAGATCTTTCAAAAAAAATGATTTTATGGCCTGGAGCCGAAAACCACGGTTACATCAAAGGCCGCCGAGCCAACCCTTTGATGAGAGAGCATTACCCGGACGTGGTCTTCAAAAATTATGAGTTTCGCGCGTTCACCGCGGTGCGGTTTGCGGTCATTGTCCAGACGCGCCGTCGCAAAGTCCACGGCGCCAGGCATTAACCACGTCGCGCCACAATTTTTGATGATTTGCAAATCGCCTCCGCTGAAATCACCCAGGCTCACCTGATTGATTTTGTTTCCAATGGCGCCACGCTGACTGCTTCGCCATTGCGCCTGGTCGCTGTAGATGTCTATAAATTCAGTGCCGCCAACGCGCGAAAAGATATGGACTTCGGCGGCTTGAGCAGGAACGGCGCTTATGCGTTCGAACAAACTTTGCCGAAGAGAACTCTTTTCAGGGTCCTTTGCCGCGACAATGCTCTTCAAATACCAATAACGGGCGCGCTCCTGGTAAAAGCCTTTGTCCTCATATGGGGCAGCGACCGACAATTTCCACCACGCATCGCCCAATGCGGCCAGTTCTGATGAATTTTTTGCCGCGCCCTGCATTTCCTGATTTGCGAGGGACTTTAGGGCCTCATCAGTCCCGCGGGCCAGGAGCGGCAGGCCCGCATCCCAGTTGTTTTTAATGAAGCAAAAAAATTTCCCCATTGCCAGATTCGCCGCCGGGTCGTCAGGGTTCCTAATCAATACGGCGACCACCTGTTTCACCGGGCCATAGGCTGTGGCGCAGCGAGCCGTTTCATCCGCGAGGAAGCCGGCCTGCCAGACGAGAACCGCGTCACCAGATAATCGCGCGGCGGATGTGGCCAGTGCGGCAATTGTCTTTGCCGCGGCGTAATCGTCTGCGGCTATTGCCTGAAAACCGCCTGCTACGCATAGTTCGGCCAGGTCAGCCTGGTTTTTCATGGTATGCGCGTATCCTGCGGCTTGCGAGAGCAAATCTGCTTTGACCGGCAAAATGTCCATGTCAAAGCGCTCGCCCATTCTATCGCAAATCTCCATCGCGCGCGAAAAATCAGAGGCTTCCACGACCAGTTGCGCGGCCAGGTGCAATGAAGCCAATTCCATCGCCGGATCTGATTCATCCAAACTTCGGTTATAGAGTTCGGCGGCAGCCTTTTGTTTGTTGTCGCTGTTTCCGTTCATCAATTGATCGCGATACTCATCCTGAAGTTTCATTTCGCATTGCGTGAACCGTGCGGTGTCAGGCGCGGGAATTTTCGCCAGCGAGATTATCGCGGGATTTTGCGCATTGTGCGTGGGTCTGCAAAAATAGCAAACAAGGCCCGAGACAACCAACCCAATGGCCGCAACCGTTCCTCCAATTCGCGCGGCCAGGGCCCACCGGCGCCTGAGGGATCTCCGTTTTCTCACGGATTTGCCGGCAGCGAGCAAGGCCAGGTCGGAGCGCAATTCCTGGGCGGATGCGTAACGTCTGGATGGGTTGGTTTGGCAAGCTTTGGTGACGATGGCATTCAGTTCCAGAAGCAAATCCCAATCCGGAATATCAGCGAAATCGGCCGGCAACTCCGGATACTGCAGCCGGTCTTTCCCGGTGCTGATTTCATAAAGAACCTTGCCGAATCCGTATATGTCCGCGCGCGAAGATGTGGGGCCTTCCGGGGGAATATAGCCTTCCGTGCCCACGTAGGATATACTCACGTTCAGATCGGTAACCAGGCCAATGTCAGCGAGTTTTGGGACGCCGTTCACAAAAATAATGTTGCCGGGCTTGATGTCCCGATGAATTAATCCATGGCGATGCAAATTTTCCAGCGCTGAACTCAAGGAAAGCCCGATTTCAATGCATTCCTTCGCCGGCAACTTCTTTCTGGAATCCAATTCGCTGTGGAGGGTTTTGGGAATGTAATGGTCTGGCTGGATGGTCCGGCCGGTCCTGGCGTCGTCCGCAACCTCCATGATGTAATAAAAATATCCGAGGGCATCGCGACGCCCAACGTGAAGAATTTTGATTTGGCTTTCGCTGGAGCGGGAAACCGGCTCGAATTTACAAATTCCTTCGTATTCCCGCTCGTAAGGCCGATCCTGCTGAAAACTTTCGCGGTAAACCACTTTGCAGGCGTACCAGGTTCCTGATTTGCTCCGGACAAGCCAGACTTCGCCGTAACCGCCCCGGCCGATCAGGCGGATCAGTTCATAGTCCAAATCCTTTGGCGGAGCATTCGCGCCCGGATCCGGCATTTGGCCGGGTGTGGCCGCGTTTCGGGGGGATTCTTCTGGGGATGCCGGGGTCATGAATTGGCGAATCAATCTCCCATTTTTTTCTCCAACCGGGCGATTTCTTTCTTGAGCAATTTTGTAATCCGATGTTTGGCGAGGTAGATCTGCGTCCGGCTCGCGCCCAGGGCTTCTATGACTTTTTCAACGGGCATCTTTTTCAGAACATAAAAGTCGAACATTTGATATTGTTCCGCGCTCACCTGATTTTTCACGCGAACAATCGAGGCGTTCAGCAGTTCTTTCTTCCATTCCTCCTCCCAAATAGCGTCCTGGCCGGCCGCGCTGGCATCCGCGACGCGTTCCACGGCGGGGGTTCTGCCCGTTTCATCCGCCTCTGAAAACCCCACCGTTTGTTCGCGCGAACGTTTTCTGAAAACATCGGCTATTCGTCTTTGCGCCAGAAGGCGGAGCCAGCTTTTAAAACTGCAACGGTCGGGGTCATAGTCGAAATCCTGAATCGTTTTTGCTACGGAAATGACCGTTTCCTGGACAATTTCCTCGGCTTCCTGCCCGGAGAGTCCGGACTTGATGGCCAGGCTAAAAATCAATTTGCGGTAAATGCTGAAAAATTCACGCCAGCTTTCGTCGTCCTTCCAGTTCTTGAGCCGGCCCAACAGGCTTTCACGAGTGGGAATGATTTCTTCCGGCTTTTCAAGCATACAAATTTTTCGAGCTCATTGTATTGAAAGCGGTCGCAGCGCAACTCATTTTTCGGCCCAAATGCGAACGATTCTTTGATTTTCTGAAATTGTGGCGAACTTATGGTCGTCGAATCACAATCGGACGACCGGAACAGTGCAGGACCGATCTACCGGATTCAAGGCCGGAAGGCACGATTTGGGCATCATTGGTGCTATCCACGAGCAATGCGTGTAGTGTTTTTTAAACATAAGATGATGCTTGTGGCCCTGGCCATGGTCATTGTGTTCGTGTCCATTTGCACGTCAAAATTCTTCCGCGAAATCCGAAGCAAACATTGGCCGTGCGCGACTGGCATCATTGCGCGATGCTATCTCCAAAAGACCCAGGGGCCGAAAAGCACTTCGTGGTATATTCCGGAAGTTGTTTATCTATACATGGTTGGCACGCAATCATTCGCAGGCACAAGTATTGATTTCCATACGCAGGACCACCATTACAGCAAGAGGTACGCGGAATGGCGGTTGCGAAGCTATGCGAGGGGCAAATTGGTTCACGTCTATTACGAGCCGGGGGCGCCCCAAAATGCCGTGCTTGAGCCGGGAATTCGCCCTAACCAGGAATCGCTTCTTTCGCTGGGACTCGGTTATATTGCGGTATTATATATCGCCTTTTTGTGCGTCCTTTATCATTATCTCAAGGCGCGCGCGCGATTTCACGCTCCAGCCCGCGGCCCGTCAAAATGTGCTGACTATGTCGAAGCGCTTTGAAAAGCTTTTCTTGTCTTTCCGTCAAGGGTGACGCAACTTTTGGAATGCAGCCGGGACAGCGACGTTTTCTGCATTTCATGGGGAGCTGGGCGATCAACACCCTCGCGGTGGCGATTGCTGCGACCATATTGCACCGCCATATTCATTACGATGGCGTCGGTCATCTGGTCCTGGCATCACTGGTATTGGGGATTCTGAATGCATTTGTTCGCCCGATTTTATTGTTGCTGGCCCTGCCTTTCCTCATCGTCACCCTCGGCCTGTTCACATGGGTCATCAACGCGCTTCTGCTTTACCTGGTGGGCTATATCCTGAAACCGTCTTTTGAAGTGGACAGTTTTCTGTTCGCTTTCGTGGGCGCTCTGATTATCAGCATTGTCTCAACGTTCTTAAACATAATGACGGGCAATACACAATTATCGGTCCGCCGCGGACCACCGCGCGATAAAAAATCGGATGACGATGACGTGATTGATGTTTAGGACGATAAGACGTAGGCGGCCTGAAGCGTTTTAACTCCGCGGGCATGAAAGTCGCGTTCGAAATCCGTTAGCAATTCGGCCAATTCGGCAGGCGTTTGAATTTTTTCAAAACCCTTCGCAGCATCAAACACCTCGGTCATTTGGGCAAAGTAGGGGGCGTCGTCCGTGCGCAGATAAACTTTGCCGCCGGGTGTAAGGGCGGCCTGGGCCAGCGCCGGGAATTGCGTGTTAATGAGCCGATTTTTCTGGTGCCGCGTTTTCGGCCAGGGATCGGGAAAATAAATATGGATGGCTGAGGCGGAATGCGGCGGCAACAGATATTGCAGGAAATACCCCGATTCGATGCGGACACCGCGGACGTTCGTGAGCCCGGCGCGACGGCCTTTGCGGTCAAGCTTGGCGATGCGCCCCAACAACCGTTCGACTCCGATAAAGTTTTTCTCCGGATGCCGTCGGGTCAGCTCCACAAGGAACGAAGCGTCGCCGCAACCGAGTTCGACGTCCAGCGGCTGCGGCTTTGGAAATAGTTCGCCCAGAGCCAGGGGCTCGACGATCGAGCGCAGTTCGACGATCAGACTTTCCACCGAGGAATTACTTGGCGCCCTGGTCAATCCACGCACGGATCAGGCCGATTTGTTCGGGCGTGAGCATCTTGGCGTTTTTACCCTTGGGCATGAAGGTGTCCGAATCATCACCGATATGAGCGACAGACAGGACGAGGTCGCTGTGCGCGCTGTCACCCACATTGATTACCGCGCCATCCCTGCCGCCCTTCATGGCGCCCGCACGGGTATCAAGAGCCAGACCGCCCTTGGGCTTTTTTGGACCCTGGCTATCGTGGCATTTCACGCAGCTGGCCTGGAAAATAGGCTTGATATCGGTATCAAAGGTGAGGCCCGTTTTGGTTGAAGCCGGCGGCAGCGTAGCCGGCTTGGAAGGGGTTGCATCGCCGTCATCGGCGCGGACAACGGCCAAACCCAGTGTGGTGGTTATAGCTATGGCCAGGAAACATTTTGTCATTTTCATTGTTTAGGTACCTGTGTTTTGACAATAAGACGCCTGATTTCGGGAAAAGTTTCAAGAAAAATTGATAACAGGGTTAAAGTCAGATCCGTCCAGATGACGAATCGCTCTCAATCCTCTGTACGGCGTGCAGCAGGCGTGTTGCGTCAAGCATGGCTGGCAGACACAGGGCAATACCTAAGGCAACGCGCCGCCGAAATAAGCTCATCCACTTGCCGACAGGCTGGATTTGCGACACCTTGGGCGAGTGGCAGACAACGATTTTTCAGATACCGTGCTCATCGTATTGGGGCATGGAACGGATCTGAATGAAAACTCAGCGGCGCCGGTGCGGCAACATGTAGCGGAACTCCGGCGTCAGCGGCTTTTTCGCGAAGTGCGCGAGGCCTTTTGGAAACAGGAGCCGCAAATCGATTCGGTACTGGCGGAAGTTTCCGCACCACGAATTTTTATCGCTCCGTTGTTTATCAGTGAGGGTTATTTCGCCGGCCAGGTCATTCCACGCGCTTTGGGGTTTGAGGACGGAAACAGGGTTTTAAATGTCAGAGGCTCAAAACTCTATTTTTGCGCGCCGGTTGGGACGCACGATAGCATGACGAAGGTCATCCTGTCGCGGGCCGATACAGTTTTGAAAGCGTTTCCGTTCCCGCGCGCGCCACGCCAGTCGGATACAACACTGTTTATCGCCGGCCATGGCACGGAGAAAAACGACAATTCGCGCAAACCGGTCGAGCGGCAGGTGGAATTGATTCGAGAATTGAAAATTTACTCGAACGTCCATGGCATTTTCCTGGATGAAGCGCCGCGAATCCCGGATTGCTACGCTATCGCGCAAACCAGGAATCTGGTGATTGTGCCGTTCTTTATCAGCGATGGCCTGCACACACAGGAAGATATCCCAGTCCTGCTGGGCGAAACGAAGAAAAATGTCGCGCAAAGACTCAGCGCAGGCCAGCCTGTGTGGCGAAATCCGACTGAACGCTCGGACAAACTGGTTTGGTATACCGCTGCTGTGGGCACAGAGGCGGGAATAGCGAATGTGATTCTAGAACGAGTCCGCGAGGCAGCGGCGATGGATTAATGGATTTGTGGATTGCCGGATAAATGAGGCAAACTTGATTACGGCGACGCAGCTACGTTGACTATGACAATACCTCGAGACTTTGCGAATGCGCTTAAGGCGGCCGGGTTGGCTGCTTTCTTTGATGACTGCACGGCCGCGCATCAAAACGAGTATTTGAAGTGGATCGGCGAGGCGAAACGCCCGGAGACGCGACAGGCGCGAATTACAAAAGCGGTGCAGATGATTTCTGACAAGTGCGCCGAGGAACAAGCGCGGGCAAAGAAAAAGCAGCGTCGTTGACAACTATGAAAAAACTTCGTTTCGGATTTTTAAGCACGGCTCGGATTGGTTTCAAGAATTGGAAGGCCATTCGGGACAGCGACAACGCCGTCCTCACCGCCGTGGCGAGCCGTGACATTGCACGGAGCCGGAGGTTTATTGCCGGACTTCAGGCGGAATCGCCATTTGAGACAGCGCCTACGGCATTGGGCAGTTATGAAGAGCTCATCGCTTCTCCAAATGTGGACGCGGTGTATATCCCGCTGCCGACCGCATTGCGAAAGGATTGGGTCTTGCGGGCGGCGGCGGCGGGCAAACATATCATTTGCGAAAAACCATGCGGCATCAACGCGGCGGAGGTGAAAGAAATGATTTCGGCCTGTAAAAAACATCGCGTGCAGTTCATGGACGGCGTGATGCTGATGCACAATCCGCGAACGGCGCGGTTGCGCAAAATTTTGGACGACGGCAAGAGTCTGGGCGATATCAAGCGCATCTCGTCGAGTTTCAGCTTTCGCATGAAAGAAAGCGAATACGACACGGACATCCGCATCAACAGCGGGCTCGAACCGACCGGATGCCTCGGCGACCTGGGCTGGTATTGCATCCGAATTTCGCTTTTTGCGATGAACTGGCAAACACCGCGCGAAGTTCACGGACGCATTTTGTCCGAACGCCGCGCGGCCAAGGGCCTGAAGCCGGTGCCGACGGATTTTTCCGCGGAACTCATTTTCGATGGCAATGTTTCAGCGGCTTTTTATTGTTCGTTCATCGCCGATTATCAGAATTGGGTGCACGTGAGCGGCACAAAAGGTTCCCTTGTGGTGCCGGATTTTACGAAGCCCAACGACGATCACGAGCCGGCCTTTGAATTGAACCAAAAGGAAATCCGCGTGAAGTGCTGCAATTGCCGGGGCAAACATAGCGACAGCATGGAATTTGCGCAGCAGACCTACATGATACGGAATTTCGCCAATCAAATTCGCTCTGGAAAACTGAATGAAGATTGGCCGATGTGGGCGTTGAAGACGCAGGAGGTGGTGGATGCGTGTTTGAAATCTTAGATTTGCGACGGTGGCAGGGACGGCGCGCTAGGCACGCCCGTAAAGCGGACGGCAAATGCGCGAATCGTGCGTCCAACCACACTCGTTGCGCCGCTGGACGCGGCGCGGACGGCGCAGCGCGCCGTCCCTACCAGGAACAGCACTTCAACGCTTTAACTCTTTAACGCTTCAACTTTTCCAGCTATGCTTCGCGCCGTGCAACTTCGGAAAATCACCATTGTTGGCGTTGGCCTGCTCGGCGGCTCGATTGGGCTGGCGACGAGGAAATTTCGGATTGCGGATGAAATCGCGGGATATGCGCGTCGCCAAAAGACCGTCGCCGAATGTGAGAAATTCGGCGCAACGGACTATGCGACAACGGATCTGACGGCGGCGGTCTCAAATTCGGACCTGGTCATTCTCTGCACGCCGCTGGCGCAAATGCGGCCGCTGGCGGAACAATTCCTGCCGGCGCTCAAACGCGGTGCCATCGTTACCGACGTAGGCAGCGTGAAGGCCGACGTGGTACGCGAACTGGAATCCCTCGTTTCCCGAACAGGAGCGCATTTTATCGGTAGCCATCCCATGGCGGGAGGCGAAAAGACCGGCGTGGCGGCGGCCCGCGCAGATTTATTTGAGAACGCCATCTGTGTTTTGACGCCCACTGCCAAATCACATACCGGCGCTGTTCGCAAACTGGAACGATTCTGGAAATCGCTTGGGGCTCGGGTCGTGAAATTGCCCCCGGAACAGCATGACTTGTTCGTCAGTCGCACGAGCCATTTGCCGCATGTCGTCGCGGCGGCTTTGGCGAATTTGGTCTTGGATCCGTCGCAACCTAAAGATCAGGCGCGATTATGCGCAAATGGATTCCGGGACACGACGCGCATTGCATCGGGTTCTCCCGAAATGTGGCGGGACATCGCCATCGCCAATCGCAAACGCCTGGCCATTGCGGTGAATGATTTTATTTCGGAATTGCAGGTGTTTCAAAAAATTCTGAAAAGCGCGGATGCCAAAGTTATCACCGAGTTTTTTGAAACCGCGAAAAGCCGGCGAGATCGTTGGCGTGCCGCTGTGTTTCATCTCCATCAATCTGTGGCTAAATAAATGTCTCTCCCTGATTTAATCGAAATCGTCCCATTAAAAGATCCTGTGCGTGCTGAAATCACCGTGCCAGGATCGAAGAGCATTACGAATCGGGCGCTTGTTCTCGCCGCTTTGGCGGAGGGCGAGGTTACGCTCAGGGGCGCGCTTTGGAGCGAAGACACGCAGATCATGACGGAGGCGCTCAAGAAATTGGGCTTTGAGATTCGCGTTGAACCGGACCCTGAAGAATTTTGTAATCGCACCATTACAGTCAAGGGCCTTGGCGGCAAGGTTCCCGAGCGGTGGCACGGAGCGAAGGCCCCTGGAACTATTTGTCGGCAATGCGGGCACGGCGGCGCGATTTTTGGCGGCGTTCGTCTGTTTGGGTGAGGGGATTTATCACCTTAGCGGTGTGTCGCGCATGTATGAGCGGCCGCAGGCAGCGCTGTTCAAGGCGCTGCGCGAATTGGGTTATCGGATCGAAACCGAATTTGGGAACGACCGGCTGCCGGCATTTATCGAAGGTTCGGGCCCGGCGCCCGGTGGAACATGCAAAGTCAGCATCGAGAAAAGCTCGCAGTTCGCTTCGGCCCTGTTGCTTTGCGCCGAAGTCGGTGAATGGCAGCGTCAAGGTCGTGGGAGAAAATGCGGAGGAATCGCCGTATGTGGCGATGACTTCGAAGATGGTGGAAGTGTTTCCGCATAAGGGCGGGACGTTTCAGATCGAGCCGGATGCGAGCAGCGGGAGTTATTTTTGGGCGGCAGGCGAGTTTGCACGGGAACCGAAGCATTTCGAAGATTCTGAACGATTCGGAACTTCGGTAGAGACAACTTTTTTGCACTCCGTGAGGGTGTCCGACTGGCCATCGTCGCTCTGGCAAATCGATCAGAAATTTCCCGACATTCTATTGCCAAGAGGTATGGCGATCGGACTGATGCTCGAAAAGCATGGCGCTCGTTCCGATGAGGCGTTCTTTCATTTTGCGTTTGAAAAGGATAGGATATCACGCGCAAAGGATTTGGGCGATAGCATCATGACGGCTATTGTTTTGGCCCCGTTTTCGCTCAATGAAACGCAGTTTACAGATCTGGGCCGCCTGCGAGTTCAAGAGACTGAACGTGTTGCCGCCCTGCGCACCGAATTGACCAAGTGCGGCGCGAAAGTGGAAGAACACGGCGACACTCTGACAGTCTTTCCATCGAGGAGCACCGACCTTCACGGCGCGGAGATTGAAACTTACGATGATCACCGCATGGCGATGTGTTTCGCCGTTTTGGGATTGAAAGTGCCCGGCATCAAAATTAAAAATCCGGCGTGCGTGAAGAAAACGTTCCCGAATTTTTTCCAGAAACTCGCAACGCCGCCGCCGAAAGGGCTGGGGGCGACGATTTTGGATGCGGCGGGACGCCCATTGGGTATGAATGATTTGTTTGCGGAAGAAGAGACGTCGTTGGATTAGGAAAATTTGAGAACTCGCCTTTGATCGGAGCTACGGCGGGCGAGGATGAGGATGAGGATGAATAGAAGATGAAGCATATTGTTATAGCGATTGATGGCACGAGCGCGAGCGGCAAGAGCACGAACGCCAAACTGGTGGCGCGGGCGCTGGGCTACGTCTATGTGGATACCGGCGCGATGTATCGAACATTGGCCTGGCATTGTTTGCAAAACAAAATTGATCCGCACGACGCCAAGGCCGTTGCCGCCGCCTGCCGCAAATGGAAGACGGAGCTGCAATGCGTCGAGAAAAACGGCCTCCACGCGGTGCATTTGCTGGTGGACGGCTATTATCCGGAAAAGGAAATCCGCACGGCGGCGACGAGCGCAGCCGTGTCGCACGTGGCCGCGGTGCCCAAAGTCCGCGAATGGATGGTCAAGCGCCAGCGCGAATGCGAACAATTCGGAAACCTCGTCGATGGAAGGACGCGACATCGGCACGAATGTTTTTCCTGAGACGGACTTTAAATTTTATCTCGATGCGACTCTTGCCGAACGCACGGCCCGCCGCGCCGCGGATGGCGTTCAGGAAAACCTCGCCGCGCGCGACGAACGCGACAGCCAGCGCGCCGTGGCGCCGCTCATGATCCCGCTTGGCGCCCGCATCATTAATAATTCCAATCTGTCATCGGACCAAACCAGCGGAATGATCATCGCGGATATCAGGAAAAGGCTGCATTGAGAGAATGAACGGAAACCGGATCAAGGCCATGAATCTTCGACTGCGCGCTTGCGTCCTGGAGTGCGGTGGCAAGCGAAGCGCGACACCGCTTTCGACTGGGAAGGCTCACATGAATCGCGCGTCCCTCTCGATTCGAAAGCGGTGTCACAGCCACCGCACTCCAGGACCTTACGGAGGTTCGGACGGCTCACGGAGTTTGGCCCCATGAATCCCTCGTATCGTTGCGGCTGGCTTTTCTTTCGTTTCATATTCTCGACCTATTTTCACTGGCGCGTTATCGACGCTGAACACGTGCCGAAAACCGGCGGAGTGATCCTGGCGGCGAATCATGCCAGCTACCTGGACCCGCCGGTCGTAGGTGCCGGGCTGGACCGCGACATCAATTACCTCGCGCGCCAATCTCTGTTTCGTTTTCCACTCATTGGCTGGCTGCTTCGCAGCTGGAACTCCGTTCCCGTGGACCGCGATGGAGGCGGCGCGCGCGGACTCAAAAACATCCTGGACCGGCTGCTGGGCGGGGCGGGAATCATCTTATTTCCCGAAGGCACACGGAGCTCCGACGGCAAATTGCAGCCGGCGCGGGCCGGCATTGGCCTGACTGTGGCCAAATCAGATGCACCGGTCGTTCCCGTGCGTGTTTTTGGATCGTATGAAGCGTGGGGTCGAAATAAAAAATTGCCGCGTCCAAAAAGAATAACAGTGAAATACGGCGAGCCGATGCGATTCGAAAAATTGCGGGCCGAAGCCCGGGAATGCTCCAAAGAACGGCTTAAACAGATTTATCAGGAAATCGCCGATGAGATTATGGCGGCCATAGCCGCTTTGCGCGAGGATTAGACCGAAGAATGGTAGGGGCGGCCCGCTGGGCCGTCACCGCCCGTATACCGGGCGGAACGATCCGCTCGCGTCCGATGCATCCGTAACAGCATGAAACCGAATCATATCTAGACCCCCCAATTCGAAAGGGTGCTGCTGATGTTATTAACGGCCTGGATCAATTTGGGGTGCGACTGCTCGAAGCCTTCCACGGACGAGCGCAGTTCGTCAACCGGGCTTCTCAGCGATTTCAGTTTTTCGTGTTCGGCTTCCGCCGTCGCCATCTCTGCCCTTAACTTCGCCAACGATTGAAGCACTTCCGTTTTGCATGATTCGTTCATGGTTTCCGAGCGGATTCTCGCCTCGATCTCGTCAAGCAGCTTATCATTCATAGTTAAAGATTATCCGGTTCGGCCGATTCGGCAAGATTAAGCAGCTTGATTTCAGGATACCCCTGTTGCTAAAACCTTTCGTGCACATCTTCCGACAAACCGTGTTCCCGTGTGTTCTTTGTTTTTTGGGTTTCCTGCTTTTGACCGGATGTGACCGGAAAAAGACGGTTCATAGCCTCTATGAACAGGTGGCTCGGGATGAACAAAGTGGCGACTGGAACAAAGCGCTCGCTGATTGTAATGAGATTATCGAAATGCGCCCAGGATCTTCAGTCGCTTACGCCACTCGCGCGATGGCTGAACGCAACTTTAAGGAATACGACAAAGCAGTTTCGGATTGCAACCACGCCATTGAAAACGACCCAAAAGACGGCTTTGCCTTTGTCGAGCGTGGAATGGAAGAGCACGATCTGAAGCAATACGACAAAGCAATTTCCGATTACACTCATGCTCTTGAAATCAATCCAAAAGATGATTTTGCCTTCGTCGAGCGCGGCATCGCAAAACGTGACCACGGAGACCTCGAAAATGCGCTCGAAGATTATCTGCACGCGATATCTCTAAACCCGACGAATTCATTCGCCGTTTACGAACTTGGCGTCGCGGATTATAAACTATCAAATTTTTCTCAAGCAATCGCGACCCTTACGCACGCCATCCGATTGGGCGAAAATACGTCACTTGCTTATACATATCGCGGGCTCGCAAAGTCCAAGCAAGCCGACTTCGAGGGCGCCATTGCCGATTATGGCAAAGCCCTTGAGCTCAATCCAAAGAATAGTATCACCTGGGACGACCGCGGCTTCGCAAAATACAAAAAGGGAGAAACCGAAGGTGCCATCGCCGACTACGATGAAGCGATTGAGTTGGACCCAAAGGGTAGTGTGCCCTACGACAATCGCGGGCTGGCATTGTTGCGCGAAGGCAAATTCGAAGCGGCTTTCACGGATTTCGACAAGGCCATTGAGTTGAACCCGACGAATAGTGCGCCCTATTCCAATCGTGGGCTGGCGTTGTCAGACGAAGGCAAATTCGAAGCGGCAATTTCCGATTTCAACAAGGCCATTGAATTGAATCCAACGAATTCGATGGCATACAATAATCGTGGCTGGGCGGAATTTGAGAAAGGTGACTTTTTTTCTTCCACCGACGACGCAACGCGTGCAATTCAACTGGATCCAAACGATGGCAACGCATATGGCACACGAGGATGGGCACAATACGGCCGAGGAGACGTTGCAAGCGCTGTCAAAGACTGTAAAAAAGCAATCCAAATAGACAAACCAAACTCGGCGCCATTCTTTTTTGACCAGGGCATGCTTGATTTCATCGCTGGAGATTACAAAGACGCCATCGCGGATTGGCAAAAGGCAATTCAACAGAATCCCAATTTCAAACCGGACCTTGAGCCGTGGATTAAAAAGGCACAGGCCAAAGCGTCTGCCGCCGCCCAATAATCCATTTATCCACTAATCCAACAATCCATTTCTGCCACCCGGCGGCTCACCACCGCCCTGCCTTTGGCAATAACGGCTGGATATATTCCCAGATCTTGAGGCAAACGCCTTCGATCGAGCCTGAAGCATCTACGACCCGGAAGCGCGCGGGTTCGGCGGCGGTGATGGCCTGGTAGCCTTTGTCCACGCGCGCGAAGAATTCCTGGTTCGATTCTTCGATGCGATCGCGAATAAACGGCAGTGTCGCCTGGCGCATGGCCCGGCGCAATTCGCTGATTTCGGGAGAGATGGCCAGAAGCAACGTCAAATCCGGTTTCGTGTCGCCAATGGCCACGTCCACGATTTTCTGGACCATATTCAAATCCAATTGCCGGCCGTATCCCTGATATGCGGTTGTGGAATCGTAAAAGCGGTCGCACAACACAATTTCGCCGGCGGCGAGAGCCGGGCGAATGATTTCCCGCACCAATTGCGCGCGGCTGGCGTTCATCAGCAGCAGCTCGGCTTCCGCAGTCATCGCGGCGTTGTTTTTGCTGTGTTTGAGCGTATGGCGGATTTCTTCGCCTATGGACGTACCACCCGGCTCGCGCAACGTGCGCACGCGATAGCCCATCGTGCGCAACTGGCGCCCGAGCAATTCGATCTGCGTGGACTTGCCGCAGCCTTCGGTTCCTTCAAACGTAATGAAAAGACCTTTTTGCATTTTAGATTTCGGAATGCGATTGCGGTGAAATCTTTCCTGCGATTACAGCTTCTTTAATTTGGGGCCTTTGGGTGTGTCTTCGATGGCCCAGCCCTTGGATTTCAGTTCGTCCCGGATTGCGTCGGACTTTTTGAAATCTTTCGCTTTGCGCGCGGCTTGTCGAGATTCGAATAGTGCGGCGATGTCCGCTGGAACCTCGGCCTGCCCCGGCATGTCCAGGCCGAAAAGGCCGATGCCAATTGATTGCCACGCGGACAACGCCGCCGCCGCCTGGCCTGCCGAAAGCTGGTTTGCCGCCATGGACCGGTTCAAATCGCGAATCCAATCGAAGACAGCCCCCCAGGCCGCCGACACATTCAAATCCTCATCCATCGCCGTGTTGATTCGCCCAATCAGCGATTCGTCCGGTTCTGCCGCCACTTGTCCGGCGATTTCTTTGAGCCTGGACACACACTCATCAATCCGGGCCAGCGCCGAGCGCGCGCCTTCCAGCCCCTCCAGCGTGAAGTTGAATGTTTCACGATAATGCGATTGCAGGAGCAAATAACGCACCTGCCGCCCCGTAAATCCTTTGGCCAGCAAATCGCGCAAGGTAAAGAAATTACCCAGCGATTTGCTCATCTTTTTGCCCTCCACAAGCAAGTGCGCGCCGTGCACCCAATATTTTACAAAGGTTTTGCCATTGGCGCCTTCACTTTGAGCGATTTCGTCCTCGTGATGCGGGAAAATCAAATCTTCGCCGCCCAGATGCAGATCGAACGTCTGGCCGAGGAGGTTCATGCTCATGGCGCTGCACTCGATGTGCCAGCCCGGCCGGCCTTCGCCAAAGGGGCTGGCCCAATAGACTTCACCATCTTCGGGCACGCGGGCCTTCCAAAGCGCGAAATCGGCCACGGATTCCTTGGCATATTCGTCACTTTTAACGCGTTCGCCGGTGCGCAGTTCGTCAAAGTTTATTTTGAGCAACTGGCCGTAGGTGCAGCCGGCGCCGCGGTATTTCTCGATTGAAAAATAAACCGAACCATCGGCGGCCTTGTACGCAAAGCCGCGCGCCAACAGCTTTTCGATAAGCGAAATGATGTCCGGTATGTGTTCGGTGGCCCGCGGTTTCTGATGCGGCTCGAGGCAGTTCAGCGCCTTCATATCTTCGAAAAACGCCGATTCGTATTGGGCAGTAAACTCGCGCAGGGACGTTCTGCTTTCGCGGACGCCTTTGATGATCTTATCTTCCACGTCGGTTACGTTCATGACGTGGGTGACCTGGAACCCTTTAAATTCAAGCCAGCGGCGGACCAGGTCGGCCAGGACAAACGTGCGCCAGTTACCTATGTGGGCGTAGTCATAGACGGTCGGGCCGCAGCAATACATGCCGACCCGTGGCGGCGCCAGCGGCGCAAATTCCTGGAGGGAGCGCGAAAGCGTGTTAAACAGTTTTAGTCCCATTTTTCGTGCCGCAAATTAAGCCGGGCAAGCTGAAACAAAAAGGAAAAAGGAGCGGGAGTCTAATTAACGGCGACAACAACGCGGTGATGGCAAGACGGCTGCCCAGGTCGCAGGCCCATTGACCGACCGCCATCCCCATCCGGGGACTCGCTGGACGGTCGCCCGGATAGTCTGCCGGAGTTTCGTTCACTAAATTTGTGGGTATAGGTATGAAACGGCTGAAACGAAATGGGGAGGGATTGGACAGGGTCTCGAAAGAGCCCGTCTTTATTGGGTGTTTTTGAGGTTTTGACTTGCCGGGAGCTCGAAAATCGGATGAAACGAAATCGCGTTTTTGGGGCTTCGTTTCATGGGAATAGATTAGGCATTCGCCTTTTAATCATTATAACTTATGAATACTGGCACCCTGAATGGGATGAGTGGGCCGGTCGCGCGATGCTGGATATTTGAGATGTCCGCCAAATGACACCTTCCGCGTCGGTATCGGCCTTCGCGCGAAACCGTCAGGCAGGTTCCGTTAAGGTATAGGCGCGGCCGGGTTCGAAACCGGCGAGACCGCGAAGAATTTCGGGTACGAAGGGAAAAACGTCCTCGAGGCGGTTCGATTTCGCGCGAAGAACGACAATAGCGAACGGCAAATCGAGCAGCCGATTCTGATGCGGGAGGTTCTTATCCATTGTTATGAAGACGTCAAAACTGCCCGAAATGGCAATTAGGCGGAGCAGTTCGCCGTTACTAATGCTGCCCCACCCTGCTTGCGGAACAGTCTTGACCTCGTGGCCCACGAGCCTTTTAGCCAAATCCTTCGGCAGGCATTCGTCGAGGAGGATGCGCATTAGGCTGCCCGAAGGGATTTTTCGAGCATGGCGGCCGATTCCTCAAGATACGCGATCGCTTGTTCGCGTGAAACGGTCGGAAATTGCTCCAAAAATTCGTCCAGCGTATCGCCGCCCTCAATATAGTCAATCAACGTGCGTGCAGGCACGCGCGTGCCGGCAAAGCACGGCGTGCCGCTCATAATTTCCGGGTCAATCTTCACAACGGAAACCTTCTTCATGCCAATAATTAAACCCATATCCCTTCGGAAGACAAGGTTTGCATTGGGAACTCCGGCCTGACCGGAACTTGCTGAGGAGCGGCGATAAGAAGATTCAAGCCGTATAGAGAATTTCTCTATCACCTCGTTGTACCGATGAAATCAGTTCCTATCGGCTCCAATGTTACGGTAATGGCATTCGTGACGCCCGGCGCAAACGTGACGGGAACCCTGCGGTTCACCAAACCCTGCTGATCGTGCAATGGCACCTCGAAGCTGGGATCACTGATGCTCAATCCCTTTTCCTCTGCCGGAAGATTCCGAATTTCCACCCAGCCATTCGAATCGGTTGTGCCCGAATACGACACCGGCGGCAACGAGTTCATCGCCCGAACCGGTTCCTCGCTGGACTCTTCCACATCGCCGAAAAGGCCGCCCATCCGAAAGACATTGGGATTCAGATCGACTGTCGCGCCCTCAATCGGTTTGCCCGATTTGGTTTGGGCCGTCAGATCCAGGGTCGCAGTCGGTTCGGTTGCGACCACGATTTTCGTCACTGGCGCGGTCAATTTAAATGGCTGCGGGATGGCGAAATTCGGGCCGGGGGTAAGCTGCCCGCGGGTCCGGTACTGAAGTTTGCCGATGCTTTTGGAAACAAAGCCGTCGCCATGCACGATGACATCCACTTCGCCTGGCGGAACCGAATCGAAGACAAACGTCCCGTCCTCAGCGATCGGCCGGTAGGTATGCCAAAAACGGGCGTACCCGTATTTTTTCCATAGCGGCACAGCATCTTCGTAAATCAAATAGGCCGGAAACTGTGACGGACGCACCTTGATCAACACTCGCCCGTTTTTCACCGGGCGCGGCACGTCGTCATCCAGCCGCCCTTCGATCCGAATGCCCGGTTTCATTTCCATTTCCAAACGACAAGGCTTCCCGCGTTCAGCCGTGAAATCCAATGTGTCGCTAAAAACAATTTCTCCCGAAGGCAAGCGCCCCATAAGCAGAATCAAGTGGTGTCCCTCGGAAATCTGATGACAGGCATAAGTCCCATTTTCTTCTTTCTGCCAGTCTGCCGCGTCGACTCCTTCCTGGCTCAAATTCGGAACCAATTCTGTTACCGGCTGCCGGTCAGGACCGTAATAACCCGATATCTCCACTGAAATTCCATGGGGCAATCGGACCGAATTTCCAGTACCCTCCACCAGATCGTCCTCAATATTGGTCGTGCAATAATCCGGATGACTCACCTTGAATGTGAGCGTGCCCGTCAGCAATTTCTCCCCGGGATTCGCGACGACGGGATATTTTATCCACGCCTTCCCGTCGCGATCCGTAGTAACTGGGTTTGCCGGACCAAATTGATCCGTGTTCCAGCCATACCAGTCCACACTCCGGATGCCTTGTACACGGAAGCCGGAAGGTTTGACCGTAGCGCCGGCCAGCGGCTGGCCGTTCTCATCCTGCACCACGACCATGGCCTCTTTGAACTCGCCGGGTTTCCGCCGATTTGTTGCCTGACTCGAATCGCCAAATTTACAACCCACCGCGATCAGAAACAGCAGAGCGGCCAGGCCAAGGCCCTTGACGCTATGACGCCGGGTCCAGGCTCCGACGCCCACTCTCTGAAGATGCCTGAGCCGCCGGACAATTTGGGCCGTGCCATTGAGCGTCAATTCCGTCTCGACAGCGGGCAAAGCCAGTACCCGTAACGTCAATTGAGCCAGCAACTGCGTGTAGATCTCACGTTCTTCGGCGCGACCTGAGGCCAGCCGATCCGCTTCCTGTTCGCAGGCCAAACTGTGCACGGCCGGGATTCTCCAGACGAGCGGTTGAAACCAGCCAAAAACCAGCAGCCATCGCCAGCCCGTTGACCATGCCAAATCGTTTCCGCGCAGGTGAGCTATCTCATGCCGCAAGAGCGCCGCGGTTTGGTCCGTTGAAAGCGTATCCGTCAGCCATTGCGGCAGCATGATGGTTGGCCGCCACAAACCATAAACGAACGGCGACTGAATCGCCGTGGAAATTCGCAGTCGAAACTTCCGCTGTACCCCGAAACGAATCCGAATTTCTTCGGCCAATTCCGAAAGCGCAGCCGGCGGTGGTTCCGACCGTCGGCGCAAGCGCGCCAATTGCGCCTGAAACCAAATCAATCGAGCCGCGCCAAACACGCAACCTAACGACCAGACCGCCAATGCGATCGTTTCCCATGGGAATGGTCTTGAAGGCATCGACCCGGGCGCGGTGTCCAACGCCGCCACGGCTCCACCGCCCGTCACTGGCGCGCTTGAGGATCTTAGGGCGTCGCTTTTTGCCGGATTTGTTGCTTTTATCAATGCTATTGGCGCCGCTTTCGCTTCGGTTTTTGCCGGTTCCGCAGGTTGACGCAGCGAAATGATTAGCGCGGGGAGCGGCAGAGAGGAAACCAACGGCAACGCCAAACTGAATACCAAAATGCTTCGCCAAAGAATCAGGCGCCAGCGGGGATGCCATCGTCGCAACCAGCCATACACCGCCCAGCCCAACGCGAGCAGCAGCGTCCATTTCCACAGTAGGCTTCCCAATGGCGAGATCGCCAATTGAAATAGGGTATTCATGGTGTGCTCCTTTTTGATTTGCCGACGGCGCCTCTCGCCGCCTCGCGGATGGCTTTCAGGTCTGAGGGCTTGATGTCCCCCGTTTCGACCAATTGCGCCACCAGCGCCTGGCTGGAGCCCGCCGCAAAGACACGCTTTAACATTCCCACCATGCCCTGCAACATCGTGGCCTTTGGGACACAAGCCGAATAATAGTAGGCCTTGCCCTGCCGCCGTCGGCGCGCCTGCTTCTTTTCCACGAGATTGACCAACACCGACCTCAGCGTGGCGTTCTCAATTGTCCAGCCAAAGCGGGCCTCGATTTCCGCCGGCTTCAGCTCGCCTTCTTCCCAAAGAATCCGCAGGGTCTCGAGTTCGTTCTGGTTCAACGATATTGGATTCATGTGTGAAACATTCACACATCCGCTCCCCGCCGTCAAGGACAAAGTGTGAAGTTTTCACAGATGATGATCCGGGCCAGAGGCGCCACCCCTCGGATTGTTGGCCGCCGCATGCGGTCAAGGAACCTGCTGCAGCCGGAAGAATAGCTGGTTCCAGTTGGCGACATTCCAATAATTTGTGCTTTGCCAACAACGGGTTGTAGCGGTGAACACAGCTCCCTGGTTGGTCCAATTGACTAAATCCGTCGAGGCCTGGACCTGGTAATTTGAGCCGATCAATAGATTGGTCGACGTGAGATAAACCGCTTTTTGAATGTTGATCGTTGGCGCTGCTTCGGGCGCAATCGCCAAAAAAGTCGCTCCGCTCACTCCGACGATGAAATTGGCGTTGATCGCCGCGCCAGTCGTCGCGTCGTATTCACCCACGATACCGGAGGTGAATTGCGCAACAAAGAGTTTGTTGCCCGAGATCGCGATGCCTTCCGGCCCGCTAAGCCCGGTGATGAAGTTGGGGTTGATCGCCGCTCCAGTCGTGGCGTCGTATTTGCCAACCACGCCGGAGGCGTTATTTACAACAAAGAGATTGTTGCACGATACCGCCAGACCGAAAGGGGCTGCCAGCCCGGTGATGAAGTTCGCGTTAATTGCCGCTCCGCTGGTAGCGTCGTATTTGCCCACGAAGCCGTTGCCGACGTTCGCAACGTAGAGGATGTTTCCTGAGACAGTTATGCCGGCTGGGTCGTTTGGAAGTCCCGTGATGAAGTCGGGGTTGATTGCCGCGCCAGTCGTGGCGTCGTATTGGCCAATGATAAACGGGCCCGGTACGAAGAGGCTGTTGCCCGAGATCGCGAGACCCTCCCCACCAATAAGACTGCCTGCCGGGATGAAATTGGCGTTGATCGTTTCTCCGGTGGTGGCGTTGTATTCGCCTACAGGCCCACCATTGGGATCGATTCCGTAGAGTGTATTACCCGAGAGCACCAGGCCGTACGTAGCCTGGGCGTCCACGAGGTTGGCATTTATCGCCGTTCCGGTGGTGATATCGTATTCCTCAATTCCCGGGCCTGCCGCGACATAGAGTTGCGCCTGAGCCTGGGAAAGCAGAGCCATTGCGATCGTGAGAGGGCTAAATAAGACTTTTGTCGGTTTCATTGGATTTCTGATTCTCTCATGCCCACGACCCCCTGCGGGCATTTGCTGTGATTTTCTACTGGCTCCGGCGACTTGCAAGTATTTTAACGAAATTCAAGGAAACTGTCGAAAATGGAGGATGGTGCGCAGTGCAGGGTTTGAACCTGCGACCCCTTCCGTGTGAAGGAAGTGCTCTACCGCTGAGCTAACTGCGCGTCTCTTTAATTTAAACCAAAAGCGCGGACGAAATTCAATCTCAAAGTGATGTCACCTCCAAACCACGGTCGCCAGGATGACCGCCACCCAATCGGGGCTGGCTTACACCGTTTCCGTCTTTTTGTACAATCTTATCACAAGGCCGGCCAATCCGAGCCCGATTAATGCGTACTCCGAGGGCTCCGGCACCGGCAATGTCTCACCCTGAAAGGCCAAACCAAGTGCGCTCACGCCGTTGGCAAAGATCCTTTTCGTGCCATCCGGCGAAAACTCGTAAATATCATTGCCCTGGTTGCCCAGACCTGCAAACAGATCGCCCGCGGTATTAAAAGCCAACGCGGTGACATCAGACAGCCCGGAGGCAAAGGTGCTGCGGGCTCCGCTGGGGGTGAATTCGTAAATGTTGCCACTGTCCGCATCCGCTTCAAAAAGATCGCCTGCACTGTCAAAAGCCAGCCCCAGCGGATTGTCTACCGCGGTGGTAAATGTGGTCTGCACTCCACCCGGCGTGTATTCATAGATATAGCCTCCTTGATTGCCGCCAGACACAAACAAATCGCCCGCACTGTTGAACGCAACTCCCTCCGCCTCGTTCACTCCAGAAGCAAAAATACTTTGCACCCCGCCGGGCGTGAATTCATAGATATCGCTATTATTATGATTCGCCGAGAAAAGATCGCCCGCGCCGTTGAAGGCGATACCGGTGAACGCACCGGTTCCTGCGAAAAAAGTGCTTTGCACTCCGCCAGGTGTAAATTCAAGGATGTTGTCAGCTTCAGTCATAAATAGATCTCCATTGGGGCCGAAAGCCAAACCATTCCCGGGAACAGGCGAATCAAACGTGCTTTTCCCTCCAGCCGGAGTGAATTCGTAAGTCGTATTGAGAGACGTGACAAACAGGTTCTGCGCGTGGCCGCCGCTGCCTGCAAGAAGCCCTGCGCAAAACACTCCGCCGATCGTCAATCCCGGACTTTTGATTTTCATAATATGACTAAGTTACTGTTATGCTTATCGTTGAGGCCGGCTTGTAACAAAGATCGCCGTCAAACTGACCTCTATTGTCTTAGCTTAAAACATCCGCATATGTCAAGGGAAACCATCCCTGGCCGTTGGAGCTAAATTCCAAACTGCGGGAATGAATTGATGGGTAACATGAAACCGGGAGGGCTGAACCGCCGGCCGCGACACACGTGGTAGGGCTGACCTGCCGGTCAGCCAGGACGCGCGACGGATGTTCTTGAGAGTTTCCATGAACCGTCGTTCAGTTCGGCGCACACGAATCGTTCCGCCCGCTTTACGGGCGGTGACGGCGGTGGCAGCGCCACTTGCGAAACGCGCCGTCCCTACCATCCCCCATTCCCGCTAAAGGGTCGCGCGAAGATCGCGAAGTCCGCGAAGAAAAACCGGGACACGCTCGTCAGTGAATTGAGAGGCAAGAATTTGGAACGCCTGACTCTTTAGGGTGGATCGCGCCGTTGGCGCTTATTCCCTCGCTCATTTGACCTCGGGCGTTGCCCGAGGCTGGTATGAACCGGGCCTTTGGCCCTAAAGATGGTCAAACCAGGTCATTTGACGCCAAAGTCATCCAATGCGAGACTTCGAAGAACAGGGAGCAAAAAATGTCCAGCCTCGAAATAATATCGTGGATTTTTCTTGGACTCGGCGGGTTGACCGCTCTTGTGCTGCTGGCGGAAGTCATCCGGCATCCGCAACAAATGCGAATCATGAACATCGTCTGGCCGATTACCGGCCTTTATTTCCCCATCGTGGGACTTCTGTTATATCGAATGATCGGACGGCCCGGAGAAGGAGAAATGAAACACGCAAATGCTCACCGCATGGAACAGGACAAAAATGGAGCGGCAAATCGGCATGAGCCGGCCCTGGCGAAACAGATCTTTCTTTCAACCTCTCATTGCGGGGCCGGTTGCGTCGTCGGCGACGCCCTCGGCGCGCCGATCGTATTCCTCACGGGATTGACGTTTTTGGGCGTGGCCCTTTTTGGGGATTATGTCGTCGAATTCACTCTCGCCTACCTGTTTGGCGTCCTATTTCAGTATTTGCCAATTCGATGGATGAGAAAGATTTCCCGGCGCCAGGCGCTTTTGGACGCCGCGAAGGCAGACCTGATTTCGCTGGTCGCATTTCAGGTGGGCATGTTCGGTTGGATGGCCGTGGTTTATTTTCTTCTGATGCCTCAGCAACGTCCCGGACCGAATTCACCGATATTTTGGTTCATGATGCAGATTGGATTAGTTTTGGGATTTTTCACGAGCTATCCCGCGAATTGGCTGTTGATCAATCGGGGCATTAAAGGCGAAGCGCATGCGGGAATGAATTGATGGGTAACATGAAACCGGGAGGGCCGAACCCCGGCCGCGACACACCTGGTAGGGCTGACCTGCCGGTCAGACAGGGCGCGCGACGGGGCGTGCTTTTGAGAGTTTTCATTAGCCGATAGATAGGGGCGGGGACAGCTTGTCCCCGCGAAGCGTGGTGACGAGCCGTCCCCACCCCGATTCATGGCCCTGACGCGCGTCAGTTCCTGGAGGTCGAAATTCTCAATGAACCGTCGTTCCGCTCGGCGCACTCGAATCGTTCCGCCCGTCCCGCAATTGCGGGAGGCGGTGACGGCGGTGGCAGCGCCACTTACGAAACGCGCCGTCCCTACCATCCCCCATTCCCGCTAAAGGGTCGCGCGAAGATCGCGAAGTCCGCGAAGGAAAACGGGCGCTCTTATTTCTTCGCATCCTTTTGCGTCCTTCGCGCGACCCAAAGAAGAATTGCAAGTGTGCCATCGACGACCTGTTCCCCCTGCCACGCTCAACGTTGTGCGCCCTGCACAACCCGTCTCCGCTGAAAAAGCGCGGCGAGATGCAGCATGAAGAGAATGGGCACGATGTAAGCCGGGATATACGCCAGGGGCAACCGGGTCATTGGCGCGGCGCTGATTCCGCCACTGCGAACCAGGAACGACGCCATGCCGCCGTCGGTCACAGCCGAGATGAGGTCCAACATTCCGAACAGGTTCCAGGCAAGGAACCACTTGCTCCGAACAAATTCCGGACGCCGAATCAAAGCGAGCATCACCCACGGGGCCGTCATGCCCACGATCATATCGCCAACGCCTGCGGGCCACGCGAATACGCCCGGCAACACGCCATTGGCGTAGAGAGCAAGAAATCCCAGCCCGGCAAACCGCCATGCCTGTATCCCCGCCGCAAGGCGCAGGTCAAAGGTCAGGACAAAATGACGAAATGTCGCGAAAACTCGATAAGCAATGAGAAAGACAACGACCGGAGTCACGACCGACAGCAAAAGAGCGATCGGCGGAGTACCCGGCGGCCCGGAAAGGTGCCCGCCTCCGGCGACGAAGGTGACAAACGCAAACCACAGGAACAGCAGGGAAACAACCACTTTAGTTATTCCAGAACTGTGCCGGTCGGTCTTCGCGCTTTGATTGAGGTTCATAGTTTCGATTTGAGGTGCAGTAGTGTGCATATACACAGTATGGTTGATGGTCTTTGGTTTTTATGTTTTGGGGGAAATTAATTCTGGTTTTTCAAGCGAGACGAGGATGAGAAGGATTAAAAAATTATTTATCCAGTGCCAGAGTCGCTCGCTCGAGATCCGCCAGGATGGAAATCCAGCGCTCTTCGCCGAGGGTCTTAACGATCGATTTCTGGACTGAACGCCAGGCGGGCTGCACGGCGTCCAGTTCCTTTTTGCCTTTTGTCGTCAGCGACAACTCCACGCGACTGCCGCGGCCGCCGCCCTCGAGCTTCACCAGCCCGTCGCGTTCCAGCGGTCGAAGATTCCGCACCAGCGTGGTGCGTTCCATGCCAAGGAAATCGCTCAATTCTTCCATGCTCCAGCCGCTCTTCGCGTCGAGGGCGTTCAGGATGGGCGTTTGCGTTGGGCGAATCCCATGCCGGCGCAGTTCTGCGTCGTAGAATTGCGTCACCACCCGCGAAACGCGGCGGAGATTGAAACACACGCAATTTCGCATGCTCGAAAGGTCCGTTTTCTCTGCCATGTTGTGTATATACACATATTGCCGCGCCACGTCAAAGGATTTTTCGGCCTTTTTTGACAGGATTTACAGGATGAACAGGATCGGAACAAAAAAATAAGGGAGCTGAACACTACATTCAGCTCCCCAATGAGAACTAAGCGCTCACTCGCGCTACTGCAAACCGTTACCGGCGCAACACACAACACCGACAAACCGTCGCATCAACAATGCTGTAAATGTAACAGAACCCCTGTACCCCGCGAGTCACCAATACTGGTTACAAGGGCGGACGGGACTATATACTTCACGGACGCAGAAATATTGCCAATAAAATCAAGGGTTTCATGCTGTGTTTTTAGCCTTTATGCCTATTCCTACCAAGGCGGACCGCTAAAATAAAAAACCAAATGGCCTGCAATCCAAAAAGCGAAACGATGATTTTCAAAAGCAAAATCTCGGTGTCCCCCATGCCTTTGGAAGCGCCAATGATAATCAATCCCCATCCTGCCGTTAAAAGTAAGAACATCACGCACAAGCTCCAACAGATGACGCGTGACTGCAAAAGGTTAAAATTTCCCAGACGCATGTTACCGTTTTTTGCGCTTTTGGATGCGCTTTGGGACAGGTTTTGAAGCTTCCGGCTTGACCGTGCCCAGCCTGCGGAGTGCGTCCCTAAACGTCACCCCGGTGATTCTGAAGTCTATTGCTTTCGGCATAATTCATTTCTACCGTTTTACATTCAGTTGTCAACTTTTCAGATTCTTCGACAGGAAATCCCGAATGGGGACGGGACTATGTACTTCACGTAGGCAGAAATATCCCCAATGTTTATGCGGCTGAAACGGGAGCGATTGGGTTTTATTAGTTAAAATCGGGAACAAATGTAGGGGAGATTCGCTCTTTCCCGCCTATTAGGGGACTGCGGCTGGAACAATAAGCGCCAGCACAGCTCCTGCGATAGCGGCAGCAACAATCAGCCAGATTATGAGTTTTCGCTCCTTGGCCGTCATGGCGGGTTTTTGCACTTCACAAATGCAGGGCGAAAATCCTAACTCGGGCTCTTCAACCTGTAAAATGCCCAATACGCGAAAGTCACGACAGCAGCTGACGCGTAATTGGCGTGGAAATGGAATGCCCTGTGGGACAGGACTTGGTCAATTATGTCCCAAACAACCGAAATCCAAATTACTGCAATGCAAACTATCCACAATTTTTGTCTCGGCTTCATTTTTTCCGCCTGGCGTTCTTCTTTGGCTTCGGTGCTTTGGCGGCCCGTGGCGGCTTGGCTGCTGCCAGCCTTTTACCGGCCAGCTCAAAGCTCATGCCCGTGATTCTAAAGTATATTCCTTTTGGCAAGCCCATAAAATGACAGTAAGTGAGAACATTTTCAATCGCTTTGCTGACTTTCCGTTTTAGCATTGTCCTCAAATGCTCTCTTTTGCTATCCATGTGGCCTACTCGCTGCCGCTCGCCGCGCTTAATTATGGACGACCAGGATAAACCTAAAAAAGAAAAAGAAGTGAATCCGAAAATCAAAAAGTGGCTGTTCCTGTTAACTGGAGCCGTATTCGGGATTTTGCTCTACCATTTTTTGAAATGGGCATTTTGAAATCAACTTTTCGGACCGCGAACCCCTGCCCGCCACGCTTAAAATGAACTCGCCATTCCACATCGTCGTTTTCGCATTCGGCTGGCCCGATATTAACACGATGGGCAAAGGAGAGTTCGAGCTTATTGTGGTTGCTCTCGTTGTCGGAATCGTGATTTTGAACAAATTGTTGAAAAAATGAACGACGTCGAACACCCGCGCCAAATGCCTATTGGGTTTGTGAAGTATATAATCCCGGAAAATTCGGTGCTACTCATCGAGCATTCCGCTCGTTTCATAGACTATATATAACCAAAAGCCGATGGGAATCGTCAGAAGGGCGAGGGCGATTGCCGCAATCAAAAGCAGTGTGTTGCGGGTGGTGGCCTTCATCGATTTCCTACTTCTTCCGCTTTGCGTTTTTCTTCTTTGGCGTCGATGCTTTGGCAGCCTGTGGCGGCTTGGCTGTGGCCAGTCCTTTGCCAGCCTGCGAGATTCGTGTGGAAATGAATTTCCAGCGCCTTTCTTTCTTTGGAAGCGTGGGCCTGCCCATCCTGGAAGTCGTTTCGCTCATGGTGTCTCGTTTGGTAGTGTCTTAATTTGAAACCGGAGCCAGCGGAATTGCTCCCGAAACAATTAGGACGTAAACAAGCCCTTGAAGTGGACATGTTGCAACATCGGCCGGAATCGTTACTGGCAAAAGTGCGTAATATCCGGGGTTTGGTTGATTCCAAACAGTCCCGTCTTTGTTTGGATATCCATTTGACGCGCGGTCAATTACTGTTGTTGACATGCATCCATTTGAACCAATTACCAACGCGACAACGGCGATTCCAACGAGAGCCTTTGAGCGAGCGGCTTTCATTGTTTCCTCGCTTTCTTAATCTGCTTTTTCCCCGTTGCGGACTGTGCAAATGCTTTTACGGCATCGTCAAACTGCATGCCGCTCAAATTAGGCAGCATCGTTTCCGCCAATCTCTTTTCCTGTTTCGATTTTTTTGATTTTGCCACGGTTTCCCTTTCTACCCCACGGAACGCGCGGGACCGGTTGGCAGCGCCTTGTTAGGTCCGGCCTCAAATATCCCTTCAAGATACGCGACAGTGTTGGTGCGGATAGGCATGAAATACGCGTGCGAGTGATCGCCAGAAAGCCGGCTCAAAAACGCCCGGGCGAAGCTCTGATTGAACTCCATTGTGTGCTGGTAGTCCGCGGCGAAGATCGCCTGGTTCGTGGTCTCCCAGTAACTCCGGCTCTTGTCTGATAAGACCGGTGATATGCCCCAGAATACTTCGTAAGACGACAACATGCTGACGTATGCATCCAGCAGGTGCAGACAGAAAAATGGCTGAGTGAAGAACGCGTCGGCTCCAGCCTCTTTCTTGCGCTTGAGATAATCCAACTCGGCACGGGGTCCACAGCGGTAAGGGTCTACGCCTGCAAACACCCGGACGTGTGGAAACCGCTGTTTTATGAAGGCGATCAATTCGACGCTTGTCGTCGGGTAAGTCAGGCGGGAGAAATCCCTCGGGGGATCACCCGAAATGATCAGGACTTCATCGAAACCGGCCAATGCCCGCTCAATATCGCCCGTGTTGGTCAGGCAGAAATCTATGGCCCTGAGATGTGGAATCACCCGCCGAAAATACCGTTTTGCGATCCGGCACGCCTCCCAACTCCGAAGTGGCATTCGCAAAATATCCGGGATGTTCACCATCTCCAGCCTCGGAAACCTTGCCTTGATCGCGAGACACTCTTCCTCTAAAGCAGTGACACTCCTGGGCACTAATTCAATCGAGATGGTTTGCATGTGGTCTGCCATTTCCTTTCAACCATTATTACCCGTCGGCAGCGGCATTTGTTGCGGGACTTTTTTGTGTTCCAAAACCTTCAGGATTTCGTAGTCCGAATGAATGGTTGAGCCGTAGAGTGTTTGCGTTTGTTTGACGATCACTTTCAGATAATCGTTGGCTGCGATTGTCTGCTCACCCTTCAGCAGTGACTCGATGAATTCCTGGTCCTTTATGTCCGCCGACCATTCATTTCCACCTTCGCTGAACTTCCATTTGTTCCCGGTGCGAAACCACATGTGAACCACGTTCACAAACGTTTCCCGCGGAGGCAGGTCCTGCAATGGTTCCGCATCCTCGCGCGACGGCACATAGTACCTCACCACTTCTTTCTCAACTTCCGCGGTTTGCCCGGCCGGGCCGTTGAATTCCACTTTTTCCACGCCGTCCTTTTCCAGTGGCCTCAAAACCTGGTAAAAGGCAGCGCGAATGGTTGGCGATTGATACATTTCCCAGACTTTCGTCGGAGTTTTTATGCTGCCCCAGGCGGTTTCCACTTCGACAAAACTGTCGTCAATCTGGGTGACTTTTGCCGCCTTTCGCCCCTTCATGAAGCGGATAAAGGCGATCAATGCCGTTGCCGTTCCGGCAGCCGTCGCTGTTCCCCACCATAGAAGACTTGTCGCATTTGCCAATGCGCTAACGCCAGACGAATTAAAAAAGTCAACCGGATGTTCGACAGCGTCACGAATGATGGAAAACCAAATTTCGAAACTGCCGGCCGACGGCGCTTTTACCCGGATTGAAACTGTCGAGCCATCGTTGTTGGCGATGCGGTTCGCTTCCTGAACCAAGGACGGCAACGCCAGCAGCGCGGGGGCAAGGTCGTTAACATCAATCGTGTGGTCCGCGAGGGCTTCGCCATCGTATCTGATCCAAAACGACTGAGTTTCAGGCATAGGAGAATCATTGCCGTCTCTGCTTAAAATAAAAGGAAAAAATCAGGTTACCAAACGATGAATGGAGTGGCTGTTAAAGCGGGTGAACCATCTCCGGAGCGCGGCTGTGTGTGCACAGCACACCAACCGCAGCACGCGGGATGGAAGAGGGACCACGGTGTTCTCAGGAGTCGGTCGTGCCGTGCTCACTGCTGCGGCTGGTCTTCGACACAGCCGCGCTCCGGTCGGTTCATGGTCCCAATGCATGCGAAAAAAATCAGAAGGGGGCTTTCCATGAACCGTGATCGGTTAGTCTGGGTAGCGAGCAAGGCCGTATGATTGTTCCGTGAAACAGTCAGAGCGGACTCACGTCCGCTGCTACGTAAAAGGGGATTCATGGCCTCCATGCGCGATTTGAGAATCGTTGAGACTCTCCATGAATCGTTCGAACCACCACATGGTCCTGGAGTGTCCCGACGCGTCGGGACACTCCAGGACGCAAGCGCGGATTCGCCGGTCCATGGTCCCAATGCACGCGAAAAAAATCGAAAGGGGGCTCTCCATGAACCGAGTTGGTAGGGATGGCGCGCTGCGCCGTCACCGCCCGTAAAGCGGGCGGAACATGCGCAGTAGAACTTCCGACCATACTCATTGCGCCACTTGCGAAACGCGCCGTCCCTGCCACCCCGGTTGGTGGCCATGATACGCGATTTGAGAAATCGTTGAGACTTTCCATGAACCGTCTCCGGAGCGCGGCTGTGTCCCGCTCTGAGCGGGATCAGCCGCAGCGGCGAGCATTACACGACCGACGCTTGGAAAAACACGAGGAACTTTCCTTCATCCCGCATGCTGCGGCTGGTGTGCTGCGCACACACAGCCGCGCTCCAGGCCAGCTTCAAGTTTTTGACAAAATGTTAAGCGCGATCCTCTCGGCGGCGGCGTATACGGCGGGCGGCAGCTGCTGGCCAAACAAGTTCGATTGCCGGACCTTCTGCTTAACCACCTCGGGGTCGATCTGATTCACGTTTGGCAATGATGCAACGATCGCCGCGAGAGCCATAATCGCGTTTCTGTGCTGGTTATCGACATTATTTACTATCAGGTCTGTTGGTCTCATATGTCCTTTCCTTTCTTTGAAACAAACGCCTCAATCCGTGTTCCGTCAAACGTTTTATACGCGGCTGAAAATGCCTTTACGCGGTTTTGTTGATGGTTGAATATGACCTCAAATGGACCAACCAGGCAGTCCATACTTCGGCCAACCTAAACCGAGAAAGCGAGCGTAAAATGATCTTCGCATTTGGCGCCCATGGCCACGCAGCAGGCCGCCTTTTTCACGAACATCCATGGCTCTTTGTCGGCATGATCGTCGTCCTGATTGCGGTGACGATATGGAACAAATATTCCAACTAAACGCCGCTTTCCTTCCGGCTTGCCGTCCTTTCAGGATGGAATGAATCGGGGGATTCGTGACCAGACACTCCGTGTCTGGCTACTTTCCACTGTCGCTCCGCGACAGGCATTGTGCGTGCTGCCCGGCTTATTGGAATAAGAATCTAACTGACTCTCGAGGCAGATAAAGTTGTACCGCAGGTTTCCAAACCTGCCAGTCGCACAACATCGTACGAACAGCCGATTTGGAAATCGGCGATACAGCAGGTTTGGAAACCTGCGCTACGGTTTTGACTATTCACGGAAGCACATAATTCCAGGCCGCCAAATTAAAATTTAAAAAATTGAGAATGATTGGCTATATTTGAGCCATGCCGATTTACGAATTTGCGTGTCCGAAATGCCGGAGAATCTACAGCTTCCTCTCAAAGCGGGTCGAACCCGGCGGCCTGCCGGCTTGCCCGAAGTGCGGCAACAAAAAACTGGAGAAACAAATGAGCCGCTTCGCCATGTCGCGAAATCTCAAAGAACCCGCCGGACCGGATGCGGGACCGGACGCGCCCGATTTCGACGATCCCAGGGTGGCGCGGGCCATGGCAGAAATGGAACGGGACATGGAACACCTGGACGAAAATAATCCCCGTCATATGGCGCACATGATGCGCAAGATGAAAGACCTCCTGCCCTCAGGATCGGTCCCCAAAGAATTTGAAACGGCGATCAAGCGCCTTGAAGCCGGTGAAGACCCGGAAAAAATTGAAGCCGATATGGGAGACCTTTTCGGCGAAATGATGGGCGGAGCCGGCGGCGGAGGCGGGTATACGAAGGATGAGGGGCTCTATGATTACTAAATGGATTAATGGATTGTTGGATTTGTGGATGGTAGGGACGGCCCGCTGGGCCGTCACCGCGCGTAAAGCGCGCGGAATGTCCCCGATACAACGTCCGACGACATCGCCCCGCTTACACGCGGGATGACGACCGCCCATCAAACCATTTATCCAATAATCCATTCATCCAATGTTTGGTTTATCCAACAATCCACTTATCCAACAATCCAATTTCCGATGGCACACATTCACGAAAAAATTGATTTTACGGTTGCGATTTTTGTCGTTCATCGCGGCAAAATATTGCTGATTCATCATCGCAAACTCGACAAATGGCTTCCGCTGGGCGGGCACATCGAGCTGGACGAAGACCCTGAACAGGCGGCCTTGCGCGAAGCGAAGGAGGAGAGCGGATTGGACGTGGAACTGCTCGGGGAACGTCCTCCCACGACTTCACCCGGCACTCGCGCGCTGATCGCGCCGCGCTTCCTGGACATTCATCGCATTTCGGACACGCACGAACACGTTGGAATGATTTATTGGGCGCGTCCTGCATCGAGCGCCGAAGTCAAATGCGCCGAGGCCGAACATCACGACATTCGCTGGTGTTCCGCAGCCGAATTGGACACACTGTCACCACCGATGTCCGATGCGGTGAAATGGTACTGCCGCAAAGCCATCGAAGAGGTTTCGGCATTGCGATGACCCCGCGCCAACGAATCAAATTCACCGTCTTCACGCTGGAAGGATTAAATTCCTTCGCAACGGTTCTTTACTTCAACTATCTCTATTTTTGGATGCGCGATGCATTCGGTTTCGGCAACAAACGGAACCTTGAGCTGGCGGCGACCCTGGGGTTGGTCTACGCCATTGCCGCCTGGCAGACCGGAAAATTTACCCAGCGGCGCGGCTATTTCGCTGCGCTCAAAACCGGCTACATCACCATGGGCCTGGCCCTCGCGACGGGCTTCACGTTGAATTTGCTTTGGAGGTGCGCCTGGGCGGAAGTCGTCGTCGCCATCGCCTTTACGCTGGGGATGTGTTTTATCTGGCCCACCCTTGAAGCGTTCACGAGCGACGGCGAAACGGCGAAACAATTGCCGCGCATGGTCGGCATTTACAACGTCGTCTGGGCCTCGACTGCCGCGCTGGCCTATTTCACGGGGGGCAGTCTTATCAAGGTTTTTGGTTATCAAATCATATTTATTTTGCCGCTGGCAATTATTGTGGGAATGCTGGCCCTGACGTTTTGGCTGCAAGGACAGTCGGCGGAAATGGCCCGTGAGGTCCTGGCAACCGCGGGGCAGGCGCCGCCGCCCGAACCACACCATGCAGCCTCGCCGCGCGCCCAGGTTTTTCTGCGCATGGCCTGGCTGGCCAATCCATTCGCGTACATCGCCATTCAGACGCTCATCGCGACCATTCCCGGCATCGCTGCGAAATTTCATCTATCGCCTATGCTCGCGGGTTTCGTGTGCACGCTTTGGTTTTTCGTCCGAGTGGCCGCCTTTATTGTGCTTTGGCAATGGACGGGCTGGCACTACCGTTTTCATTGGCTCGCGGCCGCGTTTGTTACTCTGATCGCTTCGTTTGCAACCATCGTCATGGCGCCCAACCTGGTCGTGCTCATCATCGCGCAAATCTTCCTGGGGGCGGCGATCGGCTTGATTTATTATTCCTCACTTTTTTACTCGATGGATGCTGGCGGGGACACCCGAGGCGAGCACGGCGGGATCCACGAAGCGGCCATTGGCATGGGCAATTGCATTGGCCCGGCCATCGGCGCCCTTACTCTTCAATTCCTGCCCCAATACGAAAGCAGCGCGGGCGTGGCTGTGAGCGTTCTGTTGGTTGGCGGATTCGTGGGATTGCTCACGATATGGACGACGGACACACTGAAATTGAAGCGGTGAAGAATTCGCGCGCGGCCCATAGAAAAACTTAGGATTTGACCTTCGCACATGGCTTTGATAGTGTTATCCGGTGAATCGCAACCTAAATTTGAATCTGCTTCTGCTGCTGCTGTGTCGCACGGCGGTCGGGTTCTGATTTGCATTCAACGTTTTATCAAACCCCATCGCCAACCCGGCGGTGGGGTTTTGTGTTTCATCACATTGGACCAAAAGCGCCACCGCCATAACTGAAAGAAACATGCAAAAGGATCCGTCAAAAAAGTATCGTCCGTTTCCGCCGGTGCCGTTGTCCGAGCGCCAATGGCCCGGACGCGTCCTGACCCGCGCGCCGATCTGGTGCAGCGTGGATTTGCGCGACGGCAACCAGGCGCTGGCCGTGCCCATGAACGTCTCGCAAAAGCTTGAGCTGTTCCAAACCCTGGTAAAAATCGGGTTCAAAGAAATCGAAGTGGGCTTTCCCTCGGCCTCGAACACGGAATTCACATTTAATCGCCGGCTCATCGAGGAAAACCGGGTGCCGCAGGACGTTTGGCTCCAGTGCCTGGTCCAGGCCCGCGAAGATTTAATCGAGCGCACCGTCGAATCATTGATCGGCGCGAAAAAGGCGATCATCCATTTGTATAATTCCACGTCGCCGGCACAACGCCGGGTGGTCTTCGGAAAATCGAAGGAAGAAATCATCGAAGTCGCGGTGCGCGGAGCCGCATGGATCAAGGAACGATTGCCGCGCCTCAAAGGCACGGAGGTCATGTTCCAATATTCGCCCGAGAGTTTTTCGGGAACGGAAGTGGAGTTTGCGAAGGAGATTTCGGAAGCCGTGATAGACGTGTGGCAGCCCACGCCGGAGCGAAAGATGATCCTGAACCTCCCGGACACCGTGGAAGTGGCCATGCCGAATGTCTATGCCGACCAGATCGAATGGATGTGCCGCAACATTAAAAAGCGGGACTCGGTCATCGTGAGCCTGCACACGCACAATGATCGCAGCACGGGCGTGGCGGCGACCGAACTTGGACTGCTCGCCGGCGCCGAACGCGTCGAGGGCACGCTCTTCGGCAACGGTGAACGCACCGGGAACTTGGACATCGTAACAGTGGCGCTCAATTTCTACATGCACGGCATCGATCCCGGCCTGGACTTTTCAAATTTAAATTCCATTGTCGAGGTCTACGAACGGTGCACCGGTATGACCGTGCACCCGCGCCACCCGTACGCCGGTGAATTGGTGTTCACCGCGTTCAGCGGGTCGCACCAGGACGCCATTCGCAAAGGATTGGGCGAATGGAAGCAGCGGCCGCAGGCGCATTGGGATGTACCCTATCTCACCATTGATCCGGCCGACATCGGACGTGAATACCGCGAGGTCATTCGCGTCAATTCCCAGAGCGGCAAAGGGGGCGTCGCCTATTTGCTCGAAAGCGAATTCGGCATCGAATTGCCCAAGGAAATGCAGCGAGAGTTCGGGCCCATCGCCAATGACGAGGTGGACAGGCTTGGGCGCGAGGTTTCCGGGACGGAACTGAAGCAAATGTTCTGGCGCGAATACGTGGAACGCGATTCGCCCTGGAAATTGAATTCGTTTTCGACGGAAAGCAAAAACGGCATGGTCAAGTGCCGCGCGTCCTTGTCAAATGCGGGCAAGGCGGTTGAAATTTCCGGCGAAGGCAATGGTCCGCTCGCAGCGCTGGTTCATGGTCTGGGCACGACAGGTTCGCGCTTTGAGATTACAAATTATAGCGAGCACGCCCTGAGTTCGGGCGAAGAAGCCGCCGCCATTTCGTATATTCAAATTAAAACCGCCGACGGCAAATCGCGCTGGGGCGCTGGGGTGGATACCAATATCGAACTGGCATCGGTCAGGGCGGTGTTGAGCGCGTTGAATCGGCTGTAAACAAGGGTGTTTTGATTTTGCCAGCCCCATCGTTATCGATTAGTTTATGAATGTTTTTATGAGCGCCACAGAAATAATTGAACAGATTAAAAACCTGCCCGAGACTGAACGGGCACAGGTCGTGAAATACGTGGTGGAGCATGACGATTCGTGGATTCCGGAATCGTTCAGGAAGGGCATGGCTGACGTTGAAGCCGGGCGGGTTGTGGACATGGAGACCGTGTTAAGGGAAACGCCGCCGCCGTCGCACGGCCGGAAATGAGCTATCGCTATAAGGCAACCGAGACTTTTTGGGAACGTTTTTACGATTTGAGTCCCGAACAGAAGGATTCGACCCGCCTGACTTGGAAAATTTTCAGAGAAAACCCATTTGACCCGCGATTGCGAATACACAAGATTCACCGGCTTTCGGCACGGTACGGGCGCACAATCTACGCGGTAGAAATTGAAGGCGACCTGCGCGCCATATTTTTCATTGAAGATGCCTGTGTTATCACGGTGGACATCGGCACACACGACGTTTACAAAGCCTGATCATGGCCACAGAAACTTTACATTTCGAAAACGCGCGCGCGGCGCAGCAATTGTTCAATCATGAGCCGCGCAATCTGCAGACGCTCGAGGCAGAACTGGGCGTCAAGGCCACGGCGCGCGAAGGCTGGATCCGGCTCGAAGGCCCCGCGGATGCCGTCGAAAAGGCCAAACAACTGTTCGTTTCGCTGGAAAACCTGATCAAAGCAGGCTCACACGTCCGAAATCGCGAATTCGCCCATGCCCTGGCCGTGATCAAAAACGAAGGCGCCGAAACGTTGAAAGACCTCGTGAGCGACCGCGTCCAAACGCACGAACGCAAGCCCGGCGTCACCGCGAAAACGGTCGGGCAAAAGAAGTATCTCGACGCCATTCGCGGTCACGACGTGACGCTGGGCGTAGGCCCGGCTGGAACGGGCAAGACCTACCTGGCCGTGGCGATGGCGCTATCCGCGTTGCGCGAGGGCAAAGTCTCACGAATCATTTTGACGCGCCCGGCGGTGGAGGCCGGAGAGGCCCTGGGATTTTTGCCGGGCGACCTTTACGAAAAAATCACGCCCTATTTGCGCCCTTTGCATGACGCCCTGTACGACATGCTGCCGACTGAAGAAATCCAAAAATTTACCGAGCGCGGCACCATCGAAATCGCGCCGCTGGCCTACATGCGCGGGCGCACACTCAACAATGCCTTCATCATCCTGGACGAAGCGCAAAACTCCACGACCGAACAAATGTTGATGTTTCTGACGCGGCTGGGGATGGGATCAAAAGCGGTGGTCACCGGCGACGAAACCCAAATTGATTTGCCGCCGCACAAAAATTCAGGGCTGATCGAGGCGCACCGCGCGTTGCGGCACGTCGAAGGCGTCGCGATTATCGAATTTGGAAAGCGCGACGTGGTGCGGCATCCGCTCGTACAGCGAATTATTACCGCGTATGAGGAGCACCGGGGCGCGAAATGATTTCCATTTCCAACCGCCAACGCGGCCGCAAAATTGACTTGCGATCGCTTGAGAAAATCGCGGAGACCGTCCTTTCAGAGCTGAAGATAGAAGAAGCGGAACTGGGAATCGTCCTCGTTGGCGCGAAGGAGATGGCCTCAATAAACGAGAACTTTCTGCAACACGAAGGGCCCACGGATGTTATCACTTTCGACTATTCGGATTCCCAAGGTAGGGAAGGCGCGCTGCGCCGTCCCCGCCCGTATAGCGGGCGGAACATTCGCGGTAGATCATCCGACCACGGAGTTGCGGCGCGGACATCGGTGGCAGCGCCACTTGCGAAAAGCGATGTCCCTGCCATGATTCACGGCGAAATTTTCATTTGTATCCCGGAAGCCGAGCGACAAGCCAAAGTATTCGAGACAGATTGGTTTTCCGAAGTGGTCCGCTACGAAATCCACGGCATTTTACACCTGACCGGCCACGATGATTTGGAACCCGTTGCGCGCAAGAAGATGAAGCGCGAGGAGAATCGACTGGTTCGAAAAATTGTCGAAAAGTCAAAACGTTGAAACAATTCTCAAATCGCGCATCGAAGTCATGAACCCTCGATTTCGCGCTTGCGTCCTGGGAGTGCCCATGCGGCAAGTTCGAACGCTTCGCTCTCGCCCGAAACGTTATCGTTAATGTAACACCGTAAGATGTTTACAATCAGCAGTATATGAAATGTAACAGCGTGTAACAAATTGTGTAACACCGCAAGCCATTGCAACTCAACGATGTAACAATGTAACACGATTTTCAACTTCAACTCACAGATGCTCACTCGCTGCCTTCCTCATCTTCTCGAAACCGCTTCAACGCTTCAACCTTGTCTGAATTTCGTTTTTCCTTTTTAATTGATCCTATGGAACACAAAAGCCTCTTTGCCCGATGGCGCGCGAGTTTTTTCACCGGACTGGCTGTCATTCTCCCGGGCGCGTTGACGTTGGCTGTCGTCAAATGGCTGTTCGGCACCGTGGCGAGTTTTACGGATTCATTGCTTTTCTTCCTGCCCGCCAGCGTCACTCATGACAAAGAGGGCGCCATTCACTGGTATTGGAGTTTGGTCGCCATCGTCATGGCCGCGGTGGCAATCACATTGATCGGCATTTTCGCCCGCTATTACATCGGCAAACGGCTCATCGATTTCGCGGATAATCTCATGCTCCGCGTGCCCGTGTTGAACAAGATTTACGGGACCATTAAACAGGTGGACCAGGCGTTCACGTCCGGCAAAAAGAGTTCCTTCCAAACTGTGGTGCTCGTGGAATACCCACGTGAAGGCATCTATTCGGTTGGATTCATTACCAGCGAACACGCAGACGAGGTCTTTGACAAAACCGGTAAAAGTTGCGTTTGTATTTTTATTCCCACAACGCCGATTCCAACCGGCGGCTTTTTAATCATCGTACCGAAAGAGAAGGTCATGAAATTGGATATGTCCGTCGAGGACGGCTTCAAATACATCATCAGCATCGGGGCGATCTCGCAGGAACGACTGCCGATATCGCGGTTGCCGCGTACGGAAGTGGGACAACAACCGCTATCCCTCGAACGATGATCGAATCCGGCGCCGGTATCATTCTGCGAACGCTGCCGCTTACTGAAACGAGTCTCATCGTCCATTGGCTCAGCCCGATTTTTGGCCGGTTTGCCACGGCAGCCAAAGGAGCGCGACGGCCAAAATCTCCCTTTTCGGGCAAGCTGGATTTATTCTACGAGGCGGACATTTCCTTCACGCGCAGCAGAAGCAGCGATTTGCACGCATTGCGCGAAGTCAACTTGCGCCAGACAAACGCCGCCCTTCGGCTCGATGTGGACAAGTTGCGGCAGGCGGTTTACGCGGCGAAGTTCATCGTCCAGGCCACTGAACAGGAAACACCATTGCCTGAGGTCTTTGAACTCTTCCGGGGATTTTTGGAATCATTGTGCGCGCACGAACCCGCGCCCCAATTAGTCCTGGCGTTTGAGATAAAAATGCTCGTCGAGCTTGGCCTTGAGCCGGACTGGACCGACGCAAAACTCCAGCCAGGAACAAAGAAAATCGTGGAAGCGATGTTGCAACGGGATTTTGCCTCGCTGTTTAGCGTCAAGCCCACGGACAAACAAATCGCCGAAATCCGCCAATTTCTTCACGGCTTTATTATCTTCCATTTGGGCAAAATCCCCGGCGGACGTTGACCAGTCGGCGCTTCGCTGTGGCGCGGGAAGAGCATTGAAGCGGATGGGAAATGGTCGCGTTACTCTCGTGCCGGAGGCACAACCGGAAAGTAGCCAGACATAGAGTGTCTGGTTCGAGGCCCAAGGCCGATCCGTCCTGAAAGGGACGGAGGGAAATTTGTGCGCGTTTCCATTGTCCCTTCAGGACAAAATTATTCTTAGCTGGCGGTTCCAGACACTCCGTGTCTGGCTACTTTCCCTTGTCGCTCCGCGACTGTGGCTGCGCCTGGTCGGTTATTAATTCTTGCCTTTTAATTCGACCACCCTGTCCACCGCTTCCTCAATCTTCACTTGCTGGACCGCGCCGCCACGCGGCTTGATTTCGACTTCGCCTTTGGCCAGCGATTTTTCGCCAATGCCGACGCGAATGGGAAAACCCACCAGGTCCGCGTCTTTGAACTTCACGCCGGGCCGATCATCGCGGTCGTCTAAAATGACTTCGACCCCGCGCGCGGTGAGTTCAGAGTAAATTTTTTCGGCCAGTTTCATGGTCTCGCTATTGGCGTCCACGTTCAGCGGCGTGATGCAAACCTCATATGGCGCCACGCTCAACGGCCAGATGATGCCGTCCTTATCGTTGCACTGCTCGATCACCGCTTGCAACGTCCGGGTGACGCCAATACCGTAGCAGCCCATAAAGCATAGATTCCGGGTGCCTTTTTCATCCAGATACGCGGCGTTGAACTTCTCGCTGTATTTTGTCCCCAGCTTAAATACGTGGCCAACTTCGATGGCACGGCGAATTTTTAATGGTTTGCCGCAGGTCGGGCAGTTTTCTCCCGCGCGCACGGTGCGCAAGTCCGCCCATTGGGACACCCTGATATCGCGCTCGACGGAAACATTCCGCAAATGGAAACCATCTTCATTCGCCCCAGTCGTCATGCCGTTCGCGCCTTTCAATCGCTCGTCGGCAAATACCTGGATATCCGGCTTTTTGCGCGTGGATGTGACCGCCCCCAGGCTGCCGGGATGCGCGCCAGTGGCTTCGAAGATTTCTTCAGCGGTGGCGGGACGAAAGACGGTCGTGCCGAGCTTCCCGGCAAACTTGGCTTCATTCAACTGGTCATCGCCGCGCATCAGGACAATGACCAGTTTGCCGTCGGCGAGATAAATGAGCGTCTTGATTTGCTGTTCCGCCGCGACGTTGTAAGGCGGTTTTGACAGGGCTTCAATCGTCACGACGCCAGGCGTGGCGAATTTTTCGATCGGAACTTCGCCGCCAATCACGCCAGCCTTCGCCAGGGCGCTTGTCGCCTTCTCAATATTCGCGGCATAGTTACAGGCTTCGCAATAGACGACTTCGTTTTCGCCGGTTTCGGCCGGCACCATGAATTCGTGCGAGTATTTGCCGCCGATGACACCGGTGTCTGCCTCGACAGGAAATGTTTTCATGCCGCAACGCTCGAAAATGCGCGCATAGGCGTCATACATTTTCTGATAGCTGGCCTGCGCCGCAGTATCGTCCACGTCGAAGCTGTAGGCGTCCTTCATAATGAATTCGCGGGCGCGCATCAGGCCGAAGCGCGGGCGGATTTCATCGCGGAATTTGATGCTGACCTGGTAAAAATTTTTGGGCAATTGGCGATAGGACGAAATCTCCCCGGCAGCGATTCCGGTAATGACCTCCTCGGCCGTGGGACTCAAGACCCATTCGCGGCTGGCGTTGTCTTTGACCTTGAATAACACGTCGCCGGCGGTTTCGTATCGCCCGCTTTGCTGCCAGATTTCGGGCGGCTGGAGCGCGGGCATGAGGACTTCGATGGCGCCGGCCCGGTCCATTTCCTCGCGCACGATTTGCTCGATTTTGCGGAGTGAGCGCAGTCCCAGCGGCAAAAAGGTGTAAACGCCGCCGGCGAGTTTGCGGATGAGGCCGGCGCGCAACAGGAGCTTGTGCGACAGGATCTCGGCATCAGCCGGCGCCTCGCGCAGAGTCGGAATGAGTGTTTGTGTCCAACGCATGACAAAGAGTTAAGTATGCGCGTTCCAGGTTTAAGGTTCAAGCGGAGGATTTACGCCGGATTCGTCAAAGAGCAGATTCCGGCGATAAATCCACCATCCTTGCCCCCGGGATCTTTTCGCTAATAATGAGCCGGGCCAGATTCACCCATCGGCGGCATCGGTCGAGCACGATGCCATCGGACGTGGCGATAATATGATTGGTACGGGCAAGGAGATGATCGGGGCTGAATGTCAATTCGACTTCCATGGGCCACCCGGCGATGCGCGCAGTTTCGAGTATGAGGGTTTTGAGGCGTCCGCTATTGGAGACGGGCTGGTCCAGCAGCCAACGGGAAAGTCCCACGCCCAGGGCCGACACCTTTTCTCCAACCAGATTCAGCGCAGGGATGGTTTCATTGACCTTGCGATATCGGCGGTGAATGCCCGCAATGTCCCGGCAACAACCGTCGCGCCCCGTCAAAACGATGCCGCCCGCCAGCGCGCTTTCCAGGACGGTCAGAATATTATAGCCGTCCAGCCAAAGTTCCTGGCCGCGCGTTTCCGCGGGTTCCACGCGCCGTCGTATTCGGCGCTGGACATCCTCGACCGAGCAGGCATAACGGGAAAGAGCCATGCGCTGCCGGCTGACCAAATTGTAACGATTGCCAACCAACTCGATCGCCGAGCGCGCGGCATAATCGCGGTCCAAAAGCCAGCACAGGTCTATTGCCGCCGTGCGCATCACCCCGATCTGGTCCGCCGCAAAGAGCCGTTCATCCTTTGGAGCGGCGCCGCGATGTGTTTGCCCACCCGCCATGATTGGACAATAGGCGAACAATTAATGAATAACAACATTGCGGATTGCGAATTGAAGTTTGCGGATTGCGTGTTTCGTGGATTCAAATTCGGGCCACATCGGCTCAAATGGCATTCGGCGACGGGCACGCGTGCATGACGCTAAATTGATAGTGCCGGGAACCGTCGCTCTCAGACGTTGGCACGCATCTAGCGAAAGTCATAATGAAACGTGAAAGTGGAGATCAGGTCTTGAGATGTGGAATACGCAACAAATTGTTTTATGAATTTTCAAAGATCGACCATTGGTCGTGGCTGGACTCGACGGCATCGGGCTGGAGAACCCGGAGTCCCAAATGCCACGGACAATTCTGAATTGGCCCCTCCAAATCCTCTCGAGGATATTGGGTCGCGAATACAAGCTCTTGGTTTTTTTGTACTTCGTTACGGACTGGTGCTCGTCATCGCCTGGATCGGATGCATGAAGTTCACCTCATACGAGGCCAGGGGCATCCAACCGCTAGTCGCACACAGTCCTCTACTCTCCTGGAATTATCACCTGTGGACGGTGCAGCAGTTTTCCAATGGATTGGGGGCTGTTGAGATTTCCATCGCGGTTTTGATCGCTCTTCGCGCGTTGTCCCCGTGGGCTTGCGCGATTGGCAGCGCCGGCGCGGTACTGATGTTCCTGACCACTCTGTCTTTTCTCTTTTCGACTCCGGGTTGGGAGCCCAGCCTTGGTGGTTTCCCTGCTCTTTCGGCGCATCCCGGCCAGTTTCTGTTAAAGGACGTGGTCCTGCTTGGTGCGGCAATATCGTCCCTGGGTGAAGCCCTGGCTTCGATACAGCTACCCGTGCAAACACATTCGCAAACCTTTTCATAATCGCGGACCAGTACCCGCGAGCCGCCGTGACTTCAAGGAATAACCATATTGCGGATTGCTATTTGCCGATTGCGGATTGCGAATCGCGGAATATCCCGTTGCTCACGCGCGGGACATGTTCAACCCACGCTGGAAGGCTTGCGCGTTTTGCAAGCGGTCTGGCACGCCTGATGCGAGACGGAATATACCCGACCCGCCGCGAAGCCCCGCGCAGAAAAGGAGTCGAAATATGAAAGCTAAGTTCAGGTCCATCATTTTCGTTGCCGCGATGGGAATTGCGTTTCCTCTGTCGTATCCCTGGGCGGCGTCGGGAGCAAGGGTTGTTTCCGCGCCGCCGCCAATGATGCAGGTTCCCGGGAGCTATGTTTGGGACGGGAGGCAATTCGTGGGCACGGTAGGCAACCGATATTATTATGTGGGACCGGGAAACGTTTGGATGCCGATGGACCAGTCGCGCAGGAGTCGTTTTAGCGTCTGGGAGAATGGCCATCCCAATTGGCAGAGTCATGCCACACCGAATGTTCGTTACCGGTCCATACGTCAGGGGCCGACGCAGCCAGTGGTCGTCGTTCCTCCTCCCCCGGGAACTCGCAGTGGAGGTGGCAGACCGAGACCGCGGCCCCGGTCATCCCGCTCGAATCCGAATACAAATCCATATATGATTCCGCGGCTAAAACAAAGTCCCGGAGGCCCCGCATATAATTGGTAATAATTCGGCACGGCGAGATGAGCCGAGGTATTGCGGGTCATTTAATGGAACGATTGGGGAGCACAGGCATCCCGGTTTGGGCGGCCCACCGCCCAAACCTTAAGTCTTAATGGCCATTCAACAATTCTTCCACCCGTCGCTCCAGGCGGGGCAGGTCCAATGGCTTGGTGAAAAAATCCGCCGCCTGGACGACCACAGTTTTCTTGGTGACGCCCGCGGAAAGCGCGCTCATAAAAATAATGGGAATTTTCTTGGTGGCGGGCTGGCGCTTCAGAATTTCGCAGACAGACAGACCATCCAGGTCCGGCAGCAAAATGTCCAGAAGGATCAGGTTGGGCTTGAACTGCCGCGCCTGGCTCAAGGCCTGCACGCCATCATTGGCCACTAGAAATTCGCATCCAAGGGAGCTCAGGCGAAATTTCACAAGTTCAATGAAATCGCCTTCATCATCCACAATTAAGATAATTGGCGGAGCCACGCCTCATAAAATCAGCCGAAAACAGGCCATTCGCAATGGCAAGAACGTTAAAGGGTTGTGACGATATGGAAACAATCCCCGGCTGAGTGCGGAGTTGAGCGCAGCGTATTACACAATGATGTGCAGAGTTGCACTCTCAACACACAAACATCACACGTCCGGACCGCAGGAGAACATCCCGCGGCCGGCGTGTCAGGCGAGCTTACAAAATTTTGACCGTGACGCGGCCCGATCAGCTTTCGACAGGCTGCCAGCGGTTCATAAAACCTTGGCTTCCATCGTCACTTTCGCATTCAGCAATCGCGATATCGGGCAGCCGGCCTTGGCCGCGTTGGCAATTTCCAGGACCTTGGCACGGTCGGTTCCCGGCACTTTGGCTGTCACGTCCAGGTGCGATTCGGTGACCGTGAATCCTTCGTTTGTTTTCTCCAGAGAAACTGTCGCTGTGGCCGAAATGCTTTCAGGGGTGAGGCCGACTTTTCCCAATTCGGCGGAAAAAGCCATTGCAAAACATCCGGCGTGCGCGGCGGCGATAAGTTCCTCCGGATTTGTGCCGACGCCGCTCTCAAATCTCGTGGCAAATGAGTATTGCGTGTCTTTGAGGGTGCCGCTGTCTGTCGAAATTGTTCCTTTACCGTCCTTTAATGCGCCGCGCCAAACGGCTGATGCCTTTCGTTTCATGATCTCTCCTTTTTGTTTTGTTGTTTATGGAACCTGATCGTTCCGGGGGCTACAGTAACGCTTTTTCATTCCAACCTCAAGTTTCGTTAGTGGGAAGACGCCTGCCCCCTGCTTTTGCAAATGTCACACCAACGGCTTGCAGTTGACATTTCGCGGCCGCCACTTGAAATTCATGCGCAAGGACAACCGACATGAAGCCACCCGGAGATACACAAGTTCGAGTATTTTGGTTTGCCCTGACGACCTTTTCCATTGCGCTTAGCGTCGCGATTCTTGTCGGCGCGGTTTGGGGAATCGGCAAATTTTTAAACCTGCTCAGCCCGGTCCTTTGGCCGCTGGCCATCGCCGTCGTCGTGGCCTACCTGTTTGACCCGGCGGTCAATTGGCTGGAACGGCGGGGGATCACGCGCACCTGGGGCATCACGATTGTTTTTGTAGTGGTGTTTTGCGTGTTCTCGGGCGTCCTGGCCAGCGTCATTCCCCAAATGGTCAAGGAATCGCGCAAGCTCGTCAAAAACGCTCCCGACTACGCCTCCTGGGTGGAGCAGCGGTTTTCCGAATGGGCCGATCGGGCCACCAAGGCGGCTTCGGCAGCGTCCCAAAAACCAAGTACCAACGCGCCACCAGTCAATTCTTCGTCCGGTTCGACCAATTCAGCCGAATCGTCGGGCGCAAAGCCCAGTTCATCGACCGTTTCCCAACCCGCCGGCCAGATTCACAATCGAATCATTGCTTCCGCGACGGATTGGTTCGAAAAAGCGGCCTCGACAGTCGGTTCGTGGGTGCTTTCAGAACTGGTCAAGGCAACGGCGCTCATTGACGTCCTGGTGGCGCTCATTCTGATTCCCGTCTATTCATTCTATTTCCTGCGGGAAAAAAGATGGATCAGGGCCAACTGGACGCATTACCTGCCTCTTCGCGATTCGCGCGCGAAGGAAGAAATGATTTTTATTATCGATGCGATTAACGGGTATATGATCGCGTTTTTCCGCGGCCAGGTTCTGGTGGCCATTTGCAGCGGCGTGCTCTACACGATCGGTTTTTTGGCGATCGGCCTTGACTACGCCTTTCTGCTGGGCTTTCTGTGCATGCTTCTGACCATGGTTCCTTTCCTCGGTCCGCTGATCAGTTTCATCATCTCGCTGATACTTACCGCCCTGCAGTTTGCGGATTGGTTCCACCCACTCATGATTTTCGTCGTTTTCACGGTGGTGGTATCGCTGGAAAATTTTTTCTACTCTCCGCGCATCATGGGCAATCGCGTTGGGCTGCACCCACTCGTCATCATCGTCGCCGTCCTGATCGGCATAACATTCCTGGGCGGGCTGCTGGGGGGCGTTCTCGCCATTCCCCTGGCCGCGGCATTGCGAGTGATCCTGTTTCGGTACCTGTGGAAGCAACCATCAAAAGGATAGGCGGTTTGCACCGCGACCACCTGGAGAGAGATTTACCCGCCGATGGTTGGCAATGGCGAGAGACTCCTTCGGTTCACGGACCGGATACACGATTTGAGATCCGGTTTTTTACTGCTTTCCGTACGTCTCTTCGATGACCTGCTTGAAAATGTTGTCCCCGATCTGAATGATACCCATCTCGCGGCGCGCGTTATCGGCCGAATCGCTGGCATGGGCGGCATTGACCATGATCGTCGAGCCAAATTCGCGGCGAATCGACCCTGGAGGCGCCTTGGACGGGTCGGTGGGGCCCAGGACGTCCCGAATTTTGCGCACGGCATTGACGCCTTCATACACCAGGGCCACGCATTTTTCGGTACCAGGCTGGCTGGCGTCCTGATCGTCGGCAACCTCGGTCGGCGCGCGTCCCGACATGAATCGGATAATGTTGTCAAATTGGTTATCGCCGAAAATGGGCCCGAGCGTATTCCCGAGCACTTTTTGCTGCTCAGCGGGAATCTTAAAGCCAAGTTCCTTTTCCAGAATCTCCTTTGCGCGGCTGCCGATCGTATCATTCAGTTTCGAGCGCAGAAATTCGCGCACGGGACCGTAAAACTCCATTGCCTGCGCCGTGCTCATGTGCAGGACCTTCGCGGCGACAATGTAGAGGCCGGTGCGGGAAAAAAAGTCGATGACGTTGCCGGGACGGCCGGTGGGAAACCGAAAATTGTCCGGCTTGATGAGCACCAAAGTGCGTTCAGGGGTTTCGCCGGGCGGATAGGTAATGACCTGATCCAGAACGCCGCCGTCGGTGTCGGAATACCGCGACCATAATTTGAGCTTGGTCTGGGCCTCGGCGTCGTTGGGGGAAGCCAGCACGGCAGGCTCAAAGTAGCGGACCTGCCCCGTTTCGTCGTCGGTAATGAGGTCGCCGTAGGTGCCGCGGATGGTCTCGCCGCTGATGCGGCGTTCCGGGCTCAAATTACCGACGACAGCACGGACTTTGCGGACCGCTTCGTCACCCCGAAAAAGCATCATCATGACACGACGGCGGCGGCCGGTCTTTGGGTCGGGCGAAAAGTTATGAAGAATATATTCCTTAAGCAGTTCCTGGATTTTGCGGTCCTGGGAATCGTGCGCGGAAATAATGTTTTCGGCATATTCCCTGACCAGTTCGGGGCTGGGGGCGAACATGCGCATGGCGCAGAGTTCCAAGCCCGTACGGGAAATGAGCCGGCTTAAAACACCGCCTGTGCGGGATTTATAAAGCGAATACGGCGTGATGATGACATAGGCGAGCTGTGATGAAACCATATTAACCTGTGGCCGGAGTATTGGACGGGGTTGGGGTTGGGGTTGATGACGGAGCTTCGGTCTTGGCTGGACGCGTCTCGCCGGCGGCGGCCTTGCCCAAAATCTTGAACATAACGGTGCCGCACGTGGGACATTTGCCCTTTATTGCCTTGCGCCCGTTCTTCATTACTTCTTCGACGCCATTGGCGATCTCTTTTTTGGCTTTGCACTTAACGCAATATCCTTCGGCCATAAAAACTTTACCATTCGCGCTTCATGCCCGAATGGTCCAAGTAGCTTAACGAAGGCGGTTTTGAAGCGCAATGCGGAAAAGAATAAATCGACATAAGTGACTATACCACAAATATTTGTAATAGACGAAATAACCCGAATCCAGGGTCCAGCCGGCAGACCTTTCCGGCCGGGCCCCACTACGGCTCCAGGGCGAATTTCGACCGGATTTGCCGCCCATGACCACGGAAATCGTTGACTCTAAATGAAATTTGGCTTGCCCTTGCATCGCCGACAAAACATTTTTTGGCGTGCGAATTAACGGGCAAATTCGATTTATCCGCCCTCTTCTTTTCCTTTTGTTTTTCGTGTCCGGCTATTGCGGACTGGTGTACCAGGTGGTATGGACGCGCCTGGCGTTCGCGGCATTTGGAATCATCACGCCGGTCCTTTCAGTGGTGCTTTCGGTCTTCATGCTTGGGCTATCCCTCGGCTCGGTCGCCGGCGGTAAATGGATCGCCACGCTCAAAGCCCGGACGGGACTTTCCGGCGCTTTTTTCTACGCGCTTGCGGAATGCATGATTGGTGTCGGGGCATTTGCTGTTCCAACCGTATTTGCAGCAGGACAACGGCTGTTGTTGGGCACGGGCGAAACCAATTCATTCGAGTATCTCTTTCTTTCAGCGGTGGTACTGGCGCTTGCCCTGTTTCCCTGGTGCTTTTTCATGGGCACAACTTTCCCCTTCATGATGGCTTATATCCGTGAGGACGAGACGCATGATCCAAGAAGTTTCAGCTTTCTTTACGCTGCGAATGTCCTTGGAGGCATGGCCGGGACGCTGTTGACGGCCATTGTCTTTATCGAGTTGTTCGGTTTTCATCACACGCTCCGCTTTGCGGCCGTAGGCAACTTTACCATCGCCCTGATCAGCATGTTGCTGAGCCGGCAACGCCAAAAATCTCAAATAACGGGCGGACAAGCGTCGGTTGCAGATGAAGGCACACATACCCAGGCTGGAACGGGCCGGATGCCAATGGTTCGATGGATTTTGTTTTCAACGGGCTTCAGTGCGATGGCCATGGAAGTGGTGTGGACTCGCAACTTCACGCCTGTCCTTAAAACGCAGGTGTATTCTTTTGCATTGATTGTGTTCACCTACCTGGGTGCGACCTTTGCAGGCTCTTTATGGTATCGCCATCACGTCAAAAAAAACTCGGTCTGGTCGCCTGCAAAATTGATGGCGGTTTTGATCGTCGCGGCATTCCTGCCGATTCTCGTCAACGACCACAGGTTGGTAAAGATGTCATGGGAGTATAATGTTGACGCATTCAGTGCCGTGTTCATTCTCGCCAGCATATGCCCGTTCTGCGCGGCACTGGGATATTTGACACCGGGACTGGTGGATGAATACGCCGGAGATGATCCCTCGCGGGCAGGTTCGGCATACGCCATCAATGTGGCTGGATGCATCATCGGACCGCTCTTTGCCTCGTATATTTTACTGCCGATCATGAGCGAACGGCTGGCGCTTGCGGCGCTCGCGGCGCCTTTCTTTGTCTTCTATTTTGCGTCCGGCAAATCGTTACCGATCCCGCTCCGCGCGATTTCACTTGCCGCCGCATGCCTGATTGCCATGTATTCATTGTTTTTTTCGCAAACATTTCGGGATTTTGCGGCGGGCATCTCTACGCGCATGGAAACCCGGCGCGACTACGCGGCCACCGTCATTGCTCTGGATGACGTCGACGGCCAAAAAAGTCTTTTGGTCAACGGCATAGGAATGACCAGGCTGGCCAGTTGCACCAAGTATATGGCGCATCTGCCGCTGGTTTTGCACGAAGGCAAGCCGGAGTCCACGCTGATTATTTGTTTTGGAATGGGAACGACGTATCGGTCAGCGCTGACCTGGGGCGTTGATGTAACTGCCGTCGAATTGATCCCGGATGTTCCGAAGCTTTTTGAATTTTATCACGCCGACGCAACCACGGTTTTAAGCAACCCGAAAGGCAGGATTGTCATAGACGACGGCCGCCGTTTTCTGGAAAGGAGCCGTGAAAAATTCGATGTGATCGTGATTGATCCGCCGCCGCCGTTGGAAGCTGCCGGTTCGAGCCTTCTCTATTCCACCGGTATGTACGATTTAATCAAACAACATCTGAATCCGCACGGAATTGTTCAGGTCTGGTATCCCGGGGGAAGCGATCCAATCACTGCCCAGGCCGTTGTTCGATCGGCGGCGGCCGCGTTTCCAAACGTTCGTTGCTTTATTTCCATCAACGGTTGGGGCCTTCACATGATTGCTTCCGAAGATCCAATTCGACTGCCGACCCCATCGCAATTACTGGCGCGATTACCTGATGCCGCCAAACGGGACCTGCTGGAATGGTCCAAATCGAAGGACATTGTGCAGGACATGCGCACGGTCTTTTCGCATGAAGCCAGTGTGCAGGACATTCTCAGTGGCGACCCGGCGGTAGACGTTACGGATGACGACCCTGTGAACGAGTATTTCCTCCTTCGCCGTCACGGACGATTCTCGTCGGATTAATCAATTGTCGGATTGGTGGATTAATGGGGAAACCAGGATTCCACCAATCCTTTATTCCATCAAACCGTTTATCCACTTGCTCACTCGTAGAAACTCGGTCACACCCCATGCCTGAGCGTCGCAACCGCGTTGAGCATGCGGCGCGTCGCCGTCCATAATTTCAGGAATTTGTCCCAGACAAGCGGCGTCCAGGGCGCGTTCGGCGCTGGCGAGATAGCTTTTAGCGGCGGCCACGGCTTCGGGCGCCAGGTCCCATGCCTTTGCGAGCGCCTCACAAAAGACGGGGAACATCCACGTCCAGGCCGTGCCATTGTGATAAGCGGGTTTACGGCGGGTATCTTCGTCGCCTTCATAACGAGACCAGTAGGGTTCTACAGGGTCGTTGAGCAATGAACCGGCGTTGCTAAAAACCGGCAACGGCACGGAGACAGGCAATGGCGCGAGCGAGCGCATCGCCGCCGGAACGGCCAGGTATTTCTGAGTGGCGGCAACGCAACGTCTCGCCCGACTACCGGTAAAGAGTCCGAGGCTAATGGGCAGCAGGCAATTGCTTCGCAACGCGTCGCTGGCCGTGGCGTCGCGGGCGATGACCCGTGACGGACCCAGAAGCACGTCGGCCAGCCAGCCTTTGTCTTCAAGCCAGAATAATTTCTCGAAGGACGCTGTTGCGTGCCCGGCTAGATCGCGCCATCGGGTTTGCTCCGGGGAATTGGAAATGGCCCCCAATTGCCGCAGTAATGCGATCCAGAGGGCCTGGATTTCCACGGGATAACCTTCACGCGGTGTGCCGGCGGGATAATTGGTATCCATCCACGTAAAGTGGGACGGACTCCAAATCAGTGCCGAATCGGAGTCCATGCGAATGCCGTTGGGCGTCTGACGGGAATAGTTTTCAGCGATGCTGGCCAGGACGTCGCCGATCGTTCGGCGTCCATCCACTCGCGTACTGTAAAAATCCGGTTTTGCCACGCGCGCCAACTCGCCACAAACCACTGCAAACCACAAAGGCGCGTCAGTGGTATCGCGGTTGGAGACGTCGTTGCCGTGAATTGTATTGGGCAATGTGCCGTTTTGCTCGAACTTCGCGAATGTGAGCAGCAGTTGCTCGACTTCGTCAGTTATACCCGCGGCCAACAATCCGCGCGCGGAAATAAGCGAATCCCTGCCCCAGTCCAAAAACCAGGGATAACCCGCAATCACCGTTTTGCCGGAATCCCGCCGCACGACGAATTGTTTGGCGGCCTGCAATAGTTGATCGTCAAAAGAGATTTTCGGGCGGCCCGGCTTCGGTTGGGTTGCCGGGAACACGCCGGCCGGATCCAGTTCGGCGGTGACTGCCAGTGTGGCGTTGGCCCCTTTTTGAAGCGGAATCTCGAACCACCCGGGACTGTATGCGTCGCCCGAAGGCACCTGGCCGCGCGAGGCTTCGACAGGATGTGGAATATTTTCCGACCATTCAGGTTCCGGATGAAATTCTCCGCAATCAGAAAAGATCCGGAGCTGACGGTCCTTTTCCGGTGTGAACGCAAATCCGACGCTTCGTCCGCCGCTTTTAGCGTCCAGCAAATGCGCGTTGGTTGAGAAATGATACTCCGCGCCGCCATTGCGTTTGGTTTCCTGGTGAAAATTGCGGTCTTCGATATCCGGGCGGATGGTCAGGCGCACGTCCGCGTCCGCCGGCAATTGTTTGCCGGTCGCGTGGGCGGCGGCGGGGCGAAAAAATTGAAAAACAACGGTGTTCCTGCCCTCAAGCATTTCCACCCGCAACATGATTTCCACGGTGCGCCCGTCCCCTGCATTGGCGACAAATTTCCAAACTGCCGGCGGGCCCAATTCAAATTCGCGCAGATTGGTGAAATCCAACGGAGAAAGAAAACCGTCAGCGTTGACCCAGACGCGCATTCGTTTGACAAAAACATGGCGATCTACGGGATAATTGGGATTCAGGTTGGCACCCAGGACGCAATCGTATTTGGAATTGACACGACCGAGGTCAACACAAAGGCGGGCCATGCCGCCGATCCCGTTTGTGAAAAGCGCCAGGCTGCCCGGACCGTATTTCAGAAGCGAAGGCCCGGCTTCCGCCCGCAGGAAACGAATCGCCCCGGATATCCGTTTCGATGCCGTGGCATAACGTTCCAGAATCAATTGCGCGTCCGTTGCCACATCGCGCGGCGCAAAAACGGCCACGTGCTCTTTGCCTGCTGGAACGGACATTACCCGAACGGTTCCAGCGCCAGGCGTTTTCAATATCGCCTGAAACGGCGCCGATTCCTCGATCAAGAGCCAATGGTTCGCCGGCACAAGCGTCACCCTGCGCCGATCAATAAGGGTCCACGTAATCACAGCGGGATAGGCCTCATCACGCCAGGCTTTTTGAATGAACTCGGAAAATTGGGCCTGCGACTCGCCACCTTTGAGGCGCGTGGCCGCGGCGAGGAAATTGCGCGGCGACTGGTCGATTTGTTCGGCGAGAAATTTCCAATCGAAATCGGCAAATTGTTCCGACGGAAGAATAAAATTAAGCGCCTGGATGGCAAAGGCAGCGCGCGCGCGCGCGCAACGGTAATCGTCGCCGCCCAGCCCGGCAGGTTTTTGCGCAACGGCCAGACAGTGCGCCGCTCCCGCCTTGAGCCGAAAGGTGACCGCATTTTTTGCAACCGCTATTTCCGGCGGCGTCTGCCCCAACAGATCAAATTTAAAGTTGGCGATTTGAAGTTTGAAATTCGCCATGGACAGGGAAAGCGTATTCTCGCGGGCGGGATCCGTATTGACCACGACCAGGACGGAATCCTTTTGTTCGGCGGATTCGCGGAGCAGGAGATAAACCGCGGCATCCGGCGCGCTCAGTCGCGTCAGTTTTGCGCCGTCGAAGAAGCAGGGATGGTTCGATATCAATTCATTGAGGCAGGCCAATTCCGAAACAATGTTATTTGAATTTCCCCAATTGAGGCCGGTACAGCCGTGGACCCTGATTTTCTCCGTGGCGAGCCATTCGACGCCGCAAGCAAAACCGAAGCCGCCATAGGGGCTGGTCAACGCGCAGAGACGGTTTCGCAGCAGGGACCAGGCACGATTTGGCTGTGTCTGCGACAGGAGAGCGCCGGGCCGGGCGGCAAGCCGGTCGTTGTCATGGGTTTCCGAATAAGTGGACATAGGTGCCCGCGGATTGGCTTTGGCGGTTTGCATAATCCAAATACGAGGCCACTTCCCGCCCGGAATAATTCTGGAACAATTCTGAATAGGCCCATTGCATGCCACCTTCGCCCAGTAGATTCTCCGTGGCTTCCCACGAACCGCCGAGGCCCTCCAGAAGAAAAACCGTCTCCGGAAATTCCTCCTGCACACGCGCAATAATATATTGCCAGGCCACGACGGGAATTTTGTAGCCGGCATCGCAACGAAATCCATCGGTGCCGCGCCGGCACCAGATCAGCAGGGCGTCCGCAATCTTGTCCCACAAAACGATGCTATCCTGTTTGAGTTCCACCAAATCCTCCCAGACTGTACCCCAGGCGCCGGGACTGGCGAATCGGCCGTCGGGATTTTTCAGGAAAAATTCCGGGCAATTCTCCTGCAACACCGATCCCCACCCGGTATGGTTGATAACCATGTCCAGAAACACGCGGGCGCCCAATGAATGAGCAGCACAGGTCAATTCACAGAATTGGTCTACGCCAGTGGTGCGCTTGTCAAATTCAACCAGTGCAGGGTCAATTGCGGTCAGGTCCAACGCGGCGTAAGGACTCCCGAATCGCCCAAACCGCGCATAGGTTGTGGGCGTGGGATGAATCGGAAGCAATTGCAAAATGCGACAGCCCAATGTTTGGACAATGTGCGGCAACTGCTTTGTCAAATCCCGCAACGTTCCGGAAGCCGGAATGACCGTGAAATTTTTTGCGTCCAGGGGTTTTAGTTGCGCTTCAACCTTGTCATCCCAGGCGGCGGACAGGTTTTTTGTCGATCCAAAAAGGCGTGTAAAAGCGCAATAGATGGTGTTGGCCGTGCGGGCAAAATTTGGATGCACGGAAATCCCCACGTCCGGGCCATCGGGCCAGTGCTGCCCGTGGTCGGGGTCGAGCAAATACGGTTTGGCCTTAAAATAACCGGTTTCGGCCAGGGGAAATTCGATGACCCACGCGTCACCGTTCTTTTGCATGGGCACATCGCGCCAGCTCTCGCCCGCAAAAGCGGCGCCCAGGGCATGCGAATAAAGGATTTCCTGGCGGCGAACGGCGCCCCGCCCGAGATTTGTTCGCAAAAACCCGCCCCAACCGTTTTTGGCCGCGGCATTGGTTTCGTCCCGAATCGAGAAACGGAGTTTATCGCCCAGGAAGCAAAGAACGCGTTCACCGGGCGCTGGCGACATAACTGGCCTTGGCGGTTCCACCCATTTAGTTTTAAACTTTCAAGGTCGATTTTCAAGCGCGCAAAAAAGCCGCCCCGCCGGACGCCGTCAGTGGCAGGGACGGCGGGCTGCGCCGTCACCGCGCCTAAAGCGCGCGGAACAGTCCACACCTCATCGGTCTGCTGCCCTTCGTTGCGCCGCTAGACGCCGTGCCCAGCGCGCTGTCCCGACCAGGAACACTGCCAGGATGCGCCCTAACATTCTCGTTCCGACGGTACTTGCCCGAGAAAGACGGTTCATCCTACAAACTACCTATTTTTCGAGGACGAGGAACGAGGAGGATTCGAAAATCGTAACTGAAGACGATTTAACGCGTTAACTCTTCAATATTTTAGAACAAATGGCAATAAACTTGCTGTTTTGCGCGTCAGGAACGTTTAAAACATGACAAATATCGCAGAAGACGAGTCTCAATTGAAACAGACAATTGAGATGTTTGAGGTAATTGTCCAGTCGCAGCCGAACGATTGCCAGTCCCTTGAAATCCTCAAGGAAGCCTACAAAAAGCTCGGGCGCGAAGAGGACGTGATCAATACCTCGAAACGCATCGCCCAGGCCTATATGCAGTCGGGGCAGTTGTCATCGGCGATTCTCGAATTTGAAACAGTCCTGCAACAGCGACCGAACGACCCGGACGTTCTGGGCGCTCTCAAGTCCATCCAGGACACGGCCGGCGAGATGGCCCCGCCCATTGACGGTTTTGAGCCGGCGGCGCTCTCCCCGGCTCCCAAGGCCGAATCCAAATCCCGGCCGACGGCCCAGCAAATCCCGGATGGGCGCGATACCATGCTAAAGCTCTTCGTGGAAGGTAAACTGATCAGTGCCGGAGACTTCGACTTGTGCTGGCGTTCCATAGATCATGCGGCCACGGTGTCGGACGCCGTGGAACCGTTTATCCATACGCTCTCGGGCCGGGGCATTTTCCCATTGGAACGATCGCTTAAGATATTATCAGATAAATCGCGCATGGGATTTTTGCCGTTGGACAGGTATGACGTTGACATTGACCTGACGCGCGGATTTCCGGCGGAAGTATGCCGGCGCTGGTGCGTATTGCCATTCGACCGCATGAGCAAAGCGATCATGATAGCGACAGCCAACCCGTTCAACCAGCAGGCGGTCAAAGACCTAAGCCAGGTCACTTCCTACCGGATCCTTTGGTACCTGTCTTCGCCGAACGATTTATTATCCAATTTGCGAAAGGCGTTTCGATAAATCGCGCGACCACCATTTCCCATCCCGTTCCTATGTCCAAAGTCAAATCATTCGGAGAACGCATCGCCGACGCCCTCGTGGAAGACGGGCTGCTGAGCGCCAAGCAGATTGAAGAATTGCTCGCACAGCAAAAGAAGGAGGGCGCGCGCCTGATTAAACTGATCCTGGACAAAGCGTACGTCAGCGAACAGGACCTGGCGGTTTCCATGGGCCGGGTGCTGAACGTTCCGCCCATCAACCTCGCCCGCATCAACATCCCCACCGACGTGGTGGACCTGCTCCCGCAGGACACGCTGCAAAATCACAAAGTCATTCCCGTCTCGCGCCTCGAGAACAAATTGTTCCTGGCGATGGCCGATCCATTAAACGTTCTGGCCCTGGACGACGTGCGCCGCATCACCAAAATGGAGATTGCGCCGCTCATCGCTTCGGAAAAAAGCCTCGCGGAAAAGCTCAATGCCATCAGCGCCGCCAAGAGCGGGACGATGGAAGACATCATCCAGGACGCTCAGAAAAAGGAATCAGACGAAGAGACCGGTACAGTCGAAACCGTCAAAGAAAATAAAGAGGATGTCAATTTGGACCAACTGGCCGCCTCGAGCGAGGAAGCCCCGGTCATTAAACTGGCAAATTTGATTGTGCTCCAGGCCATCAAAGACCGCGCGAGCGACGTGCACATCGAGCCGTTTGAAAAGGTCCTGCGCCTGCGTTACCGCATTGACGGCGTCCTGATTGACGCCACCCCGCCGCCCAAACAAATGCAATTGGCGCTGGCATCCCGTTTCAAGATCATGTCCAACCTCGACATCGCCGAGCGACGCCTGCCTCAGGACGGCCGCATGAGGGTCAAGGTAAGCAACAAGAATTTCGACCTGCGTGTTTCCATTTTGCCCACCGTGCACGGCGAAAAAATCGTGCTTCGTGTTTTGGATAAATCCAATTTGTCAGCCAGCCTGGATAAACTCGGGCTGGATCCCGACACGTTCCGGGCCGTGAAATCAGCGGTGGACGCGCCGCACGGTCTCATTCTTGTGACCGGCCCCACCGGTTCCGGCAAAACCACCACGCTGTATTCGGCGCTCAATGAATTAAACAATCCGGTCTACAACATCGTGACCGTCGAGGACCCAGTCGAATTCCAGATTCCCGGCATCAATCAGGTGCCCACAAAAAAGGAAATCGGCCTGACCTTCGCCAATGCCTTGCGCTCGATTTTGCGCCAGGACCCGGACATTGTCATGATCGGGGAAATACGCGACACCGAGACTGCCGAAATCGCGATCGAAGCGGCGCTCACAGGCCACCAGGTGCTTTCCACCATGCACTGTAATGACGCGCCCGGCGCCATCGCGCGCCTTGATGACATGGGCATCGCGCCCTTTTTGATTTCCTCCTCCGTCATCCTCTCCTGCGCACAACGCCTCATGCGGCGCATTTGTTCGCATTGCAAGGAACCGGTCACGTACCCGGCGAAGATGTATGAAGACCTGGCCATTGACCCCGGCACATTCGACGGCGTCCAGCTCTTCCGCGGGCGTGGCTGCGATCGCTGCAAAAATTCAGGCTACCTCGGTCGTATGGCCATCATTGAAGCCATGACCGTGACCGATCCAATCCGCAAACTTGTCATTGCGCGCGCCAATACGCGCGAAGTCGGCAAAGTTGCCGTAAATCAGGGTATGCGCACACTCCGCATGGTGGCGCTGGATCGTGCAAAGGAAGGCTTGTCCACACTGGAACAAACGCTGGTGATTACGACGTCGCACTGAGCCGTTTTCGTCGTCCTCGTCCCGGTCAATTGAGAATTACCTTGGTGTCACCCATGCCTTGATAACCTCTCCGGTAAAAAGATCAATTCTAACAACCGGATTGTTGCCGTAGTATTTGCGTTTGTCCAAACGACATTGATGCTTCTATATTCCCCCGCGACTTTTTTGCACGTGTTAGCGCATTAGCGCTGCAGCGCCGGGTTGGCCTGAACTGGCGTTCCAAATGGCGTTTGCGACTGGGTCCAGGGCGGCGGCTTTGGCGCCCAGGACGGAGTGGAAGCGGGCTGGGTAAGTTGGCCGTTTTGTCCCGGGAGAGACGGCAGCGAGGGTAATTTGGGCATGTTGTCCAGGGTGCTCAATTGCGGAGGTGTAAACGGCGATTGAGAAACCGACACCGGGCTGGAGCCGGCGGGCGCGGTAAAGTCGTTTGCCACGGCAGTAGGCGGAGGCGTGAGAGCGCCACTGACCAGGCCTGAATCCCAGGACGATTGTTGCGGGGCGGATTGCGACGGCGCTGAAAATGTATCGTCGCCGTTGCCATTGGCATTGTGATTACCGAAGACATTGTCGTTTTGCGGGCCGTCAAAAAATCTGCCAAAAAATCCCGACGCCCTCTCCGTGGCGTTGGAAGATGCGGGACTTTTCCCCTGATTGTCAGTCCAAAGCTTCGCCCAACTCGGTTCGGCAAACATGGAATTTGTACCGAAAGTTACTTCATTTGTAGGGCCGTATTCGCCATTTTCGCTATCGAGTTGCCAGGGTGCTTTTTGAGCATCCATGGCGTTCTTTTCGGGCAGGCCAAAAATTTGTTCCTCTGTGGGGACATTCATGATTTGCCCAGGCGTCAACGAACCCATTTGTTTGCGGACATCCATCGGGTTCTGAAAATCATCCTGGCTTTGATCATCTGGCCGCCGCAACGCCGGAAGCGGCATTTGATACGTGGGGGCGAACGTGGGCCCAGTGATGTCATGAATGGTGACTTGACCTGCCGGCAAATTTGGCGTTTGGCGGCCTTCGGGCGCCTGGGCCATAGGAACCGGGGCATTGGAAGTGGTCTGGCCGTCTGGAGATGAAAATATAAGACCCTGCGCACCAGCTGACTGTGCCTTTGCCGCGGGCAAAAGGGCAAAGACCAGACTGGTGAGCAACAAGGCTTGAAAATCTGCGGTCCGGAAACTCATTTCGAGCTTTGACAAAATACCGCTTGAAACGTTTGAGGTCAAGGTTGACTTAAAAAGCCTGATTTACTATAAAAACGGCAACCACTTAACTCAATCCTCAATATTTATGGCGAAAACGTTTCGGGTTGGACTGGTTGGCTACCGCTTTATGGGACGGGCGCATTCCAATGCCTGGCGGCAGGCGCCCAAGTTTTTTCCGCTCAAGGCCAATGTCGAGCTTCATACCATTTGCGGGCGCGACGCCGCCAATGTTCACGCTGCCCGGGCCCAATTGGGCTGGCAGCATTCCACAACCGAATGGCGCGAAATTGTGGAATCACCGCTCATCGATATCGTGGACATCTCCACGCCCACGGGTTCGCACGCTGAAATCGCCATCGCCGCGCTTAAAAACGGCAAGCATGTGTTGTGCGAAAAACCGATGGGCTTGAATCTGAAGCAGTGCGAGCAGATGTTCGCCACCGCCCAAAAAACCAAAGCCGTTCACATGGTTTGCCACAATTACCGCCGCATTCCGGCGATTGCGCTGGCAAGGAGAATCATTGCCGACGGCGCGCTGGGGCGGCTCTATCATTTTCGCGCCCGTTACGCCCAGGATCGCCTGGCCGACCCGGAATTTCCGGTGGACTGGCGTTTGCAAAAAGCGACCAGCGGCAGCGGCGTTCACAGCGACATCAACTCGCACATTATTGACCTGGCGCGTTACCTGGTGGGCGAATTTAAGGAAGTCTGTGGTTTGGTCCATACCTTCATTCCCGAACGGCCTCTGGCCGTGTCCCCTGTCAAAGGTATCCGTAAAATGGGCAAGGTGGACGTGCCGGATTCAGCGGCTTTTCTTGGCTGGATGGAAAACAAGGTCCTGGCCAATCTTGAAGCGACCCGCTACGCGAGCGGACGCAAAAACCACATTGAAATTGAAATCAACGGCGACAAGGGCTCACTGTATTTCGATTTCGAAGACATGAACAAATTGAAATTCTATAATGCGGACGATCCGAAGGACCGGCGGGGTTTTCGGGAAATCATCGTGACGGAACGCGACGGGGTGCAGCCCTATGTGAGCCACTGGTGGCCGCCCGGCCACGGAATCGGTTACGAACACACGTTTGTTCACACTGTCGCAGACTTCGTGAACGCCTGCGCCGAGGGCAAAGCCATCCACCCCAGTTTCGAGGACGGCCTGAAAAACCAGCGCGTGCTGACCGCCGTGGAAGAATCCTCGAAAAAAGGAAAATGGGTGAAGTTGTAAAGCAGCCCCACTTGCCTGAACGCCTTATTTTTGCTATCTAAGAACGGTGCCCGACCCCAGTCTGCTCATTCTGATTCCGGCTTACAATGAAGAGCGTCGCATTGAACCGACGCTCCGTGATTACGCTGAGTTTTTTGGCAAAAATTATTCAGGACCATTTCAACTGGTTGTGGTGCTCAACGGCTGCACCGACGATACGCTGGGGGTGGTCCAGAAAGTGGCTGCGGAATTTCCCGCCATTCGCGCGGAGGAATTCAAAGACCCAATTGGAAAAGGCGGCGCGATTATTGAAGGGTTAAAGCTGGCAAAAAACTCGGAACTGGTCGGCTATGTGGACGCCGACGGCGCGACGCCACCGAGGGCATTTTTGGATTTGGTGAAGAAAATCGGGACGGCCGATTGCATTATCGGTTCGCGGTGGCTGGCGGGAGCGATGATTCACCAATCCCAGGAAAGCCGCCGTCAGTTCGCCAGCCGCGCTTTTCACAAAATCGTCCAGATGTTGTTTTGGATGAACATCCGGGACACGCAGTGCGGCGCGAAAGTGATGAAAACGGACGCTGTTCAAAAAATTCATAACCGCCTGTCCATCGCGGACCTGGCGTTCGACATCAACCTGTTGTACTCGCTGAAGCACGCGGGATTCAAAATCGTCGAAGTTCCCACGGAATGGACTGATAAAGCCGGTTCAAAAGTCGCTCTGGGCCGTTCGTCATTAACGATGTTTTTGTCAGTGCTGAGGGTGCGGCTGATTTATTCGCCGTTTTACAAATGGCTTGGCCCGCTGCGTCCGCTGGAGGGATGGATGTACAAAAAGTTGCGCCAGCCCAGGCCGCTCTCAACGCGGAACCGCGAAGGCACGGGAGATGGCAGGTAGCAGATGGCTGATGGGAGATCGGGCTCAGCTGACGACTTCGGCTGCTGTCAGGCACGAAAGATTTTTCACGGCCCAGTCCGGTTGATGGGCTTTTAGCTCCTCCAGCGTCGCTCCGCCTGTGGCAACGGCGAGAACCTTTGCGCCGATATACCTTCCGCAACGAACGTCATGGGCCGTATCGCCTATGACAACAATTTTCTCTCCGCGCAACTCTTCGCCAAGCAACCGGCTCCCGCGTTCGCGGGCGGCCGCGGCGATGAGATTGCGGTCCTCGCTATCATCCGCGAACGCGCCCATTTTGAACGGTTCCCAAAGGCCGCAATGGCGCAATTTGATTTCCGCGCCCAGCCGGATATTGCCGGTCAGCAGGCCGATCAATGGCGGCCTGGGAAGCGCGTTCAGGGCGGCAAGAAATTCCAGAACTCCTTCGCAGGCGAGCGGTGCGCCCCGGGACAGAATATAATCGAGCAGAAAAACGTAGTGCTCGAAGAATCGCTCTGTGTTTTCCCGCGTCATTGGAATTTGATGGTAGTCGAAGAATTCGCGGACAAGCCCGGTGTCCGTGCGACCGGCGAATTTCAATTTTTCAAACCCGTCCGTGGCATTAAATTCAGCGGCGAAGACCCTGCGAAACGCTTCGATTCCCGCCCCGCCCGTCCGCACCAGCGTGCCGTCAATGTCAAATAAGACCAGTTCAACCATGAAACAGAATACTGCGCCTATTGCGTCCGGAGAAGATAAAAACTGGAGGGAGAGCCGGAGCTGAGCCCATTCGTGACCGTCACCGTAAAATTGCCCGCCGGAGAAATGTTGGTCATCACCGGGGACCAGGTGGAAGACCCCGGCATCAGGTTTGTCGCCATCCAAACCGTATAAACCGCTCCGGTCATACAGTTGGCGACGTTGAAAAGAACGTTCGTTCCCGCAGGACTTATGCTGGTGATGACAGGCGCAGGTATGGGAATGGTGTAGTCGGCCACCAGGGGGAGGTGATCGCTGGCGCCAGTGAGGTCCTCCAACAGCACGCTGGCAGATAGACCAGTAAGATTCGCCAGACGCGGATCCAGATCGTTCAGAGCCGTGTTGGTGCTGTTATTCGCGCTGGCGCCCCAGGTGGACGAGGCGTTGTTGCCGAATGAGTGGTAGGTTCCGTCAATATACTGCAAACCCCCTGCCATATCGTAATACACGTTGGTCGTCATGATTTGGAGGTCATCCCGATATCGGAGTTCGTAGCTCTCTTCGGACAACATAAACAAAATCTGTTTATTTGTCGTACTGGCGCTCCAATTGATGTTGGCCGCCGCGTTTGTATTGAGAGGATCGATTCCCTGGCCCTGCATGATTCCATTCGGCGCCGTGTTGGAACAGATGGTCTGGTACCCCGGTTCGCCGCTGTTATCGTCAGGGTTGTAATCGCCGACGTACAGTGCCCGGGAGTTGGCAGGTAAATTGGCCGATTCGTCATTTCGGATGATCCTGGCTTCGCCCAGGCGATCAGCGTCCTCGGTGGAACCCGAGTCAGCTTTGTAGTGGCTGACGTAAACGTAAAACTCGTTGTTCGTTCCGGGTTTCACGCCAGCCGGGGCAAACTCGTATCGCACACACTGACGGTACATCCCGTTCCCACTCGGAACGCCTCCGGTCGGCGTGGCGATTCCGACCGAGGCAATCAATTGCAAGGTATTCGTGTTGTATACCATGGCATTGGGGCCATTTCCACTGGACGGACTGCCGCCTTCTTCGGTCGCCTGGTAGGGGCTCATCGCGTACCCGGCCCCGATCCCATAGTACGTGTAAAATGCATTCAACGCGTTCACGATCGGCAGAACGGTAGTCGGATTACTGGTCGTCTCCTCCAGGGCCAAAACATCAATCGGCTGCGCCGGATCGCCATTGATTGTCTCTTCTCCAATCCCTTCGAGCACGCCGCCATTCAGCACGCTTCCGCTACAGTTGGTATTAAACGAGCCGCCGGATCCTTCGTAGGGCTCGATCAAACCACACGTTGGCGAGACAATGCCAGGAGTAGCGATGCCGACCGTGTCGGCCTGGATGTTGTAGGAAACGATACGTAACGTTCGCGTCTGGGCGGACGATGGATCTGCGGAAAGAAGGGCCAACATTACTCCAACAGACGCTAAAATCAGGGTTCTTCTCATCTTCTCGGGTTCAGATTATGGGCAAAACTTTCGGGCTGCATGTCACATTCTGGAAACAATTTCGGGTTTGAAACAGCAGCCTGCTGCAGTCACACGACCGCCACTCTCAACGCCGTCCATTATAGGCGGCAGAAGCGTACTTTTGTCCAGACAATTCAGCACTTCGGGCCAGCAAAAGTTCGTCCGGCATGTAATCGGTCCATTCTATTGAGAACATTTCCGCCCCGGCGGCGCGCATAACATCTTCCCAATTCTTGCGTTTGACCGGGACAGAAGGCGGCTGGACTGAGCCTTGAATCAGGAGGCCGAGCTTGTTCCTGCGTTGCGCCGCGCCGGCAATTTTTCTTCCGTGCCAGAGCAAATCGAATTGTTCGTGGCCGGTGAAGCATTGCCCTGGCATACCTTCATCGCCTGCTGATTTCTTGTCCGGAGCCAGGGCAGTTTGAATTTCAAGTTTTGCAAACGCGCGCTGAATCCATTCGTGGATGCGGCGGTAACTGTCAATTGCCGAGAGCGAATGCCATTCATGGACCGGCGGCACGACGACACTGTAGGTCCAATCCACGTCATGTGGCACAATGCCGCCGCCGGTGGGCCGTCGCACCAGCGGCCGCAGCAACGTAGCCCGTTCCACACCGGATAGTTTTTGGAAATACCCGAATGACGCGGCCGGCGCTGTCCAACCGTAGAACCGCAATGCGGGACGCCCCAAACGCGACGCGGCTTCCAGCAACGCCTCATCCAGCGCCATATTGAACGCCGGGGCGCATTTGCCAGAATGGATCAGAAGCCAGGGAGCCATTTAAGTTTTGACGGGAATTCTGGCAGGCCTCTCTATGAGCCGTCGGTTAGTGGCTCGGACCGCGAACAAGGCGGGATATTTGTCCCGCGAAACGGTCAGAGCGGACTTACGTCCGCTGCTACGATGGTGCTGCGCTTTCTGCGCGATGAAGTGAGCCGTCACAATGTCCATTATTTTGGCTGCGATCCAATTTTTTCCGCGACACCAGTTCTAGGGCACAACTCGAGGACTTCGCAATTGGCGCAATCGGGCTTGCGGGCAAAGCAACGTCGGCGGCCGTGCCAAATCAACAAGTGACTGAACAACGCCCATTGGTTCTGTGGGACCAGCGCCATTAAGTCGGTTTCGATTTTTTCGGGTTGGTCATACCGTGTCATTCCGAACCGGTACGATAACCGCGCCACGTGCGTGTCCACAACCACGCCTACGTTGATGCCGAAAGCATTTCCAAGCACCACATTTGCCGTCTTACGCCCGACTCCGCCAAGCTGAAGGAGTTCGTCCATGGTTTTTGGCACGTGCCCGCCGTGTTTCGCGACAATATCGCCGCAAGCGGCCTTAATATTTCGCGCTTTGTTCTTATAAAAGCCCGTGGTGCGAATGTCATCTTCCAATTCCGCAATATCAGCCCTGGCAAAATCCTCCGCCGACCGGTATTTCTTAAACAGTTCTTCGGTGACGATATTGACCCGTTTATCCGTGCACTGTGCCGAAAGGATGGTAGCGATGAGAAGCTCCAGCGGATTCTGATGCACCAGTTCGCAATGCGCGTCCGGATAGGTTTTGTTCAGGGCGGCAACGATTTTTTTTGTGCGGGCGATTTTCGCTTTGGCCGTTTCGCGGAGCATAGGCGATTATTTTAACAGGGCCGCAATTGCGGAGCGAACTTGAAATGGATCTGCGCGATTTCTTACTTCGCGGCCGGCGCGTTCGTGCCCGCATGCGCCGGAACCGAATTGGCTGGCGGGGTATAAGCGGGTGCGTTGGTTCCGAGAACGGTCGTGCTTCTCATTTTTTGAGGCAGTTGGCGGTCCAGCCCTCCGAAATACCAGGCAATGCCAAGACCGATGATGATGATAAGCACGAGGGCCACCACGATTTCCACGACCTGGCTTTTGTGAGCGTAGGGATCGCGCAGGTCCCGTTGCGAACCCGGCGGGAGCGTAGCCGTCTGCGTCAGGCTCGCGCCGAAGGGCACGCTCAACTTGGCCCGCGCATTCACGGCCCATCCGTTGGCATCGAGAATGGGGCCGAGATTGCGCATCCGCAACTTGAACCACGCCATGATGACCGACGGCGCCGAAATGGCGATGATAATGGCGAAAATTGCCAACAGAACCTCCCACACGGGCAGCCCTACGAGCCTAGCGAAGACGATGCCCAGGACATTCAGCAGACCCGTCAGCACCAGGCCTATGGCCGCGAGCGTACCCGTATCAATTTTCGACGGCGCGGCGGCGCCGGCGGCAGGCGCTGCTCCCGCAGCCTGGAGATTCGCGGTCGTTGCCGTTTTCGCGGCGGCGACGCGTTTGGCGACTTGTGACTCGATAAAACGAACAAGCTTTTTGTAAGGCGACCAAAAAGCCTGCCGGATGCTGATGGGATTGGAAATGATTTGTGTTATGGTTGCGTCGTAATCGTTCCCCGTGCGATCGTAAAAAACTCCGTTCCGGCCAATCATCAGGTTTCCTTCGTCGCCCTGGGAAAAGACCGCGACGATGCTCCGCTTCTCCCCCGTCGGCCTTCGTGTGCAATCCAAATAGGCCAGATACGCGCCGGCCAGGCCGGCAAGGGTGGCATGTTTTGCCGGGTCCTCGACCGTGAGGCATAAATCACAACTGCGCTGGTCCATGTACAGACGTCCCGCCTGAAAAACGGCGGGTTCCTTGCGAGTATAAAACGTTTTAAAATTGACGAAGTTCAGGCAGAGCGTGTACAGGTCGCGATTGTAACGGACCAATCGAAGGGCGTTAGCCTGCGGTCCGACCGCAAGGTCCATTTCGATCAATACCGCGATACCTTGATAGAAATTGCCTGCCAGAATTTCACGCACGCGCTTCAGACCGAGCTTTTCCACCGACAGGCCGGTTGCCGCAGCCGATTGTTTTTCAAACGGCGCGAGTTTGTCCTGCAATGACGTCCATTCGGCTTCGGTTAACGAGTCCCTATCGCCGAAGAACGGCTTGACTGCGGAGTTTTTTAATTCAGCCAGGGCGCCGGCCCAGGCCGGATTGACTCCTTCGATCAGCGGCAAGGCCTTGCCAGGCGCAATCCGGGCCAGCGGAAAATTGGAGAATTCGGAAGCGGTTGCGCTCAAATCTTTCTCTGTCAACGTCACATAGTCCCAGGCCTGGCGGTTCAGCGCGGGAATGGCCCGCGCGTCAAACGCGGCCAGACGGCAGCGCGCGAAGAAATCATTTACCTTCGCCACAACTGCTTTGACGGCCACAGACGCCGCGGCGGTAGCGGCGCCCAGCGGCATAATCGTTTTGTCTTCTTCGATCTTTTTCCACAAGTCCGAATAGGCCTGCGCATCGGCGAAGAATGCGTTCAGCTTTTTCAAATCAACTCCGGGCTTGCCACTGTCAGTCTCGCTGCCCTCGCACGCAATGATATCCACAATGACGGCCTTCGTGGCGTCATCGCCGGCTGCCTCCGGCGGAATCACGCCGTCACCATCAAATTTTGTGGTCACGAAGGTTTTTTCCGTGGCGATGACGTCATCCACCGTAAGTTCGGCGGCGTCCTTTTTGCCGAGCGCGGCCAAAATCTTTTTTGCGCCGTCGAGGATGGCTTTGCCTTCCGGGTTGGCGTCATTGATGGCGTTGAGCGGCAGCGAGGATGAACCCAAGAGCAGCCGGTCTGGGTCTTTAAGGAGGCTTGTAGCCCATTTTGCGGCCACGATAACTTCAGGGACGCGGATTCGGCCGTTCCCGTCGGTGTCAATCAATTGGAGTGTCTGGCTGTCGAGTTCCAGGCCGTGAGTGGGACAGGCGAGGGCCACCCAAAGCTTTTGGTCCAATTGGTGAAGGCGGGCAAGGTCGGCTGCGGATTCGAGCTTGACCTGGTCAAACCCGCCCGCGCGAAAAAACTTCCAGTAATGAGAGTTCTCGTTCATGACGGTCTCTGTTCGTTCTCCTCTTCGGTGGTCCCCTGCCCTTCAAACTTACAATCAACAGCCGCAACGGATTTGGCGGCGTTTTTCAGCCGTCCGGCTGTCGTAATTGTCATCCAAACAGGATTGCAGGGAAAGGCTTTTATTTCCCGATCGCGACCTGCAACGGCTGGTCGCGGCGTTGGATGAATCGGTGGATGTACTCGTTCCAGGACGCGGCATTTGGAAAATCGCCGCTCTCATTCCAGCCGGCGCCGGTGTAATAAACAAACGGCACGCCGATCTGCGCCGGAGCGATGGCCAGCAAACTTCGCAGGCCGGGTTGGCCTTCGGTCATGGTGTGCGTGGGCGGAATAAATTTGGAATCGGGCAGGTTTGGGTTGTCATTGGTGAACATTCCGATGCTGTTTGGCGGCAAGACGATGGCCGTGCCAATGACACCTTTTGCAAAATCCTGCGGCTGCCAATAGGTCATTGAGCCGGCATTTTGATTTTGCACGACCAGGCCTTTGTCCGTGCTGTTTTGCCAAGACTCAATTTCCGGCGAATCATCGGAGACAAAAATATTGTCACCGGGCCGCTCACCCAGGCCGATGCCGAGTTCCAGCGGAGACATGTCGTCGCTGCTGAACGTGCTTTGCACACGGCTCAGATTGGAGCCGGCGTCAATGCTGATGCGCTTAGTTTCGGAAACCATTCGGCCATTGCCAGCGTCCCATGCGTCGTAAGTCAGTTCAAATTCGGAACGAATCGGACCGGTCGTAATGACTTTCCACGTACGCCAGTTTTTTGAAACGCGCAGTTTGCCGTCGCTCCAGATACCCAGTCCGCCGCAGCCACGTGTGTGACCAACTTTGTAGTCGTCCTGTGAGGGGCCATTCGTGACGAAGAAATTCATTGAGCCATACATCTGGTTCACGATGAGGCCGCGTGTGCGCTTGACCCAGACATCGATACCGCTGTCAGTTAACGGCTCGGCCTTCCAGGTTTCCAACGCCGGACCATAAATACGATGGGCGATGCGATCGCTTTCCCACGCGAAATCGTCGTGGCGCTCGGGAACGTAACGGGCGAAGGTTTTGATTATCGGTTGCGGGACGGCGGGCAATTCCGATGTGGTTAAAATATAATACGTCCGGGTTTCGTCCGGCGCCAAATCAACCTGGAACAATAACGTATCCTGGAGCGAATTGGTGTAACCCGATTTTGCGTAACATTGCGACGGCAAAATACGTGAAGACAATCCGTCCATGGCGTTTAAATCGGCCACCTGTTGAAATTTGACAAAATATCGATAGAGATCGGGAAAATAAATCGCCACCGTTTCGCAATTTCGCCGAAATGGAGAGGGATTTGTTACTTTAATGGCCGCCGGTGTCTCGCGTTCAAAGAGCGCCATCCGATAAACCTCGCTTCCCGCCAGCAAAAATGCGCCGACGGCATAAACTTCCGTGGCGTTGGGGTCAAAACTCTTGGGGTTTGCGCCGACAGGCTGGGCGTGAGTCAATTTGCCATTGGCGTCCACACAGCCGACGAGCGCGGTCCAACCCTTTTGCACCGCCGGTTCATAGATTGTGCGGTCGAGCAGGCCCTGATTGACGCCCCAGGCGAGAGCATAGGTGAAGAATCCAGAGCCGCTCGTTTCGCCGAGCGGATAACTGGCCGGATCGAGCAGGCTCGAATGCCAAAGACCATCGGGCTGCTGGACCGAAACAATTTTCGCCGCCATGTCCTTAAACAATTGTTCAAAGCGCGGGCGATCGGGATGGTTCGACGGCAGATATTGCAGCACGCGCACAAGGCCGCCCATAACCCAGCCGTTACCGCGGCTCCAAAAAACTTTCTGACCGTTTGCCTCGCGTTTGTTGAAGTAGGAGCTGTCGCGATAATAGAGATGTTCGTCGGGGTCGTATAAATACCCGGTCGTTCGCCACCAATTTGTGACGCCAAAATCCAGGTATCGTTCGTCGCCCGTCGCGGCATAGAGGCGAACCCATGAGGGAGGCGCCATGAACAGCGAATCGCACCAACTCCACAATTGCAACGCCTGGCCGTGCGGTTGTTTGAAGTTTAAATCGGTAACGGCACTCGGATGATCGAGAATCCAATCAAACTTTTCGCGCATGGGCGCGATCATTTTTGGGTCGCGATAAAGGAAATAGAGTTCCGTATAGAGCTGGCCAATGCCCTGATCATCCGCGTGATACTGACGCGGGCCGAGTTGCCAGCCATTTGTGTCTTCGGCAATGGCGAGCATGGCGTCGCGATATTTGGGGTCGCCGGAAATGCCGGCCAGAGCCATGAATCCATCATCGCCCGCGGCGCAGGTCCAGTCCGTGGGCTTGTGCGCGGATGGATTGGCCAGTTGCCAATCGGCGACTCGCTGCATGACGTCGAGAACGGCTTGTGGCGTGGTGTTGAGCGTGAGGGCGGATGCGTGAAGTTGAAAGCTTGCTATCAGCAGCGGCAAGGCAAGAATCGTTGAAGCGTTGAAGCGTTGAAGCGTTGAAGCGGGGCGCATGATCGATTTGCGTCCGATGAAGCAGGGGAGATTGAGCCGAAGATCAGACTCGCGCTGTCGCGCGGCTTCGAAATTGGCGGCAGTGTTGTAACGTCGATTTACCCAGGGCGGCGCTCGCAGACTCGCTTGCCCTGGGCTATTATCGGCCGCCCTTTTGGGGCTTTCGATTTGCTGCTTCGCAGACATTTCGAAGCGCGGTCCAAAAATCTTTCTGTAGATTCTGTTCATTCTGTCTTAACGATTTTCTGTCAACTACCGCCTGGTGTTCCCAGCGCCAGCCAGTTCAACATTTTAAGGTCTCAATTAAACGTCAACATCTGCGGCAGATTGAATTTCGCGTTTAAACGAATATCGCGGGATGAACTGCCGATCTGGATGTTGAATCGGTCTTTTTGCGCGACCCAACTTTTCTTTGCCGGATCGTAATACCCAAAAGCTGTTTGATCCAGAGGTATGGCAACTGTTTGTTTCTCGCCGGGCTGCAAAAAGACGCGCTTGAATCCTTTTAATTCTTTTTCAGGGCGGAACAAATCGGGCTTGCGCTCGTGAACATAAAGTTCGGCGACTTCGGCGCCGGGGACTTTGCCCGTATTCTCAATGTCAAACTGCGCGGTCACGATGGTCTGGTCCGAATCCTCTCCCTTGATCAATTTCAGGTCCGAGTATTTAAAGGTCGTGTAACTCAGCCCGTATCCGAAGGGAAATTGCGGCGCAATTTTTTTGGTATCATACCAGCGGTAGCCGACGAGGAGCCCTTCTTTGTAAACCTCGACGCCATTTGTACCGGGGTAATCGCCGAGCGCGTGGGCGGGCGAATCTTCGAGCCGTTTGGCGATGGTGCAGGGCAATTTACCGCTGGGATTGACGTCGCCAAATAGAACTGAGGCGAGCGCGTGTCCACCCTCCATGCCCATATACCAGGCTTGCATCACAGCGGGCACGCGGTCGACCCATGCGTCCATTTCAGCGGGCGTGCCCAGCAGGACAACAATCGTGCGCGGATTTGCCGCGGCAATCTTTTGAATCAATTCATCCTGACCGAATGGAAGCTTGTAATCCGGATGATCGGTGCCTTCGGAATCATAACCCTTGTGGAGCAGACCGCCGATGTAAACGACGACATCCGCAGCCTTTGCCGCGGCCACGGCGCGGTTTGTCAAAGCAGGCGGACCATCTGTCTGATAACCTTGCGAAAAGATAATGTTCACATTTTTTCCGGCGCGGTCGACGATGCCCTGCAATGGCGAAATTTCGTAAAAGCTTTTGATTTGCGAACTGCCACCGCCATGGTCCTGCTGGAGAACCGCATTCTCCCCGATGACGGCGATCGTTTTTATGCGGTCGGTATTAATTGGCAGAATGTTGCCTTTATTTTTCAGGAGCACGATTCCCTCCTCAGCGACGCGGCGGGACATAATTTCGTGGTCGACGGTGTTGAGCGAGCCATTGGTGCGGCCGGGATCAAAAACGTGTGTGGCAAACATCACCCGCAAATTCCGGCGGACCTTGTCGTCCAGACCGGCCATGGGAAATTCGCCGCTTTTCAAGCCATTGAGATAAGGCTGGGCCAAATAACACTTGTTGTAATTGTGCCGGGCGCCCATTTCGATATCGAGGCCGTTGAGGGCGGCTTCGCGGGTGTTGTGGGTGCCGCCCCAGTCCGACATAACCAGCCCCTTAAATCCCCATTCATTTTTTAATACCTGGTTCAGCAAATAATCGTTTTCACAGCAATGCTGACCGCGGAACTGGTTGTAGGACCCCATCACGCACCAAACGCCGCCCTGCTGCACCGCAGCTTTGAACGCGGGCAGATAAATTTCCCGCAGGGTGCGTTCGTCGGCCTCCACATTAATGCTCGTACGCTCATGCTCCTGGTTATTCAGGGCGAAATGCTTGACGCAGGATGAGACATCTTGCGACTGCTCGCCGTGAATGTAGCCCACCGCAATTTGTCCGGCCAAAAAGGGGTCTTCTCCGAAATATTCAAAATTTCTTCCGCAAAGCGGCGTGCGATAAATATTGACCGCGGGCCCGAGCATGATGTCTTTGCGGCGCGCGCGCGCCTCTTCGCCGATGGTTTCGCCTTCGAGCGAGGCCACGTTTGTGTCCCAGGTTGCGGCCAGGCAAATGCCCGCGGGCATTGCGGTGGAAAAATCGCTGCCCAGGCCCTGCGGCTGGTATTGAGGGCCCAGAGTTTCGCGCACGCCCAGCGGACCGTCTGAAAAGTAGCGTTCAGGCATTCCGAGTCGTGGAACGGCAGCGGTCGAGAAGGAAGAATCGGCATGTACCTGCGAAACTTTTTCTTCCAGCGTCATGCGCGAGAGTAAATCTTCGACGCGCGTTTCGATTGGCTGGTTCGGGTCGAGATAAGGCGGATTGGTATCAGCAGCGGATGATTTGCCGGCGAATTGAGAGAGGAGCAAAAAAGAGAGCAGCGGAGTGATACAGCAACGTTTGAATGAAGACATGATATATTTTTGATTCCCGCACCATGAGCGTCGAAACCAATCTACAGACGGCTTTCTGGGCAGTAAAGTAACAAGGAGTGGCAGCGGTGGCAGCAGTCGTAGCACGACCTGCATTCGCTGGCGAACGGCCTGCCCGACGGTTGCGACCCGCCTTCGTCCCGCTCGGAGCGGGACTACGGCGCGGCAAGCACATTTTTTTTGTGTAAGGAAGTAAACGTGTAAACGAGACTGTTTTAAAGCGAAAACCCTTGTGTTTATTGGGTTTTTAGGATTTTTGGGGGTGTAAACGGACCGGAAATATGCCACTGGCCCGCCACCACGAACGCCGAACATCGAACGCCGAACATCGAACGCCGAACATCCAACGCCGAACATCCAACGCCGAACATCCAACGCCGAACGCCCGACATCGGTGAGCGAAAAGTGGCGGGTGGAAGATGGGGATCAGTCAGAGTCTCCTGACGTCGTCTCCTACCGAAAGAGAAGGTGTCGGCACAGTTCCGGCTGCCGTTGCACATTTTTTGGGTATAGGAGGGGAAACTGGAAACGAAGCGCGAATTTGGGGCGAAAATGCGCTTTTTATTATAGAATTTGACGATTTTCGGGTGTCAGGGTGGAAGCGGAGCGGTTGGCTGGATTTTTGGATTTTTGGGGATAAATAAATGGGCTGTATTTGAGGATGAGGATGACGATGAGACCTCGCCGTAGATATTCCGCCCGCTTTACGGGCGGGGACATCGCAGCGCAATGTCCCTACCGGGCTTCGTTTAGTCAAAAGTGGTGTGTCAGGGATTTGCAATTAAACGGAGGTAAATGAAACTCTAAACGAACCTTTCTGGCGGATAAACAAACGTCGGTTTGTTGGGGAATTTGGCTAGTGACTCTAAACAAGGCGACCAGGAATTTTGTGGCGAAAAACGGACTTCGATAAGCGTTTGTTTATAGGTCGTTAAACGAAAGAGGGTCTGAATAGAGCGCTTAACACATTCTAACTGTATGGGGGAAATCGGAAACGCGGCTCAAGCCAAAAGCATAAAGTAATGTATTTTTAACATCATGTAAATATTTATTGACATTAGGGGTAATATATGTTACACCCTGCCTATGAAATCGATGAATCAACTGATGGAAACAGACGAGGTTAAAATGCCGTATAGGGAGAAAATCGCATGGCTATCGCTGATCGCAATGGCTGTCACCTTTGGTCCGTACTTTACGATTGTGGCGACGGGTTTGTTCCCCAAGGATGCATTGCCTAACCTACGCCAGCTTGGCCTGTTTGCCGTGACAGCGATTGTGCAGATGCTGATTCTGGGCGTTGGCCATCTGTATCTCAGCCGCAAATCTCCCCGGGAGGCACATTCTCCACCGGATGAACGGGATCGCGCAATCATGCGCCGCTCGGTCAGTTCCGCTTATTATGTTCTTATCGCCGGAATGATCCTGGTGGGCTGCGTCATGCCCTTCAAGTCCAGCGGATGGACCATCATCAATGCCGCGCTGGTCATGATCATCACCGCGGAAGTCGTCCACTATGGCGTCATCGTGTTGAGCTATCGCAGGCAGACATGATGGAAGGAACGATTTCAAATCGGATCCGCGTTCTTCGTTTTCACAACGGCGAAATGTCGCAGGCCGAGCTGGGTCAGCGCATCGGCGTAACCCGGCAGACGATTGCCGCAATCGAGGCGGGAAAATACTCGCCATCATTAGAGGCAGCGTTCCGTATCGCCCAAGTCTTCAATGTTCCGCTGGGAGAGGTATTCCAGTGGGATGGATCCTCAAAAAATCCCGGTACTTATTGAATATCTTGAAAATGAATCTGCCAGTTTTTGTCATTTCGACCTCTTTTTGCCGATTTTAACGTTGAAACCTGGATTTTGCGTTTGGATTTTCTGTGTTGCTTTACCAACGCAAATTTGGCAGTTAAAGGCGCTTCTGGCGGAGAATTCCAATTGCGTCGCACCAGGGTTGCACAAAACTGTTCTGGCGGTCGCTAAATTCAGGGCGGCCGCAAATCAAATTCGCGCTATCGCGCGGTTTCGCAGTTAGCGGCTGAGCTTTCGGTTCATTTACCCAGGGCGGCGCTCGCGGACTCGCTTGCCCTGGGCTACATATATTTCACCCCTCTGGGGCTTCAGTTTGCGGCTTCGCCGACAGATAGGATCTATCCCTCAACTGTCCTGGAGCCTAATGCAAAATCCGGGTTTAACCGTTCATTTTTTAGCAAAATCTTCTCATTTCGGCGTCGCAGCGTTGAATATTCCGCGCGCTTTACGCGCGGTGACGGCGCAGCGCACCGTCCCTACCATGGGCGACGGAAGTCCTTGTGTCGTTTCGATGAGTCAGCGTAAGATTCGGGCCCAAGCTTATATGAATAAATCGTATTTTCCGTCACGTTGTATTTGGATTCTCTTATTGTCATTGTTCGCGGGGATTGGTTTTTCGCAGGCTGCGCGGGCGGACATACGTTTGCCCAATGTATTTGGCGATCACATGGTGTTGCAACGGGAGAAGCCGATCATCATTTGGGGCTGGGCAAATCCGGGCGAGACAGTCACGGTCCAGTTGGGGCAGGAGAGCAAGCAAGCGCAGGCCAACGAGCGGGGCGAATGGAAAGTGACGCTTCCGGCCATGGCGGCGGGCGGTCCTTTGACGCTCACGGTGAGCGGTTCCAGCACGGTGACCTACAACGATGTGATGGTCGGCGAGGTGTGGCTTTGTTCCGGCCAGTCGAACATGGAGTTTGGCATGGGCAACGTTACGAATTCAGCGGCGGAAATCGCCGCCGCAGACCATCCGGGAATTCGACTTTTACTGGTCAAGCATAGCTGGCTGGCACAGCCAACGAACGACATAGACGCGACATGGAAAGTTTGCACGCCGCAAAGCGTGACGGAAGGGGGCTGGAACGGGTTTTCGGCGGTCGCCTACTTTTTTGGCCGGGAATTGAATCAAAAACTGGGCGTGCCGATTGGCCTGATTGAATCGGATTGGGGCGGAACACGAATCGAATCCTGGACGCCGCCAGAGGGGTTTGCCGAGGTCCCGGCTTTGACGGATGAATATAAAATGGTTGAAGCAGGTGACCCGCACAACCCTGTCCATCAGCAGCTATTGAAGCAGACTCTCGACCAATACGACCAATGGATTGCGGCCGCGAAGCAGGCAATGGGAGCGGAAACAAGCGTGCCGGCTGTGCCGAAATATCCCGACGAACTTCAGGGACCGCAGGGCTTGCAGGAGGCGACCGCGCTTTACAACGGCATGATTCATCCGCTGGCGCCGTTCGCGGTGCGCGGGGCGATTTGGTACCAGGGCGAGGCTAATGAGTCGGAGGGGATGAAATATTTCGAGCGCATGAAGGCGTTGATTGGCGGCTGGCGCCAGGTTTGGGGCGAAGGCGAGTTTCCGTTTTATTTTGTTCAAATCGCTCCATACGATTACGGAGATAATCGGCAAAATTTGGCGAAGCTTTGGGAAGCCCAAACCGTTGCGGCGAATACGATCCCCAACACCGGCATGGCTGTCGTCAATGACGTTGGCAATTTGAAAAATATTCATCCGACGAACAAGCAGGACGTGGGGCATCGCCTGGCGCTAATGGCGCTGGCACGGACGTATGGGCAATCCGGCCTCGTCGATTCAGGGCCGACGTTTAAATCCATGAAGATTGAAGGTGCTACGATTCGGGTTAAATTCGATAACGTCGGTGGCGGGCTTGCCAGCCGTGACGGCCAGCCGTTGATCGATTTTGAAATCATTGACGCGAACAACGGCGGTTATGTGAAAGCGAATGCGCAAATCGATGGCGACAGCGTCGTGCTATCGGCGCCGGGTGTTTCGAATCCGGTGGCGATGCGTTTTGCGTGGAGCGGGATTGACGAGCCGAATTTGATGAACCGCGAAGGTCTGCCGGCGGGCGCTTTTCGGGCCGGGACGATTCCCAAACGGGATTGGCCGGGCATGAACGTGCCGGAGATCAAAGACTATCATGTCGTCTATAGCCTGGATTTGACGAAGATGGGCCGGACGATTTCGTATGACGTGGATAATCACCGCAAGATTCGCCGGCCGTTCGATCGCATTGCGTATTTTGTGGAATTGCAGGACCAGGACGGGAACAACCAAGACCTTTTCGTGTCTATGGACGCGTTTACCAAGCGCGTTGGCAAAATCGGCGTTCCGTACTTTGGTTCCGGCGAATATTATCAAGAGAACGTGAGCAACATGGATGTCTTTTCCAACGTAGGAAGCATCGTGACAGGAACGGGGTTATCGGGCGGGAACATTGAATTTTGGCCGAACAATTACGCGCAGAACAACAGCGCCGGCGTGCCCAACGCATCGAGCACGGTATTTGATTTCGGCGATCAGCCGACGGACCCGGCGGACGGTTACGGTTCGATGCAGGTGCATAACCATGACGCGCGGCAGACATTGTTTGCGATCAATCACTGGAGCGAAGGGGTGCACGCGGACGTGGGTATTGGGAATCAGAGCCAGGGGAACCCGGACTGGACGTTTGCCGGGAACGCGGGAACTTATTCCGCTATGCGGCTGGTCGTGCTTGTGCGATACAGCGGGAAGTGACGAATTGGTGAATGTGGATTGGGGAATAGGCCCGGATCGTTTAACTCGGATTTTGTATTTGGGCATTCGCCGTTTCGTTTGTTCCGTGCAGGCATTAGGTTACAGGCGCTTTGAGCTGGTAATTTCAAGTGCGTTGCATTGGAAATGCACAAAGTGTTTTGGCATTCGCACTGAAATTCAGCTATTAGGCTGGCCGCGTCTGTCGGAGAAAAAAGAAGAAGATGCCGCAGATCAGATTCGCGCTATCGCGCGGCTTTGCAGTCGGCGGCTTGTGCTCTTGAACGATTAACCCAGGGCGTCGCGCTCGAAGACTCGCGCTTTGCCCTGTATAGCGTATCCGGCGTTATTCACGGGCGGAGCAGGAGCGTTCTGAGTTGCTCCGCCACTTCGCCGGTGAATAACGCCGTCGCAATGTGGCTTTTCACGCACATTTTTTTTAGCGTATTTTGGGTTTGGCTCCGGTACGAATATTTGCCCTGCTCGCGTTACGAGCATAGCCCAATCTTTCGACCGGAGCCGCAACCCGAACATGGATACGCATCCTCAGGTGACGACGACAACGTCTCGTTCTATACGGTCTGCGCCCCACGTTCACTCACACAGCAACCCTAACATGAACACTCCCAAGGACAATACTCCACTTCAAACAGCGCCCGTCGCCTGGGTCGGATTGGATTGGGGCGACAAAGAACACGCCTTCGCCATCCAGGATGCCGTTGGAAAATGCCAGGCCGGCACATTGGTACACTCGGCCGAGAACCTCCATAGTTGGCTCCAAAAGTTGGGCGAACGTTTTGGCACAGGTCAGGTCGCCCTGGCTGTTGAGGCCAGCCGTGGCGCCGTCATCCACGCCCTGCTCGAATATCCGTGGCTGACTATCTATCCCATCAACCCGATCACCAGCGCTCGTTATCGCAGCGCCTTCACGCCCTCGGGGGCCAAGGATGATCTACCCGACGCCAAGGTGTTGCTGGAATTGGTACGGGACCACACTGCCAAGTTGCGCCCATTGGAAGAGCAAGACCCGGTCACGGTCAAATTGGCCGGCTTGGTCGAGGCCCGTCGCAAGCTGGTGGACCGGCGCACGCAGATCATCTTGCAAGTCGAAAGTCTGCTCAAAGGCTATTATCCACAAGCTTTGCAAGTGGCCGGCGATCTGAAAAGTGACGTGGCGTTGGCCTTCCTGAATCGTTGGCCCGACCTGATCAGTCTCAAAGCGGCCAGACCCGCCACCATCAAAGGGTTCTACCACCAGCATCAAGTCCGTTCGCAAAAGCTGATCGAACAACGCCTGGCCTTGATTGCCCAGGCCAAGGCATTGATCACCGATGACGCACGGGTCGCTGTGGCGGCGCTGCACTTGCGCGCCCTGCTGGATCAATTGAAAATCTTTCACCAACACATCCCGCAGTTCGACAAGGCGATTGAGCAGACCTTCGCTGAGCACGCCGACCGGGACTTGTTCAGAAATCTGCCGGGCGCGGGCCGACAATTAGCGCCGCGCTTGTGCGTGGCCTTCGGCACGCTACGCCGGCTTTACCCCGATCCGGCCAGCTTGCAAAAATATTCGGGAGTCGCTCCCATTCGCGAAAAAAGTGGCAACCAGGTCTGGACGCACTGGCGGTGGCAGACCTCCACGTTCTTACGACAAACCTTCGTCGAGTGGGCGGGCCAAACGGTGCTCTACTCGGATTGGGCAAAGGTCTATTACCGACGCATGATCAAGAAAGGCAAAAGGCATGCAATGATCCTCCGCGCCTTAGCCTTCAAATGGATCCGCGTCCTGTGGAAATGCTGGCAGGACCGCCAACCCTACGACGAAGCTCGTTATCTCAAACAACTGATTCATCGCAAAAGCCCCAACGCCCCACCCACAATAACATGAGACTTTTTTTCACTTCTATCTTGATCGGAACAGCTCAGGTGTTGGGCTATTATCGACCGCCCTTATCAGGGCTTTCAGTTTGCGGCTTCGCCGAGAGTATTTAGCAGAGACTCGTTGCCGCGGGTTGGGAGGTCAGCCCTATCGAATTCATGGCCCTGATTCCGATTTCAAGGATTTTGGCAGAGCGGCAGCTCTGCCCTACCTATCGGCGGAAGTACCTTTCCAGCCTACAATTTCTCCATCCGGCAGGCGGACGGCATTGGCATCATTAAATTCATTTTCGTCCGGCCATTTGTACCCGCCTTCGAGGTGCAATATTGTTTCCCTTCCGGCTTCGATAATTACCGGGACGGTTACGATTCCATAGCCGTTTGAGCGCGCGACAACAGAATATTTTCCGGCGGGTAAAGTGACTTGAACGGCGCTTTTAAGGATATCTTCGGTCGCGTTGTGAACCCGGGTAACCAGTTTTCCGTCCTGGTCTAAAATCTTATAATCCGAATGCACGCGACGATTAGGATCGGAATAGTTGAAATTGGCGTTTACCTGGTAAGCGGAATAAACGATTAAAGTGCCTGAACCTGAATTGGCCTGCGCGGGTGAGGCGGGCGTTGGGCCCACGGGATCCAGCACCACCCCACTTCTCATGCCGGCGCAACCTGCCAAAAGGGCGCCAAGAGCGATCGACACTACCAGTTTAAAGTATGTCTTCATATTTCCTTTTTGCTACGTGAAACTCGGAAAACAAGGTTCAGAAAGGAATCTAATCCAGAGTTAATCGGAATTCAATGTTCCGGATGCATCATTTCGAGGACCCCCGCCTCCGCGAAGCTACGGTTAAAGTCTGCGCCAGGCTGGCTTGGATGGGTCGACAAGCTTCAAATCGACGGGACCCATCCCAAACAACGCGATGACGGCTGGACCTTTGGCGTGTTTCATTACCCCATCGTAATGCGGTGTATGGGCGACGCGCCGGACGAATCCGCCGGCCGAAACCGGAACGCAATCGCCGGGGTCAAAGTCTCCGCCGCTGTTGACCCACCAGGTGCCGGACACGACAACCGATAAGCGATCCGTGGCATAGGTGTGCGGCGCGCTGAAATTGCCCGGATACCATTTCATGAAGACGACGTAAGGCCCCGCTGTATTCAAGCCGCCATAGAGCGGTGCCATTTCCCCGGTGCGGGCAGGAAGGCCGGGCCAGGCAACCCATTCGATGTTTTTGGGAAGGACAACAAGTGTTTCGCTTGAATCAATCGGAGCTGCTTCCAGTCCTTCACGGAGGATTTCCATGAGCAGGCCGGCGATGGGTGCGCAAGCGAGACCGATACACGCGCGAGTGAGCGCGGCACGTCGAGTAATGCTCAGGAAAGGCGAGCCACGGTGAACGGTCACGGAAGGCCAGGCCGCGGTTACTTTGGTTTTTCGCGATGCGGGCATTTTGGATCCCAAGAACAATCGATGACCGGGACCTTTCCACGCCAGCCAGCCGAGGAGCACGTTCCACGTCCCGGCCATCAATATCCGCAAATAAAAGCGAGATTCTGGTCGAAAGAGTTTAATTTTTAGACACGAATTTCACGAATTGCCACGAACAAAGAACCATCAATGATCAATGACGTTGAGCGGCAACAGGCGGATTTGGATTTCGGATTCGCCAGGGCTATTGCAACGGTACGGGTTATCAGAAACAATTGGGCAGCCTAATTCGTGGCAGCGCGTTATGAGCTTGATCGACAAATTAAAGAGTTGCCTTCCGACGAAGCCGCCGAAAGAGCGGCTTGAATCCATTGTCAGGGGAGTCGCGACTGCCGGGCTGGGCCGGCGAAAACCGAAGTATTACACTGGCAGTCACGGGCAGTTTGCCAACTTCAAAGATTTTGACACGGACAAGATGGTTGAGGATTTTTCGGCAGAATTTCCTGAGCTTTCGAAAGATGAAGTTCGCGGCGTGGTGATGCAGGGGATTTATCAACATTATCTAAGATGACCGTGCACTCGTGAATCGTCACAAATTACGGGTCGCGCGAAGGCCGCGAGGGATGCGAAGGTTTCCATTTCTTCCTTCTTGCGATTGAGCTTCAATGCCGGATGGAGCAAGAGTTCCGATGTTCCGTCAAACGTTTGTTATATGAAAACAGGATTTTTAGTATCGGTGCGTCCTATTCCTGCGAAACAGCTTTTGCGGAAATTGCTCAGGTCTCCGCGAAAACCAGCCCATGGGAATGGCATTACAGAAACTTTACGAAGATTTGGGTGTTAGAAGAAAAAGCCAGGTCCGAAGTAAAACTGAAACTCACATTATGAAAAAGTATCTCATGCTGCCGTTGGTTGGTTCAATTTTTGTATTCAGCCTTGTGTCGGCCCAGCCCGATATTGCGCCTTCTGCATTACCGCTGCCGGAGGGCTATGTTCTGGTGCAGGACCCGAACTCGCTGACGAAATTCGATCTGGATTTTCCGGGCGGCCCGCCAGCCAGGCTGGTGAAGTCGATTGAAAAGGCGACCGGCAAGCCGTTAAATGTGATTATTCCGGAAGAAAACGCGGATTTGAAAATCCCGGCGATCACGGTCAAAAATGTGACCGTCGCGCAATTGTTTGAAGCCCTAAAGGACAACTCCACCCATCACGAACGCCGGGTCTGGAGAGCGTATTCTGATTCGACGCATCAGGAGACACTTTCAAATCCCATAACGTATTACGAGCGAGCGGTGAGTTATGGTTTCCAAACAACGGGTGCGCCAAACGACCATTCGATTTGGTATTTGTACACGGATGGAAATGTTGACCAGATCGAGCCTAAAGTCTGTCGTTTCTTTCAATTGGGTCCTTATCTTGGCGCCGGTTACACAGAGAATGACATCAGGAGTATCGTTGAAACAGGCTGGACGATGCTGGGAATCAGCAAACCGCCGGAAATCAGCTATGATAAAAGCACCGGGGTGCTCACGGCAGTCGGCGAGATTGATAAAGTTGATTTAATCGGGGATTTGTTAAATCAGCTATCCAAAGGGAAACCGAATGATAAACATTTGGCTGAATTCAAAGGCGAGTGAGGATTGCATCATGAAAAGCTTTATCCGATACCTGCTCGCAACCACCTTTTTATTGTGTCCGTTGCTGCAAGCGTTCTGCCAGATACCCCAGCAGCCGCCTTTAATCAGCGTGTCGGGTTCGGCAGAGGTCAAAGTTGCGCCCGATGAGGTTGATTTAAGGGTGGGAGTGGAAACGCGCGATGTAAACCTGGCCGACGCGAAGCGTGAAAATGACGACAGTGTTTCCAAATCGCTCGCATTTTTGAAAAGCAGCGGTTTGAAGGGGAAAGATGTCCAGACTGATTTTATTAGTATTGATCCGAATTACGACGACGGTTCTTCGCACACGAGAGTTAGCGCGTATGTCGTTCGCAGATCGATTGAAGTCAAGTTGACCACAATCGACAGCTTTGAAACCATTTTGACCGGCTTGCTAAACAGCGGCGTCAATACGGTCCAGGGAATTGAATTTCGCACTTCAGAATTGCGCAAATACAGGGACCAGGCGCGAGCGATGGCGATACGGGCCGCCAGGGAAAAGGCGGATGCGATGGCTTCGGAGCTTGGGGTAAAGAGAGGCAAGGTTTATGGCATTAATGTGGAGGATTGGGGCGGGTGGTATGGAAACGGCAATGGTTATTGGGGTGGAGGTTTTAATGGCGGAGGATATCAAAACTCGGTTCAAAATGCGGGAGGGCCCTCTGTGGAAGAAGGCGCGCTGTCAGCGGGACAGATTAGCGTGTCGGCGACAGTGAATGTCTCGTTTTTGATTGAGTGAGCGCCAGTCGCTTACGCATTTATGATTATTTCAAAATCGGGCATCTCACGGTGAACGGAGCCGGTAGAAACGAGAGTGATAATCTGTTGATTGCGGATCAATAAAATAGGAAGAGCCATTGGTGAGAATATTCGTTCCCAGAATAGTCCAAACTGGATTGGCGAGATTCGTGCAGGCTGTTACAATGGCAACCAAATTGTTGTTGCCAACGATGTCGAACTGATATTGATTCGTCCCTCCAATAGAGTTCGCCCCGGTGAACTGCATCCGCGGGTTCCAAGTTGGGAAACCGGCAAGACTTGCGCCCCAGCCGGAAGTACCTGCCGCATAATAGACGACTAAATTATTGTCATTGAAAAGACCCACACCAATGGCGGGAACGTTACCCTGGAAATAGATTCCGGTCAGGCTGGTGTCGTAGAACGCCCAACTCCCGATGTTTGTAACGGAATCGGGAATTACGAGACCAGTCAGCGCTGCGCAGTCAAAAAATGCGTAAGCTTCAATGGTGACGACATTTGGGCCGATCACGACGTTGGTCAGGCTGGTACAGACATAGAAAGCGCTATTGCCGATGTCTGAAACCTTATCCGGAATCGTGACACTCGTAAGTTTTTGACAAAAATAAAAGGCAGAACTTCCAATATTTGTGAGGCTGCTGCCAAGCCTGACATTGGCCAGGCTGGCACAGTGAGAGAAAGTACTATTTCCCATGTTGATTACGCTGTCGGGAATCGAGACGCTGGTCAGGGCGCAAGAGGAAAATGCCGAGTCCCCGATGCTGACAACGCTATTGGGAATATTGATATTCGTGAAAGCGGTCGCGGCGAACGCAGAATCTCCAATACTGGTGACGTTGGTGCCGATTACCAAAGCGAGAAGCCTGGAGCAGGAATTGAATGCATTGGCCCCAATAGTGGTGACGCTGTTGGGAATTACGACATTCGTCAGTGCACATCCCGAGAAATCCCCGGCCGAGATATTAAGGAGATTAGTGCTGATCGTAACGCTGACAAGGTTGCTGCACGTATTGAATGCCAGATTGTTGATGACGGTGACACTGTTAGGGATCTTGATACCGGCCAATTGGAAGCAGCATTGAAATGCGGACGCTCCAATTCCGGCAACATTTTCGCCGATGACTGCATTTGTCAGTTTGGTGCAAAAGCAGAATGCAGAATCCCCGATGTTGGTGGCGCTGTCGGGAACTATTACGCTGAGCAGGTTGGTGCAATTATAGAACGTAAAAACTCCGATATCAGTGAGATTACTCCCGAGCGTTATATTCGTCAGCGCGGTACAGTTGTAGAACGTGTTGCTTCCCATATTGAAGACACTGTCAGGGACTGTTACTACGGCAACGCTGGTTTGGTTTGAAAACGCACCGCTCAAGATTTGTGTAACGGGATAGCCATTGGTGGTGCCGGGAATAGTGACCACAGTGCCAGAACCAGTGTAGTGCGTAATAGTGATCGTCCCATTGTTGGTCGTGAAAGCGAACTGAGCCTGGAGCTTCGCGGCCAGGGAAAAAAGCAGTAAAATCCCAAGTAAACTGTCACGCGCAAGTTGTGGCCTGAGAACCACAGCATTGCGTCCAATTTTGGCGCTCGGCATATGAGCGCAACTATATAATCATTTTCAATCATGGTCAAGGACCGGTCGGATGGCTCTGAATCATCCCGCCTTTGCCAAGCGACTGCGTCAACACCGTATAGGGGATTGAAGCTGTTAAGGTTCCAGTTGATGTAGATAAATTGCGACAATGGTGCCGAGAACGAGACAAGCGCCTTGACGGGTCGTCTCGTGCAGAATATGTCGTTGAAATGGTTCGTGGAATGGCAAAACGTGAAGGAAATGCATAGCTGTGCCGATCAGATTTTGAGAACCACGAAATACACAAAAGACACGAAAGTCTTGTTTTGGCCACAGATGGACACGGATTGAAACACAGATTGGAGACCGTGGCTGGGTAACAGGATGTATATATCGGGACTTAGCCATGGCTCAATTCTTGCTGGCAAGGCGGCATAGATTTTATGTCAGGGCACGCAGTCATAGTTCGGTTCGATTATGGACAGACCGATTTGAGTCCATTGTATGAGCTTGAAGACAAGCTCATCGCTGCGATCGAATCGGCTGCCGCTGGCGAGTTTGACGGAAACGAAATTGCGGTGGACGGGAGCGATGGCACGCTTTATATGTATGGGCCAAGCGCAGACCGTTTGTTTGAGGTTGTGCGGCCGGTGCTTGCTTCGGCCACTTGCATTCGCAACGCTGTTGCGACCATTCACTATGGACCGCCGGAGGATGGAGTCGAAGAGAAGAGGGTTGCTATTGCCGTCTAATACCGAGCTGCAACACAGCAGTCAGTCTTTCCAGGTAAATACTGCATTAAATCCGGATTTAATGTCTTTTTTATAACTTCCCCTGCCATTTTAATTAGCCGGTTCCTTTGGGGTGTGTTTTCTTAGCGTAGCTATGAAATACCTGATCATCATTTTACTTGGACTGCTTATTTTGAATGCTTTAGCTCTTTGGTTGCTCATGGTGGGCACTCTGATTAAAAGATTTAGCAACAGATTTTCGGTGAAAAAGAAGGCTTCTGATCGGGACGAAATCTGGGAACCTCCTGTGACGACATCGGAACATCGTCGCTCGGGCGCTACGGGTTCATTTCAAGAATTGTGATGGGCAGAACCTGACGTCTTCACGGGTATATTTGTGACCTGGTCTCAGACTATGTTGCCCCTGACGGGGCTTGCCGAACGCAAGCACAGGAACACGTTTTTCATTATGGCTGGAACAGCCGGTATCCGACGCTTAGTTCGGTGAGAATCAATTCGGGCTGCTCCGGATTTTTCTCAATTTTTTCCCTTAAATGGGCGATATAAACGCGCAAGTAATGGGTGTCGTTGTCGTGGCCGGGCCCCCAAACTTCACGGAGAATTTGCCGATGAGTCAGCACTTTGCCGGCGTGGCGGACGAGAAGCCGAAGCAAATCGTATTCAGTGGCAGTGAGTTTGATTTCATTGCCGCTTACGGTGATGTGACGCGTCGCGAGGTCGACGACTAAATCCTTCACCTGAAACACTGAAGTCTCTTCCTGTTTAACTGTATGCCGCAACGCAACTCGAAGCCGCGCCAGCAACTCTTCGGTGTTAAAGGGTTTGGTGACGTAATCGTCTGCTCCGGCGTCCAGAGCGGCGACTTTCCCTTTTTCGTCACTTTGAACTGACAAGATGACGACTGGAACATTACTCCATTCGCGCAAACGACTTAAAACGTCTTTGCCGGACAGGTCCGGGAGGCCGATATCCAAAATAATCAGGGCGGGCCGATGCTGCGCGGCCAGGACAAGGCCTTCCTGTCCTGTGACAGCAGGCAATACTTTATAGCCATTGGCTTCAAGCGTGACGGTGAGCAAACGCCGAATTTGCGGCTCGTCGTCGACGATCAAAATCAGCGGTTTTAGTGTGTCAGTCATTGCTTTTCCTCGGGAAGCGGAGGCATCACGGCCAGCGGTAATTGTACAGTAAAGAGCGCCCCGCCGTCAGGCTGATTTTCTGCGCTGACCGTGCCTCCCTGCGCTTCGGCAAAACCTTTCACAAGAGACAAGCCAATGCCGGTGCCGCCTGCAGCGGCTTCCGGACCGCGTTGAAAACGGTCAAACAAACGCTGGGGATTGCCGGGCGGCAGTCCCGGGCCATTGTCGGTGATTGCGAGGACAAGATGTTCCGCCGTCGTATAGACGCGCAACTTAGCAGTTGTTCCAGAAGGCGTATGCGCCGCGACATTGCTAAACAGATTGAGGAGAATCTGCTCAGTCAGGACGGCGTCTAATTTCACAGGCGGGAGGTTTGGGGGCACGGAAATTTCAACTTTGTACTGCTCCAAGACCCGTCCAACACCTTGCAGCGCCGCATGAATAATGTCGCGGATGTCATGCCAATCGAACGAAGGTGTCAAATGGCCGGCCTCGAGGCGTGTCAGATCCAAAAGGTTCTGGACCAATCGGTTCAAGCGTTGCGCCGCTTCATCCAGTTCTTCGGTGAGCATCTGTTGTGATGGATTTAACGTTCCGGCCGAATGCAATCCACTGGCGACGCTGCTAATGGCTGAGAGGGGCGTTCGCAATTCATGCGAAACAGAATTCAGCAACGTCTTGCCAAGGCGTTCGGATTCGGCGAGCAACTTGTTTTGCGATTCTGTGTCCCGCAGACGTTGGCGATCGAGCACCAGCGCGATTTGTCGGATGAATGCGTCGAGCAAATCGCGCTGAGGCGGCAACAGAGGCGTTGAGTCCTGAAAACGCAGGCTCAACACGCCGGCGATGCGCTCACCCGCCAGGAGGGGCAAATGCAATCCTTCACTGGAAGGCAGGTTGTCTGTTTCGCGGCCGGCAGGCTGATGATTTTGAAACGCCCAGGTCGCCACGGCGTGTTCTTTTTCTGAAAGCAACCATGTGCTGGCAAAATAGGGTGTCGGCGGCAGGTTTTCCTCCGGCAACGAGAGAGCCACGTCCGCGCGAAAGGTCTTTCCGACATGTTGAATGACCACCGCCAACAATTGTGCGAGGTCCGGTGATTCGGCCAATTCCTTGGTTAAAAAGTACATGGCTGTGGCCCTCTGTTCGCGTTGACGTTCGGCGATTTGTTGGGCACGCAGCCGGGAGGTCAATTGCCCCATCGCCACTGCGACAATAAAATAAGTGACCAACATTATGGCGTCCGCGGGATGCGAAATTCGCAGACTGAATCGTGGTTCCGTGAAAAAAAAGTCCCACGACAACGCCGTCAATGTCGCAGCAACCAGCGTTGCGCCTCTTCCGACAAACATTGCCAAAACGATGACGGTCACCAGATAAAGCAATGCAAGCGATTGATTTATGAGCCACGACTGCAACACGACATTTATGGCGGTCGTGCCGGCAACGGCGCCAACAGCCCAAGCGTAATCGTGCCAGTCAAGTTTTCCAGAGTGGAGCCGCGAAGCAGATCGGCCGGGCATTTTTTGCTCTTCGGAACGGACCGTATGAACATCAATATTGCCACTGTCGCGGATCAACCGGTTCAACATTGATCCGCCATGAAATATTTCACGCAGGCTGTGGCCGGCGGGCTTGCCGACGACGATTTGTGTCACATTTTGCTCGCGCGCGATACGCAGGACGCCGCGCACAAAGTCTTCGTCGGTCGTGGTAATGATTTCGGCGCCGAGATCACGCGCGAGAGTCAGGTTTTGAGACAACTGCTTTTTGTCGTGCTCGGGCAATGTTCGAGGAAGTTCGACGAAGACGGCCAGCCAGGGCGACTGCAGTTCGCCGGCCAACCGCCGCGTCCAGCGAACCAATGAAGCGGAGCCGGGGCTGGAACTGACGCCGACGAGGAGTTTCTGCCCGGATTTCCAGGGTTCACCGACGCCCTGGGCATTGCGCTGAGCCAGAAGATTTTGTCCAACGTGTTCGGCGGCGAGGCGTAATGCCAATTCGCGCAGGGCGGCCAGATTCGCCGGACGGAAGAATCGATCCCGGGCGGTTGCGGCCTGTTCCGGCACGTAAACCTTGCCGGCAGTGAGGCGGTCTCGGAGTTCGTCGGGCGTCAAATCCACGAACTCGAATTCGGCGTCCTCCAGGGTGGTGTCCGGAACTGTTTCGCGCACGGTTATTCCCGTTATTTGCCGCACCGCATCCGCACGACTTTCAATATGCTGAACATTGAGGGTCGTAAAAACGTCAATGCCCGCATGGATCAATTCGAGCACATCCTGATACCGTTTTGGGTGGCGTGACTCCGGAGCGTTGGTATGGGCAAGCTCGTCAACCAATATGAGCTTAGGACGCCGTTGCAAGGCCGCGTCCAAATCGAATTCACCCAGTTCCATGTCGTGGTAGCGGACGAGACGTCGCGGAATGACCTTTAAACCCGTGGCGAGCGCTTCAGTTTCTTTTCGCCCATGGGTCTCGAGATAGCCAATCACAACGTCGCGTCCGGCGACGAGTTCACGGCGGGCGGCCTCGAGCATGGCGTAGGTCTTGCCGACGCCCGCGCACATTCCGAAATAGATTTTTAGCTTTCCGAGGCGACTCTTTTCAATCAGTCGCAAATAGTCCTCCGGCTTCAATCTGTTTGGGACCGGCTCTTCCATGGGCTAAAGAAACTATTTTTGCATTACGGGGTCGAGTGTGAAGTATGATCGTAAATCTGCGCGACCGCTTTGAATTTGAAAACAGTCAGTAAAACGTTCGCCCACTCCATGAACCGTCGTTCGGCTGGGCGCATGCGAATCGTTCCGCCCGCTTTACGGGCGGTGACGGCGCAGCGCGCCGTCCCTACCACCTTCGGTTCATGGACTGGATGCGCGATTTGGGAATCCTTGAGGCTCTCTTTATTCCGCCAGAACGTTCCCATCTCAAAGATTCTCCCTCACCCCGGCCCTCTCCCGCTGGGAGAGGGGGAATTATCCGCCGATGCTTTTGTAACGACGAGCGACTATATCGGACCATGGCCTTGAGACGCGATTCGAGAATCGTTGAGGTTTTCCATGAAGCGGATTGTCGCTCGATGTGTAAAAACCCCAAGGGCCGCAGATCGGATTCGCGCTATCGCGCGGTTTCGCAGTCAGCGGCTGATTCCTGGGCACGTTACCCCGGGCGGCGCTCCCAGAGTCGCTTGCCCGGGGCTATTATCGGCCGCCCTTCCAGGGCTTTCAATTTGCTGCTTCGCAGACAATCGGAAATTGCCCACTGATAGTTGGTAATGGCAAATAATAACATCACTTTCACGGCGCCAATGCAGGTCATTATTTTCCACCGAGGGAGTCCAGGGCAAAATTCAAGGTCAGCACGTTGACGCGAGGTTCTCCGAACAGGCCGAGGTCGCGGCCGCTGGTATTCACTTCCACAAGCTCGCGCACTTTGTCTTCGCTCAGGCCGCGCACTTTGGCGACGCGCGGGATTTGTAATTCCGCGTTGGCCACGCTGATGTGCGGGTCCAGGCCGCTGCCGGATTCCGTTACAGCGTCGGCGGGCACGGGTGCATTCGTCGGCAGATTATTATCGGAACGGTACGACGCGACGTTTTGCATGATATTTGTGTACAACGTGCCGGAGGTGGGCCCCAAATTGCTGCCGCTGGAGGACGTCGGATCGTAACCGTTGTTTCCCGCGGCGGAGGGGCGCGGATGGAAATACTTGTCGCTGGTAAAGTTTTGGCAGATCAGCTCCGAGCCACGAACCGCGCCGGTTTTGTCGACAAGCAGACTGCCGTCGGCCTGGTGCCGGAACAACACTTGTCCGACGCCATACACAATGAGCGGATACGCGCCGCACACGATGACGGCAAAGAAAATTGTGGCAACGATCGAACGTCCAGTTTCAGCAATAAAAGATTTCATAATATTCTATTCACGATCTTCCTCCTGCTCATCCTCATCCTCAAAACCTGAGAATGAGCATGACGATGAGGATGAGAATGATTTTTAATTTATCATGCGAAGGCCTACGATAATCACATCGATGATTTTGATGCCGATGAACGGCAGGATGATTCCCCAAACGCCGTAGATCAGGAGATTGCGCCGCAAAATGGCCGCCGCACCTTCTGCGCGAAATTTGACGCCGCGCAAGGCCAGGGGAATCAGGGCGATGATGATGAGCGCGTTGAAGATGACGGCGCTCAAAATTGCGCTGTTTGGGCTGTGCAATTTCATGATGTTCAGCGGGGCGATCACGGGGAACGTGGCCATGAGCATTGCCGGGATAATGGCGAAATATTTTGCCACGTCATTGGCGATGCTGAACGTGGTCAGCGAACCGCGTGTGATGAGCAATTGTTTCCCGATTTCGATAATTTCAAGCAACTTGGTGGGGTTGGAATCCAAATCCACCATGTTGCCGGCCTCCTTGGCGGCTTGCGTGCCGGTATTCATGGCAACGCCGACATCGGCTTGTGCGAGCGCGGGCGCGTCGTTGGTGCCGTCGCCGATCATGGCGATCATGCGCCCGCCCTGTTGTTCTTTGCGAATGAGGGCGAGTTTGTCCTCCGGCCTGGCCTCGGCCAGGAAATCATCAACACCCGCTTCCTGGGCGATGGCAGCGGCGGTAAGCTGGTTGTCTCCGGTAATCATCACCGTCCGGATGCCCATGGCGCGAAACCTTTTGAACCGGTCGGAGAGCCCGCCTTTGACGATGTCTTTGAGATGCACGACACCGAGCGCGGTTTTGCTGTTCGCGACAACCAAAGGCGTGCCTCCTGAAAGGGAAATGCTCTCGACGACTTGTTCGATTTCCTGAGGCAAGGCGCCGCCGACAAATTGGCGAATGGAATTAGCCGCGCCTTTGCGGAAAACCTGGCCATCCCAATTGACACCGCTCATGCGTGTCTGCGCGGTAAAGGGAATAAATTCAGCCTTCGGCACTTCATGAATCGTCCTGGCACGGATGCCAAACTGCTTTGCCAGTACGACGATGCTGCGGCCTTCGGGAGTCTCGTCGGCAAGGGAAGCCAGTTGGGAGGCGTCTGCCAGTTCCTGCTCGGTAACACCGGGCGCAGGAATAAATGCGGTGGCCTGGCGGTTTCCCAGGGTGATGGTGCCCGTTTTATCCAGCAGCAGCACGTCCACATCGCCTGCAGCCTCGACCGCGCGGCCGCTCATGGCCAGAACGTTTTTCTGGAGCAGGCGGTCCATCCCGGCGATGCCGATCGCACTCAGCAATCCGCCGATGGTTGTGGGAATCAAACACACGAGCAACGAGATGAGGACGGCGTTTGAAAACGTAGTGCCAGCATAGATGCCGTACGGCTTGAGGGTGACGACGGCGAGCAGGAATACGACGGTAAGGGCCGCAAGCAAAATGGTCAGCGCGATTTCGTTGGGCGTTTTCTGGCGTTTGGCGCCTTCAACGAGCTGAATCATGCGGTCCAAAAACCCCTCGCCCGGGTTGGCGGTGATGCGAATTTTGACTTCATCGGAGAGAACACGCGTGCCTCCGGTCACAGCGCTACGGTCGCCCCCCGCTTCGCGGATGACCGGGGCCGATTCGCCGGTGATGGCGGATTCGTCCACGGTCGCCGCGCCAAGAATAATTTCGCCGTCGGCGGGAATCGTTTCTGTGGCGCGAACGAGTATCAGGTCCCCTTTTCGCAAGACGTCGGCGTCCACGACTTCAATTTTATCCACTTTGCCGTTGGCGGAAACCCGGTTGGCGCTCGTGCGGGTGCGCGTGGCACGAAGAGCTTTTGCCTGGGCTTTGCCCCGGCCTTCGGCGACAGCTTCGGCGAAATTGGCAAACAGCACCGTGAACCACAGCCAGAGGGCGATTTGCGCGACGAAACCGGTTTGTCCCGGTGAACGGAAAATGTCCACTGTGCTGATAACCGCGCCGACCATGGTCACAAACATGACCGGGTTTTTTATCATCAGGCGGGGGTTCAATTTAACGAACGAGTCGCCGATGGCGGGCCAAATAATTTTTGGATCAAATATGGAAACGGATTTTGCAGCCATAAATTTAGTGCTAGTACAAAGTTCCTTTTAACATGAGAAAATGCTCGACGATCGGGCCGAGCGCGAGCGCCGGCAGGAACGTCAATGCGCCGACCAACAACACCGTGCCGACCAACAACAGTACGAAGGTGGTTCCACTTACGGGGAATGTGCCAACGGTGGCTGGAACGATTTTTTTCCTCGCCAGCGAACCCGCCAGCGCCATTAGCGGCACGATCATCCCGAACCGACCCAGTATCATGTCAATGCCCAGCGTGGTGTCATATGTTGGGGCATTGGCAGTGAGCCCGGCGAAGGCGCTGCCGTTGTTGCCAGCGCAGGACGTGTAGGCATAGAGCATTTCGCTGAAGCCGTGCGGACCGGCATTAGCCAAGCCCGCCAGGCCCCACTGGCTGACGCAGGCCCATGCGGTGAAACCGAGAATGATGAATGCGAGGATGACAAAAGCCAGCAGCGTCATTTTGACGTCGTAGGACTCGATTTTTTTTCCGAGATACTCAGGCGTGCGGCCAACCATCAGCCCGGCGATAAATACGGCGATGATGACAAAAATCAGCATTCCATAAAGACCCGCGCCGACGCCGCCGAAAATGACTTCGCCGGTCTGGATGTTGAACATGGGCACCAACCCGCCAAGCGGCGTAAACGAATCGTGCATGGAATTGACTGCTCCACACGAGGCGTCGGTCGTAACCGTGGCGAAAAGGGACGATTCGAAAGTGCCGAAGCGAACCTCCTTGCCCTCCATGTTGCCGTCGGCGACAGCAACGCCAAGGTGCTGGTGAATCGGGTTGCCACTGGATTCGGCCCACCAGCAAAGGAAAAACCCGCCGAGAAACATGATGAACATAGCCATCCAAACGGCCCAGCCATGCTTTTGGTTTTTGGTTTCGCGGCCCAGGTGATAGGTAAGGGCGCTGCCAATCGCCAATATGGAAAGCATCTGGAGAAAGTCTGAAAGAGGCGTGGGATTTTCAAACGGATGCGCCGCGTTGGCGTTCATGAAGCCGCCGCCGTTGGTCCCGAGCATCTTGATGGCCATCTGCGACGCCACCGGGCCTTGCACGATCGTTTGCGTGGACACGACCTGATTGGTCATCACCGGATTGCCTTTGGCATCCACAACGCCTTTGCCACTGGCATCGGTCACCTGAACGGAGACGGTTTGCGGTTCGACGACTGTGGCCGTGGTGTTGGCGCTGAAATTTTGGATGCTTCCCTGGGATACGAGGAAGATTGCATAGACGATGCAGATGGGAATGAGCAAATAATAAGTGATGCGCGTCAGGTCCACCCAGAAATTGCCGATGGTTTGAGAGGTATGGCGCGCGATGCCGCGCACCAGGGCGGCGGCAACCGCAATACCGGCGGCGGCTGAGAAAAAGTTATGGAATACCAACGCCACCATTTGCGAGAAAAGCGACATCGTGGATTCACCTCCATAGCTTTGCCAGTTGGTATTCGTGAGAAAGCTGATCGCCGTGTTAAATGCCAAATGTGGCGCCAAACCGGTGAATTTTTCCGGGTTCAACGGCAAATAATACTGCAACCTCAATATTGCATATGTGAAAAGGCAACTGATGGCGCTGAAAATAAGCAGCGCAAAGGTGTATTGCTTCCAGCCCTGTTCCTTCATTGGGTCAATCCGCAGAGCCGTGTAGGTCAATTTTTCCAGCGGGCGGAAAACCGGGTCGAGCCAGGTCCGGCCCGTGGGATTGAGCACGCGGTTGATATAGATGCCGAGCGGCTTGGTGATGAGCACCAGCGCGCCTATATAGAGCGCAAGTTCCAGCCAATGATGAGGATTCATAAGTATGGTCTCAAATTCCAGATGGATTTAAACGGCCGCCTCGCCTCTTTCTTCGGTGCGAATACGAACTGCCTGGTCAATAGAAGTAACAAATATTTTGCCATCCCCTATCTTACCGGTTTTCGCTTTCCTGATGATCGCGCCAACTGCCGAGTCCACCAGGTTGTCGGCAACCACGACCTCAATTTTTATTTTGGGCAAAAATTCCACCGTGTATTCACTTCCGCGGTAGATCTCGGTATGGCCTTTTTGCCGGCCAAAACCTTTGACCTCGCTTACAGTCATGCCTTCGACGCCTGTTTCGTGCAAAGCATCTTTTACCTCTTCAAGCCGGAACGGCTTAATGATCGCTTCTATCTTCTTCATATTATTCGATTTGAAATTGGCGGAGACAACGTGCCGATGACTGTCGCAACGGTTGATTCAATGCAGCCCGCATAATTAATTCGTGTTAAAATTTCTCCGGCCGCACCATGGCGAAAATTAAATACGCACACAGTGCGACAGAAACGATTCCCAGTATGATGTTTTCTGCCATAAAATGGATTAGAGCTTTTCGCACCCGACGGCGTAGAGCATCAACGACATCATGCCCCCGATAATTAGTCCGATATAAATTGCGTCCATCATAAGTTTAATCAGTTTGTTTGGTAACGGCTTAGCCCGTTAAAGACAGTGGCAGTCTCGCACTATTTGGCCCGCTACAACTAATTAAAAGGGGGGTCCGCGGAATAAAAACGGCGTTAAAATCGGGGGTTTGCGCGAAGTATGCGAAGGAAATGAACGGTCAGAGTCTTTGTGAACCACGAAATACACAAAAGACACGAAAATCCTTTTTTGGCCAGGGATAAGCGGCATCCGTCTCCGGCATAAAATAGCTCGACGGTTTCCCCCTCTTCGTACTTGCAGAGTTACGCAAGGGCAGGCAGTTTTTGGGCTTTGGGCGATTCCAACGTTTTTACTTTAAGATGCAAAATAACAACGAAGTCGTGTGCGGATTCATCGAGGAAGTTCTCAACAAGGGAAACATTGAAGAGGCCGCTCGATTCTTTTGGGACGATATGGTCGAGCAAGTTCCCCTGCCCGGCCAGGGACCGGGACTGGCGGGTTTGAAAGATGTCTTGCGCGGGTTGCGCGCCGCCTTTCCAAACATGCATTGGACGGTCGACGAGCAGATTACCGAGGGCGACAAGGTGGTGACCCGTTTTGAGTGGACGGGCACGCATCGGGGTGAGTTTCTCGGAGTGCCTGCCACTGGACGGACCGTGAGGGTTTGGGGAATCGTGATTGACCGGCTGGAGGGCGGTAAAATCAAGGACACTCGCATTATTATGGATTCCCTCGGATTGATGATGCAGTTGGGTGTCTTTCCGCCGCCGAAAGCGTGACAAATACGCCGTCCAGCAATGCGCTGCTTCGATCACATTGATTTGAGAGTGAGAAATCTGGCGGAAGTTCGCTCGTTTTACGAGATTCTTTTGCCGGCGCTTGGTTTCGACAAAGACGCCCACATTGACGGTTGGATTCAGTACGAACGTGCCGCAGACAAGGGCGCGGCGGAATTTTTTGGAGTCACGGAGTCACCGAATCACAGAGCCAACGAATGTCGGATTGCCTTCCGGGCGCCCAGCGTTGTTGAGGTCAACAGGCTTGCAGAGGTCGTTCGACGAGCTGGTGGGTGCAACATTGAGGGACCTGGATTTGAGGTTCCCGGTTATTATGCCGTTTTTTTCGAGGACGCGTCGGGAAATCGTTTTGAAATATGTCATCGGGAGTGAACCGGCGGTTGCGCACGGCCACCACGTCTTCGTTCTTGCGAAGCTACGACGGGACAGGCAGTTTTGGGGTTTAGGTCCACTTTATGCCAGATTCAGATGACATCGAGATGAGCGAGACATTCGCAGACCTTGTGTTCCTCGCGCTTGACCACAGCGTTGATTCTTTGCGGGCGAACGGCGGCCCGCTCATTCCATTCGTTATCGTCGTACAGGACGGCGAGGCATTGATGCAAAGATTCGTGACCGAACGGTTGGAGGATGGTCCGGAGCAGGCGCGTGAGGCGATTGCCGCGTCTCCTGCGAACGTGACCGCTTACGCGCTTGCCTATGATGGTTACATTACTGTTGAGGGAACCAAGTTTGACGCGATATTAGTGGAGGCGTCTGAGCGAGATCGTCCGGCAGGAGTTCGCATGGCGCAGAGATACACAATGGAGAAGCGGATCTTCCAAACAGTCGGTAATCCAGCGCTGTTGGGCGAGTGTGAGACGTTGTTACGATGATGTCGAGTCATGTCAAAATCGATTGTTAAGAATTTGTGACGAAATCTCCCCAAAGAGCGAGAATTGACCTGTATTCAAAAACTTTCCTTGTTTTGCTGCCTTTTGAGGGGTTCCAGAAATGTCCGATTTGTTGCTAAACATGTCCTTTTCTGAGAGGACAATCTGGCCGGGTATTTTAGAATCTTCCGCGGCTTTAAGTGATGTACTTTGAGCGTCCCGCAAAAAACAAACGGTTTTGCAATAATTAGAATTACAATGAAAATTAGGCTTTTGGCGATAGCGATCGCTATATTAGCGATTGGAGGATCGGCCAGGGCGGCTCTTGAGATGAGCGGCACGTTGGGCGTTATTGATTTTCCTGCCGGAGGCTCGTTTACATCTTCATCGCTCACGTTGAGTCCTTCCTCGCTCATCATTGCCGAGAGCGGAATTTTTGCCTCGCTCGTGCCGAATTTCGGCGCACTCACCTCTGATACTGGCACGCTGACGGGCCTTTCGGCCGCTCCCACAACCGAGGACATCAACGACTTTTTTGTTTTCTCGACGCCCGAAAGTTCGTTTGGATTTCCCGGAACGACGCCAAACAATCGGTTTGAGTTTGATTTAGCGACCCTCTCGGAAGTCAGCTGCTCTCAAACTGCCGATTTTGTCGGCACAGGCACCCTGGTTGACGCGGCCGGCGTTTATGCGAATACCCCGGCCTATTTCGACCTTAGTTTTTCCGCCGAGGGCAATTATAGTTTCGCGCTCGCAACGATTCCCGAGGCGAACCAGTACGGGATCCTTGGTGGCATTGGTGCTGTTCTGCTGCTTTCGTTTGGTGTTTTCGGTCGCGGCCTCTCACGGGAGTTCTAATTCATTCCGTACTTCATTCCGTAAATGACGAGGGCTGCGCACTCGGAAACCATTCCGTGTGTTCATCTCCCTGACGCCCAAGATAGGTCACGCGCCTGCCGCGCAGAAAGGCAAAGTAACCCTGCACGCCCGCCGCCATCGCGCGACGGGTAAAGTCGCGATACGGCTGATTGTTCCGCTGGCTATCGAGAATGTCGGCGCGAACCGCTGCCGCGTCGAAATCGGCGGACACCGCCGGCAGTCCTTCATAGTTGATCGGCGTTACAACTGTGTCGCCTTCGGCACTGTAAAAGGTCTTGCGCATGCCGATATAATCGACGTGATAATATTCGACACCGGCTGTTAGCAACTGGCTGGCGACCTCTGGAAAGGATATCTTCCCGTCCAAGGTTTTGCGCGCTGTTTCATTGATGATTTTCGTATTCATATTTTTGGCCTCGTTATTTGTTTCGGTTTTGAAATTTGATTGGATTCATCGTTTCGTCGCCACATTGCGATCGTTGTTATTTCATTCGATCTCGTCCGCGTTTTGCCGCATCCCAGCCGTTGGCATCAAGCAATCGTCTGATTGTCGCCAGGAATTCTTCGCGTTGTTTGAGAGAGAGGATATGAAAGAACTCTTCATCGTTTTCGTCGGCCAGCCTGGCGAGTCGGGAAACCAGTTTCATTGCGGCCGGAGTTAGCGTCAATCCGACGGAACGCCGGTCGTTTCCTTCGGCCCGGATCAGCAATCCCTTTTGGACCAGCCGTTCCACCATGCGTGAGAGCGAACTTTTGTCCACCCTAACTTGTGCGGCCGCCTCGTTCAGGGTGACGTCGCGCTTGTCATAGAGAATCCGCAGGACGACCCACTGGGCGACGGAAATGTCCCGGGCGGCCAGCTTTTCCGCGAAGGTGCTTGAAACCAGGTTTGAAAGGCAGCGCAGCCAATAACCCACATGCCTATGCAAATCACTCGGACTCGAATTATTCATGCATTGACAATAGTTGCATAGACAACTGTTGTCGATACAATTTCTGCAATTTTTTCCAGAATCGGTTAGGTTTTCCATGAACCGATAGAACGTTCCCGTCTGAAGGACTCTCCCCCACCCCGGCCCTCTCCCACAAGGAGAGGGGGGGGACAATATCGCCGACAGTTGGAAAGACTGGACTACGAATGAGGTCGAAGGGTTGTTTCGCGAATGCACAGAGCCCGATTTCAAAATTGGAGTTTGGGGCGACACCGCCGTTTGCACCTACGCATGGAACATGACATTTGAGCGGGACGGAAAAAGGAGTGGTGAACCCGGGACAGACCAGTTTGTATTCACTCGCCAGGGTGGCAAGTGGCTTGCAGCGTATCGGTATATTCACTTTGAGCCGGCGAAGGGTTGATTATTGACATGAGGATTGCGCATATTCCAACTGGATACGCTGTACTATTTGACGCGACGTACAGGCGCAATGATTACGAGTTATGTGGAACAATCCAAATTCGGAACTAGAGCGTGAATTGAGTTCAGGCGAAAAGTTGCTGTGGAGCGGGCAACCGCGGCAAGGTTTCCGGTTTCGCGCTACCGATGCGTTCATGATTCCGTTCAGCCTTTTTTGGTGCGGATTTGCGATTTTTTGGGAATACAGCGTGATGACCACGAAATCGCCCTTTTTCTTCAAGCTTTGGGGCATTCCTTTTGTCCTCATCGGGCTTTACATCGTTGTTGGCCGATTCGCCGCGGACGTGAAAACACGGGCGCGCACCTACTATGGCGTTACGACGGACCGAATTATTATTGTTTCCGGATTATTTTCCCGGCAGACGAAGTCGCTTCAGCTTCGGACATTGAGCGATATTTCACTCGCGGAGCGCGCAGACGGCAGCGGCACAATTACTTTTGGGCCCCAATATATGTTCGCGCCACGGATGCCCTCCGGTTGGCCCGGTTCCAGTCAGTATGCCGCGCCTGCGTTTGAGATGATCGAGCGCGCGAAGGAGACATACGATTTAATTCGGCAGGCGCAGAAGTCAGTCGCGGGGGTTACGGTTTGACCTATAAGGCGGGTTTTCGCGGGTAGACCGCGTCGCGAGATTCTATCGGTTTTGGGCGCGATATCCGGCAGTCTTTTCACCCGGCGGATTTTGACTCCAATTCCCAGCGTTTTTACGTCATTTGGCTGCCTTGTTGTATTCTTTGCAAAAACAAAACAAAACCCGCAAATAGTTGAATTTTGCGCAGTTATGCTATATTGAATAATCAAAGGGGTATGGCGGATTTATTGAGAATTCTTGCGGTTGATGACTCCGAACAGGACGTTGTCATCTTGCGAAGCGAATTGCAGCTCGCTGGATTTGATCCAGAGCTGGCACGGGTGGACAATGCCCCTGCCCTGCGCCAGATGCTGGCAGAACGCACGTGGGACGTCATTCTTTGCGATTCTTCAGTTCCGAGGCTTTATCCATTGGCGGTATTGGAAATTGTAAACAAGGCGGCGCCTGGCGTTCCTTTCTTTGTCGTTTCGGGCTTTGTGCCCGAAGAGGGAGCGGCGGCGGCAATCAAGGCAGGCGCGAGAGCTTATATTAGCAAGGACCGATTGACCGAGCTTCCGGGAGCAATCAGGCAAGTGCTGGCTGAAAGGACCTCCGATGAACGGCCCTTGCCTGGGCCAATGGAATCCACGTCGCCGACGCCGGACTTCAAACACCTTTTCGAATCCATCCCTGCCCTCTATCTTATTTTGACACCCGATTTGAAGATTGTCGCGGCAAGCAACGCCTATTTGCGAGCGACCATGACCCGGCGCCGGGAGATTTTGGGGCGCGGCCTTTTTGAAGTTTTTCCTGATAATCCAAATGATCTGGCCGCAACAGGCATGCGAAACCTGCGGTCATCGCTTGAACAAGTGTTGCAAACCGGCGCGGCCGATACCATGGCCGTGCAAAAATATGACATCGCGCGACCGGAGTCTGAAGGCGGGGGATTCGAGGAACGGTTTTGGAGTCCGTTCAATTGTCCGGTCGTTGGACCGGATGGAAACATTTTATACATCGTCCATCGCGTAGAGGACGTGACGGATTTTATTCATCTCAAGCAGCGAGGTGTTGAACAGATCAAATTGACGGAACAGCTGCAACAGCACGCCCAGCAGATGGAGTCGGAGGTATATTTGCGGGCACAGGAAGTCCAGGAAGCCAATCAGAAACTGCGGCGCGCCAACGAAGAATTGGGACGGCTTTATGAAAAGGCAAAAGAATTGGAACATCTCAAGAGCCAATTCTTTGCCAATGTCAGCCATGAACTGCGGACGCCGTTGACGTTGATTATTAGTCCTACAGAAAAGATGCTGGCCTCTCCACTGTTTGACGAGGCGAAGGTCCGATCAATGCTTGAAGTGATTTCCCGCAATTCACGATTGTTGCTGAAACATGTCAACGATCTGCTGGATGTTTCGAGGCTTGAGGCCGGAAAGATGGAAATGGCGTACGCGGACACGGATTTAGCGGGGCTGGTACGCCTGGCCGCGAGCCATTTTGAAGTCCTTGCAAAGGAAAAGCATCTGAGGTTTACAGTCCATGTTCCGGAACAAATGCCCGCTCAAGTGGACCCGGAAAAATTCCAACGGATACTCCTGAATCTGCTCTCGAATGCGCTTAAATTCGCACCTGAAGGAGGACTGGTTCGCTGCAGCCTTCAGGAAGCGCAATCGCAAGATTTTGCCAGGCTGGAAGTTGGGGATAGCGGGCCGGGCATTCCGCCTGAGTTTCGCCAGGCAGCTTTCGAGCGTTTCCGGCAGCTGGAGGGCGGGACCACGCGTCGCTTTGGCGGGACCGGGCTTGGTCTGGCGATCGTCCGTGATTTCGTCACGTTGCACAAGGGCAGTATTTCGATTGGCGAGGCTCCCGAGGGCGGGGCGCTGTTTACGGTAGCGTTGCCCCGAGTGGCTCCCGCAGGAACAAAAGTTGCCAGGATAGAGGCCCAGGAAAACCCATCGAACGAGCTCATCCGCCAGGAACTTGAAACCTTGCACCGCCCCAAAGCAGGGACAAAAATTTCTCCGAAGGAGGAAAAACCATTGGTGATGGTGATCGAAGACAATCCTGATATGAGCCGCTTCATCGCTGAACACCTGTCGGTATATTATCATGTGGAAACGGCATTCGATGGAAAAGAGGGGTTGAGAAAGGCGATCGAGTTGCGGCCTGACCTCATCCTCACCGATGTGATGATGCCTGAAATGAGTGGTGACATGCTTGTTCAGGCGATCCGCGCCCGCCGGGAATTTGACACGACGCCCATTATTCTTTTGACGGCCAAAGCCGATGACGAGTTACGAATCGAATTATTGCGGCACGGCGCCCAGGACTATGTGATGAAGCCGTTTTTAATTGAAGAATTGCGCGCGCGCATTGGAAATTTTGTCGCTATAAAATGTGCCAATGACCAGGTTCGAGAGTTGAACCGTCAATTAGGAACTACAAATAAGGAACTGGAAGCCTTTTCTCATTCCGTGTCACATGATCTGCGGGCGCCGCTACGAGCGATTATGGCTTTCTCCAGCAAGCTGGAATCTGAGATTCCAGTACAGGGAAGGAAACTGCTCGACATAATTAAAAGCAATGCCGCCAGGATGGAACAGCTGATTGCCGATTTGCTTCGTTTTTCACAACTGAGCCGCCAGCCGCTGGCGATGGAGAGGGTCGACGTCCAGGCGCTGGTCAATGACATCGTGGCTGAATTGCGCCAGGAACAAACCAGCCGTGAAATCGAGGTCCGGATTGGCAAGTTGCCCGCCTGCTTTGGAGATTTGTCGTTGTTGCGGCAGGTGTTTGTCAATCTGTTGTCCAATGCATTTAAGTTTACGCGAGATAAAAAGGTGGCGTTCATAGAGGTCGATTCAATACAACTAAACGGTGAAAAAGTTTATTTCGTTCGGGATAATGGCGCAGGATTTGATATGACCTATGCGCAGAAGCTTTTCGGTGTCTTTCAGCGCCTGCATCGTCCGGATGAATTCGACGGAACCGGCGTGGGCTTGTCCATTGCCCAACGCATCATTCAGCGCCACGGCGGCCGTATTTGGGCCGAAGCGCAAGTTGATAAAGGCGCAATATTCTATTTTACTTTGCCTTAACAAAAGCTGAATCGGAGAAGTTAAACTATTTTTGCGTTTGGAGACGCGGACGACGCGGAGATAATTGAGCGGGCGACAGGAATCCGGAAGTCGGTTTGCAGTTTGAAAAAAAGATCGTGCAGATTGCCGCCTTTTCGAGGGAGGTTCAGTTTATTTTCTTCAAAATTCTCATGGCATTCGCCTCGCTAGAGCCAGGAGGACATTAACCTGAATCATTACTGAGAAAAAATTATGAGCACATTACGCGAGGCATTTATCGAAACGTTAAAGGATACGTATGATGCGGAATATCAAATCATAAAAGCGTTACCGAACGTCATCAGCAAGGTGGAAACCGATGGCCTGCGGGAAATTTTGGAAAACCATTTGGAGGAGACACAAGAGCATGCCAAACGTCTGGAGCAGGTTTTCAAGGTCCTTGACGAATCTCCCCAACGAAAAAAGTGCAAGGGAATGGAGGGCCTTATCGCCGAGGGCGAAGAGGTGATGGACGAGGAGGAGGGCGAGGCTGCCATGATTTTGGCGTTGCAGAAGGTCGAGCACTACGAGATGGCCGCCTATGGCGCGCTGGCTGCCTGGGCAAACATCCTGAACGAAGAAGAAGCAGCGAGTCTCCTTGAACAAACGCTGGCCGAGGAAAAACAAGCCGACGAAAAGCTGAATGACATAGCCCAGGAGACGATAAATTCGGAAGAGGACGAGGATTCGGACGAGAGAAAGGCAGCCTGATTCGATTCCGCCACTTTTCATTTTTGACGCCTGGACATACGCAAACGTGCGCGCCGGAAATGTGCCGACGCGCGATTTTAGAAAGAGATCGGTCCGAGTCTAGCGCGGCAGGTTTGTATTCTTGTGTTAATTTCCAATTCGCCTGAAATACATCATCGGCAAACAAAATGGAGTCCTGGCCGCCACCATTCTCGGTTCAAGCATGGTGTTTATCGACTCGACTGTCGTCAATGTCATCCTGCCCCGGCTTCAATCGGACTTCCATGTGACCGGCGCGCAGATTCAGTGGGCAGTGGATGCCTATCTGCTCTTTCTTTCGGCGCTGATTTTGCTGGGCGGCACTCTGGGTGATCATTTCGGGAGGCGGGTTGTTTTCGAGGCGGGAATTGTTGTTTTTACGGCGGCGTCTGTTGGTTGCGGGCTCGCGCAAACCTTTTGGCAACTGACTCTGGCCAGGTGCGCGCAGGGAATCGGGGGCGCATTGCTGACGCCCGGGAGCCTGGCGATTATCGATGCGTGCTTTCCTGGCGCGCAACGCGGCAAGGCCATCGGGACATGGGCCGGCTTTACCGCGATCACTACGGCCCTCGGCCCCGTGCTAGGTGGTTGGTTAAGCGACAATCTGTCCTGGCGGTGGGCCTTTTTCATTAATGTGCCACTGGCGCTCATCACGCTGACGATTACTCGGGAGTTTGTTCCCGAGCTCCGTCCGAACACCTCCGGGACGGTCCTGGATCTCAAAGGGGCTGTCACTTCAACGCTCGGCCTGGGAGGTATCACATTGGGCCTGGCCGAGTCGGCCCGCGCCGGAATTCAAAGCCCGTATGTCTGGGTGGCATTGCTCGGTGGATTGGCCCTGTTGCTTCTGTTTCTTCGAATCGAAAGCACCTCGCCGGCGCCGATGCTGCCCTTGCGCCTTTTCAGCTCGAGAGTCTTTTCAGTAGCGAACACCCTGACCTTTTTGCTTTACGGCAGCCTTGGCGCGATCCTTTATTTTCTGCCATTCAACCTGATTCAGGTTCAAGGGTTCACGGCGACCCAGACCGGCGCTGCGAATTTGCCGTTTGTATTGATTATGTTTCTTCTGTCGCGTTGGTCGGGGAGACTGTATGACCGGTTTGGGGCCAGACTGCCGTTGACCATCGGTCCCTTCCTCGTCGCGTGCGGATTTTTGTTGCTGGGATATTTGCCTGGAATCCACTCCCGCTACTGGACCCGGTTTTTTCCGGGGATTGCGATGATTGCAATCGGGATGACCGTTTGTGTTCCGGCGCTAACCACGGCAGTGCTGGCGGCGGCGCCAGCCACACGGTCCGGGGTCGCCTCGGGAGTGAACAACGCTGTCGCGCGATTGGGAACCCTCGTGGCCGTAGCGGTCATGACGCTGTTTGTGTTCTTCTCATATGAAAGGTTTCTTCAGGCTGCCCTGGGACATCTTGCCGTGAATCCGGAAATCAAAAGCCAACTCATTGCACAATCGCGAAGTCTGGCCGGACCGAAGATTCCCTCCGCAGACCCGCACGTGAAGTTTATCCTGACCCAGGCGGTCGCAACGTCCTATTTGAGGAGCTTCCGGGAGGTAACTCTGCTTGCAGCGATGCTGGCGGTATCGGGCGCATTTATCGCTTTGATTGGATTAAAGGGCGTGTGTGGCGAACCTGGCGAAAAATGTTCTCAAAAACAGGTGCGTCAATGGTATTGCTAGCATGACCGCCGGCAGCGTTGATTCTGAATGGCGATCAAGTATCGGAAAATCTGCTCAGAAGTGATGACCGCGACTTTTCCACTTAATTTGCCCTCACTCGTTCCCGGTAATTCTTGGATAACTCTTCCCTTGTTAAGACCCATTATTAGAGGCCGAGGGCCAGGCCCGCATAGCGACACGGCCGATTGCAAGGAGCTGTTTTCGAGAGGCCCCGTCGCGAGCTTGTGCTGCCATTCCACGAAACACGGCACCAAAGTAGGCGGCGAGTTCTATGACATTGGTTTCTGGCGGCAGTTCTCCATCCGAAACGCCCTTCTTCAGTCGATCGATCAAAGCCGCATTCCATGCTTTGCGCACGCCTTTAGCAAAATCTGCCACTGACCGTAAATGGGGCGAAATGTGCATGCCAGCTAACGAAATCATGCAGCCTGCTGGCGACACATCACTTGCAAGGAATGATGCTCCTTCTTCGAGCACTGTTTGTAACGCAGCCCGTAAGTCCTGAGGAGTCGAAAGTATGCGTGGGAAAAACCCCAAGTACGACTTCATGTAGAAATCAACGGCTTCCCGGTACAGCTGTTCCTTGTTGCCAAACTCATGGTAGAAACTCGACGGGCTGATGTGCATTGCCGCGATCAAATCGTCGAATGTAGTTCCTTCATAACCACGATCCCAAAAAAGTTTCATCGCTTGTTGGAGTGCCGTTGCCCGATCAAACGTCCTGGGCCGACCTCTTCCCCGTTTTGACTCATTCGTCTGTTTTACATTCGACATAAAGCTTTGTTTCAACGCGCCGGTTTCCCTGGGCAACAACATAAGGCCAAACGTTCCGCCATCCAACAATCGTCTACGAGGCTTGCTGGTTTGAATGAAAATCCTCGCCACACGGGCCCGCTGCCGTCGTTTTTCAATGCGAGCAAACGCCAAGGCCTTAATGCCGGCAAAATAAAATTTGACACGCCTGAACCATAGACTATTATTGGAGTGAACGCTACAATAATAATGCCAACGAGAAAATTTATGAAAGCAGTCCAAATCAAATCCTTTGGCGACCCCCTCACCGTTCTCGAAGTCGCGGAAATTCCTGAACCGAGATTGCCCGGCCCCAATGAAGCTTTGCTCGGCATCGAGATGGCCCCGGTCAACAAACATGATCTCCTGTTAGTTAACAATGCGCTGGGAGCGGGTCCGGCACTCCCGGCCATTGTTGGCAACGAAGGGTTTGGGCGAGTTCTTGCCGCGGGCCAAGAAGTGAAACACGTCAAGACCGGTGACCGGGTGCTCGCGCCGCTGTTTAGCGGAACCTGGCGTGAGAAAATGACCGTTCCGGCCTCCGCTCTCTTTCCGTTACCCGACGGCGACCCCCAACAATTTTCGATGCTCGGCAGCAACCCGCCGACGGCGGCTTTAATCCTGAGCGAATATATCCAACTAAAGAAAGGCGACTGGGTGGTCCAAAACGCTGCCAACTCTGGCGTGGGTCGTTCGTTGATTGCTTTGGCCAAGGCGCGTGGTCTGAGGACAATTAATTTTGTCCGGCGCGGCGAACTGGTTAACGAACTGAAAGCCGCAGGGGGTGATGTCGTGCTGGTTGAGCAGCCTGGCGCCGTGGAAGAGGCGCTGCGCTTCGTTGGCGACGGCTCGGTCCGTCTTGGTGTCGATGGGGTTGGCGGACAGTCTACTGGATTATTGACTCAGGCTCTTTCTCCGGGAGGTTTGCTTGTGGCCTATGCTGCTATCAGCGGCACGCCTTTCGCAATTAATACAAAGCAATTGATTTTTAAACAGCTCAAACTGCAGGGCATGTTTTTGGGCCATTTTGATTACGAGAAAAAGGTGGTGCCGGCTCAGCGTGAAGCTGCTCCGTTGGTGGCGTCAGGGGCGCTCTATGTGCCAGTAGCCGAGGTGTACCCAATCGCAAAGATTAAAGAGGCCGTTTCTCATCTGTTGCGGGGCGGAAAAATACTTATGGAAATACAGAAGTTCGATTAAGGAACAACTTGAATCAAAAAAGGAGAAAAATGAAACCTCCATTGGAAAATAAACTCGCTCTCGGTACCGGTGCATCGCGCGGCATCGGCGCAGCTAGCCACTCTGAGTCATCAACATTCAACAACAGAAGGAAATATTGATTTATGCGTTTGCTGTCATGGGTCACTGCCATCAACGTTTTGGTCGCCTGTGGTTTTTCAGTTGCCGGGCTAGTTGCGCCACAAGCGTTTCTGCCATCGGGTTCTATTCCCACTGAAGCTTCGCGGATTTTTGCAATGTATGCTGCCGCCCGGAGCGTTCCGCTTGCACTTGTCGCATTAGCTGTAATTTATAAACGTTCGGCTTCTGGCTTGTTCACCCTCGGGATCCTAGCCGGGATCATCCAGTTTTTTGACGCTGGAGTCGGTCTTTATCAGCATGATCCTGGCAAGACGTTCGGCCCTTTAGTGATAGCGCTGATTCAGTTCTATGCGGTTTTTGCATTCCAAAAGCCAAGTTCAACCAACTCAAAGCCGATGGTGGCCTAACAAATCGCGCGGAGCCCAAAGGAATGAAGCCGAATCAACATTCAACGACAAAAGGAAATATCATGAACAAGACAATAGAAGAAAAGAACCAGTCCACAGTTTTAGAAGCATTTGAGACGCTTTTTAACAGGCGTGATTATGCAAAGGCACTTAATTTCTGGTCGCGAAACTATATTCAGCACAGTGCGCACATCCCACCTGGGCGTGAAGGCCTATTCGGTTTGGTCAAAAACGTACCGGCGACGCTGCGCTATGAGAACCAACTGATCGTAGCTAACGGAGATTTCGTGCTGCTGCATGGCCGCTTTTCAGGACTCGGTGAAGGAAAGCCGAATTGGATTGTCGTTGATATTGTCCGTATGGAAAACGGGCTTCTCGCCGAGCATTGGGATGTCATTCAGGACGAGGCGACAAAGGAAACATCCGTCAGTGGATTGCCCATGTTCGGAGACACGTTTCCTGCCTTGGCGAAGTAAGCAGTCAAAAATCAATTCAGCAGCGAAGCAAAGCAATCGTTCATGTTCACGGCGGGAGGCCGGAATCGCACTATCGTCCCAGCCAACCGCCATCAATGTTGATGATGGCGCCGTTGAGATAGTCGGATTCCCGCGACGCCAGGAAGAGGCAGCCGCCGGCGATATCCTGGGGATTTCCCCAACGGTTTTCAGGGATGCGGTCGAGGATGGCCTGGTTGCGTTTGGCATCTTCGCGGAGGGCGCGCGTGTTTTCGGTGGCGATATAACCAGGGGCGATGGCGTTGACATTGATGCGCTCTTTGGCCCATTCGTTTGCCAGCGCTTTAGTAATGCCGGCGATGCCGTGTTTGCTGGCCGTGTAAGCCGGAACCAGAATGCCGCCCTGAAAGGAAAGCAATGACGCGATGTTCACGATTTTGAGGCGCCCCTCCGTACCGGACTTCTGCCGTCCCATTGACAGCCACCATTTGGCCACGGCCTGGCAAAGGAAAAACGGCGCGGACAAGTTTGTCGCAATCACGGCATTCCAATCCGCTTCGGAGAAATCCACTGCCGGAGCACGGCGGATGATGCCGGCGTTGTTGATGAGAACGTCGATGCGTCCGGTTTTGCTCAAAATATCGGATACCAAATTCGCGGCTGCGTTTTGCGTCGTCGCACCGAGGTCGGCATTGACCGCTATAAATCCACCACCGTCGGCGCAAAGGCTGGCCGTGTCATCCAAACTGCCGCGCGCGACGCCGACGATGCGGGCGCCTTCGCCCGCGAAGGCGGCACAAATGGTTTGACCGATGCCTCGGCTGGCGCCGGTGGCGACTATGACTTTATGGTTGAAGCGTTTCAAAACGCGGATATTGTTCGAAGAATCGCCGTTCCGTCCAGTCCGAAAATTAAGAATGTTCTTTCTTTTTCCAAAATGGCGTTGCGAGATCCAATGAGGAGGATTATTGTGCAGGCACCCAAACAGGAATTGACGCCTAATGAACTGTTTCCGTCCGGCTATCGTAACTGTGCTCCTTGCCGGGAGCCTGCTCACTCGTGTTTCGGGCCAGAGTTCGACCTGGACGGGGCTTGGCGGCGACGGTTTGTGGTCCGACCCGAATAACTGGTCTCCCATTGGTGTGCCTGCTTCAGGCAATTCCTCAACCCCATTCATCGGCAATGTCACACTCGATGCCGGAAATGGCTGGTTGACGATGACCATTTTACCGGGACAGGTCGAGACTCCGGGGGTGGGAAATTCTGTGGAGGAATACAATATGATTTATGGGCCGGAATGGGGAGCCACGCTGAATGTTTATGGGACTTTGAACTGGGATTATTACTTGGCGCCCGTCCAGGACGTTCCTTCTTATCCAACAGTGGTGAATGTGTATGGCGGCGGAACACTGTCCGGGCAAGGTCTCGCGCTTGGTGATACGTGGTGGTATTGGGACGGCCCCTACGTAACGATGAATGTTTACAGCAACGCCACGGTAGCGGTTGGGTACATGTATTGGGGCGGCCAACTCAATCTTTACGGCGGGATTTTGAGCATTACAAACGGACTGACCCTCGACACGATAGATTCGGTGTCTGACGCCACCCGCTCCATGAACCTGGCCGGCGGCGAACTAATTCTTCCGAATGCTTTCACCACCACCGTCAAAAATTGGATTGGGCGTGGCATTTTCCTGGTTTATGGGAAAAGCCAGGACAGCTCTGATATCGTCGTAAACACGACCAGCATCCCGGGCAGGACCATCGTCACGGCAACGCCCCTGGGCGGCAGCTTGCAGGACGTTCACCTTGCAATTGCGTCCACTAATATCACAGTGGGCGGATCGGAATTTTTGAATGTTCTGGGCGATTACCCAGGGGTTCAGGACGTAGCCGTAACTTCATTGAATCCGGCGATACTGCCGGGGGAGATTGCCTGGCAATCGAGCAATACGAACGTCGCTATGGTAACCAGCAACAGCATGATCGTGGCGGTGGCGCCGGGTAATTCGACCATCACGGTGACACTCGGCGCGTTCGTCAGCACGAACTCAATCGCAGTCGACGTGACAGCGGTTACCAACTCGATTCCGCGCCTGCCCGAAGAACAACCTGCCTTCGGTTATCCGTTTACGCATGACCCGAGCACGATGATCTTTGACGGCAGCCGCTACTATATTTTTGCGGACGGCCAGGGCATCAGTCAAATCGACTCCACTGATATGCGAAATTGGAATTACGCCGCCCCTGTATTTCCGGGAAATCCACCGTCGTGGACCACAAACCTGGTGCCTTCATTTACTGGATATTTTTGGGCGCCGGACATCGTCTACTTGAACCATCAGTATTACCTGTACTATGTCTGCTCGGATTGGGGAACGATTGATTCAGGAATCGGGCTGGTGACCACACCCTCGCTCATTTCGCCGGCATGGACGGATCAGGGCGAAGTTGTTGGATACACCAATGGAATTGCGATCAACTGCATTGACCCGAGTATCCTGCTCGACACCAATGGGTCGATGTGGATGTCGTTCGGTTCGTATTCGGACGGTATATTCGTGACCCAATTGGATCCAGCCACCGGGAAACGCCTCACGAACTCTCCCCTCACAAAAATCGAAGACAACAGCACGAACTTTTTTAGCAACACGACGGAAGGATCATACCTCTACCAGAGAGGCGGGTATTATTATCTGTTTGTAAACTGGGGCGGCTGCTGTGAGGGCGTGGACAGCACGTACAATATCCGGGTGGGCCGCAGCACCAGTGTCACTGGACCCTATATCGATCGCAACGGCAAGAGCGTGATCGGCGGTGGCGGCAGCATGTTTTTGGAAAGTTCGGGCCGTTTCATTGGTCCCGGCCAGGCCGCCATTCTCAATTTGAACGGCAAGAATTGGCTGACCTATCACTATTATGACGGGAACAATGACGGCGATGCCACGCTGGGCATTGGCCAGTTGAATTGGTCCGCCGATGGATGGCCTGTGTTTACAAACGACTGGAGTGCGTTTTATCCCTTCAACGCCGACGCCCGTGACGCGGGCGGACTTTATAATGGAACATTGGAAACCGGAACCGCGATAACCAATGATTCCAGCCTGGGACGCGTCCTTGGCCTCAATGGCGTTTCTCAATATGCCCTCCTGCCGGCGCCCGTGGCCAACGCAAGCACCTTCATGACATGGGTCAAATGGAATGGCGGAAATGATTGGCAGCGCATTTTCGATTTCGGGAACGGCACCGGTTCTTATTTGTTCCTGACGCCCATGGCCAATTCGGGCAACATGCGTTTTGCCATCACGACAAACGGCAACGGCGCCGAACAAAGAATTGACGCGCCATTCCCCTTGCCGACGAACTCCTGGTGCCATGTGGCTGTGACATTGGACGGCTCGGAGGGAGTGCTTTACCTGGATGGAGAACCCGTTGCCACCAACAACAATTTGACGATTCGACCGTGGCAAACGCTTGCCACAACCAATTATATCGGACACAGCCAATTTGCCTCGGATCCCCTGTTCAATGGCGAAATGGGTTCATTCCGGATATTCGGCCGCGCGTTGGGTGCTACAGAGATCCAAAATCTCGCCTATGCGCCGCCTTCCCTGGCGCATCGGTATAGTTTCGCGTCGAGTTCGTCCAATATGGTTTGGGATTCAGCGGGAATGGCCCATGGAGCGCTCCAGGGCAACGCCATTATCACCAACAACACCCTGCAACTCAACGGCGGCTATGGCAATTACGTGAATCTGCCTGGAGGATTGATTTCCGGATCGTCCGCCGTCACCATCGAGTTTTGGGCGGCTTTTGGAACCAGTGGAAGCGGCGCGAAGGTTTTTGATTTCGGGGACATGATAAACCTGGCCGGACAGAATTACCTGTCGTTTACACCTCAAAGCGCCGTCAGTGGAGCCCAATTGTCATTGGAGACAACGAATGGCGGTTTCAGCCTCGGCACACCGCAAAGCTTTAATAATCTTGCATTGCAGATCGATTGCATCATTGATCCCTCCAACAGCTACGAGGCCATCTACACCAATGGAACTCTGCTGGCTTCGGCAACTGGAATTACTCCGCCTTTGACCGGCACGAGCCCGGCATGGTCATTTATCGGCCAATCGCTCTTTGGCACAGACGCATGGCTGAACGCGGCATTGGATGAATTTCGGATTTATGACGGCCGTCTTTCGCCGGGGCAAATTGCGGCCAACAATCAATTGGGCCCGAGCATTGCCACCGTGCCGGTTGGACTGAGTGCTCGGGGCACGGGCCCGAATTTCAATCTGACTTGGCCCTCTTACGGCATTGGTTATACTGCGGAATTTTCCGCCGGGTTGGGGGCCAATGCCTCATGGTCTCCAATAAGCGACACACCGGCACTCAGCAATAATCTGTGGCAATTGGCATTGCCCCGGACCAACAATACCGGATTCATCCGCCTGGCAAGATAGTTTCCCTCGTGGCGATTGTTTAGTTCGAGTTTTTTATAGGCTAACCATTCATCTTCAAATAAATTTGAATCCATGCCCTTCGAGACGCCACATGAAGTGACGCAAGTGTTACAGGCACTCGCGCAGGGTGATCGCCGGGCATCGGAGGAACTGCTACCCCTGGTTTACAACGAATTGCGGCGGCTGGCTGCACTGCGGATGTCACAGGAGGCCGTGGGGCAGACTTTGCAAGCCACGGCGCTGGTGCATGAGGCGTGGCTCCGAATGATCGGCGACGGTGACCGGACGTGGCAGAACCGCGCCCACTTTTTTGCCGCCGCGGCCGAGGCGATGCGGCGAATTCTTGTCGAAAACGCGCGCCGCAAGTCGAGGCTCAAGCGCGGGGGCGGGCAGATGCGGCTGGACATCGACGAGATGGATTTGGCTGCGACGCCGCCGGACGAAAAAATTCTGCTCATGGATGACGCGCTTGAGCAGTTGCAGGCGGAGGATCCGGAAAAGGCGCGCATCGTGGTGCTTAAATTTTTCGGAGGATTGACTAACCGGGACGTTGCTGAAAATCTCCGGGTGACAGAGCGCACCGTTGAACGACAGTGGGCCTACGCCAAAGCATGGCTGCTGCGAAAAATACGCGAACAACCTTAACTTCGCGGATCAAATGACCACGACCACGACCCGGAAACAGGAGGAGGCGCTATTTGAGGCTGCCCGCAATCTTTCGGGTCCCGCCGCGCGCAACGCGTTTTTGGACCAGGCATGCGCGGAGGATTTGGAACTGCGCCGGCGCATTGACGCCCTGCTCGAAGTGCAAACGGAGGCCGATCAGTTTTTCGACGACGCGCTCAGATTTTGCGATGCGTCTTTTGAACAGCTGGCCGAGAAAAAGGCGGCGGACGGCGATGGCGGATCAACTCCGGATTTTTCAGCTGCCGAAGGACTGAGCCGCCGCATTGGCCGTTACAAATTGCTTCAAAAAATCGGCGAAGGCGGCTGTGGCGTCGTTTTTATGGCCGAGCAAGAGGAACCGGTTCGGCGCCGCGTCGCCCTCAAAGTCATAAAGCTGGGAATGGACACACGGAATGTGATCGCCCGTTTTGAAGCCGAGCGGCAGGCGCTGGCAATGATGGACCATCCGAACATTGCGCGGGTGCTGGACGCGGCGGCGACGGAAACAGGGCGCCCATATTTCGTGATGGAACTGGTGCGCGGAACGAGAATCACTGAGTACTGCGATAAAAATAATCTCGACACCGGCCGGCGGCTGGATTTGTTCACGCAGGTCTGCAACGCCATCCAGCACGCGCACCAAAAAGGGATCATTCACCGAGATATCAAGCCCTCAAACATTCTCATTACTCTTCACGACGGCGTTCCGGTGCCAAAGGTAATTGATTTCGGGATTGCCAAAGCGATTGAAACGCAGTTAACCGACAAAACGCTTTTTACGGCCTACGAGCAAATCATCGGAACGCCGGCGTATATGAGTCCGGAACAGGCGGAATTGAGCGGACTGGACATTGACACGCGCAGCGACATTTACAGCCTGGGCGTGTTGCTTTACGAATTGCTGACCGGGCGGACGCCCTTTGACGCCAAAAAATTGCTTCAAAACGGCGTGGAAGCCATGCGCAAAACGTTGCGTGAACAGGAACCGCAACGGCCCTCAACCATGGTCACCACGCTTCAAGGGACGGAATTGACGATGACGGCCGAGCATCGCCAGGCCGAGCCGCCGAAACTGATTTCGCAATTGCGGGGCGACCTGGATTGGATCGTCATGAAGGCCCTGGAGAAAGACCGAAAACGCCGTTATGAAACCGCCAACGGCCTGGCGATGGACATTCAGCGCTATCTGAGCAATGAACCGGTTGTCGCCCGCCCGCCGAGCCGGCTCTATCGTTTTCAAAAACTGGTGCATCGGAACAAAATTGTGTTTATTGCGACTGGCGCCGTGGCCCTTGCGCTGTTTATTGGATTGGGAACTTCCACGTTGCTTTTCTTCAGAGAACGCGACGCCCGCCGCCGTGCTGTGGCCGCCGAGGAAAGAGCCGAACGCGCCCAGGCCAACGAAACCGCCCTGCGGCGGCAGGCTGAAGCGCGGGAAATGATCACGCAAGCGGCATTTCTCGTGAGCCAGGACCGTTTTGCGGAAGCGGACGACCTTGTGGGCGGCAATTCATTCCCGGTCCAGCAAACGATTGAAAGCGCCGCTGTGTTTCGTTCTTTGGGTGAGTGGCATGCGCTGCAAAATCATTGGGACGAAGCCGCAAACCGATTCGAAACTCTTGTGCAGCTCAACCAATCGGATGGCTGGGACATCGGCACGCTGGATTACTTGCGCCTGGGAACGACGCTCATGGAAACGGCCAACGCCGGCGGTTACCGCAAGTTTTGCGAACAAACCATCAGTCATTTCGCCGGCACGACCAATCCGGTCGTGGCCGAGCGAACAATCAAAATCAGCCTTTTAATGCCACAGGATCCAAACTTTCTGGCGAGCCTCAAACCTTTTGAAGAAACGGCCTCACACGCCTTCACCAGAGCCGATTTGAGCAACGCTGACTCGGTATTCCACGCTGCGTGGGGCTCGGTATCACTCGCTTTAATCGAATATCGGCGCGGTAATTACACAGGAGCGGCAACCTGGTGCCGCCGATGCCTCGCTTATCCACCGGACAACCGGCCGCGGATGGCCACGGCGAAAATCATTCTCGCCATGAGCGATTTTCAATCGGGCAATAAGAGCCCTGCCCAATCTGAACTTGCCCAGGGCCGTCAGATCATCGAAAACCAATTCGAAAACGGGCTTGAGCCCGGAGACGGCGAGCGAGGTTTTTGGTTCGATTGGGTGTTTGGACGCATTGTTTTGAATGAAGCCGAAAAGCTCTCCGGGAAGCCCGCTTTGGGGGCCCGATAATTTCCACAAATTCTCTGTCGGGTTTTGGTCTCGGATGGCGCATGTAATAGTATAAGCCATTTAAAAGATTCGGCCATGCCTGCCAGCCATCAAGCCAAGCCTTTGCATCTGAATATGTTGCGACCGCCGGGGAAAAAAGCATTCACCCTTATCGAATTGTTAGTCGTCATCGCCATCATCGCGATTATTGCAGCGATACTTCTGCCGGTCCTGTCAGCGGCCAAGGAAAAGGGCCTTCGCACATCGTGCATCAGCAACCTCCATCAGCAGGGAATGGCATTTACAATTTACGGGAATGACAACAACAACAAATATCCTGATTTAAGATACGCCCCCTTTACCACCACAGCGGGCACCGCGGTAGGGGTATGGCCATGGGACATTTCCACAAATTTTACTGACGCGATGACCGCTGATGGATGCAATCGAAACGTATTTTATTGCCCCTCCTATTCTGAATTTAATTGTGACAGGACATGGAACTTTTGGACCTATCCGGGTAACGGACCTTTCCGAATTCTCGGTTATGCCTATCTGATACCCGGCGCCGGGCAGGCCGCCTCGGCATCCGGCAAATCCGAAATTCCCTATTGGAAAACCAACATGGTGTCTAATCCCGGGCAACCGTCCCCCGTGAACCAGGAAGTGGTCGTTGACGAGGTCGTTCGTGACCAAAATACGAAAAGCTACGCCGAATTGTCGGTGGGTGAATTTTCGACGCTGACTCCGCCTATAGTCCAACGAACGAGCCACCTGGTTGGACCCAATCCCGCCGGAGGGAATATTCTTTTTGAAGACGGCCACGCTGCATGGCGGCCGTGGCTCATCATGTGGAACAATGGCAATCCGCAGGAATATTTCGGACAGAATCCCATTTTTATTTTTTAGAATGCCATGTGAAATTTTGCCAGGCCCTTCCCTTAATTGAACCCCCCTAAGAAAAATACTATGAAATCAAAACTCATTCGTGTCGGAATATGTGCCGCCATAGCGCTGAGCCTGGCTGCCAGGAAAGTTTCTGCATGGCCTGATTATCAGTGGACAGGCCTGGGCAACGACGGAATGTGGAACAATCCCGCGAATTGGACAAACCTGGATAACGATACCACGACTCTGCCGGAATCGACTATTTCCGACCCGGATGTGCAGATTGACCAGGCGAACGGATGGTCGGAGGTCACTATCCCCGCAGGATATACCGCGGACCTCGGTTATGAGAACCCCACTGCCTACTATAATACCATTTATGGAGGAGAATTTGGGATGGCCATCAACATCAAAGGCACTTTGGAGTACGGCTGGATGATGGCTCCCGTCCAAACCGATCCCACTCCGGCAAATCGCGGCATCATTAATATGTACAGTGGTTCCCTTCTCCAATCCCAGGGCGCCGGCATCGGAATCGGCGACGCCTGGTGGTGGTATCAGGCCGCGCCCTATGTCACGCTGAACATGTATGGAAATGCTCAATTGAATATGCCCAACGTGGCCCTCGGCGGCCACTTAAACATCTACGACACCGCCGTGGCAAATATCAGTGTCAATGTCTTCAGCGGCAACCCTCTCGTCGGTGGCACGGGGAACGCCTCCGAAGTTTGCTGCTCCGATGGCACAGCTGCTCTAAATATAGGCGGCGGCACCCTGATTATGCCCGCGGGTTACTCAACCAACGCATTTGCGGGAAATGATATCTACAACCTGATTGCCAGGGGCATCCTTCGCGTTTATGGCAAGGGATACGATACGAACGATTTGATCATTAACGACAATGTCGTCACCGTGTCCGGCGCAAACGATACTACAAACTGTATTGTCACCAGTGTTCCTCTTGGCGGTTCGTTGCAACAAGTGTATTTCCAGCCATTGCTCCGTTCCACCGTTCAGGTATCCGACTTCGAGCAACTCAATCTCGTGGGTGATTATCCATCCGTCAGAGGCGTGCTGTTAAGCTCGTCTGAGCCCGGCCTGGATCCGGCAACTTATACACATCCGGTCTATGCCTCGAGCAATCCAAATGTGGCCGCGATAGACACAAACGGCATCGTAACGGCTGTCGGCCCCGGAAGCGCCACGCTAACCGCTACCGTAGGCGGTCACTCGACCACTAATAGCCTCACGATTAACGTATCGACAGGCATGGCCACGCTGATACACAGGTATAGCTTCACCAGCGACGCGAGTGATTCGGTTGGCACCGCAAATGGCACTTTGAATGGTGATGCCAGCGTCTCCAGCGGCCAATTGGTGCTGAGCGGCAACGTGGATTCCTCGGTCATTTTGCCTTCAGGAATTCTGAGCGGCATCGACGAAGTATCCATTGAGGCGTGGGCCAGCTTCCCTTCCACGATTAATCCTTATGCCAATCTCTGCGCCTTTGGTTATTCGGACACAACCCCACTCGACACGTATGAAGGCTCGGGCGGAAATTATATCACCTTCTCCCCACACACGGGCCCTGCGACGGCGCAAGCCAATTTCGGACAAGGACTTCCCGGCAGTGCAGGTGAAAGAGATGCGGTGCAAAGTGCCGTGTACGACGGTTTGACTAATTTGCTCATCACTATCGTGTTTCATCCTTATGCCGGCACTGAAGCTTTCTATACAAACGGTGTGCTCTGCGCCAGCATCTCAATGTTTAACGATATGATTGACCCTGTCGCTTATGCCGGTCCTACGTTCAATGACGGAAGCATTCTCAATTACACGCTTGGGCTGGACACCACCAACTTCATTGGCCAGTCGCTCTATACCGGGGACCCCGGTTTGCTGGCAAATATTGACGAGTTTCGCATCTACAATGGGGCCCTATCCAGCGCACAAATTGGCGCCGATTACGCACTGGGGCCAAACCAGGTCAGGGGAAGCACCACCAGCGGAATTAAGCTGTCCATAAGGAGATCCGGAAGCAATACGGTTTTCTCGTGGCCGACGAGCTCCGCAGCGGTCACGTTATTGTCCAGCCCGGTCCTGGGACCCAATGCTGTGTGGACGCCGGTAGCGGTGCCTAATGGGGCAATGACCGTATCCGGCAACAACTACTACGTTACAATGCCTTCCGGCGGCAGTGTGCAATTTTTCCGCCTGTCAAATTGATGGGCCATGGCCGGGGAGCGACTAATTGGAAGGCGGAAAAAGTTTCCGCTTTCCAATTCGTTTTTTAAGTCATCCATGAAATTCATAAGCCTGCCCTCTATAGACCTGAGGCGCTTTCTATTTTCCATTTTCTGCGTTCCGTCATCCGCATTCACTCTCCTTTCGGCCAGCTGCTGCGTCCTCGTTTTCGCGCCGCGGGTTGCGAATGCGGAGTTGGTTACTTTGACCATCCAGGCGGAACAGCCTGGCGCGAAAATCAACCCGGCCATGTGGGGTCTATTTTTCGAAGACATCAATTTCGGCGCCGACGGCGGCCTATACGCGGAACTCGTCAAAAACCGTTCGTTTGAATTTCCTGATCCCATGATGGGCTGGATCAAAATCAGTCCCAGTCTGGCACATGGTAATTTGACGATTCGCGAAGACGATCCCTTCGACTTGAACAATCCGCACTACGTTCGGATAGCGTCTGAGGGCACCGCTCCATTTGGAATTTCCAACGAAGGCTTTCGGGGCATGGGCGTTCGCAAAGGTGAAACGTACCATTTCTCCGCGCAAATTCGCGAGTTGGCGGGGTCGCCTGCGCTGTTGGTGCAGCTCTATGGCGGCGACGGCGCGTTGCTCGATGCCGTCAGATTGGAGACGTTTTCGTCCGGATGGCAGGAATACACCGCCACATTGCATCCGAGTGATACTGACGCCAAAGCGCGCCTGGCGCTGGTCCTGGATGGCAAGGGGACTGTCGATCTGGACATGATTTCACTGTTTCCGGAACACACATGGAAAAATCGGCCGGGAGGATTGCGCGCGGACATGGTACAGGCGCTTGCCGATTTGCATCCCGGCTTCCTGCGTTTTCCCGGCGGCTGCATCGTGGAAGGCAGCGTGCTCGCGCGCCGTTATCAATGGAAAAACACCATCGGCCCGGTTGAGGACCGACATCTGCTGGTCAACCGCTGGAACTACGAGTTTCAACATCGCCCCACGCCGGATTATTTTCAAACGTTCGGCCTGGGCTTTTACGAATACTTCCAACTGTGCGAGGACATCGGCGCCGAGCCCCTGCCAATTTTGAATTGCGGCATGGCCTGCCAATTCAATTCCGGCGAACTCTGCCCGATAGACCAGCTTCAGCCTTATATCCAGGATGCCGTCGACCTGATCGAATTTGCCAACGGCCCCACCAATACCGTCTGGGGCGCAAAGCGCGCGGCCCTCGGCCATCCCGAACCCTTTCATCTGAAAATCCTCGGCGTGGGCAATGAACAATGGGGACAACAATATATCGACCGCTATACTGAATTCGCCAAAGCATTAAAGGCCCAATGTCCGGATATTCAGCTCGTGGCCGCCGCCGGCCCTGATCCGGCGGACAATCGGTTCCAGTTTGCCTGGTCTAAATTTCGCGATCTCCAGGCCGATATCATTGACGAACATTGTTACGCCCGGCCCGATTGGTTTTTCGCCAATACACATCGCTACGATAGCTACGACCGAAACGGGCCGAAGGTGTTTATGGGTGAATATGCGGCACAAAGCGACAAAGTCGTCAGTGTCAAAAACCGCAACAATCTTGGATGCGCCCTTGCGGAGGCCGCTTACATGACAGGGATGGAACGAAATGCCGACGTTGTGCGCATGGCGTCCTATGCCCCATTATTCGCCAATACGGATGCCTGGCAATGGACGCCTGATTTGATTTGGGTTAACAGCCTGAATATTTGCGAAACGCCGAATTATTACGTGCAGCAAATGTTTAGCTGCAATCGTGGGGACGAAGTGCTGCCTGTAGAATTGGAAGGCATGGAAATGTCCGTTTCGGGAGTTCAAAACTTATATGCAAGTGCCACGCGCGATGAGAAGGCCGGCGAAATTATCCTGAAAATTGTAAACCCGCGCCACGAAGAGCAAAACGTCCACATTGTCCTTGCCGGCGCGCAAAATGTCTCAAACAACGCCGACGAAGTTGTTCTTTCAGGTCCTTTGGACGGACAGAATTCGATGGACCAGCCAAAACAAATCTGCCCTGTGCAATCATTCATCGGCCACGCCGCCGGCCGTTTTGTTTGCAATTTTCAGCCAAATTCATTCACGATTTTGCGGATCAAGGCTCAGTAAATCGGCCTGGCGGTTATGGGGCCCGATCACTGTTTTTGCGTGCGCCTTCTTTCACGGGAACCGTTTCGTGCCCGGTTGACGTCCATTCTTCAGCCACGCGAAAACCGACCGCGAGCAATGTTGGACCCAAAAAGAGCCCGATAAAGCCGAACGCCAAAGCTCCGCCGACGACGCCGAGGAAGATCAACAGGAACGGCATATGGCTGCCCTGGCTGATGAGCCAGGGCCTCATAAAGTTGTCCAGACTCGCAACACCAAAACTCCAGATGATCATGAAGATGGCCCAACCCGTCGAACCCTGGTAAAAAAGCCATATCGCTACCGGAACGAACACGAGGCCGGTGCCGATGCCTGGAATAACGGACACAAAAAACGTAATCAATGACAACAATCCAACGCCGGGCACGCCCGCGATCAAAAACCCGATGCCCGCTGCGACAGCTTGCGCCAGCGCAGTGCCCAGGATCCCGTAAACCACGCCACGAATGGTATCACCCGCTACAGTGAGCAGGCGGCGGCCCCGTTCGCCGCCAATGCGATCCACCATCCGGTTCAACCTGGAGGCATAGATATTACCGTCGCGGAACATGAAAAAGGCTATGAAAATGCTCAAGGCCATTCCCAATAGTCCGCGGCCCAGCCCCAGCCCGGCCTTTAACAGCCAGGAACCGGCCAGTTCAACGAATTGCCGGGATTCGGCCCAGAGTCTGGCGCTATCGTGCGCGAGAACCTGCCAATGTTCGGCCGCTTGTTCGCCAAAAACGGGGATTTTGCCCAACCAGGCTGGCGGTTCCGGCGGACCTTTTGCCAGCCGAGAGTACACGGCGCCGGTGAACGAGGAGATGTTGTCTATGAGCGACGAACCGATGATAATGAAGGGCAACAGAACGAGGACGAACAAGCTCAGGGTCATCAACCAGGAGACCAGCGCGCGCCGATTGCCAGTCCAGCGAAGCAGACGCTCGTAAAGCGGCCAGCTCGCGTAGCAGAGCACAGCGGCCCAGAGCAGCGCGGAGACGAAAGGCCGCAGCACCACCAGGCAGCCGAGCAGCAGCAGAATCAATACGGCCCAGCCGAGATTGTATTCCAATTGGGAGCGTGATTCGTTTTTCATCCCATCTAATTTGGAAAAAATCGGACGTTGCCGGTCGAGAGGTCATACATGCCGCCGACTATTCCGATTTTCCCTTCGTCGAGCATTTGGCGCAAAACCGGGCTGCGCTCGCGAATCTGTTGCATGACGAGGTGGACGTTGGCTTCGGCTACCTTGTCAACAAACTCCGGATTTTTTGAAGTGCGAGGCTGGCCGTCGTCGGGAACCGCATCGATGGCAGGCTTAATTTTGTCGAGCAGGCCGGTAAGGTCGCCCAACTGGACATCGTCGATAGCTCCTTTAATGGCTCCGCAGTTGGAATGACCGATGACCGCAATCAGTTTCGCACCGGAAGCCTTGCACGCAAACTCCATGCTCCCGAGGATATCGTTGTTGAGCACGTTGCCGGCCACACGGGCGCTAAAAACGTCTCCGATCCCCTGGTCGAAAACGATTTCGATGGGCTGACGCGAATCCAGGCAACTTAAAATCACGGCGAACGGATACTGAGCGGATGCCGTGGCGCGAACCTTCGCAGGCAGGTTGCGGACTTGTGAGCGGCCGGCAACAAACCGGGCGTTGCCCGCCTCTAATTCGGCCAGCGCCTGCTGTGGAGTCATCGCGGCCTGCTCTTCCTTCGTGCGCGCGGGCGGAAACATGGCCGCCTCGGCTCCTGCGGTATTTGAACTCGCGCGTTCGGAGGAATTCGAAGTCTGGCATGCGGGAGCGAAAAGCAATGCCAGCAGCAAACTGCTCATCAGCAACGGACGGCTGGAGGCAATTCCAATACGTACTAAAACTCGGAGGGCGCGTTGGCGACCGTCCTGGCGGGTGGTAGACATTTTTCGTTTCATAGTCATTTGGATGGTTGGTGTCTTTTCATCGGCAGCGAGACTCAATATATTTCCGGAACGAAATTTCGGCCAGACAAAGTCTGTTTGTCATCATAAGCATGTTTCATCGAGCGGTCCGGCAGTTTCAGCTTTTCGCGCGGGACTTTTTTGTACGGGATGAGTTTCAACAGATACGCGATGCAATTCAGGCGCGCGCGCTTCTTATCATCCGACCGCAGAATGTGCCACGGCGCCCACTCGGAATCCGTGGCCTTCAACATCATGTCACGGGCGCGCGAATACTCGAACCATCGGCTGCGTGAGGGCAAATCCATGGGGCTGAGTTTCCATTGGCGCAGGGGGTCAGTAATGCGCGCCTCAAACCGCCGCTCTTGTTCCTGGTCACTGACCTCGAGCCAAAACTTGATCAATTTGATGCCTCCGTCGGTGACATAGCGTTCGACGACAGGGCATAATTCCAGAAAGTTGTGGTGTTGCTCCTTGCTGCAAAAACCCATGACATGCTCAACGCCGGCGCGGTTATACCAACTGCGATCAAATATGACGATTTCACCGGCGGCGGGGAAGTGCGACATGAAACGCTGCATATACATCTGCGACTTTTCGCGATCCGAGGGCGCGGGCAGCGCGACGACGCGAAACACGCGGGGGCTGACGCGCTCCGTGATCGCGCGGATGGTGCCGCCCTTGCCGGCGCCGTCACGGCCCTCAAAAACGATGATCACGCGCAGACGCTTGTATTTAACCCATTCCTGGAGTTCGCAAAGATCGGCCTGCAGCCGGCGCAGCTCCTTCTCGTACTCCTTACGTTTGAGTTTGTCTGCCTCTCCATTTTTCGCACTGTTTTTCTTGCTCATATTCTGAAAATGGTCGGTAAATTGCCTGGGGCTGAAAAATCATTTGCGGTCGGAATCGGGCGGCCCTGCCGGCCATCCGCCGCCGAGCGCCTCGTAAAGCTGGATGACTTCGATCCATTCGCCTGCCTGGGCCTGGACTGCCGCTATTTCGGCTGGGTAAAGCTGCTGTTGTGCCTCAAGCACTTCATAATAACCGGACATGCCGTTGATATAACGCTGCATGGACAGGTCTACCGAGATGGACAGGGCGGCGGCAGCCTGTTCGTCAAACATGCGGATGTCAGCAAGTTTCTGGCGCGTGATGAGCGCGTCGGAAACTTCCTGGAACGCCGTCAGGACGGTTTGCTGATAAGCCGCTTTGGCTGCTACGAACTGGGCTTTTGAACCCTGATATTGGGCATACAATTGGCCCCCCTGGAACAACGGGCCGGCCATTGTGGCGCCCACATTCCAAAAGTTTCCCACCCCGCCGGTGAACGCCGAAAGCTGGGGACTGGCCCTGCCCAGGAATGTCGTCATGCCTATTTGCGGAAAGAAATTCGCCAGACTGACGCCCACATCAGCATTGGCAGCGACGAGGAACTGCTCTGCTTCCACCACATCCGGACGGCGTTGCAGCAAGTCGCTCGGGAGACCAACCGGAATTTCCAATTCCGCCGGCGGTTGATTGGTTAACGAATCGCGGAGAACCGTACCGGGATTGCGTCCGAGCAAAATACTAATCGCGTCTTCAGTTGTTGCGATTTGCGTTTCCAGCTGCGGAATCGCCGCGGCGGCAGTGGCCAGGGCGGCGGCGGCACGTTCCGTCGCGAGCCGGTTCCCGGCTCCGTTTTTGTACCGATCGTTGAAAATCCGATAACTTTGGGCGTAGGCGTTGGTCGCCTCCTGTTGAATCCGCAGTTCCTGATCCAGATCGAGCAACTGGTAATAGGCTGTGGCCACGTCGCTGACCAGGGTAATTGTCAAACTGCGCCGGGCTTCATCCGTGGCCAGATACTGCGCCTGGGCGGCGCGGGTCATCTGACGAATGCGACCCCAGAAATCAATTTCCCACACGGCGTTAACGCCCGCGAGACCGGAACTGTCGGTGGCACCGCCGTTGGAGAAGGGTGCATTGAAAATGGAGTTGCGGCCGCGGCCGATGTCGGCGCTGTAGCTGACTTGCGGAAAGAGCGGCGCCCGTGTGGCGATGACCACGTAGCGTGCCTGTTCCACACGCGCGACGGCTTGTTCCAGGTCGTAGTTATTGGTCAAGACGCCAACAATCAGGTTTTGAAGGAACGGATCCTGGAACACATCACGCCAGGGCAGATCGGCGAGCGAACGATTGGTTTGGCTGGTGGCAAAGCGGAAGTTGTCCGGCGAGTTTGTCGCCGGCCGATGGTAGTGCGGGCCGACGACACAACCGGCCAACGGCAAAAGGACCATGACCCAAAGGCAACGGAGACGCTTCAGTTTCGCGGCTGCTTTAGCTTTTATATTCGTGTCCATCGGAGGTTGACTGCCCCTTCTGCGGCGGATGCGGGGAATCCGTTTTACCTGCAGTGGTCGCCACTGGTGGCGTGCCCGGTTCGGGCGCGAGCGGAATCAAGCGTTTACGGATCGACCCGGTTTTCCAATTGAAAGTGATCGCCAGCAGCCGAAAGACAAACGTAGTACCGACGGCCAGCAAACCCGACGATTCCACCGGCCTGGCGAAACGAACGACGAGCACAGTGAACAGTCCCGCGCCCAACAATGCCGCCAGCACATAAAGTTGGCCCGGCTTCAAAAGCAAGGGTTCTTCGCGGACGAGTATATCGCGTAACAAGCCACCGCCAGAGGCATTGATTACCCCGACCGTAATGGCAGTCAACACTGGAAGGCCCACACTCAGAGCCCGTGACACACCAAAGACCGCGTAAGCCCCCAGGCCGAGGGCGTCTGCGAGCAAAAAGCCCCGTTGCATACGATCCATTCGGTGTCCGAAAAGCGCTGCCGAAAGGCAGCCCGCAATCACAGCATAGAGATAACGCTCGTCCCTCATCGCGAGCGGCGGCCCGTTTTCAATAAAGACGCTGTCCCGAATCAATCCGCCACCAACACCGCTCACCACCGCCAGCACAAATAAACCGACAATATCGTAATGACGGCGAATCGCCACCAATGCCCCAGTGAGCGCATAAAGGAACGTCGCTCCCAGATCGAAAGAAATCGGCAATGTAAACTGGCTGTTGATTTCGTGGGTCATTTCATCAGAATAACGAGTAAACCAGGCCGGTTTGGAATCGGAACACATCTCCGTTCGAGCCGCCGCCATCGATTTTTTTGCCATAGAGGCATTCCAGGCCAATGCTCAATCGCTTGCGCACCTGCCAGATCACGTTCCCGCTCGCATAGTAAGTCTCGTGGTACGCCGCGGCCGTCTGTTCCTGTTCATTTTGCAGATTGACGTAGCCAAACGTCACCGTCGAACGAAACGCTTCGCACCACTGATGCGTGTACCCGACCATAGGCGCAACGTATTGCAACGCCCTCAATTGTCCCCGATCGTTGAACGCGGCGTCACCGCCGTTGAACCCAGGGTAGGTAAAATTGTCGTTGGAGAAGTGGAAAATGCCGTCACCGTAAGTGAACTGCGCCTGAACTGAATCATTCTCGAAGATGTTGAAATTGGCAGACAGGTTTAACCCCCACCCCAGGACATTCTGTTGGCCGAGGGTCGTACCCCTGGCACCCACATCACGGAGGATGGTGGCAAACTGGAAGTGCCCCCATTTTTCGTCTTCCCATCGGATGTTGAAACCGCCGTCGGGCGCCTGGTTATTCGGTGACGCTCCCTCTTCAGGTCCCTCATTGTCGATGTCTGACGCCGGCTGTTGGAGCCCAAAGTTCATGTGCCAATGATCGTCCAAAGCCAGCTCGTAACGAACGGTCGGTTGACGCGCAAAAATCATGGAGTTGGGACCTTCAAAATCCACCGTGTCGGGCCAAACGTCCGGGTCTTCGAAAATGCTGAAGGTGAACCCGGCGGTCACGTTGTAGAACTGACCGTAGAGTTGTTTGAGACGCCAGACCATGCCGCTGCCGGGCCCGAAAAAGTCATTGTTATAATAGAAGCGGAAGTCCCCCGGAATATTCGGCGCCCGCACATCAAAGCTTAAGGACGAGGCCCTGGCGTTTACATTGAACTGTGCTCCTCCGGGGTCTGGACCCGTTGGAATGGTTGCGGTAACGAAGCGGTCCGGGTTGCCCGAAGGCCGATTGTCCGCCATCATGTCCAAACGTGGCTTGGCGTTGAACTGAAAGATGCCGGGCGTGTTGGGAATCGGAATGAAGCCTCTGTATTTTTCGTTCAGTGTCTCATTGCCGAAACGGGGCGCCTGTTCCTGGTAATTTTCAAGATTATCGCGATCCTTGATTTGGGTGGCCTGTACAGCCTCATCTTCCGTCCCGGGCTGGAATGCGACTCCTGGAGGGGCGTTTGTTACCTCGTTTGTTACCAGCAGACCGCCGGCCATGGCCTTTTTTTCACGTTCCAGCTGGTCTATTTTCTCCTGCATCAGCACCATGTTCGTCTGCATTGCCTGCATCTGGGCCTTCAACTCATCGATGTCAGTTGATTCGGATGTCTGGGCCGCGACCGGAATACCGCCGAGCGCGGCGAACAGGGACGCCAACAGGAAGCATTTTGTAACTTTGATCTTATTCTTCATGACGGTTTCCGGGGTGAGGATTCACTTGAGTGAGCCGAAAAGGTTCACGTTAAGTTCATTGACGATGTATTCAATAGCCTCGGTCGAGCGAATACTGTTGCCGGCTTCATTGAGTGGCGGCGAAAAGCCGACGATGGCCATCCTGCCCGGGACAACTGCGACGATGCCTCCGCCAACACCAGTTTTGGCCGGCAACCCGGCATTGTAAGCCCAGGCCCCTGATTCATCGTAAAAGCCCGCCATCATCATTACGGCGAGGACGCGCGGAACATACTTCGAATCCAGGCAGCGTTCATGAGTGACCGGATTGACGCCGTCATTGGCCAGGGTTGCGCCCATGACAGCCAGTTGCTTTGCGGTCACGCCGATTGAGCATTCCTTCGTGTAGACATCGGTCGCCTCCGGCGGGTCGCAGAAAAGGTTGTCGTTGTTATAAAGAATCCAGGCGATGCCGCGATTGCGGAAATTCGTTTCCGATTCCGACTTGTAAACCGCATCAATCAGGTGGAGCGGTTCGCCGGCAAATCTGCTTTGGCAGGCGAGAACTTTATCCCAACGCTCCTCCGCGCTGGTGGCCCGGACCATGCTGACGGTGGCGATCGCGCCGGCATTGACCAGTGGATTGACCGCCCTGTTATCGAACATTCCCAGTGCGGTCACGGAATTGAACGGCTGGCCGGTCGGCTCTACGCCGATTTTTTTCTGCACTGCGTCGGCACCGGACTCGTCCATCACTTCCGCGAGGGTAAATACCTTTGAGCACGACTGGATGGAGAAGGTGTAGTCACAATCGCCCGCGCTGTAAACGTGCCCGTCGCTGGTGACAATGACGACGCCGAACAGGTTGGATGAGACGCTGGCCAGATATGGGATATAGTCGGCGTTTTTGCCAGAGTGGTCGTCCTTGAACTTCGCATAAGCCTCATCCACCACGCGCTGCAGGTCGGCCGCAGACGGTGTCATGCTACTGGTTAAAAAAGCGCCGGAGGAGGTCGTGGCGGGCCTGGTTGGCGGTTCTACGGTGGTTTGGGCTTGGGTGCAACCGGTGAAGACGGCGAGGGAGGCGATCAACACGACTGCGCTTAAGCGAAGGCAAGGTTTGTGCATATTTTTCTTCATAGGCTTGTGATTGGATTTAAGGTTTATAGCCGATCGGGTGTTAATGCTTAATACTCCATGAAATACTGTTGAAGTTGCCGGGGGTCGCTGGTCCTGGTCAGGCCGAGCATCAGAAGGACACGCGCCTTCTGCGGATTCAATTCCATGCCGGCGATAAAGCCCAGCTTGTCGTCGTCCACTTCCACGTCCCGCGCGACCACCCCGCTGCCGGTGCGTGAGCAGCGAACCACGGCTACGCCTTGCTTCGCCGCCTCAGCCAGACCGGCGATCATGGCGTCCGTGCTGTTGCCGTCGCCAACTCCAGCCAGCACGATTCCTTTCACGCCTTGCTTAACCAGGAAGTCGACGATGTCGGGTTCGGCATTGGCATAGGAATAAACAATGGCCACACGTGGCAAATCATTGGTCGTCATGCCGTCAACGGAAAACTCACTATTAACTCCATGACGCGTGATGTTTTTGGAAAAGAAATGAGCGTGCCCTACGTTGATGACTCCCGCCAGGCCGCGATTGGGGGATTCGAACGTATTTAGTTGGGTGGAGTTCATCTTCTCCACTTCGCGCGCGTAATGGATTTGGTCATTGAGCACGACGAGCGTTCCGAGACCACGCGCATCGGGATTCGCGGCCAGAGCCACCGCGTTGTAAAGATTCGCCGGGCCATCCGCGCTGATGGCCGTGGCCGGACGCATGGAACCGACCAGCACGACCGGCTTGTCGCTGTGCACGACGAGCGACAAAAAGTAAGCAGTTTCCTCCATTGTGTCGGTGCCGTGAGTGATGACGACTCCGTCAACATCCGGCTCCGCGAGGACTGCGTTGACACGGTCAGCCAGCTTGAGCCAAACCTCGTTGTTCATCGTCTGGCTGCCAATGTTGGCGACCTGCTCACCACTCAGGTCCGCGATATCCTTGAGCTGCGGCACGGCATTGATGAGCGAGTCCACGGAGAAAGTCCCGGAGGTGTAGCCGATTTGAGATGTATTTGCCTGTGCGCCGGCGATGGTGCCGCCGGTGGCAAGAATGACAATTTTGGGTTTGGCCTGGACGGATATAGCAAACAATAACGCAGTCGTCGTCACGAGGCGGATAAGGAATTTGGTCGTTTTCATTTTCAGTTTTGTTTTGGTTCACGGCTTAATCTTTCGGGCTTTGAATCGAAGGGGTTTTCGCGCCTTGAAAGGCGAAGTATAGCGCGTTGAGGAGTATCTTTTGTTGGTCTGAAGCGATTGCACGTTCGATCCACGCATTCCTGACCGCGTGGCCTCCCATTCTTTCACATAGGCTTGGGCTGTTTCCCGGAGGTATTGGCCGATTTTTGGATACGTGTCCTCGGCGAGGTTGGCCAACGAGACGCGCACCGACCAATCCGGTCCGCCAAAACCGCCACCGTGCATCAGCACCACGCCACAATTTTCCGCGAGGCGAAAGAGAACGTCCGTGCATTGATAGTTTTTCCGGAGAAACTTCGCGAACTCAGGACCGAACTCCTGTCCGGCCCAGACCATGAGATCCAGTTCAACGTAATAAGCGGCGCGTGTCTGGTCATCGGGAAGCGTCAGGCCGAGTCCTTCGAGCAAGGCATTGAACCGGCGGCGCACAATCAGCCGGCAAAGCGACTTATAGCTGTCCGCCTTGTCGAGAAGGGCGAATGCAGAAAACAGGGTCATCTGAATTTGCTGGGGCAACGACAGGCCCGCAGTGTGGTTGAGCGCGACCATCCGGCTGTCCGCCACCATCCGGTCAATAAACCTCAGTTTCTCGGGCTCGAGCGTGATAGGACTATAACGGAGATTTAAAGCAGCGCGGGTCTTTGCCGGCAGCTTTGCGATCATTGTGTCGAAGATATTGTTTTGATGGACCGCTACCACGCCCAACCGCCAACCGGTGCAACCAAAATGTTTTGAATAGGAATAAACGCCGATCGTGTTTTGCGGCAGCTCAGCCATGCAGGAACGGAACCCCGGCACAAACGTTCCATAGACATCGTCGGTGATGATAATGAGATCCTGGCGCCGCGTTTTCACCAGATTGACGAGCCGCTTCATGGAACTGGCGCGCATGGCGAACGAGGGCGGGTTGCTCGGATTGACCAGAAAAAATGCCTTGATGCGTTTGTCGGCGAGTTTGTCAATTTCAGAGTCGGAGTAGTGCCAGGAGTGCGCGCCGTTATTAAAGCGCTCCACACTTGCGTCCACATTGACAACCTTGAAGGCGAAACGATCCATGTGCGCAATTTCGATGTAAGGAGTGAACGTCGGGACGCCCAATGCAATGGAGTCACCACGATGCAACAATTGATTTTGCATCAGCGTGTCGAAGACGTAGCACATCGCAGCGGTGCCCCCTTCGACGGCGAACAAGTCAAACCTGCCCGCCGGCGGACGGCCATCGCACATTTCCCGGTCCAGGTACGCGTGCACGATGCGCTCGCAATGGCGCAGCATCCGGTCCGGAACCGGATACATGTCGCCGATGACGCCCTGGGCGAGTTCATAAGCGAAGGCATCGGATTCAAACTTCAACTTTTGCAGGCCGAACTTCCATGTTTCGGACAACAATTTGACGCCGGGCGACGTTCGGTTCGCCACCAGAAATTGCTCGAACCGTTTCCCGAGGCCGGGAGTTTTGGCAATTTGCCGGCCCATGTCTGGAATGTCTGAAATGACGCGGCGGGATTCCTCGATGCCGAAGCGCAGCAGCGCGCCGAAGGCTTCGCGAGCGGTCGTACAAATCCAATTTGGATTGCCGCGGCCGGCGTTGAGGAATAGGGCCATTTGCTCGCGCTCGGCGTCCTGCGCGAGCCTGATCAATTCATCTTTCAGCTCAAACGGACTGAGCTTGAGCAACGCCTTTTGACGGGCTTGGGAGATTGAAGTTGTTTTTGACATATATGAGTTGTTTGGTTTTACCTTTCCTTAACCCGACAATGCGACAATCAGCGGACCCCAGACGGCAAGCAAGACATTGGAAATTGCGTAGGTAACGGTAAATCCGAGGACTGGCGTCATGCTGTCGGCAGCTTCATTCGCAGCACTTAAGGACGCTGCTACACTCTGTCCGCCGGATATCGCCCCGAGCAACACGACCGGGTGCATTTTCAACACAAACCGTCCAAAATAAAGCGCCACGAAAAGCGGGATGATTGTCACGATGACCCCGGCGATCAGAAGAGTGACTCCCTCATTTTGAAGTGCAGCCAGGGCTTTTGGACCGGCAGACAATCCAACGACCGCCGCAAACGCACCCAGGCCGAATTCAGAAAGGACCCACTGGGCGGGTTGCGGTAATGCGCCGAAAACCGGAAAGCGCGCATGCACCCATCCGAAACACAGACCCGACACGAGCACACCGCCGCCTGTTCCGAGCGTTACTGAAATGCCTCCGACGTTGACAGCAAGCAATCCAATCAACATGCCCGTGACGATTCCCAGGGCATGGAATGCGAGGTCAGTTCTCCCACCGGGTGGTTCTGGATAGCCCACATCATGGGCCACGCGCTCCACCTGATCCGGTCGGCCGGAAAACTCCCATACATCGCCTCTTCGCGTCACGGTGTTATCCATGACTGGCAACGAAATGCCCTGCCGCTTAAGGCTGATCAAATAGACGCCTTCCAGGTTTCTAATACCGAACTGTTCGCGAATTTCCGCGATGGATTTGCCTACTATGTTCCTCCTGGTAATGACCGCGCTGGCAATTTCCATGGGAAAAGAAAGGGCTTCCCTGCTTTCCACTTCCGGCCCAATGGCAGCCCCTCCCGACATCACTGCTTTTAAACGCCCGGAAAGCCCTACGATGTCGCCGGCCTGCAATGCTGTGTCCGGTTTGGGTTCGATCGCCTTGCCGTTGCGAAGAATTCGTTCAACGGTTGCGCGTTCGAACTCCTGGGCCAAATCACCCACTTTGCGGTTAAACACGCTACCCTCCGTGACCTGGAAAGCGCGTGAGACGACCGGCATGAAGGGCGCGATGTAACCGGGCCGGGAAACCGTTCCACCACGGGATAATTCCGCCTCCAGTTCGCGCGCTGCTTTCTGCACATCCGTGCCCATCAAACGTGGCGCGATGCTGCGCACAAATATGATGACGCCTACCGTGCCGAACAAATAGGTAATTGCGAATGCGACGGCCATGTCGCTGTTCTGGCGGCTGTGTTCGTCCGGGGGCAGCCCCAGCCTGGAGATGGCATCGATAGCGGTGCCCATTGTCGATGTTTGCGACAGCGCACCGGCGCCAACGCCGGCGGCATAGCCCTTGGCAAAACCGAATATACGAGCAATGACCAACACCGCGATTAAAGCGGCAACGCATTGAACCACTGCCGAAATGACGAGTTTGATGGAGGAACGATTTAATCCTCCGAAGAATTCCGGGCCACTGCTGAAGCCGATGGAGTAAATAAACAGCGCGAAGCAGACATACTTCAAAGCGTCCGGCAGCGAAACGTCTAACTGTCCAATGATGAGGGCGACGATGAGCGAGCCGGCAACACCACCGAGGCTGAAGCCTTTGATCTTAACGCGACCCAGCAGATATCCCAGAAACAGCGCGATGAAGAGAGCCATGTCCGGATAGGCCCTGAGTGTGTGTTTTATAAAGTCCATAACTTTTTTTAGCTGGAATTCTGTTCATTTAGTGAGGAAGACGATGACGGGTCCCCAAACTGCCAGAAGCACGTTGGAGATAGCGTAGGTGACCGTGAAACCGAGCACAGGCGTCATGCTGTCGGTTTCCTCATTGGCTGCGGTCAATGCCGCCGCCACGGTTTGCCCGCCACACAGCGCGCCCAGCAGCACGACCGGATGAAGTCTCAGCACGAACCGCCCAAAATACAGAGCAACAAATAGCGGAACCAACGTGGTAACCATGCCGGCGATCAGCAGAGTGACTCCCTGTTCCTGAATTGCCGCCAGTGCTTTGGGACCGGCGGACAAGCCGACGACTGCTGCAAAGGCACTTAACCCGAACTCCGAAAGGATCCATTGCGCCGGCTGAGGCAACCCGCCGAAAACCGGATAGCGAGTGTGGAACCAGCCGAAACAAAGGCCGGAAACGAGCACACCGCCGCCAACGCCAAGCGTCACCGGGATGCCGCCCACCTCGACTGAACATAAACCCAGCAGCGTGCCGACGACGATGCCGAGCGCATGATAAGCCAGATCACTTACGCCGCCCGGCGCCTCCGTGCGTCCGAGCAGGGCGGCCACATGATCCACCTCAGTAGGTCGTCCCGCCAGAGTGCAAACGTCACCCCGCCGCATGTCCGTATTAGCCATGATTGGCAGCGGAAGGCCCTGGCGCCTGAGACTGGACAGATAGACCCCTTGAAGGTTTTGGAGGCCGATTTGGTCCCGGACCTGACTTAATGGCTTGCCCGTAAAATTCTTGTTGGTCATGACCACGGTCGAAACTTCCATGGGAAAGGAAAGTGCCTCCTCGCTTTCCACCTCCGGCCCGATCAACTCGCCGGCGGCAACGACCGAACCCAATCGCCCGGCAAGGCTGACGACGTCTCCGGCTTTCAACTCGGTTTCTGGCGTGGGGTCGATCGTCCGGGTGTCGTGCAGAACCCTTTCAACGGTTGCTCGACCAAACTGCCTGGCCAGTTCGCCAACTGTGTGGTCGACCGCCGTGCTTTTGGCCGCCTGGTACGCGCGGGCGACGACAGGAACGAACGGTGTGATTTGGCCTGGCCGCTTCACCGGGCCGCCGTGAGACAGTTCCGCCTCGAGTTCGCGCGCTGCCTTCTTTACGTCCACTCCGAGCAACCGCGGCGCGACGCTGCGCACAAATATGATCACTCCGATTGTGCCGAAAAGGTAGGTGATGGCGAAAGCCACGGCCATTTGGCTGGCCAATTGGCGCACCTGGGCGTCCGGCAACCCCAGGCGCCTGAGCGCGTCGCCCGCCGTGCCCATCGTCGCCGTTTCCGTCAATGCACCCGCTCCGATGCCGGCAGTGAATCCCTTGCCAAAACGGCAAACGTGCCCAATAGCCAGGACGACAATCAAGGCAGTCACACATTGAACCACCGACGAAACCACCAGTTTGATAGAAGAACGGTTCAACCCGCCGAAGAACTCCGGGCCGCTACGGAAACCGATGGCATAAATGAACAGCGCAAAACAGACCGCCTTCAATGTGTCCGGCAGCGAAACGCCCAGTTGTCCGATGAAAAGCGCAACAATGAGCGAACCAGCCACGCCGCCGAGACTGAAACCCTTGACCTTAACCCGTCCCAGCAGGTATCCGAAGAACAGCGCGGCGAACAGCGCGATTTCAGGAGCGGACTCCAGGATGTGATTGATCAGGCCCACAGATGATTCCTCAACATTTCTCTGCCGTTTTGTAAACGTCATGCAGTTTCGGCGGCTTAATGTTGCCGCCATTGGCTTTGAGAAATTCACACGCTTTAATAATGTCCGTCGTCAACAGGTCGATCACGTTGCGGTTTAAGTGCGGGCGCACGACGATGCGCAGCGAACGCACACTCTCGGCGTTGGGTGGCATCGTGTAGGCTGAGAGCACCCAACCGCGCTCGCGCACTTTGGCCGAGACGTCGAATTCGTTGAAGTTTTTGAAATCCGGTTTCAGCGTCAGCGCCACCACGGGTATGGTTTGGGTTTTGTTCATGATTTCGAAGTAGCCGCTTTCGACCAATTGCTCGCGCAACCGCCTGGCGTTTTCGAGGGCGTGGCGCATCACGGACGTGTAACCGTCGCGGCCCAGACGGAGAAACAGATAATATTGGACCGCGATTTGCATCGCGTTGCGGCTGAAGTTCAGCGTGGCAGTCGGCATTTCACTGCCGAGATAGTTCACGTAAAACACCAGGTCCTCATTGAAGATTTTTCTTTCCTTGAAGACGATCCAACCCAGACCGGGCGGCACGAGGCCAAATTTGTGGCCGGAGGCGTTGATGGATTGCACACGCGGCAGCCGGAAATCCCATTCGTAGTCGGGATACAAAAAGGGATTTACAAACCCGCCGGACGCGCCATCAATGTGCATCGGAATATGGACGCCGGTGCGCAACTCGTATTTGTCCAGCCAGTCGTGGATTTCCTGGATGTCGTCGTCCTCGCCGGTGAAGGTTTGACCGGCAATGGCCACGACGCAGATCGTGTTCTCGTCCACCAACTTGTCGAGATGTTTGGCGGTCAGCCGATAGTTGCCCGGTTCCAGAGGCGCGATGCGCGGTTCGACATCGAAATACCGGAGGAATTTTTTCCAGACGATCTGCACGTTGCCGCCAGTGACCATGTTTGGTCGGCTGGCATCTTTGCCGGCCTTTTGGCGCGCCTGCCGCCAGTTCCACTTGTGCGCCAGTCCGGCGAGCATGCATGCCTCGGATGATCCGACGGTGGCTGTGCCGTAAGGCTCGGCATTTTTCGGTCCGTTCCACAAGCCATGGAGCCACTTCACCATCCTGGTCTCCATGGCGAAGACCTGCGGATACATGTCGTGGTCAATGTAGTTCTTCATGATGTTCTGTCGCGCAACCTCAGCTTCCTCGGGCTCGGAAAACGTAGTGACGAAGGATGAGAGGTTGAGCATCGGGCTCGCGTCGGTCCACGACTCGCTATTAACGATGCCCGCGGCCGCCCGGGCGTTGATACCGTATTCCGGAAAATCCTCCGGAATCTCAATATTGAAAGGATCCAGGATTCCGGTGGATGGCGGTGATTGTTTTGAGGCTGCCTTTTGTTTGATCATAAATGAATTGTGGGTTGGAAGTGATTGCTGGTTTTTTGAAATTCAGGTTTCATTTCATCATTAAAACGATTACGACGCCCCAGGTGATGAGCAGCACGCAGCCCACGGCGTAAGTGATGGTATAGCCGAGCGCGGGCACATGGCTTTTCGCCTCGTCCTCGATCGCCCCCAGGGCCGCCGTGGTGGTGCGCGCCCCGGCGCAACAGCCGAGGATGATGCCCGGATGCATTTTGAAAATATATTTGCCCGCGAAGATGCCGACCACGAATGGCAGAGTGGTGACAAACACACCCCAGAGAAAGAGGCTCAAGCCGGCGGTTTTCAGCCCGGCAACAAACGCCGGCCCGGTGCTGATGCCGACCACCGCAATGAAGGTGCACAGGCCGATGTTATTGAACACCCACAGCGCTGGTCCCGGAATCCTGCCAAATACCGGATGCACCGAGCGGAGCCAGCCGCAGACCAGGCCCGCAATGAGGGCGCCGCCACTCGTCGTGAGGCTCAACGGGACCTGGCCTATGGGAATAACAATCGCCCCGATCAATGCACCAATTACAATGCCCAGCCCCATGAATACCACGTCCGTCTTATCCGTCGCCCGGTCGGGATAGCCAATGTCCGATGCCACCCGCTCCGTGTCGCCGGTCGAGCCGACGATTTGCAACACGTCGCCACGGTCAATCCTCAGATCAGCCGTCAATGGCATTTCTCGCCCGCTGCGAACCACTTTGCGCAAAAACACACCCCGCACGCTCTTACCACCCTCAGAATCCCGGAGTTGCTGGAGCGTCATGCCGGCAATCTTCTTTTTGGTGATGACTACGTCGAGGACCTGGACGGGGATATCGAAAATTTCCGGATCTTCCACTTCGGGGCCAAATTCGACTCCATACTGCAAGAGTAATTCGCGTGGTCCGGCAATACCCAGAATGTCACCGACCTCGAATCTCGTGTCAGGACCCGGCTCGTTGACTTTGAGCTTCTGCCTCACGCGCACGATGAACAGGCGTGGTATGTTAAACTGCGCCTCAAATTCGCCGACGGTTTTCCCTGCCCATTTCGAGCCCGGCTTCACTTCATAGGAGCGCCCCGTCAGTCGCCGATAACCCGACATGCCGCCTCCCTCATCCAGTTGGCCCATCTTGGCTTCGTAGTCCGCACACTCCTTTGCCAGGTCCACTCGCAAGAGTTTTGGTCCAATGGAAGCCAGGAACCATGCGGAGCCGGCCGTGCCAAACAGGTAGGTGACGGCATAAGCAATCGGCATCGCATCCAGCATTGCCTTGTGTTGTTCAGGAGTCAGGCCGATCTTGCCCATCGTGTCGCTCGCCACGCCGAGCACCGCCGAAATCGTACAGGCGCCCGAAAGCAATCCGGCCGCCTGCCCCATGCTGTAACCGGCCAACTTGGCAGCTACGAAAGCGGCCAGCAGGCAGGCGACGCATTGGATCAGAGCGAAAAACACCTGCGGCAATCCGTCGCTCTTCAGTCCGCGGAAAAACTGCGGCCCGACGCCGTAACCCACTGCAAACAGAAACATCAGGAAGAACACCGACTTGACATTCGGTGAAATAGTGATGTTCAGTTGTCCAATCAACACACCGGCCAGCAATACGCCGGTGACGTTGCCAAGGGTGAATTTTTTTATCCGCAGACCGCCAATCAGGAAGCCCAGCGCCAGCGCGAGAAAAATGGCGATTTCCGGATTGTCGCGAAGAGTTTCCACCAGCCAATTCAGGAATGGACGGTTTGCCAGAGGTGAGGTGACCGGTTCAGAGTTCATGGTTTATTGACCCGCTCCTTCCGGCGGCGCGGGCATTATTCCTTCCGGCAGTTTTTTTTCCTGTTTGGCTTTGCTGTATTTCTCGACCACGTAGAAAGTGACCGGGATGAGGAAAATGGCGATGAAACTGGCGGCGCCCATGCCGAAGATGACCGTGATGCCCATGACTTGCCGCGAAAGAGCCCCTGCCCCGCTCGCCCTGGCCAAAGGCACGCAGCCCAGCAGGAAGGCGAAACTCGTCATCAGGATGGGGCGCAGGCGCAGCCGGGCGCCGTCGAGCGCCGCATCAATCAATGGCTTTCCCTCGTCGTAACCCATCTTGGCAAATTCAACGATGAGAATTGCGTTCTTCGCGGACAAGCCAATGAGCATGACCAACCCGATCTGCGCATAAATGTTGTTTTCGTACCGAAAAACCATCAGACCCGCGAATGCGCCGAAGACAGCGACGGGCACGCCGAGCAGCACGCTGAAGGGCAGGCTCCAGCTCTCGTATTGAGCGGCCAAAATCAGGAACACGCACAGGGCGGAAAATCCAAAAATGGCCATGGGCGAAACGCCTTCCTGCGCCACCTTTTCCTGAAAACTCATGCCCATATAATCATAGCCCATGCCCGACGGCATCGTTTGGTCGAAAACCTCTTCCATCGCTTTCATCGCCTGCCCGGAGCTAATGCCGAGTTTTGCCGAAGCATTGATTTGTACGGCTTCGTGCAGGTTGTAGCGCATGGTGAATTCCGGCCCCATTGTGCTGCGCACGCTGGTCACAGCCGACAGCGGCACCATCTGGTTGGAACTGTTGAGCACGTAAAACTGGCCGAGATTTTTGGCCTGCGTCCGATAGTCGCCCTCAGCCTGCACGTAGACCTGCCACTGGCGCTGAAAGCGGTTAAAGTAGTTTACAAACGCGCCGCCCATGAAACATTGCATTGTCTCGTAAACATCTTTTAGCGGAACTCCCTGCTGCAACACCTGGTCGCGATCCACGTCCACGTACACCTGTGGCACGGACAGCAACGCCGTGCTGAACACCTTGTCAAACTCAGGCCGTTTCCGCGCTGCTTCGAGGAATTTTTGCAGGTTGTCGGCTAGAAACTTGCCGCCCTTGCCGGTCCGGTCTTCCAGAATGAACGTTACGCCGCCAGATGCGCCGATGCCCGGAATCGCCGGCGGCGAAAACGCGAAGCCGATTGCGCCCGGGATTTTGGCAAAACCCTGATTGAGATGCGCCTGAATGGCCTGGTATTTTTCCTCCGGCGCCTTGCGTTCATGCCATTCCTTTTCCGTGATGAAGAAAAAAGCGCTGTAGGTGTTTTGCACGCCACTCAACATGTTGTATCCCACCACGCTCGAGTAATATTGGATTCCCGGTGTGTTCTTGAGCACCTCCTCGCACTGCCGAGTGATGTCGTCGGTCCGCTGGAGAGAAGAAGCGTTTGGCAACTGGATGCCCGCGTAAATGTAGCCCTGGTCCTCGTCCGGCAGGAAGCTGGCAGGAACACGCTTTCCAGTGATCCCAGCCAGCACCGCCAGTACGGCCAGCAAAATCAAGGCAACCGAACTTTTGTGAATAAGGAGGCGGCAGACGCCGACGTAGCCGTCCGTTGCCAGGCCAAACCATTTGTTGAACCAATCATAGAATTTTTGCAAAGGGCCGGACTTTCTTTTCTTCGGCCGGAGCAGCAATGCGGACATTGCCGGGGACAGCGTCAGCGCATTGAAAGCCGAGAGCAGCACCGAAACAGCAATCGTCACGGCAAATTGCTGATACAGCCGCCCCGTGATGCCTGGAATGAAAGCAGTCGGAATGAACACCGCAGACAGGATGATTGCAATGGCAACGACCGGGCCGGTGACTTCTTTCATGCCCTGCAGCGCCGCGTCTTTGGGCGACAAACCTCGCTCGATGTGATGCTCTACGATTTCGACGACAACGATGGCGTCGTCCACCACCAGCCCAATGGCCAACACCAGGCCGAAGAGCGAGAGCGTGTTGATCGAAAACCCGAACAGAGGAAATAGTGCGAATGTGCCAACCAGCGAAACCGGCACCGCAAGCAATGGAATCAGCGTCGCGCGCCAGCCCTGCAGGAAGATAAACACCACGATAATGACCAGCACAATGGCTTCAATGAGCGTGTGCACGATTTCCCGAATGCCTGCGGTGACGGCAAGTGTGGTGTCCAGGGCCACAACGTAGTCCATGTCCGGGGGGAAACTTTGCTTCAACTTCGCCATGAGAGCCTTGGCCTTGTTGGCCGCGTCCACGGCATTGGAATCGGGCAACTGGTAAAGCGCGATGAGTGCGGCAGGCTTGCCATTGAGCCGGGCTATCATGTTGTAGTTTTGAGCGCCAAGCTCGATGCGCGCCACGTCCCTGAGCCGCAACACGGCGCCGCCGGGCTGCGCCCTTAGAACGATGGCACCGAATTGGTCCGCGGTTTCCAGCCGGCCCTGGGAGAGCACCGCGTAGGTAAACTGCTGTCCGTTCGGGATCGGCTCGCCACCAATCTGGCCCGAAGGATTCACCGTGTTTTGCTGCTGAATCGCATCGATAATCTCCGGCACGGTCACGCCCATCTGCGCCAGCCGGTCAGGGCGCACCCAAAGCCGCATCGCGTAGTTGCCCGCGCCGAAAATACTGACGCTCGCGATGCCCGGTACGCGTGTCATCGCATCGTTGATGTTGATTACGGCGTAGTTCGCCAGATAAACGTTGTCGTAGGTGTGGTGCGGTGAATAGAGCGCGAACATGAGCATCGGCGCCATGGTGGACTTCTGGACTGTGACGCCCTGGCTGTTGACCGGCGCGGGCAATTGGGAGCTAGCCTGGTTCTGCCGCATTTGCGCCAGGATCTGATCGGTGCTTGGGTCGGTCTTGATGTTGAAATCCACCGTCAGCTTCATCGTGCCGTTGTTGGCGTTGAGCGAATACATGTATTCCATGTTGTCCACGCCGGACATCTGCTGCTCGATGGGCGTTGCCACCGACTGTTGCACCGTGCGGGCATCGGCACCCGGATAGGTGGCATTTACCTGGATTTGCGGGTCGGCAATGTTGGGAAACTGCGCAATGGGCAGGCTGAGCATCGCCACCACACCGACGATGACCGTCAGGATGGAAATGACCATCGCAACGATTGGCCGGTTGATGAAAAATTTTGACATGGGAAAACTCAGTCACTGCTCATTTCTGCCGGAACGGCAGAGGGTTTAAAGGGCTCCGGCTTGACTTCCATTCCTTCGCGCACCTTCTGGACTCCTTCTGCCACAATCTGGTCGCCGACCTTCAAATTCCCTGTCACGACGCAAAGTGGGCCGACCTGTTGGCCCAGGTTCACGGTCTGAATGCTCACCTTATTATCCGGGCCGACGACAGCCACAAGATCGCGGCCCTGGAAATCCGTCACAGCGATTTGCGGAACCAGGAGGGCGTCTTTATCTTCCCCGATTTTCGCCCGCACACGGACGAACATGCCGGGAACCAGGAGTCGATCGGGGTTGTCAAACTCGCCAACGACGCGGATGGTGCCGGTCCTCATGTCGACCTGGTTGTCAGAAAAACGGACCCGGCCTTTGATGGGATAAACTGTGCCGGACGCAAGAGTTAGTTCGAGCAGCGGCCCGTTTGTGGCATTTAAGGGCCCGATATGTTCAGCCTGCCGTTCCTCCATCATCTTCGTCATCAATTCCTGGGAAATTGAAAAATACACCCGGATCGGCTTCACCCTGGTTACCGTGGTCAATTGACCGGAGGCGGGGTTTACCAGATTGCCGACCTGCGCCTGGGCCAGGCCGGCGACACCGTTAACCGGCGAACGGATGGTGCAAAACTGATAATTCAGCCGGGCCTGTTCCTCGGCGGCCACAGCGGCCGCATTCGCCTGAATGGCGTTATCCAATTCCTGCTGGCTGACGGCCCCGGTTTTGGCCAGCGGCGTGTAACGCTGTACGTCCTGTTCAGTCTTGATAACGTTGGCTGCGGCCTGGTCCAAAATCGCCTTGTAGGTGCGGCTATCAATCTCGAACAGCACTTGCCCGTTGGTCACCTCACTGCCTTCCACGTAATCACGCCTCAAAAGATAGCCGTTAATCTGCGCCGAAATCGTGGCATACACGTCCGCCTGCACATTGCCCACCGATTCGGCATAAACCGGCACATTTTGCTGCTCGACCGCAGCCACGGCAACAACCGGCGGCCCAGCGTGCATTTGCTCAGCCTGCTTGCAGCCGGAAAAAATAACGAACCATCCAGCGGACAAGACCGGCAACCACATCCTTGAGTTGAACTTTATCATGCGTTTTACTTGGATCGCGCCTGGCACCTCCTCCAGGCCAACAGGGCAATGCCCGTCCATGTGCCGCTGCTTCTAACTCCGAAAAAAGCGCATGTCCGGCGGACTGGCTCAAAATCACCCGCCGCTCAAATGCTTGAAACATGCCAAGCAGATGCCTGGCGACGACGACATCTCGTACTCCATTTGTTTGCAAGCAGTTTGAAGTGGAACGGAACGCGGGCGCTGATTTCGAAACCACAACAATAAAGGTCGGACAGGCGTCCTTCGGTCGGCATCCCGTCTCGCAGAGGTTTCTCAACTACTTTGACAATGTCCCGAAAAAAGCGGTTGCGCCGAAACGGTTAGCGTTATAAATTCAGCTTTAGCTTCGGGTAATAATATTAAATAGATAGTGTAGCAAGAGGGGGATCTGGCCCGCGGATGTCCGCGGATTCAAATTGGTTGCGGCGGTGCAATATGAAAGTCACCGTCGATGTTGGACTGTCTGGCGTCACCATTGCGATGGCAACGGTGATGTTTGAATTGGAAGCTCGACACTTTCGGAAAGTGTTGAGACGAAAGGAATGGTTGCATCGGCGTGGGTTCACCAAAACCGCGGCCCAGTCTTCATTCCCCCGACCATGAACGAAACCGGACCAGTCCCAGAGAGCCAGCCGCCCGGGTGGTCGCCCTTCGAATCACTTCTGGCCGAATTGTGCGATCGCTTCGTCAGTGTCCGCGTCGGCGAAATGGACGCCGCCATTGAGGAGGCGCAGCGTACTTTTTGCGAACACTTTGGATTGGACCACTCCAAACTGTTCCAATGCGCGGTGGCGGACGCCGGGACGCTGCTCCTGACTCATCTTTACCAGCGCTGTGACCTGCCATCTCCCCTGTTTAAGAGGGCCGATTCAGTTTTGCAATCCCAGATTTACTGGCGCCGGACTCAGTCGGGGCCTGGATGCGAAGCGGTGCAAATTGACGGCCCAACCGCATTTCCCTGGTTTTACTCACAACTTCAGTGCGGACAAACGATTGTGGTTCCCGTTGCGCAGGCGCTCGGTACGGGAGCGGCCAGGGAGAAGGAATTCCTGGCGGTATACGAAACCCAATCGACCGTCACCGTGCCCTTGTTCACTGGCGGGGTCATGCTGGGTATACTGACTTTTTCGGCTGTGCGCCAGCGCCGGGAGTGGCACGAAGGACTGGTCAAACACTTCCACTTTCTGGCGAACGTATTTGCCAACGCGCTGGCCCGCAAACGGGCCGAAGAATCGCTGCGCCAGGCCCTGACTGAAATTCAACGGCTCAAAGACCATATGCAGGCGGAGCGCGATTATCTCCACACCGAAATCAAGGTCAGCCATTCCTTCAGCGAAATTATTGGCCAGAGCAAGGCCATCAAAAATGTATTGCATCAGATCGAACAGGTGGCTCCGGCGGATTGCCCGGTACTTATCCTGGGTGAGACTGGTACCGGCAAGGAACTCATCGCCCGGGCCGTTCACCGCTTGAGCCGTCGTAACGCGCGCGCGATGATCAAGGTCAATTGTGCCGCCCTGCCGGCCACCCTGATCGAAAGCGAATTGTTTGGCCGCGAACGCGGCGCATTCACCGGAGCGATAACCAGCCAGGCGGGGCGATTCGAGCTGGCGGATGGCTCGACCATTTTCCTGGATGAAATCGGTGAACTATCGCCCGACGTGCAAGCCAAGCTGCTGCGGGTCCTTCAGGAAGGAGAATTCGAGCGATTGGGCAACCCCAAACCACGCAAGGTGGACGCACGCATCATTGCCGCCACCAACCGCGACCTGTCCGAAGAGGTTCGGCAGGGACGTTTTCGTGAAGATTTGTATTACCGTCTCAGTGTTTTCCCCATAAGGGTGCCATCGTTGCGGGAACGGACCGAAGACATCCCTGCCCTGGTTTCCGCCTTCGTGGCCGAATTCGCCTCTCGCATGGGCAGGAAAATCAAGAGGATCCCTCAGCCGACCATGGATTCACTGGAACACTATTCCTGGCCGGGCAATATCCGCCAACTGCGAAATGTTCTGGAGCATGGGGTCATTTTGAGCGCAGACGACGTGCTGCAGCTCCCGGCCCTGGGCGATTTGCAGATTCCCGCCGCCAGGCCAACCACACTGGCCGCGCATGAGCGCGAGCATATCTTGCGAATCATTGAGAAGACCGGCGGGCGCATTAAAGGCACCAACGGCGCCGCCACCCTGCTTGGCATGAATCCAGGCACCTTGTATTCGCGCATGAAGAAATTAGGCATCCCCGGCCGGCGGCAACGGGACGGCATACCGTCCCAGGGATGATATTTCAGCCTTTTTCTTCAGATTTAATCGGCCTTAACTGGAGTCCAATTGCGCCGCAAAATATTAAAATAAAGATAGTTACGATTCGCGAGGACGCTATTTCGACTCTTTGGCATGATTTGAGCGTGCAAGGCGGCGCGATCACCAACCTGGGAGGTGTTTCCAACTGCAACTGCTGCACACAAGTGCGGAGCATTCACTTAATTCCGTACGCAGACCTGGACGCTGCGTTCGGAATGTATGATCGGCTTCAGGCCGTCATGCAATTCTCACTGGAACACCGTCATCGACTGGCGATGACCGGCAAATCTAACTCGTCGAATTCGAACGAAAACTAAACACATTGCGATCATGAACTTCTTAGACACGAAAAACGCTTCTATGAGCGTGGAAGAACAAACCTGGAGAAATACATTGGCGGAAAACGGGCGGCTGAAAGAACGCTTGCCGACGGAATTTGAATCACACCGCCCGGAATTCAAGGGCGCCGATCCAAATGCAATCATTGTCGGTCAAAGCGACGCGGTTAAAAAATTATTCCATCAGATCGGCCAGGTTGCCCTGACTGATTCAACAGTATTGATATGCGGCGAGACCGGCACGGGAAAAGAACGGGTAGCCGATGCCATCCATGCGTTCAGCCAGCGAAGGGCCAAACGGATCGTCAAAGTCAATTGCGCGGCATTGCCGCAGCCGCTGGTGGAAAGTGAATTGTTCGGCCGCGAAAAAGGCGCCTATACCGGCGCCCTGACCCAACAGTCTGGCCGGTTCGACCTGGCCGATCAATCCAGCCTCTTTCTGGATGAGATCGGCGAACTCTCTTTGGAGGTCCAGGCCAAGTTGCTGCGCGTTCTTCAGGAAGGTCAGTTTGAACGGCTCGGCAATCCTAAAACCCTCAAAGTGAATGTGCGCGTGATTGCCGCCACCAATCGCGACCTGGCAGAGGATGTGCGAAAGGGGCGGTTCCGCCAGGATCTGTTTTATCGGCTCAACGTATTCCCGATAAAGATTCCGCCCCTCCGCGAACGGGTGCAAGACATCCCATTGCTGGTATGGAGTTTCCTGGAAGAATTTTCGACGCGGATGGGAAAGAAAATTACGCAAATTCCCCGCAAATCGATGGACACCCTGGAACGCTATTCCTGGCCGGGAAATATCCGCGAATTGCGCAATGTCATCGAACGGAGCGTCATCATCAGTTGCGACGAGACGTTGAGGGTTCCCCCGTTTCAGGAATTGCAGCAAATCAGCCAGCCCGTCACCCTGGCCGAGTATGAGCGGGAACACATCCTGCGGATTTTGGAGATGACCAAGTGGCATATCAAAGGCGCCTACGGGGCCGCCAACCTGCTCGGACTAAAACCTTCCACGCTCTACACCCGAATGCGGAAACTGGGTATCCCCAACCAGCACCAGCGAGACGGGATGCGGACTTAAAGGCGGCATACCGTCCTCCCATTTCCTCGTTCGGCGCCCATTGCCGGCTTCCGGAGGCAGAATAATGTTTTCAGAATCACGGCGTTGCGTCAGGCGCATTGAATCACCAGGTTTGTGGCACGGTTCTCGCATGGCGACTCTCAATGGTCATTTCAACGCTACGACTATTTCCGTCGCAGGAGCAAAGGCGCCATGTGCTCACCGCCCTTCGTTCTGTGCAAGGGCCCACGCGGAGTTTGTCTCATTGCCTCTATTGCCAGCTCCTGGAGGAAGATGGCCAGGAAGCGATCCTCTACATGCAGCAATGGGACTCGGAGGAAGATTTGCATGAGCACATCCGGTCCGATTTGTATGGACGGATTCTGGGCATTGCCGAACTCTCGCGCATTCCGCCGGAATTCAATTTTCATTATGTGGAAAAGTCGCGGCAATTGGATTTAATCGAGGCCCTGAGGACTGGAACGCCCCACGAAAACAACAAACCATGACCGGCGTCGCAAAAACCATGTGTGTCACTGGAACGGCAGGGTTGGAGCCGTTCCTCACTCCAACTCTGTCGGCTCCAGGTTCCAGTTCCGATTTGATAGTTCAGCCGTGTATTGAAAATTGAGCCGCCAGTTTCGCGGGGGCATTGATGTTGCAATAAATGGAGATGAATAAAACATGCCTATCGAACTGCAGATCATTCGGGCTTGCGATTTCATTCGTTTAGGTCCGCAGGGGCGTTTTGACTTCGCCGCAAGCAAGTTGGCGCTGGCAGAACTGGCGAGCGCGTGCCATAAACGCGGAATTAACCAGGCCCTCCTGGATTTGCGCGCCCTTAAGGCGCCCCCTGAGCCAATTTTCTCGCCCGATGACCTGGCATCAATTGTTTATACGTTCCACGAGATGGGTTTCAGCAAAAAACACTGGCTCGCGGTGCTTTATAGCGACGATCCGCATCATCGGGCAAGATTGTTTGCATTCATCGGCAGGATGCGTGGCTGGAACGTCGCCGCTTTCGATAATTTTGAGGACGCGCTTTTATGGCTGGCTGGCGGCAGACCGGACGAACTCGATGTCCCGGCCGCCATAATGCAGCCCGTGCCAGTTAAAACCCAGGAACGGCTTGCGAGGGCTAAAAAGGGTTCCAATGGCAGATAGGAGCGGTATGGATGAATTCTCCGATCGAAAATAGAAACAACGGGGGCATTTAGCCAATCGCCTGGCGGAAGGCCTTCGGCACAATACGGAAATCAAACTTGTACTCGTTTCGGCATTACCTCCGCCACCGCACTCGGTCCGGAGGAAGCAATCCCCGCCGGCGCAGGGGCCGGACGCGATGGCATCGGCTGCTGGTGTTGTCGCTCGTGGTGCTGGCGCCTGGCTTCACGGGTTGTGGTCTCATGCGCCCATCCGGTTCCCAACCCAAGGCCGAAATCAAATCGCTCCGCGCTCCCGCCAATCAGCCGCCGGGTTCGGAAAGCATCAGTAGCCTGCAGCAGCAAGTCATGCGGTTTGCGGACATCTATGCGACCACGGTGGCGCAGGATTGCGACGACTTTAGTGCGAGCGTGGACACCCCGGACGCACGGCTGGATGCGTTACGCTGGAAGCTGGGTCAAAGCACGGCGGCGTTCATTGACGCCAGCGGCCCAAACCCGCGGCTCAACGTGCTGGATATCCTGGTGCTGGCCACGCTCTCCCGAATGGTGGTCGAGGAACATTACGTCAAAATTTACGGCGATGCCGCGCAACCATTGCTGGAGACACACCGCCGGCTTGAAGCCGACGCCTGGACGATGGCCGGCAGCGTGCTGAAGACCAACCAGCAGGAGGAATTGCAGGACATGATTCAGGAGTGGCGCCGGAAAAATCCGAACCAGCGTTACATCGGTGCCGTCCGCTTCTCAGAATTTGCCGCCGCCCTGGGCCACATGCCCAAGCCCGGAACGACCACGCCAAACAGCATTTTCAGCCTGCTCTTCCTCGATCCGCTGGCACGTCTTGATCCCGCCACCGCCACCATCGAACAAACCCGCCTGCTGGGCGAACGCGCCATGTATTACAGTCAGCGCCTGCCCACGCTCTTGAGTTGGCAGACAGAGTTGCTCGTCTACCAACTCTCCAGCCAACCGGAGACGCAGCAGATGCTGGACAACGCCGGGCGCCTGGCCACTGCGGCGCAAAGCTTCGCCACTACCGCCCGACAAATCCCCTCGCTCGTGGATCAGCAGCGCCAGGCGGCCATTCAACAAGTGCTGGACGGCTTTTCTTCCCAACAGACTAATATGGGCCACCTTCTGTCTGACACACGCGAAACATTCATCGCCGGCAATCAGATGGTGACATCGGTCAACGACGCGACCCGGTCTCTGGACGCATTTGTCCGTTCCGTAAAAACCAAACAAACAAACGGCGTTACCAACCGCAAGCCTTTCAACGTGCTGGATTATGGCAAAGCGGCCAGCCAAATCGGAGCCGCCGCCGGCGATGTGAACATGTTGCTCGCTACGGTGAATCAAAGCGCGCCACAAATGGCCCAATTGGGAAAGCAGACCGCCGCTGATGCGGAGCTCCTAATAAACCACACATTCTGGCTCGCGCTCACGTTGATTCTAGTGCTGTTGTTTGGGTCAGTGGCGGCAGGCCTGGTTTACCGTCGTCTGATAAATCTTTCCGACAGGCGCAAACCCGTCGAATCAAAACCGTGAATAGAAAAATTGACGGCCTCTGAGCCAACTTATGTCCAGGGAACCCTCCACGACCGACAATGCCGCCGCCACGTTCGATCTCCAGCCGGCCGGTCAGGGGGCGGCCAAACTCCGCTTGAGCGGCTGCCTTGACCTGTATTCCACCGCGGCGCTGTGGCGGAGCCTGGACACACAACTCAGGCAGTCCCCCGTCACCACCCTCGAAGTGGACGCTTCCGGAGTTGAATATTGCGATGGCGCCGGGCTGGCGCTTCTCCATTTCCTGAGCCCTGGCGGACTCTCGCCATTCGGGGGAAAGACGACGGTCGTGGGGCTCAGGCCGGAATTTCTCAGCCTGTTTCAGAAATTTACGGCCGAGGATTACCAGGGCAACCGGCCGCAGCCAGTTCCGAAACAACCGGTGGTCAACGAGGTCGGGACTTCTGTCGTCGCGGCGGCAACCGGTCTGAAAGAGGCAATCGTCTTCATTGGCAGCGTGGTCGTTGCCATGGGCGTCAACCTGTCCCGGCCCAGGGCCATGCGATGGCGCGAAGTCTGGCGCATCTTTGAAACTGCCGGGATCAACGCGCTCCCAATCATTTCCCTGATTAGCCTGTTGGTAGGCCTCATCATCGCGTTCGAATCAGCGGGACCCTTTGCGATGTTCGGCGCGCAGATTTTCATCGCCAACATGTTGGGTATCATCATGGCGCGCGAACTCAGCGGGCTGATGACGGCCATCGTCCTGGCTGGACGTTCCAGTTCGGCCTTTGCGGCGGAACTGGGCACCATGAAAGTCAACGAGGAGTTGAACGCTCTGGAGACGATGGGCCTGAGCCCCATGCGTTTTCTGGTCGTGCAGCGCGTCCTGGCAGGAATCCTCCTGACGCCGCTGCTCACCATCTACTCCATTTTCGTCGCCATTGCCGGTGGCGTGGTGGTGATGCTGGCCATGGGTTTTCCGCTCGTGACCATCTACAACCAGATGGCGCAGACAATGAGCTGGACGGACATCCTGATCGGCGTCGGCAAAGGAGTCATCTTTGGAGCGCTCATCGGCGGAATCGGCTGCCTGCGCGGTCTGCAAACAAAGCAAGGCCCCAGTGCCGTTGGCGAATCCACCACTCGCGCTGTCGTGACCAGCATCCTTCTCGTAATTGTGGCGGATGCCGTCGTCGCCGTGATGCTTTTTTTCCTGCATATATGACTGAAGCCAGACGCCAACCCGGAGAACCTGTCATCACCGTAAAATCCCTGACAATAGGCTATGGCAGCAAGGTGTTGTTGGAGCAATTGGATTTCGAAGTGAGGCGCGGAGAGGTCTTCGTCATTCTCGGCGGCTCTGGTTGCGGCAAGAGCTCCCTGCTCAAGAACATGATCGGCCTGTATCGGCCCATGGCCGGCGAAATCCGGTTCGGCCCGGACAACCTTGTGACGACGCAGGGCGAAGAACGCATTCGCATCCTGCGGAAATTCGGCGTGATGTATCAAAGCGGCGCGTTGTTCGGCTCGCTTAACCTGCTGGACAACGTGAAGCTGGCACTGGACGAATTTACCGATTTGCCCAGGACGCCACACAACTGATCGCCCTGACCAAACTTAAGCTGGTGGGCATGGAGACCGCCGCCGGCAAGATGCCCAGCGAACTCAGCGGCGGCATGCAGAAGCGCGCCGCCATCGCGCGGGCCATGGCGCTGGACCCGTCCATCCTTTTTCTCGACGAACCTTCCGCCGGATTGGACCCGGTCACTTCCGCGGGGTTGGACGCCTTGATCAAAGACCTTTCTCGCAATCTCGGTTTCACGTTCGTCATCGTCACGCACGAGTTGCAAAGCATCTTCGCCGTGGCCGACCGCGTCATTATGCTGGACGGCCGGACCCGGAGCATCATCGGTACCGGCACGCCGGAGGACTTGAAAAACCATTCACCAAACCCCTGGGTTCGTCAGTTTTTCAATCGGCAGGCGGAACCGTCTCCGGTCCCGCCAGCAGGAAATCCAACTCACAAAGCCCCATGAGTGCAAATCCCAACACCTTCAAAATCGGCTTGTTCACACTCGTTGCACTTGGCCTGCTCGTGGCGGGTGTGCTCGCATTCGGCGCAAAAAGTTATTTCGTCCCTAAAACCAAATTCGAAACTGCTATCGCCGGTGAGGTCGCGGGCTTGTCCGTCGGTTCGAGCGTCCAATTGCGCGGCGTTCCCATCGGCCACGTCAGCCGGATCACCTTCGCCTGGAATGTCTATCCGCAATCCAAATCCGGATTCATTGTCGTCGAGTTCGAGGTGGATGGAAATCTGTTGCCGCTGCCGCGCGGAATGGATATGGCCACGGTGTTGCAACAGGCAACCGAAAAGGGATTGCGAGCCATCGTAAAAGGCCAGGGCATCACCGGCACGAGCATCCTCGCCCTGGAAAAGCTCGATCCCGACAGCAACCCCCCTCCGACTATCGACTACACGCCGCGATATTACTATGTCCCGTCCGCCCCGGGCCAATTCACACGTATGTTGGAATCCATCGAGAAATCTTTAGACAATCTCCAGCACGTGGACCTCGCCGGCATCGGCAACGGTGTTACCAACGCCCTGGGCGCGACGACGCGCCTGGTCAACGAGCTGAACCTGGTTAACCTGCAAATCATCTCCACCAACGCCAACGCAGTGCTGGTGCAGGCCAAAGCCCTCGTTACCAACCTGCAGGAAAACGTTCAGAGCATGAAACTCGAATCCATCGGACTCAATGCCAACGACCTGCTGGTCGAGTTGCGCCAGACCAACACGAAATTGCAACTCGTTCTCAACCAGGTCGGCACGGCTCCGGTGCAGCAAACGGTCGGCGACCTTCGCACGGCAGCGCAAAATCTGAATGACGTGCTGGCACAACTGAAACAGTATCCTTCCGGCTTCATCTTTGGCCAGCCCCCGGCCCCGGCCAAAGGCATCCAAACTCCGTCGAAATGAAACCCAAACTCTAAACGATCGCCATCATGAAAAAGGCATTTGCCCGCAACTTCATCGTGCCCGTGGCCGCCGTGATGCTGGCCGCCGGTTGTCTGTCCCGCCCGGCCTTGGTCCGCCAGGATTTTGTGCTGCAAACCCTGCCGGTCGCCAGGCCTGCAGCCAACCCGGTCGGCGGCGTACTTAGTTTGAGTTCCTGCGACGTTTCGCCACCGTTCGCGAGTCAGGCGCTCGTGTATCGGATCGGGCCCAGCGCCTTTGAGACCGATCCCTACGCCGGGTTCCTCGTTTCGCCTGATAAGACGCTGGCCCTTGCCATCCGCACCTGGCTGAGCCGCAGCGGCCTGTTTACCAACGTATTGGACCCAGGTAGTACGGTGCCCGCCGACCAGTTACTTGAGGTTTATGCAAATGAACTCTACGGCGATCTTCGGGTGCCCGGCCACCCTCAGGCCGTGCTGTCCCTTAGTTTTGCGCTCCTGAACGCGAAGAAGGGAGCCGGAGCGCCGGCTCTTTTTCAAAAGGAATACTCGCGGCGTCTGCCAGTGGACCAGAACACTGCCGATGCGATCGTTGCCGGCTGGAACCAGGCCCTCGGCCAAATTTTGGACGAAGTCACCTCCGACCTGCAGCGTTTGAAGAAAGAACCGTAGCCACTGTCCGCGAGTGGCGCTGCCAGTGGATGCGACACGATGGGTACACAGTTTGGATGATGTCTGAGAATTGACGCGCATCAAGTCAATGAACCGATGGGACCGTTCGTCCTTACCACCGGGGTGAGGGAGAGTCATTCGAGCAAGAATGTGATGCGGTTCACGGGTGTGAAGGTTCCTCGGACGGGCGCAAGCCATAACACTGAGAAATCCGATTTTCAGTTAGCCATGTTGAGCCCGATTCTCGCCATATATATCAAGCAATATGCGTGCAACCATTATGTACCGCGCCGGCGACGTCCGCGTGGAGAACGTGCCCGACGCCAAAATTGAAAACCCGACTGATGCCCTTGTGCGCATCACCCGCGCCTGCATCTGCGGCAGCGATCTCTGGCCATATAAAGATCTGCCCCCGACTCCGAATGGACGGCCCATGGGCCATGAAGCCATCGGTGTCGTCGAAGCGGTCGGTACCGGCGTGCGCAAGGTGAAGAAAGGTGATTTCGTCGTGATGCCATTTGCCTATTCTGATGGCAGTTGCGACTTCTGCCGTGAAGGACTGCAAACCTCCTGCGTTCACGGCGGATTCTTCTCAGCCAGCGAGGGCGTCGGTGGAGCACAGGCTGAGGCGATCCGAATTCCTTTCGCAGATGGCACCCTCTACGTCGTGCCAGTCCGCGAAGATAACGCGCTGGTGGCATCGCTGTTAACTCTCTCCGATGTCATGGGAACAGGTCATCATGCAGCATCTGTCGCGAAAGTTTCCCGCGGAAAGAAAGTTGCTGTCGTCGGTGACGGCGCAGTCGGCCTGTGCGGCGTCATCGCGGCGAGACGTTTCGGTGCGGAGCAAATTATTCTGCTCGGTCGTCATCCTGCGCGAATTGCGCTCGCAAAAGAGTTCGGCGCAACGGACATCGTCAGCGAGCGTGGCGAGGAAGCGGTCGAGCGCGTGCGCAAGCTTTCCGGCGGCCATGGCGTCCATTCTGTGCTCGAATCCGTTGGCACCGAACAAGCGATGCTCACCGCTGTCAACATCACCCGACCCGGTGGCGCGGTCGGACGCGTCGGGATTCCGCACTACGCCGGAACTCCTCTATGGGAGTCGACGTTCAAACAAAACATCGTCATTAGTGGTGGCCCAGCGCCCGTCCGCGCCTACATCGCGGAATTGCTGCCCGACGTTCTCGAAGGCCGCATCCAGCCTGGCCGCGTCTTCGACAACGTCGTCGGCCTCGACGGAGTTCCAGATGGCTACCGGGCGATGGACAAACGCGAGGCAATCAAGGTCATGGTAAAACCTTGAATAACGCGAGCGTCCAATCTCGTTCCCCAATAATCTTCACCAGCGCCCGCTTCCGCCTGCGTCCGTCAAACTCACCATAAAAAATCTTTTCCCGCGGCCCAAAATCGAGTTTGCCGTTCGTAATCGCAACGACAACCACACGTCCCATGACCTGCCATTCCAAATGCGGTGGACGCGGCGATATTAGCAACATGTATTTTAGCAGACATAATCGTTTCCCATCATTTTCCCAGATATTTTTCCGGGTTCCGTATCCGGTCGAGTCGTTCGGCTTCAAGTCTATTTCGAGCTATCCACCGCCGTTTTTGTCTGGCGGCCGTCGCGATGGATCGAGGCAGCAACCAGATTTGTTTGGCAAATTGAACAATGGCCAGAAAGATGAATCTCAGCGTATTCACACAAGTTCCCGTTTTAGCTCTCGACAAAGCGCACGATGCGGAAAAAAAGACGGACCGGCCACGATTTCGGTTTTGGCGAATCCTTTTTTATGACCGAAACCATCGGGCGCGTGTTGTGTTTTAGTTCCTCGTGGCAAAAGGGACACTTATACGCATAGAGGAAATTGCCGAGTTTCATACCACAGTGGGGGCATTTGAATATTTCCATTTTTTGCCATTTAATTATCTTCTTATTTGGCGGCCTGCGAATGTGCTTCGACAAACCATAACCACTTATCTATGCCGTGCGAGACTTCCGTGAACAAGTCCGCGATATCAGCGTCGTCCAGGGGCACAGGAGCAGTTCGCGGCGAGGCGGAGGTCGGGTTTTTGGAAAAATTATTTAGTTTCATCAACTCAGTATAAGCCGTGGGATCGTGTCCGCCATGGGGTGTTCACCTGACTTACCCGCCTCAAGCAGCCATATTGACTGGAGCCACGCCGCGCGCAGAACTTTGCTCGACGGCTTCTTTGGTTAGATTCACAAATACCGTAGAATCCTCGTAGCGAATGCGATCAATTTTGCTTACCGGTATTTGTACTTCTTTGCCTGTTAGCCGATGGCCGGTTTTGACGACCAGTTGGCAAATCGCCCAACTTTTATCGTCCATTATAAAATCACAAACGTGGCCGATGATTCCATCGATTGCTTTGATATGGTAACCGTTCACGGCTTGCGCGCTTTGCAGATGCGCGTCAGCGTGTTCATGTTTTTGATTGGCCGCAATAGTCTCCTTATGCGGCATCGTTTTCGGCGGCAGAGACAAAATTGGAAACTCGCTTTTGCCCCACAAACCATCACCTTCCCAATAGAACGGCCAGCCGTAATATCGGTGGTACTCCTCTTCGTATTGGCGCGACACCGGCTTGCGGGACTCAATCGCAGGGCTGTCCTCGATTTGTTTCCGGGACAGTTTTATGGGCAGGACTTTTCCCGCCTGATGCAAATCACCGAAGGCGCGGGGCGAGATTAACACCCGCCGCCCGGGCAACCATGAGCCTGTATCAGCGACCACATAACGAACAGCCCAGTTTTTATCGTCAAAGTAAAAATCCCTTACCTGGCCGATTTGGCCATCCGACGCGCCGAGATTGTTTCCGTATAATTGTTTAATGCTTTGTAACATAATTCACCTTTCGTTTAAATTGCCTAAGCCACTCTGTTCAAAGTCTGCCGAGTAAAAGCAGGACGATCACAATCGCTACAATCAGGCCCGGGCCGCGCCTGAGTCGCAACCGCAGGTCCTGCGGAGGGGCGCGCCGGTCAACATAAGAATGAGCACAATCGATAGAATAGTTCCTGCATGGGCCATGGGGTGTTACCCCAACAAAGCGCACCGCATCGCAGGCATTTCAGTTCATCGCGGCCAGCAGTTCTTCCAGGGAGACAGTGGCGAAGCTGGTGGCGGAATCACTCATCGCATACGGGATGATGAGTTGCACTCCGTGCAGCAATGCGCCGCAGGTGTAAACAACGTTTGGCACATAGCCTTCCCGCTCCGCTTCATTTGGGCACAGCAACGGTTCATGGAGCCGGCGGATGACCCGTGTCGGGTCATTCAGGTCGAGCAGGAATGCGCCAAGACAGTATTTGCGCATCGCGCCGACGCCATGGCTTAATACCAGCCAGCCCGCTTCAGTTTCAATCGGCGAACCGCAGTTGCCCATCTTGACGAATTCCCACGGTTGTGTCGGAAGCGCCAATAGTTTCGGCTCAGACCATAAATGAATGTTGTTGGAAAACATGATTAAAATATTCTCGTCATCCTGGCGCGAAAGCATCGCATATCGCCCATTGACCTTGCGCGGGAACAGCGCCATGCCTTTATTTTGCACGGCGGGTCCGTTGAGCACGTTGAATTTGAAATGTAAAAAGTCCGGTGTCTCCAGCAATTGCGGCAATGTGATCTTGCCGTCGTAGGCAGTATAGGTCGCGTAGTAGTTGAAGCTGCCGTCGTCGTTTTGGAAGCGGACGAAGCGCGCGTCTTCCATGCCGTTGCTCTGGCTGGGCGCGGATGGAAAAAGGACGCGCTGCGAAACATGGCTGTCCGCGGCAAAATTCACTTCATAATTTGATTCCGCCAGCAACAAGAGGCCGCGGGCCGCGCGGGCCGCCTTGGCGTCGGAGATGTCCGTCAGGCCCGACGCGTGCAACACAGCGTGCAGCTCTTTCAAGGTGAAATCCTCATGAAGCTTCTCCAGCACGCGACGGCAAAAATCATTTTGCGCCCCTGCCTCTTCAAGTTTATTGGCAAACAATCCCTTGGCGTAAGCGACATTGGGCGCGCGTTCCGGCTCCGTAACAAATGGCACTCGTGGCGTGAGTGTGATGCTTCCCTGCGCGCTGATCTCCCCAGTGCGGAAGGCGATGGATGAAATGTGTCCTTCGCCCGTCGCACGCAAACTCAAGATGAATCGCAGCGATCCTTCTGGCAATCCACTTTGATCGGGATGCGGCACGATGGATGGATTGAATAGCGCTGCCGACTCCACCGAGTATTCATGCGTGAAGTAGGCACCCATAAGCATTTGCTGTTCGGACGATGGCTGCGCGCCGGGTTCGAGGTATATCTTCACCTGTTCGAAGCGCTTTCGGAAAAAGGCATCAACCCGCTCATGCCGATTCGCAAACTCGCCAAGCACCTGGCCCAGCAGCCCGGCCACTTCGCCTTCCCGCAACGCCATGACGCGCGCGACAATTCGCCGCGCAATGTCATCAGTAGAGGGGCGAAACGGACGCATCAACACACGCGAACGATCGGGCGCCAAAGTCGGGCCGGTGCGTTTGACGTGAAGAGACAACGGGGCAATGGCGGTCATATAGTTTTCATGGAAATGTTCGTTACAGCATTCATTTGAGGGACGGTTCCTCGAAACTGGTAAGCGAGTTTTGCAGCGCCTGCATTTCGGCGAGCGATAGCAAAAAGGCCAGCGTGGATTCGGCCCCCTGGTTTTGGCTCAACCGATCCATGTGCAGACCGTCGCGGCAGCCGCCGGTGCCTGGATCGTAAAGAGCGAGGCCAAGGTCGTTTCGGCCGAGGAACCACTCGAATACACGGCGCGCTTCCGTGACCCAGAGCCTGTCGCCTGTTGCCTGATACGCTTCGATGCAGGCGGAAATCGTTACCTGGGCTTCGATGGGTTGCTGATCGAACATTGCCCGATCCTTGCCGCGCGGAAAAAATCCATTCGACCCGATCGGGCGAAATGACCCCGCATCCGAAGTCTGGATTTTTGTGAGCCAGCGCAAGGTTTTAAGGCCAAGTTCCAACGTTGATTTATTATTCAGGGAACGTCCGCTGAGAATCATCGCGTGCGGCAGCTTTGCGTTGGCATAAGAGACGACTTCTTCAAACCAGCGCCATTCATCCGTCGCGGCATCGGCGTAACGTTGCATAAGTTTCGCCGCGAGTGATTCGCGGATCTGGTTCGCCCGCCGGTCGCCGCCAAAGCGCCGCAGATATTCGTCAATGCCAATGAGAGTAAACGCCCAGGCGCGCGGAGAAGCAAATTCAGCGGCCACGGGCAGCGCCTGCTCAAAGAGTTGTGCCGCGAGCGCCTGAAAGCTGCCCTGTCCGGCCTGCGAGACACACAACCCCAACGCCCAAAGGGCATGACCCTGGCAATCTTCCGAACCAGTTTCCTCAAGCCAGCGGCGGTCAAAGCTCATAAAGTTGCGGAAGCGTCCGCGCCGGCGATCAAAGGCATGGCTAAGAAAGGCGGCATAGGTGGCGGCGTAAGTTCCAAGTTGTTTTGAACCATGCCCCAACTTTTGCAGCATCAATGCCAGCACTAAGGCGCGAGCATTGTCGTCCGTGCAGTAACCTTCGGAAAAATTCGGCACGGTGAAGCTCGCGTGTTGAAAGATGCCGGTCGAATCACTCATGCGGAACAAATGGTCGAGCTTCAATTCCGGCAACTGTCCGGGTTGTTCATCGAGGGTCTTGATGGGTGAGGATTTTCGCCCGATAAAATTGTGATCCTGCCGCGCCTGCTCAAATGACTTTGCATAGAGCCGCGCCACGCGACTCCATACCATCTCGCGCCCCAGCTTGTAGGCGTTCTTGCGCATCAAATGGCGCAACGATTCGTCCCGCAACAATTCCACGACGGCTGCGGCAATAGCCGGTGCGTCGCGGAAGGGCACGAGCTTGCCACGCTCCTCCGTCAATAATTCCGCCGCGTGCCAGTAGGGGGTGGACACCACGGCGTTGCCCGCGCCGAATGCATAGGCCAGCGTACCCGAAGTGATTTGCGACTCGGTGAGATACGGCGTGAGATAGATGTCCGCCGCGCCGATGAACCGCATCAATTCTTCCAATTCGACGAAGCGGTTAAAAAATACGACGTGTTTTTGCACGTTGAGGTCTTTCGCAAGCCGCTCCAAACTCAAACGATAAGCTTCGCCTTCGTCGCGCAGCAGATTCGGATGTGTCTGCCCAAGCACGATATAGACGATGTTGGGAAATTCGCGGATGATGTCCGGCAGCGCCCGCAGCGCAAACTCAATGCCCTTGTTTGGCGACAGCAAACCGAAGGTGAGCAACACCTGTTTGCCCGCCACACCGAATTCATCCTTGAAATAATTGGGGTCCGCAAAAGGCATGTCCGGAATCCCGTGCGGGATCAGATCAACTTTTGCCGCCGGGGCATGATAAACGCCGCTTAGAAATTCCCGGCCCCGTTCACTCATCACCACCAACCGGGTCGAAAGCCGTATCAACTCGCGCATCACGCGCCGTTGCTCCGTATTTGGTTCGCGCAACACCGTATGCAGGGTTGTGACAATCGGCATTTGCAATTCGCGCAATAATGCCAGCACATGACCGCCCGCCGGTCCGCCAAAAATGCCGAACTCATGTTCCACGCAAACCACATCCACGTCAGTGATATTTAGAAAATCCGAGGCGCGCAGATACGACGTCAGGTCCTGCTCTGCAATCTCAAAGCGCACCTCTGCCGGGTAATCATAACCTCCGGCGACATCGTTGACCGGCACGACCAGGCATTGGATCGTCGGATATTCGGCGGCTACTGCGCGACACAAGTCGGTCGTGAATGTGGCGATGCCGCATTTTCGCGGCAAATAATCGCCGAGAAAAGCAACTTTACGAATATTACAAGCTGGCGGCATCCGTCTGCGTTTCTACCCTCAACAACCCAGGCCGGCGCAGGCCGTCTGAAGCTGGGGACGGGTCCTTCGAAGCGAAATCAGCCGGAACCGCGTGAATACCGCCAGGCGGCGAAATAGCCGATGAGAACTCCGGCTCCGACGCCAATCGCGACGGCTTGATAGGGATTATCGCGGACCGTTTGATCAACCGCTTTTGCGCCTTCAACCGCTTTGCCGCGAACATCGCCGGCGATTTCCCTTCCGCGTTCCAGTGCGCTGGCGAGGCGCTTGCGGGCTTCACCGATTTTCTCTCCGGCCACATCTGCGGTGGCGACCATGAGCGCGCGAGCGTCTTCGGCTATTGCGCCCATGTGGTTACTGGTTGAGTCCCTTCGTTTGTTCATATTTCTTATATTGGTTGTATGCATTTTCCAGTGGCAAATGTTCCGCGTTGGTCCGATGTACAGCTTCGGGCGAACTGGCCACCCTCAAAACCGAGTTTCTGCCACCAAAGGGATTAGGCACACTCTCTTTGGCCAGCGGATCAGGCATCCATTTGCCATCCACGACGAAGCAATATTCATAGGTCCCGGGCACTAAAGTTGTTTCCTTCCACCAGTGACCGACGCCAGAGGAATGCAAAGTCTTCCTATCGGGCTGCCAGTTGTTGAATGTTCCGGCAAGACAAACGGTCGTGGCTTTCGAGTCTTTGAACTCAAAGTGCACAGGCACCAGTTGCGGGTCGGGCGCCCGGTACGCCGGAGCAACGTCGTAGTTGTATTTATCTTTCATATTGTCGTGATTCTTTTGGGTTGGATCAGCCGCCGGCCCACCTTAATGAGCGTTTCCTATCGTACCTGCGGCACACGGATGCCCCCGCTGTGAGTGAGAATGCCAAAGGCGAATAACAGCCATATAACGACGCAAACTACGACGACGGCGTTGAGGATTCCTTTAATTTTTCCGTCCATCGGAATATGGGTGTTGACCAGCCAGAGCAACACGCCGATGACAACCAGTGTGACGACGAGAGAAATCAGCGACATATAGTGCCTTCGGTTTGGATGAGCGTCTTATTATTCATGATTCAAGCTTAAGTGGAAACACGGAATGGGGCTATGGGGTGTTACCCTACCTTGAATCTCATGAAACGAACCTCGGTTCATCACCACGGCAGGATGATGCTGGCAGTCAACCTCGGTTGTCGCCGCGCTTTTGACAGCCACAGAATACAATGGTTAAATGCAACCTGGAATTTCGCAAACGTCTCCGAAAGAATTCCGGTGCAGCAGGTCGGGAATATATTTCCGGGTCTTGTTTAGCACAGCGCCGACGTTTGCCTTTGACGACGAGAGCAGTGCATTCGCTTGTTGGACGGCATATCGGTCGGTTTTTTCCGACACAATGACGAGCAAGGTCATGTCCATCAGTCGGGCGAGGCGCGAAGTCACGCTGGTCTGACTGACGGGCGGCATGTCAAAGATGATGTAATCGTAGTCACTGGCCTTGAGTTTTGGCACAAGCGAGGCGAAACGCCTGGGCAAAACGCGCTGAAGGTTTTCGTTGGAACCTTCCGTCACAACATATAGGTTTTCCTGCACAAGTGCGGCATCTCTTCTTTCATATACCAATGCGTCATCCAATAGACAACCGGCTTCGCCCCTGAAAAATTGGCGCGCCGCTCCGCGCTCAAGATTCATGTCAACCAATAAAACCCGACCATTGCCGGTTTCCGAAAGCGAGGCCGCCAATCCTACGGCAATTGTGCTCACTCCGGAACCCCTGTCCGTGCCGGTCACCGCCACCAATTTTGGTTTGCAGGTAAGGTTAATGGTTTCAAAATAAGCCATCAACCGGTCCCGCAATGTGTCGCAAAAAGGATTGAGAAAACTGCCCGTTCCCAACGAAAGAATCCTCATGCTGCCGTTGCCATTTACGCCGTTGCCGTTTGCGCCGTTGCCGGAATGATGGGCCAATTGTTTCCGTTCCGCCGCGCCCGCGGCAGCCAAATGCCGGTAGACATTTTGGCTGATGTCGGGAATCGAAAGAAACAGCGGAATTTTCAATCGCGACTCGACTTCGACGGAACGTTTCACCGAAGTGTCGAAATAAAATTCGATCAAAAATGCCAAAACAATGCCGCTGAAAATTCCGCCGGCGATCATCATCCGCATCATCTTGCGTATCTTCGATAGGTCCGTGAAGAGCGGCGACGGCGCCTGGATCAGGCTGATATTGGAAAGTCCGCCTGCTTTGAGTGCCTCGTTAATGCGCGCTTGCTCGAGGCTCGCGGCGTAGTTTTGATAATTTCTGTCTTCGACTTGCTTTTCGAGTTGCAGGTCGGAAATTTTGGATTCCGCATCGTCCACGCCGGCGGCCTCATTTTGAATTTGATCCAACTGCCGTTTGAGCACCTTGATTTCTGTCGGCAGCGGAATCGCCTGCAGGACGACGCCGGAAATTGAGGACGTCGGCGAGAAAAGATCCTGCGGCGAAAAGGTTAAGCTGGCCAATGCGGGAAATTTTTCCTCAAGGTTTCTTTTGCGCTTCGTCATCTCGTCAATCTGCGCGCGCGCTTCCTCGACCAATGTGTTTTCTTCCGTGAAGCTATCCTGCGTCAGATATTTATATTCCCGTCGCCGGGCAAATTCCAGACGCGTACAAACTTCCTGAAATTCGTCGAATTGTCCCGCGGAGATTTCAGCCGTGATTGTTGTGAGGGCATTTGTGTCCGTCGGATCCAATTTGACCTGATGCTCGGCCAATTCCGCCCCATCTTCGTAAAGCTCTGCCCGGATTTTCGCAATTTGTTCGCCGTAAAAGTTTTCCGCCTGCTCAACGGAAACGAAGCCGGCACTCGTTTTCGCCGCGCGCAATTCATTTTCCGTCCGCGAAATTTGCGAGCGCAACTGCAACGTTTCCTGCCTCAGAAAAACGTCCGACACGCCGGTGGCTTGATGCACTTCCAGATGTTTCTCCAGATAATTGGTGATGATTTCCTCGAGCACCGGCTGGACAAGCGTCGAGTCGGGATGGCAAAAAACGATGTCGATGACACTGCTGTCAATCGGCACGTTCACGGTCAAATGAGTTTTGATGACATTTGCCGCCTGAACCACGTCGTCGCCGCCGCCGAACCTGGCGAGAAGTTTTTTTGGCCCGATGTGCCTGGCAGCCTCCTCGGCCAAGTCGAAGCTCGTAAGAATTTGAATTTCGGAATTGATGATCTGCTCGCCCGATTCGGCGGGTGAAATTGCGCTCGTGTTGCCCGCCGTCGTATTCGGCGAGCGCGTGTCGACGACATAACGGATAAACAATTTGGCTTCTGACTGATACAGCGGCGGCTTCAGCAAATAATAAATTATTGCCGCGACAATTCCCACTGCCGCCAGAAAAATAATTTTCCACTTATGGCGGAACATCACGAAATAAATATCGTCCAGGGTGATTGCCGGCGGCGGTCCGGTATGTTGGTTGTTTTTCATTGTTTCAAATTTCATTGATCAAGCCCAATGCCGACACTGTATCGGCCATCCGGGAAACGAAGCCCGGCAAGGACCGAAAAATCCGGTTATACCGACAGCCATCCTCACTGTTGGCAGTGGCTTTGGGTGCGTGCAACCGACTTTTTTAACTCGGAGAAGTCCTCTGTTTTCCATGGGGCAGCTGATTGCCACAGCACACCAGCAAAAAGCAAAATTGCGCTCTCAGCCGCGCGCGACGCATGCACTCGCGTGCGTAACGAATGGATTTGCGGGTTTGGATGTTTCCGTTCTAATTCGGCCGATTGGGTGCTTCAAGGTCAAACGCGCACGGGTGGAATCGTCAGAATAATTTCAGTTTGGGCTAACATACGCAGCATCGATTTCATAAAGCCGGTTCAATTCCAATATCCTTCAGTGAACTTATAAGCATTGCCTTGCGGCTCAAGGGTCGGTGGGGTCCACACAGAACCCGGCGTCGGCGGCAGTTCCCAATGACCCGCCACCCATTGATATTGTTCGCTGCGCCATGTCCAGTAGCCTTGGATCCACACATAATTAAGCCCGGGTTGAGTTAGCACGACATCCGTCTGGAGCGCCGGCGGAGTTTCGTTCACAATGGTCGTGGTTCCACCGGGCGTTCCCGTCATCATTATGACTTTGGCAGGGTTTCCGGTGACCACGGCGGGCATTGTGTCCGGGGTCGTTGTTGTGGTTGTCGTCGTCACCGAGCGGGTCGGCGCGGGTGGCGGCGGTGCATAAACCGTGTGCGACTCCGGCGCGCTCGCGCAACTGGCCAGGAGACCGAGTGTGCCGCAACAGGCGATGATGGACGTGTGCTGCCTCAGTGCGTGGACGGAGGCTGAACTGGATAGGGGACTAATGATTTTTATTTTCATTTTGCTAGAGTACGCTCGTAACCGTCCCATCGCTATGGGGTGAAACCCGCAGCGTCGGAAAATAGGGTCGTCTGTGACAGTCCTGGTTCCCATGGTATTCGATTTGCCACTTTTTGAACTGGAAGAAATCCTGTGTATTCCATGAACTGAGAATACGCGCCGCGCCAGCCTCAATGGGGTTGTAAACTCGTATCACGCATCGTCGCGTACGCAATGAAGTTCTTTATTTTCAGCAGGATCGCCGGGCTTGTAGTTACTTTGATCTTCTTTTTCGCTTTGTTTCGAGGCGGCAGGCTTCCGATGTTTTGGGACGCTGCAATCGTCCGAATGATCCCGGCTCGGGGGAAGAATACACCCGGAAACAGGGAGTAAGGCGATGTCGGCTAATATACGCAGGATAGATTTCATGGGTAGATGAGTGGCATTGGCTCATAGTTGTTTTCCGTGCGCACATAAAAGCACAGCGATTACATCTATCTTTGCCTATCTACAATGTTATCGCCATTGCGTGTTCATCCTACCGAATGCGACGGTGGGAAACATCGCTGCCATTTCATGATGGCAACCTTAACGCTGCAAACGTTGATCTGCCGGCTCGTCGTGCCGAACCGGCAGCGTCACGACCTGCCCTGCAATGCCATCAATCGAGTGTAAAACTTTTCGCACGGTGGCCAGCAACTCCTCAGGGGCGTAGGGCTTGAGCAGCGTGGCATCAATTTGCAGCCATGGGTGCCGTTTCAACTTCTCGGTCGGGATCGCCCCTGACGCCATTATACACGGCAGGGTCATACGGGCGGCGTGGAGCTTCTGGATCAACTCGATGCCTGACATCCTGGGCATATTATAGTCGGTGACCAAAAGGTCGTAGTTGTTAAATTGAAGAGCATCCCAGGCGATAGCGCCATCTGCGGCAGCATCCACTTTGTAGCCGGAGCAAGCCAGCACCTCGATGTTTAAGCGGCGGATGTCATCATCGTCTTCCACCACGAGAATACGTTGCCGGTGATTTAGTTGACGGGGAGATGGCGTGCCGGCCGGCTCGGCGCCCTGGGATATTCTTTTAGCTGTCATAATATTGTCATTATTAATACTCAGAATCCTTATTAGAGCTATGGGGTGTTTTCCCCACGCCAGGGTTGGAATGAATTTCCGCTGCCAACGAAAACCGGAGCCGGACGCATTTGTTGATTTACCGTTTCACCCACAAGATTACTAAATCCAGCGCAAAGAAAATCACGATGATGATTTCCAGCCATAACATGCGTTGTTCATTCACCTCCGCGTGCACAACACTGTAGAGTTTATCAAGTTGGGCAAGCCGCTGCTCTACGCTCGTGCGCCATTGATCCAGATAAAACCGGTCGCGGGCGCCGAGATAAATGCGGGCAAGATACCAGTCGCCAAAAAATTTTGTGATGTGTGTGATCTCGTCTGCAAGTTTTGCCACGTCCACGCGGAAACGGCGCAGGTGTCGCAGTGTTTTATTCGCCACTCCAAACAAAGGCAACGGCCTGCGTTCCAAATCTTCGTAAGCCCGTTCGAGATATTTATCCAGACGATAATCCATCATGCGAAACTCTTCCAACTGCAGATTCGCCAGCTCCAACGCATATAATACATCATCCACGTAGCCGGTTAAATCCACCACCAACGCCGCATCCCAGTCAATCACCACCAAATCCGTGTTCTCGAATGAGCGTTGAATGCGCAATACCTCGCTCACCTGCGGTTCACTTAATTTCTCCGCCGCCGTTTCAGAGAGCAGGCCGGCCACTGCGCGTCGCTGTTCGCCCAGCCAGCCATTTACATCCCTCACGCCGCCAAGGCCGGTAAAACAGAACACCGTGTAAGCTTCCGGTGGTGGCGGAAATTCCGTGCGCCCCACAATCGAGTCTTTCAAGCTGTCACAAACTTTTGCGCAAAAATTTAGTGCCACCGTATCAAGCGTCAGTCCGTTCTCCAATTTTGGATTATGAAACCCCATCAGATCATCGAGCGCATGGACGTCAAAGGCAGCGCGCATCATCACCGTCACGACACCCACGTCGTAGATACGAATGAGCAAACGCACTGGTGCGCCATGCAGTTGCGCCCCCAGGGGATGAGGCTCAATCGCCAGCGGTTTGTAGAGTGGCATATCCTTCGGCAACATCCGGTCCATGCGGATTTCAAATGGAAACGGTTTTTCCGATAAAATCTCCCGCACGCGCGGTGTGATGATTTCGTTCGCCACATCAAACGCATAGAGATAAACAACTTCGCCTTTCATCGTTATTTTAGCCAAATCATTGGAAGTGGTTTGGGTACGCTAAACGCTGCTCAACTGGATGTTGCTCTCGATGATGCCCGCGCCGATTCGCATGGCGGGTGAGCCCGGCGGTGTCGTGAATGTCGGGCTCCTGCATGAGATGTCCCCCGGAGATGGATAATAGTTGATTTCATAAATCTAACTCTCCATTCGTTGATGAATGGTCTGATGTTTTTTGAAAAAGGACATTTCTTTTTCCCTGAGAACCAATGGGAAGCCCCCATTTTTGCGTTTCCGGTATAATGTGGCATTGTTGATCCCGAGGATGTTGGCCGCTTCACTCGAAGCGGGAGCATGCTCCAGCACCAGCCGGACGTACTTCTCGATCAAATTCTCCAAAGAGACCCATCCCTCCGTCGTAAAATTATCGATCTGGCTTTTGACTGCAATTGGCCGGCTATGTTGGATTTCATCGGGAAAGTCCCCCAGAACCAAAGTATTATCACGTGCCAGGACGACACCGCGTTCGACAGCATGCTGGAGTTCCCGAAGATTTCCTGGCCAGGTATGATTGCGAATACATGCTAAAACCTCATCTGAGAATCCGGTTATTTTGCGCTTGAATCGAGCGGCGAAATGCTGGAGGTAATATTCGGCAAAACGGATCAGGTCCTCTTTTCGTTCACGCAACGGCGGCAACTCGATTGAGATGACATTAAGCCGGAAATAAAGGTCTTCGCGAAATGCGCCCGTGGAGACACGTTGTTTCAAATCACAATTGGTGGCGGCAATAACGCGGATATCGGCGAAGCGTGTTACAGTCTCGCCGACGCGTTCATACTCCCGCTCCTGGAACAGGCGCAGAAGTTTGGATTGAATCTCCATTGGCAACTCGCCAATTTCATCGAAGAACAATGTGCCGCCTTCGGCTGCCTTTACCTTCCCCCAATAATCTCTCGCTGCGCCGGTAAACGAACCTTTCACGTGTCCGAATAAATCACTTTCGAGAAACTGATCCCCCCTTTTGCGCCCCGGAGAACTTGCATTATGTTCAGTTGAAAAGCGGTGATCCATTGGGACGATTGACTATCCATTTCGGGAAATGATTCCTTTTCATTCTGCTATACTAAACGAAACGTATTGGGAGGGGTATGGGGTATTACCCTATCATGAACTTCATGAGACCAACCCTGGCCTGCAGGTAAAAATAACTCCCAAAAAAATCCCGCGTTTTTAGGGGAGATGGAACTGCTTCCCTACCGGAGATTTCCAAGATCGCGGAAACCAATCAGGCGATGACGCTTTTCATCCCAGAGCCGGAAGGTCAGAGATTTGAAGCTGGAAAACAGAGTGACAGGCGGCACGGTTTGAAACAGAGGCTCCGCTTCGTGGCATCGCTCCAGGTTGTAATTGGGAATCCGCGGGCTTAAATGATGGATGTGGTGAAATCCGATATTGCCCGAGAACCATTGGAGAATTTTCGGCAGCTTGTAGAAGGAGGCACCTTGCAGCGCCGCCGCAAGATAATCCCATTCCTCATGACGTTGCCAATAAACTCCTTCGAACTGGTGCTGCACGTAGAATAGCCACACACCGGCCGATCCGGCCACCATGGCCATTATCAACTGCATCAATAGATATGCCTTAAGACCGAAAATGAGGCTCAAGCCAACGACCATTCCCAAAATCGCCAGATTCGTCCAATACACCGAATGACGCTCACGTCCGTGTGCCCCTTTCGTGGAAAACCGTTGTCTGACCGCAAACAGAAAAAATGGCGCAATCACAAGGAACACGAATGGGTTTCGCGTCAGCCGGTAGGCCAATCGCTTCCGGCGGGACGCTTCCAGATATTCCTGCACGGTCATTGTCCACACCGAGCCCAGGCCGCGCCGGTCCAGGTCGCCCGATGCCGAATGGTGAATGGCATGTTCCCATCGCCAGAGTTGGTACGGGGTAAAAGTCAGCACGCCGGTGATGAATCCCCAGATATCGTTGGCCTTCCGGGATTTGAAAAAAGAACAATGGCCGCAATCGTGATGAATAATGAATAACCGCACCAAAAACCCTCCCGCCAGAATGGCCAACGGCAGCGCAATCCACCACGACACCGCCAGGCTGAGGTAAATCAGATACCAGAGGGCGGCATAAGGGCCGAGCGAATTGACAATCTGCCACGTGGCGCGCCACCGGGAAGGTTGCTGATATTTGGCTACAACCTTCCTCCAGTCTGCGGTCTCGTTTGCCCATTCACCTGCCTTCAAATCCGAAATTTCACCTGTTTGCAACTCCCTTTTCACCGTAACACAATAAGCCGCTACGCGCGCGGATGCTATGGGGTATTCACCCCATAGAGTTCTTTGAGACAATCGCCTGCTATTTTACTTACTCCGATTCCCTTCGTTTGTTCTGGTTTGACGGTGATTTGACCTGTTTTCCAAGCGACATGACGAGGACAGGTGGAAAAGCGGATTTAGGAAAATCAAAGCCCTCGGACACCGACCATTCGCTGCGTTTCTGCACACCAAACCTTCAGACGCAGGCAGCGGAGAACTTCCAGCGGATGAAGCGAAGTTGTCCTGGCCTCACGCAATTCTGGAATGTCACGGTAAAGTTCGGGCAGGCGATAGAACGGCACAAGATGATTAATATGATGGATGTGATGATAACCAATGTTGCCGGTGAACCATGCCATAAGCGGATTTGTTTTCAAATAGCTGGAAGATTCAAGTGCCGCGCCTTCATAGGTCCAGCCTTTATTGTCTTTGAGAATGACTCCGGGGAAATTGTGCTGCGCGTAAAAGAGATACGAGCCAAGAGCACTGGAAATAAAAAACGGGAGAAGCAGTGTCAGCACCAATCCCAGCCAGCCAAAATAAACGACCAGCCAGACCGCAATGGCTCCATGCAGCAGGAAAGCTGGAACAGAATCAATATTCTTTCGCGGCGAATTGAAGAACGGCAGGATCACCATTCCAAAAATGAACACGGTGATGTAACCGAATAAAATCGTGAGCGGATGGCGCATGAACAGGTACAGAAAGCGTTCGCCGGCGGGAGTTTGCCGATATTGTTCACGAGTCATGATGGGAAAAGACCCGATGTTGGCGCTGCGCAGTTTGCAATTGTGGCTGTGATGATAGTCGTGCGAACTGCGCCAGATTGCGTTGGGACTAAGAAAACAAATGCCAAGAAGACGCATGAAACCTGCCGCCAGACGCGACTTTGGCAAAATCGCGCGATGTTGCTGGTCGTGGTAAATCACAAACAACCGGACCATCAGCAACCCGGTCAGAACACTGCTGGCAATGCGCAATATAAGAGGCAACACGGGAAACGTTCCTGCGGCGGCCACGGCCAAAAGAAATGTCGTGGAAAGAATATACCACCAACTTTTCCAGATATGAATCGCGGGCATACGACTTGGTTCGAGCGTGCAGGGAATGTGCAGGCTTTTTCATTCAAGCATAGAGAGTTCGCATGGTGAATGACCAACAAATGCGCCACAAAACCTCCCGCCAGGATTGCCGGCGGCAGAGCAATCCACCATGACACCGCCAGACTGAGGTAAATTAAATACGAAACAACGAAATGAGGAATGCCATGTGCCGCGCGACCGGGAAGGTTGCTGACATTTGGCAATCTTCCTCCGCACTGCGCAGACCGCAGTCTCGCCTGCACATTCAGCCGCCGTCAAATCCGGAATTTCACCGGTTTGCAACTGCCTGTTCACCACAACAGCATAGCGGAATAGCAGATGGGTGCTATGGGGTGTTCACCCCATAGATTTTTCGAGGCACGGTGCGACAGTGTTATAGATTTTATGCCTGCGCATAAGCCCATGAAAACGGTTTTCCGGCAGAAGAACCGAAGCGGCTTCCACACGTTAGTGGCTCCGGTTCGGCACAGGCATCAGGCGCCGGAGGCTAAATTTGACGCATTGGGCGGAGGAATAATTATTGGCCTGTCAACGGGAACGATCCTTTTGATGCGTCTCATTCTGACGAATTAATATATTCAATGAGACATTCCGGCGACCGCCGTTTGAATATTAGTTGGCAACAACGTCTATGATTGAACCGCTGCTGCTGACGACCACCCGGGTTTCGACCTTTGACGGCAAACGTCCGCTTACCGGCGCGAGCGGCTTCTTCTTCGAGCGCGAGGGCCGGCTGTTCCTCGTGACGAGCCGGCACGTTTTACTCGACGAACCGGGCAATCACTTCCCCGACCGCATAGAAATCGAACTCCATACCGACATCAAGAACCTCACTCGTTCGATTGGTCTATCGGTGCTGCTGTATCGTGAGGGTAAGAGTATTTGGCGCCACGGCAAAGACACGGGCGGCGAGATCGACGTGGCGGTGATTGAATTGGAACGCGCGGCGCTGCCCAGGACAGTCGCGTTGCAGTGCTTCACGCCCTCGCACCTCCAGCGCTCCCTCGAAGAGGTGGAAGTGGGCGCTTCACTGCTGATTGTCGGCTTTCCCCTGGGATTCCACGATGAACTGCACCACTTGCCCGTGGTGCGGCAGGCAGCGATTGCCTCATCCTTCGGCCTCCGTTTTCAGGGGTTGGGTTACTTTCTCACCGATGCGCGAACGCACCGCGGCACCAGTGGCGCGCCGGTAGTGATGCAAAACGGCTCGGATGGGCAAATGCACTGGAAGCTGCTTGGAGTGCATTCCGCTCGCATGGATATGGGCGGCCGCGACTTGCAACTCGATGAAACCCTGGGACTGAACTGCGCGTGGTACGCTGACATTCTTCTCACCCTCACGACCTGATCTGTTAAACGATGGTCAACTGCACGCTGCTTTCGATGATGCCCGCGCCGATGGCGTAGCGCGTGAGTCCGGCGGTATCATGAATGTCGAGCTTCTGCATGAGGTGCTCGCGATGCTTTTCAACGGTCTTGATGCCGATGCCCAGTTCCGCCGCGATTTGCTTATTGGCCTCCCCCTCGGCGATGAGCTGGAGCACTTCCATCTCGCGTGAAGTCAGGCAGGCGGCTTTCTTGTTGAGCCGCCCGGCACGGCCGCCCGGTTGCGGATTGAGACGACGCAGACGCATCGAAACTGAGGAACTGAAAAATGTATTCCCTTGATGTACTTCCCGGATTGCCTGGCACACTTCGTGGGAAGAGGTTTGCTTGAGCAGAAATCCCATCGCCCCTGACTCGGTCGCGTTTTTGACATATGCGTCATCACTGTGCGCGGAGAGAATGAGTATTTTGGTGCCGGGGGCGGCTTTAAGAATCTGCCGCGTGGCCTCCAGGCCGTTGAGCAGGGGCATCGCAATGTCCATCAACACCACGGCAGGCCGGAGTTTTTTCACCAGGGCAACCGCCTGGCGCCCGTCTTTGGCTTCGCCCGCCACTTCCAGGTCCGTTTCGAGTTCGAGCATCTTCCGAAACCCTTCACGGACGATCGTGTGGTCTTCCGCCAGCAGAACAGTAATTCGTTTCATAATAATTCAAGATTTGGTTTCAGTGGGCCCCATCGGCGATTCTTTCCCCGCGCGTCCATTGCCGGGCCGAATTTGAGCCGTGATCGTGGTGCCTTTGCCCGGCGCGGATTCGACGTTAAAACTGCCTCCGACCATCTCCAGGCGTTCTCTCATGCCGAGCAATCCGAGGTGCTTTCTTCCGCGGAACTGCATCATGCGTTCTACGTGAAAGGATTTGCCGTCATCTTTTATTTTCATGCAAATGCCGTCGGGCAGTTTTTGAATGCTCACTTCCACCCGGCTGGCTTGCGCATGACGGGAAACGTTCGTCAGCGCCTCCTGCGCCACGCGAAACAGCACCGTGCGTCTGGCGGCGTCCAATTGCTCGACTCCCGCAAAGACCTTCAAGTGAACGCGGATGCGTGTCCGTTTGGAAAAAAGCTTAACAAACGAATGCAGCGCGGGAATCAGTCCCAGATCATCCAGCACCGCCGGGCGCAATTCGCGGGCGAACTCATGCACGATGTTCACCGATTTTTCCACCAGCCGTTGCGTGCGGGCGATGTTGCGGTCAAGTCCCCTGGTGTTGAGCGCGGCCTCTTTTTTCAGGGCCGCCAGCCGCACATTAATGCCGGTCAAAGTCTGGGCGATGACATCGTGCAATTCCCGGCTGATTTTTTTTCGTTCATCCTCCTGCGCCGAGAGAATCTGGCGGGACAATTGCCGCAACTGTTCCTGCATGTGGCGCGACTCGTCCAACAGCTTGCTTTGGTGCTGCTCGCTTTCCCGGAGGGATTTCTCCGTCAGTTTCCGCCGGACAATTTCCTGCCACAACTTTTTGTTTGAGGATTCCAACGCGTCCGAGCGGCGTTGCGCTTCCTCCGCCCGCTTGAGAATGGTGATGTCCGAGACCGCCACGCGGCACCATCTCTGCGGACCGTCAACAGGGGCGGCGGATCTGCCGTGGAAGTCCGCCCAAAACGAGGTGCCGTCCTCGCGCAGCAGCGCTGCCTCACAAACCTGTTTTCCGTCTCCGGCGAAAACACGTTTTAGAAAGGCGAGAAAGACTGGACGGCTTGCCGGGGTGACAAAAGATTGTAAGCGACGGTTGATAAGCCATGAACGTCCGGGGCCCAGCAACGCGGCGCCGGTCAAATTCACTTCCAGGATCTGTCCCCGTTCATCCAGAGACAAATAGCCGACGGGTGCGAAATCGTAGAGGTCGGTATATTTTTCCAACAATGCTTCCATCCTGTTCCTTGCTTCCTGAAGTTCGGAATTCTGCATCTCCAGTTCAACCTGGTGGACTTGCAATCCGTGGAACAGCCGGTGGACGTCCACGGTGAACCTGGGATTTTCGGCCTTCGATTTCTGGTTCTTGTTCTGTTTCCGCAGCAGGGCTTCGGCGTTGCGATAAAGTTCAGTCATCTTTGTACCGCGTTCACGCCGGGCGCCAGAGTCTCCCAATTCAACGCGACTGCGTCGCCCGGCAGTTTTGGCTGATGGAGCTGGCTTGATTTGCATCGCGGGACGTTTCATGATTCGTGGGATCGCCGCGATTTCCGGTCGGCCTTGTTTCGTTTGAGAGCGGTCTCATCCAACGGCGTAGACTTGCTGGTTTTGGCCCGTTCCATCGTCTTATCCGCGACTTTCTTTTCCAGAACAGCGTGCTTCTCCCGCAACTTCGCCTCCAGTGACTTGGCTGCGGTGATGTCCGTGAAGGTAATCACGACGCCGTCAATGCGGTCGTCAAGCGTGCGATAAGGCATGATGCGCACGGTAAACCAGCGGCCGTCACGCGCGCTGACCGGCTTTTCCGAAAAGCCCAGCTTCCGCAATACCTCGTGCGCATCTTGCGCCAATTCCGGGTAGAGCAGCTCGGAGGCAAGGTCGGTGATGGGACGCCCGGTGTCGCCGGGAATAAGCTTGATGATTTTTGTCGCCTGCGTCGTGAAGCGTCGCACATTGAGGTCGTTGTCCAAAAACAGCGTGGCAATGTCTGTGCTGTTGAGAAGGTTCTTCATGTCGTTGTTGGACCGCGCCAACTCGTCCATCTTGACCTGCATCTCGCTGTTGACGGTCTGCAGTTCTTCGTTCAGCGATTGCATTTCCTCCTTGGAGGTCGTGAGTTCCTCGTTGGTGGACTGCATTTCTTCGTTCGTGGCTTGCTGTTCCTCAATGGTGGAGCGGAGTTCCTCCTGCGCGGTCTGCATTTCCTCGCGGACGGTCTGCGCTTCGAAGCGGGCCTGCTGATACTTGCGTTCGAGTTCCTCCAGCCTGGCATTGTGGGCTGGATTTTTTCCGGCTTTCAGCGGGAGGCGTGATAGCTCTGTTTCCAGCGGGGCAGTCGCCTCGGTAAATACGACAATCACCATTCCGTGCAACGGCTCTGGTCCCGTGAGTCGCTGGATGGTAACATCCACGAAATGCTTCCCGCCATTGCTCTCGACTTTGAGGCCACGGAGCGCCACCGGCGCGTCACGCTCAAGGGCCTTTTGGAAGGCATCGCCCAGCTCGATACGCAGCCCTTCGCGAGCCATCACGAAAATATTCCAGTTGGCTTTGCCCGCGGCGGGTTCAAGGTATTTGCCGGTGCGGCCACTCACATAAAGGATGTTGCCCTTCTCATTCACGAGCACGGCTGACGGAGAGTAATGTTCCAGAATTAACCGATCCGCCAGGGACTGGAAGCTGGCGGCCGGTTTGGGCACGGGATAAACTTCTGCCCTGTTAGGCAACGGCTCCGCAAACGACGAGGGAAATTCGACTGGCTCTGAACGCGTCACGGAGTCCGTCCGTCGGAAGAAACGCAATTTTTTATTTAGCGGCGTGAATAGGTCCGCAAAAGTCCCGACGGTTTCCGCGCCGCCAAGAAACAAGACGCCACCGGGAGCCAGGCTGTAGTGAAACAGCGGAATGAGTTTCTTCTGCATCTCGGGCGCCAGATAAATCAGCAAATTGCGGCAGGTCAATATATCCAGCTTGGTGAATGGCGGATCCATTATGAGATTCTGCGGCGCGAAGACCACCATCTCCCGTATCTCACTCGTCACCCGGCAACCATGCTCTTCTTTCTTAAAGAACCGGCTCATTTGCTTCGGCGACACGTCCGTACAGATATTTTCGGGATAGACGCCCTGACGCGCCTTGTCAATCGCGTCCTTGTCAAGGTCGGTGGCGAAAACCTGCAACGTGATTTTTTTCAGGGGTTTGAGCTCGTCCATTACCTCCTTGAACAACATGACCAGCGAATAAGCTTCCTCGCCGGTGGAACAACCGGCCACCCATGCCCTCAGCACGTGGCCATTCGGCCGGCTGGCGATGAGCGCGGGAAGAATGATTTTGCGCAACTCCTCCCAGCAGGCCGGATCGCGGAAGAAACCCGTCACGCCGATCAATAACTCCTTGAAAAGCAAATCCAGTTCCTGCGAATTCTCCTGCAGGTAGCGAACATAATTGGCAAGCTTGTCAATCTGGTGGATGCCCATCCGCCGCTCGATGCGGCGGTAGAGGGCGTTGCTTTTGTAGAACGAAAAGTCGTGGCCGGTGTGCGTGCGCAGCAGGATAATCGCCTTCTCCAGGGCGCTCTGCGTCTTGTCTCCCAATGTCAGTTCGGAAGTGCGAACCAGCGGAGCGCGTCGCAGATAGGTAACGATCCGGTCCGGTAGATCGTCCACGGAGGCCACGATATCCGCCACCCCGGAATCTATCGCGCTGCGCGGCATGCCGTCAAATTTGGCTGTCGTGGGGTCCTGCACCAGGACCATGCCGCCTTTCTCTTTGATGGCGCGCAAACCAAGCGTGCCGTCGGATCCCATGCCGGAGAGAATCACCCCGATGCTGTGTTCCTGCCGGTCTTGCGCCAGCGAGCGGAGGAAAAAATCAATCGGCAGACGCAGTCCGCGCGGTGACGCCGGTTCGAGAAGATGGAGCACGCCGTGCAGGATCGACATGTCCTTGTTCGGTGGAATTACATAGACGCAGTTCGGCCGAACCGTCGTACGATCCTTGACCTGGATGACTTTCATGCCGGTGTTGCGCTGAAGCAGTTCAGGCATGATGCCTCTGCGCGTCGGATCCAGGTGCTGGACGATGACAAATGCCATGCCGCTGTTCCTGGGAACGTGCACAAGAAAATGTTCCAATGCTTCGAGTCCGCCGGCGGAAGTGCCGATGCCGATGATGGGGAACGAATAAACGGCCGACGACGCGCCAGGTGCGGTCTTGCGCACAACCCTGGTCGTATTGTTCATTCGGCGTGACGATGAAGATTTCTCTTTCATACTGCTATTTCCCGCACTGGATTATCGCAGCTTTAATCCTGGCTGGAAAGTGTGGCGTTACATGCATTGTTAGTGGTTGCGCCGCCATCATTGGTGGTCTCCCGGCCACTTCCGTTCGGCCGCCGCCACCGGCAGATGTTGCATGGTGCGATCCGCTCGCGAAAGATTTCGTCTTCATGTTCGCTTTGCAAACCTCGGCGCCAGCGGGGTCGCCGTCGTATCTTTCCGAGTGCCTCGATGAGTCGATCGCTGTGCCTCACTGGCACTATCGAGTTCGCGCGCGAACCTTTGCACAAACTTCGCCGACTTTGTCACCAAACGTTGTGCGCCGGCGATTTCATTCTTCAGTCCGCTGGTGTTCTTCCGGGCCTCCTGTCTCAACGAAAATAGCCGCACATTAATGCCTAATAACGTCTGCGCGATTTCATTCTGAAGTTCACGGCTGATCTTCTTGCATTCAACCTCCTGCGCTGCCAGGACCCGGTGCGTCAGTTGCTGCAATCCTTGCTGTCGTTGCAGGGACTTTTTCAACTGCCTGGCATAACGTTGATTGCTTCTCTTGAGCGCGGCCTCCAGGCTTTTGCGTTTGGCGATGCCCCGTTGCAACCGGCGGTTTGCAGCCGCCAGTTCCGCAGTGCGCCGATCCAAAGTCCCATCCAGCCGGTTTAATTCATATTTGCTTTGCCGCGCGGCGCGGCGCATTTCCACGATTGGCGTGATGGCCTCGGTGAAAAAAATCTCCGCTCGCCTGGCCGATCCGTCTTTGCGTTTGGAGATTTTGCGGGTGGCGAGCACCTGTTCGTGAATCCGGGCCAGTTCACGCGTCTCCAGCCCAAGGGCGGCCGCCTGGCGTCCCAGCCTTAACGCCGGCTGCAAACTCGCCCGAGCACCCGCCTTAAGATATTTACGCAGTGCCGTCACATAGCGTCGCGACAGTCTGATGAATTTTTGTTTCATGTCGGTATGCCCACTTTGGCGGGCCTCAGGGATACGCAAAAAACATCCGGTAATTGCTTGAATCTGTATATGGGGTGAATACCCAATATCAGTGTGAAAGTTTCTAATGGTATTATTTATCGCGATGAATATTAAACAGAGTATTAGATCAGCCATAAATGCGCGCCCGGTAGTATTTCGTGAACAGCGAATCAAGATTGGGTTGGCCATTGCTGTGCTGTCGGCTTTAACCAGTGGATGTGTGGGGTTCGTAGGCGGAGGTTATGGCGGCGGAGTAGTCGTGGACCCGGCGCCTGATGTGGTCCTTTTTGGCGGCGGCTATGACCGGGGGCGCGACGTGCATACTTATAGTCGGCGCGGAGTGGAAAGCCGCGCAGCAGCGCACAGTGGCGGAGGCGGGGAAAGGCGATAAACCGCGGAATTCATTGCACAATAGCTCTAACAATTTTATGAAATTCTCAAACCAATTTACACGTTTTGACAGTCTTTTGACCGCCGCATTATTGACGGGCGCCTGTGGCACTTTTAGCCTTCATGCGACCGGGCCAAATGACGCGTCACCGAATCCGGTACAACAGTTCTTCGCATCGCCGACTGAAGCCGTAAAAGCCTTGCAGTCGGCCACCCAGGCCAAAGACACAGCGGCCTTGAACGAAATTTTTGGCCCGGACGTTCGGGAACTTTTAACCGGCGACAGGGTGCAGGACGCAAACAATGCGCAGAGGTTTGCCACCGCCATGGCGCAGAGCTGCAATCTTGTGCAAGTGGGTGGCGACAAAATCACTCTGGAGGTCGGCACGAACAATTGGCCGATGCCCATTCCACTCGTCGAAACGAACGGTCAATGGTTTTTTGACACGGCGGCTGGCAAGGAGGAGATCATTAACCGGCACATCGGAAAGGACGAACTCCATGCCATCGGCGTTTGTCGCGCTTACGTAATAGCACAACGGCAGTATGCCGGCATGAACGGAGGGGAATATGCCCTGAAATTCAAAAGCACACCCGGGAAAAAGGATGGCCTCTATTGGCCTGTGATGGAGAATGAACCGGCCAGCCCATTCGGACCTTCGGTGGCGGAAGCTCATGTGGAAGGCTATCACCATCATGATGGCGCGGGGCCACAACCGTTTCACGGTTATTATTTCAGAATTCTGACCCGGCAGGGGGACGCTGCGTCCGGCGGGAAAATGAATTACCTGGGCCAGGGTAACTTGACGGGGGGATTTGCGCTGGTGGCTTATCCGGAGAATTGGGCCCAGTCGGGCATAATGACCTTTATCGTCGCTCAGGATGGCAAAGTTTATCAGCAAAATTTAGGGGAGAAGACTCCCCGAATTGCGGGAAAAATGAAGGAGTATAATCCGGACAGCGAATGGTCGCTGGTGCAGGATGAGGGAGTATCGGGAGCAGCCCTGGAGAAATGATGGGCGGGACTCGGCTCGCAAATGTGCGGCAAGGTTATACCCAAACGGCAAACGGCCTGGTCTGCCGCTAATATCGTGATTTACAGTTATACCACAGATACAAATATGAAAGCGTGATAATCATGGGGCAAGAAGCAAGGTCGGGTTACACCCCATAGCTTCCGCGCGTTCACTTGGATTATACTCGCCACATTGAAAGACAAAACTTTGATTCTATCGGTCCTTGTAACCCTGGAGCATTGTGATCCCGCTCCAAAGATGGATAAAGAAATTCGAATGACCATTTAAAAATCTTCCCGGCGCTATCAAAAAGCGCCAATTATCCCCAAAGAGGCCGGGATCTACCGAGTTCCGGCCTGCTTTTTTACACCCGCACGCTTCTTGAATTCTAACGGCGCGTATAAGGTCAACGCCCCATTGTAAGTCCCGTTAAACAAACTATAATCATAGGGAGTAAATAAAAGGGCCGAAATTTAGCGGCCAGTTCTCATGGGGAGCCGGGGTAGTGTCCGGCTCTCTTTTTTACCGTGCGTGCGTTGAAAAGTTTCTTGTCATTGAATCCTGTGATCTCGGAGAACAGTTGAAGCATCATAAATGCTTTGATGGCGAAGAACCGGAAACGCCGCAAGACATCCGCCGGTTTGATCCCTCCCGGCTGAACCTGGCCGCAAATTGCGGTAGGGTTATACCCTATGGTAAGAACCGGCGTGCCCGCTTACTATTTCGGTTGCAATGAGGCAGACCGAAAAAGGAACAAACACGATAACCAAAAATTTCGCCTGTTGTGAACGAGAAGGTTTCAGAGATTGCAGTCCGATGTGATCTTCCATTTGGTTCGCCCTGAAACATTCATAATTATGAAAAGAATTCGATCAATCCGTTTGCTGAAAACGCGGCCTTCGGCCAAATGTTTCGCCATGCAGCCAGGCAGCAAAACTGTCGGCGCTCTGGACAGAAACCCCGTGCAACTCGAGTTAGAAAATCAGCCCTTGTCCTTCCCGATTGTTGGTATTGGCGCGTCAGCCGGCGGATTGGAGGCATTCATGAAATTGCTCAAGTATCTGCCGATTGACACGGGCATGGGATTCGTGCTGGTGCAGCATCTTGATCCGCAGCATGAAAGCGCGCTCACGCAGCTTCTGGCGCGCGTGACCCGGATGCCGGTGCTCGAGGTCACAAACAATCTGCGGGTGGAAGCCAACCACGTTTATGTCATTCCACCCAATACGAGCCTTGCCATCGAACAGGGAATGTTGAAACTCCAGCCGCGCCCGCCGGGGCGCATGCCGTCCCGATCCATTGATTTCTTTTTCGAGTCGCTGGCACGGGACCAGCGTGAGCGGGCCATCGGCGTCATTCTTTCCGGTACGGCGACCGACGGCACGATTGGACTGGAGGCCATCAAAGCCGAAGGCGGGATTGCTTTCGCGCAGGATGAATCGGCCCGATGCGATTCGATGCCACGCAACGCGGTAGCCGCCGGCTGCGTGGATTTTGTTTTTCCACCTGAGAAGATAGCCGGGGAGCTTGCGCGCATTGCCAGGCATCCCTTTGTCGCGGGTCGCGCGCCCGGCCCCTCTCTCCCTTCTTCGAATGAGAAGCAGAAAACGGGCTCGCACAACCGCGCCGCTACGAATAGAAAAGGCCCGAACGAAATTTCCAGCGGTCCGGATGAAGCCGCGGGCGAGCCTGAGCAAAATGCCTACAAGAAAATCCTGCTGCTGCTTCGCAGCCATTCGGGCGTGGACTTTTCGCTTTACAAATCCGCCACCATCCAGCGGCGCATTACCCGGCGCATGGTATTAAGCAAAATAGAAACGCTGGAATCCTACGCCCATTCCCTCCGGGGAAACGCCAAAGAGCTTGAAGCGCTTTACTCGGACTGCCTGATCAACGTGACAAGTTTTTTCCGCAATCCGGAGGCGTTTGAGATTCTCAAGCGCAATATTTTTCCAAGGCTGCTTCGACGGCGCAGCGACGATACGTTTCGGGTTTGGGTTTCCGGTTGCTCTACCGGCCAGGAGGCGTATTCCATCGCGATGGCGTTCATGGAGGAGGCGGAAAAATTTCCGCGCCTGCGCAAACTGCAAATTTTCGCCACCGACCTCAATGACGCACTGCTGAACCGGGCTCGAAACGGGCTTTACGCCAGGAACCTGGCGCAGGATGTCTCGCCGGAGCGGCTGCGGCGCTTCTTCGTCGAGGAGGAAGGCGGCTATCGCATCGCCAAACAATTGCGCGAGATGGTAGTTTTCGCCCGGCAAAATCTGATTGGCGACCCGCCCTTCTCGCGCATGGACCTTATCAGTTGCCGCAACCTGCTGATTTATCTTGAACCGGATTTGCAGAGACAGGCGCTCCCGACGTTTCATTACGCGCTCAAGCCCGGAGGGTTCCTGTTTTTGGGGGCGTCGGAAGCGATCAGCGGCTTCACCGACTTATTCGAAGCGGTGGACAAAAAACAAAAAATTTACTCCCGGAAATCGGCGCAGACTCCGGCGTTTCATCTGCCGATGAAAAAGCGGCCGGTAGAAGCGGGCGGCGCTCCACGTTCGACGAGGCGGACGGGCTCGCCTTCGGGCAGGCCGGAAGACTTTCGGGTCGAACTGAGCGCCCAGATCGAAGCCGACCGCGTGACCGTGAATCAATTCGCGCCTCCCAGCGTGCTCATAAGTGATGAATCGCAGATCCTTCAGTTTCGCGGGCCGACCAGTGTGTACCTTCAGCCGCCTTCGGGCAAAGCCAGTTTCGACCTGCTGAAAATGGCGCGGGAGGGTTTGATGCTGCCGTTGCGCGCCGCCATCATCAAGTCGAGGAAGCAGAACAAGATAGCGCGCCGGGAAAACGTGCGGTTCGATCATGATGGCACGATTAAAAAGGTGAACATCCAGGTCGTGCCGCTCAAGAATCTAAAAGAACGCTGCTTTTTGGTGCTGTTTGAAGATGCTGAAAAGACAAGTGATACCATTCCCGGCGCGTCGGCTGGCGGACAATCCACCGGCGTGTTGAGCACACGGCGCTTTGCCAACAAACGGGAAGAAACCCGCCGCATCGCCGAGTTGGAGCGCGAGCTGGCTGAGACGCGCGATTATCTTCAAGCCGTCCAGGAACAGCACGAGGCCACCCACGAGGAACTCCAGGCTTCCAACGAGGAAGTCACCTCCGCCAATGAAGAGTTCCAGAGCGTCAACGAAGAATTGGAAACCTCCAAGGAGGAATTGGAATCAACCAACGAAGAGTTGACCACCGTTAATGAGGAGATGTCCAATCGCAACGCCGAACTCAGCCGCCTTAACGCCGACCTGAATAATCTCCAGGCTTCGACCAGGCTTTCAGTGATATTGGTCGGGCGGGACCTCGCCATTCGCCGTTTCAGCCCTGCGGCCGAGAAACAATTCCATCTGCTGGCCGCCGACGTGGGGAAGCCCATCGGCAATTTCCGGCATAATTTTGTTCCGGCAGCGCGCGGCTCCGCGGCGGCTTCCCCGCTGGACCTTGAAGCCTTCTGCCGCGACGTCATTGATACCGTGCATGAGCGCGAATGCGAAGCACGGGACAAAGACGGCCGCTGGTTTTGTCTGCGCGGCCACCCCTACATGACCCTCGACAAGAAAGTTGACGGCGCGGTGCTCGTGTTCGTGGACATTGACGCCCTCAAACGAACCGAGCGGGCAATAAAAGGCGCGCGCGATTATGCGGAGGCCACCCTTCGGACCGCGCGCGATCCGTTCATTGTCCTGCGTGGCGACCTGCGGGTAAATAGTGCGAACGAAGCGTTTTATAAAACCTTCAAAGTCCCGGCTGACAAGACGGAAGGCCGCTTGATTTACGAGCTGGGCAATCACCAGTGGAACATTCCAAAACTGCGCGCGATGCTCGAAGAGATTTTGCCCCGGAACAGTTTCTTCAACGACTTCGAGGTGACGCATAGCTTCCCGGAGATTGGAAGTCGCACGATGATGCTCAACGCCCGGCGGCTGAATCTGGATGATGGATCGCCGGCCATGATTCTCCTGTCGATCGAAGATGTGACTGAGCGGCTGGAATCGCGGGCCGCGCTGCGCGAAAGCGAAGAACGCTATCGCACCTTGTTCGAATTGAATCCCGTGGCCGTCTATACCGTTGATGCCTCGGGCGTGATTCAGAACTTCAACCCCCACGCCACCGAATTGTGGGGCCGCCAACCGGCGCGGGGGGACACCGACGATCGATTTTGCGGCTCCTTCAAAATGTTCCGTCCGGACGGCAGTTATATGCCCCACGACGTGTGTCCCATGGCGGAGGTCGTCTCGGGCAAAATAGCCGCGGCCCACGATGCGGAAGTGCAAATTGAGCGGCCCGATGGCTCACGCATCACCGTGGTTGTTAATATTCGTCCGCTCAAGAATGAGCGGGGAGAAGTAATGGGCGCAATCAATTGCTTTTACGACATCACCGGACGCAAGCGGGCGGAGGAGGCGCGCGCCAGGCTCGCCGCGCTCGTCGAGTTCTCTGAAGATGCCATTATCAGCAAAGATTTAAGCGGCGTCGTTACCAGTTGGAACCAGGGCGCGGAACGGTTGTTTGGTTACACGGAACAGGAAGCGGTAGGCCAGCCGGTGACAATGCTCATTCCGCCGGATCACGCCGATGAAGAGCCTGCCCTCCTGGAACGCATTCGCCACGGGGAAGCCATCCAATATTACGAAACTATACGCCGCCGCAAAGACGGTTCATTGCTCGATATTTCCCTGACGATTTCTCCCATCCGAAACAGCCAGGGCGAAATCGTCGGCGCGTCGAAAATCGCCCGCGATGTCACCCAAAGCAAACGCTTTGAAAAAGAATTGGCGGACACTTTAGCGCGGGAACAGGCGGCAAATCGGGCCAAGGATGACTTTCTGGCAGTGCTCTCGCACGAACTGCGGACACCGCTCAACCCCGTGTTGCTCCTGGCCAGCGATTCGGCGAACGATCCTCATTTGCCGGCGCAAACCAGGGCGGATTTCGAGACAATCCGCAAAAACGTTGAACTGGAAGCGCGGCTGATAGACGATTTGCTGGACCTGACCCGCATCACCCACGGCAAATTAGTGCTCAATCAATCGGAACTGGATGTTCATGATATTTTGAATGACGCCGTTTCGATGGTCTTCGATGAAATTGAAAAAAAACAAATTCTGCTTGGACTTCAGCTTCATGCCGACAGCCATAGAGTTTTCGGCGACGCCGTTCGTCTTCACCAGATTTTTTGGAACCTATTGAGGAACGCGGTGAAGTTCACTCTCGAAGGCGGTCAAATCCTCGTTGAAAGCCAAACGCTTCCCGGGGATAAAATCTTGATTAATATCACCGACACGGGGATTGGAATGAATCCAGACGAAATTGGGCATATTTTTGGCGCATTTTCACAAGGCTCTCATCATTTGGGCGGCCTGGGATTGGGGCTGGCGATTTCACGCACGCTTGTTGAATTACATTCCGGTTCGATTCGCGCATCCAGTCCGGGCAAAGGCAAGGGCGCAACATTTTCAATTGAGCTGCCGCTCATTTAATTGTCGAAAAAAAAGAAGCAATAAGTTCACAACCGGCAGCGGTTGCTGTTGCAGAGAAAAAGGACGGGCAATCCATGCACGTTTTGCCGGCGGAAGATCATGAACGGACATGATCGCACGACGATATGACCTAATTATTGCTATCTGCAACCCGATGGCTTCAAACTTATGCGCGCAGCGAGTTTTGAGAAAAACAATTTCTTCTAATTGCACAGAAACAAAGGTTCTTCTGCTGTGCGCGGTGATGGTCGTTGTTTAAAAGGATTAGAGAATTATAAATACTTTCCCGCCAGCTTGATCCCTTCTGGCCGAACCTGGCCGCAAATTGCGGTAGGGTTACACCCCATAGATAAAGGCCAGCCCATCGAGCACTATGTCTTCAGTGTTAAAAAGCCATAAGCAACAGAAACAACTGAAAGAATAAAAATGAAAATGATATTACCCTCAACGTTCGCACTGGTCGCAGGCACAATGTTAGTTACAGGCGTGTCCGCGCGCGCCTCCGATACAGACAACCGTATCGAGTCGTCCGCCGCAAACTCCTATGTGTTCAAAACCTGTCTCAAGGATGATTCGATTACAACTGTATCTAAAGACGGCGCCGTCACTCTCACCGGAACGGTCGCCGATGAATCTCAAAAATCCATGGCCGAAAACACCGTGGCAAGCTTGCCCGGAGTTAAAAATGTGGACAATGAGCTGCAAATCAGCAGCAAACAACCCGCTGAACATTCGGACGCCTGGATCACTATGAAAGTAAAAACCGCGCTGCTATTCCATCGCAATGTGAGCGCCGCCGGAACTTCCGTCTATACGGATAACGGCGTTGTAACCCTGCAAGGCGTGGCAGCCAGCATGGCCCAAAAAGAACTGACCACCGAATACGCCAAAGACGTGGATAATGTCAAAGAAGTCAAAAATGACATGACCATCGCCGCGACTCCGGCTGCGCCGGACGCAACCATCGGCGACAAAATTGATGACGCCTCCATTACGGCTGAAGTCAAATCGTCACTCATGTCGCATCACTCGACCAGCGCCATGCATACCTCGGTTTCAACGACGGATGGCGTCGTCACTGTGGGCGGCATTTCCGCAAACCCCGCCGAAAAAAGTCTCGTCACCAAACTCGCCACCGACATCAACGGCGTGACGAGGGTGATCAACAACATGACTATCGCCGCGCCGGCAGGCGACATGTAAACCAATAACTGTTGCCGGCTGGCACGATGGAGCGCGAGCCGGCAACTCAAACCGAAAAGAATTTATGTTATACACCATTGCTCTAATATTGCTCGTCTTATGGGCGCTGGGACTGGTAACCGGCACAACAATCCACGGGTTTGTTCATGTCCTCCTCATCATTGCCGTCGTAATGATTTTGCTCAGAATCATATCCGGCAGGAGAGCGTTGTAACAAGCGCGAGCGACTCCCCCCTCAACCAAACATTAATTATAGATTTATTATGAATACAAAAACTGTCATTGCCGCGCTTTTGATTACTCTCGGAGTTTTGGTGCTTGCCCGCTCGGGATTGAACTTTTCCACTCCTGGAAAGCCTGTCGAGTTCCTTGGATTACACATTGTCACCACCCACAGCCATTTTATTCCGCCTGCCGTCGGAGCAATCGCGCTTGTCGGAGGAATCATGTTGCTGCTTCTGAAACCCAGGAGCGTCTGATGGGGGGGGGGCGCGAAGCCTTCACCGGATTGGCGGCGTCCATCGCGGGGTAGGATGATTCTATATAGGGTGAACACCCCATAGTGAAAACTTTGAAAAATCGGCAGTATGCGTTCAGTCGTAAAACAAACAATGCAACAACATACCTGAAAACAAACCATGAACCCTGAATTTTTAAAAAAGGCACTCGAAAAAGTTGGCAACCCAAACATTCTGGTCAATTTGATCTCACGCCGTGTTCGACAACTTAACTACGGCGGCGGGGGGACAGGCCGTCCCCTGGTGACAGGTACTGGAAATATGGGAGTGTTGGACATAGCGCTGCGCGAAATTGTCGAAGAAAAGATGGGCTGGGAAATCCCGGAAGTGGTGGCATTAAAACGCCCTGAACGCAAGAAGATCAAGAGGCGGTAGGCACGTACGGTGTCCTGGATTATTACTCGCCGATAATCTTCACGAGGACACGCTTTCTGCGTCTGCCGTCAAACTCACCGTAGAAAATCTGTTCCCACGGCCCAAAATCGAGTTTGCCCTTCGTAATGGCCACGACCACTTCGCGGCCCATGACCTGCCGTTTCAAATGCGCATCGGCGTTGTCCTCACCAGTACGGTTATGGCGATATTGTGAAGTCGGTTCGTGCGGGGCCAATTTTTCCAGCCACTCTTCATAATCATTCAAGAGCCCATCCTCGGCGTCGTTTATAAATACCGACGCCGTGATGTGCATTGCGTTCACCAGGCACAGTCCTTCCTTAACTCCACTTTTGGCCACCAACCGCTCGACAACGTCCGTGATGTTGACGAATCCGCGTCGGTTAGGTACCTCGAACCAAAGATGTTCTGTAAGAGATTTCATAGTTGATTATTCTACTAATTTGTCTTGCAAATGACAGGATAAACGATAAAATCGCTTAAGAAGGCAACGTTCTCAGATCGGAAACCTATGAAATCAGACTATCCTTCTCTTACTCGTATTCTATTTGCGCTCCTTTTCATCATTTTTTGCTGTCTGCAGGCATCATCCCAAACCAATGTACCAGGCACAGCCGTATCGCTTAACGGCACGACAAATGCCTGGCTCAATGTTCCCAATGGTACCTGGTTTTCCGGCAATTTCACCGTCGAAGCCTGGGTGAAAGTGAACAGTATCAATAGCTGGTCGCGATTGATTGATTTCTCTGACGGCCCGAACACCAACAACGTTTACGTAGCGCTGTCGGACAGCACAACCGGCGACCCCGCAATGGGCGTATTCACAAATAACGACAGCTCGCCTTTCTTTTCACCCAACACTCAGTTGCCTCTGAACCAATGGGTACACCTCGCGGCGACCGGCAACAGCACCAATGGAACGATCTTCCTGAATGGCACGCCGGTGGGCACCGGCATGCTGAATATCGCGCCGAATATCGTCCGCACCGACAATTACATTGGGCGGAGCGTTTTTCCCACCGATGCCTATGCCAATGCCATTTTTGACGAACTGAGTATCTGGAACGTGGCGCGAACACGAGTGCAGATCCAGACCGGCATGAACCACCCGCTCTCGGGCTACGAGCCGGGGCTGGCCGGTTATTGGCGTTTCGACGAAGGGAATGGGACCAACGCCTTCGACAGCACCGGCAATGGCAACACCGCCACATTGAACAGCGGCGTGACCTGGACCAATTCATCGGCGCCGCTGACAAACGCACAGGACTATGCGTTGAGCTTCAACGGCTCCCAGGCCGTTACTATCCCACACCAGGCGGCGCACGATTCCTATCCATTTACGGTCATGTGCTGGTTTATGGAACCGACAAATAGCCCCGGCAACGGCGCCCTCGTGGGAAATTACGTTTCGAGCAGCTTCAACGGCTGGCAGTTGGCCAGCAGCGGCGGACAGCTCTACGCATGGTATTACCGCGACAGCAGCGATCATGTCGGAAACACGGGCGCTGGCGCGGTCACTGATGGTCGGTGGCATCACGCTGCCTTTGTCGTGAATTCGTCGGGAGGCGTCATTTACCTGGACGGCGTGCCGAAGCAGACCAATGTCTGGGCGGGCACCGCGGGCCCATGCACCACCACCGAGGCTGCCTTTTTGGGAATCTATCAGGGCGACAGCCTTTTTACGGGCGACATCGATGAGGTCAGCCTCTGGAACGCGGCGCTCACGCCATCGCAGATTCAAAACTACATGCACCAGCCGCTGCAGGGCACCGAATCGGGGCTGATCAGTTATTACCGGATGAACGAAGGCATCGGCACGAACATTTACGATTACACGACCAATGCGATCACGGGCACTTTTTCCGCCGGTCCGTCGCCCTGGATCATTTCCGGCGCGCAATTACAGGAGCCGCCGCAGTTAGTGACTCTGCCGGCAACGACAAACGGCAGTTCTGCAACACTCAGCGGCACAATAAATCCGCAAGGACTTAACTCCGGCTCCTGGTTCCGATGGGGAACGAACACCTCTTACGGCAACATCACCGCGACAAACACCTTTGCCGCCAGTTATACCATTTCCACCAACACGATTACGCTCATCGGTCTTTCCCCCGGCACCTGGCATTTCCAAATTGTCGCCACCAATTCAACCGGGACGAACTACGGGATCGACCAGAGTTTTACCATTGTGGTGCCGCCAGTGCCGCCGCAGGTGGCAACGCTGCCGGCGGCTACGAGCGGCAATTCGGCGACGCTGAACGGCACCGTCAATCCGGAAGGGCAAAATACGCGTTCCTGGTTCAACTGGGGATTGACCACCAGTTATGGCAACGTGACGGCGACGAACAACTATACGGGCAGCAACATCATTTTCACCAACAGCGTCACCCTCACCGGTTTGGCGCCCGGGACGTACCATTTCCAAATTGCAGCCGCCAACGCCAGCGGAACGAATTATGGAGTGGACCAGAGTTTTGCCATCACGGCGCCTCCGCAGGTGACGACAGAACCGGCAACATTGAATGGCGTTTCGCCGACTCTGAACGGCACGGTGAATCCGGAGGGGCTGGCCACAGGTTCCTGGTTCAACTGGGGATTGACCACCAGCTACGGCAATGTAACCGCGGCGAACACTTTCGCCGCCAGCTACAGTCCTTCCGCCAGCGCGAGCACACTCGGCAGTCTTTCCGCCGGGACATATCATTTCCAAATCGTGGCGACCAATGCCATGGGAACGAATTATGGCAGCGACCAGAGTTTTACTATCACGACGCAATTTCAACTTGGAAACACCAACGTTCTGGAAGGACCGGCTTCAGGGGAGGACAGTGTGGTAATGGGTGCCAGCCCTTTCAACGCCAGTTGGAGCGCCACCGCCAATGCCTCGTGGCTGCATCTCGTCACTTCCAGCGGCGTCGGCAGCGCCAATGTGATTTTCAGTTTTGACACCAATTCCGGGGCGACTCGCACGGGAACGCTGACGATTGCCGGCCAGACGGTCACAGTTACCCAGGCCGGTTCCACATATGTGCAGGCCGGTGCGCTGACCACTCTCACTGGTTTTAGTCAGGCGGGTCCCGCCAATGGAATTACCGTTGATAGCGCAGGGGATGTCTACTATGTGGACGATTTCAACAACCTGTGGGAATGGTTCCCCGCCAGCGATACGATCTCGAACGTTATCCGTAGTTATAACCCGAACTTTGATCCCATTGATGTAGCGGTAGATGGCGCCGGCAACCTGTTTATCGCAAATGCCTACCCGCAGGGGCTTTTTAGATTGACGCCCGCCAATGGCAATTTCACCGAACTGTTGAGCTTATCGCAACCAGTAAGCGTCGCCCTGGATAGTTCTGGCAATGCCTATGTTACGGATCAGGAACAATACGGGATTACCCGAGTTGCCGAATGGGTAGCTGCCAACGGTTCGGAGGTCGATGTGGCCGACCTTTACGGTGGGTTTTTCTTTGGCGTGGCGGTGGACGCGGCGAACAATGTCTATTATTCCGATACCTGGGACCAAACGATCAATGAACGGATCGCCCAAAGCGGCAGCAATATCACGCTCACCAATGAAATTTACGGTCCGTTCTCCCCCGATGGTCTGGCCGTGGATGGAGGGGGAAATCTTTACATCGCCAATGGCCCCAGTGCTGGTGGCTCGGCCTATACAATCACCAGGTGGTCAGCTATCACTCACACCCAGACCACAGTGGTTCCTCCGGCGGCGGCATACAACTCCCAGTATCTGGCGGTGGACAGCGCGAGAAACCTCTATATCGCCAACGGCGCACAAGGAGGGACGATTCAGGAATTGCCGTACGCGTTCGTGGACCCCACCCCTAAATCGGAACCGGTGACTGCCGGCAGTGATTCCTTGCCTCTTGTTTTGCCCGCCAACATCAATTTGAACACCCCGTTCGCGCCCACCAGCGACCAATCATGGCTCACCATCACTGGAACAGCCAACGGCGTGGTCAGCTTTTCGTTTACCGCCAATAATGGTCCGCCCCGCGCTGCGAACATTCAACTGCTGGGACAAACCATTGCCATTACCCAGGCGGGCGCGGGCACCCTGCAACTCGGTATTACCAACCTGGTCGAAGGCCCGATTGGCGGGACCGACAGCGTCATTGTCGTGGTCAATCCGGCCACATTGTCCTGGACCGCCTCGCCCAACGCCTCCTGGCTACACCTGAGCGCGACCAACCAGAGCGGCAACACAGACCTGCTTTTTACCTTCGACACCAATACCAATGCCACCCGCACCGGCACACTCACCATCGGCAATCAAACGTTAACGGTTACCCAGGCAGGTTCCAACTATGTCGTCGCCACTCAATTTCCAATCACGTTGGATATGAACGGGGTGCAGACTGCGGATGGCATGGCCATGGATAGCGCAGGAAATATTTATTGGGCAGTGGATGGCCCAGCCGAGGTTCAGGAATGGATTGCGACCAATGACACAGTCATCACCCTCATCTCCAGCGGGCTGGAGGATCCTGTCAGCGTAGCCGTGGACAGTGCGGACAACGTTTACGTCGTCGACCAAGTGGGCAGAATCATGAAATGGACAGCCGTCGATGGCAACCTCACGACGCTGGTCGGTTCGGGATTGAAAGACCCTAATGCGGTTGCCCTCGACACTACGGGAAATGTTTATATCGCCGATACCTATAACAACGCCATCAAGGAATGGCTGGCCGCAAGCAGCAATGTCGTCACGCTCGTATCCTCCGGTCTGAACCGGCCTTCAGGCGTGGCCGTGGATTTGGCTGGCAACGTTTATATTGCCGACACCGACAATGGCGAGCTCAAAGAATGGTCGCCCGCCACCGGCAATGTGACAACTTTGGCCACCGCTTCTGGCAGTGTCTATGGCATACAAGCACTCTACAACCTGGCCGTGGATGGCTCGGGTAACGTTTTCATGGGACAGTCGGTTTCCGGCGATATCCTGGAGTGGTCTCCGGATGGCGCTCTCAGCGTCGCAGCGTATGATATTTCGGTTGGTGTTGCAGTGGACAGTTCCGGCAATCTGTTTATCGTGCACAATCCCGGCTATCCTTCCGGCCAGTCTGCCATACGGGAATTGCCCCGTGCATTTATTGTCCCTGTCCCTGTGGCCAAAGCCGAACCCTTCACTGGCGGCAATGATGCCTTGCCGCCAGTCGTGCCGCCTAACATCCTGCAGGCTCCGGGCCTTTATCCGACCAGCAATCAGCCCTGGGTGGCCATTACCGGCGTCACCAACGGCGTGACCAGCTTTTCGATTGCGCCCAACGACGCCGGCGTAGCGCGCTCAGCGAACATCATCCTGCTCGGTAACGATATCTCTATCACTCAGAACGCCGTCGAACTGGGCACCACGAATCTGCTGGAAGGGCCGGCAGCCGGAACGGACAGTATTACTCTGGCCGTCAGCCCACCGTTAATACCCTGGACTGCATCATCGGACGTCGGTTGGTTACATCCCCCCGTCGGCTATCCCACGGTTGCCGTTCCCACAAATGTCATCTTCACTTTCGATGCCAATCCCGGTGCCACCCGCACTGGTACGCTGACATTGGGATCGATGCCATTGAGCGTCACCCAGGCCGGCGTTACTTATGTCGCTGCGCCCGCCACGCTGACCGCCCTGGTCACGAATGGCCTGGCGGCGCCCACCGGCGTGGCTGTGGATACAATCGATAGCCCAGGCTATGTGTACATCGCTGACGCCGGCGATCAGGTGATAGACGAATGGATGGAGGGGACAAATTCGATCGAGACTATTGTTTCCGGCCTGGTTGACCCCACGGGCGTGGCGTTTGATAATAACAGTGGACTCCTGTTTTATAGCGACGCAGCCTCCGGCATAGTCTATTATTGGTATCAGGGCCTCGGTAACGAGCTAGTCCCGTTTATTACCTCCGGATTGAATCGTCCGTATGGCATTGCGGAGTATGGTTCCGGAAATTACTATATTGCAGACCCCGGCAACAATGCCATTGAGGAATCCTTCTATTCGAGGGGCACCCATTTGGTCACGCTCGTTTCAGGGTTAAATGGTCCTGAAGGCGTCGCCGTGGATGCCTTCGGCGATGTATACATCGCCGACACCGGCAATAACGCCATCAAGGAATGGTTCCCCGCCAATAGCAACCTGGTCACCATTGTATCCACCGGCCTGAACCAACCCGCCGGCCTGGCTGTGGACGCATCCGGAAATATCTTTATCGCCGATACCGGTGACAACGCCATCAAGGAATGGACCGCTGTCAACTCCACTTTAATAACGCTCGTCGGAACTGGCGTCAACCAACCCGGTGGCGTTGCGCTGGATAGCGCCGATGACCTGTATATTGCCGACACGGGTAACAATATGGTCGAGGAATTACCCCGCGCCTTTGTGGAGCCCACAGCATTGCTGGAATCCTATTCCGCCGGTAGCGATGCTTTGCCGCCAATATTGCCAGCGAGTGTTAATCTCCTGCCGCCGTTTGCTCCAACCAGCGATCAGCCATGGCTCACGGTGACCAATACGGACGGCGGCATCGTCAATTTTGCCTTCACTGCGAATACCGGCATGCTTTCGCCCCGGACGGCACATCTAAATGTGCTGGGGGTATCGAGTTCCGTGACCCAGACCAATGCGCCCGTCGTATCGGCGCAATTGACCGGCGCACAAGTGTTGGCCAACGGCGCGTTCCAATTCACCTTCACCAACACGCCCGGCACCACATTCACCGTGCTGGCCACGACAAATCTGGCTCTTCCTTTAACGAATTGGATGAACCTGGGCACCGTGTCAAATATATCCCCAGGCATTTACCAGTTCACTTCACCTTTAACAAACGCGCAGGAGTTCTACGAGGTCACCTGGCCCTAGGTCATGGAAAGGCCCTTTTCTTTCGCCGTATGCAAAGGGTTCGCGCCCGCCTTCTGGCTGAAAGTGTGCCTATTCCACAGGAGCCGTATGGTCACATACTCAATGCCGTTTTTTGGCTCGAGTCCGGTTATGGCCATTTGAAGTTTTGGCTTCCCTGTCCGGGTGCAAAATGACTTTCGTCCAACCGTCATGACGGCTATCGAAATTCTCGTACGCATCCGGCGCCTCGTCGAGAGAAAGCTCATGGGATACTATCCACGATGGGTTGGCCTCACCCGTGTGAATTAAATCGGACAAATAACGATTGTAAGCTTTGACGTTGGCCTGGCCTGAGCCCATGTGCAGGCCCTTCTCAAAAAATTCACCAATGTTAAAAGCGATTTGTCCTTCTTTGGCGAGCTTGTCAGCCGCTTTCGGGTCTTCCGGCACAAAAACGCCGACAATTCCAATGCCGCCAGTCGGACGAACACACTCAACGAGGGCATTCATGGTCATATTGGGAACTTCGTGGCCGGCCGGGTCGTGGCACTGATAGCCCACGCATTCGCATCCCCGATCTGCTCCTCCGCCCGTCAGTTCCAGGACCTCTTTTGCTACCGACCCTTTCGAATCATCAAGTGGAATCGCGCCGATTTCCTCGGCAAGTTTTAGACGATCCTTGTGACGGTCAATGACAATCACTTTGCTTGCTCCCTGAATCATAGCCGAATGGGCAGCCATGAGCCCAACTGGGCCACAACCATAGATGACTGCAGACTCGCCGGGTTGAAGTCCGGCGAGACGGGTAGCATGCCAGCCGGTTGGAAAGATATCCGAGAGCATTACATAGTCCGCTTCTTTTTCCCCGGCGTCCTCTGGCAGCACGAGGCAATTAAAATCCGCGAAGGGAACCCGCAAAAGTTCTGCCTGACCGCCGTTATAGGGCCCCATGCCGGCGTACCCATAGGCCGCCCCGGCTACACCGGGGTTGGCCGTGAGGCAAAAACCAGTCAATCCCCGTTCGCAGTTTTTGCATGAACCGCAACTGATGTTGAATGGCAGGCAGACCATATCGCCCTTTTTGACGGTCTGAACGGCTTCACCCACTTCAACAACGCGGCCAAGGTTCTCGTGCCCGAGGACTTTGCCTTTTTCAACGTTTGTGCGGCCTTCGTACATATGCAGATCAGAACCGCAAATGTTAGTGGTCGTAATTTGAACGAGCACATCTGTTGGTTTTTCAATGCGCGCATCAGGGACGTTTTCAATGCACACTTCCTTCGGTCCATGGTAAACCAGCGCTTTCATCGTATTATTGCCTTTCCTTGTTCTTCAAAAATTGTTCGGCCGGGAAATGCAAAACTTCACAAACACGTTGAACCATATCGCACGGCGAATGCCAACGGATTCTTTTCCTGAATACAGCAGTTTATCATCGATCGCCCGTTGCAAAGAGCCTCACCAATTGCAGAATGCCTCTCATTGCAATTGAGATGAAGATTTTTGAATCGAACCGTGCAGATTGCTAACACCGATCTGAACATTGTTGGAAATTACCCTCGAAATCGAATTGGCATTGCATCCGCTAAAAGGACTCGCACGTTAACATAACCATTTAAATTATGAGCACACTACGAGAAGCATTTATCGAAACGCTGAAAGATACCTACGATGCGGAGCATCAAATCCTGAAGGCCCTGCCGAAGGTCATTAAGGATGTGGAAACCGACGAACTGCGGGAGGCGCTGGAAGCACATCTTGAGGAGACCCAGGACCATGCCAAACGGCTGGAAGAAGTCTTCGGAATATTCAAAGAAACACCCAAGCGCAAAAAATGCAGCGGCATGGAGGGCCTTATCGCCGAGGGCGAGGAAGTCATGGATGAGGACGAAGGCGAGGCGGCGATGATTCTGGCCTTGCAGAAGGTCGAACATTACGAAATTGCCGCGTACGGCGCCCTGGTTTCGTGGGCGAAGCTTTTGAAGGAAGAAAAAGCCTCGACCATCCTCCAGGAAACGTTGACCGAAGAAAAAGATGCCGACGGAAAGTTGAACGACATCGCCGGCGACATCGTTAATTTGGAAGAGGAGCAAGCGGAACAAAGAAAAAAAGCAGCTTAATCAACCCGCAGAAAACCTTGGAGTGGGGAAATGCAACGCCGGCTTATGGCCGGCTTTTCCATTATTATTTTCCCCGGACTTCGGCACCCGGGCAGGCATCCTGAATTCGTCCGTGGCGCTGCCATCTACTGCGGCCGATTATTTGAAGGTTCTTTGATAACAGCGCTCAAAGGCAGCGGAAAGCCGAAATCGGGCGTGCCATCGGCACGCCAGCCAAATTTCTGGGCCCGCGTTGTCCTTCCGGCATAGGTGTATGCAGAAGTGGTTTTGGCGTGATAAACAATCCAATCCTCTGTCCCATCCGGAGACTTGAAAAAGCCGCAATGGCCTGGGCCAAAGACCTGATTGTCATCGTCCCGCTCCAACACAGGATGAGGATACTGTTTCCACGAACGGGCATCCAAAAGGTCGGATTTCGAACCCGCAATCAACATTCCAAGTTTATAATCGGGCGTCCCGGTATCGCAGATCGAATAAATTAAAAAGATCCGCCTATTTCGTTGCAGGATTTCCGGCCCCTCTCTCACGTGTTCGCAACCAAATCCGTCCGCAGGCAAATAAACTCCGTCGCCTTCAATCGTGTACGGGTTCGCCATTCGAGCTATATACAAGACGTGCCCAGGTCGCGCGGCCCAGATCAGATAGAGCAGCCCATCTCTTTCATTTTGGAATACGGTCGGGTCAATGGCGTAATGGTCATTTGCAGGATTAAACAGCCTGGCCTTGTATTTGTAGGGACCCAACGGACTGTCGCCGGTGCCTTCAAGCACATAGATCCGATGATTATCATCGGCATTATCACTCGAAGTGGCGGTGTAATACATATACCAACGGTGATTCAGAAAATGGACTTCGGGGGCCCAAATTCCGGCGGAACGCGTCGCGTTTGTATCCGTCCAGACGGTAACCGGCCTGGCAACGCGTAAGGCGGCCAGACTTGAAGCCTTCCAAATCCGAATTGCGTCTCCCTGAGTTGTGGACAAATAGTAATTTCCCGCAAAATAAACCATCCACGGGTCGGGGCCGGGGTTGATTGGATTTTGAAAGTAACCGGGAGCAACTTGTGCCCTGGCAGTCGCGGCCAGAAGCATTGCCACAAACAGGATTGTGAACAGATTTTTCTTCATTTTCATTGTCGGCCGCGTGCCCTCGCGCGGCGAAGCCGCTTCAGCCAAGCATTACCTCCAATGCGTGGTCCGCCTTAATCGTGATTCGCGTATTCCCAAAATTGAGGCGATAACGTTCGCCGTCGACGGTGAATGTGACCGGCACGTTTTTGCCCGCTAGAGTAACGAACGGCTGAACGTTGGCCGTCTGAACTGAGGACAATTCCAACGTTTGCAGATGCAGCACGCCGGATTGGACGGCAATTTTGACTCTTTGTTTGTCCCCGTTCTGCGTCCGCGCAACGCTTCCCCAACCTTCCGGGCCGGTAAAAAAAGATTTGAAATTTTCAGGGCGATAACAGGGGGCGAAATGCAATTCAGCGCGCGGGCCGTCGTATTTCCAGCCGGACAGCGCAAGCAATAGCGACCAGGAAGACATGGCGCGCGCGTAATGGCCGCCGCACTCGATTTCACACCACGGATTTCTCGGAATCGGACTACGCGGAACACCGTCGTATCGCTCGCGAGCGCCTTTAACAATGGAAAAACCTTCTTCAAGAAATCCCTCGTAGATCATGTGTGCCGCGACCTGATATTCTATGCCGGTCCAAACCTCGTCCGAGTAATTCATAACGTGTGCCGGCCGGCCGCCGCGCGGCCAGGTACAGATAATAAGCCCCTTGTCATGCGCTCCCGCAAACGCGCGAGGAACGAATTTCCAGCCAGTGAGGTCCGATTTCCAATTGTATTTGAAGATCGAGTTCAGAGCCGATTGGACCTTGTCCTTTGGCAGGATATAGCCCAGGCCAAGCTGATGCGCCCACCACTGGCCCAGCAACTGGTCGGACATGCAGCCAGGCCCGACTTCACCCGCCAGGTTGAGGTAATCCGGCAAATGCTGTTGAAAATACTCGCCGTTCCAGCACAACTCGACGAGCTTCGACTGGCCGCTCTGAAAAATCTCGTGGAAGCGATCTGCCGTCGCATTTTCTCCCATTCGTCGCGCCCATTCTTCGCCGGCCCGGAGGGCAGCAAGATAGTAACCGCTGATGAACGCGGTGACGCCGTGCAATGCTTCGTCGTAGGTGTTCCATTGGTCATCCGTTAAAACGCCGGACGGCTTGCCCCCATTTGTCGTCGCGTCCCGCTGGATCAGGTATTCCACGGCCAGCTTCACATGCGCCCAATATTCCTTGAAGAATGAATCGTCGGAACAATTCAACGCCTCGCGATACGCCTTAAGAATACAGCTGGCATGGCCGTCAGCAAACGGATGCTCTCCAGTCGGGCGTGGAGGAGATGGGACGGCTGTTCGATTGTTGACACCGCCGTCGGGGCCTTGCTGGTGCTTGAAATCAATCCGCCGCATGTCTCTCTCCAGCGATGGAAAGAGGCGGGCCAGCGACTGTTCATATCCCCACACATGCGTGCAGGTTGGGTCGCAACAGCCATTTGATCCTTCCCACCCGTAAATGTCACCGTTTTCAATCCGAAAGACGACGCCGACGTGACGCAGGATTCCGGAATTAGCAGAGACACAATCCAGGATCCAGTCAGGCAGCGTGCTGTCGTAAAAAGTCTGTTGGTAACGTTCAGTTCGCTCGACCACTTCTGCCCGATCGCCGGCGGCAGCGGCAATGACCGCCCGCGCATCCGTCCATTGCGCCGCATAGTGGCAGCCAATCCATGCGCCTGTCTCTTTGTAATAACTGTTCGGATAGTGCCATGCGAAAAAAAATGGCACTTCCACCATGCCGCCGGCAGGAATCGAAACCGCCGAGGCGATTGCGCCATTGATCGTGCGGCCTTCGGGCGTCGGCATTGATTGAGTGACAACGGCGCTTTCAATAGCCGAGAAACATCCCTTCTTCGAAAATTCCTGCCAGGCCTCAGACCAATCTTCGAATTGCCCCAATGCCGTCACATCCGGACCGGTAGTCGCCAAAGCCAAAGTCCCAAACCCGGGCGATTTGACCGATTGCCCGCCAGCTTCTGCGCGCATAAACAGTCCCGCCGTTTGTCCCATTCGAAAAACTTCATTGATATTTCCGCCGAAATTCGGATGCCGAACGCCGTCGATATCCGTTTTCGCATCATACCCCACGGGATTTGTCATCATCGTCGCCAGCGACACCGATTGCGGCTCGGAAGTGAGATTCGTCAAGCGGAACCGGAAAATGGCCAGCGGCATGGAAGACAAATCCACGTCAAGCGGCTCCATCGGGCTGAAGGCCGTCAGTTCAATTTGGACTGGCAAATCCTCGCCACGAAAACGCAACGTGGCGACCGGATATTCGCCCGTCATTTCGATCTGCGTAACGCGCGGCCATTCGGGACCGCCCGCAGTTTGAAGCAGCCTGGCGATCTGGCCGGCTTTGATGGCAAAATAGAACGGCACATACCCGTCGCACAACGTGTTGAACAACTGCCATGTAGTCAGTTGCCCGTCCGCGCCAATTTCGAAATTGCCCGTCCCGATTCCTCCCAAATGCATGCGGGCGTCCTTGTGTATGTCAGATAGATAAATACGCGGCGCCCCGGCGGCGGTGAGTGAACGCCTCCAGCGGTCCAGTTCGTCGGACGGAAGTTCGAAGGCGCCCCACGCCGAGGGGCCGGCCAGGGACATCGCGACGCCGGTCCCAACCAGTCCCAGGAATTCGCGCCGGGAAAAACCATCGTTTTGAGGATAACAACTACCGGAACAATTGCACTTTCTCATAGGCATTTGTTAGATCAATTTTTTCCGAAACATAGAATCCATCCCCACGCGGCAATAAGCCCTTACGCCGGCTTTCCCGCCGGCTTCGCACCACTGACCAGGGTCTCAGATCCTTTGCGCCATTGTTTCCAATCATTGATAGTCGCCCATTCCATGGCCTGTGCGGCATTGAAGAGCCATCTTGACGGACGTTTCCGCAAATCAGCCGTGATCGCGCGCGCGGCATTGGGTGTGCCCAAATGAATATTTGCCGTTTCATAGCCCATGGCTCGCAGCAACTTCAATTCATCCCGCCTTTGAGGCAATTGGTTCAATTCAATGCGGCTGCAATCGGGCGCCAGCCGCCGCACGAGCCATTGCCGTTGCGCCAAAACCGTGGGATCCGTGATCCGAACCGACCGGGTAATGACCGTGGTATAATAAATTTTCGCGCTCTGCCGCGCGTCGATCCAATTCCATGCGGACGGAACCAGTTCCTTGGTTTCGCGCGCCATATAGCCACCGCACCATTGCGCTATGACAGTAAACCGCCGCCGTCCAAGGCTGCCCAACCCGGCCTGACGATGGACGATTTTTTCCGGAACAGCGGATTTGGGCAACGCCCGCATTAGCAGGGCCTTGACGTCGGCCGGGACCTTCCCGGCCTGCGGCCACTGGTTCAGCTTGTCCCAAAACCTCACGGGATCGCGCAATTCATTTTGGGCCAGCGCGCGCAATCCATGATGGCATTCAGCCAGCACAAACGGCAGGCCGCCGTGTTCGATGCCTTCGGTATACCCTTCCAAAATGGCCGCGCAGGCATCAGCGGGTTTGCAAGCCGATGTTCCTTCACCGGCAGCCAGCAGGGCGCTGGTCGCCAGGCGCACGAGGTCCACCGCGTACGGCATCTGGCCAACCTCGTCAAAGTCGTTGATACCCCAAACCAATCGTCCCTCGGAATCACGCCATGTCCCAAAGTTTTCAACGTGCAGGTCGCCGACGGCCAACACGACCGGAGCGGCAACCAGTTCCGGACAACTTTCCTTCCACAATTGCGTCCAACGATAAAATGTGGCGCGCAAAAATGGAAACACACCCTCAGTCATGCGCCGGTGCTTTAATTCCAGGTCCGCGGCGATCAGTGGAATCTGTTTGCCAAGCCAGATTTCGTAGGCGCTCGTTGCTTGTTTGACATCCATGCTGTTTTCAATTCAAAACCGCCCGGACAATCACGGCCGCGAGGGCCACCAGTGTTACCGGAATGCCCAGGCGCGCAAAATCCCAAAAACCGATTTTAATATTCATCTCACGCGCTTGCTGCGCAACGATGATATTGGACACGGCGCCGACGATAATCAGGTTGCCGCCAAAACTGTTACTCAACGCCAGGAGATACGGCACCGAATGCTGTGTCAGGTCCGTCATCTTCAGCAGCAACATGACCGCCGCGGAATTGCCGATTAAATTGGACAGCCCCGCTGTGGTCAATACCAGGGTCACCGGTGCGTTCAGGTTGTAGCCTCCCGCAGCCAGCCAATGAACCGCCAGCAAACCGTACCCTGCGGATTGAAATGAACCGGCGACCACAAAAAGTCCCACAAATAAAACCAACACCTGCCAGTCCACAAGGCCCAGTAACTCTTCAGTGCGAAACCTCGTGCTGGCCAAATGGATGCCCGCCGCGGCCAGAACGATAATCTCCTTGGGCAATGACGAGAAAAAGAGCCCGATGACCGCGGCCAGAATGACCATTCCCTTTATCGTATGGATCGCGTTATACGGATAACTTTGCTCCAATGGCACGCTCTGGGTGGCCGTTGTCGCCTGGAGATGATTGCGGGACATTAGCCAAATGATGCCATAGGCCGCGGTCATAGCAAAAACGACTGGCACGATGCTCCAGAGGAGATAGCTTCCAAAATCCAGCTGGGCTACCTGGCTGATCATCATGTTCTGTGGATTGCCGATCACCGTAGCCGCCGCGCCAATATTGCTGGCTATGGCCAGCGCAATTAAGAATGGAACAGGGTTGATGTTTTTACGCACGAGTGCAGCCCCGGTGACCGGCGCGAATACAAGGCAGACGACGTCGTTGTTCAAGAAAGCCGAAAGGCCGCCGGCCACCAGCATGAGAATGAGAAGAAATCGCGCCGGATGCTTCAGTTGATCCGCCAGCCTCAATGCAATCACGTCGTAAAACCCGGAAAGACGAAGCTGTGCGGAAATGACAAAAAAACCGAACAACAAACAAATGGTAGGCCAGTTAATGCAGGAAACCGCCTGTGCCGTCGTCACCCTGCCGAACGACATCATGGCAATCGCGCCCAGCAGCGCAATGCCCGCGCGGTTCAATTTCAATCCCGGGATACGCCCTATCGCGATTCCAAGATATGTGACCACGAAAACGATCAGGATAGTGGTTTTATGTTCCATCGTCCGATACAGGGGGCTGTTTCCCGCGCATCATAGTCACGCTGCCTGTCATGCGCAATGCCTGGTAGAGACGCCGAGTCTAGCGGCGCAATGAGCGTCGTTGGACGTTGTATCGTGGGCTGTTCCGCGCGCTTTACGCGCGGTGACGGCGCAGCGCGCCGTCCCTACCGTCGGCTTCATTGCGGCCTTGGCGTGGGTGGGTTCCAATTCAGGTGCCAATAGCATTGCCAGAGCTGTTCAAGTTTGACGAGTTCCACGTGGCCGTCGGCCATGCCGATGTTTAATGCGCCAGGCATCTTTTGGGTATCATCGAAGACGCGGGGCGCACTCCCTGGCGCCGCAGTGGCATGACGAGCGATCGTACACCGCTGCATGCCGGTATCCTCCCCGACACCGTCGTAGAGATCATCCGCAGGCGTGTCCGTTTCCAGCGGCCATAAATCCACCCACACGGCATCGCAAAAGACGGGCGTTTGCGCCGGTTTTTGGATCATGGATTGTTTGTTCATCATGTACTGCGGATAGTCTTGGCCGCCGAACATGGGGACGTCGTAAAGCCAGCCATTGAAGGCGTAGCTGCCAAGGATGAGGTTGGTGTTATCAAACCATGACCAGGGGAGGTCCGCCGCGCCGTAGCCGTTATCGCTAAGCTGCGCCGGCTGATGGGTGGCGGGGCAAATTAAAACTTTCCGCTGGCTCTTTAGCGAATCCATTCCCATCCATAACCCGCCGGGATCGTAACTATAATTGTACGCGGCGTGCGAACCGCTTTCTGACGCATACAAATAGCTGCCGAGCGTGACCTGGTGCAGGTTATTCACGCAATGAATCAGTTGCGCCCGTCGTTGCGCGGCGGTCAGCACCGGCAATAACAGCGCCGCTAAAATCGCGATGACAGCGATGACGACGAGCAGCTCAATCAGGGTGAAGGCTTTATTGCTTTTAAGCATACAATTTTGAACCGTCATTGTTCACCCAGGCCCGGCGTGTTGCGTATTTGTGTATTGCGTGTTGCGTCAAGTATGGCCACTGAAACGCAACCATACTAAACGCAACACGCGGGCGCTTACGGCTGAAGGTTTACGAAATCAAAAATTCGCCTGGAACGTAAACAGAACCGAGTGCGTCCGAACGCCCTGAAATTCCGTGCTCGCACCACCACCACTGAATGTGGGATTACCGGTGGCAAAATATCGATAGCCCACGCCCAGGGAAACGGACGGGCCCAGCATGAACCGTACACCGGCAAACGCCTGATACGCAAAGACAACGTCTGATGCCGTGCCGTCAACAAATGGGAATCCGGCACCGTTGTATGTAAAATTATGCGCGTCAAAAATCGAATCCGAGCCGCCGGCGCCGCCGCCGATATAGGGAACGACGTTCGTGTGTCGAATCGGAAGTGACAAGGTGACGTTTCCAAGAAACGGCACATTGCCCATATTCGAGTTATTCACCTGGTAATTCTGTCCGCTGTTCATACGGCCCCAGGTGTAGCCGGATTCAAAATCCACCCCTATATACCGGTTAAACGACCACCCGAAAGCGCCGTTAAAGGTCACGCCGACGTCATAGTTGATCCGGGCACTGGGGCCGTTGAAATTGAAAACGGCAAAATCCTTCAGTTGACTGTCCTGGAAAACCGTCGGTCCCACGCCCATGCGAAAGTATGGTCCCATTCCCCTGGGCCAGGACGGACCGAAACCAGGAGGACCGGGAGCCCAATATTGCGCGTGGGCAAGCGATGCGGCAAACAATGAAACAATGACAATTCCGAATTTTTGTACTTTCATAGTGCTCCTCTACGTTCGTTTAATTTTGCCTCTTAAAAGCTTTGCGTCAAGTCAACGCACGTGAAATACATACGCTGTTTCTCAGATTAACGTTTGTGTTTATCCAGCATGGCCGCGGCCGTAATCGCCGCATTCTCTATCTCATACGGGGCGGCAGGAGAGATCTTGCAGAATAAGTTTTGGACGGCAGGGACGTCGCTCATGGCAAATGGCGCTGCCACTTTTTGCCTTTTTCCTTTTATCTTTTTCCGCTTTAATTCCCCCGTGTCTTTCAAACAGTTCTCCAGCCTGCGTGGTGTGCAGCTTCTGCAGCGCTCGCTCGCGCGCGGCAGGCTCGGCCATGCCTATTTGTTCTCTGGCGACCAGATTGAAGAACTCGAATCGCTCGCACGCACCCTGGCGAAGACCCTGAATTGCCACAACCCGGTCAAAGAAAACGGCGAGGCTGTGGACTGCTGCGACGTTTGTCCCAGTTGCGTCAAAATCAACAACGACGTTCACGCGGACATTCACTGGGCCCGGCCCGAATCGAAGTCCCGCGTCGTCACCATCGAGCAGGTGCGCGAGTTGATGCGCGAAATCCAGCTTAAGCCCATGGACGCCCGGTTTAAAGTGGCCATCCTGGCGTCCGCCGACCGGCTAAATGTCCAGGCCGCCAACGCCTTCCTGAAAACGCTCGAGGAACCGCCGGCTAAATCGGTCCTGATTTTGCTCTCGACCGACCCATCACGCATCCTCGAAACCATCCTGTCGCGTTGTTTGCGCGTAAATTTCTCAGGCGGCGCGCGGCGGGATTTGACCGACGAGGAAGCCGCATGGCTCGAGAAATTCAGTTCCATTGCCATCGAACAAAAAACGTTGCTGGGCCGTTATCTTCTGGCCGATCTGCTGGTGCAAAAGCTCGCCGGGATCCGCGCCCAGGTGGATGAAATGCTTGGCGCCCGTTCGCCACTCCAAAAATACGACGATATCGAAAGTGATTTGCGCGAGAAATGGGAAAAAGAATTGGACGCCGCGGCTGAAGCCGAATATCGGCGCCGCCGCGCGGACCTGTTGCTGCTGGTGCAGTGCTGGCTGCGCGACGTTTGGCTGGCCACGCTCGCGGCGGGCAAAGAACTTCTAAATTTTCCCCAACTAGCGGGCACGCGGGCCCTGGCCAATAAAATCTCCCCCCGCCAGGCCCTCGAAAACCTGCAAACTCTCGAGGACACTCAACGCCTGCTGCACACCAACGTTCAGGAAGCACTCGCCCTGGAAGTTGGCTTGCTGAAATTGCATTTTTGAGTGATTCAGACAAACTTGCGGCAATGACGTCCGGAAAAACACTCGCCGCAACCGACATTTGGGCGTTGATTTTCGGTTTCTTCCTTGGGCTATGTATCCTGAAATTTGGCGATCCGGTCATTCTCGATCAAAAAATTGTTCCCCCGGCCAATTTCTCGGAGCTCCTAAGTGATTCCTGGCCGACGCATTGGGCAAATTGGATGTTTTTCCCGCTGGTTACGATTGTTGCCATCGTAGCTTTTCTGAATGGGCTGGAGGGCGTGCCGCACAGTTCGAAGAACATAGTGCAGACTTCCAAGTCTGGAGCATCGCAGGTTTCCAAACCTGCGCGTCCGACGACATCGCACGATCTGCCGATTGGGAAATCGGCGATACAGCAGGTTTGGAAACCTGCGCTACTCTTTCCTCTGCTCTGGCTTGGCTGGCAATTCGTCTCGGCCACCCGCACGGTGGACCCAAATCTAACGGCCACGACACTCTGGCAATTTGCCGGCTGTGCCGCGTGTTTTTTTATCGGAGCGTTTGTATTCAACACCCCGCGCCGGTTCAATTTTTTGTTGCCGGGCATTCTTGTGGCGTTCGCCATTTGCCTGGTCTTCGCCATTCAACAGCGAATCGAATTTCCGCAGGACACAAAATTCTTAGTCGAAGAACAGCGCCTGGGCTGGACCAATCTGCCGCCTCAAACTCTCGAGGAGCTTAGGCGCGACCAAACTGTTATCACGACGAACGGTGTGGATATTGTCAATCCGGCCATTCTCGCAAAATTTCAGAAAAAACGAGTCATGGGCACGATGGTTTATCCCAACGCGCTGGCCCAACTCGTTCTGCTTTTATTTCCCGTCGCTTTTGTTTTGATCATCGATGGCACTCGAAATTTCCGTCCCGTCATCCGTGGCCCGGCAGTGGTTATGAGTGTGGCGTTGGCGGCCGGGGCCTTCTTTTGGTCAGGGTCCAAGTTTGGCTGGCTAATTGCCATCGTCATCGGCGCGCTCTATCTGTTCCGCCTGCCCTGGCCGCTCAAATTTAAAATGACCGCGCTGGCGCTCGTGGCCGTTCTCGGGATTGGCGTCTTTGCCCTGCGCTTTCATACTTATTTTGCGCACGGCGCCACCAGCGCCGTGGCGCGATTGGATTATTGGCATGCGGCGGTACAAACCACAGTTTCGGATCCGGAATTTGGCAGTGGTCCCGGAACGTTTCAACGGCCGTATGCCAGGTTGAAATCTCCGGATGCCGAAATGGCGCGGCTGGCTCACAACGATTATCTGGAACAATTCTCCGATTCCGGCCTCCCTGGAGGAATTTTCTACTGCGCCTGGCTTGCGGCGATGCTGTGGGTTATCGCCACGCGCGCCTGGAAAGCTCATGACCCGGTTCAATTTGCTCTTTTCCTCGGCTTGCTCGGATGGTCCATCCAGGAATTGGGTGAGTTTGGACTTTTTATTCCCGCGTCGGCATGGACAGCCTTTACGCTTTTCGGATGTGCAATCGCGATATTTTCAGTGGATCGACAAGATCGCTGAATCGAATGAGGAAAGGGGGACGGTAAGTGAATATATGATAAAGTTGGAAATCGTGTTACATTGTTACATCCTTGAGCGATAACGACTTACAGTGTTACACTATTTGTTACACGGTGTTACATTGCATAGACTGCTAATTATCAATAGCTTACGGTGTTACATTAACGTTATCGTTGTTTTCGGTGGAGAGGATCAGCGATATTTTTTAAAATTCGTTGACGATTGATGGTCGGAATATCCCGCTCCTCCGGAGCTTGGGAAATATATTTTGGGCCGTTCTGCTACATAGATCACGGTCCTCTGGACCTTAGCGCTACGTCGTTCAAACATTATCGGCCCAATAGGCGCTGTGAATCCATTCCACCAAAAATAGCGACAAACCAAACATTGGGTGCTCTAGAGGTGGAACATTGGTGCTACATTCCCTGTCTTAGCCTGACGCGTATGGGCAAAAATGGGACGAAGTCGGGCCTCGCTCCATAACTCACCGTGGTTCAATCATCATGCGAAGCGAATTGGGTAATTGCCTGTTCTTTGCCGCCTGCAGCATTTCGTCGGCTATCTTGTCGCCTTGACCGGAATCGACGACCTGTTGCGCCCACTTTTGGGCATCGTCGAACTTTCCCTCAACCAGGTAAAGGCGAGCCAATCCATACCAGGCTGCCGGAGCGTTCGGCGCGGCCTGAAGAAGATACTTTTCGGCATCGTCGAATTTTTTCTGGTAAAGATAAATCTGACCGAGTCCGTTCAACGCAGCCGGATGGTCCGGGTTGATCGAAAGAACTTTTTGAAAAGCTTTCTCGGCGTCACCGGTATTGCCCGAATTGAAGCTGGCCCACCCCAGTCCGTTCCAGGCATCCGCGTTCTTTGGATCATCTTTAACGGCTTTATTGAACATGGCCGTTGCCTCGCTTAATTTTCTTTCCTGCCACAAACTCCAGCCGCGTTGCGTCTCTTGTTGAGAATTGCCCGGCCAGAAGCAGTAAGCTGCCAAAGAGACGGCCGCGAGGAAAAGAATGGTAACGGTAATTAAAATGGCGGATTTTTTCATATAGGAATTCCTTTTTTTAATGGGTAATGACTTGAAGTCGGCAGTGAGGGTTTCCACTTGCGTCCGGAGTTCCTCGGCCGTTTGCCAGCGCAGTTCCGGAGTATTTTCCAGGGCGCGCATGACGACGGCATCCAGGCGCACGTCAATGCGAACTTTCTTCGAAGGCGGCTCGATCTTTTTGCCGGGTAATTCGCCGGTGAGCATCTCGTAGAAAACGACGCCCATAGAATAAATATCGGCGCGGGTGTCGGCCCGCTGCGGGTCGGTCTTTTGTTCAGGCGCATGGTAACCGGGCGTGCCCAGGCCGCATTGCGTCGCGCTTTCACGCGCGTCGGATGCAGTTGCGTCATTATTTGCGCCAAGCATTTTGGCAATGCCGAAGTCCGCAATTTTTACCCGGCCCTCTTTGTCCATCAGAATGTTTTCGGGCTTGATGTCGCGGTGAACGATGCCGCGTACATGAGCGTATTGCAACGCATCGCAAATGGAAGGCACGATGGCCAATGCCTCTTCCGGCGCCAGTTTTCTCCCTTGCATGACCCGGCGCAGATTCAAACCATCCACAAATTCCATGAGCAAAAAATAAAATCCGCCGGCCTGCCCGAAATCGTGAATGGTCACGATGTTCGGGTGATTCAGGGCCGCGAGAGCCTGCGCTTCGCGTACAAAACGCTCGGCGAATTTAGGGTCATTTACGCGTTCAGGCGCCAGGAGCTTGAGCGCCACGAGACGGTTCAATATTTTTTGCCGCGCCTTGTAGACCACTCCCATGCCGCCGCGCCCGAGGCATTCGAGAACTTCCAATTGCGGAAAGTGCGGGGCAACTTGATCGGGCGGCAAGGGCGGTTGCGCTGACGCAACGTCGCCCGTCAAAACGGTTTCCGTTTTGAGATTCAATGCCATAAGGCAATTGGGGCAAAGCCCGGCCGGCGCTTTTTCCGGCAAAGAAGCGCCGCATTGCGGACATTTTGGCGATGGTGATTCGCTGCTCACATCTGATTATTACCGGTCGACGACCGATTGTTACACGGGGATTTTATCGGGCTGCCAGAACCGATGCCAAATGGCGCATTTCGTTATCGAGGTCTGCGCCGTCGGATAAAGTCTGAGAAATTTCCTGGCGATAAATCTCGCGAAAGCGTTTCCGCAACCGATGAACGGCCACCCGCGCCGCCCCTTCGCTCACGCCCAAACGCTCCGCCACCTTCGCATAATTGAACGTCCCGCGTTCGGCTACAAGACATTCCTTAAGCACTTCAAAATCGTCCGGTTTGCCCGCTTCCGCGAATTCAGCCTGCAAGCGGGTCATCGTTAGATCCAACAAGGTTAACGCCCACTGTTGATCGAACGCTTCGTCCGGCACGGACCGCGTACTATCAGCGGCCAACCGGCTTTCGGCAAATGCGGTGTCGAATTGCACACGCGTTAAGCCGCCACCGCGCTTTTGCGCGGACGCGCGCCGCCATTCCTTGCTCATGAAATTTTTCAGCGCAACGATGAGGAAGGTGCGCAATTTGCCCTTGCCCGGATGGACGGAATCCAGCCAATGTTTTTCGACCAAACGGCAAAAGAATTCCTGCGTGATGTCCTGCGCGTCGTGTGGTGATTGCCCGGTGCGCCGCGCATAGGCATAAAGGGGATGCCAATAGGCGCGGCAGATCGTTTCCAAAGCCGCCGCCGAGTCGGGCGAATCGGCATGCGCAGCCGCCAGGACGACCGACCAACGCGTGTTCGGGAAAATTCCAGGCGCATCGCTGGATGAATCGCTCATTTCAATGCTGTTCACCCAGAATTACCCAAACCGAGACCCTTGTTACAGCGAAATTGCGGCGATTATCTTTCCAATATGATGTCCCTAAGTCCCTCGTCCTGAACCAGCGTCCATTGGCTGTCCGGGTTATACTCCTTAATCCTGGAAGCGATCCGCGAGGTTTTTTCGCCAAAGTCTGTTTGATAAACTTTGCCTTCCTGATTGACGACAAATGTCATAACACCCGATTGGTCCCAGTTTTGGGGCCACGCCACAAGCGCAAAGCCATTTTTCAAACCGCCGTCGCTCATATAATTCATTTTTCCACCGGGCGCGGCGGGACCTTGCCGGGTTAAAATTTTGAAATAATAACCGTGAAACGGTTGCGGACCTTTCCCGCCGCTGTAACCTTCCGCTCCAGCCTCAGCGACCAAACGCCCGATCTTCGAGTGCGGTTCGTTTTCTTCGGATGGCCAATAGAGGCCGTCTCGCTTGCCCTCCGAACTTTTGAACTTCTCAGCATAGACGCCCCCATTCATCGCGGCGAATTGCTGCTGCGCATCTACGTAAGCGCGCAATACACCGATCGCGGCGAGTTCGTCTTTCCCAACGTGCCGGTCAATCGCCTCCTCCTTGCCAGCCGGCGTGTCGAAAAACCATTGGCCGTTGGTTTGCACCAGCGGAACCGGCATCGGCCAATTGTTCGTGCCCACCTCAACGAAGATCTCGTGACCATTTTCTCTGTAGAGCTGGCTACTCTGCGACATGGCCATGGCAAAGTGCCGGGCATTATTAGCATCCTGAACCTTGTCGCCGGTCCTAAGCGATTGAAGTTCAGGACCGAAAAGCTTGTTCAACGCAGCCTGATCGTCGGATTCAACCGCCATCCGGAGAGCAAGGACAGCATCATCGGGAGAGGCAAAAGTTTGCTGCCCCGAGGCGGGCGTGCCGGTCGGTACTTGCGCGCGAGCTACCGGAAGAACGATAAAGGCCAGCATTGCAGCCATTGAACAGCGAGCGAAACCGCTAAAAAAACGTGAATGTTTCATAGTCTCATTTTGCCGTTTTAACGCCAATGGCCCCTTGGACCCGGGCTGCCCCGTCCGCTGCGTGTGGACGCCCGGCTTTGATATCCGCGATTGCTATAGGCACGCACATCACGTCCCCGATCGAAAGGCCCTCCAAAAACAACCACACCCGACGGCACCGGCGGAGCCACATATACACTGGCGCCCCCACCGGAACTCACATATGCAGCGCAGCCAGTCAATGTGATGAAAGAAGTCATGCATAGCATGACCGTACCGCAGATCCAACCAAGCCTCCTTAAGCTCATGGTAGAACTTAATCCACAAACGGATTTTCGCAAATGAAGCCGCTTCCCAGGAAGAACCGCACGACATTCTCGTTTGGAAGACTCTCCCTCACCCCTGCCCTCTCCCGGTGGCAGCGCCACTTGCCAAAGGAGAAGGGGAATTATCTGCCGACGGCTGGCAAGGATGGGTGATTGCATCGGTTCATGGTCCCGATGCGCGATCTGAGATCGTTGAAACTCCCCATGAACCGCATCCGGAGCGCAGCTGTGTCGAAGACTCCCGAAAGCTTTCGGGACAGCAGCGAGCAATGCACGACCGATCCTTGAAAACACGAAAATAATCTTTCATCTGGCGTGCTGCGGCTGGTGTGCTGCGCACACACAGCCGCGCTCCGGTCGAATGGAGGCTTTCCATGAACTGATAGAACCTTCTCGTTTGAAAGACTCTCCCTCACCCTGCCCTCTCCCGGTGGCAGCGCCACTTGCCAAAGGAGAGGGGGAATCATCCGCCGACGGCTGGCGAGGACGGGTGATTGCAGCGGTTCATGGACGCGATGCGCGATTTGGGAATCGTTGAAGCTTTCCATGAACCGTAGTTTGGATAGGCGCACGCGAATCGTTCCGCCCGCTTTACGGGCGGTGACGGCGGTGGCAGCGCCACTTGCGAAGAGCGCCGTCCCTACCACCTTCGGTTCATGGACTGGATGGGCGATTTGGGAATCGTCGGGAATCTCCAATGGTGGCCCGCAGGTGGCGCTGCCACTGCAAACCGGCCGGCACACATTTGTAACACTTTTCTATTTCCTTGCGCGCCCATTTTATCCGATAAAGATCTTGATATGCCAATGTCTCCAGGCTCATTGGTCAATGTGTGGCGAGAACGCATCGCCGCGCTGGTTATCGCCCAATTAGTGCAGGGTGTGACTCCGCAAAAAGTTGCATTGAGCATCGCGCTGGGAATCAGCCTCGGCGTGTTTCCCGTTTTGGGTACTACGACGATGCTGTGCGCGGTTGCCGCCATCCGCCTTAAATTAAATCAACCCATTATTCAACTGGTCAACTGGCTGGTTTATCCGCTGCAACTGGGATTGATTTTGGTTTTCGTTCGCATCGGCCAATGGATCACCCACGCACCCCAAATCAATTTTTCCGTTCCAGCGCTTATTCAGACTCTTCACGAATCACCATTGAAATTCCTGCAGGAATTTGGGATGAGCCAATTGCAGGGAGTCATCGCCTGGCTCTTCATCGCTCCGATTTTCACCGCCGTCGTATTTTTCGCACTGGTTCAACCCTTGACGAGACTGGCGCCTGGAGTGTTTGAAAAGAAAATGTAGACGTAGAAAAATATCATGCTAGTGTGCCGGGCCCGCCTTCGCGCTGGGGCGCTTCCGCCGTCGCCAAGGCTTTGGCGGGACAAGCCGGCGCGGCAGCCTTCGACCTCGCCCGCGGCGGGCGAAGGTTATGAAGCCGCCAAACTAGAATCTCCTCTTTGCAAAAGCGCGGCCAGACGGCGACTTGAGGTAGGCCTCGAATTTAACTGCTTGTTCACGATCGGTAAACGCTACTGCGGTTTTTATCCGCCATGGACGAAACTTTGATGTGTGCCGAACTTTTCCTGAGTTATGAGTCTTAAGGCGGTCCTGCAAATTTTCAGTAAAGCCGGTATAAAAACGCCCTGGGTTCGTTTCGCTTTGAAGAATGTAGACGTAGAAAAATGTCATGCTGTCGTGCCGGGCCCGCCTTCGCGCAGGGCGCTACGGCGCGGCAGCCTTCGACCTCGCCTGCGGCGGGCGAAGGCTGGTGCCAGCGGCAGGAATTGAACCTACGACCAAAGGCTTATGAGTCCTCTGCTCTACCCCTGAGCTACGCTGGCAAAACAATAATGAAGGGAAAGGTTTCGCCTCCAAATGTCTCAGGAATATTATGCCTTTATTAAGGCGCCGGGCAAGCGATTTTCAGCCGGGCAAACCTGCAATGGCACATCCTGGTATTGTCCCTAGCAGGGTCCAGATGTATCGGGACGCTGTCCGCGCCGCGTCTAGCGGCGCAACGAGAGCGACAGGACGTTGTAACGTGGGCCGTTCCGCGCGCTTTACGCGCGGTGACGGCGGTGGCAGCGCCACTTGCGAGGAGCGCCGTCCCTACCATCGGCGGCAATCGAGGACGGTACCGAGATGCGGTCCGGCAAAATACCGTGGCTTCCGCACAAACATGCGGGTGTAAAGTCCTTGACCAAATCGCCTCTAATCAAAAAAATAAGCTCATTGATCCATCAGCCCAAGCTCTTCCATATAACCTTTGACTTGATCGATCAGCCAGTTTTCAAGATGAGCACGAGACTCCCTGACCTATGAAAACGAATATTGGAAAAACGCCCTGCCTGCCTGCCGTGCTTTGCCTCGGCTTGTTGATGACCCACTTCGATGGGGCCGCGCGAGCCAATCCGTCCATCCTGACAACGCGGCAATCGCCCGACTGGCTGCGGAGTTCGGTGGTGTACGAAGTTTTTCCGCGGGACTTTTCCACCGCTGGCGATCTGAATACCGTTACGGCGCGGCTGGATGAACTAAAGGATTTGGGCGTGGACATCATCTGGCTCATGCCGATCCATCCCGTCGGCCAGGTTATGAAGAAAGGCACACTCGGCAGTCCGTTCTCGGTGCGTGACTTTTATGCGGTCAATCCCGACTACGGCACGACCAACGATTTCCGGCGGTTGGTGGACCAGGCGCACCAAAGGAATATGAAAGTGGTCATGGACATCGTCGCGGGCCAGACCTCGTGGGATAGCGTTCTCATGGCACATCCGGAATTCTATGAGAAAGATTCCAGCGGTAAAATCATTCCACCTGATCCCGCATGGAGGGACGTGGCCGGCTTGAATTACGCCAATCCCGACGTACGTCATTATATGATCAACATGATGAAATACTGGCTGACGGATTATAATGTAGACGGCTTTCGCTGTGATGTGGCGCCGAACGTACCGCTGGATTTCTGGCAGGAGGCCCGTACAGCGCTTGAAAAGGTCAATCCGCAGGTCATCATTCTTGCCGACGCAGGGGCAAAACCTGAATTACTAACGAACGCCTTCGATGTGGACTCCTCCTGGAGCATGAATTACGCCGCGGACATGGTAATGAGTGGCCTGCAGCCAGCCACTTACATCGGCGCATGTTGGGACCACACAGATAAACAGTTTCCAGACCGGGCTTTGCACTTGCGCTTTACCGATAACCACGAGGAGACCAGGGCGGTAGCGCGTTACGGCATGACTTGCGCACTGGCGGCACAGGTGCTGATGATGACCCTCGACGGCATCCCGATGCTTTACAACGGTATGGAAGTGGGGGACGCGACCGAATCCGGGGACCCTGCGTTGTTTGAACGGCTGCCGATTTTTTGGAACCCCAGCGGACGTCCACCTTTACGCTCCATCTACCATGACCTCATCAAACTTCGCAAACACAGTCCCGCGTTTTACAATGGTACGGTGGGTTGGCTGAACAATACGGCTGCGAATCAGGTCATTAGCTTCGTGCGCCGTGATGAAAAGGATGAATTTCTGATATTGATCAATTTCTCAAGCAGCGAGATTCAAGGCTCCATTGGCATAGACAACGCGAATGGTTTTGAACCAGTCAACATCGGCGACCAGCCGTTCCCAATCGATACCATTCTGCCCGACTTTAAACTGAAAAGTTACGGCTGGTGTATTTTCCATCGCTCGATCACAAAATAGACCGGAAAGAATCGGCCGTCCACACAACCTCGGACTGTTACGGCGTGCCGTATTGAAAGACGCGGTAGAATTTTTCGTTCGCGCCCAGGCTGTTGGTCCAACTTGCGGTGGAATCCGTCGCGGTCACTTCGGTTGGCCAAGTGTACCAATAGAGCAAGTTGGTCGAGTATTCCACTTGATAACTCTGGCCCACCGTGGCAGGCCACGTCAAAGTGACGGAATTTGCTTCCGGTTGAGCCGAAATCATAGGATGTTCAAAAGCCAGTCCGACAAAACCGGCCTGCTGCAGGCCGCGTTGGATCTCGGGATTTTTCATGAACCAGCCCCAGACGCTTTGGGTGCGGTAGTTCTCAGTTGAGACCAATATCGGCCCCTGGTCAATGCCCAGTTCATCCGTATCATACCAATTTTGCTGGAAATTAAACGCGTCAATGAAACCGAACGCCGTCCAGACTTTGGTGCGGCCCTGGTTGTAAATGTCTTCCAATGTTGGCAAGGCAATCTCCGGAGCGAAGGACATGGCGCCACCGGGACCCGTGGGAGCCAGCGTGCCATTATCGTCGTCGTCAGGGGGCGCCCCGTGTACCGCATAGCCCGACGGATCGTCCGACGCCGTCAATCCCCAGAACTGGGCGCTATAGCCACGGAACCCGCCCGGGTCGGCGATGCAGTACGCCTGCTGGGCCAAAGCCGCCCGGTGCGAGTTTTGGAAGTAAGTGCTGTCTTCGGCGTTCATGTAGGCGTCTCCAACGTGGCGGAAGTCAACCCAGCACTGGGAGTACTCGTGACCGTACATCGGAGGAAAGATGACATACGACTCGCCATACTCGGTGCCCCAGGTGTATCCACTCGTCCAAAAGCTCCAGCAGGCAGCCGGCAGAGTGTTGCTCGACGCGCCCATGCCCAGCAGATAAAGCAACATTCCTTCATTGTAGCCCTGCCAGTCGCCAAAAGTGCTGAAACCACTCTCGGGCAGCCAGCCCATCCGCACCGCGTTCGTGCCGGGATTACCGTTAGTGGAGATATCCGGCGCAAACCAGAGCCAATTCACGCGATTGAAGATCCCGCTGGCCTCCGTCTGAATGCTTGTTTCCGTCGCATTGGTCTCGTTGAAATACTGTTTGGCGTAAAGGATGCCTGCCAGCAAGAAAGTGGTGTCAATGGACGACAATTCCGAACTCCCAGAGCGCGTGGCCGCATAATAGTCCAGGTAATGGTAGAACCACCCCTGGTAGCCGATCTCGCCTGTGTCATTGGCGCCTTGCGGCCCGTTCCAAAACGTGTTCAACGTAGTCAGTACCCGCGCGGCGCCCTGCTGGCGCGTAATCCACCCGTGGTCAATCGCGATTCCAATGGCGGTCAGTCCGAGTCCCACCGCGAAGATGCTGGCCGAGCCGCCCGTCGCGCCGCCCACGCTGCGATCCGGAATGAGGCCATTCGCTGGATTGGCCGTGTACCAATAATAATCGAAATTGGCCTCCTCCATATAATCCATAAAGGCGGCGTCGGTGGCAAAGGCAGTGGGCGTGGTAAAAACTGTCGCCGAAGGCGGGCTGGTCTGAGAGGACGCATTAACAGCGGTGACCTGGTAATAATATAGCGTTCCGTCGTTGACGATCAGATCGCAATAACCCAACGGCGTCAGCAAACTTTTGTTCTGCTGGGTGAAAGGGCCGGCGCTGCTGGATGAGCGAGACACATTATACCCCGTCACATTGGGCGAAGCGTCCGGGTCCCAATGCAATATGACGCTTTTGTCGCCCGAGAAAATCACCACATTGGTTGGAGCTGCGGGTTGCGCGGCGGCCTCAAAAGCGATTGCCCAGACGAGAAGTGTCACGGCCAGATTTCGTTTGATATGCATTACAGTTGCAATGGACCTCGGCAGTGGCTTTGAGTATATCAGTCGGCAAAGCGACGTCAAGATAATCCATTCGGACTATAAGAAATGGTGAAAAACATGTTGACAGTCATGGCTTTGCTTGCAATAGTGCGTGCAATACTCCCTTTCTGGATGCGCACCAGGGATTTTTTCCGAAAGAAGAGTAAAACGGAGAAGCCTATGAAAAGTAAAAAAAACTCTTCACCATTCGGCCCTCGGGTCCTTCGGCACCCAATTCAATCCACAAAGCATACAATCTTCCGATTTCCGCTTCCGGCCCTTGCTGTAATATTGTCGTTCGCCATCCTGCCGGTCGGGGCCCAAACCATCAACAATACGCTCCTGTTGAATCCGAGCTTCGATAACGGAAACAGCGGACACGCCATTCCAACAGACTGGACCTATTTCACTCCACCGGCCGGAGGTCCGCCAAACTATTGGATCATTAATGCGGCAAGCGCCAATGACCAGGGCAAGGAAACCGCGGATGCGGCTGGAAATCCCAATGGATATTGGTGGAAGCAGTGGAATATTAATCTTTCTGGCGCTGCCAACAACGATGTGGCAGGCCTGTACCAGACCTTTGGCAGCTCTCCCGGGTCAGTCTATCAGGCCAATGCGTATATTACATCTTCTTCTGGCGATGTACTGCAGTCAGCGAATGATGAAAGTTGGATTCAAGTCGAGTTTCTTGATGCCAACAGTAACCTTCTATCACTCTACAAATCATCTGTTTATACCATCAACATGGGAGAGACAACCTGGTTCCCATTCGTGGTCACCAACGCTTGCGATATCACCCAACCGGTGCCTACCGGTGACACCAATTTCAACACCTACGCCGTCACTGGCGCTGTCAGTCAGTTAGTGGCTCCGGCAAGGACCTCATTGGTTCGTTTCCGGCTTTGCGACCTGTTTTATCTGAACGATGGCGGATCTGCCTACTTTGACGACGCGGCGCTGGAGCAAGTCAGCGGCCCGGTTCCACCGGCGATCAACAATCTCATCCCTCAAAACGAAATCTTCGTGCCGCCCAGTTCCGGCCTCACTTTTAACGCGAGTTCGCCCAGCGGCATTGCCATCAATAACAGCGGCATTCAAGTGATGTTAAACGGGAGCAATGTCTCCTCTGGCCTTGTTATTACCGGCTCCGCCTCCAGCAAAAACGTAACCTACAACGGACTTCAATCCAACGCCGTCTATAACGCGACGATCACCATCACCGACAGTTCCGGTCTTCAGTCGAGCGTCAACACGACCTTCCAAACCACCTGGGTCGGTGTGCCAGCGCCCACCTATATCTGGGAGGCTGAAGATTTTGATTTCAATGGCGGTATGTACATTGACAATCCCGACCTGTGCAACGCGCCGGGCAATTCGGACTGCTACTTCGGCCAAGTCGGCGAGCAGAACGTTGACGAGTATAGCACCGGCACCCCTCCAGCCCAATTCTACCGCGGCGCCTCAGACGGCATTGGCACACAACCGTCGGGCGATTTCTCGCGGCCAAACCTTACCGCCGCAGACCGAATTGATTATTGCATCAATCCGTTCAACAACAACGAATGGGTGAACTACACCCGCGACTGGCCAGCGAGCACCAATTGGATTATCGGCCGGTTTGCCAATGGTGGAACCGAAGGGGGAGACGTCCTGTACTCGGTTACACCCACCAGTACCAATCTGCTCGGCTATTTCGTAGTGCCGACAACACCCAGTTGGACAACTTTTCAGAATTATTACTTAATGAGCACAGACGGCGTAAATCGAGCGACCGTCGTCCTCAACGGCAAGGAAACTCTGCAAATTGTCGCCGGCGTCAATGGCACCGCCGATGCGCTGCCAACGTTCTTTATGCTCGTCCCCGGCGAAACGGATTTGCCAAATTTAAGCAACCTTTATCCCGACGGCCAACACGCTTTTGAATCCACCAACGCCCTCAGTTTCACGGTGACCACAGTGGGAGCTACTTTCCCTGCCAATGGCATCCAGGTCTCCCTGGACGGCATCAATGTTTCCTCCAACCTGGTCTTCACCGGCTCCGCCTCAAGCAACCACGTGGTCTTTCCTTACCTGGGCACCAACGAGACGCACTCGGTCGTTATTACCGTCACCAATTCGCTCGGTCACGGCATCAGCTTGTCCAATCAGTTCGACACGTTTAACCAAAGCAACTACATTTTTCAGGCTGAGGATTACGACTTCAACGGCGGGCAGTATATACTTTCGGCCGACTATCAACCGGACTGTTATCAGTATTATAGCTCGGTCACCAACGTGGACTACCACCATACAATTAACGGAGGTGAGCCAACGGATGGCTCGGACTACACGTATCGGCAAGATGGGATTCCCCAGGGACTCACTGAGGACACAAGTGACTTTTACGGCCCTTTCGCGGGCGATCAATTCGCATACGATTACAATTTTAACTGGTTCGGAGGCGGTGACTGGGTCAATTATACGCGCGATTATCCCCCGGGGGCTTATAACATTTACGCGCGCACGTCTGGGGCGGGCGCATATACAATGGACTTCGGCCGGGTCACCAGCGGTTGGGGAACAGTCAATCAGGCGGTGCAGCCGCTCGGCCAATTCAGCTCCACCGGGCCGGATGAAAACACGTTTGCCTGGGTGCCATTGACCGATCCGGGCGGCGTTGCGCCGATCACGGTGGATATTACCGGCCCGACCAACACATTCAAGGTCCTGACTCCGACCGGCGATTGTTATCCGAACTTTTTCATGTTGGTCCCCGCCTCGCCTGTCCATTTGTCCGCCGCACGGTCGGGCAATAACATCAACCTTTCCTTCCCGGCACAAAAAGGATCCGTTTTCCGCGTGTTTTACCGGACAAACCTGACTACCGGCAGTTGGACGTTGCTCAATACTGTCCTCGGCAATGGAACGGTCCAATCCGTAACCGATTCCGCCCCCGGCGACCGAGTGCGATTTTACGAAGTCACTTCTCCATGAACTGTCGATTGCGCGCGCGCATACGAACAGTTCCGCCCGTCCCGCGACCGCGGGAGGCGCGGACTCTGCGGGAGGGCCACTTGCGAACCGCCCCATCCCTGCTACCTTTGATTGAAGGAGGGGATGTATGATTTGGGAATCATTGAAACTCCCCATGAAGTCTCTAGCAGCGCAAGCGTCCTGCCCGCGCGATTCATGGGGCGTAGGCAGGTCCGGGAGGTACACGGAGTCTGGGCTCCGCGAGCCGAAAGCTTTCACACTGATTGAGTTGCTCGTCGTGATCGCTATTATCGCGATTTTAGCGGCGATACTATTGCCAGTCCTCAACCAGGCCAAAGTCAGGGCGCAAAGCACCTATTGCATGAACAACACCCGGCAATTGTCCACTGCCGTCCCCTTGTATGCCAGCGACAATCTGGACTCAGTGCCGCCGAACGTTGATGGCACTACATCGGGAGTCCTGGCCGGTGAAACGGCGAATACCCCCTGTTGGGTGGCAGGCGTACTCGGTCTCGACCCCGGCAACAGGGACAATACCAATACCGAAATGCTGATTAATCACATTGCCTATCCCTACGGCGCTTACCTGGGAGGTGATGCGCATGTCGCCACCGTGTTTAAGTGCCCGGCCGACCTGTCAATGTGCAATATTTTTGGCAGCATACGTCCGCGCGTGCGCAGCTATTCGATGAACAATTATGTCGGTGGTCCCTCGCGATCGGAGGGCTCGGACCCCAACCCGGTAACGAGTCCCGGCCAGCACGCCAGCAAATATCCGACCTTCCAGAAACTCGCCAGCATGCGGGCGCCCAGCCTGGTGTTTGTAGTCCTGGACGAGCGCGAGGACAGCATCAACGACGGCGTCTTCTTTACCCAGCCGGATAACCCGGGCTTCCTGCAGGATGTTCCCTCCAATCGCCATTCCCATTCAGGCGGCTTTTCGTTTGCCGATGGCCATTCGGAGATTCACAAATGGTTTTCAGCCTGGATTAACCAAGCCATCCAGTCCGCACCTATCAACAATCACCAATACCAGACCACCGATCCTGGAGTGCAGGATGTGTACTGGCTCGCCGGGCATGCGGTCGGACAATACAGTATTCCTTGAGCGACAATCGCCTGATACATCCGGTTGAGCCCCTATGTCCTATACGCCCCGTACGATCCAGTGCTGGAGGAACAGTCGCTGCGGCTTTTACATTACATTGATAAACAAATACTTACGGCAGACGTGGTCACCTTTCTATCTTTTGAAAAAAAGTCAAAGTTTTACGTTGACTTTTTAGCGGTGAATTGGTAAACAAACTACATGACCCAGGAGAGAAAACAACATTAGGAGTATTTATGAAAATTCAAAACCCACTCAGTGTTACCTTCGCAGTTGCAGGCATTTGTTTGTCGGCCGTGACGGCACAGGCAAATTCCGGGCAAGCAGTCTTCTCCAATATTAGTATTACCCCCATAGGCAGCGGTTCGCTGGCCGGCACGATGAACGGAGCGTTTCTGGACGTGCATGCATTTAACGACGCCCCCAGTTCGATAGCGACACCCAACAACAGCTATCCCAGTTCCGTCACGTTCAATGAGGCGAACGTGGTCAATGCAACCAGCAGCGGTCTTGAAAGGGATGTCTGGTATTTTTCCAACAACGGAGGAGCCAGCCCATACAACTTCCAGGCCGGTGACTACTTCACGGCCTCCTTCAGCCTGACGTTGAGCGGCGGCACTCCCGGCATTGATTTGGAAGGCGGTTTTCTGTTTAGTAATCCGTACGGCACGTGGGGTGGCGATGACCAGGTTGTTGCAATTGGGCAAGGTGGCAATGCAGGAACGGTCGTCCAATTTGGCGGCCCGTCGTATTATCCATTTTCCCCCGCTGCCGGTGGTTATCCTGGAGTTGGTGGAAACGTGCCAAACTACGCACTCGGCCAAACGATCAACATGACGTTTGTTTACACCCTCGATCCGAACACTCAGGCACCCGCATTCGAATATGCCGTGAACGGGCAATTTGCGGCTTCGGCACCGGGCAACGATTACTTTGATTTGTCCAGTCCCGTCGGAAGCCCGGGCGACTATCTGGGGGGCTATTTCCAACTCACGCCAACTCCGGAACCATCCTCGCTCGCGCTGCTCGCCCTCGGCGCTCTGCCGCTGGCACGCCTGTTGCGCCGGCGCGCTTAAGACCTGAATTTCGTTCCGAGGCGCGGCGCGCGAAAGCATGCCGCGCCTTTTTGTTTTCCCGGGATCCTATTTCGGGTACCAGCGGACGTGAGTCCGCTCCGACTAACCCGACCGGCCTCGTTCCACCGCACAATTTCTCCAACCATTGCCCGAATCGCTGTGGACTGTGGACTGTGTGAACTGCGGACTGTAGACTCTGTCCTGTGACTGCGTTTCAATTGCGCCGATGGCGGACGCTGCTGGCCTGTGTGTTTTTGGCCGCGGCCACGCTCATCGTCTATTGGCCCGCGCGCCACTACAAGTTCGTCGCGTACGACGACAACGACTATGTCTATGAAAACCACGTCGTTCGCGCGGGATTGACGTGGTATGGAATCCAATGGTCATTCGTGGACCGACAGGCGAACAATTGGCATCCGCTTACGTGGCTCTCTCATATGCTCGATTGCCAGTTATTCGGCCTGAACGCCGGCGGCCCCCACATGGTGAACGTGGCCTTCCACTGCGCCAATACGATTTTGTTGTTCCTGCTGTTGCAGGCCCTCATGCGGAATGGACCCGACACATCGCCGCAGCAAACAGATGTCTTCTGGCGCAATGTCTTTGTGGCCGCACTGTTTGCCCTGCATCCATTGCGCGTGGAGTCTGTGGCATGGATTTCTGAACGAAAAGACGTGTTAAGCGCGTTCTTCGGGCTGTTGTCGTTATTGTGTTATGCGAATTACGCGCGCGGCAGCGGGCACCCGCGCCTCTCACTTTCCTACCGGGGCGCGGTGATTTTTTTCATATGCAGTCTCTTGTCCAAACCCATGCTCGTGACGCTGCCACTCGTTATGTTCCTCCTGGACTATTGGCCGCTTCAACGTATCACCTGGAAGCCTGGCGGAGATGAGCGTCTCAACGTTTCAACGCTTCAACGTTTCAACCTCTGGGAGAAATGGCCGTTCTTTTTAATCACCGCCATTTTTTGCGGTATCACTCTCGTCGCGCAGCAACCGGGTTTGCCGGGCCAGAATGTCGGACCCGCCGCCCGCATTGAAAACGTTGCCGCCAACTATATCGGCTACATTGAAAAATTGCTTTGGCCTCAAAACCTTTCGTTCCTTTATTTGCGGCCTGACACCATACCGGCCGCACAATGGGTACCAGCCCTGTTGATTCTGTTGCTCATCAGCGCCCTGGTGTATTGCGTGCGCCTTCGACACCCTGCCCTATTCGTCGGCTGGTTCTGGTTCGTGATTGTTCTGCTGCCCGTGTGCGGCATTGTTTCGCTGGGCCGGTTGTCCATCGCGGACCGTTATACCTATTTCCCGGCTATTGGATTTTATTTGATGATCACATGGGCCATAGCGGACTTGGCGGGCAAATTTCTTCCTTCAGCGGCGAAACACGTTCTACTGGGGACTGGCGGAGCGGCCCTACTCGCGCTCTGCGCCCTTCTTTCACGCGAGCAACTTTCAAACTGGAAAGACACTAAATCACTCTACGACCATGCACTCCGGGTAGATCCGAACAACGTCGTCGCAAAACAGAATCTCCATATTTACGAGTTTGAAAAAGCGAATCCTGGAGTCCGCACCCCGCCACCGGAGTGAATGGACTTTTGGATTGACGGTTCGTGCCTCGGCCGCCAAAGGCCCGCCCTCACCCCTGCCCTCTCCCGGAGGCAGCGCCACTTGCCAAAGGAGAGGGGGAATTGTCGGCAGATTGTTTGTCACGACGAACGATCTCTTCGGTTCACGGGATCGATGCGCGATTTGGAAATCCTTGAGACTTTCCATGAACCGTCGATTGACGGCTTGGACCGTGGACATTGCAGTACGATCGTTACGCGAAAAAATTAGAGCGGACTCACGTCCGCTGCTACGTGAAAAGGTTCATGGGATCGACGTGCCATGCCGAAATCTTTGAAACTTTCCATGACCCAATAGAAGTTTTCGTCCGAAAGACTCTCCCTCACCCCTGCCCTCTCCCGGAGGCAGCGCCACTTGCCAAAGGAGAGGGGGAATTGTCGGCAGATTGTTTGTCACGACGAACGATCTCTTCGGTTCACGGGATCGATGCGCGATTTGGAAATCCTTGAGACTTTCCATGAACCGTCGATTGACGACTTGGACCGTGAACAATGCAGTACGATCGTTACGCGAAAAAATTAGAGCGGACTCACGTCCGCTGCTACGTGAAAAGGTTCATGGGATCGATGCGCGTCCGTACCTGGAGGTCGAAGTTCCGCATGAACCCTCGCCTTAGCGTGACCCTTTCCCTTTGCAAACTGACTAGATCTGAAAATCCAGCGCCGTCTTCTTATCGGTCTTGCTCAGCACGCGCACGTCGAGACCGTCATAAATGACCAGAGAATTCGGTGCCACACTGTCCATGATAAACACATTACCGCCAATCGTGCTGCCTGCCCCTATGACAGTTTCTCCGCCCAAAATCGTCGCCCCCGGATAAATCGTCACGTTATCTTCGATCGTTGGATGCCGTTTTTTGCCGCGCAACGCCTGGCCGCCGCTGGTGGACCGCGCGCCCAGCGTCACTCCGTGATACATCTTGACGTGGTTGCCGATCACCGCAGTTTCTCCCACGACCGTACCCGTGCAATGGTCGACGAAAAAGTGCGTCCCAATTTGCGCGCCCGGATGAATTTCCATCCCTGAGCGCGTGTGCGCCCATTCGGCCATGATGCGCGGAATCAGGGCGACATTTCTCAAATACAATTCGTGCGCCATCCGTTGCACTGCGATGGCTTCGACAAACGGATAGGAAACAATAATTTCCTCGCGACCCGCCGCGGCGGGATCGCCGCTGAACGCCGCTTCCATATCAGAGTGCAATATCTCCCGGATGGACGGCAATTTGCCCAGAAATTCGAACGTAATAGCGTGCGCTGCCTTTGAAACCTCTTTTTTGGGCAAATCCGGCGGTGGAATGTATTCCAGACTCTTTCGGATTTCATCTCCCAGCTTCCCGACAATTGAATCCAGCAATGCCGCCGTTTCCACTTTGATTTCCGACAAGTGTATGAGTTTTTCGTCAAAGAATCCTGGGAACAATAGCCGCAACAAATCCTGGGTAATGGCCACGATGGCGCGCTTGGACGGTAAATTCTTTCCGTCCAAATGGTTGATGCCGCCCACGCGAGCGTAGGAGGCAATCAGTTCATTCGTCAGCTTTGTGACATTGTCCACAAGAGGCATTATGAGGCAAAACCAACGATTTCCAATGAGTTTTTAATCATCGCTCATCCTCCCTTGCCGCGCCGTAGCTTCCGAGCGAAGGCGGGTGTCAGGTTTTATCCTACAAATATATAGACCACGCCTGACAGACAGCGGCACGCGACCTGACGCACACTCAGGCCATGAAATGTGTGTTTCGCCCGGCAGGACAGAGCCCCGGCTCTGCCCCGACTTATGCCGCGTTTGCCGCCGCGATCATGATGGCCGGTGCTTCCGCGGTTTTGTTTGTAACCGGCTGCGGCCGGGAAAACGGAGACGATCCGCCGCCGCCCCTGGCTGCGGCCTCAACTTCAACCAATTCCGGACCGCAGATCGTCGAGCTGACCGACGGCCAGCTCAATGCCATCAAAATTGGAACGGTGACGACTTTCGCCTTTCCCATCGAGAAAACCGGCATTGGCGGAATCGATTTCCAGAACAATCTTTATTCCGACACCTCACTTTCCACTTCCGTTTTTCCTCCAGTGGCCGGGACGATATCACAGGTATTTGTGGAATTGGGAGATCCGGTTCGGCGGGCACAGCCACTTTACGCGCTCCAGGCCGGGACAACCAATGTGACTGTGCGCAGTCCCATCGCAGGAATCATTTCAGCCGTGAACGCTGGTTCCGGTGTGCCAGTTCAGCCAAATTCAGCGCCGGCCCCATGCGCCGTGGCCGATACGTCGGTTAAGTGGCTCCTGGCAAACGTCCCGGAAACCGACATGCCATTCTACCATCCGGACCAGCCCATGAGAGCAACTGTCGTTGCCTATCCGGACCAAGTGTTCGAAGGTTCCGTGACAAAAATATATCCGGACGTCGACGCCAACACGCACCGCGTCACGGTCCGCTGCCGGATTTCCGACAAAGGCAACATTTTGCGGGCAGGCATGCTGGCTAATTTCACTGTGACCGTCCAAAAACCGGTGAAGTCACTGGCCGTCCCGGCCAATGGAATTGTTCGCGAAGGCGATGGAAGCATGACTGCCTGGGTCACCACCGACCGAACCCATTTCACTCAAAGGACCGTCAAAATCGGATTGCGGGAACAAGGCATGGTCCAAATCATCAAAGGTTTGGCCGCCGGCGAACTGGTAGTGACGGACGGCGCAATCTTTCTGGACAATATGCTCCAAGCCCCTGTGGACGACTAAACCGCCAAATACGTTTCAACGCTCTTGCCGCGCCGTAGCCTGGCGAAGGCGGGTCAACGTTTTTAAACAGTGCTCAACTCCATCATCGCCTTCTGCCTGAGCCGCCGCGCCATTGTGGTGTTCGGCCTGTTGCTATTTGCCGGCGCAGGTTACGTCGCGTTTGAACGGCTGGACATCGAGGCGTATCCCAATCCCACCCCCGTGATATTGGAAATCACGGCGCAGGCGCCCGGACTTTCCGCCAGCGAAATCGAACGTTACTACACGATTCCAATTGAGAACGGACTCTACTCCGTGCCGGGCATCGATGTGATTCGCTCGACTTCATTCTACGGCTTGTCATTTGTGCGGGTGGTTTTCAATTATGGCGTGGATTATGATTTCGCCTTTGCCCAATCCGCCATCGCGCTGCAACAAAACGTCACGCTCCCGGGTGGCGTCGTGCCCAATATCCAGCAAAACAGCGGCACCGGCGAAATCCTGCGTTATCAGGTCGCCGGTCCGCGGCATTTCGGAATTACGAATCTACGCACCGTTCAGGATTGGATCGTTCAAAGGCGCCTCTTGCAGGTCCACGGCGTGGTGCAGGTCAACAGTTGGGGCGGCCCAACCAAGGAATTTGACGTGGAAGTCGACCCGCGCAAACTCGAGGCCTTCAATCTGACCGTACCGCAAATCATCACCGCGCTGGGTAACGCCAACATTAACGTGGGCGGGCGCGAAATTATCATCGGCCAGCAATCCATCAATATTCGCGGCATCGGCCAGATTGACGATGGCGGTAATGATAATTTGGCGCAGGGCTACAAGGTCGGGGACATCGAAAATGTCGTTCTCACCCAAAGCAACGGAGTGCCGGTGCTGGTAAAGGACGTGGCCAAAGTCACAGTGGGTTACCGTCCCCGGCTGGGAATCGCAGGACGCGACGGGGAAGACGACATCGTCTTCGGAATTGTCGTCATGGGCCGCACCTACCAGACCGACAAGGTACTGCCCAATATCCTGGACGAAATCGACCGAATGAACCACGACGGCAGTTTGCCGGCCGGTGTTCAGGTCAGACCGTTTTACGATCGTGGCAAGCTCGTTTCGGTCACAACGCACACGGTCTTGCACAATTTAATTTTCGGCTGTGTGCTGATCTTTTTGATTCAATGGGTTTTTCTCGGAAATCTCCGCAGTGCCATTATCGTGGGCCTGAATATTCCCTTTGCGCTCGTGTTTGCGATTATCCTCCTCGATATTCGCGGCGAAAGCGCCAATCTGCTTTCCCTGGGTGCAGTGGATTTTGGAATCATCGTGGATTCAGCGGTTATTCTGGTAGAAAACATCTTCCGCAATTTCCAAAAAACCAAAGAGGAACGGCACAGCCTTCTGCAAAAGCTGACGGCCGGATTTTGGGGAACCGATCCGACGCGCGCGACGGACCATGCGGCGCCCATCCACGGATGGACCGACCGCCTGCGGCTCATCCTTGTCAGCGCGATGCAGATCAATAAAGCGGTGCTCTTTTCCATTCTCATCATCGTCGCCGCATTTGTGCCATTATTTACCATGCAGGGGGTCGAAGGAGCCATCTTTGGACCTATGGCGCGTACCTATGCGTACGCGCTTGCGGGCGCGTTGATTGCCACGCTCACCGTCACACCCGTGCTCGCGTCGTTTCTTCTTCCGGAACAGTTGAAGGAAAAAGAAACAATCGTCGTTCGGGCGTTGCACCGGCTCTATAATCCGGCGTTGCGGTTTGCGCTGGCGCATCGTGCGATCGTCGCCGCAATCGCAATCGCGTTTCTTGGCGTGGCTGTCTTTTTCGCCTCCCGGCTCGGCAGCGAATTTTTGCCGGCGCTCGATGAAGGCAACCTCTGGATCCGGGCCGAACTGCCCATGACCACCTCCCTCGAAGACGGCCAGGCCGCCACCCGAAAAATGCGGTTGATTCTGTCGAAATATCCCGAGGTCATTACCGTTATTTCGCAACACGGCCGGCCCGATGATGGCAGCGACGCCTCGCCCTTTTCCAACGTCGAATTATTCGTGCCGCTCAAGCCCTACGACGAGTGGCCCAAAGGAATGACCAAGGATAAACTCATTAGCGAAGCCCTGGCTGAATTTGAAAGTCAGCTGCCCGGCATCAATTTCAATTTCTCGCAATATATTCAGGACAACATCGAAGAAGGCATTTCCGGCGTCAAAGGCGCCAATTCCGTCAAAATCGTCGGCCCAAATCTTCAGAAGCTGACGGATTTAGCCAATGACGTGCAGGCGCAAATGGCGCAGGTGCGCGGTGTGAGCGACCTGGGAATTTTTCCCGTCATGGGGCAGCCAAATCTGGATGTTACGATTGACCGCGCCAAAGCCGCGCGCTTTGGGCTGAATACCGGCGACATCAACAATGTCATTCAAGCGGCGTTGGGCGGAACAACGGCCACAACGGTGTTCGAGGGCGATCGTCAATTCGCCGTCGTTGTCCGCTATCCGCAGGTTTTTCGCGACACTGTCGAAAAAATCCGGAACATCCGCGTCGCGTACCAAACCAGCGGCGGCGGAAACGCTTACATCCCATTGAGCGAACTGGCCGACATCAACCTGGATACCGGCGCGTCATGGATCTATCACGAACACGGCGAACGCTTTATCCCGGTCAAATTCAGTGTGCGCGGACGGGATCTCGGCGGGACCGTGGCCGAAGCGCAGGCGCGCATCACTAAAAACGTGAAATTGCCGCCCGGATACCATCTGGTGTGGTCGGGCGAATTTGGCGAATTGCAAAACGCCAAAAAACGTTTGGAAATCATCGTACCCGTCAGCCTCGTGCTCATCCTGGGGCTCCTCTACAGCCTGTTCAATTCCATCCGCGAATGTCTGCTGTCTCTGGCGGGGATTCCCTTCACCGCCGCGGGTGGCGTGCTGGCGCTATACATTGCCGGAATCAATTTCAGTATTTCCGCCGCGATCGGCTTTATTTCGCTCTTCGGCGTCTCAGTCATGATTGGCATTTTGCTGATTACACATTACAAACAAGCCCGGCACCGTCTCCACACACCCGCCGAGGCCATGTTTTCAGCCGCTTCGACTCTGATGCGCCCTTTGCTGATGATGAGCCTCTCGGCGGCAATTGGACTTTTCCCGGCCGCCATTTCACGTGGCATCGGAAGCGAAGTCCAGCGCCCCCTCGCCACAGTCGTGGTAGGTGGAATGTTATTTGGCTCCATTATGCTGCTGCTGGTCGTCCCCGCCCTGAACGTCATTTTCCTGAGCAACGGCAAGGAAGCCACGCACGATAAAGAGGAGGCAAAATGAAAATCATGAAGCTTTTGCGATTTCTTCTTTTGCCGCGCTTGCGTCCGGGAATGCGGCGGCAAGCTGAGCGCGACGCCGCTTTCGAACGTTCGGTATCATTCGAAATGGATGTCATGCCCGATTCGAAAGCGGTGTCACCGCCACCGCACTCCAGGACCATGCGGCGGTTCGGACGATTCATGACGCCTCACCGTCGCAAACCGTTTCAACATTTCAACGCTTCAACGCTTCAATGCTTCGCGCGTATTGCCTGCGTCGCGTTACTCATCACCGGTTGCACCGTCGGCCCCAATTTCACCAAACCTGCCGCCCCAACCGTAAACCGTTACACACCCACTCCCCTGCCCGCCCAAACCAGCTCGACGGCGGGCGTGACAGCCGGCCAGCCACAACGCTTTGTTGAAGGCCTCGATATCCCGGCACAATGGTGGACCTTATTTCATTCGAAACTGCTCGATGATTTAATCCGGCGCGCGCTCACGAACAGTCCCGACATCGCCGCAGCGCAAGCCGCCCTGGCACAGGCCCATGAAAATGTCCTGGCGCAAAATGGCGCTTATTATCCGAGCTTGAGCACAAGTTTTTCAACATCACGCCAAAGAACGTCTCATCAAATCGCGCCCGTTCCCAATGCGAACCAGTTTAACTTCAGCCTGTTCACCCCGGAAGTGAGCGTGGCCTATTCGCCAGATGTTTTTGGCCTCAATCGCCGCACGGTAGAATCACTGAAAGCGCAGGAGAACGGCGCGCGTTTCGCGCTCGACGCGGCCCACGTGACGTTGAGCGCAAACATCGTTGTCGCTGCTATCCAGGAAGCATCGTTACGCGCGCAAATCGATGCCACGCGCAAGCTCATCGCCATCAACGCAAATATCCTTCAGGTCACGCGCGCCCAATACGCAAAGGCCGCGGTAACGCGCGCGGCGTTAGCCCTGCAGGAATCGCAATTGGCGCAATCGCAGGCAGCGCTGCCGCCGCTGCTCAGTCAACTGGCGCAGAATCGTGACCAGTTGGCCGCGCTTTCCGGAGGCTTCCCCAGTGACGAACTGCCGGAGACTTTTGAGCTGGGCGCCTTGCAATTGCCGCAGGACCTCCCCGTCAGCTTGCCATCTCAACTCGTCGAGCAGCGCCCGGATATCCGCCAGGCCGAGGAAAATCTTCACAGCGCATCCGCGCTCATCGGCGTGGCCGTGGCGCATCGCATTCCTGCCATTACGCTGACAGCCGATGCTGGCTCGATGGCATTGACCGCGGGTGAAATCTTTTCCGGCGGCGCAGGTTTCTGGGATATCGGCGCGAGCGTTACGCAGCCAATTTTCCAGGGGGGCACCCTGCTCCACCAGCAACGCGCCGCGCGCGACGCCTATTTAGAAGCCGCCGCGCAATACCGAAGCACCGTTATAACCGCCTTTCAAAACGTAGCCGATACCCTGAACGCGCTCCAGCACGACGCGGATACCCTGCAATCCGCCGCCAACGCGGCGAACGCGGCGAAAATCTCTTTGGACCTCACGCGCCGGCAATTGGAAACGGGAAATGCGGCTTACACGGACGTGCTGAATGCGCAACAAACTTATCAAACGGCCACAATTGCCCTCATCCAGGCGCAGGCCAACCGTTTTTCCGACACCGCCGCCCTCCTTCAGGCACTGGGCGGTGGCTGGTGGAATCAAGGAGGAGTGGACCCGCCTTCGCCCAGCTTCGGCGAAGGCGGGCCTGCCACCCCATAGGTTTACCGAAGGCTGCTCCTCGTCTGCGCTCTCACGTTCTCACTCTCATCCGTTCAATACGTCTGACTTGCCCATTTACCAATCGCCCTCCAAATTGTGGCAGGGCGGCGCTGACTGCCATGGCGCTGCCACCGCCGCCGCCCTTGGGTGAAAGTGACCATGAAATTTTCGATCAGCCTTTTATTGCTGGCGTGCATCCTCATCCTCTCCTGCGAGGCCGGAAAATCCCAAAGTTCCGGCCGGCCGGATTGGCGCCAGTCATTTGTCCCCATACACCCGTGGCGGGTGATCAACGGCCAAACCAATTATGTGAAATGGAATGGCGTCCAATTCTGTGGTAAAATCGTGGGCGTCACGTCCAACGGCGTTATCATCGAAGGCGAATGGGGTCCGATAGGCACCCTGTATTATCCGGTCAACGGCTGGATCAATCTTGCCCCAAAGGATCAACCGGGATATCCGGATTTCTACGTCACAAATTATCCTTTCAAAGCGGTCACAGGCGGATTAATCGCTTCTGCGGCCCGTCTCATGGCGTGGTATACCGGAACCTTCACGTATAAAACCCCGAACGGCGAATTCCACACAATTCCCAAACTGGATTACGGCACTCCATGCGGCCCAGATCCGTCCCTGATTGCGGCGAGACAAAAACAATTCAAAGAAGCGGAGGATAGCCGGCGCGCAACGGATTTAAGAAGGATTGAATTCCTAATGCGGGACGCCACAAACGGCGATAGTTCGGCCCAATACAGTTTGGGACTTCATTACCTACACGGCATCGGATGCGAAACAAATGAGGTGATGGGTCTATTTTGGCTGATAAAAGCCGCCCAGCAAGGAAACGTGAGCGCATCAAACGATCTGCAACAGATTGAAACTGCACCAATTCCTACCAAGACGTTGAAACGTTAAAATGTTGAATCGTTCTGTTCGTCCTCGCTTCCCGCGCCGTCTTGTCGCGCCGTAGCAAGGCGAAGGCGGAAGTCAGATGAAGGCGGGATCTCGAAATGAGCATCCGATTACGAACGCACACCCCAAATCGAGAACTTGCCGGGAAATCCCTTCATGACGAGATCGGCGTGCTTGACCCAAATGAGATGTTTGTGCTTTGCTGCTCCGACGTTTTCCACATCCTCTTTTGCCCGGCAGCTCAACCGGACTCCTGCGTCCCTGATCGCGTCGGCCACTCTCGCGGCAAAGTCCACGGTGCCGCCAAACACGTCGCTCGCTTCAATGTGCATCAACCCGATGTGGATACCGGCGCGGATTTGCAGCCGCGGGTGTCCGGGGTTCTTTTGCAATGCCATGGCATAATCCAGCGCGGCGTCCACGCACTTGAAAGCGACCATAAAGCTGTCGCCCATTGTCTTGATCTCCCGACCTTCGAACTGCGCGATGAACCGCCGGCTTTGAGCGAAGTGCGCCCGCCTCACTTCGTTCATTGCCTCGTCCCGCATTGTTTGGCCCATCGCCGTAGAGCCGATCACATCGGTAATCGCTATCGCCAGCGTGACCTGCTCGCCGCCGGCCCAATCCTGGAAATCATTCGTGCTTGTCTCATCGTCGACCGCATCGAGATCTGGTTGCGGGTCAGCGGATTCCCGGGAAAATCTGCGCGAAGGCATGAAGCCGAATTTGGGTTCGTCGAACACGCAGAAATGATTAGGGTTAGAACCGATATTGTCAAGAAAAATCTGATGCAAATCAACGGAGAATCTACGGTTTGGGAGCGACTGCCTATTTCCAACCATGGCCGCGAGCCTGCAAGCAATTGAACGAAAACAAATTGCACGGGTGAATGACGCATCGGCCAATTCGCGTCGCCCAAAATGCCCGCCGCTATTTGAGTTACCCTGTCCTATGAAATTCGGGATGACATTGGCCACACCAAACGGCGTCTTCAACACTGACAGCGTTATCCGCCAGGCTCCATACCCCAGCTATCGAACTGTATCCTGAAACAAAACGCTGCTTGCCAAGATGGTCTTCACAGACGGCACGCCCGCAAAATTGGCAAATCGCTCTCGCCTCTTTCTCGCACCGGATACATTTCATAGTGAGAATTTTTTAAGACGCCTGACGACCAAAAGCTGAGATACTGCGCCGAAAATGACAAGCAGGAATTGGCTAGAGCCTCCCCACGCTCTCACCGTCCGTCCCATTTTCCCGTTTCTATTGGGCAAAAACTTTTTCAAGGGTTGGACCGTATTTGTCCAACCCCCCATGCGAAAATTGGGGCGAATGAAAAATCAAAACCGAAATGCAATGAACGGAAATCGAAACCAAACCCTCATTTTTGAGCCCATTACGCCGCATCCAGAACCCGTCGCCATCGGCGAATTGCTCACGCTCACTGAAATTGAAGAAGTTATCACGCAGCACGTAGTCTTGAGCGACGCCGTGGCGACAGCCCTCGTAATACGCACGGAGATTTAGCCGTCCGATCCGTCCAATATGCCATTCCATCCTTGTCGGTGGCCGCGGTGCAAACCGCTCAAATCATATGGCAAAACATGGCGTCACGGAGCTTGGGCTCGAACCACGTGCTCTTGGGAGGCATGATGCCGCCGGCATCGGCGATGTCCATCAGGTCTCCGATGCCCGTGGGAAACATGGAAAAAGCGCAGGCAAATTCGCCGCTGTTCACAATTTTTTCCAGTTCGTCCGTGCCGCGAATACCGCCGACGAATGAAATCCGTTTGCTCGTGCGAGGATCGTCAATGCCGAAGATGGGGCCAAGAACATGCTTTTGCAGGAGCGTCACGTCGAGGTTTTCGATGGCGTCGGCCGAGGCCAGAAATTTTTTCTGGAAAGTAAGAGCACGCCATTGACCCTCCAAATACAGGCCGAGTTGATGTTTGGCCGCGGGCGCGGGCGCGCCATTCGCATCAATCACAAAAACGCCTTTGAGAGCTTCCAGCAATTGTGCCGGAGTTTTTCCGTTTAAATCTTTTAGGACGCGATTGTACGGCAAAATCTGCATCTGATTGTGCGGGAAAATGACGGTGAGAAAGCCGCCACTGTGGCCCGCGCCTTTGCGCGATTGATATACTCGCGCCGCCGCCGCGCTGCGATGGTGGCCGTCGGCAATGTACAGATACGGGATTTGGGCAAACTGTTGTTCGATAAAGCGAATCTCCTCAAGGTCCGAAATTTTCCACGAAGTATGGCGAACACCATCCGGCGCGGTAAAATCCACAGTCGGATTCTCTGACGTTTTATTTTCCACGAAATCATCCAGCGCCTGAACGGCCTTGTAGGTCAGGAAAACCGGACCGGTCTGCGAATTGAGCGTTTCGATATGCCGGACGCGGTCGTCTTCCTTGTCCGGACGCGTGAGTTCATGCTTTTTGATGATGCCGCGGACATACTCCTCGCAACTGGCCGCGGCTACGAGACCCGTTTGCGAATGCCGGCCCATGATTTGGCGATACAAATAGAAATTGGGTTTGTCGTCCTGGATGAGCGCGCTCTCGGCGATCAGCATTTGAAAATTCGCCAGGCCCCTGGCGTAAACTTCGGGCGCGTCTACGGCGGTGCCGCGCGGCAAATCAATCTCCGGCTTGCTGACATGCAGAAAGCTCAACGGATTTCCCGCCGCGATTTGGCGGGCTTCATCGGACGACATCACGTCATAGGGCAATTCGCAAATTTTCGGAGCCTGCTCCGGATTCGGCAGCAGCGCGGCAAACGGTTTCAATGTGGCCATAAAAGAGTGGGAAGATATAAATCCACAAGCGCGAACGCACGGAGAAAATTATCCTTCTTAGCTCGGCAGGACAGACCTCCCGCTCTACCCAAACTAAAAACGGCCGCAATCTAGCAATTCATCAATCCGCATTCGCCTGTTTAGGCCGCCAGTGGCATTGCCACAGGCGTCTCAGGCTTCATCTCATATGATTTCTGCAGGCTCGCTGGTCGCGTGCCGAGGCCGTCTTTTACTTTCTTGTTCCAGGGTGCCTCGATAAGGCGCTTCGTTTCCTCGAGCATCGACTTGGGCTCGAGATTGCGATAGGTGTCGATCTCACCCGCGGCAACGGCTGTCATCGTGGCGTAGACGGGTTCGGGATCGAATTGAGCGCGAGGAAAAGCCAGTTTGGAGTAGTCGAACAGCCGATCGGATGGCTCATCTTCCCAACTTTTCCATGTCTCAAAACCGCGATCGTTGAAACCTGTGAGGAACGGCCCCGGATTGATCGTCGCAACCTCGATGCCAAATTCCTGAAGTTCCAGGCTCATCGTCTCTGCAACGGCTTCAACCGCATGCTTCGATGCTGAATAAATTCCGGTGAACGGGTTCACATTCAGGCCTTCCCGAGACGACACCCAAACGATTCGGCCTTCGCCGCGCTTTACCATTTGCCTGGCGATCCCCTGAGTCAATAGCAACGGGCCGATCACGTTGACCTCGAATTCGTGACGCATGTTTGACTCCGGAATGTCGAGAACAGATCCGCCCTCCAGAACTCCGGCGTTGTTCACCAGGATTTCGACGTTCCAGGCGAGCGCTTTCTTTCGATCGCCCTCATTCGTAACGTCGAGCTTCTCAACTCGCAAATTGGCACCGCGTTCGGCTGCTTCGCGCTTCAACGTCTGGACCTGACCGTATATTTCGACCGCTGCGATCACGTCGAAACCCTTCAATGCAAGTCGCATGGCCACTTCATGTCCAAAACCAGTCCCGGCTCCCGTAATCAATACTTTCTTCATCATTCCCTCCTCTCAGATTTCATCGCAAACCTTATTGCAGGTCCGGGAAATGTCAAATGTCGCCAGCCCATTCGTTGGAACATGGAAGATGCAGCGTCTTCAATCCTCCAGCACAGTCTTCAGATACGTTCCCGTATAACTTTGCGGAGATTGAACGACCTTCTCCGGCGGTCCTTCCGCGACAATCTTCCCGCCGCCCGACCCGCCTTCCGGGCCCAAATCAATGATCCAGTCGGCGGTCTTGATCACGTCCAGGTTATGCTCAATCACAAGTAATGTGTTGCCGGTTTCGCGCAATTTGAAAAGCACTTCCAGCAATTTGGCCACGTCATGAAAATGAAGGCCGGTGGTCGGTTCATCCAGAATGTAGAGCGTGCGCCCGGTGGCTTTGCGGCACAATTCACTGGCCAGCTTCACGCGCTGCGCCTCACCGCCGCTTAACGTCGTCGCCTGTTGCCCCAGGTGAATGTAGCCCAGGCCGACTTCGGCCAGCGTCAGCAACGGATCGTAAATCTTCGGCACCGCTCGAAAGAAATCCACGCCTTCGTCCACGGTCATATCCAGGACGTCGGCAATGTTTTTCCCTTTGTATGAAATTTCCAGGGTCTCGCGATTGTAACGTTTGCCGCCGCAGGCTTCGCAGGTCACATAAACCGGCGGCAGAAAATTCATTTCGATTTTGAGCACGCCGTCGCCCTCGCATTTTTCGCAGCGACCGCCTTTGACATTGAAGCTGAAGCGCCCGGGTTCATAGCCGCGAACTTTGGCCGCGGGCAACCGCGCAAACAGATCGCGAATGTGATTGAACATGCCGGTGTAAGTGGCCGGATTGCTGCGGGGCGTGCGACCAATGGGCGTTTGATCAATCACAATGACCTTATCCAGGCCTTCAAATCCCTTCAAAGCCCGATGCGCTCCCGGAATTTCCTTGGACTCGTAGAATTTACGGAACAACGCCCGTTGCAGGATGTCGTTCACCAGCGTGCTCTTGCCCGAACCGCTCACACCTGTCACGCAGGTCAGCGTGCCCAGCGGAATGCGAACGTCGATGTTCTGCAGATTATTTTCACGCGCGCCCAGAACTTCCAGCCATCCCTTGTCCTCCGACGGGGCGTTTCGTTGCTTTGGAACAGGAATCGAAAGCTCGCCGGTGAGATATTTCGCGGTCAGGGAGCCTTTATTGGCCAAAATTTCGGGCAAAGTTCCGGATGCGACCAATTCGCCGCCGTGTCTGCCGGCGCCCGGCCCCAGATCCAAAATATAGTCCGCATGACGAATCGTGTCGGCGTCATGTTCCACCACCAGGACTGTGTTTCCTAAATCGCGAAGGCCTTTAAGAGTGGCCAGCAAACGATCGTTGTCACGCTGGTGCAGGCCAATGCTCGGCTCATCCAGGACATACAGCACTCCCACGAGCGCCGCGCCAATCTGCGTCGCCAGGCGTATGCGCTGCGCTTCGCCGCCGCTCAACGTGCCGCTTTCACGGTCCAAAGTCAGGTAGCCCAGACCGACGTTTTTCAAAAAGCCCAGTCGGGCGCGGATTTCCTTGACGACTTCGGCGGCAATTTTCCGTTGAAATTCCGTAAGCTTGAGCGTGGCAAAAAATTCATCGGCCTTTTCCACGGACAAACCGCAAATATCCATGATGGAATAGCCTGGAATCTTTTTCGTTTTGCCTTTTCCACTGGCAGGACGGGCTTCGGGCCTGTCTGCCGCGCCATTGGAGGACCGGGCTTCCAGCCCTTCTTCACCCCCCAGCGTCACCGCCAGGATTTCGGGTTTCAAACGTTTGCCCTTGCACGCGTCGCAAAATTGCGGGCTCATGTACTGCTTCAGGCGATTTCGGACGAATTCGCTTTCACTTTCATTCGCGAGCCGTTCCAGGTTCGGCAGGATGCCCTCGAATGGACGTGAAACCTTATGGATCGTTCCGCCGCGCCAAAATGAAAAATCAATTTCGTCCCCATTTGAGCCGTTCAACAAAACGTTTTTGAAAGTTTCGGGCAGGTCCTTATAAGGCGTCTCAAGGCTGACTTCAAAATGCGCGGCCACCGACCGCAAGAGCGCCTTGTAGTACACGTTCATTCGCTTCCCGGACCGGCGCCAGGGCTGGATGGCCTTTTCGAGCGGCTCTTCCGCGTTTGGCACGACAAAATGCTCGTCAAAAATCATTTTCTGGCCCAGTCCATGGCAAACCGGACACGCCCCAGCCGGCGCGTTAAACGAAAAATGTTTTGGTGTGGGCGGATCAAAACTCTTGCCAGTCGCCGGCGAACACATTTTGTTCGAATGCAGCGTCTCGACCCATTCTGTAGCCGGCGTGGACGGCAATTGATGCAGCGCCAGCAAAACGCCGTCGCCCCAACGCAGGGCCGTTTCGACCGAATCGCCGAGGCGAACGCGGATCTTATCGTCGATCACCAGCCGGTCCACCACGGCTTCGATGTTGTGAAATTTTTTCTTATCCAGCTTCACCGGGCGGTTAGTGTCGCCCAGTTCCACAAATTCACCATCGACGCGGGCGCGAACGAAACCTTCGCGCGAGAGACGTTCGAGCACGTCGCGAAACTCGCCTTTTTGACGGCGCACAACTGGCGCCAGGAGCATCACTTTGGTTTTGGGCGGCAGCGCCAGGATTTTATCCACGATATCGCTGGTGCTCTGCGGGACAATGGGCACGCCGGTTTCCGGGCAATGCGCCTGGCCGATATGCGCGTAAAGAAGGCGCAGGTAATCGTATATTTCCGTCGTCGTGGCGATGATCGAGCGCGGGCTGCTGCCGGAGCTTCGTTGTTCGATGGCTATGGCCGGCGAAAGCCCTTCGATAAAATCCACGTCCGGTTTCTGCAATTGATCCAGAAACTGCCGGGCATAGGCCGAAAGGCTTTCCACGTATTTACGCTGGCCCTCGGCGTAAATGGTGTCGAACGCCAGGGACGATTTTCCACTGCCGCTCAAGCCGGTAATGACCACCAGCCTGTCACGGGGAATCTGAAGCGTGAGATTTTTGAGATTATGCTCTCTCGCGCCGCCTATACGAATCAGTTCTTTACTCACAGACTAAAATTCTTTGACTAAACCAAACCTCTATAATACTCGAACTCCCGCCGAAGGCAAAGAGGAGGAATCAAAATTCTTTGGATTTATGGATTATTGGTGAATTCCGTTTAAAATCCCATCGTCCCGCTCGTTTTCTCAAAATCGCCATATTCCTCAATAAAAAGCGCATTTTTGACCCACATTTGCCCTTCGTTTCCAGTTTCCCTCCCATACACTTAAAATGTGTCATGCGCTGTTCCGCTTCGCATCGGTCGCGTTAAGTAATTTGTTCATTGAAAAACGCCCGCCATTTTGCCAGCTTTTCTGCGGGCCAAATCCCTTATTAAAATCTTGTTAAATGACTGAAATCAGATCCAACGTCGACATCGAACCGTGCCTTTCTGTCGTTATGCCCGTTTATAACGAATCGGATACGATCGCGAGTGTGGTCAAAAACGTCCTGGCACAGCGACCGGTCCAGCAGTTGGTCATCGTGGACGATTGTTCGAGCGACGGTACCTGGGAGAAGTTGGAGCCGCTCGCGAAAGATGAACCGCGTGTGAAGCTGGTCCATCATTCGGTCAATCAGGGCAAAGGTGCGGCGCTCCGAACGGGATTTAGGGAAGCGACCGCGCCGTTCGTCATCGTCCAGGACGCTGATTGTGAATATGATCCCACCGAATATTATCGGCTGCTTGTGCCCGCGCTGGCGGGAAAGGCGGACGTGGTTTTTGGCTCGAGATTCATCGGTTCAGATGCCCATCGCGTTCTTTTTTATTGGCATTCGCTCGGGAACAAAATGCTGACCACCTTCTCCAACATGGCCAGCGGCCTGAATCTGACGGACATGGAAGTCTGTTATAAAATGTTTCGCCGCGAAATTATCCAGAAAGTCAACATCGAGGAAAATCGTTTTGGTTTCGAGCCGGAAATCACGGCCAAGGTCGCGCGGATGAAAGTCCGTATTTATGAGGTCGGCGTTTCGTATTACGGACGCACCTATGCGGAGGGGAAGAAGATCGGTTTGCGCGATCTCTTTCGCGCCTTGTGGTGCATCGTCAAATATAATTTCTACTGACGTTACGTAGCGCAGCCGTCCCGGCTGCGGGTTCAGGCACCGTCCCCGGTGCCTAATTCTCTTCCGGAATTTGGCCGGGATGACAAAACAACTGGCGGAGAGGACGCCACCTTAACCCGCAGGGGTGAACGCCTGCGTTACTTCACATGGTGTCAAATTTTTCCCTGTGTTTCGCGCGTTTGGTGGGTTAAGTTTTCCTGCCATGCTGTTTCCGGCTGCGCCATCGCCAAGAGGGCCCGTCCGCGTCGTTGTCACCGGCGCCGGAATCGTGACGGCTTTGGGTACAGGCTGGAGAGTAAACTCCAACGGTTTTCGGGTGGGCCGCACGGCGTTCCGTCCGGTTTCCCTGTTTGACGTGAGCCGTCAGCGGGCCAAGACCGCCGCAGAAGCCGATTTACCTGAAACATTGCCGCGCACAAGTCTGAATGGCCGGCGGATGGACCGGCTGGATCGCGCGGGCAAGATGTTGTTGCTGGCCGCTCGCGAAGCGTGGGGCCAGGCTGGCTGGGACCCCTCCGAAAATTTGCCCCTGGTCCTGGGCACCACGGCGGGCGGCATGATGCTCGGCGAAGCCTATTTCCGGCGCGCCCTCGAAAATTCCGGCAAACGTCGCGGACAAGCCTTTCGCGCGGCCTGCTATCAACCACAAGTCCAGGCGCGGCTCGTCATGGAAGCGATGAATTTCAGTGGGCCAATCAGCATCATCTCGAACGCATGCGCTTCCGGCGCCAACGCCATTGGCCAGGCATGGGAAATGGTTCGCTCGGGCCAGGCAGACCGCGCCGTCGCTGGCGGTTTCGACTCTCTCTCTGAAATGGTTTTTTCGGGATTCGATTCCCTTCAGGCACTTTCCACGACGGTTTGCCGTCCGTTTGACGCCCGGCGCGATGGTTTGGCTCTGGGTGAAGGAGCGGCTGTTGTCATGCTGGAAACTCTCGAAGCCGCGAAACGGCGAAGCGCCAACATTTTGGGCGAGATCGTCGGCTATGCCACATCCATCGACCAGCATCATTTGACACAGCCGCATCCGCAAGGGAACACGACGCAGGCAGTGATGAAATCGGCCTGCCTAAGCGCGTGTGTTGTGCCGAAAAATATCGGCTATGTCAACGCTCACGGCACGGGCACCCTGCTCAACGACAGTTCGGAGGCGATAGCCATTGCCGAATGGGCCGGCGGCTGCGTCGGTTCATTGCCCGTAAGTTCGACCAAGGCGAACATCGGACATCTGCTCGGCGCGGCCGGGGCCGTCGAAGCGGTGGTTTGCCTGATGGTTTTACGCGAACAATGGCTGCCGCCGGAAATCGCCTTCGAAGTTCCGGATCCGGCCTGCAAATTTCCGGTGGTTTATCAACCACAGGACGCGAACGTTGAGGTTGCGCTGTCAAATTCGTTCGGATTTGGGGGAGTCAACGCGACATTGCTTTTCAGGAGGTGGGAATGAGCCGGATATTTGTCGCCGGACTGGGCGCCGTTTCGCCGGCAGGCTGGACAGTCGCGGCCATGCGCGAGGCGGTGGCAGCGGTGGCGGAGCCACCTGCGATATCGGTGGTGGCGGCACCAGTTGCCATTTCGCGCCCCCTGGCTGACCGGGAGGCCAGCCCTACTGGGCGGAAGGCCGACCAGATCAGCCCTGCCCGATTCACGGAGAAGCCGCTCATGGCGCATCTGGTTCCCGCACCTGCCGTGCGACCGGAATTTTTGTCGCATCCGCGTTTACGCCGCACCAGCCCGGTAACGCATTACGCGGCTTCCGCCACACTCGAAGCCATGTCGCGGATTGATCCCGCGCTTCTGGAAAACGCTCGTATCGGTCTGATTTCGTGTCTTCAATCCGGTTGCGTACAGTATTCCTGCCGTTTCTATGATGAAGCACTCAAGAATCCGGCCACAGCCAGTCCACTTTTGTTTCCTGAAACGGTTTATGCCGCACCGGCCAGTCATATCGCCGTGCTGTTACGCAATGTCACCCTGGTCTCATCGCAGGTGGGAGACCCGTCATGCTTTTTGCTGGGACTGACGCAGGCGGCACAATGGCTGGGCGAGGAACAGGTGGATTTCTGCGTCGTAATCGGCGCTGAAGAGCCCAATTGGATCACGGCCGATGCTCTTCGACATTTCGACAAGGACGCCAGTATCAGCGCAGGGGCTGGAGCGATTTGCCTTTGCCGGGATCCGGATTCTTCGATTGGTGTAGAATTGACTGCAATCACCGATGCGCATACATATTCCACGAGTCGTGGCCGCGCCCGCGCCGCCATGGCCATGCGCCGACAACTAGCTGGGCGCGATGAGAGCGAGGACGCCAGGAACGGATCAGAATTGTTGTGCGATGGACTGGGAAACAGTCGGCGCACGGACGGGCCTGAACTTGCCGCCTGGCGCGATTGGACTGGCGCGCGGCTGAGCCCAGGGCGGATACTCGGCCAGGGATTAATGGCCGGCGCGGCGTGGCAATGCGTCGCCGGGTGCGACACCCTGGCAAACGGCCGCTTTAAAACTGCCAGAGTCAGTCTCGTAGGATTTAATCAACAGGCCATCGGGGCGAAGTTTCAGATACACTAGACGCAAATGACACCGGTTCTTGAACAATCGAGCTCTTTTAGCAGAGCGGCCGAGCCCGACGTTCCGGCAACGGCGCCCAAAGTGATTATCATTGGCGCCGGCGTTGCCGGATTGTCGTGCGGTTGCTATTTGCAAATGAATGGCATCCAGACCGAGATCCTGGAATCGGGCGAACTGCCCGGGGGCCTGTGCACGGCGTGGAAACGCGGTCATTACATGTTTGACGGCTGCCTTCGCTGGCTGATGGGCGCCCTTCCCACATCGGTTTTCCATCAAATGTGGTGTGAACTCGGCGCCATCGCGGGAAGAAAAGTTTTTGTCTTTGATGACATTTTCCGAATTGAAGCGCCGGACGGCCAAACGCTGACCGTGCCCGCGGACCTCGACAAACTGGCCCGCGAGTTGAAACGCGTCGCCCCGCAAGACGGCCAACATATTGAACGGCTGATCAGGGACGCGCACCGATGCATGTCGCTGGAACCGCTTAAGAAACCGATCGAGCTTATGCCGAGGCGCGAGCGCATCCGAATAGGTCTGCGGTATCTTCCCATCATTCCGATTGTCTTGCGTTGGAAAAACCTGACGCTGGGCCAATATCTAAAACGTTATCAAAATGAATTCATCCGCAAAACGCTTCGGGTGATGACCGGCAGCGAAGAAATGTCGGCGTTGGTGCTGCCCATGGTTCTGGCTTTTCGCGCTCGCGCCGACACCGGCTTCGTCGCCGGCGGTTCATGGGATTTTGCCATGGCCATTGCGGATCGTTACCGGCGGCTCGGCGGCGTCTTCCGGTATAATACTCGAGTTACCCGTATCCATGTCGAAAACAATTGCGCCCGCGGTGTCGAATGTGAAGACGGCACATCCACTCCCGCATCAACGGTCATTTCCTGCGCTGACGGCTATAGCACCATCTTTAAAATGCTGGACGGAAAGTTCGTGGATAAAAAAATCCGATTTTTGTACGAAGAATGCCAGACGTTCCACGCGCTGATTCAGATTTCCCTGGGCGTCAAAATAAATTTTCCAAACACGCCGCACACGTTGAACCTTATTCTACCCGAGCCTCTGCACTTGGACGACGGAACCGCACACGACTGTTTTGAAGTGGAATCATTTGATTCGACTTCCGGACTTTGTTCGCCGGGAACCACGCTGATGACCGTTCGACTGCCGACACGGCACGAATTCTGGATGGATTTGAGAGAAAATGACCCGCGCCGTTACAGGACCGAAAAGAAGAATCTTTTGCGGCGAATTATCGCCATTTTGGATAAACGGTTTCCAGGGCTGGCGCGGAATATTGAGCGATTCGACGTCGCAACGCCCGCCACCTTTGTTCGTTACACCCAAAACTGGCGGGCCAGTTACGAGGGCTGGCTTCCCACACCGCAGATCCTGGGCCGCCGAATTCGGTATACCCTCCCGGGACTGAAAGATTTCTACATGGCCGGTCACTGGGTGATTCCGGGCGGCGGCCTGCCTTCGGCAGCGCTATCAGGACGCGACGTCGCACAAATGGTTTGCGCGGAGAAGGGGAAAACTTTTAGCGCATCGTCGGTGTAACCCATTACAATAGAACGCCCGCGAGACACGCCGTCATATACGCCGCCAGCAATCCTCCCAGCATAGCGCGGAAACCAACCTTCGCCATTTCGCTGCGTCGCTCCGGCGCCAGCGAGCCGATGCCGCCCACCTGTATGGCGATGCTCGAAAAATTCGCGAAACCGCACAGGGCATACGTGGCGATCGTAAAACTCCGCGGGTCCAGTAGTTTGGCGTAGTTGGTGGTGAGATCGAGATAACCGACAAATTCATTGAGCACGATGCGTTCGCCCAGAATCCGGCCCACTTTAACGGCGTCCTGCGGAGGCACGCCCATGAGCCAGGCAAAGGGCGCGTTGACCCAGCCAAAGACCGTTTGAAGGGTGGCTGGATTTGCCAATCCCAAATGCCTTTGGGGATATGTGAACACGAAATTCGCCAATGAAATCATCGCGACAAAAGCAATCAGCATGGCAATGACGTTGAGCGCCAGGTGAAAACCATCGCTTGCGCCCCGGCAGATGGCGTCAATGGAGTTGGCCGTCGTACGGGGAACGGTCGCGGGCATGCTTGCGGCGGTTTCGCTTTGCTGGGTTTCGGGCAAAAGAATTTTTGCAATCATCAGCGCGGCCGGACAATTCAGGACAGAGGCCGTGAGCAAATGTCCCGCCATATTCGGATAACCGGCTTTCATGCCCATGGCAGCGTAAATGGCGGCGACCCCGCCGGCGATGTGCGCCATACCGCAGACCATGATGGTCATAATTTCGCTTTGGGTCATTCGCGGCACGTAGGGCCGAATCATCAGGGGCGCTTCGGTCTGGCCCATAAAAATGTTCGCGCAGGCTGAAAGCGTCTCGCTGCCGCTGGTGCGTAGTGCCTTGCGCATGACCCATGCGATCGCCTGGACCACCCGTTGCAGAATTCCCCAATGATACAACAACGATGATATGCTCGCGACGATGATAATGGTGCCCATGACCAAAACCGCGAAGACGACGTCGTTATCCGACCCGAAGGCCTGTCCAAGCAGCTTGCCATCGGCGAGCGGGCCAAAGACGAATTTGCAGCCGTCGTTGGAAAATTGAATGAGTTTTTCGACAATCTTCCCGGCAAATCCAAAAAGGGCCTTCCCCCAGGGGGCTTTTAAGATGAGAAGGGCCAGGGTGAATTGAAGGCCAATCCCCCAAACGACCGTGCGCCACGGAAAGAGTTTCCGGTTGTAGGAAATGGCCCACGCGGCAAGGATCATAGTTATCCAGCCAAGCAGGCTAATTAATCTGAGTTCCATCTGGTTTTTAATTCGTCGTTGGCAGGGACGGCGCCTGTCGCAAGGGTCGCTGCCACCGCGTTACTGCCCGCATACCGGGGAGCGAAGGCGGCACGGCAGCGCCGCCCTGCCGCTATTTAACACAAATTTGTTTGCAACCCTGCTTATAAACGTGCGGGTGGAGCACGCCCACAAAGGGCAGATTGCGATAACGCTCTGCAAAATCAAGTCCGTAACCCACCACAAAATAATCAGGAATCTGGAATCCGGCGTAGTCAGCGTGGATTTTCTCCACGCGGCGCGAGGGTTTGTCCAGCAGGACACAGACTTTTATGCGGCGCGGTTTGAGTGTCTGAAGACGGGGCAACACATGGCGCAGAGTTCTGCCGGTGTCCAGGATGTCATCAATGAGAAGAACGTCGCGGCCACGGACGTCCAGGCGCAGTTCCTTCGTAAACACAATTTCGCCCGATTCGGTTCCCAGGCCGTAACTGGAAACGCCGATGAAATCCAGCCGCATAGGCAGGTCCAAATGGCGCATCAAATCAGCCAGAAACATCACGGTGCCGTTCAATAGCGAGATGACCACCATTTCGCGTCCGCGGAAATCCCGCTCGATTTCTCGCGCCAGACTTTTGATTCGCCGCTCGATCTGTTCTTCGGTGATCAGAATACGCTCCACTTCCTTGCGCCATAGCCCGGAGGTAGGCGCAAGGCGAGCCGAGGCTGATCTGGATTGTCCCGGTTTCAAAGCGGTCTTCGTTTTTTTACGTGAACGCCCGATTTTGGATTTCGGTCTCAAGTATTGACGTTTTTCGCCGAAGCTTTTGCGGTCGCGGCAGTCAGTTGCCGTGCCAGCCAATCAGCCTCGGGCTTGTGGTTCAGGTTTTTTGCCAGCATCCATTCCTTGCCATCCCGCGTCCTCAATTTCAAGTCATAATATGCGGCATGCCCAACTGTCATGCCCGTCTCGGCGGCAATCTGCGCGACATCGGCGTTCTTGACCGAAACGTCTTTCTTGTAACCGGGCCAGCCCGTTTCAATGGTTATCGCCCCCGCGGACACGACAACACGGCTCCGGCGAAACCAAAGGTCAAAGACAAAAAACAGCATCAGTAAATTCATCAGGCCGAATATAAGCGGAAGGAGAACCGGAGCATGGTGAACGATCAGGACTCCAATGATGGCCGCCCAAATCAGCCATACGAAGGCAGCGCCAGCGGCAAATCCGGGTACGCGACCGCCGGGAAAGACAAATTCCATGCTTTCCGGCAACTCAATGATTTGAATTTTCGAATCGATCTCTTTTCGAATTTCGTCCAGCGAAACCTGGCAGGGCGCGGCAATGTTCTGCGGAATCTCGGGCTGCTCCGGCAGTTTGAACACAGGGACTTCAAATGCCACCTGAAAGTCGCGCGCCGGAAGACGCGCCCATGCTTCCAGTCGCCAATGCGTGCCGTCCCCCATGCCGGCGGTGGACTCAGGTTTATCTTCGGGCAATCGAAAAAAGACCGGAATTGAAGTCTGGCGGGGGTCCATTTGCGGCAAGTCCGGCCGGAGCCATTGTTCGTCCCGCCAAAGCACCCGTTCGTTTGTCTTAAGATTATTCGTCGGCCCGCTCGTCTTGCGTCGAATACATGACAAAACAATCTGCCAGCCGTGATGAGGCCGCAATGTTCCCGGCACCTTGATATGGCCACTGAGTGCACCACCGGCAGCGGCGGGAATCGACGGCATTTCAAAAACCGCACGCGCGAATGGGCGCCAGACACATGTCGTCCAGGCAGCGAATCCAATGAGCGCCAGACAGGCGAAGAGAGGGAAAAGCAGCACCATCAAAGACAAATGGGTGCTCTGCCACGGCACCGCCAATGAAAGCGCAGCACAGCCAAAACACCAAAAGAAAACAAAGATCCATAATAGCAAAATCGCCTTCTTTGACTTTGAACGAATCCTTCCATTTGCCCAGTCCTCCCGCCTAAGCCAGGGCTTCACGTCGACTTCGGCTTTGGTGCCGCCGCCTTTGATCGTTTCCCGTTTGGCGCTGATCCCGAAAATGAGCGCGACAAATCCGATGCTGGCCGCCATCATGCCCAACAGCGCAAACCCTCTTTTGCGATCGAGGCCTCCGACTATCAGATCATCGTGGATGAACCCCACAAGCGCGATAACTCCCACGATAGCAAAAGGCGTCGCAAGCAACGCCGCACGCTTGCGGGCGCTTTTGGGATCAGATCGCATCTCGGATTCGTCTTTGAAAATCAAGCCCATATCAGATTGCGACTCAGATTACACAAAACCGGCACAATTAAAAATTCAAAATTGAATCTGTTATTCAAATTTAACGGGGTGGCGACGGCTCATCGCCTTGCTGCAGATTGACTCATAGAACAGAGACAAGCCCCAATCCGAACGAAATCTGAGGCTAATCTGCGGATAAAGATAACGGATTCAATTCGTCTATCTTCGCCTTCGCAGCCTTCAGCGCATCCGCAAGCAAATGGGCGCGTTTTACAAAATCAGGCTCAAACGTGACTTCGGTGATGACACGCGTGGCATCTGGATTCAAAAAGACCACCACTGGCAGACTCGGATGATGAGTGTATTGGCCGTTCAGAGTATGAACGGCGTCATCCACCATTTGCAGGACCTTGTGGTTCTCAGCAAAGCCGTCTTCAAAAACCAATACCGTCTGGTCGCGCAAGGCGTAAAGGGCATGCAACGTTGCACCCTTTGAGCCGTTCGAAGAAATACGGCCTTTGCCATCGAGATATTCCGGTGACGACGCCACCCACGCAATCGGTTTGTGTTCCTTTGCCGCTTCCTTTTTCGCAGATTCCAAATCGGCCGTCCGCCACGCAGAAATCGTGTAGTCGCCAATTCGCACCGTTAGTTTGTCACCGGCCTGGGCGCCGACAAGCGCGCCAAGGAACAGGGCGGTCGTCCAAAACAGAAGCAAGTATCTCATCCCCAATTTCATAACTCTATGTTCCCCACTGTCAAGTTTGGCGAAGCTCCATGTTCGGACCAAACAAGTCGTCAATCGATGATGACGTGGCGACGAGCCGTCGCCACCCCGATTCAATGTTTCAACTTTTTAACGCTTCAACGGCAGCCGTCAAACTCGCCACGTCCGCCACATTCAGCATTTGCGCATTCTTATCAATGCGTTTCATGAAGCCGCTGAGAACCGTCCCCGGGCCAAGTTCAATGAATCGCGTAAATCCTTGCGCGAGCAAATAACGCATCGAATGCTCCCAAAGCACAGACGAGCAAACCTGCGCTACCAACTGCGTTGGAATTTCCGCAGGAGCGCCATGAGGACGCGACGTGACGTTGGAAATAACCGGAACCGTCTGCGCGGAGATTTTTATTTTGGCCAGTTCCGCCTGCAATTTTGGCTGCGCGCTCGCCATGAGCGGGGAATGATACGCGCCCGCCACCTGCAACGAAAGCGCCCGCCTGGCGCCTTTGGCCTTTGCCAATTCTATCGCCCGGCCAATTTTATCGGCTTCGCCCGAGATCACGATTTGTCCGGGACAGTTCAGATTTGCCAGGTTCACGCCTGCCTCTGCGCAAATGGCGCGCGTGGGCTCTTCATCCAACCCGATGATCGCCGCCATGCCGCCATGCGTTGCCTCGCATGCTTCCTGCATGAATTTTCCGCGTTGGCGCACGACGCGCAGGCCATCTTCAAACGACATCGCCCCCGCTGCGGTAAGGGCTGTAAATTCGCCCAGTGAAAGCCCAGCGGTCGCATCAAATCTCAGTCCCGGAGCCTGTTCCCTGAGCAATTCAAACGCAACCCAACTGACCAGAAAAATTCCCGGCTGCGCATTCTCGGTCCTGGTCAATTCAGTTTCCGGGCCGTTAAAGCACAGCGAGGCGAGGTCATAGCCCAATGCAGCATTGGCGCGCTCAAACCATTGGCGCGCGGTCGGATACGTTTCAGCCATTTCCCTGCCCATGCCGGTCGCCTGCGCGCCCTGGCCGGCAAATAAAAGAGCGGTTTTAGTCATTTGAATTTCAAGCCTTCAGCGAACGGAGAGTGTGACCAGAAAAGATTAAACTGAAAACTAAAAAGAGGGTGTTGTTTCCCGGGAATACTCGCGGAGCGACAACGGAATGTAGCGAGACACGGAGTGTCTGGTTGTCACGGAGAAGAATAATTTGTCCTGCCGTCGCGCCGTAGCCGCGCTTTGGCGCGCCGCGTCGGCGAAAAGGGACAACGGATGTGATAAATCCAGTATGGCGCCTTCCGTGTCTGGCTACTTTCCGGTTGTGCCTCCAGCATCTGCGTAACGCCTGCGCATGACGTTTCCAATCATACCGACAATTCCCAATCCCAAAAATGACCAAGTTGCCGGTTCCGGCACAGGAGCAGCCAATGTGTATAAACTTGCGCCAGTGTTAAATGTTGAGCTGGCGTCAGTGGCGGAATCGTAATAGGTGTTGTTGTCGTAAGGTGTATAGCTGCCGTTGGCTTCCGCTGGATATCCGGTCGAATCCAGCGCCCCATACGCCGCCTGCGGGCCGCCATCGCTCCAGGACGTATAGGTCGAGACGACATCGAAGTAGAAACTGTTTCCCACGTTCAAGCCGAGACTGCTTAACGGCACGGTAATCGAGCAGTCCGTATCTCCGGTGCCGCCGGCGGTATAGGACACTGTTGAACCTTCCACCCAGCCGCCGCTGTAGAGATAAGGGGTCGCGCCGGTCCCGTACGTATCAACGACCGCATTTTCGCCGCTGCTGATGCCAATGGCAGGGCCAAACGGATTGGAAAATCCAGTGTATCCATTGCCGGCCTGGCCAACAATCTGAAGCTCAATGGCATAGAAGATATATGACGCCTGCGGCTGGCTTGAATTGATAGTGAAACTGATCGTACTGGTTGTATTTTCAACGTCAACGCTGCTAATGCCCGCGCCGTCATTGACGCTGTTGTAAAGCGACGTGCCCGGACCCGTATAGAGGGCGGCACCGGCAGGCAAACTGGCCAGCAGGAGCGATATAGTGACAAAAGCTATGGCTGAAGCGATTTTCATACGTTTTTAAGGGCGTGTTTGACTATTAAAACCCATTCCCGTGAATTTGCCTACCCTCACATCTGTATGGTTTTTTATTCTCGTTCCTACCTAACCCCTATCTCCAGTCGTGCAGGGCGCAGCCCCGGCGAGCTGGCTTCCAGCGTTACGCTGCCGGATTGAGTTCCACGGATGATTACCAGCGCCAGGCCGTGGAATGCCTTGCGATCGGGGGATGGAAACGAAGTCAAATCCGTAGCGTCGCCATTGTCGGTGGCGGCGATTTGGCCTGCCCCGGAAATCTGGAAATGAATGAGATTGTCGGCCTGCGGCACGGTCAGCCCTTTTTTATCTTCCACCGTGACGGTCACGAAGGACAATTCCTGCCCGTTTGCGTCTATGTCCCTGGTGTTGGCGGTCAGAACCAGTTTTGCCGCGGGACCAGTCGTTTGCACGATGTCACCCGCCCATTTCTTGCCATTCTTGTAGGCAACTACTTTCAGTTCACCCGGCTGATAAGTGACATCGTCCCATTTAAGGCGATATTCGGATGGGCCTTTGGTTCGCCGTCCAAGTGATTGGCCGTTCAGGAACAATTCCGCTTCGTCGCCCGAGGTGTAAACAAATACCGGAGCGATCTGGCCTCCGCGCCCAGGCCAATTCCAGCATTGGGGCACGATGTGCGCCATGGGAAAATCCGGACGCCAGCGCGATTGATATAGATAAAATCGGTCTTTCTTGAATCCGGCCAAATCCACGATGCCGAAATAGGAGCTGCGGGACGGGGCATCGGGTTCATAGAACGGAGTAGGTTCTCCGAGATAATCAAAGCCGGTCCAGACAAATTCGCCGGCGACAAAGGGATTGGAGTCCTGCCCGGCAAATTCCCTATCGGGGATCGTCGCCCATTGCGGCGCTGAGAGATCATAAGAACTCATTTGGAAATCCTGTTCCCCGTCATCAGCATTGGTATGAACCGGGTAGAAATATTCTCCGCGCGAACTGATGGTCGAGGCCGTCTCGCTGCCGAAAATGGGCCGGCCGGGATTGGCCTCGTGAACGGCGGCATATTTAAAAGGTTTGTAATTGTAACCGAAGACGTCGAGGTTCGTTTGGAAGCCGTCGAATCCGGACTCGATATGGTCGCAGGCGGCAGTCGTGGGACGCGTCGGGTCTTCCTCATGAGCGATGCGAGTCAATTCAGCCGCGATGTGCGGCCCGGCCGGTGTGCCCTGGTCCGGCACTTCGTTGCCGATGCTCCAAAGGATAATCGAGGGATGATTGCGATCGCGGCGCAACTCGGCGCGCCAGTCTCTCTCATGCCAATCGTCAAAGAGCAGATGATAATCATTGGGCCGCTTGCCCTGTTGCCAGCAATCGAATGATTCGTCCATGACCAACACTCCCATGCGGTCGCACAAATCCAAAAGTTCCGGCGCGGGCGGATTATGGCTCGTACGGATAGCATTGCAGCCCATTTCTTTGAGAATTTCAACCTGGCGCTCCAAGGCCGATGTATTCACCGCTGTGCCGAGCGCGCCAAGGTCGGAATGATCGCAGACGCCATTGATCCGCACGTGCTCGCCATTCAGGAAAAAGCCTTTTTCCGGGTCAAATTGAATGGTCCGAATGCCAAATGGCGTTTGATAGCTGTCAAGCTCCCCGCCGTCCCGTTCAATGCTGGTTACGACAACGTATTGTTGCGGATGTTCAAGCGACCACAGCTTCGGACGCGCAACGCGTAATTGACTTTCGAACGTCGCTGATTTATGCCCGGCGATGCTCAAATTGTCGGAAGTTATCGAAGCAACGTGGCGACCGGGATTTCCATTTGGTTTCAACTCGTAAATCTCATTTCGTGCGGAGATATGAGCATCGGGGAAGCCATCATTGTTCACAGCGAAGCGCACATTGACCGTCGCCGCATCGGCGGTGATTTCGGGCGTTGTGACATAAGTTCCCCAATGGGAAACATGGACAGGCGCCGTTTTAACAAGCCAGACATTGCGATAAATGCCGCCGCCAGGATACCAGCGCGACGACTCTTTAGGATTATCGAGGCGAATGACCAGGACGTTATCGCCGGCCACATTGATATACCGCGTCAAATCCAGTTCCCACGAAGCGTAGCCATAAGGCCAGCCACCAACATAAAACCCGTTGAGCCAAACATTCGCATACGACATCGCGCCATCGATGTCCAAATAGAAATGCCGCCCATTATCAGAGAGAGGAACGTAAAAATGCTTTCGATACCAGCCGACACCAGACCAGGGCAACTTGCCTGTCTCACCCGGATCCTTGATGTCGAATGGGCCTTCAATACCCCAATCATGCGGAAGAGTCACCGAACGCCAGTCTGCATCCTGAAAATGACGCTGCACGTAATGCACATTGCCTCCCATGTTATTCCCGGGACGTTCAAGGGGCTGGCCATCCTTCACAAAGTCATTTGCCGTGGCCATCACCCACGGTTTAATATTTGTGTAGCTCAATTCATCACCGATTCCCGGCGGATCGTTTTTTGTGAACAGCCAGCCCGAATCGAATGACAAGCGCTCCCGACCGGGCGGCGCCGCGACGGCGACGGGCGCGAAAATGGTTGTCATTAGATTGATGGCCGCAAGCGTGGCGTACACCGTAATTTTGCCAAGATCCCTCATAATTGATTAAACGAATTACCCGGGCTTTATAGCATGACTATGACTGCGATCCAAAAGCATTCTTTTTCGATTTTTGCCCCTCACAAATGTATGGTTTTGTTTGATAACGCCGGATTCCTGATGCAACCGATCCATGCGCGGGTGTAATATTGCCGGCATGAACCCGCGCGTCTCAAATCCAATGGTGGCCGGGATGCAGAACGCCCTGGCCGTGCTGTTGGTTATATTGGTATTTACCGCACCCGCCACAGCCTCTGAACAGGAAACAAGCGATGCAAAAGCCTCGCGATTTTATTTGGGCGCGGACATTTCCACTCTGCCGCTTGTCGAGAAACGCGGTGGCATTTACCTGGACGGAGGCAAGCCCGGCGACGCGCTCGCTATTTTTATGGAGCACGGCTGGAATTGTTTTCGCCTGCGGATCTGGGTCGACCCGCGCCAGGGTATCAATGGTCTTCCTTACACCGTACAACTGGCCACGCGGATCAAAGACGATGGTTCAGCCCTGATGATTGATTTTCACTATTCCGATTGGTGGGCCGATCCGCAAAAGCAAAACAAACCGGCGGCCTGGACAAATTTGGATTTCGATGCGCTTACGGCACGGATCCAGTCCTACACCTCAAACGTAGTTAAAACTTTGAAGGATGCCGGGGCAACCCCGGACTTTGTCCAAATTGGAAATGAAATTACCGGTGGCATGTTTTGGCCCGACGGCCAGGTAAAAGTGCCCTTATCGAAGGTCAAGGTTTTTGGAGGCGATGTGACTGTGATACATCCGCCCGAGCCATACGACGACGCCAGGCAATGGAACCGTCTCACGCACCTGATTAAAGCGGGCGTCGAGGGCGTCCGTTCGGCCACCCGCCAGTCGGATCACGTAGCGATTGTGATACATATTGATTGTGGCGGTGATTGGGCGGTTACCAGGTGGTACTTCGACCACCTTGCCAAAGCAGGAGTGGACTATGATATTATCGGGCAGAGCTATTACCCGAACTGGCACGGCACGTTGAAAAATGTAAGCGACAACCTCCGCCACACGATTAAGCGTTACCATAAGGACGTGATGATTGTGGAGACAGCCTATCCTTCACGCGACGTCCATCCGTCGGCCGCAGCGGCAAAATACATGGCGTGGCCGATGACACCGGCAGGGCAGGAAACGTTTCTCGCGGATCTTATCCAAACAGTCAAAGCGGCGCCGGAAGGCCGCGGAATTGGCGTGTTCTATTGGCACCCTGAAGCCACGTATATTCCCGGGGCAACGAATCGTTGGGCTCAGCCTGATGCCAATTCACTCTTTGACAAGACCGGGCATCCGTTGCCCGCGATGAATGTATTGAATCTCCCATCCTCTTCCTCCTCGCTTGTCACGCCGAACCCGGGCAATGGCTCGAAATCCACGGATTTTCAATGAGCCCGACCGTACCGCAGGTCCATCCGCCACTTTGGTTTCTTCTACCATTTATCGCTGCCGTCCTGGAATTTTGTTCCCCCGACGCGCAAGCACAAACCCTTTCTGATCCGGCTCCCCTGACCAATGTTCTCCAGGTTTCTGGGCTAAGTTCCCAAAATCCCGATACGGCCTGGCCGGTCCACCTGGAAGGCACAGTCCTGTGGGCAAATTCGACCGAAGGCAGATTCGTATTGCAGGACGCTTCCGGTGCGGAAGAGTTGCAAATGAATTTGCGTGGACAAGCCCTTCAGCCCGGCCAGCGGATACGCCTGGATGTCGACACCACCATAACCACGCGCGCTGCCGACTTTCAGTTGGGCGTCATGGGCCCGGTTGTAGACGACGACGGCATCCATACCAATACTGAAAAATCCGGTTCGGCGTATCTTCGGGCCGGGCGTCATCCAATTCGCCTGGACTGGTTCAACGGTCCGGAAAAATACGATTTGCGAGTGGAGTATCAAGGGCCGGGTTTGGCACGCCAAAACATTCCGGATGCTGCGCTTTGTCGCAAGCGAGAAAAAACTGGATCCACGGCGGATTTTGTGCCCGGAATTAACTACGGGTGTTATCCCGTGGGGGGCGAAGTCCTGCCCGATTTTAGTCAACTGCCTCCTCTCAAAACAGGCACCGTTTCGAATTTTGACTTAAGCGTGATGGTCCAACCGGAACATGTTGGGCTGGAATTTGCCGGGTATCTGCAGGTTCCGCGAAACGGACTTTATACGTTTTATCTGACGTCCGACGACGGCAGCCGGCTGTTTATTGACGAGGAGCCTCCAGCCATCGCCGTCATTGGTACGACAAATCTCCTTGAACCCAAATGCATGGACATTGGCCAGGTGCTCAACCTGAGCCGCCGTGGCAGTGCGGTCCTGCCACGCCGCCTCGATGAAGGAGCAGCGCCCGCCCAGGAGGACTATCAACGCGTTGAAATTCAAGGAAAAATCACGTTTGCCAGCCAGCACGGAAATACCTGGGAATTGGAGTTGGCGTCCGAAACGGGGCGTTTGCGATTGGAATTTGGTGATGGCTTTGGATTGTCCCCCGCCGATCTTCTGAATCATTGGGTGGATGTCGTTGGAATATGCCAAAGCGCCTATGGCGCCGATGGTGAAAACGTGGGCGGGGTCCTTTTGGTGCCCGATGCCAATGCCGTTCGAGTTCTGAAAACGTCTGAACCGGCGATCAGCAATGCGGAGAACGGATCGGGCGTACTGCCAGTCTTAACAACTGCCAGCCAGGTCCATCAACTCAGCCGGGAAGAAGCCCAGCGCGGTTACCCCGTCAAAATCCGGGGTGTTGTCACTTGTGTGCTGCCGGAACGCCAGGCCTTTACCGTGCAGGACGCCACGCGGGGAATCTATGTCGTCGACTCTTCCGAGAGCCGCTCCATCGCTCCGGCAATCGGCGAATACCTGGAGATTGAGGGGAAGACCGACCCGAGCCTTTTCGCCCCGATTATTGATGCCGACCGCGTGAAAGACCTCGGAGCCGGAAGCATGCCCCAGCCTGTGCAACCGACGTGGGACCGGCTCATGAATGGGAGCCTGGATGCGCAATATGTCGAGTTGCAAGGCGTTATCACAACGATCGATACAAATGGTCTGACCCTGTTTACCGGAAACGGCCGCCTGCGCGCGGATCTCAAAGTCCCGGGTATGAAACCAGAAGAGCTGGAACGCTACGAGGATGCAGTTATTCGGATTCGAGGTTGTCTGTTCGCGTCCTGGGATTACGTGACACATCTCGTAAAGGTGGGTGAGGTAAGGCTATATGGGGCGGAAATTTCTGTGGACCAGCCGGCCCCGCCCGATATGTTTTCGCTTCCGGTCAAGACCGCGTCAGACCTGATGGAATTCAATCCCCGCGCCAGCGTCTTCCAGCGGGTGAAAGTGTCAGGCGTCGTCGTTTACGCACAACCACCTCAATACTACCTGATGGATGGTGACAGCGGTTTGCAATTCGTTTTGAAAAAGCCGTCGCCAGAGCTGCAGGCAGGCGACCAGGTGGAAGTTGTCGGATTCCCGGGCCTGAGCGGTCTTTCTCCGCTATTGCAGGAGGCTGTGGCACGCAAGACAGGCATGGCGCCGCTGCCGGCGCCAAAAAAAATCGATGGCGCGAATCTAATCCATGGCGAATACGATTCCACGCGCGTGAGCATCGAGGGGTTGCTGAACATCGTACGGGAAACGCCTTCCGGGGAAACGCTGGAAATGTCCACTGCCAGCCATACATTTACGGCGCTGCTCAATGCCCGGGACGCATTCGTGCATTCGATCGCACCGGGCAGCCGGTTGGAATTGGACGGTGTCTACGCAGGCGAAGGAGGCAACCGGGCCCTGGGGCAGGATATTACGTCATTCGAACTGTTATTGGCTTCGCCTGCGGGCATCAAAATTTTGGACTCGCCGCCCTGGTGGACATTGAAACGGTTACTGATCATTACGGGCGGACTCGCCTGCGTACTGGCAGCCGCATTTCTATGGATCACCCTGCTCCACAAGCAGGTAGACCAGCGCACGGCTGAACTGGCCGTCCAAATCCGCCAACGCGAAAACGTCGAGCATCAGCGCGCCATGGAACTGGAGCGAACACGCATCGCCCAGGATCTGCACGACGAATTGGGCTCAGGCATCACCGAAATCAGCATGTTGGTCTCGCGGACAAAGCTCGGCAGCGCGCCCGAGGAAAAACGCCATCAATACCTCGACCTTGTCCGCGAAAAGGCCCGCGAACTGGTGACGGTTCTGGACGAAATTGTCTGGGCCATGAATCCCAGACACGATTCGCTGGCGTCGCTCGTCAGTTACTTTAGCATTTATGCCGACCGTTTTTTGGGTCTGGCGAATATTGCCTGGCGACTGGAAGATGCCTCCAGTACATCCAATCCAATGGTCCAGTCACAATGCCGGCACCAGTTATTTTTGGCATTCAAGGAAGCCTTGACCAATGTCGTCCGCCATGCCGGCGCATCCGAAGTTCTGCTGTACATTTCCGCGCAAAATGGCGAATTATGGCTCAATGTAACTGACAATGGCCGCGGATTTTCAATGACCACAACGAGTGAAGCCATGGATGGCGTGGCGAACATGCGCACGCGCATCGAGAAATTGGGCGGCCGGTTCGAAATCACCGGCGATCCCGACCACGGTACAACCGTTCGCTTTTGCGTGCCTTTAACAGCCCACTGATGGGCTGTTCACATTCATGACCAAAATTGCCATCGTCGAAGACAATAAAGTCATCCGCGAAAGCCTCATGGAATTCGCACAGTCGGACCCGGACTTTCGCTGTGTCTGCGCCTGTGCCACAGCCGAGGAAGCCCTCAAAATCATTCCCAAACACGAACCGGAGATTGTGCTCATGGACATTCAATTGCCGAACATGTCCGGCATTGATTGCCTGGCGCAACTGAAACGGCTGTTGCCTTCCGTGCAAATCATTATGGTGACCGTTTATGAAGACACCGAGCGTATCTTTAAGGCCTTGCGCATGGGCGCCTGCGGCTATCTCTTGAAACGGTGCAGCCCGGAAGAACTCATCGCGGCCATTCGCGAAGTCCGCCAGGGCGGCGCGCCGATGTCGCGTGAAATAGCCCGCAAAGTCATCGTGTCGTTCCAGGAACCAGTCAAAGCCGCGGCGGAGGTGGAAGACCTCTCACCGCGTGAGCTGGAAATCCTGGAACTCCTCGCCGACGGTTTCCCAAACAAAGCCATCGCCGACCGCCTGGGCCTTACCGACGGCACTGTCCGCTGGCACCTGCGGCATGTGTATCATAAGCTGCACGTCCGCTCGCGCACTGAAGCAGCGCTGAAGTTTCGCAACGCCAAAACCGGATAGGAAGCGGTGGAAAGTTGGATTCGACGGACGATTCGAACGACCATCCGTCAGATCCGCGATTTAAAACTTTTCAGATTCATACGATGGCGGCCGACGGCTAACAACTCAGCGCCGACGGCTCGCCAAATCGCAAATCGAAAAAATTTCCCCTATTTTTTCTTCGCCGGCTTTTTCGCCGCGTCGTCCAGCGCAGCCTGGGCCGCGGCGAGTCTTGCGACCGGCACGCGGAAAGGCGAGCAACTGACGTACGTGAGTCCGAGGCGATGACAGAATTTCACCGAATCCGGGTCGCCGCCATGTTCGCCGCAGATTCCCAGCTTGATGTCAGGACGCGTCACGCGCCCGCGTTCGACGGCGATGCGCATTAATTGGCCCACGCCGGTTTGATCAATCGACGCAAAGGGGTTTTTCTTGACAATCTCCAGCTCGGCATAATGAGGCAGGAACGAGCCTGAATCGTCGCGGCTCATGCCCAGGCACGTTTGCGTCAAATCGTTGGTGCCGAAGCTGAAAAATTCCGCCGTGTGCGCGATTTCATCCGCGGTCAACGCGCCGCGTGGAATCTCGATCATCGTGCCGACGAGATAATTGAGCTTTGTTTTCTTTTCGGCCATGACCTCCTTCGCGACTTTATGGACCACTTCGATTTGCAGATCCAATTCCTTTTTGAATCCGACGAGCGGAATCATGATTTCCGGCTTGCACTTGATGCCTTCCTTTTGAACCTGGACGGCAGCCTCAAATACGGCACGCGCCTGCATTTCGGAAATCTCCGGATAACCGATTCCCAGGCGGCAGCCGCGGAATCCCAGCATGGGATTGAATTCGTGCAATTCGTGGACGCGCTTGGAGATTTTCTCGGCGCTGATGCCCATCTTGCTCGCGAGGGCGGCCTGTTGGGCGGGGTCATGCGGCAAAAACTCATGCAGCGGCGGGTCCAGAAAACGAATTGTCGCGGGCAAACCCTTCAATTCGCGGAAAATGCCGGTGAAGTCTTCACGCTGATAGGGCAGCAGTTTCGCCAACGCCTCCTTTCGGTCCTCTTTGTTTTCAGCAAGGATCATCTCGCGCATGGCGTCGATACGGTCGCCTTCAAAGAACATGTGCTCAGTGCGGCAGAGTCCGATACCTGTCGCGCCGAACGCCACGGCGTTGGCTGTTTGCTCCGGGCTATCGGCATTCGTCCGCACTTCCATGCGGGTCACCTGCGAGCACCACTTCATCAATTGCGTGAAATTTTTGTACGTGCTGCCGTTTTTGGCTTCCGCATCATTCTGCAGCAAACCCTGGATAACTTCGCTATGAGCGGTTTTGACTTCGCCGGCATAGACGGTACCGCTCGTTCCGTCAATCGAAAGCGCATCGCCTTCCTTGAAGGTCTGGCCTTTCACGGTCATGGTCTTGGTCGCGTAATCAACGTGCAACTCACTTGCGCCGCAGACGCACACTTTGCCCATTTGGCGAGCCACCAGCGCCGCGTGCGAACTCACACCGCCGCGCGCCGTCAATATTCCTTCGGCGGCAATCATTCCGCGCAAATCCTCCGGCGACGTCTCGACGCGCACCAGCAGGACTTTCTCGCCTTTGGCCGCCGCTTCCACTGCCCGTTCGGCATTGAAATAGGCTTTGCCTGAGGCCGCGCCCGGGCCGGCGGGCAAGCCGGTGGCGATGGCTTTGGTGGACTTCAGCGCCTGGCGATCAAAAATCGGGGCCAGCACCTGGTCCAGTTGGTCGGCGGGAACGCGTTTGATGGCCGTTTTCCAGTCAATCAAACCTTCTTTCACCATTTCACAGGCGAAACGGACTGCAGCCACGCCGGTGCGCTTGCCGTTGCGGGTCTGCAACATGAACAGTTTTCCCTCCTGGATGGTGAATTCAAAGTCCTGCACGTCCTTGAAGTGCGATTCGAGCGTTTTGCGGACTTTTTCGAGTTCAGCGAACGAGTCGGGCAAATGATTATTCAATTGCGCGACTGGTTCGGGTGTGCGCACGCCGGCGACCACGTCTTCGCCCTGGGCGTTGATCAAAAATTCGCCGTAGAAACACTTTTTCGCCTGTGGCGGGATCGCGCGTGAATGCGACGCCGGAACCGGATTTTTCGCCGGTATTGCCGAAGACCATCGCCTGCACGTTCACAGCGGTTCCCCATTCGTGCGGGATTCCGTATTTGCGGCGATAGACAATCGCGCGGTCGTTCATCCATGAACCGAAGACGGCGCCTACGGCGCCCTCAAGCTGTTTCCAGGGATCATTTGGAAATTCCTTGCCGGTGCGCTCCTTGACCAGCGCCTTGAACCGCAGGACCAGGTCTTTCATGTCCGCCGTGTCCAGCTTGGTATCTTCGACGTCCTTGTGATATTTTTCGTGCTTGAGATGGTGAATGACCGTTTCAAACGGCTCGTGATCTTCGCCCGGACGCTTTTGGACGCCCATCACGACGTCGCCGTACATCTGGATGAAACGGCGATAACAATCCCAGGCGAAGCGTTCATTGTTGGTCGCTTTGACGAGCGCCAGGACGGTATGGTCGTTCAGGCCCAGGTTTAGAATCGTGTCCATCATACCGGGCATGGAATCCCGGGCGCCGGAACGGACCGCCACCAGGAGCGGGAAATTCTTCGAATCGCCGAACTTGTAGCCCATGATTTTTTCGAGCTGGGCGATGCCTGCGGCCATTTGCGCCTTAAGTTCCTTCGGGTAGGTCCTTTTATTGTCGTAAAAATAGGTGCAAACTTCAGTAGTGATGGTGAAGCCTGCCGGCACCGGCAGACCGATGCGGGACATTTCAGCCAGGTTCGCGCCCTTGCCGCCCAGGAGCGGTTTCATGGAACCGTCGCCGTCGGCCTTTTTATTTCCGAAAAGATAGACGTACTTCTTGGATTTCGATGCTTTCGCCATAAAATTATTTTGTCTTAAAAGTTAAAAAAACGAGCAGGCGATTATAGGATTTAATTGCCGATGTTCAATAGAAATCGTCCGCCTCCTGCTGGGCTCGCGTTGCATCAAATTAAAAGACACCGGGGCGGCTAAGGGATGGGAGGTCGAAAGTAGTCGTTGACTCATGGGAAAAAGACACCGGAAAAGACGGTGTTGCATGAACATGAGCCGAGAGATAAAAGATGACCTATTACCGAGATTGCAAACCCGTTACGCCCAGCGGGGCCGGGAAGGCCGGAGCCGGATGCTCGATGAGCTCTGCCACGATTATCACTACGAACGGAAGTACGCGATTAAGCTGTTGCGGGGGAAGCTGCCTGAGCCCAGCGGGCGTAAGAAGCCCGGTCCGAGTCGACAGTACGCGGAGATTGAGCCGATTGTGCGAGCGATCTGGTTGGCGGCGGAACAGCCCTGCGGCAAGCGGTTGGCGCCGGCACTGCGGGTTTGGCTACCGCATTATGAGCGACGGTTTGGCCGGCTCGGGAGTGGGCGGAGGGAGCTGATCAAGAGCATCAGTTCTGCGACGTTAGATCGATTGCTGGCTGGGGCTCGGGCCGCACATCCTTTGCGTGGCATGAGTGGCACCAAGCCCGGCAGCCTGTTGCGGACGGAAATTCCCATTCGGACGGACAACTGGGACATCCTGGTGCCTGGCTTTTTGGAAGCCGACACGGTAGCCCACTGTGGACATAGTTTGGCTGGAGATTTTATCTGGAGCACGATCTTTACGGATATTTTCAGTGCCTGGACGGAGGGGCGAGCTGTATGGAATAAGGGTGCGGCCGGGGTGGTGGCCGCGGTGCAAAGTGTGGAAGCCCAACTGCCCTTCGAGTTGCTGGGCTTTGACAGTGACAACGGTAGCGAGTTTCTGAACCATCATTTGCGGGATCATTTTGCATTAAGAGCCAAGCCCGTGGGCTTCACCCGTTCGCGCCCCTACCATAAGGACGACAACGCACACGTCGAGCAGAAGAACTGGATGTGGCCACGCCAACTACTGGGCTATGGACGATTAGAGCGGGCGGAGTTGGTTGGGCCGATCAACGAACTGTACCAAAAGGCGTGGGGGCCGCTGATGAACTTCTTTCTGCCGAGTTTGAAGTTGAAGAGTAAATGGCGCGAACGCAGCCATTGGCGAAAGCGATACGAACCGGCGCAAACAGCCTATCAACGGCTGATCGATTGCCCGCGGCTCAATCGCCAGGAGCGGCGAGAGTTGCGCGATCGCTTTGAAAGTTTGGACCCGTTTAAACTGAAGGAGGAAGTAGAGCGAGGACTGAGCAAAATTTTGGCGGCGGAAGTCGCGCCGAGCCCTTCGGGCGGTTCCGCTCCGCGGCGAGGCGCTGGCGCGCCTCACCGCTACGCTCCACCGCCCGAAGGGCGCTCTCCCGCAAGGGAGTTGACACCCATCATACGATAAACAAAAAACTATGGGTTAACGACGACACCTTCGGTGTCTTTTTCCCGTGATGCAACGGGGGCTTGCCGTATTAAAGCGAGGCGTTGAATACAGAACCGTGGCACAGACCTTCCGTGCTACGGCTTCGTTTAATCAAAAAGGGTGTGTCAGGGTTTTGGGATTTAATGGCGGTATACGAAGGGCTAAACGAATTTGTTTGGGGCCTAAAAAATGCCCTGTTCACTGGAGAATTTGAGGCTTTCATATAAACGAGGGTCGGGATTTTTGGACGTCAAAAATTGGGTTTTGAATAGGGTTTGTTTAGGTTCCGCTATATGAGTTTCGCCCGTCGGGTCGTTGAAGCGTTGAAGGCGGGAGAATGGGACGGATGTCAGGTAGCTGACGTTGAGAACGAGGACAACGACAACCGGCCGTTGACTGGGCGGATCGCGCTCGGCATCATTACGGCATGCGCGGTGAGCCCGAAAACCCATCCGCCCTCACCCAGGTGAGTACGCCCTGCGTGCTTTGGCTTATTTTATTCCTTTTTACCTTCTATGCCGCAGTCTTGTGGCCTGCGCAAGCCGCTGCCGACTCACTACCCTTATCTGCTGGAACCAATATGACGCGAATGACGCACGGGCACCCCTGCACTTTTTGGGATAACCGCGACGTCGCTGCTTACAGGGCTTCGTTCACAACTGACCCGGGTTTGAAGGCGGCCTTCGAACAACTGCAGGTCTGGGGCAACATCCGCATCACTGAACCGCTCGATGTCCCGGCGCACCGGCTTGAGGCAGATGGCACCTGGACTTTTCCCGCCTACAAGCGGGGATACCAGGACATGACCGGCAAGTGGAACTGGGAGTGGAACTTCAACACCACGCTTCAGCGACGAGCCGAAGATATTTCCAATCTGGGAATGCTCTTCGCACTCACCGAAAACGGGAAATATGCGTCGCGGGGCCGGCTGCTGCTTTTGGCGCTGGCCGATGCCTATGGTTATGGCCAAGGCAGCACGATCCCCGACCCGCATAACTACGACCACTTTGAGGCATACGGCTTTGACGGCGGCGATAACGGTATGTTTCTAGCGAAGGCATGCAATGGGTACGACCTGATCTACAACGCCCCGTTGCTCTCGGCCGATGATCGCAAACACATCGAGCGGGGCCTGATCCGACCACTGGCCGAGCATCTCAAGAAAGAAGAATTCATGTACACCAGCCACGGGCATTGGGGAATGGTGTGTCTTTATGGGCTATTCATTGCCGGGGAAACACTCAATGACCGGGCGATGGTGGATATGGCCCTCTACGGGCCGGGTGGTTCCAAGAGCAACGTAACCGGCGGATTTATGGATTGCTTCAATTCGGCATGCCTGCGTGATGGCGTGGTTTGGGGCGCAGAGACGAAACTTGACGAGCAAATGGCCGCCGTATGCGTTCTCACAGCCGTCGCTGAAGTAATGCGGCACCACGGCGTGGATCTGTACGGTTACCAGGATAACGCCATGAAAAAATCGTACGACGCTACGCTGGCATTGGCCATGAACGGTGATATCTCGAAGCTGGTCGCCCTGCCGGGGAGCGAGGCGTACCAATACGCCTTCCGCCGCTACCGGGAACCGCGCTATTTGTCAGTCCTGGGCGAGCTCAAACCAGGTTTCACCCTGGCAATTGGCGAGCACCTGCCATCGCTGCCCTCGGCAGGAACGGGGAGATGAAGAACATGAGAGCTTCAACGGGGCCACACTCTGGAGAGAACGGAAGCACCTCAACGCCGAAATTTGCGGACCCAGAAATAGCGTTCTCCAGAAATTTCTGCGCTAAAAATTCAATTCGTTTTACTTGGTCCGTCCGCAATCGATTGCAAAACCTGGAAGATGATTTTAGTTGCGCTAACTGTCTGTAATTGTTATGCTAACAGAGTCCGAAAACGGGCATTCAGCGGTGTTTGTTTGCAGCGGTGACCAATTGAAAGTGAGGCTCACACGTATGTTGTGGCAACGGTATATGTATGGCGCGCATTGGAAGCATCACGACAAGCTGTATTATGACGAATTTCCGGCCAACTCGAAGGATGACGCGGCGGAATATTTTAATGGTCATAAGCGCGATGATGTGACGTTGGTTTGGCTTGAAAAAGTGCGACCGATAATGGTGTGCGGGGACATGCCCATCCACCAACTTCGCCCTTCAGCCAATTGATGGCGCGGCAGAGGTTGGACACGGGAGAGGGCGTCCAATGAAATAGGAACGGATGGATGGCGGTCCGAATCGCGGCCACTGGTCTTTACCTAAAGTCCATAGTCCATTTACCCATTATTTCAGCAACGCCTCGGCGTGTTTTCGGGCGGCGTCGGATTGGCCGCCGAGCATGCGGGCCAATTCGGTGACGCGCTCTTTTTTGCCGAGCAACTGGATTTCGGAAATGGTCCGGCCGTTCTTGACCTGTTTGGTGACGACATAATGCGCGGCGGCCGGCGCGGCGACCTGCGGCAGATGCGTGATGCACAAGCACCTGCCGTCTGGCGCGCGATCTGCTTCATTTTTTCGCCGACGGCATCGGCCGTTTCGCCGCCGACGTTGGCGTCCACTTCATCAAAGACCAGCACCGGGATTTCGTCCTCGGCGGCCAGGACGGTTTTGAGCGCGAGCATCACGCGCGCCATTTCGCCGGAGGAGGCGATGGCCCGCAACGGCCGGGCCGGTTCGCCGGGGTTGGGGGCGAATTGAAATTCGATTTCATCGAAACCGGATGGACGGGAGGGCCAGCGTCCTCGCGAGCGATTTCAGCATGGGCCCGATTCGGAGTTCGCCCGACTCGAGATGATCGCCACGTCAAATTGGCTTTGCTTGAACCCAGATCTTCAAGTTGTTGCTGACGGCTTTGGCCAGTTGGGAATGACTTTTTTGCGGCGCGGCGGACAGCGTTCTGCCGGCTTTGCGCAGATTTCGGCGTCCAGTTTTTGCAGTTCGGCATTGAGCCGCGCCAGTTCGGCATCGCGGCTTTCGAGCGATTGCAATTTCTTTCTGCGCCTCTTCGCCGAAGGCGATGACTTCGGCGAGGGTCGCCGCCGTATTTGCGCTTGAGCGAATGGATCAAATCCAGCCGTTCCTCCAATTCGGCGAGGCGGGCGGGGTCCACGGCAATTTTTTCGGCGTAACGCGAAAGTCCGCTCTGCAATTCGCGCAAGGCGCCGACGGCCTGCGAATGGAATTCCGCCAGATTTGCCGCGCCGGCATCCACGCGCTGCAATTCCTGCAACGTGCGGCCAATCGCGCCGGCCTGCGTCAGCAGCGAATTTTCGTTTTCGCTCAAGGCATCGAGCGCGGCCTGGCTCAATTCCAGCAGTTTGGCCGCATTGCTGGCGCGATTGAATTCTTCTTCCACGGCCTGCTTCTTCGTCCGGCTGCAGGCGCGCGGCGGAAATTTCCTGGACCTGAAAGCGCAGCAAGTCCAATTGCTGCGCGTAGGTTTTTTCATCCACGATCAGCGCGGATTTTTCGCTTTCCAAGGGCCGCGCGCCGGCGAACGAGCTCGCCGAATGCTTCGCGGTCGCGTCGAGGCGGCCAAAGGCGTCTAGAATCAAAAGTTGTTTGGCCGGGTTCAAGGAGCGATTGATGGTCGTGCGGCCCGTGCATGTCCACCAGCCATTCGCCGATCGTCGCAAGAACATTCAAGCGTGTGGGCGAGCCGTTGATGAACTGCCGGTTGGTGCCGGCGGCCGGTGAAGGTGCGTTTGAGGACGAGCTGATTGTCTTCGCACGGTTCCAGGCCGTTTTCCTCGAGAAAGGCTTTCAACGGCGCGCGGAGGTCGGCGACATCAAAGACGGCCTCGACCGAGCAGCTTTCCTCGCCACTGCGGATGAGCGCTGCGGTCGGCGCGTTCGCCCAGGACGAGGTTGAGCGCGCCGATGATGATGGATTTGCCCGCGCCGGTTTCGCCGGTGATGACATTGCAGCCGGGCTGAAGTTCCAGCGTCAGATCCGTGACCAGGGCGAGATTTTTGATGCGCAACGTGGTTAACATGGGTACAGGTAAACTGGACGGGAAATTTTAGACACGAATTTCACGAATTTTCACGAACTATTTTGAGTTTCCGCGTAGCAAGGACGAAAGCGACGCAAAGTACGGGCGTGAGTTCGCTATTTCAGGCAACTCATCCCTTGCCGTCTTAATTGTTGCTATTCCGCCTAAAGCTGCAATGGTTGCTTCATGTCAACGATGGCTTGTCTCTTTTGAGGCCTGGCAAATCTTCATGTGAACAATGTTCAATGATGATTTGAAACCCGAAAACCGGGGTCAGTCTGAAAAAGCAAAGGTTATCGGACATTTGAACATCACATGAATAATAAACTGTTCGTTGGAAACCTTTCCTTCCAAACCACTGAAAACGACCTGAATGACGCATTTGCCGCTCACGGCACCGTCACCGAAGCCAATCTGGTGATGGACCGCGCAACCAATCGTTCGCGAGGTTTTGCCTTCGTGACGATGAGCACGGACGAAGAGGCGCAGAAAGCCATTGCGGCCATGAATGGCGCAGATTTAAATGGCCGCGCCATCACCGTCAATGTTGCTCGTCCCCGTGAAGAACGGGGAGGCGGCGGTGGGGGGGTGGTCGGCGTGGTCATGGTGGAGGCGGTGGCGGTGGGGGCGGTTATGGCGGTCGCGACCGCGATCGTCGCTAATCGCCCGAAAGGGGCCCGAGAGAAAGCCGAAGGCAAGGTCTGCGCCTGCCTCAGCTTCCGCCCATTGAACTGGAGGGAACCGTGAAACTGGCCCTGCCTGGCACCCTGTTTCGTGTTGAACTTGATAATGGGCACCTCGTGGTGGCCATCATTTCCCGTAAAATACGCTAACGATTTGTTCGCCCCAGCGCCGGGGACCGCGTAAATATGGAAATGTCCCAAAAGAAGAGCGAAATCCGGACCAACCAGTTAAAAAATTGTGTCAGTCCTCGAATATTTCTTGCAGCCGCATACAGTTGTCGATTAAGATGTTCGCGTTGAACATTCCCGGCGGAAGCAGCCGCACGTTCGAATACCTGACTCCGACGGTGCAGCGGACCAAAAATCCCCATAATGCCAACTGATGACCTGAAGAGGCCCCGAAACGCCACGGCCGTAAGGTTAATCGCAAACTTTGATTGATGCAGTTCCCGCCCTCGGGCGGTTTATAGACAGGCTAATGACTTCGACTGAAAGACTCTACACGCGCACCAAAGCGTATGCGCGAGATAACCCATCGAAAAGCTGGTGGTGCATTTTTTCGGCAATATTTCTTGTCGCGGTCGCCCTCGCTGGAACTTTTCCTGTTTTGCCGATGCCGCTGCGCATCGTTTGCAGTGTACTGGCCGGATTATCGATGGTCCGGCTTTTTGTGATTTACCACGACCAGCAGCACCACGCCATTCTGCCCAAATCGCGCATAGCCGCCATTTTGATGCGCGTTGTCGGCATTTGTCTGCTTTGTCCAAGCGCAGTTTGGCGCAGCTCACACGATTATCATCATACCCACAACTGCAAATTGCGCAGCGCTCACATCGGTTCTTTTCCGATCATGACCCTCGAACAATACCGGCAGACTCCTGCCGTTGAACGACTGCTCTATTTGTTAATGCGCCATCCTTTCACCATATTGTTCGGTTACATCACAATATTCCTTTTTGGAATGGTAATCCTGCCGTTCTTCAAGTCACCGCGAAAGCATATCGATTCGGTTCCGGCTTTCCTGGTACACGGGACGATTGCAATATGGCTGGTCGTTCATTTCGGCTGGCTGGCACTGGTATTGACGATGCTTCTGCCCTTTTTCATTGGCTGCGCTCTCGGCTCGTATCTTTTTTACGCGCAGCACAATTTCCCCGGCGTCATTTTGAAGGATAAACAAGGCTGGACCTTTGAAGGCGCCGCGCTCGAATCCTCCAGCTATTTGAAAACCAATCCGGTCATGGCTTGGTTTACGGGGAACATCGGCTTTCACCACATTCACCATCTTAATCATCGAGTGCCGTTCTACCGTCTGCCCGAAGTATACCGCGATATCCCGGAATTACGTGAAATCCGGACTACTTCGCTGCACCCGTTGGATATATTCCGCTGCCTGCGATTGAAAGTCTGGTGTGTAGAAACGCAGCGTATGGTTGGCGTCAAGGGCCTTTGATTGCGTTGATTTCGAGGCGCACCATTTTGACGTGGACTTTGTTTTCGGCGTCTGCCGGATGTTTGGCGACGTATCGGCGGGTGACGGCGGCAATAAACTCTTCACGAAGGTTTTCGGGGACGCGCTGGACGTAGGGTATCCAGGTAGTCCGCAACCACGCGGCAAAACCTTCCGCTCCGGGATAAGTCGCGTCCTTTGGCGCAAGGCCGATGCTCAACGTCTTGAAACCGGCTTTGGCGAGCCATTTTTTGTATTCTTCGGGGGCGTAAAAGAAATAGGGTTCGGGTATTTGGCGGAAGAATTCGCGCCACATTTTAGCGCGCAATTCGGGCCGCAACGCGACGAAAACGTCCTGGGCATTGCCTTTGCCACCGCAGGAAACCACGAGCCGTCCGCCTGGCTTCAAAACGGAAGCCGCGCCGGCCAGAAATCTCTGATGGTCATCCACCCAATGCAGGGCGGCATTCGAGAAAACCAAATCAAACTCGCGGCGGAATCTTATTTCGCGCGCGTCCATGACGTGAAACTCAAGGTTCGGAGCGGATTTCTTCGGGAACGTCTTTTCGGCGAATGAAATCATTTCGGCGGAAGCGTCAACGCCTGTGGCGGAGCCGTTTGGAACGGCGCGGGCGATTTCCGCCGTCACTTTGCCGTCGCCGCAGCCCACGTCCAAAATATGTTCGCCGCCGTGCAGGCCGAGTTTTGCGATTAATTCCCGGGCCCAGGTTTGTTGCACGACCGAATTGGCCGCGTATTCGGCGGCGTTCCATTTTGCCGTCGCACTGTTTTTTGTTTTTACCGATGGTGATTTCATTTTGCCAAAAAATATTTTGCCATGCTGAAGTAGAACAACAGCGTGAAGATGTCCGCCAGAGCCAGTGTAATCGGGCCGGCGGCAATCTTGGGGTCGAGTTTGAGGGCGTGTAAAAGCGTCGGAACGCTCAAGCCGGTGACGCACGCTGCACAGAGACAAAAGCCGACGCTGACGCCGATCACAAACGCGGCGGGCTCGTCGCGTTGCCACAAAAAGACAATCGCTCCTGCCAAAAGGCCGCACGCTGCGCCGAGCATCAGAGCGACGACGATTTCGCGCCGTAACATGTGGAAATACCAATGTCGGGACGGCTTCTGATTGCGCAAGGCCTGAATCGTGACGGTCATGGATTGGATGCTGACGCTTTCGCCCAGTCCCAGAATCATGGTGAGAAAAAAGGCGATAACGAGGCTTTCGGCAAGCGTGGCCTTGTAGGCGCCGGCCAGGAAGGCGCAAAAGGTGCCGCTGACAATGGTCGTGAGCAGCCAGGGAAATCGATAGCGAAACGCCAAAAGCGGCGAGGCATTGCGCACCTGGGACAGGCGAAAGCCTATCGCTTCAAACACCCCCTCCATTTGTTCCCGTTCGGCGATGTCAAAGACTTCATCGGTGAACAGGCTGACATCAACGACGCCAACGACCCGGCGCCCCGCGTCAATGACGGGGAACGCGAAAAATTTGTGGATGGCAAAAAATTCGCAGGCGTCTAAAACGGTCGCCGTGTTCGGGATGGCGATGACGTTGCGGATCATAAATTCCTCGAGTCGCTGGTCGAGCGACGAAACGAGCAGGCGCCGGGTGGGAACGACTCCCACGAGCCGTTGCGCTTCGTCCACGACGTAGAAATAAATGACTTTTTCGCCCACGCCCCGGCTTCGGATGGCGGCGAGGGCCTGTTCGACGGTCAAGTCCTTTGCGAGCGTAGTGCTATCCTGGCGGGCATAGGACAGCACCAGTTCGTTCAAATGCTCAGCGCCGGGCTTAACCATGGTCAGTGTCTTTCACTAAATTAATCCGGCGGTTTCGGGAAATCCGCAAACGACGTTCATGCTTTGGACGGCCTGTCCGCTGGCGCCTTTGACGAGGTTGTCCAGGGCGCTCATGACGATGAGCCGGCCGGTGCGCGGATCGAGGCGCCAGGCAATCTCGATGGCGTTTGTGCCGGTGACATTTTTTGTATCCGGCAGATTTTTGCCTTCGAGCAGGCGGACAAACGGTTCATCACCGTAAAACTTTTTGTAACATGCCGAAATCGCCTCTTCCGAGACCTTCTTTGCCGGTTCGAGATATAAGGTCGTCAAAATGCCGCGATTGACGGGTACCAAATGCGGCGTGAACTGCATGATGACCTGCGAATTGGCCGCGAGCGAGAGCTGTTCCTCGATCTCGGACAAATGGCGGTGCTTGGGCACGCCGTAAGGCCGGACGCTTTCGTTGCATTCACAAAACAAATAGTCCAATTCCGCCTTGCGCCCTGCCCCGCTTACACCGCTGCAGGAATCGGCGATGATGCTGGAGGGTTTGATGAGCCCTTCCTTCAGGAGCGGGATTGTCGGCAAGAGAATGCTCGTGGGATAACAGCCCGGTGATGCGATGAGCAGGGCAGTTTTAATCTCTTCACGATGGATTTCTGTCAGGCCGTAAACCGATTTCTTAAGCAGATCCGGCGCAGGATGGTCGTGCACATAGAATTCCTTATAGGTCTCGGCACTTTTGAGGCGGAAATCCGCGCTCAAATCAATGACCACGCAACCGGCGTTGAGAAACGGCGCGGCGTAGCCGGCGGCGACCCCATGCGGCAGGGCAAGAAAGGCCACATCCGCGCATTTGGTCACGACTTCGGCGTTGGGTTCGGTAAAGCGGATCGTCTTCGATTTTGGATGGCCGGCAAATTTAGGAAAAACCTGGGCCAGCGTCTGGCCGGTATTTTGGCGCGACGTCACGGCGACCAATTCCGCGTGCGGATGGTTCAGCAGAAGTTGCACGAGGACTTCGCCGGAATAGCCGGAGGCGCCGACGATTGCGATTTTCTTTGTTTTCATTTTAACAACATTTGTAGCTGCTCACGGGACAGAATTCCATAAAACGTTCGGGAAATTGCAATGGGGCAAAACCATATTGCTCATAAAGCTTGTGCGCGTCCCGCGTTCCGAGCATAAAACGCCGCAGGCTCTGCAAGTCCGGATGTCCGATAACCGCAGCCACGAGTTTTTTACCGAAGCCGGAGCCGCGAATTTCTTCGAGGATAAATACGTCTGCCAGCCAGGCGAAGGTGGCGAAATCGGTCACGACCCGGGCGAAACCGATTTGCCGGCCTGCCTTGAACATGCCGAAACAGAGCGAGTTGCGGATTGAACGCTCGAGAATTTCAATCGGCACGCCTTGTGCCCAGTAGCTGCGCTGACTCAAAAAGGCGTGAATCACGGCCATATCCAATCGTGTTTTGTCATCGGAGATGACGACGTCACCTTCGGTTATTTCGTATGGTTTCATAAATAAAAAAACCCCGCCGGAGTGAACCAGCGGGGCTTGAAAATTTCCAGGGCGATCAACGTTTCGAGAATTGGAATCGTTTCCGCGCGCCGGGCTGGCCGTATTTTTTGCGCTCTTTCATGCGGGGATCGCGGGTGAGCAGACCTTCCGCTTTGAGTTGGGGGCGCAGGTTGGCGTCAAATTTGAGCAGCGCGCGGGCAATGCCATGGCGCACAGCCCCGGCCTGGCCGTTTGGGCCGCCACCAACGACGTTAATGCTCGCGTCCACTTTTTCCGCCGTGCCGGTCAGGATCAGCGGTTGCGTGACCGTAGCCCGCAAGGTTTCCAGCGGGAAATAATTGTCAAAGGCTCGGCCATTGACAGTGATTTTACCGCTGCCGGTCGCGAGGCGAACCCGCGCTATGGAAGTTTTGCGCCGGCCGGTGCCGATGAAATCGTTAGTTGCTTTTGCTGCCATCGTCGTGTTTCTGGTTGATAAAAATGGTTATGCCGCCGCCTTGAGGGGTTCGGGCTTTTGCGCCGCGTGCGGGTGTTTCGGGCCTTTGAAGACCTTCAATTTCGTCAGCAACACCCGGCCGAGGCGGTTTTTGGGGATCATGCCTTTGACCGCGTGTTCAATGAGCAACTCAGGATGCCGGGCGCGGACATGCTCAACGGTCGCATATTTTTCGCCGCCCTTCCAACCGGAATAGCTCATATATTCCTTGTCGGTTTCCTTTTTGCCCGTGAGGCGGACTTTTTCGGCGTTGATGACGACCACAAAATCTCCGGCATCGAGATGCGCGGTGTAGACGGGTTTGTTTTTTCCGCGTAAAATATCAGCGACCTGGGCGGCCAAACGGCCCAGCACGGCGCCATCGGCATCGATCACATGCCATTTGCGCTCGTTCACGTTTACTTTGGGCAGATGCGTTTTCATTAAGTAAAGGGGTGAAATATTATCAAACAAAGGGGTGAAGTCAATGGATTATTTTGGATTTTTGAATTGGGAACGGGACGAATGGGACCGACGGGGCATTTGGGCAAAATATCAGGGCCTCGTGCCTCGGCTGCAGAGAGTTCATTTCTCACCCCTGCCCTCTCCCAGGGAGAGGGAGGATCATTCGCCGGCTGTCGGCCAGACGCGGGGCGAATTTTGCCGGATGGCGCTCGGCCAAATTAGTCAGAGCGGACATATGTCCGCTGCTACGAAACCCATCGCAAACGGCGCCGGACCGGTATATTTTCGTTATATGGAAATTGCTGAATTGGCGAGGGCGCTCGTGGCGCTGGGGTGCCCGGCGGAAAAATCCACCGAAATGGCGATGCAATTGGATAAGCGCGCCAAACAATTGATGGAACTGAAGGGAAAATCCTACGAAGAGGCGATGCGACATTTACTGGCGATGATGCGGCAGGGGTGGGCGGCGAAGGAAAAGGGGTTGGATTGACGGATTTGTGGTGTTGCAAATCGGGGGTGCGGGTGACTGGGCGTCATAGCGGATATGTTCCGCGCGCTTTACGCGCGGTGACGGCGCAGCGCGCCGTCCCTACCGTGCTTCGCCTTCGAACCGGGACAGAAATTTCTTTTGAATTTGTGGCAAAAAATCTAGTCTCGTTCTGCACATGAGTCGTCCCTGGAAGAAAATCAGCAGCAAACAACTTGGCGATTTCCGGATTTTTAAATTGCGGTCGGACACTTACGTTTCCCCGCGCACGGAAAAAGAGCATGACTTTTTTGTCCTGGAAAGCGTTCATTGGGTCAACGTCATCGCGATCACCCCGGACCGGCAGCTTGTGATGGTGGAGCAATTTCGATTCGGATCGAGCAGCGTGGAATTAGAAATTCCCGGCGGGATGATGGACCCGGATGAGACCGATCCGGTGGCCACGGCCGTACGCGAATTGCGGGAGGAAACGGGCTACGAAGGCGAGAGCGCCCGCATCCTGGGCCGCATCCATGCAAACCCGGCCATCCTGAACAACATTTGCTACACGGTACTGATTGAAAATTGCCGGCTGGCGCATCCGGTGGAGTTCGACCAGGGCGAAGACCTGGCGACGACACTCGTGCCGGTTTCGGAAGTTCCCAGATTAGTGGCCGATGAAAAAATCGGCCATTCGCTGGTGGTCGTTGCGTTATACCACTTTGATTTGTGGCAGCGGGGGATTAAAAAATTACACTAGTAGCCCGCCCAGGTATTTCGGACGACGGCCCGGAATTGGGGCGTGAGAGGCGGCAGATCGGCCTGAATGAGGAAATTGGTGTCGAAACCCCAATCGCGAATTGGTGGGTTATAAACAGTACCGGTGCCTGGGTACAGGTTTGTGGCAACTTGACTCGGAAACATCACCATGATCGAGCCATTATAAGTGTTTGTCTTGCTCCCCCAGTCTTCCAGCAAACGCAGAAAATTTTCGACCCCGCCGCTGTAATTTGTACTGACGGATGGGACGATACCTTCGAGACAGGCGGCGTTGAGCGTGTTGTTGGTGGCAACCCGTGAACTTATGCTACTCGCTGAGTTGGCATCGTTCCATTTGCCGGAGAGAACGGTGATGGCATCAGCCAGCAAGGCAGCGGGATAGGTGTTGGCCGTGTTGTGCGAATTGAGAAGCGGCGAGGTTCCATTGATCTGCACATTGTAGTTGCCCAGGACGTACATTGGCTGGGCGGTAGCGAAGGTAAATCCGCATGTAAAGGTCCCATTAACTGTGCTGGATGGGAGTAATGCTCCGTCCCAGACACGAACCGCCGGGAGTTGCGTGGGGCTCAGCGGAACGGAATTATATATATACATGGAATTAATGCCGTGGCCGAGATCCTCGCAAAGCTCATTGTTCCAATTGCTACAGCCGTTCGGGGCATTGTTCGTTATCCAGTAGTTCAGCTTGCCGACGTCTATTTGCACAGCCTGCACCGTGTCCACCTCACGATAATCATAAAATGCGGTATTTGTCAGAAAACTAAATCCAGCGTACCAAACGCAATTGGTGCCCATTGAGCCAGGCCAGTTTGTTCCGGTGGCGATGGAATTGGTCCACCTAATCGTCCTCACATCATTGGTAAACTGAAAATTAGGAACCCAATTTACGGGGGTTGCGTACATGACATGGTTTGGAAAAATATTTGAAATGTAGTAAACATTGTTCGTGAGCTGAATCCAATTCATCGCTATTCCGTTGGATCGAACATAAGATGGCGCCGTTGTGCTGTCCTGGAGGAAAACCGTGAAATTATTGCTCCAGGGCGCGATACCATTGCTGCCCCAGTACGTATTGGAGACGATGAGACTGGCGGCATTGAAGTCATAAACGAGATTGGTGGGTTCATAGTCAAGGGTCGGATTGTTTGGAGCGCAGACCGATGACGGAGGAATTTGAATGATTGCCTGGACATTGGTCGAGACATCGTTGGTGCCGGTGCTGCTGGCGCCGATCGGGAGGTTGAGAGGGTTGCAGTCGGATTCGGGCTGCGATGGTGAACCGGTATATTGAAAATTGCCTTGCGGCGTTCCCGAGTCGGATTTGGCGTTGCTTGTCACATATGGATCATATTTGTTGGTGCTGACCTGCCCCACCGCTTCCACCGTGGAGGAATAGGTGACGTTCGGTGTTCCCGACCAGATGCCTCCATTGGAAAAGACGGCGCCTTTCACAGGCATGACGGCGCTGGGGTCAATCTCGAGATTGATATTGTAAAAGATGGCAAATTGGAACGCCGGGATCGAGGCAAAGACAAATGTTTGGCTGACCGTCGAGGCGATGTCGTACGGCTGGGGCCTTCCGAGCGGCGTCGCGGTAACGATGACGGTATTGGTTTGAGGCTCGCCGAGGAGATTCGTGAATTGTGAGCCCAGGTATTGCAAATTGGTTACCAGAGGGCCTTTGATGACGGTGGTGGAGAAATTGTACAGCACGGGCCAGCTGTTTGTGCTGATATTTAAATTCTGATAATAATTCGACGTGTTAAGATTCCCGTAAACGAAATCGCGATCCATAGTGGCATAGACGAGTTCGGTCACTCCTTCGGCCGCCGCTTCGCTGGTGGTAAACACTTCATTTTTCTGCATTTGCTGGCTGTTGGAAGCAATCCAATACATCACCCCCGCAAAAACAATCAGGATAATGACAATCGCGCACAGCAAGGTCACGAGCGCAAATCCACGGGGTTTTGAAGGCGAGAAGTTTTTCATAGTGCTGGATCTAATCCGTATCACGGCGGGTCATTACCGTGTTGAGCTGGTAATAGTCATATGCGTTATAGGCATTCGAGCCGATAAAGGCGATCGGGTACTCCCATTGCGAAAAATTCAACGTCATGTGAATCAGATAATTATTTTGGTTGTTGGTGAGCGTGGTGCCTTCAAAATTCTCCGCGTCAAAAACGATCTGATTGGTGATGAAGTCAGCGATGTCATTGCTGACCACAAGTCCGCCGTTGGTGTAAATCATTTCGAGAAGGGAGTTGGTGCCCAGGGGCGCGCCATTGGCGGAGAAGGCGGTAAAATTGTTGCTCCTGCCCGGCGCGAGGAACACCAGAGTAAATGAATTTGTCGACGTGGTGGGATAAATCATGAGGGCATTGCCTTGCTGGTAATCGCCGTTGGTCATGGCCCGAAAATCCATGGGAGGGAAGTTCGAGCTATATTCGTAATTTCCGACGTAAACGAGCCGCGATCCGCGAACCTGGTCGCGAACGTCATTCATTGTCGCCCGCGCCTCCTCGGAGGCGCTGAGCTTGGTGGCGGCGAGAGTATAGACGCGCATCGCGTAAATCTGGGTGGCTACCGTGCCCAGCACGACCAGCGAGAAAACGCCAATCGCAACCATCAACTCAATCAGGGAAAAGGCATGGACCGCCCTTCGCGGCAACGGCAAAAAATTGATCGGGTAAACTTTCATTGGTCGGGACCGCGCAGGGTGATTACGGTGTTGGTGTAAGATTTATTGGTCAGTGGAAAGCGCCAGACGGCGACTGACCTGATCAGTTCTACGGGAGGCTCGACTTCCTGGTTGCTCGGGTACCAGGTGACGTAAATGTAATTCGTGCCGTAATAGGTGTAATCGGTCAGAGGATTTCCTTTGATGGGAATGTCCAGGAGATTTGTGAACATCAAGGCGGGAGCGCCATTTGTTGGCGGCAATTCCATTTGTGAGCCCGGGTCCGGACCGGTATTGGTCACTGCGGCCGGGTTCCAGGGGTTGAATTTCGCCGCTCGCGCCGCTTCCAGACCACGCAGCGCAAATGCCTGCGCGGCCTGTGACATCGAACTAAATGTTGCGATGCGATTGGCCTGTGCGTATCCGTAACAGACGCCGGCAACCACCATGACCAGGATCAATAGGGACATGAGGACTTCGACAAGGGTAAAAGCGGTATGCGACGCGGCCATCGCTAGCCGCATTTTCTGTTGGCGGATTCCAATCAACATATTCCAAGGTTCAACTTACTGTTCGTTTAGCGTCCTGTTGAAAGGAATGCAGCAATGCTTATGCCATAAGCGAGACTTAAATTTCAAGCTAAGTCACTAACTTATAGGCACTTGCTTTTGAGGATGCTGTTTCGGCATCAAATCCCGGGCTAATTTCCGGCCCAACTGTTGCGGACGACGGTCCGGAAATTCGGGGTCAGTGGCGGCAGGCCGGCTTTACTCAGGAAGTTGGTGTCAAAGGCCCAATTGCGGGTGGGAATGCCGTAATAAGTGCCCGGTTGTACCCAGTAATTCGTGGCGTACACGCTTGGGAACATGACCATGATCGAGCCGTTATAGGTATTGCTGCAGCTGCCCCAATTCTCCAGGAGGCGGAGAAAATTCTCGATACCGCCGCTGTAGTGGGCGGTGCTGCCATCGCCGCCATTCTTTTGACCACCATTGGATGGGACGATGCCTTCGAGACAAGCGGCATTGACGGTTGTATTGGATGCGGCGCGAGACGTGTACGAAGTTTGGCCCCAATCACTCGGCCATTTGGAGGAAAGGACGGTGATGGCATCGGCCATAAATGAGGCTGGATACGTATTGGATACATTGTGGGAATTAAGAGTTTGCGCGGGGGCATTATTCGTTTGCACGTTATAGTTGCCGATAACGTAAAGGGGTTGCGGAGTCACGACGGTAAGACCACTCGTAACCACAGTCACGCCGTTCGTGGTACAAGTACTGCAAGGCAAGAGGGCGCCGTTGACAACACTGACGCTGGGTAACATCTGCGAGTTAAAGGGCGTATCATTGTAAATGAAAATCGAGCAAATACCGTATTCCGTGTCGGCGGCGAGGGTCTGGTTCCAGTTGCTGCCGGCATTCGGAGTAGCGTTGGTTATCCAGGTGCCCAATTTGCCCACATCCAGTTGAACCGTTTCATTGGTGTCCGATTCACGATAATCTTCATAGAAAACGTTCGTGAGGAATGAAAAGCCGGCATACCAAACCCAGTTTGTGCCCAGGCCTCCGGGGCCGTTGTTCACAGTGGCGGTATTTGTCCACGACATACACATCGTATTATTTGTAAATTTGAAATTGGGAACCCAGTTTGTGGTATACCAGCTAGTGCCTGAGGCGTTCCGATTTGAAATGACATAAACATCATTCGTCAATTGAGTCCAACGCGGCAACGTCGGGGTGGTGCCATCCAGCCCGCGATCCTGCAAATAAACGGTGAAGGGATTGGTCCAGGGCGCAGCGCCGTTCAGACCAAAGGCGGCGTTTGAAACAATGAGATCGACCGCATTGAAGAGATAGACCTGATTTGTGATGTTATACGCAATTTCTTGCGGCGCCGCGACGCTTGACGGAGGAATATTGATAATAGCTTCGACGGATGTGGACGAATTGGTGGAGGTCGACGAACCGCCACCACCAATGGGCAGGATGAGAGGGTCCGCGTGCGAAAGCGGGGTCCCATCACTGAATGTGGGGTTCTTTGCCGGGTTCGCGATGTTTCCGGATTCATCGCCGTTGGTGTCCCAGTGGAAGAAATAAGTTCCGGCGGCTTCAACCGACCCGCTAAATGTCATTTGACCGCCCGGGTAACACCAAATGTTTTCATTGCAAAATGTATTGCCATTGACGGACATGTCCGATCCCGGGCTCATATCCAGGTCCATATTGTAAAAAATGGCGAATTGGAACACGGGGACTTCACTAAAGATCATCGTTTGGCTGACCGTGGCCGGCACAGCTTCGAATTGGCCTACGGGCGTGGCCGTGGCGGTAATGGTGTTGGTTTCCGGGTAGGCCAACAGGTTGGTGTACAGATTGACTAAGTATTGCAGGGTGGTTGATTGCTGGCCTACGTTGACACTGACATTGAACGTGTACTGCACCGGCCAATTGGTTGTAATGGGAGTCATTCCCTCATAGACAGAAACGTTCTGATTGATGTTGCCATACAGATAATCCCGGTCCATTTGAGCGAACACCATTTCCGAGGCCCCTTCCGCGGCGGCCTGGCTGGAGGTAAAAATCTGGTTGACGCGCGTTTGTTTGCCATTGGTGGAAATCCACCCCATCACTCCGGTGAAAACGACCAGCAGAATGGCTATCGCGCATATGGTGGCTATCAGCGCCATCCCATGGGACTTTCGAAACTTGAATAGAACTTTCATGAGGATCCTTTAGTTAACCAGCCGGCGGGTCACCCTTGTCTGCAACCGATAATAGTCGTATGCGTTGAATCCGTTTGTGCCGATGAAAGCAATGGGAAATTCCCATTGTGAAAAATACAGTTGAACCTGAATCACGCGGTTGTTGACGTTGTTTGTCAAAATATTGGTGCCTGTATAATCCGTGGCGCTGAAGACAACCTGATTGGTGACGAAGTTTGCGACGTCATTGCTTCGCACCAAATCGCCGTTGTTATAGGCCTCCAGGATGAGGCAATTTGTGCTCGCGGGATTACCGAGGGCAAAATTGGTGCCGCTGCCGGGTTGCAGGAACATAAGGGTGAAAGACGTTGGGTTTCCAGCGCTGGGATAAATGATGACGGCGTTGCCTTGTTGCAGGTTGCCATCCGTAATGGGAGTGAAATTGGTCGCGGCGGGGTCCTTCCCGGTCCATATGTAATTTCCGATATTAACGATTTGTCCTCCGCGGATCTCGTCCCGAATATCGTTGAGCGCCGCGCGCGCGCTGGAGGTGGCGCTTAATTTGGTAGCCGCGAGCGTATAGACCCGTGACGCATAAATCTGGGTGCCAACGGTCATGAGGATCACCAAAACAAAGACCGACAGCGCAACCATCATTTCGACGATCGAGAAGGCTCGCGCCGGCTTCTGAAGGCGTTGGATGCGATTGTGCACAATAGTGTTCATTGGTCTGACGCACGCAGGGTGACGATGCTGTTTGTGAAGCCTTTGCCGGTGAAAGGAAATCTCCATACGACGCTGGAGGTGATTTGCCGCAGGGGACTGCTAAACGCGCCCGAAGCGCAATTGGATATTGTCGTGATGTAAACGTAGTTCGTTTGAAGGTAGGCGTAATTGGTATAGGTGCTGGTCCACGGGAGGCCTTTCATGGGTATGTCCATGAAGTCCTGCTGAACGACGACGGGCCCATTTGAGGCGGGCATCTCGTCGCTGTTGGTGTTGGCATCCCAGGGATTCCACAAGGCCCCGCGGGCCTGTTCCATTCCCTGCATGGCATACGATTGGGCCGCCTGCGACATGGAACACCAAATGGCGATTCGATTGGCCTCAGTGTAGCCGTAACAAACGCCGGCGAGGACAAGGGCGAGCATGACGAGCGAGACCATGACCTCCACGAGGGTAAAGCCCACCTTTGACGCGATGCGCCCAACCCAAAAATTCCTATGATTGTTCCAGATCAACATAGCCCGGCTCAACTCTTTCGATTTCAGTAACCTGTGGTGGGAAATCGAGCAACGTTTGTGCCATCCGTAAAAGTGAGAAAAGCGCCTTTTTTGCCCTTATTTCAACCTAAAAGCAGCGGTCGTTGAAGAAATTGTCTAGATTTATGACAGTGTGAAGGAATTTACGATTTGCGATTTATAATTTCACGCAAGGTGGAAAGCGCCGCGTTAGCGGTTTACGGGGCTAATTACCAGCCCAGGTATTGCGAATGACTGTGCGGAAATCCGGGGTCAAAGGCGGAAGGCCGGATGGAGTAAGGAAGTTGGTGTCAAAGGCCCAATCACGGGCCGGCACATTGTAGTAGCCGCCTGGCATTTGCCAGTAATTGGTGGCGTACACACTTGGGAACATGACAATAATTGAGCCGTTGTAGGTGAGCTTAACGTTGCTCCAATTTTCCAACAGACGAAGAAAATTCTCGATGCCGCCACTGTAGTGGGCGCCGTTGCCATCGCCACCATTGTTTTGACCACCTGTGGATGCGACGATGCCCTCGAGACAAGCCGCATTGACCGTTGTAGCGGTGGTAGAACGGGAATTGAGGGAGGTGTTGGCCCAATCGCCAGCCCAGTCTGATGAAAGAACGGTAATGGCATCGGCGAGGAATGAGGCTGGATAAGTATTGGCTACATTGTGGGAACCGAGCGTTTCCGAAGAAGCACCGTTTGTTTCGACGTTGTAATCGCCGATGACGTAGAGCGGCTGAGGAGTCGCGACAGTAAGCCCACAGGTAAACACTTTTTTGCTGTGGACAATTGCCGTGCTGCTGGGCAAGAGGCTGCCGTTGGCAACGCTGACGCCCGGCAACAGCCCCGCCCTGAACGGTGCGTCATTATCAATAAAGATCGAATTAATTCCGAAGCTCGTATCGGAGGCAAGCGTCTGGTTCCAGTTACTGCCGGCGTTCGGACTGGTGTTCGTTATCCATGCGCCCAGTTGGCCCACGTCCAGTTGCGCTGCTTCAACGGTACGCGATTCGCGGTAATCAGAAAAAGAGACGTTTGTCAGGAAAGAAAAGCCGGCATACCATACACAATTGGTTCCCGCAGGCCCGGGGCCGTTTGACCCTGCGGCGGAGTTGATCCACATAATTGTCCTCACATCGTTGGTAAAATGGAAATTGGGAACCGAGCTTGCGGGCGTTGCCCACAAGGTGCGAAGCGGAGCACAATTTGAAATAATATAAACGTCATTCGTCAATTGGGTCCAGCGCGACAGCGCAGGGAATTGGCCTTTGTCCTGCAGATAAACGGAGAAGGGATTGGTCCAGGGCGCGGCTCCGTTAACGCCATAGGCCGCGTTTGAAACGATGAGGTTCACTTCATTGTAGAGATAGACCTGATTTGTCTCCTCGTAAGCGATTTGTTGCGGCGCGGCGACTGTCGAAGGAGGAATATTTATAATGGCTTCGACGGATGTGGAACTGTTGGTCAAGGTCGAACCCGCGCCCGCGCCGATGGGCAGGACCAATGGATCGACGTGAGAGATGGGCTGGCCATCGTTGAAAATAGGTTGGGTCGGGGAACCTGAAATATTAGCTGCCTGCTCACCGTTGGTGTCCCAATGGTAGGAATAGTTTCCGGCGGCTTCGACCGATCCGTTAAATGTCATCAGGGCCGGCGGATAACACCAAATGTTTTCATTACAAAACGTCGTGCCATTGACCTCCATGGCTTGTCCCGGGCTTATATCCAGGTCCATATTGTAAAAGATGGCGAATTGAAAGACCGGGACTTCGGCAAAGACGAGCGTCTCGGAGACAGTGGCGGGCACGGTTTCGAACTGGCCGATGGGAGTAGCCGTGGCGCTAATGGAAACGGGCTGCGGGTCGCCCAGGAGGTTGGTGTATTGATTGATCAAATACTGCAAGTTGGTGGCCTGCTGGCCTACGCTGACATTGACGTTGAACGTGTACTGCACTGGCCAGTTGGTTGTGACGGGATTCATCTCTTCATAGAGAGAGGCATCCTGGCTAAGCGCGTCGTAAAGATAATCATGGTCCATTTGAGCAAACACCATTTCCGCGGCCGCTTCGGCGGCGGCCTGGCTTGACGTGAAAATCTGATTACGCCGGGTTTGTTTGCCGTTGGTGGAAATCCAAGCCATGATTCCGGCGAAGACGACCAGCAGGACGGTGATCGCGCACAGGGTAACCATGAGCGCCATTCCATTGGACCGGTGAAATTTCGATGAACCTTTCATAACTATGGGTTAATTAATTAATCGGCGGGTCACACGCGTTTGCACCCGGTAAAAGTCGTACGCGTTGTACGCGTTGCTCCCCAGAAAAGCGATGGGGAATTCAAATTGAGAAAAAAGCAGTTGAACCTGAATCACGCGATTATTGACATTGTTCGTCAAAACGTTGTTTTTGTAATCCTGGGCGGTGAAGACAATCTGATTGGTGATAAAGTCGGCGACGTCGTTGCTTTGCGTCAGTCTGCCCTGGTTATAGGTTTCCATAATCAGGCAGTTGGTGCTCCAGGGTGTACCGGGGAAAAATTGGTGCCGCTGTCCGGTTGGAGGAACATGAGCGTAAAAGTATTTGTGCTCGCGGCGCTCGGATAGATGATGAGCGCATTGCCCTGTTGCAGGCTGCCATTGGGAATGGGCGCGAAGTTGGTCGCGGCGGGGTCGTTTCCATTCCAGAGGTAATCGCCGATATTGACAATTTGTCCCTCGCGGATTTTGTCACGAATATCGTTGAGGACCATACGCGCGCTGGATGAGGCGCTCAATTTCGTAGAGGAGAGAGCATAAACGCGGGCGGCATAAATCTGCATGCCAACGGTCATAAGAATCACGAGAGAGAAGACCGCCATGGCTACCATCATTTCAACGAGGGTGAGTCCTCGCGGCCGCCCGGGAAACTGAACACGGATGAAAGAAATATTCATTGGTCTGAGGCGCGGAATGTCACAACGGTGTTTGTGAAGCTTTGGCCGGTTAAAGGAAATCTCCAAACGACGCTGGATTTTATTTGCCGCAAATAACTGGCAAAATTGCCGGTAGTGCAATTCGATACCGTAGTGATATAAACATAGTTGGTTTGAAAATAGGCGTAATTGGTTTGGCTGCTTGTCCAGGGGCTGCCTTTCATGGGAATGTCCATAAAATCCGGTTGAATAAGCGCGGCGTTCGTAGAGGCAGGCAGTTCGTCGTTGTTGGTGTTGGCGTCCCAGGGATTCCATAACGCGGCGCGGGCCTGTTCCATTCCCTGCAGGGCAAACGACTGCGCGGCTTGGGACATGGAACACCAGGCGACGATCCGATTGGCCTCAGTGTATCCGTAACCAATGCCGGCGAGGACCAGGGCGAGAATTACGAGCGAAACGAGAACTTCAACGAGAGTAAAGCCCACACACGACACGGCGCGCTCGACCAAAACTTTATTATAACTCTTACAGACTGACATATGCCCTCGACTATTTAACTTAATTTCCCCGGCACGAATCGAGCAACGCTTGTGCCATGCGTAAACCTGGGAAAAAGGCCCGTTTTTGATGACACTTTGGAGAAAACACCCGGGCGTGTCCTGCGCTCTGTCTTGCTTTATGACAATGCGGTTCTTATCGCGCGTCGAAGCGTTTGGACAAATGACGCAGGCGGGTGAAATCCCGATATCAAATCAGACGACCCTGAAGAGTGAACTCAAAACAAGGGCGTGGTCATGAATGCGGCCAGCGCCGGCGCCAATTCAAAGATTGAATTATTCGACGAATCACACTGATTCATTAACTATTGAACTTTGCGAAAATCTTGTTGGCCTCTTCGAGAGTTTCCTTCGACCCAATGTCGTACCAAAGGCCCGGGACGCGCCAGGTATAAACGGGTGTGCGCGAGTAAAGCCATTGCACCAGCCGGCCGGGTTGGTCGGGATTGTTGCCTTCTGCGATGTATTGCCGGATGAGAGGAATGGCCGAACGCGGATAAAAATACAGGGCGATTCCGGTGAGAGTGCTGGTCGGGTTCTTTGGTTTTTCTTCGAAAAATGTGATCTTGCCCTGGGCGTCCACGGATATCGAATTGTACTTTTTGATTTCGTCGAGATTGCCGACGTCGTAGAGGGCCAGGACCGGCGCATTTTTGCGGCGAATGAATTCTCCGAAATCTCCGAGTTTATCGCTGAACAGATTGTCGCCGGCCACGATAATCACATCGTCATCCACTTTTTCCCGATCGAGCACAAAGTGAATGTCGCCGATGGCGCCGAGCTTGTTCGAATCATCGGTTGAACCGTCATTGACGATGGTAAAATTGAGCTTTGAGCCGGCGGCGCGGTAATTGTCGGACCATTTTTGAAAATGTCCGGCGAATTTGGCGTTGGTCACAACGTATACGCGGTCAATGCCGCCAATGGGAGCGAGGTTGTCGAGAACATACTCGACCATCGGCTTGCCGGCGACGGGCAACAGGGGCTTGGGTTGCGTGAGTGTAAGCGGATACAAACGCGTGGCGTATCCCGCGGCGAGGATGATGACTTTCATTTTGTTTCAGTTGGAACAGTCTCCATTGACGGCTCTCTAATACATCAAGACGGGCGATTATTCAAGCGTGGGAATTTACGATTTACGATTTACGCGTCAAGCGTGACATGTACGGTCTTTTAGATTCGAGAGATTCACGCGAGGCTCACTTAGTCATCGCGGCGATACCGTTATTTTTACATTTTGTGGGCCGATGCCAATGTGTTCGCGTAAATCGTAAATTGCAGCACCAATCTCAGCTTTTATCAAAAAGGCTCGGTGCGGTTTCGCGGGCGAGCTGCTGGCAGCGGCCCAGAATTTCAGAAGGAGATTCGGATTGGCAGGCGAATTCGGCGAGGGCCTGGGCTTCGGACAATTTCAGGCGGCGCAGGATATATTTCACCGGCGCAATGAGTGACGGAGACGCGCTCAATTTATCCACGCCCAATCCGATTAAGAGCGGCGCGAGGACGGGATCGCCCGCGATTTCGCCGCAGACTGACGCCCAGATGCCGTGCTGATGCGCCGCATCCACGGTGGCTTTGATAAGGCGAATGATGGCCGGATGCGTCGGCTCGTACAGGTGCGACACCTTTTCGTTGGTGCGGTCGGCGGCTAGCGTGTATTGGATCAAATCGTTGCTGCCCACGCTGAAGAAATGCGCGCGCCGGGCGAGTGAATCGGCAATCAGCGCCGCGGACGGGATTTCGATCATGGCGCCGACTTCTATTTTATCGTCGAATGGCACCTGTTCGGCGCGCAATTCTTCCTTGCACTTATCGAACAGGGCGTTGGCTTGTTTCAATTCGTCCAGGCCTGAGATCATGGGATACATCATCTTGATGTTTCCCTCGACGCTGGCGCGTAAAATGGCGCGAAGCTGCGCCCGAAACATGTCCGGCTGCGCGAGGCAAAAGCGGATGGCGCGCCAGCCCAGGAACGGATTCAATTCTTTGGCAAGCTGCAGGTGCGAGGCGAATTTGTCTCCGCCCAGGTCCAAAGTGCGAATGATGACTGGCTGCGGCTTGAGAGCGGCAGCGACTTGCCGGTAAACCGCCAATTGTTCGTCTTCGGAGGGGAGGGTCGAGCGGTTAATGAATAGAAATTCGGTTCGAAAGAGTCCCACACCTTCCGCGCCGCTGGCGAGGACGGCGTCGACGTCATGCTGGTCCTCGATGTTTGCCGAGAGCGGGATGTTTTTGCCGTCGAGAGTGACGGCGGGCTGCATTTTGATTTCCCGGAGTTTTTCTTCAAGGGACGCCTTGATTTTCGCCAACTGGCCATACTCGAAAAGGGATTGGTCGGTGGGATTGACGATGACATTTCCATTGTAGCCGTCCAGCAACGCATAATCGCCGGTTTCGAGTTCGTTGCTGATATTTTGCAAACCCACGACGGCTGGAATGCCCAGGGAACGCGCCATGATCGCGGTGTGAGACGTCTGCCCGCCAATGTCCGTCGCGAAGCCAAGGACAAAGTTCTTGTCCAGTTGCGCAGTCATGGAGGGGCTCAAATCATGGCTGACGAGAATGCAGGGTTCGTTCAGGCTCCGCAGATCAAAATCATTCCGGACTTCGAGCAAATTATCCAGCACCCGGACGGTCAAATCGCGCATGTCCCCTGCGCGCTCGCGGAGGTATTCATCTTCGATGGCATCGAGCGCGGCGACATACCGGTCTGAAATTTCGTGGAAAGCGTGCTCCGCGCCGACCTTTTGTTCGCGGACCATGCGCACGACCTCGTCCACGAGCATCCGGTCTTCGAGCATGAGCAAGTGGGCCTCAAAAATATCGCCTTCTTTGGCGCCCATTTTTTCGATGACCTGGCGCTGTACCTCCAAAATCTGACGGCGGGTCTGCGCGAGCGCTTTTTCGAAACGGGTGACTTCAGCGGCGACGGAATCGGCGGCAATGTCACGGCGCGCGATGATACGGCGCGCCCGATGCAACACGAGGACTTTTCCGCGGCAGACACCCGCGGAAACCCCAATGCCTCGAAATACACATTCCCCTTTTGGATGAGTTGACATCGTGTGGAAACAGGAATAACCCAATGGCTTCCAGTTGGAAAGCAAATTGAGGTTTTTAATACTGGATGAAGGGCCTACTGGCTACGGGTTCCAGGCGCCAATGTACAGCGAGGGGCGCGTTGTGTGTTGCGTCAAGAAACGCCGAAAATCGCAATCCCATACTTGACGCACCACACAACACGTATCACGCCCGAATTTTGTCGCAGCCAGGCATGGAGGTCTTCGTCAAAATCCCTCGACCAACACCGATGAATCCCCTAGTTTTTCCACGTGCCACGAACCGCCCGCAAGATGATTGAGCCGCGGCCTGAGGTGCGTCCTTCGGCGCAGCAGGCCGAGACATTGCGACGGTCACGCCGGGATCGCGCGCTGGAGATCGCGCAGGATTATGTGGAAGCCATCGCGGACTTGTCCGCTTCGGTGGGCGAAGCGCGATTGACCGACCTGGCGCGGCGCCTGGGCGTGACGCATGTGACGGTCAATCGCACATTGGTGCGATTGCGTGAGGCCGGATTTGTCCACACCAAGCCTTACCGCGCCATCTTCCTAACGGAGACCGGACAAAAGCTCGCGGAGGAATCGAAGAAACGGCATGAAACGGTTGTGGCATTTTTGCGGTCGCTCGGCATTTCAGAAAAGACGGCGGAATTCGACGCGGAGGGGATTGAACATCACGTCAGTCCGGAAACACTCGCCGCTTTTGAGCGGAGATTAAAACGCTGAAGAATTTCATGGCTGCATCAGATAATCCCCCCGGACATACGCGCCGAACCTTTTTAAGGCAATCCGTCCTGGCCGCGGCGGCGTCTCCTTTAATTAGCGCCATTGCGCCGGCCGCCGAAACCGGCTCTTCCAGTCAACCAGCCAGCCGGCCGAATGTTCTGCTGGTCATTTCCGACCAATATCGCTGGGACTTTATCCACGCCCATGGACAAAACCCGACGGATTTCACGCCCAATCTCGATGCCATGGTCCGCCGAGGAACGACTTTTGAAAACGCTTTTAGCAATCAGCCGCTATGCTCGCCGGCACGGTCCTGCCTTTTCACGGGCAAATATGCGACGACGACCGGAGTTTGGAAATTGACGGGTCCAAACCTCGGGCTGCGTTCCGATACCGTGACACTGGCCACTCTTCTTTCCAGCGCCGGCTACTCCACCAATTACATTGGCAAATGGCATTTGACGGAGATCAACAATCAGCGCGACCGCGGCTACGTCCCGGCAGAAAAACGATGCGGCTTCCGCGACCTCTGGCAGGCGTCAAACGTCCTGGAACTGACTTCGCATCCCTATCATGGCACGATGTGGGACAGTGACGGGACGCCACTGACATACGAGGGTATTTATCGAGTCGATTATTTGACGGATTTGGCCGTGAAATTTTTGCGGCAGAAGCACGACAAACCATTCTTCCTGGTGCTCTCGCAACTCGAACCGCACCAGCAAAACGACCTGAACGGTTTCGCTCCGCCGAAAGGTTACGCGGAGAAGTTCAGCAACCCGTTCGCTCCGCCTGATGTGCGTCCCTTCCCCGGCGACTGGCCGTTTCAATTGGCCAACTATTACGGCGATTGCAAAAGCATCGACGAGTCCATGGGCAGGATATTCCAGACTTTGCGCGAGCAAAATCTGGAGGACAACACGATCGTCATTTTCTTAAGCGATCACGGCTGCCATTTCCGCACGCGTAATTCGGAATACAAGCGCAGCCCCCACGATAGTTCCACTCATATTCCGCTCATCATCCAGGGACCAGGCTTCAATGGTGGCCGAAAAATTTCCGAACTGGTCAGCCTGGTGGATATCGCGCCAACCGTGCTCGATATGCTGGGCCTGGCGGTCCCGCCGGCAATGCAAGGGCGCAGCTTTCTGCCGCTCATCAATGATCCCAACGCCCGCGCCAGTTGGCGGAATGAAATTTTTATTCAAACGAGCGAGTCTGAAATTGCCCGCGCCATTCGCACACCGGAATGGACTTATGTCGCCCTCGCGCCTGACGCGAATCCGGGCAGCGTCGGCAGCAGTATGAATTACCGCGACTATCAGCTTTACAACAACACGACTGACCCGGCCCAGGTTGTCAATCTCGCCGGACGGCAGGACCCGCCTCGCCTTCTCCACTACGGCGGCGGCCAATCCATGCGCGAGATCACCGACGGCCTCCGCGATCGCCTGCTCGCGCGGATGGTGGAAGCTGGAGAAGCCGAGCCGCAAATCGAAGATTGGAAATTCTATCCGTAAGGGCGAACGATTGATAGAGACGGCGCGCATGGCAAGTGGCGCTGCCACCGCGCGGAACGATTGCAATTCAATATCCGACGACGCTCCTTTCCGCCCGCTCTACGGGCGGTGACGGCGCAGCGCGCCGTCCCTACCACCCTTGGTTCTCGGGCTCACATCCTTGCTTTTGGTTTCACCGGATGTTCATTCATTTCCTTTACGATTCGTTCAATTTCCGGAATGGCGTGTGCAAAGAATTTTTTGAATCCGCGGCAGAGATAATTCAATCCCGCCTCGCCGTCAGGAGCGCGGATAATTCGGTTTTTGGGGCATTCGCCCCAGCAATCGGTCAAATAGGCGCATTCGCGACAATAGCGCGGAAGGGTTTCGCTTTTGGCCAAGCCAAATTGATCCTGTCGCGCGGAATAAACAATGTCGCCAAGATGGCCATTTTTTAAGTTTCCGATCTGGTACTCGGGATAAACGTAATGGTCGCAGGAATAAACGCCGCCGTCGTTTTCAACAGCTACTGCCCGGCCGCAGTTTTGGCTATAAATGCACATTTGCGAAGGCATGCCCATGTGCTGCGCCACGAGCGTTTCAAAATGGTTGACCATGACCTTGCCCAAATCGCGGTCCAGCCAGCGGTCAAAGACGCGGCAGAGGAAATAGCCCCAATCGTCCGGGTCCACCGACCAATCAGTAACGATGGAATTCGCATTTCCCGGCCGCGCTTCCGGTTCGCCATCTTTGGGCAGCGCCGCCGTGTCCCACCGTTGCGGCGCGACGGTTTTGAAATTCTTGAATTCGACGATCGGAATAAATTGAATATACGTGGAGCCGAGCTCCTGCCGCAAAAACCTGTACACGTCCACTGGTTTTCGGCCGTTGAACCGATGTACGCAGGTAAGTGTGTTAAATGGCACGCCGTGGCGCTGGAGCAGTTTGGCCCCGGCGAAAACTTTGTCGAACGTCGGCTTTCCTCCTTTTGTGACACGATAGTAATCGTGAATCTCGCGCGGGCCGTCAATGCTCAGGCCCACGAGAAAGCGATGTTCCTTCAAAAACTCACACCACTCGTCGTTTAGTAGGGTTCCATTCGTCTGGAGATCGTTTTGAATTTTCTGTCCGGGCCTGGCGTGCTTTTTCTCAAACGCCACGACCTTCCGAAAAAATTCCAGCCCCAGCAGCGTCGGCTCGCCGCCCTGCCACGAAAATACCACTTCCGGGCCGGTCACACCAGCGATGTATTGGCGAACGAAGAGTTCCAGCATTTCATCGGACATGCGGCCCGTTGCCGGTCCTCCCGGCAGCGTTTCCTTGCTCAGGTAATAGCAATACGTGCAGTCGAGATTGCAGGTGGAACTCACCGGCTTGGCCATGGCGTGGAACATGCGCGGCATTGTATCCGGGGCGATGGAGTCGGTTGACGTTTTGATGGCCATACGTAAATTTATCAGAACACGTGGAGACGTTGAAGTGTTAAAGCGTTGACCCGTCTTCGCTCCCGCCGTCGCTGTGCTATGGTGCGGCAGGTTGCTACGACGCGGCGAGAGCGTTGAATATATCGGAACACAGGCGAATTTATGGGCTTTTGGACTAACAAAGAGCATCGCACGGGGTTTGACGAAGCTGAAGACCTGGCGTATCCGCCGGGCGGCGGTCGCGTCACGATGTGGCTGTTGGGAGTAGGTGTTGCGCTGATTCCAATCGGCTATGGCATTCGATGTCTGGTCACCGGCCACGCGGTTCTATGGGGACAAAACAATTCGGCCCTTGATGTTACCGGTTCCACCGCCGTGGCCCTGGCCATCACCTATATCGCCGTAGGCGTTTTTATCCATGCGCATTGGTTTTGGGGATTGCAGCCAAAACGTTTCTTCGTCAGCAGCATTTTGAAATTTCTGACGGTACTCGTATTTCTGGTCAGCCTGGGATACGTTTTTTACAAGGTAGTTGCCACATGAAAAACTCTCAGGATTGAGGCGAAATTATCGGCAGTAATATTAGGAATCCTTGGTATCTAATGTAGCCAGGCCCAGTCGGCTTACCTGACAGCTTGTAAAATACACGTCGTCACTGAACCCGCCGGAAAAACCAGACTGAAACGCCGTTGCTGAACCGGAACCGGCTGTAGTTGCTGAAAGCTTTCACAGTTTGAGGTACGGTAGCATTGAGTCAGTTTTCCCCTCACGGCAAAATCGCTTAGATCAAAAGTTTGATTAAAGTCGTTGGTGCCGTCGTTGACGGTTACGACGGCCAAAGTTTTCGAAGCGGGATTGTAAGCTGCCACCGAATTGGTATCGCCGCAGTCGATGATTTGGCAGCCGGGACGGAGGAACCGGGTGAATTGTTCAAAGACATGAAATTTCTTCGTGATAACATATTTTTCACGCCCGTTTTCCCTTAACTGGTTAAGCAGCAGACCCCATCCAGCATAGTCGGCTCCCTGCCAATAACACCACGACGTCGGACGCAACTGCGTGAGATCGCTACGGATGCGGCGGGCCAATTTCATGCCCGTCTCATCGCCGTCGCCATACTCGGTTTGGCGTAGCGGCTTGTGAAGCGACGCTGTCAGCGCTGATAGCCCTTCCGGATTGTTGGCCCCATAGGAATGTGTGGAAATCTGGCCAATGTGCTCCAGACAATTCGTCGAGTAGGTTTGCAGGGAATGGATTCCCGATTGCTCGTCATTCTCTTCCGGCGCGTCGATGATGAGGCTCAGATCGCGCCGGTTCAATTCGGCTTGAAGGAGATTGATGACGCGATTCTGCTGCACTGCGTCCATATGGCATCCTTCCTGATGCCCGCCATAAACCCACCAGGCGCTGGATGGTTCGTTCACGGGCGTAATGGAATCAAAGGTCACACCGTCCATGCTGCTGAGATGTTTGACAACTTCGGCCAGATAGACGGCAAAATCATCTTCGCAGGCAACTTTGAGATTGTTTGTTCCGCCCTCCGCTCCGGTAACGCTTCCGCTCACGGTCATCCAATATGGCGGAGAATTGGCAAAGGCTTCCACGCGATTGACGCCACGCTTCAATGCCGCTTTGAGCATCCAACGCTGGTTTTGGTCGGCGTTCCAATCCCATATGTCGCGTTTGGGCTCGAATCCCGGGACCTTAGCCCTGAACTGCATTGTATCCGGGCCATTCGGGTCCTCGCCGCCGCCGATATTGTAGCGGACCATGTTTAGCCCGAGGCGATTGAAAACGAGATCGGCGTATTCATCACGATTGGTATATCCGCCCACAACGTTTGCCCACCAACAGAGAGAAACGCCCCAACCTTGAAAATTATTCACAAGAACATTCGCCGGATTGATTTTTGCGACCTTATCGACATCAACGGGCGGCTGCGCCCGGAGTAAAAGGACGGCAAAACAAGAGGCGGCAATCAACAGCCTCAAACGCATAAGCTTGTGCATTTTAGTGCTGTGACAAATAAATTTCGACACCTGCGTGGCCTGGATTTTTTGGCGCTCCCGAGGCGCGAGCGACGAGCATATCCTTCAGGGATCTGTGAGGAGTGAGCAACAAAGGCAACGGCGAAAAAGACGGCCACCCGGAGGGCTGCGTCAGAATTGACCTCTGGCTTCGTTGCTCCTCGGTCACAGAGCGCTAGCGGCTATGCTCCCTCGTCGCGCCTCGCCAGAGATCAATTCTGGCGCAACGCAGGTATCGCAATTTATTTGTCACAGCACCAGAAAAATGTGTAAAAAAGGAACAGCGATACCTTATTGAATTTGAAAGAGATATCGTTCACGCAAGAGCTGCCAATGAAAAAAATCGCACTTCGAAATTGGGTCCCCGACTACGATTCAAAATACATTCAAAGAATCCGGCGGTTCTTTAAGAAGGCGCGCAGCTCAGCTTTTCTTCTCTTTTTGGCCTTCATCGCGTGCCGCATGAATGCCGCGTTCGGCGCATCGCAGCCGAACATCATTTTTCTGCTCACCGATGATATGGGCTACGGCGACACCGCCTGTTACGGCGGGAATTTCGTGCCGACTCCGAACATTGATGAGATGGCGAAGGAGGGCACGCGGTTCACGCAATTCTACGTGGCCTCGCCCGTTTGTTCACCGTCGCGCGTGGGCTATCTGACGGGCATGTTTCCGGCGCGCTGGCGTATTACGAATTATCTGCAGACGCGCAAAGGAAATCGGCAAAGCGAGCAGGCTGATTTTCTCGATCCGAAGGCACCTTCCTATGCGCGGCAGCTTAAGGCCGCGGGTTATGTGACCGGGCATTTCGGCAAATGGCATATGGGAGGCGGCCGCGATGTGACGAATGCGCCGCTGTTCGCCGCTTATGGATTCGACGAACACCATGGCACATGGGAAAGTCCCGAACCCGAGCCTGATATTACGGCTACAAATTGGATTTGGTCGCCGTTCGACAAAGTCAAACGCTACGAACGCACAGCCTATTTCGTGGACAAGACCCTTGATTTTATGGACCGCCATCGGGGACAACCCTGTTTCATGGACCTTTGGCCGGATGACGTCCACACGCCGTGGGTCCCGACCAAAGGCGATATGGCCATGCGTCGGCGCCGTTACTACGAGAGCATGACCAATTTCAAGCAGGTGCTTGCCGAATACGACGTCCAGGTGGGGCGTTTATTCGCCGGTTTGAAACGCATGGGCCTGGATTCCAACACCATCGTCATTTTTGCCAGCGACAATGGGCCGTTGCCTACTTTTAACAACACCCGTACCGACGGTTTGCGTGGAGCCAAGGATAGCCTATACGAAGGCGGCACGCGCGAGCCTTTGATTGTCCGATGGCCGGGCCATGTACCGGCTGGACGTCTAGACACCAGGACAGTCGTTTGCGGAGTGGATATGTTGCCCATGTTTTGCCACCTCGCCAGCGCCGAATTGCCCAAAGAGCAGAAATTGGATGGCGAAGACATGAGCAGCGCGTTCTTTGGCCACTATGTCAAACGCGAGAAAACGATTTTCTGGGAGTATGGCCGCAACGAAACGGAGGCGTTTGGTTATCCGAAAGAAACGCCATTGCAACGCAGTCCCAACGTCGCCGTCCGGGACGGCAAATGGAAGCTTCTCGTGAACGCCGACGGCACGGATGTGCAGCTCTATAATCTGGACAAGGACCAGGACGAAACGACGAATATCGCTGACAAGTATCCGCGAATTACCGAACACCTGAAGGACGCAGCATTGAAATGGAGACGGTCCGTGCCCGGCCCAATCGTGCCGACCGTGGTGTCCGAGGACGCCGATTGCGCGCCGGACTCGTAGGGAGGACCGAAAGCGGCAGGGGCGGCGCGCCGCCGCCCGTAAAGCGGGCGGAACATTCGCGATACGAGTCCGACCACACATTACGGGGCATCAAATGTCACCCTCACCGATGCCGGCGCATATGGCGTGAGCGGAACCGAAACCCGGCGGCCATATTTTCTCACTTTGCCTTCGTCGGTTTCCACGAGATTGCATTGTGTGGCCGCGCTTGCGGCGCGGGGCAGCGTCAACTTGAGCGTTCCGCCATCGCCGGCAAAATCGCACCATCGGAAAATAAAACCGTTCCCGTCCTCAGCGCCCTTGATCGTGGTCAATGGCAGTCCCGCAGGTTCGACTTGCGCGAATGAAGCGACGGGGGAAGAAAACACAGGTTTATGATCTCCTTCACCGCGCGCCGCTACGGCGGGGCAATACATGTTCCAGCCACGCATTACGGCATCACTCTTTGAGAAACCGCCGGCGCCGGAAGTAATCGAGTAGCGGAAGACAAAGTGCCCGCCCTGTTGGGCTTTATAATTGGTGTGCCAGTAATTGTTCATGATATAGCCAAAGACCTGCCCGCGCGAGAGGACAATTCGCGGGGCCATGTGCACGCTGTCATTCCGCCGATTGTGAAAAGCGGCGCGTCCAGGGACGAAAATTCCACCGTGTCGTCGCCGTCCGAAATGGCCATCCAACGCTGGACCGAATACCAATCGCGGCAGGCGGAGGGATGCTGGTCTTTAAACGGCTCGGTGATTTCGTCCGGATAATCAAGCCACAGCCCGCCCTGTTTGCGCGCGCAGCGCGAACGGAAAGGCGAGATAGACGCCTTCCTTGCTAAGCGTCTCCTTCTTATCGAATTCAAAAATCAAATCCAATTGTTTGATTCCGCGATAAAGCCGGACACGCATGGTAATGCCCGGGAAATCTTCGGCCGTTGCGTGGCTGTCGAGTTCGCCAAAGACCGGGCCATCGATGGATTCGATTCTCACGCCGGATTGCCGATGATAACTGAAGTTGCGGCGGCGGCAGGTTTTTCAAATCGGAATGGATGGCGTAGGTGCCTTCGCCTCCACTGACATAAATTAACTCGCCAAGATTATATTCCGAATCCGAATCCACGAGTTCACGGCCAAGTTGCTTGTCGTAAATGGATGAAATGCCCCCGGTCGCTGGATTGAGCGTAACGCGATAGTATTCATTTTCCATCGTGTTGCCGGATACTTGCACGGCGTCCGGCGGGTGTATCTGTGAGAGCGGCTTGTCGGTATGTGCGGTATCCGATACCTGGAAGGTCATCGGCAACGAAGCAAGTCCCGCCTTCGGGCAAGGATTGACACGCAAAAACTCGACCGCTCTTTACATCTTGAAACGCGCCCCCGGCCCCAGCGGTCACTACCGCATTGCGCTGCCATGCGAGCGAATTGAAAACCACCAAATCCGAGGCAGGAACCATGTCCGCCAGATCGCTCATACCGGAGTCCAAAAGAGCGCGCGATTGGGCGTCGGCATCCACCGCGTAGGCGGCTTTGACCTTCCATTGTCCGGTCGTCTGCTCGTCGTACGGATTATGGATGCTGCCTGCCGCGCCCCAGGTATGCTCGTTGTAGAGAAGAATATTCTCCCAAAGACCATCGAAATTGGTCCGCGGGTACGCCACGCCCGTCAGGATGCTCGCCACCGAATGAAGGATTTCTCCAGTCACCGCTCGTTCCTCGGCGCGCCGGGACAACGCGGTTTCATACGCGGCGGAGCCTGCGCCGTCCGCCCACCAATCCCCAAAATCAGTTTTGAGGACAGGAATCTTATTTGAAAAATTCTTGAGAATATAACCGTAAAACTCGTTCGGCTCGGCCAGAATCATTTTCGGATAGGCCCATTGTGCGTTCCATTCATTGACGACTTTGGGGAGCCAATCCATGACCGGGCGATTATCAGTGTAGGCGCCGTTGATGAGAGCGGCATCGTAGGGATAGTCATTTGTCTCAAAGTGCTCGAGCCATTGTGGCAATTGTTCCATCGCCCGTGATACGGACGGCAACAAATTATTCGCTCCGGCGTAGCCTGGCCGCGAGGTGATTTCGGCGAGTACGCGCGAACCGTCTGGGCCTTCCCAGTAAAACGGATTGGGTACCTGGCCCGCATAAGGGGCGCGGTCATTGTTCGCGCCCTCGATAAAATATTTGATGCCCGAATGGGCCAGCACCATGGGCAGGCTTCCCACGGCGGACGGCACGTCATCCAGGATATCGCAGTTCAGCGCGAATCCGCCGCGGTTGGCGAGCTTGCGCGAGTCAAGCGTCAGCCGGTCAAGAGCTTCGGAAGAGCACAATCCCGTCAGCATGTTGGCGTAGTCAGCCGATAGCGCCCATCGATTTTCGCGCAACTGCTCAAAAATCGGGTCGGTTAGGTCCGGATGCAACTGCAGGCATACGTTTAATTGCCAGAACGTTTCTGAATACCATCTGAAATCGGGATAATCATTGAGGAGTTGCAGGGCTGCGACGCCATTGTTGGCGTGCCGGGCTCTTACACGCGATTGGAAATCCGTATAGCCAATGTCCGTATGCACGGTTGGAACGATGTATAAAAGCCATTTTTTAGCGGGCGGCAACGCAACCGGCAGCTTGATTTGGCGCTCCGCCGTTTTGAGCGTCACGTTAATCTCATCCGTGTCCGGCACCATGAGCAACGGTTCGTTGTCGCCGAAGTTTAGATTGACCTTCTGCGAACCGGATGAACCTTTAGAGGTCCAATCCAATTCGGCGGGCATGCTGCTCCATTCCAGACTGTTGATGGATATCCGGACCGCGCGGCCCAGGCCGTCCGCCAAACGTTTAAAGAATGGCAAGGGCTGGCACTGCATCGTCAGCGTCTCCGCCGGCGCGGCAACACCGCTTTTGAGCCGGACATCATCAAAAAGCGCCCAACTTCCACTATCGCTGCTGAGCGTAATCGTGTTATCGCCAGAGTGAAATACTGTCGCGGGAATGAGTTGGTGAAGAAAATATGGTTTGCCGGCCTTCGGATTCGTTAAAGATACATCACCGCCGCCGCCTCTGGGCAATTGTTGGCGGACCGATCCGCCGTTGACGTTGATCACAAAGTCGGGCGGGGCCCCGTCGTGCGTATTCACAAAATCAACGTCCAACTGGTAATAACCGGATTCAGGCCGGGAAATTTGGAAACGAATTATAAATGGATGCGTTTTGCCGCCAGCCCACCCGTCCACAGGCCCGGGCAAAATAAACGGCCAATCGCGCGCCGGATCGCTTTGGCCAATGGTGTAATTCACGTCGTTTGGAAATTGCTGTTGGTACTGGCTGTAATTTCCCGCAATGGCAAATTCATGATAATCACCATCGGGAGTGCCAATTTGAAAAACCACATTGGAATCCGCGCGTGCGGCGCAAGCCATCGCATAAAGCCAAACCAGGCAAATGAATTTATTCATCGTAGAGAAATGTTTAAACATTTACTATAACAATGGACGCCCCGTCAATTCTGTATTTCGGATTTTCCATTGCGCCTTCACCGAAAATATAAAATGATTTGAGGCAAAAATGCCATCATTCGACATTGTCTCGCAGGTAAACTCGATGGAAATCGAGAACGCGGTCAACCAGGCCAAAAAGGAACTGGCCAACCGTTTTGATTTCAAGGGCAGCAACGCGGAAATTGTCCTTGAGAAAAACGAAATCAAGTTGAGCGCCACCGATACATTTCAAGGTGCAAGCCCTCAATGAAATGGTCATCGGCCGGCTCGCCAAACGCAACATCAGTCTCAAAAGCGTCGAACAGGTTGAGCCGGATGTTTCGCCACTGGGCCATGCGCGGCAGACCATCAAAATCAAGCAGGGAATCGAAAGCGCCGTAGCCAAGCAAATCACGGGATTCATTCGCGACGGCAAGTTCAAGGTAACGACGCAAATTCAGGGCGACGAAGTCCGCGTCACCGGCAAGAGCCGGGACGAATTGCAGACTGTTATTGCGGCGGTAAGGGGGAAGGAATTTCCGGTAGCCGTGCAGTTCGTGAATTTTAGGGACTGATTTCCAGGCGCCTGGCCGGAGACCAATTCCAATACATTGGCTTTGCCTGAGGCGTGTTGCGTGGTCCGTCAAGTATAACCTGGACGTCGCCGACCAATACTTGACCCGTTACGCACCACGGTGGTGTTTCCACGGCCTCAATGACGTTTAAATCTTCTGGAACATTTTACCGAAAATCGCTTGCGCGCCACGCTTTCAGTAGTAGAGTGGCTGTGCCCCCTATGAGAACTGGGCGCTCGGCGGGCGTGGTGATGTTTAAACGTGTGTCGTCGCTACCCCGCCGAATCTATTTCCAGCCCAGACCATCCCAAAATCGACCCAGCGAAAGGACCACTCCAACGATTCAACTTTTCAACGCCTTGTCATTCTTCCATCACCACCGCCGCTGAACGCGCAGGAATTTCAAAGGCGCCATCCGTCGGTATGGGGTCCGGGTGCTCAGGCGTAGCGACAATCAACTGACCCGGGTTTGGCATCGCCACTACGACCTTGATCGGCTTGTCCAGTTCCTGGTTTACGACCACGACCGCGCGTTTGCCACTGGGGGTCACGAAAACGGTGTGACGCACGGTGCCGTCGGCGGTCACGGTCGCGCCCAGCGTATCACGGAAGTCACCGTCCCAAATGTATTGTTTGTATCTGCGGCGAAGGTCGTCAATTTTTTTACCGTAGGCCAGCGTGAGCGGGAAATCCTCCAGGTAACCCTTAAAATTAAACGGTTCGTAGCTGATGATATAACCGTCCATCAGAATCAGGTTGAGCATTTCGCGGTCGTCCCAGCCCGTAACCGCGCACATCAAACGGAATGTTCGGGTCGATATAACGGCAGACCGGCTTGGAATCGTTGCCGATCCGGAAATAGGAGCAGGGGAAATATTGCATCAACCAGTCTTCCGGGCCTTCACCCGCCAGCACGAAATCGGGATTCACCTTATCGGCGGCTGCGCAGGATCTGCTGGCACAACGGGATGTCGCCTTGATAGATGTAGCCAGGCGGCGTGTAACCGTGGTCGGGCGCCCAGGAATAGTACACGTCGGCGTGATGGCAAATCTCGTCCCAAAGCCACCCTTCTGCGCCCAGGTCGAGGACTTTCTGAAATTCATGGGTGGCAACGTCGCGGTATTGCGGATCGTCAAAGTCCATGACGGCGCGACGATGGTTATTGAGTCCGGCGAGTTGCGTAGGCGTGTAATAACTGTAGCCGCCCTGTCCGTATCGGTTGCCGTTTTCATCGGTGCACTCGTACTTATACAATTCATTGGTATACCACGGCCTGGGTGATATCGGCCCAATTTGGTTTCCCGCCAAACAAAACAATTTTCACGCCTTTGGCTTGAATTTGCGCGATGGCGTCGTGCAATTCCTGCCACGTGCCCAGGCCAGGCTCGATGTCCTCCGCCGGGTCGCCGCCGTCCTGTCCCCAATGGTTCCAGCCGACGAGTTGAATGGCCGCCACGCCGTTATCCGCGCATTCCTGGCCGTATTGGAGGAGATTGGTGTAGGCCACGCGAAAATCCTGTTCCGGCGAATCAATCTGGATTTGCTGCCATGAGTTCACATCCTTAATCCAAGGGGCAGATGCGGTTGCTTGAACCACGTCGCCCGCCATTCCTTGTAACAATCCACGCCGGCATGCCAGTCGCCGTTGTAGGCGCGCAGGACGATCGGCGCCAAAGCCGCTGTCGTGTTCGGATGCACATACGCCCAATGCGTCGTATAAAATTCCAGGCGCGACGGATTTTCACGCGATTTCGCAAAACCGCGGCGGTTAAAAGTAAAATTGAGCAAATACGGCTCAGTTGGGTCGTGCATTTCCACGTACAGTCCCACGTTGGTGGACTGAACCAAACAAAAGAGGCTTTGCTTGGATTGGACAGGCTTACCTGGAATATCGCCATCCACAAGGTTGGCGTACCACATGTGCTCCGTCTTCATAAGCGCGCCTTCGGTCGGCGGATTAAAATTGCCAAAATATGGATAATCCAGCGTAGACACCATGTGCGAAGAATCGTTTTGGACTGTGGCGGAAAACGTCAGTGCGTCGCCGTTCAATGAGACGGTGGCCGTGAGCGTGATGGGCAACGTGCCGCGATTCCTGGCTCACGAGGTCTTTCCATTGAAGGCGGACCTGCTGCGGAAGATACTTTCGTGACTTCCGCCGCCTTTTGATTGCGGCCGTACATGAAATTGTCATGGTGGTCCGTCGGCGCATTGAGGCGGAACGATATTCCCAGTTTGGGACGCGATTCGATGTTCCAGTCGGTTGAATGACTCTCCAGCCGTACCAGCGCGCCGGAATCCTTGTCAAAGCCGACGGTCCAGTACTTATTCTTCAATGTCACCTCGTCCGCGCGGGCGGAAATGCCCGCGGGGACTGTCAGGGCGATAAGGACAACGGAGAAGATGAATTTTGCACTTTGCATATTTTAAATCGAAATTTGGGCAGGGACGGCGCGCTGAGCCGTCACCGCCCGTAATCCGGGCGGAAAGATTCGCGTTCGCCCATCTAACCAGCGTTTCATTGTACGGTGAGAGCTGTTCTGCGCCATTTGTTGCTAATTTGACTCCGGCTGTTTATAGAGATCTTTGCCAGCCTGTGTATCGCCGTTGTAACACCGCAGAACGACCGGCGTCAGATGCGTGGTCGAAGTTGGGGGCGCAAAAACAAAATGACAGGCGCGAAACACGAGATAAACGGGGGTCCTGGAGTTCTCGGCGTAGTCGTCGGTGCCCCAAAGCGCGTCTTTGCCCGAAACTTCATCTTCCTGCGGGACCAATTGAGTGATGGACGAAATGACGCCCGGGTGCTGCTCGAATGTATATTCCACCCGATACAACGGCTTTGGGTCATCCATCTGCACATACAGCCCCTCGTCCGGCGCCTGAAGCAAACAAATCGGGCTTTCCCATGCGTCGTCCGTTGCCGTCGATGCCAGCATCGTTTTCGTGGGATAAAATACGCCCCAGTAACCCTTGTGATTGGCGAAATGCGGATAAACTTCTTCCTGCTGAGTATTGTTGCGTTTGCCATTTTTCAACGTCAAAACGGTAAGCGATGACCGGCGCGACGGCGGATTGAAATCGCCAAAATACGGATAATCAATCGTCTCAACCGTCACTTGCGAATCATTTTGCAGCAGCGAATTAAAGGTCAGAACGCCATGATTCAACGTCACGTCAGCGGAAAATGTCATGGGCAATACCCCGCCATTTTCACTTTGCAGGTTGCTCCATTTGATCTGGACTTCGTTATCGGAAACTTTGGTCACTTCGGCGCGCTGTTTTTGGCCGTACACGGGATTCCACCGGCGATCGGGCAACGGAGCAAACAGGCGAAATGAGACGCCCAGTTCCGGCCGGCGCTCAATGACCCAGTGCGTGGCTTTGTCTTCCATTCGCGTCAACGCGCCGGAATTCGAATCAAACGATACGAGAAGCGAATGGTCTTGCAGCGTTACATCATCAGCGAACGCGTTACGCGCCCCGAACGCGCAGACAAGAAGTGACGCCGCGAAATACCGTAACCATGCAATTGGGAGAACTTTTTGTATCATACGATAATTAACCAATCAAAACGTAGAACCTGCGAAATGTAAATCGGAAACGATTGCCCGCCATTGAGGTCCACAACCATCATTAAATTTCACCAATCCGCTGCTTTGCGCTCAGGCATCGCCTGTAATCAACGGTGCTCTGGATTCGCGCCATATTAGCATAGCCGCGCAACCCGTCATTGAGGTTTTGCGTTTTTTTATTGAGCTTTTACGACATAGCCAGGGACATCGCGCTGCGATGTCCGCGCCGCGTTTAGCGGCGCAATCTGCGTGGTTGGACGCTATACTTCAAATCGTTCCGCCCGCTATAGGAGCGGGGACGGCGCGCCATCCCTACCTTATACCGTTTCCCATCCAATCCGATGCGCATTAGCCATCACCGAAAACGTGATCGTTGTTGCCGGAACGGTCGGCAGCACGCTGGCGTCGACAATATGCAGGCGCGACCAACCACGCGGACGGCCAAGGCAATCGGTTTCAAAATCACCCGGTTGCGAGCGCATTGGCAGCGAGCCGCCACAATGAAATCCCCTGCCCGGCCGCGCGATCTGCAACATCGGCGGGACGACGATTCCGCCGAGTGCCCGAAATTGTCCTTGAAGTTCGCGTAATACCTTTCTAACGGCGCCAGCGGTTTCCGGATTGAGCAGCGGGTCCAATTGCAGGAAATCCTTTGCGCCGTCGCGTTTTAATGTCATTCGAATCGCCGCTGATTCGTCCGAATGCAAGTAGCCCTGAACGATGAGCAGCCGTTCGAGAATGGGCCGCGCAAACGATTTCATCGGACCGAGAGACCGCCGCACCGCCGCGGCAATGGTGTCGCTGTAAGTATATATTTGCAGGTGGACGGAGCGGCGGCTGATTCGTGGATGAAACAATTCCACGAACGCCTGGCTCAACGTATAGAGCGCCTCACCCTGGACATTTCGGACCCCACGCGCGCGAAGAATGGGAAATAAAAAGTATTGGCTGTCCCGCAACGTCAGCGGACGATCAAAAGTGTCCTGCGAACGCAATAGGATCTGCGCGGTTGGAATGACGCCCGCCGCCAAATAAACCCTTTCTGCCTCAAATGAAAGCGGGGCCCCGGTTTGCCGATGAAAACCTTCAATGAAAACTTTGTCAGACTGTTCGCGCACTCGCGTGACGATGACGTCATTTTCATAGCGAAAATTCTCCTGCCGCTGCAATTCGCGGACAGTATCGGCGGCGTTGAAGATGCAGCCATAAACGCAACCGGTCATGCAGTAACCGCAATAAACGCAGCCGGTCCCCTTCGGCGAATCTGCGGCGCGCACCGCCAGGCGCGACTGGCCAAAATGCCAACCGCGCCCACGTAGCGCTTCCCGATGCCGATCCAGATTGGTTAAGAATAACTCAGCCTGCCGACTCGGTTTGAGCGAAACCGGATTGTTCGCGTGCAACGGCAGAACCATCTCCAATCCGTCGCGTCTCCCGGCAAATCCCGTTATTTCCGTAACCACGCGATAATGTTCCGCCAGGTCAGGGTTCTTAATGGGCCAATCCGTAATATCTTCATCCCGCAACGGCAACATGGCCGCCCCCCAGACGTTGCTCAACCCTCCAAGCCCCAGAGACGGGCAAACGGCGACGTCCTGGCCACGCCAGGGAATTTTCTCAACGCTTTCGCGATAGGGAAAATCAGAACCAAATAGCTTTTTGACCGGGAGTCCCTTCAGATCAGCATCGCTTTCACCGTGGACAGTGGCGATTTGGGACGGTTGCCATTCGGAGGATTTCTTTTGCGCCAACTCACTGACAACGCGCGAGCGTTCCGGCTCCAGTTTGATGCCGGCGTCCAACATCAGGACCTTCGCCCCGCGCGTAAGGAGCGCGCTGGCGCAGGCAACGCCCGCCGGGCCTGAACCGATGACGCAGTGTGTGTGCACCCAGGGATACAAGTATTTGCGATTTTTGATATGCGATTTGCGATCGCCCGCCGACGACAGACCTATTTCTTAAAGTCTAACGACGCCAGTCGAGATTCTAAATCCGAAAATCTCACAATTAACGTATCCGCCTGGTTCGCGTGCCAAAGTCCGATGACCTCCCAAATCGCAAATCAAAAATCGCGAATGGGAAGAAGAGAAATGGAGCGGGTGATGGGAATCGAACCCACGTGGCCAGCTTGGAAGGCTGGAACTTTACCATTAAGCTACACCCGCGATTAGCAGCGAAATCATAACAGCCTCGCCAGGCTTGTCAACGCGGCACTAGCCCGCTTTTCGTGTCAATTGATAGAATTCGTGTCTTGTTAAGTGCAAAAAGCGATGTGTGCCCTGCACATATAATGATTTGAATTTTCCCCCCTCCTTGTATAAAAATGGCGCCCCATGTCTATTCAACTTCGAGATCGCGCTTCCTGCAAATATGACCAAATTTCCCTGGGCGAAATCATGCTCCGTTTCGATCCCGGCGAGGGCCGCATTCGCACGGCGCGCGAGTTCAAAGTCTGGGAAGGCGGCGGCGAATACAACACGTCGCGCGGCCTGCGAAAATGTTTCGGGTATAAAACGGCTGTCTGCACGGCATTTGTCGACAATGAGGTTGGCCATTTGATCGAAGATTTCATCATGCAGGGCGGTGTGGACACCGATTTTATCCTGTGGCGGCCCGACGACGGCATTGGCCGCACCGTCCGCAACGGCCTGAACTTCACTGAACGCGGTTTCGGCATTCGCGGCGCGGTGGGCGTGCCCGACCGCGGCAACTCAGCGGCTTCGCAACTGAAACCCGGCGACTTTGACTGGGACCATATTTTCGGAAAAATCGGCGCGCGCTGGCTTCATACCGGCGGCATTTTCGCGGCGCTGTCGGAATCCACCGCAGCCCTGGCTATTGAAGCGGTCAAAGCCGCCAAGAAGCACGGCGTCGTCGTCAGTTACGACCTGAACTATCGCCCCTCCCTCTGGAAATCCATCGGCGGCCTGAAAAAAGCGCAGGAAGTAAACAAGGAAATCGCCAAATACGTGGACGTGATGATTGGCAACGAAGAAGATTTCACCGCCTCCCTGGGATTCGAAGTCAAAGGCGCGGACCATAACCTGAGCAACATCGAAACCGACGCGTTCAAGGCCATGATCGAAACTGCTGTGAAAGCGTATCCAAATTTCAAGGTAGCCGCGACTACCCTGCGCCGGGTCATCACCGCGACAAAAAATGACTGGAGCGCCATCCTTTGGCATGACGGAAAATTCTACGAGAGCCGCAAGTATCCCGAATTGGAAATTCTCGATCGCGTCGGCGGCGGCGACAGTTTTGCCAGCGGCTTGCAGTTTGGTTTTTTGGAGTTTAATGATCCGCAAAAAGCCGTGGAATATGGCGCCGCGCACGGCGCTCTGGCCTCGACCACTCCGGGCGATACCAGCATGGCCACCCGCAAGGAAGTGGAAAAGACCTTTGGCGGCGGAAGCGCCCGGGTGCAGCGCTGACGCGGTTGATGGATCACTGAATTTTTGGATTGTTGGATAAATGGATTATTGGAGGGTTGGTGCATTCCAGTCCTCAGACTTTCATCCATCGCTCGCGTCCTGGAGGTGGCAAGCAAAGCAAGCGAAGCACGACACTTTCGACGGCGTGGCGCCACTCGAACCGAGCATTTCATCCGATTTCAAAGCGGTGTCACAGCCACCGCAGTCCAGGACCATTCGGTTACGCGTATGGTTCACGAGAACCGCCTAGTATATTTGTTCTATTCCCATCCCTCGTCAGAAGGTCTAACCTTTAGCTGATATCCTATGAAAAGCATTTTGGCCATGGTTTTGTCGGCTTGTTTGGTTTGTGTCTTCGCGGCGACGGCCGTGGCCGCGGCGCCATTCAGCGTCGCTGACGTGGATCGGGACCGCATTTTGGCAGCGGCGAGCAACGCCCTCACGCAACCGCCGATCACCATCACCATATACCGGGCGAAGTTAAGCAACGGCGGCCCGCACGATTACTATTCAAATGCCGATTACTGGTGGCCCAACCCCAATACGACCAACGGCCTGCCCTATGTTTCGCTTGATGGCAAAAGCAACCCCGATAATTTCAACAAACATCGCCAGTGCATCCGCCAACTGCACGATGCCATCGCCGCCCTTGGCGCCGCGTACAAAATCACCAGCGACGACCGTTACGCCGCCAAAGCCGCTGAACTATTGCGCGTCTTTTTTCTCGATCCGGCGACCCGCATGAATCCCAGCCTCCAATACGCGCAGGCGGTCCCCGGGGTTGCGCCCGGTCGCAGTTACGGAATCATTGACACTTTGCATATTATTGAAATTCCCCGGGCAGTTGAGGTCCTGGAAAAATCGCCCGAATTTCCTCCGGAGGTCGCCGCGGGGCTCAGGAAATGGTTTTCGGATTATATACAGTGGATGAGGACCAGCAAAAACGGTATCGAAGAATCCAACGCCGCCAACAATCATGCCGTCGCCTATTGGCTGCAAATCGCTACGTTCGCGCAATTCGCAGGCGATGCGCGGGACCTTGCCGATTGCCGCAAGCATTTTACGGAAGTGTTTGTTCCGGAGCAAATGGCCGCGGACGGCAGTTTTCCCCGCGAACTGGCGCGGACCAAGCCCTACGGCTACTCCATTTTTCAATTGGACAACATGGCAACGCTTTGCCAGGTGCTGTCAACATCTCGGGACAATCTGTGGCAATTTCAATTGCCAGACGGCCGAAGTATGAGCAAAGCGATGGAGTTTATGTACCCGTATCTGGCCGACAAGGGAAAGTGGCTGGCCGACGGCCGGCACCAGGATATCCAGGCATGGAACGGCTGGCCGGTGCGGCAGCCCTCCCTGCTCTTTGCCGGGCTGGCCTACGGTCAACAAAAATACCTCGACCTTTGGCTCAAACTTTCCGCGGACCCGACGAATAGTGAAGTGCGGAGGAATATTGCCATTACTCAGCCGATTTTATGGGTGCCTTCCGATGAGGCCGTGGCCGCAAGCCAAATTAAGAATTAAAGATGAAACCAATGTCTCGTCATTCAGGCCACAGCCGTCATTCTTCAGCCCCCAGCTACACCCTGGCCATGGCAAGACGCTTCAACGCTTTACTTGCGATATTAGTCTTTGCCGTAACGGTGTCAGCCCAATCTCCCCTGACCATCTCTGTGGACACCAGCCATCCGGGGTCGACTATTTCACCGGATTTTACGGGGCTAAGCTTTGAATTGACCCAGTTATTGCCCGGGCCAGATGGCCGCCGCTATTTCAGGCCCGACAACACCCATCTCATCGACCTCTTTCAAACCCTGGGCATCAAAAATCTGCGCGTGGGAGGCAACACCGCCGACCGCAATTGGCGCAGACCGCCCGATCAGGCGGATATCGACAGTCTGTTCGCTTTTGCCAAAGCAGCGGACGTAAAAGTGATTTATTGTTTGCGCCTGCACGATGGGGACCCGGAGTACGACGCCAGTGTGGCCAAATACATCATGGACCATTACCCAAACCAAATCGCGTGTTTTTCCATCGGCCAGGAGCCGACCGCCTATCCGCGAACGACCAACTGGGTCAATGGCATCGCACAAAAAGGTCCGCGCCTTGCATTCTCGACCTATTCCGAAGAGTGGAAAAAATTCGCCGCCGCAGTTATCAAAGCCGCACCCAATGCGAAATTTTGCGGACCCAGCACGGATGCTGATCCGACATGGCCCCGGGAATTTCTGGATGCCTTCGGCCAGGGGAACCACGTCACGATGATCACCTCGCATCTGTATCCAGGCCGGGCCGGTGATAAAGTGCCCAGCCCCGAGATCGGACGCGATGAGATGTTATCGGACCATTTTGTGACGGCGTATGAACGGCTTTACAACGGTTTCGGCCGCGCCGCGCGGGCTGATGGACTGTCATATCGGCTTGAGGAAGTGAATAATTTTTACAATGGCGGCGCTTCGGACGTGAGCGATACGTTCGCATCCGCCTTGTGGGGCCTGGATTTCATGTATTGGTGGGCGGAGCACGGAGCGGAAGGCCTCAATTTTCATACTGGCGACAAAGTAGGCGCCGGGGCCGGCATGCGACCGTCCAGATACACAGCCTATTTCAGCGCGCCCGACGGTTTTGCCGTGCGCCCGCTGGGTTATGGCATCAAGGCGTTTGATATTAGCCGGCGCGGGCGGTTTCTGTCCGCCATGATTTCAAACCCGGACAATCTCAATGTGAGCGTCTATCCCGTCCTGGGCGACGACAAAAATATTTACGTAACCATTATCAACAAAGAGCACGGCACGCCGGCCCGGGCCGCAACCGTCTCGCTAACGGCAGGCCCAGCTTTGGCCGATCCGCACATCATCACATTGACCGTGCCGAATGGAGACATCGCCGCCAAAACCGGCGTTACCCTGGGTGGCGCCCGGATTGAAAGCGACGGAAGTTGGGCCGGAACATGGACGACACTGCCACCCGCAAAATCTGGAGTTCTGAATATAACCGTCCCACCCGGAAGCGCGAGCATCGTCAAATTATCGAATTAGAGGCTACCAGGGAACCTCCTCGCTGTTCGTTTAATCAAAATAGGTGTGTCAGGGTTTTGCGATTTAACGGGGATATATGAATTGCTAAACAAATTTATTTCGGGGCTAAAATAGCGTCGGTTTATTGGAGAATGGGGAGATTTCATATAAACGAGGGTGCCGGATTTTTTCGGGTCAAAATTGGGATAAGGTTAGGGTTTGTTTATAGTTTGCTAATCCAGTTTTGGTCAAAAATACAGCCCATCATTCTTTTAAAAGTCCGAAATCACTTTTTCCCGTTATGCATATGCATCCTGTCGGCGGATTTTACACATTGGAAAAGTGCCTAATTCGCAAGGAAATATAGGGCAACCGTTACCGAAATCGAAATGCAGTCGGTAAAACTTACACTTTGACTATTAAAGCGCCCGTAAATTCCCTCACAAATACCGCTGGCATTGCCGTTGCTGGAAAGGAAAACTGACGATTGCAAATTACAAGGAGTAAGAAAAAGAAAGAAAAAGTATGAAACACAAATGCTTAATAATGGTGGCGGCTGCGGCAGCCGTCTGTGGGGTAGTCGGGGCTGCTCAGGCGGATCCGATCTCGGGTAACATCACATTCATCGGCGGCGTCGAATTGAACACGTCTTCGTCGGCAACAGCCTCCGAGGTCCTGGCGTGGACCGGCTTCGGCGGTAACGGCAGCCCGTATGTCGAGAGCGCGGATGGAAGTTTTGCGGGAATCGCGCCCGGCTCATCGGCAACGTTCAGCTCCGGGTGGTTCTTTAACTCGGGTGCTGTCGCTGACCTTTGGAGTGCTGGAGGTTTCACGTTTGACCTGACTTCGTCGCACATTGCCTATCAGGGCACGACTGTCGAGGGCGGAGTACCCATCGGCGGAGTCGTCGTGGAGGGCATCGGCGCGATCTCGGGTAATGGCTTAAGCCCCGAAGCGATGACCTGGAGCTTTACGCTCAATGATCCGGGCGCTGCCGGCGCGAACGGGCTTATCTTCTCGTTCCAGGCTGCTGACGGAACGGTGGGCTCTACCCCGACGGTCCCGGATGGCGGCACGACTGCCATGATGCTGGGCCTGGGCGTTCTCGGGCTCGGCCTCATCAAAAAACAATTGCTGGCTTAAGCAAAGCGATATCGGTAACAAATGAAATTTTTGGGCGGAGTGATCCGCCCAAAATTTTTTTCACCCCTTCCCTCTTTCAGCGTTTCAACGCTTCAACGTCTGCACAGAAACGTCACTTGTCACCGATTCCATCTCCGCTGTATAGTCAAAGTACGATGGAGATAGAGAGCCTCAATACCAGTGGCCAGGCAGCGCCGCAGGTGTCGCACATCGTCGAACATCTCTTCCGGCATGAATCCGGAAAGATGGTGGCGATACTGACGGGCATTTTCGGGCCCGAGAATCTCACGCTGGCGGAGGATGTGGTGCAGGAGGCGCTGGCGCGCGCGCTCCAAACCTGGCCGTTTTACGGCGTGCCGGACAATCCGTCGGCCTGGATTATGCGCACGTCGCGAAATCTCGCCCTGGACGTCGTCCGTCGCAAGAAGGTATTCCATGAGAAAGAACCTGAAATTGTCCGACTGATGGACCACGACGGGCCCGGCCCGACAGCGTTGTCTTTCCCGAACAGGAAATCGCCGATGACCGGCTCCGCATGATGTTCGTCTGTTGTCATCCATTGATTCCGCCGGAGGCGCAGGTTGCGCTGGCCCTCAAGACGCTGGGCGGTTTCAGCGTTACTGAGATCAGTCGCGCATTTCTCACCAGCGATGCCGCGGTCGCGAAACGGCTGACGCGCGCCAAACAAAAAATCCGTGAGGCGCGAATCCCTTTCGAAATCCCGGCCGGTGAAGAATTGGGCCGGCGCCTGGACGGTGTTCTGCAATCACTCTATCTTCTCTTTAACGAAGGCTATAAGGCATCCAGCGGCGACAAATTGATCCGCGAGGACGTTTGTGCGGAAGCCATCCGCCTGTCCGGCCTGTTGGCCGAACATCCGTCCGGAAATTTGCCCAAAACTCATGCTCTGCTTGCGTTGATGCTGTTCAGTGCCGCGCGGCTTCCGGCGCGCCTGGACGGGGAAGGCAATCTTCTGCGCCTTCAGGAGCAGGACCGGACCCTGTGGAACCAGCCGATGATTGCGCGGGGAATGTATCATTTCACGAAAGCAGCGGCCGGAGATGAACTAAGCGACTACCACCTGCAAGCCGGCATCGCCGCGTGTCATAGCATGGCCCCGGACTACGCCTCAACCGATTGGCGGCAAATCCTGTCGTTGTATGACCGGCTGAGGGAATTCGATGCATCGCCTATCGTGGCGCTCAATCGTGCCGTGGCCATCGCCGAAGTGGATGGGCCGCAGGCAGCCATTGAGGCTATCCACGCCATCGCGGACCTGGCGACGCTCGACACTTATTATCTTCTTCACGCTGTTCTTGGTGAGTTTGAATTGCGATTGAGTAATCCCGGCGCGGCCGCGATCCATTTCCGGAAATCACTGGAATTGGCGGAAATGAAGTCCGAACAGGCGTTCCTTCAAAAGAGGCTCCGGGTGTGCGAAGAAAATGTTCATAAAAAAAGTTTGGAACCGGTGTCCTGAATTGCCCGGGCCATTCGTCTTACTGAAGAACAAACAACAAACATCACGTTATGAGCAAAAACAACAAAACAGCGTCCGGTATTGTCTGGTTTGAAATCCCTGCGGACGACGCCGGCCGTGCGAAGAAATTTTACGCGTCACTATTCGGCTGGAAAATCGCGCCCTTTCCGGGAATGACCGCGCCCGAAGCGCAAAATTATCTGCACATTGATACCGGCGGCGCGGACGCCTCGCCGGACGGTGGAATCATGAAGCGCATGCACCCGGAGCAACGCATCACCAGCTATGTCAGCGTGCCGTCGGTCACCCGCCATATGGCCAAGGTACAAAAACTGGGCGGAAGTATTTGCAAAGAGAAGACTGCCGTGCCAGGCATGGGCTATTTTGCCATTTGCAAAGACACGGAAGACAACACCTTCGCGATCTGGGAAATGAATCCAAAGGCAAAATAAATGTCCTGAATGTCTTTCCCTGTTCGTCGTAGATTTGAAATAGACCAATTGAACAATCAAAACTGAAAGGAAAATTATGAGCGCAAAAAATGAATACATACTGTTATTCCGCGGCAATCACGTGCACACGGGCCTGTCGCCGGAAGAAATGCAAGAGGTCGCCGGCCAAATGATGGCTTGGTTCAAACGGCTGTCCGACAAGGGCATAGCCGTTGCCGGTCGCCCTTTGGATAACTCGGGCAAGGTCGTCTCCGGCAAAAACGGACGCGTCGTGGCTGACGGGCCATTTGCCGAGTCCAAGGAGGCTGTGGGCGGCTACTTTATGCTGCAAGTGGATACAATGGACGAAGCAGTCGCGATTGCGCAGGAATGTCCGATGTTGTCTCATGGCGGCAAGGTTGAAGTCCGCCAGGTCCTGGAGAAATGTCCCTTCTCCGGTGAGGAAGTTCCTCATGCTGAACTCGCCGAAGCGACAGCGTAGAAAGCTTATGGCAGGGACATCGCGCTGCGGTGTCCCTGCCACCAAGAATTGGAAAAATAAAAGAAGAACTGAGGATCAAATATGGCTAAAAACAATTCACTGATACAACCGTACCTGTTCTTTGAAGGCCGCTGCGAAGAGGCTATCGAATTTTACAAGCGCGCTGCCGGCGCAGAGGTGGGAATGCTCATGCGGTTCAAAGAATGCCCTGAACCCCCGCCCGGAATGTCCCCCGGCTCGGAAAATAAGGTCATGCACGCTCAGGTTACGATTGGCCAAAGTGTTGTGCTGATGTCTGATGGGCGTTGCTCGGGAAAACCGGGCTTTTCCGGATTTTCGCTCACGCTCAATTCTCCCACTGAGGCCGAAGCAGAACAGCTTTTCAATGCCCTCGCCGAAGGCGGAACGGTGGGGATGCCGCTCGCCAAAACGTTCTTCGCCAAAAAATTCGGCATGCTCGAAGACAAATTCGGTGTGGGATGGATGGTCATTGTTCGTCCGGAATCTTAAGCCAAGGTTTTCATGAAAAACGCCAAAACCAAAACGAGCGATACCCCGGCGTCCGATAAAACGATTGGGCAGCCCTTTGTTATCACGCGAACATTTAACGCGCCCCGCGAACGAGTCTGGAAGGCCTGGACCGAGCCGGAGCGTTTTCAGCAATGGTTCGGACCAAAAGGTTGCACGGTAACAGACGTCAAAATGGACGTAAGACCGGGCGGAATCTGTCATTGCTGCGTGCGCCCGCCCAATGGCGGTGAAATGTGGGGGAAATTCATCTATCGCGAAATTGTGGAACCGGAGAAACTGGTGTACGTCCAATACTTTTCCGATCGCGCGGGCGGCGTTACCCGCCATCCGATGAGCCCAACCTGGCCATTGCAGATGTTAACGACGGTTACGCTTGCGGAACAAAACGGAAAGACAACTGTGGCAGTAAATTGGGCGCCTTTGAATGCAACGGATGAGGAACAGAAAACTTTTGATTCAGCGTACGCAGGCATGAATCAGGGTTGGGGTGGTTCATTTGAACAGTTGGCCGAATATCTGGCACGATAAAATGGGTCGGATAATTGGATAACTGGATTGATGGGCTTTAGGAGGGGCAACCCTCATGAGCCCTCTCCGCCATCTCCCTCACCATGAGCTTACACAAATTACAATATTCGCAAAAGATTACGCCATTTCTTTGGTTCGACAGCCAGGCTGAGGAAGCGGCACGGTTTTACATTTCGATTTTTAAAAAATCAAAAATTCTGAAAGTTGCCCGTTGCACCGGCAAAGCGGCGCAGAAACTCGGATGGCCGGAGGGCTCGGTCTTGACCGTGGAATTTGAACTGGAAAGCCAACGATTCGTTGCCCTCAACGGCGGCCCGAATTTTAAATTCAACGAAGCGGTATCATTTGTCGTAAACTGCAAAACTCAAGCCGAAGTGGACAAGTATTGGAAGGCACTTTCCGCCGGGGGCGAAACACGCGAATGCGGCTGGCTCAGGGACAAGTATGGCGTTTTCTGGCAGATCGTTCCGACCATCATGTTTGATTTCCTGACGGACAGGAACACGGCGAGGGCTGAGCGTGCTTTCGAAGCGATGTTACAGATGACAAAGCTGGATATTAAGAAGCTGAAAGAAGCAGCACGGTAAGGACGCGGTGGCCGACCGGCAGGTCGGCCCTACCGGTTCATGGAAATCGTCAACGATTCGAGAATCGCGCACCGAGGCCACGAACTGATTGGCACACGGAGCTGTGTGCCGGGCAAAGGCAACAGCCGCTGCGTCCCCAAGGATTCGGCGCGCTGCGGCTGGTCTTCGACACAGCCGCGCTCCGGAGACGGTTTATGGGAAGCATTGATGACATGAAGTCGGGAAGGGTGCTACAGGTGCTACATCGTTGAACACCAATTCTTTAGGGGTGCTACACCGGGTGCTACACAGGTACAACAGGGGTGCTACAAAATTGAAACGGCGCCTATCTCACAGGTTCACTACTTTGCGACGGATTGATCGAGACTTCATCATTTAGGAACGAGCAACCGCAATCGCCTGTTCGAGATCAAACATATAGTTCACAAACGGGCCCTGCCCGTTTGTCTTAAAATTTCTTCGCGGGCATTTTCAATGTGGATTCCCAGATTTTTCAAGGCGCGCCAGGCTACTCCATCGCCTTCACGAATAAGTCCCAGCAAAATGTGCTCAGGGTCAATCCGGGGCTGGCTTAACGCGCGGGCCTCGTTACCGGCAAGTTGAAGCGCACTTTTTGCACGGGGAGTGTAGGGAATATTTGCGGAAATATCATGCACAGACCCGTTGGGCACAAATTTCTCGATCTCAACTCGAATGGCCTTTTCGTCCACCCCCAACTTTCGCAGCGCATTGGAAACAATTGTTGAATTCGATTTAAGCAGGCCCAATAGAAGATGCTCAGTGCCGATGTAATCATGGCGGAAGTTGCGGGCCTCTCCAGCCGCCAGCTCCAGAGTCTGTATCCCGACCGGAGCGAAATCTATCAATGAGGGCGAAGAGATTCTATTGAACCCAAGGAGTGTCCGTAATTTTTGCCAAACCGGCCATGGCTCATCAACCTTTGCAAATTCCTTTTTCAGAATGGCCGGCCCGCCAATTTGATCTATGGCGGTCTCAAAAGCCTGCCTGGGATTTTGTCCCGATTTTATCTGTTTCTCTACCTCTTCGCGCAGGTGATTTTCCAATTCGTCAAGGGATTCAGCCGTCTTGATTCCGGCGGCGAGCATTTGCTGCCGCCATTCCGCAATTGCTTTTTCAAAGTTAAACATATTGTTCCTTTTGTAATCCGCTCAAAACGGAATGAATCAGCGACCATTGCTCCTGATGTTTGGCCATGGCCGTTTTGCCGTCTTTTTTGATTGAGTAATATTTTCGTTTGCGGCCGGTTTCGCTCTCGCCCCACCGGGATTTGAGCAGGCCGCGCCGTTCCAACCGATGGAGCACCGGGTAGAGCATTCCGTCGGTCCATTGCAGCTTCCCGCCGGAGCGTGCCTTTACCTCCTGAATGATGGCGTAACCGTAGCTCTCGCCCTTTGCCAGGAGTGATAAAATGAGCGGCTCCGCCGAGGCCGCCACGAGTTCTTTGCGAATCATAGAGGCACAATACATTGCACTTCAATGTATGTCAAATCAAAATCAAAAAAGTTTTGCTCGTCATTGAAATTTTGAATGAACGTCAGACAGTCCTGCTCTGGTAACTTTACAGTGTTAAAATAAAATGAATTCGACGCGCGCGTTTTTGATCATCATTACCATGGCCATTATTGCTCGTGATTCCAAGGCTGCTTCATCAAATCGCCCTCTTGCATCAGAAAACGTCATTCTTTTGCACGGACTGTGCCGCACAACCCATTCCATGACACGGATGCAGCACGCTCTTGAGGCAGCCGGCTATACGGTCTTAAACGTGGACTATCCCTCGCGCAAGGGGTTCATACCGAATTTGGCAGACGGTGCCATCGGCAAAGCGCTGGCCGAATGCCGGCAAAACGGCGCGAGCAGAATTGATTTCGTCACCCATTCGATGGGCGGGATTTTGGTTCGGAGTTACCTGGCGCGGCATAAGGTCCCTGACCTGGGCAGGGTCGTCATGCTGGCCCCGCCAAATCAGGGCAGCGAAGTTGTGGATAAGTTGGGTAAATTTACGCTCTTCAAGTTGATTAACGGCCCGGCTGGAAATGAAATGGGCACAGACAACGGTTCCCTGCCGAACCAACTCGGCCCGGCCAATTTTTCGGTGGGCATCATCGCTGGCGACCGCTCGATTAATTGGATCAATAGTCTACTCATTCCCGGACCGGACGATGGGAAAGTTTCCGTAAAGCGCGCGAAGCTGGCCGGTATGAGCGATTTTATCGTCATTCATGCAACCCATCCGTTTATAATGTGTAATAGCGAGGCGCTTCGGCAAACCATTGCATTCCTGCAAAATGGGAGATTTGCCAATCGTTCAGTGATGCGTTAATTTTTCGCGCCCAATCTTGCCGTTCCCGTCAATTTTTGGCTTAATATACTCTGTTTCATTTTAAGTATTCATGTCAGCGAAACGTAAAAAAGACTCGAACCAAACGGAATTGCCCATCGAGGGCGTGGCGGACGAAGCCGGGACAAAAAAAACGACCGCCGTCAACGCGAATGGGAACGGAAATGGCGCGGACCATGTCATTGCTGAGGCTGTCGAAAATATCGCGCCCCCAAAACCGTTCGATCCCAAAAAACGCGCCGAAGGCCTGCACACGCGCGTGGACCGCAGTTTCCTCGAATACGCCAGCTATGTCATTCGCGACCGAGCCATCCCCAATCTGGCGGACGGCCTGAAGCCGGTGCAGCGGCGTATTCTTTGGGCGTTACACGACAAAGACGATGGACGCTTTATCAAAGTGGCCAATATTGTCGGTCATACGATGCAGTATCATCCGCACGGCGATGCTTCCATTGGCGACGCCCTTGTAGTGCTGGCCAACAAACGTTATCTGGTGGAAGGCCAGGGAAATTTTGGAAATATCTTTACCGGTGACCCGGCCGCCGCGCCGCGTTATATCGAATGCCGTCTTACCGACCTGGCTCGAACGGAACTCTTCAATGATGAAATCACTGAATTCGTTCCCAGTTACGACGGCCGCAATCGCGAACCGGTGACGTTGCCCTGCAAGCTCCCGCTCACGCTGATGCTCGGCACGGAAGGCATCGCCGTAGGTTTGAGCGCCCGGATTTTGCCGCATAATTTTCCCGAACTCCTCGAAGCGCAGATTGCCATTCTCAAGAAACAGCCGTTCAAATGCCTGCCGGATTTTCTGACCGGCGGCCTGATGGACGCTCGCGATTATCAGGACGGCAAGGGTTCCGTCACAGTCCGGGCCCGCATCAAGGCCAAAGACGAATCGACTGTGATCATCACGGAAATTCCGCCGGCCACGACCACCGATTCGCTCATGGCGTCGATCGAAGACGCGGCGCGCAAAGGCAAACTCAAGGTCAAATCCATCAACGATTTCACTTCCGAAAACGTCGAGATCGAAATCAAATGCCCTGCCGGCGTGGACGCTGAGAAAATGGTGGACGCCCTCTATGCCTTCACCGATTGCGAGGTCACGATTGCGAGCCGCATTGTGGTCATCAAAGACAATCGGCCGGTGGAGCTGACCGTGAGCGAAGTGCTGCACGAAAACACCGCGCAGCTCGTGGCCATCCTCAAGCGCGAACTGGAATTGCGCGAGAAACAGCTTTTGGACGAATTGCATTACCGCACGCTGGAGCGCATTTTCATCGAAGAACGCATTTACAAAACCATCGAGAAATGCAAAACCAACGAAGCGGTCATTGCCGCCGTGTATGACGGTTTCAAGCCGTTCAAAAAAGAACTCATACGCGAGATCGTGGACGCAGACGTGGAAAAACTGCTGCAAGTCCGCATCCGCCGCATTTCGCTGTTTGACATCAACAAACACCGCGACGAGATGGAACAGACAAAGGCCGGCCTGGACGAAACGCGCAAGAATCTCAAAGGACTTACGAAGTACGTTATCGGGCATCTCGAAGCGTTGTTGGAGAAATATGGAAAACAGTATCCGCGCCTGACGACCAAATCAGCGCGCCACGAAGAAGTGGACGCCAAGGCAGTGGCGTTCAAGGCATTCAAAGTCAGTTACGACCGCGAAAGCGGCTACATGGGCTACAAAGTCAACGGTGAGGAATTTAAGCTCGAATGCACGAAGTTTGATAAAATTCTTCTCGTGTTCAAGGACGGCAACTACAAGGTCAGCGAACTGCCGGAGAAACTTTTCGTTGGGCCTGAGTTGATCTATTGCGGATTGCCCGAGCGGGAACGCGTTTTCACCTGCGCCTACACCGACCGCAACGCCAGCTATCTCAAACGCTTCACGTTTGGCGGCACGATTATGAACAAGGTGTACTCCTGCATCCCGGAGAAATCGCGCGTCCTGTATTTCGCGCCCGAAACGCCAAAGACGCTCTATATCCGTTACAAACCCGCGCCGCACCAAAAGGTGAGCCAACAGACGTGCGATCCCGGCGAGATCGAAGTCAAAGGCCCGAAGACACGCGGACGGCAAATCTCGATCAAGGACATTTCATCTGTGACTGCCGAGCCCACACGCGGGTGGGATGAAAACGCGACGACGACGAAGTTGGTTTTTGTATAATGTGACCGATAAGATCAAAATGCGGAACGGCGACACCGTGCTCATCAAATTTATTGCGCCGAATGCACCACGATATCATCCGCCGTCCACATGATGCGGTCCGGACCGGCGGAATGGATCTCAGTATCCGCGCCAGAAAGCTGATGAAAAAAATACGGCGTGCCCCACGGATCCACCAATTCACCGTTACCGTTAATAGTCATTCCGGCATCCGTGCTAATGAAATTGATGTGTTTCGGGTTTTTGCCGCTTAATTCACTGGTAATTTCCTGATTGTTGCCCACGGGATTGCCGCCAAACATTTCGCCGTATTGCCGGATGACGCGGCTCACGTTTTGCACGACCGTTGCGGGTTCAAAGTTTGTGAATTGCAGCGGCGAGGCCGGCCCGGCCGGCGGAATCACGATCGCGACAGCGGCTGGAGCCGTGGTTCCCTGTGGAGAATGCACACGGGCGAAGTTGGATTTGATGATCGCAACGATATTTGTATTTTGATTGGCCAGTGCCCGCGCCACGGCGGCATTCTGTTCCTCGACAGTTGGGTTCGACGACAGAGGACGCGCCGGCTTGTGAGTGAAAAAGAAAAGGAAAACCGCAATGAGAACGAGCCCAAAAACCAGGGCGAACCATTTTCTCATACGAAACCGAGATTCGACGAGGAGAACCGGCTAAGGTTCGGAAACACCGTCGCCAGGTTGTCCGGATCCACGCCAAACCACGTCGCCAGCGTGGCAGAAGTATTGGTCAATGGCGGTGGTAGGGATCCAGCGGCCGGTGCTGGTGTCGTTCGGACCGTTGATGGTCAGCACTGGAAATTGGCCGTAGGTCATTTGGCCGTTCACCGCTCCGCCGAGGATCAGGTGATGACTGCCCCAGCCATGATCGCTGCCCTCGCCGTTGCTCGGGAAAGTGCGGCCAAAATCGCTGCGCGGTAAAGCTGGTCACACTGTTGGAGAGGCCGAGTTGCTCCATCGCGCGTTGGAAGGCATACATGGACTGGCTCAATTCCGCAAGCAGGTTGGTGTGCGCGCCCACGAGGACGTTGTTGGGATCGTTCGCGCTGTAATTGGTCTGGCCGGTGTGCAGATCATAGCCGCCGACCTGACAAAAAAGATCTGCCGCTTCATTCCAAAGCCGCCCTGGTTCAATGGTGTGTTGCCCGCTGCAATCAATCGCGCGACCATCTCCAGTTGCGGGCTCAAGGTGGAGGTGAATGCCGCGCCGCCTTCGGGCGGGGTGATTGTTACCGGGAACTTGTTTGTCCAAAATGTGGTCGGGGCGGTATTGGAAATGGCGTTGTTGAGCAGCGTCGCGTTATTGATGGCCTGTTCGACAACGGACGCATAAGCCTGCGCCTGCAGATTGGTATAGGGCAGGCCGAGGATATTCGTCAGCGCCGGCAGGCGATTGGTACTGGCGCCGCCGCGACGGCGTTGTCGGCAGGGACAACGAAACCGCGCCGCTGGTGGAAACGGAATATTGCGAAACGATATTGCCGACTTCAAACGTGTTCGCGCCCGCCAGCGTGACCATGAGCGAAATGGGCGCGTTGGGCTGCACCGAGTTCAGCAAATCCGCGCAGCGCCCGCCCCAGCCGGTGGTGGGCGGCTGGTCGGGAATCGGACGTCTGCCATTGCGTCTGCTGGTCGGCATGGGAAAACAGTTGCGGCGGTTGTTCCACTGTGCCGGCAAGATATTGGGCGCGCGTGATGGGATAAACCAGCGTGCCGGTGTTGAACAAAAACGCCAGTTTGCCTTCGCCAAACAGCGTCTGCAATTCCGGACAACTCGGATGCAGGCCGTAGGTGTTGCCGTCGGGGTTCAGCGAGGTGACCCCCAGGATCGCGCTTTGCGGAATGGCCAGCACCGGCGTGCGGATGGAGGCGTAATTATTGTATTGCGACTGGATGGTCGGGATGATCAGGTTGTTCGAATCATTGCCGCCCTGCAGAAAAATGCAAACCAGCGCCTTGTAGCTCGATGATATTGGATTGCGCGACGGCGGCGTTCATGAAGCGCAAATCGCGGATGGCCGAGGTCATCGCGACGGTGCCCACGGCCGCGCACGCCGCGCGCCGGATAAACTCGCGGCGCGAAATGTCGGAAAAATCGTTATGGCTCTTCTTGCTCATATTATTTTTGAATGATGTAGTCGGGCGAACTGGCAGATCAAATGAATCACGGCGCGCACGCGGTCGCGCATCTGCGTTTGAGTTGGGCGGCGTGCTGTAGGGGAAATTCGTGGTGTTGGCGACGAAACTGACGATGTTCGACTGCGCGGCCGCGGACAATTGTCCGGCGGCCAGAAAAGTATTCAATGTGCTGACCAGCGTCGGAATGCCGGCGTTCGACGTGTAATTGGTCGTCATCCACGGGGCAATGTTCAGCACAATCGAGCCGTTGCCGCCGGTGAAACTGCTCAGGCCGTTGGTATTTCCGGTGTTGTTCAAAATGCCGCCCTCGATGAAATTCATTTGCGCCGCCACGCCGCTGGCCGTGGTCAATTGAAATTCCGGCGTGGTCAAGCCGGCGGAGGCCAAAGGCGCCGGGAAATTCGTAGCCCGGGATAAAACAAATTGAACACAGTCGGCGAACGCAACGGCGATTGCGACAGGCTCGCCGTCGTAGCCGGTGTCCGTGTAACTCATGTTCCAGGTGCTTTGCTGTAAAATAACGGTCCCGGAACGCGCCAGGACCGGCGCATCCAAACCATAAACCGAGAGACTGTTGTCATTCTGGCTCTTTGAAATGGTGGTAGTGACCGTGAAATGCGTTGGGTCGGATACGCTCGCGACCGCGTAAATTCCGCTCGCCGCCGTGCCGGAAGTGAAATTGATGTAGACGTTATCGCCGGCAACCAAACCATGCGGACCGGTGGTGCTGATCACGATATTGGTCCCGGTTTGCGTGTAGCCGCCCACGGACAATTTCGGCAGCAGACAACTGCCCGGCGCGCTGAGTCAAATCCGTGGTGGCGACCGTGAAATGTGCGGAATCAATCACGCTGGAAACTGTGTAGAGACCGTTCGACGCGCCGCCGGTCGTGAACACGAGATAAACCGGATTGTTGCTGGCCAGGCCGTTACCGGAAAGGGCTGCGGTGATGACGCCGTTGGTCTGGCCGTAAGTTCCCGACGAGCAGTTGCGGCGCGGTGATGGTGAGGGTCGTCGTGCTGGTCGCCGTCACGCTGTAACCCTGCGACGTTGGCGCGGCATTTCCGGAGGTGTCGGTGAAAATCATATAAGCCGTGTCGCCGCTGTTCAGCAGGTGCGGAGTGGTCGTCGTGATGGTAATGACCTGGTTTGTCGTCTGGCTGTAAGTGCCGCTGACCGTTGGCGGCGAGGGAAATGCCCGGGCCAGCGCGGTGACGCGGACCAACGGCTCGCGTTGTTTGCCATAAGTGGGCTGCGGAAATCATGTCCGGACTGCGCGCTTCGTAATCCAGCAGGATCGCCTGCGATGACCGCCTGCATGTTGCCGCGCACGCCGGTGCCGTCATCGTTAAAGACCTGCGCGACGCGATAAACATAATCGCGGCTGGGATTGCTGGTGACCAGCCGCTGGATCAATTCGCGGCAAATGAACGGCCCGACATTTTGGTTATTGAAAATGGCATTCAACGCCTGTTCCAAATCCTGCGAGCAATAGGCATCATTCGTCGTGGATGGAACAAGCTGGTTCCCGTAGGCCGGCGGCAGTACGACATTGTCGAGCAGCAGCTTGGGTCCGAGTTCGTGATGCGACGGCACCAGCACCATGGGATTGGTTCCGTTGTAAGCCGGATACCAATTCGACGGCAGGCGGCCGTTGGCCTGGTTGGTCTGGTAATAATTCCAGCCGGTGAACACGCTGGCGAAGCCCATGATTTCGTTCTGACTGTAGGTCGGCACGAGATTGTCCTGCGAATTCAGAATCAGCGAGCCATCCGGCCATAGGCGGTTCAGGCCGATGGAAAACAACTGTTGGACTTCGCGCGCGTAATTTTCATCCGCGTGCAGGCCGGTAATGATGCTGCCCGCGTTGTTGCCCAGCATGCCCAGATAGAGGCCCATGGCGGGATGCAGCGTGACGTTTTCAAGCAGCGTGCGGTAATTGCCAAACGCATTGTCCACCAGCATATCGTAGTAGGAGGAAAGTGCGTCCGCATGGTTTTCCAGCGCGCCGTTTTCCGAGACGACAAAAATTTCGCTCAAGGCGAAGGCCACGCGCTGGCGCAATTGGTCGGGCGCCGTGATCGGAGTTCTGCCACCAGGAATTGAACCAGACCGGGCTTTGATACAGATCCGTCGGGTCCGAATAAGGATGCGCCAGCACATTGGTCAGGGCGTGCGTCGGCGGAACGAGAAATTGATTATTAATCCAGCCGGCGTAACCGAGCGCCTGCACGGACGCGATGTCGTTGGAGTTGACGCCAAAGGTCGCCTGGGTCAGGAAGCGCACGGCGGCGTTGGGATTGGCGGAATCATCCGTCCATGACGGCGGCGCGGGCGGCGGCGTGAAGGTTTGCGAGCCGTTGGCCAGCGTAAAATGCCCGCCAATTTCGCCATTGGCAAACGCCGAGCTCTCAATCACGATGGCTGCCTTGCCCTGCTCGATGATTTGCAGAATATCATTCGTCTGCAGCGGGCCGGTGTTCTTGATGTTCCATAAATAAGTGCCGTTGGGCTGCGGTTTCGCGGCGGAAATGTCGAAAATCAATTCACCCGGATCATTCAAATAGGGATCGGAATTGATGGATTCGCCGGTCGGCGTGCCGACCATGTTGGTGATCGTAAAGCTCAAGGTGGCCTGCGTGCCCGCGGCGTTGACGCGCAAAGTGGCCGAGCCGACGCCTTCGCTGACCACGCCGGGCAGCGCCAGCAGGTTTGCGGAATACAACGTGCCCGGCGCGTTGGCCGCCAGCGGCGGATAATAACGCGACAACAGATAGCCCGGCACAACGCCGGCGGGATTGTTGTTCGTGCCGGTCGGGTCCTGAAGCCAGCCCACCGACCAATTGTCATTGGTGCCAATGCCGGCCTTGTGCAGAATTTGGATATAGTATTGCTGCCCGGCGGTCAGCGACAGCCAGCCGGATTGCTGCGACGATTGCAAATTCCATTGGCGCGGCGAGGTTCCGTTCTGTCCCGGCGCGGTCGGATTATTGGTCGGCGTGACCCAGGCGCGCAGGACTTGGTTCACCTGGTTGTTATCGTCGGAAATCCAAAGCTGCGCCGAGTCGCTGCCGGCGATCCAGAAATAATAATTGCCCGTGACCGGCGCGGTGAAATAGCCGCGGATGCGTTCGCCGTAATTGTCGCCGTAATTGGCGATGCCCTGAAGGGTGCCCAATGCGTTCGTGATATTGGCCGGCGTGTCCGTCGGAATGTCGGCCACAATCGTACCGGGCACATTAGTCCAAATTTCCTGCACCACGGAATTGCCGGTATTCAGGACCAGGATGTTCAATACCGACGCGCTCGTGCCCACGAGGTTACTGGCCGTGAGCGTGACGTTGAAATTGCCTGCGAGCGTTGGAATGCCGCTGATAACGCCGTTCGTGTGATTAAACGCCAGGCCCGGCGGCAGGCCGTTTGCCGTGAAGCCAAGCGGCGTGTTCGCGCCCGTCACCGTAAAAGTAAACGGCTGACCCAGAAAGCCCACGGCACTCAATGCGCTGGTGATGACCGATGGCGCATTGGATGTGCCGGGGACGAAACTGTTCGTCGGATACAGAGATGAATTGGGAATGACTTCTCTCGCCTGGCTCGGGCTGTACCAATACAAATGCGCCTGGGCCGCACCGCCCGATTGCAAGTATTCGAGCTTGATGTCGTAGCGCGTGCCCGCTTGCAGAGCGATGACGTTTGTCCAGTCAGTCAGGTTTTGTGTCTGCCATTCATTGATGAGCAATTGATCATTGACCCACAACCGGCAGCCCGATTGGCTTTGAACATCAAACATATACGATTCCGAAAATTGCGGCTGCACTTGTCCGGTCCAGCGCACGCTGTAAAGGCCGTTGCTTAGGTCCGGCACGGTGCCGTTTGTCCAATTGAAATCAACGTTCGGGTCAACTCGCGTGAGAAACAGGTTCGTGGGATTGAAATTGGCGGCGTTTGTGTAGGTAGTGCTCGAATTGGTATAATATTGGCCGAGCAATCCCGTGCCGAAGCCTGTCGGCGAGGGATAAATCACAACAGCCGCATTGCTTTCTGTGCCGACGCTGTAATTCGCACCCGCCCGCAGTTGCAATTGCACAATTGCGGGCGTTTGAAGGCTCGTGTTTGCCAATGGGAGGACCGCAATAGTTGCCGAACTGCTTCCCGCGGGCAACGTCACGGAAACCGGGAGATTGCTGTAATCGACCCCCGCCGTCGCAAAACCCGCGCCTGGTCCGCTTCCTGCCAGGCTGACCGTGATCGAGTCCAGCGGAAACCCGCCGCGCGTTATGGTAAAGAGGCCAGTATTCGAGGCCTTTTGCCCCGGGTCAGGCTCGGTCGCCGTTGGATCGCTCGCTGCGACGGTAACGACATTTTGCGAAGCCAGCATATTCGTCACGTACTGGTAGTCGCTCATGGCCGCGCCGTTGAAATCTTCCTGGCCATTGCTGTATGCATTGGTGGGAGTCAGCCCGAGCGCAAACTTTTCCCAGTCGTTTATCAAACCACTGCCGTCAGACGAGACGTCTGAAATCCCGACGCGATAGAATTTTTTCACAGGGGCGAATGCTCCGGTCAAAGTGATGCTGGCGCCGGACAACGCTTCCATGTTCGTTTCTACAATCCAGACAGGAGATGCCGCGTTAGTTGTGCTTTCCAGGGTGTACATCTTCCCCAGCGCGCACGGCACGGTCACAGAAAAGTTCGTCGGCGAATATGAAAAGCTCGGGATATGGGGATAGGAATTGCGGTTGAAAGGATCGGTTCCAGAAATCGCTTCCTGCCAGTTTACAAAACCGTCGCCGTCCGGGTCCGTGTCGGGGTTGATACCGTAAGCGTTATACATCCACTCCCAGATGTCGCTCATTCCATTGCCGTTCAAGTCAATAATCTGGGCGCGTCCACTCACTGCAGCAGACAGAACGCCGGCGATGACGACAAGAAGCGCACCGTTCGAAAGAACCTTCTTCCCCGGGCAAATGGAGAACCATGAACTCATTTGCGCAAAACTTTTAGAATCGTTGGCAACTTCTCAGCGGTCACAGTAAAAGTCAAATCACAAATTGGCGTCAGCAAAAACTATTAGCCACAAGAATAACCAATACAGAAGGGAATCTTATTTTTGATTAGGAAAAACTTTTCGATTAACGTTTCACTCACGATACCCAAACGCGCGGCAGTAGGGCGCCAATTTTTCCTGCACGGGCTCGAGGGCAAATGCGTAGTTTTGCCAGCGGTCAATACTCTCTTTGTAAATCGGTTTGGCGGCTTCGAAATACGTTGGGGAATGAAGGATTTTTTGGCCGGCTATTCGCCGGTGCTCCACCTGTTGCGGATGCCATTGCAGGCCGAGAAATTCCGTGACCCGCCTGCCTTCGGCTTCCGGATTGGCAACCACTTCATGGTAGCGCATTTCGATCCATTCAAAGCCGCCCAGTTCGCGAAACCGCAACCAGACGCTCATGAGATCGGCGTAATGTTTCGCCGTCCGCTCAATCGAAAGAAAATTCGCCGTGGCGGGATTGAGCGGCAGATTTTGAAGGTAACAGCTAACGACCACGTCGCGCGGATCGCGCAGGGCGATGATGACTTTCAATTCGGGAAAAAGGCGAAGCCACAAGTGCAGGGAGTTCGTAGGCGAGGGATTCTTGTCCAGGAACAACTCTGAGGCATTTCCTCCGGCCACTTCGCGCATGAGACTTTTGAAATAGCGGCCGCGGAGGTCGGTGCAGCGCATGTCCGACAGGCCGCTGATATCGGATAACGTCAGTCCTTGCGTGGCCTGCGCGGGGCACAGGACGTTTAGGACTTCCTCGGGAAAGGCTTCCGGTTCGTCAAAGGCCCGGATTCCCGGGTGGGCGGCGAGGATCTGTTCCATAAGCGTCGTGCCGCTGCGCGGGTGTCCGCCCAGAAATGCCAACCGCGCCGGACCGTTCGATTGCCCCTGCCAGTGCCCGATGATTTCCGGCGTGAGGGCCGCCAGCAAATCACAACGCCAGCGGGCCCATTTGTCATAATTGCCAATCAGCGCGTCAGTGTCCGTCATGCGTTTGGCCAAAGCCTTGGCTTCACCGAGGATGAGCCAGGCCTCCTGGTATCGGCCAAGCGCGTCCATCACCACGCCCAACAAATGATGGACGGAAATCTTGAGGTTTACGTCCAGATTTCCACGTTTTTTGAGGCCGCTCAAGGCGGCGGCCGCTTCATCATGCTGTCCCTGCCGGTGCAGCAGAAAGGCCTGGTAATAGAGCGCCTGCGGCTCTTGTGGATGCCTGGACAGGCAGGTTTCGACACATTCCATGGCTTCGCTCAATCGCCGTTCCCGCTCCCACCATGCGGCCATGCTCAGGAGAGCATGGACTGAATCCGGGTCAGCCGCCACAGCGCGCTGGAAGCCGGCCCGCGCGCGGTCGAACCGGCGGAGCCTGAAATATTCCTGGCCGATGAGGACCAAAAGCGGAATGTCTTTGGCGCCGACCGCGGCCGCGTGTTCAAGAGCCGTCTCAGCTTTGTCAAAATTCAGATCGCGGCCTTCGGCTATCGCGGACTCGAACCATAACTGGGCGACCCCCGGATATCGTCTCAGCAAGTCATGGTACGCCGAAAGCGCCGAGGCATATCGCCCGGCCATCAGTTGTTGCTGGGCTTTTTGCCACCGCGCTATTTCACGGGGCTGGCGTTGCAATTTGGCAAGGTCGGTCACGGGTAATCAAAGGTGAACGTTAAAAATAGAATGCGAATGTGGAAAGCATGAAATAAGGAATTATCTTTAAATTTTGATCGAAAATATGCCATCGACATTGACCCCGTTAAAGTCCTACAGGGAGTCAGGCCCGAAGGGGCTGATTAAGGCCACCTGCCGCGCCCGGCCCGGCTAATAGTCATTAAGCAGATCAATCAATTGCCTCAAGCGACCGTAGTCACGCCGATTGAAATGAAAGGCGATGCGACGCAGGTTGAGGTTGTCGTTGTCTTCAACTTCGTCGGGTGTTGGTTCAACCGCCTCGATTTTCCCGTCAACAATGATATCAGTAAAATCCCTGGTTAATGTGGCGAGGGCGGGAGATGGCGGCGTTTTCTTCAATCGGATGACCAGAGTATCTTTGACGAAACGCGTGGAATGAAAATTGGCATAGAAGCGCGTGATGATGTTTACCGCGTCATCCACGTTGTCCGCGATTTGGCAGAGGCTGATGTCCGGAGGCGAAATTAATTTGGCCTTGAGGAGCTGCCCGCGAACGTTGGCATCCCAGGTTTTCCAAAATGTACCGCCGGGCTTGTCCACGAGCACGAGAGGCATCAGCTGGCTTTTGCCCGTCTGCATGAGCGTAAGCGCCTCGTAACCCTCGTCAAATGTGCCAAACCCGCCGGGGAAAAGAACGATGGCGTCCGAATGCCGGATAAATATAAGTTTGCGCGTAAAGAAATAGCGGAAGGTGACCAGTTTTTTGTCCTCCGCAATGACCGGATTGGCCACCTGTTCCCACGGCAGACGGATGTTGACTCCAAAACTTTTTGCCGGCCCGGCGCCTTCGTGCCCGGCCTGCATGATGCCGCTTCCGGCGCCCGTGATGACCATAAACCCGGCCTGGGAAATTTTCCGCCCAAATTCAACCGCCTGCTGGTATTCCGGCGCCTCGGGCGCCAGACGCGCGGAACCAAAAATCGTTACTTTCCGCTTTCCAATATACGGCGCGAACAGCCGGAAGGCATAACGCAACTCGCGCAGCGCGATCTTAATGATCCGCACGTCGCCCGAATCCCGGACATCGGTCAGTAATTTCAAGGCGTTCTCGATAATGTCAGCCACGTCATCTTCATTGTAACCGCCCCCTTTGTATTGAATCAGTTCATGAATGCGTTTTTGTAATTCGGGGTCGGCCACGGGTTTTTTCTCATTCTTCGATTTCATTCGGCTGGCAAAATAAGTTCGAGGCCGGACAAAAGCAAGGACGGGCCGGTCCCCAGTCCCCAGTCCGAAGTCCACAAATCGCAGTCGCAAGGCCAATTTCAAAAATCCGCTTGACATGCAACCTATCGGTTGCATATTGTACTCCGCGATGGATGCAGTGTTTAAGGCGTTGGCGGATGCGAGCCGGCGACAGTTGCTCGACCGACTGCACCGGAACAATGGGCAAACGTTGACGGAATTGTGCGGGCAACTGGATATGACTCGCCAGGCGGTCGCCAAGCATTTGACCGTGCTGGAAAGGGCCGATCTGGTGACGACGGTCCGCCGCGGACGCGAAAAGCTGCATTATCTCAACCCAGTACCGTTGCACGAGATTTACGAACGCTGGATCGGCAAATATGAACGCCATCGCCTCCAGGCGTTGAGCGATCTGAAAAAGAATCTCGAGGATCAAAAGGAATGACAAAATGAAAAAGAGCAAATTTGTTTATGTAATTTACATACGCACGACCCCGGAGAAATTGTGGAAGGCGCTGACAGACCCCAGGTTTGTTCGCCGGTATTTTTTCGGGGCGACCCAGGAATCGGACTGGAAACCTGGCGCTTCATGGCGGCTCAAGACACCTGACGGGCGCGTGGCGGACGCCGGGGAAGTGCTCGAGATTGAACCCCGCAAAAAGCTGGTCCTGAAATGGCGTCACGAACTCAGGCAGGAGTTGCGCGCCGAGGGCTACTCGCGAATGACCTGCGAAATCGAAAGATCCGGCAGCTCCCTCAAACTCACGATCACTCACGAGATGAAGAAGAGTGATTCCAAATTTATTGAAGGCGTTTCGGAGGGCTGGCCGCCCATTTTGTCGAGCCTCAAAAGTTTGCTTGAGACGGGCGAATCGCTGAAGGAAACGCGCAAGTGGCCGGAAGAACTTTGATTCAAAAACCAGAACCTACAACGGCACAACTATATGCAAAATATCGAATTCGTTTACGCGACTTTTATCCGGACAACGCCGGAAAAGCTTTGGGAAGCGCTGACCAACGGGGACTTTAGTGTCAAGTATTGGGCGGGTTACCGCATCGAAATTGAACTACGGGAAGGAGGCACCGTGCGGATCCTGCCTCCAAAGGACATCGAACGGCTGGGAGACCACGCTGGAAAAGTCCTGATCTGCGAACCATCCCGGAAGCTGGTCTATACGTGGAACCCAAAGGACACGCCGGAAGTTGCGGCCAGACGGAATGGGCCTTCGCGCGTAACTTATGAAATTACCCCGGTGGGTCTTCACGTGAAACTTCGGCTGATCCACGAGAACCTTCTGCCTGACGATATTTCACAGGATCCCAACAAATTCAAGGGCATTAACAACGGCTGGCCAGCGGTGATCAGCAGTCTAAAGAGCCTGCTCGAGACTGGAGAAGCTTTGGCATTCCAGCCGACGTGTTAGCACTTCAACGCTTCAACGTCTTGGCTAAATCGTCATCGCATCGAATCCGCCATCGACGACCAGTTCCGTGCCGGTGATGAAGCTGCCGGCGTCGGACGCCAGCAGGAGCGTGGCTCCGATAAGTTCATGCGCTTCGCCGAACCGGTTCATGGGAGTTTTGGCCATGATGGTTTTCACACGATCAGGGCTGAGCACTTTGCGGTTTTGTTCCGCCGGGAAAAATCCCGGGACGAGAATGTTGACGCGCACGCCTTTGAACGCCCATTCGCGGGCCAGATTCTTCGAAATGTTGTGAACGGCCGCTTTGGACGCCGAATACGTAAACACGCGAGACAACGGATTCAATCCCGATGCGGACCCAAGATTGATAATGCTGCCGGAACCGCGCTCGACCATGTGTTTGCCGAATATCTGGCACGCCAACACAAGACCTTTCAAGTTTACCGATATAATTTTATCAAATTCCTCTTCGGAAATCTCAAAAAACGGCGTGGGTGAATTGACGCCCGCGCCGTTGACCAAAATGTCCGCCTTGCCGAATTTGGTGACGACATCGGCCAGGAGGGTTTGCAAGCCGGTCTTGCTGGTGGTATCGCAAGAAAAGAATGCGGCTTTGCCGCCGTCTTTGGAGATGTTGTCCAGGCGAGGTTTGGCTTTGGCGGCGTCGCGTCCCACAATGGCCACGGTTGCGCCCGCGGCGGCGAGGCCTTCGGCCATCGCGCCGCACAATTCGCCCGTGCCGCCAATGACGACGGCGACTTTATCGGTAAGTGAGAACAAATCGGCAGGTCTTTTCATATTCCGGGGAATTCTGGCATTTTTTTACGGAAAGGGTCAACTTTGCTCTGGCCTGGAAGGGCGGCGCACAAACAAAAACCCCTTCCGCCAAAGGCGGAAGGGGTGTGAAGTTCGACTTCAATTAGAATTGATAGATCACGTTAAGAGCGAGCAGGAAGTCGTTGTTCCTGTCGGGAGCGAGGCTGGTGCCGGTAGAACTGACACCGAATCCTTCTCCATCCAATCCACGATGCTCGATGTGGTCCCAACGGAATTCACCGCGGGTGATCACGTTCGCCCACAGATTATATTGGACGGTGGCCGTAAATTCCTCGGCATTGTTGCCGGGATAGAGAGATATGGGAGCTGCCCCGCTTGCGGACTGGTTGTCCAGGTATTCCGCGCGGACGTTGAAGCTCAACTTGTCCGTGGCCTGGAATGTTGCGTAACCGGCAATGTTCCAAAGGTCCGCTCCCGTTGAGGGTATGCCGGCGACGACATTTTGCTGCCACAGGTAATCGAACGCAGCGCCGACTTTCAACTGTGTGATCGGCGTGGGCAAGGTTGCGCCCACGTACAAGCTGGTCGTTGCGCCGGGGAAGGTGACTGTGTCCGAGGCTACGTCGGTGGAGTTGTTATTATGAATAACTCCGCCGCTTAATGTGGCGCCCTTCAAAAAGCCCATGCTGTCCGGGGCAGTCAATGAAACTGAACCCATATAGCACCTTTGCGACTCGAAAGAGTTGCCTGAGATAAATAAATTGTTAAATTCGTCGTTGGCGATGCCGCCTGAGAACGAGATTTCATCATTTACTTTATATGTGCCGAGAACACCGGTGAACGTTGTTGGCTCAATGGTGTAACCATAGGAGCGGGTATAGTTCGGGTTCAGCGGATCGCTGTTGGATTCGTAGCCGATGATGGAATCGAACACACCAACCTGCCAGTCAATACCGTTGCTGCCCTCAATGGGAGTATGCAACCGGATAAAGGCCTGGCGGATAGTGGCAGTGGGCGTGCCACTGAGGTTGCCCCCGGAGCCGAACGCAACTCCAACTGCGTCTTCACCATACATCATTTCGATGTGGTAGCCCGCAGCCCACTGGCTGGAATCTTCCGGCTTATCCAGCGCAATATCGACGGCATTTAACGAGAAGCCGTCATTTTGGGCGAATGAATACTTCGGTACGTTGCCTGGATAGGCAAGACCGGGTCGCATATTCGTATTCGGGTTCCATTGTGCGGCGGTATCCACAAAACCACTGAGTGTGGTCTGTGTGAGCGCGGTTTGCACCTGGCTCATTTGTTCGTCTGCGCGCGCAGCCGAGGCGAGACTAACCACGCCTACTGCGGCCAGACCTACTGTCCATTTATTAAACTTCATCTGGTTCCTCCGATGTTGTTTGTTGTCTGTTTGTTTTGTTTTTGTCCTGTTTCAACAATAAGGCATTGAAGCACCCTTTGCATGCTTTTGCCTGTGCACAACGAGTGCAATTGCAACGAAAATAGGGCAATACCGTAACTTTGACAATACTTTTTTTAATAAATGTTCTGCCGCAAATAGTTTAATTCCAATTACTTAAGCAGCGCATCGCGGATTATTTCATTATTTTTCAATGTTAAACCGCAAAATCTTGCCTGCTCAATCCGGCCATTATTCGATATGATTCAGCCATTAGCCCAAGGCTGGACCTCGATGGCAAGGACGCTGCTCTGCCCCGCTCAGGGCTGCGGATCAATGCCAAAACTGCCAAATTTGGAACGGCGAATGCTCAATTCCGCAACGGATCAATGGTTGTCCGTTGTTGCCAATTGAACGGCGATCCAAAAACAGCACATAGAACCTATGCCATCATATATTTATACCGCGCGTGAAACCGGGACGGGGCGGGAAATCCGTAACGCGGTCGAAGCGGCCAACGAACAGGCGGCCATCGCCGCCCTTCTCAACCGCAATCTCCTGGTGGTCACTATTCAGGAGAAAGTTTCCAAAAAAGGAAAAACCCAGGGCGGCAAGGTGAGCCTTGCCCATCTGGTGGTATTCACACGGCAATTGGCCACCATGGTGGATGCCGGTATCACCATCGTGCAGTCCCTCCAGGCGTTAGGGGAGCAGGCCACCGACAAGATCATGCGCGATACCATCCGCGATGTGACCACCCGTGTTGAAAGCGGGGACAGTCTTTCGGATGCGTTGCACAAACATCCCAAGGCCTTTAGTAAATTATATGTTTCAATGGTCGCGGCGGGTGAAAAAGGCGGATTATTGGCCGAAATCCTGGGCCGTCTGGCGACTTATCTTGAAAATACCGAGCGCATCCGCAAAAAAGTCAAAACGGCTTTGATGTATCCCACCACCGTCGTTGTCGTGGCCATCCTGATTACCATCTTCCTCCTGGTTCGCGTGGTTCCCACGTTTAAGGACATTTATTCCAGCTTCAATGCGAAGCTGCCTGCTCCGACGCTGTTCATGATTGACCTGAGCCAAATTGTGCAGAAATACCTGCTCCTGATCATCCTGGGGGCCGGCGCGCTCGCCTGGGCCTGGCTTCATTTCATTAAAACACCCACTGGCCGGGCCATCTGGGATGATCGCCGCATCAAGCTGCCCGTCTTTGGCCCGATTGCCCATAAGATCTGCCTTGCTCGCTTCACCCGGACCCTGGCCTCCCTGGTCCGCAGCGGCGTGCCCATCCTGGAAGTGCTTCAAACCGTTTCTCAAACTGTCGGCAATGTCACCATGGAAAAGGCAATTAAAGCTGCCTCCACCGACATCGAGCGCGGCGAAGGCATTTCCAATGCGCTGGGCAAACACCCGGTTTTCCCAACGATGATCATCCGCATGATGCGCGCCGGCGAGCAAACCGGAAATATTGATAACATGCTTGAACGAATTTCCAATTTTTTGGACGAAGAAATAGAAAGCGTGCTTTCCGGGCTCATGTCGTTGATCGAACCCATGATCATAGTCGTCCTGGGCGTGATCATCGGCGGCATGGTGGTTTGTATGTATTTGCCAATTTTCAACCTGGCCAACATTGTCAATGGTGGCGGTTGAAAAATTCAAGGTTGGGGACCGGGAGTTTTATACGTTCACTCCCGGTCCTCAACTGTACGTTTTAAGGCGGCGCGGATAAGAAGATAGAGTAGAAGATAGGATTTTCCCCCGACCAGCACCACACGGAGTCCCTTCCATCTTCAATCCTCCATCTTCGTTTTTGAAATCTACACCCCCGCGACGGCGCGTCCCGGCTGCGGCTGATAGATCTTCATATTCGGCCAGCGTTCCCTGATCTCCGCTTCAAACCAGCCACGCGCGGCATCGTCGCCATGCCCTAGAAGCACAGCGCGGGGTGAAACGCGGCCGACGAACTCCAGCAATTCGCTCCGGTTAGCGTGCGCGGTCAGATCGAAGTCCTCCAAATCACAATTCCTGGTCAGGCGCCCGCCGCCGGGGCTGAATTCAAATGTTTCCCCTCTTTTGGCCGTTTTCAACCGGCCCGCCGGCGAATCGGGGTCGGCATATCCCACGAAAAAGATGCTTTGCTTTTCGTCCCCGGCCATGCGAACGGCCAAATCGTGTGCGGCTGTGTTTTCGCTCATCATTCCTGCTGTAATGACGAAGATTTTACCGCCGGTCAGCCTCATATTCTCGGCCTGGCCTTTTTGAAGGACAATGAGGTCCAGCGCTTCGTGCAACTGCAATTCATCGTGTCGCCGGTGCGTCCGGTGCGCTTCGAGATCGTAAATCTCTGTAAAAACCCTCCCCAGGCCGCTGATATAGACCGGCTGGCGTTCCAGTTTTTCCTCGCGCATGAGCAGGGCCAGCGTGGCCAAAATCTCTTGTGTTCGGCCCAGGGCAAATGCGGGAATGAGCACACATCCTTTGCGCTTTTGTGCCTGATGGATCGCGGACACCAGCCGTTTCATTTCCTGCTCGCGGGAAAAATCCGGGGGCACCTCGCGGTTCCCCCGTGTCGTTTCCATGATCAGTACGTCCGCCTTTACGTTCTCAAATCGAGCTTTCCGCAGCAGGGTTTGGTCATGGAAACATACGTCGCCAGTATAGAAGAGCGTTTCCTTTTTCCCCCGAACCAGAATTCCGGAGGAGCCGAGCGTGTGGCCGGCATCGTAAAATTCAAGCGTTGGAGACGGCTGGCCCATCCGCGCCTTGTGAAAGGCCGCCCATTCAATCGGCCGATTATACTTGAACCCCTGGAATACCGGAGCGATGTCATCCACCTCATCGTGCGTGTACAGCGGATACTCACGGATGCCGGCCTCATCGCGCTGGCGTGTCATGACGTTCACGGAATTGTGGAGGACGCGTTCGACAAGAAAATAGCTCAATTCCGTCATCAACACATGTGCGCGCGGGAAATGGCGGCAAGCGACCGGCAGTGAGCCCACATGGTCATGATGGCAATGCGAAATGGCGACGGCATCCACTTCGCCTCCTGCCTGCCCAAACAGAGGCAATCCTTCGCGACCTTCGCGCTTGGGATGCATCCCCGAGTCCATCAGCAAGCGATGGCCCTCTAATTCCACAAGCCACGCGCTGGCGCCGATTTCGGTGTCCGGGTTCAAATTCGTGACGGTCATTTTGAGTCAAATCAATACGAAACCTTGTCGGCCTTTTTTCGCCATTCCGCAAATACTTTCAACGCTTCCGTCCGGAGCAACGGTTTCATTGGAATTGCGCGGCGGGACACGGGCAGGCGGATTTCATTGTAAATAAAGCGGTCATCGAAATGAATGGCGGCGGCGTCCGCGCGAGTGCTGCCATAAAATATCCGTTTTATTCGCGCCCAATAAATAGCGCTCAAACACATCGGACAAGGCTCGCAACTGGTATAAACTTCGCAGTCATCCAGGTGGAACCGCTTCAGCTTTTTGCACGCATCCCGGATTGCTGTAATTTCCGCGTGCGCCGTGGGGTCATTGGCCGCGGTCACGCGGTTCCAACCGCGGGCGATGATTTTGCCCTCCCGCACAATCACCGCGCCAAAGGGTCCTCCCTGATTCGCGCGCATTTTCCGACGGGACAACCGGATGGCTTCACGCATGAAATTGGTATTCACGTAAAATGCTTCGGATATTCGCAAACCAAAATTTAAAATCCAAGACCATTCGGCAATCTGTATTCCTCTCTTCCACATCGTCCTCGCCCGCTCTCGGAAGCTTTAGCGAAGGAGGATCCTCGCTTGCCGCGCCATTGTCCCGCGATGCGGTCAATGGGGACGAAGGCAGGTCCTGAGCGCTTGTATCCTTGCGCGGCCAGTTATTTGCCTGCATCATTGGCCGCGCTCGTTTTTAATTTATGAATTACCGGGAATTTGGCCGCACCGGCTGGAAAATTTCTGAAATCAGTTTCGGCGCATGGGCCATCGGCGGCGCATGGGGCGCCGTGGATGACAAGGACTCGCTCGCCGCGCTCCATGCCGCCCTGGACGCCGGTGTGAATTTTTTTGATACCGCCGATGTTTACGGAGACGGCCGCAGCGAACGCCTCCTGGCAAAACTAAGAAAGGAGCGAAAGGAAGACTTTTTCGTCGCTACCAAGGCTGGACGGCGCCTGCGAGAGCAAACACCCGAGGGTTATAGCCGCGAAAACCTGAGCACCTTCATCGAGCGCAGTTTGAGAAATCTCGAAACTGAAACCCTTGATTTGCTCCAGCTCCATTGCCCCCCTACGCAGGTCTATTACATGCCTGAAGTCTTTGATATTCTGGACGACCTCGCCAAAACAGGGAAAATCCGTCATTACGGGGTGAGTGTGGAAAAAGTCGAGGAAGCCATCAAAGCCATCGAGTTTCCCAACGTTCAATCGGTGCAACTGATATTCAACATTTTCCGCCAGCGTCCGGCGGACAAGTTTTTTGACCTGGCAAGCAGGCACAAGGTGGGAATCCTCGCGCGCGTGCCGCTGGCATCGGGCATGTTGACCGGCAAAATTACACGCGAAAGCAAGTTCGCCAAGGACGACCATCGCTCTTTCAATCGGCGAGGCGAGGCGTTTGATCGGGGCGAAACTTTCAGCGGCGTGGACTTCAAAGCAGGCCTGAGCGCCGTTGAAGAATTGAAGAAACTTGTGCCTGCGGAGGCGACCCTGACTCAACTGGCGTTGCAATGGATTTTGGGATTTCCGGCAGTCACGTGCGCGATCCCCGGCGCCAAGCGCCCGGAACAAGTCGCCGAAAACGCCGCGGCATCGGATTTGCCCGCGCTTTCACCCGATACGATGAAAAAAATTCGCGCGCTTTACGACGCCGAGATCAAACCCTTTGTCCACCAATATTGGTAGGACGGCGCGCTGCGCTGCCCGCGCCGCGTCGAGCGGCGCAACTTTCGTTCGGACGTCCTGTGGCCAATTCCGCGCGCTTGATGCGCGGCGACGCGTCCCAGCCTGGAAGGCTCCGATAATTAAAAAAGCGGACCAGTTTCCTGATCCGCTTCAACGTTTTAACGATTCAACGTTTCAACATCCGTCTCATCGCCAATAGCCGCGAACCCAAACGCGCCGGTGGCCGTGCCAGACCCAGCCGCTACGGACCCAGACAGCGCCGGGATGCGGTCTGTGCCCCCAGCGGCCTCCCACCCAAACCCATTGGTTGCGCCATTCCCACTGGCCGGGAATCCAGACCCAAACGTCTACCGGACCCGGCGCCGGCGGCGCGGCTTCGTACTGTGGCGGTGGCGGGCTATATTGCACGGAGGCGTCCGGCGGAGGAGGCGCGGGACGTTCATAAACCACGCAACCAGCCAGCATCGGCAGGCTCAGTGCGACAAGCAGAGATGTTTTTATCAATGATTTTTTCATAATGCTCAACTAACAGATAACAGACAGAACCGAGGAGGTTAGCAGAAGGACTTTCAATATACAATGTTTCGCGATTCCTTGTATCACGACTCGCGAAGGGGCCGCGCCTATGGCAGCCTCTTTCGTTTTTTAATCTTTTCGTCCTGGAAGAATATTGTGAAGAGGAGCCACACACCGCCGCCGGCGGCGGCCAGGAAGCACACAATCGCCAGCCCCGGATAGCCGAAAATCGTGAAACGAGTCTGGATACGCATCAGCAGCGACGCGCCCAGAATGAGAGAGGCGAGGATAACGCCCGCCGTGATGCGGTTCGCCACTTTTTGAAATCCTTCCACGAGCATTTTTGTGTCCACGGCTTTTATTTTCAATTCCCGATCGGAATTTGCGACCGAGTCCAGGATGCGATTGAGCCGCCCGGGCAGATGGGTGAATAGATTTTTGAAGTCAAGCAGTGAATTGATAATCGTTCCCTGGTTGGCATGTTTCCGGAGCCGTTGAGCCAGCAGGGATGGGACGTTTTCCCGCACAGCGGCATATGGATCAAATTTGGGATCAATGATTTTTCCGATTTCATCCAGTTGCAGCAATGTCTTGCCCAGCAAGGTCAGTTCGCTGGGCACAAACAGGCCGTTATCAATGGCCGTTTTGCTCATGTCCAGGAGTGATTTGCCGACGTTCAATTGTTCCAGGCTTTGGTTTTGCGCGGCGGTGATGATCTGTCCGATGCGCCGGCCAAACTGAACTTCATTGAAATTTTCATCGGTCCGGCTGATGCCGATGATGATGTCGCTGACCTGCTCATTGTCGCCTTCGCTGACTGCAATCAAAAGCTTGAGCAGATTTTCCTGGAGCGTGGGAGCGAGGTGCCCGACCATGCCCAGGTCAATCAGCGCAATATGACCGTCGTCGGTCAAAAACACATTGCCCGGATGCGGATCGGCGTGGAACATGCCGTCCACCATAATTTGCTTCAAATAGGCCCGGAATAATTCGTCGGCGAGCGGCGCGCCGTTCAGGTCGAGCCGGGCCAGCGGCGAGAGCGAAGTGATTTTCCGGCCCTGGACAAAATCCATCGTCAGGACTGAGCGCGTCGTGTAATCCTCAACCGGCTGTGGAACCTGGATTTGAGGGAACTCCCTCAGATTGTGGCCCAGAGCCACCAGGTTTTGGGCTTCCCTCTCATAGTTCAATTCCTTTTGAATGGTCACTCGAAATTCTTCCAGAACGGTGAGAAAACGGTAACGCCGCCCGAAATCGGTGTAAGCGTCCAGAAATTCGGCAATTTGGGTGAGCACTTCAAAATCTTCGGCGATTTGTTTGCGAATTTCCGGCCGCTGGATCTTGACGATGACCTGCCGGGCGTCGCGTAACGCGGCGAAGTGGACCTGCCCCAGCGATGCGGCGGCGATGGGTTTGGGGTTGAATTCGGAAAACGCCTTGGAAATCCTCACGCCCAATTCGGACAGGATGATCCGTTCAACTTCTTCGAAGGAAAAGGGCTTAACGCTGTCCTGCAGGCGCGAGAGGGGTTTCGAATAGATTTCCGGAATCAAGTCCGAACGGCTTGAAAGCAATTGCCCGATTTTAATGAACGTAGGCCCCATTGTTTCCAGGTCGTTGGCCAGCTCTTCAGGCGCCGGACCATTTGGCTTGATCTCTTCACGCGGCGACAATAATTCGTCCACTCCCATTTGGCGGACGAGGTCCGAGCGCCCGTATTTCCACAGCAGGGCGGCGATTTCCCGATAACGCTTTAAGTGAATGGTTGGAAGTTTTAGTTTCATGCGGCTCGATCCAAACGGTCGTTCAAAATCCAGGCGGAGCTAATGAGTGCGATGTGCGTGAGGGCCTGCGGAAAATTTCCAAGATGCTCACCTGTCGGTCCCAACTGTTCTGCGTACAGGCCCAGGTGGTTCGCATATCCAAGCGCCTTTTCAAAAATGAATCGCGCCTGCCTTAGATCATTCGCACGCGCCAGGCATTCAACGTACCAAAAGGAGCACATGGAAAACGTTCCTTCCGAGCCCGTCAGCCCGTCCGGCGCGGCCTTTCCAGGCAAATAGCGATATACCAGGGAATCCTCAACAAGTGCGCCTTCTATTGCTTTGAGCGTGGACATCCAGCGCGGGTCACTGGGACTGATGAATTTAACCATCGGCAACAGCAGGCACGCGGCATCCAGAGTGTCCGCTCCCTTGTATTGCACGAAGGCATTCAGTTTTGGATTCCAGAAATCCTTGTAAACGCTGGAGTAAATTTCGTTGCGGACCCGCAGCCAGCGCACGGTCGGCGCCGGATACGACCGCTGTGCGGAGATTTTTAAGGCCCGGTCGACCGCCATCCAGCACATGGCCCGGGAATACAAAAAAGGCCGCGCCCCGCCCCGCACCTCCCAGATGCCCTGGTCAGGCCTTTTCCAATTTTTACAGACCCAATCCACGAGTTCTGAAAGACTCAGCCAATAGTCATAGGAAATCGGTTCCGCGTGACGGTCGTAGAGATAGACCGAATCCATCAGCTCACCGTAAATGTCCAATTGCAATTGTTTGGATGCTTCGTTTCCCACCCGCACCGGTTTGGATTTTCTATAGCCTTCGAAATGTTTCAGCACTTCTTCAGGCAAATCGTGCCGGCCATCAATGCCGTACATCACCTGGAGCGGGCGGCCGGGTTTCGATTCGTGGCAACGCTCCGCGATCCATGCCATGAAATCCCGCGCCTCTTCGGAATAGCCCAGCCGCATCAGCGCATAAAGTGTGAACGAGGCGTCCCTCACCCAGGTAAAGCGATAGTCCCAGTTTCGCGCTCCGCCGACGTGTTCGGGCAGGGCAAAAGTCGGCGCAGCCACGATGGAGCCGTGCGGCTGGGACGTCAGCAGTTTGAGGGTCAGGGCCGAACGATTGACCATTTCGCGCCAGCGACCGCGGTAACGCGAGCGCGCGATCCAGCCCAGCCAGAAATTCATGGTCTCCTTGAATGCTTCGGATACATAATCCCGGTTTGCCGAAGGCGAATCCTCGCTGGGACAACCTTCTTCGAGGACAAAAAAGGCGACTTCGCCGGTCTTTAACTTGAAGCGTGCAACCGCCTCTCCATTGACTTCCTTTAGCGGCACGCTGGCGCGCAGTCGTAGCGCAGGAATACTCTTTTTATCCGGGATAAATATTATCTCGCGCGCTTTTCTTTCAATCGTATGTCGGGCGCGGCCATAATCGAATTTGGGGGCGCACACCATTTCAAATTCGATTTCGCCGCGGACCACCTTCACTCGGCGCACGAGGTTGTGCTGATGACCCAGGTGTTGCATCGCCATGAAGTCAGAAAGCTCCGCGATGCCGGATTCGCCCAGGCAACGCGTCAGGAGGACGTTGGTATCGGGAAAGTAGCGCTGGCGGTGTCGAAAATCACAGCAGACAGGAAAAATACGGAAACTACCGCCGCGTTTGGCGTCCAGGAGCGAGGCAAAAATAGTGGGCGAATCGAACCGCGGGAAGCACATGAAATCAATCGAACCGGACATGCTGACCAGCGCCGTGGTCGTCAAATCTCCAATAACACCGTAGTTCTCTATCGGCTGATACTCCTCCATTGCTGTAACTTTGCACACCTTGTCCGTAGGTTCAAGGGCTGACAGTGACGTTGAAGCGTTGAAGCGCTTTTCGATTCCGTTGATAATTGGAGACGACGCAAGGCGATGGACTTTGCCGAGGCGAATCCGCGAGAATCTTTTAAATCTCTATACGTTTCAACGTTTTAACCTGGATTTTGCATTTGGACATTAGTCGATTCGAGTGTTCCTTGCAAACATCACAGTCACAGGCATTTTGGGCTAATAACTTCAGTTGCGTTGCATTAGGGAATGCGCAAAAGTGTTTTGGCGTTCGCACCGAAATTCAGCCATGAGGCTGACCGCGTCCGCTGGAGAGAAAGAAGAAGAGCCGCAGATCAGAATCGCGCTATCGCGCGGTTTTGCAGTCAGCGGCTGATTCATGGGCGTCGCTACCCCGGGCTGCGCTCCCGGAGTCGCTTGCCCGGGGCTACATATATTTCACCCCTCTGGGGTTTCAGTTTGCGGCTGCGCCGACAGTTAGGATTTATCCCTCAACTTTCCTGGGCCTAATGCAAAATTCGGGTTTTAACGTTTCAACACTCGTGCCGCGCCGAAGCGAAGCGGCGGGTCAACTTGTTCTTTTAAACACCTTCCCAATTGCCGCCTGGTCTACCGGTTTGATAACCAGTTCATCAATATTTACATGGGCCGGGCGCGAAGCGACCCAGACGAGGGTTTCGGCAATGTCCACAGCCGTCAGGGGATTGGTTCCTTCGTAGAGCTTATTGGCGGCAGCGGCATCGCCTTTGAAGCGAACGAGCGAGAATTCGGTTTCGGCCAACCCGGGGTCTACCGTGCTGACGCGAATGCCCGAGCCAAAAAGTTCCAGGCGCAGGGTTCTAGTGATTTGCAGTTCGGCGGCCTTGGCGGCGCAATAAACCGCGCCACCTTCATATGCGACGCGTCCGGCGACCGAACCAACGTTGATGATCGTCGCGCCGACGTCGCGCGGTATTAAAGGCAGTGCGGCGCGCGTCATGCGCAGTACACCCAGGACATTCGATTGGATCATGGTTTCCCAATCGGCGTCTTTGCCCTGGGCAATCGTATCCAGGCCCTGGGCGCCGCCGGCATTGTTGATGAGCACGTGAAGACCATCCATCTTTTCCCTGGCCCAATCCATAAATGACTGGACGTTTTCTGTTTTTGAGACGTCCAAAGAATGAAAGTGAACCTCGGTTGCTCCTGCTTTTTCGGCTTCTCCGGCGGCTTGCGCCAACCGGTCCATGCGCCGCGCGCCCAGCAGCAGCCGGGCGCCATGCGCGCCAAAAGCCTTTGCCGCCGCCGCCCCAAATCCTGAGGATGCGCCGGTGATCAGGACCCATTTCTCCTTTAATGAAAAATCCATCGGGCAAACCTAAATCAAAAATTAGAAATGAAAAATGAAAAATGAGCCATCAAGGAACGCCAGCCACACATTTTTTTGTGTAGGAAAGTAAATGTGTAAACGGGCGGAGAAAATCAGCCAAATAGTGCTTTTTATTGGGAAAATTAACAAATCATACAATACCGGGGGTGTAAACGGGAAGAGCCAGGAATATCGTGCGAACAGCCTATTGTGCGTGGGCAGAAATGGCACGTCGGTACAGTTCATGGGATCCTCGACCTCCAAGAACCGATGCGCATCAGGGCCATGAACTTTCGAAACCACGCTTGCATCCTGGAGTACGGCGGCAAGCGGAGCGCGACACCGCTTTCCGATAGGGTGTGGCGCCACCCGAATTGCGGCTCTTACCGCGTTCGAAAGCGGTGTCACAGCCACCGCACTCCAGGACCATTCGGCGGCTCGGCCGATTAATGGAAAACTTCCAAAGGCGGTGTTCGCAAACCATTAGAGGGCGCCTGCCGCACATTTTTTGTCTATAGGGAAGTAAACGGGTAAACGGGCTAAAAAAATGCGTCGAATAATGCGTTTTTATTGGACAATTCAACAAAATACGGGGTGTAAACGGGGCAGACCAAATTCTGCGACGGGGGCACATGCCTCGCTCACGGTCCCGGCGGGTGCGCGTAGAAGGCTTGAATCTCCGCCGGCGTGGCGGGCTGCGGCCAAACCCAATCCAGCGCATCCGGATTCGTTAGGTGGGGTGGACGATTAGGCCATGTCTTTCCCGCCATGGAACCATCACCACCGTCGTCTTTACCGTTTAAGCCTATAGAATAGAGAATGAACGTTCCATCCGTCATCCGCCGATATCGCAACGGTTTGCCGTCGATTGGGTCTCGTGGAATGGATGAAACGAACTGCGGCACCAAATCGCCCAGTGATGATGGGTAGTTTCCGTATTTCAATTGATAACGTTTAAGAGTGATCGCCGTGATGGTCATTCGGCGTGTTGCTTCGGCCTCCGCTGTCCGGCCAATAATTTTTGCCTCGAAAGCTTCGCCGGAAAACATGCGGTGCAAGTAGCTATCGTCCAACTTTGTCAGCCAATCTTCCGGTTCATCCGCTTCATAGGCGCTGAGTTCATTCGTCATCCTGGTGTAGGCAGCGAAAAAAAACCGATTTGTTTCAACCGTCCGAAGCATTTCGAGGACGATTCCATACTTCTTTAACATGCGCAATTCGTCCGAATAAGTCCACGAGGCGCGATACACGGATTTAGCGAAAGCGAGCCTTGAATTGTTTTCCAGGCTATCCACTACGTCACGCCAGTCGGCCGACCAGTCCACATCCTCCTCAAATCCCCGTGTTTCCCTGTTGAAATACTCATTGGACGCCCGCATTTTCAAGATTTCTGATTCGCTGAACGCGCGTTGCATTGCAAACGCGTTTTCCATTCCATGAATATATTCGGGCCCTTCCCAACTTCTCTGAAGTCCGGACAGTTCCCCATCGCACACGTTGCTAGACTGCAACAATTCCCAGGTGGCATCTGCTGCCAACCAGGTCATGTAGATTCTCCTAAGCTGAAAAGCATCGAGCCGCTCATCATCCAGGCCTTTCACGAGAGCGAGGATTACGGAAATATTTACCGCCGCTGAAGCAGCATCGCCCTGGTGTAGATTGCAAATTGCCCCTGCTGATAACCTGTCCGCGGCAAAAAATAAGGGCTCCAGGTATCTGTCAACCGCCGGCCTGTCTTCGTAAATCAATTGGAAATCGATCGCCGGATAATTCGTCACCTGCCTCAATAATTCGGTCATGGGCTGATCGTCGGCCATGATGGCCAATTCGTTCACCCAGGAGTTTGTAAACAGCTCGTCGCGCACGGCAGGTTGTTCGAAACAAACAATTGCCTTCCCGGGGCCAATCATCCGCATAGCCGGAATTGAATTAGAGTAATCCCGGTCCTCCGGAGTCAGTAACCCGAACGCCTCATTGACAATGTCGGCTCCATTTTGTTCCGGCGGCACTGGCGGCGGGACCAATTCTGAAATCTTCAGCCTTTCTCCATTGGCAATCAGCGATTTTTTGTATGCCTCAACTTCCTTTTTCGGCCCATTGCCAACGATCGCCAACTCGATGCCCGTCACCAGGACAAATACCAGGGTAATGCCAATTAAGATTTTCCAGCGGTGGCGAAGCATTTGTTGGTGGTAAATATCGGTCAGTCCATCTTGTTAATTGACCGGCAGCGACACAATTCCTCACGGTCGGTCGCAGGCTTCGCACAGCTAAAAAACATTTGGACTGCGCAAAAATCAATGCAAACATAATCAATAAGGACAACTATTCATCGCGATATGAAGACGAATAAACAAACTTTACTGCGGTTGGTTGCGATTGCGCTCGTTGCTGTGGGTGGGGTAACGCAACGGATGCGCGCACAGGAACAGCCGGTCCCCCCTCCGTCTGCTCCCGCACAACTGAGCGAAGACGACCTCGAAAAACTCGTGGCACCGATCGCCCTTTACCCGGACCCCCTTCTGGCCGTGATATTGCCGGCTTCCGCCTATCCGCTTGAAGTTGTGCAGGCGGCGCGTTTCGTTCAAAACCCGAACAACGTGAGCCAAATCGATAATCAGTCCTGGGATGACAACGTCAAGGTGGTGGCCAAATTCCCCACCGTCATTGAGTACATGAATACAAACCTCCAATGGACCATCCAACTGGGCAACGCGTTTGTTGACCAGCAGATGGACGTAATGGATGCCATCCAAAATTTGCGGACCAAAGCGCAATCTCTCGGAACGCTTCGGAGCACGCCGCAGCAAGTGGTCATCGTTACCAACGCCGTTGTCGAACGCGAATATGAGGACCAGGTCATCTATGTGACCAACACGGTTGTGGAGATTCTACCGGCCAATCCGCAAACAATCTACGTACCCGTTTATAATCCTGTTTACGTTTATTACCCGCCGCCCGGATATGTTTATTATCCCTATTATGCTCCCCCTGTTTATGTGCGGCCGATATTTTCATCTCACCGGTGTGATTGGTTTTACGGTGGTGTTTACTTTGGCCCAGGCGGCATCATTTTCTGGAATGGGCGTGGTCCCTGGCACCCGCCGTATTATCCGCGACCTCCCGGATTTTATCGGCCGCCGCCATATCGCCCGCCACCCGGCCTACCCGGCTACCGGCCACCGCCCCCGGGGATTCGTCCGCCCGGTTTTCCGCCTCCAGGGAATCGTCCCGGTTTTCCGCCGCCGGGAAATCACCCGCCGGGTAAACCAGGTCAACCAAGTCCCGGGAAGCCGGGAAGTCCGCCGCAAATTCAACCTTACCCCAACCCCGGCGATACGACGCGACGCTGGCAGCCTGACCAATCCCGCCGCCGAAACCCCGGATCACCCTCGGCGGACAACCCCCCGGCACGCGGTTGGCCGGGAGCGCCGTCATCTCCCAGCATACAGCCTGTGCCGGGTCCTGGCACTGGTGGCAATCGGCCAACTCCCGGAACTCCTTCGGGGCGTCCCGGCAACAGGCCCACGCCGGGGAACCCACCAGGTAACGGCCCTGGCGGTAACCGGCCGGGCGGCAATCCACCACCCGCAAGCCCTGGCGGTAATAATCCCCCACCGGGCAACATGCCGCCTGACAACCGGCCGTCGTCACCACCTCCTGCCGGCGGCGACCGACCCGGGCAACCGTGGCCCGGGAATTCCGGCAACCGTCCGAACCCGCCAGCCACGGCACCCGAAGGAAACCAGCCGTCTCCGAGTACCCAGCCGTCTGGCAATCGACCATCCTCACCGCCTCCAACCGGAGGCAACCGGCCCGGGCAAGGGGGCGGTTCAAGAGACGACGCCTTCGGTGGCGTGGGCAATGGCTCTGGTGCTCGCGATGCCAGCAATCGTGGCGGCGCCAGTCGCGGTGGAGGCGGCCGTCCCGGCGGCGGTGGAGGCGGACGCCCTGCCGGAAAACCTCAATAGACCGAAATCGAAATTTTTTACTATATGAAAACTTCGAAATTCAATTTGCCTGAAAGCGCCCTAAACCAGGATCTTCAGCGATACTACCGGTGCCATTGGGCACTTAATGTTCTTTGCCTTCTAATTCCGGCGCTCATTTTCGCTGCGCCGTTATCAACGAATGCGGCGGATGCCGCAGAGATGTTCGGGACGCCGGACGATGCTGTAACGGCACTCGCCACTGCCGTCGGCGCCAAAGATCAAAATGCCTTGCGCACGATTTTTGGCCCCTCGCTGGCGGATATTGAGAACCCTGATTTGGTGCAGGTCACCAATGAACTCGTTGCCTTTGCCGCGGCCCTGGACCAGACCAACGCGCTGGTGCATGACTCCGACAGCCATTGCACACTCGAAGCAGGACAGGACCTTTGGCCGTTCCCAATTCCGATTGTGAAACAGGCGGACGGCAAATGGTTCTTTGACACTGCAGCGGGTAAAGAGGAAATCCTGAACCGCCGCGTCGGAAGGAACGAATTGGACACGCTTGCGGTGGTGCGCGCCTATGTGGACGCCCAACGCGAGTATGCCAGCCAGGATCGTAACGGCGATGGCGTGCTTCAGTTTGCCCAGCACTTTATCAGTTCGCCTGGACAAAAAGATGGTCTCTATTGGCCCCAGGACCTCGATGGCGAAATCAGCCCTCTGGGACCGCTCGTCGCCGATGCGGAGGCGGAGGGCTACGCCGTCAAACTTCGCAACCCTGGTGGTGGCACACATGCGCGCCAGCCTTACAATGGCTACTACTTTAAAATCCTGAAGAGCCAGGGGAAACACGCGCCCGGTGGCGCCTACAGTTACATCATCAACGGAAACATGATTGGCGGTTTTGCGCTCGTGGCATGGCCGGTCGACTATGGGCGAACCGGGATTATGACTTTCATCGTCAATCAGCAAGGCCGCGTTTACCAGAAAGACTTTGGAGAAAAGACCGCCAAAGTGGCGTCTTCAATGAAAAAATACGACCCTGACTTCTCATGGGAATTGAGCCCGGACTAGAAACAAGCCGGCAGGAACAATGGACTGATGAAGGGGAACGCTCTGGCAAACGCGAATGCGCAAGAGTTTGGGGACACACACCAATCTACACAATCTACAAGTAAAGGGGTCGTAAAGGGGTCGGTTCCGGAACCGACCCCTTTAAGAAATAACCAAAACAACACCATGCCTATTGCCCTTCGAATTGTCTGACAAAATCCACTGACGAAATCCCAAAATCTCGTGGCTCAACTCAAAATTTAACGGGCTGTGGCCATCGGTTTCAGCATGGTCGGCTGCGGCTTTTGCTTCTTGCCATCAATGTAAAACCAATACCACCAGGTCAACCACGGCGTCGGAATGACCCGAAGCAAATACTCAGTGCCGTCTACGGTGAATTTCTTCTTCAAACCAAAATCAATTATCTTTCGGTGTCTGTGATAAATCGTCTCCCCGTCTAGCATTATGGTCGCCTTTCCTGACCAATATGCGTGCTCGAGCCGCACTTTGTGAGCGCCGCTCTTACTTTGTATCTGCCAGATTTTTTCGGCCATATTTGCTTAGACAATGCCCGAACCAGTTAGTTACGCAGAACAGGAACCAGAACAACTGAATGAGGATGGGATTTTTTGGTGTGCGGCGGTCAATTTGACGGTTTTGGTGAAGATGACACGGATTTACGGTCAAAAATGCGCCCCTGACGGTCAGGCGCAATGGGATGACCTCTTTCGGAGGAGGGTTTCAGTCATCGTCAAATCGTGTGTGATGAACACAAATGCGGTCAGCTAAAACAAGTGGCAAGAAAAACCAGCCAAGAGGACGTAAATCACACTTCTGTCGGCCCATTGGGGACAGATGTGCTTCACCGCAATAAGCCGGATACCAAACGCTTCGGTTATCATTGCCGCCAAAATTGCCGCCAATATATCCACCGCGCCATGATAACACGCCATAAGCGAAAATATAAACTGCAATCCATGCAATCGCCAGACGGCCATGCTTGCGGCCTAGAAGAATCGGAACGGTAACCGCTATTGCCAGCGAGAGAAGCCCAAGCAACAGCGGTATGGGAGAAACGCGAGCATATAAAACTGGTAGGGCCAAAGAAACGAAAACTGATACTATCGCAATCCAAACTAAAATCTTTGTGACTCTGTTCATGGCGAAAGTTCCACTCTCAATTCTCATGGCTCAATCCGAAATTTCAGGGGGCGGTGGGCGTTGGTGACGGCGCGATGCTAGGCTCATCACTCTCAATTCGGTCTGTAATCACCAACCAGTATATTATCGCATAACATCGCCTCTCCAATAAATCTGGCAGGCCCAGTCCACTCTACAGCAAAAATGCCATCGCATCCTCTTTTGGGGCGAATTACAAGCGTGGAGTGTGTGCCAGCGTTTGGAGTTTCACACCAAACTGATATATAATTACCGACGAATCTTGAAACTGACCGGTCACTTGGGTCATCTGCCTCACCTATCCGATTCGCAGCCTCCGCAGCACATCGAACACAAGATGAATGGCCGTTTGACCACTCACCAATGAGATTCCCGTTGGTGGTCAGCTTGAAATAAAATCTTCCGGTGAATTTTGGCATAATGTTTATGGGCCTAATAATTGATTATCCGACCATCGGTTCGCGTATCACTTTCAACCTGCTCCCCAACCGTCCCAAAATCGCCAATGCGGATAACGCATACCAGTCATTATTGTGAGAGTCGTTTTTTGGATTTGTCAACCAAAGACCGCATTTAAACTTTTCTGCCTCCTCAGCCGACACCATGACCGTAAAGACCGTTCTGGCGCAATCCTGGCTGTGTCTGTGACTGTTTTTTAGACTGGACAGGTATTTGACCCAAGCGCAGATTCATGACCCGTCACATGCGACCGTTCCACGGCGAAATATTCGTTGACGACCCGAACCTGCCGGCGAACTACAGCCTTTATGCCGGCGTTGGCGAACACAATGGCCAGATGGTAATTTCGCTACACAATGCCAAGCCAACGGAAACAGCGGCTTGCCATGAACGTTGTTTACGCTTGAAGAGGTGGCTAAGACGTCGCGGGTGGGAAGGCCGCAAATCAGATTCGCGCTATTCCTCCTTCGCTCAGAAGCTTCGGAGGACAGGCGCGCGGCTTAGCAGTCAGCGGCTGAGGTTCCGGTTCGTTTACCCAGGGCGCCGCTCGCGAACTCGCTTGCCCTGGGCTATTACCTGTCGCCCTTCTCAGGGCTTTTGGTTTGCGGCTTCCAACTTCGCTCAGAAGCTACGATGGACTGGTCGCCGACAGTTGAGAATTGCCCGCCGATGGCTTGTAACGACGAACCATAGCCTCGGTTCACGGACTGGATGCGCAATTTTGGAATCGTTGAGACTCCCAATGTCAAATGGTAAGGGACGCGGCAGTCGTCGGACGAGGCGGCGGTGGCAGCGCCACTGGCATGCAGCGCCGCCCTACCTAAGGGGATGCAGTGCGGTAATAGCGTTGAACATTTCCACCGGCGGAGGGAATTACGAACGTGATGACAGTCGCCGTCGCGTTGGTCGTGCTGCCGGCGATAATTGTCCAGGACGGAGAAGACAAGTTTGTGGTTGTCTCGAGGCAATAGGAAAAACCAGGAGTGGCGGCGTAATTGAGCGTTAGCGAAGTGCCGGCATTAACGGTCATTCCGAGAATACTTTGTTGCGGCGGTTCTGCGCCTGGCGGTTGCACGGTAAACGGCGCGCTTAACGCGCCGGCCAGACCCGGTGCAGCCGCTGCGAACCATTTGTTGGTCAGGTAACTTTCCACGGCGGCACAACTGGCTGCGCTGAGCGCGGTGTTGTAGACGAGCACTTCGGCCACATCGCCGTCCCAACCGTTGTCCACTGTAGAGGGCGCAGGCTCAAGCCGGCCACCGATGGTCACATCCGTGATGTTATATGTATAGGGGCTGATGCCATTGACGATGTTAGCGGTGCTGGTGGCGGATTGCCCGGTGGATCCAATCACAGACAAACTGGCAGTTCCGGCGTTGTCCACAAACGACCACACAAACGGTGTGCCCACTGGCGGGGCCGCGACATCCGCCTGCATCGGCGTGCCGGGGTGGTTGCGCTGAATCCCGAATGGGTAAGGCGCACTCTGGCTGCCGTCAACCAGCACCACGACCCCCGCCGAGCCTTGGCCGTCCGTCTGGCCGTTCGTGCTGAAACTTAGCGGCCCTTGCCAGCCAATGCTGTCCTCTGACTGCCGGGCAACCACAAAATAAGTCATCTGGGTTCCACTATTGGTGTAAGCCCGGCCAATGTTGCCCAAATACGTGCAACCCGTACTGTAACCATTTCCATTCTTGCTGAATGTGATTACCGGTTTGCCATTCAATTCATTGGTCAACCGCGGCTGCAACGCCGACGTGTTTTGGGTAAACCAGAAATTGGTGCCGGATACTCCGGCGCCGCCGGTACCTTTGTTTTTCCATGCCTGGACCTGGGTCCCGATGGTCGACACGGTGGTCAGGTCGCTGGCATCGAGCCATAACACCGCGCCGGGAACCGGATTGGCGGGTGCAGTTGATCCGGCCGTCGCGGTCAATTGATTGCCCGTGCCAGCCGCACTGATCGCGAGATCGTCAAACGTCACCACGCCGTCGCCGCTGCCGGTACCGATGTCATATTGGGTTGTCCCCAGGAGAGCACCGCTGCCGTTTGTCAGTCCCACCACAACCGGCAGCGTCGCGGGCAGGCCGGTGGTAGTTGGATTTCCAAACGCGTCAACGGTTTCGAGCACAGGTTGAAATCCGAATCGGGCGCCCGCAAACGCGGCGCCTGGCTGCGCGGTAAATGCCAGCGCCGCCACGGACCCGATGACCATAAACGAAGCGCTGTTCGTTGGCGGAGCGCTGCCAGTCAGGGCGGCAGCCGTAAGCTTTTCCGGACCGGGCTGATTGATGCTTAAATCATTGAATGACGCGACACCATTGGCGCCCGTGATGCGTGTCAGCGTGCCCGATAGCGTGCCGGCGCCGCTACCAAGCGACACAATAATTCCCGCGCCTGCGAGTGGCTGACCGTTCGCACCCATCGCCAGAACCTGCACCTCAGGAAGAATGATCGCCCCCTGCAATACGTTGCCCGGCTGTTGCAGCCACGCCATGGAATTCACCAACGGGGTAGAGAAATTTGCGGTTTCAGTAATCGGCCCATTCATCGAAATGGAAGCTGAGCTATTGCCGCCCGAATACGACCCGCTCCCGCTGCCCGTCCAGCCATCAAAATTGTATCCGGTGGCCGGCGTCGCGCTGATATTGACAACCGTCCCGCTGTTGAGCCAGCCGCTGCCCGGACTCGCACTGCCACCTGTGTCTTCAATCATTGTCAGGTAATATTGATTCGTAAAATCGGCCGTGTAAGTACCGCTCGCGAGAGGCTCGATGGCATGCGAAATCGCGCCGCCGTCGCTCCATGAAGTCCATATTTCCTGCGCTCCGGCTCCGATATTTTCCGGCGAGACGGCCGCAAGAGTATGGACTGTCCCTTGCGTCCAGTTGAACGTTTGGGCACTCGTATAAGCAACGCCGTCCACGGTAAACGAATTTCCGGCAGGAACAGTCTGCACCGTCACAGTGATGGGCGTCGTCAGAAATGTGAAGGTGAAGTTGCCACCTGCCTCATTGGTGATAAATGTGCCGGGGTACGGATAACTCATGTTCGCCGTGCCTGGGTATGGCAATGAGATAATATTTGAACCGTCTATGGTCAGATCGCTCACCGTAATGCCTCCCAGAGCATCATTTCGGCCCAGCACACCAAACACCCCGTCAACGTAAACATTGGTGCCGGACACATTCTGCGGATGAAACGGCGCGACCTGTGTCGCATAACCGGATACATTGATGCCACTCATGGAGGCGTTAGACAAAACGGCGGTACCCGGGTCCGGAAACTGCACACCGTAGGAGAAGCTGTTGGAAATGTTCAAGTTGTTCACTTGCAGGCCGGTTATGTTGACATCTTGCGGAACGACCGTCAGCGCGCCGCGCCATTGCCATCCTGGGTCATAACCGCCGCAGCGATTTAGATTACAGTTTTGAACGATGGTAACGCCAGCAAAGGCGTCGTTGGAGCCCTGGGGAAATGTTCCCGCAACCAAAACGCCGCACCCATCGCAGATGTCCTGGAACAGGCAATTCTGAATCTGGTTGTTGATTGCGCCATAAATGCCGCTGCCATTGGCAAACCATGGCGATTGCGCGGTACACTGAGTGATTAGATTGTAGCCGGCCTGATACGCCTGCGTGGTATAGGCCGCCGGCCAGATGGCAAAAGAGTCGTCGCCAGTGCCCCGGTTGGCGCAGTTGCTCACGATGCAACTGTTGCAGCCCACGCAGAGATTAATGCCGTCCGCGATTGTGTCGCGGACCCGGCAGTCCCGGATCAGCATGCCTTGTGCATTGGCAATCCAAAAACCGGTTTTCGTATGTTCCACCCAGCAGCGCTGGATACTCGAATTGGTGCCATAAAATCCCTGAAATCCGTCATTGGCCTCGGAGTCATTCCGATAGTTGAGACATCCAACGATGGCGAAATCGTACAGATTGATGCTGCTGCCATTGCCGTCGAACCGGACTCGCGCGTTCGGATTGGAATTATAGACCGAGGGATTGCCAACTAAAGTCGTGTACCACATGCCCGCTCCCTGAATCGTGACATTCGCCACCACCAAATCCGCGTCCACCATGTATTTCCCTGGCGGCATCCAAACGATCTTTCCCTGGCTCTCCGCGTCGTTAATGCAATCCTGAATTGCACTTGTGTCATCGCTCGTACCGTTGCCCGCCGCGTTATAGGGCGCGTTTTTAACCGACAAGCTATTGGCAGGCTGCGTGAGAGCGGGAGCGACATTCTCGAGATCAACGAGGTCGATGACATAGAACGAAGCAGTATCGGCCGGGCCAATCTGCAAACGAATTTGGTCCCCCCGGCTTAATAGACAGATTCATCACGCGTGCTTCGTCAAAAAGGTTTCGCGGACTGCCACTTGAAGACGTAGCGGACCAGGGATAGCTTCCATATAGCCAGGAATACATTGAGGTGACTGGGATTTCCTGGCTAAACACGCCATTGGTGTAGAGACTGATGGTATAATTAGCTCCCACTCCGTTTGCCGTATCAGGCACGCTGCAACGAACCACGAGCGAGTTGGCTGCCGCCTGGGCGGTGAACTGGACGCAGGACCCCTGGGTTTGCAGCTCGACGCACTGCTGACCCGACGATTCTCCCGCGAACGTGTTGGTGACCGCCACGTCCTTGTTCACAGCGACCGGCGGCGGCCCCAGAATCACGCCGCCATTGATCGTCATGTTCTCGGCTTCGTACGTAGTCCAAGGAACACTCGCCCCGGGGGACGCCTTTGCCGTATGGGCCAGGACAATGGAAATGGAAAGTACGATCGCCGCTAACGGGCGGATTTGGCTAAACTTCTTATGCATCGTTGTGGACGCAAACACTATACACGGGAACAATGACCTTGAGTAGTCGCATAAAGAGAGGAGGCAGTCCCCCCAGAATGCCGCCGAGCCGCAAAGTCGATAAAGGCGATTCCTTCGATTTTGAAACCTTCCTAATAAGGGACGAGACTTGACGCGATGACACTATGAGACGCGGTTTTTACGCGGCCGTGAACGCCAGGCCTGGGCGCAAAGAAACACGACAAAGGCCGCGAGAAAAATTGCAAAATAATAATGAGCCGGTTTGCCTTGAATTTGCCTTGCCTCAATCAACAGCAGGCCAAGCATGTTGCAGGCAAGGCCGAGGTAAAGAAAGACCTGCCTTTTGGAACCATTGCGGCGCTGGTCCGCCAAAATTTCCCGGCGCAGGTCGTCCGTCATTTCCCTGTGCGTGCCCTCTTCCTTTCGAATCTGTCGCCGCCATTGTTTGAAAATTAATCCAAACAAAGACGTCAGAACCACCAGCGAGCATGGCAGGATGACTCCAAACGCCAGCCTGTTATTAACGGAAAAATGACCGGCCATCTCATTGACCAAAAGAATCAACAGGGCCGCCGTGACCAGGAAAACCCAGAAACTATAAACCGTGAATTGTCTTTCGCGCGGCGACTTCGCGTCTTCCACGCTGGCTTTCATAGTCAAATGGACGCTGGCAGCAATCGGCAGAAGGCCGATGGCCGGGGTGAAGGCCGCGCCGGTCTTGGCCGTGGCGCCGATCCTGGCTGTTGTCGCGCCAACTACGGCCGCCCTGGCGTTCGTTCCGGTCCAGGACAACGCCGCCAGCACGCCCACGGCAAACGTTTTGCCGGGTGACGTTTTTCGCAAGACCCCCGCCACAAAGGCGAGGACTTCCTCCCGCAATAATTTGCGTCCGCGGGAAAGCCGTTGTTTGACCGCATCTTCGCTCAAATCCAAACTGGCGGCGACAGTTTCAATGGATTGATTTTCGCGATAAAACAGCACCAGGGATTCACGATAGGTTTCCGGAATGCGCTCGATCGCACGCCAGAGAATCGCGGCTTCTTCGTTGCTGATGGTTTCTTCCACGGGTTGGAGTGCGGCGGATTGTATCTCTGAAATTTCCTCAAATAGTTCGCCGCCGTGACTGGGCTCACGTCCTTGCGCGCGCAAGGCGTCACAGGCGAGATTCCGGGCGATCCGGCACAGCCAGCCGCGCAGTTTTTCCGGTTCGTGCAAGCCGGCTAATTGCCGCCAGGCGGCCAGGAATGTCTCCTGCGCCAGGTCTTGGCTCTGGCTTAAACTGCCGGTTGCGCTGTAGGCGAGCGCGCAGATGAGGGATTGATAGCGCGAGACAATTTGCCCAAAGGCATCGCGATTGCCAGCCAGGCTTTCACCGACCAAATCGGCATCGCGTGAATTGGTGGCGGACATCGTGTTGACGATCATTGTACCGCATATGTCCGAATAAACACCACAAAGGTGACAAAAAATATGCAGTTTTATAAAAGAAGACGCGCAAGGTGTCTGGTATTCTGCCCAATTTCTTTAGATTACGGCCCCCAGAGGCCAGGGCCCCAGGCGCCCCAACCGTACAAATTCTCCTGGTTTATTTCCGCAGCCTCAACCTGCTGCTCGGCCATCTGTTTTTGCAATCGGAGCTTCTGATACTCCTGAAACTGAGCATCATGGCCGACGTACAACTCCTGCCGCTTCGTGTCCGGGAAAACAAAATAATTCGTCCCATTCCGCTCGACCCTGGTGACCTTGTCCGGCTTAAGTGTTTTGAGGTGCGCCTGCTGTTGCGCAGTCGTGGCCGGGATGATCTTGAAACCCGCCGCTGAGAGCAGATTCTCGGTTGACCCGGTAGTCGAGCAGCCGGTGACCAGAGCCACGAGGGCAAACAAGATGAGTATGTAATGAAGGGAATGTTTCATAATTTGTTTTTTATTATTTTGATTTTGAGTTGAAAGGCGAGCGGCCCGCGTGATTCATCCGTCATTCGTCGCAACAAGGAAACGGTTGGCGCATTTGCGGGACATTCTTCGACACAGATTTTGTCTTCCATTTTTGACCGACCCTCCTTTTAGTGTTTTTGCCACTTCCAAAACCGGAATCAGCGTTTCTTATACAGAACCAATGTTACCATTATGCGTGTGGTTGCCATTGTCAACTGGAATTTGGGTTAGCTGGCTTGTCACAAATCAGGACGTTTCGGAATGGCACAGATTTGCCACGACTGTTGGCGAAGCCCCAAGAAATTTATGAGAACCCACACCAGGAAGTTCGCACGAATTCGCACTTGAGATTTTCGGAACACAACCTAATGTCCCTGTTGGGAAAATCATTTGAGGCAAAGGAGGAAAGTCATGAGCAACAAACAAACGCGTTTTCAAGAATTGCGGGACGGCTGGACGCCGTGCTCCAACTTAGCGACTCACTTTCTTTTGTTTTTGAAATGGAACATCGTTTTGCTCCTGCTGGCGGGCATGTGGAGCAATTGCCGGGCGGCGGATACTTCCCTGGCAACTGTGTTTCAAGATGACACTCATCAATTTACCGGTGTGGCGATCTCAAAGAGCGGGCGCATATTCGTCAATTTTCCCCGCTGGCTGCCTGAACATCAATACGACGTGGTCGAAGTGATGTCGAATGGAACCGTGAGCCCATTTCCCAACGAAGAATGGAATAGCTGGCACGAAGGCCTGAGCGGCACCAATAAATGGGTCTGCGTGCAGGCGGTGTACGTGGATGATAGCGATGAATTATGGGTTGTCGATCCAGGGGCGCCGGAAATGCAAAATGTCCAGGCCGATGGCGCAAAGTTGGTTGGTATCGACCTGAAGAGTAACGAGGTCAAGCACTCGTATAATTTGACGAAAATTGCCGGCAATAACAGTTATATCAATGATGTAAGGGTGGATACCCAAACTCAAACTGCTTACCTGACTGAATCCAAGAACGGGGGGATTGTGGTTGTAAACCTCGAATCGGGCCAAGCGAGGGCGGTCTTGACCAGGGATTATTCGGTTAAATCTGATCCGAGCCACACCGTGACGGTGAACGGCGAAAAACTAAAAATAAACGGGCGGCCATTCAAAGGCAGTTCCGATGGCATTGCGCTTTCGCCCGATCGACAATGGCTTTATTACAAACCGCTTACTGATACAAAACTTTACCGTATTCGCACCGAAGATCTGCGGAATTCCGTTTTGAGCGACACGGAATTAGCCGCGAAGGTGGAGGATCTTGGATCAAACTTCAGCACAAGCGACGGCATGGTTTTCGACTCAAAGGGCAATCTCTATCTGAGCGACTTCGAACACGATGCCATCGTGCGCGTTACGCCGGCAATGAAACTGGAAGTAGTTGCGCATGACCAACGATTGATTTGGCCGGATACTTTCTCCTGGTCTCCCGATGGCTGGCTTTACGTCTCCTGCTCGCAGATTCAAAACATGCCCTGGTGCAACGGCGGTCAAAGCACTCGCGCGACGCCCTATTCGATCTATCGATTGAAAATACAGTGAATAATACGGCGAATAAGTTTGCACGAATTCGCACTTGAAATTTTCGAAACACGAACTAATGTCACCATCGGGACCTTGGGACCATCAAAATCATTTGAAACAAGGGAGGGAAATTATGAGCAAGGAACACACACGTTTGGAGGAATCACGCAACGCCGAAACACCCTGGAAGAAATGGGGGCCATACCTCAGCGAGCGACAATGGGGAACGGTACGGGAAGATTACAGCGAGGACGGCAACGCATGGAATTACCTCAGCCATGAGCAATCCCGCTCGCGGGCCTATCACTGGGGCGAAGACGGACTGGCCGGCATCTCCGATGACAAGCAGCGGCTGTGCTTCGCGCTCGCCCTGTGGAACGGCAAGGATCCGATTCTAAAGGAGCGGCTGTTCGGCCTCAACAATGGCGAGGGGAATCACGGCGAGGACGTGAAGGAATATTACTACTATCTCGACAGCACTCCGACGCATTCGTACATGAAGTATTTGTACAAATATCCGCAGGCGGCATTTCCTTACAACGATCTTGCCAGCACGAACAGAAGCCGCAGCCGGCATGAATTCGAGTACGAACTTATCAACACCGGAATCTTTGACCAGGATCGTTACTTCGACGTGTTCGTGGAATATGCCAAGGAATCGCCCGAGGACATCCTCGCGCAGATCAGCATCTACAATCGCGGTCCGGAGGCGGCGGAGATTCACGTGCTGCCGACATTGTGGTTCCGCAATCGCTGGTCCTGGGGCCGGGACAAAACGCGACCATTGCTTCAAGCCGTGCAAGGAAAGGAAGGGGTTGTGAAGGTGAGCGAAGTTCATCTCGGCGAGCGCTATCTCTATTGCGACGGCCCGGCATCGCTACTTTTCACTGAGAACGAAAGCAATTACGCGCTACTGTTCGGCGGGCAAAACCGCACTCCTTTCGTGAAGGACGGCATCAACAACTTTGTCGTGCATGGACAACAGAGCGCGATAAACCCGGAGCAGTCGGGCACAAAGGTCTCGGCGCATTACCGGTTGACGGTGCCGCCGGGCAAGTGCGAGACCGTGCGGTTGCGATTGACTCCCGCGGCGCCGGACCACGGCGGTGACGTGTTTGGCAAACGTTTCGAGCACATCATGGAGACGCGCCGGAAGGAGGCCGATGAGTTCTATGCCTCGGTCATTCCCAAATCGCTCGACGCGGACGCGACAAACGTCATGCGCCAGGCGCTGGCCGGGATGATGTGGACGAAACAGTACTTCTACTATGACGTGAATCGCTGGCTGGACGAACGGGGCAGCGATCCCTACGTGCCGTTTAGCAAGGCCGCGCCGCGCAACGGCCAGTGGCATCACATGTATAACGCCGACATCATCTCGATGCCGGACAAGTGGGAGTATCCCTGGTATGCCGCATGGGATCTGGCGTTCCATATCATACCGATCACGCTGGTGGACCTTGATTTTGGAAAGCAGCAACTCGACCTGATGCTGAGCGAGAACTATATCCACCCCAACGGCCAGATCCCGGCCTACGAGTGGAACTTTGGCGATGTCAACCCGCCGGTCCATCCGTGGGCCACCATTTTCACCTACCAATTGGAAAAGGCGCAAACGGGGAAGGGTGATTTGGATTGGCTCAAACGCAGTTTCAAAAAACTCCTGCTCAACTTCACCTGGTGGGTCAACCGCAAGGACCGCGCCGGCAAAAACGCGTTTGAAGGCGGCTTTCTCGGCCTGGACAATATCGGCGTGTTCGACCGCAGCTCTCCCATGCCGACTGGCGGTTACCTGGAACAGGCAGACGGCACAGCATGGATGGCGCTCTTCAGTTTGAACATGCTGGAGATCAGCATGGAACTGGCGCTCAACGACGTCGCTGACTCCGACATGGCACTCAAGTTCCTCAAGCACTTCGTATCGATTGCCTCCGCCACCATTCACGCCGGCTGTAACACGGGGATGTGGGACGAAGAGGACGGATTCTTCTACGACGTGCTCCGGTTCCCGAACGGCCAGGCGACTCGCCTCAAGGTCAGGTCCATGGTGGGACTGCTGCCATTGTGCGCCGTCACAGTATTCGACGACGCGTTTCAGAAGAAGTACCCCGAGGTGATGCAGCACTTTGGGGATTATATCGGGGCACGTCCCGAATTGAAAATGTTCATTCACGACCCGTACAAACGCGGTGTGGGCGATCGCCATCTCGGCGCGATCCTCGACGAAAACAAGCTCCGCCGCGTGTTGTCGAAGATGCTCGACGAAAATGAATTCTTAAGCGCCTACGGTATCAGAGCGTTGTCGCGCTTTCACGCGGACCATCCCTATGTATTCAACGTGGGTGGTTACGATTACCGGGTTGGCTACGTGCCGGCCGAGTCCGACACCGCGATGTTCGGCGGCAACTCGAACTGGCGCGGCCCGATCTGGATGCCGGTCAACGCATTGATTATCCGCGCCCTGCTCCAATATTACGCCTTCTACGGAAACGATTTCACCGTGGAATGCCCGACCGGCTCCGGACGGCAGATGAACCTTTACCAGGTGGCCGATGAAATCTCGCGCCGGCTGGAGAGCATCTTCCTCAAAGACAAGGATGGTCGCCGGCCATTCAACGGCGGCGAGAAGAAACTTCAGGAAGACCCGCACTGGCGCGACTGTATCCTGTTCTACGAATACTTCCACGGCGACAACGGTGCGGGCCTCGGCGCGAGTCACCAGACCGGCTGGACCGGCCTCATTGCCCGCGCGTTCCACCTGTTTGCAACCACGAATGCGGACCAGGTTCTCGAACTTGGCAAGGGCGCCGCCTTTGCTGAGGTGGAATCGGAGAGAACGACCACCCGGATTGCCGCGTAGCCTGCCGGCAGAAACAACCTGACTGGATGATAGTTTGCTGGCTGGCCCGCGGGAATTCAGTATAAATTGAGGATTGAAGACAATGAGCAAAACCGACCAAAAGACACGAGACCGCAAGAGAAGTCCGGTCTCGAATGAAAAACCAAACCGCTGGCGAGGACTGTTTGAGCCGAACGGCCACATCTCCGGCCCCAACGTTCTTGTGGTCGATATTGGCGGAAACAACGTCAAGGTGCTCGCCACCGAACAAAACGAGAGCCGTAAATTTCCATCCGGCCCAAAGTTGACGCCGCAACGAATGGTAGATGGGGTCGAGAAACTGGCAGCGGATTGGAAATACGATGTGGTCTCGATTGGCTACCCCGGCCGGGTGGACCACAACCGGCCGGTGGCCGAACCGCGCAATCTCGGCAAGGGCTGGACACGTTTCAACTTCAGAACCGCGTTCAAGCGGCCCGTCAAAATCGTCAATGACGCCGCGATGCAGGCGCTGGGCAGCTACCGAAAGGACACGATGCTCTTCCTCGGGCTGGGCACCGGGCTGGGCGCGGCATTGGTGGTGGAAGGCGTGATCGTGCAAATAGAACTTTCCCACCTGGCCTACAAGCGCGGCACCTATGACGATTATCTGGGCGCGCGCGGCTTGAAGCGACTGGGCAAAAAGAAATGGCAACGGCACGTCGACAATTGTACGACCCGCCTGATTTCCGTGCTTCACCTGGACGACGTAGTCATCGGCGGCGGAAATGCCAGGAAACTCACCAGGCTACCCGAACGGTGCCGGGCGGGCGACAACGCCTATGCCTTTCTGGGCGGTTTCCGACTTTGGGAACAAGCGGCTGGGCCTCTCCTGCGCCGACGCAAGGCGGAGTCGCACTGAGCTTCGACTCCAAATGTGGTTCCCATACCGGCGCCAACATCAAGTTTAACCAATTAACACTAAACAATTATGCAAGCGCCTCTCTACCCCTCGCTTTATCAAGTCAACACCCGCGTCTGGTTGACCGCACTTTCCCGGCAGTTGGGGCGGCCGGCGAAGCTGGACGATATTCCGGATGCCGAGCTGGACCGGATTGCCGAGATGGGCTTTGACTGGATCTGGCTTTTGAGCGTCTGGCAGACTGGAAAAGCAAGCCGGCAGGTTTCATTGACCAATCCGGAATGGCGGAAAGAGTTCCATGAAACATTGCCAGACCTCGCGGACGCAGACATTCCCGGTTCCGGCTTTGCGATCGCCGGATACACGGTGCATGAAAACCTGGGCGGAGACGCCGCGCTGGCGCGCCTGCGAGAGCGTCTCAACAAACGCGGCCTGCGGCTGATGCTGGACTTTGTTCCCAACCACACGGGCCTGGACCATCCATGGGTGGAGGAACACCCGGATCACTACATTCGCGGCTCGGAACTGAGCTTTGCCCGCGCCCCGAAGAATTACACGTGGGCCAGGCGCAGGGACGGCGATCTTTTGCTTGCTTACGGTCGTGACCCGTATTTCGACGGTTGGCCGGACACGCTCCAACTCAACTACGGCAACCCGGCCACGCAAGAGGCGGAGATCGGCGAGTTGCTAAGAATCTCCCGGCAATGCGACGGCCTGCGTTGCGACATGGCCATGCTCGTTCTGCCCGATGTGTTCGAGCGGACGTGGGGCATCAAAGCGCCGCTATTTTGGCCGGAAGCGACCCGGCGCGTGCGCGAAAAGACGCCGGGTTTTTGTTTCATGGCCGAGGTGTATTGGGATCGCGAATGGGACATGCAGCAGCAGGGTTTCGACTACGCTTATGACAAGCGTCTCTATGACCGCCTCCGCGATGGTCACGTCCGCCCGGTGCGCGAGCATTTGCATGCCGGCACGGACTACCAGAACAAGCTGGCCCGTTTTCTCGAAAACCACGATGAGCCGCGCGCCGCCGCCACGTTTCCCGCCGGACAACACCAGGCCGCCGCCGTGATCACTTACCTTTCACCGGGGCTTCGCTTCTTCCATCAGGGCCAGTTCGAAGGACGCCTCAAACGGATCTCGCCCCATCTGGGCCGCGCCGCGGAGGAAACGGTGGATCAGCGCCTTGCGGAATTCTACCGGCGTGTGCTCGACGTGTTACGCCTTCCGGCCGTGCGGCAGGGACAATGGCGGTTGCTCGAATGTGTCTCCGCGTGGGAAGGCAACTACTCTTCCGATGCATTCATCGCGTTCTTGTGGCAGGACGCCGGCGGCTCGCGTGTGCTCGTGGCCGTGAACTATGCCGGCCATCAGAGCCAGTGTTGGGTGCGCCTGCCCTTCTCTGATCTTGGCGGACGCCAATGGCGCCTGCGCGACCGGCTCGGCGACGCGATCTACGAACGCGACGGCGACGACCTTCAATCCCACGGCCTCTACCTTGACGTGCCGCCATGGCAGAGCCACATCTTCGAGATGACGGCGATATGAGGCGGTCGTCAGGTGCGGCATATTTGTAGAATCAGGCTAAAGAGATTCCCTGACGGAGGTTGTTTTTTATAGGGCGCGTTTCTATAAATATTTCATTCCTAATGACTTAGTGGCGGTTGGCGATCGCAACGTCACAGGCCAGGCTATCAGGTTGCGGGATGATTTTTGGGTTGCCCTTACAGGGCGCGGGCCGTCACGGCGGGCACGCCGTGACCCAGCACGCCAAGGAAGGGTTCCTTGAAACAATAAACCTTCAAAAAAGGATGGAGTCTACGGAGGGCAGGCATGCCATCGTTAAAGCGATGGCGAACCTAAAGAGCTTTGAATAGTCCACGTTTTATGATAAACTTTAACAAAATTCCCTGTCATTATGAAAGTTCGCCGCAAAGTTTTATTGTTCTCGGTGGCGTGCCTCGGGCTGCTCGCCGCCACTGTCAAAGCTCAGACTGTCAACTTTGGCCCGAATGTTTTCCTGTTCACGCCCTCGATACCAACAGCAACGATTCAAAGCACGCTCGACAACCTATTTGCGTTGCAAAACAACGTAAACACAAGCCAGTTCGACACCAACCGGTACGCCATTCTTTTCGAGCCTGGAACCTACAACGTTAACATTAACATGGGCTACTACATGCAGGTGCTTGGCCTTGGCGAATCGCCTGACGCTGTCGTCATTGACGGAGCGCTGCAATCTTTCAACTTTGGCGGCCAATCAACGGAGAATTTTTGGATGTGCGCCGAGAATCTGGCCGTGATTCCCACCAACAACGCCACCATGACCTGGTCAGTGTCACAAGGCACATCACTTCGCCGGGTCCACGTCAAGGGGACTTTGAATGTGTCGGACGGAACCTATTGCAGCGGCGGATTTCTTGCCGACTCGAAGGTCGATTCGTCAGTCAATTCAATTTCCCAGCAACAATGGCTCTCCAGAAATGATATTTGGGCGAGCTGGTCAGGATCGGTGTGGAACATGGTGTTTGTGGGAATTTCGAATCCGCCTTCGGGAACCTGGCCGAGCCAGGCCTACACAGTCGTCACCAATACGCCGTTGGTGAGGGAAAAGCCGTATTTGTACGTTGACAGCAACACCAATTTCTTTGTCATGGTGCCGAATCTCAGAACCAACAGCCTGGGAACCAGTTGGGCAAACGGACAAACCCCGGGCGTTTCCCTGCCGATCAGCCAGTTCTACATCGCCCGTCCGGGAGTCGACAATTCCGGGAGCATCAATACGGCGTTGAATTTGGGGTGGAGTCTGATTTTCACTCCGGGGATATATCACTTGACGAATAGTATCCTCGTTACCCGGCCCGATACGATCGTTTTGGGACTTGGATACCCGACATTAGTGTCCGGAAATGGGCAGCCCGTCATGGTCATCTCAGACACGAATGGCGTGAAGGTTTCGAGCTTGCTGTTCGACGCTGGAACCACGGCGTCGCCGGCGCTGCTGGAGGTCGGGACGGCGACCAATTCGGTGGACGATTCAGCGGATCCGATTTGCCTGTACGACATTTTCTGCCGTGTAGGCGGTCAGTTCGCTGGAACGACGACTACCTGCGTGACGATCAACGCCAACAATGTCATCGGCGATAACCTTTGGCTCTGGCGAGCCGATCATGGCGCCGGTTCGACGCCATATTGGACAGGCAATCCTTGCCAAAATGGCCTGGTGGTCAACGGCAATTACGTGACTATGTACGGGCTTTTCGTCGAACATCATCAGCAGTATCAGACTTTGTGGAACGGCAATTGGGGGCGCGTTTACTTTTACCAGTCCGAATTGCCCTACGACCCGCAATCTCAAAGCGCGTGGATGGAGGCGTCTGGCGTGGATGGGTATGCGTCCTACAAAGTCGCTAATAACGTGACCAGCCACCAGGCCTATGGACTTGGAGTCTATGCGGTATTCATCAATACCGGCAGCGCCGTTATAAGCTGTTACAACGCGATGGAAACGCCAACCAACGCCCCGCAAGTGAACGTGCATGACATGATGGACGTTTATATCACCGGGAATGGCGGTTCGTCGCAAATCACGCACATCATTAATGGCGCCGGCAGCGCCGTCGGACCCTCATTCGGAACCGCATACGCCAACGACTTGTGGTCGAATCCCCGGTTCAGCGTCGGCGCGGGTTTCAATGCAAGCGGCACAAACATTGTTCTCCACCTGCCGACCGAGTCCTGGCATAGCTACCAACTGCAATACAAGAACGCCCTCACCAATCCGATTTGGTCGAATCTTGGCGGCGCTTTTAAAGGAGATGACACGCTGGATACAATCACGAGCCCCGCCCTGTCATCCAGCCGGTTTTATCGGGTGATGGCACAATAACGGACCGTCGGAAAATCACAAAATGGACGTGGCATGACCACAACCTGAGTCCATTTATGATTCTGTCATTGCCTTTGACAGAAATTTGCAAAACTGGCTCAATTCGTGCTTGTTAGCCGAAATAATGCGATGAAGACCGATGAAAATTAGAAACATCCTGGTCCTTGTTTCCTTATGTCTATCTTCGGGTTGCGGTTCATTTTACGGTCACTTATTTGGGCCTCCAAATGGTGTCTACAGTGGTGTTCGCGCTGATACTTTTTTAACATTTCAAGGGACACCCAGGCATCCCTTGTTCATAATTGATTATCCGTTCTCAGCCGTCGCTGACACTTTGCTCCTGCCCGTTGACTTGTGGCCAGAGCCGCCCAAATGGCCACCAGCCGTTGACCCGTTGAAAGGCTGGAAGAGTTGGAGTTCATATGATGAAGATGCACATGCGGCGGTTTACGGCTACCATGGAACAATACTCGTTCAGCGAGCACAGCCGGCAAAACATGCCCCACTCGATAAAGGAATAAAGGACGATTATCAAAACTATCTTGGAAAAGATGAACCGGGATATTATACGATGGAGGTTTTATTTTTTGAAGATGGGACTGGGCAGCATGCCGTTAGAGTTCAAACTTACACCAGAGACAATGATTCTTATTATTACATTTTTATTTATGGCAAATCCAATGTTCGAGTGAAGGTGATGAAGTATTATTACGGCCATTATTCCTGTTAAAGACTGATTCATTTCCAAGCTGATGACACTAAACAAATCGCCGCAGCCAACCGCCGTTGATGCTCTTCGTTCGGCTGTCACAGTTCATTTTACGAGTCTGCCATGGCAAAGGCGACGAACACTATTAATCAGCATTGGCGGAAAAGAAATGCGGTCAGGAAGGAATTTGCCACCATTTGCGAATATAGTTGAGTTTAGGTCAAGAGCTCGGATGAAAAGCCTGAACATAAACAGTATAAAAAAGTGTTGCGGCATCATTTTCGCGCTGGCTTGTATTCTGGCGGCTACCCTCAAAGCACAAGATTTATACGTTGTTAACAACGGGGATCAAACAATTGGTGAATACAGGCGTGACGGTTCAACGGTCAAAGCATCGCTCATTTCAGGGTTGGATTATCCCCAGGGCATCGCGATTTCAGGAACCAACCTGTTTGTGTCGAGTTATGGAAATGGCACCATCGGCGAATACACAACCTCTGGGACGGTTGTGAACGCATCGCTCATTTCCGGGTTGGATCAACCCCAGGGCATTGCGATTTCGGGAACCAACGTGTTTGTCGCGAATTATGGAAATGACACCATAGGCGAGTACACGACCTCTGGGACCGTTGTGAACGCGTCCCTCATTTCCGGGTTGGCCAGCCCATGGGGCATCGCGATTTCGGGAACCAACCTGTTCGTCACAAGTTATGTTGGAAATGGCACCGTCGGCGAATATACGACTTCAGGGACGACGGTCAATGCCTCGCTGATTACGGGGTTGGGTTTTGGGGGACCCTTTAGCGTTGCCGTTTCGGGCACTAACCTCTTTATTCCGAATTCGGAGGGTACTACAGTTGGGGAATACACGACATCCGGGGCAACCGTCAATGCCTCGCTGATTTCCGTTGTGGGTGGCAGCCCTTCTGGCATCGCAATTTTGGGAAACGACCTGTTTGTTGTAAATGTCAATGGCACCGGGACCATCGGTGAATACACGACATCGGGGGCAACCGTCACTGCCTCGCTGGTTTCAATTCCGGATTTGGGAACTCCGGCCTTCATCGCCACTAGTCCGAGCCCGCCAGTCCTATCTTTGCGTAGCTTTTCCAATGGGCAGTTCCAAATGGAGGTTCTTGGTTCGAGCAATGAAACGTATACCGTTCGAATGATCACGAACCTATTTTCCACAAATTGGGTTTCGCTCGCGGCCACCAATCCGCCGTCCGGCTCATTTTTGTTCACCGACCCCAACGCTACGAACAAACAGCGGTTTTACCGTGTGGAAATGGCGCAATAACGGTCGCGAGCGAATAAAGTTTGAATTCTATCGGCAACGTGCCCTAGGCTGCCACTATGAAATCATTCGTCCGAATACATATCATTTTCGCGACATTTTTGGTCTTAGCCACCGTGGCAGATTATTTTCTGACTGAAAAGTTGAGTTACCTTCATGAGTACTCGCCGTCGCAGTTTTATATTTGGCAGCCGAGGATTTCAGCGATTTACTATTGTCTTACGCTTGGCTTGCCGGCGTTGTGGTTTCTATTTGCTATTTTTCATTTGGCGGCCTTCATCAGGAGGCGAGCAAAGCATTGAAAAGACACGTGTTTCGCCTTCCTGAAGGGTGACAAATCTGTTCTCGGGAACACCCTCATTTATGAGGGCGGATTTGAGGTCCGCCAATGGCTGGTCTATCGACTCCATGGACATATGAAATGTTCCAAAATGCATTCCGATACTTTGCGACGCCCCAAGGTCGCTATGCGCTTTCACCGCTTCCATCGGATTCATGTGCATCGGTTTCATAAACCAGCGTGGTTCATAAGCGCCAATTCCAAGAAAAGCGATGTCGGGCGATCCAAGTTTTCTTTTTATATCCGAAAAGTGGCTCGAGTAGCCGGAGTCGCCGCCAAAATAAATACGCTGGCCGGCCATGAGGATCATGTAACCGCCCCAAAGACTTTTATGCCGGTCAAAAGGGCTGCGAGCGGAAAAATGCTGCGCCGGGGTAAAAATAATCACGAATCCGGGGTGAATTTGAATCTTTTCCCACCAATCAAACTCGTACACTTTTTTGAATCCGGTGGACTGAACCAGTTGTTTATCACCAGCCGCAACCAGGACCACAGGATCGAACCGTTTGCTCAGCGCTTTTAAGGTTTCCACATCCAGGTGGTCGTAATGGTTATGACTGATGAGGACTAGATGAATCTCGGGAAGACCAGAAAATTCTATTCCGGGCTTTCGGACTCGCGCCGGACCGATCCATCGGAACGGACTGGCTCGCTTCGACCAAATGGGATCCGTCAAAATGTTCACGCCGTTCATCTGGATTAAAAAGGTCGAGTGATTTACAAAGGTCACAGAGACGTCCTGCGAACCGAGTGTTTGATGTAGAAGCGGACTGCCTTTGTTCTCCACTGATGCCGGCCATGGACTTCTCTTTTCGAAGATCATTTTGAGTCCATCTGACACGCGGGGAGCAACGCCTCTCGGGAGGGTAGGGTTAAAAAACCGCTTTCCGTCAAAATGGTCGGAGAGCGGGAACGCTGGCGCGCTCTTCCGGGCGGATGAAAAAGGATTCAGTCGCATGGAAAGAGTGTTTTTCGCAAAATAATTCAATGAATAGCCGGGCCCGATTGCGATCAATCCAAAGCGCTCATTTTTTGGAATCCTTGAGCAGGCGGAGCCGCACGAGGCTTTCCGCAGCAGCCACGATGGCGTCCTCGCGCGAACACGGCGACCAGCCCAGTAGCCGCCTGGCTTTTTCGCCAGTCGCGTTTTTGACTTTGCCCAGTTCAGGCAGGATTTGTTTTATCGCCGGGTCGCGCAATGAGGCGAGGCGCACGAGCCAATTGGGGATTTGCCGCGTCGGCACTCTCCTGGCCGCATCGCCCATGCGATTCTTGAGCACCAGCGCGATATCACGCATCGGCCTGACATCGCCGGAAATGGCCAGGAAACGTTCGCCCCTGGCTGCGGGATGCGTCATCGCCCGAATATGCAGATCCGCGACGTCCCGAACGTCCACAATACCGAAATAGAGTTTCGGGCAGCCGGGGACAGCGCCATCCATCAGGCGCTGCACAATGTGGAGGGAGGCGGCATAGTCTGACCCCAGGACAGGACCAAGGACGGCAACGGGATTTACAGTGGAAAGTTCCAGGCGGCCGCCTTCACGCGCCATGAAATCCCATGCGGCCCGTTCCGCCAGCGTTTTCGATTTGACGTAGGGGGACACATCCCTTCCAGCAGGGTCAGTCCAGTCCGACTCGTCAAAGGGTGCTTGCCGGACCTCATGCCCATAGCCAATGGCGGCAAAGGAAGACGTCAGCACGACGCGTCTGACGCCGGCATCGCGTGACGCGCGCAAGACACGAAGGGTGCCCTCGCGCGCGGGAATAATCAATTCGTCCTCATTTTTGGGAGATACCAATGGCAACGGCGACGCGACGTGCAATACGTACTCACAACCGGCAACAGCCTGCGGCCAGCCGGCATCGCTTCCGAGATCAGCGGCGACGAAGGTGAGGCGATTGCCGGGGTCGGCGCCGCCTTCCTTCAACATCGCGCGCACATCCGCCTCGCGTTTCAGATTCCGCACCGTAGTACGTACCTCATGGCCCGCGGCGAGAAGTTGCACGATACAGTAACTCCCAATAAAGCCCGAACCGCCTGTAACAAGAATTGTACTCATAATTGTTTCTCCGTTATTGTTTTCGAAGTGCGTTCGGCGCACTTTGACAATTTGACAAAAACTGTCAGAATTGTCAAATCCAATATCATGGAATCGAAAAACATTGAAAAAATTGTTGTCGAAGCGAAGAAAGTTTTCCTGCGCTACGGTTTCCGGCGTACGACGATGGCGGACCTGGCAAAGGGCGCGCAGATGTCCCGTCCGGCGTTGTACCTGGTTTTTCCCTCGAAAGAGGAGGTTTTTATGGCGGTGGTCACGCGGTCCATTAAGGAGTTGACCGGGGAGATTCGCACGGGCATTCCCCGATTGAAAACCGCCGGTGATAAGCTGGCATTTGCCTTCGATGTCTGGTACGTGCGCCCGTTTGAGATGGTTCTCGCGTCACCCGATGCCGGCGATCTATTGGAAAGTGGTTGTGAGATTGCCTGTGAGACTTTGACCAAAGCCGAGGAGGATTTCATGGCGATCGTGACCGAGGTGTTAAAACCATTGGTGCACGAGCAGTCGAGGGTAAAACTGCCGGCGGCGAGAATTGCGAAACTCCTTTGCGGCGCCGCGCACGGATTCAAGAAAACGGCCAAAGACGCTGCGGAACTTCGCCAGATGCTGAATGACCACCTTACGCTTATCCTGGCGGCTCTTCGCGACCATCCGGATCGGAAATAGCTTCCTAGCAGACATTCGCTTTCGGCCGTGAAAACGAATGGGCCACCGCCCGAGTAAAGCGGGACGATCAGCGCGCCGTTAGCGCTTCAGGCTGCGGCAGGTACAGTGAAACGATGACGAAGGAATATGGAGGCGAGGGTCGGAATCGGACGACCACGTCCACTCAATACGTCAACCCGTACCCCACTGGAAACTGTGGCGGGCCATGCATCTTGTCGGCGGCGAATTGCCGGTCGTTGCGTGGCCATTCGCGGGGTAATTTGCCCGTGGGCGCGAAATCGCCAAACAGCACATCCGCAATCCCTTCGCCTTCTGTGCCGGGCAGCCAGGCGGCGATAAATGCATCGCTGGCTTTCAACGATTTGCCCAAAATCAAAGGACGACCCGAAAACAGAACCGTCGTCACGCGCGCGCCTGATGCCTTTGCCTTGTCAATCAGCTCCGCGTCTGTGGCCGACAAATCCAAATTCGTGCGATCGCCCATGCCTTCGGCATACGGCCTTTCACCCACCACCACGACGACAGCGTCGGCGTCGTGGATGTCGTCGCCGTCACGCGAGAATGTCACCTGCGTATTGGGCGAAACACTGTCGCGGATGGCCTGGAGAATGGTCGTGCCGCGCGTTAATCGTCCTGAGCCTTGCCAGGAAACCGTCCAGCCACCGCATTGGATCCCCAAATCGTCGGCCGCTTTGCCCACAACGAAAATATGATTGAGGCTTTTCGACAATGGAAGCGTGTGATGCGCATTTTTTAAAAGGACCATGGACTGCCGCACGCATTCACGCGCGACTCTGCGATGTTCGGAAGAACCGATTTGGGCCGTCAGCGCCGGGTCGGTCCACGGATTTTCAAACAGTCCCATTTGAAATTTGATTCGCAGGATCCGCGAAACAGCATCGTCAATGCGCGCCTGCGAGACCTTGCCGTCGGCCACCAGGTCCTTCAAATCCTTGACGAACTCGACGTAATTATTGGTTTTGTCCGGCCCATTGGGAATCATCACCATATCGAGGCCGGCGTTAATGGAAGTTTCGACGTCGGTTTTGTAGTTGGGCGAGATTTGATCGATAGCCGCCCAGTCGGAGACCAGGAAACCTTTGAATCCCAACTGGCCTTTGAGCACGTCGGTCAAAAGGTGTTTGTTGGCGTGCATTTTGAGGCCGTTCCAACTGCTATACGAAACCATGATGGAACCCACGCCGGCATCCACAGCAGCCTTGTAAGGAGGCAGAAAGAGCTGGTCGAGCGTGGCTTCGTCGCAGACAGTGTTGCCCTGGTCCTTTCCGTTTTGCGTGCCGCCGTCGCCAATGAAATGTTTTGCACAGGCCAGCACCGACCACGAATTGGAAGAAAGCTGGTCACCCTGGAACCCTTTTATCGAAGCGACGCCCAATTCAGAAACCAGCCCCGGGTCCTGTCCATAGCTTTCATAAGTGCGTCCCCAGCGCTCATCCTGCACCACGGCGATGCACGGCGCGAACGCCCAGCGGATGCCTGTGCCGGCCACTTCCAGAGCCGTGACGCGGTCGGCCTGTTCCATGAGCGCCGGATTGTGCGTCGCGCCCATGCCGATGTGATGCGGGAAGAGCGTCGCCCCAATTACGTCGTTGTGCCCGTGGACGGCGTCAATGCCGTAAATCATTGGAATTTTCAATCGTGTCTTCAGCGCCCACGATTGGAGATTATTGACCGTGTTCAACCAATTTTCAGGATTATTCGCGCCGACGGGCTTGGAATCACCACCGCTCAACATGGAGCCAAATCCGTAGGTTTGGATGTCGGCAAGATTGGTGACACAAGCCAGATCGGCCTGAACCATCTGGCCGATTTTTTCATCGAGGGTCATTTGCGAGAGGAGATCCGTCGCACGCGCTTCGACGGGCTGGGACGGGTCCAAATAAACTGGCGTATTTTCCGCATGCAAAGTGACCGTGGCCATAGTTGCCAGACAATAACCCACAAATTGAGCGATTGAGCCTTTAACTTTCATAATGATTCGTGCCTGTAATATTTTATTTTACACTGAGGCGAAAACACTGGCAGTCGCCGACTCCAAAATCAACCCCCAAATCGGGTAGGTAGCGGCGGCGCTCTTCGCCAGTGGCGCTGCCATCGCCGTCACCCGCCTCCCGCAATTGCAGGACGGGCAGAACATGCATCATACATTGTCCGACCACCCGGTTGCGCCACCAAAAAACCAATGCCAGGATCCAACGCGACTTGACCGGCTTGATTGGCACGATACTATGGCCAAAATGCCGCCGCACAAATTGAAATTTTATGGACATTTGGTGGCGTGCATTTTGCCGCTCGTCCTCGATCGTTTCCTGCTCTCACAAGCCAAAGTACGAGAAAATCACGATAGACAATATGGCCCCCCGCCGTGACCTGAACGGCCATATGATTGACGCGCATGGAGGCTGCCTTCAGATTTTCAATGGTACTTATTATCTTTATGGCTCGAGACTCGGCACAAACCAGGTGGACACGGTTTGGAACGTCCCGTTTTCCGTCTATAGTTCGCCAAATCTCAGGGACTGGACCGATCGAGGCAACTTGCTCAAAAATCCGCAAAAAGGCGTTTATTATCGGCCTTACGTTGTTTTCAATGCAAAGACGAAGAAGTACGTACTTTGGTATAATTGGTACGAAAAATTATGGAAGGGCAATGCGGGTGTGGCAGTGAGTGACAGTCCGACGGGACCCTTTGTGGTTGTCAACCGGCGGGCGCACTTGTCCGGTTCCAGTCCGGGTGACGGAAGTCTGTTCGTGGATAATGACGGGACCGGTTATTATCTCTATACGGACATAGCCAACGATTACGCCCTGCGCGTGGAGCGTTTGACCGCGGATTTTACAGATACGAGCGGCCAGACCAGCAGCTTTATTGGGTATGGCGTCGAGGCCCCGTTGATGTTTCGCAGGAGGGACGTCTATTATATCCTCGCCGGAACGCTTTGCGCGGCCTGCCCGCAAGGCGCCGAAGTGGCCGTGGAAATGTCGTCATCGCCGTTCGGCCCGTACGCTTTCGGCGGGGAAATCAATCATCAATCAGGCCATGATACCGTGCAGGCCAGCAACGATCAAACCTACGAAAACGGCGGAGAACGAACGAACGGCGCGGATGGTTTGAGTAATTACGTGCGCCCGACTAAAAAGCGTCCTTTTATACGTGGCCAACAGACATGGGTGGCACAAATTCCGATGGTCAACGGCAACAGTCTCTATATCTGGATGGCCGATGGCTGGTTCAGTGCCAGGGACGGAATGCGCGGCCATGACTCTCAGTATTGGGGCGCACCTTTGCAATTCGATCCGGATGGAACGATTCAACCGCTCGCCGTCAGCCCGCAATGGGCCATCGTAAGAAAACGGACCGACTAAGGGGATCGTGGATTTTTGGATTATCGGACGGTGGTAGGAACGGCGCGCGCCGTCCCTACCCTTTAACACTTTAACCCAGATTTTGCATTAGGCCCAAGGAAAGTTGAGGGATAAATCCTATCTGTCGGCGCAGCCGCAAACTGAAACCCCAGAGGGGTGAAATATATGTAGCCCCGGGCAAGCGACTCCGGGAGCGCAGCCCGGGGTAGCGACGCCCATGAATCAGCCGCTGATTGCGAAACCGCGCGAGATCGCAAGTGGCGCTGCCACCGCGATTCTGATCTGCGGCACTTCTTCTTTCTCTCCAGCGGACACGGTCAGCCTCATGGCTGAATTTCGGTGCGAACGCCAAAAAACTCTTGTGCATTCCTAATGCAACGCAATTGAAATTATTAGCTCAAAACGCCTGAGACTGTGATGTTTGCGTGGAACAATCGAAACGACTAATGTCCAAATGCAAAATCCGGGCTTTATCGTTTCAACGTGTGATGTGAACAACTTTGCTTTGACAGCGACCTTGAAAAAAACTTCCCTTTGGCTGTGGCCGTTAAATATTGGAACCGACTTTCGCATGAATGTGACCTTTGGAAAAAAGGACATGCGCGGGTAGCCGGAGTGGACGAAGCCGGGTGCGGCCCGCTCGCCGGACCCGTGGTCGCCGCGGCGGTTATTTTCCCCGCAAACTGGCTGGAAACGGGATTGCCATCCAGGTTCCGTGGCCTGAATGATTCCAAACAATTGGACGAAGATGACCGGGAAAAATTCTTTGAGCGCATCCAGTCAAATCCGGAAATTCATTTTGCCGTCGTCGTTGTGGACGTCGAGACGATTGACCGCATCAATATCCGGCAGGCGGCCTGGCAGGGCATGAACCGGGCACTGGAGCAGTTGCAGCCGCGCGCCGACCACGTTTTAGTGGATGGCCTGCGGATTCGGTGGTTGACCTATCCGCAAACGGCACTGGTGCAGGGAGACGCCAGGAGCTATTCCATCGCCGCCGCGAGCGTGCTGGCCAAAGTCACCCGCGACCGCATCATGCGCGAACTGGACAAGCAGTATCCTGGTTACGGTTTTGCCCACCACAAAGGCTATTCCACACCTCAACACTTTGCCGCGCTGGAAAAACTCGGCCCCTGCGCCATCCATCGCAAAAGCTTTGCGCCCATCAAGCCACCGGAGCCGGACCTTTTTCAAAACGTCGAAACATTGAAAGTCCCTCCCGGGATCGTTTCGCGCCGTGAACCCGGAGCTGGTGGCAGCCGACGACTGTCCGAATAACTCGCGATGTTCCGAGGCTGTTCCCTCTCCGCTCCCATCGGATGGGAGGGGAGTGGGTCAGGGTGAGGTGTGGGCTCATGGTGACGTACGAAAGCCAACCATCTCAACGCTTCAACGAAAATGAGCCTGTTCGCAAAACTCAAAGCCCGCATTGCCGGAACCCGGCCCGCCCACTTACGCGCCGGTGCCCTGGGCGAAATAGCCGCAAAGAAATTTCTAAAAAAACAAGGCCTGAAATTTCTCGCAGCCAATTTCCGGTCGCCGCGAGGCGAGATCGATTTGATATTTCGTGACGGCGATTGCCTCGTCTTCACCGAAGTCAAAACGCGCTCCTCCGAAGAATGGTCCCGGCCGGCCGCGGCCGTGGATGCCGAACGTCGTCGACGGCTTTCCCAATGTTCCCTGGACTATTTGCAATTGCTGAAAAATCCAAAGGTGAAAACCCGCTTTGACATCGTCGAGGTCCTCATGACCGACGGCAAAGTTCGTGAAATTCGCCATTTGCCCAACACGTTTCCCATGGCAAAGCCTCTGCGGTATTTGTAGAAATTAAAAACCCAGTTCACTCAAACCAGGATGGTCATCCGGACGCCGCCCTTGCGGCCAGCGATATTTCCTGTCGGATTCGGTGATTGGAAGGTCATTGATGCAGGCGTACCGCAAACGCGTCAGTCCATTCTCATCGATTTCCCAATTCTCGTTGCCATAGGAACGAAACCAGTTTCCAGAATCGTCGTGCCATTCGTACGCAAAGCGAACCGCGATACGGTTTCCACCAAAGGCCCAAAGTTCCTTGATCAGGCGGTAATCGAGTTCCTTCGCCCATTTCCGTTTCAGAAATGCGACAATTTCCTGTCTTCCATTGATGAACTCCGCGCGATTGCGCCACCGGGAATCCGGCGAATAGCCGAGGGCGACTTTTTCAGGATTCCGAGTGTTCCAGCCATCCTCTGCCAGCCGCACTTTCATCTGTGCCGATTCCAGGCTGAATGGTGGAAGGGGCGGGCGTTTTTCAGTTGGCATAAGAGACCTCCCCGGCTTTGTGCATTATGATTATGTTATTCATGGTGTCGTTTTTTGCCTCCAGCGGACTTGCTGCCCAACAAAAGAAGCGAGAACCGGATGTAAAATGGTCAACGGCTTCCATTTGAACTTCGCGGGCCAGAGTGCATCTTATAAATCAAACATGAAAGTTGCATTGCGACTGATAGCGGTGTTCGTGATGGCAACCATCCTGTCTTCCTGTGGACGACAACAGCCCGGCGAACGATTTGTGCGCCAAAGAATTCCTGTTGAGATTCAGAAAAACCAACCTCTCGACGTTGAAATCCATTCATTAAGTGGCGATCCGAATGACATCGGTATTCAATGCCCGATCGAAGTCTGGAATGCCCTGACCAACAATGCGAATACGGGTTCCGTCCGCCTCAAGTCTTCCAGCAAGCCGGGCACACAAATCTTCGGCATCGATACCAGCAGCGGCGGAACATCTTTCATTGGATACATTCCGAATACCCATTATTTATTTTACATCTTTGGGGAACCGGGAGCCAACGCCACAGTGGAGATTACTTTCTCGAACGCGCCGGCAGGCACGACGAGCGCAGATATCATCGTCTGTAAGACTCCGGCAGAAACCGGCCCATAAACTCCCATCTATTCGCCTGAACCAGGCACACCCATTCCGATTAAACGAAGGACCTCCAGTGAACGTCTGCGAACTCCCGAGTTACTGCCCAAATATCCATTCATCCATCAATTCATTAATCCCCGCTCATGGTGCTCGCCTCAAGCGGGCCAATATGGTAAAAAATAGGAGAATGAAAGTGGCCGAAAACATAGTTCAGCCCGACCGCCGAAACGCGGACGGCCACTCTTCTGCGAAGACAGGCCGCGAATGTCTGGCGCGCTCTGTCGTGGATGCCCTGGCCAATGAAACGGGCCTGGAGGCGGTTACGCTGGATCCTTCGCACGAAAAAATTTCAGTCGCCACGCTTGGGCGCATGCCACACGCCGGCGTTGAAAGCTTGACGCAGCGTGTGACTGAGAAAATCCACGGCGCGTACGACAACCGCGCCTGCGGATTATTGGAGGGTTCAGCCAATTGCGACGTCTGTGAAACACCGCTTTCCGCGAACGAACGGCGCAACGTTGTGATTCGCCGCCAGGGCGGCAACACCACCATCTCCCGGGCCACCTGCCCCACCGCCCCTGCGTTCTGGCGCTGGCGTGACATGCCGCTGCCCCGGGTCGTGCCCAGAGATGTTGATTTTCTCGAAAGCGCCGAGCACGTGGAGGAGCATATCGACGAATGGAAGGCGCAAATGGCGGCCGCCATTTTGTGCGGCATTTTTGCGCTGGCGGGCGCTTTGGCGCTTCACCCATACAAAATCGCTCTTTACGCCGCGGCGTACGTGGCCGGCAGTTTTTATCAAATTGAGGAGATCTGGGAACGGTTGCAGAAGCGGGCCATAGACGTGCATTTTCTGATGATTGCCGTGGCCGTGGGCGCGGCGTGTATCGGTGCCTGGGCGGAGGGCGCAACGCTGCTTTTTCTCTTCTCACTTTCCGGCGCATTGGAACATTTCGCACTGGGCCGCACGCAAAAGGAAATCCGTTCCCTATTCCGGGATGCCCCAAAATTCGCAACCGTCATCGATCGCCTGGGTGGCGAACGCGAGATGCGCGTCGAAGAAATCCGCTCAGGCATGCGATTGCTCATTAAACCGGGCGCGCAATTCCCCATTGATGGCGAAGTCGCTAAAGGCGCGACCGCGGCCGACGAATCGAATTTGACGGGCGAATCCGCGCCCGTGGAAAAGAAAATTGGCGAAACGGTCCTGGCAGGAACGATTAATTTATGGGGCGCGGTCGAAATCATTGTCTCTAAACCCGCCTCGGAGAGCGCCCTCCAGCGCATCATCAAACTCATCCGCGAAGCGCAGCAACAAAAAGCGCCGGCCCAGCAATTTGCGGACAAATTCAGCACCGGGTACACGTATTTCGTCCTGGGCCTTTCGCTGGCCATGTTCTTCGTTTGGTGGCTCGGATTTCATTTGCACGCGTTTGCAGATGTTGGAGGCGCACGGAGTGCATTTTACCGAACGATGACGTTGCTGGTAGTTTCCTCGCCTTGCGCGCTGGTTCTATCCATTCCGTCGGCGGTCCTGGCCGCAATCGCGTTTGGCGCGCGGCACGGGATTTTATTTCGAGGCGGCGCGGCAGTGGAGAAACTCGCCGAAATCAATACTGTGGCGCTGGATAAGACTGGCACGCTGACGACGGGCGAATTGCGGGTGGAGACGGTCGAGAGTTTTCCGCAGGGACGGGAAATGGAAGTGGCGCGGCTGGCTTACTCGCTCGAACGGCTCTCCACACATCCCCTGGCGCGCGCAATCACATTGTACGGCAAACAACAGGCCATTGAACCGCTCTCGCTGGCCCGGTTTGAATCCATTACCGGCAGCGGTTTGAGTGCAAAATGGAACGGGAAAGATGTTCTGTTGGGAAAGCGCGACTGGATTCTTACTTTCAATGGCAAGGCCTCCATACCCGCTATCCCCGAAACGCAGCCCGGCGTTTCCGAGATTTGGATTTCCTGCGGCGAACTGCTGGGGCGGGTCCTGATGCGCGACGACATTCGCCCCCAAGCGGGTGAGCTGGTGGACCAACTGCGCCGCGAACATTTGCGGACCGTTGTGCTGACCGGCGACAGAAAATCGGCGGCGCAAGATTTGAAAGAGCGCCTGCGCCTGGACGACGTGCGCGCGGAGTTGAAGCCGGAGGAAAAGGTCGCCGCCATCCGTGAATTAAGCGCGCGCGATCGCGTGGCTATGGTGGGCGACGGCGTGAACGATGCGCCTAGTTTGGCGGCGGCGCATATCGGCATCGCCATGGGTGCGCGCGGGGCGGACGCCGCACTCGAACAGGCAGACGTGGTTTTGATGCATGATAAGCTGGAAAACTTTTTGGCCGCATTCCGGCTCAGCCGCCGCGCGCGCGCAATCATCCGTTGGAACCTGTTCATTTCCCTGGGCACAGTGGCCGTTTTGGTGACGCTGGCCATGCTGGGCAAAATTCCATTAACAATCGGCGTCGTTGGGCATGAAGGTAGCACGGTTGTCGTGGTAATGAATAGCTTGAGATTACTCGTCGGAAGACGTTGAAGCCATGAATCAAGGACAACGCATTTTGACCTATACGATGGCCCCGATAATTTTGCTGGCATTGCTCTTTGTTCCATGGCGCGTTCAGAATGGCGACAAGGTCGATTACGCGATTTCGCCCTATTGGCGGCCGGTTCTTTATGACGAGGGCGGTGCGCTAACTCCGGTTCTTTTGTATGCAGAGCGGGCAGCGCTTGCTGCTATTTTCGTAGCGCTTTTCTTTTGTTTGAAAGACCGGGGGGATCGCTCGTAATTAGCGCTGCCGCCACAGAGGTGTTACGGCTTAAGTATTTTGAATTGAGATACTTGCGCTGGTTGTTACCTGTCGGTTACCATTTTGTTACTACTTAAGTCCTTGGCCCTGAACAATGTTACGCATGTTACGGATAACCAGACGTCATCAATGAATACCGCTTCATCCACCAGTTGCGAGTCCTGTCAACCTCAGAAAACATCCGGTGGCTATTAAAAATGCTTTTTTTCCTTTTTCCCATTTCCTTTTTCCTTTTTCCTTAAGCAGACCATGTGCGGCATAATCGGATACGTCGGAAAAAAACCCGCTTCACCCATCCTGATTGAAGGACTGCGGCGGCTGGAATATCGCGGCTACGACAGCGCGGGGCTGGCAGTGCTCCAGGAGGCCGACCTCCTCGTTCGCAAAAAGATGGGCAGAATTGACGCAGGATTGGCCACATTTCTCGGTGCGAATCCAGTTTCAGGAAACCTCGGCATTGGCCACACACGCTGGGCAACCCATGGCGTGCCATCGGATAAAAACTGTCACCCGCACGTGGACGCGTCCGGACGCATCGCGGTGGTCCATAATGGCGTCATCGAGAACTACGATGCCATCAAAACCCGGCTTTTGCGCGAAGGGCATCAATTTAAATCAGATACCGATACCGAAATCCTGGCGCATTTAATCGGCGATTATTATGAACGCGCCAAGGCTCGCGACGGCGCGACCAACGATGCCTTAACCCAGGCTGTCTCCCAGGCGTTGCGCGATGTCATCGGCACCTACGGAATCGGGGTCGTTTGCTCGGATGAACCGGACAAAATTATCGCCGCCCGACGCGGGTCACCTCTCATCATCGGCATCGGCAAGGGCGAACATTTCCTGGCCAGCGACGCCAATGCCATCGTCGCGCATACCAGGAAAGTCGTGTATCTCAACGATTATGACGTGGCCACGGTAACCGCGGGACGTTTCAATGTTTCAAATCTCGGCACGGACACCGCCAAAACTCAAATCACCCGCTTGGAGTTCAGCCATGAGGATGCGGCGCGCGGCGATCACGCGCACTTTATGCTCAAGGAAATTCTTGAGCAGCCGCAAACGATTCAGAATGCATTGCGCGGCCGTCTGGATTTTAAAAACGCGACGGCGAAATTTGGCGGGTTAAACCTGAGTGATAATGAATTGCGCTCGATTAACCGCATTGTCATCGCCGCCAGCGGCACAAGTTGGCACGCGGCCCTGGCGGGCGAATATCTCATCGAGGAACTCGCCGGCATTCCGGTGGAAGTCGAATTCGCCCACGAATTTTGTTATCGAAACGCGCCTTTGGAAAAGAACACTGTGTTGCTGGCGCTTTCGCAATCAGGCGAGACGGCGGACACGCTGGCGGCGTTGCGTGAGGCGAAACGGCGCGGACGCAAGGCCCTGGCCATCGTGAACGTGGTCGGCAGCGCCATTGCGCGTGAGGCCGACGGCGGCATTTACATGCATGCCGGGCCGGAGATTGCCGTGGCTTCGACCAAGGCCTTTGTCTCAACGCTGGTCGTTTTGTCTCTGCTCGCCGTATATCTGGGCCGCATGAGAAATCTTTCCCGCGGCCACGCGCTCCCAATCCTCCGTGCCCTGGAATCGCTGCCCGGGCAGATTGAACACATCTTCGCGCAGACCGCTGCCTTAAAAAAGCTGGCCCGTAAATATGCCAAAGCCGGCGATTTCTTTTTCCTCGGACGCGGACGCATGTTTCCGATCGCGCTCGAGGGCGCGCTGAAACTTAAGGAAATTTCCTACGTCCATGCCGAAGGTTACTCCGCCGCCGAAATGAAACACGGACCGATCGCTCTGATTGACCCAAAAACGCCCACGGTTTTTCTCGTGCCGAAAGATGCGATGTACGAAAAGACCGTTGCAAACCTGGCCATGATTCGCGCCCGCAAAGGTCCGGTCATCGCGCTAGCGACCCAAGGCGACAAACAGATCAGGAAAACGGTAGATGACGTGGTTTATCTGCCCCAAATCGCCGAACAACTTTACCCGGTCCTCGCCGTCGTGCCGTTGCAATTGCTCGCGTACTATATCGCCCTGGAGCGGGGTTGCGACGTGGACAAGCCGAGGAATCTGGCCAAGAGCGTGACCGTGGAGTGATTTTTGGTACATTGGCTGCTGTCCATATGGCAAATTATGCCAGATGACCCAATCATAGTTGCAAAAAATGTAGTCCTCGATAACGGCTCGGAACGGGCGCGAGACCGGCGGTTTGATGAAAATTGGATTCGATGCATGGCCGGCCTGGCATTGGCCGCCGGAATTCTTTGCTGGTTCATTTTCAGAACGGGCTTTAGCAGGAAACCGGACCTTCCGGATCGGCCCTCGACCACGGCCACGGCACCGGCCGCGGCGGTTGTCTCCGGCCACTACGGCGTGAAAGTTGGCGATACTGTGGACATCTCTGCGCTGAATCCGGTGGTCGCTGCCAAACACGCCGTGATCACCGATCTGAATGATGACCAGGTGAAGATTCTGGTCGGCACGGACACGTTCACCATTCGCTGGAAAAATGTGGATCGGATCAAGATAGAGAGCAAATAGCTTCAGTTCGTGTCCGCGCCTTGGCATGCGCCGGAACAGCCTAAAGGCTGGACACCGAACCTTTGCCTCAATCAGTTTCCTGCGGTGTCTTCGGTTTGCGCCTGAACGGGTATTTAAACTGCGACAGATAGCCGTTCGGAACCGGATGCCCGGGCAAGCCGTATTCACTGGGCCACTGGTCTTTCGGCAGATGATAGGTGCCAAAAATCCGGTCGAGGAACGGAAAATGAATCGAGAAATTAACGTCTATCGATTCCTTCTCGATCCCGTGGTGCCAGTGATGAAATCGCGGCGTGACGAGAATTTTTTCAATCACAGGAAAACGCCAGCCCAAATTGGCGTGAACAAACGTCGAATAGAGGTAAACCATAAAGACGTAGGTGTTCATAGCGGCAGCACTGAAACCGAGGATATACATGGGAATAACCGTCATGCTGCGCAAGGCCAGGATTTCAAGAAAATGCATTCGCGCCCCGGCCATCCAATCCATGCTCCGGGCCGAATGATGGACGGAATGAAAATTCCACAGCCACGGCACCCGATGAAACGCGCGGTGGACCCAGTATTGCACCAGATCCGTCAGGAGCATGATCACGACAAATTGCACGGCGAACGGCAGCTTTACCACCCAAGCCCGGACGTCAGTCAACGGTGTGACTGCCAAAATCGATTTCGCCGGTAAAAAAGTCAAAAACGTCAGCACCTGTACCATCAGGCTGCTAACCAGGTAATAAAACAAATCCTCGCGCCATTCTTCTCGAAATATCGGCTGCTCATCTTTGTGCGCGAAAATCCGTTCGAGTGGAATGAACAGAAAACCGGTGAACAGGACATTCAGGACAAAAAAATCCACGCCAAAGAACAGCGGCATCCGGCCCGAGACCGCCGCCGTCGCCTGCGAGCCTCCAATCAGCGCGGCGCAGAGCGTGATTGCCACACCACACGTACCGAGTGTCCGTTCCCGCCGCAGAACCAGGCTCAGCGCGGACAGGGCAAATGCGGCGATCAGCGTGAAATGAATGGAGATTCGGTACCAGGGATTGTCCCGAAGTGTCTGCGTCTGTGGAATCGCAAATATCCCCGGAGCAATCAATGAAATCACAAGCAATAATCCGGCGATGCTCAGCACCAATCCAAGTACACCGCTAATCCATCCACTGCCGAATCGCCGCAACGCCGTCGGCGCCTCCAGTTCGCCCCGGAGTTTCATTCGTGCTTCCTCGAGTTTGCTCATACTGATTCAATAGCATCACCGGTGCCGGTTCCAACTGATTCAAGCGCCCGGTGAAGTCATTTTTGACAATCAGTAAGGTGCCTATCCGGCACAATATTAGTCAAGCGTACTCAAGACGGGCCGTACGAATTTGAGGCACATGTTATGTGTATTTTGGCCGACCGGGAGGTCAGCCCTGCCGGGCTTACGAAAAAGGCTCTAAAAACAGCGACTGTTTCACTGGCACTGCAACTGCTCCCCATTTTTGTTCGTTTTAAGATTGGTTTTCATGGAAAACCGATGCAGTATGAAAAAGCTGGAAATATCGAAGATTGTCTGCGCGGCCAGACTCCTCTTGCTTCTCCTGTTCCTGGTGTTCCCCTTGATCGTGCAGGCCCAATACACATTTACCACTAACAGCGATGGTTCCCTGAACATTTCACAATACACCGGTCCCGGCGGCGCGGTAGTCATTCCCAACGCGACGAATGGACTGCGCATCACGAGCATTGGTGACGCGGCATTCTTTAATAATTCCACCCTGACGAGCGTCACGGTCGGGACCAACGTCGCCAACATCGCGGACCAGGCATTTTCGTATTCCACGATGACCAGTGTCACGCTCCCCGCCAGCGTCACCAACATTGCGTTCGATGCGTTTCTCGATTGCAACAGCCTGACGAACATTATAGTGGCAACGAACAATCTGGATTTCAGCAGCGCGGCGGGAGTTTTATTCAACCAGAACCAAACGACACTGATTGGATTTCCGGAGGGCAAAGCAGGAAGTTACGCAGTTCCCAACGCCGTTACGAATATCGGGATCTATGCGTTCTATGATTCCGCGAATCTGACGAGCGTGACCATCTCCACCAATGTCAGCACGATCGAGACCTACGCGTTTTATGACTGTCCGGCCCTGACAGCAATCACGGTGAATACAAACAATCTCGCGTATAGCAGCATGGCGGGCGTTTTATTTGACAAGAGCCAGGACACCCTCATCCAATATCCCGTGGGCAACGCTACCTCTTATATCATGCCCATGACCGTCACGAACATCGGGATGGAGGCATTCTATGCTTGTCGCGACTTGACCGGTGTCACGATCGGCACCAACGTTTCCATCATTGGAGGCGCGGCATTCGAGAACTGCTCCGCCCTGGCCAGCATCACTTTCCCCAACAGCATTACGGTTATCAGCGGCGATGCGTTTGCCGAATGCGGCGCGTTGACGAATATCACGATTGGGACGGGCGTGACGAATATTATGTACCAGGCGTTTTTGGCGTGTCCCAGTGTAACGACGATTGCGGTAGCAGCAGGCAATCCGGATTTCACCAGTGTGGGGAACGTCTTATTTAACAAGAACCAGACCGCGCTTGTCCTGTACCCAGCCGGCAGCAGTGGAACGTCCTACACGGTTCCCAACAGTGTGACGAATGTGGGGGCCTATGCGTTTATGGATGCTTACAATCTGGCCAGCATAAGCCTCGACTCCAACTTACAGAGCATTGGGGATTCGGCATTTCAGCAGTGTTATAGCCTTACCAGCATTACCATCCCCAACAGTGTCACAGACCTCGGATTCTTCGTATTCTACGATTGCTTCAGCCTGACGAACGTCGTGATTGGCTCGGGCATTACCAGCATCGGGTTCGAGGTTTTCGACTATTGTTCCAACCTTGAGGGGGTTTATTTCATAGGCAACGCGCCCGCTATGAACTCAGATGTGTTTGCAGATGATAATGAGGCGATCGCCTATTATCTGCCGGGGACGTCCGGCTGGAGCACAATGTTTGACGGTATTCCCACGGCGCCCTGGCTGCCGCAAATCACGTCCAGCGCGGTGCGAACAAATCAATTTTCGTTCTTCGTCGATTGGGCCAGCGGTCAAAGTGTGGTCGTGGAGAGCTGCACAAACGTGTCACATGCAGTGTGGGTTCCGTTGCAGACAAACATCGTCACGAGCGGTTCATGGTACTTCAGCGACCCACAATGGAGAAATTACTCCAAACGCTTCTACCGGGCCATTTCGCCCTAACAGGCTGCCAGCTATTACGACCTGAATATCACTCCCTCGCGATGGAACATCCACACCGTGGCCGCCAGCGCGACGATCGCGTACACGGAGGTTGATCCAAAAATGAGCAGGATGTAGTTCCAGTGCCAGATACCCGACATCATTTCACCACAGGCGAGGCTGACATTCGTCAACGGCACGAGGGCGAGTTTGGAGGTAAGCTCCGTCCCAGGCAGTAGAGCCGGCAAGGTAGGCACGATCATCAGAATCATCAACGGGCCGGCATAACTTTGCGCTTCGCGGAAACTTTTCGAAAACAAACCAACCATCAACATGAATGCGGACAACATCACGGCCACCGGAAGCATCATCACAAACACGCCGGACAGGCTGACGAAATCGATCGTGGCAATATTGAACACAGGTTTCCGTGACATCGAATGCGCGAAAACCGTTTTAGCCGCTTCGAAGGTTGCACACATGCTGGACAACGACAGGAGGACCGTCGCGATGGAAATGGTAAAGACTGTCAGGAACTTTCCCAGCACCAGGTTGATTCGGGCGACCGGACAGCAAAGAATGGTTTCCATCGTTCCGCGCTCCTTTTCACCGGCGGTGACGTCGATCGCCGGATAAATGGCGCCCGTCAGGCAGAGGGTGATGATGATATAAGGAAGGATCCGGCCCAGAATGCTGCCGCCGACTTTCGCCGGTGGCGCGACATTCTGCTGTTGAATTGCAAAGGGTCGCAGGATTTCGACCGGAACATTCCGGCTTGTGAGACGTTCTCGCACGGTCGTGTCGCTCAGGTTTCTGAAGAAGGCGTTCAGCTTTTGCGCCGCCAAACCGGAAGCCACATCGGTTTGATACTCGTAAATGTTCACATTGGGCTGTTCTCCGCGCTGGACCATCGCGTCAAAATCCGGGGGCAGACTGACGACGGCCCGCACCTGTTTCTGCACGATTTGATTCGTAAAATCGGCGGTTGTCGGAACGATCTTGAAGCTGCCCTCGCGCAACGCCGAAAGCACATTCGGTGAATTTTCGCCGCCGATGATCATTATCCGCGGGACCTCGCTCTGCGCTTTGGTCATGGTCTTGACCGCCAATGAGCCGATGCCGAACATCAAGAGCGGTATGACCAACACAGGAACCGCGATCATGGAAATAATGGCGCGATAGTCGCGCAGGGAATCGCGCATTTCCTTGCCATAGACGGTCCGAATCATGCGCCAGTTCATGAGGTGACCTCCATGGATCGGATAAAGACGTCTTCCAGGTCCGTTACCTGAAACCGGGCTCGCAGCTGTTCCAGGGTGCCTTCCGCACGCAATCGGCCGTGATGAATAATGCCGATCCGGTCGCATAGTTTCTCAGCCTCGCTCATCACATGGGTCGAAAGAATCACCGTCTTGCCGTTCTGGCGACAGTCCCGGATGAACTGGACGATGGTGCGCGCGGTCATCACGTCCAGCCCCGTTGTGGGTTCGTCAAAAATCATCACCGGCGGGTCGTGAATCAGGGTCCGGACAATGGATACTTTCTGTTTCATCCCGGTGGAGAGCTTGTCGCAACGGCGGTTTTCGAATCCGCCCATTTCGAGCCTGGAAAACAATTCATGAATTCGGCGTCGTAAGTCGTCCTCGCCAACCCCATAAAGCCGGCCGAAATATTCGGCCGTTTCGCGCGCGGTCAACCGGCCATACAGCGCCGTGCCACTGGAGATAAATCCCACACGCGCGCGAACACTGTCCGGCTCGCGGACAATGTCGTAGCCGGCGACAGTTGCCGTCCCGGAATTGGGCCTGAGCAATGTTGCCAACAACCGCAATGTAGTCGTCTTGCCCGCGCCATTGGCGCCCAACAACCCATAAATCTGTCCCGGTTCGCAGCGAAACTGAATGCCGTCCGCAGCGCGAATGTTGCCTTGCTTTCGATCGCGAAAAAATTTTGTCAGTTGGCGCGCTTCAATCACAGGAAATAGACCAGACTGGCGGTTTGAGGTCACGGTCTGCGTTCATTGAATGGAAGTATTATGGCCGATGCAAGCACCTCTTTTCGATGGGCTATGGAAGGGACAGCGCTCCAGGCTGTCCGCGCCCGGGTGTAGCGGCGCTACGAGCCTGGCCGGATATTGTTCCGCGCATATTCGTCCCGCTATACGGGCGGTGACAGCGCGCGGTCCCTGCCATCTTCGGTTCCTCGGCAGGGCTTGCGATTTGAGAATTGTTGAGGATGCCGATGGGTCCCGTTGCATCACGGGAAAAAGACACCGAAGGTGTCGTCGTTAACCCATAGTTTTTTGTTTATCGTATGATGGGTGTCAACTCCCTTGCGGGAGAGCGCCCTTCGGGCGGTGGAGCGTAGCGGTGAGGCGCGCCAGCGCCTCGCCGCGGAGCGGAACCGCCCGAAGGGCTCGGCGCGACTTCCGCCGCCAAAATTTTGCTCAGTCCTCGCTCTACTTCCTCCTTCAGTTTAAACGGGTCCAAACTTTCAAAGCGATCGCGCAACTCTCGCCGCTCCTGGCGATTGAGCCGCGGGCAATCGATCAGCCGTTGATAGGCTGTTTGCGCCGGTTCGTATCGCTTTCGCCAATGGCTGCGTTCGCGCCATTTACTCTTCAACTTCAAACTCGGCAGAAAGAAGTTCATCAGCGGCCCCCACGCCTTTTGGTACAGTTCGTTGATCGGCCCAACCAACTCCGCCCGCTCTAATCGTCCATAGCCCAGTAGTTGGCGTGGCCACATCCAGTTCTTCTGCTCGACGTGTGCGTTGTCGTCCTTATGGTAGGGGCGCGAACGGGTGAAGCCCACGGGCTTGGCTCTTAATGCAAAATGATCCCGCAAATGATGGTTCAGAAACTCGCTACCGTTGTCACTGTCAAAGCCCAGCAACTCGAAGGGCAGTTGGGCTTCCACACTTTGCACCGCGGCCACCACCCCGGCCGCACCCTTATTCCATACAGCTCGCCCCTCCGTCCAGGCACTGAAAATATCCGTAAAGATCGTGCTCCAGATAAAATCTCCAGCCAAACTATGTCCACAGTGGGCTACCGTGTCGGCTTCCAAAAAGCCAGGCACCAGGATGTCCCAGTTGTCCGTCCGAATGGGAATTTCCGTCCGCAACAGGCTGCCGGGCTTGGTGCCACTCATGCCACGCAAAGGATGTGCGGCCCGAGCCCCAGCCAGCAATCGATCTAACGTCGCAGAACTGATGCTCTTGATCAGCTCCCTCCGCCCACTCCCGAGCCGGCCAAACCGTCGCTCATAATGCGGTAGCCAAACCCGCAGTGCCGGCGCCAACCGCTTGCCGCAGGGCTGTTCCGCCGCCAACCAGATCGCTCGCACAATCGGCTCAATCTCCGCGTACTGTCGACTCGGACCGGGCTTCTTACGCCCGCTGGGCTCAGGCAGCTTCCCCCGCAACAGCTTAATCGCGTACTTCCGTTCGTAGTGATAATCGTGGCAGAGCTCATCGAGCATCCGGCTCCGGCCTTCCCGGCCCCGCTGGGCGTAACGGGTTTGCAATCTCGGTAATAGGTCATCTTTTATCTCTCGGCTCATGTTCATGCAACACCGTCTTTTCCGGTGTCTTTTTCCCATGAGTCAACGACTACTTTCGACCTCCCATCCCTTAGCCGCCCCGGTGTCTTTTAATTTGATGCAACGCGGGGTCCAAACAATTTTTAAAAAAGCGCTTGCAATCGTTTTTGGTTCTGATAGGTTAACCGCTCCGTTTCCCCTGAAAGGAATGGACAGCATGTTTGCAGACCGATAACCGAATGCTCCACCAAGGAGCCGGGAATGATGGCCTGCTGACTTCGAAGTTGCTGATAAAACTTTTACGCTAAAAAGCGTTTATTATGCCAGTTAAAACATTTAGACCGCTAACGCCGTCCACGCGATACATTACGATCGCGGACTATAGCGACATTACCAAGACCAAGCCGGAGAAATCGCTTGTCGAGATTCGCAAGAAGTCCGGCGGGCGCAATCATTACGGCCGTGTCACCGCTCGCGGCATCGGCGGCGGACATAAACAGAAAATCCGCAACGTAGATTTCAAGCGCAATAAACACGGCGTGGAAGCGACGGTGGCGGCGATTGAATATGATCCCATGCGCTCGGCGCGTTTGGCATTGCTCCAATATACCGACGGCGAAAAACGTTATATCATAGCTCCTGCGGGTATCCAGGTCGGCAAAAAAATTTCCAGCGGCCCGGCTGCCCCGCCTGAAGTGGGAAATGCCCTGCCGCTCAAGGCGATTCCGGTCGGCCATCCGATTCATAATATTGAATTCGAGCCCGGTCGCGGCGGCCAGATGGTCCGCTCAGCGGGCGGCGCGGCAACGTTGATGTCCCGCGACGCAGGCTACGCCCAAATCCGTTTGCCCTCGGGCGAAATCCGCCGCGTAAACGAAGAGTGTTACGCGACGATCGGCCAGGTCGGCAACACGGAACACGAAAATATTATTTTAGGCAAAGCGGGACGCTCGCGGCATCGCGGCATCCGGCCCATCAACCGCGGTGTGTCGCGCAATCCGGTGGACCACCCCAACGGCGGTGGCGCCGGCAAATCAAAATCCGGCGGCGGCTGGCAACAGTTGACATCACCCTGGGGCAAAATCGCCAAAGGCGGAAAGACGCGCCCCAAATACAAATACTCAAACCGGTTTATCGTCGTTCGGCGCAACGGACTGCCAATTAAGACTAAATAGTTATGGGACGCTCGATTAAAAAAGGACCATTCGTAGACCTTCACCTTCAGGTCAAAATCCAGAAGGCCAGGGACGCCAAGTCCAAATCGCCGATTAAAACCTGGTCCCGCCGTTCAATGATTACGCCGGACTTTGTGGGACTGACGTTTAACGTCCACAACGGCAAAATTTTCAACCCGGTCTTCGTGACCGAAAACATGGTGGGCCATCGGCTCGGGGAATTTTCACTTACGCGCTCATTCAAGAAACACGGCGCGCACACAGCCAAGGCGGAAGCGAAATAACCTTATGGAAGTTCAAGCCATTGCAAAGAATATTCCGATGTCCGCGCAGAAGATGCGCGAAGTCGTGCGCCAAATCCAGGGACTGCCCGCACAGCAGGCGCAGGCGATCCTGGCCGTGGTGCCGCGCAAAGGGGCGCGCGTTGTTTTCAAGACATTGAAATCCGCCATCGCCAACGCCGAGTTTTTTAGAAACGAATGGGACCCGGCGAAGATTCAGCAGGAAGTCAGACACTTGGAATCACAAATCGAAAATACCCGCGACCACAAACGCCGAAACGCCCTGACTCGAAAACTGCAGAAATACGAAAGCTTTTTAAATTCACAGAACCGTCTCTCCCCTGAATCGTTGCGGGTAAAAGTTTCAGTTGCCGGCACGGCCACGAGCATCAAGCGATTCACCCCCAAGGCGCGCGGTTCCGCCGGTCCAATCATCAAGCGCCGCTGCCACGTAATGATCACTTTGTCTGACGAATAATATGGGCCAAAAAACAAATCCAATCGGTTTACGCGTCGCGGTCAACAAGGACTGGCGCTCAAAGTGGTTCGCCGCAAAGAAAGATTTCGGCCAATTGCTCAACGAAGACCGCGAAATCCGCGAGTTGCTCAAGAAAAAGCTGGAGACGGCCTCGGTGCCGAGGATTTTGATCGAACGCGCCACCAACCGCTGCCGCGTAACCATTTTGACCGCCCGTCCCGGCGTGGTCATCGGCCGCAAAGGCGCGGAGATTGACAAACTCAAGGAAGAGCTCAGCCGCAAGACGGGCAAGGAAGTCTACGTGGACATCGTGGAAGTAAAAACGCCGGAACTGGATGCCCAGCTCGTGGCCGAAAACATCGCCCTGCAATTGGAACGGCGCGTGTCGTTCCGCCGGGCGATGAAGAAAGCGCTCCAAACGGCGAAAGATTTTGGCGCGGAAGGCATCAAAGTCCGCGCAGCAGGACGCCTGGGCGGCGCTGAACTGGCGCGCGTGGAACAATATCACTGGGGCCGCGTGCCATTGCACACGCTCCGCGCGAACATTGATTATGGGTTCGCTGAGGCGTTTACCGTCTACGGCAAGCTCGGCATCAAATGCTGGATTTGCCGCGGCGAAAACAAACCGCAAAAGAAGCAGGAACAACGTCCGGCGGAAGCCCCGATCCCTGCGTCGGCCTGATTCGATTTTTAAGATTTTATGCCATTACAACCGGCACGAGTTAAGTATCGCAAAATGCACCGCGGCAGCCGCAAAGGCACCGCCCGCAGCGGCAACACAGTCGCGTTCGGTGAGTATGGGCTCATGGCGCTCGAACGCTGCTGGATGGACACCAAGCAGATTGAGGCTGCCCGCGTCGCGATCGCCCGCAATATGAAACGGCACGGCAAAATGTGGATCCGCATTTTCCCGCAGAAATCGTTTACCAAGAAGCCGCTGGAAACGCGAATGGGCAAGGGCAAAGCGCCGCTGGAATCGTGGGTGGCAGTAATTCGCCCCGCCAATGTGCTCTTTGAAGTGGACGGCGTTACGGAAGCCATCGCGCGTGAATCACTGCGCCTGGCGGCCACGAAATTGCCCATCAAGACGCGATTTATTTCACGGCACAGTCATTGATATAACGGCCGCGCCGATAGAATTTTATGAAGTATTCGGACTCGAAAATTAAAGATGCGACGCTGGTGGAATTAGGGGCCCTGGGCCGCGACCTGCGCCACGAGATGTTCAACCTGCGCCTGCAGCAGGCCAGCGCCCAATTGGAGAAGTCGGCGCGCCTGCGGACCCTTCGCAAGGACATCGCCCGCGTCGAAACACGGATTTCCGAATTGCGGAACAAAGCAAAATGAAGAACCGTATTCGTTGATCCATTAATCTATTTTTTATCATGGCTGAAGAAACACAGAACGCTCAAACCGCTCCCGCCGCAAAGCACGGCAAGCGCAAGGAACGCGTGGGTGAGGTGGTCTCAAATAAAATGACCAAGACGATTATCGTCCGGGTCCAGCGCCGGTTTCCGCACCCGCAGTTCAAAAAAATTGTGACCGCGTACAAGAAATTTTACGCGCACGACGAAAAAGCCGAGGCAAAGATCGGCGACACCGTACGCATCGAGGAAACCCGCCCGATGTCCAGACTCAAACGATGGAAGCTCGTTGAAGTCGTGGAGCGCAATGCGCGGGAAACGGTAGCGGCTGCTTAATCGATTTTTATGTTGCAAGTTCGTTCCAGTTTGGATGTTGCCGATAATACCGGCGCAAAAATTGCCTGGGCCATCGGCGTGCTCGGCCGCAATCAGCGCTACGCGGGCATCGGTGATGTCATTAAAGTCCACATCAAAGACGCTGCGCCGGACGGCACGGTGAAGAAAGGCGAAGTCCATGACGCCGTGATCGTGCGCACGAGGCACATTATCCGCCGCAGTGATGGCTCATACCTGCGGTTTGACCGCAACGCCTGTGTCATCATTGACAAGGAATTGAATCCGAAGGGCACGCGCATTTTTGGTCCTGTGGCCCGTGAGTTGCGCGAAAAGCGATTCATGAAAATCATTTCACTCGCGCCCGAGGTGATTTAATTCTAACGCTCAAAAATCAAAATTTAATGAAGTCTCACGTTAAAAAAGGCGATCAGGTGGTTGTGCTGACCGGGAAAGAAAAGGGCAAGCGCGGCAAAATCATCGCCGTGTTTCCAAAGAAGCAGCGGGCCATTGTGGAGGGCTTGCAGATGATCAAGCGTCATACGCGCAAAAGCCAGCAACACCCGAACGGCGCAATCGTCGAGCGGGAAGGCACCATCCACATTTCAAACCTGATGAAGGCCGAACACGCTGCGCAACCGGCGCAGGCCGAGGGCTAAACGAAATCATTTTTCAACGACGGCGCGAATGAGAATTCGTGCCGTTTTTTTATGCCTGATGGAAAAGGCCGCTCACGTGATGGACTTTGACCTGTCTACGACGAATGGGTTTTGCCCTGCAGTTCAGCCGGGACAATGCTTTTTGGAAGAGTGCGTAGTGGCGCTGGAGCTGCCACCGCCTTCAGCATTTTGGAACAAAAATGCGCACTTCGTCTTCTGTATAAGTAGTGAGCGCTTTGCTTAGATTGTACCCGATAGGAACGTAAAGGACCTTATGACGGGGGACTTTGTCAGTCGATTTTTCAATAATGCGCAAGTGTCTTCCTTCGATTACGATGTCTGCGTCCGCGTCCCGCAGGTCTGACACTTTGAACCGGAAAATAATACCTTCCTTTTGCGTGGTAACCTCGGCCTGGATCTCGAAAGGCAGATGGATCGCATCAATCAGATCTTTGCACCCCTTGGGCAAAAGATAATCGCGGTTACTGTGGCCGTAATACATCGCCCGCAACAATAGTCCCTGACTAATGATCTGTCAAAGGGCGATCTAATTCGTTGAATCAGTCGAGGAAGGTCAGACTGATGCACCGATTTCTGCAGCTACCCGTTGGCCCAAATGAACGGCGTCTCCAGCCGGCGCTTTCATTTCCGCCCGCTTTGCCGTTCCATCGTGAAACGACACTGCGCGCATAACAATGTTATTACCAGCCACTTCGGCATGGGCGGCAACGGGGCTTTGGCAACCGCCGCCCATCGAGCGCAAGAAGGCGCGCTCGGCGACTGTGGACTGGAATGTATTTTCGTCATTCAACCGCTTACAAATTTTGGCCAATCGCTTGTCATCAGCGCGGATTTCAACGCCAATGGCGCCCTGCCCCACACATGGGAGCATGACTTCCAGATCCAAAAGCGTCGCCAGCAACCCGTCCGGGACGGCATCGCCAGTCAAAGTTCCATCGGGCTGGATTTTGAAATTGAGCCGTGACAGGCCCGCCAGGGCGAGGACCGTAGCGTCTAATTCCGGACGTTCGGCCACTTTTTGCAATCGTGTCGGAACGTTGCCGCGGATTTCTACGATCTTCAAATCCGGCCGCGCGGCGAGCAATTGCATTTTTCGGCGCGTGCTGCAGGTGGCAATGGTTGTACCCCTGGGAAAGTCCTTAAGGGAGATGCCCGCTTTGAAGCCGCCAAGTTCTATTTGGCCGGGAGACCAGTCCTGTTCCTTACCGGGAATGGGTTTCGCCAGATATTTGGTCGAACGATATACAAGGACGTCCCGTACGTCCTCGCGTTTTGGCGTCGCGGCCACCGTAAGTCCGGCCGGAACGTCGGTCGGCAAATCCTTGAGGCTATGCACGGCCATATCGGCCTTGCCCTTTATTAACGCCACTTCCAATTCCCTGGTGAAGAGGCCCTTAGGCAAGCCTCCTTCCACTAGCGACGATTTCTGCATTTTATCGCCGGTCGTCTTAATGATTTTCAACTCAAAGCGCAGGCGTGGAAAAATCTCCCGACACTGTATCGCGATGAAGTTGGCCTGGGCAAGAGCCAGGGCACTGCCGCGGGTGGCTATAACGATGGGCGAGTCAGGCATTGTTACGTGTTTCGAATTACGTTAAGGAATCTGTCATGAAACGTTTTTCAACGGAACATTCGCGTTTGACTGACCAGTGATACTTGACGGACCACGCACGACGGACCACGCTTCTCCCAACGTCTTCACTTTTTCATCAATAATCCCCTCACACACGCGAATCTCCTCTTTGCGTTGTTTGAGATAGTCATCCGCGATGGTCTGGAGATCGTCAATGTTGTAAAGATAAACGTTTTCCAAAAAATTGACGGCGGGGTCAATGTCGCGCGGAACGGCGATATCAACGAGCAGCAACGGGCGATGTTTGCGCAATTTCATCAATGGTTCCAGTTTCGCGCGGTCAAGGATATAGCTCAAGGCGGACGTGCTGCTGATGACAATGTCAATGTTACCGAATTCGCTTGTCCAATTTTCAAATTGGACGGCGCGTCCGCCAAATTCCGCGGCCAATAGTCCGGCCCGGTCCAGCGAACGTCCGGCGATGACGATTCTTTTGATGCCGCGCGAAACCAGCGCTCGAGCCACCTTCTCGCTCATTTCGCCCGCGCCAATTACCAGCGCTGCCCGTTCGGCCAGAGAACTGAAAATCTTTTCCGCCAATTCCACGGCCACGGACGCCACCGAGACACTGCCACGCTGAATCTGCGTATGCGTGCGGACGTGTTTGGCCACATGAAAGGCCCGTTGAAATGCTTTGTTCAGGCGGGCGCCGGTGTGTTTGTGGGCGTGCGCGAGTGTGTAGGCGTTCTTGAGTTGCCCCAGGATTTCCGTCTCCCCCAGCACCATCGAATCCAAACCACAGGCCACTTTGAACAGGTGCCTGAGGCTGTGCGGTTCGGCCAGCTTATAAACGGCTTCAGCCCCGGGCGCAAACGCGGCGCCAACAGCACGAATGAGAAAATCCATCAACTCCGAAAATGCCGTGGCCGGCGGGAGCGCCGTGGCGGCATAAATTTCCACGCGATTGCACGTGGACAGGATCACACCTTCCGACGCAAGCCCCGAGTTACGCAGTTGCGCGAGCGCTGCCGGGATTTTGGATTCGGCAAAGGCGAACCGTTCCCGCAGTTCCACGGGCGACGTGTGATGGCTCAGGCCGATGACGACAATATTCATGAATGATGGATTTGCGACAGCAGGAGAAATCCCCAGAACGTAAGCACAATAAAGACAAAACTGCCCGCGGCGCTCCAGGCAAAACGGCGTCCGCCCCGCCCAAATTTCCAGCGTGAAAGCAGCAAACCCAGATAAAACAACCAGATGAAAACGGAATAATCCAGCAGCGGATCGTTTTTGAACCAAACGCCGTATTTATGTCTCAACAAAAATGGGCTGATGGAAAGGCCGGCGGTAAACAGCAGCACGCCGCTGACCAAAAGGCCGTTCATAACCCTTTCAAGACGCTGAATCGGAGGAAGCATCGAGAACACTGCGCGCAGTTTGTGGGCCTTCAAGTCGTGCTCTTCCGTTAAAAACATGAGGGCCGCCACCGCGCTCAGGCCGAAAGAGCCGATGGCCAGCAAAATCAACGTTGCGTGGAGGCTGATCAGCGTGCCCGAAAAATCCGGGGAACCGGTCCGCGGCGGGTCCAGCGCCGGCATCAGCGCAAAAACCCCCATAAAAAAGAGAAGTTGCGAGGCGAAGACGCCCAAAAACCGAAGGCGTTGAAACATCCCAAAAACGAGATATGCCGCTGCGATCGTCCATGCAATGAACAGGGTGGCCTCGAACAGGTTATGGACCGGGCAGGCGTTAATGGAGAATCCCCGGTCAATCATGGCCGTTGAATGCAGGGCAAACGCGGCCAGGATAAGATAATAATTTGCCCGGTCATCCTTGCGAAAACCTCTTCGCCACAGGAAAACCGAATACATGGAACTCAAACCGTAAACGATCACGGCGAGCAAAAAGAAATGACGGTCGGTGAACCAACTCACCCTAACAGGTTAATTGAGAAAAACGGCCGGGCAAGCGACAATTCTCAGCCATTCTATTCCGCGATGGCTTGAGGAGACAATGATTCCATTTTCATGAGAGGCACCTTCCGGCCGTTTCGGCTGAACGGGGCCACCCAGGGCAAATCGCAATAGGGTTTGGTCTGGAAAATGCGCAAATAACGCTCCGGCAGGCGCTCCAGGACGGCTTGTGACTCGTTCTCCTTTTGGGCCGGAGCCATGAAATAGCCGAGGCTTTTGTTTTTACGGCCACCAAAGACGATTTCGGGTTGTTTGGCCGGCACCTGAAGAAAGTCGAACATCTCACGGATTTTTGCCGGGTCGTTCAGGTCACGGGGCGAATAGAGCGTAAAGCACCGGTCCTGCAGGCCGTTTGCGTTAAGAAAATCCATGGCGCGATTTTCGATCTCGACCCATTGGATCAAATACCATTGAAATAGCGTCAATGGTTCAGCGGCAAAATGACGGAAAATTTGTTCGTTGCCAGTTAGCGCCCACGCGAAATGGCGTTTTCCATCGTCACCGCGGTAAAAATGAAACGGTGCGTGGAGCCGCCGACGCCACATTTCCCGAAACGCTTCGCTGGCGGCAACCTTGAGCGGGTCGCGAATCAGGTGGACCAGCCGCAGGTCAGGAAAGAAATCCAGCGCGGCGACCTGGCTGGACTTCAAGAACGAATGGCTGGACTCGATATAAGTTGAGCCGGACAGGCGTTGAATATATCGGCGCTTTTTCTCCAGGCGCGCCCGGATTTTTTCGAAACGCCCGGCGTAGGCATCGTAAATGGCCGGCCCGAACATCGTCGGGTTTCCAATATCAAAAAAGGTTTCATGGCGGCAATCACAGTCCTGGGCGTTCAGGCGGAAGAGGTTTCGGAGAAAGAGCGTTCCGGACCGGGCTTCAGCCAGGGTGAAAATGATTTTTTTCATGCGACCTTTCTATGGACGCATACAACTTCAACGGGCTCGCTGATTTCAGGCTTGAAAATGGTCGTTGCCTTGCGGTCGAAAACCGAAAAGCCCAGGCGTGAATAGGCTGCCTCCGGCCTGCGCCGCGGGCGTGAAAAAAAAGCGCCGTAACAGGTCCTGATCCCGGCAGTTTCCAATTGCTGCTCGAACGCCCGCCAAAGCCGGAGGCCAAGGCCTCGGCCGCGGTGCGATTTCTCAACATTTAAGTGTAGATGCGCCGCCTTATCGGGATGCTTCGGTTGCTCGCGATAACCACTGGTCAGCAGCCACCGGATGAAATGCCAACTCCGGGGATGAGTGGCATAACAGCCCTTGGCTGCGCGCGTGATCATTTTCATCGTCGTTTGAAGTCCCGAGTACATCAGGGCATAATTGAACGAACGGCGAAACTGAGCCCAGCAAATATCCAACGACGCGTCCGCCATCCTCGGCGACCCAGGCGCAGTCCGCGCCGTAATTTAAATAAGGGTTTGTGAATAGATCCGCGAAAATCTCGCGATCGGTGAAAATTGTCTCAATGGGATTGCCTAAAAAACCGGTGTCGCAACAAATTCGCCTGATGGCGGCGCGATCTTCGGGTTTATAGCGGCGGACAATGACATTCTCGTCGTCGTGGCCGGCGCTGCAGCCATTAATGTGAAACGCTCCTTTGCCGTTGACAGTATGCGCGCCGTTGCCGTTTATACGGACACTGTCGCCGTTAGCGGGGTGATCGGCAGTTCCGTTCGTGTGCGGCGCGCCGTTGCCGTTAAGAAATTTTTCCTTGCGCATCTCCTCATTTTGTTTAGTGCGTCCTTCATCCACAAACAAACCGGTCATTGTTCCTCCATTTTCAGTTTGAGCCTAAGCAGGCTGTGATGACAAAAACATCGCCTATTTCTAAATTTATGCCAGTGACAATGTTGTAAAATTTTATTAATGAGAAGTCCTGGCGCGAGGATTTTGGAAAATGGCGTGACAATCCCGAGTGCCCTGCTATATTTACAATTTCTGACGACCCTATCGTCTAGCGGTTAGGACACCACCCTTTCACGGTGGATGCACGGGTTCGATTCCCGTTAGGGTCGCCATCTTCGACTATTCGAAATCACCTTTGTCAGTGGCGGCCGCGATTCATCAGGTCAAACTTATTGGTGCTGTAAAACCAGAAGAGAGTGTACAGACCGGCCATCGCCACAGCCCAAATGAACGGCGTCTCCGTGAGACAGGCGGTCAACATCGCGCAAATAATGGCGTGGGCGGATTGGGAAGGCGGTTTGGACAACGGGCGTCCCTCGATAGAACCATGGAAACCACCGTTGGGATGGTCGTGTGAACGACAATTTAGAGTTTCAACTCAGCGAGCTTTTGATCGAGCTCGTTGGCCATGAGCGGCTCGATCAATGGATCAATGTCCCCTTCGATGACGCTGGCGAGATTGTACAAGGTTAAGTCGATGCGATGATCCGTTACGCGGTTCTGAGGGAAGTTGTATGTCCGGATTTTTTCGTTGCGCTCGCCGGTGCCGACCTGTTGTTTGCGATTGGCCGCGTATTTTGCGTTTTCCTCTTCGATCTTTGCTTCGAGCAAACGCGAGCGCAGGACTTTAAGCGCTTTGGCTTTGTTCTTTTGCTGTGACCGTTCGTCCGCGCAGCGCACGATCAGGCCGCTGGGTTTGTGCTGGATTTGGACGGCGGAATCGGTCGTGTTCACGCCCTGGCCGCCCTTGCCGGAGGCGCGGCAGACGTTAATTTCGATGTCTTCGGGATTTATCTCCAGGTCCACTTCTTCGGCCTCCGGCAGCACCGCGACCGTCGCGGTACTGGTGTGAACGCGTCCTTGCGCCTCCGTGGCCGGGACGCGCTGCACGCGGTGCACGCCACTTTCGTATTTGAACCGCTTGAAAACGTCCGTCCCGGTGACGCCAAAAATGATTTCCTTGAACCCACCCAGGTCCGATGGATTCGAATCCATCGTTTCAATCTTCCATCCACGCGTCTCGGCGTAGCGGCAATACATGCGGTATAAATCTGCTGCGAACAACGCGGATTCCGATCCGCCCGCGCCGGCGCGGATCTCCACAATTGTGTTTCGGGAATCGGTGGGGTTGGGCGGGATGATTCCGAATTGAATTTCCTGGGCCAGCTTTTTTTCAGCCGTTTCGAGGCGCGTGATGTCGTCCTTCGCGAGTTGCGCCATTTCGGAATCGGGCCCTTCGGCTTTCAACAGGGACCGGTTTTCTTCCAGGTCGGCAAGCGTCTTTTTATATCGATCGCCGATGACAACGAGTTCCTTAAGCCGCGAATATTCGCGGGACAGTTCCTGTGCCCGCTGTTGATTGTCAAAAGCCCTGGGATCGCTTAACGCGGTTTCGAGTTCGGCGAAGCGTGCGCGGAATCTTTCAACGTGGGGCGACAGGTTCATGGCAAAAAGAAATCCGCCCGCGAGCGACACAGCACCAGCGGGCGGAATGAAATTTCGCGGCTAAACCTTCTTTTTCTTTTTGGTGGCGAAGGCTTCCTGTGCGGCCTGCGTTTTGGCGGCGCGCTGCTGGAACTTGTCCACGCGGCCGGCCGTGTCAACAAACTTTTGCTGGCCCGTGTAAAACGGATGGCAAACGTTGCAGATTCCCACGATGATCGTGGATTTGGTGGAACGGGTCTTGATAATGTTGCCGCAGGCGCAACGAATCTCCGCGTCCATGTATCTCGGATGAATGTCCGTCTTCATAAAAAGGACATTCAAGTTACCAGAAAAATTGCGGATGACAAGGGGGATTTTTGCACACATTGCACGCGCCTTGGCGGACCGGGAGGTCTGCCCTACCCCCAGCGTGGCATCAATTGCCGCCAAGCCATTTTAGGGCAAGTCCACGCTTGCGACTGCCATAGCCGCGATTCCTTCTTCGCGACCGGCAAATCCAAGTTTTTCGTTCGTGGTCGCCTTAACGCCGACGCGTGATTCAGGAATGCCCAGCGCTGCGGCGATGTTTTTTTTCATCGCAGCGATGTGGGGAAACAATTTGGGCGCCTGAGCGATAACGGTCGAGTCCACGTTCACGATTGTTCCGTTCCGTTTGGAAACCTGCGCGGCGGCCTCCTGCAAAAATATTTTGCTGGGGGCGTTCTTCCAGCGAGGGTCGGTATTGGGAAAGAAATGGCCGATGTCCGTTTCGCCAATCGCGCCCAGGATGGCATCGCAGATGGCGTGCATCAGGGCGTCGGCGTCGGAATGGCCATCCAGGCCTTTGGTATGTGGAATTTCAACGCCACCCAGGACCAGTTTTCGTTCCGGGACCAGGGCGTGAACGTCGTAGCCGATGCCAACGTGAACCATACGAAATTAAAAAGGAAAAAGGAAAAGGGAAAAAGGAAATTCTCCCTCTAATTACGGGCCGGTTCATCGGCGGTTTCCGGGCTCTCCGCCTCCTCTGCAACTCCCGCAGTCTTTTCCACTGGCGATTCTTCCGTGGCTTTTGCGGCGCCCGCGAACAAAGCTGTGAACAGGCCGCCGCCAAGGAGGGTGTTTCTGAAAAATTCCCAGGATGGGGGATAGCCCGGAATGCCAGTGAAAAGGGCCTGGATCCATCCGGCAATTGTCTTCGCGTAGGTTGGGTCCTGCAACCAGGACAATGTATTCGTCAGCAGGTAAAAGAGCAGGGCGCCGAAAACTCCCCCAAAGATCAGTTTCCAAAGCGGCGCGGCCTTGCCAATCCATTTGCCCACGGCGATAAGGCCGGCATAGATCGCGTAGTTGAGGAGCATCGGCCAGTAAAAAGCGTTGACGTGATAACAGAACAAATTCAGGCCCACATCCGTGCCCACAATGGCCGCCAGCGGCAACCACCAGGCGACGGCACCGCGAAAATAGACTCCTGCGCAAAGCGCAAGTGCATAGACGGCGCTGAAATCCGGCGGCAACAATTTTGGAATGCGCGATATGGCGAATATCGCTACAAACAAAATGGGCAGAATAAACCGCTTCACCCTGCAATGATAATCCCGCTGTAACGAATTCGAAATTAAAAACTGGGGCTTCATTTTTAATTTTTAATTTCTTATTATCCGTTAAGCTGTTGGTGTGTTAGAGATCCCGAAATCCATGCGCGCGATCGTGTATCGCGGGGTCAACGATTTGCGCCTGGAAACAGTGCCCGTCCCGGAAATCGGCGACGGTGAGCTGCTGGTGAAAGTGGCCGTCTGCGGCGTCTGCCCCACAGACATTAAGAAAATCCACTACGGTCTTTTGCCACCGCCACGTATTTACGGCCATGAGACCGCCGGCACGATTGTCAAAATCGGCGGCGGGAAGACCAGCCTCACCGTCCGTTCGCCATCGGCGCCAAAGTTTGCCCTCAAAACCGGCGACCGTGTGGCTCTACATCATCATGTTCCCTGCATGGTCTGCCATTATTGCCGCCACCGCGCCTTCGCGCAATGTCCTACAAACAAGCTTACCGGCATTACTGCTGGGTTCGAACCGGCCGGCGGAGGGTTTGCAGAATACGTCCGTGTGATGCCTTTTGTCCTGCCTGGGGTCGTGAAAATTCCGGCTAAAAACACATTTGACGAGGCGGCGATGTTTGAACCGCTCAACACCGTTCTTAAAGCGATCAATCGGCTCAATGTGCTTCCTGGCGACCGGGTACTTGTGGCGGGCCAGGGGCCGATTGGATTGATGTTCACGAAACTCCTGAAGCTGCGCGGTGTCCACGTGCTGGCCACCGACCTCCTGGAATCCCGGCTTAAGCTGGCAAAAAAATTTGGAGCAAAATGGGCAGTTCAGGCCAATTCCCGTGACGGAGGAATTCCCGTACCTAAAGGCTTCTTTTCGAGAAAATCGCAGTCCGCCGGCCTTAAGACCAACTCCTTGTCCTTTGATGCGGCGGTTATCGCGGTTCCCTCGGACGCTGCGGTCGAGCAGGCCATTAAACTCGTCCGTGGAGGCGGGCAGATTATGCTCTTTGCCCACACCAAACGCGCCGGAACCGGGGCGGCAAAGGGAGAGAGCCGGTCGGCAACGCCGGGTTTGTATCCTTTGGACCTGGCTTCCGTTTGCGTGGATGAAAAGGATTTGATGGGCAGTTACGCGGCGGATTTTACAATTCAGGATGAAGTGGGCCGGCTCATCTTCTCGCGGCAATTTGATATGCGCAAACTGATTACCCACCGTTTCCCGCTTGAAAAAGCGGCTGAAGCCGTGGCTCTGGCCGCCCGTCCCACAGAGGATTCGCTCAAGGTCGTTGTGACGATTGGCGACTAAACAGAAAAACGGAAAAGCGGATAAAAATGCAAAACTGCGATAGCGCGCCTGCTATCGTTGAGCGCTGTCAGAAGCGGGTGGTTCCACGCCCGGTTCTGGACCGACACCTGCCTCTTTATCGAATGGTGTAGGTGGCATAATTGCCGACATCGGATTGCCTTGCTGTTGCAATTGGGCATGTTGAGCCGCAAGCAGAGCAGCTTCATCTTCGCCCGAAAGGCCGGCGTTGACGGCCTGGGAGCTCGGATTATACTGGCCGTTGTTTTGGTTATTGTTTTGGTTATTGTAGGAGTTGTTATAGGACTGCGGTTGGCCAAAGGTTTGTGGCTGAAAACCGGAGTTGCCGCCGCCGAACCTGGGGAAACGGTGGAATCGGGGACCGTTTTGCCCCGGCCAGGCCGGGGCCGATGGCGCCGGGCCGGACGACGCGACTCCGTCGGTCAACGGAATCGTCTGCTCCTGGCCGTGATTTTCAAACGTGACGATTTGCTTTGGAACGTCAATCTTTGTGACTTTCACCTCATCCTGCTCTTCACCTTCAGTAAAGATGTAGGATTCATCCTGCGGCCTGCCATCACGGACGACGCCGGCCACCTTGAACAGGGCTTGTGGCGAGCCGAAGATGGTCGTAATGCCGGTGAGAGTGATTTTGGGCGGCGGCGGGCCTTGTGGCGGCGGTGGCGGAGTATAGGGTGTAATGGGATTGAGGCCAAACACGTTCCGGGTCACGATGGACGTATACGGATTACCGGGATTCCTGGAAGACACGGCAGCGGCAGTGGTGCCTGGATTAACAGCGACCGCAGTATTGCCAACCATTTGCGAAGCAACCACCTTAGGACCGCCCTGTTGCGGCAGGAATGGCTTTGCAAACTGCGAAAAACCGGGCGAAACAGCCTGCGGATGATGGTGCTTTTTCATCATTTGAAGCCGGTTCATCAGGTTGGTATTCTGGCGAAATGCATTCACATTGGGCGCAACAGGCGGCATGGATGGAACATCCCCAAGCGCATTAACGCTCAAGGCCACTCCGCCTGCGACGCAGATTAATAGTCTTCCGACTGGGTTCATCAGATAAAATATAAGGCTTCTAAGCCCAAAACTCAAACACCGATGGGGGCATTTAGTTGCGCTGGAATACACTCAGCAAAACGATGAGCCGTAATAGGCTGCCGGCTTGCGCGCCTAAGCCGGGCATGCCTCCACCATGGAAACGCCACCTTTTTCCTTTTTCCCTGTTAATTTTTAATTTTTAATGGGCGCCATGTTTGTTTGCCTTGCCGCCGGGTGCGGAAAACGGATGCAGCCGCTTACGAATTACCTTCACAAGGCCATGATCCCGTTTTGGGGCGAGCCGCTGATGGCGTACGGCATTCTGGCCGTGCCCGAAGGGTCGGAAATCGTCATCGTCGTCAATTATCTAAAAGAACAAATCACTAATTATTTCGGCGACTCTTACCGGGGCAGAAAAATCCGGTATTTCACACAGAGCAACCCTAAAGGGACCGGCGACGCTTTGTTCCAGTTTGGCGAGGCTTATCGGCCGGCACAACCGATAATCGTCTGGCAGGCTGACCAGCTTATTTTTCCGAATGAAATCGAGATCCTCTCGCGCACTGAGCCAAATGCCGGCATCTTTTCGGACACGCCGCTTGGCCTTTTCGATTTGGGCTTTTGGAGAATCGAGCCTGGCACGCTGGGGCGCCTCAAGGACAGTTTTGACGGGTCGGAACACCGGGCATTGCCGGTGCTTGAACGAGAAGGATTGAAACAAGTCAGAGTTCACCGCGAAAAGCTCGAAATATCTTTTGAGACATGGGAACAAATAGAACAGCAATGCAAAGGGTTGAGGAATGCGTTCCATACCGGATGAGGGATTACTGCGGTTATGATTCTACACCAATCAATCGTTCATCTTCCGGGACAATTTCCACAATTCCCAAAAGGCCTTGAAGATGACCTTGGTTTTTGGCCCGGCCTTGCCCGCGGCACGGGGATAGTGGTGAACACCCACCTGGGTCATGGTAAATCCCTTCCGTTTGGCCCGCGCCAATATCTCGCTATTGAGGAGCGTTCCCTTGCTTTCCATTTTGATCACGTCGAAGATTTTTCGCTTATATAATTTAAAGGCGCAATTCATGTCTCGAACCTTTAAACCGAACAAAGTGCAAATCAGCCAGGTCCACAGCCAGGCGTTGAGTCGCCGGCGCGCATTTTCCTGCCGATTGATGCGGTAACAGGTGACGATGTCGTATTGGTTCATCAGCGGCAGCAACGGCGGAAGCTCATTCAGATCAAACTGGCCATCGCCGTCCGTGTAAAAAACCAGCGTTTTGGTCGCGGCGCGAAATCCCGATTGCAGCGCCGAGCCGTAGCCGGATTTGACCGGATGATGGACCACCTTCACCCGCCCGTCTGTTGCGGCGATATCATCCACGATTTGCGGCGTTTCGTCCGCGCTGCCGTCGTCCACCAAAATGATTTCATAATCCAGTCCCATTTTGCTCAAAACGGCGCATGCCGACTCATAAACGTGGCGCACATTCTCCTGTTCGTTGTGGAACGGAAAAAAGACGCTGATGGAATTGAGTTCCGTAATTTCTTTCATTTGCCTGAACCTTTAATTGTAGCGTTTTGGCGTCCTCGCTATCAAGATTATCCGTCTTCTCAATCTGGGAATCTGGCGGGAAATGGAAGAAGCGCGAGGGCTTGAGGATCACGAAATACAAAAAACACGAAAAGGAATTGAAGAGAGACGGAAAGGAGAAGGAGAATAGGCATCCATGACATGAAGTTTTAGCCCGTTACACATGTTACAAGGCTGAATACCAACGACTTAAGGTGTTACACGCCCCGTTACAAATAGTCACGGACCCGTTACATTGTTGAAGTGCAATAACTTAAGGCGTTACGTTAACGTTATCGTTTGGAACCAAGGATTTGAAAAAAAGGTTCACGCAGCGAACCCTGGAAACGTAACGCAGACTTCCAAGCTTCCAAGTCTGCTGTATCCAAACCCGCTGAACGCACAACCTCGCACAACTTGCCGATTTGGAAATCGGCGATACAGCAGGTTTGGAAACCTGCGCTACACCATTCGGTTGCTGCAGGGTTCGCCCCAAAAGGCGTTCGACTCAGTAGATTGTTGCGTTCTTTATAAGCGCTTGCCGGTGAGGCGCTCGTAGGCGTCGAGGTATTTTGCCGTGGTTTTGGAGACGACGTCGTCGGGCAATTTGGGGCCTGGCGGAGTTTTATCCCAGTCGAGGGTTTCGAGATAGTCGCGGACAAATTGTTTGTCGAAACTGGGCTGGCCCTTGCCGGGGGCATATTGGTCGGCAGGCCAAAACCGGGAAGAATCGGGCGTGAGGACTTCGTCAATCAAAACCAGTTTGCCGGTGGAGTCGTCCAGGCCGAACTCGAATTTTGTGTCGGCAATGATGATGCCGCGTTTGCGGGCGTAGTCACGGGCGAAATTATAAATTTTGAGGCTGGCGGAACGGGCCTGCTCCGCGATATCGTTGCCGGCAATTTTTTTGGCTTGTTCGAACGAAATGTTTTCGTCGTGGCCGGATTCGGCCTTGGTGGAGGGGGTAAAGAGCGGTTCGGGCAATTCGGAGGATTCTTTTAAACCAGGGGGCAGCTTGATGCCGCAGACGGTCTGGGTCTTTTGATATTCCTTCCAACCGCTGCCGGCAAGGTAGCCGCGCACGATGCATTCGATGGCCAACGGCTTGCATTTTTTTACCACCATGTAGCGGCGGCCGATTTTATCAGCGAACGGCTGCAATTTGGTCGGCAGCGGATCGCCGGATTTTGAGGCCAGATGATTGGGCTGAAAGGATTCTGTTTGCGCGAACCAAAAGTAGGAAATTTGAGTGAGGACTTCGCCTTTGCGCGGAATGCCGTTGGGCATGATGACGTCGAAAGCGGAGATGCGGTCGCTGGCCACGAATAGCAGGTGTTCGCCAAGGTCAAAGATTTCACGGACTTTGCCGCTCTTGATTTTTTTGATGCCCGGCAGTTCCAGTTGAAGGACGGTATCGTTTTGCATGGGCGGAATTATTCAGTGTGAGGCAGAAATTTCAAGAACGAACGGATATATGAATTTACGATTTACGATTTACGATTTACGCGGCGAACGCGCCCACTACGGGAGTGGTCAGTGCGTGAAATTCACGCGTAAAATTGAAAATTTCACGCGAAAGGACATTCTCGAATTCTAAAATCTTTCCAATTTCAAACAAATTTAGGTGTTTTCGTGCGCGGAATGGAAGGTGCTAAAACGGTTTCAGTTACCCTGATATGAAACTGCGAATTCGAAACCCAAGCCTAGGTGCGACGACGGTTTTCGAGGTGTTGGTGGTGGTCGTCTGTGTTTTCGTCTGCGTCGTTTTACTCGCGGCGTTATTGCTCCCGTATTTTGTGGCAACAAAACCGGCCAGACAAAGGATAAACTGCGTTAGCAATCTGAGACAGATCAATATCGCTTTTCAAATCTGGGCGGGAGATAACGGAAATCAATATCCCATGGCAGTATCAGTAACGAATGGCGGAGCAATGGAACTGGTTGATGCGGGAAAACTCACACAGTGCCTTCAGTTAGCGACGAATGAAATGAGCAGCCCTAAAATGTTTGTGTGCCCTAATGATCCGGCTCGAACGTTTGCAACCAATTGGAATGACCTCAACCGTTGGCACGTGAGTTATTTTTTAAGCGCGGACGCAAGCGATGGCACGAATTCGAAGATGATTCTCGGTGGGGATGACAACGTGGCAATTGGCGGTACGCCGGTCGCGTCCGGGCTCGTGAATATTTCGCCTAACTTACCCGTGTCCTGGTCCGGCACGCGGCACAGCGCCATCTACAGGCTCCACTTTTGGTCGTTCCCGAAAAGATATGGATGTGGCAATTTGATTTTTGCCGATGGCAGCATTGGGCACGTATCTGCAAATGGCTTGCAGCAGGCGTTTCAAAGAACTGGACTGGCGACCAACCGAATTGTGATTCCATGAAGCTGGATTTTTCAAAGCGTCAGATTGGCGCCATGACCGCTCTTGAGGTGCTGGTTGTTGTTGTGTGCGTCGTCGTACTGGCCGCTCTGTTGCTGCCAATACTTGCGCGTCCGAGGCGGAACGTCAGTGGAATCAGCTGCGTTAGCAATCTGAGACAGATTAGTATCGCTCTTAAAATTTGGGCGGAGGACAACAACAATCGGTATCCAATGGCCGTCTCAATGACCAATGGCGGTGCAATGGAACTGATTGACGCTGGAAATCTCATCGCGTGCCTTCGGTGCGCGTCCAATGAAATGAGCACTACAAAGATTTTTGTTTGCCCGGATGATCCAGATCGAACCCTCGCGACCAATTGGAATGACCTCAATCGTTTGCACGTTAGCTATTTCTTGAGCGCGGACGCGAGCAATGACACTGATTGGGCTACGGTTTTAAGTGGAGACAACAACCTCGCAATCGGTGGCAAGCCGGCTGCGTCCGGGCTCGTGAACGTTTCTTCAAATGCGCCGATATCCTGGTTTGGTGCGCGAGGCGGACGAGACTGGGGAAACCTGATCTATCCCGATGGCAGCTTTGAGCAAGGTAATTCAAATGTTCTGCAACGGGCGTTTCAAGGAACTGGACTGGCGACCAATCGGATTGTGGTGCCATGAGAATGGGGATTACAGAGAAAGGGACAAAACAGACGGAAGCGCGGAGGGGCCGATCTCGGGGTTTGACGCGATTGGACGTGTTGTTGGCTGTATTGCTCGCGATTCTTTTGTTGACGATCCTTCTTCCAATGGTTCTACCTCGCCGACCGTCCCGCATCATCTGCGTGTCAAATTTAAGGCAAGTCAGCATGGCCCAGCGCATTTGGGAAAATGACAATGGCCCCGGAATGCCATCGCTGAATACGATTAAACCAACCAACGGGCTTAATAGCGGCCAAATTGCCTGGGCCAATGCCATGGGAATTTCCAATATCGTGCATTCGTCCAAAATTTTGATTTGCCCCCGGGACAGAGAGACGCCGACAACGACCGATGCCGCCGGCAATAAAATTCGAATCAGTTACTTTTTGAATTTGGACGCGAGTGAAAGTTATCCGCAGCAAATATTAGATGGCGATGATAACCTTGCTACAAGCGGTGTTCCGGTGACGTCCGGCATTTTTGAAGTTTCCTCGAATACGTCCTTTTCCTGGACGTCGGCAAGACACCGACACGTTGGCAATATCGGTTTAGCCGATGGCAGTGTTGAACAGACGACTTCGTCGTCGTTGCAGAACGCGGCGGCATACTCGTTTTTGGGGACACCTTTTTTCACCAATCGGTTTGCGGTTCCGTGAGTCCGGAGTGCGCATTGGGACGGTCGACGAAGTCGGGGAAGCCGAAGATCAGATTTCGCGCTATCGCGCGGCTTCGCAATCAGCGGCTGGGTTAGGGGGCCCGATGTACCCAGGGTAGGCCACTGACGTGTCCAACCCTGGGCTGAATGATTGCAATCCCGTTGGGATTGCCGCCGGCAAGCGGAACGCACGGATGCGAATCCACGTTGGAAGCATGTCCGGGAGCCAAGGGACTTTAGTAAGAGCGCGCTCACGCGACGCTGCTACGCACAATTAGAATGGATTCAGGCGGCATTTCGGCGAACCCTTTGGTGATGGATACTCCCGCTTCAGACGACAGCAGGATTTTTGGCGATTCGGTGGAAATGGGGATGCGTTGCGGGTGGTCAGAGAAATTGCAAACGACGCTGATGCTTCCGCGTTCCATAACCAGCCAGCGGTCTTTTTCGTCATAACGAACGCGAACTTTATTTAAATCGCCATTGGATAAATCGGTTTCGGCGCGGCGCAACCTTATCAATTGTTTATGCCAGTCCAATAGTTCGGCATGGGGCGGTTTTGAGATTTCGGTCCAGTTCAATTTGGACTGTTCGAACGTCTCGAGGGCCTGAGGGTCGGCGGTATCTTCGGGCTTCCAGCCGAACGCGGCGAACTCGCGGCAACGGCCTTCGCGGACGGCGTTGGCCAGTTCCGGCTCCCGGTAGTCGGTAAAATAAAAAAAACGGGTGCTGGCGCCCCATTCTTCGCCTTGAAAGAGCATCGGCAAAAACGGCGAGACCAGGACGAGAGCGGCGCCGATTTTAAGTTTTTTCGGGCCCATTAGATGGCTGCTGCGGTCGCCGCATGCGCGGTTGCCGACCTGGTCGTGGTTTTGAAGATAGCCGAGGAAACGATGGCCGCTCAAGCCGTCAATCGTCCGTCCGTGATGACGCCGTCGATGCGGCGAAAATTCGCCGTCGTAAACAAACGCGTGGCGGAGCGCTTTTGCGAGAGCGTCGATGGAGCCGAAATCAGAATAATATCCGGCGTGTTCGCCGGTCAAAACCGTATGCAGTGCGTGATGGAAGTCGTCGCTCCATTGTGCGTCGAGTTGGAAGCCACCGCGTTCGCGAGACCAAAGCAGGCGCGGGTCATTCAAATCGCTTTCGGGAATGAGCGCCAGATGCCGGCCCAGTTGCGCCGAAAGGCGTTCCACTTCGAGCTTTAGCTGTTCCAGAAAATGAATGGCAGAGGTATCGACAATTCCGTGGACGGCGTCCAGTCGCAAGGCATCGAAATGGAAATCGCGCAGCCACATGAGCGCGTTATCACAAAAAAAGCGGCGCACTTCACGGTTGTCGGGTCCGTCGAAATTGATACCTTCGCCCCAGACCGATGCGAATTTTTTTGTGAAATAAGGCCCGAATTTTGCGAGGTAATTTCCGGCTGGCCCGAGATGGTTATAAACGACGTCTAGAATGACGGCCAATCCACAGGCATGACAGGCATCCACGAGTTTCTTCAAATCGTCCGGCGTGCCGTAAGCATGATGCGGGGCAAAGAGGTCAACGCCGTCGTAACCCCAGCCGCGGTCGCCGGAACATTCGACAATGGGCATTAATTCGACGTGTGTCACGCCGAGCCCGACGAGATGTTGCAGTTTTTCGATCGCGGATAAAAAAGTCCCCTGCGGCGTGAAGGTTCCCACATGCAATTCGTACATAATGGCCGATGCCAGCGGCGGCGCGTGAAAAGTTTTATCGGTCCATTGAAAGCTCTTCTGGTCCACCAACCGGGACCGATTGTGAACGCCTCCAGGTTGCAATGGCGAGCGTGGGTCGGGAAAGGGACCGGAACCGTCGAGCATGAATCCATAATTGTCGCCGGGACTGGCGCCAGAGACTTCCACCGTCCACCAACCTTCCTCATCGCGACGCATGGGCAGCAATTCTTCGTTGAGTTGAAGTTCAACTTTGTTCGGCAAGGGCGCCCAGACGGAGAACCGTTTCATACCGGTTGTTCGCGGACCAGCAGCGCGACGGGAAATTTTCTGAACAATTTGGCCATGGCCAGTTCACCGATGAACAGTTCGTCCGTAAATTCGTTGCGCCACATTCCGCGGGGCAACAAGAGGAGGGGCAATCCGCCGGCACGGCTGTGGTTGAAACGCGGGACGATGGTCATGGCCCTGGCACCGCGAATGAAGGCAACGATATGGTCCGCGTTTTCGCCGGCGACATGGACCGGCTCATAATCGCCATTGAAGATTTTTTCATGGCGGGCGCGGAAGGCGAGCGTTTTTTGAATGAGCCAAAGCTTGGCCAGGCCTTCGTCACGACGTTTCCAACTTTCTTCGCCGCGCATCTTCTTTGCTTCCACTAGCAGTCGTTTTCGGATTTCAAAATCCACGGGCCGACGGTTGTCCGGGTCAACCAGGCTGTAGTCGTGAATTTCATTGCCCTGATAAATATCGGGAACACCGGGGGCGGTTAATTTAATGAGCGTTTGCGCCAGCTCATTGATGTGCGCGGCGTCCGCCAGCGAGGCGACAAAGCTTTCCAGGTCGCGGATGAAATCGGGGTCAGCGAGCGTTGCCGTGACAAAATCCTTCAGGGCCTGATCATATTGAGAATTGCGATGGTTCCAGTCGGTATGCTGTTTGGCCTCGCACGTTGCTTTTTCCATGTAGGCCAAAATGCGTTCCAGTGAAACAGGCCATGTTCCGGCCAGTGTTTGATACAGGAGATACTCGGCGTTGCGATCGGGGAAATTATTTTTGCGGCGCTTTTCATTCATATTGGACCAGCGCGATACGGTCCGGGACCATTCTTCGGGGATTTCGGAAAGGACATTGAGGCGGGCACGAACATCTTCGCTGCGCTTGGTGTCGTGGGTGGAACTGCATAGCATCGAGTGCCCGCCGCGCTCCTGCTGTCTGCGGCAAAATTCGTGGAACTCCTCGACGTTGACGCCAAACCGCCCCGGGTCGCCGCCAACCTCGTTGAGTGACGTAAAATGGTTCAGGCAATAGAAGGTGGTGTCCTCAACGCCCTTGGCCATTGCCGGGCCGGTCAATTGTTGAAATCGGGCCACGAATTCATTTTCCAGTTCGCCGGGGAACTCCAATAGCGACAGGCCGCGTAGAAATTCAAAGATACCACGCGGGAGGTCGGGGCGCGCCCGTTCGGCCTGCGCCGAGGCGTTATGGATGTTCACCGAATCGGGCACGCTGACAAAACGCTCGCCGGGGCGCACGTAAGTGCGATAGACCGGCAAACAAGCGGCAAGCTCGATGAGCGCGTCGCGAAGGTGTTCGCGCGCGAGATCCTTCTGCCTCGCCCGCCGTTTTCCGATCTCCACCAACAAATCCAAAAGCCGGTTCATTTCGGTGGTAAAAATCGTCTCCAGGACGAGGATCTTTTTTTCGCGCACGGTTTTGGCCGAATCGATCGATTCCCCGGTGAAGGCCGAATATAAATCAACCAATGCTTTTTTGTTTTCCGCCTGAATGAAGAGGCCGTTGATCTGGTTGAGCGCGTCATAGCCTACGGTTCCATCCACAAGCCAGTCTTCGGGCATTTCTTCGCCCGGCTGCAAAATTTTCTCCACCAGGATCCAGGCGCGCGGCGCAAGTGAGCGAAGCCGTTCGAGATAGTTTTTGGGATCGCGCAGACCATCGGGATGGTCCACACGCAGACCATCAAGAAGATTTTTCCGCAGCCATTGCTTCAACAATGCATGAACGTCATTGAATACGTTCTCATCTTCCACGCGCACTGCGGCGAGGGTGCTGACGGCAAAAAAGCGCCGGTAGTTGAGTTTCAGGTCTCCATCGCCCCAAAAGGCGAGGCGATAATGTTGCTTTTGAATCAGTTCGTCCAGGACGGCCAGGTTTGCATTGAGGGCCTCAAGGGGGGCGTCCTTTGGAATCGATTCCGGAGCAATGGGAAATTGATGATCAAAGTAAGAGAGCACGTGCCCGTCCCCTTCGATTGCGACTTTCAATTCCCCTCGTTCCAAAACCTTATCGTAGTGGTCGCCCAGAATGGGGATGAGAATTTTACCGAGCAATTGCGGGTCCGCCGAGTCCCATTGAACATCAAAATAATCGGCGAATCTGCTGGCGCGCCCAAATTTCAAAACATCCAGCCACCACAGGTTTTCCGGCGTGGCAATTCCCATGTGATTGGGAACAATATCCAACACTAGCGCCATATTACGTTCGCGAAGGGCAGCGACCAGTTTTTGGAGATCCTCTTCGGTGCCAATTTCCGGGTTCAACCGGGCAAAGTCACAAACGTCGTAGCCGTGCACACTGTGGGCGGCGGCTTTAAACAACGGAGCCGCATAGATGTGCGATACGCCCAATTCCTGAAGGTAGGGAATGAGCGCAAAGGCATCAACGAGCCGGAAATTTTCGTTGAATTGCAACCGATACGTGGCACGCGGATGCCTTTTCCCGGTTGCGGTTGCGATTGGTTCGAATTTTTCCACGGACGCGGCCGGCCTTGATGCGATCATGCTGCTTGTTTAAGAATGTTTGGTTCGTTGGGTTCGATGTGAAAGCCCAATTGTTCGCCCAGGGTCATGAACTTTGTTTTCCAGGTTTCGGCTTTGCCGTTGACGCGCTGTTCGAGGCCCGGAAGGACTGTCGCGCGCAACTGGTCATAGATGTTTTGGGCCTTCCATAAATTGACAGTTCGCGGAAGGACGGGCAGCAGCGACGCGGAAATGCATAAACGCTGCAACAAATCCAGGTCGTAGGGCGATTTGAGAAATTCTTCGCTCAAACAGTCAAAGTGTTCCTTGATGGTGAAGGCGAGCACATTTTCTTCGATCCTGGCGTTGGTCCTGCGGGCCTCTTCGATCAAAATGCGGACACGCTCAGCGTCGGGATGGCCGTTTTCGAATTGCTTTTGGAGCTCCGCGTTAATAACGAATTCTACGGCGGGCGCCAAAGACTCGAGGGAGGGCATGTGAATGTCGTTCAGGAAATGGGCGAGGGGCGCGTAACGGTCCGTGATGGATTTGTAGGCATTATAGATGTCCTGGCGAGTGGCCGTCAGGATTTGGTTGAGCACTTTGAACTGTTCGTCGCGGAACAGATTTTTGATTGAATAATGAGTTTCGCCGTAATGACGGTCCAGGGCGCGAATCGTTTCCACAAGATCGGCCGCTTCAAAAGTCGCGTGGACTTCGGCCACAAGGTTGCTGTAGGCCTGGACCGAATCATGGAGCCGCACGCCGCAACTTGAGTGGTGGCCGCCCATATACAACACGCCATACGTCACCACGTCGAAACTGCGGGTGACGTCAAACACGACCTGGATGCGTCCTACCGCCAGCCGTGAATTGCCCTTGGTCCAAAGCTGGCGGTCTTCTGCCCGAATCGTATAGGCATAAATTCTTGCCTCTTCGGGATAAGAAGCGAAGAGTGAGCTGATGGCGTAATGCGCCGCGACCGTTTCGCGGGTCATAATGGCCGGCTTGACGAATTTTTCGAAAACGACACGCCCATTTTGGTGCTCGGGGATGTTACTCTTTGCCTTCTCAAGCGTTTCCAGGAACCGCGGCTCAAGATTTTCGGCTCCCAAATCGTGCGCCAACTGGAGGGCGCGCGCGGCGTATTGAATGACTTGCACCGTTTCGATCCCGGAGATTTCATCGAAGAACCAGCCGCAGCTGGTGAACATGAGCATGGCGTGCCGCTGCATTTCCAGGAGACGAAGCGCGCAGATCTTGTCGGCCTCGTTGAATTCCCGGGTCCGATGGCGGGCAAAAAAGGCGGTGATCGTATCGTCTGAACGATCCATTATTACCTGGATGTACTCGTCGCGAGCTTTCCATGGTTCCCGCAAATATTCCGGCGCCTTTTTCTCGAAGAATTCGACAAGGCGCGCGCTCAGTTCATCCAGCGCTTCGCGCAGAGGCGTGCGCCATTGCTGGTTCCAACCCTGATGTCCGGCGTTGCAACCGCAATCGCTTCTCCATCGTTCCACGCCGTGCGAACAGCTCCAGGCGCTGGGCTGATGAAATTCGACTTCGTATTCCGGCGGATGCTTTTCCAGATATTCGCCATAGACGGTGAGCTTTGCCTTGCCGCCTTTTTCAATCTGGTGCAATGCGTACGCCAGCGCCATATCGCCGTACCGAAAATGATGGCCATAAGACTCGCCGTCGGTTGCGATATGGACCAATTGGTCGTGCTGCCGGTTTTGATCAATTGCGCCGAGCAAACGATTGGCGAATGATTCGCCGTTGGTCAGCAATTTCTCGAATGCGACCGCCTGGGAAATGGGACCGTCGTAAAAGAAGACAGCGATGGAACGGCCCTCCGGCAGTTTTACGAGATAAGGCACCTTTGGATCAATCTTCCCCCCGTTAACGTCCTGCCACTCAGCATTGGCCTGGAGCGGACGCACGCGGGCCGCCTGAAACGGAGAAAGGATCGTGAATTTAATTCCGTGCCGGGCCAGAACGTCCAGTGACGCGTTGTCCGCGGCGCATTCCGGGAGCCACATGCCGTCGGGCTTGCGGCCAAAGCGCGTCTCGAAATCATGGATTCCCCAAATGACCTGAGTATGTTTATCGCGCTCGTTTGCCAGGGGGAGAATCATGTGGTTATACGCCTGCGCCAGCGCAGAACCGTGCCCGGAAAACCGTTCCTGGGCCTCCTGATCCGCGGCGATAATTGCCTCGTGAATTTCCGGCTGATTATCTTTCAACCACGACAAAAGCGTTGGCCCAAAATTGAAACTAATGCGGGAATAGTTACTGATAATGTGATCTATGCGCCCCTCGCCATCGAGCAGTCGCGCGCGCGCATTGGGGGCGTAGCATTCCCAACAGATCCGATCGTTCCAGTCATGGTAGGGTGCGGCTGATCCTTGCATTTCCACTGATTCAAGCCATGGATTTTCCCGTGGCGGCTGATAAAAATGGCCGTGAATACAAACAAATTTTTCCATACTCCTCTTTGGTGTCGTACTATCACCTTGAAAAAGACAGTTGTCAAACGGGAGGAAGTGTTGGATGCGTGAACCCTCGCTGGCACAGTCTGAGAACTCGCCTTCGTCCCGTTCTGCGGGACTACGGCGCGGCAAACGAGAATGAGAACGACACCGAAATTATATGAAGTCGGGAAAGCGCTGTTTCCCGATATCGTTCTCCTACGTGGCTCGGCTACGTTTGATTTCGTTGAAAAGCCAGGCTTTGGCGTGTGCCCAGTAGTTGTCGGCTGTGCGAGGGGAAATGTTCATGGCTTTGGCAGCTTCATCGAGGGTCATGCCGACGAAGTAACGCAGTTTCACCAGGTCGGCTTCGGCGCTGTTTTGCTGCGCCAATTTGTCCAGGGCTTCGTTGACTTCAAGAATTTCATCATCGTTTTCCGGGGCGGCAATTTCCATTTCGTCGAGTTCGACGTGTTCCGCGCCGGCGCCGTGGCGGATGGCGCGTTTGCGCCGGGCTTTGTCGATCAGAATACGGCGGATGGCCTCGGCAGCCGCGGCGAAAAAATGGGAGCGATTGGCGAATTTAGGATTTTCCGCACCGACGAGGCGGAGCCATGCTTCGTGGACCAGGGCGGTGGGCTGGAGGGTCTGGTTGGGAGCTTCCCTTGCCATTTTGGAGGAGGCGAGCTTGCGCAATTCGTCGTAGACCAACGGCAATAATTGGCCGGCGGCGGCGGAATCGCCGCCGGCCACAGCTTCGAGAATGCTTGTGACGTCGCTCACCGGCCCAAAAGTTTAGCGGAGTGAAAGAAAAATTTCGACACCTACGTGGGAGCAGGCATCGGATTTTTTCTCCTAAATTCGAAACTGCGACGGCAAGGGACGGAACAAAACGCGCGATTGTTTTGCAGTGAAAGCATGGCCGCGCCGCAATAGAGACATTCCTTTTCAATCCAGTTTTTTGGATTGCGCCGGGAAAGGCCTCGTTTTGGTTCCACCGGCAGCGTCTGAAGGAGTGACGGGTTATTGCGATAGCCGCGTGGCAGTCCCAGGGATGTCAGACCAGCGGCGCGCCGCCGGGATTTTAAAGTGTTCAGATTGCCAGAATTGTTGGTTTCCATAGTTAGCGGGATGACAAATGAATTTGGACATTTGGCGTGCCTGATGCCTTAAGAGACAAGGCTGTGTTCGTGTTCGTTGATGCCGCGGACCCTTTGCGAATTACTGAATTGTCCAGGTCGGTCACATAAAGATTGCCGAGACGGTCTGGCGCAAGGCCGGTGGGATGCCAAAACCGGACGGCGGCGCCGATCCCATCCGCGAAACCGGGTTGACCGGGAAGTCCGGCCAATGTGATGACTACGCGGCCCGGGGTAATGCAGCGTATGGTATCGTTGCCAGAGTCGGCCACATAGATATTGCCCGCCTTGTCCACGGCAACACCGCAAGGATGACAAAAGCGCGCACTACTTCCCGCGCCGTCGGCATTGCCGGGGGTGTAGGAAAGCTTTCCAGCGAATGTGATGACCATTCCCGCAGTCGTTACTTTACGAATCGCATTGTTCATCATGTCGGCGACATAAACATTTCCCGAATTGTCCACGGCGACGCCAATTGGAAAGCTGAACAGGGCGCGATTGCCCATGCCGTCGACGCCGCCTTCGATGCCTGGCTGTCCGGCGATGGTTGTCACAACGCCGTACGACGTCACTTTGCGGATGGTACAATTGTACAGGTCAGCGACATAAATGTTGCCCAAAGGATCCACGGCGACGCTAACGGGATAGTTGAAACGTGCATCAATGCCTTTTCCATCGATGCAGCCGAAAGTGCCTGCAAGACCGGCAATGGTTGTGACAACGCCATCCGGGCTGATTCGGCGAATGGTGTTATTGCCGGTGTCGGCCACGTAGATATTGCCCGCCGGGTCTATTGCAATGCCGCGGGGAAAACTAAAGCCGGCCTGTCGGCCTGGACCGTCGTTGCTGCCGGGGACGCCCACCCTACCGGCGATGATCGTAATCCGTCCGGATGGCTGCATACGGCAGATGACCTGTTTGGCGGGATCGGCGAAATAGACGTTGCCGGCGGAGTCGACGGCAATACTTTTAGGTTTGAAATGGAAATCGGTTTTGTTGTCCGCAAGGGTGGTGAACGCGTAGGGTGTCTGGCATAAAGCCCTGATAGGACATAGTGCAAATGCCAGGCAGGCAAGGACACAGAACATGGCAGGGACGGCCAGCTTCGCAAGGGACGTCCGTGCCCAAATCGTTGTTTTCATAACTGTCATTTTTCTATCGGCAGTGTTAACGACCGGTGCCGTGAGCAGTTAACGCCTGCCACTAACCAATGCGGAATGGATGTCAAAAAGGCGCAAGAATATTTTCGAGGCGAATGTTCGCTTTCAGCCGCTGCCGGCAATATTGTGCAGTGGAACGCGCGAGACGAGAGAAGGTTCAAACAGGAGATCGACCCAGAGCCCCGCGCAGCGGAACGAGGGCGAAAAGGTCGCCGACAGTTGAGATTGATGTCTGAATCGATATGTCTTTTTCGCATTTACCATAGAGACATCGGAGACCGTGATTTTTGTCTATTTGAGAAAAATTTTTCACCGCATTCTATAGAGCCTATGACGTGGAATATCCAACAGGCTGGCGAAGCGATTCGCAGGGCGGACGCACTGCTCATCACAGCGGGCGCAGGAATGGGGGTGGACTCGGGCCTGCCGGACTTTCGCGGAGATGAGGGGTTTTGGAAAGCATACCCGGCCGTGGCGCGATTGGGTTTGTCGTTTGTTGACATGGCCAACCCGGCGTGGTTCGAAACGGACCCGCATTTGGCCTGGGCTTTTTATGGCCACCGGCTGGATCTGTATCGCCGGACCGTGCCTCATGATGGTTTCAGGAAATTGCTGGAGTGGGCGACGAAAAAAACGGAAGGTTATTTTGTCTTTACGTCAAACGTGGACGGTCAATTTCAACAGGCCGGCTTTAGCGCGGAGAGGATCGTGGAGTGCCACGGTTCCATTCATCATTTTCAATGCGCAGATGATTGCGCAGGCACAATTTGGGAAGCAGGAGACGAACATGTGATTGTGGATGCGAACATTTTCCGCGCGGCAGACCCATTGCCGCGCTGCCGCCATTGTGGCGGCATGGCGCGGCCGAACATTCTGATGTTCGGTGACGTATCGTGGATTGCCGATCGCAGCCACGCACAACAAGGACGGTTTTCGCAATGGCTACGAGAATTGGAGAAGAGGTCCGCCCAATTGACGGTGATAGAATTGGGCGCAGGAACGGCTGTTCCCACGGTTAGATATATGTCTGAAAGGGCGGCTAAACGGCTGCGCGGAAATTTGATCCGCATAAATCCGCGGGAATTTGATGGACCGGAAGGTTGTTTCGGCCTGGCCGCAGGCGCTTTGGAAGGAATTCGGCAAATTGAAAAGGCGCTAAAGGTTTAGGGGGGTTGAACCATATAAGAGCGATTTGGCTTCCTGATACACGAGCCAGGAAATGATGAGGTCGTGGGAAGCGGTTTTCCCATCAACGACTGGCACATTTGGGTCCTGAGGCAAAGGAGTCATTTGCGCCTGAGTTTCATTAAAGAGCCGGCGTGCCTCGGACTGGCGGCCTTCCTGGAAGAGGCACATGGAGCGGAACAACCGGGCTGTAGGAAGAAGGTCCGGATATTGAGAGTCAGCCTGCCCGGCGGCTGCGAGAGTTTGCTCGGCGTCGGCAAATTGGCCATTTCGATACTGCGCCATGCCCAGGCTAAGTTGATACCAGGCAAGCCAGGGTGTGCCCTTACGAAGGTCGACGCCAAAACCTGCCATGTCGAGCGCCTTTGCGAGGAGAATGGTGTCAGAGGATGGCCGCAGGCACCATGCTTTTGCCGCGGCCTGAGCGATGGCGGCATCGTCCGTATTCGCAGCCAATTTCATGATGCGCCGGCGTGTGGTTTCGTAGCCGGATTTCTCCCCGAACCACGCCTGCCAGGCGGCGAGAGTCAGCGAGGCATCATGGTCCGCAGGATGGGCGTTGGAAAACTTTTGAAGAGTTTTAATCGCTTCCTTCACGCGCCCGGCGGAGCAGTAGCAATTCGCGAGGGTTTTGATCGCACTGGTATCGCCTGAATTCGCGGCCTTGTTAAACCACGCGACCGACATATTTTCATCTTTTGACACTCCGTCGCCGCGAAAATACAGCACCCCCATGATGGCTTCTGCATCAGCATGTCCCAAAAGAGCGGACCTGAGCATCCACGCGGCGGCTTCCCGGGGATTCTTCTGGACGCCTATACCCTGAAGATACATGAGCCCCAGGCAATAGTCAGCGGACGCACCCGAGGCGGAAATATCATTTGCCAGGCCGAAGTAAAGATTGGTTGCTTCCGCTATTTTTCCTTCCTCTTCCAACAGAAAGCCCAGATCAACCATCGTGCCGGCGGTAAAGGCGTTGTGATCACCAAACATTCTCTCCCGCATTGAATAGGAACTTCGTAGCAGCGGCTCGGCGTCGGCCAGTTTCTTCTGCACGACAAGCAAGTCGCCGAGATTTTCGAGTGTCTGGGCGACTTCCGCATTATCGCCGCCAAGAAGTTTTTGTTGCATGGCGAGAGCCTCGCGACGGACGCGTTCGGAGTCTGAAAGTTTGCCTTCGTTTTTGAGGACGGATGCGAGGGTGTTGAGTGTTTGCGCGAGGTCCGGGTGCGGGCCACCGAAAAACTGGCGTTGCGCATCGACTAATTTGTAGAGTATGGCCTCCTCATCAGCAGAACGGCCCTGCCGGTCCGCTTCGTTTTTCTGCAATTGCAGTGACTCGATAATCACAGCAGGATTGTTTGTTCCCAAAATTTTCTGACGAACAGTGAGCGCTTCCTGGCTTATCGCCAGGGCTTTTCGCGGGTTGGAGCGCATGGATAGCAACAGCCCTGCCAGGTCATCCATGGTATCGGCAACTTCAAGGTTATCATGGCCCAGGAGGATTTCCTTGGTTGCAAGAGCCGTTCTCAAGGTTGAGGCCGCACTGGCTGTCTGGCCTTTGGTATTTAATATTGCGGCATAATCTTCAAGGGAGCGGGCCACCGCGATATTTGTTTTGCCGTATAGCTCAACCTGTATTGTTAAGCCGCTAAGCGCAAGCAAGTTGGCTTCGTCGAGTTTGCCTTCGCGCCAAAGAACGTGGCTGAGATGCTCCATGGATTCTGCTGTTTCCGGGGCCATCAGCCCCAACGTTTCCTTGCGCAACTCAATCGCGGCGCGGTACATGGCTTCGGCATTTGTCAAATCACCGATCGCCCAATAGACCTGTCCCAGTGTATTTCGCAAGTCGGCTTCCACGTCTGGTTCATTGGTCAAGTCGGTCCCGATGCGTTTGGACGTATTGTCCAAAATCTTTTTCAGGAGAGTCGTGTCCGCGCCCTGGGCGACGGAAGGACCAACTCCGTCGAGCATGTCTTCGAGGAACCGGGCAATCTGCTGATTTTTAGCGGCTTCAGCCCGGGCCTTTTTTTCTTCGGCTTCGGCTGTTGCCTGGGCTTTTTCTGCTGTTTGCTCGTTGAGCACCGCCCGCAAACGCTGTTCGTCAGCTTCGAGACGCGCCTGATGTTCTTTGACGGAAGCGCGGATTGAAACGGCCACGCCAGCCGCCAGCGCCAGAAGGATAACGGCGCCCGCGGTGAAGACGAGCCGGTTGCGGCGGACCAATTTTTGAAATTGATACACGCGGCTGGGCGGGCGGGCGGCAACAGGTTCGTTGTTCAGGTGACGCCGAATATCCAGAGCGAGTCCGTTGGTCGTTTCATAGCGGCGGGTGCGGTCCTTTTCCAGCGCCTTCATCACGATCCAGTCCAGGTCCCCGCGCACGGTGTGGATGAGTTGTGGCGCCTCGGCTTTTCGATTGCTGGCGACATCGCGAAGGGTGGCTCCTTCCATCGTGCTGAGCCGGGTCGAGGGCGCGGCGGGCTCCTGCTCGCGGATGGAACGGCGAATTTCATCGAGCCCGGATTGAAGCAATTCCTTTGCGTCGAACGGGGTGCGTCCGGTCAAAAGTTCATAGAGCAAAACACCGAGACTGTAGATGTCACTGCGTGTATCAATGTCCACTTCGCGCGCATCGGCCTGTTCGGGACTCATGTAGGCTGGCGTGCCGATGAACTGTTCGAGGGCGGTGAAAAATGTTTTATCGGTCAACTTGCCGCGCGTGGCTTTGGCGATGCCGAAGTCGATAATTTTGGGCACAGGCACGCCGTCGGTCATGGTGACCAGAATGTTGGAGGGCTTAATGTCGCGATGAATGATACCTTTCTGGTGGGCATGCTGCACGGCGTGACAAACCTTAATAAACAATTCAAGACGCTCGCGCGTGGACAATCGGTTCTGGTCGCAAAAGTCGGTGACTTTGACGCCGTTCACCAATTCCATGACGAAATAGGGGCGACCCGTCTCAGTGGTACCGGCGTCCAGGACCCTGGCGATGTTTTGATGATCCATCAACGCGAGCGCCTGACGCTCGGCTTCGAACCGCGCGATGACACTTTTGGTATCCATCCCCAGCTTGATAATTTTGAGGGCGACAAGCCGGCGGACGGGCATTTCCTGGCTCGCCTTATAGACGACACCGCAGCCACCTTCGCCAATCTGTTCGAGCAATTCATAATGGCCGATGCGGTCGCCGGGCTTTTCCGTGGCCGTAGAGCGTGAGAATTCACCCGGATTCAAAAGTCCGGCGGCGGGGGTTTCCATAAAGGTCGAAGTCTCGCCGACGGCGCGCAAAAGCTCTTCGATGCGACGACGCAGGCCGGCATTGCCGGCACAGGCCGTATCCAAAAAGGCGGCGCGGCTCTCCGAAGGGAGTTGCCGGGCATCGCTGAAGATGACCAATTCGCGGTCGGATGAATCAGGCATTGAAGAGTTGCATGTTCCGTATAACCAGAGCGTAAAACCAGCGGAAAAAGCGCAAGCGAAGCGTTGAAGAGTTAAAACGTTGAAGCGTTTTCAAAACCGCTCGACCGAGTGAATTGTACGTCAAGCATCCGGCGACGATATCCGGTCATTCTGGACGCAACACGCACCAGACCATACGCAATGATGATCAACCCTGCCGCGGAGGGCTCAGGCACGGGCGAAAACGCCACTCCGGACGGACTCCTGAATCCCTCGTCGAAATCTGTCTTCGTTCCGTCGGGCCTGATTTCGGTGAGATAACCGTATTGGTAATCGCCATCGGAGCCGGTGCCCAAATTTGAAACAAACAGATCCCCCGCGCTATCGAAAGCCAGGAAATGCGGGTTATCCAACCCCGTTGCATATAGGCTCTCCGTTCCATTCGGCGCAATCTCGGTGATGTCACCGCTCGCAGAATCGGCGACGAACAAATCGCCCGCACCGTTGAATGTCAGTCCATAAGGACCGGCCAAGCCCGTCGCAAAGACGGATTTCGTTCCCGCGGGCGTTAACTCTACGATGTTGCTGCTGCCCAGGTTGGCGACATACAAATCGCCAGCGCTATTAAATGCCAGTCCACGTGGTTCATCCAACCCGGTGATAAACGTCGACTGCGTTCCTCCGCCGGGCGCGATCTCCAGGATTTCGTTGCCGGGGACTCCGGCAACCCCTTCCGTTACAAATAAATCTCCGGAACTGTTGAAAGCCAGATCAAACGGACTGCTCAATCCCGATGCATAAGTGCTCTTTGTCCCAGCCGGTGTGATTTCGGTGACGGCACCGGCAGGGGCTCCTGACACCACGAATAAATTGCCGGACTGATCGAAGGTGAGGCCGCGAATCTCAGTGCCCAGATCGCTCGCAAAAATACTGGGGCTTTCCCCCGGTGTCGCCTGGTAAATGGCGCCGGAAGGCTCGAATTCAATCGGAAGAACAGGAGGCGAGAACCCTTCGGCAGCGACGTATAGATTTTGCGCCAGCGCGGAAGCGGTTGCCAAAAACACCACTCCAGCGCAGATGGTTGTGACGCATAATGGGGCGTACGCTCTCATGGTTTGGGCAATGGTGACTGTACGTTTGTTTCAGATCCTGACAAGTGTGCTTTTGGGGGCACACCTTTGGTTCGAGCGAAACAATGCGAAGGAAGGGCCGCAGATTAGATTCGCGCTATCGCGCGGCTTCGCAAACAGCGGCAGGATCATAATGTCGAAATACCCAGCGCGGCGCTCGCAGACTCGCTTGCACTGGGCTATTATCGGCCGCCCTTACAGGGCTTTCAGTTTGCGGCTTCGCCGACAGTTAGGAATTATCGAAAGTCGTAAGATTGCGGCCCTGCAAACTGCCCATGCTCCAGGCGCGCAATTTTATCGGCTTTGACGTGGATGACGTTTTCGGAGTGTTGCAAAGGGCCTTCGATCACCAGGAACGATTCTTCCGTGATTAACAAACGGTTTGCCTCAAACATGGGAGGCGTGACGATGGCGTTGCTGATGCCGGTTTCATCTTCGAGGCTGATGAATACAAAGCCTTTGGCCGTGCCGGGACGCTGGCGGCAAATGACGTTGCCGGCGATACGAACGCGGCTGCCGTTGCGGGCCTTTGGCAAATCCGCCGCGCGCCAAATATCCTGCAACCGCGGGCGCAGCAGGGCCATGGGATGTTTGCCGGTTGTCAAATTCATGCCGGCAAAATCGGCCTGGATGCGCTCGGCGTAGTTCATCGGTTTGAGCGGAGATAACATCACCGCGGGCCTCCTTTGATTCAAATAAATCATCCGCGCGGAGGGGACGTTCCACTTCCCAAAGCGCGTCGCGACGATGATCGGCAAAACAATTCAACGCGCCGATTTCCGCGAGAGTCCGCAGTTCATCTTTATTCAGGCGAACGCGCCGTTTGAAATCGTCCAGCGACGTGAAGGGGGCCGAGTGCCGTTCCTCCAGCACTCTTCTTGCGCCGCTGCGGCTTAACATTTTCACAACGCAAAGGCCAAGGCGAATGGAAAAGTCCGGCTCAATGGCGCAGACCCAATCCGAGCGCCGCGCACACCGGGCGGAATTTCACGCCATGCCGCTGGCCGTCTTTGATCAGGGTGGCCGGGGAATAAAATCCCATCGGCTGGTTGTTCAGCAGGCTGGCAAAAAATTCCGGCGCGCGATGCGCTTTCAAATACGCCGAGGCATAGGCCAGGTGCGCGAAGCTGATGGCGTGCGATTCGGGAAAACCATAGAGGGCGAATGAACTGACCGTTTGGCAGACTTCATCAATGAGTTTTGAGCGAATGGCCTTTGCGCTCCATCGCCAGCGCGCAATTTTTTGATGACCCGCTCCATCCGGTCCTGGGAACGATGAAAGCTCGAGCGCCCGCCGCAATTCCTCGGCTTCGCGCGCCGGTGAAATCGGCCATGATCATCGCCATTTGCAGCATTTGTTCCTGAAACAGCGGCACGCCCAGCGTGCGTTCCAGGACGGGTTTCAGGTCGTCGTGAAAATATTCGACTTTTCCCTGCCGGCGCGCCGCGCCAGATAGGGATGCATCAAATGGCCCTGAATCGGCCCGGGACGAATGATGGCCACTTCGATGCACCACATCATAAAAATTCTCAGGTTTCAGGCGCGGCAGCGTGGCCATTTGCGCGCGGCTTTCGATTTGAAAAACGCCAATGGTGTCGGCGTTTCGCATCATTTCAAAGGTTTTGGGGTCGTCACATGGCAAATTGGCCAGGTCCACTTCGCGTCCGCGTCTTCTGCGTCAGTTCAACGGCGTCCTGCAACACGGACATCATGCCCAGCCCGAGAAAATCGACCTTGATGATGCCCAGGTCCTCGCAATCGTCCTTGTCCCATTGCGCGACGACGCGATTGGGCATGGAGGCATTTTCCAGCGGGACGATTTTGTCCAGTTTGCCGCTGCGCAAATAATCATGCCGCCGGAATGCTGGCCCAGATGCCGCGGCAAACCGTGAATGGCCCGGCATAACGCGGCAAAGGCCGCGGCGCGGGGATGCGTTTTGGGCAGGCCGGATTTTTCCATTTGCGCCTGCAAATCCAGCGTGTGCGGAAAATCGCCGTTGGCGTACAGGTTGGAAAAGCGATTTAACATGTCCGGCGAAAGATTGAGCGCCTTGCCCACTTCCCGCGCGGCGCTGCGTCCGCGATAGGTGATGACATTGGCGGTCATGGCCGCGCCGTGTTCGCCATAGCGGCGATAAATTTCCTGGATGACCCGCTCGCGCCGGTCGCCGCTGGGCAGGTCAATGTCAATGTCCGGCCAGGAATTTTTGCGGCCTTCGGTCAGAAACCGTTCAAAAAGGGTGTGAAATTTCAACGGGTCCACCGCCGTGATGCCCAGGCAAAAACAAACCGTGCTGTTGGCCGCGCTGCCGCGGCCCTGCGCCATGATGTTCTGTTCGCGGCAGAATTTCACAATGTCCCAGACAATGAGAAAATATCCGGCGACTTTCAGTTTTGCGATCGAGCGCCAGTTCGTTTTCAAGCTGTGCCGCGACTTTTTCGGGGACGTGTCCGTAACGTCGCGCGCGCCTGCAAAGGCCTGCCGTCGCAGCAAGGAATCCATCGTCTGCTCCCGGCGGAACCGGAAACGAAGGAAATTCGTATCCCAGATCATCCAGGGTAAAATCCAGGCGGCCGGCAAGGCGACGCGTGTTTTCAATGGCCTCCGGCAAATCGCGGAACAATTCGCACATTTGCGCGGCGATTTTCAGATGGCGTTCGCCGTTTCGCTCCAGCAATGTTCCGGCGGCATCCAAATGCGTGTGATGGCGAATGCAGGTGAACACATCCAGAATGGGACGCTCGTTTTCACTCGAATACAAAACGCCATTGGTCGCCAGCAACGGGAGCCCGAACTGCTCGCCCGCCTCCATGAGCAATCGGACGGCTTTTTCTTCGCCGCGGACGCGATGACGCTGGATTTCGACGAAGAGATTATCGCGGGCAAAAATGGCGGACGCCTTTTTGATCGCGGCTTCGGCGCCTGCAAGCGCGACGAGGCCTTCAGCAAATTCCGGCAATTCGTCCCAGCGGACGCTGCATTTGCCCTTGGCATTTCGCAGATGCGCGCGTGTGAGCAACCGGCAAAGATTGGCATAACCGGCGCGGGACTGCGCCAGTACGGGCAGAATAATGCCGTCTTCCATGGTCAATTCCGCGCCGACGATGGGGCGGACGCCCAATTCACGAGCGCGGGCAAAAAAACGCGGCGCGCCATAGACACCGTCGCGGTCGCACAAGGCCACGCGCGGGCATCTGCAGTTGCGCGGCGCGTTCGACAAGCTGTTCCGGGGTCGAAGCGCCACGGAGGAAACTGAACGCGCTGCGGCAATGAAGCTCCACGTAATTAGTGTGGTGTCCCATAAATAACCAGCCAATCGTTGTGCCACACACTAGTCATAAACGCCTTCAATGAAGCAGCCTTCATTCGAGCGGAAAACGCGAATGAGAAATCCGCCGGCCATTTCGACGTCCCATTCCTCGCGCGCCCAGCAGTCGTCATCCCACCACTGGCCGGAACCGAGGAAAGGTCCGCGGGAATCGGCAACCGCGCCGCGAAATGATTCGCTGCGAACCAGCGCCGGACGGCCTTCCTGAAATTCGAAGTACGCGGGCAACGGCGGACGAAATCGGCGGAGTTGCAGGCCGGCGTTTTGCGTTTTGAGCGGTGAATGTTGAACGGCGTCAAAATCAGGGCGCCGCATCCGAAAGACATCCGGCCGGTGCGTGGCCTCCACAACGGGTGTGCCGACATTGTCCGCGCCCGCCAGTGCCGTCAATCGGGCGAGCGTTTCGGCAAATTGATTTGGGTTGCGCAACGTGAATTTTCAAAGAGGCCGAACTGGTGGGTTTCCTGCCGGGCGGGTCGCGCCGTCAGTTCCAGTGAAATAATGGGCGAATCGGTGCGAACATTTTCCAAATGCGTTTGGAGCATGCGGAAAAGGGTTTCGACGCCGGCGGTAGGCGAAGGAATAGTGAAGCGGTGTTCATATCGGCCGCCCGAAGCCAGGCCCAGGCACAATTGAATTTCTCCGGCCACCAGGTAAATCGCCTTTAACCGCTGCGAAAGCTGTTCCACAAACCGGCGAAGCACAAAAATCAGCGGGCCGGCGGTTTCCACTTCATTTTCAAACTCGATTTGTTCGGAAAATGTTTGCGGCGGCGAAATGAGTTTGAGCGGGCGAACAGAATTATCCGAAACGCGTTCGAATAATTCCAATGCGCCGGGGCCGAGACGTTCGGAAACGGCGCTTTTGCCCAATTCCAAAAGCTGGCCGGCATTTTGGATACCCCACCGTGAAAGAATGGCCGCCATTTCAGGCGCGGGCTCGAGAGCGGCCAGGGGCAAATGGGTGACAAATTCCTTCGCGGATTGAACGACGAAGACGCGGTTTGCACCGCGGCCACCAGGGGAATTGTCCGCCGGTTGTTGGACATGCTGAATGGCGCCGCCGGATGGACAGGCGAGTCGCGAACCAGTTAGAGTCCCGATCCTATCGGGACTGCTACGCAGAAGAGCGCGCGCGGCGAGCAGCGCCAGTTCCGGGGCCGGCGCCATGCCGACTTTGGCCTCCAAATGAAAGGGCGCGAGCGCTTCGACGATTTTTGCGCCATAATTTTGCATGTCGGACTGGCTGTGCAACCCAAGCCGTTTTAATTCAATGATGCAAATTCCCAACGCGGTGGATTCTATATTGGGAGAGAAGGCATAAGCCGTTTGCAGTAAAATTTCCGTCGCGGCATCTTCCTGCGGACGCGAACGAGTTTTGATCATTAAATTTCCGCAACGCGCCATGGCCTGGGCCGGCGTGAGGCCGGCGATGATACCGGTCTGCGCCGCCGCGGAAGTGGTTTGAACAATCGGGGTCCCGTCTATTTCAGGGTCCACCAGCGCTACCGCTCGCGCGCGTAAATCCGGGTCCGCGCGAAGAACGGCCTGCAACGAAAAATCGGGGATAGAGATGGCGGCGAACATGAGATAACAGGCAAATTATTCAGGCGCTATTTTGCAAAGAGCCGGCGGTCCCGGCGGACTGTCTTCGGTCGAAAACTTCCAGTTTTAATTCTTCCAATAATTCATGGGTGTCCTTTTCAATCGCGTCGAGTGAAAATGCCGGATGGAACGCAATTCGCGTTTGGGCCGGGCTGACCATCGACCAGGGCGTGAAGACCACGCACACCGCGGATGTTTCTTCAACCAGCCGTTGGAAGCGATACCAGACCGTGGCCGGAATTTTACGAAGTTGTTTTTCCGGAGCCAATTTCAGGTCAATAAGGACCAGGGGCAGATTATTGTCGCGCAAAAGCAAATCGGCGGCTTTTAAAGCCTCGTCCGCGGCACGACATCGGACCCACAACAGCCGCGATAAGGCACGTTCTTCAATCCGCGCCACGTCCAGAGAATCGCAGCCGTCAACGAGCGCGACGATTTCGTTGCGGCGGGCGGCATGGGAGAGAATTTCCCGGACGAGCGTGGCGCTTCCTGAACATTTTTTTGCGCCACTGAATTCGGCCAGGGCGCCTTTGGGCAGCCCCCCGCGCAGCGGTTTGTCTATTTGGGGAAGCCCTGTGGGCCAACAGCGGTTTTCGGGGGGGCGCGGCCCTTCCAAAGGCAGGTGCGCCTCCGGAAATTTTTCCGCAAGCAACTGGCGCAATTGGATGATATTGGCCGGCATCATCGGGTTTTATATTTTATACACACGCTTCAACCGCGCAAGTTTCTCAAAAGGGGTTGGACAACGGCAGTCCAACCCAAACAGGACGTATGGGACTTATAAGACCTATAAAACGCATTGAAACGAACAATGGAAAACTGCTATTGCGTGATTTTATTTGCCATTTTAAATTATCATCATGGCGTCTTTAACCGAACCATCCGTTGTTCCCAGGCGGACCGTCAAAAGCGATACCCGGTCCCGTGATCAATTCGCGCCTACTTATTATGTGGTGTGCTGGAATGACCCGGTGAATTTCATGGTCTATGTGACCCACGTTTTTATGAAGATTTTTGGATGGGAACGTCAGAGGGCCGAAAAGCATATGATGGAAGTCCATGAGAAGGGAAAAAGCGTCCTGGTGAGGGAGGGCGCCGAAAAGGCGGAATTTTACGTGCAGCAACTGCAAGGCTACAAATTACAGGCCACCATGGAACCGGCTGAATGAAATTGGCGAAACAGACCAAAAGGGGATTTCAATATGAGCTGGACGGGGAAGACGCGGAATCTCTGCGCTTTCTTGTAAAACAGTTTCCCATTACCGCTTTTTCACCGGCGAATATTTCAAAAACTGATTCCGCGTCGAACGCAGAAGAACGCGAAAAACTGATCAATGAGTCTCTGCGCGCGCACCGGACGGAACTGAAACGCAAAGCGCGAAAGCTGGTCATGCGCGAAAAATTCAAAAAGTCGGACGGCAAACATTTTTATCGCATCAGCCTGCAATCCCGGGAAACGATGCTGCAGATTCTAAATGATATCCGCGTCGAAAGCTGGCGCATCCTGGGCGAGCCTGAGGATCCGGAGGCGAGTGTCTTTCGGTTGACGGGCGATAAGTTCAAGTATTACCACTTCATGCGCCTGGCCGGCTATTTTGAATATCATTTTCTAAACCTGGATGAGGAGCAGGGATAGAGAAACTTTTTCCCACAGTGGTTCCGATGGCTGTGCCAATAAGAGTGCCTGCCACGAAGTCGGAGAACCAGTGGATGGTCATGGAAACGCCCACGCCAATGTAGAGCGCGTAAAGGACCGCCGCGGCGCGCAGCCAGCATTTTTGCGGGAACAACATAAGTATCGTGACCGCCATGGCGAAAGCAACGGCTGTGTGGGAGGACGGCCAGCCCCAGAAAATTCCGTGTCGCAAAAAGCCGAATCGAAAGACGTGGCTCGTGTCGATCGCGACGGCATGGGGAAGCGGGTCGCGGCCGGTGACGGCCTTATAACAGGAGGAAACAAACCACCCAATGAATGCAGCCTGGCCGATGGCCCAGGCCGCGCGGATGGTCGTCGCGTGTTCCAGCACAATGCCGATCAAAAGAAGGAACAACGGCAACATCATAGGCACTGCCTGACCGATGATCACCGCGGGAAACATCCACATCCTCAGTTCCGGGCCTCGTGTGCACCGAAAATATAGCCAATCAAATCCCGAAGTAATAAGAATGAGAGTAAGGATAACCGCAACCAGGTGATATAGAATGTTCCAGCCTTTAAAGCAGCCGATGACATTGCACGGAAGGCTGGATAAAAATCCTGTCATTTTAGATTTATTCCTCAGTGAGTCTCTTAAATGGCTCGCCGGCTTACTGGACGCGGCATCATAAGAAATATCCCTTGCTAAAGCAATGTGCCAGGGGCATTGTGTTCTAATGAATGAATTATTAAATCTATCTACTCAACAATTACGCCGGGTAGCGGACATCAAGGAGAAAATTGAATCACTGCAATATGAACTTCGCCGGGTGCTTGGCGGTGGCGCTCCGGGTACAATTCCTGGAAAAAGAATAGTTAGAATGAGCGCGGCGGGCCGCGCCCGGATAGCGGAAGCGCAAAGAATGCGCTGGTCCAAGTATAAGGCCGCCCGGGGCATACCGGCGCCGGCATTCAGAGGCGCAGGCCGCCGGACGTTGAGCACGGCCGCCAAGGCCAAAATCGCCGCAGCAGCACGAGCCCGTTGGGCCAGGGCCAGGGCCGCGGGAAAAACAAGACTGTAGGCAACGTGGAACGCCGAATCCCCTTTGGGCATTCCGCAATCAATAGATTCAGCCAGTGTGTGCGAGGCAGGCTTCGACTTCGCGGCGCAACGTTTGCCGTTCTGATGGCGTCAGTCCCTGCGGATCGAAACGGTATCGGTAGTGGAGCATCAAAACATTTTCCAGAGGCTGTTTGATGTCCGCCAACTGCGACTTTTGCGTGGCCCGTTGCAGCCATGCAGACATCGGCTCATCCGGCCCGCGCAAAAGTCCCTTGCGCAGCAATTTTTGTTCGAGCAGATAAAATTCCGAGTCCAGTCCCGGCCACCGTAATTGTTCTTCCTGCTGGCCGGTCCTTTTGTAGCGGCGACTGCCGCGGAAAATCCGGTAGAGAAGAAAGGCAAGGGCGGGTATCAATCCCCAAAAGATATAGTCCCGGATGTTATCATGGCTGTAATCAAAGAATTTTAAGATTTCGTATTGCAGCCAGGATTGGAAGTCGGACAAACGTTCCCACGGTGACGCCTGTTTTTCCCCTTCCGCAATCCACGAAGGCGGGGTGGTGTCAAAATTTTGCCAGCAACTCTTTTTTTGATTCCAGACCAAACACCAGGCGTGCGCATCACGTTCGCGGACGATATAACCATTGCGGGCGGGTTCATGAACGTAATATCCGACGGCGTATCGGGCGGGAATCCCCAGTTCCCGCAGCAACAGGACGGTGGCGGTGGCAAAGTATTCGCAATGGCCGCTGCGAGTTTCCAGGAGAAAGCGGGACAAGGCGGTAGCATTGGTTTCAGGCTCGCTCGCGTCCGGGGCCTGCCAGAGGCTGTATGTAAAGTTATCCTCGAAGAAGTTGTTGATGGCCAGAAGCGTTTGGTCCTGGCCGGCATTTCTCAGCTTCAGGCCGGCGATGACTTGTTCCAGGGCCGGGACCTCATTTGTAGGCACGCGCAAGTCCGCGCTGGCATGGGTTTCGCCTGGCCCGGGCGGGGACTCGTCAGCCTCGGGTTTTGCGTCCATGATCATGCCCGAACCGTAATGGGCGTCGAAGATCATCAATCGGGGTCCTTCGGCCAACACGGTGCCCAAACTGTTCCTGTACACAAAGTAGGCGCGGGAGTTTTCCAGACGGTTGCAGTCCGCAGGCAATGGAAGGATGTCCTGGGCATATTTGTCTTCCATATTGATACCATGCAAGTAGCAGGCGATGGTGACGCCGGATCGATTGCCAGGCCCCACACCCGGATGCAGCTGAAATATTCCGCTTTCGGCGGGCGTTTCCGAAATCTGGTCCCCCGGATTAGGTGTGATATTGGTAAAGCCCGCCTCCCATTGGAGTTCCGTCGACCTTCTGTAGGTATGGCCCGGTATTTCTTTTAATTCGCGATAGGTGGCTTCGCGCAAATAAGATGGCACCGGAGCATTGTTCAACGGTTGCAGGCGTATGACCACTTTGCCCGAGAGTTCTATTCTTCCGACATCGCCGATGTCGGTCCGGCTCCTTCTGGGGTCGGTCATGGAGCGCATGAAATACGAGAGCAACTGGGGATCGTACTCCTCCGCCAGGTGCGACAATTGTCCGAAACTGTGTTGCCCAACATAGCCGGCGACGATCGTGGCGGCCATCAGGGCGGTCCAAAGAGGAATGCTAAAGCGTTGCGAGCGTTGCGGCCAAAGTATCCATGCCAGCAGGACGCAAAGGCCGTAGTAAAAGTAATCATTTTGGGCCGGGTGGCCCGCGGCTGAAAACAGACAAAGCGCGAAATACGGATACAGCGCGTTAAATCGGCGCGACGGCGGCGTGGGCTGGCCTCTTTTCCGGGCCCTTTTCAAACGGCTGCGCAACAAAAAGAAAACCGATTCCAGGGGCACGCCGTCGGCCGGGCTGAATTCCTGCGCGGCGACAAACAGAAAGAAGATCATGGGCAGCCATCGAATGACCGCGTCCGCCGTCATATTGCTCGCCGTGCTGGCGGCTTTTTCCGAGTTGGAATTTAGGTTTTCAAATAACTGGCTGAATCCCGACGGGCCTCCGTTGTCATTGAAGGCAAAGATAAGCGCCGCCATAAAAAGCAGGTTGCAAAAGGTCCATATCCGGGCGAACTCGTCGTCGGAATATTCCCACCGCGTTTTGATAAAGCGCGGGCTTTCGAGAATCACGGCCATCAGAATTCCCGCGACAAGAAAATCCGTTTGCACGCCCCAAAATACGAGCGTGGCGCCTATCAGGAATGGCGGCGGTTTCATATCCTGGCCAGCCCCTGTTCAATTTGACCCGCTATGAGCGTGTGAAACTCATCGGGTGCGTTCGCCATTGGACCCGGGTCGAGCGGTTGTTTTGGCTTTTCCGGCAGGACTACGATCACTCGCACCGGAACGTCGAGCGCTTTGAGTTTTTCGACGAAGCGCTGGCGCGACCTGTCCCACGAGAGAAACACACAAATACATCCGCTGATCGCCTCAGCGTGATTCAAGGCGAGCGTTTCGAGAGTTTCAAATGATCTCTCCGCGCAAACGCGGACAGACGCGAGAATTTCAAGCATCTGGTCCACGTGAGCCAGGCCCCGCCCGCTCGTAAAACAATATGCCTGCGTCCCCACGAAGAGCAAATCCAGCAATGATTCCTGTGTGCGAATGGCGCAGGCAAACGATGACGCCACCGACACTGCTTCTTCAAATGGCTCGCTGTATGGCTCATCGCTAAACGTGTCGAGCACCAGCGCGTAGCGTGAAAAAAATTCGTCTTCGAATTCGCGAACAATCGGCTTGCCGATGCGCGCCCAACTGCGCCAGTGAATCCGGCGTATGGGGTCTCCACGGCGGTACTCCCGGAGTGAGACGAACTCATCGCTCTGGCCCACGTTCGATGCCAATGCGACGCCGCCCTGCTGGAACCTGGTGGCGCCCGGCAGGACAACGGGCGGCAGCGGATAGCGTTTGGGCAAAATCAGGACCGTTTCCGGCGCGCGAAACCGGGAGAAGGCGCGAAACAGGCCAAAAGGATCCGTGCGCGCCAGTGTCACTCCATCAAATCGGAATAATCCGCGGCGCAACGGCGTCAGGGCGATTTGCGCCTCGACTTCTCCATTTGGAGGAATCGGCGGAACAGCGGCGTTTTCAAGGCTTGCCACCCGGAAGGGATTGTAACGCTGTTGGGGACGGCTCAATCTCAGGGAGCGCACTTTTTTCTCCTCGGCGAGCTGCCGCGCCAGCCATTCCTCAAATGAGGGACGGGGGTCGGCCGGATTTTCCAGAAGGGTGAGCCCTCGCTGGGTCTTCGATGTCAGGTTTTTAATGCGAACGCGATAGACAAAGGGCTGCCCGGCTGTTCCGAATCGTGGCAGGAAGCGGATGGCGGAAAACTTCACGCGAAAAAACCAGCTGAAAACAATCGCCGAGACCAGCAAGACCAGCAGCAATGGAAACGCCTGATATGCCGATAATGTTTCCGTGTCCAGCGCGCCAAATGCCGTGACACAAAACAAGCCTGCCAACACCATCCAGCCGGCCATGGTAAAACGGCGCTGTGCCCAGTACAGCAGCCAGGACATGATGCGGTAGAAACGATAAACTGCTCGCCAGATTAAGTTTAAATTCATCGAAACACTTCAAAAATCATTGTAACCCTCAGCCTTAAATCTCAAATCTAAAATTTGAGGGCGGATTCAGGCCAGCAGCAATATCCACAGTTTTAACGGGCTGCTAGGCCGGAACGGGTAGTTTTTTCAAAATGTCCGAAACCACCGCGCGCGGAGTCATGCCGGAAAATCGCGCTTGCGGTTCCATGACGAGCCGGTGCGCAATAACCGGGACCGCCAGTTCCTGGATTTGCTCGGGAGCCACAAAATCAAAGCCATCAAACAATGCCAGCGCCTGGGCCGATTTCATAAGAGCGATGGAAGCGCGCGCGCTGGCGCCCAACCGCACGCCGGAGGCCGTGCGCGTGGCCCCCACAATATCAACAGCGTAGCGCTTCAGTTCGTCGCTAATACGCACATCCTCGACAGCGCGCTTGAGGGAAATGACTTCAGCCAGCGTGACACAGGGTTTGAGCTGGTCCAGTGGATGGCGATGCTGTTGGGCAGCCAGAATGGACACTTCCTCGGCCGGGGGCACATAGCCCAGGGAAAACTGCATGGCAAATCGGTCCATTTGCGCTTCCGGCAACGGGTATGTGCCTCGAAATTCAACGGGGTTTTCAGTGGCGATGACAAAGAAAAGGCCGGAAAGGTTCCTTTGCTCGCCATCTACGCTGACCTGGCTTTCGCCCATCGCCTCCAGCAACGCCGATTGCGTGCGCGGTGAAGCGCGGTTGATTTCGTCAGCCAGCAAAATGTTCGTGAAAATGGGGCCCTCATGGAATTGGAATTGCTGTTCACGCTGGTTGAAAATTGAGACACCCAGAATGTCCGAAGGCAGAAGATCGGGTGTGAACTGGATGCGCTTGAACGAGGCATCAACGGACCTGGCCAGAGCCTTAGCCAGCGTGGTCTTGCCGGTGCCGGGAAAGTCTTCGAGCAACACGTGCCCACCGCTTGCCAGCGCCGTCAGCATCTTCCGTGTTGCGGAAGATTGCCCACGCATGACCTGGGCGATGTTACCGGCGATTTTTTGGAAGATTTCCCGCGCGGCCTGTTGGTCTGGCGTCATTGCCGCACAGGATAGCGGGAAAAATGCCAAAGGCAATTTAAGTCCCAAAATATCGGGAAGCGTTTTCGAAGCAAATATTGCGAATTAGCTCTCCCAAAACCGCATTGTCATTGGGGATTTCCCCGTTTTCAACATCGCGTCCAAGAAGATTGCAAAGCACCCGGCGGAAATACTCGTGGCGTGGATAAGACATAAACGAGCGGGAATCGGTTACCATTCCAACGAAACGCGAAAGCAGGCCGAGGCTGGACAGGGCGTTGATTTGCCATTCCATTCCCTCTTTTTGGTCCAAAAACCACCACGCGGCGCCGAATTGCACTTTGCCGGGCACGCTGCCGTCCTGGAAATTTCCAATCATTGAGGCAAACACATAATTGTCGGCCGGGTTGTTGTTGTAGATGATGGTTTTGGGCAGCGCGTTTTCGGCGTCTAATTTGTCCAGAAATGCCGCCAGGGGCCGCGCCTGTGGCCAGTCGCCGATGGAGTCAAAACCCGTGTCCGCGCCGAGTTTTTTCAGCAGGCGCGTATTATTATTGCGCATGGCGCCCAGGTGAAGTTGTTTGACCCAGCCGCGTTTGGCGTCGAGGTGGCCGAAAAAGAGCATCATGAAAGAGGCGAATTGCGCATGTTCTTCGGGCGAGACGGCCTCGCCCAGCCGCGCCTTGTCAAAAATCATGGCGGCGGTTTTTTCTGAGCAAAAATCGGCGAAACAATGATTCATCCCATGGTCAGAAAGCCGGCAACCTTGCGAATGGAAAAAGTCGTGGCGCTTTTTAAGAGCCGTAGTAAAGGCCCCAAAACCGTTGACGTCGACATTGCTGGCCGCCGAGAGTCGTTCGATCCAGCGGTTGAATGGTCCCGGTGAACGCACGGCCAGCGCGTTATCAGGCCGAAACGCCGGCAGCATTTTCGTTGAGCGGCCCGAGCGCGCGAATTCCCGGTGGTCCGAAAGCGTGTCCACGGGATCGTCCGTCGTGCAGACGACTTTGACCTTAAATTTTTCCAAAATGCCCTGCGTGGTCAACGCGGGTTTGGCAAGCAGTCCGTTCGCCTTTTCCCAGATTTTTTTCGCGCTGTTTTCGTCCAACAGTTCATTGATGCCGAAGTAGCGCTTCAGTTCCAAATGGGTCCAGTGATACAACGGGTTGCGGAGCGTGTGCGGAACGGTCTTCGCCCACGCGACAAATTTTTCGTAAGGAGAGGCGTCGCCGGTGCAAAATTTCTCGGCCACGCCATTGGCGCGCATGGCTCTCCATTTGTAATGATCACCCTCCAGCCAAACTTCAAAGAGATTGTTGAACCGCCGGTTTCGGGCGATATCTCCGGAGGACAGATGACAATGGTAATCAAAAATTGGCGCCGGCTCGGCAAATTCATGATAAAGCCGGCGGGCCGTCTTTGTGCTCAACAAAAAGTCCTCGTGAATAAAGGGCATGGTTTTTTCTTAATTACTTAAGCCTAATCAAAACGGGTTGTATTTGGCAATACCAGGGGAATCAGCATAACTGGCGATGGATCGCGGGATTAGGGAATTCATTAAAAAAGCTCAACTATCACGCCCGCACGACAATTGAATCCCCAACCACAGACTCTGGTCGCCAGGCACGATGAAACACGCGCATTTTTCCCAATAATCCAATAATCCATCAATCCGCTGCCTTTGGCGCCCCATTTTGGACAAAGAGCGGTTTGAGATGGCGTTCGTAGAGATTGGCTGTGACGTTTTTCGATACAAACTCCCGATTTTGCTTCAGGGCGTCCAGATACCGGTCGCCCATTTTGGCCGCGATTTTGTAACCCACGTGCAGTAACTGCCGCAAATGGGGATTGTAAGAATTGTTTTTGGGATCATGCCGCAGGGCCGCGACAAATTGTTCTGACGTCCAGCCATTGACGGCTTCCTCGGAGGGCAACTTCGCGCGATCAATGTCTATTACCGTTGCGTAAGGCGCGCACAATTCGTTTAAATGATCAAATGCCCCGGCATAGATCTCTTTGGCGAGGGTAAGGCCCTCCCCGCCGGATTCGGCGAGCCCTATGATTTCTTCGAGCCAGGTCGTTCCGGCTGTCTTGATGTGCAACCCGGCGTTGAACCGGCCCAGCGCCCGGCGCATTGCTCCGTAAATCGAGAACTTATCGCTGCCGGAATGAACGCTCAATTTCAGGTTTTCAGGCAAATGATATCGGCTGACCGCAAATCGTATCACTGCAAGGTCATCGTTAAACTCCTTTTCAAATTGGGCCACGTTGCCCGCATAATCCACGCCTTTGTTGAAACGGCCGGTGAACTTGGGCGCGATCGTTTGAATTGGAATGCCCGTGTCTGAGACGGCGGCCAGAATCACCAGCAGCTCAATGGGCGATTGCGGGCTGTCGGTCTCGTCCATCGAGATTTCCGTGATAAAATGGCCTTCGCCTTTCGTCGCGGCAATGTGCCGGTATATCTGCCCGCCTTCCTCCACGGCCAGAAGATACTTTCCGGCGATACGCTCGATGTCCGCGCGCGTGGCCTGAAACGGCTCCGCGATGCCGGGAATTTCAATCATGCCGGCCAGTTCAGGGTGCCGTCGGGCAAAATCATGGATCGCGGCGACATTCGCCGCCTTCCCAATGGTGTCAGCCACGTCGATGGTGTAGAAATCAGAATGGGGAATGAACCGGTCCACCGTTTCGAGCCGGATATGGTCGGCATCCACGTGGTACCCACGTTTCCAGCCCATATTTCCAATGGCCGCCTCGACTGCATGGCGGGCGTCCGACGGGCCTGATCCAATAATAACGTGCTCGCGATTGGATTTGTTCCAGACGGGAATGACGTCCACGCCCTGTTCCGCCGCCATTATACAGGCGCGCAATTGTGCTTCGGCCTGGCGACCAAAACGGTCGCCGACGCCGAACGAAAACTTTTCCAGTGACAATTTCCCGTTGGTCTGGCCATTCGCGCTCATTTTCAAATAAGGAATATGATTTAAGATACCATGTCCAAGGCAGCACGGCAGTGCCTCATAGTTTGCAAACTTGCATGAAAAAGTTGCACTCGGGATGCGTGGCTGAATTCGCCGAACGAGTCCGGGCGACGATTTCGGCCGAAAGCCTCGCGATTGCAAATCAACTTGCCTGCCAACAGGACAGCGCCTGTGGCATCATTGGTTTGCATCCGATGACTCATGACATTGATAAGTACCAAAATCGGGGAAAACGTGACAAATTAATTTGAAATGCCGCGCTTGGCGCTTGAGTGCCACAGCGGATTCCGCTACAACAATCGCTGTTCCAAATGAATCCGCAAAATTCACCCGGCCCGGTATTCGAAGTGAAACGGCAAAATTCACCGGGTCCGGCCCTAAGCCGTTTTCGTTGGATCATTTGCGGGTTACTTTTCTTTTCCACCACGGTCAATTACCTGGACCGGCAGGTCATCAGCTACCTAAAGGATGAATTCTTCTGCGTACCGGCTGCCAATGGCGGCTTTGGGTGGTCCAACAGCGACTATTCGAACCTGACGGCCGCTTTCACGGGCGTTTACGCGGCGACGACGATTTTTGCGGGTTGGTTCATTGACAAAATCGGGACCAAACTGGGTTTGGCGCTATCGCTTATAACATGGTCCATCTTTGGGTTTTTAAACGCTTTCGTCGGGAGCGCCATCCGCATGCACATGATCATCCGGAGCTTTTTTGCTGTGGGCGAAGCGGGAAATTTCCCGGCGTCTATCAAGACTGTTGCCGAGTGGTTCCCCAAACGCGAGCGTGCCTTTGCCACCGCCATTTTTAATGCCGGGTCAAACGGCGGCGCGATGATCGCCGCCATTTTCGTGCCCTGGTGCATGATTCATTTTGGAGAAGCGCTTGGTTGGAAGATGGCGTTCATTATTACCGGCCTTGGGGGCCTGCTCTGGCTGCCGTTCTGGTTCTGGCTCTACGACCCGCCCAACAAACACCCAAGGCTCTCGAAGGCCGAATACGATTACATCCATATTGACGATGAAACGCAAACCGATGCGCAAAATGGAGACAAGGCGCGAAAATTGTCATGGTGGAGGGTACTCAAGTTTCCGCAATTGTGGGCTTTTCTTGCAGGCAAATTCATGACCGACGGTGTTTGGTGGTTTTATCTTTTTTGGTTGCCTGACTATCTGCACAAGCAATTTGGAATGACTAAAGCGCAAATCATGATGCCTACATTCATCGTGTATGGCGTGGCGATCGTCGGCAGTGTCTATGGCGGCAGCATTCCGATGACCCTCATCAGACGCGGAATGGCCGTGTATAACGCGCGAATGACGACTATGTTTATTATCGCCATTTGTCCCCTGGCCGTCCTGCTGACGCAATATTTTGGAGATGTGAGTCGTTTTGGCAACAGCGCGGCAGTTCTCGCAGTGGCCATGATCTGCATTGGCGCGACGGCGCACCAGGCGTGGTCGGCGAATTTGTTCACCACGGTTTCTGACATGTTCCCTAAAAAGGCCGTTGGCAGCGTTGTGGGTCTTGGCACAGCGGCGGGCGGCGCCGGAGGCGTCATCCTTCAGAAGGTCCCCGGGTGGCTTACAGACCATTTACCTGCGCAAACAGCCTATCTCATCATGTTCATCATTTGCGCTCTGAGCTACCTAATCGCCTGGTCCATTATGAAGTCCCTGGTCCCGCGACCCAGGCCCATTACTGACTTGTAGTCCCAACAGACTGGCCATCGAGTGTGTCACGAATGAGTTTGGCGGCATTGGCCGGCAGATAAGGCTTGGAGAGGAATGCGGTGTCCCCGATTCTCCATTCCTGGCCATGCATGGCCGTATTGAACCCGCTGGATAAAATGACTTTCAGCTCCGGTTTGCGCTTTTTCAATTCAGCGGCCAGCTGGCGGGCGGACATGCCGCCGGCGATCATGACGTCGGCCAGGAGCAAATCAATTTGTCCTTCATGCCGATCCCAGGCCTGCAGCGCTTCCATGGCGGATGAGGCTGTCAGAATATGGTAATGATACCGGCCGAGAACTTCCCGCATGACTTCGAGCAACGCGACTTCATCATCCACCAGCAGAATGGTTTCCCTGCCGCCCTGGATGTTTTCGGCCTGGGGCGGCGGAACCGGGAGCGCACTGAGGGCTTGATCGGCTGGCAGAAAAATTTTGAACGTGGTGCCGGCGCCCACCTGGCTGTGGACTTCGATCCAACCGTGATGTTGTTTAACCACGGCGTAAACTGTGGCCAGACCCAGACCCGTCCCTTTTCCCATTTCCTTGGTGGTAAAGAACGGCTCGAAAATCCGCTGCAACAACGAGGGTTCCATTCCACAACCATTGTCAGTGACCGTGAGGCAAACGAACCGGCCGGGTTGGCCGTCGGGATGGCGGCGGGCCGCCTGGCTGTCCAGGTCGACGGCGGAGGTTTCTATAATCAGTTTCCCGCCCCTGGGCATTGCATCGCGCGAATTGATAGCCAGGTTCATCACGATTTGTTCGAGCATGGCGGTGTCCGCCGCAATATGGGGCAGCCGGGGATCATAGCTGGTTTCCAGCATGATGTTGCCGCCGAGCATTCGCGGCAGAAGAGCTTCCAGGTTTTGCAGGACAGCGTTCAAATCCAGAATCTTTGTGCGGTAGATTTGCTTTCGGCTGAAGGCGAGCAAATGGCGGATAAAGCCGGCGGCGCGTTCGGACGCGGCCATAATTTGGGATGCGGACCTGCCGGCATCCGAGTTTGGCGTCGCGGCGTTGAGGAGAAGCCCGGCATGCCCCTGGATGACGGTCAGAATATTATTAATGTCGTGCGCGACGCCGGCCGCCATCTGGCCCAGTGAATCCATTTTTTGCGACTGTCGCACCTGGTTTTCCAGCGCCAGCCGCTGGGTGACGTCTTCGACCGTAACGATCATGCCATTGACTCGGCCTTGCGAATCGGAAAGCGCGGTGGCGTTTGTGGACAGTACGACCCAATGCTCCAAGGAAAATTCAATGATGTGGTAAATGTCCAGGGCAGGTTCGCCGGAAGTCAGAACATTTTTTAATAAGGACGTCTGCCGGGGCAGCGGGTTGCCGCCGCGGTCGGCGGTTTGCCAATTCAGGACATTCGAACTTTGCGAAAGATTCTGCTTCAGTTTTAGAATTTCTCCGGCTCGCCGATTGGCAAATGTGATTTTTCCGGAGCAATCGGTGACGACGATTCCAGAAGGACTCGTTTCCATAATGTGGCTAACGAAATTGTGTTCCCGGCGGAGAGTTTCCTGAGCGCGCTTTCGTTCAATCGAGTAGCGGATAGCGCGCTCGAGGGTATCGGCGGAAAGACGGCCTTTCACAAGATAATCCGCAGCGCCGGCTTTCATGGCTTCTACGTCAATTTCCTGGTCGCCTTGTCCGGTCAGCAAAATGATGGGCGGGCAGGACTGGAATACCTGTGATTCGCGCAACAATTCCAGGCCCGTGCGCTCGCCGAGACGATAGTCCAGCAGGCAAAGATGGTGTTGCGCGCCGCCGACGGCCGCCAGCCCCTCGTCATAAGTATTGACCCAATCCAACTGGTGACGCGGCGCGCGAATTTGGGATATCAAATCGCGCGTGATGAGGTAATCATCCTCATCATCGTCCACGAGCAGGACTTTTACGGGGCTGCCTTCCATAAATTCAGTTCTCGTCCGGCGGCAATTCGACCACTTCAAACCAATAACATCCCAGGACCTTGATCAACTCGACCAGCGATTTGAACGTCACGGGTTTGGTCACATAAGAATTCACTCCCAGATCATAGGTGCGCACGATGTCTTCCTCGGCTTTTGAAGTCGTAAGCACAACAACGGGAATGCGGCGCAGTTCCGGGTCCGCTTTGATTTCCTTGAGCGCCTCGCGCCCGTCTTTTCGGGGCATGTTCAAATCCAAAAGTATCAGCCCGGGCAGGGGGTTGCCCCGCAAGGATTCGTACTGGCCGCGACGATGCAGATAGTCCAGCAGTTCCTCTCCGTCCTCGACGGCGTGAAAGTCGTTGGCCAGGCGATTCTCCATGAAGGCATCGTGTGTGAGCTTGCGATCGTCCGGGTCGTCGTCGGCCAGCAGAATCGTGATCATTTTTCCTTCCTTTTTCATAGTTTATTGTTATTGTTTGATTTTCGGTTGGCATACCGGCAATGTGGCGACAAAGGCCGCGCCGTGTCCGGGCCTGCTTCGGGCAGTGATGTGGCCGCCGTGGTGCAGGACAATTTTTCTGGCAATCGCGAGCCCCATTCCGGTTCCCTCATATTCACCGCGGGTGTGCAGCCGTTGAAAGACATTGAAAATGCGATCCAGATACTTTTCATCGAAGCCAATGCCGTTGTCGGTCACGGTGAGTTCACACAATTTCTGATCGGCGGTGTCCGGAGGAGCGTGAGGCAACACGCCGGAATAAATCCTGGCTTCGATTTTGACGACGGGCGAGACTTCAGGACGGCGAAATTTGAGCGCGTTGCCGATCAGATTTTGGAGCAGTTGCCGCATCTGCAGCGGCTCGGCCTCGATTGTTGGCAGCTCGCCCTGTTCGACGCGGCCTTGAGTTATTTCAATCCGGCCTTCGAGGTCCTCAATGACCTCCCGCGCCAATTGGGCCAGGTTCACCCGGTTGAACGGCTGCGCCTTGGTCGTCACGCGCGAAAACGCCAAAAGGTCGTTGATGAGAGTTTGCATGCGCGAGGCGGCTTTTCGCATACGTTGCAAATAGTCAAGCGCCTCTGGTTCCAAACGCTCAGCGGACTTTTCCTGAAGGCGCTCGCCAAAGACAATGATTTTTCGCAGCGGCTCCTGCAAATCATGGGAGGCCACATAGGCGAAATCCTGCAATTCACGGTTGCTCCGCTCGAGCTGGGCAGTGAATTTGCGTAGCGACTCTTCGGCCTGCTTGAGCGGCGTCACATCCTGCGACGCGCCAAAGGTGCCGATAACCTTTCCGTCCTTGTCGTGCCAGGGCAGTTTGGTTACGAGCCACCAGAAAATCTGGCCGTCAGCCAGTTCAGCCCTCTCAATTTTGCTGACGACTGGCTGCCCGGTGCGGATGATTTCCTGCTCGTCGTTTTGGGCCGCGCGTGCGAGGGCTTCCGGGTAAGTATCAAAGTCTGTCTTGCCGACCAGCCATTTGGAAAAGGATTGAATGTCAGCCAGGTGAGACGGCCACTCACTGTGCGGGGCTTTCGGATGGCCTGCGCGCCATGCGTTGCACATCGCTTCGAAAGTTCCCTGGGACTTTGAGTTGCTGAAGCGCACGAACCGGGACTGAAGGTCTTTGAAAAAGATGCGGGTGGGTGAATTTTCCAGCAATGTCTGGAGCAACTCCTGTTCATACGCCAGTTCGGTTTGCATCTGCTTCTGTTCCGTGATGTCGCGGCCAATACCGATCAAACCGACGATTTTGCCGTCCGTATCACGCAACGGCAGCTTGCTGGTCAAAAGCCAGGCCTGACGGCCCTGCTCATCCAGGAAATATTCCTCCCGGTTGATGACGGGCCGGCCTTGAATCACTTTTTGGTCATCAGCCCAGAAGTTCTCGGCGACCTCTTTGGGAAAAAAATCAAAATCATTTTTCCCGATTGCCTCGGCCTCGGTTTTGCAACGCATGTTTTTCAAGTCCGCCGGGTTGGCCAATGTTTTCCGGCCCCTATAGTCCTTGGCATAGATACAGTCCGGCAGGTTATCAATCAAAGTCCGCAATAGAAGGCGCTCCCGGGAAAGCTCGACCGTGCGTTCCTGCAACTCTTCGTTCGAGGCTTCTTTTGCGCGTTTTAAGTCGGTGATATCGCGACTGATGCCAATAAGTCCGATGACGTTGCCGTCACTGTCACGCCGGGCGACTTTCGTGGTTTGCAACCAACGAGTTTCTTTGGTCCTTTTTTCAAAGACCGGTTCGATGGTGTTGACCGTCTGGCCCGACTCCATGATCGCCTGTTCATCGGCAAAATACCGTTCAGCCAACTTTTTGGGAAAAAAATCGAAATCCGTCTTCTGGGCGATTTCGTCCGGATCGCTTGCCCCAAGAGTGCGTACCCAGGCTGTATTGCCTGTGAGAAAACGACTCTTGTTGTCCTTGACGAAAATGCAATCAGGCAGGCTATTAATAATCGTTCGCAGCAAATCGCGCTCGCGCGCGAGTTCGGCGTTTTCCTGCGCGAGTTTCGCGTTGATTGCGGCAAGGTCAAGGACGCCCGAAGCCCCATTTACCTTGCGGTCTGACCGTCCATGGGCCTTGCGGCGTGGCCGCCTGGCAATGGTATCGGACATTGAATCCTGATGGTTCCCTTCCATAAGTGCTGGACGAAGGAGAAAGCAGATTAAGTGCCCTTTTTAGGTGAAAACGATTCAGAGCTCGGAAAAAGGGATGCACTATTCCCTGTTGTCGCCCGGATGAAGAAAGGCGCTTAACGTGACGCTTACAGTGATGACGTTTGAACCCGTTACAGACGTTACATAGCTGAATCCCAACTACTTAAAGCGTTACACACCCCGTTACAACCTGGCCGTTGGCCGTTACATCGTTGACTTTCAACAGCTTAGGGTGTTACATTAGTTTCTTCGCTGTTTTCAGTCGAGTAAAAATTCCGATTGGGTTTTTGGCGGTACGGTGGCAGCAAGCCAGGATATGTTCAGGACATAGTCTGAAAACCCGTAACATGCGTAACATTATTGAGCCTAAACGACTTAACCAGTAACAAATCGGTTACGAGCCAGTAACAGCCGATTCAACTGTTTATGGTCCAATGACTTAAATCGTAACAGCCGATTTTCGGCAATTCAGGGGCGATTTCACAACACGTTTAACATAAATGACATAAGTCAAAAACATCCGGCTTGATGGACCCGTCCGAGTTTGAATTCCCATTCCACTGAAAACAGCGATGAGCCTTACATTAACGTTACCGTTGGAAGGTTTTGGTTTGTGTCTGGCATGAATAGCCTTCCAATAACCGTTAATTGTTTCCCGCCTCACGCCGGTCGCCCCGGCTCATCACATTATTCTATGATGAGAGGGTTAACCGGCTAATTGCCATTTGATTCCTCGCACGTCTACACCAACTGCGAATCTCAAGTGGATCACTTTGATCACGAAAATAATAACTGAAAATGCCAGCATGAATAACTCGTCCAATAAAATGGCCGTGAGTCCTAACAAATGGCCGAGCTCGAAATGGCCCGAGCTGCTCGTTAGCACAGGCAGCGAGAATGTCACTGTGAGTCCATCGCCAGCCATCGATTAGTAATGAGGTTGGTGGCTGGGAAGTCCCTCCGTCATCCTGAGATGTATCTCGCTCGGCCGCTCTTAGCGCCGTCCCGACGGAAGGAGCCCAGAAAAAGATCACCCCAAAATAATTGCCGCCTGGCTTCTTCGCCAGCAGGTAGCGATTCACGATCACATATTCCTGCGGACCTAACCTGTATAAATCATCCCGAACATTTGCCAATTCAATATCCAATAAATCCAGCCGCACGTGAAGTTTAGCTGCTTTGATGAATTCCCAGTCAAATGTTTTGTCCATAAAATCAAGGCTCACTTGGTGAGAGTGAGAAATGAAAATCCGTAAAACCGACGAAATGGCTAAACTGTCTCCATTCACCAGAATTGGAATTGTCAGAACCAGGCCGGGTCTGACAGCCGGGCAGGAAAGCGAGAACGAGGGCCAGCAGCAGCAACAGCAGGGGGAAATTCGAACGCCAAACCATGCGGATATTTTCGCAAAGAACCGGCAATAGTCGAGAGCCTTAGCCACAATCGCCTGCGATCCGATACATCCCCCATTCCAATAGCTCGTAGGATAGGAGTGACATATTCAGGCACGAAAAGTGAGATGTGCCCCTGTCAAAGTCACAACGCCACGCGTTTCCGTTGCGATTGGTCAGACAACTTGATTGCATGCGCCGCTTACGGGGTTGTCTTTTTGTCTTTCCTGCGCTCGGCAACCTTTTTTTTGTAGTCTATAAAAGTTCCGCATAAAGCAAATAATCCAAGGGTAAAAGCGGCGAGAAGGCCGAACATCTGCGCTCCTAAATTTAACCAAAATAATACGGGTGACGCATCTCTCTGGACCTTTGAACCATCGCCGAAAATAACGGCCAGAGTGTAAGCTTGCCCCGTCTTCAATGGCTCAAAGATTGCGCGCGCAGCATAAATGCTAAAACCGATTAGCGTAAGACCCTCTAGCACAGGAATCAACGGGGAACCCTTTGAAACAATCGGCCGCTGGATTTTCTCTTTCACTTTTACTTCTACTTTCCTGTCGAAGAATTTTGAGGCGCCCGGATGACGCTAACCGACGCCCCGTCTAAGTCATAATTCATCTTCGTCACACGTCCGTCCCAGTCTCTCACAACCAAAATCTCCCAGCTCATGGTGTATCGTCTACCCATTTTCCATGTTGGTAGCTTTTATAGAGGCGCGTCGTCCCGTCATCCAAGACCTGCATAAACTGCTTTCCCTTCCGAATATATTCATCACCGCATTGGCAGCGATAGCGAAAAATCCCGCCTTTTTCCCACCCGTAGATACTGCCTCGTTTCCAGACATATTCCCTAAAAGTCCGGCATCTGCCACGGCAACATTCTGGCCACGGTTTTAGTAACACATTTAGGCTCAAAAGAATTAGCCACGTCAGAAGAAATGCGCCTATGCCACCTGCTAAAGAGCCAATCAGATACCCGAATGTCCCCAAATGCCTCCCTAGGAAAACACTCAGTACGAAACCGCAAGCGATCCAAGCCGTGATTCCGAAAAGCCGGGGAAGAGTCATCATCTAATCAAAAAGGGGGCGGTTCCTAGTATTGTGGTATTCGTTCTCATCGTGTTTCAAGCCGACGTCAGTATAGCAAATGATTCAGGCACGTTGAAGTCCCGTCCAATTAACCAATAGCAATTCGGTTCAAGCGCCCGCCCCAGCAACGACAACAGAGTGAAATTCAAACGCCTAACCATGCGCGTATTCTCGCAAAGACCCGACAATAGTCGAGAGCCCATCCGTGGTAGTCTTTGGGTCGGGTCGCCGAACTGCGCGAAAAACCGGATTCGTAGCTGCATCCGATTTGTCCGATACGTTCCATTCCAACAGCTCCGTAGGTGCGGCGTATTTGTAGAACTCGGCAGGTCAGTGTTTTCTCAGGCGGAATAATAAGATAAAAAAACCTGCCAAAATCGCCCCGGCCAAGGCCACGCCGAATCCGCGAAAATCGAGTTCGGACGTGGCTGCGCCAGTAGGGTGAAGGTAATCCCACAAATCAACGCCGAAACGGACAAGCCCAACAACTATTAATAGCAGTGAAGCAAATGTCAAAATCGCAAAAAGTGATTTTAGATTTGCCATACGCTACTTTCCAGTGCTTGATGTCAATCCGTTTACCACTCCAGCTCCAGCCCCAAAAAAGCCAGCGCCTTGCGCTGCTGCTGGTGTAAGTCCTGTCGGGGCCAACGATAATGACACGCCAAATTGTTGAAGAGGTGTCGTTGTCAACTCATAAGCGTCACCCGATAAATCAACTCCGTCTTGAATAAGCGCAGCTTTGTAAAGTGGCGATGTAAAGGTTCCCCCCAAAGCCCAATAATCGGCGCCATTGAGAGCTACCGAGCCAGTCTCCCATTGAGACAGAATTTGCGAACTGCTTAATCCCTCTGCTAATGGATCAGTCGCGGCGATAGTTGACGCTTGAACTGGCCACGTCAAAAGTCCAACTGAATTCCGATGCATCGCACCGATAACGTTAACGTAACACGATAAGTCATTGAATGTCAACAATCTATGCGATGTAACAGCGTGTAACAATTTGTGCAACACTATAAGTCGTTATAGCCCAACGATGTAACAATGTAACACGATTCCCAACTTTATCTCTATACTCACTTCATTGCTTCAACAGCTAATAGACAAACGTCATCCTCAAACTGTGCCCCACCCGAAAAATCGAGCGCCGTTTGCAGTATTCGATCCAGAAGCTGGGGAGTGGGTGAGGTAAAATGACGGACTAACGCAGCTTGTAGACCAGCCAGGCCAAATTCCTTTTCACCGGCAAAAATCTCGTAAATGCCGTCCGTATACAGCAACAGCCGGTCACCAGGCGCAAGCGTGGCTTCGCACATTTGGTACGACGACGAGGCGATCAGGCCCAGGACCTTGCCGTTTTTTTCGCGAGGGGGACACATCAGTTCGACCTGGCCATCCTGCGCGCGCAGAAGCAGTGGCGCCGGATGACCCGCCGACGCCCAACATAGTTTCAGGCTCACCGTATCAATGATCATATAGATGCCGGAGGCGTACATCGTTTCATCGCTTTGATGAAGCATCGCAAAAAGATCTTCATTAAGCCGTTCCAGCAATTCGCCCGGTTCATCCGCTTCCGATTGCAGTTCTTCCACCAGCGCCCGCAGCATGGACGTAATCATGGCCGAGCGCACGCCGTGTCCCATCACGTCACAAATGAATATCCCCACCGAATGGTCCGAAATGCGGCGAACATGAAAAAAATCTCCTGAAACTCTGCCTGCCGGCAGGTATCGATGGTGAAAGTCCAGGGCACTAACCTGCGCCCCCGACGGGAAAGAAAACGCGGGGTATGCCTGCGGCAACATGGCCAGCTGGACTTTTCCCGCCAGGATAAGTTCCTGTTCCATTTGAGTGTTTTTGCGCTCGATTTCGGCGCGGTTGCGCTCAAGTTCCTGGATATTGACCAGCAGCAAATCATGCTGCAAACGCACAAGGTTGCGCACGAAAATCGAGCCAAGAAACTGCCCATTTTCGTCTTCAATGAGCACGTCATCGTAAAAAAACTCGTCGGGCCGCGAAGACAGGCGCTTAAGCACCGCATGAATCGAATCGCTGCTGCGAATGACCATCGCCTCCGGCACGAGATAATCGCGCACGGGATTGCGTGAGAACAGCGAAAAACCGTAACGGGAGCCCAAAACGATGCCGATCTGGCGCCGGGCGCAAAGACCGATCGCCCGTCCTTTATCGACGACGGCTATAAATTCAAGATCATGCGAGCCGAAAAACTTTTGCGCTTCTTCCAGCGATGTATCTCCTGCGAGCGACAATTGATGGTTCACCAACAGGCGCAAATCCGCCGGCATTTTTCCTGGCGCAGCGGGAATTGAAACCGCATCCGCAGGTTTTGTCATCAGGCCGAATTCCGACGGCGTAACGGCGGCCATGGGGACGTTCTCTGACATTATCTTTGATTTTACCCGCTAACGGGTTCGGGCCATTGTGACAATTGTGTGACTTCCTCCTGCCAAATTATAGCCATTGTCATCGCAACTCGGGTATATTCAAAAACGTTAAAACCACTTGCCGCCGAATGGCTTATTTGCTATCATCTCGCCTAATGATTCGGGCTTTATCTTTGGTTTGGGACCCTGCGACGGCCTGGGAAAACATCGCACGGGAAAGGACAAATTTTGGCTATGTCTTCGCGGCATATTTTCTTCCGGTGGCGCTCCTGGCCGCGCTGGGTGAAGGATTTACCCTGACACGATGGGGCACATGGACGGCCGAGGGTCATGACCTGATGCACTTTAGTTTCGGCCAAATCCTCATCTTCGAGATCATTCGGTCGGCGGTCACGTGCGTGATTATTGCAGCCTGTTCGTATCTGGTTTGGCTACTCAGGGAGCCGTTTTATGCCCGCTATAATTTTGAGCAGGCGCTCACGCTGGTGATGTATTCGCTTAGCCCCTTGTTTCTGTTTCAGATGCTCACTGGAATCCCCCGAGTCAATCTGTGGCTGCCGTGGGCCGCAGGCATCTATTTCTCATTGAGAATTTTCTACCATGGTGTGCACACCCTGGCAAAAACCGTTCCCGGGAGCGCTGCGGGACTATTTTTAATGAGTTCAGCTGCCATTATCGTTTTCACCGCGACACAACGATTCATGCTCATTCAATGTCTCACCGGCCATGGTTCGTCCATAAATCTATTCATTTACGACCTCGCGGCGAAGTTGTAGCAGCGTGTTGCCTGAAGCACTTCCCCAATGCTGATCCATAATCCCTGAATTGGCAAACACGCTCATTGCCAGGTTCGCGGAGCGCTACACTCTCAATTTCACAGTCCCGTTCACGGCCCCGTCTTTATAAACTATTACCTGGTCTGCCTTCGAAAAATCACCCCCGTCAATCACGACATTTTGATTCTGGCTTCCTTCCACTTGCAGGAAAACGGCGGCCTCGGTCAACAGCCGCGTTGCGCTCATCAAAATATCCCGCGATTGGATGAATCGCAGGACTGACTCGGCCGTTTTTTGTCCCTGGACGTTGAGGCCATTCACCGCCGCGTCAAAGACATGATCAAAAACGACCGCCGGGCGTAAATCCGGCGCGGCCATTTCAAAGCGAACATTACTCAGAGTCAAGCCACGGACATTGCGCGCGAACAAGGCATACGAGGGCAGGACACCATTGCGAAAATATTCATCCGCAATTTCCGGAACGGCTCGGTTTGCGCCTTGTTCCTGTGTTCCGCCTCCGGGATAAATCACATGCACATCGGCCAGGCGGATGTTCTCAAGAAATCCCGGCGCAACGCCGTTGAGCGCGATGCAGGAATACACTTCACCGGGATTATACGCGTTCGTGACCACCGCATCCGGAATTTGATACGGCTTGCTGACCACGGCGTAAATGCCGTTGAAGGAAATGTTGCGGCAAATGCCGGGAAGGCCGGTCAGGTCTTCGGGCTCCGGAGGCATCGCCGATTGCGATGATGAATCCGCGCCTGATGAACTATTGGTATCGCCGGACGTCCCAGGCACGGCTTCGGCGGCAGTGGCCTGGTCCGCGACATTGGTTGACGATCCTTCGGGCGGTCGCCGGCTGCGCGCAGGCGGACCCACACCAATGGAAATAGGACCGGTGACATCGCGCATCACAAGATTGGAAAACGAAATGCGCTCAAAACGCGATCCGGGACCGCAGTGCATTTTAATCGGACAGCCGAATACTTCGTAGAGCAGGCAATTCGAGATAGTGATATCCTTTGCATGTCCGCCGCCGAAACGAAAAACCGACCATCGCGTGCTGAATTCGCAATTGGTCACGGTCACATTCTGGCAACTGCCAAAGAGCGCGCAGGCGTCATCCTGGCTTTCGACGGTGCAATTGCTGATGTGAACGTGCGTCGCGCTGATGAAATGGAACCCATCGTTATTGCTGTTCACGCGACTGTGGATGTGGATGCCGGTGAACCAGGCATAATTGCTTTGGATGACACGGATGGAATGATAGGCGCAGTCTTTCAAAAAAATGTCCCGCACGCGCAAATGATGGCATCGATAGAACAGCAGATGATAGGGGCGTTCATGGTTTCTTAACCCCACGGGCGAGGGCATGCCGCGGCGCGGACTATGAAACTGCGCGCCTCGTCCATCAATCGTGCCCGGGCCTTCGACCGTCACATTTTCGGCATCCACCGCGAAAATCAAGCCAACGTTTCCGTCTTCCAAAGTCGCATCGCCTTCGAGTGGAATTTTCTCAGCGGCATGGTATTGGCTTTTGTCGGTCGCGCCCAGGAGCGTCCCTCGCGCGGTTATACGCAGCGTGACGTTACTCTTTAATTCCACCGTGCCGATAACAAACACACCCGCAGGCACCAATACCGTTCCGCCCTGGTCCTGATAGCAGGCATCAATCGCCGACTGCAAGGCCGCCGTGTCCGGCGTTGTGCCGTCACCTTTTGCTCCAAAATCACGGATGTTATAAATTTTTGCGCCCGCCAAAGATTGTACGCCGGAGGGCTCCGTGGTTTTCGTCTCTTCCGCCAGTCCACGGCCGGCCAATAGCCCGCTTCCCAAAGAAGCCGCGGCAATCGTCGGAGTCAACCCGAGCCATTTGCGGCGGGAAAAAGATGGCGGACCGGCGTCAGGCGTCATTGGAATGGGTAATTTCTACGGCTCAAGTTGACAAAACTTCATTCCGGATAAAATAAAAATTTGCGAATAACGGTAGGGGCGCCTCGTAGGGATCCCGATGTATCGGGACGGCTGTCCGCGCCGCGTCTAACGGCGCAACGAGCGTGGTCGGACGTTGCAACCTTGGTTGTTCCGCGCGCTTTACGCGCGGTGACGGCGCAGCGCGCCATCCCTACCTGGAAGCAGTAAAAGCTGGTTATTTTCCAATTGCCAACTCATTCTATCACGCAATGAAATACGGCTCTCTCGCTTCGCTCATAGTCCTGGCCGGCGGACTTTTACTGGGTGGCGCGCAGCACGCGCGCGCACAATCCGCGCAGGAGGTTTCTCAATATCCCACCAACACCGCGCTGTTGCCCGGCAAGGGACCGGCTTCCAAGTGGAAAGGATTGCCCAAGGCATGGGCCGATCGCCACGCCGAATGGGCCAAGACCGCCGCTGACGACCACGGCGCCGTTGTCTTCCTTGGCGATTCCATTACGGAAATTTGGCATTCGCTTCCGCAGGACTTTCCCGATCTGAAGATCGCCAATCGTGGCATCAGCGGCGATACCACACGCGGTGTGCTGTACCGCCTGGACGCCGACGTTCTTTCGCTCGACCCGAGAGTCATCGTCCTGCTCATCGGGACCAACGACATCGGCGCCGGCGCCGATCCGTCAGATATTTCCGACAACATCAAAACCATCCTGAAACGGATCCGGAAGAAATATCCGAAGATACCGTTGATTGTTTGCGAGGTAATGCCCAGCAGCGAGAAGCAGCATCGTCCCGCGGCGACAATCGAGAAACTCAATGACCTGATTAAAATGGACGTGAAACACAAGTCGCACATGTATCTGTGTGATACCTGGAGCATCTACGCCCAACCCGACGGCGATTGCCCAAAGGCCGAATTTCCTGACCTGCTGCATCCCAACGCCGCCGGGTATGCAAAGTGGACTGCCGCACTGAAACCCATTTTTGCCAAACTCGATCTTCAGTCGGCGCAATAGGCATTGGCAAATTCCTGAAACCATTTTTCCGGCGCGCAACAGAATTCCACGCGTTTTCCGCGCCAGTTGAAGCGCAGTGCCCGCGCGTGCAGTGCCTGATGGGGCAAAATCAGTGTGCGTTTCTGCTCTTCGCTCAGCCGGCCTTCGACCAATGCCAAATACAATTCCTCGTCGCCGCCATAGATTTTGTCCCCGACGATAGAATGGCCAATGTGCGCAAGATGAATGCGGATCTGATGCTTGCGGCCGGTTCGAGGCAGGACACGAAGCAGTGAGTACTCGCGGGATGCTTCTTCGGCCCCGGCAATTCGCCTCGAAAATGTGCATTCCCGGAAAAATTCCGTCTGTGACGGCAGTCCATCCGCGCGGACACAGTCCTTGATGGCGACGCGGCTGGATTCATCTTTGCCCAATGGCGCGTCAATGGTCCCCTGCTCCTTTCCTACATGTCCATGCACAATGGCCAGATATTCCTTTTCCACCTCGCGGCTTTCCCAAAGTCTTCGCAATTCAAGAGCGGCGGCATCGACCCTGGCCACAAGCGTGACACCGCTGGTTTCCCGATCGAGGCGATTGACCAAGTGCGGACGCGATCCATCGCCAAGATAGAGACGCGCGCGTCCGATGAGACTGGACATTGGCCCATCTTTGCTCGGATGACAAACCAGCCCCGCTGGTTTGTTGATCACCAACAATTCCGCGTCTTCATAAATGACTTGCAACAGCGATTCCAAATGCAGAGGAGATTGTATGGGTGGCGCCAACGAATTTCGACTAAATCCCGGCTTTTCGTTTTTTCAGAGCTTGCCCGATGCCGATTCCGAATCCCATAATGGGCCGACAAACCGTCGTTCCTCCTTAGAGATGAAAACAATTATGGAACAGACTATTGGCCTCATCATTCTGATCGTTCTTTGCGTTCCAATCGCTTTTGCGATTTGGCTGGTCGCAAAACTGATCCGGACCGGGGAGCAGATGGAGGAACTCTCCCGCCGAATTAGTACGCTTGAGTCCGAAACGTTGCGGCTGCGGCAACTGCACGAGCGCGAAGTGGCATCGCCACTTGAATCTCAACCACAGCCGAAACCGGAACGACAACCACAACCAATAGCCAGGACGGAAATCGTCCCAACCGCCCCTGCTCCGCCGCGTAAACCAATCATTATTCCGCCGTCCGAACCAGCGCCGCCGGTACCACCGTTGGTTTCACCGACGCGGAAAGATCCGGCCTGGTCCACCGAATCTCCACCCCCCATAGTTCCTGCGCCGGAGCCGGCGGGCAAACCGGCGCCCGCCATCAATTGGGAGCAATTCATGGGCGTCAAAGGCTTTGCATGGGTCGGCGGTTTCGCCTTGTTCCTCGGCGTTGCCTTTTTCGTCAAATATTCCTTCGACAACAACCTGGTCCCGCCCGCGCTTCGAGTAGCCATCGGTTTTTTGGCCGGCCTTGGACTGGTGATTGGCGGCGTGGTGATGTCGCGGAGGAATTTTTCAGCTCTCTCTCAAACGTTGTGCGCCACCGGCGTCGTGATTCTTTACGCCGTCACTTTTGCGTGTCATGCCGTCTATCATTTTCAATTTTTCAGTTCCGTGCCGACGTTTTTGCTCATGGCGCTCATCACCACCGCCGCGTTTTTTCTGGCGGTCAGGTTAAATGCCCTCGTCGTGGCCATCCTGGGAATGCTCGGCGGTTTCGTAACGCCGCTTTTGCTCTCGACTGGACAGGATAATCCGCTCGGCTTGTTCGGCTACATCGCGATTCTCGACACAGGACTGATCATCGTCGCGTTCAGAAAACACTGGCATTTTCTCACCACCCTCGCAGCGCTCGGCACGGCATTGATGCAAATGGCCTGGGCCGCGGAATTTTTTGTGTCCGGACAATATTTTGAAGGGAACAAAATTTTTGTCCCGTTTGCCGTGCTTTTGGGATTCAACGCACTTTGGCTCGCGGCCAATTTCCGGGCAAAGCGCGGCGAACTCGGCAATCCCTGGCTTTCTGGTTCGGCGCTCGGCCTGATTGCCGTCACCTTCATATTCGCCGGATGGTTCTTAAATTTTCCGCCGCTGGCAGCGCGGCCATGGCTCATGTTCGGTTTCATTTTCCTGGTTGATCTTGCGGCCATTGCGATCGCACTCGTGGATGAAACCATGGCCATCGCTCAAACCATTTCAGGATTTGCCGTTTTTTCGCTGCTTGCCATTTGGACACAAATGTCTTTGTCCAACGAATTGCTTCTTCCTGCGCTGGCGTTTTACTTCATTTTTGCCGTCCTGCATTCGGCAATGCCGGCACTGTTTCGCTGGCAGCGGGCGCGTGCCGATAAAAGTTGGGGAGTGCATCTATTTCCCATTTTTGCGCTCGCGCTGGTGCTCGTGCCGGTATTCAGGCTGACCGGCCTGTCTTTCGTCGTCTGGCCGTTCATTTTGGTTGTGGACCTTCTTGCCATTGTACTGGCGGCCGTTACGGCGACGCTCGTTCCCGTGCTCGCGGTGCTTTTATTGACGCTTACGGCCCTCGGCGTGTTGATTTTCAAAATTCCCTCCGACCTCACCGGCCTGCCCACTTCTTTCTACCTGCTCGCGGCGTTTATCATTTTCTTCGTGGCCGCGAGCATTGGACTGGTCAGAAAATTCGTGCCAAACGCGCTTCAGACCGGCCTGCGATTCGGCGAAAATCCGGACGCTCCCGGTGATGTGGCGGCCATTCTGCCGGCGTGTTCCATCATCATGCCGTTTCTGCTGCTTATCATGGCCACGTTGCGACTGCCCTTGATCAATCCATCGCCAGTTTTTGGCATCGCTCTTCTGTTTGTCATTCTGCTGTTGGCAGTGACGAAATTATTTTCTTTGGAATGGATGCCGGCGATAGGCCTGGTTTCCGTGACCGCACTGGAATGCGCGTGGCATTTCAATCATTTCGACCCGTCGAATGCGGCGCAGCCGCTAAATTTCGTATTGGGGTGGTACTTAATTTTCTTTGCCGGGTTTGCTGTGTTTCCCTTTTTATTTTTGCGGCAATTTGAAAATAAAATTGTGCCGTGGGGGACATCGGCCATGGCCGGCGTACCGCAGTTTTTTCTGGTTTATCGCCTTGTCAAAACGGTGTGGCCAAATCCGTTCATGGGGTTGCTCCCGGCGGCTTTTGCAATTCCCGGTTTGTTGGGTCTTGCCGTGATCCTGAAACGCATTCGCCCGGACAACAGATCGCGTCTGGCGCAACTGGCATGGTTCGGCGGCGCGGCATTGTTTTTCATTACGCTCATTCTTCCAGTTCAATTTGAAAAACAATGGATCACCATCGGCTGGGCCCTTGAGGGCGCGGCGTTGCTGTGGCTATTCCATCGCGTGCCGCATCCAGGGCTGCGATTGGTTGGATTCGGCCTGCTCATCGCGGCCTTTGTGCGTCTGGCGAATCCCGCCGTACTTGCATACCACCCGCGCTCAGCCACTCCCATTTTCAACTGGTATCTTTATTCCTACGGCATTGTGACCGTTGCTTTGTTCACTGGCGCACGGCTCCTGGCCCCGCCGCGTCATCTGATTCATAAAACAAACGCGCCGCCCATCCTCGCCGCGCTCGGGACCGTCATGGCATTTTTGCTGTTGAATGTCGAAATCGCGGATTACTTCAGCGCGCCCGGCTCAACGCTCACGTTCGAGTTTAGCGGCAATTTTGCCCGTGACATGACCTATTCCATCGCCTGGGGGCTTTTTGCGCTTGTGTTGCTGATTTTTGGGATTTTCAAAAACAGTCCCGGGACGCGTTATTCGGCCATGGGTTTGCTTTGTGTCACCCTGATTAAGCTGTTCTTCCATGACCTTGCGCAACTGGGCCAGCTATATCGCATTGCCGCCTTCATTTGCGTTGCTGTCATCGCCATGCTTGCCTCCTTTGCGTATCAAAAATTCTTCACGGCCACGGCGAAGACGCCTGAATCGAATCCCCCTGGATAGGGACGGCGTTCTGCGCTGTCACCGCCCGTATACCGGGCGGCGCCTCCGCGGTATCACGTCCGACCGCACTCGTTCCGCGCGCTTTACGCGCGGTGACGCCGCAGCGCGGCATCCTTACCAAGACAGTCCAAGTTACGCTGAAAGTGGAAATTTGACATTTATTGGGTAAAATGTGAGATTATTGCGGAGGTAAATATGAAAATGAAACAAGGAATCGTATTAGGAGCGGTGTTGGGATTGGCAACCGCGCGCGTGGCCCTGGCTGAACCGACTGCTTTGGACCTGATCAAAAAAGGCAATGATTACGTCGGAATCCAATCCAAGGATAAAGTCGTCCAGATATATTCCGACAGATCGGTCGCCAGCCTGGAACCGAACATCTGGCACGTCGTTTATTATGATCCAACGGTCTTTTCGAAAACCGTGGAAGTGAAATTCGAGGCCGGAGAGCAGACCGGTGTGGCGCATACAATACGCCCATTTCAACTCCCGGCAAAACCATCTCAAGTTGTTGATTTGTCGAAAGTTACAGTGGATTCGGACCACGCGGTGGACATTGCCGCATCGCAACCATTGCTGAAGGGGCTAAAACTGCGATACTCAAAAGTCATATTGCAAAATGGCGACAACGGTCCGGAATGGAAAATTGAATTGTGGGCAGCCAAAGTCAGCGACCCGACCAAAGATGCCAACGTAGGCACGGTCCATATTTCTGCCGCGGATGGTTCGGTGATTCAATCGGCACTACATCCAGGCAACGCCGGTGCGAGCATGTAATTTCCAAATACGCTATTGATTTGCGGAATTCTTGTGGGCGGCGACTGCTGCTGCCATGGTGTCGACACTATGCAGAACGCGGCGGGCGCCATCGGAGTCCGCTATTTTAAGCCCGTAAGCTTTGTCCAGGGCCACAACCAATTGGAGCGCATCCACTGAATCCAAGCCCACGCTCCCCGGACCAAATAATGGCTGGGCATCGGCAATGTCCTCAGGACCGACCTGGAGCATGAGGTTCTCTACCATGAGACGCTTGATTTCCTGCTTGAGTGCTATTGAGTTGTCCATGAGAGTTCATGCGGGCCGACGGTCGCCGGGTTTTTCCACAAGAGAGGCAAGCTTCTGTTCCGCTTGTTCCATGCCGGTAGGTTGTGGTGATGAGACCTGCACGGGCCGCGGCGCGCTGGGCCCTTCCCGCGGGCGCTCCGGTTCGGAAGGCTTGAATTGGGACGCTTTGGATTCCGGATATGCCCACCGTACCAGTCCGCCGCCAACCAGCCACCATGCGATAGCTAAATTAAACACAACGGGCATCAGGCCGTTGATAATATCATCAGTATCAGGATGTTTAATGAGCTCCAGGTCGAGCATCGGCAGCACCGCTCTAAGGCCAGAGTAGAGGAAGAAAAGGCCCAAAAGCCTGACCGCCAAACCGAATATGTCCTTTGGTTTCATCAGCGCTCAAATGCCACCTTAAACGGCCATCCGCGGCTATTCAAGAATTTACTGAGGCCCGGGAGACACGAAACGCGTAACTGAGCAAATGCGTAATCTGCAAAGTGCGGGTCCCCCCAACCCGCAGATCAGGCTCAGGCCGTTGCGGAGGCAGGCGCGGCTGTTTTCTTTCCCTTCTTCTGTCTTGCTGCGGAATTTTTGCGTTTGACGTAGCTGGCGCGGCGTTTTCTTTTCAATAGTTTGTTGTATTGGCGTCCCATAATTCTTTACTTTATCCGCGGAATGCGGTTTCGTGTGAGCACTATGAGAGTTTATACGCTTCGATTCAATCTCTTTTTATTGCTGACGGCAATGTTGCCGTTGCTTGAGGGATGCGGCTCATTGGGGCACAAGGATGAGCCTCTTTCCACCGTCGCTATTTACGTGTCGGTTGCGCCGGGTGCCTCGACATCATTCAAAGGCGCCACTGAAACCGTCTCCGTTTTGCGGGCGGACCCGGTTCAGGTCACGATTGATAAGCAACCGATCCTGACTGAGGCAGACCTTGTTGCCGCCAAAGTCGTTGATACGCCCGCCGCGCCGGGCATCGACCTTCGATTTGATCCAATGGGCACAGTGGTCCTTGAACAATATTCGGCCACGAATCCAGGCGGCCACTTTGTTATTTATGGACAATGGGGCAAGGACATGAAAAATAAGCGCTGGCTTATGGCGCCGCTCATCAGTGGACGCATAAATGATGGTATTTTGTCGTTTACCCCCGACATGACACGCGATGAAGCGGTTCAGTTCGTCCAGGGACTGAATAATATGGCCAAAAAACTCCAATCCAATCAATTCGGCGAATGATGTTTTTCCGACGCTACGGGCGGCCCGGGCGCCTCATTTCCTGGGTGAGTCGGGTTTCAGAACGGTTTTCATTGTGTCTGGTGTTGTTGCTTTCGGCGCTTGCCGGGCCAGTCGTGGCGCAGACGCCGTTTCGATTTCCGACGGCAAACCATTACCTTTATGCGCCCGGCGCGGAATTGAAATTCTTCGCGCCAACGGAACCGGATAAGCCCTGGACCAGCGGCAGTTTCGGGTGCGTGCGGGATTACGGCCATCGAATGCACGAGGGCCTGGACATCCGTCATTTGCAGACCGACCGGCGCGGTGAACCCACGGACCCCGTCATGGCCACCGCCGACGGAACGGTCGTGTACATCAGCACCCGGCCGGCGCTGTCGAATTACGGCAATTATATTGTCATTCGACACGTCATTGACGGCATCGAAATTTATTCGCTTTATGCGCACTTGAGCGCAGTACGTCCGGGATTGCAAGCGGGCCAACAGATCAGGGCGGGAGACATCATCGCCACAATGGGCCGGACCTCGAACGCCGAAACCATCGGCAAATGGCGGGCGCACGTCCATTTTGAATTAAACGTCCTGGTAAATGACAATTTCGCGTCGTGGTGGCGCCAGGCGTCCCCCGGCGAGCGCAATGACCACGGTGAATGGAACGGACAGAATCTTAACGGCCTGGATGTCCGCCAAATATTGTTGCAGGAACAATCTGGAAAGCTTGACCTGCTGAATTTTTTGCGAGGTCAAACGGCCCTGTGCAGAGTAATGGTGCGGGCAACCAATTTTCCTTATCTGAAGCGCTATCCCATGCTGGTTCTGAAGAACCCGGTGGCCGACCGCGAGGGTGTGGCCGGATACGAAGTCGCGCTGAATTACAATGGAGTCGCATTCGCTCTCATGCCGCGAGCGTCGTCGGAAATCAAGAGCCGGACCAAATTCCAACTGCTCTCGGTCAACGAACCCGAAGCGCTGGCTAATCCGTGCCGGGCGCTTGTAATCCGCCGCGGGGGGCGCTGGCAACTGGGCAACGAAGGTTTGCGCGAAGTGGAACTCCTGACGTACCAATAAGTAGAGAATAGCTGCGGCTTATTGGGGCGCCGCCATGAACCGAAACATCGAACATTGAACGCCCAACATCGAAAGGACGGTCCGCGCCTTTTCCTTCGGCGCTCAATGTTTCAATGTTGGATGTTCGATGTTTTCTGTCAAATTCAGAGCCTCGATACGCAATTGGGGAATTGTTCAATTTAGATTTATTCTAAATCTTGACCGGAAGGCCCTTCTCCTCTAGATTGTTTTTGCGATGAACGCCGCGGAGAAACAGTCCCATTTCAGCCGTCGTCTCACGACGAACGGTTTCCGTTTTACGCCTCAGCGGCAGCAGGTGTATGATGTGCTGCTGCAAAAGCGCGACCATCCTACGGCGGATGAAGTATTCATCCGCTCAAAAAAACAAATGCCGGAAATTTCCCATGCCACGGTCTATAACTGCCTGGACGCCCTGGTGAAATCCGGTCTCGTGCGGCAAGTCACGCTGGACCGCGGCGCGACCCGCTTTTGCCCAAACATGCACGAGCACTGCCATTTTTATTGCGACGGGTGCGACACGGTTTTCGACGTGGATTTGCCGGCCGGCGCACGCTCCGGCGTGACACTGCCGCGCGGCTTTCGCGCCAAACATTTTGACATTGCCATCCATGGCCTCTGCGCCGCATGCGCAAAGCGCTCAAACGCTACAACACTTTAACGCTTTCATATATGCCGACAGCAACTGACACAATCGAGGGTTTGGTCCAAACCGAATATAAATATGGTTTTTATACTGACGTGGAGACGGAATCCGCGCCGCCGGGCCTGAACGAGGACATTATCCGCCTGATTTCGCGAAAAAAAGAAGAGCCGGAATGGATGACTGAATGGCGGCTCAAGGCGTATCGCCATTGGCTGACGCTCGAAGAACCGAGCTGGCCAAAGGTCCATTACCAGAAAATTGATTACCAGGACATCACGTATTATACCGCTCCCCGGAAACGCGGCGATGGCCCCAAGAGCCTCGACGAAGTGGACCCCAAACTTCTCGAAACGTACGAAAAGCTCGGCATCCCCTTGCGCGAACGTGGACGGCTTGCCGGCGTGGCCGTGGACGCCGTGTTTGATTCCGTTTCGGTCGGCACGACGTTTCAAAAGCAGCTTGCCGAGAAAGGAATCATTTTCTGCTCGATGAGCGAGGCGATCCGTGAACATTCCGACCTGGTCCGAAAATACATCGGCATGGTCGTTCCCTACACCGATAACTTCTTTGCGGCTCTGAACTCGGCCGTTTTTACTGACGGCTCGTTCTGTTACATCCCCAAAGGCGTGCGTTGTCCCATGGAACTGTCCACGTACTTCCGTATTAACGCGGCCAAGTCCGGCCAATTCGAGCGCACGCTCATCGTGGCTGAAGAAGGCTCCTACGTCAGCTACCTCGAAGGCTGCACGGCGCCCATGCGAGATGAAAACCAATTGCACGCTGCAGTCGTGGAATTGATCGCCATGGATAACGCCGAAATCAAATACAGCACGGTCCAAAACTGGTATCCCGGCGACGAAAACGGGCGCGGCGGGATCTTCAATTTCGTGACCAAGCGTGGCCTCTGCAAAGGGCGCAATTCAAAAATTTCCTGGACCCAGGTCGAGACCGGCTCAGCCATCACGTGGAAATATCCAAGCTGCGTACTCCTGGGCGACAATTCCAAAGGCGAATTTTATTCCGTCGCTGTCGTCAACAATATGCAGCAGGCTGATACGGGCACGAAGATGGTCCACATCGGCAAAAATACCCGGAGCACAATCGTGTCGAAGGGCATTTCCGCCGGACGCGGGCAAAACAGCTATCGCGGCCTGGTCAAAATCCAGAAGACCGCCGAAAACGCGCGGAATTTTTCGCAATGCGATTCGATGCTCATTGGAAATAAATGCGGAGCGCATACGTTTCCCTATATCGAAGTGAAAAACACGTCCTCGAGCGTTGAACACGAAGCCACGACGTCCAAGATCGGTGAAGACCAGATATTCTATTGCAACCAACGCGGCCTGGCCACGCAGGATGCTGTGAACCTGATTGTGAATGGTTTCTGCAAGGAAGTGTTCAAGGAATTGCCAATGGAGTTCGCCGTCGAAGCCCAGAAGTTGCTTGGCGTAAGCCTGGAAGGAAGCGTAGGATAATTGTATGACAGACAAATCCGTTGCTCTGGAAACGATAGCCAATTTGCCCGAGAATTCTTCGATGGAAGAGATTGCCGAAGAACTTCAGGTGATGGCTGCTATTCGCAAGGGCAAGGAAGATGTGAAAGCTGGACGAACGAAATCACATGCCGAAGTCGAAGAGATTTTTGAGACATGGATTTCAAAATAGTCTGGACTGATTCGGCCATCGCAGATTTGAAGGAGATTTGCGACTACATTTCCCGCGATAACCCATCCGCTGCTCAAACGACCGGGCGCGGCATCCTGGAACATGTCAAAATTTTAGAAATGTTTCCATTTATCGGCCCGGCATACCCGAGACGATCGAGCGGGACAATTCGGGAAATTGTTTATGGAAGTTATCGTATTTTTTACGAAGTAACGAAACAGCCGAAAACAGTAAGCCTGCTCCGCATCTGGCACGGGGCGCGCGGAGAACCAAATTTTAAATGAGTAAACCAATACTTGAAATCAACAACCTCTCGGCGGGTGTCGAGGGCAAACAGATCCTTAAGGGCGTGAACCTCAATATCGGCCCGGGCGAAGTCCATGCCGTCATGGGTCCCAATGGCTCCGGCAAGAGCACGCTCGCGGCCGTCCTGGCCGGGCGCGATGGCTATGACGTCACCGGCGGCGAAGTCCTTTACGACGGAAAGGATCTCCTGGACCTCGATCCCGAGGAGCGCGCGCGCGAAGGCGTTTTTCTGGCGTTCCAGTATCCTGTCGAAATTCCGGGCGTGAATAGCACCTATTTTTTGAAAGCCGCGCTGAACGAAATCCGCAAGGCAAAAGGTGAATCGGAATTGGACGCCATCGAATTTCTCAGTTTGGTCAAAGACAAGATCAAGCTTCTGGAATTGAACGAGGACCTGCTCAAGCGCTCTGTAAATGAAGGTTTTTCAGGCGGCGAAAAGAAGCGCAACGAAATCTTTCAAATGGCCGTGCTCGAACCCCGCCTGTCCATCCTCGATGAAACCGACTCCGGCCTGGACATTGACGCTCTGAAGGTCGTCTCCAACGGCGTCAACAAATTGAAGACCCGGGAAAACGCACAACTGGTCATTACGCACTATCAACGGTTGTTAAATTACATCGTGCCGGATTTCGTTCACGTGCTCATGGATGGACGCATTGTCAAATCCGGCGGCAAAGAGCTGGCGCTGGAACTTGAATCAAAGGGATACGACTGGGTCATTAAAAACCAGTAGTCGCCATCACTACTTGCACAAACGAAAGAATAAGCTGCCTGTCGGCCCGGTGATATTCACATAATTTGTGCCGTTGCTCGTGATTGGAGAGCATGGACAGGCAGTCCAGGAATTTGGCGCGCCAAAATTGCCGCTTTGCTGGAGGGTGCAACCACCCGCGTTTTGCCAATAAACAGTCACCGTGTCGCCTGAAGAGGAGATATAGAGCATTGGCGCGCCCGATGTTTGGACGACAGAAATCAAACTCCAAAATCCGCCCGCGAGCGAGTAATTGCCGCCGTTCATGGCGACGCTCGCGTCCGGCTGACCGATCGTTCCATCGAGTTGGTATGTTCCACCTGCACTCGCGCCGCCGCCGCCGGCGATCTTATGCCAGTCGATACTGTAAGTTTGGGCGCCGGCTGCAAACGCCGTCCCCAGGAGGGCCGCCAACACCGCAGCGTGAAACCGGATTTGGACTCGTCGCGCTCGCACTAACGATTGCTGTCTTCCTTCTTTCACCTTTAATTTGAATACTTTCATTTGGTCCTCGCGATCGTCGTCAGTTCTTAATATTGGTCCACATGTACGTACATGCCGTACGATGTGGAAGTTGAGGGCGCAACGATTGACTGCACAGTGATGGAATTGCTCGTGGTCACAACCTGGAAATCTGCGTCAAAGACAAGGAATGTACTGGTATTGGTCCATGTTCCCGATGAGGCCGGCGAGAAAGTAGCCACAACGGCATTGGTGGACACGGCCTGCGAGAGCTTGATCGTATAATATTTGCCGTAGGCTTGCTGGGCGTTTGTGCTGGTGATAAATCCCAGAAAGAACGCGCGATCGTGGCCGGCCAAAACTGCATTGGTTGAAAACACACCGTTTGTAACGAGCGTTGGAGTGCCACCGAGCCAGGGATTGGCGTTTACCCACGTCGTCACGCCGCCGCTCGAAGTTAAGACCTGTCCCGTGGTAGAACCATTGGTTGAAACTGAGGCCGCGGCCAAATTGGTCACCCCGGTAAAGGATCCGCTGAAGGTGCCGCTCAATGTTACTCCGCTTTCCTTGTTGGTCACAACGGCCGATGGCAATTCCGCCAGCGGAATGGTTCCGGTCAGGTTGCCGGCCGGAACCGATGTCAACGACGCGCTCGGCACTGAGCCGATCAATCGCGTCGCGTTCAGGTTCGTCAATCCGCTGCCGTTGCCGGCGAACGTGGAATTGGTAACAAACACGCCACTGATAATAGCCCCCGAAACAAGGTTCGAAGCAATTCCAGCCGTGCCGGCTGTTGTCGCGACCGTCGCGCTCGCGGCAGTTGTGGCGCTGGCAGCGCTGTTGGCCGTTGCCGCGTTGCCGGTGATGTTGATGGCCGCAGTTCCTGCGCTCAGGTTGGCCGGATTTAACGCCGTCAAACTACGGCCGTTGCCAGCGAAAGTGGAATTAGTAACAAATACGCCACTGATAATGGCGCCTGAAACGAGATTCGAGGCGATTCCTGCCGTGCCGGCGGCAGTGGCCGTCGTCGCGACGGTCGCGCTCGCGGCAGTCGTGGCGCTGGCAGCGGTGTTGGCAATCGTGGCAGTTGCCGCATTGCCGCTGATGTTGATGGCTGCAGTTCCTGCGCTCAGGTTGGCCGGATTCAAGGCCGTCAAGCCGCCACCGTTGCCAGCGAAAATGGAATTAGTAACAAACACGCCGCTGATAATCGCGCCCGAAACCAGATTCGAAGCGATTCCTGCTGTGCCGGCGGTCGTGGCAGTCGCCGCGACGGTCGCGCTCACGGCAGTCGTGGCGCTTGCAGCGGTGTTGGCTGTCGTGGCGGTTGCCGCATTGCCGCTGACGTTGATGGCCGCAGTACCTCCGCTCAGGTTCGCCGGATTCAGGGAAGTCAACCCGCTGCCATTGCCGCTGAAGACGCCACTCAAGGTCACGCCTGTCTCGGTGTTGGTGAGGATGGCCGATGACAATTGCGTCATCGGAATGGTGCCTGTCACTTGAGACGCCGGCAGCCCGCCTAGCAGGTTGCTGGCCGTAGTGGCCATCATTGCGTAGGGGGTTGGCATAATGGGCTGGCGCGGCGTCAATTCAGTAAAAGTGTTGCTCCCGGCCGGACTCACGCTGATGTCCAGCCAATAATTGTTGCCGGCAAACACGCCGGACCCGAAATCAATTGTCACGGTAAACAACCCATTGCTCACTGTTGTACCGCTGTCGGTGACAGGCTCGGATACAGCGACGCCGCCGGCGTTCGTCGTGTAAAGCGTGAACATGAGGTCGTAACTTCCATTGGCCGGCGCACCATTGTTCTGCAGCCTGCCCTGGTAGGCGAAGGCCGTGCCTTGCGCACGGGCGGAAATGGTGACGGTCGCCACCGTAACCACCAAAAGCAACAAGCATAATTTTTTCATACGTATCTTCTTTAACCGAAATACGCAGAAACGGGATGACTTTGGGATACATCCCGGGATTTGAGGGGTGGAATGCTCCCGGGCAGGGGCGAATGCGGCGCCCCGGAATCAGTTCTTCGGAGCCACGGCCGTGACTCCCAACTGTCGAAGCTGTTCGCGGTAACCGCGCGTGAGGGTGGCGCGAGAGCCGTTTTTGAGCGCTACTGAATATTCGCCGTGAAAAAGCGGATGCAATTCTTTTACCGATTCCACGTTTACAATTGCCGAGCGACTAATGCGTACGAAACGGCCAGGCGGGAGTTTATCCTCCAGGGTTCCGAGGGTCTCGCGCAACAGATGCGTTTCCTTGCCGGCATAAAGCTTTACGTAGTTATCCGCGGCCTCCACCATGTCGAGGTCGGTTAATTTCAGAAACACGATCCGGCCATTCGTTTTCACAGCCAGACGCTCGGGATATTTGGATTCTGTCTTTAAATTCTGTATCAGACTGTCCAATTTTTGGCGGATATCGCCATTCTGGTGATTTCGGAGTTGTTCGCGGGCCCGTGCAACCGCTGAGTGCAACCGCTCAGGCCTGCAGGGCTTTACCACATAATCGAGCGCCTGCGCCTCAAATGCTTTCAAAGCGAAATCGTCGCGAGCCGTCACAAAGACAATAATGGGCATCTTTTGAGTCTCGATACCGGCCACCACGCCGAAACCGTCCGCACCGGGCATTTGGACGTCCAAAAATACAAGGTCAGGCGTAAGGCGGTTAATCGATTCGATCGCTTCAGGGCCGTTCGATGCCGTACCGATGATTTCGACGTCCGGCTCAAACCGAAGAATATTGCGCAAAACGCCCAGTCCGGAGGACTGGTCGTCAACAAGTAAGGTCCGAATTTTTCCGCTTTCTGAATGAGGCGCAGCGCAACCCGGGCCGTTTTCTATTGTGAATTCTGATGAATTAACGGACACAACGCTTTCAAAAGCAACTGCCATGCCTATTTCGACTTATTTTTAGAGAGACAATTTCCTCAATCACAGTCACTTGCAGGAAGCCACGCCAGCGTGCTACCACTTCGCCGGATCCTGCCGGTAATACCAACTCATCTGCTCATATACGGCCGGATGTTGTTCGCGCAATTCACGCGGCCTGGTAAAAAAACTTTCGGTGGCCACGGCGAAGAATTCGGCCGGATTGGTGGCGCCGTACTCACGAAGGACGTCCGGTTGTCCGCGCTGCACGCGGGCACGAAGCCGTTCGTATTCTTCCCGCATCACGCGCGACCAATCGGCGTAACGACGCTTGCGCGCCGATAACGACTCACCCTGTCCCAGCAGTGGCGCGCCATCAGCGAAACCATCTTCATAATCCAGTTGGTGGGCAAATTCGTGGAGAACTACGTTATGGCCGCCGGCAGGTTCAGCCAACCCGCTGCAAACGGCGTCCCAGGCCAGCACGATGACGCCTTCACGCCACGATTCGCCGAGCCGGGATTCGTGCTGGTCCTGCATGACCCCACCGCCTATGTGGCGCGTGGTCGGAACAACGTACATAGTCGGGTAAACGAGGATCGTACGCAGGTCAGGGAAATAATCCGTTTCGCGATGCAACAGGAGAAGGCAGGCCTGGGCGGCGATGCAAACTTTGTGATCCTCTTCAATGACCAATCCGCCGCAGCCTTCAAACCCTTTTTCCGACAGAAAAACCTGAGTATGCCCTTGTAATTCGCGCCGGTCGTCGTCGGACAAACGACGGTAAAACGGGCAGCGATCCTGAATGATCTGGAGCCATTGTTCAGGAAATGGCCTGGACCTCAGCTTTTTTCTTCGCAGTGCCTTTAACATTTCCGAAAATATCGTTCGGGCAATAACAGCCACACCAACAAGACGGCCAAGGGATGCAGCAGGCCGGCACAAATGAAAATAGGCATATAGGAAAAATGGGCAACGATTGAGCCCGTGTACCAATTGGCCAGCGCACCGCCGATGGCGCCGCCCATCCCCGAAAGGCCCGCGGCCATGGCCACTGCGCTCGGTGGAAACAAATCCGCCGGCAACGTCATGAGATTCGATATCCAAATCGCATGGCCGAATACAACAAGGCACATTGCGGCGATGGCCAATCCTGACGTATGAACGAATGGCGCCAGAATGGCCGCAGGCAAAAATGCCGCGCCAATCGTCATCGCCGTCTTGCGGGACCTGCTGATGTCCCATCCTTTTCGTATCATCCAGCTGGATAGCAGCCCGCCAATGATATACCCGGGCGCGCCTCCCAGCACGTAGGGCATCCAGGCATAATTCCCAATCATGGCCAGATTAAAGCCACGTTCTTTTTCCAAATAAGCGGGCAACCAGAAAATGACGAAGTAGATGACCGGATCAGTCAAAAATCTCGGAAGAATGACCATGAGCCCTGGACGACTTGAAACAACATTCCACCAGCTTGCTTTATGGACTGACGCTTCATTGACCGCCGGCGCTTCGGAAAACTCCCCGGCTTCCTCTTTGCCTAACCACCGATTGCGCCGCGGCGATTCATAAATAATCAGCCAAGCGACCAGCCAGACAATGCCCAGCGCGCCGGTAAAAACAAACGCCGCGCGCCAGCCAAAATGCAGGGCTATACGCGACGCCAGCGGCGCCGCCACCGCCGCGCCCAGCGAAGAGCCCACGTTAAAAATTCCCACTCCCAGGGCCCGTTGCCGCGCAGGAAACCATTCGCCGATTGCCTTGACCGCCGCCGGAAAACTTCCCGGTTCGGCCAGACCCAGGCCAAATCGACATGCCGCGAACGACCATTTGCCGCCGGCCAGCCCATGAAGCATTTGGGAGATGGACCAAAAGAAAACAAAGACTGCCATGCCGATTTTTGTGCCCACTTTGTCTACGACATATCCAGAGACGGCATACATTATGGCGTATGCCACCAGGAAGAGGCTCACGATTTGGGAATAATCCTCGTCGCTTAAATGGAGGCCGCCCTTGATTTCTCCCACCAGCACTGACAACGCCGTGCGATCAATGTAATTGATCAACGTCACTGCCAACAACAACCCGGCAATGACCCAGCGCAGTTTCGGAATCGTGAATGGCCTGTTCATTTCGTCAATGGCAGGTGGCGCTGCCACCGCCGTCCCTACCGCAACAATTCGAGCGATAAAATCAGAGCGCGCGGCAAATGAAAAGGGTCTTTAACCGGAAGCGCAACGACAGCGGTCATCGGTTTGCCCGTGCGGTCGAGCCGTTGACGCCATTCGCCAACGTCCGGCATCGAAAAATGCGCAAAACTCCATTCGTATACCTGTTCGAACCAGCGTTCGCACCACGGTTCGCCCGTCAATTCCCGCGCCAGCAGTAGCCCGTACAAGGCCTCGGTGTGCGGCCACCAGAGTTTGGTTTCTGAATTGGGCAGGAATGGCGGGTGGCCTTCGGCGTCGATGCCCAGAAAAATCCCGCCGTATTCCGGATCCCATCCTTTTTCCAGATGCCAGCGCAACACCTCCGCCGCGTCGCGTACAGTTTTTCGATCATTGCGCGCCATTGCGCGATGCATGACAAACCACATCGCCTCAATCGCGTGCCCCGGCATAACAAACGTTCCTTCCGGCGCCGGCACTTCCCGATAGTCACGGTCCAAAAACTCGACGACGCACTTGCGCGCGGGCCGAACGAAATGATTCATCACGCGTCCGGCATATTCATCCGCCGCACCAGCGATGGCCTCGTGGCCTCGGTGCAAACCGCTCGTGCGCGCCAATTCACCGGCTACTTCCGTGAGAATCATCGCCACGCCGTGATTGCGCCGGTCGGGCGGAAGTTTGTAAGGGGCAGTTTCAGCGAACTCCGGCGCTTCGATCCGTTCCTGGATGCTCGCGAATATTTGTCGGGCGAGCGCCAGTAAATCAGCGTCCGGGACCGCCCGGCAATATTCACTCAGCCCATATACGACAAAGCAATCGGAATAAATGCTAATGGCCCCTTCGACCAACTGTCCTTCACGTGTGGCATGATAAATCCAGCGGCCGCGCTCATCGCGCCCGTGCCGAAGCAGAAAATCAATCGTGCCACGCGCCCATTCCAAAAACTCCGGACGCTTTTCAATTCGGTTGTAAAGAGCTGAGCACGTCCATACCCAGCGCGCCTGCGACCAAATATATTTATCCCCGCTGACAGGCTTTCCATCCTCCTGCATGCATGAGAGCACGCCGCCAAATTTTTTGTCCACGCCGTTTCGTGCCCAAAACGGCACGATCCCGTCCAGCAACAACTCCATGTATGTCCGCCGCAATCGGTCTTTGTTCATTCTACGATTTTAGGCGCGGAGGCTTTTGGACAAAATCCATTCCGACCAGGCAGACATCGTCCTCGAATTCGTGGCTAACGGCAAAATTGCGGACAACGGACAGTAAATGATCAAAGAGCTGGCTGGTGGGTTTGGCGATGTGCGGCTTCAAATCCATCATGAGCCGCTCCTGGGAATAAAGCTCTTCGTTGGCGCCCTGGACCTCGTAAAGGCCGTCGGTGAAAAGCATGATTAAATCGCCCGGCAGAATTTGTATTTCAGAGGTTTCATAAGGCGGATCGCCGAAGAGCCCAAGGGCAGGCTGGCTGTGGCCGATCGTGTTGGCGAGCGGGGTGACGGCGTTGGCGGGACGGCGAACGAGCAGCGGTTTGGGATGGCCCGCGTTGGCAAAACGCATGACGCCGCTCCGCCAGTTTGCCACAAAATAAAAGGCGGTCGTCAACATCGGCGAGCCGGTCGACTTAAGAATATTGAACAGGTCCGAGTTCAATTTACGCAGAAAAAAGCCCGGATCGCCGGCGCAGGGTTTGAGTTCTTCCGCCAGCGCCCGAATCATGGCCGTGACCAGCGCCGCCCGAATCCCGTGCCCTGTCACGTCGCAAATCAGGACACTTGCCTCTTCCTCTGACAGCGCCGACACCGCGAAAAAGTCACCACTGACGGCCTCAGCGGAGTAGTACCGATGCGCAAATTGGAACGCGCTTTGATCGACTGGCGCGTCCCTGGGAAACACCGGATATTGCTGGGGCAACATGGTGAGTTGGATTTCGCGCGCCATGCGGAGGTTTTCCTCCATCATCTCATTTTTCGCCCGCAACTCCTCGCGACTGCGCGATAGTTCGGCGGTAGTTCGCCGGATTTGCTCCTCCGCGTATTTGCGTTCCGTGATGTCTTCCACGGTGCCTTCGTAATAGAGCACTTTTCCCTCGGCATCACGGACGGCCCGGCAGTTCTCCGAAATCCAAATGACCGTTTGGTCCTTGCGGTAAATCTTCGATTCAAAGCCGGTGATGATGTCGTTGCCCTGCATGAGTTCGACAAATTCCTCGCGGCGCCGGGCCTCGACATAAAGGCTGTGCGCGATGTCGGTGATATTGGCGATCAGGTCCGCCGGCGAGTCATAACCGTAAATGCGGGCCAGGGCAACGTTGGCCATCATGTAATGGCCGTCCGGGGTCGTGCGGAAAATGCCTTCGATCAGATGATCAAAAATCCCGTAGTAATTTTCCTTTTCGGCCACGAGGGCTACGCGCTCGATCTGGCGTTCGATGGCGCAGCGAATCGTGCGGCGCATCAGGTGCGGCTGAAATTCCTCGCGCGCCAGATAACCTTGCGCCCCGGCGTTTATCGTTTCCACGGCAAACGATTCGTCATTCACTGACCCCACGACGATGACCGGCAAATGGGGCGCCTGAATGGTCAGCGCGGTCACCTGAAATAAACTTGCGGTGTTCGGGCTGACCGGTTCGAACAGGATGGCGCTGAAACTGTTGTTCTTGAGCAGGGAAGCGGCCCGATCAAATTCAGCGCGTTCCAATACGCCGCCGCATTTCTCCAACGCTTCCGCGGCGTTGCGCGAGAATCCTTCTTCATTGCCAATGAACAATATTTTCAGTGCCTGCGGGTCCATAATTCGACCGGGAGTTGGCGGCCCAACGGGTCGCTTTGACAAAGATACAGTTTTGGCCACTCGCCGCAACAAACAATGCGGGATGCCGGGCCTGCAGAATCCGGGTTGGCGAACACGGATCGCGTCCCTTGATCCGTCACGTTTTCTGAGAATCTAATTTTCAAATACTTCAATCATGTAAAATGCGATTATCTAATAAACCTGCCGCGCCGGGCGCAAATTTATTTACTAGTCAATCTTTATACCCGCACAACTTTGCCTTTTCAAACAAAAATGGGCTTTTTCAATGCGGCTTTCGGCGATTTTTGGGTTGCCAATATTGCCTCAAAGGCGTACGCTTTGCAAAGTGTGAGGAAAAGCTAGCCAACAAGGATTGCCATTATGAGAACGAAGCCAACGCTGTCATCGGAAAAAGCGAAATCCGTCCGAGTCAGTCGTGCGCGAGCCGCCGCGAAATCTTCATCAGAAGAGTCTGTTGCTTCCCCTTCCAAGAGCCGGCCGTCTGCTTCAAAGAAAATTCGCAAAGCTGTCGCCGCCGCCGTTAGTGGAGCCGTTGCGCCGATTAAAAAGCGCATTACACGGATCAAGATTCCGAAGAAAAAGATCGAGGCCCCTCCCATTTTGCTCGAAGGCGACCATCCCGCGCCGCCGCCGGTGAGCGGTCCTGGCCAAAAATACGCTCTCGGCGCCTGGCCGGTATCGCAAAAGGCCGAGCCGGAAGCCGAATTGCCGGAAGCCTATGGCACAAAAAAGCTCTTTCTCACTGCCCGCGACCCGCACTGGCTTTATGCCAATTGGGACATGACCCATGAGCAGCAGTCCAAATTGAACGCCCGGTCGGCGGAAGGCCATTTGATTCTCCGCATTTACGCCAATAAAATTGAAGGCCACCCGCTCTATGAAATCCACGTGCACCCCGAATCCCGGCACTGGTTTGCGCATGTGGAAAAAGCAGGAAGCCCGTACACTGCGGAGTTAGGCTACTATTCTCCCGTTGGGCGATGGATGCGCGTCGCCGCTTCGGGCACCACAGTCACGCCGCCGGATTCGGTTTCAGAAAATGCCAGCGCCGAGTTTGCGACCATACCGTTCGAATTCCCCTTTTCAAAACTTCTGGACATTGTCAAAGCCGCGGTCCGCGAGAACCGCCCGCTCGCCCAGGCAGTGGAAGAATTGCGCCGCACCGGTCATCCGGCACTGCCCCGCATCAACGGCGAGCCGATCTCTAATTGGACCCAGGAACAGGAGTCGGCCCTGGCCAAAATCATCGCTATTGATGAATCCCGCCGTGTCTGGATGGGTTCTTTCGAAATCACCGAGTTGATCCGTCGCCGAATGGCCCAGGAAATGTCATCGTTCGGCCTGATGTCGTCGCTTGGCATTTCATCCCTGGGCATTTCCAGCCTCTCAAGTCCTTTTGGCGGAATGCCGGGCAAGGGCTTTTGGTTCAACGTCAACGCCGAATTGATTATCTATGGCGCCACTGAACCGGACGCCAAGGTGACCATTGGCGGACACCCAATCAAGTTGCGCTCCGACGGCTCATTCAGTTTCCGATTTGCGTTGCCGGACGGAAACTACGATTTGCCGGCGGTGGCCGTATCCGCCGATGGCACGGATTCACGTGCGGCGGATTTGAAATTCAGTCGAAACACCCAATACATGGGCGACGTGGGCGCGCACCCACAAGACCCGGCGCTCAAAGCGCCTTCGCCCGAAAATCTCTGACATGGAATCCTCTGAACGCGGGGCTTTGGGCCTCGTCCGGTTGGTGGCGATATGCATCATCGTGATCGGCCTGCTGGACGGCGGAATGTATTTCACACAATATCTGATGCCGTACGCCACAACGGGGCATCGCGATCCGAATCAACATTTGCCGCCCCTTAATATTCTTCGCGTCATTCTCGATTCCATACCCGTCATCGCCGGCGTTGTGATGCTCATCAAAGCCAGAGCCATCGCCGAATGGCTTCAGGATTGGATTCAATAAAACCGCGAGCCGTCCATCACAATGTCCGTCGCATTCGTGATATAATTTTTTTCCGCCGTGTGAAGAAATCGGCAATCCACAATGGAGACATCGGAAATGGGCGCAGACTCCGACCAGCCTTCGATGAACACGGGTTTTGCCGTCAACTGCTTAAATGTCGTATTCCGAATGTCAATGTTTCGGATGATGGGGATCGTGTCGCCGTTCATAGCTCCGCTGCTGCTGTATCTTAGCGTCATACTAATTCCTATTTGCGCCACCTTGACGACGCAATCGCGCACGTAAACGCCTTCTATGTAACCGCCTCGAGCGGGATTGGTCTTGAGGCGAATCGCCATTACCAAATTCGTGCTGTCAAAACGGCAGTTTTCGGCGAAGACGTCCCGGACGCCGCCTGCGGTTTCGCTGCCAATCCCGATTCCGCCGTGACCGGCTTGAAAACGGCAATTTTGAATTACGAGATCCCGGCACGGAATATTGATTTTCTGTCCGTCCCGGTCCCGGCCGGATTTAATAGCGATGCAATCGTCGCCGTCGCTGAAATTACAATTACGGACCAGCACGTCCGCGCAGGAATCAGGGTCGCAACCGTCCGTGTTGGGCCCTCGAGTGTCCACCGTCACGTTTTGAATGGTCACATTTGTGCAATAAACCGGGTTCATGACCCACATAGGTGAGTTGACGATATGTATGTCCTGGATAAGAACATTATTGCAGCGAAATGGCACGATGAAGTTGGGCCGGAGATGGTGGCCTTCGCCGAAAATGCGTTTTTCCACCGGCACGCCGCGGGTTCCCATTTCCACAAGCCGTCTCGGATCGCCGCTGGATGCCCATGCGTGCCAGGTTGTGCCCTGGCCGTCCAGCGTTCCACCGCCGGTTATGGCAATGTTGGTCTGCTCAAAGGCGTAGACGAGCGGAGAATAATTCATCACTTCCGTCCCTTCAAATCGTGCATTAACCACGGGCAGATAGTGGTTTGAGTCTGTGCTAAACAGAACTTTTGCTCCTTTTTTAACGCAAAGGTCCACGTTGCTTTTAAGGTGAATTGCGCCGGTCAAAAAGGTCCCCCCAGAAACCACCACAACGCCTCCACCAGCGGAGTTGCATGCATCAATTGCCTTCTGAAACGCTTCGCTGCAATCAGTGGCACCATCGCCAACGGCGCCGTAATGGGTGATGAGAAATTCGTGGCTCGGGAATTGTGGGGGGTTGATCCGCGACAATATGGACGGAACCTCTTTCCATGCTTTCGAGGCGCCGTCAGCTGGCGTGCCCCACGCGGCCGGCCCGCAGAAAACAAAAATAAGGAGTGTTAGCCGGAGTGATATCTTATGGACCATTAAGTAAAAAAGCGGGCGGTTGTTTCGCGCCCGCTTCGTTATTTTGCCCAAATTCAACGCCGACGAAAACGCATCATCCCAAACAATCCGGCCCCCGCTCCAAGCAGAGCCACGGCTGAGGGCTCTGGAGCCGGGGTAATCTCGGTTACAGATTCAGAAAGAATGTTGACGTCGACCGCAGCGGCTTTGCCATAGTTGCCGAAATCGAGCTGATTAAACGTGTCGTAAAGGCCGCCGGCATCCGTTGCCGTCCAGCTATCCAATGTTGTGGACCCGTTGCTGATAGTCGCCAGGATTGAATTGCCGGAAGCACCGTTATCAGTAATCGTTAGTTGCAAAGTGTAGTTTATGTTCAACGCAAGGTTGGCGTTGCCCGAAGCGGCAGCACTGCTCAATTGAGTATAGCTCGAGGCTGTCATTGACGAATAATAACCTAATTCGTTATTGTCACTAACACCTCCCTGGCGGCTAAAAAACTTCGTAGAAGTGCCGGCACTGGTATTATACCCCATGATACCGAAATAGCCCTGGCTGGCAGCCGTTTCGCCGCCCGCGGTTGTACCGCCACCAGCGCTGCCCTGCTCGTTTGTCGAGTTTACCGTGGAATTATTGTACAAACCCGCCAAAAGACCACCCGTGTCCGTGGCCATGCCGCTTGGAGAATTAAAAAGGACTGTTAGAGAAAGGGAGTCGCCAGCCGCCAATGTCACCGGCGTAAATTCTGCAAACATTTCATTTACCTTGCCGGTACTGCCGGAATTAACAGTTAGCGCCAATCCCTGGCCCGCCGTCGGGTTCAAGGCATCGCTCGCGGCGCTGGTGTTATTCAAATTGTACCAGGGCGGTTGCGCCAGACTGCTATCGGCAGTGAAAGTGTCGCTAAAGACGGTCGTTTGAGCGGTGCCGGTGGAAGCCAGACATATCCATTGTAAAGCTACAGTGAGAGGGATAATTGCCTTTTTCATGGGTTCTATTCGTCGGATTTAGAACCAATTTACCCTGTCTTTTTGGCCCTGTCATTATCGGGTATCGTGAATCTCTTGCATTGTACTTTGAAAAATGAGAACAACCGTTGCTGTTCCACTTACAGCAACGGACAAGAGCCATTCGCGGGTTTTCAACCGCTTTTAGAACGGAAACTTTTTTATAACTTCGACCACACGCGCTATTTGCGCATCGGTCAGTTCGGGAAAGATCGGCAAACTCAAACACTGGAGCGCGGCCTTTTCGGCGACTGGAAAATCGCCCTTCTTATGCCCCAAATGCGCATAGGCCTTTTGCAGGTGCACCGGGATCGGATAATGAATCGCGCAGCCCACGCCATTGTCCTCCAGAAATTTCTTTAGCTCGTCCCGCTTCGGATGACGCACAACGTAAACGTGCCACACACTTTCGGCGAAATCGGCTTCACGAGGTAGCTGCAAGGGCGTTCCTGCAAGTAACTCGTTGTAGCGCTTTGCGACCCGCTGCCGTTCGCGCGTCCATTTGGGTAAATGTGGCAGCTTTACTCCGAGCGTTGCTCCCTGAAATCCCTCCATGCGATAATTGAAACCGACCTCATCATGGTAATAGCGGACGGTCGAGCCATGCTCACGCAGGGCACGTCCACGCGCGGCAAAATCGGCATTATCGGTGACGAGCGCGCCACCCTCGCCGCATGCGCCGAGATTTTTACCGGGATAAAAGCTAAAACCCGACATCGCGCCAAACGTTCCCACGACCCGGCCCTTGTATTTTGCGCCGTGCGCCTGGCAGGCGTCTTCGACCAGCGGCAGTTTGTGCCTGCGGCAAATGTCCAGAATCCGGTCCACGTCAAAGGGCTGGCCGTACAAGTGCACCGGCATGATCGCCTTCGTTCGCGGCGTAATTGCCTTTTCCACGAGCGCCGGGTCCATGTTGAACGTGGCATCGTCAATGTCCACGAAGACGGGTTTTGCATTTACGTACGAAATCGCCCAACTCGTCGCGACAAAAGTAAACGGTGTAGTAACGACTTCATCGCCCTGGCCGATATTGAGGAGCCTCATCGCCACGTGCAGGGCCGAAGTGCCGCTGTTGAAGCCGAGGCAATGCTTTGCGCCGCAATACTGCGCGAAATCTTTTTCAAATTGCACCACATCTGGACCGAGGCAAAAGGAGCAATTATCCAGCGTGCGCGCGAGGGCGGCTTCGAGTTCCTTTCGCAACCCGCGAATTTGCGCGGGCAAGTCAAAATAAGGCACTTTGTCAGACATAGGCGGTAACAATAACCCAATTCCTCGAAAATGCGATTTTTTAATACATCGCGTGATTTTGAATTAGATTTGCGAACCTTGACTGTTACCAAAAAAGGCGTTTTAACGTTACTTTAGCGGTTATGGTCGAATGATCGCTTGAAAATCGGAAACATCGGATACATCGTTGATTTCCAATTGTTTAATCGGCAACATTTCGGCAACCTTAAAAACGACGGAGTGCAACATTATCGTTATCGCAGATAAGGGAAATCAACCTCTGAAAGCGCCGCGCTCGTGGATTTCAACCCGATTCCCGAATGGGTCACGCACAAAGAATCGCCGCCAGGGAGTCGGCCGTCCGTCCTCGGTCGTCACGCCAGCTGCAGTCAATCTTGCACGCAGGGCATCCACATCCTCGCAGTCCAATCCAAAATGGCGCAAGGCATCGGGCCCGCTTCGGTTCTCTTCCACCGACACATGGACGTCCAGTCCGTCTGCCTCAAACCAGACACCGCCGCGGTTACGGATGGATTCAGGTTTGGGAACTTCTTTCAGTCCGAGCAATTGGCCATAGAATGACCGCGCGATGTCTTCGCAGCCTTTGGGCATGGTGATGGTGATGTGTGAAAGCCGCATAATAAAATCTTTGCCCGTTAAGCCTCCGGGAGCTGAATTCATTGGTCAGTCATCGTTGGAACAGTCTCTTCCACCAGGGCGGACGGACCAGCACCTCAAATATTGAGGGCTCCTCGTTGGGTCCATCATAACGGTATCCGACCAGCTTTGCGGCTAATCCGCATGGGATCTCAAAAAACGGCAGCTGTTCGATCCTTGCCTCGACCTCGCCACGAATCAAAGGAAACTCGAGCGGCAAATCTCCGTCGGCTTCCAAGTGATGCTCGCCTGCTTCGGAGTTGTGGAGGACCGACCAAATTCGCTTGCCGTCCTTCCAGCACGATAAACACGCGAACATGACATGCTCCTCAACAAATAACATCAGGACCTCGCCACCCACCGACAACTGGCTTGGGATCTCATCTTTACGGCACTCGTAATTTGGACGCTGAACTAAGTACCAACCACCTCCTAATTTCGTGGCGGCAATTTGTGGCCATGGGGAAACGAGTTGCTGGCCGGTCTTGTGCAGCCCAAGCTCGGCGCACACTACTTCCGGGTTTTTGCCTCGAATCGCAAACCATGTCAGGCACACGCCCATGAGGACAAGGAAAACGGAAAAGTACAAAAGGGAAAAGCCAAAAGATTGATGGCCGAAGTGCGTTTAGAACATTTATGGTTCATTTCGTCAGGTGAGCGAAGCCACTTGCCTCGTAACCCACTAAAATCGGTATGGTTGAAAAAGGAATAAACGCGGTAATTTGCGTTCCCGCCGACCCACGACTGTGCCATTTCGAGTGTGCCACCGCCCTTTTCGCTGCGCCATTCCGGCGCTTTTGGCACACCCCCCAACGCCCCCGTGCCAACTTGAATTTACATATTTCCCTTATTTTTCGTGGTTTTTGCTGACACCGGCGTTTCGGCATCGCCATTGCTAAAATACATTCCAAACAGTTCCGAAAGGAGCATTACGAAAGAATTTTTATGGCAAAAGTTTTAGGCATTGATTTGGGAACAACGAACTCCTGCATGGCGGTCATGGAGGGCGGCGAGCCGCTGGTTTTGGAAAATTCCGAGGGCAAACGCACCACCCCGTCCGTCGTCGCGTTCACCAAGACCGGCGAACGTCTCGTCGGCGAAGCCGCCAAACGCCAGGCCGTCACCAATTCGCGCAATACCGTTTATTCCATCAAGCGTTTCATGGGCCGCAAATTCGATGAAGTGTCAGAGGAAATCAAACGCGTCCCTTACAAGGTCGTTAGAGCTTCCAACGGCGACGCCGCCGTGGAAGTGGAAGTGGACGGCAAGCCGAAGCAATTCTCCCCGCCCGAAATTTCGGCGATGATTCTGGCCAAACTCAAAGCCGACGCCGAAATGCGCCTTGGCGAGAAGATCACCCAGGCGGTCATCACCGTTCCGGCTTATTTCAACGATTCGCAGCGCCAGGCCACCAAGGACGCCGGCCGCATCGCCGGCCTCGAAGTCCTGCGCATCATCAACGAGCCGACCGCCGCCTCGCTCGCCTACGGCCTCGACAAGAAGAAGGACGAGAAAATCGCCGTCTACGACCTGGGCGGCGGCACCTTCGATATTTCCGTGCTCGAAATCGGCGACGGCGTTTTTGAAGTCAAGGCCACCAACGGCGACACCCACCTGGGCGGCGACGATTGGGACAATCGCATCATGGACTGGATCCTGGACGAATTTAAAAAGGACGCCGGCATGGACCTGCGCAAGCAGCCCGACGCCCTGCAGCGCATCAAGGAGGAAGCGGAAAAGGCCAAGATCGCCCTTTCCAGCGCGCAACAGTACGAAATCAATCTGCCGTTCATCACCGCGGACGCCAGCGGGCCCAAGCATATCCAAAAGTCAGCTGACCCGCGCCAAGATGGAGCAGCTCATGCGACGACTTGTTCGAGCGCACCATTCGGCCTGTCAAGAGCCTGTCTTAAGGACGCCGGGCATTGAAGCCGACAAGATCGACGAGCTCGTGCTCGTCGGCGGCATGACCCGCATGCCGCGGGTGGTGGAGACCGCGCAAGTCTCTGGTCAGCAAACCGCCGCACCAGGGCGTGAACCCGGACGAAGTCGTCGCCGTCGGCGCGGCCATCCAGGCCGGCGTGCTCAAGGGCGAAGTCAAGGACGTGCTGCTGCTGGACGTGACGCCGCTCTCGCTCGGCATCGAGACGCTGGGCGGCGTGTTCACCCGATTGATCGAGCGCAACACGACCATCCCGACGCGCAAATCGGAAATTTTCTCGACCGCCAGCGACAACCAGCCGGGCGTGGAAATCCATGTCCTGCAGGGCGAGCGCCAGTTTTCGCGCGACAACAAGACCATCGGCAAATTCAATTTGACCGACATTCCGCCGCGCCCCGCGCGGCGTGCCGCAGATCGAAGTGACCTTCGACATCGACGCCAACGGCATCCTGCACGTCAGCCGCCAAGGACCTGGGCACGGGCAAGGAACAGAAGATCACCATCACGGCCAGCAGCGGCCTCTCCAAGGACGAGATCGAGAAGATGCGCCAGGACGCCGAAAGCGCACGCCGAGGAGGACAAGCAACAGCGCGAAGAAGTCGAGACCCGCAACGAAGCGCGACAATGCCGTCTATCGCAGCGAGAAAATGCTCAAGGACAACGGCGACAAAATTTCCGGCGACGACAAGAGCAAGATCGAGAGCGCGTCGAACGCAGTGAAGGACGCGTTGAAGGGGAGCGATGCCGCCGCCATCAAGTCCGCCGCCGAGAAGCTCAACGAAGCCTGGCAGGCGGTCTGCGCGGAGATGTATAAAGCCGCGGCCGCTGCAGCCCAGGCCGGAAAGGCGACAGGGCCCGGGCGGCGGACCTCCGGGTGGCGCGCCTGGCGGCGAAGCCAAGCCTGACGGAAAAGAAGGATGAAGGCGTGATCGACGCCGAAGTGGTGGACGAGAAGAAATAAGATGCCCGACAAAGGACAATGTTCGGAAGGATTCTGTCCCGGAGCGGCCGGATGCGCGCCGGTTTTGGTCGTCGTTAGGATAACGGCGACCTGAAAATTTTCCCATCGCGAGTGCGACGGGATTTTAATTCACAAGATTAAACAAACAAACAACAAAAACATAACTATGGCACTAAACGTCAAACCTCTCGGCGACCGACTTCTCGTCGAACCGGCTGAAGAGAAAGAAGTCAAAAAGGGCGGCATCATCATTCCCGATACCGCCAAGGAAAAACCCAGGAAGGCATCGTCATCGCCCTCGGCACCGGCAAGACCGACGACAACGGCAAGAAAATCCCCTTTGAAGTCAAGAGGGCGACCGCGTGCTGGTCAGCAAATACGGCGGCACCGAGATCAAAATCGACGACAAGGAATACAAGATTCTGTCCTCGCGACGACATCCTCGCCATCATCGAATAAATTCAACATCAACACTTAACATCCAAAATTAGGAAAACACTATGGCAGCAAAACAACTACTATTCGACGAACACGCGCGCCAGGCGCTCCTGCGCGGCGTCAACAAACTGGCCCGCGCCGTCGTCGCCACCCTCGGCCCCAAAGGCCGCAACGTCGTCATCGACAAAAAATTCGGCTCGCCCACCGTCACCAAGGACGGCGTGACCGTGGCCAAGGAAATCGAACTGGAAGACCCCTACGAAAACATGGGCGCCCAGATGGTCCGCGAAGTCGCCAGCAAGACCAGCGACACCGCCGGCGACGGCACCACCACCGCCACCGTTCTGGCCGAGGCGATCTATCGCGAGGGCCTCAAGTTCGTCACCGCCGGCGCCAACCCCATCGGCATCCAGCGCGGCATCAGCAAGGCCGTCGAAGCCGCCGTCGACCAACTCGCCAAAATCTCCAAGAAGGTCAAGGACAAGGAAGAAATCAAGCAGGTCGCCACCGTCTCCGCCAACTGGGACACGACATCGGCGAAATCATCGCCGATGCCATGGACAAGGTCGGCAAGGACGGCACCATCACCGTCGAAGAAGCCAAGTCCATCGAAACCACCCTCGACGTGGTCGAAGGCATGCAGTTCGACAAGGGCTATCTCTCGCCCTACTTCGTGACCAACGCCGAAACGATGGAAGCCAAGCTCGAAGACGCCTACATCCTCATTTACGAAAAGAAGATCAGCAGCCTGAAGGACCTGCTGCCGTTGCTCGAAAAGACCGCCAAGATCGGCAAGCCGCTGCTCATCATCGCCGAGGAAGTCGAAGGCGAAGCGCTGGCGACCCTCGTGGTCAACAAGCTCCGCGGCACCATCAACGTCTGCGCCGTCAAGGCCCCCGGCTTCGGCGACCGCCGCAAGGCCATGATGCGAAGACATCGCCATCCTCACCGGCGGCAACTTCATCAGCGAAGACCTCGGCATCAAGCTGGAAAACGTCGAGTTGAACGACCTCGGCCGCGCCAAGAGCATCGTCATGGACAAGGAAAACACCACCATCGTCGAAGGCGGCGGCAAGTCCAGCGACATCCAGGGCCGCGTCAACCAGATCCGCCGCCAGATCGAGGAGACCACCTCCGATTACGACCGCGAGAAACTGCAGGAACGCCTGGCCAAGCTGGCCGGCGGCGTGGCCGTCATCAATGTCGGCGCCGCGACCGAAACCGAAATGAAGGAAAAGAAAGCCCGCGTCGAAGACGCGCTGCACGCGACCCGCGCGGCGGTCGAAGAAGGCATCGTCGCCGGCGGCGGCGTGGCTCTGCTCCGCTGCCTCCCGGCCATCGACAGCCGTCAAAGGCGCCAAGGCGACGAAAACATCGGCGTCGACATCATCAAGCGCGCCATCGAAGAGCCGCTCCGCTCGCTCGCCGCACAACGCCGGCGTGGAAGGCTGCGTCATCGTCGAGGAAGTCAAGAAAGCCAAAGGCAACGAAGGCTACAACGTCGCCACCGGCGAATACGAAGACCTCGTCAAAGCCGGCGTGGTGGATCCGAAGAAAGTCACCCGCACCGCGCTGCAGAACGCGGCGTCCATCGCCGGGCTGCTGCTTGACCACCGAATGCCTCATCACCGAAGTGCCGGAGAAGGAAAAACCGGCTCCGGCCCCCGGCGGCCACGGCGGCATGGGCGGCATGGACTACTAAAAAGATCGCGATCGGCACGCACCGATCTCGCCAAAGAGGAACGAACGCGGCTGGAAGCAATTCCAGCCGCGTGTTTTTTTATTGGATTAATGGATTTTGGATTGTTCTTCCAGGGCGAAACTCCATCTACATGCGTACACCGTGGGCGGTGGCAGCGCCACTTGCGATCGCCCACGGCTAAAATGGCATTGCGCTTTCAGCGCGTGTTTTCCAATGACTTATTTCGTTTAGGAGAACCATCTGCTGCTGGGTAAATCAAAAACGTGCACAGACCGTCTTTATGAATTACTATCTCGCTCAAGGAAATTTATGGATAATACACTAAATGGAAAAATCGCATTGATCACCGGCGCTTCGCGAGGCATTGGCCGCGCCATTGCAGAACGATTGGCGCGCTCCGGCGCGGCTGTCGCCGTCAATTATTCAAGCAGCACGGCTGAAGCCGAAAAAGTCGTCGCCGAAATCAAATCCGCCGGCGGCAACGCCATCGCAATAAAAGCGGACATGTCTCGCCTGGCGGACATCAACCGGATGTTCGACACGACCATCGCGCACTTTGGCAAACTGGACATCCTCGTCAATAACGCCGGCATCATTGTCGTCAAACCCGTCACCGCCACGACCGAAGAAGATTTTGACCGCATCTTTGCCGTCAACGTCAAAGGCGTTTTTTTCGCCTGTCAACAGGCCGCTAATCGCCTGGCCGATGGCGGACGGATCATCAACCTGTCCAGTTCCACCACCGCCCGATTGCTGCCCGCTTATGGCGCATACGTGGCGACCAAGGGCGCCGTCGAACAACTCACGCGATCACTCTCCAAAGAAGTAGGCGCGCGCGGCATTACAGTAAATGCCGTTTCACCAGGACCCACCGAAACAGAACTCTTTCTTACTGGCAAAACGCAGGAACAAATAGACTTTTTCTCCAAACAATCCGCTTTTAACCGTCTGGGCCGTCCCAATGACATTGCGGACATCGTCGCCTTTTTGGCCAGTGACGAATCGCGTTGGATCAGCGGCCAAAATATCCGGGTCAACGGCGCATTGGCGTAGGGACCGTGAACGGCGGGAACCCTGTGTCCCCTGACACGCCGTTCCCCTTTTTCTTTGCAAGTTCGTCGGGGACAAACCGTATGAATTAGTGATGGCTGAAGAATATGCAAAAATCGTTAATGAGGCTCACAGCACCGGTTCTCTAACTTTCGTTGACTGCACCGGCAATGGCTGTAGTCTGTTCACGGAAGTCAACGCCTTATGAAAAATCAGAGATACCGATACAGGTGTTTCCTTTTTCGATCCTTCGCCGCATCGTTCGTTCTGGTTTTCCTTTGTTCCTGCACTTCATCAGTTTATGACATGCGGCAACTCGACCAGCCTGTTGTCTTAAACAATAATCCGTTCCTTGTCTCGCGAACAACACCTCCGCCGAAACTTGTTAGGATTGATACGTACTCGGCCAAGGTTAGCAACGACGAATCAGACACCCAGGACACAACCACAACTTCGGGGGTCGATACAGCACAATTGAACGCCTTCCTCAAAATTGGTGGCGAACCCAACTGCTCGATCCGTAATGTCACTTTGGATGCCTCGTGTGGCTGGGTGAATCTGGTCTTTCTTTTTGGTAACGGAGCAGATATCGAAGCGACCGGCGAAGTTGCTCAAATCCAAGCTCCTCTTTTGCGCCCCGCTCTCGGCCCGACCGCCGAATCGCCGACCAATCAACCAGCATTGCCGTCAACCGTTCAGAAATAAACCCGCATGACAGCGCTAAACAGTTTACCGTTTGCAATAGTTTGCACCATAGTCCTGACCGGATGCGCGGGCGCCACGTGTCACATAACAGCAAACTCGGTCCCGCAGCCGGTAAGTTGCACACCATGCGTCTTCGATGCGTCAGGAAACATCGTTAAGACAACGCCCCAGGAAGTGGTTCGGCACATTAGACTTTCAAAATATAATTGGACCATGCTCTGGATGGCGGTTCCGTTGAACGACAAAAATTGGGACATTTCGACGAACTTAAATGAAATGCTTCAAAAAACTCCCGGCGATGCCGTGGTCAATGTAACCGTCACCGCCGAAAGTTGTGACTTTTTCGACGGCCTGATTGCGGATTTAATTCCTGTAATTCCCAGTTACAGCCGAACGACGGTCCAGGGCGATATTGTTCGAATCTCGCAAAACAACCCATGAACAAGACCGTTGTTACTGTCCTTGCCAGCTTGCCACTGTGCGCCAGTCTTCTTTGCTCCTGTGCGTCAGGCCCTCAGAACGCGGAGACCTCTCAAACGGTCCAGGAACCATGGGGAACCAAAACGATCTATAAGAATGCAGCCGGAGACATTGCGCGGATAGAAAAACGCGGAACGAACAATGATTTCCTCCCGGGCGCCTGCATCATCCAATTCAGTTATGACAATGGCGAGCGAGTTGCAAAACTATACCAAAATTCAGACGGCTCGCTGTTGTGTAATAGCAATGGTTACGCCATCACAAAATATTTGTATCTGTTGGATCCCGGCCAACAGCCGGTCGTGGAAGAGACGTTCTTCGATACTAACAGTCGGCCGGTCGTAACAAAATCCGGGTTCGCCAAAATGACCAGCACCGAAAACCCCGATGGCCGGATCAATACGATCCACTTCTCGGACTTCCTGAGCAAGCCGGCTCCATCTTTGTGGCACAGCGTTTCGAATGTTGTCGACGTCCAATATTATTATTTGCAAGGCGTTACACCGATCGTGTGCGGTGTCTTTTGGGACACCAACGGCAATATTATTGACCGAAAACGAAAACAATTAAAGGGACTGACAAGCCAGGTCACAATCCAGACGGACAACGACTCTGATTACGACGTTCCCATCCACATTCAAACCGGCGGCGGATCCTCACACGGTCACGATAGCGGATTCCACGGAGGCCAACATTAATTAGGCCCGACCCGGCAGGCCCGAGGTTAGACTAATGCACACCCGGCGGGAGCGGAGGAGGAGCGCTCGGCGGCGGGCGGGGCGGGAGCGACGCAGGGCGGCGCCGCAGACTCGAGCTTACTGCGTAACCCAAAAAGGACACGACAACAACCAGTACCCCCAGCGCACCGATCCCTTTCCCGATCTGGTAGGCCGCCGAATCCAGGTTCGGCGCGTAAGTTGGAACAAACGGATGGAGGAATCGAAAACTGTCGAACACCTGCCGAATCTCAGTGTCCTGGCTGGCATCTCCTTCAAATCGAAGCGCCTGAATGTTGTAATAGTTGTTCTCGCCAGGCACGAACCAACTCATTGTCGACACGTTTCTCCCTCGTACAGGCACAATGCCCAGCCGCTCGTAACTCTTGATGCCGGCGACTTCGATATATTTACCGGACAGTTTCTCACCCCCGCCGGTTTCCTCAATGCCTTTCTCCATTTCGGCAATGTAACGATCGTTCAACGGGCCGGAAGGTTTTCCGGGAATTCTCTGCAGATATACAATTTTTTTGCCGGTCGCATCGCTGAAGGCAACAAGCAAACCCGGCACTGACAGTTTTTTCGTTATTTCATGCCAGGTGTCGGGAAAAGTGACCGAACAGTTGTCATCTGCAAATTGCCGCTCCTCTGGTAAAGCAACGCCGACCGCGGCAAAAAAGAAGATGCACGCAGCTGTCCATAACCGGAGTGATTTTGCCATAAGTCCCATCATATGTTTCTGTTATTATTTGAATCGCCTGAGCGCGTGGCAACAGACTTCGCAGTTGTGAATGCGAAATGGACTTTACTGGACCTTCCTTCATTGTCAAGTCGCCGGGATTTTAGGGAACGTCTCAATTCGGCAACACCACAGCAATTGCCATATTCAAGGGAAAGGCACCGAGACGGTGGTGGCAGCGCCACTGGCGACCTAACCGGCAGGCGAGACGCCTGCCACTGCGGGATAATCGCTTCGTCGATCTGTACCGCCGTCGAGTTAAGGAACCGCCAGATTTTACACCCTTTTGTCTTTTCCAACGTTTTAACAAACTTAATATTGACTTCAATTTTATTCAGTTGTATAAAATGAAAAGTCGCTTGAATTTTGTTAAATGAACGATACTGAGCAAAAGCGTTGGCTTGACGCCCTCGAAGACGAGGACCTGGCCTTTATTAAACGGTTTATCCTCTTTTCCGGCTCCTTGAAGGATCTGGCCGACGCCTACAATGTTTCCTATCCCACACTGCGGCTGCGCCTGGACCGGCTAATTGACAAAATCAAAATCCTCGACAACCACAAGATAGACGACGATTACGAGCGCCAGCTCCGCGCCTGTTTCGCCGACGGCCGGCTGGATTCGCAGGTCTTCAAAAAACTCCTGTCCGCATATCAGTCTCAAAAGAAAGGAACAAAATGAAAATGCTGCTCCCCATTTGTTTGGCGGTGTCGCTGTCCCCAGTCGCGAGTTCGACGGACTATTGGTGGTCCGTACAAACGGACACATTGATTGCGTTGATTGGCGGGCCTGCTTCAGGTTGCCTCGGCGCTCTATTGGGTGTGCTCGCCGGCAAAGGCAAGGCACGCCGGCTGGTGTTGGGAACCTGGAGGTGTTGTATCGCCGCGGGCGTCCTTTGTCTCATCGCCGCGCTTGTCGCGTTCAAAATCGGCCAGCCAGACTACGTCCGCGGCACGCTTTTAATTTACGGGATTATTTACACCACTATTTTTTCAACGATCTGGCCATTGGCCATGAGACGGTATCAAGAGCTGGAAATCCGCCGCATGGCATCGATGGACGCCAGCTGATGCGAAGTGATAAGCCAATGACTTTTGCCGCCGCCAGGCGTCCTGCTTTTTGGCCCAATAACATGATTGACCGTATGCGTTTTTATCGATGGTTAATAATTGCGACGGCAGCGGCGCTGCTGCTCCTGTCCGTGCCAGCGCCCTTGCGCGCAGCACCGGAGACTTCCACGGCGAATGATTTCAACTTGCAGGCCGACCAACCAGGCAGACTTGAATTCTTTGGCTGCAAAGACGCCGGTCTTTTTACTGAGGAAGTCAGCAATTCTTTACAGGGCGCCCTCGCTCTCGACTTTGTTGCCCGTCAGGAGGGCCCTTTCCCCGCGGGATTTCTCAACGCATCACCTCCGCCTCAAGGCTGGACACACACGATGTGGTCCCGCGACGGGGGCACGTTCATGCGCGAATTGGTGTTCTGGGGCTATTACCAACATGCCTGCCAGGTGGCCGATTGCCTGATGAATTTTGCCGGAACCAACCAGGACGGCTTCGTCGCATTTCCGAGATACTTCATCCCGGCGCGCCCTCATGAGACCGGCGCTGAAATGGATGGTCATGCGGCAATTATCATTGCCATGGTCTCGTTGTGGCAGCGGCTGCCACCAGACGATCCCTTTCGCGAACGGCTTTATGATTTTCTGCACGGTCCTTCATCGCCCGTGCGTTACATTGACTATCTGCTCAAGCATGAACCTCTGATCCCCGGCTCGGGTGAGTTTGGCGGCGGCGGGCCAAAAGGCCTTTATGATAATGTCGTTCAAAACAATCTGTGCGCACTTGCTCTGTTGAGCGCCGCAGAAATGGAGGATGCAGCCGGCGACAATCGCGCCGCGAAGCTGTGGCGAAAAGATGCCAAAGCGATCTTCGTTCACATGAACCGATATTTGGTGGACCAACAGGGCGCCTGGATTTGGTGCATTGATCCAAAGACATTAAAATCGGACCCCGCTGTTTTGCAGAAACCCGTCAACGTCGGTTTTGGCGGGCTGAATGGCGTCGCCTGCATGAGTTCGGACGTCCTGGGATTTGAGCCGGAGGCATGGAATCAGCAAATCGTTGTTCACAGCGAAAAGACCTTCGATGAACTATACGATGTTCCCTTGCGAAAGGAGCAGTTTGAGAAATATGGAATCTGGTCCCAGTTCGACCTCATTCACGAGGGGCTGCTGACCAGCCCATCCTATGGGCAGGGTTACGCCATTCAAACGATGCTTCTGTTCGACAAACTTGCTATGGCCGGACACGCCCTTCACTTTCTGAGTGAGGCCACATTCGAAGCCCCGGGCGTTTCTTTCGACCACGGCCGGCTGTCCCCATATTATTTTTATGAACGCCTCTATTCACCGGACGCTCAGGGCAAGCTGGAATTAACCTCCGGCTGCGGCCCGCTAAATTTGGTGAATGTGTCCGAACCGCTCAAGGTGGCCCGTCTGATTGTGGGCGTGGACGACACTTCGCTTGCGGAAGTGCGCATCATTCCCCGCCTGCCGCCGTCGTGGACCGGATATACAGCGACAAATTGGCCTATTCGCACTCCATCAGGAGTCGTCCGGGCTGATCTTTCATTTGAGACCGGTAACGGTAAGGCCATCTTTCATTTGCACTTGAAGCAGGGCAAAGATATTCCAGCTTTGGCGGTGCGGCTCCCCGCTGCGAACGGAACGGTTTGGAAAAGGGAACACAATGTTAAAGAAATCAACATTGAATCGAATGTTAAAAAATCGGGGTCGCTGGCCGGTTTGAAATCCAAATTTTGAAACTGAATGTTGAAGAAGTCCCTGCTCATATTGTGTGCGAACTGCCTGCTTGCCGCGGTCGCGTTTGCCTATCCAACGAACAACATTACGCTGACATTCAACTGCGCCGCGACGAATCTCGGTCCCGCCATTCCGGATAATTTCATAGGGATGACTCTGTCGCGGTCGTTCATCAATGGCGCCGGCGGCTCCGCTCAAGTGTTTAACCCCAGTTGGAACCCCGGGACCTCAACGACAACCTGGCGGCAATTCACAAATATTCTCGGCCAGATTGGCATCCATCACTGGCGCACGATTTGCGGATACAGCGGTGACAATCCTGACCCGACTCCCGCGCAGGACAACCAATTCTTTGCCACCCTCGCCGCGTCAGGGGTTTCAAACGTTATCTATTCCTTGCATTGCTTCTGTGAGAGTGATTCCAGTGATAACATCGCCGCCGCAACCAATATTCTCTTAAATTCAACGGACGCGCCTATGCTGGAGTCGTTTGCCCTGGATAACGAACCCAATTTTAACGAGAATCAGGAGTGCCCGACCAGTAACTGGACCGAGCCGCAATACGAAGCACAATGGAACATGGTCTTCACCCAGACCGAAAACGGAATCGCCGCGGCTGGACTTCCCATGGCGCCTTTCTCGGGACCGGACAACGGCTCTGACATTCCACCCAATCCAGGTCCGAATACGCCGCAATCATGGATTTTACAGTTCGCGATAGATGAAGTGACAAATCAGTTTTATATCATGGCCACCCACCATGACTATGACTCGAGTGCCGCTCCCACCTCGCCCAATGCCCTGGGCATGGCCACAACAAATTTGTCGGCCGCCCGAGTTGCCATGTGGCACCAAATTTTCACTAATTTGCTGCCAGGCGCACCCACCTGGCCGAATGACTGGCACGGCAACAAGCTGCGCTTTCGGATAACTGAGGCTTCGGCCTTCGATAATGGTGGGGGCACGGGCGCTACGGACGGAAATACCAACGGCCAGACTTTCTCGACCGCTCTTTGGGAATTGGACTTTTGCCATTGGTGGGCTCAAAGAGGCTGCGCCGGCGTGAATCCCTTTAATCGTCCGGTTGACTACAGCGCGCCAATTCAGCTGAGTTATTCCACGGGCAATTGGACTGCGATGCCTTACGCGTACGGCCTGAAGGCGTTCAATATGGGCGGACATGGTTTTCCATTTACGAACACCGCCGTATTTTTTTCCAACCCCAACAATATCAATGTGACCGCGTACGGAGTCCTGAGCGCTGATGGACTCCACCTTTACGTGACGGTCATCAACAAGACCTTTGACGCAGTCGGCGCCAATGCCGCGAATGTGATGATTCCTGCGCCGGCCAACTTTTCCGTGACAAACGCGCAGTACCTGCTTCTGAGCTGCACGCCAGACGGTCAGGACGGTAATGCCACCAACCTGCAGACCGCTTATCTCGGCGGCGCCACGATTACCAATACCGGCCCATGGACTGGAAAGTGGTCGCCGCTTACTTTGGGTAACCAGGGCCAAATCAACATGGTAGTGCAACCGGCCACCGCTGTGGTCATTGACCTTCAAGGGAATAACTCCCCGGGTATCAGCGTGGCAGGGTCGGGCACGAACGTGGTCATCACCTATAAGGGAACGTTGCTTACTGCCACAAATGTCGCCGGGCCATATGCGCCCGTTTCTGGCGCAACGATCCCTTACGTGGCTCCCGCCACCAACGCTCAGCAGTTTTATCGAAGCAAATCCAATTAACATTTTTAGATGAAATTTATTCGACTCGGGCTTATCGCTCTTCTTTTTACACCGTCGACTGTCACTTTGGCGCAACTGGATTTCGGCAACCCGCTGAACGGTTTGGAAACACCGAAGGATTTTCAGAGCATGCGGGTTTCTTCGACGGACCCGAATTGGCGCAATGGCAATGCCGATTCGCGCCCCATCGCGCCGGGCCAAACGCTCACGCTCGCTGAACTCAAGGGGCCGGGGCGAATTGTTCATTTTTGGAACACAGTTGCCGACAAGGAACAGTACTACTCTCGTCTTATGTCCCTGCGAATTTATTGGGATGGAGAAACCAACCCAAGCGTCCAATGTCCGCTCGGCGATTTTTTCGGAGTCGGAAATGGCATGGACCAGTCTTTCGATTCGCTGCCCGTTAGCGTGAGTTCCGATGGACGCGGACGCAATTGTTACTGGCCGATGCCGTTCAGAAAATCGGCGCGCATCACCGTCACCAACGACGGCAGGCAACGCTGCGACAAATATTATTATCAAATTGATTGGCAGAAGCTTCCCGCCCTCCCGAGGAAGACCGCCTATTTCCACGCCATGTATCGGCAGGAGTATCCCTGTGTCATGGGGCGCAATTATCTTATTGCGGACATCCAGGGCCGAGGGCAATACGTCGGCACGCTCCTGAGCATTTGCCAGGCGTCGCCCCGCTGGTTCGGCGAAGGCAACGACTATTTCTTCGTCGACGGTGAAAAGGAACCGAGCTTGCGCGGCACCGGCACCGAAGATTATTTCTGCGAGGGCTGGGGTTTCTCTTCGGGAACCCAACCGTTTTACGGCGCGTCCTATTGGGAGGGCAACGCAAACATTGACGTCGGCACCGTTGGCAGCTTTTACCGGTGGCACATTCCCGATCCCGTGAACTTCAGGAAATCGCTCCGCGTTGAAATTCAACACAAAGGCGCGCAGGTATTTCCAGATGGCAAAGGAACCGGTTTCATCGAGCGGGACGATTTGTTTTCCAGCGTGGCGTTCTGGTATCAGACCGGGCCGCACAGACCTTTTCCCGAGTTGCCTCCCGCTCCGGACCGATTGCCATTGCGAGACGTCATTTTGCTCACAAGCGCCGAAGCGAAGTCCGCAAAACATTCCGACGCGCCGGTTGCAGTGGAACACTACGGCAACGTCACCCAATTTTGGCAATTCTGGCTGCGACCGGAAAATACCAATGGCTGGCTGGAAATCCCCTTTCAAACCGACCAGGCGCTGGATTCGCATTTGGTGTTGAAAATGGTTCACTCATGGAATTGCGGCATTTACCGCGTCCTTCTTGACGGCAAACAACTGGCGCGACTCGACTTCTCTTCTGGAGACACACAGCCTGCCACTGACAAACTGGGCCACGTTCGCCTTGGCGCCGGCGCCCATGTTTTGCGATTCGAATGCGCCGGCAAATCTTCCGAATCCATGGGCTACGCCCTCGGCTTCGGTTCCCTGATTGCGCGTACCGTCGCATACGAACGACCGTCAGGCGTTGACCTGCGCACGTTGCAGAAGAAGTGAAGTTTGAAAATCGTTTACATCATTTACATCGCTGAAAATCAATGTTTTAAGTGTTTACAAATCGTTTACAAATCGTTTACAAAATGCCAAAAAGTGTTTACACGGTGGCAGCGCCACTTGCCATTGGCGTCACGGCGGGCGCGCAGATGTGATGCTTGAACGGAAGATCTGAACGAAACCAACCATGATTCCACTGCGTCACTAATACTATGCACGACTCGTCCATCGACCGGCGCACATTCCTGAAAACTGTCGGCGCTTTATCCGCCTCGACGCTGCTCGCGCCGGGAGAATTAATCGCAGACGTGTCGCCCACACTGCTTCGAAGACCTAATTTCCTCGTGCTGGTCGCCGATGACCAATGTTTCCGGACGCTCAACGCGCTGAATAATACCGAGGTCTTAACGCCAAATTTTGACCGCCTGATTTCGCGGGGCACGACCTTTAGGCACTGCTTTCACCAGGGTTCATGGACAGGCGCCGTCTGTGTGGCCAGCCGCGCGATGATGCACACCGGACGATATCTGTGGGCCTGCGGCGGCGATAGATGCGGCAGCTATCCGCTCCTTGGCGAAACGTTGCAGAAAAACGGTTATCACACCTGCGCCGTCGGCAAATGGCACAACGGTGACGCTACCGCACTCAGAAGTTTTAAGACGGGCAAGACGATTGGCCCGGGCTTTTATGCTTCCACACCGACCGACGGATTTGCCTATCGCCGTCCGCGCCCGGGCGATCCCTGGACGCCATGGGACCCGAAATATCGCGGGCAATGGACGCCAAACGATCTCTGGGACATTCAGAAGGGCGACGACGGGACCCGCCAGGCCAGTCCCCGTTACAAACGGGAGCAGCATTCCTGCGAGCTCTATGCGGACAGCGCGGTTGAAATGATCGGTAAACTCAGCGCTCACCCGGCAAATCCATTTTTCCTCTACGTGGCCTGGAATGCGCCGCATGATCCGAGGCAGGCGCCGAAAGAGTTTGTGGACATGTATCCGCCGGACAAGATTCAGGTGCCTCCCAATTTCCTGCCGCAACATCCGTTCGACATCGGCGCCGATGGCCGTGACGAATGGCTTGCGCCGGACGTGCGAACGCCGGAAATCGTCCAGGTCCATCGTCGTGAATACTATGCGCTGTTGACCTGGATGGACCGCCAAATGGGCCGGATCCTGGATGCGTTGGACAAATCAGGACAGGCGGATAATACCTACATCATCGTCACAGGCGACCACGGCCTGGCCGTCGGCGAGCACGGGCTCATGGGCAAGCAGAACCTTTACGATTGTTCCGTGCGAATGCCGTTCATCATCATCGGTCCCGGAATCGCGCCAGGCCAAAAGATTGACGCAATGATCTATCAACATTGCCTGTTCCCGACCATTTGCGACCTGGTTGGAATTCCGGCGCCAGCCACTGTCCAGTTTCCCAGCCTGCTGCCTCTTCTTCGTGGAGAACAAAGCCATTTGTTCGATTCCATGTATTGCGCCTATGAAAAGTATCAGCGCTCAGTGAGGACCGATACCCACAAACTGATCCTCTATCCCCAAGTCCGCCAGGTTCAACTCTTCGACATCGTCAACGATCCCTGGGAAATGAAAAACCTCGCCACCGATCCTGCCAATGCGCCCATGATTTCCGAGTTGTATGGCCAGTTGACGAAGTTGCAGGCAACGGTCTCAGATAAATTGGTTTTGGACCCTGCTTCGTTTGGGATTCGGGTGTAAACCATGCCTCCGCGCGATCGACAGCACATTTTATTTATATAGGCTGCGCAACGCGCAACGAACGCAGGAATTAGCGCTTTTTCAGGGGAATTCGAGGATTTTGACGCAACGAAAACCCAATTTATCACGCAAAGGTCGCCGAGGCCGCAAAGGGTGTTCAGAATTGAGGACCCGCCTTCGCCTTTGCTTCGGCGCGGCAAGCGAGGATGACGATGAGAATGAGAATGATTCCCCGTCCGCCCTGTGCTTCGTTTAATCGAAAGGGGTGTGTCAGGGAATTGCGATTTAATGGGGGTATACGAAAAGCTAAACAAATATTTTTGCGGCTAAACAAACATCGGTTTGTGCGGAAATTTAAGGAATTTTTCTAAACGAACGGGCTGGGAGTTTTTGAGCGAAAAACTGGTTCTGAATAGCGTTTGTTTATAGATTGCTAAACAAAGATGGGCGACCGTCAAGGCTATCGCCGAGAATACCGAATGGGCTGGATCCTGGCCTAGCACACCTGGCGCTTGCACATTATAAGTTCTCCGAAAGCTCGGCCTGCGCGAGTGAACTGCGCGACACCACAATCAGGCGTTCCATTTTTGCGCGTGTGAATTCCAACGCGTCGGTCACGCCATCGGCGACGCGTCCGGCGAAAGAATCCCAGCCGGCAGTTGAGCCAGTCAGGTGGGACAGGCAATCCGCCGTATGCACAATCGCGGAGAGTTGCGGGCGCGGATTCAAAACGGGGTTATGGTGGTTGGCCACCGCCTCGACAATTTCCGGCGGCAGTTTCCACATCGACAACAAGGCGGCCCCGACTTCGGCGTGGTCTGTTCCAATGACCTCCCGTTCGGCTTCAGCGCAGGATCGGCCATTGCCCTTGACCAAGTGGCGGATAGCGGTTTGGGATTCGTTCGGGAGCACTTCATTTAATGCCAGCTTGCCAATGTCGTGCAGCAACCCGGCGGTAAAGGCGATCGAAGATTCCACCTCCTGCGGCGGCCCCATTAGGGCCAAAAGTTCGCAATTCAGGGCCGTCGCCAGGGAATGACGCCACAGTTCATTGGCCTGGGCCGCATACGCCGGCAGTGGAGCGGCCAGGGCGCCTTTATAAGCAATCGAAAATACCATGTGGAGAATTTCCCGGTGCCCCAAAGTCAGTACCGCCTGCTCCACAGATGCCACAGGTTCGTCGAAGCCGTAGAAGGAGGAATTGCAAGCCCGCAATAGCCTGGCGGTGATAGCACTGTCGTATTTGAGCACGCGTACGATTTCATCGTTATTGATGGCGGGGCGGCCCAATAGCGTTATAAGCCGGTGGACCGACTGTGAAGCCGGCGTGAGCCGCTGGACTTTGGCGGCTATTTCATTGGCAGTCATCGGTTATAACGGGTTGATTCGCCCCACTGTGTCAATGGCATATATTCTGATTTTTTGTCTTCCATGGCCCGCGTTACCGTGCCGGCGCATGCCACTTTTTAAGAGGATATGGTCCGAATGTCTCCTTTTCAAGCGAATCAGTAGTGGAACGTTTTGATTTTCGCTACAATTTCGCACGGATTCACCAGACGTTACGCGTGACGCCAGCGATGGAAGCCGGATTCACTGACCGTGTTTGGAGCTTGAAAGAAATTATTGGTTTGTTGCGTTGATTTTTTTGCGGTTGTGGATCAGTTTTCCAAGTCAGGTATCATTGCACATATGGACAACGAATCCGCCATTGAGATACTTCGATGCCTCGTTATTGCCATCATCTTATGCGCTGGCGTCCTGTTATTTTACAAATGGACGATTGCTCGTGCCAATGCTGCCCTCCAGAATTGGGCCAGACAGAACAATTTCGAGCTTGTGCATTTCGAGAGATGCTTTTTCACCGGAGCATTTAATCCGTTGACTACATTTCGGAATCAGATTGTTTATTTTGTCAGAGTGCGAGACCGAGAGCACCAAGACCGGTCTGGGTGGGTTCGATGCGGTATTTTCAGCCACCCTTTTGGAAATCAGGCTGATGTTAAATGGAAGGATGCATCAATCATTGCGTCGCGAGGCCAACCTTAGTGATATCCAATTGTTGCAGTACGTCCAGGACGTTGACCATGCTTTGGTAATCCACATCGTCGGCGCCTTTGACCACGACGCTCAAATCGGGATCGTCGAACTTCATCCGTTGCAGGTCATCTTTGAGTTCGGAAATGGTCACCAGGGCGTCGTTTAGAAAAGTCTGTCCCACGGAGTTTACAGAGATGGTGTTGATTTTTGGTTTCTTTTGATCCTGCGGCGGTTTGCCGGACGGCAGGGTCATCTCGAGGTTATTCATCATTTGCGGCGTAGTGATAATGAAGATCACGAGCAGCACAAACACCAGGTCCAGCAGAGGCGTGATATTCAACTCACTCAACGAGCCGTGATGGGAATGTGATGTTTTCTTGAGGCTCATTCTGAGATGGGCTCGGTTTGTTCCTGCACGTCGAAGCGGACGTTCACATATTGGGGAAAATTAGTGGGAGGCGGGTTTTCCAGACTTTTAACGGCGGCAATGGCCTTACGCACTGATTCGTCCCAAGCGACATTGCCGGAGCCGCGTTCCCACTCGACTTTGCTGATCTTCCCGTCAGGTTGCACCGCCACCTGAACATCCACGGCATAGTCATCATCGCTCAAGTTTTCCGGGCGGCTCCATTTGGAGCGGAACGCCAATTCGATGGCGCTTCGATAAATCTCGACCGGATCACTGCTGGAAATGACACTTCGGCCGCCATCGAAGTCAAACGTCGGCAGTTCCGTGGGCGGGGGCGCGACAATGGGCGGAGCAGCGGCGGCAGCCACGCTGGCTTTTGGGCGTTCCACCGCTTTGGCCGCGGCCACTTTGACCGGTTCGGGCCTGGGCACTGCAGGCGGGGGTTTGGGAGCCGGTTTGGGTTGTTCCGGCCGTTTTACTTTGATGAGTTGCACGGTGATTTTCTGCATTTGATTGCCGAGAAATCCCTGTTGCGCTGCGAAATAGAAGACGATGAGCACCAGCACCGCGTGAACGGCAAACGAGATGAGCAAGTTTACCCTCGACGAGTTCTTGTCCTCCGGCGGCTGGCTTTGTGGTGTCATTTCTCCTGGGGATCGGTGGCCAAATCCACTTTTGGCACATTTGCCTGCTGGCAAATATCGAGCACCGAACGGATTTGTTTGTATTTCGTTTTGCTATCGCCGCGAACGATGAGATTCAAGTCCGGGTCGTCTGTGCGCAGGGCAATCAGCGTTGGCAACATGCCGCCCGGGTCGGCAAATTCCTCCTTATTCAAGGAAACTTTGCCATTGGCCTGGATCGTAATGTAATTGGCCTTGCGCGGCGGATCTTTGAGCCGCTTTGCAGCCGTGGGCAGTTTCAGGTCAAGGTCATTCACTGGAGGGATGGTGGTAATAATAAAAATCACCAGGAGCACAAACGCCAAATCCAGCAGCGGCGTAATGTTCAGTTCCGTTAGCGACTGATGAGCTGAGCGTGAACACTTTTTCATGCTTCAGATGGCCGGCGTGTTTTCTCCCATTTCCACCCGGGTCAGCGCAAAAGCGATTTTGTCTTCGATATCGCGATTGTCCACATAGGCGTGTTCGATCTGGTTGGCGTAGCGTGTCGCATAGCTATCCAGCTCCTGCGTAAGGCTGCGGATCGTTGTTACCATGAAGTTGTAGGCAAACATTGCGGGGATGGCGACCAGCAAGCCAGTCACCGTAGCAACCAACGCCGCCGCGACTCCGGGCGCCATGGCGGTGAGCGTGGCGGCGCGGCTCTCGGCGATGCCGGCGAAGGTAGACATCACGCCCCATACTGTGCCCAGCAATCCAATGAATGGTCCGCCGGCTACCGCCGTGGAAAGGACGATCATGCCCTTCTCGAGAGCCATCGCCTGGTTGCCGGCGGCTTCCTCCAGCACCACCTTTACCGCGTCAAACGATGCATTGCTGATTCGCCTTTCACCTTTGACAGTCACGGGATTGTGTTGGAGTTGATAATCCAGCTCTTCGGCGCCGCGAATGTAAAGGGTATAGGCCGGCGCGCCTCTGAATGCTCCGCCTTTCCGTTTGATGTCCAGGGGATCCCGCGTCGAGGCATAGGCAGCCAGGAATTTATTCGTGGCCTTCCGCGCCAGGTGCAATTGCCGGAATTTTGAAATGATGATGCTCCAACTGAACAGGGAAAGCACGAGCAGGACCAGGACAGTAATCTTGCCTTCCATGGTGGCGTTTTGAATGGCGTACACTGCCGCGTTCGCGGCAAAAAGAGGGTGAATGGGCATGGTTATAATGATGGGGTTGCGGTTGGATTCCTGGGATCGTGTTCGTGCGGTAATGTCACCGTCACACGGCTCACCTTTTGCGCGAGCGTGGTTGGCTTATCTTTCTTTTTATTTTCGTCTTCGATGGAATTGTCAGTTTTGGAAACAACGGTGGTGGCCGTGACCGCTGTGGGCGCAACCTGGGTCGCCGGCGCGTCAGTCGTCGGTGGGGTAATCTGTCCATTTGAATTGTCGCCGATGCCAATGATGGGTGTCTGCTGATCGCCGGTTGTCGTAATTGTTGGTCCAATGACATAGACATGCGTCAGCTTCGTCGCATCAAGATCGACGGTGTCAAAGCCGAGAAAGAACCCCTCGACCTCGCCCGTTGCCTTGGCAATAATATTTTGGGCGATAGCACCCGAACCGTTCGCAACAACGTTTTCGTCCGCCGAAACGTCCGCGAGTTCGCCTATGACCGTGCCCGTTCCATTGATGAGGCTGGCGGCGTAAGGGGCCCCCGCCTTGTTATCCAGCAATTTATCCTGGCCGGAAATATCGGACGCCGTCAGACGCTTCGTGCCTGTAACGTCCAGCAGTTCATAGCCGGCCAAAAGCATGGCCACCGCAGCGGAGGCATCAGTGTTGTTGAAAGAAATCTGGACGATGCCGCCCGCGTTGGCCGAAATGTTTCCATTTGGCGTTTCCACCAAAATATTGCCCAGCGTGGCTTCTGAACCCGCGACAGTTGTCGCCAAAATGCCGCTGCCGGGAATCGTCGCCGAAATGCTTGTGAGTTGTGCGGTGACCGGATCCAGTTGCAGCGCATCCAATGTGACGTAGCCGGACCCGCCCATGCCCGCATCCACGTTGCCGGTGAGCGATTCGATCGTCACGTTTCCGCCGTTATAGGCGGCGATCCTCGAGCCATCCAGGTTTATATTGCCGCCGGCCGTGACCGAAATATTTCCGCCGCTGGTCGTAAATATCCCCTTGGGCGAATCCGGGTCACCAAAGGGCGTCAATCCACCACCGACGTCGAGCGTGCCGCCAACGTTTAGAGTAATTCCACCGAGCAGGCTCTCATTGGCGATGACGCTGGTGGTCATCTCCAGATTGCCGGATGTCTTCACGCATATATCCGCGCCATAAGGAGAAATTGCCGCCAGGGATGAATCGGGAGCCACCACGGAAATACCGCCTGAAATTCCCAAATCAATACTGTCAGCAAAGATCTTGAAGTACCCCGGCCCAGCCAAAGCCAATCCATTGTCACCAAGGGATGCACTTTGAGTTGCGGCATATAACGCGCCGATACTGGTCTGCCATGCGGTCAGCGCAGAACCGGTAAAAATCGGGTTCTGATTGGAATCGGTTGGATTCTGCAACGATTGTTCGGTCGGCGTGCCCATTACTCCAACATAGGAAATTGTTCCGGTCGCTGGATCGTAAGTGAGCACACCCGCCAGTGATGGGTCGCCGCTTATGATATCCGCAAACTGGCTGGCCGTGATGGCGGTGGATAAGGTCTGGCTTGTCAGGTCGCCGCGGTACGTGATGCTTCCATCAACCTTGATGCAGGTCGTTTGATCTGGAGAGAGATTTTGTCCCTGAAAACCGAAATTATAGGTATTTCCTGTCACATTGATCTTCGCGAACGTCGGGACGGTCAGGCCAAAACTTTCAATGCTGCCGGCGATATCCAAAACAACCGGATCGGGATTCGGGATCATTGAGGTAGAGTGGTGTGGCGGCGTGGCCGGCGGCAAATGTCTGCCAATTCGCGGAACTGCTGTCGGACATCGTGATTCCAACAAGCGATGAATTACCCGAAACCGCGCCGCTCAAATCACCGCCGTCGCGCGTCGTCATCTGCAATTCCCCCTGGCTCGAGGGATAGAGAACGATGGAATCGTCCACGGTGATTCCGCCTGAGCCGGCATTCAGGGTGAGAATGGGCGCATAGATGAGCGGCATATTGGGGTTGGCGCCTAAAATCGTTCCGCCAACCAGGTTGATGGCGTTTCCTGCCCAAAAATTCGCCGCCGAATCGGACGCATATGTAAAGACGTTGAGGTTGTTGGGGTTCGAATTGAACACGCCGTTCGGGTTGTTCACCTCCTTGATATAGATGTTGTTGGCTGCCCAGGCATTCCAGGCGCCCTGAATCAGGCTCAGAGTTGCCGCGCCATTATTTGCGGCCGTCCCAATGTTCCCATTGCCGTTGGCGTTTTGCATAACCGCCGACTGCAAACTGCCCAGAGCTGACGCATAGTTGGCCGGATTTTGCAGGTTCTGCGCCGCCTCCGCCTCTGCCGTTGCCGAAACACCGGCAAAAATATTCCCGGCACCATTGGCCAGATTATAATTCCCGATAATTTGATTGCCCGCGACGAGGTTCACATTGCCCGCGCCATAAGCGCCGGAGGCGCCCGGCCATTTGCCGGCGGGTACCGTTGGCACGCTGGTAATATCGTCGCCGGCGATCAGGGTCACATCACCGCCGGCTTTCGTCGAAATCCCGCCAAGTACGGCATTTGGTGTTGCTCCCTGGCTTCCAAAAAGATAATCGCTCGGGTTCGTGCCGCTGCTGTTGTTGCCATTGGAGGTTCCGGCGTTGATGTTCCCGGTCTGGGCGTCGGCAAATATGCTTCCTCCACTTGTCGTGTATATAGAACCGGAACCCACCAAAATATCCTGGCCCGCAAACAGGTTGATTGAACCGGCGCCCAACTGAATTGTCCCGGTCCCGCCGTTTAGAGAAATACTCCCGCTCCCGGACTGGATAGCGTTGTAACCGGCGTCGAGTGTTACCGACCAACTGCCGGCGTCCATAATTTTCGAACTGTTGTTTAGGGTAATGTTCCCGCCCGCTTCCAGTGTCAATTGGCCGGCAGATTCCTTTGTGCTGGTGCTCAAGTTCCACGCAGTTCCCGTGTTCAGTGTAATGCCAGCGGACGCCTGCAGAAGAATGCTCGAAAAACCGGTGAACTCCGTATTCACGTCGATTGCGCCGTTTGCCGGGGAATTGCCGAGCGTAAAGGTGCCAGAACCAAGTTCCAAGGCTCCCGCGGACCAGCCTGCTTGTGCGTTTGCATTCAGCGTTGAGTTCAACGACGAAAGAGTAGGCGCGCTGACTGAAATGCTGCCGCCGTTGCCGCCTTGCGAACCGCCCGTTGCTGAAACTTGGCTGCCTGCGCTATCGCTAAAAGTATTTCCCGACTGCAAAGTGATCGTTCCGCCCGCGCTGCCGCCGGCTGAACTGTCTCCGCTGGCGGAGATTTGCGAGTTTGCTCCGAGAGTCAGATTGGCCGAGGCGCCAGAAGCCGTAAGTTCAATGATGCCGCCCTGGTTTTGAACCGAGTCGGCCTGGATAATTCCGTTTTCGTTTACCACCTGCGCCTGCATTGCAATCGTTCCCGCGTCCGCGGTAACGTTGCCGAAATTGTCGACGGAACCCGACGGCAATTGTACTTGCGCGCTCAGGCCGCGTCCGTCCGCGCTCTCGCTGACCAGCACAGTCTGGCCTCCTGCCAGTTCGATGTTCCCCGCGGGCGCGTTCAGTGAGCCGTAGTTCTGGACGTTTTCAGCGATGAGAAAAAGCGATTGGCCCGGCCCAACCTGGATTTGTCCGTAATTCACGATACTGGCCAGCGGCGGCATACCGGTGAATTGCCAGGCCGAACCCGATCCCACGTCCGGCGGCAGCGACGCCGTCGTCGCAATGAAACTGCCGCCGACTTTAATCATCGAGTTTGGGCCAAAATAAATTCCGTTTGCGTTCGCCAAAACGACCGTCCCGTTCGCATTGAGACTGCCGAAGATTTGCGACGGATTGGCGCCACCGATGTTATTGAACACAATCGAGCTTGAGGATGGTTGTAGAAAAGTTGTCGTCTCGCCCGCGGCGATGTTGAACGTACTCCAGTTTAGAACCGCGAGCTGGCTCACTGTGACGTTGAGTTGTGAGCCAAGCTGTTGTGCCGTGGCGCTGCCCAGCGAAACCGTCATGCCTGTCGGATTGGCAAAAGTGTTTGACGTGCCGCAAACCAGAATCAGCTTCACGGCAATCCGGATTGTTTTACGCTTCGGTTTTTTTATTTTCATCGCGTTTTAAAATTGTGCGCCGACGCTGAAGTAAGCCAGAGCGCTGCCCGCGCGCGACGTGACAGTGTTTTCGAGCGCCCATGCCACGCTCAGCCGCGCGTCAAAATGCTCTCCAGCAGTCAGGAAGAATCCAAAGCCCGCTCCCCATTCAGGAAAGGTGAGATTTGCCGCCGTCGGCCGGTCAATTAGAGACGTCCGGCCGTAATCCATAAACACGGAGCAACGTAATTCCGCGGGAATATAGCCGGTGGCTGTAGGCAAATATCCTACGTTGACAGGCGGCGCGCGCAAATCGAACAACATGCGCCAGCCGGTATCGCCATAAACGGCACCTTCCTGGTAACCACGCACGCCCGCAGTGCCGCCGAGCGCGAATTGTTCGTTGCTAATCAACGGGGCGCTGGACCATTGGCCGTTCATATTGAACACGGCTGACCATCCGCCAAAAAGGTTTTGCTCTCGTATAAGCCCGGCGTTGATCGTGGTGTAATTGCCGCCGGCGCCCGGCGCGCCCGCGGCGACTTCAAAATTTGTCCGGGCTGAGGCAAGAGATTGCAGAAAGACGCTTTGCAGATAGCTGATGGCGAAGACGCCTGACGAATCAGGCCGCGTGGCTGTCCAGCCGAATGAGATTGGAATATATTGAAGCGAAAGACGGGTATTTGAGCTGTCGGTGATGGTTTTACTCGCCTCCAGTATAGGGACTCCGGCATTGGTAGCGTAGAGGGCGGCGGTATACGCATTGGTTGCAAATGTCGGTGCGGAATAAGATTTGAAATCCGCCCCAACGAAGAATGCCGAATGCACACCTTCTATTTCACGGAGTGGAATGGTCAGTTTTACGCCGAGGTTGTCGTCAAAAGTGAAACTTTGCTCGGAGGTTTGGCTGCTGAACGTCGAGTGTGAGTTGGTGCTGATAAAAACCAGGGAAACCGGTCCGTAGCGGACCGGCGTGGCCGAAGCGGAACGCGCCGCATAAACCGTAATGTCCGGACTTCCCGTCGCCGGCGGCAAATTGAATTTGTGGGTCACTTCATCGAAGCCAAAAGTGGCCGGTTGACGGTCGAGGTTTTCGCGAAGGCTGCTCCCAAAACCCAGCGGAATCCGATAGTAGGCGCTGTAACTCGTAATCAATGGCATGTCGTAAAAGCCGTGGACGCTGCCTTGCGGCTTATAAGCCTGCGGTGAGAAATTGTAATCCACTCCGATTTGGTGGTCGTACTGCCAGAGATTATTGTACTGGAATGCCGTATCCAGTCGCAGGAGCGGTGTTCCCGGCGAGGATTTGTCGTTGACTTCAATGTGGCCGTGCAGCGGAAGGCGGTCTTTTACTTTTAGCTCCAGTTCGGTCGTTCCGGGTTCTACGCCCGGGCTAATGACAGGATAAATCTGGCGGTCGCGATTCAGATTGGCTTGATCCAATTCAGGCTGGAACCACTTTGTATTGATCAGAATGTTCGTCGTCAGGCTGGGGAGCGCCCGGCGAATGTTCTTTTCGCTGTAAAAGCGGTTCCCTTCAACGATTATCCTGCTTAGCCGGCCTTCAACAATTTTTACCCGCACGATCCCGTTCGTCAGTTTTTGCCGCGGCAATGTCACGCTCACGGTGGCAAAACCAAGTTCCCGATACCGGAGCTGCAACTTGCCCAATCCTTCGCGCAGACGCGCAAAATCAATCCGGCCGGTATATTTGCCCAACATGCCAAATTCGTCCGGCGGCAACTCGGTGTTGCCGTCAATCCGGTAACCGCGTACTTCAAAAGTTCCTTTTTTAGGCTCAGGAGCCAAAAAAAGATTGGTGATCATTTCGTCCAGGCTATTCGTGACCGCGCCAGCCGGTTCAAGGACATCAATTCGGACGATGCCGTTCGTCAACTGCTGTGGCGGCAGAGTCACGGTGGCTTCAGAGAAAATGCTGTCACTGTACAGAGACTGCACTTTTTCCAGTCCTTCACGCAGGCGCGCCATCGTCACTTTGCCTGTGTAATTTGAAAGAATACCGAACTGTTCGGCCGGCAGTGGAACGTCGCCTTCAATGATATACGCCCGCACATTAAGGACGGGCAAAAGCTTCGGCGGCGGATTGGTGGCCGCCGGCAGGGGCGCCGCAAACAGATTTTCTATCACAGCCGGGGAATTTGTTTCCTCGGCGATGCCCTTGAAAATGTTTGCGAATGCCAGCATCGCTATTACTCCGAGCCGCAATGTCATTTGCTGTGGTTGTCCTCTCTACAAATTGAATCGTCGCGGCAGGGGCGTGCGACCGGCCCCTGCCGCGTGTTGTGCCTGTCCCCCGCGTTGTTTTATTGAGTGTTGATGCGGTAAAATTCCTGATTTTGACTCGTGTTGGTATGGCTAATCGTGTTGATCCTGCCGTTTCCGATGAGCGTGTTGGCATCCGCCGGCCAGGGAGCGGCGGCGCCGATTTGGTTGGTATAAGCCACTGAGTATTGGCTGCCCACTATCGTTGAGAATTGGATGCTGCTCACATTGCCGGAACGGCTGATTCCGGATATCAAGGGAGAGCGCGGGCCCGACACAAATTTCAAAACCCCGCTGCTCGTGATGCTGAACGTCCCGATCAATTTGTCCGGCGGTGAATTGGGATAGACTGAAGTTGGTTGAATCCCCCAAAAATCAAACGAGCCGGGAATGGTTTGCTGGACGGTAAAGGGAGAGTGCCCGCCCAGGTTGGGAACATTGGCGAATGTTCCGCCTGAGACGATATAATCATACGAGGCTCCACCCTGCGTGCCCGACGGGTTAATGGAATAGGCATTTGTCGGACTCACCGGCGCCGCAGTCAACGCAAATGGCAGAATTGGTTTGTTGCCGATGGCGCTGATGATGGAGTGCAGGCTTGAATTCCAGGCCGAGGAACTGACGTTGTAGGCAGTTGTGTCAGGTTCGGTCCCGCTAACCCATGCTGTAGGCGTCGCATTCGTCGGGCTGGTCACTGCCAGCAATATGATTTGTACGCCTGTTAGATCCGCCCCGAACTGGCTGGTCACCAGAGTGGAATTCCAACCGGTAATCGTCGTGGTGTAACCATTGGCATGACCGAGAAGGTTGCTCACGCTTCCCAGGTCATACTCGATGTCGTTGAATCCGTTTTCGCGGAAGATCAACAGCAGGTCCCCGTCGTTGTACGACCACGCTCGCGCCAATGGCGCCGTCAGCAGGACCAGCAAGGCAAAGACTGGCAAAATAATTCTTTTCATATCAGTGGATTTTCAAGTCCATTTCAGACGTCGTGCGCATTATTGGAAGAAACCCGGAAGAGGTATGATCTGGCCGCCGTCAGAATAGCGTTGAACCTCCAGGGCCGAATTCGGAATGAAATTTCCCACAAAAACCGAATCGGTTGTTTCAAACGCCGAGTTGGTGACTGACTGATATAAGACGTTGATTACGGACAATTGGGCTGCGGATGGCGTGCCGGTATTGCCTGTGGAAATATAATAGTAATTTTCATAACCCCAGAGCGGGTAACTGCCGTTGATGACATTCGTCACCGAAAAGGGAACACCTTCGAAGGGAATCGCAACCAAACCTTTTTTGATGTTTTGGACCGCGACTGTCCCGATGGAATTGGTTAGTACCAGCACTGTATTGGCCACCGCGCCGCCGGAATTCAAACCGGGATCATCGCTGGTATCCAGGGTGGGTTGCGCCGAAGAGTTGGTGTAATAGGAATTGATTTGGCCGGAATTATAAATGTTCAGGTCAATTTCTGTGCGCACGGCCGCTTCATTGTTTCGTCCAACGAAATAGACAACGTTGGTGCTCGTCCCGCCGAAGTAGGTTGTGCCCAGAGTCGAAGTCTCCAACGTCACCGCCTGGCGCTGGGTCAAATTGGTGATCGCCGCTGTGTCAATGGAATTGGTGTTCCTGACATAGATAAAGGGCACGACGTAGGTGGGCAGAGGGGTGAGAGTCGCCGAGGAAAAACCGACGGCTTCCGGGGATGTCGACGAGTCCACGAACGTCGGCACCTGTGGAATGGACGGGGAGCTATAGTTGGTGTCATCGGAGTTGGCGATCTGGCTGGTGAGCGCCTGCAGGCCGTCAATTGCGCCGTTGTTGATGTTGACGTCCAGCGTGATTGTCCCGAATCCCGCCAGCGCGCTATTGGTGCTCGTGCCGGAAAATTGCGCTATGGCCGAAGAGCCCCCGCCTTTTACCGTCAGCGTGCCGCCGTTAAAGAAGTTCGTGGCGCGATCGTAAATCACATTTTGGCTCGCGCTGCCGCCCACGAGAAAGACTTCGACATTTGCCCGGAGAGTCGGTGTCAGAGCCAAACTCGCCAATGCCAATGCGGCCATCGTTGTTTTTTTAATTATTCCCGGGTTTAATTTTTTCATAGGTTCACTTATCGGTTATTTTTTGGTTTCAGTTTTGTGTTATAGAACCTCCGGTGAACCGGTTGGCCTTATGGATTTGGTCGAAAATCCCGCCGTCGGCAAAGTGCGTCTGTTGCGCCTTCTGCCAGCTGCCGGCAATCTCCCTGACTGTCAATAATTCGAGCGGTTTGTAACGGGTTGAATATCTTGCCAGTATTGTTTCATTTCCTGGCCGGAAGTAATGTTGTGCCGCCAGTTCCTGGCCCTCGTCACTGTAGAGATAATCAAGATAGGCGCGCACAGCAGCCTCATTGCGGTGCCGCTCCACGTCATGGTCCAGCCAGGCCACGGCGTTTTCTGTGACGATGCTGACGGATGGCAGGACAACTTCAAAGCCCTCCCTGGGAAGCCGTTTTTGAACGAGGGCGGCTGCGCTTTCGAACGTCAAAAGCACGTCCCCCGTGTCCCACAGGGCAAACGTGGCTTCGGCGTCGCTGCTGCCGGCTTCGAGAACGGGCGCGTTCGCGAACAGTCTCGTAACAAAACGACGCGCCGCATTCTCGTCGCCGGCAGATTTCTTCAGCGCATATCCCCACCCCGCCAAATAGCTGTATCGGCCCTCGCTTGATGTCTTTGGATTCGCTGCGACTATTGAAATATTCGTGCGGACAAGGTCGTCCCAATTACGAATGTCCTTTGGATTGCCTTTACGAACCAGAAACACAATCGTCGTGGAAAAAGGCACACTCCGGCTCGGCAGGCGGGCCGCCCAATTTGCGTCAAGGAATTGGCCGCCGCTATAGAGGGCGTCAATATCGGATGGCTGGTCCAGGGCAACGACGTCCGCATCGACACTGTCAATGACCGACTGAGACAGTTGATGCGAGTCTCCTGTGGATTGGTTGATGACAACCGTCCGGCCGGTCTTATCTTTCCAATATTTGGAAAATGCGGTATTGTAATCCTGGAAGAAATCCTGCGTGACCTGGGAGGCTACGTTGAGGATTTCGACTTTACTTGCGCGCGCTTGCGCCCCGGCTGAGAGCCAGAACGCCAGGAGCCATATTGGAGCGATGAGTTGAACCGGATTCCGCATGGAGAATATTTGCTTTTTGTTTTCATGGGGACTTCCAGTTATCCGGTCAGTACCGTAAATTGTTTTGCGCTTTTAATTCGGTCGCGATTTTTCGTTTGATGGTTTTTCCAGGCGAACGCGCTCTGTCTTTTCAATCTGAATAACGCGCGAATCATGTACGATAATCTCGACAACCCCATAGCTTAACGAGCCAACGTGTTGAATAACCAGTTCCAGCCACTTCAAATCGTCGCCGCTCTTTCCCTTCAATGCATTTAATGTATCGCTCATATACAATGACTACTAGTTCAGTAGATATTTAATCCAAAAAAACGGTTGCGTCGTATAGTTTTAGAATGGCCTGCCTGCCATTATCATTTCAAAGCCCATATATACGACTCACCATGTCGTTATTTAACACCATAACCGAAAGAATGTCAATAGGTTTTTCGATTTTTTAAATAACTGTGAATTAGGCGCTTACGAATTCGCAAATAAAAGGCTGCGCGTAATCACGATTCATTCTATTGGGAAGGCGCTCGTCAATTGGCGAAAACCATCCAAATTCCGCTCGATTACTGCCAATGCGGGCGGACCCAGATGTAGCGCCCATGATGATGCATCCACTGACCCTGCACCCAAATAGCACCCGGATGCGGGCTCGACCCCCAATAACCGTGTACCCACACCCACCGGCCACCCTGCCAGTCCCAGTATCCTGGCGTCCATACGGACGTCATGCTCGGTTGGGGCGGGATGACTTCCGACTCAGGCGGTGGCGGCATTTCCGGTCCCGATGCCGGCGCCTGCTGCTCAGTCGCACAGCCCGCAAACAAAGCCAGACCCGCCGCTAAAGAGACTATCCTTGTCGAAATTAGTTTTTTCATAGGTACTGTATTTTTCCTTGAAATTGGTCCAGCCCTAAAGCTCGCTTTTTCGACGGGATTTGCAACACAATTTTGGACCAACTTTTCCGCTTGCCCGAAAGTTCAACCATTTCCGAAATCGCGCATCGAGACCATGAGCCAAAACGATCACTCGTCGTTACCAACCATCGGCGGAGAATTCCCGGGGAGCCGAGGGGAAATTATTCTTATACTCATCCTCATCGCTTTTCGCACCATAGCTCTGCCTGGCGGGACAAAGGCGAATCCTAATTCGTTCTGCTCATCCAACAAGCAATGCGTCACTGCGCGACCTGCAGTTGGAAGAATCCCGCGCAGTTCGTCCCACGCGGCAACATCATTTGTATCAGCCCGTTGGTCCCGGCGATCGGGCTGCCAAAAGGCTGCCACGTCACAAGATTCGTTGACCACAACACCTGGTAGGTCACACCCGATACGCCGTTCCAATTCAATGAACAATTACCACCGCTTAGGCTTGTCGTCAGGGCTGGCGAGAGGGTCGAGACCATCGAATAATTTTGGTTCGTCAATGAGCCGGTGACATTCGTGTAGCTCATCGAAGCCGGTAAAAACATATTCGATCCAAGCGAAGGCGTTACAGTACCGGTCCAGCCAGGCGGCACACCCAACGAATAATTTCCGTTGCTATCCGTCGTCGCGGCGATTAGTCCGCTGCCCGGCTGCATCGAAACACCGGGCACTCCCGCGCCATTGGTGCCTGTGACCGTGCCCGAAATCGTCGGCAGCGAAACCGTAAACGTGCCCGAGTAAGGCTGCGCCAGCGACGCTCCAAACGTATCGGAAATGCCCCCTGCCACCTGGACCGTGTAAGTCCCCACGAGATTTTGTGTGGGGAAACTTAACTGCACCGAATAAGGGCTGGCAACGGTGACGATTAAACTGGTCTGGGAGAGCGCCCCGGCCGGTGTGACCACCGCAAAATCAGACGCGGAAACAGACCCTGCGTTGAGCATATCGCTAAACGTCAGGTTCACTGAGCTGACCGTGTTCAAGACTGAGCCGGTGGGCGATTGCGAAAGGATCTGCAAGCCGGAAAGCGCGCTTGCGAGGGAAACCGTTCCGGACTGGCCGGAGAATACACCCAGCCCGCCGCTCGCATTGGTTGTGCCGGTGAATTGATTGGTGATAGTGTAGATGGCGATGCGTCCGCCGCCGCCGCCGCCGCCACCATAGAGCACGCCGTCCCCGCCCGCCGCCGAAATAGTTCCCGAGCCTGAAAGCGTTCCTGCGGTAATCCAAACGCTGCCGCCGGAACCGCCGCCCGAATCATCCTGCAATCCCGTGTCGCCGTTCGCGCTAATATTTCCAGTCACGTTGAGCGTCCCGCCCACACTCAGACGCAAAGCGCCACCGCCTTCCGAACCACCGCCGGTCGTGTCAGCGCCATTGCCGCCGCCACTGCCAAAATCCGTCGGATGAGCCGCCGAACCGTAAGTATTGCCCCCGGGCGCTCCGCTGTCAGAAGCGCCGCCCGCTCCGCCATAGCCGCCACCGGAACCCTCGGCGTCGATGGCAACACCCGCGCCCGGACCGTTGTCCAGCGGATTGCCAAGGTAGTCCACGTCCAAATCCCCGGCGATAGTCGAATTGCCCATGACAGCGATCACGAAATTGGATTGCGCAATCGGCATCGTGAGTGTCGAAGACGCCAAAACATTCAAATTGCTCAAGAGCGGCAACGGCGTGAACGGCACGACCGATGCGCCGTGCGAGATGTCCAGTTCAAACGGTGTTGACGGCAAGCCGGACCCGATGAATATCGGCGTATTGGTTCCGATGATGCCTCCGTTGTTTATCTGGAGCGTTTGTCCGCTGCCGGTCTTTGTGAAAATCGTTCCCGCGCCGCCCGGCGAACTTCCCCCTCCGCCTGATGCGGAATATTGGCCGGTAAAAGTATTGAGACCAGTCGCCACGGCAATGCGCCCGCCCGCGCCGCCGCCACCAGAATCCGAGCCCGCGCCGCCGTTCGCGGCGATCACGCCGGTGCCGGACATACTGAGAGCCTGGGCAATGTTAATGCTGCCGCCCGCCCCGCCGCCGGCGTTGAGACCTCCAGTACGGCCATTGGCGGAAATGCGTCCATTAACGACAAGGCCCTGGGTCACCGTTATGTTCAACGCACCTCCGCCGATGCCGCCGGCGCCAGTGCTCGAATTGGCCCCGCCGCTTCCTTCTAAAAATGGGGTTTGAATCACGTCGTAGGCGCCACCGCCCGCCACGTTGCCGCCGCCGTACCCGCCATGGCCGCCACCACCGGAAATACCTCCGGCTGCCGATCCCGCGCCCTGCCCGTTCTGGGCGGGATAACCGCCGCCGTCCACCGAGAAGACGCCACCCGAGAAAATGTTCAGGCTCGTGGCCTGCACGATCGTTTGCCCGACGGCCAGCGAAGTCAGTTCGCTGTTACTGAGCACCATGACGGTAGTCTGCACAAATGGACTGGCTGGAATTGCGCCAATGGCGCCATTCTGGATAACCAAATTGACTCCGCTGATGGTCACGGTGGTATCGGTGCCCACATTGCCGCCGTTGTCCAAGTACAATTCCGGAGTAACGATCTGAAGATTGCTATTGGTCCGATAGTATAACGTTCCGGCTCCGCCATAATTCGCGCCGCCGCCGCCGTATGCGGAAATTGTTCCGAGAAAGACATTCGTCACAACCTTTTCGCTGGAATTCAACGCGATGCATCCGCCGCCGCCGCCGCCGCCGTTGAGCGCGCCGACCCCTCCGTTTGCCGTGATTGAACCGGTACCGCTGATAACGTTGGCCATAAGGCTGACAGTGCCCCCTGAACCACCGCCGCCCCCGACGCCCGAACCGTTGCCGCCATTGGCCGAGATCGTGCCATTCACCAGCAATGTCCCGCCATCGATAAGATCAAGATAAACAAGGCCGCCGCCGGAGCCGCCTACGGAAAATGACTCCGAACTGCCGCCACCGCTTCCGTATCCGGTTGGCGTTGCGATTGAATCATAGGTGCCACCGCCTGCGACCAGATTTGAAATGCTGAAACCTCCATCGCCGCCATGGCCGCCGCCGCTGCACGGATACGTGGGAGACACGGTCTCACTTGAACCGTGACCGGTTCCGGCTTCTTGTGCGGAGCCATCGGAATTGGCGTTAATGCCGCCACCGGCTTGAATCGTCGCACTGCCCGACAGTGTCAGATAGACTTCTCCAAGCGTCCCCTGTTGGGGCACATTCGGAACCAGCCAGGAATTCGAAGTAATTAGAAGGCTCGAAAAATTTTCGGGACCGTCTGGAAGCGCCGCAATCGCGCCATTGCGGATGATAACTGAATACGACGAAGACGAAATGGATATGGGCGTATTGGTTCCGATATTGCCTCCATTGTCCACAATCAGCGTTGCCTGCCCGGTATTGTTGGTTTTGATAAATATCGTGCCCGCGCCGCCGTTGGTCCATCCGCCGCCTCCGTAGGCGGTAATTGCGCCGGTAAACGAATTCGAAAAATTCCCCTGCTCAAAAATGATGCCAATCATTCCGCCGCCGCCTCCACCGCCGGTTCCATCCACGCCGCTGCCACCGTTGGCCGAAATCGAACCTGAGCCCGTCAGGCTCCCAATCTCCAATTGCAAACTGCCGCCCGCCCCGCCGCCACCGCCTGAGCCGCCGCCGTTGCCGCCGTTGGCCGAAAGTGTTCCATTGAGTGCCAGCTTGCCGGTGATATTCAGTTCAATCACACCGCCGCCAGTCCCGCCAATAGAATACGGAGTTTCACCGCCGCCGCTGCTACCGGCTTCAGTGGGCTCGAAATAGGGTTCAAATCCGCCGCCGCCGCCAGCTACGCTATTCGAAACCGCAGATCCCCCGCAACCGCCGTTGCCTCCTCCGCTGCCCGCATACAAGTAAGCCTGGCCGATTTTTCCCGCGTCCGGACCCGTGCCCGGTCCGTAACCGCCCCGATCGACGGTGATCCGTCCGCCGTTTTGCACCGTAAGATTATTCGCATCAATGATGATTGGATAATTTGAAGCCACAAGCGACGCATTGGTGATTAGAATATTTCCAAAAGTCAACGTACTCGGAGTCGTATAAGCCAGAATGCTGTTATTGCGCAGCGTCAGGTCCGCGTTCCCCTTAAAGGACGTAAGAACCGCGGCGGCTCCATTTAATCCGCCGTTGTCCACGATAATCTGGCCATTGACCGCCGAATTGGTTCTGAAATAGATGGTTCCCGCGCCGCCGTCATTTGCGCCCACACCGCCGAAGGCTGCGAGGGATCCATTGAACTGATTAGTGTTGAATAGGATCGCAATGCATCCGCCGCCGCCGCCGCCTCCGGTTGAGTCGACGCCATTTCCGCCATTGGCAGTGATCGAACCGGACCCGGCAAATGTGCCCGCGAATAAATTGAGTGAACCGCCCGCCCCGCCACCGCCGCCTTCACCGGAGCCGTTTCCGCCGTTCGCCATAATGGTGCCGTTCACCTGCAATATTCCGCTAACGATCAGATTTACCGTGCCACCCCCCATACCGCCGATCGAATAAGGAGTTTCTCCTCCGCCATTACCGCCCGGCTCGTTCGGACTTGTAACTAAATTAAACCCTGCCGGCCCACCCGGCGCAGTGATGGGCTCATACTGGATGGTACTTGGTGCGCCCGCACCACCCACTCCGCCATTTCCGCCGCCACCTCCCGGGTAGGGAAGGATCGTCCCAGTCCCGCCATGGCCGGATTCGAAAGAAGATGACCCATCCGAGTTCAGCGTCAGCCCGCCGCCAGCCTGAAACGTCGCATAGCTTGCGATGGTTACAGTGGTCGCCGTGGAGTTCGCGGGAGCTGTAACCCAGGCATTCGATCCCACGAGGAGGCTTGCAAACGCCGAACCAGCCGGCAGCGTTCCCCACGCGCCGTTCTGGACAAACAAATTTGCGCCGCCTGCCGTCTGTAACATCGTGGACGGCCCGGTGTTCCCTCCATTGTCTAAAACCAGGGTCTGCGACAAGCCAGTTTGTGATGAGAATAGTGTCCCCGCGCCGCCATAATTTCCGCCTCCGCCGCCATAGCAATTGGCTGTGCCGATGAAGTTATAGGTATTTGCAACAATTGCGATTCGTCCGCCGCCTCCGCCGCCGCCCAATAAATTCGCCCCACCGCCGCCGTTGGCTGTGATGGTTCCATTGCCGGACATGGTGGCCGCTGTCAAATAGACACTTCCACCCGAGCCGCCGCCGCCTGCAAGCCCGCTTCCATTCCACCCATTGGCCGAAATCGATCCATTGACCAGTAATGTGCCGGTTACGTTAACATTGATCGCACCACCGCCCGCGCCGCCAATGATGATTCCTCCGCCCCCGCTGCTGCCCAGGCCCGAAGGATTTGGCTGCGCATCATAGGCATTTCCGCCGACCGCGTTTGTCACCGCCGCAGGTCCTCCATAACCGCCGTGCCCGCCACCGCCGCCGTAGGTCACTCCGCCGCTGGAATAGCTGCCTCCCGCGCCGGCACCGCCCGTCAGATAGCCCAAGCCATTGACCGACATTGTGCCTCCCGCAGTAACCGTCAGGTTGGATACAGAGAATTGAAGACTTGTTTGTGACTGGCCCGTCAGGACGCCGTTCGTGCCGATAGTCGCATTTTGCGGCAGGAACGGCCCGGACACCGCCACCACCGCGCCGTTCGATATAGCCACATCCGCCACATTGGACAGGGTCACTGTGGAATTGGCTCCGGGGTTGCCGTTATTATTCAGCGCCAGCAAACCTGGCGCGCCGGTCAATTCCGTGAATACAGTCCCAGCGCCGCCGTTGTAGGCGCCGCCGCCGCCATATGCGGTCATCGTGCCCGAAAAATTATTCATGCCGCAGACGATAGCGATTCTGCCACCGCCACCGCCACCACCGCCGTAATCCGGCGCGCCAAGCCCGCCGTTTGCCGTGATGCTGCCGGCGCCACTCACGCTCGGCGCCGATATGTAAATGCCGCCGCCTGAACCGCCGCCCGACCGCGAATTCGTAGCGTTCTCGCCATTGGCAGAAATGGCCCCGTCAATTTCCACTTCACCGCTCGCGGTAATCTGAACCAGGCCGCCGCCATTGCCGCCCGTACCTGCGTAACTGGAGCCGCCGCCGCTGCCTGCAATCGATGGCTGATAAAGCGAATCGTAACAAACGCCGCCAACCGCATTGCTTAGGCTCATCCCGCCGCTCCCGCCGTAACCGCCGCCGGAACCGAAAAAGAACATGTTGCCGGAACTTGAACCGGCGCCCGGACCAAAACCTGAACCGTAGCCGATGTCATTGGCGGTTATCTCGGAGTCGCTGGCCACCCAAACCACGCCGGTCACCATCAAATCCAACCCTGCCGAAACAGAGCCATAATAGCTATAGCTTACCAACACGGTTCCGCCGTCGGGAATGGACGAGTTAGTCGTCTGCTCAATCCATGTCCCATATGGATAGGTGAATTCGAGGTAATCAACGCCCTCGGTATAGACGTTGCCGTTGGTGTCGGTCACCAGCAACGGCGAAGAGATATTCGTGTTGGCCAGTTCAACCCCTGTAGCGGATCCAGGGAGCACATACGGGGCATTTGTGACACTCATGGCTACCGCTATTTGCCCGTTCGTAGAAAAGGAGTGCGTCAAAACGGCATCCGAGGCCAGCACGACGCTGGCGAAAGTGTGCGACCCGTCCACGGTGACGGTGCAGTCAAGGACCACAAGATCCTGGCCGTCGTAAGTGGTGTTAGTCGGCGCAATATATGTGTCCTGCGTGAAGACCATGGCCGAGCCTCGCAGCGCAACGGTGACAAAAAGAATGACAATCGGATTAAGGAATGACCGGGAAAAAAGGGATGTCTTCATAATCGTGTTAAACGTGTTCAGGATTCTCGAACGGAAAGTTTCCAAATATCGGCAAAGCCGCAAACTGAACCCCATTGGGGTGGCATCGATAGAGAGCAGGCATCCGGCCTGCCGGTTAGGGCACCAGTGACGCTGCCACTGGCTTCCAGTCGCGTATCAGACTGGCCACAACATGCGCGCAAAACCGGCAGGCAAGATGCCTGCTCCAGCAAACGGATAACGCAAACCGCCGTTTTCATAACAATTGCAATAAGACAAAAAATCGCTCAACTCATCCCACTGCGACGACAACTGCGACCGACGGTAAATGCAAAGGCAAATCCACAGGCATAACTGATGCCATTCATTCGGCGTTGCTTTTTCCCTGATATTTTCGACATTTTCCGAATCAAACCGCTACGCCACGCGCAAAAGTCACGCATACCGCGTGAAATTTTTGCGCCCAACCCATCTCGCCTCAGGAGACGAGATGACGAAGACTCTGATTTTCTCGTCCTCCTCATCCAAATTCCCCCCCCGATCCGCCTTCGAGTGGGCGAGGGTGGGCAGGCCCGCCGCCGCTGAAGCTATGGTTGTGGCCGCGGTGCCAACTGCCCACCCGCCCGTTACGACTATAGTATCCTGCAAATCCGAAGAGAGAAGTGTGCTTCCCAGGGCACATCTGTGCCATTTGGAGGCACACGTTGAAACGGTGAAACGGCGGCGGCGCCGCTGGCGACTAAAGCGGAAGGTCTGGCAGGAAGCACGAAATAGACGAACCAAACGAAAATCCTACAATGCTTCAATGCTTTTTCGATCCATTCGATGAGATCGAACCGTAAGCGCGGACACCGCTGATTTTCTCTTTCTGGTCGATGAAGTAGTCGTGGTTAAATGAAAATATCTCGAGCCGGTTCTCGTAAATAACGTGCAATTGATTTTCGTATTGTTTCGACCGGTTGAATACCCGCCAATTCACCGGCACGCCGGGAAGGGTGAGGAGCTCATCGTCGCTGCGGACGATGACCATGCTTTTATCCAGCTCGATTATGGAACCAAATGGAGCGACCGCTGCACCAACCGGATTCCGTTTCGCCGCATCAAAAGTGGTCTGGCGCAGAATATTGAGCCGTTCGGTTCCATTTTCCCACGGAGAATATCGCGCTACGGTCATAGTGCCCTCGCGAGCGTGACAAATTTTGTCCTTTCCGCCCCAGCAATAGCCTTCTCCCTGCTCTTTGAAAATCTCTCCCGGGCCGACGGTCTTCTCAAATCGGCGTTGCAATCCCGGGGCGCCCCGCCATGACCGTCCAAGGTTGCTTGGTTCAAAATCGTGCCCGTTCCTTGAACCAGGCCGGCTCTGATCGTCTTCTTTCACGTATTCGGCGAAGATGCCGCCCTGCGTGTGGGAAGAGCCGATGATGCTGTAATAAGCCCAGGAGCAATCGGTGCAATCGCGCTGGTCCACCAGCTTTGGCTGGCGCGGGTCAGCAGTGTCCCAACCATCCAGATCAAATTCAAAGAGGCCGTCTGATCCGGCTGCCAGGGCCAGCGCGCCGTAAGAGGCGTCCAAAGAAATGACCGGGCAATCCCACAATCTCACAGCCTCCGGAGGACTCTTGCGCTTTGATTCCATTTGACCGGTTGAAACCACATAGACGCCATTTTCGGAAGCGGTGAAGAAGCCTTTCATGTAGATCGTGGCGTCCAGGTGGGGAAAAGGAAATGGCGTGTCCTGTGTCCTGACTAAATGATATCTCCAATCGGCAACCCGAGGGGTTTTATGATGATTTGCCAGGCGTACAAATTTATTTTGAATGACTTCGCGCACCTGCGGGTCCTGATAGATCAGCTCCCGTTGGTTTTGGTATATGCTATCGCTTCGACTAAAAGCGTATTGCATAGGGAGGGCAAGATCGGCGGGTACAGGGAATTCAGAGACGAGCTTGTTCCAGTCAATGGTATGGATGCGACCATCTCTGGTGATGAGGTAAAGGTTGCCCATATAGAGATGGGAATCCCAAAACTGACCCTCCAGGATTAATCTGAGCGGTGCGATGTTTTTAGTGTCGTTCATGTCATGGATCTACGAGTCAGCAGGGCTGAGTCAGCAATTTTCGTGCAATATCCGGCCCGATTTATGATAAAATGCATCGAGCGCAGCGGATTCGCGTAAATTGTTGAATTTGGACATGTTACGCCTTTTTTATGCGCAGAATGCGCTGTTTTACCCCGATAAAACAATGAGGACGGCGGGAACCAGAGAAGAACGGACTGCCAAGCCCGCAGGCTGAATCAGAGGCGGCGCCACCTGCCAAGGGCTCCCATTGGGAGGGGAGAGGGAACAGCCGCCAAGCTGCTCCCTACCCCGCAAGATCTCATGGCAGTCTCCGATTCAGCCGCTTCAACACTTCAACACTTCGACGTTTCAACGCCTTTGTCTTACTGATATTCTCGCGGCTATAAAATGAAATTGTCAGATACTGAAATTCGTACTGCTGTCAAAGCGGCTCTTGCTGAAGATATCGGCGGTGGCGATGTCACGACGCTCGCCACGGTGCCGGTCAAACTGACGGCCCGCGCGGTCATGCGCGCACGGCAGCGACTGACCGTGGCGGGAACGCCATTTGTGGAGGCCACATTTCGGGCATTGTCGCGGAAAGTCAAAATTGAAAGCGTCATTCGTGATGGCGGGTCCGCCGGCGCAGGCGCGGTTGTCCTCAAGGTTTCCGGCCCGGCGCGCCCGATTTTGACGGCTGAACGTGTCGCGCTGAATTTCATTCAGCGTCTTTCCGGCGTAGCGACATTGACGTCGGAATTTGTCCGGGCAACTCATGGCACGCGTGCACGAATTCTGGACACGCGAAAAACGACGCCGGGATGGAGGCGGTTTGAAAAATATGCCGTCGCGTGCGGTGGCGGCGCGAATCATCGCATGGGATTGTATGATATGGTGTTGATCAAAGACAACCATTTGGCCGCGCTCAGGGACGAAAAACCAAATGCCATTGCCGCCGCCATTGCCCGGGCGCGGCGAAAATATCCGAAGTTAAAAATCGAAGTTGAAGCCGACTCGCTTGAGCAGGTGCGGCAGGCGCTCGATGCCGGCGCGGAAATGATTTTGCTGGATAACATGAGTTTGAATGAGTTAAGCGAGGCGGTCACCATGACCGAGGGCCTTGCAAAGACCGAGGCGAGCGGAGGGGTGAATTTGAAAACCGTCCGCGCCATCGCCGAAACGGGAGTGGATTTTATTTCCGTCGGCGCGTTGACGCACTCTGCGCTCGCGGTGGATATTGGGTTGGATTTCAGTGGCAGCGCCACTTGCGAATAATGACAACGGCGGCAAAAATATTATCGGCGTTGCGCGAAAGCCCGGACGGCGTTTCCGGCGCGGAATTGGCCGAGCAATTGGGTGTGAGCCGCGCCGCGGTATGGTCGCACATTGAGGAATTGCGACGGCTTGGCTACGGCATCCTGGCTGGGCCTCATTTCGGCTATCGCCTCACGGATGAACCGGACGCCCTGCTTGCCGATGATCTGCTCTCGCGCCTGGGTAAAAGCCGTATCATTGGCCGCGATATCCACGTCTTCGAGCAAACGACTTCGACCAATGACGTCGTTGAAAAGCTTGCACGTGATGGCGTTCGCGAAGGCGTGGTGGTGTTCGCCGAATCCCAAACGCGCGGACGCGGACGCCTGGGTCGCAAATGGGTTTCTCCGGCCCGCAAAGGGCTTTGGTTTTCGATTTTGCTCCGGCCCAATCTGCGTCCCCAGGAGACGACGCAATTGACCGTGGCATCGGCCACGGCGCTGCGCCGCGCGATTGTTTCACTCACCCGTTTGCCCGTGGAAATCAAATGGCCCAACGACATTTTGATTGGGGGCAAAAAAGCGGCCGGCATTTTGACCGAATTGAGCGCCGAGTTGGACCGCGTCCGGCACGTGATCCTGGGTATCGGGATCGATGTGAATCAGGACGCGCAGGAATTTCCGGCGGAGATTCGGAAGATCGCAACGTCGCTGAAAATTGAAAATGGCGAAAGTCTCTCGCGCGCAGCGCTGGCCACTGCTGTATTGCGCGAGTTGGAAACTGAATATTCCCGGATTTCGGCCGGGCGATTTTCGGACGTGGCCGCCGAATGGATGGAGCATTGCACGACCATCGGCAAAGACGTGACGGTGCAAATCGGCGACCGGAAAATCCGCGGGCGCGCGGAGTCCCTGGATGACGATGGCGCGCTGATATTGCGGAGCGAACATGGACGTCTACAACGGATTACGGGCGGGGATGTTACTGTGGAGAAAGGTTGATGTGTTAAAACGTTGGCCTGCCGCCGGTGAAGTTACTGCGGCAGCACTTTCCCATCGTATTAATTCTTTGCGGTCAAGCACTCGCGCATCTCCGTGACATCCTCACCCGTCTGCCAGAAATAACCAAGAGTCATAAAGCCGCCTTTATTCGCCTATGCTTGGCGGCGACCCCCGGCCCGACGAATGTCGGCGCAATTTGCGCTCAGTTGAGTTAAACAACGGCCTTCACCGAATCTAAGAAATAACTTCCAAAGCTATCGGCAACCCATTGACGGCTTTGCCCGTCCGCCGATAAGTGAACAACCGCGGCTTCTTTTGCGCCATCCACCGTTTTTGTATCAATTGCATAATAGGATCCGTCTCCATTGTCGCCAATAAGAATGTAACGATGGTCCAAACCCATAGACTGCCTTTCGTTTAATGTTAACCAAATGCCATTTGGCACACTAGATCTTGTGAAATTGTCATTGATCAGACCATACACCTCGAATCCATTGATATCCCCGGATCCCATTTCCAGAAGAAATCGCCGATAGCTTGGGGGAAATCTAAGATCAAGAACACTTTCGGCCTTCGCGACAAGTGCTTCTGGTTTGGCCCCGTCAAAATCACCACCGCCGGCGCCCTCGATAAGCTTCCGGGCTTCAGTGTAGTTTTGGACACTCATTTTGAAAATTCCTTGGCTCGAGGAGATCAGAGATGAACGAGTCTTTCGCGCTTCATATCATACCTTTTTTAATTCATTTCCCTCCGCCGCCATGCCTATCAGTTCAATGATGCATGAGACGAGCAATACTCCCGCCGAAATGGCCAACGCCATTCGCGTGCCGTGGACCATCATCGGCGCGGCGGCGATGAGCGAACCGAACAGGGACACTCCCAGAACGCTTCCAGTTTGGCGTGAAGCGGTCAGGACGCCCGAGGCGATTCCTGAGCGGGTTTTGTCCACGCTGGCGAGGAGTGCATGAGTCAAGGGCGGCACCATGGTGCCCAGGCCGCCACCCATCAAAATGAAAGATGGCAGCAGCCAGCCGTAGCCGGTATCGGCGCGAATGCCGAGAATGGCCAGACAGCCCACCAGGATGATAGCCGTGCCGATGACGATACATTTGCGGTCGCCGAAACGGCCGCTGATGCGACCGATGTTCAAATTCGCGATGAAACAGGCGCCGGTCATCGGCACAAAGGCCAGACCTGTCCATAACGGCGAGAGTTGATGGACGCGTTGAAAATACAGGCTGAAAACAAAGATGAGTCCGTAAAATGCGATGTTCACCAATACACCGGTTATGGTACTGGCGCGGAAGGTCCGATTTTTGAACATTCCGAGCGGAAGCATTGGATGGTCCGAATAACGTTCGATTCCAATAAAAACAGCTGCCACGGCAATGGCCAATGCAAAACCCAGGAGCACCTGCACTTGCGTCCATCCGACTTCACCGCCTCTGGTAAATGACCAGGCAAGCCCACCCAGCGCCAGGACGGCGGTAATTTGTCCCGGCAAATCGATTCGGCGCACGGTTTTTCCCGGCGTTTCTTTGGCATACCGCATTGTGAGCCACAAACCCAGCAGGCCCAGGGGCAGGTTGACCAGAAAAATGCTTCGCCATCCGAACAACTTAATCAAAACACCGCCGACCAGTGGCCCGAGCGTCAGTGTGAAGCTTGCGCCGGATGCCCAAAACGCGACGGCCCGGGCGCGTTCCTTCGAGTCCTCATAAGCGTGATTGAGCAACGCCAGAGAGTTGGGCACTAAAACCGCGGCTCCTATGCCTTGCACAGCCCGCGCGATGATTAAGATGAGCAGCGTAGGCGCCACGGCGCACACGAGCGAGGCCAGGGTGAACAGCGCGAAACCGACCAGGAACACCCGCTTCGCGCCTATCCGATCTCCCATCGCACCGGCCGAGAGAATAAACGCGGCAAATGTGATGGTGTAGGAACTGACGACCCATTGCAGCGCCGCCATATTGCCATGGAACGATGCGCCAATGGCATTGATCGCCACATTGACAATGGTGACATCAAGCTGCACGACGCCATAGCCAAGGCTCATGGCCGCGAGCGTCAGGGAAGATACTTTCAATAAACGTTTTACCGGCATTGAAGTGATTTTTTGCCCCCGTTGAGGAGAGTGCAGTTTGCCTTGGAGAATACGGAAATCAAGCGGAATGAAAGTCTTCTCCATGAACCGTTGCTCGAACGAGCGCACGCGAATCGTTCCGCCCGCTTTACGGGCGGTGACGGCGCAGCGCGCCGTCCCTACCATCGCCCGGACGGCAAACAAGACCGCACGGTTTTTCCGCGAAATAGTCAGAGCGGACTTACGTCCGCTGCTACGCGAACGGCGTTTCAAGGCCATTAGCTACATTAATTCCACTCGCTGCGCCCCCCTCGAAAGAGGGATGTTTGCGCCATCAGATATTGTTACGTTCGAACCAAGCCTGAACCAACCCTAACCCTATATGATAAACCACAATCTTCGCTATTCAGACATTGTCCATTTCTTTTTACCGCGACACCAATGGTTCGACGCCGCGCGCAAACATTGGAAGGTTGCTGTGACACTTTGCGGACTGTTGGCCTGTGCTGCCGCCTACGGCCAGCCGGCCAATCAGATTTGGGTTCCACTGACGAACAACGCGCCGAGCATCACCGCCATGCCCAGCAGCACGGGCCTGGGCGGCCTGAGTTTTAATGTGACTATGTATAACTCGGGCGGGACGGCGGCGGATTTGGCGGGTGTCAACGGTTCAGGCGTTAATGGAGCCGCAACCGCCGCCGCAGCGATAGATTTTACAAATGGGGAAAGCGATGCCGGGCAATCGGCCAACAACAACGGCGCGGCCAATTCCGCCGCGGACAAGGGGGACGCCACGCTCGCCGCAATGGGCACGGTCACGAACTTCATTGTAACATTCTGGATGAATCAGGGCGCAACGCTGTCCGACGCGAGCGGTGTGACGCTTCCCAGGCTCTTTGTTCTTAGTCCAGGAGGACAAAATGATGATAGCGCCAACACCATCGGCCTCAAGTATCAGGAGGGCAACCAATTTGAATTCGTCATTAACAATGCCACCACGACAACCGGCAATTCGTACAATGCTCCGGCGAATACCGCGAGCCTGGGCACGACCTATACCGCCAATTTTCCAAACAATAAGTGGGAATTTGTCGCCTGGGTTTATGATGGCACGAACCTTTATCAGTACACCGGCTCGGATACGGCAGTTTGCACGTTACAGAACCAAACAGCGTGCGCGCGGCTGTCGGTTAATCTGGGCGCAACTCCATGGCTGGTACTTGGGAACAGAAGCGTTGCTGGGACCCGCGGCTTTTTCGGCTGGATGCAGGACTTCCGATTCTACACGGGGGTATCCGCCAATAACTTGAATTTCGTGGAAAACATCCGCAAAGCCATCGCCCCGAAAATACCGACGATTACCGGGATTTATCCCGACGGCACGGCGCTGATGCAGGCCACCAACAGCCTGACGTTTACGGCCACATCGGCGAGCGGATTCAACCTGACGAACATTGACCTGATGATAAACAACGTCGACGTTTCGTCCGGTTGCACGTTTGTGACGAACGGCACGGCAGGCACTTCGACGAATGTGACGGTTTATTACGGCAATCTACAGCAGCAATCCATTAATTCCGCGGTTATGACGGCGGTTGACGGCCTCGGCCTGGTCGGTTCGGCCACTGTGACATTCGATTCATTCAGCCCGACCAACTTCATCGTCAAGGCTGAGGAGTTTGACTTCACCAACGGCATGTTCATTGACAATCCCGATTACACCGATACAAACGGGGACCCGAATAGTTATTATGGAAACGGTTACACCGAAGGCGTGGACGCGCATAAGGGCCAATCCACCGGGGATAACCAGCCGACCGATTACCGGTTTGACGACGGGAGCGGCCTGGACGTCCAAACGCCGTTGGCCGCCGGCGAATTGCCCTCTCCCACGCGGTTTGGCGGGGCCCTCGTGCCGAGCCATATGATCGGCAACTGGTCGAGCGCAGAATGGCAGAATTACACGAAGACGTTCCCGCCGGGAACGTTTAATGTCTATGCCCGCCTTTCCACCTCCAGCGGTTCAACCGTCAGCTTTGACCAAGTCACGTCGGGACAAGGAACTCCAAATCAAACGCTTTCGCGCCTTGGGCAATTCATCTATACGGGCTCCGGTGCCTTCCAATGGGTGCCCTTACGGCAGGGCGGCGCCCTGGCTCAGGTTTCAATTAACGGCGGTTCGGGCGGAGTGGCCACGGTCCGGGCGACGACCGGCGGCGGCGCCAACGCCGACTTCTTCATGCTCGTGCCGGTGAATACAAAAATGCCTGCTATCACGGGCATTTATCCGGACGGCGCGTATTTGTTTGAAGCCACGAACAAGCTGGCCTTTACCGTCAGTTCCGCCACCACCACGATCAATACGGCAAACATTGTGTTGACCCTGAACGGCACAAATGCCTCGTCCGGCCTGGTCTTCAGCGGCGGGCCTTCAACCTGGAACGTCAGCTATCCAAATCTGCAACTCAATCAAAGCTACAGCGTCGTTATTCAGGTAACAGACAACAACGGCAACAGCGCGAACGCACAACTGAACATTGACACCTGGAACCCGGTGGTTCAGTTCGAGGCGGAAGATTTCGATTTTGATCCCACACTAAGCCCGGTTTCCGACGTCACCGGCAATCGCTTCATTGACAATGCAGTGGCCACGGCCCCGCGAACTCCCGCCGCGAACAGCTATGAAGGGCAGGTGGGAGACATCTTCATCGACGAACAAGGCAACAACGCTCCGCTAAATGGTGAATCTCCGGTTCAAGCGAACTTTGCGGGAGCCACTCTATCCAATTATCGGACGAATGATCCCTGCGCGACGGCGCCAATTACAGATACTCCGCGGCGACAGTTCGGTCCGGGCGCGCTGGACTATAACATCGGATTCCTTGGGCCCGGTCACTGGGAGCAATATACCAGAACATGGCCGCATGGCACTTACAACCTTTATGCGCGTGTCGCCTCGGGCGCCAATTTGGGCACACTTTACTCCTCCTTCTCCGAGGTCGTCGCGGGTTGGGGCACGACCAACCAGGTCACTCGCCACGTCGGAACCTATGCGATTCCGTCGTCGGGCGGCTATTCATCCTACTTTTACGCGCCGCTGATAGATCGCTTCGGCAACTATGCGCAATTGAACCTGAACGGAACGAACACCTTCCGTGACACCCACCTGGTCTATAACCAAACGGAAACGGCAAACGGGGCAGACTTTGGGCTGAACATTAACTTCTATATGCTGCTGAACGCCCGCACTGACCAGGTACGAATTGACGCGGTCAATCCTGACGGCACGGTGCTTGAGCAGGGAACAAACGCCTTGTCGTTTGTCGCCAGCAGTCCGACTTATGGCGTTAACACGACGAACATTCAGGTAACACTAAATGGTGTCAACGTCTCGTCCGGCCTGGTGTTCAGCGGTTCGTCCGCGAGCTGGAATGTGAGTTATCCCGGGTTGCAGGCCAATTCATTCTACACCGCCGTCATAAACGTAACCGACAATGCCGGTCAAACACACAGCACGACGGTAACGTTTGACACCTTTAATCCGACGAACTTCACATGGGAAGCCGAGGACTTTGACTTCGACCCGGGTAACAGTCCGGATCCGAACGGCACGGGCCTGCGCTTCATTGATAATCCGGCCCCAACAGCCGGGCCGGCTACCAACAGCTATTACGGTCAGGCGGGTGACCTGGACGTTGATTTTTCATCACAGTTCCTGAACGTGCTGCCAATCCCGGCGGTTTATCGGTCATCGGCTGCGAACATCAACAATATCGTGCCGATTGAAGTCACAACGGATTCGTCGCGAGCCAGGACGACGAGCGCGCAGTTGCAACAGGTGGATCCGTATATCCAGGACTATGAAATCTTCAACCTGACCAACAGCGCGTGGATCAATTACACGCGCACATTCCCGGCCGGCAATTACTACGTCTATGCGCGGCTTTCGGCTGATACGACCAGCAATATCACCCTGCAGTGCGCCCAGGTCACCAGCGGCGTGGGCACCTCGACGCAAACGACGAATGTGCTGGGTTATTTCCAGGCGGTGGGGAACAGTTATGCCAGCTACCAATATGCGCCGTTGATGAATACCAATACCGGCCAGCACGTGCTGCTTTCGCCAGGCGGGGTCAACACATTGCAGCTCACCGGCGACGGGTTTGAACGCGTGAACTTCTTCATGCTGGTGCCGCCGAGCACCGTGCCATTGGCGTCGTCCGTTAGCGGAGGGAATGTCGTTCTCAAATTCCCGACACAAAGCGGATTTAAATACATTGTCTCCTACAAGAACAACCTGACCGACCTGTCCTGGACGCCTTTGGGCGCCGCCGTGAACGGCACTGGATTGGTCCAAACAGTCACTGACGCACTGGCGCAAGGCCACCGCTTCTACATCCTGACAATTGAGTAGCGAACACACGCCATGCCGTCGCCCGCTCACCGGGCGACGGCAAGGAGCGCGTCAGCCATGAAACATGGGAACCTATCGACGACGATGAGCTTTTTAAACGTAACTTCGAGCCAGGCCACAACAGAGGCACCCGCCCGCCGGGAGGCAGGATTCACACTAATCGAATTGCTGATTGTTATTGCCATCATCGCCATTCTGGCGGCGATCTTATTGCCGGTTTTGTCTTCGGCCAAGGAAAGGGCCATGCGCATCCAGTGTTGCAGCAATTTGCGTCAGGTCGCGATTGGCATGATTATCTACACGGGAGACAACAATGACTATGTCGTTTCGTGCCGGGCCAACACATTGGCGAGCAAGCCCTACCCCCTTGTTCAAACGGACCTGAACGTATCGGATTCAGCGGGAATGAAATCCATTGGACTGTTCATCAATACAAACGCTCCATCCATCTGGAGTTGCCCGGAACGCCCGAGTCTTCCCAATTACAATGCCACTTATAATCAATGGAACATCGGCTATCAATATTTTGGCGGGGATACCAACTGGGAGAATCCTATTGCCTCCGGTGGCATGTGGGGCTACAGCCCCGTAAAGATGTCCACGTCCAGACCCTGGTGGTGCTTTGCCGCCGACGCGGTGATGAGAGGCGCAAACGGTTGGGGCCAGCCTGTGGCGAATGACGAGGGCAACCCGCAGGATTACGTGAACCTGCCACAGCATCACAGCGCACATCTTTACCCCGATGGCGGCAACGAATCTTTCGTGGACGGATCCGCATCCTGGGAGCCGATTAGGAAAATGCGTTTCCTTACTTCCTGGGAATCAGGCGCCCCAAGTGCCACCCCGGGCAGCGGCGGAGACCGATGTTTTTATTTCTATCAGGACAGCCGCGATTTCAGCCCTCTGTTGTTGCAACGGTTGAACATTTCGAGCATGGTGCCTCCCACTTATTGACGGTAGACCGGAAATCGTGGCCCAAGGCGAAGAGAAAAACCGCACATATGAAAATCCGGTTTTCATTCCAACAATCCTCATTATCAACCATCCGGCGCGCTGCAATGCTATCTTTCATTGCCGGATCTCTCGTTTCCGCTTTGGGCGAGGCGCACGCGGACTGGCAACTGTCATGGAGCGATGATTTTAGCGGGAGCGCGATTAACACAAATAACTGGACGTTTGACATCGGCAACGGCAGAAACGGATGGGGAAACCACGAATTGGAGTATTATACCAGCCGCCCGCAAAATGCCTATGTTGCCGATGGGCTGCTCCATATTGTCGCGCGAAAGGAAGTTTATGAGGGTGAAGAGTTCACCTCGGCAAAAATAAGAACTCGCGGCCGGTTCAGCCAGAAATATGGACGCTTTGAATTTTGCGCCCGGCTGCCGCAGGGTAAGGGCTATTGGCCCGCGCTTTGGATGATGCCCGAACGTGCCGTTTACGGTCCCTGGGCCGCCTCCGGCGAAATTGACGTCATGGAAAACCGCGGCGTCAATCCGGACGCGGTTTTTGGCACAATTCATTTCGGCGGAACGGCTCCGCATAATGCCCACTCTCACGGCCCCTACTTCAATTTCCCGTCCGGGGATTCGGTCACGAACTTTCATGTCTATGCCGTGGAATGGACGACCAATGCGATTTCGTGGTACGTGGACCACCATCTCTACGAGACACAAACGAACTGGTGGAGTTCGAGCGGTTGGGAAAGTCCGAATGAACGCAATCCATATCCGGCGCCTTTCGACCAACCGTTCTCGATCATTATGAACCTGGCAATCGGTGGTGACTTTGGCGGCAGACCTGATACCGCAACCGTTTTTCCCGGCGAAATGCAGATCAAATATGTGCGCGCGTATACGGACCCGTCATCTTCTCCGCCATTGCAGACCTCTGAATCGAAGGTTAATGTCAATGCACTGGTGAAAAGTTCGGCCGCGGCCGGGAATGTTCAATAGCTATGCAAATCCAATTCGCACCATGGACTCTCCGCGTCCTCGCCATCGTTGCGGCTTTCCTCGGACAAGCCATCGTATCGGATGCCCAGACTTACTCACCGCCGGCCTCCGCCCGCGTGGACATGAGCCTGGATTCCGGCTGGAAATTTATACAGCAGGACGTTGCCGGCGCTCAATCAGTCAATTTTAATGATTCTTCCTGGACAAACGTAACCGTGCCGCACGTGTGGGATATCCCTGACGGCCAATCTTATCCGCCTTCGAACTTCTATCAGGGCCCGGGTTGGTATCGGAGTCACTTCACTCCGGCGATGACCTATACGAACAGCCATTTCTTTTTGAAATTCGACGGCGCGTCCCTGGTCACAGACGTGTATCTCAACGGCACATTCCTTGGCGAACATGACGGCGGGTTCGCTGCATTCGTTTTCGATATCACCCCTTACGTCAACATCGGTGGCGACAATGTCCTCGCCGTGCGCGTGAACAACGCCGTCAATGCTAATATTCCCCCATTGGAGGCGGACTTTACGTTTTGGGGCGGGATTTATCGCGATGTTCATTTGTTGGTCACCGCGCCGGTCCAGATATCGCCTCTCGACTACGCGTCGCCGGGGGTTTATCTGACACCGACAAATGTCAGCGCCAGCTCGGCCAATCTCAGGGTCACAACGGTTGTGTCCAATTCCACCTCCACGGCGCAGACCGTGACTATTCGAGCGATCGTCACCGATGCTGCAACCAACATCGTGACGACGATGACGAATCTGGTCACGATTCCGGCCGCATCGGCATCCAATGTCGTTTCGTCGGCCGTCATTGCAAGTCCGCACCTCTGGAACGGTCGTGCCGATCCATATTTGTATCAGACCTTTGTGGAGCTATGGAACAGCACAGGTGTGGCGGACGTTGTTGCGCAACCGCTGGGCTTCCGCTGGTACAGCGTGGACCCGACCAATGGTTTTTTTCTCAATGGGCAGCACTACGACCTGCATGGCGTAAACATGCACCAGGATTGGTTGAACTGCGGCTGGGCGCTCACGAACGCGCAGCGCGACACGAATTTCGTGTTCATCAAGGACATCGGAGCGACCTTCCTGCGCCTCTCCCATTACGAGCACAACGACTATACGTATCAATTGGCCGATCAAAACGGAATTTGTGTTTGGAGCGAAATACCGTTGATCGATTACATCACGCAGTCACCCGCGTTTTATACGAACACACTTCAGCAATTGCGGGAAATGATCCGGCAACGATACAACCATCCGTCCATCATGTTTTGGAGCATCTATAACGAGGTGACCCTGGATCCCGGACCGTCGCCAACCAATCTCATTAGCCTGGAAGCACCGTTGGTGGCCCAGGAGGACCCGACCCGACTCTCCACTGCGGCGGCCAATACCAGCGACAATGATCCCTCGACTTTTTACACCCAGGTCATCGCCTTCAACAAGTATTACGGCTGGTATTCCAGTCCGTTGAATGGCATCGGCGCGTGGGCGGACAACATTCATGCCACCTACCCCTCGCGCTGCGTCGGAGTTAGCGAATACGGCGCCGGAGGCAGTTTTTATCAGCACAGCGAGAACCCCACTTTTCCCGCAAATACCGCCACTTCCTTTCATCCCGAAGAGTGGCAGGATATCGTTCACGAAACGAACTGGGAATTGATGGCGGCGCGCCCGTTCCTCTGGTGCAAATTGGTCTGGACGTCCTTCGACTTCGCTTCAGATGGCCGCAATGAAGGAGATACACCGGGACGAAATGACAAGGGCCTGGTGACGTACGATCGCCAGAACCGCAAGGACGCCTTTTATTTTTACAAAGCCAATTGGACGACCAATCCAATGGTATATATCACCGGCCACACCTTCACCAACCGGTTGACAAATGTCATCACGGCCAAGGTCTATGCCAATTGCGATACAGTAACACTCTATTTGAACGGAGTTTCACAGGGCGCGATCAAGGGCACCAATTGCATTTATACATGGCCCATCACATTGCAACCCGGCACGAACATCGTCACGGCTATAGGAACAAAGGGGACCACCAATGTGACCGATTCGCTCATATGGATTCCTCCAACGCCGCCGCCCTCCGTCTCCATTCTGAGCCCCGCAGGGGCGACGGCATCCTTGTATAGCACCGGTGACTCTCTGTTTTTGTCGGCCGGCGTCTCAAATCCAGTTCCGGCATTTCCGCTCACGACCACATGGTCGCAGGCGAGCGGCCCCGGCGTAGTGACATTTGCAACCAGCAATAGTCTTTCAACTTCCGCCGTTTTCAGTTCGACCGGTCTCTACGGCCTCAATTTCACCGCCAGCAACGGCGGCATCACGACGGTCCCTGTCACGGTGACTGTGGGCGCCGCCAACGCTATCACAAACGGTCTGCTCGGTTGGTGGAAAATGAACGATGGTGCCGGGAGCGTTGCCGCTGATTCTTCCGGCAACGGCCTTGCAGCTACGGTCAGCGGCGCTTATTTCACCAATTTTAATAGCGGTTATCCTTCCAATGCGTTGCATTTCAACGGTTCCAACAGTTACGCGAGTTTTGCGTCGCCAGGCGTTACGCAATTGACGCTGGTCGCCTGGGCGCGGGCGACTGGTGAGGGAAACAGCCTTTACCCAAGAATTTTTGATACGCCCGGATACCGGCTTTATTTCAGGTTCGACAGCCAGGGCGATAATGGGTTCGATTTCGCCACTTATTCCACAGGAAATGGCGATTGGTTTTCAGGGCAAAACACCATTGGCATTGGCGGGTGGTATCGCGTTGCGGCCAGCTACGACCTTTCCAATTTGGCGAATGTGCCCCAGGAATATGTAAACGGCATCCCGATTGCCTCGCCGACCGTGATTACGACCCCTTCGGGCGCGCAGCCTTCGAGCACAGGCGCCGGTTACATTGGCAACATCGCAGCGTTGAGCCGCGGATGGAGCGGGGACTTAAGCGACCTCCGTATCTACAATCGGATTTTGAGTCAGGCCGAGGTATCCATTCTGGCCGAAACATCGCCGGTCAATTACGCTCCGTCCATCAGCGCAGGCACGAATCAGACGATCATTTGGCCGGGCACCGCCGCCCTTTCAGGCACGGTGAATGATAATGGCAATTCGCCTGCATCGGTGACAGCCACATGGACAGAAACCGCCGGCGCCGCGGGCGTCGCGTTTGGCAATCCTAACTCTGCTTCGACGATCGCAAGCTTTCCCGCTCCCGGGGCGTATCAGTTACAATTGGCTGCCGGCGATGGCCAGGCAACGACGGTCAGCTGGTTGACCGTCGATGCAATCACGCCCGTGCTTTCGCACGCGGCCCTGCCGGGAGCATTGTTATTGTCATGGCCCGCAAACAGCAGCAATTGGCTTTTACAGTATCAAAGCAATCCACCGTCGGTTGGCCTGGGAACAAACTGGCTGTATTGGCCCAGGCCAATAACGAATCCTCTCGCGACGCCGGTTTATCCAAACCCCGGCTCCGTGTTTTATCGTTTGATACTGACTAACTCATGATATATTGAAAATCATCATCAGACATAAACCTTCGAGCATTTTGACACCTGCGTCAGGAAGCCTGGGAATTTTTTGTTTTCTGTTATGGATGATTTCGGCGCCCGCTTTGGCGCAACCTTCCGGCGCCGTTCTCACAAATGCCATTGATGTCATTTCCCTTCCGGCGGAACAGGCCTCGCGTATGTTGCGGGTATCGGTGACCGGCGTGGTAACAGCCGCTGATCCCGTGCTCAAGGGCCGTTTTTTCCTTCAGGATTCGAGCGCGGGCGTTTTTGTGGATAATGTCAACGGTCCGCACGTCAAACCCGGAGACCTGGTGCAGGTCACAGGCATTACCTACGCAGGCGCTTATGCGCCAACGGTCACGGCGCCAAAACTGCGCATGATCGGAAATGCCCCGCTCCCGCGCGCCCGGCACGTTTCCATTGATCAATTAATGTCCGGTTCCGAAGACAGCCAACGAATCGAGATTTCGGGAATTGTCCGGGACGCACGAATGGAAGGCGGCCGGCAAATCATTGATTTGGTGAACGGCGGTTATCGATTCCGGGCATTTCTGCCGGGTGCGCCTGCATTCGATCCCCAAAAGCTGGTTGGCGCGGAAGCGCAGGTTTGCGGGACAGCAGCGGAAGCGCACAATCGTTCGCTGCGCCAATTAATCGCAATCGAAATCTACATTCCCAGTCCGTCCGATTTGGTCATAAAAAAGCCCGATGCAATTAATCCATTCGACCGGCCGATCATCCCGATCAACAAACTGGCGCAGTTCCGGCCAAATAGTTCGCTCGCCCAGAGAGTCCACATTCGCGGCACGGTCACATTTCAACAATCGGGCCAGCGCCTCTTCCTGCAAAATGGGACCACCGGATTCCAGGTTCAAACCCTGCAACGCCTGAACGTCACACCGGGCGAGATTGTTGATGCGGTGGGATTTCCCGGCTTCGAAAATTATCTTCCGGTTCTGCAGGACGCTATTGTCCGGAAGACCGCCGAACGCGCAACTCCCGTCAGTCCGCAAGCTGCCACAGTCGCGGACCTGCAAAACGGCCTGTACCACGCCAGTTACATTTCTATTACGGGAACCCTCGTTGACCTCACAGTCAATGCCGGCAAAACGGCGTCACAACAGAACGCTGCCCTGGTGCTGATCAACAGTAATTTTACCTTTACTGCCGTTGCGGAGGGAGTGCCCGATCAATCCAAATTCGCAAGCCTCTCCATTGGCAGCGTTTTGAAGATCAACGGAATTGGCCTGGCGCAGATTGATAACGCCGGTAAGCTGCAATCCTTTCAGGTCCTCATACCCGACGCGAGCGACGTAACGATCGTAAAGAAGCCGAGTTGGTTGACGCCGCATCGCCTGTTCATCGGAGTGCTGGTTCTTTGCGCCGCGCTCTTCGTGATCGTGAGCTGGTCGCTCCTGCTCTCCCGAAAAAACGCCGCCCTGAATGTCGCAATTCAGGAGCGTGAAAAAGCGCAGCGCGGACTGCAACAGGCCCACGACGAACTCGAAAAAAGGGTCAAGGAGCGGACCGAACAATTAAAATTTGAAATCACAGCGCGCAAGGAATCTGAGGTGCAATTCAAAGCCGTACTGACCGAAAGGACCCGCCTGGCGCAGGAACTTCACGATACCGTCGAGCAGACGCTGGCGGGGATCTCCCTCCAATTGGACACCGCGTCCAAACTGCACTACCGCAATCCCGAAAACTCGCTGCATCATTTGGACCTGGCCCGCAACATGATGTCCAAGAGCCAGGTGGAAGTTCGGCGATCGGTCTGGGACCTGCGAAGCCGCGCCCTGGAACAGTTCGATTTACCGAGTGCCCTGGCAGAAGGCGCCCGGCAAATTACTAGCGGAACCGACATCAAGGTGCGGCTGGAAACGCATGGCGAACCTCAGGCGCTTCCGGAGGTCGTGGAGGAAAATCTCCTGCGCATCGGACAGGAAGCCCTCGCCAATATCATTAAACATTCAGGAGCGACAGACGTTGAGATCGAACTCCAATTCCAGGGCCAGCAAGTTAATTTACAGGTCAAAGACAATGGAACGGGATTTGATTGCCAAAACGCCGTCGGACCGCACGAAGGACATTTTGGTTTGCTGGGAATGTCCGAACGAGCCAGACGGCTGGGAGGCCAATTTAAAATTTTAAGTGAGTCGGGCAAAGGAACCCTCGTCCGCGCCGAGATTCCTTTGGATTCTTCATCGCAATTTTTAATGCCGTCCACAGCGGGCGCGCCCGCGATTATTTCATGAGCAAGCCGGGAAAAATTCGCATATTGATTGTGGACGATCACTATATCGTGCGGATGGGATTGTCGGCCCTGGTCAACACCGAACCGGACATGGAAGTGGTCGCGGAAGCCGCCGACGGCAACGAAGCCCTCGCGCTGTTCGCCCGGCATGAACCCGACCTGCTCCTTCTGGACCTGCGAATGCCGAGCAAAGGGGGAATCCAGACCATCGCAGAAATTCGCGGACGGTTTCCCGATGCCCGCATTCTCGTTCTTAGCGCTTTTGACGGGGACGAGGACATCTACCGCGCTCTTCACGCGGGCGCGCAAGGTTACGTGCTAAAAAATACAACCGGGGACAAATTGATTCCCGCATTACGCACCGTCGCCGCCGGCCAGACCTGGATTCCCAGTGACGTCGCCAGCCAACTCGCGCTCCGAAAAATTCGCGAACAGTTGACTTCCCGCGAATTGGACGTCCTCAGGGAATTGGCAAAGGGGTTGGCAAACAAAGAAATCGCCGATTCATTGAATATTTCCGAACACACGGTAAAGGACCATTTGAAAAGCATCCTCGGAAAGCTCCACGTAGCCGATCGTACCGAGGCAGTGACCACTGCAATTCAACGGGGGATTATTCATTTGCAGAAGCGGTCTCAATTGTCTTTTTAGTGGGGAGCCTCAAAGATTGCCAAATGGCGCCTCGGAACGATGAACCGATTGGCAACGGAGATACTGTGTGAGGGGCAAGGGGCACCAGGCGCAGCATTCCCGAAGTTAAGGCGCGCTGCGGCTGGTCTTCGACACAGCCGCGCTCCGGATGCGGTTCACAGTCAGGACGGCCGCTCCTTACGGCGACACAACCCGATAAAAACGAAAACGATAATTCGCCGCCGCACGGTCCGTAAATGTGATCGAAACATTCGCGGCCGTGAAATTTGTGAGGTTCACCCACGGTACCGGATTTGCCGTCAGATTGGTCGTCGTCTGGATGTGATAACTGAAGTTGGTCGCAAACGTCAGATTGAAAACGAATCCATTCGTCAGCCAGCGATACGGTGCGCCGAACTGAGCGAAGGGGGCCGGCGCATTGGTGGCCAGCACGTCAGCGGCGAATTCGCTGCTGTCGCCCGTAACCGCCGTCGCCGTGGCGCTGATATATTGCCCGCCGTAATTGGCCGAATTGTTCGTAAAAGCAAACAGGGCATTCCCTGCTCCACTCGTCGTCACGGTCTTGCTGCCAATGTAAACCTGCCCCTGGCCGTAGCCGAACGATTCCTCGACGCTATTGGCGTAAAAATCAAGGTAGTAAGTGTCGTTGGGAGAACTGTTGAAATTCCCCTGAATAATGGTGCTGCCTCCAAAACCGAAAGCGTTGGTGATGACCGGATAGTTTTGCCAATCGTTCGGGCCGGCCTCGAATCCAACGTGATTGCCGGGAAAACCGTCCAGGTCAATTCCGACCCAACCGTTGTCAAAAATTGAATTGCCGCGAATCGCATTGTTCGTTGTATTCGATTGATACACGGCCACTCCAATGTAGTTGTAATCAATCACATTACCGGCTCCGGCGGTTGTGCCGCCAATGATGTTGCCCACCGAGCCGCTTTCCACTGCCACGCCTGCGAAGCTGTTTGGCACCGGCAGCTTTCCGCTAATATCCGTCCCGATATAATTTCCCTCTACTACATTGCTGTCTGCAGTACCGATGGCAATCCCGTAACCGGCGCCGGTACTGCCGGAAATTATATTTCGCGCCCCGGGGGTCATACCGCCAATGATATTACTGTTCGCGTCATTCCAGACACCGATACCCCAGCCGCCATTGGGGAGCGCATTGGTTCCAGTCCTGTCAGTCCCGATGAGATTTCCTTCAACGACATTGCCGCTCGTAGAGGGACCAGAAATATAGACGCCGTACGTGGCATTTCCGGACAAGACATTGCCGTCACCTGCTGATGTACCACCGATAATATTCCCATCCGCGCCGCTCAAGATTCCAATGCCGTACGTCTGAATTCCCGGCGAATTAGTGCCGCCGGCGTCCGGCCCGATATAATTTCCCGAAATGACATTATCAATCGTGTTGGTCACAAAGATCCCATAACCCTCGTTGCCGGATAGAACATTGTCGTTAATAGTATTGCTGCTCGCCAGGTCTGCTATGAGAATTCCGCTGGCATTGTTGGGAATAGCGTTGCTTCCGTCCGCATCCATCCCGATATCGTTTTCAATAACAACATTGTTCTCGACGGTCGGACCGGCGATTTCAATTCCATACCCCTCATTCCCGGAAATAACATTCCGCGGGCCGATAGTGTTGCTCCGAACGCCGGTGAATGCGCCAATGCCGCTCATTGTATTTCCCAGGGCGCCCTCGCCGGCGGCATTTAGACCGATTTCATTCTCTGAAATAACGTTGTTTATCGTATCGGTCATGAAAATGCCATAGCCTTCGTTGCCGGATAGAACGTTGTCGCTAATGGTATTGCCGCTCGCCCAGTCTCCCATAAAAATCCCACTGACGTCGTTTGGAATAGCGTTGCTTCCTGTGGCATCCGTGCCAATGTAATTCCCTTCCACCACATTGCCGGTCGTATTCGAATCAGACATCCAAACACCGTATTGGCTGTTGCCGGACAGGACATTGCGTGCGCCCGCGCTCGTCCCGCCAACAGTATTGCCCATCGAAGTGCCCCCGATAAATACACCGCTGAATTCGTTTCCAACCGCGATGCTTCCGCCTGGATCCGTCCCAATAAAATTGCCCTCAATCACGTTTCCTCCCGTGTTCGTGCCCCCAATGTAAATGCCATACTGCAAGTTACCGGAAATCACGTTTCGCGACGAAGCCGTCAGGCCACCAAACGTATTGTGGCCTGAACCGCTTGTGACCAGGATTCCCTGGAACGCATTTGGCGCCGGATTTGTGCCGGTGCTGTCCACGCCGATCCAACAACCTGAAACCACATTGTTCGAGGCATCGGCATAGGTGAAAGTAAGACCGTTCCAGACAAAACCGGAAAACGAAATATCCTTCACCTGGTTGCTTGACGAATAAACCAGCAGTCCCGTGTCTGACGTGTATGTTTCCGACAGAATTTGTGAACCATCCACAACAATAAGCGGTTTGCCCGCAAAACCCGGTTGCGTCGACCCGTCAATCACCATCCCATTGGAAACCAGCGGCGGCAGCATCCCAGTCAGATGAATATTGAAAACGCCATTGCTATAACCTGAATCGGTTGTGGGAATATTAAATGTCACGACCGAGCCCGGATGGTCCGTGACGTAATAGAGCGCCGCCCGCAAGCTTCCCAGCCCCACGTCAGCTGTCGTCGTGACGACATTGGTCAACGGGACCAGCGGCGGACCGTACAAATACGCCAGCGCCGCGCGGTCGCCGGGACTGAGACAATAATTGCCCATACGATATTGATACCGCGGGAAATTGGGCGGTTTGGGTTGTTGCGTCGCCAGCACGCCCGGGTTCGTCGAATCAAAATCCCAACCCAGATGCATCACTGATTCGTAATCGTATTTCCCATTTGTCACGCTCGTCGGATCGATCGTGAACCAATATATGTTGGACGGCTCGTCTGAAATGTTATTGGTCAGGACCAGAACATAATTTGTCGCATCAGGACGGATATTTTCGTGCGTAAAGCCAAAGGAATGGCCCATTTCATGGCAGACCTGCGCCCGGCTCAGGCTGGACACCGTAACGATCTGCGGGCTGTAACTCCCGCCGGCCACATAATCGAGAAAATTGGTGTTGTAACTGAAAAGAATCCAGTTCGCCTGGTTCGTACGCGGAACAAATTTGACGTTCGCGGCCAGTTCCCATTCCCGCAACCCGTCGAGGAAGGTTTGCGCCTCCGCCGGTGTTAGCGTGTTCGTAAATTCGTACGGCACAATGCCGCCCGGCCATGGGACAGTAGCCGGCGAAGTGCCGGCATAAAAATTCCCCGCTCGGGCCGGGCTAAGAGAGATAAAGAAAAAGAGCAAAAGCAGAAGCCATAACGGGTACGGCATCCCTCCAATCCCCCAGGTTAATGATCGGGTCAGTTGCATCGGACATTTCGGCGCGGAACCGCGCTGATAATGCACTACTTATTTTCATTTGTCAATCTTAAACAACGTGTTTTGATACTGTGGATGGCGTAGCGCAGGTTTCCAAACCTGCTGTATCGCCGATTTCCAAATCGGCAAATCGTACAACGTCGCGCGACCAGCGGGTTTCGAAACCCGCGATACAGCAGACTTGGAAGTCTGCGCTACGGTTCGCACTCCTCAATGCCCCGCGACGACGAACGATTCCCCTAATGTCCCGCGATCGGCGGGGCCATATTTATCGAATTGGCTTCCATCATGTTCATGGTCTGTCCGTATTTAAACCGCTTCAGTCTCATTGGACTTGGCGCTCGCGTCCCCATCTGTTGGCATCGAACGGACCGGCCACGGGACCATTCGATTTAGCAGCCCGTCCCGGATGACCAATGTGTGAAACAAAACCGCCGAGAGATGCGCCAGAAATGTAAAAAATAAAAGAAACGCCAGGACTGTGTGCGTCTTGCGCAAGACCGCGTACAGCATCGGGTGCGCTGGGAGAATTGCCGGCAGATGCACCGGCCCGAACATGACGATGGGATAATTGCCCGCGGACAACATGCCCCAGCCCACAAGGGGCAGGCAAATCATGAGAGCATAAAGCAACCGTTCGCTGGCTGAGGCGATTCGTCGCTCAAGCTGTGACATAGTAGGCGGGAATGCCGGCAACGTCGTAAGCATGCGGTTGATCAGGCGAACAATCGCCAGAACCAATACGGCGATGCCTAATGGACGATGCAGCGACACCAGCTTGTGGTAATTCCCGATGGAGGCAACCATGGCAACGCCGATGAACAACATGGTCAGCAGCATCGCGGCCATTAGCCAGTGAAGGATTCGCGAGAACCAGGCAAACTGGGTTGGGTTCGTACTCATTTTATTTCTCTGTTTCGGCCGACGAAACCGGACTCGGCGTTTTCGGTTCTCCCTCTCGCCGGGTAAAAGACCGCGAATAGATGGCCGAACGCGCGCTCAACAATGGGTCGTCCGACGGCGCGATTCCATCCGGCAGTATCAACGGATCAAAATTGATGTTACGGGCCGGGCTCGTGTCATCGCTCTCGATCTGATTGATCGTGAGCGTTCCCACATCAATCTGCCGCCGGTCCGAAGGCCAGGGAAGCGTCGCATCATCCGTCGGGTCACCCGGCTGGGCGATGGTGATGATCAAATGCCATTGCAACGGATGCTGGTGAACGCTCGCAATCAAGGCGTCGAACAAATAATTCGTCTCGGCCTTTTCGGGATGGGCTACATCTACTGGTTCGAATGGCTGAACCGGCACAAACGACCATCGCACCCATGCCTTTTCGCCCTTTTCATTGATGAACTGGAATGCATTTAAACCGTTGAATGTGCTGTTATCAAATCCCGAAGACATCCGCTCGCTTTTGATCACTTTTATTGCTGCGGCAGACTCCGGATATTTTTCAAAAAACGCCTGCGCGCGCGCAGGATCAGGTTTGCCGGTGGCAGGGTCAGGCGCCAGAGCCGCTAATTGATCATAGAAAGCCTGCGGAGTGGCAAATGGAAATACCGGAAGATCAACCATTGCCGAGCGCCATTCTTCGCCTTTCGACGGCATAAAACGAATTCCGAACCCGCGCACGGTCGAGGGCGCATCCGCCTGGTCTGGATTTACCACCCCCAATGAGAAACGTCCGATCATTGGCACACGCCCCTGCTGAAAAATCGTTGCTTTCGACAGTGTGGACCCCTGCCCGTTGCTGTCGAACCAGCCGCTCACGCAAACGCCCTTGGCGTGATTACGGCGAAAACCGGGGTGCAGGCCGCCCACTTGCTGGAACCGGTTCACAAAACTCACCGGCTTAAGCGCGTGCGGACACAGCCAGCCGCCCGTGTACACAAACAACACGGCGACTACGCCCACAATGCCGATTACTATTAAAAACCGAAAGATGGGAAATGTCTTCTTCATTTCATCCAGACCGCCTTTTGTGGAGTATTAGCGAGAAAATCCGTTAAATGCGACAAATAAGTTGGAATAAAATCGCCCTCTGATTGCTCACATATCATATTGAACTGTAGGCACCGGCGATCAACGTGAACGAATTGGACTATGAACAGGCGGTGAACTCTCTGTACGAGGGTTTGTACCGTTTTGCCTTCAGCCTGGCTGGCAATGCCGATGACGCCGCAGAATTGACGCAGGAAACGTTTGCACGTCTCCTGGTTAAAGGCGGCCAGTTACGCGACCACTCGAAGGTCAAAGGCTGGCTCTTCACGACGCTCTACCGGATTTATCTGGGTTGGAAACGCAGGGAGACTTCCCTGCCACACTACGAGATCGCCAGCGTCGAAGGCGAATTGCCGTCAGTCACTCCGGAAATGGTCGATAAGCTTGAAAACGAAGCCGTCAGCGAGTCCCTGCTGGAAGTAGAAGAGCGTTACCGCGTGCCGCTGGCGCTCTATTATTTCGAAAACCATTCCTACGCCGAAATTGCCGGAATGCTCGACATCCCCATCGGCACGCTCATGTCGCGGCTGTCGCGGGGCAAAGAACTGATGCGTAAATCGCTCGCCGCAAAATCCATCGGCGCCGAACGCAAAATCATTTCCATCAACCAGTCAAAGAAAAAAGAGTGACCGTACCATGAACAACCAGGAAGCCAAATTGATCCTGCAGGCCTACCGTCCGAACGGTCAGGATGCAGCCGATCCGTTCTTTGCTGAGGCGCTGGAGCAGGTCCGGCGGGACCCGGAATTGCAAAAATGGTTCGCAGAGGAAACTGTTCTCAACGGCCGAATTCAAACACGGCTGCAGGCCGCGATTCCCGTTCCCACAGGCTTGAAGTCAGACTTGCTGGCGCTCCGAAAAACCGTCAGCCCCACGCCATGGTGGCTTCAACCCATGAGGCTCGCAGCGATCGCATTAATTTTCGTCTCACTGGGAGCCATACTCCTGATGATTCCGCAACGGCCCGCGCGACTGGCCTCATTTCGCGACACAATGGCGCGCAGTTCCCTGCAAACGCAAGAGCACGTAGTCTTTGAGTCTCATGACATCGCCAGCATCCAGCGATGGCTCCAGAGCCAAAACATGCAAACCAATATTGATTTGCCCGCCACCCTCCAGGCCGGAAATGGAACTGCCCAGGGCTGCCGCGTCGTCGATTGGAATGGTCATCAGGCGACAATGATTTGTTTTTTGGTCAATGGGGAACACATGGACCTTTTTGTCATGGATCGAGCGGGGTTGCCTGACTTTCCCGAAAATGGCGCCCCGCAATTTGCCTCAGCGGATGGCCTTATGACCGCCATGTGGGCCGGCGGCGGCAAGGTCTATCTTTTGACGGGCAAAAACCAGGCCACCTTGCAAAAAATTCTTTAACGTATCTGAAATCCGACTAACGACCAAGGGCTGGCCGCCTCGTGGCAAACGGCTGGAATGTCGTGTCCTTCAGGATTAAGAACGCAATTATGGGAATTGCCTTCATCTTCTTTGAGAAATTTTAGTTGCCGCGGTCTTCAACGGGAATTTACATCTGATTGGTAGAGGTCATCGTGTTCGGCGCCATGTCGTTCGTATTGGAGGTCATGCTATTCGTCGAAGGGGAACTCATGGCATTCATCGCGTTGGTGTCCGTCATGCCGGTTGCCATGCTATTCATTGGCGGTTGATTCGTCGCCATCATCGATCCCGACCCCGACATCATGTTCCCCGCTTGCGTTGAACCGGCCATGTTCATCGAATTGGATCCCATGTTGTTCATGGAGTTGGTTTGCATCGTCTGGGGCGCGTTGGTCGACATGGGATTAGACGTCATGTCGTTCGTTTGCGGCTCTGCCTGCCGCTGACACCCCAGCGACAGCGCAAATACCAGCGAGACAAGCGATAATTTGAGTATGATTATTTTTTTCATTTGGGTTCCTTGGTTTTGTATTGGTGGTTTGGGTAAAATTAATCTGCAGGTTGCGGCAGCCATCCGCCAACCGCCTGTAATGGCTCAAGATGCCCCCTGTGCGTAATCCAGACCGCAAGCGCAAAACGACCGGTGGCGGCCTTCGGATAGTCATCAAGGAAAAGCGTGCCCTCAAACCCATTAGTGCCGGCGGCCAACGGACGAGTGATAAGTGAAAGGGCGGCAAAATCGTGTTTTAAATGGCGCCCTGAGTTTTCCCCGGCCGTCACATCCGAACCCAGTTCGCTGACCAGCAGTGCGGCGGTTACTTCGTAATCTGCCGTTCCGCGCTGAGCCGGAAGAAAATTTACCTGCCAATGTTTGCCGTCAACGGAGCTGGCCAGCAGCTTTCCGACGATCGCCGACGGCGCCGACGGTACGCCCTGGAAACCAGGCCAGTTGCGCCACTCCCGGCCGTTGAGCACAAATTCGGGAGTATACACCTCTTCCGCCGACCAGTCGTGGGCGTAGTGGCGCTGCCGCTCGGAGAATTCACCGTTGGAAAGTTTGTCACGCCACCCCAGGTCATTCCAATAATCGATGTGAAAAGCGACGGGCACAAAGTCGGCCCATAATCCGGACTCGCCTTTCAGTTTGCTCAACCATGCTTCCGCAGGCGGACAACTGCTGCAACTTTCGGATGTGTACAATTCAAGCAACGCGGCCTGACGTTCTGAACTTTGAAATGCTATGGGCATCGCGCCCGCGCTGCAGGCGCACAACATTGAAAGGCAGAGCAGCATCGTTCGTTTGACATGCGGGAATGGCATAAAGCTTTATTCAAACAATTTCTGTAGTTATCAATTCATTCATTCGTTGTTCTCGATCGATTGACGCGCCGGTGCACTCCATACCTCGAGATTAGCAAATTAAATAACCGCATCCACTTCGCAACCTGGTTGCCATGACCAACCCTTTCGGGTCCGACGGCACAACCCTTTTTACACACGGCTAACCCCATGCCGGCAATTGAAGACGGGTTCATCGCTTGTTATGTTGCCAATGGTTGATCGGTGAATGTTTCATCGGTCAAAGATGTGAGGAATGGCGCGCCGTTTTATTCCAAAATATTTTCCCGGGCGCTAAAAAATAAGTTGGAATAAAATCGCTTGCTGGTTCCTCGTATGAGAGGGAAACATGGCGAACGATGCATTGTGAAAGACCCAAATAAAATTTTGCGCAACGAAGTCACGCCGCCCGCGGTTTATTTCAATCGCCGCAATTTCATCCGCGCGGGCATCCTCGCCGCCAGCGCCGTCGCCACCGGCGTCGTTTATCGCCAGCTCAACCATATTTCCACGGCCACCATTAAAACAGCCGACCTGCAAGGACTCAAAAAGGCAACGCCGGCGTCCACAAACTCGGGTTATACCGTGAACGAACCTGAGACGTCGTACGAGGACATCACCCATTACAATAATTTCTACGAGTTCACGACGGATAAGCAGGCTGTGGCCGATGCGGCCGCGAATTTCAAAACCGACGGATGGCAAATCTCGGTCGAAGGACTGGTGAACAATCCCCGGATGTTCGATCTAAAAGATATTATGAAAATTGCGCCTCCGGAGGAGCGGATCTACCGAATGCGCTGCGTGGAAGCCTGGTCCATGGTGATTCCATGGGCCGGTTATTCCTTGTCCAAACTGCTCGAGGTCGTCGAACCGACGAGCGATGCGAAGTATGTGGCATTCGAGACCTTATTGGATTCTTCGCGCATGCCCGGCCAGCAAACCGACGTGCTCAATTGGCCTTATGTGGAGGGATTACGATTGGATGAAGCGATGCATCCGCTGACGATTCTGGCCAGCGGAATTTATGGCAAAGCACTGCCGCCGCAGGACGGCGCGCCCATCCGGTTGGTCGTGCCCTGGAAGTATGGCTTCAAGGGCATCAAATCGATTGTCAAAATCAGACTCACAGCCGAGCAGCCAAAAACGAGCTGGAACGAATATGCCCCGGACGAATACGGATTTTACGCCAACGTCAATCCGCACAAGGACCATCCGCGCTGGAGCCAGGCAACCGAGCAACGCATCGGCGCATCCGGCCGCCGCCCAACGCTGATGTTCAATGGCTACGAGGAACAGGTCGGGTATTTGTATGCCGGCATGGACCTGCAAAAAGATTTCTAAACTAAAGAACGACTATGAGCGCATTTTTTTGGGTAGGGACGGCGCGCTGCGCTGTCCGCGCCGCGTTTAGCGGCGCAATGAACGTGGTCGGACGTTGTACCGCACATGTTCCGCGCGCTATACGCGCGGTGACGGCGGTGGCAGCGCCACTTGCGAAGCGCGCCGTCCCTACCAACAACGGCATCCGACGGCTATGAACGCTTCCGATACCCGCTTCGTAAAATTTCTGGTGCTGCTCAATGCCGGCGTGCCCGCGGCGCTGTTAGGGTGGGACGCACTGCATCACCAATTGGGAGCGAACCCGGTCAACTTCGCCATCCTGACCACTGGAATGCTGGCGCTGATATTCCTGATGTTGACACTGCTGGTCACTCCGTTGCGGAAAATAACGGGTTGGAATTGGCTCATTTTTTCACGACGCACACTAGGGCTTTACGCCTTCTTTTACGCAAGCCTGCACTTTCTAATATTTTTCTCTCTCGACCGTTCGTTCAGTGTCTCGAGCACATTGAACGAAATGGTCCGGCGCAAATACCTGATCATCGGAAGCATCGGCCTGCTCTGCATGATACCGCTGGCCGTAACTTCAACGAACGCGATGATCCGCCGCCTGGGCGCCAAACGCTGGAATGCGCTGCATCGTTTGATCTATGTCGTCGCCATCGCCGGTGTCATTCATTATTACATGCAGGTCAAAGCGGACGTGCGCAAGCCTATGGCCTTTGCAGGTGTATTAGCGGTGTTGTTGGGCTATCGAGCCGTGCTTTCAAAAAGGAACACAATGGCCGAGCCCGGCAGGGTGGCGCCTCGCGACCGGGCAGTCGGCGCGGCAGCGCCGCCCATCCCAGGCACACTGTCTCAGGTCGAGGCGCCGAAACCCAAATCGAAGCTGTGGTCGGGGGAGTTGCGCGTGGTACGAGTCACAGAGGAAACGCCGGATGTCCGGACATTTCGCTTCGTGCCGCCCGATGGCGGGACTCTGCCGTTTGAACATCAGGCCGGACAATATCTCGCTCTCTCGCTCGTGATTGATGGGAAAAAGGTCAACCGCACCTATACCATTTCATCTCCTCCGACCCGCAAAGACTATTGCGAGATCACCGTCAAGCGCGAGGAAAACGGATACGTCTCACGGCACCTCCATGAAATGGTCCGCGAGGGTGATACGATACATGCATCCGCTCCCGCAGGACGTTTCATTTTCGATAGGATGCAAGCCGATAGCATTGTCCTCATCGCCGGCGGCGTTGGCATTACGCCGTTGATGTCAATTTTGCGCGACCTTACCGATCGACTTTGGAGGGGCGACATCTTCTTCATCTACAGCGCGAAGACACAACGTGACATCATCTTCCAAAAGGAACTTGAGGACTTGCAAACGCGCTTTTCAAACGTGCGCGTGCACGTGACCTTGAGCCGGGCTGATGGGGCCGATTGGAATGGACATAAAGGACGAGTGAATGGCCCATTTTTGGGTACGTGCGTCCCAAACATTTCGGAACGGCCAGTCTATATCTGCGGACCGCAGGCCATGATGGCGCCGACGATCCAGCTGCTGCGCGATTTCGGCGTGCCGGCGGACAAGGTCAAATCCGAGGAATTTATCGCCGCCAAGCGTGCGGAAACAGTGCCCGCGACTGAAACCAGCGCAAGCTCTGTCGCGCCGTCGCCGGACTTACTCCCGGACGTCCGTGAACCGGTGTTGACGCTCGCACGTTCTGGCAAATCGGTCGCACTCGACCCAAACAAGGTGTTGCTGGAAATCGCGGAAGACGCCGGTGTGAATATTGATTACGAATGCCGCTCCGGCATCTGCGGCAGCTGTAAAACGCGCCTCCTCCGCGGCCAGGTCACCATGGAAACCCAGGACGCGCTCACAGACGAAGAAAAAGCCAGGAACATTATTTTGATGTGTCAGGCCAAGGCCACCGGCCATGTGACGGTCGACGCGTAGGGCAGACGCCTGCCGGTTCTGCGCGCATCCCTGCGCGCGATTGCTGTGGATATCGGGTCTTCTGCTTCCACCCATAAAATATTTTCTCTTATACTGAAAATGAGTTTGACAAACTGTCCTCTCAATGCAATTTGGTACCAGTCAAGGTGATGGTTTAGGCAATTAAGGAAAAAATCCAAAAGGTTATGGCTCTGCCACAAACAAATATCAACGCCAGTACCCCGATGGGCGCCACGTTGGTGCCTGGAGGCGTCGCGTTTAAAGTCTGGGGGCCACTGGCTCAAGCTGTCTATCTCAATGGAAGTTTCGGCGGCGGCGCCCGCTGGAGCCAGGACCAGGACGCGTCCCTCCTTCTCACCATGGACGCGAATGGCTATTGGACCGGTTTTCTTGCTGGTGTCAGCGACGGTGACCTTTACAAGTATTATGTCGTTGGGCCGGCCAACAGCGGCTACAAGCGTGATCCTTATGCAAGGGAATTGACAGACAGCACCACATTTCCCATCGGCGTCAATGGCATCGTCCGCTCGCCGGTTTCCTACCCGTGGCATGACCAAAACTTTGTCACGCCTGATTTCTCGAATCTCATTATTTATCAAATTCATATCGGCGTCTACGCGCCCGCGACTTTTCCCAATAACGGAACTTTTTTAGACGTCGTCACGAAGATTCCGTACCTGGTTGCCCTGGGAATTAATCTGCTCCAGCCGCTTCCCATATCAGAGTGCAAAGAAACGCCCGATGAAGGATACGATGGCGCGGACCTGTTCTCACCAGATTCGCTGTATACGGTTTACGATGCCACGGCTCTGGCGAACTATCTGGCGACGATTAACGGTCTTCTCGCCGCCAAAGGACTTCCGGCCATGACCGTCGCGCAGATTACCGGTGGACCCAATCAACTCAAGGCCATGGTGGACCTCTGCCATCTCTACGGAATCGCCGTCGCCTTCGACGTGGTTTACAACCATGCGGGCGGGTTTATGGGCGATGACGAATGCATTTATTTTTGGGACCGCGAAGCGTTGCCCAGTCCTGACACAAACAATCAAAGTCTTTTCTTCACCAACGTGGGTGTGGTTGGCGGTTTGTCCTTCGCGCTCTGGAAACAGCAAATCTGCCAATTCCTCATAGATAACGCTTCGTTCTTCATCAATGAATACCACGTCGACGCGTTTCGTTACGACGAGATCAGCCTTCTGCTCCAGGCGAATCAACCCTCCGGCTGGACGTTCTGCCAAAATCTGACCAGCACTCTCCGCTACATCAAAGACCGTATTCTTCAGAATGCGGAATATTGGCCGGGCGAATTTTCCGCCTCAGTCCAGTCCATCGTTCAACCCGCCAGCCAGGGCGGCACGGGATTTGATACCGTACAACATGACGCGCTCCGACTGGCCATTCGCGGCGCCATTCAGGCCGCATCTTACGGCCAATCCAGTTCTGTTAACATGGCTGCCATTCAGGGAAGCCTCTATCCTCCGGGCCTGCCCAACGCCTGGAACGCCGTGCCGTGCATAGAAAATCACGACGTTGTCTATATCAACAGGGATGTCCGCATTCCCGTCCTTGCCGATGGTTCAGACGCGCAATCGTTTTACGCTCGCAGCCGGTCCAAAGTCGCCACCGGCCTGCTCCTCGCCGCTCCCGGCATACCGCAGCTCTTCATGGGGCAGGAATTTCTGGAGAACCGGCAGTGGTGTGAAAATCCAGCCGCCCAATCCAACCTCCTCGAGTGGGTCGCTCTGAGCCAGGGCAATAAATCCATGAGCGACCAGTTGCGTTTTACCCAGGACTTTATCCGTTTGCGCTGGAATCAACCCGCTCTTCGGAGTCAGAACATCAATGCCTATTATTCGAGCAACAATGACCGCGTCCTTGCCTTCCACCGCTGGCTCGACGGCCAGGGCCTCGATGTCGTCATCGTGGCAAGCTTGAACGATAATCCGTTCTTCGGCTATCAACTCGGATTCCCGCAAGGCGGTCATTGGTCCGAGCTTTTCAATTCCGACGTTTACGATAACTGGGTCAATCCTCTGGCCGTCGGCAATTATGGCGGCATCACTGCCAACGGCGGCCCCATGCATAATCTGCCTTTCTCCGCATCCATCACCATTCCGCCCCGAGCGATTTTGGTTTTTGGAATTGGGTGAAAGAAAAAACCCCGCCCTTACAACTTGCCCAGCAATACCAGGATCAGGAGGATGACGACAACAAGGCCCAGTCCGCCGCTCGGATAATATCCCCAGCCGCCGCTGTAGGGCCAGGCGGGGAGCGCCCCGATCAGCAGTATAATCAGAATAATTAAGAGAATGGCGCCCGGTTTCATATTTTTGCCCCCAACCCAGGCAGTGCTATTTCGATGGCCTCGTTCATATGTTTCTCATCTCAATGTGGTTCAAAAGCTTTAGCCGAAACCGTGCCAGCCATTTTCAGCACAGAAATTGGTTAATCTCATGCACATTGCATAGAGTTGCGGAATTTGTTTTGCAATCCGTCATAATGTTTTGCTTATAGCGCAGGCTGCCCGCATCCTATCGTGTGGCTGTCTCGTAAACATTTTTTGGACCTTCCTCTTATCTGTGCTCATCTGTGGCTGAAAGTAGAATTTGAAAATTTTGCGTTCTTTGTGTTCTTTTGCGGCTGCACAATCTTTGTAACATTCCCACGGATTTCCTGAAGTAACACGCGATGCCAGAAACATCAAAATGCAACCGATGCGGCGCAACGCTGCCTGCGGACTCGCCGGAGGGCCTTTGCCCCCGCTGCCTGATCGCCCTCAATTTGGCGACTCAAACTGAAGTCACAGGCGAATCAGAGCCGGGGCCGGCCAAACCGCCCCCGTTGCCGGTTGACGACATTGCCAGGTTATTTCCCCAATTGGAAATCCTCGAATGCCTCGGCCGCGGCGGCATGGGCGCAGTCTATAAGGCCCGCCAGCCTCGTCTCGATCGCATAGTCGCCTTAAAAATCCTTTCGCCCGAGAAACAAGGAAATCGAAAATTTGCCGAACGGTTCGAGCGCGAAGCGCGCGCCCTGGCCAAATTGCACCACCCAAACATCGTCACCGTCTATGATTTCGGTGTAGTGACAGGCGTCCCGAATCCGGAAACCACTTTGCTCCCTTACTTGATCATGGAATATGTGGACGGCCTGACGCTCCGGCAATTGCTCCATAACCGCAAGCTTTCGCCCCCGGAAGCGCTGGCCATCGTTCCGAAGATTTGCGAAGCGCTGCAATACGCCCACGCCCAGGGTATCGTTCATCGCGACATCAAGCCCGAAAACATCCTCATGGACAAGGAAGGCCACGTCAAAATCGCGGACTTCGGCATCGCAAAAATCCTCGGCGACGGCGAGCGCGGAAACCTGACTGAGGCGCAGGCGATCGGCACGCCGCATTACATGTCGCCCGAGCAAATCGAAAAACCACAGGCCGTGGACCATCGCGCGGACATCTATTCCCTCGGCGTTGTGTTTTACGAAATGCTCACTGGTGAATTGCCGCTCGGCAAATTTCAGCCGCCGTCAAAGAGAGTCCAGATGGATGTGCGCCTGGATGAAATCGTTTTGCGCGCTCTGGAAAAGGAACCGGAACGGCGTTATCAGCAGGTCAGTGAAATAAAAACACAGGTCGAAACGGTTGCGGCAACCCCAAGTCAGAGCCGTCCCGCAGAGCGGGACGAGGGAGCGATTCCCGCGATTCCACATAAATCAGGAATCGTCCGGATGGTAGAAATACTTTTCGATATTACCTTCAAATCCAAGCCTGCCATAACGCTGCTGAATCTCTCAGCCCTGGGATTTCTCGGGTTTCTCGGTTTTTTGGGTTATCTGTCCGGAATGCAGTTTTGCCTTGGATTTTTTGGTTTCACGGGCTTCTTTGGATTGATCGGCGCGGCATTTCTCATCGAGTTTTTCGCAGGTCACAGGCCAACGAACGCTTCAAAATCTCTCCTGCCGCTCACGTTTTTTGCCGTTTTGGCAGGAGCCGTTGCCATCGTCATCGTTTCCCTTCTTCTCTTCACACTTCCGCATCATCGCAGCGCGAACCGAAACAGCGTGACGCTGACGGAAGTTGAATTTCTTAAAAAATTCAATTCCGACCAGATTGAGGAGGCGACCATCAATTATCCGACGGTGGCTGGTGGGAGAGCAACGATCTACGGCAAGTTTCTGCAGACCGACAATAATGGAACGACCAACGAAGTCCCATTTGTAGCCCAGAACGTCGTGCTCACGCCGACGATGGAGGATCACTTGCTGCCGTCCGATAGAATTAGCGTTAACATACCCAATCCGCCTTCCACGGACATCGTTTTCCAAATTTTGACTTTTTTGATAATTGGGATAGTCATTTTTTTGGTGTTGGGCGTGTTTGTCTTCTCTGTTTGGCGCACGGCGAAGAAATCGCCATCCGCCGCGCTTGCCTTCTCGGTTGCGATATCAATCATCGGCATTGGGACCGCCGTTGCTCTACGGTTGGTTTGGCCGCGGCCGCGATTGCACGATGGACAGGCGTCCGTTCAAGCTATCCGGACTACAAATGCCGCGCCGGCTTCCGCCGAAACATGGTCGCCAACGCCCGCCCCCGGCGAGCAACCCAGCCTCGATAAAATTCTCCAATCGGCCAGAAGCCTTGCGGACACAGGCAGCTACGATGACGCTTTGCAACGCTACATCTGGTATTTTGATCATTCGCGAAATGATCCCGGCCAAAGCGGCGTGCGCCTTTCGTTCGCGCTGTCATACTGGGCTGACCTTGCTCACCAGTATCCAAAGGCCAGGCAGGCGCTCATTGAAATTCGTGACGGTGATACTCGCCAATTCTCGCAAGGCATCGGGGGTTTCGGGTTGTTTCAGGAAGTTTCCTCCCTCAATCACTATCTCAATGACGACGATGCCACAGTGACATTGTTTAAAACGATCCCAAAGAATGACCCAACACTTGGCCAGCAATGCTTCTTCATTGCCGAAAATCAGCTCGTCCAGCGACACGAATATCAAATATGCCGCGAGTACCTTGGTGAACCGCAGGCGGCATTTGACCGTATCCTCCAAATGTGGCGACAAACGAAACATTTCGAGGAAGAAGCGGAAACCCGGGATGCGGAACAAAGAAAACGCTTTGAGGCAATGGCTAAGACAAATGCTGTGTTCGCGCATATGCCGGTATTCCCCGCGCCGCCTCCGTTTGCTGATAATAATTTCGTCGGTCAAACCCGTCAATTGATTGAAATTTTAGTCGCAACCGGAAGCAATGCCGACGCGCAAAAGATCCAGGCCCAGGCCCAAGCCGTTCTCAATGATCCGCGACTGAAAACCGCGGTTGATGATGCGGAAGCCAAAATCTCAGGGCCTCCCGTGCAACGATAACGTTAATGTAACACCCTAAGCTGCTGAAACTCAACGATGTAACGGGCCGAAGACAATTTGTAACGGGGTGTGTAACACATTAACTCATTGCAAATCAACAATGTAACATCTGTAACGGCCCAAAACTTCATCTCACAAATATTCTCCGTGCTGCATTCCTCTCCATTTACCTTTTCATATCTTTTTCATAATTTCGTGGTTCTCAAAACCTCCGACGCTTTCCTTTCGCCCGCACCTGTCCGGGATTTCGCCAGTAATGCTCTTTTGTGATCGAGTTTCACTCCCAATAATCCCATTTTCGACTCATTCCCGGCTTGATTTTGTGTGCTGATTGAGAGACAATCAGCGTTCTTTTATGGAAGCACACGACGCGGCGGCCTCGTTTATATACAAGCTTTGGCCGCAAATTGAAGCCAATAAGAACAGAATTATCACCGGAGTTGTAATCGTCCTGGCGGTGATTTTGATCGTTCTTTTCTTTCTCTGGCGGCATGACCAAAATCAAATAAACGGCGGCGATGCCATGACGGAAAACCTCCTTAGCATCGCACCTAACTCCGATCCGGCCCAATTTTCCCAGCGCTACCTGGCAATCGCCGACGATTATTCAGGCACGCCCTCCGGAGCGCGCGCACTGCTGCAAGGTGCCACCGTCCTTTTCGGCGAGGGCAAATACACTGACGCCCAGGGCTATTTCCAACGATGCCTCGACGAGCATCCAGACGACCAATTCTCCGGCATCGCGGCCCTGGGCGTGGCCAGGTCCCTGGAAGCCCAAGGCAAAATAAACGACGCCGCAGGGGCTTATCAGCACGTCATTCAGGATTTTGCCGACGTGCAAAGTGTTACCCAGGCGAAATTCTCGGCTGCGCGGATTTCCATGCTACAGGGCCATTACCCTGAGGCCTTCCAGGGCTTCCAAGCCGTGATTCAGGCAGACCCTTACGGATCACTGGGCAACGAAGCGCGCGAATATGCCTTTGAGTTGCAGTCCAAACTCCCCCGGCAGGCTCCCACGGCTCCATCATCAGGATTCAACCTAAGTCATTAAGATGAAGTTAACCATCATTGGAACGGGCTACGTCGGCCTCGTCACCGGCACCTGTTTTGCCGAAGTCGGACATCATGTTATATGCGTCGACAATGATGCCGCCAAAGTCAAAATGCTCCAGGGCGGCGGAATCCCCATTTACGAGCCCAAACTCCAGGAATTGGTCCAAAAAAACGTCGCCCAAGGCCGGCTCTCCTTTACCAATAGCACCTCGGAAGGGGTCGAAAAATCCGACGTTATTTTTATCGCTGTTCCTACGCCGCCCCAACCTGACGGCTCAGTAGATTTAAGTTTCATTGAACGCGTGGCGCGCGACATTGCCGCCGCGATGACCAGCTACAAAATCGTCGTCGATAAGAGCACGGTCCCGGTCAAGACCGGTGAACGTGTGTCCGAAACCATCAAGCGCTATTGTAAAGCCAAAGTGGACTTCGACGTCGTCAGCAACCCCGAGTTTTTGCGTGAAGGATTTGCCGTGGACGATCTGATGAGGCCCGACCGCGTGGTCATCGGCGTCCGTTCGCCGCGCCCCGTAACGGCGATGAACGAAATCTATGCGCCGTTCAAAGCGCCGATTATTGTCACTGACATCGCTTCGGCCGAACTCATCAAGCACGCGGCCAATTCTTTTCTGGCGCTCAAGATTTCGTATATCAACGCCATTTCTATCGTTTGCGAGGCCTCCGGCGCCAACGTTCAGCAGGTCGCAGAAGGCATCGGCCTGGACGAGCGAATCGGACGGCGCTTCCTCAACGCGGGCATCGGTTTCGGCGGCAGTTGTTTTCCAAAGGATTTGAGCGCTTTTATCAAAATTTCTGAACAGATCGGCTACGATTTCCGACTGCTCCAGGAAGTCCAGCGCATCAACTCCCAGCAAATGGACCGGTTCCTTAAAAAAATCACCGATACCCTCTGGGTATTGAGGGACAAAACCATTGGCGTGCTTGGCCTGGCCTTTAAACAAAACACCGATGACGTCCGCATGTCACCGGCCATCGATTTGTGTCAGCGGTTGCAAAAGGAAGGCGCCACACTCCGCGTCCACGATCCAAAGGCAATGGAAAAAGCCAAACCGATTTTGAGCAGTGTGACTTACGTGGACGACATGAATGCCGTCGCCGAAGGATGCGACGCGCTGGTCATTGCGACAGAATGGGAAGAATTTAAAGGCCTGGACCTCGACCGCGCTCAAAAATCGCTCACCCATCCGATCTTGTTCGACGGACGAAATCTCTTCGATCCCGCCGAAATGGAAAAGCGCGGTTGGATTTACAAAAGCGTGGGCAGGTAACGGGCAACCATCTCCCATCTCCTTTCTCCAACCCATTCCCATTGACGTCAGCGCCGCTCTCGTCTTCCACGAGGGTCGGCTGCTAATAACGCAACGGCACGCCGGTTCGCATTTGGGCGGGCTTTGGGAATTTCCCGGTGGCAAACGCGAACCAACCGAAACCTTTGAGCAATGCCTCGTCCGAGAAATCACTGAAGAGCTGGGCATGACCATCGCCGTGGGCAAATTGTTTGAGGAAATCACTCATGCCTACGAAGAAAAAACGGTTCACCTGAAGTTTTTCCTGTGCGAATGGACGGGGGGCCGGCCTCAAGCCCTCGAATGCGCCTCGTTCAAATGGGTCGCCAAAGATGAATTGCTCAGCCACGAGTTTCCTCCCGCCGACGCCCAATTACTTGAAAAGATTTCCCGCAACTGGGCGAAATGAAAAATCCGCAAATCGTAAACTACCGGCTTTCTTCAGTCATCAAATCATCCACAGCTACAGCCAGATCCACCAAATAATCGTCCCCGTGCGGGTGATTGGTCAAGGCCACCAAAATGTAGCAGCGGTCCGGGCCCGTGATAATGGCGCTATCGTGCAGCCAATTTTCCCATGTGCCGGATTTACGCAGGACTTCCAAATGCCGCCCTTCAAGTCCTTTGACAAACTTTATGTCCTCAGCCGGGATGTCCGGTGAGGCAAAAATTTCCCGCATCGTCCGCGAGGCGGCGGGGGAAACAAGCTTGCCCTGCTCCATTAACAAATAGAATCGCATGACTTGCCGCACGGTGACGGCGTGGGAATTATCGCCCACCGGATCGCCGATGCGTTCGCCCGTAATGCCGTAGTGTTTGCCCACCCAAATGCCGCCGCCGTGACCGGCGTCATAAAAACCATTGGTTTCCAGCGCCATTTCGATTTGCTTAAGACCAAGCATTTGGGAAAATTTTGCGGCCATTTCATTGCTGGAGGGTTTAATCATCAGGCCCAATTCATGGCGGGTCTGCGAGTCCACGTTCGTCGCGGCGTCCGGATGCAGATAAAAATAGGAAAAAAGAATCCCAATTTTTGCGACGCTGGCGCCGTAATCTTCGCGGTCGGGATAAATCAGGGCCAGGCGCAACGTCCGCAAGTCCAGCAGACCCAGCGACGTTTGATTCGTGCTCATCCCGTATTTGGCGCGCAGGCTGGTATCAATATTTTCAAGCTGCGCTTGCAGCTTCGAGTCCACCGGCGTTTCGTAAGTTAGCGTATAGTTTTCGTAATTAGGATTCATCGGAGGTGCGGCTACAACGTCATCGCGGACCGATGCCATGACAGCCGCAACAAATAACATTGTAAAGAGTTTCATGCCCGCAGGCTTTTAGCAAATTATTGGCGAAACGCAAAGAATGGATTTAACGGCAAACAGGATGCGAGCGCATCCTGGCAGGGCCTGCAAAGCACGCATCCTGAACAACTTCAATTTAAAAACCAGATATCGCAAATTCTCTGTCACCTCTTTGGACTTTTCGGGAACATCCTCATTAGTATGATAACAAACGAATCAATGACCACGGTCGAATACACTCCGGACGCAGAACTCGTGGCGCGCACTCTGGCGGGCGACCGCGATGCCTTCAACCGGATTGTTTCGCGTTACCAAATCCTAATTTGTTCCCTCGCATACAGCCGGATCGGGCATCTGGGCCACAGCGAGGATGTGGCGCAGGAAACCTTTATCACCGCCTGGAAACATCTGCGGCTCTTGCGCCAGCCGGAGAAACTGCGGGCGTGGCTGTGCGGCATCGTCCATAACCGCGCCAAACAATGCCTCCGGAATGAAGGCCGTTTGCCGTTGTTGGATGCCGAACCATTGGAAACGGCCGACGAACTGCCGGCGCGTGAAGCGTTGCCATCCGAACAAACTATCTCGCGCGAGGAGCAGGCTATTTTGTGGCGCTCGCTCGAAAAAATTCCGGAGCTGTATCGTGAGCCGCTCATTCTTTTCTATCGCGAACATCGCTCGATCGAAAACGTCGCGGCAGAACTGAACTTGTCCGAGGACGCTGTGAAACAGCGATTGTCACGCGGTCGAAAGCTATTGCAGGAAGGCATCGAAGATTTCGTCGAGAAGAGCCTGCGCCAGACGGCGCCCAGGGCCAGATTTTCCAATGCGGTGATGGCGGCAGTGCCCCTGACCAAAGGCCCGGCAACCGCCCTAAGCGTAGGCGCGGCGGGCAAGGGCACGCTCGCGGCAAAAGGCTTGCTTGGGGCAATTCTGTTGCCGTTTATAGGAATCTTTACGGGTTTCGGCGCACAATGGCTGATGTTCCAGGGCCGGGAAAGCCATGTTACCAGGTTGCGGTTGGTGCTTACCTGGTTGGTTGTTATCGGTTTCGCCATGGGCGGCGATTTTGCAGTGACTTTCGCGGGCCACTATTTCAAATGGAATGATGCGGTTTTTTTCGCCGCGACGACGGGCTTCTGGTGGTTTTTCGCCGCCTGCATGACCACATGGATCATTCGCATTTACCGGCACACGCAGAACGACTTCCCGGGCGCCGAGGCGGCCCAGATGCCGGCAGCACCGGTAACACCATTGCGCTACGGAAGCATTGTGCTGGGCACACACATCATGATGTTTTGGGGTGTTATCCAAATGGCCTGGGGAGCGCATGACCGGATTGGCACGGCGATTATCGCAGGCATGGCGACGGCCCTGGCCGTGGTAAACTTCTTCCTCTACCGCCGTCGGAATGGGGCCACCATGGGCCCGGCCTACATTCAGCAAATCGGTTCCTGCGCCCTCCTCTCACTCGTTATGGTGAACCTCCGGTTTGATGTCTGGTTCGCGCACAGCTATGGAATCAGCCTGGCCGAACTGCCTGGCCGCGTGCCGACGTGGATGGTGCCAGTGCTTTCATTGGTGCTGGTGCTGTGGTCGGTCTTCATGTTGTCCGTTACGAAACCCAAAGCGACGGACACGGCGTCGGCAGACGTTTGAACCTGCCCGAGAGGGATATCATGGAAGTATCGCGCGAATTGACACTCTACTTCTGCCGGCTCCCGCGCAAATCGTAATAATCCGATCCCCAAATGCTCATTCCTCATTTCCTGCTTTCCTCATTCGTATCGACTTTTAACTTTTAATTTTTAACAAATGAGGGCCAAACTGGGTGCATGGCCATTAAATCGCTGGCCCAAACCGCGCTCAATACCACGCTCGGATTTTTTTATCCGGAAGTTTGCGCGCTGTGCAAGGCGGAGCCGGCCACGGCGGATGATGGCTTCGTTGGCACGCATTGCCGGCGCGATGTGCGTTTTATCCGCCCGCCATTCTGCGGACGTTGTGGATTGCCCTTTCAAGGCGATTTAACGGCGACCTTTGAATGCTCCAATTGCCGGGACCTCAAATTGTATTTCAGTTCGGCCCGGTCAGCGGCTGTGGCCAGGACCGTTGTCCTTGAGGCGATTCATCATTTCAAATATTCGCGCGCGTTGTGGTTTGAGAATTTTCTGGCCGGCCTGCTCATTGCCGAAGCGGCGCCGGTTCTGCGCGGCCAAAAGGAAAGTTTCATTGTTCCAGTGCCGTTGCATCCGCTCAAAAAACGCGAACGCGAGTTCAACCAGGCCACGGTACTGGCCGCGCGATTGGCCAGGGCAACTGCGATTCCGATGAACGAAAGAATTCTGTTCCGCGTCAAACCCACCGAAACGCAGACGCATCTCAAGCGCGAAGAACGCGCCGCGAACATGCGCGGTGCTTTCGCCGTTCGCGATGGCGCAAAACTAAACGGGGAGCGAATCATCCTGGTGGATGATGTGTTTACCACGGGGGCGACGACCAACGACTGCGCCCGGGCGCTGCGGACGGCGGGCGCCGGCGACGTTTGTGTCTGGACAGTGGCGCGCGGCCTGTGATATGGTTTTAGAGGATCCGAATAAATATGGGTACAACAGTTTTTGTGAAAAAATTTGGCGGCGCGGAGATCGTTGAGCCGGCGTTAACGCCGCCCTCGTTAAAAGTCCCGCCCCTTCCCAAACCCAAACTCGGTTCCAGCAAGTCCAAATCCAAAAAACGCGATATCCCGGAAGGCCTGTGGACGAAGTGTCCCAAGTGCAGCACGATGATTTTCGATAAGGAACTGGACGAAAAACTGAAGGTTTGTCCCAAGTGCACCCATCATTTTCCCATCAGCGCGCGTGAACGCATCCATTCCCTCGTGGAAACCTGCACGTTCGAGGAAATGGACGCGGAGATGTCCAGCGTGGACATTCTGAAATTCGCTTCCTATGAGAGCAAGTTGGAGCGCGACCGCAAGGCGACCCTGCTGAAAGACGCCGTGGTCACGGGAATTGGCAAAATTGGTCCGCACCGGGTAGGCCTGGGCGTCCATGAATTTGGTTTCATGGGCGGCTCTATGGGGTCGGTCGTAGGCGAAAAACTGACGCGGCTCATCGAACGTTCGACCGAAAAGGAATTGCCGGTCATCATCATTTCGGCCGGGGGCGGCGCCCGCATGCAGGAGGGCGGCTTCAGCCTCATGCAAATGGCCAAGACTTCCGGCGCGCTGGCATATCACGCGCAAAGCCGGCTGCCGTATATCAGCATACTCACCCAGTCAGACTACGGCGGCATCATGGCCAGTTACGCCAGCCTGGGCGATTTAATTTTGGCCGAACCCGGCGCGCTGATTGGTTTTGCCGGCCCACGGGTCATCAAGGAAGCAACCCCGGCAGAGCTTCCCCCGGGATTTCAAACCGCCGAATTTCTCGTCGACCATGGTCTCATCGACTCCATCGTCCCGCGCCATGAAATGAAGGAACAATTGATTCAGTATTTGGATTTCATGACAGCGGCTAAGAAGGCGGCTGCTGCGGGTTAACGTTCTCTCATCACTCCTCTCCATCGTAATAGTCCAGTGCTTCAGCGTCTGACCGCAAAAGTCTCCGCTCCGGTATGGGCACGCCCCATTTTTTGCTGTCCGGATAATAATAAGATTCACCAATCGGGTTGTCTGCTACCACGTAAAGAACCAAATCCTGAGTGCCGTTGTTGATAATCTGGTGTGGCTCGCCCGGTTTGAAAATGAATGCGTCACCGGGTTCGACGGGGGTCGAACCGTCCTTGTGGCGGACGATGCCACTGCCGGAAATCACGTGGTAAAATTCCCACTGCGCGCTATGCGAATGATAGGGACAGGGGGTTTTGCCCGCCGGAACACGGCTGATTTCAACATCAAACGGATGCCGCTCGTTCAAGTCTGTCGATCCCGGCTTGCGGCCCAACTCTTCAGATATCTCCTTGCCCGCGCCCACATACTTTCCTTTGGGCGACGACCACGTAATCTCGGCAATGTTTCCTGTATTGACCTTGTGCATAACGTATCGGTTTTAATGTTTCAGTGATCAGGAATTTTCGTTAAGTGAAGACTAGACCAATCGTAAACCCTTGCACGCCTATTTTGGCTAAGTGAATGGCACTATCGAGCAGTGACCGGACGACAGACGAAAGCAAACCGCTTTAACATTTCAACGTTTCAACGATGATTCAATTTCGTCCCCTTGACCCTCCCATCGTCTGCATTACGTTCCCTTGTTGAAACCAGGGAGCAACGTTCAGCAGCCTGCTTTTTCAGAAGAACGTGAAAAGGCGTGGCTGGCTCTTTTGCTGGGCTGGGTCGCCGGCTTTGCCGATGCCTTTGGCTATCTTTGTCTGAACCATGTTTTCACCTCGCACATCAGCGGCAACAGCGTCGCTGCCGGGGCGGAAGCGGGCCAGGGCCATTGGAGGGAGGCTGCGCGCCACATTTGGCCTATCCTGTTTTTTATCCTGGGATTTTTTATCGGTCTAATCCTCGAAACCGCGTGCGCCAGGCTTCAATTACGCCGTCGTTTCAGTGTCGCTCTAATTCTCGAGATGGTCCTTCTCGCGACCTTCTTCCTGTTTGGACGCAGGTGGATTCATTCCACGGACATCGCGCTTTACGGGACTGCCAAATTTTATTTCCTGGTTGCGGCGCTCGCCGGCGCCATGGGCGTCCAGGCGGCCAGTCTGCGACGTGTCCGCAGCCAATCCGTCCACACCTCCTATGTCACCGGAATGTTGACGCATTCCGTGGAAAATGCCGTCACCGTCCTCTTTGCAGCCTACGACCGCTTGCGCAATCGCATTATTGAACCTTTCGGAGACAACATTAAGCGCATGATTTTTTATGCGGGACTGTGGCTCTCATTCACCATTGGCGCCGTATGCGGCGGCATCGGCGAATCACACTGGAATTTTGCTTCTCTGATGGCGCCGCTAGGCGCGCTGGCGTTCGCCATCGTGTGCGACTTTGTCCGACCCATCCACGATTGAGTCGTGCGGTGGTCGAGTCATTCCTTTGCATTTTGCAATCGACCGGCCTTTGCCATCGCCTGGTTTGTGCTTGGAGCCAATTGGCACTGTTACGGCTAATAACTGAGTATGCTATTATTAACCGTAACACCCATGTTCGCCGCTGCCGGATGGGCCCTGCTTTATTTGCTCTTCGGCGGCGGGCTCGGTGGAGCAATCCTGATTTTCGTCATCTTGAAACTGTTTGGACGTTGACTGTTTCGCTTCGCTTTTGGGAGGGAAGGTGGAGGACAGAGAAATTGGCTTCCAGATGGCGGTCGGCCTTCCATATTCCACCCTCAATTCTCCATTCTCGTTTGCTGTAGGCGCTCAAATAACAGCTAGACGGGGAGCTTGTTTTGTCTTAGTGTCCTTTTGTGGCCAATTCACCCAAAACGGCGGGAGGCAACGCTGGCGACAACATGCCATTTGAGGAGGCGTTAAAGAAACTGGAAGGCATTGTCGAGGCCATGGAGTCTGACGATCTGCCCCTGGAAACGCTCCTGGCCCGGTACGAAGAAGGCTCGAAGCTTGTCAAAGTTTGCCGCGAAAAGTTATCGGAAGCGGAGTTGAAGATTCAGCAATTGGAGAAGAACTCCGCAGGAGAACTGAAACTGAAACCTTTGGAGAATGTTGAGGTAGAGGAAGCGTGATCCGTTGAAGTGTTAAAGCGTTGAAGCGAAATAGCTTAAACGCCTTGACTCCATTGGCTTCTTAGCATTATAACGAAATTATGAGTGGATACCTGGACATGATAGACGGACCTGAGCACGTTAAAAAACTGACGCTGCCACAGCTTCAGGAACTTTCCGGTGAAGTCCGGGAAGAACTGATTCACGGCCTGGCGAAAAACGGCGGGCACCTGGGACCAAACCTCGGTGTGGTGGAATTGACCATTGCCCTGCACCGCGTCTTTACCACGCCCAGAGACCGGCTGGTTTGGGACGTCAGCCATCAGGTTTACGTCCATAAGCTTTTGACCGGCCGGAAAAACCGTTTTCGGACTATTCGGCAGACCGATGGCCTCAACGGCTTTGCGTTGCGCACTGAAAGCGAGCACGACTGTTACGGGGCCGGGCACGCCGGCACTGCCCTTTCCGCCGCGCTCGGCATGGCGGCCGCCCGCGACAAACGGGGCTCAAATGAGCACGTCGTCTGCATTTTTGGCGACGCCGCACTGACAAACGGAATCTCCTTCGAAGCCCTCAACAATATCGGGCATACCACCCGCCGGTTCATCGGCATCCTCAACGACAACGAATGGAGCATCGCCAAAAACGTCGGAGCCATCTCAAACTATCTCAACAAGCTCATCACCAATCCCAACTACAATAAACTCTCGCGGGATTTTTCGAACTTTCTGCGCCGCCTGCCCAAGGGAAATCTCGCCCTGCGCCTGGCGCACAAGGCCGAAGAAGGATTCAAAGGCGCCTTAAGCGTGGGCCTGCATCAAAAGGCGGAAACAATCATCGGCGCGGACGGCCGCGGCGGTTTCGGCAACCCGATATTGTTCGAGGAAATGGGAATGCGTTATCTGGGACCCATTGACGGACATAACCTGCCGCTGCTGGTCAGTACGATGGAATTTGCCAAGACCTGCGACCACCCCATTGTCATCCATATTCTCACCCAAAAAGGCAAAGGCTTCGATGCCGCGCTCAAGTGGCCGGAAAAATTCCACGGGCTCGGGGCGTATGACGCCCGGACCGGCGAAACGCCGGCGCCAAAACCGAACACCCCACCCAATTACCAGGACGTCATGGGCCAGACCCTCGTCAAGTTGTGCCGGCGCGACAACCGGCTCGTTGGCATCACCGCCGCCATGCCCACGGGCACCGGACTGAAGCATCTTGAGAAGGAACTCCCCGACCGATACTACGACGTCGGCATTGCCGAGGAACACGCCGTCATCTTCGCCGCCGGAATGGCCGCCACAGGCTTTCATCCGGTCTGCGCCATTTATTCCACTTTCCTCCAGCGCGCCTACGATTGCATTCATCACGACGTTTGCCTGCAGGATTTGCCGGTCATTTTTTGCATGGATCGCGCCGGCCTTTCCGCCAATGACGGTCCCACCCATCACGGCCTTTTTGACATTTCATATTTGCGCTGCCTGCCCAACGTTATCGCTATGGCGCCGGCCAACGAAGATGAGCTGGTGGACATGATGTTCACGGCGACGCACCAAAATCATCCCACCTTTATCCGCTATCCGCGCGGCGCGGCCGAAGGCGTCCCCATCAAGGAACAGCCCAAACTGCTCGACATCGGCAAGGCGGACGTCGTCCAGAATTTCTCCAACAACGGGAAGAAGAAGGTCGCCTTCTTCGGCCTGGGTAATATGAACTCGCTCGCTCGCAAGGCCGCCACGCTGGCCGCCGATCACTTCGATTGTGCCGTGATCAATCCGCGGTTCACCAAGCCGATCGACGCGGGAGTGCATGAATTTTTGGGCCGCGCGGCGGACCTGGTTGTGACTCTGGAGGATCACGTGCTCATGGGCGGTTACGGTTCGGCCGTCCTGGAATTGTTCAGCGAGACCGCGGTAACAACCCCGGTCATCCGGATTGGCTGGCCCGACCAATTCATCGAACACGCCACGTCGCAGGACGAATTGCGGAAAAAATACGGCCTCACCGTGGAAGACACTTTGGCCAAAATACACGAACAACTCGGAAAGACAGTCAGTGCGCCCACAGAATGCGGCGTTGAAGCGTTGAATCGTTGAGGCGTTGAAAGGAAGTGGAAGCGTTTGAGTGTTCGAGACTCGGAGCGCCGCTTCCCTGACCGCCGGCCGTTCGTTAGGATGATCTGCAATATTGGATCATCGTTCCATCTCCATCCCCCAACCAATGGCGGCCCCTTGACCAGTAGCGTTGCCACAGCATACCGGTTGACGTTTGTAATCACAAATGTTACGTTAAACCAATGCGAACCAGTTGCCGATTTGCCATGGCTGTTCATGTGCTCGCCCTCTTGGCGTATAAGGAGGGCGACCGGGTGACATCCGCGTTTTTGGCTGGCAGCATTAACACCAACCCAGTCATCGTCCGGCGGTTGTTGCTGGCCTTGCAGCGGGCCAAGCTGGTGGACACGTGCAAAGGGGCCGGGGCAGGCTCGCGGCTCAATTGTGCGCCAAGGCGCATCAATATGGCGCAGGTTTTTCGGGCTGTAGAAGTGGCGGAAACGTTTGCCACGCCCTCGCGAAAGCCAAATCCGGACTGCCCCGTAGGTCAATGCATGCGCGAAATGCTGGAGGAATTGTTCACTTCCGCGCAACGGGCGATGGAGCGGGACCTGGAAAAGACCACGCTGGCCGACGTGATCGAGTCCCTGAAAACACGCTGCGGTTGCACGGAAAAGAGCATTTGACACAAAAAACCTTTGTGCGAATATGTAATCATAGATGTTACATTAATATGAAGAGAAAGGAAAAGGGATATATGAAAACGAATGAACGGATCGGGATGGGCGGGACGGCCTTCAGCAAGGCGTGCCGGGCGTGTTATGACAGAATGATGGCGCAAATCCGCAACACCCGCGAAGCCATTTTGGCCGAGGCCCGGATGACGGTGGCCGTCCACGAACGCTTGCTTCGCCTGGCGGTGAATGAAGCCGAAGCTCTGGCATGGCAGACGATGTATCCGCAACTGGTCTTCCCGGATTTGGCCGTGGAAAAAATTGAAAAGACGGTGCGGTGGAATAAACGACAGCGCTCGCTCTTATGACAGACAGTGTTGCCGGATGAACAATGAATAATTAACGAATTTGTAGATATGAAACAGACAATTGAAATCAATGCGACGAACTTTGAGCAGGAGGTTATCCAGTCGCGTGAACCCGTCCTGTTGGATTTTTGGGCCGAATGGTGCCCGCCCTGCAAAATGCTTGGGCCGGTGATCGATGAAATCGCCGCCGAACAGGCCGGGCGCGTGAAAGTTGCCAAGGTCAACATTCAGGATAGTCCGGAATTGGCCGAGCGTTTTGGCATTCAATCCATCCCGACACTGCTGTATTTTGTCGGCGGAAAGGTGCTGGACCAGACCGTTGGCTTTGTCGCCAAACGGGCGATTGTTTCCAAATTGGAGAAACTGGCCGCGCCGGCAACAACGAATTAACCAGATAATATGAACGCGATTGACCCTAACCAACTCATTGGACAATTAAACTGGCGCTATGCCACGAAGCAATTCGATCCCCAGCGCAAAATCGGCGCTCAGGAGTGGGCTTCCCTTGAGGAGGCCCTAGTTCTCACGCCTTCATCCTTTGGTTTGCAGCCGTGGAAGTTCGTTGTCGTCACGGACCCGGCCATTCGAGAAAAGCTGGTCGGCGTGTCATGGGGACAACGCCAGATCGCTGATGCTTCGCATCTTGTCGTTTTTGCCATCAAGAAAAATCTTTGCGAGCGGGACATCGATGATCACCTCGGTCGTATCTGTGAAGTTCGTGGCGTGCCGCGCGAAGCATTGGGCCAATACCGCGAGATGATGGTCGGCAGCCTGATCAAACGCCTCGGCGACACCGAGCGCAATGCCTGGGCCTCGAATCAGGTATATATCGCGCTGGGCACTTTTCTGACGAGCGCAGCGCTCCTGGGCATTGATGCCTGTCCCATGGAAGGCATTGAACCCCCGAAATACGACGAGATTTTGGGATTGAACAAACAGGGCCTGAGCACTGTCGTGGCCGCCACTGCGGGTTACCGCGCCGCGACGGACAAATATTCGCAGGCAAAGAAAGTACGTTTCTCACGGGACCATGTCCTGGTGAGAGTGTGAGGAGACAGTTATGAAAATTCCAACTAAATATCAGGGACGGAGAACGGCGGATATTGTCCGCGCGTTTAGTACTGACACCGCGGTTGTTGAGCCGCCAGTCCAGCCTCCGCCCATAGACGATAGGGAATTGCTGGATAGCTATTCGCGCACGATCACCAATGTGGTCGGCAAGGTAGGCCCATCCGTTGTGAACATTCGGGTGCACAAACCGACCGGCCGGGATGGCCGGCCCGGTCAGGAATCCGGCGGCTCCGGCTCCGGCTTTATCATTGCCCCGGATGGTTTCATTTTGACCAACAGCCATGTCGTCCATGGCGCGGACAAGCTGGAAGTAACGCTGGCCGACGGCCAGATTTTTGCAGCCACTCTGATTGGCGAAGATCCGGAGGCGGATCTGGCTGTGATCCGAATCAATGCCGCGCAGCAATTGCCGCATGCGCACCTCGCTGACTCAAATTCAATTCGCGTTGGCCAAATCGCCATCGCAATCGGCAGCCCGTTTGGATTTCAGCAAACGGTGACAGCCGGAGTCGTGAGCGCGCTCGGCCGTTCCATGCGCTCACAATCCGGCCGACTGATTGACAACGTCATTCAGACTGACGCGGCGTTGAATCCGGGTAATTCCGGCGGGCCGCTCGTGAATTCAAGCGGAGAAGTCATTGGCGTCAACACGGCGGTCATTCTTCCAGCGCAGGGAATTTGTTTTGCCATCGCCAGCAATACCGCTGAATTCGTGGCGGCCTGGCTCATCAAGGATGGGCGGATCCGGCGCAGTTGGATTGGCGTCATTGGGCAGAACGTCCCAATTCACCGGCGGGTGGTGCGCTTCCATCGCCTCGCCGCTGAATCCGGGGTGTTGGTCACAGGCACCGAGCCGGGGAGTCCCGCCAGCCGCGCCGGTTTGCGCGAGGGCGACGTCATTGTCGCCTTCGCGGGCGAACCAGTTTCGAGCATCGACGAATTGCATCAGCATCTCGTCGCCCAGGCTATTGGGATTCCGACGGCGTTTACAATCATCCGGCACACGGAGAAGCTTGAGGTTGTTTTGACGCCGGACGAATTGCGGCGTTCCTAAAGGCTCGTCGGATTGGTGGATTAATGGATTGTTGTTGGACGCACTCACCCAACCATCCAGCAATCCACTAATCCATTTATTTCTCTCGCATAGCTGGTTGTCTTCCATTGACTTCAGTGATACTCAGCATTACCATCGCCATAGTTTTTTATTCTGAAAAATTATGGAGGACAAATCTAGCAAACCTGAGGGAACTCCGCCTCGGGAACCGCTGCCATCACCACCGCCACCGAGAAGGCGGAATTACCGTAAGCCGATTATTGGAGGAGTGATAGCCCTGGTAGTCCTGGTCGCCTTTGTTCTTTATTACATCCGCTACATTGCTCCGTTTGTGGACACGGACGACGCGTTTATTGACGGCTACACTACCTTGATCGCCCCGCGTGTGGCCGGCCCGGTCATTGAGCTTTTAATCAGGGACAACGAGGAAGTAAATACCGGTGACCTGCTGGTGGAGATTGATCCCAGCGATTATGAGACGGCCGTCGCGCAGGCCCGCGCGGATCTGGCACAGGCGCAAAGCCAGGTTGATTCCGCTAAAGCGCAAGTGGATGTGAGTGAATCGAAAGTGATACAGGCCCAGGCGGCAGTGGTTTCGGCGGAAGCCGTAAACGCGCGCGCGATGGCGGACCTTAAGCGCTATCAATCGGTGGAAAGCCGGGCCATTTCGAAAACATCTTACGATCAGACGCAGGCGGAGGCCCGATCGGCGGATGCGGATCTTCAATCGGCGCAAAGCCAGGTCAAGTCTGCCGAGGCCCAGGTGACGTTGAGCAAGGCTGAAGTCGAGTCCTCCGAGGCCGCCGTCCTTCAGGCGCAGGCGCGCCTGGACCAGGCTAAATTAAATCTTTCCTACACAAGAATCGTCGCCCCATTTCCCGGGCGCATCACCGCCCGATCGGTCCAGCCCGGAAACTATCTTCAGCCGGGTCAGGCGATGTTTGCGCTGGTCCCGACGAATGTCTGGGTCACCGCCAACTTCAAAGAAACACAATTGACCTTCATGCGTCCGGGCCAGCCGGTCTCGGTACACGTGGACGCTTACCCGCAGCAAACTTTCAGGGCCCACGTTGACAGCCTGCAGGCCGGCACCGGCGCCAGGTTCAGCTTGTTGCCGCCGGAAAATGCCGTGGGCAATTACGTCAAGATCGTCCAACGCGTGCCGGTCAAAATCGTGTTTGATGAGGATCTGCCGGCCGAACTGGATATTTCTCCCGGCCTGTCCGTCGAACCTACGGTAAAAGTCAAATGAGCGACTCCGCCTCCATGACGGCGGGGCACTGGACCCCGCGGGCTAATCCCTGGATGATTACCCTGGCGGTCATGCTGGCCACGTTCATGGTCGTCCTCGACACGTCTATTGCCGTCGTGGCGCTGCCCTACATCGCGGGAAACCTCGGCGCGACACAGGACGAATCCACCTGGGTGCTCACGAGTTATCTCGTGGCCAACGCGATCACGCTGCCGGCCAGCACCTGGTTCTCGGGCTTTTTTGGACGCAAAAAATTTCTCATCGTCTGCACGGCCATTTTCACAGTGGCCTCGTTGCTTTGCGGCCTGGCCACGAGCATGACGGGGTTGGTCGCCGCTCGCGTGTTGCAAGGCATTGGTGGCGGCGCGATGCAGCCGCTATCACAGGCCATTTTGCTGGAAAGTTTTCCCCCGGCCAAACGCGGTGCGGCCACGGCCGTATTTGGCCTCGCCATCGTTGTGGCGCCAATCGTCGGTCCCACGCTGGGCGGTTGGCTGACGGACAATTGGTCCTGGCGCTGGACGTTTTATATCAATCTGCCGGTGGGTATCCTGGCGGTCTTTTTGATGTCGGTGGTGCTGGAAGACCCGCCCTGGGTCCATGCCGGAAAAAGCGTGCCGCTTGACGGCATTGGATTTGGCTTGATCGCGCTGGCTCTTGGCACGCTCCAAATCGTATTGGACAAGGGCCAGGATGATGACTGGTTTGGCGCAATCTGGCTGCGGTGGTTTGCCGTCATTTGCGTTTCATGCTTTATCGGGTTTATCGTTCGCGAACTCACCGCGAGGCATCCGCTCGTGGACTTGCGCGTTTTGAAGAACCGGAACTTCGCCGTCAGTGCCGTTATGCTCGCGTTGTTTGGCATGATGGTCTATGCCCTGATTACCCTGCAGCCGCTCTTCCTGCAATCGCTCATGGGTTACAGCGCCTTCAAGTCCGGATTGAGCGTCGCCCCGCGAGGGGTCGGGGCGTTCTGCGCATTGTTTTTTGTAGGGGCGATGGTCAGCCGCATTGATGCCCGCGTGTTGGCGGCGTTGGGGTTCGCGTTCAGCGCTGTTGCCAGCTATATGTTGTGCCGATTGACACTCCAAATTTCCATGGGCAGCGTTGTGTGGCCAAATATTCTGGCCGGCTTCGGCTCGGGCCTTCTCTTTGTCCCCCTTACAACACTATCGGTGGGCACGCTTCGGCAGGAACAAATCGGCAACGCCAGCGGACTTCAGAATTTGATTCGCAACGTCGGTGGCAGCATTGGACTCTCACTGGTTTCCACCTTTCAACAGCGGCTCGCGCAAGTCCATCAGTTCCACATGGTCAAATTTCTCTCTCCGCTGAACCCCCAATTCTTGAAGGCATCCGCGGCGGCGCAAAGTATTTTCGAGCAACGCTTTAGCCCGGTGGACGCCATGGACCGGGCCCGCGCCCTTCTCTATAATACTTTGGTCCAACAGGCCAATTACTGGTCGTTTATGAACGTCTTTTTCTTCGTGGCGTGTCTCTGCGTCTTCTCTCTTTTCATTATCCTCCTTTACGAAAAACCGCGAATCGTGCACCACGTGTCGGCGGGTGAATAATGCCATGAAACAAATCCTTCTCATAGACCGGGAATTCGGCGCAGGCGGCATGACCATCGCTGAAATCCTCTCCCGGCGGTTGCAATGGAAATTGTTTGATGATGAATTAAGCCAGGAAATCGCCCGGCTCGCAAAAATGCCCGTTGATATCTGCCGCAAACGGGAGTTGCGCAAAGACCCGTTGCTGCACCGGTTGATCAATCTCATTTGGCGTGGCAGTTTCGACCGCCATTTGCCCTCGCCTGACCTGGCCGTTTTGGACACGGACCGTTTGGTGTGCATCATCGAACACGTTGTCAAAAAAGCCGCGGAAAGCCGGCCCTGCATTATCGTCGGTCGCGGCGCCCCGTATTTCCTGCGCGAACGCACGGATATTCTATCCGTTTTCCTGTATGCTTCGCGTGACCTCAAGTATCACCGTATTCTCAAGCGAGTTGGCGGCAACGAAAAAGAGGCGCTTGAACTGGTGGATACCCAGGACGAAGACCGCCGGAAGTTTGTGAAACATTATTTCGGGCACGACTGGCCGAACCGCGAACTGTATCATGCCATGTTTAACACAGCCATCGGCGACGAAGAAACGGTGGAATCCATTCTTCATTTGCTGAATTCTGTGAACAAAACGGAGGGGATGGCGAAAACGTGAGGTGCCTCAACAAACCCGATATCGCAGGTCTGGTCCATGAACCGTGGGCTGCGCGCTTGCGTCCTGGAGTGTGGAGGGTGGGATTGGCCGGCCTTTCAATTTTCCTTGCCCTCCTCACCGGTTGCGCCGTGGGGCCGAACTATCAATCGCCCGAAGCTTCAACGCCCGCGGAATGGACGTCTCGCCTGGCACGCGGCGAAACAAATGCACCCGTTGATCTGGCGATATGGTGGAAGAGTTTCAATGATACAAATCTGGATTCGCTCATCGCCACGGCTGTGCAATCCAATTTAACGCTTCGTGTCGCCGAGGCGCGCGTGCGCGAAGCCCGCGCGGAAAAAGCCGTCGTTTCCGGCGGCCTATGGCCTTCCCTCGGCGCTTCCGGCGGCTACAGCCGCAATCGTTATGGAGAGAATCAGTATCCTCCTTTAGCCGGCTTCCCCGGCATTCCCCTGGATTACAACCTTTACAACGCGGACTTCGATGCCGCGTGGGAATTGGACATTTTCGGCGGCACACGACGCGCGGTTGAGGCGGCCAATGCGCAACTTGGCGCCGCCGAATACAGCGAGACCAACGTCCTGACTTCTCTGCTGGCCGAAGTCGCCCGCAATTACATCGACGCGCGCGCCTACCAGCAGCGCCTGCTCATTGCACAGGACAATATCAAGGTAGAACAGGATTCCCTGGACCTGACCACCAACCGCTTCTTAAATGGCTTGAGCAGCGACCTCGACGCGCAACAGGCGCGCGCATTGCTCAACGCCACCGAGGCGGAGGTGCCCTCGTTGCAAACGGGATTCGACGAATCGGTTTTTCATCTGGCCGTCCTGCTCGGCCAACCGCCAGGCGCATTGGTGGAGAGAATGTCCGCGCGCAAACAGATTCCATTGACGCCGCCGCTGGTGCCGGTGGGGTTGCCGTCGGACTTGCTTTATCGCCGGCCCGATATTCGGCAGGCTGAGTGGCAATTGGCCGCCGCAACGGCGCAAATCGGCGCGGCTAAAGCTGATTTATATCCGAAATTTTCGCTGACGGGCCTTGTCGGCCTCCAAAGTATTTCCGCGAACAATTGGTTTGAGTATGCCAGCCGTTATTGGAACGCCGGCCCGACAGTGCAATGGGAACTATTTGAGGCGGGAAGCATCGTGGCCAATATCCACGTCCAAAATGCGCGGCAGGAACAGGCGCTGAATAATTACAAGCAAACGCTGCTGACCGCGTTGGAAGATGCGGAGAATGCCTTAACAGCTTATGCCCGCGAACAAGTTCGTCGTGAATCGCTCTCTCGATCAGTAAATGCCGATCAGCAGGCCGTGCAATTGTCCACGCAACTGTATAAAAATGGGCTGGCAGATTTTCTGAATGTATTGGACTCCGAATCGGCCTTGTACACGGAGCAGGATGCGTTGGTGCAAAGTGAGCAGGCGGTTTCTCTGGATTTAGTCCAACTTTATAAGGCGCTGGGAGGAGGATGGGATGCGGGAACGAATACGGTTATTGCGGTGGCGCGTACCAAAGATAAAAACTAAGAATTAAAAAACAAGCGCAGTTTCCGTTACGTTTCAGCGCTTTATCGCCTGTGGCACTGCCGTGATTTCAACGTTTTTATCGCTTCGTCTGCGGCTCGGTCTGGATGACCTTTTTATCCTCCAGCTTTTCAAGCTTGGGAGTGATGACGACCTGGCAGTATCCGGCGTTCGTGTGATTATCGTAGTACTTTTGGTGGTCATCTTCGGCCGGATAGAATTTTTTGAGTGGCACAATCTCGGTTACAATCGGGTTTTTGAAGTTTTGCTGGGCCGCCAGCTTGGATTGTTCCGCTTCGAGTTGCTGTTTTTTGTCGCGATACAGAATAATGGAACGGTAGGAAGTGCCCTCATCGGCGCCCTGACGGTTCAAAGTAGTGGGATCGTGCGCCTGCCAAAAAACATTCAGCAACTGGCTGTAAGAAACCTTCGATGGGTCAAACACGATTTCGGTCACTTCTGCATGACCGGTGGTTTCGGTGCAAACCTCATCGTACGTCGGGTTTGGCGTAGTGCCCCCGGCGAAGCCGCTGGTGACGGATACGACGCCCGGCACCCGTTCAAAAACGGCTTCCATACACCAAAAACAGCCGCCTCCAAAATCCGCAGTTTCAGTTTTGTTTGTATCCATAGCGTATGCAGTTGGAGCGAAGACCGACACCTTGAACATTCCCGCCACGAACAACATGTAAAGGCCGCGTTGCATTTGAACGATCTTCGTCCCTGCACGTTAGACCAAAACTTCGCCAATGCAACTGAAGAAGTTGAAACGTCAAAAAGTTGAATCATTGAAACGGGTTAGCACCTGTCGGTGTGAAAGTGAAAGCCCGAAATGCAACGAGCGCCGCATTGGCGCCCGTTTCAAATTTCAACGATTTAACGTTTCAGCGTGCTTTACCAGCGGAAATGCGCAAACGCCTTATTCGCCTGCGCCATTTTGTGCACTTCGTCGCGCTTGCGGATGGCATTGCCCTGGCCCTGGTAGGCTTCCATGATCTCCGATGCCAAAGCGTCGCGCATGGAAATACCCTTGCGCGAGTCTGCAAAATCCACAATCCAACGCAATGCGAGAGCATTTTGGCGGTCAGAGGGAATCTCCATGGGCACCTGGTAGGTCGCGCCGCCCACGCGGCGGGCCTTGGTCTCGATGCGCGGTTTGGCGTTGTCCACCGCCCGTTGCAAAATCTCGATGGGATTGCTGGCCGGGTTTTTCTCGGAAATCGTGTCGAAAGCGCCGTACACAATCCGTTGCGCCGTGCTTTTCTTTCCGCAAATCATTACGGTGTTGACCAGGCGGGTAACCAGGGCGCTGTGAAATTTTCCATCTTTGGCGATGGTCCGTTTTGTTGCTTGTCGTCGTCGGGACATGAGATCGTAGAAATATTAAAGCGTTAAAGCGTAACGTACTTAGGCCGCGGGTTTGGCTGCGGCTTTCTCTTTAGGCCGTTTCACGCCGTATTTGGAACGGCTGACCCTGCGTTTCTCGACTCCCGCGGCGTCCAGCGTGCCGCGGACGATATGATAACGAACGCCGGGCAAATCCTTAACACGGCCTCCGCGCACGAGCACGATCGAGTGTTCCTGCAAATTGTGGCCCTCGTCGGGAATATAGGCGATGACTTCGTAGCCATTGGTGAGGCGCACTTTGGCGACCTTGCGCATGGCCGAATTCGGCTTTTTGGGCGTGCGGGTCATGACCTGAATGCACACGCCGCGGCGGAACGGTGAGTTTTCCAGCGCCGGCGACTTGGACTTATACTGGACTTTGCGCCGGCCTTTGCGAACGAGTTGGTTGATTGTCGGCATTTTTTCTTAAAATGGAACGCAAACTATATCAAGTCGGCGACCGATTGCAACGGTTTTATTAAGAAATTTTTGAGCGGTTTTTGCTGAACATGCGTCACTGGTCGACCGACTGCCGCAGGACGTCGCGGCGGCTGGACCAATCGGACCAACTCCATTCCCAATGCGGGCCGTTCAGGGACTTTTGCGCCGCCGGCCACAGAGTGTCCAGGGCATCCAATTCCTTTCTCGCGCCAGCTTTGTCACCCCATTTCAGATAACTTTCAGCCAGATTCAGAATATTTTCCGGATAATTGGGCTCGATCGTCACGGCGCTTTCCAGGAACTGGCGCGCCCGCGAACGGTTGCCGATGCTCATGGGCCAGCCGGGTGCGTCACGATAAAGCAACCCCAATCCGCGCTCCGGCCCGGCGAAATCAGCTCCAGGGTCCAGGCCGGCCGCCGCCAGAAATTCGTGCTCCATTTCATGGACCAGCTTGAGGGCACCCAGGGTTTCACTGCGCGCGAGCTGCCCCTTGTTCATGGCCATGTAATAATGCCCGGCGGCGGAATTGGTAAACAGAAGCGATTGTTGGCACGCGGCAATGCCCTTTTTAGCGATGCCAGCGCGCTGAGCCTTGTTCGTCGCCCAATCGGCCCAATCATAACAGGCGCGGGCATATTCCCAGGCGGCCACGGGATTATCCATCTGGGCTCGATATAAGGCCTCGGACTGGTTAAACGCGGCCTCGGCGCGTTGAGCGAACGCCCCGTCCTGGTCGTTATCGGCTGACACGTTGACGGCCATCGCCAGGAAACAGGCGAGCGCAAGGGCGAAGGCCGCAACAAGGCGCATGGGCGCCATGTCCGCCGCGCGTCCCGCGGTTGATTTATTACTTTTCATTTCTTTGGCACGAGAGCCACAAACACTTCAGCCCTCAATCTTCTGCAAACATTTTAATTGTTTGCCATCGGGCCGATTTCCACTATAGTACCGAAGTGAGATTAAATTGGAAATTATTGTGGCTGGCAATACCGGCTCTCGCGCTGCCCTTGTTTTTGAGCGGCTGCGGGGGCGTCAATGCCGGCACCACCGTTTCGCCCGCTTCGTTTTTTTTACCGGGACTGTTGAGGAATGACACTCCGCCCGCGACCAATGCACCGGGCATTTTACACCCCAACGATCCCGTGTTCGCTTCAGCTAAATAAAGCGTCAAGACTCCTATGCGATTTCCATTCGCGCTGACAAAGAAAATTGCCAGTCACATCATCAAACACAAGCTTCGAAAAACACCGAAGTTTGCGATGGTGCTTCAGCTGGAGCCTCTTCATACCTGCAACCTCACCTGCACGGGTTGCGGCCGTATCCGTGAATATTCCACCAGCCTGAAGGACATGGTGCCCCTGGATAAATGCCTCGCCGCGGCTGTCGAATGCGAAGCCCCCATGGTGAGCATTTGTGGCGGAGAGCCCCTCATTTACCCCAAAATTGAAGAATTGATCGCCGGCCTGTTGCACCAGGGACGCGTCATTTACGTCTGCACGAACGGCATGTTCATGCGGAAAAAAATGAAGGACTACCTCGCCAGTGTCTATGATGCTGAAGCTGAACCGAAAGTCAAGAAGCTGCTCGAACAAAACCTGATTTCAGAAAAAGAAGCCGACGCCATCCGCAAATCTGACGACGCGGCGAGGAAAAAGACCGTCATCCGGCCGACGAATTGGATGTACTGGAACGTACACGTGGACGGCCTGGAATTTACCCACGATTTAATTGTGGAACGCGAAGGGGTATTTAAAGAATGCGTCGCCGCCATCCGCATGGCCAAAATTCTTGGCTATCAGGTCGCCACCAATACCACCGTTTATAAGGAAACCGACGTCCAGGAAATTGAGGACATGTTCAAATTCCTGTCGTCGCTTCAGGTGGATGGCCACACTATTTCGCCCGGTTATGACTATGACGCCGCCAAAAAGGACATGGTCAAGCGGCTCGGAAAAGATCCCAAAGACTTTTTCCTGACGCGCGATATGACGCGCAAAAAGTTTGCAAAAATCATGGACTGGGGCAAAGCATTCACGATTTTCGGCACACCTGTATATCAGGAATTTCTGGCCGGTAAGCGTGAACTGACCTGTACGGCATGGGCCATCCCCACCTTCAACGTCCGCGGCTGGAAAGCCCCGTGCTATTTGATGACCGACGGCCATTACAACGGTTATCAGGAAATGCTCGAAAAGGTGAACTGGGAAAAATACGGCGTGGTGAACGGCGTGGCACGCGACTCGCGCTGTGAGAATTGCATGGTCCATTGCGGTTACGATCCCAGCGGCGCGCTCGGCACGAACTACCAGCGCGGCGACAACTGGAAAAACATCAAATTCAACTTTTTTGAGCATCCGAAACCGCACCCGTACTCGCCGGAGCTCGAGAAGCGCGCTTTCAACGGCGTGACGATTGGCAAAGGCCATCTGGCCGAGGCAAAGGCGATCATTAACTCGCCCGCGGCCGGGGCGCGCGGCGCATTCTCACGCAATGGAGCTGAACCGCCGTCCGAGGGAGCCCCTTCCGGCACCGGCCAGAAGCTGGAAAACGGCGCCAGGTAAACGATGCGCGAGGGTCCGAACAGAAATCTTCCTTCGGCAAAGGGCCACGCACCAAAAAATATTTTACTGATTCGCTGGAAATCCATCGGCGACGTCATATTTACCCTCCCGGCGCTGCGGTGCCTGCGCTCAAAGTTCCCAGACAGCCGCATCACCTACCTGACCTCGCCGGAATTTGTGCCGTTGGTCAAAAGTTTTTCAGTGGCCGACGAAATCCTTGTGTTGGACCGCAAACGGCTAAAACGGTTTCATCAGGGCGGATTGGCGGAACTCCTGAATCTTTGGCGCGGCATCTCCGGGACGCGTTATGATATTGTGGTGGACTTCCAAAGTTACGGCGAAACGGCATTGCTCTCATGGCTGACGCGCGCGCCGCAACGCTGGGGGTTGGTGCACCGCGCCTCCCGAGCCTGGGCCTATACATGCGCGTTTCCCAGGGATGAAAAGGCGCATCCGGTGGACGCGCAGTTGCAACTTCTCGCCGAGTGCGGATTGGATACCAGTCATCCCGAAAATAATTTTGAGTTGCCAGCGGAAAATCAGATGGCAGCGGAACGGCTTTCCCTCCAATTCGGGCTGAGATCGGACCGGCCCTCTGTATTTATCCAGCCTTTCACCAGCACTCCGGGAAAGGATTGGCCGCTGGAAAAATGGATGGCGCTCGTTCGGCGGCTGCGCAGTTTGGAGATCCAGATTTTGTTCGGCGGCGGCCCGGCGGATCGCGCGAGGCTGGAGCCGGCAATGCAGGAACATTTCCCGGTCGCTGCCGGAACCGATATGCTGACGTCGTGCAGTCTGGCGGCGCGTTGCGGTCTGATCATCGGACCGGACACCGGTCTGCTCCACATGGCTAACGCCGCCGGCTGCCGAGTTATCCTGATGAAGCACTTACGCGCAAAGGAATGTCCGTACGGCCATCCGGATTGGGTCCTCACCCCCGGAGCGGCTGGGTTACCCACGGCTGAGATCGAAGTCGAAGCTGCCCTGGCTGAAGTTCTTCGTGTAATAAAGATAGTCCATAGCCTTGAGTCCACAGTTCTGAGTCCTGAGTCACGACATTCGTGGACGGTGGACCGTGATCGTAACAGTAACAGTTGAAAGGATTCCCCAAAACCTCTATCTTCAGGGGTTATGCAAGGAACAATAACAACCAATAGCGACCAGGTGGCTGTTATGCAGCCGACGATTCAATTTCCAATCACCGAATGGGACAAGACCCCGGCCCGGGATTCCCAGGAAATGGCGGTAACTGCGCTCGAGGACGGCAAGGTTTTGTTTTTTCCACAGCTTGCGTTTACCCTCACTGGCGCCGAGGCCCGTTTCCTCACGCCCGACCTCGTGGGCGACTCCAAGAATGTCAGCTACAATTTCGCCACCCGAAAAATCGGCCATTGCGCCTGTTCGGATGCGGACAAATCTGCCGTCGCTGAAATGATGCACCGTTTCTGCGGTCAGGCGAAGGCGCTTGTCGAGAATCTCCTCGCTGCCTACAAGGCCAGGCTCACCATGGGCCGGGCGAGCTTGCGCCCCGTTGAGGCCGCCGGCCGAGCCCAATCCTGGCGTAAGGACGACACGCGGCTGCACGTGGACAGTTTTCCAACGACACCGTTAAACGGAAAAAGAATTTTGCGCGTATTCAGCAACGTCAATCCCTCGGGCCGGCCCAGGTGCTGGCGCATTGGCGAACCGTTCGACCAGATCGCCGCGCGGTTCGCCGCCTCCGTCCGGCCGCCCGCGCCCGGCTCACTGATGTTCATGCAATTATTCCGAATCACCCGGGGACGGCGCAGCCTTTATGATCACTATATGCTGGGCCTGCACGACGCCATGAAGGCGGACGAGACCTATCAGCGGAACTGCCCGCAAAGCAACTTTGATTTTCCCGCGTTATCTACCTGGGCCGTTTTTACCGACTCAGTCCCGCATGCCGTCACAGCCGGTCAACACCAGTTTGAGCAGACGTTTTATTTGGACGTGGACGGCATGGCGCAACCGGAAAAGTCTCCCTTGCGGATCCTGGAAAAACAACTGGGGAAGAGTTTGAGGAGTTAAGAATTTCCGAAGGATTCAGCTGTCTGACGAATATACGGGAACGGCGCTGCCCCCGATTCAAAACATTGCAAGTACAGACCCGGGATCAAGGCATTCCGGTTTTGATAGACGAAGAGGGAAATAATCGTATAATAGTGCTGAGTCCACGTTTGGAAGACTGGCTTGTTCAAATGGCCAAAAGCGCAGGTATAAAAATGAGTGAGTTTGGATTTAAAAGCGATAATGGAGTGCAACTTCACGCCGAGATTAACCAGCGGCTGGGAAGTTTGCAGCAGGTTGCCAAAGCTCTATTGGCCGCAAAAAGTCCGCGATTGATGCGCCCGCAAACTTTATTAAAATACGCATAAATTTTTCATGAGCAAAACTCTATATCTTTCACCACCGTCGTTTGATGGCTTTGACGGCGGCGCGGGCGCGCGGTACCAGGCGCGCCGCGAAGTCACTTCGTTTTGGTATCCCACGTGGCTGGCGCAGCCGGCCGCGCTCACGCCCAATTCGCGGTTGCTGGATTGTCCGCCGCACGATGTGGACCTGGCCGGGTGTCTGGCCGTCGCCAAAGACCACGACCACGTCATCATCAACACCTCAACGCCTTCGCTGAAAAACGATTGTAAAGTGGCCGAGGCCATTAAACAGCAAAAGCCCGACACCAAAATCGGCTTTATTGGCGCGCACACGATGGTTTTGCCCACCGAAACGCTCAAGACCTCGCCCGCCATTGATTGGGTTGGACGCAAGGAATTTGATTATACCTGTAAGGAAGTCGCCGAAGGCCGTCCTTTCGAAACGATTGCCGGTCTGTCCTATAAAAACCGGGACGGAAAAATTGTCCATAATCCCGAACGCGAAATGATTCAGGACATGGACGCCCTGCCGTGGGTGGCGGATGTTTACCAGCGGGACTTGAAGATCGAAAATTATTTTATCGGTTATCTTCTTCATCCCTACGTGAGCCTGTACACCGGCCGCGGCTGTCCGGCCCAATGCAGCTTTTGCCTGTGGCCGCAAACCATCGGCGGACATAAATATCGAGTTCGCTCGCCGCAGAATGTGGCCGACGAAATGGCCTATATGAAGAAATTGTTTCCGCAGGTGCGGGAATTCTTCTTTGATGACGACACGTTCACCGCAAATTTGCCGCGCGCCCGCGAGATCGCCAAAAAACTCGGTCCATTGGGTTTGACGTGGAGTTGCAACAGCCGCGCCAACCTGGATTACGATACTATCAGGAGCTTCAGGGAAAACGGCTTGCGCCTGTTCCTGGTGGGCTACGAAAGCGGCAACGACGACACCCTCAAGCGCATTAAAAAGGGAGTCACCACTGACGAAATGCGGCGCTTTACGAAGGCTTGCCATCGGGCCGGAGTTGTCATTCACGGCACGTTCATTCTGGGCCTGCCCGTTGAAACCAAAGAAACAATCGAGCAAACGATTAATTTTGCGAAAGACCTCGATGTTTTCAGCCTTCAGGTTTCGTTGGCCGCGCCGTATCCCGGCACCGAACTTTATGAGCAGGCCAAATTGAACGGCTGGTTCGTGAAAAAGGACAAAACCGACCTCGTGGAAGGCGACGGTTTTCAGCAGAGCACCCTTGAATATCCGGAAGCGTCCAAAGAAGAAATTTTTGAGGCAGTAGACCGATTTTATCGTACCTATTATCTGCGCCCAAAACCGATTCTGCGCATCATCAAAACGATGCTTGAGGACAAGGACATTATGGTTCGCCGCTGCCGCGAAGGATATGAGTTCTTCCGAAGCCTGCGCCAGCGCAAGGCCGACCTGGCTGCTGCCCAGGCGGTGGCGGCGTAGAGAACCTCGGATTAATGGATTTTATGGACTGTTGGGTGACGGCATTCCATAAACGATGCTACACTCTCATGTCGTTGTCCTGACCGCACAGGCATCGTCACCTGGTAAAATTCGCCCCGAACCCTTGAAGCTTCCGGCAATTTGTGCTTTATTTGCGCTACGTTGGAAGAATTGAATGAATAACGCGCCTACGTGTCTATTAACTTGAGTTATGATGTTTGGATTTGATCCAATGTATTTTTTATTCGCCCTGCCCGGCATTTTGCTGGGAATTTGGGCGCAAGCGAAGTTGTCCCATGCCTACGGTAAATATAGCCAGATTGGCGTAGACTCGGGAATGACCGGCGCCCAGGCAGCGCGGACAATCCTGGACCGCGCGGGCCTGGTCAACGTGCCGATCGAAGAAGTTCCCGGACAATTGAGCGATCACTATGACCCGACGAAACGGGCGCTGTTCCTGTCATCGGATAATTTTCACGGGCAATCCATTGCTGCGGTCGGCGTGGCGGCGCATGAATCCGGCCACGCATTACAGCATCAGGCTGATTACGCTCTCTTCGGTGTCCGGATGGCGATTGTGCCCATCACGCAATTCGCCAGCATGTCCTGGATGTGGATCTTTCTCGCGGGCATAATTTTCCATAGCCTTTCTCACACCTTAGTTCCCATCGCCATCGGGCTCTTTGCTGTCGTCACGGTGTTTCAGCTGGTGACGCTGCCGGTGGAATATGATGCCAGCCGCCGCGCTAAAGAGCAGTTGTTTCGCCTGGGCCTCGTCCATGAGCATGAACGCGAAGGCGTAAGCAAAGTTTTGGACGCCGCGGCCCTCACTTACGTCGCCGGCCTGGTTTCCGCCGTGTTGCAATTGCTCTATCTCCTGAGTGTGAGCCGCGACCGGCGCTGAATTTCGCCTTCGCTATTTGTGGCCGCCGTGCTCGCGCAATAAATTGGCGATATCCGCGTGTCCATTTGCTTCTGCAATATCAAGAGGCGTGTTCCCTTTATTATCATTGGCATCGACGTCGGCTTTGTTCGCCAGCAAAATTTCCACGTTGCCTTTATATCCTTCTGATGCGGCCAAAAATAATGGCGTCGCGCCGTTGGTGTCCCGCGCGTTGATATTGGCGCCACTGTCGATCAGCAACTGCGTTATATTGGTGAAGGAACTCTGAACGGCCCAATGGAGGGGTGTATCATGCGCGAAGTCGGCGCCGTTGACATCGGCGTGGCTGTTCAGCAGCATTTCGACAATGTCCAGGTGCCCGGACACGATTGCCTCATCGACGGCCGAATCGCCGAAATAGTCCCTGGCATTGACGTCGGCATTGGCTGCCAGGAGCATTAGCACAATTGCCGCGTCACCGTGTTCAGCGGCGTTTTCTAAAGGTCTTTCGATGTCTGCCTTGGGCGGATTTACCTCCGCATTGCTTGCCAGCAAAAGGTCAACGACGTCTGTTTTTCCATCACCCGCCGCGATGGAAAGGGGCGTTTCGTCGTGGTCGCTCACCGCATTGATGTCGGCCTTATTGGCCAGCAGAAACTCGGCAATCTCTCTTTGGCCGGATGCGGCGGCATAGTGAAGCGGTGTCCAACCGCCATAATCGGGCGTGGCAGGGTCCGAATCTTTGGCGCGGCTGCAAATCAGAGCAGGATTGCTGGTAAGCAGTGCTTTGACTTTAGCCAAATCGTCATTCTGCACAGCATCGTCAATATTTTCGACCTGGCTTTTTCGAACACGACTGCAGGAAGCGAGCGCGCACAGAATGACCAGGGCAATAGCCGCACTCCGTAAAACGGAGAGGCTGCGGGCAATGCCAAAGCGGGATGGTCTATTCATACACGGCAAATCAGCATTAAGAAAGATACTCGCTTCTCGCAAGGGCAGACACGCGAAAGTTGGCGAAATCTTCTGCCTGGGATAGAATCGTCAATCATGACCGCTCCTCGTCTAATCTCGTTCCTGCCTGCGGCGACGGAAATGGTTTTTGCGCTGGGCGCGGGCGATCTCCTGGCCGGCGTTTCCCACGAGTGTGATTTTCCGCCAGAGGCGAGGACAAGGCCTGTCGTGGTCAAACCAGCGTTACTGTTCGAAACCATGACCTTATCGGAAATTGACGGGGCGGTAGCGAAACGGGTCGGAAGCGGGAAAAGCCTCTATGAAGTGGATGAACGCCTGCTCGAACAAATTGCACCCACGCACATTCTGACACAGCAGCTCTGCCAGGTATGCGCGCCGTCGGGCAATGAGATCACACATGCGCTGGCGGCGCTGCCGGTTAAGCCGCAAATTCTTTGGTTCAGCCCGCATACAATCGAAGACATTTTCGACAATATGCGAGAACTGGGCGCGGCCATCGGAAAATCGGCGATGGCAGAAACGTGGATCGCCGATGCCCGCGCGCGCCTGCAAAGAATTGCTGACAGGGCCAAAACGTTGTCGAGTCGACCCCGCGTTTTCTGCCTGGAGTGGGTGGATCCATATTATTGCTGCGGCCATTGGGTGCCGGAAATGATCGAGATAGCCGGCGGCGAAGACGCCTTGGGAAAACGAGGCAAAGATTCTGTCCGCGTATCGTGGGCGGATATCGAAAGATGGTCCCCTGAAATTCTAATCGTATCTCCCTGTGGTTTCGCTACGGACAGAGCCGTTCATCAGGCCGAGCAACTTTTGCGACAACCCGGCTGGAGTGATTTGCCTGCGGTGCGCGATGGCCGCGTGTTTGCCGTAGATGCGAACGCGTATTTCGCGCGGCCCGGTCCGCGCGTCGTGGACGGTGTGGAATTGCTCGCTCACTTGCTGCATCCGGAATTGTTTCCGTGGAACGGTCCACCGGATGCATTCCGAAAGGTCACCCTCCCAGGTAAGCGCTCTTGACCTTGGGATTCTGCCGCAGTTCCGCCGAACCGCCTTGCAGGACGACTTTGCCGGTTTCGAGGACATACGCGAAATGCGAAATCTCGAGGGCGAGGTTCGCGTTTTGTTCCACCAGCAGTATGGTGAGATTCTGCTGGCGATTGATTTCGACGATTTTCTCGAAGATGGATTTGACCAGAAGCGGAGCCAACCCAAGCGACGGTTCGTCGAGCAACAACAGCCGAGGCCGGCTCATCAGCGCCCGGCCAATGGCCAGCATCTGCTGCTCGCCACCGCTTAGCGTACCGGCAATTTGTTTTTCACGTTCCTTGAGCCGCGGAAACAATACAAACACGCGCTCGAGCTCGCGTCGGATCGTCTCACGATTTTTTTCCAAATACGCCCCGAGTTGCAAATTTTCGTGGACGGTGAGGTTGGCGAAAATCATCCGGCCTTCGGGCGATTGCGACACGCCGCGCGCGACGATGCGGTGTGGCGCGAGACCGGCGATGTTTTGTCCGTCATAGATGATCTCGCCGGAGGCGGGTTTAAGCAGCCCGGAAATGGTTTTGAGGGTCGTGGTTTTGCCCGCGCCATTCGCGCCAATGAGCGTAACGATTTTGCCGTCCGGCACGGACAGCGAAATGCCGTGCAGGGCGGCAATGGCCCCGTAATTCACGGCGAGATTTTTAATTTCCAGCATTGGGCGTTTTGGATTCCTCTCCCAGATAAGCCTCGATCACTTTGGGATTGGCGCGGATTTCGGCGGGCGCGCCCTCGGCAATTTTCACGCCGTAATCCAGTACGGCGATGCGCGTGCAAATTCCCATAACCACCTGCATATCGTGCTCAACGAGCAGAATGGAAATTTGGAACCGGTCTTTGACGAACTGAATCAGGCGCATCAGCTCGACTTTTTCATTGGGGTTCATGCCGGCTGCGGGTTCATCCAGCAGCAGCAATTTGGGCCGTGTAGCGAGCGCGCGCACGATTTCCAGCCGGCGCTGGTCGCCGTAACTGAGGCTGTTGGCCATGGCATCGCGGGATTTGCCCAGATGAAAGATTTCCAGGAGTTCGTATACGCAGCCGGCAACTTCCCTTTCTTCGTCAAAATATCCTTTACCGCGCCAAAGCGCGTGCCGCGCGTCCCCGCGCAAACGCAGATGAAAGGCGGTGCGCACGTTGTCAAAAACGGTAAAGGACGGGAACAGCCGGATGTTTTGAAACGTTCGCGCGATGCCAGCGGCGGTGATTTGGTGTGCCTTGCAGCCGGCGATCGAATTGTCCTCGAAGAAAATGCCGCCGCTGGTCGGCTGATAGACGCCGGTGATGAGATTGAAGACCGTCGTTTTGCCGGCGCCATTTGGCCCGATTAGGCCGACCAGTTCGTTGCGGCCGATTTCCAGGTCAAACGACGAGACGGCGGTCAAACCGCCAAATCGAATCGTGGCCTTATTGAGGTGCAACAGCATGGCGATATTTTCGATCCCTTTTTTTACTTTTTAATTCTAAAAAGTCCCTGCGGCCTCGTCAGCATCAACACGACTAACAACAGGGAATAAATTATCATTCGCGTATTGCCGATCCAACTAAGTGGGCGTTCAGCGGAGATGCCGGGAATGTGCTCGAGGTCCTGCAGCGAACGCAGGCCTTCGGGCAACAGCGTCAGAAGAATTGCAGCCAGAACCACGCCGGGCGTATTGCCCATGCCGCCCAGAATTACCATGACCACGATTTCAACGGATTTCATATAACCAAAACCGTCCGGGGTCAGATATTGCTTGGAATGTGCGTACAGGCCCCCGGCAACGCCGGCGAAAAACGCGCCAATGACGAACGCGGTGACTTTGTATTTAACTGGATTGATACCCACGGCCGCGGCGGCGATTTCATCGTCTTGCACAGCAATAAACCCGCGCCCATAAGTCGAATGGACCAGCGCGACGATAATGTAAATGGTCACGGCGGCGATACCAAAGGCCCAAAAGAAATTCGTCCACCCGTGGAAAACCTGGTATCCGCGCGCACCACCCACGGAATCCATATTTTGAAGCACGACGCAAATGATTTCACCGAAACCGAGGGTAAGGATGGCCAGATAATCTCCCCGTAACCGGAGGGTGGGGATGCCAACGATGAGTCCGGCCACGGCCGCGAGCAGCCCGCCGGCAATGAGCGCCAATGGAAAAACGACTCCAGCCACGGCCGGAATCACGTTTGAAAATTGGTTGGTGATGACCGCCGCGGTGTAGGCGCCCACGGCCATGAAACCGGCGTGGCCCAGCGAAAACTGTCCTGTGTACCCATTAATCAAATTCAAGCTGACGGCCAGGATGATGTTGATGCCGATATCGTAGGAAACGTAAAGCCAGTATTGCTGGATATACTTTTCAACGAGAGAAATGAGAAAGCACAGGATAACGCTTGCGAGGAGAATGATTTTAGGCGAATTGCCGGCGCGTCGAATGGCTGAGAAAGAAAAAGTCATACTTTTTCAATGTCCTTCTTGCCGAAAATGCCGGATGGTTTGATTAGCAAAATAAGGATGAGGACGGCGAAGGCGATGGCATTGCGGTAGGTCGAGGAAACATAGGCGGCGACCAGGGTTTCGACGGTGCCGATAATGAGCCCGCCGACAGCCGCGCCGGGCAGGTTTCCGATGCCCCCCAGGACGGCGGCACAGAACGCTTTGAGCCCGGGCATGATGCCCATGAGCGGATCCACAGCCGGATATAGAACGGCGAACAAAATGCCTGCCGCCGCGGCCAGCGCCGAGCCCAGGCCGAACGTGAAGGAGATGATCACGTTGGTGTTGACGCCCATGAGCGCCGCCCCTTCTGGATTAAATGCCAGGGCGCGCATGGCCATGCCGGTCTTTGTCTTGAGCACGATGAACCGCAGCACGACGAGCAGCGCCAGTGTGACGGCCAGGACGATGATTTGGTTGCTGGTCACGCTCAAGCCGCCTGTTCCAATGGAATATTCTGGAATCAATTTCGGAAATGGTCTTGGCGCCGCGCCAAAAACGTTTTGGCCGCCGTATTCGAGAAAAAGTGAAACGCCGATGGACGTAATCAGCACGGCGAGTTTTGGGCTCTGCCGCAAAGGACGATAGGCAAACCGCTCGATGAGAATTCCCAGCACCGCGCAAATCGCCATTGCGCCGATCATCACAACAAAAGCGCTCCAGATCGAAGGCGTGGGAAGAAATGCAGCGACCCGTGGCGTGAGATAGTATCCGGCGAATGCGCCGATCATGAAAACGTCGCCGTGCGCGAAATTGATGAAACGGAGAATGCCATAGACCATCGTATAGCCCAGCGCAATCAGCGCGAGAATGGAGCCGAACGCAAGACCATTGATCAGTTGTTGGAGAAACTCGGTCACTACATTTTACGATTTACGATTTACGATTTACGCGGCGGCAAGCCACGGACCGTTAGTCATAAAACGAAGAAGCAGCATAAATGTCTCAAACCCAAACTGCAAGGCAAGGGAGGGCGATCTTACCGTCTTTACACGGAGTCGCGTCCTTCGGCGAAGTGCGCCCCGATTGCGAAGGCCAGGCCGCTCTCAGTATGCCCTGAGTCCGCCTCGGCCGAAACTCACTCGCCCTTTCTCTTATAAATCACAAACGTCGTCGTCGCCCCAGCCGTTTGGCTCTGGTAGAAATCCGGTTCGGGCATGTTATCAACGCGTGGTGAATCGTGGACCGTCAGCGTGATGGTGTCATAATACGGTTTCAGGTTGTCGGGCAACGGAGCTGGCGGAAAAAAGAATACGTCCGAAGCACTTACCGGCAGGATCCATTTGGGCAGGGGTTGGAACGGCGAGGGAGATAAGCGGGCGTTGACGATTTTAAGCCGTGTATAGAACATTAAGGGGAATTCCGGATTCCCCGAGACTACGGTATCCCCGGGTTTCGCGTTCTTTTGAAAGAAATCGAGCACGTCAGTGAATCGGTCCTGATAGGGCAACAATGTGCTAAAAACAAAATCCGCCAGCGGCGATCGCAGCGGGAATTGCTTCGCAAACGGGTCTGTCGCCACAGAAAACACATTGCTGACACACAGGACGATCAAGATCGCGACAGCCACAACCGTCCATCGGATGTAGCGAAAAAGCCACGCGGCAACGAGCAGGGAAATTGCCGGCAAAACCGGAAGCAAATACCGCAAATACCCGCCAGACATGACCAGAAGGACCGGCATATAAAGAAACGGCAGGAAAAACAAATACCGTTCAAAACGGAGTGATGCGGCGGGAGGATCCTCCACTGCGGGACGCGCAGACGGTTTCGAATACCGTTTCACCAGCCAGCCATAGACCGGCAGCAACACTATGCACCATGGGAAAAAGTGAAAATGAAATTGCGCGAGATAAAAGCGAAGCGTTTTTGACAATGGATCATGTGGTTCGGCGGAGCTTTGCCGCCAAAATTCCGAATACAAGAGCCAGGGCGCCGAAATCAGAAACAGGATGCCAAGGCTGATCAGAAGCGGCAGCGCGGAATTTTTTTTCTCACGAAACAAATTCCACGCCAGGACCAGCAGTAACGGGACGTTGGCGGCGGCGATGGTATAATTGCAATAAAATTGGAGGGCCAAACCGGCGAGGACCAGCCAGGGCCCGCTTTTATTTTTCGTTAGAATTTGGTAGATACCGCAGAGCACCAGGACTTCGGCAAAAACGGTGATGGAATAATATCGGCTTTGGCGGATGTGCAATAAGAAAACCTCGGACGTACCCAGCAACAGCATCGCGGCGAGGGTGATACGGTGCGAACGATAAATTTTCCATGCCGCCGCGCCCAATGCCGCCACCGTGAGCCAGCCAATAAAGGCGAACGGCGCGCGCCCGCCCCATGTCGTCTGGCCAAAGACGGCAAAGGACGCGGACGTCACGTATTCCGGCAGCCACGGCGACCATGTCCAAACTCCGTCGCGCGCGTCAAATGCGTCGCCATGAAGCCCAATATGATTGACGCCGTCATCCACCTTTGGAACTCCGAACTTCAAAATATTTCTGGCCAGCACGGCGTTTTCTGCCTCATCCGCCCAGAAAAGACGACCGTCCAAATTGCAAAAGGCTAAAAAGAAACCTAGCGTGCCCAAAAGCAGATAAATGCACGCGATGCCAATCACGCGCAGGCGAAGGCCATTGTTGCTCTCAATTTTCACGCTTCAGCTTATAAATAACATATGGTGACATGCTCCCGGACGTTTCAAGCTCATAGGCTTCCGGTTCCGGAATGGTATCTACCTGTTGCGAATTGTGTACGCTCAAGGTGATTTTTTCGTAATGGGATTTCAGCGCATCGGGCAATTCGTGTTTTTGATTCAAATCGCCGGTTGCGCTTTCAGGCAGCACCCAGTCGGGCAACGTATGGAACGGGTCTGCCGTAAGGCGCGCGTCAATAATTTTGAGATGCGTATAAAAAGCCAGCGGGAATTCCGGGTCCCACGAAACCAAAGTATCGCCAGGCCGCGCATGGTCTCCAAAAAACTTGAGCAAATCCGTCAGCCGGTCCTCATAAGGCAACAATGAGCTGAAAAAGATGTCGGCGAACGGCGAACGTATCGGATATTGTTTGCCAAATGGGTCCGTGGCCACCGCCAGCACATTGGTCAGGGACTGGACCAACAAAACGACGCATGCCACCGCCGTCCATTTGATATAGCGGAACAGCCAGGCCGCGACAAGCAGACAGGCAATCGGCAGGAGCGGCAACAGATATCGTGAAAACGCCAGCGGCATGATCAGTAAAACTGGTACGTACGTGAGCATGAGGAGCAGCAGGTACTTTTCAAATATATTGGGCTCGTTGAAGCGTTGAAGTGTTGAAACGTTGAAACGGCCTTGTTCGGGAATGGATTTGGACAAATCCTGCCTGGATAAACGTCGAGCGATCCACCCTCCCATTGGCAGCAGGAGAAAGCACCAGGGGAAAAAATGAAAATGAAATTGCCACGCGTAAAAGCGGAGGAGATCCGCCCACGTGTCGTGACCTTCGGCTGAACCTTGCCGCCAGGTTTCAGAAAACAGTAACCAGGGCGCGGCCAGGACCAGCCAGACGCCAAGGCACGTGAGCAATAGCGGCAAAGCTCCACGATTTTTCCGGAACAATCTAAAGGCCAAAACAATGAGGATCGGAACATTGGCAACGGCACAGGTGTAATTGCAATAAAACAGCACCAGCAAACCCGCCAAAATGAACCATGCGCCGCGTCTGTTCCTGGCGAGGATTTGATAAATGCCATACACGAGTACAATTTCAGCCAGGACAGTGATGGAATAATAGCGGCATTGGCGGATGTGCAGCAAAAAAACCTCCGATGTCCCCAATAAAAGCATAGCCGCCAGCGCGACTCGATGTCTCCGATAAATTTGCCACGCAATGAAGCCTAACACGGGGACCGATAACCAACCGACGAACGCAAAGGGTACGCGCCCGGCCCATGTGGTCTGTCCAAAAACTGCAAACGAAGCCGCCGCGACGTAGTCCTGCAACCACGGCGACCATGTCCACACGCCGTCGCGCGCGTCGAACCTGTCTCCGTGCAAAGAAAGGTGATTGACGCCGTCGTCCACTTTGGGAACCTCGAACCTCAGGACATTTCGCGCCAGCAGCGCCGTCTCAGCTTCGTCGCCCCAAAATGGCCGCCCGTCTAAATTGCAAAACGCGAGGAAAAAGGCCAACGCCGCAAGCGCCAAATACAGGCCCGCAACGCCAATGACTTTCGGACGGATGCCAATGTCGCTCTGAGTTTTCATTCCACGGCATCGCCTCTGTTTTGAGGCTGCCGCTGTTTGGTGGATTTCAAGTATTCGGCGCGTGTGACTGAGTATTTTACCGCGCTACGTTCCTGCTCGGTCCAGCCGCGCAACATTTCCGCATCATAGTGAAATTCGCATTCAAAACGAAGGCCTGCCTTTTCCATGACACGGCGCGAAGCCATGTTGCCCGCCAGCGTTCGCGCGCACACCTTCTCATAACCCCATTCATTGAAGGTTTTATCAAGCAACGCCCGGGAACCTTCGGTAGCCAATCCGCGTCCCCACACAGCCCGTTGAAGCCGATAACCCAACTCCATTTCTGTCGCGGAAATCTTATCCGGACGCAAATGAAACCAGCCAATGAACGAGCCCGACTCGCGCACATGCGCCGCCCAAAAGCCTTGCGGCGGTTGACGCCGATACGCGTCCAGGTGTTTTGGGATGAATTCGTTTTGGATTCGCGCCAAAGGCGTTGGCTCGCCCTTTGAAATGAATCGCATGACTTCGGGATCGCTATCCAATTCAAAGAGCAGCTGAGCGTCCGCATCCCGAAACTCGCGGAAATACATCCGGTCCGTTTCAAGGAATGCGACTGGAACGCTCATGCCGATCGGTTCTTTATGGCGGTCAAAATTTCGGCTATCACATCACCTTTGGGCTTTGCGCCCAGGTTGCCCTTGCCGTGCACACGCACACTGATATTTCCGGCGTCCATGTCGCGACCGCCGATCACAAGCATCGTATGGACTTTCGCCCGTTCCGCTTCCTGAATTTTCCCGTTGATTTTGTCGGAAGCAAAATCGGATTCGGCGCGCACGAAATTTGCTCGCAATTCATTGACGATTTGCTTCGCATAGCTGACGAGCTTTTCGTCGTCGCCAATAGTCATCACGCGCACCTGTTCCGGCGCCAGCCAAAGCGGGAAATTGCCGGCATAATGCTCGATCAAAAATCCTATGAATCGCTCGTGTGTGCCCAGAGGGGCACGATGGATGCACAAGGGCGTCTTTTCGGAGTTATCGCGGTCGCGATAGACAAGGCCGAATTGCTTCGGCACTGCGAAGTCCACCTGGTTGGTGGCGATAGTGAATTCGCGGCCGATGGCGCTCCAAACCTGCACGTCAATCTTCGGGCCGTAAAACGCGGCTTCATTCGGCACTTCCACGAAATTGATGCCGGAATTCTTCAGAACGTCCCGCACCATGTTCTCGGTTTTGACCCAGAGTTCGGGTTCGTTGACGAATTTTTGGCCCAGCCTCACCGGATCATGCGTGCTGAAACGCATTTGGTACTTGTCGAGGCCGAAAATTTTGAAATATTTCAGATACATTTCGTTCACCGCATTAAATTCCTCCGCGAACTGCTCCGCAGTGCAATAAATGTGGGCATCGTTCATGTTCAGCGCGCGAACTCGCATCAGCCCGAATAATTCGCCGCTTTGCTCGTAGCGATAGCAGCAGCCATATTCGGCCAGGCGCAAAGGCAAATCGCGATAACTGTGCGGCTCCGCCGCAAAAATGCGGTGATGGTGCGGGCAGTTCATGGCTTTGAGGTAATACCGCTCAACGTTGGCCGCTCCATTCTCTGTCGCGGCCTTTTCCTTTAGCTCGAGCGGTGGAAACATGGATTCCTGATACAGTGGGATATGCCCACTCGTGACATACATCTTCTCCCGCGCGATATGCGGAGTCTTTACGCGCACGTACCCGGCCGCAAATTCTGTTTCCTTCGCCAATTTTTCCAGTTCTTCGACAATGGCTGTGCCCTTTGGCAGCCAGAGCGCCAGGCCGGGGCCAACGTATTCTGTGTCGATGGCGAACAATCCCATTTCCGCCCCGATTTTGCGGTGGTCGCGTTTTTTGGCCTCTTCGAGCATCGTGAAGTAGGCCTCCATCTCGGTCTTGTTCTTGAAGGCAGTGCCGTAGATGCGCTGGAGCTGTGGGTTGCGCTCGTCGCCCTTATAATAAGCACTGGCTACGGTCGTGAGCTTGAATGCGCCGATGTTGCCGGTGCGCATGACGTGAGGGCCGGCGCAGAGATCCAGGAAATCGCCGTTTTGGTAGTACGTAATTTGCTCGCCTTCGGGAATGGCTTCCAGGTTGCCGATTTTGAATTTGCTGGGATTGCCCGGGCGTTCGCCCAAGCCGCCAAGGCGTCCGCTCTCGGAATCTTTCACGGCTCGCTCACGAGTAACGACGATTTTCTCGAAAGTATGATTGGCCTTAATCTCCTTTTTCATCTCCTCCTCGATCTTCGGAAAATCTTCCGGAGAAATGCGGTGCTTCAGGTCAACGTCGTAATAAAATCCATTTTCGACGGGTGGTCCGGCGGCGAATTGGGCGTCCGGCCACAGGCGCAGAATGGCCGTGGCCATGACGTGCGCCGCGGAATGTCGAATACGCTCCAACTCGGTCATATTGCGGTCTTGCATAAATCGTGAACGAACATGGGAACAAAAATCGCTCTAAAAGACAAGTTTGCAACCAGTTGTTTGTGCATTGACCCATTTTGTGAACGGCTCGTTATGTTATATTATGCTGCCCAACACCATGATCAAATATATCCAGATAAGTGTTTTTACATTGCTCTGCGCGTTGTACACGATGCGGTCCCCGGCCCAATTCACAAACCTGAGCTGGCGCGGCTCGAACCTGGTCCTCAGCGGTTCTTATGGTGGCACCAACCCTGACTATGAACTTGTCACTTCGACCAACCTTGCACAACCGCTGACGAATTGGACGGTCGCGGCAACCAACTCATTTTCCGCCAATGGGCGTTTCAGACTGACTAATCCCGTACCTCCGGGGACGCGCCGGCAATTTTTTGCCATTCAGACCTTGCCCGCCGAAAACGATGTCTGGGTTCCCACGTGCGGCGCCTGGCTCGGCATTGTTGTGACCAATGATTCCACGCAAAATGTTTCCACTGTCGAAGCCCAAATTGGCCGGAATGACGATATCATCCGCGTTTATCACACACCCGGCAGTTGGACGGCCCTAACGACCGCCGAAAAAAATTACATCAATGCCGGCCGCCGATTGCTGGAGAGCGTCAAACCCAATTCACAATGGAGCACTGCCGTGGGTGTGGCCGACGGCGGAAGCGCGACTGTAGATTCCCAAATGACGTCACTGGCGCGATCCATCGCCGCTATCAAACCGAATAAAATCATGTTGATCGTCTGGCATGAGCCGGAAAACGACGTCGGCACGGCTGGAACGGCAGAGGAATATGTGGAGATGTGGCACAATGTGCGGAACATTTTCAACAGCAACGGCGCCACCAATGTTATTTGGTGCTGGGACATCGAAAATCTCACCCCACAGGAATGCTCCTGTTCAGCCTCGTACCGGGCCCTGCTTCCGTCGTTATGGCCGGGGAACACCAACGTGGATTGGGTCATGTGGGACCCTTACAGTTCATCAGAATCCATCACAGACGACGTGGCCAACGGATATAATTGGCTTCTTACCAATTCGACGGCCACAAATGATTGGGCAAGCAAACCATTTGGCCTGGCGGAATGGGGCGTCGGCATAAACAGTTATTATCCGACGGTGGCCCAGCAGACAAACGGCATCAATCAAATGTTCAACGCGCTGAATAAGTACGACACGTTTCCCAGGCTCAAACTCGTCGAGTATTACGATGACCTGGCTTCGGCCATCCTTTCCGGCGCGTGGAACACTTACAGCAATTTTGCCAATTCACCTTACGTCACCCCGCAATGTCCGTAATAAAGAGATTATGGCGAGGACGAGGCTTCGAGCGTCTGAAGTTCCGGTCCCACGACTGTTCCGAGCCGGCAGCCAGCGACGTACAGGACGACCCCGAAGCCGATGACGAAAATCAACATAATGGTAAATTCCCAAAAATGGGCCGCTTCAAATTTCCGCAGCGACGGCGCAAATGAAATCATGGCAAACACCGCTGCCACGACGATGACCGCATCCACACTGGCGCGTTGCCAATAGCTTCCGCCCAGGTGCAGCCACATTCCGAATTCATCGAAGGTCAGCCCCATGGCAACGCCATATAGCAGCGCGATGACCTCGGCCGCGCGGCCGTCCGGACGCCGGAAAACACTGTATCCGCATACGCCTGCCATCAGAAAAATCCCGTAATTTAAATGATGAACGTGTGTGCCCTTGAGAAAGAAGTAAAAGTTCGGGATGGCCTTCGACATGATGAGGAACACGAACACGCGCGAAAGCGCGAATGTCAAAATGAAGCCAAACAAAGTTCGGCGCGCCAGCCTGTTAGCAGTCTCGGGAGGAAGGGATAGATGATTCATGCCAAATCAATGACTTTAAGGAACTTTTAACAGGCTTTGGTAAATCTCGTCAAATTCTATAATCATTGTCCCGGCTTTGAAATGGCACGGCCATAATCGTATAGAACATTTGTTCTAATCCATTCATTTTGACCTTTGGCAATCATTTGTCATGATCATCTTACCTGCACAGAAATTTGTATCGATGAATCGAACCATGCCAAAAAGTAGCTTTAACCGCCGCGCCGCAGGAATTTTACCTCCTGAAGTTGCAATAATTGCTCCATGTTTCACATCCTCTATGAATAATATGCGCTATCTAAATCTTACCGTCGTTGCTCTCATTGTTGGAGCCGTGCTGTTTTTCAATGGTTGCCGCACCGCATCCGAAACCGCGACGGGCGGTAATTCGCCGGCCACGCCGTGCATGGATGCGCTGGCTCGCTTTAAGGCTCCTGGCGTGCCAGCTGTTGGGCCGATGGAAATCCCGCAGGAAGAGGGCCGGTGGACAAACGGGATAACGCCGCCGAATCTTCCCGGCGATGGCCTGGCACAACATCCTATGCTCTACATCGGCGAGGGTTATAACACCATCTACCTTGTCAACCAGGGCAAAATTATTTGGACCTATTCGACAGGCCCCGGCAACGAACTCGACGATGTCTGGATGCTTTCGAACGGCAATATTCTTTTCAGCAGAATGCAATACGTTGCCGAAATCACGCCCGAGAAAAAAGAAATCTGGCGCTACACGGCCCCGACCAATACGGAAATTCACTGCTGCTGCCCGATCGGCCGGGATAAAGTCCTGTTTATCCAAAACGGCCTTCCGCCGCATTTGATGGTCGTGAGCATCAAAACGGGAGCCACAGAAGTCAACCACGTCGTCCCGTGCCGGAGCATGACAGACCATAAGACGATTCATCCGCAATACCGGCGCGTGCGCTACACGGCCAACGGCCATTATCTCCTTGCGGCCCTCGGTATGGGCACCAATGGCGTCGTCATCGAATACGACAAGGATTTTAACATCGTATGGAGTTACAAAATCCATTCGCCCTGGACCGCCATCCGCCTGAAGAATGGTAACACGTTGATTACTGATGAAATCGACAAACTGACGCGCGAGGTCGATTCCGCCGGCGAAACGGTCTGGGAGTATTCGAGCACCAATCTGCCGCCCGAATATGCAATGCGTACCACACCGCAGACTTGCACGCGGCTGGCCAATGGCAACACAATCCTTTGCTCGCGTGAGCGAAACGGCAACGGCCCGCAACTGGTCGAAGTCACGCCGGACAAAAAAGTCGTCTGGGTATTGCAGGATTGGAAGGATCTCGGGCCGGCCACCGCTGTCCAGGTCCTCGATGACCCGGGCATTCCCGAAGACCCGGGGCAATCCGAGCACTGACTCATTACTGGTCCAGCAGGCCCGGATTTTCTTTCAGCCATAATTTGGCCCGCCGGTAATCAGGGCATACGCGCTCCACTTCTTTCCAGAATCGAGTGGAATGATTCATCTGCCGCAGATGCATTAGTTCGTGCAGGATAATGTAATCGCGGACGAACGGTGGCGTTTGAATCAATCGCCAGTTCAATGAAATAACGCCCTTGAAAGAACAGGAGCCCCAGCGGGAGCGTTGGGCGCGCACGGCCACGCGTCGCACCGACAATTGGTGGATTGCGGCGAACTCGAGCGTCTGTGCCGGCAATTCCTGCCTGGCCATTTCCTGGAGGTGACTCTCAATGGCAGGGCGCAGGTCAGGGGCGATATCGGGGACGGGGATTAATTGGTCGCCTACCTGGACACGTGGATCAGACGAATCGGCAGGATCGGGTTGATGGTTGATTTTTACAAGTTCACCGCGGAAAAGAATCTCGGTGCCGATGCGCCATTCCTTTGCACGGATGGGGCGCGAGGCGAAATGTTGCAATTGTCGCTCCAGCCATGTGCCGTGGCGCCGGGCAAATTCCCAGGCTTCCCTGGCTGAACCGTTGCGCGGTATCGTGAGCCGCGCCAAACCGTCCGCGCGCAAGCGAAGGACATAACGGCTGGCCCTGCGACTGCGGACAACGGCGACTGGAATTTCCCGGCCATTTACCAGGAGCATTTCCCGGCTCGGTGACTTAGCCTCGTTCACTCAGAGCCTTCTACAACAGACGACACACACTCATACTCACTTGTGGCATTGACGCTCACGCCGCTGCTCGCGGCACTTCATCCGCCTCGACTTTTGCCTTTTCATTGAAATGGCCCATGGCGCGGAATTTCTCGTAACGCTTTTTGAGCCGGTCGGGGGCGGACAATGCGACGACTTCTTCCAAATGTTTCAGACAACGCGCCTTGAGGCTTTCCGCGGAGGCGGCAGGGTCCGTGTGCGCTCCACCCGCCGGCTCGGGAATGATTTCATCCACCAGCTTGAGTTCAAACAAATCGCGCGCTGTTATCTTGAGTGCGGCTGCGGCTTTGGCCGTGGCGGCGCGGTCCCGCCATAAAATCGCGGCACATCCTTCCGGGGGAATTACCGAATAGTAGGCATTTTCCATGATCAAAACACGGTCAGCCACTCCAATTCCGAGGGCGCCGCCGCTGCCGCCTTCGCCGATGACTGTAGCCACGATGGGCACTTCAAAGAGCATCATTTCGCGCAGGTTCACGGCAATAGCTTCAGCCACGTGCCGTTCCTCCGCCGCCACGCCCGGAAAAGCTCCGGATGTGTCAATCAAAGTGATGATTGGCAGTCCAAATTTATTAGCCATGCGCATGAGACGCAGGGCCTTGCGATAACCTTCAGGATGGGCCATGCCGAAATTGCGCATGATGTTTTCCTTGGTATCGCGACCTTTTTGGATGCCGATGACCATGACGCGATGTTCGCCGAGTTTGGCGAAGCCGCCTACCATGGCACGGTCTTCGGCAAAACAGCGGTCGCCATGGAGTTCCTGAAAGCCGACGAATGCCTGTTTGATGTAATCGAGCGAGTAAGGCCGTTGCGGATGGCGGGCCAACTGAACGCGCTGCCACGGTGTCAGATTGGTAAAAATCTGGCGGCGCGTTTCCTCGAGTTTTTTTTCGATGAGCTGAATTTCCTCTTCAAAACTGATGCCCAGGGAATGTTTCTCGGGATGCTCGCGGAGCTCGTCGAGTTTGTTTTGCAGTTCGATGATCGGTTTTTCGAAATCGAGCTGATGTTTCATACGTTTCATTTGTAATTGATTTTAAAGATTCAGGCAATATGCAAACGATGCGTGTTGCACGGTGCGCAGTGCGTCAAGGATCGTTGAGCCTCCCCGCCGAATACTTGACGCATCACATAACGTGGAACACGTCCTTTAGTCTCGCGCGGTTGTGGGTGGGTGTCCGTTACAGTGCGAGCTCCTTGTCCGTTACCGCGCCTTCAGATGCCGTGGCCACATGGGCGGCGTATTTGGCCAGCACACCGCGGGTGTAGCGCGGTTTGGGCGCGCGCCATGCTTTGAGCCGTTTTTTCAGCTCCGTGGCGGGCACGTCGAGATTCATCTCCCGTTTCGCGGCATCGATCGTGATGCGGTCGCCATTTTTTACGACCGCCAGCGGTCCGCCGGAATAGGCTTCAGGAGTAATGTGGCCGACCACGAAGCCGTGGCTGCCGCCGCTGAATCGTCCGTCGGTGATCAGCGCCACGTCTTTGCCGAGTCCCCTGCCCATGATGGCCGAGGTGGGAGAAAGCATTTCGCGCATCCCGGGTCCGCCGCGCGGGCCTTCGTAACGGATGACCACGACATCGCCTTTGACAACTGAGCCGTCGAGAATCTTTTCCAGGGCGGATTCTTCGGAATTAAAAACACGCGCCCGTCCGGCAAATTGCAGGCCTTCCTTGCCCGTGATTTTGGCGACGGCGCCTTCGGGCGCGAGATTACCGCGCAGAATGACCAGATGACTGTCGCGTTTAACCGGATTGTCAAAGGGTTGAATGATGGTTTGGCCGGCAGGATAGGGCCGCACGCCCGCAAGAGTTTGCGCCAGGGTTTCCCCGGTCACGGTCAGGGCTTCGCCGTGCAGCAGCCCTTTGTCTAAAAGCATTTTCATGAGCGGACGGATTCCTCCGATTGCCACCAGTTCGCTCATCAAATGTTTGCCGCTCGGTTTCAAATCGGCGAGCACCGGGACGCGTTTGCCAATCCGCGTGAAATCGTCGAGCGAAAGCTTGACCTTCGCCGCGTGCGCGATGGCCAGCAAATGAAGCACGGCGTTGGTCGAACCGCCAAGAGCGATCACCACAGTGATAGCGTTTTCAAACGCGTTCTTCGTCATAATGTCCAGCGGACGCAGGCCGCGCTTGAGCATGTCGACGACACAAGCGCCGGCGCGCCGGGAATCATCCTTTTTGGCCTCCGAAATGGCGTTTTGGGCGGAGCTGTTGGGCAGGCTCATTCCGAGCGCTTCGATGGCGCTGGCCATGGTATTGGCCGTGTACATGCCGCCACATGAACCGGGGCCGGGAATGGCGCACTTCTCGACCTCGCGAAATTCGTCATCGGAAATTTTTTTATTCGCATGGGCGCCGATCGCTTCAAACACGGAAACGACGTCCAATTTGCGCTCGCCATTGTTCGTCAGGCATCCCGGCAGAATCGTGCCGCCATAGACGAACACGGCGGCGCGGTTCATTCGAGCTATCGCGATGAGCGCACCCGGCATGTTTTTATCGCAACCGCCAATAGCCACAAAACCATCCATACCCGCGCAACCCACGACCGTCTCGATCGAATCCGCGATGACCTCGCGTGAAACCAGCGAATATTTCATGCTTTCGCGGCCCATCGAGATGCCGTCAGAAATCGTGATGGTGTTAAAAACGATGGCCTTGCCGCCAGCCTCATTGGCGCCGCGCTCGGATTCGAGCGCCAGCTTGTCAATGTGCATGTTGCAGGGAGTAACATTGCTCCAGGTGGACGCGACTCCGACGATGGGTTTTTTGAAATCTTCTTCCTTGAAACCGACCGGATACAACATGGCCCGGGCCGCGGCGCGCTCATCTCCATCGAGCAGGATGCTCGAATAGGGACGAAGCGAATCGGACGAATGTTTTTTATTCATTGACGGAGATAATGCCTGAATCGGCCCGAAGTTTAAATAATATTTCACGCATTGAGCCCTGGAACCCTCACGCAGACTCCAACTCCGCTACATCCTTGAACGCCAAAGAGTTATTGCGCAAAAACCTACGACAATACGCAACATTTTATAACTACTTAATAATCAAACATTTATATATAATTAACGTTACCGTTTAGGTTATAGAGGCAATTGGTGCGTGAGTTTTGGCGAGAAAGTGCCAGAAACCAGTCAATTAGGACAATTCGGAGAAAACACAGGCATTATTAGAAAAAAGGTAACGATATCGTAACCAAAACAATGGCAATTGGCAGCTTTTTTCAGGAGTTAACATGCACGCTCGTATGGAACTGAGTTCGAGATTTATTTCGGTGCTTGAGGATGACGATGAATGACAATGAATTTTAAAGTGATACAGTTTGTGCGACCGTTCGAATTAAAAGGAGCACATGAAAGCTTACAAAATTTTTGAATCCGGTGAGCCAAAGTTGCGCACCGTGGAATTGCCGGAACCAAAGGCCGGTCCCGGGCAGGTGGTCGTCCGCGTGCGGGCGGCGGCGCTCAACTACCGCGACATCATGGTTGCAACGGGAAATTACGGCCAAATGCGCCTGCCGATCGTTCCGCTTTCTGATGGCGCGGGCGACGTTGTCGCCATTGGTGACGGTGTGACGCGGTGGAAACCTGGCGATCGCGTGGCAGGACTGTTCTTTCAAGGCTGGCACATGGGACCGTTTCGGAGGGAAATCGGGCACACGGCCCTGGGTGGGGAATTGAATGGAATGCTGGCGGAATCGGTGACGCTCGCCGAAAGCGGCGTAATAGCCATTCCGCCGCACATGAGTTTTGCCGAAGCGGCCACCCTGCCCTGCGCCGGGCTGACCGCCTGGCATGCCCTGGTCACGGCCGGACATGTTTCCGCGGATGAAACGGTTCTCTTGCAGGGCACCGGCGGTGTTTCCATTTTCGCGCTGCAATTTGCCAAAATGCACGGCGCGCGTGTCATTATCACGTCGAGTAGCGATGAGAAGCTGGCGCGGGCGAAGGCCCTGGGCGCGGATGAGACGATCAATTACCGTTCCACTCCAGAGTGGGAGAAAGAAGCATACCGGCTAACCGGCAAGGCGGGCGTGGACCACGTCGTGGAGGTTGGCGGCCAAAACACTTTTGCCAAATCATTGGCGTCTCTCAAGGCGGGCGGCCAGGTCCATATCGTGGGCGGTTTGAGCGGGTTTACGAGTGAAATTCCCCTCATTGCCATGATTGTAAAATCTGCCGTTGTGCGCGGTATTTCCGTCGGGAGTCGTGAAATGTTTGAAGCAATGAATCGCGCATTAACACTCCACAAAACCAAATCGGTAATTGACCGGGTATTTGATTTCCATGATGCGGCGGCGGCGTATCAGTATCTGCAGAGTGGGAAACATTTCGGGAAGATAGTAATTGCGACTTAACATCCAAACTCCAACGTCCAAGCGCCAGAGAATGTTCAAGCACCAGGATGCAAAATTGAACTATTGTGGCCTGGAGCTTCCCTGGATGTTGGTCCCTGGAACGTGGAATTTTACCCAGGCTTACTCTTTAATCGCATTCAACCCAGCTTCTCCTGCGATGGCCGGGTGGCCGGCGAGGGCGGCGCGCATGGTCTTGATGTCGCTATCATCGACTGCGCTGCCTTTATTGCCCCAGGAGTTGCGGATGTAGGTCAGAACGGCGGCCAGATCTGCATCGGACAACGCAGCGCCCATGGGCGCCATTGACAGGTTCCATTCCTGGCCGAGGACGTGGACGCTACCATTCAAGCCAAGTTGCGGAATTTCCTCGAGTCGTTTGTAACCTGCGGCTTTTACCCATTCGGAGCCGGCCAACGGCGGGGCCTGCCCGGGTTTGCCCATTCCGTCGTCGCCGTGGCAGGCGGCGCAAATCGAACCGTATGCCGTTTTGCCTTGGGCCATTATCGAGGCGATTCCGGACTTGGGTTGGTATAGATCCAAAGCATCGCTCGACCCGTAAGGTGTATATACCTGTGGATCGAACCAGCCGCTGTGACGGTCGAAGTAGACGCCCCCCGCGAACAGGAGCAGCAGGGTGAGCGCAAAAATCCACACAGGCGCCGTCGGACCCTTTTGTTCCTGGGGCGTCTGAAAATCGTCTTTCACTTGTTCACTCATTGTTTTTGCGGTGCGGACGCCGTACTAAAGGGCGCGTCATAGAGGGCCACGTCCGCGCGCAGGCTCACCAGATATGCCGCAAGATTTTTCGCGTCTTCGTTCGGCACGACCTCGTATCCGGCCGCCGGCGCGAACTCCGCCGGCAATTGCAGGGCGTCCGGCGAGGGCGTGGCGCCGATTTTTTGGACGGTAAAGAGAAAACGAAACGGCGGCATTGTGGAAGTCTTTGATTCGCTTCGAGGCGCGTAAAGGTGGGCCAATTGCCAGTTGATGTCATAGCGCATTCCGACATTGGACAAATCCGGGCCGACGCGAATGCTTCCGAGCTGCACCGGATTGTCCCACAGAAAATCTTCAGCCACGCTGTGGCGCATTCCCCAATGGCGCGAAATGTCGGCACCGACCGGTACAATGTGGGTTTCGGTCTTGCCTCCCGCGGCGGAAATTTTGCTGGAAACCGAATCCGCTTCCGACTTCGTAAGATTGGTCAATGTCAAAGTGGAAATCAGCTCCTTTACGGCGGATGGATTGCTGCCGGGAGCGGTGAGGACCACCTCACAAACGACTCCGTCCTGGCCGACCTGGGTTGTATGGCAGGCGGCGCAACCATTGGCGCGATAGACCTGCAATCCCAGCGTGGCAGCGCCAGGACGCTGAATCGGGTAAGTTTGCGAAGAATTCAGCACGGTCGTCTGGCCCAAGGTCCCCAATTGCCGAACCGGTCCGAGCACAAAGCCGAGCCAGGAAAAGCCCAAAACGACGAACGCACCGAGAAAAACGCGGAAACCGGTCTTCACGATTTCACCTCCTCTGCTTCAAACCAGCTGGTGTATGACCCGATAAGTGATTTGACCAATCGTATCTTCCACGAAATGGTCATCGTGAAAATGTTCAGGGCGAAAAGCAAGCCGCCCAACAACAAAAACAGGAAGCCCAGCGTGCTGACGCGAAGATAATTCAAGGTCCCCACCGTTATTTCGTGCCATTTGATGTCAGGGTTTTGCATTTTCAGTCCCTGTTCGATGCCGCAGATGGCAAGGGGGAGGACCAGCAAAAGCAGTCCAAGTAAGAAGAGCCGATTTTGCCAGCGGACGAATCCGGGGAACGGCAGTTCAGAAGCCATTATACCCGGCAAGGATTCATAAGCCGCGCCGAAAATGACGATCGTGAAGAAACCCAAAATCTGAAGATACGTTTGTGCCGGCATGTACCATGTCAGAGCCACAACGTTTCCGAACCAGGGATGGCCGGTCACAAGAAGCATCAGGGCAGACAGAATAAAAAAGATTACTGCAGCTCTGGTGTAACAGTAGGGTCCGCCTTTGCATTGGACGTTCACGCCACGGATGGTGTTAACAAAAACGATGGTTATGGCGATGATTGGAACGACGGTCAGCAGCGAGGCCACGCTGCTGGCAGCGGTCAGCCAGGCCGGCACCGGCGCGCTCTGTGGAATGCCGAGCCATGGGGCGAACAGGATAAAAGTCCAAAACCCAAACAACGCAAAGTAGGGACTTTGCAGCGGCCGTTGTGCGATTTTTGGCAACAGATAGAAGGCCACGCCCAGTCCCACAAGCGCCAGCCAAACGAAAATGAGATTGTTCGAAAACCACCAGGCAATCACTGCCTGGGCGACACCGCGCACGGGCCACGCGACCAGGAACAGGTTTGCCGTCGAATAAATCCACGGAAACCAAAAGAGCGCGGTCAGAAGGAACCAGTGTGGCGGCTGCAACATGCGTTCGCGCCGCGCGCCAAACGTGGCCGCGGCGGAGATAGCAATCAGCAAAAAGGCGGCAAAGAGGGAAACGGAGGCGGCGCGCGGAAATTCGAGCCATGTGAAACCGGTGCTGTCACCGATCAAAATCGCAACGACTCCAATCAAAACGCCAAGAAGCCAGATATTGGCTCCGACGATGGGCAGCAGCGGGAGCAGAAGTTCGCTTTCGCTCAGTCGCGCAAAAATCCACAGCATGACGCCAAGGGCGGCGGGAATGGCAAACCCGTAAAGGATTGCATCATTAGCCGCAGGCTGGAGACGGCCATAGGTCATAAACGGACAATTCGCAAGCCATTCGGGATTGTGAAAGGTCAGAGAGGCGATAATTGCAAGTGCCAGCCCCACGATAAGCCACACTGCCGCCACGCCAAACAGCACGAGCAACGGCACCCGGCAGGAGGCGTCAATGGCGAAATATTCTTTTTCGATCTCGTTCATTCAAATGGATTTGGCGCGTTGGCTGCCGGTTTGGGCGCGGGAGCGGATGCGCGGCGGGCGCGCTCAATCAAGTCGGCTCGCGCCTGCGCCGGGTTGCTCCATTCCTGGGCGGCCAGTTGCTCGGCGGTTGTAATCGGCAAGCGGACGATGCCGCGGCTGCGGTCGATCCACCCGGCACTGTTGAGTGTGATATTTTCGTTTGTGCGAATTTCAAAGAGAGCGCTGGAAAGCGCTGCGCCGCGATTGGCATCAATGGCCGGAACTGTCGTGCTCAATTTTACAATCCCGACCAGGACGATGAAAATGAGGCTTCCCGCGATGAATCCCACCGCGGCGCCCGAAGCGCGGTTCACATGGGGTACGTGAGGCAGGTTCTGCAGAGGATTCATTCAGCACCTCCATTCGGAATAGTGTCCGGCAATTCTTCGGGTTCATGGCCCACGCCCATCGCTTCCAGGATACGCGGATCGCGCTGCGGATAGGGCGGATAACGAAAGTATTTCCTAAGGAACGCAAAGGCGAGGAAACCGGCCATAAAGATAAAGCATCCAAATTGCAGCCAAATCCAGTGAACAGGGTAAGCCTCGGAATGAATGACCGGATAAATGTTGAATGCCAGGTCCAAATAATGCATCGCCCACGCCCACAGGCAGACCGGAATCATGATTTTAAATTTGATTTTCGCCTGCGCGGGCAGCAACAGGATGAACGGCGTAAAGAAATGGCCAAATATCAGGAGCATATTGACGCCCCACCATGAACCGTTCTCGCGCATCAGGTACCAAAACGTTTCATCAGGGACGTTGCCGTTCCAAATGACGAAGTATTGAGCGAATTCGAAATAAGCCTCGCAGGAGCGTGAAGGCAAAAAACAGGACGCCCAAATAATAAAACTGATTGTCCTTCAAAACGTCCGTCAGTACGCGCTGCCGCTGCAAAATCGCCGTGATGACATACACCGTTGCCAGCGCGACCCACCCGCACGAGGCGAACATATATAAACCGTACATCGTCGAAGACCATTGATATTGCAAAGACTGCATCCAAAGGATCGGAGCCACCGTCACCGTCGCCGCAAAGGCGAGAATTCCCCAGCCGGAATGGAAACGCATTTTGCGTGTGCATAGCGCGTCACCGGTCACGTCCTGCCGCAATGACCAATAATTGATACGCCCGGTGAGCAGCCACCAGATAGCGAAGAAAATTCCTGACGCTATGATAAAGCCCGGAATGGTGAACAGAGGCCATTTGGCGGTCAGGGTCCGGTCACCATCGGGGTTCATTCGGACCCACGGATAAATTTGGGGCGCGAGCACCACAATGGGGATAAACAAAACCGTCAACCACGGGAAAAGGAGTGAGGCAATATGCTCGCAAAACCTGCGCGTCGCGACGGACCAACCCGCGTCCGTCAGATGATGGATCATCGTCAGGAAGAGCGCCCCAAGCGAAAGCGTCAAAAAGAACATGAACGCCGTGAGCCAGCAATATCCAAATTCCCGGCCAAAGTGATGCGGACTCGAGAACAGTCCGATCAGGGACAGGATTCCGCCAATGACCATCAAAACGGTCGGCACGCTTCGCCAGGCGGACAAGTCCAGCGGCGGCGGCAAATCATCTCGTTCGTGTTTCATTATTTCAGCGCGGCCTGTTGTTGCGCGGACAAATCATTGGTACTGCCCAGCCAGCTCAATTGCAAAGCCCGCAAGTAGGCGACGACGGCCCAGCGGTCCTGAGTCGGGATGAGCGGCCCGTAAGCGCCCATGGTGTTTTTCCCATGTGTAATGGTGTTGAAAATTTCTCCGTCCGTCATGGTGACGATTCTGTCATCGTGCAGGTTCACGACGGCGGGCATATCGCCGATCTTTTTGGTGATGCCGTTGCCGTCGCCAAGGCGGCCATGGCAGGGGGAACAATAGATATCGAAACGTTCGCGGCCGCGCACCAGCAATTGACGGTTGATCGGCAGAGGATTGGTTTCGACGAAATTGGTTGTTCCGACGATACGCCCGGTGTTTACCGGCGCGTCCTGGAAAAGATAAACCGGGCCATCCACGGTATGAATCGGCCGGCTGCGCGCCACAGTGCCCGCCACCGGCAATTGTGAACTCACGCCGTTGGCCATGAAATCGGCTGGCCGTTGCGGCTGAAACTTGGGCTGGTTATCCATGTCAGCGAAGATTTCAATTGGCGGTTTGCGGGAAAGGCCGCCGCGAAACCCGGCAATGCCCATGACGGCGGCGCCGAGGGCCGCGCCGATGATCGCGAATGAAATGAGAATGGAAACAGCGTCGCGCATTATTTATCCTCCACGATTTCGATGTGGCCGCCGCCGATTTCTTCGAGCAGCTTGCGCGTGTCCATTTCAGAAAATTTCGGGTCGCTCGAACCGACGACCAGGAAGAATTTATCGCGCGAAACCAGTTCAAAGCGTTTTTTGGCAAAGAGGGGATGATGATGACGCGGGAGCTCATTCAGCGCGATCATGCCGATAAACGTCCCAAGTCCGGCCATAAGGACCAGCAGGATGTAGGACGGCACGACAGACATCGGCGGGCTGAACATGGGTTTACCGCCGATGACGATGGGGTAATCGAAATCGTTCATGTACCAGATCATGAGCATGGTGCCGATGAACGCGCCCCCGCCAAACAGGAACGAAAACCAGCCGACTTTGGAATTACCCAGGCCCATGACTTTATCCAGGCCGTGAATTGGAAACGGCGAAAATACATCCCAACGCCGGTAACCGGCGTCCCGCACGCGTTTGGCGGCGGACAGAACAGCCGCGGCGGAATCGAATTCAGCGGACATTCCGTAGTTGCTTTCGCTCACGGCTTGCCTCCTTTCGAAAGAGTAACCGGACGGTGCGGATCGGCTTCCGGCGAAACTCCTTTGACTTCAGAGACGGGAATCATCGGCACGAACCGCACGAACAACAGATAGAGCATGAAAAATGTTCCCAGTGTCCCGATGTAGACGGCGACGTCCACCCATGTAGGGTAATAAACGCCCCAGTTCGCCGGGAGGAAATCCTGGTACAACGAGCCGACAATAATGACGAAGCGCTCGAACCACATACCGATGTTCAAAAGGACAGCGATAATAAAAATGAGAAACACGTTCTGCCGGACCTTTTTGATCCAAAACAATTGCGGCAGCGAAGCGTTGACAACGATCATCATCCAGCCGCCATACCAGTATTGATGGCCGAACATGCGGTGACCAAAGACCCAGGCGTCGTAGGGATTGCCGGAATACCACGCGATAAAAAATTCCACGAGATAGATGTAGCCCATGATGCAGGACATCATCAGCGTCATTTTGCAGATTTTATCTATGTGCGCCATGGTGATGATGTCCTCCAAATTGCACCATTTGCGCAAAGGGATGAGCAGCACCAGAATCATTCCGAAACCGCAGCAAACGGCGCCGGCGACGAAGTAGAAGGGGAAAATGGTTTCATGCCAGCCCGCGATTTGGGCTGTGGCGAAGTCCATGCCTACGATGGAGCTGACTGTGAACACCAGCAGGGTCGCGAGGCCGGATAAAATGAGATACGCCTTTTCGTAATTGTGCCACTGCCGGGCCGAACCGGTCCAACCCAACGCGAACACCCCGTAAAGAAGTTTTCGCACCGGCGTTTTTGCCCGGTCGCGCAAGAGCGCCAAATCCGGAATCAGGCCCATGTACCAGAACGTGGAAGAGATGATCAGGTAAGTGTTCACCGCGAAAACGTCCCACATCAGCGGCGAACGGAAATTCGGCCACATGCCTTCGTAAGTGGGCACAGGGAACATGAACCAGTCGAACCATTCACGTCCCACGTGGACGCCCGGATACAGGCCTGCCATCATCACGGAAAAAACGGTCATCGCTTCCGCCGCGCGGCCAATCACCGTGCGCCAGTGCTGCCGCGTGAGGAACAACATGGCCGATATCAGCGTGCCTGCATGCGCCACGCCGACCCACCAGACGAAATTAATAATGTCCCAGCCCCACATAACGGGCATGTTATTGCCCCAAAGGCCGACGCCCGATGAGATTTTGTAGATCAATGCAAGCGGCAAAATGACTGTCGCACCGAAGGCCGCGGGCAAAAACAGTATCCACCACCACATCGGTGTTTTGCCTTCGTTAAACGCGGTCAGCTTGTCGGTCAGCCAGCCCAGGCTTTGCCGGGGCACGGGCGTCATGCGCCGCAATTCCGCCGGCGGCGCCAGCGATTCCAGCGCGTCAGACTTTGCGTTCGACCCGAATTGTGTTGCAGATTCAGCCATTTATTTTCGCGTTTAGCTCCCGGGCGTTTGAATATCGCCGCCGAAAGCTCTGTATTCTTCCGTGCTGTAAGGCTCTTTGTGATAATCCGGCATGGCGGGGTTCGGATTGCGAACACGCGCCAGATACGTTGTGCGCGGTTTGGTCAGCAAATCCGCCAGCACCGCATAATTGCGCGGTTGCTTTTTCCACAGTGAAACCTTGCTCTCGGGGTCAGTGATGTCGCCAAATACAATCGCCCCCGCCGGGCAGGCCTGCTGGCACGCGGTCTTCGGAATAGTGCCTTCGGACTCTCTCAAGCGAACGTTATCCGAGGCACCGGCCTTGACCTTTTGCGCGATATGGGCCTGTTGTATGCGCTGCGTGCAATAGGTGCATTTTTCCATCACTCCGCGCATGCGCACTGTGACGTCCGGGTTTTTCGACAGTTTTAACAGGTCCCAATCGTCCTCTGAACGCATCGGAGCCTGGCGGTCCTTCCACCAGCGGGCCAAATCCCATTCGCCATCGGTTTTCGAGGTTGGCCACAGGGGTGTCCGATACACCGGCCCTTTCAAAGCCTCAAGCGGACGTTTATTATAATCAAAATAATTGAAGCGGCGGACTTTGTACGGGCAATTGTTCGAGCAATAACGCGTGCCAATGCAGCGGTTATAGGTCATGACGTTCAAACCCTCCTCGTCATGCGAGGTTGCATTGACGGGGCAAACGTTTTCGCATGGAGCCGCCTCGCACATCTGGCAAAACATCGGCTGGGTAACCGCCTGCACGTCTTCAATCCAGTCCTGAAATTGCTGCTCGCTGTCCGACTTGTTTTCATCGGCATTCGGATCCAGGAGCGAAGGATTGTTCTTCCGCTTCGGATCCGTCGTGTAGTAGCGGTCGACGCGGATCCAGTGCATTTCGCGTCCGCGCGATACCTGTTCTTTGCCCACGATGGGAATGTTGTTCTCGCTCTGACAGGCCAGAACGCAGGTGCCGCAACCCACGCACGCGCCCAAATCCACAACCATTCCCCATTGGTTGTAGGCAGTTTTTGCGGCCTCGTCGAAGGGATTCGGATACAGCGGCGCAACTACCGGCGGTTCTTTATCTTTAAATTCTTCAGCGAGATTCTCCGGTGGCTGTTTGCTTTCCGCCTCGATGAAATCGTTTAAATTCGCCTCGCGTACTGCCGGGCGGCCTTCCATTGACCAATGCGATTGCGTTGTCGCAATCACGTGCGTCACTCCTGTTTTACGGAGGGTCGCGCCGGTTTCGACGTATTTTCCGTCGAAGATTTTATAGGCATTAAAGCCCACGCCGGTGCCCACACGTCCGGCCTTCTCGCGTCCATAACCCAGCGCCAGGCCAAGCGAATAATCCGCCATGCCGGGCTGCGTCCAAATAGGACCGTCAACCGTTTTGCCATTCAGCGTTATTTCCACCATGTCGCCATTCTGCACACCCAGCTCGCGCGCGGTCTTATGGCTCACAAGCACCGCGTTGTCCCAGGTGATCTTGGTGACGGGGTCCGGCAATTCCTGCATCCAGCCATTGTTCGCGTAAAAGCCGTCGTCCATCTTCGCATCGCGGTAGAAGACGACTTCGAGACTACTGGCCGACGGCGAAGATGGCGGAGACACTGAAGGAGCACTGCCTTTAAATGAGTCTTTGACGGACCTGGAAGCGCCTTTCAGAAAGCCGTTGAACAGGAATCGTTTCCATTCTTCCTCTGAGCGTCCGAAAGTTTTCCTGACAATATCGTAAGGATTGGTGTCCGATTCTCCCGCAAGTCTTGAAAGAAATTCCAATTCGGTCACTCCCCCAAACAACGGTTGAATCAAAGGCTGAATCGGAACCAGCGTTCCATCATTGGTCCGCGCGTCGCCCCAGGATTCAAGATAATGGGCTGCCGGGAAATGCCAGTCGCTGTCGTTGGCCGTTTCATCCTCGTAATAGCCCAACCGCACGATCTTTTGCGGTTTGGCAGCGCCGAGCTTATTTAAAAAATATACGGGGTTGCCGCCCAGAATGATCAACGTTTCAGGCGTGGCGCTGCTGAAATCGCTCTCCGAAATCTCCTCTGCCTCGTGTAAAGTAACCGTATGGCCGACGGCGCCCAGGGCCGAATTGATGGCATAAGCAAGCAAATGAACTTCCATCGGCTGGCGCTGGCCGGCCACAACCAGAGCATTTTTGCCCGCGGCGATGACATCCTTCGCGCATTCCGCCACCCATTCAGCGCCAAGCTCGGCGGGAATAGCAGCTGACGAACCCGTAACCTGGCCTAAAACGGCGGCGGCAATGGCTCCAACCAGGCTCGCGGGAACGCGCAGCCGGTGATCGGCATTCATGCCCGTCAGTGTAAAGAGCGATTCAACGGCATAAAGACGGCTCATCTCCGCACCCGGCTTGTGCCCGGCGACAAATTTTTGGATATGATTCCGGGCCTCGTCCTCGCCACCCAGGAAATCGCAATCGAACGAGAGAATGACCTTCGCCTTGTCGAAATTGAATTGCGGTTTGACCGACTGTCCAAACGCCTGACTCGCGGCCTTTTGGTGAATCGCTGAATCAACCGCATCAAACGTGAACCATTGCGATTTTGGGAATTTACCGGCAATGATCTTTTGCAGCCTCGCGCGGGACGGCGAGGTGCTGCTTTCAGCCAGGAATGCCACGCCCTGCCCGTCGTTCGCCGCCATTTGCGACGACAAATCGCCAAGGAATTTTAGCGCATCCTCGCGCGAAACCTCTTTGTCACTTCCCAGAAAACGGCGCGCGCGGTCCGGGTCATAAAGATTGAGAATCGAAGCCTGGGCATAGCGGTCGGTACCGCCGTTGCTATCAGGAAACATGGCGTTTCCTTCGATTTTTATCGGGCGATTGTCGTAAGCCGTAACCACCAGCGGCATGGCACCCGTACGGGCAGGCATGGCGGTGGCATAATATTCCAATGCCCCAAAAACGTAATTTTCCGGTTGTTTTCCGAACGGTTCGAGCTTCTCAAGCGGCCGGCGACAGCCTGCGCCCGCCAACCCAAGTCCTGCCAGCGCAAAAGATGCGGACATGATCTTGAGGAAATGCCGCCGGGAAACATCGTCAACCCACTCGCTGGCCCCTTTGGGAAACTCGCGATGCAGCCATTCCTTGAACTCTGGCGTATCCGCCAGTTCATCCAGGCTGCGCCAGTACCGGCGGCCGCTTGCAGAATCTAAATTTTGCGAATGATCGTTCATCAAAGTGTCGTTGAAGCGTTGAAGCGTTGGAGCGTTGAAGCGAAAGAAAACGTTCGCATGGGCGAAAATCGCTTTCCGCTTAAACGCTTTAACTCTTCAACTTTGTAACGATTCTTCATCTGTGGCATGCCGAGCAGCTTTCAAGCTTTTGGACCTTCCAGTTATGCACTGCATTGGTTCCAAATTGCCATTGCATTTCCGCATTCCGTTCGGGGTCCGAGCTCCATTGGAAGCCTAAATCCGTGACTTTGGACGGCGGACGAATATGCGCTGCGGGGTCGCGGTGGCAATTCAGGCAAAAACTCATGCTTAATGGTTTCGCTTGATGGACTTCATCCATCTGGTCTACGCGTCCGTGGCACTCCACGCAGCTAATGCCCCGGGCAACGTGGACGGAATGGTTAAAATACGCGTATTCGGGCAAGTGGTGGATTTGCACCCATGCGATGGGTTTACCCGTCGCGGCACTGTCCCGGACGATGGCCAGGCGCGGATCCTCTTTCAAAATCGTACTGTGACAGTTCATACACGTCGAAGCCCCCGGCAGATTGGAGAACCACGATTTTTCGACGCCATTGTGGCAGTAACGGCAATCAATCCCCAGCTCGCCCGCATGAACTTTATGCGAGAAGGGCACTGGCTGAACCGGCTGATAGCCCTCGTTGGTATATTTAGGCGTAAAGTAATACCAGACGCCCGCAGTCGCGGCTCCCGCGCTCAACGCAGCGCCGACGCCTAATATCAACGGCAACCAGTTTGTCCACTTCGGAAAAATTGCTGACATCTCAAATAGTTGGGAGCGCCGTAGCGCGACCACTTCCTCAATTCAAAAACCACCCGAAAAATTGACTGTCTTTCAACGCGGCGCAGATGCTAATAAATCTAACATCCCGCTGGCAAGAAAAGTTTGTGAAATTTTTCACGTATTCGTCGCGGCTCCTAATTTTCATAATTTTTCGGCAGTTGCTGTTGCGTCCAGTCCTCCTGGTAACGCTGATTGTGAATACTGGATCTCCTCCAAAAAAGGGGTCATTCAAACAAAAAATTGTCCCTTTTGGCGCATCATCGCACACTTATCGCCAAATGCAACCTGAGGACGATGGCGCGTTGCTGAGGCAATATGCCGAAAACCAGTCAAATGAAGCCTTTGCGACGATCGTCGCCCGGCACATTAATCTGGTTTACTCGGTGGCTTTGCGCAGCACCGGTGATCAGCACCACGCAGAGGAAATCACCCAGGCGGTATTTATCATTTTGGCGAAGAAGGCGCCGCAGTTGCGCTATGAAAAGGCGCTGTCCAGCTGGCTGTTTCAGGCGACGCGGCTGATCGCAAAGAATTTTCTGAGAAGCGAGATTCGGCGGCATCGCCGTGAGCAGGAGGCATACATGCAATCAATCCTCAACGAATCCGGTGGCGACGAAGTATGGCGTCAAATCGCACCTCTTTTGGATAATGCCGTTGCAACGCTCAATGAAAAAGACCGTCGCGCCGTTGTGCTCCGGTTCTACGAAGGCAAGGGGCTGCGCGAGATCGGCGCCGCATTAGGAGGCAATGAAGAAAGCGCCAAAAAGCGCGTGACGCGGGCATTGGATAAATTGCAGCGATTTTTTTCAAAACGCGGCGTGCATTCGAGCACGGCAATCATTGCGGGCGCGATTTCGGGAAATTCGGTTCTTGCAGCGCCGCCCGCACTGGCGGTTACAGTAACGGCGGCGGCAACGGCCAAGGGCGCGGCGGCTTCCACTTCAACCTTAACCCTGGTGAAAGGATCAATAAAAATTATGGCATGGTCAAAAGCGAAGAAAGTTGCCGTCGCGGGCGGTATGTCGCTCATTATTGCGGGTCTGGGTATCGTCGCGTTCAGTTTCTTTGGTTCCTGGCGTGCAGCGTCGTCTTATCCGGACATCCAGGGCACCTGGGAAGGGAACCCGCTCCTTGGCGACGACGGCATTCAGGCCGGCCAGGCGGCGAGGTCGCATGTGGTGCTGACGCTGGTCAAAACAAACGGCGGTTATACGGCAACCACTGACTGGATTGAACTGGGACGAAAGGGCCTCCCAATGGGCAAAGTGGCGTACGATTATCCTTACCTCAGTTTCCAACGAAGCCCGAGGAGCATTTGGAAACTAAGGATAAATGCCGAGGCGACGCAAATGGTATTGGAGGATATTGGTTCCAACCGCCGGGGGCCGGTGTTATTTCTGCGCACTTCGTCGCCGGATACGGTTGCCGCGCCGCTGACGGAAGAACAGTTCGCGCCCGGGGAGGCCTCAAACCTCCAAGGCTACTGGGAGGGCGAGTTGGATATAGATATGTCGAACTTTTTACTGACCTGGCAGGCCAAACCTGGCAAGGATGCGTTGCCTCAAAATTTGAAAATCGCAGACCAGGGGAATGGAAATTTTCGGGCAGAGATTGGCGTGCCGGAATACGGGCTCGCGCGATTGCCGGCGACGGGACATTACAAAGGATCCCTGGTTAAATTCACTGACGACGTTCAACATAGTTTATTCCAGGGAGCTATGAATGAAGATGGAACGGAATTGATTGGCTCCTGGACAACGGCGGGGAATTCCATTCCGACGAAATTCAAACGCGCGAACTATCGGGCCGAACATGCCCTTGACGACAAAAAAGATTATTCGTTTAGCTCTCCCGGCGATTTACAGGGACATTGGAAGAGCTTCCTGCCAAAGACACCAAAAGGAAAACCGTGGACTCCTGTGTCGTTGGACATCGCCAAAATGCCCGATGGCTCTTATTATTCCACCCTGACTTTCCCGGACTCGATTGAATCTCTCGATCCCATTCCTGCAACCGGCGCCAAATACGATCTGCCAAACATCCACCTGAACTGGAAATGGTGGCCAATTGGCTATGATGGAACATTGAAAAATGGCAAACTTGTCGGTGCCTGGATTGGTCCCAGTAAAATCCACCACACATTGACTTTTGAAAGGACGGACCTGCAATGATTGGTTTGCGTTAATTATGAAACTGGCCCAGAAAAAAAATATGCCCCGCAGGCTAGCGTTTACGCTCATTGAGTTGCTGGTTGTCATCGCGATCATCGCGATATTGGCGGCACTGTTGTTTCCGGTCATCAATGTGGCCGAAAGCAAGGCGCAGCGGACCGTTTGCCTGAACAACGTTCGCCAGATTAATCTCGCTATCCAAACGTATTGTGATGATTTCAACGGCGAACCGCCGGTTGACATGGTTGCCCGGTCACACGCCAGAGACATTGGTGAATATGGTTTCGCAAGTTTTATCAGTTATCGGCGATTGATTCATCAATATGTCGGCCTGGGAAAACGTCCATCGCCCGAAGACAAAATATTCGCCTGCCCTGCCGACACTTTCTCATACAACGTGATCAACGCTTCGCTGAATGTTTCATATAATCCGATGCCATTTCACGAAAACACCAATGCCCTGTATACGAGCTATTGTTTCAACGGCGGCCTCACCAACCTCTTCAGCATTTATACGAATTATTCGGGTCTGGCCGACAAAAGATTCAGCGCGATTCGAGAGCCGTCCCGAACGGTCCTGGACTGTGAAATTCCCGCCCTCTTTCCCTTTTCCTGGCATGAACGCGGGAAGTCCTCTGCTTTCGGCGCGGTCATGTTTAACAATGGCGCAGTCCTGTTTGATGACGCCAAAAATGTGGTTGGTTTTGCGGACGGTCACGTCAGCTATATCAAAATCTTTTGGAATCCGACCCCGGTTGAGCCTGGCGCCTGGGCGTTGGCGATCCAATATGACCCTCCCGCCGGCTACGACTACAAATGGAGCGCGGATTAGTAAATTCGTTTGTGAAGTTTTTCATATTCGCCTGGGTCCGCAACACGTGTGAGGAACAGTTCCTATCGAAAAATCCCGAATGACGAATGAGACGCTCTTTGATATTTTTGAGCTGAATGATTGAGACGCGGCATTTGCGAAAGACCTTCAAGGGCCAAATCGTCCTGGATGATGTCAATATCCGGATCGAGAACGGCTCGTCAGTGGCCATTATTGGTCGCAGCGGCGGAGGCAAGAGCGTTCTGCTCAAACATCTCATCGGGCTAATGCAGCCGGATTCGGGCGAGGTGCTCATCGACGGCGAAAATATTGTTGGCATGGACGAGCGGCAGCTGCTGCGTGTGCGCCGAAATTTCGGCATGGTCTTTCAGAATGCGGCGCTGTTCGACTCTATGAGTGTGGCGGAAAATGTGGCATTTGGCCTGCGCCGGCATGAACATTTGACCGAAGGTGAAATTGCCAAAAAGGTGTGTTTCGCGCTCGAGGTGGTGGACCTGCCGGGCATCCAAAATAAACAGCCGGCCGAACTTTCGGGGGGCATGAAAAAGCGCGTAGGCCTGGCCCGAGCCATCGTTTACGAACCGCAAATCGTTTTGTACGACGAACCCACGACGGGACTGGATCCGGTCGTCTCGGACAGCATCGACGAACTGATGATGGCTGTCCGCGACCGGCTGCACGTGACCACGGTTGTGGTTACACATGATATGCGAACGGCGCGGCGGCTGGGTCAGCACATTATGATGCTGTATCGGGGAAAGATTCACGCCAATGGACCACCCGATGCGATTTTCAATTCGCAGGACCCTGTTGTGCGGCAATTTGTTGATGGAGTCGCCGACCCCAAGGAGAGCCTGCTCATGCAATCCGAACTGCCAACGGCTTTTGTTCGGAAAGTAGGATAATCCGTGACCATGGAATTGGATCCTCGAAAGCTTTCGGGGGTCGATCTTCTTGCGCAAGACTTCGTTGTTCTCCGCTTACAGATCCGTGAAGAATATGCTTCGGCTCACTCCTCACCTTGCACAGGAATCCGGCCAGACGCATCCTTCCCAGCCGCACGGTTACGGAAAAAAATCTTTCCATTCGCCGCGTCAGGGCTATATTGGATCGAACTCGTCGAAAGCAACCGCTCGATGGATTGGAACCAACATTTGGTGTCGGAGAACTGGCTTCGGTTGGCTGGCTGTGTGGCTGGCGCGTACGTCATTGGCTGCTTCACGACCGGTTATTATCTGGTTCGCGCCTGGACGGGGAAGGATATCCGCGAAATTGGCAGCGGCAGCGCGGGGGCCCGAAATGTCGGGCGCGTTCTCGGCAAGCCCGGCTTTTTCCTCACGTTCATTGGTGATTTTGCCAAAGGAGCTTTGGCTGTATGGCTGGCGCGATGCGTCGCGCATGACGACTTTACTCCGGCGCTGGCCGTGCCTGCCGTCGTGGCCGGGCATCTGTGGCCTCTGCAGTTGAAGTTTCGCGGCGGCAAAGGCATTACCACCTCGCTCAGTGCTTTGCTTGTCTTTGATTATCGCCTGGCGCTTACGCTGGCTGCTTTATTCGCAGTCATTTTTGTCTTCACCCGCAAGTCGCTGTTGCCGGCCATGTTTGCCTTCATTTGCCTGCCGGCAGTGTGCTGGTTTTTCGTCCGCGACAACTTTACCATCGCCGTGACCACCGGATTGTCTGCGGCGATTTTATTTGCGCATCGCCGGAATTTAGGCGAAGAATTCAATGTGTTAAAATCCGAACCGCCAAAACTATGAATCAGGAACCGTTAGTGTTCAAGGTGGCCGCCGAGGATTGGGAATTTGAACAAATTCACCGCCTCAACTACAGGACCTTTGTCGAAGAAATCCCGCAGCATCAGCCTTCACCGTCGCAGCGGCTGGTGGATAAATTCCATCGCGGAAAACACGTACCTCATCTGCCTGCAAAATCAAAAGCTTGTCGGCATGCTTGCCGTGCGCGGCAACCGGCCCTTTTCGCTGGACCAGAAATTGCCAAACCTGGATTCTTATCTTCCTGCGGGGCGCACCATTTGCGAAATCCGCCTGCTGGCGATCGAGAAAAAATTCCGTGGCGCGCGGGGCGGCCAGGTGTTGCAGGGCATTCTTGCGTTGCTCTGGCAGCAAGGGGTTGAAAACAGCTACGAGCTTGGCGATCATTTCCGGCACCCCGCGCCAGTCCAAGTTCTATCAGCACCTGGGTTTCGTCCCGTTTGGCCCGATGGTGGGCACGGGTGACGCGCAGTTTCAGCCGATGTATGTCACAATCGAAACGTTTGAGGTGACGGCCCGCGAATTCTTGCGCTCATCGCCCGCGCGTTCGTTTCATCCAAACGCTGTAAACTTTTTGCCCGGTCCGGTGACGGTCCGGCGCGAAGTGCGCCGGGCATTTGAACAGGCCCCCGAATCCCATCGCGGGGATAGCTTCAAGAAGGATTTTCAATCGACCAAACAAATCCTTTGCGAACTTGTTCGCGCTAAAAACGTCGAGTTGTTCATGGGCTCGGGCACGTTGGCCAACGATATCATCGCCGCCCAATTGTCGCTTCTGGGCGGCCGGGGTCTGATTTTGAGCAACGGCGAATTTGGCGACCGGCTCATTGACCAGGCCACGCGGATGAGCCTGGATTTTGACACGCTCAAATTTGACTGGGGAGAACCGATTGACGTTGGAGCCGTACGCGACAAATTGAGCGGCTCAGGAAAGACTGCTTATTCGTGGCTCTGGTGCGCCCACTGCGAAACTTCCACCGGACTGATGGTGGCCCTCGATGCGCTTAAGACTTGTGCGCTCAAACACAGACCCGCCTCTGCCTGGATTGCATCAGCACTGTTGGCGCGCTGCCCATGGATCTCAGCGGCGTTTATCTGGCCTCCTGCGCGAGCGGCAAAGGGCTGCGCGCCTATCCGGGTCTGTCCATGATTTTCTACAACCACGAAATCCCGGCTTCCGGCGCCTCGAAATTGCCGCGATACCTCGATATGGATTTCTACGCCCGCCAGGATGGTATTCCGTTCACATTTTCGTCCAACCTCACGCACGCGCTGCGCGCCGCGGTCCGGCGCGTCAACTGGGAAAAGCGGTTTTCCGGCACCGAGGAACTTTCTGTATGGCTGCGTGAGAGGCTTGTAGAAAATGGTTTTCGCCTGATCGGCAACGGCGGCCGGGTTTCGCCGGCGGTTATCACCATTGAACTCCCGACGCAGGTCAGCTCTGTGAAATTTGGCGGGGCGATGCAGGAGGCGGGCTACCTGTTAAGTTTCAACAGCGAATATCTGCGCCGCAAAAACTGGGTCCAGGTGTGTCTGCTGGGAGAATGCGCCCGCGAAAAAGTCGTGGCGCTGGCTAACGCGATCAATCGCGTCTATTCGAAATTACAGCCGAAAACCGCAGCTGTCGCTGCGGATTGAATTGCCCGGAATGTCGCGTGAATGCAATTGAAGCCAATGGCCTGAACCATCATGGCCCGGGGCGACACCCTCGAGATCCAAGCGAAAAACAGATGCGCCCTGCCGAATAATTGAGGCGTTTTGGATTACCCCTGCAGGGCGAATAATAATTTTATCCAGTATTCCGAGGGCATTGCCCACGGCTAAGATGACATTGCGCCTTCAGCGCGACAATTCCAGCTAAAATCCAGGAATCCTTCACAATTGGATGATTGACCATGGGTGCGAAAACCGTTTTACTGGCTGCATGAGATCGTGTCTGCTTTTTAGTCTTTCCCTGGCGGCCCTCGTTATATCGGGCTGTGCCAGTCACTCCGCGCAGAAATCACCGCCGCCGGCTGCCAGTGTCTCGACAACCCAAGGTGAACCCATCGTGACGCCCGATACGTCTCTCCAGGCGAAAGTAGTCCGATACAATTCCGTGGGTCGCTTCGTTGTCCTGAGTTTTCCACTGGGCCAAATGCCGCAAATGGGCCAAACGCTTTCCGTTTATCGAGCCGGGCTTAAAGTTGCCGAAGTCAAAATTACCGGGCCTCAACAGGACAACGATATAGTGGCGGATTTAACGACGGGCGACGCGGAGGCAGGCGACGACGTGCGCGAACAATAAAGAAGGCCGGTTTGGCGGGAAGAAAGCCTTTCGGCTCTAATTCTTTATTTTCAATTCGCTGACTGTCTTGGGCAGCGCGTTCTTTTGGTAAGGAGAGTGCAGGTTAAAATAGATGCCACACATCGGGCGTTCTTCATCGCTCTGGCTCAAGATCACCGTCACGAATTTGTCCAGCGCGATGCCGTGGCGCATTCCAGGGCCACGATTTTCATAGGCCGCAATCGCCTTTTTGGTCAACGATTGCAAGGATGCGTCAAAGTCCTCCGGCGTTTTGTCCACACAAATGATGTATTTCTCGTACGCCTTGAGAGCCGCTGCAATTTCCTTTTTAAATGTTTCTACTGTCACAACCCCATAATAAAACATGCCGGAAAAAAGAAAACGAAAATTTTGCCGCCCGGGGCAGGGCTCATTCCAGGATCAAAGCTGAAATCCGGCTGCAATAGGCGCAGGGACATGACGGCTTATGCAGATCACAAAGGTTCAATGTTTTTTCCAACCCGCGCCCGCTGGCCAAACAGCGCCGTTCCGATTCGCACAATTGTGGCGCCTTCTTCTATGGCGATTTCAAAATCACCACTCATCCCCATGCTCAAATGCGGCAACGGCCGGCCAAGTATTTCCTCGCATTGCCCCTTCACTTCACGCAGCCGGCGGAAATGCGGGCGCGCCTTCTCGGCGATCGTCGCGAAGGGTGGAATCGTCATCAGTCCCTGGATAGCGATGCGCGGCAGGGAATCGAGTTCTTTCAATTCCGCGAACAGCCGCTCCGGTTTATAACCGAACTTGCTCGATTCGCCCGCCACGTTCACTTCCAGCAGGACGGGCATTTCTTTGGACGCTTGTTCGCAACGCTTTGAGATTTCGCGCGCCAGGTCCAGGCTGTCCACGCCCTGGATCATTTCAAATAAATTGACGGCGTCACGCGCCTTGTTTGACTGCAAATGGCCAATGAAATGCCAGCGCGCCCTGCCGGGTGAGGCTGGAATTTTCGCTTTAGCCTCCTGCACCTTGTTTTCGCCGAAAAACACTTGTCCTCCGCGCACGGCCTCGTCGACGACTTCCACCGGCTGCGATTTGGACACGGCCAGCAGCATAACGGATTGTGCGTCGCGGTTGGCGCGGCCACACGCCTCTTGAATCTGTTGTTGAATTGCGGCGACATTATCGGCAAAACTCATGTGGTATCGTAAATCGCAAAACTGGAGTCGTAAATGAACTACTGGCTGGTCAAATCTGAACCCGAGGCGTATTCATGGTCGCAATTTTTGAAGGAGGGGCGCACGGCCTGGACGGGCGTGCGGAATTTCGCCGCAAGAAACCATTTGCGCGCGATGAAAAAAGGCGACCAGGTTGCGTTTTATCACAGCGGCGATGAAAAGTCCGTTGTCGGCCTGGCGCGCGTGGAGAAGGAGTCCTATCCCGACCCGACGGCAGATGAGGGCGACTGGTCCTGCGTGGATTTGGTTCCGGTTAAGGCTATGGTGGCGCCAGTCACCCTTGCTCAAATCAAGGGCGATAAAATCCTGCGCGAGGTGGCCTTCGTAAAGCAGTCACGCCTGTCCGTGTCTCCAGTTGCAAAAGAACAGTTCGAACGCATGATGGAATTGGCCAAAATCTGAATTAATCATCGGACCCGAAAAAGAATTTCCCCGGCCACACTCGGTCAATTCCTGCATTCCTGCTTTCCTCATGTTTTGGTCGTTTTTCTTATGGTTTTCTAATGGTTTGCACCGGTTTAACTTTTATTCGCATCCCCCGGCGGGGCATGGTAACGTCTAGTGCAAATGGCTGAAACGGCAGAAAATTCCGATGTCCAGATTGGAGAGGAGCAGTTTGGGCGCTTCTATCTTCAGGAATTGCTCAATAGCGGCGGCATGGCCGAGATTTGGCTGGCCACGGACGGCCGGGGCAAACCCTACGCGGTTCGACGTTTAAAAAAAGAACTCCGATTTAATTTTACCGAACGCCGCCGGTTCGTACGCGGGTGTGAAGTCCTGTCAAAACTGAACCAAAGTGATCACATCGTAGGCTACGTAGAGCACGGCAAAGTAAGCGGCGTTCTCTACGCCGTGATGGATTATGTGGAAGCGGCGAATTTGAAGGAATTGTTTGCCCGGCACGACCCGGTGCTCACCGAAAACGTCGCGCAAATCCTCATTGATATGGCCGTCGGGTTGGGTGACGTACATGAAAGCGGATACATGCACCTGGATTTCAAACCGGAAAACGTCCTGGTGACGCGCAATGCGGGCGTGCGGCTGATCGACTTTGACATGGCGCAACCGATTCCTGAAAAGCCAAAAAAATTCTCGAAAAATCCCGGCACGCCGGGCTACATGGCTCCCGAACAGTTGCAACGCCAGGCGATTGATACCCGCGTGGATATTTTTGCCTACGGCGTTTCCGCGTACGAACTATTGACGAACCAAAAACCATTTCCCGGTGACAATCCGGGCGAGATCCTGGCGCGCCAGTTGGACCCTTCAGGGCCGCTGCCCCTCTCGGCGCACAATCCGGATTTGCCGCCCGGCCTCGAAAAGGTCGTGCTCAAATGCCTCGCACGCGAACCGGACCGCCGTTATCCATTCACGAGCGTGCTCATTCACGATTTGCAGAACGCCCTTTACGTGTAGGCTTTTCGTCCACGCAAAGACTTTCGGGCAAGGCGATCAACTCAGACTCCACTCCGTCTGGCTGCCAGACAATCCTGCCATCTTCAAGAATACGAAGAATTTTTCCGTGCAGCGAGCCGCGCAATGTTTTGACACGATCGCCGGGTTTCCAGTCGGCCGTGGCGGAGAGAGATTCGACAATTCCCGTCATCGCTTCCCACGGCAATACGCCGGCGATATAGTGGGCAGCAGCGGACATCACCTCACGTCTGCGTGGGGTCGGTAATTCAGCGAACACTAAATCCACGATGGTACGCCCAATATCGGCAAAAGTATTGCCGTTGAAGAAAAGAAATGGCGCGCGGCGATGGCATTGCCGCAAAAATTCTATCGTTTCGGCAAGGGAGCTGACTTCGCTTTGCCGTTGCCGCCAGCTTGACTCAACCGCTGCATAGCTCTCTGAATTCTTGCCGTGCTGCGCGCTTCCTCTTGCGCACGCTCCCTGGTTGAGGCCGACGACAAGCTCCCACCTCCGGTTTTTGAGAAAAGCGGCTCTGGCTTGTAACGGTGATTGTTCGCCTGAACTTCCTCCAGGATCTCTTCGTCCTTCAGGTGTTCCAGCAGGTCCAATCGCAGTTTCATTGTCCATACTCTAGTCCTTTTGGCGTGTAAATTCAAGGGGGCTAGCGGCCAATTCTTTCGTTGATCCGGCCAATTGCCCAGCGCGCGTGTTCTGCAATCAAGGGCTCGGCATCGTGCGAGGCGCGCTCCAGCGCCGGTAAAGCCGACTCGTCGCCCGTATTTCCCAGCGCCACACATACGTTTCGCAACAGGCCTCGCCGCTTCGTTCTCAGAATGGGCGAACCGGCAAAACGCGCCTTAAAACCCGCACCATCGAGCGAAAGCAATTCAATCAAATCCGGCTGCTCCAAATCCATTCGTGCGTGCGATTTCATTAGCCGGCCCTGGCGCGCGAACTTGTTCCATGGGCAAATGGCCAGGCAATCGTCGCAGCCGTATATCCGGTTGCCGATGGCGCGGCGGAATTCCTCCGGGATAGGGCCCTTCAGTTCAATGGTGAGATAGGAAATGCAACGGCGCGCGTCCAATTCAAAGGGCGCGGTAATGGCGGCGGTCGGGCACGCCGCTATGCAGCGAGAACATTTTCCGCAATGATTTGTTTCCGGCGAGTCCGGTTCCAGTTCCAGTGTCGTCAAAATCTCGCGCCAGAAAAATCCAGTTGCCGAATCTGCGGCTGATGACGTTGGTATGCTTGCCGATGAAACCGATGCCGGCTCGTTGCGCAAAGTCACGCTCCAGAACCGGTCCGGTATCCACATACCACAGCGAGCGCGTTTCGTGGCCGCCTGTTTCCGTTACAAATTGCGTCAGCCGTTTCAGGCGATCGCCCAGAACATCGTGATAATCATCATAGCGAGCGTAACGGGCCACAACCCCGGCTTTGGTGCTTTGTTTGGTGGTCTCCGGAAAGTAGCTAACGGCCACGCAAATCACGCTCTTTGCCTGTTCCAGCACCTTTTGCGGATCGGTTCTTTTCTCGGCGTTCTTTTCCATCCATGCCATTTCACCGTATTTTTTTTCCGCGATCCAATGCCGAAATTCATTTGCGGCGGCGGGAGCGTCGGCACGGGCAAAACGGCAATCGTCGAATCCCAGCTCGATGGCGCGCTGGCGGATTTGTTCTTTCATCGGTCCGGCGATTGAAGGCGAAACTGATGGATGACTTGCTGCGCTACCTCGCGCAAGGAACGGGATTCGGTATTGAGCAGGATATCCGCCTGTTTGTAAAACGGCGCGCGAACGGCGAGCAACTCGCAGATTTTCTTTTGCGGGTCCGAATCATGGAGCAAAGGGCGGTGGGTTTGGCTTTTCACCCGCTCCCAGATTTTGGCCGCCGATGCCCAAAGACAAACGACCAGCGCGTGCGATTTCAAGCTCGCCAGATTAGCAGGGTTGACCGGCAACCCTCCACCGGCGGAAATCACCGTTTGCGCTTTGCCGGCAAGCTCCTGGACTGTCTTTTCCTCCAGCGCACGAAACGCAGGTTCGCCGTTGGCTGAAAAAATTTCCGCTATGGTCTTGCCCGTCGCAGATTGGATCATTTCATCCGTGTCCAGGTAATGAAAGTGCAACTGCTCCGCCACCAGGCGCCCCACAGACGTCTTGCCCGTGCCCATGAAGCCAATGAGCGCGATGTTGACGATATGACGGTTTCGTTGCATAGAGGGAGTGTGGAAGGAAAAAGGAAAAAGGAAACAGGAAAAACTCCGCAGAAAAGCCGTTCAACGCTCTTGTTGCGGCGTACCAAAGCGAAGACGGGTCAACGCTTCAACGATGATTGAATCCAAGAGATTCGCGATTCTTCCACAGATCGGCAGGTTTAAATATTCCGGCCGGGGTAATGACGCCGGCAATCAACTCGGGTGGCGTGACGTCGAAGCCCGGGTTGCGCGCGCGGCTGGAGGGATTGGCGACACGGACCCATGCGCGTTTTCGTCCGGCGATTCCCCAGGCGCCAAGCACTTCACTTTCGGCGCGCTCTTCGATGGGAATGTCGAAGCCGCGGGCCAAATTCCAATCGATCGTGGAAAGGGGAATGGCGACATAAAACGGAATCTTGTGCCTCGCGGCCAAAACCGCTTTTGTGTAGGTTCCGATTTTATTGGTGACTTCGCCCGTGCGGCCCAGGACGCGGTCGCTGCCAACGATGACCAAATCAATTTCGCCGCGTTGCATGAAATGGCCGGCGGCGTTGTCGGCGATGATATGGTGGGGAATTTTTTGCTGGGCCAGTTCCCATGCGGTTAAGGTGGCGCCCTGAGAACGGGGACGGGTTTCGTCACAGAAAACGTGGAACTTCGTACCCGCGGCCTGGGCGGCGTACATGGGAGCGGTTGCGGAGCCCACGTCCACAAATGCGAGCCAGCCGGCGTTGCAATGCGTCAGGACGCGCATCCCCTTCCGAATCAACGCCGCGCCGTGCCGCCCGATCTCTTCACAATGCCGCACGTCTTCGTTGGCAAATTCCTCGGCGGCGGCCAGGGCGAGAGATTTCTTCTCTTCGACGGTCTGGCCGCGCTCCATCTCGGCGCGGACCTGGTTCATCGCGTTGACCGGATCAACGGCTGTCGGTCTGGCCTGTTCGAGGGTCTGATAAACGGTCTGGAGATGTGCGGCGAATTTCCTTAAATCCGTTCCGCGAAAGGCCAATACTCCTTGCGCCAGGCCGTAAGCGGCGGTGGCGCCAATCGCCCCAGCACCCCGCACAACCATGTCGCGAATGGCTGCAGCCGTCTGGCGAAAGTCATCGGTCGAGACGATTCGGAATTCGTGGGGCAACAGACGTTGCTCGATGAGCCGGACAGCGTTTTTATTTGCGTCAAAACTGACGGTGCGGAAATGGCGCGTCCGGCCGCGAATGGTGACGTTCATCGCGTCCGCTTAACGCACTCTGACTTTTTTATACCGGATTTTTTTGAGAATTTCCCGGTAAACGGGCTGCGAACGGAATTTCTTGAGGTCCGGGTCTTTGGTGAGCCACGCGAAATCTTTGTACCCCAACAGAATCGCTTTTTCCAATGCCTCGGCAGCGCGGTCGAACTGTTCGGTCAACGAATAGCTGCAGGCGAGGTTGTAAAAGACAACCGGGTTTTGCGGTTCCAGCCGGGCGAGGCGCTCATCCACGTTGAGCCCTTCGGTAAAGCGGCCGCGCTGAGTGTAGTGGTCGCCGAGAAGCTGAAGCGCATCGACGTATGAGGGATCGCGGCGAACCAGTCCTTCCATGAAACTGATCTTCACATCAAGTTCCCGCTGGTTTGCCCGTACTTTTTTTCTGACACCGTTCTTAGCCTGCATAGAACGCTGATAATTGTTTCCACATCTGGGGGGTCAAGTCAAGCGGCGAGAAAACTTTTTATGGAAATTTTATCATTTTTCTCGCAAAATCAGTCTGGCTTCTTTTAGTGCGGAGACACAAGTATGAAATGTTTTGTTACGGGGGCTTCCGGATTTGTGGGTTCCAATCTCGTGCACGAGTTACTGGCACGCGGGCACCGGGTCAAGGCGTTGCTGCGCCCAAAGGCGGACGAACGGGCGTTGGCGGGGGCCGCGTTCGAACGCGCGACCGGGGACGCGCTGGACGCCGAGCTGCTCCGGCGCGAAATGGACGGATGCGACTGGTGTTTTCACGTGGCCGCGAGCTATCACCTGTGGCTCCGCGATTACAAACCGATGTACGACGCCAACGTGACGGGCACGCGAACGGTTCTCGAGGCGGCCGGTCGGGCCGGTTGTCAGCGCATCGTCTATACCAGCACCGTCGGCTGCATCGGCCTGCCAAAAATCCAGGATACCGTGCTCATTCCTTCCAATGAACTCCAAGTTACCTCGGAGGACCAAATGACGAACCACTACAAACGCTCGAAATGGCAGGCCGAACAGATCGCCGCCAAAATGGCGCGCGAAGGCGTGCCGATCGTGATCGTCAATCCCAGCGCGCCGCTTGGCCCGCGCGACGTGAAGCCTACGCCTACGGGCCAATTGATTGTGGACTTTCTCAATCGCAAACTGCCCGCGTTCATTGAGACGGGGCTGAATTGGGTCCATGTTCGCGACGTGGCTGCGGGACATATCCTCGCCGCCGAAAAAGGCAGCATCGGCGAACGTTACATCCTGGGCAACATGCAGGGCAACTGGACCATGCAGGAAACGTTGCGGGTACTCGAGGAAATTACGGGTATTCGCGCGCCGCGAATGAAAATTCCGCGCTGGGTGGCACTTGCGGCCGGATATGCGAGCGAAGCGGTCGCAGCGGTGAGTGGCCGTCCTCCGAAAGTGCCGCTGGCGGGTGTCCGAATGGCCAAATATAAAATGTGGTTCGATTCGACCAAAGCGGTGCGACAATTGGGCCTGCCGCAAACCCCGCCCAAACAGGCCCTCGTGGAGGCGGTCGAGTGGTTCCGGGTGAATGGGTACGTCAAGAAATGAAAAAGGAAAAGTAGTCGGTACCGCCTTTGGTCCGGCGGCTGCGCGAATATTTTAGGAGAACGTTTTAAGATTTGATACGCTGGCGCGCAATGAAACCCGTCCAGCTCCTCCCGGCGACGATCGTTCTTTTCGCCGTGTTCTGCTTCATTCCGCTTCGCGCCGGCGCGCAATCGGCGGATGCGCCGGCTTCGAATGCCGAAGAGGATTCTGTCATCGGTCCGGATTATACAAATGCACCGGAGACGCGTGCCAATCCGGCCGTTCCTAAAGGAACGGTCTATCACTTCGTGATGGATTCGGTGAATAGCAAATTTTATCCCGGTCTCAACGGGCCGTATCACCGCGATGTTTATGTTTACGTTCCGAAACAGTATCTGAGCGGGACGGCTGCCCCGCTCCTCGTGGCGCAGGACGGCAAGGGCTATACAAACCGGTTGCCAGTGGTCCTGGACAACCTGATCGCCGAACACCGTGTGCCGACAATAATCGCCGTCATGATTCAGAATGGCGGTGGCGACGGGCGCGGCAGTGAACGAGGGCTGGAGTACGACACGATTTCGGGCAAATACGCAGAGTTCGTGGAAAAAGAAGTACTGCCTGAGGTCGAGAAGCGTTGCCATGTGAATTTGACGCGCGACCCTGATGAACGGGCGACGATGGGCGGCAGTTCAGGGGCCGCGTGCGCTTTTACGATGGCGTGGTTTCATCCGGACCTTTATCGGCGAGTTCTGAGCTACTCCGGCACATTCGTGAACCAGCAATCGCCGTTCAACCCGGCATCGCCTGACGGAGCGTGGGAATATCACAAACATCTGATTCCGCAAAACGATCTCAAACCGATCCGGATATGGATGGAAGTGGGCGAGCACGACCTGGGTTTTGACGCAGGACGAGGCGTCTCTCCATAACTGGGTCATGGCGAATCAACGGATGGCGGCTGTTTTAAAGGCAAAGGGTTATCATTATCAGTTCGTTTTTGCAAAAGACGCCGGACACGTGGACCGCCGCGTGATGGGAGAAACGCTGGCTGGAGCGTTGGAGTGGGTGTGGGGAAACGGCAGACTTTGAAAAAGAATGAACCAGAAGCAGGGCATCGCTCTTTCATCGGGTCAAATAGTCATCAATCCCAGCGTGATCAAAAGGCTGGATCGCCTGCCATGGTGCCGATTTCATACGGTCGTAACGATCGCGCTGGCCCTCGGATGGATGCTGGACGCCTTCGAAACAAACATCATTGGCAGTGTCATGGGCCAAGTGACCAAACAGTGGCAACTGTCGCCCTCTCAGGGATCGGCCCTGGTGAGCGCATGGGTCTTCGGAATGGCTGTGGGCGCGCTCCTGTTCGGATATTTCGCGGACCGGTTGGGTCGGAAGAAATTGTTCATCCTGACGCTCATCTGGTACGCGGCCTTTAGCGTCATCACAGCGTTCTCCTGGAATTTTTATTCCCTGCTGGAGTTCCGATCTTTGGCCGCACTTGGGGTGGGAGGCGAATACTCGGCCGTGACCGCGGCAATGGTTGAATTCATTCCCAGCAGACACCGGGGCAAGGCTTCTGCATTGGTCCTGGCGGCCTTTCCGATAGGCGGCATCATTTCAGCCCTTAGCGCAAGGGTCTTTCTCCACTATTTTCCAGCGGACATCGGCTGGCGCCTGGGTTTCGGGCTGGGCGCGCTCCTGGCATTGTTTGGGTTGTGGGTCCGTTATGCCATCCCTGAATCTCCCCGCTGGCTGGCAATGAACGGGCAGTCCGCCGAAGCCGAGAAAATTGTCAAACGGGTTGAAGACGTCGTCGAGCGCGAACATCGCATACGACTCGAACCAGTCATTGAAGCCGCGCCTCTTGCCGCGCCCGAGCAACCCCGTATTGGACAGCAACTGAAGGAACTGTTTTCGCGTTACCTGGGCCGTCTGCTGCTGGCGTGCTCCCTGAATTGGGCGCAGGCCTCGGTCGTCTATGGTATCACTGCCGCTCTCAGTGCCGTTATTTTGCCCTCGGTCAAAGTTTCGACGCAAGATATCCCCAACTTTTACCTCTGGGGCTACGTGGGTTCGCTGGCCGGCAGTCTTTTGGCGGCGTATCTCCTCGATCGCATTGGTCGGAAGGCCGTCATCCTGGGCGGCTACATCCTGGTGACCCTGGCGGTGTTCAACCTCTATTTTGCTTCGACGCCCACGGCGGTCATGATTGGGAACATCGTCTTAATGTTTTGCCTTATTGGAACGTCAAATTCGTCGTACGTGGTCATCTCTGAAATCATGCCGGTGAATAATCGGGCGACCGGGTTGGGTATTTCCGTAGCGGCCGGGCGGGTCGGGGCCTTCCTTGCTCCGCTTTGGACGGGCGGGATTTATCAGCATACGCATCAGGCGGGTCTATCACTGCTTGTGCTTACTGCCATGACACTGCCCGGTCCGATTGCGGCATTGATTTGGTATTTTAAAGGTGTTGAGGCCAGCAACCGGCCGCTGGAGGAAGTGAGCGGGGAGTCGGGTGGCTTAGCTTGAGCAAACGCGGACCTGCCACGCCGTCGGGGAAATGATGATCTCTCCATGAACCGCGCGACATTCCAGTTCGAACGATTCTCCCTCACCCCTGCCCTCTCCCCGCTTGGAGAGGGAGAATTCAAAGCGAAGTCATCCCGCAGTCGCGGGACTGCTACGGTGGCTGAAGATATGACACATTTTTTGGGCATAGGGAATGCAACAAGAAACGAAGCCGGAATTGGTGGATTTGCGGGGAAATTTGAAGATTCTGAAGAAACGGTGGCCTTTTGGTAATTCGCCAAGTTTAGCCTCACGCAAGGTCGCAGAGGCCGCAAAGGATGGATCCGCCTTCGCCTGGCTTCGACGCGACGTGATAGCTACGGAGGGTGGGCGAGGACGATTCCTCCTCTTCCTGGTTTGAGGATGAGGATGAGAATGAGAATGAGAATGAGAATGATTCCCCTGTTCCCGAGGCTTCGTTTAATCAAAAAGGGTGTGCCGGGGATTTCCGATTAAATGGGAGTAAATGAAGCGCTAAACGAATTGGTCTGGCGGCTAAATAAATGACGGTCTGTCCGGAAATATGGGGATTGTTCCTAAACGAGCGCGTCACGTTTGACCGGGCGAAAATCCGGTTTCGATCGTCTTTCGTTTATAGTTTATTAAACGAAGAGGGTTGGGTAGGAAGTTTGGCCGTGGCTGCCGCGAACCCGATCGGATCGGGATAAACCGCTCGGGTATATTTAACGCACGAGGGTCTGGCCATTCTCAACGAGGCATTTCTCCGGACGGGTTTCCTTTCATCAATAGAAACGTGTCACAAATATAGACTGGCCCCTTCCCGGAAAATCGCTCAATTCGTCAACTAGAATATGCGATTATGCGGGCCCCCATTATTCGAATCGGTGGCGCTGTAGGCATAGGTAGTTGGCCCAAACCGCTTTAAATGTCTTTTAAAAAAGCGCCTTGATCGTCCCCTTCTGCTGGTCGATCAGAAAGGCTCCCAATGCACGGTATGGAGGATCACGACCGAATAAAATCTGTACTTCCTGACGATTTTCGAGCTGGAATGAGAGATAGTCTAAGCTGGTCTGTGGGAAAAAGTCCGGTCGCCCCCAAACGGCAGTGACCTGTTGATAACTAATGCCGTTTGTAAGCGTAAGATCGCTCAACTTTTTTGCCCTCCTTTCAGGCGCTATCCTGGCTGCTGGAGGCATCAAAAAAACAGCATTAAGGCGATGAGGCGGCTGTGCCTCGAAATCAAACCATTCTTCTTGATTTCTCAAAAGGTAAACCCAAAAGCAATTATTCGTACCAGCAAACGTTTCTGGACACCCCCAAAAAGCAATTACCTGTTCCGATGTAAGGTTAGTAGAGTAGTCGAAATCAGTGACCTTTCGACTAGTCGCGCTCAGTTTAATCTGAACAGTCGCGCTTGAGTTTGTGTCAACCGGCATCCCGTGTAACGACCGATTCAAACCAAAACACAAGAAAAACGATAAAATTATTCCTGCGTACAAAATTGACTGACAATTTGTTTTCATTCGACAATAGTTTCAGGATGTACAGCAATGGAGGGGTCAGTCCTAGATGACCCCTTACTCTTCCGTTCGCCACCTAAATATGTGATTATGTGGGACCGACCCGGGACCGACCCCTTACTGAAACCGCGTCCGGTCAACGGCGACGCGCCATTCTCTAATCTGCTATCATGTGTTTTAGGATTTGTATCCCGTTTCGTGAGAAAAATGATTCTATTGAAGAGCAAATATCCGCGGCTATACTTAGATCTATCGGACCGGATATTCTGGACCAACCGTGTCCCTCGTCAGGAATCCCTTCTTCAGCGCGCCGATCTCCAAGCGCAACCCAGATTGACCCCATCAGTATCGCATCCGGTGTCGGATCCTCGTGATGGACGACTACTAGAGTGAAAATTTGCATTATTTATTCGAAGCCAAACCTTAAGCCATATACTGTCAGCTAATCGGAAGGACGACAATAAAGTCGCCAGGCGAAATTTTCGTTTGCGGAAACTTTGACCCGTCTTGCACAAGTATCGCGCGTCTGCCGATAACTCTTATACTGAGACCTCCAGTGCCATTCCAGCCCTTAAAGTCCTGAAGACCTGAGTCCTCCAACACCTGAAGCAGGCTTGAATTTGGTGAAACTTTTACCTCCTGATGATAGGGAACCCATTGAACGAAATCAATAACACACACGCCAGCCGAAATTCTACTTTGCAAGGTTTTTGGATCACAATACATCAGCCTTAGGTCGCTGTAGCGATGCAGAACAAAATCCAGCGTGAAGGGTGTGGCGCCGCGCGTTCCTTGCGCCAACAAGTCGGTTGGATACCTAATTGAGGCATCATACTTCTCGATGTTCGCGTGGTCGGTAGCCTCCACGAGTACCAAACCACTCGCGAAGCATGTTAAAAGCATAAACACTTTAATATTCATAATATCACTGTAATTTCTCGATCGTTTTTCGTTTATAGTTTTTAAACGAAGTGGGCTGGGCAGGAAGTTTGGCCATGCCTGCTGCGATCCATCACATGGTAAACCGCGTCGGGGTACAGAATGCGCAAGGGCTTGGCCATTCTCAACGACGTTTTTTCCGCACCGGTTTCCTTTCATCAACAGAAAAGTGTCACAATTATAGAACTGGCCCCTTCCCGGGGGGCAGACATCATTTTACTGTTGACCCGCCGCCTTAATGGGTGACCCTTTATTATTCGATCACTCGACTGGCAGTACGACTATAAAGTCGCCGGGCGAAATCTTCGTTTGACGAAACCTTGGTGACCCATCCTGTCCAATTATTGAGCGTTTACCGATAATCCTCATCAGAGACTGCCCAGTGCCATTCCAGCCCTTAAACCTCGGAAGACCTGAGTTCTCCAGTACCTGATGCAGGCTTGAATTTGGCGAGACTTTTACTTCCTGATGATAGGGATCCGCTCCAACAAAATCAATGACACACACGCCAGCGGAAATTCTATTCTGCAAGGTTTTTGGGTCACAATACAACGCCCTTAGGTCACCGAAGCGATATAGAACAAAATCCAGCGTGTACGGCGTGGTGCCGCGCGATCCGTGCGCCAGCAAGTCGCTTGGGTACTTAATTGTGGCATCATACTTCTCGATGTTCGCATGGTCGGTAGCCTCCACGAGTACCAAACCACTCGCGAAGCACGTTAAAAGCATAAACACTTTAATATTCATAATATCACTGTAATTCCTCGATCGTTTTTCGTTTATAGTTTTTAAACGAAGTGGGCTGGGCAGGAAGTTTGGCCATGGCTGCCGCGAGTCCCGCTCGGGTATATTTAACGCGCAAGGGTCTCGTCATTCTCAACGACGCATTCTTCGTACCGGCTACCTTTCCTCGACAGAAAAGTGTCACAATTCCTGGACTGACCCCCTCCCTGAAAACCTCCACTCGCCAACTAGAATATGTGATTATGCGGGACCGACCCGGGACCGACCCCTTGATGGAGAAAAACCTTGAGGGCCGTCGTCCATTAAGATCGTTTGGGAATCACGCGTCTATCTTCGCAAGCGCCTTGACCACTTCTTTACGCACCCAAAGCTTTGGATGTTTAGTCAGCCGAAGCAGGTGCGTTCGAGCCTGTTCTGCCTTCAGCTTTCCGAGCGCGATCACTGCTGGTCCGACAACCTCATCGTCGTCCAATAAACTAATGAGCACTTCCACAGCGTGCAGATTTTCCATCTTTCCCAACGCAAGGACAAGCATTTCGCGGGCCCTACCGTTACGCTTGTCCCGAGACAGTCCAACAAGATCGTCAAAAATCTCATCACTGGCGAGCACTTCTAATGCGTTGGCAACTGCCCATTTTAGACCAAGATTTTCGGTATCCGGAGCAGCTCGAAATTCAGCGAGCAACACCTCTTCGGCGACCCCGATTGCCGAAGGGACAGACAAAGCTCTCACGATGAACTCTTTCACGCGGCGATTTTCCAATTTAGGAAGCCATTTTACCAGTATCGGAGCTGCGCCTTTACAGGTGCTCACCTGTGTCAGTAAATTTTCGGAGTCGACCACATATCCGGCGGAAGCAAGTTCATCCAGCAAAGGAGCGGCCGCTTCTCTGAATTCTGCGCTGGCCGCTCTCTTGTGACGCTCTAACTCGTTGAGCCGAACTTGATAATTTGGATCATCGTCGAGACGCTTCAAAACTCGAGGCACCGGTCCTCTTTTCTTTGTTCGTTTCAGACTCGCGCTCAAGGTAGTTCTTTCTTAATTGTCTCTATTTTGTCTGCAATTTTTCCAAATCGCGCAACATGTCTCCTGAGGTTTGGTAACGTTGCGTGATTTCCGGCTGGCAGGCTTTGAGGACAATTGCATCGAACCGGATGAACTCCGTGTGTTCCCGTCGTTCCATAATTGTCGTGGCAATGTCAGGAAAAAATTTCGGGTCGTATCCGGTGCTGATGACGTAGAGGAGCATCCCGAGCGCATAAATGTCTGCCTGAGGGGTTCCGGGCGGCTCGGGCAGCGGCGGCATATATCCGGGTGTGCCGACAAACGTGTTAATTTTGTCTGGTGGCCGAATATCGGTGACCAGGCCAATATCAGCGAGTTTTGGCCGCCCATTCACAAAGACGACATTTGACGGCTTGATATCGCGGTGGGTCAAACCGTTCGAATGGAGGAAATGGAGCGCGTCCGTCAGTGTGGTGCCGATACGGATACATTCGGGCAGTGGAAGAGGACCGGCGGCTTGCTTGCGCATATTCTCAAGGTCTCGCGGCCTGTAAGAGGAAGGATCCTGTTCCCATCCCGGCGCCTGCGCGTCGCCCAGCTCCATGATGTAATAGAAATAGCCCTCCTCCTTCATTTTGCTCACGAGATCGATGCGTAATAGCCCGGGATGCTTCTCTGAAATCGGCTTGTATTTCGTGAGCCCCCTAAATTCCGACTCGTACGGATGGCGATTGTCCCCGAATTTTGATTGGTAAACAGCTTTGAGAGCCTGCCATTGGCCGATAGCGTTGCGTACGATCCAAACCTTGCCAAATGCGCCCTGGCCGATCGGCGGTTGGAGCAACTCATAGTCCGGCGCCTCAGGCGGTCTATCGTCGGGAAAGGAGAGAACGATGGTTTTTTTGCCTCCCTTGGCGGGAATTTTTGCCTTGTCTGCGACTTTCATCGGGATCAGCACTGTCACGGCCAGCGCGCAGGGCACCTGGCCACCCACGACCATCAGCCATGGAAACCAATAGTTCGTTAGTTGGCTAAGCTCGATTCCTGCCACAAAAAAAACGAGCATCACCAGTGCGGCCACACCGATGGCCCGCCATCGGGAATAACGGGACAATAGAATTCCGGAAATTGCTCCCGCTATGACGAATACAAGACCTTCCACGGGCCAGGACGCCCGGCGCAGCCAATCACCCCTCACTAAATTCAAATAGGCCGTCGCCATAATCTTGACACCGCCAACGCCCTCTTCAGTCCAGGCTGTATGAGGGATATTAAATTTATCCTCCTCGCCAGAACCGAAATATTTGGTTTCAGGATCATTTCCGATGAAGACAACCTTGTCGTGAAAATAATTCGGCGCTTCGTTGAGCGCAAACCGGTAACTTAAGCCCGGCAACGAAGTGTCGAAATCGTAATAACGGAGCCAGCGTTTTTGAGGCTTCTGGTCCAGGCGCGCTCCGGAGAGTGTAGCTGCCAGCCATGGCAGGGTCGGATAATCGCCTGGATTTGGGAACGGCCAGTGCCGCCGCATAATGCTGTCGTGGTCAGGATCCACCCACGTTATGCCCCAATGATCGTGCGCGGCCGCCAGGAATATGTCCACCGGCTTGACCGGCTGAATAATATCGGCGCCTTTGAGTTGTGGGGCGACTTTGTCGGCCCCAAGTACTACGTTGCTTAAACGCCGTATTGCCGTGGCAAGTGCCTGGTCGGTCGCGGCATCCCTCCGTTCGAGAAATCGAACATCAAAAATAACCAGGGGGCACTTGTCGTCCGCGAGTTTATTCAGAAGTTGCGCATGCAAGGAGCGGTCCCAGGGCACGCCACGGGTTTGTTTTAGCGCGGGGTCAGTGTACGAATCGTTGTCCATCAGGATGAGAACGACATTGTTGGTGCTGGCCGGCGCGCCGAAGCGGAAGAGATAATCGTAGCTGGCATCGTCCCATTTATCTCCAATCGTTTCCTGGTCCGGATTTTCGCCCAGCGTCGTCACCCAAAGCCCCAATCCGCAAAAGACGGCCACGGCGGCGGCAGCGGCAGGCCGGAAGAATTTAGATTCGCTGAAGGACTTCAGGGTCACAATGCGTCTGCGTATAAGCGGACGTGGGCAAAATAATAACTCGAGGTAATTTTACAATCTGATTTTTTCTCGTCCAGCGCGCGGCGATATATCATTAATGCCGCATTACTGGCCGGTCCACTTTGCCCGATAGAATGCCCGGCCAGTGTTCGGAGTAACGTTTGTCAAATCGTGCCAGCTTGCGACCAGCTGATTTGTTCCGGGAAATAGCGTGACATTGCCAGGAGTGCCAGGCACCGGCCATGCCGCCCACGTCCCATTTGTCGTCAAACTGTTTGTCCGATCGATTTCAAACGTCGTATTCGAGGCCCCAGTGATCCACAGACCGTTTGCCTTGCTGAAGCTCAGCGTCGGACTGGTTGGCGTGTAAGAGACGTTGAAAATGACGCCCTGGCTTGCCGGGTTTAGGCTGGTCGAGAACGAACCGCTCGGCGGGGTCCAACCGGGGATGTTTGAAAAGAGCAAAGTGAGGGCGCCGGAAGTGGTGTTGGTGTGCTGAAGCCTGCCTGAGGCTGTAAAAGGGTAGCCGGCGATCGTCCACATGGCTCCGTCAAGTATTGCCGAACCGGGAGATATAGTGACCCCGACGGTGTAGCCGCCTGCTGAGATTGGGCCGACTACGTTAGTGGTGACAACGCCCAATGTCGTCGTCTGCCCTGCCAGACTGATGAAGTCCTCCATTACAGTGACGCTTCTATCGCTTATGAAGCGCGCTCCGGGACCGGTTCCGTCGTTATTATCCGGTGGAGCGCCGGCCAGGCCGCCAATCGTGCTTACAGTCCAGTTTAGACCTGACGGAATAATTTCCCGGACGAGATTATTGCCGGTATCCGCGACATAAAGATTGTTTGAGGCGTCCACGGCAACGCCGCCTGGCTCGTTAAAGCGGGCGACATAGTTGGCGCCATCGGCGCTGCCGGAAGTATTTGTGCCGGCAACAGTGGTTGCGACCCAGTTGGTTCCCACCAGAGTCAGTTTGCGAATCATATTGTTGAGGGAATCGGCCACATAGAGGTGGCCCGCATTATCCACAGCCAGGCCTTGCGGAAGATCGAACCGCGCCGCACTGTTCGAACCGTTGGCGGCGCCCGAAAAATACGGCTGTCCGGCGATGGTGGTAACGATCCAATTGGTATTCACCAGCGTTATCTTCCGGATCGTGTCATTGAATGTGTCCGCCACGTAAACATTAGTGTGGGAATCCACGGCAATGCCCTCAGGAAACCAGAACCGTGCCCCACCGTTTGCGCCGTCATTTGTCCCGGAATATCCGGCCAAACCGGCAATAGTGCTCACCATCCAATTATTGCTTACGGGAGTAATCTTTCGAATCGTATCGTTGAGCGTATCCGCCACGAAGACGGTTTCATTGCTGGTCACAGCGATGCTTGTGGGATTAGAGAAAAAGGCGTTTGTGCCCATACCGTCAGCACTGCCGTTTCCATTTGTCAGTGAACCGGCAACGGTAGTGACGATCCAATTGGTCCCGAGCGCGGTAATCTTTCGGATCCTGTTGTTATCGGTATCGGCCACGAAAAGATCAAGATTGGAGCCGGCAGCGATTCCCTGTGGGTAGTTGAATCCCGCATTGGTGCCAAAGCCGTCTGTGCCGCCGTTGGTTCCCTGCCCGGCAATTGTGAAAAAAGTGTAGCACCCATTCGTAACCAAAATATCAACCCCGATGTCATAGGTTCGACTGGCGGGCGAAAGCAATTCATAGACAGCGTTAGGCGTGCCATCGTTTGCCACCGAGAAAGTAGTTCCGGGGACTCCTGAAAGCGTGGTGTTATTGATATTGGAGACGCTGGCATAGGTGGCGTCCAATCCGTTAGTATTCGCTATATCAAGCGGCCCAATCCCGGCGAACGCTAATAAATTTCCTGAATTGACGACAAAATTCGTCACAGGAAAGGTCCGCAAACCACTTGCACCGGAAAAGTACTGAGAAGACACGACTTGAAAAGTCTGCTCACTTGAGTAGGGCCCATTCGTCACCCACGCGAGAGCATACAAGGTAAAGGCATAATCATGGCCATCGACTTTCACGTCCTGGACCATGCCGGATGGCGTGACCTGGAGGGAGTTGGCCGAAGGTCCTGCTGAACTGTATTCGCCTAAAATAACCAGGACAGGGTATTTATCGATGTCGTCGCCGGATAAGAATGGGCTTTGCCCAAGATAAAGCGATTGAGCCAATGAAGTGTTCGACAGAAAAAACGTAAAGAGACAAAAGATCAGGACAATCAGAGGCAGCGCGCCCATCCGATTCCCGCCTTCCTTTTGAAATGCCCCACTTTTGTCACCCTTCCAACAAGTCAAACCCCCAAATATTATTTGATTTAGCAGCTTCATAAAAACGCGAGCGTTTGCAACACCGTCTCCGAATCCGCAGGTTCCTCGCCGATTAACTTCCGAATTTATGGTCTTCATAAGACATATTTTGGAATTAAATGCAATAAGAAAGCCGCTGTCGCGGCGCAAATCGTTATTGTTAAGGTTGTTAATTTGGAAGTTTTCTCCGTCCTCAGATCGACGGGCCCAGCTGGTGCCCTTGTGGATTATAGGAATCGATACTGCCGTATTTGAAATATCGTTGCGATGCTGTTTTCTTCGGAACTTCATGAGGAGAATACGGGCGAGTCCTGGATTTCTGACACTCGAAAATTCTTTCATCCTGCGTGCTGCGGCTGGTGTGCTGTGCACACACAGCCGCGCTCCGTTCGGTCCATGGTCACAACCGTTAAAACGCGGATTTTGCATTTGGACATTAGTCGTTTCGATTCCACGCAAACATCACAGTCACAGGCGTTGTGAGCGAGTAACTTTAATTGCGTTGCATTAGGGAATGCACAAAAGTGTTTTGGCGTTCGCGCCGAAATTCAGCCATGAGGCTGACCGCGTCCGCTGGAGAGAAAGAAGAAGAGCCGCAGATCAGAATCGCGCTATCGCGCGGTTTTGCAGTCGGCGGCTGATTCATGGGCGTCGCTACCCCGGGCTGCGCTCCCGGAGTCGCTTGCCCGGGGCTACATATATTTCACCCCTCTGGGGTTTCAGTTTGCGGCTGCGCCGACAGATAGGATTCATCCCTCAACTTTCCTCGGGCCTAATGCAAAATCCAGGTTAAAACGGCAGGTCAGAACACGAAATTGAGTTGGGCAACGAAAACCCGCGAGCGCGGCAGTTCGGAGTACTCGGTGAGCGGATTCAAATGATAATTCTGGCCGGTGAGATTCAAAACACCGATGAGTATTTGCGCGCGGCGATGGAAAAAGCGCCAGCCGCCCTGGATATTCAATTGGACAAAATCGTCCCCCGGTTCGCCGCCGTCGTAGCCGATGTTTCTCTGCAAATAACCGTTTGCGTCAAAGCGCGCAAACAGCCCGGAACGATGATTGAAAAGCAGATAAGCGTCAATCTGATGCAGGTACGCCGATTGTTCGTCAAAAGAATAGACAGAAGATGGAATGTCCGGATCGGCGATTTTGAGTTCCGAACGCGTCAGGGCATAACTGATACCCGCCACAAAACCGTCCGGCAGCAATTGATTAAGGGTGGCCAAAAACGATTCTTCGTTGTAACTCAAATCCTGGGGTGTCGATGAAGCCAGAACCGGGAAACCGTCATCGGGCGCAAGGAGGTCGCCGGCGGTTTGATGCACACGGGAAGTGGTGTGCCGGGCCTCCAGCCCGGCATAGGTGCCGTGCGCAAATTTGAGGTCCAGGGCCAGGCCCTGGAGTTCGACGTCTTCCGCGGACAGGCTGCCGACGATGGATTCAGGCATAACGGAACGATAGCTTTGAACGAAGCCGGCCAATTCTGTCGGTTCGAGTGTGTAAGTATCATCCAGGCTCACGCCACCCAATGAATGCGAATAAATGCCGCGTACAGTGACCTGCTTGACCGGACTCCAAACCAAAGCCGCTTTGGGCGCCGGCAGATGGCGCTCATCCGTGCCTGCGCTTTGCGGCAGGCTGCGAAAATTGGCGGGATACTTCATATCATCATAGGCAAAACCGCCGGTAAGCCAGAAGTTGTCAATCGGCTCAACCGTCAAGTAGCCGTAAGCGTCGAGCCGCTGGAAGGGCGAGGAAAAGGATTGGTTCGTCGCCAGGAAGAAGTCCGAAGCAAGCGCAGGGTTCGTAATCGAGTCTGAGTAAGAAAACTGGCCGCCTTGCCAGCGCCCGCCCGCGACCAGCGTAAATTTGTCCTCCTGGATGATTTGAGAAATTTCTGCGGAATAGACAAGGACCCGGTCATGGAGGCCCACATCAAAATCGGATAGCGGAAAGGCGGATGCAGGCGCAACGGGCAGTATCGAAAGCTCCGAAGCTTCACTACTGGAAAATCGTTGTGCGCCATCCAGGCGGGTTCCCAGGAGCAACGTACGAATGCCTGGCGCCCATTCATGCTGATAGCCGCCCACGAGCGTCGGGTCCTGGTGTTCCGCATATTCGTAGGTAGGATCAAATCCGAGGACGGTTGGCGAGAGCGGCGTGTAATAATTATAATACTGGCGGTTATCGCCGGAATGATAGTTTTCGAACTGCGCCATCCCCAGGACCGTGTCCGAGGGCGTCAGCTGCTGCTTCGCGGTTATGTCGGCCGAAAGATTGTCGAACTGGTTGTTGGGGCGCACGCCGCTATTATGCTGGTATTCAAAATCCCCGGCCCACGAAGTATTGTGGTATTGTCCAAATTGTCCCACTTGTTGGACGAGCTGATTGTCGGTGCGCCAGGAAGTGACATTGGCGATTCCGATTCCATCTGATTCGAATAATTTGGAATACTCCTGGGACGAGAGTGTCTGCGACAGACGGCCGGCGCCGACGGGCGCCAGGAGATTGGCCAACAGCAATTCGTTGAACCAGGCGGTATCATACCGCAGGTTGAATCCGGTCGGATCTCGCAGGGCGTTATAGCTGTCCGAAAGAAATAAATGCGCGGAAGCGTTGTCGTAATCATACGTCACAGCTTTGGCCGCCTCGCGAACCGCGACGTCATCCATGCCCGCATCCTCATACATCTTCGCCAAATTGACACTGCGAACGGCGTTGTCCTGGTCCAGCAACATCCTCGAACGAAACAACTGCCGATTGTCGTTCAAGGACTGGGACATCTCCATGTCCTTAATGGCTCCGTTGATCCGGTTTTCCTGTTGCTTAATCAAAGCCGAATATAGCCATGCCGTGGGATCGCCGGGGTCAAGGCGCAAGGCTATGGCGATTTCCTTATTGGCCAGCGCATCCTGGCCGAAATTGGAAAATCCTTTGGCCAGATAACTGCGAAGCAGCGACCGTTGCGGCTCGCTCGCTACAGCGATGAGCAGATCGCGCTGCCCGTCAGCGGTGTGCCCGATGCGAATGCGACACAAGCCGCGCCCGAGCCAGGCATTTCCCAATCCGCCATCCATGGCGATGGCACTATCGAACCAGCTTGTCGCCTCGTTGACGCGATTTTGCGCAGCCAGCAGGAAACCCTTGAGTGAGAGGGCTTCGGCATTTCGCGGCGACAAATCCAAACTCCTGTCCAAGTCCGCTATCGCTGGACGCGTCCGGCCAAAACTAAATTCCAGTTCCGCAACTCGTGCCCACGCAAAACCAAATTGCGGTGACAGCGCCGCAGCCTGTTGCGCCAGGGCAAGCGCGACGCTCAACGATTCGTCTCCTTTGGCCCGTGATTGCTCATAATAAGAATCCGCGAGAAATTCCGTTGCCAACCTGGGAGCGAACGAAGAAGGCCGGGGCTGGCGCTTCACCGCGGCAATGAGCGTGCGCAACGAATCTGCCACCCGCCCGAGATTGTTCGTTTGGTCTGCCGGCAACAGGAAGAGTTCGGTTTCAGTTTGTTCCACCTGCCCAACCGAGAGCAGCAACGCTGCGTGATAAATGCGCACGGAATCCGATGCCGTCACTCCCGATTTGGGATATTTCGCCAGCGCTGCCAGCAGATCGCCAGCGCGGTAGGCGTCGAGTGATTCTGCCAGTGTCCGTTGTTCACCTGTCGTAAGGGACAAATCGTTTAAATCCAAAACAGCGGGATAATAGAAGCACCATTGCAAAAGATTGTTGGCAATGAAACCGGGACTACGGACAGGCGCTCTGCCGCTTTCCACCACGGCTTCCTGGTTATTCGTCAGCAAGAGCGAACCTAACGGGTTGCTTACCAGCACCTTTCCGTCCAGTACGGATAATATGTCGTGTTCCATGCCATTGACTTCGGAGACCCGCATGACGAACTCTGTGCCTTCGATGCTCGCATTGGCCCCGTGTGTGAGGACTCGAATACGCCCGGGGGTATCACGATGAAAAAAAGAGAGGACTCCCTGGATCATATCCAATCCAGGAAGTGAATTGGGCTTGTTCGGCGCTAAAACCTCGATTTGCGTCAACGGGCCCAGCGGCACGACGCTTTTATCGCTCCACAGGATGGTGACGCGACTGTTTTCTTCCGTGCGCAACTGGTCACCTGGATTTAGAAACTGGTTGGTTTGCGTAATGACCCAGGTATTGGCTCCCGAAGGCATCAATTCCACCGTGCCCTCGACGGCCACAATGCGGATTTGGCCGGTTTCGACCTGTCCCGCGGCCCCTTGTCCCCAGGCGGAAATGCCGCAAAACGCAATTCCGACGCCGACAAGGCAACCGATAACGCGGCAAAAAATTGCCTCGGGGATTCTCACGTTTGGATTTTGGGTTTCCGAATTGAGCTTCACGTTATGTATGAGTTTAAGCGCCAGCGGGCAAGCGAATTATGGTTATTCTCACGGCTAATGCCCGTTCTACTGGTGATACACAGCAAACGGGCGTTTCTTGCCTCCGCGAGAAAGATTTTTGTCAGATTTTCAATTCCCGCGCGTATCACCCACGACGCTATTGATGAGTTCACGTCGACATAGACGATCCAACAAACGCGTAAAAGACACGTTTACGATTGACTGTTTTTGTGAGGATGTGTACGCTGAGGTCATCAGAACGGAGAATTTGGAAGGTAATCCAGATTAAACCCAGAACGACCAATGAATTGCAAATTTCAACTTTTACTCATAGCGATTGCCGGTTTCGGTCCGCTAATCGCCCGCGGACAGCCCTCCAACGATAATTTCTCCAATAGCATACCCTGTTTCGGCCTTGAATCCGGCAACAATTTCGGCGCCACTCTGGAACCCAAAGAACCGAATCCGGGGGGCGGAATTGTAACAGCCAACAACACAGTCTGGTGGAACTGGACCGCGCCGACGAATGGCCCAGCCAGCGTGCAGACCTTCGGCAGCAGCTTTGACACGATCATCGACAGCTATACCGGTAATGCGCTCACCAATCTGGTCTGCGTTGCCAGCAATCTAAACACGGTCCTGGAATATGATTTATATTATAACAATCCGAACAATGGAACCTACACTCCTGTAAACGCGGGCGTCACGAACCGTCTTGCGTTCACAGCACGCACCGGCACAAATTATCACATTCAAATTTCCGGTTTGAGCGAAGGAACGATTAATATTGCCGTGCAACCGGTTGCCCTAAAGGTCCTGTCTGTCAATGAATTGAACACCAATGCAGACCAGAGCGTCAATTTTAGCGCTCAAATTGAAGTTGGTAATTCGGGCGCGGCTGTTCCGGGACCGCTACGACTCGAAATTTTGGCGCGTGCGGGATATAGCGTCGCTTCAAATATCCTCGTGTCTATCAATAACACGGTTTCGCCGACGAATATACCCAACGATCAGGTGCTTACGAATTATTACCTGGTCAATCCGTCAACGGTCGTGCCGGGAGCCATCACGAACATCTCCCTTTCCGGAATATGTCCCGGGCCGAGCTACACGAATTTATTTCCAGCTGTCGGTCAGGATGCCGATACGTTGGGCTTCGGCTGGGGCATCTATGCAATTCTCCAGGAGCAAGTCGGCACCAATTGGTTTTATAAGGACAACGACCTGCTTTTTTATGGTCAGTGGCCGTCGGTCGGCGGGGGTGTGGGTCCGACCTCTGGAGTTATCCGCGTCAATCCTTCGGTCAACGGCTTCTCTTTATCTCCGATTGGAGGGACGATCAACGGCCCGTCCGACGTGAACGAAAACAGCACGACCAGTTATTATGGAACGGCCAATTTTCCGAATGCGAACAATACAGCCACCAACTTTGCGAACTTTACAAATACCCTCTGGGCCGCATCCAGGTTCACCATTACGACGAATGGCGTTTTTCAGGCCGGAGCCGTGGCCACCAACACACCTGTGACACTCACGGCGTTTTACTCCTATGTTCCTTATACCACACCCGTTACCACGAGCGTCCAATTGGCGGTAATGGTATTGAGATCTCCAACTCCGTCCTTAAGCGAGATGCAGTACCACACCAACAAGGCATTTTCGCTGGCGCTCAACGCGCTGCCTGGGAGCCGTTACGCCATTCAGACGGCGACCAACGTGCCCAACGCACAATGGCTGCCGCTGGTGACCAATACGACAGACACGAACGGTGTTTGGTTCTTCACGGACACGAAAAATACCAATGGAAGCCGCCGATTTTACAGGGCCGTTCAACTTCAGTGACGCGTCAAAAAGTGAAGCTCGCTCTTCCCATATAGACACGGCTGCGCGGCAGTTCATTTAGAACATTTAGAGGATTGAGGCTATAATTTCCACCGCCGACGTTGAGAATGCCGAAGGTCAAATCACCACGGCGATGCCAAAAGCGGTAGCCGGCAAACAGGTTGACCTGAACAAAATCGTTGCGTGGATTTGGCGGGTCGAAGTTCGAAGGATCATCGCCGGAATTAAACTGAAGATACCACTGTGCCTCGGCACGGGCATAAAAGCCGGAAGGATGGTCGAATTGCAGGTAACCCGACATCTGATGGAGGTCCGCGCTCTCTGTCTGGTCAAGACTTCCGGCAGGAGGAAGCGCAACGATTGTTGGATAAAGCCAGCTTAGTCTCGAGTGGGTATAACTGTACTGCCCGCCGATCGCCCAATCGTTGCCAATCAATTGATTCACGGTCGCAATAGCAGAGGGCTCCCGGTAGCGCAAATGCTCGGGAGCGGACCCTGGCAAAAATGGCGGCGCGCCGCTGGACAGGTCAGACGGATACAGCACACCAATATCCTCATTGACGTCGCTGGTAAGCAATTCTCCCTGCAAGGTTATGTAAGTCCGCGACTTGAATTTGATGTCCGCAGCCCCGCCCAGAATGCCATATTTCGGCGCCGCCAGCGGCCCAACCAGGGATTCTGAAATTATGGAACGAAATGCCTGATTAAAACCGGCGATTTCGGTCGGTTCGAGGGTATAGCTCTCGTCGAAACTGGCACCGCCCAGGGCCTCCGCGTAAGCCGCCCGAAAAGTAACAGCGGGGACCGGTGCCCAGGTTAAGGCCGCCTTGGGCGACAATTGATGGCGGCTCGCCTCCCCCGGCGTAATGGGGTAAAACCGGAAATTGTCCGGGTATCTCATATCGTCATAGGTAAGCCCGACCGTCAACAGAAATTCCGGAAACAGTTCCCAGGAATGGTAACCGTATAGCGACAGCCTTTGGAAAGGTTCTCTTATAGTCGTGTCAATAGCGGGAATTAACGCCGGCGTGAAATAGTAAATGAGGTCGTTATGGGTCGTAAAATCTCCATACTGAAGCCGGGCGCCAAAAATCGACGTATGCTTGTCTCCCTGAATCAGCTGGTTCAGCTCAGCGCTATAGATCGCAAATTGGCTTGAATAGGATAAGTTTGACAGGTCAGCCGGCTGTCCGGCGTAATAGTTTTTTCCGGAGGCGTTAGTTGGCCCAAGCGCATAAGAGCCGCCTTCGCTGTTATCGGTCACATTCACGTCCGATACCAGTCGCCCTGCCAACACGAGGGTATGGACGCCCGGGCCCCACACATGATGCCACCCCACTGCCAGAGTCGGATTTTGAAATTCATTATCCCTGTAATGGAGGAGAGCATTTGTCTCATTATTGTATTGGAAATTATCTCCTGTATGAAAGTTTTCGTATTCGGTGAACAGCATCACCGCGTCGTTTGGGCTGACCTGTTGCTTGACGTGACTATACCATTCGATGCTGGAAAGATCGTTGTTTGGACGAATCCCGTTGTTATGCTGGTAGTCCAAATCCAGAGAATAGCTCGTGCGCCCAAAATCCCCGTACTGGGATGCAATCTCCCGGAACTCCCCGTCGCTGCGGTACTGGGAATCCGAATTGAGTCCCAGGCCTTCTTCTGTCAACAGCGGTGAATATTCCTGCTCCGAAATATTCTGAGCAATCGTGCTCGCGCCCACGGGAGCGTATAAATTCGCGAGTAAAAGTTCGTTGAACCATGCCGTTTCGTATCGCAGATCGAAGCGGGTTGGGTCGCGCAACGCGTTATCGCTTTCGGAAAGGAACAGGTGCGCTGAATAATTTGCATAGTCGTAATCCACGGCTTTCGCGGCTTCATCCACGCTCACCTCATTCATACCGGCATCCTGATAAATTTGGGCCAGGCTGGCGCTGCGCACAGCATCGTCCTGGTCCAGCAACATCTTCGAGCGAAATAACTGCCGGTTGTCGTTCAATGACTGAGACTTTTCGAGGTCGGCAATGGCTCTATTGATCTGATTTTCCTGTTGATTGATCAAAGCCGAATATAGCCAGCCGGTGGGGTCCCTGGGGTCCAACCCCACGGCAATGGCGATCTCCCGGGACGCCAGCGCGTCCTGGCCGTCATTTGAAAATCCTTTGGCCAGGTAACTGCGCAGCAGAGAGCGTTGCGGTTCGGTTGCTGCCGCAATTAACAAGTCGTGCAGTCCCTCGGACGAGTCACCGCGACGGATCAGGCATAATCCGCGCCCGAGCCAGGCGTTGCCAAGCCCGCCATCCATGGCAATGGCACGATCAAACCAGGTTGTCGCATCGTTGACACGATTTTGCGCGGCCAACAGGAATCCCTTGAGAGACATGGCTTCGGCATTTCGTGGCGATAATTCCAAACTCCTGTCCAAGTCCGCTATCGCTGGACGCGTCCGGCCAAAACTAAATTCCAGTTCCGCCACTCGTGCCCAGGCAAAACCAAATTGAGGTGACAGCGCCGCAGCCTGCTGCGCCAGGGCAAGCGCGACGCTCAACGATTCGTCACCTTTGGCCCGTGATTGTTCATAATAAGAATCCGCAAGAAATTCTGTCGCCAATTTGGGCGCGAATGACGAAGGCCGGGGCTGGCGTTTCACCGCGGCGATGAGCGTACGCAGTGAATTTGCCACCCGTCCGAGATTGCTCGTTTGGTCTGCCGGTAACAGAGAGAGTTCGGTTTCAGTTTGTTCCACCTGCCCAACCGACAGCAGCAACGCTGCGTGATAAATGCGCACGGAATCCGATGCCGTCACTCCCGATTTGGGATATTTCGCCAGCGCCGCCAGCAGATCGCCAGCGCGGTAGGCATCGAGTGATTCTGCCAGTGTCCTTCGTTCGCTCGTGGTGAGAGGCAAATCATTCACATCCAGAACAGCCGGATAGTAAAAGCACCATTGTAACAGATTGTTGGCAATGAAACCGGGACTGCGGACTGGCGCTCTGCCGCCTTCTACCACGGCTTCCTGGTTATTCGTCAGCAAGAGCGAACCTAGCGGGTTGCTTACCAGCACCTTTCCGTCCAGTACGGACAACACGTCACGTTCCAGGCCGTCGACTTCGGAAACCCGCATGGCGAACTCTGTACCTTCGATGCTCGCGTTGGCGCCGTGTGTGAGGACTCGAATACGCCCAGGCGTGTCACGATGAAAAAATGAGAGGATCCCCTGGATCATATCCAATCCAGGAAGTGAATTGGGCTTGTTCGGCGCCAGGACTTCGATTTGCGACAATGGACCCAGCGGCACGACGCTTTTATCGCTCCACAGGATGGTGACGCGACTGTTTTCTTCCGTACGCAACTGGTCACCCGGGTTTAGAAACTGGTTGGTTTGAGTAATGACCCAACTATTTGCTCCCGAAGGCTTTAACTCCACCGTTCCCTCGACGGCCACGATCCGGATTTGCCCGGTTTCAACCTGCCCCGCGGCCCCTTGTCCCCAGGCGGAAATGCCGCAAAACGCAATTCCGGCGCCGACAAGGCAACCGATAACGCGGCAAAAAATTGCCTCGAGGATTCTCACGTTTGGATTATCGACTTCCGAATTGAGCTTCACGTTATGTATGGGTCTACGCGCGAGCAAGCGAATTATGGTTATTCTCACGGCTAATGCCCGTTCTACTGGTGATACACGGCCAATGGGCGTTTCTTGCCTCCATTTGAAAAATTCTTGTCAGATTTTTTACGCCGACGTGTATCACCTTCAGAAATGGTTTGCTGAGAAACCAATCAACGAAAGCAAAGACCAAATCAACCTGATGAATACCATGAATACGAACTCTCGAATCCTCTCTCAACGGCTCGCCAGCGCTGTGTGCGCCGCAGCAAGCCTGCTCATCATCTCCAACACGAAAGCACAGAACCTGTTTGAGGCGGACCTTGAAAGCGGCAACATTTATGAATACACGCCGGGCGGAGTGCAGAGCACCTTTGCCTCCGGGTTGAATTATCCTCAAGCACTTGCCTTCAACGATGAGGGCGATTTGTTTGTGGGGACTTTCGGAGCCATTGTTGAATTCACGCCAAGTGGAGCGCAAAGTACCTTTGCCTCCGGGTTGAATGAAACTTATGGACTTGCCTTTAACAGCGCAGGCGACCTGTTTGACGCGGATTATAGCGGCAACATCTATGAATACACGCCGGGCGGAGTGCGAACGATCTTTGCCTCCGGGTTGGACGCTCCTCAAGCAATTGCCTTCAACGGCGCAGGCGATCTTTTTGAAGCGGATTTTAGCGACAACATCTATGAATTCACGCCGGATGGAGCGCGAACCCTCTTCGCTTCCGGATTGGATCTTCCGGGTGGGCTGGCCTTTAACAGCACAGGCAATTTATTTGTGACGGATTCTGGTACCCAAAACATCTATGAATATACACCCGGTGGAGTGCGAACTACTTTTGCCTCCGGGAATCCCGCTTCCGGAGTCAATGAACCTGGAGGACTGGCTTTTAACAGCGCAGGCAATCTGTTTGAGACAGATTTCAACAGAGGCAATATCAATGAATTCACGCCGAGCGGCTCGCAAGGTACATTTGCCTCCGGGCTGGATGGCGCCTGGGGACTTGCCTTCCAGGGCGAAACGTTGCCCGTACCGGAACCGGCCACGTATGGTTTGTTAGGAATCGGAATGACCTTGCTTTACATGTGGCGGAGAAATATTGCCAGATAAAGCCAACCTATTCATGATTTCAATCATAGACTCTTATTTATGAAACCTGACCGTGACCAGAACGTTTCCACCCGGGCCTCGCTTATCCATCGGCTCAAAGACTGGAGCGACGAATCAAGCTGGCGGGACTTTTTCAACACCTATTGGAAGCTCATCTATGGCGTTGCCCGCAAGGCCGGGCTTACCGATACGGAAGCGCAGGACGTAGTGCAGGAGACACTCATCTCGGTGGCCAAGCATATGCCCGCCTTCAAATACGACCCTACCATCGGCTCCTTTAGAGCGTGGCTGCTCAACATGACGCGCTGGCGGATTACCAACCAATTCCGCAAACGCCAACCCAACGCCGAACACCGGCCCGAGGGCCGCAGCTCCAGCGGGACCGGCACCGTTGATGCGGTAGCGGATCCCATTTCCCTGGACCTTGACGCCATTTGGCAGGCTGAATGGGAGACAAACCTGATGATTGCCGCCATGAACAATTTGAGGCGGCGCATCGAACCGCAACGCCTCCAAATCTTCGACTTTTATGTGAACAAAGAATGGCCGCCCGAAAAAGTGGCCGAACGGTTTCGCGTTTCAATAGACCTGGTTTATCAGGTCAAACACCGTGTGACCGAAGCCCTTCGCGCCGAGGTGAGCCGCCTGGAACTCGAGATGACCTGAACATAAAAAACCTTGAACAGAAACGGTTCATGCAATAAAAAAGGAGTAATTATGAAGGAATTCAAATTCGAGTGTCCCCATTGCAAGCAGCATTTGGCCTGTGACGAACAGCATTCAGGGCGGCAAATCCAATGTCCCGGCTGCGATCATTTGATTCGCATTCCGGCCGTCCCCGGCAAAACGGTCGAATACCGGCCCGAGTCCGGCCAGACCTGGGCCACACACGTGCCACCAGGAAAAGTGGACCCGAAGTAGAGGCCTCGATATCGGTCATACTTGCCTTAAAATCAACATTTCTTATAATTCTGAGACGGCGCGGTTTTGTTTTGCAATCGGGATTCTTTGTGTGTCATTTTGCCCGGCGTACAGGCTTGTACAGACGCCGAAAAACCATAGCTAACCAGGCACTACAATTATGAATTGGTATTACGTCGAGCAAGGCAAGCAAACTGGACCGGTGAGCGATGAACAATTCAACGCGCTGATTCAGAGTGGAACGATAACCGCGGACACGCTTGTGTGGCGTGAGGGGATGGCCGAATGGCTGCCCTGCAGCCAGGTCCAGGCGGGTGCAGCCGGCGCGACTGGCGCAGAAGCAACACCGCAAGCGGTTTGCGCCGAGTGCGGCAGAATGTTTCCGGTGGATGAAACGATCCGCTATGGCGACGTGCGCGTTTGCGCCAATTGCAAGCCTGCGTTCCTTCAAAAACTGCAGGAAGGCGCGCCGCTCCAAACCGGCGCACTGAATTACGCGGCCTTTGGTCCCAGGTTCCTGGCGTATTTTGTGGACGTGCTCATTTTGCTGGTTTTCAATCAAATTATCACGCGCTCGGCCATCTTAATGTCGACAGGCAGTTTTTTGGGTGACAGGACTGGAATGCCGCTCGCCCTTACGCTTTTTGTTTCAATCTTTCCATTGGCCGTGGGTATTTGTTATGAAGCGATCCTTGTCGGAAAATACGGGTCGACGCTTGGCAAAATGGCGTTGAAAATGAAAGTCGTGACCGCGGATGGAGGGAGGGTTTCGTATGCCCGGGCTTTTGGCCGATACTTCGCAAAGATACTGAGCAGTTTCACCTGTCTGATTGGCTTTATTATCGCCGCCTTTGACAATCCCCAAAGACGGGCGTTGCACGATTATATCTGCAACACTCGCGTCGTGTACAAGTAACGGATGACGAGTCCGCTGATTCAATGTCCTGCCTGCCGGGCCTGGTTGATGGAAGGTGTCTTTAATCAGCCGGACTTCGCGCCGTGTCCCGCCTGCGGCGTTCCGTTGCTTACCGAGGTTTTTCCCGCGCTGTTTCGCAAGACGGCTGCCAGCCATACCGGCGAGGCAGTCATGATTGAGGGAGAATCGAGCTGCTTTTATCATCCTCAAAAAAAGGCGGTCCTTCCATGCGACGGTTGTGGACGGTTTTTATGCGCGTTGTGCGACTGTCCGCTTCACGGCAAGCATTACTGCCCCACCTGCCTGGAAGCGGGGAAGACGAAAGGGAAAATAAAGAACCTGGAAAACGAGCGAATGCTCTATGATCAGATCGCCCTATCGCTTGCGATTTTACCGATAATCTTCGTTTATTTTACGCTGGTCACAGCCCCGATGGCCCTTTTTGTGGCCATTCGTTATTGGAATGCTCCGCGCAGCATTTTGCGCCGGACCCGCATCCGTCTTATAATCGCCATTGTGATCGCCCTGTTGGAAATTGCCGGCTGGACGATATTGTTTATCTTTTTGGCAACGCATCATGGAACCCGCGTCCGACATTAAATATAAACGCCTCACACGCTCGGCAGGGCGCGCAGGGTTTTACGCCGCGGCCCGGGCCCGGGCAAGTTTATGGCTTGGACCGGACCACCTGCTGTCTGTCGAGTCCAATGGTTATACCGAAACCTACAAACGTTTTTATTTTCGGGATATTCAGGCCGTTCTGATCCACAAGACCAAACGCTTCCAGATAACCAATTTTGTCCTGGGTATCTTTGTCCTGGTGTGTCTTCTGATTACGGTCGCAATTATGCCCAAACACTCGTCCGGGTGGACGGCCGATATCGTGCCCTGGATGATCTTTCTGGGAATTATTACGGGCGTCTTTCTGTTGTTTTTAATAGCCAATTTGATTGCCGGGCGGACCTGCAAGACCTTCCTGCGCACAGCGGTTCAAATCGAACAATTGCCTTCGCTGGCCCGCGTGAGAAAGACGCGGCGGACCCTGGAGAAAATTCATCCCCTGATTGTGGCGGCACAGGGCGGTGAGCTTTCGACTGAGGCTGTCTCAGCGCAGATGCGGGAATGGAGCGGACCCTCAGCGGAGCAGGAGCCGTCTCAACTGGCGGGCGACGATCCGAATGCGCCGCCGCGGCTGAATTCGTGAGGCGTTACGATGCTTTCCATCATCCAACAACGCTGCTTCAACCATGCCACGCGTGAGGCGGTGGCGCGCTGTCCCGAATGCAAACAATTCTTTTGCCGGGAATGCGTGACTGAACACGACGACCGGGTGGTTTGCGCGTCCTGCCTGAAGAAGTTGACACACAAGCCGCTGGCGCAACGGTTCGGCCTCGGCCGGATTCTTGTAATCGGGCAAGCTCTCTTCGGCCTGATCCTGGCGTGGTATTTCTTCTTTTTGATTGGCCAGGCCTTACTGGAACTGCCCGATTCGTTTCATGAAGGGACGCTTTGGCAAGTCGATCAGTACAACGAACAGCCGCCATCGAACCAAAACAAGTAAATCGGTCTCGCCTTAATCAATTCCCCAACCGGCAATGAAGAACAAACGGCGAAAACAGGGTTACGGCGCTTTGGACCTGGTCGAGGAAGCGGTCCATTTGTTGCGCACCGCTCCCGCAGCCACGCTGGCTGTTTATTATTTAGGGGCAATACCCTTTGTCCTGGGGCTTCTCTTTTTCTGGGCGGATATGAGCCGGAGCCCATTTGCCTCCGGGCATCTCGCGGACGCGAGCCTGGTGATGGGCCTTTTATTTTTATGGATGAAATTCTGGCAGGCGATGTTCGCGCGGCGCATGCGCGCGCAACGCGCAGCGCAATCCGCGCCTCCTCTGAGATTCCGCCAGGCGATCAGGTTACTGCTGACGCAAACCGTATGGCAATCGTCCGGGTTGTTCCTCATCCCTCTTTCCATCGTGCCGGTGCTGCCGTTTCCGTGGGTTTATGCTTTCTATCAAAACATCACCGTCCTGGACGACGGCGAGATGCGCCCCGCCGAGATTTTCAAAAAAGCCTGCAGGCAGGCCAATCTTTGGCCGAAGCAAAATCTCGTCACCCTCCTCATTCTGATTGCATTCGGACTATACGTTTTAGGAAATTGGGCCACAGTATGCGCCAGCTTGCCGGAGCTGTTTAAAACGCTGTTTGGCATCGAATCCAAATACACCCAAAGTCCCGAGAGCCTTTTAAATTCCACTTTTTTCGCGGCCATGTACGGCCTGACGTATCTGTGCGTGGACCCTATATTGAAAACGTTTTATGCGTTGCGCTGTTTTTACGGCGAATCCCTGGAGTCCGGCGAGGACCTAAAGGCCGAACTGAAGGAGATTGTCGGCGCGGTTTCGAGAGCCGCCGCAGCTGTTTTATTGGTTTGGGCTATTGTGTTCTCAAAACCGGCATTGGCCGCGGACAATGCTGCGACCGCCAAGGCACCAGCGGCCTCGGGAATTTCTGCCGGGCAATTGGACGGCGCCATTGATCAGACCATTCACGAACGAAAATTTGCTTATCGCATGCCCAGGGAAAAAATCGAGGACACCGATGAGGGGCCGGTCGGTCGTTTTTTTGACCGGGTTTTGGATATGCTCAAACGGTGGGGCCACTGGATCCTGGTGCATGTGGGCAAAGTGCTGCATGCCGTGATCGATTGGCTGGAAAAATGGTGGAACAGGCTATTCGGGGGCGGGCGTTCCTACAGCAGCGATTCATCCGGTTTAGGATGGGCGGGCGCCGTTAAATTGCTCCTCTGGGCCCTCCTTGGAGTGGTAGTGTGCGGGTTGGTCATCTTTCTTTATCGGGTATGGCAAGGGCGCCGGAGGACGGCGGAGCCGGTCGTCAGCGAAGCCATTCCTCCTGTGCCGGACATTGCCGATGAAAATACGGCAGCCGACCAATTGCCCGAGGAGGAGTGGACAAGGCTGGGCCGGGAATTGCTGGCTCGAGGCGAATTACGCCTGGCAATGCGCGCGTTTTATCTCGCCAGCCTGTCGCATCTGGCGGCCCGAAACCTCATCAGCATCGCCCGTTTCAAATCCAATCGCGAATACGAGCGCGAACTGCGGCGGCGCGGCCATTCCTTTCCCGAATTGCTTTCGGTTTTTGGCCAAAACATCTCGGCTTTTGAAGCGACCTGGTACGGGATGCACCAGGTCGATCCGGAATCCGTCAATCACTTCGCCCTGAATGTGGAAAAACTCAAGTCCGCCGGATGAAAAAGTATATTCCCATCTTCATATTGCTGGGCTGCGCGGCTGCGTTCGCGATGGGGGTTGTTTATCTGTTCGATCTTCGATTTGAATCCGGAGATGTTTATCCGCCCTATTCCTCACTGCGCGTCGATCCCCTCGGCACGATGGCATTTTATGAAAGCCTCAAAAAAATGCCGGACCTGACCGTGCGCCGGGACTTCAGCGCTTCCAACAAGTTACCGGAGGATAACCAAACGGTTTACCTGCACCTGGGCGCAGAACCGTTTGAGCTGGAGTCCATATCGGACGAGGAGTTTCAGTCCATCCAGGATTTTCTGACGCGTGGCGGGCGGCTGGTCATGACGTATTTTCCACAGACGGAGGATTTTTCGTTTGGCCGAGGGAACCAATTCTGCGAAAGGGATGATCAAATCCGGGACCAACAAAAAAGGCCAGGACAACGACGACGACGAAGAGCTTTTCCTGGACGCGGCTTGCGGATAAATGGAACTTTCAAATTGGTTTCGAGAAACTTGATCCGGACGGCGACAGCTATGCTCCCGCCACTGTTTATAATCAAACGGATTTGACGCTGCCCGACACCCTTCACTGGCACAGCGGCATCATATTCACCAACCTGTTGCATTCGTGGCGGGTTATTTATGCCCGCGCCGGCAAGGCTGTGGTCATTGAGCGCAAATTTGGCCGCGGGTCAGTCGTCATTGCCACTGATTCATATTTGCTCAGCAACGAGGCGATGCTCAAGGACCGCCACGCGGACTTGCTGGCATGGCTCGTCGGTCCGCGACAAAAATGTGGTTTTTGACGAGGCGCATTTCGGCATCGTGGAAAGTCCCGGGCGTGGCCGCGCTGATGCGCAAATATCGTTTGGAGGGCCTGGCCGCGGGTTTGCTCGTGCTGGCCGGACTATTCATCTGGAAAAATTCCATTAGCCTGGTGCCGCCGCTCGCCGACGAAGCGCGGGAGCATTTCGTTGCCGGCAAGGATTCCGCGGCCGGTTTTGTGAATTTGCTCCGCCGCAGCGTTCGCCCGCGCGATTTGCTGGCGGCTTGTTTTGCCGAATGGAAAAAATCCGTCGCGCCAGGCGGGAAAAAGTTGACGGCGCGACATCCAACAGGCCGAGGCCGTTTTCGTGATGGAAAATCCGGTCAAGGCCGCAGCGCCGTTGAAACTTACAAAAAAATTTCCGAAACTCTCGGAACTCAAAATCAAAAACTATGAACACAGAACGACTCAAGGAAGTTCTCGCCCAGGCGCGGCACGAAACCGGCAAGGTCATCATCGGCCAGCACGAGGTCATCGAAAAAGCGCTCATCGCCATTTTCACCGGCAACCATGCGCTCATCGAAGGCGTGCCGGGCGTGGCCAAAACGCTGCTCGTGCGCACCCTCGCGCATGTGCTGGGCACTGATTTCTCGCGCATCCAGTTCACGCCCGACCTGATGCCCGCCGACATCACCGGCACCAACGTTTTCAACCTGCAACGCAACGAATTTTCCCTCATCAAGGGCCCGGTCTTCACGTCCTTTCTGCTCGCCGACGAAATCAACCGCGCCCCGGCCAAGACCCAATCGGCCCTGTTGCAGGCCATGCAGGAACGCCTCGTGACGATTGACCGCGACACTCATGCGTTGCCGCCGAACTTCACCGTGTTCGCCACGCAAAATCCGATCGAATACGAAGGCACTTATCCGCTGCCGGAAGCGCAGAAAGACCGGTTCATGCTGAAGATCACCATGGCCGCGCCCGACCGCGCCGAGGAATTGGCGCTGGCGCAACGAACCATGACCAAAGAGGCGCCGGAAAACTTGCTGGCGCAAAACGTCGTCCAGCCCGTCATCAAAGCCGAGGATCTGCGGGAATTGCGCGAGGAGCTGTCGGCCATTGTCATGCGCGAAGAATTGATCGCCTATCTCGTGGACATCGTGCGCGCCACGCGCGCGCACGAAAGCATTTTGGTCGGCGCCGGGCCGCGCGCGACGCAATCGCTCATCATGGCGCGCGCGCCTACGCCGCGATTTCCGGTCGCGACTTTGTCACGCCCGATGACATCAAGATCATGACGCCCAGCGTTCTGGAACATCGTCTGATTCTGCGACCGGAGTTTGAAATTGAAGGGCTGACCGTGCCGAGGTCATCCAACAAATTCTCCAGCAGATCGCCGTGCCGCGATGATTGTTCCCCGCACCAGATTATTGTTTTGGACGGCCCTGGTCGTGTTGCCGTTTGCGTTTATTGCTGGAGCGGCGCCCGGACATGGCCATGCCTTCATTCGTGCTCATCGGCGGATATTATTGTTATTCGTGCTGGCCGACGCGGTCGCCGCTCGGAAGAATATCGCGGGAATCAGCGTCGAGCTTCCCGCGGTGGCGCGCATGTCCAAAGACCGCGAGGCAAACCTGAAATTGCGCATCCGCAACGAAAAGCAACGCCGGCGAACCATGCGTCTCGGCCTGCCATGGCCGCGTGAAATCGAGGCGGCCACGGAGGAACTGGACGCGCTGTTGCCCGCGCAAAGCGAGTGGTCCCGACTGGCCTGGCCCTGCACCCCGCTCAAGCGCGGGAATTACAAATTCAATGAAGCCTATGTTGAGGGCGAATCCCCGCTGGGCTTTTGGGCCGCCCGCAAACCCGTGCCCGTGCAGTCGGAAATTCGGGTTTATCCCGAATCTGTTGGACGACCGAAAAAATCTCTCCGCTCTCTTTCTGAATCGCGGCCAGTTCGGTTTGCACGCCCAACGGCAGGTCGGCAAAGGGCGCGATTTTGAAAAATTGCGCGAATACATTCCCGGCGACGGCTACGACGAAATCCATTGGAAAGCGACGGCCCGGCGGGGCAAGCCGATCACGAAGGTATTCCAAATCGAGAGGACCCAGGAGGTCTATGTCATCGTGGACGCGATCGCGTTTGAGCGCGCGCCCCGCCGGTGAAGGCGAGGGTGAAGTATCGGCGCTGGAACGGTTTGTTACCGCCGCGCTGGTGCTCGGGCTGGCCGCGGAACAGCAGGGCGATTTGTTCGGACTGCTGACGTTCGCCGACAAGGTGGAAAAGTTCGTGCGGGCCAAAAACGGGCAGGCCCATTACAACGCCTGCCGGGACGCGCTTTACACCCTGCAACCGAAAATCGTCACGCCGGATTTTGACGAACTGTCCACGTTTATCCGGTTGCGGTTGCGCCGCCGCGCGTTGTTGATTTTTCTAACTGCGCTGGATGATCCGGCGGTTGCGGAAAGTTTTGTCCGCAGCATAGGCCTGATCCGCCGCCAGCATCTGATTCTGGTGAACATGCTTCAGCCGCCCGGGGTCAAGCCGCTGTTTTCCAATCCCGCCGTGGAGGACCTGGACGATGTCTATGAAGAACTCGGCGGCCATTTGCGCTGGCAAAAATTGCGCGAATTGCAAAAAATTTTGCAGCGCCTCGGCGTGCAATTTTCACTGCTCAAAAACGAACGGTTGAGCGCGGAACTGGTTTCGCAATACCTGAGCGTCAAACAAAGGCAGTTGTTGTGATTGTTGATCTCCAACGTTTCATTGCGAACGAACGGCCGTTCTGGGCCGAGCTGGAAAAGCTGCTGGACCATCTCGAGGCCGAGCCAGACGCCACAATGTCGCTGCAGCAATTGCAGGCGTTTCATCAGCTTTACGAGCGCACCGCGGCCGGTCTGGCCAAAATCACGACCTTTTCCTCCGAACCGGAAACCCGGCGTTACCTGGAAAACCTGGTCAGCCGCGCCTATGGCGAAATCCACGAGACCCGGGACCGGCAACGGCGCTTTTATCCGCTTGAATGGTTTTTGCAAACACTGCCGCAAACTTTTCGCCGGCACGTCGGCGCATTTTATCTTTCCGTGGCTGTCACCATCGCCGGCTGCCTGTTTGGCGGCGGGGCCATTGCGCTGGACCCCGATTCCAAGTCGGTGTTGATGCCGTTTCCAGGCCTGATGCAGGACCCGCACAAACGCGTGGCCGAAGAGGAAAAGTCCAGAGGCGACCGGCTCCAGGGCGTGAAATCGACTTTTTCCGCCGAGTTAATGACCCACAATATCAAGGTGGCCATCTTCACCCTCGCCCTGGGCATGACCTGGGGTTTCGGGACGATTCTGATGCTTTTTTACAATGGCGTTATCCTCGGCGCCGTGGCGGTGGATTACATTCGCGCCGGGGAAACAAAGTTTCTGTTGGGCTGGCTGATGCCGCACGGGGTCATCGAAATTCCCGCGATTTTGATCGCGGGCCAGGCCGGGTTGATGCTGGCAATGGCCGTGATCGGCCGCGGCAGCCGCTTGACGATGCGGGCGCGGTTGCGCGCCATTGCGCCGGACGTGGTGACCCTGATTTTCGGCGTCGGCCTGCTCCTGGTTTGGGCGGGATTCGTCGAAGCCTTTCTCTCGCAATACCACGAACCGGTCATCCCTTATGACGTGAAAATCGCTTTTGGCTGCGTTGAACTGACATTGCTTTTCCTCTTTCTTTCAAAATCCGGCCGGAACAAAGAGGATCAAAAGGAAGCCGGCAAATGAAAACCAGCACCCTGGTTATACGCACACCGGAAGGCATCCTGTTTTCTCAATCGCTCGCAGGCCCGGTGACTCGTTTTCTGGCATGGTTTATCGACCTGTTGGTGATTCAGGTCACGCTGATGATTTTGGGCGTGCTGTTCGGCTTTTTGGGAGTGATCGCCGGTGGTTTAGCCTTCGCTTTTGGGATCATCGGGTGGTTTGTCGTCAGCGTTGGTTACGGAATCTTCTTTGAATGGAGCTGGCGCGGCCAGACGATTGGGAAAAAACTATTTCGGCTGCGCGTTGTGGACGTCGAGGGAATGAGGTTGCAATTCAATCAAATCGTCGTGCGCAACCTGCTGCGTTTTGTAGACGCTTTGCCTTTATTTTATTTTGTGGGCGGCGTGACGTGCTGGCTGAGCCCGAAATGCCAGCGCCTCGGCGACCTCGCAGCCAATACTGTCGTCATTCGCATCCCACGGGTCTTTGAGCCGGACCTGGACCAACTCCTGGCCGGTAAATTTAATTCACTTCGGCAGTTTCCTCATCTGGTTGCCCGGCTTCGGCAAAACGCCTCTCCCGTGGAAGCCGGCATAGCCCTGCAAACGTTATTGCGGCGCGATGAATTTGAGCCCATGGCCCGTGTCGAAATTTTCAACGACCTGGCCGCTCATTTCCGCGCCAAAGTGGAATTTCCGCCTGAAGCGACTGATGGCGTGGCGGACGAACAATACCTTAGAAACGTCGTGGATGTACTGTATCGGACACGGGCGGATGGTGACGTGGAAACGTTAAAAGCGTTGAAACGTTGAAACGTGTTAATGTTTTCAACGGTCTTCACAACTTTCTCAGTTGGACGTTGCGATAACGTATAATTGTGTCCTGACTGTCATTGAACGCTCCCAGTCCAACGAGGTATGAATTGTCCGGCACGCTGATTTCCCGGGGCGGGATAGCACGGTCAAAAACATTAACTCCGTTGACGGCGGCGGTGAACTTGCCGTCCTGAAGCGTCATGTCAAAGGAGTTGGTTACATCATTTAGCACGATATGCTGGACGATTTGGTCGCGGGACCATCCCTCGGCGAAACAAGTCACATCTCCTTCTTCGCCCATGTGCCGCTTGAGACGGAAGCCGTACCAGTTGAAACCGTCAAAATCCGGCACACCCATGACGATGCCACCCTGGAAATTCTTGTTGCTGGACCGGACGAGTTCAAACTGGCCGCGCACCTCGAAATTCATGCCGGCCTGCACGCGCGAATAGAACATATGTCCTTTGGGGCCGGATTCGACTTCCACCGCGCCGTCAGGAAGCACATGGACTTTGCCGAAGCTGAACACCCAATTGGGGTCATCATCGTGTGATGGCAAAAGGCTGACCCAGTCACCGTCAATCAGTCGTTTTTCCGTGGTCAAATCCGATAACCGGCACTGAATAAATTGGCGAGTCCTGTCGTCTGCCTGGGGATCGTCTTTCAACGCAGTGTAATCTTTCAATGCGCGGGAAAAGTCACCATTTTGACGGGTTAATTCCGCGTCGGAAACTTTCGTGCCAAGCGGTCCTGTGCGGGCCGCCACTTCCAGAGGCATGAGCGAAAGGTCCACCTTCCAATCGTCCATGTTTGCCGCCACTGGATTCCAGTCCAACGCTTCGAGCTGTGTACGGGCAACGTCGTATTTGCCCGCGAAATAGGCCACGATGGCGTAGGATGTTCGCCAGCCTTTCAAATATTCCTTTTGCGAAGGCGCGTTCAAATAACCGTCGTACATCCGCTTCAGGTTTGGCCAAATATCGTCGTGCCCAAAAATATGTTTTCCCGCCGGAAGGCCCATTTCGGACTCGACGTCGTCGATGCAATCGAAGTATTTGCGCGGAACGTCCGTGTCGAATCGGTCGGAATTAATGGCTGCTTCTCCCAGCGCAAGTATGGCTTTTTCATTGCCGTACCATCGGGGACGCAGGCCCCATCGCAGATCGCTCCAGGCCCGGGGGTCATCGACTTGCGCCGTGGTCGTTCGGTCAAACCACATGCGCATTTCATCGAGGCCCGAGTCGCCCAATGATACATAGATCATCCTTTCCGGCGCAGTGGGCCAATTTGGATGCTGTTGCCATGCGGCGGTAAAATCGTCGCGAGCGGCGCCCAGGTGCGAACGAAAGCTCTTCCAACCGTCATCTGTCACTGAGTTAGCGTAACCGCTTCCACGCGCGGCCCAGGCTTCTATGATTTCATGTTCTCCATTTAACGTCAGGCTCAGCCATTGGTATTGTTTGCCAGCGTTATTGGCGATGTTGCAAACTGCCGAGGCATTCTGTTCGAAAAAATCGTATCCCCATCCGTTTATGAAGATATCGGCAATCTCCTGCTGGTCATTGGTCGTAAAGCTTCCATCGGAAAAGCACTGTTTCAAGAGTTCCAACGCGGAAGTTTGAAGTGCTCCGGCCTGGTCTGACGCATAACCCAACAAACCGGCCAACCGCACAGTCGCATAAAATTGCGGATACGCCTGGTGCGACGAACCCGGATAGCCCGCCAGCGCGCGGCTGAAGCGGCGGCGGGCATCAAATTGGTTCAGGCTCACATCGGCTGCTATGGTTAACGCCAACGGGTCCGTGCAATTGGGATCATTGGCGAGTTTATCGCTTTCGTCGGCCAGCGCCATGGAATTGGTGGCCTCATGCCCGCCGTAATTGCTCGCAATGAAGGTGCGCAGGAACGCTTCGACGGCTGCATCGCATTCAGGGTTGCGCTTGCCGTGTTTTTCGTAGCCATCCACCCAAAGGCGAAGGCGAAAGGCTTTCGCGCGCATTTGCTGGTCCTGCACAGTTTGGGAATTGTGGTCCCAAACAATTGGTTTGCCCGCTGTCGCCACTGCCTCGGGGTTAACTTCGTCGAGACTATAATTTCTGGAAGGCGGGTTCAAATTGGAGATCTGTTTCTGAACCCTGGCCATCATGAAAGCCATGCCCACAACGACTAGAATGCACAGGATGACGCCGGCCACGATTCCGGTCCAAACCAATGCGGGACTGGGACCCCGACGGACAGTGGTCTGTGGCAGTGGCGGCGGTATTGTGCGATAACCTTGTGTTAAAACGATGCCCAGCGGCTGCCAATCCTTCGTACCTTCCGCCTGGACATATTCAGCGCCGGTGAATTCGCCGCTCTCCCGCCGCCGGACCAATTCTTCCAGTGGAAAACACCCCAGATAGTCGCCCTGCCGCCGTACGTGGTAATTCATAAAGCCGTTGCTATCAAACGATAGCGAATGCAGCGTTCAGGGGCAAGAGGGCATCATCCGCGGAGCTGCCATCACTGGTTTAATGGCAGGACTCCATACTCATCGGCGCCATGTTTGGACGCGATGGTCATTGCGATGGCCATATCCGGATAGTTTTTTTCATGAACACCAAACCAATGTATATACGTTTTATTCGGCTCTAACTGATTGAGCGAGACGTCCTCGATGTTTAGCGAGTAACTGTAAGGAAATCAGCAGTTCTTTTGAAAAAAGAATTAAAATTTCGCCGTGCAAACTAATGGACTCCCAGGAACCTTGAAGTACTGATCAGCCTTCGGGACTTTCCAAAATCTGGCGCAAGCGGGGACGCAAGGATTCGGAAATCCTATTCAGCCAACTCGCGTCGACCAACCCCACGTCAATCAGATCGCGAAGGTGCACGCGGTCCTTGTCGCGAAAGGAAGTAAGCTTCATTCGGACAAGGGCATCAAGGGAAAGGAGTCGAAAGGATTCGGTGCTTTCCGATTCTAAAACATCGGGCACGGGCGCTATATAATCCTCACGAACCTTCTCCACGGCAAAGACAATGTGGACCGCCTCCCGTGCCTTTGCATTCGGTCCGTCCAGAAACATATCCATAGCTGCCGCGTGCCGATAAACAAAACCCGCTTGTTCAAGGGCTCGCCGAGCGGCCGGCAAATCGGCCCGTCGCAAAACAATATCCACGTCCTGCGTGTTGCGAACGGCCGCTTCGTCTACGCGTGAAACCCACGCTGCCACAGCATTGCCATCGGCCACAGCGTAGGAAATCTTCGCCTGATCCAGAGCCGCAACGGCCCGCAACAAGCGGCGCCTGACTTTTTCAACAGCATCGCTCATGCGTTGCCATGAAACGGGCGCATATGCTGTGAAGGCCATAACACTTTATTTAATTTCCCAGATATTCCCTGGGATCCACAATCTTTCCGGCGATGGCGCTGGCCGCAACGGTTGCGGGCGAGGCAAGGAATACTTGCGATTCCTTGTCACCCATGCGGCCGGGGAAATTACGATTGGTTGCGCTGATGCACTTGATGCCTGATTTATTGATACGGCCGAATGTGTCCACCGGACCGCCCAGGCACGCGGCGCAACCGGCGTTTTCAGTCATCTGCACGCCCGCGTCCACAAGGATTTCCCAAATCGTCTTTTCACCCCAGCGCGTGGATTGCAAATCATGGACGATGTCCGGCGTGGCCGGCACGCCGAAGGTGTCGATAGTCACTTTGTGCCCGCGCAACACGCGCGCAAACTCGACGAAGTCGCTGGTTTTGCCACCGGTGCAGGAGCCAACATAGGCGCGATCGAGCTTCACATGGTTCATTTCCTTCGCCTTTTTGCGCTGGCCGGGATCGGGATGACAGGCAACCGTCGGTTCCAATTTGCTCAAATCCACCGTCAAATCGTAAACGAACTTTTCATCACGGTCGCGTTCGACCGGCGTGTAAGTTGATTTTGTACCGTTCAATGTCACCCGGGCATCCACGTATTCCTGCGTGCGGGAATCGAATTCGAAAATGCCGTTCTTGCCGCCGGCCTCGATCGCCATGTTGGCGATGGTCATGCGGTCATCCATCGAGAGCCATTTCACACCCTCGCCGTCGAATTGCATGGCGCGATACGTTGCGCCGTCAAAACCAATTTCACCGATGCAATGCAAAATGACGTCCTTGGCCATGACGCCCGGCTGCAATTTTCCTTCCAGGCGGAAATGCATAGTCTCCGGGACTTTCAACAACAGCTTTCCGGTTCCCATGACGAAGCCCGCGTCCGTGTTGCCGATGCCGGTGGCGAATTCATTGAATGCGCCGGCCATGCAAGTGTGGGAATCAGTGCCGAAGAGAATTTCGCCCGGGCGCGTATGGCCTTTGGCCGGGAGAGCGGTGTGGCAGACGCCGGCGTACTGCGAACCGTATTGGCGTTTCAAATGGCCTTTAGTCGGGTCGAAATGCCAGTGCCCGTTCGGGTCGTCAATGACGTCGTAAAAATAGGGAAGGTTCTGCTCTTTCACGAACTCGCGCAAGATATCCACGTTGCGGTTCGATTTGGAATCGGCCGTAAAAATGTAATGGTCCGGGATGATGACAATTTTGTTTTTGTCCCACACTTTGGCGTCTTTTCCAAATTCGCGCTTAAAAACGCCGATGGTGCCGGGACCGCAGACGTCGTGGGTCATCAGAATGTCCGCATTGACCCAGACGTTTTCGCCGGCTTGAACTTTCGCCTTGCCCGCGGCGCGGGCAAGAATTTTTTCTGTCAGTGTCATAAAATTTTAAAGTGAATGGGGCTTCGTATCCCGATTGAGCCATTCCCGGAATAAAGTCGAATTCACCCCTTTAAAGTAGCGGATTGAACATTGGACTTCAACAGTACACTTTCCGCCAGTCGGCAGTCCACGGTTCTGACTCAGACGAACGCAGGGACTGTGGACTGTGGACTGTGGACTTGAACCCCGCTATCCTGCCGCAACGTGAACGATTCCACCCATGCCGCGCCTCAGCGCCAATGGATTCTGTTTGGCCTCTTTTTCGCGCTGGTGTTTAATTTTGCCGTCCGGTGGCATTTGCGGGCAATGCCATTGGAGCGCGACGAAGGGGAATACGCTTACGCAGGCCAATTAATCCTGCAAGGCGTTCTTCCGTATAAGCTTGCGTTTAACATGAAATTTCCGGGCACGTACTTTATGTACGCCCTGGTCATGGCCACTTTCGGACAATCTACTGCGGGTATTCATGCCGGACTTATCCTCGTTACTTCCGTCACAGCGTTGCTGATTTTTTTCATCGGCTGTGAGTTGCTGTCTGAATCGGGCGCTCTGATTGCCACAGCAATCTACGTCTGCGTGGCCGCCTTGCCGAAGGCGGCTGGCCTGGCCGGTCACGCCACGCATTTCGTCTCACTATTTGCGTGCGCGGGCGTTACGTCGTTGTTGATGGCCCGAAAACGAAATCCCGACTTATGGTGGTTTATTTCCGGAACGATGTTTGGCGTGGCGATTTTAATGAAACAGCACGCCGTGTTTTTCCCGCTTTTTATCCTGGTTTGGTTTTTATGGAATGGATTCCGAAAAGAGACACTGCGAAAACTGGCCTTCACCGCATTCCTTTTCTGCGGTGGCTGTGTCCTGCCATTCATCGCAACTGCCATTGTATTTGCGTGCGCCGGGCTTTGGCATGCGTTTATTTTTTGGACGTTTCAGTATGCGCGGCAGTACGTGTCGATGCTTCCGTTGGGCGCAGTGCCGGGACAGTTCGTCGCGGGATTTGACCCCGTTTTCGAATCGGGTATTTGGGTTTGGGTATTTGGGATTGCGGGGTTGATTTGTTTGTGGAGAAAAGGCCGAGTTTTATCAGGTTCGCGCGCGGGGCAGGGAACGTCTCGTTTTGGACGGCCAGCCGATTTGGAAATCGGCGATACAGCAGGTTTGGAAACCTGCGCAACGAATCTCGTTTGCGATAATTGGCGATCCACCCTGCCCGCTCTGATGTTTTTGGCCGGATTGGCGGCGGCGTGTCCCGGGTTCTATTTCCGCAATCATTATTTTCTCATGGCCGTGCCGGGCCTGGCGCTATTGAATGCGGCGTTTGTTCTGACCGTAGCTCGCGCTCTTAAGAATCGCGGCTACGGTCCGTGGGTAAATTGGCTACCTATGTGTTTGACGGCATTCGTTGTTGGAGATGTGCTGGTGAATAATGGCAGGATGTGGTTCGACATGACTCCGGTTCAACTTTCACGAGAACTTTACCCGGGCAATCCCTTTCCCGAATCCGTGCAGATCGCCGACTATTTGAAAGCTCACACATCTGCGTCCGATACCGTGGCAGTGCTTGGGTCCGAACCGCAGATTTTTTTCCTGTCTGATCGCCATTCGGCTTCCGGCTATATCTATATGTATTCGCTTACCGAACCGCAGCCGCTGGCGCCGCGAATGGGAAAAGAATTCATGTCGCAAATTGAAACCGCTCGACCTGCGTACGTTGTATTCGTGAATATGTCCACGTCCTGGTATTCGTTGATTACGCTGGAATCGTTTCGCCAGGCTTCCGGCATTCAGAATTGGTGGGCCAATTATTCTAAAAATTATGACCTGGTGGGCGCCGTAAAAATCTCCCCAAACAAACCATCGCAATTTTTTTGGAGTGAAGAATCGCTGAATGCGTCAGATGCGACCAATAGCGATATTTTGATTTATCGGCGAACGGCAACGGACTGAAGCCCCGAGTCCACAGTCCATAGAGAGTGAAGCGGGATGACTGAAACCATTCCGAGATGGACATCTGGCGAGCCTCCGGGCCTCGTAGAACGCATGATGGTGAAGGATCTGGCTAAAGCGCCTTTCGGACAAATTCCGTCACCGCCGGCCCGACCATGGAGATCAACATAAAGGCGGATGGTATCGCGGCGAGCAACGCCCAGGCGCGGCCCTTTTCTTTTGTGGCGAGCGAAAGGACGGTACAGATTGCGCAGAACATTATGCCCAAAATTATTCCACCGGCATCGTGCATGATGAGTCTGCGCCCAAGCCATAGTAACGGCATGGCGTTCAAGAGAAAGCCAATGAGGGGCAGCACGCCATATTTTTCCCATCGAAGATAGGCGGCGATGACGGAAATCAACCCAAGGACCAGCGCGAGGTAGCAGAAAAAGACAAATGTAATTAGCGGAGCCCATCTGCCTTCGTCGGGCTGCCCGGCTCGCATGATCATATACGCATATGGAATTCCCAGGGCCGGAAAAATGATAGATAACGCGCCGAACAGCGGCGCGTGCCGCTTTTGCCGCTTAGCGGCGGATTCTGTTCCCAAAGCAGCTCTGGGCTCGCGTCGAAATAGCGAAATCGCTGACAAAATGAGCATGGCGGGGAGCATGATTTCCCTCACTAGATTCATCAGGACCAGCCAGAGCGGTCCGTTCAGGTAAAAGTTCATGGGCATCCTTCGGCCAATCAAAATCGGCCAGACCCAGAATTTCCACATCCCGAAACTGGAAATAAGCAACGCAAACCATGACCAAATCCGGGTTTTGCTTCGAAGCAGCATAGCCCCCGCAAGGGCCGCGGTAATAGCTAGCGTGAAGTTTTCCAGCGCTGAATCAGGAGTGAGCGGACCCGGATGCTGATGCACGACGAGCAAAAACCAGGTCTCCGCGGCGAAAAGCAGGACTGCGACGGCCATGCATAGAGAACCGAGAATGTGTCGGAATTGCACAATTTATGTGGTACAAAGCATTTCTTTTACCAAAAATGCGTGGTTGCAATGTGCTGGAACCGGGACAATTCGGCGTCATTTGAACGGCGAAACCGGCGGGAATTGCTGCAAATCCGCCGCATTCTGCGTCTATCCTTGGTTAAGAGTATTTGGTTGCGGCGCCTGTAATCGGGACGTTTTCTGTCGTCCCTGCCGGGACTTTTCCCGTTCGTACGACTAGACCCATCCATAAATGGATGGGCTATTTTCGAGGGAATTTTGGCAAAACCGAAAGCTCAGAACTTTCTATTCCCATTCAATCGTTCCAGGAGGCTTGCTGGTGATATCGAATACGCAACGGTTCACGCCTTTGACTTCGTTGACGATGCGGCTGGCGAGTTTTTCCAGCAATTCGTACGGCAATTTTACCCAGTCGGCAGTCATGCCGTCCTGTGATTCGACGGCGCGAATGGCGATGGTGTAGTCGTAAGTGCGTTCGTCGCCCATGACACCCACACTGCGAACGGGAAGCAAGACGGCAAAGCTTTGCCAGATTTTGTAGTAAAAACCGCTCGTCTTCATTTCTTCCACAACAATCGCATCGGCGTTGCGCAGAATTTCACATCGGGACTGCGTAACCTCGCCGAGGATCCTGACGGCCAGGCCCGGGCCGGGGAACGGCTGGCGAAACACCATCTCGCCCGGCAAATCGAGTTCCAGGCCCAATTCGCGTACTTCGTCCTTGAACAAACATTTAAGCGGTTCGACCAGCTCGAACTTCATTTTTTTAGGCAATCCGCCAACGTTATGATGGCTCTTGATGAGGGCTGCCGGGTTGCCGGCGATGGGGACGGATTCAATCACGTCGGGATAAAGGGTGCCTTGTGCCAGGAATTTAAAGGGGCGCCCATGGGCCGCCGATTCCTTTCGCCGCTTAAGGTCGGCGACAGCGTCGCTGAAGACGGAAATAAATTCTCCGCCGATGATTTTGCGTTTTCGTTCCGGGTCCGTCACACCCCGCAGTTTGGAGAGGAACCGTTTCGATGCGTCTACGTATTTGAGTTTGATGTGAAAATGTTTTCCAAACACGTTTTGCACGGTTTCGGCCTCTCTCGCGCGCAAGAGGCCATTATTCACAAAAATGCAGGTGAGCTGGTCGCCAACCGCCTTGTGCAGCAACGCCGCCGCCACGCTCGAATCCACGCCACCGCTCAGGCCAAGAATGACGTTGTCCGTTCCGACCTGTTCGCGGATGGCGTCGACGGCCTGGCCGACGTAGCCGCGCATGGTCCAGGTCCGGTCGCAACCGCAGATCTTGTGGACAAAATTGGAAATAATTTCCCGGCCCAGGGGCGTATGCGCAACTTCGGGATGAAATTGAAGGCCGAAGAATTTTTGCCCCCTGTTTTCAATGGCAGCGTATTCAGAATTTTCCGTGACGGCGACGCTTTTGAAGTCGCGCGGCAACTTCGTCAATTTATCCCCGTGCGAGTTCCATACCTGGAGTGTTTCCGGCACATTGGCGAATAGCGGGCAGGAACTGTCCTTGACTCGCAATGTTCCCTTGCCGTATTCGCGGCGGAGGCCTTTCTCAACTTTGCCGCCGAGAAATTGCGCCAGCAATTGCAGTCCGTAGCAGATGCCCAGGACCGGAATACCGAGGGAAAAGATTTCCTTGTCCGGCAAGGGCGCGTCTTTGGCATAAACACTGGATGGACCGCCAGACAGGATGATCCCGGCGGGTTTGAGGCTGGCAATTTCCTTTGCCGGCACATCATACCGCAAAATCTGCGAATAGACATTGCGCTCGCGGACGCGCCGGGCGATGACCTGGGTATATTGCGACCCAAAATCCAAAATGATGATTTGTTCGAGCATCCCAAAAGTGTCAATAAGACGGATTTTTTTGCGAGGAAAAATTGAAGAATTCTTGATTCGCGATTTGCGATTTGGGATTCGGAAGGCGCCAACACAAGCGTTTTATCCGCAGATTGCGCCGATTTTCGCAAATTGAATTCTCGGTTGAATCGTTGAAATGTGGTCAGAATCGATGTACGAGCCGGTCCCGCGCTATTCACTACCACCTTTGGTTCATGCGGCTGATAGCTGGCACTTTTTAATTTTTCCTTTTTCCTTTTTAATTTATAGTGGGAATATGACCATTTTTGGGCGCTCTTCGACTGCCGCGTTCTCACTGGTTGAATTAATGATCGTGGTGGCGATGATAGCAATTATGTCCGCAATGTGGATGGGCTCCACTTCAGGAACCCGCGAGCAAACGAAGGCGCAGCGTTGTTCCGACAATCTTCAAAAAATATTTCTGGCCGCGCAAATTTATGCGAATGATTTTGGAGCGTTCCCGGTTAATACCAACGCCCGCACGTCCGAAGCGGCTCTTAATTCGCTGGTTCCGCATTATACCTCTGACACGTCCATTTTTACCTGCCCTGGGGCCCACGATTGGAGCATTCCATCGGGCGCTTCGTTGAACAATCACACAATCAGCTACGCCTATTATATGGGACGGGGCACCAACGCGGGGTCTGGGGATTTTTTGATGTCGGACCGGCAAATCAACACGTTGTCCAAAAATGCGGGTGACCAGGTATTTTCGCTCACGGGCTGGGCCCCTGGCAATAACCACGGTAAATACGGGGGAAACGTCCTCTTTTGCGATGGCAGTGTGCAGAGTATGCCGGCCCGGGCATCGTTTTCGCTCGCTTTTTCCAACGGCATCGTGTTATTGAATCCAAAACCGTGACGGTATGAAAATCCAATGCTCATGCGGCGCGAAGTACGCCATTGACGTGACGCCCGGGATGCAGCCGATCAAGTTTGTCTGCCAGACCTGCGGCCAGGATTACTCAGCCTTCATAAACGAACTCATTCGGAAGGAATCGGGCGAACAAACTGCCGCCGCCGTTCCGCAAGCCGCGCCACCGCCTACACCGGCACTGGCCATTGCCGCCTCTGCTCCACCACCAACACCGCCCATCGCGGCTCCGGCATCGCCACCGCCCACGCCGGCGGATGGCCCGAAGCTGAGGATTTCCAAGTCGCATGCCCCCGAGACGCCCGCTGTTGCACAGGTGGAGGCGCCTGTGAGTAAATATTGCCAGAAGCATCGCACGGAATTGGCGACCGACCAATGTCAGGTCTGCAAAAAGCCGATCTGCCCCAAGTGCACGGAGAACTTCGGGCCGTTTTGTTCGTCCTTTTGCCGCAATAAAGTGGAGGGAGCGAGCATGGAGGCGTCGGTGCACATCGGTGGACGATTTGCGACGCAAAGAAAATTCTGGCGCAAGGTCGGTCTGATTGCCGCGCCGATCGGCGGAGTGCTGGCTCTGGTCTTTGGATCTTGGTTTTGGTATGCGTGGATTGGGTCGGCCCCGAAAGTTTATTTTTCCGTTCGCTGGGACGATATTTCGCATTCGGGAACGTCACGCATTGTGGACGGCAACCAATTGGTCTTTCTCCATGGCGGCACGCTCGCCCGGTATAATTTGCAGACCAAACAGAAAGCCTGGTCGCTGGAACTGGTATCCGCGCAACAAATCGCCGATGGCCTCAAGGCGGACGACGCAGAAAACGAGGAAGCCTTTAAACATTCCGGTAGTAACCCAGACCCAAGGCCGACACCCGTTCGGGAAAAAGAGATTAGGATTAGCCTGGAACAGCAATTGTCAATGTACGGCCAGGGGGAAAATGTTTGGGTCGCCAAAAGCGGCGACAACGTCCTGACTCATTACGACTGGGCCACAGGCAATGTGCTCGGCCAAATTACATTGACCAACAACATGGCCGGCGACTTCACAGACCACGGCGATGAATTGCTGGCGGCGGGTACTGCGGCCGATGGGGCGCAAAGTGTCACGCACATTAACCTGACTGATGGCTCAATACGGACCGAAGAATTTGCCCGCGCGCCCGCTGTTGCGACAGCCAGAAGCGGCCGGCCCGCCCGAGCGCCACAAGGCGGCATTCCGATCACAGCGGACCAGTCAGGCCAGCAGATGAATCCATCGAGGGTCGCCGAACAAGCCCAACACATGACTATGGCCGGACGCCTCGCGCTACCCGCGCTAATTGCCAACAGCCAGCATAATCAACAGATTAATGAGGAAATCCGCCAGGAGAACATGCAGGAAAACGGCTGGCGAGGCGGGGCTAGAACTCACCGGCAATCAGGATCGCAGCAAGCCGCGTCGCAGGACTCGGACGATGAGTCGGCCGATATGAAGAATTTTAGCCTGATACCGGATGGCGACAGTTACATCGCTTTTGGTTCCCAAATGATAAAGGAAAACATGGTGGAGCGGGATGCCATGCGCGCTCCGCCGAAGCATTCAGCGCTCGATGATCCGAACCTGGGTACGGCGAACGAGTCGGATGCGGTCAATCAACAATTAAACGAAATGCAGCGAAATAACGGCGCAGGCTCTGTTACCGAAGACCAAAGCACGTATCAAGTCGTTCTCCGCCGGCCGAGTTCCGCGCAGCCTGACTGGACCGGGCAAGTGATAGGTCCGCCGCAAATTTATCCTTTAACCACGGTCAATGTCCTTACCGCGGGCAAAACGGTCACGGCATTTGATAAAACGAATAAAAGGCTGTGGCAGGCCAATTTGACCTACGCTATCACTGGGGGTGAGGGCGCGCCATCCGGAATGGCGGCTTTCGGACAATCGGAATCGGAATATGGCGCCGGGCCGTGCGTCGAAAATAACGGAACACTCTACGTTTTTGACCAGGCGGTCCTGACGGCTTTCGACCCGTCATCGGGCAACGCGCGCTGGCGCATACCGTCGGTGGGCGTGGTGGGCCTATTCTTCGATGACAAGGGCACAGTCTATGTGAACACAACCACCGGCAATCCCGATGACATCAAGTATTCACGCGAAATTGATGTCACAAAAGCGACCCAGGCAGTCATTATGAAAGTGGACCCGGCCAGTGGAAGGATTCTTTGGACCAGCAATCCGGGCGGTTATATTTCGTATCTCTCCGGGAAGTTCATCTATTCCTATCGGTACTATGATTCAGGCGATGCAGATGAACAAGAGAACGATCTGAGCGCGATCATGGGGTCGTCGAATCTAAAGATTATCCGCATTAACCCGTCCAACGGCCATGTGATGTGGGAACATGATGAAGGCCGCGCCGCGGTGAACGCCCCTATATTCCAGGGCAATATGATTTCAATCGTGTTGAAAAAAGAGGTTGAGGTTTTGAAGTTTTTCTCGCTTTAGCTCACTGCTGCACGAGGTTCACTGTCCCGCTATTTGCATCGTAGTCGAATTTGTAGCCCGCCGGAGCGTCGGGAACTTTCTCAATATAATTCGGCGCCAACTCCTGCAAATTGTCAGGGTAATGCCCTTCGGTGGCGTTATATTGCTGCACTGCCTGGTTCAGTGAAGCCAAATCCACCTTCTTTTGGGCATAGACTTGAGGCATAGCCGCCGGAGACGAGCTGTTAGCCGAGGTATTTGTAGCGGGAGCATTGGAATTACTGGAGCCGCCCGAGCAGCCCGCCAACGCCAAAACCATTGCGGAGGCAACGGAAAATAGAAACCGAATCTTCATCGGTTAAATTTAGTCGGGTTGGCGCGAATTCCAAGAGCGATTTTGAATTGCCGCGGACTTGGTGCCTCGCCGGCAGCGGATTTAGGCGTCGTCCCCGCACCTTCTCCAAGGAACTGGCGGCGAGGACGCCGCCAAAACCCGCAGGCGAGACGCCTGCGTTACGCCGAATGTCGGATGAAATAGAGGACGAGGCAAAAGATGGTGAAATCGGCGGCGGAATGCGCGAGCCAACAAGCGGCGATGCCTTTGGATTTTCGGCGGATGATTCCGAGCATAATTCCATAGACAAAAACCATGGCGCTGCCGGTCCATCCGTTGGGAAAGCCGCTAAGATAATGCGCTAAAGCAAAAGATAGCGCCTGAACCAGCATTGCCAGCAGGCCGGGGCCAAAGCTGCTCTCCAGCGCTTCCATCATGACGCCGCGCCAGATGATTTCCTCCACAGCTGCATTAAACGTGCAGAATCCAAATCCGAAGAGCAACGCCATCGAAAGAGAAGTATTCGGAATCAGGCTTTTATACCGCGAAAGGTCGGGACTGAGAAAGTGAACCCATAGTATGAGAGCAAGGCATGAGATAATTATCGTTCCCAGGATGAGCATCCAGACATTGGGAGTAAATCTCCCCAGGCGCAGCCAGCCAACGGAATGGCGCAGCTCTTTAATAAGAAAAACCGCATACGCATAGAGAGCGAAAGCAGTGAGATACGTAAAAGGGAACAACGCGATGTGCGGGAAGTATTTTATTATGCAGATGCACAGGAACAGGAGATTCAGGTGCACTGCATAAAGGCTTCGCGAAATGACCGCCACCGGAAGGACCAATATGAATGCACGGAACGACAGCCAGCCATGCAAAAACTCTGGAAATATGTCGGGCAGCGCCCAAATAAGAATCAAAGCAATCACGCCGGCCACCCCAAATCGCGACGAACGCGGGGGAGCGGCAATTTCACCAGTGAGGCTCATATTTTTTCGTTTTTAACGATTTCCCTCGCCTGCCGTATCAGATCCAAATCGTCCGTCAGGCTGCCAAATCGAAAATGGGGCATCCCGCTCTGTTCCCGCCCAAGCAGTTCCCCGGGACCGCGTAATTTCAAATCCGCCTCAGCGATTTTAAATCCATCCGCGGTATCCTCCAAAATTTTCAGCCGTTGACGAGCCTCAAGATTTTTTGCGTCCGAAACCAAAATGCAAAAGCTGGCGTGGCCGCCGCGGCCAATGCGCCCGCGTAATTGATGCAATTGCGCCAGGCCGAACCGCTCGGCGTTTTCAATCATCATGACCGTTGCATTTGGCACGTCCACGCCCACTTCAATCAGCGAGGTCGCCAGTAAAATGTTGAGCTGGTTCGCTCGGAAGGCTGACATGACGCCTTCCTTTTCGCGAGCGCTCAATTTACCATGCAACAGCCCAACACTGAACGGCGCAAAAATCTTTTTTAAATTCGCGAATTCCGCCGTTACCGCTTTCAATTCCTTTTCGCCGGAATCCTCCACTCGCGGATAGACCACGTACGCCTGCCGCCCGGCGGCCATTTTTTCACGGATAAAATCGTACACCTTCGGCAAATTTGGCGTGGTGCGCACAAAGGTCCTTAATGTCCCGCGCCCGGCAGGCATTGCGTCAATGACTGAAATGTCCAGGTCGCCGTAGAGGGTCAATCCCAGCGTTCGGGGAATGGGCGTTGCGGTCATTACGAGGAGATGCGGGTAATGCCCCTTGCGCACCAATTGCTCGCGTTGTGCCACGCCGAAACGATGCTGCTCATCAATGATCACGAGACCGGGTTTGGGCAGATCAAATCCGGACGAAAATAAAGCATGTGTGCCAGTGACCAGGACCGGCGATTGCCCCGTTTCCAATTTTTCGATCTTGCGGCTGCCCGTTTGGAGTTCGACCTGCGCGCCAAGGGGGCCGAACCACTTTTTAAAATTGGCGAAGTGCTGTTCCGCCAGAATCTCTGTTGGCGCCATGAGCGCGACGTTGCAGCCGCTTTCAATCGCCATGAGCGCGCTGCACGCCGCGACGACTGTTTTGCCCGAACCCACGTCTCCTTGCAACAATCGTCGCATGGGATGCGCGCCACTCATGTCAGCGCGGATTTCCCGCAGCACTCGCGTTTGCGGTTCCGTTAATTTGAATCCCAGCGCCGCCAAAAACGGCTTCATCAAGCGGTTATTTCCACCGCAGGGAATGGCGCGGGCGTTGGCCTGGAATTTTTTCCGGCGCGCCTGGATTTGCCGCTGAAATTCGACAAATTCATCGAGTGCCAGCCGTCGCCGAGCGATTTCCACGTCCGAATGTTCTTCCGGAAAATGAATCATCCGAATCGCGCTCTCGCGCGAAGGGAGTATTGTGTCCCGTGTCAGGTTCTGGGCATCATATGGCGCTGGCCCGGAATCCTTTAGGTATGCTTGAAGTTGTTCCAGTGTTCGCCACGTCAGGCTGCGCAACCACCGTTGCGGCAGGCCTTCGGTCAGCGAATAGATCGGCGCGATGCGCGCGATATGAATAAAACTTTCCTCGCCGCCCTCGATGACTTCGGTTTCCGGATGGTCCATCGTCCGCGGTTTCATCTCAATCAGCTTTCCGAAGACGAAAACTTCGTCGTCCCGGGCAAAATATTTCTCCATGAATGGCAGGTTCCACCATCGGCAGTGCAATCGCGCCGAGCCGTCATCAAGCACAATCTCAAAGACCGATTTCGCTCCTTTTCGGAAACGATGCAGCCCGAGGGCAACAATCCTGCCCCGGGCGGTTCCCGGTTCGCCTTTTTGAAGTTCGGAGATTTTTTTGAAATGCCGTCGGTCTTCGTATCGGCGTGGGCAATTCAACAGCAGGTCTTCAATCGTAAAAATTCCCAAACGCGCCAACAGTGCAGCTCGTTCCGGCCCCACGCCCCAGAGAGTAGCTACAGGCCGCTTCAACGGCGGCAACGGTTCCTGATTTGGAACAACTGGAGCCCGGATTGCGGTTTCAGACGGTGCAGGCATCGCCCGCACGATACAAGCGGCGAATTAGAAATTAAACGTGAAAATAGAACGGTATTCGACGATTTCGTGCTCAATCTCACAAATAGAACATATAGCTCGACACAGGCAGGGCATATGGCAGTGCGGGAGTGCCGCCCTACCGTATCTTAATTTGCTTCCACACGCAGGAACGATGAATCGGCCTTCGCGCTGAGTTCAGTTTTCTCCAATTCGGCCGGTATCAGGCAAAATTGTCCGGCATCCAATGTCACGGTGTTGCCTTCGCTTTGGACTTCCAGGCTGCCGCGGATGACCGCGAGGATTTGCAGTTTGTTCTGAGTTAATTCGGTTCGCGCGCCGCTTTTCACTTCCACATGGTCCACGTTAAACAGCCTGTCGCGCACGATTGCACGGGACCGGGCATTGTCGTCACTGGAATACTTCGATGAAACGAGCGCGGGCTCGAAATCATTGAAGTCAATGCTCGCCAACGATTGGGCGACATGCAATTCGCGCGGTTTGCCGTCCAACCCAACGCGGTTCCAATCGAACACCCGATAGGTGGTGTCGGAATTTTGCTGGATTTCAAAAATGACGAGGCCTGCGCCGATGGCATGGACGCGGCCACTGGGCAGGAACATGGCATCGCCGGGGCGTACCGGCGCGCGGTGAAAGCAGTCGGCCACGGTGCCGCTGGCAATTTTTTCTTCAAATTCGCTCCGGGTGACGCCCCGTTTCAGGCCCACAAATAATTCTGCCTGGGGCGTGGCATCAGCGATGAACCACATTTCCGTTTTGGGCTCGCCGTTGAGGTCAGCGGCTTTGGCGGCGGGCGGGTGGACTTGCAGTGAGAGTTTGTCCCGCGCGTCCAGGATTTTGCAAAGGATCGGAAAACGCTTTTCAGCGGCGGGCCGGGCACGGCCAAGCATTTCGGCCGGATAATTCTCCATCAGCCAACGCAGCGTTTTGCCTGCGAAACTGCCGTTGGCAACAACGCTCTCGTCGCCAGGCCGGTCGGAAATTTCCCAGGATTCACCGATGGGCTTGGCGGGAGGCAATTTTTTGTTGAAAAGCCCTTCCAATTCGCGCCCGCCCCAGACGCGTTCCTTAAAAATGGGCCGAAAAACCAACGGATACAGTATAGACTTCATTTATTCGCCAAAGCGGCCTGAATTAAAGAGGATGGAGATTTTAGATTCAAGTTTTCAGTTTGAGAAGGCGGTGATTTCGCGCGAAGAAGGCGAAGGGAGCAGGGTCGGAGCCACCGCGCTCCAAGACAATTTGGCGATTTGAACGGTTCCTGAGGAGCCAGCCTTCGATTTTTTCGCGAGCATTAGGACTCTGAGCCTGGGGAGCGCCATGTGAAGGCACACGGCCTACAACGGCGACGGATTGTTGTAGGCCGTGTCCCCTGGCACGGCGGTTCGGGCGGTTCATGGAGAGCCGTGACCTCCAAAATAGACGTCGCATCGGGGCCATGAACCGACTGGCACTCGGAGCGTGGCCATGCAGGTAAGGGACACCAGCCATAGCGTTCCCGAAAGTTTCGACGCGCTGCGGCCGGTCTCCGACAAACCGCCGGGGTGGCCGTCCCGCGAAGGACCAGCTTCTCGAATTGTTGTGGATTGAATATTATTCTGGAATACCATCATGATTCACATTTCTTATTTTAGCGTCCGAATGGCACGTTTACGTTAACGAAGACCGAAAAATGCCGCCGTTTGAGGGGTTTTTTGGCGTTTTTTGGGGTCAAAAAAATTAGGGTGTTGCCACTTGACGTTTTGGAAAATTTTCGGTTAAACTTTGTTATGACTTTTTTATGCGGGTAGGGTAGTTTAAAATGGTTTAATTTTGGGGTAAGAATCTCAATCCAGCTATCACTTTAACGAAAACGAACCGTGGATTTAAAAGATATCAAGGCAATCATTGATTTGATGAAGAAGAACTCGATTACCGAGTTCGAATTGGAGCGGCAGGACTCCAAAATCCGGCTCAAACGAGGGCTGAACGGCGGGTCCGGCAGCTGCGGAGGATACAATCCCTACTTTGCCCATTAACGTCCCCACGCCGCAGACTGGCTCTCTAACCCCCGCCCCGGTACCGGCCACGGCAGCAGCGACAGGCGAAGTGGAAATCAAATCGCCCATGATCGGAACTTTTTACCGGGCGCCCTCGCCGGAAGCCGGTTCTTACGCTGAGGTCGGCTCTGAGGTCAATCCGGATACGGTCGTTTGCATTATTGAGGCGATGAAGGTCATGAACGAAATCAAGGCCGAGGTCAAGGGAGTCATTACCCAGATTTTGGTCGAGAACGCCAAACCGGTCGAGTTCGGCCAGCCGCTTTTCAAGGTGCGGCCCAGTTAGTAAATTCAGTTAACCCAAATGGGCGAGGCCAATCCGCGGCCTTTTCGGCCCGTTTTACTGATAAAACGACAAATCATGTTCGAAAAAGTTCTCGTGGCCAATCGCGGCGAAATCGCCGTGCGCATCATCCGCGCCTGCAAGGAATTGAACATCCGCACCGTCGCGGTTTATTCCGAGGCCGATGCCAATTCCATGCACGTCCAAATGGCCGACGAAGCCATCTGCATCGGCAAAGCCGCCGCATCCGAAAGTTACCTGCGCATCGACCGCATCATCAGCGCGGCCGAAGTCACCGACGTGGATGCCATCCATCCCGGTTACGGTTTTCTTTCCGAAAACGCCCATTTCGCCGAGGTCTGCGAAAGCTGCAACATCCGGTTCATCGGCCCCAGTCCCCGCGCCATGCAGGCGCTGGCGGACAAAGCCGTCAGCCGCGCCCTGGCCAAAAAGGCGGGCGTCGCCACCCCGCCCGGCTCCGACGGCGTGGTGGAAAAGGAGCAGGACGCCCTCGCCATCGCCAAACGCATCGGCTATCCCGTCATGATCAAAGCCATCGCCGGCGGCGGCGGACGCGGCATGCGCGTCGCGCACAATGACATTTCCCTCGATGAAAGGCTTTCACACCGCCCGCACCGAGGCGGAAAAAGCCTTCGGCAATTCCGGCGTTTACATCGAGAAATTCATCGAAAACCCGCACCACATCGAAATCCAGATTCTCGGCGACCATAAGGGCCGCATCATCCATCTGGGCGAACGCGATTGCTCCATCCAACGCCGCAACCAGAAAATCATCGAGGAAGCTCCCTCGCCCCTGCTCGAAGACAAATTCCGGAAACTGCGCGAAAAAATGGGCAAAGCCGCCATCCGAATCGCCGAAGCCGCCCATTACACCAATGCCGGCACCGTCGAATTCATCGTGGATAACCAGGGCAATTTCTATTTCCTGGAAGTCAACAAGCGCATCCAGGTCGAGCATCCCGTGACCGAGGAAGTCACCGGCATTGACCTGGTCCGCTACCAGATTTTGCTCGCCTCGGGCGAGCCGCTGCAGCATTCCCAAAGCGACATTGAAATCAAAGGCCACGCCATCGAATGCCGCATCAATGCCGAGGATCCCTTTGACGATTTCCGGCCCAGCCCCGGCCGCATCGAGATGTATTATCAGCCCGGCGGACGCGGCGTGCGCATGGACACGCCACGCCTATGCCGGATATACCATCCCTTCCGCCTACGATTCGATGATCGGCAAGCTCATCACCGACGGCAAAGACCGCCGCGAAGCCATCGACCGCATGAACCGCGCGCTGGCCGAGTGCATGATCACCGGCGTCAAAACCACCGTTTCCTTCCAGCAGGCCATCATGCAGGACCCCAATTTCCGGCGCGGCGTCTATTCCACCGGCTTCGTCGAGCAACTGCTTGGCGGCGCCCGCCGCGAGTTGATCGAGGGCGGGTCTGACGAATTTAAGGCGTAGCTTTGCGGTAAGGACAGCGCGCATGGCAAGTGGCGCTGCCACCGCTGTCCGCGCCGCGTTTAGCGGCGCAACGAAATGTGGTCGGACGTCCTTTCGCGATTGTTCCGCCCGCTATACGGGCGGTGACGGCGGTGGCAGCGCCACTTGCCATACGCGCCCATCCCTGCCAGCTTTCGTTTATTTGACCCATTGATTGATCGTAAGCAAAAAGTAACGTTTGAAAACAGTCGTGCCCTTTTGCAAAATGGCAGGGTGAAGTTCACAAAGACCCTCGTTTTACCGGTGATTGTCGCGGTGACTGTCGCATTGTCCGCAGGTTGCCAGAAATCGGCGACAAAGGCCTCAGGTGACACGAACGCGGATTATTCGCTCCCCGCCGGTCCTCAAGGTCGGTTGCAGACATTAAAAATATATCTTGGTCCCGAAACCCTCGACGCCGAGCTGGCCCTGACCTCTGAACAGGAAGAGACCGGCCTTATGTACCGGACCAACATCACGGATGAAACGGCGATGATCTTCGTTTTGCCCGAGCCCGAGCGCGCCTCCTTCTGGATGACTAATTGTCCAATGTCCCTTTCCGCCGCATATATTGGCCCTGACGGCGTGATCGAAGAAATCCATCACCTGGAAAAAAATGACAACGTTCCCGTCTTCGCCACCAACAATAATATCCAATACGTGCTGGAAGTGAATGACGGCTGGTTTGCCCGGCACAATATTAATCCGGGCATGCTCATCCGCACTGAGCGCGGGGCGCTGGGGGATACGTTCAGAAAATAACCGGGCTTTCTTTTTGTTCGTTTTTCTCAACCAAGTTGAACGGTTTTGCCGGTCCTCGCCGACTCGTAGATCGCCAGCATGATCTTTACGTCACGAAGGCCTTCTTCTCCCGGAACCCGTGTGGGACGGTTTTCCTGGATGCATTGCGCAAAGTCGTCCATTTCGGCCGCGAACTGGTCGATCTGCGGAAATTCGATGGGCTGTCCATCGGAACGGATTCCCTGAATGCCGCCGTAACCAAACGCCGGATTGAGCTCATACCAGCCGTCGTTCGCATAGACGGTGAATCGTTGCTGTCCCGAAAATTTATACGTCGAACCGCACCGGGCAATCAGGCCGCTGGGGAATTTCATATCCCAAACGATGGATTCCTCAATTTCCTTGAACCAATCGGGATCTGTGACCGTGGTAATGCCCGAAACTTCAACCGGCTCTTCGCCGGACAGATAACGCGTGGCCTGCAGGGCGTAAATGCCCATGTCCATCAGAGGGCCGCCGCCGGCAAGTTTTTTGTCGAACCGCCAGGCCTTCGGATCCGGCTGCCGTCCGCCAAATCCCGCTTCAATCATCTTCAAATCGCCAAAAACTTTTTCCCGCCCGAGCCGGACACATTCCAGGTTGGTTGGCTCGAAGTGCAATCGATAACCGACGGCCAATTGCCTGCCTGCTTTTTTGCATTCGTCGATCATTTGCTGGCATTTTTCAACTGAGACCTCCATCGGCTTTTCAGACAGGACATGCTTGCCCGCTCGCGCCGCTTTGATGGTGTGTTCGGCGTGCAGGGCATTTGGCGTCACTACATAAACCACGTCAATGTCCGGATTGTTCGCCATGTCACCCATATTGTCGTAGTTATAGACGTTCTTGTCGGGGATTTGATATTGCGCCTTCCATTGTTCGGCTTTGTAAGGATGGCCGGTCACGATGCCAGTCAATTGGCAATATTTCGTGTTTTGCAACGCCGGGGCGATTTGATGCGTGCTCAGGTTGCCCAGGCCGCAAATCGCAAAACCGATCTTGCGGTTTGGCGTCGCCGTTTGCGCGCGCAACACCGACGCGCCCAGCAATGGCGCCGCGGCGGCGGCAATGGAACTTTGTTTGATGAACTCCCGGCGGGTTTGTAATGAAGTTTTCATAGCTCAAATTTACGATTCATTCTCTTTCTCATCCTCATCGTCATCCTCGCCTGTCGGCCGTGCCCTTGCGAAGGCGGATCCTCGACGATGGCGGTCCTCATCCTCAGCTTTCAAACGAATTCAGTCACTACATATTTTTTACAAATAGTTTTCCAGGCATTTGTTTGACCAGTCTTTTCATTTCCAGGCTTAAGAGAGCGACACTGACGGCAGAGGTGGGCAGTCCACTTTTGCGAATGACTTCGTCAATCGTTCGTTCTTCACCGTCCAGGGCTTCGATAACTTTTTGTTCGTTTGGTTGAAGTTCGAGGGCGGGCAAAACGCCGGTCTGGCCGGGCGACGGCGGCCGATTCGCAGGCGGAAAGAGATACTCGAATTCACTCAAAATATCTTCGGCGCTTTCACACAATTTGGCGCCCTTCTTGATCAGGTCGTGGCAACCCTTGCTGCGCGGAGAATCAATGCGGCCGGGCACGGCGAATACCTGCCGGCCATAATCGGTCGCAAAATTCGAAGTAATGAGCGCGCCGCTGTGCAAATCGGCCTCGACCACCACGGTACCAAGGGTCATCCCGGCGACAATTCTATTGCGAATAGGAAATGATTGCTTATCGGCCGGCCGATTAAATGGGAATTGCGTCATGACCGCGCCGTTTTGCGCGATGCGCTGAAACAGTTCAGCATTTTCGGGAGGCGCAACCAAATTGATTCCGGTCCCGAGCACGGCAATCGTTCTGCCTTTGGCCGCCATGGCGCCCTGGTGCGCGGCGGTATCGATGCCGCGCGCGCCACCGCTCACGACGGTGACGCCTACGTAGGCCAATTGATACGCGAGCTTGCGGGCAACTTCGATTCCATAATGCGTCGTTTGCCGTGAGCCGACAATGGCTACCGCGCCCTTGTCTTTGGCGATTACTTCTCCCTTCACGTAAAGTACCAGCGGAGGATCATAAATCTCCCTGAGCAATGGCGGATACAGTTCGTCGCTTTGAATCAAAACGTGACAGCCGAAATCAGAAATGCGTTTCAGTTCGCCTGCGAGGTCAACGTTCTTTTCCCAGGACGCGATGGCTTCGGCCGTTTCACTGCCGATATTCTGGACGCGAAGTAATTGGGACCTGGAAGCGGCGAGGATTGCCGAGGCATCGCCGAAATGCTCGAGCAGTGTTCGCGCCCGCACCGGACCGACGTGCTCGACCATGTTCAGCGCCACAAACGCTTCACGGGATTCCATGCCAAATTAAAGAAGGTCACCCCCTCCATGGCAAGAGATTTGGAACGAAAGGTTGATGCACGTTTTGAACCATGCTCATATTCAATTTACGATTTACGATTTACGATTTACGCGTCGAGCATGGTTTCGACGGTCATGGGCGGTCAAATCAATCTCGTGACATTCGGGCGGAAAATCCTATTTGCATAAGCCTTGGTTCGGGCCCTCATTTCTTCACGAGTCATATTTCAATTTATGGTTTGCGCTTTGGTTTTTGTTTTGGCGGAAGCGGAAAATTGACCGATTTCACGGTTTCTTCCAAGGCCAAACTATTCGCGTAAATCGTAAATTATCTCGGTTTGTCCGCCAAAACCAATGGAGAGACTGCCGGCACCTTGAGCAGTCGCGGATTTTTGAAACCGGCTTCGCGCAACCAACCGCTCATTTCCTTGAATGTAAACGTATCGCCTGCCTCCGTGTTCACGAGCATGTTGACGGCGAATATGAGCGCGCTGGGCGGACCGCTGCGGTCTTCGTCCGGAACAAACTCCTGGACGGCCACCGTGCCTCCGGGCGCAAGGGCATCGAAAACCTTTTTCAGCAATCGCCGGCTGCGGTCGCGTCCTTCGCTGTGCAGAATATGCCCGATCGTCGCAAGGCGATGGCCCTTGCCGAAATCGGCATCGAAAAAGTCACCGGCGGACGTCGTGAGTCTGTCCGCGACCCCATGTTTTCCTGCAATGCGGCGAGTGACTTCCAGGACTTTCGGCCAGTCCACGGCATGAATCCGCACGTGGGGCGATTGTTTGGCAATGCCGATGCCCCAGACACCGGAGCCCGCGCCTATATCCAGCACACTGACAGGCCCGCGCGATTTAGTGATGCCCAGGTGTTTGCCCAGCGCGGTGGCCGCTGGAAAACTGAGTGGAAATAAGGACTCAACAAAATTCGCGAAAAATTCCGCACCTTCCTGATGCGAGTTGACCCTGCCGGCAGGACGGCCCGTCTTAACAACCTCTGTCAATTGGAGCCAATTCGGCAGGAGTTGATCGCTGATGTGCCGATACAGGGCGCCGTAGAAACTGGGCTTTGTTGAGACAAGAAAAGTCGAACTCTCAGCTGTCAACGCCACACGTTTGCCTTTGCGTTGAAGCAGCTGAAAACTGACTAAAAGGTCCACGATGGCGTTAACGCCGCGGAGCGATGTGCTGGTTTTGTCGGCGATTTGGTCGACCGTCAGCGGCCCCTTGTCCAATACGTCAAAAATACCGTGCTTTACTGCCGCTTCGATAGCGAGGGTCGGGGCGTAACCCCACGCGAACTGCATGATTCTGTCCGGAGTGAGCTTTTTCTTTGTTGGCATGGCGCGGGATAATAGCGACCGCGAGGGTTATTGCAACTGTCGGATTAATATTCGCTCGATCCAAATCCGCAATCAGCCCGGGTCCAGTCGGATTCCAGCCCAGTTTCTTTCGTGTTATTTCGCTCGAGGCCAGAAGATCATTTGCGACGAACATAGCCAGCCAGCCAAAATGCGCCTGCGCTTCTTCCGGGGTGATTGATTTCACCGGCACCTTCAATCCCCGGCCAATGGACTCGGCAATATCCCGCATAGGCACGCCTTCTTCGCCGACAGCGTGATACTTCGCACCTGCCTCGCCGCGTTCCAGAACCAGCCTGTAAAGACGGGCCGTATCCGAAACATGCCCGGCAGACCAGCGATTACGACCGTCCCCAACATAGGCCGAAACGCCTTTATCGCGCGCCATAGCAACTAAATAAGTGATAAGCCCTTGCTTACGGGGATCGTGAACTTGCGGCAGACGCATGACCGAAGCTTTAACGCCCTTCAACGCGAGCGCCGTCTGTTCTGAAACGCGGGGAAACGGAAAATTCGGCGCAATGTCCATATCTTCGGTCGCAACCTGACCGGGTCCGGCCAGTCCCGCTGTCCCTGCCGTGACGATGAGCGGACGGTCGGAACCGGCGAGGACTGAACCCAGGGTTTCGATGGCGCGTTGATCAATTTTGCAATTCTCCACGAATTTCGAAAAGTCGTGAATGAAGGCGAGGTGAATGACAGCGTCCGCGGCACTCGCTCCCTTGCGCAGGCTGTCGAGGTCGTCAAGCGACCCACGAAGAACATCCGCGCCAGCGGCCGCCAGCGATTTACCGCCTTCATCCGAACGCGCCATGCCCAGGACTTTATTCCCCGCGCCAATCAGTTCTTTAACAACAGGAATGCCAATAAATCCCGTCGCACCTGTAACGAATACATGTTTACTCATAATTATCCTCTCTTGTTTCGCATTGTTTTTGGGCAATATTTTGTTGCCCATGTCGCAGAAATATAATCAATCTGCAATAGCGGAGATTGTCTCCGTATAGTAATATTATACGGAGACATTCTCCGTTTGCAAATTATTTTTATGGCAAAGAAAAATCCGACACCTGCCCGGCGAAAGCCGCGTACGGACGCACAGCAAAATCGCCGGCGTATTCTCGAGGTGGCGAAGGAAGCGTTCACCCGGTCGGGTGCAAATGCCAGCCTCGACGACATCGCCAAACAGGCCGGGGTTGGACCGGGCACGTTGTATCGCCACTTTCCCACGCGTGATGCGCTGCTGGAGGCGGTATATCGAAGCGAGGTTGAGAAACTGGCAGCAGCCGAAAAACGGTTCTCCCACGAGCTGCCGCCGATTGAAGCCTTGCGCGCGTGGATGCTGTTGTTCGTCGATTATATCGCGGCCAAGCAGATTATCGCCCCTGCCCTGAATACGCTGGTGGGAGGTCACTCAAAGGTCTTCGAGGCTTCCTACTCTCAGATATGGGGTGCGGTTAGAGCCCTTGTGAAGCGCGCAATCGAGAGCGGCGATATACGAGCCGACCTTGACCCGATTGACCTGCTTCGGGCTCTCATCGGGGTAGCGAATGTGGCGACCACTCCGGACTGGCAGCGAAGCGCCAGGAGATTGGTCGACATCCTCATCGGGGGATCGCGGCCGCTTAAATAGACCAGGGCGTTCGCCTACGGAGTTTGAAAATTGGATTGATTCGCCTTAACCTCGCTCAATATACGGGCCAGCGTTGCAGCATCAATCGCTTCAAGCCGCGTCGCGCGGCCTGCATCATTCAGTTGCCAGAAACGTCCGTTCGTCAAATTCAAGTCACTGGTCGTATTTGCCGTCACGTCGAGAAATTTCACGGTTTGACCGCCCGTCTTCAAATCGACGACATTCTCGAGCTTCCACTGATGCCGGTTGCTCTTAACCTGCAGGAGGCAGTAATCGTTGCCATCGGCAGGCCAGGTCGTCGAGTCGCTCCAGTCAAAATTCGTCATGACCGGCAGGAATAAAACGAATTGTATCTGATTGGTTTCCGGCTTCGTCAGTACGCACCAATAAACTGAATTGGTGTCCCGGGAAAAGGTGCCAGAGATATTGACTCCCCTGAGTGTAACTAAAAGGCGTAAATGCGAAAATACAGGCAAAGGCAACAATGCCGAAACAGATACAATCAGGGTCATCACCAGAAAACGCCAATGTTCAGAGAACATCGCGAAGCCGTTACGTTTTTTGCGGTAATCCATCCTTGCCTCAATTTATCCCGGCTTTCGCCCCCGTCAATATCACCAGATTGCTTTGAACTGCCACGCGAGCCTTTAGGATGAAAATTGTCTCTCTGTTTGCTGCGTCTAAGACCCGAATAGAACGCGCGCGCCGTTTACACCCCCACCGGAACCCAATAATCGCGAATTTGCCAATAAAACGTGGGTTTTCTGGCTGCGAGCCCGTTCGTTTACACATTTACATTCCTACACAAAAAAAATGTGCGGGGGTACTTACTGCCTGAAGAATTTCTGAATTTCGCGGATGACTTCGACGAAGCGGTCCACTTCCTCACGGGTATTGTAGAAGTAGAAGCTGGCGCGGGCGGTGGATTCCACGCCGAGCTTGTGCATGAGGGGCTGTGTGCAATGATGGCCGCCGCGCAACGCCACGCCGGCCTGGTCGGCCAGCGTCACGACATCGTGGGCGTGAACGTCCTTGAGCAGAAAGCTCACGAGGCCGGCGCGGTTATCGGAATTGAGTTTGGGTCCGAAGAGGCGAATGCCGTCGAGCTCCGCCAATTTTCCGTAGGTGTAGTTGGCGAGGTCGCGGTCATGGTTCCAGATGTTTTCCCGGCCGATGGCGTCCAGGTAATCCATGGCCGCTCTTAAACCGATAGGACCGGAGATGTCCGGCGTGCCGGCTTCGAACCGATGCGGCGCGTGCTTGAACTCCGTTTTATCGTATCCAACGCTCAGAATCATCTCGCCGCCGCCTTGATAGGGCGGCATGGCATCGAGAATTTCCTCTTTACCGTAGAGGACACCGACGCCGGTGGGACCGCAAATTTTGTGGCCGGAAAAGGCAAAGAAATCGCATCCGATGGCCTGGACATCCACCGGGCAATGACCGGCGCTCTGGGCGCCGTCCACGACGGTGACGATGCCGCGTTTGCGCGCGCGGGCGCAGAGCTCGGCGACAGGATTGACCGTGCCGAGCGAATTGGAGATGTGAACCATCGAAAATATTTTGACGCGTGACGTCAGCAATGAATCGAGTTGGGACAAATCCAGCAGGCCGTCGTCGCCGGTGATAGGCACATAGGCGATTTGTGCGCCGGTCCGCTGCGCCAGCAATTGCCAGGGCACCAGGTTGCTGTGATGTTCCATTTCCGTGAGGAGTATCACGTCGCCCGTTTTGAGATTTTTCGTACCCCAGGCATTGGCCACCAGGTTGATGCCTTCGGTCGTACCGCGGGTGAACACGATTTCCTCGGCGCTCTTTGCGTTGATGAATTTGGCCGCGCGCGTGCGGGCCTCTTCAAAGGCGGCGGTAGAGCGGTTGCTCAATTCATGGATGCCGCGATGCACATTGGCGTTGTCGCGTTCGTAATAGCGCACGAGCGCGTCGATGACCGCGCGGGGCTTTTGCGAAGTGGCTGCGTTATCGAGATAAATCAGTGGCTTGCCGTGGACCTGCTGGTCAAGGATGGGAAAATCCTTGCGCAGCGCGGACCAATTTGGTGTTTGAACACTCATTGAAAAAAGGATTTTACCACGGAGACACAGAGAACACAAAGGCCGTATTTAGATTTGGGCGAGGCAATGCAATTGATAATTTTTTTCTTTTATCATCCCAGAGGTTTTTCCCCACAATATGCCGTGCCCGATGACTATCGACTCGTAACCCTCGCCAACGGAGAGCGCACCCTTTTTTCCGCCAGCTACGGCGAAAAGATTCACCCCGGGCTTGGCCCTCGAGCTGAGGCCGACCTTCTTTACGTCTGCCAGCTTCGCATTCGTGAACGCCTCGCAAAGACCTCCGGCGAATTCGTCATCTGGGACATCGGCCTCGGCGCCGCCGCAAACGCTGCCGCCGTCCTCCGCGCCACGACCCATATTCCCGGCCACCTCCGCCTCGTCAGTTTCGATAACACGGCCGAACCGCTCGAATTCGCCCTCAAAAATTCTGCCGCCCTCGGCTATGTTTCCGGTTACGAAGATCAGTTAAGTGAACTACTCCGTACAAAAACAACTACCTTCAGCAACGGCTCGCTCAACGTCGACTGGCAATTTTACCTGGACGATTTTCCCGCGTGGCTGAGTCAGGCAGGGAGGGCCGATCCGCCGCCACACGCCATTTTCTACGACGCTTTTTCTCCCGCCAAAAACCCCGCCATGTGGACTCTCCCCGTGTTTCAAAATCTGTTTCGCGCTCTCGATCCGCAACGCCCCTGCGCCCTCACTACCTACTCCCGAAGCACCCTGTTGCGCACCACCTTGCTCCTGGCCGGTTTCTTTGTCGGCGTCGGCCAGGCCACAGGCATGAAAGAAGAGACCACCATCGCTGCGAATACCCTCGACCTGATCTGCGAACCCCTGAACCACGGCTGGCTCGCTCGCGCCCAGCGTTCCCATAGCGCCGAACCTCTGCGCCAACCAGTCTACTCCCGCGTCCCCCTCACCCCCGCCTCCACCTCCGCATTGCTAACCCATCCTCAATTCCAAAAATAATCCGCTCCTATTTCGAAACTCTCGTCCAATCAACTTTTTCAACAGGCTGCTAGGCACGGCGAGTTTTCGATCGAAAAGATTTCGCGATTTTGGGCACTCGCGACGCAGCCGCGAATGCGAGGGGATTGAGCGCGATGGACAATAGTGCGCCGGCAATGATGAAGCTCTCGGCATCTTGCGAGATGATCTGGAAACTTACGCCCATGGCTGCGAGGATAAACGAAAATTCGCCAATTTGGGCCAGGGCCGCCGAAACCGTCAGTGCAGTCGAAAGGGGAAGGCGCAGCGCGAGAACGATTCCAAATGCGGCCAGAGATTTGCCGATAACGATGATAGCCAGGACCTCGAGAACCTCCCAGGGATGATGCACAAGGATCATGGGATCAAATAACATTCCCACGGCCACAAAAAAGAGCGGGCCAAAGGAATCCTGAAGAGGTTCCAATACAGTGGCCGCGCGATGGCCGAGATCGGATCGATGGATAACAACGCCGGCAAAAAAAGCACCCAGTGCGAACGAGCAGCCAAACCACCTCGCCGAGCCATAGGCCACGCCCAATGCCAGTGCAATAACCGCCAAAGTGAACAATTCCCGTGAACCGATGCGTTCCACCAACTGCAGTATTTTGGGGAAAAGACGCGCGCCGAGGAAAACCATTATGGCGATAAACACCGCGACCCTGGCCAGCGCTTCGGCAAGTGAAAGCCAGATTCCCGCGCCGCCCACATGATGCATTTCGCTGCTGGCAGGCCCCCCGAAAAATGCGGGCACTAACACGAGTGTCACGACCATGGCCAGGTCTTCGACGACAAGCCAGCCCACGGAGATTTTGCCATCCGGAGTGTTCACCGCGTTATGCGATTCCAGTGCCCGCATCAGAACGACCGTGCTGGCTACGGATAACGCGAGGCCAAAAATAAGTCCCGCGCCAAATGTCCACCCCCAAAATCTGGCCAAAATAGCGCCCAACGTCGTGGCGACGCCGATTTGGATGATGGCGCCGGGAACAGCCACCCTGCGCATGGCCCACAAGTCTGCCACGGAAAAATGCATGCCCACGCCGAACATGAGCAGGATGACTCCGATATCGGCAATTTCGACGGCCAAATGAGCATCACCAATGAAGCCGGGAGTGTACGGACCCATAATCACTCCCGCCACCAGATAGCCGATGATGGGCGATAAACGAAGACGAACGGCGATGAACCCGCCCACCAGAGCCAGAACAAGGCCGATTGCGATTAGAGCGATGAGTGGAGTTTCCGCCTGCACGCTGCCACCCTAATGGAAGGAAGGAAAAAGGAAAAAGGAAAATCGGCGAGTGCGGCGTCGAGGTCACCATTTGCCCGTCGTTCGCGTCCGCGGGAGTTATATTCTTCAGCCGAGGCTGGCTGTTTGATGCCACTTCCACCGATTGACTCGGCTGGTGACATGCGAGGAACCGGCTTACATCAATCCAAGCTGTAATTTGGCCGCCTCAGACATCATGCCCTGGTTCCAGGGCGGGTCCCAGACGAGTTCGACATTGGCTTCGTCAATCGCTTCGAGATCCAGCAATTTGTCCTGCACGTCCTGCGCGAGCACCGGTCCCATGCCACATCCGGGCGCGGTGAGCGTCATTTTCACGTCAGCCTTGAAACTGCTTTCGCCGATGGGAGTCAAATGACAATCGTAAATGAGACCAAGGTCCACGACGTTAACCGGAATTTCGGGATCATAACAGGTCTTGAGCGCGTCCCAGACCTGCTTTTCGAGCTGGTCTTGCGATACCGGGCCGGACACGGCAGTGGCAGGCGCCGATTTGATTTCCAAGCCAAGGGCGTCGGCGTCTTTGCCGTCAATCCGGAACATGTTGCCGTTGACGATGACCGTGTAGCTGCCGCCCAGAGATTGGGTCACATAGGCCTGGCCGCCTTTTTGCAGCGTGACCTTGGTGCCCACCGGAACAACGGAGGCCTGAACATCACGGGTCAGCGATTTTGCTTCATTTGGAGACATAAATCCTCTCAGTCAATTTGTGCAAAAATCATTATCGCAGGAAAGCGGAACGAAAGCAACCTCTCTCGGCTCACGCGTCGGGTTCACGAACCGAAGGCGGTGGTAGGGACGGCGCGCGGCGCTGTCCGCGCCGCATTTAGCGGCGCAACGAGTGTGGTCAGACGTCGTTCCTCGCATTTCCGCCCGCTTTACGGGGTTCATTTCACACGGATTTGGAAGCGGGTGCGAAATGCGCTGCCTGGCTGAATCGTCTGGAAATTTCCGCGATTCAGGGCCGCTGTTGGCGTGGTCATGGGCTCAATGGCGATAAAATCTTTGTCCCTTGGGGCATAGATCTGTGCATATGGGAAGTTTTCAAGGAAACGGACCGTTATCTGGCGCTCGGCGTTTGAAAGCGAAAATTCCGGCTGTGAATCCAGAACACGAAATCCGGCGTCAAGGTGTTTGTCTCCCAAAACGAAATCGTTTTGGGCGAGCGCCATTTCCTGGCCTGTTGGAATTCCCTGATGATTAAGGTCCAATTGACGCATGGCCGGCACCTTCAATCGCCATTGTGCTCGAGGCGATTGGGGAAGGCCAAAATAGGGGTGAAAGCCGAAGCTGGCCGGCATGAGTTCTTCCGCCAGAACCGTTGTTTCGATGGTCAGGCTCTCCGGCTCCAGAGAAACCGTCATCTCAACAGCATGTTTGAACGGAAATATGGACAGCCATTCCAGATGATTCCACTCCAACCGGGCGACAAGCCGGGTTGGTTGGGAAGAAACTTCTTTCCACGGAAGTGCAGCCCATTTGATGCCATGAATGGGGAGTCCGTGTTCATCGCCATGCAACAACGGCGATTTGAGATCCAACGACACCGTGCGTCCGAGAACCTCATAACCCGGTTGCGCGAGCCGGTTCGCCCAGGGATATAATAGTGGAATGCCGGCGGTGCTTCCCTTTTCAGCGGCAGCCTCCAAATTCTCAAGCCGGCGAAGCAACTCGACGCCCCGATGCCGCAATGAAACGCCAAGCATGCCTTGCGACGGCAGAAATGTCGCCTGCAAATCACCGGCATTGAGTTGGCGTTCAATTCCAAACATATTCAATGGCAATCATAGCATGAAAAGTTGATTTTAATTTCATCTATTTTTGGTATTCTCACAACCAGAATAAAACCCCATCCCCAATGCGATGAAGTCCTGCAGCGATATCGTGGAAAACCACGGCCAGTTTGCATTTAGAGCATTGTTCATCATTATGCTGGCGTGGGCTCATCCATGCCGGGCAGTTCTCTTGTGGGCTGATTTGGGTACGACGCAGGTCCATGATAATGGCCTGGGATCTGACATTTTGGCGGGAGTCCTGCGTCGGGACGATTCTTCCACCGACACCTTGTATTTTAAGTTTCATGTAGACCCGTTGTCCGGGGCCACTACTGAACCTTATTCCGCGGCATTCCAACTTTTTGAAGGGAAGCACGAGCGCCTCGCGATAGGAAATGCTTTGAACGCGTGGGCGTATGGCGCCTTTAATACGGGAGAGACCGGAACGTCCAACCAAATGGGCGACAGCCTCTATGGCATCGACTTGAACTCGTCTGCTCCAGACCCATCCGGAGTTGGCACATTTTTTAAATACGAATTGGTGCACCCCGAAATAGAACGGACCATTATTTTTAAAGTCCAGTATACTGCCGGAGGCGACGATTTGGTGACGGTGTGGTTGAATCCGGACTTGCGCCCGGGGGCCACTGAAGCGAGCCAGCCTGAAGGCCTGACGACGCACTTCAAGGCCAATGCGTCTTTCGATGAAATTCATCTGCGTCATGGCGGTGGCGGGGACGGTTGGATCTTTAGCGAAATGGCCATCGCGACCTCGTTCAGTGATTTTATTAACGCCAATGGGCAGGGTTTGGGCGGTGAAAGGCCGTTCACTTTCCGTTCCTGGCAGCGTGAGCAGGGATTACCCGAGAATTATGTGCGCGCGCTGGCGCAAATCCGCGACGGCTATGTCTGGGTGGGTACGGACGAGGGCGTTAGCAGGTTTGATGGCGTTAACTTTTTTTCACTGGGACCGCAGGAGGGATTTCAAGGCGGACCGGTGCAAGTGTTGTTCGGCGACAGCCGCGGCGCGCTATGGATTGGAAGCGTGGGAGGTGGTTTAAGTTCCTGGCAGGGCGGCCATCTTCAGCGGTTTACAGTGCGCGATGGATTGCCGTCCGATTCGATTACGGCATTGGCCGAAGACCAGGCTGGCCGGATATGGGTGGGAACGCAATCGGGCCTGGCGGTTTGCCAAAACGGGCACGTCGTTTCGTTGGCCGGGTCAGACATTTTTTCGGACAAACGGGTGGCGACACTCTTCTGCGACAGTAAAGGCACGATGTGGGCCGGCGTGACGGGCGCGGGGATTTTTTGCTATCAGGATGGGCGATTCCTGCCGTGGAAAGACGGGCAAATGGACGGCCTGCTTGCCGATCCGCACTGTTTGCTCGTGGATCAAAAAGAACGAATCTGGATTGGCGCCGGCGATTCTTTTGTTCTTTGCAAGGACGGCGACCACTGGCGGCGGTTCGCGATACCGCGGCACTTTGCCACGCACTATATCAGCGCGTTGGCAGAGGGCCCGGACGGAACGGTCTGGGCCGGGTCAGTGGGAGAGGGTTTATTTGAGTTCGAAGGCGGAAAGCTGGTTGTGGTCAACGCCGGCGGCGGACTGTCTGATAATCTGGTCGAGGCACTCCTGGTGGACCAGCAAGGCAAGCTTTGGGTCGGGACCCATGGGGGCCTCAATCTTCTCTGCCCGGTCAAGGTCACGGTCTTCAGTCACAATGAAGGGTTGGATTACGGCGCCGTACAGGGCCTTGCAGAAATCAGACCCGGGATAGCGTGGGCGGTGCAACCGGACGGAATTTACCAATGGGACGGCAGGATGTTTCGGAGATTGCTTTTAAGCCAATTGTCTCCGCAGGAACCATCGGTCAACACAGTGCTCGCCGCTGAGGATAAGACGTGTTGGGTGGCAGGAATTCACGGACTGCTTCACTTCAAGAATCCGGCGAAAGCGGAAGAAGAGGGCGCGACGCCGGCTCTAACCGATTTGAATGTCAGCGCGCTGGCGGAAGATTCCAGGGGCACAATTTGGGCCGGCACGCGCGAAGGCGCGATCTGGCACTTGAGTGGCCACGAATGGAATGCGTTGGGCAATTCTCCTCAGCATCATCCCATCACGGCCATTGTACCTGACGGCAATGGCAATTTATGGGTGGGCACGGAGGGGGATGGATTGTATCGAATTACCGGCCAAAGCTACGACCGATGCCAAAAAGTGAGCGGTTTGCCCGGAGCCTGGATTCGGACATTATATTTGGATCCGGAAGGAGAACTATGGATCGGCACCGATGGCGACGGCCTAAGCCAGTTGAAGGGGGGTGTCATCGCCACGTTTACAACCCGTGAAGGGCTGCCGGACAATACCATCTCACAAATTCTTGAAGACCAAAACGGCAACCTGTGGCTGGGCGGCGACCGTGGAATTTCGCGAATAAAAAAGAGTGACCTAGACCAATTGGCTTCCCGCGCAATTCCGGCGGTGTACCCACAGATTTATGGATTTGCCGACGGCATGTTGTCCGAGGAATGCGCCAGCGGCTTTTTTCCCAACGGACTCAAAATGTCCGATGGTCTGCTTTGGTTTCCTACGCTCAAAGGAATCGTGGTGGTTGACCCGGGACACACCGCCAGTTCCCCGCCGCCCTCGGTGGCATTGGAGCAGGTCCTGGTGGATGGCTTGCCGGAGGTCCCTGTTTCCATCTCATCCGGCAATCAGACGACTATAACGCGCACACTGGATGCCACGACGGATTATCTTCAACTGACTCCGGGCAGGCATACGGTGGAGATCCGCTACACCGGTTTTAGTTTTGACGCGCCCGAGCGAGTGCGCTTCCGTTATCGACTCGAAGGATTGGATGCCAATTGGGTGGAAGCGGGGACGCGCCGTGTGGCTTTTTACAGCTTTGTTCCGCCCGGGACATATCATTTTCAAGTCGTCGCCTGCAACGGCGACGGAACCTGGAACGAACAAGGCGCAGTACTGGCATTGAAGGCTCTGCCGCATTTTTGGCAAACGTGGTGGTTTATCGGCCTGGGCCTGTCACTGGTCTGCATTGCAGGCGCCGGAAGCGTGCGCATCATGGAGAAACGGCGGATGCGCCGGCGCGTCAAACAACTGGAACAGGAGCGGGCGCTGGAACGAGAAAGGACGCGCATAGCCCAGGACCTCCATGATTTGATGGGCGCGAAGTTATGCCGAATTTCCTTTTTGAGCGAACATGCGCGCCGCAGTGAAGCCGTCCCGGTCGAATTCCAAAAGGAATTGCGTTCGATTTCTGATGATTCCAGAGAAGTGCTTCAATCTCTTGACGAAATCGTTTGGGCGGTAAATCCGCAGAAAGATTCTCTGGAACACCTCGTGTCCTATATCGCGCAATACGCCCGGGATTATTTTCGAAGGACCGATATCGAATGCGATTTGGAAGTGCCTGAGCAGTTGCCGGTTCAGCCGCTTTCCTCTCAGGCCCGGCACCACATTTTTTTGGCAGTTCAGGAGGCCCTTGCAAACATTCTAAAGCATTCCGGGGCAACTCGCGCAAAAATTGCCGTCGCCTGCCGCGGCAATGAATTTGAAATCACGATATCCGACAATGGGGTGGGCTTCGATCCCGTCGCGGGCGAATTGAATTCCGCGGACTCGGCCGCGGGCTTTTGCAACGGCTTGCGGAACATGCGGCAGCGTTTGACGGAATTGGATGGACGGTTTTTGCTCGAATCCGTCCCCGGCAAGGGGACGACGATCCGTTTTGTTCTTTCGCTCAACGGCTCAATGCGCTAGAGGTGAAAAAATGATCTCAGTATCCATCGTAGATGACGAAAAGAAATTGTGCCAATCCATAGCCACTTTCCTCAACGCTTCGACGGGATTCCGGTGCGTGAGCATCTATGGGAGTGCAAAAGCGGCCCTGCAAAAACTGCCGGGCGACCTGCCGGATGTTGTGCTGATGGATATCAATATGGCCGGCATGGATGGAATCGAATGTGTCCGTCAACTTAAGGTCCTGGCACCGCAAATCCAGATTGTGATGCTTACCGTGTACGAAGACACGGAAAGAATCTTCACGGCTTTGGCGGCCGGGGCGACCGGCTATCTTTTAAAGCGTTATGAACCTGAGGAGTTATTGCAGGCGATTCGCGACGTCCAGGCCGGCGGCTCACCGATGTCCAATTTGATTGCTCGAAAAGTAGTGGCCTCATTTCAGAAGGCCGGGCCGGCAAACGAAAAACGGAATCCGTTGAGTCCACGGGAGCAGGCTGTTCTTGATTTACTGGCACGCGGACTGGTGTATAAGCAAATCGGAGACGAGTTGGGAATAAGCATCAATACCATCCGCACGCATCTTCGGCATATTTACGAAAAATTGCATGTCCAGTCGAGGACCGAGGCCGTCGCCAAGTATTATCGGCGATGAGGCCCGAATAATCTGAATGTATTCCTCAGACGGTTTAAGAAATCCTTGTTCCAGGCAGTCCACAATCCGTGCGATGCCTCTGCCACATTTCATGCGATACCGTCAAAACCGTGACTGTGATAGCGTAACTACAGGTTCCATAAATCAAACGAAAGGTCCAACCGCCTTTTGGATCAGTCTATGGCGCCTGCAAAAACTGTGCCCATCAAAAATTAAAGCTGATTTTATGAAAAAAATCCTAAATGTCGCAGGAGCCGGACTTCTCTGCTGTCTATTTGCGACAAGCAGCGTGAAAGCCTCAAGCACCATTATTTTCTTCGGTGTAAATATGGCAACCAATTTAGCCAATGGGACTTTCAACCCTCCGGCACCGGCGGGAACCGGAACAGACGGTGTCTTTGCCAACGGAACATTTTATGGATGGTCCGGCTCGGGCCTGCAGTTGGTTCAGGAAGGCAACAGCACCATTTGGACAAACTCCTACAACGACACGAGCGACCAAAATGGAAACGTCGTGAGTTACCGCTTCGATATTAATGGCAATTACGAAACAACCGCTTCGTGGGACAATCGAGGCGCTGAACTGCCATCAACCAGCGGAGCCAGCCTCAATTTGCCAGCTCCCTATTATGGTGACGTGGGACCGGGCCAGATTATCAACGTGACCTTTCAGGTAGATATGTCGGAGGAAATAGAGCTGGGCCATTTTGTTCCCGGCACAGACCAACTGGACGTGCGCGGAAGTTTCAATGGCTGGGGCAATGCAGGCAATTATTTAACCAATGATCCGGCGATTGTAGTTACCAACAATCCTACTGGAATCGTTGAATCGAACGTTTATGTCGGGACATTTCCAATCACGACGGGCGCGGAAATCAGCGGCATCCCCGCAACCAATGCCTTTATGGAATGGAAAGCGGTGGAGGATCCAGCGGACTCATGGGACAGCCCCGGCCCCACGACTGCCAATGACGCGGGCAACCGATTTTTCACGGATAATACGAACCAGATTCTTCCGGTGATTAGTTTCAGCGATTTAACGTATAGCCCTCTGGCCAACGTCACGTTGAATGTGGATATGTCGGGCCCGATTAAATACGACCCCAATTACATGCCAAACAGCGTGACGGTTTGGGGAACATTTAACAACTGGGCGACAGGCGTGTCCATGAGCAGCGAGCCCGCGCCCAACACAAATATCTTCACGACCACCGTTACAATGCCCGAGGACACTGCGGTCATCATTCAGGTCAGGTATACAAATAACCTTGTGGCCGCAAACAACCCCGCATCTCCCTGGGTTTATGATTACGTTGACGACGCCGTATATAACAATAATGAAAGGCGCACGGTCACGCTGCCGGTCACATCCAGCACACTGACCACAAACATGCCCGTTTTTCGTTTCCTCGATTTGGCGCTGGACGACTATCTGCCCCAGGACACCCCGGTGCTGTTCAGCGTCAACATGACCAATGCGGTCGGCACAGATGCGCATGACTTTAACTCCGGATCCGATGGGGTTTATATCAACGGATTGTTTGCCAATGGCGGCGGAACCCCGTATCCGCAGGCGTGGTATGCGTGGGCGGGTGGTGTGAATCCTGTTAGCGCGCCGGCCGGCTACCAAATGATCGAGGAAGGTTCATCGCTCATTTATACGAACACGATTGTGATTCCGGCGGGCACACCCATTGCTTTGAGTTATCAATACGGGATGGATCCGGGCCAGGTCAATGGCGGACCTTTGGAGGATGAATCGGCTTCCGGGGCAAATCATTTTCGAGTCGTCCGCACGATAGCGGCGGGCACGTATGTTATGCCCATAGACCAGTTTACGAACGAGCCGTATGCCGAGCCGCTTTTTGCCCCCGGAAACATCTATGAAAATATGGGAACGCTATCGGGCGGCAACCTGTCAGCAGGCGCTGTGTCCGCCGGGAAGGTACCGGTCACATGGCTCGGGCGACCCGGCGCGCACCTCCAAAGCGCGACCAGCATTAACGGACCCTGGACGGATATCCCGGCCACTGACGGAACGAATTGGACGATTGGCATACGCACCGCCAACGGTCTGTTGAGTGAAACCAATTGGCCTGCAGGCAATGGAATGACATTGTTCCGTCTTGCAAAGCCATAAGCAGACCGGGACGACCCGGTATAGCCGCGGATGTCTTTCAAACGATCGTGGAAATCGAATGAAAAAGAAATGTTCTCGTCTATGCCCATGGAATTCCGGACGGGTACCACGCCGCCGCTCGGAAGTCTTCCCGATGGCCGGCAACAGGTTCCATGCTCCATCACGGATATGGACATGATTTATCTTTCGCAGCACACGCTGGTGGATTGAATTTGTCAATGCGCGGCCGCAGCGGACTTGAACAAGCGTGAACCATAAAGCCTCCATTTCTGCCAGAACGCTTTTTCTCGCGTGCCTCCTCGTCTCTGATTTGGCGTTAACGTGGGTTCGAGCTGACACAAACGTTGCGGACACTGCCCGCCCGTCGCCCGAATGGCTCCGGCAAGGTGTGATTTATGAAATTTTTCCCCGTGATTTCTCATTGGCCGGGAATATTGATGGGGTCAGGGCCAAACTCGGTGCCTTGCACGACCTGGGTGTGAACATCCTGTGGTTAATGCCTATTCAACCGATCGGTGAAAAATTTCGGACGGGTGATCTGGGCAGTCCCTATTCGATCAAAAATTTCTACACGATTGATCCTGCCTGCGGCACAGCAGATGACTTTAAAAAGTTTGTCCGCGGCGCACATAAACGCGGAATGAAAGTGATCATGGATTTGGTTGCAGACCATACGTCGTGGGACAGCGTGATGATGGCGCATCCGGAGTTTTACAAGCATGACGCCCAGGGGAAAATCATTTCTCCGATGCCGGCCTGGACAGACGTGGCCGCCCTGGACTACAGCAATCCGGTATTGCGGCGCTATATGATATCGGTGCTCAAATATTGGATTCAAACCTATGATATTGACGGATATCGCTGCGATTCAGCCGGCATGGTACCGACGGATTTTTGGGAAGAGGCCCGCACGGAAGTCGCCCGGGTCAAACCGGATACGATAATGCTTGCCGAAGCCAGCAAGCCTGAGTTGCTCACGAACGCATTCGATATCGATTATTCATGGCCGCTGCTGGGAACGCTGGATGACGTGCTCATCAAAGGGGCACCCGCTTCCGAAGTGCGCCAGTCATGGGATGACAGCGCGGCGCGATTTCCCGGAGGCGCCCTGCACCTGCGCATCTCTGATGATCACGATGAAGTGCGGGCGGTTAATCGCTATGGTTTGAAAGGAGCGCTGGCCGCTTCCGCGCTGATGTTTACGCTGGACGGAGTGCCGCTTTTGTATAACGGCATGGAGATTGGCGACATTAACGAATCCAGCGGCGGCGCCCTATTCAAAAAGACGAGCATTTGCTGGCAAACTCCTAAACACCCGGAATGGCGCGGCACATATCACGATTTGATTCGACTTCGCCATCAGTATCGGGCCCTCACCGAATCGCCGGTGCGCTGGCTGCACAATTCGGATGAGAAACATCTCATTAGTTTTCAGCGCGCGGACGACAAAGACGAACTGCTGGTGGTCATCAACCTTTCCGGGCAACCCGTTAACGGGCACGTGGCTCTCGATACAACAAACGAATTCACGCGGATTAATATCTCCGGCGTGAAAGATTCGGATGATGAGCGATTACCGTCCGTCCATCTGAACAGCTACGAGTGGTCTATTTTTCATGGTGTGCCGTCATCCCTTCCATTGGCCGAACGGGGATCCGCAAAAAACACACTGAATAGGCCAAATGCACCCTAAGAAGAGCCGAATTGCTTTCACCCTGATAGAGCTATTGGTGGTGATCGCCATTATCGCAATTCTTGCGGCAATTCTCTTGCCGGTGTTGAGCAAGGCAAAGTTAAAAGCACAGCAGGTTTACTGTCTCAACAACCTCCGACAGCTGCAATTGGCGATCGCTATGTACACCAGCGACAATCACGAAATGTTTCCCGAGAATCCGGGCGCCGGCACGTCTTTGCATGCCTGGGCGGCTGGTGTGATGACCTGGGACAACGCCGTCCAACCCAACCTGGAGAACACCAATACCGCGCTGTTAACCGGCGCCGAAATGGGTCCCTACATTTCACAATGCGTCGGCATTTTTAAATGTCCCGCCGATACCATCCCCGGCGCGAAAGGTCCGCGCGTGCGAAGTGTCTCGATGAACGGTTTTGTGGGCGACGTCAGCAACGTTGCCAATTATATTTCCGGCCAACTTTCCCATAATTGGATCAGAATATTAAAGACCAGCAATCTTAAGCTTGGGCCGGCCAACACGTGGGTTCTCCTGGATGAATGTCCCGACAGCATCAACGACGCTTTTTTTGCGGTCCAGATGCAGTCCGGCGGATCGGCAGTATGGACTGATGTGCCGGCGTCCACCCATAATGGCGCCGGCGGTTTTTCTTTTGCGGACGGACACGTCGAACTCAAAAAATGGCTCGATGGAAACAGCAAAGCGCCCGTCCGGCGGTTGTCTCCGTGTCCCGATAATAACTTGCATTCACCAGACGACTTGACATGGTTGCAACAGAGAACGACCTCCCAGTAACGAGAATTTGCATCCTGAGCATGAAACTGCTGCAAAAAATCGCGGCCTTCGTTCTATTACTGGCCGCTGGGGTCCTTGGGGAAACCGCTTCGGCGCAAGTAACCGTTGACGGGACTTTGAATTATTCCGAAGGCTACGGCAGCCCACTGACCATTCAGACTATAAACACCGGGTTTGGCGATAATAACTCCGATACCAGTGGTCAATCGAGCGGTGGTTCGGAATTGGACGGCCTTTATGGCGTCGTGTACAACGGATATCTTTATTTATTCGTAACGGGAAACGTCCAGGCTAACGGCAACAACATCAATATTTTTATCGCCGACGGCCAGCCCGGCGGCCAGCAGACTCTCGAGATCGGAGGCTCTGCCGCTGAACGAGTCATGAATGGTTCAACATTCAGCCCGGGCTTCAATGCGAACCTGATGTTTACATTTACGAACAGCGCCACGGTCCTTTCCGTTGACGAAGCAATATTGAATGGGAGTTCCGGCACAGAAACACATTTGGGCAACGTTACCCTAAGCGGCGGGATTGGAAGCGCGGGGATTCCTGGCGGAAGTGGAATCGCCGTTGGTTTTAATAATCTGAATATAATCGGAGTCAATGGGAACAGCGGGACGGCCGCCAATCAGGCTTACGCGAATGAAGTGACTACCGGCCTTGAACTTGGTATTCCACTCTCAGCGCTCGGCAATCCGACCGGTTCTATTGGAGTTTTGGTTGATATCAACGGGGCCGGCTTCGCCTATCTCTCCAATCAGTTTCTTCCCGGATTGCCCGCAGGCACCGGCAACCTGGGCGCCGGCGGCTCTTACGGTCCAGGAGGAGGCGTATTTAATTTCAGTTCTACTCCCGGAGAGTACCTTGCCGTTCCGGTTGGACCGCCAGTTTTAACCGTTAACGGCATCAATGCGGATTTTGGCACCGCCCATGTCTTCGTCAACGAAGTCTCCAATGACGCCGTGCCATTGAACATTATCTTCACTCCCGGTACTTCCAGCAACGTTGTGGAGGCTGACATCTATTCAAATTTGAATCGGCGCAACTACGCCACGAACGTTGCCGCGGACGGAATTGAAGAAGGCATTATACCGCCCGACGGCAACACCATCGCCACTGGAGACACGAACCATTATTACGAGGCGTACGCGATGTCACCGACGGGCACGCCCGGGCGATACTCCTTGACGCTTTACGCGTGCAAGACCGGAGTTTATCGCCTGACAGCCCGTTGCCGCGTGGCGGGCAGCACCAATTGGCTTTGGTACAGCACGAATGCCCCCTACGACACCGGCCAGCACCGGGATTTTATGGTTGTGGTTTCGCCGAAGAAGGCGCAAGGCATGGTCATTTATGAGCTGGCAGTCAATAATATTGATGCGCAAGGTGATGCCGCGGACGGCTCCCAGCGGAGCACTTTTGTTGACCTTTATAATGGGCCGGGGTCCTATCCTTCAAATCCGGTGTACAACCGGTTCAATCTGAATTACGTGACCAATCTCGGGGTCAACTGGCTCTGGCTTGAGCCGATCCATCCCCGAGGCATCCAGAGCAGCATCAACAGTCCCTACTGTGTTAAAAATTTCTTCCAGGTTTCGCCGTGGATGAGCAAGGCCAATAGCCGGCCCGCTGCCATGGAGGAATTTACCAATTTTGTCGCCGCAGCGGATGCCGCCGGGGTCAACATCATGATGGACGAACCCTTTGACCACACGGCCCACGATGTTGAATTGGACAACGAAGGCGTTGCAGATTTTGGCGGCGCGGGAAATCCAGGGAATTGGCAGCCTACGGACTTGATTCCGGAACGTGTGCCTGAATTTTTCTCCCAAACAAACGCGTGGTGCAGCCGCGCCACCAGCCAGGGCAACATCGCGATTGCTCCCGATATTGATATTCCAAAATGGACCGATGTGGATGATGTGTTCTACGGAGTTTATGCGTCGCTGGTCTGCGAAAACCCGGAGGACGACGATAACGATCTGAGCTCAGACGACTGGTTCGATTACAGCAGCAGTACCGGGAATTTTGATAACACTACACAAAATGTTTGGAGATATTTTGCCAATTCTATTCTCTACTGGCTCAATCAAACGGGCTGCACCAACGGCACGCCGGAAAATCAAAGTTCCGTGGGCATCGACGGTATGCGCGCGGACTTTGCCGATGGATTGCCGCCGCAATGCTGGGAATACATTATCAACAAAGTGCGCTCGCAGAAATGGGACTTTGTTTTTCTGGCCGAATCGCTGAGCTGGCCTCCCCCCAGCGCGACGACTTACCGCTCCTGCCGAGATTTTGACATATTATGCGATAGCGTTTACAGCGCGTTCCGCACGGTCGGCACGGCCACGAATTATCAAAGCATTTTCGACGCGGAGCAAAGCAGCTATGGCCAGTCTCTAATGCTTTGGAATGCCACATCGCACGATGCCGGATTTTATTACACCGATCCTTATCAGGCTCTGGTACGCTACATGGTCTGCGGAACCATCTTCGGCGCGCCGCATATTTTCTATGGCCAGGAAGCAGGGACGACCGCAGGATTTGGCTTCAGCCTCTATACGACGAGCGGTGCGGAAGAGGTTCCCGACCTTTATAACTTCAATTCACTGCAACCTGCCTATGCCGCGACTGTCAATAACGTCAGGGTAGACCAACTCTATCCGCTCTACGCCTCCGTGAGCGTGGCCCGCCAATCCAGTCCTGCATTACAAAGTCCCAACGACGTGTTTCTGACTCCTTCCACGTCGCAACCAAATATCTACGCCGTCGCCAAGTTCACGGCGACGAACGGCTCGCCGAATTTCAATGACGTGGTCTTTGCCTTTGTGAACCTCGATGTCACCAACAGTGAACAGGGCAATTTCAGTGTCAATGTCTCCGCGAATGGCACAAACCTTTTTGGAATTCAGCCGGATCGGTTCTATAACGTAAAAAACATCGCCGCCGATTTGAGCGCCGATCCAAATCGTAACAACTACTGGCTATGGGCCACCGGTGGAATTGCCGGCAGCGCTCTATCAAACAACGGGATTTCAGTTTCACTCAATGCTGTGCCGACCACCGGCGCGGGTTGGACAAACGCGCCGTTTGAAGCGCAATATTTAAAATTATACGACGTCACGCCGCCGGCAACCCTCGCGGCCCCAACAACGACGAACGCATTTGTCCTGGGAAACATCGTAACCTTTAATTGGGCCGGCGTGAACGACCCGATCGGCGGCGTGTCAGGTTACGAAGTCATCATGGGAACGTCGCCGGGAGCGTCGAATGTCTTTGATGGTGTTGTCGAGGGCACAACATTGACTATTACAAATACCTATGGCTCGACCCTCTATGCCGAAGTGAGCGCAATCAATAACGCCGGGATCGCCGGTCCGCTCAGTTCCAGCAGCGCGGGAGTAGTATTATTGAACCCGAATTGGGTTCCGGTATTGAGCATGCAGAGTCGCAACGTTCTGGATTGGACGAGTGTTTCGGGCTTAACGTACCAGGTCTGGTCAACGACCAATCTCACCATTCCCTTCACCACCCTCGGAGGGATCCAGACAGGCGCGGGGCCCGTACTCCAAATGACCAACAATCTGCCTGATTCACAAAGATTTTTTCGCGTTCAGCTTTTCCCTTGAAGATGAATACCTGATTGAAGCAAAAACTCCGAAAGACGAGTACTGATAGCCGGTCAAAAGGCGCTTATCGCATTACGACCGGGCGCAAGTGGGTTTTTCGCGTTTTGGCGATGGTTGTCGTACCGCTGGTTCTGTTGGGAGGAATGGAATTGGCCTTGCGTGTTGCCGGTTACGGGTATCAAACGAGCGTTTTCAAACCGCTGCAAATTGGAGATAAAGTATTTCTCGTAAACAACGACGATTTTAGCCTCCGCTTTTTCCCGCCGGAGGCGGCCCGATTTCTCGGGCCTATTCGAATGGATGCACAAAAGGCGCCGGACACTTATCGGATTTTCATTCTCGGTGAATCGGCGGCCATGGGCGATCCGGACCCTTCCTATGGCGCAAGCCGCTACGTTGAAGCCATGCTATCCGCGCGCTTTCCGCGGGCCCATTTTGAAATCATCAACCTGGGCATCACTGCCATCAACTCCAATGTCATCTTGCCTATCGCGCGCGATTGCGCGGCGCAGAAGGGCGATCTCTGGATCGTATATATGGGCAACAATGAAATGGTGGGGCCATTTGGCGCGGCGACGGTATTTGGCGCAAAGGCCCCGCCGGTTACGTTGATTCGTTTCAATCTGGCGGTCCAAAAGACACGGCTGGGGCAACTGCTGACGAACCTCTCCCGGAAGCTTCGCTTTACCCGAGGCGAAAAGACGTCCTGGGCTGGCATGGAGATGTTCGTAGGAAACGAACTGGCGGCTGATGATCCACGCAAATCCGCCGTCTATCAAAACTTTTCCAAAAACCTGGACGATATCATCAAGGTCGCCCTGGACTCCGGCGCAAAGGTTTTGCTCAATACCGTGGCGGTCAACCTCAAAGATTGCGCACCGTTTGCCTCGGTGACGGACAGCAACCTCCCGGCGATCGATCGAGTCCATTTCAATCAATTTTTCACGGACGGAATTCGCCTTGAAGGCAACGGCGACTTTGGCCGGGCCATTCAGGATTTCGAGCAGGCAGCGGCGTTGGATGCCAACGTGGCGGAATTGCAGTTTCGATGGGGCAAATGCCTTCTCTCCCTGACGAATTCTGGAGAAGCAGAAAGACACCTTCAATTGGCGTGTGACGACGACGCACTGCCGTTTCGCGCGGATTCGAAAATCAACAGTATTATCAGCGATGAATCAAAGAGAATAGACAGCACGAATCTGATATTCATGGATGCGCCGGCGACGCTTGCCACCGATGTCTCTGGAAATGTCCTGGGCCGGGAAACATTCTACGAGCACGTGCATTTCAATTTTGACGGCAACTACCGCCTGGCTCGCGCCTGGGCTGATAAAATTAAAGACGAATTGCCGCCTGGAATTTTACAAGACGCCGGCACGAATGGGTGGGCAAGCCAGGACGTTTGCGAACGGCGACTGGGGTTATCGGACTGGAACCGTTGTTTGGTGATGGAAAGTGTGATTCAAAGGATGCAAAAGCCGCCGTTGAGCAACCAGTTGGACAACGACCTGCGGACCAGGGAATTGAACAGCGACATCAACCAATTGATCCCCGGAATGACCGTGCGCGCCGCGGCGCAAAGCGCTCAGAATTTTGTGAATTCGGTCACGCAGTGGCCGGATGATTATTATTTGCACGGAAATTTCGCTTTGTTTCTCAAGTCGACAGGCAACGCGGCCGGGGCGGTTCAAGAATGGCAGCGGGTGTGTGGCCTCATCCCGCAGGACTGCTTTGCCTGTTACCAGCTTGCACGCGCGCTTGAAACCCAGGGGCGGGCACCGGAAGCCGAATCGTGGGTGCGCAGGGCCCTGAAGATGCGGCCCACGATGACGGACGCCTGGGTTGAATTGGGAAACGTTCTGGCCTCACAAATGGAGCCTGAAGCAGCTTTAAACGCCTATCAACAAGCCCGTCAACAGCGCCCGCAGGACCCGCAGGTTATCTTCCTTATCGGCAAAACGTTGGCCGGGCTGGGCCGCCATGCTGAAGCAGTTCATGATTATGGCGAAGCGATTCAGTTGAATCCTTCCGACTGGGAACCTCACTATGAGTTGGGCGCCGAACTGGACGCCGCCGGGCAGGAGAGCGAAGCGCTTTCCGAATTTGCCGAGGCGGTAAATCTAAATCCGAATTATTCGCGGGCGCACTTCAACTACGGAGTCGTCCTGGCCAGGTTGGGCCATTTGGATGATGCCCGCCGGGAGTTTGAAAAGTCGTTGCAATTGGAACCAGGATATCAAAACGCGCTCGACGGCCTGGCTAAAATCCGGCTGCTGCAACGGGCGCGCCAAAATTAGACATCGAGATGATCTGTCAATCGTCGGACATCAATGTTCCCTGCGCAGGTACTATGGGCTTTTCACCCGGCAGTTGCCGGAACGGGACGACGTTGCAGCGCTGCGCCCAGGCATCGTACATGCCCGACAAATCCCTGACTTTCTCCGGATAGAGCGCGGCCACGTTGGTCAACTCGGTCCGGTCGGTTTTCATATCGTAAAGTTCCCAGGGATGACCCTGGAGGGCGACGAGTTTCCATCGGTCCAATCTCACGGCGCGATTTCCCTCGTGCTCCCAAAAAATCGGGGCGCGATCCGGGCGATCGCGTCCCTCGAAAATGGGGAGGAGACTTTCGCCCTCGAGGGGCAAGAGGATATTACCCTGGTAACTTTCGGGATGCTGAATGCCGGCCACTTCCAGCATGGTGGCTTTGATATCGGTCACGTGGGCGAGTGCGGTGGACATGGCGCCGGTATTTTTAATCACCGTTGGCCAGCGCGCGATAAAGGGCACGGCGATGCCTCCTTCATGAGCAAAATGCTTGTAGAGCCGAAACGGCGTGGCACTGACGTTTGCCCAGGGGATGCCGTAGCTTTGCCATACATCGTTGGGACCGGCGAATACGGAATGGTTCTCGTTACCCGCCCATACACGCCTTCCGTCACGTGTCAGGCTGGGGACGTCATACCATTCAGGCATGATGTCCTCCGCACAAGCGCCGTTGTCTGAGAAGAAGATCACAAGCGTGTTGTCATCAATGCCCAATTCTTTTAATCGAGCCATGATTTGGCCAACGCCGTCGTCGAGGTGTTCGACCATGGCGGCGTAGGTGGCCATGCGATTGGCCTGCCATGCTTTGTCCACGACATTGGTCCAGTCAGGCACGCGCGGGTCGCGTGGCGACAACCGCCAGGATTTGTCGATGATGCCCATCTTGATCTGACGCTGATAACGTCGGGCCCGAATGATGTCCCAGCCCGCCAGATAACTGGCACGATATTTGGCGATGTCCTTTTCTGGAGCCTGCAGCGGCCAATGTGGAGCGGTATAAGCCACATACAGAAAGAATGGTTTGGCCGCTCCGGCATAGTGATCAAGGTCGCCCAGGGCGTGATCCGTGATGACATCGGTATAATAGAAATTTGTGCCCGGCGCGCGAGTGGGCGTGTTGCCGTCCACGAGCGAAAACGGGTCATAGTAGCTGGTCACGCCGTGGATGCTGCCGAAATAACTTTCGAAGCCACGCTGCATGGGCCAACTGTCTTTGGTGTCCCAGAACGGCACGTGGGACTGGAAATTTAACTGTTTCTTCCCGTCGAAATAGATGTGGCTGAGATGCCATTTGCCGACCATGGCGGTGTGGTAATCGCCGAGCCGCAGTTCCTCGGCAACGGTCAGGCAATTTCGATTGAGTTCGCCGCGATATCCGGGGATGCCACGGTCCTCCATCATGTCGCCCACACCGGTCTGTTGAGGATATAACCCAGTCAAAAACGCGGCGCGGGAGGGACAGCAGCGCGGAGTCGTATAAAATTGCGTCAGCCGCAATCCCTGGGCGGCCATGCGGTCGAGGTTCGGCGTTGGGATTTCAGAACCGTAACAACTCAAATCCGAATATCCGAGGTCGTCGGCGAGAATCACCACAATATTGGGCCGTGTCCTGACGGCCTCCGCCGCCCAGGTCCTGAGTGTCAATCCAACGAATAAAACGAGGAACAATATCCATTTCCTGGCAAACGATAAGAGCGCGAACATTTCCTCAAACATAGCGATTCAAGGAATGTTGAACTTTTGCGGCGTCCCTGCCAAGAACTGCGTTAAGACGCCAATGGACAGGGTTGCCTGAGCCCAGCGACACCTATTAAGCCCGAAACGTCAATAGGGAAAAAAAGAGGGGCACGGAATCTTTTGGAAACCGCGTAGCGGACTTCAAAACGGGAACTCCGACTTAATTTCGGTTTGCAGCGCGGATGCAGGGCATCCGGCTAAACACCTATTGGGACTCAATCGAGCCGGCCAAAGTTCAAAGGGAACCTCAGCCGACTTTCCAGTCCCCTGATCGAACGCCAGGGGACGGTCCAGAAACACACAGCAGTAAACCCACGCGCTATCCAGGCACATTGGCCGACGGTTGCCCGATGTTGATTGTCCAACCCGGGACTCCAGTATTTTGCGGACGTGCGAATGGGGCGGATGCTCCAAAGGTAGAACGTTCTGAAGTGATGCGACCGCAAGCTAAAAGGAGCCGGGGCCGATAGCAAGCCATCACGCTCGCGGCCCCGGCGTCGAAGGCGTGCGATCAACGACCGCTGGCGAGCTGGCTCAATCACATTTAGGGAGTCCTGGTGGATCCAGCTCAGACCGGGGTGTTCAAAACACCAGGGAATATGGTCTGGGTTGAATGAGGATCTCACGATTGATCGGCTCCAGTCGCAGCGCAGGCTCAGGTCGCCAGGGTCGAAATTTAGTTGCGTGTTATCGAAGCAGCCAGGCGCTGGGGATCAAAGACGGTTTTGCTCTTAAGCATGTAGTAAACCGAACGGGCCAGCTTGATGGCCAGAAGGGCGTTGGCCTTGAACTTGTTGCCGCCCATGCGGACCAGGAGGCGTTGATAGAGCGGGCCCATGAATGCCTGATCGCGTTTGGCAATGATGGCCGCCTCACCGAAGGCCCAGCGCAGATAGGGATTGCCCAGCTTATGGCCGCGCAGGCCCTTGATCTTGCCGGCTGAAGCGACGGTGCCCTTGACCAGGCGACAATAGCTCAGGAAGTCTTTGACTGTGGGGAATCGGTCGATGTCGCCAATTTCGTAGAGGAGCGTCAGACCCAGGTGCTTGCCAATGCCGGTGATGGTTTGCAGTAAAATATAATCGCGCTGAGCATGGACTTTGGTCAACCGTTCCAATTGATCATCCAGGATGGCGATTTGAGTATCGAAATGGCGGATGAGGGCGAACTGATTTTGGAGAGCTAGCTGGTAAACGCGGTTGGGTTCCTGAGCCAGCGCATGTTCCTGCCAACGGTCGCGGTTGGAGCAAGAGTTGGGGATGCGGTTGTGAGCCAGTTGATGGGATTGGACGCGGGTAATGAGTTCAGTACGGTCCCAAACGAAATGGAGACGCTGGCGCAAGAGAGCTCGCAGAGGCCGCTGGGCGGCGGGATAGACGTAGCTGGGTGGAATGAGATTGACACGCAGCAGTTGAGCGAGTTTTTCGGAATCAATGCGGTCATTTTTGTTTTTGCCGCCATGAATGGCCTTGAGGTAGAGGGCGTGAGCCAGGACGAAATGGATGCCGGCCTGGGCACAGGCGTCGGCGAGCCAATACCATCCGAACATGCATTCGGCACAGACGGTTAGGTCGTGGCGATAAGGGGCGACCAACTGCAGGAAAAAGTTGAAGTCATTGTTTCGGATATTGGTGTGGACCAGGATTTTTCCGGAACGATCCATGAGACAGACATACATTTGCCGGGAATGGAGATCGATTCCGCAGTTGAATTCGGTGGTGGAGGTGTAATACTTCATAACGTAATACTTCATGGTTGATGGGGTCGTCAGACCCCGTTGATTATGTTTACGCGGGGAGTGCTGGTAACACTCCCCGCCCTTCACCCAAGATGATAGCTCAAACCACCAAGGGCTTAACTGGGAGGATCACATTTTATTTACATAGCATGCGCAACGCGCAACGAGATTTGATTTTAGGGCGAAATGTGTGGTTTTATTGGTTTTTTTGAAGAGTTTACCGGTAGCGATGCGCAACGAGACGCGGTATTAGATTGGTGAATTTTTGGATGGGCGGACTTGTCGGAGCGCGATTATCCCGCAGTCGGGCATAGGCGTAAAGTTGAGCGCGTCGTGTTGGCAATGCTGGAAGATGCCGCAGATCAGTTTCGCGCTATCGCGCGGCTTCGCAGCACGCGGCTGAAATTTATCGGCTATCAACCCAGGGCGGCGCTCGCAGACTCGCTTGCCCTGGGCTATTACCTGTCGCCCTTCACAGGGCTTTCAGTTTGCGGCGTCGCCGACAAATGAGTTACGGCACATAAAAAAAGAATGATAATTTTTAATCCTTTGCTGTTTTCACGCGAACCAAAGCCTTGACTTGACGCGGCTGCGCAGTCACGGGACTGCTACGATGGGTGAGGATGAAAATGACTCCGCGCACCCCTGGGGGCTATACACATTTTATTTACATAGGATGCGCAACGCGCAACGAGATTTGATTTTAGGGCGAAATGTATGGTTTTATTGGGGTTTTTGAATATTTTGGCGGCAGCTATGCGCAACGAAGTCTTAAGGCGCCTTGTCTTCAACATTGACCCGAATTTCCGCGCTGTTGCAGCGAATTTCGGGCACGTACATCGCCCCGCCTACGACTGGCAGGGCATGGAATCGTCCAGGGGTTTCCGCGCGCATGTCATAGCGAAGCTCCCAAATTCCCTGCGGCAAATGATCCAGGAACAGCGCGACCTGCCGGTCGCGCAGTTCCTGATAGACCCAACTGGTGCGGCCGGTGTAATCGGAATCCTCTTGCGGTCGCGGCGCGGGAATTATGGGAATCAGCAATTCCTGGCCGATTTTCAATCTGGAAGGCATCACCGAGACGTTGGCTTCCTCGATGGCGCGCACGGAAATCGCATATTGCTTCGAGATCGCGGCGAGCGTATCGCCGGCCCGGATAACATAAAGCTCGTTCGTACCGGAAAGCCGTCTCGCTGCGGCTGCGGATTTAAGCTCGCTGGCATAGAGCGATTCGCCGCTGCGGATTTCGACCGTCTCGAATCCAGCGGGCTTTAAATCTTCAAACATGAGATAATCGTAATCGTTCTTTGCCTCGAGGGTCAGCACGGTTTCGATACGCTCGCCGCTTTTAACGGTCCCGCCGTCCGGGAGCGGTTCGCGGTCGTCCACGTATCCCTTAAGCAATGTTGGGCGCGGAACGAGCTTGTAATATTCGCGTTTTACGAAAATCTCGTTCCCGGCGGGTGCGATCGGCTCTTCGGTGCTGAAAAAGGAGGCGTTAGCGGAAAAATACAACGGCCGGTCGCCGGCAGCCTCAACGATGCGAATTTCATTTGAGTCCTGAATCCACTTTGGATCAATGGTGAACCGGCTCGGCGCGTTGAAAACGTCAGCGGGGCTAATGTGCTGTTGGGCTATTCGGGTGCCATTGACGAAAAGGCTGAATGTTGTGGCGCTTTGCAGCTCTCCGCTCACACGCAGGTAATCGTTCAGCGCCAGCACAGCGATGGCTGTATCGCGGGTATTGTTCCATTGCGCGCCGCGACGATTTTTGACGAGCCAATTGGCCACCGGCTCAATCAACGCATTCGTCGGGTCAATCGCCAGGAGCGCGCGCAAGGCAAAGGCCGTCGCCTCAACGCCGCTATCAGACCAATGCCAAAAGACGCCGTCATTGCCCCAATGCGCCGTGGCCATGACGGTTGGCGATGAGTTGGTCGATGACGAAGCATTCCCCATGAGGATGGATTGGTCCGGATGCTCGTCACGAATGACGCCGTTTTCGAGATTGGCCGCCAGGATTTTGGCGCGGTCATCAAATCCGTACTCGTGTGCGCTCAGCGCGAGCAGGGCGCGCGTATAGGCATTGAGTTGGTCGCGGTTTTGCCAGAGGTTATCAAAGGCGGCCCGTTGAAATTTGTTGATTTTGCGCGAATGACACGACGCCAGCGCGTGCAGCATAAATGCCTGCATATCGTAATTCTCCTTTTCATCCACCAAATGCGAGTCGAGATACCTAATCCCACGCTGCAAGACATTGGGTTTGAGTTGAACGCCCGCCTCACGCGCCAGCGCCAGGCCCCAGAGCACATATGCGGTCATCCAATGGTCGCTGTCGTCGTCCTTCCACCAACCCCAACCACCGTCGTTATGTTGAAAATCATACAAACGATCCAGGCCGGCCCGGGTCATTTCGTCCATTTCATCAAGGCTCTTTTTGCCTTCCGGATGGGTTGCCGCAGCACTGTTGGTTTCAATGCCGCCGAACACGCGATCCATGGCGTCACCCGGCTGCAGGCCAAGATCGCGGAGTGTTTTGGCGGTGATCACCGTCGGCAAAAACCGGCTCATGGTTTGCTCGGTGCAACCGTAAGGATAATTGATTAAGTATGGCAACGCATCGAGCATCGTCACGGCCATACTGGGCGTGACCTGGACGGCAAGCGAAGTGGAATTCGGTTTGCGTTCGTCAGGCAGGACCAATTCCACCGTCGTTTCGTCGCATCGAGTCTTGCCGGATTTCGAGATGAATTTTTCGATGCCATGCTCGTATGCCGTGAACGAATTCTCCATCGCGTCCGCGTACTGATCACTTCGCGCCGTGACTTTTAAATTCACATCGCCGGGCGATTCAACCCTGGCTGTCCAATCAGCGCGCGCCTGGCCATTGGGAGGAACGTCAAGTGTCTGGGTGTGAGTGGCGGACCGGGAGGTCCGCCCTACCATGCCGGAATCCTGCGCTACGTCCAGGCCACTGGCGTCGAGGGAGACTTTCGCTTCGAGTGGTTTGTCTGTGTTGTTGTTGACGACTGCGGAAATCGTGACCGTGTCGCCTGCCACAAAAAAGCGGGGTCCTTCAAGGCGCACGATGAGCGGTTTCCGCGTGCGAGTAGTCGTTTGGGCGATGCCAAATTGATTGGCTGTCGTCACCGCCCGCGCTGTGGCCCGCCAACTCGTGAGCGAATCCGGATAGGTGACCTTCACCATCGCCTCGCCGTTTTTATCTGTCATGACGTCCGGCTGCCAGAAAACCGTGGAACGGAAATCACTGCGCACGACCACGGTTGGCTGTTCGCGTTCGTGTCCACCAGCGCCGCCAAAGCCGTTGTCAGCCAGTTTTTCCCTAAATAAACTGCCCATGACGGGGATCCCCTCGACCATCGGCGATACAGGGCTGCCAGCCATCGCCCCATACGTTGTTTGGCGCCCCGCAAAGGAGCGTGTCGTGACATAGTCAAGTCCGATTGCAGACTGGCCGGGTTGCGGGGCCATCTTCATGTTCACATAGCCAACCACGCTTATATGTGGTTCGCCAAACGACATATCTTGCGCGCCGCCGCCGCCGCCACCGCCTCCGGCATTTCCGGCAATGCCCGGCGTCATTCTCCCCAAGCGACTTTGTTCCTCCAGCCGTTCCTTCTCTTTGTCATCGATTAACTGGTTTTTCCATTTCACGAGCCGTGTATAAGTCTTTTGGTTCATCGTGGACTGCGTTTGGATCTGCTGGTTGCGCTTGGTCCCAAAGAAAAACTCCCGGGGATCGCCCGCATAATCGTCCTGGATGTAGAAAACGGATTCATCCGCGAGACTGAGCGCCACTTCAGCGGGAACCGGTTTGCCCTGATCATCGCGCGTGGTGACCTTCAACGTGCCCTCGTCACGCGGCTCGTAGTCGTTGCGGTCGGCCTTAACCTCCACGTTCAGGAAGTTTTTCACCGGCGGCACAACAATTTGTTTTTCATCCGTGAAAATCTGACGGTCGCTCACCAGCGTCGCATCCAGAAAAATATTGGGCACATCACTTTCATCTATGGGAAGATTGACGAGCTTTACCGTGCCGTCCATGTAAACGAGTTGGTAATGATAGATGCCCTGCCCTTCAACCGTGAACAGGACATAGCGGTCCGCCGATGGCGCCACCAGCATCACGGGCGCGGTTCCTCCGGCGTGGAATGTGTCTTTGTCGGCGATGATTTCGATGCCACCGGTGCGATAGCCCAGCTCCGTGGTGCGGTTATTTACGGCCCAAATTGTGGCATCAGCATTGATCGGCTGCGGCAGATGGTTGGCAGGAGCATCGCGACCCGACCAGGTAATATGATAATAACCTTTGCGCTCGGGCTTGAAAGTCAGCTCGGCATCGCCATTGGTGTCTGTGGTCAAATGCTGTGTCAGAATATTGTCATGCTCATAGCCGCGGAATTTTAACTCCCAATCCCTTTGATCCGGGCGCGCGGGCGGAGGCGGCCATGTTTTGTATTTGGCCTGAAGGGCCTTCAACTCGTCGCCTTTTACCTCATGGCCATCGGGCGCGAGCCAGATCTCGTACCAATAATCGCGCGTTACCTTCACGTCACCGTCCACCTGCACCGGCTGGTCATTGGCATCCAGCGCCTTGAAATTCACGGTCACTTTGTCGCGCGGCAAATAGAGATTATGGGCGGGTTTGGCATAGACGTAATATGATTGGCGCGTCACCCGCACTGATCCGTTCCCGGTGATTTCGCGGCGTGACGCATCGGTGACGCGCGCTTCAATGTCGTACTCAAAATCACTGCCTGCATTTTGCGGCGTCCCGAATGTCAACGTCGCCTTGCCGGTTGCATCGGTTTTGAGCGTGGCATTGGTAATGATTTGCTCTCCGCCATACCAGCCGCCATTAGGCGAGGCCGTATCCATGTCCTCATAGAGCCACGGATAATCCCGCGACTCAAACCAGGAATGGACAAACGGTTTCTGGTGAACGACAACGTTCACATCCGCATTGGCCACCGGCGCGCCAAAGTAATAATCCGCCTGTATCGTGGCCGCGACTGTATCGCCCAGCCGAAATGTTTTTCGATGGCCATTTTCCTCCGGGGTCTGGACTGTTACTTTGAACTCCGGCAGCTTGTATTCTTCGAGTCTGAATAGAGTGGCGTTGCCGATGTTGCGATGATGCCCCACGTTCCAAAACCGCACCTGATATTCACCCAACGGCATTTGCTCCGTGAGATCAAGCGATCCCCATGCGCTGCCAAATTCGTTAAACTTGATTTTCCCCGATTTCACCTTCGTCCCGCGCGGATCCCAAATTTCATACTCGATCGCGCGTCCGGAAGGCGTTGAATAAACCGAGCCATCGTAGCTGCGCGCGATAAACTTCCAGTTCACCGTTTCTTTGGGGCGATATGCCGGACGGTCCGTGAAAGCGTAAATGTGCCAGCCTGCCGATTCGTCGTCGCCGCCGCCATAGCTATAATTATCCCCGGTCACGAACGCCTGCCGGTTCCCACTTCGAGCCGTGGCGTAAAAAGTCGCGCCATTGTCCATTTTTTGGGCCAAGGGAATCTCCACGATACCATTTGAACCGGTGACGCCATCATACGAACGCGAATGCCATCCGTTGTCGTTCCAAAGCATCCAAAGTTTGACGGGGGCGTTTGTGATGGGCGCACTGTTCAGGGCGTCACAAAAATAAGCCAGCGCCGAGCGATTAGATGTTTTCAGGACCAAAGCGGCATCCGTCACCAAAACCAAATCCCGGCTGCTTTTCCCGCCGCCTTGCGCCTCAAGGATATATGCGCCTGGTTTCAATTTTCTGTCCAACCGCACCACAGAGCCGGTTGGCGCATAATCACCCGGATAGTCCACTTTCCGTGTCCATCGTTTCATCGCCTTGAGCGATTTCAAATCAATGGTTTGAATCCAGTCGCGTTGGTTGCGAAGTTGCCGGGAAATTCACCGCTGCATTTAAATCCGCCGAATACAACGCCAGCCGTATCTGCTTTACGTTTCGCGAAGTAAGGGAATATTGAATTTCCGAATCCGGCAGAAAGATACTGTCCGTGCCCACCGTGATTTGCGGGCCGGTGATGTTTCCAATTTCATTTGTGGCTTGCTCCCAAAAACGGGACTCTCCCTGGGCAAACGATTGGTGAGCTGGCGGAAGAGCGCCAGGGCCCGGGCATAATCGGGTTGCGACGACCAATTGCCATCCTTGTCCATCACGGCCCGGCCGTTTTGTTCGAGGAATTGGCCGTAGTTAAAGAGCGCCGCGTCATACCAATCGGTCTTTTTGCCGGCGCTGAGGGCCGACTCGAATTCCTGCGTCATGCGGGCGGCTTGCGCCCAATCATTCCATTGCACCCGCAATGTCATGGCCATGAGATAATGCGCGTGCGCCTTGTCCTCATCCGTTTGCGCGATTTTGGCCGCGTTTTCCAGGACGTCCGGTGGAATCTCAAATCCCCAATCGCCATAGCTGAATTGCGCGTTTACGCCCGGTGGACGCGCCATCTTCCAAACGATGTTCAGATAGCGAGTGCGGGCCATATCCAAGTCGCTCTGCCCGGCCCACCAATCGAGCGCCGACTGAAAATGGGGAAACGCGCTGCTCCAATCGGTGTTTTGGGCGCGCCAAAAAAAATCTCCAAGCGATTCCTCGACCTCGGCCCAAATCCGATCATGCTGGTCTTCACGCGTCAAATCACGGACTTGGTTCTCGAGACTGTCGCGGGCCGCGTCCAATTCGCTCGTGTCCGGATTGCCGGTAGCCGCGGCGGAACGCCATCGAGTGTCCGCCAATCGAAACTGGACCCACCGCGCGTCTTCTTTGGGCAACGAAGAAATGTCCATGCTCGCATAAACGTCATGAGCTTTGGCATAGGAACCTTCAGCATAAAATGTTTCGGCATTGGCTTTATCCGCGGCATAGTCCGGCGATTGGCTGAAGGCAGCAGTCGTGGATGCGAGGAACGCGATCGCGAAGAGGAGATAGAAGAGGAATGGAAGATGGGGTTTTGCCGCCGGACCTTCCTTGTTTGCCTCTTGAATGTTGAAAAGCCACGGGTACTGGACAAAGGTTTTCATGTTCAGAAACACAATTTGTACACATTCCGCCATGGTATATCAGACGGAAAGCGATGCGGGATACTCCCGCATATTCAATTTCAACACCACCCGAAAAAAACGGTGGCAGCATCACTTACATTCACTTGGAATCGCGCGCGGCTCTCTTCGGAGTCGCCCTTGTAATATTTTATTTTGTTATTTAGGCAAGATGCAACATTGGCTAACTGTCCCGCCATCAATCGGGAATATTTTTGGCCCTCCTTTGCCAGGGCTACGGCGGGCGGACAGTAGCAAGTCATTGTTGTTCATCTTGTTGTGCCGTGTTGAAAGTCCTGCCCGTTATTAAGTGCGCAAAATATGCGGGACAGTTAGAAAAATTTATGATGTTGAATTTGTTCTAAAGTTTTGAATCTGAGAGTTGACAAGCGATTGAGGGCATGAAGGTTTTTATCCGCAGGCGAGGTGTTTTCTCCCTTAGTCCAAAATTCCATCTTGTCGCGCCAAATCTTCCGAGCGACGGCGAATAATCCAACCAGCCAAAATCCGTTCATGGCAGCAGTTTCTCACAGTGTTTTGGTGATTCAAGAGGCGGAATTTATGACCTTTTATGACCCGGCTTCGTCCGCTCCGAGCGGGACTACGCAGCGGCAGGCCCGGCTTCGTCAATGCTACCAGGGCCGGGCTCTCCGACCGAAGTCAACTGGACTGAGATTCAATGGGAGGGGCGAATTTTGCGCCGGTATGGCGGATATTCTTCGCCTCGCAGAGATAGACAACATCTTCTGCGATATTGGTCGCATGGTCGGCAATTCGTTCAAGGCTCTTGGAAACGACCATCCAATGGAGGCAGCGCCTGATCGTGTCGGGATGCTCCACCATGAATTGCGCCAGGAGACGGTGAATTTGCGTGTTGAACAGATCCACTTCTTTGTCCCGGGGCAAAACGCTACGAGCGAGGGCAGGATCGCCATCGCCAAAAGCCTTTATAGCGGTATCGAGCATGTCCAAAGCCAGGCTGGCCATCGCCGGGACGTCGAGTTGGATCGGGATGGCCGGCTCGCGAGCCAAATCTGCCGCGCGCCTGGCAATTTTTGCCGCTTCGTCTCCAACGCGTTCAAGATCGTGGGCGATTTTTGTGGCAACTGTGATCAAACGCAAATCGCCTGCAAGCGGCGCTTTGGCGAGCTGCTGAATTCCCAGGTCATCAATTTCGAGCTCAAGCCGGTCAATGACGCGGTCGCTGTCTTTGACCTGCAAGGCCAGGCCGTCATTGCGTTCCTGCAATGCCTGCGACGCGCGGCTGACTGCAGCCCTGGCGCAGTTTGCCATGACGGTAAGCCGCCGTTTTAACGCATCCAGCTCTGTTTCAAAATGATCCATCGGACAATATAATCAAATTAACCGGGTCTTACACTCATGCTTAAGCTTTAACCATACCAAAAAAGTGCTTTTCCGTTCGACTTGCCGGAAAGCCAATTGCACCTTGCCATTGTTACACACCTGGACAATCACAGGCCGCCCGTATTTTTCTTCACTGCGCTGGCATTATTTCGGGTGTTTTGGTGCTTTGTAAATTAAATGTTTCCAGAATGAGTGGGTTGGCAGGAGTTGGCTGAAGTCTTCCAGCGCGGATGCCACTGAACGGCTCAGCGGTCCGGCCGGGCAGTGCGGGATTCCGATCCAAAGCTTTTTCTGAAGTCAAACCAGCTGTACGTCGCGGATGACGAAGCCGTCCTGAATCATTGCAGGCAGCCGCCTGAAATTGATTTCAAGATTTTGTCCCGGCACGGAATAGGACAAATGACGGGTGAGAAATTTAACGGCGACTTTCATGAGTTCAACTGCGGTGACTTCGGCCGGGCCGGGATGGCCGGCGGCGGCGTCCCCTTCTGTATGCGGAACACAATCGAGTGGAGTCACGCGCGTGTTATCGAACCGTTCCGGAAGAAATATATCGGGCGCCGCCCATACCCCGGGATCGTGATTGGTCCCATAAATATCAAGCAGTGTGCGCGTGTGAGCAGGAAACGCGAAACCGTTCCACTCAAAATTCCGCGCCGTCCTTGCGATGAGCGCGGGAATAAATGGATAAAATCGCCGAACTTCCTGGACGAACATTTCATCGTACCCTTTTTTTCCGTTCTGGAGCAGGATTTGGCATTGGGGGTTTTCGTGCAAGGCGTGGGCAAGAAACGTGACGAGAATTGCGACACCCACAGTCGGGCGCAGGACATTAAGCAATTCTACGCCCGCCGTATAAGGATCCGGTTGTTTTCCGTTTAATTCCCGATATCGAGCGATTACCAAAGCCGCGCTGGATTCAGGGGCCTTTAGCTGGGAGCGACGAATTCGCGTGATGACCTGCCTGGCCCAGCGTTCCGCTCGTTTCCGGATGATTCGCGCGCGCCAGTACGCCGGCCCGAAACGCCGTCCGGAATGAAATTGCACGATTAATTCTTCCGTGCGCCCGGCGACTTCAGATTCATCCAGAGGAACGCCAGCCCAGTTGCAGACCGTTTCTGTCAGCATCCTGCATAGTTCGGGATACAGAACGGTCTGGTCCTGTAATTTCCATTTCTCCGCATAAACGCGCCATAATCGCCGGTTAATTTGAGCCAGGTTCTGGATTCGTTCCGGAGTCATGAGCGACAAGAGCATTTGCTTGCGGCGCCGGTGGTTCTCTTCATCGACTTGTTGCACGCCGGTTTTGCCAGAAAGAATCTTTTGAGTGCGAGCGGGTTGCGCCCCGGCGCGTTGAAAGTATTCCGGGTTGTCAAAAAGGCGGGCGGCTTTGGGCCCGCTCATGCAAATGGCTGGTTTGAGCGAGAGGCGCGTGCGAAAGACATCGGTTTTCAGACGGGAACACCGCTTGGCAATAAACCCGTAGGGATCACGGGCAAGCGCCAGAGTACTGTCAATACAGCCGTCATTTGGGACCGAACGCGCGTTTTCAAAAAGGGCGACCTCTTGATCCGCTTCTGCCACGCGCGAATGCGCAGTCCCGTTCCCGGCGTCGTTCCGGGTCCGGCGCCGCAAGTCCCCGCCTCCAGTGGCGCGGCGGCCTGGACGTTCGTATCCGTCGTTTTCGCCCCGCCAACCGTGGCCTTCATCTTCTTTACCGGTTAAACGTCCGCGCATGTCATCCATGGAACTTCCTTATTCTCGACGGCATAGCCTCCCTTTCGGTTGCTCGTTTTGGTCACGTGGTTGGTTGCAACTGCAGTCCAATCGTTTTGGGAATATTGCGGGCGAATGATGCTTTAGCTGGCGCCGTGCCATTGGCGAAAAGCCGGAAGACGGGCTCGTTCGAGCGCATTTACGGGCCGTTTTCTTGCGTTTTGCAATTCAAATTTGCATTTAGTTTGAAAACATGGGTTTGTATTTCTGTTGTCGTTTTTTAGAAATACCTTCACGAGTCCGCCGCAGTCCCTGCATGATCGCATCCAGGTCCTCGAGTTTCATTGCGGCCTCATACAATGCCTTCTTTCCTTTTTCGATTTGGTGCCCGAGACGAACCAACTCGTCCTTGAAACCAACAACGGGCGACCGAACCTCGACGAACGTTGAAGCCCGGGTATCTCTATGCGGCGAGACTTCCGGCCGGTTCGCTTTAACCGATGAACACTGCAATTTTTCATCATCGGGCTCGGATGAATTTCTTCGCGGAGATTTATTCGTAAAAATGTGAACGCGGCTCGGCGCTTTGGACGACGACACGTCCGCCTCATCCACGCGAGACTGATCGGAGGAAACAGGTTTTTTCTCAGCCGCCTTCCCGCGTTGATTGTCGTCTCCTTTAGAAGTGCCCCTCGCCATAAATGCGGATTTAACCTGCGACGACTGACGGGTCAACATTATTCATCAATCGTTAAGGCATCATTAATATTTCTTTGATTATTTAATAACCAGAACCGGGTAAGTTTTACTTTTTAAAGAAAGTAATCATTCGGCGTGCCAGGGTTCGGCGGGGCGTGAGTGACGTGTTCCCAATAATTGGCTTGGAGTAGAAAACCAGCTCATAGCGTCATACACTCCGAATGAAGCGCGCGGACCATGGCGGTAGTGGAAAAATGGTCGGGGCGGTGAGATTTGAACTCACGACCTCTTGCACCCCAAGCAAGCGCGCATACCAAGCTACGCTACGCCCCGATACCATGATTTACGGTGCTTTTACTGCCTTTTGACTCCAATGCCAGAGGCATCAGTTATGAACACTTGCTTTATGGGCGATGTGCGCATGAGGCAGCTCACCATGAAAGTGCCTACGTTTGTTCCGCAATTCAAGCAAATTCGTCGACCGAGACGTTCGAATTAAAGCTTGTCTTTGACTAGAAATCGACGGACATTCTTTAAGTGGGGATTATCTTCTTAAACGGGGATTATCTTCTTAAACGGAGAGTGTCTTTATGGCGAAAAAACCCGGACAGTCTTCGCTGCGTTTGAAAAATACGGCGGCAGACGCGCAAGAATCGATGGAAAAATCGCGGCTCCTGACGGAAGCTGCGGATCTCGCCGAACAGAAATCCGATGATGTCCATCGGGCGATAGAACGCACGCACAAAGACCTTGAGAGTGTCCACAAAAAGGTCCGTGAACGAAGAACCAGCGGTCCTTCGCTGAAACCATTTCCGATCGTAGGCATTGGGGCGTCCGCGGGCGGACTGGAAGCGACGACCCAACTGCTGGAACGCCTTCCCGCCGATACAAACATGGCCTTCGTCCTGGTGCAACACCTGGACCCGAAGCACGATAGTTTGTTGACACAATTGTTGTCGCGCGCGACCCAAATGCCGGTCGTTGAAGCGAAAAACAATTTACAACTCGAACCTAATCGCATCCACGTCATTCCCCCCAACAAAATCATGGGACTTTCCGGGAAACGGCTGAAACTCTATCCCCGGTCGGACGGGAAAGACGACCGAATGCCGGTGGATTATTTTTTACGGTCACTTGCCCGGGAAGAAGGAGACCACGCAGTGGGCGTTGTTTTATCGGGCAGCGGTTCGGACGGCACCCAGGGCTTGCAGGCGATAAAAGCAGGGGGTGGAGTCACCTTTGCGCAGGACGAAGAATCCGCCAAATACACTCCAATGCCCGCAAGCGCCGCGGCGGCGGGTTGCGTGGATTTCGTTTTGCCGCCGGCAAAAATTGCCGACGAGCTGGCGCGCATTTCCGGTTTTTCACGCAGGACGCCGGCAATGAACACTGAAAAGAGGCCTCAACCATCCAGTGACGAGAAACACTATGACGAAATCCTGCGTTTGCTGCGCCAGCGGATGTCCGTTGACTTCACCCATTACAAGCACGCGACGATTCGACGGCGGCTGCAGCGGCGAATGACCCTGCAAAAATTGGATTCGATGACCGATTATCTCGCATACATGCGCTCGCATCCGTCGGAGGCCAGGGAATTGTTCAACGATATTTTAATTCACGTGACCGGGTTCTTTCGCGATCCGGCGGTGTTCAAAGTCCTGCGAAAGAAAATCTTTCCGCGCCTGCTCCGCGGGAAACCGCGGGAAGGGGCGGTCCGGGTTTGGGTTCCGGGCTGCTCGACCGGCGAAGAGGTTTATTCAGTGGCCATTTCGCTGCTTGAGGTGATGAACGAAAAGAAACTGCATCATCCGGTGCAGATATTCGGAACGGACATTGACGAGGCCATTTTGGAGAAGGCGCGAACGGCTGTTTATCCGGACAGCATCGAGGCCGATGTTTCGGCGGAACGGCTCCGGCGCTTTTTCACGCGCGCGGACGGCCGTTTTCGCGTGAATAAAACTGTTCGTGAAATGTGCATTTTCGCGCGGCAAAACCTGGCCGTGGACCCGCCGTTTTCAAACCTGGACTTTATCAGTTGCCGCAATGTGCTGATTTACCTGGGCCCGGCGCTGCAGCGCAATGTCATGCCTGTGTTTCATTATGCTTTGCGCTCCGCCGGACTGCTGATGTTGGGCGCGTCGGAAACCGTCGGGAGCGTTTCCGATCTATTTTTGCTGAAAGACAAAAAAACCCGGATTTACAGCAAAAAGGCGGTGCAGACGCCGGCGGTGAAATTTTCGGCGGCCATTTCGAAGATTTCCGGCAAAAGCGAAGAAGCCACGCCCATGCCGGTGGCTCCGGCCGTTCCCGACTTGCAAAGGCAAGCCGACCGGATTGTGCTTTCTGGCTTCGGCCCGGCGGGCGTCATTATCAACAAACGATTGAAAGTGTTGCATTTTCGGGGACGGACGGGGCTATTCCTGGAGCACCCGCATGGCGAGGCAAATTTCGATTTGCTGAGGCTGGCGCGCGAAGGACTGGCGATGGACCTGCGCGGAACGGTTTCCAAAGCGATCAAGCGCAATGCCCGGACTCGGTGTGGGCACGCGCGGGTCAGACAGAACGGCCATTGGCTTGAATGCAGCATCGATGTCATTCCCTTTAATGCGCCTCCGGTCCCGGAAACATTTTATCTTGTGCTGTTTGAGCCGGAAGCGATTTCTGACCGGAAAGAAAAGAAGGGCAAAAAGTCCCGGGAAGAAAAACCGTCCTCACGCCGCGCCGATGAGCATGAATTGGAACATCTGCGCGAGGAACTGGCCGCGTCGCGCGAATCGTTGCAATGCGTGATTGAAGAACAGGAAACGACGAATGAAGAATTGCGTTCGGCGAACGAGGAAATCATGTCATCGAACGAGGAATTGCAGAGCACGAATGAGGAATTGGAAACGGCCAAAGAGGAATTGCAATCCACCAATGAAGAGTTGACAACGCTCAACGATGAACTGGAAGGCCGCAATGTAGAATTGGGAGAGGTCAATAATGATCTTCACAACCTTTTAACCAGCGTAAATATTCCGGTGATTATTTTGAATTCAGATTTGCGCATCCGCCGATTCACGCTCACGGCGGAAAAACTGTTCAAATTGATTCCCAGCGACATTGGCCGGCCGATCACGGACATCAATTTGCCGCTGGACATACCCGACCTGGACGGCCAGGTGCGCGAAGTTTTGGATTCGCTCACGCCAAAGGATTTGGAGTTGTGTGACAAGCAAGGCCGATGGTGGTCGGTGCGGATCCGGGCATACAAAACGATGGACCATAAAATTGACGGCGCCGTCATCGCGCTGATGGACGTCCATGTGCTCAAGATGGCCATGGACAAAATCGGCCAGAGCCGGGATTTCGCCGAAGCGATCGTCAATACGGTGCGCGAACCGTTGCTTGTTCTTGACGAAAAACTGAACGTGAAGTCGGCCAACCAGAGGTTTTATAAAATGTTCAAGGTCAAGCCCGAGGAAACGGCCGGCCGGCGCGTTTACGAATTGGGCAACGGACAGTGGGACATCCCAAAACTTCGCTCGCTGCTCGAAGACATTCTGAGGCAAAATGCCAATTTCAACGATTTTGAAGTCGAGCATCATTTCCCGAATATCGGCAGAAAGAGAATGCTGCTCAATGCGCGGCGCCTGAGGTTCGCGGGCGATGATGGCGAAATGATATTGCTGGCGATTGAAGACCTGTCGCACGAAGCGAGTTAAACTGTTTGGAATATGTAAATGCGAAAGCTGGATTGAAATTATGGCGACAAGAGTTTCCAAATCCCGCCTGCGAAGGGCGGGTCGAAATAAAAGAACGGTCAAACTCCATTTTGACCGTGTCCGAATCCGCCGCGCAGAGCCGGAATCGGAATATCGAACATTACTGGAAGATCAATCGAAACTTGAAATCTCCCGGGCGCGTTATGTGGAACTTTACGACGCCGCGCCGGTCGGCTACGTGACCTTGAGCCGTTCGGGCCTCATCGAGGAAGTGAACCTGATGGGGGCGCAACTTTTGGGGCTCCCCCGTTCGCAGCTATTTGGCAGTCCGTTGGCGGTCTTTATCGCCAAGGCGGACCAGCCGAAGTTTTTGCGATTTCTATCATCCATGCGCCGCAGGCCGGAGCGTCGCAGCGCGCACCTGGAATTGCAGGGCAAGGCCGTCCGGCCGGCCTGTGTCGAACTGATTGCCATCCCATCCGTCGTGGAGAAAAACCGGCCGGACCGGTTTCAATGCGCATTGGTCGACATCAGCGCAAGACGGAAGGCGGAAAACGATTTGCGCGCCAGCGAGGAAAAATTCCGGACCCTCGCCAGCCATGCGCCCGTGGGAATTTTTCTGTGCGACAAAAACGGCGACAATATTTACGTGAACGAAACGTGGTGCGCGATGGCGGATTTTACCAGTGAACACGCTCGCGGCAAAGGCTGGCTTAGAACAGTGCATCCCGACGACCGTGAACGGGTCACGTCCGGTTGGGACAAAGCCGTTCGCGAAGGCATGTCCTCAAGCGCCGAATTTCGCTGTGTCCGTCCGGACGGTGGAATCATTTGGGTTCACGGCCACGCGGTCCGGCTTAAAGATGCCGAGGGACAATTTGCCGGTTATATCGGCACCGTGGCCGATATAACCGAACGCAAACGGGCCGAGGCGGGGTGGAGGCATATTCATGAGCAAACGTTGATCGCATCCCGCGCGAAAGACGATTTTTTGGCGGCGCTTTCGCATGAATTGCGCACGCCGCTCAATCCCGCGCTGTTGGTGGCCAGCGAAGCTGCGGGCAATCCCAACCTGCCGCCATCGGTGCGGGCCGACTTTGAAACGATTCGAAAAAATGTCGAGTTGGAGGCGCGCCTCATTGATGACATTCTCGATATCACGCGGATTTCGCACGGAAAACTCAAGATCGATTTACAGCCTGCCGGGATTCACACGATTTTAAGCGATGCGATTTCCATCGTGCAGGATGAAATGAAACGGAAGAGGATAACATTGACGCTGAAATTGACCGCCAAAAAGCAAATCGTCCTTGGGGACGCCACCCGGCTGCAACAGATTTTTTGGAATATCTTAAAAAATGCCGTGAAATTTACGCCGGAAAATGGGGCTATATCCGTTAAAACTGAAACGGGAAATTCCGGCCTGATCGTTAAAATCGCTGACACCGGCATCGGAATGAGTGTAGAGGAAATCAACCGCCTCTTCATGGAGTTCTCGCAGGGCGCGCATGCGGGCTTCGGAGGATTGGGGCTGGGGCTGGCGATTTCACGCAAACTGGCTGAATTGCATAACGGCTCAATTCGCGCATCCAGCCAGGGTAAAGGCCGGGGCGCAACATTCACCATCGAATTGCCGCTTGCGCGAAGGCCAGGGAGAATTTCGCCGGCTGCTGAACACATTTCGTCCGGCCGCGTGGCATTGCCATTGCCTGAAAAACAGGCACAGTCCGTCTCCATTTTGCTGGTAGAAGACCATGAGCCGACGCGCGCGACATTGGCGCGTTTACTTTTGCGCCGGCATTTCCAGGTGAAAACCGCGGCTTCATTGGCTGAAGCGCGCACCCTGGCAGGCAAGCAGGATTTTGATTTGCTCATTTCCGACCTTGGTTTGCCCGACGGCAGCGGATACGATTTGATGATGGAATTTCAACAGCAACATCCTATGAAAGGGATTGCATTGACAGGCTACGGAACGGAAGGAGACATTGCCCGCAGCGATAGCGCGGGCTTTATCGCGCACCTGACCAAGCCGGTGAATGTCGAATCATTGGAAAATGCCCTCTCTCGCGCCCTTCAAAAATAGATGAATCCACGTGAATAAAAACCTTCGAAACTTGTTGCTATTTCATGAAAATGTGGCAGCCTTGACGGGTCTTAAGATCGCTTGTCTTTTGAGGCATGGTAAATCTTCAAATGAACGTTGTTCAGTGATGATTTGAAATCCGATGAACGGAAACAGTCTATAGAAAGTAGAGTTTAATCAAGGACGTTAGAAAATCACATGAATAACAAACTATTTGTCGGGAATCTTTCCTTCGACACCACCGAGAATAACCTGCAGGACGCGTTTGCCGCCCATGGCACTGTCACTGAAGCCAATCTGATGATGGATCGCGCCACCAACCGCCCCCGCGGTTTCGCTTTTGTCACCATGAGCACGGGCGAGGAGGCGCAAAATGCGATCGCCGCCCTGAATGGCACACAATTGGACGGGCGCTCGATCACCGTCAATATCGCCAAGCCGCGCGAAGAGCGTCCGGCGGGACGGCGCGAATACGGCAGCGGCGGCGGCGGCGGCGGCGGGCACCGGGGCGGTGGTCGCGGTCGTTACTAGTCGTTACGCCATATTTTGGCGACGGAGTCCGGGCGACCGGACTCCGTTATTTTACTTTTTGAAAGAACAGCCCATCGAAGTGGAAGGCACCGTGAAAGTGGTCCTGCCGGGGACTATGTTTCGCGTGGAACTGGATAACAAACACCTGGTGCTGGCTGTCATTTCCGGAAAAATGCGCAAAAAATTTGTCCGTCTCACGGCCGGCGACCGTGTGAAAATGGAAATGTCCCCCTATGATATAGACAAGGCCCGGATCACGTGGCGCTTGCGCTGACCCGTACGGACACATGCCATTGCCTTTTGAAATCTAACCTTTATGAACGCTGAACTTCTGAAACGAGCACTCGAAAAAGTTGGCAACCCGGGTGTTTTGGTCAACCTGGTTTCACGCCGTGTCCGGCAGTTGAGTTATCGCGACAGTTATTCAAGCCGCGACCTGCTGGCCGGGGGCCTTTTAGGAGCAGCGGACATTGCGTTGCGAGAAATTATTGAAGAAAAGATGGGATGGGAAATGCCGGAAATAGTGAAATTAACACGTCCTGCACCCGGGAGATTCAAGAACCGCTTCAATATGCACCCGTCCCCCGTCAAATCATGACCGTTTCTGACAGACTCTATATCCAGACCAAGCCGTATGCTCACGATTCGTCCGGCAAGAGCTGGTGGTATATAGTCTCCGCGATCGTTTTCCTTGGCGCAGCCGTGACCGGAACTTTTCCCGTTTTCCCGATGTGGCTGCGCATTGTTTGCAGCGGACTGACAGGGCTGTTGATGGTTCGGCTCTTCGTGATTTATCACGACCAGCAGCACCGGGCCATACTGCCCAAGTCGCGCTTTGCGAGACTGTTGATGCGCCTGCTGGGCATTTGTCTGCTTTGTCCCAGCGCGATCTGGCGCAGTTCACACGACTACCATCACAGCCATAATTGCAAGTTGCGCAGCGCCAATATCGGATCTTTTCCCATCATGACCCGCGAACAATATCGGCAAACTCCCGCCGGGGAACGTTTTCTTTACCTGTTCATGCGCCACCCGCTCACCATTTTGTTCGGTTACATCACGGTGTTCCTTTTTGGCATGGTAATCCTTCCCTTTTGCAATTCGCCGCGAAAGAATTTCGATTCCATTCCAACATTTCTCCTGCATGGGGCCATTGCGGTTTGGCTGGCCATCCATTGTGGGTTGCCGGGGCTGGTATTGACGCTACTCCTGCCCTTTTTTATTGCCAGTGCTCTCGGGGCCTATCTCTTCTACGCGCAGCACAATTTCCCGGGAGTCATTCTTAAAGACAAGGAAGGCTGGACCTTTGAAGGCGCGGCGCTTGAATCCTCCAGTCATTTGAAAATGAATCCGGCGATGGCATGGTTCACGGGCAACATTGGTTATCACCACATTCATCATCTCAACCATCGAATCCCTTTTTATCGGCTGCCTGAAATTTATCGCGCCGTCCCTGAACTGCGTCGTGCCAGAACTACTTCACTTCATCCGCTTGAAATCCTTCGCTGCCTCCGCCTGAAAGTCTGGTGCGTAGAAACCCAGCGAATGGTGGGGGTTCGCGGGCTTTGATTTCCACGGGACGCGCCTCAAATCGATGGCCGTCAATGGTACGGAAAAGTTTCAGGCGCCGTTTCCCACGCTGAACTATCGCGGCATTCCATTTTGGGTAAAAATGTTCGCCGCACTCTCCTTTAATGCGGCCGCGAGGGCGTTCTCCAGCGATTCGATGCGAACCGGTTTTGTCAAATGTGCGGTAAAGCCCGAAGACTCGCTCTTCGCCAGATCCTGTTCTGAGCCGTAACCAGTCAGGGCAATTCCTTTTCCGCCAAATTTTCTACGAAACTCGTTCATCAAATCATAACCTCTGCCATCGGGCAAACCGATATCCGAAATGAGCAATACAAAATCTTTGTGTTTCTTCATCAAGGAAAGTGCCTGAGCGAAGGAAGCGGCGCTGGACACCTTATAGCGCCGGTGACGAAGCGATTGCGCCAGCGCCAGACGCGTTGGTTCGTGGTCTTCCACCAGCAAAATATGGCGGCGTTGGCCGGACTTCTTTCCAGGACCAGCCGTCGGAAGATGTTTCGTTTTCCTGTTGTCGGACGGTGTAACCAAAGACTGACTTTTTAATTTCAGTCCCTCCTGGCTTGTTTCCGGGACGCGCCCCATTTCGCTTCCTGGCCTTTTTGCCAAACCCCCGGTCCAAAGCCAGTCTCTGCGCGCGCAGTTTGATTCCATACCTTTCATCTATATCACCATTTTTCAGTACGAGAGCCAGACGAAGCGGGAAATGGCGAGGCGCATCGTTGAAACTTTCGTTTACAAGTTACACCGCAACCAGAGAATATTCCATCCCTGGTGTTTGCAAAGTCAGCTCGCGGGAAGATTCATTCGGGACGTTTGATCCACCAGAGACGGCCGATAGCTTAAAGTGAGATTTCATTTTCACTTAAAGTTGCCGCACTAATCGTCGTAACTTTTGCGGTTCCAGGACTTCCAAATCCTTTACTTTGTCTTATTGTGACAAATCTGCCCCGCCCCTTTGCGATCGTTGCGCAGAATGCAACAGTTTTAGAAACATTTTGCATAAAGCAAATAACGTCATTGAATTGGCCGAGCAACGCTTGTCGAAAAAGGGCGTTTTAACCCTTTTCCTTGTGGCACAATGTCAGCTTCAGAAGTTACCAGACAAACAACAATATGATTATGAAAAAGACACTTACACTTATTTGTGGGATCTCGCTGGCTCTTTGCCTTTCCAGTTCCGTCCGGGCGTCGGACACCGGCAGATCGGGACAATTACCGTCCATTGACATGAAATTCGTCAACAACGCGACGGAAGGCGGAAGAACGGAGGTTCAGCTTGGACAAATGGCCTCTGAAAAGGCGGCAGACCCCACGGTGCGGGACTTTGGACAGCGCATGGTTCTGGACCATCAGAAAGCCAATGACGAGTTAAACCGAATCCTCACTGAAAAGGGAATCACCATTTCCCCTGCGACTGCCAAGTCCACGCGAATGAGCGACCGCATGCAAAACATGAATGGGGCCGACTTTGACCGGGCGTATATGCACGACATGGTCAAAGATCACAAAAATGACCTCGCCAACTTCAAAAATGAGGCCGCCAATGGCAGAGATCCGGAGATTAGAAGCTTTGCCGCGCAATCCGTGCCCATGCTCGAGGAGCATTTGCAAATGGCCGAGCATACCCAGGCGAACCTTCCTAAATAGTGACGCCGATTCAAGCCCTTTTGTCCTTGTCAGGATGAAAGGGCAGGTTTAATGGGGAGTGGGCGGAGGTACAGCGGCGGCCGCCCGCTTTGATTGTTGCGCCCTGACCCGCAACCAGATCTTCCACCCAATCAATAGCACGACCTCGCCCAGAATCGCCGGCCAGAATCCGGACAGACAAAATGCGCCGAGCCATACCGCAATGCCAATGATGGCGAGCCACGCGCCCGAATACATCCAAATTCCCGAAAGAAGGATGACGGGAACGAAGACAAACCGAATAGCGCCGGCATACTGTTGGACCTCCGAAATTGGTCCGTAGATGTAGCTCAATATTGGGATGCTCAGGACAAGGTGAATCCAGCGGAGGATAGACCGTTTGGCTGCGTTACTGATCATTTAATCCCTTTCCTTTGAGAATTTGTGGCATCCATTTTTCAATTCTGGATTGGCGGGTTTCGGATTGTTTGGCCCCGGAAAAATAAAGAATGTATGCTCTTTGCCGTCCGGGTGTTAACGCATTAAAAGCGGTTTTCAAGGCGGGAATTTCGTCTAATTTATTTTGCAGTTCTTCAGGAACTGGCTCCGGGTTCCTTTTAAAATTCACGACCCGGCCGGCCTTTTCCACTTCAATGGCCTGATGGACGTATTCCTTCAGGATGCTTTCCTTCCCGGCGATTTCCCGGACGCCGGCAAAGCGCATCTGACGAGCCGCCTGCGAATGTTCGCCAGGCTTGACCAGGATGCCGTGCGTGTCTTTTAACAAAGCGCCTTTGAAAAACATAACGGCGCACCGTTCCTTGAATGGTTGTATGATAACCACGTTATTCCCCTGAAATGCGTAACAAGGTTTGCCCCACTTCAAGTCTTCCGTGAGTTGACAGTCAAGAAGGATGCTTCTTAGCCTGGCCATTTCCTCCCGCCAGTTCTTCGCCTTTTTCAGAAAGCCGTCAACCCTGGGATTTGTTCCGCTGTCTTTCATGGGTGTTACTTTAATTCGGTTGCAAGGTTTTGTAGTCGGTTATGCGCCATGTTTATACCTTGAGCAAAGGGCAATTTCAGCACCTGGTCTCTTTGCGCAACCGATTCATAGATGACGTGCATATTGAGCCGGCTGGCATCGTCGCTGAGTTTTTCAAATTCCAGAACCTCAAGTTGAACTCCAAAAGGTGTGTTCTCCCTTTCGAATGTCCGGATAATTTTCCGGTTTGGGCTGAACTCATGGATGACCCCGTGGAACACGTATTTGTTCCCCCGGGGATCTGTCGATTCAAATTGGTAACTGCCATGCTTCTTGCTTTCCAATTTGAGCACGCGCGTTCCCATCCATTGTTCGACGAGGTCCGGCTCGATGTGCGCTTTGAAAAGCAATTCCAGCGGCAAATCGAATTCCCTGGTAATCGCCAATTCCTGCTTGCCGTCCTCCGCCTGGATTTTTGTCTTTTGTTCCATGGTGATCTATTTGGATTTGTATTTTTTCATCAGGGTTTCCAGTTTATTAAACCGGTCATCCCACAGTTTGCGGAAAGGTTCAATAAATTCGGCGACTTCGGTCATTTTTTTCGCGTTGATGTGATAGTAAATCTCCCTGCCGTCCTGCTCCGGTTGAAGCAGCTCACACTCGGCGAGTATTTGAATGTGCCGTGAAATGGTCTGACGTGACGACGGAAAATTGTCGGCAATCGCACCCGGCGTCAACGCCTGCGCCGCCAGCAACGTGAGAATCGCCCGGCGCGTTGGATCCGCAATGGCCTGAAACACATCTCTTCTGGATTTCATTATGCAGTTATTTGACTGCGAATATATACGCAGCTACATGGCTGCGCAAGTGTTTTTCAGAAAAAGTTTTTCGGAATCTTTCGAATTTAGGCTAACGTCGCATCCATGCAACTTCCCATCACTGGCGGATGTGTTTGCGGTGAAGTCCGTTACGAATGCAATTCCAAACCCCTAATGATGCTCAAATGTCATTGCCGGGATTGCCAGCAGGTCAGCGGCGGCCCCTATATCCCGGCGATTGTCGTGCCGTTGGAGCATTTCAAAATTACCAAAGGGACTTTGCAGCGTTATGCGACGCCGAGCCTTGCCAGCGGACACCACGTCCGCGGCTTTTGCGCCAAATGCGGTTCACGCCTGACCGGCGCGGAAAACCCGGAGCGCGGCATCATTGGCATCACCGCCTCCAGCCTGGATGACGCGAGTTGGTTTAAACCGACGATGGATATTTTCGTTTGTGACGCGCAGCCATGGGACCTGATGGACCCCGACTTGCCGAAACATCAGCAATATATGCCGCGGTGAGTAATTGCCGGGGACTATCGGCGGCGCCCTGGATTGAGATTATCCAAGATGAGTTACAAAAGTTTCAAACGATACAATTTACTGGAATAGAACCCGGTGACGTGCGAATATTCTGACATGAGTGAAACGGCAGTGATTACATTGCGGTTGCCCAAAGGTGTCAAGCGCGGGGTAGAACGGTTAGCCGCGCGTTTTGGCCATAAGCCCGCGCAATTGGGAGCGCGTTTGATCGAGGAAGGATTGCGCCGCCGGGATTTTCCACAAATTGATCTGCGTGAAACGGCGGCAGGACGGGTGGCTTATGTCGCTGGAACGCGTTTTGCGGTTTACTGGGTTGCAGAAATCGTTCCAAAAAAAATGAGCGTGGAGGCGTTCGCCAATGAATACCGGCTGTCCGTCGAGCGCGTCCGCGCCGCGCTCGTTTACGCAAAAGCGTTTTCCAAAGAAATTGAATCAGACCAAATACATGCGGAGGCAAACCGCCAATGGATCGAAGCGGCTGACACGGCAGTGCGCGGAGGCGCCAAAACCAATTTCCGCAGCAACGCTAAAGCAAAATAGGGCTTCCGCGTGAAATTGCTTTTTGACGTGCACGTTGCCAAGGCAACCATTGCCGCATTGCAAAAAATGGCTCCGCAGATTCAATCGGTTCATATTGCAAGCTGGCGCGATGGAGCGCTGGTCCACGCCGACGATCAGGAAATCCTCACCGCGTGCCGGGCTGAAAAGCGTGTTCTCGTCACATACGATATGGCCACCATTCCTGATTTGTTGAAGCGCTGGGCTTCGGAAGAGCGTTCACATTCGGGTGTCTTTTTTGCCGATGAAAACACGATTAGGCCAAATTCTCCGCAGGAAGTAGCGTCCGCCGTAGCCGCACTTGCAAAAGAGATCGGCAATGCGAACACGACAAACCTAGTCCGATTTCTGCGTCCCGTGAGTTAAACCCTCACTTTCGCCTGAATTGCGGTCGGATTCGCGCCTGGAGCGGAATTTTCGGCGGCAGCGCCTGTTTTGCCGCGGCTTCCGCGGTTCGCACCTCCTGCTCCGCCGCCAATTTCAATCGCTCTGTATTCGCAGAAATCCATTCGCCGATTTTGCCAGCGGGAAATTTCATCTCGCCCATTTCGAAATCCTTGAGTGCGCCGAATTCGCTCAAGGGCGGCATGGCGGCCGAAGGTTGGGGCTGTGTTTGCGATTGGTTCAGCTTTTCGTAGCCGTTTACGATCCAATCCAGTTTTCCGGTTTCGATGTCGGCCAGAAGTCCATGAACGGGAATTTTGGGGGGAATAAGCGGGCTCTGGCGCACGATATCGCAGGCTTTGATGACGTTTTGCCGTTCCGAGGCGAACATCCCAAAAAATTCGTTCAGATTGTCCGGCAAGCGGCTGCGGTCCACCCCCAGGGCCCTCAGTTTCTCCAGCAATTCCATGGCCGTGGTCCGGGCCACCTGACAATCAGAGTGACCGATGATGGCGATTTCTTTGCCGCCTTTGACCGCGCAAGCCAAGGCGAGTGAACGCACGGTGCTGCTCATGGGACCGGTGATGATATTACCCGCGTTGCGCAGCCAGATGAACTGGTCCGCCGGAATACCAAGAATATTCGGGAAAAAGGCATTGAGCCGCGGATCAATGCAGGTGAGCGCGATGATCGGCAGCGCCTCCGCGAACTCGTCCGGGTGCAAGCCCGCCGCAGTGTCGCCTGCCACCGCTTTGTGGTTGGCTTCGATGATGGATTCGAACAAACGCATCGGATTTACGATTTACGATTTACGATTTACGCGCGTGAAATGCAATTCTTATCCAGAATATACTAGTCAAAGACTTTTTCCCCGCAGAATGCACAATTGCCCGTTGCAACTGAGATTTGCCCAGCCACTCCGAAGAGATTCTTTCTGCAATGTGGGCATTTTACGCCGCGCTGACAGCCAAGGACGACAAGCGTCACTAAAAAGGCTCCAAACAAAATCGCCCCCATTATCACATAGCTCTGACCGATGACTTCGTTTTCTCTAAAATTCAGAAGATGGTCCAATATGGGGCCGCAGGTCATCCAAAGCCCCAAAACCGTGAGTGCCGCGAAAACTCCTCGCTTGAAGCGGCTCTCTCGAAGTCGAATTTGACTAGCAAATTCCTTCTTTTTCATGGGGCTTTACGATTTTGACATCTGATCCAAAACTTTTTCACCGCAATAGCTACAATTGCCAGTCTTTAACGCAAGTTGGGCGCTGATCCCGCAAAGAATTTTGCCGCATTGCGGACAAGCGACGCCATGCGGCGCGCCGACGCGGCGCAGGCCAAAGACGAAAATCAGCAGAACGCACCCCAGAAAACCGATAATCCAATAACCATCAAATGAAGCCGCCCAGTCAAAATAGCCGGATTGCGCAAGCCTGGGAATATCGGGCACGAAAAGCACGAAGGCGGCGACAACACTCAGCATAATCGGCAAGAGAATCCGGGCTCGCCGACCTCCGACCCGCCGCGAAATTCGGTATTGATCGATAAATTCCTCTTTCGTCATACGATTAAAATCGAGCGCACTCATATAATGCTCAACTAAAAGAGTGAACTTGCGACTTTCGCCCAACGAACACTCATCGCCTTAGTCCTGCCAGATTTCACGCCCATCCGACATTGCCCAGCGGTATTCACTGCAACCGCGTGAATCGTAAATTACTTCTGCTCGTCCTTATCCATCGATTTCTTCAGCGCCGGGACCTGTTCCAGCAGTTTTTCAAATTTCACGCCGGTCAGGCTTTCGAGTATGGGCGGCAATTGGCTGATGATGGTGGTGACATCGCCGGTTAGTTTGCTGGCGCCGCCGCCTGGACCGTTGCCGGAATTGATGATGACCATTTTTTCGGTTTTGGACAGCGGTTCGCTGATCTTGCCCGCCACTTCCGGCAACACCCGCACAATCATCTCGATCACCGCGGCCTCGTTGTATTGCTTGAACGAATCGGCCTTGGCGAGCATCGCTTCGGCGGTCGCCTTGCCTTGCGCTTCGATCACGGCCGCTTCGGCCAAACCGCGCGCTTTGTTGGCTTCGGCCTCGGCAATGCCCGTTGCCTTCGCCACGTCCGCGCTGGCGAAGCCGGTCGCCTTGGTCGCGGATGCTGAGCCCGCTGCTTCCGTTTCCAATTGGAATTTCTTCGCGTTCGCCAGGGTCTCGACGCGATAGCGTTCGGCGTCGGCCGGTTTTTGGACGGTCGCTTCCAGTTCGCGTTGTCTGCGCAGAATTTCCTGTTGTTGCAATTCGATCTGTTTCTGCTTCTCGATGATGCTGACCTGCACTTCTTCGGCTTTGACGAGCTGGCCGGTCTTAAATTTCTGCAAATCGTAAGCGAGGTCCGCCTCGGCTTTTTTCTGATTCACGGCCGCCTGATATTGCGCCACGTTTGATTGATAATCCCGTTGTGCTTCGGCGATTTTTGAATCGGCCTGAAATTTCGCTTCCTGTCCGGCCTGGTTAGCCGCGGCGGAGCGGATGGTGGCGTCGCGGTCCGCTTCGGCCTGGGCGATCTGCGCGTCGCGTTTGACCTGGGCGATGCGCGGCTTGCCGAGCGCGTCCAAATAGCCCTGCGAGTCCCGGATATCGCGGATTGTGAAGCTGACTATGGTCAGACCCATGTTTGCGGTGTCGCCCGCGGCGACCTCTTGAACCTTTGAAGCGAACGCGTCGCGGTTCTGATAAATTTCTTCAACGGTCATGGTGCCCAGGATGGCGCGCAAGTGTCCTTCGAGCGTCTGCGTTGCGATATTGCGGATTTCATCGGTTTGCTTGCCCAAAAACTGTTCCGACGCCGTCCGGATTGAAACGTCATCTCCTTTGACCTTGATTTGGGCGACGCCGTCCACCTTCACCGGCACGCCTTTGCTCGTGTAGACTTCCGGCGTTTGCACATCGATCGTCAGGAGTTCGAGCGACAGGATGTCCACCTTTTCAAAAATCGGAATGACGAACGTGCCGCCGCCTTTGACAATTCGGAAGCCGACCCGCGTGCCGTCTTCGGCCTTGTGCTTGATACCCGAGACCACCAGCACCTGGTTTGGCCCCACTTTGGTGTACCGGCTCAACACCATAACGACAAGCATGAAAAGAATTAAAAAGCCGACGACCGCGGCGACGATAATGGTGAGGTCGCGTCCGGTGGTCATTTGAGCCAAAAGGGGTACGAATTGCATAATGATGATTTTGGAATAGTGATTGAGGTTACCTGACTACTTTCACGTAAAATTGAGTGCCAACGATGCGAACAATTTTGACCGTCTGGCCGTTGGCAATCAAAAAGCCGTCTTCGGCGCGGGCTGGCGCAGTATAACGCGTTCCGCCCACAACATAGGCGATTTCACCGACGCCGTTTTGTGAAATCGGCGTAATGACGGTAGCCTCGGTGTTGACAAGCGCCGCAATCTGGGACTCGCTGGAACTTTGAGTGTGCCGAAAGAGAGCGCCAAAGAACGTATACATCGCTCCGGCCACGATCACACCGCCGAGAATGGAAAGCGGTGCGCTGATAATGCCAGGCCTGGTCGCCGGAAATTGCGAGAGAATCATCCCAAAACACCCGAATGCCGTGACAAAGGAGGCGATCACAGTCGGGCTAAAAATGGAAAACCCCGGCGCATCGCTGCTGTCGCCGCCCGCCTCAACGTGCCCGCCACTTCCCGCCACGTGGCCGCCGCCGCCAAAGAAATGACCGAGAAATACGGAGACAACGGTAAAAAGCAACCCGACCAGCAGACAGATGGTGTAGATGATCATAAAATCGTTCCGATTGCCTGTTAGATGAAGTAAAAACCCGCAACTACCCGGAAGCAAGCAGGAACTTATACTTCAACCGTCGTCATACCAACAACAAACACCATTTTCCAAAACGCGTCATTTATAATTTGCCGCGAAATTTGGAATCGGGAACCAGACACAAGGGAATTCTTGAGCCACAGATTTGCACAGATGAAACACAGATTCCCCCTTGCCCAGGTTTTACACCACCTTCGCGTTGCCTTTGCCCTTAACAATTTCTCCGATGACCCACGCATCATGCTTGCGCCCACGAATAAACTTCAAAACGGCATTCGCCTTGTCCGCCGCTGCAATGGCCACCATGCCTACACCCATATTGAAGACTTGATACAATTCCTCATTCGGCACGCCGCCCTTGCTTTCGATCCATTTGAATATCGGCAGCATATCCCAAGAACCTTTGCGAATCACCGCGTCACACTTCCCGGGCAGCACGCGCGGAATATTATCCACAAACCCGCCGCCGGTAATGTGCGCAAAGGCCCGGATGGGCAGTTTCGAATTTTGTCCCGCTTTCCGGGAGAGTTGCGAGTTGAAGCGCTTTACAAGCGCCTGCACGAGTGGACCGTAGCTTACGTGAACTTTCAGAAGCTCATCTCCGATGGTGTTGTTTAGCTCCGGAACGCGGCTATCAAATTTCAGGCCCATTTGCTCGAAGAAAATCTTTCGCGCGAGTGAATAACCGTTCGTATGCAGTCCGCTGGACGCGATCCCTATGATGGCATCGCCAGGACTGACGGTCTTTTGTCCGTTCAGCATCCGAGACTTCTCGACGACCCCGACAATCGTGCCGCTGACGTCATATTCACCGGCCTGATAAAAGCCGGGCATCTGCGCCGTCTCGCCGCCGATGAGCGTGCAATGATTTTCCGCGCAGGCGCGCGCAAAGCCCTTAATGACTTCTGTAAAAACGTGGGGCTCCAATTTACCCGTCCCGAGGTAATCGAGGAAGAATAACGGCTCGGCCCCCAGAACGGCGATGTCATTGACGCAATGGTTCACCAAATCTGCGCCGATGGTGTCGTGCCGGTTCATTGCGAAAGCGATTTTGAGTTTGGTGCCCACGCCATCCACTGACGATACCAGCACCGGCTCGCGATATTTCCTGACGTCCAGCGCAAATAATCCCCCGAAACCACCCACTTTGCCGAGAACTTCGCGGCGATGCGTCGAAGCCAGCAATTGCGGCAACGTGGATTTGACCTTATTGCCCAAATCAATGTCAACGCCGGCGGCGGCGTATGCTTTTTGTTTCATGCCCGGGAATTATAGCTCAGTCCACCGTCATCAGTCCACAGTCCTTACGATTCGGCTGTCACAACAGTGGGCCCTGAATTGTGGATTCCACCGGTCAAATTTGTAAATCCAGCAGTATGAGTTATACTGTCGCCTTAAGGAGGTTTAATATCATATGCCAAGTCAGGTCTGGACAAAATGCCGCTACCAAATTGTTTGCGTGGCATTTATCGGTTTGGTGTTGGTCGTTGACGGCTGCGAAAAAAAGCCGGCGCCGCCGCCACAGGAAGTCCTGACTATGACTACCACACCCCGAAATGTGGCCATTACCGACGAATGGATTGGCACGCTTACAGGTTTTGTAAATGCGCAGATACGCGCGCAGGTGACCGGCTATTTGCTTACCCAAAATTATGCGGAGGGCAGCATCGTTAAGCGGGATGACGTGCTGTTTCAAATTGATCCACGGCCCTTTCAGGCAACGCTGGACCAGGCACTGGCAAAATTGGCGCAGGACCAGGCGCAGCAGGGCGAAACCGAGCTGAATGTGAAGCTCTACACACCGCTGGCAAAGGAACAAGCCATTAGCCAACAGGAGTTGGGCGACGAGGTCCAGGCGGACCTCGCGGCGAAGGCGCAAATCAAGGTGGACGACGCGAACATTGAGACCGCACGGATCAATTTGGGATTCACCAAAATCAAATCACCGGTCGCCGGCCTCGCCGGCCTCGCGCTTGGACAAATCGGCGATTTAGTCAGCCAATCAGGTCCGCTCCTGACGACTGTTTCACAGATCAATCCCATCAAGGTCTACTTCCAGGTCAGCGAACAATCATATCTGACTTTTTGGCGGCGCTATATCACTGCCGCCGGTTCGGCCAATACCAATGCCGGTCTTCCGCTGCAACTGGTTCTTTCGGACGGTTCACTCTATCCCGAAAATGGAAGGGTTTTTTTCGCCGATAGACAAGTCAACCCCGATACCGGCACATTGCAAATGGTGGGCCTGTTTTCAAACGCGGACTTCATTTTGCGGCCCGGCCAATATGGGCGCGTTCGCGCGCAGACGCACGTCGAAACCAACGCCATCGTCCTGCCACAACGGGCGGTGGACGAATTGCAGGACGCCTATCGGGTGGCCGTCGTCGGGCCGACCAATACCGTTCATATTCAACGGGTAACCGTCGGACCGCAGATCGGTTCAGACTGGATCATAGAGGGCGGCCTTAAACCCGGCGACCGCGTCGTCGTGGAAGGTATGCAAAAATTAAAGGAAGGGATGCTCGTCAATCCCAAACCTTTTTCAGACCAACCTTAACCAACCCGGCTTCACAACCACGACACATGTATCGCTTTTTCATCAATCGCCCGATTGTTGCCATGGTTATCGCCATCTTAATGGTTATCGTCGGCGCGGTCTCCATGACGACCCTCCCGGTCGCCCAATTCCCGCAAATCGCTCCTCCCGAAATGAGCATCCGAACCACCTACGTGGGCGGAGACGCAAAAACGGTCACCGATTCCGTGGCCGAACCCATCGAGGAACAAATGGCCGGTGTGGACGACATGAACTACATGTATTCCATCAACGCCAACAATGGCTCCGTGCGCATGGGCGTTAATTTCGACGTCAAGACTGACCCGAACATTGATCTCGTCCTGACGCAACTGCGCGAAAAACAGGCCGAAGACCAATTGCCCATTGATGTGCGCAACTTCGGAATCACCATTATAAAGTCACCCACGACCCCCATGATGATTATTGGGCTCTATTCGCCCAATGGGACGCACGATTCGACGTTTCTCGCCAATTACGCCTACATCAATCTGGTCGACCAAATCAGCGAATCCAAAGGCATTTCCAATGTCCAGGTCTTCGGCGCCGGACAATATGCGATGCGCTTTTGGGTCAAGCCCGACCAACTCGCGAAACTAAACATTACCGTCAACGACATCATCAACGCCATCAACGCTCAGAATACCGTCAATCCAGTCGGCCAGGTCGGCGGCCCGCCCACGCCAGCGGGACAGGAATACACCTACACGGCCCTTGCCCAGGGGCGTCTGGTCTCTGAAAAAGATTTTGAACAGATCGTCATCCGTGAAAACTCGGACGGCTCGGTCGTCCGTCTCAAAGACATCGCCCGCGTCGAGTTGGGCGCGCAAGTTTACACCTTTAGCGGCCACTTGAACGGAAAGCCTTCGGCCATTCTGGCCATCTATCAATTGCCCGGTTCAAACGCTCTTGATGCCCAGCGCGGCGTTACCAAGCTCATGAAGGAATTCAGGAAGCGATTTCCGCCCGACCTGGAATACGTCGTTTCGCTCGACACGACACTTGCCGTTTCCGCAGGAATCCACGACATCATGCGGACCCTGATTATCGCGTTGATCCTGGTCATCATCGTCGTCTTCATCTTTCTCCAAGGTTGGCGGGCGTCACTCATTCCCCTGTGCGCCGTACCCGTCTCGCTCATTGGCACGTTTGCGATCTTTCCGCTCTTTGGCTTTTCCATCAATACCCTCTCGCTTTTCGGATTGGTCCTGGCCATTGGCCTGGTTGTGGACGATGCCATTGTCGTCGTCGAAGCCACCGAACGGCACATTGAAGAAGGATTTCCGCCCAAAGACGCCGCCCTCAAAGCCATGCATGAAGTGGCCGGCCCGGTGGTCTCGCTCGCCCTGATCATGGCCGCTGTTTTTATTCCGACCATTTTCATTTCCGGAATTACGGGCCGCCTGTACCAGCAATTCGCGCTGACGATGGTTATTTCGGTCATGCTCTCGGCGTTCAACGCGCTGTCGCTCAGTCCGGCGCTCGCCGCGAAACTGCTCAAGCCCAAGCCAAAAGATGAACCGCGCGGCCCGTTGGGAAAGTTCTATGCCAGGTTCAACAAAACGTTTGATAGAACCCGCGACCATTACACCAGCCTGACGGACCGGCTTATCTGCAGGAGCGCTTTCGTGCTGGTCTTTCTGGCCGTTGTTGCCGCGGTCTCGCTCCTCCTGGGGGCGCATTTGCCATCGTCATTTTTGCCCCAGGAAGACCAGGGCTACATCTACGCCGTGGCCCAGTTGCCATATGCATCGTCACTGAATCGGACCGACGGCGTCTGTAAAAAGATCGAAGACATTGTCCAAAAGACCCCCGGCGTTCAATATTGCACGACGGTGGAAGGATTCAGTCTGCTGAGCCAATTGCAGGCCACCTATAACGCCTTCTTTTTCATCACGTTTAAACCCTGGAACGAGCGCAGGAGAGGCAGCGAGCAATTCGATGGCATTTTAGCGCATCTGAACGCCGAATTCGCGAAATTGCCAGAGGCCAACGCCATCGCCTTTCCACCCCCGGACATTCCGGGCGTCGGCACAGCCGGTGGAATCACCTTCATGCTCGAAGACCGGTCGGGCAGGCAGGACCTCAGCTTTCTCACGCAAAATGTCAATCAATTCATGGATGCCATCCGCAAGCGTCCCGAACTGACCGGCGTCAATACGACCTATTTGCCGGAAGTCCCGCAGATTTTCTTCGACGTCGACCGGGACAAAGTGTTGAAGCAAGGCGTCGCGGTGAATGACGTTTATCGCACGTTGCAAACATTTATGGGCGGGTATTTCGTCAATTATTTCAACCGTTTTGGACGCCAATGGCAGGTCTATATCCAGGCGGAGGAGCAATACCGCGCGGACGCGAGTTCCATAGGACAGTTCTACGTGCGCAACAATCAGGGCCAGGCATTGCCCCTGACGGCCTTCACGAACGTCCGGCACATCACCGGTCCAGAATACATCCTGCACTATAACGAATATCCCTGCGCGCAAATCAATGCCACAGCAGCCCACGGCTATAGTTCCGGACAAGCCATGGCTGCCCTCCAACAGGTCTACGCGCAAACGATGCCCAGTGGCATGGGCTACGATTATTTCGGCATGTCGTATCAGGAACAAAAGGCGGCGCAAGGGACCTCGCCCGGCCTGGTGTTCGGTCTCTCCGTCATTTGCGTCTTCCTGATCCTCGCCGCGCAATTCGAAAGCTGGACCTTGCCTGTGAGCGTTCTCCTGGGAACGCCGCTGGCCGTCATCGGCGCGTTCCTGGCGCTGTATGCGCGCGGTTTTCAAAATACCGTCTATGTGCAGATCGGCATGATCATGCTCATCGGCCTGGCCGCCAAAAATGCCATCCTCATCGTCGCCTTTGCCAAAGCCGAATATGAAAAAGGAGAAACCGTTACCGAAGCTGCGCTCAACGGCGCGCGTATCCGCCTGCGCCCTATTCTTATGACCTCATTTGCGTTTATCCTCGGCTGCGTCCCGCTCTGGATTGCGTCTGGTTCCGGCGCAGCCTCGCGCCAGGTATTGGGAACGGTCGTCATTGGCGGAATGCTGACCGCAGTATTTTTCGGCGTCTTTTTCACTCCGGTCGCGTTTTCACTCGTCGAACAGGGAATTGTGCGCTGCAGCAAAACAGCCAGGGAAAAACACGAGAATATTCCGCCCGAACCCACTGGATGAGCACAGAATTGGAAGATAAAAGACGGAAGATGGCAGATGGAAGTCGGCTGCACGCTCGACCGTCTTCTATCTTCTATCTACTATGTTCTATCCTCGTCGTCGCAGGCTGCGCCGTCGGCCCCAATTATCACCGTCCGCCGGCAAACACGCCCGCGATATTCCGTGGCGAGACCGAAATTTCAACCAACACATTTGCGGATTTGCCGTGGTGGCAGGTTTTTCACGATACCAATTTGCAAAGCCTCATTGGCATCGCCTTGACAAACAATTATGACTTGCGAATTGCGTTTTCCCGCGAGGAACAGGCCCGGCAATTGGTTTTTGAAACACGCTCCGAGCTTTTCCCCCAGGCCAATTACGACGGAACCGCCGCACGCGGCAAAAATGTCATCAATACCACTCCCTTCCCTTCCGCCCCGGGGGGCGCAAGGAGCGCAGAGAACGGTTATTTTGTTGGCTACCTCGAAGCATCGTGGGAAGTGGATTTGTGGGGACGGGTCCGCAGGCTGACCGAGTCGCAACGAGCCCAATATTTTGCCGCCCGGGAGGCCCGACGTGACATTACCATTTCGCTCATTTCCCAGGTTGCCCAGGACTATTTCCAGTTGCTCGCCCTGGACCGGCAACTGCAAATCGCCCGCGATACCACAAATTCCTTTGGCCAAAGTCTCAAGCTCTTCAATGAAGAATTAAAGGGCGGCGTCGCCTCGAGATTGGAAACTGCGGCAGCCGAAGCGCTTATGGAATCTGCCGCCGCGACCATTCCGGACTTTGAACGCCAGATTGTTTTGCAGGAAAACCAACTGAGCGTCCTGCTCGGACAAAACCCCGAAATCATTCAGCGGACCAGTTCCTCGTTGGAAAGTCAGGGGGTTCCGGCCATTCCCGCGGGTCTGCCATCGGCCCTGCTGGGGCGGCGTCCTGATATTCGCGAAGCCGAACAGGAATTGCGTTCGGCCAACGCGCAAGTCGGCGTCGCCATCGCCAATTTCTTTCCGCAAATCAGCCTGACCGCCCTGTTCGGCCAGGCCAGTCCGGCATTGACCGCCATTACCGCTGGTACCGGTCGTGCCTGGGGCTGGTCCGCGGAATTGGCGGGACCGCTCTTCCGCGCCGGTCAGTATAAGGCGCTGTATCGGGAAGCCAAAGCTGCCCGCGAAGAATCTCTTCTGCAATATGACCTAACCATCCTCAATGCCTTTCAGGAAGTGTCCGACGCCATTATATCGTTCCAGAAATACGGCATCGCATTTTCGGAACAGGCCCGAGCCGTATCCGCCTATCAGGACGCGGTCCACGTGGCCACCGAACGTTATCGCCTGGGTAATGCCAATTACTATGAAGTCCTGCAGCAACAACAGGAATTATTTCCGGCGGAAAACACGCTCGTGCAAACACGGCTCAATCAATTGACTGAGGTTGTGCAACTCTACCGCGCTCTCGGCGGCGGTTGGAGTGATCCGCTGCCAGGGATGCATTGAACTCATGCAAAGGCCCGGCCGCCTTGTATATTCTTCCATCAAGGCGTGATAATCCGATAATACCCACGTGGATTGGAGCCGATGGTGGTGGTCACGCTGAGGGTTGGCCCGGTGGCCGTATTTGTTGACAGGTTAATCCAATCGGGTGAACGCAGGCTTGTGGAATATTGGACCTGATACACCTGCCCGGAGACGGTGTTCCATGTCAACGCAATGGTATTCGGACTCGCCTGAGCGATGCTCAAGTCGATGTTCGGACTGTTGACCGATCCGGTCGGCATAAGCGTTATGTCGTCCAGAGCAAAAAAGTTGCCCCACCCGAGCAAACTATTGTTGAGGGTGTCCGCGCTTTGGTCGCTCCGGGCGCCAAATTGGAGGATTGTATTAGTGCTGGAGGCGGTCAAAGACACAACCACGTTGGACCAGTCAAAGCCTTCGGTGTCTGAAAAACTATAAACCGTGTTTGGCGTACCGCTGTTTGCGTTCCAATTGACAAGGAATCGCTCGGTCGGTGTCCCATCCGGGGCGTTCCACAGCCAGAATGAAAGCGTGTAGCTCTGTCCCGGGACGGTCGCAATGTTTTGTGAAATGTAGCCATACGTTCCGGGGGTACCAAAAGCACAAAAATTGGTGCCCGAATGGGGAGAGGGGGCAGCAGAAGCAAAGCTGGTAAGCGTGCCATCATCAACAAAATCGAAATTGAAAGTGGGATATGGTATCTCATCATACATTCCAATGCCGCCGGTTTGCACCCAGTTCGGCAGCGCGGCTGGATATTCTTCGAAGCCGCCGTTCAGGACCAAATTCTGCCCGGCCACCAGGACAAATTCACGGGTGCGCGCGGCGTGGCTGGTTTGATTCGAGAACCACACGCCTGCGGTATAGGTGCCGGGAGGCAGGGAGTTGGCTGAGGCATTCAAGCTTACCGTCGCGTGAGTGCCTGAATGAGAGGCCAGCGCGCCACTGGACGCAGAAACACTGAGCCACGAGGATGTATTTATGAGGGACCAGTTCAAGGAGCTGGCGCTGGAATTCGTTAGTGAAAATGTCAGGGTGTTGGCGCTAAAAGCCCCGTTCGTCGGGCCAATTGCGACGAATCCTTTGCCGGGCGAAATCTGCAGTGGATCTGCCACTCCGGCCAGCATATCAATCAGGTTGTCGCCCGACGGCGTTCCCCACCCGGTGCACAGGTCATAGCCGGGGATAGCGGGAAAACTGGTCACGTTGTAAGCCCAAAAATTGTTGCCCGTCGTAATATCGTTGAAATCGGAGAGATAGCTGGCGCTTTTGCCCGCAGCATAGATTGCCGGAGCGGCGAACCCAACCGACGGCTTGCTATAGGCCGTGGCTTGCTCGTTTGCCAGCGCAGTGAAGGCAGCCCATGCGGGCGCCGCGCAACTGGTGCCGCCAACGGTTTCATCCGTGCCATCTTCGGCCTCTACAAAAACGTTGTCCGCCGTCATGGCCACGTCCGGAACGTTCCGCATCGTTGTCGAACCTGCATTCGCCGTCATGCTGATGTTCGTTTGCCAGCTCGGAATGGAATAATTCACACTGACACCGCCGGAACTGCCGATGCTGTTGTCGGCCAGGCCGGAGCCGCCCCAGTCCCAGGTGGTTTCACTCACCCACGCGCCGCCCGGCCCGCTGGTATTGACAGTTGTGCCGCCGACTTCGGTGATGTTGGTGCTCTCGGATGGAAACGGTATACCGCCCACGAACGAATCGCCGTCGCCCGAGGCGTTGTAGAACGACTGCCCTTGCGCATCCATCTGTTTGAAAATGTTTTCGGCCGTCACGTTTGGGACGTCCGGCGATGAATCGCCCCATGAACAACTGAATTGTTTCGGTGAATTCACCGTATCATTTGCCATGGCATCCAGGAGGTCTTCCCAACTGGCCGTGGCCGGAGCTTCATAAACGACAATTTGGGTCAAGCCCGGCGCGATGGACATGGCGACTTCAATGTCCAGCGATACTTCGTCGTCGCCGGATCCGGGAGTGTTGACGCCACCATCCACGTTAACGACAGTTTGCGGAACAGACACTCCGGCAAGACTTTCGTAAGTAGAAATGTCGCTCGGATAATAGCCGTCATATTCCAGCAATCCCACCGTCTGTCCCGTCCCGGTCAGCGACACGCCAGGAATGTACGAAGCCCTGAAATCGTTTCCCATATAACCGCCCTCCGGTCCGGAACCAGGCCCGAATTGATGGCTTGTCGCACGGGACGCTGTATTCGCCGGCCGTTTCAAAGAGGTCATTTTCCTTATTTTCGACTGCTTTACCGCGTAATTATCCAGGCCGCTGATATGAAGGATGGGGACGCTCAAATTAAGTGATGGGACCGTGTCCGGCGCAAAAAAATTCCGGTTTTCCCTCGGATGCCGGTAAGTACGCATCGTCACATGAAAAACCCGCTCCACGTCCGCGACCGGGGCGCTAACGTCCAGGACCATGCGGGAAGAATGCTGCACCACCGTAAAACCGTTAGTGCCGAAGAAATTCGCGACCGTTTGATAATCGGACGCCGCCGGAGCGAATTGTTCAACGAATTGCTGCCGGGTCAAGTAGTGGCGATAGTTGGGACTTGCCGGGTCGTAAAGCTGACTGAGCAGGTTGTTGAGGGCATCTTCATTGCGCAAGGGCAGGCCGATAGAAAGGTTCACGCGTGTTTCCGCAGGGAGCCGGCCGTTTGCGGACAAGTGCGGAACCGCCGAAGGAAGCGAATCTTTAAAAGATTGCGGACCTGTGTTTTGTGCGCGTGCAGGGATGGAACAAGCAACCGCAAGGGCAACAGCCATGGTCCATTGCGCGCCATTGATAAAAAGCGGGTGTTTATTCATAGATTTGGGGTGATTGTAGAGCCTCAAAGTAGCAGACATTGTCCGGTCGCTCAATGTGAAAGAAAGCGAAAAACCATTAATGATGGGCGCTCGTGTGTTCCCTTTGTCGCTTGGATTTTAATCGCTTACCACTACACTTCAGCGGATGCTGTCGCTGCGAAAACGGCAAACATGAATTTGGACGCAATGTGGGAACAGTCACCTGCTTCCAGCGAAGTCGGCGGTTCGAAATTGTGAACCGGTCAAAGCGGGTCGGCTTACGCTCATGTGTTGCCCACTGGCAGCCTGACAAACTGACGAATTGCTGTTCCCGATTCTTCAACCCACCAGGGTGAGAATGATGCCGATCAGGATTCCCAGGACGGCGGGAAGTTTTCGCCAGCCGTTGGCTTCGCGGAAAAAGTACAGGCCGCCCGCAAACGCTACAAGGGTACTGGCGCGCCGCAGGCTCATGACCACGGCCACCAATGCCGCAGGGTGTCGCAAGGCGCTGAAATAAAGATAATCCGCCACCAGCAGGGCCAGGGCAATTGCCGGGATACTCCAGCGCCATTGAAATTTGTTTCGGGGCCACCAGCGCAATTTCCAGCCCAGGGCGAATGGCGCAAAGAGCGGCACCAGATAAATCGAGAACCAGCATTGCACCGTCGGCACGGAATATTTCAAAGTGCCCAACAGGTATTTGTCATACAGCGAGCTGACCGCCCCCAACAATACCCCGGCGATCAAAAACCAAAACCATCGATTGCGATGGAAGTGGAAACCCTCCCGGGCACCGAGCAGGGACAATCCTACGAAGGAGGCCAGCGTAGTCAGAATCCCAACGCTCTCCAAAAATGTTGGACGTTCGCCAAGGATCAAAACCGCGCCAAGGAAAGTGAACAATGGGCTCATCGCACGGATGGGACTGGCGAGCGAAATGGGGAGATGTTTCATGGCAAAATAGGTGCCCACCCATGACGCGGCCACGATAGCCGATTTCAAAACCAGTTGCAGGTGCTGTTGCCAGGTCAGGGGATCGGTCACCAGCGAGGATGGCAGGATTCCTGGATGAACGCTTTGGATTAGATAGAGGACTATCCAGACGGTCCCACCCGTGACCGTGCTGAAAAACAGGACGGGCGTCACGGCATTCTCGCGTACGGCGTGTTTGGTGCAAAGGTCGTAAATTCCCAGGAAGACTGCGGATGCAAGGATCTCGAAAACCCAGTTCATTTAAGGATGCGGGTTACCCAATGAAAAAGTGGAGCGAGCGAAGGGATTCGAACCCTCGACATTCACCTTGGCAAGGTGACGCTCTACCAGACTGAGCTACGCTCGCATCCAAAGTGGAACATCAATTTAGAAAAACCTTCGGGAATAGCAAGCGGATTATTTCGATCCGGAGTTGTTTAAGCAAGTGGGCGGGGACGGCTCGTCCCCGTAAATTCAACTAATTATGGTGATATCGGTCCGCTTCCGGTGAGTTTAGGCACATCGGGCCGCTCCTTCACGAACTCCACAAACCCCCATCCAATTAACCCATCAATCCACTCATCCATTTATCGAGTTTACTTGACTGGATTGGCGACGGGCATCCCGAGCGTCGCGCGAACGAGCTTGAGCAATTCGTCATGGTCGAGAGGTTTGTATAAAAATCCGACGGCTCCCGCAGCCAGGGCGCGTTCCTTGTCCTTGTCTCCGGCTCCGCCAGTAATAACAATGATAGGGAGCTTGCGTGATTCGTCCACGCGGTGAAGCCATTCCATAATGCGGAAACCGTCCCAGGGCACACCGCCAATATCGGGAGGAAAACTAATGTCCAGGACAATCAAATCTGGTTTCTGTTTACGGACCAGGCCGACGGCCTCTGTGCCATCCGAGGCCGTAAATACTTCGAAGCCGGCGTTGGTCAATTTGACCGCGATAGTTTTAAGTATTACGTCGTTGTCATCCACCACCAAAAGCCTTTTGCGTGGCGCGGCATTTTCAGTTTTCGTCATAAATTCTTATTTCGACCTGTTTTAGGCGTGAAAGAGCTAAATCCATACCAATATCGGGCTTTTTATCATTTAATTTATGGGCTTTGATTCGGGCATAGGCGCAGTTTAGACTGGCACCGTGAGCAATATATTCTACGCGCAGGGAGAGCGGCGGGCCCAGAGGGTGGACGACCTGTTTGCCACGATTGCGCGGCGTTACGATTTACTTAATGATTTGCAGAGTTTTGGGCTGCATCGTCTTTGGAAACGCCAGCTTACGGCCCTTGCAGCGGTCAAGCCCGGCGACCGTGCCCTGGACCTGTGCTGCGGCACCGGCGACATCGCCTTTGCCCTGGCGGGTCAGGGCGCCGAGGTCACGGGTTTAGATTTTAGCGAGAAAATGCTCGAAGTGGCCGGTCACCGCCTCGAAAAATCACATAACTTTCGTCTGAAATTTATGCAGGGAGACGCCCAAAACCTTCCCTTCGCGGATAATTCATTTGACGCCGTGACCGTGGGCTACGGATTGCGCAATTTGTCCAATTTAGAGACAGGCCTGCGCGAAATGGTGCGCGTGGCCAGGCCGGGTGCTCGGATCGTGGCCCTGGATTTCGGCAAACCAGCCAATGCCCTCTGGCGGACTCTTTACTTCACACATTTGAGATGTTCCGTACCGATCGTCGGGCTGCTCTTTTGCGGCAGGGCGGACGCTTACGCCTATATCTTCGAATCCCTGAAACATTACCCGGCGCAATGGGGCGTGGCCGAAAAGATGCGGGAACTGAAGCTGACCAACGTCAGGATCATCAATCTGGTCGGCGGGGCGATGGCGATTAATTTTGGAGAAAAAGCGGCCGATCTTAAAAAGGTATAAGGCTGTCAGCCGGCAGTCATTTGTCCCGCCGTTCGTTTATAAGTCATCCACCGCATTTTGACACGACGTGTGCAGATTACTTTCGGCGCCCTCAATCCACTTTGACTGCCGCAATCCGCAACGAGCCAGGCGGTTACGATTGCCCAAAAGTGAACTGGAATGTCCTGCGATTACATTGCGCAAATCACCTTCAGGCGCGATTTTCATAGGTGCGGTAACGAAATTGAAATTAGCATGAGAACAACCCAGGAACTGCTTGAGTACGTTGATCGGATGATTCACATCGGTGTCGACAAAATGGAAATGCGAAGCCAATTCGCGCTTATCGATTTGCAACCAAAAGCGGCCGAAAAGGACGAAATTTGCGGCAAAATGCTGGTCCCATTGGTGGTAAATGCAGAGGACCTTGAGGGCACATGTGGCGACGGAATTTAGAACGCAGCACGTTCAGATCTCCTTCACCACACCCCAATACACATCCAGCCGCTTTCCCAGGTAAAGCTTCACGGCCTTGACCAGCACCGCGGCTTCGAGTTGTTGTCCACGCGTGACGATGTCCTTGAGCGTCATGCGGGGGCGGATTTGGAAACTGCCCTGGGCAATGATCGGTCCTTCATCGAGCCGCATGGAAACAAAATGGGCAGTGACTCCGGCGATTTTCACTCCCTGCTCATAAGCCTGCCGATACGCCTGAGGGCCGGGAAAACTGGGCAGGAGAGAGGGGTGAATATTGATAATTTTGTTTTTGTAACGCCACACGAAGTTTGGTGAAAGGATTTTCATGAAGCGCGCCAGCACAACAAAATCGATCTCATGTTTTTCCAGCACTTCAAGCGCTTGCGCCTCGGCTTTGGCGCGGTCGTTCCATGAAACGGGAAAGAACGGCAATTTTAATTTTTCTGCGTTGGGTGCGAAACCGGGATGATTTCCAATGACCAGCGCCGGCTCAGCTTTCAGCCGAGCTTTTGTAAGGGCTTCGAAGCAGTGGGTTTCCTTTGTCACCATGATTGCGTAGCGCTGGCGCCGATTGTATTCGCTGAATCGGATTTTAATTTCCATTCCCAGTTGCGCGGCGAGCTTTGCCAGGCCGGCCTGAAGCGAACTAGCTTTAAGGGCGTCCTGTTTCCACGAAGCCTGAAGGGTCATGCTGAATTGCCCGCGCGTCACCTGTTCCTCCAGCGCCTCGATGTTCGCGCCCTCTTCAAAAAGCAGGTTGGTTACCCGGGCAATGACACCCGTTTTATCGCGGCCAATCACAGTGACTGTGGCAAATTGCTTCACTGGCCAATACCGATGGCAGGAACCGGCGCTGTGAGCAAGTTTTGAAATTTTAAATTTTGGTTTCGATTGTGTGCCAGAAGGATTCCCAAAAACGAAAAAGCTTTACCAGCCCGGTACATAAATGTTTAAAATCATGGCAGATATTCCAATTTGAAAATGCGAAGTGTTTCCAATTTGTCAGGCCCGGCCAACACGAAACTTTAAGGGAAGTTCTCAATATCCCGTCTGAAAATGAGCAGTGTTTTTAAAGATGCCCGCCTTGCGGGTTGCAGCACGGCCAAGCCGGTCACATTAGACAGACGGCTCACCATCATTTCACGGCATTTGGCTCCCGGGGGCGGGCGTATGCTGGATTGCGGTTGCGGCATTGGCCAATATGTTCGACCGCTATGCGAGCGACTGGGTCTGGACGCTTACGGCATTGAGTACGAACAACAGGCAGTGGACAAAATTCAGTCGGATGACTTCCTGAGAAAACGGGTTGTCCAGGGCGACTTGCAAAATCTGAGCTATTCCAACGACGAGTGGGACTATGCTTTGCTCAACGAAGTTTTGGAACATGTTGGCGACGATGAACAAGTCCTGCGTGAAGTTCATCGTATATTAAAACCAGGAGGTCTGCTTTTTGTCTATTCGCCTAACCGCTGGTTTCCTTTCGAGACCCATGGCATCACCTTGAAGGTAATTAATCGGCGTGTCTATTGGTTGCCATTTGTCCCCTACCTGCCTGTCAAACTGGGCGAATGCTTCTATGCCTCCTATGCCAGGAATTATTGGCAAGGGCAGTTGAGAAAAATGTTGGAGCGGACCGGTTTCACAATTGTTGAGCGAACCTTCATTTGGCCGACCTTTGAAGGTATTTCCGGCAGGCTTCCTGGCATTTTTAAGCCTTTTCGGCCGCTACTGAGATTTATGGGCCGTACCCTGGAAAATACATTTTTCCTAAAGAGATTCGGCGTCTCACAGGTTTTTGTCTGTCGCAAAAGACCGACCGCTTGAAACACATTCTTCGCGGGGGTCGCAATAACTACCGACCGGCGGCGGATTATCCTGTAGCAAGCAATTTTTGCAACTTCCTCCACTGCGGTTGGACCGATTCCAGGCACTTTTCATCCATCTGCCGATACAGTTCCAGGACCTGTCGGCCCGCTGGCGTCAGGCGCGCCCCACCACCTCCGCGTATGCCCCCGCGCACCGCTTCCACCAGCGGTTCGCAAAAGCACCGGTTCATCGTCCGAATGAGCGTCCATGCCCGCATGTAGGACATACCCAGCTTGTCCGCCGCCCGAGTAATAGATCCGGATTCTTCCAGTGCCTCCAAAAGGTCGGCTTTGCCCGGACCAAACGCGATATTTTTACCGGCAACAATCCTCAAGCGCGGTCGAATGTCGGGTTTGATGATTGCACGCTGTGGCATGTTCGTTGACAGTTTGCAGATCGCAGGCTGTGTCCATCCAACCGGTTTGTCAATTCGCAATCCCGTCACCGGTTTTTTTGAAAGAATTGTCCCGGGCCGCCTGTTAATTTAATGCCTGAGTTTTGAGGTGCGGGCGAACTTTTACTCGCCCTGTTTTGAACACGCCTTTTTTGTTTTAATTTCCAGTTCCAAGCCGGTTCGGTGGCAGGAACCGGGGCGCGGACGCGGGCCGTAACGCCCGCGCGCGTAGCGGGATGGAGAAAGGAATATTCCTTTTCTGTTCCACAGGTTGGCGACGAACCCCGCGATTAATCGCCACACTCAGCCCCAAAAGGCCGGTAAAAGCGCTCATAACGGATGCCAGAGCAGTCCCATAAAAGTTGATGACCAGCCAAATGAATGTGCCAAATAGAAACGCGTTGATGGTTTGCAATTCCGGGGGACTGTAACGATAGTTTCGATACGTCACCCATAGACCGCTCGCCAGGAACCATACAACCGCTATCACACCCCAGATGCCAAACGGCAAAACCACCGAAAGCGGGCCATTGTGGTAATCGCTTGAAAGCGCCAGGGCCTGTTGCGCGGGATCCGCGGACTGTACCGCTGCGTTCCCACCCATTTCAGTGTTAAAATCTTCCACCGAAATAGCATAGCCTTTTCCCAACAAAAGGTGTTCAGGGATCTGCGGCAGGAGTGCCTTCCACATGTTAACCCGCCACTCCCAGCTTTCCTTTGCGTCCAATCGCGCATCCGACCTCACCTGCACGATAGACGGTGGCAATATGGTAAGAACCCGTTGGAACGTAAATGGCAAGTGCGAAGCCAGTGGAATGACGAGTCCGGCGATGAGCAGCCCGAATATGACCAGGACCGGAAGCATTCGGGTCCGATGCATTCCTTCCAAAAAGAAAACAATTAAAAACGTTGCCGTGGCTCCAATGATCGCGGACCGGAAACCGCCGAGGAAGATCAGAATGAATGCAATGCAGAAGACGACCGGCCGCCATAGTTTTCCCGAAAGGAAAATGCCGCGAAGACCGTAACACGCGATTAGAACGTTCGTCAAGGCCACCCCGGCAGCGCCAGTGCCCGCCAGACGTGTCGTTCCCCCCTCGAATTCGACGCTATAGAACGAAGGGGGAATCAGCCAAAAGAGTGGATGAAGAAAGCCGGGCGCAAAAGGGTAAAGGTCCTGGATAAAGCATAAAGTCCCGCCCGCAAAATATAAGGCCACGTATTTTCGCGCCTTTTCCGGCGGTATCGGCACTGAGGCAATCGCAAAATAACCCAAAATGGCAACGATCAAGAAGATGTACTTTTTGCCGCCGTAAACTTCCGAACCAAATGCCCTCAAACCCAGGCCGCCCGTGAACTTGGCGGTGATCAACACAACGCCAATCAGGCAAATCAAGGGCCAGGTAATCTGCGGCACCTTGAAGAACCGCTTTTGGCCTATGGCGCGTTCGACAACCGTGGCAGTCAAACTCAGCGTAATCATTACCAGGAACAGGTTGGGATCCCCTTTGATGAAAAACATCATGACCGGCATGCTCCAACAGAACAGCATCAGAGGACGATGCCACTTCATAAATACGGGAATCAACAATACTGCGCACAAAATCCCGATAAAACCCAGGGCCGAGTACGTCAGCGGATTGAGCATCAGGACGCCGATTATAATCGCGAGGCCCGCGCACGCTGCGTACACAACGAGAGAGCGCAGGGCCGCAGCTACATTGGCGGGATCATTGTTCATTAAGGCGCGTATTCTATCATCGTTTCCGGGTTCCGCAACTAGCTCTTTGTTGAATTAACAATTAAAAACGTTAAAGTCCGAGCTGGCGATTGCTTTTAGATGCCTTGAGGCACTCAGACGTTCAAAAACAAGGAATTTGATTTCCGACATGGCGATTATGATTTACTGCCGGTTCGACTTTTGGAATCGTAATTTGCGTGAACCTGAACAACAAGAAAGTATTAATTTTGGGAGGCGCGGGTTTTATTGGAAGCCATTTGACGGAGCGGTTGATCCAGCAGGGCGCATCCGTGACGGTATTCGACAACCTGCAAACGGGCCGTATGGCCAACCTGCAAGCGGTCTTAAAGCACCCCCATTTCCGTTTCATCCAGGCCGAAGTCCGCGACCGTAAAAAAGTGAATGAGGCCGTGCCCGGACACGAAATCATTTTTCATTTTTGCGATGACAGCGACATTCGTTCCGCGGCGGAGCATCCGGACAGCTACGTGGAACAGAACATCATGGGATTGTTTTACGTTTTGGAATCCATGCGCCGGAACGGCATCCGCAACATATTATTCCCGAGCAGCACGACGGTTTTTGGCGAGATGGGCAAAGCGCCCGCTTCTGAGTCACACGGCCCCATGATCCCCTTGAACCTTTATGGAGGGGCGAAGCTCGCGGCTGAGGGCCTGATCTCCGGCTGGGCGCACACCTATGATTTTCACGCGGTTTTATTTCGGTTTGTAGGCATCATTGGCGGGCGCATGGACCACGGCGTGGTGCACGATTTTGTCAGGAAACTGCAAAACGATCCAACTCAGTTGGAAATTCTGGGCGACGGCTCGCAGAGACGCTCTTTTGTCCTGGTGGATGATTGCGTGGAGGCCATGCTATTTGCGATGGCCAGTACGGAAAAGAACTACAATCTTGTCCATATCGGCAACCAGGACGCGATCTCCGTGAATGAAACAGCCACGGCCATATTTGAGGTCATGGGGTTGCAAGGCGTCAAACAGAACTATACGGGCGGCAAAGTCGGCTGGAAAGGGGACGCGACTTCAAATTTTATTGCTACGGAGACCCTTACCGCACTGGGATGGAAACCGCGCTATTCCAGCCGGGAAGCTGTGGCCGAAGCGGCCCGTCGTATCTCATCTGAGCCACGCCGATGACTCAAACTGTGGTAGGGCGGACCTCCCGGTCCGCCACCCCACGAGTCGACATCAACTTCGTGAAGTTGCTCGCCCTATCCCTTGCTTTTCGCTTCCTCAATCACCTCCTGGTAAATCTCGATGTGCCGTTTTGCCAGGACGATAGGGCTGCGCCTCTCGCGGACGAGGGCTGCCGCGCCGCTCGGCCGCGGATGGCCCTGCGCAATCCAACACGCGATGGCCTCTGTCAATCCAGCCCAATCGTTGACGTCAAAAAGCTCCACGCCCGGCATATCCTGCGTGATTTCAATGGCCCCGCCTTGCCGCGCGCCGAAGAATTTCAATTCACGCCCGATTCCCTCCAGTACTGTCATGGGCGCCGCGTCCTCCGAGGCGAAATGGACCATGGCTGCCGCTGAATCGAATTGCCGGAGTAGTTCATCATCATCCGGCGCGCCCACATAACGCGCATAGCCGGCAGCCTCCATTGGCTGGATGCGCTTCTTAAATGCTTCGCCGTAGGCGATGCCGGGGGCGGAATAAATGTAACCAATAAAACGAAATTCAAATTTCAATCCCCGGCGGTGGAGCGCCTCGGCCACATCGAGCAGTTCCAACTGCCGCTTTCTTGGAGAAATCATCCCAACGTTTAACAAAACGCAACCGCGCGAACCGGACGCCGGAGGCGGGTCGATAAACGATTGCCGGAGCGGATGCGGCATCAACCAGGTTTTGCGAGAGCGGGAACGGACCAGATTCTCGGTATAGGAGGAATTGCAAAGCACGCCATCCGTGCGAGGAAGGACGAAATCTTCAATTCGTTTCGTCAGCCAGAGATACGAGCCAATCCGGGGGGAATTCAAACGCGCCTGCTCGGACATGATGCCTTGCATCGCAACAACATTGGGAAAGCCCGAGAAAGCGGCACTGATGGCGCATTCCCGTTCTGTCCCATCCCCTTGCACGATGTCCGGTTGCAACTCCAGTAATTTCCGGCGAACGGCCCGGACGCATCCTTGATAACCTGTGCGAAGCCAGCCGAATTTGGGCACCAGAAGACTGTGACACCAAATATTGTCCGCCAGTTTTTTCGGCGCCTGCATGGGCTTTTGGATGCAGGAAATTACGTGCACCTCCGCTTCCGGCAGTTTAGCAAAACCGTCAAGAAGGGAAGCGGACCCGCCGGGATAGCGAGGCATGGTTTCGCCGTAACTGCGTTGAACCTCGCGCATGTCCATGATCAGGTTTGCAATTCTCATTCCTGACAGAAATATCAGCTTCTGCAACGAGCGACAAGCACGGCGGTAGCGCGTACGATTCCTTTGGCAGGGCGGAACTGCCGGTCCGCCTGCCGGCAATCATGATCAAAATTAACTTTTTCGTTCGCCGAATTTCAGGTAGTCAGTGACCATGCCGCAGCGAAGTTGGTCGGAACGAATCGGAAGCCTCCTGCAATTCGGACGCGAGTCCGTTTCCGTGCTATGGATGGCTGAAGCCCGTCTCAAAGGATGCTCCCTGGGGCATGGAACGGGGTTTGCCGGCCGCCCCATCATCAGTATCGCGAAGGGTTCGCGAATGGCTCTCGGGGATGGCGTCAGAGTTTGCAGTGCGCTTCGCTCAAATCTAATGGGTTGTTTCCAGCCCTGTGTCTTAAGAACGCTTTCGAATCAGGCGGAATTGATTCTTGATTCTGGCGTTGGAATCAGTGCAACCGTGATTTGCGCTGCCGTTTCGGTTCGCGTGGGCGAAGGCACCATCATGGGTTCCGGAACGGTGATTCTGGATACAGATTTTCACCTGCCCGAGGGAAAGTGGGGCTGGGGGCTCGACCCGGCTTTCCGCGCCAAACCGGTCCGCATCGGCCGTGGGGTATTCATTGGAGCTCGTGCTACCATCCTGAAAGGGGTCACTATCGGAGACCGAGCTGTCGTCGGAGCGGGTGCGGTCGTGACAAAAGATGTGCCTGACGGCTGTTTGGCGTTCGGCAATCCGGCGCAGGTGCGCCCACGGAAAAATGCTCAGCCAATGATTTAAACCGCAGGTTTCACCGCCATTAAATGCCCTGGCCCTCAGTTGGCGGGTCGCTTTAATCGCTCTTCCGTCATTTTAACGGCGGAAGCGCCAGGAAAGAAGCCAAAGGGCTTTTTCCCCGAAAAATCGCACCAGCCATTGCAAAACGGCGTAGCGAAAATGAGGCGGTTTGCTGTGCGTGAACAGCCATGCGTTGTATTTTAAAATCCGGCGCGAATAATTCCTTGCGTTCTGTAGCAACAACCGGGACGGGATCGGGCTTTTATTCAAATGTTTGACACGGTCAAATCGAACATGAATGTCCTTCTGAGTTGCGAGTAATGCGAGATCCCGTTTGCGTTGAGCATTTTCAAGTGCCCAGCGCCAGCCCATTCGGTCCACGCGCGTTGTGCCGCGTTCCGGGCCGAAGTGCACCCGTGTCATTGCCACCACCGTCGCTGTTCGCGCTCCGCCGGAATGCAAAGCCAGCCTGAACCAAAAATCCCAGTCGCCGGAATAGTAGGAATTAGGCCGAAATCCCCCGATCTCCTTCGCCGCCTCGATCGAAAATAAATTTCCGGCAAAGTACATAAAAAAATCCTGATCGGCCATTTCAAGCAAATCAATTTCGCGCCAGCCTTTGTCCCATGTCACCGACGGCATTGAGACGGTTTTTCCATTTTCATCAATGATTGAGGCGTGGCTATGGTATAACGCCCGGTCGGGCGCCGCTTCCGCGAGATGAAGCATTTTTGCCACAAAATTGGGAAGTAATAAATCATCGTCGTGCAGGATCGACAGCCAGGGAGTCCGACAGATTTCGACACACGCGTTCCAGTTGTCGAAGAGCCCCCGATTTTTTGAATTGCGGAAATATTCAATCCGGTTGCCGAACTTTTTTAGAATAAAATCCCGCAAACCAGGATCCGGTCCGCAATCTTCAACAACAATCACGCTGACCGCAACGGACTGCGCCAGTGCGCTCTCAATGGCGTCCAGGACAAAATCGCGGCGATTATAAACGGTGACAGCTATCGTGATGTCCTGAGGGCGCAATATCATTCAGCAGTTTTTCTGTTCGAGCGTTGAGCTTATGAATTTTTATATTTCAGAGCAACTGTTGCGCGAAAATTCGGCCGTCCCGCAAGCCGTTCGCGGGCGGTAATCCGTTCTCGACAAAGGAACAACAATTGCGAAAATGGTGGGCAAATATCGGACGCCTTACGAAGCTATTTCGTATTCGCAATAGTTGTGGAAGAACAAATCAGAAAACGGGTCAGAGGGCCTTTGCCACGCTGCCGGGCAATTCCAGGTCCACGCCCAGGCAATGTCGCGGCTCGGCAAGAGGACTAATCTGTGGCAGAAGGTCCAGGACAATCAAGCCCGTTCGTCGTTGCCACGCCGATTCGCACCAGTTGTGATGACATGGCGCGCGCTTTGGACCAAGTTGGGAAACTGCGATTCATTGCCTTGGGCACGCGGCGTGGCATCGCACGGGTCCCACCGGAAAGGACGCGGTTGAATCCGCTCATCGGTCTGTCTGCTTACATCGCTGCACAAACAATGTCGCCATTCAAGGCCGAATCTTTCCGTTATCGGTTGCTCCCGTGGTTCGACCGTTGGGTGCTAAGGCAACTCCAGCCCGGGGGCCATATTATTTCAGGCTCCGGTCTTGTGAACGAATGTTTCCGGTTTGTGCGCCGTTATGGGGGCAAGACGCTTCTCGAAGCCGGAAATTCTCATATCGAAAATTTTTTCAAAATCATCAGTGACGAACATCGTCGCTGGAAATGTCCCTTGCCGCCGGGTCCGACCTACTGGTATGGGCGCGCCAGAACAATGCTGGAAGAAGGAGTGGATTACGTGCTTTCGCCAAGCTCGTATGTAACCAATTCATTTCTCGCACGCGGATTCAAGCCGGAACAAATATTGAAAGTCGTTTTCCCGCCGTTTAATTTTTCGCTCTTTCACCCTGCAAAAGAACCGCGCCCGAAAAATCGACCTCTGACTCTCATCAACACTGGCAGCCTGTCATTGCGCAAGGGCACGCCGTATTTGCTGGAGGCGTTCCGCATCGTGCGAAACAAAATTCCCAACGCTCGTCTGCGACTAAGGCGGAACATCGAGGACAGCATGCGTGACATTCTGCCTAAATTTGGCGATTTGCCGATTGAATGGCTGCCCGCGATGCCGTACGCCCAATTGGCGGAACAACTCCGCGAGGCCGACATTTTTATTTTGCCTTCGCTGGAAGAGGGACTGGCGCGGGTGACTTGCGAAGCGATGGCATGCGGTTTGCCAATTATTGTAACGCCCCATACCGGCGCGGATGATTTTGTCCAACCCGGCCTCAGCGGGGAAGTCGTGCCCATTCGTGACGCGCAAGCCACTGCGGATGCAATCTTAAAATGGGCCGATAAAATTCTTTCGCCGGGCTGGCAGCCGCGCGTCTTGGCCAATTTGGAACCGCTCTCGCTTGATTATTTTGAGAAAAATTTTATCACACAGCTTCAAAGCATTGGCCTCGCATGAAACAGCTTGATAATCCAAAAACGCTTTTTTCTAATTAGACCAGCCGGTCACGATGTTTAAAATATTATGAATAGTTTTATTCGTGGTTTGTACCAAAGAGATTATCTTCGAAAAGCCTATAGAAGATATGTCCCGGAGTTTGTCAAAGCGCCAGTGTACAAGACTCTGACTCGAGTATTTCCGAATGATTTTAGCCGCGCGGTGGAAGTAGATGCGGCATCAAGCCGTGAGTTTATGCGGAAGGCCTTCAGCATATTGGGGAACAACGGAATTACAGGAGACTATGCTGAGTTTGGCTGCGGCCGAGGTTCTTTTATTCCGGCGTACCAGGAGTCCCGGAAGGTCAAATTTAATTGCAACATGTGGGCCTTTGATTCATTTCGCGGTTTGCCTGCGCCCTCAGGGGCGGAAGACCAGCATCCCCGCTGGGTCGAAGGTGCCTACAAAACCGGCGTGGAAGAATTCAAGCGCTTCTGCAAAGAGGCCGGATTATTGGAGTCCGAATACCATGTCGTTGAAGGTTTCTATGAAGAAACATTAATGCCGCCAAAACAGGCCCCACAGGGCGTAAAACTTCCCGAATCCATTGCGTTCGCCTATATTGACTGCGATTTGTACAGCTCGACCAGGACGGTTTTGAATTTTCTCGCCTCGCGGATTAAGCATGGAACGATCCTCGCGTTTGACGACTATTTTTGTTACTCGTCCACCGCCCTCGCGGGCGAGCGGCTCGCTTGCGCTGAGTTTCTGAAAGAAAATCCGGATTTCCACCTTTCGCCTTATTACCAGTTTCATTGCGCGGGCATGTCATTCATCGTTGAGGACAAAAAATTGTGGAAGACTGTTGACCCGCGCCCTTGAACTTCCTTCCAAAAACTTTCATGATGTGGCCCGTGCCGAATACGCGCCATTTGACGATCCTCAGGCGGAATTCATCAGCCGATTGACTGAGCTTGAACTGATCTAATAATCTCCGAGAGATATTTTGTGCTCAAACTCCCAAAGTCCATTAGAGATCTGCGTTACCGGCTTTTTTTTGGCCTGATATTGAGCCGCCGTTTCGAACTGGCCACTCTTTGTGCGCCAGGCTCCGTTTGCCCGTGGACGATCTGTCCGGATGGATTGAATGCCAACAGTGTCATTTACAGCGGCGGCGTCGGCAGTGATATTTCATTCGAACATGAACTTGTCCGGCGATTTGGCTGCGAGGTTGTACTTTTAGATCCGTCACCCATGGGGCTGAAAACGATGGCATTGCCGGAAAATAATATTCCACAATTTCATTATTTCCGATTGGCCCTCTCTGGACGCACAGGCACGCTGGAACTAGCGTCGCCGCTTCAGGGAGATTGGTCTGCGAAACACAATTCCAGTGTCAAAATTGAGGTGCCTTGCACAGATTTGCTCTCACTCATGCGTCAAAACCACCATGATCATATCGATTTCCTCAAGCTGGATATCGAGGGCAGCGAATACGAGGTGATTGACGACTTTCTGAAGCGCCGAATACCCGTTCACCAGCTCAGCGTGGAGTTCCATCATTCTATCATACCGGGCATCCGTCGTTCCCAGACCATCCGCGTCATATTCAAATTAATCGCCCGTGGTTACAAATCGATCTGCCTGGAAGGGGAGAATTACACGTTCATCCTCAATCAAAAGGTCTGACAAGCTGCTCAATAGCGTGAGCGTGCTTATGGCTAGATTCCTTGATTCCTTTTTGAACATCGACAAAACGGCCAACAAAATGTTAGACTTGTGGGATGTGCCCGGAATCTCAGAAATAATATGGAGCGAGTAAATATAGAAGCTTGCGAAGATTCTTTTCAAGTTGTGATGCATCGGGCTCGATACGATTTTGTGCTTGATCGTTTGCCAGCAGGTGAAACCATTCTCGAAATTGGCGTTGGCGCGGCGGTCTTCAGCCAGGAACTGATCGCCAAAGCTGCAAGCTATAATGGTATTGACTACGACAAGGATACCGTAGATGCGGCGCGCCGCCGAACTGACGGCAAGGCTGACATTATCCAAGCCGATGCGCGAAAGCTTCCGTTTAATGACGACCAATTTTCATTTATCGTTTGCCTGGAGGTCCTGGAGCACCTTGGAGATTGGCAGGCGGGTGTCCGCACCATTCACCGCTGTCTTAAGGCTGAAGGAAAGGCGATCATTTCAGTTCCATATCGGCGCGTCGGCGGCAAAAGCGAAAGCAATCAATACCATCTTTACGAGCCCGGAGAACGGGAACTGGTTTCATTGTTCAGGGATCTTTTCAGGGACGTTGAGGTCTACTACCAATTTTTCACTGAGACACGATTGATGACCGCCGCCAGGCTGCTTCACGCCAGGCGTTTACTCGGCCTTCACCGAATTTATGCCGAATTATCGGCAGGTGAACCTCGGGCTACTTCGAGGTTAAAAATTGCACAGGAATCGGAAGGAATGACGATGGGAGTGCTCCTGGTTGCAGAAGGAAAGAAGTAAACGGTTGATTGGTTTTACCTTGTCTCCATGTGCATTCAGCGGTCCCGGTTTTTGAACATGGACAAAAAGATATCCTTTTCCTGTTGAAAATCCTTCAATCGGATTCCGATGATTCGCAGGACAATCACGAGGACACCGGTGTCCGCTGCAATCAGCAGGCTGATGTTGGCAAGATTGTGCGGTGGTACGAAAGTTCGGATTAAAAGACCGAAAGCGAGCGTCGCCATCGCCAGCAGCCAGTGTTTTACCGACACTTTCCACCAGGATAGGCCGAGTTGCCGCGCTGCATACCGTCCCAGGGCAAGTTGATAGACCGTTTGGATCATGACTGCCGACAGGGCTACCGCAAAAATGGAGCAGTTCATCCCCAGGAACGAACTGGATTTCACCGCGGCGAAAGCCAATCCAAAGTTTATCACCGAGGCAAGCAGCGCGACCACGCCGCTATATCGGATTCCGCCTTCGCAGCAGCGATAGGCAAGGACCGTGCCCATCAATCCAGCACTGTTTACGGCCAGAAGTCCACCAAATGCCGCCTGCCAATATAGCGGCACCAAAAAATCCCGCCCCAGCCAGAGCTTCATAAAGGCGTCGTTTCCCTGCAAATACACCAGGGCGGCGCAACAGCCGACAAAGGTCTGAAATTGGTTCACACGCGTCGTTTCCTGGATCCCACGCTCGCGCTTGGCGTCATCTGGCGATGCCATCCATTGGGTGATTTTGGGAGCGCTCATCAGGTTGGCACTGTTGACAAAAAAAAGCGCAATCTCACACAGCTTCGAATTGTATTGATAGGCGGGAATGATCTGCGGTCCAAACCGGGCCGTGATGAGGAGGATGTCCGTAGTGAACCAAATACTGCTGGCTACGGCGGCGAGATAAACCCAAAAACTTGTGCTTAGCAACTCGGCGGATTGCCTGATGTTGAAATTCAAAGGCCAAACCCTCGCCAGGGAAGGAAATGATATTTTCGCATAGAACCAGCCCATGCCGTGAATCAGGAGGGCGCTGGCCACATAAGGAATGTATTGCGCCCAAAGTGGAAACTGATGCCGCGCCAGAAGCCAATGACCCAGAATGGCAAATTGCGCCAGCAGAAACGTCGGCACTACCGGCCAGGCGGTATTGCCGGAGCCATAATTGACATTGTTGATGTAGCTGTTCAGGATGACAAAAGCAATGGCGAGGCCGCCCACCATCGCCATCATGGTCAGCGAACCCACTTGCGGGTCGCCCGCAAAATTCAGGGCCTTAAGCAGGAGCGGCGACAGGGTGAAGAAGACCACGGCGCTGAAGAGAGCCATGACCAGATAATTTCCGCGCGCCGTTGCCAGAAACGTCCGCAATTCCGGCTCGCGGCCCTGTCCCAGCAACCGGCTTGTGCGGATGTTGACCACATCCCCCATTCCAAGATCGCCCAGGCCCCCGAGCGAGGTGATTTTTTGGAAATTCAGGAACAAGCCGTTCAGCGATTTGCCCATGCTGCCCAACAACAGCGGCGTCCAGATAAATGAGAAAATGGCAAAGCCGATCCGGCAAGTAATCTGGAGAAGAAAACTCAGGCGCGTGGAACTACGCTGGCCGTGAAACCATTGGAAAAATCGTTGAAAAATAGACATCGCCGACTTCAGTATGGGGATTCAGCTTTTCGGCAAGATCACAATCGGGAATTCGCTCGAATTTTTCGTCTGCATTTTGGCTTCGATTTCAACAATCTTTTCAGGCAATGACCGGATGCGCAAATCAAATTTGGCCTCGACAACTTTGGGATATCCTTTTTACATGAAGCTTCCCTTGAATTTTGACTTTTTCTTTTTCGGTTTTTCCCTTTTCCTAGTCGCGTGCAGGACTTAATAGCCAAAGCCGATACGCTTCTCGAGGCGCTTCCATATATCCAAAAATTCAGCGGGGCCACCTTTGTTGTGAAATATGGAGGCAGTTTCATGGATTCTCCGGACGAAAACACCCGCGCCAGTGTCGCCCGTGACATTGTGTTCCTTGAAGCCGTGGAGATTGATCCCATCGTCGTGCACGGGGGCGGGAAGGCCATTACCCGCGCAATGGAAAAGGCCGGCCTGGCCGCCAGCTTCGTGCAAGGCCAGCGTGTCACCGACGAAGCCACGGCCAAAATCGTGGACGACGTTTTATCGCGCGAGATCAACCCCGAAATCGTCAAAACCATCAACGCCCTTGGCGGCAATGCTGTGGGTTTCGCCGGGCCGGATATTTTCAAGTGCCGCAAACTGTTGCTCGACGACCCGCAAAACCCGGGCCAAAAAATTGACATTGGCTTCGTGGGCGAAGTGACGGAAGTAAACGTGGCGCCGTTAAAGGAAAGCATCTGGTGCGGTTTTACTCCGATCATCAGCCCGACAGCCCGGGGTGAAGACGGGAAAATTTACAACTGTAATGCCGACGTCGCGGCCGCGTGCGCCGCGATCGCCCTCAATGCCAAACGGCTCGTCTTCATGAGCGATGTCCCAGGGCTGTTGCGCAACCCAAAGATGCCCGATTCGGTCATTCCACACCTGAAAACGGCCGAAGTTGCACATCTCAAAAAAACCGGCGTCATCGACAAGGGCATGATTCCGAAAGTGGACAGCGCGGTTGCCGCGATTCAATCCGGCGTGGAAAAGGTTTCCTTCGTCGATGGCCGCGTCCCTCACGCCGTCCTCCTCGAAATATTTACCGACGAGGGCATTGGAACCGAAATTGTTCAGTAGCCTTTGCCATTGGACGAGTACATCGATTCTGTTAGTATTCTAATGTGAACCATGAGGCTTACATTTTGCGCGAGAACACCGGCACGAGCGGCATCATTGAAACTGCTCGTGAAGCGGTGATGACATTGGCGCACTTTGATATTCCCCATCTGATCGTCGGTGGCCTGGCTGTGCAGGAACACGGCTACCCTCGCGTGACTATTGACGTGGATATTGTCGTGCCGGATGTGCTGGAAGCCGTGGAGATTTTGACAGCAAGCATGACCGGACCGTTTTGCCGAATCCATGGCATTCATGACCGCGTCGAGGACCGGCGCAACGAAGTTAAAATAGACCTTTTGCCGGCGGGCCGGGTTCTGAAAGCGGGTTGCAAAGTCCCGTTTCCCGAGGCCAAAAAAGTCGCTGACACGCCGCAAATTATTTCTCTCGAAGAATTGATTTCGCTCAAACTCGACAGTTGGTCAGGCAGTCCAAATCGTCGCCTCAAAGATAAGGCCGATGTCATTGAACTGATCAAATATCGCAAACTTCCGCGCGACCTTGCCATCCATCCGGCTGTTCTTGCCCTCTATACGGAAACATGGGACGCACTTCAGGCGGAAAAATAAGTCACTGGGGCGGGCACAATCCGTGATCCCCGCCAATCTTCTCGACCCCTCGTTCGTTTAATGGCATAAAATATAAATGAATTTGACTGAAGCATGCCGGGCGGCCGTCGAGGCCGCGCGCGCCGCCGGAAAACTCATGCGCGACAATTGGAACTCGCCAAAAAAAATCAAGGAACTCGATGCACACGATATCAAACTGGAACTGGACGTGCGCTGCCAGAAGACAATCGAATCCCTCCTGCGCCGGTCGTTCCCAGGCATTCCACTGTTGGGCGAAGAAGGCTGTTCAGGCGACATAAATGCCGAATATCGCTGGGTCGTGGACCCGATTGACGGCACAGTGAACTTCTATTTTGGAATGCCTCACGCGGCGGTGTCTATCGCGCTACAAAGGAAAAAGGCAAAAGAAAAAAAAGCCGCGCGATCCACAACCGCTCTGCCGTCAGCGTATGAAAGTTTGGTCGGCGTCATTTACGATCCCTTTACTCAAGAGTTGTGGACGGTTCGCCAGGGTGGAAAGACAAGGTTAAACGGCCGCGCCGTAGGCGTGAGCAGGAGGGGAAATGTGAGCGATGCCATCGTCGCGATGGGATTTTCCAAGAGCCGGGAGAATCTCGAAAAGAGCCTTCCCCATCTGAACCAGATAGCGCGGCGGGCAAAAAAGGTCCGCATCATGGGATCGGCCGCGTTGGAACTGGCCTATGTCGCCTCGGGCCGCCTGGATGCTTACATCGAACGCACGATCAATATCTGGGACATTGCCGCCGGAAGCCTGATGGTGGAAAGTTCGGGCGGCGAAATGTTTCTTAAACAATTGCCCGACGGCCGCCTGCGCATGTGCGCCGATAACGGACTCCTGCGTAAAAAATTGAACATCAATGGTTTGTTAAAATGAGCCGATCGAGCCGTCCAATCCTCTCACAACATTATTTCTCGAAACCATTAAAACTACCTTTGAACTTTTCAAGCGCCCTCGCCCGATGGCTTAGCTTGTTTTTCACATCGTCTCCCAGCTCGGCGAACGTCTCGTCAAAACCGTCGGGCACAAACAGTGGGTCATAGCCAAAACCGTCCCGGCCGCGCGGTTCGAAACGAATTCGCCCTTCACAGGCGCCGTCAAATAATTGCGTCTGCAGCTCAAATTCATTCGCATAACAAACGGGCGAGACGTTCTTAATCTCCTTCGCCGGAACCGGCGTGAGCGCGATGACACAGCGAAAGCGCGCAGTCCGCTTCTCCAGCGGCACGTCTGCAAGCAAGCGAAGCAGCTTCGCATTATTGTCCGCGTCCGGGGAATTTTCCGGCCGGTCCATCGCGGCAAATCGTGCCGAAAAAACCCCGGGCGCGCCATTCAGCGCGTCCACCTCCAGGCCGGAATCATCGGCCAGGACAAAATCAGGCCCGGATGGCACGTCGCGCACGGAGAGCCATTTTGCCAATTCAACAGCCTTCTTCGTCGCATTCCCGCAAAAGGTATCCGCGTCTTCGATGACTTTCGGCGCATCAGGAAAATCATTGAGAGTGACATATTGCAATTGTGTTCCAAGAATGGCCCGAATTTCGGAAACCTTGTGCGCGTTGCGCGTGGCGATGAGAATGACAGCCATTTTCAAACTCCGATTAATGCCGCGCCAACGACCCCAGCCGAATCGCCAAGTTGATGTTTTACAATGGGCGTTTCGAGCGAATCACTGAACACAAATTTGGCGACCTCCGCGACGCCCTGCGAATAAAGCGCGTTAAAATTGGAAACGCCACCCCCAAGAACCACAATATCCGGGTCCAGCACATCGATGACATTGGCCAGCGCGCGGCCAAAATTGCGGAAGAAGATGGCCATGAACTCCAGAGCCTTCGCTTCTCCGGCATAAAAATCCTTTTCGATTTCGCGAAACGATTTTTTGGCGCCAAACATTTCCGCGTAACGGCTCTCTGCACCCCCGCCGCTGATGTAAGTCTCCACGCAACCGCGCTTGCCGCAGTAACAATGCGGTCCGTCCAGGGCAATACTCGTGTGCCCCCATTCGCCGGCGATGCCCTGGCGGCCGACGATAACTTCGCCCTTGTGAACGATGCCACCGCCACAGCCCGTGCCCATGATGACTCCAAAGACAAACTGGTTGCCGCGGCCCGCGCCAAAGAGGGCCTCAGCCATGGCAAAGCAGTTCGCGTCATTCTGCATCCCTATGGCGCGTCCCAGGAGATTTTCCAAATCGGCCCTGAATGGCTGCCCGTTCAGGCACACTGTATTGGAATTTTTTAACTGGCCGGTTCGGGGAGAAACGGCACCGGGCGTCCCAATGCCAAACGTGTGCGCGCCCGATTGGATCTCTTTATCCAAATTGCGGTAAAGATCCGCGATACGATCGAGAATGTGGCGATAGCCGCCCTCCTGTTCAGTCTCAATCCGTTTGCGGAAGACTTCTCTGCCGGAACCGTCCAGGACAACGCCTTCGATCTTTGTACCGCCAAGGTCTATGCCGATGCGAAACATCTGTATTCAGTTTTTTCGCCAAAATGCAATCGCTTCCTTCCAAAAGCTCACCGGATTGTCAATTTGGATATGGTTGCCGTTCGGATATTGCCAAAGTTTCTTTGGCCCCTGGTAACTGTTATAAAGGCGCAGGCCGAATTTCTCGGGTACCACGACGTCTCGGCCGTCCACGGTAATGCCGACTTTGCCGTAATAATTGCGCAGATATTCCTCGGAATCAAATCGATCCACGAGCAACAGAGAAACCGGCAGGTAAGGATAGCGATCCTGGCCCACGTCTGTCGTGCTGGTGAACGGTGACAGCAAAACCATGCCGGCAATCTGATTTGCATAGGTCCCGGCCAAATAACTGGCAACGCCTGTGCCCAATGATTCGCCCACAAGATAAACCGGTTTATTGGTCGGAATCATTTCAAGCGCGTTCGTGGCCGCTGCGAAGAAAACTTTTTCGGTGGGCGTACCCGGACGATCTTCGTACCCGGGGTATTCCAAAATATAAATATCAATCGCCGCGACCTTTTGAATGTCATCGGCGTAATGAGCGCAGCCGGTTGCCGTGCTGCCGTTGCCGTAGGTAATCAGGATGCTTCCCATCGCCGGTTGGGTCGGTGACCGGCGTTCAAATCCAATGGCCACGCCGTCAGAATTCGTCCACCGTTCCAGGTTCACCGACCGCGCGATCTGATCCACCCGGGCAGAATCATATACGCGGGGAGCATACTCAAGGGAACGCTGGCTGATCGCCATGGCGGCGCAAATGACCAGATAAAAGCCAACGATGACACCCAAAAAGATCCGGGCAAGACTGATCAAAAGGCCGCTTTTCTTTCCGTTTTGAGTCACGCGAAGATGATTTATAAATTTCGAATGAAATGGAACACAAATTCTTTGGAATGCCCGCAAAAAACTGGCCTTTTCCACTCAAATTACGGTTCGACGGTGACGACCTCCCCAGGTTTAATCGATGGCAAACGGGCCAGCACCTTTGGCATGAGCGGTCGCGTGTGGATAAGCCGGATGCTCGTGGCCCTAAGCACGACAACGGCAAGGCTGATTCGAGACAGGTTCTGTTGAAACGACAAGTTACGATCGCCAGTGATGAAAACCTGGAATTCCGCCTGCGCCAACGCCAGCAATCGCCCGTTCTTGACGCCATCCCATCCCATGTCCTGGACTGTCTTCACTTCGTGGCCCGGCAGTTCGCGGCCCAACCGCCAGTCGAGGCACTCGTCAAGGAGCACTTTCACGTCAAGCCGCCGAGAGCAGTTTTTCCGTGGCGGCCTCGATAAATGCGATTACCTGCTCGCGTTTGACGGTGGGGAAGCCCGCAAGAAAATCGTCTATCGATTCTCCACCTTCCAGATAATCCACTAGATTCTGTACTGGCACACGGGTGCCCGTGAACACGGGCGTGCCTCCCAGAATCTCCGGATCGGAGTGGAATATATTCGGTAAAGTCGCCGCGCTCATGCTGTAAATCTACCAGCACCCTAAACAAGGGCAAGTAGCTTTGCTCTGCGGCGACTGCGCTCAATACCGGTAATGGTCCGCCTTATACGGCCCTTCAACCGGCACGCCGATGTAGTCAGCCTGCTTTTTCGTCAGTTTGGTCAGCTTCACGCCGATTTTTTCGAGGTGCAGCCGCGCGACTTCTTCGTCCAGCTTTTTAGGCAGGCGATAGACACCCACCTTGTAAGTGTTGCGATTTGCCCACAAATCCAGTTGCGCGAGCACCTGGTTAGTGAACGAATTGGACATGACAAAACTCGGGTGGCCTTCGGCGCAGCCCAGATTCACCAGGCGGCCCTCGGCGAGCAAATAGATGCTGCGGTCCCCGGGCAAATCGTAGCGGTCCACTTGCGGCTTGATGTTGACTTTCGTCACGCCTTTGGCGTTGTTCAGCCGGTCCACCTGGATTTCATTGTCAAAATGGCCAATGTTGCAGACGATGGCCTGGTCCTTCATTTTTAAAATGTGCTCCAGGGTGATGACGTCGCAATTGCCGGTGGTCGAGACATAAATGTCCGCTTCACCCAGCGTATCTTCAATAGGCGTGACCTTGAAGCCTTCCATCGCCGCTTGCAGCGCGTTGATGGGATCAATTTCAGTGACGATGACACGCGCACCGAATCCGCGCAGTGAGTGCGCGCTGCCTTTGCCGACGTCGCCGTAACCGCAAACGCACGCGGTTTTGCCGGCAATCATCACGCCCAACGCACGCTTGAGGCCGTCCGCCAATGATTCACGGCAGCCGTAGAGATTGTCGAACTTCGATTTTGTCACGGAGTCGTTCACGTTGACGGCAGGCACGAGGAGTTTGCCCGCTTCGAGCATCTGATAAAGACGATGCACACCCGTGGTCGTTTCTTCAGAAACACCCTTCCAATCTTTGACAACCTGCGTGAACCATCCTGGGCGTTCCTTCGCGCAACGCTTCAAAAGGTTTTTTATGACGGTCACCTCGTGGTTGTCGCTCGGCGTGTTGACCCAGTTATCGCCCTGCTCCATCTGGTAACCCTTGTGCAGGAGCAACGTGGCGTCGCCGCCATCGTCCACGATCAACTCCGGTCCCAGGCCGCCGGGATGCGTGAGCATATCCAGGGTAAAATCCCAGTATTCTTCGAGCGTCTCGCCCTTGAACGCAAACACCGGCACACCGCTTTTGGCGATGGCGGCGGCGGCGTGGTCTTGCGTGGAAAAAATATTGCAACTGGCCCAGCGCACAGACGCGCCAAGTTCCACAAGCGTCTCGATGAGCACCGCGGTTTCGATCGTCATGTGCAGCGAACCCGAAATGCGCACGCCCTTGAACGGTTTCTGCGTTCCGTATTTTTCGCGGCAGGCCATGAGCCCGGGCATTTCCTGTTCGGCCACTTCGATTTCGCGCCGGCCGGCTTCGGCCAGCGTAATGTCTTTGACGTGATAATCGGTTTTGCCGTTGCCGTTCGTTTTAACAAGCGCGCGGCGGGAAGGTGAAAGTTTGATTTTGGGCATAGGGATTTTCGGTTTTCAGTTATCAGTTTCGAGTCATGTTTACGCCGCGCTCGCGGATAGTCTTCCAGGAATTTGAACTCTTGAATTTGGAATATCGCTCAAATTCAATGCTCGTTTCAATTCTTTGGCCTTGTCCGCCTTTTCCCATGTAATGTCCGGGTCCGTTTTGCCAAAGTGGCCGTAGTTCGTTGTTTTCGCGTAAATCGGCCGGAGCAAATTCAGTTGTTTGATGATGTTCGCCGGCTTAAAGCTGAATACTTCCCGGACGGCCTTTTCAATTTCAGTGTCAGTAATTCCGTCAACCGCCGTGCCGAATGTGTTGACGCAGACGCTCACGGGTTCGGGAAAGCCGATGGCGTAGGCAAATTGGATTTCCGCGCTGGTCGCGATCCCAGCCGCGACAATGTTCTTGGCCACGTAACGCCCCATATAGGCCGCGCTCCGGTCCACTTTGGACGGGTCCTTGCCGCTGAATGCGCCGCCGCCATGGCGCCCCATGCCTCCGTACGTATCCACGATGATTTTCCGCCCGGTCAAACCGGTGTCGCCTTGCGGACCGCCTACGACGAAGCGGCCTGTGGGATTGATGAGATACTTTGTGTTTTTGGTGAGCATCTCTTTGGGCAGGGTCTTTTTGATGATCTCTTCAATGCAATATTCCTTGATGGTCTCGTGCTTCGCATCGTGCGCGTGCTGGGTCGAAATCACAACGTTGGTGATTTCCACAGGCTGATCATTCGCGTACCGGACCGAAACCTGGGACTTGGCGTCGGGCCGCAGCCATTTCACTTTGCCGCTCTTGCGGATTTTCGTGAGCTGACGTCCCAGCAAATGCGCGTACATGATGGGCGCGGGCATCAGTTCGGGTGTTTCATTGCAGGCGTAGCCAAACATCAGGCCCTGGTCGCCGGCGCCCTGTTCGGCCGATTCTTTGCCGTCCGCCGCCTTCGCGTCAACGCCCTGCTTGATGTCCGGCGATTGCGCTGTGATGGCGTTTAGAATAAGCACCTTGTCCGCATGAAATACGTCGTCCTCGTGAACATAACCGATCTCGCGAATGGCCTCGCGCGCGATGGCGTTGAAATCCAGTTTCGCCTTGGTCGTGATTTCGCCGCCGACGACCACGAGGTTGGATTTTGCGTACGTTTCACAGGCCACGCGGCTGTGTTTGTCCTGCTCCAGGCAGGCATCCAGCACGTAATCGGAAATCGTATCGCACACTTTGTCCGGATGGCCCTCGCCCACGGACTCCGAAGAGAAAATAAAGTTTTTACTCATATAAACATATTGACGTATCAGGATAGGATGATATAACAATTACCGCAGGTGTCAAATTATTTTCGAATCTTTTTGCCACGCTTTGAAAACGCTTAAATAACCCATGCCACCGCCACCACTAACCGCGAGACCAGGCCGGCTCCCACATCTCCTGGTAACCATGGCGGTCCTGGCCGGCGTCATCGTTTTCAGGGTGATCCAATTACGATATTGTTTTTACCGTCGAACGCTGAAAATCTTAAAACTGTGTCCACCACCCTAAAATCCTTACGCGCGTTGTCCGACCCAACGCGCCTGCGCATCGTGGCCCTGCTGGAGCGAGGGGAATTGTCTGTGGCCGAGCTTCAGGAAATCACGCGGCTGGGCCAGTCGCGCATCTCCACCCATCTGGGGTTGCTGCAGGAGTCCGGCCTTGTCCAATCGCGGCGCGATGGAAAACGCGCGTTTTACAAGCTCAACGAACAGGCCGACGCCACCGCGCGCGAATTCATCCAGTTGGCCATTCGCGGCGCGGAGGAATTGCCGGAACATTCCGGCGACCAAACCAATCTCAAACGTGTGCTCAACCGCCGGCGCGAGCAGGCCGAAGTTTATTTCAACCAAATCGCCGGGCGTTTTGACCGAGTCTACGGGCCGGGCCGTTCCTGGCAGGCATTCGGCCATTTGCTGTTGCGCGTTTTGCCGCCGGTGGTCGTTGCCGATTTGGGCGCCGGCGAAGGATTGTTAAGCGAACTGCTGGCACGCCGCTGCAAAAAGGTCATCGCCGTGGACAATTCCGAGAAAATCGTCGCGTTCGGCAAAGCCAAAGCGAAAAAGAACGGGCTGAAAAACCTCGAATTTCGGCTCGGCGATTTGCAAACCCCGCCCATTGACGCCGATAGCGTTGACCTGGTGATTTTGAGCCAGGCTTTGCACCACGCGGAGGTCCCCCAGGAAGCCATTGCCGCCGCGCACAGGATTTTAAAGCCTGGCGGGCTGGTAATGATTTTGGATTTGCTCCAGCACAATTTCGATAAAGCGCATGAGCTATACGGCGACCGTTGGCTTGGATTTGCCGAGAGCGACCTGCACAATTGGCTCGAGAGCGCCGGATTCAAAAAGGTCGAAATCACCGTAGTGGCGCGCGAAGAACAGCCGCCACATTTCCAGACGATTCTGGCAAGCGCCGAGAAGACGTAGGGCAGGCGTCCTGCCGGCCGGTTAGGGCCAGTGGCAATGCCACCGGTTTCCGGCCGCATGTTTGACCATTTGTCCTTTTCATCCCTTTCATCTCTGAAAAACGGCTGGGATTGCGGCCAATCGGTTTCTAATTTAGCCTAAAGTCAATGAACGCCGGGCCATTACTCGATTCCATAGTTGCTGCGCTGGCCGAAGCCGGCCTCGAGGCTATCCTTATCGGCAACGCCGCGGCGGCAATCCACGGTGCGCCGGTAACAACCGTGGACTTCGATTTCATGTTTCGCACCTCGCCGGTCAATCTGACGAAGCTCAAAAAATTTGCCACGAAGTTGGACGCAGTGATTCTCCGGCCATATTATCCTGTATCAGCCTTGTATCGCGTCATGAACGATGACCGCGGACTGCAAGTGGACTTTATGCCGGTAATTCATGGCGTAAAATCGTTCAACAGTTTGCGGTCACGCGCGGCGCAGGTCGAATTGGGCAACCGAAAGGTATGGGTTGCGGATCTTGCGGACATTATTGCCAGCAAACGCGCCGCCGGACGGCCGCGTGATACAGCTGTGCTTGAGATTCTGGAAAAGACTTTGCATGAAAAAGCCAAACAGGCAACAAGAGCGAAAAGCCGCACTTAAGGCGTTGCGCGCCGAAAGCGATCGGGCGGAATTGGATTTAATTCGCCGCCGTTTGGCCTTGCCTGTCGAAAAACGATTGAATTTCTTGCGCGTACGCCTTCCCGGTGGCGGTTCCTGTTTATGACACCACGATATTCACCAGCTTCTTCGGCACCACGATGACTTTCTTAATCGTTTTGCCTTCAATCAACGGTTTGATCTTTTCGGACGCCAACGCCGCTGCCTCAATATCGGCATTGTTAGCGCCGGCGGGCACTTTTACAACGTCACGCAACTTGCCATTTGTCTGAACGGGAATTTCAATTTCGCTTTCCACCAGCAACGCCGGGTCAAATTTGGGCCAGTTCGAATACGGCAAACTTGCCGATGGCGGCCGGCTAACGGAAGACAACCGATCCCAAAGCTCTTCGGCCAGATGCGGCGCGAAGGGATGAAGCAAAATCAAGAAATCGCGCATCACCGCAGCCGGCTTGGTTTCCCAGGTCATCGCTTCATTGACAAATACCATCAGCGCGGAGATTGCGGTGTTAAAGCGCAGACCGTCGAGGTCTTCGGTGACTTTTTTGATGCAGGCGTGCAGCGTTTTAAGCTGCGGCGCAGTCGGCGCGACGTCCGCAATGGCAGCGTCGAGCCGAACGAGCTTCAACAATTCGCCGTGTTTACCCGGGTCCGTGGCCGTTTCCGCCTGTTCGAATTCCGTTTCGCTTTGCTCATCGACAAACAACCGCCAGACGCGCCCGAGGAAACGATACACCCCTTCAACACCCTTGGTGTTCCACGGTTTGACCATTTCCAGCGGGCCCATGAACATTTCGTAGAGACGGAAGGCGTCGGCCCCGAATTCCCGCATCACATCGTCCGGATTGACGACATTGCCGCGAGACTTGGACATCTTTTGGCCGTCTTCGCCGAGGATCAGACCCTGGTTGACCAGTTTGAAAAATGGCTCCGGCGTGGAAACATAGCCCAAGGTCAAACAGAACATTGTGCCAGAACCGCGCGTAGAGCAGGTGCAACACGGCGTGCTCGATGCCGCCGACGTACAAATCTACACCAGCCGCCTTGCCGCTCATCCAATAATGTTCCGCTTCTTTGCCGACAAATTCGCGGAGATTTTTTGCGTCGAAGAACCGGAGATAATACCAGCACGAACCGGCCCATTGCGGCATGGTGTTGGTTTCGCGCTGCGAGCCGTCGGGCAGATTCACCCAATCCTTGGCCCGCGCCAGAGGCGGTTCGCCGGTGGCGGTGGGTTTGAAATCCGTCAATTCCGGCGGCAGCACCGGCAAGGCGCGATTCGGCAACGCTTCATGATATAAGATTCCCCGCCGCGTCGCGTTTCCAGACAATCGGGAACGGCTCGCCCCAATAACGCTGCCGGCTGAAAAAAGCCAGTCGCGCAATTTGTAATTGATCGTACGTTTGCCCGAGTCCCGTGTCTTCCAGCCAGCCGGTGATTTTCTTTTTGGCTTCCGGCGTGGGCAGGCCGTTGAGCGAAATCTCGGGGCCGGCCGAATTCACCGAACTGCCGTCGCCGACAAAGCCGCTGCCAGTCGGTTTTCGCGTCCGGCGGCTGCACCACCTGCACGATCGGCAGATTGAATTTTTTGGCAAATTCAAAATCGCGCTCGTCATGCGCCGGCACGGCCATGATCGCGCCCGTGCCATAACTGGCCAGCACATAGTCCGCGATCCAGATCGGAATTTTTTCTCTGTTGACCGGATTGACGGCAAACGCGCCGGTGAAAACGCCGGTCTTTTCCTTGGCCAATTCAGTTCGTTCCAAGTCCGATTTTTTGGCAACATCGGTTTTGTAAGCCGCCACTGCCTTGCGCTGTTCCGGCAGACGTGATGTCATCAACCAGCTTGTGCTCGGGCGAAAGGACCATGTAGGTGGCGCCAAACAACGTGTCGGGCCGCGTCGTGAAAACCCGGATTTTTTCGGATCGAACCCGCAACTTGAAAGTCCACTTCCGCTCCCTCGCTGCGGCCAATCCAGTTGCGCTGCATTTCCTTGAGCGAATCGCTCCAATCGATCGTGTCCAGGTCCCGCAAAAGCCGCTCGGCGTAAGCAGTGATGCGCAGCATCCATTGCCGCATCGGCTTGCGCGTGACGGGAAAGCCGCCGACTTCGCTCTTGCCGTCCACGACTTCCTCGTTGGCCAGGACGGTGCCCAATTCCTCGCACCACCAGACCGGCGCTTCGGTCACAAAAGCGAGGCGGTTATTTGTGATAAATCCGGCCCTGATTTTGCGTTGCTCCGGCGTGAACTTTTTCCAGGCGTTGTGCGTTCCCGTCAGGAACAAATTTTCTTTCCATTCGTCTTTCCTTTTCGGGCTGTCCGAAAGCGCATCCTCCAATAATTCAATCGGCTGGGCCTTGTTCAATTCGGGATCGAAATAGCTGTTATAGAGCTTCAGAAAAATCCACTGCGTCCATTTGAAATAATCCGGGTCGGTGGTGGCGATTTCACGGCTCCAATCGTAGCTGAAACCGAGCGATTTGATCTGCCGCTTGAAAGTGGCGATGTTTTCCTCTGTGGTTTTGCGCGGATGTTGCCCGGTCTTGAATGGCGTATTGCTCGGCCGGCAGGCCAAAGGCGTCCCAACCCATCGGATGCAGCACATTGAAACCGCGCGCGCGCTTGTATCGGGCCAAAATGTCCGTGGCCGTGTAACCCTCCGGATGCCCCACGTGCAGGCCCGCGCCGCTCGGATAGGGAAACATGTCGAGGATATAAAATTTGGGCGGCAATTGCGCCGACGGAAACCTTGCCTGAAAGCTTATGGCGCAGGGCGAACGGATGGCCCGCCGGAATTTCGTCGCCCGGATTGAAGGCGCGAAACGCGCTCTGTTCATCCCAAACTTTTTGCCATTTCGGCTCAATGAGATGAAATGGATATTGCCTGCGGCTGCTCGACATAGAACAAACAGAATGCCAGTTTCCAGGGCGGATTTAAAGAAAGAGTTTATCCACGGGCGAGCGAGGTTGAGGATGCTTTCGCCCCACCTGCGATCTGGTCGCCGCAACAAATCTCTCCCTCCCGTTGCGTGGCTCCTCATAAACAGCGGCATGGCCAACGCCACCGGCGATTTCCAACTCTCCAACCTCCAGGCAACCAGTTTCCCCATCCGCTTCTACCGAATCACGTCGCAGCAATAGACTGGCAAGCAGCGACCCGCACATTTTCTGTCTATATGGAAGTAAACTTGTAAACGAGGTCGAGAAAGCGATCAAATTTCGCGCTTTTATTGGGAAATTTAACAAAAGATGGGGTGTAAACGCGGGAACGATTTCAAAGCCTCACGCAACGGCCGCACGGCCGCAAAGAATGAAAGCAGATTAAGAACGCTTAGCGACGCTGGGTTTCCCCGGGATTTGCTCATTGCCTAAGTCGTCCGGTTCGCTCCCTTTAATCTGCTTCAACGCTTCAACTTTCCTTCCACACCAATCTTAACCCTTCGAGCGTCAAATTCGGTTCCACGGTGGAAATTTCCGGCAACCCCGCCGCTATGAGTTCCGCGTAACCGCCCGTGCCCACGACCGGCAAGTGCGGCGCTTTCATTTCGCGCTTCAATTCATGAATGAGCTCCCGCACCAGGCCGCGGTACCCGAAAACCGCGCCCGAGAGCATCGCCTGTTCGGTACTTTTGCCGATGACCTGTTTGGGTTCCGCGATTTTGATGCGCGGGAGTAACGCGGTCTTTTCGTGCAAATAATCGGTCATGGCCGCCAGGCCCGGTGCGATAATGCCGCCGGTATAATTTCCGGCCTCGTCTACGACGTCAAAAGTAACGGCCGTCCCAAAATCCACCACCACAACTGGCGCGCCAAACCGTTTATACGCTGCCACAGCGTTTGCCAGGCGGTCCGCGCCGATCGTCTTTGGATTCGGATAATTGATGCCTACGCCGCGCGTGGTTTTGGCATTGAGTTCGATGGCTTCCAAATTCCAGGCGTCGCGCGCCGTTTTGCGCGCGAGCGGCGTCGCGCGGGGCACGACGCTGCACACCATCGCTCCGTCTAAATTATTCCGCCCGACAAATCGTTTGACCAGCGCCGCCGCCCCGCCACCAAACCATTTTGCCGTGGGAATGTTGGTATGTTTCACTACCCGCTCGTCATCGCCCAGGCCAAGGTGCGTGTGCGTGTTGCCAATGTCGAAAAGCAAAAGCATCGGCCAATTGAAACGGAAAATAAAAATGGGAAAAAGGAAAAAAGAAGGACATTTGCCACTATCGGGTCTGGAGATCCCCGCACGAACATCCCGCCGAGGCGCTCCGCCCGATTTAACGTTTCAAGATTTCAACATTTCAATGGCGACAGCCATCACTAACCGCGGATCAGACTTCCTCGAAAATCGATGTCCTGAACCTGCTTGCTCGTTCGTCATAACAATGAAACGACAACTGAACAATCAACGAAATGAGTAATATGAAAGGCAAACATTACACGACAGCATTTATAGTCGATCAATCTCCCGAACAGGTCTTTGACGCCGTCAACAATGTCCGCGGGTGGTGGTCGGAGGAAATCCAGGGTCGCACCGATAAACTCGGCGTTGAGTTTAAGTTCCACTACGAGGACTTTCATCACAGCACTCACAAGATCACGGAATTTGAGCCGGGCAGGAAGGTCGTATGGCATGTTCCAAACGCCCGCATCAACTTTGTCAAAGACAAGGCTGAATGGGATGGCACGAATATCGTTTTTGAGATCGGCCGCAAGGGCGGCGAGACCGAATTGCGTTTTACCCACGTCGGGTTGGTTCCGGCCGTCGAATGCTACGATCGCTGCTCAAATGCGTGGGGCTTTTATATCAACGAGAGCTTGCGTGACCTGATCACGAAAGGCAAAGGCCAGCCGGAAGAAAAAGAGAAAAAGTGAGCAAATCAGAGCGCATGCCGGGTCACGCAGTTGCCATCAAAAAGTAACCAATCTGCGACAGCGGGACGAAAACCCACATGCTATGATCGTGCCCGGTGAAAATAAATTTGCGTCAAGGATTTACGCTAATCGAACTGCTCGTCGTTATCGCCATTATCGCTATTCTGGCAGCGGTGCTGTTGCCGGTGCTTGGACAGGTAAAACAGAAGGGCGACCGGACATTCTGTCTGAACAATTTGATGCAATGGGGACGGGCGATGACCATGTACGCGGATGACAACAATCAGTTTTATCCCGCGCCGCGCGACACCAACTATATTGCCACGCCCGATAATAATCCGGTTTGGACAGAAATGTATGCGGATGCCACAAAAGCGCCTCCCATCGGACTGTCGGACTGGTTCAATGCTTTGCCGGCCTACGTTTCCCAAATTCCGCTGTGGCAATACGGCGCCAACAATCTGAGCAACAATGTTTTCTTCGCCAACGAATCCATTTATCGTTGCCCCACAGCCGAAGCCATGCCTCGAAATCCCGCCACCGATCCTGATCCCGCAGTCGGGCCCACATTCAACTACGGCATGAACCAGCGAATCAACTATCCAGCCGCGCCCGAAGTCCCTTTCAGAATCACACAAGTCCGGAACACGTCCGCCTTCGTCGTCTTCTCCGAACAGCGGGTTCATGCCGCCGAGACTCCCTATTATGGGAACAATCCGATCGATCTCAGCAGTACTTACAATTGTTACAACCGGTTTTCCGGAAGACATAACGCCGGCGGGAATATCGTCTTTGGCGATGGGCACGCAGCCTGGTTCAAATATAGCTACGTCTGCGAAGCCAGTGGCGGCACGATTGTGGACCCCGATGATCCGGACATCAATTGGACGTTTACCGGTGTGCCCGTTCCTCATTGATCCGCCGTAAAACCGTCAAAGAACGACTAAACTACGTTCGGCCCCATCAATCCATTAATCCAGTAATCCAGCCTCTACGCTGGTTGGGGAATCTTCTCTTCCGAATGCTCCGGCTCAACCCATTTGCCGTGCTCGCGGATCAGATCCACGAGACGCTCGACGGCTTCGCCTTCGGGAATGTTGAACTTGATGGCGGTTTTACCGACGTACAGATTAATTTTTCCAGGAGCGCCGCCCACGTACCCAAAATCCGCGTCGGCCATTTCGCCGGGACCGTTGACGATGCAACCCATAATGGCGATTTTCACGCCCTTGAGATGCTGAGTGCGGACCTTGATGCGGGCGGTGACAGTTTGCAGGTTAAACAGCGTGCGCCCGCAACTGGGACAGGCTACGTAATCCGTCTTAAACGAACGGCAGCCGGCGGCCTGCAAAACGTTGTACGCCAGCCGCAATGATTGACCCGCCCCGGACTCGCCGCGAACCAAAATCGCGTCACCAATGCCATCGGCCAGCAGCGAGCCGATGACGACGGACGCGCGAAGCAAAGCGATTTTGGGTTCGAGAGGAACGGGCTCAAACGCAAGGCAATCCTTCAGCAAAATCGGATTATTGCGTCCAAGCCGTTTCAATTTGGCGGATAGCAACCGAAACGCCGCGATGGCGGGTAAAGAGACGCCGTCCTTGACCGTGACCAATTGTGTCTCGCAATTGATTTCGAAATCCTGCGTCGGATCGATTTCGGCGATGTTCAAATCTTCATAAACGGCTTCCGGTTTCACGTCGTCCTTCGGACGAATTTTTGGCGCAACTTTGTCCCACGTCGCCCGCGTGACGACCACGCGAATCAGTTGTTCGCCGCCGCATTGAACGTTTTCGCTCAATTCGATTTCGGGCGTTTCCCGGCGTTCGAAGTGAAATGGATCGAAGGGAAATTTATCCAAATCCCCATTTAATTTGAGCGGACTCATGTCCGCTGCTACGGAAAGTTTGGGGATTTGTGCGAGCAGATCTGTGCAGACCTCGATTTCGCGCGGCGAATCTTCCGTGAGTGAAACTCGGATGGTGTCGCCCAGGCCGTCGCACAGCAGCGACCCGATGCCGATGGCGCTCTTGATGCGGCCGTCCTCGCCTTCCCCGGCTTCGGTCACGCCCAGGTGGATGGGATAATTCCAGTCCGGGCCCAGTTCGTCCAGTCGCGCGACCAGGAGACGATAGCACTCGATCATCACTTTGGGATTGGACGACTTCATCGAAAATTTGAAGTGATGGAAATCGTGCTTGCGGCAGATTCGGGCAAATTCCAACGCGCTTTCCACCATCCCCAACGGTGTATCGCCGTAACGATTCATTATGCGGTCGCTGAGCGAGCCGTGGTTGGTGCCGATGCGCAGGCAACGTTTCAGCTTTATCGATTCGATCACGAGGGGGGTGAAAGCCTCTTCGATACGCCGAAGCTCTGCGGCGTATTCATCGTCAGTATACTCCTTGACGGCAAATTTCTTTTTATCGGCGTAATTGCCTGGATTGACGCGAACGACCTCGACCCATTTGACCGCTTCCATGGCAGCTTCGGGCTTGAAATGGATGTCCGCGACGATGGGCACCAGGCAATTTTGTGCGCGCAATTCGGCAACGATATTTTGGAGATTCGCAGCGTCCTTGACAGTCGGCGCGGTGATACGCACAAGCTGGCAGCCTACAGCGACCAATTCGAGCGTCTGCCGCACGCATTCGGCCGTATCCATGGTATCGCAAGTCAGCATGGATTGCTTCACAACGGGATGATCGCCGCCAATGATTACCCCGCCACGGGCTGGATCGCCGATGACAATCTCACGCGTTCGCCGGCGCTCGTAAAAGAACGGAGATTTACAGTAACTCATTGTCATTGCCGGAAAGTTACCATGAAATTAGGGAAAAACACGAGGAATTTAAGATGCGTCAGATTCGACCGATCCGACCGCGTATCCGCCGAAATAGAAGCCAACGCAGCCTTCGCTTCCGGTAAATCGCAAATGCCAGGCTATTTCCCCTCAGGCGCGAGATTGATCGAGTGTCCGTTATCCTGGCTGGGGCCAGGTGCAAAAATGATAGGCAGTTCCCGGTCGGCGTGCGCACTACGCACCCAGTCGCCAGTGTCAAAAAACGCCAGGTACAACATGAAACCAATCAACAGGGTGGCAAAACCCGTTTGGATGCTATTCAAGAGCCGCGCGCTGACCGGTCGACGACGGACGACTTCGATAAGGGAGAGCAAAATATGCCCGCCGTCCAGCACCGGCAACGGCAGCATGTTGAGCAACGCCAGATTCACGTTTAAAACAACACTAAACCAGAGCACCTGCCGCCAGCCGTCCGGGCTTTGGAATAAATTGTAGTAGACCCGCGCGATCATCACGGCACCGCCCAATTGCTGCACGCCGATGTCTGTCCTGGGCGAAAAAACGGCGCTCAATGTGCCTACGATCTGGCTGACGCTGCCTTGCACCTGCTCAAATGGGGTGGGATGCATCAACGAAATGTTCGTATCCACGGTCCATTCAAGAATGCCCAGTGATGGACTGCTGTTCGTGGGCTGGATGGGTCTGACCGCGAGCAATGTGCGATCAAACTGTTCGTTGCCGCGACGGATGCTCAGCGTTAACGGTTTTACCGGGCCGTTGCTCATCTGTTCCACAGCCCAAAAAACGGCGGACGGGCTGTAAATTTGTTTATGGTTAATGGCCGTAATTTCGTCGTCGTTCGTCAGGCCGGCCAACGCCGCAGGGCTGTTGCTGATGACTCCGGCGACGACAGACGGGAGAGCGGACTCAATTCTCAGCTGCCTCAAAGATTTTCGCTCATACCAATGCGTTGGTTGATGGTACGGCGTGACATACGCCATTTTTTCCTGTTTGTCGCGAAGGTACTTTACCGCAATGTTTGTGCCTTCGCTCGTTATGACCCGCCAAATGACGCTGTCCTGTGTCGTGGGAGCGAAATGCTTCACAGGGTACCCATCTATAGACAGGATGGTATCTCCAGCGCGGAGACCTGCCTCCCAGGCCGGACCCGTGGGATCGACCCAGCCGATTTGGGTGGTGTTGTCGCCTTCGGTCGTCGGTTTGCCGACGCGCCAGACGATAACCGCGAAGAAGATCGCCAGCAAAAAACTGAATATCGGCCCGGCAAGGGCCACGATTATTTTGTCCAGGGGCGAGACATTCGGCAAATTGTCGCCGGCCGATTCACTTTTGCCTTCGATGGCTTCCATTGTGGCCATTTGCGGCAGAGCCACGTAGCCGCCCGCAGGAATCCAGCCCAGCGCATACTCGACTCCGCCGATTTTTGCTTTCCAAATCGGTTTGCCAAACCAGATCGCGAAACGGTCAATCCTCAAGCCGCGCCATTTCGCGGCCAAAAAGTGGCCCAGCTCATGGACTCCAATCAGGAGGTTGAACAGCAACACCACCTCCAGCGCGATAAAAATGTAGTGAAATACCATCATTCGAATTGACCGCTAAACTATATCAGCAAATTTCTGTTGCACAATCTGTTAATCTCGGGCGTCAAAATGAAGCGGATAACGTGCCACGTTAAAATTTGAGGCTAATGTCGAAACTCCATGCATTCGCGTAAATCGTAAATCGTAAATTCACAGGGCCGTTTTCCTGGCCCACGCGTCAGCTTCCAATATTTGAAGCAGTGTGGGGTGGTCAATGACCTGGTGCGCGTCCATGGTGCGCTGAACTGTTTCGGTAATCTGGGAAAAGCTGATTTTCCGGTTCACAAACGCTTCGACCGCGACTTCATTGGCCGCGTTCAAAACCGCCGGCAATGTCCCGCTCACTTCTCCGGCGCGCCGCGCCAGGCCGAGCGCGGGAAACCGTTCCAGGTCCGGCTCTTCAAACGTCAATTGCCCGAGCTTTGCGAAATTCGTCTGCACACGGCTGCTGCCCGCCCGGTCAGGATACGTCAAGGCGTATTGAATTGGCAGGCACATGTCCGGTGTGGACAGCTGCGCCACGACCGAGCCGTCCACAAACTCAACCATGGAATGCACCACGCTTTGGGGATGCACAACCACCGTCACCCGCGCCATTTCGACGTCAAATAGCCATCGCGCTTCAATCATTTCCAGCGCCTTGTTGAACAACGTGGCTGAATCAATCGTGATCTTCCTGCCCATCACCCAGGATGGATGCTTGAGCGCGCATTCTACAGTGATTTCAGTAAATTTTTCCCGGGGCCAAACTTTCTTGTCCCGGAACGGACCGCCGCTGGCCGTGAGCCAAAGTTTGCGTACGGAATCGGCTGGCTTGCCGTCCAGGCATTGAAAAATCGCCGAGTGCTCACTGTCCACGGCAAGGACACGGACGCCGTGCTTTCGAGCCTCGCTCATGACAATCTCGCCCGCCATGACCAGAATTTCCTTGGATGCCACGGCGATGTCCTTACCCGCGCGAATGGCCGCCAGCGCCGGCTTAAGCCCAGCCGTGCCCACAATGGCAATCAGGACAATATCCGCCTCCGGGAGCGTAGCCAGTTCGATGAGGCCCTCCTCGCCACAGAGGACACGCGTGCCGTTGCCGAGCGTTTGCTGCAATTCGCGGCATTTGGCCGGGTCCAAAATGGAGACGGCGACCGGCTTGTGCTTGCGTGTCTGTTCGAGCAGCAGTTTCGTATTGTTCCCCGCTCCAAGGGCGATCAGTTGAATACGGTCCGGCAGATCTTCGGCAACCTTTACGGTGCTGGTGCCGATGGAACCGGTGCTGCCCAATAAAACGACTCTTTTCATTTCAGCGAATTATTTTTAGCCACAGATGAACACAGATGAAACACAGATTTTCCTAAAAGACCCTTCGACTGTACTCCACCCGTTCCCGCCCGAAATTGATGAGGAACCCAAGCTTAATTCCGGTGCCTCGGAGTTCATTAATCAGTTGCGCCTCATGGGCCTTTTGATACTCCGGGTCGGTTTTGAGTTCGACGACAATCTTGTCAGCGACAAATAAATCTGCGGAATAATCGCCAACGATAACGCCTTTGAATTGAACTTTTATCGGGTGTTCGAGTTCAACTTTTATGCCCCGCAATTGAAGCTCCACCTGCATGGCACGTTGATAAACCCGTTCGAGAAATCCATAACCGAGAACGTTATGCACCTCATACGCCGCGCCGATAAGTTGTTCCGTGACTGGGCTGAGCGAGTAGTCTTTTTCCGGTTTTATCTGTGTTTCATCTGTGTTCATCTGTGGCTAAATAAATTCTTTATAGGCGCGCCCGCGTAAATCGTAAATCGTAAATCGTAAATTTCTAAGGGTGCGGCAAATTGGGATTGGTCAAAATATGCCTCAAGTATAAGTACATAATCGGGGCATTAAACAAAAGGCTGTCCAGCAGGTCCAGCAGGCCGCCGATGCCCGGGAAGAAGTTGCCAGAATCTTTCACCCCGGCTTCACGTTTGAACAACGATTCAATCAAATCGCCTATTACCGCCGTCGAACTCAGGATTATTCCCAGAATCGTGGCGTGCAGCCAGTTCATGCCGGCCATTCTGTCGCCGAAAAAATGGACAAAAACAAGGCTGGCGGCGGTGGACACGCCGATCGCGCCGGCAAAGCCTTCCCACGTTTTGCCGGGGCTGATGCGCGGGATCATTTTGTGTTTGCCGATGAGCGAACCAACGGCATAAGCCCCGGTATCACTGAATTTGGTCACCAGCACGAAATAGATAAGGAACAGCTTTCCTTGAACATGCGGAAAAAAGTTGATCTCCTGGATGAAATTCATGAGCCAGGGCACGTACATCAGACCAAAGAGCGTCGTGGAGATAGCGACTATCCCTGCCGGGTTTTTCTTCGAGAAAAGCTGCCGTACGCAAAGCCCCAGCACAAAAAGGATGATAAAGCCGGTTTGAAAATCGTTTACCCGCGCCGGCGAACCGCTGATTCCCAAATGCCCGGTCAGATTAAAGAAGGTCCCCGCCACAAGCAAAATGGCGCCGGCAAGACCGCACCATTTGAAACAGGCCAGGCCGCGTTTTTCCGCCAATCCATAAAATTCCATCAGGCCGGCCGCAGAGAGAAGAACGATGATGCAAACGAAAACGCTGTCGGCAATAACAGGGTTGCTAAAAAACAAGGCGGCAATAATGGCCGTCCAGAGAATCACCGTGGTGATTAACCGGCGGAAAAAAATTTTCGCCTTGGAAGGCGCCTGGCTTGGGACAGCCCCGTTGGACATTCGCGGAAGGATAGCAGAAACAGCCGACGCGGAGCAACCCTGCATCGCCACCGATTCGTCAGATCCGTCCGATACGTCAAATTAATCCAAGTCCCGCGTGACGAATGGCTCGTAGCCGTGTCTTCTTCAAAATAGTTTCGCTATTGTGTTTTTGGTCCGGAAATTGAAGGATGAAATCGAAGATTTATGCCAACTCTTACCTGCGCGTACTGCGGCAAGCCCTACCAGGCCGCAAACCTGCTCGAACAGAATCTCATCTGCCCGCATTGCGGCTCGAAAAATGTCGTTCCTTTGCGCCAAACTCCCGAAGTGCAGGCGGCCCTCGCCCAGGAACAGGCCGCGCGGCGCGTAGCCGCCGGTGATTCACCGACGGCCCAGGTCGCCGCACGGTTGATTGACAACATCGAAAAAGTCATCGTCGGCAAGTACAACGAAATTCTGCTGACGGTCATGGCGTATTTCGCCGACGGCCACGTGCTTTTGGAAGATGTGCCCGGCGTGGCCAAAACCATGCTGGCGCGAGCCTTGTCGCGCAGCATCGGCTGCGATTTCAAACGCCTGCAATGCACGCCGGATCTGCTGCCCAACGACATCACCGGCAGCTCCATTTTCAATCCCAAAACGACCGAATTTGAGTTCCGCCCCGGACCGCTCTTCACCCAGATCCTGCTCGCGGACGAAATCAACCGCGCCACGCCGCGCGCCCAGGCAGCATTGCTCGAAGCCATGGCCGAGCGCAAAGTCACCGCCGACGGCACGAATTACGAATTGACCCCGCCGTTTTTTCTTATCGCCACGCAAAACCCGATCGACCATGAAGGCACCTTCCCGCTGCCCGAAGCGCAGCTCGACCGGTTTCTGACCCGCTTGAGCCTGGGCTATCCGCAATTTGAAAATGAAGTCGCCATGCTGCAACGGCTCAAGGTGCAGCATCCTATCGAAATCTCGAACCCGTCGTCACCGTCGAGGACATTTTGAGTTGCCAAATGGCCGTCCGCCAGATTCATGCGGACGAAAAGGTCATCCGCTACATCGTGCAACTGATTCAGGCCACTCGCGAGCATTACGACATCCGGCTGGGCGGCAGTCCGCGCGCGTCCATGTCCCTGCTGCGGTGCGCGCAATCGCTCGCCGCAATTCAGGGTTACGATTTCATCACGCCCGACGACATCAAGTTCGTCGCGCCATACGTATTGGGACATCGCCTGATTTTGCGCCCGGAAAGCCGGCTGCGAAAAATCACCGTTCAATCTGTCCTGGAGGAGATTTTGAAATCCGTGCCCGTCCCGCAAATGCCGGCAACCGCTTCAGCCTGATGAAATGAGGTCGGAGTTTTCAATCTACCTTCCGAACTGCCGCAAGGTCCTGGAGTGCGGTGGCTGTGACACCGCTTTCGAACCGGCTGAGTCGCCCAGTTCGCGTGACTCTGAGCGTTTGAAAGCGGCGTCGCGCTCCGCTTGCCGCCGCACTCCAGGACGCAAGCGCGGAATGGATGGTTCAAGGCCCGAACACGTGGGAAAGAGATCGAAAAAGGGCTCCCCATGAAATGGATTCTTACCACTCTCGCGCTTCTGGCTCTGGGCCTGATTTTCCGGCTCAATCTGCTGGTCTATGCGATGTACGCATTGCTGGGCATCTTACTGCTCAGCCGCTTTTTCACGCGGCAATGGACGGAGAAGATCGCCGTCCGGCGACGCTGCTCCGGCGAAGTTTTTGAGATCGGCGAAACTTGTGAGGTCTCCGTCGAAATTAAAAATGAGAGTTCAATTTCCGTTCCCTGGCTGTTGATCGAAGACGCCCTGTCGCGTGACGCGTTTTCGGGAACGACACCGCGGATCAGGATTGACGGCGGCCGCCTAAATCTTATCCGGCTGAAAGCCGGCGAAACTGCCCATTTGGCGTATCAAGTCACCTTTCTCACACGCGGCTATTTTCAACTGGGACCTTTGCTTTTGGAAACCGGCGATGTTTTTGGTTTGCATCGCCGGTTTCGCGTGGCCGGCGAACCGCATTTTGCGCTGGTGCTGCCAAAAGTTCTGCCGTTGCAAGGTTACAATCTGGCCTCGCGCCGGCCCATCGGCGAAATCCGCGTGGTGCACCGGCTGTTTGAAGATCCCACGCGGCTGGCAGGCGTGCGCCCGTATCAGCACGGCGACCCGCTCAACCGCATCCATTGGCGGGCCACCGCGCGCACGGCGAATTGCACAGCCGCGTTTACGAGAACATCGCGCGTCGCGGGCGCGACCTTTCTGCTCGACTTTCACGCGAACAGCTTCGGCCGGCGTTAACGGCAACGATTTCCGCCGAATTGGCGATCGTCGCAGTTGCATCACTGGCCAACGCCGTTTATCTGATGGGCCAGCAGACCGGATTCGTCAGCAATGGCCGCGACGCCGCCGACCGGATCCGCGAAGAAGGCTGGCGCGCCGAATTTCTGACCCGCGCCGCCGCCCAACAACGCGCCGGCGAACCACTGGCCAACGACCGTTTGCGCCCCGTTCGCGTGGAGAACGGCAAAGGCGGCGAAAAAATGAAACCAAATTTTCGAAACATTCGCGCGATTGGAACCCACCGACGGTCTGGATTTTGCCGAAATGATCGCGACTGTCAGTGTTTCGAGAATTCCGCGCGACGCCACCGTCATCGCCGTCTTGCGTCAGGTCACGCCCGAGACGGCCTTGCCTGGGCGAACTGGTGCGCCGCGGCTTTCTCGTGACGGCGGTGGTCGTCGCTTTTGCCAGCCAGCCGGTCCCCGATTGGGCGCGACCGCCGGAATGGGCGGCTTTGCTGCTGGCGCAAGGCATTGATTTTCGCATGGTCAATTCCGAGGAAGCGATCTCCAACCTGTGCGCGGAAGCCATCATCGATGAGATGATATGCAGGAAAACCAACCCATCGCGACGCTCGCCGACTTTCTGGTCATCTGCGTCAGTCCCGGTGCTGATCATGCTGCTGGTGGGCAGCCTGTGCTTCTTTCTTATCGAAGTTTTCTTTCGCGGCGAAGCTATTGGCAGTGTGCGTTGGGTGATGTTCTGGTTCGTGCTGGCCATGGTGCTGGTATCGCGCATCGGCATCGAACAGGGAACCGGTCACGCGGCGGTTTACGGCCTGGCTCCTGGCGGTGGCCGCGTGGCTGTATATGATGCGAATCTTTCCCGACTGGTTCATTATGGGCATGGTCCTGCTCGCCATCGTCTGGTGGTGCGCGCACAAATTGATCTGGGATTGCACGCTGATTGATGACAATGAAGACGCTTCCGGCAGCGGTCTGTTGCAATCCGCCGCGGAAACAAACGTTTTTGTGCCAGTCGAGAAGAAGCCGCCAATAATTCTGGCCCAGAAAACCGACCAAAAGAAAAAAGCAACTCCGCATTCGCCGGGACTATGGGTGGTCTATTTTTCCTTGGCGGCGCTGCCGCTCTTCGGCATCGGCCAGGTGCTTTTGCCCCGCGGCGATCTGGCCGCGCGGCACGCTGGCTTTGCTTATTTATTCGTTTACATGGCGGCCGCGTTCGGATTTTTGCTCGCGACGAGCTTTCTAGGTTTGCGCCGTTACTTGCGGCAGCGCTACATATCCAGATGCCCGCCGTCATCGCGTTTGGCTGGGTCCGGTTTGGGGCGGGGCGTGGCCGCGTTCGTTCTGATCGCGGCGTTGTTATTGCCGCGTCCAGGCGCCGGCGAAGCCTGGATGGCTCTGCGCTACCAGGTTGATTACCGATTGCATCAGGCCAGCGACTATGCCATGCGTTTCAGCCCCCACGGTAGCGGCAAAGGCCGCGCAGGAAACCAACCATCAAAAACAAGTCCGCAAAATAATCCGAACGGGAATTCGCAGCCTGATAATCAATCCGGATCCGACGGCAAATCGCCGGGTGATGCAGGCTCCAGTGGCAAATCGCAGTCCTCCGGTAATCAGCATTCCGGGCGCGGCCAAAATCCGTCCCCACAACAGCCGCAGCAGCCGTTATCCGCGCCATCTATAAACCCATTTTACAATTTGTTTAAATGGGTGTTCCTTCTCGCCCTCGCCTTGTTGGTCGCCTGGTGGGTTGCGCGGCAGCACAGTTTGATCCTTCAAGCCATTAGATCGATCATCGCATCCATTGCGGACTTTTTTAGAAATTTATTTGGCTTTCGTTTTTCACTCAAGCGAACGGCTGCGCCCGAGAATAAAAGGAATCAAATTCGCAAACCATTTTCCACGTTCCACAATCCGTTTCAGACTGGCGGGGAACAATCGTGGACCCAGGCGCAATTGATTTTATATACCTACGACGGTTTGCGCGCATGGGCGGCGGAACAAGGCATTGACCCACATCCCGAACACACCGCGCGGGAATTTTGCATGGAGTTGGGCCAGTCTTTTCCCCAAATCCATTCCGAATTAACGAACCTGTCAATCTTGTATGGCCGGACCGCATATGGAATGGAACAACTCGAAAATCAAAATTTGGAACCGCTCAAAGAGCTTTGGAGGTATTTCTATACCGGCGCAGAGAGAAAGGATTTGATCGCACAGTCTTGAGGTCCCGTTCGAATCGCCAAAGTCCATCCTTTCAAGCTCGACGCGCAAATCGTAACGGCTGGTCGCAAGTGGCGCTGCCACTCGTAAATTGAAAATGGCGGAGAGAGGGGGATTCGAACCCCCGATACGGCTTTTGACCGTATAACGGTTTAGCAAACCATCGCCTTCAGCCACTCGGCCATCTCTCCACCGTGTTTGATTTATTTCGCAAAAAATCACCCTTCTGGCAAGTTCATTCGGGAGAAATCAATCCAAACAGGGACACCATGAACCGGTACAAATATTGCCGAAGTTGCTCTTCATGTTCCTCCCGCATGCGCGCATATGCGTCAAGTTAAGGTTTGATCATATTCCATGGAATTTTGGTTTTTCGGCCTCATTTTGGCTAATCCTGAAACCGATACGCGCTGAAAGCGCAATACCATAGTAGCCGAGGGCAACGCCCTCGGAACCGCCGAAGTAAAACCTCTGCGCCCTGTATGGGCGCTCCAAAGGCGTTGGTAAATATCGTTGGTTTTTGGATTGCCCCTTCAGGGCGAGAGATATTCCCGGTAAATCCCGAGGGCGTTGCCCTCGGCTACTATGGTTCAGGCCTTCGGCCCTGGAGATACCAAAGTGGATCCGCGCTCCACTTGGTGCCTATGCGCAGGGCGCGGGATTGCCGCCTAACGCACGGACAATCAACGGAGTAGCCGACTTTGTCCATTTTTCAACTGTCAAATGTGAACAAATATGAAAAATGAACTTGAGATTGTGCGCGCACCGGCGCGAAAATCATGGGCCAGAATCAAAACAGAGGAATTCCTGAATGAACTCTCAAGTTCCAAAATTATTGGTCGCGCTGGCGTTATCGGCAACTTTCGCAATGTCCGTTGGCGCAAGCGGCATTCGCGTGCTGCACGGACATATCCCCGATGTCGTGGGGCGTTTGCATTTGCGGCCACTGGGCGAGTTGCCGGCCACAAATCGGGTGCATTTGATGATTGTATTGCCGCTGCGAAATCAGCCGGAAATCACCAACCTGCTCGAGCAACTGTACGACCCGGCCAGCACCCATTATCACCATTACCTGACCCCGCAGGAATTCACGGAACAATTTGGCCCGATCCAACAGGATTATCAGTCCGCAATGAACTTCGCCCGGACAAATAATTTAGACATCATTACCATCCACAATAGCCGCCTGATGCTTGATGTGCGCGGGAACGTTTCAGATATCGAGAAGGCATTCCACGTCCGGTTGAAGACGTACCAGGATCCAATTGCGTTGCGGACCTTCTACGCGCCCGATGTTGATCCGTCCGTGGACGCAAGCCTTCCCATCGCTGATATCGCAGGGATTAGCGATTATACGAGATTGGAACCAATGCAACATGCCATGGGAACGGCAAACGGAAGTGGCACGGCGTCCGGATCAGCGCCGGAAGGGTACTATTGGGGCAAGGATTTTAGAAACGCTTACGTCCCCGGTTCGACACTGAACGGCACCGGCCAAATCGTCGGCCTGTTTGAAGCAGACGGTTACTACAGCAACGACATCGCGACTTACGAGTCTCGAGCCGGATTGCCATCTGTGCCGTTGACCAACGTACTGATTGATGGCTTTACCGGAAATCCCGGGACCGGTAATTCTGAAGTCGCATTGGATATTGAGATGGCGCTTTCGATGGCGCCCGGATTGTCATCGATTACCGTTTTTGAGACGACGAATCTGACTGTAGATTGGCTGGACGTGCTCGACAGCATGGCCAACGACACCCAAATTAAGCAATTTAGCTCTTCCTGGGGTTATGACGGCGGTACCGATCCCAATACGGCGTTCGATGAAGTGTTTCAAAAAATGGCGGCACAAGGCCAATCCTTTTTCCAGGCCTCTGGAGACGGCGACGCATGGACCAACCCGATCTGGGTGCCCGCGGCCAGTCCGTACCTCACGAGCGTTGGCGGCACAACTTTGACGATGAATGGCTCCGGCGCCTCGTATTCCTCGGAAACTGTTTGGAACTCGGGCTATTATAAAACCGCCGACCTGGGCGGTTCCTGGTTTGCCAACGGAAATGGCTATTGGGGAAGCGGAGGCGGCGTGAGCACGTTCTATTCGATTCCTTACTGGCAACAAGGGGTAAACATGGCCACAAATGACGGATCTGCCAGCAACCGGAACATTCCGGACGTAGCGATGGTAGCGAATGGGGTGTGGGTCATATACAACAACGGTGGAACCGACTGGTTCGTAGGCACGAGTTGTGCCGCGCCCTTGTGGGCCGGGTTTATCGCCCTGGTAAATCAGCAAGCCGCAAATTATCATTTGCCTGCCGTCGGCTTTATCAATCCTGCCATCTACAGAATTGGCGGCAGCGCCAGCTATGGCTCGGGTTTTCACGACATCACGACCGGAAATGATTTCTGGCCCGGCAGTCCGACCAACTATGCCGCGGTTCCCGGCTACGATCTATGCACCGGCTGGGGAACGCCCAATGGGACCAACCTCATCAATCTTTTAGCGCCCCAAATCACTCCCGTCTTTTTGACCGTTGCGTCCGCAGGTGGCGGAAGTCTTCAAATTACCGAATCGGGTTTGGCCTTTGGCATTACCAACTATTTGCAGGCCTCCACCAATCCCATTTCGTCTCCCAATTGGGTCTCCATCGCAACGAATGTTGCCACAAGCAGCGAACTCATCATCAACGGATTGAAGGCAACCAACGCTCAGAATGAATTCTTTCGAGTGATCGAACAACCGTAAGGTTGATTCGGTTTTTAACATTTCAACATTCTTGCCGCGCCATAGCGAAGCGACGGCGGGTCAATGCACTTGCACAACCTCCGCCGTTTCCAGCATCACCGGTCCAATCAGACCCGATTCCAGCAACTGCGAATCCTTCGTATAATGGTGCCATGTCGTAAAGGTGAATCGCCCGGTCGGACTTGGCTTTCCATCAAGCACCCATTGTGGCCATTCCGCAAGCTGCTTTCCATGCCACTCACGATCCGATGGCAATTGTTCATCGCCAATCAGTCGGTTCGGCCACAGGTTGGTGACCTTGACGACTAATTTGTTCATTCCCGGCTTTGCCGCATCCGTGATGTTTACCCGGAATGGTGGTTTCCACAGGACTCCATAATCGCGGCCGTTTAGGGATACTTCGGCGAAATCCTTCACCTCGCCCAGGTCCAGCCAGAGTTCGCGGCCCGAAGCCAGGCGTTCAGCGGGGATATCTATTTCTTTGTCGTAAGTCGCCGTTCCGGAAAAATAACGTACGCCATCGTCTGCATGGTCAGTCCAGGAAATCAGTTTATCCAGCGTGACCGAAGGCGGCGCACCCCAGTTTGGGGGAAAACTCAAGTCCCATGACCCGCCGATTGGCTGCGGCACGGGCACATCCGTCGCATCGACGCGCAACATTTTGCCACTGGCAGTGGTCAAATCGACACTGCCATTGTCCCACATGCCCACCGTCGGCGAATCATCCGCCTCCACGCGTAATTCAAATTGCGGCGCCCGGCCGATGCTCGACTCCGGCGGCAGGACGAGCATGTCGTTTTCAGAAACCGTGATGTGTTTGGTGACGCCGTCGAGGGAATAGTCGACGCGCAATTCCTTGGGAACCATCTCTGCCGGATCGCCTCCGGCCAGGTTGTTATCCGCGAGCACGCTTAACCGGCCCTGCTTAACCATGGACGCAATCTTTCCAGTCAGGTCCACGACCCGGTTGGTCTTGTCCAATTCACCGTAGAACGCCTGAATGACGGTGGCCGATTGCGGCAGGGTCAGGCTCTCGCCTTCTGCAACTTCACGTGTGTTGTCGCTGCCGTTCAGGCTGTATTCTACGCGCAAACGCTTCGGGACGTCCGGCGCCGGATCATCGCCGGCAAAATCGTTGTTGGCAGGAATGACAAGCGTGCCGCCGGTGACCAGTGTTTTGACCTTTTCGGTAAGATCGCTCCAGGCCGGTGAGGCCGGAGCAAAATATCCGTAGCCTGCGCGCATGATTTTCAAGTCCGGCGCTTTCGGCGGATGGGCGGGCTTTGCCTCGTCAAATTTGGCCTCTACGAAATGGTTGGCGGGCTGAGAATTTCGGAACACAACAAAAATGGACCCTGCCGGATCAAACTCAAGGTGCACAATCGTTCGGCCGCCTTCCTCGCGCCAGACCGGCGCGGGCCGGATGGTCCCGCTCTGGGCATCCCATAATTCCGGCGCCTTTCCACTAACACGGAAGGTGCAGTCAGCGGCATCAAACTGGTGCCGCTGGCTGGAGACAAAATAAATGTCCGCATCGCCCGCGATGCGATGGGTATAGGCCAGGCTTGTGGCCGGGTCATCACTATGGAATTCGAAATCTGGTTTCAGGTTTTGGTCGGCGAAAATTTCCGCCAATGATTTGCCCAAAACGATACGGCCCTTGCCGTAATTGTGTTCCTGGACGGATGTGCCATCGCAATTGCCCCATAGAGTATTGGCCAGTTTCTTAACCTGTCTGTCACAGGCCGGGTAATCGTCCAGGCTCGGTGAATGTTCCGGGCGCGGGCCGACGATCGTTGCACCTTCACGAACAAGCTTGCGGATACACTCCAGCATTTGCGGCGTCATGTTGATGTCGCTGGGCGGCAGGACCAGGACGGCATAATTCGCGCCGCTTGCGAGAGTGAGCCGGCCATTGTTCACGGTAGCGCCATGCAAGAGGACATCGGCGTCAACGGCGTCGAAGTCATAGCCTTCGGGCATTGCGGGGTCGCCATCGCGCCGCTCGACCGGCGCGCTCTGGCCGTCAAAGTAGGCGACATCCTGAACCGGACGGCCTTGTTGCAGAAGAAACTCGCTGCGGGTGATATAATCGATCCATGGTTTACCCTGGTTCCACCAGGTCTCGGTGCGTTCGAAATGAAAGCCCCATGGCCCCATTGTCATGCCTGGCCAGCGATTGGTCCAGGGTTGCATGGCGTAGCGATGAAAGGTGTAGCGATTGACGCCCTGGCAAAACATGAGATCGCCCAACGCCTTGAGCGAATACGGTGTGTTCTGCCAGCGCCCGTGGTCCGGCGCCGCGGTGAACGTTTCCGTGCCGACGATGGTCTTGCCGTAAATGTGGGCTACCGAGGAAGCAACCTTGACTGAGGCTTCGCCCTGGCTGCCGGCCCAGAATTCGCCCATAACGACGCCCAAGGAAGCGCCGCTTTGCAGGGATTCAAACGGTCCAGTGTAAGGCTCAACGGCACTGAACAAGCCGTGTTCACGGCATAACTCCGAAAAATGGGCGTAGTAATTCTCGGCGAACAGATCGGCGATGGTGCGGCGAATGTCCCAGAGAAAACGCTCGGTTACCGCCGGGTTGCCCACGACGCGATTGCTAAACACAGGCAGATATTTCAGCAGGTCGTAACCGCGCCGTTTGCGAAACTCTTCCCGGAAATCGGCCGTCCAGTTCTGGTCACCCACCTCGTAGCTGTCAATCAACGAGCTGTTGAGCGCTTTACCCTCGCCGGCGAGCGGGCCGACTTCATCGAGCACCTTTTGCATGAAGCCGTTCCAATTGGCATCCAGCCCGGTCGTGCTGAGCTTGTCGCACTCGAGTCCCGTGGCTTCCGGGGGAGCGGGATGATTGTCAACGCCGGTCGGCGTGTAGCCGACGCGGAGAATGATCCATTTGCCCTGAGGCACACGCCAGTGCAATTGCCCGTTGCTATCAAGCTTCGCGGTCAGGTCCACAATCCGGCTCATCGGAATGCAGCCCGCGGGACTGTTGGCGGCCGCAGACGAAAGAACCTCACGATCATGGTAACCGGCTTTTGCGCCAAAATCAGGAACGCGCGCGCCCTTGCCGCCGGGAGCGGGGAAGGCCAGCACAGCGATGTCACGATAGAAATCCAGTTCCGTGTCCGGTTGCGGCAGCGATTTATTAAAATCCGCCGGACCGGTGACAGGCACTTCGCTGGTCGTAATTTTCTGCATGGCATTGGTGGCCGTTATCCACGGTCCGCCGCTGCTGGACCAGCCGGCGCAATTTTCCACGCACAGATTCAGCCCGAGTTGGTCCGCCTTCTGGACTGCAAATTTAATATCGTCCAGCCATTCCGGACTCATAACCTGTACCGAGCCGTGTGGAATGCCGCAATCCGCATTCACGATGGTCGCCCCGCCCAGTCCAATCTGCTTCATCGCTTCCAGATCGGCGGCGATACCCTCCTTCGTAATATTGCCATTCATCCAATGCCACCACGTCTGTGGCCTGGCGGAAACGGGCGGATTGTTGAAACCGTCCTCCAGCGGGTCGGCTAATGCGGCAGGGACAACCAAAACGGAAAACAGGACCGGCAGAATCATTCCATTCATTTTCATACAATGCGAAAAGCTGGATGTTAAAGTCGCGGGCAAGCCGGAGCCACTTTAAAAATCAGTGGACCCGCCTTCGTCTGACTTCGGCGCGGCAAGGCGGCGCGGCACGTGAGAACGACGCCCCGCCTCCACTTGGTTCCGGCAGCACCCGCGTCGCGGCGCCTGTCGCGGTCGGCATCGCATACTCCGGATTTATCTGCCGCCGCCCCCGCGCGCTAAACCGTGTTAATGTGTTAGGTTCTTCGCTGTTTTCAGTGGAATGGATTCAAGCGCCAACTTCGCCAATAGTCTTTGAACGACGGCGCGCGTGCTTACGATAAGGTCCAGAGGACCGTAATCTTTGTAGTACAAAGGCCCGAAAAATATTTCCCGAGCTCCGGAGGAGCGACATATTCGGGGCATGGCAAATACGTACATACAAATTTATATCCGTCCAAACCAGCCACAACATCGCGCCAAAAAATCGTTCCGCTCCGAACATTGCAAATGCTTGACAACTTTTAAGTTGAGTATGACCTGCACTATATCTTCAAATTTGTTGGCGATTGATGGTCAAAATATCCCGCTCCTCCGGAACTTGGAATTTTCTAATACACGACGTGTACTACAAATATTGCGCTCCTCCGGAGCTTTCAATGTTGGCCCTCCCACCGAAAACAGCGAAGAACCATTTGTTAACCCGTAAGTCATTGATTGTAAAGCATGTAACCGATGTTAACCCTTTTTGCACCTATCTCCGATTCGGAAATTGTTGGAACTCCCCAGGTACCGGTGACTGCCGACCACCGTCCGAATGACCTAACATGTTAGGCTGCTGTCCCCTCTCCGTTCCCATCGGATGGGAGGGGAGAGGGTCAGGGTGAGGTGAGGGCTCCGGGGTTCGACGCAGTCCCGTTTTACTTCGGCAAACGCCCTTTCAATTCATTCGGTTTGAATGGGCCGGGTTCATTGATCAAAGCGCGGGCAGCGTCGACCTGTCCCCAGGTGTTCCAAAGCAGTACCCCGCGGACTCGGCCCTGTTTCAAATAATACACAACCCCTTCGCGGAAGGGCGTTTTCCAGTCCGCGAACGTTTCCAGCCGGGAATCCAATTCTCCGACCGCTTCATAGCCAAGTTCAAATAAATCAGAATAAAAAAACGGGAGATGTCGGTACGGCTCCGGCTTGCCGGCCATGTTATGGCCGGCCATTGTCCCCATTGTATTGGCATTGTCCTCGTGCTCGACCCGGATGGATTGCCCAAGGGCCGGGTTATAGAAAGTGGCAACGTCGCCAGCCGCGTAAATATCCGGATGCGTTGTCCGCAGGAATTCGTCCACGATGATTCCGTTATCAATCTTTAATCCGGCTCGTTGAGCGAGTTCAACGTTGGGCTGAATGCCGATCCCGGCGACGACGCCGTCCGCAACCAGTTCGCGGCCACTGCTTGTTTTCAGAGATAATTCCGCCTGCCGGGCTTCCAGTCCCGTAGCCGATTCGCCGGGTAATATCTCGACCCCTTTTTCACGATAAAATCCGTTGAGAAATCCAGACAGGTCCTGCGGAAACACCCGATCGCCGATGCCTTTTCCGGGAAACACCATGGTCACTTTCTTCTGATTGATCGCCAATGCGGCGGCAATTTCGGAACCAATAAATCCGCTGCCAATGACCACAAAACGCTTCTTTTTATCGGCCTGTTCACGAAGCCGGCGATAGTCATCCAACGTGCGATAATAAATAATTTGTTTCTCGCCAAAAGGCAGGGTACGGGGGCGTCCACCGGTGGCCAGGAGCAATTTATCGTAGGTATAGGTACTCCGCGCATCATCCATCACGCGTTTCTGTCCGGGCTCAATCGCATCAACAGTACGTCCCAAATGGAATTCGACGCGTTCATTTTCGGTGTGCCGCCAAATGCTTTCCAAAGGTTTGTCTTTCCAAAGCCCTTTGGTCAAAGGCGGTCTGTCGTATGGCTGGTCCGTTTCCGTTGAGATAATTCCTATACTGCCCTCCGAATCAATTTCCCGAATTCCATGAGCGGCAGCCGCCGCGGTCATTCCTCCGCCAATAATCAAATATTTGTAGTGTGGCATAACGGTTTTAACCTCCGCTATCCTTATCGTTCAACAGCGCTGCCTTTTCAAGGAATGATTGGGAGGTGGAGCGCGGCTGTGTCGGAGACCAGCCGCAGCAGCCAGAATTTCACCAACGACTCTGAAAAACACGGGCTCGTTTTCCACCCGGCATGCTGTGGCTGATGTGCTTCGCACACACAGCCGCGCTCCGGAGACGATTCATGGAGAGCAACTAATTATTTCAGATCCGCCGGCAAGCCAGCGCATTCAGTTCACTTTGTCGTTACGGGCCCCAACGCCTGCAATTTCTTTCGCACGGCCTGGTTGTCTGGTTCCAGTTGCAGCGCCTGCTGATAGCATGCGGCCGCGCCGCTTTTGTTGCCCAGGCGAACGAGGGTGTCGCCCAGATTGACCGCGAATTCCGCGTTATTGGGAGAATTTTGCAATGCAGAATAAAACGCCCTGGCAGCGTCCATATAATCTCCCTGGATAAAAAGAGCAGAGCCCAGGTTATTTTGGGCGTCCGCGAAATCCGGTTTCAGCTTGAGCGCCGCCCTGAAATACGGGATGGCGTTGGTCAGTTGCCTGCTTTGCGCGAGCGCGATACCGAGATTATTCATGACGTCGGCCTGGTCCCCACGGATTTGGAGCGCGCGCTGATAATTGGTGATGGCTTCCGGCCAATCGTGAAGCCGGGCAAAGGCATTGCCGATATTGTAGAGGGCGTCGGGGGCGTTCGGCGCCATTTTCCCTGCCGTGTCATAATACTCAAGCGCCTTTTTCACATTTCCGTTTCTGGAATACCAATAACCCATGTCCAATTCGGCAATATAATTGTTCCTGGTCACCGCCAGCGTATGGCCGAACAGGGATTCGTCATCTTTCCACGTGCGGACCTGGTTCTGCGCTCTCAACCCGCAGGCGACGAATAAAACCACGGACAAAGAAAAAAGCAGCGCACGCGGCGGGCGCCAAGCAAGGCAAAGCTCTCCGACACCCCAAACGACTATCACCAGAATCCCAACCATGGGCAAATACGCGTAACGGTCCGCCATGGCCTGTTCGCCCACCTGGACCAATCCAATCACCGGAACAAGCATTCCCGCAAACCAAAACCATCCCGTCACGAACCAGGGAAATCTTTTCCACTTGTCGATGGCCAAAATGGAAAGTCCGGCAAATAGGACGAGAGACAGATACACGATGGAACCGCGCCAATGACCGGGATACGGATAGACCGCGGCGAGATTGACCGGGCATAAAATCTTGCCGATGTATCGGGCGTAGGATACCAAAGCGTTCCCGATTCGCGCATCCATCGGAATAACGGACAACGGAATAACAGCCTCGCCATTTTTCTGCACAACATAGGTGACGGCCGACGCAGCGGCCGTGAGCAGGAAATAGGGAATTTTTTCGAGCAGGACACGTTGATCCGCCTTCGCCAGGCTTCGGCTCGACAAGAGCGTTACAGGGCTAAAACGTTGAAGCGGCCAGAAATCGAGTAAAAGCAGCAGGCAAGGCAGCGTTACCAGCATGGGTTTGGACATCAGGCCGCAGCCGAAGAAAAACAATGAAAGTCCATAGAATGCCCACGGAGATTGCGCCCTGGCTGCCGCCGGAGAATCGCGATTAGAGTGAAGCAATTCGACGTAGCGGGCATAAGAGAGCAGGGCCAATAACCCAAAGAAGGCGCTAAGCACGTCTTTGCGTTCCGAAATCCAGGCGACCGATTCCACGTGCAGCGGGTGAATGGCAAAGAGAATGGCCACGGCTGCGCTGCGCCAGATGGCTCCCGTCATTCGCAGGAACAAGAGAAAGACCAAAATGGAATTGGCTGTGTGCAGCAAAACATTCGTCAGATGCGGCGCGGCTGCTCCGGAACCAAACAGGGTGGCATCCAGCATGAGCGAAAGCCAGGTGACCGGATGCCAATTGGCGTCTTCACCGCTGGTAAAGGCCCATTGAATGTTCGACCAGGTCAGACCGGTCAGGACGTGGGGATTGCTGAAGAAATACCCCGAATCGTCGTAGTCCACAAAGCCGTAATTACGGACGGGAAAATACACGGCGAGCGAGGCCAAGGCCACGAGCAGGCAAATAAAACCCGGACTGCAAAGCGGATGCGATTGGCCGTTCTGTTGGTTCACACCAAAATGAAAACGAATGGGCCGCGGGATGGCCAGAAGAAAGCGGTTGGATTATTGGATAATAGGATTATTGGATCCCAACACTGGATCTCCATGGACCAGTTGCGGGATGGACTAACTTCACTCCACAAATTCCAATTCCTGCCGACGGGGAAGAATTCCGCGTTCAAATGCCTGGCCCAGGAACCGCCGGATGCTTTCGCGCCCGCGTTCGCCGTAATCGAGCGTCCAGTGATTCACGTACATTCCCACAAATTTATCGGCCAGGTCGCGGCCCATGTCGCGGGCGTATTTTAGCGCGTGTTGCACGGCTTCCGGACGATGGTCCAGGCTGTATTGAATACTCGCCGTCAAAATCCCGGAAATGGTGCGGCGGACGTCCGGCGAGAATCTTTTATTAATCACGTTTCCGCCCAATGGCAGCGGCAATCCGTCATTTTTGCTGTTCCACCAAATACCCAGGTCTTCGCAAACGACCAGGCCTTCATTTTTGTAAGTCAATTGGCCTTCATGGATGATGAGACCCACGTCGGCCTGCCCGCTTTTGACCGCGCGGAAAATCTGGTCAAAGGGCACGACCACATACTGAAAATCCTTCGCGGGCCTTTCCAGCCACAATTGCAGCGCCAAAAAGGCGCTGGTCATGGTTCCCGGCACCGCGATTTTCTTTCCGGCGATTTCTTCACGCGACCATTTTTGCTTTGCCACCAGCATCGGGCCGTACCCGTCGCCCATGCTGGCGCCGGATGGCAACAGGGCATATTTATCACTCACGTAGGCGTAGGCGTGAATGCTGACTGCCGAGATATCCAATTCGCCACGCGTGGCGCGTTCGTTCAGGGTCTGGATGTCCTGCAAAATGTGCTGGAACTGAAAGCCCTGCGTGGGAATCAAATCGTGGGCCAGCCCGTAAAACATGAAAGCGTCGTCCGGATCCGGTGAATGGCCAAGCGTCAATATCGTTTGCTGCATCGGTGAAAATTAAAGGATGCTATTTATTCTGCAACAATTCCCGCTGCCAACTCATCAGGGACGGCGCGTAATTCTCCCAGTCACGGGCCAAATCCCCCAGGACCGGCCGGCTGGCGATGAGTGCCGGATCGATGGCCAGTTCAATGGCGTGTTTGTCGCGGATTTTTTCCAGGTCCCGGTAACGGCGAAATTCGGCGTCAGTCGGACGCTGGAAATGGTGCCGGAGAACTTCCGGCTGCGCATTGGCCGGGACGGCCAGCCCGGCTTTAAGGGCTTCTATCAGGGCCGTTCGCCGGCGCGGAGACAACTGCCGCGGCAATAAATTTTCCACGGGACCGCTCGCAGCGGCCACGGCGGCGACGTCCACGAGTTTTTCATGATTGAGAATAAAAAAGGGAGGACGATTGGCCCGCACGGCTTCGCGCTCACGCCATCGCCACAATTCGCGGAGGACAGCCAGGCCGGCGCGGTTGAGCCGCGCACTGCCTTTGACCCGCCACATCAAATCCAAATCGATGACCTGCGGTTTGGCGCAATTGTCAATCAACCGGGCGCATGATTCCTGATGCCATTCCAAACGTCCCTTGCCGGCCAGTTCGGACCGTAATTTATCGGCCAGCGGCTTGAGGTGGTGCGTGTCCGCGCGGGCGTATTTTTCCATGCGTTCGGTGAGAGGACGCTGGGCCCAGTTTGCCTTTTGGGACCCCTTATCCAGTGTCACCGCGAGAAATCTTTCCACCAGCGCGCTCAGGCCAAATTGCCGCTCGCCCAGCAGACGCGCCGCCAGCATGGTGTCGAAAATGGCTGAAGGAACAAATTCATGGTGTTTCTCGAGCAGGCGCAGATCGTAATCGGCCCCGTGCATGATCAATTCGTGGGCGTTGAGGGCGTCCAGCAGCGGAGTAAGATCGATATTGGAGAGCGGATCAACCAGCCAATCGTCGCGGACAACGCTGATCTGGATAAGGCACAGTTTTTCCGGGTAGGCATGGAGGCTGTCCGCCTCGGTGTCCAGCGACACCCAATCGGCGGCGCGCAATTCCGGCAAAAACTCAGTCAGTTTTTCCTCAGTATCAATCACGTTGCGTCACGAACCCAATCAATGGGTCAATTGCCAGCTTGCAAAAAGCGGGCCTATTTTTACCATCGGCACATGAATCTTGCCACTGCTTTTTCAATGTGCGGCAAAAAACATTCCGCCAAAACGGCAATTTATTTTGGAGAGAAGGAAATCTCATACGCCGAACTTTTGGCCCAATCTGAAGCGGTGGCGGCGCGCCTGCGGAGCCAGTTGGGCGTCAAGGCCGGTGACCGCGTGGCGGTGTGGCTTAAAAATTGCCCGGAATTTGTCGCCGGCGTCTTCGGAATCCTCCACACGGGCGCCGTCGTCGTGCCCATAAATAATTTCTTAAAACCGGCCGAGGCCGTTTACATTCTGAATGACGGCGGAATCGACGCTCTGATTACGGACGAGGAAATGGGCGTGCATTTTTCCGAACTGGCCGCGGCGCGTCCGCAATTGAAAATGCTCAAAGTGGAGGAGTTCGCATCGCTTCCAAAGGCGGCGGAGCAGGACGGGCAGGGCGCCCGAAATGAAAACGATCTGGCTGTCATCATTTATACGTCCGGCACCACTGGCCGGCCAAAGGGAGCGATGCTTTCGCACGGTAACCTGCTGCACAACATCGAAAGCTGCCGCGTCGTCCTGGCGACGGTCGAAGACGATTCTCTGGCGGTCATTTTGCCGCTGTTTCACACTTACATGATGACGGTGGGAATTTTCCTGCCCTTCACCATCGGCGGCTCGATTGTTTTGGTCAAATCGCTACACCCGCCCCGCGCGATGTTGATGGAGATATTTTCGAGCCGCGCCACCATCCTGCCCGCGGTGCCGGCGTTTTACAGGATGCTCGTCGGAGCGCCCTTGCCGTTGCCGTTGCCAATCCGCATCTTCATCAGCGGCTCCGCGCCGTTGCCAATGCAAACGCTCCGCGAATTCGAGGAAAAATTCAAAGTGCCTCTCATCGAAGGCTACGGGTTGAGCGAAGCCAGCCCCGTCGTTTCAAAAAATCCGCTCAGGGGACCGCGCAAAGCCGGCTCCATCGGCATTCCGATAGCCAACGTCGAAATGAGCGTCCAGGACGATGAAGGCAGACTTTTGGGCCCAAATGAAACCGGGGAAATTTGCGTTCGCGGCGGCAACGTCATGATGGGATATTGGAACCAGCCCGAAGAAACCAAAAAGACTTTCCGCAACGGATGGCTTCTGACCGGAGACGTGGGTCATCGCGACACGGACGGTTATTATTATATCACCGACCGCAAGAAGGACATGCTCATCGTCAACGGCAACAACGTTTATCCGCGCGAAATAGAGGAAGTCATTTATCATTTTCCAGGCGTGAAGGAGGCCGCTGTGATTGGTGTCAAAGACGAGCGACGCGGGGAACAGCCATTGGCATTTGTAGCGCCGGCCGAAGGCCAGAACCTCGACGAAAAGGCACTGCTCCAGTTTGTCCGCGGCAAACTCGCCGATTACAAAGTGCCAAAACAAGTCGTCTTCATGCCGGCACTCCCGAAGAATGCCACGGGAAAAGTCCTCAAGACTGAATTACGGAAGCTATCCGCTTTTTAATTTACGATTTACGATTTACGATTTACGCGGCGTCGCAGATTAGCAAGATGGATTATTGGATGAATGATTCGCGCGCAGTGTGGCATATATTCGCAAACAGAATGCCAAATTGCGATTGACTGCGGCACCGTATCGGTCGCGTAAATCGTAAATTCCTAGGCGCTTTCAATCCGCACGATGTCCCCACGCCGCACGCCGCCGCCTCGCAAAACTGTCGCATAGGCTCCGACGCGCGCCTCGTTGCTTTTGGCCGCGGCTTTCAGGATGCCAGTGTCTTTCGGGAGATCGCCCTGTGCCAGGGTCGTCATCACACAACGGCCGCAGGGGCCCGTAATTTTCAGTTTTACCTCGTCACCAATGGCCAGAATCTTTTCGCCCCATTGATTTTCTGGAAATCCCTGGAATTCAGGCTCGGTTTCGATGACGAAGTTTGGCCGAAAGCGGCGCGACTCAAACCGGCCATCCATATATGCGGAACGAAGGCTGTCGAGTGTAGCCGTGGTTAGAAGATGGATCATGGCGCAATCGAAGAATGTCCCGGGCGGCATCGCTTCATCCGTGACGACGTCGCGCCGGGCCAGGCCTTCGATATCCGGCCAATATTCCTCGAGCGTGCCGCTTCCGAATGGACCCGCAAGGAATCGGACGGGCTTGCCCAGGCTGGCGGACAGCTTGCTCGCGATTTGTTTGTCTTCAGTGGACACGCTGCTGCCGTCGGGAAATGTAATTTGGGCCGGCGGCAGCGTGCCATTGTTGAGCGGAGCGGTAAACGCCGCTCGATAGGAGAAAAGTCCCGGCCATTTGGATGGGTTCTTCGCGCTGGCGATTTTTCCTGTCTCAGGGTCGGCGATCGAGAACACGCGATCTCCCAGCACACCTTTAAGTCCCACCTGCGTTGCATTCAGTTCCTCACCCATCATGGATTTGACCGGGTAACGGTGAATGGCAGTGATTTGGCCGATTTTGTTGGTCATGCCGCCACTCCCGCCTCCGCATGAAGCTTGCGGACTTCAGCGCTGATTTCCTCGACACGGGCAGGCATTTGATGCCGCATGCCCATCACTCGCAGGACACCAAACCAGAGGTACGCGACGAATGCATAGGGGAAATAGTTTAGCGGCGCCGACGGCACGGGCCAAACGCTCCCGACAATCGGAACAAGCATCAGGGCCATCGCCACGACGCACAAAACGATGTGCTTGGCCTCGAGTTCACCGCGTTTCTTGAGAAAGGCCGGAGCCGCCAGCACGATGCATGTATAGGCGCCGACAAATCCAAACGCACCCATGGTGCCAGCGTCGTTGAACTCATCCAGCACCGCGAAACCGTTAGCAACCAGCACATAATACGAAACCGTCACGACGCAGAACATCACTATAGCCATCACGATTAACGCGATGTGGGGTGTGCCGTGCTTCGCATGCGCGTAGCTCGTGTTTTGCGGGAAGAAATCATGACGGCCCATCGCATACATCACACGGGCACCGGCATTCATGCAAGACGACGCCAGCGCAAAAAAGCTTGCCATCGCGCCCGCTGAAAGGATCGGCGCCATGAAAGGGACGCCGTACATGGAGGACAGCACGTTCAATGGAGCGTCTATTTTGTCCAAAGTGGTCGAGTAACCCGCCGTTCCCTGGACCTCCACGTAAGTGATAAAGATAAAAAACGATGCCGTAATCAGGAGGCTCCAAATAACAGAGCGAGGAATCGTTTTGAGCGGGTTAATGGCTTCTTCACCAAAGGCCGTCGAACTTTCAAATCCGACGAGGCTGAAGATCGCAACCACCGCGCCCATGCCCAATGTCAGGAGCGACGTACCCTTAAAACTGAACTGCGACGTATCAATGGCAAAGTGATGGTGCCCAAGGACAATGAACGCCAACAGAATGATGAAGGTGCAGGAAAACACTTCAAGCCCCAGCGTCACTAGCGTGGAAATCTTGATGTCCTTGTAAGCAATATAGAAGCATGATGCGAGACAAAATGCGAAGAGAACCACGGGATAAACATGGATGTGAACCATATCGAGCAACTTGCCCGCGAATATGGTAAATCCAGTCGTGCCGGCCAGGCCGATGAACAAATACGCCCAAAGACAACACCACCCGCACAGTGCCCCTCCGCCAAATCCCAGGCCGGACATGGCGTAACTGTACATCGAACCGGAATTTGTCGTGCGTCTTGCAAATTCGTTCAGGCTGAACGCGACAAATAATACAAGAATGCCTCCTACCGCGTAGGACAGCCAGCTAATGGCGCCGGTCGTGCCGAACATCGTGGGCACAATGAGCGCCGCAGTCATTGTTGGAGATATCAGCGCGATATTTTGCGCCAGCAGTTCTTTGAAGTTTAAACAATTAGCTCGGAGTTTGTTCATGTTGTTGCTTGGTTAACGGTTTTTTGAAGAGAGTTTTAGGAGCGGCCCGCAGAGATTTTCCGGCAGCGGCGGCGTGCGCCACCCACGCCCACCACCGCGCCGAAAAGTGTTGGAAAAACCAGGTTATTTCGCCGGCGGCAATAGTGCCGCGCAACTCGTTAAGCCGCGCGCCGAAGGATGCAAGCTGCGATTGGATGTCCTCCCCCGCCGATTGCCTCTGTGGTAACTTTGTTGTCATAAAGGCAACTCGCCAAAAGCATAGCCAATGCCAGAACTGTTGTTTCGTTAAACCCCTGAAAAACCGTGATAAAAAAGTTTCGAAGGAAATTTTTGCTGTCGTTATTTGAACAGGGAGAACAAAAAAAGCTTTGGGGATTTACAACATCCCATCGGTCCTATCCGTCCTATTTTTACCACGTCCCTGAACCCTTAAACCGCGACGTTATCTCCGGTGCGTAATTGCTTTCCCACTTCGCCCGGAGGAACGGACGTATTGACCGCGAACCGATAAAAATGGTTGAACCGCTGCGCATTGGCCCACGAGGGCAGGTTTTCCTTGCGCAACTGCATGAATTTTTTTTGAAATTCCGCCGTTTGTTGGGCACTTTCCGGATCGCGTGTGGGCACCACGCAACGCTGGCAGGGATTGTGGCCAAAAAACTTTACCTCTCCGATTTGAAAGGGTTTCAGCTCACCCGGAGCCCCATACAGTGCATCTTCGCAAAAGGGCTTCTCATCCAGCAGCTCGAGGTTTGAGCGAAAGCGGCGGCGTGCGCTTTCGAAAGTCAGTCCAGGAAACCAGCTTACGACGGTCCGGAGGCTTGCTTCGCTCACAATAGTGGGCCCAAAGGCTTCACGGTCATCCGGGAACCCTTTTTCCGTTTCACGTTGCATCACAACGGGAAAACCAAAAAAATCACCAAGCCATTTCTCAATCGGCGCGCGGTCGTCCAGTTGAAACTGTTGCGGCGTTTGGCCGTTTGGCCACAGCTGGACTTCCCTCACCGGCACATCGAACGCGCATCGCAATTCGTGAATTCGCGGCGTGCGCTTTCCGTTCACCACTTTTCCGGCAGTATCGTAAATCGCGAAAATGCGGTCATTTTCCAGAATGCCGCCGGCGGTGAATCGGGCGGACTCGACTAAAAACCCGTCGAGCGATTTGATGGGATAAATGATAATACGGCCAAGCTGCATCGGCGCGCACCAATATTGCAATCGTTGCCTTCATGGCAACTCATTTCTAAAACTTTTGAAATGGATTTGAGTTCAGGCAATCGCTATGGCAGTCTTCCGCCCGGGTGAATCCGGTATTCTTTTACATCGTCTTCGGCGCTTTGGCCGCCTGGAGCATGTATCGCCGCATCCGGCGCAGCATCGGGCGGCAGAAATTGCGGACGGGGCGCATAATTTTCGTCCTTGTTGTTCTCTGCCTGGCCGCCTCTTTAAGCGCGCTTGCGGGGCTTTTAATAAATTTACGCCTGTTGGCCGGGCTCGGCGCGGGAATCCTCGGCGGCGTCATCCTTGGATTCGTCAGCTTGAAGTTGACGAAATTTGAGACGACGCAAGAAGGCCATTTTTACAAACCTGATACTCGCATAGGCATCGTTATTTCGATGTTGTTCGTGGGACGTCTGATTTATCGGATGGCCGTGCTAAAGGACACTGATATGGCAGTATCGGCAGGTCATCCGCCGGCCGGCCAAAGCCCACTGACGTTCGCTATCACTGGTCTCGTGTTTGGCTATTATATCGTTTATTATATCGGCCTCTTTGTTCATACCCATGACAAAACCCTGGCAACTGCGGCGGCGTCCGCATCGCCACCCTTGCCTTCCGCGCCATCGCCTGTCCCGCCATTGCTTGGCGGCGACGGAACCAGCGCTGGTTAAGGAGCCTCTAATTCATTTGAGAACTTGCCTGCCCGGCCACTGCCGCCGTCCTAATGATTTACGGCTCTCCAGGCGTCCTCACGTTGACTGCTACGCCGTTTAAATCGTAAACTGTAAATCGTAAATAAAAAAGTGACAGTTTTGGAAGCCATTCAAAAAAGCGCGGATTTTCTAGCAAAACGAGACATTGAATCACCGCGTCTCCAGGCAGAATTGCTTTTGGCCCATTTGCTAAAAATGCCTCGCATGAAGCTATACTTGAACTTCGAGCGTGCTCTCTCCGGACAGGAAACCGACACTCTTCGGGAGTTTGTAAAACGACGCGGCCAGCGCGAGCCTCTTCAGCATATCATCGGTTCAACCTCATTTTGCGGATTCGAAATTAACTCGGACACTCGCGCCCTCGTGCCCCGGCCCGAAACCGAAATCCTCGCTGAAATCGGTTGGACCTTCCTCTCCGGGTCAGGCCCCGATCAAAATGCCCTGGACTTGGGAACCGGCACAGGCTGTATCGCAATTGCCCTTGCCGCCAAATGCCCGAATGCGCGCATCACAGCCACCGATGCTTCCGCCGATGCCTTGGCGCTGGCTGGAGAAAATGCGGGCAAAAATAATGTCGCCGATCGAATCGAATTTTTCCGGGGCGACGGCTTTGCCGCAGTGCCAGGGGGCACGCAATTTCAATTAATCATCAGCAACCCGCCCTATATCCCGACGGGGGAAATCGAAACCCTCCAGCCGGAAGTCCGCGATTTCGACCCGCGCGGCGCGCTGGACGGCGGCGCGGATGGACTGGACTTTTACCGAATTTTTGCCGCGCAGGCCGGGCCATTGCTCAAGCCGGGCGGGAAACTGATGCTCGAACTGGGCGACGGACAGGCGGCGGCTGTCCAAAAACTATTTGAATATCAAAACTGGATTGTCGAAGCCGTCAAAGACGATTACAGTCAGCGCGCACGAATTTTAATCGCATCATGGAAAGTTTCTTAATCAAAGGCGGCCGGCCCCTGCGCGGCGAAGTCACCATTAGCGGAAGCAAAAACGCGGCGTTGCCCATTATGGCCGCCACACTGCTCACCGATGAACCGTGTGTCGTCCGCGGCATTCCGGATCTCAGCGACACGCAGTTCATGGCTCAAATCCTCAAATCGCTCGGCGCCGAAGCCAAATTGGAAGACGGAACCTTGTCCGTCCGCGCGAAAAAAATCCATGGCCATGCCGACTACGATCTGGTGCGCAAAATGCGCGGTTCGATTTGTGTGGCCGGACCGTTGCTGGGACGTCTGCGCAAGGCCCAAATTTCCCTGCCCGGCGGCTGCGTCATCGGCGCCCGGCCCATTAACCTGCATTTGAAAGGCTTTGAATCTCTCGGGGCAAGAATTGAAATCGCCAGCGGTTACGTCAATGCCTCGGCAAAAAAGCTGGCTGGCGGTACGACATTCCTCGGCGGCCGCGCCGGTTCCACGGTCCTGGGCACGGCCAATGTGATGATGGCGGCGACATTGGCTGACGGCGTGACAGTGATCGAGAGCGCCGCCTGCGAACCAGAGGTCGTGGATTTAGCCAATTTTCTGAACGCGATGGGGGCGCATGTTTCAGGCGCGGGCAGCCCAACCATCACCATCACCGGGGTTGAGAAGCTGCACGGGGCCGAACACAAAATCATTCCCGACCGCATCGAGACGGCCACATTTGCCATGGCTGCGGCGGCAACGAATGGGGAGGTCACGATTAAAAATTGCCGGCCCGAGCATTTGCGCGCCGTGCTCGACAAATTGCATGAAGCCGGTGTGACGGTGGAACAGCGAGGCGAAACGTTGACCGTGCGCCGTGGCAAACAATTGAAAGCCGCGGACGTGACCACGCTGCCGTATTCGGGCTATCCCACCGACGCGCAGGCACAGATGATGTCGCTGCTCACGCTGGCCCCGGGCATCAGCATTATCACGGAACGAATTTTCGAATCGCGCTTCATGCACGTGAGCGAGTTGGCACGGCTTGGCGCGGACATCGAGATCGAAGGCCCCAGCGCGATTGTCAAAGGCGGCAGGCCCTTAAGCGGCGCTCCCGTGATGGCGAGCGACCTGCGCGCCAGCGCCGCCCTCGTCATTGCCGGCCTGGCCGCCAAAGGCCAAACCCAGGTTAACCGCATCTATCACCTCGACCGCGGTTATGAAAAAATGGATGTGAAATTGCGGAAACTCGGGGCGAAAATTCAGCGAGTTGAGGGACAGTGAAAAATTGCCCGTTGAATCCGGGCAATTTTGCTATTAAAATGGGGTATGAGCATTGAAGCTCTCAAACAGGAACTGCGCGCGCTCACTGCAGATGAGCAGCGGAAATTGACTGCGTTTCTCGTGTCGCTGGCGGACGCACGCGATCAGGCCTATCGCAAGAAGCTCGCGGAGAAAATTGATCGGCCTGTTTCGGACTTCGCCACGCTTGAGGAGTTGGATCGCCGTTTGGGTTTCTCTAATGATTGACGATGAGTTACCGACTCCTTGTCGACTACGAAGTTATTGAGTTCCTGGAAAGCCTTTCCCGCCGAGAGCAGCGGCTTTTGCGGAATCGATTTGTTGCCATTCGGGAAAATCCCCAAAAGTTTTCTGATTACACGGAATCCGACTGCACGGGTCGCCGTGTGGACATCCACATCTGTGGCAAGTATGCAGTAAAATTCTGGCAGGACCATGCCGACCAACACGTAAAGATCCTCTACCTTCATTTTGCCGATCGAGCGCCGTCAAAATGACTCAGCGAATTTGAGACGCGACCGCATTGGTTTCCGGCCCGCCCACGAGACTCGGCTAAACCCAGTCAAGGGCGCTTCGTAGACATGACAATGAATCTAACAACAGATAACGGTCGCGGTAATTATAATAATTGGCCGAATTGTAGTACCGCATTGTCAGTAAAAAATACGCTGACTACTCGGAGCAATTTCTTTTAAATTCCGTCGAACCTTACGTGAACTGTCGGGGTTAAAGTAATTGAGTCAGCGTATGGAAGCCACGATTCAGATCAACACATCGCGCCGCCGCTGGTGGCGGTTCATTCTGCTGGGCCTAATATTCGAAATTGCCTTGATCGCATTTTTGTTCTTCCCGCCCGAAACGTGGCTCGCCTCGGAAATTCGCAATCTCATCTATGCGGTTCATCTGCCGCTTCTGTTCTTTTTCGGCAATGCTTCTGATGACGTGGTCCTCGCTATTTTGCCCCTCGTTTTCCTTGCGATGGGATTATTTTGGGCCCTGGTTTTTTATTGGATTTTGCGCATGAAAAAGCGGTTTTGGGCAAGCGCTTTGATTTCAAGGCACAGGCTTCTTGCCAAATGTGTATTTGGCCTGGCGATAGCCGTGGCGCTCATTGTAGCGGTTTCGGATCTCGTGCCGGCGATGCCGCGGCCATTCGCAAGTTCTCCTGATATTCAGTCAATCGTTGATTCCAACAACGCCTTTGGCATAGACCTTTACCAAAAGCTGCGCGACAACGATGCTAACCTCTTCTTTTCGCCCTACAGCATCTCCTCCGTCCTGGCTATGGCCTACGCCGGCGCTGAAGGCCAAACCAGGGACGAAATGGCTAAAGTGCTGCACTATAATTCCGGCGATGCCAACATCCCCGCGGCCTTTCAAAATTTGAACGCACGCATGCGCCAGATTCAGCGTTGGACCCGTGTTACACTGATTAACGCCAACTCACTTTGGTGTCAGCAAAACCATCCTCTGGCGACCGACTTCTTCGATTTGATCCACGAGAACTTTGGCGGTGACACGAAACCCGTGGATTTCGTCAGTGCTCCAGAAATTGCGCAGAACCAAATCAACTCATGGGCGACCCGAAAAACCCACGGAAAAATCCAACAACTGGTGGATTCCGAAAACTTTTCTCCTTTAACACGGCTGGTCCTTTGCAATGCAATTTATTTCAAAGGCAAATGGCAGACCCAATTTAAAGCCAGTGAAACCCGACTCGATTCCTTTTACGTTTCCACAAACGAAACCGTTACCGTACCCATGATGTGGCAGGAATCCGAACTAAAAGTGGCCCGAAGCGGTGACGAAGCTGTTGAACTTCTCGAATTGCCATACGTTGGCGGGGACCTTTCAATGATCGTCATTCTGCCTCAGCTCGATATTGATTCCGGCCGGTTTCATCCTCCACTTTCCGATGTCGAAGAAAGACTGACTCCTCAAACTTTGCGCTCCTGGCTCGGCCAACTCGATCAGAGCCACGAACACAAGGCGAACATCTTCATTCCGCGGTTCACAACGGCCCAGGATTTCGATTTATCCAGCCAATTGAAGTCTTTGGGCATGGCTGCAGCCTTTGATGAAGCAAAAGCGGACTTTTCCGGGATGACTGGAAAGAACGATCTTTATCTGTCGGACGTGTGTCATAAGGCCTTCGTTGAAGTCAACGAGTCCGGTTCAGAAGCCGCCGCTTCGAGCTGGGCTTTTGTAAAAACCAGGAGCATGGCGGATCGGTTCATAGCAAATCGCCCGTTCATATTTCTGATTCGCGACAACGCCACCGGAGCCATTTTGTTTTTAGGCAGAATGGTTGACCCATCAAAATGACTGTCGAAATCGCCAACGGTCGGACGTCCGAAATCCATATATCCATTAATCCGGCCTCGATTCGCAACAGACCGCTCGAAAAATAAAAAACGCGCGCCTTTGCGGGCGCGCGTTGTGTTCCCCACCTATCCCCTGGCGTTTATGCCGCCAAAAGTTCTCGGCTCTTTTTCAGAATCCGCGCCTGCCTCCGACTTTGCACTACGGCGGCGGCGGCTTTCTCCTCGAAGAGCACCGGAAAAGCCAGCAATGGAACCGGTGTGGTCCATGCGATAGCGGCGGCCTCGTTGGCCGCGTCACGCAATGGCGTTTCCCATTTGGTGCCTGCTTCCCGTTGCCGGCTGCCCAACAACCGGGACTTGAGCCGCTCAAATTCTTTTTCATGAATGGCGCGAAACGCGTCCACCGGCTGCAATTCGAACCGCGTTTCCGCATCGAATTCAGCCTCAAGAGCTATTCTTTTCGTCTTCATGTTGTTCCTTTCGTTGTGTTAATAAGCGAAAAACCCGCGATTGACAGGCAATCGCGGGTTTTAGAAATTCTTTTTTTCTTCAATCACTGTTTCATTCCCGCGATACCTAAAGAATGACAGCGTGCCATTATGGCAATCCAGCCGGTGCCGGACGCAGACATCAGTTTGACAATCGTGTTTTGCATTCTTACTTTAAATTGGTTAAACCAATTAAAGGCTATAGTGAACTATAACAGGCGCCGTTTGTCAAAAACTATTTCGTGCAAATTGCCTTTTGCGAAATAGCCCTGTAAATTGACTGAAAGTATGAGCGATAAACCCTTGAAAATGGTCAAGTGCGGCTGGTGCGAAAATACAATGTTTATCCCGGGGGATTTGCCTCCGCTGGCCACAGAACCGTGCACCAAGTGCGGGCATCCGGTCATGATGCCCATGCAATTGCGGCAGTTCGAGTTACGCAGCCTCATCGGCTCCGGTGGCAACGGTAATGTCTATCGCGCCTGGGACACCACGCTCGAGCGCTTTGTGGCGATAAAGCTGATGAAAAAGGAGTTGATGCAGGACACCAAGGCAATGGAAGCCTTCTATCGCGAGGCCCGCGCCTGCGCCCGCCTCAACCACACCAATATCATTCACATCTACACTTTCGATGAATGGGAAAACCAGCAGTATCTGGTTATGGAACTGGCCGACCGTGGCAGCCTGGACCAGAAAATCGATAAACTGCGCCTTCTCCCTGAGCTGGAGGTGCTGGATATTGGGATCGCAATCGCTGAAGCATTGAACCTGGCGCTCAAATACAATTTGCTCCATCGGGACATTAAGCCCGGAAATATTTTGTTTAACGCCGACCATGAACCCAAACTGGTGGATTTTGGGCTGGCCCGGAATGTGGAAGTGGAAGTAGAAAGCAGCGACGTCACTGAAGGCACGCCTTACTATGTTGCTCCGGAAAAAATCAAGCGCGAGCCCGAGACATTTTTGTCAGATATGTACAGCCTGGGCGCGACGCTTTACCACTCGATCACCGGGCACGTGCCCTTTGACGCTCCGACCGTTGAGGAATTGGTGGCCGCACAGGTCCACACCCAACTGACCCCGCCGAACCTTGTGATCCCTGAAATCACGCAGCCCACGAGCGACGCGCTCGTTCGGGCCCTGGCAAAAAATCCGGCCGACCGGTTTCTCAGCTACGACGAATTTATCATGGCTTTGGAAGCGGCGCGCAGTCTCCTGCTGCGAACACAATCGCAGGGCCCTCCGCAAAAACCAAAAGCGTTGACCAGTTGGTGGCGAAGAGGCGGGTGAGGAAATGAATGGATTGTTGGATTAATGGATTGATACATCTCGCAAGCATCGACCGTCAATCGCAAACGATCAATGCCGCGCGCGGCAGCGAGTCCCCGCCCACTAATCCAAAAATCCGTCAATCCAATTTTCTAACGTCCACCGCTTTCATCCCCGCCGATCTTATCGCCTGTAATCCCAGATCCGTATCTTCGTACGCCCTGCAAAATTCCGGTTCCACCCCGATACGCCGGGCCGCTTCGAGGAAAATGTCCGGCGCCGGCTTTTGATTTTTGACCATCTCGCTTGTCACGACTGCCTTGAACAACTGCAAAATATCCAGGTGCTTCAGTACCTGAGTGATGATCACCTCTGTACCGCCCGACGCCACAGCCATCGGAATTTTTCCAAAATTCGCCCGGGCGATTTCCACGACGGCGTGGACGGGCTGCACCTGCGAAAGATAGGGCAAATAAGCGTTTTCCTTTTCATGCCCGGCGGCCACGTGATCCAGCGTCACGCCTTGTTCTTCCGCCAGCATTTTCAAAATATCGCGCGATGGCACGCCACCGAGCGAATAAAACCGATCCTCCGGAAAATGCAGTTTATATTTTTGCGCGATCACCTGCCACGCCCGCCAATGCAGCGGCATCGTGTCTGCCAACGTCCCGTCACAGTCAAATATAAGTCCTTTAGGTTCCATATTAGCCATTTTAAATATTTAAATTTCACAAGTCGCGGTCAGCCCGCTCCAGCAATCAGCAATCCGGAGCGACGAAGGCCAATTAAAAGCTGCCAAGTTAAATAGTTCAACCTCCACAGTCCAGAGATTGCTCGCCGTGGTAGTTTCTTAATTTGGTTTTGACCTTCGAAAAAACAGCATTCCGGGGACACACTCGGCGCAGTGGTGGCCGCTTGAAATTACTTCTTAGGCGGCCCTTCCAATTTTTGACGCTCTTTCAATTCGTTAAGCCATTTTAACTTGTCAGGCTCTTTCAACCTGTCAGGCATTTTCGGATTCTCGGGCTTTTTCAGCATGGCCGGCTCATTCAACTTCTCAGGCTCCTTCGATTTCTCGGCCTCTTTCGGCGTGCCGGGCTCTTTCACCTTCTCAGCCTCTTTCGAATCCTCAGGCTCTTTCGATTTCTCAGGCTCTTTCGATTTCTCAGGCTCTTTCGATTTCTCAGGCTCTTTCGATTTCTCAGGCTCTTTCGAAGTGCCTGGCTCCTTCAATGTAACCGATTCTTTCAATGTGCCAGACTTTTGCACTACCTCGGGCCGTTTCAATGTGGCAGGCTTTTTTAATTTTTCTGGCACTTTTAATTTTTCAGGCTCTTTCAATGCGTCAGAACAGGTCTCACCGATGCCCATTAAAAACTCGTCCTCAGCATCTTTTAAATGGCGGGCAATCGTTTTGCACACCTCACGACGAAGTTTCTGCGGGATATCTCCATACGGGTCCAAACCCCCGGCCCGAATGACCACGTCAGCAAAATCGTCGACATCGAGCGGGGGATTACCCTTTATCCGTGCCATTGCGTCCCGCGACAAACTAAAGCCCAGGACCACGCAAAGCTCATGGAGCAAAGCGTCTGTCCTCTCTGTTGGCATCTGAAAATTCATTTTGGAACCGCAACGTTCTCGCCGCACTGTAATCTCGCCCCGCAGAACCGAGGCGGGCCGTCCGTCCGGAGCTTTAGCGAAGGAGGATCAACGTTTCAACCTTTCAGCGTTTCAACGTAATCACTGCGCCAAATCCTGGCTGGACAGCACCTGCGATTGCATCTGGCCGACAATCATGTGCGCGCGCAGCAGTGAGGTGTCCCGCGTTTCGCCCAAAAACGATTTCAATTCCACACGCACGGCTGCCACTGGATCGCCATTCCGATCGGTCAACGGCAGCGTGACCGCAACCGTGCCGCGTCCCCGTCCAAAGTAAGTCGCGCCATTGGTAATGGCGCCTGTTTCCGCATCTGTGCCGGCTTTGCCCATCTCCGCGGCCAAATTGCTGGCAATGATGCGCGGCGTGCCCGATTTATCAAGCGCATAAATGCGCAGTTCGAGGATGCCCCGCGGCTCCTGTTGCATGATGTTTTGGACCATCAATTGAGCCATCGGCACGATCGGAGTGTAAGTGATCGTCGTGTCGCCGAAGTGCGTCAGGGAATCGGACATTGTCCAGAAGCCTATTTTTCCGGATACAAATGTCATTGGGGTTGTCACCGCCGGGGCCATTTGACCGTCGAGCCACCAGTAGATTTGATTCCCCTGACACTGAATCGTCATCGTATGCCACGAACCGACGGAAACATCCACACCAATGGTGGCCGGGTCGACAAATTTTCCGTCCACATATTTGTAGAAACGCAGGTTGTGCCCCAATGCGCTCACGCGAACGACGTAGAAATTCGATTCGTTTTGATAGCGGAACACAATGCCGGCCATTTGTTCGGCCACACCGCTGAGGATTTTGAACCGGGTTGTCAGCGCGAAATCCTTGAACGTTTCCTTGTCATAAACCAGCATCGGGAAACGGCCGTCCGAGGGATCCGTGTCCAACTGCGCAAGCACAGAAATATGGTTCATCACCGGCGCATTTGAAGAATTAAACGGCTTGAATGCCGACGGCATTTCGTCCGTCACGATTCTCCAATCACCCGGCCTGCCGCCTCCGGCCAGCGCGCTTTGGAAATCGTTCGTCAACGAACGGTCTTCAGAAAAATCGCCAAAATTGAATTTGATTTCCGCGCCCACAACCGGCAGGACGAGGGCAAAGCAGAGACAAAAGCAAACAAACAACTGTCGCATTCCGCCCAGCGTACCAAAAGCTGGTTCAAGGGGAAATCATTCTCACTTGCCGTGGCGTAGAGGATCTGGCTAATCGGGAACGTTTAAAATAATTAGTGCGCTCCCGCCCGGGCCGGTGGCTTTGAAACGCGCTTAAATAGAAAAATCAGTGGCATACAGCCCAGCGCCAGCAAACAAAAAAATCGAAAATTGTCCACAAACGCCCACAGATGCGCCTGCGCATCCAGTGTTTGATAAAGCACGCTGTAAGCCTGCCCAGTGGCTGTGACGGGATCAACCTGCCGCGCCAGCGCGTGCTGGGCCGCGGCCAATTGCTGCGCAAAGGCCGGGTCCGTCGGTGTCATGTGCGCCACCATCAGCGCCTGGTGCTTCTGCGCCCCGCGCGCCAGCATCGTCGTCACAAACGCGATGCCCATGCTCCCGCCGAGGTTCCGCATGAGATTATAAAGTCCCGATGCATTACCGATTTGGTTTTGTGCCAGGTATCCCATCGTTGTCGTTGTGAGCGGCACAAAAATAAAGCTGATGGCGATACCGTTCAACACGCTGGGAAAAATCACGCTCGCGGCGCTCACCTGCAAATTGATACTGCTCAACATCCACGCCGAATACGCCAGGAGGCAAAATCCGAAGCAGAGCAAATAGCGGCTCGGGACTTTGCCCACAATTCGGCCTACCAAAAAGGTCGTGATGAAGGCGGCCACGCCGCGCGGTGACTGCGTTAGCCCGCTTTGGAGGGCCGGGTAACCCATGAGCGTTTGCATGAACAGCGGCAGTTCGGCCGTCGTGCCGTAAAGGATGGCCGCCAGCACGGTCATTAGAAAAACGCCGACCGCGAAATTCCGGTTCGCAAACACGCGCAAATCCACCAAGGGATGTTCCGCCGTAAATTCACGCACGATAAAGGCAATCAATGCCAAAATTGAAATGACGAACATCCACCGGATCCATACTGCGCCGAACCAGTCCGCCTCCTGTCCTTTGTCGAGTGCGACCTGCATCGTAGCCAGCCAGATACACAGGAAACCGAAGCCGATGAAGTCAATGGTGGCATGTTTGTTTCGCTTGATATAGGGCGGGTCTTCGACAAGCCATTGCGCCATGAACGCGGCCAAAATGCCAAACGGCAGGTTCACGTAAAAAATCCAGCGCCATGAAAAATTGTCTGTGATCCAGCCGCCCAGCGTCGGCCCCAGAATGGGCGCAACCACCACACCCTGCGCAAACGCCGCCATCGCGACGCCTCGCTTCTGCGGCGGAAAACTTTCCAGCAGCACCGCCTGCGCGATCGGCACCATCGCCCCTCCGCCCACCCCCTGCAATATTCGAGCGATGACCAGCGTCGCCAGCGTTGGCGCCGCCCCGCATAATGCCGAGGTGGCCGTAAAAATCCCGATACACATTATCAGCAGCCGTTTGCGCCCGAAATAATTCGACAGCCATCCTGTCATCGGCAGGATAATTGCGTTGGACACGAGATAGCTGGTCAGCACCCACGTCGCCTCCTCCGGGGTTGCGGACATACTCCCGGCAATATGCGGCAATGCGATGTTGGCGATGGACGTGTCCAGCACTTCCATGAACGTCGCCAGCATCACCCCCACGGCGATAAGCCATGGGTTATGTCGGGGATGCCATTCCTGGGTCATTTCAAATTTACGATTTACGATTTACGATTTACGCGCGTAGAGCCGTCCTCATGCTCAACTTCAACCTTCGCGTCGGAATCGTAAATTCAAGCGCATCTCACTTTTTCGTCGCCGCTTTAAATCCAATCACGGCCGCAATGGCCAAAACAATCGCCACAATCGCCGTCAGGATTTTCGGCACTCTGACTGATGAGGTCAGCACCGTCGGCACGACCGAAAGCCCTGGACCGATTGTCTTGTCCGCGGGCAGCGCCTCGTCAAAGATGATCTTTACCGGCACGCGTTGCACCACCTTCACGTAATTACCCACGGCATTTTCCGGCGGCAACAGGCTGAACACCGCGCCGCTGCCTGCCTGTACGCTGTCCACGTGCGCGCGAAAGGTCCGGCCCCCCAGCGCGTCTATGTTCACGAGCACCTTTTGGTTTGGTTCCATGTCCCGCAGTTGCGATTCCTTGAAATTGGCGGTTACCCATATGTCCGTTTGTACAATCGAAAAAATCGTCTGCCCTGTCTGCAAATAATCTCCTGTTTCGACCTGCTTGCGCGTGACCAGTCCGTCGCATGGCGCGTAAATCTTCGTGTACGAAACGTTCAATTGCGCCGAGTCCACTTGCGTTTTCGACTCGTTCAATTGTCCCAATACTGCGTCGGCCTCTGCGCGGGCCGCCTCCATTTGTGCCTCGGCTTCATTGACTTTGGATTGGTCGGATGCGGCCTTCGCGTTCGCGGAGTTTAGATTCGCCGCCGCCTCGTCGGCCGACGTTTTATATCGTTCGAATTCCTGCGCTGAAATCGTATTTTCCTTCACCAATTCTTTCGCCCGCTCAAAATCATCCTTCGCCCGCGCCTCCGTTGCGGCCGACGCCTCCGCGTCAGCCTTTGACTCACGCACATCTGCCTCTGCCGTCTTCACCTTGACCTTCATCATGTTGTATCCGGCAATCGCAGCCTTTAAATTGGACTGTGCCGAGTCACTCGCGGCCTGCCTTTGCCCCAGCGTCGATTCATAATCGGACGGATCAATTTCCACAAGTAGTTGATTTGAGCGCACAAATTCATTGTCCATCACATAAACCGCTGATACCTGGCCGGATATCCTCGGCGCGATGGAAACAATGTGGCCCGTGATAAACGCATCGTCCGTGTTCTCGCTCGTAAGTGTGGCGGCGAAGTAGTTCAATCCGAAATAAACAATCGCGGCCACTGCCACTGCTCCCAATCCGATGATAAGCGGCGACGCCGTCTTGCCGCCGTTATTGGGCTGTTGTGCGGGTTGCGCCGCCGGTTGCGGCTGCGGCGGCGGCGCGGGTCGATTCGGGGCGGTTGTCGTGCTCTCACTCATGGTCTGGTTCTTTCAAAATGTGTTGGCAATGGTCATTTCTTTTTGGCTGCCCCGCTGAAAAACAGGTCGAGAATGCGATCGGCCGTTTTGCGGTCCACGCGAAATCCTGGCATCAACAAAGGCGCCTTGACGAAAAAATTGGTATGGCCGAAGAAACTGTACGCAAGGTCATGGCTGTCGAAACGCGACTCCAGTTCGCCCGACCCTTGCGCCTTCTTTATGAGCGAATGAATGAACTCCATGTTGCGGCGGCAGATTTTGACAAAATCCAGGCCGGGCGGAATCTCACCTGGAGCCGCGTAAGCCGTCGAAAAGGCGATCCGTGTCAGTTCGCGGTTCTTCTGAAAATGCTCGAAGAGAGCAATGAGAATTTCTCGCGCCTGTTCCCGAAATGTCGCGCCGCGCGCGGCCGCTTCCTGCATCACTCGCAATCGCTCATCCAGCGCCTCCGTCACCAGCGCTTCGAATAATCCGGCTTTGTCCCGGAAATGATAATAGAGCGCCGGCTTGGACACGCCCGCGTCACCGACGATCTGTTGCACCGACGTGGCCGCATAGCCGGCATTGGCGAAACGCTTCAGCGCCGCCTTAAGGACCTGCCTTCGTGTTTCCGGACCGTGGTTGGCCATAATACCTACCGAACGGTAGGTAATGAAACGCAAAATGTCAAATGAATTTCCGGTATCGCTATCCCAAACCGTCGCCGCAAATTTCAATTTGTCGGCGAAGCCGCATGCTGAAGGCCCTGAAAAGGCGGCCGATAGTAGCCAGGGGTCGAGCGCGAGATCGCAAGTGGCGCTGCCACCGCGAATCTGATCCGCGGATCTCTTTCACTCCTTCCCCATCAGCGGTCTTCAACCGTTATTTATCGATTTGACACGGTCACTGTTACAGTTAAGATTCCTCGACCGAAATTAAATTATAAATTTATGGCGATCAAAGCAGGCTCCAAGGCTCCCGATTTCACGCTCAAGTCAAAACAGGCCTCGGGCCTGGTGGACGTGAAATTGAGCGACAATTTCGGCAAAAAAAATACCGTACTGCTGTTCTTCCCAGCCGCCTTTACGAGCGTCTGCACGAAGGAATTGTGCGACCTGAGCGGCGGCTTGAATGCCTATACCAGCACTGGAGCGGAAGTCATCGGCATCAGTATTGACACCCCGTTTGCTCAGGAAGCCTGGGCGCAAAAGGAAAAGATCAGCGTCACGCTCGCCAGCGACCTGAATAAAGAGGTCACCAAAAAATACGACGTATTATTTCCTATGCTGGCGGGTGTGGGCGACACTGCCGCGCGCGCCGCGTTTGTGATCGATAAAAACGGCGTCGTGCAATACAGCGAACAAACCCCCACGCCCAAGGACATGCCGAATTTCGACGCCGTTAAAGCGACGCTGGCCAAACTGGGCTGATGTCGCGGAGCGACAATGGAAAGTAGTCAGACATGGAGTGTCTGGAATCGAGGTTAAAGAATGATTTGTCCTGAAGGGACAATGGAAATCCGCCGTTATTCCCACCGTCCTTTCAGGACGGAAGAGTTTTATTGAGACGTTTTCCAGACACTCTGTGTCCGGCTACTTTCCGGTTGTGCCTCCGGCACGATTCAATTAAGCAGCTACGCCGAAGGCCGTTTCAACGCTCAACGACCATCAGAGCGCCAAAAGAAGCTTCTTAATTTCTTTCAACCGTCCCCTGGCATCCTTCTTCGTGAGCCGCGGAAATTTTCCACTGAGGGTGATGTAATCATTGTGACGGGTAAGCATGAGTTTGTCATTGCTCACTTCGATGGCGGTCACCGATTTTTCAGCGGCCAGGATTTTGAGTTCGGTGATTTGCAGGAGCAATTCCACCGGCGGCGGCGGCGGCCCGAAGCGATCGCGCAATTCTTTCTCAAGATTTTTAAGAGCGGATGCTTCATTGGCCTGGGCCAGCTTGCGATAGATGTCAATGCGATGACGCGAGTCCGGCGCGTAGGAATGCGGCAGCGTTGCATGATTTGCAAAAGGCCGGACGCCTTCGGTTGATTTGCCCTCTTCCTGTTCCTGGCCCAGAAAATCCAGCTTTACGTTTACCTCCACGCGCGGCTTCGTCTTTTCCCCTTTGAGTGACGAGACACTTTGCTTGAGCAACTGGCAGTATAGTTCAAAGCCCACGGCCGTAATATGCCCGCTTTGCTCCGGCGCCCAGGAGATTTCCCGCGCCACGGATTTCGAGATCGCGCATCGCGATTTTGAATCCGCTGCCCAGTGTGGAGTATTGCCGAATGGCGCTAATTCGCTTGCGAACGTCGGTGAGCAGATTGGCGTGCCGAGGCAGGAGCAAATAGGCATAGGCCTGGTGTTTGTAGCGGCCCACGCGGCCGCGGAGTTGATACAAATCGCTCAGACCAAACCTGTCGGCGCGATCAATGACTATGGTATTGGCATTGGGAATATCCAGGCCGCTTTCAATAATTGTCGTCGAAAGCAAAATGTCCGCCTCGCCGTTGACAAATTTCAACATGACTGCCTCGAGTTCATCGGCGTCCATCTGGCCGTGTCCGACAACAATGCGCGCTTGAGGCAGGAGCATTTGCAGTTTACCGCGCATCATTTCAATGGTCATGACGCGGTTATGAAGGAAGAAAACCTGTCCGCCCCGGTCGATCTCGCGCCGGATAGCATCCCGAATGATTCGTTCGTCGTATTGGGTGACGATCGTCTGCACAGGCAACCGGTCGTGGGGCGGTGTTTGGATAGTGCTCATGTCGCGCGCGCCGGTCAGCGCGAGGTAGAGCGTGCGCGGAATCGGCGTGGCGCTCAAAGTCAGCACGTCCACGAGCGTGCGCAAGCGCTTGAATTTCTCTTTGTGCAGCACACCGAACCGCTGTTCCTCATCTATGACCACGAGCCCGAGGTCCTTAAACGCGATGTCGTTCTGCAAAATCCGGTGCGTGCCAATGACAATATCAACACCGCCGGCAGCCAAATCCTTGACGACCTGTTGTTGCTGGCGGCGCGTGCGAAAACGGGAGAGCAATTCGACCCGTACCGGATAATCCGCCATGCGCTCTCGGAAGTTATTAAAGTGCTGCTGCGCCAGCACGGTCGTTGGAACCAGCACAGCCACTTGTTTGCCATCCATAACGGATTTAAACGCGGCGCGAATGGCCACTTCTGTCTTGCCAAAACCCACGTCGCCGCAAATCAAACGATCCATTGGCCGGGGTTTTTCCATGTCCACCTTTGTGTCCGCGATGGCGGTAAGCTGGTCCGGCGTTTCCTCATAGATAAACGCGTTTTCAAACTCTCGTTGCCACGTCGTATCCGGTTTGAAGGCGTGGCCGGACTGCGTTTCCCGCGCTGCCTGGATGCGCAACATTTCAGCGGCCACGTCCCGCACGGCTCGCTCGGTTTGTTCCTTCGCTTTGCGCCAGCGGTTGCCACTCAGCGTGTTCAGTGGCGGATTTGCCTTGCCCGCGCCAACGTATTTGCCCACCAGGTGCGCTTCGCTCACAGGCACATAAAGCTTTGGCGGTTCCACCTCCAAGCCCGAAGGCGCGTACTCGATCACCAGACATTCGGTCTCGATTTGTTTGCCGGTCGAAGCAGGAAGATTCTTCAGGCCAAGAAATTTTCCGATCCCGTATTGCACGTGAACAACCAGGTCGCCCTCCTCAAGGTCCGTGAAATCAATGTCCAGCGCTGATCGCGCGGCCTGGGCGTGCGACGATTTGAGCCGGCGCGGCCGTTGAATCTTGTACCGGCCAAAGATTTCCGCATCCGTCACGACAACCAGTTTGGCTTCCTCGCATAAAAATCCGCGGGATAATGCGCCAATTTGAAGCGACGGCGCCGTCTCATGGCCGATGTAGTCGCGCCAGATTTCTTCAAAACGCTCGCGCTCGCCCTCATTATTGCAGAACAGGTGAACGGCAAAGTTTTGGCGCAGCCATCGATGCAGTTGATTGAAAAACTCGCGGCGCTGAGCCTCGGCAATTTGCGGATTGCCCGTATTTTCCGCCAGCGGACGAAACGTTTCCAGGCTTTGAAATTGGGGCGTGTCCGTTGAATCGTCTTCGCCTTCGGATAGACTGATCCTCGTGAAATGTTCCGTTTTATTCTGAAATTCTGTCCACGAAATGAGAAACGGATCGTCGTCGGGAACTCGCTCAGCGTATTCATCCGCGCGGATGGAAAGTTGTTCGGGTTCGCAAAAAAGGAAAACAGTGTCCTTTGGCAGATAATCTGGCAATGCTCCAGGCGTGGGGGGTGGTTGGCGCTTAAGCAGGCCCAATTCACCGGCGGGCGGAATAGTAATTTCGGTAATTTCCTGGCGTGAGATTTGGGTGTGCGGATCAAATTCGCGCAGTGACTCAAGCTCGTCGCCGAAGAATTCCAAGCGTACCGGCCAGGCGCCGGTTGAAGAAAAAAAGTCCACAATACCCCCACGCAAGGCAATTTCGCCTTTTTGCGAAACCTGCGCCTCCGGCTCGTAACCCTGTTCTTCAAGCCATTCGATGAGATCGAGCGGAGCAATTTTATCGCCGCGCTGCATGCGACGCGCGCGCTTTTTTAAGTCCTCGGGCATGAACGTCTTTTGCAAAAGCGCTATCACGTTGGTGACTATGGCAGGGGCAGCGGGCGGAACAGAGTCGTTTGTGACTCCGGACGCCGCGACCGGTCCATCCAGCAGTGCAACAAGAGTCTGGAGCCGATCACTAATGACGTCCGAATGCGGCAATTTGCCTTCATGCGGAAGCACTTCCCACTCAGGGTAGAACAGGACGCGGGATGAAGTTTGCAGGCCATGGTTCAGCCACGTTTCCAGGTCCTGTTGAAAGATTTCCTGCGCCTTCAGATTCTCGGTAACGATAATGACGGTTCGTTGCGGGAAGTTTCGCTTGATGAGAGCGGCGATAAATGGCCAGGCGGGTGCAGCGATGCCGGAAAAAGAAAATGCTCCGCCGTCCTCCAATCGCCGTGCCAGAGACTGCAGAGCGGGAACTTTTGCGATTTCAGCGAACAAATGGCTTGCCGCGATATGAACCAAATTTTGCGCCAAGCGGACAGAATGTCGCAGTGCAAAGCAACGACGTCAAGCGACTCGTCAAATCGTAACTAATATTGCGTTGCGCTGGCGATGATTGGGCGATTTAGTCCAAGTCGTGTCGAGAGGGGCTCAATTCACAGCGCGAAAGATGAAAAAACTTTAATTGAAAAGAATCTTGAAAATTCTTGTCTAAAAAGCATAAGATTAGGCAGATGGAGCGGATGGACGCGGGTTTTTTCCAAAACATAGCCGGGTCGCCGGACACGCCCAAACTCTCCAGTTTGCAAACACTTCTTAATTTGTTAGAATAGATAATTATGAGTTTGGCTCCGTTCAGCAATCTCGCCTACATGGAGTTGCTTTACAGTCGTTATCGGCGCGATCCGCAATCGGTTCCACCCGAATGGCGGCATTATTTCGCCGAAACCGTCGATGAAAAGAAAAACGGCAATGGCGAATCGACAGCCGTCTTTTGCGCCGCGCAGCATATTCAATCCCGCCGCCCTTGCCGCTCCCACTGAATTCAAGCCGGATACCCGCGGCGGCAGGTATTCAGGAGCGATTGTACGAAATGATCCGCAATCATCGCGTTCGCGGGCACATGATCGCTCAGGTCGATCCCCTCGGCTCGCCCCGACCGATCTTGCCGGAACTCGAGCTGGATTATTATGGCTTTTCCGAGAGCGAACTGGATACCCTCGTCAATTCCGCCACGCTGCCCTACAATACGCCGCTGATCGATCCGCGAAATTTATCAGCGGTTGCGCAATACGTATTGCCGTTCCATCGGCGCCCAATTCATGCACATCGGCGATGCCGCCATTCGCCAATGGCTCCAGCACCGCATGGAGATCACACAAAACCACCTCGAACTTTCCCGCGAAGAACAAATCCGAATTCTGACGCGGCTCACGGACGCCGTCATCTTCGAGGAATTTCTCCGCAAAAAATTCCTCGGCGCAAAAACGTTTTCTCTCGAAGGTTGCGAAACACTCCTGCCGTTGCTGGATCTGGCCGTCGAAAAAGCCGGAAGCCAGGACGTGCGCGACATTGTCATTGCCATGGCCCATCGCGGGCGGCTGAACGTGCTCGCCCACATCGCCGGCAAAGATTTCTCCCGCATATTCCGGGAATTCAGCCGATAAGGAACCGGACGCAGTGCGGAGGCCGCGGCGATGTCAAATACCATAAGGGCCATAGCGGTTATTGGACACCGGGCCGACGGCCAAAACATTCATATCTCGCTTTGCTTCAATCCCAGCCACCTGGAATACGTCAACCCCGTTGCCATGGGCCGCACCCGCGCGCGGCAGGATCGCCACGGCGATTATGTGCGCCGCCAGGTCTTTTGCCTCCTGATTCACGGCGATGCCGCGTTTGCCGGCGAAGGCATCGTGCAGGAAGCCTTGAACTTGAGCGAACTGGCCGGATATACCGTCGGCGGGACGCTGCACGTGGTGCTGAACAACCAAATCGGATTTACCACGACTCCGGAAGAATACCGATCAACTGCCTACGCCACCGGCATCGCCCGCATGTTGCAATCGCCGGTCTTTCCACGTGAACGGCGAAGACCCGGAAGCCGTCGCGCAAGTCGTGCGCCTTGCCCTGGATTTCCGCCAGGAATTTCAGAAGGACGTCTTTATTGACATGTACGGCTATCGCCGACTCGGCCACAACGAGACCGACGAGCCCACTTTTACCCAACCGGTCCTTTATCGCGCCATCAGCCAGCGCAAAAGCGTGCGCGAAAGTTATCTGGAACACCTCCAAAAACTGCACGGCGTAACAGCTGAAGAGGCGGAAAAAATTTCCCAGGAACGCCACGAAAATCTCGAGCGCGAGCTGGCCGCCGCCAACCAAAGCCAAAACAACGGGCATAACGGCCACGTCGGTCCCAAAAAAGGCGGCATCTGGAATGGTTACATCGGCGGACCCGAACCGCGCGAAGAAACCCAAACCGGCATCGCGCCTGAAAAAATTTCGACGTTGCTCCGCAAGCTTTCAGACGTCCCTCCGCATTTTCATCTGCATCCTAAATTGCAACAAAACATGGAACGCCGCCGCGAGATGGCCGATGGCAAAGTGCCGCTCGATTGGGCTGCCGGCGAGGCGCTTGCCATGGCTTCGCTTGCCGAGGAAGGCATCGCGCATTCGATTGACCGGCCAGGACTGCGCGCGCGGCACGTTCAGCCATCGCCACGCGGTCTTGTACGATTACGAAAACGGCTCGCCCTATTGCCCGCTGCAACACTTGTCCGACAAACAGGCGCCCGTTGAAATTGTCAACAGCCCGCTGTGCGAATCCGGCGCGCTCGGCTTTGAATACGGTTACAGCCTCGATTTTCCCGAAGCGCTGATTTTGTGGGAAGCGCAGTTCGGCGATTTCGTCAACGTCGCGCAGGTCATTTTGGACCAGTTCATTTCCAGCGCGGAGGACAAATGGCGGCGCCTTTCCGGTTTGGTGATGCTCCTGCCGCACGGCTTCGAAGGAATGGGGCCGGAACATTCCAGCGCGCGCATCGAACGCTTTCTCACGCTGGCCGCGGAGGACAACATCCAAATCGCGCAGCCCACCACGCCCGCGCAGCTGTTCCATCTCTTGCGCCGCCAGCAACTTCGCAAATGGCGCAAACCATTGGTCATCTTCACGCCCAAGAGCCTGTTGCGCCATCCCAAAGTGGTTTCTCCGATGTCCGATTTCGCGCACGGCCATTTCCAAAAATTTTTGCCGGACGATTTGCCGCCGCAGGAGATCAAACGCATTCTGCTTGTGCACCGGAAAAATTTATTACGAACTGCTCGCCTATCGTCGAACAGAACCAGCACAACGACACCGCCATCATCCGCATCGAACAGCTTTATCCGCTTCCGCGATGAAATGCTCGAGAAACTTCTCTTGCCTTACGCGGACAACACGCCGGTTTTATGGGTGCAGGAAGAGCCGTTCAACATGGGCGCATGGCGTTACCTCCATGAAAAATTTGGCAAACATCTTTTTGGCCGCCTACCCTTCGCGCCCATCAGCCGCCATGAATCCGCCAGCCCGGCCACCGGTTCCTCCAACCGGCACAAATTGGAGCAGCAGCAGTTGATCGAGCGCGCCTTCGGAGATGGTGAGCATGGCGCCGTCGTTCCACCGGTCAAACGAACCGCAGCCTCATCCAAAACCTAAGAAGCGTAATCATAGATAATGAGAGCGTTTTTCAACGGGCTGGTCCTGGGGATTATTTTCGGCGTGGCGGCTTATTGGTATATCCAAAAAAAAGCGCAGGAACATCCCGAAGCGCAACAGCGCTATGAACAGGCCGCCTCGGCAAAGCGCCGGCAACGTCACCCACTGCTGCCGAGAGCATGTCCGAGGCATTGCGGGCCAAGATGGACACGCTCGATTTGAACACTGGACCAAATCCAGGACGAACTCACACAAAGCGGCCAGGTCGTCCGCCGCAAGGCGCAGCGACATCGGCCAGACCGCCGTCAATGCCGCTTCCGATGCCCGCGCTGTGGCCGAAATCAAGGCCAAATACGCCATGGACCCGTCGCTCTCCGTTTGGAAAATTTCCGTCAGTTGCAGTCAGGGCCACGTCAGACTTTCCGGAACAGTTTCATCGCCGGATGATATTGGCAAGGCCATGGCCCTGGCCCTGGACGCCGCGGGCGTTCGCGACGTCACGTCCACGATTAAGGTCCAACCAAATCATTAAATGATCATCCCATGCCCATTGAATTAACAATTCCCAGCGTCGGCGAATCCATCACCGAAGTCCAAATTGCCGAATGGCTCAAAGCCGACGGCGATACCGTCAAAAAAGACGAAAATGTGGCCGTCATTGATTCGGAAAAAACCACATTTGAACTGCCCGCCCCGCAGGACGGCAAATTGAAAATTTTGCGCCAGGCCGGCGAGACCATCCAGGTCGGCGGCGTCGTGGGCCAGATTGAGACCAATGGCGAGTCGCCCAAGGCCGAGCCCAATGCAAAGAAAACGAAAGAACCCGAAAAAGCCCCGGCCCCGAAGAAAGAGGCGCCAAAGCTGCTGAAGAAAAACCAAAAGCCGAAGTCGAAGACCGAAAAACCAGCTCCCGCTCCGGCTCCGAAACCCGCCGCACCCGCGCCGGCGCCGAGCCGTCCGCGTGAGCAAGCGGGTGCGGCCACGCCCGGTCGCGAACAGGAAGTGGTACCGATGACCATGCTGCGCAAGACCGCGGCCAGGCGCCTCGCCGAAGCCAAACAGCAAATGGCCATGCTCACGACGTTTAACGAAGTGGACATGGGCGCCGTGCAGGCTCTTCGCGCCACGCACCAGGAAAGATTTGAGAAACGCTACCAGGTCAAACTCGGTTTCATGTCTTTCTTCGTCAAAGCCGTCATTGACGGACTGAAACAATTTCCGCAACTCAACGCCGAAATCCGCGACACCGACATCGTCTATCATAACTATTTCGACATCGGCGTGGCCATCGCCAGCGAGCGCGGCCTGGTCGTGCCCGTCCTGCGCAACGCGGATCGCATGAGCTTCGCCGATATCGAGAAGGCGATCGGCGATTTACGCGAAGCGTTCCCGCGACGGAAAATTGAAGCCGGACGAACTCGAAGGGCGGCACCTTTACCATCACCAACGGCGGCGTGTTCGGCTCATTGCTTTCCACGCCCATCATCAATCCGCCGCAAACCGGCATTTTGGGAATGCACTCCATCCAGGAACGGCCCATGGCCGTGAACGGCCAGGTCGTCATCCGTCCCATGATGTACATCGCGCTGACTTACGATCACCGTCATTGTGGACGGGCGGGAAGCCGTGCTGTTCCTGCGCCGCATCAAGGAAGCCATCGAAAATCCCTCCCGGATGCTGATCGAAGTGTAATTTGTGCAAACGTTGAAGTGTTAAAGAGTTAAAGCGGCCAAAGCCGATTCGTTCGCGGACTGGTTCGCAAAGCCCGCAGGGCTGACATATTTGTAGAAATCCGATTCCGGTGAAAAAAGCTCCGTGAGGAGCGGCATAGTCTATCGTCACTTTGATCTATGGCCAATTCGTGGGGGCAATACGTGATACGTAATGCGCACTCGCACGGCGCGAACTTACCGATCACATTTTTAACACTTCAACGAATCACGCAGATCGTTTATTTGGCGGGAACCGCCCCTGGAAGATAAATTGTGGCAATCGTGCCTTTCCCCTGTTCGGTGTGCACATGCAAAGCGCCGCCGGCCTCTTTGATAAGGCGTTGAACAATGTTGAGTCCCAGGCCGATACCTTGCCGCGGTCCTTTTGTCGTGAAGTAAGGATGAAAAATCTTCGGCAGGATTTCAGGAGGAATGCCAGGACCGTTGTCGCAGACCCATAATCGTATCAGTGGCGCGGTGTTATCCATGGTTTCGCCGTTCAGAAGGCGGTCGTTTAGGCCGTCTTTGAACTTTGTCAAATCCAGGGGCTCACGAAGAACTTCGCCACCAACTTCGACCCAATGAGGCTTGGGCGAACATTGCAAAGCGTTCGCGACAAGATTGAGCAGGGCTTGAAGCAAATTGGTTCCGTTGATTTTAACTCCAAAATCTTTAGATAACGGCGTGGCAGAGAATTCATTTTCAAGCAGGCTCGGCTGCGCACGTACGAATTGTTCCAGGTCGAGGAACAATTGGTTGACGCTGTCGCAACGGGCGTTGCTGTCTCGATAGAATTCGTGGCTGTTCACGTCGCCTATGGATGGGCTCAAACTAACCATGGTTCCGAGTGGAACGGTAATACGATCTATCGCGCGGGACTTGCTGAAGCCGGAATTGCCCCCGGCAGATAAATCGTGAAAACCGTGCCTTCGCCCTGCCTGGTATGCACGTGCAAAGCACCGCTGGCCTCTTTGATGAGCCGCTGAACAATGTTGAGCCCCAGACCGGTGCCCTGCCGCGGTCCCTTTGTCGTGAAGTATGGATGAAAAATCTTCGGCAGAATTTCGGGCGGAATGCCTGGACCAGTGTCACGGACCCACAATTTTACCAGAGGAGCCGTGTTGTCCATGTTCTCGACGTTCAAGAGACGGTCGTTCAGGCCATCTTTGAACTTCGTCAAATCCAGGGGGGCGCGCAGAACCTCGCCTCCAATGTCAACCCGATGAGGCTGGGGCGAACACTGAAAGGCGTTCACGGTGAGATTGACCAGAACTTGAATTAATTCTGTTCCATTGATTTTGACGCCGATGTCTTCGGCAAGCGGCGTGGCCACGAACTCATTTTCGTGGATGCTCGGATGCACGCGCACGAGTTGTTCCACATCGCGGAACAACTGATTGACGCTGATTCGCGGCCCGTTTTCGTCCGCCTGTTTTCGCAAAAATCCCAGGTAGCGGCGGGAAATCTCAACGCAATTGCCCGTCTGTCGGGCAATAATGCGCAGACGATCTTTGATAAATTCCAGGTCTTCCAATTCCATACGCGTCGTATGATTGACACGCTGGTTGAGCACTTGAACAAAACCGGAAATCACCGTCAGCGGACCATTGATGTCGTGGATGATGCTGGCGTAGATGTCGCCCCGCGTTTTCGCGATTTGTTCTTCGACCTTTTGCGCCTGTAATTCGGTGAGCAGTTCCTGGACTTTTTCGGCGCTGCTGTGGATTTCGCCTTCGAGCCGCCGCCGCTGCATGGCTTGCGCAACCGCGCTGCGAATGGTGGCGATATCGAACGGTTTATTTATGTAATCACACGCGCGCAACCGCAACGCCTGGCGAATGGTATCCGTCGTCTCAAACGCCGTCATCATGATCGCCTCGATGTTGGGGCAGACAAATTTCAGGCGTTCCAGCACTTCGATACCGGACATGCCGGCCATGCGAATATCCAGCACAGCCACATCAATTTCATTTTTTTGTGCCAGTTCAATCGCTGTCGGACCGTCCTCGGCCATCAACAGGTCATAGTCATCCTTGAAAATAACCCTCAGCGATTGGCGCGGACCGTCTTCATCGTCCACAACGAGTATGGTACCTCGGCGTTTGGGCAAAACAATGGGTTCGACGTCTTTTTCGACTGGTTCTGCGGTTAATGCCATGCTGATAAGTTCTATTTCAACTTAAGCCAAAATGTATACGGAAAACCGTCATGCTCAAGCAAAAAATAGGCTCACTTTATAAAGCGCGCATTCGGTGAAGCGGCTTAGCCAGGTTCATCCCCGCACGGATCGCTTACGCAAAAGCCTCTGACGGCGCATGCGGTTGATAAAGCTCTTCCAAAAACCGAAGTTCGTCCTCCGAAAATGCCATCGAGAGGGCGGCCACGGCATCGTCCAGATGATTCGGTTTGGTAGCGCCGATGATCGGTGATGTCACGACAGGTTTGTGGAATTGCCAGGCCAGCGCAATTTGCGACGGCGGGACGCCGCGCTTTTTTGCCAGTTCATTCACACGATCGATGATTGGCTTATCCAGGTCCACCGTTTTGCTATAGAGACGTTGGGCGAATTGGTCATTTTTGGCGCGTTCAGTCGGAGGTTGCTCAGCCCAGGGACGGGCGAGGCGTCCACGCGCGAGCGGCGACCACGGAGTCACGCCGATGCCTTCGGACGCGCAGAGCCGGAGCATTTCCCGTTCTTCCTCGCGATAAAGCAGATTGTAATAGTTTTGCATCGAGACAAACGTCGCCCAACGGTTCGCGCGCTGGATGCCGAGGGCCTTCATAAATTGCCACGCATACATCGAGGACGCGCCCACGTACCGCGCTTTGCCGGCCCGCACAATGTCATTGAGGGTCTCCAAAGTTTCCTCCAGCGGAGTCTCATAATCGAATCGATGGATAATGTAGAGGTCAATGTAATCGGTGCCGAGCCGTTGCAGGCTTTTGTCCACTTCGCACAGGATGGCTTTGCGTGAAAGACCCTTGCCATTGGGATCAGGGCGGACCGGGCCGTTGACTTTGGTGGCGATGACCAGTTCATCCCGGCGCGCATAGTCGCGGATCGCCCGGCCCAAAATCGCTTCGCTGTCGCCGATGGAATAGACGTTGGCGGTATCGAAAAAATTGATGCCCAGGTCAAGGGCGCGTTTGATGAACGGACGACCCTCTTCCTCCGTGAGGGTCCATGCCCAGCTGATCATGCCTGGCCAGGGTGTGACTTTGGCTTTGCCATAGCTCATGCAGCCCAGGCAAATGCGGGACACTTGCATGCCGGTGTTTCCAAGTTTCGTGTATTTCATATTTCTTCCTTACCTCTCTTTATGCACCAACACGGGAAAAAAGTCCAAATTTCCTGCCCGTAACGATGTCCGCCATACTTGGCGCGCCACGCACTACGCTGGCGGCTCCGGATGTTGGAACGGACGAGCCAATTAAATCGCTGCCAGCACGTCACCGATGCTTCGGACCCTGCCCATTCGAGGAAAAATATGCGTGAGAGTGTGCTCGTGTTGCACCGCGGAGAGGGCGGACATCGCGTCCTGGACAAAAATTTGCTCGTAGCCCATTTCCAGCGCCGCCCGGGCGGTGCTTTCGACGCCAATGTTTGTGGCGATGCCCGTCAGGATGATCGTTGTTACTTTGCGACGGCGCAGTTGCAAATCCAGGTCAGTCCCGTAAAAGGCGCCCCATTGGCGCTTGGTGATGATATGGTCCGAGGGCTGGACCGCGAGCGCCGTCGCCAGTTCGCCGGCATTGGGCGGCGTTTCGCGAGGTGGTGTCCACGGCTGATCGCACGCCGGCTGCAGCCGGTCTTTGCCATCGGCAGAGAAAGCGACGCGAACCCAAACAATGAATCCGCCTTTCGCCCGCAAGGCTGAGGCGAGTTGCGCCGTGCACTCCACAATTATTCGGGATTCGTGCGGTTGTGTGGGATATGCGATTACGAGGTTTTGCAGGTCAATAGCCACGAGGGCTGTTTGAGCGGGTGACAGATTTAATTTTTCCATGTTGTGTTTCCTTGCTATGCGTTTGAACTGTGCAAAAAGAAAATGAGCGCTTGCATGATGCAATTGCACTCCGTCCGCTGAAAGCATTTTTGCGAACAACTTTCAGCTTCGCGAACACAACTCAGACAGTCGCTTCCCTAACATTTATTGGTAATTTCGACGCAGATCGCGCCCCAGGCGCGCGCGGCATCTTTGTGGCTATTAGTCTGAAGACAAGTCGAGTTTTGGGCACCGTCGTTGCTGTATGAAGTCAGTCAGTTTAAGACCGGCTCATTTCCGCATTGCATGAAACGGCTGAGCGGCATAGTTGGTAGAAAAAACTGAAAACCCCATTTTGATATTTGGCGGTTTTCAGCATTGAAAAATCAAAACAACAAGATGGAGGAAAATCGTATGAATGTTCTGGATTCAATGATTCAGGAAATCAGCGTGACGATCCCGGTTGGCACGGCCCGATTGAACGGTGAATTGGCTGTTCCGGCGGGCGCCCCGGGAATTGTTATCTTCGCTCACGGCAGCGGCAGCAGCAGGCGCAGTCCGCGCAACCAATCAGTGGCCTTTCAATTGCAGGACCGCGGTTTGGGCACATTGCTGTTTGATTTGCTCACCGAGGAGGAGGAGCGGGAAGAATATTTCACGGGGCAGATCCGCTTTGATATTTCTTTTTTGGCCAAAAGACTTATTGCTGCCACAGATTGGGTTTCGCAACACCAGATCGCCCGCGAGTTGCCTGTCGGCTATTTTGGATCGAGCACGGGCGCGGCGGCGGCATTGGCCGCCGCGGCGGATGACGACAAGCTGAAGGCGATTGTCTCTCGGGGCGGCCGGCCGGACCTCGCCGGCGGCAGCCTGGAACGTGTCCGCGCGCCGGTTCTTTTGATCGTGGGCGAGAACGATGGCCAGGTGATCGCGCTTAACGAGCGCGCACGGGAACGATTAAAGTGCGCGCATTCCCTCACCATTGTTTCAGGGGCGACGCATCTATTTGAAGAGCCCGGCGCGCTGGAAGAGGTGGCGCGGCTGGCCGGTGACTTTTTCGAGAAACATTTCAAATAGTCGTCACCGGAACCGAAACCCTCTTCGACGTTCTTGGCGCGCCATCGCCAGCTGAAGGCGGGTCAAAGCATTCCCCACCTTGCACTGACCGCTTTCAGGGTTATAGTCTCTTTCGGAGAGAGGAGAACGGATTATGAAGCTGCCGAAATTTCAAAAGACTGGAGCACGATCGCCGATTCCGGTTTCGAGACAGCCTGCGCCCTTCTGGCCCATGCAACGATGGCAGCGCGAAATTGACCGGTTGTTCGGCGATCCACTCGGCCATTGGCTTGTGCCTGAGGAGCCGTCTGCGGAAGACTGGATGCCCGCCGTCAATGTGTACGACGAAAAGGATAAATTCACGGTGGAAGCGGAAATCCCAGGTATGAAGAAAGACGAGATCCGGATTTATATGAGTGGCGATACTCTGAACATTGCCGGCCAACGCCGGGAGAAACGGGTGGAGAAGGCCCGGGACACGTGCCGCGCCGAAAGGCACTTTGGCCGCTTCCATCGTACGATTACCCTCCCCGGCGCGGTAAACGCCGACGCGATTGAAGCTCACTACAGAGACGGCATTTTGACCATCACTTGCCCCAGAATCGGTTGAATTAGCTGAATCGAAGCCGCTCTTGCCGGGTCGGTGTCACTTGCAGTGCGTTTGATAGGTTCGATCGTCCAATTCGTCAGATCGCCTCAGGTGCTGAAGTTCAAAACTTTTGGTTGCACCAGCCGCTCAAAATCGGCGTACGACATTCGGACAACCTCTGAGTGCGAACCTCCAGGAAATGCAATTCCCTCGTTGTGCGATAGAGACTCGGCGATGAAAACCTCCATGCCATATAGGCTGCCGAATGGCGGCATGGCGCCGACTTCACATTCGGGAAAGCATTTTTCAAATTCGGATTCACTCGCAAATTTGACATTCTCAGACCCGGTCATGTCTCGAAGGTCCTGCATAATAACCTTCTGATTCGCCGGTAAAACAGCCATCGCCATTTCACCATCGAGTTTCACGATGACCGTCTTCGCCAGTTGTTTTCCCGGGATATGGGCAGATTGGGCGACTTCCTGCATGGTGTACGCCGGTGCATGGGTAACGCTTTCGTATTTGATTCCCTGGTTGTCCAAAAACTCCTTTAGCCTGGGCACTATCATAAAAATCCTTTCTCTTCTCCTGCAAACCATAATCTCTAAATCGCTCAAGTCAAATGGCGCGGCAAGCTCTCGCGCAGCAGCGGACATAAGTCCGCTCCAACCACTATTCCTGCCACCCCTCCCTCCACAGCTCACGCTTCTGATAAAGTTCCAGCCGTCCCTCCATCGCCCCAATAATTTCGCGTTTCATCCCGCCGGCTTTAGCAAGGACGATAGCATCATTTGCCGCTTCTCGAGCCTTATCAAATTGCCCATTTTCGGCCCAGGCCATGCCTAATACGTCCTTCACCAGCGGTTGCGCGCCGCCCGTGAGCGCGTCGGCCTTCTTCGCGAGATCCAGCGCCTCAACGCCGTTACGGATTTTGGAATGTTTATCGCTCGCCAGAATTCGGGCGGCGAATGTCAGAGTTTGAAAATCGTCCGGGGCCAGCTGCAGCGCCGATTGAAGTCGGTCCATCGCTTCAGCGTCCCGGCCCACTCGCAACAACGCTTTGGCCCATTCCACGAGCGGCAATGGGTCTCCGGGACTCAGGCGCAGGGCTTCGGCAAATTCATTGGTCGCCCCCGGCAAATCGTTTTGCTTTGCCAATGCCGTTCCCAGGTGCACGCGCGGGGCCGTGTCGGACGCATCCAGGCTGATTGCCGTGTAAAATTCGTTAGTCGCCCCCGCGAAGTCGCCCAGGCCGGCCAGCACCGTGCCCAACCGATCATGCAGCGTGGCCGAGCCCGGTTTTAATTTTACGGCCTGCCGATACTGCTCAAGCGCGGCGTTGGTTTGGCCCGTGTAATAAAGAAGATCTGCCAGGTCGCCGGATGCCAGCCAGGACGATGGCGCCAATTGTTTCGCCTGGCGGTATTGTGCGATCGCCTCGAGCGGCTTGCCCTGATTTTCGAGGGCCACGCCGTAATTAAGAATCGCGTCCACATTGTTCGTGGTTACGCGTACGGCATGGCCAAAAAGCGTTTCATCGTTGCGCCAGAATTGCAACTGTCTTTCAGTTAGAATCGTCAGTGCGCCCAGAATGACCACAGCCGCGGCTGGCAGCGAAAATTTTGGTAATGCCAGCCGTTCGGAAATTTTTTTAGCCCCGACCGCCACGGCCATGAAAATGCCAATAGACGGAATGTACATATATCGGTCCGCCATGGCGGCGTCGCCGACTTTCACCAATCCCAGAACCGGAACAAGCGTGCCCAGAAACCAAAACCAGCCAACAAGCAAAAACGAATATTGCTTTCGCGCCAGCCAGACGCAGGCCGTGATGGCAATGAGCAGGATTAAACAGCCAAGCCATTCCGCCGCCGGAATCGCATGAGGCATGGGGTAAATCACCGCCAGTTTGGAGGGCCAAATCAGCTTCAACAGGTAAGTCGCCACAGCCGCCGGAGCGTTTTCAAGGCGATAAACCAGCGGTACCGCCGCCAGCGACCGCACCGCACCGTGACTTTGCGCAAAATAAGTCACCACACACGAAGCCGCGGTTAAAGCGAAAAATGGGAGCTTTTCAGAAAGCAGCCGTTGAAGCGTTGACCCGTCTTCGCTTCGCTTCGCCGCGGCAAGAGCGTTAAAGCGTTGAAGCGGCCAGTAGTCCAGCAGCAACATCACAAACGGCCACGTCACCAGCATCGGCTTGGCCATTAACCCCACCGCGAAGAAAGCAATGGCAAGTCCAAAAAACGTCCGCTGTAAAGTAGCGCAGGTTTCCGAACGTGCTGTATCAGCGATTTCCAAATCGGCACGCCGTCCGATCGCGGACGACGGCCCAAGTGGTTGGTTCCCAGGTCGAGACTTTAGCAGCGCATACCGCGCATAACATATCAGCGCCAACAATCCAAAAAACGTGCTCAAAACATCCTTCCGCTCAGAAACCCACGCCACCGACTCCACATGCAGCGGATGCACCGCAAACAACGCCGCGATAAAAGCGGCCGGCCAAATCGTGTCATCCTCTTTTTCGGGAGCACCAGCGCCTCTCCGGGTCCGGCCACGCATCGATTGTAGCCACAAGGCAAACACGAGAACCGTATTCGCGGCGTGAAGGAGAGCATTGACGCAATGCGGCCCGGCCGGATTGAGATCGAACAATTGGCTATCAACCATGTGCGAAAGCCAGGTGACCGGATGCCAATTCGCCGAGTGAAACGTCGTGAACGCCCACTCAATCCCCGCCCCCGTCAATCCATCCCGCACCATCGGATTTTCCGTCACGTAATCCCCATCGTCATAAACAATAAACCCCAGGCGCGCCACCGGCAGATAAACCGCCAGCGTGAACAGCGCCAGCAACAGCCCAATGAGACGCGGACGAGACATGCGTGGATATTACACATTCGACACGCCAAAGGCATTTTCGATTTTTTGCGACAACGCGATAGCCGTCTGAGCGCAACTATGTGGGAGGCCAGCCGCAGCACCGAGCATCACACGACCCTACTCCTGAAAACACGAAATCCCTTCGAGCGCGATACTGCATTCAGTCGAATCAGGGTGCTCTGGCTGCCCATTCACATTTATTCTGTATAGGCGTGCAACGGGAAACGAAGGGCCGGGGAGCGAAAAAAATGCATCATTATCGGCAAATTCGAAGATTTCCTTGGAAATGAGAGATTTTCGCACAAAGACCGCGAAGGCCGAATCCTTATGAAGGGATTAATCAAACCCGACCCCGAATGTCTTTTTGACAGGACGAAAAGGATCAACATGATCGACCTGGCACATTTTCTTTATGTATTCCTTTCTCGCCAGGGGGCGAAAGGCCAGGTTCATACTAACGTCGGGCACGCTATGGACGGAGGATTTGAACCCGTGCACAAATTCATTTTCTGAGCGCAATCTCTGGAAATCTGCAGATAAAGCTCTCTCCCAAAAAATTTTGAAGATTTTTGTGGCATAATTCTTTTGCTCTGATAGATTCCCGCACTCTTGACGAACCGGCCTTTGTGCCGAAACTTATTGAAAGCTTTGTGACTGCGAAGAAACAAGACAACAAAAACGCCGCGCCGCGCGGGAAATCGCAAACATCGGCCACGTCGGCGGCCATTCTGGGACGCGCCGTCTCCAAAAGCGGCGACATCGCCGAGACCAAGAAGGTCAAGCCGGAGTGGCAGAAATATTACCAGCATTTGGTTGACCTTCGCGACCAATTACGCCGGCAGATGGACGGCCTGGCCCAGGAATCGGCCCAGGAACTGGCTGGCTACAGCCTGCATATGGCCGATTCGGGCACGGACAATTTCGACCGGGACTTCGCCCTGAGTCTTCTCTCCTCGGACCAGGACGCCATTTATGAGATCGAGGAAGCGCTCAAGCGCATCGAGAAAAAGACGTATGGAGTTTGCGAATTGACTGGCAAACAAATTCCGAGGGCGCGACTGGAGGCCATTCCCTGGACCCGGTTTACCGTCGAAGCGCAGGCCCAACTCGAAAAAGAAGGCGCGCTGAAATCCCGTCGCCTCGGCCAATTGGGGACGATCGAAACCGCCGGTGCGGGCGAATCGGACTCTGACGAAGGGGAAGAAGCGATCGAGGAAGGCAGCAAATCGAAAGAAAAGGAATAATATAATATGCCCCGCGAAGTTGTAACCATCGAATGTACCGAAGCGCGCAAAGAAGGCAAATCGCCCTCGCGCTACAGCGGCAGCCGCAATAAAAAGCTCAAAACGGAAAAGCTTGAATTGAAGAAGTACAACCCTGCGTTGCGCCGCCACACCGTTCACCGCGAAATCAAATAGTTGTTATGCCCCGCAAAACCCATAAAGACAAAGACAAGCGCGGCCAGCGCCCGATGGAAAATCGCACTCCCCGGCCGAAACCCAAAATCGATTTCACCGCCGACGCACTGGACTACAAAAACACCAATTTGCTTCGCCAATACGTCACAGACCAGGGCCGCATCCTTCCCCGCAAATACACCGGCATGCCCGCCCACTATCAGCGCCGCCTGACCAACGCCATCAAACGCGCCAGGCAGATGCTGTTGATGAAGTAGCTTGTGGCCCGTCGAGGAAATTGCCGCCCTTTTTGATTCGTTCTCGTCCTCGTCCTCGTCCTCGCAGCCCCGAACGCATTCGGGGTTGATTCCCCATTTACACTGATTGGACCCGAATGAAATTGCCTTTTCCCACCTTTTCGGCAATCATCACCCCGTAATTTCGGGCCTGTAGCTCAATGGTTAGAGCAGAGGACTCATAATCCTTTGGTTCTCGGTTCAAGTCCGAGCGGGCCCACCATTCCCATCAAGAGGCTCTTTTTCTTCAGCCACAGATTTGCAAGGATGAAACACAGATAAACCCGCAATCCTCTTGAGGTCTATCTGTGTTTCATTTGTGTCTATCTTTGGCTTCCCACCATTTCGGAATTCAAATTCAATCCTTAGAACACGCCTCGATGGGCTGCGTCGGCCTCTTCGGCGAGGATTTGCAACGTCTCGAAGAATTTCTGGCTTTGCCCAGTGAAAAGGCCGGACGCGGTGAGGCCTTTCGCCGCTGCGACCGCGCCGCCGAATTTGTCCGTGAGCGGGCGGATGATCGCAACCTGCGGCAATTGCGGGCTAATGAATTCGCACGGCACCGGGAATATCAGGCTGGGCTGCACCAACGGATTCAGCGGGCTAAAGAAGTTCGGGAAGGTCAGGCCGCCATCCGATACCGGCGCCACGGGCGGCTGCACGCCATTACCGGCGAAGTCAACCCACTCCAGCAAATGCGCAATCTCGTCTCCGCCGATCCCCAGCGTCACTTGCAGCACTTCCGGGTCTGTTACTTTCTGGCTCATCACCGCGTAAAGGCTCGAACCTCCCTGCTCAATGGTTCCGAAATGAAAAGCCGCCGTGTTTGCGATCACCTGGATATGGTCCGGATTGGGGTTGTTCAAATCCGCATCCGTGATCGGAATCGCGGTGCGGTCGGTAATCTCCACCGCCTGCGGAAACGTCGCGCCGATGTCCGGGTTCGTCGCGCTGCGGTAACGGACGTACCAACTCGTGTCCACATTCAAGTGCATCAGGTTCGTCAGCCGCTTGATGCCCGATGATCCCGTCGCAGTGCTTCCTTCCAACGTGCGAAATTCGTCCAGGTTCACCGGCTCCGCTCCCCGACGAATGAGGTAGGCGTTGAGAAAATTCGCGTGGGTGGATTCGTCCAGCGTATTGCTCGTAATATATTGCGGCCCGTCCTGATCGAGGTTTGAGAGCGCCGCCTGATAGGCGTTCAACGGCTCATTCGGGTCCACTTCGATCGGCGGATTGTCGCCGATACCCCCCAATTCGGCATACTGGATCCAAAGGTCGGTCTCAATCAATTCTGCCGCCGCCAGAAATCGTAATATCGCCGCGTCACCTTCGTTGATTCTCGGCCCATAAGGCGCCGCGACCGCGCGCGTCTGACTGCTTAACCATGCACCGGCCGGCATCGCCGCCGCCGCGCCCGCCACCGCCAGCCGTTTCATGAAAGAACGGCGTTTCATTCCATCTTCGTTCACAATTTTCGCATTCATAATTTGCCTGCCTTCTTTGGAGTTACATTTTGGAGTTACGTTATTGACGAATCATTTCTCACGCCTCCGCGCTTCGACAGCCTTCGTCGCAATCTAGGATGTTTTATTTTTGGATTTGTTCCTGAAGAAAATTTCCCGCGCGAATTTTTTTAAAAAAATTTGTTACTGGAACTGAGACAGCATTCACTCTCTCTATACAAAAGCTTTGTGAACGAAATCAAAGAACTTGCCAAACGGTCGGAAAACCGGAAGATGATGGAGCAATCCAAGCTGGGGGCAGGCGACCATTTAAATCTAATTCGTCATCATGAAAAAAGTGTCATCAAAAAAATTGGTTCAACATATTCTCACGCCCGGGGTCCTGCTCGCCGCCACCATGGCTGGTTCGAGCGCCTTCGCCCAGGGCATGCCATCAGGTGACGCCACGCGGGGCCGGGCATATTTTCAAACTGTTTGCACGCTTTGCCATTCAGACGAACTGGGACCGGACAATACAATGACCATCAAGCAGGGGCCGAGCCTCGTGGGGGTGGTGGGACGGCGTGCGGGTTCGCTTCCGCATTTTACCTACACCCAGGCGTTGAAGGCGTCGGGATACACCTGGGACGCGGCGACGCTGGATCATTTCCTTGCCAATCCGATGGTGGCTGTGCCGGGGACGACGATGCCCATGCCGGTGCCGGACCCTCAAAGCCGCGCGGATGTGATTGCTTATCTTTCGACGCTAAAAATCCCCGAGGGAGTGACGGTGAATTATGTAGTGGCGGCGCCAGCCAATGGAGGGAAAGATCCCAATGACTGGCAACGCGAGGCCCCGGGCGTGACACACCATTTTACCGTGGCCGATTTGCCGGCGCCCTACGCCACGCACTCTTCAACCTATGGCCCGCAGGTGGTGCCGCAACCGGATGGGGCGCAACCGTCTGTGCCGCCTGGTTTCACAGTAAAAAAGTTTGCCGAGGGCCTGGGTCATCCACGGCTCTTGCGCACGGCCCCTAATGGCGACATCTTCATTGTCGAGACGGCGCGGGGCCGCATTCGGGTCATGCGCACAGCGGATGGCGCGGACGCTCCGACGATGAGCCAGAACTTTGTGAGCGGTTTAGACCGTCCGTTCGGAATCGCCTTTTATCCGCCTGGCAACGATCCCCATTGGCTTTACGTGGCCAACATCAATTCCGTGGTTCGATTTCCTTATCACAACGGAGATTTGCAGGCGACAGGCGAGCCGGAAGTAATCGTTCCGCAACTGACGGAAACCTCCCGTGGCGCCCATACGACACGGGACGTGGTCTTTTCGAATGACGGCAAGCGGATGTTCATTTCAGTGGGTTCGGCATCGAATGTTGCAGAAGAGATGGAGCGCAAAACGCCGGATGAAATTAAAGCGTGGGAAGCCGAGCACGGCCTCGGGGCGGCGTGGGGACCAGAGGCGAACCGCGCCGACATCCTGGTGACAGACCCGGAGGGACATCAGCCGTTGCACACGTATGCGACGGGCATTCGCAATGGCGTAGGCATGGCGGTGAACCCGGAGACAGGCGAATTGTGGGTATCCACCAACGAACGTGACGCCCTGGGCGACAACCTCGTGCCGGATTACGTGACGCGCGTAAAGGAGGGCGGCTACTACGGCTGGCCATGGTATTACATGGGCAATTTCGAAGATCCCCGTCATGCGGGCGAACGACCGGACCTCGCCGGCAAGGCAATCGTGCCTGACGTGCTCGAACAATCCCACTCGGCTTCGCTCGAGATGACTTTTTATACGGCGACGAAGGGCGTGGCCGCATTTCCAGCGGATTACGTGGGCGATGCATTCGCGGCATTGCACGGCTCGTGGAATCGCTCTACCCGGACGGGCTACAAAATCGTCCGTATTCGAATCGACCACGGCGTGCCCACGGGCGAGTACGACGATTTCATGACGGGCTTCGTTGTGGATAACGACAGCGTGTGGGGCCGGCCAGTGGGCGTGACGGTGGCCCACGACGGCGCGTTGCTGGTAACGGAAGACGGCAACGGAACAGTGTGGCGCGTGGCGTATACGGGCGGAACGAACAAATAACAATTAAAATTTAAAAAGAGCGGTTGCACCACGGCCACCGGGAGAATTATTGAGGTCAAATAAAGAGGACGTTGGTGGACGTTTATGAGATGAAGTTTTAGCCCGTTACAGACGTTACATTGTTGAGTCGCAGTGAGTTAAGGTGTTACAGCCCCCGTTACAAATTGACCGCGGCCCGTTACATTATTGAATTTCAACAACTTAGGGTGTTACATTAACGTTATCGCTCTAATAAGCTTTGGGCCTGGCTGATTCAGGAGCGTTTTGCGAAATGTTATCGAACGAATGTCGGCAGAAAAGAAACGAAAAAAGAAGTCTCATGTCCGCTCATTCGAGCGGGAAATCCGTGTTCAGAGGCTTTTGGAAGCTGGCCTCATCAAGGACGCGGACGAGATTCCAGCTGACGCCATTCCAGCGAGTGTTGATTACATCCAGCGCACTCGTTTGTCGTACAGTTTGTTTCATCGGCCACCATATTATCGTGACATCGGGTTTCGTTGCGAGGATTGCGGCAGAGACAGCGTTTAGACGGCAGACGACCAGCGGCATTGGTATGAACAGTTGCACGGTTCAGCGTATGGGACCGCGAAACGATGCGGGGAGTGCCGACGGAAGCGGCGCGGAGTTGCATGACGAGTGACATCATCGAGATTTTTATGGCATCACGCAAAGAGTATCTCCAACAGATGTGGAATGAAGTTATCAATTCCAACATGCAGGAGCATTGGATTGACAACATCATACGAGAGTCGGAGCGTCAGTCGGATTCTCCATTCGCTGACGCCGGGCCGGTTCTCAAGCGGCTGCTGGCATCCGGCGCTGACCGCCGTGAATTGAGTTTGATAGCTCGTTACGCAGCCTACGAGGCGGTATTCGGCACACTATCCGCCTTGAGCGACCCGGGCGTGGACAACAATGATGTCGAGATGATGCACGAGTCGTTGTTGTCGGCAGACCCAAGCGGCAGAGACGGGCGGCCAGGCTCTGCGCCAGAGAAACTTTGATGCAGGATCACCGATAATGGATGCCAAATTTGCAAACAAGTTCGCCGCTGACTGGATTATCGCGTGGAACAAGGGCGACCTGCCCGCGGTGTTGAGCCACTACACCGATGATTTCGAAATGAGTTCTCCCTATATCCGGACAGTATTTGGAGAACCATCCGGCAGGCTCGTTGGCAAAGAGCGCGTACGGGCGTACTGGCAGCTGATGTTGTCGAAGTTTGGGACGCCGCAAATGGACTTAGTAAATGTGTTTGTCGGTTCGGGGAGCATCGCCGTTGAATACCGCAATCGAGGCCGAACGGGAGTTGAGATATTTTTCTTCGAAGAATCCGGTCTGGTAAGCATGGCGGCGGCCCACTACCTTGATGAAGACAATGCAAAGACTATGGCCTGAGACATCGCGACGAGTTCGCAAACGCCCATGGCTTAATGTCGTCATCGGCGCCGCTGGTTTTGGCGCGATGCTCCTTTTGTTTTTTCTTATCGGCAGGATATTTGGCTATCAGTTTGTTATCAGTCCATTTCGAATGATCGTGTTTTGTATTCCATTCGTTTATTTCTGCATCGGCCTCATCGAACTCGTTGGCGGGCGACCCTTTCGACACGTGACAACTGGCTGGATTGATTTGCGAGGCTGGCAACGCGGCATCATCGGCACGATTATCATCCTCTCTTCGTTGGTCCTCATCATCCTTGGTGTCGCTTTTGTGTTCACCTATCTCGTTCGATAGGATTCAATCAGAAGTCTCGATTTGAGCCGGATCTCCTTCCTCAACAGTCAGAAGAGGCCGAAAGGAGCCCTCGAATTCTTCACGCCCTTCGTGCGACCCTATTCGGCGGAAATTCACAAGTGCCTTAGCCATAACGTGCAAAGCACAAGCACGACCATGCGCTTTGCCTTGTCCCTTTCCTTGAATTCCTGATTTTCCTGCAAATTCCGCGGCATGACTCTTGCAAAAAGAAACAGTCGGAATGGCCGTTTTATAAGAGTTACCCAAGCTCACCCAAGTGTGGGAAAGCCATCCGAGGAGGGAACTGCTGGTCTGTCCAATAAACGACAGAACAGAGCTGTCGCTCTGCCCAAAATAAAGCTCAAAACATTTTAACGCAGCGATTCAAATATGGAACACATGAAGCTTGAAGCAATTGAAACGAATAGGGCCCGTGTCCGGCGACCAATTGGTTGGGTACGCCCTTTGATACGGCACTTGCCGCTCATTGCCTGTTTCTCGCTGGCAATTTCCGGGAAGGCAACAGTTCCGCTCACCGATTTGCCCAACCTTGGTCCATTGAGCAACTTCGTCGAATTTGGAAATCAACAGGTGGATAAATTGGCCACGATTAACGGAAACGTAGGGGTTTCCGCCGGAGGAATGTTGCAGCTGAACGCGCCCGCCACAATCAACGGGGATATCTCACTGGCTTACCCTGTGACGCTCATGCAAGTGGGCCTTGTCACCGGCATCACGTACAACGATCAGGACCTCACGACGGAACAGAACACGGTTGTTTCAGATTCCGCGGCGCTGGGAAAATTGACTCCCGACGAAACGATGAGCGGAAACCAGACGACGGCGCTAAACTTCGACGTCCCCGCCGGCCAGGTGGAAGTAGTGAACCTGAATGGGGGACTCAATCTTAATAACCAAAACATCACGTTGACCGGCGGAGGCGTTATTGTGCTGAACATCGAGGACAGCTTCAGCCTCAATGGTTCGGCCGGCATTTTGGGTGATCCCGCCAATATCTACATCAACTACGAGGGCGACAGCACCATCACGACTTACGTTGCCAACACGGTTGACGGAATCCTCTTCGATCCTGCTGCGGATGCCGACCTGGCCGGCGCGTGGCTAGGGTCAATCGATGCTGGTGACGGCACCATCACACTCGAATCGGGAGCCGAACTCAATCCAGTTCCTGAACCGGACACAAGGGATTTGATTTTGACCGGCGTCGGCGCCCTTGTTTTTGCTTCGGGTCGCCGCTCTCTTTGCAGCCTGACCCGTCCTGTTTGAGGAAAGGAAACGGCCGAATATGAGATTCTGGCACTCAAAAAGTTCCAATGCTCGGGTCGGTTCGACGGTATCCCGTCTCATTGTGCTTTTAGCCGCCCTCCTTTTTCTCCAGCAACAGTGCCAGGCACGGCAACCATTGGCCTCGCAATCAGATGGCGGATTTGGAACGGCTGTCGGCTGGGCCTATTGTGGTCTTGCCATAGTCCTTCTAGCCGGGGGCGTGGCAGTCGTTTTTTGGAGAACTAAAACACAACGCCGGCAAACCCGGGCTCCAATCTGGGCCGCTCTATTCAAAAACAAGCCTCCGATAAGCACTGCCACCTCAAATCCGTTGTCCGTTGGTCCAAAAAACGGCAAGTCAAACCGACATAGACAGCCAATATCCGTGTCCAATCATAGTCACGGTTCGAAACCATTCCACCGGAAACACCGCAGACGGATCTTTGATTACTCCAAATTTTACACGAAAGTCATGAGCGAACTTTCGCCCCACTCATACGGGCCGCCGAAGACGACTGACGGAAAATTCAAATCCCATCCCCATGCTAACGGTCACGGCGGGCACAACGGCCACGCCAACGTACATCTTAAGGGCCAAGCCGCGTCAAACGGCCCGAATATAAGTCGAACCATTAAATCCGAAATTGAGGACTTAATCGCGGTCCAGAAAAGTATGATCCAGGAGCAAAAACACCTTCTCGAGGAGCAAACCCGCCTGATTGAGGAAAAACGCTGGCTCATTGAAGAACAAGCCGCTTTCCTTAAAATCCAATCCGGCCTGGTTGCCGATCAGCAACACTCTCGCCTAAAATTTGAAAAATAATGCGCGGGGTAGTGCGCAGGTTTAGGCCCCGAAATTCTATCCACAGATTGATCTTCCAGCCCGGACATATCTGCGAGAATCTGCTGATAAAAATGGAAATGCTCGGAGCTTGACTTCCGGTCAACGTAGCTTAGTTCTTGGTCGTTTTTAGCCTTATGCGCAATACGCTCCCAATCGTCCTCGTCACCGCCATAGTGCTTGTCGGATGTCGCTCGACTTCGCAGGTTCATACGGAATCCGCAGCCTCTGCCGTGCTGGCTATAACACCGTTCCAGGCGATGCTCATGACCAACGTTTATGCTCGCACTTCGCTCAATGTTCCATGGTCCTGCACACAAACTTCGAGCGATGGCGCATGCCGGATTGAGGTTTCGGAAACCAACCTGGCGATATCACATTTTCCTGGCCAAGTGGGTCCAGGCTGGCCGGCGAGGGCGACAGAAGGCGAAAATACTGTGTCGCTTCCGTGGAACGCCCGCGCAGGCTGGCTCGTATTCGCAGAGAATAACACACGAGTTTGGACTTACGATGGCGACCGATTGCTTTTTCTATTCACTTACAGCGAGGCCTGGAATAAGGAGAGCTGGCATTACATCGGGTCCGGCGAAGGCCCGTTCTACGGCGATCAGGGCACTCCAGTGCCCGCTGAAGTGTTTTTGCGCATGCCGGAAAAAATGCGAAAAAAAATTAAGAATCATGGATAAGGCATCGTAGACGAACGGGCGGTACGCGGTATATTGGGGTTCGCTCCGTGCGAGATTTGCCCTGATGGCGGCGAAGGGCAACGCGGGCGCGATACCGGCTTCAAAAGAGGCCGGCCAACAAGGAGAGACGCATATGAATCCGACTGAGGCTATCCAATGGCACGCCCTGACCATCGACCAGGCCGCACAAGAACTTTCCACCGACGAATCCGTCGGCTTGTCCGCTGCCGAGATCACACAACAACGCGCGAAGCATGGCCTCAATCAGATGACCGTCAAAGGCGGCGTGCCCGCCTGGCGCCGGTTTGCCCGACAATTCAACCAGGCCGTTGTCTACATCCTGCTGGCCGCCACTATCGGATGTTTCGTCCTCGGCGAGCACGTGGACGCATTGGTCATCCTGGGTGTCGTGTTGGCCAACGCTCTCGTCGGCTACATGCAGGAAGCCAAGGCCGAAAAAGCCATCAAAGCTTTGAGCCAAATGATGGCCACCGACACCAACGTGCGCCGCGAAGGCAAAAAACAACGCCTGCCCTCGGCTGAGCTCGTTCCCGGCGACGTCGTTTTGCTGCAATCCGGGGACCGCGTCCCGGCCGATTTGCGACTGGCGCAGGTTAAGAATCTGCAATGCGATGAAGCGGCCCTTACCGGTGAAAGCGTACCCGCGCTAAAGACTTTCGAGCCGTTGCCAGGAGAAACCGTCCTGGCCGACCGCACGAACATAGCGTTCGCCGGCAGCATGGTCACTTTTGGCCAGGCCGAAGGCTTCGTGATCACCACCGGCGACAACACCGAGACCGGAAAAATCGCAAGCCTCGTTTCAAGGGAAGTGGACCTCACGACGCCGCTGACGCGAAAGATTACCGAATTCAGCCATCTGCTGGTAGCCGTGATTTTAGTCATCGCGGCAATTATGTTTGGCGTGGCGTTCTGGCGGGCCAAAACGGACGCAGACCCAAAAATCGATCCAAGCCAGGCCGCTGAACTCGATCAGGAAGGCGTGCCGCAGCCCGGCAACCAGTCGGTCGAACATCCGCTCATTTACGCGTTCAAGGGCGCGGTGGGCCTGGCCGTGGCCGCCATTCCTGAAGGGTTGCCGGCGGCCGTCACGATCACGCTCGCGTTAGGAGTCGGCCGCATGGCTCGCCGCCGGGCTCTGATTCGCCGCTTGCCCGCAGTCGAGACTCTGGGCAGTACCACGGTGATTTGTTCGGACAAAACCGGCACACTCACTGAGAATCAAATGACTGTGCAGGAAATCTGGGCCGGCGCGGAAATTTTCAGGCTGACCGGCCAGGGCTATGACCCTAAAGGAGAAATCCAGTCCGACGGAAAGAAAGTCCAGCTGAATTCAAAGCCGAGCCTGATGCTCATTCTCGAGGCTGGCCTCTTGTGCAACGATACGCAATTCGTCGAAGAGGCCGACCGTCGCAAAGTCCAGGGCGATCCCACCGAGGCTGCCCTGGTGGTCGCCGCTGAAAAAGCCGGGTTCAACCGCGACGAATTGGAAAAGGAATTGCCCCGGCGTGACATCATTCCATTTGAGAGCCAATACATGTTCATGGCCACATTGCATGGCGACGAGCGCATTGTTTACAAGAAAGGCTCTTTGGAACGGGTCCTGGAACGTTGTGAGAACACGCTTGCCGCGGATGGCAGGAAAACGGCGCTCGATAAAAACGCCGTGAAAGCGACCGCGGAAAAAATGGCGGCTCAGGGCTTGCGCGTTCTGGCCTTCGCGATGAAAAAGCTCGACCACGACACGCTCACGATGGAGGACGTGCAAGGCGGCCTGACGTTTTTAGGCCTTCAGGGAATGATTGACCCGCCGCGCCAGGAAGCCATCGCCGCCGTGAATACGTGCCAGGCCGCCGGCATCCGTGTCAAAATGATTACCGGCGATCATGCCGGGACTGCCTCAGCCATTGCCGGCCAACTCGGCATGCAGGGTATCCACAATGACCACGGCCGCCTCAAGGCATTGACCGGCGCTGAATTGGAGAAAATCAACGACGAGGAACTTCCCTCCACCGCGGACGATGTATCCGTATTCGCCCGAGTCACGCCGGAACAAAAACTTCGCCTGGTGAAAGCGCTGCAAACCCACGGTCACGTGGTGGCCATGACGGGCGATGGCGTAAACGACGCACCGGCGCTCAAGCAGGCAAACATCGGCGTCGCCATGGGGATCGCAGGCACCGACGTCGCCAAAGGCGCCGCCGCGATGGTGCTCACCGACGATAATTTCGCCTCCATTGAAGCCGCAGTGGAAGAGGGCCGGAGCATTTTTGACAACCTGCTCAAGTACATCGCATGGACCCTGCCGACCAACGTCGGGCAATCGCTCATTCTACTGGTGGCCGTGTTGCTGGGTACCGACCTTCCCATCACACCCGTACAAATGCTTTGGGTCAACATGGTCACGGCACTCTGTCTTGGATTGATGCTCGTATTTGAACCGAGGGAAGCAGGGCTGATGAACCGCTCTCCGCGTCCATTGGACGAGCCGCTGCTTTCAGTGAGCCTGGCTATTCGCACGGCGCTGGTTTCAATGGTCATGCTTTTGGGCGCCTTCCTGCTGTTCAACAACGAACTCCGCTTTGAAGGGGCCTCACTGGCGCAGGCGCAAACGACGGTCGTCAATGTGACTGTGATGGTCCAGGTATTTTACCTGCTCAATTGCCGTTCCCTCAACCGGTCCTTTTTCCGGGTGCCGCTGTTCAGCAATCCGATGGTTTGGATCGGTATCGCCGCCATCGTGCTCGTGCAACTCATTTTCACTTACGTACCGATTTTCCACCGCCTGTTCGCCACCGATTCCCTCCCGGCTGAAGTCTGGCTACGCGTCGTAGCGGTGGGTCTCGCCTCCTTCATCGTCATCGAGATCGTCAAACATTTCGAAAATCGAAAGCAGCAGCATCTGGTGTTGCCGATGCTGCCACAAGCTCCGGCAAAACCCGCGTAACAGTTCAAAACAGCCTGTTATAGGTCGCCTTTCGCGGATCATGTTCCGGCCGATGACAAATCATCGTTTGCGTCCATTCGGCCAAACGGCGGCCGAGCCGGCGGCAGGCCTCGCTTTCGCCTTCGTTGCGCGGCTTGCCCGCGCACGTCGCGCCGTAGTGCAGCGTTTGGCCGGGCGCGACATAATCCGGCACTCCAAATACCAACAGACCATAATTCATCAAAACGATTTGCAATGCCAGGCACGTCAGTTCGCCGCCGCCCGCCGCTCCACCGCTCGAAGAAAACGCGCAGCCAATTTTCCCCTCGATTTCATACCACAGCGGCTGCGCGACGACGTCCCACCACCGTTTCATTTCCCAGGCAATGGTACCCATGTGCGTCGGCGAACCAACGGCGATGCCGTCGCACCAGCGCAAATCCTCGGCAGTGGCCTCGGCGACGGTTTTCATCCTCACCTCCGTGTCTGGAACACTTCTGGCGCCGTCAGTGACGAGTTCGGCCATGGCCTGTGTGTGGCCTTTTTCGCTGAAATACAGGACCAGAATTTTTGCGGGGTGCGATGCGCTGTTTTCCATGCCGCGGAGGTTACACTATTTCGCAAACGTTGACTGCCACAAACATCCGATTGATGATTACCCCTCGATTGCCCAATGGCATGAAACTCAGAACCAACCTGGCAGCATTTCGAATTTTATTCGATAGGCCATCTCATTTCGCTCCAGCAGACGCCTAACGGCAAGCAGTGCAATGAAAATGGAGAGAACCGGAATGGCGATTATCATCCATGCGGGCAATCCCCCTCTGCTCGAAGTCGCCAACTGAAAAATTATTGGAACAATCGAGATATTCCATGCCAGGATGATCCCCGCAATACGTTTAAAATGTTTTTCGTTATACCAAATGACCCCGGTTGTCAGCACACAGACGGGCGCCAAATTCAAAAGACAGAATTTCGCCAGGGATAAGGCGGACACGGCGGGCACAACCCCGGGCTCTATCAGAAAAAGCAATATCCAGGGTCCCCCAATTATCAAAACGGGCAGGACTGCCAGGCAAAGAATTGTTGCCGCCAATTGCCTGGACGTGAGAGGCAGGCTCCGCAGAAATTTCAAGTGCGTCGCCATGGTCATCGTCTGGACGAAGCACAAAAAGAAAAGCCAGAATTGAAATTCTACGAGTCCCGGCGCTACGATGTCAGACCATTTGTCCTTATGATCCTTCCATGCCACGAAGCCGGATACGCAAGCAATCGTTGCGATCATAAGCGTCACGACGGCCAAATAAAAGAGGCAGAAACGAATTATCAAATAGGGCACACCGCCATATCCCGGCCGGGGTTCAAATTTCTTCCCCGGTATGCCGGTGCCGGCAACATCCCCCCGAAAACTATTTTGATCAATAAACAGGATTTTAGCCCTGAACCAACCAAGAACACTAAAAATAAATCCGAAACAATAGGCGATAACTGCTTTGTCTGTGGCGCTGATAGCGCTCTTGCAAAGAAAGTAGATTCCTGCGACCAATGCAATGGCAAAGGCGAAAGCGTAGAACTGCCGCCAAAAACGTTTGCGCCACGGCTCTCCCGTTCTCGATAGAGCGGCACCCCATACAGCGCCAGTCATAAGCCAGAAGAGGGAACCGCAAAGAAGGCCGCCTGCGAGGACTGCCTCAAGCCATAGTCCAAGGAATTTTTCGTGTGGATCTGTCGCGATAAACATCTGAAGCCATGTTCCAAGGAATTTGTCATGTGTTTGTGCCAGCCTGACAATGAGGATTCCTATCGCGCTAAATACCGCAAATAGAAATGTCGACGCACCGACGATCAGCCACCAATAGGCCAGGCCGATTTGTCTGGCAGTCAACGGAAGTGAACGCAGAATGCGCACACATCCAAAACCCCAGTCCGTAGCGGCAATACAAAACGAAATGAAAACAACGCCCGAAATCGTAATCACTCGCTCGATGCCCAGGATGAGCCCGGCGGCCAAAAACAGCAGACATAAAAGCGACCACGTCAGCCATTGCCTCCTGAAACCGTCCAGCATGATTCGCGTCATTTCGCCTCCTCGTGTTTAGCCAGGGCGACGAACAAATCCTCCAGCGTCACCCGTGTGAGTGAAATCTCCTTTGCTCCCTGGCGTTGCAGCCAGTCCTGGGCTCCGCTTCGTTGGTCCACCAGCGCGCGCCACCGTTTCTCATCGCGCCTTAAAATAACCAGTCCGTCGCGGTTTGAAATTACGGTCCCATTTTCAGTGAAAAACTCGACAAACCGAAAGCGATCCACGATTTCATCTGTCTGGCCTTCCAGAAGCAATTTTCCGTTTTTGATCATCCCTATATGGTCCGCGAACCGTTCGATGTCGCTCAAATTGTGGGACGAAATCAACACCGTGCGCTCACCGCCTTCTACCGCCTTCAGCAGTTCGGAAAAAACCTGTTGTTTCGAGACGGGATCGAGGCCCGTGGTCGGCTCATCGAGAATCAAAATCTCAGGCCGTCGCGAAAGCGCCACCAACAGGCTCAACTTTGTCTTCGCGCCGAAAGAGAGCGTGGCAATTCTCTCATCATCACCCAAATGAAACGCCTCCATCAATTGGCTGCAATAGGCATTGTCCCAGTCGGGATAAAAACCACGGACAAACCGAATGGCTTTGCCGACTCTGCCCCAGACTCGAAAATTCAAATCAGGACTCACGTACGCGGCGCGGCGTTTGAGCGCCACTTCATCACGGCTATGGTCCAGGCCCATGACGTTAATCGTGCCGGCGTCATTGCGGCCCATGCTGAAAATCATATCGATGGCCGTGGTCTTACCCGCGCCGTTGGGGCCGATCAGACCGTAAATCGCGCCGCGCGGCACGGTGAGGTCGAGCGGACCGAGTTGAAACGCGGGATATCTTTTGACCAGTCCGCGAAATTCGATCGCGTTTGTATTCATAGTTTTCCCTTCTCTTTGATGATTTGCGCCGCCAGTTCGAGGATCTCCGAAGGTTTTAGCCCGGCCTCGGCAGCTTCACGCGCCGCCTCTCGAAAGAATTGCTCCGCGGCATTTAACTTGGTCTCGCGGCTGCGGTCGTGGCCGTTTCTCGAAACGAACGTTCCCAGGCCCTGCTTCCGATAAATAATGCCTTCACGCTCCAATTCCTCGTAGGCCCGCTTCACGGTGATGACGCTCACCAGCAGGTCTTCGGCAAGTTGTCGGAACGACGGCAGCGCGGCATCGGACTTCAATCGACCCTCGCTGATCTCGCGTTTGACGCGGTCAATGATCTGCTGATACAGAGTCCCTTCGGCGGCCGGCGAAATGGGGCCAATCCAGAAAGGTCTGCGCTCTAGCGTCATATCACTGTATATACTCTATAGATACAGCGCGGTCAATAAAAATTTCGTTTTTTTGCAGAAGGCAATATGAGGGGTCTCCGAATAGACGCAGGATTCGGCAATTCGACTTTAAAGCGGACAGTATTCCGGCTATATCTGTGTTTCATCTGTGCTCATCTGTGGCTTAAAATAATGTTTTGGAGCCACAGAGATTCACAAATGAAACACAGATTGTCCTGGGCGCAGATGCTCTTTCACGCGAAAGCGGAATTACACTTGTGTCAGGCCGCCGTCGGCAGCCAGGTCAATGCCGGTGATGAAGCTGCTGTCGTCAGAAGCAAGGAACAGAATCGCCGACGCCATTTCCTCAGCGCGGCCCAATCGCCCGAGGGGAATCATTTGCGCGAAAGACGCTTTCAAAGCATCGGCCTCTTCCTTTGACCGGACCTGGCTTTCCATTATTGGCGTGTCAATCGGGCCTGGACTGAGCGTATTAACACGAATACCACGATCCTTGAAGTCGGCAGCCCAACTCCTCACAAACGACCGCATCGCCGCTTTCGTGGCAGAGTATGTGGCGTACATTGGAATGCCTTTAACACTGGCTACCGACGAAACCAAAACGATGGAACCGCCGTTCTTCAAGAGCGGCAACGCTTTTTGCACGGTAAAGAAACTCCCGCGTGCGTTGATATTAAACGTTTTGTCGTAATGTTCCGGCGTCACGTCCTTGGTCGCGACCATTTCCACGATGGCCGCATTGGCAATGACGATGTCCAACGCGCCCTTTTCGGATTTGACCGACGCGTAGAGGTTGTCCAAATCACTCAATTTGGCCACATCTCCCTGAATTGCCGTCACGTTTTTGCCGATCTCGGCTTTCGCCTTATCCAATTCGGCCTGACGCCGGCCAGTGATGAAGACGTAAGCGCCTTCCTGTACAAATAATTTGGCGGTCGCCAGCCCAATGCCGGTGCTTCCGCCCGTGATGACTGCTGTTTTTCCGGTTAATTTTGCCATAGAATACTCCTTCGTTGGTTGCTTGATTTACAGATCCATCCATTCAATTCGTTCAATTGTTCGGCAATGTAGAACTATTGGACTACTCTGTCAAATTGTGGCGGCTTTTTTGCGACCGCCGGAAGCCTTCATCTGTGTCCATCTGTGGCTTAAAATGATGATTATCGGCCTCCGAAAAACTCCGCGAAAACTGCGGATAAAGACCGCCCAGAAATCGCAATTCGCAAATCAAAAATCTGAAATATTCTTAATCTTTTTTTCATCTAAAACTCATCTGGCCACAGTCTAAATCTATAACGGGTGAGGGTGTGAGGGCGCAGGGCACGCCCCACCGGCCAAAATTGAGTTCACTATGAACGAAAAATTGAACTTAAAAAAGCGGGTGATTCTGACGGGCAGATGTCAGAAGGAGGATTTATGAAATACCATTTTGTCTCAATACTTTCAATCGGCGCACTGATCTATCTTACATCCTGCGCAGCAATAAATGTCGCGATGGCGGAGGCCAATGCCGCGCCTGACGGCTATGAACCAACGCCAGGTGATACCACAGTGACGGCCGATTGGCCTTTGACATTCAATAACAGCGGGATTACCTATTCGATTTTTGAGCCACAATGCGACTCATGGGACGGGCACGATTTCGTCGGGCGCAGCGCCGTGGCCGTGCAGGTCCCCGGCCGGCCGCAACCGATCTACGGGACGATTGGAATTAACGCCATTACGTTGGTCGATAAAAACGCCGGAACGGTGAACCTGGCGGACATGAAAATCACGAGCGCGGATTTTCCGGCCGCGCGCGGGGAAACACAGAGCTATTTGGCGGCGTTACGCGTTTTGCCTCAACAACGCGTGCCGACGTTGTCGCTGGAGCGCGTGCAAGGCGGCCTGTCCTTGCCCCCCATTGCGCACACGGAACGGCTGAACAATACGCCGCCAGCCATCATTACTGCTACCCGTCCGGCCGTGCTGGTTTCGATTGAGGGTCCGCCGGTTTGGAGGGCTGTCTCCGGCACGAGTCTGGAACGGGCCATCAACACTGGCGTTTTGCTCCTGCGGGACGCATCCGGACGTTACTACCTGCACCTGTTCGACGGCTACCTCCGGGCAAACTCGCTGGATGACAGAAACTGGAAAGTTGCGACGACGATTCCTGACGGCGCCGCGCTGGCTCAAGAGCAAGCGCTCAAGGCGGGGAATGTGGATTTGATGCGTGGAAATCCAGACGCCGCCACCGGAGTCGAACCGGCCCTCAGTTCGTCTCCGATTCCGAACGTGTATGTGTCCACCACGCCGGCTGAACTGATTACATTTACCGGGGCGCCGGAATACGCGCCGATTCCCGGAACAGGACTGCTTTATGCCGACAACACTTCCGGCAACGTTTTCAAGCTGCTGGCCGATCAGCAAAATTATGTTTTGCTGTCGGGCCGCTGGTATCGCGCGCCGTCGCTGAACGGTCCGTGGGAGTTCGTGCCGGGCAGCGATTTGCCGCATGATTTTGCAAACATCCCCGACAACAGCCCCAAAGAAAACGTGAAAGCCAGTGTGCCGGGGACGGAGCAGGCGCAGGAAGCGCTGACTGCCAATAGCATCCCGCAAGGCGCGGCTGTGCCGCTCAATCAGAAGATGCAAAATGCGCGGATCGATGGGCAACCGCAATTGGCGCCTATCGATGGCACTCCGCTTCACTATGTAGCCAACAGCGAAACTCCGATTATCGAAGTGAATCCGCAATTGTGGTATGCGGTCCAGGACGGCGTTTGGTATTTCTCGACCTCCGTCAACGGCCCCTGGAGCGTGGCGACCTATGTTCCACCGGTGATCTATACAATTCCGGCGAGTTCGCCGCTGCATTATTTGACTTACGTGCAGGTCTATGATTCGGACCAAAACGACGCCTATGATGGTTATACGCCTGGTTACATGGGCACTGAAGTGGCAGATGACGATACAGTTGTATATGGCACCGGCTATAATTATCAGCCGTGGATTGGCTCGGCCTGGTATTCCGCGCCGGTGACGTGGGGTTTCGGATTTGGACCCTCCTGGACGCCCTGGTGCGGCTGGGGATTTAATTCTGGTTTTGGCTGGGGCGGCTGGTGGGCCTTTGGTTCGCCGTTTCCATTTTTTGGTGGTTTTCGGAATTTTCACGATTTTGGTTTTGGCCATCACGGATTTAACGATCGAGATCGCGATAACTTTGCACACAACGGTGTCAATTTTTTCCATCACCATGGGAATTTCGCCGGGGACCGCTTTCGGAATCAATTCGCCAGAAACGATTTTGACGCGATGCGCATGCACGACGGGTTTGGACGCGCTTTCAATTCGCGGACGGAACAACCTTTGGGCGCACAATTTGTTCGTGTGCAAAATTTTCGCGGCAGCGCAGGTAACTTCGCCTTCCGATCCGGCGGATTTGTCGGCAATCGAGCCACTGTAGTTTTCCGCTCTGGTGGTTTTGTTGGCAACAATGCGTTTTCAGGTGCTGTCAGACCCATGAGCCCGGCGTTTAGACCAATGAATCCGATAGTCAGACCAATGACCCCTGCGCCCGGGGTCGGGTTCCGAGGTAATTTTGCTTTTCCGGCTAATCGTAACTTTGGGAATCAAAATTTTGGAAGGCAATTCGCGCCCATGCCCACGCGCAGTGGAGGCGCCATGTTTAACAACGGCGGCGGCACATTCTTCCGCGGCGGCGGAGGCTCGTTCCAAGGCGGTGGTGGCGGCTTTCGCGGTGGAGGCGGTAGTTGGGGCGGGGGCGGTGGAGGAGGTTTCCGTGGCGGCGGAGGCGGGGGCGGCGGTTTCGGCGGGGGCGGCGGACACGGGCGGTAACTAAATTCGCTTTTCCCTAGCAACGGACGTGAGTCCGCTCTGACCATCGGCAAGGCGTGCCGCCACTCACGGGATAACCGTCCTGCCCTGTTCGCGGAGCGGATCATTCATCAACCGTGGAAAGTAAATTCAGAATGTTGTACCGTGTCCAACCCGGCACTCCACATTGATCGAGCCTTCATGTTCCTGCACGATTCCGAAATCGGTCCCAGGCCAAGGCCCGGCACGGGGCCGGATTGCATTTTACCGGTCGCCCGCAAGTCATTCAGGTTCAATCTTTTGCTATTCGACAATTTATCCCACCGTTCCCCGAAGACCAGTGCCTTTAGTGGAACAATTTTAATCGGGCATTCATGCTCTTTTAATGATTGCATCATAGGCTACCGCAAGAGATGAATGGGCCGTCCTGTATTTTGACCTTTCGCCAGGATCATTTATCCAAACGCGCTCCCGCTCTTGACAGCCGCTCGATTCGACCATACTTTCGCCGTCGGAGTTTAACAATTATAGCCAAAGCTTATGAGACCCTCAAAATTCAATTGCATCCTTGGGATTGGCGTGACAACTCTGCTGTTGTGCGCCGGTGCCGCTGTAACGACAAACGGCGCCCCTCCGGTTGCTCTTTCAGCCGGCCAAATTTTCGAAACGATGCGCGAAAATTACGCCTCGATGGCCAGCTACAGCGATCAGGGAGAAATTATTACAACGGCAGCCGGCACGGTCCTCGCCACCAGATTCACCACCAGGCTGGCCAGGCCAGGCCTTTATCGAATTCAGTGGGACCAAATCAGCAGAACGCCCTACACCACCGATGATACGGGTCCCATGGGGGCATGGTCGTCAGGCGCCGGTGATTATCTTCTCATCGGATTGGCCGGAGTACGGAGGCAATACAATCTCGATTCCGCTTTACTGAACGTGACTGGATCCTCCGGCGGAACTGTGGCCAATGTTCCGTCGATATTTTTCGATGCAAAGGGAAGCGGCAGCCCGAACAAGATAATCGGCCTGGAATTTTTGCCGGACGAGAAGATCGGTAAAATGATGTGTTATGTCATCACGGGACAATCGCCATCCGGCCAAATAGAAACATTTTGGATTGGCAAACAGGATTTTTTGATCCATCAGATTCGTACTGAAGTCAGTCCCGATGTCCTCGAGTCGGCATTGGCCGGATCGACCGGGCGGAACTGGCAGCCAGGGCCGGAGTTTCACGGCTTCTCCACCATCGAAACATATACCAATGTTGCCCTGGACAAACCGTTTTCGCGGAAGGATTTTGTTCCCAACTTTCCCTTATTCCAGGAACAAAACTAGCGCTACCCGGCGCCGCTACAGTTTTTCTATCTCCCGGAGCAGTCAGTCACCAGGAATTTCCTACTGTACTTGTAGTTGCGGAGCAGCGTGCGAAAGTAACCCATAGCGCCACAGCTATGGGATAAGCCCTCGAAATATTGAACCTCCGGCTGGAGCGAAAGAAAAGCCCCGCCGTTCGGCTGCAGGTTTCCCCTGTGCGCATTAATTTTTAATTTTCAATCTTTCCCGCCTTCGCCGTTTTTTGCGCCACAGTTCCAGCGCCCGTTCGATGATTTGGCCCTCCAGCCTGGCGCGGTCTCCGGACGGGAAATCAGCGAGGCTGAAAGTCGTTGCGGTCGCGGCGTTGGTGGTCTTTTTCATAGGCTCCTCAACCAACGGCCACCAGGGAAGCGCGTTCATCCTGTTCATCATGGCCAATACCCGAAGCGGCAGGATCCAATTCAACCTTGCCGTCCACAATAAATCGATACAGATGATGCCCATGGCACAATTCCAGGCGCTTAAACCACCATCCATCCAACAGCCGTTGCATTGGAAGCGGATGCCAATGGTTGAAGTCGCCGATAATTTCCACCCGTTCGGCATCCGGCGCCGCGCAGTAAAAATTGACCGGCTTGAGCGAATTGCGCGCCGAATAAGGCGAACCGTTTGAATTCCCAATCGTATTCATACTCATACTAAAGCTATTCCTTTCATTAAGATTGACCGTTTGAACATTAATCACGCATGAAAAAGAAATTAAAATTTGCCCTGTCCGCCCTGGTTATCCCATTCCCTGGACAGCCCCAGCTCCGAAAGGATTTTAACACTTTATTAATGCCTTTTGATCCTGAGTGTCCTGGACGGTTTCCCGAGTGAAGTCGGACACGAACCGGCGGTGACTTCCCCAATGAGGCTCTCTTCCGGATTTTCCGGCTGCCGTTCGCCCGATCGCCGGGCCTGCCAGGTATCATCCGAAGGCTGTTGCGCTCCAGGAAAGATCGTCAGACAGCAAAGATTTGCCATATTCAATACAGAAACACCGCCGCTGCTGGCCCGAAAACAGAGCCCGGGACGGCTCAGCAGAAAATCCCGCCATTCACAAAGCCCCTGTGGCGACACCGAGTCCACTTCCATCGTCACCAGCACATTCCGGCCATCCGCCATTTCCAGGTTCAAAAATGTCACCACGAATGCTTCCATTTCTCCCAGGCTCTTCCATTGGTCATCAAACGCAACGTTTTGAACCAGCGTCTGAAATTCTTCCGGCATCAGTTCCACGCCCTCAACCAAATCCGTAACGAAGCTCAGGGGAGAATCCGGGTTTATCTCCAAATCAATTCGAGTGATTTGTGGAACAGGAATCACTGTATGCGAGTTTCTATCGCCCAGGATTATTCTGGATCGCATGAATACGTCCATGGGATCGAATCCGCTCAGAATATGCCGTGAAATCTCGAAATCGTGTTGAATGAACGACGAAACCGAGCCGTCCCGCTTATGGACGCGGATTTGCAGGTTGGGTGTTTCAGTTTTCATAAACATCAGGAATTTGATTTTGAACCGACCTTGACGACCGAATTGAGCGAGCCGAAGGCGTTGGGAACGTTTTCACTGGCTTGGGGATCCTGGACCCACTCGCCATCCACAAGAAATTTATATTCGTACCGTCCAGGCTGGAGCGGCACCCTTTTTTCCCATAAACAGTTCTCGGCATCGCCAGTTTGCCGCAGGCTGTCCGGCTGCCAGCCGTTGAAATCGCCACAAACACAGACCTGTTCCGCGCCACATCGGTCGAGCACAAATTCGACTTCAACCTTGAAGCGTTTCAGATTCGAGGCCCGCCGCTGGCTGGCCCGGGAATTTTTTGGATTCAGCATGATATTCCTTTCATACATTTTTTAATCATCTTCAGTTACGGACCCGCCGCTGTTGCCAGAGCTATCCTTATATCATATTGGACTCTTTGAAGATTAAGGCCGCATGAACGAGGAATTAAAATTTGGCGGAAGGAAGGAGATTCCGCATTCCCGCAATTCTGAAAGAAATTTAATACATCCTTTACAGCCTTTTAATTATCGTGTGGTTTATTTCTGCGCCGGGACTATTGTTTTTTATGCGTATTCTCGTAGTTGAAGACGAAAAAAAGGTGGCGGACATCGTGGCCCGCGGCCTCAAGGCCGAGCGCTACGCGGTGGACACAGCCCATGACGGCCTCAACGGCTGGGAAATGGCCAGTGCCTATGATTATGACCTGGCCATCCTCGACCTGATGCTCCCGGGTATGAACGGCACCGAACTGCTCGAAAAAATCCGGCGCAAAAACCCACAGATTCCCATTTTGATCCTGACTGCGCGCGACAGCATGGATGACAAGGTAAAAAACTTTGAAGCCGGCGCGGACGATTACCTGACCAAACCGTTTGCCTTCGCCGAGTTGCTGGTCCGCGTCAAGGCCCTCCTCCGGCGCGGGCCCGGTGGACCGCTCGAGCGTCCTGCGGGTGGGCGACCTGGAAATAGATCGCTTGTCCCAAACTGTAAAACGGGCTGGTAAAAAAATCGAACTGACGGCCAAGGAATATTCCCTGCTCGAATATCTCGCCTCGCATCCCGGCCGCGTCTTTTCGCGCACGATGATTATTGAACACGTTTGGGACCAGAGCTTTCAGGGGCTGACAAACATCGTGGACGTCTATGTCCGTCACCTGCGGGCCAAAGTCGACGACGCGTCCCCGGTCAAGCTGTTGCGCACCGTCCGTGGCGTGGGGTATAGTATCAGCGAAGAGGTGAATAGTTGAACATGCGCTCGTTCAGTTTCCGGCTGGTGGCCTGGTACACGTGCTTGCTCACGGCCATCTTTGTGCTGCTGTGCGCGTTGTTGTACCTGGACTTGAAGCATTTCCTTCAACACAGCCTCTGCGAATCCCAGGCGCGTCGGACGCGGCAAATCGCCAATACTTTGCTCAGCCAAATCCAAAGCAAAGGACAGTTCTACGTCGCCGGCCAGGCTAAGGCCTGGTACGAACCGGAAATCGCCGACCGTTTCATCCGCATCACCCGGGTCGGCGGCCCGGTCATATACGCTTCGGGCCCGCCCAAGGATGGTAGTTTCGATCCAGCCGAGGTTCCGCCGTTCGTGCCCGCGCCAACCGCCGAATCCTTTCACCCGCTCAAACTCTCGAACGGCAAAATGCTGATCGTTGCCGCGCTGAATTATAAAGCCGCCGACAACGAATCTTATATCGTGGAATCGGGCACCGTGTTTGATCCAATGGAGCTGAATCATCTGATTCTCCAACTCATAATCGGGCTGCCGATCGCCGTGATCATCATCACCGCGGGCGGTTATATCCTGGTCCGGCGCGCGTTGATGCCCGTTGAACAAATTACTCGCGCCGCCGAACAAATTACACAGCACAACCTCAGCGAACGGCTGCCGGTTTCAAAAACCGGCGATGAACTCGAGCGCCTCTCGGTTTCGCTGAACCGCATGATCGCCCGTCTGGACGACGCGTTCCGAAATTCAAAGCGCTTCGTCGCGGACGCCTCCCATGAATTGCGCACGCCCCTGACTATTTTGCGCGGAGAACTGGAAACGCTCATCGAGAACAAACGACTCGATGCCGAAGCGCGCGAGCGCGCGGCCAGCATGTTCGAAGAAGCCGTCCGCCTGACGCGTATTGTCGAGCAACTCTTGACCCTTTCGCGATTGGATGCCGGCGAAGCCCAGGCCGAATGGTCCCGTTTTGATTTGGCCGGCCTGGCCAAAACCACCGCCGACCAAATGAGTCTCCTGGCCGAAGACAAAAAGATAGCTGTCCAGTGCGACGCCAATCAGTCCGTGGAAGTCGAAGGTGACCCGGCGCGGCTCAAGCAGGTCGTGGTCAACCTCCTGGATAACGCCATCAAATACACACAGCCGGGCGGCGCCGTTCAACTCCACGTGCGGCGATCCAACGGCCACGCGGTCCTGGAGGTCGAGGACAACGGAGTTGGGATCCCCTCCGATGCCCTGTCTCACGTCTTCGAGCGCTTTTACCGCGTGGACCAAATCCGCTCCGGGGATTCGGAAGGAGCAGGGCTGGGGCTTTCCATCGTCGAATCCATTTGCGCGGCCCACGGCGCAGTCGTAGAAGCTGAAAGCGCCCCGGGAAAAGGCAGTTGCTTTCGCATCAAATTGCCGCTGTCGCGAAACTAGTGCTATGACAAATGAATTTCAATGCAATGAAGGTCGATCGTCGCCATTTGACATCAAAAATAAATATTTTGGCTACTCGTGGTCCTGGCGGTTGTCATTGGCCTGGGACTTTGGTTTTCTCACCGGCATGCCCAAACCGCGGCGGCTGGCAATAACGCTTCCAATGCCCTGCCGACAGTTGCCGTCGCCACAGTCACGCGCGAAGATTTGTTCCAGAAGATTACTATCCCCGCCGAATTTCGTCCCTACGTCGAGGCCAATTTAAACGCCAAAGTTTCCGGCTACGTGGACAAGATGAATGTGGATTTCGGCGATAAAGTAAAGTCCGGCCAGGTTCTGGCCACGACTCATCGTGCCGGAGCTGAACCAGGAATTGACCAACGCCATCGCCGCTCAGCAAAAAACCGAGGCTGACTACACTAACGCAGAATTGATCTACACCCGCCTTTCCACAGTAAACAAACAACACCCAAACCTCGTCGCCCAGCAAAGCATCGACACCGCCTTCGCCAACGCGCAAATGGCCGCCGCCGCAATCGCCGCTGCAAAGGCCGACGTCGGGCAAATACCAAACGCTCGTCGGTTATACCCTCATCATCGCTCCTTTTGACGGCGTCGTGACCTGGCGCTACGCGGATCCGGGCGCGCTCATCCAGGCCGGTACGTCATCGGACTCCCAATCGTTGCCGCTGGTGCGCGTTTCTGACAACTACCTGTTGCGCCTGGACTTTCCGGTTTCCGTGGATGACGTGAAGTATATGCACACAGGCGATCCAGTGGACGTGGAAGTGGATTCTCTGGAAAAGACCTATACCGAAAAAATTACGCGTTTTACGGACAAGGTGGATATAGATACCCGCACGATGATGGTGGAAGTGGAAGTACCCAATCCGAACCTCGAAATTGTCCCGGGCATGTACTCGACAGTCATTTTGAAGGTGGACAAACAGCCAAATGCCCTGGCGGTGCCAATCCAGTCCGTCAGCGATGGCAAGGAAGCCGCGGTCCTGGTGGTCAATTCAAACAATGAAGTCGAGTCGCGCCCCGTCACGCTGGGTTTGGAAACTCCGGACAAGTATCAGATTTTGTCCGGGCTCAAGGTGGGCGAGCGGGTGATGGTCGGAAATCCGGGGCACATTCAGCCGGGCCAAAAAGTAGAAGTTCTGGCTACGGGTGTGCCGGGGGAACTCTAACAACTTTCCATGTCCCGATTTGCCCTCAAATTTCCCTATTTCATCATCGTCGTTTGTCTCATTACCTGCGTCGTGGGTGTGACGAGCCTGGTGCGGATGCCGCTGGACTTGTTTCCGCCGATCAAAATTCCCGTGGTAGTCGTCGCCACCTTTTACTCCGGGATGCCGCCGGGTCAGATCGAGAATGACATTACCGGACAGTTCGAGCGTATGTTTACGCTGGCATCGGATGTGGATCACATTGAATCGCGGTCACTGTCCGGGGTGAGCCTTATTAAGGTCTATTTTGTCCCGGGGTCAAACCCGGATTCAGACGTGACTTCAATAGCGAACCTCGCGTTGGCGAGCCTGCGCTATCTGCCCGAGGGCACGTTGCCTCCCATTGTAATGAAATTTGACGCCTCGAGCCTGCCTGTTTGCCTTGTGACCCTCAACGGCAAGGGACTAACAGAAACGCAATTGCACGACATCGGTCAATTCGACGTCCGCAATCAAATGGCCGGCGTTCCGGGCGCGTCCATCCCGCCCGTGTTCGGCGGAAAATACCGGCAAATCCAGGTCTATGTGGACCCGCTCAAATTGGAAGCACATCAATTGGGCGTTATGGACGTGGTTAATGCCGTTAACAAGGCCAACCTGATCCTGCCGGCCGGCGACGTGAAGATTGGACCTTATGATTACGATGTCTACGTTAACAACCAGATCAATCGCATGTCGGACCTGGACCAGGTCCCCCTCAAAACGGTGATGGGTTCGCCCATGCAGGGTCAGAACGTGACCAGCCTTCCCGGCTCGCGCCCTGTCGGCGCGGCGCAATCCGCCGTGTCATCGGTACTGGTGGCTGACGTGGGCAAGGCCGAGGACGCCTCGCAAATCCAGTACAACAAAGTGCGCATCGATGGGCAGGCGTCAGTATATATCCCGGTGCTTAAAGCGGGCGGCAACGCCAACACCATTGTCGTGGTGAATGGCATCAGAAATGTCATTGGGCACCTGCTGGGAATGCCCGCGCAACTGGTTACGAAGGTCGTTCTGGACCAGTCTGTGTTTGTGCGCACCGCTATTGTTACGTTGATCCACGAGGGCTCGATTGGCCTGGTGCTCACCGGTTTGATGATTCTGATCTTTTTGGGAAGCGCGCGCGCCACACTGGCCGTTTTTCTTTCGATTCCGCTTTCAGCGCTGGCCGCATTTATCGCCCTCGCACTGGGCGGCAGCAGCGTCAATGCAATGATTCTCGGCGGCCTTGCGCTCGCTTTTTCCCGGCTCATCGACAACTCCGTCATCGTCCTGGAAAACGTTTTTCGTCATCTCGAAATGGGCGAATCCCCGGACGTGGCGGCGGAACGCGGCGGGCGGGAAGTCCAATTGGCCGTGCTCTCGGCGACACTGGCGACGGTGATTGTGTTCTTCCCGGTCACATTTTTGTACGGGGTCAGCCGTTTCCTCTTTACGGCCCTGGCGCTCTCAGTCGTGCTCTCGCTGTTTGCCTCCTATTTTGTCGCCATGACAGTGGTGCCTCTTTTCTGCGCCAAATTCATCAGGACAGTCCACGGCCATGGCGAAACGGAGCCGCCCGAAGGGATGGGGCCAGCGGTTTCATCGCCGGTTCAATTGGAGATTCAACCAGATGCTCGACCGCTACCAAAGTTATTTGAACCTGGCGCTGATTCGGCCCGTAACGACGGTGCTGGGCATTGTCGGCATTTTCATTTTGAGCATGGGCCTTTATCCGTTCATCGGCAAAGCCTATTTCCCGCGCACAGACCCAAATCAGTTTGTCATCAACGTCAAAGCCCAGTCCGGCACGCGAATTGAACTGACGGATCAACTGGTTGCGCGGGCTGAACACGTCATTCGCGAAGTAGTCCCGGCAAAGGATATTAACATCATCGTATCGAATATTGGAACGGTGCCCGGCTTTAATTCGATTCTCAATCCTAATTCGTGCGAAAGCACCGCGGTAATTCAAGTCGGATTGAATCCGGACCATACACTTAGCAGTTTTGAATACATGGACCGGGTGCGCGCGCGGATGCAAAAAGAACTTCCGGAAATCAGCGGATATTATTACGCGGGCGGATTGGTGGACGCTATTGTCAACCAGGGCTCGCCGGCGCCGATTGACGTCAAAGTCAACGTCGCCAGTGGAGATGTCCGTGCAGGAGGCCCATGACATTGCCACAACTATTGCGGCCAGGGCCCGGGGCCTGCCCGGCGTCAGCGACGTGGTAGTGCCCCAGGACGTCGATTATCCGTCGCTGCACCTGGACGTCAATCGCCAGCACGCCAGCGAACTGGGCCTGAACGCCAAGGACGTCATTGACAGTTTAATTACCGCGCTGACATCGGACGGCATGATTTCGCCCAGCTATTGGATTGATCCAGTGAAGGGCAACCCATACCTGCTCACGGTCCAATATCCGGAGAATTTCATCAAAAACCTCCAGGACCTCGGACAATTGCCACTGCACGCGCCGGGGCTGAGATGGCCGACGCGGCTGGATACCCTTGTGAACATCACCCATGTGAATGAACCCACGGAGGTGGACCACTACCAGCTATTCCGGTCGGTCGACGTTTATATCGAGCCTTCGGGCGAAGCGTTGAATGGTGTCTACGCGGGCGTGCAGAAAATTTTGAGCCAAATCAGTATACCGAAAAATGTGCGAATTGATGTGCGTGGCTCCGTGAAATCCATGTCAGAATCGTTCAAGAGCTTTGGCACGGGACTCATCCTCGCGACTCTGCTGGTTTATTTGGTCCTTGTCGCCCAATTTAAATCGTTTATGGATCCGTTCCTGATTCTGCTGGCAGTGCCCACGGGATTGACCGGCGTAGTGATCATTCTGTTTCTCACCGGGACGACACTCAACATCATGTCTCTCATGGGCGTGGTCATGATGGTCGGTATCGTCGTTTCCAACAGCATTCTCATTGTGGAATTTACCCGGCGTCTTCGCGAAGACGGCCAGCCGTTGAGAGAGGCAGTGGCTACGGCCTGTCGGGTGCGCCTGCGTCCGGTGTTGATGACCTCGCTGGCGACGGTGATTGGTCTGCTGCCCATGGCTATGAAGCTCGAAGCCGGCAGCGGAACCTATGCGCCTTTGGCCCGGGCCATCATCGGAGGCTTGATCGTGTCCGTCGTACTGACAGTTTTTATTGTTCCGTGCGCGTATTTCATACTTTACCGTCGGAGTGAATCGGCGGTAAAACCTTCGGGCGGCGCGGAGGCGTCCGGCCATTCGGCCCATTAGTGCATTAGTGGTGTGACACTCTGAAAATGAAACGGTTTCTTCTCATCGTCTCGCTCTGCGCGTGGTCGGCAGCCATTTCAGCGCAGACAACCAATACCCCGGCATTCCTGACGTTGACCAATGCCGAAAACATCGCGCTCAAATATCATCCGGAGATCGCCAGGGCCGACTACCTTGTTCTCGCCGCCCGGGAAGCAGTCACTGAGACCCGCTCAGCCTGGTTTCCGAATGTGAATCTCTACGGCGAAGCCGCGGGCGCCAATGAGGAGCACACTCGGATTACCGCAAACGGCACCCTCAATGCTTCGTCCGTTTATGACCGGGCCGGGGCCGGAGGGCAGCTCAATCAGTTGATCACCGACTTTGGTCGCACGGCAAACCTGACCGCCAGTTCGAGATACCAGGAGAAGGCCCAAAGCCAGAGCGCCAATGAAACCCGTGAACAAGTACTGCTGGACGTGGACACCGGTTATTTCAACGTCCTTGCCGCGCAAGCCGTCCTCCACGTGGCCCAACAAACTTTTGACACACGAAAAGCCCTGCTCGACCAAATTACCGCCCTGGCTACCAATAAATTGCGCTCCGAGCTGGATGTTAGTTTTGCACAAGTGGAACTTAAACAGGCGCGATTGCTCGTAGAACAAGCCCAAAACGACGCAGACGCGTCGATGGCGACCTTGTCTGCGGCGCTTGGCTATAGCGAATTTCATCAGTTCCAACTTGCCGACCAGCCTTTGGAGACCAACATCGTCAGCGGCGATGTTTCAGGCCTCGTTCAGACCGCTTTGTCCCAACGGCCGGAACTTCTGAGCCTGCGCAATGACCGCGACGCTGCGATGCACTATGCCCTGGCTCAACGAGACTCGCGTTTGCCCACTGTTAACGCGATTGGCGTGGCCGGAGTCGCGCCCTGGCGAAGCGATGAATTGAAGGCGAATTATGCCGCCGGCGGAATCATATTGAGCGTCCCGTTGTTTGCCGGCGGCTACTATGTGGCACGGCAACGGGAAGCCGAACTCAAAGCCCACGCGGACGACGAACTGCTCCAGAGCGTGCAAAACAATGTCATTCGAGACGTACGCATCGCATGGCTCGACGTCAACAACGCGCTGCAACAATTGGAGACAACCGAAGAATTGGCTGCCACCGCCGCTGACGCTTTTACACTGGCCGAGGCGCGGTACCAGAGTGGGCTCAGCTCCATCGTGGAATTGAGCGACGCGCAATTAAACCTGACCCAGGCCCAAATCGCACAAACCAACGCCCGCTACAACGTCCTCATCCAGCAAGCCAATTTGGATTATCAGATGGGAACGATTCAATAAATCACTCATTCCTCGCCGCCAAATACCGCTCCGCATCAATCGCCGCCGCGCAGCCCATTCCCGCCGCCGTTATCGCCTGTCGATAAACCTGGTCTGAACAATCTCCGGCCACAAACACACCCGGCACGTTCGTGTTTGAGCCTTCCTTGCGGACAATGAACCCACTGGAATCCATATCAATCTGGCCTTTGAAAATCGATGTATTGGGCATATGCCCAATCGCGACAAACACGCCCGCGCAATTCAGAACGCTTTCCGCGCCTGACTTGAGGTTTTTCAAGCGCACACCCGTCACTACGCCCTTGTCCACACCCAAAACCTCCGTCACAACCGAGTCCCAGATCGGCTTGATCGTTTGATGTGCATGAACGCGTTCGGCCATGATTTTGGATGCGCGCAATGTATCGCGACGGTGGACCAGGAAAACTTCCGAGCCAAATCGGGTTAAATAGAGCGCTTCTTCGCACGCCGAATCGCCGCCGCCTACAACGACGAGGGGTTTACTGCGAAAGATCGGCAACGCGCCGTCGCACGTCGCGCAATACGTCACGCCTTTGGTCTCCAATTTATCTTCGCCGGGAACGCCCAGGTGCTTGTGGCTGGCGCCCGTGGCAATAATGACAGTTTCCGCCTGCGTCAGTTCGCCGTCCACCACCAATTCGAAAGGCGATTTTGAAAAATCGGCCTTTTCCACCATGCCGAAGCTGGCCTTTGCCCCAAATCGTTCAGCCTGTTTTTGCATCCGGGTCATCAAGTCATAGCCGTCAACACCTTCAGGAAATCCCGGAAAGTTTTCGACAATGCTGGTGGTCGTAAGCAAACCGCCCGGCTGGCCGCCCATGAGCACCAGCGGTTCCAAATTCGCGCGCGCCGTATAAAGCGCCGCCGTCCAACCCGCGCAACCCGATCCAATAATGACAACTTTGTGCATAAATTATGAGGGGAAGGATGGCCGGTTTGGCCGGCGGATTCAAGGCGTTGTTAATTTACGATTTACGCGGGGGTTATGACTGGTGATGGCGATTCGCGATAGCGTTGGGCTTTAGACCTCGGCCTTTGCGATTTGCCACATACCTGCATTACCATCAGTTCTGTCGCGTAAATCGTAAGTTCAATGGGCCTTTTGATTTTTTACCTCGCCGTGTGTATCATAGTTTAAATTAAAACAATAAATGAAAATCCAGGCTCTTAACATCGGCATGTCGGTGCGTCACCCGCAATACGGAATTGGTGTCGTAAAAGCGATTTCAGAGCAAACGGCGGAGGTTCGGTTTAGCGATACGCTCCGTACAGTAGACCCGGAACTTGGCGGGATTGTGCCCGCCGAGCCCGGCATGTCGGTCTCCGGCCTTGAGCAGCCGCTCAATCAGTTCGTGGAATCCATCGTCGAGCGTGTCATCGAGGGGCTCGGACTGGAAAAACCGGAAACGACGACCGCGGAACTGGGAGCCCGGTGGCAAAAAGGCAAAATAGTGTTGCATCCGTCAGACCCAACCTTGCAGACCAAGGAAGTCCCGCTGGAAGTTTTCTTTCACAAAATCGTCGGCCTCCGCAATCAATTGCGTGTCCTGGAACAAAAAATCAACGCCCACACCGGCTTGACGGACGCCGAGAAGGTGGAAATGCAGCAATACATCACCCGCTGTTACGGCTCCATGACCACATTCAATCTGCTCTTCAAGACCAAGGAAGGCCAGTTTTCCTCCAAAGGCGAATGACCCCGCCCGTACACCGGGCGGAATATAGAATGACGATCCTTCGCGCGATTTTAAACTAGGTCCTCCTAACCCCAGGCAAGACGCACGCCACGCAAACCAACAGGATCCCCAATCCGCAAAGGCATTCACCTGCGCGCAGGCTCGGAGGGCGGTAAACGAAACTGACGAGCGAATCACCCGCCGCCAGAGGAACGGCGCGGAAATTATAATCCGCCCGCAAGATGGGAACGGTTTTGCCATTCACCGTGGCAGTCCACCCTGGAAAATACGTGTCCAGCAGCAGCAAAAACCCCGGACGGCGCAGCGTAGCCGCAATTTTGACGGAATCGGGTTCATATGCGGTGATATGAATTGATTGAACTATATTTGTTTCTTTTGCCGGCTCGACATTTCGATTCGACCGGCCCTCGAGGACTAAAAGTTTGCGCGGGTCAAATCCAGAAGAAGAAACCTGCGCAAGAATGGCAGAGCGGTCCTGCTCGAATTTATAATTATAAACAATCAACGCCCGGTCCGCGCAGTTTTTGTATTGGTAAATGAAGAGACCGTTAGTGTAAACCAGATTAAATAAATTTGGATTCAATGCGGCAGGGCGATCCAACAGGACGTATTTTACATTGAGCAGAGGAAATATTTTAGGAATAGTTTTGGGCAATTGATAAAAGAAAAAGTCGCCGGCGCCGCCGGTAACGAGTTCTTCGTAACGGCGTACCGTCATAAAATCACTTCCCCGCGCATCCTCCAAACCATAGGCTTCGGCGGAATTGGGCATTAATATGTCACCGCCGAAAATTCTGAATTTTGAATGGTCGTTTTGCAGCCACGTAATGGCCGGATTATTAGGGAAATATTGATCGCGCGAGATGGCGGGATTGTAGCCGATGGAGTACGAAAGCAAGTCAATGACGGTCCAGGCCAACGCCACGGTCTTGATGGGTTGTGTCGGCCGCCAGGCGAGCGCGATGCTGATGATTGCGCCGACGGCCACCATCAACCATTGTCTGACAAGAAAAGATTGATGCAAGGCATCCAATTTATGGAATTGTGATTGCGTCACTATCCAGAACCAAAGGAATGCGCTACTCACCAATGCTAAAAACAATGCGGCCGTTATCAGCGCAGGTCGCCGGTATTTGAGATGCTTCAACTCATCCCAACCGAATCCGGCAAGCACCGCAAGACTGAACCCAAGAACGAGCAGGAGGCGTGTATTATTAATGTCGTTCAAAATGGGCAATACCCGGATGATCTGCGGCGCAGGAAAAATCCCGCATATCACCCATAATGAGCCGATCGCGACGGAGCAGAAGAAAACTGTGTATTTACAGCGCCGTAAAGCGATGGCGACCGCGGCCAAAAAAATGGGAATTATTCCCACATAACCGGTCCGCTCGTTGAAATCATCGGGATCGTTCCAACCCAAAAGTTTGGGCAAATCCTCGAATCCGATCGCCGGGTTGCCCATGAGATTTGGCGTTAGACAATGAATGAGTTCGCTAAATGTCAAATGACTGGCCCATCTGTCGAGCGAAACCGACGCCGATGGACTGGAGCTTTGGCGGTAATATTCAAGAAAAGGAAGAATTTGGGGCGCCGCAAGCAACACTCCGATCACGATTGCTCCGATGAATAAACCGGTTCGTTGGATTGACTGGTCCCAAGGATTTTGCATCAGGCGAAAGAGGAAGTATATGGCAACAACAATCGTCACGTGCGTTGCAGTAGGCGGGTGGCCTCCCAGGATCATGAACGCGTACGCAACGCCGAATACAGCCCAGATGCGAAGAGCAACCGCGCCGGTGGCGGCTGCAGGTCCGAGTCTGAACGTTTTCTCAACGAGGTAGAGCAATAGCGGCAGCCACATGGCGCTGCTTACCAACGGATGTCCGAGCCAGACAATCATGAATCCAGACAAGCTAAAGGCCAGTCCGGCAAGAAAAGAACCCCCATCGGACACGCCCAAACTCCGGACGAAAAGGATGGTGAACCAACCGGCAAGGCAAAGTTTTAAAAAGGCGGCTACTCCGCTCGTCGTAAAAGGCGACAAAGGAGATAACAATAAACGGATGGGAAAGATCAGACCGTATTGAATAGCCCCCAGGTTGGGTGCGCCGCAGCAAATGTCCGGGTTCCACAAAGGAAACTGTTTTTGCTGGTGGACAAATTCCTGCGCCGGAACGAAGACGCGATATTGGTCATATAATAAATAGTTCGATACCGGCGCCGATTGATTCCAGGGCGGCCAGGCCATGATCCCGTCTTCAGAAACAAGTCCTTTGCCCATGAAGAGAGACTCGTACAATAAAACCATGATCACTCCCGCCAACGCTGCGAACCCTAAAAAACGGCTGAAATTGGCCGGTTTTTGATTTGTGGATTTCAACGTGTTCACTGGAAGTGCATCGGTTGGCAATTTTATTGGCGACTAAAAGCCGAGGCAAACAATTCCTACTTGCGAATCGTGGCATTTTCGCCCGAAATAAAGGAGCCCACAGCTAAGATGACCTTGCGCTTTCAGCGCGGAGACCACTGCCTCACGGATAAACCAACCGATAAAATACACTCCCATTCGTGAGATTCACGGGAACGGTCACTGCATTCGTCGAAGTCGAAGCATTGAGGAGGGTCCAATTGGGTGACAAGCCGACCGAATTCGAATTGGTCTGCACTTCCAGTTCCCATCCGGTGTGATCCGACGGCCATGACAATTGTAACATCCGATTGGTCATGGCAAATTTCAGGTCGGGAGAATTGGTGGCAATTCCGACGTAAATTCCGACTGCGGGCGAGGCCGCCGTGCTGCTGCCGTTATAGATCACATTGGCCGTAAGCGAATAATTTCCCGCCGGCGCATTGTTCCAGGTGAATTTATAAGGCGCGGTCGAGGTCTGGCCGAGCAAAGTCGAGCCCTGATAAAATTGAACGGCGGAGATACTTTGCGCATTGGTCACCACACTGGCCGCGAGCGTAATATTGGAAGAAACCAGAAAGCTCGCTCCGTTTGCCGGGGACGCCAAAGTGACCGCCGGTATGGGGATGATGCGGCCATAGGCATAGATATTGGTGATTTGTCCCTGCGTAAGAGCCGAATTGTAAATGCGGACGTCATTGAGCGTGGCGTCCAGGTAATCTGAATAGGTCGTATGATTATAACAACCCAAACCAAACGCGTTCAGAGCGACCGGGTCGGCGAGGGAGGTGGCCAGGACGCCATTTGTATAAAGAGTGACCCCGGTGGACGTCCCGACGAAGGCCAGGTGTATCCACGTGTTCAACGGCGTGACGTAAGGCATGGTATAGTCTGCGTGGCTATAAAACGTATAGCCCACCTGGCTGCCTTCATTGTATTGCTCCAACTTCAAGGCGTCTGAATTGCCGCTGATCAACGTGGAGGCGCTCCTGGATTCCCACCGATTGACCCACATAGTCGCCGTCCAACTGCTGCTGCTGCTAAAAGTGAACGGACTATTTATAGTAATGAGGGAAAGCGCGGCCGCATTAAAATAAGCACCGTAGCCCGAATAGCCGGCGATGGTCCAGCTGACGCCGGAATTTAACGTGCCGTAGTGACCATTGCCTGAATAATCATACGCCACACCGCCGGTACCCTCATTCAGCAGCCACCAGGCGTAGGGTTGAATGGAATCGGCGGTCGGAACATAAAATACCGTCAACGTAGCCGGCGAACTCGAGGCCGAGCCGTACGTGCCGCCAACGATCACCGAATATGTCGCACTGCTCGCAGTCGTGACGTTGTTGAGGGTGAGCGTGGCTGTGTTTGCGCCGGCCACGTTAGCCGAGTTGGCCAGGGGATGCCCATTTTCCTCCCATTGATAGGTCACGGGCGCCGGACCGGCCGTGACGCTGAATGTCACGGTGGCACCCTGCAAACACGTCTGGCTCACCGGCTGGTTCGTTATCGCGGGCGGGGCATAGACGATTAAAACGGCATTCGAACTCAATGTGTCGCCCAGCCCGCTGCTGATCAGGACGGAATACGTTCCCGCGTTGGCCGATTGGGCGCCGGCCAAAGAATACATTGAACTCGTCGCACCGGGAATTTCCGTTCCGTTAAACAACCATTGATAATACAAGGTATCCTGGCTAGTGGCACTCACGCTGAAAGTGACGGGGCTTCCTACCATTACGGCCTGGCTTTCGGGTTGGGACGAAATTGTGGGTGGATGGTCCGTAATCATCGAGCCGGAACGAATCGTGTTGTTTGCCGAATCCACCACGAGAAGGTTTCCACCGCTCATGGCCATGCCGGCGGGATAGCAAAAGCGCGCGGCAATGCCCGAACCATCCTGGCTGCCGCTCACGCCCGGCCATCCGGCGATGGTTGTCACAACCCAGTTCGTGCCTGAGGGAGTCACTTGTCGGATTGAATCGTTGCCCGAATCGGCCACGTATAACGTGTCACCGCTGCCCACGGCAATGCCCTCGGGTTCGAAAAACGACGCTGTGCTGTTCGTGCCGTCCATATTTCCAAACACCCGCGCCAATCCAGCAATCGTGTTGACCACTCCGGCGGGTGTAATCTCGCGGATCGTGTGATTGAACATGTCCGCGACAAATAGATTTCCGCTGCCATCAAACGCGAGCCCGGCCGGCCGGTCGAACTGCGCCGCGCCGTTCGTGCCGTCCGCGCTGCCGAAATTTCCGGCCGTGCCGGCAAACGTCGTGACTACGCCACCCGGTGCGATTTCCCGAATGGTATGATTCATTGTGTCGGCCACGAACACGTAACCCGAACCATTTACTGCGATGCCCTGCGGCGCGTCAAACTGAGCACCGCCTCCGGTGCCGTCTGAACTGCCGATATTGCCTGGTGAACCGGCCAGCGTGCTGACCACTCCGCCCGACGTAATTTCACGAATGACCGAATTCCCGGTATCCGCCACATAGACGTTTCCCGAGCCATCCACCGCCACGGCTTCCGGGGCATTGAACGAGGCGTTTGTTCCTTTGGCGTTGGCGCTGCCGGTCACGCCAGGAAAACCGGCAAATACACTGACCGTTCCATCGGCCGCAATCTTCCGTATCGTGTTGTTCCGGGCGTCGGCCACGTAGAAATTTCCCTGGCCATCGGAGGCGACATCCATGGGCCAGAAGAAACGGGCGGCCGTGCCGATGGCGTTCGCGCTGCCATCCGAAGCGTTCCCGGCAAAGGCAGAGACGGTCCAGGTTTGACCGGAGGCCGATAGCTGGCGGACGGCGGAATTTCCGGTGTCTGCCACATAAATCAGACTGTTATTGGTCGGGTTTACTATAACGCCTTGCGGCCCCCAGAAGAGCGCATTCGTACCGACGCCGTTTGCGCTGCCAAAATTTCCGGGCACACCCGCAATGGTCGTCACGACTCCTGCGGACGTTACTTTGCGAATCGTGTTATTCAGAAAATCTGCCACATATAAATTGTCCGATGCATCCACGGCGATTCCCTGTGGCGCATCAAATAAAGCGTTGGTGCCCGTCGCATCGACGCTGCCAATATTTCCCGCCGATCCGGCCAATGCCGTCACAGTTCCGCCCGGGACAATTTCGCGGATGACATTATTGCCGGTATCGGCCACAAAAATATTTCCACCGGAGTCAATGGCCACCGCTGACGGTTCGTACAAGAGCGCGTTGGTACCAGTGGCATTAGAACTTCCAAAAATTCCCGCCTGGCCGATATACGTTGAGACCGTGCCGGACGGACTTACCGCGCGAATCGTGTCGTTCCACGTATCGGCCACAAAAATGACGCCGCCGGCGTTCACTGCGAGTCCTTCGGGGAAGTTAAACGACGCATTAGTGCCCACACCATCGGCGCTTCCGGCATTGCCGGCCAGGCCTGCCAGCGTGCTTACCGCGTTGCCGGTGATTTTGCGGATGGTACCGTTGCCGGTATCCGCCACATAGACGTTCCCGGAACTGTCCACGGCGATGCCCTGGGGAGCATTGAACAGGGCGTTGGTTCCATTGCCATCGGCGCTTCCGCTAATACCGGCGGCGCCCGCCAGCGTGCTGACTATTCCATTGGCGGCAATTTCGCGGATCGTGTTGTCCTCGGTATCGGCCACGTAAATATTCCCCGACGCGTCCATGGCGACGCCGCCCGGATTATAGAATTGCGACACGTTGGTCACGCCGTCCACGTCGCCCTGCGCGGTCGAGCCGGCAAAGGTCATCATGTTGAATAATTGCGCCGGTGCCGAGATCGAGCACAAAATGCCACCAATAATGGCCGGAAGAATGAGTTTCATGGGTAACACTAATTCCAATTCGGCAGATAAACGGTTCCATTGCAGTTTGTCCCGCTTGTGCCCTCCACAGACGCGCCAATCGAATAGGTCGCGCCGGGCTGATAGGCGGGCAGGTGCAGCACATAAATGGTTTGGTTCGTCGTGGACGCCGCGTACGACGAATTATTTTGGGCGTAGCCAAAATGCGTATCGCGGTCAATTTCAGTTCCGTTTTGCAACAGGTCCGCCCACGCGATACTCAGGCCATTGGCGCCGGTGCCGTAAGAAAAGTTGACGTCAACTTCTCCGGCGGCGGTGACGTTCGTCGTAATATTCCATTGCAGCGTCGAATAGCTGGCCGGCGCCGGCCCCCAGGTGCCAATGGCCGGAATGGTCTCATGGTTATAGTTCGCTCCCATTGCGGCCAACCGTTGTTCATCCATGGGCACTCGTTGAGCAAAGTTGGTATAACTTTGCTGGCCGAGCGGTGTCCATGTGATTTCGGCCATGGCGCCCAGGCGCGGAAACATCTTGTACATCACGTTCTCGAAGGAGGGCACATACTCGGTGAACAAAGTACCCTCTGCGCCCAGGATATTGGTGTCATATTGCGCCGGCAGCCCCGACGGAATCGGATTAAAGGAATAAACGTTGCTGACCGAGTTGGGTTCGGGTGTGGTGCCGACAATAAAAGGAGGCTCATTGGTGAGATCGGCGCCTTCGACATAATTGAGATAGCAGTTGTTGTCGGCTGCAGCCACCACTTTGTTGCCGGACTCGGCTACCGCCGCCCCATCACTGGCACTGCCGGTTTCCCAATCCATCACCGCTGCGTTGGGAACGATTTGGAGGCCATCGTATTCGGACCAGCCGATCATCGAGCGGCCATTTGCCTGAATAAACGCGTTCAAGTTCGTGGAAAGCCAGTATTGGTATTGTTCGATAGAGGTGTTCCCGTTCACCGTGATGCCAACGGCTGCCATCTGGTTAACATCATAGCTGTAACTGTTCCATTGCTTGTCGGTGCTGGAAATCACCTCATCCCCGCCGCAATGAATATATTGGCTTGGGAAAATCGCCATAACCTCGCTCAGGACGTCATAAAAGAAAGCCATCGTGCCCGGCGAACCGGGGCTGAACAGGTCCACGCCATAATTAATGCCGGGATAATCCATATCGTAGTCCGATTGTGGATCTTGGACCGTGCCACTGCCGGATCCAAATTGCGGGTATGCCGCCAGGGCCGCCGTGGCGTGGCAGGGCAATTCAATCTCTGGCACGACCGTAATATGCAGTAACTGCGCGTATGCGACGATTTCACGGGCATCGGCTTGGGTATAAAATCCGCCGTATTGGCCCAGGGAATTGGTGTTGCTGTTTGAGCGCGGGTTAAGGCTGTAATCCATTGCCGCGCGCCACGCGCTATTGGTGGTGAGGGCAGGATAATTCGTGATTTCCAGCCGCCAACCCTGGTCATCGGTCAGGTGCCAGTGAAATACATTCAACTTGTGCAGCGCCATGGCGTCGAGGAGTTGTTTGATTTGCTGCTTTGTGATGAAATGACGCGCGACGTCCAGCATCGCCCCACGCCAATGATATTGCGGTTGGTCAAAAATATAGACGCAGGGAATCGTCCAAATGACGTTGGTGGCCGGCTGCGGCGATAACACCTGCGGCGGAAGCAATTGCAACAACGATTGCACGCCGTAAAAAACACCGGCTGAAGTCTGTCCCCGTATCACGACCAAATCAGGCGCAACGGTCAGTTCATAGCCCTCGTAGTTCAGGTTCGTGTTGGCATTTGCGGTTGTCAGCAATATTCCCTCCCGGACCGGTCCGGGGCTGCCCGCGGGCACGATGGCGAATTGCTGGCCGGTGGACCTGAATAACATTTGCGCGAGATAATCGGCATCGCCCTGCGAGGCGGCATCCGTGTAGATTTTTACCAGCGGATGCCCAGGAGCGGCCGCCGCTGATTGCGAAGGGCACAGTGTAAAAACACCGGGCCGTAATTGCATTTGCTGGGGCAGCGGAATAATGGAGGGAGTGGCGGCTTTTCCAAATGGCACAACCAGCGCCAAAAAAATAAATGCAACTCTCAGTTTTTTCATGGTAACAGGGGACCGTTGCGCAAACTGTAGTCAGTAGTAATTTCCTCGCGGAAGTTGGGAGGATACACGATCGAATTTGGAAATGCAACCGTTTTCTTTGACTTTTTAAAGATCAATAAACAGTCACGAAAAGATGCTCATGCCTCGCCCCGTAAAAACTGTGTGCTCATCTACAAAGCTGATGCGACTGCCGAACGGATCCCGCCCGTAGAACAGGCGCTCTCCCCAGGCCTTCGTTTCAATGCCGCTGTCAACTGTGCCGCCGGCTTTCTGAAACCGTGCCAGCGTCGCCTCCAGATCGCAAACAGAGAAATACAAATACTGAGAGGGATGAAAATGCCAATCCTCCTGCCCGCCATCGCCATCCGCCACCGGATCATAGCACGCGAGAATGGCGCTGCCGCAGCGAAAATAATGACGGCCCGGAGAAACCCGATGCCCCGGCATCTCCAACACGGCGCTATAGAACCTCACCGCACGCTCGATGTCGTGAACAGGCAAAGTAATGCGGTATAGTGTTGTAGTTTGCATAAAAATGTTTTTGGCGGAGCGACAAGCGGATTAGCCGGATACGGAGCGTTCGGTTCACGGCAAATTAGCGGTTTGCCCTAAAAGGACAATGGAAAACGCGCCCAAAATTTCTGCCGCCCATTCAGAACGGAATGGGCTTTGGGGCCACTATCCGGACACTCCGTGTCTGGCCAATTTCTGGATGTGCCTCTCACCGTCTCTGAAAACTATGGTGTGCACGTTGGCGCGAAGGCAGGGCGCCCACGTTTTCTCCTGTTTCCTTTTTCCATTTTCGGTCTAAGTTTTTGCATGGCTAAACCGTCCATTTCCCGTTTGGTGAGAATCGCCAGAGGTGAGGAAAACGAAATCAGCCTCGCCGGGCGCCGCGAGCATTTTATCCATTTCTGGTTTTTCGTGGGCAAGAGTTTTGTCCAAAACCGTTGCCTTGTCCGCGCCTCCGCCCTGTCCTATACATCTCTGCTGGCCCTGATCCCCCTCCTCGCCGTCGCCATCAGCATCACCAGCAGCCTGCTTAGAAAGGAAGGTGAACAGGAGATTTACAAGGCCATCGACAATTTCGTCTCCCATGCCGTTCCACCGGCCACCGTTGCCGCTTCGTCCAGCGTTGCGCCCGCCCCTCCCGCTGTCACCGGCACCAATACCGCCGTGGCGCCGGCCGCGGCCGCCAACGCCCGCGTAGCGGCGCAAAAAATTGTCGCCGAGCATATCCACGAGTTCATCCACAACACCCGCAGCGGCGCGCTCGGTGTCACCGGTATGGCCCTCCTGGTCTTCGTCGCCATCTCCATGCTCAACAGCATCGAAAGCACCTTCAACGACATTTGGGGCGTTGAACGCGGACGCCACTGGCTCATGCGTATGGCACGGTTTTGGATTGCGCTCTCATTGGGCCCGCTGCTCATCGCTGTCCTGCTCAGCCTGGCCGGAAGCTCTCATTTTCAAGCCACAAATACTTTTTTGCATGCCTCGCCGGTCATTGGCCGTTTGTTGCTCCAGGCCGGCACATTTATATTTATTTGGATCGTCTTCGCTCTGTTCTATCAATTTGTGCCCAACAGCAAAGTCCAGTTCAGCGCCGCCCTGGCCGGGGGCATCGCCGGCGGAACATTGTGGCATTTGAATAATCTCTTCGGGTTCCTCTATGTCTCCCGCGTTATCAGCAACAGCAAAATTTATGGGAGCCTGGGGCTGATTCCGGTCTTTATGGCCAGCCTGTATTTGTCCTGGGCCATCCTGCTCTTTGGCGCGCAAGTCGCCTACGCCTTCCAAAACCGCAAAATCTATTTGCAGGAAAAATTCATCGAAACGGTCGGGCATCGCGACCGCGAAATTATCGCTCTGCGCCTGATGACCTGCATCGGCCAAAGATTCCAAAACGGAGAGCCGCCGGCGACCCTGCAGGAGCTGGCCGAAGAAATTGAAATTCCCACTAAATTGGCGCATCAGGTCCTGGATCGCCTCCTTTCCGTGCAAATCATAACCGAAATTTCCGGCAATATGGCTTATACCCCCGCGCGCCCGCTCGATTCCATCAACGTCCACGACATCCTCTTCGCGATGCGGCACAATCGCGACGAATTGCCGTCGCCGGGCACACCCTGCGCCGCCGCCATATTGAGCGAATTTGAGAACATAGAAAAAACCGAACGCGCCGCGGCAACGCACGTCACGCTGCTGACCCTGGTCCAGGGATGCGCGAATCAGTCGAAGGCCTGACTTTTCCTTTTTGTTTTTTAATTTCCGATTTTGTCGTACATTCCCTCACCTGTTTAATCATGATTAAAGAGCATCAAGTCATTCCGTCATTGCCTCCGGGTGTCACGATAACCACCCTCGAAAGCGGTCTGGTCATCATCGTACGCGAAGATCATAGCGCGCCTGTCGTTTCCGCCCAGGCCTGGTGCATGAGCGGCAGCATCCATGAAAGTCGCTGGCTCGGCGCCGGACTGTCGCACGTCCTCGAACACATGCTGTTTAAAGGGACCGCCACCCGCCCAGGCAGCCGCATCGACCAGGAAGTCCAGGAAGCCGGTGGTTACATGAACGCTTATACCAGCTTCGACCGAACGGTTTATCATATTGACGTGCCCAATACCGGCGCCAGCACGGCCATCGACATCCTCTGCGACATCATGCAGCACGCCACCCTGCCGCCGGATGAACTGGCCAAAGAAATGGATGTCATCCGGCGCGAAATGGATATGGGACAGGACGACCCCGGCCGCCGCGCCAGCCGCCGCCTCTTTGAAGTGGCCTATACACGAAGTCCCTACCGCTTTACCATCATCGGTTACCCGGACATTTTCAACGAGCTTAAACCCGATGATATCCGCGATTATTACCGTGAAAAATATTCGCCCAATAATTGCTTCTACGTCGTGGCCGGCGATGTAAAAAATGACGAAGTGGTGGCGCAAATCAAAGAAGCTTACGCAAAAAACCGGTCCCGGCCGCTCCCGCCGCCCTTTCTTCAGCCCGAGCCCAAACAAACCGCCGCGCGCGATGTCATCGAGGAAGCGACTATCGAGCTCGGTCATTTCCATTTCGCCTGGCACATTCCCGAACTGCGCCATCCGGATGTTCCCGTCATGGATGTGCTTTCGGTCCTGCTGGGCGGCGGACGCAGCTCGCGTCTTTTTCAACAAGTCCGCGAACGCCAGGGCCTGGCCCATCACGTGGACGCCTGGACATATAGTCCCGGCCTGCCCGGCGTATTCGGGATGAGCGCCGTCGTGGATGGGGAAAAATTCGCCGCCGCGCGCGATGGCATGCTCGCGGAAATTGAAAAGGTAAAAATCAACGTCGTTTCCGCCGATGAATTGCAAAAAGCCGTCAAACAATTTATCTCGGCGTTCCTTGCCACGCGCAAAACCATGGAAGGCCAGGCGCAGAACCTGGGGGGCAATTGGATCTCCGCGAACGACTTGAATTTCTCGGAACGTTACCTGGCCGCCGTGAAGCGGGTTACACTCGCCGATATCCAACGCGTGGCGCGGCAGTATCTAACGGACGAAAACCGCACTCTTTACGCGCTCCTGCCCGCTGGCGCGGCCCCCAAAGCCGCAATGGAAACAACCACCAATAACGAGTTTCCGATTCAGAAATTTGAACTGCCCAATGGCTTGAAATTGCTTCTGAAAAAGGATTCCCGCCTGCCCTTTGTCGAATTTCGCGCCGTCCTCCAGGGCGGCGTCCTGGCCGAATCGTCGACCAACAACGGCATCACCCGGCTCCTTTCCACGATGCTGCTCAAAGGCACCGCCCGGCGGTCCGCGGAAAAAATTGCCACCGAGATTGAATCCATCGGCGGCCACATCGATTCTTACGGCGGCAACCAAAGTCTTGGTGCCAATGCCGAAGTCCTCAGCGCCGATTTCGCCGTCGGCCTGGACCTGGTTTCCGACGTATTACTCAATCCCAGCTTCCCGTCCAATGAACTCGAGCGCGAACGCGAGGTCCAGATCGCAGGCATCGCCGCCCGCAAAGATGACCTGCTCAAGAGCGCGGGTGCGGCCATGCGCCGCGCCTTCTTTGGCGACACCGGGTTCGGCCTGGACCCCCTTGGCAGTGAAGAAACGGTCCAACAAATTTCCGCCGCCGATTTGCGTGCGTTTCATCAAAGACTCGTCGTGCCGAACAATTGTGTCCTGGCCGTTTACGGCGACATTGACATCGCCGCAGCCAAAACCGCCGTTGAAAAGGCGTTCGGTAATTGGAAGCGTGGTGAAGGCGTCAAACCCGCTGGGTTGGCTGCCAAAGCGCCGGCATCAAACCGCGTCGCCGAAACTCGCGATAAAAAACAGGCCGTGCTGGTTATCGGTTTTCATGGAACCGCCATTCATGACGATGACCATTATGCGCTCGAACTCATCCACGAAGCCTGCAGCGACCTCGGCTCGCGCCTGTTCCTGAGGATTCGCGAGCAACTTGGACTGGCCTATTATTGCGGATCGCGCAAAATTTCGCGGGCATTGTCCCCGGCTACTTCGCTTTTTACACCGGCACCGAACCTTCCAAGGCTGAACAGGTCGAAAGCGAATTGCTCAAGGAAGCCGAATTGTTGCGCACTGAAGGACTGACGTCCGAGGAATTGAAACGCGCAAAGGCAAAAATCGTCGGCCAGAAAAAAATCCATCGCCAGGACCTCGGCAACCTCGCCTCCATCACGGCGCTGGATGAGCTTTACGGCCTGGGCTTCCAGCATTCCGAACTGGATGATGCGAAATTCGAAGCCGTCACGCCTGACCAAATCAAGGCCGTCGCCCAAAAATATCTCAAGCCGGATGGGTTTGTTGTGTCGGTCGTTAAGCCTTAAGACAAGCAAATCATTCTTATCGTCGTCCCCATCCCGAATTTACGATTTGTGAGTGACAGCGCCAACTGTCGTTACGATTTAGACGGTTAAAGCCGATCGTTGCCGGCGCACGCAAGGCGTAACCCGCGCTTTAATCTGCGAAAATTCTACGGATAGAACACTTCGCGTATCTTCGCGCGAACTTCACCCGTTCGAACCCGTTTCAACGTTTTAACCTTCCAACGTTTCAACGGACTTCAGCTCGCCTGATCCTCCGGATCGAATTCCTCCGGCGGCGGTTCTTCGCCCGTTTCGTGTTCCAGCTCGTGGGCAGGTGGTTCCCGGTGAGATTCTTCATGTCGCGGTTCTTCGCGTTCGCGCGGAGGCTCCTGGTATTGAGGACGCCGCTCCCGCTCCCGTTCTCGATCTCGCGGCGGCTCCGGACGCGGCTGCTGAATGCGCCGCAAGGCGCGGCGGAGATTCTCGATCTCCCGTTCGTCTTCGAACTTTTGTTCCTCCGCCGTCTCAACCAACTCCAGAACATGTTCCATCTGTTCGAGGGCTTCTTCGAGAGATTCCACGATCCGGCGCACCTCGTCCGCAGCCCTGGTGAGAGAAGGCGGAGCGTATTGTGGTTCCTGGCGAGGCCGCTCCTGTTCGTGTCGCGGCCGTTCGGGGGTCGGTCTATAATGAGCCGGTCTCGACTCCTGTCGTGCTTGAGGCCTTTCAGCGGCCGGCCTTTCAGTGGCCGGCTGGGATGGTGGTGGAGTCTCCGTGCCCTTCGCCTTCGCCTCCGGCGCATGTTCATGTTCATGCTCATGCTCCTCCGGCGGAGGCGCTGCCTCACCGGCGTCGGACGACAGCCCGGCAGCAGGCGGCGCCGCGACATGGGCCGGACGCAGGCTGCGCCCACGACCGCCTCGGCGGCCACGTCGGCGACTGGCTGAACGTTTCCTTGGTCCGGGCTGATTCATTTCCGGCTGATGTTCATCAGGCATTTCCAGAACAAGTTGGCGTTCCCGCCGCTAAAAGCAACAAAGAAACGTGGTGAAAGTGAAAAAATTGGGTGACAAATAGCGGTTTTTAAATCCGTCCGATCCGTCGGATTTGTTCCATCCGCCCCATCCGTCGCATCGTTCTCGTTAATGGTGGCCGATCGCCAGTGGCGCTGCCACCGCTCCCGGTGGCCGTGCGCAAGCACCACCTTGCCCGACAGACTTTTTTAGCTTAACCTTACGCCCGTGGACCAAGCGACCGCTCGATTTGTTTCAATTTCCAAAATCCGCGGGTGGCGGCTTTTCATATTCTATTCCCTGGCAGTCCTCCTGACCGGCGCCGTCTCCGTGCTCTTTGCCGATCTGCTCTGGCGGACAGGCTGGTCCAATTCCCGCATAGTTCTGCTCGCTCTCTTCATTATCCTGTTTTTTATGGCCTCGGTCGGATGCCTCCACGGCATTTATGGCTTTTTTCTTCGGCGATTTGGCGACCGCTTGCGCATTACCCGATTAAAGGAATACCACAACACCCCGATCGCCGGCGCCAGCACGGCGATCATTTTTCCCATCTTCAATGAAAATGTGACCCGGGTTTGCGAGGGACTGCGCGCGGTCTATGAATCCCTTCAACACACCGGTTCGCTCGAGCATTTCGATTTCTTCATACTCAGCGATTCCACCGATGCAGACATATGGGTCGAAGAAGAACGCCGCTGGTTTGATTTAATCCGCGAACTGGACGCGCTCGGAAAGATTTACTATCGCCGCCGGCTGGACAATGAAGGGCGTAAAAGTGGAAACATCCGCGATTTTCTGAGTTCGTGGGGACGGCGCTATCGCTATTTCATCACGTGCGATGCCGATAGCGTGATGCGTGGCGAGACGCTCGTGGATTTGGTTAAGCTGATGGAAACTCACCCGAATGTCGCGCTCATTCAAACCGTGCCCGGCCTGGTGAATTCCGAGTCCCTCTTCGGCCGCATGCAACAATTTTCCAATCGTCTATACGGGGCGGTCTTCATCAACGGCCTTAACTTCTGGTCGTTGGACATGGGAAATTATTGGGGCCACAACGCGATTATCCGCGTGGAACCATTCATGCAATTCTGTGATTTGCCGCGGTTGCCGGGGCACAAGCCCTTTGGAGGGCAGATTCTAAGCCATGATTTCGTCGAGGCCGCGCTATTGCTCCGCGAAGACCGGGCTGTTTGGCTGGCCTACGATTTGGAGGGCAGCTTACGAGGAATCGCCCCAGGGAATGATTGAAAACGCCCAGCGCGACCGCCGCTGGTGCCAGGGCAATTTGCAGCACGGCCTGGTGATGTTTTTTAGCGGACTTCGCGGCATGAGCCGGCATGCACCTGTTTTTTGGCATCATGGGTTATTTGGCCAGCCCGCTTTGGCTGGCTTTTTTGATCACCTCCACATGGATACTGTGGTACCAAAAATACACCGGCCTTTCTGTTTTCATGGTGCACGCCATCCTGATCAACCTCAGCGGGACAGCCCACGCGCTGTTGATCTTCGTCATTGTGATGACTGTTCTGATGTTGCCGAAGATTCTTGCGCTGGTGGACCTGGCCTGCGACCCGCTGCGGCGCCGCGCTTTCGGCGGACTCTGTCGCACCACGGCCGGCGTAGTTCTTGAAACGCTATTCTCGACCCTGCATGCGCCGCTCCAAATGCTGTGGCACACGCGTTTTGTCGTTACCAATTTATTCGGGGTGACCGTTGGCTGGAAAACTCAAAAGCGCGCCGGAAGTACGACCTGGGCGTTTGCGCTGCGCCGCCATTGGGGGCACATGCTCATCGGCGTAATTTGGGGCGTATTCATGTGGGAACTCAAACCGTCACTGTTTTGGTGGTTTACGCCCTGTCTTTGCGGGCATGGTCTTTTCCGTGCCGCTCAGTGTGATGACCAGCCGCGTATCGGCTGGGGACGCCGCGAGAAAAGTCGGACTCTTCCTGACCCCCGAGGAAACTGAGCCGCCGGAAGAACTGGTTTCCCTGCGCGCACGCCTGAAAATTCAGGAAATTATCAGCCAAACCGGACCACATCGTCGGAACGACGGCGTTTCCGAAGCCGTCCTGGACCCGTACGTCAACGCCATTCATGTTTCACTCCTGCGGGAAAAGAGATCCAATCCATTTTACGCCGAACAATTTGAGTTGCTGGGCGTGGGCAGCCCCAAAATCCGTGCCGTCGTCGAAAAATTCCTCGCCGAAGGCCCAGACAAAATCACCCCTGCCGAACGTCTCCTCATCATGGCTGACGCCAATTCAATGGAATGGCTCCATGAACAAATCTGGCTGCGCCCCGGCGCCACCCTTGCGCCGTCGTGGCGCTCAGCGATCCAGGAATACCGTAACGAATGAGCGCAACAGATCCGCGCGCGCCAGCAAGCGGAGAAACTTCCATCCCCTTTCATGGTCTCACACTCTTCGCTCGTCAGTCCCGTCCGTCCCGTAAGTCCTATTTGTCCTATGCTTTGGCCTACGGCGCGCCATTGATCTGCTGCATCATTTCCACCGCCGCCGCATGGAGCTTGGCGTCGGCGTTTGGCAACAGCAACGGTTGGAGGGTACGGCGGGCGTCCTCGGGGTCGCGGGCACGCACTTGTGCCTGGGCGAGCGTGAAGAGGTAGGATGGATTTTCCGGTTCGAGCTGGATGGCGTCGTTGAGTTGTTCTTCGGCGGAGGCGATGGCGTCGCCCTGGACCATCTGGAAAAAGCCCAGAAGTTCGTGCGCCGGGGCGAAGTCGGGCATGAGAGCAATGGATTTGCCCAGTTCATATCGGATTTCATCGGCCGAATCGCCGGAAAGGGTGCTGTACATGTCACCGTGCGCAGTTGAATGGTACTTTTCCTTTGCATAGGTGTAATGCGTCAGGAAGCTGGTGGAACCGAGTTGGAGAGCGTGCTGGAGCTCGTTCACCGCAGTACCGGCATCGCCGCGCTCTGAAGCCAGAAGTCCCAGCCCCTCGTAAGGGAGCGGACTTGCCGGCGCGAGTTGTTTCGCCTGGTCGAAATAAGATTGAGCATCGTCCAGCCGGCCAATGCGGAGCAACTCGTCACCAAACCGAAACAGAATCTCTACCGGCGTGGCCGATCGCGCCGAAACTTTGAGGGGCGCGGACAGATTCTGTGAAACTCTGAGAACGATGGGATTGTAGTTACCCGCCTGCGCGTAACGATTGAGTTCGGCTTCCATCGCGCTGAGAGAGACACCCAGGGCATTGGTAAAGGCTTGCTCGGCGGTTTGGCCTTCGCTCAGCAGTTCGGTGTATCGCGGAAAACGCGAGCGAAGAATCCGGTTGTCACCCGTCATGAGATAGTCGGTGAGCAGCCAGGATTCGGCGTAGAACATGCCCTGCCTGCTGGCTTCGTTGTACTGAGGCGAGTCACGCGCCACGTCAAAGAGTTCGTGCAATGGCATCAGCGTTTCAGTGGCCAATGTGCGCAAATGGCGGTCTATGGGCCGGGCGATCTCGACGTGGTTCCCCTCAGTGTCAAAGGTGGAATAGATTTCGGCCATGCCTTCCTTGAGCCAAAGCGGCCAGATTTCGTCGTTGTGACGAAAGAGCAAATGCGCGTATTCGTGGAAGATGACGTCCATGTCCGGCGAATCGGCATTGGGCAGGGACAGGACGATCAGGTTTTCATCGCTCCCGCGGGTGAAGAAGCCGGCGATGTTTCCGGGCCGGCCCTGGTAGAGCGGCAGAAAGGGCATCATCGATTCGTGGTCGGGAAAAGCCAGGACGACAATGGGCGGCGAGGCCGTCGCATTTTTCCCGGCCAGCAGGGCGTAGGCGCGCTGAAATTGTTCAAGCCGTCCGATGAGACGGTAGGTATCCCGGACCTCGCCGCAACTGAAGACGTTGAAGTGGTCGCTGCTAACGACAAACCAGGGACGCTGTGTCAGAGGAATAGGCGGGGTATCGTTTTCCGTCTGGGAGAAGGCGGGAGGAACAATTAAAAATGCGATGGCTAACAGCAGGCGGCGCATTATTCCAGTTTACGCGTGAATGATGGGTGGGGCAAGGGGTTGGGTTTCGTTGAATCGTTAAAATGTTGAAACGTTGAAACGGCCCTCTTTCGTCGTTTCGGGGCGTAATCGCCTGATCAAGCTTTCCAGCCATCGGCCGATCGAAACCGTTTCAACGTTAGGCACACAGCACATTGCACGCTTGAATGGCAAATCCCGTATCCCTATCATCTTTCTGTAAGGACGACATTGATTTCAACATCATCAAACCGAATTTCAACGCCATGCAACCCGTTCTTGATTACCTGAAACGAAACCAGTCGCGGTTCCTGTCCGAGTTGTGCGAGTTTTTGCGCTTTCCCAGCGTCTCGGCGCAGTCGCAACATAAAGAGGACATGCGCGCCTGCGCGCGACTGGCTCATGCAGCATTGCCTGCAAATCGGCCTGACAGCCGAAGTTTGCCCAACGGACGGCCATCCGATTGTTCTGGCGCGAACCCCGCAGGCCACGACGGGTACGAACGGCAAACACCGCCCGCATTTCCTGGTCTATGGCCATTACGACGTGCAACCGCCCGAGCCATTGGACCTCTGGAAATCGCCGCCGTTTGAGCCGCGCGTCGAAGGGCGGTCGTTGTTCGCCCGCGGTTCGACGGACAACAAAGGCCAGATTTTCGCGCATCTCAAGGCCGCCGAAGCCTATTTGAAAACGGGAACGCCCTTGCCGTGCGATTTAACGTTTCTCATCGAGGGCGAAGAGGAAGTCGGCGGAAAAAATCTCGTCGATTTCTTAAAGGCCCGGCGCAAGGAATTGCACTGCGACGCAGTGGTGGTTTCGGACACTGGCATGCCGGACAAAAAGCATCCGGCGTTGACGTACGGGCTGCGCGGGATCATTGCATTTGAAATCGTGCTGCACGGACCGTCGCGAGACCTGCACTCGGGCATTTTCGGCGGCGCGATTGAAAATCCGGCAATCGCGCTGTGCCGGTCTGCTCGCGCAGATGCACGATAAAAACGGACGGGTTGCCGTCCCGCATTTTTATGACGACGTCGCGACGCTCTCCGCTTATGAACGGAAACAGTTCAAACGGCTGCCGTTGAAAGATCCGGCGACTGCAAAAATTGCTGGGAGTCAAAGCGCTTTTCGGCGAAAAAGGGTTCACTGCCACGGAACAGCGCAGCGCGCGGCCAACCTTCGAAATCAACGGCCTCACCAGCGGTTACCAGGGCGAAGGCAGCAAGACGATCGTGCCGGCATGGGCGCGGGCAAAAATTACCTGCCGCCTGGTGCCCGAATCAAAATCCGTCGAATATCCGAAAAGTGGTGACCGATTACATCAAAAAGATCTGTCCTCCCACAGTGCGGCTCGAATTGGAAGCGGGACATGGCGCGGAAGCCTATTACGTTTCGCCCACAGGCGCGCATGCGCAGGCGGCATTGCGGGCGTTGCGCACGGCGTTTGGCTGCGAAGCCGGTGCTGTTGCGCGAGGGCGGCTCGATTCCAATTGTCAATGAATTCAAAAAAATACTCGGTTCGGACACACTGTTGCTCGGGCTGGGCCTGCCGGAGGACAATGCGCACTCGCCGAATGAAAAATATGACTTGGATAATTTTGAAAACGGCCAGCGCATGAGCGCGCTTCTATGGCAGGAGCTAAACCTGGATTGAAAACCTTCATGCTGATTGCCGGCGAACCGAGCGGGGATTTGCTGGCGTCGGAACTGGTTTTGGCGCTGCGCGAACGATGGCCGGACGCAAAATTTTTCGGTGCCGGCGGGGCACAGATGGCCAGCGGCCGGAGTCGAAATTGGCCTTCGATATGACGCGACCACGCCGTCGTGGGCATCCCGACTCCCGGGAAAATTCTCGCGCTCCGCTACGTATCGCCAACGAATTGCGTTCGCCTGGCCATCGAGCGCAAGCCGGACGCGGTGATAGGAGTGGATTACGGGGGATTCAATTTGCGCTTCGGCCACGCGATAAAGGAATATATTCCGCATCACGTCCGCACGCGAATGGGACCCGAAGCTCGTGCAATTTGTTTCGCCACAAGTGTGGGCGTCGCGACCGGGCCGCGCGAAATTGCTGGAGTCGGATTACGATTTGCTCCTGAGCATTTTCCCATTTGAAAAGGAATGGTATGCGCAGCGCGTGCCGAAGTTGCGCGTGGAATTTCGTCGGCCATCCGATGTTGGATCGAATCACAGTCCACGGTCCACAGTCCGACAGTCCACAGTCCACAGTCCGGGCAGCGTGGTTTTGCTATTGCCCGGGAGCCGTAAGAGTGAATTGAAGCATCATTTGCCGGCGATGCTCGGAGCGTTGAAGCTAATCAGGGAAAAGTTGCCGTCCGCAATTGCAAAAATGGTCCTGCCGAATGAAGAAATGAAAACAGCTCGCGTTATGCGTGGAGCCTGGCCTGGAGATACAGGTCGGAAATTTGCCGGAGGCATTGGCGAACGCCGATTTGGCCATAACCAAGACAGGTACGGTGACCATGGAATGCGCGTTTTTTGGCGTGCCTGCGGTGACGATGTACAAAAAACCGTTACTGGGCCTGGCCATTGCTCTGGGCATTGTTACCGTAAAATCATTGACCATGCCGAACCTCATGGCTGGCGAGGAAGTGTATCCGGAGTTCATCCAGTCCGCTGCCACGGCGCCAAACATAGCGCCGCGCAGCGATGGATCTGCTGCAAAATGAATCGCGGCGGGAGAAAATGAAATCACAACTTGCCCGCATTATCGTCTCGCTGGGCGAACCGGGCGCCAGCCGCCGGGCGGCGACCGCGATATCAAGCCTATTCAAATGAATCGTACCTATAACCGAATGGTCCTGGAGCGCGGTGGCGGTGACACCGCTTTGGAGCGTTGTTGCAGGTCCGCCGTTGCGATTTGCCTTCACAGGTCAATTGTCGCCCGAAAGCAGGACGCAAGCGTGAATCGGAAGGTTATATGAAAGACCTGACCCCAGGATGGATTAAGGTTAAGGCAATATTGTTTGTAATTATCGGCTTTCTCGCGATCGTCTTGATTCTTTTGGACAGCCCGAATTGGCGTACAGCGGTGTTGCTGGCCGTGGCCATCTGGAGTTTCTGCCGCTTTTATTATTTTGCGTTTTATGTCATAGAAAAGTACGTGGACCCGACGTACAAATTCTCCGGGCTGATTTCTTTCGTGAAATATTGGATTGGACGGAGGTAAGGATGGCGCGCATGGCAAGTGAATGCAAGTGGTGCTACCACCGCTGCCACCGCCGTCACCGCCGTCACCGCCCATAAAGCGGGCGGAAAATTTACAGTACTGCGTCCGACTACATTCGTTGCGCCGCCTTATGGCAAGTGGCGCTGCCACCGTTAAAAATTGTCAACCCGGCATCGCGAAGATAAAATCTCATTCGTGTTAAACACCCAACAACTTGGCGCGCTCAAGGCCACGAATTGCGAGGTGGCCGTGGACAATCTTACGCGTCAGCTTTACGCGACGGACGCTTCGCCCTACCAGATCGTGCCGCTGGCGGTGGCCTTTCCAAAGAGTGCGCGGCAGGCCAGCGCCATCATCCAGGCCGCGGCGCAAGCGGGCGTGCCGGTCATTCCGCGCGGGGCGGGCACAGGACTGTCCGGCGGGGCGATCGGCGAAGGACTGGTCATTGATTTTGCGCGGCACAATCGCGACATCGGCCGGCTGGATTTGGAACGGCGCACGGTACGCGTCGGGCCCGGGCGTGATCCTGGACCAGCTCAACGCGTATTCTGCGTCCGCACGGTTTCCGTTTTGGGCCGGACGTGGCGCCGAGTTCGCGCGCAACGCTGGGCGGCATGATTGCGAACGATTCTTCCGGCGCGCACACGCCCGTTTACGGCACCACGGGAATGCACGTGGCGAGCCTGGATATCGTCATGGCCGACGGAAAAATGGTGGAAGTACGCGAGGACAGCGATTCTTTGCCGAAACAACGCGGGCTGATTGAAAGCATCATGTACGTTCAATTCGCTGGCGATCGCCGAACGATTTCCTCCCGGTCTTTTGAAACGTTGGCCGGGCTACGCGCTGGCACGGGCCGCGGAGAATCCGGCCAATCTATTGCGCATCCTGTCAGGCAGCGAAGGCACGCTGGCCGCCATCACTTCCGCGGAATTAAAAATTGTCCCGTTGCCCGAAGAACGCGGCGTAGGGCTGTTCTTTTTTGATTCGGTTGCCGAAGCGATGCAGGCCACGGAGGAACTGCTGGATCTGAAACCGGCGGCCATCGAGCATATTGACCGCCCGCTATTTGACCAGACGCGAGGCCACCCGGAATTTCAGGCCGCGCGCGATTTGATGGAACTGGACGCCAAACCGTGCGAGGCGATTTTGATTGTCGAATTTTTTGAAGGAGCCAAAGAAGGGCTTTCTCAGCTGCAGAAGAAGAATTTGGGTCTGCAGAAAATTAATATTGGAATCGCAGGCGCAGGCCAACCTGGTTTGGGAAGTCCGCAAATCCGGGCTCTCGCTGCTCACGAGCCGCAAAGGCGACGCCAAGCCGGCTTGTTTTATCGAGGATGCGGCAGTGCGTCCCCGGGATTTGCCGTCCTATGTGAACGCCCTTGAGAGATTTAATGCGCCGCGTGGACGTCAGCGCCTCGTATTATGGACATGCCGCGTCCGGGTTGCTGCACGTGCGGCCGGTCCTGGATTTGCATAGCGGCGCGGACCTCAAAAAATACCGGCAAATCGCCGATGAAGTATCTGCCCTGGTATCGCAATTCAAAGGATCGCTGGCCGGCGAACATGGGGTGGGCATGGCGCGCACGGAATTTCTCAGACAGCAGGTGGGCGAGGAAATTTACGAATTGATGTGCGAAATCAAGCGGTCGTTTGATCCCAATAACGTTTTCAATCCGGGCAAAATCGTCGCGGACGGCCGTTACGAAATTGACAGGAATTTGCGGATGGGAGCCGGTTACCGGTTGGACCTGCCGTTTGAGCCGCGGCTGGCCTTTGGCGCGCGGGACGGATCGTTCGTCGCCAATTTGGAGCAGTGCAACGGCAGCGGCACGTGCCTGAAAATGACGAACACCATGTGCCCGACGTATCTGGCCACGGGCGAGGAAGTCATGACCACGCGCGGGCGCGCCAACATCATCCGCGCGGCGCTGGAAGGGCGGGAAATTCCGGACCCGTTGCGGTCGGCGGAATTGGACGCGGCGCTGAGCAATTGTCTTTCATGCCGCGCCTGCACGAACGAGTGTCCGTCAAATGTGAATATGCCGTTGCTCAAATCAGAGATGCTTCACGCGCGCATCCGCCGCGATGGCTTGACGTTGCGGGACAAGATGCTGAGCAATGTGGATGGGCTGGGGCGCGCGGGCTGCGTGTTGCCGTGGCCGGCAAATTTGGTCATGAATTCAGCGCCATTTCGGGCCATCTTTGGAAAATATTTCGGATTCGCTCCGCAGCGCAAGCTGCCAACGTTCGCAAAAAAACGATTCGACCACTGGTTTGCCCGGCGCAGACAGCGTCCGGCGCCGACACGCGGGCAGGTGGTTCTGTGGGACGACACATTCGTGCGCTACTACGAACCCAACATCGGCATCGCGGCGGTTGCGGTGCTGGAAGCGGCGGGATTTGAAGTGGTGCTGCCGGTAGAACGCAAGTGTTGCGGCCGCCCCGCGTTCAGCCAGGGAAATCTGGACGAGGCGGACCGTCTGGGCCGGCACAATTTAGGCGTACTGGCGGCGACGGGCGACGCCCCAATTCTGTTCCTCGAACCGTCGTGCTATTCCATGTTCGCCGAGGATTATCATGAATTAAGCCTGCCCGGCGCCGGCCTGATTTCGCCGCGATGCTTTTTGTTTGAAGAATTCATGGACAATTTTTTGGCCAATGAACCGGATGCCCTGTCGTTCGACGCGGAAAACGAGCGCATCGCGATTCACGCCCATTGCCATGCCAAATCCATGATGAAAGGCGCTTGTATGAAGAGCCTTGCCGGCCGCCTGCCCAACCGCAGCGTGAGCCTGCTGGACACCGGCTGCTGTGGCATGGCCGGCGCGTTTGGCATGCTGGAGTCAAAATACGAGCTCTCCATGAAAGTGGCCAAACCCCTGGCTGAAACGCTCAAAGGATTACCGTTTGGGACAACGGTTGTGGCGTCTGGAACCAGTTGCCGACATCAGATTGCGCACGTCGCGACCGTCAAATTTCGTCACATGGCGGAGGTGCTCTTCGAGGCGTTGAAGCGTTGAAACGGCCCCTTTCCCGGTAGCAGCGTTGCTTGAGCACGCTCTAATCAATTCACGGATTAATCATCCAGCACATATTCTGAGTCCAGCCGTCCCGACCATCCGCAGCGCCATTTTAACGTTTTAACGTTTGAACATTTCAACGTCATTTCAAACCAGTTGCATAATAACCATAATCTTGTTTTACTGTCGGAAATAGCCGGGATGAAATTCAGTATGCAGCAAATGGCTTCGGTCGAGTCCGAAATCCTCAAACAGGTGCGGGCGCATCCGGGCATTTCGCGGGTTTCATTGGCGCGCAAGCTGCAAATCGCCCCTTCCACCGTCGGAAACTATACGGCCCGTCTCATTTCCGAAGGATTTATCATCGAAGACCCGGACAAACTGGATTTCGAAATGGGCCGCCCTCCCACCGCGCTGCGATTGAATCCGGACGGCGGCCAATTCATTGGAGTGGATTTCGAAGCGCGCAATATCATGGCCATGGCGGTGGATTTTTCGGACCGGCCGTTGAAGCAGGCGCACAAGGACATCGAGCAATCGGATTCGGTGCAGGCCATCATTGAGAAAATCGAGCAGGCGATCGAAGAGGTCCTGCCGGACCAACAGGGTCGCCTTCTCGCAATCGGCGTTGGTGTTCCGGGATTGGTGAATCCGGGCAAAGGTATTGCCGTCCATTATAAATATATCAGCGACTGGCAGAACGTCGCGCTGGCCGCGCCACTGGCTAAAAAGTTTGGCGTGCCCGTTTATTTGGAGAACAATGCGCGATCGATGGCGCTGGCCGAACTGTGGTTTGGCCAGGGCCGCGGACAAAAGGACTGGCTGTGTATCGGCATACGAAGCGGCATTGGCGCCGGCATTGTCGCCGGCGGACAACTGCAGCGCGGGGCCAATAACCGCGCGGGCGAAATCGGTCGTTGGGTCTGTCCGAAAATGTCCCGGGCTGCGTCCTTCATCTCGAATAACGGCGAAACGACAGCCAAAAAAATGGAGCTTCAGGAGCTGGCGTCCGTCCGGGCAATTCTGGGCGCGCTGGAACGGGCGCGGCAGGCGGGCAAGAAGACAGTGTTATCGCGGAGGGATGGCGTATTGAACTTTAAGGACGTGCTCGAGGCCGCCAAACAACGGGACCATCTTACGCTCGAAATCATTGCAGCCGCGGGGGAAACCCTGGGCTGGGCGGTGAGCGAATTGTCGTTTGCGCTGAATCCGTCGCGCGTGATTCTGGCCGGACCACTCACCTTACTTGGGGAAATCATGCTGCAACCGTTGCGCGAATGCGCCCAGGAATTATTGCGGGAATCCGGCGCGGACGTGCCGGCAATCGTCAATTCCACGATGGGCGAATACAGCGGAGCTCTTGGCGCCGCAGCGCTGGCCGTTCACGAGTGGAAGCCCAGGATGGCTAACTAGCCAAATCCTCGTGTCGTTGCACAAAATCCCTGGATGATACTTTCTTCCCGGCATCCATGGCGGACATCCGGCGGTCGAGTTCCTCTTGGTATTCCAACGAATTTTCGTGATTTAGATGGATGATTAGAGACGCAATTTCTAAACGCTCCTCGACGGTCATTTTCGCGATCGTTTCTTTGACTTCAACCGTGCTCATAGTTATAAAGTAATTCAAAGCGCGACGGTTCCCATAGGCCGACGCTTTCTCTGGCTTCAACTATGCTCACAACCACACTCCCCCTATTTTTTCAGTAAGGCGCTGAACAAATCGATCGGCAGCGGCAAAAAGGTCGTGGTGTTGTGTTCGCCGGCCATTTCCCGCATGGTTTGAAGATACCGCAATTGCAGGGCCATCGGTTCCTTGCTGATGACAGCGGCGGCTTGCGCCATTTTTTCAGCGGCCTGAAATTCGCCCTCGGCCATGGTAATCTTGGCGCGACGTTCGCGTTCGGCTTCGGCCTGCTTGGCCATCGCCCGCTTCATGCTGTCGGGCAGCGCCACGTCCTTGACTTCCACGGCCGTGACTTTAATGCCCCAGGGCTCGGTCTGGCGGTCAATGATTTCCTGCAATTTCTGGTTGATGACGTCCCGCTGCGACAACAGGTCATCGAGCGACGCCTGACCGAGAACGCTCCGCAACGTCGTCTGCGCGATGAGCTGGGTCGCTCGCATGTAATTCTCCACTTTTACAACGGCATCGGCGGGATTGATCACGCGGAAATAAACCACGGCATCCACCGACACGGGCACATTGTCCTTGGTCATGACTTCCTGCCTGGCGACGTCAATCGTGATCACGCGCAGGTCCATTCTGACCATTTTGTCCGCAATGGGGATAAGGAAGATAACCCCAGGCCCTTTTGCGCCCTGCAGTTTGCCCAGGCGAAAGATGACACCACGCTCGTATTCCCGCAGGATCCGGATGGCTTGCGGCAATATGAAGGCCAAAAAAAAGAAGCCGACGATAACGATGGCGAGCCAAAAGCCGCCGCCCATGATATGTCCGATTTGGTCCTGGTCCATAATATGATCCTTAGGTTAATTTTGGTTTTACTTTCAAAGTGAGTCCTTCAAGGCCGGTCACTTCGACATTTTGTCCGGTGTCGACGGGCGTTTCGCTGATAGCATTCCACAGTTCACCCTCGATAAACACTTTGCCACTGGTCGCGTCAATGTGCGACTGGGCGGGGACGGTTTTACCAATCATGGTTTCCGAACCGGCGCGGACGGGCAGATATTGGGCGCGGATGCCTTTGCTGACAAAAAAGATAAAAAAGGCGGCCGTGACCAGCGTGGCGGCAAGCACCCAGGACATTGGCAAATTGTAACCGTGCGGCTCATGATTGAATAGCATCAACGTGCCCAGGAAAAATGCGATGATTCCGCCGCCGGTCAGGACACCGTGCGTGGGCGCGAAAATGTCAGTGATAAATAATGCGACCGCCAGGAGAATGAGAGCCAGGCCGGCGATGTTGAGCGGCAGCGTGGAGGACATGTAAAGGAGCAATATGATTGCGAACGCAGCCGCCACACCCGGAAAGACCGCACCCGGATGACTTAATTCAGCGATAATCCCATAAATAGCAACCAGCATGAGCAACATCATCACTTCCGGCTGCCAAAACAGCTGAAACATTTGTTCGGACAGGATCATCGGAATTTCCACAACGGTTGCGCCCGCGGTTTTCAGCACCTTTCCATCCACGGTACGGCCGTCCAATTTATTGAGGAGGTCCGGGATATTTGTGGCGATCAGGTCGATGGCATTCGTTTTAAGCGCTTCGTTGGCTGTAATGGTGGCGCTTTCGCTGACGGCTGATTCCGCCCACTTGACGTTGCGGTGCCGCTTTTCTGCGATGCTCTGCATGACCTTCGCATACATGTTGCCGACTTTTTGCATCATGATGCTATTGGTCGTCTCCTCCACTTCACCCACGCCCTCTTCAACGGGATGGGCGGCGCCGATTTGCGTATAGGGCGCCATGGCGGCGATGTTCGCCGCGAGCGTGATGTACGTGCCCGCACTGCCGGCCATCGCGCCATCCGGGGCGACATACACCACCGTCGGCACCGGCGAAACGTAGAATTTGGCGATGATATCGTTCATGGAATTGGCCAGCCCCCCTGGCGTGTTCAATTCGATGATAAGACATTGATCGTTCTGCGAAGCGGCGACGTCGATCGCGCGGGAGATGTAACTGGCCGTGGCGGGACCGATGGCGCCGTCGATTCGGATAAGTCCGACCTGCGCGGCCTGGAGCGCCGCGGCACAAAAAACCAGCGCGATGATGGAAATCAGACGCCTCATATTCTGTCCCTGGCAGCCTGGTTAAAGAACTATTCATAGTTTTTCGACAGGCTGTGCTAAGTTAAGATGGGACAAAGGGCAACAGGGCGCAAATGAATTTAAGAGGCAGGAAGACGCGCTGAAAGCGCAATGCCATATTAGCCGAAGGCAACGCCCTCGGAACTGCCGAAATAGAATGTCCGAGCCCTGTAGGAGGGTGTTACGATATTTCGCATAAGATATTGCGTTAAAGGTGTTAACGCTAAAAAACAGGGTTCGACCGGATGCGGGACATGTGGGGATTTTTCGTGTAGTTCTGGTGCCGTGCAATCACCCCTTCCCGCCACCGGCACGGCCGAACTTTTGGATCTCCTCGCACGTTATATTCCTGATGAGTTCATCAATCGCCTGGTTCCGGGCAATCGTCTGCAGGGACGCCGCAACTATTTTAATGCCGCCCAACTTTGGCGGGTTCATTTGTTGGCCATGTTGACTCCGGCACACAGTTTCAATGCCTTGGTACGTCTGTTGCCGGAACAGCCGGCCTGGCGACGGTTTGCACTGCTCAATCACCGGCATCAGACGCCGGATGCACGCATGCTTTCCGAGTTTCGCGCGCAGGCGGGTGCGGCGGGTTTGCGGCAGATCAATGAACAGTTGGTCCGCAGACTTTTACGGTTTCTACCCACAGGTGGGCAGACCGTGGCGATCATCGATGCCACCGATCTGCCCACCGCCACCGCCGATAAAAAAAAGACGGAAAACCGTGGTCGGCACAACTGGCTACGCTGGGTGCGCGCTCACTCAAAGGTGGGCACACGCGATTCTTTGTCGGTTACAAAAAGCACACGTTGCGTTTGTGGTTGCGTAGTTATGAACCGGCGGTGTTGCTGGTGCCACTGGTGAGTTGGGCCGCGCCCGCACACGTACCCGAGGGTTATCTCCTCAAGTCCAGCATCCGGCAATGCCAGCGGCGGTTGGACTGGCGTCCGGATATTGTCGTGGGCGATTTGGGGAATATTAACCAACAATCCAAGCGGGAGATCCGTCAGAAGTGGCAGGTCGCGGTGGTCACCAAATTAAAACGTGATATGAAGATCACCGAACCCTTTGATGCGTGGGATCAGATGAGTTGTCATCAGGGCCAAGCGTTGCAGTGGCTCGGCTACGACACGGCAGACTCGCTGCATTGGTTCGGAGTCCCAGCAGGTGAGAGCCTTTGTCGTTACTGTTGGGAAGCCAGCTCCTGTGCCAAAGAATTTGGCTATCCGCCAGAACTCAGTGAAACGCTCATGGGATTACTGCCTTTGAACACAATCGTGGCCCGGTGCCTGATCTATCAATTGCGACCATGGGTTGAACCCTACCAGTCGTTTGAAAAGAACATTCTGGGCCTCAACCAGATGTTTTTAAACAGTCTGCGTCTGACATGGACATTAAGCTTGCTTGCCGATGCGGTGGGACTGCTCCGCGCCTTAGTCTTGCTAAACTCGCCATGGCAAACAAACCTCTTGCGGGAACTCATCCCGACCCAAATGGCCTGGTCATGGGAAAATACCGGACAGCCCAAAAAATGACCCCAACGATTTCGACCAATAAAATCAAGGGTCACCACTTTCCAATTCGTAACACCCTCTGTAGGGGCGCTCCAAAGGACGTTGGCAAATTCCGCTTGCTGCCCCCTCCGCTCCAAATGTTGACCCCTCGGCCGGTGGCACTGCCACTTGTAAATCGCAAATTCCGCGCCCCCGCTTCAACGCTTCAACGCCGCCGCAGTTCCCGAACGAAGCCGGGCCTGCCCGGCGTAGCCTTAGCGAAGCCGGGGTCATAAAAGGTCATAAATTCCGAGCATCGTACGCTCTCACGTTCTTTGCAGCAAAGACCTGACACGGCTGTTCCCATTGCTTAAGCTGGTTTCATGCAGGAATTTTCCACGCTGGACGGGGCCATTCTCGTCGACAAGCCTTCGGGGCCGACGTCGCACGATGTTGTGGATGCCATTCGCCGCAAGTTTGGCATCAGGAAGGTCGGGCATTGCGGCACGCTGGACCCGGCTGCCACGGGACTTTTGATCATTGTCCTGGGCCGCGGCACCAAGCTGTCTGAAAAATTGATGGGCGATGACAAGGTTTATGAAGGCACGATCCGGTTTGGCGTGACGACAAATTCCTATGACGCAGACGGAGACGTCCTCGAAACCAAATCGGTCCCGCCGCTCGCATTGGAGCAGCTTAACGAGATGGCCGCGCCATTTATCGGCGATCAAATGCAGATACCGCCCATGGTTTCGGCCATCAAGAAGGACGGCGTGCCACTGTATAAGCTGGCTCGAAAAGGGGTGGAAGTAGAACGGGAACCGCGCCTGGTTCATATCTATAATTTTCGCTTTACGACCTATGCCGAACCGAATGGCGAATTCCGCCTGGCCTGTACCAAGGGCACCTATGTGCGAAGCGTCGCCCATGAACTGGGACAAAAAATCGGCTGCGGCGCGCACCTGTCGGCCCTGCGCCGGAGCGCTTCCGGCAAATTTGACGTGTCAGACGCCACGCCGCTGGACGTGGTCTTGAACATGACGTCGTCGCAATTGGAAAAGAAGGTGATTCCGTTTTTGAAATTGGCCGTATGAGATTTATGTCCCAGGAATCTGGCAGGGCCGGCCTCCCGGTCAGCCAAAACGCGCAAGAACGCAGGTGGCGCCGCCGCCGCGCTCCGCTTGCCATTTACACCCCCAATTTTGTCGAATTGCCCAATAAATTCGCGCTTTTTGACGCCTTTTTTGAGCTCGTTTACACGTTTACCTTCCTATACACAAAAAATGTGAGGGAGGCGCTCATTCACTCTCCATGAACGTCATTCATACTGCAACTGAGCTGAAAACCGGGGGCAAGCGCGTATGTCTTGCCATTGGTTTCTTCGATGGCGTTCACCTCGGCCATCAACAAATCATTCGCCAGACCATCGCCGACGCGCGGCAGCACGACGGCCTTGCGCTGGTCCTGACCTTTGACAAGCATCCCAATGCCATCGTCGCGCCGGAAAAAACGCCGCCGCTGATTTATTCACTGCCGCAAAAACTGAGGGCCATTGAGTCCCTGGGTATTGCAGACATTCTGCTGATTGGGTTCGACAAGCCGTTCAGCCAGCAGAGCGGAGAAGCGTTCGCTCGCGGCCTGGCCCGTGATTTCGGAAAAATTCATAGCATTTGCGTAGGCGCGGATTTTGTCTTCGGACATAAGCGCGGCGGCAACGTCGCTTTGCTCAAGAACCTTGGGGCGGAATTGCATTTTCATGTCCATGGGCTTAGCGCTGTGTCTCTCGACGGCCAGGCGGTCAGCAGCACCCGCATTCGCGAAGCCATTCGCGCGGGGAATTTGGACGACGCCAGCCAGATGCTCGGTCGGCCCTACGCGATTTGCGGCAAGGTCATCACGGGCGACAAGCGGGGCCGCGATCTGGGATTTCCGACGGCAAACCTGGAGGTAACCGGCCTGGTGCTGCCGCCCCACGGTGTTTACGCGGGTGTTACACGGTTTGAGGGCAGGCTGTACCGCGTGGCCTTGAATATCGGCGTCCGGCCGTCAGTTGCGCTGGGCCAGGATTTGCGAGTGGAAGCGCATCTTCTGGACTTTGATGGCGATCTTTATGGCCGTGAATTGGAAATTGAAATCGGCGATAAATTGCGCGATGAGAAAAAGTTCGGATCGCTCGCAGAACTGAAGGAGCAAATCGCGCAGGACGTGGCGGCGGTGCGAGAGCAGACCTGAATTTGCGTAGCAGCGCCGCGTGAGAGCGCTCGAATCAATTCGGCGCTCAACGGGCGGCCAAACGCATTTTAAGCTTTCCTACTTTGAACACGGTATTAATTTAGTTGTCCATTTTTAACATTTCAAACAAATGAACACTGGAATTTCCGCAATTAACGAAGCCGTCAAAAACGCGGGCGCGTTCACGCATCCGCTATTTAACGAACTGGGAAAAGTGATCGTGGGTCAAAATTATTTGACCGAACGCCTGGTGATTGGGTTGCTCGCCAACGGCCACGTGCTGCTCGAGGGCGTGCCGGGCCTCGCCAAAACGCTGGCCGTCAAATCGCTGTCCTCGTGCATCAGCGTCAAGTTTTCGCGCCTCCAATTTACGCCGGACATGCTTCCCGCGGACGTAATCGGCACGCAGATTTATAATCCGCAATCGGGCGGGTTTACCACGCGTAAAGGGCCGATTTTTGCGAATCTGATTTTGGCGGACGAAATCAACCGCGCGCCGGCCAAGGTGCAGAGCGCACTGCTCGAAGCCATGCAGGAAAAGCAGGTCACCATCGGCGACCAGACGTTCCGATTGGAAGAGCCGTTCCTGGTGCTGGCCACCCAGAATCCCATCGAACAGGAAGGCACCTATCCGTTGCCCGAAGCGCAGGTGGACCGGTTCATGTTGAAATTAAAAATCGGCTATCCCACGCGCGATGAAGAGCGAAAAATCCTTGATCTCATGGCTAAAACCAGCGGCACACCCGCGACCACGCCAGTCGTGGACCCCAAAGACATTCTCAAGGCGCGCGAAGTCATCAACGACATTTACGTAGATGACAAGGTGAAGGATTACATTGTGGATTTGGTCTGCGCCACACGCGAGCCTGGCCAGTACAGGATTCCCATCGGTGAGTTTATCCAAATGGGCGCGTCGCCGCGCGCAACGATCGCTCTCACGCTCGCGGCCAAGGCGTTTGCGTTTCTTAAAGGCCGCGGCTACGTCACGCCGCAAGACGTCAAGAGCATCGGCATGGACGTGCTCCGCCATCGCGTGGCCATCACCTACGAAGCTGAGGCCGAGGAGAAGACGAGCGAGACAGTGATTCAGAGAATATTTGATGAACTGCCCGTGCCCTGAGGCATACGAACAATGAAAGTCCCCGGGTTGCGAAGCTCATACGAGAAAGTTGGAGGCATCGTCTTTTTTGGACGAATGCTCGACAAAATCCGTTTGCACGCTCAGGGCAAGTTGCCCGCCGATTACAACCGCGGTTCCGGCTTTGACGGCCGGTGCGTCCGGTTCCTCCACGTTGAATACGACGCTGTCGTCAAACGCGCGCTGCAGGGCGGGACTGACGCAGAAGTATTGGAATGGTGCTTTCAAAACGGGCGCCGGCCGAATGACGAAGAAATTCTCATCTGGAATGCGTTCCTGACTAAGCGCGGCTGGCGTGACGAAGCCAGCGACGAACTGAGGCTCTCTAAAGAGAAGCGCGGTTTTGCGCATCGCGACGACATCCAGACCTTTTGCGATTTTCACAAGGCCGACGAAGCAGAAGATTGATATGATCCCCCGCGAAATCCTCAAAAAAATCCGGCAGATCGAGATTCGCACGAACCGGCTCGTAACTGAATCTCTCGCGGGCGCGTATCATTCCGTCTTCAAGGGCCAGGGAATGAATTTTGACGAAGTCCGCGAATATCAGCCCGGCGATGACGTGCGCACCATTGACTGGAACGTGACCGCGCGGATGAACCATCCGTTTATCAAAAAATTCGTCGAAGAACGCGAACTTACGCTCATGCTGATGGTCGACGTCAGCGGTTCCGGCCTTTTCGGCTCGCGTGCACAATCCAAGCGCGAGCTTGCCGCCGAGATCGCTTCCGTGCTGGCATTTTCGGCCATTCGCAACAACGACAAGGTCGGTCTGTTGCTCTTCACCGATGAAGTGGAAAAATTTATTCCGCCGCGCAAGGGCCGCGGTCACGTTCTGCGCGTCATCCGTGAAGTGCTGTTTTTTGAGCCAAAGCGCCGGGGCACGGATTTGGTCCATGCGCTGGAGTTCATGGGCCGCGTTTTGCCGCACCGTTCGATCGCGGCGATTATTTCGGATTTTCAGACGCCGCAAAGTTCGGGCGCGCTGCCATTGCCCGTTCAGACGGCGTTACGCATGGCCAATCGACGGCATGACGTCGTGACCGTGCAAATCACGGACCGTTACGAAATGGAACTGCCTGCCCTGGGCCGGCTCACATTTGAAGACGCGGAAACTGGTGAGATTCTCGAGATCAATACCGGCGATGCCGCCGGCCGCGACGCCTTCGCCGTCCGCCGCAAAAAGGAGCTGGCCGAGTTGGCGCGGCAATTTCGGTCTTCGGGCATAGACGCAATCCAGTTGCGCACGGACGAACCATACAGCGCGGCGCTGGGGAATTTTTTTGAAACCCGGGAACGACGGAGATTAAGGGGATGAACGGCACCAACGATATCCGCGACATCAAGCCGCCCATTGTTATTCCAAACGGATTGGAATGGCTTTGGCCGGTGCTGGCCGTGCTGGTCCTCGCTGCAATTCTCTTTATCGCCTGGAAATTATGGAAAAAGTCCCGCCTGAATGTGGCTGTCGAACCCATGGTTCCTGCCCATATTCGCGCAAAAGAGGCGCTGCAAAAGGCCCTGGAACTCATCGGCCAGCCAAAGGCGTTCTGCATCGTGGTTTCGGACATCGTGCGGCGTTATCTGGAAGAGCGATTTGCCTTTCACGCGCCGGAACGCACCACGGAAGAATTCCTTCGCGAATTGAGCGAAACGGATTTGTTGACCGCGGACCAAAAGGAAAGCCTCGGACGATTTTTGGAGAACTGCGACCTCGTAAAATTTGCAAAGTATGAACCGGGTGAAAACGAATTGCGCGAATTGCACTCGTCCGCCGTCCGGCTGGTCGAGGAAACCGAGCCGGCGGAAAATTCAAACGCGCCATCGCGCGCGACAGTCCAACAATCGGTAACCCACAGATCGTAAATGGTTTCGCGCACAAATATTATCTGGCGCTCCTGGCGCTGCTGCCGTTGTTGGCCTGGCTCAAAGGCAAACGCGGCGCGCCGCCGGCGTTTTTGTATTCCTCGCTGAATTTGGTGGAAGGATTGACTGGAGTGCGGCGCTCCCGCTCAGGGCAGATACTGGCGGCATTTCGCTGGCTCGCTCTGGCGGCGTTTATCGTCGCGCTGGCCCAGCCGCGCCTGACCAAAAGCACCACGGAGGTCAAAGCCAGCGGCATTGATATCGTCGTCGCGCTCGATTTGTCCGGCAGCATGCGGACGCCCGATTACACCGTGAACGGCCAGGGTGTGAGCCGCTTCGACATGGCCAAATCCGTTCTCGAAAAATTTGTGGGCGAACGCCCGGACGACCGCATTGGGCTGGTTGTTTTCGCCGCGCAGGCGTTTATCGCCTCTCCGATGACTTTGGACCACGACTACCTGCTCGAGAATATTGACCGGCTGGAAATCGGCACCATTAATTCAGACGCCACGGCCATCGGCGACGGCATCACTACGGCGCTGAACCGGCTGCGCAACATTACAGCCAAAAGCAAGATCATCGTCCTGATGACCGACGGCGCGAACAACTCAGGAAGGATCGATCCCATCACCGCCACCGAGGCCGCCCAGGCGCTGGGCGTAAAGATTTACACCATCGGCCTCGGCAACCGCGAAATTGTCGAGCGCATGGGACTGCCGTCCGGATTTTTGCCGGATGAAGACACACTCAAACAAATTGCGCAAATGACCGGCGGCCAGTTCTATCGCGGCGACAACAGTGAAAAACTGCGAACCATCTATGATGAAATTGACAAGATGGAAAAAACGGAAGCTGTCGTGAACAAATATACACAGTACAGGGAATTATTTCCCTGGTTCCTGTACGGCGGCGCGGGGCTGCTTGTTGCTGGAAATCGTGCTGGCTCAAACCATTTTGAGGAGGCTGCCATGAAATCAGTGGTTCCCGGCCAACAATCTGAGGCGCGCCAGGAAAATGTGGATTTGCCCTGGCTATTGCTGTTGCTGCCACCGGCGCTCGCGCTAGGGCTGTATTTCCTGTTCCGCAACATAATCCAATGGGAACATCCAAATTTGCCATTGGCTGTTGCTGTTGGTTCCACCGGGGCTGGCGTTATTTTTCTGGTGGCGCGAGCGGTCACGTCAAAAAGTAGTTGCCCAATTTATCGAGGCCCGCTTGCTTTCCGCGCTGACCGTGGGCATTTCGCCATGGCGCAGGAAAATCCGTTATGCCCTTTTAGTCCTCGCCGTCGGTCTTTTTGATCGGCGCGCTGGCACGCCCGAAATATGGGTTTGATTTGCAGGAAGTGGAACAAAGCGGCGTGGACATCGTCGTGGCCGTGGACACTTCCAAATCCATGCTGGCCCAGGACATCGCTCCGGACCGCCTGGAACGCGCAAAACTTGCGGCGCTGGAACTGATGCAGGACGCCCAATCCGACCGACTTGGCCTGGTCGCCTTTGCGGGTCAGGCTTTTCTGGAATGCCCCCTGACGGTCGACGACACCGCTTTCGAACAAAGCGTCCAGGCCCTGGACGTGAATTCAGTTTCCGAAGGCGGCACCGGCATCGCCAATGCCATTGACAGCGCGGTCACTGCATTCAAGGAAAATGGGCATTACAAAACCCTTGTCCTGCTCACCGATGGTGACGACAACGTCAATGAATCCGCCGCACTCGATGCCGCCAAAAATGCCGGCCAAAGCCGGCGTAAAAATTTTCACCGTCGGCATCGGCACCACGGGGGGCGATTTGATTCGCGTCACAGGACCGGACGGAAATTCAGACTATGTTCGCGATGCGGATGGCAATGTGGTCAAGACACATTTGAATGAGACGTTGCTCCGGGAAATTGCCGGTGCAACCGGCGGATTTTACCTGCCTCTTCACGGCGCCAATACAATGGACGTCCTGTACGATCGCGGGATTGCGCCGCTGCCTAAATCGACCAGGCAATCGGCAAACAGATTCGCCAGTATCACGAGCAATTTCAATGGTTCTTGTTGCGTGCTATTGTGTTGTTGATTGCCGAATTCCTGCTGCCGGAGCGTAAAAAGTCAAACGGCCAAACCGGCGCCGGCCGGAGCGCGTTCCATGCATTTGGCAGCGGGGAAGGGCGGGCCGAAGCGCCTGCGGTGAAGCCGCCTCCAGTCCCGCCGGTCATTGCGGTCCCACCGCCGCTCCCGCCGTCAGTTGTCGCTCTGCTCATCGGCCTTCTGTTGTTGCCGCTTGCCGCTGGTGCTTCACCGGCGAGCGCTTTGAGCGACTATAATTCGGGCAATTTTACCAACGCGCTCGAGGAATATTCCAATCTTGCGGAAATGCACACCAACGATTTGCGGCTGGTTTTTAATGCGGGTGACGCGGCTTATCGGGCGACAAACTATGATCTGGCGGCAGAACCTCTTTGGACAGGTGACGCTCTCCCCGGACATCAACCTTCAACAAAAGGCCTATTACAACCTCGGTAACACCCAATTCCAGGCTGCAAAACAAGCGGAAGACCTTGATACCCTCCAATCAGGATTTGAATCGGCGGAAAAGAGCTATGCGCGGGCCGTGGATTTGAACACCAATGACGCCGATGCCGTATTTAATTTGGCGTTCGCCAAAGATGCCGTCGAGAGACTCAAGGAATTCCGTGAATTATTGCGCCGGGCCAAACAGGAGGCGGACCAGGACGTCCAGCGAGCGGACTTTCATGAGGCGCTGGCAATCATGGCGCCGCTCCAAAGCAAGCTGCAAAACAGTCCTGCGCGGCCAAACAATTTGAGGATTATACTAAACGATTAAAACAAATTGATGACATCGCAACTCCACATGAACCTAATAGCCATGGCCTCGCGCTTCCGCCATAAAGAGCTGGTTTGCACTCGCCCCCGCTTCGCTATGGCGCGGCAGGCCCCGGCCCTTTCGTTGAGGCTTGCCCTGGTCATTGCCCTGCCTTTATTCGCCGCGATGGGAGTTCGAGCCCAGGACGCCAATGGAAGTGCCATGATTTTTTCAACGGCGGCGCGCAATTTTATATCTCCAACAATATCCCGGATGCGTTAAAACGGGTCGAAACCGGCCTGAAATCTATCCCGAGGACGAGAAATTGAAGAAACTCGAAGAATTGCTAAAACAACAGCAGCAGCAGCAACAACAACAACAGCAGCAAAATCAACAGAATCAACAGCAAAAAAACCAACAAAAACAGTCACAAAACCAAAACCAAAAGCAGCAATCTCAACCGCAAAACCAGCAGCAGCAGAATCAGCAACAACAAAATCAGCGAAACAGCAGCAAAATCAGGCCAATTCGCAAAAACAGCAGCAAGAACAGGCCCAACAACAGCAGGCAATGGCCATGACCCCGGAAGAAGCCAAACGGCTGCTGGATGCTCAAAAAGGGAATGAACAGGTTCTCCAGATCAAACCTCCAGAATCAACCCGAAAACGCCAATCCGCCACTAAAAGATTGGTAAATCAGAACGCCTTATCAACGCAAGACCATGCAATTAAGGTGTTTACGACGTAAATTTTGATGCGGATTCTTCTTGTGTTCTTCAAAAAATCGACCCTATTATTAATTGGCGTCGGTCTTCTGGTGTTCGATTCTCTTGAAGTTCGCGAAATTCGCAAAACCGGCGCATGCCGTTTATGTTTCGAGACGATTTCTCTGAACCAAAACGGCTTGTAGCGGTCTTATTTTTATGTTGAACCGAAAAAACATGGCATCCCATGGCCGTCAGGGCGGCAGATGGGCGACGAAGCGCAGGCGCCAAAAAAGGCAGCCCGGCGGCGCTTTATCATCTCCAATAAAGCGCGTCGTGAAGAGCCTAAGACTCCCGAAACCAATGGCAAGCCCAATCTCGCTCCGGATCAAAACGGGCACGCGGCGCCAACATCGCCCCTGGGACAACCGTCCGTTGAATTAAACGAGACGATTAAAACTCTGTTGCACTTGGCGCAGGAGCACGGCTACGTCACTTATGACGATATCAACGACGTTCTGCCGGACAATCTCAATCCGGACGATCTGGACGCATTGATGTCCAAGCTTCGCAGCCTGGACGTGGAGATCGTCATGGACAGCGCCGAAGCCGAGCGAGCCAAGCAGCCCGAGCCCACCCAGGCTGAGGAGGATGACGAAGCGCGCCTGGAAATTCTGGACGACCCGGTTCGCATGTACATGAACCAGATGGGCAAGGTTCCCCTGCTCACGCGCGAACAGGAAGTTGAGATTTGCAAGAAGATCGAGGAAGCGGAAGTCTCGATGAAGACGATCGTCTATGGCCTGGGTTTCACGGCCAAGGAACATATCGCCATCGCCGAGAAATTGCTGTCCGAGCCGCCTAAAGAGCGTTTCGACCGCGTGATTGTGGACAAAAAAGTCGCCAATCGCGAAGGCCATCTGCGCGAATTGCGCAAGCTCATCAAAAAGGTCCATGCGCTGGACGAAAAAGTGGACGAAAAATATTTCGGCTGGCAAAAGGCCCAGCAAAAGGGCCGTAAGGAAAAGCTCGCGCGCGAAGTGAAAAAGGCCGGCGTGAAGCTCCAGGAAATGTTCCCGAAATTTTATTACAAGCAAAAGGTCGTTGAGGAAATGATCGTTGTGGCCGGAAACGTCCATGAGAAATTTCAGGCCAGCCTCCGCCACGTTCAGGAATTGGAGACGCAACGGACCAACGGCGAACGCCGCACGGCCCTGGATGCCGAGCGCGCGAAGCTGCAAACGCTCGAACAATTCGTGCGGATGTCGCGCGAGGAATTTTTCCAGGCGTTCTCCGACCTGAAAGCCGCCGCTGAACGCGGTCTCAAGGCCAAAACGCACATGGCCGAGGCCAACCTGCGCCTTGTCGTATCGGTCGCCAAAAAATACACCAACCGCGGCCAGTCGTTCCTGGATTTGATCCAGGAAGGGAACATCGGCTTGATGAAGGGCGTCGAAAAATTTGAGTATCGGCGCGGCTACAAGTTTTCGACTTACGCCATTTGGTGGATTCGTCAGGCCATTACGCGTTCCATCGCGGATCAGGCGCGCACCATCCGTATTCCGGTGCACATGATCGAAATCATGAACAAGCTCTGGCGCGCGCAAAAACAGTTGACCCAGGAAATGGGCCGCGAGCCGACACCGGAGGAATTGGCGGACGAAATGCACATGCCGGTCGCCCGCATCCATGCGCTCCTGAAAATGGCGCAACAGCCGGTGTCATTGCACGCGCCCGTCGGCGACGACGGCGACGTGAGCGTGGGCGATTTCATCGAGGACAAATCGGCGGAGAATCCGTCCGATGTGACCAGCTACAGCTTGCTCCGTGAAAAATTGAGCGATGTGCTGACCACCCTGACAGAGCGGGAGCGCAAAATCCTTGAAATGCGTTTCGGCCTGCTGGATGGATACGAGCGCACGCTTGAGGAAATCGGCAAGATGTACAACGTCACCCGCGAGCGCATCCGCCAGATCGAGGCCAAAGCACTGCGCAAATTGCGTCACCCGACCCGGGTGCGTCATTTGCAAGGCTTCCTTGACACGCCCGAGCCCGAAATGGCCACGACAGCGTAAAACTGGAACAACTTCAAAACAAAAATGCCATTATTATGAAAATAATAATGGCATTTTTGTTTATGAGTTTGTGGTTCTGTGGATACAGTCGTCGAGTTGGTCTGTAGCGATCTGTCGCAAACTAACGTGCTGCTCGTCTTTACCCGCGAAAAATAGACCGTCAAAAATCCGAATTGCTGTTCTGGCAATACTTGCCGGCTCTCATTGAGTTTTCAGGATATTTACCTTGAAAATGCCTGATTTTTTGATAATTTAAAACTGGTTTTGGAAGGGCGGAGAATCGCCCCGCTCTTTCTGTAACTGACTCGGTTTGCCGGATGGGTCGGTTTTAGAAAGAGCGGGGAGGAAAGTCCGAACACCAGAGGGCGCGATGCCGCGTAACCCTGTTTTTAAAGCGGGGATACACGCGGGAGGGAGCACAAACTCCCGACGGACAGTGCCACAGAAAATAGACAGCCGCTGGCGCGAACCGGCGGTGATGGTGAAAAGGTGCGGTAAGAGCGCACCGCGCGAAGCGTAAGCGACGCGGCACGGAAAACCCCATCGGGTGCAAGGCCAAATAGGAAACCCCGGAGCTGCCCGCTCCATGTTTCGCGAAAGCAAAACGGGTTTCGGGTATCGGCTGCGCAGACAAATGATTCTCACCGTTCAAACAAGCGGGACAAAATTCGGCTTACACCCCTTCCAAAACCGACTTTCCTATTTATGATTTGAGATTTACGATTTACGCGACTTTTCAAATGCCAGAGTCATTGGTAATATTTGCCCTTAAACTCGCCCTCACTTGCCACATCGCTTTACCGCAAGTGCACGCATCCGTTCGAACCGCCTAAAACCTTAGGCACACCGCTCGACGCGTAAATCGTAAATCGTAAATCGCAAATTACTGACACCCATTCGGTGTCTTGTCTGAGCATATTTGTAGCTCACGAACTCTTCTTTAATTCCTCGGAAACGAACTCCAGAAGCTCTTCGGCGGAGCAACGGGCGCAGGGCGCGGTGCGAGCCCCGGCGTGGTTGGCTGGTTTCTCCTGCCGATGACGGCGGCGGGTCCTAAATTGTCTGCGCGGTCCATGGCGCGGACTGAAATGAATCGCGGCGAGAACGAGAATGTTTGGATGGTTTGGTATCCAGGCAAAATAGCCGTTTTCCAGGCGTCATCAGGTCCGCAAAATTGCACGAGCCATTTCGCAGGCCCCGGGCCAGGCAAGGCCCATTGAACCGTCAAATCGCCCGGCTGCTCCCTTGCGACCAATGCCGGCCGGCCAGGCAAAGCCGTCTGCAGCCATGGCGATGGCGGGACAAGGGCAGGCTGGGCATATTCGCCGGCGACCACGGCGGCGAGCGCCGGATTGACCTGAAAGTTTCGCATCTCAAAGAAAATTTCACCGCTTGCGCCCCGCTGGGCACGTGTGGCCTGGATTTGTCGCCCGATTTCGGTCACGGGAAATTTCGTGCCGGCCACGAAAGCGGCCATTCCAGGCCAAAGGTTGCGGGCCTTTACGTTCTGCGCCTCCCACCAGCCCAGCAAGGTTTGAAAGCCCTGCGCAGGCGCATTGATGGTCCAATAAAGTTGCGGCGATAAATAGTCCACCCATCCATTTGCCAGCCACAGCCGCGAGTCTGCGTATAACTCAGCATATGCGTTGAAACCCCGCACCGACGGCGGATAACCCGGCTGCCAAATGCCAAACGGACTGACTCCGAATTTCACCCACGGCTTCGCGGCCTTGATGTTCTGATAAATGCTTTCGATGAATTGATTGATATTTTGCCGCCGCCAGTTTTCGCGACTCAAACCGCTGTGCTGTCCAAAAGTTCTCCAGGTCGCGTCATCGGGAAACGGGATTTGCGTCCCTCGATCGGAACTGACGGGGTAAGGGTAAAAATAGTCGTCGAATTGCACGCCATCCACGTCGTAGCGCCGCACAACGTCCATGATGACACGGACGACGTAATCGCGAACGGCGGGATCGCCCGGGTCGAGCCAAAGGCCGTCGCCGTATCTGCGCACCCACGCAGGGTGGGTACGGCCGATAAAATTGGGAGCGGGCGGCGAGAGCACCGAACCGCGCGCGCGAAACGGATTGAACCACGCGTGCACTTCCAATCCACGCCGGTGCGCCTCCTCGACGGCAAAGGCCAGCGGATCGTAAAAGGGCTGCGGCGCCCGCCCCTGGACCCCGGTCAAATATTCCGACCAGGGTTCGATGGTTGAGGCGTAAAACGCGTCGCAAGCCGGACGCACCTGGAGCACCACTGTATTGAGTTTTAACCGAACCGCGGTATCAAGGAGGGAAATTAATTCGGCTTTTTGCTGCGCCACGCTCAAGCCCGGCGCGGAAGGCCAATCTTTATTTCCGACCGTGGCGACCCAGGCGCCGCGAAACTCGCGCTGTGGGGCAGGCGGGACGCCGGCAACGGGCTCATAAGTGTCGGCCGCCGCGAGCAGCGCGGAGATGAGCAAAGCGAGGACAGACCAGGCGGCTTTCATTGAATGAAATTAGAAATTTAAAATTGAAAATGGAACAAAATTCGCGGCGATAAAGCCGGAAAAATAGAGCGACCTGACGCTCGCTGCCAGGCGAATCTGACAAATTTCGTTCGTACCGGCGATGCCGCGCCGTTTTAAAGGTGATCAAGCTCGCGCTTGATGCTACGCAATTTGAGCTACGGCTGTTTGAGAATGAAGAACTGCGATCCGTTTGTCGAAACAGGATTGGTAAAGATAAACTGGCCCATACTATTGAACCGATTGGTCGCCATCGGCGTCCACTGGGTTATGGGTACCAACATGTTCGACGAGGTCAGGACGTAGTAGGTGCCGTTGGTGGTTCCACCGGTTCCACTCAAGACGATTCCGCTGCCAGGACCGCCCGCCACCGGTGCGAAGCCAGTGAAAACGGGATCCGAGGCAGGTGTGACCGTCAGCGTAGCGCTGAGATTGGTGGACCCGCTGAGGAATGTGTAGGGTTGGCCGTTGTTGACAAAGACGGTATAGGTTCCTGCATCGGCTGTTTGCACATTGGTGATGGTCAATGTGCTGCTGGCGGCGCCGCTGATATTGGTCCCGTCTGTGAGGAATGTTCCCGTGACGCTGTTCGACCATTGATAGGACAATGGAGAACCGCTGGCAACTACGGTGAAGCTGACCGTGGAACCGGCACTGACGATTTCGTTGGTGGGAGCAGTGACGATGGACAGGGGCTCGACGACTGTTAGGAGCGCGCCGGAATTGGTGTTAATGTCGCTAAGATTATGGTTATACTGCACAACGATTTCATAGAATCCATCATTAGTCGGTTGAGCGTCAGTGATGGTCAACGTCGAGTTCGTCATTCCGCTGATTTGGGCGGTATTTGTAACCTGGTGGAACTCGACGCTGTTACTATATCCCCAAATATAATTTATCGGGGACCCACTGGCTACGGCGGAGAAATCCACAGTAGCACCAGCTAAAACAATTTGATTGGTAAGAGCCACCGCGATGTAAGGCGTCGGCAGGACTGACAAGACAATGTTGGATTCTACAAGTTCATTTGTATATGTATTGGTAGATGAAACGATAAGGCCCGGATAGTTAACGATAAGGCTATAATCAATGTTGCTGACGCTGCTGTCACTGGGTTGGGCATTGGTAATGGTCAGTGTCGGAGAATTCGCGCCGATGATACGGCCCTTGTTTACAAGATTGGTCCCGCCTTTTTGCCATTGATAGAGAACCTGCCCGCTTCCTCCGGTTGCAGTGACGCCAAACGTCACGGTTGCCCCGAGACCGACCGTCACGTCGTTGGTAGGCTCAATGCCTGAAATGTTCACGGCGTTCGGCGCGAAGATGATCTCAGTTAAAAAGGCATCGTTTGTTCCGGTGAATCTGGTTCCGCTGATATAATTGGTGCCGTTGATGACATTGGTCCCGTTAAACGAAAAGCGGCCGGCATTGATCGTCGGATAATTGGTGGCCAGCGTCGCCCCCGTAATATAAACGTTGGTCGAAGAATCCAACGCGATACCGTGCCCCTCCGTGTTCAGATTTCCACCAATGCAAACAGAATATAAAACATTGGTCCACTCGGCGTCGATCCCGGTTACGAAGGCATCGCTGTAGCCAACTCCGGAGGAGTTCGTCGCCAGAAGGGAACCGAAAGCGTTCCTCGTTGGAAAATTGGTGTAGGAAGTTTCCGTGCCAACGACAAATGCGTCGCCGGCCTGGTCCACGGCGACTTTGTAGCCAAGGTCCACCAGGTTGCCGCCGAATACGACCGAATTGCTGACCGATCCGTTTGGGCCAATTTTAGTTAAAAAGGCATTCGTGGCCACCGGGCCAGAGTTTCCATTGGTGGTCAGGAAGGACGTGAGCATGTTTATGGGCGTATTGATTACGGGAAAATTGGTCGAAGACGTCCAACCAGTCACGTACGCGTTTCCCGCCGCGTCCGCGGCAATACCGCTGGCGCCATCATTGTTGGTGCCGCCCAAAAAAGTCGAATAGAAGGATTTTTGAGCGGCCGGCGAAATTGCTCCACTAAGCGGAGGAAATTTTGTAACGAAGGCGTCAAACAAAAAACGGACGCTTGCTTGATTTGTCACTCCGTTTAAAAAGCGCCCGCCTCGCAGATTGGCGGGCGTATTCCACGTTGGAAAATTATAAGACGCAGTGTAGCCGCAAACATATACGTTACTATTGGTATCAACGGTTACACCCAACGCAGCGTCGTAATTCGTGCCGCCGAGGTAGCTCGAGTAGACGAGGCTTGCGTCGTTGGATGCGATTTCCGTCACAAATCCGTTCGGATTAAGAAAAGCGGTTCCGTTAGTGGACTGAAGGCGGGTCTGGAGGGCGTTCGCGGTGACCGGAAAATTCGTCGCATAAGTATATCCGACGGCATAGACATTATCTGCCGAATCCAACGCGATGGACTCAACGAAATTTGCAGAATTTCCTCCCAGATATGTGGAGTACATCAAAGAGGTTCCATTTGTGTTCAATTCAGACACGAAACCGCTTCCCGGTTGGGAGCGGAAAGAGGAATTGTAAGCGGCGGGGATTTTGGCGTATAAAGCATTGGTTGTCGGAAAATTTGTCGAATCGGTGTAGCCTCCTATGAACGCATTTCCAGCCTGATCCACGGCCAGGCCGACTGCGAGATCGTCGGCAGTGCCGCCGACGTACGTAAGGTAGATCAGGTTTGTTTGGGTCGAATCGAATTTTGCCACGAATGCGTCACCATTGACCGGGCCTCCCGCAAAATTAGTTTGGACCGCGCCAGCTGTAAAAAACTTAGTCGAGAATGTCTCACCAGCGATGTAAATACTGTTGTTTATGTCAAGCGTCGTCGCCCAAGCCGTGTCGCCAACATTACCGCCAAAGAATGTCGAATAGCCTAAGACCGGGTCAATGACGAGGGGCCGGGAGCGGTCATATTCGCCGGCATAAAAAGCAACGCTCCGTGAATCGAGGATTTTGTAGCCGCCGGCAATCATTTTGCGAGCGCCGCCGATGGTTTGGTAAATTTCAGGCGCGGGCTGGCGGAGTTCGTGGGTCCCGATTTTTAGTACGAGGTCTCCCTGAGGTGTGACCGAGATATTATCCACGCCACCGAACTGCATTTTGATTGCGTTTGGGTCGGCGCCGGGAGCGATTGTAAAATCATATTCCAGTTGGCGCTGGTTACCATGGAAGATCATGTTGATTCCCGGATACAATTCCGAAACCTGTACATTGGCAAAGGTCGGCAAATCGGTTTGCCATTTTGAGGGGTCGTTGCCGATGAGGTAATTTATCTTGCCCGGCATTTCGCCCGCGCCGTGGATTTGCGCGGCGGGATTTCCTCCCGCAAAGCGCATTTGTGCCGTAGCGGCGTGATCGCGGGATTCGCGCAAGGCCATTTGGACGCCAGAAGCGGAAATTGCAAACTGATAACCGTTGCCGCTGGAAAGGAATTCGGTCTGAGCACTGTTCGCCTGGAAATATAGGGGCAGGCTGGCGGGCGAGATCATTTGGGCCCTTGATATGAGCGGAAATAGAAGCAGCGCCAATCCGACGAGGAAAGCGCCGGCGTTGAAGCGGCTCCTTTGGAAAACAGGAAATGGCATGGCGGTGTGCATATTAAAATTGACGTTGGTAGCCGCCACTGAACTGAAATTGTCCGGACGCGCCATTGTATTGATCATGCGTGATCGGAATGCCGTAGTCGATGCGGAAGGGGCCCAGGCGCGGAATATTTAATCGCAGGCCAACGCCCCAGTCGTCGTTAAAATTGCCGCTAAAGGTCCAGGGCCCGGATCCGACAGAGCCAACATCATAGAACATGGCGAAACGGAGGCCGAAGCTGCCTTCCTTTTCGATAATGGGCAGGCTGTATTCAATGGTAGCAGCGTAGTAGCTGTCGCCACCGATTGGTTCATTGAAGACGTTTGGTGCAAAATTAGGATTTACCTCGCGCGGAGCAATGTTGCGGTATTTGAAACCCCGCAGGTCGTATTCGCCACCGAGGAAATAGCGATCGTAGAATGGAACATCCTCGCCGCCACTGACGGCTTTTGCAGTGCCAATCTGGCCATCCAGTTCGAGAATGTGACCTGAAAACAGGCCTGGGAAAAACCACGATGTTTTAGCCTGGAGTTTGTAAAAGCTTTGGTCGCCGGCGCTGAATGTGGGATCCAACTCAAACGTGCGGCCCCAGGTGGAGTAGCCGGCAGGATTGTTGCGTTTGTCATAAATCAGGCTTCCTCCAAAACGATTGAAAAAATGGTCGCCCACTTGTTCCAGGATAGCGTCTGGCACATTTTGGCCCTGATTGACCCCGATGGTAGGACCGACTGGGCTGCCCGGGGACGAGCTAATTACCTGCATGTTTCCGTTCCATCCACCATTTAAATCGATGCCCACAATTTCGGGATTGTAAAAGATGGTTCCCCGCCAAAAATCGCTGTGGAAAAGGGCGCTGGTGAGGCTGATGCGCACTCCAGTGCGGGTTTCATTAAAGACGTTGTTGACGCTCTCGAAATCCCAAACCCAGCGGTAAAGGTCCACTCCGAGGGCCAGCTTTCGATTCAGGAACCAAGGCTCGACAAGTGAGAGTTCGTATTCCTGGTCCAAACGGCCGAGCTGGACGTGCAAGCGCGCCTGCTGGCCGGCGCCGGTGAAAGTGGGGAAGTTGAATAAATCGAAATTGGCCTGGGAAACGTCCGCGAAACCAACGAGCGCCTCGACAGAACTGTACCCCGCGCCGACCGTAAAATTGCCCGTGGGTTTTTCCTGCACATTGACGAGCAAATCATCGCGTCCGGCGATGGGCGGCTCGGTCGGCGTGGGCCGCAAATCGACGCTGGAAAAATAGCCCATGCCTTCAAGGCGTTCCTGGCTAAGCCTGACGCGCACCATGTCGAACACATCGCCGGGAGAAATCGCCAGTTCACGGCGGATGACTTTGTCCTTGGTCTTGATATTGCCGCGAATATCAATTTTTTCGACATATGTTTTCCGGCCTTCCTGAACATTGAATGCCAGGTCCATCGTGCCCATTTCCACGTTCGGAATTTGCTGGACGCTCAGCCCATCCCCCAACCGCACGTCAATGAATCCCTGGCTGCCATAGAAATCCTGGATGGCAGTGCAATTCGTGTCCAGCCCGTCTGGAGTAAAGATGTCACCGGTTTTCATCTTAAAATCCTTGTTGAACTTTATCAGTCGGGCCCATTTGGCGTAAGCGAGGCTGAATTTGGGTCTTGGTTCCGGGCCGGCATTGAAGTGAGCGTCGAGCGCCGCGGCGGGCAGCAATGTGGCGCCGGTCAATGTAACGGCGCCCACTCGGTATTGGCGGCCCTCATACACGTAAAATTGAATCACCATCGTATTGGGCGTGGGATGCTTGAACTGCACATCCTTGATTTCAAAGTCCAGGTAACCGTGGCTGCGATAAAAATCCACCAGAGTATCCTTGTCGTCCTGAAACTGGTCTTCCTTGTATAAATCGCTGCTGGTGATCCAGGAAAACATCCAGTGCTGGCGGGTCTTGATCTGGTGGCGCAATTTCCATTGTGAAAATGCTTTGGCGCCGATGAATTCGATGTGGGTGATCTTCATCTTGCGGCCCTCGGTGATTTCAAATGTGGCGACGCCCGTCCCGGCTGATTCGTCTATGTCAGGAACGTAACGGACAGTTGTGCCGGGAAAACCCTCTTTTTCGTAATAATCCTGGATGGCCAGGCAGTCCATGAAGAGCTTTTCTTCGTCCAGCGGCTCGCCGACTTTGGTGGTAATCTTTTTGCGGATTTTTCGCGTGCGGATTTTTTTATTGCCGACGATCTTGATTTCCGTCAGGCGCGGCTTGACCTGCACGACATAGGTCAAATTGACGTTGCCGTTGCCGTTGGTGGACTGGTCCACGGCCACGCGGATGTTGTAGAACTGGCCGGTGCCATAGAGCGAATGGATATCATTTTCCGTCGCGGGGGACAGGTAGAGGTCTCCAGGTTTGAGCTGGATGTGGGAGCGGATGAATTGTTCGCTGACTGAAGCCGGGCCGATGTATTGGATATTGACCTGGTCAATTTTGGGACCCAGCGCCTCCTGCGACTGCGCCGTGAAGGCGCAGGCAAGTAACAGCCAAAGTACAGGAAAGCGGAAAAAAAATTTCATCGGCTACTATCCGGGCATGTCTTCATCGCTAACTTTGGCTGCGCTCTCAAATCGCGTGTATGGTTTCAGAAATGTCAAATTAACGTCGCCTGTCGGGCCGTTGCGCTGTTTGGCTATCAACAAATTCACAGGCACACCATCGCTCTCGGCCGGTCCCGATCCATCTTCTTCGTCGCCTGCGTCAGGTTTATATAACAACCCAACCAGATCGGCGTCCTGTTCAATCGCGCCCGATTCGCGCAAATCGCTTAAGCGCGGTTTGCGGCTTTTATCTTTTTCGAGTTCGCGATTCAACTGCGAGAGCACGATCACGGGCACTTTCAACTCTTTTGCAAGCGCCTTGATGCCGCTGGAGATGTCGGCTATTTCCTGCTGACGATTGTCCTGCGAACGACGACCAGTAGAATGGAGAAGCTGCAAATAATCAATCACAAAAAGTTTGATCCCATGTTGTTGTGACAGCCGCCGTGCCCGGGCGCGCAATTGAAGGATGGACAGTCCGGCGGTGTCATCTATGAATAATTTCGAGTTGGCGAGTTTTCCCGCGGCATTCGTCAGCTTGGGGAAATCGGCTTCGCTCATAAACCCGTCGCGGATCGAGCGCAAATTCACGCGCGCGATGGAGCACATCATGCGCAAAATGAGCGATTCGGCCGACATTTCCAGGCTGAACACGCCCACCGGCAGCTTCTCCTCGAGCGCGACATGCTCGACTATATTCATGGCCAGCGACGTCTTTCCCATGCTCGGACGGGCCGCAATCACGATCATTTCTGCCGGGTGCAATCCGTCTGTCATCCGGTCCATGTCGGGGAAGCCTGTACCGACTCCCGAGAGCGAACCTTTGCGGTTGAAAAAATTCTCGATGGTGCCGATGGCTTTGCCGACGAGATCCTTGGTCGTCAGCACTTCGCCCTGGGCGCGGGACTCGGAAATGCGCAACACGTCGCGTTCCACTTCATCCAGCAGCGTGTCCACTTCGCCTTCATAATCGTAAACGCGCCCGACGACTTCGGTGCAAATGGAGATCATGCGGCGCAACAGATATTTCTCACGGACGCTTTCCAGGTAGTACGACAGGTTGGCGGCGCTGGGTACGGAGTCCTGTAATTGCGACAGATACGGAATTCCGCCAATCTGATCGAGCAGTCCCTTGTCTTTGAGCTTTTGCTGGAGGGTGATGATGTCGATGGCTTCGCGTGTGTCAAACATCGTGGTCAGCGCCTCGTAAATCGTCTGGTGCCGCAGGTCATAGAACGCTTCCTTGCCGTTGTCCTTCAATTTTTCGATGCATTCTCCCATGCAATCGTTGGGCGAGACCAGAATGCAGCCCAGGACGCCTTGCTCCATTTCGGTGGCATGGGGCGGCAGCCGGTCAACGGAATGCGCCGCAGTTGAATTTTTTTGACGTTTGGTCTTTTTAAAATCAACGCCGTTGCCTGTGGCGTTAGAAATGGTTTCGAGCATAGTGACAGCGTAGTTTCGCCGTTCGCGGTGAACAGAATATCATATTGGAAATTATTCACAGAATATTCGCAAAGGCATGAAGCCTTGACGTTTCGTCGAGCCAATGCCACACGAGCATTCCTCACCGCATGAACCACCGAACGGTCATGGAGTGCCCCGACGCGTCGGGATGACACCGCTTTGGAATCGGCCGAGTCGTCCAATTCGCATGGCACCGCGCATTCGAGCGGTGTCGCGCTCTGCTCCACGACGCAAGCGCGAAATCGAATGCTCATGATCTCCGTGCGCAATTCAGCCTCGAACGCCCCTCCCTCAAAAATCTGTGTTTCATCTGTGTTTCATCTATGGCTTAATTAACTTCATGCGCATTCTCATAGCAACGGTCACCGCGGGCGGGGGCCACAATGCGGCGGCGGCCGCGCTGGAAGAGGCCTGGCGCGCTTTGCGGCCCGATGACACGGTTGAACGCGTGGATCTTCTCAAATTTTTTTCGCCCCTTCACAAAAAAATTTACGCCGACGGCTACGTCAAATTCGTCGAGCACGCGCCGGAACTTTGGGGGATGCTGTTCAGCAAGACGGACAATCCGAAACTTGTCAAACGATTCAACAAATGGTCCCGAGCCTTCCCCAGCGCCTCGCGCAACAGATTCAAAAAGCATCTGCAGGCGTTCAGGCCAGATGCCGTCCTTTGCACCCATTTTCAGCCGCATGAGTTGCTCGGCCTCCTGAAAAAGACCGCCAAAACGCCGCATCCATTTGTCGCCACGGTCGTCACCGATTTTGAAGCACACGCGCTCTGGATGGATTCGTGCGTGGATCTCTACTGTGTGGCCGCCGAAGAAACCCGGGCGCGCCTGGTGGCTCGGGGCGTTTCGCCGGAATCGATCGTCGTAACGGGCATACCCATCTCTGCAAAATTTTCCTCTAAGCCGGATGCCAAAGCTGTTCGCAAGGCGTACGGCCTGCGAGACGACCTTCCTGTCATGCTCGTCCTCGGTGGTGGTTTTGGCATGGGCCCGGTCGCGGAAATTTTAACTGAATTGGACAAAGCCGCGGGACAATTCCAAACGGTCGTGGTTGCCGGACGCAATGAAAAATTGCGGCGGGAATTGGCTGCCCGCGACCACAAACACCCGACGCATGTCCTGGGATTTTCCTCAAACATGCATGAATTGATGGCCATAGCCGAACTCATCATCACCAAGCCGGGCGGATTAACGACTTCCGAAGCGCTGGCGATGGGCAAGCCGCTGTTCATTTTAAATCCCATTCCTGGCCAGGAAGCGGCCAACAGCGATTTTCTCCTGGAACGCGGCGCGGCGGCCAAAGCCAACCGGGTGGAGGACTTGCCATTCCGGGTTGAACAATTGACCGGATCAAAAAAGCTTTCCGATATGGCCAGGGCCGCCAGGGCTCTCGGACGGCCGCAAGCGGCACAGGCCATTTGCGGCGAAGTTTTGCTTCGCACCCACGCCCAATGAAATGCGCGATGCACCAGGCCGAAGCCGTTGGCATTTGCGCCTGGTGCGGGCGGGCCGTGTGCGCCGCTTGCGGCAGGTCGTCCGCATCGCGTCAAATCGTTTGTTCGGATGACTGCGCCACCGCCCTGGCGAAAGAGGCCAGGGCAATGGATTTGATTCTTTACAAGAGCTCTCAAAATGCACGAGCCAGTGCGTTCTATTCATTCCTGTGCGGCGCGCTTTCGGCGGGCGGCGCGATCGGCGCGTACAATTATCTGCCGTCGCCGTTTTTGATTTGGTTCTGCGTGGGATGCAGTGTGGTGTTTTGCGCTTCGGGAACATGGTTTGCGGTCATCGCCGGGAAAGGGGACCGGTAACCGGTTTGCACCGGGGCCACCATTGGGAACGGAGAGGGGATAGCAATGGAACTTTACCGTGGTCCACAAGAGTTCTCGGCAGACACCGATTTAGCCGGTTCAACGCTTCAACGTTTAGCTCGGTGGCGCAGAAATGAGTTCATGATGAAACGCTTGAATGGCATTGAGCATGAATTGTACGGCCACTGCGGCGAGCACCAGTCCCATGACGCGAATGGCAATGCTCATGGCAATGGGATTGAGCCAGCGCGCGCTGCGGACGGCGAGCCAAAAGATCAAATAAGTCGCCGCGGACACGGCGATGATAGAGGCGTATAAGGCCAGGTGTTCTGAAATGGTCGTTGCCTCGTTCTGGAGTAAAATGGTTGTCGAAATCGCGCCGGGCCCGGCCAGCATCGGAATCGCCAGCGGAGTAATGGCAATGTCCGTCTTCTCGACACCGGCCTGGGCTTCTTCCTGAGTTTGCTGGACGCGCGAGCGCTGCACTCGCAGCATGTCGAGCGCGACAATGAGCAATATGATGCTCGCCGCAATTTCGAACGCCGGGATGGTAATGCCAAAAATTTTGAAAATGGCCGGACCTGCCAGCGCGAAACCCAACAACACGACGGCCATCGTGATAGAGGCCAGCCCGGCCATGCGCAGACGCTGCTCGCGAGTGTTGGTCGGCGTCATGGCCAGAAAAATGGGAGCCGTGGCCAATGGATCCACGATCACAAACAGTGATCCGGCGGCCAACAGAGTGTATGAGGACAGGCTCACGGGCTGGAATTAAAAACGAAATATGCAAAAGGAAAAAGGCAAAAGCCTCGCCACGAGTTCCTCGCTCTTTTCAGTGGAACGAAAGGATCGCTGAAGCGTCGAAACGTAGAGATGGAATGACGAAAGCAGGACGGTCAGTGAATATAGATGTGTTGGAAATCGTGTTACATTGTTACATCGTTGGGCCATAACGGCTTACAGTGTTACACAATTTGTTACACGCTGTTACATTTCATAGATTGTTGATTATCAATTGCTTACAGTGTTACATTAACGTTATCGTTGCGGCAGACCAGAGGGCGGCCTCATATTTGGCTCGCAAATCGCCCATCTCTATTTGCCAGTCGGCGAGTAAGCTATTTCGCTAAAAAAGCAAACAACCTCGCCATGCCTTTTCGATTGTTGGAAGACAGACATTTTTGCATAGTGAACTCATGACATCCCCTTCAATGGCCGACGCGCCCGGCGTGGCTGAGAAGCAAAAAACACTCACGCCCGCACGGGTCACGTCCATCGACGCATTGAGAGGTTTCGTGATGTTCACGATGATCTACGTGAACGACATAGCGGGGGCGCCACATCGGTTGATTCCGGACTGGATGGTCCATTTCAGCGACCGTCATCGGCACGGGAGCGGAATGACGTTCGTGGACCTGGTTTTCCCTGCCTTTTTGTTCGTGATGGGCATGTCGATTCCCTTCGCGGTCGGAGCGCGACTGAGCAAAGGCGAGCCGTTCTGGAAAACCCTCCTGCATGCTGTCATGCGCACGCTGTCGCTCCTCGCCATCGGAATCTTAATGGTAAATGGTGAATCCGGCGGAACGACATTATGGCATTACATAATGTTCTTATCGGCGATCCTCGCGTTTTGCGCGATTTCGCCGCGCCGCGCCGGGGCTTCGGCGACGTTCTGGAAGACTTTCAGTGTTGGCCTTCGGCTGCTCGGGTTCGCTGGCATGATTTGGTGCGCCGTTACATTCAATGGCGATAACGGCGAACGCATCATCGAGTTCTCGCCATTTTCCATCCGTACAAGCTGGTACGGTATCCTCGGCCTGATCGGATGGGCGTATCTGACGGCGATGGTTGTATTCCTCGTCTTTCGCACGCGCCGGACGGCTTTGTTGGGGTGCGTCGCATTGTTGTTTTGTTTTTATCCGGCGGATCGCGAGGGAGCGTTTTCGAATTTCTGGCTTGAGAATCACGTCGTCAGCCTGGCTGACACGCTCGGTTCACACGGTGCGATTGCCACGGCGGGCGTGCTGCTGGCGGCGATGCTGCTCGCGCCTGACTACCTTGACCGCAATCGACGCTTGAATTTCACGCTGCTATTCATCGCGGGATTTTCCACCGCAGCGCTGCTGCTCAATCGGCTGTACGGCATCAGCAAGAACGACGCGACCTCGTCATGGTGCCTTTGGTCGTGCGCGGTGACCGCGGCGTTGTGGCTGGCGTTCGATTATTTGGAGCGTTCGCCCGGCAATATTTTCGCGCAGCCGTTCCGTATAGCCGGTCAAAACGTTTTGCTGGCCTATTTGCTCTCGGAGATGCTGCCAAATCCGCTACATTCACTGCCATTTTCGGACGCAGGGCTTTGGTCTGAGGTGGCGTGCTCGATGGTTTGGGCGGCTGTGGTTCTCGCAATATCCGCAGGGTTGAACAGGATTGGATTTAGACTGAGGATTTGAGATGGGACGAATAGGACATTTGGATTAAAGCCGGGAGCCTCAGTCTTGTGACGGGATGGGTCCAACCCCAGACTCAACAACTGCGCCTGCTGTGGAAAGTCCGAATGCTTGTTCTGACATTGTCTTTGTCATAGTAAAGAATATAGTCATTGACCTCCATTCCTTGTGAGGTAGGAATCTCTTGTATGATTATAGCCACATGACGACCAGAGTTATCCTCGCCGTATGTGATATCGCTAATGTCTGCGTGTGGAATCCTTTTCGACTTAATGAATTTCTGAACGTCATCTGTAATCGCGTTTGGAAGCGGGCGTTCAATATAGCGCGTATGAGTCGCATCAATATCATAGCCGCTCAACGCGTCACGCGGGTCTTCACACCCGACCAAGCCGGCGAGCGCGCTCACAAAAAGGAATAAAACGAATCGAAAGTTTTTCAAAATGCGTACAGCAACCGAGTTGCACGGTCCAGCCGTAGCATAACGCATACCACCCGCGAGTTCCGATATTCCGAATCGAGTGCGAGGACGATTGTCGAATCGTCACTTTCCCCTGGGAATGAAGCCGGGAACGCCGGTCTTTACGACGGAATTGAACCTCGTGCGCAGCGTAATTCCATCGTTAATCTCCCGCATAGCGTCTGGAGAGAGGGTGGAGACGTCCAGGTTTTCCCTGATTCGACCGGGAGTCTTTGATGTGGTCAGGAGCGCTGTCCCGCGTTGGATGGCCCACGCGAGCACGACTTGAGCCGGAGTTTTGCCAGTCCGGTCGGCGACGGCGGTGATGACGGGATCCGCCAGCAAGTTAGGCTCGCTACTGTGGCCGAGGGCGGCGAACGCTTGAAGTATGATTCCATTCTTCCGGCAATATTCCAAAAGTTCCCATTCGGGGAGATACGGATGGGATTCGACGTGAACAACCGCCGGCTTGATGCTTGAGGCCTCAAAAATCTCCTTCACCTTTTCGAGATCGACGTCGGATAACCCAATCGCTTTGCACTTCCCCTCCTTCAGCAGTTCCTCGAGCGCCTCCCATGTATCCAACAACGTCACCCCTTTATCATAGATCACATTGCCCTTTGCGTCCCTCGGGTCCTGCTCGTCTCCAGGTTGGAAGGCGAAAGGGGTATGGATGAGATAAAGATCAACGTAGTCGAGTTGGAGTTTCTTAAGGCTTGCCTCAAAGGCGGGTTTGACTCGCTCAGGACGATGATTCGTATTCCAAAGTTTCGTGGCCACAAACACATCTTCCCGTTTGATCTTCCCGGTCTTGAACACTTCCTGCATCGCTTCGCCGACCTCTTTTTCAGTGCGATAACGTTCCGCGGTGTCGATGGCGCGAAATCCTGCCTCAAGCGCCGCCCTGGTCGCGTTTCTGGTGGCGATGGGGTCGGGAATCAGCGTTCCAAAACCGAGGGCCGGGATCGCGCCGGACCCATTCCTAAGAGCCAACCGTGTGTAGCGAAGATTATCTGGTTCAATCATAATCAGGTCCTCCAAATCCGGAATCATAAACGCGCTCATAAGCCAGGTGTCAATGTTTAAGTTATAGATCAAGGACGACATCCTCTTGAGGACAGGAACAGCAGGTTAAGAGATTTCCCTCAGCCGGCGGTTCGAGCGGCTCGGGGCCGTACCTGACAGCGCCCGCGATAAGCGCGGTTTCGCATGTGTGACAAACTCCAGTTCGACACGACCATCGGACCGGCACATCGCAGGCCTCAGCGAGCTCAAGCAGACTCTTCAGCGCAGGATCCCAGGAAACCGCAAGCCCACTCCGCGCAAAAGACACGCGCGGCCCCGTCCCGGACAATCCCACAGGCGGATGCGGAGAGTGACTGGACGTTCGTACCAGGCCAGGCGTGATCGATTTTTCGGAGCCGAAAATTTCTGTGAATACCCGCTCACGCGCGACGCCCCAGTTCGCGAGGCCGGCGGTCAAGTCCTGCAAGAATGCGCCTGGTCCGCAAAGATAAAAATCCGAGTCCCGGCCAACGCCAAGAGTTTCCAGCAGAGCCACGTTGAGATGCCCGGGTCTATCGAAGTGCACACCCGGCTCATCTTCGCGGCGCGGCTTGCTGTAAATTACGCAGCTCCGGCAATGAGGCAGGCTTTGAACCAGTCGCCTTGCCTCCCCGGCGAATGGGTGTTCGCTTCCGTTGCGCGCTCCATGAATCCACCACGCCGGGCGTACGGATGCACCGGCTGCCAGAGCGTGCAACATTGCCAGGACTGGAGTTACTCCGATTCCCGCGCTAATCAAGACGACTGGCCGATCGCCGGGCTGCATAGCGAAGCTGCCCCTCGGTGCGCTCACTTCCAAAATGTCGCCGGCCCGGACGTGATCGGCCAGGTAATTGCTGGCGGCGCCATGTGTTTCCTTTTTTATTCCCAGGCGCCAGGTCCCGGCGCCTGGAGGGCCGCACAGCGAGTAATTGCGCAAGAGCGGGCGCTCCTGCTCTGTGCGCAGGCGCACAACAACGAATTGCCCAGGTAAAGCAATCGGGAGCGGTTTGGCATCGGCCTGGGCAAGTTCCAGGGAAAATACGCTGTCACTCTCCTGTCGTACCTGGACGACTCGCAAAGGACGGAATCCCGACCATGCGGCAGTGGGTTCCGCCTCAGGGGTTACACCACAATTGCCTGTCACAGCGCCTCCGTTCAACTCCTTGTTGAGAAGTTCCCGGAAGGAAACCTTCCAGCCAGGACTTAGGGCAGGGATTCGCAGCGCCTGCTCCAGCTTTTGCCGGGGATGGCCGGGCAGATACAACAGCCGATCGATCTCAGCAATGCTCACGCCCTCAGGGCCGGCATGGACTTTGACGATTTCATCCCCGGCCTCGACCTCGCCTTCCTGCAACACCCGAAGATAGAAGCCTGGCCTGCCGTCAGCAACCAACAGACCGGCCATCCGCGGTTCGTCCATTCTGATGCCGACGCGATAGCAGGTGACTCGCGGTTGGGTGACTTCGAAGAGCGCTCCACCGATGCGATATTGGTCACCGATGCAGACCTCCGTATCGGGCAGACCCTCGACCGTGAAGTTTTCTCCAAATTGTCCGTATGTGAAATCTGCGCGGTGGAGTTTATCCTGCCAGTAGCGATAGGAATCGATCTGATAAACGAACACGGCACGGTGCTCGCCCCCGTGGCCGGCTAAATCTCCCTGCCCGTCACCCTCAATATTCAATCGCCGCACCATGCGTTTGCCGTGAACGGGATCCTTCCAAATGGCCGTGCGGACAGTTTGTCCGTGCCAGGTGATCTCGCGCGGCAGACCCACATTCACCGAAAGCAGCCGGCCGGTCATCCGCGCCTCCCTTTTGCATTAAGCCACGCACTGGCGGTCATGCATGCGATGTCGTTGATTGTTGAGTCTAAATTCAGGAGCGCGCTCATAGAGCCAAATGTTTCCAGCAACCGCAGCCCGGCCTCGCTGAGGGCCGGGCATGAAGGGACAAGCGGGGGTTTTCAGCAAATCAAATGCCGGTTGCAGGGCTAACGATCCTTCACGCCATTACGCATGAAGCAGTGACTTCTTCTGAAAATTTGATTTTTTATTTTTGCAAACTGCCTGAAGGCATTTTTGGCGTTTGCAACTTGCATCTCTGATGACACAAGCTGAGGACGTTGAAACGTTAGAATGTTGAAACGTTGAAACGGGTTCAAAAATCGGACCATCCTCCGCGTTCGAGCGGCCTGCCGATTTGGAAACCTGCGCTACGTCGTATGCGCACGCAACGACATTCAATGCATCAACTAGATCCTTTTTCCTTTTTCCTTTTTTCATTTTGATTATATATTCTCCGGATGTTCGAGACCATTTCTGTTCAGTTAAAGACTGCGGCTGATAAACTTTCGCACCTGCGGAGGTTTCTTTGACGTTGCCGCCGCGCAAAAGCGTGCCGGCGAGCTGAACATCCTGATGGCGGAAGAGAGCTTCTGGAACAATCGCGAACGGGCGCAGCAGGTCATCGACGAGTCCAACTCTCTCCGCAACAAAATCGAGCCGTTGCTGGCGGCGGAGAAACAGCTTGCGGATTTCCGCGACCTGATCGAACTGGGTGAGGGCGAGCCTCAAGCTGCCCAGCTGCAATTGCAAACTGAACTCGAACGCGATGTCACTAAATGTATCAAGGATCTCGACGCCCTCGAATTGAAGGTCTTCCTGAACGGCCCGCATGATTCGAAGAATTGCATCCTGAGCATCAATGCCGGCGCCGGCGGGACGGAGGCGCAGGACTGGGCGGAAATGCTGTCGCGTATGTACACCCGCTGGGCGGAATCGCGCGGCTGGGAAGTCGAAGTGACTGATGCGCTCCCCGGTGAAGGCGCGGGCCTTAAGAGCGTTACGATGCTATTGCAGGGCGAGAACGCCTACGGTTTTACCAAGGCCGAACGCGGCGTGCATCGTCTCGTTCGCATTTCGCCATTTGATTCCAATAAACGGCGCCACACGAGCTTTTCGAGCGTGGACGTCATCGCCGAAATCGAGGAGGAGGATTCAGACATCGTTATTCCTCCGAACGAATTTCAGGTCGATACGTTCCGCTCCGGCGGCAAGGGCGGACAGAACGTCAACAAGGTGGAAACAGCGGTCCGCATCACGCATATTCCCACCGGTCTCGTCGTCGCATCGCAAACCCAGCGTTCACAGCATCAGAACCGCGCCACGGCCATGCGCCTGTTGCTCTCGCGTATTTACGCGCAGCGCGTGGACGCCCAAAAGGCCGAGATGGAACGTTTTTACGGCGAGAAAGGCAGCATTTCCTGGGGCAATCAGATTCGCAGTTACGTCTTTCAACCCTATCGGATGGTCAAAGATTTGCGAACGGGCGTCGAAACCAGCAACGTCCAGGGCGTGATGGATGGGGACCTGGATCCGTTCGTCAATGGATGGCTGCGTGCAGGATGTCCGACGAAGAGGATGCAGGGAGTAAAGGACGACGCGGAATAGGGCGCGTTGCGCCGGATTAGTGGATTGTTGGATGACGGCGCGGGAGTGCCGCGCCGCCCTACCGGACTGGATAACGGCCTATTGCCTCAACCGGAAAAAATGATCTTTGGCCGGTGCCGCGTTTGTCACTACATTCTGAAATCCAACCAACGCCTGGTAATTCGTTACGTTGACCCAGACTGCGCCGAACAGGTTCGAAGAGCTTTGCAGGCCAAATTGGTATGCCCAGGCCGGCCATGCCGCTTCGATATTCGTTCCCGCGGGTACCAATAACAGAGACGGGACCACGGTCACCGCATTGGTGACTACTACCGTGGTGCCCAACCCACTTTGAATGGTAATCGCGATCGGATAGACCCCCGAATTTGTGTAAGCGTGCGAACCAAACACCTCTTTCATTCGCGCTGTATTAGTGCCGATAACTGCGGCGCCGATCGTATCGTCTCCCCATTGGACGCTCGCCGAAAAATTTGTGACCGCGCTTCCAGCCACTCCGTTCGTGAATGTCGCCAGCAATAAATTCGTGAACGTCCCTGGCTGCTGCGGCGGTGGCGGGGACGCCTGAGCGTTGATAGGCGTATCGCCAAAAGTGAAGTAATAGGTCAGGTAATACCAGGACGGCAAACTCGAACCTCTATAACCCAATTGGTAGTAGTTGTACCAGGAGCTGCTGGAACTCACGATCAGGGTAAAGTCTACATACCCGGTGAAATTTGTGGCAGGCGTCACGATGAATTTTATCTGCCCTCCCGAATTGGTCACGTTATAGGTCAGCGATTTCAGGATGGAATTGGTCGTCAAATAATTGAAGGATGCATTGGTTTCCGAAGCGTCGTCGCCGTAGAACGGATACCAATACAATGGCTCGCGGTCCATTTCCAGCGCGTTGAGGACATTGGTCAGCGGCTTATTCACCGGGGCTACGATATTTGTGATTGTGTTGCCCCAAAAGAATGGTTGACCGTTGGTACTGGTCTCCGCCACCGAAGTTGCAACGAAGCTATTTGTCGCCCGCCCGCCAACCCCGTCGTCTGCGATCACCGTGACTTTGTTTGTCACCCCCACCCGATTTGTCGTCACCAGCGTGATCACCGTATCCGCTGTGTCCGGCACCATCGAAGCCTGGGTGATGATTTCGTTGGCCAGCGGCCGGCTATTGGTATCCACTGCAGTAGATTCGATATTCGTCAACACGTTGAAACCCCTCAGTAATTGCCCGAAGATCGTGTATTGAAAATCCCCATACCGATACGGCGCCTCAGTCACAAAAAATTGCGAGCCATCCGTGTTCTGGCCCGAATTTGCCAGCGCAAGCTGCCCGTTCCCGCTAAAGATCGCCTGCGGATTAAATTCGTCATTGTATTGAAATACCAGTCCGCCGGTTCCGTTCGTTAACGGATCGCCACCCTGGATGATAAAACCATTGATCACCCGGTGAAAGATCGTGTTGCTGTTATAAAATCCCGAATCCGACAACCCCTGAAAAATCGAAACTGTATTCGACGCATACTCGGGAAACAGCATGAACGTCAAGTCCCCCACATTCGTCACCGTCGCGATGCCCCCGCGAAACGGTATTTGGAACGCCCCGGGCGCGCCCGGGGCGCACGCCTGCGCCACATTGAGCTTCCAGAACGGATCATTGGTGTGCGTCACAATCGCCATCGCATTTGTGCTTCCGGTAATTGTGAACGTCAGCGGCCTGCCGTTCGTCACGGTCACTGTAATGGGGATGATCAACGATTTTCCAGCCGGCAAGGTTACGTTCCCTATCGGTGAAATCACTGGCGCTGCGGGCGACCAACTGGCGAAAGAAAAAAGAGACGAAAAGAGGCACACGGCCAGACTCATTGTCGTCATCCGGGATTTTCTGTCTGATTTAATGTTCATGTCGTGCGTCAACCGCTTTTGGTCATTTCCGGGAAAGTATCGGTAAGCTTCTGAATTTGGAGTTCTTTTACGACTATTGGCAAGAAACATACAAGACCCGAAGGGAACCTGCAAACCATTTTAAGCCATCGACTCAAAAATTTGCTTTTCTGTCACAAAACTAAAATGAGGAAATTGAAGGCAGCGACGATCTAATCCAGAGTTTCGTGGTTTTCTCTGCCCGCCGAACGTGTCCCAGCGAAGTCATACACATTTTTTTTGCATAGGGAACGCAACGCGCAACGAGATTTGTTTTTGGGGAGAAATATGCGTTTTTGTTGGGGTTTTTGAATATTTTAGCGGCGGCGGCGCGCAACGAGACTGTATAATGGGGATGTGTGTTTTGGCCTGCCCTGAGAGGGTGCGGAACAATTGCTGTGCAAGTCCGACCCACCTTCACCGGGTTTCGTCGCGGCGAGAGGCGATGGCCTCAGCCACTATGCGGCGCCGCTACGGCAGATACGAACGACACATTTTATTTGCGTAGGTTTTGAAGATGTGAACGAGATTTGTTTTTGAGGCAAAATGTGTTGTTTTATTGGGGTTTTCGAATATTCTGGCGCTGGTGGGTGTGAACGAGACGCGCATTCGTCTCGCGGTGCAGGATGTCCAATTCCAAAGAGCAGAGCCGCGCGCGTCAGCAAGCGTGATCGCCGCACTCACGCCTGCGAGGGGTCATCTAATCGCTCCCTCAGGGTCGCGGCTCTGTCGGGCGTACATATTTTTTGGGTATAGGGAATGAAACAGGAAACGAGAATTGGTTTTAGGGCAAATGCGCGGTTTTGTTGGGGATTTCGAGGATTTTTGCTTTGACGATGGGAAACGTGGACTGGGTGGATTGCCGGTAGTCGTAGCAGCGTCACTGGCGGGCCTGGCCCGCAGGCGAAACTTGGCGGCGCCGGGGTGAGAAGGACTTTTGGATCCGCAGATTTAGCCGAGCATCCTAAATCAAAGGAGGTTCGATTGAACAAAGCTAACGAAACCCGCCAGAAATTCCTGCAGTTTTTTTCTGGTTCCCTCATCGGTGAGTTGACCGGCAGGGTTGAACATTTCCGCCGCGCGGGAGACAAGGAGGCGCCCGCCGAACCACGGCCGCGTCTCCAAAGTGCGCAGCACTTGCAGCCAGGCGGCTTGCGAGAGCAGCGTGCCGAATGGGCCGGGTGATGCGCCAATGACGGCGACGGGTTTGCCGGTGAAAACGGGCCGCGGGCCGTCCTCAATGCGCGAGAGCCAATCAATGGCGTTTTTGAACGGGCCTGGAAGGGAGTTGTTGTATTCCGGTGTCGCCAGGAGAAGGCCATCGGCCTTTGCGATGGCGTCGCCCAACTCAAGCACGGCGCCGGGAATGCCGCCGGCGGCCTCGACGTCGCCATCATAGAGCGGGATGCCATGGATGGTTTTGGCGAGCAGTTGCGCGCCGGGCGGCATCAGGCCGGCGGCGGCGCGGAGCAGCGCCGTATTGAATGATCCGGAGCGCAGGCTGCCGGATAGTCCAATGATGGTAGTCACAATGAATTTTTGAACACTGGCCGGCTGATAACAACATTAATAACACGCTCTCCGTGAGCCGTCGTTTGGACGAGCGCATGCGATTCGTTCCGCCCGCTTTACGGGCGGTGACGGCGCAGCGCGCCGTCCCTACCACCTTCGGTTCCTCCAAGGAGAGGAGAATTGTCCGCCGATGATTTGAAATGAGAACGACGACGGGTTCAATGCGCGAACATTCCTGGGGAATTCTTTCAGGAATGCGCATGACTGGATGCTGAATGCGCGGACCTGTTTCGGATATCCTCGAGATATTCCGCCGCAACAATATAGCCGGCGCACCCGGCCGAAGCGCAATGGCACGGGTAATCGCGGTAGTCGACCAGGTCGTACCCGTAGTTGAACGTCAACTCCTCACCCGGCGCGATGTCGCGCAGGGCGATAATCCAAATTTTTCCGCCTTCCGGTTCAGCTTCGCAATTGGGCGCGCAACTGTGATTGATGAATCGCGCGAGGTTATGCTCCACAAAGCCGTCCAGATCGTGGGTTTCGTCCAGCGCGAAAATGTATTCGTTCCCGCCCTCGCAACGGCGAAGGGATTCCATCTTGTCGATTTTTTCGCCGACATATTCGATAACGCGCGCCCCGGCCTTAATCGCGCGGCCGGCGAAACAACCCTGGCCGTGGATGGCGGAGTTCTTAGTGATGACAAGTCCGGTCATTGTGTATCAAGCGGTATACAATAATTGAAAAACCGAGGGTACAGAAACCGTCGAAAAACTTAAGAAAATTGCCAATCGGAAAACGGCTTAACGGACACGCGATTCAAAAAAACAATGAAAGCACGATCATCGCCGTGTCTTCATTGTTATTACCCCGGAGGTAATTGAAGCCATTCAAACTCGTGTTAAGGTGGCAATAGCTTCAGACCAATAACGGTTTGAAAGAAAAAATAAAATTGCAGTCGATATGAACAAAGCAAAAGGAGAATGACATGAACACGATCACCTTTACAAAAATGGCGGCTCCCGATTGGCTTTTGGCCATGTGGAAAGAAATAGATGACAAAACCTTTGGCAAGGGCATGGACTGTTTTGCCGAGGATGCGGTGTGCAACCTGGGTGTGGCGGATTGGCACGGGCGTGAAGCAATCCGTGAGAATCTGCGTGCCTTCATCGACACGGGTTTTACGGCTCATCATGACGTCGTCGAGTATTGGGACAGCCCGACACTCAAAGTTTTTCACGGCAAAGTTGGGATGAAGTTCGATGACCCCAATCTCAAGCCGGTAAGGCCGACGATGTGCCATTTCTTTTACATTGACCCAAAAGACCCGACCAAAGTGATCCGCTGGATTGGCGCGGTGGGGCCTGCGGGATTTTAAACATGCCGCACGCAATTGGAGCCGTTGCCAGAACAGGCCACGGTTCCGATTTTGAACTGATTGCACAATCAACCAACCATATTCGAATCAGGATTCGGGCGGCCAACCGACCGTAACGAGGACTTCGGTCCCCTTGCCCGGTCCGCTGTTTATCGACAAATTCCCGGCGATTGCTTTCGTGCGCTCATGAAGGCCTACAATACCGAAGTGCCCATTCGTCGACCCATTTTTGCTGCCCGGGGTGAAGCCACATCCGTTGTCCCGGATCCTCAAACGCAACTCCGCAGGATTGCACTCGAGGGTTACTTCGATTTCCCGCGGGGCGGCGTGTTTAACCGCGTTGGTAACCGCCTCCTCGCAAATCCGCAGAAGATTGTCTTCTACTACCTGATCGGGCTCGCTGCAATCACCGATGGTCGAAAACTGTAATCGGACATCCGTTCCTTCCAGCACCCGTTTGTGTTACTTTCCTGAGAGCTTCCGGGAAATTTCCGGCAGTTTCCACAGAGGAGGAACGCAATTGCCAGATCGATCGCCGCGCTTCGTCCAGGTATTCATCCGATTGTTTTAGGATTTTCTGCATCTGCGCCTTCGAGGCAACGAGATCCTGAGGCAGATTGTTGCAAAACGCTTCCATTTTCAGCCCGATGCCGGTGAATCCCTGGAGCAGTGTGTCGTGCAATTCCTGCGCAAGCCGCGTGCGTTCCGACAGAATGATTTCCGCTCTTTTGCGCGCGCTCATTTCGACCTTCCATTTGCGGGTCCTTTCCTGCACACGCGTTTCAAGCTCATCGTTGGCCTCCTGCAGTTGGTTCTGCGCTTTGATTTTCTCAGCGATGGACAGGTTTAAGAGCGCATTTTTGCGAAGAATGGTCACTCCCCAGACAGTTCCCGCCAGCAAGATGGCCAACAGGATGGCAACGGCAACGAGCAAGCGTTCGGGTGACCACCAGCCTGGCCGTTGCAGAACCTGAATGCTCGCCGCGCTTAATGGCACGACCCGAACACCCACGATATGGCCTCCCTCGTCAGCGTCCAGCAGGCAGATGCCGGAAACCCGGAGCGTGCTGCCAATGGGAATCGCCGCTAGTCCGGCAAATTGCCCGGCAGCCGGAGTTTCCACGGAAAAAAAGTTCCCGTCGCTTTTGAATGTCAAGACATTCTCTCCATCCGTGTTGGTCAACGAATCGGCCGTGGACAGAGGCTGAAAAGACCGGTCCAGCAGCTTGCCCTGCAGGGATACTAAATCCGCGTGGTGGAGGCCTTTAAAAAAGTCCTGAATAGAATCGCTCCGGGGAACGACCGATTCTTCGGATTCTGTTGTCTTAATAACAGTCGCATCCTCCAGCACGGGAAGAATCGTCTCAGCACCAGGAAAACCGACCGCTTCAACAACTGTGCCCGGAGCAAAGACATCGGTCCCATGGCATTCCACCCGCAGGCCACCTGTTGAATCGTGCAGGAATATGTCTTCACCGGGCCGTTGGTACGTGACAATGCCCTTGACTCGAATTCTTGGGTCGGTGGAATTATCTCCGTGATATCGCGCGATGCTATTTAATGGGGTCAACGGTTTCTGCAAAATATTTAAGTTTGGCGAGTGATCGACGATCAAATCGGACTCTTCCGGCATAAACACAAAAACCGAAATTTTGTACCTGAGCGAGCGGCTAAAGGACGATGACGCGGTCCCTCTGATTCGGACCGTCGCCCCAACCAGGGAAGCGGGAGGTGTATTCGCGGAAAATGGCATGAACGCCCGATAGCGAAACGAACCGGATTTCAATTCCAACCTGACGCGGCTTTTTACGATCTGCGATTGCGCCGCCGCAATGACGATCGCAGGCAGTTCGATGCGCTGCCCATCCTCGGCGCCGGACATAAATCGTTCGATCGAAACCGGCCGGGCCTCGGGCAAAAGAGCCGTCCCGAGCTTTTTCCAATAAGGCTTAATGATGCAGGGAGCATACCCACCGCGAAAACTCACGCCGGTGACCTGGACGACATCGCCCACAGCCGGTTGCGGGGCATTTGTATTCACCACAAATACGCCGGCCGTGGAATCCTGCACGAAAAATTTCCCCTGCCAATTTGGCTCGGCCACAGTCACGACACCCGTCACTGAAACGGGAATTCTCCGATCCACCTGACCGGGGCTTAGTGACAATATTTCGGCGGCAGTAGTAAGAACATCATTTGTAACGGCCGGGGAATTATAAGAAAACGCGAATGCCGCCAGGAAAATCGAAACCGTTGCCCAGAGCCTCCGGCACTGACGCCGACGGCTGATATGGCTTCTCACATTTGCCCATGTCGTCTTCGATGTCACTTTCCTTGGAGCATGAAACGATAAGAGTAACCTAACCCATTGGATTTGGCGCGCCAACCCCCTCGGATGTTGTCTGCGTCTGGCCCAAATGAATAATGCCGCGTTGTGATGCCTCGATGACCGCCTCCGTGCGACCCATGACGTTCAACTTTACAAAAATCTTTTTGATATGGCCTTTTACCGTGTCTTCCGCAATGTTCAACGACGCCCCGATTTCCTTGTTTCGCAGTCCCTTTGCGAGCAGTTCCAAAATCCGCCGTTCCTGCTCAGTTATATCGATGCGCGGGATGCGATTGGCCAATTGCGCCGCAGCCGAGGAGGAAATGTGCCGCCGCCCGGCGTGGACTTCGCGGATCGTGTGGAGCAATTCTGTCCGCACACTCACCTTCGAAAGGTAGCCCTGCACTCCAGCCTCCAGCGCCCGGTAAATGTCCTCATCTCCCTCATAGGTGGTCAGGACAATGATACGGGCCTCGGGAAATTGCTTTCGAATTTGGAGGGCCGCATCCACACCTCCCAGGACCGGCATTCTTAAATCCATCACGACGACATCCGGCCGATGCTCACGATATTTTGCGACACACGCCTGGCCATCACCCGCCTCGTCAACCACCAGCATGTCGCGTTGCGTCTCGATAATCGCCCTCAGGCCGTCCCGCACCACCGGGTGATCATCCACGCAGAGAACACGGATTGGACTTTCCTTTTTCACTGGTCAATCAGTCGCAAACCTAACAAGTGATGGGCTCACCTTCAACCATTAATTCCCCGTTTGAAATGACTAAAACGGGTCATGCCGCGCAACCCGAAAGAGTTATTCAAAGACACCCAGTCGAATGCTTGAGACCCCCATTTATTTTGCTACGGTTTGCTACGGAGAATGCGCGGGGAGAGAAAATGAAATTGAAAGGTTGTTCACCATGCGTGCAATCGTTATCAAAAACTTTGGCGGTCCCGAAAACCTGGTTATCGAAAATCTGCCGGACCCAAAACCCAGGGATTTATGAAGGCATTGGTTGAAAAAGACGGGAACCAGATTCTCGGTTTCATCGACTTCGGCGCTGGCGCCGGCGAGATCAGGTCCGCGGTCCAGATTGCCATGATCGCCAGGCTCCCCTTTACATCCTTGAGAGATGCGGTGCTGACTCACCCGACCTTCAGGGAAGGACTAAATCCATTATTTGCGTCCGTGCCTTCATGCCACTAAGTTCACAATCAATATAAACTGTTTAATGGAGGAGAATATTATGACCGTCAACTATCGAACTGCTCAAATCAATGGCCTCAATGTGTTTTATCGCGAAGCGGGTGGCAGAGACTTGCCGACAATCTTGCTGCTTCACGGCTTTCCAACTTCGAGCCACATGTTTCGAAATCTCATTCCGATCCTGACTGAACATTATCACGTTGTCGCCCCGGATTTTCCCGGCTTTGGCCAGACCGATCTTCCCGACCGCGGCAAGTTTTCCTATACCTTCGCAAATCTGGCCGAGGTTATTGGCAAATTCACCGAAACTATCGGCCTTAAAAAATTCTCGATCTACATTTTTGATTACGGCTCTCCGGTCGGCCTCCGCATGGCGGTGAAGCATCCGGAGCGAATCGAGGCCGTCATTTCGCAAAACGGGAATGCCTACGTCGAAGGGCTTAGCGACGGATGGAACCCAATCCGCGCATACTGGAAAGACCCGTCGCAGAAAAACCGCGACGCGATCCGCTCAATGCTTACGCCGCAAACCACCGAATTTCAGTATGTGCATGGTGTGACCGATAAATCGCTGGTCTCCCCGGATGGACGCTCACTCGATGATTTTTATCTGGCGCGTCCCGGCGCCCATGAAGCGCAACTGGACCTCTTCCTCGACTACGCGAAAAACGTTGAGATGTATCCGGAGTTTCAAAGCTTCTTCCGCAAACAAAAACCGCCATTGTTGGCCGTGTGGGGCAAAAATGATCCGTTCTTCCTGCCTCCGGGCGCGGAGGCCTTCAGGCGCGATATTCCGAACGCGGAAGTTCAGTTTTTTGATACGGGGCATTTCGCGCTCGAAACCCACTGCGACGAGATTGGCGCGGCGATCCTAAAATTTTTGAAAAAATCCCTTCGTTAAAATTCTCCCGGCCTGACTACAAAATGACTATGAATACGTTTGAAAAAAACGCGACCGTGATTTTGGTTCACGGGGCCTGGGCCGATGGTTCGAGTTGGAGCCCTGTTATCAAACCATTGCGCGAAGCCGGCCTGGGTGTGATTTGCGCTCCGGTTCCGCTCAGCAGCTTGTCAGAGGACATTGCAATGATGACAGAAGTGGTTGAACGGGCGCAGGGCCCCGTACTTTTGGCCGGGCACGCTTATGGAGGCGCGCCCATGGCCGGCGTCACAAATGAGCGGGTCAAAGGCCTGGTCTATGTCGCAGCGCTGGCTCCCGATGCAGGAGAAACCGTGGCGGAGGTTTTTTACCGCGAGAAGCCGCATCCGCAAGCCCCTCCCCTCGCCCCGGATAGCAAAGGTTACATTTGGATGCCCGAATCCGGATTCTCAAACGCTTTCGCCCAAAATGCGCCACAGGAAACGCATGTCCTTCTGAACGCAATCCAACGGCCGCTCTCGGTAAAGTGTATTCAGGAAAAGGCTCCAGCCCCCGCGTGGAAATCCAGGCCGTCCTGGTTTCTGGTGGCGGAGCAGGATCGGATGATTCCCCCCGCGACCCAGCGTTTCATGGCCGAGCGGATGAAGGCCAGGGTTTTTGAACACTCGGTCGATCACACGCCTTCAATCACCGCGCCAAAAGTTGTGGTGGAAGTCCTGCTTGAAGCCGCGAATTCGGTATTAAAGCGAAAATAGTTCAACCGCATAAATATGGGAAAAATTCAGTGAAAGGGAAAAATATGGATGAATCTGTTGCAATCGTAACCGGGGCAAGCCAGGGCATAGGACGCGCCACGGCCATTCGCCTGGCCAGAGATTTTAAGTGCGTGGTCCTTGCGGCCAGAAGTGAAGAAGCTCTTCAGGAAACTGTCAATGCCGTAAAGTCAGCGGGCGCTGAACCGCTGGCTCTGGCGCTCGATTTGAGACAACCGGAAGCGGCAAAGACGCTCGTATCAAAAACACTGGAAAAATTTGGCAGAATTGATGCGCTCCTCAATATCGCCGGCGCAGTGCCGCAGGTTGATATTCTCGAAATGACGGATGCACAGTGGGACGATGGATTGGCCCTGAAGCTGCACGGCGCGCGCCGCACGACCATTCATGCCTGGGACGCGCTTAAAAAATCGGCAGGTTCGGTTGTTTTCATGTCCGGCAATTCGGCTTCCGAGCCGAAACCGCCTTTTGCGGCAGTCGCCACAATCAATGCCGCCATTGTCGCGATGGCCAAGGCCTTTTCCGCGAAAGGCATCAAAGACGGCATCCAGGTCAATAGCGTCCTGCCCGGTCCGGTCCTCACGAATCGGCGGCGCACGTACATGGAAAAATACGCGCCCTTGCACAACATGACTGTGGCAGACGCGCTCGAAAAATTTCCGTCCGAAGCCGGCATTACACGCTACGGACAACCGGAAGACATCGCCAACTTGATGGCGTTCCTCGTCTCCCCTGCCGCCAAATGGATGACCGGCTCGGCTGTTCGCATGGACGGCGGTGAAATAAAAGGACCGTAGTGATACTTTCTTACGTTCTCGCAGCCTGGAAATCCTGTGAGCCTCCGATGGGCAGGAGGTGCGGAGGATAAACTGGAGCCATCTCCATTTCTCGGCTCCGGATTTTTTTGAGGAACTCGCTCGGCAACGGGCGCCGAAAACGCGGGGGGGCATAAACTATTGCGCCGCACCCTTTTTTCGTTATTTTAACAGTTACTTGAAGAAGACAGGCCCCATTCGCGTTCTCTGCGTTGATGACCACCCGGTGGTGCGGGACGGCCTGAGGGCCATTATCGGGGGACAGCCGGATATGGCCGTGGTGGATGAGGCGGGCAATGGCCTGGAGTGTATCGCAAAATATCGCCAGCATCACCCGGACGTTGTCGTGATGGATTTGCGAATGCCTGAACTCAGCGGTGTGGACGCCACCATCCATATCCGCAAAGAATTTCCCGATGCCCGTATCATCGTCCTGACCACCTACGAAGGAGACGAGGACATTTACCGTGCTTTGGACTCCGGGGCGCAGGCCTACCTGTTGAAGGAGATGGTGCGGACCGAATTGCTGCATACTATCCGCGAAGTTCATTCCGGACGGCGGCACATTTCTCCCGCAGTGGCGGCGCGGCTGGCGGAGCACACGCCACGCGTGCCGCTCAGCGAACGGGAGCTGCAGGTTTTGAAACACATCGCCAAAGGTCTGCGAAACAAAGAAATCGGCGCGGCCCTGAATATCGCCGAAGATACGGTGAAGATTCATGTCAAAAACATATTCGGCAAGCTGAATGTGGTTGATCGCACACAGGCCGTGGTCATGGCGTCCCAGCGCGGCATCATTCATTTGGATAAGCCCAATAACCCGAAAGGGCTATCCGCCGGTAACCCAGTCCGGTAAATTACTTTCGGCGGTTTTTCTGCTGAACTATCGCCGTGCCTTTGACGACACAGAGGATTCGGATTCTCGTGGTGGACGACCATGCCGGGATGCAGGAGGGAATTTGCGCAATGCTAAATGCCCAGCCGGACATGGTCGTGGCCGGGACCGCGAGCGAAGGCAGACAGGCGATAGAACAGTTCAGAAGTCTCCGGCCCGACATGTCGGTCGTGGACTGGAGTTTGCCGATAATTCGCGGAGATGAAGTCATTGCCACACTAATAAAGGAATTCCCGGAAGCGCGGTTTATCGTCATTACTGCTTTAAACGACAGTGATTGCATCCGGCGGGCCATGGACCTGGGTGCGCGGGCTTATCTCCACAAGGACATGCTGCGTCGCGAACTGCTTTCGGCGATAAGAGCGGTTCAGCTGGGAGAGAAATATTTTCCCGAAAGGCCCTGAGTTTCCGTAAAAGGCATTGGACAGAAGCGATGTTTCCGCCCGCAGGGATGGCAGCGATGAGTGGCGCCTGCCCAGTGCTTAAGTTTTTCAAATGATGCCGATGAGAACAAAGTTGACACCAGCGGGTTTGGCGGGTCAAATCAATCGTCTATTTATGTGCCGGACCGCGCAGAGGATTGCTTTGATTTTGTGGATGGGGCTTGCCGGCTTCGGCGCCATTGCAGCTGATACCGGCCAGGTCCTTACCACTACTGCCCAGGTACGCTCACTCACCGCCGCGCAAGCAGCCCAGGAAATCCCGATCCGGATAACCGGTGTGGTAACCGTGGCAGAACCATGCTGGGATGGAAGATTCTTTGTGCAGGACTCGACAGGAGGGGTGTTTGTCAACAATACAAACCGTCCGTACCCGGTTCCGGGAGATCTGGTCCAGGTAAACGGGGTCAGCAATGTCGGTGGATATACGCCAGGCATCATATCTCCGCACTGGAAGAAAGTCGGAAAAGTTCCACTGCCTCAGGCGAGGCCGGTTTCGATCACGCAGCTCATGTCTGGCGCCGAAGATGGGGACCGGGTCGAAGTGTCCGGGGTTGTCAAATCGGCAACGGCGGAGGAAACGCAACTGACATTGGACCTGGAGTCCGGAGGTTACCGTTTCCAGGCCTTGCCACCGTATTCCAAAAACGTTAATCCCGATTTTCTTGTGGGAACAACAGTCCGTATCAGAGGCACTGCGGCCACTTCTTTTGACGCGCACAGGCACTTTCTCACAGCCGTGATCTATATGCCGCAGGAACCTGAAGTTCCTGATTTTATTGTTGATCAGCTTCCCGGCGCGACGGCCACTAATACGGTCCTTGCCACTGCGGCAAAAATACTATCCCTGACTGCCAGCCAGGCGGCGAAATCAATTCCCGTTTCAATAACCGGAGTGGTCACCGTGGCCGAACCAAATTGGAGGGGTGATTTTTTTGTGCAGGACGCGACCGGAGGGACATTTGTAAACAACCGGCTCGCGCAGCCGAGCGTGGGCGATGTTGTCCGTGTGGCCGGCTTTAGCCACCGCGGTGGATTCGCGCCGGATATTAATGCGGCCTATTGGGAAAAGCTGGCGACTGCCTTATTGCCCATGGCTGTGCCCATTTCTGTGGATCAATTTATGTCCGGCGCGGCAGATGGACAACGTGTCGAATTGTTGGCCGTCGTACGGTCGGCCCAACAATCGAAAATCGTCAAAACCAGACTGAAGCTGGAATTGGAATCCGGCGGCTATCGTTTCCGGGCGTTCCCGCCATTTCCCTCCAATCTCGACCCGGATTCCCTGGTAGGGGCAACGGTTCGTCTACGGGGCACGTCTGCGGTTTCTTTTAATCCGTCGCTGCAGAATATGCTCACGGCGGTCATGTTCGTACCGCAGGAGTCTGATTTTGTAGTTGAACGACTTCCAAATCCGGCCATTTCAGACGCGCCGCTAGTCTCATTGAACCGCATTGCGCAATATCGCCGAAATAACTTCTCCGATCCGAGGATTCGCGTCAGGGGCGTCGTCACCTGCCAGCGGCCGGGCCAGGACATCTTCCTGCACGATGGAACCGGCGGCCTGCAGGTGAAATGCGGAGATACAAACATCATTGCGCCCGGCGAAATTGTCGAAGCCATCGGGTTTCCCGAAGTAGAAAGTTTTCTTCCCGTCCTTGAAGATGCGACATTGATTCGCACGGCGGAGTTCGAAAAACCAGTTGTTCCCTCACAGGTTTCCGTTCAACAGCTTTTTGATGGGATCCATCATGCGGACCTCGTTTCACTGCAAGGCATGTTGCTGGATCGTTCGTTGCGGGCGGTGGCCGGCAATCCGGGGACCAATACCGAGGAAGAACATGTTCTGACCCTCAAAAGCGGCTCTGATTTTTTTACCGTTATAGCGCCTGCCAATGAACAATTTGCGAAATTGGCGGCCATTCCGATGGGAAGTACTCTCCAGGTTTCCGGCGTATGCCTGGCTCAAGCCGGCGAGGACGAGAAGATCCAAACCGTTCAGATAATGCCGGTCGCTGCCGGCGATATTCACATCCTGCAACAACCAGACTGGTGGACTCCTCAGCGTTTGTTCATAGCGGTCGGCATCCTGCTGGTGGTGTCGCTGGTGGGAGTCACCTGGACGGTCATGATCCACCGAAAGAACAAGACTTTGCAATTGTCCATCGCGGAGACAATCAACGCCCAGAAAGAATTGGAGAAGGCCAATGACCTCCTTGAAACGCGGGTGCACGAAAGGACCAGGGAATTGAAGGTTCAGATAAGCGCGCGCAAAGAAACGGAAATCAAGTGCGAGGCCATTCTTTCTGAGCGCAAGCGGCTGGCGCAGGAATTGCACGATACATTGTTGCAGGGGTTCACCGGCGTCGGGCTCAAACTGGACGCGGTGGCCAACAGCCTGCCCCCATCACTCGCTGCGACCCGGCAGCAAATGCAGAGAATCCTCGAGCAGTCAGACGAATATTTGAGCGAGGCCCGCAGGTCTGTCTGGCAATTGCGTTCTCCTTCTCTCGAGAATCCCGGAGATTTTTCGGAAGCACTGAAAAAGGTGAGCCAGCGAGCTCTCCAGGGAACCGGGATTCTATTGGATTTTACGACGCGCGGAGAAGCATTCGATTTGTCCCCCGACATTGAGGATAATTTCCTGCGCATTTGTGAGGAAGCTGTCACCAACGCGGTCAAACACGCTAATCCCGCCACAGTCGAAGTGACACTGGAATATCTGGAAGGAGAGTTGCGGCTGCGAGTTCGGGACCATGGTTGTGGCTTCGATCCAAATACTCCAAATGGCGCAAAGGATGGCCACTTTGGGCTGGTGGGAATTCAGGAACGCGCCAGGCGCCTGGGTGGACACATCTCCCTGAACAGCCAGCCGGGCCGGGGAACAGAAATCCTCGTTACCCTTGGCCGATCACCTTGTACAACTCAAATGCCACGCAATTGAAATTTCCGCGGAAAAGCGCCCGGATTCGATTTCATCGTCCCGCCTGTTATTTTAGGGACAAAAAACACCCTAACCCGAAAGGGTTAACGAAAGCTAGCCCAGTCGTGGAATATACACAGCCGCGTCTTCTGCGATAGGATTTGCGACATAACGAAAGCGGGTGCGGGAAGAAGACAGCAGCAAGTACCATGAAATCACCATCTCAAAAATTGGCCGGCAAAGTCGCAGTAGTAACCGGGGCATCCAAAGGTATCGGGGCGTCCATTGCCAAACATCTGGCCGCCGAAGGCGCGGCGGTAATTGTCAACTACGCTTCCAGCAAAACCGGGGCGGACCAGGTCGTTAAGGAGATCATTGACGATGGCGGCAAAGCGATCGCTATCAAGGCCGACGTGGCGAAAAAAGCGGACATTGACTATCTCTTTGCCGAAACAAAGAAGGCTTTCGGCCCGGTGGATGTCCTGGTGAACAATGCCGGTATTTATGAATTCCAGCCGCTGGAAAAGATTACGGAAGAACATTTTCACAAGCAATTTAACATCAATGTTCTGGGACTGCTTCTGTCCACACAGAAAGCGGTTGAGCAATTCGGGCCAAATGGCGGCAGCATTATCAATATTAGTTCTGTGGTAAGCACCGCCGCGCCGCCCGCCGGTTCAGTTTACAGCGCAACTAAAGCGGCAGTGGATACAGTGACTAAATCACTGGCCAAGGAACTCGGCCCGCGGAAGATCCGGGTCAATGCGGTCAATCCAGGCATGGTTGAAACGGAAGGTTTTAATGCCGCAGGAATTGCCGGCACTGATTTCGAAAAGCAAACTGTGGCGCAAACTCCGTTGGGCCGCGTCGGCCAGCCGGAAGATATCGCGAGAGTGGTCACTTTTTTGGCGACGATTGATGCAGGTTGGATCACCGGCGAAACGATCATTGTCGGAGGAGGACTTCGTTGACATGAGTGCTGTCTCCGTAGTCCGCGACTCCCACACGCAGTCCACGAGTCCGCATAAATCTTTTGAAGAAAAAGCCAGGGAGGTGGAATTCTTCATGAAGACAGCGGCTGAGCGCATCGTGCAATTTGGCGGCATTGCCAAAGAAACGGTGCGCACAGCCGCCATCCATTTATCTACAAGGTCGATAAAAATGAATCCGGCATCCGGATTTTGGTTTCTGGCTGATTTTCGGCAAAGGAATCGCGTCTCAAGAAAGGAAATAGTGTGTCAAAGCTCCACGACCTCAGTACTGCGCACGGCCCAGCGATGAATGCGTTGATCATTTATGACAACTTGGCGTGTGCGTCGATGGCCAGCACGATACTGCAACGGGCTTCGGACAATCCTACCGCGACGATCCGCTGGAATGTCAGGCCATGGCCGGTGGATGCGTTGAACACGGCCCGGAACGCGGATGAAGCGCTGTTGGACGCTGTGGATTCCCATTTGATTGTCTTTGCAGGCCATCGCGCCCAATCCGTTCCTTCGTGGTTGCTGAATTGGCTGGAGCGTTGGGCGGCGTGCCGCCAAATCCAGGACGCAGCTTTCGCAGTGATTGGGGGCGGGACTGGTCAAACGCTTTCGATGCGTGCCACGCCCGAATTATCCCGCTTCGCCAAACGGCACGGACTGAATTTCATCACCGGCGAAGCCGGAATCGTCAGTGACGGACAGGAATACCGTGCTCAACCTGAGCCCAAAAACGAATTATCACCGCCCCCGGTTCAATTGCGTTATATAGAAGCCCCCGCCGGCCCCGGCTATCGGGACTGGGGTATTAACGATTAATCCCCGATATTGCATCATGCTGCAAAAAACGCCAAGGCTTGAAGAACGAGCGAATGTCAGGCGGCAGACTTCGTTTAGCGGTTAGCGTTCGGCCAATTTTGTCTCTTGTCATTTCGAACCAGAGACTTGTTAAATGAACAAATTGCCGCTGTGCCCGGGGAAATCTCAAACAGTTAAAGAAAGGTCTTCAAATTTTTCCTCAAAGGCAAAAAAATTGTCCTGTTCCGGAAGAAAACCCGCTTTTAGAAAATCAAACTGTTCGCAGCTAAAGTAATGGTGACAAAATCATTACCAGACCCAAATTTGAATGGACAAATCCGGAAACCGGGGTATGAAATATGGAAGTGCATACGGTAACCGTCATGGCAAGGACATGATCAGGTGGAAAGAGCGGTGCCATGAATCAACTGCTCAATTTTTAAAATAAATGACACCAGGCGATAAACCAGATTCAGATTCCCCAAACAAAGGCGCGGAGCCCCAGGCAAAACCCGCTCCCGCCACAAATAAACAGGAACAGTCGAAACCGGGACAACCGGCTCCGGCGCCTCATCCCCGGCACCGGCGCCGGAATATCATTTTTTTGGTTTTGTTCCTGGTCATCCTGGGGATCGCCATCGCTTATTTTTTCAGGCTGGATTTTCCTTATCGCTGGACGGAAGACGCGTACGTGCACGGCAACCAGGTACTTTTGGTAGCCCGCGTAACGAGCACGGTAACAGCCATCAATGCCGATGATACCGATCTGGTGCGGGAGGGCCAGCCGGTGGTGGTGCTGGATGACGATGACGCGCGAGTTGCGCTGTTGCAGGCCGAGGGTTCATTGGGAGATACCATGCGCAAAGTCCGCCAGTTCTATATCAACGTCGATCAATTCAAGGCAAATGTTGAGGCGCGCAAAGTCGACCTCGCCAGGGTGGACGATGATTATCATCGTAGAATCACATCGGCCTCCGGGTCCGTATCAATTGAGGATACGATCCATGCCCTTCAGGCCGTCGAATCCGCCCGCGACTTACTCGCCGTAGCCGAACAGGAATTGGGCGCGGCACAGGCCCTGATTGCCAATACGGATTTGGAACATCATCCATTGGTGCTCCAGGCCAAAGCAAATGTCCTGGATGCGGACCTGGAATTGCAGCGAACCATTGTGAGGGCGCCGGCAACGGGATATGTCGTGCAGCGAAATGCTGAGGTCGGGCAGCGGGTCACGCCCGGCACCGCGTTGCTGGCGATCATTCCGTTGGATCAAATTTGGGTTGACGCAAACTTTAAGGAATCCGAGCTTCGGTTTGTAAGGATCGGGCAGCCGGTCAGGCTAAAAGCCGATTTTTATGGCGACTCTGTCGAATACAGGGGGCATGTGGTGGGGTTGGCCCCCACGACCGGCGCCGCTTTCTCACTGTTGCCGCCCGATGAAGGTTCAGGTAATTGGATTAAGATCATCCAGCGCGTTCCGGTGAGGATTTTCCTGGACGATACGAATCAACTGGAAGAGCACCCGCTCCGAATCGGCCTGTCCATGCGGGTGACAGTTGACACATCAGACCACAGCGGCGCGATGTTAACCCAGGCGCCTTCCGAGCAGGCGATATACGCAACCGAGATTTATTCGAATGAATGGACACAGGCCAATGAACTTCTGCGGAACCTGGTGGCAACCAACCTGCAGGACCTGGCGAACCTTGCCAGTAATCCTCCGGCAATAACCGTCACAAAAAAAAACTAAGCAGAAAGTATGCGTGAGTAATATCATCACAACTTTAGATGTCGGGCAGGTAGAATCATACGCTGGCAGGTTAGGCGTTGGAAAAACTGGATTTTTGTTTGCGTCGGCCTTTCTGGTTTTGATGGACGGTGTCAACGGCGCCGCAGCGTCGACACTAAGGTCGTATCTGTCAGGCGGCCTTCATGCGAATCCTGATGAGATTACCTGGGGATCGATTTTCTATTATGTAGGGAAACTCTATATGTTGCTGCTGGCCGCAAAATTGCAGAGACTTTTTGGACAACGACGGTCAATCCTGACTGCTTCCACCGTTCTGGTGCTGGCAACTGTCGCCGGCGCGTTTGTTCCCAATTATCCGTCGTTTCTGCTGGTGCTCCTGATTCAAGGTTGCGGCGGCGGCGCAATGATTGCCCTCGGCCAGGGCACTTTGTTGTCCATATTCCCCCGCAGAGATCAGCCAATCGTGCAGGGGATCTATGCCCTCTCATCAGTCATGTTTCCGGCAACCGTTGTGCCACTGCTTTTGGGCAGTTCGGCCTATAATTACGATTGGCGCCTTGCTTATCTTTGGATTACGCCATTCGGGCTGCTCGGTTGCGTATGGCATTTTTGGCAGCGGAAATGGTTAAGCAATTCCGTCCTGCCCACGGTGATTATGCCCCGGAGAATTATCCTGATGGTTACCGCGCTTTTTTCGATTGTTTATGTCCTGCAACAGGGCGAGCGCAACCGCTGGTTCGAATATCCACCCATCGTATGGGCATCCTTGCTCGCGGCCACCTGCGCCGTTGCCCTTGCCTTTCTCGAAACCCGCGGCGGGCCCACTTTTTTACCGTATGGGGCTTTTCGTTACGCCAACTTCACCTTCGGCGTGACTGTCGTCATCCTTGCAGGCATCGCACTTTTTGGAAGCGGTACTATGATTTCAGGATTTGCGACGACCGTCCTGGCGTATCCGGTTTCGGTGAGCGGATTGGTCCAGCTTTCAGGCACAGTCCTTGCCGTGTTTTCATTTTTGGGAGTGGGTCTTCTAATTCGGTTCGCAAAAATGAACCCGATCTTTGCCATTCTTACCGGCCTGCTGTGCTTTGCTACTTCAATGTGGAACCTTGGCTATGCGCCGTCCAACCTTGACTTTGGTGGTTTCGCTATCCTGCTGATCATTCGCGGATTTGCGTTCGGCTGCCAGTTTATCCCGCTGACCTTGCTATCGTTGACGTGCCTGCCTCCGGAAGAAGACGTCGCGGCGGCAGGTATATTCAATTTTAACCGGAATATCGGCGCGCTGGTCGGCATCGCCTGGTTGCAAACGCTTCTCGAGACCAAAACGGACCGGAACCAAACAATATTTGGCAACGCGGTATCCTGGATAAGTCCCAACGCGGTGAATTATAACCATGCCGTGCAACAGGCGCTTTCATCTTTTGGAGCGCAACCCTGGCGGGTTCCAGCCTCTTCCACGGCGCTGACGTTGCAGGAAGCCCACCGCCAATGGCTCAGCATCGCTTATAATGGATGCTTCGAATCGCTCGCCCTGGTGTTTTTCTTTGCCTTTCCGCTGGTAGTAACGGCCCGCATCCTCACTTCACGTTTTCTCAAACCACCCGAATGCCAATAATTCACAAATTTATTTCGTTGCTTCTGCGGGTCTGCGTCTGCCTGCCAGCTGCGGCTTTCCTTATCGGGATGCCATCCGGCTGCGCGGTCGGGCCAGACTATCAAAAACCTAAAACGACTACGCCGCCCCAATGGACTTCGCCCATGGATGGCGGCGAATCCAACGGCCCTGTGGATCTGGCGCATTGGTGGCGAAACTTCGGCGATACCAATCTCGACGCGCTCATGCTCACCGCCATCCAGTCGAATCTTACCCTCCAGGTTGCCGAGGCCCATGTCCGCGAAGCCCGCTTTCAGCGCACCGTCATTGCAGCCCCCTTGTGGCCCTCCCTTGGTACTGGTGCCAGTTATTCCCGCAATCGATACCACTTCTACCCGCCCCTGAATGGTTTTGGTATTCCGCTGGATTACAACCAATACAACGGCAACTTCGATGCCGCCTGGGAGTTGGACGTTTTCGGAGGCACCCGCCGGGCCATCCAGGGGGCCAATGCCCAAATCGGCGCCGCCGAATACGGTTTGCGGGATGTTCTCGTTTCCATGATGGCCGAGGTGGCGCGAGACTACATCAGCGCCCGCGCCTATCAACAGCGTCTGATCATCGCCCGGGAAAACATCTCTGCGGAGCAGAATGTCCTGACCCTGACTACCAACCGCTTTGCAACGGGGTTAGGCAATGAATTGGACGTGCAACAGGCCAAAGCCGTGCTGAAGAGTACTGAGGCACAAATCCCATCCCTCCAAACGGGCTTTGATCAGTCCGTGTTTCAATTGTCTGTCTTGCTGGGCCAGTCGCCGGGGGCGTTGATGGATGAAATGTCTCCCAAACGCGAAATTCCGATCACACCTCCCGAAGTGCCGGTGGGGTTGCCTTCGGATTTGCTCCAACGGCGGCCGGATGTGCAACAGGCCGAGCGGCAACTGGCAGCAGCGACGGCACAAATTGGGGTGGCCAAGGCGGATTTGTTTCCCAAGTTTTCGCTAACGGGGGTCGCGGGATTTAACAGTATAGACGCGGGGCAATGGCTCAATTGGATGGCCCATTACTGGTCTGCGGGGCCGACGGTCCAATGGGAGTTGTTTGAGGCAGGCGCCATTGTCGCCAATGTGCATGTGCAGACCGAACGACAGAAGGCGGCGCTGGCCCAGTACCAACAAACGGTATTGGTCGCACTGCAGGACGTGGAGAATGCGCTGACGGCATATGCCCGGGAGCAGGTTCGGCGCGAATCGCTGGAGGATTCGGTCGTAGCGGACCAGCGGGCGCTGGATTTGGCCACAGGGCTTTACAAGAGCGGTTTGGTGGATTTCGTGAACGTGTTGACTTCCGAGACCTCGTTATACAATGCGCAGGATGCGCTCGTGCAGAGCGACCAGACGGTCTCGCTGGATTTAGTTCAACTCTACAAAGCCCTCGGCGGCGGGTGGGAAAAGGAAAAGGAATTGTCGCTGCGCACGGAAAATAGGAAATATTGACAGGCTTCGATCAGCCCGGTAGGCAGGAGCCGTGGTCAGCCTTTCCCTCATGTTTGTCGTGGAAAAAATGATAAGCATTTAAATCAACCATCAAGCCATATGCTTTGTTTTTTTCCACGAGGCGTAGAATTGATCGAGCACCATGACGAATGGACGACGACGGAACCATCCATCAATCCATTAATCCATTCCCCCAATCCGCTCAGGCCACGTTCGACTTCACGGCCACGGTATCCACGAAGTCAGGCTTGGGCAACGTTTCCGTCGCGGGCTTGAGAGTCAATTCGCCCGTGAGCAGAATATTGGCGGAAGAATTGCCAATCAGAATTTTCGCGGCTCCAGGCTGGACAACAAACTTCCGCGCGTCCGCATCCCAATACCAAAATGCCTGCTCGCTAAACGGCAATTCGAATTCGACAGTTTTCGTGTCACCCGGTTGCAATTCCACCCGCTCGAACCCGGCCAATTGTTTGATGGGCCGTTTTACGGAGGATGAAGGCGCTGTGATATAAAGCTGCACCACTTCCGCGCCGGCACGGCCGCCTGTGTTTGTGACCTCCGCCGAAACCGTTGTTTTCTCGCCCGGCCCGAGCGTCGCATTGGCAATCTTCAGGTTATCCAGTTTGAACGCGGTATAACTAAGGCCATAGCCGAAGGGATACAAAGGATCGCCTTCGAAATACATATAGGTGCGGCCTTTGTGAATGTCGTAATCGTGGAACGGCGGAAGCTGGTCCAGGGAGCGATACCACGTGCAGGGGAGTTTTCCGCCAGGGTTATAGTCCCCAAAGAGAACCTCCGCGATGGCTGTGCCTTGCGCCTGGCCCGCGCACACGGCGCATAGAATGGCCGGAATATTTTCCTGCTCCCATTCAATCGAGAGGGTATTGATTGTCGACAAAACGAGGACCGTCTTCGGATTGGCCGCGTAAACAGCCTTGATCAATTCCGATTGCGCGCCACTCAATTTCAAGTCCTCCCGATCATGTCCTTCGCGGCAAATATCTTCGTTGATGCCACACACCAGGATGACGACATCGGCGTTCTTTGCGGCATCCACCGCTTCCTGAAACTTCGCATCGTCTTTTTTGCCGGTCACGGAGCAACCCGGCTTCAAGACTACTTGCGGTTTGCCAGGTTGGACAGGCGGCGGCGTGACGGGATTGAGCTGCAATCGTTCCACGTTCAAAAGGAAGCCGTCACCTCCTTTGAATTTCAGAAATATGGAATGTTCGCCGGCGATGCCCGCCAGAGGCGCGGAAACATTGATCCATTTTTGCCAGTCACCCGTGTGCGGCACTGTGAGTGTGCAGGCCAGTGGACCGTCGAATTGGTCCAAATGCACGTCAATGGTGCCGCCCTGGGCCTCGCTGGCCACGCGCGCTTGAAATTCTGTCTTGCCGGTGAAATCCGTCTTTGGAAATTCCGCCCAGGAGCCGTTGTCGATAAATCCCAGATTCATTTCGCCTTCCGACGAGGATTGGAGATGGATCCCATCGGACGACGAAACCATGGCAGATGCCGTGATATAGGACATTTCGACTGGAACGCCAAGGCTTTCGGCAATGCCACGATAGGGCGAAACCTGTATTTTGGGTGCCCCGCTGTAGCCGCCCAGATGACAAATCCCCGCCATCGGACCAATGAGCGCGATATTTTTCAACTTGCTCTTATCCAATGGCAGAAATTGCGAATCGTTTTTGAGCAACACCAGAGATTGCCGCGCCGCTTCCAGCGCCACATCGCGATGCGGCTGGGAATCGATGACGTCAAATGGAATCTGCGTGTACGATACGCTTTCCGTTGGGTCAAACAGGCCCAGCAGGCAACGCACAGTAAACAAACGCGTTACGGCCAGTGAAATATCCTTTTCCTTGATGAGTTTTTGCTTCACCGCCTCCTTCAAGTGATGCTGCAAGGTCCCGCCGCAGTTCAAATCACATCCAGCCTTGACGGCCATTGCGGCGGCCATGGGCAGCGAGTCCGCGTAATGGTGCGGATCGTAAATATTATCAATGGCGTCGCAATCGGATGTTACATATCCGCGAAATCCCCATTGTCGGCGCAATAAATCCGTGAGCAGGAAGTGACTGGCGCTGCACGGAACCCCGTTGAGGGAGCTGTACGCGCTCATCACGCAAAAAGAGTCGCCCTCCAAAATCGTCGCCCGATAGGCGCGAGTATAATATTCCCAAAAACTCCGTTCATCCGGGTCGGCCGAAATCGCCGTGCGATCACTGTCCGTATTGTTGCAGATATAATGCTTGGAGCTCCCAGTCGTTTTCAGGTAGTTGGCGTCGTCACCCTGCATTCCGCGGATCATTTGAACGGCGATCGTTGAAACCAGGCATGGGTCCTCTCCAGGGGCTTCGCCGCAGCGGCCCCAGCGCGGGTCCCGATGCAGGTTGAGCGTGGCGGGCGAGTAATAACTCAGGCCCCGCTTCCATCGATTGTCATATGCGCGTGCTTCATCCGAAACCGCCGTGTAAACCTTCAGGACCAGCTCCGGGTTCCACGCCGCGGCCAATGCCAGCGGCATGGGAAATGAAGTGGCCGGCGCCTCCTGTGTCAGCCCGTGCAGCGCTTCGCCGGTGTAATAATTATAATGCGGAATCTTTAAGCGCTCGATGGCGGACGCATCCGACCCAAGCTGGCTGATTTTTTCATCCAGCGTCATCTGCGCCACTATCGCTTTGGCCTGTTTCCATGCGCGGCGATAGGCTGCGTCTGATATCCCCACGCGTGGGCCTGCTTTGTGCCCACCGAAGAAAGGGAAATCCAAGGCAAACGCGCCGGGTGCCCCGACGGCAAGCAAGCCCGCGGCGGCGGTAACGGTGGAAAGAAATTCTCTGCGGTTCACTGTGTTATTTGGCGATGACATAAAATCCTGTGCGCCCGATAAGTCCGGAGGCGATAGGGCGAATGGTAATCGTTTCTGCCGTGGCCGCAAGCCGGGAATTAAAAACCGAATCCCGGCCGGCCACGGTGCACTACAGCGACAATTTTTTCTGCAACGCTACGACAACGTGGGGCGGCACAAATGGACTGACATCTCCGCCCAGTCGCGCGATTTCCTTGACAATGCGCGAACTGAGGAACGTGTAAGTCTCCCTGGGCATCATGAAAATCGTCTCGATATTTTCCGCCAGTTTCCGGTTCATCAACGCCATTTGGAATTCGAACTCAAAATCCGAAACCGCCCGCAAACCACGGACAATCGCTCCGGCCTTTTGTTTGGCGGCGTATTCCACCAGCAACCCGTCAAAAATGTCCGCCCTTGCGTTTTTGATTCTGGCGATGGCCGGTTTCATCAGCGCAAAACGTTCCTCAAGGGTAAACAAAGGGCTTTTGCTCTCGCTCCGGGCGACGGCCACGATCACGCGGTCAAACAGCCTGGCCGCGCGTTCGAGCACGTCCAAATGGCCGTTGGTCAGCGGGTCAAAGCTGCCGGGGTATATCGCCGTTCGCATGAACGGACTCTAACAAATAGCGGTCAATTGACGAGTTCAATGTCGTTTTGAATTTGATTCGACATTTTTCCATTCAAGCAGGAAATTGAGCCATGCCATTGTACGAGTACGAATTATGCGAAGGCGACTGCAAGGCCTGTGGAGGCCATTTCACGCTCCGACGCCCGTTAAGCGCTCCAGAACTGACTAAATGTCCGTCCTGCAAAAAGCCCGTGTGCAAAATCATTTCCTCCTTCAGCACACCCCACAAACTGAAGCCCCTTTCCGTCACAGACGCAAAAAAAGCTGGCTTCACCGTCCTCAAAAAAGTCCGCAAAGGCGAATACGAACGCCAGTAAAATTGGATTAATGGATAGTTGCATTAGTGGGCTTCTCGGCCAGTCGTCCGAGGCGCCGAATTCATGAAGATAGCAACGTGCGTAAGCGCGCTCTTACTATTTTGCGACTCAACACTCCTGCTCCCCGCCATCAGCCAATCTGTCGAATCAACGACCGGCCGATACTGCTTCAACGTTTCAACTTTGTTTAACGTCTCTCCTACGACTTCGCTTCCAGATTGGCGAACGGATTGTTCGAGAAGCCAGGTTTGTGCGAACCCGTGGCGTGGTTTTTATCCTTTCCGGAAACATGCCCATGCCCATGTGCGGCGGCTACAGGCTCATGATGTTTTGGCTCATGATCCGGATGTTTCGGCTCATGTGGTTTTTCAGCCGCCTCCGATTCATCTGTTTTGTTCGGATTTTTGGCCCGTTTATTTCGCGGCAAAGGCGTAATCATCACGACGATGTTGCGCCCGTTGAGCTTGGGCTCGAAATCCGGATGCCCAAACGGTCCGACCTGACTCAAAAATTTTCGGATGACGTCAAACCCGATCTCGGTATGCGCCATTTCGCGTCCGCGGAATTTGAGCGCCACTTTAACCTTCATGTCCTCGCAAAGAAAATCCACCGCATGCGTCAGCTTGATTCCCAGATCGTGCGGATCGATGCGCGGGCTGAGCTGGATTTCCTTGACGGTGGAAGCATGTTGATGCTTGCGCGATTCTTTCTCTCTTTTGGCCTGTTCGTAGCGGAACTTTCCGATTTGAACCAGCCGGCAAACGGGCGGATTGGCGGTGGGCGAAATCTCCACCAGGTCCACCGCATGTTGCCGAGCCAGATGCAGCGCATCGTTCAGCGGCAGGATGCCGAGATTTTTGTCGTTTCCGTCTATGACGCGGACTTCGCGGGCGCGGATTTTGCCGTTGACCCGGAGATGCGCGGTGGAAGAGGAATTGCGTGAAGTAAAAGGGCGGCTCAAGACACCCTCATTGGTTGTAGCATGACTCTCAATTTTATCATCAAAATAAACAAGCGTTTTACCATATTACTTTTTTCCCGCACGTGCAAGTAAAATCGATACCAATTTCACCCGCACATGGCGTGGCTATCTCACGCGTCCCAACCTTCGCGGTAGCAGCCGTGCGCAAGCCCCAAAAAATCGGCAATTGGGATTGCCTTTTCCTTCTGTTCGTGTATTCTTTCTGTTCCGTTTGACAAAAGACATTATTGTTGAACCGTTAAATCGGCCCCAAATGGGCATTTGGATTTAACGGTTCTATAGTCGAATGGCAAAACGCATTTAAAGTTATGAGCGCAGTCCTGGAAAAAGAAAAAACAGCAACATCGCCCAATTCACCAAAGCGTGAATACACGCTGGAACGCACGCGAAACATCGGCATCGCCGCGCACATTGACGCGGGCAAAACGACCACGACCGAGCGCATATTGTTTTATACCGGCCTCATCCACAAAATCGGCGACGTCGATGACGGCAACACCGTCACCGACTGGATGGAACAGGAACGCGAGCGCGGCATCACTATCACCAGCGCGGCGGTCACCTGCTATTGGACCCAAAAACTGGTCAAGCCCGGTGAAAATGAGATTTACAAGGCCTTCAGTAACGTCCCTCATCGCATCAACATCATTGATACCCCCGGCCACGTGGATTTCACGGCCGAAGTCGAGCGCTCCATGCGCGTGCTCGACGGCGCGGTCGCCGTGTTCTGCGGCGTCGCTGGCGTGCAACCGCAATCCGAAACCGTCTGGCGCCAGGCCACCAAATATAAGGTCCCGCGCATCGCTTTCGTCAACAAGATGGACCGCACCGGCGCTAATTTCGAAAACGCGCTCAACGACATGCGCAAGAAACTCAATGCGTATGCCTATCCCATTTTCCTGCCCATCGGCGCGGAAGACAAATTTGAAGGCGTCATCGACCTCGTCAACCAAAAGGCGTTTGTCTGGGGTCCCGGCGACGTTGCGAACGAGGGATTGAACTATGAAGTGAAGGAAATTCCCGACGCTCTCAAAGACAAAGCCAAGGCGGCCTGGCCGAATTGATCGACGCCGTCTCGAACAAGGACGACCGCATCGCTGAATTCGTTTTGGAGGAAAAGCCAATTTCGCCGCAGGAGCTCAAGGCGGCCATCCGCCGGCTCACATGCAAAATCGAATTTGTGCCGGTCCTGTGTGGTTCGGCCTTCAAGAAAAAAGGTGTTCAGGTGCTCGTAGACGCCGTTGTGGATTATTTGCCCAGTCCCCTGGAAGTTCCGGATGCCGAAGGCCATGAGCCGGGCACGGAAAATAAAGTGGCCGTCGAAACCAACGACAGCAACAAGTTTTGTTCGCTGGCGTTCAAGCTGTGGACGGACGCGTACGCCGGCAAGCTGGTGTTCTTCCGTGTCTATTCGGGTTCGCTCAAGAAGGGCGACACCATTTACAATCCGCGCACCCGCAAACGCGAGCGCGTCAGCCGCCTTATGATCATTCAAGGCAGCGAGCGAAAAGACATCGACCAGGTGTTCTCCGGCGATATCGCGGCGCTCGTCGGCCTGCGCAATATCACTACCGGTGATACGCTGTGCGACGAATCATTCGACGTCGCACTCGAACCGCCCACGTTCCCCGATCCTGTCATTTCGATGGCCGTGGAACCCAAAACCCAACAGGACCGCGATAAAATGTCTGAAGGCTTGCAACGCCTCGCCGAAGAAGACCCAACGTTCCGTTGTTTTACCAACGAAGAAACCGGCCAGCTTATCATCGCCGGCATGGGCGAGCTGCACCTGGAAATTATTCGCGACCGTTTATTCCGCGAGTTCAAGGTGGAAGCCAACGCCGGTGCTCCGCAAATCGCCTATCGCGAAACCATTTTGAAATCGGCGGACGGCGAAGGCAAATTCATCCGCCAATCCGGTGGTCGCGGTCAATACGGCCACGCCTTCGTCAAAGTCCAGCCCAATGAACGCGGCAAAGGCGTCGAAATTGAAAATGAAATCGTCGGCGGGGCCATTCCGAGGGAATATATCCCGGCGGTCATCGACGGCATTGAAGAAGCCGTCAAGGGCGGCGTTTATGCCGGTTATCAGGTCATCGACATCAAAGTCCAGGTCGTGGACGGCACATTCCACGAAGTGGACTCCAACGAACTGGCGTTCAAGATGGCCGGTATTTTCGCGCTTAAGGACGCCTTCAAAAAGGCCAACCCGATTCTGCTCGAGCCCATTATGAAGGTGGAAGTCACCACGCCCGACGAATATCAGGGTGATTTGCTCGGCGACATCAATCGCCGTCGCGGCATCATCAATGGAATTGAAGCGAAGCAGGGGCAAACCATTCTGAATGCTCAGGTGCCCCTGGCGGAAATGTTCGGCTATGCAACAGCCATTCGCTCGTTGTCAAAAGGCCGCGCTTCCTATTCAATGGAACCTCTCACCTTCGAGCAGGTGCCCAATAGCGTGCTTTCCACCATCCTCGACGCCGCAGCCAAGAAGCCCGCGGCGAGGTCGTAAGACGGAAACAGGTTTTAAATCAAGCGGCGTGCTGCGATAGCGGCACGCCGCAAATTTTTTCGGCCCGTAGTAGCGGACGCGAGCCTGCTCCGGCTATTTCGGGGCACCTAAAACCTTATTTCAATTTCCATCCTTGATCGATTCGGCGGCAGGCGAATGATTGTCCGGTTTAAAGCTGAATCAGCCTTCCACCCCGGTTGCACAGAAGCGAGTTTTGTCCCAGGAACCTCCGACAAATTGACTCCATCTACCGCAACTCCTTTTACATCGCGCGTCCCATAAACCAATAAATAGTCCGCGCCAAAATAATCGCTCCTCACCATGAACCCATTCGGCTGGCGCCGCAGTGCAACCGACGCGCCAGGTGTGCGCCTCGCAGGTTCGTCTGAAGCCGGCACAGCGTCATATTCAAATCGCGCTTCTTCATTTGCATCCGGCGGAGTCACAATCAAGGCTTTTACACTGCCTCCAGTCACACTCTGGCCTAATTGCAACTCGCGGTTCAAATACACTGGGACAGCGGCACCGGGCCTTAGATAAACCGGAATCGTATCCAGAAGCACGTAAGTCTTGAGATTCGTCGGACCATTAATAGTCTGTCCGTTCCACAAATCCGTCCATTTGCCCGGCGGAATTACAATTGTTTTATAGTTGTCTTCTGTCACCACTGGAGCAATCAACATATCCCGGCCGAACATGTATTCGCCGCTGTTGGCGGCATCAGATACGTCGTCAGGAAAGGCCATCTCCATCGAACGCATTATGGGAATGCCCGTTTCATGGGCGTCTGCCGCGGTGTTATAAGTATAATCGAGCAGATTCTCCCGTACCCAGGCGTAGAATTCGTAATTGGCAACGGCCGCCTCGCCATACTCCCACGGCTCGCGCGGCGTGCGACCATGGCAACGCATGAGCGGGCTGAAACACCCAAATTGTGTCCAGCGCATGTAAACGGCGGGTTCCGGCCAGCCCAGAAATCCTCCCAGGTCGCTGCCCCACGTCGAAAATCCGCACGCGCACAAATTCAAAGCGCCTGTCAGCATCGATTGCAGCCCGGCGAAATTGGACGGGTGATCACCGGCAAATTGCGCAACCCAACGCTGGTCGCCGGGCGCCGCGGCGCGGCCAAACAAAATGAAATCATCGCCGCGCTTTTCCCGAAACACGTCGCTGCACGTGCGATGATAATCGTACGCGTAAAAATTGTGCATCTCGTCGCCGCGTTTGCCGTCGTAAAAAAATGCTTCTTCGGGCACGCGATCGCCGAAATCCACCATGCTCCCGGCCACGCCAATGTCGAGCCTGTGCCGCCACCAGCGCCGGAAAAGCTCTATCGCATTCGGATTGCTAAAGTCCACGTAACCCAGTTCGCGTGATGCCCGCTCATTTCCAGCATTCAAGAGCGGCAGATCGTTAGTTTTTATTTCCGGCAACAGAGCGGCTTGCTGCCGCTCCGAAATGACCGGCCAAAACCATGATAAAACGTGTATGCCCCGCGCGGCCATAAATCGGTTCAATTCCGCCGAATCAGCGCCGGGACCTTCGGAGTAAATTGCCGAGTGGGGAATGTCCAATTTGGCAAATTGTTTCGTTACGCGCTCCTCTTCGGTTACGGCATTATGGGACGGTGCATTCCAGCCACGGCCTGTCCGGCCCATCCACGGCTCAAACGCCCACGCCGGCGGCAAAATCGGTTTGCCCGTCAGGGCTGTATAGGATTCGATAGCGCGACCCGGCGCGCCAATCCAGAAATAATAATCAAAAACGGGTCCTTCCTGTGTCAGCCGATACGTGCGCGGGTCGCTCTTGCCAATGTCCGCCCGCAAACGGTACGTCGAATTGTCAAAAATCGTATAGCCTTTGGAACTATGAAAAAGCGCGACGGGTTTATAGGTCTGATTCATGAGCCCCACCGTGTTTCCGGACCAATCATCCATGCCCCAGAGCGTCAGCACATTTCCATTTTCATTGAATCGATCATACCGTTCGCCAAAGCCAAAGATGACTTCATCGGGGTCAAGGTTGTTTTTAAAATCAACCGCCGCAACCTTTCCATCAGGGCCAAACCGAAAAGAGAGATCATTCGGGCCAATGCGCATGACCAGATTCCCGTCGTCATCATGAAACGAAACGAAGAAAGGGGACTGGTTAATAATCACGCTACCGCTCGATGTGCTGATGAAAAAAGATTTCGCAGCCGTAACGATCGTCGCGGGAAACAGTTTCGCCGGTTTGAAATAACCCTCCTCCTCCCCATATAGTCGAACACCCCCACTTGCGGGCAATGCCAAATGGAGTTTCACCGGATGGCCGCCCGCAAGACAATCCAAAGACAAAACGTTCCCGTCAGCCTTAAAGCCCTCGATCCGTGAAATCGGCGTCCATTTTCCTATGTCACCCGGCGAACCATCCGCAAACCATCTTCGCGACACGCGGTCAAGCTGATGGAGGTAGCCGTCGAGCAATCGCCAGGCCTCCGGGTTGTCCCCTCTTTGCAATGCTGAATTCACCCGCTGCCGGATTGCATAAGGTGACAGATCACTGGTCACAATAGAACCTCTGCCGAGACGGAAATTGAACCCCTCCAAAGTCAATAAATCGGTCCATCGCTGCGTCAGCCAAAGCCGCTCCGCAAAATTGTTGCCGGTTGTCGGTCTATCCAAAGACTGTTCCATTTGCCAAATCGCATGGACGGTTTTCGCATCGGGATATGTAAGCAACGCCGGCCTTTGCCAGCGGCTGCTTCCTGAGGGCAACCGGCATAAACTGTCATCGGCGACAGACGCGTCGCCTGAGAAATGTGTTTCAATAAACAAATCCATCGGCGGTCGTTCTGTAAAATCAAACGCCACCGGGCTGCTGACTTCGCCGTCACGCCACCGCGTCCGCACTGGCAACAAACCGAAGCTATCGCGCGGCTTTCCGCCCAGCGTCGCCCACGGGATGCGGATAAAAACAGTCCATTCATTGGTATCCACGGCAACTGTCGCTGCGAAAGCATTGACCCTCCGGATAGAGTTGCCTCCCCCGGCCTTCGTGGCGTCCTCGTCAGATTCACGGGCAAACTGGCTTCCCCGTTCACACCCATGCTTTAATCCGGCCAACGTCACCGTGAATTGATAATAATCTCGTCCACCCATATCGGGACGAAGGAACAAATCCACCTTATCCGGAAATGAAGAATCTTGATCGGAAGGCGTGTCCAAAAGGGAAAACCAATTTACATTTCGATTCGTGGCTGGAAATGACAAATCAGGTTCCGAACAACGAAAAACCACGATAAGGCTGTCGGCATCGCATCCCACTCGGCATTCCGTCCCCGCCGGCGCCACCCCTGTCCCTCCCGCTCGATAGAACTGCTTCAACGAGATGGTACGGTCGCCATTCGTCAAAACTTCGCGCAAAGACAGTTCGCCCGAATATGCCGGCGGCAGCGTCATTGCGTTGACACCCCAAATGGGGGCTTGGGCCATGGTATCAAACATCGCGCCAAAAAAGCAAAAGGCGCCAATGATGACCTTAAGAGTTTTTGACTGCCGAAATACCATTAGATGAGAACTTCAAATAACTTCCTCGAGAAAATTCCGGTCTCCCGCATTAAAAATTCTTCTCGCATCAAAATGCTCCGCGAGCAATCCCGCGTTTGATTTCGCCGAGGCATCCGGTTTGCCAAATGGCAGCAAAATGACACGCGTCCGCGCACGGAAGTTCAACGGCAGTGCCTCGAGCGTCAGCAAAACATGATTCACTACGCCCAGCCGGTTCGGCGCAACGATGATCGGCTCGGCATCAAGCTGTAAAATCAAATCGCGCGAATTGAACTTGTCGCCAAGCGGACTTAACAGGCCGCCCGCCCCTTCAATCAGTAAAACGTCGAATCGTTTTTGCATCGCTCGCACGTGCGCGGCTATCTGGGCCATCTTTAACTTTTTCCCTTCGCGCCGCGCCGCCAGTGACGGCGCCATCGCCGCCTTAAAATGCCAGGGATTAATTTCGTCCAGCGACAATACCCCATTGGTCGCACTGAAAATCTTCCGCGCATCCCCACGGCCTCCGGAACAAATTGGTTTCAATGCCGCAGCATTAAGGCCTCGCGACCGCAAATGGCGCGTCAGCAAAACGGTCAAAACCGTTTTGCCCGCGCCGGTGTCCGTGCCGGTGACGAAAAAAATATGTTTCATCCGCGCCATGAAACCTGAAAGGAGGCGTGACATCAAGCATGTCGGGCAAGATAGATTGCCGAAACAATACCCGGGACTCTCTGCAGGGCAGGCTGGTCACAGGCAATCTGTTTGATTTCAGGTTGTCGCGCGTTCCCGTCCTTTCCGGATTGGAAAAGACGGCAGAGGGCTCTGAATATTGTCTGTAACCTGCGGCGAGATTGGAGCATCTGTTAAAGTAGCACTTTAAACTTAAACAATGTTATGAATAAAAGACAGATAAGAATCATGTTAGTAACCCTGGGCGTCGCGGTCCTTGCCGGCGCAGCAATGTCGTTGCGCGCAGATGATACGACTACGCCGGCAACAACTGCCGACCAATCAACCAAATCCAAATTTCATGGGCCGGTTAGCGCCGTGGATACCAACGCCATGACCATCACGGTGAATGATCAGACATTCACGATTACCGATGACACCCGCATGATGCGAAACGGCAAAGCCGCGACGCTCGCCGATATTGTTGTGGGAGAGCCGGCGCACGGCTCTTACACGAAGGGCGCCGACGGCAAGCTGGACGTAACGAAAGTCAGATTCGGCAAAAAGGCAGGCGGCAAAGGCGGAAGCAAGAATAAAGCGAACCAAAGCGACGACTCGGCCGCAACTAACGCTCCGCCCACGTCGGCCCAAAGCCAATAGGATTGTGTTCAACAATAGGCGATTCACGGCTTGATTGGATAAGTCGGCCGGAAGATTACCGAACAACAGTGGTCTAAATGTAAATAGCGCCAGGAGGAACGAAGCCGTCTCCTGGGTTTTGACAAAGCCCTTATGCTTGGTTGCTCCTCGTCTGGCCCGAATTGCCCGAACAGATACGCTTTGCTCCTCGTTCCACTTATAGCCCAAAAATCCTCTCAGAGGCGATTTCCAGAATCTTCGCTACTAGAGCGACTTTCTGCCTGCGGCCTTAGCCTTGGCCCAGCGCGATCTGGCGGCGGCGGCGATTTTCGCCCGTGCTGCCGCGTTCAGCGTTCTTTTCCCTGCCGCTGGTTTAGCCTTGGCGCCTCGGCCTGATTTGAATTTGGCCCAGCGGGCCTTTTGTGCGGCGATGATCCGGGCGCGCCCGGCCGCGCTCATGCGATTTCGACGCGTGCGGAGTGGCGCCGGCGCCGCTCCATTTCCCTGGTGGCGAATAACGCCGAGAATGGATTGGAGTTCGCTCTCGAGCGCGATAATTTGTTCTTTGATATCGGCCGCGTGTTTAAGTTGGGCCGGTGTAAGATTTAATATGTCCATAGCAAAAACGTATTGTAGGCCTAATCCGGACTGGCGCAACAGCTAATTTTCCGCCGATTATAATTAAGAGCCCGTCTCTATTTTTACAACACTTAAATATGTCGCCCGTACCGAGCTGGAACTTTATAGGTTCTGCAGCGAAATCGTTACATGGATCTCTCAAATTAACACTCGACTGAGGCCGGGTGTTAGTGAGAACGGCAAAGAATTCTGTTTTCACTATGGTGTTGTCTTCGCCTTTTTGAGACCTCAAATCTTGACCCGCCAACCTCTTTTACGCCATTCTGGCAGGCCATGTATTCGCCGACGCCTGATGAATTTTTGAAGCTTGCGCAACTGGGCAACTTAATCCCGGTCACGCGACGCATTCTTGCGGATTTTGAAACGCCGCTGTCCGCCTATCGCAAAATTCGCGGGCAGGGCGAATCGTTTCTATTCGAATCGGTTGTAGGAGGCGAACATATCGGGCGGTATTCGTTTGTCGGCTGCAATCCCCGATCGATCATTCGGCAAAACGGCCGCCGCGTGGAAGTCCTGGAAAACGGAAAGCTCGTCGAAACATATAACATCGGCAAAGAAGGCGGACAGACTGTCCGGGATGGCCTTGAAGTAGTGGCCCGCGTAATGGATAGATACCGCCCGGTGAGCGTTCCCGGCCTGCCGCGCTTTACCGGAGGCGCCGTCGGATTCATCGGGTACGAGTTTATCCACGACGTCGAACCCGTCGTGCCGCGCACTCCGGAAGATGAATTTAAAAACCCCCGTCATTTATTTTCTCATCGCCGACCAACTCCTGGTTTTTGATCATGTGGCGCAGACGATCACAATACTGGTGAACGCGTTTTTGGACGACGCGGCCGGCCCGGCGGATGCATACGAAAACGCCATTAGCGAAATCGACCGGATCGCTTCATTGCTGGAGCAACCCAGCGAACACGGCGCTGTGACCGTTGCCGCAGATGCGCCTCCGCTGGACTTTGAATCCAATCAACCCAGGGAAAAATTCTTTGCAAACGTCGAGGTGTCAAAGAAATATATTACCGGCGGCGACATCATCCAGGTGGTCGGCTCTCAACGTTTTTCCGCTCCAGTTACAGCGACGCCACTGGACGTTTACCGCGCGGCGCGGCACATCAATCCCTCTCCGTATATGTTCCTGCTGGAGCTGGACGGTTTTTCGCTGGTCGGCGCATCCCCGGAAATCCACGTTCGTTGTGAGGACGGCAAAGTGGAAATACGTCCGATCGCCGGGACGCGCCGGCGCGGGAAGAACCCGGGTGAAGACCTTGCGCTCGAAAAGGAATTATTGGCCGATCCCAAGGAACGGGCCGAACACGTCATGCTGGTGGACTTGGCGCGCAACGACATCGGCCGGGTCTGCGATTTTGGAAGTGTGCAGGTCAAAGAGTTGATGGCCATTGAACGCTACAGCCATGTTATGCACATCGTCACGCAGGTGGAAGGAAAGTTGTCCGCCGGCAAAACGCTCTATGATTTGATGCGGGCCACATTCCCGGCCGGCACCGTGAGCGGCGCCCCCAAGATCCGCGCCATGCAGATCATTTCCGAACTGGAACAAACCGCGCGCGGTCCCTACGCGGGTTGCGTAGGCTATTTTTCATTCAATGGAAATCTCGATACGTGCATTACCATTCGGACCGCCCTGATCAAAGATGGCAAAGCGTACGTCCAGGCCGGCGGCGGATGGGTGAACGATTCGACTGCGGAAAATGAATTCCAGGAAACCGTGAACAAATCCATGGCCATGCGCAAAGCTATAGCCATGGCGGAAGGTTTCAAGGCCCGCTAGTGTGGTACCCCATATATAACTAGCCAATCGTTGCATCGCTTGCGCATTGCCTGCGGCGTAAACAATGGGTCAGGTCCGTCCAATCCGTCCGATCGACCGCGTCACGCGATTGACCCATTTGCAACGAATGCGATCCGCCCATCCGGCAATCGTGCAGTTTGCGTGAGGAAAATCCCCTGTCCCTGTCTAAGATAACAATGCCAAAGGTGGCCCATTTTTGCTTGAGTTTCTACCCAATCAGGGGGAGCTTGAAATGAATCTGCTATGTCCCGGATTATCGACATCATTTCCCTGGTGATATGCGTCGGGGCAGCGGGGGCATTATTCTGGTTTGCATATGAGCGGAGCACGGACCGCCGCGTGTTGCTCGTGAAATGGCTGGTGAGCGCACCGATACTTTTCGTTCTTAGCATTCTGGCTACTCATGTTGGCAAAGAACTCAAAGATGGCGGCTTCGAGACCGGCGGAGGGGACGCGATATTTGCCCTCGTGGTGACTGTAATCGGCGGCGGCCTCCTGGCGGCGCTCTGGACCGGCAGTCTAATCGACCTGATAACCAAACCACTGGCTTCGCTTTTCGACGGCGGCAACGCGCCGCCTGAACCCAAACCGCAGTATTCCGCCGCGCTTGCCAAACGGAAACTGAACAAGTCCCTGGAAGCAGTCATTGCCATTCGCGAGCAGTTGGCCAGATTTCCAAATGACTACGAAGGCACGATAATGCTGGCGCACATTCAAGCGGAAGATTTAAAGGATCTGGCATCGGCTGAAATGACATTGAATCATTTCTGTGAATGGGACCAGGCGCCGCCCAAACAGGTCGCCGCCGCGCTCGTCCAAATCGCGGATTGGTACCTGAAGTTTGCCCAGGATGCCCATTCGGCCAGCGTAGCGCTGGAACGAATTGTCGAAAAATATCCCGATACAGAAATGGCCCTGGTGGCCAAACAACGGATCGCGCACCTGGCCGGCACGGAAAAACGCCTGCTGGCATCCCAGGACCGCGGTCCGATCTTTGTTCCCGAAGGCGTCAAAAGCATGGGGTTGCTCGACTCGTCGGCGCATTTGGTCCCGGACGAAACTCCGCCAGGAGAACTCGCCGCTTCTTATGTGAAACATCTTGAGGAGCATCCGCACGACACGGAAGCGCGAGAGAAGCTGGCTGTCATTTACGCAACCCACTTCAAGCGACTCGATTTGGCCACTACCGAATTGGAGCAAATGATCGGAGAGCCTAATCACCCGTATAAGCGGGTCGCTCATTGGCTGCACTTATTGGCGGATTTGCAGGTTCGTGGCGGCGCGGATTATGAAACGGCCAGCGCCACCCTGGAGCGAATCATCGAAAGATTTCCCGACTATGGCGTCGCGGACGTCGCCCGGAGCCGCCTGGCGCGTTTGAAGCTGGAATTCAAAGCGTTGGAAAAAACGCCCGAAAAAACCATGGGCGAATACGAGCAGAACATCGGATTAAAAGGCAATCGATATTACGGCCCCCGACCTCATTGACGGGACAGTTGGAGGGCGATTTCCTTGTCCATTTCGTCCGCCTCCTGCCTGTCTCCGACCAGTCCTGTGCGTGCCTGCACGGTGATTTGGGTGACTTGCGGGTCAACTGCCTCAACCTGGATATAAACCTTCTCCCCATTGACCTTGCCGTCCACCGAACGCACCTCATTCGTCGTGTCGTGGAAATTGTGTTCCGCCAGCAAAATACCGTCGTGGCTCACCACCTGGACGGTGGCGTTATAGACGTCATCAAAGGGGCGCTGATATCGGAACACCACGCTGTCGGGCGTATAAATGCCCGCCGTTTGAGTATCGCTGACCGTACTGACGCAACCTGCGGTGGCAATAACCATGGCAATTCCCGCAAGTGCCGCAAAAATTTTCATTTTCATACTTGCGTTCCAGACAAACAAAATTGGTCTCGCGTTGCAAGCGCACAGAATGAATTTTTTACTACGGCGTTAGTTTCCCTGGCGCTGCAGCTCTACCGTGGCAGCCGTGACTTCCGCTTCCGTCATGCGGACGAAAAGCCGTCGACGGACATGGTCTTCAAAATTTTTTATCTGCCGCGCGTCAAACCATTGGCGAAACGCGTCTACGTCCGCAAATGGCTGCGGTTTATCTCCACGCCGCTGCAGTTCCTCCCGGAACCGGTCATAAATCTGAATCACGCTATTTGATTTCATCCGAATTACCTGGCCGCCCGTTGCTGAATCAAAGACCAGTTGGTTATTGGTACAGGAAAAACTCTCGTGTTCAAACGCAGCGGTAAATGCAATGACGAGATGTTTGAATACCTTGTGTCTCCGGCGAATGTAATGGAGGGATCTACCATGAGAGACTCGAAAGTTGGGCCTTTCGCACAGCCCGTCAAGCCTGGAAATTTGAGGCATTTTGCAGTTGACTGTGATTCGATTCAAAGCTACCTTTTCATTAAAAGGTAGCTTGTAGCTGCCATTTGACTATGGGCGTTAATGAAAAATTTTCTGCGATTCGCAAAGGTCTGCTCGAGTTTCTCGTCCTGCAGATCATCTCCGCGGAAAAGGTCTATGTCGCGGACATCCTGAAGCAATTGAGCGCCACTGAATTCGCCACCCAGGAAGGCACCTTATATCCCCTGTTGAGCCGGATGCGGCGGGAAGGGTTGCTGGACTACGAATGGAAAGAATCTGAAGCCGGGCCGCCGCGCAAATATTATCAGTTGACGTCCAAAGGCAGAGAGCAACTGCGTGAAACGCTCGATTATTGGTCGCAGATCAATGGAACCGTGAAAAAACTCGGACAGAAGTAGAAAGAAACCCGTTATGAACAAAGTCATCACAATCAATCTGGGCGGCACCGCCTGGCAATTGGAGGAGGGCGGTTACGACGCTCTGCGCATCTACCTCGACACCGCCGCTGCGCGGTTGGTAGGAAATCCCGACCGCGACGAAATTCTCTCGGATATCGAGCGGGCTATAGCCGAAAAATTCCGTCCCCTTTTGACCGGCTTTAAGACTGTAGTCGAGACCAGGGAAGTCGAAACCGTTCTTAAACAGATGGGGCCAATCGAAACGGATACAAGCAGCGAACCGGGCAATGCCGGAGCGGAAAAAGGCGCGAGCGCCGGAAAATCCACGGGAGAACAAACCGGGAGAGCCTATGGAGGAGCACCCCGGCGCCTGTACCGCATCCATGAAGGCGCGATGCTGGCCGGTGTGTGCAACGGCATCGCTGCATATATGGGCGTCGATCCAACGTTCGTGCGCCTGGGATTTGTTATGCTGACCGTATTTTGGGGAACAGGCGTGCTGGTTTATGTTGTAATGGCATTTGTCATTCCAGAGGCGTGTTCGCCGGAGGAAAAGGCGGCTGCGGCGGGTACTCCTTTCACAGCGCAGGAATTCATTCGTCGCGCAAAAGAAGGATATTATGAAGCCATGAAAGGGTTCCCGGACCGGAACGCCCGCCGCCTGTGGCAACGCCGTTTCAATCGCGAAATGCGCGCGCACGCGGATCTATGGCGCTATAACTGGCAAAACTATTGGACCCGGCGCATCGCTGTCCACCCGGGCATGAGTTATTACTTGCCGATCCTCTCTTTGTTCCTGGGCATAGCGACGATCCTATGGGTCTGTGCCCTGGTTTCGCTGTTTGCTACGGGGACGTTGCTAGGCCTCATGTTGCCGCCTGATGTCCCCGTGTGGGTTGCGGTCATACTTCTCTTGATAGCCTATGGCATTACTGCCGGTCCGTTAAAAGTAGCGCGGCGAATTTGTTACTGGGGCATGGGCGAAGGCAAAGGCCCCTCGCCTCTGGCGGTTTTGCTGGATATGATCATCCGGGTCGCCGTCGTGGCTTCCCTGATATTGCTGGCTGCCTGTTATCTTCCTGAAGTACGTCACGCCATCGAAGGTATCCCACAACTGGCGCACCAGGCCGCCGACACTATAAGCGCCTGGTGGAAACAGAAGTAAGGGCTAATCCAACGCCGGCGGCGAAAACGGTTAACCTGGAACATGCGACACGGATCCGCTTTTCCGAAGAATGTTGTCCCCTGGTTGGCTCGGTTCATACTGGCCTGCCAATGAAAATCGACTTTGGCTCATTGCAAACAAACTCTTTACACTTTCTTTTCATTCATTAACTTTTCAAGTTCTAAGTGACAGGTTTTAGTTAACGGCGGCCAACGCCACCGCAGCAGAAGGGAGACGGCCAATCCTTGCTGGATACCGGTCATCGCGGCGATAATTTTGATAAATTTTTTAAGTGTAAAATGGAAGAGCGGAAGAACAGCTTTAACCAGATACGTCTTGCCGAGGAAAGAGGCCAGACTGCGGTGGTGATAGTGCTTTGTGAAAAACATCTGCAGAAATTTCCGAGGCACGGTCCAGTATGGTTGCATATTGGAATGGCACAGGTTGAACTCGGACGTTATGAGGAAGCGCAAAAGTCGCTACGCCGGGCGATTAAATTGTGTCCGGCGGGATCGCTCTGTTTTCCCTACCTGCAAATGGGAAATTTAATCGAGGCCAAAGGTGATCTTAAGCAGGCAGCTATGTGGTACCGCAAAGCCGCTGAACTAAGGCCCAATGACGCGACCTATCATATTTATTTGGGCAGCAATGCGTGGAAACGAGGGATGCATAAACAGGCCGAGCGGCATTTTTTACGCGCCTTGAAATGTTCTGAAGGTTGTCTGGAAGAAGCTTACTTTAATGTGGCCGGAATTTTTCTCGGAAAACGCAATTACTCTGAATCGATCAAGTATTACCGCGAAGCGCTGAAAATTGACCCGAAATATAAAATCGCCAAAGAGCGATTGGCCGACGCGGAATTGGCCCTTTTGATGACCAGTTCTTAAAACTGACTCCCATCTCGCCTTTTCGCTTCACTCATTTTCACCTGCGAATTTCAGTTGCAGTTCGGGATTGAAGGTTGCAAGTTTCTAGACAGCATCACTTAAACCGCGACGTTGAAATTTCACACTATGAAGAGTTGGAACTTCCCTGGCTGGCTTAAAGGAAATCGTTTCCCTTTGACCGCTGCTTTTGTCGGCGGATTGCTGGCCGTTACCGCGCTGATACTTTGGGCCGATCACACTTGCCAATTGGCATCGAATGGCCGGATCTACCGGTCGATTGACACGGTGCCGGAGCGTGAAGCCGGCCTGGTCCTTGGCACAAGCAAACTGACGCGGCGCGGGACGCCCAATCTGCATTTCACACAACGGATCGACGCGGCCGTCGCGCTCTACCGCGCAGGAAAGGTTCATCATCTCCTGGTCAGCGGTGACAATCATGTGGCTACCTACGATGAACCCACGGACATGCGCAACGCGCTCGTCGCCGCCGGAATACCAACCAATGCGATTACCTGCGATTACGCGGGCTTTCATACGCTTGACTCCGTCGTGCGCGCGAAGGATGTTTTTGGCCTGACACGATGCACGATTATTTCCGAGGAATTTCATTGTCCACGCGCGCTGTGGATCGCACAGAGAAACGGATTGGATGCCATTGCGTTTGCCGCGCCGGATGTCGCCTTGAAGAGCTGGTCGCTGCGCGCCCAGGCGCGCGAGCAACTGGCGCGGGCCTGGTGTGGTCTTGATTTATACGTCCTTCATCGCGGACCGAAATTTCCCGGACCGAGGGAACCGATTTTGATTTCATCCATCCATCCTTGAAACATTGAAACATTTCAAAGCAATTGCGGCGATGTCGCTAAACCGCGTGATTGGCGCGGACGGGCAGATCCCGTGGCATTTGCCGGAGGATTTCCGGTGGTTCAAGCAAATGACGATAGGCAACGTCATTGTCATGGGGCGAAAGACGTTCGAAAGCCTGGGCCATGCGCTGCCAAGCCGCACAAACCTTGTGCTCACGCGTCATCCCCAAAGCCTGATCCGAAACCATCCGGAAATATTCGGCCAATACCATGAGTGGCGCGGCGGCAAGCATCTCAAACGGCCGTATCAATTTCACTTTTCGAAACTCGGTGAAAAAACTGAAACGGAAATATTCATTTTTAACTCGCTGGACAAACTCAATCCCGCGGAATTTCCGAATGACATTTATATTTGCGGCGGCGCGCAGATTTATCAGGAGGCACTGCCGCGATGTTCGGACCTGTATTTGACGCTCGTAAACCGTGAGGTGACCGGCGACACCTTCTTTCCGGCTTTCGAAAATAAATTTAAACTCGTCGAAGAGGTCAGGGACATGCTGGAGTTTAAAATTCTCCACTATCGGCACAAAAGTCTCGGTGAGGGGTGAGGCATTTAAGTTTCCCCCCCCGTGGTGGTGAAGTCTGGTTCGTTCTTGATGCACCTCGCAATACGCAACACGCCTTGCATCTCATGAAGACAAGGCTGGTTTATTCGAATCAAACCAGTTATCTTAGGCACTTTATGACCAAACAGGAAATTGCTGAAACCTTGAGGAAGGAAGTTGGAGAACTGGAAGTGTCCATCAAAAAAGTCCAGGCACGGTGCGACCGCTTTAAGCGGTTTGTGCTTAATTTGGAGGAGGAACTGAACCCATCAACCGGCGAGGAACCCAAGTCCATCCTGGACGGCAAGTTTCGTGAAGTGATTGATAAAGTCTTCGGCGAGAAGCCGAAGCGATCCAAGCACCCGAAAAAGTGACGGTTTAGCCGACCGACCTCGCTTTCCATCGTTCAGCGATGGCTTTTCTTTGGGGGCGCCAATTCCCTGGCCCGAGGAAACCACCCGCTACTTCTCCTAAATCCTGATTTAGAATGCTTAGGGCTGCGTCCTGTCCGGCGTCGCGCCGGTCGGCGTTTTTTACAAACTGAATAAAATCAGAGCCCTTTCCTGAAAGCAACTGAACCAAAATATGACCAAGTTGGTAACTGAGATCACTATTGTCGCCAGGGCCGTTAAAGGATTTGCCTGACCAAAACGTCTGGATGTTCGCTTCATTCCAATGATTTCTCTGACGGTCCGCCATTTCATAATCTACAATTAGTTTATGACCGGACATTTGGTGTTGAACGGCAACGGCAATACCTTCGTTCAGCCACAGCGGAATCCGGAGATGGCAGAGGAGATTGTGGCATAGTTCATGGACGAGGACGCGTTCTGCAGAACCAATGTCGACATAAGGCAGAGCGATGTGGGCGTACCCACCCCGTAGAAAGACACCACCGCTTCGTTGAATCAGTCCGTCTGGATAGTAGTAAGAGATATAGGCGTAATAATCATCCAGGTCGCAAAACAATAGAAGCACATGTTTGCCGTAGAACCCGGACCACGCGGCGCCGTTCAACCCATTCCTGATTAGGTGGACAACCGATTCCGCATAGTCGAGCAGCGTTTTTGTGGCGTCCGGCTCCAGATCCGAAAGGCATGAAAATTGATGTGACTGGTACACCTGGCTATCGCCGCCAAGGTCTTCGGCGAGAGTTTTAAGCCATAGGGTCGCGATATACTTCCAGGCCGCAGATAAATCGTCCTTGGCAATGTGGGCCGAGACGAACTGACGGACTGCCTTCCAGTCCGGTCTTGAAAATCCTTCAACCATTGAAAAACCCATATCAAGCCCGGCCAATTCTTCCGTGGGAGGAACCAGGATTTTTTCGAAATCGGAGGCTTCAAGTTGAGGATCCATCGGATTTTGGATTCTTTCCTGACACAGCAATCGCGTCAACCGTAATTTGAAACTTCGAAGCTGTTACCACACTTCCACCGGCCCCTGCGGGACTGGAATATGTTCGCGTTTGGCCACGGCGGGTTCATCCCGCATAAACGAGGCGACCATGGGCGGGGGCTGAAAGCGCGGCAGCAGCTCACCGCGATCATCCAGAAATTGCCCGCGCCAGCGAATGTACTTGTCCAGAACTTCCTGAAATTCCGCGCGCGACCCGATCTTTACAACGTGTTTATTGAATTCATGGCACGGGCCGAACCGTTTCGAATACCAGGGGGCGACCTTGCGGAACATGCGGCAGCCGTGTTCCTCACCAAACACTTCGATCATCAGGTCCATGTGCCGGCATAGCACGCGCACACGCTCGGCGAATGATGGCTCGGGCGGAGGCAATTCGATGTCGCCGCCGTGCCCGGCGGATTCGAGATACTGAAGCGTCCGGCGGAATATCCACGGATCGTAAAAGGCGCCGCGTCCGATGCTCACGCCGGCGCACCCGGTTTCGTCGAGCATTTTCCTCGCCGCCTGCGGTGTTGTGATATCGCCGTTACCGATAACGGGGATCGTCTTGACCGCCTCAACGACCTTGCGAATACCCGCCAGATTGACCGTTCCGCCAAAGCCCTGCTCACGGGTGCGGCCATGGACAAAGATCGCAGCCACCCCGGCGTCCTCCAACGAGCGGGCCAGGTCGGGTGCCGTCAGGTTTTGGTCGTCCCAGCCCAGGCGCATTTTTGCTGTGACCGGTATTTTCACGGCATTGACCATGCCCCGGACAAGGGCAGCCGTTTTGTCGAGTTCCATCATCATGGCCGAGCCACCACCGACCTTGCAGACTTTTCGAACGGGGCAGCCCATATTGATGTCTATGGAATGGACGCCCGATGATTCGAGTGTTTGCGCGGCATCGCGCATTTCCACAGGGACGCTGCCGAACAGCTGTACGGCGAGCGGCGAGTCGGTCGGCCGAGTTTCAATGAGTTTGAGCGCTTTGGGGTTTTTCTCGAGGAGAGAACGGGCATTAACCAGGTCGGTGGTGCACAGGCCAACCCCGCCAATTTCGCGCACCACGAGGCGAAAAGGCAGGTTGGTGTACCCGGCCAGGGGCGACAAAAATAAATTGGATTCCAATTTGAGCGAACCTACTCGCATGGTGTAAATTATAGCAGAAAAACGCCAGTTGCGAAAGCAGCAACGAGCGTGTTACGTTGCCTGCCCAAACAGGCTAAAATACGATAAAAATGTTTGACGAAGACGACAATAATAAAAGAGACGATCGCAACCAGAAAAAGCCAAACGGCAGCTTTAATATGCCGCCCTTTACCTGGGTTGCCTGGATTGTCATTCTCGGCGCACTGGTGGCCCTGATGCTCGTACACGGGCATCTTACTGGCCCAAGCGGAGGCGTTCCGCTCACAGAAGCGCAATTTCTCCAAAAATTCAATTCCAACCAGATTGACCACGCCACCATTACCTATCCCTCGGTCTCGGGCGGCGCGTCAACCATCAGTGGAAAATTTTTTGAGACCGACACGGATGGAAAAATCAAAGTGGACAGTACCACGGGCAAGCCCGTGACCCACGAGTTTGTGGCGCCAACCGTGATGCTCACGCCCACCATGGAGGACAAACTCCTGCCATCGGATAAAATTGATATTGCCATTCCCAACCCGATGCTTTCGGACATCGGCTACCAGCTTTTGTTCTTTGTGGGCATTGGCGTGTTGTTTTGGTTTTTCTTTATCCGCCAGATTAAGATTGCCGGAAAGGGCGCGTTGAGTTTTGGCCGCAGCAAGGCCAAGTTGCTTGCCAAGGACCGCAACAAAACCACGTTCAAAAACGTCGCGGGCATTGACGAGGCCATCGAGGAGGTTTCCGAATTGGTCGAGTTTTTGAAAGACCCGAAGAAATTTCAGAAACTGGGCGGACGCATCCCCAAGGGCGTTCTGATGGTGGGGCCGCCGGGTACAGGCAAAACCTTGCTGGCAAAGGCGATCGCAGGCGAAGCCGACGCGAGCTTTTTCAGCATCAGCGGCTCGGACTTTGTGGAAATGTTTGTGGGTGTGGGCGCCAGCCGCGTGCGCGACATGTTCGAGCAGGCGCGCCGGAATACGCCTTGCCTGATTTTCATTGATGAAATCGACGCCGTGGGCCGTTCACGCGGACACGGATTGGGTGGCGGCAACGATGAACGCGAGCAAACGTTAAACGCCTTGCTCGTGGAAATGGACGGCTTTGACACCCAGGAAGGCATTATCATTATCGCGGCCACGAACCGGCCGGACGTTTTGGACCCGGCTCTGCTTCGACCGGGACGTTTTGACCGCCAGGTAGTTGTCAACCTGCCCGACGTGCGCGGTCGCGAGGCCATTTTGAAGGTCCACGCCAAGAACGTAAAATTGGACCCGACTGCCGACTTGTCCATCATCGCTCGCGGCACTCCCGGTTATTCCGGCGCCGAGCTGGCCAATTTGCTGAACGAAGCGGCGCTGCTTGCGGCGCGGTTGAACAAGAAAACCGTGGGCATGAGCGAGCTTGAAGAAGCGCGCGACAAAGTGCGCTGGGGCCGTGAACGGCGCAGTCTGGCCATGACGGACGAAGAAAAGAAGTCCACCGCATGGCACGAGGCCGGACACGCTCTGGTCAACGTGCTTCTGGAGCACACACATCCGCTGCATAAGGTGACGATCATCCCCCGCGGCCAATCGCTGGGGTCCACCATGCAATTGCCTGAAAAAGACATTTTGAGCCGGCGCAAAAAAGAAATGTTGGACGATATCGCCGTGACCATGGCCGGGCGCATCGCCGAAGAAATTGTCACCGGCGACATTTCGACGGGCGCGGCAATGGATATTCAGATGGCCACAAACATGGCACGGGCGATGGTCTGCCAATACGGGATGAGCGACAAGCTGGGCATGGTCCAATACGGCAGCGACGACGAATATGTCTTCCTGGGCCGTGAAATGGCCCGCACAAAGGTTTACAGCGAAAGCACGGCCCGCGAGATTGATGAGGAAATCAAGCTCATCATTGACGATGGCTACAAAACCGCCCACGACCTGATTTACGAGCAACCGGGACAAGCTGGAAGTGATTGCCAAAGGCCTGCTCGAATACGAGACACTCGATCGCGCGACAGGTCGAGGAAATCGTCGAAACCGGCAAGTTCACGCCGCCGCCTCCGAAGCCTCAAGGTGGGGCGATTCTAGGCGCGCCGGCGGGGACACCCTTGCCCGAGACGCCGCCCAAGCCCGCGCCGCCCAAATTGCCCGGACTCGGCGCCCCATCGCCGGCGCCCGCCTAATCGGGTTGCGCGAAAGGCGATCATTCGGAGTGGCTCACCGCCAACTCGCTTGCGTCCTGGTGCGGTGGCAAGCGCAGCGCGACACCGCTTTCGAATGATGTTAATCTTCAAACGTAAAATTGCCCGCACCGCGTCATTTGATATCCCGGGAGCGGTGCCAAAGCCACCCACTCCAATAACTGCGGCCGTTCAGGTGGTTTCTGTTAGGCTCTCGATCTATCGGCCGTGGCGAATTACCGTGCAAAAGGATTTGCCGGCAGCGCACCGCCACAATACATACAGAAATTCCTGGCGGCCGCATTGGGCCGTCCGCAGGCGGGACAAGCCACAGGTGGATCCTTGATGCCAACTCCGCTGGCCGCCGACCTCCGGTGATCAATATCCTGAATCAGCTTGACCAGAACGTCGTCGGTATAACCGTTTTGTTGTTTGGCTAGAGTCCACAGAGCCTCGGTGATCAAAAGCAGTCGGTCAATATCATGTTTGAAAAGTTCGACCCTGTCCCTGGCCTCGCGCGCGGCGCTTTCGGCCTGTGTCGCGGTAGTCATAGCGTAACTGGTGGACGGGTCGAGGCCAGCGCCAAGTAATGAGGGATAGAACATAAAATGAGTGGATTGCGATTGGATATGTTGAAGGACGATAGTGTGGGAGGACAACGGCGTTTGTCAATTAATTGACAACCATTATTTTCCAATACAAAACTGTCCAAAAATTGAATCGAGCAAATCTTCAGTAGTTGTCTTCCCAACGATCTCGCCCACAGCGGCCACAGCGATACGCAGGTCGAGGGCAACCAATTCCAGAGTCGCATCGTTCCGCAATGCTTCCGCCGTCCGCAACGCACCAGAGCGCGCGCGGTTCAATGCGTCCTGATGTCGGGAATTGATCATCACCTGCAACATTTCAGCCTTAATTTCGCCGGACCAGACCATCGCCTTAATTGCGTCTTTGAGTGATTCCACGCCCTGGCCAGTGACACAACTGACATCGACTGGCCTCATCTCTGGCGGCAATTCACAACGAATCGGCAGGTCTACTTTGTTTCGCACGAGGATCCGCTTCTTTCCGGCAAATTCAGCCAAATAATTCTGGTCTTCGCCCGCGAGCGGCTGGTTTGCATCCAGGACGTGCAATATGAGTTCGGCCTGCGTCAGTGACTGCCGGCTGCGGCGAATGCCTTCAATTTCAATTTCGTCTCTCGCTTCGCGTAACCCGGCCGTATCGATGAAAACGACAGGCAAACCACGGACATTGGCCGTTTCCTCGATGGTATCGCGAGTCGTGCCGGGAATGGGGGAAACGATGGCTCGATCGCGTCCGAGCAATTGATTCAGCAGGCTGGATTTGCCGCTATTGGGACGGCCCACAATGGCCGCGCGGATGCCTCGGCGCAGGATTTGTCCCTCGTTCGCAGTCTGCAACAATTGCGCGATGAATGCCAGGCCATCTTCGAGCCGCCTGAGCAATTGGCCCCGCGTGTCCGGCGCGATGTCTTCGTCGGGGAAATCAATATGCGCCTCGACATGAGCGAGGATGTGGAGCAAATCGTCTCGAAGTCGGTTTATCCGCCGCGACAACTGGCCTGCCAATTGTTCATTTGCGGCGGCGAGGGCCAGTTCAGTGCGCGAATGGATGAGGTCGGCCACGGCTTCGGCTTGCGTGAGATCAATGCGACCATTTAAAAAGGCGCGCCGGGTAAATTCACCGGGTTCGGCGGGTCGCGCCCCCTGTTCCAGGAGAGCGTCGAAAATCAGTTTGGCCGGCAAAATGCCGCCGTGACAGGAAATTTCCACCGTATCCTCGCGCGTAAAGGTTCGCGGCGCGCGCAAAACGGCGAGCAGGACTTCATCGATCGTGCGTCCGTGATGGACAATCTTCCCAAAATGAATCGTATGAGAAGGTACGTTCGAGGGCTGATCCTTTCCGACAAATATTCTGTCGGCAATGGCGGGCGCATCCGAACCGGAAATACGCAGGACAGCCAATCCCCCTTCACCCAGAGGCGTGGCGATAGCGGCAATAGTGTCGTTGAAGCTCACATTTTCAATTATAGCGGTCCAACCGTGGGAACTTCAACGACTCTCGCAAACCCGCGAAATCGCGCATTTCGGCACGGCTGCCTGCCTCACCCAAAAATAGTTTGAAATATTCTGAAAGATTTCCCGTCATGCTGCGTATATATAACTATGGCGATTACATAGTCGCCCGAAAACAGGCGCAACGGGCAAAAAAGGTTCGTTGCGATAGCCTTGGCGGTGGGATTATATGCCAGCTCCGGTGGATTGGGCGCAACGGGGAATTAATGGGCGGAGCTGGCATACTCCGTCATTTATGCGCTGTCCGAACGCAGTGCGCGAGGGCGGCCGGTGACGGTGATGGTTTGACTGCGCGTGATGATTCACGGAAGCCGTGTGGGGCGGCGCTGCGGTCCTTATTTGAGGATGAGTATGAAGATGAGCTTGATGAGGATGCCCTTTGGCCCCGGGCGCATCTGCAGGCACGACTCCCGCCTTGTAGCTGGTTTAGAAGTCCTTTTTCATCCGCTCAATTTCTTCCTTGATGAGCTCAGTAACGCGATGTTTGGCTATGTACACCTGATTTATGGTCATGCCAAATGCATCGGCGACTTTTTGGACCGGCCATTCTTTATTCACGAGAAAATCAAAAATTTGGTATTTTTCGGGGTCCAACTGGCGTCTGACCTTCGACACGGCGGCATCGAGCAGATTTTTTTCCCATTCAGCTTCCCACAACGCATCCAGATCGAGGCTTGCGGGGTCAGGCACCTTATTGACCTGGCCGGTCTTGGTCTCGGTCGGGGATTCCACTTCGGCAGCGACATAGTTTTTCCGCCTCCGGACCTGATCATTGATGCGCCAGCGGGTCATGTTCAGGAGCCAGTGCTTGAAGGACCCCATTGTCCGGTCGTATTTAAAGTTGGGGATGTGTTTGGCGACCGAGAGCATGGTTTCCTGGACGACATCCTGAGCCTCGACTTCATTCAATCCGCTGCGGACGGCAAAGCTGTAAATCAGCTTCCAATACGTGTTGAAGAACTCCTGCCAACTCGGATTGTCCCGCCAGTCCTTAAGCCGCTCAAGCAATGTCGTTCGGGTTTGAATGGAATCATCCGACATGGAACTAATGTCGTAATATCCACTGATTTGTAAACAAAATAATTTGCCGAATTCGATTGAAAACAGTGCCAAATCGGCCTATAACGCGATAATCGATTGAAGGAAATGTCAGGCCCATTTCCTATACTGGTTCGGAAGGTGTGTAGCGTCGTCGTGTCAATTTGGCTCGCGACTGTTATGGGCTTTTCCGCGTTTGCGCAGGGAGCAGGAGGCGGCGCAACCAACGAAATCAAAATCAAAGAACTCCAGGGTGCGGTCGAAATCCTTAACGCGGGCACGACGCTATGGGTCTCGGCCCGGGACGGAGAAATTCTCCGTCCATCCGATCAATTGCGCACCGGAGCAAATAGCCGCGCCGCCCTGCTCTGGTCCGATCAAAGCGTCGTGCCAGTTGGCGCCTCGTCACAAATAGAGATTCTTTCACCACAATCACAACAACAGCAGTGCGGACTGCATCTGGTCCGCGGTGTCATTTCTTTTTTTCACCGCGATAAGCCCGGACAAATCCAGGTGATCACGCGCGGCGCCATGGCCGGGATCGAGGGCACGGAATTCGTCTTGGCCGTCAATAATGCGGACAGGACCACTCTTTCAGTTATCGATGGCCGGGTGAAGCTGGCCAATTCGAGCGGTGCATTGCAGCTGACAAACGGACAGCAGGCAGTAGTGGACGTGGGACAGGCACCGGTTCGCGCCCCGGGCTTCATTGCTAATAACCTGTTGCAATGGTCTTTCTATTATCCAGCCGTCCTGGACCTCAACGATCTGCCGCTGACGCCGCCGGAAGCACAGGATCTGGCGCCGTCGCTGGCGGCCTATCGTGATGGCGATTTGCAGGTCGCCCTGGCGCAATTCTCGGGTACGAGCGCGGCAAATTCCGACGCGGTACAGCTTTACCATGCCGCGCTATTGCTATCGGTGGGGAATGTCGAGCAGGCGCAGGATGCGCTTGCTTCACTCCGTGGAAGCGACGAGCGAATTCAACGACTTTCCGCCGCCTTGCGCGAATTGATTGCAGCCGTGAAACGCCAACAGGCTCCACGGGCGTTTGAGCCGAAATTGGCCACAGAATTCCTCGCGCGATCGTATTATGAGCAGTCCATGGCCATGCCGGGAGTATCGCTGGAACGGGCGTTGGCATCGGCCCAAAAGGCCACGGAATTGGATCCGCAATTTGGATTTGCGTGGGCGCGTCTGGCGGATTTGCAATTCAGTTTCGGCCGCGCGGACCGGGCTTCGACAGCTGTGGATACGAGCCTGGCTTTGGCGCCGCGCAATGCCGAAGCCCTCGCACTCAAGGGTTTCCTGCTGGCGGCGCAAAATCGCCCGTCGCTGGCGATCATTTGGTTTGATCGCGCGTTGTCAGTGGATTCGTCGCTTGGCAATGCCTGGCTGGGCCGCGGGCTCTGCCGCATTCGCGTGCGGGATTTTTCCGGCGGACGGGAAGACCTGCTTGTCGCGGCGGCCATCGAACCACAACGCGCGGTTCTTCGGAGTTATTTAGGCAAAGCTTATGCGGAATCCTGGCAGTTTCATCGCGCCGCGGAGGAATTTCAGCGGGCAAAACAATTGGATCCGAACGACCCAACAGCCTGGCTCTACTCCGCGTTGATGAACCAGGAGCGAAATCGGATCAACGACGCGATCCGCGATTTGGAGAAATCGCAGGAATTGAACGACAATCGCAGTGTTTATCGCTCCCAATTATTATTGGACCAGGACCAGGCTGTGCGTAGCGCGAGTCTGGCGACGATGTATCGCGATGCCGGGATGTTCGATGTGAGCGTGAACGAAGCATCACGGGCGGTGAACTACGATTACGCAAACTATTCCGCGCATCTTTTTCTGGCCGACAGTTATCAGCAATTAAGCGACCCGAACGAAATCAATCTGCGCTATGAAACACCAGCTGAAAGTGAATATTTGGTGGCGAACCTGTTGGCTCCCGCGGCCGCCGGAACGCTCTCGCCGACAATTTCTCAGGGCGAATATTCGAGACTGTTCCAGCAGGACGGCCCGGGCCTGGTGTCAGACACAGAATATTTGAGCCGCGGCGCATGGACGCAATCGGGCGCCCAATTCGGAATATTCGGTGATTTCAGCTATAATTTCGAGGCGTTCTATCGTTCCGACCCCGGTCAATGGAATAATAATGCCGTCCAGCAACGCGAACTTTCACTGACCTTGAAACAACAGGTGACGCCAGCAGATCTGGTTTATTTTAACATTAATCAACTCCAGGCGAATTACGGCGATTTGCTGCAATATTACAATCCACAAATACAGGTGAATCCGGCGGTCGCATACGAGGAAAAGCAAAATCCGAACGTCAGCGTTGGCTATAACCATGAATGGGCGCCCGGTGTGCATACGTTATTTTATGGTGCTCGACTTAACGATACAGCGTCATTTACCAATGGATTGGCGCCGGCATTGCTCGCTGTTAATTTTCCGGGTTTGGGTCTGACGCGGCTGGAACCTGTTGACAGTATTGCAAATCCGGTGGATCAGGACTTCATGAATCGGCTAAATATTTATTCAGGAGAACTACAGCAAATTTTCGAACAACCCGAGCATACCACCATCGTCGGAGGGCGCGCACAATATGGGAATTTCGAAACAGCCAACACTCAATTTGTATCAGGCAATACAATTTTATTTCCCTCATCGCCGGCGGCCGATCAGAATATTGACTCGTTATTCAGACGCTTTAGCGTTTACGGCTACCACGAATGGCAAATATTTGATCCACTCCAAATAATTGGCGGCATCGATTACGATTATCTCTCGTTCCCGGAAGTTTTCTCGACCGCTCCGGTTTCAGGAAATGAAAAGGTCGAGCAGCAGTTTTCACCGAAGGCCGGACTAATTTTCACGCCATGGGACGGAACTCTGGCCCGATTTGCTTATACGCGTTCGCTGGCTGGTGCAAGCATAGATCAGAGCTATCAAATTGAGCCCTCGCAAGTAGCCGGGTTTATTCAAAATTATCGCAGCGTCATCCCGGAATCCATTGTGGGAGCGACACCGGGCGCCCGGTTTTCGACCTATGATCTTTCGCTGGAACAAAAATTTCACACAGGAACGTACCTGACAATTTCGGGCGAAATATTGGATTCCAAAGATGATCAAGAGAATGGCATTTTTGCGTACGATCCTGTTTCCGGGAATCCTCCGCAACCCTCGACTCTTGATGAAAACCTGAACTATCAGGAAGAGACTTTGCAATTCACTGCCAATCAACTACTCGCCAGAGACTGGTCTTTAGGCCTCAAATATAGGCTCAGCCACGCGGTTTTGAATCAGAGCTTTCCAGGGGTTTCAGATGCAGTCATTGCACCCTCGGTGAATTTTATGCCGCAGACAAAAGCCACGCTTAATCAATTGGATTTGACCGCCATTTACAATCATCCCAGCGGATTTTTTGTTGAGGGAGAAGCCTTATGGTATGACCAGAACAACTCCGGATACGGTGGGACCGAGCCGGGCGATAATTTTTGGCAATTGAACGCGTTTGCAGGCTATCGCACTCCGGGACGAAATGTCGAAGTAGCGATTGGTCTGCTCAATATCACGGACCGATCGTACAACCTCAATCCGCTCAACATTTACAATGAGCTGCCTTTGACTCGCACTCTGGCGGCGCGGTTGCAGATTAATTTTTAACAGAAACGATTGCCGCGAAGGAACGCGCGCGTGCACAATGAAAAAAAAGAGAGCCGGCTCGCGCCGGCTCTTACTTCATTAAATTGCGGCCGATTTTTTAAGGTTTGAATCCGGATAGGGTGATCGGGTAAGGATTCGTTGGCGCAGCATTCGTGAAATAGATTGTGAATCTGTATACCGGGCTAAATGCCGGATACGGAACGGTAACCGTCGTCTGATTGCATCCGACATCGCCGTACTCGCCGACATATTGGACCTTGGTGCTTGTCGAATTGGTATCTGATGCCGTAAAGACGGTATTGCCGTTGGATGTATCGGGAGCCCATCCCCATCCGTTTGTGTAGGGTAATGTATAATTTACATATCCCACATAAGCGCCAGGGCACGAACCGCCGGCGCCGCCGCCCGGATAAGGGAAACTATAGACCACCATTGGGTCTACGCCCGTTTGGGGGTCAATCCAATTGGTGTAGACTTGGAGTGACGCCGAGCGCGTAGGAATGGATTCCATGCCTTTGAAAACGGCGCACGAATAGTAGCTCACATCCTGGATTCCGGCGTTTTGGATGAGGAGTGTGCTGTTGGTCGCGTTTGGCAGGGCATTTCCATTTTTCAGCCACTGGTACCCATTGGCGTTTAGCGCCGTGACGGAAAAGGTGGCATTGGATCCATATGGAACGAATTGATCATCGGGCTGATAAACAATGAATGGATATTGCGGTTGGGGAACCGAAATAGTTAAAGCGCTGGGGGCGGCGGCACTCAAACTGCTGACACTGGCGTTTTGGGATAATGCGCTATTGACGGTAATAGCAGCAATGGTAATGGCGATAGCTAGGGGGGGGGACTTTTTCATGGAACTAGTTCTTTCTTAAAGGTTTACGGTTTCTTCGGCTGTTGTTCTCCGCGTTAACCTTTAGAACACTAACAGCAGGGTGTATGCCGGTAATCAGGCAGACATTAATTATACGCAGCTCGGGGGAAAATCTTTCACTTTTTTTTTAAAAAAATGCGATTTTCTGCCAGGCGCCATTGCGTTAACATGAGCCAATCAGGCGCAACGTGAAGGGAAAGAGTGCCAAAAACGACCATATTTGGCCCGCTTTAGGGGGGGCCTTGGCGGCGCTTTGCGGGCTGCTGCTTTGGGCGATGCCCCTGGGCCGGCCCTGGATCGATGGCAGTTACGATTATCTGTTCCGCTTTGGCGATCGGGAGGTGACGAATAGCGTTGCGCTCATCCTGATGGACAATGGAGCCTTCGATCAGTTCCATCAGAATCGCGGCCAACCCTGGGACCGCGATTTGCATGCGCGATTGCTTAACAAACTGGCCGACGACGGCTGTTCGCTGGTCGTCATGGATACCCTATTTCATGAGCCTCGCGACGCGGCCAAAGATGACGCGCTTGCGGCCGCGATAGGCCGGCTGCGCAAGGTCGCTCTCATGGCCCGGCAGGTGGACGTGACGCATTCGGGACTGGCCGGCGTGGAGTTGCTCCAGCCTGCGCCGCAGTTCCTGGCAGCCGCCAAAACCAATTGGGGCGTCGGCTGGCTCAACCCCGGCCCTGATTCAATCGTACGCCAGCATTGGCCGTTTCCATCTCCCGGGCCCTATCCATCCCTGGCATGGACGGCCGCGAGGCTTTCTGGCGCGGCGTTGGGCGACACTCCACAGGAACGCTGGCTGCGTTATTACGGAGACGAAGGGCCATGGGTCAAAATGAGCTATGGATTCGCACTGACCAAGCCCGGGAATTATTTCCGGAACAAAATTGTCTTTATTGGCTCCGAACCGCAATCGTTGCAGCCGGGCGATGACCCGGACAAATTCAGCACACCATTTACGCGATGGACAGATCAGGCAAAAGGCGGAGTGGAGATTCTTCTCACGGAATATTTGAACCTTATGAACGGGGACTGGCTGCGGCGGCTGCCCGCGTGGCTGGAACTTTTAATTTTGGCCGGGGCCGGAATTTTGATGGGCGCGGGGTTTTGCCGCATGAAGTTTTGGGTGGCGGCTGTTTCCGCGGCCGTGATCGCCGGCGCGGTTTCACTGGCGGCCGTGTCGGCGAGTTATTTCACGAATTACTGGTTTCCGTGGCTTATTGTGACAGGCGGGCAAGTTCCTGTGGCCCTCGCGTGGGCTGGGGCCGTAAAACTTCGTCGGACCCGGCGAATCGAAACTCCCGTTCAAGAGCCGTTGCCCTTGCCCCACACGCCGGGCTTTGAGTTGTTTCAGCCGCCGTTTGGCAAGGGCGCGTACGGAAATGTTTGGCTGGCAAAAAATGCCGCCGGGCAATGGCGCGCAGTGAAGGTGATTTATTTGAAAAATTTTGACGGCGACACGGCGCCGTATGAACGCGAGTTTAATGGCGTGACCCGCTATAAACCGGTTTCCGACAAGCATCCCAGCCTGCTGCGAATTGATTTTGTCAGTGAGAAATCCGACGGCTACTTCTTTTATGCAATGGAACTGGGCGATTCAATCATCTCGGGCTGGGAACCGGAGCCCACGACATACAAGCCCCGTGACCTGGGCGGCGAACGCGCGCGGTCTCCGGGCCGAAGGCTGCCGCAGGCGGATTGCATTCGTATCGCGATCGCCCTGACTGATGCGTTGGAATTCCTTCACGAACAGGGGCTGACGCACCGCGACATCAAGCCTGGGAACGTCATTTTTGTAAGCGGCCAGCCGAAATTGGCCGACCTGGGACTGATCGCCGAAATCCGCCCTGACGATCAGACCAAGACATTTGTGGGCACACCCGGTTATATGCCGCCGCCGCCCGAGCCGCCAGGAACGCCGGTCGCGGACATCTATGCCCTGGGCATGTTGCTCTACGTTATCAGTACGGGAAATAATGCCGCCTATTTTCCCGAAATTGCAACGACGCTGGTAAATACAAAAGAGCCTGCCCCTTACCTGGCACTAAATGCTATCATTCTCAAGGCATGCCAACCGGACACGGCCAGACGCTATCAGTCGGCGCGCGAAATGCGGTCGGCATTATGCGCGCTTCCACAGTAACGATTCACAAACATCCAAATCCCAGGCGCCAGGCTCCAGAGAATGTTCAAGCACCAGATGTAGAGAATCGGATGTTCGAGGCTTGGGGTTTCTCTGGATGTTGGTCCCTGGATATTGGAATTTAGGTTTCATCTTGCTCTTGATGGCCGGCCCAAATAGTTCATCTTTTCCTAAAGAACACGAAACCCGATGAAACTTGGCCTTGGCCTTTACCGGCATCAACTGGACCGCGGGCATTATCAATTCGCGAAGCAGTGCGGCTGCACGCATTTGGTGATTCATTTGGTGGATTATTTTCGCTCGTCACGCGGTAATCGACCCGGCGACCAGCCGGTGGGTGATGACACGGGCTGGGGTTTGGCCGGGGACCCGGACCGCATTTGGAGCTTTGATGAAATTGCCGCGATAAAAAAGGACATTGCCGCCGCGGGTTTGGAACTGGCGGCGATCGAGAATTTTGATCCGGCGCACTGGCACGACGTGCTGCTGGACGGCCCAAAGAAACGTGAACAAATCGAAAACCTGAAACAAATCGTCCGCAACGCCGGGCGCGCGGGCGTCCCGGTTTTTGGCTACAATTTTTCCATCGCGGGCGTTGCCGGACGGGTAAAAGGGAAATTTGCCCGCGGCGACGCCGAAGCGGTTGGCATGGACGGTCCATTGGACAAGCCGCTGCCAAACGGCATGGTTTGGAATATGGTCTATGATCAAAACGCGCCGCCGGGAGTGGTGCCGCCGGCCACGCCGGAACAGCTATGGGCGCGCCTGAAATATTTTTTGGATGAATTGGTTCCTGTGGCCGAGCAAGCTGGAGTGACGCTCGCGGCCCACCCGGATGACCCGCCGATGGCGACGGTGCGAGGACAGCCGCGTCTGGTTTGGAAGCCGCACCTGTTCCAGAAACTGATTGATTTGAAACCGAGCCCGCGCAACGCATTGGAATTTTGTGTGGGCACCATCGCAGAGATGGCCGACGGCGACGTTTATGAGGCCGTCGAACAATATAGCCGGCAAAAAAAGCTGGCATACGTGCATTTGCGAAATGTCCGTGACAAAGTGCCCTACTACAAGGAAACGTTCATTGACGACGGCGACGTGGACGTTTTGCGCGTCCTGAGGATTTTGAAAGACAATGACTATGATGGAGTCATAATCCCTGATCACGCGCCGCAAATGACCTGCAGCGCGCCATGGCACGCAGGAATGGCGTATGCGCTTGGGTATTTACAGGCGTGCATCAAAGCGGTCAGCCGTTGAAGAGAGACCGTGAGAACGTGAGACTATGAGACCATGAGAAGGTTGGGAACCCCGTTACAAGCGTTACATTGTTGATTACCAATCACTTGAGGTGTTACACGCCTGTTACAGACCCGTTACAAAGCAGCTTAGACCGTTACATTAACGTTACCGATGCCAAGCCAGCCCAAAAACGACCCTCAACGCTTCATTGCTTCAACGCTACCGGTGATTTGGGACCAATCGTCTGTGCGGAAAGGAACGGCGGGCAGTCCGGCGCCATTGTAGAGCGTCGCTTTGGGGAATGATTGCCAGGCGTAGCGCGCTGCAACCGGGTCTGGAACATCGGGCGATGAAACAATGACCGCATCGCCGTCTATTTTGGCGTCGGCCCAATGCCATTTGTGGTCTGTGCCCGCGACGGCGAATTCCTCGGGCACGCCGCCTTTGGCAACGAGGCCGCCGTCTGCATGCGCGAACTCCAGTTTCAGAGCACCAGACAGATGCTTCATCGAGACAAAAGTCGGGCCATGATACGGGACCTTTTCACCATAGCACTGATTAAGCGCGCAAAAGGCGAGGCGTTCGCCGACGATTTTCTTGTCCGCCGGATGAATGTTGTCAGGGTCTCCGGTATCAATGGTCACGGCGACAGCGCAATGAGGCGTTGTCGCGGCGGTCAGGGCCTGCGCTTCGCGCAGTTCGGCCCAGCCCGATTCTGATGGCTCGTCCTGGTGGTGCATAAAGGCCGGGAGACTGACGATATAAAAGGGAAAATCGCCCTGGCCGAATAATTTCCGCCAATCGCCGATCATGGCGGGGAGCAATGCGCGATACTGGTACGCGCGATCGGCGTTGGCTTCGCCCTGATACCAAATGGCGCCGGTGATGGCCAGCGGCGCGACCGGCTGCAACATGCCCTGGTACAGGACGGACGGAATCACGGGCCAGTTTTCAAAGCTCAACGGCAACGGATGCGGCGGCCGCGCGTCCACGCTCAAGGCGCCTTTCCATTCACCCGAGAGCGAGATGGCCTTACGGTTCGCGAGAATGATTTTCAGGGCCCCTGGCCGCGACATGAATCCACCGTCTGGTTTGGTTTTGAATACTCGAATGGTCACAACGTTCGTTCCGGGTTTCAGGACGTTTGTGTTCAGAAAGTAGAACCGGGGATTTTCCACCCAGGCACTTGCGCCGACCCACTGGCCGTTGATGTAGGTTGTGTCCATTCGCTCGATCACGCCCAGCGTTATAAACGCCGGCCCGGCAGGCAACGGATCGGGAAGAACGACCTTTTTTCGAAACCAGCAGACAGCCGGTGCTTCGGGGACGCCGAGGTCCGCGAAACCGCCAGGGATTTGAACGGTCTTCCACGATGAATCGTCGAGGTCGGGATCGGCCCAGGTCTTGCCTTTGAGCCCGATATCGTAATCGTCATACCAATGCATAACGTAATTGCCATATTGAGGGCCGCCCTTTGCCTTCAGGCGATCCAGTTCGGCCAGCGGCGCATCAAAATCTTTTAACGGCCGCAACGATTCGGCGCTGGTCCAGGTTTCGGCAGGCGTGCCGCCCAGACAATCTTCCACTAACCCGATGGGCACGTGAATGTCCTCCTGAATTCGGCGCGCGAAATAGTAGCCCACCGCTGAAAATCCGCCGTATTCGGCAACGGTTTCCGGCGAGCAGATTTTCCATTGCCCTTTGGGAACCGCAGCCGGTGTATACGACGCATTGCTGGCAACTTTGAAGAGGCGTATTTCCGGATGATCGGCCTGGCTGATTTCCTCCGCTCCATTTCGAGTACGCGCCAGGCCCAGTTCCATGTTTGATTGGCCGCCGCAAAGCCAAACGTCGCCGACAAGCACTTCATGCAATTCAACGTGCTGCTGCGAACCGTCAATTTTGAGAACGTACGGTCCCCCGGACGGCGGCGGCTGGATGCGCGCTTCCCATCGGCCATCAGCGCCCGCAATCGCCTTCGCTTTGTGCCCGGCAATTTCCACGCGAACGACATCTCCCGACGTGGACCATCCCCAAATCGTATTAACCTTTCCGCGCTGGAGAACCATGTTGTCACCAAACATGGGACTCACGAAGGGCAGAGATGCGTTGTCTGCGGCGAGGGCGCTGGCCGGTGGCAGCAGTAGTAAAAGGAGCAGGGCGAGGATTTTGGCGCCGTTGAAACGTTGAAATGTTGAAACGTTGAAGCGTGTTTCGGTTTCGCAATTGGTTGGACAATTCCTGTTGGTGCGGGTAATCGGACCGGCCCGTCGCGAGTTTTTCAGAGCGCGCGTGCGCGACACTCTTACGCACAACGGAAAAAAAAGAATTACCGAATTCGGTGATTCGGTACCATGCGATTCGTGCACGATAGCTAACATATTTGAGGCCTGACAATGAGCATGATTAAAATGCCCCGAGTTGCAGTAAAACCAAGGACTTGTAGCATGACTGCCTCGGCCCCGGAATGGAGGAACCTATGAAAGGCATGGATTATATTATGGTGGCAGCGGTGGTAGCACTGGCGACTTGCCGTTACGATTTACGCGGCTGTTTTTTACGACGGAGACACGGAGGGCACCTACCCAGCGAATTCTGCATTTCCGCGACGGGAATTCAGGAAGAGAATTTAGCGCAGAGTCACCGAATGATCCAAGTTTGCCACGGGTTCGGCAAAAAATATGTCCCTGACCGTCACAATCCACCACGTCTTCCGGGTGGCCGCGGTGCAAACCGCTCGCCCACACATTTTTTTTGAGTAAGAAAGTAAACCTGTAAACGAACCTGCTTTTATACAAAAACCCTTGTGTCTATTGGTGTTTTGAGAATTCAGGGGGTGTAAACGGCCCGGTGCCTTTAGCAGGGGACGGTTCTGCCTCAGTGCTTCGTGCCGAAGGCACAACCGGAGAGTAGCCAGACACGAAGTGTCTGGTCTGCGCAAAATATGCATTTGTCCTGAAAAGGACAACGGACTGCGGAAACTCCGGGCTCTGAACGACACATTTTATTTGCATAGGTTTTGCAGGTGTGAACGAGAATTATTTTTGGGGCAAAATGTTTGGTTTTATTGGGGTTTTTGAAGATTCTGGCACTGGGGAGTGTGAACGAGATGCGCATTCGTCCTGCGGTGTGGGATGACGGATTTCGAAGGACAGAGCCGCGCGCGCCTGTCACGCCGTAGCCTTGGCAAAGGCGGATCAACAAGCATGATCGCCAAACCTACGCCTGAGGGGAAACGCGGCGACGAGCCGTCGCCGCTCCTTCCTCCAAAACCGGGGTGGCGACGGCTCGTTCGCCACGGTTCCGGCCACCCCTGCACATTTTAAGTGTATGGGAGGGAAAATGGAAACGAGACACAAATTTCACGGATTGACGCGAAAAAATACTTTTTTTATTGGGAAATTTGAGGATCTTGCCATTGACGAAGGGAAACGAAGACCAGACCTGCTTGGACAGGATTAACCCCGCCTTCGCCAGGCTACGGCGCGGCGAACAGGATGGAATAAGAAATGAAACACGGAGTTTCGCGCGAAGTGCTTGCACACGGCCACCACGCTAAGGCCGCGAAAACCGCAAAGAATGTATAGGCTGAATTCTTACGGCGCTCTGGAATAGCCACTGACGGTGGTAGTGCTGCTTGCGAAAATTAAAAATGAGGAACACAGGAATTCAGGAAGAGGATTTCACGCAAGTCACTGAATGATCCAATTTTGTCACGAGTTTCGCAAAACAAATGTCAAAATGCATTCCTGGCCCCTTTTCGACTGCCGACCTCCTTAGTTATGATTACCAAAAGGTGTTGGGCCGATTCCCTCCAAACCATGATCATCGATTTGATTCGTAATCGATTGAGCAATTTCCCAGGTATTCGGAAAGTCAATCCGCAGCATTGTGGAAAGTAGACCCAATAGTAATGGGTATTGCTCCAGCCGGACTTTGCCCAGAATCAGTTCGTGCTTCAAGAATCCTGTTCTTTTGGCATGGAGAAACTCCTTCACCAGAACGGCTCGGAATCTTTTCATAACGGCTTTCGACCCGATGATCCCAAGTTTTTTACGCTGCCCGGCCAGCATGTTGCACGCCGAAGCTCTTATTGGGATTTTTTCCCTGGTGTCTTCGACAATTTCTAAAAACTCCATTGCTAGCTTGCGCCTTAAGGTAACTGTCTGTGCGTCAATCCGGCCAATCAACGAATTGATACGCAGCACCTCTTGCTGGGGGTGCTCAATATCCATTTTAACGAAATCTTTGGCGTTTAACATGATTCTTGATCGTCGTATCGATATTACCGCGTTCGCTGCCGTTCTTCTAAGTTGCTGTTGGCGTTCATTATTCCGTTTAAGCTTCGTTTTGCTGTTGCATTGGGCCGTTGTCCCTGACGGGGCCGCTCGGTTGGTGGGGGCACTGCCACGGTGCGACGATTATTATCGGAATATCGATTATGCCAGATCCCAATCTCTTTAAGAAATCCCAAAACTTATTAGGTGGCCTCTCGCCTGGCAACAAGTTGTCATTTGGAGGACAAACCTTCGGCGGTATTGGCTCCTGTTCCCCACAGCCGGCGGCATCAAACGCCGCGGTCGCCAGCGCAGCACCTATTTGAGCGTTAATGTCCTCGGGGTTCGCAAACGCCTTCTGCCAGGCTTCCGCTGCAGCTTGAGCCAGCGCCCCACAGTCAGGCCCATCGCCTCCCCCAGTTCCGCCTCCGGACGGTGGCCTCTCAGGTGGCATCACAGTCTGAGTTAATCCATAGGGGTCAAGGAATTGTATCGGATTGTTTGCAAGAAATTGATATGGCGGAGCCCCATATAAATGTGCGTACAAGGTTCTGCCCCTAAACGTGGTATCACTTGTCGAAAACCGAAGTGTCTGGAAACCCATATCTTCTAGAATGTCCCGGTTTAACCACCTCTGAAAATTTGGATAATAAAAACGATACAGGTAATAATATGACTCTGAATTGTCATCCCATTCCTTCGACGAATACCGATATTTGTTGAGATTCATCAAGGGCCCGCTCATCGCCAACATGTTCCCAAACGGGTCGTAAAGATATTTCGCGGCAAGCTGTTGGTTTGGATACATGAGAGCGGTGATGTTGCCGTTGCCGTCGGCATGATAAAATGCCGTTGTTGGCGCGCCGAGGATTTCCTGGCCATATGTCGTTCGTGCGAGCAAGCCGCCGATGCCACCCGCACCCTCCAAGCTTCCGCTCAGATCAAGCCCTCTCGTATAGCTCACGAGCGGTAAATTGCCCGCATTCCGCTCTTCGATGACCACATTTCCATCGTAAATGAAATGAATTTCGTTGGTTTCTTGCCAGCCCGAAGTTCCAGCGTTCCAAACATAATCGCGCTCGATCCGACGACGCATCTTGCCGTCGTAGGCGAAACTGTTGCTCCAGGCATTCGTCACCCATACGGCGATCAATTCGTCTTCGTCGTCATAGGCGAAGTTCTTGAAGCCGTCGTTGGTTAGGACCCCGTTCTGGTCGTAAGCATACGTGTTCGTCCCAAGGTTATTTATTGTCACCGAATTGGTGGAAAAATTCCCCGAACCATCTTCGCCGATGGCAGTATACGTATTCAGACCGTTGTTGGAAGGGGTCAGTCCAAGGACCGTGACATTTGCTGGAAGCAACCCGGACGGTGACGGTAAATTAAGGCACCCTCCTTCGTGGTCGCGGCCTTGTTCGGTTCGGCTGGTACAGACCATAGTGCCTTTCGTACGCCGATTTTCGTCGGACGTCAAATCCAAAAAAGATTATGCCACCCCAACGGGGCCATGGTTTTCATTTGAAGCGTAATCCCGGATTTGGAATCTCACGCAATGGTCGCGAAGGCGCGGCCAGACTTTCGTGCGCTGCTCCGCAGCTATTTGCTCAAAGTACTACGGTCCCAGTTCCAGGCGGAAGAAGCTGTTAATGCCCGGAAGCGAATTTGAATAGACCAATGTTACTGGAAGCACGGGGGAATTCGTCGTGAGAACGGATTGCCAGTTTATCAGATTAGTGGACATCAGGAGGGTATAATTTGGCCCCTGGGTGCCCTGAACGGTCAATGTGATTTTCTTGCCGGAGACGGTGAATGAGGTGATGGAGGGCGGCGCCGTGACTGGATTGACGATAATGTAAAAGGTATTGGTCGCGCTTAAGACGGGCGTGCCGTTGTTTACGACCGCAACCTGAAATAAATTCGTAGAGCCCGCGTATGAGACCGGCGGGGTCCAGGTGAGAACGCCTGTGTTCGTATTGAACGAAGCGTTGAAACCCGACCGTCTAAACTCGGGCAGCGAGTTAAAGGTCAATGTTTGGGGCGGCGCATCCACATCGGTCGCCGTATTGGTCACGTTGATCGTGGCCCCGGGATTGACGTACTGATTGGGCACTGGGGTCAGCACAGGTGGGTAGTTTGTAGCCTGGCCGGCGAAGGTCACGATGCTCATGGCGGGAAGAGTGTACGTGAACGTTAAGTTGGTTATCGCAACTGCTGATTGCGGGGCGAGCGAGAAGTTGGTCGAGGTGATCCATGGCGTCACGAGGCTTGCCTGGGAAAGATTCGTAAGTGTGAACGTTTGAAGGATGTTCGTGGAGTACGGATTGATGGCGACAATGGCGAAGGCCGGTGAGACGGAATCCTTATAGGCGCTGATGAGGGCGCCGCCGTTATTGTTGGCGCCGATGCGATAAAAATTGGGCCGAACGAAGCGGCTGAATTGCCCGACGGCAAACATGCGCTTTGTGGGGGAGCCATTGGCATCCGTCAGCGATTCACTTTGGCTTCCATTCTCAGTGACGAGCCACCAATAATGCCATGCATTGGCCTGCGCGACGGTCATGAATAAATGGATGCGCTGGGCCCAATAAACCGCGTTGGCCACAGATTGGTCGTTTCCGGACAGAAGGGAAACTTCGGTTTCCCACGTCGCGGCGTTTGGATTCGTGAATGTCGGAAGCGGGGCCGGGATATCTTCCGGAGGCGAGCCGTCGTAATTATGGCAGGCGACAATGCCAATGTCAGGACCGACATTTGGGTCGGCCATGGCAGAGACGAGAAGATTTGTGCTCCAGTTTTCGTCCTCGGGCAGAACGATTTTTGTCGAACCAACGCCTTTAGCCACAAGAGCGGCGTAAAGGTTGGTGGCGAAATCATGGATTTGCGAGGCGCTCCATTGACAGGCCTCGTAAGTGGTCACGTCGGCATCCGGCTCGTTTTGGATCGAAATAGCGTAGAGGTTGACGCCATACGTGTTTTTCATGGATGCGACGTAGTTCGCAAGCTGACTGGCGTAGTTCACGTTTGTGATATTGTTTCCGCTGCCAAGGAAACTGCCGCCGTCTATCCCTCCGGCTGTGGCCTTGCCTGAATCGTAAATGTCGCTCGTGCTCTTGAATCCCGCGGCCGGCGTCCAGGGCGTGCTCCAAACCCGCGCACCGAGCGCCTGGGCCATCTGCATGATGCTGATCTCGGCAGTGGTCGGAGTGGCAGTCGCGGAAGTATTGCCCGCGTAAACGATATGGTTCCGTAACAACGAGAGGCCGATGCCGTTGTTGGTCGAGGCAGTCCCTACTAAATTTGTGTAAAGCAGGCCGTTATTGGTTGAGTAAAGCAAATTCGCTTCAGCCTGGCTCCATGAGGGGTTCCACGCTGAAGATGCACCGAAGCCGTCGATGCGCTGGCCCACTGAATTCCAGTCGACCAAGCACTGGTTATTCTCCGTGGGCCCGACAAATTCGATGTTATCTACCCAAAATGTTGTTGTGCCGCTGAGGGCCGGATTGTAACTGGGACCGTAAATGTGGATCAGGACGTCATTGATCTGGTATAAGTTGATGTCGGACGCCGCGCTGATGGGAATGCTGACATGGACCCAGTTCGTGTCCGTGGCGGGGACATTAACCGCGGTGTTGAAATAGTCCTGGCCAAAGTTCGCGGTGCTCACGCCGAATTGCAGGTAACCAAAACATTGCTGGCCGCCGAACGATCCCGTCGCCGAGCCGGCAGCAAATCGAACATCGCACTGAAAATTGGTGTATAGCGGTCCATTGATGGGTGGATTGACGCCGTTAAAGCCGTCATAGACCTCGAATTGATTGCCTGAACTCGTAAAATCGGCTGTGATTTCCATGGAACCGGACGCGGCATTTGAGTTGGCATCGTTCAGCGGGTCCCAAACCAGAGATTGAAACGCGGTGCCAAACCAGTTGGTCCAGAGGCCCTCAATCTGGCCACCGCTATAATTAAATCCGTCCGCACCGGAGGGGTTGAATTGGTCGACGATGTTGGTCGTTTGGGATCTTCCAATCGAAACCAATGAGAAAACCAGAAGCGTGAAAACGACCGCCTTCAGTTTGCTTGGACATCGCAACCCCGGCATCACACCGAGGGCCAACTCTATACTATTCACGATCAATTTCTCCTTATTAAAAAAGGCGGCGCCAGGTTCCCGGCGCCGCCGTATGTTGATTCATTCCAAAGAACTTAGGGCGCTGGCGGGTAAAGATTGGCCATGTTTGTGGTCAACATGAAGTATGCACGGGGAGCGAGCGGATCAGTAATAGTTGGAGGACCCGATTGAACGCCGCCGTCGGCGGTCGGCAAATCGTCCGCCGGCAATAATTCCCACCACTTTGCCCCATGTTGAACGGCCGCGCCGCGAGGCGCCGTTTCGTCCGGTATGTTGTAATCGCTATAGTATAGCGGACTAAACCAATTAGCAGCCGGGAGAAGGACGTTTGTACTGGATACAAGGTAATAATTATTATTAATGTCCTGGGTCCAATTAACCCACCATTTATCAAGGCCGTTGCGGTCAATCACCAAGTTTGCCGGGTCGACAGAATAGTTGTTCTGGAAGAAACCGCCCGGCGAAGTAGTGTTACCGTTAAAATCGCTGCTTTCCTGGCTGAAGTTTTCAGCTTGAGTGCCACTGGCGGTACCTGTAATGCTGATTGTTCCCCAATCTTCATATAATCCGTAACCGGCAGTGGTGTTTGGGTCCTCAAAGAAAACGGCGACTGCGGGATTGGCAAAATCGGAAGCAACATTCGGGTCAGAGATGGTGAAACCGCCCGATTGACCTCCTGGCGCGGTGAGTGTTCCCTGAGTTGCGCTGCTCATGGTCAATGTCCATGTTCCAATCGCTGTAGAATTTGTTAAAATAAGCGGGGTATTGGCCGGGTTGGCACTTGGCTGGCCCACCTTCCATTGAACAGACGCCGTGACAGCGCCGTTGCCGTTCCAGGGGGCAATGGCCAGATAGAGTCCGTTGCTGACCTGATAATCCAGAAATGAATTACCATAGATAGTCGTTTGGAAGTTTGAGGTGGGATTGAATGACGCCTCGGGAAGGATACCGAGCTCGGTAATGCCGATGCCAGATGACGGATAACTCAAGAGCTGGAACGAATACGTGACAGGATAATGAGCTCCCGATCCTACCCATGATTCGCTTTCGCCAGACCCCGCAGTTGTGATGAGCCCTTCGCGGATATAATTCGCCGATGATCCGACGAACATTCGCAAACCCGGGATCACCGGTTGAACAGCCAAGCTGGGCGACGGAACCGTGGTAGCCACAAGCGGACCGACGAATTTAATATTATCCACGTAAAGCGTCGCCGAACCGCTCAATGGCGAACCGGAGGAGTTGTCCGCGCCGATGAGGAGTTCTCCCCAGTTCACTTGATTGGGATCGTTGGCGGCGAGAGGAATCACCAAGTGTACCCAGTTTGTGTCGACGGCGGGAATATTCGTTGTGTAAAACCAATCCTGAACACTGTAAACACCGGCTGGGCGAACGCCGAAACGCAACGGCCCATAATTCGAATAGGCCAGGCCGCCGGAGCTGGTGGCAGAGCTCGGGTCCCATCGAACATCCATCACCAGGGAAGTATAAGTCAGGGAGCTGACGTTCGGGTTCTGAGAGTAATCAGCGTGGTGAAGGACCCATTGGTCTCCCGCTGTCCAGTTTATATTGATTTGCAAGGAGCCATTGCCGGGGCTGTTGTTGACGTTGCTGGCATTCCAGAGGACGTTACTGAAGTCGCCTCCGAACCAATTCGTATAGACATTGGTGATATCGCCATCGATATAGACTTGCTGTGAAGTAAAATAATCATCATTGGTCGGATTAGTGGGAGCGACGCCATTCGTCGAGAAATCGTCAACGACATAAACATTTGCGGTGGGAGCTGAAGCCTGCCCAAAAGGCCCCTTCGAAAGCACAACGCTATTGATATACCAATTCGTAGGAGAGCCACCGCCCTGGTTGCCTTGCAGCGTCATTTGGAGATAGCTTTCACCGCCCGCTATAATTGCATTTGTAAAAGCTGAATAGTTAATGGTCACCACTTGCGTGTCCAGGGCCGGTTGTCCGCTGCCGAAATAATAATTTGGCTCGGCTGAATTATTGTTGGTATCGCCGGTGAATAAAGCATTGGTCCAGCCCGTCTGGTTTATATTCTCGTAGCCCGAGCCCGGGGCATTTAATGCGATATTATAGAGCTGAGAATATCCGGCAGTGTTTGTTAGCGTGGCCACCGAATATGTAAGCGTAATCCAGGAGTTGGTATTGAACGCCTGAATTTGAGCAGGTGAAAATTGAAGTTGCAAACTGGGATAGCCAAATTTGCCGTTATCGGCTGCCGGCCAGGTTATTGCCAGACTTTGGCCGTAACCCGGAACAACACCCGAGGGAAAGCTACAGGAAGGGTCTGATGTGATTGGCTGGCCTGTATTGGCGTTAACCCAACCTGCGTCTGTGGGGTCGCTGCCGCCCTGGAAGCCGCCGACTAACACCTGCGCCTTCACCGTCATGGCCAAAGCCAAGGCGGAAAAGACAGTGAGAACTTTTGCCTGTGTGGAGTTTAACATAAACATGAGGGGGGTCTTTAGTGTTTTCTTAACGTGCGATTTGGGCTCTGTGAGTTATCTTATATGATTTCTGTCTAGGACGGAATGGACAAAACTATAATTCGCATGGAGAATTCTACGGATTCGAAGTTTTTAAGGTTTAATAATATTCACTGGACTGGTCGGTATATTGCCATTGAATGGCGTTTTTACCGTGGAGATCCACGTGGCCGTCGCCAAAGGCCACATTGATCGAATCGAGCGCTCCACCGTAAAAATGGGCGTCGGTATTATAAATCATGCTCACAGCAGTTGACGACGATGGCCCCTCCGCGATGTCGGAAAGTATGGGCGCTCTTCCCGCGATCGTATCGGATTGCTTCAAGGGCCAGCCTATGGCGCCCAGAGGATATTTGGATGGGCCACCATCCCCTGAATAGGCGGTCGAAGGAAACATATATTGTGGACTTGGTGCGCCGGGATAATTATTCCGCGGAACCCACCAATTCCAATAAAGCTTTGAGTAGTTTCCGTTCTGAGAACGGCCCGGCACATTGTTATAAGTCGCTTGTCCCATGAAATAGGCGTTTAGGGCAGCGATGCTTGTTATTCCTGTGTTCTTATGGCCTGGAAAGGCACTCGCGTAATATCCGGCGTACCACAGGCTGGCGGCGTTAAAATCGGCGGGACGAGCCGGACAAAAAAACATGGGCACGGTTAGCCCATAGTCAGCAAGCTTCGTGACAAAGTTTGTGTAAACATCGGTTGGGTTTCCTCCGGCCTGGCCATTGAGATTCCAACTGGGATATTGGCCCTGGGAATCGTCTCCAGCATAGACATTGGCCATGGCGCCCCATTGTTTGCAAATCGAGGTGCAACTTGTGACGGTAGCACGGAATCTCGCCTTATCCAAAACTGGCAGGAGGATGGCGGCGAGAATGGCGATGATGGCGATCACCACCAGCAGCTCTATCAACGTGAACGCGCCGGACCGCTTTTTCGTGGTTGTTTCGATATACATAAAATTCTCCTTTTTAAAAAGTCAGCCTGGGTTGTTTCGATAAATCTGGCGATGCCGCAAACGCGAGCGGGCGCATGGAGCGGCCGCTTTCGGGTTGCATCGGCCTGGCGAGGCAGTTTCGTCGGCGATATTCCGCGGGCGCGACCTGGTGCACCGATTTGAACACACGCGAAAAATAGAAGGGATCGTCGTAGCCCATCGTTGCCGCGATTTCCTTGATGCTCGAGCGTGTGGAGTCGAGCAATTCGCGCGCGTGATTCATGCGGAGGCGGATGAAAAAATCTATGGGCGCGGTGCCCATTTGCCGTTTGAAGAGGGCGAAAAAGTGGGACGTAGAAACGCTGGCCTGGGCGGCGAGGGTGGAAACCTGGATCGGCTGATTGAGGTGTTCCACCATGTATGCGATGCTCCGGCTAATTCGTCCGGCAATGTCGGCGTCCGCGTCCAGGCTTCCGCCTGTCATCCCATGCCCATTGACCCGATTTTTTTCAAGAGTTTCCATATTCATTAGAGTTTCAAATGATATTTAGTTCGCCATGCGAACAAATTAGTTAAAATATTTCATGCAATCGTTGGCGCTCCAAAGTGTTTTTGCAAAACCAGGGCAATGATGCCGCGCAGCCGCGGTTGCGGCGCCGGGCCGGAGGCGATAATCCGGGTGGTTGTGTGGGTAAATGAAAGTCGCTGGACGACGTCTGTGACAATCGGTCCCAGCCGGTCCCAGGCCCGGGTCACTTCACCCACGACCACGATGACGTCCGGTGCCAGGCCGGTGACGAGCATGGCGATGCCACGGCCCAGGTAATGGGCCATGTTGCCGAGGGCGTCCAGGGCTTTCAGGTCCCCCTGTTCCGCCAACTGCAAAATTTCTTCAAAGGTTTTGTCGCGCCTGGACGGTTTGGCCTCCTGGTAAAAGCGGACCGCGGCGGAATTTGAGGCAAACACTTCCCAACAACCGCTATTGCCGCAGCCGCATTTGGGCCCGTTTTCGTTGATCGTCACGTGGCCAAATTCACCGGCCAATCCGGACGGCCCGCGGACGAGCTGGCCATTCAAAATCATGCCCACGCCAATGCCTTCTGAAACCGCAACGGCGATCAGGTTGCTCACACTGTCCGAATGGCTTCCAAACCAAAATTCCGACAATGCACAGGCATTTGCTTCGTTTTCCAGGTCCACCGGCAGGCCGGTGGCGGCTTCCAGCCGTTTTTTGAGGTCCTCTTCATGCCAGCCGAGGTTTGGGGCAAAGACAAATTTTTGCGAAGACAAATCCACGCGCCCGGGCAGGCTTACGCCGATGCCTTCATAAGCCATTTGCGGGCGTTCTTTCATGTGCGAATGGACGCGGTCTGCCATTTCCTTCACGAATTCATCCGGTGTATGAGGCGTGGGTATGGATTCCTGTTCCAGGAACCGGCCTTCCAGATTGGCCAGGGCCATGTTGGTAACGAATGGGCGGACGTTGATACCGAAAATGCCGGCCCGGTTTTCGTTCAGATGCAGGAACGTGGGCCGACGCCCGCGCGCCGCGGTTCCCATGGCCCCTTCGCGCAACCATTGTTCGGAAATTAATTGTTCGGTGATGACGGAGACAGTGCTTCGCTGGAGGCCCGAGTGGCGCATGAGATCGGCCCGCGAAATGGGCTGAAGCTTGCGGACCAGATTGAGCATGATACGGCTGTTGATATCACGCGCCGTCTCGCTCGTGGCTACCTGAAAATTGTTCAGATCAATTTTTCGCATGGGCGTTAAAGGGCATCGCCAATGGTTACAGGGATTTGTTCGTGCCTCGAACTTTATCCAAAACGGCCCTGCTGTCAAGTAAAAAAATTCGAGGTTCGAACAAATTCGGGCGGACCAACCGGAGGGTTTAGATAAGTATTTTTCCGGCAATGAGTTAGAGCGTACGCGAATAAAGCCATTTTCTTATTTACGATTTACGATTTGCGATTTACGAGACCAAAATCGTATTGGTGGATTATTGAATTACTGAGATGTCGCGCGTTGCTCGAGTTTCAAAAGGCCGTTCCCCAGCCATACACCCGCGTAAATCGTAAATTGTAAATCGCAAATTAAGCAACAGCTGGGACCGCGAAGTATCGTTGCAGTACCAGGGCGACAATTCCGCGCAAGCGCGGCAGGGACGCCGTGCCGGTGGCCGTGATTCTTACGGAGGCATGGGTGGAAGTGCGTTGGCGAACGACATTGGTGACAATAGGGCTGACCTTGCCCCAGGCCTGGGCGATATCACCAATAATGACGATGACATCCGGCGCAAGTCCAGCGATCAGCATGGCGAGGCCCTTGCCCAGGTATTCGGCCATGCGTTCCAAAGCCTTAGCCGCGCGCGCATTGCCTTGTGCGTTCAATTGCAGGATTTCGCCAAATGTGCGAACCGTCTTTGGCTCGCCCTGGCGGGATTTGGCTTCATTGTAATAGCGCACAGCCGCGGAATTGGAAGCATAGACCTCCCAGCAACCGCGATTGCCGCAACCGCATTGCGGCCCGTTTTCAGTCAGAGCCACGTGGCCGAATTCGCCCGCCAGGCCGGAACTGCCCCGCACAAGCTGTCCATTCAAAATCATGCCCACGCCAATGCCTTCCGAAACGGTGACGACGACGAGATTATTGACGCCGTCGGCATGTTTGCCGAACCAGAACTCAGAGAGCGCGCAGGCGTTGGCGGCGTTTTCCATGCTCACGGACAGGCCGGTGGCTTTTTCAAGCTGGTCTTTCAAGTCTGCCGCGTGCCAGCTCAGGTTCGGCGCGAAGACGAATTTTTGCGAAGACAAGTCCACGCGTCCAGGAAGACTGACGCCTATGCCCTCGTACGCCATCATGGGATGCGCGGCCATCCATTCACGGACGCGCGAACTGATTTGGGTAACGAATACGGAGGAACTGCGAGGGGTGGTGATGGTTTCCTGCGCCAGAAAATGGCCACTGAGGTTCGCGAGCGCCAGGTCGGTTGAAAAGGGCTGGATATTGATGCCGAAGATGCCGGCGTGGTTTTCATTCAAGTGCAGCAATGTGGGGCGGCGTCCGCGCAGGGACACGCTCACAGCGCCTTCGCGCAACCATTCCTCGGATATAAGCTGCTCAGTGATAACCGAGACCGTGCTGCGTTGGAGGCCGGAATGACGCATCAAATCCGCGCGCGAAATAGGCTGATATTTGCGCACGAAATTCAGAATGATACGGCTGTTGATATCGCGCGCCGTCTCGCTCGTCGCCACCTGGAAATTGCTCAAATCAATTTTTCGCATTGGAAAAGGCAGACTATCGGCCTGGCAAGACGACAGCTTATAGTAATGGCGGGGGGTGTCGAGCGGCAATTGTTTGAACAAAGGCATCGGCAGACGTTGAAACGTTAAAGCATTAAAGTGTTGAAGCGGTTTCGGTTGACCAAAGATTGGGCAGGCTGAACGATGAGAAACACTGCTACGCTATTGCCCCAGCATTTCATAGGGCGCGATTGTGTCGGCGCCGAGGCGGTATCGCGGATGGGCTTTGAGGGAGATGCTGAAAGCAACGCCATAATCCAATGGCTCGCCGCCGCCGTTATTGATCAGGCGAAACGTGATGGCCGCCGTCCAACTGCGCATGTCCCGGTAAATGCTATAGAATTGCTCCTGCAATCTGCCTGTGTTCGCATTGAAATAGTCTGTAGCGCGCAGGCCCCAGTTTTGGTTCAGACGATAGAACGCGGTGCCAGTGATGACATTATCGCCGGAGTCAACGAATCCCGGATGCAGATACCAATACCCCACGGCCAGGCTCCAGCGGTCGTTGGGAGAAAACGTCAACTGGTGAAAAGCCATGTTCAAGTGATTGTCGTTAATGTCGTAGCGCAGAATAGACTCGAGTGCGATCCAGGAACGCGGCTTAAACACCAGATCGGAATAAAGATCGTCAAATGTCTCTTGCGGCTGCAGGAAAACATCATTGGTCTGACCGTTGGGAGTCAGGTTCCAGTCCAGCATGACATTCCAGTCCAGGAGATTGTCGAGCTGGCCGTCGCGCATCGTTTGAAAGGTGTTGCGAATGCCGAAACGAAGGACGTTTTCACTCTCAATGGCGTCAATGTCGTTGTAATCGGGAAATTCTACCGGAAGAACCATGAGACTGGGGAGCAGGGAGTCGAACTGGGGCAGTTGCCCGGGCGTGAAATTGGGCTGGGGAACGAAGGCGTAAGTCAGCGTCGGTTGAATGACGTGGCGCAAGCCATTGACGTCCAGAACTGAATTAGTCGCGTCCCGCCACATCCGGGACAACTTGAATGAAACGTCCGCGCCGGTATTCAGGACATAGCGAGTGCCCTGGGAAAACGTTCCACCGGGGCCCTGTTCGGGGCCGTACCAGGTGACGCGCCCGCCGACGCGCGGCGTCACATTAAGCCAGCCAAAAAATGTTTCCGGGAGTAGCAATTGATGAAATGTATCGGCGCGCGGCGCGGAATAATTGGGGTCGGTAAAGTTGGTATTGCCGAAAAGCGTGTCCGTGCCGGCAAAATAGCGTGAATAGTAACCGATCGAGCTTTGGCTTTCGTAATAGAGCGGCGTATTTAAAACCTGCTGCCGGAGGCCGGTCAACTGAACATCCGGCAGGCGCTCGACCTGGTCAAAGAATTCGTTGACGCGCGGCGTGGTCAGGGCGTCCAGGCTCCAGTTGTCCCAGTATTTGTTGGCGTTGACAAATGTGTTCGGCTGCGGATTTTGCCCGTAATCGGATTGGAAAAAGTCGTGAAGGACCAGCTGGTCGCTCTGGAAATTGACCAGCGCTTTGGTGTTGAAGTTCGTATAAGGCGTGGCCTGCCAGCCCAGGTAAAAACGCTGGCGATCTTTCGGGATGGGCGGCAGATTATCAAAAGCGTTGCTGCTGACGCTCTCTTCCGGGTCCATGTCGTGCAAATAATAATATTTCATCTGCGCGGTTCCCCATTGGCCCAGGCGCAAATTCACGTCTGGACCGAGCCCAACTCCTCGCCTTTGCCGGTAATCGAGGTGAAGCCTTCCATCCAGGTCGTCGCCGAGTTTCCAGTTATAAGCGCCGTATAAAAACGGGCCGAACGCGCTGTCGTCCCCGGGCATGACCGTCACATTGTTGGCGCGCAGCGCGAGTGAATGGTGGAAATAGGGAAAATAAAACAAGGGAACCCCTTTGACATAGAGCACGGCGTTCCATGCCGAAATATATTTCCCGGGAACAATTTGCATTCGCCTGGCGCGAACGTAGAAGTCCGGTTTGCTGATGTTATCGGTGGTCGCGTATACAGTTTGCGCGCTGTAGGTTTTGTTCGTGATGTTGCCGTGGACCGCCTCTCCCTGAGCATAGACCGGAGGCTTGCCCGTGCGAAATTTGCCACTCTCCATCTGATGCGTCCTCAGATTATAGATGATATGGTCGCCAATCCATATCTGACCGCCGTCTGAGATGCGCACATGCCCGTCGGCAATGATTTCGCCCGTGGCGGGATTGTACCTGGCGCTATCGGCCATGAGCGTGGCATTTCCATACTGGAACAATTCGTTCGTCGCGTAGGAAATGCCAGTGGCTGGATCATATTCGACGGTGCCCTCTGGATATTCGGGAAGAATGTCGTGGAGCGATTTATAATTATAGACTCTTTCCTGTGCCTTTAAAACAAAGGGATACGCCGCGGCCAAAAGTAACAGGAGCGCAATGGCGGGAAGTCGTCTCATCAAGCGCGGGCAATTAAACAAAACGAATCGCTCCGGCTCAAGCTGATTTACTGCCATACTTTCGGCAGGGACGCCGCTTTTCACAAGTGGCGCTGTGACCGGCGTCCTTGCCTATAATTGCATTAACAGTAAAATAATCATGCCGGCGATCGTCGTGAGCACCGTCACGGGAATGCCGAACTTTGCATAGTCCCAAAATCCTATTTCGACACGGCGACGGGCTGATTCCATGACGATGATATTGGCCACTGAACCCAAAATGGTGAGGTTTCCGGCAAACGTCGTCACCAGCGCCATGACCTTCCACATGAGTTCAGGCTGCGCGAAATTGTGGATCCATTTGCCCGCCACCAATACGAACGGGACGTTGGAAAAAATGTTCGAGCCGACAATGGCGAACCAGGCGAAATTCCAGGCCTGGCTGGCCGCGCTCGCGCCAAAGACCGGCTGGAGCCTATGATAAATGCTGTCGGGCAAACCGGTCCCGTTCAGTCCCTCAACCACGATAAAGAGCGCAGCAAAAAAGACCAGTAGATGCCAATCCACCAGCCTAAGCACCTCGTGCGTATCGCGCCGCGCCAGCACCATCAGCAACGCCCCGCCTGCCAATGCCGTCCAGGACAGATTCGTTCCCGAAATGAACCCGGCAAAAACGAGCGCGATAACGACAAACGTGAGGACCAAAAGCCGTGTGTCCGGCTTGCGCGGCCTGGCCTCGGGCCGATGCATGACCGCAGCCGCGAGTGACTTGCGGAAACCCAGACGCAGGATGGCGTATTCAATCGCCAATCCGGCCACAGCCACCGGCGCCAGGGACAATGAAAAATGCACGAACGGAATATGAGAAAGATGACCAATAATCATGTTTTGCGGATTGCCCACGAGCGTGGCGGCGCTGCCCAGGTTTGCGCTCATCGCCAGCGCCAGCAAATACGGCGGCAACGGCAACTCGCCGCGCACGATGACCGCGACCACCAGCGGCGTCAGCATAAGACAAATGGTATCGTTGACGAGCAACGCCGATAAGATTCCCGAAACGCAAACCAGCATGAGCAGCAGTGACGCGGCGTTTTTCGCTCGAAACAATATCCAATCGGCCGCCCACTCAAAAAAACCGGCGATCGACAGGTACGCCGTGATCACCATCATGCCCATCAGGAGGACGAGCGTGTCGTAATCCACCGAGTGATAAGCCTGGTCAGGGGTCATCACCTTGCATGCCACCATGAGCACCGCGCCCAGTAACGCGGCAGCGGGTCGGTTCAATGGCAGGATTTTAAACTGCCGTCCGCTGATGAGCAGATACGTCACACAAAAAATCGCGATAGCGATGACTTCCTTGTGATTGGCGGTCATGATTTGCAGTAACCGGGACCGCGTGGCCCCCCGAAAGCGTAGCACAATGACCGCATGACCTCGGAACAAAAACTTTTGGGGTTGCCTTCATGGAAAGTTCCGATGATTTCCAAATCATGTATAGCAACCGTGAACCTGCGGGAACGCCGTGTGAGGGCACACGGCCTACAACCGCGACGGATCGTTGAAGACCATGTCCCCTGACACAGCGGTTCGGGGCCATGAACCGGGGTGGGGACGGCTCGTCCACACGTTTCGCGGGGACAAGCTGTCCACGCCCCTGTCCAACGGTTCATGGAAAGTCCCCTTCCGATTTTTCGCATGCATTGGCACCATGAACCGACGCAATCGTCCGTCATTGCTAACATCAGCGGACAATTCCCCCCTCTCCAAGCGGGAGAGGGCCGGGGTAAGGGAGAGTCTTCCAAACGCGAACGCTCTATCGATTCATGGAGAGCCTCAACGACTCCCTGCGCCCGCCCGACGACGGATTCTAAAACTTGCCGAAACAAAGTCGGAATGATAAAACCCCGGCACAAATTGCGCGTTCTGTAATCACAAAAAGCGAACCATCAAAACATTATGAGCATGGACTTATCCGTATGGTCGACACGCCCTTTCAAATTACCCGCTGAGTTGCCGGATTCGAAGGCGTGGGAGCGTACCGGCAAAGAGTTTGCCTATCTAAAGAAAGGCTGGCAGGTCCTGGTTTTACCCTCTGAGGATGAACCGGACGACAATATTGTTGAAAAGCTTCCCGGGGCCGCGCACGTAGCCTACGTCACACTCGAGCCGATCGGCGCAGGTCCAGACGGATATAAAATGCTCGAGACCGTCGTTCGAGATCTCGCCCGCCAAACTGGCGGTGTCTGGATTGACGCGAACGGAGAACCTTATTTGCATGACGAAGGCGACTTCTAAACAATCCGATGAGTCCGTTTCAAAAGCTCGGATTTAATAAAAACGAAGATGTTTTAAAGCATAAGTTGGCGCCGGGGCTGCTGAAGCGATTGCTACGGTTTGCACGGCCTTATGCGGGCATTCTCGCCCTTTTCCTTCTTCTAGTGGTTCTTGATGCGGCAGCCGGAGTCGTCAATCCACTGATCTTCCGGCAATTGATAAATCGGGGAATTCTCACGGGCAATAGCCATCTTGTCGTGATGCTGGCTTTGATGGCGGCTGGAGTAAGCTTGATCGATGCCGGCCTGACATTTGCGCAACGGCAGCTCGCGACCTATATCGGATGGCAAATTGTCTTCGATTTGAGAATCCGGGTCTTCAAACACGTCCAGCAGATGTCTGTCGCCTTTTTCAACCGAACCCGGACCGGCGCGTTAGTGAGCCGTCTCAATAGCGATGTCGGCGGCGTGCGCGACGCTTTTACCGACCTCCTTTCCACCGCTCTCGGCAATCTCGTCACGGCGACACTGGTATTGGCGGCGATGTTTGCGTTGTCCTGGAAGCTTACACTGGCGGCATTGCTGGCAGTTCCGTTGTTTCTCTGGCTGGGGCGCACGGTCGGACGCAAGCTGCGCGCACTCACGCGCGAGAATTATGATCGTCAGGCGGAAATGAATAACCTGATGGTGGAGCGATTCAATGTCGCCGGGGCCATGGTTTGCAAAATTTTTGGCCGGCCGGAACAGGAAGCCGAAGCCTTTTCTCACCAGGCAACGCGCGTGCGGGAAATCAGTATGAAAATGTCCACCTATTCCCGCATGACATTTGTCGGCCTGGGGTTGATGGCTTCCCTGGCCACAACTGCGGTGTATGGCTGGGGCGGTGTGCAGGCCGCTCACAAAACGCTCGATGTGGGCACAGTTGTGGCGTTGGTATCCTACCTCTTCCGCCTTTATGGTCCGCTCACGAGCCTGAGCAGTCTGCAAGTAAATGTGATGACCACGCTGGTTTCATTTGAGCGGGTTTTCGAAGTGCTCGATCTCAAGCCAAATATCACCGAAGCGCCCAACGCCCGGCCAATTCCACAGGGCCCGGCGCGAATCGAATTCGATAACGTGAGCTTCCGTTATCCGTCGGCCTCGGAAATTTCCCTCGCATCGCTCGAATCGGTGGCGACGCTCGACAAGCACGCGGAAAAGGAGGTGCTCAGCGAAATCAGCTTTACCGCTGAGCCCGGCCAAATGGTGGCGCTCGTCGGGCCGTCCGGCGCCGGAAAAACCACGCTCGTCCAATTGGCCCTGCGACTCTATGACGCCAGCCGGGGCGCGGTGCGGATTAACGGCGTTGACGTGCGTGAAGCGACCTTCATATCCGTTCGCGAAACTGCCGGGATGGTAATGCAGGACACGCATATGTTTCACGATACGATCCGGGCAAATCTGCTCTACGCAAAACCCGATGCCAGCGATACGGAACTGCAGGAGGCTCTTTCGCAGGCGCAGTTGCTGCCTCTCGTAAAGTCACTGGCCAATGGGTTGGACACAATGATCGGAGAACGCGGCCACCGTCTCTCTGGCGGTGAGAGACAACGGCTGGCCATCGCCCGGTTGTTGCTCAAGGCGCCGCAACTGGTGATTTTGGACGAAGCCACCGCCCATCTCGATTCGGAAGCCGAGCACGCCATCAAACAGGCATTTGACGTCGCTTTAGCGGGCCGGACGTCACTGGTTATCGCGCATCGGCTCTCGACCGTACAAAATGCGGACCAGATTTTAGTGCTCCAAAATGGCCGAATTTTTGAGCGTGGCCGGCATGAGCAACTCGTCCGCGCCGGAAATCTATACGCGCAACTCTATTCGAAGCAGTTTAAGGAATCCTAACTCCGTCTCGTAATCGGAGACCGCCAATTGACTCTCGAATGACCGACATCGTTTGACTGCTGTTCCCTCTCCGTTCCCATCGGATGGGAGGGGAGAGGGTCAGGGTGAGGTGAGGGCTCGGTGCCGCCTTGGGTATATCGGCCACATAAACCGCGCCGCCCATGGTGGCCGTGCGCAAGCACTAAACCTGCGCGGATTTAAAATCATCTAACTTCCACAACGGCTCCCCGCATTCCTTGGCCAAATGATTAAACTCCTCAATTTCAGCCTGCGTAAACAAGAGCCCGCCATATTTTTTTGAAAGCGCGCCGGAATTGGCTTCGGGCTGGCCCGGGAGCATGCTCTTTTCATTCCCGTGACCGAGAATGTCCGCAATGATGGCTTTGACGTTTTGGGCCTGGGTCCGATTGTTCGCAAAATTGTTTCCGTTAATGGCGTCCGGATGAATGACCTGAAAGAAAAATGTGGAGGCGCGCTTTTCTTTGGGATCGCCCAGGGCCGTGCCGCGAATTTGTGGCAGGCCGCCGCCGATGTACGCGGCGTATAATTCGTCGATCAATCCAAGTCCGTAGCCTTTGTGCAGGCCAAAGGGCAGCAACGCGACGGCTTTGCCGGGGTCCGTCGTCGGATTTCCTTCCGCGTCCACGGCCCAGCCCGCGCCAAGCTGTTTGCCTTCCCGTTTCATCACCTGGATCCGGCCCATGGCAACCGTCGAAGTCGCCCAATCAATGACGATGGGAAAACCAATGGCATCCTGCGTGGGAAAACCCCATGAATGCGGGTTGGTACCCATCGTCGGCGTTTTGCCGCCAAAGGGAACGACCTCGGATGTAGCGGATGTGCAGTTCGTGTAGGCGATGTAACCTTTGAGCGCAACGTCCATGACATAGCCGCCGCCCCAAAGATAATGTGTGGCGTTATCCACGCTCACCATGCCCACACCGTATTTGTCGGCGAGCTTGACGCACGTATCCATCGCTTCGAAGGCCACAGCCTGGCCGAGTTTGAAATTCGCGTCCCAGATTTCGGCTGCGGCGAAACGTGACGGCTTCTTGTCAATTTTTGCGCCTGGTTTCCAGCGTCCGACTTTGCTGCCGAACAGTTCGTCCAGGTGCAGGGCCTTTATCCCGTTATGGGTACGGATGCCGTACCAGGAAGCGTTGGAACAAAAGCGCGCGCCGGCCGCGGCTTCATCCTCATTGTAACCGCGGAACAGATAGACTTTTTTGATGAGAGCGTCGTGTTTTTCTCTGGGAACGATGTAATAGGTTTCGGGCATAATTATGCTTTGGCTTGCTGGTTTCTTTTGCTTTTTGGCAATGGACTTAAATCGGGCTCAACGAATCGCTGTTTTGCTTCCGCCGACATGATGTGGTCTCTCGAATAAAAAAACAATAAGGCGCGTTTTGCGAGAAGTTGCGTATGCGTGTCCACAAACGCGTCCAAATTCTCGGCCGGTCCAAATTCTTCCAGCGTACAATGAATCAAATTCATCCACGCCTGCGTCATGGTTTCGTGATAACCGCGATCAATCCCCTCCGGCACGTTATAAGTCGCATTGAATGCCTTGATGCTTGTGCGTATCCGCGCCGACGCCACATCAAACGGATATCGGGAAAGGTAAAGATACGCCAGCTTCACATGCTCGCGATGATGCATGCTCTCCAACGGCCATGTCCCGGCTTCAAATTGCTGAAGGAATGTTTCGTCGTCGGGCATCATCGAGCGGCACCTGAGTCAAATAATTTCCAGCGTCATTTCGGTCAGGCCGGCGAAATCATCCTTATCCAGGGTTACAATCTTATTTGCGCCCGATTTTGCCGCCGCCACAGCGTGGAAAAAATCATGAACTCGTCCACCTCGGATTCCAAGCTTGCGCGCCGATTTCAACGCTTTGAGCATTTCCGCCGCCGTCAACTCCACGAAGTCCAATGATTCGGCCAGATATTGTAGAATCTCCGTGGCCCGATCCGCGTCAACCCGGCTTTTGGGATTGCCGGTCATCGTTGAAAAAACCTCTGCCAGGGTGTGGGCACGGGTAAAACCACGCTCGTGGCGCAGCCGATGTTGCAGTGCTGGCGTTTCCACCACGGCGACCAATGCGGAGGAGTCCCAATAACATTTCATTGACGGTCCCGATCAGCTCGAATCGCGGCGCGAATTTCCTCCCGCGTCAATCTCATCGGACAATCGTACGTACCGTCACGATTCCGTTTCACTCTCACGACGGGAACTTCCTTTTCAACGAGTTCCACAACCCGGATGCTGCCATCCGGCTGTACGGAGACGTCAAATGCCGTGTTTGGCCGGAATAAATCCGCCGCCGTTAGCCGGCCCCGTGAATCTGCGACCAGTTTCATAATGGGATTATCCCACTTGGCGACGATCCTGTCAACACGCCTGCATTACGCCGCCTTTTTCACCGGCGCTTCCGGATTCACCTGCGCAATCGGTTTCTCGCCCTTCATGGCCAAAATAAGATTTTTCACACTGGTCGTCGCTTGTCGGACAACACTTTCAAAGGTGCGCGAAGCGACGTGCGGCGTGCAGACGACATTCGGCAGTTTCAGGAGCGGGTGGTCCGCCGGCGGTGGTTCATGGTCCAAAACGTCCGTGCCGTAACCGCCAACCTGGCCGGATTTAAGGCCGGCAACCATATCGGCGGTATTCACAATTTCACCACGCGCGCAGTTCAAAAGTAGAACGCCTTTCTTCATTTTGGCAATGCTGGCGGCGTTGATCATATCGCGTGTTTCGGGCGTGAGATTGGTGTGAAGCGAAATGTAATCGGCTTCCTTGTAAATTTCATCAAGCGAACCGGCGCGCCGGACGCCGTGTTCAGCGGCGAACTTTTCGTCAAAATGTAAATCGAAAGCAATCGACTTCATTCCAAAAGCGCGGGCACGGATCGCGACTTCCTTTCCAATACGCCCAAGCCCGATGATGCCAATGGTTTTTTCGAGCAACTCGTGGCCGGTCTTCCGTTTCCATCCGCCGCTCCGGGTGGAATCGGTGTGAAAGAGCAAATTCTTCTCGAGCGCCAACAACAGCAAAAACGAATGCTCGGCCACAGTGGTATGATTGACGCCGGGGGTAAAGAGAACGGGAATGCCAAATTCGGTCGCCGACTTGACGTCGATTTTGTCCACGCCGATGCCGTATTTGCTGAGGACTTTGAGCTTTGGACGCGCCTTCTCCAAAACCTTGCGCGTAATGGCGTCGTCACCGCAAATGTAACCGTCCACATCGCCCACCAGCGCCAGCGTATCGGCTTCGTTCAATGGGCCGCGGGCACGAATGATTTCCCATCCCGTCTGGGCCAGCAAATCGTGATGTTCGCCCGGTGTATCCTGAAACGACGTCGTCGTGAGCAAAATTTTCATGGCCAGCGATTATGATTCCATTCCACGAATTGTCACCTTCGAATTTTTGCGCAATGACGTGAAATAAAGGCCCTGTTGATTCTGTTCTGTCGGCGAAGCCGCCAACTGAAAGCCCTGAAAGGGCGGACTATGATAGCCCAGGGCACAGCGCGAGTCTTAGAGCGCGACGCCCTGGGTAAGGGTATGCGAAAATAAGCCGCTGACTACGAAGCCGCGCGATAGCGCGAAGCTGATCTGCGGCATCTTTTTAACTTGTTCAATTTCTCAAACCGTTTCCCTTCGCCGTCTGAAGCATCGCCGCCACGCAAAGCAGGACAAATGACGCCGCCCAGAGAAAATATCCCACTCTCAAATCACGCGCCATGTGGATGGCTTGCAGCGTAGCGGGAAACGACAAAACCAAAACCGTCGCCGCAAGGCTCAATCCACGCAACCATTTCACGAACAACGCATCGCTCACACCGCGAATGATGAAATAGGGCGACACCAGCATCACCAAATTCGCCACGCTAAGGAGCATGTAATGGGTGGCGAGCCAGTTTCCCTGAGTCGCTTGTTGCCAAAATTGCCGTTGAAGGCAGGCCGCTTTCCAACCGGGCATTTGATCAAGGGCCGGCAGGGCGAACGAAACGATAAAACATGCCCAGGCGGCGATTGCAATCGGCCAGTGATAGATGCTCGTTTTCATGGCTTTTGAAATGTGCGGCGGCTCAATTCGCCGTCCACTTATAGGCGTATCCTGCAGGCGGCTCGTAAAAGAATGGAAACCCATCAACACCACCGACGCCGTTCCAATACATCTTAACATAGCTGACATGGCCATCCACGAAGCCGCCTACGCCTCGGGCGTTCTGACGCTGTTGCTGGACCGGCCTGCTGTGCCAGCTCTCGCCCAGACCCCCGCCAATCTCGCCGTTCAAATCTGTCTTTGCGGTGTCATGGACGGTAGAAAACAATCGCCCGGCCATGCCGTAATCGTTGTTTGTCCTCTCAACACCATTGAAGCCGTAACTGGAATTATAGGTCAGCGCCAGCGTGTAAAAATCCGGATCAGAGGGACACACAAACACGGCCTGGTTGGTGAAAGAACCCTGGTTGGTAGAGGACGCCTGAGTGATGTACGCCATGACGCTGAGTTTATAAGAGTAATAAAGCGCATTGGTGCTGTAAGGAAATTCGTCGCCATGATCGTCGGCATACATGTGGATGGCCACGTTAATCTGCTTCACATTGTTCGAGCATTGCGTCCGTTTCGTCATCGAGGTCGCATTGTTCAAAACTGGCAGCAGTATCGCGGCAAGGACGGCGATGATCGCAATCACCATCAGCAGTTCAATTAAGCTAAACGCGCGCCGCGCCTGAAGTTTCAGCACACGCTTTTATACAGAGGCTTTCGAGGCGATTCAAGAAACCGATGCTGTACATGCCAAATGAACAGCAAGGGAGTTTTTCTGCAGCTTCACGCGCCTGCTTGATCTGCGCTGAGGTCCATAGGACGCTGGAGTTTGGCCCTGACTAGATAGAACAACGTCAGGGCTATTTTTTTTGTTGATTGTATCTAGTTATATAACGAGTATACGCGCGTATGGGCTATCCAACCAAAGTTCAACTCATTCAACGCAAAGAAAGCCAACAATGGTACATCAACTTCCCCGCAGCCATCGCCCAAGCGATGGATTTTTCCAAGGGCGAAGGCGTGCAGTGGAGCATTGCCGACAAGGGCCATCTGATTCTCTCGCGCGATCAGGTGCCGCCCAATCCCATTGATCTAAAAAAAACTCCGCCCTCCTACCCCAAATCGAAGCCTTGATGGAACAGTGGGCGCCAGCGTGTTCTTCCCCGCAGGCCTGGGCGCGGGCGCGCCGTCATTTGCTCTCCCATCTGGTCTGCTTTGGGCGGCACACTATTACTGGTTTGTTGCGCCTGCAGGATCGCACCCAACAGGACTGGACGGCCGATTATCGGTTCTACGCCGAGGAGCATTTTGACCAGAACAAAGTATTTGCCCAGGTGCGCGGCCAGATTGAAGCATTGCTGCCGACGACGCAGGCCCCGCTGGTGGCGGCCATGGATGACTCTCTGTTACGCAAGAGCGGCCGCAAGATTAGTGGTGTGCGTTATTTGCGCGATCCGATGAGCCCTCCGTTCCATGTGAACTTTGTCCGGGGCCTGCGCGTGTTACAGATTTCGGCCGCCGTTCCCGAAGGACTCGAAGGTGCGGCGCGTCTCATCCCGGTGGCCTTTGAACAGGCTGCTCTGCCGGTCAAACCGCGCAAACAGGCACCGCCCCACCTGCACGAGGCCTACGAACTGGAACGGGCCAAAAAGAATATCAATCTGGTAGGGCGGCAACGCCTGGCCCAACTGCGCAAACAGATGGATGAGAGCGGCTCGGCAGGGCGCCAACTCATCGTGAGCATCGACGGGCGCTTTACCAATGCTACGGTGCTGCGGGAGGTGCCCCAACGCACGACGCTCATCGGCCGTGTGCGCAAGGACTCGGTCTTTTTCCATCCGCCCCAAACCCAACCCGAACACGGACGCAAACGCAAATACGGCCAGCGCACGCCCACACCTCAGGAGTTGCTCAAGGATGAATCGATTCCCTGGCAAAAGGTGCAAGCCTTTGCAGCCGGCAAACGCCGCGACTTTGAGGTCAAAACGCTCGGCCCCATTTACACGCAGATGGACAAAGCCAAAAGTTCATTGCGTCTGGTGGTGATTAAGCCGGTGCGCTACCGGCTAACCAAGACCCAGACCGACCGGCGTGAACCAGCGTTCCTAATTTGCACCGATCCGGACCTGCCTTTGGAAAAAGTATTGCAATATTATTTATGGCGATGGGACATCGAAGTGAATTTTCGTGACGAGAAGACGCTTTTGGGCGTGGGGCAGGCCCAAGTGCGTAGCGAAGCTTCCAACCAACAGGCGCCGGCGCTGGCAGTGGCGGCTTACTCGCTTTTGTTGCTGGCAGCAACCCAAGTTTACGGAAACAGCGGCAGGCCTGAAACATTCAAATGCCCGCGCTGGCATAAACGGCGACCCACACAGCGCGCTACTACTAACGACCTCAGAAACCAAGTGCGTTACGAATTATGGGCCTCGGCATTAGGCCGCCATTTTCGGCCACTCTCCTCACACAACGACCCAGACCAGAACGGCAAAAAATGTGACCTCCCACTGGAATCAGCACTCTTCACCAGTATCAAATAAAAAACCAGGGGCCAAACTCCAGCGTCCTGAAAGGACGGTGGAAACGCCGTCGAATCCATTGTCCCTTCAGGACAAATGTTCTTGTGTGGTTTGACCAGACACTCCGTGTCTGGCTACTTTCCGCAGTCGCTCCGCGACTTACTTGAAATGCCGCATCAAAACGTGAAAAACATCCGTGGATTGAATTTCCTGTGCGCCTAAGAGTTCCGGCTTCTCCACGACAATTACCGGCCAATCCTTTTTCTCATTAGGCCTCCGTCCATGTGAACCTTTGACGAGGCTGGCATCCAGCGGGATTACGTCCATCAGCATTCTGAATCCGAGCTTTTTCTGGAGCAACCGCCGCGCAATTTTCATTCGCGGCATGGCGATTTTTGGGTCAATGAAAAGCTCCACCGGGTCGTAACCCGGCTTCCGATGGATATCCACGGTCCGCGCGAAGTCCGGCGCGCGCGCGTCGTCGTCCCAATAATAGTAGGTAAACCACGCATTCTCCGCGGCCACTGCAATCAGGTCTCCCGCTCGTGCATGATCCACACTGGCGGCGGTTTTCTCTGCGCCGCCCAGGACGCGATCGATGCCCGGCGTCTTTTCCAAAACATCGCGCACCGATTTTTCCAGAGAAAGATCATTCAAATAAATATGCGCGACCTGGTGGTCCGCTACCGCAAAAACCCGGCTGGCGCCCGCGTCCAAAATTTCCATGCCTAGCTCATCCTTCACCGTCAACCAGCCCTCTGTCCTAAAAATTCGGTTCAAATGAATCGGCGTATCCACATTTGTGATGCCGTATTCGGAAAGCAATACAATCCGGACGTCGCGCCCGCGGAAGAAATCAATCAAATCGCCAACGATGGCATCGATCGCATTCAAGTCGGGGACAATGGCCGGATTGATTTTGCGGCCGCCGGCGCCGTTGGTAAATGGCCCGTGCCGTTGAAGGTTGTAGTCCAGGTGCGGCAGGTAAATCAGATTCAGTGCGGGCGAATACCGCTGCTCGATCCATTTTGCGGACTCAGCAATCCAGCGCGTCGCGCAATCGGCTGAGCCTTGCGGCGTCCGGACGCCGGCCCCGGGGCCCCAAAAGCCGAAAAACGGAAATTCGCCAAGGTCCTTTTTGATTTCCTCACGAATCGAATACGGCCACGAATAAATGTCGAATATTTTCCCGCCATCGGCGCGGTAAATCGGGCGCGGTGTGATGGAATAATCCACGCTCGAATACATGTTGAACCACCAGAAACAATTCGCGACACGCAGCGGCGTCCCGGCGATCGACTCTCTCAACGCGTCCCAAATTTTGGGACTTTGGACCACATGATTCGATTGTTTCCAGAAATGGATCTCCGCAAGCTCGCGGTCGAACCAGCCATTGCCGACAATGCCATGTACCCGCGGCCGTTTGCCGGTGAGATAACTGGATTGCGCGGCGCACGTGACAGCGGGAAAGGCTGGTGCGACATGGGCCTGCGCACCGCTTCGGCAAAATCCGGCGATTTGCGGGGTCGCATCGCCGATGAGCGCTTCGGTCAGGCCGACCACATTGATGACGGCCAGGCGGCTCATTTGGTTCTTTCCCGGAGTTCGTGAATGGCCGCGACAATCTTTTTCGAACTCATTTCGTGGACTTCAACTGCGCGACCGATGTCGCGTAAGAGCGTTATGGTCAATTTTCCGCCCAGGTGCTCCCGAAACTCTTCCAGGCCGTCGAGAACGCGCAAATCTCCCTTCCTGCCGGCGAGCAATTCGTCCGCAAATAAAGTGAATCCGAGTTGTTTGAGCACATTTAGAATACGATCGCAGGCCCGGTCTTTGAGCAGTCCGGACATGCGCGAATAGATGACGTCCAGCGCTATGCCGATGGCGACGGCCTCCGCGTGGGAAATGGTGAAACTGGAAATCTGTTCAAGCTTGTGCGCGGCCCAATGCCCAAAATCCAGGGGACGCGCCGAGCCTTTCTCAAACGGATCGCCGCCGGTGGCGATGTGGACCAGGTGCAATTCAGCGCACCGGCGAATGACCCGCTTCATCGCGGCCGGTTCGAACGATATAAGCTTTTCGGTGCCGCGTTCAATGTCGTCGAAGAAGGCGCCGTCGCGGATGCAGGCCACTTTGATAGCCTCGATGTAGCCCGCGCGCTTTTCCCGGGCCGGCAGCGTGGCCAGGAGATTGAAATCGTTGATAATGGCATGAGGCGGCGCAAAGGTGCCGATGAAATTCTTTTTGCCAAATGCGTTAATGGCGTTCTTCACGCCAACGCCCGAATCCGCCTGGGCGAGCGTGGTCGTGGGAATGCGGACGTGGCGCACGCCGCGATGCGCGATTGCGGCCGCAAATCCCGCCAAATCGAGCAAAGCCCCGCCGCCCACCGCCACCAGATACGATTGGCGGTCAATGTGGTGGCGATCAATCTGCGAGAGAATGTCCGTGACCAATGGGATGGAGTTCTTTGATTGTTCGCCTCCCACGACCGGGAGTGGGGCGCGGACAAGCTGCAACTGTTTTGCGTGCTTTGAGAAATAATTCTCGATTTGTTTCTCCAGTTCAGGCCGGGCGCGCGAAAGGGAATTTTCGATGACCACGAGGGCTTTTCGCGGTTGCGCGTCCGCCAGCGCGTTTTTCAGCGTCAAATTGTCGGCTGCGAATACGTTTTCGGTGAAAAACACCCGCAGCTCCCAGCCAACTTTAATCTGTCGCTGAATCACACCCATGATTCAATTTGGAATTTTCAGGCAGGATTTTCGAGTTTTTATTTCGCCAGGTAGGGACAGCCCTCTTCGCAAGTGGCGCTGCCACCGCTGTCCGCGCCGCGTGCAGCGGCGCAACGAGCGTAGCCGGACGTAGTACCGCGTAAGGTCCGCCCAGTACACGGGCGATGACGGCCGCGGTAGCGCCACTTTATGGCCGTCGTATGACCAAAACTGCAGGCCAAAGGCCCGGTCCATACCAGCCTCGGGCAACGCCCGAGGCTGTGCGAGCCGAAATATAAGCGCCAACGGCGCGACCTATGGGTGGATCGCCTCGCTGAAATGATGAACAGAGTCAATACGGGCACCGATGCTCACTCACGTTGAAATGATGGCATCGCGTTTTGGTCCGTTACAAATTGGCTATGGCCCGCTGGCACCGATTTCGGGGTTTGAACGCGCGGCATTCTATCGCCTCCCGTTTACACGCCCCTTTTTATCGATTGCCCAATAAAAACGGGCTATTTGGCCATTTTTTGAGCCCGTTTACATGTTTACTTCCTTACACAAAAAAAATGTGTAGGAGGCCAAATAGGGGTCCTGGATGCAACCCATTCAGGGTTGATGGGAACTGGGACAACCGTTACCCGGGGTAACCTCGTGGGCTTGGCAACCCTTGGGCTGAATGATTGCGATGCCGTTGGGATTGCTTTAAGGCACGTCAGGCAGATCTGGAAGAGGCTTGCCACCTGACCCGTTATAAAAGGCCTGGTGCCTGTTAAACTGTTGAAGTTCAACAGCGTAGAAAAATTTCTTGAGTTTGGCTCGCGGTAAGATAATGTCTTACTTGTGACAACTGTATTGAGCAGCAAAGGCCAAATCGTGATTCCGGCGGCGATACGCGAAAAACATCATTTTCGCGCGGGTGATGAGTTGTTAGTTGAAGAACGTGACGACGAGATAATCTTGAAAAAAGCGCGCCGTTCTCGGAAGAAAACGTTGGTCCAATGGATGCGGGAATGCCCGGCAAGTGATTTCGAAATCAGGCCGCTTCGTGAGCGGCCGAAAAATATCAAACTTTGATGTTCGTCGCGGACACCGATTTAATTTCCGAATTGCGGCAAAAACGGCCGAATCCGAAAGTTCTGCAATGGCTGCGGGACCATGACCACGAACTCTATTTGACTGCCATTACCGTCGGGGAAATTAAAAAGGGCGTCGAACTATATCCCGAAGGGCGAAAGAAAAGCGAATTATCCGCATGGTTAAATGGTTTGTTGCAGGATTTTGAAGGGTATATTTTGGAATATTCTCGGGATGAAGCGTTGGTTTGGGGAACCCTATATGCAAAGGCGCAAGCAGCAGGGCGTAAACCACCAGCGTTTGATAGTCTAAATGCTGCCATCGCTTTGCGCCACGGGCTAACATTGGTTACCCGGAATGAAAATGATTATACGGGAACAGCCATAAAAGTTTTTAATCCCTGGAGATAAACTTCGCCATGGAAGGCCAGGGCAAAGCCGACATGGCCATTCTCCACTGGCGGCCGATTGTTAACCATGCGTTAACGATACGTTAACGATTTGTTAATGTTTAAGTCGTTGATGTTAAACATTGTAACCGGTGTTAACGATTTTCCAACCTCATCATCGTGATGCCGTCATCCTCTAACTCAAATTTGCATCCTAAAACCAATTACCAAGGCTGTGCGCTTTTGTGAGCCTGACCAGAACAACTCCGTGCCGCGGCACTTGGACCCTGAATGCCTTTTCAAAAATCCCAAGGTCCTTCTCACGCCACACGTCCCGCACCCGCTGTTTGTCGTTCAAACCCAGCGCAGACCAGTTGGCAGTCATGGTGACAGGTTCGTCACCCGGATTGCACAGGCCCAGGGCGTGCTCGCCGTTTTCCAAATTTTTAAGCATCAGAAATGTTTGGCCATCGGCGGGAACGACCTTTGCGCATTGGCCCAGCGTGTCCTGGTCTATATCAATCACTTCGGGATTGCAGAGGACATTCAGCGTGAACGCGTCCAATTTGGTCACGTCACCGCTATAGAACAGCGGCGCGCTCATCAGGCACCATAACGACATGAACGAATACTGTTCGGTGGGTGTGAGCGGAAATTTTTTGGGCGGGCCATGGCCTCGAGCGTTTCCAATCCAGCCAATTTGGATGTAATCGGGATCATTCCACGCGCCGGGTCTTTGCCCGGAACCATGCTCCGCGTTTGCGCGCGCGACGTCGAAGATATGGTTCAGGTGATTTCCAAGGTCTCCGGAGGTCCGCCAGGATTGGCCGCCCACTTCGGCGCCCCATTCCCAGACATTGCCGATTCCGTATTGGCAAAGGTTGAAAAGCATGTCCCGATTTTGCTGTTTCAACAGGCTGCCCATCAGTTGGTATGGGTGTTGCATCTCTTCCAATGAAGGCGGTTTGCTCACCTCGTGGCTGTAACTGCACCAGTCGTATTTGAGAAAATCAAATCCCCACGCCGCAAACTGCCGCGCGTCCTGCGCTTCATGCTGATAACTGCCGGCAAATCCCGCACACGTCGTCGGGCCGGGAGAAGTGTAGATGCCGGCTTTCAATCCTTTGGCATGGATAAAATCGGTGAGCGCTTTCATGTCCGGGAAATATTTGTTGGGAAGAATATCCCCCTTTTCGTCGCGAAATGGGCCGATGCGATCCGGATTTTTTGGATTGTTTGAGTTCGCCCAGCAATCATCGATGTTCACATATTGGTAGCCGACGTCGGCCATTCCGCTGCTGATCAGAATATCGGCGGCCTGGCAAACCTTCTCAGCGGTAATGCTGCGGTAATGGGCGTACCAGTCGTTCCAGCCCATCGATGGCGTGAGCGATAGCGTATCGCCGCTGACAAGTTTGAAGGTGCGGCTGTCGCGTCCGTGCGAATTTTTGGCGTACAAGATAACCGTATATTCCCCCACCCCGGGCGTGACCCCGGTTATAATTCCACTATTGGCATCCAGTTGCAGCCCGGGCGGCAGACGTTTTGCCGAAAAGACCATGGGCCGCTCGCCTTGCGCGGGAATGCGATAGAGAAACGGATGTCCCGGACGTGCGCCGTAAACTTTAGGCCCATTGATCCGCGGCGCCGGCCCGGGTTTGGGTGTGAGGATGACTGCTTCTTCTGTTTGAGGAGACGCCGAAACCAATTCATCGGCGGCAAATACGGACGTGGTCAATGAAACTGTGAGGAGATTGAGACAGAGGAAAAAACAGGGAAAACGTTTCAACATATTTTAAAATTTATGAGGTCGAGCAGAATTTCTCCGGAACTGCAGCATTGTAGCGCAGGTTTCCAAACCTGCTGTATCGCCGATTTCCAAATCGGCAGACCGTTCGCCGTTGTGCAAGCTGCGGGTTTGGAAACCCGCGATACAGCAACTTGGAAGTCTGCGCTACGGCCAGGTTGTCCGCTACGCCAAAGTTAAATCGCCCCTTCGACCCGTAATTATTTTGCCACTGTCTTGTCCTGCGGAATCCGCATTCCGTAGAATGAGCGATAAACGAAGATCAGGGCGACGATAAAGAAAAAGATGCCGATGCCCATCTTGACGTTCGCATTGGTCATAGTCACCGCGATTTCCGTCGCCAGCAGGCCGAACAACGTCGTGAATTTGATAATAGGATTCATCGCCACCGAACTGGTGTCTTTGAACGGATCACCCACGGTGTCGCCGACGACCGTCGCGGCGTGGAGAGGCGTCCCTTTTTGTTTCAAATCCACTTCAACGATTTTCTTGGCGTTGTCCCATGCGCCGCCGGCGTTGACCATGAACAGAGCCTGGAACAAACCGAAAAAGGCGATGCCGACGAGGTATCCGATGAAGAAGTAGGGGTTGAAGAAGGACAGGCCGAGCGCGAACGAGAATACGACAATAAAGATGTTCACCATGCCGCGTTGCGCGTAGCGCGTGCAAATTTCCACAACTTTCTTGCTGTCCTCGATCGAGGCGGCTTCCTTCTCGAGATTAAGATTCTCTTTGATAAAGACGACCGCCCGATACGCACCGGTCACTACGGCCTGGGTACTTGCGCCGGTAAACCAGTAAATGACCGCCCCACCCATCAACAATCCGAAAATAATCTGCGGCTGAACCAGGCTTAGATTCGCGATGACATTGCCATACCGTTGCTCGAGCACCATGATAATGCCGAAAATCATTGTTGTTGCGCCCACGACCGCGGTGCCGATGAGCACAGGTTTCGCCGTAGCCTTGAAGGTATTTCCGGCGCCGTCGTTTTTCTCGAGTTCATGTTTGGCGATGCTAAAATCAGGTTTGAATTTGAAGTCTCGTTCGATTTCGGCGCTGACATTGGGGAGCGATTCAATGCGGCTCAATTCATAAACCGACTGCGCGTTGTCCGTCACCGGGCCGAAGCTATCTACGGCTATAATGACCGGCGCCATGGCCAAAAACCCGAACGCCACCAGGCCAAACGCGAAGATCGGCGCGGCGAAGGAGAATTCTGAGGGCATAAGAGCCATCAGGTCCTGGTGCTGTGACAGCAGGTATGCGGCGAACATCAGTCCCAGGATGACCAACCCCATCCAGAATGCCGAAAAGTTACCTGCGACAAATCCAGACAAAATGTTCAATGACGCTCCCCCCTGTTCAGACGCGGTGGTGACTTCGCGCACGTGCCGTGAATTGGTGCTGACGAAGATTTTGGTGAACTCCATGATGAGCGCGGCGGCGAGGATGCCGCAGGAAATGATGCAGGCGAGAATCCACCAAAGATTGGGCAACGGCTGGTCCGGCGCGCCGGCAGCGCCCGGTACCGAAAAATCGCCCAGTAGCAGTTTGCTGGCGATGGCGACGACGATCATCGAAACGATTGCGGTAATCCAGACCAGCACTGTGAGGGGTCCTTCAGCGTTGAATTCTTTTTTACCGCCATATCGCGCTGTAGCGACAAATCGGTTGATGTAAAACGATAACAGCGAGGCCAGGACCATCAGGGTTTGAATCGCAAAAAGCCAAATGATCAGCTTGCCGCAAAGGGCCGGCGATGCGGCAAGGGCCAGCGCCAGAAACGCAATCAGAGCTACGGTGGTGACGCCGTATGTTTCAAAACCGTCAGCGGTCGGGCCGACGGAATCGCCGGCATTATCACCGGTGCAATCGGCAATGACGCCCGGATTTTTCGGATCATCTTCCGGGAGATTGAAGACGATTTTCATCAAGTCCGCCCCAATGTCGGCGATCTTGGTGAAGATACCGCCGCAAATACGCAGGGCGGCCGCGCCGAGCGATTCGCCGATCGCAAAACCGATAAAACAGGCGCCGGCAAGGCGCGGTGGCACAAATGTCAGGATACAGATCATGCAAAACAGTTCGACGCACACCAGCAGCAATCCGATGCTCATACCGGCGCGCAAGGGGATAAACAAGGTCTTGAGAGGGCTACCCATGAGGGAGGCGAACGCGGAACGGGAATTGGCGATGGTATTGATTCGAATGCCGAATAATGCCACTCCACAACTTCCCACGATTCCCAGGATCGAACAAATCAGAATCACGATGACGTCGCTGATGGAGTTTTTTTGGAGCTCGAAAAAATAATAAACGATGCAAGCGGCAATCAGAACCCAAAGGCCGACGAGAAATTTACCCTGTTGCAGCAAATAGGTTTTGCACGTTTCCCAAATGATATTCGAGACATCGGCCATGGAGCGGTGCACCGGAAGCGCGCAGGTCTGTTTGTATTGGAAATATCCAAACAGCGCGCCCACCACGCAAACGGCCAGGCCAAAATATAAGATGGCGTGGCTGCTCAATCCGCCCCCGAAAAATGAAACGGTTTCAAGGGGCGGCAATTTAATGTCTGCCTCCCCGGCGAATGCAGTTGTCATTCCGGGTGCGAGCAGGACAGCGATCACCGCGGGTATCTTCTTAGGTCCCATAGAGAACGGGCAAAATGCCTCAGGTCAATTGTGTTTTCCAGCATTTTCTCTCCTTAAAATTGCACTTTATTATACACTTATCGGCCACAGTTTCCATTGACTTTAAGCGGATTTCTACACAAATTTTTTATTTGCAATAACATAAAGATGAAGCGTTCAATTTGTCTGGTTCGTTTAACCTCCCTTTTCACTATCATCTGCGCCTCCGTCGGCAATGCTCTTTCACAAGGCAATCCAGCTTCTTTGGACCTGGCCCAGTACGCCTCGCCTCTGTGCGGAACGGCCGGTGGCGCCAATCTATTTCCCGGTCCGGTTTTGCCCTTTGGCATGATTCAATGGAGCCCGGACACCGAAATGGGTATGCGCAAGGGCGGCTATTCCTACAACGATAAACGGATATCGGACTTCAGCGTGGAACACATCAGCGGCGCCGGTTGTGACTATGGCGAAGATTTCGGGATGATGCCGCTTTCCGGCGACGCACCGACGTCGGCGCCGAAAAATCGCGCCAAATTTGCCGCCTCGTTTTCCCATGAGAACGAAATTGCCAGGCCGGGGTACTACGCGGTCACATTCGACAACGGCATCAAAACTGAATTGACCGCCACAACGCGCACCGGTTTCGGCCGTTTCACTTTTCCCGGTCATGGCGGCGCAACCATGGTCATTAACGCCGCCAGCGATGTGAACGGTTCGGATGGGTCGGGAATTGAGATTGATCCAGCCGCCCGAACGGTGACCGGATGGTCCATGGGTGGTTACTTTTGCAATCATAAACACCTTGATCATCGGGACCTGCGAACGATTTATTTCTATGCCGTGTTCGACCATCCATTCGCGAGCTATTCGACCTGGAACGATGACAATCTCGTCAAAGGCCAGGCCAGGACTTCCGGAATCATGTCCGGCGGATACATTACATTCGATACGTCCGGCGGCCGAACCGTCCTGGCAAAAATTGGAATTTCGTACGTTAGCGTCGCCAACGCGAAGGCGAATGTGGAAGCTGAAAATCCCGTGTCGGCCTTTTCGCCGTCGGATTTCGATAATGCCGTGAAATCGGCGGGCGGCATTTGGAATTATTGGTTGAACAAAATCCAGGTCAGCGGCGGGACAACGGCCGAACTTCAGGCTTTTTATTCCATATTCTATCATGTTCTGATTTCTCCAAGCGCCGTTTCCGATGCCAACGGCCAATATACGGGTTACGATGCCCAGGTTCATAAGACGTCCGACGGCAGGGTGCAGTACGGAATGTATTCGGGCTGGGACATTTACCGCAGCGAGGCGCAGATGATAGCCATGCTCGCCCCGAAGGAAGCCTCGGACATGGCGCAATCGCTCCTGTTGGACTATCAGCAGGGCGGCACTTTTCCGCGTTGGGGCGTCCTGACCGAAGACAGTGGCGTGATGATGGGCGATCCATCCGCGCCGATTATTGCGGATTTTTACGATTTCGGCGCGACGAATTTTGGCGCACAGGCTGCCCTGGCGGGCCTGGTCAACGCCGCCACGAACCCGGCGGTCTTTGCGCCAAAATCAAAAACACATGAACGCGATGCGCTGGATGATTATTTGCGTCTGGGATACGTCCCTGAACATCAAACAGGCGGTTATGGCAACGTTTCAATGACACTGGAATATGCCTCGGCGGATTTTGGACTTTCGCAATTCGCCGCCGCATTGGGAGACAAAAAAGATAGTGCAATGCTGTTGCGGCACGCGCACAACTGGCGCAACAATTTTAACCCAAAAACCGGTTACGACCAGATGCGGCGGCGTGATGGTTCCTGGGCGCCGGACTTTACAGACCATCGAAACCGCTATGACGGCGATACCGCCTATGTGGAAGGTTCCGCGGCGCAATACCGCTGGATGGTACCGTTTGACTATAAAGAACTTGCGAAACTGCTCGGCGGCAGGGACAAGGCCATTCAACAATTGGACGTTTTCCACACAAAGCTGAACGATGGCGGCAATTCGATGTACGCCTACCTTGGTAATGAGCCCTGCCTGGAAACTCCATGGATTTATGATTTCTGGGGCGCGCCTTACAAAACTCAGGCCACGGTCCGTCGGGCGATGAACGAGCTGTATTCCTCCGCGCCGGGTGGATTTCCGGGCAATGATGATTTGGGCGCAATGTCTTCGTGGTACGTTTTTGGCGCGCTGGGAATGTATCCGGAACTCCCCGGCTCGGATATTTTGGTCCTCGGCAGCCCGTTGTTTTCCAAGGCTGTGGTGCATCTGAGTACCGGCGATGTCACCATTACCGCCAGCGGGGCGGCCAAAGACGCGCCGTATGTACAAAGCCTGAAAGTAAATGGCCGGACCTGGAACAAACCCTGGCTGCGATTGCCCCAAATTTCACACGATGGAACGCTTGTTTATGATTTAAGCGCTACACCCGATACAAAATGGGGCGCGCGCAAATCAAAGGCGCCTCCGTCCTACGCGAAATAACCTAAAGTTTTCTTAAAATTTACAAACGGAACTTGTTCACCATGACGGTGAGCGGCCCTGAAATGTTGTGAATAAATTCCGTACCATGACCATAATCACATGGGTTTTATTGAGGGAAACGGTTTTTGTTAATGTTACGATTCGGTGAATAAGCTGTTCATATCAATTTATTGTGAGAAGTAAAAAAGTTGCTATGATGTCAGCAGTTCATTGAAAGAACGAAGCGGGCAGTAGCAGTTGAAAGATTGAGATTGTTCGTTTCCAGGATAATCCCGGGTGACCGGGGAAAAGTCGGGTCAGGTTGATTGGCTCGGCTCCTCTTAAACCAGCCGAAAGGCACGGTAGCGGAGGCAAAATTCACCGGTTTCTCTGGCGCGTTCGCGCGCGCCAAATGCGAATGAGAAATCGGCGGCGAGGGGCGATTAGAAACCGTTCCGAGTCGGATCAAGTAGTTCAGGCAGGTTTCGAGCCTGAGCGAATCGCAGTTGCCGGACAGGCTAAGGTTGCTACTGCGTTATCAACACGTTACGGGCGGCTCGGGCGCAGCTCAAAATTAAACAGTTGGGTTCGCTAAAAGAAAAAACGCCGAAAGGCGGACAAAACGAGCGCACGAAACGGGAAGATCACGAACGGCTGGGCAAGCCGCGTGTAAAACTTCCAAAGACCGGCGATGTTACAAACGGCACCGCTGGACTGTGAGCAAAAGCAATCTATGAGTGAAGAGGCGAGACCCGTGGCGTCGGGCGAACGCACCGCCAAAAGCGGTGGCTGACCCGGAGCCAGAGGGTTAAGACGCGAAAAATTATCGCAGGCGTGTCTTGACCTGGTTCGCAGGCCGGTGGCTGCAACCACCAGTTGAAGCGAGCTAAAAAGCCTCACTCGAAATTCAGCAGCCGAAAGGCGCTGAACGGCCCTGCCACGAGGCCGAAACTCCGTTTGCCTTGGAGAATGGCGTCGGGAATCCGGCAGCCCCCGAAAGGGAGAGCGTCTAATGCCGGTCCGGGAAAGAGAGCGTGACGACCTCCCATTCCCCATTTGTCCCTGCTCGACCGAAAGGTCGGGCGGGGACTTAATGTTTTTAGGGTTCAGGATTTACGATTTAGGCGATGTGCGATGGGACGGGGAGATGTGGGATCGTCGCGGAGCGACTTTGGAAATTAGCCAGACACGGAGTCTGGTTTGCGTCAGATTAATGATATGTCCTGAAGGGACAATGGAAAATATCCTGGACGTTTCCGCCGTCCCTTCAGGACGGAACGAGTTTATGGACGATTTTCCAGACATTCCGTGTCTGGCTAATTTCCGGTTGTGCCTCCGGCACGAGGGCAGCGGAGGTGCCAATTAATCCGATTGCTCACCACGGATATTTTTCGTCGTACTCCACAAAAACAAAAATGCCATGAGTGAATATCACTCATGGCACTCACTGATTCGTCAATTCAAACTTCTTTCTTACCGCCCTTTGGGCAACGCGCTCATTCCGGCATAAATCGCATTTTTGCCAAGCAATTGCTCTATCCGGAGCAATTGATTGTATTTGGCCAGGCGGTCGGAGCGGCTCAGTGAGCCGGTCTTGATCTGGCCGCAATTGGTTGCCACGGCAATGTCAGCAATCGTGTTGTCTTCAGTTTCGCCCGAGCGATGCGAGAGCACCGCCGTGTAGGCATGAGTTTTGGCCAGTTCCACGCAATCCAGCGTTTCTGTGAGCGAACCAATCTGGTTGACCTTCACGAGGATCGAATTGGCCGTGCCGGTTTCGATTCCTTTCTGCAGGAATTTCACATTTGTGACAAACAAATCGTCGCCCACAAGCTGGACTTTGTCGCCAAGCTTGTCCGTGATCTTTTTCCACGTCGTCCAATCGCTTTCGCCGCAACCGTCTTCGATGGAAACGATCGGATATTTTGCGCAAAGTTTTGCATAAAACGCCACGAGATCATCGCCGGTGACCGTTTCGCCGGTGGATTTTTTGAACGTGTATTTCGAATTGCCATCGTAAAACTCGGACGCGGCCGGGTCGAGGGTCAGGTAAATGTCCTTTCCAGCCTTATAGCCGGCATCTTTGATCGCCTGCACGATCGTTTCGAGTGCTTCTTCGACACTACCCAGTTTCGGGGCGAATCCGCCTTCATCGCCCACGGCCGTGCTGCAGCCCTTCTTCTTGAGCACTGCTTTGAGAGCATGAAAGGTTTCCACAATCGCGCGGAGTCCTTCACTGAAACTAGGCAGCCCCAGCGGCATGATCATAAATTCCTGAAAATCAATCGGCGCGTCCGAATGCGCGCCGCCGTTGATGACATTGGCCATCGGCACCGGCAACACTTTGGCGTTTGGACCACCCAGATATTTGAAGAGAGGCAGATTAAGCGCCGCGGCCGCTGCCTTGGCGTTGGCCAGCGACACTGCGAGGATGGCGTTCGCGCCCAATTTGGATTTTGTCTCGGTCCCATCCAGGTCCAGCATCGCCCGGTCAACCGAAATCTGATCCACCGAATCAAGGCCCCGCAACGCGGGCGAAATCTTTTCAGTAACATTTTTGACCGCCTTCTGCACGCCTTTGCCCAGAAGCCTTTTTTTGTCGCCGTCCCGCAATTCGATGGCCTCGTGTTCGCCGGTGCTGGCGCCGCTGGGCACCGCAGCGCGGCCCGCCGCGCCGCATTCGAGCGTCACATCCGCTTCAACCGTTGGGTTTCCGCGCGAGTCAAATATTTCGCGCGCCTCAATATTTACAATTTTTGTCATAAAAAATCGGGACATGATAGGTGCCTGAGGCAGCAAGTCAAGGAAGTCTGGTTCGACGTCGCGATTGCGCGTTGCATCAAATTAAAAGACACCGGGGCGGCTAAGGGATGGGAGGTCGAAAGTAGTCGTTGACTCATGGGAAAAAGACACCGGAAAAGACGGTGTTGCATGAACATGAGCCGAGAGATAAAAGATGACCTATTACCGAGATTGCAAACCCGTTACGCCCAGCGGGGCCGGGAAGGCCGGAGCCGGATGCTCGATGAGCTCTGCCACGATTATCACTACGAACGGAAGTACGCGATTAAGCTGTTGCGGGGGAAGCTGCCTGAGCCCAGCGGGCGTAAGAAGCCCGGTCCGAGTCGACAGTACGCGGAGATTGAGCCGATTGTGCGAGCGATCTGGTTGGCGGCGGAACAGCCCTGCGGCAAGCGGTTGGCGCCGGCACTGCGGGTTTGGCTACCGCATTATGAGCGACGGTTTGGCCGGCTCGGGAGTGGGCGGAGGGAGCTGATCAAGAGCATCAGTTCTGCGACGTTAGATCGATTGCTGGCTGGGGCTCGGGCCGCACATCCTTTGCGTGGCATGAGTGGCACCAAGCCCGGCAGCCTGTTGCGGACGGAAATTCCCATTCGGACGGACAACTGGGACATCCTGGTGCCTGGCTTTTTGGAAGCCGACACGGTAGCCCACTGTGGACATAGTTTGGCTGGAGATTTTATCTGGAGCACGATCTTTACGGATATTTTCAGTGCCTGGACGGAGGGGCGAGCTGTATGGAATAAGGGTGCGGCCGGGGTGGTGGCCGCGGTGCAAAGTGTGGAAGCCCAACTGCCCTTCGAGTTGCTGGGCTTTGACAGTGACAACGGTAGCGAGTTTCTGAACCATCATTTGCGGGATCATTTTGCATTAAGAGCCAAGCCCGTGGGCTTCACCCGTTCGCGCCCCTACCATAAGGACGACAACGCACACGTCGAGCAGAAGAACTGGATGTGGCCACGCCAACTACTGGGCTATGGACGATTAGAGCGGGCGGAGTTGGTTGGGCCGATCAACGAACTGTACCAAAAGGCGTGGGGGCCGCTGATGAACTTCTTTCTGCCGAGTTTGAAGTTGAAGAGTAAATGGCGCGAACGCAGCCATTGGCGAAAGCGATACGAACCGGCGCAAACAGCCTATCAACGGCTGATCGATTGCCCGCGGCTCAATCGCCAGGAGCGGCGAGAGTTGCGCGATCGCTTTGAAAGTTTGGACCCGTTTAAACTGAAGGAGGAAGTAGAGCGAGGACTGAGCAAAATTTTGGCGGCGGAAGTCGCGCCGAGCCCTTCGGGCGGTTCCGCTCCGCGGCGAGGCGCTGGCGCGCCTCACCGCTACGCTCCACCGCCCGAAGGGCGCTCTCCCGCAAGGGAGTTGACACCCATCATACGATAAACAAAAAACTATGGGTTAACGACGACACCTTCGGTGTCTTTTTCCCGTGATGCAACGGGTTGATGGCGCATACGGCTTTCTGTAAATGACGGCCGACAACGTCGTAGCGCAGTCGTCCTCGGCTGCGGGTTGCGGCGGCGTCTTGGCGCCAGTTCCCATGATAGGGGACTTTACCCCTGGCGAATGTCGCTGCCACCGTCCTCATCACCTCTGGACAACCAGAAATGCCTCGGCCAGAATCCGTGAAAGGATCAGCACCCATGCAAATCAAAATTACCTATTATCTGGATGTCACATCGTCCTGGTGTTACTGGGCAGAGCCAGCCTGGGCAAAGTTAAAGGAACGTTACGCAAAATCGCCCGTGGAGTTTGCCTGGCAGATCGCATTGCTCGACGAAAGTGGTATGTCCAGGTCTCGGCAACAGGCCGAATGGTTCTATCGCCGGAGCGGCACAATCGTCGGCTCGCCGTTCATGTTGAATTCTGCGTGGCTGGATCCGGTAATGCCGGAATTCCTCGCCGCAAACTGTGTGGCTGAAGCGGGAAAGGATTTTGGGATTTCTGATGATCGGATGCGCCTGGCGATTATGGATGCTGCGATGCGGCAGGGACAAAAGGTCGCCGATTGGAGCGTATGCGCGACGGTTGGGGCACGCGCGGCCGGACTGAACGAAGCCGCGTTGCTCGAAAAGGCGCGTTCCGGCGCCATTGAGAAGAGGATCCGCGCGAATACAGCGGCATTTCACGCGCTACAAGTATCGCAGAGACCGACGTTTGTGCTGGATAGCAATATCGGAGATCGCGCCGTATTCTCCGGCTTCTGGCGCCTGGACCCAATGGTTTCAGCAATCGAATCCATGCTCGCGGATGCAGCCGCTTATCAATCATGGAAAACCCACTTCGGCGATCCACCGGCAAATTGACAATCCGATAATCCGTAAGCCAATCAATATGGCACAGGCTTCCCCGCGTCATCTGTATTGAAAACGAACTCAAAAAGCGCCGTGTCCTTGTCGCCATCCTGGAGCCATCCCGAAATCTGATATTCAGAAAACGGTTCCAGCGACAAATTGCCTGGGCAGGGATAAATTCGTTCGCAGACAGAGTCCTGGGCGAACGACACGGGCGGCCTGAAAGTATAATGCCGCTCGTGCAAAACAGCCGGTTGCATGCTGACCGGATCCGAGCCCGAAGCCGTGCTTCCGGAAAGTTTTTCAATCGATGCTTGCAGAGTGCCTTCTCCCGCGTCCGCCAGGGCGGGCGACCAGACGCGCAGGTAAATTTGATTGTCCGGAAGCTGCCTATAATTCCAGTCGAAAGAGTCGCGCCGGATTCGCGTCCTGGCTTGCTCAGATTTGCACACCCATTCCGCGCCATTTTCCTCAGCCCGAAAGTTGCGCAGTCCGGGAAAATTACCAAAATACGCGGCCACGCGATAGGACGGGGTATCGTGCGTAGGAGTAAAATTGCTCAGAACAATCCCGTCTGAGTTGATATCGTCCAATGCGCCGTGGGTGCTTCCGGTTGACTCCAGCCTGCTCCCGGCGTTGATGATCGCCGCGGCATGGACATAGTGATTGTCCAGACTCACCAGGATAGTCGCCGGATTCATGGTGACGCTGGTCAGTCCGCGCGCAATTCGTTGCAGGGCCAGTGGATAATGCTTCGTCATGGTCGCATTCATCCAAACATCCGCCGCCGCGAATCCGTGCGAGTCAGCTTGTCCGTTGCGAACGAGAGATTGGACCACCGGCTCATAACCGAGCGGGTCTCCGTTCACTGTCGAATAACGAAACGTGTTATTCGACCGATTCCAGTCGATGACCGCCTGCTCGTCCGCGGAATTGAGGACAAGAAAGCGATCAGGCTGGATTCGCGCGGTGACGAGGTCTATGCCTTTCAAATCGGCCAGCTTTTCCGCAAGCGTCTCGGTTTCAGAAGGCGCGTTGTGGATTTCTATCCAATCTTCGATTCCCGACGTTGGCAAAACAACATCATTTGAATGTTGTATGGATTGCGCGACCTGATAACCGTTTTTTTTCAAAAACGAGATGATTTGGACCCGTTCGCCCCGCCCGGCATGGTTATGACCGTGATCCGAGATGATAAGAATTTGCAGATCGTGGCCTTCCCGGGCCTTGTAACGCGCGCGCAGTTCCCGCAGCTTTTGGTCCAGCGTGCTCAGCAAGCCTAAAACGTCGCGATCCATGTGTTGCGCGTCGTCGGATGAACGGATATAGGCGTAATAATTCTCGTTTGTGCCGTGTGCGTTCCAAAAACTCTTCATCAATTCGCGCACCTCAAATTCATAGACATGGACGGAATAGATGTATCCCATGGAACGGGTTAAATCGCTTTCCGACTGCCAATGCATTTGGCGTTCGTGCTCCATCGTTGAGGTCAGACCGTTCACCGCGATTTCTGAATTGGCGGCCACGCTGTAATAGGTGCGTTGATAACCGGGCAGTGGGCGATTCCCGAAAATGTCCGTCCACGCAACATCGCTGGTCGAGGGAAACGTTGAAATCATGCGGCTCACCGGAAAAAATCCCTCGTCCGCTCCAAAAGCATGGCGACGAAGAACTCCCCAGAAATTAGTGTCCAGAACGCCTTCTTGCAGCGCCTTCATATCACGGTACGAAATCCCGTCCATATCAATGATGAACCGCTGCGGAAGCGCCCAACTTGTGGAAACTGCCGCGAAAAATAACAATGAAATGATTGCCCTCCGGAGCTGCAGAACATCCAAACGCCAGGCTCCAGGCTCCAGAGAAACTCCAGGGATCGAACATCCAGTTTTGCGAGCCTGGTGCTTGAACTTTCTCTGGTGCCTGGATATTGGAGTTTGGAACTTCATATCAAACGCTCCTCCATTTTAAAAACGGTCAACTTAACACCGCCATCAAATACCGCAATTCCTCTTCCACGCTTTCACCTTCGGCAAGGGTATGGGCGATTTCCTCGCGAAACAATTCGCGGTAACGCTTGCGCAGGCGATGCACCGCAACGCGCACGGCGCCTTCCTCCATTCCGAATTGGGCGGCGGCCGCTGCATAAGGAATTTCCTTTTTATCGGCCGTAAGAAAGACTTTTAAATTCTCAAATTCGGCAGTTTTTCCGGCGCATTCAAATTCAGAGCGCAGGCGCGACATCGTCTGTTCCAACAACGTAAGCGCCCACCGCCGCTCGAATGCGCGGTCCGGAGGAACTTCGGCGCCTGCGATTTCAAACTGAATTTTCCGCTCGGCCAATTCGGTGTCCAGTGAGACGGAAGCGTGAAAGCCGCCGCGTTTTTGAGCGTGAGCGCGTTCCCATTCGTTCGCCAAAAACCGTTTGAGGGCGACCAGAAGAAAGCTCCGGAAACGGCCGCGTTCCTGTCGCGCCGAATCCAGGAATTTCTTTTCGAGCAGCCGGGCAAAAAACGCCTGCGTGAGGTCCTCCGCATTTTCTTTGGATTGCCCGCTATGGCGGATATAGGCGTAGAGGGGATACCAATAAGCGCGGCACAATTTTTCGAGCGCCGCGGCCGACTGTGGAGATTGCCGGTCCCGCGCCGACAGCACCAGCGACCAATGGGTCGTGACAAAGACCGGACGCGCAACGCGCCGTGTCGACGCCGGTTCGGGCTGAACTGCTGTTGTCACAACCCCTAGGTTAATCAAAAACGGCAAAATAACAAATTGCAAAGACCATGTGCATATCGCACCGCCGTTCCCCTTGTTCTGACTGCGCCACGTCCGACAATATTTGACGCACAACGCACGCCATTCCGCAAATCCTTGTCCCTGTTACCCAACAGCGGCATAATTTCACCATGTTCCGTACGATTGCCACCCTCGCTCTCATTTCCTGGGCGGTGATTTTCGTCTCACCCGCGCCGGCTGCCATTTTGTGGAGCGTACAAAACGGTGGAATCGTACACAAAACCGGCCTCGGGGTGGACATCCTTGGTGGGGGCGTCCGTCGAACCGAGACGAACACCGACGCGCTCTATTTTAAGTTCCACGTTGACCCGCTTTCCGATTCCTACTCGGAGCCGTATTCCGCAGGATTCCAACTGTTCGAAGGCGACCAGCCGCGATTGGGCGTTGGCAACGCGTGGGAGGCGTGGGCCTATTCGGCTTTCAATGCTGCGGAACTCGGGCCTTCCAACCAGTTATCAACCAACTTTGACAATTTTGAATTTAATTTCCAATCCTCGCATCCCGAGCCGTTCCGCTCTTACGAAGTCGTGCGCCATGACGTGGAGCGGACCATCATCTTCAAAGTCCAGTATGTCCCCGGCACCGATGACCTGGTGACAGTATGGCTCAATCCCAATCTTTCCCGTGGTTGGTCGGAAAAAAATCAGCCGGCGAATCTCACGACCAAATTCAAAGCGAACGCGCGCTTTGATCAAATCCATCTGGTGCAGAACGGCGGCGGCAACGGCTGGATCTTCAGCGACATCGCCATCGCGACGTCGTTTGACGATTTCGTCGTGGAACGATACTGGCAAACCTGGTGGTTCACCACGCTCGTAGCTCTGTTCCTGCTCTTTTCGGTCGGTGCGACGGTGCGCGTGCTTGAGAAAAGAAAGTACCAACTGCGATTGCAGCGCGCCGAACAGGAGCGCACCCTGGAACGCGAACGCTCGCGCATCGCCCAGGACCTGCACGACGATTTGGGCTCCTCTCTGACGCGGCTCACACTCTTAAGCGGCCTGGTCAAAGCGGACAAAGACAGCCCCGAACAAGTCGAGGTCCACGCAAACAAACTCTCGCAGGCGGCGGACCAAACCGTCCGCGCGCTCGAGGAAATCGTGTGGGCGGTGCGCCCGGGCAGTGACACGCTTCAAAGCCTGATTGATTACACGACGCATTTTGCGAATGAGCTTTTTGACGGCAACAGCGCGCGTTGCCGCATGGATTTGCCGAGTGATCTTCCGGCGTTGCCGCTTCCGCCGGAAATGCGTCACAATATTTTCCTCATCGTCAAAGAGGCGCTCACCAACGCGCTCAAGCATTCCCGCGCAGGCGAAGTGCAGGTCCAGGCCAGGCTCGACGGATCTACCCTCCAAATAATGGTGGCCGACGACGGCAAAGGCTTTGATTCGGCATCGCTGTCCGACGGCCGGCGCAATGGATTGGGCAATATGCGCCGCCGCGCCGCCGCCATGAACGCCAGCCTGGACGTCCAAAGCGCCCTCGCCAAAGGAACGAAAGTAACGCTCTCGGTGGTTTTGCAAAAATCACTGTAACAATAATTTGTCCTCGTTCTTTTTTTGTCCAGACGCGGCGGTGGCAGCCGCGTTTGCCATGACGCCGCAGCCCCAGGAAACGGTGAATAAGAAATTCTTTGAGTTTGCGGGCATTTCGCGCCACATTTTGGCGTGAAAATTTTATGGGTTATTCTAACGGTCTGGCTGCTGGCGTCGGCTGCGGGCGCGGCGGATATCACCTCCATCTACCACAGTGGCTGGATTGACTTCGACAAAAACGGCCGGATGGACGTTTATGAGGATCCGTCCCAGCCGGTCAAAAAGCGGGTGAACGATTTGCTCCGGCGTATGACGCTGGACGAAAAAATCGGCCAGCTTTGGCAGTCCGATACCCCCCCGGACGCCGATGTTAAATTGGCCAAAACGATACGCGACGGCGATGTTGGATCGATCATGGGCGGCTCGGTGCAGGTAGAAAAACCCATCATGCGCAACCGCCTACAACACATCGCCGTGGAACAAAGCCGGTTGGGCATTCCGCTGATTTTCGGCCACGACGCCATCCACGGTTTTCGCACGGTGTTTCCGATTCCGCTGGCTAGGCCTGCGCATGGGAGCCGGAATTATTTGAGCGCGCGCAGACGATTGCCGCGCGCGAGTGCGGCGCTGGCGGGGTTGATTGGACGTTCTCGCCCATGGTCGACCTGGCGCGCGACCCGCGCTGGGGCCGCATCGCCGAAGGATTTGGCGAGGACCCATATCTCGGTTCGCTCTACGCGGCCGCAAACGTGCGCGGTTTCCAGGGCACCAATATGGCCGACACCGACCGCGTTGCCGCCTGCCTGAAACATTACGTCGGCTACGGTGCCGCGGAGGGCGGTCGCGATTACAACACCACGGAAATCTCCGAATTCACGCTGTGCAATTTTTATTTGCCGCAGTTCAAGGCCGGCATTGACGCCGGTGCGCTCGACGATCATGAGCGCGTTCAACGATCTGGATGGCATCCCCACCAGCGCCAACCATTTCACGCTCACAGACGTTCTGCGAAACCAATGGAATTTCAAAGGCTTCGTCGTAAGCGATTATCAATCGGTGAGCGAATTGATTCGCGCACGGGCTGGCGGCCGATGACACCGAGGCCGCGCGATTTGCCCTGACGGCGGGCGTGGACATGGAAATGGTTTCGACGACGTATCGCGAGACCCTGGCGACGCAAATGAAGCAAAAGAAAATTCCCATGTCGGTCATTGACGAAGCCGTTCGCACGAATTCTTACAGTGAAATTTGCGAAGGGCCTTTTTGAACGTCCGTACACTGACGAAAACCGATATAAAACAGCGTATCTTTTGCCGGATGCCGTCGCCCTGGCCCGTGAAGCCGCGGCAAAGTCCTGCGTGCTGCTCAAAAATGACAGCAACGCATTGCCATTGACCAACGAAGCAAAAACGATCGCGCTCATCGGGCCGCTGGGCACGGACGCGGAACAAATGGTCGGGCCATGGTATTCCCGCGCCCACAGTCAGGACGTCGTTTCGCTGGCGACGGCCATCCAAGAGCGGCTCCCGACGGATTCCCAACTGCTTGTCGCCCGCGGCTGCTCGATCATCGAAACCGGCAGGATCCCGCTTTCACGTGGGCGATTATTCGCAGGTGGTGGAGCATCCTACGGAGAGCAACGAAATTGCCGCCGCGGTCGAGGTGGCGCAAAAGGCGGACGTCGTCATTATGGCGCTGGGCGAGCCGTCTGATTGGAGCGGCGAGGACGGCAGCCGCAGCACCCTCGGATTTGCCCGGGCTTCAGATGAATTGTTGAACGCCGTGGCCGCCACGGGCAAACCAGTTATTGTGGTGTTATTCAATGGCCGCCCGCTGGCGCTGCCGGGCGTTTTCAGCGAAAGCGTCGGCCGATGTTGGAGGCCTGGTATCCGGGTATCCAGGCGGCAATGGCGTCGCCGATGTGTTGTTCGGCGACGTGGATCCATCCGGGCCGGTTGACCACACATTTCCTTACAGCGTCGGCCAGGTGCCAATGTATTACAATCATGCCAATACCGGCCGTCCCGGCTTTGGACATTGGAAGGGCAACTACGTGGACGGCCCGAGCGTGCCGTTTTTGCCGTTCGGCTATCGGGCTGGCTTACACGACATTTGAGTACGGAACCACCAAAGTAGATTCGAGCATCCTGAAATTCGGAGAAACGCTGACCGTAAGGGCGGAATTGAAAAACGCCGGAACCCGCGCGGGTACTGAAGTGGCGCAGCTTTACATTCGCGGTCTGGCGTTCGCCGGGGGAGCGCGCCCGGTGCGCGAACTCAAAGGCTTTCAAAAGATTCTCCTGCAACCGGGCGAAACACGCGAGCTGACGTTCACAATTTCTCCGCAGGAACTGGGCTTTTATGATTCAAACGGTCATTGGATTGTCCAACCGGGCGAATATCAGGCCTGGATTTGCCCCAACAGCGCCTCCGGCGAGCCCGCGCAGTTTGCATTGGAGTAAGAATTATGAATCAGCGCTGGACGCCCGAAAGCCACGTCCGCATTTCCAACCACGGAATGCTCATCGAGATCAAACTTGATGGCGTCCTCCTGACGAGCCTGGCGGCGACTTTCGAAAAGAAAGTGCTATGTGTCTCCGGAGAACATGAAGAGTTTGGAAAGTTTGAGAGCAGGTTTGAAATTCCGGCAAATCATAACCCAATCGACGCGAAAATGACTTTGGACAATGGTGTTTTGCTGCGAATCGAGGTGCCGCCCGGACCGGAGAAAAAGGACATTATGCTCGGTCCCAGGCCCGTCCTAATGAACATTTCCGGCGTCCTGCCCAAACCCAAACCAGGTAAAATTGCGGCCGCGCTTTGGGGTTCCGCGCCTCATTCGATGATGATTTATTGCAACGGTTGCGCCAAACATTTCGACATCGTCGTAGCCGCCAAAGGAGCCCAGGAATATCGCTGCCCTCACTGCGGAAGGATGCAGCCCTTTGACCTGGAAAGTTTAATCAATCAGGCCATTGATCAGAGTTCGAAAATGCTCCGGAAAAAACGCGGACGGCAATAGAGATCTCCGCGCGTTCGCGTCACTGATTGCTGATCAAACAAACTTACCTGGATTCAAAATCCCGTTGGGGTCGAGCAGATGTTTCAATTCTCCGTGCAACTCGCGGACTTCGTTGGAAACGGCGAGCGGCCACCAGCGTTTTTTGGCAAGGCCGATGCCGTGTTCGCCGGTAATGGCGCCGCCGTGCGCGAGCACCCAGCGGAACAATTCGTCCAGGGCCGCTTCACTTCGTTCCTGGGCTCCAGGCTTGTCAAAATCCACCATAATGTTCGTATGAATGTTGCCGTCACCGGCATGGCCAAAACAGGCAAGCTGCAAACCGGATTGGCGTTGCAGGCGCGCGGCAAACGCAAACAATTCTCCAAGCCGCCCCCGCGGCACCACGATGTCCTGGTTCAATTTCGTCAGGCCCGTGGCGCGAAGCGAAAACGAAAAGTCGCGCCGGATTTGCCAGACTTTTTCGCATTCCACATCTCCCAGGCCGCGATAGCAAGACCAACCGAACCAAGGTACAGGGAC
>CAWJTA010000004.1:0-415495 GCA_963845665.1 uncultured Verrucomicrobiae bacterium
CTCGGGATATTCCGAACCTGGGCGACGAAGCGCTCAAAAACCTCGGTGCCGACGGTGTCATCCGGGTGGGCGCCGAAGTCAAGCCTGGCGACATCCTTGTAGGCAAAATCACACCGAAGTCCGAGACCGAACTGGCGCCGGAAGAGCGCCTGCTGCGGGCGATCTTCGGCGAGAAAGCCGCCGACGTCAAAGACACCTCACTCAAAGTTCCTTCCGGGACCTATGGCATTGTCATGGACGTGAAAGTGTCCTCGAAGAAGGAAGGCGAAAGGACCACTCGCTCGGCCGTCAGCGAAGAAAAACGCCACGCCAAACAAATCGAAGACGACCACAAAAAGAAAGTCGGCGAATTGCAGGACCAGTTGACCGAAGCGTTGAGCAATATTTTGCTCGGCGAGAAAATTCCGCTGGACGTTGTGAATTCCGAGACCGGTGAAATCATCATCCCGGCCAATCGCAAGATCACCAAGACGCTCCTGCGCAAACTCGCGATGGTCTATGACCGCATTGAGATTGATCCCTCGCCCATTCGGAACAAAATCACGGAAATCATCGGCCAGTTTAAAAAGAAATTCGATGACGTGCAGATGCAGTATGACGAGGAAATCGAACGCGCCGAGGCCGGCGAAGGCGCCGAAAGCGGCATCGTCAAGTCCGTCAAGGTCTATATCGCGTCTAAACGGAAACTGTCCGTGGGCGATAAGATGGCCGGACGGCACGGCAATAAAGGTGTCGTCGCCCGCATCGTCAAGGAAGAAGACATGCCCTTCCTGGAAGATGGAACGCCCGTGGAAATCGTGTTGAATCCGCTGGGTGTGCCCTCGCGTATGAACGTGGGCCAGGTGTTGGAAACACACCTGGGCTGGGCGGCCAGACTGCTCGGTTTGAAGTTCGCCACACCCGTGTTTGACGGCATCCGCGAAAAGGACATTCGCAATTACCTGAAAGAGGCCAAGCTCCCTGAGCACGCCAAGACCATCCTTTACGATGGACGCACTGGCGAGCCATTCGATCAGGAAATCGTCGTCGGGTACATCTACATGATGAAGCTGGGACACCTCGTTGCGGACAAAATCCACGCACGCGCTGTGGGACCGTATTCCCTTGTTACGCAGCAGCCACTGGGCGGCAAGGCGCAATACGGCGGACAGCGTTTTGGCGAAATGGAAGTGTGGGCCATGGAAGCCTACGGTGCGGCCTATACACTCCAGGAGTTGCTCACCGTGAAGTCAGACGACGTTCAGGGTCGTACCCGTATCTACGAAAGCATCGTCAAAGGCGATAACGCCCTTGAGGCGGGCATCCCCGAATCGTTCAACGTTTTGGTCAAGGAAATGCAATCCCTGGGCCTGGACGTCAAAGTGGGTTATTCGAACCCCATTGAGCATTCCGGCAACGGCCAGGGCAACGGCGAAGCTGCTGCAGCGCTTACAGCGGCGTAAGAGCCGGGCAGATTAGATTATTGAGGAAACATCGAACCGCGCCGTGAGTTAAATCATGGCGCGGTTTTGTTTTGGATCGCAGGGGACAATCGAATGGCCTTTGACCATTCTGCAAGGTTCAATCTGGCGGGATGTCAGTGTCATTTGGGCAACGGCAAAATCAGTTTTCGCTGGATCTGCTGCCGAGCCAGTCCAGTTTCAAAAACACGCAGGCGAAATAAACGCCGGTGATCCGCGTTCCCCCTTCGTCCAACTTTTAAGATCCATTTCCCCGGGCCAGGCGGACCGGGGCGGCGCCCAATTGCATTTCCTCTTCAGCGGTTTTTATTAAAGGAAACACAATTGAAAACACCGCCCCTTTACCTTTGCCCAAGCTGGCCGCATGGATAGATCCAGAATGCAGTTTTACCAACTTGCGTGATATGGCCAGTCCGAGTCCTAAACCGCCCATACCGTGACCCCCCTGCGAAAACTTGTCGAATACAGTTCGAATTTCCTCAGGGTTCATGCCGATGCCGGTGTCCGAAATTTTGACGATGAGTTTCTGATGGGCAACGGTGTCCGTTTCAACCGTGATTTGCCCCAGGTTGCCCGTGAATTTCACCGCATTTTTTAACACGTTCCAGAAAATTTGTTTCAAACGCACGGCGTCTCCCAGAACCTCGTGCCGGCCGGCTTTAAAATGAAGTTTCAGAAAAATGTGCTTATGTTCGATGTCTGGATCGATGATGGAAACAACATCCTGCAGAATATTGTGGACGTCCACGGGATTGCGATTGAGCTTTAGCTTGCCGCTGGCGATTCGCGTCAAATCGAGGAGATCATCAATGAGCCGCGCCTCCGTTTCGATGTTTTTGCAAATTGCATCAAAATCCTTTCGCACCTGCGATGGCAATTCGTTATTGTGCGCGCCGTCGCTGGCCAGCAACAGTGCCGGATTCAACGGGGTCCGCAGTTCGTGTGATAGAATGGCTAAAAACTGGTCTTTTGCGCGGTTGGCCGCCTTCTCCCGAGCCAACCACCGCACCAGTTTCTTTTCATGTTGCTTGCCCATACCGGTGTCCATAATTCAAATCCGCCCACATTCGCCCGCTTGTCCGCCTCAACAAGCAGCATTTCTTTTTTGTTCAGGGAGGCAACCAGTCAATTGAAGCTGTTCTTCTTTTGCCCGGTTTCCTGACTAAAGGATTCACTCGCCGGGCAACAAGGGCAACTGGACTTTAGGCCAGCGGGTAAAGCGCTTTAATTATTCAAAATCAACGCTTTAAATATTCAGGCTCGCGGCGAGCCGGACCAGATCCGCGACCGAATTCACCTCCATTTTTTGCATGACATGCGCGCGGTGAAATTTAATGGTCTTCTCCACCGTATTCAGTTCGGCGGCAATTTGTTTATTGAGTTTGCCCGACACGACCAAGGCGAGCACCTGGCGCTGCCGTGGCGTTAGCGATTCATAACGCGCCCACAGTTTTTCCAGTTTCGCTTTTTCCCGCCGGACAGCGCGGTCGCGCTCGACGGCCTGTTCTATCGAGTCAAGCAAGGCACGGTCCCGAATCGGTTTGGTCAGGAATTCAATCGCCCCGGCCTTAATCGCCCGGACTGACATCGGAATATCGCCATGGCCAGTGACGAAGATGAGCGGAATTTCAATGCCTTCATTTGCCAGTTTCTCTTGCAACTCCAGCCCGCTCAAACCCGGCATGCATATATCCAGTACGATACAACTGGTTGTCTCAGGATTTTTGCACTTTAGAAATTCAACGGCGTTCGCGAAAGTCTGCACCCTGTGGCCGGTAGTGCGAATCAGCCGGGCGGCCGAGTGCCGGAACGATGCATCATCATCAATGACAGTTATCAGTGAATCGCCTTCAGTCATGGTTCCTTTGTTGGCTCGGCCGGCAAGAGGCAGGAAAAAGTCGCGCCTCCGGATCCGGCAGGTTTTGCCCAGAGTCGACCGCCATGGGCTTCCACAATGGAACGGCTAATACGCAGTCCCATGCCCATTCCCAGGGGTTTGGTGGTGTAAAAGGCTTCGAAGACGCGGTCTTCGAAGCCTGGCGGAAGACCGATGCCGTTGTCGCGGACCGTAATCAGCGCGGCAGGTCGCAAGTTCAGTTGCCCCGGTTCGCCGGAGATCGTTAGTAACCGCCCGTTTGCATCAGTCCCTGCCATCGCCTCGATGCTGTTGATGACGAGGTTCAAAAATACGTGCTGTAGTTGAACACGGTCGCCTAAGACCCGAGGGAGGCCCTCGGACAGTTTTATATGGACTTCAATGGAGTGCTTATTCAATTCATGCCGGGCGAGTACAGTCACATCGGCAATGATTCCCTTTAGTTGCAATGCCGTCTTTTCTGACTGTGACCGTTTCGTCATTGCGCGGACGCGCGCCACGATAGCGTTGGCGCGGTTGGCGTCCTCCACGATGTCTGTCAGGGCGTCTCGCATCTCCGATTCCGCCGGCTTGTTTGCCAAGAGCCGCAGGCACAGGTTGCCGTTATTGACGATCGCCCCCAATGGCTGGTTGACTTCATGGGCGATTGACGCCGCGAATTCTCCCATTGTTGTCAGGCGCGCCACGCGCGCCAGTTCGCTCTGCAATTTTTGCAAAGCGGGTTCAACTGGTTCAGAGTCAGTCGTGGCGGGTGCATTTTCTATCAATCGACCCAAACCCTGCAATGCCACTTGCACGCGAATCAGGTCACGAATGCACCCCTGCAACCACCTGGCTTCTTCATAACGGACTGTTGCGTTGCTGTGCACTTCAAGTTGCGGACGGAAACTGTCCATCCTGAGAATTTCGATTTTGACGTCCGCCTGCCAAAAGCAGGCGCCGTGGGGGGCGCAAGCCGGCCATGACAGTGGCAATCATCATGGAGGATGCACGCCTGTGGCCCATAAACAGCCATTTGCAGCATTTTATAGACCGTAAAAAAATTCGGCGAAGAAGGAAAACTGATAGGCCCGCCACCCTCCAGCCCATAATGCCACTTATTTGAGTCCTCATAAGTCCTTTCCCAAAGCCTGGTTACGACCGGCATTCCCAACGGGTTCCAAAAACCCAGTATAGAACAATAGGACTCGCACCTGATACTGGACTTTAGTCCCGTATCGGTCTTATCCCGGCCCCTGATAACCGAGGTGCGCGGAAAATGTGTAGCCATTTGCAACACAGAGTTCCCTTCCGACCACGTCCCTTAAAAGATACAATAACCGTACGCATCCCGGCACAAAATGCAAGTGATTTCCAAATTCTCATTTCTGCCTTCGGCTCTCACTCATGTGCCTCGGTCATCTGTTGTCTTCCATCTCATCATGAGGCGCAGATGCTGAAAATGTTCCTGGAAACTGAAAAATTCCAAAGCGCATTGACATTATTCTCAAGACTTCGGATTTTTAAGCTGGAATGAGCATCTTTCAAAAGGCAAACCGGCGCATCGCTGCCCTGGCCCTGGCCATTTTTGTGCTGGACCAATTGACCAAATGGCTGGTCTTGCAGTCGCTCGAGCCCGGTGACGAAAAAATCATCATTCCCGGTTTTTTCAAGTTCGTCCATTGGGGCAACACCGGCGCGGCCTGGAGCCTGTTCAGTGGCAACAATGGCGCTCTGGTTCTGGTCGCGCTCCTCGCAGGCGTGGCCCTGTTCCTGACCCGGCATCATTTTGACTCGCACCGGATCATCGGCCAGGTGGCCTTTGGTTTGATTTTTGGTGGCATTGCCGGAAACCTTTTCGACCGCCTTGTACGTCACGAAGTCGTCGATTTCCTCCGGTTTTACATTCTGCAACGGCCATATTTTTCGGAAATCGGATTTCCCGCATTCAACGTGGCCGATAGCGCCATTTGCACCGGTGTTGGCCTCATTTTTCTAATCACCTGGAAAAACGAGCAAAGGCCAGGAAAGGTTTTGACGTGAACCTGTGGATTTGCTGGAAGTGCACCCGTGACGCCTGGAGTGTCCAGGTTTGCGCAAACGCTCCCTCCTTGTCCTTCGCGTCCCTTGCGCCGTATTGGCCCCCCGCCAAGTGTTCATGAACAAGATTAAAGGTTTCCGTGCGGACAGTCCGGGTGATTTGGATTCCTCCAGTCGCATCGAAGATTTTAACGTCGAGAAATCTGCCCCGGACCAGAGACTGGACCAATACTTGCGCGCGCGTTTTCCGGCTGCGTCGCGCGGCACCCTCAAAAGGCTCATTGAGGAAGGACATATTCGTGTGGACGGCAAAATGGTCAAAGCCACTCACTCGCCGAGGGCCGGCGAGCACGTCCACGTTCATTGGCCGGAGCCGAAGTCGGCAGAGGCGCAACCTGAAGAAATGGCACTGGACGTTCTATTTGAGGACGATTCCCTGCTGGTGCTGAACAAGCCAGCCGGACTGGTGGTTCACCCATCCGCGGGACACGAGGAGCACACACTGGTCAATGCGTTGCTCCACCATTGCCGCGGCACATTGAGTGGCATCGGCGGAATCGCGCGTCCCGGCATTGTTCACCGGCTCGACAAGGAAACCAGCGGCTGCCTGGTCGTGGCCAAAAACGACGAAACGCACCTGGCACTTTCAAAGCAATTCTCCGAGCGCTGCGTGGAAAAGATTTACAATGCTGTTGTTTGCGGCGAATTCATGCGTGATTGCGGTGAAATCCATGCCGCCATTGCGCGGCATCCGTCCCATCGCAAGCGCATGGCCGTGCGTGACGACGATTCCGGCCGCGCGGCTCACACACAATGGCGCGTTCTGGAAAAATTGAATGGCGCGACGTTTGTGGAGGCGCACATATTCACCGGGCGCACCCACCAGATTCGCGTGCATTTTCAGTTCCTTGGCCATCCGCTTGCCGGGGATAAAACCTATGGCGCGCGGCAAAACACACGGCTCTCCGCGGCGACAGGCTATGAAGCGCCCCGTGTCATGTTGCACGCGCTGAAGCTTTCGTTCACGCATCCGCGCACGCACAAGAAGATGAATTTTGAAGCGCCGTTGCCGGAGGATTTTCGGGAAGCGTTGAAATTTTGGCCAGGTAGAAATGGCGCCGCTGTGCAGCTGAATTATTTGTCTCTGCTGCCGCGACTATCAATGACCTCGACAAACAAAATATTGGTGGTAGTTCCAGAAATCTTCATAAGTGTGGGCAAGATCACGGCGGTGTAATTGGTAAAGACATTGACCGTCCACCACCAACCAGGTTTATAGAGTGTCTGACCCTGGCCCCAGACGTCGACCCTGCGATAACCAAGCACATTCTGGTTTGATTTGAGCATCACGCCAAATTGCACACCGGGTCGTCATTTGAAATGACTTCCCACATTTCTGTTTGGACAACCTTGCCATTCTCCTTATGAAGGTAATCTTTCGTTTCCGCTGCCGGAGTCCAGAACTCCAATTGGCGTGATGGGCCTAAAACCGTAATATCGCCGTTTGTTGCCACAAGGACCGGTTCCCAGAGTCTTCGCGGCGCGGGTTGCGAAAGAAAAAGCCAGCAGACAAAGGCAATGGTGGCGCAGATGCATACGCAACAGAGCGTCTTTGCGCAGGCAGAAGCATTCGCATTCTTCGAAGAAAGCATATTATTGTTCATGGATTATTTCTCAGCTCTGACCACCTGTATCGCGCTTAATTATTATTCGGATGAATTCTGAATGTCGAGGAGAAAGAAAACACGGTTGTCGCAGCTTTGAATGCAATTTTGCATTTCTGACAACTCTCAAACGTTCTTGAATTTCGCCCGTTTGACGTTACATTTCCCGCCGCTCAAGATGAATTATAAAATCTCTCAAGGCGCGGCCTCGTTGTCGCCATCGCTCACGCTGGCCATAGACGCAAAAGCCAAGGCGATGAAGGCCGCTGGTGAAGACGTCGTCGGTTTCGGCGCCGGCGAACCCGATTTTGACACCCCGCAGCATATCAAAGACGCCGCGGCCAAGGCCCTCGCGGCCGGTTTTACCAAATACACGCCCAGCAGCGGCATTCCCGAACTGCGCGAAGCGATCGCCGAAAAATTCAAGCGGGAAAATGGCCTGTCCTACAAGCCCTCGCAAATCATCGTTTCCTGCGGCGGCAAACATTCCTGCTATAACGTCATTCTGGCCACCTGCGGGCACGGGCGATGAAGTGATCATTCCCGCCCCGTATTGGTTGAGCTATCCGGAAATGGTGAAGCTCGCCGGAGCAAAACCAGTCATCTTGCAGACCACGGACAAAACCGAATTCAAAGTCACGCCCGAACAATTGCGCACAGCCATCACGCCAAACACGCGCCTGTTCATACTTAAATTCGCCGAGCAATCCGACGGGCTCAGTCTACTACGCCGGACGAAATCAAGGCGCTGGGCGACGTCTGCGTCGAAAAGAACGTCCTCATCATGAGCGACGAAATTTACGAGCATCTGCTTTATGACGGGGTGAAGCACAAAAGCGTCGCCAGCTTTTCGCCGGAGCATCTGGCGCATACCATCATCGTGCACGGATTTGCCAAGGCATGGAGCATGACCGGCTGGCGTCTGGGATTTCTGGCCGCGCCAGAACCGATCGCCAAAGCCATTGACGCCGTGCAATCCCATAGCACCAGCAATCCCTGTTCATTTGCCCAGAAAGGTGGCGTGGCCGCCCTCACCGGTCCACAGGACCACCTGGCCCAATGGCTCGCCGAATTCGACAAACGCCGGCGATTCGCCCACTCCAAATTGAACTCCATTCCCGGCGTTTCCTGCGTGAACGCAAAAGGGGCCTTTTATTTATTCCCAAACATTTCCGGGACGGGCCTCAAGTCGACCGAATTCTGCGCAAAACTTCTCGAAGCCGAAAAAGTTGCCGCTGTCCCGGGCGTTGCCTTTGGCGCCGACGATTATATTCGCCTGAGCTACGCGACGGGCATGGCGAATATTGAAAAGGGATTGGAGCGAATCGATAGGTTTTGCAGGACGTTGGTCTAAACGTTGAAACGTTGAAATGTTAAAACGTTTTTGAAAAAGACGTCACGCTTAGCGCCCACGATTTGAGCGTTTCAACGATTTAAGCTTTCAACGTTTCACGTTCCCGCTTTTTTTCCTGCCTCTCCCAATACCAGGCGATCCACACCGTAATTTCATAGAGCAATTGCAGCGGGACGAACATAACCAATTGAGTAACGACCTCAGGTGTCGTCAGCACCGCGCCCAGGATCAGGTTAATGACAATCATGTAGCGCCGCGCACCGGCCAGGGTGGAATAGTTTAGAACCCCGATTTTTACGAGCGTCAAAACGACCACGGGCAATTCGAAGCCAATTCCCATGCCCAGCATGAATCTGCAGACAAAGCTGATGTAATCCTCCGCGCGCCATTGCAGCGCCCCGAAGCCGAGCCAATTGGAATACATTTGCGATGCCGCCAGCGCCACCGGCATTAGGACGAAATAACAAAATGAAACGCCGATAATGAACAGCCCCACGCCAAAAAATAACGCGCGATACACATGTTTGCGCTCGTGCATTTTCAACGCCGGAAAGACAAAGGACGCGATGTAATAGAAAATGAACGGCGAGGCCAGCACCATGCCGCCATAAAACGCGACCTGAAAAGCCACAAAAAACGCGCCAGCCGGACTTAAATTGATGAGATCTATGTTGAGCCCCTGGGCCGCGGCCACTGCATTGGTATTCGGGATCGCATGCCAGCCCAACACCAGGTTGGTGCCGATCATGACCGGCTGAATATGTACCGATACAAACGGATTGGTGCCGAGATTAAAGGCATCGCGTTCTTCGGAGGAGATCTGAAAACTGCCAAGTTGGTTCGTCCCGAAACTGACGACTGCCACCTGCCCCTGGTCCTTATTGTGAGTGGTGGCCCATGGGACGGTCCATTTGTACGTTTGACCCAGGGTCCGAAGCAAATTGTGCGTCATCGGCCATTTGAGAATCCCGACAACGTGGTTTGCCCCCATCAGGCATACGAACATTGCCAGCGCGAGGGCAACGAGGCTTTTGATTAGAACCCAGCGAAAGTCTTCGAGATGTTCGAGAAAACTTTTGACAGGGCCGCCTTCGGCTTCGTCGGAGGGTTCCGTTTCGTAGTCGCGGGCCATGTAAGACGCCGCGCTTAGACTTTAGGCGGATTGGCCGATTGTGAGACGGTCTGGGCCGGCTGTGCAGGGGTATTGGAGATGGCCGCGCGTTGCTGCTGAGGTTTGTCCTCCGTCGCGCTTTGGAGTTCTTCCGTCACTTCGCGTGTCGCCTTTTTGAATTCCTTGATTCCCGTGCCGAGGCCCCGGGCGAGCTCGGGAATTTTCTTCGCCCCAAACAGCAGTAAGACGGCAAGGATCACGACGATCCATTCCCAACCGCCTAAAAACGCTGCAAACATGGTATTCATAGTATCTATTCGAGCCTTTGTCAGCCTACGCCCGTTTCAAGTGCTTGTAAAGGGCATAATTAGTATCAGACGTCAACCTTCAGGTGAGGTTTCAACGATTCAATGCTTTTATGCGCCAGTCTTTGGATGCAACAACACAAAATCATCCCGGCGGTTCTGCGACCAGGCGGATTCATCATGCCCGGTGCCCAATGGCTTGTCTTTGCCGTAGCTGATCGTGTGAATCCGATTTGCGTCAACGCCCATGCCCGCGAGCGCTTCGCGTGCGGCATCCGCCCGTCGTTCGCCGAGCGAGCGATTGTATTCTTCCGTACCCCGTTCGTCGCAATTGCCTTCGATGAGCACGTTCGCGGACGCATCTCCGTTGAGCGCCGCGGCAACCTGCTGAAGGCTCGCTTTGTCGGTGTCGCGAATAACCGCGCTGTCAAAGGTAAAATGAATGGTATAGGCGGCCAGAGCGGCCCGGTCCTGGTTCCATTGATCCGGGTTGAACGGGCCAGCTTCAGGAACTCCCGTAGAACCAGAGCCGGCGCCAGGATTCATTGGTGGTCCTGATGGAAGGGTGTTTGGATTCTCGCCGATTGGAGCGGGCGGACCAGGAATGGGCGTAACGCCGACCGGCCGATGCCTGCAGCCTGTCGAGGCGATGGCAACAACCAGCAAAACAGCGATTGGATAAATGAATTTGTTAGTCATAATTCGCGATTTTCGCCTGGAACATTTTATTGTCTCTTACGCGCCTGCCTTCGGATGCAACAAGACAAAATCGTCCCGGCGGTTTTGGGACCACGCGGCTGCATCATGCCCGGCAGCCGCCGGCTTGTCTTTGCCGTAGCTGATTGTGTGAATGCGATTGGGGTCAACGCCCATTTCGGCGAGTGCTTCGCGCGCCGCTTCGGCGCGGCGTTCACCAAGTGAGCGGTTGTACTCTTCCGTGCCGCGCTCGTCGCAATTGCCTTCAATCATCACGTTCGCAGTCGCATCGCCCTTGAGCGCCGCGGCCACTTGTTGAAGGTTTGCCTTTTCGCTGTCGCGAATGACCGCGCTATCAAAGGCAAAGTGAATCGTGTAGGGGGCAAATGCCGCGCGGTCCTCAGCGTATCCGCCTGTCGGGCTGGGGTTTTCTACGATGGGCTGGGAGCTGACTCCATTGCCATTTTGGTAAACCGGAGGCGGAGGCTGAATCGTGCCGCCCCCATTTACGTCGCCGACTTCCGTTGGCCTGCTTGGAATGGGTGTGACGCCGTAGGGTTTATGTGCGCAGCCCGCCGCGGTAATCGCCGCCGCCAGCGTAAGCGCGATTCTATAATTAAAATTTTTCATCATAACTCTTTTTCAAGTTAAATAGGGTTAAATTTCCGTTAAAATTGGGTTTCGGTTAAAGATCATTTTTCCCACGCTGCCTCGGAATCTTCGCCTGTTACATTATGGGCATTTTTGTGTTGTTTGGTTAAAACGTCAAGCACAGACAACACAGGACGATAATGAATCAGATCATTGTAGACCAGCGTGCGCGAATTCGGCGACCACGAAGGATGCTCGCCCGAAACCAAAACTACCGCGTCCCCGCCGCCCGCGGGCATCACGCAAATATTGAAGTAATCGCCGGACTGCGAGCAAAAGGCAATCCATTTTCCGTCAGGCGACCAATCCGGTTCCGTGGGGTCGGGCGCGCCGCCGGTGGAAAGAGCTTCGGGCTCTCCTCCGTCTGGTGAAATTTTTGCAAGCCGGCGGCGTGAATGGATTTTTGTCGCGTAACAAATCCATTGTCCGTCCGGGGACCAGCACGGGCAGGAATCATCCGCGTGTGTGTGAGTAAGCTGTTTGAGGCCAGAGCCGTCTATATTGCAAACCCAGATGTTGGGGTCGCCACTGCGGCTCAAAACCATCGCCACTTTCTGGCCATCCGGCGAGACGGCTGCACTTGTATTCAGTCCGCCGTAAGCGGCAAAAACCCGGCGCTGGCCAGTTGAAAGATTGCTGTAAAAAATGTCCGGGTTGCCCAATTTATACGAGGTGTATAAAAGCGCGAACCTGCCGGGCACCCACGCGGGCGCGGCCACAATCGCGGCATCGGCAGTCACAGCCTGCGCGTTATGTCCGTCAAAATCAGACACATAGATTTCGCCGCTGCCGCCCGATTCCTCGACTTTGAAGGCAATTTTCGTTTGGCCGATGCCCCGTTTGCCGGTGACCAGTTGAACGATGTCGTCCGAAAATGCATGTGCTTCGCGCCGAATGCTTTCGCCAGTGTAACTGCGTGAAAAAAGTTCCCGGCCCGATTGGGACAAACGTCCAACCACATTGCCCCCTTCGCTGCCGCTGATATGATATTGGGCCTGGCCCGAGGGAACGATGCTGAATCCCTGAACGTAAAGGTCAAATTCCAAAACACTCAACGCCTCGCCGCTGAAACCTTCGATGGAAACGGGAATTGGCGGAGTGAGGCCGATTTGGATGTTGGGAGTGACGTGTAGTTCGGCTTGATCTTGAGCGCATGCGGCCAGGCAGAAGAGAAACGGGAACAAAATGCAGAATGAGCGAAATCTTGTATTTCGGAAACGCGAATATGTCGACCCTGCGGCGCTTATTGTCACTTTGGGATTATTTGCTGCAAAAATGTCGTCGCGCCGGGACTGGGTTGTTTGGAATATATTTTTCATTGAAGTTCTCGTGCAACTTGTGGGTTGAAGTCAATTGTATAACTCCGTTGATCTTCGGTCGCGCCGTCGGGAAATGGCGCGACGAAGGTGACCTGGTCCAATGTGCGCTGCACCGCGTTGTCCCAGGCCGAATCGCCGGATGGCGAAATAATTGTAGATGAAATGACCGTGCCGTCCCGTGCAATCGTCACTCTTACCTTCGTGTGTTCGTCGTTGTGGCCGATCTCAGCCGGCAAATTGGGAACAACTGCCCGTTCGTAAATACTCTGAACCACCGTTGCATAATTGGCCATAGCCGCAGCGCCGGTGCCCGGCATGTCAATTCTTGTGCTTGATGACAAACTATGTTGCAAGCTGGTGAGTTCGGTGTTAATTGCCTTCGCATTGGAGGTATTATCCCGAGTGGGCTTCTTTGAAGCATTTGTGTGCTTCACCGGCGTCAGGTTCACCTTGATATTATCATCATGATTTTTTTCCTGACGTTCTACCCGCTTCATGTCCGGCGTCACAGTCGGGGTCGGCTTTTGGTGCGAGAAATATTCTTTAAATGCCTCCAAAAGTGACGGTGAAGGGGTGGGCACCGGCGTTGGCTGTTGAACGGCTTTGGGCTCGGGAGCGGGCAGGGGAGGCGGCGGTTGTTGCAAGGATGGCGGAATGACCGCGGGTTGGGTCGGTTGCGGCGCCTGGGCATCGCGCACTCCGCTGTTCAGCGCCGCGTCCACGAGGTTCGCTGGAATCACGTCCAGCACCGTGTTGTCCGTTTTTGGTTGCCGATTAAAAAACGCCGGGCCAAAGATCAAAATCGTCAGCAGCAGCAGGTGAATGCCTGCCGTGCCAATGACGCATCTTTTTTGCAACCGGTTCATCGTTCAGGTTCGGTGCGCAATGAATAGCGCGTAATGCCCTCGCGCTGACAGCCGCCCAAAAGCTGGGCGACCAGATCGTAACGGCTGTCTTTGTCCGCGCGGATATAGACAATCAAATTCGGGTTTTCCCGAAAATCATAATCGAGCCGGCTGAGTATCTCATTCAGGCTCATGCGCTGGCGGTCCAGCGCGTAAACGCCGGTATTGCTGATTTCGACCGTGCGGATATTGTGCTTGTCAATGTGCTGATCCGGTTGCCCGGCGCCTTTCGGCAGTTTCAGGCTGATGCTCTGTTCCAGCAACGGCGTCGTAATGACGAAGATAATTAGCAGCACAAATGCCAAATCCAGCAGCGGCGTAATGTTGATTTCCGCCACGGTCACCAAATGACTGCGTTGTGAAAAGCGTCTCATCGGTGTTCAGGCACTTCGTCCTCGTCCACAAGATATTCCGTCTCCATTTTCGAAACCAATTCCTGCGCGAAATTGTCCAGTCCCACGGTAAACGTCCTCAGGTTATGTACGAGCCAGTTGTATCCAAACATCGAAGGGATAGCCACCAACAGTCCGGCCACGGTTGTAATGAGAGCGGCGGCAACGCCCGGCGCCATCGCCGCCAGCGTGGCCGAGCCGGCCTGGGCAATACCCGCAAACGCGCTCATCACGCCCCAAACCGTGCCAAGCAATCCAATAAACGGCGCGCCGGTCGCCGCCACAGACAGCCAGATAAGCCCCGACTCCAGTTTCAAGCGATTCCTGGGCCACGACATTTTCGAGCGCGCGCTTGATATGCTCCATGTTTTTGATGGAGACACTTTGTTTGCGCCGTTCGCCGCCAGGTCCCTTGCAGCCGCGCGTCCAGTTGTATGCAACCCGTCTCGTAGACCGCATAGAGCGGGCAGCCTTCCACTTGAAGTTTGCGGTCAAAAATGTCCATCACTGCTTTTTGCGCGCGAAATTCCTCGTTGAAATAATAATTCAATCGTTTCGCGCGGCGCATTTGCATGACTTTGTAGCCGATGACCGACCACGCGATGATTGAGAAAAAGATAAGGAAGACGATGATCGCTTTCGCTTCAGGCGTCGCCTGCTTCCAAACGTAGGGGAGATCCGATTGACCGGACGCAGCCCCCACGACGACACAAAAAAATCCGTGCATCATGTTTCAACCTGGTCGTGAGGAGCCGAATACCGGCCAAGTACGGAAATTGTTATTCGATAGGCCGGATGATTGCAACGATTTTTTGAAAATTTTTTAATGTGCGCAGAATTGCGCCGGTTTTTGTGGATTAAAACAATGAGGACCGAAGGAAAGTAAATCGAGAAACGCAATTTCCTCTTCTCCCATCTTCAATCTGCGGCCATCTGCGAAGGTATGCGGATAAAATTAATTTTCCTTCTTCCCCAGAACCGCTCCCACGATCATCAATACACCGAAGATGAGCAAAACAACTCCCCAAATCAAATTGATGTTCATGCCCAGAGAATGTGCGTACATGGCGGTGTTGGAGTTGGTCGCCGCACCGAAGAGCACCAGCAACGCGCCGATGAGCGAAAACATCAAACCAATGGGCCAGCGTAAATCGAGCATAGTTTTTGTTTCGTTTTAAAATTCGATTTTACCAGAAAATAATGTTCAGGATAACGCAGCAGATCAACAGGATGATACCAAGAACGGCGGGGCGCTGCAGGAAATGTTTTTCGTGGTCTTTGATTTTTGGCGTGAGCGAATAAACCAGGCCCTTCAGTTCTTCGTCGGATTTTGTCCGCGCGGTCGCCATCGAAATTCCCATCGTCAAAAGAAGGCAAGAGGTAAAGGCGAAGCTGGCCATCCAGAAGTTTTGGGCCATTTCGCTGGGAAACATATGGGCTACTTGCACATAACCGCCTTTGAGGCCTGGTGAGTCTCCTGCGGCGAGAGTCAACGACTGGAAAATCCCCGCTGTCACAATGCCACCAATCAAGCCAAAAAACGCGCCGGGGCCGGTTGTTCGTCGCCAAAACATTCCCAGCAGGAACGTCGCAAAAACCGGGGCGTTCACGAAGGCGAAGCCCAGTTGTACAACGTCCATGGCGTTGTGGTATAGGTTGGCGAAATAAGCGGCGCCAATGCTTAGCAATGTCCCTCCCACCGTCGCAACCTTGCCCATCCACAAATAGTGTTCGTCGCTCAGATCCTTTGGAGCCGCGGTGACATCATCGCCCCGGTCGCTGCCGCGGCCGGCTGTCGTTGAGCGCGGCCCATCGCCGGCATCCTTCGAAGCGACCGCAAACTCTTCGCGTCGGGCGCCGGCGTACTGGACTGTCGCCGCACGGTTCCGGTCCAGGAAATGGCGCCGGGCAGTCTGATAGAGGTCATAGGTCCAAACCGTATTGAACGCGCTAATATTGCCGGCCATTCCGGACATGAACGACGCGAGCAACGCCGTCAAAGCCAGCGCAAGAAGCCCAGGCGGACAATATTTTGTGACGAGAGATGGAATGACGCTGTCGTAGTCGTTTTCCGCGATAGAATTATAAAGTCCGGCTTTGATTTGGCTGTCAGATAACGGCGTGGTTGAATTCTTCGAAATCAGTGCCGAAATCTTATCATCATAGACCGCCGTGCCCAGCGCCTGTTGAACGGCCTGGACGCCGGAATTCGCCTGAGATGGCGTGGCGCTTTTGACTGCGCTAATGGCACTGGCATAGCTTTGATTGGAAACACTCACTGGCGGAATACGGTAGTCCCTGTCGGGCATCGTCATGAGCGCTGCTGCGATCATGCCGGGCAAAATGACGATGGCGGGGAAGAGCATTTTGGGAACGGCCGCCACCAGGGGTGTATTGCGCGCGGCGGTCATGTTTTTGGCCGCCATGGCTCGCTGGACAACCAGGAAGTTTGTGCACCAATAGCCGAAGCTCAAGACGAACCCAAGCCCGAAAATCATGGCAAAGAGATCGACGCCCATCGGGTTATTGGCCGGGCCGGCGAGTAACGGTTTCCATGCGTGGCTCCAGGCATCGGAAGAAAACGATTGGCTGTTAAGCCCCAGCGCGGCGGGATTTTGGGCCACATCCGTAAGATGTCCCTTCAACCCGCTCCAGCCGCCTACGTCCTTCAATCCCAAATAAACGACCGGCGTAAATCCCAATACAATCATGAAGAACTGAAGCACCTCGGTATAGATGGCCGAGGTTAGCCCGCCTTTGAAGACGTAAAGGACCACGATTACCGAACATATCAAAAGGCTCGAATTATAATTCCAGCCGAGCAACAGATTCAGCAATTTGGCGAGGCAGTTCATGGAAATGCCAGACATGAAGACCGTCATGATCGCCCAGGCAAGCGCGTTCAGGATGCGCACAGGCTCGCCGAAACGCATCTTCAGGTATTCCGGCGCGGACCGCGCTTTGGACCCGTAATAGAACGGCATCATGAACACCGCCAGAAATATCATCGCCGGAATCGCGCCTACCCAATAAAAATGCGCCGTGGCGATACCGTATTTTGCGCCGCTGGCCGCCATGCCCACCAATTCCAGCGCGCCAAGATTGGCCGAAATAAACGCCAGGCCGGTCACCCATGTGGGGATTGATCGGCCAGAGGTGAGGAAGTCTGACGAACTCTTCATGTACCTCGCCAGCGTCCAACCGATGCCCAGGATGAAAGCGACGTAAGCCAGAAGAATCGAATAATCAATCCAGTGAAGTTGAATTGGTTGCATATGGATTTCGAAATGCATTAAAGCGACTCGCCGTTTGCGTGTCAATAAGCATTTAACTTCCTCGCCGTCATTCTCGTTCTCGTCCTCGTCCTGGCCAATTTTCGATTCGCGATTGGCATTTCGTCCTATGCGTCCCTTTAATCCCAGCGACGGATTTCACGAGAGCTGACCGTCTACCCGCCGTGCCAAATCACAGATCGCACATCAAAAAATTCCCATAGATTTGCTTTTCCATCTGATTTATGGTTTACTCTTTATTACATATTTATGCCAACAATGATCGAAGATAAAGCCCGCGAACTTTGCGAAACCATCGTCGCGCAACCGCAATGGACATCCATCCGCAGCCGCATTGACGCCTTCCTGTCCGATGACACGGCGCGCGGACAATTTGACGCGGTGAACACCAAAGGCCGTTCTCTTCATGAAAGGCAGCACAACGGCCAGCCCTTAAACGGCCAGGAAATAGCCGATTTCGAACGTCAACGCGACGCGTTGCTCCAAAATCCGGTCGCTCGCGGTTTCCTGGAAGCTCAGGATGAACTGCACGAGATCCAGCATTCAGTCCAAAAATACATCTCCAAAACACTGCAACTCGGACGCGTGCCCACGGACGCCGATTTGAAAGAGGAAGAAGACTCCTGCGGCCACGGCAACTGCGGTTGCGAGCACTGATTTGTAATTTTGCGTGGCAGCCGACGTGAGGAGGCTCTAACTGAACGAGAGATTTAAGACGGCCCTCCGCCGATTCGACGAGGAAAACGGCCGTGATCCCAACCAGGAAAACGGCCAACCGAGCGAATTGCTCTATGCGCAGCGGTTGACCGATTGGGTCCTGCGCCTCTGCCCGAATGCGTCTGAACCATTGCTCCTGGCGGCCCGCTGCCAGCATCTGTGTCGCTGGGAGATTCCGCGAGCCAATTATCCCATGACCCGCCCGGGTTATTTGAAATGGCGCGCCGACCTGAAAAAATTCCATGCCCAGCGCTCCGGCCAAATCCTCCACGAAGTTGGTTATGATGACGAGACCGTTCGGCGCGTTCAGGACTTGAACGTCAAAAAGAATTTTTCCACTGACCCCGACTGCCAGGTTTTGGAGGATGCACTATGCCTGGTATTCCTCGAATTTCAATTCTCCGGCCTTGCTGCGAAGACTGACGATGAAAAGATGATTAACGCATTGAAAAAGTCCTGGGAAAAGATGACCGAATTCGCCCGCGCCGAAGCGTTAAAATTACATTACGGCGAACGAGAAAACCTATTGATCCAAAAAGCGCTAGCGTAGGCGACGAGGTCACGAGTCTCTGATTTGAAACCGCGAATTACACGAACTACACGAAAAGGGTGAAGTTTGGACGGCAATCACCCGATAAATGAAAGCATATTGCAAACGCCATAGTCGAGGTCGCGCATTTGTAAAAACGATACAACGTTACTATGTGCCCATTCGTGCCATTCTGAATCGGCCATTTGGGAGTGTGCAAATTCCGGCGGGCGCTTAAACGCCGGCGATGAATCCACGATTTTTGATAATAGCGACATAGCTATCGAACATTCTTTTTCCAACCAGCGGCCAAATCGCAAATCCGGGTCATTGTCGGGGACAAATGGCAAGCCTTCCGCCACAAAACCAGCATCACCATTGACTATACTAAAGCCGCAGTCGCAGCCACGGAGGATCTTTCGGAACAATTTCTCCAGTTCCTTATATTCATCGATGGGGAGCAGTGCCTGTCCGGTTTGGAGAACGCTTCCAATCCACCATCTTCGGTTGCCGCCGGTTAACCGTTTGATGAAGTCAATTCCCTTGCAGTTACTAAATCCTTCGAAGAGCCAATGTGCCTGATAGATGGTGTCGCCGGAAATGTGTTCACGAGCAGGGCATTTGAGGGCTTCGATCGTCCGGAGCCGCTCTTCCGTTATGGCTTCTGGTCCTTGTCCACTATCAGCTATAAATTCGCGTAGTGGACCACGCGGAACCGCATCGTATGTGTCGCAAGATGGCGCAAAGGTGAATACGAGCTTTGTGCCTTCGTCAATTCCATCGCGCTGATATTGGATAAGCAAGTCAACAAGGCCTGAATTGAGAAACTTGTCCAGCCGGGGAAGGTCAACGGCGTAAGCTTCGATGCGAATTCCCATGACGAATTTATATATCCCCGCCCTCGAAACCGCAAGAATCGCGATGCGACATCAAAAACCCAGGAAGCGTAACAGATATGCACCGTGGCGTCAGCTGCGTCAGTCCGCCAGGTCATCTTCGGCCCTTTACGTTCTTTTTATTTTTGCCCTGCGAACGCGTATTACGCTTTCGCTGCGGAGCCTTCGGCCGCTTTGTCTCTGCCGCCCGTCTCGCATCAAGCTGTATTTTCACGTCGCGCATATAGCGTTTAGCCTCGCCCTTGGTGCGAATTGCTCTCACGCGTTGGACAATGGCGCGCTGGTCCTTCTTTTGAGCCATTTCAAGATGATGCTTCAATGCAACCTGCAAAAACGCCGCCTGATTCGGCTCCAGTGGCTCATTTGCGCCCGGGAACGTGGCGAAATCGGAGTCAGTTGCGCTCATTATGGTTTTGGCAGCCGGCAGAGCGACTCCGGAATCAGCGGCGTTTTGGAGAGTAAGGGGCGCATCGGTCCGTGGCTGCTCCAGGGAAAGCAAATGCGACAAATTATTTGCAAGCATGTCGCGGTATGTGAGATATCCGATGTCTCCTGTTCCCACCGCCTGGAACCACTCGCGAAGGGTGGCCAGCACTGAAGTGTGGTCATACTGTGTATGGTCAATCAGATTTTTGGGTATCCATGGAGAGATAACGACTGCCGGCACTCTCACTCCCAATTGTGTGAAATCGAATCCATATATGGGTGTCACGTCGCCCGGCGATGGCACGCCGCCGGGTGGCAAACAGTGATCGTAAAAACCGCCATGTTCATCGTAGGTGATAATCAGGAGGCTTTTCATCCAAATCGACGATCCACGAATGGATTCATACACATACTTGATAAGTTTCTCCCCACTGGTCACGTCATCAACCGGGTGCTGGGAATTACCTCCTTTGTAAGTGCCCAGCAAAAGGTTTCCCCAATTCGGCTCGATGAAGATGTAAGGAGGGAGGTCGGGAGCTTCCAAATCCTGGGCAAACGGATTAGGGTTCGGTCTGGGAAGGATCTATCGGCTTTCCGGAATTGAATGAAACTCCGTCCAGCGCATAGACCATTGCGAAGTCATCGCCGTGGTAAGCTCTCCACGGATTGTTTTTCAGATTCTTTTGGGAAAAATATCCGGTAAGTCTTGAAAAGATATTTCCGTTAACAAATTTATAACTTGCATCCCCGTCAACGACCGAAGCAACCAATTTCAAAATATTTGGACTGTAAGGATCACCACCTGCCGTTGCCGCGTGCAGAAAGAACCGATTTGGAACGGTCGGGCCGGGTAGAGAAGAAAACCAGTGATCGCACACGCAAAATTCGTTCGCCAATTGATTCAAAATCGGCAACTGCGCTGGGGTAAAACCTGCCATGATGTCACCCAGCGGATTTCCATCGGCGCTGTTGGCGTAACTTAATACAAATCCATTATTCTGAATTGGCGTAAGCCCATAAAGAGCAAAAGGATCATTGGAGCCCAAAAGCTGGAGGCGCACATCGTCAAATTCATGATTGGGATCTTCCGGCATGACAAACGGCGCGGGATTGTGCGTCGAATAGGAAACACCGGCTTTATCATTGTTGGTGCATCCCGCGGGCGGCACGCCTTCGATTTGGGTCGAACTGCCTGAAACAGCGTCGGTCCCGGTGATGCCGGAGAAACCCAGCATGTGATCGAACGACCTGTTTTCCATCATCAACACGAATATATGGTCGATATTTTGCAGGCTCATAGTTTTTGGAAGATTTCTTACGCCATTTCCCAACTTTCCCTCTGACGCGATTTGTCCCGATAAACCCGCGCCTTCCAGCCAGTCTCGCGTCCATAGTCTTTGTAGCACAAACAACCCACGTTCCACTTCGGGAATATTTGCCTTAAGATGTCTTCAATGGCCACGGAATCGCCCTTTTGATGGATGCCACAGACTTCGATGCCGTAAAGGTCGTGCAGACAGTCCACTGACGAATAATGACTCAACCACTGATAACCAGCCTGCTCCAGCGATTCCATGACATCGGCACGAATCTCAAACAATTCCGGCGAAAATCGAAATGGGTCCATAAACATCCTGCTGTTTAGAGTGAAGGTAATCTGCGCCTTCAAACGATTCCGTTCAATCAAAATCAGGCCGCACCGCCGCCTTGGCCGAGGCAGATCCCCGGTGGCCGGGCCATGCGCGCGCCGGCGCTCGTGTTCGCTCATGGGCCTGACATAACGAATGCCGTCTTGCGCTATACCGGCAGTTTATCGTATCTTGCCCCGGTTTCTTTGAGTGCCGATGTGGCGGAATTGGCAGACGCGCTAGACTCAAAATCTAGTACTCGCGAGAGTGTGTGGGTTCGACCCCCTCCGTCGGCACCATTTAATAAGGGGTTTTTACAGGTAGTTGTTCGTCCGGCTCAAGGTTATTCCCGCCAATTCCGGCGAGCGAGTCCTGCGTTTTTTGGAGGAAATCTCTATCCACTAATTTCAATTTGAATACGTAGCAGGGCGAAGCTGCGTGCCAGTGGCGCTGCCACCCAAACTACGGCGGGTAAGTGATAACCCGGTAGAACTTCAACGGGCCGGATCCGCCAGTGACGGCGCCGTTATCAAAATACTGGAACTTGCCAATGCCGTTGGTCGGTGTGAAGGATGGCAGGTTGGTGAGAACCGCAATGCTGCTCCAGGCCACGGGTGGCGCGAGATTAGTCGCCCACTGGATTCGAATTTGGTCATTTGTGGGCGCGAACCACGTCAGTAACGCGCCTGCGCTCCCGCCAATGTTTGTAAAGGTTACGTTGGAAAACTTGGGTGGGGCGGGTGGCTGGACCACGGTGATGCTCACCACCGCGGACGTGGCTGAATTGTTCAGGGAATCGGCCGCCACAGCAGTCAGCGCATAGGAACCAGTCGGGACACCCGCCCAGGTGTGGCTATAGCCCGCGCTGGTCGCGGCTCCCAGTAGCGCGCCATTCGCGTAATAGGCAACGTTCGTAACCGTGATGCCGCTCGCTTCAGCGGCGTTGGCCGACAGACCGATACTGGAACCAGCGAAGAAATACGCGTTGTTAATGGGCGTGACAATGCTGATGGCTGGCCCAGCGGCGGAAATCCGCATGGTGTTAAAATAGGCATTTTGATAGGAGGCGGTGTCCGCATTGAAGGCGGTGAACATTTGAATCGCCGTCCCGGTAGCCCCGGCCAACGACCCGCTCCAACTCCCCAAAACGGTGGAACTATCCGCGGACAGCACGGTCAAATGGTAGCTGTCGGCCGTGACCAATGAGAATTGCACGGTCAATCCGCTCGTCGCGTAGGGGATTTCGCTGTCACTGCCGCCGTTCGCGTCCCAAATGGTATAGTCGCTCTGACCGTCAAAATAGAAGGCGAAACGCGTGGCCGAATCGGCGACGACGGGTGGCGGCGCCGTTGCGCTGCCGCCCAGGCTGGTACTGGCGCTATTCCGCAAACAAAAGCCCATGGACCCCGGCGCCGCAACCGCGGCACTGGCGAATTGCACGCTGAATACTTCTCCGGCCGTGAGGGCATTGCTGAAACCGCGGTAAGCATAGGCGTAAGGCATTCCAGTGCCATTGGCGTACAGCGACCAGGAATCGCCCGAGGTGTCGATCGTGGCTGAAGGGTTGAGGATAAATCCATAGTACTCGCCTCCTCCAACCAGTACCCAAGGTTTGAAACCGTACCCTTCATTTTGGCTACTCGTCCATGTGCTGTAATTTGATTCCAGGTCATACGCAAGGCTCGGAGTGACCGTGACGTTCACCACCGCGGAGGTGGATGAATACCCCAGGGCATCGCTGGCCACGGCGGTCAGCGCGTAGGAACCACCGGGAACATTCACCCAGCTGAAACTGTTCGGAGCGCCGGCAGTATTGGCCAGCAGCGTGCCGTTGGCATAGAACGCGACGTTGGTAATGGAAACACCAGTTTCAGAGGCCGTCGCCGCAAGGACGATGGTGGAAGCCGGATTGAAAATGGCGTTATTGGCGGGCGCAGTGACGCTCACCAGCGGTCCAGCCGTAATGTTGACCACGGCGGACTTGGCCGAGTTGCCCAGGGCATCCATGGCCACGGCGGTCAGCGCGTATGGACCACCCGGAACATTTATCCAGTCAAAACTGTACGGCGCGCTGGTCGAGTTGCCGATCTTCGTGGCGTTGGCATAGAACGCGACGTTGGTGATGGAGACGCCCGTTTCAGACGCCGTCGCCGCAATGGCTATACTGGAACCCGGGCGAAAGCTCGCGTTGTTGGCGGGCGCCGTGATGCTCACTAGCGGTCCTACCGTGATATTGACCACGGCGGAGGTAGCCGAGTTGCCCAGGGCATCGGTGGCCACGGCGGTCAGCGCGTCGGCGCCGCCGGAAACATTCATCCAGGTGAAATTGTAGGGAGAGCTGGTGGAACTGCCTATCTTTGCGCCGTTGGCATAGTACGCAACGCCCGCGAGCGTGCTGCCGCCGTATTCAGAGGCGTTTACCGTGATGGCGATATTGGCGCCGGGAACGAAATCCGCCTGGTTGGTGGGAGAGGCGATCCTGACCAGCGGTCCGACCGCGGCGCTGGAGCGGAAGGATAAACTGTACGCCCCAAACAGGGTTTTGCCCGTAACCGCGTCAAACGCCGAGTTGCTCACTGTTACCGTAATATTCGTCAAAGGCGGCAACCCGGCGCCAATCGGCGTAAACGTCATCGTGTCGTTTGGTCTCACGACAGAACCCCAACTGAACGAACCGCTGACTGGCGGTGCGATGTTGAAAGCGCTTTGCGCGCTGTTGGTGTTCATCGAATCGCTGAATTGCAGCACGATCGGAGTATAAGTTGCGACATTCGTTGCCCAATGGCCCGGTGAATTGGCCAGCACCACCGGGTCCAACGGCTGCCACTGCGACTGGGCAATGAACATTTTTGCGCTGACGCCGGGAACGCTGATGGCGGGTGTTTGTCCGCCGCTCGTGAGGGTGTAGGTTTCGTTCGTGTTCAATAAATTGACCAGCACCGTGCCCGCTGGATACGTTAGAGTGCGCGCAGGCAGCGTTTGGCTGGCACTGGCCGTATTGACCGCCACCAGCACTTCCTGTGAGTTCAATATTCGAGACCAGGCAAACAACCCCGGACCGGAGGAGTTGTACCACTGATTGACGTAGCTGCCCAGCGACAGGGCCGGGTATAACCGGCGGAAATTGTTCAATTGGGCCACCCACTCGAACATCGGGTGGGTCATGTTAAAATTATCCACTCCCGGCGAACTGAGCGATTGCACCGTGCCTCCGGGTCCGTCCTTCCATTCCCCGGCGAACATATCCTCGCGGCAATCCGGGTCGGTCGTTCCGTCAAAACCCTGTTCGGTGCCGTAATATAAACACGGAATTCCCACTGAGCTGTAGAGAAACGCCAGGGCCACCTTCAAGGCGTTGGTGTTGTTATTGGACTCGCTGGTGCTCAGAAACCGCGGGTTATCCTGGTTGTCCAAAAAGACAATCTGTTGCGCCCAGGTGGTCGGATCATAATACGTTTGCAGCGCACTATAGTGACTCTGGATCTGCTCAGTGGCCCCGCTGAGTGTGGCAAAAACGCTGTCGAGATCGTAATACAACGGATAATCCTCGGTGGACTCAAATTCATACGGGCCGCCGTCCTCCGTTCCGGTATAAGGCCCGACCACGCTTTCGGAACCATTGTCCACCTCGCCGAACATAAAAAAATTGGTGTTTGGGGTGGTGGCGCCGTAGGGAATGTTCGTGGCCGTGTACGCATAAATGGCCGGGCAGAACGTTTGCCAGCATCCGTGGTCGACTTCTAAAACCGTGTCCACGCGAAAGGCATCAAAACCGATCTGGTTGATCCAATATTCATAGATGTTGATCAGGTTCGTCCGCACATAGGGCGTTTCCGTTTTCAAGTCATTCAATCCATCCAGCCACCCCAGGACGACTTCCTGGGAATCATTGTAACTGTCAATGTCACCATAGTTATGCCACAAGTTCGTGAGCTGGGGATTGGCGGTCGTCAGGTTGAAGGGCGTCGGATATGTTTTGCTGCTGTTCACATATTTCAGAGTATAGCCGGTGGGATAATTATAGTTGGGCCAACCCGACCCGCTGCCCGTCACCAAATCGCCCGCGTGATTCAAAACAATGTCATCAATGACCTTCAAACCCCTCGCGTGCGCGGCCTGGACCACATTTTGCAGGTCGGTGATCGACCCCCAATGCGGTGCGACTTCGTAGAAATTCCACGCCGAGTAGCCGTGATATTGCCCTTCCGTGTTTAAAACGATGGGCGAAATCCAAATCGCGGTCGCCCCCAGCGCCTTGATGTAATCCAATTTTTGTTCCAGCCCGACAAAGTCTCCACCGTGCACTCCCGTTGGATTGCTCGGAGCATAAGTGCCTTCCACATTATCGTTGTTCGTATTCCCATCGTAAAAGCGATCGGTGACAATCTGGTAAATGCTCTGTGCCTGCCAGAAGCTATTCGAGGATTGCGCGGGCGAGTCTATGGCCGCAGCACCAAGCCCGGCCGCCATCAGCAAGACCCGGACGCGCTGGCGCCAGCGATAACTCATGGATTTTAGGGTGTCCAAAGGCAAGAGAAATCAAGTTTTCAGCAAACGAACCGGAAACCTAAAAATAGGCGACTGTGGGCATAACGCTGGCGCCACCGCCAAATTTACGGTCAGGAACATTCGTCGTCGTATTGAACCTACGATACACCTTTTGCCCTACGGACGGTAACGCATGAATATGCGGTAGGCACAGGGAGCATCATGGATTGCCGGCCAGAATTTTTTCAATCCGCCCCAATTCTTCCGCGCTGAATTTGAGATTTCCTGCCACCGCCACATTATCCGCCACCTGTTCCGGCTTGCTGGCCCCGATCAGTGCCGTAGTCACCGCCGGTTGCCGCAACACCCATGCCAATGCCATTTGCGCCAGCGACTGCCCGCGTTGTTGCGCCATCCCATTGAGCGCGCGGATGGCGGTAAGCCGCGAATCCGTGATATCTGCCGGCTTCAGGAACCGCGGGTCGCGGCCTGCCCGGGCATCCGCCGGAATGCCGGACAAATAACGATTGGTCAACATGCCTTGCGCCAGTGGTGAAAAGACGATGCTGCCGATGCCTTCTTTCAATAGCGTGTCAAACAGGCCCTTTTCCGGTTCGCGAACGAACATGCTGAATTTGGGCTGGTGAATGAGGCACGGCGTGCCCAGTTCCCGCAGCAATGCCGCCATGCGCGCAGTCAGTTCCGCCGGATAATTTGAAATGGCCGTATACAACGCCTTGCCGCTGCGCACCGCCTGGGCCAGCGCTCCCGCGGTTTCTTCCAGCGGCGTTTCCGGGTCCGGCCTGTGATGATAGAAAATATCCACATAATCCAATTTCATCCGGCGCAGCGATTGGTCCAGCGACGACAGCAGATATTTGCGCGAGCCCCAATTCCCGTAGGGTCCGGGCCACATGTCATAGCCGGCCTTGGACGAAATAATCAACTCATCGCGAAAGGGCGCAAAATCTGATTGGAGCAGTCGCCCGAACGTTTCCTCAGCCGAGCCGTAGGGCGGTCCGTAGTTGTTTGCCAGGTCAAAATGCGTGATGCCCAGGTCAAACGCCCGGCGCGCAATGGCGCGGCTGTTCTCAAACACATCGGCGCCCCCGAAATTGTGCCATAGGCCAAGCGAGATCAGCGGCAGTTTGATGCCGGATTTCCCACAGCGACGGTAGAAGCCTTCATTGTCATAACGGGCGGAGCTGGGTGAATAGATGTCCATAAGACAAGTTAAAAAGGAAAACGGAAAAAGGGAAAGGGAAAAAGCCACGTGGCGCCGCCTGATGGCCGTGTGCAAGCACTGGCCGTGCGCAAGCACTGCTCTGACCAAATCCAACCGCGCCTGGTCGACTGAACTGGAAAAATCAGTGCCGATTTATGTCGGTTGCTATGCGCTATTGTTTTTTCTCCGAGAGCGCTTTTATCTGGGCTTCCAGCTCATCGAGCCGCTTCTTCAGTTCCGCGTTTTCGGTTTCCAACTTTTCGTTCAACCCTTGGATCGCCGCAAGTGCCACACCGTTTTCGTCCACCACCGAAATGTGCTTGTCATCCGCGCCGTCCAGCCCGAATGCGGCATGAAAATCCTGCGCCATCGGTCCAATATGCTCCGCCTCTTTGTCCGATTTGTAATTCCATCTGGATACCGGCAATGCCACAACTTTATCCAAAACTGCCCGCGCATTGATTTCGGCAAAATGTTCCTTGGCGTTGCGGTCGCTGCTCAGGGCCACGCCGTTGGCGTATACGGTCCCCGACAGATACGTAGCCGTTTGGATTCCTGGAGTGCCAACGCGGACTATGCCGCTTTCGCCGGGAACCCCCGAGTTGCCAATATCAATATTTGAGCTTTCATTTTCGCTAAAGGCGCTGCCGGCATTGTAGCCGACGATGATGTTATTGGTACCGCCCGCTCCATTACCCAAACCAAGGTTCTGTAGCGCGCCCCAGCCGATAGCCGTGTTGTAGTTGCCGCTCCTGTTGTAGTAAAGCGCCGCCTCGCCATCAGCCATGTTGAAGTTGCCGTTCGTGTTGAAATAAAGCGCTTCATAGCCATTAGCCGTGTTGTTGTTGCCGCTGATGTTGAACTCCAACGCCTTGCTGCCATTGGCCGTGTTGAAGCTGCCATTCACGTTGGAAGCAAGTGCACTATTGCCATTGGCTGTGTTGAGGTTGCCGCTCGTGTTGTTGTAAAGCGCGCTAAATCCATTAGCCGCGTTGCCGCTGCCGCTCGTATTGGCGTCGAGGGCGTAGGCACCGTCGGCCGTGTTGGCGCCGCCGGACGTCGTCAGATTTCCCGAGTTGGGACCGGCGAAGAAATTATTATTGTTACCGGCGCTCAGGAGGAGAATGTCCCCGGAATTTATACTCACCGGCCCTGCGGGCAGGTTCAACGTGCCGTTCAGCGTGAGATTTCCGGCAATAAACGCGGCGGTCTGAACCCCAGGCGTGCCGATGCGGATGACACCGCTTTCGCCCCCAACCCCCATATTCCCGATATCAATATTGTAGCTTTCATTATTGGTAAAGGCGAAGCCGGCGTCGCAGCCCAGGGCGATGTTATTGGTGCCACCGACCCCATTCGAAATACCAAGGGCCGACAAAGCCCCCGAGCCAATAGCCGTGTTGTCATTGCCGCTCGTGTTGAACTGAAGCGCGGCGGCCCCGCTTGCCGTGTTGTCGTAGCCACTTTGGTTAGCCTGCAAAGCCTGCTCGCCGATGGCCGTGTTGGCGTTGCCGCTGGTGTCGTCGCTAAGCGCCACGGCGCCATCGGCCGTGTTGAAGGACCCAGTGCTCACCGGATTTCCCGCATTCGGACCGGAGAAAAAATTCAATTTGTAATCGGCCCAAAGCAGGAGACTGTTCCCCGAGAATATAGCTACCGGCTCGCCGTACTCGACTGATGGGAGGTTCAACGCCCCGTTCAGCGTGAGGTTATACATTGTCACGCTTCTTTCATCGTTGGTTATAACAGCGGCCGGCAATTGTGCCAGCGAGATCGTGCCTCCCAACTGGTACGTGCTGACATTCGTCAAGCCGCCGCCGTCGCCGATGATTTCCCCGGCAATATACGTAGCGGTCTGAATCCCGGGCGTGCCGATACGGATGACACCGTTTTCGCCCCCGACCCCGTCATTACCGATGTCAATATTGGTGCTTTCATTGTTAGTAAAGGCGCTGCCGGCACCGTGGCCCAGAGCAATGTTTTCGCTGCCGCCCGTTCCACCATAAAGTCCAATATTATGCAATGCGCCGTAGCCTTCCGCCGTATTGAAGTTGCCGCTTATATTTTCGGAGAGGGTGTAGGCACCGTCGGCCGTATTGTAGGAGCCGCTCTGGTTGAACTGCGAAGCCAAAACACCATTGGCCGTGTTTTCGTTGCCGATCGAGTTTTCGCCCAATGCAAAATAGCCATTCGCCGTGTTTTCGGAGCCGCTCGTGTCGTGGTAAAGCGCAATAGCGCCGTTGGCCGTGTTGAGGTCCCCGCTTGTGTCGCTGTGAATGGCAAGATAGCCATTGGCCGTATTGTCTCCGCCGGATATCGTCAGATTTCCCGAAAAACCGGAGAAAGAATTCTCATTGTTATCAACATACAGTAGAGGACTGCCTCCTGCAGTTATGGTCACTGGTATTGGGGGCAGGTTCAACGTGCCGTTCAGCGTGAGATTTCCGGCAATGTACGCGGCGGTCTGCGTGCCCGGCGTGCCGATCCGGATGACGCCGCTTTCGCCCCTTACTCCCGAATTGCCAATATCAATATTGCCGCTTTCATTTCCATTAAAGTTGAAGCCGGCGAAGTAGCCGACGGCGATGTTATTGGTGCCGCCGGAGCTGCCGTTGCCAAGATCCTCTAATGCGCCATCGCCAACAGCCGTGTTGTACGAGCCGCTCACGTTTCCGTTGAGCACCCAGGTGCCATCAGCCGTGTTGTAGCCGCCGCTCGTATTGAACCCCAGCGCTTCAAAGCCGTTGGCAGTGTTTTCATCGCCACTCGTGTTAAACTCCAATGCCGAACCACCAATTGCCGTGTTCACTCTGCCTGACGTTGTCGCGTTTCCCGCATAGGGGCCGGAGAAGAAATTCAAATTATTATCTGCGCGCAGCAGGAGGGAGTCCCCTGCATTTATGGTCACTGGTATTGCGGGCAGGTTCAACACGCCGTTCAGCGTAAGGTTATTCAGCGTCACGCTTGCTGTTTCATCGTTTGTTAGTACACCTGCCGGCAATTGCGCTAACGGCACGGCACCGCTCAGTTGCGTGGCTGGCAAAGTTCCCAAAAGATTACTCGCACCGTTGGCAAAAATGGCGTACGGCACGGGCAAGACCTCCTGGCGCGGCGCCAGGGTAGTGAAGGAAGCCGCGCCGTTGGTTTCGACGCCAATCTGCAGCCAGTTCGTCTGTCCGTTCCATACGCCGGCGCCAAAATCGATCGTTGCGTAGAATAGGCCGTTATTGACAACAACGCCGTTGGTCACGACGGGGCCGGCGACGGCGCTTCCGCCGCTGGCAGCGTTGAACAGCGAGAACGTGAGGTTATAAGTGCCGCTGACGGGAACTCCGTTGCCGGCCAACTGGCCCTGGTAACTGAACGCCGTAGTCTGGGCGTGGACGATTTCGGATTGGAAGTTGAGGACAAAAAGTCCTGCCAAAGACAACGAACCGAACATACCGCGAATGCGAATTTTCATAGGTCCCTACTCCTTTGGGTTTCGCCGGTCCGTTCCTCTGGCGCCATTACCGGAAGCAAAGCCGTACCAGCGTGACCGAACCTTTTCCACACATTAAAAGTTCTGTCAAATTAATAATTAAGATTAATGGCCGAACCCCGGCTGAGTAACTTCCCCTCAGACTAACGACTACTGCAAGCGTAATAGAAAGTATTGCTGGGGCCCGGCAGAGGCTGTGTTGGTAAAGGAGAAATCTCCAAAAGAATCGAAACCATTGGTCGAAAGGACGGTCCAATTCGTGATCGGCAAAGCGAGATTAGTCGTGGTCAGGACGTAATATGGCGCGCCAGGGCTGCCGTTGGAACCGGTCATGACCAGGGCGTTTCCATTATATTTGATTGATCCAAAAATCGGCGCGGCAGGCGCTGTGACGGTGAGATTCACATTCGTCGAAAGTATCAGATTTCCATCCTGGGCATTGATCGTGAGCGTGTACTGACCGGGCGCGACAGAATTGGAAACAACAACGGTCATGGTGGACATTCCTGTGCCGGAGATGGAATTAAAATTAAAAGCGCCGCTCGCGCCCGAAGGCAGTCCGGAGACGCTTAAAGTAACAGTGTCATCAAAATAATTCGTCGCCATGACGTTCAAGGCGAATGACGCTTCCTTGCCGGCCACCACGCTTTGTGTCTGTGGCGCGACGGACAGGATGAAAGGTGCGTAGCCAATATTTGCGACCGCCGCCGGTCCCACCCTCTCTCTGAGTTGCTCGAGATAAAGGCTGTGCGGCGTAACAATGCTGCCCAGCGTATCGTAGATGCCGTCGTCGCTGTAGCTGCGAGCGGCGCCGATGCCGCCGATCGTCCAATTATATTCGTTCGTGGTCGTGTCCGGCTGTTCCAGATAAAATTCAGGGACCACGCAATTATACATCACGCTGAAACCGGCGGCCCAGCCCTGTCCGCTTCCGTCGTTGCCGCGGTTATTAACGGCCAAATACGGCGTGTAATCCGCCGCGGCGCCCTCGCTGTCGGGGGCCATATAGATGTTGTCGTGAAGCGCGCCGGCTGCCCAACGTTGGTGAGGACCGCCGTTATAATGCGTGCCCGAACAATTGAAATTCAGAAACACATTCGGTCCCGGCGTTGTCGCCTGTGTTACCATGATATGATAATAGCCCCCATCCGATGTGCAGCGCTGGAAAAGCGACTGCGCCGCGGACCCGCCGAATGTGAACGCCGCAGGCGCATCGTCCGCTGAGGATGTAGCCGGGTTTGTATAAAGACAGTCCTGCACCGTGCACCATTTGTCGTTGATGTTAATCGCGTTACCCCAGCCGGACAGGAGGAGATTATTAATCCATGAGTTCTTGATGTTTTGGTACGTAATAAACACGCCGTTGAGAATGTTGCTGGGATAATCCGAAATCTGTCCCACGCCGCAGAGATTTTCGATGCCATCCTGTTGGATACGTCCGGAATCGGTCACCTGATATACCAGGCCTGTCGTCCAGGCGGATTCAATCGGATTGCACAACGGCGCGTCAAAAGTAATTTGGTTTCCATTGACGCTCGTGACTTGCCGTTCGAATTGCAGACCGGTGCCCGGCGTCCATGGATTGGTTAGACTGTTCATGTTGATGGCATCGATCCAGGACAGCGTCTGCGGACGTTGAATGACGATGTTTTCGCCAACGCTCAACAGCGAAGAAACCGATGGGTTGATCGGTTGATATCCAGTCACAGTCACATCGGAAACCAGCAGGGCGTTTATTTGAGTTGAGCCGCCGCTGTTTGTCGCTGAAAGCGAGAAACTTTCGCTGCCGCTGACCGCCGTGAATACGCCGATGGAATATTGGCCGATGCCTCCCGTAGCGGGAGGGACATTGTAGGCGAGGATCGCTTGATTGTAACCCAGGAGGTTCTCTGTGCGCCCGATGGTGCCACCGCCGCGCGGGTCGCTCACCCACACCTGCACCGCGTACGTGTGCCCGGCCGTCAAATTGTTCAATGTCACCGTCGCCACAACCGCTCCGCCGTATTCGCCGCCGGTCAGGATGCTGCGATAGGTGGAAGACAAGCCGCTGAAGGGCGCGACCGAAGAGCTGTAACCATTGTAATAGCCGCCGATACCGCTGATGCTCACGTCGCCCGGATTTGCGGTTGAAGCTCCGGTGAATACGGCGCCGTTGACGGTTGTATTGTTATTGGCCCAATCGTAGGCATAGAGCAAAGTGCCGTTGGTAAACACGTCAGAATCGCTGGCTACAGTCACATTCGTTCCCCAGGTGATGCCGCCGTTGATATGAATATTCGTCGCGCCCAGGGGAACGTAAGGGTCAGTGATCGAGTAGGAATTTCCAACCTGTGTCCACGAGCCGCTACCGCCGACGGTAATGACCGTGCGGGAGGTCCCTGTCACCAGCAGCACCGTGCCTGTATTCATATTGTTACCCGAACCGCGCAACACAACGCCGCCATTGGTGATGAAGAGCGTGCCGCCAACCGGGTAGATGCCGGGGTTCAGGAGCACCGCGCCGCGAAAACCGTTTGTGTCCGGCACCATCCCGCTTACGATATTGATCGCACCCTGAATATTTGTGGTGTTATCTCCGGGAATGGGACCGATCGTCAGTTTAACCGGCACAGTCGGCAAAGGCACACCGCCTTGCATATATCCGGCGTACGAAAAATCCGGCAAATGATTGCCTAAATTGTCCGAGTAATATGTGAGCAGCCCGTTCGTCCCGAAATGGACCCATTGCGCCGAAGGCAGTTGACCGGGCTGCGCCGGATTAACCGGCTGATAGCCAGTGGTCGTCACATCGGATACAAGCAACGCATTTACCTGCGTCGAACCGCTTGAACCGTTGGATAAGAGCGTGAATGTCTGCGTGCTGGACGCGGCTGTAAAGACGCCAATCGAATATTGGCCGACGCCGCCTGAGCTGGGCGGAACATTGTAAGCCAATGTCACGTGGTTGGTTCCTATTGCGGTTTCCGTGCGTCCGGCTTCTCCGCCGCTTGCCCTGGGATCACTGACCCATATTTGCACCGCATAGATGCGCCCGGCAGTCAGATTCTTCAAAGTGACCGTAGCCGTAACCCCGGTGCTGCTCGCGTAGACTCCGCCGATCAGGACGCTGCGATAAGCCGCTGAAAGCTTCGCAAACGGCTGCGATGAGGAATTAAATCCCTGATAAATGCTGCCGATGCCGCTGATGCTGACGTTGGCGGGGTTTGCACTCGAGGCCCCGGTGAAGGCAACGCCGTTGACTGTGTTATTGGTATTGGCCCAGTCATACGCATACAGCAAAGTGCCATCGGTGAATACATCTGAATCGGCCGAAATGGTGACATTCGTGCCCCAGGTAATCCCTTGCGCAAAGACTTTTGCGCAAAAGAACAGCAACATCAGAAAAGGGGCGATTTGTTTCATTGGGAGAGGATGTAGAACTCCACTGGATTGTTCGAGTTGATGATATTGGTCGCCAGGCCCAAGTCTCCGCCGCCGTCAAATTGGTTCGTCAATATCGGCGTCCATTGCTCCAGCGGCAATCCCACATTAGTACTCTCCAGCAATACAAATTGCCCATTTGGTTTGCCGTTCATCGCTGATATCATCAGCGTCGTCCCGTTGATGCTGATGCCTGTGATCTTTGGTGGTGATTCCTTTGAGACTGTCAAAGTAAGCGCTCCACCGCTGATCATCAGCGACGTGGTCGTGCCTGCCGCAATGCCGGCGCCGGTGACTGCATACGAGGCCGGCAAAGTTCCGGCTACCGTCCCTCCGCCGGCCGTGATAATGTTGTAGGTCCCCACGCCTAAAGGCGCGCCTGTATTATTGACCATCAATTCGGTGCCCGCAGATAGCGTCAACGTGCCGCTGGAGATGGTTAAGGATGGTACTCCTGCCGCGTACGTCAGCGACAGCGTTCCCGAGCCCGCGTTGAAATTACCTGCAATCGTCGCGGTGGATGTGCTGTTGCCGAACATCTGGCCGGCGCCGAGCGAAAACGGGGATGATAGCGCTGCCACATTAAATACCGCGCCGCCGGCGATCACGATTTGACCGCTATCGGCGATCGAACCTGACGCGCCCAATGCCAGCGTCCCTGCCTGGACCATTGTCGGGCCGTTGTAAGTGTTCGGTTCCATCAGGGTCAGCGTCCCCGTTCCCAATTTAGTCAATCCGCCGTCTGGAACGATGCCGGTTTGCAAAGGTTCCAAAACAGCAACGGAAAAGTTCGAGCTGTCTATGATTGCGCCCCCCGACTGGACAAGGCTTGTGATAGGAATCGCAGGCGACGCCGTGCTGCCCTGGTAGAACACGGCGGAACTCGCCGCGGCTCTTAATATGCCGCCATTGAAATTAAATGTTGCTGACGGATTCATACCATCACTGGCGGGACCGGCCTGCTGGTTCGCGGTCGCCGTGCCGACGCGGCTGACGGTCAATGTGCCTCCGTTGAGGTTGACAATACCAACACTGCCAAACGTGTTTCCCTGGGCATTGCGGGAGACGTCAAGTGTGCCGCAGTTGAGCGCGCCCGAACCGCTCAACGTCAGCGAGCCGTTTCCGCGGCTGGCGACATAAAACGGGCCATTGGGCGCGGCTGGTGTGCCCATGTTCATTGTTCCGCCGCTGATGGCGACGACAGATACTTCACCGGTATTTCCGCCGTTAGCGCCCTGGAAATAATAGGGCGCGCCATTGATGCTCAATGTTCCGCCGGTTTGGCTGACGTTTCCGATGGAGTTCAACGCCGTGCACGTGTCCAGGGGACTGTCCACGGTCAGCGTTCCATTCACCATATTGAATGTCGCGGTTTGGCCGGCGTTATTCGCAATTTCAAAATCCTTTGGCTGGTTATGAGTCGTGGTGCTGGTTACCGCCGGCATGCTGGACGCGGTTCCGAAATTGAGTGTGCCCGCGTTGATTTCAAAAACCCACGGTACAGGCGAAGCCCCGGACGTTGTATTATGAACGACAGTCCAGTTGGCGGCACTGTCATTTATAACAATCATGTTCGTTCCGCCTGGCTGATTGAAACTGTTCCACAAATCAGACAATTGACCCGAGCCGGCCAGCGACAATGTCGTCACGCCCGTGCCGCCGGTATTTGTCACGCCGCCCAAAATGTTTAACGAGTTGCTCGCGCCATCGAACGTAATATTGCTGGTGAAATTCAGTCCCAATTTGATCGCCTGAGGATTTCCTGAATCATTGGTAATGCCGCCGCCGAGAGTGATGGAATCGCCGTTCAAAACGAATGCGCCTGCGCTGGCGTTGAAAAGAACGTTGGAATAGCCAGTCCCGGCCGCCGAATCGTTTGTATTGTTGAGTCGATTGTTGCCGCCAAAGACGAGCGCCTCGTTTGAAGCGATGCCCCCGCCGTTCCAATTTGCCGCGTCGGTCCAATCATTGTCCGAATCGCCACCACCATTCCAAACCGCCGTTCCCGCGCCAACAATCTGCAAAGTGACCATCGCCTGGGCGACAATCGAGCCGTTGGTCCCGGATATCGTAAGTGTGTAATTGCCCGCCGGCGCGTTATTCGAGACGATGATGTTCAACGCTACCGCGCCGGCTCCACTGATGGAGCCAGGGTTCAGCTGGGCGCTGCAATCAGGCGGAAGCCCACTGAAACCAAACGAGATGGCTCCACTGAAACCGGTGTTCGTTGACGCGGTCACCGTGTAACTTGCGCTGGAGCCCGGCGGGACGGTCTGCAACGCTGGGTTTGCTGAAATCGAATATGTCCCAACGACCAGCGTCATCATATTCGTATGCGCGACCGCGCCGCTGGAACTCACGACGGAAAGTGTATATGAGCCGGAGGGCGTCGAAGCCGAAGTTTGAACAGAAAGCGTCACGTTCGATGTGGAGAAATTCATCACGCCGCAATTAACCGCGACCGCGCTAAAATTCGCCGTCGCGTTCGGCGGCAGGCCGTTGATCGCAAGGCTGACCATGTTGCTGAAGCCGCCCATTGGCGCGACTGCCACTGTGAACTGCGCCGCGCCGCCGGCCCGGACCAATTGCGCTGCCGGCGCAGGTATGGCTGAAAATTCCAGATACCGCCGGTTTTTCATGAACAGAATGGCCGCGTCAATATCCGGACTTCCCGTGTACCATCCATTTGCATAGGCCGCACCGGCGACAATATTATAGACCTGCGGATTCCAATCGGCCGTCCAAAGCCAGCCGCTGTAAATGGGGCTTTGGGTTCCGCCGCTTCCGGCCACGTTTCCTGCGAATGTGTTCGTGCCCAGGTAAATCACGTCGGCCATCGTGTTGGCAAATGGGACCAGCGGCGCCAGCGTGATTCCATAAGACGGATTGTTGAAGGCGCGCCAAATTCCGATGATATCGTATTCCGCGTGAATTTCAGTCGTTTCCGGCGCATCAGTTGTCGGATAGTAGCCCCAATCATAGACCGGTTGGCTGTTGACCGTGTACGGATCAAATTTGACCATGCCCGAGAGGCACAGGTTGACCGTGGCCTGGACAATGGCGTTGTACTCCGCTGCCAGCGCCGGGTTGTCCCCGAGCAATTCGTGCGCTTCAGCCAGTCGCTGAAAGCCGCTCGTAAACATCATTTGCCGGTTAACCGCATTCACGTTTTCGTTGAGAGCCACCCAGGCGGCATTAGTGGGAGCGACGATCAGGCTGGTGCCCGGCTGGATAAACCACTTGAGAAAATACTCGTTGTTTGCATCGTCGCACTTCGCGAGGTAATTCGTCGCGCGTTGAAAATAGGTTGTGCCGTAACCGTAAGGGTCGCCATCCGGAACGGCCTGGCCCCAAATGGCCGGAGTTTGCAAAATCAATTTCGCGCAGAAAGCCAAATGCCCGATAACGTCTTCCGTTTCGCAACCGCAATACTGGGATTGATCGTCGGTCGCGTCCGTTGGCCAATTGGGGCACCAGACCTTATCAATCAACCCGGTCCACATAACCCGCTGTCCGCCGTTGGCCGCCGCCATTAAGTCATTTCGTTGCGATGTACAGTTGTCGGCCCAGCTAATCATTGTGTTCAAAATCGTCATGTTGCTGGAGACGATGAACACGTCACCCATGGCTTCAAGGTCGCGTCCCCCGGTGCCGTCGGCCCAGTCGTTGTGCCCCGTGCCATTCAACGCGCCCCACGGCGTGGGCGGCGGCGTCTGGCTTTGCATATACGTGATAAAGGAATTAATTTCCGATGCCGTGACCGGGCCGCTCAGGCTGCTGATGGAAAGCGATTGGCCGTAGCTATGCAATGTGGCCAGCAACAGAAGAAGTATTAGGGCGAGAGAAATTCGCGCTGAAAGCGCAAGTGTGGTAGGGACGGCGCGCTGCGCCGTCACCGCCCGTATACCGGGCGGAACATTTGCATTATAACGTCCGACCACGCTCGTTGCGCCGCTAATAGCGGCGCGAACAGCGCAGCGCGCCATCCCTACTATGGTTCCAGGCGAGGGGAGAGGGTCAGGGTGAGGTGAGGGTTCCGGGCGGTACACAGTGGCTTAATCTTTCTGGTTTTCTGCTTTTCGCCCGATTGCTTCAACGGATGTTGAAGCGCTGAACCGTGGCGAAACCGCTACGCCCGGTCCCAAACCGCTTCAACGCTTCAACGTCTTTATCTTTATCAATTATTTGTGCTGCTCAGGATATAAAACTGGCTCCGGCGATTCGGGATCACCGCGTTCGGCTCTGTGAAGGTGAAAGTGGTGCCGGTTGCCACATTGGTCGAGACGGGGGTCCATTGGCTCAAAGGCAGGAGCAGATTCGTGCTGGTCAGCAGATAATACGTCGCTCCCGCCTGCGCATTGATGCCGCTAATCACGACATTGGCTCCGGCGATGGTGAAGCCTGTAATGACGGGTGGCGCGGTGGAAGCGCCCTGGACAACGCTTAACGTGGCGGTCGCGGGATTCCAATTCCACGCCAGGCCCGCGCCCAATGCCGGCAAGTTGGTTGCCGTAAACGTGCCGGAATGGCTCGAGGACTGGAAGAGCGTAAACGAGTTGCCCAACGCCAGGGTGCCGTTCACATTACTGACAGTCAGTGTCCCGCCGTAAGTGAGGGCGCCTCCCACGCTCAATATATCATTGGTTGGCGTCGCGGCATTCACGTCCATCTGGGCGTTGGCATTGCCGGACAGGGAAACATTTCCGGAGACGGTCAGCGTGCCGATGGCTCCGACGCCGCCAGGCGCGATGGACCCGCCCGCGCTGATAGTCACATTACCGCCCAGGCTGCCTGTGCCCGCGAGCGTGCCATCGTTTTCAACGGTGGTTCCGGAGGTGTCTGCCAGGGAACCATTCACAGCCAGCGTGCCATTGTTGACAACAGTGGGACCGGTATACGTGTTGGCAGCCGTCAAAGTGAGCGTGCCGCTGCCCTGTTTGGTCAATCCGCCGTCCGGCGTCGCGCCGAGGGTGCTGTAATGTTGTAGCGGTTCAAGGACACTGACTGCGAAGTTCGAGCTGTCTATGACCGCGCCGCCGGCCTGGACGATGCTCGTGATCGGAATCGCCGGCGAAGCAGTGCTTCCCTGATAAAACGTCGCGGAATTGGTCGCTGCCATCAATGTTCCGCCGTTGAAATTAAATGTGGCAGTGGGGCTGACACCGTTTGTGGACGGGCCCGCTTGTGAATTTGCCGTGGCAGTGCCGACGTGGCCGGCGACTAGAACGCCACCGTTAAGGTTGACCACCCCGATGGTACCGAACGAGTTGCCCTGGGCATTACGCGATATGTCCAGTGTGCTGCAGTTCAACGTCCCTGAACCACTTATCGTGAGCGTTCCATTGCCGCGGCTGGCTACATAAAACGGTCCAGTCGCCGGTGCTGCGGCTGTGCCCATGTTCATCGTCCCGCCACTGATCGTGACGATGGAAACTTCGCCCGTGTTGCCGCCATTCGCGCCCTGAAAGTAATAGGGTGCCCCGTTGACGTTAAGTATCCCGCCGGTTTGATTGACAATACCGGTCGAATTGAGCACGCCCGCCGAATCCAGAGGGGCGGTCAGTGTCAGCGTGCCCGCGGCCATGTTCAATGTCGCGACGCTGTCGGATGTATTCCCGAGGAGGTCGTCCGATGGCAGATTGTGTGCAATGGTGCTCGTGAAATTTGGCGCGCTTGAGCCGGCGCCAAAAGTGAACGTTCCGGCATCCACTTGCAGGACCCATGGGAGGGTCATTGGGGTCGAAGAAGAATTATCCACCAAAGTCCAGTTGGCGGCGGCCGCATTCACGATGAGCGAGTTGGTGACGGTGCCTGCCAGGAGATTGGTGAGCGTCCCGGTGCCCGCGAGAGTTAACGTGTTGGTCGTTGCGGCCGTGTTTGTAACCCCGCCCCCAATAATCAGCCGCCCTGAAGTTCCGCTGAATGTCTCGGGCGAAGCGAAGCTTAGCGGAAGATTAATCGTCTCGGTGGCGATCGAAAGATTGGTCACGGGGCCCTCAAGCACAACGCCGTTGCCATTCAACACAAACGCGCCGGCGCCGGGCCAAAACGTCAGGGCCGTAGCATTTTCGGAAGCAGTATCATTGGTGTTATTGAGGCCTGCGCTGCCGGTAAAGGTCAACGGGTCGGTGCCCGTAAGACCCGCGCCCTGCCAGTTGGCCGAGTCGCTCCAGTAGTTATTGGCTGGGGCACCGCCGCCGTTCCAAATACCCGGAGGCTGTTGAGTAATCTGCAGGTCGATGGAGTGATTAGCCGTGTCATTGACGAGACTGCCATTATACCCGGACGGCAGGCTTCCGAGGTTCAGGCTGTAGGTCCCGATTGTGCTGCCATATTTGATCAAAGGGAACTGCAACATTGCCAGCACCGGCGGCAGAGCAGTGATGTCGATAGTCCCGCTGTGCGAACCATCACCAAAATTGAGAGTGGTCACTGTAATGCACGGTGTGCCGGGGCTGGTCACAGCCATATTCAATTGAGGATTAATGAGTTGTAGAGAATTGAAATTCGTGATCAACGTGCCTCCTAGATCGAGCGTCCCCTGGCCGTTATTGTCATCGCCCAGCACCAATGTGTTTGTGCCGGAGAAAGCTATGGATGAGCGAGAGAGGTCGAAGATGGCATCGTTCGTAACAGTAATCTCTGAACTGGCGGAGATCGAACCCATGCCGCTTAATCCCATCGTCACGTCGTTGATCACGGTAGGACCAGTGTAGGTGTTGGTTCCGGAAAGATAGTTGGTTCCCAAACCTCCAAAACTCAGGCTCAGGCTATCGCCGCCGTCTGAAATGGGGCCATCATAGAATGTGATGGTGCCGACGTTGAAGTTTCCGACCGTGGAACTTTGTTGCATCTGTATGGGGGAATCCAAATAGGCCGTTTCGTTGGCGGCTGAAATATTGGTGAGGCTGCCGCCATTCAGCACGATATTGCGAGTGACGCTGCCGAGGCTGCTTTCATACGTGCTCAGGTAACCTCCGCTTTCGACCGTTATCGTGCCGGGATTGGCGACGCTGCAGGCTAACTGGAACGACAAATTGCCTCCATTTTGGATGATGATGTTGCCGGGGGTCACAACCGTGCTCACGAGGCCCAGGGTGTTAATGTTTGTGATCGTCAGGTCAAAGCCCTCGAGATTTAATACCGGCGTGCCGTTGCGCATGTCCCAGCGAGACGGTCCTCCGACGGTCGCATTGTTTGTAAGCGTGATAGTTTCGAATGCATCTTCCTGCTCGTTAACACCGCTATTGATGATAACGCCGCCGCCGTCCACTCCTGTGCCGGCGATGATGAATTGCTTGGCCCCGAAATTCGCGTTGTTCTCGGTGCCATTTCCACCCAGGTCGAAACTGCCGCCATTGGTTACGCTGACCGAGCCGCCGGGCAGCGAGCCAAGTGCCGAGTTGTCCGGAGCCTGAAGCGTTCCGTTCGTAACCACGGTCGACCAGTTGCCGCTGCTGCTCCCGGAATCGTTCAGCACGATCACATTGGTGCTATCCTGTATGACTGTACCATTGCCCATAATAGTGTTGTAGACCGTGGTGGGATTGTCCGCGCAATTGAACACCAATGAGCCATTGACCGTGACGTTTCCGTCGGGCAGTTGGTCGCCGTTATCATTGTTGCCCAACTGAGCGGTCGCTCCAGGGGCGATGGTGGTGCCGCCGTTGATGCCGCTGCTGTTATTGTCCACAATGAGTGTGCCTCCACTGACATTGACGCCGCCGGAGAAATTATCGCCGCTCTCCTGCAGCGTAAGTTTCCCGGAGCCCAGTTTATCCAGGGTCAATATGCCAGGGCTGTAATTGCCCAGATTGCCGCCGGTAAATGTATAGGATGTCGCGTTATTGCTGACCGTGAGCTCGCTCGGCGTCACGGTTGTCACCATGTTGACGATATGGCTTCCGGTCGCTGTGTCATTGAAGGTTACCGGATCGCCATCATTAAAGACTTGGGCCTGGCTGCTGGAATTGACCCAGTCGGCGGTATTCTGTCTATCCCAGGTTCCGTTAGCCGTGCCGTTGGCGGTGCCAGTCCAGGTCAGGTCCACTACCGGAGTCGGGCCGCCGGTCAATACCAACTCGACCAGGCCGCCGGCAATGGTCAGGTGACCCTGGTAGGATGCGCCGCCGGAGGGTGGTAATGAGCCGAGTGTGAAATTGAGCGTTCCGTTAACCGCTGCACCGTCTAAAATTGGAAGAGTCGTCGGATACTGGGTAATAGGCGGCAGGGCATCAATGTCTACGGTGACAGGGGAACCGTCCACATTCAGTGTCGTTGCGATTATGTTGGTGACCGCCCCGGATGGCTCGGAAACCACGAGTGTGGGACTATTGGAGAGGGAGAGACTGGACAAAGTTGTTTCAGTGGTGGCGAGACCGGATACGTCAAAGGTGGCATTGCTGACCACGAGGGGTCCGGCGATCGCCCCGGAATTGGTGAGTTGCAGCGCGCCGCCCAGCGCGTAGGTGGTCCCACTATAGGTATTGGCGCCCTCTAGTTGCAGCACGCCAGGGCCAATCTTCGTCAGTCCGAAACCGCTGCCACTAATAGGGCTGGCGAAGGTCAATGTGTTGGCATTTACGGCAATAGCCGGCGAAACCGTCAAGGCCACGGGCGCCGTTCCGAAACTCAGGCTGCTGCTGCCGGTAAAGGTGAAATTGCCGCCAATGCTGACGCCGCCGCCAGCCCAGGTGAGCGTAATTGGAGAACCGCTGGTATTATCAATAGTCCCGGAATTGATGGTTAAATTTTTGCCGGACGGAAATCCGCCGAATGCATTGGCGGATGCGCTGGTCGTAAAGATCAGCGAACCGGCCGTAAGTGTATAGCCTCCGGTAAAATCGTCTTTGCTCGGCAGACCCACCGTCAAATTGACGGTCCCTCCGGGCATGTTTTCAGTAATCAGACCGGTGGAATTGACCCCAATGGGAGTTTGAAAAGTAATAATCCCGCCGCCATTCAACGTAACCGTCTGATTGTCAAAATTCAGCCCCAGCGCATCCCAGTCCACGTCTTCAATCAGGGTTGAACCCTGGGCAACCGATATGGTCGTGGCAGCGTCAAGATAGTCGTTGTCCGCGCCGTTAAAGGTAACAACGGTATTGGTGCAACCGATGATAATGCTGGCGCCGCCGCTGCCGGTGACGTGTGTGCTCGCGGAATAGTTGAAGTTAATCGCGAAGGAATAACCGTTGTAATCGGACGGATTTTGGCCAATGCACATGGCATCGGACGCGGTATAATCCACCAGGGGTGTGGCCGTTTCTGAGGTTGTGTTCCAGTAAAGATTATCCAGCCCGTAGCTCCCGCCATCGGCCACGGACGCAGCGTTTAAATAATTTGTCGTCGCCGCCCCGGCGGATTGGACGAAGGTCACAAGGCCAAAGGCCATGACGGTAACTATGACCGGAATTTTTGAACAAAACATTTTGGTTTTCATATTTCTAGGGCGCCGATGTCGGATTTAGTGCTGTGACGAATAGATTACTTTGGTCAAAAGTTTTCCGGAAATAGCCGGTACCAGAAAACGTCATTGACCGAAAAGTCGTGCCAACGGTGGTTCATAGATCGGTTGGGGACTCGAAGTGCTGAATAATCCAGGCCGCATCCAGGCCGTTTTGGCTGGGTGTAGCCGGGCATTTGCTGTACTCGTAACCTATTGAGCCTTCTGCCACCGAATAGTTGCCGTCAGCGATAATTGCCTGATCATGCCACAAATGAGCTTCCGCATGACCATCAGCAAAGGAAAAGGTCCCTATCCTGCCATGATACATGGAAAACACGTCGGTGAAGTCAATTGTGGTTGGTTTGAGCGTGACCTTGAGCGCAAAGGTTCCATTATTGTAACCGCGCGTGTCGGCCTGCTCGACGCAAATCACGCAGTCCGATGACTTTCTGATGGATGCCATCGTTGAAAAGCCGTCGGTATTTTCGTTGTTGTTGTCATGATCGTTTTCCACGTTTTCGGTAATGGCGTAGCTATCAAAGGCCCACCCGATTGAATTACCGGTGCCGATGGGCAGATTAAATCGGATATCACCTGGACAATGAAACACCTGCGGATTCTTGATATACGGAGCCAGCAGATTATTGGTCACCAAATCGTTTTCCACGTCGGTCATGGCAACTCCCCTGTTAGGCTGGCCGGCCAACGGAGGAGCATTTGGATTGATGCCCCAAAAACCTCCGCCAACATCCGTATTCGGCCAAATGGAGGACCCGCTGGCGGAGTTGGCTTGCAAAAGATTTTGCTTATTGTCGTCCACATACATAAGCCAGCCGGCGGAAAATTCCTTTTGATTATTTACACAATACGTTTGTGTGGCCTTCAACCTGGCTTTAGAGAGCACCGGCAGCAGAATGGCCGCCAGAATGGCAATGATCGCGATGACGACGAGCAGTTCGATGAGTGTGAAACCTTCAGCCTGCGCCCTCCGAAGGCCCTTTGGAGGCCGCTGCAAAGGGCCCGATTTTTTATTGGCCAATCTCATATGCGGGATTTCGCTTTAAGTTTCCCACAAAGCTTGCAGCTCCCCAATCGGACGTTCATCCGATACTTGCAGAAGCGATACTAATATTTACCGTCTAAATACTTTCTCGCTGCGTCGGTGCGCGATTGCACGTGAAGCTTTTCGTAGATGTGCTGGATGTGCGTGCGGACGGTGCTGAGACTGATTTTCAAAGCGTCGGCTATCTCTTTATAAAAGGCCCCTTTGGCCAGCAGCGCCAGGATTTCCTGTTCGCGCCGCGTCAGTTGCTCGACTTCAGAAGCCGATTCGCCAAGGCCTTGAAAATAATCCACCACCTTGCGCGCGATTTGCATGGGCATCGGCGCGCCCCCGGCATGAACCTGGGCGATGGCGTCGATCAACTCAGTGGGCGCCATTTTTTTCAACAAATACCCCATCGCGCCCGCGCGAAGTGAATTGAAAATCAAATCGTCATCTTCGTAGGTCGTCAGCATGAGGACCTGCATGGCGGGAAGCAGGCTCTTGAGCTTGGCCACACATTCGATGCCGCTCATGCCCGGCAGATTGATGTCCACGAGCGCTACATCCGGCTTTTGCGCGGGGAGGCCGCGGAGGGCGATTTCGCCGGAAGGATAATCGCCCACGCAACGCAAACCGGGTGCGCCGTTGAGCAATTCGACGAGGCTTTCGCGCGTTTCGCGGTCGTCCTCAATAATGCAAACATTGATGGTCATTGTACTTCGATTTCTTCTGATGCCCGATGCGCGGGATTTGTTCTTCGCCGGGGATGCTGGTAATTTCGTTCATTTTCCGTTGGAAGGGCAAGTGAAAACAATTTTGGTTCCGGATGCGGGTTTGCTCTCGAGCTGAAATCGGCCGCCAATTTCTTCGATGCGCTGGCGCATATTGCGGAGGCCGTCGGCTCCGTCAACGTCCGGCGTTTGGTCGAAGCCGCAGCCGTTGTCTTCAATGGACATTTCCAGAAATTCTTCCGTCGCGGTAATGCGCAGGTGGACGGCGCGCGCGTTGGCGTGGCGCACGATGTTGTTCAAAGCCTCTTTCACAGACAGAAACAAATTATGGCGCACAGCGGCCGGCACCACCCAGTCGGGCGGAGATTCCGGCAAATCGATGGTGCACTGGATCTCAGCTGTTTTCAAAAATTCCACGGCGAAGCGGCCGGTGTAATTGATAAGGTGCGGGAGAGTGTCATTGCCCGGGTTGACGGCCCAAACCGTTTCATCGAGAGAGCCAATGACCTGGTGGGCGGCGGTGGAAAGTTTCCTGAGATGATCTCCGAGCTTTTGTGGCGCGGTTTGGTCTCTTTGCGCAAGGCCGCTGAGCAAAACAACTTTTGTGAGACGCGTGCCCAGGTCATCGTGCAAATCCTTTGCGATGCGCATTCGCTCCTTGTTCAGCGCGTTCTGCTGCTCAAGCAACGCCAGGCGCAGGCGCAGCCGGCGATGCGAAACGTAAAGCACAATAGCCGCGATGGCTGAGGTGAATACGATAAGTGCCGTCAGCCGGAACCACCCGGTCTGCCAAAAAAACGGTGCGATGACGAATGCGACGCCGGCGTCGCTTCCGCTCCAGACTCCGTCGGAATTGCAGGCAGTGACCTGAAATTCGTAGTTGCCTGCCGTGAGCTGCGGGTAAATCGCGTCGGGCTGCGTTTGGGCATCAATCCAACGATTATCAAATCCATCCAGCCGATAGCGAAACTGCACGTTGCCGGGGGTGCTAAAGCACAACGCGGTAAAATCGAATTCCAGCCGATGACGCCCGGGCGCCAGACGCAGTTTCACTCCGCTGGTTTTCAAATCAACGACATCATGTGCCGGCACCACGCCGCCATAGGTCGCGAAGACCGCGTCGTCCACCAGGACCTGTTCCACCAGTGGATTAGCGGGCGTTTCATCTTCGGAAATATCCACGGGATTAATCACTGCCAGCGCCGTGAGCATGGGCATCCAAAGCCGGCCGTCGCGGCTGCGAAGCGCGTCCGAGGACCGGCCGAAATTCGCCTGCAACGCCGGCAAATCCTGGGCGCAGCGAATGCACTCCACGCGGGCCGCCCGGCCTTCGGCCACATCTTCCAGGTTCTGCTGTCGCGCTTTGAAGATGCCGCTATCGGCGCCAAACCACATCCAGCCGCGACCGTCGGCCAGGATTTGTGAAATATTGCCATCCGAAAGTCCGTCCGCAGCGCTGATGCGTTTGAAATGTCCGTCCTTCAATCGTCCCACGCCTCCACCTGCGTAACCAATCCATAAAGCGCCGTCAGGTGTGGGATACAAACAACGAACGGCGATTGGCTGGCCGGTTGTTTGCGCCGTTTCGTCATCCATTTTATCGCCGGCGATTCGGAGCAACGTTCCTGCAGACGAGCCGATCCAGATATTTCCAGAGCTGTCCTCGGTCATGGCGCGAATGACACGCAACTTCTCCGGGACACTGAATGTATAAAACTTCCCGCCGCTAAACCGCTGGATAGCTTCCGGGTTTTCCTCACCCACCCACACGTCGCCCGAATTGGCGACAAACAACGAGTGGATGAGACGACCGGCGAGGCCGTCGGATTGCCGCCAGGTGGTCAGCTGTCCCCCTTGCCAGCGATGAAGCATGCCGCTTTGCGTGCCAATCCACACGCTGCCGTCGGCGCCCGCTGCCACGGATGAGGGGGTGCCCATGCCCTCCTGGAACGGGGGAGTGTTCCATATGCCATTGCTTTGGCAGAGAACCGAGCCGTTCTGAGCCACCGCCCAAAGCCAGCCGTTTGTGTCCTGGCAGAGCGATTGAATGGGGTCGGAAGGCAGGCCGCTTTCGGGCCCTTCCAATTTCACGGTGAGTGGATGGACGCGGCTCAACCCTTCGCCCCGCGTGCCTACCCACAGATTCTGTTCGCGGTCCTCGAGCAATTTCAGGATTTCGTGGTGTGAAACCGCAACGTTTTGAAATCCGGAGCCGTCGTAGCAGAATAATCCCTGGCTGCCGGTGCCAATCCAAACGGCGTGGCGCGCATCTTCGAGCAAGGGGGTTGAATGATGGAATGGTTGCGAAGCAAATTTACCGCAGTCCCGCAGATTGCCGTTCATGTCGCAGTGGAAAAGATGGCCATTGCTGCCGACCCAAACGCCACCGTCGGAGGCTGGCGCAATTCCGCCCGCCGCCCACGGCAATCGAACCAGCGTCTTGAAATGTTCGTCCTCAAAGACGCCGGCATACGTCGACTTTGCAAACCAAAGGTGGTCCTGGCTGTCCGTTGTCAGCCATGTCTGGTAACGGGGCGGCAAGCCATCACCGGGGCCGAAATGAGTGACGTTGTTGGTCTCAATCCGGCAAACGTCGCCGCCCCGGAACAGGACCCACAATATTCCATGCCCCTGTTCGATGAGAGAAAGGGCAGATTCATCCGGCAAGGCATTCGTGAAAATTTCCGGTGTTCCGCCGTTGAAATAAACGACCGCGCCGTGGTCCATGCCAACCCACAGGCCGCCGGAACGACTCTGCAATAGAGTCGTGGTTTTTTCATTTTTTTCGGCCATGACCCGCGGTAAAGGAATGTTTTCAAAATGCACTCCGTCGAATCGCGTCAATCCCGTTTGACTGGATGTGGCCATCCAGAGAAAACCGTCGCTGGTTTGCGCCAGGCCGGTGATGTCGTTGTTTGGCAGGCCGTCCGTGGTCCGCCACTCATGGACCGACCAGACCGAATTCGTGGAGGCGACTGAAGCAGCGACCGATAAAATCAAAAGGACGCCCGTTACCGTTGCCAGCCGAAATGGATGTTTTAACTCGAATACTGCATTAGGCTCCAGTAATACCGAGGATATCGCAAGATTGTCGGCGAAGCCGCTAACTGAAACCCCAGAGGGGTGAAATATATGTAGCCCAGGGCAAGTGCGAGTCTTCGAGCGCGCTGCCCTGGGTAAAGCGAACCCGAAAATAAGCTGCTGACTGCAAAACCGCGCGATAGCGCGAATATGATTTGCGGCCCTTTCTTCATATTTCCTTTGCTGGCCGTGGGGGGGCCGATCGACGGCCGATGCGTGAATTTCAGTGCGAACGCCAAAACAGTTTTGTGCACATCTAAAGCAACGCGATAGAAATTTCGAGCTCAAAACGACTGGGACTGTGACAATTGCGCGGAACAAACAAAATCGCAAATCCCCAATGCAAAATCCGGGTTTTAACGATTTACAGGTCATTGTAACGAGCTGAACATGACAATTCTTGCGTAAATCCTTCCAGGGGATTGGCTGAATCTTTCATATCGTTGCGTCGAAAAATATCGAACGTTTGTATGACCCCGACGTTGACCCGCTTGTAAAACGGAGCGCGGCTGTGTGCGGGGTGGAGGGGCACCAACCGCAGCACTCCCGAAAGTTTGGACATGCTTTTGGTAGGGACGGCGCTCTTTGCAAGTGGCGCTGCCACCGCCGTCACCGCCCGTATAGCGGGCGGAAGAATTCGCATGCGTTCGTCCGAACCACGGTTCATGGAATGCCCCTTTCGATTTTTTTCGCATGCATTGAGACCACGAACCGATGCAATCGTCCACCATTACCAATTATCGACGGATAATTCCCCCTCTCCCCGCGGGAGAGGGCAGGGGTGAGGGAGAGTCGTTCGGGCGAGAATGTCATCCGATTTATGGAAAGAGGCACGAAACCCATCTTCTAAAAGTCATTGTCCCTGTCGCGGACCGACCTGCGGAAATTCGCCGGAAACGGAGCGCCTGAAAAAAAATTTCGGTGGGAGTGATTATCCCCGGCAATCCATTTATCCAACGATCCAACGATCCAGGCGCCACCTAATGCGGCGCCTTTTGGGGTCTTCTTCATGCTTGGTACTATTTGGCCACAAAATAGAGGCGAGCTCAACAATAACATTTATGACCTTTTATGGCCCTTTGCTTAAACAAGACCTATAAATTTGGTCAGATTTTATAATTGTTGCCGGGCAGGAAGAGGCTAGAGTGGGGGCGTACTATCGAGGTATGAAAAAGTTTTTAATATTTGCGGGAGTTTTCGTTGCCATCTGTTTCGTGATTTTGGCGATTGGCTATTCGGCATTCAAAAGGAGCTACAATAACTTCGTCGGGCTTTCACAGGCAGCCGACAGCAAGTGGGCGCAGGTGGAAAATGTGTATCAACGGCGCGCCGACTTGATTCCGAATCTGGTTGCCACCGTTTCGGGCGCGGCCAATTTTGAGAAATCCACACTGGTTGAAGTCACCCAGGCGCGCGCGTCCGTGGGCAAAGTCCAAATCAATGCAAATGCCGCGCCAACCGATCCAAACCAACTGGCCCAATTTGATCAGGCGCAGCAGCAATTGACCTCGGCGCTGTCACATCTCATGGTTGTCGTCGAAAAATATCCAAATTTGACGGCCACGGAGAATTTTCGGGACCTCCAGGCGCAACTCGAAGGCACCGAAAACCGCATTTCCGTGGCGCGAATGGATTTTAATAACGCCGTCCAGGCCTATGATACTGCAATCAAGTCATTTCCCGCCGTTTTGTTTGCCGGAGCCCTGAATTTTAAGGAAAAGCCTTATTTCACCGCCACCACTCCCGGGGCCGAGACTGCGCCCAAAGTCAATTTTAACGGCAACTCGACGAATTAAAGCAAGTTCGTGAAACGTTGCTGCGCCATCCTCGTTTTCTTTTTTTGCCTTCGTCTATTTGCGGACGAAGTCATTCCGCCCGCTCCACAGCAATACTTCAACGACTACGCAAACGTTATTTCTCCCGCCACAGCGTCGCAACTCAATTCCAGGCTCGAAGATTTTGAGCGACAGAACTCCGACCAAATCCTGGTAGCCATTTTTCCAAAGATGGAGTCGGATTCGTCCATCGAGGATTACACCGTGCGGGTGGCTCGCGCCTGGCAGGTCGGCCTAAAGGATAAAAACAACGGCGCGGTGCTTTTTATTTTCGTCCAGGACCGTTCGATGTTCATCCAGGTGGGTTACGGCCTTGAGGGCGTCCTGCCCGACGCCCTGTGCAAGCGCATTATTGATGACGAGATATCACCGCGATTCCATAGCGGTGATTTTGACGGCGGATGCACGGCAGGCGTGCAGGCGATTTTGGCCGCGGTGAAGGGTGAATACAAAGGCACGGGTCAGACTGTGACCGAAAGAAAAGCGCAAAACGACATTCTTATTTACCACCATCACGAAGAATCCCGGCAAATCATTTGGGGAATTATCATCGTTATCATCTTGATCGCCGTTTTTTCCAATAGGGGCCGCCGGGGTGGGGGTGGAGGAGGGGTAATTTTTACCGGCGGCGGTTGGGGAGGATTTTCGGGAGGTGGCGGCTGGAGCGGTGGTGGTGGCGGGGGATTTTCGGGTGGTGGTGGTGGATTCTCCGGCGGTGGTGGAAGTTTCGGCGGCGGCGGAGCGGGAGGACATTGGTAATCCTATGCATCCAAAGGAATTCAAAAAGCACCTTCACCACGACGGAGTCGTTGACGCAATCCGCCGGGCCGAACAGAAAACGACCGGCGAAATCCGTGTGATTGTCAGCCACAAACACGTTGAAACGCCAGTCGCCGAGGCACAAAAGGAATTTGTTCGCCGGGGAATGAATCACTTGCCGGGCCGGAACAGCGTTTTAATTTTTGTAGCGCCGCGCTCTCATACGTTTGCTGTGATTGGAGACAAAGCCGTCCATGAAAAGTGCGGCGATGAATTCTGGCAAAAACTTGCCGCCGCAATGACCGATCACTTTCGTAAATCAGAATTCACGGAAGGCATCGTCCACGGCGTCAGGAAGGCCGGCGAACTGCTAAGCGAACATTTTCCCAGGTGAGCGAATTTTAGTATTTAAGGCTCCGGCTCGTAGGGTTCGTGTTCTTTTTCCTTTTTCCTGGCGGGGCGGTTCAACGAAAAACCTGATCTCGTTTCAGTTCTTGTTCGTCCGGGGAGCGGCAATCCCTCCAAGGTCAAATATACCGTCGCACGCGCTTGCAATAATCGGTGAATTCCTGGCCGTAATACGTTTTCAAAACCGCTTCTTCGCGCAATACCTGGCGGTGGAACAGCCACACCGCTGTCCCGAAGTAGATCAGTAGTATCGCGTTTGGAAAAATCAGGAACTGTCCAATCAACACCAAAGCGAATGCCACATAAATTGGATTGCGGCTGATGCGAAAAGCCCCCTTGGTAACCAGCTGGCCGGGGTGGCTTGTATCAATGCCAACCCGAAAATTCTTCCCAAACGAAATCAGACTCCAGGCGAATAAAAAAAGTCCGCCCGCACAAAACAGCACTCCCGCCCATGAGACCGTTTCGGAATGGAAGAACTCCTGTTTACTGATAGTCGGAAGATCGAAAGCCGCCGCGAAAACCGTATATAAATAGAAAAGAGCAAATGGTGGAATCAAAAAATCCTTTTTGTCGATGTTCCCGAAATGGATGGCCTTTGTCCCCTGTCTTTTTAATAACTGCACCCGAACGAGCACCAGGGCAATGAGTAAGACGAGGGCGAACGCTGCAAAATATCGCGGCATACATCCCAAGACTATTTAACCAACTCCAGAACTGACAAACACAATATCAGAAACGGCGGATTTTCCGAATGGGCGCCCCTGAGTTTCTAGAAAGGTCAAGCTGGTGAGATCCCTGGCCCGGTTCGTTTACACCCCCAAAAATCCAAAAATCCTAATAAACACAAGGGTTTTCGCCTAAAACGGGTCTCGTTTACACGTTTACTTCCTTACACAAAAAAAATGTGCGGCAGGTGCTCTTTAAGCGTAAGCAGGCATCTTGCCGGCGAGGTCCATGGGCTGGGAGGAAGTCGGAACTCTCCATGAACCATCTCCGAGCGCGGCTGTGTGTGCACAGCACACCAGCCGCAGCACGCGGGATGGAAGATGGACCATGGTGTTTTCAGGAGTCGGTCGTGCCGTGCTCACTGCTGTCCGTTGGTTCATGAACCGTTCGAAACGCCGCCTTGATGGGTGACCCCTTTACGTGACGGATTTTGAGATGTGGCACGAAAACGAATTTGAGGTTATAGTTTACCGTATTTCGGCGGATGAATCCACAAATGGGCTGTCGCCGATGTAGATGTTTCGATTTTGAGTTATGAAGATCTCCAGGAATTCAATGATCACGTTCCTCCTTTTGGGCGGAGGCGCGATCTTTTACACGTGCTTCTATTCCTACGTTAAGACGGAAATGCGCATCGAGGCTCAGGAAAAGAAGCCGTGGCGCACTTACTGGTGTCTGCTGAACGTCGCAGATGGATGTTCCAGGTACAAAGACCAATTTGGCAAGTGGCCTGACACGCTGGATCAGGTGGTGGCGGAACGGCCCGATTTGGCCGTAACGTCCACCGACGCATGGGGTCGCGCCGTCGTCTTCGTCCCATATAAAGAATCTGTCGGTTACGGCAAGGTCATCAGTTATGGCCGCGATGGGAAGCCGGGCGGGATTGGAGATGACCAGGATATGGAGGTTCGGTTTTTGACAGACGTACGCACGAACCGGAACGACCCATAGGGAGGGCCTTAAAAAACCGGAATTATGCTCTTGGAATCGTTGAGACCTTCAACGAACCGGGTAGCGTAGCGCAGGTTTCCAAACCTGCTGTATCGCCGATTTCCAAATCGGCAAATCGTGCGACGTCGTACGGGCGGCGGATTTGGAAAGCCGCCGTTGGCTTGCTCACTCCCACTCGCTCAGCCCAAGTGGCCTTGCCTTCGCTCCGCTCAGGGCAATTCCCTTCGCAGCTACCCAAACTGCTCAAGTCAGTGGACTTGAAATTCAGCACTACGGTTGTCGTGGTCGGAACGCCTCGCTACGAGCGGCTTCGTTTCCCTTCGGAACCGACTCGATCTTCGAATTTACCAATAAAAACGCGTTGTTTTCGTGTAAATGCGCGAAACTCGGGTCTCGTTTCCTGATTCCCCCCCATACACTTAAAATGTGCAGGGGCTCAGTAGCGCAGCCGTCTCGGCTGCGGGTTCAGGCACCGTCTCGGTGCCTGTTCCTGAGCTGGCCGAGGTCGCCGGTACCGCTGCCACTGCCGCTTCCTCGCCTGTCTCGGGAATTGGCGGCGGGACGCCTGCGCTACGGCTAACGATTCGTAAGTCCATCAATGTCCGGCGCGCCTTGGAGCTCCAGCACGACAGTTGAAGAGATTTTATCGGGTGCGGCTTCGGGCAGGTTAATCGTCACGCCGTCGGCGGTACTGGTGTATTTCAATGACGGGTTTTGGCCAAACATGTTTGTCTTCAGCAAATACGCTTTAGTGACCTGGCTTTTGAGGCCGGGGACGGTTAATTGGCCGTCGGTCGGCCAGTCAAAAACGTGCAGGTATAAAATTGTTTTGTCCGGTTGGACGCGAGCCGTGCAGCGGCCCCAGTCAAACGGATGGCCGAAGGGACTGGCTGTGGTGCCGTAGATGGCGCCACCGTTTATGTCCATCCAGCGTCCGACTTGTTGCAATCGCTCGACTTCTCCTTGCGGAATCTCGCCGGCGCTGGTGGGGCCGACATTGAGCAGGTAATTGCCGCCTTTGCTCGCGATGTCGACCAAATTGTGAATCAATGTTTCGGTGCTCTTAAAGTTATGGTCCGCGGATTTATATCCCCACGTGCCATTGATGGTCATGCACGTTTCCCAGTCGCCAGCCAGGCCGTTCGTCGGGATTTTTTGTTCGGGCGTCTGGTAATCGCCGGTCGAATGGTGTTCATCGAGGCGGTTATTTGTGATAATTTCCGGTTTCAGTTTCAGCAGCGGGAGCAGTTTGGCCACGCGGTCAGGGGTCATGCCGATCGGGGTGTCCCACCATAAAACGGCTGGGGTATCCGGGCCGTAATTGCTCAAAAGTTCGGTGACCTGCGGCACGTCCACGTTATCTTCGTATTCGTCAAAGCTGCCCTTTTGAGCCAGGTCCCAGTGGTGCTGTGCGTCAACGTCGGCTTCGGGATGCTTGATTGGCAGCGGCGCCGCCGGGATGATGCCAATCCTGGCCCTCGGAATAGTAAAATCCCAATTTGATGCCCTGTTTTCGGCAAGCAACTGCCAATTCCGCAAGCGGATCGCGGTGCCAGGGCGTGGCGTCGTAGATGTTGTAGCCGTCCACGTGGGTATGGTACATCGCGAAACCGTCGTGATGTTTGGCGGTGATGACGATGTATTTCATCCCGGCGTCTTTGGCGATTTTAACCCATTGATCGGCGTTGAAATTCGTGGGATCGAATTGTTTTGTGAAGGCCGCGTAATCGGCCACGGGAATATCGGCCGTGCGCATGATCCATTCGCCGGCGTGCGTTACTGGCTGGCCTTTATAAACGCCGGCCGGGACCGAGTAAACGCCCCAATGAATGAACATCCCAAACCTGGCCTGGCGCCACCATTGCATCCGCTCTTCATGCGTAGGCCCGTAATCCTGTTGCCACATCTGTAAAGACGCCTGGTTAGTTTCCTCTGCGTGGCATTTTGACGCAGAAAGCGACAAGGCCGCTGCCAATGAAAGGCCGGCTGTGGCGCAAATTGAGAGTGATGATACGAGTGATCTATTCATAGCTTTGGTGCTGGATTCAATGAAGCGGACGATACACGTTCCGTCAAGGTTTCGGATGTCGTATGTTTGTACGATACGGTCACGTGTTGCGTTTTGCGTAGCGGGTCAGGTATTTTAGCCGGAGTTCCAATGATTTCCGAATTATGTGGCCCGTTCCATGAACCGAAGATGGTAGGGACGGCGCGCTGCGCCGTCACCGCCCGTAGAGCGGGCGGAATTTTCCGGATCCACCTCTCCACCAAAGATTCACGGATTTTCCACTTGATTCTTGACGCGGCGCGCGACACCGAATAGGCAATACGCCATCACAATGAGTTCGACTGGAATTTTAAAAGAGTTGATTCAGCTTTCCCATGAGCTGGGTCGTGAAGATCGGCAATTGGCCATCCTTGGCGAGGGCAATGTCAGCGCTGATTTGGGCGGCAACGAGTTTTATGTAAAGGCGTCCGGTTCCCAATTGGCCGACATCGACGCCAAAGGAATCACCCGGGTGCGGATGCAGCCCATTCTGGATGCTTTGGAGTCACCGGACAAATCGGACGACGAAGTCCGCAAAATCCTCGAAGATTCGCGCGCGGACAAAAAGGCGCGGCTGCCTTCAGTGGAAACCTTCCTGCACGCCATCTGTCTGCGCGAAGGCGGCGCGAAATGGGTCGGGCATACTCATCCGGTTTCGGTCCTGAAAATCCTGTGCAGTACGCTCGGCGCGGAGCCGTTTCTTCGTTACATTTTTCCGGACGCAATCGTAGTTTGCGGCCGGAACATCGCCGTTGTTCCGTATGTTGATCCGGGCATCCGGCTCGCAGTGGCGTTGCGCGCCTCACTTCGGCAATTTATCGCGAAACACAACGCGCCGCCCAAAGTCATCCTGATGGCAAATCATGGTCCCGTCATTTTGGGACAAACGCCGCGGGACGTCCTGAACGCAATGCTGATGCTGGATAAATGGGCAAACATTCTCGCCGCCACTTACATGGTCAGCGGCCCGCGGTTTTTAGATGAAACGCTTTCCGACCGGATCGAAAACCGGCCGGACGAACATTACCGGCGCCGGGCGATCGGCAATTTGAAGTGACTTTAAATTATGGAAAATCCTCTGTTCAGAAAACTGCCGAAGATTGGAATTCGTCCCGCCATCGATGGACGCCTGGGTGGCGTGCGCGAATCGCTCGAAACTCAAACGATGAACCTGGCCGAATCGGTCGCCGAACTCATCGCCGAAGAGCTTCGTTACCCCGACGGCAAGCCGGTGGATTGCGTGATTGCGGACACGTGCATTGGCGGCGTGGCTGAGGCCGCGGCTTGCGCTGAAAAATTTGCGCGCGAAGGCGTGGGCGTTTCCCTCACGGTCACGCCCTGCTGGTGTTACGGCAGCGAGACCATGGACATGGACGCGTCCATTCCCAAGGCGGTCTGGGGATTCAACGGCACGGAACGTCCCGGCGCGGTTTATCTGGCTGCCGTGCTGGCCGGCCATGCGCAGAAAGGTTTGCCGGCCTTCGGCATTTACGGACGCGACGTCCAGGACGGCAGCGACAAAACCATTCCCGACGACGTGCAGCGAAAAACTTCTGCGCTTTTGCCGGGCCGGTCTGGCGGTGGCCATTATGCGCGGCAAATCCTACCTGGCCATGGGCGGCGTTTCGATGGGCATCGCCGGCTCGATCGTCAATCCGGAGTTCTTCGAGACTTATCTCGGCATGCGGGTCGAATCGGTGGACATGAGCGAATTCATCCGTCGCATGGAGAAGGAGATTTTTGACAAAGCGGAATATGAAAAGGCGATGGCATGGGTGAAAAGCCATTGCAAAGAGGGCAAGGATTACAATTCGCCCAAGACCACGCGCGCGCGCGCGCAGCTGGATCGCGAATGGGAGATTTCGGTCAAGATGGCGCTCATCGCGCGCGACCTGATGGTCGGCAATCCGCGTCTTGCCAAACGCGGGTTTGGTGAGGAATCGCTCGGCCACAACGCGATCGCCTCCGGTTTCCAGGGCCAGCGCCAGTGGACCGATCACCAGCCCAACGGCGATTTCATGGAAGCGATTCTCAACACGTCCTTCGATTGGAACGGCGCGCGCGCGCCGTTTATCGTGGCCACGGAGAACGATTCGCTCAACGGCGCGTGCATGTTGTTCGGCCATTTGCTGACGAACACCGCCCAGATTTTCGCCGACGTGCGCACCTATTGGAGCGCCGCAGCCGGTGAAGCGAGTGACCGGCCATAAACTAAGCGGGTCCGCCGCGGGCGGCTTTCTGCATCTGATTAATTCCGGGCCGGCCGCGCTGGATGGGACGGGCGAACAAACTGTCGGCGGCAAGCCGGCCATGAAACCATTTTGGGACATTACCGAAGCTGAAATCAAAAAATGTCTCGCCGCCACCACGTGGCATCCATCCATCACCGAATATTTCCCAGGCGGCGGATGGTCCACGCGGTTTCGGACGCGCGGCGGAATGCCCGTCACGATATGCCGGTTAAATCTGGTCAAAGGACTTGGTCCCGCCCTCCAAATTGCCGAAGGCGAAACCATCGAACTGCCGGATAAAGTCCACTCTGTGCTGGATGAACGCACGAACCCAACCTGGCCGACTACGTGGTTTGTGCCGCGCGTCACTGGCAGCGGCGCCTTCCGTGACGTTTATACGGTGATGAATAACTGGGGCGCAAATCACTGTTCCATGAGCTACGGCCATATCGGCGATGAACTCATCAGCCTGGCCTCCATGCTGCGAATTCCGGTCTATATGCACAACGTTCCCGATGAACGGATATTTCGTCCCAATGCGTGGAATGCGTTTGGCACAGCGGACCTGGAAGGCGCGGACTTTCGCGCGTGCGCGAATTTTGGGCCACTTTATGGGAAGTGACCGTTTTCGGTGAGTGAACACACAAATCAAATCGAGTTATGATAACAACCTCTGTCGAAACGAAACCGGCGGCCGGTTCGGGTAAACTATTTTCCACCGCGGACGGGAAAAATTATGCCCTGGTTTTCTTGTTGATGTGCTCATTGTTTCTGCTGTGGGGATTTTGCAGTGGCCTGCTCGATAATCTCAACAAGCATTTTCAAAACACACTGCAGCTGTCGAAGTTTCAGTCCGGCTTTGTCCAAAACGCGTTTTACATGGGTTATTTTCTGATGGCCTTTCCGGCCGGAATGATAGCGCGGCGATTTGGTTACAAGGGCGGCATCATCGTTGGATTGACCCTGGCCGCGGCGGGCGCCTTTTGGTTCATCCCGGCGGTAGGTATCAACGCCTATTGGGCGTTTCTATTGGGGCTGTTTGTTTTGGCGTCTGGCTTGGCCTGCCTGGAGACCATTGCCAATCCTTACACGACGGTTCTGGGCCCTGCTGAAAGCGGGGCTACGCGCATCAATATGGCCCAAACATGCAACGGTCTGGGTTGGATTTTGGGAATGTTTATCGGAGCGCATATCATTCTTTCTGCCACCACGGAGGTCAATACGAGCAATGCAAAACTGGATATACCCTATCTAGGCATTGGTGTCGTGGTCACCGTTTTGCTGGTTATTTTTATATTCGCAAAAATTCCGGATTTGCGGGCCGCGGAAGAATTTAAGGCCGAAGCGGAAGGCAAGGCCGTGAAGCCAATCTTCCAGCGATCGCATTTTACAATGGGAGTCCTGTCCCAATTTCTTTATGTCGCGGCGCAAACTGGGATATTCAGTTTCTTTATCAATTACTCGGTTGCCAACATAAATAATTTGAGCGACCGATCCGCCGGGAATTTGCAGGCCGTGGCATTTGCGCTGTTTGCCGGAGGCAGGCTTGTCGGGAGCGCCGTGGTGGGGTTGACCAGGCCGCACAAAGCTTTGGCTGTCTATGCTGTCATCAACACCGTCATGATGGTCCTTGCCATGGTTGGGGGCGGTTGGGCGGGTGTCGTTGGCGTCATGGCGAGTTTCTTTTTTATGTCCATCATGTTTCCCACGATTTTCGCGTTGAGCATTCGCGGCCTGGGCGAGCACACTAAATTAGGATCGTCGTTGCTGGTTATGTCCATTGTCGGCGGTGCGATTATGACCCCCCTCATGGGTTACATCGCGGACAGAGGCGGCATGCGTGTTGGTTTTGTCATTCCTCTAATCTGCTTTGTTGTGATCGCGATTTACGGCGGCATTTGGCAAAAACTCGAAAGCAAAGACAGAGTGGGTTAGGCCATCTCCGCCAGCGGCGATTTTTTTTGTTGACGCAATTTTTCCCGCATTTGGAGCATGTCCATTTTTTGCGCGTCCGAATATTCCGGCAAGGCGGTTTTTTGGGTGAGCTCGGCAATTTGACGGTCCAAAAACTGGTTTCGTAATTTCAGGATGACGTCAGCCAATTGGGTTTCCGGATTTGGAATCTGTCGTTCCTGTGTGGCGGCTTCGGTAATCAGACTGCGCATTTCCGTACTGTCTGATTGATCGAGGAAGGCTGCGAGGTTTGTCCACATTCCGTATTTTTGGGCGTTCAGCCGGCGTTCGGTAATTTGGCGCGCGGGGAAATTCGAAATCCAGTTTGGGTCCAGCCGAGGGGCTGCCCACGCATTCAGTTCGTCGTGGACCAGGAGCAATTTAAGGAGCCAAAATTCCTGCGGCGATGGGCGTTCGAATGTTTGCGGCTCCGGATTTTCCTCTAATTCATCTGCGTCGGTTGTCTCCATACGCATTGGAAGATGTTGGATTTTTGAAAACTCCGCGCGGACCGCCTCCGGCGAAATAGCGAGGCGCAAAGCGGTTTTTTGCGCATAAGTGTCAACCATCGCGGGACTGCCGGTTTTTTGGACGGCCTCGGCCATGGCGCGCAGGATGGCAATGCGGCCTTTGTCGGTGTTTCGATCGTTTTGTTTGGAAAGCCGGTCGAGATAGTAGTCAAAAAAGCCCTTTGCTCTCTGAATCAATTCCCGGAATTTCTCGCCACCGTTGGCTTTGATAAAGCTGTCAGGATCATGGGGCGCCGGGACTACGGCCACGCGCACCGCCAAGCCGGACGAGAGCAGATGGTCGAGCGATCGGACAGCGGCGTTTTGTCCGGCTTCGTCGGAATCGAAACTGAGAACGACTTCGGGAACGTAGCGTTTCAATATACGCGCGTGCTGGTCTGTAAAAGCTGTGCCTTGCGGGGCGATGACGTTTTGCACGCCGGCCATGAAGCAAGCGATCAAATCGAGCTGGCCTTCGCAAACAATGGCAAAACCCGCGTCCAGAATGGAGCGTTTGGATTTGTCCAGGCCGTAGAAGATTTTGCTCTTGGTAAAGATGGGGGTTTCTGGCGAATTGACGTATTTGGCGATCTTTTCGTCGCCGGAAAGCACGCGCCCGCTGAAAGCGACAACGCGGCCCTGTTCATCGCAAATGGGAAACATGAGCCGTCCACGAAAACGGTCATAGTGGCTGCCTGTTTCTTCTTTTTTGACGACAAGACCGGCTGTTTCCACGAGTGCGAGATCGTAGTTTTTGGATTTGGCCCAGTTGACCGTATCGTCCCAGCTTTCCGGGGCTGCGCCCAAACGAAACAGTTTGATGGCTTCTTCGCCAACGCCGCGTTTTTTCAAATAATCGCGCGCGACCTGGCCGGCGGCTTCATTGAGCAGGCAACTGTGCCAGCGCTGGGTGATTTTTTCGTGGATCTCCAGGAGCTGGTCCTTGACGTGCCGGGCCTGCTGTTCGCCGGGTGTGGAATCCATTTCGATCGGAATTTTCGCGCGCTCAGCGAGCCGGCGAACGGCGTCCATGAAGCCGATGTTTTCGTATTCTTTGACGAACGTAAAAACGTCGCCGCCTTTATGGCAGCCGAAACAGTGATAAATCTGGCGGTGCGGATTGACGTTGAAGCTCGGCGTCTTTTCCTTATGAAAGGGGCAGAGGGCGGTGAAATTGGCGCCCGCGCGTTTGAGTTGGAGGTAAGAGCCGATGACGTCGACGATGTCACTGGCGGAGCGAATGCGCTCGAGTGTTGCCTGGGTAAAGCCGGCCATGCGCTCGGCGCGTGTGCGCCTTTACTTTCCTATATGGATTACAGATTTTGGTTTTTGCGGGGCGTCACCGCCGCCGCCGCTGTCTCCGGGACCGGTCTGAACGAACAGCATGCCGACGCCATCCTTGATGTATGGGCCTGAAAACGATTGCTTGAATATATTTTCCTGGGCCGTATGGAGGTCGGGCATATAATCGCCGCTATAAATGCCGCCGCCGTACCAGCGTTCGTTGTAGGCTTTTTTGGCGGCCAGTTCCGCCGCCGTGTACGAGCGCGCGTTCAGGAGCGCCAGAACAAACATTACGATGGCGGCATATCGGACCGTTCCCGCGAACATTCCCAAATAATATTCAGCGCCGCCAAAAAGGCCACCCTTTTCGGCGCGCTTGCGAAGCCCTTTTTTGATGGGCGTAAAAATCAAAAAGAAGGCAGTAGCAATTGAAAGGTAGCCCAACAAGGCGCTCCATAATTTGTCGAAATGGCATTGGTCATGGTAAATCTGGGCGAGAAACGGGTATCCCAGGCCGCCGACGATTACTACTCCCAGCCATTGAATCATCGGACCCAGTTCCTTGGTCATGCCGTTGACGCGTCCGCGGAAGAACCCAAAGCCCAACAGGGCCAGCAACGCGGCATCGAACCAGTTGATGGGCAACGCGGCACTCGTCAGTTCATGTGCTTGGGCGGCGGCGGCAATCATAGTCAAAATGGTTAATTGTTATCGGTTAATCTCTGCTGTATTTCAGCCTAAAAACGATTAAAAAGAGCATCTTGGATGCCAGTATTCGGTCCGCGGACTGGACATGGTAGGGACGGCGCGCTTGGCAAGTGGCGCTGCCACCGCCGTCACCGCGTAAAGCGGAATATTCGCCGAACAATGTCCGACGATGCCGGTTGCGCCACTGGACGTTGCGCTGAGGCCGTAACATTGGCATTGTCCTTTTGGCTGGGAAGAATTTTAATTATGCGGTCATGGCGAAGAATGTCGTTTATTTTGATCTGGAAACCCAAATGTCGGCCGATGAGGTGGGCGGGTGGAACAATATCTCGAAGATGCGGATGAGCATAGGAGTGACCTATAGCGCCGCGACCGGTGAATATAAAATCTATCACGAGAAAACGGTGGACGGCTTGATCCGGGAATTGCAGCGGGCGGACCTGGTGGTGGGGTTTAACAACCTCCGGTTTGATTACGAAGTGCTGCACGGTTACACGCCCTTTGATCTCACGCAGTTGCCCACGCTGGATTTAATGGTGGATTTACAAAATAAATTGAACCATCGGCTGTCTCTGGACTCGATCGCCACGGCGACGTTTGGAGTGGAAAAAACCGCCGAAGGGTTGCAGGCGATACGCTGGTTCAAGGATGGCCGGCTTATGGATATTGCGGAGTATTGCTGCTACGACGTCAAGATTACGAAGCTCGTCCACGAACACGGATCGCGTCACAAGCAAATCCAATACGAAAACCGCTTTGGCAAAAAAATGGCCGTGACGGTGAATTGGTAAAGGTGCGATGAAAATTTTGGGGCGCGTTTTTCTTTTTCTTCTCACGCTGACCGTCGTTCTGCCTGAAGTCTGCCTCGCCGGAGATGCTGAACTGGCGCAGACGCCGCCGATGGGCTGGAACAGTTGGAACAGTTTTCGCACGAACATCACTGATTCGATTATCCGGGCCCAGGCAGCCGCCATGGTCAAAAGCGGAATGCGCGACGCGGGCTATCAGTATATTGTGATTGATGGCGGTTGGGAGGGATACCATGACACGAACGGAGTCTTTCATTCTGACCCAACGAAATTTCCCGATATGAAAGGGCTGTGTGATTATATTCACAGCCTGGGATTGAAGGTTGGTATTCATACTAGTCCCGGGCCCACGACGTGTGCCGGCCGTGAAGCGAGTTACGGCCACGAAAAAGAGGACGCCCGGACGTTTGCGCGCTGGGGAATCGATTTTGTGAAGTATGACTGGTGCAGCGCTGACGAGGTCTATCAGCCCGGGCAAATGGAGGACGCCTATCGGAAAATGTCCGATGACCTGAAAGCGACAGGCCGCCCAATCGTATTCAGTCTTTGTCAGTACGGAATCCAGGATGTGTGGAAATGGGGCGCATCCGTCGGAGGCCAGATGTGGCGGACGACGGGCGACATTTCAGACAATTACAATTCCATGATTCTCCACGGGATGGATGAAGAGGGCCTTGAACACTATGCCGGACCGGGACACTGGAATGATCCGGACATGCTTGAGGTGGGCAATGGCAAAATGACTCCCGACGAATGGTGCACGCAGATGAACTTATGGTGCATTCTCGCCGCCCCGCTATTTGCCGGGAATGATTTGTCCCGGATGAATCCGGACGTGCTTCGAATACTGACGAATTCGGAAGTCGTCGCCATTGACCAGGATGCCGCGGGAATCCAGGGACATTGCGCGCAACACACGGGACCCACACAAATTTGGACCAAAGCCCTGGCTGGTGGCGACACGGCCGTGGGTCTTTTCAATATGAATGTTCATCCAATGACCATGACTGTGGTCTTTAATGAGATTGGGCTGCCGAAACGACTGAAGGCGCGCGACCTTTGGTTGCACAAGGATTTGGGAAGGCTCAGCAGAGATTTCACTCTCGTTGTTCCGCGTCATGGCTCGGTTTTAATCAAAGTGACGGCCAAATAGCCATGTGTGGCAGGGGCGGCGCGGCTGTTACGAATTAAGTCGTTGGACCATAAACAGTTGAATCGGCTGTTACCGATTCGTTACCGCTTTGTTACCACTTAAGTGATTGAGCTTCAACAATGTTACGAATGTTACGGGTTTTCAGACTATATCATTAACACATCGTCGCTGCTGCCGAGGGATCGGATATCGACCCGTCCGAGCTTGGAATCCCGTTCCGCTGAAAACAGCGAAGAACCCGAAAATTCCGCGCGCCATACGCGCGGTGACGCCGTAGCGCGGCATCTACCTTAAATAGGGGCGGATGAGAGCGGCCCAAAGACGATAGCATGGTTCACTCGGGTGCAGACCATCGGATAATAGAAAGTCCTTCCTCGGTTTGCCGTCAGGGTCAAGCATGTGCGAATACACGTCCACAAAATCCAAATGATCGCCGTGGATTGCGGCGATGCGGCGGTTGGTTTCGATTATTTCGTCCTTAAGGTTCCAGCGCGCGAGGCTGGGCTTTATGGAAACAAAGATGATGCGTGTTTGAGGCAGGCGCGCATGAACAACGCCGACAAAATTTGTGTATTCGGCCACGACGGCGTCCGGCGATTTTCCTGCGGCGAGGTCGTTGTCGCCGGCATACAGCACGACGATGCGGGGATGGTAAGGGAACAGGATGCGATCTGCAAAGGCGGTGGAATCGTCAATTTCCGAGCCGCCGAAGCCGCGGTTAATGATCTGGATGCCGAGGAAATCCTGGGCAATGGCCGACCATTTTCGGAAGGAGGAACTTCCAATGAACAGGACGGCGTTTTGCGGGGGAGGATGAATTTTATCGCGGGCTTCAAAGGCGCGAATTTCCGGCTCCCAAATTGCCTTTTGCGATGGGAGGTCGGCATATGCCTGTGGCACGGCCGAAACGATGACGGCCACGAGGAAGAAAAAGATGACGATTACGCGTGGACGTCGAATATTTGCCATAGCTTAAAGCTGATGTTATGGCACGGGCACACTGCTTTCAAGCACGAGGCAGATTCGACGGATCGGATGGATCAAATTATTTCTTTTCCAGAGCGGCGACTTTGGCCAGACGGCGTTTGTGGCGCTCGGCGCCGCTGAATTCGGCTTTGAGATAAGTTTGGATCAAATCCCAGGCCAGTTCAGGGCCTTGAATGCGCCCGCCCAGGCAAAGGAGATTCATGTTGTCGTCTTCGACTCCCTGCCGTGCGGAAAAATTGTCTTCGATCAGACAGGCGCGCACGCCGTGGGTTTTATTTGCGCAAACCGAGGCGCCAACACCGCTTCCGCAAACGGCCACGCCCCGGTCCACTTTTCCGGCGGCCACAGCCTGGGCAAGGGGAGTGACAAAATCGGGATAATCGTCCTCAGGCGTCAATTGATGGGCACCGAAATCCAGAACTTGGTGGCCAGCGGCGCGAAGCCGGTCGACGATTTTTTGTTTTAGTTCGAATCCGCCATGATCGGTCGCAATACCTATGAGCATAAGAGACTCCTTTCAAGTCACTACTGGATTATGCCAGCCACCACGAGGGTGGACCCCGTTCATTTCAGCCGGGCCCCATGTTTTTGGTTCATATTCGTGGATCGGCGTATCACTTTTGAGCACGGGGTCAACGATGCGCCAGGCTTCTTCGACATAATCTTCGCGAGCGAAGAGCGTCGGATCGCCGGCCATGGCGTCGGTCAGGACACGTTCGTATGCATCCATTTCTTTGGCGGTGGGATGACGGCTGGCTTGTAATTCTGTCAATTGGCTGATGGATTCATTTTCAGGCGCAATGACGTTGAGACCAAAGGCGGCAATGACATCCGGGCTAATCCGAAAACGAAAGTAATTCGATTTGAGATCGAAGTTTGTGTACATCGTGGGAGGTTTCCGGAGGGCCACGAGGATTTCGGTGCAGGTGACAGGCAACGACTTTCCAGCGCGGATATAAAATGGAACGCCGCGCCAGCGCCACGAATCAATTTCCAGTTTGATTGCGGCAAAGGTTTCGACTTTGGAATTGGGAGCCACGCCCGGTTCATTGCGATAGCCCTTGAATTGTCCGCGGACGATGCATTTTGAATCAATCGGCGGTATCGCTTTGAGGACCTTCACCTTTTCATCACGGATCGATTCGCTATCAGTGCGAATGGGCGGTTCCATGGCGAGATTGGCCATGACCTGAAACAAATGGTTCTGGATGACGTCGCGGACGGTGCCGACCTGGTCGTAGAATGAGCCGCGGCCCTGGACCCCGAAATCTTCCGCCATGGTTATTTGCACGTTTTCAACATGGTGCCGGTTCCAAAAGGGCTCGAGCATCGCGTTGCCGAAGCGAAAGAAGAGCATGTTATGCACGGGCGCCTTGCCGAGGTAATGATCAATGCGGAAAATGGCCGGTTCGTCAAAAGTTTTCAACAGGATGGCATTCAGATCTTTGGCGGAGGGCAGATCGCGGCCAAAGGGTTTTTCGATAATGACACGCGCCTCTTTATTGCATCCGGTTTGCGAAAGATGTTCCACAACGGTTCCGAATGCGGCGGGCGGAATGGCCAGATAGTGCGCCGGGCGTTGGCAAGTGCCCATCTCCTTGCGCAGGGCTTGAAACGTCGCGGCATCGTTGTAATCGCCATCCACGTAATGCAATAATTGGGAGAGTTTTTGAAAGGCGGAAGGATCGAGCCCGCCGTGTTTTTCGACGCTGTCTTTGGCGCGGGCTTTAAGTTGATCCAGATTCCAGCCAGCCTTGGCCACGCCGATGACAGGGACATTTAGAGTTCCGCGTTTGACCATGGCCTGCAGCGCGGGGAAGATCTTTTTGTACGCCAGATCGCCTGTGGCGCCGAAAAATACCAGAGTGTCAGAAGACGAATTCATTTTATTTTCCCTCCTTTTTTTCCAAATGCCCGCCAAAACCAAAACGCATTGCCGAGAGCAATTTGTCCTGGTAATCCGCCTCGCCACGTGACGCAAATCTTTCATAGAGCGCCGTCGTGAGGACGGGGACTGGCACGCCTTCGTCAATGGCCGCTTTGATGGTCCAGCGCCCTTCGCCGGAATCGGAAACGCGTCCGGCGAATTGCGCCAGGTTGGGATCGGCCGCCAGGGCGCTCGCCGTTAGGTCCAGCAGCCACGAGGCGACGACACTGCCTCGCCGCCAAACCTCGGTCACGTTGGCCAGGTTGAAGTCGAACTGATACAGTTCCGGATCACGCAAAGGTGTTGTTTCGGCGTCTGTTTCCCCGGTCTTAAGTCCGACATTTGCGGATTTCAAAACGCCGAGGCCCTCGGCGTAGGCGGCCATCATGCCGTACTCAATACCGTTGTGGACCATCTTCACGAAATGGCCCGCGCCATTTGGACCACAATGGAGGTAGCCTTTCTCAGCGGTTCCTCCGAGTTTTTCCCGGCCCGGTGTGCGCGGGATATCGCCAACGCCGGGCGCCAGGGTATTGAAGATGGGGTCCAATCGCTGGACGACTTCATTTTCGCCGCCAATCATCATGCAATACCCGCGTTCCAACCCCCAAACACCGCCGCTGGTGCCTACGTCCACGTAATGAATTTTTTTGACGGCCAGTTCTTTCGCGCGGCGGACATCATCCACGTAATATGAATTACCGCCGTCAATGAGGATATCATCGGGTTCCAACAAGGGAACAAACGACGCGATGGTCTTATCCACGACGCCTGCCGGAACCATGAGCCAAACCGCGCGGGGCTTGGCAAGGCTTTTGACGAAGTCGGCGAGGGACTCCGCGCCCGTGGCCTTCTCGGCGACTAGAGATTTCACCGCCTGAGGTGATTGATCGTAAACGACGCATTGGTGACCACCTTTAATAAGCCGCCGAACCATGTTGGCGCCCATGCGGCCAAGTCCTACCATTCCTAGTTGCATAATATTTCTCCTTTTCTTTTTAAGTTATTGCAAATGTTCCGCCCGTCCCGCAACTGCGGGAGACGGTAGCAGCGCCATTCGCGAAAAGCGCCGCCCTCCGACCAGTTCGTTGAAACTCAAGCTCCGTCTTTTGTGACGGATGCCTCGTAAATGCTCTGAATCGCCGAATCCATCTCGGCGTCAAACTCTTCAGCGGATTGTTGCGCTGTCACACCTTCGACTAAGGCTCTGGAAAAGCTCGCTATGATGCCATGTTGGTGCTGGAGACGGGCATTGGCTTCGTCGCGCGAATAGCCGCCCGATAGCGCCACGACTTTCAAAACCTTTGGATGATGAACCAGTTCGTCATAAAGATCATTCTGGTCCGGGATTGTGAGTTTCAGCATTACTTTTCGACTCGCATCCAGGCCCTTGAGTTTTTCGAGAATCGCTAGTTTGAGGAGATTCTCAGCCTCATTTTTTTTCGGGCAATGGATGTCGACTTCGGGTTCAATAATCGGCATGAGTCCGGCCGCCAGGATTTGCCCTCCCACCTCGAACTGCTGTTGAACAATAGCCTTGATGCCTGCGGGGTTGGCCTGAGCGATGAACGAGCGCATTTTAGTACCGTAAATGCGTTTGGCATTGGCCCGCTTAAGCAAATCCGGCAGGTTAGGCATCGGTTTCAACAGTTGGACGCCATCTTTTTCTTCGACAAGTCCTTTGTCCACTTTCAAAAACGGCACAACCCGTTTTACATTCCAAAGGAAATCCGCCGTGGGTTTGCCTTCGATGTCACGGTCCATGGTACCGTCGAACAAAATGGCGCCAAGAATCCGGTCGCCATTGAAAGCGGGAGTGGTAATGATGCGAGCGCGCATTTGGTGAACCAGCGCAAACATGTCGTCGTCGTTGGACCATGAACCGTCTTTGATACCGTAGGCCTTCAACGCTTTGGGCGTGCTTCCGCCGCTTTGGTCCAGCGCCGCCAGGAAGCCGGGTTGCGTCCTGATTTTTCGCTCTTGTTGTTCTTTTAAGCCGGGTGTTTTCATGCTGTGCCTTTCATTTTTCGGTAACGACGGATGAGGTTGTTCGTTGAACTGTCATGGGCCGGTTTCGGTTCGGAGCGGCTTTCCAATTCGGGGATAATGCGCTGGGCCAGCGCTTTTCCAAGTTCCACGCCCCATTGATCGAAGGAATTGATGTTCCAGATAACCCCTTGCGTGAAGACGCTGTGTTCATATAGCGCCACAAGCACGCCCAGTATTTTGGGCGTAAGCCGTTCGGAAAGGATGATGTTGGACGGGCGATTGCCCTCGAAGACGCGATGCGGTACGAGCCAATCGGGCGTGCCTTCGGCCTTGACCTGCGCCGGCGTCTTGCCAAAGGCCAGGGCTTCGGCCTGCGCAAAGACGTTTGCCATGAGGATGTCATGATGACGCCCCAGCGGCGTCAGCGCATGCGCGAAGGCGATAAAATCGCAAGGTATCAGCCTGGTACCCTGATGGATCAATTGATAGAAGGAGTGCTGGCCGTTTGTGCCGGGTTCGCCCCAAAAAATGGCTCCCGTGTCATATGTGACCGTCTTGCCATCGAGGGTGACGTGTTTGCCATTGCTTTCCATGGTCAACTGCTGGAGATACGCCGGGAAGCGCTTGAGATATTGTTCGTAGGGCAGGACCGCGACGGTCTGGGCATCAAAAAAGTCATTGTACCAGACGTTTAGCAGGCCCATCAGCGCCGGGAGGTTTTTTTCAAACGGAGTGGTGCGGAAATGCTCGTCCATTTCATGAAAACCGCTGAGCATTGCGTGGAAATTCTCCGGACCAATTGCCAGCATCGTTGACAATCCGATGGCTGAATCCATGGAATAGCGTCCGCCGACCCAGTCCCAGAAACCGAACATATTGGCCGTATCGATGCCGAACGCCGAAACCTTCTCGGCGTTAGTAGAGACAGCCACGAAATGTTTTGCCACGGCCTTTTTGTCGCCGCCCAGTCCGTCAAGCAGCCACTGGCGCGCGGACTCGGCATTGGTCATCGTTTCGAGTGTGGTAAAGGTTTTGGAGGAAACAATGAATAGCGTTTCAGCTGGATCCAGGTCACGGACAGCTTCCACAAAATCGATTCCATCCACATTTGAGACAAACCGAAATACCATTTCACGCGCGCTATAATGCCGAAGGGCTTCGTACGCCATCACGGGTCCGAGGTCGGAACCACCGATGCCGATGTTGACGACATTTCGGATGCGTTTGCCGGTATGCCCCTGCCATTGGCCGCCGCGAACGCGATTTGAGAACGCCGCCATTTTATCGAGGACGGCGTGGACTTCCGGCACGACGTTCTTGCCGTCCACGAGGACGGATGCGTCCCTGGGGGCGCGCAAGGCGGTGTGCAGGACGGCGCGATTTTCGGTGATGTTGATTTTCTGGCCGCTAAACATCGCGTCAATTTTCGCGCGCAAGCCGGATTCTTTGGCCAGTTGCAAAAGCGATTTCAACGCCTTGTCGGTGATGCGATTTTTGGAATAGTCCAGAAATAGACCCGCGCCTTCCGCGGTAAAGCGCTCGCCCCGTTTGGCGTCTTTAGCAAACAAATCCTTGAGGTGAAGTTTCTTGATCTGTTTGCTGTCCGCCGCCAGGGCCTTCCAGGCAGCGTATTGAGTAAGTGATTTGACGGTCTTTTTCATTTTCTTAAGGTGACATTTCTTTTGTGTTCCGAGATGACATCCATCGCATCAGCCGTGGCTGATGAAACGCAACGTGGAGCGCCATTAAATTCCCACAGGCGGAACCCGCCGAGAAAGGCATTATCGTTGCTGACGGCGCGGCAAAGCGGCGGCATTTTTTTCAACAGTCGAACGTTGCCGCCTCCCAGTGCGACTTCATCCGGCTCGAGCGCGGCAATCAGTCGTGCGACAATATCGGCCACGAGTCTGCGCCATTTTTTCTTGCCGTGCTTTTCCAATCCGCGCAGCCCGACATAATCTTCAAACGTGGATGAACGATAAGGCAGATGAGCCAGTTCCATCGGGGCGATGAGTCCGTCCAGGATTAAAGTTGATCCCAGGCCTGTGCCGAGTCCAAGAAACAACAACTTGCCCTGCCGATAACTTCCCATTGCCTGCATGGCTGCGTCATTGATGACTTGAACCGGACACTTAAACGCCTTTTCGAAGTTAAAACCGACCCATCCTTTTCCAAGGTTCCATGGTTCCAGTACTACCTTATTTTTAACGACCGGGCCGGGATAACCGATGGAGACGGCCTTATACGGCCAGTCCGCCACCAGTTTTTGAATCTGCGAAATCATTCGTTTCGGAGTCAGGTCCTTGCCCGAATCAAATTGGCGATGAATTTTTTGTCCTGTGACCAGGACCTTGACGTGAGTTCCTCCAATGTCGACAGCCAACACATTCATAGTTTATCTGTGAGTTCTTTAGGCGGCCTTTTTAAGCGATTCGGTCTTGGAACTGAGAACCTCCATTAGTTCATTCCACGATTTTACAAACGATTTGGCACCCTCATCCTGGAGTTGGGCCGCCAGCGCGTCAATCTTTATGCCGGCCTGGATGAATTTCCGCAAAACACTTTCATAGTTGCCGCCGTCGGTTGCCATGATGTGACTTATGTCGCCATGGTCCGCGAACGCATTCAATGTTCCTTCAGGCATTGTGTTAACCGTATTTGCAGCTGCCAATGCTTTGACATAGAGGACATCGGACGCTTTGGGGTCTTTTGTTCCGGTGCTGGCCCACAACAGACGCTGGGGCCGAGCGCCCTCGTTAAAGACGCGTTGCCATCGGGGCGAGGCCAGCACTTCACGATAGGCTTTGTAAGTCTGGCTGGAGACGACGATACCCAGCTGATTATTTAATTCCGCCGGGACTTTTCCCACGATTGCGGCGTCCCATCGGCTGACGAAGACCGAGGCCACCGAACCGACCTGTGGATTCAAGCCGGCCTCAATGCGGCGTTCAACCCCGCGCATGAACGCGTCGGCGGCGGCCAGGTAATGGTCACGCGAAAAGAGCAGGGTGACATTGATCGGTATGCCTGCAAAAATTGCTTCTTCGATGGCGGGCAAACCTTCTCTCGTTCCGGGAATTTTAATCAATAAATTGGGCCGCCCGGCATACTTGTGAAGTTCTTTTGCCGCTGCCAGCGTTTTGGCTGTGTCATAAGCCAGGAGGGGCGAGACTTCCAGTGACACCCAACCATCAACTCCATTTGTCCGGTCATAAATCGGCCGGAACATATCAGCGGCGCGGACCAAATCCTCGATCGCCAAATTAAAGAAAAGGGATTCGCCGGCTTTGCCTTTGTTTTGACATTCGCGAATCGAGGCGTCATAGGACGCGCTGTTTTTGAAGGCATGATCGAAGATGGTCGGGTTCGACGTTAGTCCCGTTACTGAGAAATCCTTGATGTAATGTTCGAGCGTGCCGTTGTTGAGCAGGTCGCGTGTGATGTTATCGAGCCAGAGACTCTGGCCAAGGTCATGCAGTTCTTGCGTGGCTTTCATATTTTGATTGAATTCATTTTCTTTTGTTGCAGCGATAGACGTCTCCCACCGGCTAAAGGCTATATAGACGGATTGGGACAACAACTAACGCCGCGCTGTTTTTTGCGCATCCTCCATGAGTGCGCTTTCCTCCTGCCGGGCATTTTTTGCGTGGATATTGGCCACGATGCTCCCTCTTCAAAAAGTTGCCATTGCACCGCCGGCCCGGCATCCAATATCGGCTGGCATCATTAAACCAGCTGCACAGATACCTTTTGCACACCTGCGACGCCTGTCAACGAAAACTTGGAAAAAAATCACCTTCGGCCTTCCTCGATCCGCGCCCTGGCCGCCCAAAAACTTCACGCCTCCGCGGTTCGCATAATGATTTCCCGGAGCGCTGTTTGCGGCTGAAAATGCAAATATCGTTCCAGCTTTTCCATGCGCGGCTTGCGCCGGCGCATGTCGTCGAACCCAGGCGCATACGCTTTATCGTAGGGCACCAACTCGATTTTGGAATTCGAACCCAGGGTTTTGAGTACCAATTCGGCGAGTTGCAAAATAGAAACTTCTTCCGTGCCGCCAATGTTGAAAATCTCTCCGCGCGCCGCGTCGCAATCCTTTAAGCGTACGAGCGCCTCGACCACGTCGTTGACCAGGCAAAAGCAGCGCGTTTGCCGGCCATCGCCAAAAACCCGCAAGGGCTTGTTTTGTTTGGCTGCTGCGATAAAGCGCGGCAACACCATTCCGTAACGGCCGGTTTGTCGCGGGCCCACCGTGTTGAACAGCCGCGAAATAATCACCGGCAGGTCCTTTTCACGGGCACAAGCCAGCGCAAAAAATTCGTCCGAAAGCTTCGAACAGGCGTAGCTCCAGCGCGCCTGGTTCGGCGGACCGATGAGCAGATCGTCGTCTTCGCCAAATTCGGTCTTGGCGCTTTTGCCATAGACTTCAGAGGTTGACGTGAGCAGCACGGGCGTGGACGCTTTGACCGCGGCGCGGAGCAGCGCCTGCGTTTCGGTAAAATTGGATTCGAGCACCTGCAGGGCTGATTTAACGACGAGTTCGACACCCACGGTCGCGGCGAGGTGGTAAACAAACGCCGATTTCTCAACCAGTCCTGGCAGGTTTTTGCATTCGGATATTTTGGAGCGGATGATTTTCAACCGCGGAGTCTTTTCGATCGCTCCCAGGTTATCAATGTTGCCGGTGGAAAAATCGTCAATGACCACAACGCTATGGCCGTCATGCAACAGGCGCTCAACCAAATGCGAACCTATAAAGCCGGCGCCGCCTGTTACCAGAATGGGCGAGGGCCGAGGATGAAGAGTAGAGGATGGCATTTTGGCTACCTTTTATCCTCGTTAATAGGTTTTAAGGCCGCCGCAAGAGTTTGCGCGAGTTTCTGACGATAGAGGTCGTTCTCGATTAAAGAGGCTTCGTGAGGATTGGACAGGTAGCCGGCTTCAATCAAAATGGCCGGCCGCAGTTGCCCTTGCAGGACGGTAAGGAACCGGGCCCGGCGTACGCCGCGGTCGGGCATGCCAATTGTATGGAGCAACGCCGTATGGATTCGGACCGCCAATCGCAGGTTCTGCGCATCAAAAGCGTTGTTCGGAAAACCTTGTGTCCATGGATCCGAGTAATTGCCGCGCGAGATGCTTGAGGGTGTTCCGACCGGCGGCAGGCAATAGGTCTCCAGCCCGGCTTGGGTCGTGTCCGGAGCGCTGGAATTGAAGTGAAGGCTGATAAATACATCTGCCTGACGTTCATTGGCGAAGACATAGCGGTCCGAATTGGTCACAAAAACGTCGCGATCGCGTGTCAGATAGACTTTCCATCCTTCGGCTTCGAGCAGCGGCCTGAGCCGCTTCGCCAGGTCCAGGGTAAATTCCTTTTCGAAACGTCCGTCCAAAACGCTATGTGTGCCGACGTTTGAACCGCCATGGCCAGGGTCAAGTACGATGATCTCGTGTGGCGTAAAGGCCATGGGGGGCTCGCACAGCAGCGGTTCGAGGTTCTTTTCCAAGTCCAGCGTATAAAGGGAGATTTCGCCGTCGATTAATTGCGGCGCAAATCCGAGTGAAATTTGGACGCCGTTCCAGGCTGCTTCGCGGCTGCCGATTTCCAGGACTATGGTGCCATACTTTGATGTTACGGAATATGCCGCTACTGGCGCATCGGAGAGACGTTGTGGTGCCGCGATGTGGTTCTCCGCCGTCCAGTCAGCCAGTGATGTCCATGTTGCGGTGGGCACGGAGACCGGCGGCGATGGAAAAGGAGCATGGACCGGCGGTATCGGCTGTATCGGCCGTACTGGCGCCGGGCTCGGAAAGGAATGGACCACGTTCGTTCCCGGCGACTCCGACGGTGGCAGCCGGTGGACTGAATTTTCGACGCAACCAGCCAGCAAAATGACGGCAACAAAAAGGAAACCGGGTTTTAACACGCCGCTATTTTGCTGAAGCCGAGGGCGGACTCAAGAGAATTGCGGATTGTGGGTTGCAGATTGCGAAACGACCCATTGTTGTGTCGTCGGAACGTTGGACCTGTGCCGTGCGGGTCTCAAAAGTCACGCGGATGAAGCGTGGCCAGTAGAGGCGCGTGTCGTTCATTACCTCGGAAAGGCTCTCAGAATTGGCGGCGTAACTGATCAGGAGTTCGTTGTTTGAGCTCAATTCGGGATGTCCTTTAGCCGCGTAACAAAAGACTTGCGGTGAGATTTTCATGTCGGGACATTGATACAGTTTCATTGGGGCGCTCCATGGGCCCTCCGGCGCCTCGGCGGCGCGCATGAGAACAGTTCCCCATATTCCATCCGAATAGACATACACAAATTTTTTTAAGAATGGCTGCCAGGAAACCGAACCCTCCGCGCCTGCGCCGGAAAAAACGGGCGTCGTTTCGCCAAAGTTCTTCGTCCAGTGCCCATTTGAATAGAATTCCCACAAGTTGGTATTGCCGATGTCATTTTCCGGCGCGCGGGCAAGAATTAGATTTTTAACCGCAGTGGAGTTCGTCCGATTGCTGTAACCGTAGATGTAAATTTGATTCGAAGTTCGGAGTATTTCGCAGCCCAGGAGCGCGTCCTGGCCGTTCGGAAGCCGGGTGAAGGGCAATTCGCGCGTGGAGATTTTCCAAAGAGCGGGCACCGCGTCTGGATTCTCCACGACGGCCAGCCATGTGCCTACGCATTGGAATCCCCACGTCGAATCGTTGAGCCATTTCACTTCCTGCATGAAAATGTAGAGCCCCTGTTCAGTTCGTACGCCATCGCTCAGCCAGAAATAGGTCCGGGGGCCGGGCGATCTTATAAGAGATTGTGGCTGATGCTTTTTGTCGAGCGGATAGTAAAACCGCGGGAGATCCCCGAACCGTTCGACGGCAATGGAGCTATGAATCATTTTGGTCTGGGTTCGCTTGCCGTCATGGATTCGGCCAACAAACGTATCGCCGAAAATCCAGAGTGTTTTATCAGCGTCCAGCGGAACCGAATACGCCACGTCCGCGCCCAGCCAGCCATTGGTGCGTTGAAACATTTGGTTCCATTCGGGCGCCGGAGACGCGTGAAATGAAAAATCAGCAGCCATGGCGGAAACGGCCAGCAGGGCAAATGCGGCGACGAGAATTTTTGTAGGCCTAAACATACGTCAGGCAATCATTATAAACAGTCAAATTCCAACATCCAAGCTCCAGAGAATACTCAAGCGCCGGGCCGCCAAGGTTGGTGCCTGGGTTTTAGAACTTGCCTGGAATTTGGATGTTACCGTTGGTGCTTTTGTTCGGGCTTTGTGCAGGTTATGCTTCCGGCCAGTTTGAAAATTCTTGTGGCCATTACCGGGGCCAGCGGCGCGCTCTACGCGCAACGGTTGCTGGACAATCTGAACCCGCGCGAACACGAAATCCACGTCGTGCAAAGCAATTACGCGCAGCAGGTTATCGCGGCGGAATTGCCGGGCGGCCTGAAGCTTCCTGAAGGCGCGAAGCTGCACGGCCTTAAGAGCATGAATGCCCCCTTCGCCAGCGGCTCGAATCCGCCAGACGCGATGATCGTCATTCCCTGCACCATGGGCACCATGGGCCGTATTGCCCACGGCTACAGTGAGGATGTATTGTTGCGAGCGGCGGATGTCGTCCTGAAAGAGAAGAAAAAGCTGGTCGTCGTACCGCGCGAAACGCCGCTTAGCCTGGTCCATGTCAGGAACATGGAATTGCTTCTGCTTGCCGGCGCGACGATTTTGCCGGCCAACCCGACTTTCTATTCCGGGGCAAAAACAATTGTTGAGCTGGCCGACACGGTCGTTGCGCGCGTGCTCGATCACCTTGGCGTCAAAAATAATTTGGCGCCACGTTGGGCGGAGCCCGAGTAAACGATTTTGGATTAGTGGATAAATGGACCTATGGATTGTTGGGAGCATGCCGAGAGGCAGGCGAGTTCGGTCATCAATCCATCAATTCATTAATCCGATAATCCAATTCGTTAGGGTTGTTGGTGGAAGGGATGGCCTGATTTATACGAATTCACCAAAGGCTCATTTGCCGTGACGAGGCTGGTTTCTCCGCGCTCCAAAGCCAGCGAACGAGCCTGATCTGCCGCGGCGATGGCGTCGGCGAAGCGTCCGGCCTCGGCGTACGCTGCCGCGAGGGTATAGATAAGGGCAGGCTCGTGGTATTGGGTTAAGTCGCAGGCCCGTCGGGCCAAAATTACCGCGCGATTGCCATCGCGCAATTGTGTGTCCGAATCCGTCGCGAGCAAGGTGGCCAGGTTATTCATGGCGTAAATTGAGTTCGTATCCATTTGCAGGGCGTCCTGGTATTGCGCCTCAGCGTCCCTGTCGCGATGTTCCAATTGAGCATTGATTCCGAGCTTGAGAGATGTGTCGGCATATCCGGTTCCAAACAGCTGTGACAGGGCCTTCAGTGTTGCCGTCTTTCCGCCGTTGTAAACAAATTTGCCGATCGGAGACTGTGACTGATTTGCAGACTGGAGGTCTTGAAAAAGGACATTGTACTGCAAGGTCGCGATACCCATCGTTAATAAGATTACGGTTATGACAATTGGCGAAAGGAGCCGAAAGGTCGGGCGTACCGCCCAAGCGGCGGGCTTAGTTGAAGCCGTTTCCGGGTGCAAGCCAAGATGGTCGATCCATAAGATGCCCAGGATGATGAGGCTCAGAGGAAGGACCTCCATAAAATCGCGAACTTCACTGATACCCGGAGCCCTGGCAAATAGAAAAAGCCCGCCAATAAAGGCGGCGATCACCGTCATGTAAGGCAGGAAACGCCTTTGCCAGCCCAGGACAAAAACAGCGGTCAGCGTCCCGGCGTTCACGAAAAAAATGCTATTCAACGTCGGTGAAAAAAGAGCCCTCAGGTTATCGAAAATGCCGCCTTCAAAAGCGGACGGACTGAACGATCCGCGGAGGTGGAGAGCGTCTCCGGGCGAAAACATCGGCGCGGCGATCTGCAGATTGCTTAAGAGCCAATTTTTCCCTGCCAGGTAAACAATCACAAGGCTGGCAAACAGCAGAGCTTTCCTTTTCCAGTCCCATTGTTCCACGAATAAAATCAGCAACGCGCAGACAAGCGCGGTTTCCTTGAAAAATGCGCCCGCGCAAATGGCTGCTGCCATCATCCAAATCTTTCGGCGTTCGAAGAACAAAATCGCCAGCGTGAAAAAGAACATGGCCGGCATGTCCCATGGATAAAAATAGGGCCCGGAGGTGGGCGAAAAATTATACATGAGACCAGCAAAAATGCCGAGATTGACAAACAAGGAATAGCGGAGAGCGAAGATAATGCAGACAAACAACAACAAGAGCCAGCACGCGTGATAGAGTCCAAAAATGTTTATGAGGCTGTGGAGCTGGGCCGCATCGCCGCTATTTTCGACCAGTGAAGAGTCTGTTAAAGCGCCGGTAAGCAGCAAGCCCGACATGCGTCCATTCCATTGCGGGCCCATGAAAGGCTGATCCAGCCGGAAAAGCTTTTCGGAGCCGGCAGTGAAGACGTTGAAACTCATGGGATTGCCGTAGGCGAAGAAATTTCTCACCAGGTAGAAATAAGCGACAGCCAGTGAAACGGCTACGAACAACTCAAAAAGCAGAGGCCGCCATCGGGCCCATTGCGTCTGTGTCGAATTCATTATCCCTGGAGTAATCGTGGCGTTTCAATTTGGGGCCGCGCCCGCGCTGGCCGGGGTTGTAACAGGAATGCCTGCGGGCGAATTTGCCGGTTCAAGATATTTTGCCACAAGCGCCGCCACAAAAACCAATGCAACGCAGGCCGCGTAAATTCCCGCAAGACGGATGACCCATTTGCGAACCGGGCGTTGACCGGAAACCAGCATATTCGCGCCGCAGACGATGACCGTGAGCATGGCAATGAACAAAGGGATTCGTTCCATCGTTTCATGGACGGGAGATTCCAACCAGAGTTCCCATTGGATTGCACGCATGCCGAAGTGATTTCTAATCACCATTGACCACTGCGAATCAGCCGTACTGGCCGCCTGGGACAGGATATAAAGAAAATTATATCCGTACGCGCGGTCCAGGCCGTAGTCTATTACAAAAGCGATCGCACTGACGGCAGCAAAGCCGATTAATAACTTGCGCCACAGGCCGCTGTAGGCTGCATAGGAAATCACCAAAAAGGGCAGGAACCAGTAATAATATTGCCCGCCAAAGCCCGGTCCAAGGCCAGGAATTGCAAGGAATGCCAGCGCGATATAAAGAACCGTCTCACGGTCACTCAGGCAGTCGTGTTTCCACAAATGACGCCAGGTCAACACCATGATGCCAATGCCCAACAGATAGAAGGCATCGTCAAAATATGTCGTCAACTTATCCATCCCCATGGCATGCAGGAAACCGGGGAAGCCGAAGAAAATGCCCCTGGCGCGGTATTCCAGCACGTTATGCAAAACCTCCGATGGCGCTAAAACGAAGATGACGCTCATGCCGAGGGCCACCGGCCCCAGGACCAGGGTCGTTCCCAAAAGCCTTTCGGAGGCGCCGGCTTTGCGGAAACCGCCCGCGAGCAAAGGAATAAAAGCCAATGGCACAGTTTTTGTCAAAATGCCAAGACCCAGGAACAGGCAGGCACAGAGCCAGTCCATAAGGTTTTTTGAGGCGTTGTATCGCAAGAGACTGGCTGCGGCTAACAGGACCCATAACGCCACCAGCACGTCAAAGTTGCAGTGCTGGCATACGAGAAAGACAGCCACCGGGTTCAGGGCGATTCCGAGCATTCCTATGGCCCGGGTTTTTGCGGCCGGAGCGATCGTTTGCATCAAGCGCATCGTCTGGACGATGACGGCCGATTCAACAAGGACGAGAAAAAGCTGAAGGACGCGGAAAAAGGGGACATTGAGGAAATCGGCTATTTTGGAAATGAGAAAGACACACTGCATCCAGAGAGGGGGCCAATTGAATAAGTTGTCGGCCTGATAGGGGTTTATTCCGGACTTCAGGAGGTCGGCCTGATGTCCCCACGAAAACGCATCAAATGAGCGGGCCTTGTCCGGAACCATGCAAATGAAAGCCATTCGTACCGCCCAGGAAGCAATCAATACAATAAATATGTCGCGCCAAAGTGAATTTGAAGGCCGGCTGGAGATTTCGATTGTCTGCGCGATGGAATCAGCCTCTGTTTCTACGGCTTCCATAAATAAGCTGGGTTCGAGTTGCTCTTATGAATGGAATCATAGCCGTTGGAGACCAAAAAGCCAGATTATTGGCGTCTCATTTCGAGAGGAGGGCGAGAATGAGAACGGTGATTCCACTTGAAAAATTTGTGGATAAGCATGATGGCGCCGTTATGATGTGTTGCCCGCGCAAAATGCCGGGGAAAATGATATCTGCGATACAGAAATGGGGAAGTTTCGTGCGTTTTTCGCATACGGTGTTTGCGCTGCCTTTTGCGCTGGCGGCCATGATGATTGCCGCGCGCGGGCATCATGGGTGGCCGGGTTGGAGGACGTTTCTGCTGATTCTTGCGGCAATGGTTTCGGCGCGAACCTGCGCGATGGCTTTCAACCGCATTGTGGACCGCAAGTTCGACGCGCTCAACCCACGGACAAAAAACCGGCATTTGCCGACAGGTCAAATCTCCTTGGCCGGCGCTATTTTGCTTTGCGCCTTTTCTGCGGGGGGGCTGGTTATTGCCAGCTATTTTCTCAACCCCATTTGTTTTTATCTGTCGCCGGCAGCGCTCATTGTCATCTGCTTTTACTCGCTGACTAAGCGATTTACCGATTACACGCACGTGTTTCTCGGCATCGCATTGGCCCTGGCCCCCATCGGCGCATGGCTGGCGGTAAGAGGCACGGAGGTTTCGGCCGGAGAAGTTGTTCAAATGACCGTCCTTGCGCTTTCGGTAGTACTGTGGCTGGTGGGCTTTGATATTATTTATGCGCTTCAGGACCATGACTTTGACAAAGCGCATGGGCTGCGTTCCCTCGTTGTTGCGTGGGGACACAATAACGCCCTGGCCGCCGCCTTCCTTGCCCATATGGTCATGTGCGGCCTGTTGCTGGCCTTTGGATTCCTTTGCGGTTTCCGTATCGCGTATCTCATTGGCTGGTTCATCATTGTCGGCTGTCTTTCATTGGAACATTGGATTGCCCGGCGCCGCAGCTTGAACTGGATCAATCTTGCGTTCTTCCGTCTTAACGCGCTGGTCAGCGCCGTGTTTTTTGTTGTTGTCGCCACGGAAGTTGTCTTTCCCGGACCGTTTTCGATTCGATAAAATCCTGAATTGGTCCGGAATTCGGCAACTTGGCATAAATCCAGCTAAAGGAGTTTTCCATGGACACTTTTTCTCAGTTTTACGGAACCGGACTACATTCAGAAGATTCTGAGTCGCCCAACGATAATGCCGGGCGCAAGCTCGTCGCCTTTGTTCTCCGCGAATTTTTTGAAGGACTCGTCTCGCTGCGAACCCAGGACCTGATCGCCAATCTTTTGGATCTCAATGCGATTGAACAGTTTATTGGCAAGCGGGAGCGCTGCGACGTCGGCGCGTTGCTCCGGCAAAGTCTCGAACGCCATCAATTGGCCGCCGCGCGCAGGCAAATTGTTTTCCTGAGCGGCATTTCAGGGGGACTCTGGGCGCAGGCTGATCCGATTGTCCTCAGGCGTGTCTTCGATAAAGTCATTTCCAACGCTGTAAAATATTCTCCTCCCAATTCGACCATCCAGGTGCATGCCCTGCCTGAAAACGGCAATATCACGGTCAATGTCCGTGACCAGGGTATGGGCATTAATGAGGAAGGCCGGCAAAGACTTTTCCAGAAATTTGCGCAGCTTGTGGCTTGTCCCTCAGGCGCCCCGTGTTCGGCGGGCGTTCGGCTGGCCATTGTCAAGAAATTGGCCGAAACACTGTCCGGTTCCGTTCGCTGGCGCAGCGCGCTGGGGTCCGGTTCCACCTTCACCTTGAAATTGCCCATTTCGGCCAGCTCTGTGGAATCCGAAGACGCGCCTGATATCACGATGCTCGCGCGAAATATCGTGGAACTGCCGGAACCGGCGCCGCGATTTGCGGCCAGGAATTAAGGCCGGGTCGGTCGTGTTCTGGCGGGTGAGTTGATCGGTTGAGTCTCTTCAGTTCGTATTCCATTAAACTGCTTTCAAAAGCTCCGTCGTCTGCTAACTTAAATTCAATGAATTTTTTCGTTCAGCGAAGCGAGCTGCGGGACATTTATGACAAGGTTGTGGCGGGTGAACGGATTTCCGAAGCGGACGCGTTGCGACTGTTTGAATCCAGGGACCTCAATGCCCTGGGCGCAATAGCGGATTTTGCGCGCCAGCGCAAAGTGGGCAATCGTGCCAGTTATATCGTCAACCGGTACATCAATTATTCCAATTATTGTATTCTTTCCTGTCAGTTTTGCTCTTTTGCCCGCAAGAAACGGGACGCGGATGGTTTTCAATTTACCGTTGAGGAAATCGTAGAGAAGGCCCGTGAGGCGCTTAAAATCGGCATCACAGAACTTCACATCGTGGGGGGATTGCACCCGTCGCTGCCGTTCAGCTATTACACGGAGATGCTTCGCGCATTGAAAAATCTTGATTCGCGCCTGCAACTGAAATGTTTCACCGCCATCGAAATCCTGCATCTGGCGTGGCTCGCCAAAAAATCCGTGGAACAGACGCTTATTGAATTGAAGGACGCCGGCCTCGAATCCCTGACCGGCGGCGGCGCGGAAATCTTTCGCAAGGAAGTCCGCAGTTCGATCGCTCGTGGAAAGGAATCCGCGGAGGAATATTTGGACGTTCATCGCATCTGGCACCGGCTCGGCGGGCGCAGCACGTGCACGATGCTATACGGCCACGTCGAGAGTCTGGCTGACCGTGTGGACCACCTGCGGCAACTGCGCGCGCTGCAGGACGAAACCGGCGGTTTCGTTGGCTTTGTTCCACTCGCCTATCAGCCCAAAGACAACGATATTCCGGTTGATCATCCGCCGACCGGTTTTGATTCCCTTCGGACTATCGCCATCAGCCGCATCTATCTGGACAATTTCGACCATATTACCGCCTATTGGGTCGGCCTTGGCCTCAAGCTGGCTCAAGTCGCGTTAAGTTACGGGGCGGATGATTTGCATGGGACGATCGTTGAGGAACATATATTCCATATGGCCGGGGCTGAATCGCCGCAACTCCAGACGGAGGCGGACATGCTCAAAGCCATTCGCGAAGCTGGTCGTACGCCTGTTCAGCGCAACACGTTCTACAAGCCGATTAAGATTCTGGAAAACGGGACTCTCGCCCAGCCCGGCGAAAACTCCGGTCACTCCAAGGTCCTGGAAGAAAATCTGGCGACGGCGTGACCGTCTTTGCTGAAAAGTCTGATTTTCCTCTTCGTTGTTTAACGTTCGATGTTCGAGTTATGGGATCACTATTAACGCTGAATATCGAACTCTCAACCGCAGCGAACTTTCAACGATTATAGCCGTTCCGGCTGTTGCATCAAACGGGCGATCCGCTGGAGCAAGCGGCCTGCTGCGCCGCCATCGAGCACGCGGTGATCAAAACTGAGCGTCAAATAAGCTTCGATGACCGGCACAAATTGGCCTTTCTTATCGTCCCAATGCGGTGCGGGGAGCCCGGCGCCCATGCCTAATACGAGCGTTTGTTCGGGCAAGGGAATGGGCGTGGCCCACGTGAGCCCAAACGTTCCAAAGTTCGTGACGGTGGCTATTGAGCCGCCGGTGGCGTCGGACGGGAGCTTCCGTTGGCGGGCCAGTTCTACAAGGTCATTGTAACGGTCCGTCAGGTCGCGCAGCCCTTTTTGATCAGCCTGGCGGATGACCGGGACCAGCACGCCGTCCTCGGCTTCGACGGCAAAGCCAACGTCGATCGAACCGGGATGAACGATTTTGTTTCCAACGAGACGGCCGGCGGGCGCGGAGTTTTCTGAAAGCGCTATGGCCAGGGCGCGCAATGCATAAAGGGCCGGGCCGGGTTTCGGGTCCAGCGTTTTTCTGTGCGCCAGGACCGCATCCAACTGGACGGGCATGCCAACGCTTGCCAGCGGCCGTGTCCAACTGCGGCGCATTGCGTCCGCCACGGCCACGCGCATTGACGAGGCGGCGCTCATTTTATGTTTTTCCAGGCCGGTGATGAATTTTTCAAAGTCTTCTATGGTGACGCGCCCGGCGGCGCCGCTGCCGGCCACGCCGGCCAAATCCGCCGCGCTCAAACCCAGTTCCGCCATGCGCGCCTTAAGGCGCGGTGAAAGATAGCTGGCCCCGGCGGCGTTGGCCGGAACGGGCAGGCCGCGCACTGTCGGCTGCACTCGGGTGCGGCCGTTGGAGCCGGCTTTGGGGATACGGTCGGTGTCCGAGGTTTTTGCCTGAGCCCCGGTATCCAGGCCAAGCCGAACGGCTTCTTCCTTTGTCGCCTCGATAAAGCCCAGCACCGCGTCCACGGCGTAACTCTCGTTGAGCTGGGCCGAAAAGGTTTCAATGATGCCGGCGCAGGGCGACGTCACGGTCATCGTGGCTTTGTTTGTTTCGACTTCGATGATTCCCTGGTCAGCCGAGACGTTGTCCCCGGGCTTAACGAGGAAAGCGACGATGTTTGCCTCGGCGATGGCTTCGCCAAACTGGGGCATGGTGATTGAGACGCGCATACGATTAAAAGCTTTTAACGAGGGGCGAATTCATTGCCTTAAAAGGTTTCTTGCCGCGGCGGCCACACTGCGTGCGGTCGGCCGGTGTGCTTTCCAAAGATTCGGGTGATAGGGGACGGGCGTGTCCCTGGCGTTGAGACGTTGGGGCGGGGCATCCAGCAGGCCGAAGCCTTCGGCGGCCACGCGAGAAACGATTTCAGCCGTCACACCACCCCATGGCCACGCTTCGCCGACGCACAGAAGCTTTCCCGTTCGCGCGACGCTCGCCACGATCGTGTCCGTGTCCAACGGTTTCACCGACCGCAAATCAACAACCTCGATTTCCCAGCCTTCGCTGGAAAGTTCGTTGGCGGCTTCAATGGATTCGTGGAGCATCGCACTGTAGGTGACGATCGTCAGGTCGCGGCCTTCGCGCGCGATTCGCGCCTTGCCAACTGGCAGCGCTTCAAGCGGTAATTTATCAGCCTTAAGATGGTAATAGAGAAACCGGTGCTCACAGAATATGACCGGATCATCCAGGGCAACGGCCTCCAGGAGCATCGAGTAGGCGTCTTCGACCGTGGCAGGCATGAGGACGATCAAACCCGGATAATGTGCGTAGAGAGCTTCGATGCACTGGCTGTGAAACGGGCCGCTGCCCACGGTCCCGCCAAAGGGCAGCCGCACTGTGATGGGGCAGGGCACCTTTGTGCGCCAGAATAACGTACCGGCCTGATTGACGATTTGATTAAAACCCACGAGCGAGAAATCGGCAAATTGCATTTCTATAATGGGCCGCATCCCTTCGATGGCCGCGCCCACCGCCATCCCGACCATCGCATCCTCGGAAATGGGAGAATCCAGCACGCGTCCGGGAAATTCCACCGCAAGGTTCTTCGTGGCTTTAAACGCTCCGCCAAATGCGCCAACGTCCTGCCCGTAGATAAAAACTCGCGGGTCGTCGCGCAATGCGCGCGCCTGCGCTTCACGAATGGCTTCCAGATAAGTCAGGCTCACAGCAGCAGTGTCCGGGATGGATTGAATAAATGGGTCTGTTTCATTCGATATTTCCCTCGCTTAGATCTTCGGAGGCGAGGGCGCGCCATTCCTCAGCAAACGGGTCGGGGGTGGGTTCGCGCTGCGCCTGCGCCACGGCTGCCTCAATTTCATGGGCAATCTCTTCCTTCATATTGGCAAGCTGAGATTCATCGATCCATTGTTTTTGCGTCAAAAATTCCTGCGCCACCTTCAGACAGTCGCGCCCCAGCGGGGATTTTTTCAACTCGGGATCCACGTAATCGGCCACGTCGTGCTCGCCGTGCCCGCACAGGCGCAGTAAACTTGCAATAATCAATTGAGGACCGCTCCCATGCCGAGCGCGTGACACTGCATCGCCCAGGACTTTGATACAGGCCGAAAAATCCGTGCCGTCAACCGCATGGACATCCACGCCATAGCCCACGGCCTTATGGGTCAGGCTTTCGCACGCAAATTGCCGGGAAGTGGGTGTGGAATAGGCGTATTGGTTATCGGCGACAACCAGGATGAGCGGCAATTTTTCAACGGCAGCCTGGTTGAGCGATTCGTGGAACGCGCCGGTCGAAGTGGCTCCATCGCCAATGACCGCCGCGCCGACGGTCCCGAATTTCTTCCGGAATCGGCGCGCCAGCAAAATGCCGTTCACTACGGAAATCATTGCGCCCAAATGGCTGATCATAGGGAGCAGTCCTTCGGCCACGTTTCCGCGATGAACGTTGCCGTCGCGCCCGCGCATGGGACCGTGGGTCGAGCCTAAAAACGTTCGCACCGCATCCAGAATCGTTTCGCCAAATGCAAGGCGTCCGGCGCCATCGCGAATCAGTGGCGCGAAAACATCGCCCTTTTGAAGGGAAATTCCAATGGCTGCGCTCAGACCCTCCTGTCCGCGGCCAAGATAGACGCCGCCGTGGATTTTCCCGGCTCGAAATAGGGCGGCCAGTTTATCGTCCAACGCCCTGGCCATCAGCATATAACGAAACGCGGACAAATGAATGTCGCGCGCGGATTTTGTAACCTGAGACGGCTTTGTCTCCAGCGCCGTTTGAAGCATGACGAAAGTTTATCCTCAAAGTGCCCTATCAGCAATACCTAACAGGGAGGGCAATAGTCGCCTGTTCGGACGGCCAGACCGGGTTCCGGCTCAATGGGCAAGTTGTTCGGGTGTTTTTACCAGCGGGACTTCGTTCGACTCGACTCGACGCACGCCGCCCCGAACAATGATGTTGCCGTCGTTGTCCTCGCCCAAACGCGGGCGCGTGGTGATATAATCGTAAACGTCCCGCTCGACCACTTTGCCGTCCGTGCCAATCACGGAGTAGGTAAAGGCCGTCGCGCCACTTTGGCAGAGCACATGCAATCTGCTGGCGCGGTCCAATTGCGCTTCCGGCTGGCTGAAGGATATCATTGGCGCTATCGCTCGCACTTTCAGAACCGTGCCGTCGCTTTCGTCGCTAACCTGGACGTACAGGCGCAGCTGGTCCTTGAGATAGTTTGCCTCCATCAACGTGTATTTGCGCACGCGCGGGGGCTGGTCGGGCATCTCAGGGTCCGGCACGCCAAAGGACTGCGACCACATTTGCGACCCTTGAATGACATCAAAACTTGAGGCCGGACTGCCGACGTCCACGTTCCACGCGGCGATGTGGACGTTGGCGGTCACGCGGTAAGTCCCGGTGCGCTGTAAATTGAAATAAGGCCCAAGGTTTACCTGCTTGATCGCCACTTCCGAATTATCCAAATCAAAAAAGCCCTTAACCGGGGGGGCCGATTTCCTCACAACGACCGTGCCATCACTGGATTGTACGAAAAACGACAGCCAGTTCGAATCACCCAAATGCAGCAATTGGCCCGAGTGGTTGGTGACATGCACGGTGACCACCAAATCTTCGCCCGGCAGAAACTGCCCCTGGTCCAAAGTCATCTCCACAGTTACTTGCGCCGAAGCCTCGAAGGCAAACATCGCCAGCCCGAGGCAAAAAATGCGAAACAGGAATTTCATCGAGAGCATCATTCTAAATGCGCTGTCTCGAACCGCAACATAAATTCTTGTGTTCATTAATCCACCAATCTGTCTTGCGGTGATGGCTGGGCACATCCTGACATGCGATGCGTTATGGCAGGTGGCGCTGGCACCGGCGCAACGAGTGTGGTTGGACGCCGTACCGCGAAAATTCCGCCCGCTGTACGGGCGGTGACGGCGCAGCGCGCCGTCCCTACCCCCCAACTTCTGCTTTAATTCTTCGCCGGAAAAACATATTCTGTCAGAATGAAAGGCATCATCCTTGCCGGCGGTTCCGGGTCGCGGCTGTATCCGCTTACGCTCGTCGCCAGCAAACAGCTTCAACCCGTCTATGATAAACCAATGGTTTATTACGCCCTCACGGCGCTCATCGAAGGGGGCATTCGCGAGCTTTGCCTTATTTCCACGCCGCATGATTTGCCGCGGTTCAAGCAGTTGCTGGGCGACGGCTCGCGCTTTGGAATCTCCATCGGCTATCGCGAACAGCCCAAACCCGAAGGCATTGCCCAGGCCTTTCTCATCGCGGAAAGTTTTATCGGCAGGGACAATGTCACGTTGATCCTGGGCGACAATATTTTTAACGGCGGCGATTCTTTTTACCGCGTGCTCGGAGAGTTCAAATCCGGCGCGACGATCTTCGGCTACCACGTCAATGACCCGGAACGTTACGGCGTTGTCGAGTTTAACGATGGCAAGGCCATTTCCATCGAGGAAAAGCCAAAACAGCCCAAGAGCAGTTACGCCGTGCCCGGAATTTATGTTTATGACAACGACGTGATTGGCATCGCAAAAAATTTGAAGCCGTCCGCGCGCGGAGAGCTGGAAATCACGGACGTGAATGTCGCGTATCTGCGCCGTGGCGATCTCAGCGTCCATCGGCTCAACCGTGGTTTTGCCTGGCTGGATGCCGGCACGAGCAGCAGTCTGCACGACGCCAGCGCATATGTGCAAACGATCGAAAAACGAACGGGAATCAAAATAGGCTGTCCGGAGGAAGCGGCGTTTCGACACGGATTTTTGTCCCTGGAACAACTCGAAAAACTCGCCGGTGAAATGCCGCGCTGTGAATATCGCGATTACCTGTGCGAAGTGGTCGCCGAAGCAAAACGACTAAAACAATGATTCTCTTACTTGGCGCATCAGGCTATATCGGAACCGCTTTTGCGGAAGAATTGCAGCGGCGCAAGCGCGACTTTGTGTCGGTCTCACGGGGACGGTTGGACTATAGCCGATTCGATGTGCTGATCGAATTTCTAACGTCAAAGAAACCGGAATTTGTCATCAACGCCGCCGGTTACACCGGCAAGCCAAACGTGGACGCCTGCGAAAACGCAAAGGCCGACACCCTGGCCGGCAATACGCTGCTGCCGCAAACCATCGCGCACGCGTGCGCGGCGGCCGGCATCCCGTGGGGCCACGTTTCCAGCGGCTGTATTTTTAGCGGAGCAAAAATAGTCGAAGACGGCCGTGTCACGACGGAAAAAGACATGACCAAACCCGAGGCGCGCGCCGTGTTGGAAAAATCGCCGGATAAGATCCGGGGTTTCATCGAAACAGACGTGCCCAATTTTTCCTTCCGCGATTTGCCGTGCAGCTTCTACAGCGGCACAAAGGCGCTGGCGGAGGAAGGAATTTCCGGGGTGGGGCGCAGTTATATTTGGCGTTTGCGGATTCCCTTTGATGAATTTGACAACGCGCGAAATTATTTGAGCAAACTCCAGCGTTACCCAAAGGTTTACGACAACGTGAATTCCATATCCCATCGGGCCGATTTCGTCCGGGCCTGTTTGGATCTCTGGGATAAGCGCGCGCCGTTTGGCACCTACAATGTGACCAATCAGGGGTTTATCACCAGCCGTCAAGTGATAGAACGGGTCGAGAAGATCCTCAAACCGGGCCGGAAGTTTGAGTTTTGGAAGGATGACAACGAGTTTTACGGGCAGGCTGCGAAAACGCCGCGCTCCAACTGTGTGATGGATGTGTCGAAACTTTTGGCCGCGGGCGTGAAGATGCGCGACGTGCACGAAGCGCTGGAGGATTCGCTGACAAAATGGAAATCAGAAAAATGAATCTTCTCATCACAGGCGGCGCGGGTTTCATCGGCTCAAATGTCATTCACCATGTGATTGACCGTCCCGAAGTCAGGAAACTCGTCAATCTCGATTGCCTTACTTACGCCGGCCATCTGGGAAATCTAGCGAAAATCTCGAACCATCCAAAATATGTTTTCGAAAAAGTGGATTTACGCGACAAAACTGAAACGCTTCGCGTGGTGCGGCAGCACGAAATTACCCATGTCATGCACCTGGCGGCCGAATCGCACGTGGACCGTTCCATCTCCGGGCCGGGGGATTTTATCCATACGAATGTGAACGGCACGTTCCATCTGCTGGAGGCCTGCCGTGCCTGCTGGCCCAACAGCGGCCCATCGGTGCGATTTCATCACGTTTCGACCGATGAAGTCTTTGGATCGCTCGGGCCGACTGGATTTTTTACCGAGACGACGCCGTACGCGCCAAATTCGCCCTATTCGGCGAGCAAAGCCGCCAGCGACATGCTCGTGCGCGCCTACCATCATACTTACGGCCTGCCGACGGTTATCACGAATTGCTCGAACAATTACGGCCCCTATCAATTCCCTGAAAAATTGATCCCAGTGGTGATTCAAAGCGCGCTGGGACGCAAGCCGATTCCTGTCTATGGCGACGGCATGAACGTTCGAGACTGGCTCTATGTGCGCGACCATGCGGAAGCGCTTTGGGCCGTATTGGCCCGGGGAGAAACCGGCGAGACCTATAACATTGGCGGCCGAAACGAATGGCCGAACATTCGCATCGTCGAGACCATTTGCGATTTGATTGACGAACTCAAACCGGCGGCCGGCGGCCAGACCCGAAAATTGATTCAGTTTGTCAAAGACCGTCCCGGGCACGATCGCCGTTACGCCATCGACGCCTCTAAAATTGAACATGACTTGGGATGGACGCCCGCGCATAAATTCGAAGACGGAATCCGCGAAACGGTGCGGTGGTATATAGAGAATCAGTCATGGGTCCAGGCAGTGCTGGCGGAGAAAAAGTAATGGACGAGGGCATCCGACGGTCAAAACACATTGATATTTGTTGTTACCTGTTTTACAGTGAGGCAAACCGTTAGGATGCAGGCTTCTGCAAGACGATGAACCGGTTATTTAAAATTGCGGCGATTGTATGTTTGTCTGTGGCCGTGAGCATGGGCGCTTATGCGCAGACCAACGTGCTGGTCTGGCACAAGGGCGCCGGCACGGTGGACGCCAGCGTAGACCATGAAGCCCTCCTGCCGTTGCTCACGAGCATCGCCGTTCAGACGGGCTGGCATATTTATGTGGAACCGGGTTCCACTCTGGACGCCTCCACTCAGTTCAAAAATGTTCCTTCCGGCGACGCCCTTAAAATGTTGCTTGGGGATTTGAATTTCGCCCTGGTTCCCAAATCAAATTCGCCGTGGCAACTCTATGTTTTTCGGACCACGATGAAAAACGCGACGCATCTGGTCAGCTCGGAAAAGCCGAAGCATGTCGCGAATGAATTGCTGGTGAAAGTGAAACCGGGAACGGACATTAACGCGCTTGCGAAAATGCTGGGTGCGAAAGTAACCGGGCAGCTGGATAAATACGGTCTTTATCGCTTGCAATTTACTGATGAAAACGCGACGGCCAACGCGCTGGCCCAACTTCAGACGGATAGTGACGTTCAATCTGTGGGTTACGACAATTACTACGACCCGCCGCCAACGCCTCAGGCCGTTGCTTCGTCCGGCGCTCCCTCGATGCCTTTGACACTCAGCCCGCCGCCGGCTTCGGGAAAAGTCGTTGTCGGTTTGGTCGATACGGCCGTCGACCCGCAATCGCTTGGCGCGGGTGCCTCTCAATTTCTCCTCCCGGGTGTGAATGTCGCCGGTGGAACGGAAACCGATTCCGGCCCGACACACGGCGATGCCATGGCATCGCTGGTATTGCAGGCGATTGCCAATACAACCGGCAGTCAACAAACCTCGGTGCAAATCCAGCCATTCGACGTTTATGCATCCGGAGAACAGACAACGACATGGGACGTGATGCAAGGCTTTACGGATGCGGTCAATGCCGGGGATAATCCAATCAATCTAAGTTTGGGAGCGCAGCAGGATGACCCGACTTTGGACGCCCTCATCAATCAGTCTAAGCAGGATGGTATTACCGTATTTGCCGCTGCAGGCAATACTCCGACGGACAGTCCTTATTACCCTGCGGCGGCTTCGGGCGCTATTGCTGTCACTGCTTTGGGCCAGTCTGGTCAGCTTGCATCCTACGCAAATTACTGGAATGACCCGACCATGATTGCACTGCCAGGTACCGGGGTATTCGGTTATGACGGCCAAAATTGGGAAGTTGAAGGAACCTCAGGAGCGACGGCACTGGCATCGGGCATATTCGCGGGAAATTCTGCTTCGAAAGGCTGGCCGTCCCAGCAAATTCTCTCCGCAATGATGGGCAGGTTCCCTGTGCCGGGTAAATAACCGGACGGTTTTAGTGCGTCATGCAGCCGAGCTTGCCAAAGGCCACGACGTACACGATTAAGGCAATGATGAGAAATAATGGCTTTCCCGAAACGATCAGCAGGATTCCCGCGCCCAGAATCGCGGCCATGAGCAAATAAACCAAAATTGCCAATGCAAACTTCATAGGCGAAATTCTAAGCCTTCTTTCCGCGAATGCAAGCAAGCTCTAAAGTTGGCAGGTCTTAATTCCGACGCCACGATCCTGTAGCGGCAGGCGTCTCGCCTGCCGGTTAAGGCACCGTCCCGGTGCCAGTCTCGAGACCGCTATGGCGCTCCCGAATTAACCCTAAATCCCGCCGAACCTCCGGTGCCGACGCGCGTATTCTTCCAAAGCGGAATGGAATTGTGGTTTGCGAAAATCAGGCCAAAGGGTCTGCGTGATGACCAATTCCGCGTACGAGATTTGCCAGAGCAAAAAATTGCTCACGCGCATTTCGCCGCTCGTACGAATGAGCAAGTCCGGGTCGGGGATGTTTCGCGTCCAGAGATGGTCGGAGATGACCTTTTCCGTAATGTCCGCGTTTTCCAATTGGCCGCGCCGCACTTTTTCGGCAATGGCGCGCACGGCGTCCACGATTTCTATTCGGCTGCCGTAACTTAACGCCATCACCAGAGTCAATCCGTTGTTTTTGGACAATGTGGCGATGGATTTTTTGAGGTGTTCCTGGACATTTTCGGGCAAACGCCAAATCTGGCCTATGACTTCAAGCTGCACATTGTTTTTATTCAGTTCCGGAGTTTCTGATTTGAGGTAATGGACCAGGTATTTCATCAACGCGTCCACTTCCTCCTTTGGCCGGTTCCAATTCTCCGCTGAAAACGCGTAGAGGGTAAGGTATTTGATTCCCAGCTCCCCGGCGGCGCGAATGATGGCCCGGGCTGATTCGGCGCCCACGCGATGGCCTTCGATGCGCGGCAGACCGTGCAGTTTCGCCCAGCGGCCATTGCCGTCCATGATCACGGCCACATGCTGCGGCAGCGATGCTTTGGCCTCTGCGCTGAGGTGCGGGGCGGAACTCATTCGGCCATGTTAAGCCAATCCAGCTGATTTCAAAGGTGAAAGAATCTCCGGTTCCATTCCGGCATGGCGTATTTGCCGCGCGCGAGGGCCGAAATGCCGGCCAGCGGGGGCGTTTGCAGGGGTGCACCCGCATTCCAGATTTTTATCATGGCCTCCTTCACGGCAGATGCCGGCAAGTTCAGGTTCATCAAAAAATCTGTGTGACGGCGGCTTTGGCGATACTCCGGCTGGCGTGAGGGAAACGTTAAATATTTTCCGATGAGTTCCAGATCAAAGTTCAATAGAAATGTCCCATGAAAAAGCAAAAAGGCCTTGTGCCGCCGCTGCGAATTGCCAGAGAACTTTCGAAAGACGGACAATAAAGGATTGGCGGCAGCCAGGTCTGTATGGCCCTGCACTTTTACCAGAAGCGAATCGCTGACGATAGACTGAATCGCCTCACGATTCCGGTCCATGATGTATTTATTTGCGCCGGAAATTTCGGAAAGGGAGGAATTTTCCACCATTTGCAAAATCAGGGAATAGTTCAAACAACCAGTCCCCTGCAAAACCGTTCCGCCGCCCGAACAACGGCGAAAAATGGGAATATTTTGCGCCTCACACTGTGCCACATTCACTTCGGCCTGGATCTTATTGGCGTATCCAACGACGACAAACGGTTCGGATGATTCCCAAAAGCGCAGAATGCCAGTTCCGCCGTTCTCTTCACGCCAGTCGAGCAGGGCTTCATCGCAGGCCAGATTCTCCGCCGGTGTCGGGAAACTCAAATCAATAAATTCCATGGTCTGAAAAGGTGGGGATGCGACGGCGCTGCGCGGGCGTCCTCGCCGCCAGTTCCCAAACAGATGCCGGGAAGGCGTCCGAACCCGCAGCCGGGGGACGGTTTGTGCCTCTTTCACAATTCATAGACAACGATATATACGCAACATTGCTTCAATTTTTCAACGTTTCAACGCATTTACGGTTCAACATTTCACTAGCGCAGACTGCGGAAGTTAAGCTATAATTCTTTCGCGTTTTCAGGCACATTGTGGAAAATTGAATCAAAGTGAACGTCGAAACACCAAAAGAAATTTACAGTTCGCGTCCCGCCAGCCGGTCTTATACGAATGGCAATGGCGATAAATGGGATGAATCTCTGAAGTCGGTAATCGAGTTGGCCCTCGAAAATCAAGGTCCGGAGCGAACGGCCAAATTCTTGGAAAGACTGGCAAACCAATTGCGCATCGCCCCACGTCCGTCGGCGGGCGCGACCACGCCTTACGTTAATACTATTCTCCCGGAAGAGCAGCCGAAATACCCTGGAAACCGGGAAATCGAACGTCGCATCAAGAGCCTCATGCGGTGGAACGCCATGGCGATGGTTGTGAAGGCCAATTCGACCACCAATGTCGGCGGGCATATCTCCACGTACGCGTCGTCGGCTACGCTTTACGAGGTCGGTTACAACCATTTCTTCCGGGGCGCAACTGAAAATTTCCCGGGTGACCTCATTTTCTTTCAGGGCCATGCCTCGCCTGGGATGTATGCGCGGGCGTTTTTGGAAGGGCGTTTGAACGAGCAACATCTGCAGAATTTCCGGCAGGAATTGGCGCCGGGCGGCGGGCTTTCATCGTATCCGCACCCCTATTTGATGCCCGATTTTTGGCAATTTCCCACGGTTTCGATGGGGTTGGGGCCGATTGTTTCGCTCTATCAGGCGCGATTCAACCGCTATATGCAGGCGCGCGGGCTGGTGCGTTGGCAGGAAGAACCGAAGGTTTGGGCGTTCCTGGGCGATGGTGAATCCGATGAACCCGAGACGTTGGGCGCCATCACGCTGGGCGCGCGCGAAAATCTCGACAACCTCATCTGGGTCATTAACTGTAATTTACAGCGCCTGGACGGCCCGGTTCGCGGCAACGGAAAAATCATCCAGGAACTGGAAGGGCTCTTCCGTGGCGCGGGCTGGAACGTCATCAAAGTCATCTGGGGCAGCAATTGGGATGAGCTCTTTGCCCGGGACAAATCCGGTTTGTTGCTCAAACGCATGGAGGAATGCGTTGACGGCGATTTCCAAAAGTATTCGGTCGAACCCGGCAGCTATACCCGCAAACATTTCTTTGGGAAATATCCTGAATTGCTGGCGTTGGTGAATCATCTGACTGACGAGCAAATTCATAAACTACTGCGCGGCGGCCATGATCCGCTCAAGGTCTACACGGCTTACAAGGCCGCAGTGTCCCACAAGGGCCAGCCCACCGTCATCCTTGCAAAGACGGTAAAAGGCTACGGCCTGGGCGAAGCCGGCGAAGGACGCAACATCACCCATCAGCAGAAAAAGCTGAATGAAAAAGAATTGCGCGAGTTTCGACGCCGTTTTGAAATCCCTATTACTGACGACGTAATCGCCGAGACGCCATTTTATCGGCCGGCCCCGGAGAGCGCGGAGACGAAGTACATGCTGGAACGGCGAAAAGTGCTCGGCGGATTTTTGCCGGCGCGAATCGTCAAACCGTCGACTTTAAAAGTTCCGCCGCTCGAAGAATTCTCCCGGCTGCTCAAGGCCGATAATTCTGGAGAAGTATCTACGACCAAGGCGTTTACAATGCTGCTGGGCGCGCTTGTCCGGGACCGGGACGTTGGACGTAATATTGTGCCCATTATTCCAGACGAAGCCCGGACTTTTGGTCTGGACGGTCTTTTCAAAGAAATTGGCATTTATTCCTCCAAAGGCCAGCTCTACGAACCAGTAGACAAGGCATCGTTGCTTTATTATCACGAAGCCAAAGACGGCCAGATCCTCGAGGAAGGCATCACTGAATCAGGCTCCATGTCATCGTTCATCTCGGCCGGGACCAGCTTCGCGTCGCTCGGTGTTCCGATGATTCCGTTCTATATTTACTATTCCATGTTCGGCCCGCAACGTGTTGGCGATTTGTTCTGGCTGGCTGGCGATATTCGGGCCAAAGGCTTCCTGCTTGGGGCGACCGCCGGGCGCACGACGTTGAACGGCGAGGGTTTGCAGCATCAGGACGGCCATAGCCTCCTGCACTCGGGCACCGTCCCGACCTGTTTGCCATATGATCCGGCATTCGGCTACGAACTGGCGGTCATCGTTGTGGACGGCATGCGCCGCATGTTCGTGGAAAACGAAGACATTTTCTACTACATCTCTCTTTACAACGAGAACCACGCCATGCCGGCAATGCCGGAAGGTTGTACCGAGGGCATTTTAAAGGGCCTTTATAAGTTCAAAACCGGTCCGGAAGGCAAAAAAGCGAGGGCCCACATTTTCGGGAGCGGTCCCATCATCAATTCCGCTTTGCGCGCCCAGGAAATTTTGGCCGAACGTTATGATGTTTGCGCCGATGTCTGGAGCGCAACCAGTTACAAACTGTTGCGCAACGACGCGATTCGCTGCCAGCGTTGGAACATGCTCCATCCGACGGAGCCACCCAAAAAATCCTACGTTGAAAATCTCCTGGCGAAAGAGCAGGGGACATTCGTCGCTGTTTCGGACAATGTCCGCACTGTGCCCGACCAAATTTCACCCTGGGTTCCCGGCGGCTTGTTCACGCTCGGTACCGACGGCTTCGGCCGCAGCGATACCCGAGCCCGATTGCGCCGGTTTTTCGAAGTAGACGCCGAAAGCACAGTAATCGGGACTCTGTACGCCCTGGCCGAAAAAGGTCAGATCGGCCGCGAAATCGTCGCCAAGGCCATCAAAGACCTAGGCGTAGACCCGGAAAAAGTCCATCCTCAATTGGTCTAGCCGGGAATCATTCTCATCGTCATCCTCATCCTCGACGGGGAAAGGTGCGCTCAATTCGCCGCATAGCGTATAGGTCCTATACCACCTATATGTCTTATTATGTCCCAGCGGACGCGCTCCTCCGGATCAGTCCACAAATCCAACCATCCGTCATGCCGTTCGTGCGACGGTGCCAACCAGCTTTCGTAAATTGGCCTCGATGCGGTTCAGATAAAAGTTTGGTCCGTCGGGATAAGGATTATTCAGAAAAAGGTGCATGCCCGCGAAGTCGCGCTCTAATTTTTCACGCACGTGGTTTTTCCAAAAGAGCGGGGTTTTGCTCATCAAATCTTCCACGCTGGAAAACCCGCCAAAAAAGCGCGCCTGACTTTTGCCTGAGGCCGCCGCCTCGGCAAATTCTTCGTAAAGCGCCGGAAGTTTTTCCACGTAATCCTCGGCGGCCATCTGGCCGACCAAATCCGCCGCGCCCAATGCCAGACCGGTGACTTCTTCCATCTCGCTTTGGAAGGGGATGGCGGTCAGGACTGCGTCCACCCCGGTGCAGCGGATCATATTTTGGACCGCCCAAATGTCTTCGCCGGTGAATTTCTTCTTCGTGAGCAGCCGCGCGGCAAATTCCATGCTTCGGTTCACATGAGTCGCCGTATATTTTGCGCCGGTTCCCTGGGTATCATCCCGTTTTTTGAGGTAACCAGTGTCGTGCAACAGGATAGCCAGCAGGCCAAGTTCGAAATACTTTTGCGTCAACGCCGGCTTGGCCCCCGCACAATGGCGTCCGTACAATATCCGTCCCATACAGAGCGTGCCTTGAAGAGTGTGTTCAAAATCGTGATAGTGCGTGTCAACGGGTTGGTAGTCTTCGAAATAACCAGTGAAACAGTCAATAACCCAGCCGAATGCCTGCGGAACGAAAAAGTGGCCCGCCCCTGGAAAGATGCTCTGGTAACGGTCCTGGATTTCACTGGCCACAGCCAACGGGTCGTGAGTCAATAAGGTCTGATTCACGCGCTTAATATACGAGGGTTTGGCGAATTTTCCATATTTTGATTTGCGATTTGCGATTCGCCGGCCATCAGCCAAAACTCCAATTCCGTTATTGAATTAATCGTGCGTTGCATGGGTCACTGTTGCATGTTTAATGCAGAGAAAATGAACGAGCTCGGAAAATTCCTGGTGGTCGTTGGCCTGTTAATTGCCGTTGCCGGGGCAGTCCTTTGGTCGGGCTTTGGCCGAAGTTGGCTCGGCCGTTTGCCCGGCGACATTCAATTCTCCAGGGGCAATTTCCATTTTTATTTTCCAATTGTCACTTGCCTCCTGTTAAGCATTCTGCTGACCGTGATACTGTGGCTGCTGAGAAAATAATGTTCGCCGGTTCGACATTGACAACGGCCGCAGGATAGGGTATTCATTTGGCTGGCGTTCGCAATCATCCTGGTCGAACAATGCCGGAAGGTTTTCCCAAAGTAACCGTCACTACGGCAGGGGTGTTTCCATTTCTACGAATGGAATCGGAATCGATGTGGGCGACCGCCAGAAAATCATGCGCCTTTCCAAATTCATACCCGGCGGCAGCTTCAATGCCCGCGAGTTTTCCAGTTCTTTGATGTTTTTTTCAGGAGAGTTCGGCCTTCGCCTTTGGCGCCGTTTGTTTGCGATCCTTCCTCTGCTTCTGCTGGCGGTTCCCGCCGTCGTCCGGGCAGATTATACGGCGACGATTAATCCCAATTCGATTCTGGTGAATAATTATCAAGGCTGGGGCACGTCGCTCTGTTGGTGGGCCAATGTCGTTGGGGGTTATCCCAACCGCACTAATTTTGTTAACATGGCCTTTAGCCAACTCAAGTTGAACATCGCCCGTTACAATATCGGCGGCGGCGAGAATCCGGCCAGTCCAGTTGCCAACCAGGGTTATCGCACCATTATGCAGGGATTCGAGCCAACCAATGGGATTTGGAACTGGAATGCGGACGCCAATCAGCGCTGGGTTTTGCAGCAAGCCAGGGCTCGGGGGGTGAACCTCGTAGATGCTTTCGCAAATTCCCCACCCTGGTGGATGTGCGTCAACAGTAATGTGGTTGGCAACGCCAGCCACACCAACAATCTTCAGGTGGACTGTGAAGTGCCATTCGCCGTCTATCTGGCCACTGTGGTGAGCAATCTGACCGTGCTGGATGGCGACCATTTCAATTATGTGACGCCCATGAACGAGCCGAATGGCTCGGAGTGGTATAACGGCAGTCCATCCCAGGAAGGCTGCAACATGAGTCCCGCCATGCAATCGGTTGTCGTCGGTGATTTGTACTCCCAACTCCAAACCATCGCGCCCTCGGTAGGAATTGATGCTGCCGAGGACGTTGATCCATATCAGAGCTGGAACGATCTTAATAGCTACGCCTCAGCCTCTCTGAGCGATGTTTCATTGCTCTCAACGCATACCTATTCGTTCACAGGCGCGTCCGATATGACAGAGTGAAGCGAGTTCACAAAATAAACCACTGTGGGTCACCGAGTACGGCGATTCTGACGGCTCGGGAATGACCATGGCACGCTACATTTACAATGGCATCGACAGCATGAGGGCGCGGGCATGGTGTTACTGGCAGGTGATAGACAGCGCCAGCGGTTGGGGCTTTCTCCTCAATTCGCTCCTGGCCCCGACCAATTCCAGCTACACCACCAATTATACCATCAACGAAAAATTTTACGTCATGGGTCAGTTTAGCGAATTTATCCGGCCCGGCTGCAACATCGTCTCAGTCAACGACACCAACACGCTGGCTGCCTGGAACCCGGCCAATTCGACGCTCGTGTTGGTATTGGTCAACAACAATACCAGCGGCTTCAATGTTTCCTACAATTTAAACGATTTTCCGTCCGAACCGTGGCAGGTTTCCATCACACAAACGGCTTCTGGAAAGAATATGGCCGCGCTGGCGTCGCCGTTGGTGGTGAACGGACAATTCACCGAGGCCATTCCAGCCAGTTCAGTCACGACCTTTGTCCTGACTACGAATGTTTACCCGCCCCAAATCACAGGCCAGTCGCCCTCAAGTTTTACAAACCTCACACTGTACGCGGGAGAAACACCTACCTTTTCAATTTCAGTCCAGGGCAGCGTTCCGCTTTATTATCAATGGTCGAGCAACGGCGTACCGATGGCCGGCGCCACCAGCGCGACTTACTTGCCATCGGTCATTGCTTCAGGTGGTTCTGCATCGTTCCAATGTGTTGTGAGCAACGTCGCCGGTCTGGCGACGAACTCGTGGTCGGTCACTGTTGTTCCGGCGCCGGTTATGTCCTATCCGCATGCGGCCCTGGCTCTGAATCCCATCGGCTTTTGGCCACTGAACGAACCGCAACAGAGCGCCGGCAACGATGGCGTCATTGCCGAAGATTATGTGGGTGGCAATAATGGAATTTATACGAACGTACTGCTTGGCCAGATGAGTTATAATACGTTGACAGATCCCTCGGCCACTTCGGCACGCTTTGGCTATGTGGCTGCTGCAAACAGTTGCGCCTATAATATTACGGGCCCGGATTTTTCATTGCCGAACGGTTCGAACGCCGAGTTCACTGTTTCGGCATGGGTAATTTCAACGGGCAACAATGGGCTCAATACACCAACGATCGCGGCTAAGGGTTATTACAATCAGGAAGAATACGCCCTGGATGCCGGCGCTTCCGATTGCTACCGGTTCACAGTCCGCAACGCCGCGGGCACGGCCTATAACGCAAGCTCAATCCTGTCCCTCAGCAGCAGCGGCCAATGGTATCACCTGGTGGGCGTATGCAATGAGGCGATTGGTGTAGTCCAGCTATATACGAATGCCGTGCTGGCCGCCAGCGTGGCGATACCCACCTCCAGCGGCATCACCAATTCCTCAGAAACACCCATGACGATCGGTTGCCGGGCGAGCACGGCTTCCTCGGGCTTTAACCAGCAATTCCCGGGGTACATCGCGAACGTGGCCATTTACAAATATCCGTTGACCGCGGCCCAGGTCCAAACGCTCTACCAATCGGGCATTTCGCTGTCGCCGTCCGGGCTCGCGTTCACGAACCTCAACGGCAACGCGACGGGTTTGAATTGGAATTACGGTGTCCTGCAAACTGCCACAAATATTGCCGGACCGTTCAACGACGCTACCAACGTCACTCCACCGTACGTGATACCGTTCACAAATGCTCAGCAGTTCTTCCGTATTCGGCAGAATTAGCGACTGGAACTAAGGCGCACTCTAATCTCCAGCCGCTGCCGCCACAAATTCCTTCACCACGCCCGCTCCATTTTTCCACGCCGCGCCGACGGGAATCAGTTCCGGCGCCGGTTCCAGCGGCACTAAATTCACACGCGGCCCGGCTATGCTTTGCACGCATTGAGGCACGAGGGCGACACCGCGCCCGGATTCGACAGCGGCGATAATGCTGGTGACGCCGTCGTGTTCCTCGACGATTTGTGGCTTCTGCTTGCCGAACAACCGCCCCAGCATCTCGTGGTATTCGGGATAATCCCCCCGGCTGTAGGCGATGAGCGGTTCGCCGGCGAGTTGGTCGAAATTAACCGTTTTGGACGCGGCCAACGGATGTTTTAGCGGCAGCGCCACGCAGATCGGGTAACGCGCCAGTTCCTTAAATTTCAGGCCCCGCAGCATCTTGCGCGGCGGGTGTACCATCAGCGCCACGTGCAATTTCCCCGCGCGAAGTCCTGCGAGCATTTCTTCCGTAGACAAATCATGCAGCGACACGCGGGCACGGGGAAATTTTGATTGAAACGCCCGAAGCGCTTTCGGCAATATTTGAATGGTCAGCGACGGCGCATAGCCGACATGAATTTCCGCACCCGCCCCGATGGCAACGGCCCGGGCATTTTTGACGGCTTCATCCACCCGTAGCAAAACCGCTCGCGCCTCGTCCAAAAACTTTCGCCCTGCATCGGTTAGCTTCAGCGCTTTCGCGCTGCGTTCGAAAAGCGGGAAGCCGATTTCATCCTCAAGGTCGTGGATTTGGCGGCTGACGCCCGGCTGCGAGACATGCAGTTTCAGCGCCGCGCGCGAAACATTTTCCTGCTCAGCCGCTGCGACGAAATAACGGAGGTGGCGCAGTTCCATCGCGATTCTAAAGCCCAAGGTCGCTGCGATCTTTTTTGTGCAACCGTCTTGCGATGTCCGCCAGGGCTGTCATGTACGCTTTAAACTGGCCGCGCGGGACGAGGAATAGAAATACCAGATTGACCGGTTCGCCTTTCTGGGCGCTAAAACGAATCCCCTGGCGCGAACGTCCAATAATCCCCACGAGTTCCGGAACCAAATTGGTCAAGGCATGTGGTACCGCGATGCCAAACCCGGCTCCGGTCGTCATTGACATCTCACGCTTTTTGACTGCGTCCGCAATCGCGCGCTTATCGTCCGATTTAATCTTCTGATGCGTTACAAGGTGATCGAGCAACTCGTCAATCGCCTCCGAGCGCTCCTGCGCGCGCAGGTCGACGACTATCCGTTTGGGCCCTAAAAAATCATTCAAGTCCATCCAACTATTCTGCTGATTTTGTCCGTTCTGTCTAAATAATTCTCGCGATTTGGCTTTCCGGGACCAAATTCATCAATCCTGAAATCCGATAAGCCATTCGTTCCGCTATGGTGTTACCGTAACTGTCTGTGTCTGCGTCCTGTACTGCAATCCACTGAACGTTTGAACGACTGCATAAAACGGATGCGCCCCCTGCCAAAAATTAGTTCCTGCAACCTGGAAGGTCGCCGCGGATTCATTCGTTACCGTGGCGAACGGTCCGCCGGTGCTGAACAAAGTGATCAGGCTCACATTATTGGTATTGGCGTTCACCAAAATTTGGAACGACCCGCCAACCGGCACCGTGTTGGTCACGCCGAGCACCGTCAATGTCGCGTTCAAGGAGCTGTTTTGAATTTGGACGGGCAGGCTCGTTTGAGTTTCGGTTCGAACGTCAGTGCCTTCGTAAGCCACGGCGGTCAACACATGGTAGCCGTCAGAAAGGTTCGTCGTTGCCAGGGGAAACGTCAGTGCGAGTCGGCTTGCTCCAGCGGTAACATAAAGATGATTGCGAGGTTCGAGGTTGGAGAGGTTCTGTGTCAGCGGCCCCTGTGTTAGCGGCCCCTGGGGCGGCTTGATCATATAGACATTCGCGGAGCACTGTGGTTGAACTTGAATTTGAGCCGCTGCCAGGCCTGGGCTCCGGGCATAGATATTGAAAGTCAGCCAGGTTGAATTCAGTACGAAATCCTCGGCTTGCGCGCCGTCGTTTCCCTGCAAAGCCGGGCTGGCGTTAATGGCATTGTACACCTGACTGGCTAGCGCGGCTGCATTTCCTCCGGGCTGATTTGTGATGGCAATGGTAACGACCTGGCCATTGGTTTTGGTAAACGTAAACTGCATCCAGGCACTCGTGGTAAACGCATTGCTGATGCTATAGACATTATACCCCTGCACTCCTACCGCCTGTGATGCTACGAACTGAGGCTGGGCGGCGCTCAAAAACGTTGAAAGGCCTGTATTGCTTCCTGAAGCGCTCGTCGTGGTTGTTTGGATTTCTCCGATGGCGAAATTCGTTGTCAGCGGAGTCCATTGGCCGGCGTTGGTCGAAACCCCGACACTAAACGGCAACGAGGCGTTGCTGACGCGCAACAGGGTAAGGTTCGTTGCGACATTCGACACACTAAGCGCGGGGGCTGGCGTAGGAATCAGAAAGGCTCGATAGAATCGGAAGGGGGAATCTGCAGAATTGGTGTCTTCAAATTCCACGGTGCCGCCGGCCTGGTTCGTAAAAATGGAAATCCAGTCAACCAAATTGGTCGAGTTTTGAACGACCCATGGTTCACTTGGCGTGCCCGAAACCTGCATTCGAAAGGCCCCCCCGACCATGAGGGGCGCCGATACCTGTGGAGGTCCTGGCGCCGGCCAGGACATCTGATAAAACCGGGTTGGAAAGTTCGTGGAACCCCAATCGGTAAAATTCAACACCCCCGGAGTGTCATTCGTAAAAATGGGCTGCCAACTTAATAAATTTGTCGAGGCCCGGACCACATACGGGAGTGCGGTGGGAATGTCTACGGTCATCGTATAGGCGCCGCTTCGATTCCGCGAACCCGCCATCATTTCCGGTGGAAAGGTATCCGGCAAATATTTGACACTGTATGAAGGGGCAGGGGCGCTGCCGGAAGTATTGACAGCCACGTAAAAAGGTACGGTGGCTGGATTCGTGGCGGTGCATTCCAGTTGAATCCGGTCGCCATAAGGTGTGCCTGTGATTTGCGTCGCCGCGCTGGCCGCGTTAATTGAAGCGGCCAGACCGCTGGCCACCGTGCTCAAAGTCGCATTTTGAGGGATGGTATAGGTGATTGGATAACCGCTTACAGTTGCGGTTATCACATTGCCGGCTGCAGGAGGAATGTTGGTCAGCGTAGTGAAATAGACCCCGTCAACGAATAAATCCATCTGTTGGAGGGGGCGGCCGGAGTCGTGAGCATTGAGATTCACAGATAGGTTCGTCGTGCCGCTTAAAACGGCGTTTAGGAGGTTCGTACCCCATTGTCCGTTGCCGGTCCGGGCAAATGGCGCGGCCAGAGGCTCGCCAACAATAAGACCCAGGAACGGTGCGTTAATACTTTGATAATAGGCTTCAGCCAAATCAAAGCCCCGAGCCTGATAAAAATATACCAGCGGATTCGGAAATTTTTGCGTGTCATCGTCCGGCTCGGTTACCGTGCCATAACTGCCCGCTGCCCCGCCGTCAATAAAGGCCAGCTCACTGGTTTGGCCGGTGTTCTCGAATATGATGCCGCCGTACGATGTCAGGCTGTCTGCGATGGCGCCCGGAGCGAATATTGCCTGAGGCACACTGAAATCGGCCAAACCCGTTTCATAACCCGTGCAGGGCGTTGGCCACCACACCGAATCCGTATTCGTCCGAAGGATTGAGGAAACCCCGAGAATGTTCACGTTAAAGATGGCATTGTCGAAGTACACGTACCGGATGTTGCGATCGATGTCCGAACTCTTGGCCAGAATGACGGGTTGCTGTGGGAATGTCCCATCGCTGGCGACCCCCTGGTTTACCAGTTGCTCTGCCTGCGCGAGCGAATCGCCAGTAATCATAGTTGTCAGAAACGAATAACCAGGCGAACCCACCAGCGGGGCGGCCTGGCTGAAGATTCCCTCACTGGCAGCGTAACTGTTGGTGACTCCCAGCGGATCAGTTCCATTGCCCAGCCTTAATCCGTAGAGTAAGGCCGATGTTGTGCCGTTGACCGTGGAGCCGTCGCTGGTCTGAAATGGAATGTCCATCGAAAGGACAACCAAATCAACCTGCCTGGTCAACTGCCGCGCGGCGAGCATGTTCAGAAGGGGTGTGACCAGAGTGGTTTGCAGGTCATTGCTGCCCCAGAGGGTGTTGCCGCCGGTCCAATTGATATAGAGGACATTTTGCGGAGGTATCTGGCGCTGCTGGCAATAGTAATTAGCCAGTTGACATGAGTTTGAACTGTCCTGGTTGACGACCACTACAGTGTTTAACCCGCTGCCTCCCGCGTGTAGTTTAAGCGTTGCGAGGGCTACGAACGCTGCAAGTAAGCCAAGGAGAACACGGCCCAGCGATGGCGCGTAAGTACTCCTGCCCATAAACTCAATTGCTAATAATAAAAAAGGCCGGTCAGCGACCGGCCCGTTCTTTTGATTTTGCAGCCAGCTAACGTCAACGCAGTTGATCCGTTGACAAAACGATTCTATCGGGCGCAGCCCGGTTACCTGTCTAAATTTTGCGTTTCCAGTTCCGGCGGGCAAGTCCGCAGGCACCCAATCCCAAGGCAAATAAGCAAATTGATCCGGGTTCGGGAGTTGGCGTTATAGACATGTTTTCACCTTGCAAGACATTCCAAAGGTTGCCCGAGGCATCCGTGTCGGACCATTCAAGCCCCCAAGCCTCGTCACCTGGCCCGGCAAAAGTAGTGCCGTTTAGCTGGTTTCCGTGCGACACATCATTCATGACAGTCGTTGGGTCGCCAGCCTCCGCATAATTTGCATACGGGTTATTAAGAGTTTCTTGCATCCCATTACCACCCACGGTTGTCGATTGCGAGACGAACGAATACGCGCCAGCCGAGCCTCCAATGTTGACAATATTCTGGCCATTTTGTAGCAAATTGAAATGCCCGTATTGCCAAAAATTGATTTCAAAACCGGAGGATGAAAGGTTGAGAACATTCACCGACTCGCTCAAAACAGCGCCTCCTGAACCACCGCCACTGCCTGTAAGCGTATACGCGAGCGCCACTTCCAGCGTCGAGTTTTGGTAGAACACGTCCAATGTGCTGCCATTGACGCTGTCGCTGAAATCGCCAATCTGATCAATGGACTGCGGCGTGCTCCATCCGGTCCCGGTATTAACCGAGTACCAAAACCACTGCTGATCCAATTGGTTGACGCCGGGGTCGGAATCCACCGTCCAATTATTCATTCCAATTGGACCAGACCCGCCCGTCGTGCCTCCAAGGTTAAAAGCGACTGAGGACCCACCATTGCTCAATGGTACGTTTTGGGCCGATGCCCAACCAGCCAGATACATGCTCATCAGGGCCAACGACAAACTCATGGTCGCAGGCCAGTTGCCAGGGGAGAAGGTTCGAATTTTCATAATTACGGGAATTGGGCTTTCAATGCTGAGAAATTAACCGCCAGAGACGACGAAATCCAGGTTTGTTGATCATTTTCTGATAAGGGCTAATCCGCGCCTGCGCAGCAGGCCGACGACCAGCAGGCCGGCCGATACTACCGCCACAGACGAAGGTTCAGGTACAGTCTGCAATTCGCTAATAATGACGCTGGAATCGGGAGCGATTGTTGCGGTAAATTCATAGGCAAAGTCCGCGTTTCCGCTCGCGGTGAGGCTGCTGTCAGTAAACGACGGCGCCGGATTTCCAGTTCCGAGCCCGAAATTACCGATTCCAGCCATCTCTGCCACGGAAGCGGACGTACCTCCGGTCAATCCGCTGATTGTCCCAGTCAAGATCCCACCGTTGCCTGTTTGCAGGACACCATAGGGATTTACTGTTTCGAGGAACTGAACGGACTGGCCCCCTGATGTGCCTCCCAGCGCAAAAGCGGAAAGTTGGTAAAACTGGAATGTTTGACTGTTGCTCGAAAGGTTTTCTATGGTGATTGCGCTGGTCAAAGTCGATCCGGAACCTTGAACCTGAAGCGTATATGCGGTTGTTAAACTGAGTGCCGAGTTGGCATACGTGGTCGTCAGGTTTGTGTCAATGATCCGTCCGCCCAGGGCAAGTCCACTAAACGTAGGCGTTGAGGCCGCCGAAATAGAATTAATCGGATTCTCGGCTCCCCCGCCGATGCTGTAGTAATACCATTGATCGGACAATTGATTCACCCCGCCGGCTGTCCATTCGGACAGTCCGCCCGCCAGGTTCAATTGCATCGTACTGTCCGAAACGGAAAGTGTATAAATCTGTGCCCTGCTCTGAATAGCCGTTGCCGCAAACAAAATTCCCGTTAATGCCCCAATTACAGCACCCCTCCACTTCAGCGACGGGACCACGAAAGCTTTATTGTGTTTTTTCATTGCTTCGCCGGGTTTCCAAATCATTTTGATTTACCGACTCATGCGAAAGATCGCATATTTGAGTGACTAACGGGCTGTTTCTGCTGCTACAACCATTTGATGATAAATGCAGCAAATTATCAAGAAAAATCGCGAATTTTCTTTGTCTTTGCAAAGACCTGTGGTTGAGCAAGCTATTCCAAAAGGACTTAACAGTCTCCAATTTTTCCCAGAAGTACTTCGGAAAAATCGGCCCAACCCATGACATTTTTGGGACATCAACCATTGCCATTTACGAGAACGATACCGTGGCAAAGGTTCCCGGAAATTTTTCACGAATCAACAATGTGCAAAGTTTCAGAGCATTGTCCATCCACTGCATTGGTTAAGGCTCAGCATTTCTGGAAAACTCGGTTGGGCTGGCCTGCCGGTCGGCCTGGCACCCCGATATTCCGGGTTCCGTCAGAAGAATTAATACCGCCGGCGGCGCAACACCATCAGCCCGAGCAATCCCGCGGCAGCCAGAGTCATCGTGGCCGGTTCCGGAACGGCCTCCAGGCTAAAGGTATAGGCGGTCGCATCCGAAAATGTTACAGTCAAATCGGCCATTGTATCTTCATACGCTCCTGTGGTGTCTGTGATCGTGCCCGTTCCGGTAAATAACGCCTGGCCGGTTCCAGAGTTGTAGGAGTCTTCCATGAGCGTTTCGAGGCTAAATTCAAATCGATTGATTGGTGTCGTACCGGGAGCCTGAAAGCCGCCAAATGCGTCCTGCTGGGAAAAACGGAAGAAATTATTAATCGAAGCCGTGGTTGGAGTCGTGGAAAGTCCAGAAATTTGGGAGCCGTAAGTCGTCACCACACTATTATCCGGAACGATTCCAGCAAAAGTTCCTGAGGCGCTTTGGACGATGTTGGTATAAAATAACCGCATCGAGGAAGCGGTAGTACTGCCGAACGGCGGACCCCCTGGAAACTGCTCTCCAGTCAAAGTTCCTGTTAAATATTGTGCCTTCGCTCCGCCGGCCAAAGCCAGACACCCAATCAATATCAGCGCCAACATCTTCTTCATATTTTTTCTCTCTTTGAAGCGGCAAAGACAACCTGACAACGTGTATTGTCGTCTATAAACGAAAAAACATTTCGTAAGTCAAGAAAAAATGAGCGTTCTGCTGAAAAAATGCCCGTCACTGCTTTTTGCTCACGCCAAACTCAACCTCCCGGCTCCGAGACCTCTTCCTATTTGATTTTCAACTGAATCTGGTCCACATCCTTATACCCATGCGCTTTGGCCGGCCAGGCGATGATGAATAAAACCGTCCCGATACCCGCGCAAGCGATCAGCAACGCAAAACCGGCGTTCCAGCCATAGTTTTGCACCAGAAGCCCAAGTCCCCATCCAGAGACAACGGTGCTGGCGTAACCAAATATGCTTGTCAGGCCCACCGCAGTCGCCGCGGCGCGTTTTGTCGCCAGTTGTATGCATGCGATTGCCAGAAGGCATTGCGGGCCGTACACGAAGGACCCCGTTGCGCCCAGCAACCCCATCGTCAATAACTCAGATTGCGTTCGCACCTTCCAGAACAGTAACAGGGATACTCCAGCCATCGCCATGTAGAGAATGCAGGCCCGGCCAGCCCGGCCTCCTAGAAACCGATCGGTGATCCAGGCCCCCAGAAGGGCTCCCAATCCGCCGAACGCCTCAAAAGTGGCCACCATCGCCGCCGCGTGTGTGATTTGCATATGCTTCGTTTCCATCAGCATCGTCGGGCCCCAGTTAAAAACCGCATACCGGATTGTATAAACAAAAAAGTTCGCGGCCGAAAATATCCAAATGAACGGATTGCCGAAAACCTGGCGGCGCACAAAAGCCGCGAAATCCTCATCAGACCCCTTGTCGGGCATCTCGACATGTGTCCCTTCATGCTCCGGCAATCCTACGGATGGCGGTGTATCAGGCATCAAACGCCACAGGAGCAGGGCAATCACAGCTGCAATCGCCGCCGGCACAAAAAAGCACAGCCGCCAATTCGCCGCAAACAATGTTCCGCCGACCAAAAAACCGCATAACAGCAAGACGCCCACGCTCCCGATATTATGCGAGAGGTTCCAAATCGAAAACTTCCCCGCCAATTCTTTGGGGGAAAACCAATTGCTCGTCAGCCGCGCGCATGGTGGAAACCCCATTCCCTGGAACCATCCGTTTATCACCCAAAACAGCCCCAGAACGAGCACTCCTGAGCCAAAACCAAAACAAACGTTGACCAGCGCCGATGCCAGCAGCGCAGTGGACATAAAAATCGCGGCGTTCGCGCGGTCCGCCAAAAAACCATTCAGAAATTTTGAAATGCCGTATACCACCCCGTGCAAAGTCAGGAAGAGCCCCAGCCTTGCCTTGTCAATTCCCAGGTCTTTGCCGATCAATGGCAACGCCACCGCCAGATTGCCGCGCACGAAATAAAATGTCGCATAACCCAAAATGGTAAGAATCAACACCCTGGTTTGCCATGAACGATAGCGTGCTGTGATTTGCTCTGGGTCAGAAAGCGTGACCGGTACGGCCGTCGCAGGGCGAAAAATTCCGAGGAATCCGCCGAACGATTTAGGTCCCGTTCTCGCGTAACTGCGTCTTTTACCGTTTCACTGCCTTTGGGGGTTGTCATTGAATCGGTGGTTTCCAATGTGGCTGGAAATAAACCAAAAGAAAGACAAAACAGAATCGCTGACGTCTCCCATGATCTACTATAGATTTGGATTATACTCACCCCAAAAACATGATATTTCTCCCAAAGGCGGTTCGTGAGCTAGAGTCATCCCATGATGACATTACGAAAAGCAAATGAACGGGGCCACGCCGAACATGGCTGGCTGGACTCATATCATTCCTTCAGTTTCGCGGACTATTATGAGCCGCAATGGATGGGCTTCCGCAGCCTGCGCGTGATCAATGACGATCTGGTCATGCCCGGTATGGGCTTTGGCACGCATCCGCACAGGGACATGGAAATCATCACCTACGTGCTCAGCGGTTCACTCGAGCACAAGGATTCCATGGGCAACGGACGCGTCATTCGCCCCGGCGAGGTGCAATACATGTCCGCCGGCAGCGGCGTGCGCCATAGCGAATTCAATCCATCTCAAACCGAGGCGTCGCATTTCCTCCAAATCTGGATCACGCCTGATGCGGCCGGAGTCAAACCACGGTACGCGGAGAAATCCTTGCGGGAGGCGCCCACTGGAAAGTTCCATCTTGTGACCAGCAAAGCCGGACGCGAAGGTTCGATAGCCATCCATCAGGATGCGGACCTGTTTTTAGCCAGGCTTGAGGCCGGCCAGGAGGCTGCGCACACGCTGGCGAATAATCGCAATGCATGGGTCCATGTGGCCGAAGGCGAAGTGGTATTGAACGGCAAAACGCTCTCCGGTGGCGACGCCGCGGCCATCAGCCGGGAGGCAAAACTTGAACTCAAGGCCAACAAACCGTCGCAGGTGCTGCTGTTTGACCTGAACTAACTGTGGTAGGGACGGCGCGCTGGGCCGTCCCCGCCCGTAAAGCGGGCGGAACATTGCGCTGAAATAGCTTGAGATTCCCTGACGCAACACGCGATTCGAAGAATTCTATTGATTTTGTGTAAACCGAGCTATTACGTTGACCGTAACTATGGCAATCGTATCCGTCGTTTACTTTAGCGGTTTCGGTCACACAACCAAATTGGCCGAGGCCATCCACAAAGGCGCGGCGTCAGTTTCCGGCGTCAGCGCCGACCTTGTTTCCATTTCCGGCGATGACATCGTCAAGGGCCGTTACCAAAACGATGCGGTATTCACGAAGCTTGACGCCAGCGACGCGATTATTTTCGGAAGTTCGACGTACATGGGCGGGCCGGCGGCGCAATTCAAGGCTTTCGCCGACGCTTCCAGTGTCAAATGGTTCACCAGCGCCTGGCGCGACAAGCTCGCTTCGGGTTTCACGGTTTCTGGGAGTCCCAGTGGCGACAAACTGCACACGCTTGATTACTTTTTCAGACTCGCTATGCAGCACGGCATGATTTGGGTAGGATTGGGCGAAATGCCCATGCAGGAGAGCGGCCTGAACCGTCTCGGCAGCTTCAGCGGCGTCATGGGCCAGGCCCGCCAGGAGCATCCCGACGCCGCACCGAATGAGGCGGACAAACTCACCGGCGAAGCGTTAGGCAAACGCGTGGCCACGTTCGCGTTGAAATTGAAGAAGTAAACTGAGTTTTTGGGGATCACACGTATTGCGGGAGATAACGAGACGGATAGATACTTTACGCCACACGCAACACGCAGAGAACCGCTTTAACTCTAGAGTCCACTAGTCCTGTAATCCGACTTACCCTCCGGCACGTCAATCTCATCCCCGTCCCGTACCCAAAAATACGGTGCCGAATTCGCATCTGAACAATTCAGCGTCCATTGATGAATTTGTCCGGTCACCGCGTCATGCCGTTTCACAACCACGTGCGACAAGTCTGAGGACGATAACAGTAACTGTGAATCCTCCAGGGCGGGCCACAACATGAATCCCTCCGAGGTGAGCTTGACGAGGCCCGGCACTTCATAAGAATTGAACTGGCTATGCCAGGCGCCTCCGATCTCCACATCCGGCCCAATTTTGACGGCTGTTGTCGTTCCATTAACGCTGATCTGCAAATGACGCGTCAGGCAATGCGCCAGCGTTATTAGTTGATTCGTTGTCAGCCCGGTCCACGGCGCATTTAGGACATGTTCCGATTCGGGAATTTCCACAATGTCACCAAATTTCAACGGCACATCCGCGGCGCCATCACTCGAATCCAACGCGCGAGCCAGATCAATTTTCAAATCCGTCCAGGCAGTGCCGCGATCCGGCGGGCGATGAATAACAATGCTCGAAAAATCGGGAAACGAGAGGCTGTTGTTTACTGGATCCAAATTATACGTACCGGAATCCTGGCTCCAATTCGGGCGCACCGAAGCGCTCAATAAGCCGTATTGCACGCCAAGCAAATCATATAGAGTGAATTGGTTCCAATCATTCGTACCCCTCTCAAAAATCGTTGCGGAATATTTTGTCGCGGCCCGGCTGACGCTAATATGGTTCCAATCCGGCAACATTTCCAAAGCTCCGTACTGCCTCAGCAAATCACCATCGAATCGGCTATTGTTCTTTGTGGGGTGGGGAATAATGTGATCGATGTTGCTGTTTCCCGATAACACATCTTCAACGAGAGTCAGTGGTGTCTTGTCGTCACCGTCCCTGACGTTGGGATTGGCCCCGGATTCCAACAACGCTTGAACAATATCGGGGTTGGATAACGCCCAAAAAATGAGTGGGGAATTGCCGGGTTGCGAACCGTTCGGGTTGGCTTTGTATTTTAAGAGGAGTTGCACCATTGGCAATTGATGGGTGTCTATCGCCAGCCACAATGGGGTCGCCGAACGCCCGGCGGCAGAAAGGTTTGAATGCAATTTGGATTCCCAGATGAATTCAATATTCGGATCGGCGCCCGCTTGAAGCAACAATTCGGCCGAACCCAAACCGTGTTTGCCAATCGCGCAGAGCAATGGAGCATCGAAGGCGCCCCCATTCGGATTTGCCCTGGCTGCCAATAACAACTTGATCGCCTCCAGGAGATTGTCTTGAGCAGCAAAGGACAAAGGCGTGTGGCCGTCCTGGTTCATGACATTGGGATTTGCGCCCGCAGCCAATAACGCTTCAAGCACACTGCTTTTGTCCAGGGCGCTGAAGATGATCGGCGAGTTATTGATTTCGGAACTGTTTGGATCGGCCTTGTATTTCAGGAGCAATTGGACCATGAGAGCGTCGTTCATTCTGACCGCAGCCCAGAGAGGGCTGGTATAATTGAGTCCATCCCTGTCTAAATTTCTCAAATTGTCGTCAACCAAACCTTTCAGATTTGGATTTGCCCCTCCTTGAAGAAGCAATTCCGCCGATTTCGTATTCCGATTGTTAATGGCGCAAAGCAACGGCGCGTTACATCCGCCGCCGTTGGGCTCGGCGTTTGCAGCCAAAAGCAACTTTAGCGGTGCCGGGTCCGCCGGCGAATTCACAAGCGCCGCCATGCTCAAGGCCGTCACGCCGTCATTGTCGGCAATATTCGGATTGGCGCCCGCGTCCAATAACATTTGGATAATCTTTGTTTTTCCACCCATCGCAGCGACCATGAGCGGCGTTTGCCCGATATTGTTCTCCACATTGACATCCGCGTACGCCTTCAGAAGAGTGCTGGCTACCGTTTCATAGCCATTCTCGATAGCAGCGTCGAGCGCGGCGCCGCTGCCGATATTCACATCAGCGCCGTGTTCCAGAAGGAACTCAACCATCGTCCTGTGCCCGGCCTTTGCTGCCGCAACAAGCGGTGGCCCGCCGAGTCCTCCGGCGTTTACCTCGGCTCCATGGTCCAGTAAAAAGGCGGCGACTCTGAGCTGGCCTTTGGCCGCGGCGTCCACCAGTGGTGGTGGCCTGTCATCGCCCGGTGTGTTTATCAAATCCGGGCTGTTTTCGATCATTTCCTCGAGTCGCGCGATTTCCTGGTCTTCGTCTTTTTCCGCGCTCGTTTCAGAATCTGCTGATACGGCGTGTTGTATCTTCAGCGCCTCCATAATGCCGCTGATTCGGTTGGAGATTTGTTGGTTGATCATGGTTAATTCAGCCTTTTGCGCCAGAATCTGCGGGTCCGCCTCACTGAAGATGACCGTCCGCTTTTGCGCCAGCACCGTTTCGGCAGTGTCCCGCTGTTGCAAGAGCGACGTCAGGGCGGAGTCAGGCACGAGAGTGGGCAGGACTTTTTCGAGTTCGGGCTGCGGTAGGTCCTTTACTTTATCCCAAACATTCGGGCTCTGAAGGGCCTGCTGGGCGGTTTGGGTTCCTGCCACGGCCTGCAAGGCTTTCAGCTCCGCTTTTTGAAGCCCCAGTATGAAGTCCACTTGTTGTTGAATGAGATTGCCCAATCCTGGATGCTCTTTCAGCCAGGCGTCCCGGTCCTGCAGCATTGGCACCTGCATCAGCATTTTCCGTAAATCAGCCGAGTCAGCAGGGAAATTAGCGACCACCGCGAGGGCCTTTTCTACCGTGTTGGTTAAACTCTCAATGCCAAAAATCCGGTTCGCTAAAAGAGCCGTCTCGGCGGAGCCATTGCCGTTCGTAGCTTGCGCCGCTAAGTTTCCGTTCGTTTCCGTGATGCCGCCGTTCAGGTTTTGATTGGTCTGCTTTCCAAAGATTCCCTGTCGCAGCAGTTCCGTCAGATCGATCTGCGCCCATGCACACGGCGCAAGCAGCGCGAAAATCACGATGCAACATTTCCCTTTCATTATTTTGAACCTCCTCAGTCTTACATTCGGCGATTGTTGTGCTTTTTGCAAAATTGTTTTGTGGGAACTTTTACCAGCCCGTGGTGGGTCACGGCGTGCCCGCCGTGACGGCACGCGCCTCGGCGCGTGCGATTGGAAATTGAACCACTATTCGTCGGCGGTTCCGTGGTAGCTTCAGCGACGGAGGGTTTACAGACTTCAACGTTTCAACGTTTTCTATTGACTGTTTGCCGCTATTCGCCTTGATTTTGTGTACGCGGGAAATCCACAGCAGCGGCAACGGCCATTAAAAATGAATACCAGCGCAAATTCCATTGGAAGCAACAAGACAGGCTACAACCGTTTTCTTCTCCTGGTCGCCGGACTGGGCGGCCTGCTCTATGGCATTGACGTTGGGATTATTTCAGGCGTTTTGCCTTATTTGCAGGCCACTTTCACTCTGCCCGATGGCAGCCTTCTTAACGCCCAGCAAATCTCGTTCATTGTCGCTGCCGTTTTGCTTGGCACCGTCATTTCGACCCTGTTCGCCGGCATGTTGGCGGATATGTTTGGCCGCAGGACTATTATGACGGCCAGCGGCGTCCTGTTTGTTGTCAGCGTTCCGATGATTGCGCTGGCGCACACTTATGGGCTGCTGGTCTGTGGGCGGATTTTGCAGGGGATCAGCGGCGGACTCATCGGCGTCGCGGCGCCATTGTATTTGGCGGAATGTCTCGGCGCCTCCAGCCGCGGCAAGGGCACGGGCATTTTTCAATGGATGCTGGTCTCTGGCATTCTGGCCGCGTCTTTGGTTGGCCTTTTTTACAGTTATCACGTGGACGCCGTGGCCAAACTCGGCGATGCCGCAAAAATTATTCGCCGCCAAAGAAAACGCGTGGCGCAGCGTTTTCTGGGTTTCGCTCCCGCCGGGAATTTTATTTGTCATCGGCGGACTTTTATGGTGGCTGAATCGCCGCGCTGGCTGTTCCGCCGCGGCAAAAATGAAGCTGCCCGCGCCGCTCTTCTTGCGTTCGCGCAACACTGAAGAGGCGGAAATGGAATTGAAGGAAATGGAGGAAACCGCGGCGCGAAGAGAAAAATAAAGTGTCCAGCTACGCGGCGAAAAAATCCGCTGAATCGCTGCTTCGCCGCAAATATGTCATTCCTTTTTTGCTGGCCTGCGTCATCCTTTCCTGCAATCAGGCCACCGGCATCAATTCTGTCATCGGTTACAATGCGACCATTCTGATCCAGGCCGGAATGGGCGACCGCATGGCGCACCTTGGCTCCGTTATTTTCAATTTCGTCAATTTTGTGCGCCACTCCCATCGCCGTTTTCCTGGTGGACCGCAAAGGCCGCAAATTTTTGCTCTCCGTCGGCACCGCCGGAATTGTTATTTCCATGACTTGCATCGGATTGCTCTTTCTAAACACCGAAAAAGCCCGTGTGGACGTCAAGGACCAATTGCAGGCCATGGTTTCCACGAACCAAACCCTGACGCTGACGTTCAATCAGGAAACTGCGACGAATCTTCTGCCTGCTGCGACGCGGCAAACATTCGACGCCTTCAGCGCCGTTCACGATGACAATCATTTATTCCTATGGCGATTTCAGCGCCGCGACACCCGCGGAGCGTTCGGATGACTTGTCGGCAAAGCCGATTGAAATCACCCGCGAAGATTGTATTCCCGCCAACAAAGTCATCGCTTTTTTCAAAAATCCATTTGCCAATCTCGACGCCGCGCGAGCCGCTCCGCTAAAAATTGACAATGCGATCATCACGCCAGTCCCGGACGCACGCAATGGCTGGCTGACGGCCATTGCGCATGTATGTTTATATGGCATTTTTTGCGGTCGGTCCCGGGCGTTATGCGTCTGGCTGGCCCTCTCTGAACTCATGCCCACGCGCATTCGCTCCAACGGCATGAGCATCGCGCTCCTCATCAATCAGACCGTTTCCACCACCATCGCCGCCGTCTTTCCTGCCCACCGTCGGCAAATACGGCTATTCGACGCATGTTTTTCTTCTTCGCCGGCTGCACGGTGATTTATTTCATCACCGCCGCGTTCTTCCTGCCGGAAACAAAGGCAAAACCCTCGAAGAAATCGAAGAATACTTTGAAGGCGGCAAACCGGCCAATGCCAACGCCCCCGAAGTGGCAAAAAAATGAAACCGCTTGGCGAACGGTTGAGTTTGGCTGGCCGGGTCCGCGAGCGAGGCCGTCTTCTACGTAGCAGCGGACATGAGTCCGCTCTGACTATTTCGCGGAACCATCGCTTGCCTTGGCTTCCCACCCAATATGTCCAACCATCGGCCGATAATTCCCCCTCTCCTGGGGGAGAGGGCAGGGGTGAGGGCGAGCTTTTCGCAGCCGAGGTACGAGGCTCTAACTAATAGGTTCATGGCAAGATTCATCATTCTCCTCGCCGCTCTGTTCCTCGCGACCAACAACCTCGCCGCAGACACGTCGCCCTCAACAACAGTCCGCGCCGCTGAAGCCCTCATCGCCCGTGTCGTGCCCGACGCCGCGCAGCATTTCATCGTCGAAACCATTCCACCCGACAACGGCCATGACGTTTTTGAAGTGGAAAGCCGCGGCGATAAAATCGTTCTTCGCGGCAACACCGCTGTTTCCATTGCTTCCGCGCTGAATTGGTATCTGGAAAACCCCTGCCATTGCGAGATTTCGTGGAATGCCGGCGAGCCAACTCAACTTGCCGCGTCCATTGCCGTCGCTGCCCGCAAAAATCCATGTCGTCAGCCCGCACCAGTTTCGTTATGCCTACAATTTTTGCACGTACGGTTACACGATGGCGTGGTGGGATTGGCCGGATTTCGAGCATGAACTGGATTTTCTGGCGCTCAAGGGCGTGAACCTCGCGCTGGTCATCGAAGGGCAGGAATCCGCGTGGATTCAAACGTTCAAACAGTTCGGCTATTCGGACGAGGCCATTCGCCAATGGGTGGTGGACCCGGCGCATTTGCCGTGGATGGAAATGGACAATATGGAAAGCTACGGCGGCCCGCTCTCGTCCGCAACTGGTCTCCCGGCGGCTGGCGCTGGGACAAAAAATCATCAGCCCGCATGCGCGAATTGGGCATTGAACCGGTATTGCCCGGCTATTACGGCATGGTGCCGCCGGATTTTCACGAGAAATTTCCAAAGGCAAATGTCCATGCCGCAAGGCGATTGGGTGAAACTAAAGCGGCCGGACATTCTGGATCCCAACGACCCGATGTTTCCCAAAGTCGCGGCGGCCTATTACGCTGCCGAGCAAAATCTTTTCGGTGGCGCGAATTTTTACGACGCCGACCCGTTTCACGAAGGCGGCTCGACCAATAACATTGACGTGCCTGCCGCCGGACGCGCCATTCAAAAAGCCATGGGCAACGCCACTTGGGTCCTGCAATCGTGGGGCGCCAATCCGCGCCCGGAAATGGTGGACGCACTGGACAAGGACAAAGTGCTGGTCCTGGATTTGTATTGCGACGACCACGAGAACTGGCGGTTGCGCAATAATTTCGACGGCTCGCCCTGGCTTTGGTGCGTCGTCAATTGTTTCGGCGGCAACACCAAATTGGGCGGACGCCTTGCCTGGATGGCCCAGGGACCGGACGCGGCCCTGACCGACCCGCACAAAGGCCGCATGTCCGGCATCGGCGCACTGATGGAAGCCACTGGCGTGAATCCCGGCTCTTTGGGAAATGTTTTGGCAAAATTCGTGGCGCGCCGACGCGCCGGACATGGATTCATGGCTGAAGACTTACGCGGAGCGCCGTTACGGCGCAAAAATTCCCGCGGCGGAACAGGCGTGGAAAATCCTGGCTGACCACAACTTATGACGAACCGCCCGCGGTGCACGGCGCACGTCGATCAAACCCGCCATCTGCTCGCGCCCAACGTTGATTCAGCCGAAATTGCCATCGGTCATGCAGCAACCGATCCAGAACCGGCCAATCACCCAGTTGCACTATGATCCGGCGCGGCTGGTCGAAGCTTGGAAATTCTTGCTGGATGCCGCGCCGCAGGCGCAAACGTCGGACGCTTATCGTTTTGACCTTTGCGACGTCAGCCGTCAGGTGCTGGCGAATTTGAGCGCCAGTTACAATCGGCAAATCATCGCGGCCTATCGAAGCGCATGACGCGAAAGGTCTTCGCGAGCCGATAGTGACAAAATGCTCGGCCTGATTCGCGACATGGATGTATTGGCCGGCACGCGCCACGAATGGTTGCTGGGCGATTGGATTGCCGACGCCCGTAGCTGGGGCGCCAGCCGCGACGAACGCGACATGTGCGAGCGCAACGCCCGCGAATTGCTCACCACCTGGACCCGCTACGACAACATCACCGATTACGCGAACCGCCAATGGAACGGCCTGCTGGGCGATTTTTATTATCATCGCTGGCAAATATGGCTGGATGCGTTGAATGATTCTGTCGACAACAACACGCCGCTCGACGAAAAAGCCGTCAACGCCAAAATCCGCGACTGGGAAGTGGCATGGACACGCCAAACGGGCGGACACTATTTGATCAAACCGCGCGGCGACGCCGTGGCCATTTCACAAAAACTTTATGACAAATACGCACGCGACGCCTCGATGCCAAATTGATTGGCGTAGCAGCCGACGTGAGGAGGCTCTGACTAACGGCAGCTGGCACTGCCACTCGCGACTTAACCGTGGGATCGCCTTGGCGGCCCAATCTGTCCAGCCATCTGACGACAATTCCCCTTCTCCTGGGGGAGAAGGCCGGGATGAGGGTGGGCTCTCTGTAGCCGAGGTACGAGACTCTGATTTTTTGGTTCACGAAGAGCACTTTCTCTATTTTTCTCTCAAGCAATGAAAACTACTTTTTTTTCCGTCGCCCTATTGTTGCTCATTACCAGCTGCCGAACCCTTTCCCCAAATCCGTCAACGCCTGAAATTTCCGTAACCGAAACCTGGCGCGGTCTGCACGTCCCGGTTCGGGACGATGAACAATTAGCCTCTCTCCAACAGCAACTCCCGCAACTTGCCGCCGCCGGCGTCAACGTGCTGGTCATCGAGGTAAACTACAACTTTGATTTTAAATCGCATCCCGAGTTGCACAACTCCAGGTACATGACAAAAGCAAAAGCCCGTGAATTTACGGCGGCTGCGCGGAAACTGGGCATTCGCGTCATTCCCGAATTCGATTGTTTGGGTCATCAATCCTGGGCGGGAACAACGTTTCCGTTGCTGAAAAAGTATCCACAACTGGACGAAACACCTGGAAAATTCCTGGATAACAAAGGCATCTATTGCCGAAGCTGGTGCCCACAAAACCCGCAGGTCTATCAAATTGTCTTTCCTTTGATTGACGAAATCGCCGATGCATTTCAAGCGGACATGTTTCACGTGGGCATGGACGAAGTCTTTATCATTGCCGACAAAAGCTGCCCGCGCTGCCACGATGAGGACCCTGCAAAGCTCTTTGCCGAATGCATCAACAAATTGCACGCGCACATTACCGGCGAGCGCCATATGCAAATGCTGATGTGGGGCGACCGCCTGCTGAACGCGCACACCATGGGCAATCACATGTACGAAGAATCCATGAACGGCACCTGGCCCGCCGTCGACATGATTCCCAAAGACATCATTATTTGCGATTGGCATTACGACTATCACCCCAATTATCCGTCCGTGCCCTTCTTTCTGAGCAAAGGCTTTCGCGTCTGGCCTTCAGGCTTCCGGCCGCTGGAGGCAACCCAGGCCTTCAGCCAATTCTCGCTCGAACAACGCGACCACAACAAACACGTTATCGGCTATCTCGCCACAACATGGAGCATGGCCCTGACCAACGGCGATCTGGGCACCTGGCCTCCAGTCACTAAAATTTTGCCGGAATGGAAGGGGAAATAAGGTGGAGCATGGATATTCACAACTTTTTCACTTTTTGAAGTGTGCATTTTGCCATCCACAATCATAGAATCCTCCAGCAAAAATCCCACTCCGAGGTTCCCGTCACCTAACAATCAGAAAAATTGCAATGAAATAGTTCAATTTGCAAGGTCACTGTTGCGCTATTGTTAACACGTATTTTGGGGCGTTTTCTCTGTCAGGGTGCTGAAACCGTTTAATAATTTGGAGATTCTTCGATAATTGACTAATCTAGGACAATGAAAGGCAATTTCACGGCGGTCGTTAAACAGGATGAGGGATGGTGGATTGGCTGGATTGAGGAGATCCCTGGTGTCAATTCGCAGGGTAAGACTCGCACTGAACTATTGAAAAACCTGCGATCGGCCCTGAAAGAAGCGTTGGAATTTAATCGTGAAGATGCCCTGGCGGCAGCCCAATCGGGTTACGAAGAAGAGTCTATTCTTGTGTGATCGTCGTTCCGCGGTCCCGAGACATACTGAGGCGCCCAATCAGGCAACTTTAATTCAGGTTCCAATGCGCGTCCCATTGTTGCTTATCCTTCTTCTTTCGCTTACTGCAACAGCCTTCGCCGCCGACGAAAAATACATCGGCTTGTCCCCGACCGTGCTAAAACCAAATAATCCTCGACCCTCCATCCTCAATTTTTACGGCGTTCCTTTCATGTCCGGAGCGTTACCCTTGGAAAATGGTGGTTCCAGTCAGGTCAAAGTCGGTGGCAAGGCTGACTGCATCTTTCTCCTGGGCATGACCGACCAAATTTCCGAGGAAGAACGAATTGGCCGTTCACGGCGCGGTCCCTCCGAAATAATTCGCCCCGCGGTTCCCGTGGATGCATGGACAGATCCTTTGGACCAATCAACCCGTTTTTGGGTCGGCGATAAGCTCGGCCAGATTGGAGTGACGTACGCCGATGGCACAACTCAGGTTTATCCCCTGGTCCTCGGCCAAAGCGTTTGGTGGGGACGAATATTTTACGATTACTCCGAACCTTTTCAAACCGATGCGCAACTTCGCAATGCCTTTACGTCCGCAATTCGACTATATCCGCCCCGGCCGGTCGCCGACGGCAATTATATTGCCGTAATCAAGCCCCGGCCTGTTCCAATCGTAAGCATTACATTTGAAGTGACCCCGGAAAAGCGAGGAACAATTGGAATCCGGGGACTCACACTCGAAACGGGTGCCACAAATGAAATCGCAAACACCGTTCCGCTTTCCCCAGGCAATTTTTCACAGGAGTTTTCCCGGTTCGTCGCAGAGAAACCCCTTCGCTCAGCCGGCGAAGATGATAAACAAACGCATCGTGAATTGGCCCGTCTCAGCTTCGCCCTTTACAGTACGGACAAAAGCTTCAAAGGCCCAATCGCGCCAGGCCTTCCTCCCGGCTATACCGGCCCGCGCGTTTCATTCAAAGGAAATATCAGTGCCGACATTCTGACGGAAGCCTTCTATTACAACGTCCAGGACATTCGAAACAAAATCGATGGGGCCGGAATGTATCATACGTCCACCAAAGACGCTTTGTCCTGGGGCGGTTACAAAGGCATTGGAACGTTCCGCGAAGGTCTCGGACGTTACAACGACGTCGCCTATTCGCGTGACATGGGACGAAGCCTTCAGGAAATTACCATGCTCGGCTATACGAACGAGGCCCTGCGCTGCGGCGATTGGGCGCTCCAAATCGCCCGTCGGTGGGAAACTGAACCACGCCTGCAAATCGACGGCGCGCGGGTGCCGCAACACTTTAGCATGTTCGTGGACAGGCCCGACCGCGGCAGTTACGAGAACGATGGCCATGGTCTGACAACGCTCTTCATCTATAAACTCTGGCAATGGTTACCCGACCGTGACGAATGGCTTCGCGCGCATTGGCCCGATGTTGAAGGACTTGGCGATTGGGTCTTGTGGCAGTTCGATCATCCTGAAATTTCCAAATCCACCAACGGTCTCCTGCACACACTGAGCGAAAGCTCCGGGGGCAACGGCTATTCCGTTTATCCAGACTCGATCTGCATGGATGCGTTCCGCGGGCTCGCGACGATGGCCGATTCCATCGGCGAAACCAACTCAGCCGTCCAATGGCGCGACCGGGCCGACAGAATGCAGCAGGCAATTACCGAACATTACATCATCAACGACCCGAAATACGGGCGAGTTTGGACCCTCGAACATTCCGGTTGGCCAAATAAAAGCACCGTGCTCGGTCCATTAATTTTCCGGGCTGATTATGAAGGCTGGGCACCTGGCGATGAGAATGACGACTGGCGTTCCGTTAATGAATCGGCCTACCAACGCCTGATTGACACGTATCATCCGTTCGGGTTCTACGGCCAGGCCATGGGTTATGGACAGGGATTCGTCAGTCAATCGGCGCTCCTTTTGGACCGAATGCGCGACGCCACAACCATGCTGGATTGGGGCGCGCGCGAAATTTATGACCCTCGTTTCAACCAGTTCGATCATTTCATCGTGCCCGAAGGCGTCCAGATTGCGCCCTCGGGACAGTTCTGGTATCGCATGGGCGACCTCGGCAATGGCGTGCAGGAAGCCGAAATTGTCAAAACCCTGCGCCTCGTCATCGGCCTGGACGACACACGCCCCGATCGAATCCAGTTTTATCCACGAATGCCTTACGGTTGGAACGAAATTGCCGTGACCGATTATCCAGTCCTTTTCGACAAAGCCGAAAAAACGGTCGTTGCCCACGTGAGCTATAAATTGAAACGCTCTGGCAAACGAATGCTCCTCGAAATCCATTCCGATCAGAATCTGGGCCCGATTCCAATTCGATTAGGCCCGTTCGCAAAACAACCCACCATTTCGGACGTCCGCGTCAACGGCCAAACCCCAACCAACGCCATTGTGGAAAAGAGCGGCGATTCCTGGTGGGTCCGTTCCGCTTCTGAATTCTGATTTGAATCACGACGCCGAAAACCTCAAGCGCCAAAGGCGCGGTGTTATACCAGCCTGGGGCAAAGCCCCAGGAAATAGCGCACGAGACGCCTCAAGGGCTGAAGGCCCGTCTTATCAATGCACAATGTCCGAAGGAATAAGCCGCTGACTTGCGAAACCGCGCGGCTGTCCTCCCGAAGGCAGGCTTGAGTTATACCAGCAGAAAAAGCCGTACATTGAGAGGCTGAGGTGAAAGGAAGGCCTGCCGCGCCATAGCGAACGAAAGCTTCATGCGGTTCAGGAGGTCAAGGAGATGGCGGACTTGCGTGCTTTTTTCAGGAGCGGCGACGGCTCGTCGCCGCGATTCCCCTCAGGCGTAGGTTTGGCGAGCACGCTTGTTTACGCGCGCGGCTCTGCTCATCGGAATCGGTCATCCCGTACCACGGGACGCATGCGCGTCTCGTTCACACTCGCCAGCGCCAGAATCTTTAAAATCCCCAATAAAACAGTACTTTTTGCTCCAAAAACAAATCTCGTTCACACATGCAAAACCTATGCAAATAAAATGTGTACGACCTTCTCTTTCGGTAGGAGACGACGTCAGGAGACTCTGACTGATCCCCATCTTCCATCTCCAATCTTCCACCCCCACTCTTCGCTCACCGATGCCGGGCGTTCGGCGTTCGGCGTTCGGCGTTCGATGTGGTTCGATGTTTTTGGGGGCTGCTCCGTTTACACCCCCCAAAATCCTAAAAACCCAATAAACACGAGGGTTTTCGCTTTAAAACAGTCTCGTTTACACGTTTACTTCCTTACACAAAAAAAATGTGCGGCTGGTCCTGTCCAGCTTGGAAGCGCAGCCGTCTCGCTTGCCAGTTCTGCGCCCAATCAAGCAATCCGTCACACCAATCTGTTCAACTGAGGATTTGTTCGCGCTCTTTGGGTTCTCCTGTGGCTAAAAATTCTGCGGATTCCGCCAATTCTTGTCCGAATCCAATTCTACTTAAACGGAATCACCATGTATTCCTTCGTCTCAACCAAATGAAAACCATCTTCTTCAATCCCCTTCGAGATTGCCGGCATATGAGCAGCGCCCCAGGGCACAATCAGGATATTCGATCGCGGCAGCTCGTTTTTTAACTTTTCCAGAAGATGTTCGTTGCGCTTCCTCACAATATCGTCAAAAAGCTCTCGCTCGACGTTCGGCGGTGCCGAATACGTCGCCAACGCCGTCAGGGTAGCCGCATCCCTCACCCCTTTGGCCTGGAAGAGCATGACAAGATTCAGCAAATTAATCGTGTTCGTCGAAAACTCGTCCACGTCTATGTCTGCCCGAACTCTCTCTCCCTGGGGCTTGAACGTCTTCACTTGCTCGACTAATCCAAATGAACGCGCCGTGCGTTTATAACTGATTCCGTTCGTCAGCAGATGTTTTTCATCGGTCACACCTTCCATAAGAACAATGGAATTGGTTGGGAAAGATTGCGAAATGTTCCGATAAAATTTCGCGTCGGCAATATGCATCATGGGGACCAATTCAACGGTCTTGCCGTCACTGCGGACGTATTGTTTCACGTGGGAAGTCAAGCCTGTCGTGCGCAAGGTCAAAAATCCCGCGGTAAAGTGATTCACGGCCAGCGCCGCGCAAATGGCCAGATAAATGGCAACCGCCGGCAGCAATACGAAAACGTTCACCAGGACAAAGACCGACAGATTAAGCCAGCTAAACGCGCGGTTTCCTAAATACTTGTCGTCCACAACCGGCCATTTAAATTTCCAACCGCCCCGGACCCAGCGAAAGATGCCCAGGCCGACCAAGAGCTGACCGAGCGAAATGGCCCAGTCCGTTTCCACACCCCGGCGCAGCCAATCGCCGCCGCCATAAATTAAAGCCGGACACGTAACAAAAAGACCTGCCAGGGGAAAGAGCGCAATTGGCAAAAAAAACCGCTTGGGAACCAGGGGAGTAAGTCCCATGAGGAAATAAACCAGCACCATCAAAAGGAATGAGAGGAAGCCCAAAATCGCGTTGAGCAACATTAGAAAACGAACCCCCAAAAGGAGTTGCAAAGAATCGTCGGCGAAGGAAACCGCGCCACTGGCGATGAAAACGCACAGGCACACGTTCAAGATAATGGAAATCGCTTGTTTCATTGTAATCTGAAGAAATCCCGCGCCGTCCGGCACGTCGCCGCGCTCAATTCCTCGAGTGAACAGGCTTTCACTTGCGCGATCGTCTCGGAAATCTCCTTAACATACGCCGGTTCGCAACGTTTCCCTCGGTATGGCACGGGCGCCAGGAATGGGCAATCGGTTTCCAGCATGAATTTATCCATCGGCGTGGCGGCCACCGTCTCGCGAACGTTCTGGCCGTTTTTAAACGTGACGATTCCGGTGAAACTGACAAGTGAACCGATTTCCAGGACCTGTTTCATACGGTCTGCGGTTTCTCCAAAACAATGAAACACACCACGAACTTTGGAAGCGAACGGCTTGAGTTGCGCCAGGGTGTCATCAAAGCAGTCGCGCTGATGAATCACGCAGTTCAATCCAAACTCCGCCGCAACCTCCAATTGTTGCTCGAAAACCGCCGCCTGCCGCCGCTTATATTCCCCGCGCTTCGATTCATCCTCCGGAAGTCGATGATAGTCCAATCCGGTCTCGCCAATCGCCGCGACTTTGGGATGCTTCGCCAGTTCGCGCAATGCGGGCCGCAAATCATCCGGAGCCCCGGACGCGTCCGACGGATGCCAGCCGATGACGGCATAGACATTCGGAAATTTGTCCGCTAATTGCACTGCGCGCCGGCTGCTGTCCAGGCTTGTGCCAATAGAGATAATCTTTGATATGCCGGCTGATTGCGCGCGGGCGATCGCCTCACTTAAATCCTGCGTGTAATCGGGATAATCCAGGTGTGCGTGCGTATCGAAAAATACAGTCATTTCGCGCTGGAGATTTTCTGTTCCAATGTGGCGATCTTATTGGAAACTGCTCCAGCGCCCGGGTACGTGGGTGATTCTTCCAGAAGAGCCCGATAATCGGCAATGGCCTGGCTGGTTTGGTTTTGTGCGAGCAATTCGTTGGCAAGCGCCAACCGAATCTGGATTCGTTGCTCGGGCGACGGGTCCAACGTCAAAGCGCGTCGATAAAATTCGATTGCTGAATCCGGCTTGCCCTGCAGATCGCACAAGTCAGCCAATTTCTCGGTCAGCACGGCGCTCGTGGCTGTCGCAGGGAGGCCTTCCAGATAATTTTCCAATTCAAACAGCGGCTTCCCTTTGGCCTGGTAAAAATTACAAACGCGCCAGTAAAACCACTGCAGATTCGGGCTGTGCGTCCGCGTCAATTGGTGAAAAAGTTGCTCCGGCGGTTTTCAAACGGGCGGTATAATGGGTCGCCAACAACCGTGGTTTGCCAGGACAACGCGGTCTGTGCGGCCCATGCCGCCTGACCAAATGTGAATCCACGCGCCATCCACCGATCCAGAAAAGTCTCTACGTCGGGCGTGAATTGGATGGATGGTTCGTCCACACAACCCATCGTGCAGGTCGCTCCTTTGGCCAAAAGTGGGCCGCACCAATGCTCTGTTGTGCTTCGCAGTGTGGCCGCACTGTAGGAGTGCAAGTGATATGCAAACGCGCCGGGCATGAACTCGACTGTCGGCTGTGCAAACGGCCCATCAACATCCTCGGTGTACCACCCGGCGTAAATCGCAATCTGGCTCATGGGAAAATCGGCCGGGAACGTTGCCGGATTGGTGTCAGTGATCGGATCAAAACCATTCACCTGGCACAATCTCGCCGCGCCGGAAATCCACTCATCTCCCAGCTTGTACGCGCCATCCGTGATACTTCGCGTGTCGAAATAGCTCCGTCCCCAAAGTCCATTTTGTTCAGCTTCAACCGATTTTTGTACCAAACCCATCGCGATGTCCGGTCCCGGCCCGTCCAGCCGGGTCACCAAAAATATGCCGTTGGTAGGGTCCAGGAGCGCCGCATTAGTGCACCCGTACAGCCGGTTTATCATGGGTCCGGACAATCGCTCGTTGTTTTCAATCAACGGAAGCCACGCCAGTTCCGAATCCACCGAAGCGCCGTTGCCTCGAAAGATTCCCGGCGCGGATTTATCTTCCGGTTCCTGGATATTCGGGTCCTGGTCGATCCGAAGCGGAACCCCGTAACACAACACGGCGTAGCGGACCTTGGATGCGATGACGCAGCGGACAAAGTGCACGGCCAGTCCGTTTGCGCCCTGGATAGTCGTTTCGCCAAATTTCCATAGGCCGGCTGACTGTAGTTTTTCTGCCAGGGGCAATTGAAGCTCGCTTTTGAAGTCGTCCCTGGACATGTCCTCGGTTTCCGGCAATTGGAGACCAAAAAGCTGTTTCGAAGGAACATGGCGCATTTTGGCATAATATTCGGCCACGTCCCTGGAACTGGCCATTTTGGCATTGTAGATGACCACGACTTCGTCGCCGCCAGCCCGGGCAAAGCACGGTGCCAGGGCGAAAAACAACAGGGCGAATCGAATAAAATCTTTCATTATTTCCCTGCAATTTGACGCCGTTAGCCCGGGAACGTTGTAAAATATTTCAATTAGCGCCAAATAGTGCTTCGCGCATGCCGGACGCGGGACGGTTTTTGGCTTTGTTCCAATAGCGAAAACCCGCGCTCCAATCCCAAATGGCCCAGCCGATTTTGTCCTGCGCCAGCGCTTTCCGATATGCGGTATACAGGCGCGCGCGCGATGCCGGATCGGCCTTCGTGAAACATCCAAATTCGCCGAGATGGATGGGCCGGCCGTAATAATCCGACCATTCCCGCGCGTACTTTAGCCTGCCCTCAAATGCCCTGGGGCTGCTGGGATTTTCGTCAGCAGGCAAAGTGTTGTAACGGTGGATCCAATCCAGCGCGGAATCGGGCAGATGAAGCGATGGGTCAGGCGTGAGCGGTGTCGCCGGCGGTCCGGGAAATTGGATTCCCGTTTGGCGCGGCATCGGGCCGGCCCACGTCGCGCCCTGGTGGGTGAACATAAACGGTTCGTAACAATGAACCGAAACAATCACGTCATCGTCGGGCGGCAAGACGAGATTTTTTAATTCAGGAATGGAACCCCATCCACCCGGTTCCACAAAAATCACGCGCTGCGGATTGGTTCGTCGAATTTCCTTTATGGCCCGCGCATAAATCGGGTTCATCGCTGCGGTCGTCGCGTTGGCATGAGGCTCATTGTCCAATTCGAACGCCAGTTGATTCGGAAAGCTTTTGTAATACCGGGCGATCTGATTCCAAATTTTCAGAAATTCATCCGTGGTTCCTTCCGGATTTTTATCAAGATCGTCAAAATCATGAATATTGATGATGACTGCCAGGCCGGCGGCCAGGGCGTTCGTGACGGCGAAATCAACGCGTGAAAAAATTTCCGGTGAGAGCATAAAGTCCGGCGCCGGCCCAGCGTAATACTGCCAGCCAATCGGTATTCGGACGTGGTCGAAACCCTCATGCTTCATTATCGAAAATTCCGGCGCCGAAACCCTGACACCCCAATCGACGTCGGGCGGTGCTTCCAGATAATTACCCAGGTTGACCCCATGCATGAATAGTTTCGCCGCCTGCCATGCCGGCGAATTGAAATCTGTCAGACGTCGCATCTGCGGGCGGATTCGAAGGAATGAAAGTGTCGTCGCCGGTTTGTCCGAGAACCGGCAATATCATCACTGCCACGGCTAAAAAGGTTAGAGCATGTTTCATCGAGTCGAAATCCCCCGGAACGCGGCATCCTTCCGGGCGGGAAGATAACACAGTCAGCATAATTAAAAAGTAAAAAGGAAGAATCTCAGGCTTAACCTCTTTTTTCCATCTGCCTATCGCCATGCCTTCACTCTTCCTGCAACTCCAACTCTCCGCAAATACTCCTTGTCCAATACAACGGGTCTCCTTCCAGTTCATGCTCCAACGCGTTTGCGGCATGTACCGCCGTCAGCGGGCTGAACGCCTGATGCGAACTTTTTCCTGGAGCATGATGAAACGCCACTGCCTCGACAATCGGCGCCGGCAATCCCCAAAGTCCCAGCAAATAAGCCGCGAGACCCGCATGCGTTGCCCCAAAGATTTCCAATTCGATCTCGTGAAACGGCACATCGCGGGTCAAAGCGTGCGCCAGTGCATTCTGAAATTCTACCGGGAAACTATCCGCCAGCATTAGTTTGCCAATATCATGCAATATTCCCGCTGTGTAAGCCGCCTCCGCAGACGCGGCGTCTGCCCCTTCCGCCACGCATGATCGCGCGCGCCCTCTCGCCGCAACACATCAGGTGCGTCCAGAGCGCGTCCACGGGAAAATTAATTCGTTGCGACGCCGTAAAACTGGCAAACACGTGGGCAGAGAGCGCGAGCGCCCGGACGGTGTTTAGTCCCAGGAGTTGCACAGCCTCCAGCGGGTCGACAATTGTTTCGCGGAACCCCATTGCCGCCGAGTTGGCCACCTGCAGCACTTTTGCAGTCAAACCCGGGTCCTCAATGATAAGTCTATAAATCGCCTGCATGGGCGTGTCATCCGCTTCAATCGCCTTCATGATTTCCAGGTAGCGAGCGGGAAAACTGGGCAAAGCCCGCAGTTCGGCCTGCCAACTCTTTGAGCTTTTCGTCTCTCAAAAACTCGTCCAGCCCCACGATGCTCCTCAGCGCCGACGAGAGCGTTTTGAAATCCACGGGCTTCATTAGGAATTGGTGTGTCGAGCCAAGCGCCTTCGCCGCCTCAGCCTGATCCGCCGCCCCGGAAATAATGATGCGCGAGATTTGGGGATAAAGCCGGGAAACCTCCGTGAGCAATTCAATGCCGCTCATGCCCTCCATCCGCATGTCCGACGCGACAGCGTCGAACGGGCGCTGTTTCATCAGCTCCAACGCCTCCGCGCCACCCGCTGCCGTCGCCACATCCCAGCCCGCCCCACCCGTTCCGGCCAACGCTGCAAGTACCTCACGCATCATCGCGTTATCTTCCACAAAAAGGATGCGTTTCATGCAAAGGATCGAGCGGGTGCCAGTCTGTTTGATGAATAAGCCTGGCTAAAGACGAAGTCAAGTGTTTGAAACGCAAAACTGCTATGGACATGTCGGCCCCGCCAAATAACATGGATACGACTATGACCATTGTGTTTCGTACTCTGTTTTTAAGTTCCTGTCTGGCACAGCTTTCCCTGCACGCCGGGTCGTTGCCGGTGGACGACGCCTGGCCAATGGTTGGGACCGCCGGACACGGCCATACCTATCCAGGCGCGACTATTCCTTTTGGATTTGTGCAACTTAGCCCGGACACTCGAACGGCCGGATGGGATGCCTGTTCCGGTTACAATTACGCCGACTCTACAATCTCAGGGTTTAGCCACACGCACCTTTCCGGGACGGGCGGGGCGGACCTGGGTGAAGTTCTCATTATGCCCATCACCGGTCCTCTGGATAAGACGAACTACGCTTCAAGTTTTTCACATGACAACGAATTGGCCCGACCTGGCTATTATCGCGTGCACCTGGACACCTACGGTATTGAGGCGGAACTTACGGCCACAGCGCGTTGCGGGATGCATCGCTATACTTTTCCGAGATCGCGCGATAGCCACATTCTCGTCGATTTGATTCATGGTATCGGTGACCGCCAACCTGAGTGGGCAACACTCAAGGTCGAAAACGATCGGCTCATCACCGGTGAACGCCAGGATAAGGGCTGGACACAAAAGACCATTTATTTTGCCATCGAATGCTCGCGCCCATTCAAAAAATTTGGCCTCGAGCTTAACGGCAGAAAGCTGCCGCCGGGAGAAATCGAAGCAAAAGGCAAAGATATTCAGGCACACCTCGACTATCGGACGCGGTCGGATGACCAGATCGTTTTGCGCGTTGGGCTTTCGCCCACGAGTGTTGAGGAAGCTAAAAAGAACCTGCGGGCCGAAATTCCGAACTGGGATTTTGATGCAGTTTGCTCCGGCGCCCGAGATCAATGGGAGCGAAACCTCTCACGGATTGAAATCGATTGCTCAAATCCGGGAATCCGGCGGACGTTTTACTCGGCGCTCTATCATTCCATGATGGCGCCGACGCTTTACAACAACGCGGACGGTTCCTATTGCGGGGCGGATAAACAAGCGCATCCATACGCCGGTTTTCAGGATTATTCCACATTCTCGATCTGGGATGTTTATCGCGCCGAAATGCCCTTGCTGACAATTGATGAGCCGGACCGCATGAACGATTTCGTGCAAAGCCTGTTAGCCGAATACCAGCAATCGTCCGAACACCTTCTCCCTCACTGGCCGTTGGCAAACCACGATACTGGTTCGATGATTGGTTATCATTCCGTTTCGATCGTTTATGACGCATATGCAAAGGGTTTTCGCGGTTTTGATTCGGAATTGGCCTGGCAGGCAATGCGTGACACAGCCACGAGCGGACGGAACCGGCAGGATGAGTATCAGAAATATGGTTATGTGCCATGGAAACCGGTTGGAGGGCCCAAAAGCGGCATGGCGACGTCAGACACGCTGGAATTTGCTTACGATGATTGGTGCGTTGGCCAAATGGCAAAGGTCCTTGGCAAATCCGATGACGCGCAATTCTTTCTGAAACGGTCGCAAAATTACCGGAACGTCTGGGACCCCGCCACGCAGTTTTTTCGCTCACCCAGGCCGGATGGGACGTGGCTGGAACCGTTTGATCCGCTGCAAGTGGCGCGTCACGATAACGTGGCCCAGGGATATTACACCGAGGCGGATGCCTGGGAATATATGTTCGCCGTGCCGCAGGACGTGCCGGGCATGATTCAGCTTTACGGTGGAAATGAGGCGTTCATCAAAAAGCTCGATGAGTTTTTTGACCAGGACTCAATCATGCATGATTGGCGCATAGATGTAACCGGCCTGATCGGCCAGTATTCGCAGGGCAATGAGCCGGATGAGCATTGCCCGTATCTTTACGCCCTCGCCGGTGCGCAATATAAAACCGCCGCGCGCGTGCGCGATATCCAGCTCACACAGTATGATGCCTCGCCCGAGGGACTGGACGGCAACGACGATTGCGGCCAGGTTTCAGCCTGGTACGTATGGAGCGCGCTTGGCCTTTACCCGGTGAATCCGGCAAGCGGCATTTATGTCATCGGCAGCCCTCTCGTGCAAAAAGCTGTGATTCATTTGGACCCAAAGTATTACAAGGGCGGAACGTTCACTATCATCGTCCATAGCGACACGCAATACGCGCCGGCGGCGCGGATGGACAACTACATCCAATCCGCCACGCTCAACGGTCAGCCGTTGAATCGGCCGTGGATTACCCATGATGAAATGGTCAAGGGCGGAACGTTGGAGTTGACGATGGGGGTTGTGCCGAATGTTGACTGGCCCGAGAAAGAAGTGAGTCCATTGAGTCAGCGGGAATAATAAACCGCCGGTCGGTGCAACAATGGGCAAAACAATTCGATCGGCTGCGAGGTTATGCATGTCCAATTCCGGGACGGTCCCATTACCTCTCTAATGTCCCATTTCAGGACTGATGCCTTGTTGCGAAAGCGTTACCGTTTGTAGAACATTTTCTTTCGCGGTGCCTGCTGAACGCCGCCGCTCGTATTGACGTTCTGCAAATCAGCCGGCCTGGACCCCGGAAAAACAAACGGAAGAATCAGGAATTCGGCAGCCCATGTGACCGCTCATGGGCTGCTGCCGATATAACTTTGACTTTAGTTTGACAATGTTTGACTAGATGGTCGAGGAGTGTTTGTTTTCGCCGGAATGCCTTGCAAAAATGAACTTGTTGTGGGCAATCGGCCGGTAACAGTGGCAATAACAATGGTTTGTTACGGGTATGGTTAATGCTTCAGGTGTTTTTGGGTATGTGCAACTCCTCGTCACGTTTTGGCTCGGCCGGATGCCGCGGGACAACTGCTGCTACGGGACTACTTCGAACGCGTCATTTTGCGGTCTTCTTATGGTTATCGATTTTGTGTTTGACCCGCGCGAGCCTGGATGCACAAACGGTTCAAACGAATCTTGCGGTCATTGTGCAGAATGCGCCGGGTTTGAACTGTGGAGGCGTCGTCATCGGCTCGTTGCAACAACTCGATGGCGAGAATGTCACGCTCAATACCGGGTTTAGAATGACCGGAGATTTGCTGGTGCCGGGCGCGCCCACGGTCGTTGTCCATGGCCGCCCTGTCTATGCCGGAACCATCCCTGGAAACGGCAGTTCCGCGCCGTCCGGTTACAAAGTCACCCTTGATGCGAACTGCTCATTCAATTTTTTGCGAACCCGCACAACTCCGGTGACGTTGCCGGCAGTACCGAAACCGCCGTTGCCAACGGGCACGCGGAAGGTCGCCATTGTTTGTTCCAGCCAGTCCATTGGTAACCCGAGCACTTTGCGGGATCTGACATTGGGTCGATACGTTGGAATGGTTTCAGTGCCTCCAGGAACCTATGGAGATTTTACAGTGAGTGACGGCTCGGCCCTGGTCATTGGCGTGGCCGGGGCGGATCAGCCGGCGACTTATAATCTGCAGGAATTGACTCTCAACGCATATTCGAGATTGAAAGTCGTTGGTCCGGTCATTTTGACAGTGGCCAATGGATTCACAGCCGGCGGCCGTGTCGGAAGTTCAAAGAATCCAGCGTGGCTGCAGCTCAATATCGCCTCCGGCAATTTAATTCTCAATTGCGGGTCCATCGTCTATGGCCAGGTCGTGGCGCCAAAAGGCCAGGTTACGATTGACGGGAATGCGGCACTCGTGGGCACGTCGGTCAGCGCGAATTTTGATTTGAATTGCGGCGGGGTTGTGCGATGGGGTGGAACGACGCAATCCCTTTCGCAGCCAGTCGCCACAAACCAGACGATCGCTCTGGCAGAAAACAGCTCCACGAGCATCGTCCTGACCGGTTTTGATCCCCAGAACCTGCCTTTGACTTATTCCGTGCTGTCAGAACCGGCCCACGGTGTCCTGCGTGGTACGCCGCCAAACCTGACGTATCAGCCCGCCACCAATTTCTCCGGCGACGACTCATTCACATTCGACGTCAACAATGGCGTTACCAATTCGTCGCCGGCCACGGTTTCATTGGTTGTGACGGCACTCTATTATCCGCCGACGGCGAATTCGCAGGCACTGACGAACGTGGAAAATACGCCTTTGTCGGTGACATTAACGGGCTCGGACCCGCAAAACTACCCGCTGACTTACTCAATTTTGACGCAACCATCGCACGGAACATTAAGTGGAACGCCGCCCAACGTGGTCTATCAGCCTGCGACAAATTATTATGGCAGCGACTCTTTTAAATTTCAGGCAAACGACGGGGTGAGCAATTCTGCTTCGGCCACTATCAGCATCACGATCGAAGCGGTGGATAATCTGCCGATCGTGTCCGCGGGCTCGAACCAACTGATCATTCTTCCCAACAACACGGCAAACCTGAACGGGTCGGTTTTGTATTCCAAATTTCCCAATACTGTGGATACGGTCATTTGGAGCAGGGTGAGTGGGCCGGGAACGGTGAGTTTTGGCGATGCCTCTAATACTGCGACCACGGCGACGTTCAGCACCAACGGTGTCTACGTGCTCCAACTTTACGCCAGTGATTCGTATCTGAGCGCGAGCAATTCCCTAAAGGTCACCGTGGACGCTCCGCCGGTGGTGAATGCCGGTCCCGAGACGACAAACACGTTTCCAGGTTCGATTACTTTGCAGGGAACGGCGAGTGACGACGGTCTGCCCTATGGCGTGCTGAATTTGAACTGGAGCCAGGTTAGCGGTCCCGGAACGGTGGTCTTTGCGCGTCCCTCCGCCACGAATTCCATGGCTACGTTCAGCACAAACGGCATTTATGTCCTTGTTCTAACCGCCGATGATGGCGTCGCGACGAATTATTCAGAGGTCACGGTGATTGAGAATATGCCGCCGTCGGTCGACGCCGGGACGAATTTTTTAACCGCCGGACTTGGAGCGACGCTCAACGGCACTGTCACCGATGATGGTTTGCCCGGCGGATATTTGGCGATGCAATGGGTTCAAAGCGCCGGGCCGGGCACGGCTACGTTCAGCAATCCGACGGGCACCAGTACGGCTGTGAACGTAAATCAGGCCGGTGTTTACGTTTTCACCTTGAGTGCGACGGACGGTTCAACGACAAATTCGGACGATGTGGCTGTAACGTTCGATCTTCCGCCTGCTGTGAATGCCGGACCGGAGCAAACGATCAACTTCGGCAACGTTGTCACCCTTGCGGGCGTGGTGACGGATGGTTTTCTGCCCTATAATGTTTTGCATACCGATTGGAGCGAGGTGAGCGGGCCGGGAACAGCCACAATTGCCGAGCCGACTTTAACCAACACGACTGTGACCTTCGCTCAACCGGGCGTCTATGATTTGCATTTGACGGCCGATGACGGTTTTGTGACGAATTCCGCCGATGTGACAATCCAGGTCCATGCCACGCCTCTTGTGTCTGCCGGAAGTAATCAGGTCAATGCTGTCGGTTCGGCGGTGACGCTGTCCGGGAGTTTCGTTGATGATGGACTCGCCGGGCCAGCCACGGCCCAATGGATCCAGATCAGCGGTCCGGCGGGAGCGACGATTGCCGATCCTGCGGTGACCAACACAGTGGTCACATTCAGTCAGGACGGCATTTATGTTTTTGCGCTCACTGTGACCGACGGTTTGACCAACGGTAGCTCACAGGTTGCGATTACTTCAGTGTCGCCGCCGGGCGTAACCGTCGCAACTCCCTCGCTTTTAATCAATTGGCCGGCCAATCAAATCACTCTCAACGGAAATGTGACGGCGGATGGCCTGCCGGCAGGCGGAACACTAACGGCAACATGGAGCCAGCTCAGCGGTCCGGCGCCAGCCACATTGTCGAACCCGGTTCAAAGCGAGACGTTAAATGGCTCGCCTGTTTCGCTCGCCTCATCGTCGCCTGCGACGTTTCACATCCCGGGCGTTTACGTATTCCAGCTTGCGGCGACCAACCTGGCAGGCGGCGCACAATCGAGCATTGTCGTGACAGTGAACCAGCCTCCGGTAGTAAATGCCGGTGTTGCGCAAACCAATTTGTTTCCGGCTGCGGCACAGCTTGCGGGTACAGTTACGGATGACGGTCTGCCGGCGGGCGGACAATTGACCTGGTCATGGAGCGCGGTATCCGGACCCGGCACGGTGACGTTTAACAATGCTGCTTTGACCAATGCTACGGCCACATTCAGTCGGTCGGGAGTTTATATTCTTCAACTGACAGCCAGCGATTCTGCGGCGCAAAGCTCAAATCAAGTCGTGATCATTGAAGATACAGCGCCGACTGTGCGACTTGCGACCAATCAGCTCGCGGGAACGAATCAAGTGCTGCTGACTGGCACAGTTACAGACGATGGTCTGCCGGCAGGCGCCCAATTGACCGCCACCTGGGCACTGGTCAGCGGGTCGGCTGCGGTTGTCTTTAATCCTGCTGTCCAGGCCAGCCCGTTGTCGGGCGTTCCGATTACCAATGTGGTCCAATCCATGGCGACGTTCAGCGTGGCCGGGACTTACGTGGTAAGCCTCACGGCCAACGACTCCGTTGCGAGCAATTTCGCCACCGTTTCCCTGAGTGTGTCCAGTACCATCCCGGTGGTGTCTGCGGGACAGGACCAGTACCTGAGCGGAGTTCCGGCGACCGGGACATTATACGGACAAGTGAGCGACGCCATCCTGCCATTAGGTGGCACGCTGACTCAGCAATGGAGGGTCATCGGCGGGCCCGGAACGGTCATATTCGGCAGCCCAACATCGCCGGTGACGACGGCGACGTTCAGCACTAACGGCATTTACGTGTTGCAATTGACGGCCAATAACGGTCAGTCGCAGTCCAGCAGCCTGGTGGAAGTGCGCGTCGAGACAGTGTGTACGGTGGAAGATCCTGAGGGATTGGCGGCATGGTGGCCGGCCAATGGAAACGCTATGGACGTGGTTAACGGACGGCAGGCAATCTTGAACGGCGTTGGATATACAAACGGCGAAGTGGCGTTGGCGTTTAATTTTAATGGAACGAGCGGTTATGTCGATGTGCCTGGTGCGACCAATTACAATGTGGGTGCAAGTCCCGCCGGCATGACGATGGAGTTTTGGATGAACCCAAACAGCTTTCAATACGGAAGTGTGGCGGGCTGGGCCAATTCGGTGAGGGTCGAACGCGAAAATTATGACTGGAACGGAGCGCAGTTGCGATGTTACCTGGGCACCGGAGGAAAGTATGTGCAGACGCCCGGGCCCGTATGGAGCAACACCAATTGGGCTTGGACGCACGTGGCAGTGACGTATGATGCGGCCAACGGGGACGCGGACATCTACATCAATGGCGCGATCCAGGCCACTGCCTACGTGGGTACTAATCTGCTCAGCACGACCAATGATTTTTATATGGGGCAAGTGCCTGGATCGCCGAATTATTATTCCGGCCAGTTGGACGAGATCAGTTTGTACGGGCGGCCGTTGAACCCTGAGGAAGTGTATAACATTTACGCTTCCGGAAGTGTCGGCAAATGTCCCGATGATACCAATGCGCCGCCCACGGTATCTGCTGGCCAGGACCAGTTTTTGGGCGGCGCTCCGGTGACGGCAACGTTGAACGGGCAGGTCAGCGACCCTGCGTTGCCGCCGGGCGGGACATTGAGCCAGCAATGGAGCGTAGTGAGCGGTCCGGGGTCTGTGACATTTGGCAGCCCCACCTTGCCGGTGACGACAGCGACGTTCAGCGCCGACGGGATATATGTGTTGCAATTGACGGCCAATAATAGTGAGGCTCAGGTTAGCAGTTTGGTGGAAGTGCGCGTGGAATCGCTGTGCACTGTTGAGGACCCAGAGGGATTGGCCGCCTGGTGGCCGGCCGACGGCACAGCCGAGGATATCGTGAGTGGCAATGAAGCGATCCTGGGTGGGGGCACCAGCTATACCAATGGTGTGGTGGCACTGGCCTTTAATTTTAACGGGGTGGACAACTTTGTCTGGGCGCCTGCGGCGACCAATTACAATGTGGGTGCAAGTCCCGCCGGCATGACGATGGAGTTTTGGATGAACCCCAACAGCTTCCAATACGGAAGTGTGGTGGGCTGGGCCAATTCGGTGAGGGTCGAACGCGAAAACTATCAATGGAACGGGGCTCAGTTGAGATGTTATCTGGGCACTGGAGGACAATACGTGCAGACACCGGGTCCTGTCTGGAGCAATACCAATTGGGCATGGACGCATGTGGCGGTGACATATGACGCGGCGAACGGGGAGGCGGATATCTACATCAACGGCTCAATTCAGGCCACTGCCTATGTCGGGACCAACCTGCTCAGCACGACCAATGACTTTTACATGGGGCAAGTGCCGGGCTCGCCCAACTTCTATTCCGGCCAGTTGGACGAAATCAGTTTGTACGGGCGGCCGTTGAACCCTGAAGAAGTGTATAATATTTACGCTTCAGGGACCGTTGGCAAATGTCCGGACGCCAATACGATTACGGTCTATGCCGGATCGAACTTTTCGATACCGTCGTCAACAAACACGACGCTGTTGAGTGGCTCAGTTACGGAAAATGGCCAGCCTGCGGGCGCCAATGTGCAAGTGCAATGGACAGAATATTACGGTCCCGGACCTGTCACCTTTGCTGATCCGGCATCCGCGACCAGTCCTGTAACGTTTAGCGCCGATGGTATTTATATCCTGCAGTTGAGCGCCAATAACGGAGACGAGGAGAGCAGTGCCCTGGTCGAAGTTCGCGTCGGCGTGCCCTGTAATGATTTGGACCTTCCCGGTTTATCTGCCTGGTGGCCGGCCGACGGCACAGCCGAGGACATCATTGGCGGCAACGAAGCGATCCTGGGCGGCGGCACCAGTTACACCAATGGCGAGGCGGCACTGGCGTTTGATTTCGATGGAGTGGACGATTATGTCTGGGCGCCTGCGGCGACCAATTACAATGTAGGAGCAAGTCCCGACGGCATGACAATAGAGTTTTGGATGAACCCCAACAGCTTCCAGTACGGGAGCGTATTGGGATGGGCCAATTCGGTGAGAGTCGAACGCGAGAACTATCAATGGAATGGGGCTCAATTGAGATGCTATCTGGGCACAAGCGGGCAGTATGTGCAGACACCCGGGGCTGTCTGGAGCAATACCAATTGGGCGTGGACCCACGTGGCGGTGACCTACAGCAAGAGTTCTGGCGTTGCGGACATGTACATCAATGGCTCACTTGCGGCCAGCGCCAACGTGGGAGTCAGCCTGATGAGCACGACCAATGACTTTTACATGGGCCAGGTGCCCGGCTCGGCAAACTTTTATTCCGGCCAATTGGACAAGATCAGTCTGTATAGCGAGCCGTTAAGCTCAACCAACATCGCCGCGATTTATCTTTCCGGCAGTGCTGGAAAATGTCCCAATAACTGAAGTCTTGTCCGGCGCCCACTTGGCGGCTAGGGAGACGGAATCATCTCGAATGCGAAACCTTTCAGATATTCCGTTTCAGGAATCATCGGGATGATCGGATGGTCCGGAGATTGTGAATAGACAGCCACGCGGCGCAGGATTTTCCGTGTATCAAAGGCGGCCGAAAGCAAGGTGTCTTGAAATAATTCGGCGCTGACGTGGTGGGAACAACAAAATGTGGCGAGCACGCCGCCGGGTTTCAGGAGCTTGAGCGCGCGCAAATGAATCTCCTTGTAGCCGCGCAAGGCATCCGGTACGGCGGCGCGATTGCGCGTGAATGAGGGCGGATCGAGAATGATTAAGTCAAATCGTGGAACGACTTTCTCGTGTGGTCGGACGGCTGTCTGCGCCTTAAGCCAGTCAAAAACGTTCACAGTTTCAAATGAGCATTTTTCAGCCAGCCCGTTGGCCGCGGCGTTTCGTTGGGATGCCTCGACTGCCTGCGCGCTTTGGTCCAAACAATGGACGTGCGTTGCTCCTCCACGGGCGGCGTGCAATCCAAAGCCTCCGAGAAAGCTAAAACAATCCAGCGTTTGCGCCCCTGCGGCAAAATGTGAAACGGCCTTGTAATTGACTTGCTGGTCAAGGTACATCCCGGTCTTGTGACCTTCGCGCAGGTCCACTTCGAACTTCAAACCGTTCAGATTTACGGAACACGTTCCGTCGAAATTGCCGGACAGCACGCCATTGGCCTCTTCCAATCCTTCAAATTTCCGGGACCCGGCATCGCTGCGCTCAAGAATCGCCCGCGGCGAGAAAATCTTTTGCAATGCTGCCACAATCTGAGCCTTGCGCCTGTCCATGCCCAGCGACGAAATCTGGATCACCAGGACGTCTTCATATTTGTCCACAATCAGTCCGCTCAGGAAATCACTCTCGGCATTGACGACGCGGAACGACGTGGCTCCCGGCAGGTGTCGCTTTCGGATTTCCAGCGCGGCACGGACGCGCTGCTCGAAAAAAGTTTCATTTAGCTCAATCCGCTCTGGCGCCAGGACCCGGACGTGGATTTTGGATTTGGAATTGAAAACGCCGACACCCAAAAATCGTTGCCGATGGTCTTTCACCTGCACAAGGTCGCCGTCGGCAGGCGGTTTGGTCACGCGAAGGATTTCACCTGCGTAAATCCAGGGATGGCCAGCGACGATGCGGTCGGCTTCGCCGGGTTTTAAGATTACGGTTGGCAACTCCATGGTAACTTGTGACTTATACACCGTAGCAGCCGACGTGAGGAGGCTCAAATTAATTCGCAATTTGACGGTTCAATTTTTCGGCCGTCCGCCGTGTCCAAACATCTGTTGAACGAAACCGTTTCAACGCTTCAATGCTTCAACGCCCTGCTTCACCACGTTCCTTCAGTGAGCATTTGGGTGACTTTGCGGGCAAAATCCTGGGCGAGCAGGGGCATGGCCTGGCGTTCCGCGTCTGCAAGGTCCGAACCGACGTGGACGAGGGTGTAGCCCTTGACCTCTTTGTTCAGCAGGACCTTTCCGGTGGCGCGTTCACGGATGATAACGTGCCCGCTCATGCCAACCTGGTAATTATTCGCGGTCAATACGTCGGAACTCAGGTAACTCAATCCGGCCCGGCTGTAGCCGTTGATGATGCCGCTGACGACAATATCGCCATCCCCGCTCGCCAGGCGATACGTGCCGTCGGTTTGAAGTTGCTGTCGCAATGCGTGGGTCACGGCATCACCCAGTCGCGGTTGGAGCGTTTGGTTATTAAATGGCAGGATTTCAACGGACTTGTTTTCTGCCGATTCGCCGTTCACGGGACCGAGCCGGTAGCCGGCGCAACCGGCGGCTAGAAGGACGACGGTGCAGAGGGTGACCAATCGAAAGATAAAAGATGGAGGCCGGAAGCTGAACGCACGCCATTGCGGAATGTACAGTGAATGGAAAGGCGGTTGTGCCGCGCCAACGTCCCTTGCCGCCACATGGCCACAATTTTTCTTCAAATGTTCCTCTAATCTTCCGAAACGTGCAATCGCGGTTTGAGGACCTGGATGCGGCGGCGCGCCGTCTCGGCGTAGGGTGAATTGGGGTCCAACTGCAACACTTCGTTATAGTAAATCGCCGCGCCGTCCCATTTGTGGTACTTTTCGTAGAACTCCGCCACTTCGAAAGCGCCATGGACCTGTTCGGCTTTGAGTTCGTCAATCGCCTTATGGGCTCCGGACACACGTTTGTCATCGGGATACATTGTGATGAAGTCGATATAGGTATCGATGGCCTGTTGGGCGGTGCTCTGGTCGTATTCTGCCTTGGCAGCCTCCTTGCGGTATGATTCCGCTTTGCGGAATACCGCGTCAGCGGCAATGGCCGGCATGTCGTGATAGCGGTCGGCGGCCAACCCATAGGCATCGACGGCGCTGGGGAAATCGCTCTGTTTTTCCCGCGCCACGCCTATGCGTAATTGCGCGTGAGGGGCCGCGTCGCTATAAGGGCCGTTGGTTACGACGCTGCCGAACATGTCGGCGGCCGTATCCATCGAGGGAAAGAAGGGGACAACATTCCATAGCTTCGTCCATTCGCCGCCCAGGAACCGGTTGGCAATAGCGTATTGCCGCCAGGTAACCTCTTCATAGCGGGGGCTGTTGGGAAATTTATCGATTATGGTCTGATAGGCTTTGAAAGCGGCTTCGTCCCTGTGTTTTTCCTCGAGGCAACGGCCAATCAAATACTGGGCATCGGGGGCATAATCCGACAAGGGCCATACCTGCACCACGCGAGCGGCCGCGCGCAAAGCGTTCGAAAAATCGCGCTCGTGAAAATACTGTTGGGCCACCGCCATTTGGTCCCGGGCGCGTGACCGTTGCCAGTTCGATGTCTGCCCCGGCGTTTCATAATACCAGCCTTCACCAGGCGTATACATAAAGGGCGCGGGCGAATGGAGCGGGGCCAATACGACAACGACAGCAATGATGAACAAAGCGGCTCTTCCGTAGCTCATACGACGACGGTAGCAGGTTCAATGAAAATTAAAAATTAAAAAATCAAAATGCCTGCGGTTCCCACGCAACGCGCCAAAATTGTTGCGCCCCGGAGACCGTATTCGTGATGGAGGATACCGCGCCGCTGGATGTGTTTGTTGAAACAGAAACCCAATTCAGCAGGTCCGAAGACCCCTGAAGCACATACGGAACCCTGGCCTGGCCCTGGTATTTAAGAATGAATTTTCCTGGTGAAATGATCGATGAATGTAATTGTACCGGCGCCGGGGCGAACGTGAAGAGCGTCAGCGTGCCGGCGGGAAATGAATATGTGAAATTCGTCGTGGCGCCGGGAAAATTGGTTTCGGCAATGTCCTGAAGCGCCGCCGGCGCGTTCGTTCGCGTAGCTTCGTCCTGCGCGATGCCATAGGACTGAATCGTCGCTTCCGCCGCGGGCAAATAATTTGTCAGGACGATTTGCGCGTTGAAATTCGTAGTAACATCTTTGTTGATGACGAGCAGCGTGAGGGCGCCATTCGTACGTTGCACCGCATAATTCGAGAGTAGCAAATAATCGCTCGAGGCGTTCACCACCGAATCCCCGCCGCGCACAAAATATTGAAGCAATTTTTCGGCGTAGAACACCGGATAATTTGTCGTGCCCCAGGTAATTCCCTCATCGCCAAAAGGACGCCAGCCGTAGAGCGTAGGGTCAAAATCGCCGCTTGTGCTGGCACCATTTCGCAGGTCCCACCAGATGAGCGAATTAAATTCCGTATGCGACAGTTGACCCAGGCTGTCCGCCAGGTAAAGCCCGTTAACGATGCTCGTCATTTGTCTTCCTTCGGCGCCCGCGTCACTGTTGTTTTCTGTCACATCCAATTCGATGTTCGAGCCGGTCGGTCCGCCCAGGTAATCCGTCAATTGCATCCGCAAATTTTGGGCGGCGCTCGCCCAATCCGAAAGCGTATTGGGGCAATAATTGTCCGCGATTTGCAGCAGCATCGGGTCGCTGTCCGTGGAATTGGAACCGCTGGAGGTGTATTCCGGATAATCATGGTAGATGAGAAAATCTGGATAAATTCCCATGCTCTTGAAGGTGGACAACATCAATGGCGTCCAGCCGGAATGGGCTGCGCCGGTTACGGGATTGGTGACGAGGTTCGTGTAATTGGCGGAGTTGTCTTCTCCGGGAACGGCCACGGCGCCGATTTTAATTGTTGGGTCCTGGGCCTTCATCAATTGGATGTAGCCGGCGGCGCGTGTGGCATACGTGATCGGATCATGCGGCAACGCGTTGGAATCAGCTTCCCAACCGCCATAGCATTCGTTGCCGATTTCCCAATATTTAAAATTGCAATGATTCGTGATATTGGCCGAGGCGACCCAGGCGGCTGCTTCGTTGGACGTTCCCGTGCCGTAATTGGCCGTGATAAAGATCTGCGCGCCGCCAATGTTGGTGGCGATTTGGATGAAATTCGGAAATGAAGTCGCCCACGAAGTGACGGGATTCGTCGTTTTGCCGGTTTCCCAATGATATAGATCTGACAAAGATCCGCCGGGAAAACGCAGCGTGGTGCAGCCGCATTGTTTGAGCAGGTTGGAGGTCGTCGGGGTGTCAAGGGCGCTGTCGTATATCGCAGTATTGAAACCGAACCAGCGGGTGTCCGCGGTGCGGATGACTTTCGCGGCGTTGACGTTTAGATGGACCGTTGCCGGCGCCGGGTTGGCAAGCAGTTGCACGCCGCACACGTAAAATACCGGTTGCGGATTGTTGTTTGCGCCTTGAATCCAAAAGCCCGTGCAGTTGGTCGCGTTTGGATTGCCAAAAGCGGATAGGGGAATGGTAAAGTGCTGCCAGACGTTCGTTTGCAACGTGCCGATCGAATACTGCGTTGACGGCGAGCCATCGAGCGGGCCATTCACCTGCACGGCCTGGCCGCCGCTGGGACCGCCATTGATCCAGAAATCCAGGGCACTGTATGGAGCGGTAGGGAAGTCGGCGTGACCAAAATAAACAGCCTGGTAATTGGTCCTGTTAACCACGCTCACGCAATTGCTGCCGCCATACGAGGCGTCGAAGTTCACCGCCGCCCAACTGTAGTTTTGGAAGCCATTGACACAGTAGCCGTTATCATTGCCGTTATAAATGGGCAGATTGGCCTGGGCTGATGTGTTGGCGCAAAGCAAAGGCAGAAGCAAAGGCACGAGGAACGACAATGGCCGAGCGGCCGGGAATGGAAATCGCATAAACTGGAGGAAATATACCTTAAGAGCTCAAAATGGCGAAGAGACGAATTTTGGGGACAAGGCCCCATCCCCACGTATGGACTGAGAGGGAATCGAAATATTAGTAGCAGTTGTTGTATCAAAAAGAGTAACCTATTTAACATCGGCTGACAGAAACGACCATTAAATCAGAATATGCCGGCTTTGGGGCACGACATTGACTTATTGGATGCGGCCACCGTCGGTTATCTGAAAAAGATCTCCACGATGCCGAGGGCCGATTTGCCGGGTGTGCTGGCACGCCGCAACGTTTGGTTCACTCCCGTTCTGCTTCCGCTTGCGGCCGGAATTTTTTGTCTGCGCCAGGCCTGGACTGGGTTGCTCCCGGAGAGTTTGTACAGTGGAGCAGTGGGAGAAGCACTTTGGGCGGCAATTGGCTTCACGCTGTGCTTTGTCGGTCTGGCCGGTTTGCTGCGGCGTTTTGGCAAAAAATCTCCCGGCCGTTTTGTTTTTTTGGATGGAACCTATCTGTGGGAGGTGGGACTGCACCGCATCCGCGTAATGGAATTATCCCGGGTAGTCGGGTTGCAGGAGAAAGTTTACCATATGAATGGCTCACCGGTGCAACGCCGTATAGTCGTTCAGTCGTCTTCCGGTAATCCAGTGGAACTGGTATCGGTTGGCAAGTGTACCCGCGAGTTCATGGTTTTTTTGAAGACCTGTATTGATCTGCGACGACGGCGGAACAGTTCGCCGCCCGGCATTCAACCGGCTTTGTTTCCGTTCGTTGACAATCGGGGTGGTTTGGCTTATCTGGCCAAAAAACTTGTCGGCAAGGTTGGTCAGGGGAGCGTCCAGTTGAAATGGTCCGAGGTGATAGAAATCCCGACGCCCGTGTTTGCCCGCCGGCAAAAGTGGATGCCAGCCTGGCCACTTAAATGTTCCTGTGTGTGCGCCGCTGTTTTCGCCCTGGGACTGCTGATCGCGATTCCCCTTCGTCCATTTCTGGATGAGCATTACCGTTTTGCCGCAGTCAATGCTTCGTCGAAACGCGATCTCGGCACGCCGGAGGGGTATTTAGCCGCATATCCCAACGGGAAACATGCGGATCAAGTCAAGATTATCCTGGACGATCGCTCATACTTCGTGGCTGTAGAGCAACATTCAGCGGCCGCCCTGCGCGATTATTTATCGAATGCTTCGAATGTTCGTCATCGGGATGAGGCAGTCATTGGAATCGGCCGCTATTACGATGAAGCAGTGAACCACGTTCGCCAACTGGCGGACGCACAGGCAGGAGACAAGCCATTGTTGCAGGGGCTGCTCGCCCTGCTGGAAAATCTTAAAGCCAAAAGCTCCCCCATTGTCTATCTGGGATTTGTACCTCATTGGACTGTAACGCCAGACAACGCCGTGGCGCAGGAGGGCGAGGCCAACTCAGGGGCGGTTTATATGCTGAACAACGCTGACATTCAAACACTTTCAGAGACGTCGCTACCGATCGACCCATCGGCGGCGTTTACAAAAGGGCAAGTCCTCCGGCGGCAAGCTATTATTTTGCAGCGGGTTCGGGACGCATTGAGCAGAATTCTTTCCACGGACTTGATCGATCTTGAACCAGGCAGGAACGCAGACAACTGTGAAATCATTATAGTATATGACATCCATCCGGCCGGAAGACTAAGATTGTACACTCGGCAGACCCAGACAATCGCGTACAGCACTTCCTTCGATTCTCAAATTAAAACTGTCGGACTTCTTCGAGATTATGAAATCAGTTGGCAAGTCCGCCTGCGACCACAAATCTCCGGGCCTGTCTATGAATTTTCCGTGACATCCAGTCCGGGCCAAAGTTTGCGAATGACTTCCAGTGCCAATGATCCCGCCTGGGCGCCTTACGCAGTGACGCTATACTCAACGTTTTATGATTTCTCCGACGAACTGATCGAAAGTGCCGGTTTGGCCGCGCCCCCTGCGCCGACCCAATTTCGGTTTCAGGAGGCGGTGGGCGGCTTTCGGTGAGGTTATTGCTCCACGGATTAAGTGCGATCAGTTCAGGGTGGCAGCACGCCGGCGCCGGGCATTGAGCGTCAAATATCGCATGTCCTTGTTTGACAGAGGTTTTGACTTTTCCTGACTTATAAAACAAAAGAGTCCCAATTGTGCATGTCGAAGTCAGAAAACAGTGAATTAAAAGTCTTGCGTTCTCGTAATCGGTCAGTAGAATGACGGCGTTTTTTACAGGCAGTTTTTGAGAGGACGACCCAATCAGTAATGAAACCAGGTGTAACTTGGGCGGTTAGCATAAAAACTCAGTTTCGGCATAGTGGAAAAAGGGCGGCTATCCTGAGAAGGAGTGTTGTTTCTTGCAACCGACCCAAATCGTTTCTAATCAACTACTACCGGACCAAGTGTGCCTGATCAACGATTTGAAACTCATAAAAATAACCCCAAAGAACCTTATGCGAATACCCATGGCTCTTCTAGTTTCGGGCGCTCTTATAGCCGCTGTGCAAGTGGCTTCTGCCCAGGCGACCGATACGGCCACTCCGCCTCCTCGCAAAGCGGCGATTATCGTAGAGAATCATGCGGGTACACAATTTGATAGCGCGATTCCGGTACTTGAAGAAATTGGTGGGCAGCCAGATTGCCGGACGAGGTTATTCGGTCATTTCGCGTGACGTGGTCACGGATGCGTTGAGCGGGAAGCCGAATACGCTGGATACATCGTTGAACGATAATTCATCTGCCCTGCGGCTGGCTCAGAATTTGGGAGCTGATTTCATCCTTGTTCCGACCATTTCTACCTATGGCGTGCAGAAACAGACTTACAATGGCGATGGAATTGTCACTCTGAACACCACATACACGCTGCGCGTGACGTATCGGATTGTCGATGCTGGTCAAGGAGGAGCGGTTCGCGGCGATACGTGCACGGCAACAAAGACCATCCGACAAACCCCTGATTTAACCACCGACGACAGTGACGTCACGAACGAATTGTTAAGCGACGCGGCCGGACAATTGGCCGGTTCGTTAACATATGATGCCACGGTACTGTCCAATAGTGTAGCCGGGGACAAGATGGTTCATTTTCAAGTCGAATGCACCATGACGGATCCCCGCCAATCGCCGATTTTAATTTCCGCTTTAGGCATCACGCCGGACGATCATGTCGTCCTGACGAATCAGGGGATTGCGATGCAACCGATGGACGTGACTGTGGAATTGGACGGAGTGACGATAGGTTCGGCTCCTGGCGGGTTTGAAGCGCAACCTGGCTTGCATAAAATGCGGTTGTCGCGGGAAGGTTTCGACGACTGGGAGCGCACTGTAAATATTTATGACGGGCAGTCCCTGCGGGTCGCGCTGAAAATGAGCGAGGACGGTTACGCGCACTGGAAGGACACAACGGACTTTCTGTCATCCCTCGACGCGAACCGCAAATTGACGGATGCGCAGGTAAATCAAATCAACGGTTTGGCTGATTTCTTCAAGAACAGCCACTACCGCATCGACGCCAAGCAGCCACCGGGCATCAATTTCTATAAGAAGTTTTTTTAACTACACGAGAAACATCATGAAAATTCTGTTTAACCATAAAACTGCTTCGATTTTATTGGCTGCGACCCTGGCGCCGTTACTCGGGTCAGCACAGGACAAGGCGACACTCGGTATCCTGGATATCAAGCCCACGCCTGCCTTGGTGCAATCGCTGCAATCCGATAACAAGATCGAACTCGATCGCATCAATGAATCAATGGACGGCCAGCTTATTGACCGCTTTAATTCCACTCGAAAGTTTGACATCGTCAGTCGAAGCGATCTGAAAGAAGTCATGAAGGAACAAGGCCTTGGTGATTCCGGCAATGTCGATGCCGAGACCGCCCCCAAGATTGGCAAGCTTGCAGGCGCAAAATACATACTGACAGCAACGGTCGATGATTTTCAGGACTATTTCGAAACAGCGACTTTTGAGGGCACGGGACGCAGCGCGACCAAACGAGTGTTCCGATTTTCTATCGTGGCGAAAATCTACGACTCGACGACCGGCAAGTTGACTGAATCCGCGAATTTTCAAACGGGAAATGACGAGTTCAAGCAAATTGAGGAAGACATCGGTTCTACGAAGAGCGGCGAATTAAGCGATGCGATGATGGTAGGGATAGCCCGCACCATGGCTGCAAAAATAGCTATTCACGTGGCGGACGTGATCTTTCCGATCAAGGTAATACTCAAAGATGATAGCGGGGTCACTGTCAACCGAGGGGACGGCGGCGGGGTAATGGTGGGCGATACGTTCAACGTGTTCGCGCTTGGAAAGCCGCTTGTCGACCCGGACACCGGCGAGGTGCTCGGTAATCAGGAAGCCAATGTCGGCAAGGTGCAAATTACAGAAGTCGACGCAAAATTTTCGAAGGCCAAAATTCTCGAAGACACCGGTATCAACGCCGGCGCCATTCTGCGCAGGCCCCAATGAGCAGAGAAGCGCCGTAATCAATCAGATAAGAATCAACAGAACGGAACCATGAAAACACACGGAAAACCCATAATCAAAAATTACATCCAATCCTTTGTTGCTATAGCTGCCATCGCGGCTCTGGCGACCGGATGCAGCACCTACGAACAGCAAAACAAGGTCATCGGCTATTGGAGAACCGGCGACATGGGCAATGCCACGCTTGAAGCCACTAAGAAAGCGGACGACAATGCCAATGACAAAGACGCCATTATTTGGAGGCTCGAAGAGGGAACTGTTTTGCGGGCGACTGGCCGGTATGAAGACAGCAACCAGGCATTTGACCAGGCTGAGGGCAAGATTGACCAATTCGAGCAGGAAGCCAAGGTAAAGGTCGGCCACGAAGCTGGAGCGTTGCTGTCAAACCAGGCCGAACTCCCGTATGAAGGGAGGGCCTATGATGACATAATGCTTGATACGTACGTGGCTCTAAATTTTCTAGCCATGGGCGAAGCGGACAAAGCGCGTCCCGAAATGATTCGAGCATACCAGAGAGAGCAGGACGCCGTGGAGGCAAATAAAAAGCGCATCCAGGAAGTCCAGGATGAAACCGCCAAGCAGGAGCACAGCGCCGACATACAAAAAGCGCAAAATGATTCAAAATTTAAAGCCGCTATGGCGGGAGACTATGCCAATCTTGACGGCCTTAAGGCTTACGCGAACTATGTGAATCCTTTCACGGTTTACCTCGACGGACTGTATTTTATGGCAAACGCGGCGGATGCTTCGGACCTGGAACATGCGCGCAAGTCATTCCAACGGGTTGTCGAGTTCGACCCCGGCAACGAATTCGTGAAACAGGATTTGGCAACTGTGAACGATGCGATAGACGGCAAGCCGCTTAAGCCAACAGTTTATGTGATCTTTGAAACGGGTTGCGCGCCGATTCGTGGCCAAATTCGTATCGACATCCCCGTCATCACACCGGGTCAGTTGAATTACGTTGGGGCGGCATTCCCTACCCTTGAAATGCAGGGCAATTATGTGCCTTTTCTCACCGTGACAGCCAATGGCCCGGCAGCCTTTGCTGATCATCCGCCTGTTGGGTCAGTGAGCACCAACCAGCCTGTCGTCGCCCCAGTTGGCGGCGGGGCCGTGGGGACTCCGATCGTTGGCAACACCAGCCCCGAGGCCGATATCAATAATACGGCAACAACAAGTTTGGTCGCCAGTATGGACAGTGTTATTGGTCTGGACTTCAAAAATGAACTGCCGGTCGTCATCAGTAAAACAATCGCCTCCACAGTAGTGAAGGCCGTTGCGGCGTATGCCGCCAATCAGGCGGCGAGCCAGCAAAGCGATGTACTTGGGTTGCTGACGCAAATCGGAACGTTTGCGTATCAAGCCGCTGTTAACGTCGCCGATACGCGCACATGGACAACACTGCCAAAAGAATTTCAGGTTTGTCGAATTGCGACTCCATCGGATCGCAAAATTGTCTTGACGACGCCCGGTGGCGCCCAAACAATTCCCGTGACAGTCGGAGATGGAACTATCAACCTTGTTTATGTCAAATCCATTACAGCAACCAGTCCATTGCTGGTGACGCAGATGAAGTTAAAATGAAATCATTCACCCTATTGTTACTTGGCTTGCCGGTTGGCCTCATTGCCTGGTCAGGCTGCGGCAGTGTCAACATGGTCGGAAATGCCCACCCGCAGGGACAAACGTATGTCATTGCGGACCGGCGTGTGATCACAGACGCCGAACTGAATCGTGAGGTCAATGTCGTAGCCATCAACACATCGATGACGCCGGGTGGTCTGCTGAAAGTCCAGGTGGAACTCAGGAATCACACAGACTCGGAACAGCGATATCTCTACCATTTCGAATGGTTCGACGCTTCCGGCATGCAAGTCAACAACGTCCTTTCTGCGTCTATTCCCGATCAAATTGAAGGAAAGGAAGATAAATTTATATCGGGCATCGCCCCGTCGCCAGAATGCAGGGACTTTCGTGTAAAGTTCCTCGATGCCAACTAGCCAACTGAATCGAATACTGACTATGAAAAAGAATATAATTTACCCTTGCCTTGCCGCTGCTTCGCTGGCGATTGCCGGCTGTGCCACAAACGACGAACACTATGTTCAGACCGGTGACCGGGAACAAATAATAAGCGGTCAGATCAACATTCAGGATTATGCCAATGCTGCCAACGCGGCCGTCAGTGACCTGCTTGCATCTGGCGCGCTGGAACGAGTACCCAATCCTCCGGCAGTGCTTTACGTCAGCCGTATCGTCAACAATACCGGTCAGCAGGTAGATACTGACCTCTTGACGGGCAAAATTACAAAAGCCGTCCTCGATAGCGGCAAGGCCCAAATTACCAGCACCGACTCCGCGGCGACAGGGTTTGCGCAGGAGAACGCGTTTATGAATGACCAGAAAGGAGGCCGTTTGCCTGACTTCACGCTTTCCGGGAAAATTATTGAGACCGTGGATCGCGCCGGCGATACGACGCGCGCGACCTATACATTCCAATTCTCATTGAACGATACGAAGACCGGCTTGCAGGCGTGGCAGGATGAAAAGGATATAGGAAAACAAGGGACACGACCTGCCGTCGGCTTTTAAGTGGTCTCAAAGTTTTTCAATCCGCAGTCTCCGTATCTGCTAAAATCGGAGAAAATCTGAGGACTCGTCTTTGCAGGGCCGCACGGTGCAGGAAGCTTGAAGCCCGATACATACCCCTGGCGGCAAGCGGCTGTGGGTTGTTATAAAGGAATCCCGGCCAGTGGCAACGTGACGAGAAAGGTGGCGCCCTGATTTCGGCCGGCGCTTTCGGTGGTGATGGTACCGGAATGCAGTTGGACGAGATTTTTTGAGATGGCCAGGCCCAGGCCCAGGCCACCGAAACGTTGAGTGCCATTGCCATCGGCGTGATCCCCTTGCGCGAAGGCGTTAAAGACACGCGCCGATTCTTCGGGAGTCAGGCCGATGCCGGTGTCGGTGATGCGAACGAGCAACTCCGTATTTTGTTTTCGGGCATTTGAAGTTTCAACGGTAATTCTCCCATATTTTGGCGTAAACTTCACGGCGTTGGTCAGGATATTCCAAAAAATCTGCTGCAGACGGACGGCGTCACCGTGGACGGTACATTGCGTCGCGCTCAATTTCAGATCCAATTGAATCTGTTTCTTTTGGATTTCAGCTCGCACTGTGTCCAACGAATCCATCAAAATTCTGTGCAGGTCGACGTCTTGACGCTGTAAGACCAATTTGCCCGTTGTCACGCGGGTCATATCCAGCAGGTCATCGACCAGCCGCGCTTCCAATTCGATGTTTTTAAGAATCGTTTGAAAACTTTGCCGAACTTCGTCGGTCAATCGATTGTCGCAGGCATACTCACTGGCAATGAGGAGGACCGGGCTCAGGGGCGTGCGGAGTTCATGCGAGAGCGCCGCCAAAAAGTCTTTGGCCCGATTGGCTCTTTGGGCTTCATCGTGGGCGCGTTTTAGTGTTTCCACAAAATCGCGCGCTTCGTATTGCCGTTGCCGCGCGCGCAGGGCGGCTTCCAGCGTGCTGATGAGAGTGCCCGGGCGGAACGGGCGTTCGAGCAACGTCACATTTCCGCCAGGTCCAAAAATCCCCAATCGGCGCAGTTGCATCTTGCTGGCTTCGCCGCCGCGGGTCACTAAAACAATGGGGATGTCCGACCAGGAAGGTTGCCCGGCTAGCAACGATAGTAGCGCCTCAATGGAACGGTCGCTGAGCGCTTCCTCTGCCAATATAACTGCGCCGCAACCGCGCGTGATTTCATCACACAACTCTTGCACTGCGTCGCAAATGAGGGGGGACAACTCAGCTCCGCTCAAAAATCCCGCTGTGAGTCGGGCGTCGTTTCCCGCGGGCGCCAAAATCAATATGCGCCGCTCGTCACCGTTAAGTGCGACGATGGCTGGAGAAATCGCTGTATCGACAATATTCTTTCCAGTCATTCGGCCGGCTCCTGCCTGGGCTCGAGAAACGAAGGCGTGCCGGTGAGGACTCCCTGCATGTTAACCAACGGCATGCCCACTTCTATCCCTTTTTCAGTTATGATCATTTCACGAATAGTGCGCTCGTGGCCTCCACTGCGTTTCTTGATGATGGCCAAAGCCTGCTTCACCGCGCCCCGCGCCTCGAAATAGCGGATGGTCACGACCGTATCCGCCAGATAGGTCAAATCAACCTGGGACTGCACGGGGCCGATAATGCCCCGCTGCGCCAGAATCATAATGGAAATGACGCCCTGCTGGTTCAAATAGGACAATAGTTCGTGCAATTGCAGGGTCAAATAGTTTGCCGCAGGCATTGCATTGAGATAGCCGTTGATGCTGTCAATGACCACCATTCGCACGTTTGATTTGGTAACAGCCGTGCGAATGCGATGCGTCAGTTCGCCGGGAGATATTTCCGCCGGGTCAATCTGCTGGATTTTTAGCGTCCCATTTTGCATATAAGTCCGCACGTCCATTCCCAACTTCGTTGCCCGGTGAATAAGCGTGGCGATGGTTTCATCGAACGCGAAATAAAGGACATTTTCGTTGTGCCGTGCCGCGCCTACGGCGAACTGGAGGGCGATGGTGGACTTGCCCGAGCCGGGCGGGCCTAAAAACATATTGCTCGTGCCGCGGTCCAGGCCGCCGCCCAGCAACGAATCCAATCCCTTGATGCCGCTCGAGAAACTTTCCTGCCTGAAATCCACGTGATGTTCTGCCGCGATGAGCCGCGGGAAGATTTTCAGTCCTCCTTTCTCAATGATGCAATCGTGTTTGCCTTCGCGAAACTGTACGCCGCGAATCTTTTCCACTCGCAATTGCCGGTGGTCGATGCCGTATTCCGGCGACGAACGGATTAATTGGATGACGCCGTGCGCGATACTCTCCAGTTGCAGATCCTCCGCGCCCGATGAATAGTCATCCAGCAACAGCACGGTGCATTTGCGTCCGGCAAAATATTGCTTCAATCGTAAAATCTGCCGGCGATACCGCAACGGCGTTTCCGCCAGCAACCGCATTTCCGAAAGTGAATCAAAAACCACTCGCTTTGGATTGACGCGTTCTACTTCGTCCAACAGCCTCCTGGTCGTGAGGTTTAATTCCACATCCGAAGGATGGAAAAATGTATTTTCCGTTTCTTCTTTGAGGCTTTGCTCGGCCGTCGACAGCTCGAACAGATTGATTGTTTCCAAATCCCATCCGTGCGATTGGCCGACAAATTCCAATTCTTCTTTCGTTTCTGAAAGCGTAAAGTAGAGGCTGGTTTCCCCCTGAACCACGCCTTCCAGGAGAAATTGCAGCCCAAGCGTGGTTTTCCCCACGCCCGGATTGCCTTTGAGAAGGTAAATGCGGTTTGCAGGCAAGCCGCCGCCAAGGATATCGTCCAAACCATCGACACCCGTTGCGCAAAGTAGATTTGACTTCATACTCCAATTACCATCCTTGTTTCTATGACATTAACCTACGTCTGCTTAAGCCCGTGTCAAGTTATCGACACGGATCCTTCGCAATGCGCTAATTGCTATCGTTGAAGAAATGCGCCACGCCCGGCAAGTCATCGGTATTGATGAGGTCCACGCCGGCTACGTGCATCGCCTGCCAGAAATTTGGATTGTCCGGCGAATTCCAAAAACGCACCAGCCGCCTCTGTTCATGAGCACGCTTCACCATTGGTCGGAGTCGATCTAATTCCGCTTCAGGCATCGCGCCCTGTCCATTCCAATGAAAATATTCCTTCAAATTCCCGCTAATCCAGGGCACGAGCGAAGCCGGCGGATTTCTGTCAAGGTCGCTCCATTGCCCGTCCAACGAGGCGTACCGGACTGTTTCGCCCGAAAACATCCGCTCATCCCGATTGCCGGTGATGATAACGATAATCGCATTGGTCTGTTTTACTTCCATTGTGATGGGGGTTTTACCAATTGAGGAACCGGCCGTAACCATCCTGTACGAAACAAGTACGTCAGAATAACCCTTAAGAGCAGAGCGAAGGGGCGGGTAAAGCGTTTCCCAATTTTGCTTGAGATCGATGAGCAACGTAAACTCCGGGCCGTTGGGATAAACGTGTCCGTTGTTCTTTTTTACGCGGGCGCGCAGTGGATCCAAATAAAGTGACTGCAATGTGCGGTCGGGTTTTGTCTCGGGCAATGTATGCGCCACCAATAATTTGCCGTTTACCAGGAAAATATCCGCTTCGACGCTGCAAAAGCCGCAGTCCAGCGCGTCAAATAAAGGTCGCCGATGTTCATAATCGTTGTGTGCGTGGGCCTGAGTAATCAGCGGCAATTGGCCGCCGGATGCGAATTGTCCGGCAGCCATGGAAATAAAAAAAATCAAACATTGGCATTGGATCTTCATAGTGTTTCTTTCGCAAAAAAGGGCCGAAATTCTAGAGTGCGCCCCGATGGAATGACACAAAAATCCAGCGTTCGGTAAGAGTGTAGCGGCATTCGAACACCGGGAATCGAAGCCGTGCTGAGAAAACGGACATTGACACGCTTTGCCCATATCTCTACTTTCTCACCGCAAAGAATCACTGCTTTGCCCCGAACACGATGTTCGGGGATTTTTATTGTTGAGTATGAACACGATTTTGGTCGGCGCCCAATGGGGCGATGAAGGCAAGGGCAAGATTATTGATGTACTGACGGAGAACGCGGATGTCGTGGTGCGCTACGCCGGCGGCAATAACGCCGGACACACGGTTTTTATCGGCAAGGACAAATATGTCCTGCACCTGGTTCCCTCCGGCATTTTGCGAAAAGGCAAATTGTGTGTCATCGGCAACGGGGTGGTCGTGGATCCCATCGGGCTGGTGGAGGAAATCCAGGGCCTGCGAAAACTCGGAGTCGTGGCCAAACCGGAGAATTTTGTCCTAAGCGAGACGGCGCACGTTGTGTTTCCGTATCACCGCGAATTGGACGCCCAGCGCGAAGTGCTCAAGGGCAAAAATAAAATCGGCACCACCAAGCGCGGGATCGGCCCCGCTTACGGCGACAAAGCCGCGCGAGTTGGCCTGCGCGTGAATGATTTGATCGATCCCGACCGGCTTTCGGAAAAACTGGCCCCGCGCATCCGTGAAAACAACGCCGTGCTCGCTTCGCTGGGCGCCAAACCGTTGTCCTTCAAAAAGGTGCTCGCCGATTACAGCGCGGCCGGAAAATTCTTAAAACCGTATGTCCAAAATACGGTTGTTCTTTTGCATCATGCCATGCAACGCGACGCGGGCATTCTGTTCGAAGGCGCGCAGGGAACGTTCCTGGACATTGACCACGGGACGTATCCGTTTGTCACTTCGTCCAATACCACTGCCGGCGGCGCCTGCACCGGTTCGGGCGTGCCGCCGCATCGCATGGATCGCGTCGTCGGCGTCATGAAGGCCTATACTACACGGGTAGGCGAGGGACCGCTTCCAACCGAAAACGAGCAAATCTCCGACCTCCTCCACGGCATGGGCCGCGAATTTGGCGCGACGACCGGCCGGCCGCGCCGTTGCGGTTGGTTTGATTCCGTGGCGACTCGCCATGCAGCGATGGTCAATGGCATTGACGAACTGGCCGTGACCAATCTGGATGGCCTGGACACGCTCGAAACCATCAAAGTGTGCGTGGCCTATCAGCATGGAAAAGAGCGCTACGATTTTGTCCCGAACGACGCCCAGTCCCTGGCTGAATGCAAGCCGGTCTATGTCGAATTTGAAGGCTGGCGCTCGCCCACCGACAAAGCGCGCACGTGGCGCGAATTGCCCCCCAAAGCCCGGGCGTACCTCAAGGCCATCGCCGAATTAAGCAATGCGAAATTGTTGATCGCCTCTGTCGGCCCCGGCCGTGACCAAACGATCTTCGTCTAAAGACGGATTCATGGTAGGGACGGCGCGCTGGGCACCGCGCGTAAAGCGCGCGGAATACCCCGCAGTATAAGGTCCGACTACGTTCGTTGCGCCGCTAGACGCGGCGCGGACAGCGTCCCGACGCCTCGGGATCCCTATCAGGAACAGTTCTGCGCCCTTCCGTTTGGCAAAAGCTCGTAATTGCGTGCCATCGGTTTCAACTGTGTTATCATAGATCTTTATGCCATTTCGCGCACTTGGCCTTGATGCCAAAATATTACGGGCGGTCACGGAAGCCGGTTACACGGAGCCGACGCCCATCCAGTCCGCCGCCATCCCGCCGATCATCGCGGGCCAGGACCTCATCGGAATAGCCCAGACCGGCACGGGCAAGACGGCGGCGTTTACGCTGCCCATTCTTACGAAACTGGCGGCGCAGCCGGGCCAGCGTCGCGGCACAAAGGTTCTGATCATCGCGCCGACGCGTGAGTTGGTGGTGCAAATCGAGGAGAACGTGAAGGCTTACGCGAAGCATTTGCCGCTGACGGTGGCGACGGTCTTTGGCGGCGTAGGCGAACATCCGCAAATCCGGGCGTTGCGCGCTGGCACGGACGTGGTCATCGCGTGCGCGGGGCGGCTGCTGGACTTAATGGGGCAGCGCTGCGCGGATTTCTCGCAGTTGAAATTCCTCGTGCTGGACGAAGCCGACCGGATGCTGGACATGGGATTTTTGCCGGACATACGGCGCATCGTGCAACAACTGCCCAGGCAGCGTCAGACGCTGATGTTTTCCGCGACACTGTCGAAGGAAATCGAGTCGCTCACGCATGAATTTCAACGTTCGCCAAAGCTCATTCAAATCGGCCGGCGCGCGAACCCGGCCGAGACAGTCACGCAGCTTGTCTATGAAGTGCCGAAGCATTTGAAGACGTCGCTGCTGCTGCATCTGATGCAGGATCCGAAGATGAACATGGTGCTGGTGTTCTCGCGCATGAAACACGGCGCCGACCGCATCGCCCGGCAACTGGAACAGAAGGGCGTGCGTTGCGCGACGCTGCATTCCAACCGTTCGCAGAACCAGCGGCTGCGCGCGCTGAAGGATTTTAAGGATGGCGCGGTGCGAGTGCTGGTGGCGACGGATATCGCGGCGCGCGGCATTGACGTGGACGGAATTTCGCACGTCGTGAACTACGATTTTCCGATGCACCCGGAGGATTACGTGCATCGCATCGGGCGCACGGGCCGGGCGCATGCGGTGGGCGATGCGATCAGTTTTGTGACGTCGGAAGACCACGGCGAACTGCGCGCGCTGGAACGGTTCATCGGCCGCGGCCTCGTGCGGAAAAAAGCGGAAGGATTTAATTATTCGCAGGCGGCGCCGGCGTTTAATCCGGCGGATGAACCGCGCCGTTTTCAACACGGGCAAAATCGTCGGTCACAAGCGGGCCGGCCGCAGCCTTCAGGTCGTCCGCAACGCTCGAATCGACCACAACAATCGGGTCGTCCGCAACATTCGGATCGTCCACAACATTCGGATCGTCCACAACATGAAGGTCATCCGCAGCGCCAGCAACATCCACAGGGCCCGCAGCGTCAGCAGCATCCGCGTGGTTACGGCGGACCGCCGCGGCCGCAGCAGGAACGCTCAGGCCGTCGGCGCTGGCGGCGGTGAGGATTTTCCGGCGGCAGGGGCGACGAGCGTTGCGCCTTTGAGCAGGCGGCAGAAATCCTTTTTGCTCGTGTGCTGATGTTTGCCGTCAGAGAACTTGAGATTCGACGCGGATTTGTAACCGACTTCGAGCCGTTCAAGGTGAACAATGCGGACATATTCGTCGCCGCATTTCCAGACCTGGCCTTGTTGAAGTTTCACCGGAGGAAAGTTCATCTCTCTTGCTGCTTAATTCAAGAGAGATGATCAGAGGGCCGCTTATTTTTTCTTGCCTGCGGATTGTTTGGCCGCCGCAGCCGCCTTTGCCTTTGCGGAGGCAGCGCTGGATTTATTTTGTTTCTGTGTGGATTTCTTCTGGTTTGCTTTCGGGGATCTGTCGCCCATGATGTGATGCTTTCTTTGACCGCAGTTGACTTGCCGGCGGAATAAATGTTTCTCCGCAGGCAGAGTCATGATGCCGGGTAAAGCGTTGATTGTAAATGACTGTCGCGAGTTCAACCGGCGCGCGAGCGCATCTCATTTTTTGGGCTGAACGATTTGAATCCCTTAGGGATTCAATCAGGGCGAAACACGTCAGGCCCAATCAGCAATTATCTTCTCCGCCGCCACGACTTGTTCGGCCGAACCGGTAAAATTGAATTTGAATTTTCCGGCCCTCTGGGTGACATGAACCTTGATGGTTTCCAGGCCGCGGTTCTTCATCCGCAGGCGGAGTTGTTTGTAGATTTCCTTGATACCGTGTTGCTGCAGGCTTTTGCTCATTCTTGAGTTTCAGCGCGCGACGGGCGCATAGCAATGTAATACGCCGCTTATTTTGGGAGGAATCGGGCGGGTTTCTAAAAAATCACTGTCGGAGGCGGAAGTACTCCTGGGTTGAGCTTATCGTGTTCGTATAAGGACCGGTTACGACGGGACCCAATACATCGGCGTAAGGGCCTGAAACATTGGTGGCGCTTTGAAGGATGAAGTTGCCCTGCCAGGTCAATATAATATCCCCACTGATCTGGCTGGCTGTCATCGCACCGGGTTTGGGCGGTTGCGAGATGAACCGGACTGCGTCCGCATACCATCGACCGGAACTCAGCCCGCTGGCCCAGGTAAAGGTGATGACCGGGTTGTTCACGTTTGGAGTAATGTTTCCGACGGTTTCCCAGGTGTTTCTGATGGCGTCCCCGGAACCACTGCTAAACACAGTGGTAGTGGCAGGAAATGTACTGCCCGACACGCCGACGGCCGTGGGACTGACGACGATACTCGGAGTTTCCTCATATGGGCTATCGTTGAAACCCCAACTTACCGACACGGAATAGGTCGTGCCGGCCAGCAAGGACGGCGTCACCGAAAACCAGGTTGCGGTGCTGGCGGTATTGGAGAAGCGGCTGCTGCCGGGTGACGAGCATCCGGGGGCGGTGCTTTTGGTGGCGGAAATCGTGCTGGAGAATCCGCTAAAGGAAAAAGCCGGATTGTTGCTGCCGGCAGTGCTGCTGCCAAAACGGCTTTCCACCACGTTGGTCGTTGGGGATATTACGACATCAATAATGCGCAGGGTTCCGTCGACCGCAAGGGTGCTCGTGTCCCAATCCAGGCCCGTGCCCGGGGATGCGGGCGAGATCGAGCTGAATGCGCCGGCATACGTTGAGGCATCGAATAACTTGAAAGTGTTCGTTGCGGAAAACGATCCGGCTTGATTGTTGAGAACCAGCGCTCCGCCGTAAGTGAGTTGCGTCATGCCTGCGATTTCATCCGATGCTCCCGTCGAGGCGTTGACATCCATGGTTACTGAGCCGCCCGGTTGCACGGCCAGTGAGTTGCTGGCGAAAAGCTCCGCAAATCCAGGACCCGGCGAAATGGTGCCTGCCGTGCTTACGGAAACGGGGCCGGTCAACACCCCCGTGCCGGTTAACGTGCCGCCGGCCACTTCGATGGGATTTGACATGCTGCCATTCACCTCCAGCGTTCCATTGTTAATGGTCGTGGCGCCTGTGCCGCCATTCGTGCCCGTCAGAATCACCGTGCCCTGCCACAGAGTCAGATTGCCGGGTCCGCTCATCGGGCCGTTGATTGTGAGCACACGATTGGGTGCGATGGCCCAATTCTGTGATGCTCCCAGCACTAACGCCGAATCGATCGTTGCATTATTAGAGGCCGACAACATATCGATACCGCCGGAATTGATGGTCAGAGAATTGCCGGAAATGCTGATCGGACCGGTCTCTTGCATCGCCAGGCCATTTACGGTGGTGTCCTGCCCCAAAATCGTGTTGAAATTTCCAATACTCGGAAGCGAGAAAACCACGTCGCTGGCCGAAGAGGGAACGGTATTTGATAGCCAGTTGCCGTTGTCGGTCCAATCGGCCGAACTGACGCCTGTCCAATAAATCGTGGCGGCTACCGGGTTTAGCAATATTGCGCTCATGGGCGGGACCGTGATGGTCAATTGACCGTTCGTCGCCGAGAGCACCGACTGGACTCCGCCGGCCCAGGAACCATCCGGGTTGATGGGGGCGCCACCGATCGTGTAGCCATTGGTGCTGGCGAGATTCGTCCCGGTCAACTCTGTCATTTGTGCGGCGGTAACTATCGTTCCCAGGTTGATGGACACCTCGACAGAATCATTTGTTTCCTTATTGTTCAATACAGCGCAGGTCGCGCCGCTGTCCTCACGCACGCCATAGGCCGTGAAGTTAATATTCGATCCCAACGAGACGACGGCGGGCAGGACGCCGGCCCTGGGGCAAAAGCGAGAACATCTTGAGTCCATAAAACACGGGACGGGCCTCGATGACGTTTGTGCCGTTATCGAAGATCGGGGTGTATATGGCCGTATTGCCGCCGCCATGGAAATTGACCCCCTGGCAGCCATTGATCGCGGAGGTGAACATGTAGTCCAGTGCCCACAGGGCCGTTCCGTAAGCATCGCTCACATTGGCAGACCCGCCACCGTAGTAGGAGTTGCATTCGTCCGTGCGATATCCCAGGGGCAGGCCGGCTGCGCTGGCGGCGGTAGCTATAGTGTTCACAGTCCCAGGCAGGCTCGTATCCGGCTGCAGGAGAAGAGCCATGGTTGCGTCTGGCGATTCACCATCCCCGCGATAGTAATGTTGCGTCACCATCGAAATGACTCCGGCCTCGTCGCCCGCAAATGGAACCGTGTACCCGGCGGTATTGTAGGCGGACACCGGACCAGTGAGCGTCCAACCGTTGCCGCCGTTGGTGACGGCCCAGCCGGGAACCGTATTGGTGATCGCGGCAGCCAGCGCCTGCCATTGCGAGAGGAATTGGGCGTAAGTATATGTGCCGGCGCGAATGCCGTTGTTGGCATACTCATCGGGTTCATTGCCAATCTCGAAGCCGAGCAGGCTGGACCCCAGCGCATTGGCGGCATAGGCCGCTTCGGCGGCGCAATTCGTGGGATTGTTCACGGACATATTGATGCCATAGATGACGTGCCAGTTGGTCGGCAAGGCCTTAATAAAAGCGGCGAAGGCATCGACTTGAGCGGGCGTAATCGGCGTTGTGTTCGACAGACCGCCCCAGCACGTCGTGTCAACACTGTCGGCGCCGATCCGCAAGACAGCTGGAGCTATTTGGCTGAACATCTGAATCATTGAGACGTCGTTGGTGACAAATAAACTGCCGGTCAATTCTGACTTGTCGTAACTGAGACCGCAGAATGCGGGGTTCAAAACCAGTCCCGGGTTGGTCAACGAGAAGCTGACAGTTGCCGGGACCACAGTCCCCATGGCGGTGTTCGCAGCGCAAAAGAAAAGCGCCATCGCCACCCAAACAATGCGGACGTTGTTGATGATGTTTTGCGCAGGGATTTTCACAACTATACATCCATAAATGAATGCAGGATAATCACATAACATGGCCGGCGAGTCAATGCAAGCGGCGCAATTTGCAATTTACGATATACGATTTACGCGGCGGGCGTGACGCGTACGGTCTTTACGATTCGGTTGATTGCGCGTGCTTTCTGAAGCCATTCGTGGCAGAGGAATCAATGGCTTAACGCTTATACTTGCCAATGCGTTCGCGTAAATCGTAACGGCAGGTGGCGCTGCCACTTGTAAATCGTAAATTCGTACCCTTGAACCTTCGCCCCTCCGTGCTAGACTTGTAACACATGATTCTGACGAAAGAAGAATTAAGGAGCCTTGTCGAATTAACACATCAGTCTCCCCACACTCTGCTGGGAATGCACGTTCTCGGCGATAATTCGGGCGTGGTTGCGCGCGCTCTGTTGCCGGGCGCCGCCAGGGTCGAGGTCCAGCCCGTTCACGAGAAGGACAAACCGTCATTCGCTCTCGAACGGATCCCCAACACCGATATTTTTGAAGGGGGGACCAAAGCCGCCAACAGAGTCTATGCCTACGACCTGGTCATTTCAGACCACGCCGGGCACACGTGGCGTACCCGCGACGCTTTTTCATTTTTGCCGACGCTTGGCGAAGAGGACTTGTATCTGTGGGGCAAAGGCGACGAGCGTAGAATTTTTGAGAAGCTCGGCGCGCAATTGCGGGTCATGGACGGTGTGCATGGAACCAGCTTTGCCGTTTGGGCGCCCAACGCCCGGCGGATCAGCGTGGTTGGCGATTTCAACAATTGGGACGGGCGGTTCCATCCAATGCGCCTGCTCGGCGGGTCGGGCGTCTGGGAAATTTTCATTCCAGGAGCGGGAGAAGGCGCGCACTACAAGTTTGAAATTCTCGATGCCCATAGCCAAATCAAATTGAAGACGGACCCGTTCGGTTTCTTCTTTGAAGTGCCGCCCAAAAACGCCGCCATTGTGTGGGACACAAAAAAGTTTAAATGGACGGACGGCTCATGGATGTCCAAACGACGGGAGCGCGACAATTTGCGTTCGCCGCTGAGCATTTACGAGGTCCACATCGGCTCATGGAAAAAGAAGACGGCGACCGAATCATGGAGTTATCGCGAATTGGCCGAGCCACTCGCGCTTTACGTCAAACGAATGGGATTTACCCACGTCGAATTTTTACCGGTGGCCGAGCACGCATTTTATCCTTCCTGGGGTTATCAGGTCACCGGCTTTTTTGCTCCCACGAGCCGATTTGGAACGCCCGATGATTTTCAATTTCTCATCAACGCGCTTCATGAAGCAGGCATCGGCGTGATCGTGGATTGGGTGCCGGCGCATTTCCCGCGGGATGACTGGGCATTGGCGCGATTTGACGGCACGGCGCTTTTCGAACACGAGGATCCGCGGCGCGGGGCGCACCAGGACTGGGGCACTCTAATTTTTAATTATGGCCGTCACGAAGTCACGAATTTCCTCGTCGCCAACGCGCTTTTCTGGTGCGAACGATTCCACATTGACGGACTGCGCGTGGATGCCGTGGCGTCCATGCTGTATCTGGACTACTCGCGCAAGCAAGGCCAATGGCTGCCGAACCAGTTTGGCGGCCGCGAAAATCTCGAAGCGATCGATTTTCTGCGCAAATTCAATCATATCGTCCATGTCGAATTTCCCGGCATCATGACCATTGCGGAAGAATCCACGGCCTGGCCGCAGGTCACTCGTCCACCTTACATTGGCGGCCTGGGCTTTTCCTTCAAATGGAATATGGGCTGGATGCACGATACGCTCGAACTATTTCGGCCACGATCCCGTCCACCGGAAATTTCATCAGAACGACCTGACGTTTGCGATGCTCTATCATCATCACGAAAATTTTATTCTGCCTCTCTCGCACGATGAGGTAGTCCATGGCAAAGGCTCATTGCACCGGCGGATGCCCGGCGACGACTGGCAGAAATTTGCCAACCTCCGGACGTTGCTCGGTTATCAATGGTTTTTTCCGGGTAAAAAATTGCTATTCATGGGCTGTGAATTCGGCCAGAGCAATGAATGGAACGAAAACGGCCAGCTGGATTGGTGGCTTCTCGAAGCCGGGCCATTCCATCTAGGCCTGCAAAAATTCATGGAGGACTTGAACGCGCTCTATCTCGCGCGCCCCGCGCTGTGGCAGGCGGATTACGATTACAGTGGCTTTTACTGGATCGATTGCGCGGACAATGAAAACAGTGTGTTGTCTTTTGTCCGCCAGAAAAATGACGGCTCAGAGCCGATGGCCATCATTCTCAATCTCACGCCCGTGCCCCGGCCCGGTTATCGCATCGGCCTGCCGCGTCAGGGCCGATGGCGGGAAGTTCTAAACAGCGACGCAGGCATCTATGGCGGCGGCAATAAAGGAAATTGGGGCGAGGTGCATGCGCACGAACACAAATGGCATAACCAGAATTTCTCCGCAGAAATTTTTTTGCCGCCCATGAGTATTACTGTGTTCGAGTAAATGCAGATTTCTCAATGCGATATATCGAAGGCTCGGCGGATTGCTGTCGCCTCCAGGTTGTACGGTTCACGGAAAAGTGATGGAAGGTTAAAGGAGGAATCGTCCGCTTATCCCGCATTGCGGTTCAGACCATGCGTGGCCGTGCCTCTCCGTGCAACGCCGCCTGGATCATCAAAAATTCGCCCACATTTTCAGCGGTAACCATGCCCAGGAGCTTGCCGTCGCGTAGCACTGGCATAGAGCGGCAATCGGAGTGTTGGAGGCGGATGAACGCCCCCTCGGCCATTTCGGATGGGTGCGCCGCCACAAATTCTGTTTCCATGACGTTGCCCACCGGCGTGGACTGACCGTTTTTGGCCAAACCATCCACCAGCCTCGCGCGCGTGAGCAGACCAACAATTTTTTCGTCGCCATCCACAACCGGAAAATCCTGCTGATAGCCCGACAGCAGGAAATCCGCCGCCTGGGACAGTGGTTCGTTTGGATTGAGTGTCTTGAAATCCGTAATCATGACGCGGCTGACGGGTATGCCGCCCAGGCCGGACTTCATCTGCACCATGCTGGATTCAGCCGCTGCGCCCATCCAGACAAATAATGCGACGAAGACGATTAACACGTTGACCGATAAAAGCCCGTAAAGTCCGAAAAGAAACGCCATGGCCTGCCCGACGACGGCGGCGGCGTGGGTCGCGCGGACGTAATCCATTTTCATTGCCAAAAAGGCCCTCAGCACGCGCCCGCCGTCCATCGGAAAGGCCGGAAGCAGATTGAAGCCGGCCAGGATGACATTCACCCAGAGCAACCTCCGCAGGAAGCTGGGGCTGAGAATTGAAAGGTCATTCCAATCCAGGGGAAGGATTGGCTGCCCCAGGGCGACCAGGGCGACAAATAAAATGAAGGCGAGGGCGACGTTGACAGCCGGGCCGGCGAGCGCGACCGCCAATTCCTGGCGCGGATCTTCCGGCATTCTTTCCAGCCGCGCGACGCCTCCAATGGGCAGCAGGGTAATATCGCGTGTGCGAATGCCGTAGCGCCGCGCCGTCAACGCATGTCCCAATTCATGTAGGACAATGATGGTAAAAAGCGCGCCGACGAAAACCAAGCCGTGAAACGTGTCAGCCAAACTGTGGCGCGGCAGGTAATAAAGAGTGCCGATCCAAATCAGCAAAATAAAAAACGTGACATGGATATATAATCCGATGCCAGCCACCGTCATCAGCCGAAATGACCATCGCATACTGGAATGTTCCTCGCGCGCCGGCGCCTGCTCTCAAATGTTTGCGCGGTCCAGAAATATCCGGCAGGCTTTCCGAGCATGGCTACCTTACGCCGTTGAACGAATTTGTGCCAGTGAAACATCGCCGGTAGGGCGGCGCTGCCGTGCCGCCGAATTGCCCGAGAAACCGGGATCATCGTTCGCCATATCAAACTACCGGAGGATTATTCTCCCTCTCCCAGCGGGAGAGGGCCGGGGGAGTCGTGCGAGTGAAAATGTTGTGTGGTTCGTGGAAAGGGCCGGGTGAGGGCGGACTATTCGCAGCTGAGGTACGAGGCCCTGACTTAACCATTTCATCGAGACGCATAAGTTCCGCCTTGCCTCCCTCAACTTTTTGTTGCCACCCGGTTTTTCTCGCGCAAATTCTATCGGAATTGATTTCATGAATATCACCGCGCTAGACGGCTATACACTAAATCCAGGCGACAATCCGTGGGACGAAGTCGCCAAACTCGGCTCCTTCACATGTTTTGATCGGACCCTCGTGGGCCAAATCGTCGAACGCGCCCGGGACGCCGATATTATCCTGACAAATAAGGCACCGCTCTCGGCTGCGACCATAAATCAAATGCCAAAACTCAAATTCGTCTCCGTCACGGCCACTGGTTACAATATCGTGGATACCGATGCGGCGCGGGCGCGCGGTATTCCCGTTGCCAACGTGCCGGTCTATGGCACCGACGCGGTGGCGGAATATGTAATGGCATTCCTGCTCAATTTTTATTGCCAGCCGCAGTTGCACAGTGAACTGGTCAAACAGGGCGAATGGTCTCGGGGCCAGGATTTTTGTTTTTGGCGCACGCCCCTGGGTGAATTGGCCGGGCGCACCATTGGCATCGTTGGTTTTGGCCGTATCGGACGGCGCGTCGGCGAATTGGCAACAACCTTCAAAATGAAGGTCCGGGTCAATAGCCGTTCACGCGGGCAATCTCCGCCTTATCCGGTCGAGTGGCGCGAAATCCCGGAATTATTTGCCGAATCGGACGTCGTGACCCTGCATTGTCCTCTCACACGGGAAAATACCGGGATGGTCAACGAGGCCTTGCTGGGGCGCATGAAAAAGACCGCCTACCTCGTCAATACGGCCCGCGGGGCTTTAATCAATGAACGCGACCTGGCCACTGCCCTGCAGCAGGGCAGGCTCGCCGGAGCGGCGTTGGACGTCGTCTCCACCGAACCAATCGCGCCGGATAATCCGCTGCTCAAGGCGCCAAATATCACCATCACACCGCATATCGCCTGGGCCGCCATCGAAGCCCGCCGCCGCTTGATGGCCGTAACCGCCCAAAACATCACCGCCTTCCTCGCCGGTAACCCGATTAATATAGTAAATCGTTGAAGCGGGAAAATGGGGAATCATTCTCATCCTCATCCTCATCCCCGTGCCGCCGCCTTCGTCGCGAAGCGACAACCGGAAAGTAGCCAGACACAGAGTGTCTGGATAACGCCCCATGCATCTTGTCCTGAAAGGACGACGGGAATCTGAAGCAAGGTGATCTTTGCTCCGCTACTATCCGCGCCGGGTTCGAGCCAATCGAATTCCCAGCGCCGTTAGGCGCGACATATTTGTAGCATAGCGGCCAAAAAAGATTCCCAAGCTCCCTTCAGCAGAGCCGCGACCGTGAGGGAGTGGGATTGTTGACGCTGTTGAGAGAACCGCTCGCTCACGCGCGTGGCTCTGTTTAGCCGGTTCGGTCATCCAGTGTTCATTTTCCTTTCAGGTCCTTGATCATCAAAGCTAAACCGGGTCCGCGCAGTGTTCCTGTTCTCACCATATCTTCGAGCAGACTCAAAACATGAGTTTTTTCCGGCCAGACTCTGAAGCACGATCTGTGGAAATGAGCGTGATTGTATTTGCTGACTTCGAGATTTGGGTCGTCCGTCAAGTGGCCAAGCCCTATGTATTCGTCAGGCTTTAAAATTTCCTTACCGCAGACATAACAACGGCGGTTGCCGGGACCAGTTCTTCGCTGACGTTCGGCCATCCGTTTTTCTACTGCCGGTTTTAAAGGATGGCTGCTAAGGCATTGCTCGTGAACAGCGGCATCGTGAAATATATGTAAAGGGTCATTTTCGTTTCCAAACATCGGCGGGAATCCAACAATTTCGTCGCTTGCCAAAATTACCTTTCGACATAACACACACTTAGTTTCTCCACGAAAAATCAAAGCCATAGGGTTAATAAAAAAGAGGTTCCTGATCGGTTCCTGGCATTGCATTATTTGTTTTCAGCGTGCGGCACCCCGGTGCCAGCATAGAGAATGATTAAGGCGCGTTGAAGCCCGATCTTCAGGCTTTGGGCGACCCACTTGATCGTCGCGTTAACGTTAATGTAACACCCTAAGCAGTTGAACCTCAACAATGTAACAGGCATCGGCCAGTTTGTAACGGGGTCTGTAACACCTTAAGTCATTGCTATCAAACCATGTAACATGTGTAACGGGCTAAAACGTCATGTCATCATCTATGCCCCTTCTGACGTGGTGGGTCACGACGTGCCCGTCGTGACAGCGAGCGCCTATGGCGCTCGCAAGTCAAACTGCATCTGCACCAATCCAAAAATCCATTAACCGTTACTATGCAGCAACGTAACTGTCACCCCAGCCGCTGCCTTGAAGGTCGCAGTCCCATCATGATCCGTGACAATCACTTTGCCCGTAGATAGCGCGTATCGAGTGTCCGGAAATAATCCGCAAATCTCGTAGGCTCTATCGCTATGCCCGGGAATATAAAGGCTCACGCGGTTTTGATCATAGGAAACGTCTAAATCTCCCATGTGATAATGAAATGAATGGATGCCAAATGGCTTTATTTGGACGCTGTTGATTTTGATATCAATGCCGTAAACCATTTCGCGCAAGACCATCGCCGTGATTTCGGGATACTCGTGGTAATACGGCGCCCGAATTGATTTTCCGTCGGCATTGTAACGTTCCGTCAGCCACGTGTGCTGGAGCAAATCATCCTGGATTGGCTGGAAGTATTTGTAAAAGTCTGTCACGTCGCCGGTCGCGCGGCGAGCGGCGAGATCGAGCCACCAAATTCGAGCCATGGCTGTAGCGGAATCACCGGTATTGCCTCCGAGACAATCCTGCGGGCCGTAATATTTTTCCGAGGTCCATGTCCCGCGGTTTCCGGGATGCGTGTGCGGACCGCCATCCAGCCGGCCCATCATTGCGGCAGCCTGCTCTCTATCCGCCGCGCCAAATGCCACTGCGGCGAAATTGCCGTCATAGTCCACCATATCACGGGATGACCAATCGGCATTGCGCTGAGTGATATAATGGTCGTGCCCGTCCCATAGGCCCGCGTTCAATCCTTCCTTAATCGCCCCGTCCAGGCCGGAATAACGCGCGGCGGTTGTGTTATCGCCGCAAAATTCGGCCACGGCGGACATTTCGGGCAACAGATGCAGCAGCATCGCGTTGCTATCGAGCGTGTAGCCCTGGCGAATGAAAACATCAATGAACAGCGGTCCGCCTACTTTGACCAGCTTGCGCGTTGGATCGTAGCAATCGAGGACCCAGTCGGTGGCGGCTTTTAGTCCTGGATAATGTGCGCGGAGCCAATATTCATCTCCGGTCGCATCCGCATAATCGATGGCGGCGAGGACCCAGAAAATATTCGGACCCGTTTGGGTCGCCTTGGAAATGGCGATATACGTGGGTGTGCCGTCAATAAAATGATGTGGAACTTGCCCATGATTGAGATGGTTCTCGGCCAATTCCACAATGCGCCGCGCCTGGTCCTGCAAATATAGATTTCCGGAAAAACTCAATGTATTCACCGTGGACCACGAGTCGGGATCAAAGAAAGTATAGAGGTTACCATACGGCCGTTTGGGCGTGGCGAGCGTTGGATACGCGCTGCCCTCATGATTGAAACTTCCCAGCACCCCGGCGGCGCTTCCATAAATGGCAGTATAAAACGTCCTCAAATCGCGCAAGGGCATCGGATTGTCCGGCGTAACGGCAAAGCCAGGAAACGGGTAATTGTTGGGATAGATGTCCAGGGAGGTCTCAAATATGGCGCCGGCAGTTGGTGTGAGAGAGGGAGCCGATTTCCAATCGGGAGTTTGCCATTCGTCCGGCGCGGGATAATTGCCCGCGAGAATTGCCTGCAATCCCACGCCGTCATTGCTGCCGCAGGAGCACATGGCCCAGGCGTTCGGACTCTCGGCGGGGTCCGGCAGGGCCGAAATGGAACCGCAGCGATTGTCCATCGTATAAAAAACGCCCAGCGGATTTGTCGTAAAAAAAGTCTGGTCACCGCAATTGACATATTGCTCGACGCCCCGGTCGAAAAAGCCGTTCATGAACCATTGATTCGCATACACGCCAATCCGGATGGCTTTCAAAGGGCGGGAATTAACGACGGTTGTCCGCGCAGCCAGCGTGAATTTGCGACTGTCTGCCGCCAGGCTTAATGTCCATGTGCTCGTCACGTCCGGATGCGCTTTTCGGTCTCGGATGCCTTCAATGCAGATGGTCAGGCCCGCGATGCCGTGCTGAACAACTTTATAGGAAATGGATGAACCTGAGTCGGAGGAACGGTGGATTTGGCCATTGGCGTCAATGGTTTCGAGAACAATACCGGCGCCTGTAGTTGAATTGGTTGCCAGCAAATTAGCGCCGTAATGGCCTTGACCTGAAAAATCGGCTTTCGCAACATCAATTGCAGGATGCCTCTCATTAAATTCCAAATGGACAAAACCGTTGTCCATGATGAGGCGATGGCCCTCGACTTTGAAGGAGGGGCCTGCCGCGAAGCAGGGCATCCCAGGGCCCGCGAGGAGAATCACCAGTGACAGAACAATTCGGCTTAACATCGGTGACTGATATAATGCCGTTCAATCAAATTCAATCAAACGCTTTCCGAGACACGCCGTTTTTGGTAGGGACGGCGCGCTGCGCCGTCACCGCCCGTATAGCGGGCGGAACCTGTGTAGTGCGACGTCCAATCACGCTCGTTGCGCCGCAGCGCGCCGTCCCTGCCACACCCAGACATGTTTAGCCCTGAAAGACAGAACGCGATTAAAAGGATCGTTCGCAAGCATCGCCGCATTCATTTTGCGGCGCTGGAGCGGTTGGTCAAAGTGTCGCCGGCGACATTGCGCCGTGATTTGGCCGACCTTGAACAACGTGGCGAAGTGATCCGTGTCCATGGCGGCGTGCTGGACCCGGCTTACGTGCGGGCTGAGGTTTCCTTTGACGAGCGCATCGTGCGAAACGGCGTCGCGAAAAAGGCAATGGCCATAGTCGCGGCGGATTTGGTGCCGCCCGGGGCGACGGTTCTTGTGGATGCGGGGACGACCTGCCTGGAGGCCGGGAAAATTCTGCTGGCGCGGAGCGACGTGCGCCTAATGACGCATTCGGTGGCGTTGTTGCAGGCTGGAATGCAGGGAAACGCGGCGGTCCTGTGCATTGGCGGCGAGCTTCGAAAAGTCAGCGGAGCGCTCACCGGCGCCGCGGCGCTGGACGCCTTGAAGCTGATTCACGCGGACGTTGCGTTGGTTGGCGCTTCGGGACTGGACCTGGACAACGGTTGTTCGACCACCGAACTGAGCGAAGCGGAAATGAAAAGGGCTTTGATAGCTCGCGCAGAGCGGAAGATACTGCTCGCCGATATGGCAAAGTGGGAAAATCCCAGCACAATACAATTTGCGCGATGGGACGATTTTAACGATTGGGTCACCGACAAACTGCCTGAACGCAAAAATGTAAAGTGGCTTCAATCCCTGGGGTTAAAAATTCATACTTCGTGATTTCCAAAATATCCCGCCGCAGCTTTCTCAGGACAGGTGTTGTCCTGGGTGCCGGCCTGCCGTTTGCCGATGAGTTTGGCCGAGCCTTCGCCACTAAAACCGATAGCGTCATGAAATCCGTTGCGCCGTTCGGCAAAAGTCCATCTGTGGTTTACACTTTTGACGCCCGTTCCTTGCAGAAACTGGACTTGAGCGCGCAGGCAAAAGCGGAAATGGTTTGGGACATACTTCATCTTTTCGCCGCGCTCCAGGGTTTGGCCAATCGCGAAGCGCCTCGCTTTTACTTGTTTTACTGCAACGCGTTTCAAGTGGACACAGACCAATTCTGGTTTGATTGGTTCCGCGGCGAAGACGGCTGGCTGGCAAACACGGAGATTCGGCCGCTGAGCGACGTTGCCGATGTGATTTCGACATTCCGTGATGCGTTTGACGGCCTGGTCGTTTATGATCCCAACGTGCCGGCAACTTCAAATTTGGCGTCCACGGCGGCCGGCGTCGATGGATCGTTACCTGTGCGATTGGACCGGTCGCAAACGTCCCTCTTCACATTGCTTACAGAGCGCCTGAATCTGCCAGTGAAACTCTGGCTGGTGCATCCGGATGGCAAACCGAAATTTACCGAATCGGACACGGTGCCGGATTACAATATTCCCTCATCCGGCAGCGCGAAAGTGGATGCGTACCTTTGGGCGTCTGAGCGTTGGTTAAAAACGCGGGCGTGCCGTGCCGGGGCCGCTGCCTATTACATAGATGCCTGGTGGCTGCATCGCCCGCTCAAAGGCGGCCCGGACATGCACACGCTTTCAAACCACGATTGGTTTGTTTCCCGTCGTGCATTTTTCTTCGACCTTTCGCCGTGGGGCGATGAGCCGCCGGTGGACGACCCCCATCAGCCGTTGGGAGCGGACAAAGCGGGCTTTCTATCTATCCTGCGTTCGCTTTATGACTGCGCTGACGGCGATATCACCAAAATCGGCGGGTTCCCTCCATGGCCATTTAAATACACAACGTACGGTGGGGCGGGCAAACATGACGGAGTGCCCACAGAATGGGAATTCATCCGCTTAATTTCGCAGTTTAACGCCTATGCCGAAGCGGACGCCGCCGGGCTGGGGGCCATAGCCAACGCCTCGTTCTTTCAACATTATCCGTTGAAGGCGCCTTATCGGCAGCCAAATCCGAAACCGACGCTTCGAAATTGGAAATCGCGGGGACTGGTCCGCAGAAATGCGAAAGTCGAAAAAAAATTGTTTGTCGGTCACTATGTTGGCGATTACGACAGTCCCTCGTGGCTCTATAAAACCATTCCGAAATATTTTCGGGACCCGGCGCGTGGAAAAGTCCCGCTGGGCTGGGCATTTGATCCTAACCTTGCCGACCGTGCGCCACAGGCTTTGGCCTACGCGTATCGCCACGCAACGGCCAATGATTTTTTTATCGTTGGCGATTCTGGTGCTGGTTATTTGAATCCGCGCGGTCTGATTCAGCGGCCTGACTCCGGTCTGCCTGATGCGTTGAAGACCTGGCAGGAGTTTTGCCGGCGCTATTATGAAAATTGGGGCATGACCATTACCGGATTTATTATAGAAGGCGCCAGCGGCCCTTCTTTAGAAGCTGAATTTGACGCCTATCGCCTTTTCAGTCCCGATGGACTGGGAACGCAATTTGAAAACGGCGCGGCTGTCGTTGCGGGTGTGCCGATTTGTCCGGTGCAGGATCTGCCAGATACGGTAGATGATGCCGCCCGCGAAATTGCGACCCTCGCCAAAGCCCATGCGGGCCGGCCCCATTTCCTTTGGGCGCGCGCCACGTTGAAATCACCGCAGTGGTACGCGGATATTTCAAATACCCTGCGCAAACGATTTCCGGAGCTTGCCATCGAGTTCGTCGACCCCTATACATTCTTTGGGTTGATTCGGCTGGCGCATCAGTGAACAAGTCAGAATCGTCCCGCGTAAATCGTAAATGAAACGCGCTTTTACATTGATTGAATTGCTGGTGGTCATTGCGATTATCGCCATTCTTGCGGCGATTCTGTTGCCGGTCATGTCCAGTGCCAAGGCAAAGGCGCAGGAAACGTTCTGCATGAACAATCAAAAGCAACTCATGCTGGCGACCACCATGTACATGAATGACAACAAAGGCGTTATCCTGCCGTTATGGATTGAGCAAGGCGCGCTCGACTGGCAAAGCTTCTCGTATAATGCCGCCCAGTTTTCGGTCCAATCGTCGGGCGCGTTGTGGTGGCCCGATAACCTGCGCATTGGCGACGAAGGGGTAAAACGGGAAATGGTGGATTGTCCGGCCTTGACCCAGCCGGCCACGCTTGCCGGCGGCGGCTCTTATAGCGCGAGCCTGCCGCTGGGCATCGGCATGAATTTTCCTGAATATGGCTGGACCGAACCAACCGGAAGCGGTCCGTTTTATCCCTTGCCGTACCCGGGCCAATTCAGCGTTAGCCGGCCCAGCCAATCGATCGTTCTTGCGGACGCAGGGGGAATTTCCAATTCCAACGAACCGGACGCAGACAATTGGAACGAGATTCCTGGAACCGGTTCGGTTTATTTTCGGGTGCCTTCCGATAGCGTGGGCTATCCCACGGGCGATTCTCGGTCCGTTCCGCGACATCTAAAGCGCGCCAACGTCGCCTTCTTCGACGGCCATGCCGCCGCCATCAAAAACAGCGCTATCGGATACCAGGACTCCCGTACCGACGGCGCTGCCCTTTGGCCCAGAAGCAATAATGGGCTGGGGCCATAGAAATTAATTCGACTCATGGAGCCCTCGACTTGTCGCGCCAATCTCGCGCTTTAGCCTTCAAACTCTTGATTTTGCACGGTTCCGGCCCCCGCAAGTTTGCAATCTGCATGTGCGCTCCTAAAATTTCGCTCAATTGTATCGGGAGATTTGGTGGCACGATTTGGGCTGACTAGAAGCCAGAGTTGTAGAACAAAAGCAAAAAGCGAGGAGGCCTTATGTTAGGTTGGACGTTAGTATTCTTAATTGTGGCGTTAATCGCCGGCCTTTTTGGGTTTACGGGGATCGCCGGCGCGGCAGTGGGCATAGCACGAGTTCTGTTCGCAGTGTTTCTAATTCTTTTTGTGGTTACACTCGTGCTTCGATTAGTCCATGGCTGAACCGAACAGGGCAAAAATGGTTTGTAAAAAGGTTATAATATTATGAACAAAGCAATAGGATTGGCATTGTTGGCAATTGGAATTGTATTGATTATCTATGGGATTGACGCTTCCCATTCAGCGGCTTCACACATTTCCAATACAATCAATGGATCACCAACGAACAAAACCATATGGTTGCTCATCGGAGGCATTGCATCGGCGGTGGTGGGGTTCGTCTTGACGCTCATGCCGGCGCATCGCACTTGAGCCCTTGTGGCAGGGCGGCGCTCCCGCGCCGCATCAAACTTTCGATCGCCGTCCAACTAATTTCCCGGGCGGAGTGCAAAGGTGTTAGCCTGGGCAGAGGTGGCAGCGCGACAGGCAAACAACTCTGCGCCACCTCAACGATCTAAAACGGCCAAAACCGTCTTCAATTCCTGGTCCGTATTGTAAAAGTGCGGTGAAATCCGAATATAATTTTGCCCGGAACGATCCACGCGCAAAGAAGTGACGATGCCCGCGTCCGTCAATTTTTTGTGAAGCGCGGCCATCTTATGATCCTTTGCAAAAAAGGAAATCATGCTGCCGGTATTTTCAGGCGCTGGGGTTGCATTTAAAACGGTGTAACCTCGCTTTTGCAGTTCCGGTACGAACCATGCGCGCTTGCGCATTAGTTCGGCGGCTATATTGTCAACGCCCACTTCGAGCGCGAATTCCATCGCCGCGATCAATCCTGTTACGCCCAGCAAATTTTGCGTTCCCGCTTCATATTTTCGGGCGTCCTGGCGAAACTCGATTGTTTCCTGCGCAACGAAATTGGGGTTGCGGACGTTGTGCCAGCCCCAGACCCGTGGATTCAAGCTTTCCTGAACAGCGCGCCGGACGTAAAAGATGCCCGCGCCGCATGGACCCAGTAGCCATTTATGGGCGTCAGCGGCCAAAAAATCCACATGCTCGACAGTCGTCGGAAAGGCGCCGAGGGTTTGAATGGCATCCAGGCAGAACAAAACACCGCGGTCGCGCAACAGTTTTCCGATTTCATCGATTTCGATGCGGAAACCGCTGATAAAATGGCACGAGGCGAGCGCAACGAGCCGGGTATTTTCATCTATTTGTCCCGCGACGTCGCGCGGGCGAATCACTCCCAGCCCCTTCGTGTTTAGCAAACGGACCTCAACATTTTGTTCCGCCAGCGACATCCAGGGATAGACGTTCGATGGATAATCGTCATGGTAAATGAGGACATTGTCACCGCGCTTAAATTTAAGGCCCGAGGCCACAAAACTCAGGCCAAGCGACGTAGGGCCGAGGAGTGCCACTTCTTCGGGCTGACAATGAATCAGCGTCGCGGCCAGTTTGCGGGCGTGCTCCAGACGGGAGAGCATGAATTCCTCCTGGTCCCCAAGTGTCCCCTGGGTCGCACAATCGGTGACGGCGTCGGCAACGCGGCGGGGCAGGGGACACACACCCGCATGGGCGAGAAAGATTTTTTCTCCGGCCACGGGAAATTCGCGGCGGCGAAGGTCTTCGTTTGATTGGATTTCGGGAATAGTCATGACGAACCGAGCACGCTACGTTTTAGAATTAGTTGAAAAGCGCACTGAAATAACCAGTATAAAACCTGATGACGTTAATGGCGACCGCTATAGCGATCAGGAAATAAATGCTTCTGCTAAGAATGCGCATGAACATCCGCAACAGGCGAGTGCCCTCATCGTAGTAATACACCTGCAAACGTTTTATTGAATCATCGAGATGGCCGCTGATTTCTCCGGTGTAGTAAAGGTTGGCGAACATTTCCGGAAAATAATATTCCTGCCTTATGAGTTCGGCAGGCGTGGCCCCCCCTTCAAGTTTTTGGGGCCACGTGGCAACGCTCTTTTTTAAATGAGGAGAAGCGCTGGCGGCGGCGGCCATGGGCAAGCCTTTGATAATCGAAATGCCTGAATTGAGCAATGCGGCAAGGGCGGTCGTGAACCGGTAGAGGACCAGATATTTTAAGGCAGTTCGCAACAGCGGAATGGCCTGGTTCAGATACTCGAGGAATGAGCGCCAGCGTTCGCCGTGTCTTCCCTGGCACGCAAAAATGAAAAAAATGATGGTTCCCCATAAGAGGCTATAGGCGAGAAGTTTTTCTTTGATAAATGGAATGCACTGGGAATAGTCATTGTTAACGAGTCCCAACACGAAGCCGATCAAATAGCCGAGGGGAAATACAAGAAGTAGAACATGAAGATTGAGCGCGGCGATGGCCATGCCCGAAATCGTCTCGCGAAAGATCGCTGCTCGCGTGGAGTAGTACTCACCGAGCGACTTGAAACTGAATTCGAGTTTGCCGGATTGCTCGCCGGCAGTCAGCATGGCTGTGTCAAATTCCGGCAGCCAGCCCTGCACGCGCAGCATGGCGTCGCCAAAGCTCAAGCCATTACGCATATGCTCCAGAAGCGCCGAAATGTATTTGCCGGAAGCACGGAGAGACGCGTTTCTGCTCGCCATTTCCAGGGCCTGCATCAGCGGGACACCCGCTGTAATCATTGATGCAAGCTGATGATACAGCTCGGCCCGCCGGTTCAATTGGCCTGGAGTAAAAATCACTGGCCCAAATTAGAATAAAAATTGAAAATTAAAAATGATTTTTATAGTGGGACAGACTTCGACTGTCTCTACTTCTTTGGAAAGGCGTCCGTCTCTCGACAGGCAGGGCGCCTGTCTCACTATTCCCTTCGAGGAATATTAATTCGCCGCCACGCTGTCCAGCGCGGCTTTGAAATCGCGCTTGGGGCGCGCGCCAACGAATTGGTTGACCACCTGGCCGTTTTTGAAAAAGAGCAGGGTGGGAATGGCATTGACGCCGTATTGAGCGGCGAGTTGTTGCTGGTCGGCCGTGTTTATCTTGCCGATTTTTACCTTGCCATCATATTCCGCCGCCAGTTCGTCCAAAAGCGGGGCAATCATTTTGCAGGGAGCGCACCATTCGGCCCAAAAATCCACGAGAACGGGTTTGGACGATTGCAAAACTTCCTGCGCAAAATTTTCCTCTGTCAGCGTGACAACCAAAGGTGAAGCCATATAGATAGATTAGAAAACCCCGGCGACCGTTACGAATTAATCGCGGCATTGAGCATAACCATCATCCAGATGGTGGTGCCAATCGCCGCAACTCCGGCTACGGCGGCTGCGATCGCCAGCCCCGTGTCAAGCGGACTGGATGCCGCAACGACCACGGGCGCGATAGCCACGCGTCCTGCCGCTGGGGCGGGACGGGCTGCCGGTTGCGCCGCTGCGGCTGCTGCAGCCGGTGCTAAAGGAGCGGCAGTCGTTGTGCGCGGCGCGGCTACTGGAGCGGCTGTGCCCATTGGCGGGCGAGGCGCGGCGGGCGCGCCCCCGGGAACACCGCCTGGCGCCCCTGTCGGGCCGCCCGGAGGCAGGGTCGGTAATTTAATCGTAGGCGCCGCCGAAGGCTTGGGCGGCAACGTGATCCGAACCGTCTCCTTCTTCGGCTGGACCTTGCCGGTGGATTTCTTCATCGGGGTGACCGGAGCACCGGGCATACCGGGGGGAACTGGCGGTTGCGGATTGTCTGCCATAATCTTTCAACTCAACATAAAGCCCGGGCAAAATCTGTCAAACTAATTTCGATGAGAATTTTTCGCAGGCTGAACAGGTTGACGCGGAATTTCAGTCATCGACATTGTGACGAGGGAATCCGTGTCGCGTAGTGCGTGTTACTCAAGTATTCACGGATGTCGCCACCCCATACTTGGCGCGCCACGTAACACGCCTATAAGGCACCGATTCCAAAATTGCCCATCCACAGTCTACGAACCGAAACAGTCGTTCGTCGTTACAAAACATCGGCGGATAATTCTCCCTCTCCCGGGTGAGGGCGATCTCTTTGCAGCCGAGGTGCGAGGCTTTGACTATACGGCCCTCTAAATTGGATTTCGACGTTTTTGGGACCTGGACTATAAATTTTGAGCCCTCCCAAAATAAAACACGGGCCGGCGATATAAATCGCTGGCCCGCTGCAAAACTGGTTCGCGCTTAATTAGCGCCGGTCGCGACGTTCGCCGCGATAGTCGGAGCGTTCACCGCGGCTGTCGCGGTTACCGCCCCCGAAGCGCGCGGGGCGCTCTTCGCGCGGACGCGCCACATTTACCGTGATAGCACGGCCCTGGAATTCCTTGTTGTGGAACTGGTCTATTGCCTTTTGAGCTTCTTCTGAGGATCCATACTCAACGAAGGCGAAACCGCGTGACTTGCCGGTCATCTTGTCGAGCATGAGGTTCACAGAAGTCACCGCGCCCGCCTGGGCGAAGTAGTCCTGTAGGTCATTTTCTCCCGTTTGATACGAGAGATTGCCTACAAACAGTCTGGTCGGATTCATAATACACTGCGCCTGTTCAAAAGAAACACGTGGGAGGTTCTGCTACGGCAGGAGCACTGAATGTCCATTTTCTGTTCTGTTTCAGACAATCTGTCTTGTTGACACCGACACCGTTCACATTGAACGAAGCGGAGACCGTTTTAGCATAACCTCAACTAAAGTCAAATAAAATACTACAGAATTTTTCCGCCCTACCGTTATGGTAAAAGCAGGCCGTTTTTACTGGAAAATGACAAAAGTATAGCGTTTTGGCGTCAATAGTGCTGCGCATTGCTCTGGCTTTTTAGGTCTGCCATCTCTATCCTCCTTGGATGGATGTCACTGATAATTTGTTGAAACACCCTGACTCTTTTGTTCGTCGCCACATCGGTCCCAATGAAAATGAGGCCCGGGAAATGCTGGGTCTGTTTGGCTTTAAGAATTTGGACGACCTGGCCAACGCCGCCGTTCCGCAGGCGATCCGGTTTGATAAAAAGCTCAATCTTCCAGCCGCCCAAAGCGAATTTGACGCCCTCGCCGAACTCCGAAAGATAGCCTCGGAAAACAAAGTCTTCCGGTCATTTATCGGGATGGGCTACTACGACTGCATCACCCCGCCCGTTATCCAGCGCAACGTGCTTGAGAATCCGGGCTGGTACACCCAATACACACCGTATCAGGCGGAAATTTCCCAGGGCCGCCTGGAATGTCTTCTGAATTTCCAAACGATGGTCGCCGATTTGACGGCCCTGCCCATCGCCAACGCCTCGCTTCTGGACGAAGCCACGGCCTGTGCCGAAGCCATGACCATGAGCCATGCGATCAAGGATGGACGGAACGTCTTCTTTGTTTCGGAGAATTGCCATCCGCAAAACATCGAGGTTGTTCGCACGCGGGCCAAAGCGCTCGGAATTGAATTGGTTGTCGGCAATCACGAAAAAGTTCAATTCAATGACAAGGTCTTTGGTGCGCTTGTCCAATACCCGGATACCTTTGGCGCAATCCATGATTTCAGCGGACTTGTTCAGGAAGCGCACAAGGCCGGCGCTCTTGTAACAGTCGCCACGGATCTGCTTGCGCTCACGCTCATCAAACCGCCCGGAGAATTTGGCGCGGACATTGCCGTGGGCAGCGCGCAGCGTTTCGGCGTGCCGATGGGTTATGGCGGGCCGCACGCGGCGTTCTTCGCCACACGTGATGAATTCAAGCGGCAAATCCCCGGCCGAATCGTGGGTGTTTCGAAAGATTCGCGCGGCAAACCGGCCTTGCGGCTGGCCCTGCAAACGCGCGAGCAACATATTCGACGCGAAAAAGCCACGAGCAATATCTGCACGGCCCAGGCACTTCTGGCGAATATGGCGGCGCTGTATGCGGTTTATCATGGGCCCGAGGGGCTGAAGAAGATTGCGCAAAGGGTTCATCAGTTAACGGCTGCCGTTGCCGCTTGTTTGAAAGAGCTTGGTTATAAAATTAAGACAGAGAACTTCTTCGATACACTTTGTATCGAGGCGCCCATTCATGATGAGATCCTGACAAAGGCTAAAGCTTCGTGGATTAATTTTCGTTTAATTGGGAACGGATCTATAGGTATTTCCCTGGATGAAACCTGCGACTCGAGAGACGTCTTTGAAATCGGTCGCATTTTCAACCGTGGCAATTATACCCGCACTGATTTCGATGATGGTGTTCGGTTTTCATTTTCCTTTAAAGTGAGCCGTTCGCAACCTCATCATGCGCGGACATCTCCTTTTTTAACTCACAAAGTCTTCAACTCCTGCCACAGCGAAACCGAAATGCTCCGCTACATCAAGCGGCTCGAATCGCGCGATCTTTCGCTGACGGCGTCCATGATTCCGCTCGGTTCCTGCACGATGAAATTGAACGCCGCCGCGGAAATGTATCCCGTTTCGTGGCCCGAATTTGCGAAGATTCATCCGTTCGCGCCACTGGAGCAGACGCGCGGTTATCAGAAACTCTTTGAGCAATTGGAATCCTGGCTGAAGGAAATCACCGGTTTCGCTGCGATTTCTTTGCAGCCAAATGCCGGTTCCCAGGGAGAATATGCCGGTCTGCTGGCCATTCGCGCATGGCATGAATCGCGCCGTGAAAATAATCGTAACGTCTGCCTGATTCCAACGTCTGCCCACGGCACGAACCCTGCCAGCGCCGTCATGGCCGGAATGAAAGTCGTAGCGGTCGCCTGCGACACAAACGGCAACATTGACGTCAACGATTTGCGCGCCAAAGCCGAGGCGCACAAGAAGGATCTGTCCGCATTGATGGTCACCTATCCGTCCACACACGGTGTCTTTGAGGAACCGATTCGCGAGATTTGCGAAATCATCCACACACACGGCGGGCAGGTCTATATGGACGGCGCGAATCTGAACGCACAAGTGGGACTGTGCCGGCCTGCGGACATTGGCGCGGACGTTTGCCACTTGAATTTGCATAAGACATTCTGCATCCCGCACGGTGGTGGCGGACCTGGCGTCGGGCCAATTGGCGTCGCCAAACATCTCGTCCCATTCCTGCCGGGCAATCCAGTGAATAACCAATCCGCAGCAGGGCCGGTTTCGGGCGCGCCCTGGGGCAGCGCGGGCATTTTGCCAATTTCATGGATGTACATCGCCATGATGGGTGCGGACGGGCTGACCGAAGCCACAAAATTTGCGATTCTGAACGCCAACTATATCGCCAAACGGCTCGAAAATCATTTTCCCACTCTGTATCGGCGCAACGGCCTCGTGGCACACGAATGCATTCTGGATTTGCGCGCCTTCAAGAGCGTGACCGCCGAAGACGTGGCCAAGCGGCTCATGGACTACGGCTTTCACGCGCCCACATTGAGCTGGCCGGTGGCCGGGACGTTAATGGTCGAGCCGACCGAAAGCGAATCGAAGTATGAACTGGACCGTTTCTGCGACGCTATGATTTCCATTCACGCGGAAGTGACGGCTGTCGAGTGCGGAACGGCGGATGCGAAGAATAATCCTCTGAAGAACGCGCCGCACACCGCGGATCAGGTTGCCAATGATAATTGGAATCGTCCTTACTCGCGCCAGCAGGCGGCATTTCCGGCCAAAGGCCTGCTCGACTACAAATTCTGGCCGCACGTCGGCCGGGTGGACAACGTGTTTGGCGACCGGAATCCAGTTTGCTCTTGCGCCGGGATGGAGGATTATTGATTTTTCTGTAACTTGACAACCAGCACTTCCGTCTTAACCTTTGCTCAGCATGAAAATTAATATTATATCATTATCGGCAATCGTATCGGTTTTGGGCAGCACAAGTTTGCTGGCGGTTACCCCGTCGCAAGCCGCTCCTGTGCAGGCTTCCTCCTACACGTCAGCCCAATTTCAAACAGTGGAATTCCGCAATTCACCGGAAGCGGACATGATGCACCGGGCCTATCGCATCTTGGCCTCCGGTGACCATGACTACCACGGCCACCGCGCCGAGGCCATGAACCAAATTCACAAAGCCGCCGACCTCCTCGGCGTGGATCTGCACGGCGATGACAAGGACCGCGAAAAACAGTTCCTCTCCGATGACCGGTTGCGCGAAGCGCGTGACTTGTTGAAACACGTTCTCAATAATTCTGAGGTCAGAGGCCAGGAGCACATTTCGCATCACGTCGAGCTCGCAATTAAGGAAATAGACACCGCCCTGCGGATGCATTAACAGTCAGAGCCGCGACCACTTCGGAGCGGTTATTCTAATAATCTACGTCACCGGGCCGCTTGCATTTGCAGGCGGCTCTTTCGTTTGTCCACGCCCCCGTCGGAACGCGGCTGCGTGTGTGCGCAGCACGCCAGCCGCAGCACGCGGAATAGAAGAGGGATTCCATGTTCTCAGGAGTCAGTCGTGTAATGTTCGCTACTGTCCCGAAAGCTTTCGGGAGCCTCCGACACAGCCGTATCTCCGTTGCGATTTCAACACGCCGTTCTTCAGCCTGGCAGCCGGACCGTAAAGACGGCGCCCGCGTGTTCTTCACTGGACACGTCGATTGTGCCGCCGTGCGCGGCGACGATTGCGCGTGAGATGGCCAATCCCAGCCCGGCGTTGCCGGAAGATCGTGACTTGTCCGCCCGATAAAACCGTTCAAACACCCGCGACAAATCCGCGGAGGGTATGCCGCAGCCTGTATCGCGTACGGTCAAAACGGCCATGTTGCCGTCGCGGCGCACATTAATTTTCACCTCGCCCCCGTCGTGATTGTATTCGATGGCATTGGTCAAAAGGTTTGTGACGACCACGGCGAGCTTCTCGGCGTCGCCGGGGATTTCCATTGGCGACATATCCGGGCTCATCCTCACCCCGCGCTGGTCCGCCAGTGGACGCACGAGTTCGACGCATTCCGCAACTGTCTTTGACAGATCAAAGGGCAGCCGTTTTATCGGTTCCTGACCCGCATCGAGCCTCGCGAGTTCAAGCAACGCGCTGATCAATTTTCGCATTCGTTGCGCGGCCCGCTGGCAGGCTTCAATCGTTTGCTTGTAATCCTTCGCTTCTCGCTCGCGCCCGAGTGCCGTCTGGGTTTGTGTCAGAATCACCGAAACAGGTGTGCGCAACTCGTGGGCCGCATCGGAGGCGAATTGCTTTTGTTGTGCAAATGCCGATTCCAGCCGCTCGAATGTGGAATTGAGGACTGCGGCCAGCCTGCCTAACTCGCTTTCCACGTCGGTGACGTTGATGCGCTGGGACAAATCGCCTGCCGAAATCTTGACGGCGGTTGCGCTGATGTTTTCGACAGGCCGAATCGCCCGGGAAGAAATCCACCAGCCTCCGGCAAGGCCGAAAAACAAAATGACGGCGCCAACGCCGGCCAATTTAATGGCCGTCGAATTGAGCGTCTCGTTTTCCGGCGCGAATGACGCTCCAATGGATACGGCGTGTCCCGATGGAAGGGTATGGGTCATGATCCGTACCAGCCAGTTGCCGGAAATCAAAACGCCGTCTCCAAACGCACGGTCGGGTACCCAACTTGGCGTATTCGTGGAGCGCTCTAATTCGTCACCGTCCCGGCCATGAATGACATAAAAAAAATGATGCGGATCGCTCGGGTCGAACAAATCCTCGGCCTGCGGAGACAAATGAAACTCACCAGGACCGGGGTGGGGGGCGTCCATCGGCGGCAAATCATCCGGCATCCCGCCGGGCGGCGGTCGATCAAACGGCGGCCGCCCATGTCCTGGTGGATGCGGATGAAGTCCTTCAGCAATCGCCCCGAAACGTCTTTGCAATTCCGCATCCAGGCGATTGAATTGCTCGTTGCGCTGCAGTTGATAGGCTGTAAAACCAAACCCGGCCAGCACGACCACCAGAATCAGTCCGTACCAGATTTGCAACCGCCATTTAATAGACTTGAAAAGCTTCATTCGATGCAATAGCCGTGGCCCCGCCGCGTCATAATAAACTCCGCGCCGAGTTTTTTGCGCACATTCGAGACATGAACATCCAGCAAATTGGAAAAGGTGTCGTCGTGTTCGTCAAACAGATGCTCGTAAAGTTGCGTGCGCGTGACGACTTCACCCCGGTGCAGCGCAAGAAATTCCACCAGCGAATACTCGCGGGCCGTCAGTTCTACAGGGCTATCCTTTATAAAAACATTTCGCGCGGCCGTGTCGATTTTCACGTCACGGATATTGATCAGATTTGTGCTCTTGTTCGCGCTGCGGCGAATGAGGGCGCGCAGCCGCGCGAACAATTCCGGCAAATCAAATGGCTTGACGACGTAATCGTCAGCCCCGGTGTCGAGGCCGCGAACACGGTCACGCGATTGATCGCGGGCCGTAAGCATCAGCACGGGCGTCTTTTTCATTTTGCGGAGGCGGCCCAGGATTTCCCAGCCGTCCATGTTTGGGAGCATGACGTCCAGGACAATCGCGTCATATTCATAGTTTTCCGCCTTAAACGCGCCATCTTCGCCGTCGTTCGCGGTGTCTACGGCGTAACCTTCCTCGCGCAATGCCTGCGCCAATCCCGCAAGCAGATCAGGTTCATCCTCGACAATTAATATTCTCATTCTGGTTTAAAACTGGTTGCGACGTTTTTAGCAGGAAAGGCGGCTGTCCGCCAGATATGTGAATTCTCGCACGGCCAACCTTAAGAGAAGATGAAGGAAGTGTTTACGGAGAAACGACCCGATAAAACCGCTGGCTCCAATTTGTCATGCCGGTATCGCCGAATTGATACTGGCCGGGCGTAATTTCCGGAATATTACCCAAAATCGTCCAGTTGGTCAGAGGCAAAGCCAGGTTTGTGGACGCAAGCACCGTGAAATCGGCGTCCGCCGCGTTGGTGAACGAGAATTGAAAGCTTCCGGGCCCGCTGGTGTTGTGGCGCGAGGCATTCAACAACGGGGGGTTATTTGATGGAGCATATTGGGCCTCCACGGCGCCCATGTCCACATGCGCGCCAGACAGGCGCAAGTAGCCACGTTCGTCCACAGTGAAAAAGTTGGTGACATCGTCGTCCCCCGCGTCAATCGCGGGCGAGCCCGGCAAAGGCGGCATGCTCTGCGTCGGGCCGCCATAATTGCCCAGCGGGCAGAGCTGTGGATTGCCATTCGTAAAATTATCCGCACCGGCAAACATCCCCGAAATATCAGGATCATACGTAGCGGTATTTTCAGCCACAATCGAGTTGGTCAGAAACGGAGTGTCAGTGCCGGAAGTCAGCAAAATGCCGCCGCCTTCGAAAGCGGAATTACCACAGACAGTGCAATTGTTGATCGTAAGCACGTCCGAGTTGTAGATGCCGCCACCCCAGCCATCCTCAGCGGAATTACCGAAGATAGTGCAGTTGTTAAGGGTAAGTATCGAGGGATTATCAATGCCGCCGCCGTCGCCGGCAGAATTACCACAGAGGGTGCAATTGTTAAGGGTGGTGGAAACGCCTCCGTTTTCGATTCCTCCACCTGTGCTGACAGGCGCGGAATTGTCAGACAGAGTGCAATAGTTCAATGTGAGTCTGCTGCCATAGCCGGCATAAATGCCGCCACCGTAGGAAAAATCGGGGATGGAATTGCCGCTAATGACGCAGTTGCTGGCGGTCAGAGTCGCGTAGGGGTCCAGAAGTATCCCCCCGCCGTTGCCTGAGGCGAGGCCGTTGGTTAACGTTAGTGAATTGAGATTTACCACGCTCTCAAAGTCAATTTCCAACACGCGAGAGTTGCTGCCGGCGTCAATAAACGCTCCGCCAGGCAGCGCAGAGGCATCTATCGTAAGACCGACGGAAATGAGCAGTTCTCCGCTGGTCAGATAGATTGTTTGTCCCGCCAGCGTGTTGGCAAAATTAACGGTGTCGCCAGGATTGGCGTCGCTGAGAGCGTCACGCAGGGACCCCGGGCCGCTGTCAGCGGCGCTGGTAACGGTGATGGTTGCCGCTCGCGCCTCCGAGGCCAGAAATAGCCAGAGCAGAGCGCAAACCGCGTTCAACCAGATTTTCCAATTCGACGTGTTCTTCATTTCGTCGTGATTTCCTTCGCGCACACGGATTGGCAAACGGCTTCGTGCTATAAACAAGTTTTTGGTGTCTCTGTCAAGCTTTTTGGAGGCACGACCACAGGCACTTCAACACTTCTACACTTGATTGCCCGTGGCGCTGCCACCGCTGCCACCGTCTTCACACTCTCTTAAGGTTCGCTCGCGTAAATTGTCGCCATGAAAATTCAAATCGGACCTGTGACGACATTCAAATCCTCATTAATCTGCATATCGTTCACGTGTGCGCTTTCGTCGCTTATAACGCCGGCCCTGGCAACAGACCCGCGTACGAACTGCTGGCTGGTTTCCTGCAGCGCCCAATACGCCCGCATTTACACGAACACTACCATGCAACAGAACGGCACCGCCTTGACGACTTGGGCCAACAGTTCATTCGCACAGTCGTTGCCCGCGTATTGCGGGGTGCAGGAGGTGTATTCGTCAAGCAATTGGATCTACGTCCGCAGCACGGGTTTGGCCAGCTATACGATGGGGCCGTGGTTTTTGAATTCCGGGCGCACGCAATTATTTCCGAATCTGCCGACGAACCAGCAGGTACTTTACCGCTTTCCACACACCAACAACGTGCCTGCCACAAAGACCGCAAACGGTGGCGGCCAGATTGGCATCTTCGTAGATGGTGTGGCCATGTACAACAGTTGGGATGCCTATACGTGGGACACGACAAACCAAATGAACGAACAAAACATAACTGGTTACTGGAATCGCGACGCCTATGTTAACGAGGGAGTCACATTCGATCCTGGAAATGCCCATCAACAACAAAGTGGCGTTTATCATTATCATGCCGATCCGGTCGGTTTGCGCTATTTGCTCGGCGACCACGTGGATTTCAATCCGACGACAAAAACCTACAGCGAAGACACAAACGCACCCGCAAAACATTCACCGATTCTGGCGTGGACCGCGGATGGTTATCCTCTTTACGGGCCGTACGGCTATTCCAATGCGACCAATGCCAATAGCGGCATTCGCCGGGTGGTTTCCGGATACGTCCTTCGAAATGGCCAGGACGGAACCAGCAATTTGACGCTGACGGGCCGGACGACCATTCCGCAATGGGCCGCGCGCCTCTACAATGTCGTATCCAACCAGCCCGGCCCCGGTGTGAGCACGAGCTACCCGCTCGGTGATTACATGGAAGACAATGATTATGTCGGCGATCTCATCAATACCAACACCGGCACGAATTATCAGCAGGGCGTGAATTTTGATTTGGATCAATTTAATGGACGCTGGTGTGTCACGCCTGAGTTTCCTACCGGGACCTACGCGTACTTTGTGGCCATCAATTCCAATGGAACTCCAGCCTTTCCGTATGACATCGGCCGTGGGTTCTACGGAAGCCCCGTCGGCGGCGAGGTCTCCGCCATATCAGAAAGCGTGGCTACGAATTTCCTGGGTTATACCAACCTGAGTTCTGCGCTCAAGCCGCCCGCGGTCAAAACCGGGAGCGTCACGCTGACATGGACTGCTCTGGAAGGCGGCAATTATGAAGTCCAATCCACGACAAATCTCGCCAATCCATCATGGACGTCTCTCGCTTCGTCCGTCTCGCCCGACGAGATCACGGGCGCGTACACCAATCAAACGTCTTCGTCGCGAGCTTTTTATCGCGTGGGGCGAACGTCGGTTGCGCCTTATCAAGGCGCCGGTACGACTGTGTTTTCAACCGCCAGCGTAGCTCCGGACGGCAGCGCCAATCCCGGGCAAACCATTACTGTGACCATTACGCTTCCCAGCAACCCGCCCTGGCCGCCCGCGAATGCCCCGATCTCGAGCGTTACGCTGACCAATACCGCTTCGAATACAAGTATTTCCGGCTCGAGCATCTCTGATTCGACGCAGGGAACCGCGGTGGCAATTTTCGCGATCCCGACGAACGCGCCCGCCGGTTCGCAGAATATTATTGTCGTGTTCCAGCCCGCACCCACGTACACGCTTCAAAATGCGTTCACAATTAACTGACGGCCCTTCACGTTCTCTTAAGGTGACTTCATTTAAATTTGCACCATGAACAATTTCACACCCGATGAAAGGACAAACATATGAAAAAGATAATCAAAGCAACATTGGCGATCATGTCGATTGCCATCGGGACGTTCCCGGCCTATGCGCAAGACGATGGGCCGCCCAACGGCGACAGCCCGCAACACCATCATCGTCACCCGCCGTTACCGCTGCTGATGGCATTGGACACTAACCACGACGGCATCATTGACTCAAACGAGATCGCAAATGCCAGCGCCGAGTTATTGACGCTGGACAAAAATGGCGACGGCCAACTGACCCCGGATGAGTACCTGCCGCCGCGCCCGCCCAACGCTGATAGTTCCGATCAAACGTTCCATCACCCGCCTTCGCCGCTTATCGAGGCGCTGGACGTCAACCACGACGGCATCATCGACGCCACCGAAATCGCCAATGCGCCGGCTGAACTCAAAACGTTGGATAAAAACGGCGACGGAAAATTAACGCGCGATGAATATCGTCCGCCTCGGCCGCCGGGGATGGGCGACGGCAATCCGGATGCCGGTCCTCCGCAAGGTCCTCCTCCAGACGATGCGCCCAACGACGGTCCCCCCGGCCCACCGCCGAGCCAGTAGAATTCCATTCGGATGAATGGAAGCGGCGGATTGCTGCAAATCCGGGTGTGAAGCAGCAGTCCGCCGCGTTTTTGGCGATGAGTGATAAGTTTTGAGAATTTATTTTTTGGCTGTCAGCAGCTCTAGAATAGGCGCGTATTGAATCCGTTTGGCACAGCTTACAATGTGGGTATTTGGCCGTGCGCCAGCGGTCAGCAAAACTTTCACCGTCGTGGCATAACGCTGAACTATCTCGGGCGTGCGTGTCTGACCGCGTCGACGATACCCCAGTCCATTGAGTGCATACCAAATTGGCGAAAGTTCGCGCCCCGGCGGATTAACCGTCGAGCCAGCGGCGACTAATTCTGCAGCGGCTTCAACATTTCCATCCTGTGCAGCCATATTCAGGGCGGATTCGCCCGTTAGTGGATCCGGGGAATTCGCATCCACGCCTTCGGCCACCAACCGCTGGATGGCCGGGACATCATTCTTTCGCGCAGCACACACCAGCAAGGTCGAATTCTTATCTTTTGCAGGCACGCCTGAATCCCAGAGGAGCTTAACCAGTTCGGCATCTCCTCGCCTGGCAGCATAAAAGATTGGGCTGACTTTTTTCGCCACGCGGTCAGGTTCCTTGCCTTCGGCCTTCGCGTTAGCTCCCCTGTCGATGAGAATTCGCGCCGCCTCCAGATGTCCAAAATAACAGGCGTACATTAGTGGTGTAATTTTCTCCACGCCGTGATCCACGTCTGCCCCGGCGTCAAGCAAAAGGGAAATGACCTGTAAATCGCCCAACCGCGCCGCTGTCACCAGCGGAGGGTGGTCGTTGCTCCACAACATGAACGACTCACCATCGGGATCATGATCAAAAACCTCCTGCGCCTTGAATTCGTAACTGCACCTGGGACAATGCCAGTTAAGCGTCAGTGAACTAAAAACCTGACCGCACTTGGGACATGGCTGATCGAAACCACCCAACCGTTTGTCCCCGCCGGAATCGCATCCGGCCGGTTTGTGAATATTAGCGCCGGCTTTCAGGAGGTAAGCTACCAGTTCCGGATGTCGCCGTGAAATGGCCATGTAAAGTGCGGTCCGTTCCTCCTCGTCCATCGCGTCTACGGGTACGCCAGATTCGATGAAACGGCGCACCGCGGGCAGATCTCCCGCCGCTGCAGCTTCGGTATAACAATTCGAGTCCGGATGCAAAACGCCAATATCGACAAATGTCTTGCGCAGCCCATTAATGAGTTCGCGGTCTTCCTCGCTTACACATTGTTTCTCACCGAGATAACGGCTTGCGATGTTCAAAGCAGTTCTTCCGTAGCCATCCACTGCATGGACGTCTGCACCATGCCTGGCAAGGAGCCGCATCATTTCCTGGTCAACCCTTCTTTTGCCGATGCTTGAGAGGAATGGCGTTTCGTGGCCCAATTTTTCCTTTGCATTGATATCGGCGCCCGCGCGAAGAAGTTGCTCCACCATTTCTGAATCGTGATTGCGAACGGCGGCGAAGAGCGGCGTTCGCCCGTACTGGTTTCGGACATTTGGAGACGCCCCAGCCTGAAGCAACAATTCCACAATTTTCATTTTTTGCCCGTCAACCGCCTCGTGCAATGCCGACTCGCCGCTTTTGCCCAACGCCCCTAATTTTAGGCCTTTCCTCAACATGGCCTTCACCCTGGTAATATCGCCTGCTTCCACGGCGGTGAGAAATGTCTCCGTCGCCTCATCCGGCTTGGATAGTTCCCTTTCCAAATATTTGACGTCTGCCTTTGTTGAAATCGGCTTTAGGAATTCAACAATTTGAGGGAAATCTTTGGCATAAATGATGGCCGTCTGCCCATCATTATCTTTCTTTTTCGGGCTTGCTCCAGCGGCAACCAGCGTCTTGACCATCTCCAGGCTTCCCATCCCTGCGGCGTGCATTAACGCAGTGTCACCCTCTTCCTCCTGCGCATCCACTTTGGGCTTTAGTTCCAATAAACGCCTTACCGTTGCCATATTCCCGCTTCGGACCGCACAGCACAAAGGTACCAAGAAAGCCCCAAAATTCACGTCTGCGCCCGCCTTCAACAGGACATCCACGATATCCCTGCGGCCTAACTCAGCAGCTTGTGATAGGGGAGAATATTCGTCTGACTCAAACAAATCTGCGCCCGCTTTAATCAACGCCTTTACCTGGATGAGATCGCCGGCAGTAACGACTGCCAGGAGCGATTTAATCTGGGATTTCTCATCTGATTTTTTGCTCATGTCGCGAATGGGCTCTTTGTTTCGGCATATTCTTTCAGCCTCCCGGATTCACGAGTGATCTCGGAGTCTTTGCCGCGTTTGGAAGGTCCCGCCTCGCCCATATCACTCGCCAGCCTTATCTAATTACGGCACTGTGAGGCGATAGAACGTCCTCGTATTGGTTGGCGAAACTGTATAAGTCGAATTGGAGGAAAGTGGAACCCATGGGCCGGTGACATTTGTCGCCCCGGACAACGTTCCGGCCGCCCAGCTTAACAGCGGACTTTGGACGCCGCTCTGCATGTAAAGAAAGTTCGTCAGGCCCCAGACACCCAAATTACTCATCGTTCCCACGTATACTTTCCCGTTGGCTATTGTGGCGCACGACATTTTCACATAGGACCCGACGCTTCCAGTCCAAAGCACCTTCGGAAAATTTACCGCATCGTACGCCCTCAGATTGCTGTCGCTGCCGATTTCCCACAATATCCCATTGTTAGTCCCGTTCGCGGAAAGCGAAAGTCCGCCGGCCCGGTCGTTTTCTGAAAACGCGCCCACGCCCACGGGTGTCGGGTTAATGTAGCCGTTCGTATATTGAAAGGATTTCGTCGGATTATTGGCGTGCATGAGGAAAAGGTATTGCAACGCCGGGCCCTGCCAATAGACCGGCGATTTGCCGACCACGTCTCCTTGTGATGACTCGGCTGTCAGTACTTGCGCCCAATGTCCGTCGTGGCCCATGTTGTTGATGTCGGCCATGCACAGGTTTGTGTCTTTGCCGATGCCCACCGCATAATGCGGTGGCAGCAACACCACCCCGCCTGAGCCAAAGTCCAGGTCGGCCCCGCTGAGATCCGACCAGTTCGTCGGTGTGGCATAATCCTCCACATCCAGGCTGCCGGATAATTTGATCATGGACATGCCGAAGTTTTGGCCGCCATCGAATGTTCCATTTCCGGTCATGATATAAATATTCCCATTTGTATCCGCCGCGGGGGCCATGCCGGAGGACCAAATTCCACCCTCGTTCCCAGTGGGCGTGGCGTTAAACGTATATAACAGTGAAAGGTTGGTCGCACTGTAACCCAGTTCAAAGCCATGATAGGCGCCCTGGTCGCAATGGGACGCAAATCCGAGGTAAACAACGCCGTTCAACAACAGCAGGCTCGCTCGCTGGTGCTCAATGCTGCCAGTAAAACCCGTGACAACCACGTTCGTCGGACCGCCAAATTGTTCGGCGCCGTTCGTAAGACTCAGCGCGTGCAACTGATGATTTCCCGACGACAATTTGGTTTCGACGTAAATTGTGCCGCGGCTCAAGTCAATGACCGGCGTGCTGGTGATTCCCACGACGGGGCTTAAATCGCCGCACGATGCAGGCGAATAGGGCGTGCCGAGTTTGACGTGCCAATAAAGGTTGCTGACGGTGTCAGCGTCAAACGCATAGACGCTGTTGCTTTCGGTGCAGACAAACAGCACATTGTGAATGCCTCCCGAAATATTCAGATTCTGGACGTAAAGCGGTTGGGCATAGACCTGTGCGTCCACATTATCGGTGAATAGTTTCCCAAATGAAGCTCCCCCTACATTACCTGGAGTCAAAATGCCTTCGGAAATGTTGGCGCCGGTGCGCGAAAGATCGTTGTGTTCCGTCAATACATTTACCGCCATGGCGTGAGGCACAAGCAGCGCTATGGCAATCGTCAAAAGCCCGGAAAACCACTTGGAGATTTGATAAGTAAACATGCTCAACCCGGATACTTTTGTACCAACGGACACGGTAAGTGTCAAGTTAAAGTGACGGCTGGTAACCGATCGGGCGCTTCTCGTCGGAGCGCGGCCGTGTCCCGCTCTGAGCGGGACCAGCCACGGCAGGGAGGAATACAAAACAGGCGTTTGAAAATACGAGGATCCCTTTTCCATTCGGCGCTGCTGCGGCTGGTGCACTGCACACACAGCCGCGCTCGTCAAACGCTACCGCGCTACTTAAAGCCCACTTTTTACGCTGAACCAGTTGAAGTGGCCCTGTTTTGGGTTACTTTCTCTTTGCCATGGAGAGTTGTTTGAAAATCGCGCAGGTGGCGCCGCTTTATGAAAGCGTTCCGCCAAAATATTACGGTGGAACAGAACGCGTTGTTTCTTATCTGACTGAGGCCCTCGTTAGCCTGGGCCATGACGTAACACTTTATGCCAGTGGCGATTCAGTCACTTCGGCCAAATTGCGTCCCATGTGCCGCAATGCCTTGCGATTGGATGAATCCAGCGTGGACGCGCACGCTGACCATGTCCTGCTTACCGAAAAGGTGCTCCAGGAATCCGGTGAGTTTGATATTGTCCATTCGCACATTGATTACGCCGCGTACCCCTTGCTGCGCCGAATGGAGACGCCGCATGTGACCACCCTTCACGGACGGCTCGATGTTCCCAACTTGCAAAGCCTGTACCGGGAATTCGACGATGAACCGGTCATTTCCATTTCCAACCGCCAGCGCCTGCCGCTCTCATGGGCCAATTGGCAGGGCACAGTATACCACGGTGTCCCTGGAAAACTTTATCGCCTGCACGAAAAACCGGACGGGTACCTCGCCTTTCTGGGCCGCATCAGCCCGGAAAAACGCGTCGAGGACGCCATCGAAGTGGCCCGGCGCGCGGGGATTCCCCTTAAAATCGCCGCCAAAGTGGACAAGGCGGACCACGAGTATTTCGAAACCGTTGTCAAACCGCTGTTGCACGAAGGCGTCGAATTCATTGGAGAAATTGGCGAACTTGAAAAAGGCGAATTTCTCGGAAACGCGCTGGCCCTCATCTTTATGATAGACTGGCCGGAACCGTTCGGCCTGACCATGATCGAATCGCTGGCATGCGGAACGCCGGTCATTGCCCGCTCGCGCGGTTCCGTGCCGGAAATCCTCGAAAATGGGGCGGCCGGTTTTGTGGTCGAAAACGTGATTGAAGCCGTGCAAGCCGTGCAAAAAATCGGAAAAATATCCCGCAAACACTGCCGGCACGTCTTTGAAGAACGCTTTTCCGCGATCCGAATGGCCTCAAACTATCTCGCGGTCTATAAAAAACTCATCGACGCCGGTAAAGAACCCAGGCCGGACAATATTGTGGTCGAGGCCGCCTGACACGACGCTACGACTATGAGTGACATCATTGAAGTCCAGGGCCATTATTACATTAGAGCCAGAGCCTCTATTGCCGATACCGGCGCGCGAATCCTTAAGCATGCCGACACCTTCGCCGTTTTCGACCGGCACGGCGACATTCGGCCGCTCGGCTTTGAGAACCAGGGGATTTTTCACGAAGGCACCCGGTTTCTGTCCCGATGGAAGCTCCTGATCAATGGCGAAAGTCCGTTGTTGCTCAGCTCGAATGTTCGCGAGGACAATGATTTCCTGATTGTTGACCTGACAAATCCTCCGCTTCCTTATCCGGATGGAAAAACGGTTCAGCAAGGCACGATCCATTTTGTGCGAACCATTTTCCTGCTCGACAATAATTGCTATGAACGGCTGGAAATTTCAAATTTCGGTCTTGATCCGGTGACGCTGCTTGTGGGCATGGAATTCAAGGCTGACTATGTGGACCTCTTTGAAATTCGCGGCAACACGAGAAAACAGTGCGGGACGGTTCGTGAGCCGGTGATTTCGCCGTATGAAGTAATTTTGTCCTATGACGGCCTCGATTCAATCCATCGGCAGTCACGGATTTATTTCAGCCTTAAGCCCACGAAAATGGATCGTGACCGGGCGATTTTTGAGATCGAACTGAAGCCGCGAGAGCAAAAAGTATTGGATTGCCGGATTGCCTATGTGGCTGGTGAAGGAAAAATCCCCGACCAGGATTTTCGGTCGGCCTTTGAAGTTGTCCACGTTGCCTACGAACACTACCGTGAAAACCTCGCCGAAATTCAAACGTCAAATCCGCAGTTCAACGAATGGATCGTCCGGTCACGCGCCGATTTGCACTTGCTTTTGACCCAGACGCCGGCCGGTCCATATCCTTACGCGGGTATTCCGTGGTTCAGCTGCATCTTTGGGCGGGACGGAATTATCACGGCCCTGGAAATGCTTTGGATTCACCCGGAAGTGGCGCGAGGCGTCCTGGCCTATCTGGCGTCGCGCCAGGCCACCGATTTTGATCCCGCCAAAGACGCCGAGCCGGGAAAGATTTTGCATGAGGAACGCAAAGGGGAAATGGTCTCACGCCGCGAAGTTCCCTTTGGAAGCTACTACGGTTCCGTTGATTCCACCCCGCTTTGGCTGCTCCTGGCCGGTCATTATTTCGAACGCACCGCGGACAAAGAATTTATCGCACAAATCTGGCCGAACATTGAACGGGCGCTGGAATGGATAGATAAATATGGCGACCGCGACGGTGACGGCTTCGTTGAATATAGCCGGCGGGCCACCGGCGGCCTCGGTAATCAGGGATGGAAGGATGCCGACGATTCCGTGTTCCATGCTGACGGCAGCCTGGCCCAGCCGCCCATCGCCTTGTGCGAAGTGCAGGGATACGTGTATGACGCAAAATTGAAGGCCGCGCGGCTGGCTGAAGTGCTGGGCTATGATAAAAAAGCGCTGGAATTGCGGGAAACGGCGATACGGCTCAAAACACGTTTTCACGAGGCGTTCTGGTGCGAGAAACTGGGAAGCTATGCCATTGCCCTCGACGGAAATAAACAGCAGTGTTGCATCCGCAGTTCCAATGCGGGCCAATGCCTTTTCACGGGAATCGCGCAGCCGGAAGCGGCGGCAAAAATTAAAGACGCGTTGATGAACGACGGATTTTTCAGCGGCTGGGGCGTACGGACTATTCCGACATCGGAAGCGCGTTACAATCCAATGTCCTATCACAACGGCTCAATCTGGCCTCACGACAACGCCCTGATCGCCTATGGGCTTGCGCGCTACGGTTTCAAAGAGGCCGCAACGCGGATCCTGGATTCACTCTTCGATGCCAGCCAATTTATGGAATTGGAACGTCTTCCGGAATTGTATTGTGGTTTTGAACGGCGCGACGGCGAAGGCCCCACGCTCTACCCGGTTGCCTGCAATCCGCAGGCATGGTCATCCGCCGCCGTTTTCTTTGTGCTTCAGGCCGTTCTTGGCTCGCGTATCGAAGCGGGTGAGCATCGGCTTTATTTTGATAATCCGCACCTGCCCGAACGCGTCCAGCGGTTGGACATTAAGAATCTGAGAATCAATTCCAGCGTCGCCGACATTTCGCTGATACGCCACGACGGCAAAGTCGCCGTAAATGTCCCCCGTCGTGACGGCAGCATGGAAATCATCGTGACCCATTAATATGGTAGGGAAGGCGCCCTGCGCCGTCACCGCCTCCCGCGATTGCGGGACGGGCGGAACATGCGCGGTATACCGTTCGACAAAACGAATTGCGCCGCCACCGCCGCCGTCGCCCGAATCGCTGCCATCGTTCGTCGTATCAAACCGTCGGCAGACAATTCCCCCTCTCCATGCGGGAGAGGGCAGGGGTGGGGAGAGTCTTTCAGGCAGGAACGCCCTATCGGTTCACGGAAAGTCTCGACGGTTCCCAAATCGCGCATCCAGTTCATGAACCGAAGGAACGAGCGCGGCTGTGTCGGAGACTCCCGAAAGCTTTCGGGACAGCAAGCGAGCATTACACGACCAGCGCTTGAAACGCGAGGATCCTTCTTCCATCCCACGTGCTGCGGCTGGTGTGCGGTGCACACACAGCCGCGCCCCGTCTCTCACACTCTCACGTTCTCGCCCCCAAGCCGCCACCCAATTTTTTCCTAAATTCTACGCAAACGCCCGCCACGTCCGGCGCGTTCAGGATGGCCGATACGACACAAATCCGCTTCGCGCCCGCCGCCAAAACCTCATCCACGTTTTGCAGATGAATTCCTCCGATCGCGAACCATGGGACGTTGACGTTCTGCGCGGCCCACCGAACGTATTCCAAAGTCACCGGCTTTCTTCCCGGCTTGGTTCCGGTCGCGTACACTGGCCCAACCGCAATGTAATCCGCGCCAGCCGCGACCGCTCGTTGCGCCTGTTCCGGCGCGTGCGACGATAATCCAATTTTTATCCCATCTTGAGGTTTTTTGAATTCGCGCACGTGCGTGTGCCCCAGATCAAAAAAATCTTCCTGCCCCAAATGACAAAATTCCGCGCCGACTTCGCGGGCAATTTCCGGATAATCATTGATCACCAATGCGACTCCGGCGCGTTTTGTGACAGGAACGATTGTTTCAGCCATCCGGTGAATTTCATCCGGCAAAGAGGATTTCGCGCGCAATTGAATCAAATCACTGCCCCCATCGCAAAGCTGCTGTGCAATAACCTCCGGCTTCCGGCCATTCAAATACGCCGTGTCTACAAACGTGTAGAGCCTGCAATCCGCGAGCGGTTTCATAGTCCCGCTTTACTCCGGAAACTCAAAATTGACTTTGCCCTTCTCGTCCATGACCAAATACGCCTTGAATGGCTTGCCGGCCCTTGAGATGAATTTGTCCAGGACATCGCTTTTGTTGGTCTCGATGATTTTAGCGGCCTGGGCGGGTTCGATGGGCTGCTGCGCAATGACCTTGTTGATTTTGAATTTGCAGGGTTTGGAGTCGGCCTGTGACCGTTCGCAAACGTATCCAATCTCAGTATCAAACACCTTTCCGCCGCACTTGGGACATTTTCCGACGACCGCTTTGCCCGTGAAATCAATTTTGGGCGCGGGTTCGCCCGTTTTCTCGGCTTTGGCGCCGCGCGGTTTCCGTTCGCGCACGGGAAATTCGAATTTAGTGCCGCCGTCCTTTACAATCAGGAACGCCTCGAACTTCCGGTTCGTCTTCTTCGAGACAAACCCTTTGAGCAAATCCGTTTTGTGTTCAGTGAGCAATTTCTTCACCTGGTCCGGCCCGATTTCCTGCTGCAAAATAATTTTGCCCGTCTTGAAAGTGCAGGTCTTCGACGGTCCAGTCGCATTCTGGCAGATATAATTCATCCCGGCGTCATAGACGTTTCCTCCGCACTTGGGGCATTTGCCCAGCGGCTCTTTGCCGGTGAAATCGACCGGGGCGGAATCCTCCCCGTTTTCCTTTTTGTCCTGGCCGAAATCGAACTCCGGCTTGAAATCCGGCGCCGGCCCCAATTTTATAATCGCGGCAAACGGAAATCCCTTTGCGCTGCGAAATCCCTGCAACGGCCCAACCTGGCCTTTGGCAATCAGTTCTTCCACTTCGGGAATTTCAAGCATTCGACCGGCGACATTTTTCCACAGGTTGAAATCGCATTTCTGGCACTGGAATTTTTTATAGTTTTCGTGAATCTCGCCGCCACACTTGGGGCAGGGCGTTTTTAAGGTGCCGAAATCGCCGGGTATTGTGTCGCTTTCATGGCTGCGGGCTTTTTGGACGATGTCACGCGTAAATGCGGCGATCTCGCGCATGAAATCCATGCGCTTCAGTTTGCCGCGCGACATTTGGTTCAATTTGAATTCCCATTCGCCAGTGAGTTCCGGCATGGTCAATTCCTGCACACCTAAACCGTTGAGCAGCGTAATCAACGAAAACGCCTTGGCCATGGGTTGCAATTCGCGGCCGTTGCGGGCGACATATTTTTCGAAGATCAGGCCTTCGATAGTCTGCGCGCGTGTAGCGGGTGTGCCCAGGCCTTTCTCGCTCATGGCCGCGCGCAATTCTTCGTCGTCAACGAGTTTGCCGGCGCCTTCCATCGCCGACAACAAGGTGGCCTCCGTATAACGCGGGGGCGGTTTGGTGACATGGGCCTGGACATCCACCTTGACCGCCTTGACCTGCTCATTCGGTTGCACGGGCGCGAGCGTGGGCGCTTCGTCGGTGTCGGCTTCCTTGCCGTAGACTTCCAGCCAGCCCGCCTTGACCATCACCTTGCCTTCGCTCTTGAACGGCTCGCCTTCCACGCGGGTAATGCGCGTGGTCACAAGAAATTCGGCCGCCGGATAGAAAATCGCCAAAAACCGCTTGGTGACCAAATCATAGAGTTTTTGTTCCAGCTCACCAAGAGACTTCGGGGCGACGAGCGTGGGAATAATCGCAAAATGGTCTGAAACTTTTGCGTTATTGAAAATGCGTTTGTTTGGTTTGACCCAGTCATTTTTCAGAATCGTTCCCGCAAACGGCGAGTACGAGGTCCCGCGCAGCATGTCCATGGTGTTTTTGACCGTCGCGATGTAATCCTCGGGCAGCGCGCGCGAATCGGTACGCGGATAGGTCAATACCTTGTGCTTTTCATAAAGGGACTGGGCCACCGAGAGAGTGCTTTTGGCGGAGAGCCCAAACCGGCCGTTTGCCTCGCGCTGTAAACTGGTCAAGTCGTAGAGTAGCGGCGAAAGCGACGTGGTGGGCTTGCTTTCTTCGGTGACAATCCCGATTTTGCCGAGGCATTTCTTTTGGATCTCTTCGGCTCGCGCCAATTCCCAGACCCGCTCGGCCCTGAGATGTTCGTCTCCGTCGTGTTTGGCAAATTTCTCGTCGAACCAGCGGCCCGGGTATTCGCCCGCTTGCGCGGCGAAGGTGCCGTGGATTTCCCAGTAATCGCGAGAGACGAATTTTTTTATTTTTGTCTCGCGCTCAACCAGGATCGCCAGGGTCGGCGTTTGGACGCGGCCCACGGTCGTGAGATAAAACCCGCCCGTCTTTGAGTTAAAGGCCGTCATCGCGCGCGTGCCGTTGATGCCTACGAGCCAATCGCTTTCGCTCCGGCAAATGGCCGCATCCGCCAGCGGAATCATATCTTCATCCCGGCGCAACTGCGCAAACCCGTCGCGGATGGCCGCGGCCGTCATGCTCTGCAGCCAAAGGCGCTGGATCGGTTGATTCGCCTTTGCGTATTGGACGATGTAACGGAAAATCAATTCACCTTCGCGCCCGGCGTCGCAGGCGTTGACGAGCCGGTCCACGTCCTTGCGTTTGATGAGCCTGAGCAGGACTTTGAGACGGTTTTCATTCCGCTCGATGGGCTTTAAATCGAAATGTTCCGGAATGACGGGCAAAGCGGCAAATGTCCATTTGCCTTTCTTGGCCTCAACGCCTTCGGGCGGGACCAATTCGAGCAAATGGCCTACGGCCGAAGAAATGACGTAATCGGCGCTTTCAAAAAAATCGCCGCTTTTATCTTTGGTGAAACCCCCCAGCGCCTTGGCGACGTCGCCGGCGACGGACGGTTTTTCCGCTATGATGAGTGCTTTACCCATTTATGTTAGCGCGAATCTTTAAGCTGCATGACGGGGTTCGCGCAACTCATTTTTTTCGTCTTCAAAAAAAACTGGCCCCAAAATCAACCCGGAATTCACCCCCGAAAGACTGAATATGTAGCAGGTTTGCTGCCTGACTTGGGCAAAAGGGCTCCTTCTCATCCTCATCCTCTCCTCGCCTGCCCACCATAGCTTCCGAGCGATGCTTGGTCCTCGCCCGCCCTCCAAATCCTGCTCAGCCGCGGAATTCCTGTCCAAACCGCTTCGCCTTCGCCCTGTAGGCCGTGTGCCCTCACACGGCGTCCGCCACCTACCACCGCTGCCACCATTTGTCTTATAGCCTGCCGGACTGGGTTTTGGCATGCTTAGGCTAATGTTCCCAGAGAACCGTCGATAGCCAACGAGACTGGTGGCGCAATCCAGAGTCATGAGCATCAACGTTTTTCCCATCGGCTGCATAGCTGCTCTATTTGGGCTGGCGCAGTGTTGCGCGCCGATCAGTTTGAATGCCGAGCCGGGGCATTGGGTGACTACGTGGGGCTGTGGACCGCAGTTGGTCGAGCGCGCCAATTTGCCGCCGGTTCCCCTGGCCAACAAAACTCTCCGGCAATTCGTCCACGTCTCGACCGGCGGGAATCGTCTGCGAGTGCGCTTGTCCAACGCGTACGGAACAAACGCGGTTTCAATCATTTCGGCCCACGTCGCGCTGGCGTCAGGGCTGGGGAGCGCCGCTGATGGCAAAATTGACTCCGCCACGGACGCGGCGCTGACATTTCATGGCGCGTTATCAGTGAACATTCTGCCCGGCGATGCGGTCGTTTCCGACCCGTTCAATTTTGACCTGCCCGCGTTGACGAATTTGGCCATCAGCATTTATTTCGGGAATGTCTCGGCCACGACCATCAACGGCCATCCCGGTTCGCGCACAACATCATTCATTCAATCCGGCAACGGTCTGGCCGTTGCATCGATGCCTGGTGCGAATCGGACTGCGCATTGGTACATCATCACGGGTGTCGAGGTTTGGTCAGACATTTCGAGCAAAGCGCTGATTATACTCGGCGATTCTATCACTGACGGACGCGGCTCAACCACGGATGGCAATAACCGCTGGCCGGATGATTTGGCGCAACTCCTCGATACGAATCCCGCGACAACCGGCGTTGCAGTCGTGAACATGGGCATTGGCGGGAACGGCATTTTTCGCGGGCTGGGGCCGCCGGCAGTCGCGCGGTTCGATCGGGATGTCCTGGACCAGAGCGACCCCGGTTGGTTGATTGTGTTCGAAGGCGTTAATGACATTGGCGGAGACGACACCGGAACGATTGCAACGAATCTAATCGCCGCCTACATTGAATTTGCCCGCAAAGCGCATGCGCGGAACTTGCTCGCTTATGGTGCGACGATCACGCCCTTCGGCGGCAATCGGTATTATACTGACTCTCACGAAGTCGCGCGGGAGGAAGTCAACACGTGGCTCCGCACCAATAACGTATTTGATGCGGTAATCGATTTCGACGCGATGGTGCGCGACCCGCAAACGCGAACAAACCTGTATTTGCGCTACGATTCAGGAGATCATTTGCACTTGAGTCCAGCCGGCTACCGGGCGATGACCGCGGGGATAGACTTGAAACGGTTTACCGGATCGCAGACATCGCAGGCAGCCAAAGGCAGTTCGAATTAACCTCTATGGCAAATCCAATTCGATTCGTTGCAATGTTTGCCATCGTGGCGGTGTGGTTGTCGCCGGCCTGGCCATTGAGGGTGATCGCACAGGAACGGATTTGCATCGACGATGGCTGGCGATTTACACTCGGCGACCCTGCCAACTGTCCCGTAAATTTGGTTTACGACTCGGGTGACGGAGAAGCTTCTTCGGCAACGAATCGCCCCACGGGCGTCATCAAACCTTGGATTTTGCCCAGCGGCAACGAATTCATTAGCGATCCGCGCGACAGGTTCAATCGGCCCAAAGGAAATCCAGGAGAAAGTGTGGAGTATGTGCAGCCCGATTTCGACGACCGCCAATGGCAATCCATCGATTTGCCGCACGACTGGGCGATTTCCGGGCCATTCTCCCACGCCGGTGGCGGCGGGATGGGCAGGTTGCCGACCGCAGGCATTGGCTGGTATCGGAAGAAACTCGACATCCCGGCCGCTGATTCCGGCAAGCGCATTTTCCTCGATGTGGACGGCGCGATGTCCTATGCGGCGGTTTGGTTGAACGGCCAATTAGTGGGCGGCTGGCCTTACGGCTATGCTTCATGGCGCCTGGATTTGACACCGTATGTCAATTTCGGCGGCCAGAACACGCTCGCAATCCGGCTGGATAATTTGCCGGATTCCTCACGCTGGTATCCGGGCGCGGGAATTTACCGCAACGTATGGCTGGTCAAAACCCGACCTGTCCATGTTGGGCACTGGGGAACCTGTTTGACGACCCCGGACATTTCGCCGGAACGCGCCGTCGTGAATTTGAAGGTGACCCTGGACAACGAATCCAAGTCAAATGCGACTGTCACTGTCGCTTCGGCAATTTTTCGTCTGGATGATAATGGCCGCAAAACGGGAGAGCCGGTGGCAACCATAGCGCCTGTTCCTTTGCAAATTGAGCCGGGCAAAGATGCGCTCGCCGAGGGCCGGACGATTATCCTTAAACCAAAACTTTGGGGTCCGCCGCCGGCGCAAAAGCCAAACCTTTATATTGCCGTCACAAGTCTTTCATTCAACGGAATGATCGTGGACCAATATGAAACTCAGTTCGGTATTCGTAAAATCGAATGCAAATCGGACGGGCTTTTTGTTAATGGCCGGCGGGTGCGCATCCAGGGTGTCAACCTGCATGGTGACTTTGGCGCGTTGGGGACCGCGTTCAACATTCGGGCGGCAGAGCGCGAGCTTCAAGAGCTTCGCGATATGGGTTGTAACGCCATCCGCACCAGTCACAATCCGCCCGCGCCGGAATTTCTGGAATTGACCGACCGGATGGGTTTTCTCGTCATGGACGAAATCTTTGATTGCTGGTATCGGCAAAAGACGCCGTTTGATTTTCATTTGATCTTCCGGAACTGGCACGAACAGGATTTGCGCGCGTTCATTTCGCGCGATCGGAATCATCCGTCGGTTTTTCTTTGGAGCGTCGGCAACGAAGTTGGCGAACAGTTCACAGGCCAGGACGGCGCGAAGGTGGCGCGGGAACTGATTGGAATCGCCCACGATGCGGATCCGTCCCGCCCGGCAACCGCGTCGATGAATGTCGCAAAGGCCGGCTCACCGTTCGCCGATGCCATGGATGTGATCAGCCTGAACTACCAGGGCGAAGGCATCCGCGACACGCCTCAGTTCAAGAACTTCAAAGGCATACGCACGCCGCCGCAGGACGCCATTTTTCATGAAAAATACCCGCGTAAAATGATTTTGAGCAGCGAGGCCGCGGCGGAATTCAGCAGCCGCGGAGTTTATCTGTTTCCTGTGTCCAAAGACACCAGCAGCGTGACGGCTGACGATATGGGCGGCGATTCAAAGGCGCGAGAGGTCAGTTCCTACGAGTTGTATACTGACAGCTTCGGCTCTTCTCCGGATAAGGTGTTTGCCGCCCAGGACAGCCATCCGTATGTGGCGGGGCAGTTTGTATGGAGCGGTTTTGATTACCTGGGCGAGCCGTCTCCCTATGATGCGTCGCGCAGTTCTTATTATGGCATCCTGGATTTGGCCGGCTTTAGGAAGGACCGATTCTATCTGTATCAGTCATACTGGCGGCCGGACTTTCCAATGGCGCACATTCTGCCCCACTGGACCTGGCCTGAGCGCGTCGGCCAGGTGGCCCCGGTTCATGTGTTTACCTCCGGCGACGAAGCGGAACTGTTCCTCAACGGCAAATCCCTCGGCCGAAAAAAGAAGGGTCCATCTGACTATCGCCTCCGTTGGGATGATGTCCTATATCAACCCGGCACTCTCAAAGTGATTGCTTACAAAAATGGAAAACGCTGGGCAACCGATGTCGTCAAAACCGCCGGGCCGGCGGCCAAACTCGATTTGAAACCCGATCGCTCGACGATCAATGCTGACGGCATGGATTTGTCGTTTGTGACTCTGACGGTGAAGGATAAACGAGGTGTTATCGTGCCGCGCGCGGATTGTCTCATCCATTTCGAAGTCAACGGGCCGGGCGAAATCGTGGCCACTGACAACGGCGATCCTGTGTGTTTCGACTCGTTTCCATCTCACGACCGCAAGGCGTTCAACGGCCTGTGCCTGGTCATCATCCGCGGCAAGGCCGGCGTGCCTGGCACAATTAAATTGCGTGCCGACTCTGGTTCCATGGAAGGCGAGACTGTTGTTTTGAAGAGCATCTTGCAAGGAAGGGATTGTGGTAGGGATGGCGCGCTGCGCCGTCACCGCCCGTAAAGCGGGCGGAACGATTTGCATGCGCCCATCCGAACGACGGTTCATGGAAAATTGCCCAAGGCAATATGGAACGCGCCAGTGGCAGCGCTCTTGCCAATGCGGTGAAGAGGCAAGTCTGGAGGTACGCACTTTGTGCCGTTGATATTTTAATGGATTGGAGCATACTGAAGTACTGAACCTAATTGAGGAGGTTATGAAATCCTATTTTTCCTGGAGGTATTGGTGGTCTTTTGTCGTCAAATACGCGGCAGCCGTTTTATTTGTTGCCATTGCGGCGGGTGCCACCACCGTTTTGAGAAAGGCATATCCGACAGCGCCAAATTCACTGTTTTTCTGCGCGGTTATGCTGAGCGCGTGGCTGGGCGGAGGGGGGCCCGGAGCGTTCGCCAGCGTGCTGGCTTGTGTGGCGATTTTTCTTTTCCCGGGGCCTTCCTTTGCCAACCAGGGGCTGGACGCCATGGTCCCGCGTTTCGTTGTATTCCTGGTGGCGGGCCTGTTTATTAGTTGGATTTGCAGCAGGCAACGGCTTGCGCAGGCGGCGTTGCGGCGGGCCCGCGATGAATTGGAGATCCGGGTCGGCGAGCGGACCAGGGAGCTGACAGCGGCGAATGAAGAGCTCAAAGCTGAAATTATGGAGCGCAAGCGTGCCGAAGCCCTTTTGGATGGCCAAAAACGCGTGTTGGAAATGATCGCCGCCGGGGCGCCGCTGACGGAATCGCTGGCTGTATTGGTGCGGGTCATTGAGGAACAGACGCCTGGTATGTTGGGATCTGTTCTCCTCCTGGATAAACTCAAGTGCTACTTCTGCAACGGAGCCGCGCCAAGCCTGCCGCCTGAATACGTAAAAGCGATTCACGGCATGCCAATTGGACCGGAGGCGGGTTCGTGCGGCACAGCCGCTTTTCGCAAAGAGCCGGTCGTGGTACAGGACATTGCCACTGACCCCCTCTGGAAGAATTACCGCGACGTTGCTTTGGCGAATGGATTGCGCGCCTGCTGGTCCACGCCCATTTTTTCGGCACAGCGGGAATTGCTTGGCACATTCGCCATGTATTATCGGCAGCCGGCCTTGCCTGAACCGGGGCACCGGCGGTTGGTAGAGATGGCTACCCACATCGCTTCGATCGCCATCGGCAGCGACCGTTCCCAATCTGCGTTGCGCAAAAGCGAGGCGAAATTAAAGGAAGCTCAGCGAATTGGGAACATTGGATACTGGGAGCGCGATCTCGTCACCGATTGCATCGCCTTCTCGGATGAAACGTGGCGCATTCTCGGATTTCCGCCCGAGGATCGGGTGTTGTCCCAGAGCAGTGTGCAGGAATTGGTTTACCCGGATGACCGGCCAATTCAAAAGCAGGCACTTGAAGACGCGTTGGCGAAGCGGCGGCCTTATGATGTGGAATTTCGTATTGTTCGCCCCGACGGCGACGTGCGACATGTGCATGTCCGGGATAAAATGGTATTTAACGAGACGGGACGGCCAATTCGGATGTTTGGCACGGTACAGGACATTACGGAGCGCAAGCAGGCTGAGGAACTTTTGAAAGCGCGCGAGCAGGAAATCAGAGCGATTGTGGAACATTCGCCCGACCCGATTGTGCGTTTTGACCGGGACATGCGTCGGACGTATGTCAACCCGGCGTTCATCAGGGCAAACGGAGGCCGCCAGGAATCGCTGTTGGGGCGCAGAGTGGGGTCAGCGGTCAGAGATGGCGCGGTGAATGCGACTGCGGAAGAGGTTGGAATTTTGGAGCGTTCGCTCAAAACTGTTTTTGACACTGGCCACCCGCTGGATTTTGAGGGCTCCTGGCCCCTGCCGAATGGCCGGAGAAATTTCGCCATCCATTTGGAGCCGGAATTTGACGCGCATGGCCAACTGACGAGCGTCCTTTCCATCGGACGCGACATTACTGAACGCAAGTGCGCGGAGGAAGCCGTGCGCGAGAGCCAGCAACTGCTGCAGCAGGTGCTGGCGACTCTGCCGGTGGGCGTGGCGGTGACGAATTATTCGGGCGATATCATTCTGACAAATGCCGAGGCCAAACGCATCTGGGGCAATATGATCGTTTCCGGTCGTGACCGATGGTCGCAAAGCAAAGGCGTTTGGCACGATTCGGGCAGGACGGTTGGTCCTGAAGAATGGGCCTCGTCACGGGCGCTGACGCGGGGGGTGACCAGTATCAACGAATTAATCGATATCGAAGCCTTCGACGGCCGGCAAAAAATCATCCGTAATTCATCGGCCCCCATCCGCAACGGGGACGAGCGGATCGTGGGCGCCGTTATTGTGAATGAAGACGTGACCGAGCAAAAGAAGAGCGAGGAAAAATTGCGCCAGGCTGAACTGGAATTGGCGCGGATCGCGAGGCTGACTATCATGGGCGAATTGACGGCCTCGATTGCGCACGAGGTGAATCAGCCCCTGGCGGCGGTGGTGACCAATGCCAATGCGGCGCTTCGCTGGCTCGCCCTGTCGCCGCCAAATTTGGACGAAACGCGCCAGGCAGTCCAGCGGATCGCCGGTGACGGAACTCGCGCCAGCGAAGTGATTCGGCGCATTCGCGAATTGATGAAAAAGAGCGGACCGGCCAGAAGGCCGGTTAACCTCAACAACCTTGTCCAGGAAACGATTGTTCTGATTCAACCTGAGTTAAAGAGCAAAAGAGTTTCCTTGAAGACCGAACTCGCGCCGGAATTGCCTCTTGTGCCTGCGGACTTCGTGCAAGTGCAGCAAGTGCTGTTGAACCTGATCGTCAATGCCATTGACTCTCTAAGCGCGGAGCCGGACCGCGTGCGCATGCTGTGGGTCCGCACGGATCTCCCGGAGCCGGACGTAGTGCAAGTGGCTGTTCAGGACACGGGCGTGGGTTTCGACCCGCAGGAGAACGAACGTCTTTTTGAGCCGTTTTACACGACAAAGTCCGGCGGTCTGGGAATGGGCCTGGCTATCAGCCGGTCCATCGTGGAGGCACATGGCGGCAGGCTGTGGGCAACGCCCAACAACGCGCACGGCGCGACGTTCCAATTTACCCTGCCGGTCCATGACGGAGACGAATCATGAAAGGCGCCACTCCGAAAGACAGGCCGGTGGTTTTTGTGGTCGATGACAATGCCTCCGTGCGCGAGGCGCTGGACAGCCTGATTCGGTCGGCTGGACTGCGGGTTGAGACTTTTAGTTGCGCCCGGGACTTTTTGCCCCACGCACGGCCGGACGGGCCGGCCTGTGTTGTCCTGGACGTCCGGCTGCCGGACCGCACCGGACTACAGGTTCAACGCGAACTGGCGTCTTCGGCCTGGTCCCTTCCCATTATCTTCATCACCGGGCATGGCGACATTCCCATGAGTGTGCGGGCGATGAAAGCCGGGGCCGTCGAGTTTTTAACCAAGCCGTTTCGCGACCAGGACCTGTTGGACGCGATTCACATGGCCCTTGAAACGGACCGGTCTCACCTCAAACACCGCGCCGAGTTGTCCGAATTGTGGGCGCGACGCGATTTGCTGACGCCGCGCGAGAGTGAAGTCATGGAGCTGGTCGTGAGCGGGAAGTTAAACAAACAGATTGCCGCGCAATTGGGAACCACGGAGATTACGGTGAAGATTCAGCGCGCAAACGCGATGAAAAAAATGCAAGCCGCGTCCCTGGCGGAATTGGTGCGTATGTCCGAAATGTTGCGAATAAACGACGCTCATCACACCAAAGTATAATAGAACACGCCGCTTCAGGCCGTTAGTCTCTTTGAATAATAAAAGACCAAAAGAGAATGAAGCGGCGGAGTCGGCAGAGCCAAAACAAGCATTCAAACCAGTGGCCGGACCATTCGCTTGAAAAACAATTGGCGAAACAGACTGCGCAACTTCGACGCATCAGCAACTTCATCCAAATTGTGAGCGCGTGGAACCACAAGCTTGTTCGCGCCACGGAGACGTTGGTTCAAAGCATCACGCACGAAAGCGAACGGGAGTTGGCCAGGCTGAAAAGTCTCAAAGAACTCGCGGAACTCCGCGGGCGTTATGATTTGTTGACGCCGCGCGAACGACAGGTGATGGCGCTTGTAGTCAGGGGGCTGCTCAACAAGCAAACCGCGGCCGAATTGGGCACTGCGGAAATCACCGTCAAAGTCCAGCGTGCCAGCGTTATGAAAAAGATGAGGGCGGGCTCCATCGCCGATCTCGTGCGCATGGCGGAAAAGTTGCGATTCTCTCGCGTCCACGGTTCTTTTCCCTCCCGGCCGTATTAAACCAAAGTATGATTGTTGACCGGTAGCATTTGGGTAAAATCCCTTACCGCTGGTATTCAGGGTTGGCGTAGCAGGCACGTCGGGCGGTGGCAGCCAGCGGTCCCCCAGAGTCGCCATCGTCCACTTCTGAACGTCGCGGTGGCCGGCGTATCTGCCTGTGGCCACCAATATTCGCTCTGCCTTGGTCAAATGGCTGCCATGCGCATTAAATGGATTAAACCAAGATATGATTGCAGGCGGCAATGCACGGGCGAGATTGAGGAGTAATGATTAATAAGAGGCATATCCGGGCGGGAAAGAGGCTGGCAATTCACTGGTTGAGTGGCACTGTCACGAGAATAAAGGTCCATAAAATGCGGATGGAGAATGATGGCGCCGGCAAACGACGCTTTGGCAAATGGGCTGAAACGATTAATCCGCGATTTCCAGGCTCGCTCCTTCGCATTTCCGAATTCACTCCGTAATATGCAGCTTCGCGTTTTTGAGCTTTTTGCCGCGATGGTCACGAACGTTCCTGCCCAGTGTATTTTGAAGGCGCTGGACATTGAGTGCCAGATGTTGAAGAGCGATGTTGAACATAATCGTTTGCCTCTTCCGGAAGATGCTTTTTCCATATTCTATTTCAGGGAATTTGTGCATGCCGCGAAAGTGGGGCGGACCCTCGGCTGCAACAAGCCTTTGCCTCCGGACCACGTCGAATTTTTCAAAAAGACGATTAATCGATTAGTTCAATCGGACGAGCTGCCGCACAGTGCTGTGGAACAGTTTGAGAACGCCCTGGCTTGTCGAGCGATGTAACGGAAAATCGATCGATTCTTCCGCCAGCGTCGCATGCATTGGGGCCATGAACTAAAGGTCGTAGCGCAGGTTTCCAAACCTGCTGTATCGCCGATTTCCAAATCGGCAAGTCGCACGACGGCGAACGATTCGCGGGTTTGGAAACCTGCGATACAGTAGACTTGGAAGTCAGCGCTACGTGACATCGGTTCATGGAGGTACGGCGGAATGTTCGGATGCTTCGTTTGCCAAGGTCATTTGACTCGCACTGAAGGTCATAATAGGCTGACCGGCATTGTGGCAAAAATAATCAGTCTTCACATGTCCTGTTGGTCATTTTGGTTCCGGTCGATATCGTTTATTTGCCTGTTCATTTCACTTGCTTCGTATGGCCAAACCGTACCCGCAGCGGCCGGGAACTACCTGGTCGTTAACACCTACCCCCATGACACCAAAGCGTTTACAGAGGGACTGCTTTTTTATAATGGATTTTTATATGAAAGTACGGGTTTATATGGCCACTCGTCTTTGCGCAAGGTTGACCTGAAGACAGGCAATGTATTGCAACAGGTCGGGCTCGATGATCAATACTTTGGCGAGGGTCTGACGTTATTGGACGGAAATCTTTATCAACTTACCTGGAAAAACAAAACAGGCTTTGTGTATGACCTCAATAGCTTCAAGGAAGAAAGGCGATTTTCCTACACCTATGAGGGCTGGGGCATGACAACCGATGGAAAATCGCTGATCGTTAGCGATGGTTCAGACAAGCTTCGTTTCGTTGATCCAGCTACTTTTGATGTTCGGCGAATAGTCGATGTAACGGAAAATGGCAATTCAGTTACAAATTTGAATGAACTGGAATACGTCAAAGGCCAGATTTATGCGAATATCTGGCGCACGTTTTATATTGTCCGAATTGATCCAATTTCCGGAAAAATAGTGCACTATTACGACATGAGCAACCTTTGGCCAAAAGTGGACTCCAGTGTTCCTATAGATGTTCTGAATGGTATCGCCTATGATCCGAAGACGGATCGTGTATTCATTACTGGAAAGTTTTGGCCGAAAATATTTGAAGTCAGGTTTTATCCGTAACGGGGCGATTGATTTGTTTCACGTTGCTGTATTGAAAATATTTCGAGGCATTTTTGGGATTTGCGGCTAATGCAGGTGAAGAGAAAATGAAAATTCACCATGAAGACAAAATTGCAAACCCTCGTAGCTGTTTTTTCCATCGTATTTGTGATGGCGCGGGCATGGGCCCAGCTTCCGGTTCCAATCGATCCGCAGACTGGACTGCCTGAGCCAGCGCCGCCGCCCATTGACCCGGCAACGGGTCTGCCCTTGGACGGCAGCCCGCCTTTCAAAGATACCAACGGCGTGTCGACGTGGATCAATCCTTCCTGGAAAGACCCGGCCAGCATTGTGATATCGGTCAATTTTTTAGGCCATTCGCTTTCTGACGTGGTGAATCAGTTGCAGGCGCGATTCAGCAATTCTTTCGACATTATATTACCCAACAATTCGACCATGGCGGTCAATATGGCAGGCAAGGGGCTGTGCATAATTACGTTTGATCCAACTCGACTGTACATCGAATTGCAGTTGAACAATGTGACGGCGAGCGAAATATTTAACGCGATGAATACGCAGTTTGAGCTCGACAGAAGTCCGCTGCGATGGGAGCTGACGTTGAATGGTTCGCGCCCTACGGCCATACTGCGTAACTTGCCGCAACTGGGTCCGCTGGCGCCTTCAGAGCCACCTCCGCTGCCCCAAATCCGGAAGGTCTTTTATGTTGGTGATATTCTTGGCGATTATCCCGGGACGAATGACGCCGCCAAACTTGCCAGCATCGAAACGAACATTCTATCCTGCGCAACCGGAAAAGGAGTAGTGTCTGTCTGGGGCGGCAGACCAAGGTCCGGGGTAAAAATCGCTGAGTATCCTCCAGGCCAATTATTGATCGTGTCAGGAACATCTGACGAGGTGGATTTAGCGGAGCAAACCCTCCTCGCATTGAAGGACAAAGCCGCATATGATAAAACACAATCACCAATGAAGTCACAGTGATATATGCACGCATGACCGCCTCCATCCTCACCATGCGCCCTCTGACAGAGACGCTAACAGCACGCCCAACTGTGGAAACGTCCAAAGAGAGAGCTACCGCGTGCGCAGCCGATGCCGAGGCTCGCAAGTTAGTCGCCGCAATTGCGCGCGGGGATGACGTGGCGTTCGAGCGATTGTATGAGCGTTATCATCGCCGGCTTTTGCGCCTGGCGCTGATGCTGGGACGCGGCGATGAATGGCTGGCGCAGGAAGCAGTGCAGGGAACATTTATTATCGCGGCGGGAAAACTTCGTCGTGTGAATGGGGAAGAGCATTTGTGGAACTGGCTGGCGCAAGTGGCGCGGCAACAGATTGGCCGGACATTTCGGCAGCAGAAGGATGCGACGATTGTCGGCGTCGAGGAATTGTCCAGGCTGGCCATGACGGCGGAATCGGACAGGCAACTGGAAGAAATTCTGGATGCGGCGCTCGCGTCCCTGGACCTGGAGGAACGTCAAATCATCGAGCGATTTTACTTTGACCGATTGAGTCAGAAGGAAATCGCCGAACAACTCAATATCACACCGAAAGCGGTTTCGAGCCGCCTCGAACGGGCGCGAACCGGGCTGCGTTCGTTCATTGCACGGAATTTGTCCCGTGAAAACTGAGAAAGAACATTTGATTGACGATATACTCGATGGGCAAAGCCGCCGCGAAGCGACTTTGCGCGCGGGCGCGCAAATTCTTCGCCGCCGTCGTCATTGGCGCACAACTCGGCGAGGATTGGCTGTAGCGGCGCTTGCTGTGGTAGCGGCCGTTTTTATTGAACAAAACTTTCGGCCGCAAAGAAATGTTCCCGTTCCTGTGGTCGAAAACAAACTGGCGCCGATCCAGACGGGTGTTTTAACGGATCAACAATTGCTCGCGCTATTTCCTAACACGCCGGTCGGGCTGGCCACGCTGGGCAATGGGAAGAAGATGATTATTTTTCCCCGGCCGGCGGATGAGGCGCGGTATTTTGTGCATTTGTAAGATTTTCGCCACAGAGACGCGGAGAGCACGGAGTGGTATAGATCGCGCTGGTGCTAATGCGAGGCAACTTTCAGGCTTCCAGAGACCGTCGGGACATTTTCGGGCAAATCGTGGATATCGAGTTTGACGTTTTTGTAACCGATGTCTGAATTTCCTTTATAAAATAGGAAACGACTAAATTATGCCTCTCTTCAGACACGCTCTTTCCGATTATCGGCCATACAACCCGGAGAGAATCAGTTTCAGCCGAGAAGAGTCAATTTTCATGCACCATGAACGAAGAATTCTGAGTTGCTCATTTTTCCAGGGATTTTGCCGATTCACCGTATTGGCATCGGCATTGCTGGATTCCGGGGACCGCATTTCGAATAAAACCGTGGAAGGAAACGGCGGATGAAGATTAGTTTATTTCCGTGGTGCTCTGGCGTTACGGTGCTCATGCTCCTTGCGCTGCCTGCCGTTCACGCCCAATTCGTTTTTACAACGAATAATGGCGCCATTACCATCACGGGCTACGACGGCCCAGGTGGTGTCGTGGTAATTCCCGACTCCACCAACGGCTACAGCGTCACCGGCATCGGGGACTATGCGTTTGAGGATTGCACCAACTTGACGAGCATTACCATCCCGAACAGCGTCGCCGGAATTGGGGACGGGCCGTTCCTGGGATGCAGCAGCCTGACAAATATTTCCGTGGCTGCGGGAAGCCCATCGTACAGTAGTTTGAATGGCGTGCTGTTTGACTTTTGGCAAGGTACTCTCATCTCTTTTCCCGCAGGACTGAAAAATGGCACCTACACCATCCCTTACAGCGCCACCAACATTGCCGAATATGCGTTTGCAAATTGTTCCAGTCTGACCAACATGTTTGTCGCAGCCAGCAATGTTGGAGAAGCAGCGTTTATCGGATGCACCGGTCTGATCAGTGTTACCGTCACAAACCAGATCGAGGGCCCGGAAAGTCACTCGCCCATTAGCGTGGGCGAGGCCGCATTCATCGGATGTTCCAGCCTGAATCAGGTCTTCATTGCAGGTACCGTCACAAGCATCGGGGGATTTGCGTTTGCGTTTTGCACAAACCTAACGACCGCCTACTTTGAAAGCAATGCCCCACCCAATGATGGAACCGCCTTTTATAGCGACCCTGACGCCGTCGTCTATTACCTGTCCGGCACCACCGGATGGGGCGGGACATTCGGAGGTGTTCCCGCAGTCGAGGAGACGGCCGAGTTCGAATTCGAGTACACCACGAATGATGATTCGCTTGCCATCACGGGCTACCTTGGTCCCCTTGGCCCGGTTGCAATTCCCAGCACTATCGATGGTTACACAGTCACGAGCATCGGTTCGCAAGCATTTCAGGGCAATCGCCGCGTGACCAGTTTGACCATCTCCAACAACGTCACGAGCATTGGGGACTATGCATTTGCGTATTGTCCCAACCTGACATCCGCTTACATTCTGAGCAACGCCCCGCCTGATGATGGGACCGCTTTCTATGGCGACTCTAACGCCGTGGTGTATTACGAGGTCGGAACCATTGGCTGGGGGCCGACATTCGGCGGCGCGCCAACGGAGGTGGTAACCCCTGCCTCCGATTTCGAGTACGAAATGTACAATGGTTCGATTACCATCCTATATTACAACGGTTCCGATGGCACGGTGGGGATTCCCCCATTCATTAATGGCTATCCTGTCACGGACCTTGGGGATGCCCCCCAACAATGGGGGAACGTGACCAATATCGTCATACCGGGCAGTGTCGCCAGCATCGGGGTCAATACGTTTGCCCAATGCTACAGCCTCGCCAGTGTTACCATTGAGAACGGAGTCACCAACATCGATGGATCTGCGTTCTACGAATGCACTGGCCTGACAAGCATTACTATCCCCAAAAGTCTCACCAGCATCGGAGAGGACGCGTTTGTCCGCTGTACTAGCCTGACAGGTATCGCCATTCCCGACACCGTGACCAGTATTGGAGAAGACGCGTTCGGGGGGTGCGGCTTGACCAGTATTATCATTCCCAGCAGCGTCACCAGTATTGGGGCCGCCCCGCTTGGCGGTTGCTACAGCCTTACGAACATTTCCGTGGATGCCGATAACAGATTTTACAGCAGTTTAAACGGTGTCTTGTTTGACAAGTCGTGCAAGACCCTCGTCCAATACCCCCCGGGATTAAAAAGCGGCTCTTACACCATACCCAACAGCGTCACAAGCATTGCGTACCAGGCGTTTGGAGAGTGCACTAACCTGACCAGTATCGTGATCCCTGGCAGTGTCACCAACGTCGCGGCGTTTGCATTTATTTTTTGTGCAAGCCTGAAATCCGCCTATTTCGAAGGCAACGCGTCGCCCGACCTCGGAAACGCTTTCTCCGGCGATCCTGCCACCGTCTATTACCTGCCTGGAACCACAGGCTGGGGCGCGACCTTTGGCGGTGTTCCGACGGCGCTTTGGAATCCGCAGGCAACGACGTTCACTACGGCGGGTGGGCAAATTGGTTTTAATATCACTGGCCCAACCAACGCCACCATAGTTGTGGAAGCCTGTACGAACCTGGTCAATCCGGTCTGGCTGCCGGTGTCCACTACCACACTCTCGGGCAGTGGCACGTCATCTTTCAGCGACCCACAATCGGCGAATTATCCAAATTGCTATTACCGCTTCAGCGCACCGTGACTCCCATTGAACTTTAAATCCCCCTTAATTTCGGCCTACGGAAATTTAGCCTTTTTCCGAAAAATCCCGCGCCGCAAATTTAACGTAATTCTGCGAATTTCCCAGCAAAAGCGCGTCATTTTTACCCACTTAATTTGAAATTAAGTGTTTCGTTAAGCGAAATTAAGCCCGCAAAACCCTGGCACAACGATTTTTACTTAATTTCGCCGCTTTGGGGGCAGCGGAATCATTCTCATCCTCATCGCCAGACTGCGGTGTCAATTCAGTCGAACCTCCAAAATTCCTTTGCGCCATCTCGTCTTTCCGTTAATCATCTTGCGCATCCAATCATGAGCGAGATTGTTTCGACTGCGTCATTACTCCACGAGAGCCGCACATTTCCACCTTCGGCGGAGGCGATTCGTCGCGCGCATATCAAAGCTGCGCAATATGCCGACTGGTATGCGCGCTCCGTCCGTGAGCCGGATAGCTTTTGGCTGGAACAGGCGCAAACGCTGGAGTGGGATAAGAAGCCATCCGTCGCGTGCAAATATACCTGGGACACCGACGCCCGCAAAATCGAACATACGTGGTTTGCGGACGGCCAATTGAACCTGACGGTCAATTGCCTGGATCGGCATCTTAAAACCAACGTCCGGGACAAGGTCGCCATTATCTGGCAGGGCGAACCGGAGGAGGACGTAAAACGCGTCACGTACGCGCAATTGCATGCGGATGTCTGTAAATTCGCGAATGCGCTCAAATCTCTTGGTGTTAAAAAGGGCGATCGGGTGGCCATTTACATGCCCATGGTGCCTGAAGCGGCCGTGGCCATGCTCGCCTGTGCGCGTATTGGAGCGATTCATTCGGTAGTGTTCGGCGGCTTTAGCGCGGATTCTCTCTCGGATCGTATCAATGATTCTTCCTGCAAATTGTTGATCACCGCAAACATGTCGTTGCGTGGGGGGAAAGCAATTCCGCTCAAGGAAATTGCTGACGCGGCGTTGAAAAAGACGCCAGGCATTGAACACGTCGTCGTTGTCAAACGCAACGATGCGCCGTGCAATTTCGTCAGCGGGCGTGACGTTTGGTTTCATGAACTGATGGCCGAAGCATCGGCGGATTGCGCCCCGGAAAAGATGAATGCGGAGGATTTTCTCTTTATTCTTTACACGTCCGGCTCGACCGGCAAGCCGAAGGGCGTCGTCCATAGCACGGCGGGTTATTTGCTCTGGAGCGCGCTCACGCATAAGTATGTTTTCGATATTCACGACGACGACGTCTATTTCTGCACAGCCGACATCGGCTGGGTAACGGGCCACAGCTATGTCGTTTATGGTCCGTTGTGCAACGGCGCGACGACGTTGATGTTTGAAGGGATACCAACGTTTCCTGACGCTGGACGGTTTTGGAAAATCGTTGAGAAATTCAAAATCACGAGTTTTTACACCGCGCCGACAGCCATTCGCGCGCTCATTCGACTGGGCAATGAATGGCCGGCAAAATACGATCTTGGTTCACTGCGTGTGCTGGGGACGGTTGGAGAGCCCATTAATCCCGAGGCATGGATTTGGTATCACAATCTTATCGGCAAAGGCCATTGCCCGATCGTCGATACGTGGTGGCAGACGGAGACCGGGGGGCATTTGATTACTCCGTTGCCCGGTGTGCATACGTTGAAACCTGGCAGCGCGTCGCGCCCGTTCTTTGGCGTGGAACCGGTCGTCCTGCGGGACGATGGCAGTGAATGCGCGCCGAATGAAGGCGGCAAATTGTGCATCACGCAGCCGTGGCCCGGCATCATGCGCACGACCTGGGGCGACCATGACCGTTTCATCAATACCTATTTCTGCACCTTCAAGAACATGTATTTCACCGGTGACGGCTGCCGCGTTGATGAGGATGGTGATTACTGGCTGCTTGGTCGGGTGGACGACGTTGTGAATGTGTCGGGCCATCGCATTGGCACGGCGGAAGTGGAAAGCGCGCTGGTGAGTCATGCCAAGGTAGCCGAGGCCGCGGTCGCGCCGATGCCGCACGATATCAAGGGCCAGGCGCTTTATGCGTTTGTGACGCTGAAAGATGGGATCGCCGACAGCGACGAATTAAAGAAGGATTTAGCGGCGCACGTGCGAAAGGAAATCGGCGCCATTGCCGTGCCGGACAAAATTCAATTTGCCCCGGCGCTTCCGAAGACCCGTTCCGGCAAAATCATGCGGCGCATTCTGCGGAAAATTGCCGAGAACCAGACGGACCAAATTGGCGATACCACGACGCTGGCGGACCCGGCCGTGGTGGAGGCGCTGGTGAAGGGGAAGCAGTAGCCAATGCCGATTGAGGATCGCGAAATGCGATTTCAAGTATCTGTCGAAATATCATCCCATTCTTGGCCCATGTATCCGATTAGCCAGTTCAATGCGTAGTGACGTTCCATAACCACCCCGGGTTCGAGGCCATCAGGCGCTTTCTGTCGTTTCAATTGGGCGTCACGAACTGCCCAGTGGTATCGATAAATTAGATCGGCCTCATCCAGAATTTTACTGTGCGGGCGGAGGATCGCTTTTTGAAAAAGGCCGTCCCTTCCATTTTCTTGAAAAATAGTCACGGCCTTATTTACGTCGCAAATTGAATCAGGCCGCCCCAGACTGTCAATGAAGCCAAGCGCCCATAGCAGAACCCAATAGGCCTCGTAACGCCACGAGAACTGAACACTATCTTGCCTTGATGGCTTAAGGTTTTTAATGAAATCGGCTTCCTTGGGCGTAAATGCCGCGGCCAATTTATAATCGCTTACAAGTTTATCCACCATTGGCTGCTCAACACCTTCGCCCTTTACTGCCACAACGCAGAGGGCCATCGCCCTGTTGACAACCTCCTCCTGAGAACGTCTAACGGACTCGCTTTCAGTTTCGATGACCGGTAGGTGTTCGATGGATGGCAGACCTGCGGTTTTCAGGATTGCGATCGATCGCTTCTTTCGAGATAACGCTTCAGAATTCATGTCGGTCAATCTAGAATATTTACTCTGCCTGGAAACCCAAATACTTTCGAAAACTTATCCGCGGAAGCAAAGATTTCCACACGCTTTCTTATGAAAGGGTCCGTGTAAGCCAATTTGATCGCCCTGAGGCCGAGCGGTAATTTGCCTTCGAGCTTTCCGTAGAGTTCATCACCGATGATTGGCAGACCTGACTCCAGGAGATGGATGCGGATTTGGTGGGTGCGTCCGGTGACGGGTTTTGCTTCGATGAGGGTAAATTTGCCGGCGGTTTCCAAAACCTTGAAATGGGTTTCGGATTCTTTGCCATTGCGGGTTTCCACTTTCATTTTGCCGGGTTGTCGCGGGTCTGGCGCGAGCATGAGACGGCAGGTCCACTCGAGCTGCCTCGGCGCTTGTGCAACGACGGCCAAATAGGTCTTCTCCATTTTGCGCCCCTCGAATAAATCAGAGAATGTTTCGACGGCGCCGGGGCTTTTGCCAAAGAGGAGGATGCCGGTGGTATCGGCGTCAAGACGATGAATGTGTCGAAGGAATTTCAAGTTGCGCGAGCGCGCCCAAAAATCGCGGGCGGCGATGGAGGACGTAATGGCCGCCTGTAAATTGCGACTGGTTTTTTGCCATGAATGCGGTACGAGCATCCAGCCGCGCGATTTGTCCACGGCGATGACGGAGCGGTCCTCGTATAGAATGGGAATTGGCGCGCAGCCGGGCAATTCGATGGAATTTGGTTTCGGCACGCGATTAAAAAATAACAGGAATTGGACAAAACGGAAATTGAACTTAAATTCCGGGGGCGGTTTAGAATTTGCGGCGAAATATCTATTGCAAGGTATCATGCCGTGAACCGTATAGGGTGTCGAATGGGCGACCGCGGATCGTTGGAGGTTTGAGGGTCCCGCTTCGACCTGCCGAGCGGGATTACGATGTGCGGGCCTCCCTTTCCAGAGGCAGGGAGGGAAGCCTGTCTTTGTTAAAGTTACGGCGCGGCGATCGAGATATACTGCGATCTGGTAGACGAAAGAGGCCGCCTTAATCTTTTAAGATCCAAGGATGGCATTTGGATGTTGAGAAAACCTGGGTTAGAGTATTTATCGAAAGGAGAATGCATGAAACAACAAGGAGTTGAAATTCAGTCTGATAAGGATGGCCAAGGAGTTAGAAGATCTTTTGCGGACGACACCAGCCGCAGACTCTGGTTTTTGGATGGAAAAAAGCTCCGGGAACGGGCGCAAAAGCGAACCGGGCTTGAGGATTTTGGGGACCCACCCATTGAGCCGGCGCTTTCAATTCTAACCGATAGTCTCGAACGGCACGCTGATTTGCACGCGCTGGGACGCTTTCTGATGCGCGGCCATTTGCTGGGAATTCTTGAAACGCGACTGCGTTTGGCCGGCATCTGGCGGGCGCAGCCCCACATTTTGACGACGCCGATTGAGAAACCGATTTTTATCACCGGAATGCCACGGAGCGGCTCGACTTTTCTCCAGGAACTGCTGGCTCAGGACCCGGAAAGCCGCAGCCCCAGGGTTTGGGAAATTATGTATCCGGTTCCGGCGCCGGACCAAAGCCCGGCTGACCGCGAGTGGCGGGTACGCCGCGCCAATATCAACCTTTGGTGGTTTCGGCGGCTCGCGTCGGGAGCGGATGGGGTTTACCCGGTGCGCGCCGTGACGCCTCACGAATGCCTCGCCATTCATAGTTTTACGCTAATGTCCGAGGAGTTTATTGCGACGGCCCGAGTCCCTGCCTATGAAAAATTCCTTCACGAGACTGGTTTCCAATCCGCCTATTCGTTTCAAAAAAAATTCCTGCAGCATCTCCAATCGCGTTCGCCGTTGAAGCAGTGGATACTTAAATCTCCGGACCATCTTTACGCGCTAAATGATTTGTTTTCGGTCTTTCCGGACGCAATGATCATTCAAACGCATCGAAATCCGATTGATGTGCTCAAGTCATCCATGCAGCTGGTTGAAGTACTCCAGGGACTCTTTGGCCGGCCTGATCGGGAGCGCATCCAGGAACGCGAAGCCGGTTTATTGGCTGAGACGATGGAGCGCTCGATGCGATTCCGTGACGAACATCCGCAATTGGCCGATCGTTTTCTGGACCTGAATTATTTCGAAATTGTTTCCGACCCGCTGAGGATCGCCCGCCGGATTTACGAACATCTGGACCGTCCGTTGACGGAAGCTGCTGTTGAACGCATGCGCCAGTTCATCGCGACGCGTTCGCGGTATCAGCGCCGCCGCAACCCGAGCCTCAACGATTTGGGGCTCGACGTCAGAACGGAGACGCGGCGTTTTCAAAATTATTGCCGTCGTTTTGGGATTTCTATGCAACCCGCCTGAGTTGATTATATTTGTCACAGCACGCTGACGGCCAATGAAAAAGCTGCACACGCTGCTCCTGGGGCTGGGGCTGATATTTCTGGGATATCTGGTCTGGAGGGTCGGCGCCGCGAGACTCTGGAGCGAGTTCCGCTCGCTGGGTTGGGGACTTGTGGTCTTCATTGGTTTTGAATTCCTGGCGGAAGGGTTGCACACCAAAGGTTGGAGCTATTGTCTAAGCCGGCACTATCGTCGGGTGTCCTGGTTCCAGCTTTTTCGGATTCGAATGGCCGGCAACGCCATCAATTATCTAACGCCTACGGCGGCTATGGGAGGCGAAGTGACGAAGGCCGCGTTTTTGTCCGCAAACCACAAAGGCCCGGAAGCCGTGAGCGGTGTCCTGGTGGGGCGGCTTGCGACCGGTATAGCCCACGCGCTCTTTGTGGCCTTTGGCTCCATTGTAGTCGTTTCTGCGGCGACGTTGCCACGGACGGTGTGGGTCGCCATGTTCGCCAGCGGCGGTTTCGTGATCGGGGGAATCGTTGTCTTTTTGTTGCTGCAAAAGTACGGAAAACTCGGGGCATTTGTCCGCTGGCTGGCGGCGCGTCGTTTTGCGGGACAATTGCTCCAAAAAGCCGCGCGCCAGATCAGTGACGTGGATGAGGCGCTGAAGACCTTCTATCGTGAGCAACCGGGCGGTCTGGCACGGGCGGTAGCGTGGCAGTTGCTCGGCCATTCGACGGGCCTGCTGCAGACGTGGTGGTTTTTAAATCTCCTTCATGAATCGTTCACGGCCGAAACCATTGCGACGGTGTGGGTACTTGGAATGTGGTTCGATTTACTGACCTTCGCGGTGCCGCTGAACATGGGAACACTCGAAGGCAGCCGCGTTGTCGCCTTCAAAGCCGCCGGGATGGGCGTACTGGCCGGCATGACTTACGGTTTGGCGTTGCGCCTGGCGCAGTTGTCCGTGGCAACTTTCGGTCTCGTGAGCTACGCCTTTTTTGTCAGGGCCGCGCGACCCAGGCCCGAGTCCGTGCCGACTAATAGCCCTCCGCGCCCCCGGCCGCGTCCTGAAAATGCAGGCATCTCTCGTTGAAGTGGAACGCTCAGGATTCGACCGCAAAATCCACATTCGGCACATTTTGGACCGAAGGCGGCACACTGAAAAAATCCGCTTCCGGTTTGAAACCGAACGTTTTTGCGACAAGATTTCCCGGAAAGGTTTCACACTTGTTGCGATAATCGCGGACGTTGCCGTTGTAAAACCGGCGCGCGGCCTGGATGCGATCCTCGGTATTGACCAACTCATCCTGAAGCTTCAAAAACTGTTGGTCCGCTTTGAGGACCGGATAATTTTCCGCGACAACCAGAAGTTGCTTTAGCGCGCCGACGAGCTGGATTTCATCGGACGATTGGCTGGCCACGGGTCCAGTGTTGGCGGCACAACGATTGCGCAGTTCGGTTACGCGCTCAAGCACGTTACGTTCGTGCGCGGCATAGCCTTTGACCGTGGCGACAAGATTCGGGATGAGATCGTAGCGGCGTTTTAGTTCCACATCCACGTCGCTCCACGATTCGCGGATATAATTTCGCAGGCTGACTAGGGCGTTGTATTGCACAAGAGCATAGGCTCCAATCAGAGCGACAATTAGGAGTGGCGGAATGAGGAAGGACATCATTATTTCGAGAACAGATATTGCGGTAACAGCGCTCGGATTTGCGCAATCCGCTGTAAATTCGATTCGATTTCCAACGAGGGCATTAGAGGCGTGAACGCCAGTGATATCACCGGTCCCTGGATCTCAATTGCCAGGCCGGGGTTTGCGAGCAGGTATTCCATCATTTGGGGATTACAGACGTCATAGGCGAACTTCTTGTCCGGGCAATGTACCTGATAATGTTTCGAAAATTCCGCGGATTCAAACTTGATGTTTTCGGCATCAAAGACCCCTTCAATTCGGCCGAGCATGTCCTGGGGTCGGATGAGAATTTTTGGAAACGCCTCCGGTACGATGAGCATGAATATCGTGTAATACCGATGGTCCTGGTCCTTGCCCGAACCGGTCTGAAAATGGTAATCGAAGACAAATAATTTTTGGTCCTGGTAAGTACCCTCGAGAATATTGAAAGCATAGCGATTTTCTCCTTGTGACAGGCTACTCAGGAATTCCCAGCCCAACGCAAATCCCTCATTCGGGCCGGGATCAAATCCCGAAAATGCCAGGCGATCGGCCAGAAGTTTCAGGTCCGAAGAGCGGCGTGAATTGGAAGACCGGCGCTGCGTCGCCGCAATTGATGCCGCTATGATGGCAAAAAGATAACACAGAGCCATAATCAGCGGATGAGAAGCGCCATGTATCATTGGGGCCTGATGCTGCACGAATTTTAAGTCAAATCGCGATGCGACGCGATTATAATTTAAGCCGTTTTTTGGAGTACACGGTAAATTCGCTGGCTCCGTCCAAATGACTTTGGCTAAATGCCGGCGTGGCCATATCCTCTCGTACTCTCTCACCGTCTGACGCCCGGCGACGTTCGCTGTTTGTCACAACGCAATGGTCAACCGTGCTCAGGGCCGGTCGCGGCGATACGACGCATGCGCGGGAGGCACTGGAAAAACTATGTCGGGTATATTGGTATCCGATTTATGCCTGCGTCCGCCGGAGCGGCCATTCTCCGGAGGATGCGCAGGATTTGACCCAGGACTTTTTTCTGCGGCTGCTGGAACAACAATCCCTGGCGAATGCAAATCCAGATTTGGGGCGGTTTCGTGCGTTTCTTTTGGGTGCACTGCATCATTTCCTCATTGATGAATGGAAAAAGGCGCGCACTCAACGTCGCGGCGGTGGCCAACAAATTTTATCGCTGGATTGGGTCGCTGCCGAAAAACAATTCAGCATGGAACCGGCCGATAACGCGACGCCGGACAAGGCGTTCGATCGGAATTGGGCAACGGCATTGCTGGAGGAGGTTTTGAAACGATTGGAGGATGAATATCGGGGCGAAGGGAAATTGGAGATGTTTCAGGCGCTGAAGCAGACTTTGGTCGGCGCACGCGATTCCCAGCCGTACGCCGGTCTCGCGGCGCGATTGGACATGACCGAAAGCGCGTTGAGAGTAGCGGTGCATCGGTTGCGCAAGCGGTATCGCGCCTTGCTCGAATCAGAGATCGCCAACACAGTGACGTCCCGCGACGAGGTAAAACTTGAAATGAAATATCTGTTCCAAACCATGGCAGGGGAATAGAGCCTATTAAAGGGCCATTGGTCCAATCGGGGCGCAAATTGTTTTTCATTTTTCTTGTAACAAGGCGTCACAGATCTCGAATGGATAAATAGAGACTATGGATACATCGCGCTTATGTCCGAGTTGCGGCAAACCGCTGGCGCCCGACGCCCCGCAGGGGCTCTGCCAGGAATGCCTGCTGAAAGCTGGATTTGCGACGGGCACTGATACTGGCGGCAACTCGCCCCGATTTGTCCCGCCATCTATCGAAAGGCTGGCGGCGATATTCCCACAGTTGGAGATTCTCGAATTCATTGGGCAGGGCGGCATGGGCGCGGTTTACAAGGCCCGCCAAAAGCAGCTGAATCGATTGGTCGCGCTGAAGATTTTGCCACCCGGACTCGGCGATGATCCTGCCTTTGCGGAGCGCTTCGCCCGCGAGGCCCGCGCGCTGGCACAATTAAACCATCCGGGTATCGTCACGCTCTATGAATTTGGCCAGGCCGAGGGGCAGTTTTATTTCCTCATGGAATTAGTGGACGGCGTGAATCTGCGCCATCTACTGCAACGCGGTCGCGTCTCGCCACGGGAGGCTCTGGCGATCGTGCCCCAGATTTGCGACGCGCTGCAGTTCGCCCATGACCAGGGCATTGTCCATCGCGATATCAAGCCCGAAAACATTTTGCTCGACCGCCGTGGACGGGTGAAGATCGCGGACTTCGGGCTGGCCAAATTGATCGGCGCTGAAAGTGAAATGGCATCCAACGGCGCCGCTGCCTGCGACTCAAGCGGCCTTACAGAATCCGGTAAAGTGATGGGCACGCCCAACTATATGGCGCCGGAGCAGGCGACGCAACCGGGCGAGGTGGACCATCGCGCGGATATCTATGCCCTGGGTGTGGTGTTTTACCAAATGCTCACTGGCGAACTGCCGGGCGGGAAAATCGAACCTCCATCCAGGAAAGTGCAAATGGATGCGAGGCTGGATGAAATCGTTTTGAAAGCGTTGGAGCGAGAGCCCGAACGGCGTTATCAAAACGTAAGCGAAGTAAAAACACAGGTCGAAACAATTACCGCTTCCGCGCGGATTCCGGTATCTGCATCTGCCAAAGTGTACTGGACGTTCGCCGCTTTTCTTTTCAATCCTTTCGCGCGGCTTACGGGCCATCAATCGCTATTGATTGGGCTGACGGGCATTCTTGTTGTCGGATTTATCGGTTTCTACGGCCACACTCACTTTGACGGTGTGGTGGATACGCACACGGGAATGGCTGCCCCATTATGGTTTTTCCTTTTAGAGGGCTTTGTGGATTGGTTGTCTCTGGCCGCAGTCCTTCTGATTTTTGGAAAAATCGTCTCGAAAATACCGTTTCGAGCGATGGATTTATTTGGCGCGCAGGCTTTGGCAAGATGGCCGACGCTGCTCATGGTTTTGTGCCTCTTGCCCCCGGCGGTGGCAAGGTACAGTGAAAATATACTGAAACAAATTCAGCAGGGAGGACCGCTGCAATTCAATTCGCCGGACGCGATTATCTTTTTTGCCGTGACGATTGCGATGGTTCCCCTGTTTTTCTGGATGATATGGTTGATGTATAAATCCTATAGCGTGTCCTGCAAATTAACCGTTGGCCGGGCCGTGGGGACTTTCATCCCGGGGCTGATTCTTGCGGAGGTCCTTTCAAAAATGGTTCTGTATCTACTATTTAAATTCGTTTAGCCGACAAACAAACCAATGACCAATGAAAAATATGAAACTGAAATCGCTTCCATCACAAATCGCCGCGTTGCTCATCACGACGTCTGTCACGGCTGCATTGACGTCCGGTTGCGGCAAAGCCAATCAGACACCAGAGCAAACAGCAGCAAATGCCCCGGCAGAACAAACCGCAACCAGTGAGGCCGCAAAACAGGCCGCGGCCGCGGCGCAAAAATGGCTGGCGGAAATTGATAATGGCCAATACGGCCAAAGCTGGCAGGATGCAGCGGTCTTTTTCCAGAACGCAATCTCGGAGCAAAAGTGGGAGTCAGCCCTGACCGCCGTTCGCAAACCGCTGGGTGACCTGCAATCGCGCAATTTAAAGTCCGCGCAATATGCGACGCAATTGCCTGGCGCGCCTGACGGGCAGTATATGGTCATGCTGTTCGACACGTCGTTCGCAAACAAGAAATCCGCGATTGAAACGGTTACGTTCACGCTGGAAACGGACGGACAGTGGAAGGCTTCGGGCTATTATATCAAATGAAGTCGCCTGAACCCGGTAGGGAGCGTTGCCGTGCGTCGTTGCCGGGCCGGCCCTGCCGCGTTCGCGGGAAGGGCAACAGCGGGTCTACAAAGTCCTCCGGAACAACCACGTCGCAATCGCCATCGTAACTGCCGTAAAGCAAAAGAGAAAGAGCAGGTCCCCGCTGATTGCCAGCAACCCGGTATTTTTGAGCACGAGCTGTTTAAATCCGTGGACCGCGTACGTAAATGGGTCCACGACAGTAATCACTTTCATCCACTGCGGAAACGATTGCGTGGGATAGACTGCGCCGCTGGGAAAATAAAGGACTGTGTTGAGCATGCCAAAAATCGCGCGCGGTACCAGCGGATCGTTCACACGTACCATGAGCAAAAACATCATGCTGATGAGAGCCAGGGCGGTGGCGATGACCAGGATCAACATTCTCAAAAAGCGCAATGGATTCAGCGGATCGGGAATTCCGGCGATAATCGAGCCGACGGAAATCAGGACTACGCCGGCGATGATGGCCTTGATCGCGCCGGCAAGGGTAAAGCCGAGAATCAGCTCAAATTTTCCGATTGGCGTCACTAAATAGCCTTCGTGCAGTCCGCGCGCTTTATCGTCAATGAAAATGATGCCGCCGCCAATCATCGCTGAAACAAATACAGCCAGCACAATGACGCCGGGAAGTAAAAATTGGATATAGGGCACGTAAGGATAGACCTCGACGACGTCCAGGGTGGCTGTCGCGCTCATGCGCGGCGAGACTGGCTCGGCGTTATATGCGGGCAAAAGTTCATTGAGAACGCCTTGCAAGGCAGAGGCGGCGAATTGATCTGTGTTGTCCTCGATGAGGGCGATATGCGGGTTCGTGCCGGCCAGGATTTTGCGGGAGAACTCGGGCGGAATTTCGAGAACGCCACTGATGATTCCATTTCGCAAATCCTGAATGGCCGTCGCCTGATCAGCTATAATATATGGGCGTGAACGTTTTCGCGTTGGCGGCCACGGCCTGGAACATTTCGTGCAGTTTTGTGGCCGGGACATGGCCATCCTGGTCCACGACGCCCACTTGCAGATTTTTTATCTTTCCGCCAAAGGCATAACCCAGCACGACGAGTTGGACCAGCGGCATGACCATGGAAATGACCATGAGAGCCGGGCTGCGCCGGAAACGGCGCAAATCGCGTTCAATGATGGCCCAAATCCGGTGCATATTTTACATCCCTCCTCCGCGTTTCATTATATAGGGGCTTTCTGCCGCTGACGGCGCCTGCAGGGTGTCGCGCAATTGATGGCCCGTGTAATAAACGAAAACGTCGTCGAGCGTCGTGCTTTGGACTGACAGCGAGGCTACCGCTGACATTGGCGCTGCGCGCGGTCTCGAGCAAATCCACCGTCGTGCGCGGGCCGTTGTTGGTGGAAATCCGAAAGATGTTTTCCTCGCCCTTCACTTCGGCAACCTCCGGCAGCGCGCGCAAGGTTTCAGTCCAATTTTTCGGGGCGTTCGAAAAGCTGACTTCCAAAATATTTTTTCCCGGGATCGAGGCTTTCAGTTTCAGCGGCGAATCCAGCGCGGCCAGTTTTCCGTGATCAATGATGGCGATGCGGTCGCACAATTTGTCCGCCTCGTCCATGTAATGGGTCGTGACAATAATGGTCAAATCGCGCTCGCGTTTGAGGCGGGCGAGCATTTCCCAGACAGCCACGCGTGAAACCGGGTCCAGGCCGGTGGTCGGTTCATCGAGAAAAAAAATCTTCGGCTCATGAACCAGGCCGCGGGCGATTTCCAGTCGGCGGCGCATGCCGCCGGAAAACATTTTGATGGGCTTGTCCGCCCATTGCGTCAGATCCACTTCTTCGAGCAGTTGCGGGATGATCTTTTTTCGTCTTCTCGCGCGGGATGCCGTAAAGCTTGGAGAAGATTGTGAGGTTTTCCAGCGCGCTCAATTCCAGGTCGCTGGTCATGGCCTGCGGAATGACGCCGATGGATTGGCGCACGTCGTTGGCCTGGCGCACGATGTCGAAGTTGTTGACGCGCGCCGTGCCGGAGGACGGCGGCACGAGGGTGGTCAACATGCGGATCAAGGTGGATTTGCCGGCGCCGTTGGGACCGAGCAGGCCGAAAATCTCGCCGTGGCCCACGGAAAAATTCAGCCCGTCCACGGCGACAAAATCGCCGAAGCGTTTCGTTAAATTTTGAACTTCAACGTCGAACATATGATACAACTCACTCGAGCGGCAACGGTGTACATACGCCGTCATTCCCACCGCCAGCGCGCGGTCGGAATTGTCGCAGCGCAGGCGGATTTCAAAAGTTTTGATGTCGCGCTTGGTGCGGCTCACGTCCCGTTGGGTTGCATAATCGGCATCCACGCCCCGATAAAAAACCGTTCCTGTTCGCGTCGCCCCGGACGGCAGCCGCACCTGCAATTTATCGCCGAGGCGAATGCGGTCAATGTAAGTTTCCTCGACGTCTGCGCGCACCCAAAGATCGTCCTGGATTGATGAGCGTGACGATGGCCTGGCCGGTATTGACGACTTCGCCCTGCAGGGCAGCCCGTACGTCCACGATGCCGTTGGTGGGCGCATAAATTTTGGTGTAGTCCAGATAGACCTTGGCCTTCTGGCTTTGGGCCGCGGCGGCCTGGATTTGCTTTTTGGCGGCGTCCACGCGGGCGCTCGCCGAATCATAGGTCGTCCGCGCCGCGTCATAGTTCTGCACGGATTCCACGTTGTTTGAATAAAGACCCTGGATACGTTCGAAATTCAGCCGCGCGTTTTCGAGGTCGGCCTGGGCCTGGGCGAGGTCATAGCTGGAGGCCTGTTCGCTGCTGGCGTAAAAGGCCGCGTCTGCGCGCCACAATTCAGGCTCAATCCGTGCGATGAACTGGCCATTCGTTACGATATCGCCCTGATTGACAAAGAGCTTTTCAATCCGACCTGCAATTTGCGGGCTGACGATGACGTCATCCGTCGTCACCACACCGGTCAAAATAATTTGATGAGGCGGACGGTTCAGGAGCAAGCCAACAGCAATCGCGATGGCTACGACCGCAATCAGGATGGCAAATCTTTTGCCTTTCATTTCGGAAAATGTGAATTTTCGGCTATACAAGTCAAGGATTCAGTTGAACAAGGCACTCTTGGCATTCATGGCACTAAAAAAGCTGCCATTGCCATGATTCTGTGTTAGGATAATCGAGGCTGTTCGACCATGAGTTCCCTGCCGCACAATGAATTGCTTCGTGCCACGTCACGGTCGTTCTATTTGACGTTGCGCGTGCTGCCACCGCCCATTCGTCGGCAAATCGGCTTCGCCTACCTGGTTGCCCGCGCCGCGGACACCATCGCCGATACTGAGATTGTCCCGCCAAACCGGCGCCTGGAGGCGCTGCAAAGGCTACGCGAGCGCATTCAGGGTAAAAACCCCGCACCGCTGGATCTGAATGACCTGGCGGGAAAGCAGGGCGCCCCTGAGGAAAGACTTTTGCTGGAAAAAATAGCGAGCAGCCTCAACGATCTGCAATCGTTCTCTCCGGAGGATCAAAAACGCATTCGGGATGTTCTGGGGATCATTACCAGCGGCCAGGAGATGGATTTGAACCGGTTTACCCCGACGCGTTCGGCAGACGGTTCACTGCGCATCGTCACTCTTGAGACCGCCGCGGAGCTGGACGATTACACGTATCGCGTGGCCGGATGTGTGGGAGAATTTTGGACAAAAATTTGCCGGGCGCATTTATTCCCGCGCGCGCGTTTGGACGAAGATGAATTGAGGGTGAACGGCGTCCGATTTGGCAAGGGCCTTCAACTGATCAACATCTTACGGGACATGCCTGCGGACTTGAAACGAGGCCGTTGCTACCTGCCCATGGATAAATTGGAGAAATTCAAACTGTCGCCGCCCACGCTACTGTCTCGGGCAAATGAAACCCGTTTTCGGCCGCTATTTGACGAATACCTTGATAAGGCTCAAGAGCACCTGCGCGCCGGATGGGAATATACCAACATGCTGCCGTTCAACCAGTTTCGCGTCCGCCTGGCGTGTGCATGGCCCATTTTAATCGGCATCAAAACCATCGAAAAACTGCGTGTGGCAAGCGTGATTGATTTGCAGCAGGGCGTCAAAGTGTCCCGACTGGACGTCCGTCGGCTGGTGGTCAGGTCTGTATTGGCCTGTCCGATTTTGCCCGCATGGAAAAACTTATTTCCCGCAAAAGCTGTTGCGTTGCAGGAAAATTTGGCGTAAAGAATTGGGGAAAGACTTTATGCAGAGTTTCAGATTCTTATCGGTCGTTTTCGCAACCAGCTTCGTCACCGGCACTTTTCTGGCGCATGCTGACCCTGACACTGCGGCGCAGGCCGCGGCCCGCGCTGCGCTGCAGCAACAGATGAACCAAACGGACACCGAAGAATCGGTGGCTTCGACCAATATAGCAGCCCCGCCCATGGCCGCCACGCCCGCGCCACCGGCCGTTACTACGCCCACTCCGCAATTCTCTACAAATATTCCGATGAACGTTGGTACCAACGTTCCTGCGAGTGACGAGATGGAATCGGCACAGATGAAAAGCCAAACCAACATGGCTGCTCTTACTGCTCCTCCGCCGTCGATGTTAAATACAAACGAAACGGAGCAATACCCGGTGAACCCCGCGATGGCTCCGTTACCGCCGCCCCCGTTAGAGACGGCTTCCACGCCGCCGGCGGCGGCGCTGCCCACTCGTCCGGTGGCGATTCCGGCGTCTGGCTCTGATAACCAATTGCCAGCAAACGCTATGGCACAACAGTCGCCGGCCAACGCTCCCAGCGGTCTGGAAAGTGCGCAAAAGACAACGAATTCGGCGCCCAATTTTGAGAACATCACCGCGCCGCCGTTACCTATTACCCCGGAAAAACAGGCCGAGCTTCAAAATCTGCTTTCCCAATACATGGCCAATCAGATAACGCCCGGGCAATACCAGGTACAGCGCGCGAAAATAATGGCTGAGCCGTAGAAGACGCCGAAGCATTGAGTTGGTGGCAGCGCCACTGCCGATATAGCGTTGAAGCGGCTGGATTGCTTCGATCCTTAAGCGTTTTTTGATGGAATTCGTCGTCCCTTTCTCTACACTCTTTCGATGCACGATTTTCGGTATTCAGGCAACCAGTTGTTTTGTGAAGGTGTGGCGGTGTCGACTCTCGCGAAAGAATTTGGAACGCCTCTTTACGTCTATTCTCAACGCACACTAACGCGGCATTTTGACAGCCTGGACCGCGCCCTCGCGCCACTGGAACATCGAATTTGCTTTGCAATGAAGGCAAATTCGAATCTTTCCGTCCTGCGGACGCTCGCCAACCTCGGCAGCGCCTTTGACGTGGTCAGCGCCGGTGAATTGCGCCGTGTCATTGCTGCCGGTGGCGATCCGCAAACGTGCGTGTTCGCCGGTGTGGCCAAAACGGAGGCGGAAATCGAATTTGCCCTTGGGCAAAACGTTTACTCGTTCAATGTAGAGAGTGAAGCGGAATTACAACGCATCAATAAAATCGCCGCGCGACTGAAAAAAATTGCGCCGGTCGCCGTGCGTATTAATCCCAACGTCTCGGCCCATACACACGCCAAGATCACCACCGGCACGTATCAGGACAAATTCGGGGTGGCTTTGGAACAAATCGAGGCGCTCTATGCCCGCGCCAGCCGGTTAAAAAATCTGCGCCTGCGCGGATTGCAAATGCACATCGGTTCGCAAATGACGGAGATCGGTCCGATAAAAACGGCGGTCAAAAAAATCCTGCCGCTCGTCCGGAAATTGGCAGGCGCTTATGGGCTGGAATTTTTGAGCATCGGCGGAGGCATCGGCATCGTTTACAAGCCGGCATTGGAGAGCGGCCGGGAGGTATGGTGGAAATCGGCCGCTGCCGCCAAAATTCTGACGCCCCAAAAATACGCCGCGCATTTGCTCCCGCTGCTGCAACCGCTTGGGCTGAAAATTCTGATCGAGCCGGGCCGGTTTATTTGCGGCAACGCAGGCATTTTGGTTGCTCGCGTCGAATATTTGAAACGGACCGGCGCAAGGAATTTCGTCATTGTGGATGCGGCCATGAATGATTTGATCCGACCCGCGTTCTACGACGCCTACCACGAAATCGTCCCACTGACACGAAAGGCGGGTCCTTCGATGAAGACGGATTTGGTTGGCGGCATTTGCGAGTCCGGAGACTATTTTGCCAAAGACCGCGTTCTGCCTAAAGTGGCCGAGGGCGATTATCTTGCGCTGCTGTCCGCCGGCGCCTACAGTTTTGCCATGGCCTCCAATTATAATACCCGTCCGCTGGCGGCGGAGGTCCTGGTCAATGGCAAAGACGTGGCTGTTGTTCGCGAGCGCCAGCAAATCGCCGAAACATGGACGGGGGAAAAAATCGCGCCCTGGCTGGCAAATGGAAGTCTTTTGAACGGCAACAGCCGTATTTAAATCCAATTTCGCATGAAGTCCTTGCGCATTTTATTTAGTGCCGTGTTTGTTCTGGCGGCGTTCCAATTCTCCGCGACCGCGCAATCCCAATCGTCACCTCGCCGCGTGAGCATCATCCTCATAGTTGCCGACGGTCTGGCCGCGAGCGATTTGAGCTGTTATGGTCAAACGCAGTTTCAGACGCCCCACATTGACCAGCTTGCGGCTGGAGGCATCCGGTTCACCAATTACTTCGCGGGCGGAGTGGCGGGCGCTCCTGCTCGCGGGGCCCTGTTGACCGGGAAGAACACCTCGCTCCTGCCGGACTCGGAATTTACCCTGGCATCCGGCGACCTGACCATTGCGGAGATCCTCAAAAGTTCCGGTTACAATACCTGCCTGATCGGAGAATGGAATCTGGGCGACGAAACCTCCGCGGGCGCTCCGTGGCGGCAGGGCTTCGATGAATTTGCCGGGTATTTCGATCCTGCGGACGCACAAAATGCGTATCCCGACTACCTTTGGAAGTATGATGAAACATTTGACAAGGCTGAAAACCGAAGCCGGGTGTTCAACGGCCGGGAAATGCTTTACTACAACACTGGCGGAAAAAAAGGCACCTACATTCCGGATTCATTTTTTGAATGGACCTTAAATTACACAAGAAGTTATCAGCCCGATCAATTCAATCATTACACCCCGTTCTTTATCACGGTGAACGAAACCATTCCCGGCAATGGCAACCGCGAAGTGCCTACAGATGCCCCGTTCTCCGAGGAAGTCTGGCCGCAGGCTGAGAAAAATCGTGCAGCCGCCATCACCCGCCTGGACGACGAGATTGGCAAATTGTGCAACAAATTGAAAGACGAGGGCGAGGCCAGCAACACTGTGATTTTTTTCACCAGTGACACCGTTCCGAGGAAGGGTGCGGGAGTTGATCCGAAATTTTTCCAGGAGACTTCGGGTCCCGATGATTTGCGCGTTCCATTTATCGTCTGTTGGCCGGGCCGCATCCCCGCCGGCCAGGTTAGTGGCGTGAAATGTTCCGCCACAGATTTCCTGCCGACGGCCGCCGCTCTGGCGCTCGCCCAGGGGCCGGACAAAATTGACGGAACTTCCCTGGTCCCATTTATCTTTGAGCGCGAGGCCAAGCGAGAACCAAAGAATTTGAGTTCACAATGACTGAGGAAAAGCCGCGATACAAATGGCCGCGATACGTGCTGGCCGGCGTGATTGTATTTTTGGCGGCGGCCATAGTTTGGGTGGTCATCGAAGTCCGGATAGTTCATAACGAACGCGATTTTAGCGCGCCCGTGCAGACGAAATAATGTCCCTCCCGATGCGGGTACGCCGATCTGAATACATGAATGGCCGTTTCCCATGCTTGAACGGCTGCTCCTATAATCTTGAAAGTTGCTTCCGGGCATTCGAATCTAAACGGGCATGAACCAAACGGATTCGCCGGACGATGTGGTCGCGCCGGCAAATACTGCGGGCGGCAGTCCCTACGCTCTCTTTCGAAACCGCGACTTCACGCTTTTTCTGGTGGGGCGATTCATCGCTGTCTTTGGGCAACAGATGCTTTCCGTGGCTATAGATTGGGAAATTTATGAGCGCACGCATTCCACACTGGCTCTGGGGCTGGTGGGGCTTTCACAGATGGTGGCGATTATATTTTGGACATTGCCCGCGGGTTATATAGCGGACAATTTCAATCGCAAACGAGTCATCCTGGTCATGGACGTGCTCATTTGCATCGGTGCCCTGAGCCTGGCGCTGATCTCCGCGTTTGAAGCATCGGTGGCTTGCATCTATATTTCCCTTATCATTCTGGGTTCGGCCAAAACTGTTCTCTGGCCTGCAAATGCCTCTTTTTTGCCGCACATTGTCTCGCGCGAAGAATTTCCCCGCGCAGTTACATTCAACAGCGGGACTTTTCAGCTTGCGCAGATGCTGGGTTTCACGGCGGGTGGATTTGTCGTATCGCTTACACGCCACGCATGGCCGGTCTATATCATCACCGTGGCAACGTCCCTCATCTATTTCGTCATGCTTCTCTGTATCCGGCGTGAGCATAAACCTGGCCCGCGGCAGCCGTTTTCACTGGCAGTGCTCAGCGCCGGCATCCATTTCATTTTTGAAAACAAAATCATCCTGGGTGTTATCACACTCGATTTGTTCGCCGTGCTGCTCGGCGGGGCCACGTCGCTTTTTCCCGTTTATGCGAAGGACATTCTCAAAAGCGGGCCCAGCGGCCTCGGAATCCTGACGGCTGCCATGCCTGTCGGGGCCGTCGCCTGTGCGTTAGTTCTCTCCCATCGGCCGCCCATGCAAAAGGCCGGGCGGGCCATGCTGTTGTCGGTCGCGGCCTTCGGCGTCGCAACCATCTTCTTCGGCGTCGCCAACCAAAAGTGTTTCGGCCCTCTGGTTCCGAACGCGGCCTGGTTTTGGGTAGCGTTCGTGATGATGGTGATTTGCGGCGCGGTGGACAACGTGAGCGTTGTGGTGCGGCATTCGCTGGTGCAATTGCTGGCGCCGGACGAAAAACGCGGACGCATTTCTGCCATAAACAGCCTCTTTATCGGCACTTCAAACGAACTCGGCGGCTTTGAGTCCGGTTTTACGGCGTGGTTATTTGGACCGAGAATGGGAAATACCAATGCCGTCGGTTCCATCATCTCCGTTGTGGTGGGCGGTATTGGGACGGTGCTCGTCGTTCTGGCTGTGGGTTGGATTTGGCCGCAAGTACGAAAGTATGGGAAGTTGGCGTAAGAATTACGCCTTTGCGGTGTTCTTCGCCATCTCGATCATTTCCCAAAACTTTGGATTTTCCTGAAGGGCGGCGTCTTCACCGCCGGGCAGGCCGGAACGGAACAGAAAGTCTTTGAGCGAATGGCGGCTTAAAATGCGATGGACGAGCACGCCCAGCTCGTGCCGCTCGAAATACACGCGGTAGTCTCCCAGCCGGAACCGATGGAGGATCCGCCGTCCGTATTCCAGTTTGCCAAATTGGTCGAGTTCGGTGCCCATGACCTGCTGCGGCAAACCTCGAAAATCACCCAGGATTTGCAACTGCAACTCCTTGGGCATCCGGGCCAATTCCCCCGCGCTCACCGGTGTAAAGATGATTTGGAACATCGCATGAGGATTGAATGTCAGAGCATCGGTGTCAAGATTGTTTGGCCGCGGCAAACGTTGAAGCGTTGAAGCGGGGATACTCACTGGCACCGAGACGGTGCCTAACCCGCAGGCGGGACGCCTGCGCTACGTGCAATGTGATGTGAGGTCTGAACATCCGTAACATCCGTAACATCGTTGAAGGTCAACGACTTAAGTGGTAACAAAATGGTAACGGACCGGTAACTGGCTGACAAAGTATTGAATGCGAGAGAGTTACATCGTAACAGGCGGCAACATTCCCGAGGCAAATCACCTGTTTTCCTCTTTCGACGACTGAATCAATCTTTCAATTTTCTGTTCAAAATTGGAGAGCTGAACGGATGACTGGATGAAGCTTTCCATTCCGAGAATTTGGGAAAAGGCGGCGCCGTTTCTTTGATCGAATTGGCTGTCTTTGCCGTAGGTGATAAGGTTGCGCTTATACAAGGCGTTCGCGGATTCGCGCCCCACGATGGTGCAATTGCCTTTGAATAGTTTCAGCCGAATTGTCCCGGAGACCGCCTGTTGATTTTGGCGCAAATACGCGAGCAAATCCATGTGATGAAGGGAAAACCAATTGCCCTGATAGATTAAGCGGCTGTATTCCACGTCCACGCCCTGCTTGAAGTCCAATGACGATTTCGAAAGCGTGAGTGATTCAAGGGCTTTGTGCGCCGTGATTAGAATCATTGCGGCAGGCGCTTCGTACAGTTCACGCGACTTTAATCCGACCAGTCGGTCTTCGATGTGATCAATGCGGCCGATGCCATGCTCGCCGCCAAGTTCATTCAAACGGTTTATCAAATCGAGAAACGGTTTGTTGACGCCGTCCAAAGTCACTGGAAGGCCGGACTCAAAGCCAATTTCGATGGTCACTGGAGCGTCCGGACAATCCTCGGGCGAATTGGTCCATTCGTAGACTTCTTCCGGGGGTGCGACGCTGATGTCCTCCAAAATGCCGGCGCAGACGCTCCTGCCCCAAATATTTTGGTCGACGCTGTAAGGCTTGTCCTCCGAATACCCCAAATCGATCCCTTTATCGCGCAAAAATTTTATTTCGTAGTCGCGGCTTAAACTATTGTCCCGGATGGGATCAATAATCTCGGCGGATGGCATCAAACCTCTCACAGCCATTTCGATACGCACCTGGTCATTTCCCTTGCCCGTGCAACCATGAGCGACATATTGCGTTCCTTCCTCCCGCGCCACATCAACGAGAATTTTTCCGATGAATGGACGGCTGACGGCCGTTGCCAAAGGATAAACGCCCTGATAAAGCGCGTTCGCCTTGAGGGCCGGCGCGAGAAATAAATCGGCGAAACTGTTTTTGCCATCAATGATCTTCAGATCTTTGACGCCCAAAAGCCCGGCGGATCGGCGCACTTCCTCCAAATCTTTGCTCTGTCCGATGTCCAAACAGACGCAAACGGGTTCGAAACCATTTTCTCTGAGCCAGATGACACAAAACGTCGTGTCCAATCCTCCCGAAAATCCCAGGACGATTTTCTTGTTCATGTTGGGTAACATTCGAAAAAGCAGATTCGCGTGTCAACATACAAATATCGTTCGTGGCTGTGCTTAATTTTAAAATGTCACACGCCCGACCCGGCAGGGATTTGTTTTTACGTACATTTGTTTTTATTTTGACCGCGCAAGTGTCGGTGTTAGATTCATTACGATGTGATGTGTGACGTTATGAAAACACAAGGCTTCCAAATGACAGGCATGGCGCTTGTGGCCGCGACACTGGCGGCTTTTTTAACGACAGACGGTTTTGCCCAGGACACAAATGCGGTCGGCCAGGGCGAAATTTTGACTGGTACCGCAGCCGAAACGCCAGCCGCACCCATTATTGCCCCTTCAACCACACCGCTGTCATCGGCGGAGATGCAGATTCTGCAATGGGCGCAGGCAAATGTCAGTGACGGCGCCATTGTCAATGATGTTCAAAATTCCGGCACGGTTTATGGATTGGATGCGTCGCAAATAGTTTATTTGAAACAGCAGGGCGTGTCCGAAGCGGTCATCAATGCGATGTTAAACCAGACCACTGCGATGGCCACGGCAGCCCAGCAACAGCAACAGTCGCAGACGCCGGCCCCGAATGACGCAGCGGCAAATCAGCAGCAGGGTGTGGCGCAGCCCGGCACGCCTCCGCCTTCGGCTTCAACCGTCTATATTGTCCCTGACACACAGACCTACAACTACAATAACTGGGCATCTCCCTATTACGCTTATCCGAGTTACCCATATTACTACGCACCTGTCGGCGTGAATCGGGGTTGGGGTTGGAGTGGGTATCATGGGGGCTTCCGCCGGTGAGTTAAACGTTCGATTGATTGTCGCGGCTAAAATGGTCTGAATGCACGCGCCTCGGGACTGCCATCATCTTCGCAATGCCTTGCGCAATTCTTCCAACGCCGCAGTGACGTGCGGTGCGCCCTGCGCTTCGAGTCGTTCGAAATTCTTGTGCCCAAAAATGGGCGATTGAATAGCGCCTGGCGTTTCATAGGTGTCTTTCAATGCACCGGCGGTCGCAGCGAGAAGCCCGTTCATGTGGTCCACGTTTTGGCGCAGCTTCGAAACCGACCGTTGCGGCCAATAGCCGCCTTCGTCCTGGATGATTTTCACGCGCAGACCCGGTATCCGACACGCCGCGAGCAAATGCACCGCTGCGCAATGGCAGCGTTTAAAGTGTTCCCATCCATGCAAGCTGGCGAACTGCGTTTTACAATAAGCGGCCATCCGCCAGCGTGCGGGCTTTTTGGTCGGTAATTCTTTGCCTCCAAATTGAACGGTCGCGGGATAACGGCACAATCCGAGCCGAAACGGCTCAGAATCCTCGCCCAGAATGACAAGAAAGATAGAACCCTCCAGTGGCAAAATTTCGGCGCCGGTGCTGGTATTCTCTTCGCCCGGCACAGGCAGAATGAGCCAGTCGCAGGCAAATCGTCCCAACGTTTCGACGTCAGAAGCGATTGGCAGGACATCATCCACGAAGCCTTCGCGCTTAAAATTCAGCGCGATACGATAGAGTGAAGAGACCATTTGTTTGGCGCGAGCCGCGGTTACATCGGCGGCGGCGGTCAATTCGAAATGAATGGTTATACCCATGAGTTTAAACTGTTATTCTCCAGTGTTTGCGGTCACTTGATTAACGAGTTGAATACTATCGGTTCCCCCGGTGCGGATGACAATCTCAGAGTTCGCGGGTACGTGTATTGGCACGCTGCTTTTCTCGTGGCCATTTTGAATGAAATTCCCGCTAATGATCTTATGGCGGACCGATGAACACGATGGGAACGAAAGGGGCGTTTCATAACGGAGGGAATGTGCTATGTTGGTCAAAGGCGCCGCTCTTTTGACAAAGGCGCCGCTCTTTTGAGTGTAATTGAAATATGCGCTCATCGGGCAGGTGTGGGCACGGTACACGTCTGATTCGGGTTTGCGTACAAAAGGAGTACACGATGAATAAAACGGACAAATCTTCACCTGATAAATCTTTACCGGCCAATGGGCTTCCCGCGTCCGATGGAATAAGGGCCGCAGTCGGATTTGGCCCGAATGTGGGTGGCTCATTTTCCCAGGAAGATTATCATCACCCGGCTGCCGGATGGGGCGCGGCGATCAGTGTCACCAAGGTGCTTCTGGGACACCATGAACTCATCGACGGTCCACGCGTCGTCTTCAAGATGAACCATGAAAATGGGGGATATGATTGTCCGGGTTGTGCCTGGCCTGATGATCGCAAAGGACTGCGCATGGACATTTGCGAAAACGGGATCAAACACGCAGCATGGGAATTGACTCCAAAGCGGGTGGAGCGCGGATTTTTTGCGGCGCACACAGTCGCCGAGTTAATGGGATGGTCTGATTTTCGTCTCGAAGACGCGGGCAGGCTCACGGAACCGATGCGTTATGACGCCAATTCAGACAAGTACGTGCCCATTACATGGGATGAAGCGTTTGCACTTGTGGGTCGACATTTCCGTAATCTTGCAAATCCCAATGAAGCGGCCTTCTACACCTCGGGACGCCTCAGTAATGAAGCAACTTTTCTTTATCAACTGTTTGCCCGTGAACTGGGCACAAACAATTTGCCGGATTGCTCCAATATGTGCCATGAGGCCAGTGGCCGGGCTCTCGCGGCCGCCCTGGGGACTGGAAAGGGAACCGTTGATCTGGTTGATTGGGAAAAGACAGATTGCCTCGTTATCCTGGGCGTCAACGCTGCTTCAAACGCCCCTCGCATGCTCACTTCGCTCGCCGAAGCTGACCGTCGCGGCGCGCAAATTATCCATGTTAATCCTTTTATCGAGGCGGCATCGCGCACGACCATTGTGCCGCACGAGATTCCGAGCATGATGTTCTTTCACTCGACTCCAGTCGGAACGTTAAATGTTCAACCCAGAATTGCCGGGGACATGGCTTTGATGCGAGGTGTCGCCAAACATCTTCTGGAGGCTGCGAAGACGGACCCAAACGCTATTGATCGGCAATTTATCGAGAATTATACCGCCGGTTTCGAATCCTATAAAGCGATCGTTGAGAAGACTTCGTGGGAGGACCTCGTGCGCGAATCGGGAGTTGAGTTGACTAAAATTCGGGAGATGGGCGAGATCTATCGAAAATCGCAGTCGGCGATTTTTTCGTGGTGCCTTGGAGTGACGCAGCAGGAGCACGGTGTGGATACGATTCGAGAGATCGTAAACGTACTATTAATGCGCGGGAATCTTGGCCGGGAGGGCGCCGGTCCCTGTCCCGTTCGAGGCCATTCAAACGTCCAAGGGAATCGGACCTGTGGCATCGATCATCGTCCGGATGAAAAATGGCTGGCGCGTTTGGATATGGCCTGTGGCATCAAGTCCCCCCGGCAACATGGGCTGGATACGGTTCGGGTGATTCCAGCAATGATGCGGGGCGAAATCAAAATTTTTGTCGGCATGGGCGGAAATTTCGCTCTCGCTGTTCCCGATCCGGCTTATAGCTTTCCAGCGATTCAAAAATGTGGCCTGACCATCCAGGTCAGCACGAAGCTCAATCGCAGCCATCTGATTCACGGTCGTGAGGCGTTGATCCTGCCCTGTCTTGGCCGCACCGAGAAGGATCACGGCGCCAAAGGCCTTCAGGCGGTAACCGTCGAAGATTCCATGAGCATGGTTCATCTTTCCTATGGGATGAAACATCCAGGATCACCGCATTTACGTTCCGAGCCGGCAATCATTGCCGGAATAGCAAAGGCTTCAATGCCAGGTACTTCGACCCCGTGGGAGGCCTATGCAGCAGACTATGATAAAATACGGGACAAAATGGCTGAGGCCATCGAAGGATTTGAATGTTTTAACCGGCGCGTGCGACAGCCGCTGGGATTCCGCTTGAAGCAACCAGCGCGGGAATTGATCTTTCAAACGGACACAGGGCGAGCTAATTTTTCTTTTTCTCCGCTGCCGAGGTGCGCGCCGAAACCAGGGCGACTGATTCTGGGAACGATGCGTTCGCATGATCAATGGAACACCACTATTTATTCGGACGATGATCGTTATCGCGGCGTTAAGAATCTTCGGACGCTTGTCTTCATGAACCCCGATGACATGAGTGAGCGGGGCTTAAAAAAATATGACTTCATCGACCTCACGAGCTTTGCCAAGGACGGTTCCACGCGCCAGGCGTTCGGCTATCGCGCCATTCCGTATAGCATTCCCCGCGGTTGTGCGATGGGATATATGCCGGAGCTAAATGTGCTTTGTCCGATCGGGGATTACAGCCTGCAAAGTGACCAGCCGCTGATGAAGCATGTTGTCGTGGAGATTCGGCCTTCTGTTCTTCCGGGATCGAATGGCCATGCGGAGAACGATGGCGGGCATGCCGGGTCGTAGCGCGGAGCGTCCTCCTTAAAGCAGTCGCTTTGCTCAACTCCGCAGGGCACGCTTCGTATCTCCAATCCTGAAGTTCAACGTTAAGGCAGAAGCGCCCTTTTCGTGGCCTGCCACGCGTAGCCAACGGCGAAGCGTGGTGCCCGCGACAGGACTTGAACCTGTACGATGTTACTCACTAGAACCTGAATCTAGCGCGTCTGCCAATTCCGCCACGCGGGCGCGTGAGAAGCGAAAGCCGGGTTAAACCAGCGTCTCCTTTGATACACAACGCGCAGGCCAATCGCAAGTGGAATCGGTGGCAGAAGGGTTGAATTGAAACGTCTGTGGATCGTTAACAGGGACGCTAAGGACGGGACAAAAGGCGGATCGTAATCGGGCGGGGGTGTGCGGATCGTTCCGCCCGCAATACGGGCGGTGACGGCCCAGCGGGCCGTCCCTACCAATTCGGCGGGCGTTCAGTGCGATGCCTGCTGGAGTTGCAACATCGCCCGGACAATTTTGCACTCGCCGTAGCCGTATTTGCCTGCGAGCGATTCGACAATTGCGCCCAGGCTTAATTGGCCATGCTTTGCAAAAGCGTCGGCGATTTCACGCTGCGCGGCGGCGGGGACTAACGCATGCACGTCCAGCTTTTCTCCCGCGAGAAGGGCTTGTTCCAAATGGCCGTAAATAGTGCCGTCTTTAACGCCTCGCATGCGCGCAATTTCCGATATGGTTTTGCCCTGGCGAAAAAAATCAAGCGTATCGCGCACGGTATCGGTGAGGAGCGAGCGGCGTGGCGCAACTGAGGCGGACGCGGAAAAGGAATCATCCGCGAAGATTTGCCGGGGATTGGTTTGGAGATGCGCTTTGATTTCCTGCAGAAATGTTTGGCCGAATTCACGTAATTTCTTCTCGCCGATGCCGCTAATGCGTGAAAGTTCGCGTTCGCCTTCAGGATAAAGCCGCGCCATTTGCCGCAGTGTGGTGTCCGCGAAAATGACATAGGGCGGAACTGACCGCTCATCCGCGAGCCGTTTGCGCAACGCACGAAGTCTTTCGAATAGAGCTTCGTCGCAGGTGATGTCGCCCACGCGATGCTCGACGGGTCCGGCGGCGACCGCTTTGGTGAGCATAATCTTTTGCCGCGACTTGAGCGCGGCGCGGCCGGCTTCGGTCAGTTCGACGACGTTGAATTTCTCCGCGTTTTGATGAAGAAACCCGAGGCGGGCCAGTTCCCTGCCAATGGCCGCCCAATCGGCGCGGGAATGTTCGGCGCCGATGTTATAGGTGGAGAGTTTCTCGTGACCGAATTTTCGTATTTTGTCTGTATCAGCGCCGCGGAGCACTTCGACCACGTGTTGTATTCCCACGTTGAATCCGCTTTTTTCCCGGATGCGATAGACGCAGGAAAGAAACTTTTGCGCGGCTACTGTTCCGTCCCAGGCGGCACGCGGCGCCATGCAATTGTCGCAGGCGGCGCATGGTGTTTGTTCAAATTGTTCGCCGAAATAGCCCAGCAAGAAATTCGCGGCGGCAGCTTGCGATTTCGGCATAGTGAATCATTTGCTCCAATTGCGCGCGCGCGATTTCCTTTTCGCGTGGATCAGGCTTCTCATCGATGAAACGCATTTGTCTGACGCGATCGCCGGCACTGAACATGAGGAGACATTCGCCGGGCAAACCGTCGCGCCCGGCTCGTCCGGTTTCCTGATAATAGCCCTCGATGTTTTTGGGCAAATCGTAATGGATGACAAACCGGACGTTGGGTTTGTTGATGCCCATACCAAAGGCGATGGTCGCGCACACGACGCGTGTCTCGTCGCGGAGAAATTTTTCCTGATTTTTCGAACGTTCGCTGTTTTCCATTCCCGCATGATATGGCAGGGCGCTAACTCCATCTTCGGAAAGTTTTCGCGCAATGTCCTCGGTAGTCTTGCGGGCCTGGCAATAAATGATGCCGCTTTCCTTTGGCCTGGACCGGATATACGAAAGAATTTGCGCGTAAGCGCCGGTCTTGGCGGCCACGCGATAAATCAAGTTTGGACGATTGAAGCTGGCCACGTAGCGTGCAGGGTCCTTCAAATGCAGCTGGGCAACAATGTCGTCGCGGACTCGCGTGGTGGCCGTGGCTGTAAGGGCCATCATAGGCACGCCTGGAAAAAGGCCGCGCATGGTCGCGAAGCTGCCGGTATTCCGGGCGAAAATCATGGCCCCATTCGCTGATGCAATGCGCTTCGTCAATCGCGAACAGGCCGACGTTCCATTTTTTCAAGGTCTTCCAGAAAACCAGATAGCATCAGCCGTTCCGGCGCAACGTAGAGGAGACGAAATTCGCCGTTGTGCAACCCGCGCAGTCGCGGGCGCGATTCGCCCGCGGCCAGGGATGAATTGAGAAATGTCGCCGGAACGCCTGCGGCCTGCAAGAGCATCGACCTGGTCTTTCATTAGGGCAATCAGTGGTGAGATCACTACGGTGAGACCGGGACGCACCAGGGCGGGCAATTGGAAGCAAAGCGATTTGCCGCCGCCTGTGGGCAGAACTGCAAACACATCCCTGCCGGCGAGCGAATCAGAGATGATTTCCTGCTGCAACGGACGAAATGTGCTGAATCCGAAGTATTTTTTGAGCGGCGCTAACAGTTGATCGCGGTGAAGTTGCACACGCGGATGATAGAGACAGGAAGAACAGAAAGAACAGAATGAAATGTACTCCGGAAGCTCGGCGCAAGTTCGGAATTTCCCTTTGAATTGGATTGGCTATCCATTCCTTTTTTACCGTATCGATTCTGAAAATTCTCTTCGTTCTGCCCTAAATCCGTGGAGATCAACCGAACCGCAATATATGGCCATTTACATGAAATGGCGCACAACTAATTGTATTTTATGCCCTAAAAAAGTTGAAATAAACATTGTCTGAAAAGCGCAATTTTTCTATAATTTCTAAGTCCTGAAACTTAACAATTGAGGGCACGTTTTTCGGCGATTTTTATGGATAAAACATCTGACATGGAGTCCGAGGAGACAGTGGTGACGACAGCGGTGAAAGGCAGCTATGGCGCCGCGCAGTTGGGAAAATTGGAGGGTCTTGAAGCCGTTCGCAAAAAGCCGGGCATGTATATTGGCGGCACCGACGAGCGCGCGTTGCATCATTGTGTCAGTGAAGTTTTGGATAATTCCGTCGACGAACACCTGGCAGGATATTGTGACAAAATCGAGGTGACGATTCAGGTGGACGGCTCCATTTCAATCCGCGACAACGGTCGCGGGATTCCCGTGGACATCCATCCGCAATACGGCATTCCCGGCGTCGAACTCGTGCTGACGACCCTGCACTCTGGAGGAAAATACGGGCAGGGCGGCTATAAATTTTCGGGCGGTACCCACGGCGTGGGCGCCAAATGCGTGAATGCCGTCAGTGAATGGTTTGAAGTGGAAGTGTCGCGTGATGGCGAGGTTTACCAAATGGAATTCGAACGGGGAAAGACAACGAAGAAACTGAACGTAATTGGGAAGTCGAAAGGCACCGGAACATTAATCACGTTCAAACCGGACCCGGAGATTTTTCATGACACAACGGAATTCAAGGTGGACATTATTGCCCAGCGCTTGCGCGAGCTGGCGTTTTTGAATTCGGGCCTGGAAATCGTTTTTACGGACGAGCGCAACACGGATTTGAAGCCGGAGACGTTTTATTACAAGGACGGCATTGACCAGTTTGTCCGCCAGCTCAACCAAAGCAAAGAGCCATTGCATCCCAAGCCGATCGCGTTTCAGAAGGCGACCCGCGAAAAATTGGACGAAAAGGAAATTGAAGTCATTGTCGAAGTGGTCCTTCAATACAACGACAGTTACAACGACCAGGTGCTTTGCTATACGAATACGGTTTACAATCCCGACGGCGGCACGCACTTGAGCGGTTTTCGCAGCGCGGTCACGCGGGCCATCAACCAATACGCCAAGTCAAATGAGTTGCTGAAGGAAAAAGATCCGCAGATTACCGGGGACGACGTTCGGGAGGGATTGACCGCAGTCATCTCTGTGAAGCACAGCGATCCGAAGTTTGAATCGCAGACGAAAGTAAAACTCCTTTCGCCGGAGGTGGAAAAAATTGTGGGCTCAGCGACCTATGAGGGATTGATGGGGTATTTCGATGCGAACCCGACGATTGGCCGGCGGATCATTGACAAAGGATTGAACGCGGCACGCGCGAGAGAAGCGGCCCGAAAGGCGCGTGAAGCCGTCCGAAAATCGGCCCTTACTGGCGGAGGTTTGCCTGGAAAATTGGCGGATTGTTCCGACCGCGATCCGATCAACACGGAGCTTTACATTGTCGAAGGTGATTCCGCCGGCGGTTCCGCAAAGCAGGGACGTGACCGCAAGTTTCAGGCGATACTTCCCATTCGCGGCAAATTGATCAACGTCGAAAAGGCCCGATTGGACAAGGTCCTTCAGAACACGGAAATCCGCACCATGATTACGGCCATCGGGACCGGCATTGGCGACACGGCAGGAGAGGGTGCGTTTGATATCAACAAGTTGCGTTATCACAAAATCATCATCATGACGGACGCTGACGTGGACGGCTCGCACATTCGCACGCTGCTGTTGACGTTCTTTTACCGGCAAATGCCGCAGTTGGTGCGCGACGGTTACGTGTATATAGCGCAGCCTCCGCTCTATTCAATGACCCGAAAGAAACGCACCGAATACGTGGACGACGATTTGCAATTGAACAGAATCCTTTTGCAAATCGGCACCGAAGAAGTGCGGCTCAAAAACCTTTCTGACAGTCGCGAATTATCGCCCAAACAACTGGAAGAGATTCTTCAATTGCTTGAATCGCTGGACAAATACGCCAGGGTCATCCGCCGTCACGGCGGTGATTTTAGCGACTACGTGGAAAAGCGGAGTGAGAAGGGGACTTACCCGGTCATGCTCATCAAAGTGCGCGATGGCAACGACGAAACCGTTCACTATTTTGGGGACCTGGATGAAGTGGCAAAATTCAAAGACGCGAACGCGGACCTGTACGGGGACACGGAATTTCGCGAACGAGCGGAGAGGAACCGGTTGCAAATTCGCCGGGCAACCGAAGTAGACCTGCACCTGGAGAGCAAGGCAATAGCGGAACTGCTCGCCAAACTGGACAAAAAGGGGCTGGACGTGGACCATTATGCCGCCCAGGACAAGCCGCTGTTTGAATTGATTGAAGGCGAGGGCGAAAAAGCAACGGTCACGCCGCTTTTCTCGATTCCCGAAATATTAAGCAGCGTCAAAGCTGTCGGGAAAAAGGGTATTCAAATGACTCGTTTCAAGGGGTTGGGCGAAATGGACGCAAAAGAGCTTTTTGAGACGACGATGAACCCTGTGAAACGGAAGCTGCTGCGCATTGATTTAACTGACGCTGTGGAGGCCGAGGCGATGTTTTCGAGGTTGATGGGTGAAGAGGTTGAGCCGCGACGGCAATTCATCGAGGACAACGCGCTGAACGTCAGGAACCTGGACGTTTAAGAGATTAAACGCATCGATTATTTTTTACCATGCCTGACGAAATTAAGCCCCAGGACCCAAATAATTTGCCGGTAAGCAGCACGCCGTTGTTTGCCGCGGGGGAAAAGATCGCGAAGATCAATGTTGCGGACGAAATCAAGAATTCGTTTCTGGATTATTCGATGTCTGTCATCATTTCCCGCGCGTTGCCTGATGTCCGCGATGGTTTGAAACCGTCGCAACGCCGCATCCTTTACGCGATGCATGAGTTGTCACTGTTTCCCGGACGCAAACCCTATAAATGCGCAAAAATCTGCGGTGATACGTCGGGAAATTATCATCCGCACGGCGAGGCCGTGATTTATCCGACGCTGGTCCACATGGCGCAGCCGTGGGCGATGCGGGAAAAGCTCGTGGATGGCAAGGGGAATTTCGGTTCCATCGAAGATGATCCGCCGGCAGCCATGCGTTATACGGAGGCGCGGCTGACTCATTTGGGCGCGGCCCTGATGGAGGACATGGAAAAGGACACGGTGGATTTCGTACCGAATTACGATGAACGGATGACGGAACCAACAGTCTTTCCCTCTGCATTTCCGAATTTGCTGGTCAATGGCGGCACGGGCATCGCGGTAGGCATGGCCACCAATATGCCGCCGCATAACCTGGGGGAGATCATTGAAGGTATCTGCGCGCAGATTGACAATCCGAATATCACCATCAAGGAATTGATGAAGTTCATCAAGGGGCCGGATTTTCCGACGGGTGGCATTCTATGCGGTGTGGAGGGAATCAAAAATTACTTCGAGACTGGCCGGGGAAGCTTGAAAGTGCGCGGGCGAGTCGGCTCTGAAGAGATGAAGGGCGGTCGCGAACAGCTCGTCATTACCGAAATCCCGTATAACGTCAACCGTGCCGCACTGGAACAGCAAATCGCCGCTCTGGTGAACGAAAAAACCATCACGGAAATTTCCGCGATGCGCAATGAGTCCGACGAAAACACACGGCTGGTGATGGAACTGAAGCGCGATGGCAATCCGAAGGTCGTCATTGCCAATCTTTATAAGCACACGCAGCTCGAAGTTTCTTTCGCCGTCAATTCGCTGGCGATTGATCATGGCCGGCCCAAGACGCTCACTCTCAAGGACCTGATCCAATGTTATATCGAGCATCGCCGCGAGGTTGTGCTGCGGCGAACGCGCTTTGAACTGAGAAAAGCCGAGGAGCGGGCGGAATTGCTGGAAGGCTATCTCATCGCGCTCGCGAATTTGGATGAGTTTATTGCCATCATTCGCAAATCCAAAACGCGGGACGAGGCGCGGGTTAAGTTGCTGGCGTTCGAGTGGAACCGCGCGCAGGTCGAGCAGTGGGGCATCCTGATCCGCAGCGAGGAACGGCTCGACAACGGCCGCTATGCCCTGAACGAGCGGCAGGTGGATGCGATCCTGGAATTGCGGTTGTATCAATTGACTGCGCTGGAAATTGACAAGGTCCAGGGCGAGTACAGGGATTTGCTGGAGAGCATCAAAGATCTGCTCGACATTCTGGCCAGGGAAGCGCGCGTTATGGCGATTATTAAGGATGAGCTGGGCGTGATTAAGGAAAAATATGCCACGCCCAGGCTCACACAAATTGTTCCTGACGAAGGCGAAATCGCTATCGAAGATTTAATCGTCAATGAAGGCGTCATCATCACGCTGACACACAATGGCCTGATTAAACGGACAAACATTTCCAGTTACCGGGCCCAGCGTCGCGGAGGCAAGGGCGTCATCGGGATGACGACCCGGGAAGGGGCCACAGAGGAGGACAACGATTTCATCGAACATCTCTTTACGGCCAGCACCCACGATTACCTGATGTTTTTCACGAACACGGGCCGCGTTTACGTTGAGCGCGTCCATGAAATTCCCGATATGGGCCGCGCCGCCAAGGGGCGGAGCATTGCGAACCTGCTTGAATTGAAAAACAGCGAAACGATCGCCGCTCTCATTCGTATTCAATCCAAAACGGGCGCCGACAAGGAAGACGCCACGTGGCAGCAGGAGGGTTTCGTTTTCTTTGCCACCAGGCGGGGCACGGTAAAGAAGACGGAGCTTGCCGATTTTGCCAATGTGCGCAAAGGCGGCATCATTGCCATCGGCATTGAGCAGGGTGACACTTTGATTGCCGTAAAGCTGACGACCGGAAGGGATGATGTCGTCCTCATTACCCGGGGCGGAATGAGCATTCGGTTCAACGAAGAGGATGCGCGTCCGATGGGACGTCCCGCCGGAGGAGTGCGGGGCATCAGCCTGGAAAAGGAAGATGAAGTCGTTGCGCTGTCTGTCGTCGTGCCGGACGCGAAATTACTGGTCGCGGGAGAAAATGGCATCGGTAAGCGCACGGGCTTTGAGGAATACCGCGCCCAATCGCGTGGCGGCAAAGGCATCATAACGATGAAGACGACCGAAAAAACCGGCGGAGTCATTGGCGCATTAACCGTACACGACAATGACGAAATGATGCTCATTACCTTTAAGGGACAGATGGTGCGCATTTCCGTGAATGACATTCGCGAAGCCGGCCGCAATACCCAGGGTGTGAAATTGATCGATTTGGACGCGGAGGACAAATTACAGGCCATTGCGAAGGTCATCAGCGAAGATAAGGAGGACGTGGCTGGCGATAACCAACCACAACCGGCGGATCAGCCGGCGGGATAGGGCAGTTTTTGACCGAAGGGCTATTTTCTGGTAGATTTCAATCGTGAGCAAGCACGTCACAGTCGAAGTACCGGAACACGCCACAGAATTGTTTGGCGGCGATGACGCGCGCTTTAGCCGCGAGATGTTTGAGGCGGCTGTATTGCGCTGGTTTGAAGACGGCCGATTGTCACAAGGTCAGGCAGCCGAAATGCTGGGTTTGAAGCGTGGGGAGTTTTTCAATTTGCTTTATGAGCACCGTATTTCTCCGGTACAGATGACAGTTGAGGATTTGGACAAGGATTTCCAACGTGGCTGAGCGTTGGGTCATCAACGCTTCACCGGTCATTCTGCTCGCAAAGGCGGAGATTATTAGGTTTCTTCCAAATCTTTGTGAAGAATTGGTTATCCCGGCCGGGGTGTTGGGCGAAGTTAAAAACGTCAACATTACGGACGCGGGCAAAACGTGGCTCGAAACCGAAGGGAAAAGGTTTATACGTGAATGTCCCGCCATTCATGAGGCGTTAGCCGATTGGGGTGGTGGCATTGGAGAAGCTGAAGTCATTTCCTGGGCCTTGAGAAATCCCGGTTTTACTGCACTTCTTGACGATCGTCGTGCCAGGGCATTGGCTGCAAGGAACAGCATTCCCGTCCTTGGTTCGTTGCGTGTTATCGTGATTGCCAAGAATCGCGGCTTAATTCCCGCAGCAAAGCCCGCCCTCGAAAGATTGCGTGGCGCCGGTGCATACGTTACAGATGAGCTGATTGACCGGTCGATTGCTTTGGCTGGTGAGAGTTGAATTCAATTCCATGAAAACAGTTTCCGACACAAAAGATCGTTTCGTCGTCATCATGGCCGGCGGCCGCGGCGAGCGGTTTTGGCCATTGAGCCGCGAGAAAATGCCGAAACAGCTGCTGGCGCTTCTTGGCAAAAAATCGTTTTTACAGGAAGCGGTCGAACGGGTCCTGCCTCTCGTGCCGGTCAAAAACATTTTCGTCATTACCAACGAGGCGCAATTGCCCGAAGTGCGAAAGCAGCTTCCGAAAATTCCCCAATCCAACCTCATTGCCGAGCCCGTGGGACGCGATACGTGCGCCGCGGTGACGCTGGGCGCGGCCCTGGTTGGGGCCCGTTCCACAACCGGTGTTATGGCAGTACTGCCGGCGGATCACGTGATGCCGGATGCAAAGAAATTTCAGCAAATTCTGAACGATGCGTTTGATCTGGCGTCTCGTGGCCAGGCGATTGTAACCATTGGAATCAAGCCCGCGGAGCCGGCGACCGGATATGGTTACATCCGCACAGGGAACGAATTGCCGGCGCCGAACGGCGCTAAAAAATATAAAACCACATTCTTCAAAGCGGAACAGTTCGTGGAAAAACCTAATTTTGAAAAGGCCATTGAATACGTCAATAGCGGGCAATATCGCTGGAACGCCGGAATGTTCGTGTGGAGTTTTGTGACCATCACCAACGGGCTTGAAAAGCACCAACCGGAAATGTTTGCGGCATGCCAGCGCTGGTTCAAAGTGGCAGCTCAGCCGGCAAAACTGGCAAAAGTTCTTGCAAAGGAATATCCGGACTTGAAGAAAATCTCCGTTGATTATGCCCTGATGGAGCATGCTCAAAACGTGATTGTAGCCGACGGCGCATTGGAATGGGACGACCTGGGCGCCTGGCCGGCGCTGGCCAGGCATCTTAAAGCCGATGCCGAAGGCAATTGCGCGGTCGCGGAATTTATTCACGTGGACGGTGCGCGCAACATTATCTACGACGCGCGGACTAAAAATAGAACACCCATAGCTGTGGTCGGCCTGCGAGACAGCATCCTGGTGCAAACCGATGACGCGGTGCTCCTGGCACATAAGAGCCAGGCGCAAAAAGTCAAAGAACTCGTCAGGAAGCTGGGCGAAGACGCAAAGTTAAAGAAATTGGCCTAAAAGAATGAATGCGGAGATTCAGCCGTTGAAGCCGGCCGTGGAGCCGTCGCCCTCTTTTACTTCCCGCATCATTCGGTACTTCCGCATTTATGCCGCGCTGTGGAGGACTTCGATTAGCCGGGAAATGTCATTCAAGGGCAATTTTGTTTTGTGGATTATTGTCGAACTTCTTTGGTTCGGATTGCAATTAAGTTTTGTTAGTGTCGTATTTAGCCAGACCTCGCAAATTGGCTCATGGTCAGCCTGGGAGGTGGTGCTGCTGACGGGGGCGAGTAATTTCATTCAACAGATTTATCAGGCCTTTTTTCTGGTGAATTGCACGAACCTGTCCGAATTGGTCCGCACGGGCAAAATGGATTTCCTGCTGCTGTTGCCGGTTAACACACGTTTCGTGGTCTCGACCCGGCAGGTGGACATTTCTTCATTTGCCAACGCGGCATTTGCCATGTGTGTGATGGCCTTTGCCGCGCACAAATTGCATCTGCAGCCCACGGTAATGGAACTATTGGGCTTTGCGGCCTTGTGCGTTGTTGGATTGGTCATCCACTATTCCCTGATGTTCATGTTGGCGTCGGTGAGCTTTTGGACCGTGCGCGCGCAGGGCATCGTGTGGGGCTACTATAATCTTTTTAATATCGCGCGGATGCCGGACGATGCCTTTCATGGCGCGTTCAAGGCCGTGTTTACCTTCGCATTGCCGGTGTTGCTGGTGTCAAATGTTCCTGTGCGCGTGCTGGCGGATAAATTAACTTCGCCGTCTGCGTGTGCCGTACTCTTGGGGTTGGGCGTGGTTTGGGCGGCGATATCTCAATGGTTTTGGAAGCTGTCTCTGAGGCATTACACCAGCGCAAGCACGTGATCTGATCATCATCGTTTAGCCGTGCTGAAAAAAAAAGCGCGGACGTTGCCGTCCGCGCTCATTCCTTGGCGATTCCGCGTTTTCTTCAAACTCTATTAACGCAAACACCTATTGCGAGTTTTGTGCCAGACATGAAACACGTGAAATCATTGGAATATTAGGGGGTAGCGAAGTTTGTTTCGTGCGTTTTGCAATCCTTTCGAGGGTTCAAAATGCAAGCCGCAAAGCACTCGGGGAAGGGGAGCTACGGACTCAAATTTGATTACTTTTTTTGCGCTTCTTTTGCCCAGGTGTCTTTCAAGGTGATCGTGCGATTGAAAACCAATTTCGACGGCGTGGAATCTTTATCGAGGGCGAAATACCCCAGGCGTTCAAATTGGCAGCGCGATTCAGGTGCGGCCTCTTTTAATGAGGGCTCGCATTTGGCGGTGATGACCGTAAGAGAGTCCGGATTCAGGAACGCTTTGAAGTCACCGCCGGCGTCGGGTTCGGGCACGGTAAAGAGGCGATCGTATAGACGGACTTCGGCGTCTATGGCATGCGCGGCGCTTACCCAATGGACTGTTCCTTTAACCTTTCGATTCGCGGTAGCGCCGCCGGTTTTGCTATCGAGATCAGCGGTGCATCGTAATTCCACAATCTTTCCGGCCGGGTCTTTAACCACTTCGTCGCATTTGATAATGTAGGCGTATTTCAGGCGGACTTCGCCGCCGGGCTTGAGGCGGAAGAATTTCGGCGGCGCGTTTTCCATGAAATCTTCATTCTCGATGAACAATTCCCGGCTGAAAGGAATTTTTCGCGTTCCGGCACCTGGATTTTCCGGGTTGTTGACCGCGTCCAAATCTCCGGTTTTGCCTTCGGGATAGTTGGTGAGCACCACCTTGAGGGGACGCATAACCGCCAGGCGCCGAAGGGCGCGTTTGTTTAAGTCTTCGCGGATGGCATGTTCCAAAACGGCGACGTCTGTGACACCGTTGTATTTGGTGATGCCGATGTTGTACGCGAATGTTCGCAATGCCTCGGCTGGAACGCCACGCCGGCGAATGCCGGAAATCGTGGGCATCCGAGGGTCGTCCCATCCGGTGACGATTTTTTCCTGAACGAGGTGAAGCAGCTTCCGTTTGCTCATTACCGTGTAGCCGAGGCTCAGGCGGGCAAACTCATATTGATGGGGCAACGTACGCGGGAGATCCAGGCTTTCCAGTATCCAGTCGTAAAGCGGGCGGTGAACTTCAAATTCCAACGTACAAATTGAATGGGTAATGCCTTCGATATAGTCACTCAGGCAATGCGCAAAATCGTACATGGGATAGATTACCCATTTTGCGCCGGTGTGGTGATGTTCGGCATGGCGGATACGGTAGAGCAGGGGATCGCGCAGCCAGACGTTTGGCGACGCAACGTCTATCTTTGCGCGCAATGAGCGTTTGCCGTCGGGAAACTCGCCGGCCTTCATGCGCGAGAGTAAATCCAGGTTTTCCTCCACGCTGCGGTCCCGGTAAGGAGACGCTTTTGCATTACGCCGGTACTCGTCCGTTTCGTCCGGCGTCAAATCGCAAACAAAGGCTTTTCCTTTTTTGATGAGCGCGACTGCATATTCGTAGATTTCGTCGAAATAATCCGATGCATAGAACGGTTCGGTTGGCGACGAGCCCTCGATCAGGATAGAAGCCATGTGGAAATCCTGTTTGCCGTTGGTTGAGACCGCGTCCGGTGTTTTGCCTCTTTCCTTGAGGCCCAGGTTTTGGCTGGCCCAGCCGGAAATGAGCCAGTTCACGTCTTCCCGGATCGAGTCCACGTATTCCACGTCTTCTTTCGTCGGATTGGTATCGTCCATCCGGAGATTGCAAACGCCGCCGAACTCGTGGGCGATGCCAAAGTTCAGGCAAATGCTTTTGGCATGGCCGATGTGAAGATAGCCGTTGGGTTCAGGAGGAAAACGGGTATGAATGCGCGGATACTTCTTTTCCGCAACGTGTTTTGCCACGATGTCGCGAATGAAATCGGATGGCGCGGGAGCGGTATTTTCAAGGCTCATAAATCAAAAACAGTACCAAACACAGAGGAGGTTGTCCATGAACGCGATGAATCAAGATTGATTGCGACGGAGCTCTGTGCCAGACTCAGCCGCGTGGTAATGCTTCAGCTACAGTCTGAAAAAATCCCCGGAAAGTTATGCCTTCTCCTCCTGACATTGGCGACCCTGGGTGCGGCACATGAACCGAACGAGAAACCGATTGCGGTGCCGCAGGATTTGAAAACGGCCTCACGCCAGCTGTGCGTCAACCTGCAATGGGAGCCGGCGCAAGGGTCGATGGGTTACGAGATCCAACGGTCTGCCACGCCGGACGGCCCGTTTAAGGAATTGCACAATAATCTGCCGCAATTAACGTTGTACAGTGATTTTGTGGGCGAAGCGGCCACCAACTATTACCGGGTGCGTTCGATACAAACCAATAGCGAGGGCCAGCTATTGCCCTCGGACTGGTCAGAGCCGGTGGAGGGGAGTTCCGAGGCATTCAACCAGGAGCAAATGCTCACGGACATACAACGGGCGAGCTTCGATTATTTCTACGTATATGCACACCCGGTATCCGGGATGGCCCGGGCATCCGCCCGGCGGGACCCCGATATTTGCGCGATTGGGGCCAGCGGCATGGGCTTGTTTAACCTGGGAGTAGGAATCGAAAGAGGGTTTATCACGCGACAAGAGGGCGCGGACCAGGTATTGAAAGAATTCAGATTTCTCCTACAGAGAGCAGACAGCTTTCACGGCGCATTTCCGCATTTTATCAACGGGCGAACGGGCCAGGTAATTCCGTTCAGCAAATATGATGACGGCGCCGACATTGTGGAAACGGCGTTCCTGATGGAAGGGGTGCTGTTTGCACGCGAATACTTTTCCGAGTCAAATCCGGAGGAAGCGGAAATCCGCGCTCTCGGGAACAGCTTGTGGCGGGGCGTGGAGTGGGATTGGTTTGTCAAACAAAGTAACTCGATTCCGGCGATGATATGGCATTGGTCGCCGCGCTATGGCTGGAAAAAGAACCTGTATATTTTGGGATTCAATGAATGCCAGATCGTCTATGTGCTGGCGCTGGCGTCGCCCACACATCCAATAAAGCCGGAATGCTATTGGGACGGCTGGGAGTCGAGAAACTATGCGCGGGACAACACGCAATTTGGAATTCATGTGGAGTTGGGCGGATGCAACGACGTCGGGCCGCCGCTTTTTTTTACCCAATTTTCGTATTTGGGAATGGATCCGCGCCAGCTCGTGTTTCATGGCCGGAGTTATTTTGACCATTTCAGGGATTTTTGCATGGTGCAGGACCGCTATGCGGAGTCCAGGAAGCAATGTGCATAAAGGTTACGGCCCGATCTGGGGGATCACCGCCAGCGCGGGGCCGGATGGTTACAGGGCATTTGCGCCGGGATTGCGGGACAATGGCACGCTGGCGCCAACGGCGTCACTTTCCTCAATGCCTTATGTTCCCTCCGAAAGCATGTCGTGCCTTTTGGAGATGTATCAAAAAGACGGTTCGCGATTATGGGGGCCGTTTGGTTTTTATGACGCGTTTAATTTCTCGCGCGATTGGGTATCGAAGACTTATTTATGCATTGATGAAGGGCCGATTGCGCCGATGATTGAGAACTATCGCACGGGCTTGTGCTGGAAGACATTCATGAAAGCCCCTGAAATCGGGCCGGTGGTGAAGATGCTGAATGACGGGCAAAACTTACGGGATAAGAAGAATCTGCCGATAGAGACGCCGTCCCAAATTATCACTAAAAATTCAAAACCGTAACGGGCTGCCAGTGGAACATCTGCTATTTGGCTCCCGTTCCCCGGATGACGGCGGGGATGGTGAGAAGCAGGATTTTGACATCGAGCCAAAGGGACCAGTTGTCAATGTATTCCAGGTCGAGGCGGACCCATTCCTTAAAATCGAAGATTTGGTTGCGCCCGCCGATTTGCCACAGGCAAGTGAGGCCGGGCTTGACGCTCAGGCGCCGCCGATGTGCAAGGTCGCTGAAGCGTTTTACTTCATCCACCGGGAGCGGACGCGGGCCGACCAGGCTCATATCGCCGCGCAAGACATTCCAGAGCTGGGGCAATTCGTCGAGGCTATATTTGCGGAGCCATTTCCCTACACGTGTCACGCGCGGGTCGTTCGTGACTTTAAAGACCGGACCGCTCATTTCGTTCATGGCTGCCAATTCGTGTTTGTATTGTTCCGCGTTGCTCACCATGGTCCGGAATTTATACAGCATAAATGGCCGGCCATTTTGGCCGGAACGTTGTTGTTTGAAAAAAACGGGTCCACGAGACGAGACCTTGATGGCGATGGCGATCCAGGGGAACAAAACGATACCGAAAAAGGTCAGTAAAATGAAAGAACCGATGAAGTCCAGGAGCGTTTTGGCCAGGCTATGCCAGGAGGCTTCGGGGGTGGTGCGGAAGATAAGCAAGGGATGACCCATCAGTTCATCGATACTGGTGCGGGAAATCTGCGTGGCGAAGAAATCGGCCATGAGCCAGACCTCGACGCCCTCGAGTTCACAGGCTTTTATGACGTTTTCGATTTGCTCGAAATAGGTGTGGCGCGCCCTCAAAATGACTCCATAGGCCGAATATTCGTGCAACATTTGGATCAGTTCCTGGGCGCCCATTTGGTTCATGTCCAATGCGGCGACGATGTCAATGCCTTCGTCGCCCTGGGCCTCGATTTCAAGGCGCATTTTGGCAATTTCCTTGTCTGTTCCTGCGATGATGAAACGCCTTCGGTATTGTGACCGCGCCATTTTGCTTTTAAGGAACATCCGGACTATTTCCTCCTTCACATATACGGCGCAAAAGGCGATGCAACCGAACATAACCGTGACGATTCGGGGAATATTAAGGTGAAATAAAAAGGCGACCACGATCAACCCCAGGGTGGCAAAAGCGCAACCTTTGAATAAGGACCAAACAATTGCAGTTCGTGGCGCTAACGGCGGACGATTGTAAAATCCCTGCCATTCCAGGATCAGGGGGGCTCCAGGAAAGAGCACAAAAAACAGCTTTGCGAAATCATTGAAGGGCGTGGAGGCGGTCAGGCCAAGGGCCTCAATAATCCGCGGGTCCGAGCGCAACAGGTAGGCGATCAGAAAACTGGCGGAAAAAATACAGGCGTCCGCAATTTGGTGAATTTGCGTTCGGATTTGTTGATCGCGTCTGAGCATTGTTATTTGGACGCCAACGGCAATTGAAATTGCGGGACCTGGGCCGTAATCAGTCTTTTAATTTGTTCAAACGCTGCATCCTGCTGCCCGGAGCCGCAGACGGCAAAGTAGGAAATATAGGCCCATCGTTGCAAGCCGCCCGTGCGAAATAGATTGAGCGTCAGTTCTTCCAGCATTTTGTCGTGATCGGGAGTTTCTTCATTGTGAGCGACATACCAATAAACATAAAGACCAAAGGCAGTCGCCTTTTTGCCATCCGGCTGTTGAAAGGTGGTGCTGAGATTCCACTTTGCCACCTGCAATTGATAGGGAGGGTTGTCCTTAATGGGGATGGACAGGGTTTCCCTTTTGTCAATGCTCCAGCCCTGGCCGGGCAGGCAGTACTCCGGTCGATGAATGCTGGTGCGGTCGGCGCCCATCAAAATAGCGATGGATTGAATCCAGAATCCATCTGGATTGGTATACCGGCGCTCGGTATAGCTCGTATCTTTTGGCAAATAGCCTGCGACGACGTCGGGTTCGGGGACATTTGTGGACGTGAAGTCCAGGACGCGCTCCGGCAGATCAATATTCATTTGGATCTGGCCGGGGATTGGGGTGGCTTTGATGCCTGGCGCGCCCAGCCTTTGGTTCGTGCGCAACCACGCCAATGCGCAGGCGGTGCCAGCAATCAAGACCAGCGCCATGGTCAAAAACGTCCATTTAGGATTTTTCATTTCAATTGGGGCGCCGCCTCAGGTGCGGCCGCCTGTTTTTCAAGCTTTCGTGCAGCTTCCTGTTTTTCAAACCTTTGTCCGACAAACAGGAATCCAATGAAAGCCGGCACGTAGGGCAGGACGCTGGTGACGCTATTGTCGTGGACCCAATCGCCTGCGCTTTGGCCGCCTATTTGTGCGGTTACAATGACCATCAAGAGCCGCAGCAGGTTGGCCAGGACCGCAAATGGAAGGGCGAGCGCAATGACAAAAAATCGGTTCCGGCCCGACCGCAATGTGAAAAAGGCATAGATCGTGGCCAGGAGGAAGATCGCCACGAGGCTGCGAATGCCGCTGCAGGCTGGAGCGACGTCATATTGAAAGGTCCCCAGGGGGTTGAAGAGTTGCGTCCCGGAGCGAATCACGCTTATTCCAAATGCATGGCAAATGATCTCAACAAGCCAGGTCACCAGGAGCCGCAACGGGAAGGTGATGAATGTTCCGTGCGCCCCCAGCGGAATCGAAAATGCGAACAAAAAGAAAGGGAAAAAACTCTTGCGCAGCCATTCTTTCCCCCATGCCAGACCCATCAACGCATAAATTCCAACAAAAAGGGCGACTATAGAAATCTGTGGCAATTGCGCGGTATAGCCAAAGATCTGCAACAACATTCCAAAAATTAAAATTGCCAGGCCCGGCCCCCAAAAACGGAGCCGGGATTCCAGCAATTCATGCCGTTTCCACCAAAAAAGCCCAAGCACAATAAACGGAATAAAATTGCAGTGTTCATCGTCCACTTCCGCCCCGGAGGCGCCATTGTACGCGTGATACATCCATAAAAACAGCGATGGTGTATGGACGTAGCCCAAAATGGAATTTCCGAGAAATTGAAAAAGCGCCAGCCATGCCGCCAGCAGCACAAAAAAGAAGGCCTTATTGGGCAGTCGTTGCCAGCACTTGGCTGTGTCCCGGCAGAAATCGCTAAAGGTTTTAATCGGTTGGGTTCCGTTCATTCGTCCACAGTTAGACTGCCAAAATGGGCGAAAGACTCAATCAAAAAGTGGCAAATGGCCGATTTATGCAATAGGGTGTCCCACTGTGCAATGAGCGCTGGACAGAGTGTTAAATAACTGTGGTTGAGCCAATTGCTACGTACCTTTTACGGCGCTTCAATATTCCGGGCTCTGCGGCAAGCTACGCGTTTTCATGATTGATTGTTAGGTCTGAAAACTAAAAACTTCGGTTTTAAATGCCTTTTCGACCGTTTGTTCAGATGTGGATTTGGGTCTCCGGCTTCGCTGCGCTTGCGGGCTGGATGCTTTCAGCGATTGGAGCACTGAATCGCGTTGGCTATACGGTGACATTTGGCCTGTTTTGCATTTTTGTGGCTTTCCATTGGCGAAGTTTGGGTTTTTCCAGGGCCTGGATCGCTGTGGGAGTGCGAAAGGCGTTTCGCCGCTTTAGACGTCCCGCGCCGTGTCTTTTTCTGGTGCTGGCGTGTTTGTCCCTGGCTGCCGGCCTGCTTTATGCCCCGGCCGATGGGGATTCCAACGCTTACCGGATTCCACGAGTGTTGCACTGGCTGGGCGCGGAGCAATGGCACTGGATTTCCACCCTGGACATTCGGATGAACATCAGCGGTTGCGGTTTTGAATGGCTTTCAGCGCCGGTGATATTATTTACGGATTCATTTCGGTTCATCTTCCTAATCAATTGGATTTCATTTCTATTGCTGCCAGGTCTGATTTACTCCGTCTTCATCCGGCTGCAAGTGCCGCGTCGCGTCGCGTGGTGGTGGATGTGGTTGCTGGCTTCGGGTTGGTGTTACTCCATGCAGGCGTCCTCGATTATCAACGACAGTTTTGCCGCTGTTTATGCGCTGGCTTCGGTGGATTTCGCGTTACGCGCGAGAGAAGGGCACAAGGTCGCAGATGTTTGGAATTCACTGATTGCAGCCGCGCTGGTGATCGGTTCGAAGCAAACGGTTATCCCCTTGGCCCTGGTTTGTGCCGTCGCGATTCTTCCGAGTTTGAATTTGCTCCTGGTCCGCCCTTTGAGGACCGCGATGGTTTTGATGGTGTCCCTGATTGTTTCGGGCGTGCCGTTGTTTTGGTTCAACAAGTCGCATACCGGGCTTTGGCTGGGCGTGCCCCCGAATGCCGGGCCGCAAGCTCCGTTTTGGGCGCGTTGTGAGCCGGATTCGCCACTTTGGGGAATCATTGGAAACGCCTTCTGCATCCCGGCGCAAAACCTGGTGCCTCCCATTTTTCCCTGGGCCGGACAATGGCACGAAATGATGAAACAGTTTTTGCAGACGCCTTTCGGTTCTCATTTTGTCTCTTTCGAGGATTTCGGGCTTTTGGGCAGGGCGGTGACGTCGAATAATGCGGGAGTGGGACTCGCAATTTGTGGGCTGGTCATTATTTCTGTTTTGGCCGCGCGTCGCTTTCAAACTCTTTCAAGTTCGCCGAGCCAGGACTTATTTTTGCTCGTTCTCCGTTGGACGCCATTTCTCGCTTTGCTGGTGTATATGGCAAAAGTGGGTTCTCATTCCAATGCGCGTCAATTGGCGCCGTATTATGTATTTTTTTTCCCGGCGCTATTGGCCGCCAGTGGCCAATCCTGGCTGACACGCCGACGCTGGTGGCAGATGCTGGGACTGGGCGTGATGTTGTTGACGGCAATTTTATTAATCATTGCGCGCGAACATCCGTTATTTCCCGGGCAAAGCATTGTGGCGGCGCTAAAAAAGAGGTCCATCAACCCGGCGCTTGTTTCCAAAATGGATAAGTCTTTTTATTATTGGAATTCAACGCGAATGGCTGTGGCCGATCCCATGAAGGAAAAAATCCCGCGGGATGAACGCGTTGTGGGTTACGCGACATTTTTTGGATATTGCGAGCCGGGATTGTGGATGCCGCTGGGAAGCCGCACTGTCGAGCGGGTTCTGCCAGACGCGACGCCAGTTGAGCTTGGCAAAAGGAACATCCACTATGTTGTCGTGGGTGATGAGTTTTTTGCGGTGGCAAACGAAAAGACCGTTCAGGCATGGCTGAATGATTATCATGGACAATTGATTGACCAAACGAACTATGACTACGGCCCGGACGGTCCCGTCCGTACATTGTATCTTGTTCGCTTGCCATGAACGGAGAGTTCAGCTTCGATGTCATTTAGAACGCAGCAATTTCGCTCCGATAAACTTAGAGACAGGCTTTATGCGGAAACTATTATTGAGTTTAGTGACCCTGGTCCTTCTGGTGCAGGGATGCGAAACCGCACCTGGGCCAAAGAAAAGCAAAGAGGCGCATCACCTGTCTCCACTGCATTGGGTTTCGAAGAAAAAGTATGCATTGGTAAAGGTCTATTATGCGACGGATCGAAATTGCACTTCGAACCCGGCGCCGGCGAGGATGTTCGGCTGTGACTATGGCGAAATCAGTTATGGCACCTGTTTTGTGAGTATTCCCCGCGACCACCGCATGGGTGAGATTGAATCTCCTTTCATTTGGAAGCTTGAATTCAGCCCGGACCCAAAGAAACAGGTGGCTTTATTGCAAATCATTCCTGAGGACCGAACTCATTTTTTGGACGCGGTGAAATCCGATGTTGAGAGTTCATCTGGCAAGCGCGCTTTTATCTTTGTGCACGGGTTCAATATGTCGTTCGAAGATGCCGCGCGGAGGACGGCGCAGCTTTCTTATGACCTTGGGTTCGACGGCGCTCCTGTCTTTTACAGCTGGCCCTCACAAGGCAACGTCTTTGGGTATACCAGGGACGAGCAGAGTATCGAATATTCGGAAGGGCACCTGGAAGAGTTTCTAAACGATTTTGCCGTAAATTCGGGCGCAAGTAATATTTACGTGATCGCCCACAGCATGGGCTGTCATGCGCTGGCTGTCGCCTTTGCCTCTTTGGCGGTGAAACACCCGAGCGCGGCCAGAAAATTCAAAGAAATCGTGTTCGCGGCGCCCGACATTGATTCTGTGGTGTTTAAGACCCAGATCGCTCCCCAAATCATTTCCACCAATTCACCGTTCGTTACTGTTTATGCATCGTCAAACGACAAAGCGTTGACTCTATCCAGATCGTTCTATAACGGGCACCAGCGGCTTGGCGAAACGGCGCCGTCCCCGACCGTCATTCCGGGAATGGACGTCATTGACGCGACGGCTGTTGACACAAGCTTTATTGGGCATTCCTACATCGGCGACCAGCGTTCTGTCATTTCGGATCTTTATTATTTACTCCAGTCCGGCGAATCACTTGAACAGTTTCCGCGGGCCGGGATGGAACGGATCGGCACGGCGCCGGACGAATATTGGAAAATCAGGCCCTGAGCCGCATCGTGGCCCTTACGCCGGGGCGACCTCTTTTTCATGATTGATTCTTCGCGATGAAAACTGAAAACTGAAAACGTTTTACATGTCCCCTCGGCCTGTTGTTCAGCTTTGGATTTGGATTTCTGTCTTCGCTACGCTTGCGGGATGGATCCTCTCGGCGATTGGAGAATTGAATCGGACAGGTTATGCCTCGGCGTTTGTGTTGTTTGCGGCGTTTATTGTTCTTTACCGGCGCAGCCTGGGGTTTTCAAAGGAAAAGTTCTGGTCGGCTGTGCGAAAGGCAATTCGACGATTTCGCCGGCCGTTGCCGTTTTGTTTTTTGGTGCTGGCCGTTCTGGTTTTTATGGGTGGGGCGATTCATTCGCCCGCCAATTACACCGGGTTGACGTACCGTGCGGGCCGGGTATTGCAATGGCTTTCGCACGGGCATTGGTTTTGGATCCATACGACCGACATTCGGATGAATGATCGCGCCTGCGGCATGGAATGGCTCTCGGCGCCGTTATTGTTGTTCACCCAATCGACTCGCGGCCTCTTACTGCTTAATTATGTTCCATTTCTGCTGATGCCTGGGTTGATCTTTAGCGTATTCAATCAACTGGGCGTCCATCCGCGCGTGGCGCGGCAGTGGATGTGGCTGTTGCCTGCGGGCTATACGTTTCTGCTGCAGGCTGGAGGCAACGCGAACGACGCGTTCCCGGCGGTTTATGCGTTGGCGGCCGTCTACTTTGCCTTTCGTGCGGCGGCTGCCACACGGGGCAAAAGTTCCGTTCCTGCTGCCCTGGCCATCGGAGACGCGTGGCGGTCGATACTTGCCGCGGCGTTGTTGACGGGCGCCAAGGCGAGCAATTTGCCACTGCTGTTACCCTGGATGATTGCTATCCTGCCTGCCGCGCCGTTGCTGCGAAAAAAGATCGCAGGCACCGTGGCGGTGGTCGTTATCGCGGCCGCAGTTTCATTTTTGCCAACCGCCGCCCTGAATTACCAATTTCTGCACGACTGGTCCGGACTATCCGTTGAAGATGAAGGGATGAGGATGAGAAATCCATTCGTGGGAATTTGGGGTAATGCGTTTCTCCTGTTGCTGGACAATTTTACGCCGCCGTTTTTTCCGCTGGCCGGCTGGTGGAACCAACACGCGCTGTCAGTGTTGCCGCATTTTCTGACTGCGCCGATGCTCCGCAATTTTGAAGAAGGTTTTTTATGGCTGGGCGAATTGCCTACGGAGGACTGGACCGGCATTGGATTTGGCTTGAGCATGTTGATTGCGGTTTCGGTTATTGCGGGATTGTTCGTCAGACATACCCGTGCGAAAGACCGGTCCTCGTCGTATCGCGATCTCCATGCCATATTGGTTTTGCTGGCGCCATGGGCGGCGTTGATGGCTTACTGCATGAAAACGGGGATGGTTACGCCAGACCGATTGATTGCGCCGTATTATCCGCTGTTGTTGCCATTATTGCTGATCGGACGGGGACAATCGGAAATTATTTCTCGCCGATGGTGGCAGGCGCTTGCAGGTGGCACCATGATTTTGGCCGTTGTCGTCCTGGTATTGCTGCCGGATCGGCCCCTCTGGCCGGCCCAGTCTGTGTTGTCCCGGCTGGCGGCGCGGCATCCTGATAAACATTTGATTTTGCGCGCGCGAGATGTCTATGCCGTCTATGCCAAACGGTCCGACCCCCTTGCCAATGTGCGCGCGCTGCTCCCGCCGGGTATCCAGGTGGTTGGCTTCGTCGGCGCGGAAGATGACTGCGATATTTCGTTCTGGCTTCCGTTGGGCTCGCGGCGGGTGGAGTATTTTCTCTTGAGCGATCCGCCGGACCGGTTTCGGCGGGAAGGAGTGGAATACGCTGTTGTTGGAGGATTAAACCTGAAATTACGTGACTTGACGCTAGAGGATTGGCTAAAAAGAACGGGTGCAGAAGTGTTGGCTGAAACAAATGGGACGTTGAAGGTCTCGGAAGGGCCGCAACGGTGGTACGTGGTCAAATTAGCGAGCGAGCCAACCCATGAGTGAACAGGCGGCCCGAGAAATACAGGCTGCCCCGGCCTTTCAATGATGAGCCTGAAAGTCAAAGGAAAGCTTGCGCAATTATTTTAGTTCAGACATTATGCTTATATGGCGGCTTCGCCTATATCACGATCCATCCGCGACCCTAAAACGCGCCTGAACTGGCGTGTGAGCAAGGTTATTCGCTGGACCAAGTCCCGCTGGCTTGAAATTCGCGCCAAACTTACCGGTCGGAATTATGTTTGCACGGTGCTCCAGGGGGAATCCGAATACAACATGACGATTAATTCGGATTTGACCGTTTCGTGCAATTGCCAGGATTACGACGGCAGCGGACATATCGGAGACTTGAAAGAGAAATCTTTCGAAGACATTTTTTTTGGTGAAACCGCGCAGCGGTTTCGTGATGAGTTGGCCAAAGGAAAAATTCCCATTCCCACCTGCTCCCGATGCGAACTGCGCCAGCTCAAACGCGGGGAGGAGCCGCCGAAGCCGCGTTTGCCTTATCGGGGCATGCTTCTGGAAAACACGGTCATTTGCAATGTGGACTGCATTGGCTGCGCGCGGGAAGGTGCCGCGAATATCCGGACGCGCAAGACAATGCCTCTGGAGCAACTGGGCCAGATGGCAGACATCGCCGCGCGGCTTGGAATGGAGCGGATTTTTTATCTGAACCTGGGCGAACCGTTTCTATCGCCGGGCATTTGCCAGGAATTGCCGCTGTTACGCTCGAAAAATCCAAATGCGTATATCCGCGTCTCCACAAACGGAGTGTTATTGAATACGGATGCCAAGCGTGAAGCGGCGCTGAATTTGAGCGACATCCAGTTTTCAGTCCATGGCATCAGTGACGAGATGTGCGGCAAATACATGAAGCGCGGCAGTTTTGAAAAGGCTTTCGACGCGATGAAGCAAATGGTGGCCTATCGTGACGCGCGCGGATTGAAGATGCCGATTCTCGAATGGAAATATCTATTATTCAACTGGAACGATTCATCTGAAACGATTGAGCAGGCCGTCAAAATGGCAAAGGAAATTGGAGTGGATATGATTTCGTTCTGGCCGACGGGAAATCCGTTTTATGGAGTTTCCTGGCGTTATCGGTTTGGCGCGTTCAACCACATTGGGAGACCCAGTTGGAAGGGAAGGGAGCTCGTTTTAAGGCCGGAAAACGCCGCTGCGGCGAAATAAATTAAACAAGGAAAATTCAAACCCGCGAGGCGTAATCCGTAGCTCACTGGCGCGAGTTGGTCCACAACTGTTTTGCTCGTTTTTGCGCCTCCGTGAGCAGGATTTCGATCAAAGGGGTTTTTTGACCGCGCCAGAGAGCGCCCACGACCAGAGGGGGAAAACCGTCGAGCGGGAGGGCGCGCACAGCGGACGACAAGTTTTTACGCGGAATGGCGATGGATACGCCAATGCCCAGGCCGCTGGCGACGTAGGCTTCAATCAAATCCACAGAACTGGCTTCGATGGCTGGAAACCAATCCACGCCGCGCTTTTGCAGCTCGTCCTGGAATTTCTTGCAGATGCTCTCAGCGGCAGGAAGGCAGATCAGCGGCTCGTCGATTTTATCGCGCCGCCATAATTCTTCAGCCGACCGGATGCCGCTTTCTTTTTGTGCCAGGAGGACCAGGGGCAGTTCGAGCAAAGTCATCGAATGGGTCCCGGCAGGGGCCTTTTTTTCGATGAGCGTAAATACGAGGTCTACTTCATCCTGTTCGAGCAATTGTTCCAGTTGCGCCGGATAGCCTTCGCGCAGGGAAAGTTTCAGGCCGGGAAATTTTTTTCGAATCGTATGAAAGACTTCAGGCAAATGGTCGCGCAGTACAATCGTGGATGCGCCAATGCGTATGTGCCGTGTCTGGCCGCCCTGGAGTTCGGCGGCGATTTTATCAAGGTCTGGAAAAAATGGCTGGATGAATTGAAACAGCTTTTCGCCTTCCGCGCGTAAGCGCAAAGGGCCGGCGCTGGAACAGGGTGGCGCCCAAGGTATTCCTCAAGTTGCGCCATCTGCGAACTGACGGCGGGTTGCTGGATGCCGTAAGGGATGTTGCGCACGGCGGGCATGATGCCCCCATGGCGTGCGACGTAATAAAAGAGTTCGAGGTGATGAACGTTCATCGAGCCGGTCAATGTCCACCAAGTTTTATCAATTCACGTCTCCAAGGCAAGGTGAGTTAAAAGAACCTCATGCAAACGAAATTTGCAGCAACACCCGCCGCGCAGCCTGAATTGGAATTGTCCACGCAGTCCGGCGCGGCCGAATCAACTTCAACTGTTACACCAAAAGAATCCAATGAAAACCGCTCTTCTCATCCTTGCAAAAATTGTCGCTACTGTTCTTGCCGCGGACTTTGTCGGCGGCCTGGTGCATTGGCTTGAGGACGCCTATGTGCGCGAGGACACGCCGTTGATCGGGCGGACCGTGGCTCGGCCAAATATCGTGCACCATCATTATCCCCGCTATATGACGCGGCACAGTTGGTGGCAGACGTCCTGGAACCTTGCGGTTTTGTCCGCGATTCTTGTTCTTGGCGCCTGGTTTGCAGGCTTATTGACGTGGGAAGTGTGGTTATTCGCCATCCTGAGCGCGAACGCAAACGAGTTTCACAAATGGACGCACCGCACGCGCAAGGAAAATGGGTGGCTGATCTCGTTCCTGCAGGATGTGCGATTGCTTCAAACGGCCAGGCATCACGCGCGCCACCACACCGACCCGAAGAACAGCCATTACTGCACGATGACCAATTTATTGAATCCAGCTCTGGATGGGGTCCGTTTCTGGTATGGATTGGAATGGGCATTGGCGCGGACCGTGAGGCTGGAGCGGCGGGAAGATACTTCTGTGCGCGGGCATGGGCCGGGGCCAAAGTGGCTGGCGGAATACAGGAAGTAAACGGTCAGAGTCGCAAGTCAGGATCCTCTCGACGAAGCGGCGAATCGGTCTACTCGGTGGAAGGATGGAAGTATGGCATCAGTTCTTTGGGTCGATAGGGTAACGGCGGCTGCGGCTCGGCGATTATTTTATAATTAACCGTCTCACTCCGGCGGGTGTTGGTGCGTCTGCGATAACGTCCATAAAAGGTTGTTCCGGCCTCAATGCTTTTGGATTGAACGATCGAAGTGTCCGTGGGTTGCAACGTCACCCTTATCGGCGTGACCATGCCGTCGCGGACCTCCAGTTCCGCCGTCCCTGTGGCGGCGATGAGGCGGTTCAGGAACGTAACCTGGAATTGATATTGCCCCGGCCTGAACGCCAGTCGCAGAATCGGTCCTCGAAGTGGCCTAAATTTGGAAAAAACCTTTTTGTTCGAAGCCATATCGGTGACGTCCCAAAATAAATCATTCGTTTCGGTCACGTAAAAATCGACATAACCCGTATTTCGACGGGCGGCGGCAGGATTGACGTTCGAAGACGCGCAACCGCCCGCCACGAGGACGGTACTCACAACAAGCCAGCAGATTATCAACCATTTCATAGGCGCGTTAACCTCCGGCATGAGTCTACCTCATTTTTTGTACGTAATCCAATTCATCGCCTTTTCGGCAAGGTTGTCGAAGGCCGTGACAGCGAGTTCGATGTGTTCTTCTTTGGTGTCTTCGATTTTATTGTGGCTGATGCCGTGGAGGCTTTGGACAAACATCATCACGGTGGGCACGCCGGCGGCGGCGACTTCGGCCGCGTCGTGCAGCGGACCGCTGGGCATGCGGTGGGTCTTGCCGCATGTCTCGCGAATGGCATCGTCGCACAACGTGATCAGCTGGTTATGAAAGGGGCGCGGCGCGATGTGCCAGAGGCGTTCCCAGGAAACAGCGATGCTGCCTTCGCTTGCAAATTGTTCGGCTGCCGATCGCGCATCCAGCAGCATGCTGGCGAGCGCGGCAGGATTCAGATGGCGCTGGTCGAGCGTGATGCGGCATTCTTCGACGACGCTGGTGACGATGCCGGGGTGCGTGACACAGGAGCCGATAGTGCAGACGCCCTGGCCGCTGCGGGCGGCGATGCGATAAATTTCCTGCGCCATTCGACCGGCGGCCAGAAAAGCGTCTTTGCGCCGGTTCATGGGCGTGCTGCCGGAATGCGCGGCCTGACCGCGGAAGGTAATGGCGTGTCGTTCTACTCCAAATGTTCCCAGAACTGCGGCCAACGGCAAATCCAGGTCCAGCAGCACCGGACCTTGTTCAATGTGAAGTTCCAGGTAGGCGGCGGCGTTTTTCAGTTCCGCGCCACTTTCTTTGACGCGCTCAAAATCAATGCCCACGTCACGGAGGGCGTCGGGCAGGCGGATACCATCTTTGTCTTTCAGGTTCCGTGCTTCGTCCAGGTTCAAATTGCCGGAGCAGGCGGACGAACCGAACAGGCTTTTGCCAAACCGCGCGCCTTCTTCGTCCGCCCAATCCACAAGGCGGACGGTAACAGGCGGCTTGCCATTATATTGAGTATGGATGCGGCGCAGGATTTCGACTCCGGCCAGTACATTCAGGCAGCCGTCGAGCCAGCCGCCGTTGGGCACTGAATCCATATGTCCGCCGATGAGCAGGCATTTATCGGAAGCGCCGGGCAGTGTGTACCAGGTGTTTCCGGCGTCGTCGTTGTGGATTTCGAGCGGCAAGTCCCTGACGTTTTCGCGGAGCCAGCTGCGGGCGGTCAGCCAGGTTCGGGTGAAGGCGACGCGTTGGGCGCCGTTTTCGTCGCCGGTGAGGGCGCGAAGTTCCTTTAGTTCGGCTACAGTGCGTTTTGGGCGAATGGACATGTGGAAACTAATCGCCGAGGGCCTTCTTGTAATCTGGCGGCGTTTCGCCGTAACCAACACGCCGGCGCGCAATGGCCGGTCCGATAATGTCGCGGCGCACATCAATTTCGATGTGAAAAACTTCGCGCCAAAGCAATTGGGTGTTCTCCGAATAGCGATTCGGCGAATCTTGATCAAAAGCGGGTCGGAATAAATCCACTGCGTTTTGAAGTTCCAGTTTGAATTCCTCTGCCTTCGGATGGCCGGTGATCTCGATGACGCGTTCAAATGCTTTTAGGTCTTTGGCATCAAGGCGATTTAGTTTCCCGATGAGAATATCGAGCGGATGCGGAAAGGTCAGAGTAACGTTTCCACGCTGTATTTTCTTCGCGCGCTGCCTCCAATCCGGATTCGTGCGATAACTCAATTTGAATCCAGGCTCAATGTAAAGTCCACCACTGGCTTTATCCAGCTTTGCGGCGACTACGAACTCGGTCAAATCCTCGTCATCGTCTGAAAAGATATCCACATCGGCGCTTAGCAATTGGCGGTCGACAGTCAGCTGAAGAGGAGCCGAACCATAGATTGTAATTTGAAATTCCCGGTTTGCGGGCAAAGAATTCAGAAATTTTTCAAGCAGCCGGGCGGCAGGCGCGGACCAGTCAATCTCGCCCGCCCACCAATTTTTTGTCGAATTCATGTTTGCGAGGGCCAATGCCCAAAAAATAAAGTGCCTGCTGTATCAATCGGTTGCTGACTTCGGGATCTTTTGCCAATTGGCGCGCCAGGGTGCGGTCACGAGTATTCAGGGGCCCTGCTTCTTTGCGCAGCAAAAGCCGCGCCGCCAGGCGCGATTTGCGCCATGCCGTATCAGCCCGCTTTACTGCCTGTTTCACTTTAAGAAATTTATGGCAAGAACAACAGGTTGGCAATCGCAGGATACTATTGAGGTCGAATCGAATCACTGATGAAACTGGCCTTTAATGGTTGTAATGCCGGTCTGGAAACGGTATAGCATTCTCAAGGGGCAATTGATGAATTAAAATATTGCTATGCCAACATTAGAAACCACCGTTGACGGACTAAAATTGCCGAACCCATTCGTCATCGGCTCGGGGCCGCCGGGAACCAACCTGAATGTCATCATTAAGGCCTTCCGCGAAGGTTGGGGCGCGGTAATCGCCAAAACGGTGAGCCTCGACGCTTCGAAGGTGGTCAACGTCACGCCGCGATACGCGAAATTGCATTCGGCAGACGGTAAGGAAATCATCGGCTGGGAAAACATCGAACTGATCAGCGACCGTCCTTTCAAGATTTGGGAGGACGAATTTAAGAAATGCAAGGACATGTTTCCGGACCGCGTGCTCATTGCCTCCATCATGGAGGAATACCGCAAGGACGCCTGGGTGGAGATTGTGGAGCGTTGCCAGGCTTGCGGCGTGGACGGTTTCGAATTGAATTTTTCCTGCCCGCACGGTTTGCCCGAGCGAAAAATGGGCGCGGCGATGGGGGAAAACCCGGAAATTCTCGAAGAGGTAACGGGCTGGGTCATGAGCGCCGCGAAAAAACCCGTCTGGGCTAAAATGACGCCGAACGTGACGCACATCGAAGATCCCAGCCGCGCGGCGCTCAGGGCCGGCGCGACGGGCATTAGCGCCATCAACACGATTCGCAGCGTCATGGGCGTGAATCTGGAAACGCTGCGTCCGGAGCCCTCGGTGGAGGGTTACACCACGCCCGGCGGCTATTCATGCCGGGCGGTCAAGCCAATCGCGTTGCGCATGGTGATGGAAGTGGCGCAGGTCATTCGCAAGGAATTTCCTGGACGCTCGCTTTCGGCCATCGGCGGCGTCGAAACCGGCAACGACGCGGCGGAATTTATTTTGCTGGGCGGGGACACCGTGCAGGTTTGCACAGGCGTGATGAAATTCGGCTACGAACATATCAAGCCCATGTGCGAACAATTGCTCGCGTTCATGGAGAAACACAAATTCGAGACCATCCGCGATTTCAAGGGAAAGAGCCTCGACTATTTTACAACGCACGCTGATTTGGTGAAACGGCAAAGCGAACGGAAAGCCGCCCAGAAGGCCGCTGCGTCGGCGAAGGTCGTCAGGAGCGATGGAGAGTGGAGCGGGGAGGAGTTTGTTAAGCAATCGCAGGCGCTGTCGCGCTGATGCCACGCGATCACACGATGCATCTTACATTGAATTTTGAGTTTGGATTTGGGACACTGGCCGCGTGCATGCTGCGGCTAACGACTTTTGGCAAAAGCACCGTGGTTTGGTTTGGTCCAATCCCAACGCGGACGACTCAATCCATATCCGCGCCGCGCTTCTTCGTCCGCGATTCAGTTTGTTGCTCGATATTGCCGTAGCATTTGGCCTGGACCGTCTGCGCCACGAATGGTCGGAATTGCAAAAAGACGAATCCCACGAAGTCGAACGCGCCCGCGAACCGATTGAGCGGATTTTGTCCAACATCCAGAAAGGATTTGCGCTTGCTGCCGCCCGAAACTGATAAAATCTGGAAATTTCTCAAAGAACAGCCGGCGCTTGACGGTTTTGTTCTTGCGGGCGGTTCGGCGCTGGCGATGACCATTGGCCATCGGCTCAGCGAAGACCTGGATTTCATATATCCGGAAAACCGTTTGCCACGTCAACGGTTGGACGTGTTGCGTCGGGCGGCAGGCGAATCCGGATTTGATTTTCAGCGGCGTGATGATGAAGCTGCGGTGCGGGAATTTCTTCACGACGGCATGGATTTGCACAATTATCAGCAGGATTTTTTTGTGAATAACGCCGTCAAGGTTTCATTCTTCGCGCCCGAGGAACCGGTGCGGAAAATCCTGTCTTCGCATTCGCCCAATTCCAGAGTCCGAGTCGCCTCACTTTCAGAGATTTTCAAGACCAAATGTCTTGTTTCTGCGATACGTTCTAAATCGCGCGATTGGCTGGACCTGTACTTGTTGATGCGAGAACACGGATTTTCCATTCAGGATTATCAAAACGTGTTTCGTGAAGCGGGCGTTCCCGCGCAATGCGACATTGGCCTTGCGCGTCTCTGCAGCGGTGTACCGCAACGGGATGATGAAGGCTTTGCGCATTTGCTCCAGAAACCTCCATCGTTGGATGAGATGAAGAATTTTTTCGTTGAACAACGGAATAAGCTCGAGATTGAGAGTGCTTCAGAAGCGATCAAACACAAATAAAATCCAGAAGCCGCATGACTTCGAACTTTCTGGTTAAGGGGTTCGCCATTGGGTTTGCGATTGCAGCGCCCGTCGGTCCCATCGGGGTATTGTGTATTCGCCGGTCGCTGGCCGGCGGCAGGTCGTTGGGCCTGGCAACTGGTTTGGGCGCGGCAACAGCCGACGCGACTTATGGCGCAATAGCGGGTTTTGGATTGACGGCTATTTCCGCGTTCCTTATCAGCCAGAGATTATGGCTAAACCTTATTGGAGGGACTTTTCTCTGTTTATTGGGAGTGCAGACATTCCTGAGCAAACCGGCTAAATCTTCTGTCAACGCGGAAGTGGTTCCATTGATTCCAGCGTATATTTCCACCCTATTGCTGACACTGGCAAATCCGATGACTATTCTATCGTTTGTTGCGGTATTTGCGGGCCTGGGCCTGGCCGCGGCTGCGAATTATTTCGCGGCGGCCCTTATGGTCATCGGCGTATTTGCCGGTTCGGCTGCCTGGTGGGTCGTATTGAGCACAGCCGTCGGCGGTTTTCGTTCGCGAGTCAGTGATTCGTGGATGCGAATGGTTAACCGGTTATCCGGATGTCTTATTTTGGGATTCGGAATTTATTCATTTTTGATTTTGGCGCGTGGAAGAGCGCATTAATATTGCTTGCCATACAATAAGTGATAACACACAAAGTCAAAACGTATCCATCCAAAGCTTCTGTACCGAAGCCGGAGCAGTTGGCGTGGAAAATTGCCGCCATAGCTTCCGATAAGGCCGCAATTGATTCCGCGGCGGGCGAGATGGTTATCAATCGGATAATTGATAACGCCGCGGTCGCAATTGCGGCGATCAATCGCAAACCCGTGGCCAACGCCCGAACGCAGGCGCTGGCGCATCCGCGCGCAAACGGCGCCACGCTGTTTGGGATTCCGGCGGAACAACGGTTTGAGTGCGAATGGGCCGCGTGGGCCAATGGCGTCGCTGTGCGCGAATTGGATATGCACGACACGTTTCTTGCGGCGGATTATTCACATCCGGGCGACAACATTCCGCCGTTGTTGGCTGTGGCGCAGCAATGTGGCCGCCGGGGCGATGATTTGTTGCGGGGAATTGTGGTGGCTTATGAGATTCAAATGGACCTCGTCCGGGGCATTTGCCTCCATGAATTTAAGAAAGACCATATCGCGCACCTTTGCCCATCTGCCGCCGCCGGTATTGGCGCCATACTTGATCTCGATACCGATACAATCTATCAGGCCGTCCAACACGCGGTACACGTGGGATTTTCCACGCGTCAATCCCGCAAGGGCGAGATTTCGAGCTGGAAGGCCTATGCGCCCGCCCATGCGGGCAAGCTCGCGGTCGAAGCCGTTGATCGGGCCATGCGCGGCGAAAGAAGTCCTTCACCCATTTACGAGGGCGAAGACAGCGTTATCGCGTGGATGCTTGGCGGAAAAAACGCCAGTTACGAAGTCCCGCTGCCCGCTCCAGGTGACTCGTGCCGCGCCATTCTCGATTCGTACACGAAGGAACATTCCGCCGAGTACCAGGCGCAGGCATGGATTGACCTCGCGTTTAAATTGCGAAAACAAATTCCCGACCTTAAAGCCATCCAGGAAATCATCCTGCACACGAGTCATCATACGCATTTTGTCATCGGTACCGGTTCAGGCGACCCGCAGAAATCCGATCCGGGCGCCAGCCGCGAAACGCTTGATCACAGCATTATGTTTATCTTCGCCGCGGCGCTCCATACCGGCTTTTGGCATCACGTCAACAGCTACGCCCCGGATGTGGTGAAACACCCCGACGTCATCGCACTTTGGAAAAAAATTACCACGCGCGAGGACGCGGAATGGACGCGGCGCTATCATTCCGCGGATCCGAAAGAAAAAGCCTTTGGCGGGCGGGTTGAAATCATTTTCAATGATGGCAAAAAACATGTGGACGAAATCGCGGTGGCAAATGCGCACCCGTTCGGCGCGAAACCTTTTGGCCGCGCCGATTACATCCGCAAATTTGAATTGCTGACGCAAGGTTTGGTATTGGCAGATGAATCAAAACGGTTTTTGGCCCTGGTCCAACGGCTGCCCCAATTGACGGCGGCGGAGGTTTGCCAATTAAACGTCCTGCTCCCATCGGAAAAACTGACTTGCGCCACGCGTGACAAGCGAGGCATTTTCTAACGGTGCGAACAAATGCCATATCCGCCGGCCAAAACGCAAAGACTTTCGCGCGGCGCTCAAGTCTGGAAAGCTTCTGCGGTTCCCTGGCGCTTTTTCACCGCTGGTGGCCATGGCAATTGAGCGCCATGGCTTTGACGGCGTGTATATTTCCGGCGCAGCGTTGTCGGCGGATCTGGGCTTGCCGGACATTGGGTTGACCACACTTTCCGAAGTTTCAGACCGCGGTGGAGCAATAGCGCGATCCACGAATCTACCCGCATTGATTGACGCGGACACCGGCTTTGGCGAGGCGTTGAACGCAGCGCGAACTATCCAAACACTTGAAAGCGCCGGGCTTTGTGGATGCCATATCGAAGACCAGGTCAACCCCAAGCGTTGTGGCCATCTCGACAACAAGTCGCTCGTCCCCGCTCAAGTCATGGTCGAAAAAATCCGAGCTGCGGCGGCCGCGCGGCGCGACCAGGATTTTCTCATCATGGCGCGGACGGACGCGCGTGCTTCCGAGGGCCTTGATGGCGCTATTGACCGCGCCAGGGCATATGTAGATGCGGGCGCGGATGCCATTTTCCCGGAGGCGCTCGCCGATGAGGGCGAGTTTGAAAAGTTCCGCAAGGCGATTAAAGTACCGTTGCTGGCGAACATGACGGAGTTTGGCAAGAGTAAATTGCTGACGTTCAGCCAGCTGTCCGGGCTGGGGATCAATATCGTGATTTACCCGGTGACGACGTTGCGACTGGCAATGAAAGCGATTGAAGGCGGCCTCGCGACAATCAAAAACGAGGGGACTCAGGAATCGCTCGTAAATGCAATGCAGACGCGCGCGGAACTCTACGAATTATTGGACTATGCGCGTTATGCAAAGTTCGACAAGGACATTTTTAATTTCAAGCTATGAGCCAGGATACGAATATTCATCGTGGTCTTGACGGGGTCATCGTGGATACGACGCGCATTTCAAAGGTGATGCCGGAAATCAACGCGCTCGTATACAGCGGTTATCCCGTCCAGGACCTTGCGGAGAACTGTCGTTTTGAGGAGGTCGCCTGGCTGGTTTGGCATGACCAGTTGCCGTCGACGAAAGAGCTCGCCGCATTTGAAGCCGACGAACGCTCGCGGCGGAATATCAGCGGGCCATTGCTGGAGGTCATTCGCAGGTTTCCGCGCACGGCGCATCCAATGGATGTATTGCGTACGGCGGTGAGCTTTTTTGGAATGGAAGACGCGTCACCGGAGAAAACCGACGCTGCAACCAATTTGAATCGCTCGATCGACTTGCTGGCAAAAATCCCGACGATGATTGGCGCATTCTATCGGTTTCGGAAAGGACAGGAATTTATCCCGCCACGCGCTGATTTAAGTATGGCGGAGAATTTCTTCCACGTTTGCCACGGGCGCATCCCCGCTCCGGAAGTTGTGCGCGCCTTTGATGTCTCGCTCACGCTTTACGCCGAGCACGGGTTTAATGCCTCGACATTCACCGCGCGAACGGTCGTATCGAGTTTATCCGACCTTTATAGCGGCGTGGTGGGGGGCATCGCTTCACTTAAAGGGCCGTTGCACGGCGGTGCGAACGAGGCGGTGATGCATATGATTTTGGAAATTGGCGATCCGAAAATCGCCCGCGATTGGATGATGAAAGCATTGAGAGAGAAACGCAAAGTGATGGGCTTTGGGCATCGCGTATATAAAAATGGAGATTCCCGGGTGCCTACGATGAAAAAATACGCCCAAAAGATGGCGGCATTCACCGGTGAAACGCGATGGCTTGAGATCGCCGATGTGCTCGAAGCGACCATGCTGGAACAGAAAGACATCCATCCCAACCTCGACTTTCCCAGCGGCCCCGCGTATTACATGATGGGCCTGGATATCGATATGTACACGCCCATTTTTGTGATGGCTCGCATCACGGGCTGGACGGCGCACATCATGGAACAACTCGCGAACAACGCATTGATCCGTCCAATGTCGCAGTACGTCGGGCCGGCGCAGCGTAGCGTGGAACCACTCGAAAAGCGATAAGTTGACTTATGACCAAAATGGATTCCTGTCCCTTTTACATTGGAGGCGAATGGCTTGAGCCAAAAATTCCCGGCACGCCGGTTTTTAACCCATCCATCGGCGAAGTCATAGCCGAATGTCCTGCCGGTGGATTTTCTCAAGTAAACGCCGCTGTGGAAGCGGCAGCCGCGGCATTTCCGGCGTGGATGGAAACGCCACCCGTCGAGCGCGCGCGTGTGTTCTTCCGTTTCAAAATGTTGCTGGAGGAGAATTTTGAGGAGCTCGTGCGCTGCAACACGCGGGAGCATGGCAAGACCCTTGTTGAATCGCGTGGGGACGTAAAACGCGGCATCGAGATGGTGGAATTCGCCTGTGGCATCCCCTCATTGCTTATGGGCGAAGTCCTGGAGAATATTGCGCGAGGCATTGATTGTGAGGCTATCCGTCAGCCGCTCGGCGTTTGCGCTGGCATCACGCCGTTTAATTTCCCGGCCATGGTTCCACTCTGGATGTACCCGGTTGCGATGGTCTGCGGAAATACATTTGTACTCAAGCCGAGTGAAAAAGTCCCGCTTACGGCCATCAAAATCGCAAGGCTGCTCGAAAAGGCCGGCCTGCCAAAGGGCGTTTTGAATATCGTTCACGGCGGACGTGAAGTGGTGGACGGCCTGCTCACGCATCCAAAAGTAAAGGCGGTTTCATTTGTCGGATCGACTCCGGTGGCCAGATACATCTATGAAACCGGCACAAAACACGGCAAGCGTGTGCAATCCAACGGCGGCGCAAAGAATTTTGTTTTGTTGATGCCGGATGCCGACGTGGAAAATTCGACGCGTGGCGTGATTGAAGCGGCGTTTGGCTGTGCCGGGGAACGCTGCATGGCCGGCTCGACGGCGGTGGTTGTGGGCGGGGCCGAGAAAACGGTTTTGCCCGCGCTGGTTGAGGCCACACGGAAAATCAAAGTCGGTCCCACGGACCGAGAAACGCAGCCGGATATGGGCGCCCTCATCACCAGGCAGCACCGCGATCGCGTGTTGGAATTAATTGAGGCCGGTGTGAAAGAGGGCGCAAAAATCCCCGCGGACGGACGAGGCGTGAAAGTGGCTGAAGCGCCAAATGGCTTTTTTGTAGGCGCCACGATTCTTGACCAGGTACAAAACGGAATGTCTGTGGCTCGCGAGGAAATTTTCGGGCCCGTCCTCAACGTCATGCATATGGAGGATTTGAACGCGGCAATTGAGCTGGCGAACAAATCCAATTATGGCAACGGCGCTTCGATTTTTACCCGTTCAGGCAAGGCAGCGCGCGAGTTTAAACATCGAATCAACTGTGGCATGGTCGGCATTAATATCGGCGTGCCGGCCTCAATGGCGTGGTTTCCATTCAACGGCTGGAACGAATCATTTTTTGGAGACCTGCACATGCAGGGCAGGGAAGGGGTCCAATTTTTTACCCAACAGAAGGTGACGACCAGCCGGTGGTTTAGTTATGGCGAGGGAGACGTCTGGCATCGCGAAAAGTAGAACCGAAGGTGGTAGGGACGGCGCTCTTCGCAAGTGGCGCTGCCACCGCCGTCACCGCCCGTATAGCGGGCGGAACGATTCGCGTGCACCCACCCGAACGACGTTTCATGGAATGCCCCCTTCCGATTTTCTTTCCACGCATTGGGACCATGAACCGATTAATTTGCCCGTCGCTGCCAACCATCGGCGAACAATTCCCCCTCTCCCAGCGGGAGAGGGCCGGGGTGAGGGCGAGTCGTTCGAATGAGAATGTCATTCGGTTCATGGAATGTTGCCATAGGCTGGTATGCAAAGCGCCACTGGCGTTCCGAACTTCTGCCCCGTAATCCCCAAAGATCCACTGCCTCTTTTCCCCCGGCGCCTGCTACACCGCATTCTCATCTTTTTCGCCCGTGCGGATGCGGTGCGCTTCGGCGATGGAGGAGACGAATATTTTTCCATCGCCAATTTTGCCGGTTTTGGCGGCCTTAACGATGGTCTCGATCGCCTGCTTGACCATATTGTCGGGCAGCACCGTTTCGATTTTGACCTTTGGCAGGAAATCGACGGTGTACTCGCTGCCCCGGTAGATTTCCGTATGGCCTTTCTGGCGTCCGAATCCTTTGACTTCGGACACAGTCATGCCGTGGATTCCAATTTCGCTCAGGGCGTCTTTGACTTCCTGAAGTTTGAACGGTTTGATGATGGCTTCGATTTTTTTCATAATTTAAGTTTGAGCTTTGATCTTATTCACTATAAGCGCGTTCACCATGCTGGGTGAGGTCCAGGCCGAGGCTTTCATCTTCAATATCCACGCGCAAACCGACGCACGCGTCAACGATCTTAAATAGAATAAACGTAATGATCCCGGCATATGCCGCGGTAAAAACTACGGCAATAGTCTGGTTACCCAATTGATGCATGCCTCCGGTCAGGGACACCGTGGCGCCATTGGCGTGATAGGTACTGGTGATGGCCGGATTCACGGCGGCGCTGGCAAAAACGCCCAGCGCCAGGAGTCCCACCGTGCTGCCCACGCCGTGAACGCCAAAAACGTCCAGGGCATCGTCGTAACCGAAGATGGCTTTGAGTTTCGTGACGGCGAAATAACAAACGGCGCCGCCGGACAAACCAATGCAAAAAGCGGCCGGGATTCCGACGAATCCCGCGGCCGGCGTAATGGTCGCCAGCCCTGCGATCATGCCGGACGCAGCGCCCAGGACACTGGGTTTGCCTTTGTGACACCATTCCACAAACGCCCAGCTTAAAGCGCCGGCCGCAGCGGAAAAGTGAGTGGCGGCAAACGCGCTCGTGGCCAGCGTGCCGGCGGTGAGAGCGCTGCCTGCGTTGAAGCCGAACCAGCCTACCCACAGCAGGCCGGTGCCAATCAGCGATAACACCACATTGTGCGGCATCATCGGTTCGTGCAGATACCCGGCGCGCCGACCAAGCAGGATGGCACAGACAAGAGCGGAGATGCCCGAACTGACATGCACGACCGTGCCACCCGCAAAGTCCAGGACCGGAATCCGCCCTCCAAGCGCCCAGTTAAAAAATCCGCCCGTGCCCCATACCATGTGGCACAACGGAAAGTAGACGATCGTGACCCAAAGCAGCACAAATAGCACATATCCTTTGAACTTGATTCGTTCAGCCACAGACCCGCTGATTAGCGCTGGTGTAATGATCGCAAACATCATTTGAAAGAGCATAAACGTTTCCTGCGGCACGGAGCTGGAATAATCCGGGTTTGGCGCGCCGCCGACTCCGTTCAACATGAAATAAGTGAGAGGGTTTCCCACAAATGCGTTTCCCGGCGCGAATGCCATGCTGTAGCCGAATATCATCCATATCATCGACACCAGCGCCATTAGGATTAGACTGTGCATCATCGTCGCCAGCACGTTCTTGGCGCGGACCAGTCCGCCGTAGAAAAGAATAAGGCCCGGCGCGGTCATCATCAGAACCAGCGCGCAACTGGCGAGCATCCACGCATTGTCGCCCGAATCGAGGTTCGAAGTCGAACCCGCCGGGACCGGCCCGTCAGCCGCCGGGCGTGGAAGCTGTCCGATAATCGCTCCGGCTTGAGATGAACAGGCTGCAATAAAAAGGAAGGCTGCGAAAATGAGAATGGACAGAACCGAACGGCGATAGCTTTTCATGCGCGAGTAAGCAGCTTAACTCACGGTTAAAAATTAAAAAGTAAAAACTGGCGAGTGGTGGGTAGGGATGGCGCGCTGCGCCGTCTCGTCTAAGGGGTCGGTTCCTAGTATATTAGTATTTATTTGACGCTTGCTTCATCCGTGATACGTTTCGAGACATGGCGCGAAAGCTGAGAGTGGAATATCCAGGTGCGATCTATCACCTGATGAATCGCGGCGACCGCCGAGAGCCAATCTTTAAGGATGATAAAGATCGCAGCCGTTTTTTAACTACGCTTGGCGAAGCGTGCGAGAAAACCAATTGGCAGGTACACGCTTGGTGCCTGATGCCAAACCATTTTCATCTAGTCGTCGAGACTCCGGAAGCCAACCTGGTCGTCGGAATGAAATGGCTCCTGGGGACCTATACCTCCCGCTTCAACCACCGTCATAAACTCTTTGGCCATCTGTTCAGCGGTCGTTATAAATCTCTGATTGTGGACGGTAGCGGTAACGGCTATTTGAAAACCGTCTGTGATTACGTTCACTTGAATCCAGCGCGGGCGAAGATGTTGCGATTGGAACAGCGCCTGAGCGCTTACCAGTGGAGCAGCCTCGGGTTGTATTTGGAGTCGCGGCGGAAGCGACCGGGTTGGCTGCGTGTTGACCGGCTCTTAGGTGAGCACGGAATCCCTCGTGACAGCAAGGAGGGCCGCCGGGAATTTGCGCAACGGATGGAGTTGCGGCGAATGGCGGATGACGATCCAAAACAATTGAAAATGGTGCGACGCGGATGGTGTTTGGGGACTGAGGAGTTTCGGAAGGAGTTGCTGGCGCAGATGGATGAAAAGATAGGCGCGAATCATTTCGGCGAGGAACGGACGGAAAGCGCATTGGAGAAGTCGGAACGAATTGTCCAGGACGGGCTAAGGCGGGTGGGGTGGAAGGAAGTGGATTTGGAGGCACGCCCCAAAGGCGACCCGGAGAAAGTCAAAATGGCGATACGGCTCCGCGCGGAAACGCCGGCCACAGTTAAATGGATTGCACAACGGTTGAAGATGGGCGCTTCAACATACTTGAACCATTTGCTATACTGGCACCGGCGTGAAGCGCGATGAGAATAAATACTATAATACTAGGAACTGACCCCTTTATGGAACCGCCTTGAGTGTGGCACGACAAAGCGCGGCAGATGCAAACGCCGGATTTACTCAAGCTAGCGAGGAGCTGTCCATTGCTGCTAGGAACGCTGACTCGCCAGATGAAATAAGCGACGAAGTGTTTTTCGCAGCGCAAGATGCGAAAACTCAACTTACGCAAGCCAATACCGTACTGCAAGCGGCTCGAGAGAACTTTGACGCGGCACAAGCTGCGGTATTGAATTTTGGCAAATGAGCTATATTTTCCTTAGAGCGATGGAGAAAGCGCAAACACTACTCGAACAGGAAAACACGATCTCCCTACGCACCGCCGTCGTTCTGGACACCGGTGACGTAGTTTCTTTCCAGTTGATGCCCGCGTGGATCAATTCGTCAATACCAGGGGCTAAGCCGCGAGGTCTCGATTGGCTTTCGCAAGATTTCACATGGTTGTACCGGCACAAGCGCTCATGGCCCGAAGAACAGAAATTGCAGCGGATTTATCCGGGAATTGTACAGCAAAATTTGAAGCCGTTGATGTTTAAACAGCCTCCAGAATTTAAGCTGCTTTGGACAGATTCGGGTAACAGTGTTGCGCTCACTCTCGATGGCGACCCGTGGGCTTTTACTGACGAGCAGACGCACACAGGATACAGCAAAGGAATTCTTAAGGCGCCCGACATGACACCGTGGCGTAAATCGAAGCATAAGCCGATACGTCCCCTGCCCTGGGATCAAGATCTATATGACAAGATTTTCTGCCCAAAATGAATTTGCCTTAATGCCTGTGTAGTGTCACACAAATATCTACGACATTTATGATAACAATTGAGGGCGGCACGCGCGATGAGGTCGTTGCATTTGCTGAGCGGAAGGGACTCAGTGCTTGTTTGAAGAATGCGACCGGTATCCGCAGTCTATCAAGGGCAATCGCCGAATCTGACGGCAAGTCTTCCAGCTACGCGGTAAAAATGTCGAACGAACCGTTGTCAGCATCTGAAGAGATAAAGCTATCGAAACTTCTAAAAAGAACATTGAACAACCGAGATTAGACGCCGACCAACTGGAGAACTTGATAATCAACCTTGAGCACTTCGCACGCGCATGAGATCGGATTGGCAATTGGGTTTCTTGTGCGAGATGCCGGCTATTCGTCTATTCCTCGCACTTTGTTGCATTACGGTAACGGGATCATCGGACTCGCCTGCCGCCGTCGTATTCTCCTCAAGAGCAAGTACGCTCTACGTGGAAAGTGGGACGTCTGGTCGAATAATGTTGGTTGACGGCAGCGAAAATAAGGCTTGCGATTCAATCGCGGCTCCGGGCCAACCCTCCGGCCTGTGTGTTTCTCCTGACGGCGAAAGTCTTTACATCGCTTGCGCCACGCCACAAAGCGAGGTTTGCGTCGTTGACTTGAAAAGAAGGGAAGTGGCGGCGACAGTGCCTGCCGGTCACAGTGCCATGGCACCTGTCGTTAGTCCAGACGGTAAAACATTGTATGTCTGCAACCGGTTCGATAACGACGTCAGCGTAATTGATTTGGACGAACGGCGCGAGATTTACTCTATTCCTGTCCAGCGCGAGCCTGTTTCTGCCGCGCTTACAAAAGATGGCAAATTTCTCATGGTCGCCAATCACCTACCGTTGAGCCGGGCAGATCAAGACAATGTTGCCGCTGTCGTCAGTGTGATTGACGTTCAGCAGCGCAAGATTATTAAAGAACTCAAATTGCCCAGCGGCAGCAGCTCGTTGCACGATATATCGGTGTCTCCGGACGGAAAATACGCGGTTGTGACGCATACCGTCTCCAGCTTCAATTGGTCGGCGACTCAAATAATCCTCGGATGGATTCATGCAAACGCCCTGACGATCATAGACTTAGCGAAATTGAAAATTCGTTACACGGTTCTGTTGGACGAACCGGATCACGGCGCTGCGGACCCATGGGGAACGGCGTGGTCTGCGGATGGAAAGACCTTGGCTGTCGCACATGCAGGAACGCACGAAGTCAGCATTATTGATTTTCCCAAACTTTTGGCGAACCTGCCGGATAGCGCAACCGGACCGGGCCGGGATCCGCCAGTTAAGAGTCCCGTGCTGACCTTCGTTTCACGGAGCGAAGGGATAGATAACGTTTTGCCGTTTCTGACGGGCGCCCGTGAGCGCATCAAACTTCCTGTGGGAAACTTCGGCCCTCATGCCTTGGCGATTGTCGGCCGAAAGCTTTACGTCGCCAATTACTATTCCGACACGCTCAATGTAATAAACCTCGATGCCCCCCGATCCAATATTCAAACAATCGCCCTTGGCGATAATGAGCCAATGGATATTGTCCGCCGAGGCGATTTTTATTTCCACGACGCAGACATTTGCTTTCAAGGCTGGCAAAGCTGTTCGAGCTGTCATCCGGGTGAAGCGAGGAGTGATGGATTTGATTGGGACCTGCCCGCCGAACTAGGATTTGGCAACCCGAGGCATACGAAGAGCCTGCTTCTTTCATACGAAACGTCTCCTGGTTCAGATCCAAAAGGGCACTTCGCACCTACTGTATCGGACAGAATTAAGTTCCTCTTGTTTACAAATCAGCCGCCGGAAGTGGCATCTGCAATAGATGCATACTTAAAGTCACTTAAACCAGCACCAAGCCCGTACCTTGTCGGTGGCAAACTCTCCGCCGCCGCCAGACGTGGCAAGAAGCTCTTTTATTCGGCGCGGTGTGCAGATTGCCATGTCCCCGGGTTCTATACAGATTCGCATTCCCACGATGTCGGCACGCGCGCTTCATATGACGAAACAACCGGTTCGTTCACAACGCCGACGCTAGTTGAAGTTTGGCGGACCGCTCCGTACTTGCACGACGGCTCCGCAGTGACAATTCGCGACGTCCTTACCACCCGAAATATACAGGGCAAACATGGTGAAGTGCGCTATTTGACCGACCACCAGATTAACGATCTCTGCGAATACGTATTGTCACTTTGAGCGGGTCTCGGGACACGGTCCAATGAGGGTAGTGGAAACGGTGACTGGCGGCCGATTCATTTAGCCACAGATGAAAATTGATAACGGGAGCGCTTCGGTCAGCCAATCGGTTGTCAGAAATCCGAGTTTCATTTATGGGGATCTGTGCCCATCTATGGCTCAAAAACCTCCGAGTCCTCCTCGTTTCGCCTCGGAACTGACAAAAGCGTTGAAATTCCCAATAAAAGCACCATTTTTCGCCTCGATTCGTGAAATTTGGGCTTCGTTTCCAGTTTCCTCACCCATACACAAAAAATGTGTCGCGCCTCGTTCTGGTAGCAGCGTCGCATGAGCGCGCTCTAACTAAGCACGTCGCGCGTTGAACCGCCGGATCATTTCTGGTGCACCAGACATTTTGACCAGAAACCAATCCGCATTCTTTGAGTTCTTTGCGCTCTATACGGTTAAAAATTCTGCAAATTCTGTTCATTCTGTCCTGGCACTCTCGTTGCGCGTCACCATACCCAAAACCTCCAAAAATCCCAGTAAAACCGCATATTTCTCCCTAAAAACAAATCTCGTTGCGCGTTGCGTTATCTATGGAAAAGAAATGTGTACCAACCCGGGAGCGGGGGAATCATCCTCACTTGCCGCGCCGTAGCGGAGCGAAGGCGGGTCCTCGTCATGCTCATCCTCACCCCATGGCCAGAACCATGACGACGAGCCGTCGCCACTCCGGGACCGGGATGCTCTCGACACGGCGAACAAATCCGCTTAATTTTTCCCCCGATGTCTCTTCTGATTAAAAATGGGGAAATTGTTACGGCGAGCGAACGATACGTCGCCGATATCTTTTGCGAGAACGAAACGATCACCCGCATTGGCCATGACCTTCAGGCCCCGCCGGGCGCGGACGTCATCGATGCAAAGGGGAAATACGTCTTTCCAGGATTCATCGACCCGCACGTGCATATTTACCTTCCGTTCATGGGCACGTATGCAAAGGACACATACGAAACTGCCAGCCGGGCGGCGCTGGTGGGGGGCACGACCACGCTGATCGAAATGTGCGCTCCGCCGCGCAAGGATGACACGCTGGAGGGGTTCGATTTTTGGATGAGCCGGGCCGTGGGAAAATCCGCGTGTGATTTCTCATTTCACATGGGTGTTACGAAGTTTAACGACAAGACCGAAGGTCAATTGCGCGAAATCGTCAAACGCGGCATCAGTTCGTTTAAAGTCTTCCTGGCGTATAAAGGCGCGTTTGGCGTGGACGACACCGAATTGTATCGCACGCTCAAACTGGCGAAGGAGTTGGGCGTGATTGTCACCGCGCATTGCGAAAATGAAACGCTCATTGCCGAGTTGCAGAAGGAATTGCTGGCTGCTGGAAAAACCGGTTCCGGCTCGCATTACGAGAGCCGTCCGCCGCGCGTCGAGGCCGAGGGAGTTCATCACCTGATGAGTTTCGCCGAAACCACCGGCGCGGAAATCTACATAGTACATTTAAGCTGCAAAGAAGCGCTCGACGAGGCGATTGCGGCGAGGCAACGCGGGGTGCGTGTCAGCGTCGAAACCTTGATCCAGTATCTCACGCTGGATAAGAGCTACGCGGAAAAGCCAAAGTTTGAAGGCGCCAAATATGTCATGTCGCCGCCGCTCCGCGACAAAAGCAACCAGCAGATTTTATGGAACGGCCTGCGTGACGGATTGGTCCAGACGGTCGCAACGGACCATTGTCCGTTTGATTTCAAGACGCAAAAGGTCATGGGAAAAAATGATTTTACGAAAATTCCCAACGGCATTCCGTCGCTCGGGGACCGTATAAATGTCCTTTATACATACGGCGTGAAGGCAGGGAAAATTGATTTGCACACCTTTGTCAATTGCGCCAGTACGCAGGCGGCCAGGACTTTCGATTTGTTCCCGCGCAAGGGGACCATTCAAATCGGCGCGGACGCTGATTTGGTGGTCTTTGACCCAAAATACCGGGGAAAAATTTCCGCGAAAACGCAACAGGTCAACGTCGATTATAACGTCTTCGAAGGCTGGAAAATCGAAGGGCGTCCCGCTGTGGTAACAGTGCGCGGCGAGATGGCGGTGCGGGACGGGAAATTTGTGGGAACGATTGGGAGGGGAAAATTCCTACAACGCGCCGCTTCACATTTTTGACCGGATTCGACGTCCTCGGTCAGTAATTATTCAGGCTTTTCCGGACGCGCTGGATGATGTCCTGGCGTTTTTCCAGGTCGAGCCAACCTCCCTTAACGTAAGCTTGTTCAAGGTTGGTCGTCCACGTGAGGTATTGAGTGATATCATCTATTTCCGTGATCTTCGTCACCTTGGGATTGGGGGTGGGAACGACAGATGAGCCTCTCTCCTGGCTCACACCAAAAGACTTCATCAGAATGCTGAGTTGGGCATCCAGTCCGTCCAGGGTTTTTTTCTCCGTTTCAGCTTTGTTTAAGATGTCTTGCGCGCCCGGATCATCCTTTATGGTCAAGGCGGCTTTCGCGTATTCTATCGCTCCCTTGTAATCGCCTTTTGTCAAATCAGCATTTCCAGTCGCAATATAGTAAGTGAATAAACGTTCCTGCACATCGCTTTGCAATTCCTTTGCCGAGGGATCGCCGGGCTTGGTTTCGAGCGCGATGTTTACCTGCCGGACGGCTTCCTGAAATCTGCCCTCTGATAACGCGGCGCGTCCCTGAACCATGGCGTTCTGGTACCTTTGTTCTCTGGCCAGGGCAGCATCGATTGCCTGCTGTTTGGCCTGGGCATCATTCTTCAATTGTTGGGCGTGGGGATCGCCCGGCTCATTCTCCAGGGCCGTGTCCGCATCGTTCATCGCTTCCTTATAGTGGGCTTTATCGTATGCCGCCTGTGCGGCAACCATGGCCGTGTTATAATTTTGCCGCCGGGCCGCGGCCTCCGCGGCGGCTTTAGCCCGGTCCTCAGCTTCATTTTCCAACCCGATTGCATCAGGGTCATCACGCTTGTTGTCGAGGGCCACCTTGGCCCGCGCGATGGCGATATCATAATTGCCCATTCGAAGCGCCTCCCTGCCGGCAGCCATCGCCGCCTGGTAATTGCGCTGATGGAGTAGTTCTTCAGCCGCGGCTTTCTCCTGGTTCTGGGCGTCCATTTTCAATTGCGCTGCTTCGTTGTCGGCTGGTTCGTTTTCCAGCGCAATGTTAGCCTGCTCGATGGCCTCCTCGTAACGCTTGTCGGAAAGCGCCGTGCGTCCGTTGGTCATGGCGGCGGCGTATTTTTCGTGGTGGGACTGGGCTTCGGCTGCGTCATTTTGCAACTTTATGGCCTCGGAGTCGCCGGGAACATTGTCGAGGGCAATTTTCGCCTGGTGAATGGCTTCAGCATAGTTGCCATCAGAAAGTGCTTCCTTTCCGGCAGACATCGCGCCTTTATATTTATTTTGCAACTCCTGTGTCTCGGCGGCGATCCTTTGTTGGCTCTTGGCTTCATTCAACAAATGGGTGGCGTCCGCGTCGGCGGCTCTGTTGTTCAGCGCCAGATTGGCTTGCCGGATGGCTTCGTCGAAATTGTTTTTTTCGAGGGCATTTCGGCCAGCTTGCATTGCCGTTTCATACGCCTGCCGGGTCTCATTGGCCTTGGCCACGGCCGCCTCGCTTGCATTCTGCGCCTGGGTTTTTAGATTGCTGGCGTCGGAGTCTCCCGGCCTATAGTCCAGGGCTATATCAGCCTGGCGGACAGCTTCGTCATACTTTCCCGCCGCGAAGTCGGCGCGGGCCGCGGCGATGGCCATTTGATAGCCCTGGTCCCGCGCGCTGCTTTCCTGTATTTCAATTGCCCTCTTTGCCGTTTCGGACTGCGTTTCCAACAGTTGAGCCTGGTTATCCCCCGGAGTGTCTTCCAACGCAATTTTGGCCTGTCGAATAGCTTCGTCGTAATTCTTATTTTCGAAGGCTTGTTGCCCGGCATCGAAAGCCGCCTGATAACCTGTTCCGCGCTGAATTTCCTGGTTAAGGTGCGTCACTGCAGGGTCGCCCGGTTTCAGCGTGGTTGCCAGGTCTATTTCCTGTTGCGCCGTCTTCCAATTTCCATCGTTTATTTCGTTTTGTGCAGCCTGCACAAGGCCGGTGAAAATTTTTGCGCTCAGCTTGAGGGCTCCCGGGTCGGCGGGTCTCATTTTCAGGGCCTTGCGGATTTCCTGTGCGGCGCCGATAAAGTCATCGTCATTTTGGGCCGTGTCAGCCGCGCTAACGTGGCGTTCAAAGCGGCCGGCGGCGTAAAGATAAAAGACCAGGCCCGCCGCGCCCACGACAAGGGCGGCCGCGAGCGGAACCAAAAGTTTTTGCGCGCCTGCCCCTGCGGGAAATTCCCGCGCCAGCCAATCGAGATTGGTCTTTTCCAACTCCAATTGCGGGTCCAGAAGACGGTTGCAAAGCTCGCGCCAGCGCCGCTCGCCTTTGCCGAGCTTTTGCCAGTCGGCTGAGGATTCTATGGGATAAGCATAGTCGGATTCCCTCTCGATGAGACGGCCTTCGACCAATTGAACGATGATTTCGCCGATGGCCCGCAGGTCCTGCGCTTCGAATATATTCTCGACCATTGCCCGGTTTTGCGTGTCCATCCCGGAGATGCGCGAAGTCGAAACGGGCATCGGATCAACCATCAGCAATGGCGTGGACTTCAACGGACGTGCCTTGCCCTGCAAGAGAACATTGCTGGGCTTCAAGTTTCCGTGGGAGCGCCCGCAAATCTTTTTCAACGATTTGCACCCTTCGGCCAAAGACGAGACAACGTGGCGGACGGCCGCTGAATCCACGCCCCCGCGAAGATTAATCCAGGTTTTAAGCGAACCACGCGCACAATAATCGGTGGCATACCAGCAGCCCAAATCGGAAGTGCCAAACGCGTGGAGCGGCGCAAAATCACGCGAGCCGTCGGCCTGCGCCTTTTTTAGTTGTTTGACGGTTTCAATGAACTCGAGGCCGGGATCGGCGCCGAGGGTTTCGTCCGAAACGTGCGTCCGTTCGTCTCGGTGGACTGCCACGCTTTTGATGGCAAATTGACGGCCATCAGACGCGCCGCTCTTTCGCGCCAGCCAGACTGTCGTGGTCTGGTTTCTTGCAGGCGTGACAGCGAGCGGCTCGTCATTGGTTTCATACTCGCCAAAAACAGGCATCGGCAAAAAATGGAGTTTTTAAACTTTTCCCGCGTTGAGCGGCTGCACTGCCATTTCCATGTCTTTTCCGTCCGCCAACATGTCACTTCTGTGGCGTAACCGGCTTGACGATGGTGTCCTGTACTTCAAAAACCAGCGTATGTTTCTTTGCGTTCCAGGAACCTTTATTCAACGGGAAAAAATTTAAACGCGGGTCGCCTTCTCCTGAGGGGAAGTTTGCCCCGGGCAGGTTGGCTATGATGGCCAGTTCTGTGTCTCCTTGCGTAAACCATTTCTGCCAAATGGGATCGTCCTTTGATACAATCCAAGGCTGCTTCGATTCAAAAAAATGAGTCAGCTTAAGCGCGCCCGCCCTGCGCGGATCGTTTTCATTGTTCCAGTAGTTGTCCATGCTGTAATTCTGCCACTTGGGCTTTTCACTCTCCGTGACGCCCACCAGGTCCACCTGAATGGAGCTTCCGGTGGTCTTCCTGATTTCAAGGTTCCACGCCGAGGGACCGGTGCTGCAACCGGTGAGGGAGAGGATGATCAAAGCGCCAAGCGCCAATAATGAAAATTTGAATATCTTCATAACTGCCTATTGATTTTCATACTGCGTAATTGGCCGGAGGCAGGCAAGCAATAAATGCCGGCCGTGTTTCCTTCCTTCTCATCCTCATTGTCAAAGAGTTCCTGAATCCCATGAAAATTAAAAACTCCATTTGCTTCCGACCACGAACTTGGCACAATTCGCTGCAATGGCAAACAGCGGCTTCGCGACTTCGGCCCTGCCCAGGGGCTGCATTTTGGCGCCCATTCACCGGGTGGATGATTCCGTCCCGCTGGCGATTTGTGTTCTCGCGCAAACGGGCGGCAATGTGGGTAATAACCCGTTTGTTTTGTTGCGCGATCTTCCTGGCGCCAGAGTTTATCTTGGCGCCGTTTGCGATGCCCTGGGGAATATCCAGGAATGGGTAGAAGTCTACGTGCAGATAGTGGACGCGAAACAACTGGAGTATGCGGGGCGGGATGAACTATTGACCAACGCCTTCTTCGATTTGCGCTGGAGCCTGGATAGCGCCATTTTGCGGAAACAACGGCCAAATGCAATCATCGGCACACGAATGGAGGAAGAGAACCCGGGGCCGATTTTAATCAGGCGATCTGATCAATATGGTCCTTTTGCGCCGATTGAGATCGCGCCGTGGCGCGTTTGCAAAGATGATGAGCTGCTGAAATCCCGCGATCTCCCCGGATATTCGACAAGCCCGTACCGCTATTTGTTCCAGCCTGAATTGAAGGATGCCAAAACCTTTATCGCCACCACGGTTGATGCTCCTGTAAATGCACATGTCCAGGGATTGGATGAATTTGCCGCGGGTCTTGGCGTACACGCGATTTTTAATCCCGCCGGCGGGTTTGTCCGCGTTATCCGCCACTGCCCGCTGGAATTGGAAAGCTATCTGCAAATTCTGGAGGGCAAGGCATGGAACGAGGCCAATTCGGAGACGTCGGTCATTTTGCCGGACAACGTTTACGCGGAACTCAAGGAGTGGTCAGCCAACCCGACTGGACTTCCATTTTTGCTCCACGGGAAATCCAGCGCCGGCGAGCGGCTCAATGAAATTTTTCTCCTGAAACTCCAACTCCTGTACGACCTTTTGAAAAGGGTCCGCGCCTTTGTAAAAGTCCACCAGGTTCCACTTCTGAACCTTTCCCCGGCCAGTTTCCGCGTTTATATCGGACAAACGGGAGACCTTTTCCCCGCGCTTTGGTCGGCGGAATCGCAATTGGTCAGGACGGGACAGGCATTTCCGCTGCGAATTCAGTCCACAGAACACAAGTACTTTGTGCGGCTGGGAAAAAATGAGCCGACGCCATTTTTTCCTGGAAGTGTCGGCACACATTCCTTCGGCATCGCCAGCGCGCAAATTCGAGAGGTCCAAATGTCGGGTGACCGCGTTGTTTTGGAAGGCACGTTGGTCGCCGAGGATTTTCTGGCGGCGGACCCGCACGATTTGCTGTGGTTTAAGCTGCCGCTGGGCGAGGAACGGCTTGAGTTTTATGGCCACCTTCAAAAATCAGACGCCGGCCCAAGAGAAGCACGCTTCCGTACTCTCCCGGCCACGCTTTCTGAAGCCGTCGTGGCCAGGCTCAAAGGATCGGCCGGGGTGCGCTTCTCCAAAGCTCCCTACGAAATCCGGCCTTTGTTGAGTTCTCCTTGTGATTTGTTCTCGCTGGGCGTCATCGGAGTCCGCATTTTGCTTGCAAACAATCTGAAAAATTTGCCTGTGTTGCTGGATGAAATTCTGAGCCTGGCCCGCCGCGTCAATGACAACGCCGCCGACCCGGAAAAACGGGTAGCTGAGCTCCAAAAGTTGATCCAAACCGATCCCCGTCTTTTCGATTTGCTCGGGCCCGGTGCATTGGTAGAATCCGGTTACACCAGTCAACAAGCCTGGTCGGCAATTCATGGCCCGATATGGCTTGAAACCATCAGCCTGCTTTTGCGCTTTTTCCCGGACACCGGCCCCAATGCCTTTTGCAAAAGCCTGGGCGATGTTTCTCCGGTGGCCCTGGAAACGGTCTTTGATCCCGCTCTGCAAAGCCTGGAAGTCCTCGTCTTGCGCCTGCGCAGTTTGTTCACCCCCATCTTCTCTACAAACGAGGAAATCGCGGCGGTCATCCGTGAACAGATCGGTTAAGGAATCACCGATAGTCCCGATCGTTTCAACGTTTTAACATTTTAACGATTCAACCAGGCGCGCACTAGCGCATGAGCGTTTCTGTGTAATTAAGCGACGATTCTCCGTTGGCCGTCCGGGCTGCGGCGCGGAACTTCCCGGGCGTGGTGCCGGTCTTTTGAGTAAAGACAGTGTGCAGATATTCGCTGTGTTTGAAGCCGGTGCGCTCGGAAATCTGGGCCAGGGACCAATCGGTGTCCGCCAGCAAATCTTTGACTCGTTCGATGCGCAGGCGCAGGACCTCGGCTTTGGGCGCTCGCCCCACCTGCGCGACAAAACGCCTTTCAAAGACCCGGCGCGACATCCCCGCAGCGCGGGCCATGTCATTGACGGAAATGGCATCGAAGACGTGTTCCCGCAAATAGCGCGCGCCGGCAGCCAGTTGGCGATCGTCCATGGCCAAAACGTCTGTCGATCGCCGCGTGACAATGCCCTTGGGCGGAATCAGGATTGGCTCAACCGGTGGCCGTTTACCGGACATCAGGTGTTCCAGCAAGGCGGCGGATTCGTAGCCGATGCGCAACGTATCCAGGGCAATGCTTGTGAGCGGCGGGTCCGACAGTTCGCAAAACAGTTCGTCGTTGTCCACGCCGATGACCGCGACTTCCTCCGGCACGAGTAAATCGACCCGGCGGCACGCGTTCATGACCTGTTGTCCGCGAATGTCATTGCAGGCCATGACGCCGAGTGGCTTGGGAAGTGATTTAAGCCAGCGCGCGAGGTCTTCCTGAAACAGGAGTCCACGCTTTTCCAATTCAATGGTCTGAGTGTTCCTGGAAATCTCCGGCGGTTCATAAATGGCGCACCCGAACCCGGCGCGCGCCAGCCGTTGGCGAAACCAATGACTGCGGCTATCCGAGTAATTTGCACCCACGAACCCGCAAAAGGCGTAATGACGAAAACCGCGCTGGATGAAATGTTCGGCCGCGAGGTTCCCCACAATTTCATTGTGCGTGTCTATAAGCGGCAATCCACAGCCAGAGGAACCACGTACGTCAACAGCCGGAATGCCTAAATTGCGGACCATCTCGCCCAATTCAGGAGTTTCGAGCCACGCGATAATGCCGTCGCCTTTCCAATTCTTAATCCAATAGGGGACCGGATCGGTCCAGCGCCATTCCTCGCTTTGTACGGACCATTCGTGGTGTTCGCGGACATATTTGGCGACACCCAAAAGGATTCGGCGACCGTACCAGCGCGAGAAATCGATGAGAAGGCCTACCTGGCGGCGCTGTCCGGGATGTTTTCGGAGCTTCTTTTTCACAGCCAGAACAATTTATTTTGCTTGTCGCAAAACCTCAATAGAAAAACGCAAAACCTCAATAGACAATTTCACGGCTCCTGCTAGGATGCTATAAATCATCCATGTCGTTTTTTCCGACAACGGTATCGCCGGCCCCCCTTCGGCAGTTTCTGCCTCGGTGGCAATTTGGTGCGTGTCGCAAATCCTCAATAGAAATACGGAAAACCCCAACGAGTGAGTCCGTAGCCGAGTCAGTAAAGAGGGCAAATTCAAAGCCCTGACGAATAATCAATCTCCCGATCCTTTAAAACAATCCCGAAATTAAGAAAAGAACCCGCGAAAGATATGAATACAAAATTGCTCAAAGCATTTGCGCTGTCGTTAATGATTCCGTTGGGGGTGACAGGAGCGAAGGGACAATCGGTTTACTCCAATTTAGTAATGAGTCTCAATCCCGTCGCCTACTGGCCGTTGCAGGAAACGACGTTGCCGCCGAGATACGACATGGAAACCAACTATGGTTCGCTGGGACCCATTGCCAATGTTTATTATGCAAGCAGCCAGGCGCAGGCAACAAACCTCGGGCCGATAGTGGGGGACAGTGGCGGCTCCAGGAATTTTTTGGGCAATGCCAATTCGTTTGCGCTCGTGCCCACAACGGACAACCGGGTTTCGTTACAGGCCGGGCAACCGTTCTCGGTCGAAGCCTGGGTGAGGGCGACGGGCAGTCAAAGCTACGTTGCGATGGTGAACCAGACCGGACACAACGGCAATGGTGGCATCGGCGGTGCCAACGCCAGTTCCGGCTGGATGCTGTGTCAGAATTATTCGGCGTCCTGGACCGATTATAACCTCGTGAATGGAAACCATCCTCCGGCCTGGAGTTTTCACGTTTTCAACGGCGTTGGCGATAGTGGCGGCGCCGAAGCGGAAATTCCGAATACCAACTGCCTGACCGGCGCCGGCGGCTATGCGAACTCGTGGGTTTACCTTTGCGGCGTGTTCGATGGCACCAATGCCTGGTTGTACGTCTATAGCACCAATTTGAACAACACGCTTTATGGCGGCAGCAACGCTATGAATCTGCAATTGCCGATCACCACCGGTCAGCCCACTGCGGCAGGCATTCCCGGCCCGACAGTTGCCGGCGCTCAGTTTTCGCCCGACAGTTGGGATCCCATCTTTTTTGGGTGCAACCGGGGATTTGGGGCCAATCCATTTCATGGTTTCGTGGGTGAAGTAGCCATCTATACCAATGCCCTGACGTTCAATCAAATTACCAATCACTATATGGCCGGAACAAACGGGTTGGGGAATTACAAGTCGACCGTATTGGGCGATAATCCCGCTATGTATTGGCGGATGGACTCGCCGAAGTGGACGTATCCCTCGGGGAGCGCCTTTCCGGCGGCTGCTAATTATGGGAGCGCGGGATCCGGCATGACCAATTTCAACACGGGCGGCAGAGGCGCCAATTGTGGCGTCTATCAACCCGGAACATTTCCAGGCGCGACCGGACCGTCGTATGCCGGTTTTGGCAACCTGACAAATGCCTGCGCGTTTAACGGGTTGGTCGGCTCGGTGGATGCCGGCTACAACCGTTTGTTAGATCCAACTGGCGTTACCAACAACTTCACCCTCGTCGCCTGGTTCAGAGGCAACCCAATGGACACCTTCATTGCCAGCCGGTACAATTGTTTGGCCAGCCATAGTGACAACTCATGGAAAGCTCAGTTTAGGACGAGCACAGCCTATGGATCCAAGGGAGCGGGGAGCCAGCCAACTATCGCTTCAGGCACATACAATGTGAATGATGGCAAGTGGCACATGTATGTGCTTGAGTCCACTTGCACCAATGGGGTAGGCACCAACGTGACAATTTACCTTGATAACGGCATTTTTAACGCCACGTTGACAAGCACAAACCTCATCCCGGGATCGTCAACGAATGACGCCACGATCGGTGGTGCGCCGGACTCGACATACACCCAGCAGACAAATGACTTAAGCTATAATTCGAGTCAGCAATACTTTGCCGGCGAAGCGGCGCATGTGGCCTACTTCACTAATGCGCTGACCCTGAGCCAGATTCAATCGTTGTACTATACCGCGAATCCGGCGCCAACCATCATACGACAACCCGTGTCAGCGGCCACCGGCCTCAATGGCGCTTTCACGAACACGGTGACCGTTGCCGGCAACCCGCCGTTCTATTATCAATGGTATAGTAATAACGTTGCCATCGCCGGAGCGACCGGTTTTAACTTGATCATCAATCCCGTGATGCTTAGCGACGCCAGCACCAATTACTACGTCGTTATTACAAATACCTACGGCTCGATCACCAGTTCGACCGTAAGCTTGACCATTGTCTCCAACATCATGTTTGTTGCACAGTTCCCGATAACCTATGCAAGCCCAATAACATTGTATGGAGGTACCAATATAGACGGGACGAACTATGTCGGTTCCAGTCCCACGTTCGCCATTTCTGCGGTGGGCGCGACGCCGATTTCCTATCAATGGAAGACAAATGGAGTGGCTGTTGGCTGGGCAACCGGCTCCAGCGTGACCTTCACAAACTGCCAGCTGGGCGGCCCAACCAATTTCCAATGCGTCCTGGCAAACGATTTTGACTCGGTAACCAGTCAGGTCTGGTCCGTGAATTACATTCCGGCGCCGACCGCGCCGTTCCCACAGGCGGTCCTGGCCGCACAACCAATCGGCTATTGGCGATTAAACGATGGACCGGATAATAGCGGCGGTAATGACGGTACCATTTGCACTGATTATCAAAGCGGCAACAATGGCATTTATACCAATGTTTGGCTTGCCAATGCCTCGGGCGGCACCGGTTACGATCCGCTCACAGATCCAACCGAAACCTCTGTTCTGTTTGGTTCCTGGGCGACCACAGCCAGTTTCGCAGGCAGCATTGGTTCAAACGTTGACTTTAGCACGCCCTCGGGCAACGCCGAATTCTCGGTCGCAGTTTGGGCTAATGGATATAACGAAAAACAGGTGGCGAATGGCGGCCTGGTGACCAAAGGCCTCTTTAACGGTGAGGAATTCAATATCGACACCGGCGGACCTACAAATGCCCTGGGACACAACACGTTACGGCTCGAAGTGCGTGATGCGGCTGGCGGTGACCATGACGCCGACGCGACAAGCGTCGATTTGAGTCAAGACTCAATCTGGCACTTTATTGTGGGTGTGTGCGATGAAACCAACGGCAATATATTGCTTTATTTTGACGGTCGGCTCGTCGCCAGCGCCTCAATGCCTGCAAACGGTGGCATCTTTAATTCGGCCGTGGTCCCGGTCATGATAGGCGCCAGGTCATCCGTCGCCACCAGTCCGGGCAATGAACAGTTCTTCGGATTCCTGGACGATGTTGCGATTTATAATTATGCCATGAATCCACAGCAGATTCTGGGTCAGTACGATGTTGCGGGAATTGTTCCGTACTTCACGCAACAGCCTCCTTCCAGCACAAATCTTGATCAGGGCGCTACCTTGACGATCTCTACGATGGTCGCCGGTTCAACCCCATTGACCTATCAATGGTTTGATGAAGGTGTCAACAGTTCCATTCCTGGTCAAACGAATGCCACTTTGCTTATTAGCGATGACCTCGCCAGCGACAGCTACCACCTGACCGTCAGCAATCAATACGGTACGGTCAACTCATCGTCGGTTTCGGTCAATGTCTATTCCGGAAAACCACAGATTACTACAGACGTCCAAAATCCGTTTTTTGCAGCTCTGGGCAGCGCCGCCAACAATTCTGTCGCGGCGTACGGCACACTTCCATTGTCCTACCAATGGCAATTCTCTGCCAACGGGTCCAATTGGAAAAATCTGGCTGATAATAGCCGTATCAGCGGATCACAAGGCTCTGCTTTGACCATTAATCCGGCGCAGGCCACCGATGCGGGCGACTATCAGGTGGTCGTGGCGAACAGTTATGGCTCGGTCACCAGCAGTGTGGCGCCGCTCGTCGTTGCCGGTGCTCTTCCGTTGTCATTTTACAACGGAACCGGATTGGGTTGGAAGACCGGGGTGGGCGCAACTTTCGCTAACGGCCTCTTGACCCTCACCAGCTCCGGCCAGGGCAATGGAACATTCTTCTTCGATGTCCCACAATACATTGCCGCATTCCACGCTTCATTTACCTATCAGGCGCAATACTTGAGCACTTTCCCTCTGGCCGACGGAATCACCTTCTGCCTGCAGGATGATCCGCGTGGCACTGCTGCCACCGGCTCAGGCGGCGGGGCGCTGGGATTCAGCGGAATCAGTCCCAGCGTTGGGTTCCAGATCAATATCTTCCCTGGAAATGGTATCGGTGGTGCCGGATACGGCTTTGGCATTGATGGCGGCACCGGTTCAACCACTCCCCCGGGCAGCGTCAATTTGACGAACGGTCCGGTGGACGTGTCAATGAATTATGCCAATGGTAACATCGCATTCACATTCTCCAACGAAGTCGGCGCCGCTACTTTTAGCACCAATATGGTCGTTGGAGACATCACTCAGGATTTGGGCTCCGATACCGCGTACGTCGGGTTTACAGGCGCTTTCGGCGGCGATACCTCCATCCAGACCATCCAGAACTTCCAATTCGCGAGCATTCCGTCCCAGTCCATCGACGTGACCGGCGGCAATGCCTTCATCGTCTGGCCCGGCTCGGTGAACGGCTACACGCTCCAGGAAAACTCCAGCGTAATGTCAACCAATTGGATCAACGTCACGAATTCCGTGCTCGTCTCGTCAAATGGCATGAACGTATTCATAGTTCCTGTTAACACCACTAACACGTACTACCGCCTTGTTCTGCCTCTGTCCCAATGATAACCTGGAAATTGAGAGAATAAGCTGGTTGAAGAAAGTTCGAGGATCGAAAATGAAGTTGGGTATATCAGCGTCTATATTGTCTGACTGGGCCTGCGCCCGTGGTCGGTCGGGTTGGGCGGGAACACGGCGTGAGGATTCTCTGATGTCCGGCAGCCGACCCTGGAAACTGGTTGCTCCCAAAGTTGCTGGAGCTTTCACCCTCATCGAATTGCTGGTCGTCATTGCGATTATCGCCATCCTGGCGGCCATCCTCCTCCCCGTGTTACAGGCTGCAAAAGTCAGGGGACAAACTGCCAATTGCATAAACAACCAAAAAGAGTTGGGCACGGCCTGGCTCATGTACGCGAGTGACAACAACGATGGCTGCGTTGGCAACAATTGGTCGGATGAGCAAGTTTGGCAGCCACACAACCATTGGAATGAAAATTGGATATCCGGTTGGCTAGGCGCTGATGGAAGCGGGGGAAATGGCCTGACCGGCGGCGTGGGCGGCCCTGACAATACAAATACTTCCATCTTAATTAACACAAGATATGCCACGCTTGGTGACTACACCAAAATTCCAAAATTGTTTTTGTGTCCTGCAAGCATCGTTGTTGCCCCTGTGTCGGGCAGTTCTCCGCCGACTCGTCCCTTCTTCCCGTTAATCCGGACGGTATCGATGAATTGTTACGTGGGGTGGAATTGTCTGCCGCCAGGCGCCAACAACACATACTATGAAGCCGAAACCATGCCTACTCCTGATTATTCAGGCATGCTTTATAAGGTTTTTTCGAAGGTGACGGACATGAAGGCCGGTGCAGACCCGGCGGATATATTTGTATTCATGGAGGAACGAGCTGAGAGCATTGATGACGGTTCGTTCGAGACAGCGGAGCCGGCTACGCCCGGTACTCCGCCGCCCGCTAACCCTACTTACCCCAATATACCCACTGATTATCACGGCGACGCGGCAACAATTTGCTTCGGCGACGGCCATGTGGACGTCCGCCGCTGGCGCGATCCGGGGCTTCTCATAACGCAACAGCAAATTGTCCAAAAAAAATTCGCCGGGGTGGTCGGAAACTCCCAATTACCGGATTGGATGTGGCTGGCGCAACACGCGACCGCGCCTAAATAAAGTCGCGAAATCTGTTCAATTCGCCCGTATCAGGCCTTCAGCTTGATTCCAGGCTCATCTGCCAAGGCGCCGATTCTTCTTCATTTCTTCATTTCGTTATTGTTAAATTTCCCGCCATTGGCAATCGGCCATATTTGATTCGATGAAAAAAATTTGCGCCATAACAGGGGGAAATGGCTACGTGGGTGGATGCCTGAAGAATTTCTTCACGTCCCAAGACTGGGAAATCTTTGAGCTCACTCGCCGTCCCAGGGCCCGGGCCGGCTCGCGGGCATTTCAATTTCAATTGGGTGACGACCTTTCTCCCGATTTGCTTTCGGGTGTGACGGCCTTTGTCCATTGCGCTTACGACTTCGCGCCGCTGCGATGGGATGAAATCAGCGCCGTCAACATCGAAGGCTCGCGCAAAGTGCTGCAAGCGGCCCGGGCGGCGAATGTGCCCAAAATCGTCTTCATTTCGAGTATCAGCGCTTACGAGGGATGCCGTTCGCTCTACGGTAAGGCCAAATTGGAAATTGAGAAACTGGCCATTGCCGCCGGTGCGCTCGTTGTCCGTCCCGGCCTCGTCTATGGAGGCACCGCCGGCGGAATGTTTGGGAAGCTTGCGGAAAAAATCCGGAAATCCGCCGTTGTGCCGCTGGCCGGCAGCGGCTCGCAGATTCAATATCTCGTTCACCAGGAGGACTTATGCGCTTTCATCGAAAAATTCGCCATTGGCAACGTGGCAACGCCGCCGCGCATCCTGACCGCTGCCCATGAAAAGCCCTGGCCGTTCAAGGAGCTCATACGGGAGATTACCGCAGCCCAGGGGAAAAAGCCCACATTCGTTCCCTTGCCCTGGCGCGCCCTTTGGCTGGCCCTCAAGTGCGCTGAACTGTGCGGGTTAAGGTTAAATTTCCGGAGCGACAGCCTGGTCAGTCTCATGTATCAAAACCCAAAACCCGATTTCTCAGCGAATGCCGGATTAGCCCTCAATTGCCGCCCATTCTCTGCCAGCCAATTAAAGTAGCAGCGGACGTATGTCTGCTCTGACTAATTCGCGGTCTAACCACTCGAGTCTCCTCTACCGGCCAGCATATCCAATCATCGGTGGACTATTCTCCTTCTCCAGGGGGAGAAGGCCGGGATGGGGCGGTCTGCGTCCAGCCGAGGCACGAGGCTCTAAATAATTGGCGCTCTAACCACCCAAATCTTACTCGCCGTTCAACCTTTTCAAAAATGCCCGAATCGAAGCCGTTTCAACGCTTCGACGCAGTTTAAAGTGCCGGCGGCTTCCGCGCCTTCGTCTTCAATCCCAGCGCGCTCATGAAAAAGCTGGAAAAGACTCCCTGAATTCCAATAACGAGAAGCGCCGCAGCCGGGATGAGGCGTCTTAGATTCTCTTCCATGGACGGTAATTCTCCAAAATGGACTTTGCCCCAGAGCCATACGGCTCGGGTCAGCAAGGCGATTCCAATTAGAAAAACCCCAATGCTAATTAAAATGCCCTTCTCCAGTGTGAAAAACCTCAGTACACGCGTCAGTTTAGGGTCCTCCGGCAGCAGCCCCTCGGCAATCGCAAAGACCTTTGTGAAAAACGCGAACGCCATCAGTTGAAAACCGATAATCGCCGTCATGCAACTCACCGCAAGTGTGCCCACGTTCAACGTGACCGCGCCAATCTGAATGTCACCCGCGGACAAGGCCACGGACATACAGGCTCCAATGACAAAGAGAGCAAATCCAGGAATCAGGAATAGCCATCGCGGCGAAAAGAGCAGCATAAACCGCAAGTGCCTCCAGCCGTCCCGCCACGGTTTCAGATGCGGCGGGCGCGAGCGTCCGTCCTTGCTCAATGTCACCGGCACTTCCGTGATTCTCAATTTCCTGAGCGTTGCCTTGATCACCATCTCTGACGCAAATTCCATTCCTGTGGTTTGCAGGTCCAAAGCGTCAAAGGTTTCCCGGGTGTATCCTCGAAGACCGCAGTGGAAATCGTGGGCCGGACATTTAAAAAAGAGGCGGCCGATAAACGAGAGGATCGGATTGCCGATCCAGCGGTTCTTCCACGGCATCGCGCCTGGCAAAATCGTGCCTCCGCCGGAAGGAAGTCGGCAGCCCATGACCAAATCATGACCCTCCTGGAATTTGCCGACAAACCGGTCGGCCTGCGAGAAATCGTAGCTATCATCCGCATCCCCCATCAATATCCATTTCCCGTGAGCCGCCCGTGTCCCGCCAATGAGCGCGCTCCCGTAACCCTTTTCGCTGACCGCAACCACCCGCGCGCCCAAATTTTCCGCGATCGATTGTGATCCGTCCGTGCTTCCATTATCCGCAATGAGAATTTCGCCGGGCACCCCGGCCTTTGCCAGCCCGGTCTTCGCCTTTTCAATGCACCGCGCGATCGTCTCGGCCTCATTTAGGCACGGCATCAGAATGGTCAAATCAACCGCTTCGGGCATAGGGGATTCTGGAAAAGTTGCCGGTTCCGTGATTTCAATTCCGTCGTATCATAGGGTTACGCCATACTAATGGCAACATTTTGAAACACCGTTGTTCTGATCGTCGTATCAGCTCCACAATTTTGTCAGTACTGGCGCAACGACCAGGGCCGGCAAAAAATTCGCCAGTTCCACCCGCCGAACCTCAAAAATAACGACGGTAATCAAACAAGCGACCAGCCCGGCGGCAGCCCCGATGGAATCCAGTTCGGCAGCCGTCAGGTACGGTTTGGCATAGTACTGAGCCCCCAGCGATATCACGCTGAAGAAGACCAAAACCGGAAGCGCAGACAGCGCGGCGGGCCAGTCAAAAATTTTCACAAAACCGATCATCGCCAGGGCATCCATCGCTGCTTTCACTGCCAGTAGATAAAAATATCCCGACAATCCATCCGTAATCGCGCCAATCATGCCGAGTGGCGCGGCGCAAAAAAGAATGGCGCAGGCATTGAAAGCGTCCGAGGATTTTTGCTCCGGATTACGCTGTGCGACGGCGATTGCGTTGCCGGACAGTCGGCCCAGATAATTCGACATTTTCTGGAACCGCAACACTTTTCCCGTCCAAAATCCAAGCACGACTGAAAGAAACGTAATGAGAATCTCTTTTGCGCAGATCCAAAATGTCCCGTCGAGGCTGAGATAAATCAACCGCACGCCAAGAAAAAACGTGAATGCGCCAATGACGTTGCGGAAGAACAATTGCGTTCGCAGCGAAGGAGCCTTGCGCCACGATAATCCTACAAACGCCCCCAGCAAAATGCCGATAGCGTTAATGAATGCGCCTGTGGGAATTGGCACCGCGCAATTGTGTCGGCAAACGCGCGAATTAACAAAAGAAAACGCGTCAAAAATTTACGCAGGAAGCGATGCCTGTCCGCGCCGATGGCGGGTGAGGAGGCTCTGACTGGCGTCTCGATTGCCGAAATGACAGCACGATACGGTCTGTCCAGCCATCACCCGGCCGAAACCGCTTCAACGTTTCAATATTTTAGCGTTTTAACGCGGCACTTAGCGCCGCAAGGCACCGATCATTTTCCTCAGGCGTTCCGATTGAGATTCGAATCCACTCGGGCAACTGGTACCCGCCCATCGGTCGCACAATAACGCCCTGCCGTTGCATTGCATCAAAAACCTTCTGGCCCTCACCAACACGGGCCAGGATGAAATTCGCGTGGGATGGAACAAATTCCACGCGCATTTCCCGAAGCGCGCGTTCAAAAAAATCCAGGCCGGCAAAATTGTTTGCCCGGGTCCTGCGCACGTGATCATCGTCGTCCAGCGCGGCGACCGCCGCGGCCTGGGCCACGGAATTGATATTGAAAGGCTGCCGGACCTTTTCGAAGGCCGATATCAATTCCGGGTTTCCAATGCCGTAGCCGATTCGTACGCCGGCAAGGCCGTAAATCTTGGAAAACGTCCGCATTAAAATGAGGTTCTTTCTCGTTCCCAGCCGCACAAGCGGGACCAGGTCCACGGCATCGTTGAGAAACTCGATATACGCCTCATCCATGACCAGGAGCACGTCATCAGGAACGTCGTTGACGAATTGAATGACCTCTTCGCGCGGCGCGAGCGTGCCGGTCGGATTATTTGGGTTGGCCACAAAAACAATGCGCGTTCGCGGCGTAATGGCACGCAGCATCGCCGGCAGGTCATGTCCATATTGCTTCGCCGGGACCGTGACGATCTCCGCGCCGAACATCTTCGCAACAATGGGATAGATCGCGAAACAGAATTGCGATACAACCACGTTCTGGCCGTTGCCCTCATCCTCCAGCAGCGCATGCGTGGCAAATTCGATGATTTCGTTCGAGCCGTTTCCCAGGATTAAATTCCCGGGTTCCACGCCAAGTTTGGCTGCCAGCTTCTGTTTTAAATAAAACGCGTTTCCGTCGGGATAAAGATTGACATCGGCCACGGCCTTTAGCATCGCGGCGAGGGCCAGTGGCGATGGCCCGAACGGATTTTCGTTGGACGCGACTTTGATAATAGAATCGGCCGGCAAATTCAATTCACGGGCCACTTCCTCAATGGGACGGCCCGGCTGATACGTTGGCAATGTTTTAAGAAATTGATTCAGACGCATTTGCCACTAGTGTGGATTAAAAATCACGGCGTGACAATTCATTGGATTCGTGTCATGGATTTTGCCGTGCGGATGCTGAAAACATTTCTTGCGGTCATTTTTGCTCTGGCCGTTTTTGTCGCCGGCATCTGGCTGGGCGTCAGGTTTATCGCCAGGCCGTCTTCGAGTCTCCACGAAGAGCCGACCGACTCGGTCGTCGAACAAATCCAGACGCTGTCCCAGTTGGTCACAGTCAAATACGTTGTCGAAAAGGTGGTCATTTTGGATGATGCCAGATGGTATGGGGAAAGCCGTGTGCTGTTGCTGGCGCACGGCGTCGTCAATGCGGGAATTGACCTGAAAAAGCTGAATCCGGGTGACGTCGTTGTTTCGGGCAAATCCATCTCAATCCGCCTGCCGCCGCCGGAATTGACGGATGCCTATTTGGATGATCGACGGAGCCAGGTGATTGACCATACAACGGGTTTGTTGCGGACATTCGACAAAGACCTTGAACAGACTGCCAGGGAAGACGCTGTCGTGGAGATACGCTCGGCCGCCGTGCAAAATGGCATTTTGAATGACGCGAGTGACAGGGCGAAATTAGAGTTGGCGTTGTTCCTGAATAAGGCCGGCTACCAACAGGTGACGTTTAATGGGGGAAAACCTTACGTTCGACCAGGCGGGTAGGGTCCCTCTTCCTACCTGCTGCTGCCATCCCTGCCTCCCAGTGGCTGGACTTTTTTGAAAATGGTCGAAGTGTCCCATTTTTAGAATTCCTTATGAGACATTGAAAGGGAAAAAGGAAAAAGCCGAAATAGGGACGCAATACCGTGGCTTTGGCCCGGTGGGGGAAAGCAGGGGCATCAGTCAGCAAAATGCTTGCCACTACTGATCGTCGTTGACCCAGACGATTTTAACAGGTTGCTCGTCGTCTTCCGTGTCGATTTCGGCGGTGACTTCGAGGCGAATGCAGTCGGGCGGCGTGATTTTGACCGCCTGCGCGCGCAACTGCATGAGATAGAGAGTGGGCGCCGGCGGTTGCGACCGGCGATTCAACGTCTCCGGCGCGACGTTGTTTAGCCGCGGCGGTTTTGACGTATTCAACTTTCTAGCCATGAACGGTTGACCGCAATTCACATGCCAGAAAGAAACAGACCTGTGCAACGGTTCGATGAAGCCGAAGTGAAAACACGGTTACTTTTCGTCGAAACAGTCTCGCCGCAACGACCGCGACCAGTTCGGCCGTTCGTTTTATTTTTTCGCCGCAGTCTCCATGGCCGTCACGTAATTGTTGTAGTTGATACCGTAATGGCTCAAATCGGGAAGCGTTTTGGGGACCAAAGGATCAAACGGCTGCCAATAGTGCGCTCGAATGGCAGGCGAGAGGAAAACCTCGGAGCAAATGAAACTGCGGATGTTTGGACTCGGCGTGAGCGAGATGCTCAGGCTGGGCCACGTCCAATCAAATCGGCCGCCTATGGCGTCACGATGCAGTTCGCGTCCCAGCATGCCGTCCGCCGCCAGCGTGGTAGAGTGCAGCGGCACGATTCCACTATGTTTGGCGAGAGTTTGCCGCATCCACACCACGTCCTGGTACCAGGGTACGGTAGCGGATATTTGCCAGAGCGATTGAGCAATCAGCAACGCAGCCGCCAGCGACGCCAGACGCCCGGTTCTCGATTCAATCCATTGAGGACGGAACCGCAAAATCAATGCGACGGGCAGGAGCGCCATGGGTACCAGCATGTCCAGGGCTCGATGGTCGTACTGGAGGCCGTTGTCGCCGCTATAGGGAGCCAGGAGCGGCCACGTGCCCCACACCAGGACGGCGGCGAAAACAACAAAAATCCCTGGTTTGCCGGAGATGACGCGCCAAACGGTTTCAGAAAACGTCGCCGCCACGGCAAGGCCGATCCAGGCTACAGTCCAGCCTAACGGCCATCCCATGTGTTTCAACATCGCTGTCGAGCCGGCCTTGAAACCGGAAAAGTCGGCGTGATGCTCGGGCATGAGCACTCCGCACAAACCAACGGTGACGCTCGCGGCGAACAGCGACGCGGCGACCAGAAAAACCGTCCATACGATCGGCCTGTTTTCCATTCTCTCAACGTGTGCGCGCCATAAGGCCAGCATTGAAAGCGAACCCGACAGGAATAATTGCGATTCGTAACTGAACAACAGGCCGGTCGCGCAGATTAATAAAATAGCCGCGGTTCCCGTCCTGAGCGGTTGGGCGAAAAGGATGACAAACAGCGCGGGCCAGAAAAGCGCGTGCGCCAGGATATGCTCGCCCACGGCCATGAACCCGGCGTTCAAATAGCCGGCTGCGCAGCCCGCCACGGCCAGCCAGAAATGCCGGGGCGAAATCCAATAACAGGCGAGCAACGCCAGGGGCCAGGGCAGGTAACAGCCCAGGCCGAAAGCGAGCCGCAGCCACGACAATTGCGTAACACCAAGTTTGATTGCCACGACGAGCGGAAGTGAATAAATATCAAATGCGAAATGGCGCGACCACATTAACACCACGAAATTTTGCGCCTCCAGGACACGGAGAAATTCAGACGCGCCGTCCGCATACAGGCAGCGTGAGGAAAGGATTTCGAAGAGGACTGAAAGCGCGAATACGCAACAGCCCGCCGCCAATAGAGTTGAAATTTTTGGTTTCAGTTTTTGGTATTCGGACACAATATCCGAGGTTCAGCCTGCAATTACCGGCAGTTTTGAGCAATGTTCGTGCCCGTATGAACATTTTCCGCTTGAACGCTTCAACGTTTCGCCAGCCGATCGAGTAGTTTGCCGTGAATGCCGCCGAATCCGCCGTTGCTGAACACGACCACCACGTCTCCGCCAATCGCGTGTTTGGAAACGTGGGCGACAATGGCGTCGGCGTCGGCCAGATATGCCGCGTCTTTTCCGGACGCCCTTAAATCCTCCATTAGTTTCTCGGGATTCAGCCGGTCTTCCGGAGCGAGTTGTTCCAGGCGCGCCACTTGCGAAATCACGACGTTGTTGGCCAGGGTAAACGCGCTGACCAAATCATTTTGAAAAACATTCCGGCGGGTGGTGTTGGTGCGGGGTTCAAAGATGGCCCATATCTTTTCGCGCGGGAACTTGAGCCGCAGGGCTTCCATGGTGACGCGGATGGCCGTCGGATGATGGCCAAAGTCATCAATGACCGTGACGCCACCGGCAATACCGCGAACGTCCATCCGGCGTTTCACACCGCGAAACGTCTCGAACGCCGATTGAATCTGTTTATTGGAAAGTCCGAAATGTTTGGCGCAGGCGGCCACTGCCAGGGCGTTGCGAACATTAAATTCGCCCACGAGATTTACCTGGAATTTGAAGCTGGGAATTTCAAACGTGCTCGCCGTGGGCGCGAGATTCAGGTTAAACGCCTGGACGGCATTGCCTTCTCCCAGGCCAAAGCGTTTGACAGGGCAGAAGTTCACGTTCAGCAGCGGCGCCAGGTTGGGATCGTCGCCGTTGGCCAGCAAAAGGCCATTACGCGGAATGATCCGAATGAGATGCGAGAACGTCTTCTGGATCGCGGCGAGATTTTCAAATATGTCCGCGTGATCGAACTCAAGATTATTGATGATCGCCGCCTCCGGCTGGTAATGAATGAATTTGCTGCGTTTGTCAAAAAAAGCAGTATCGTACTCGTCTCCTTCAATAATGATCCATTCGCTGTCGGTAAATCGCGCGCCCTGCGAAAAATTGCCGGGAATACCGCCAATAAAGAAGCTCGGATTTAAACCATTGTGTTCAAACACCCAGGCCAACAGGGAGGTGGTCGTGGTCTTGCCGTGCGTGCCTGCAACCACGATAGACCGCTTTCCGCGTATGAAGAATTCGCGCAACAGGTCCGGCAGCGAGCAGTAACGCAATTTGTGGTCCAGGACAAACTCTCCCTCCGGATTGCCGCGTACGATGGCGTTGCCCACGACCACCAGGTCCGGCTTATGGCCAAGGTTCGCGGCGGCGTAGCCATTCATCACGGCGATTTTTTTGTTTGCCAGAAAAGACGCCATCGGTTCGTACACATTTTGGTCCGAGCCGGTTACGGCGAAGCCTTTTTCCTGCATGGCCGCGGCGGCGGCGGCCATGCCGGTGCCGCCGATGCCGATAAAGTGAACAGATTTGATTTCAGTGAACATAGGTATCAAGCGCGAGTCAGCGCGTTTTCGCTGACGGAAAGCTGGGCGGGCGTTTTTGGAACACTATTCGATTGCTGTGACACGAATAAGAAAATAGCAGTTTTTGGGCCTTTTTTGTTAGTTTGTCCTCGTCCGGCCCTCGAATCGATTAATTTTTTAATTTTCCTTCCAGAATCTCGCCCACGAGATTTGGATTAGCCTTTCCTTTGCTCAATTTCATGACCTGGCCTTTAAGAAAATTGAGCGCGGCGGCCTTGCCACTTTTGTAATCGGCCACGGAATTGGGATTGGCGGCAATGGCTTCGTCGCAGAACTTTTCGATGGCGCCGGTATCGCTGACCTGGGCCAGTCCCTTTTCCTGGACGATAACGGCCGGCGATTTTCCAGTCTCAAACATTTCCGCAAAAACCTGTTGAGCACCGGCGCTGCTGATCGTTTTCGCGTCCACCAGGTTGACCAATTCTACAATCGCCTCGGGCTTGAATTTCAGGCTCGCGAAGACATTCGCGGATTCCGTCTCTGTTTTTTCGACAAAAGCCTCGTGCTCCGCTTTGGATGCTTCACTCAGCCTGGCCCGCAAATTGTTGATGACCCAATTCGCAACAGCCTTTGGGTTCTTTGACTGTTTTGCAATCGGTTCGAAATAGTCTCCCAGGGCCACGTCATTTTTAAATGTTTCGGCGTCACCGGCCGGCAACTGATAATCCCGCATGAAACGGCGTTTGCGGGCCATGGGCAATTCGACGACGCGGGCGGATATCTCTTCGAGCCATTTCTCGGTGGGCTCGAAGGGCATCAAATCCGGTTCGGGAAAATAGCGGTAATCGTGAGCATGCTCCTTGGTCCGCATTTCTTCGGTCACGCCAGCCACGTCATCCCAGCGGCGCGTGGATTGCACAAGCTTTCCGCCACGGGTGACCACGTCGATTTGCCGCGGGATTTCGTATTCCAGCGCCCGGCGCACGCCGGAAAAGCTGTTCATGTTTTTGATTTCGATTTTTGCTCCAAGTTCTTTCGTTCCTTTGGGACGCACTGAGACGTTCACATCGCACCGCACCATGCCTTTTTCCATGTCGCAGTCGCTGACGCCTCCATACATCAAAATGTCCTTGAGGGCGTTCAGGTATTCATAAGCCTGGTCGGCGCTGGTGAGGTCCGGCTCGGAAACAATTTCCAGCAGCGGGACGCCGGCGCGGTTAAAATCCACCCCGCTGCTGCGCTCGAAATGGAAGTTTTTTCCGACGTCTTCCTCCAGGTGCGCGCGTGTGATGTGCACGCGCGAAAGATCTCCCTTGAACTCAAATTCCACGTAGCCCCGGCCCGAGCTCGGACGGTCGAACTGTGTGATTTGATAATTTTTGGGCATGTCCGGGTAAAAGTAATTTTTGCGATCGAACTTTGCGTTGGTCGGAATTTCACAGTTCAAAAGCAGGCCGGTCAGGACGGTCAAACGGAGGGCTTCCTCATTGGCGACAGGCATTACGCCCGGCAATCCCAGGCAAACGGGACAAACATTGGTGTTCGGCTCCGCGCCGAAGGCATTGGCGCAGGTACACCACATTTTCGACCTGGTCTTAAGCTGGACATGCATCTCCAGCCCGATGACGGCTTCATATTCCATTGAGGGGAGTTTAATCAGCGGTCGACCAGGATGCACTTCGAAATTTGGTTTGGCAGGGACGCCGCACTGCAGAGTCCTCGCCGCGTTTAGCGGCGCAACGAGCGTCGTCGGACGGTGTATCGTGCAAGTTCCGCCCGCTATACGGGCGGTGACGCCGCAGCGCGGCGTCCCTACCATCAATCATCGCGCCTTGGGAAGTTGGCGTCGTTTTCAAGTTCGCTTCATTGAGGTAGGACACGAAAAACACAGAGCACCCGAAAGATTTGACAGGACCGTGCGGCGCCCTGAATATCAGCCGAATCGAAGGAGATTGTCGCTTGTAGAGGTAACCTGGTATGAGGCTTCCAGCGCCGTACTGGGCGGGTTCGTTAAACACAAATAAACAAACAGCAGCCGCAAACGTATGAAAAACCATCTTGTTCTCATCATCATTGCTTCTGGTCTGGCCTTCAGTGTCGTCATTATCAGACATGCGGCGCAGGCACAGAATATGAACGCTCAGCCGGCGGACCAAATGGGCGGCATGATGTCTGGCACCGGCGGCGCAAATCGCGACAACCAGACAAACTCACCGGCCTTTGTAACCGAAATTCCTCCTGGATACCGCGACTGGAGATTGGTGTCCGTGGCTCACGAAGCAGGCAAACTGAATGATATCCGCGCCATTCTGGGTAATGATACCGCGATCACGGCTTATCGGGAAGGAACACTCCCGTTTCCGGACGGCACGATCATCGCCCGATTGGCGTGGGCTTACGTTCCTTCGGAGGAAAACAACAGGATTTTTGGCCGCGCCCAATCCTATGTTCCCGGGGCCGCCCCGGATTGGTACCTTCAGTTTATGGTCAAGGATACTAAGAAATACGCTGCGACCGGCGGCTGGGGATTTGCCCAATTCGATCCGAACGGCAAACCGGCCGCTGCAGCGATGATGACCAGCTGCTTTCCATGTCATCAGAATGTCAAAGCCCGGGACTTTGTCTTCACCCGCTACGCGCCTTAAGTGCTTGCGCACGGCCACCACGCGAAATAGCGGAAGGGGCGGGATTCGTGGATACATGGATTAATGGATGGGCGGGTTCAGTCAGAGCGCGCTCAACCGCCTTCGCGAGCTACGGCGCGGCAAGTGAGGATGATTCCCCCAATTGCGGGCTATTACACCTATTTTGTGGGTATAGGGGGGAAATAGGAAACGAGACACGAATTTCACGAATTAGCATCGAAAAAGGCCCGTTTTAATGGGGGTTTTGAATTTTAAGAGGCAAACGAGGGCCACCTGGAATTTTCTTTGGAGCAAAACCGTCGGGACCCCGTCCAACGATGGCATGAGGATCAAATGTCACTGTCATCGTAAAGGCCATGGCCGGCTCCTGGCTTTTGTAGTGCCTAATTCGGCAACGCCCGCAGCGATTTCCCCATTCGAATCCTTAAAGGGACTGGCACCGGGACGGTGCTGGTATCCGCCTTCGCCGGGGCTACGGTGGACAGGTCGCCGCTTGCGAACAGCCCGCCGCCACGAGATCAATGGTCGCCCATTTGTTACTTGACAACATATGCGTTAATGAATATAACTTCGCCAACACTTCTGTAATGACTGCCTATGGGAACAATCAAACTCTTTAAGACAGTTGTCCGGATAACCAGGGCCAACTGGACCAGGGAATTTCTTTGCCTTTGCGCCCTTTTAAGTTTGCCGTCGGGCCTCTATGCCGGGCAATATTTCCAGAATTTTTACGATTTTACACGCGGTACGACAAATTTTAATGATGGCTCGACACTTTCCGGTACGGCCCTCGGGACGGTCACGTGCCTGACCAATTTGGATTACAGCCCCGTAACGGGCTCGCTTTACAGCGAGTTACAATTGACCGAATTGGGCTCCAATGACGTCCAAAGCGCCTTTGAACTGCCCGACCTCGACTCCGGTGCGCCCATTTACGCGTTCTCGGTGAAATGGAACTCGGATATCTACGGAACTGTTCCTGCTCTGGGCGACGGTTTTTCATTCAATTTCGGTCCGCTTTCGTCCGTTAATCTCATCACAAACAACGCCGAAGAAACGGGATATGGCGCGGGTCTTTGTTTCAGCGTGCAGACGCACACCGGAACCAATTCCGGTTTTTACCTTCTGGCGAATGGCGCTGTTATCGCCTCGTCCACCAACAACTCATCTATCGAATGGGGCACGAATAGCACGACCCGCCATTTTTGGGAAGTAGACTGGAACTATTACAGTGGCATTAGCGTACGTCTGGATGGCCAGCCGATCTTTACCAACGTAGCTACGGCCGGTTTCGTGCCGGAAGGCGGCGATGTTTTTGCATGGGGCGCGCGGTGCGACACAAATACTGAGGAAATACGGCTGGACAACATTGTCGCAGTGACTGGCGGCAATTTAGTGCAGTTGCCCACCAGCGGGCCTTATTTTTCGGAAAACGGCACGTATTCTGTGACCAACGCCTTTGATGGCACTAATACTACTGATTATGCAAGCAAAGGCGGTCCGACAATTGCAGGCGCCACCGTTTCGCCACCAAACACTGTTGTCGTATATGCTTTGACATCGGGTCAAACCGGTGGCACCACGCCACACGAGTGGGACCTTGAAGGCAGCACAAACGCCGGCGCACTCTGGTCTGATATCAGCGGCGGCGGCGGTTTTTTTGTCAATGCGGCTGAAACCCGAGCCTGGGTGCTGACCAATTCGGTCGCTTATAGCGCGTATGGATTGCTTTTTGATGGCGGAATCGCATTCATCAGCACAATCGGCGAATTGCGCTTTTACGCTTTGAGCGCGGTTGGAGCGCCGTATGCCTCGTGGACAAATTCCGGTGCGCCTCATGAAGAATGGAATTCCATCGCCTCTTCATCCGATGGGACCACTTTGGCAATAGCGGGTGAGGAGGGCATTTACCTTTCCACTAATTCGGGCGCCACCTGGGTCACGGGGCATTCGGCGGATAATTTCGAATCCATTGCCTCTTCGTCTGATGGCAGCAAATTCGCGGCAGTTCCCGTTGGTCCCGGTTCCCCTATTGTCACGAATGCCAGTGATATATTTTATTGGGATTTTTCAAGCCCTGACGAGGACTGGAAATCCATCACTTGTTCATCAAATGCCATCATTTTGGCGGCTGCTGTGAGGGATGGTGAAATTTACGTTTCCACCAATTCGGGGATCACCTTCGCGGCGACGGCTTCCACCCAGACGTGGTCTTGCGTCGTTGCATCGGCAGATGGGTCCACTTTGGCGGCGACGGTTTTGGGAGGCGGCATTTATGTTTCGACTAACCTGGGGAGCACCTGGGCAGCTACAATTGCCCCGACTAATGAGTGGATGGGCATTGCCTCGTCGTCCGATGGAACCAAACTTGCCGCGTGCGCCGAAAATGAGGGCATCTATGTTTCAACTAATTCAGGAAGTACATGGTCGTTGACCAGTGCATCCGTCGATAGCCAATGGGAGGCAATAGCGTCTTCATGGGACGGCACCAGGTTAGCCGCAAGCTGTTCCGCTCCGGTACCGGGAATTTATCTTTCGACGGATTCGGGGAAAACCTGGACAAATTCCGGCGCGCCGGGTTTTCAGTTTTTTTCCGTCGCTTCATCGTCCGCCGGAACCAAACTAGCCGCGTCTTATGATTTGGGCGTTTACACTTACGGTTATAGAACGCCGCCGTCACCGCCATTGAGAGCAATATTTTCCAACGGTTATCCTGTTCTTTCGTGGAATACCACAAACGGCGGCAATTTTGTCCTCCAGGAAACCACGAACCTGCCTTCTGCGAATTGGTCAAATGTTCCCTGGCCCGTCTCTTTTACGACGAACGGTTCAATCTATCAAGTCACCGATCTGCCGACGGGCGGGCAGAAATTCTATCGGCTGGTTGCGGAGTGAGTTGGGTCGTTTTTTGACAGAATTTACAGAATTTACAGAATGCTTTTGGAATAGGATGAACCCTCCGTCCCCAAGCGGGCTGGATGAGCCGGATAAAAACATTCGGTATCCCGGTGGCGGCGGGCAAAACGCTTTTACCATTGCCATGACCGTGGATTTGCCTTACAACCATAATAAGCCGACAATACAGATAACGAAATTCGATACCTGATTTCCTATGCCTACTATTTCTCATGCATCCCGGGCGCCAGGATTGGTGGCGGCCACGCTTTTATTGTCTGCCCTCTGCGCATCGGCGCAGGCCCCGACGCCGAATCTCTTCGTTTCATGTCCCGGCAATAATAGCATCGTCGAAATCTCACCGAATGGAACGGCAAGCACATTTACCTCGAGATTGGATGCGCCAGCGGACCTGGCCTTTGACACCGCCGGCAACCTGTTCGAAGCGGACGAAGGCAGTGGCGATGTCTATGAATTCGTCAATAACAACGGAACGTTAAGTACAACTCCGGTTCTTTATGCCTCCGGTTTGGATAAGCCGTACGGACTGGCTTTCGGGCTCCTAGGGCTCTATGTGTCCGAATACGGCAATGGCGATATCGCCGAAGTCGCGGCGAATGGAACGGTGACCACCTTCGCTACCGGCCTGGGCGGTCCGGAGGGGTTGGCGTATGCGACACCAGGCGACTTGTATGTAGCCGAGCAGCAGGAAGGTTTCGTTACCGAAATTTCGACTACGACAGGAACCAAGACCGTGATGGCTGCCGGTCTGAATTCGCCGTCGGGTTTGGCTGGGGCGAGTTCCGAAAGCGTCTATGTGTCAAATCAGGGCGGCAATAATATTGACGCGATTCTCTCAAAAACAACGGCGTCCGTTATTTCCGGGTTGGATGACCCAAACGGAATCGCATTTTCCGGGACCAAGTTATACGAAGCGGACACCGGCAGCGGCGATATTAATCTATTCACGTTCGCCCAGGGCAGGACTCCAGTCGAAACTACGCTGACGACCGGATTGGATGAGCCTGTTGGGTTGGCGTTTCAGCCTGTGCCGGAACCGGCGACGTGGGCGTGTCTGGCTGCGGGGGCGGGTGTGTTGCTTGGTGGTTTTCGTAGGATACGGGTAACAGAGCTGCGCAGAAAATCGTAGCGTAGACGTCCAAGTCTGCTGTATCGCGGGTTTCCAAACCTGCCGACCGCACGACGTCGCTCGACTTGCCGATTTGGAAATCGGCGATACAGCAGGTTTAGAAACCTGCGCTACAGTTCGCAGGCAATTCCTGAATTCCAACAAGCGCCGGCGAATTCCTGTTTTGGAACGGCCAAATACACCAACCATATGAAAGATTCAACGGGAGGGATGAAAGCCATGGTAGAAGTCTGGAAATCGTTAACATCGGTTACATCGTTTAGAATCAAAGACTTAAAGGTTAACAAATGGTTAACGCATCATTAACACATGGTTAACAACCTTAGTGGACCACGAAATATGCCAGCCACACGAACGGTCTCAATTTGATCCGCCGTCGCCGGGCTATGGCGGGACAGGTCCTCCGCCGCTGAAGCTATGGAGGACAGGCAGGATGAACAGGAGAAAGATGGGACCCACAATTCCGGAACTGCCGATAAAGCCGCTATCCACTAATCCAGTCATCCGATTCGCTCTGCCAGGCGTTGCGTCAATTCCGCTGCCGGGATTTCGAGACAGCCTGTCGGATTCTGCCCGCACCATAGGGGAGAAAAATCCCCAAGCCCTGCCGCCTCGGCTTTGGCGCGGAGCGGAGCCATCACCGCAGCGGCCAGGGGAAACCCGGGCGCGACGGGGCTTATTGGACCAAGCTCGCGCGTAATGCGGTTCACTATGCCCCGCGCAACGCCGCCGCTGAAGAGATTCGTCAATACGGTATGACGAGCCGAGTCGCTCTTGAGCGCGGCACGATGAATCCGGCTGGTCGTGGTCTCGGGACACAACAAGTACGCCGTGCCCACTTGCACACCGGCCGCCCCCAGGGCCATTGCCGCTGCCACACCTCGGGAATCGGAAATGCCGCCCGCGGCAATCACGGGCACGTTTACTTCGCGCGCGATCTGCGGTACGAGCGCGAACGTACCCATTTGCGCCGTCAAATCTGTGGACAGGAAATGGCCGCGATGCCCTCCTGCTTCGAGTCCTTGCGCAATGATGGCGTCCGCGCCGTGGGCTGCGAGCCATCGAGCCTCTTCAACCGTCGTGGCCGATGACAGGACGACTGCGTTCCAGGCCCGGACTCGTTGCAGCAATTCCGGGGATGGCAACCCAAAATGGAAGCTGACAACTGCCGGTCGAAATTCCGCCAGAACATCAGCCATGTCATGACTGAAAGGCGCCCGGACCGGGCCCGCGGGAATGCTCGCGAGATCGATTCCGAGTTCCTTGTAATAAGGCGCGAGCAAATTTCTCCATGCCGAATCACGCTCCGAGTCAGGCGCGGGTGGCGTGTGACAGAAGAAGTTCACGTTGAACGGCCGGCTGCTTGTATGCGAAGTTAGCGTGGCCAGTTCTTTGCGCATGGCATCGGGACTGAGCATCGCGCAAGGCAATGAACCCAGCCCGGCGGCATTTGCAACCGCCGCCGCCAGGGCGCTCCCCTGCGCGCCAGCCATCGGCGCCTGGATAATAGGCACCTGAATGCCAAGAAGGTCTCGCAAGGTTTTCATTTCATTTCATCCTTGATGAAGCCGCACTCATTTATTTAACCACAGATAAACGCGGATTTCCATGGATTAGACGGAATAGACTTGAGAGTCCGCAGATTGACGCAGATTGTGACTGACAGGCCGCAGTCGTTTTTGGAGACCACGAAAAACACGAATTACGCGAAAGAGGCGGCAAGGCAATCCATTCATCCAATAATCCAGGATCCGCGCCGCTTTTTCCGTTGCCGTGACCACGGATTGCGTTACACTTCCATACAGGATAAATAATCCAGTCGGCTTAACTCCGGGAATAACAAGTCAAATAGGGAATCCAGAGAATAGAAAGATATTGAACCACCGTCCGTTTCTAAGTGAAGGATCAATCAAATGGGAAATCGCGGCTTGTTTAAAAAAATAGCAACTATTCTGGCGACAATATCGTTCGGCGCAGTCATGGCCGTTTCGGGTGCTGAAACAGGGAGAGTCACGTTGGCGGGACACGTGCCGGCAGGGATAGCCCACCTTACGCCGCAGGGCCGATTGCCTGGAAATCAGTCGTTGCGTTTGGCCATCGGTCTGCCCTTGCGTAATTCGGCTGGACTGGACGAATTTCTGGCGCAGGTGTACGAGCCCGGCAGCCCCGTTTTTCGCCAGTACCTGACGCCTGAAGAATTTGCCGCGCATTTCGGCCCATCAGAACAGGATTATGAGGCGGTTAAAAATTTTGCCCTCGAGAACGGCCTGACAATTGCCGCAACCTACGACAACCGCCTGTTGCTTGATGTAACTGGTCCGGCATCCAACGTGGAAAAGGCATTTCACCTGACCTTGTTGACCTACCAGCATCCGACCGAAGCGCGGAATTTTTTCGCACCCGACCGCGACCCGTCTGTGCCAACGAACCTGCCGATTGCCGACGTTCAGGGCCTGAACAATTATTGGCGTCCGCATCCCAGGCTCCATCTGTCGAGCGCGACCGGCCCGGTGACCAGAACCGGCTCCGGTGCAGACGGCTCTTACGCAGGCGCGGACTTTCGCAACGCTTATGTGCCGGGCAGCCCTCTGGCCGGCACGGGCCAAACGGTTGGTCTCTTTGAAGCTGACGGCTATTATCCCATAGACATTACGAACTACGAAAATCTGCTGCCGGGGCGTCCGCGCGTATTGGTGCAGACCAATTTAATCGACGGATACAACGGAACTCCTACCACAGGATCCGGCAGTGGAAACCCCGAAGTTTCGCTCGATATCGAAATGGCCATCGCCATGGCTACCAACTTATCCAAGGTGGTTGTATTTGAAGGGAATCCCAACAATTACATTCCCAATGACATTCTGAACAGGATGGCGGCGAGCAACATGATTAAAAATCTCTCTTGTTCCTGGGGTTGGCCCGGCGGTCCCTCCAACACCACCGACAACATTTTCAAGCAAATGGATGCCGAAGGGCAATCCTTCGCTGAAGCCTCCGGAGATCTGGACGCCTTTACCCCCGGTTCAAATTCAGTCAATGGCGTGGACAATCCGTTGCTGGATAATGCGCCTGGCAGCGACCCTTACATCACGGAGGTTGGTGGGACCACGTTGACCATGAATGGCACGGGCGCATCCTATGCGTCCGAACGCGTCTGGAACGAGAGTTACACGGAAGGCGAAGGCAGCGGCGGCGGCGTCAGTTCCTACTATGCCATTCCAAACTGGCAAATGAGCGTCAGCATGGCGGCCAACCGCGGCTCGACAGTTTCTCGAAACATTCCCGACCTGGCGATGATCGGCGACAGTGTTCTGGTCGACTACGGCAACGGGCAAAGCAACATCTTTGTTGGCACCAGTTGCGCCGCGCCATTATGGGCCGGCTTTTTGGCTTTGGCGAATCAGGAAGCGGCCTCACAGGGTCAATCCGCCATCGGCTTTGTCAACCCGGCCATTTATGAAATCGCGAACGAATCCCTCTATGGCTCTGCTTTCCACGACGTTACCGGGGGCAGCAACGTGTGGGACTATTCTGCGGGTGAATCCAGCACGTTTCAGTTTTACGCGGTCACGGGTTACGATCTTTGCACCGGTCTGGGTACACCAAACGGCACAAATTTGATTAACGCTCTGGTCAACCCCGATCCCCTGGTCATTAGCACCAATTACGGATATACTTTCAGCGGAATTATTGGCGGATTATTCGGCGTTACTTCACAGACTTTTCTCCTGACCAATGTTGGCGCGTCCCCCCTGACCTGGTCTGTCATAAACACCTCCGCCTGGATCACGGTTTCATCGGGCGGCGGCACGCTGGCGCCGGGCGGGCAGGCGACGGTCGTGGTGAGCTTAAATTCCTCAGCCAGTAATCTGCTGGCCGGCGTTTATAGCGCGGGCATCTGGTTCTCAAACGTAACCAGCCAGGTTGGCCATTTGCGCTCCTTCACCTTCCTGGACGACCAGTCCATCGTTCAAAACGGCGGATTCGAAAGCGGAGATTTTACCAGTTGGACGGTCGTTGGCGCGTCGGGCGCTGACGGCGTAATTGACAATACCGTCGTGGAAGCCAATTCGGCCTCGGGTGCGGCGAATTACATTCATTCGGGCTATTACGGCGCCGTCCTGGGCGAGCCTGGCTCTTTAGGGACGCTTTCCCAGACCTTGCCGACGGTCCCCGGCCAGCCTTATCTCCTTTCTTTGTGGCTGTACAACCCATTCTCTACGACGCCCGAAATATTCGACGTGAATTGGAACACCAACAGCAGCACCCATACGATTTACAGCCTGAGCAACCCTCCGGCCTTTGCCTGGACCAACCTGCTTTTCGTCGTTACCGCAACCGGCACGAACACCACGCTGCAGATTGCGGACGAAAACAACAGCTCTTATTTCGGCCTGGATGACATCAGTGTCACACCGATACCGCGGCCGACCATCACCGGCTTCGGGAAAATTGCCGGTTCGTTCGGCTTGACCTGGCCCACGGTCGCTCAAGTCCATTACCAGGTGCAATACAACACCAATTTGCTGCGAACCAATTGGGTCACCTGGCTCTCTGTCACTGCCCTCACCAACGCTGTCACCGCGACCAATACCAACGCCATCAACGCTTCCCCGGTCCGGTTTTATCGCGTCGCTGGACCGTAATGAAGCGGGTTTTTTAATAGGATTGAGGGGCTGAGAGCAACAGAGCCGCGCGCGTAAGAAAGCGGGTTTCCTGGTCCAATAATCCAGCAATCCATTTATCCAACAATCCAAGGTCCGGTTAATCCAATATGTCACTCCTCTGGAGTTTTGATTTTGCGGCGTTGCCGAATTTTGATGGCCTGACAGTAGTGGTGCCGCTGAGCTTGATGCTTGCGGCTAAATGCGGAAACATTTCTTGATGAAAATGGAAAATACCAAAACACCGAATCTGAATTGGAGTGCGACTTCGCAGGATTATCTTCGTTATCGCCCGGGGTACCCGAAACAGTTTTTTACGTTGCTGCGACAGTTGGGGATTGGTGCGGCTGGACAAGATATACTCGACTTGGGCTCTGGCACGGGGGCGTTGGCGATTCCGTTTGCGCGCGCGGGGGCGCGGGTCACGGCGGTGGATCCGTCGGAGGGACAGATGCAGGCCCAAAAATTGGCTGCGCGGAAGTATGGGGTCACAAACAAAATTACGTTTAAGGTGGCATCGGCGGAAAAAACGGGTCTGGCGGACCATTCGTTTGATGCCATTACGGCGAGCATGTGTTGGATGTATTTCGATATTAAACGGATGAAGATCGAAGTTCCGCGGTTGCTGCGACCGGGCGGATTGCTTTTGGTCAGCACACTGATTTGGGAAATGCGGGAAAGCGGAATCGTTGGTGATACTCATGAGTTGATGGCGAAGTATAATCCTGAGTCCAGGTTACGCGGCAAGATACGTCGGTGGCATGAGGACGTGGTTCCGGATTGGTCACAACGCTGGCTCAAGTTAAAGACATTTCATGAGTTCACGGCGGACATTCCTTTTACTCGTGAATCGTGGCGTGGACGGATTCGGGCGTGTCGATGGATTGGCGCGGCAATGAGTGCGGAAAAGACCGAGGCGTTTGATCGGGAACATGCAGCGTTGTTGGATCAAATCGCGCCGGCGAGGTTTAAAATTCCGCATCGGATAACGATGCGAATTTTTGCGCCGACGCAACGTGGTTTTTTAGCCACAGATAACCACAGATGAAATATAGATTTTGGAATCCGAGCCGCACGAATCCGAGAATTTTTAGCCGCAAAAGAGCACAAAGAACGCAAAAGATTCTGTTTTTGGACAGGATGAACAGGATTTACGGGATGGATGGGGACCCGTCTTCGCTTCGCTACGCCGCGGCAAGTTACGACGATTTGCGCAGATTAGGACAATGAGGAATACATGAACTTAGGAAAAGGATTCCGGAAGGACCATTCCCCCTTTCCTGCTTTCCATTTTAATAATCCGCGCTTTTGTTCGTTCTGCGAAAATTTGCGGATTCCTCGACCTTCCGGACGAGCCGTCTGACCGGGAGGTCAGCCCTACCTTAATATTGTCCAAATTAGGATATTACCGCTACCTTGTCAGGGTGGACAGTGAGGACGGTCGGGGTTATATTAGAGTTTAAATGTCCCAGGCAAAAATGCGGCATTGACATTTTTCGCCTACGAATCAGAACAGAAAAGGCCTAATGCAGAACTGCGATCGCAACTTTCTAAAATGCGCGAGGCGATGTCGTGCAATCGTTGTGGCCGTCACCATGACAGTTGCCTTTGCCGCTGCCTTTGCCTTAACCGCCTGTGCCCAAACGACGGCCACGTTGACGGACCTGGGCGATGGCGCGCCGACTCCGGGACCGCAGGATATTGCTCAATTGAGCACGAACGGTGATACCACCTTTCCTGACGGTCTGAATTATTACAATGACAACCAGCCGGTCTGGGGCACAGGCGAGCCGGGCCAAACTTTCGCGACACCCTCCAGTACAAACAGTTTCATCCTGACTTCTCTGGCGATCAAGAGCGCGGGACTGGATTCAGGCGACGGTTCGCCGGATACCCCCGTCGATTACGTGCTTCATATTTATCTGGTTTCCGGTGGAAATGTGTCGTTGGTGGCCAGTTACATTACGGTGTCCCCGGTCAGTTACGGCGAGGGGGACTGGCTCCAATGGACCGGGATTTCAGTGCCGTTGTTTTCGGGCACGATCTATGCGTATTCATTTGGCAGCGCCGATACCAGTTCTGGTTGGGACGCGATTGGCGTGGCTGGCGGCAATCCCTATCCTGACGGCGAAATCGCGCTGATTCCCCCGGCGGGCGGGGCGATGACTTTCGGGGACAGTCACAGTTATGACGCAACGTTTGACATCGGTTTGGTTTCCGTCTCGCCCACACTGCCGGCGGTCATCAATCTGCCGGTGACGGGTGTTCAGGCGACGGCGGCGACGTTGAATGGAGAGATACTTTCAACCGGCGGGAGTCAGCCCGCGGTGACTTTCTATTACGGAACCTCCGATGGCGGCACCAACGCAGCTGACTGGCAAAATGCGGTGACAATTGGCGGGCAATCCAGCGCGTTCAGCCTGACGGTGCCCTGTCTGGCGTCAAACACGACTTATTTTTACACAACCATTGCATCCAACAGCGGGGGCACAGTCTGGGCGGCTCCTTCCCAGAGTTTTACCACTCTGATTTCAAACCCGGCTCCGACGCCAGTGGCAGTATTGACTTATCATAACGACACCGCACGGGATGGCGCGAACACAAATGAAACCGCCCTAACCCTGGCGGATGTCAACGCCAACAGCTTTGGCCGATTGTTTTACTATCCGGTGGACGGATACGTTTATGGGCAACCGCTGGTGATGACCAACGTTAACATTCCGGGCCAGGGCGTGCATGACGTGGTTTACGTCGTCACGGAACACAATACGGTCTACGCATTTGATGCCGACGGCAACCTGGGAACCAACGGCGGCCTGTTATGGTCAACGAATTTGGGTGTTTCAGGGCTGAGCGCCACCGGCGATTTTGGTTCGAGTTCCGGCGACAACGGCCAATACAACGACATAGTGCCCGAGGTTGGTATTACCGGAACTCCGGTGATTGATCCCGATTCATGCACAATTTATCTCGACGCGTTCACGTTCGACGGCACCAACAGCAACGGCGGGCATGTTTATAATCATCGGATCCACGCGTTGGACATCGCCACGGGCTGCGAGCGGCCGTACAGTCCGGTTGTGGTCGCGACGTCCGTTCCCGGCACGGGCGTGGACAATACCAACGGGATTGTGACATTTAACGTAGTGCAGCAATTGCAGCGGCCGGGCCTGACACTCGCGGGCGGGAAAGTCTATGTGGCCTACGGAAGCTTCGGCTATACCGATCCCTATCACGGCTGGCTTTTGGGATTCAACGCGACAAATCTGCAGTTGTGCACGGTGTTCAACACAACGCCCAATGCCACGGTCTCAGCCTTTGGCCCCCACGCGGGCGAAGGCTCGCTTTGGATGAGCGGAAATGGAATATGCGTGGATGCGTGCACCAATCTTTATTTTGAAACTGCCAATGGCTCCTTCAGTGCCAACACCAACGGCGGTGATTATGGCGACAGTTTTATGAGACTTTCCACCACCAACGGATTGCAGGTGGCGGATTATTTCACTCCCTACGATCAATCCATGCTGTTCCTCAACGATGAGGATCTGGGGGCTTCAGGGCCAATCCTCCTGCCGGATTCAGTGGGCAATTCGGACCATCCTCACTTGATTGTCGGCGACGGCAAGGAAGGAACGGTCTACCTGGTGGATCGGGACAACATGGGCCATTACAATCCGACGGATAACAGTCAGGTTCTTCAATCTATTCCGGGTGCAACTAAAAGCGGCACCGGAACAACGCCGGCCTATTTTAACGGATTTATTTATTACCAGTGCCTGATCGACGTGATGAAGGCGTTTGCGATTTCGAATGCCCAGATCACAACCACGCCCGCCTCTGAATCGGTCTTCACCTATAGATATGGCGCGCCCGTATCGGTCTCAGCCAACGGAATCGACAACGGCATAGTCTGGTCCATTCAGGCAGGCGGCTATATGCCGACTGGGCCGGGCATTCTGCGCGCCTATAATGCCACGAATCTGTCTCAGGAGTTATATGACAGCAGCCAGAATTCTGCGCGGGATAATCCGGCCAACGGCGTCAAATTCAGTGCTCCGACCATTGCCGGCGGCAAGGTTTATGTAGGCGGACAATATGGGCTGACTGTTTATGGCAACGGCGTGTTTTTAAGCTCTCCCGTCATCACGCCGGCCGGCGGCAGCTTTACTAATTCGGTGACTGTGACCTTGTCGGGCGCTCCGCCCGGTGTCAGTTTGTATTACACGCTGGATGGGACCGCGCCAACGACCAACTCCATTCTCTACACCGGCCCATTCGCTTTGACCAATAACGCGACGGTTCAGGCCATTGCCGGCGCGTCCGGGGCGGTCAACAGTCTCGCGGCGGGCGCACTGTTTAACGTGACATCGCAGGCGCTGCCGCCGCCCATCTATTTCACGTCGGAGGCTTTTTCCACCAATGGCGAGTTTCAGTTGGGATTCTCCGGTGTGCCCGGCAATTCGTACGTTCTGGAAGCGACAACCAATTTCCTGGATTGGGTTCCGCTCGAAACCAACCCGGCTTCCGCCAGCGTGTTTGAGTTGGCTGATCCGGGCGCCGCCAATTTTCCGTATCGCTTTTATCGGGTCGTGCAGCAGTGAAGCCCGCCAAGGCTACGGCGGGCAGGCCGGGGACACCGTGTGGCGCGTCAGGTGTGGAATCGGATATATCGGACGGATTGGACGGATCGTTCGCAGCGAGAGACGCAAGGTACGCAAGGGTGGCGCGGGTGGGGAACAAACGCTTTGTTTGGCAAGTTGCGCCGAGAGGGCAAGAAGGCGCAGACTTAGGTTCTTAGTAAATTATGCGCCTGTGGACGATTCACCCGAAATACCTTGATGCAAAAGGTCTGGTCGCGCTGTGGCGTGAAGGACTGCTGGCACAGAAGGTCCTGCAGGGACGGACGCGGGGTTACCGGCATCACCCGCAATTGATTCGATTTCAGGGAACGCGAAATCCGGAAGCGGCGCTGGCCAGCTATCTGACGGTGGTCCACGAGGAATCGGCGCGGCGCGGTTATCATTTCGATCGGAGCAAAATCGCTGCAAAACAATCTGGCCACAAGATCAGCGAGACCAAAGGCCAGTTGCTCTATGAGTGGGAGCATCTTAAGGCCAAGCTTAAAGTGCGCGATGCGGCGAGATATCGCGCCAGTCGGTCAATCTCCGTGCCCGAGCATCATCCGCTTTTTCGGCTTACCGAAGGCCTGGTACGGGATTGGGAGCGGCGGCGGAGCGCGGATTGATGGGGAACGTATCGGGTGGTGCGTCAGGGATGGAATCGGACATATTGGACGGATCGTTCGCGTCGAAGGATGCAAGGGGCCCAAGGGCGGAATGCGGGTTGCGGAATTGAGGGGCGCGGATTATGGTGTGATTGTGAAAAAGTTGCATTTCCCGGTGTTTTCCCTGGCTATCTCCGTTGTCCTTTGTGCTGCGGCATTACCTGCATCCGCCGATCAAATAACCCTTCGGAATGGAGACGTGCTGAATGGGAAGGTAGTGTCTATGACGACAAATGCTCTCGTGCTCCAGGACGATAGCCTGGGGACGTTGACTCTGCCGCGCGTCAAAGTGTCCAACATTCGGTTCGGCACAGTCGCGACGGTGCTGTCGCCGGGCACAAGTCTCCAGTCAAGCCCTGTGGGGGCACCGGGCCTACAGGCTCAAACAAGTTCTCAACCGAATTCCCTTTCTGACTTGCAGGGGATGCTTCGTGAAGTCCGTCAGAACACCAATCTCGTACAGGAAGTCGAGGCGCAGGTGCTTGGCTCAAGCGCCAGCCCTGAAGCGGTCAACAAATTCAATGAATTGCTGGATGGATTGAGCACCGGGCAAATCGATTTGAATGGACTGCGGTCGGAGGCGCAATCCACGGCCAATGAGTTGCAGGAGTATAAGAATCAGCTCGGCCCGGATTCGAGTGAAGAGATGGACGCTTATCTGTCTATTCTGAACAGCTTTCTTCGGGAAACGGCCTCGACTAATGGGGCGGCGCCGTAACCGAAAATGGATTAATGGATTTTTGGATTGGTGGGAATCGTGGTGCGTGGCGCGTATTACACCAATTGAATCGGGCATATTGGACGGATCGGACGGATCGGTTCAAGGGCAGCGTTATTCGCTTTTTTTCGCGGGTCGCAATGCGGCGGCGAACTTTTTCAAAAATTCCGCGCGCTCCTTTTGAAATTCCGGATCGAACACGGATTTGCCGGTGATGAGACGGGTCAATTGAGGAAAGGCGACGGGAAACATCGTCAAGGAACGCATGGTAAGCATCACGTGGCGGGGGTCGAGCTCGGGCGAAATTTGGCCGCGTTCCTGGCGCTGGCGGATGCGTTCCAGTCCCTGGGCCGTGGACTCGAGGCGTTCCTTTTCATCAATCACCTTTTGCCAGTTGCCCTGAAGCGCTTCCCATTGAAACAGGCGCACCCAATCCACATCGTTGCAGGCGGCCTCGAACCAAAACGGCAGTGTTTCTTCAGGATCGCCGGACAATGCTTCGGCCCATGTCTGGCGTTCGCCGATTTTTCGGCGCAGAACTGCTTTGAACAGTTCCTCTTTATCGCCGAAGTAATGGTAAAGCATGCGCTTGTTGATATTGGCACGGCGCGCGATGGCGTCTACGCGCGCCCCGGCAAAGCCTTTGGCTGCAAATTCCTTGAGGGCCGCGGAGAGGATCCGCTCGCGGGAGCGTCCGGGATTTCTGGGCGGCGGCGGGTTCTTCTTTGAAGCGACAGCCATGCGGGATAAGTAACCAATAAGTTACATTAACTGCAAGGCTAATCGTTGCGTCGAGTAACGGATTTGCCTTATCCGGCGGATTGGACGGATCTGACGGATCACGGCCGGCCGGCCGTGGCCCACCGGGTGAGAGAGATCATTTGGCAACGGCGGGCGCGGCGCTTTGACGGGCTTCCATATCCCGGATCATTTTGACGGCGGCGTCGCGGGAGACGCCGTGGGACACGGAGAGACCGAAGCGGCGTTCGAGGTACTCGTCCAGCCGGATCCAGCTATCGCCGTCTTTGACCTGGCCGGTCCAGGCGCAGATGGTGACGAATTGCTGGAGTTTTTCCAGGCGCAACAAAATGAAAATAATAAAAATGAGCGCGACGGCGACGGTGCCGATGAGGATGACAGTGGCGATCTGGCCTGAGATCGCATCGTTTTCGGTGCGCTGGGCCCGATCATTCAATTGATTTTCCTCGTCCTCGCTCATTTGAAACAAGACACGACTGATTTGGTCCATTGTCTTTTTGCCTTCTGTTGTGAGCGAGACGGCGAGCGCGTCGGGCAATTTGCCAGGTTCCTTCATCTTATCCGGATCAATGCCAAGGCGGACATTGACCAGGTCCTGCAACTGGGAAATATTGGTCTGTTGGGTCGTGCTTTTGCTGAGTAATCCTTCCAGTTGAATGATGTCACTTTGGACGGATGTCATCGCAGTGCCGTAAGAGTTAAGGTAATCGTTGCCGCCGGCCAGCATGTAACCGCGGCGTTCGGTTTCGGCGTCCAACAGGTGCAATTGAGTTTGTTGAACCAGGTTGACGACCTTGTAAGTGTGTTCGACCTGCCAAAAGGATTCGTGATATCTGCCGCTGGTTTCGCGCACCAGCCAGCCGATGGTCAATAGGGCCAGCAAGGGGAGGGATAATCCCAGGAAGAATAGGATTTTGTTGGGTCTTCTGTCTGCCTTCATAGCTATTTAACTGATTTCTGGTTTCTGATTGTGCCACTGATGCTTTTGCTCATAGGCGCGGGCGACGCGCAACAACAGCTCCTCGCCGAAAGGTTTGCCGAGCAACTGCAGGCCGATGGGGAGTTTCGGGCTGCCGGTGAAACCGCATGGGACGCTGATGCCGGGGATTCCAGCCAGGTTGCAGGAAATGGTGAAAATGTCCGACAGATACATTTGAAGCGGGTCATCGGCTTTTTCGCCGATTTTGAACGCCGCCGTGGGACTGGTGGGCGTGACAATGGCATCCACTTTTTCAAAGGCATTTAGAAAATCCTGGCGGATGAGCGTGCGGACTTTTTGGGCGCGGACGTAATAGGCGTCGTGATAGCCGCTGCTTAAAACATAGGTGCCCAGAATGACCCGGCGTTTGACTTCATGGCCGAAACCCGCGCCGCGCGTGCGGCTGTAGAGTTCGCGCAAGTCCGTGGCGTCGGCCCGCGCGCCGTAACGGACGCCGTCGAATCGCGCGAGGTTGGCCGAAGCCTCAGCCGTTGCGATAATGTAGTACGTCGCCACGGCGTAATCAGTGTGTGGCAGGGATATTTCAACGATTTCGGCGCCCAGGTCCTCAAGTGTCTTTACGGCGGCGTCCACCGCCGATTTCACTTCCGGATCGAGGCCGCCAACGCTGTACTCCTTTGGCAAACCGATTTTGATGCCGCGAATATTTTCGTCCAGACCTTTGGTGTAATTCGGGACAGGGTAGGGGACGCTGGTTGAATCGCGCGGATCATGCCCGCTCAAGACGCCAAGCATCGTGGCGGAGTCGGCCACGGTTTTGGTAAATGGACCCACCTGGTCGAGGGAACTGGCAAAGGCGACCAGGCCAAAGCGTGAAACACGGCCGTAGGTTGGTTTGAGGCCAACGACGCCACAGAGCGCCGCAGGCTGGCGGATGGAGCCGCCGGTATCGGTGCCGATGGACGCGATGGTTTCGTCAGCCGCGACGGCGGCCGCGGAACCACCCGAAGAACCGCCGGGAATGCGATCCAGATCCCAGGGATTGCGGGTGACGCCGAATGCCGAGTTTTCCGTGGAACTGCCCATGGCAAATTCGTCCATGTTGCAGCGTCCAAAGACAATCGCTCCCGCTGATCGCAGTTTTTCAATCGCAGTAGCGTCGTAGGGCGAAATAAAGTCGCCCAGGATCTTTGAAGCGCAGTTCAGCGGCTGGTTTTTGACGGCCATTACGTCCTTTATAGCAATCGGGATACCAAGAAGAGGCTTTTCCAGATGGGTCGTTCCCCGGGCCAATTCGCGGTCGGCGGCCTCGGCCTGGGCGAGGGCGTCCTGGGCATTCCAACTGATGAAAGCGTGAACCTGGTCATCGACGCGGGCGATGCGGTCGAGGCATGATTGCATGATTTCGCGCGCTGAGATTTCGCGCGCGGCGAGGCGTTTGGCGAGATCGGAAATGGTGGATTGGTTTAGGGACATAGGAAGATCTCACTCGACGATTTTTGGGACGATAAAGAGGCCGTTGGCTTTGGCCGGGGCGTTGCGGAGGGCCTCCTGTTGGGACAGAGACGGGCCGATTTGGTCCGGGCGGGTCACATTCATGAGCGGCACGGCGTGGGCGGTGGGTTCTACATTGGCCACGTCCAATTCATTCAGTTTTTCGATATAGCCCAGGATATTGCCCAGTTGAGACGCGAGTTTTTTCTCCTCATCGGGCGATAGCTCGATGCGGGCGAGATGCGCGACGTATTTGATGTCGAAATCAGATGAAGGCATAGGTCGTTTTAAATTTTTGGATTTGGATTGGGGGGAGGAATCTGAACGCGAAATTCAGCTTAACGGTTCCAATGGTCCGGGCACGGCCGGGTTGCCACTCGGGACCTTTTCTTTGGCCGCCGCCTGGACGGCGATTTTTTCTCCCGGCCATCGGCTCAAGGCGAAATCATTGAGAACATAGGCGGCCGGGGCGAAGGCAAATGACGCAATGACGTCTATCAAATAATGATAACGCAAATATATGGTGGCGCAGCACATGCACGCCACATAGAGGAGCATGGGAATAAACCATTTCGGCCGATATTGACGGATGTAGAACGCCAGGAGGAGTGGAATCGCTACGTGAAGCGATGGGAAGCAGTCGAATTCGACGCGCCCTTTCTGTATGATATAGTCCACGCTGCGGCTGATGGCCTGTCCGCTCAAATCATGAGTATAATGGCTGGCAAAATAACTTTCCGGCCCGACGGCAGGAACCAGCGCATAGCTGGTGAAACCCATCAGCATGATTGTCAGAAGTCCCATCATAATGCGGCGAAAAGCTTTTTCCTCTCCTTTCACATAAAAGTAAAGCGCCGCTCCCGGAAAGACAATGACGTGGGAAAAATAAATGATGCTAAAAAAATCGGTGATGCCGGGCCGGATGAACGGTTCGAGCAAAAAGGACGGCTGGGTGCCAAAAATAGCCGCGTCAATTTTTGACAAGGTCGGGTCGGCGAGATTTGGGTTGATCCGAAGGATTAAATTGCCAAAGAGCGAGTAGTAACAGGCCGTCAGAAGCACAAAGGGAAACCAATCACGCATGATTTTTGCCAGGGGCTTAAAAAACGACAGGACGAATTTTGTCGGGTCCGAATCCTGTTCTTCATTGGCTCCGGAGGAGAGCAGTCCCAAAAGGGCCTTGACGCCCAGAACGCCCACAGGAAGCAAAATAAAGACGACGTCCAACAATCCCACCTGAAAGGTGTGAATGAGACGTGTGGTCAGGCACAGGAGCACCAGCGCCAGGGAGACGCAGGCGGCCACGACGTCCTCCAGGCGGCAACGCAGGACAAATGAAATGAATCGGCGAATCATGGCGCCCTGGCCTGTAATTCAGCGTCCAATTTCTGGAACCGGCTTTTCCAAAAAGGCGGGAGATCGGAGGGATTATATTTTTTCGCGATGGTCGCTGCTTCAGTTCTGTTGCTTTTCCACAGGTCCAGACTGGCCAAGACGTACGCCTGGCCGTAATCGGTCACATCAAACCCGGCGAAGGGCTGCATCAATTGATCGGCCTTTTGCGGGTCGCCCTTTTCCAATTCGATAACGGAGACAAGTTTAACGGTGTTCCAGCGATACTGGAGGTCCGACGAAGCGGATGCCAGCAATGGCGCGGCGGTGTCCCATTGGTCCTGGTTAAAGAAATACAGGCCTTCGTAATAACATTCGAAGCTGCTTTGGCCTTTGCGCATGTCCGCGGCCTCGGAAAGCAGCGCCATGCCCTGATTGGTCATGCCGTTCCACAACATGCAAACGCCCTCTCTGCCGATGGCGTCCGCGGTCTTCCAATTTTTGGCGGACGTCTGGAACAGGAGCAAGGCCGACCCGAATTTACCCGCGTTCACGGCCCGGTTGCCGTAATAAAAGTAGAGCCGCCCGAGGCTGTTGGAGATTGAAAAATATCCAACGATTCCGGCCAAAATACTCGCGACCGACGCGAACAAAAGCATCTTTTGGCGGTTTGGTCCTGATAAATGGGGAAGCTGCCGCCAAAGCCGGAGGGACAAAACGACGAGCAATAATAATAGAAAATATTTTCCCGCCTCACTGAGAAAGACCGTGAGCCCCTGGGTGTAGTCCCATATATTCAGTGAGTTCATTCCTCATCGAATTTGCGCTGAACGAGCGCTTCGAGTTCGGCGATTGCCTGGGTGGCGTCGGTGCCGCGGACATGCAGGATCACTTTGCTGCCGGGTCCGGCCGCGAGCATCATCAGGCCCATAATACTCTTGCCATTGATCTTTTCGCCGTCCTTTTCGACGAAAATTTCGCAGGCAAAACGATTGGCGGTCTTGACGAAAAGCGCAGCGGGGCGGGCGTGAATGCCCAGCTTGTTTGAAATGGTGAGTTCTTTTATCAAAAACTCGCTATTGGGTGATTTCTTAGCGCTCATGCGGCGAAGAATTTAGCTTAAACAACCCCAGAGCCTTAGCCAAGCTTTAATATTGGATTGTTGGATTGTTGGATCGCCTTGGAATTAGTGGCGCCGTGTGGGCACAGTGGGAAAACGATGTAGTGAATCGCTCGCACCGGTGGCGGTGGCAGCACCACTGGCCGATGCCCGTCGCGGCCGGCAGGCCGCGACCCATCCCGCAAGAATGCGAAACGATGGCAAGTTGGAGGTTGAATTCCAGCCGGAGTGGCGCGAGAATCGCAATCAGGCTCATGCCGCCTTCGCTGGCGCGGTAAGCGTGGTCATGGGCCAGAGCCATGGAAAATCCAGGCTCAATCGTCAAGGGAAGGGAGTGAGAATGAAAGTCCTAATAATTGGAGGAACGCGGTTTATCGGCCCTTATGTAGTTCGCCGGCTTATGGACCTGGGGCACAACGTAATGGTTTTTAGTCGAAATCGAAACGTTCAGTCGCTGCCGAACGGAATCTGGCACTTTTGGGAGGAACGTGACGCGCTCCATTCTTTTAGACAGGAATTCGTTAAATGGGCGCCGGACACGGTTCTGGACATGTGCGCTTACACCGAAGCGCAAGCAGGACGCGCGATGACGACGCTCAAGGGCGTTTGCGGCCGTATTGTTGTGGTCAGCAGCATGGATGTTTATCGTGGTTGGGACCGTTTCTTTCTCAGGACAGGGACGGACGCGCTTGAACCGACTCCATTCAATGAGGACGCGCCACTGCGAGAGAATCTTTATCCGCGCAGGGCGGAGGCTAAAAATGGCTCAGAGATCGATTTTGATTACGAAAAAATTTTGGTGGAACGAACGATGTCCAGCGATCCGGGTTTGTCGTGCACTATCCTGAGGTTGCCCGCGGTCTACGGTCCCAGTGACTATCAGCGCAGACTCTTCGATGTTGTCAAACGGATGGCCGACGAGCGGCCTTTTATTCTTATGGAAGCCGACAAAGCCAAATGGATGTGGACATGGGGCTACGTGGAAAACGTCGCATGCGCCATTGCATTGGCCGCGGTTGACGTGCGGGCAAAAAATCAGGTCTATAATGTGGGAGAAAGTATTGCGCTCACGCAGGAGGAATGGGTCCAGCGTGCCGGGCGCGTCATGGGATGGCGCGGCAGGGTCATTTTCCTGGATGCAGAACAGATGCCTGGGCATTTGCGGGCGAGCCAACCCGTGGATTACAGGCAGCATCTGACCATGGACACTGCCAGGATTCGCAAGAGCCTGGGATTTGAAGAGCAGGTTTCGTTTGAACGGGGCCTTGCTAAAACAATTGAATGGCTGCGGGCTCGCCCGATTGAGCCTTCGGAAATGAAGGAATTTGATTACGACGCGGAGGATGCCTGCGTGAGAGCAGGCGAAAGCGTGGATGCCGGACGGGCCGGTTAAGTTTTAATCTTTGGCCGCGTCCTCCCGATCGCTCATATGCGCGATGAGACGGTTGTTTAGTTCCTGGGCTGCGTTGTAACCGGACAATTTCAATTTTGTCTGGAAGGCAGCGACCTCGATGAGCCGGGCCAGATCGCGTCCGGGACGGACGGGAATGACCATGTGCGGGACGTCCAGGCCGAGGATTTTCACAAATTCCTGTTCCAGGCCGAGGCGATCCACGTCGGAAACGTCGTCCCACGGTTTGAGGGTGATGACCAGGTCGAGGGTTTTTTCCTTGCGAATGCTTTTGACGCCGAACATGGCCGCCACATTAATGATTCCGATGCCGCGGATTTCCATGTGGCTGCGGGTCAAATCCGAACTGGTGCCCACGATGTCGCGGCCATCGACAAGCGTCATTCGCGTGACATCGTCGGACACGAGGCTGTAGCCGCGTTCGATGAGGGCCAGGACGGCTTCGCTTTTGCCAATGCCGCTTTCGCCGCGGATGAGGACGCCCACACCCAGGATGTCCACCATGCTTCCGATTTCTGTTCCGCGCGGTGCAAACATCATCTCCAGGGCGAGGGTCGCGGCATTGATAAATTTCATCGTCACGAGCGGCGTTTGAAAAATAGGCACGGTCGCAGCTTTGGCGGCGCGCAGAAATTCCTTGTCCGGCTTCAGGCCGCGGCTGAAAACGACGCACGGGATTTTGAAAGCAAAGAGGTCGGCCAGGTGTTTTTCCCGATCGACACTGGGGAGAGATTGGAGGAAATAGGATTCAGCATGGCCGATGGCCTGAATGCGTTTATGGGCGAAGTAGCGAGTGAAGCCGCTGAGGGCCAGGCCGGGGCGATTTACTGTGGGTTCGCGAATGGCGCGTTTGAGGTTGCCGCCGTCGGAGACGAGCCGCATTTGCAGGGCCGTGCCGTGTTCTTTAAAAAATTGTTCAACGGTGACGTGCGCCATATTCAGCAATTACATGTTAAATTCCGGGCCCAGGTAAATTTCCCGTGCCTTGGGATCATTGGCCAAAAATTCCGAACTGCCGGCCACCAGCACCTGGCCTTTGTGAATGATGTAACCGCGGTCGATTAATTTCAAGGTTTCACGCACATTATGGTCGGTCACCAGGATGCCCAGTCCGCGCTCGCGCAGCCGGCGGACAATCTTTTGCACTTCATAAACGGCGATGGGATCGATGCCGCTGAAAGGTTCATCGAGCAGGAGCAATTTGGGGCTGGTCACGAGGGCGCGGGTGATTTCCAGGCGCCGTTTCTCCCCGCCGCTTAATTGATAGGCTCTGCTTTTCGCCACAGGCGTCAGGTCGAGTTCCTGGAGCAGATATTTCAGACGCACGGCGCGTTCGTCCCGCGACAATTTTAATGTTTCGAGAATCGCCAGGATATTTTGTTCCACCGTCAACTTGCGAAACACGGACGGCTCCTGGGTGAGGTAGCCGATGCCCAGGCGCGCCCGTTTGTGCATGGGCAGGTTGGTGATTTTACGCCCTTGAAATGTGACAAAGCCGTCGTCCGGCTTTACCACGCCGACCACCATATTGAACGTCGTTGTTTTGCCCGCGCCGTTGGGACCCAGGAGTCCCACGATTTCGCCGGCGCTGACGTCTACGGAAACTTCGTTCACGACGCGGCGACCGCGATATTGCTTGACGAGTTTTTCGGTGGCCAACAGGGGATGTTCGCCGGTGGCCGTCTCAACCGCGGGTGCTAAAACAACTTTTTTCAAAGCAGGCTTTGGCTCGGTTTCGTTCACTCAAACAGTTTTGGTTATTTCGGCAACGGCAAACTATCGCTTCCATGTGAATTGGTAGCCGCCGCGCCGTTCGTGCTTCCAAAATAGGTCCCTGACGGGCTATCGAATTGCACCTTGCGCGTCATAAGGTCGTAAATGATTCTTTTCGTTATGGTGCGGTTGGTAAAATTCGGCCCTTCGAGTATCTCGGGCGGATCGCCTGTCAGTGTGACGGTTTCGTTTGTCAGGCCATTGTGGACCTGGAAAACGTACAGGGCATTGGTTCCTATGGCCCGGCCTTGCCGGCCCTTGGGATCTAAAAAGTCGATAACTACGTTCGTTTCTGCGACAATGTTGGTCGCCTGATCTCCAGCCGAGGTAAATTCCGCCTTGATCCATTCGCAGGTCAATTTCATCTGCTCGTTGGTGACGCACACGTTGTCGCTGTACGTGACCCAGTGATTGTCAAAATCAAGGACGGCGGGTCCCACTGATTGAATGTGGACGTATCGCGGCGGTTTGGCGGGTGAATTCGTTGCGGCGGTGGGAGGATGATTTGTCGTGACGAGCGCAAGGATAGACTCAACACCGTTGGTGGCTGTGTTCGTCTGCGCGGGCAACATGGCAATCGCGCAGGCGAGGGTTAAAATGAGAATACAGGCAAATTTCATTGCTTAAGGGCGGGCATTTTTTTGAAGACCGTATCGACCTGGTTCGAGATGGTGAATAAGGATTCGCGTTGCCGCCATAAAAAACCTTCGCCGTTAATTGTCAAACTGCCGTCGCCGGCGCGCACGTGTACGGCGCCCGGTGAATTGGCCACGGCGTTGACGGGATCGTAAATGCATTCGGGCGCTTCCGCAACCAGTTGCAGTTTACCGGCAAGGTCGAATTTTTCGAGTTTGGCTCGTTTGACAAGCAGAAGCCCGCCGGTGACCGGCTCCGCTTCGGCCCCGGAAAAAAGAAATTGGATTTCCTGCTGATGCGGAGCCCCGTAATATTTCACGGAATTAAAATCGGTGGCGTTGCCGGCAATGGGCAGTTGCGCAAGGACCGGTGGCGCGGGAAGTAAAACCGCTACGACCAGCAGCATCAGTGCGAAACGGTTTGTGTTTCGCGCATTTGTTTTTCTATCGTTCATCGCATTGTCTTCTGAAAATCATTTTCTGTACGCGGCGACGATGGAATCCCATTTGCCCTGTGCCTTCAAAATCAATTCCACCATTTCACGCACGGCGCCATGGCCCCCGGTTGCGCGCGTCACAAGGTCCGCCGCGGTCTTTGCCTCATCCACTGCGTCGGCCACCGCGGCCCCGACGCCGGCTTTTTTAAGCGGCCCAAGGTCCACAATATCGTCGCCAACGAAACAAACGTCTTCCCATTTTAGCTTTTCCCGGGCCAAAATCTTTTCAATCGCTGCCGATTTGCTCAGCTTATCTTTTTGTTGGACAAGAAAAGTGATTTTTAGTTCGCGCGCTCGCAGGGTGGTGGCTGGAGAGGGGCGGCTCGAAACCCATGCGATTTTGATTCCTGCGCGCCGCAGCAGCACTAAACCGAGGCCGTCGTGAATGTTGAATCGTTTGATTTCCCGCGCGCCGCCGATAAAAATCGCGCCGTCGGTCAAAACGCCGTCGACGTCGCAAACGAATAATTTAATGTTTGCGAGGCGCGACTGAAGCTTTGGGGGCAAAGGCTTCATTCTTTTGCCGCCTCAAAGAACCGCAGTAAATTCTTTAACAAAGCGGCCATTTCCTTTAAGGGAATCATGTTCGGGCCGTCGCTCAATGCTTTGTCGGGTCGAGGATGCGTCTCGATGAAAAGGCCGTTTGCGCCCACAGCCAGCGCCGCGCGGGCGAGAACCGGAGCGAATTCCCGCTGACCGCTTGATTTGTCTCCTCCTCCGCCCGGCAATTGGACCGAATGCGTCGCGTCGAACACAACGGGACAGCCGAAGCGTTTCATGATGGGAATGGAGCGCATATCGGCCACGAGATTATTGTAGCCGAAGGTCGTGCCGCGCTCGGTCAACACCAGCCGTTTGGCGCCGGCGCGCTTTGCCTTCTCGGCGACGTGTCCCATTTCAGACGGTGAAAGAAATTGTCCCTTTTTCAGGTTCACGATTTTGCCCGTGCCAACCGCGGCCTCAATGAGGTCTGTCTGGCGGCAGAGAAAGGCGGGAATTTGCAGAATGTCCACAACCTGGGCGGCGGCGCGGGCCTGGACTTCATTATGAACGTCAGTCAGGACCGGCACTTCAAATTGGGCGCGAACCCGCGCCAAAACCTTCAAACCCTCTTCCAATCCGGGGCCGCGAAACGATTTGGCGGAGGTGCGGTTTGCCTTGTCGAAGCTGGCCTTGAAAACGTAGAAGATGCCGTTTGCTTTGCAAACGGCCTTCAAAGAAGAGGCGACTTCGAGGCAAAGTTTTTCATCTTCGATAACGCACGGTCCCGCGATGAGAAAAAGTTGCCCGGGCGAAGCCAATTGCTTCCAAATCACTGCATCGTTGAGCACGTCTGAAAGTGTATCAATGAAGAGTTGGAAAGGGAAAACGAAAATGATTGGAAGGTGTTTCTTGACAGGGCGCATCGCGTGCCGAAACAATTGCTGAAATCTTAAAACGGGCCTCGTCTATGACTAAAAGCAAACCGCCTTTTGACGTTCGCAGAAGCCTTCGAATGGCGCTTTTCAAGACGCTCTTTATCCCTGTGCTGTTGGTCGCCTTCTTCCTTGCCGCTCCCGGCTGGTTGAACAGTAAAATTCATTCGGAACTCGACGCGGAGATCAATTCGAAACCGAATCTTTCAACCTCTGACAGGGAAGCGATGGTGGAGAAATACTCGAAGGTGGATTTCGCGCAGGTTTCCCTGGACTGTCCGCCGGGTCTGGAGAAAATGCGCGACAGGCTGGAGAAAGCCGGCGTCGCGGCCAGATTCCGAAGATTGCAATGGGGTTTGGTATTGTCGTTTGTTCTTTTGACGGCACTTGTGATTGCCGTCGCAGCCATTTTCGTGCTGAACGCAAAGGCCAAAAAATCGCAAAACGACCTCATTGCCGTTTACCGCCTTGGTTGGACGATCGCAATGGTTGCGGCTTTGGCCAAAGTCTTTCTCCTGATCCCGCTGCTGGCGTACGGGACATATGAATTTACGGTTTTGCTGATGTCCGCATATTCCTTAAAGCTTTTGCTGATCATTATCCTCGGCGGCCTGTTCGCGTTATGCGGGAGTGCTGCGGTACATTTGAAAAGAGTGCCGATGGAGTTTAAGGAACATTTTTGCAGGGAAGTGACACCGGAAGAAGCCCCGGAATTGTGGCAAGCCGTCCGCGACGCCGCGAACAAACTGCAAACAGCGCCGCCCGACCGAATTCTGATTGGCATGAAGCTTAATTTTTTCGTAACGGAACTGGCCGTCCGACATGATTCAGGCCGTGCCCAGGGCAAAACTCTGTTTTTGTGTTATCCACTTTTAAAACAGCTTTCCGCGGATGAAGTGCTGGCAATCATCGGACACGAATTGGGACATTTTATCGGCCAGGACACCCGGCTTACGCGGGAGTTTTATCCATTGCGGCTGAAGATCCGCGGGACGATGTTCGCGATGGCTCGGTCCGGATGGATGGGCTGGCCGAGTCTTCAGCTCCTTAATTTTTTTGCCTTGTGCTTCGCGGAAACTGAGCGGACTACATCGCGGGAGCGTGAACTGCTTGCTGACCAAAAAGCGGCCGCCCTCACAACACCGGAAACCGCCGCGCAGGCGCTCGTCAAGTTTCAGGTCGCTGTCGAGGCGTTCAATCGGAATTTGTCCGAAACGATTAAGAGCAAAGCCGGAAATTTATTGGATATTCCTTTGCAGACAATTGTGCGGGAGACACTAGTGGCTGACGCGACGTTCTGGTCCCAACTATTTGAGAAAAAGTTGCCACATCCGCTGGATACCCATCCTGCGTTGAATACCAGGCTTGAAGCGCTCCAACAGTCGATTGACGGTGACAAGGCGCGGTCCATCGCCCTGGCGGAATCGCAGAGTGCCTACGCGACCTGGCTTTCAAACCGTGACGCCCTCTTTGCCGGCCTGGCGCAACAGGCCGAAACCGCCATTGGCAAGATCCGCACCAGAAGTCAGGTCGCGCAGGCGGATTACAAAACGCAGGAGGGCAGGGAACTGCTCGACAAGCATTTTCCAGAGAAAAGATGGAGGTACCGGGGAACCACTTTTTGGATTATTATCTTCGCGCTGGGACTGCTTATCTTCTTATGCGGGACCGGCCTCGTATTGATGCCGGAATTGGCCGGAAAGCTGGTCCTGGGTGTATTGATAATTTTGATGGGGATGGGAGTCGCCATGGCTTTCGTTCGACACCGCCGTGGTGAATTCATGCTCAACGCAGAAAGCGTCTTTTACTCCGGTTGGAAGCGTTCGCTCCGCTTTGTGGATGTCGAAAACGTTACTGGCCGACGTTCCCAATCAGGCATCACCCTGATTTTTCACCTAAAAGAAAAGCAACCGCCCGTCTGGAAGTTCAACTTGCTTCCTGGTCCCGTGGGATCGGTTAGGATTTCGTTGGGCGGCCTTGATGCAAACTCCATGGTCATTGCACAAACCGTTCTCAGCTATTTTAAGCGCCAGCCTGTACCGGAAAAAGTGCCGGCTTAAACCGAAGCGTGGCCGCTGATCGCTGGCGGTTATTTGACCGATTCCGCGGGGACGATTTTGATGCTACTGACGCCGATGCGCTGGGTTGGTTTGCTGCGTTCGCCGGAGCCGCCTGGGGCAACGGGGGTGCCGGCAATTTTTTTCAACACATCCTCGCCTCTAATCAATCGACCGAATGCCGTGTATTGCCGGTCAAGAAATGATGCGTCGCCGTCGCAGATGAAAAACTGGGAGCCGGCGGAATTTGGATCGGAGCTGCGCGCCATGGAAATGACGCCGACCTGGTGCGAATGATCATTAAATTCGGCTTTGATAGTGTAGCCTGGGCCACCCGTGCCCCAGGCATTTTCCTTGGCGGGATCTTTGGTCAGTGGATCGCCGCCCTGGACCATGAAGCCCTTGATGATGCGGTGAAAACAGGTGCCATCGTAAAAACCCTGTTTGGCCAGTTTAATGAAATTAGCTGCGGTATTGGGAGCGACATCCAAAAATTCGATGACCATGTCTCCCTCGGTGGTGCTGATGACGGCGACTTCGTTCACAAATTCTCCTTGGTTATTTTTTCTCAGTAATAACGGTTACGGACTTGATGTAGTCAAGGTTCGGAAAGCTTTTTTTCAGGTAGGTATTGCCATCCGACTGAATGCTTCCCTGGTCTGGACCGGAGCCGGACGGCGGGCCGTCGCCGTATTGGCCATTGATTTTGTCCACGACATCCATCCCATCTGCGACTTTTCCAAACGGGGCGAAGCCCTGGCCGTCGAGGAACGTGTTATTGCCGAAATTGATGAACAATTGGGTGGTGCGGGTATTGGGACCGGCGGTGGCGAAGGTGATGGTGCCGCGGGCGTTGCTGCCTTTAACGGGGTCATCCTGAATGTTCGCGTCGCGCCACTTCGCCGAAATAGACGGGTCACCACTGATGCCGAACTGGACCATGAAACCGGGGACCACGCGGAAAAAGGCGTTGTCCACGAAATAACCGGATTTGGCGAGGTTATAGAAACGGTCCGCGCCGTTGGGCGCAAGCGAGCGCGTGACTTCAATCGTGAAATTGCCCGCGGTCGTCTTGAAGACAGCCTTGAAATTATCGGGTGCTTTTTCCGTAAGCTTGGACGGGTCCGCATATGCAGGCGTGGATTTATCCTGGGCGTTTACCGTCACCACGCCCAGGAAGAGACCGAGCGCGAACAATACGTTGATTATTTTCATGGGCGGAAAATGTTCCATGCGCGGCCGCAAAAGTCACGAATGAATTTTATCTTTTTTCATTGATTCGGTGATGAGACTTGCCGAATTACGGCTGCGCGCGCGGCGCAAAATGAAAGAGAGAATTGCAATGACGACAATGAAAAGGCCTGCGCCGACCGCAATGAGACCGTGTATGCCTGTGCCGGCGGTTTCGGGCGGCATTGTCTGAGCCGTCGCTGGTGGAGGGGTCGAGATCGGGGCTTGCGGGGGAACAACGGCGGCATTGGTCGGCTGTATAGGGGCTGCCGCCGGCGGTGGCGGAACGAAATTGGTTGCGGACATCGGGATGGACGGCGCGGGACTGGGCGCCGGGGGCACGGGAGCGGACGGAGCATTTGGCCGGACGGGCGCAGGCATCGGCGGCGGGGGCGTGGGTTGCTGTTGCGGCGCGGGCGCGGGCGTAGGCGTAGGCGGCGGCGGTTGATTGGTTGCGGGGCTATTCGTGCCGATGATAATGAGCGATGGCGCGACAGGGGCGGGCGGTGTCGGCGCCGTTTTGGCCGGGGCTGGTGGCGTCGGCGGACGTGGCAGTGGCGGAAATTCCGGCAGCGAAATCGATTGCGCGGAGTTAATCGTGCATCCCACGTAACCGCCGGTGCCGTCCCGACCAATCTGGCTTCGCAGGACAATCACAAACGGGACGCGGGCTTTTGCCATTTGGTGGTAACGTTGTTTGAAAGTTTGGTTGATGCCGACGGCGGCAGGGATGTCAGTGACGTGCCCGTCACCATCGCAAAAAATGATCACGGTCAGTCGTGGAGAGGTTCGAACGATCTCACTGAGCGTGGGAAGCAGCGCGTCAAACCGGGTGTCTTTGGTGTAACGCTGATTTTTGAGAAATGCGACGAGTTGCGGCGGAAAAGTCGTGATTAATTCGCTACTCCAGGGCCGCAGCGGGAATTCTCCCGTATGCAGGTCCCGATTAAATGTCCATACGCCAATGCTGTCCCCGGGCCGCAAATGTCCGTTTAAAGTAATGTCGAAGAGTTCGTTGATCGCTTTTTCTTCGGCGGGAAGGCGCTTTTTCATGGCGGACGAAGTGTCGAAAACCAATAAAAGACGGTTTTCAACCGGTCCATGATCGACCTGTGCAAGCAAAGGCGGCACGAGACAGGGCGCCAAAAGCGCGACTGCGCAAATACATGTGAGAGTTCTTCGGATTTTCATTTTTATCGTGGCCGTCTAAAGCGATTTTTCTCGCTTCGATTGTGACTTCTGAGGTCATCCTGCAATTCCGTGAGCGCTTTTTCAATCGAATTAATAAAATTCGCGCAACTGGAGGCCATTCCGCCGAAGGCTTCAACCGTATCGCGCTCGGCGAAATCGTCAGTCACGACGAGCACTTCGCCATATTCCTTGAAGCGATGCGCGGCGCGTTCGATCATTTCGTCGGCGGTTTGGCCGGCGCGCGAAAACAGGACCTCGACGTCGCGGCTGGATTGAGCCTTTTGCAAAGACACGGGCGCGCCTGCGCCGTCAAAAAAAATCGTGATGGGTTCGCCTGTAGCATCATAATATTGGGTCAGGATCCGGATCAATTCCTCGCGGGCGCGCTGAGAGTGCCTTGGCTGCCCCGGTGCCAGCTCGGGCCAGTTGTGCAGGAGGGAATAGCCGTCAATTAATATCCGAACCAGCGCCATCAATGCAAGCATACCGGGGCTTACCAGGCGCGTCAATGAACCCGAATGACGAGTCGAGGCTGGCTTCGAGTTATTCCGTGTTCAAGGTTCGTCGTGGATTCGGGCCCGGCCATGTTTTTCAATCACGACGGCCGCGTAAATCGTAAATCGTAAATAACTATCGCCAATGGCCATGGGCATACCGCCATCCGCCAAACGGCCCGCGATACCAATAGCCATGGACCCAAATCGCACTTGGGTACGGTGGATAAACCCAACGGCCGCCGGCCCAGACCCAGCCAACCCCGTTCCATTGCCATTCGCCGCCCATCCAAACGTAGCCAGGCCCTGGCGCCCCCACAATCGTTTCGGTCGGCGGCGGAGGAGGCTGATCCGAATTCACTACTTCCCCGGGTGGCGGAGGAGGGGGCGAATTTATCGTTGCAATCATGAAATTGACCACCCTGTCGCTGACGCCTGCCGTATGCATGTCGATGATGTCCTGCGGGCTCAGATGATAAATCGTGTGCGAGTTTTGGATCTGAATAATGATAACATCGTCGCTCACTTTGGCTCGTGCCAGCGCCTTGACGTCATCAACAGTCAGAGGTTGGTTTTGTTGCACGTGCACGTAGGTGACGGGTGCCTGGTCGCGCAATTGCTCGGCCTGGTCGCGGTCAATTGAATTGCCGATGATGCTGCCGGTGATGGCGCCAAAGATGCCTCCAAGGAGCGCACCGGCGGCGGCGTTGCGTCCGCCCAAAGCAGCACCCAAAGCCGCTCCACTGCCCGCGCCAATTAAGGCACCGGTACCGGTATTATTGGGTTCACCATTTGGATATGTGCAACCCGTTATCAACAAGGCAGAAGCGGCTACTGTAATAGTCAAAACCTGTAATTTGCTCATAAACTGACTTTTAGACAGTCTACAATGGCTGGAATTTCAAAAAAAAGCAATCTTTTGTACTTGTAGGAGACGAGGTGACGAGTCTCTGATTAAAGCGAAATCAAAGCAAATCGGGTGGCCCATTGTTTAGTCGGAGACTCCTTACGTCGTCTCCTACAATTCTAGGCCCTTGGATGTGCCTTATCATACGCCTTCTTCAGCCGCTCGGTCGTCACATGCGTATAAATCTGTGTGGTGGTAAGGTGTGCGTGGCCGAGCAGTTCCTGGACGCTCCGCAAATCCGCGCCGGCGTCCAGCATATGAGTGGCGTAGCTGTGACGCAGCTTGTGCGGCGTCAAATGTGGGTCCAGTCCGGCGAAGGCGAGATACTGCTTCAATCGACGCGACAACTGAACCGGATGCAACGGCGCATGGGTTTTTGTTTCGCTGAAAAAAACGGGCGATGCTCCCGCTGGCGGTATCTTCAATGTTTTCCAATAACGCTCGATGGCCTCCAGCGCGGGCTTGCCGATGGGTACCAGGCGCTCTTTTTTGCCTTTGCCGCGGATCCGGACGATCTGCTGCGTCCAGTCCATGTCATCGGGGCGCAGACCGCAGAGTTCGCTGATGCGCAGGCCGCAGGAGTAAATGGTTTCCAGTACGGCCACGTCCCGCAGGGCGACGGCCATGGATACGGGGCGTCCTGCCCCTTTTTTGCCCTGGCGGGACTGCGCCAGTTGCTGCGGCGCGGCAAGCAATTCGTTTATCTGTTGAATCGTCAGAAATTTTGGCAACCGCTTTTCCGGTTTGGGCAGGGAAAGATTCTTAATTGGAGAAGTCGCGACGAAGCCGTGCCGGATGAGGAACTTGTAGAATGTCCGCAGCGCGGAAAAGCGGAGCGAAGTGGCGGCGCGGCTCAGGTGATTGCGGCCCAGATGGCGCAAATAGCCGCGAAAATCGTCGCGCTGAAGCTTGTCCCACGCCGGCGGCGATTGCCGTTCCCTGGCGTGCCAGAGGGAAAATTCCTCGATAGCCTGCCGATAATTCTTTTGTGTATAAGGCGAGGCGCCGCGGTCCGTGGCCAGATGGACGAGGAACTTTTGCGTCCATTTGTCGGTTGATGGATTATTTCCCATATTTCAAATAAAATTCATTTTGGAACAATTCGTCCGGATCATATTTGCGCTTCAATGAAAAGAACGCTTTGGCCTGCGGATAGGCCTCGGCAAACTCTTCCTGCGTCGCGTGCAGACGATAGGGCAGGTAATATCTGCCGTCATGCTTTAAAGCCGCCGCTACCAGTTCGCGGGTCAGGCTGGCCATTTGCGCTTCGCCTTCTGCATTGCGCTTCTGGCTGAAAAGCATGACCAGGGAAATCATTTCCTTGTCCGCATATCGCAGAAATGTATCACGGTCCACATTCACGTCACGGACGGTGACATTGAGCAGGTCGGCGCGGTTGGCGGGAATGATTTTTCGCATTTCTTCAACAAAAGGCGCGAATTGATTCGGCGGAACAAAACATTCGACGAGAATGTCCGTGCTGTTCGTGCTATGGTCGGAAAACCAATCGGACGGTTCGTACAGTATATCGTTGCGATCGAAAAAGGTGCCTGATAAGACCGAGGAAAAATATTTTTCAGCGTCCCAGCGAAGTTCTTTGCCGTATTCACTGCCCACGCCGCCGCGAAAAATCAACCGTTCGAGTTCCCAGTTTTTTTGTTCATCCAGCGGTGTAATCAGGACATTGGTTGAAGGCACCCGATGAAAAACGTTCAGAATTCCCTCCCGAAGAAAGTTGGGATCTGTCACGCACAACCGGCCATAGACCATCGCCACGTCCGTTGCACCGGCCGTTTTTTGGGCCATAATATCCGCATAATCTGCGGCGGACACGGGGATGCGTTCAATTTTGTATCGTTCATTTTGAACAATGCGCAAGTCCGCATCAAGAATGACTCCAAATAATCCGTAGCCGCCGAGAACCAGCGAGAACAAATCCGGATTTTCTGCGCGGCTGCAGCTGACGATCTTCCCACTGGCCAGCATCAGCCGAAATGACTCGACCGTAGACGCAATGGGAGGGCAATCGAATTGCCATCCATGGCAGTTCACGCTCAATGAGCCGCCGATGGAAAAATCGTCATTGGATTGCATGACCGCCACGGAGCGTCCTCGGGCATTGAGAAATTTTATAACATCGCGCCAGCGCGCGCCGGCCTGGACATGCAGGATATTTCGTGTTTCGTCCAGCGCCATTCGATTGAACGGGAGCATGTCGATCACGACGCCGTTTGGATAAATCGTATGGCCGCCCATGCTGTGCCGCGCCCCTGCTATGGAGATTTTTAGATGGTTCGTGCGGGCATATTCCAATAACTCAGCCAGTTGCTTTTCCGCGGCTGCGTCATCGTCGGGGATCGTCCATATTTTCGCGACCGCCGTTTCATCCAGGCGGCTGGCGTCATCCGTCCGGCCGTCGGCAAGTGGAGAGATTTGATTCCGATCGTGCCATGCGGTCCGCGCAAGATGCAGAATTGGGCGTCCGACCACGATCGCAAACAGAAGAAGGAGAAGGGCGAGGCAGAATAAAATTCTGCGCCAAAACTTCCTGCGTTTGCTCGATTTGAGTACGGGCATTTCGGATTGCCTGTCGAATGTGCTCTACAGTAGTGGCATCTGGAGCATCAGACAACTCCGCGAAGTCGGACGTTTAAAACTTTTTGCGATGCTGGTTTCTGAAATTTGGAAGTTTACAAAATCGTTGCCGAAAATATTTTGAAAGAGCGCCAAAAAATGGTTTCAATAGACTGATGCAAGGATATTTCGCCCTGATATTGCACGCGCATTTGCCATTTGTGCGGCATCCGGAACACGAGAAGTTTTTGGAGGAAAGCTGGCTGTTTGAGGCTGTGACAGAAACCTATGTTCCGTTGCTGCAAATGCTGGAGGGCTGGCGCCGTGACCGAATGGCGGCGCCCATCACGGTGTCACTGTCCCCGCCGCTGTGCGCGATGCTGCTGGACCCGCTCCTGTGCCGGCGCTACGAGCGGCACCTGGACGGTTTGATCGAACTGGCGGAAAAGGAAATCCGCCGGACGCATTGGGACCGGCCGTTTCGTGAATTGGCGTGGATGTATCATCATCGTTTTAGCGGCGTTCGTAATACGTGGCGTAATTGCGGAGGCAATCTTATCCATGCCTTCAAACAACTCCAGGACGAAGGACGAATCGAAATCATTACCACAGCGGCCACGCATGCTTTGCTGCCGTTCCTTGCGAACCATCCGCAGTCCATCCGCGCGCAGATCCTGACGGCGCGTGACGACTACCGGAACTGCTTCGGACGCGATCCCGGCGGCATTTGGCTGCCGGAATGCGCTTACGTTCCAGGCGTCGAGACTTTTTTGCAGGAGGCGAACATCCGGTGGTTCGTTCTGGATACGCATGGAATTTTGCATGCCAATCCGCGACCGCGTTTTGGCACGTTCGCGCCGGTCTATACACCCAATGGCATCGCCGCGTTCGGGCGCGATTTCGATTCGTCCCGCCAGGTTTGGAGCCAGCGCGAAGGATACCCCGGCGATCCGCGTTATCGTGATTTTTATCGCGATATTGGTTTCGACCTCGATTTTGATTACGTCAAACCGCACCTGCCATCGCCGCAAACGCGCGGCTTTACCGGAATCAAATACTATAAGATCACCGGGGCCGGTGAAAAACAGATCTATCAGCGCGATGCAGCCGTGCGAACGGCCGATGAGCACGCCCAGCATTTCCTGAACGAACGCATCGGGCAGGCCCAGCGGTTGACCGGGCTTTTGGATCGCCCGCCGCTGGTGGTGGCCCCATACGATGCGGAATTATTCGGGCATTGGTGGCATGAGGGCGTCGAGTTTCTCGATTTCTTCGCGCGAAAACTCGTTTACGACCAAAAGATAATCGAATTGATTACGCCGGGAGAATATCTGCGGCGACATCCGACTAACCAGATCGCCACGCCCAGCGCATCGACCTGGGGCGAAGAAGGGTACCTGCGCGCGTGGTTGAACGACAAAAATGAATGGATCCTGCCGCACCTGCAAGTCGCGCAGGAACGGATGACCGGGTTGGCCGAAGTATTCCATAAGACGCACGCCAGTCCCGGCAAAAAAACGTCAAAAACCGCAGACCTGACCATCCGTGCTTTACGTCAGGCCGCTCGCGAACTGTTGCTGGCGCAGTCCAGCGATTGGCCGTTCATTTTGCGCGCGGGTACCAGTCCGGACTACGCGCGCCGCCGCGTCAAAGAACATTTGCTGCGCTTTATCGCGCTGCATGACCAGTTGACTTCCACGAGTATTGACGAGCAGTGGCTGCAGGAAATTGAATCGCGGGATAATATTTTCCCCGGCGCGAACTGGAATTATTGGCTTGGTTCGTGAATACGGTAGGGACGGCGCGCTGCGCCGTCACCGCCCGTACAGCGGGCGGAATTTTCGCGGTACGACGTCCAACCACGCTCGTTGCGCCGCTGGACGCGGCGCGGACGGCGCAGCGCGCCATCCCTACCAACTCACTGGTTTTGATCAATTGATCTTTTCGGCCACTTTGATTTTGAACATGCGCTTTTTCATCCAGCGCACGGCCAGCAAATCGTAAAATGACGCGAACAAGCGATTCAAGACGCCGTAATGGCTTTGCCCGGCGAAGCGAGGATTGCTCGAGATGGGAATTTCCGTCACGCTAAAGCCCTCCATTTTCAGAAGCGTGGGAATGAACCGATGCATTCCTTTGAAAAATTTCAAATCGTCGACGCACTCACGTTTGAAGGCGCGGTAACAGCAGCCGGCGTCGGATATATTTTCGCCAGACAGCCTGTTGCGGACCCAATTGGCGATGCGCGAAGACGCGACTTTCACAAAACTATCCGACTGCGCGCGTACGGCGACGCGCGAACCGCAAACGCAATCGTAGTTCTTCAACGCTTCCAGGAATTTCGGGAGGTCCTTCGGATCGTTTTGCAAATCGGCGTCCATCGTGACAATGTATTTGCCCCGGGCGGCCTTCATGCCGACCCATTGGGCCGCCGATCCGCCGGAATTGACTGCCAGGCGCAGAGGCCGAACACGAGTGTCCGCCGCGGCATATTCCTTCAGGATGTCCCAGGATTTATCGGTACTGCAATCGTCGGTCGCGAGGATTTCGTAAGGGATACTTAGCGGCTCGATGACGGTGCGAATGGCTTTGAAGAGTTCGCGCAAGTTGCCTTCCTCATTGTAACAGGGCACGACAAAGCTGATTTCCGGACACGATTCGTTGGCCATTTAAACCTGAAAGTGTGGCCGTTTTGTGGTGTATCAGCCAGATTATTTTTCACGCACTGTCATCGTCATGAGATCCGTTCTCACTCATACTGTTGCGACGATATGAAGTTTGAAAACCGGTAACATCCGTTACATTGTTTATTACCAACGACTTAATGCGTAACAAAACGGTAACAAGGCGGTAACAGACTGGTAACAAACCGTAGCTTGATATTGTGAAGGGCCGGCAAACCGGAAGCAATTTGGCTCAGGATCGGAGGAGAGTCGCTTTCACGGTGCGGCCGAATCCGGCCAGAGAACTGAAAGTGTCGTCCACTGCGGACGCTTCATAGCCGGAGTGGACCATGCAGCTGCTGCATTTGGGATTGCCGCTTTTTGCACCGTATTGCTTCCAGTCGGTGCTTTCGAGCAGTTCGGCAAACGTGGCCGCGTAACCGTCCTGCAACAGGTAGCATGGCTTTTGCCAGCCAAAGATGTTGTAAGTAGGCATTCCCCAGGGGGTACAATCGTATTCGATTCTGCCTTGAAGATACCGAAGGAAGAGCGGCGACAAGTTGAATTTCCAGCTCCTTTTGGGATTCCTCAAAATCTGTTTAAACAGTTCGCGGCTCCGTTGTTTGGACAGAAAATGTTCCTGGTCGGGCGCCTTCTCGTAATTGTATCCGGGCGAAATCATCATGCCTTCGACTCCGAGATCCATGATCAGGTCGAAGAGTTGGCGCATTTCGGCGGGATCGACGCCTTCGAAAATGGTCGAATTTGTCGTAACACGGAATCCGCGTTTGACAGCTTCCTTGATCGCCTCGATGGCAATGTCGAACGTCCCCTGACGGCAAACAACGGCGTCGTGATGCTCGCGCAATCCGTCGAGATGGACCGAAAAAGTGAAATATTTGGACGGCTTGAAAAGATCGAGTTTTCGCTTGAGAAGCAGGGCGTTGGTGCAGAGGTAAATGTATTTTTTCCGCGCCACCAGACCCGCGGCGATCTTGTCGATTTCCGGATGAATCAGGGGTTCACCGCCGGGAATGGCGACCATAGGGGCGCCGCATTCTTCGGCCGCAGCCCAGCATTGTTCAGGCGTCAGGCGCCGCTTCAAAATGTGGTCGGGGTATTGGATTTTTCCACAGCCCGCGCATTCCAGGTTGCATTGAAAGAGCGGCTCGAGCATCAGGACAAGGGGATACTGTTTCCTGGCTTTTAGTTTTTGTTTCAAAACGTAGCCGGCCACCGTCGCCATCTGGGATAATGGAACCATGACGGAATTAAAATGAACGACGGTTCATTCATTGTCAAGCCGCCGATGGATTTTTCTTTTACCGTGGTTTTTGCATGATGCCGTCCAGAATCAAACGTACGATCTCCGGATAGTCAGTCGCGAGATCAGTCAATTTCGCATCGGCATATTGGCGGACCATGAGGCCTTCCAATAATCCGACCAGGGCGGCGGCGACGGCGCGAGTGTTCGCGTCTTTGCGGAATTCGCCGGATTTCTTTCCGCGTTCGAGCAGCTCCTCAAAATACGCGCTGTGTCCCTGGTAGGTTTCGGCCAGGGTGTGGCGAACCGCCTTTCCCAGGGAAGGGGACGATCCCATGGCGAGAAATTGAAACCAAAGGCTGAAGGTCCGGCGATGGGCGGTTGCCGATTGCAAACAAGCCTGGCAAACGCGTTCCAGAAGCTGCCGGGCAGTGAGATCACCGGCGTGGGCGAGAATGGCTTTCTGTTTCTCGAGCATCCGCGTCGAATAGAGCCTGTACATGCTGAGCATGAGCTGCTCTTTGCTCTTGAAATAGATGTACGCGGTTCCCCGGGCCAGACCGGCGGCGTCGGCGATATCGGACATGCGGCAGTCGGCCAGCCCTCTGCGGCAAAACGCAGCCATCGCCGCATCCATCAGTTTTGCCTGCATGCCAAACTCGTCACGTTTTTTTGCCATTCCGTAGAGAATAGCAATGTTCTCGCGCTATGGCGAGATTTCGCCGGTCGCAAAAGGCTGAAAGCCTTAACCATATTAGCCGAGGGCAACGCCCTGCCTTGCAGGACGTTGTTATTTTATGGCAAATGCCCGTGGGCGCTGCCCACGGCTAAAATGGAGTTGCGCTTTCAGCGCGAAGCGTCACGCCATCCAGCCCTTCTATCTTTCTCAAAGTCTTGACTTCATATCGAATTTCGCCACTCTGATATCGAGCATTTCTTTAAAATAGTAATCAGAGTCCAATATGGCTGGAAAATCTTTAAAGCTTTCCGTGGGCGGCAAAGAAATCGCCGCCACTCTCGAATCCAAGATTGGCAAGGACGATCTTTATGGGCGAGTGGACCATTTCGTGGAGCAAGGCGGACAGCGCCTCGAACGCGGCTGGCTGCTGCCGGATGGTTCCACATTCCGCAAGGGCCAGATCGCGATGACCTCCGTGGATGCCGAGGGTTCGCCGGCGGAAACGCCGGAAATTCATAGCGCCGGACAGAAACTTGAGTTGCGCCCGAGTTCGTTTGATGGCGCCGAGTCGCTCGAAGCTGTGCCGTTGGAGACACTGGCTCGTTTCTTAACAACGGATGTTTATCCAATCGAAGCGGGCGGACTGGCTTCCGGACTCTATCGTGGAACTTTCAATTATCGCAAATCAGCGCGTCCGCGCGACGCCTTGTTGCTCGTGCGCGAAGACGGCGCGTTTCTGCTGGTGGGCCAGCTCAAATCCTGCCCCATGGTCGGGCGCGCGGTGGCTTATCAGTTCTTCGATGCCGCCGGGGGCGGTGCCGAGGAAGCCGGTGATCCGCTCGATTTCAGCATGATGTGAGGACCCAAATATGTTCACGCTTCATCTCGAAAACGAAGGCCGTAGCGCGCGTGTTGGACTGAGTTCAACCATGGCCGAGAAGAACTCGGCCCCGCTGGAGCAAGTGACCAGCGCGGGCAAAGTCAAACGCGTGCAGGCATTGAACGGGCAAAACGTTTTGCCGTCCACAAATTCCAGTCAATTGATTGAAGGCGATCCGGAATTGGATCTGCAATTGGCCGGGCGATTGATGCGTGATGCGACGGCGGTCTATCTGGACTCCAAAGCCGCGCAGCCAACCATCGCGACTGAATTCAAGGAAGTCGAAATAGTTTACACGCCGGAGGGACAGGAGAAGGAACGGCGCAGTCGCGTGTTCCGAACGGCGAATGTGGATACGACGCAGCCGCTGAAGATCGTGCGGCGGATGCCGTTGAAGGACTGCCTGACGAAATTTGTTTTTCGCGGAATGCAGCAAATCGTCCATACCGATGGCTTGACCTTTGATTTTCTTCATGGTCTGGCGAAGTCGCTGCAGGAAAGCCAGAGCATGGCGTTGCTGGGCGCCGGCCCGAAGGGCGGCGGCCCGCTCGTGCTGCGCGATGGCGGCACGCCATTTCGTGGATTTCTTTATGGCGAAGTGGAAGGCAGCGGCGACGATGCGCGTTATCGCCTGCTGTTGTTATTGTCAGATCAGGAACTCAAACTGCCGGCAGCGCCGGCGTCCGCAACATGATTGACCTGGCCAGATTGACGAAAAAGAGCGGCGATTACGCCTTTGGACCGCGCGCCGCCGTGACTGACCGCGTGCTCATGGAGGTCGCTGAGCAATACGACGTAGAAGTCTCCAATCGCTTCATCGCCATCAAACCCGCGGACCTGCCGTCGCGTTTCGGCCCGGACAGCCGCGTGCTCGAGACCACCAAATACGACGGCGAAGGTGTGTTCGTGTATTTCGAAGCGGGGCGCAGTCCGGATATTTTCACATTCAATGCGCCATCCGGCCGGGCGCGCGTCGGGCTTCCGTGTTTGAAGGAGTTGGCTGCGAATCTCAAGGCACGCGGAACGAAGAAGGCGCTTTTGCGGGCAGAACTTTATCTGCGCGAAACTGTGGACGGCCGCCGATGCGCCAGCTCTGACGTCACGCGAGCCAGTTATTCGAATGATCCGGCCGATGCCGGACGCTTCCGCCTCGCCGTGCTCGATGTGGTTATGCACGATGGCCGCGACCTTCGCGCGCATCAATCGGATTTTCTCACGATTTGGAAGTTGATCGGGGAACTCGCCGGTACCAATGCGGGAAAGCTGGTTCATCGCTCCGAAGGCGGTGAGGTATCCGGAGCAGACCTGCCAAAGCTATTTGAACAAAAAACATCCGGCGGACTGGAAGGCCTCGTCATCCGGCGGCTCGACCGAGCGGAAGTCTGCAAGCTCAAGCCGCGCCGGACCGTGGACGCGGCCGTGGTGGGCTTCGTGGAAGGCGAGTTTGAGGGCAACCATGGCATGATGTCGCTGCTGACCGCTCTGGCTTATCCAGCCACCGAACGCGGGCTGCAACTGCAATCCATTGCGCGCGTCGGCTCGGGGTTCAATGACCAGGACCGGATTGACTGGCTTGGGCGGTTGTCCACGTTGCGCGTGGACGCGCCGCTGGCGATGAGTGACAGCGATGGTCGTCCTATACGCTTCGTGAAACCAGGCTTCGTCGTAGAAGTGGAGGCGGAAGACATTCTGCCGGCCGACGAAGAAGCCAGCGGTCAGCAGGTCTTTGGATGGAACAACACGCGCTGGAGCTTTGACGGACTCGCCGCATGTCCGAGACTGTTGCTGCCGACGTTTCATCGGTTGCGCGCGGACAAGGATTTTACGCCGCAGGCGGTGCGGATCGCCCAGCTTACGGCCCGCGAAGTCGCAGCGCCGGAGCTGATTAACCGCGATCTGCCGGCTCTGGAAGTCATGCGCCGTGAAGTTTATACCAAGGAAGTCAAAGGCGCTTTGGCGGTGCGCAAACTGGTCGTCGGTCGACGGCCCGCGACTGCCGGAGCATTTCCGTATGTCATCTTTTGGACCGATTTTTCCGCCGGCCGCAAGACCCCTCTCGAAGTCACAACCCTCTTTGCCCACACTGAAACGCGCGCCGAGGCGCTCGTGAAAAAGTTGATCGAAGAAAATATCACTAAGGGTTTCGATCTGTTCGGCGCGCCAAAACCGGTTGCAGCCCCGGCTCCGGCAAAAGCCGAAGCTGCGGACGGCAAGCCGAAGAAGAAGGCGGTGAAGAAGAAGACTGAGGAATAGCAAATTCGGGGAGTCTGTTCAGACACTGGCTTGATTTACGTCGGCTACACGGTTACTTTCTTTTTGTGCAAACATGGCTTTCAGACCGGATTGAGCTGGACCCGTCCGTTTGTCACGGCAAACCCGTCGTGCGCGGCACGCGTGTGCTTGTCGCAAACGTCGTTGGAGCCATTGCCGCCGGGCAGTCACACGCCGAAATTTTAGAGGATTATCCGTCGCTTAAGGAGGACGACATCCGCGCCTGCCTGGAATTTGCCGGCGAATTGACCGCGATGGAGACCGCCGAAGCATAATCGGCGAATGAAATTCTTTCTCGACGAGAACTTTCCCCGGCCTGCTTTAAACTTTCTTGAATCTGCCGGTCATTCAGCGTCGCACGCACTGCAACATTTTCCGCCGGGTACGCCCGACGCAGAATTGTTTGCGTACGCGCAAGAGCAAAGCGCCGTGTTTGTCACTACGGACAAGGATTTCTTTCATACGATTCCGCTCGCATATGAGCATCACAGTGGAGCGATTGTTATCACATTGCGCAAAGCCAACCGCGCGGATTTGCTCCGTCGTCTGGGTGATGCTTTGGCGCAGCTTGGCAACAGGGGCTTGCAGGACACAACCTGGCTGGTGACTGACACTCGCATCCGCAGCCGGCAAGCCTGATAATTGCTCGGCGCGGAGCCAAAGCAAGACTTGCCGCCAATTCAACGATGGAAGGAATGACAGTGTTGACAAACGGTAAATCATACAAATATTTTCAAAGGGCAGCGCAACAAAGAAAACCGCCAATTCTTAACCACATCAGTCATGCCCGACCTACAAGACGGAGAATCAACAGAAATGCAGGGCTCGGGGGCGAAGCCTTACATTTTAAAAAACACCGGCGGTGTTTATTCATGCAGTTGTCCGGCCTGGCGCAATCAATCCATCGCAATCGAGACGCGGACATGCAAGCATCTGCGCAAACTTCGCGGAGACGCGACGGAAGAAGCCCGCATCGGAGGCGCGCTGCCGCAACGTCCTATTCGCGCGAGCCAGTCTGCGGACGGTGAAGACGATGCGGATTCCGGTCCGCCGCTGCTGCTGGCTGAGAGTTGGGACAACGCCGCCGATCTGTCTGGTTGGTGGATGAGCGAAAAGCTCGACGGCGTACGCGCCTATTGGGATGGCAAACAGTTTCTCTCCCGCCAGGGGAATATTTATTACGCGCCGGATTGGTTCATCGAAGGATTGCCCGTGGTGCCTCTGGACGGGGAACTCTGGATTGACCGCAAGAAATTCCAACGCACCGTCAGCATCGTCCGGCGTCAGGACAAGAACGATCTGTGGAAGGAAGTGCGTTTTCTCATCTTCGATGCGCCATCAGCGAACGGCGGCTTCGAGGATCGTCTTGCCTTTCTTAAGGATACGCTCACCGGAAGCCCATCGAAATTCGCCCTGGAACATGCGCATGAACGATGCGGGAACCTGGACGCCTTGCGCGCCGAGTTGAAACGTGTCGAGGCTCTCGGAGGCGAGGGCCTGATGCTTCGGCAACCGGGATCAAAGTATGTTGCCGGCCGCTCAATAACACTGCTGAAGGTCAAATCATTTCACGATGCCGAAGCCATTATCGTAGGCCACCAGGCCGGGGCCGGCCGCCATAAGGGCCGGATGGGAGCTCTGCTTGTTCGCATGCCGGATGGCACCGATTTCGCCATCGGCACAGGCTTCAGCGACCGCGAACGAGAGAATCCGCCCGCCATTGGCGCCACGGTAACCTTTCGCTACCAGGAGCTTTCAGACGCGGGAGTGCCGCGTTTTCCGAGTTGGGTTGGGGTCCGTCATGATGCCGCCGTGAAAGAAATGCAGCCGGCAGTTTCCATAAAACCCGCGTCGGCGAAACCCGTTTCGATTACGAGCGGTAGCGGCGGCGCTTCCAATTCTAAGCCCCGCTACTTCGAATTCGTCGAAGGCAGTTCAAGCAAATTCTGGGAAGTCTCTCAATCTGGCAACGCTATGACTACGCGATGGGGCCGCATCGGCTCGGCCGGCCAATCCAAGACGAAAACATTTGCTGATGAGCAAGCCGCAGCCGATGCGATGGCGGTTCTCATTGACGAAAAGTCGGACGAAGGCTACCAGGAGAAAGCGCTGAAGCAGGTTTGACGGCATATCTCAGTTTTTGGGATAACCGACTAACGGAGCTCATTGTTGGTTTCGGGACGTGAATTCTACAAATACGTCAGCCCTACGGGCTTTGCGGTACGAATCCATAACATCGAACATCAAACGCCGAACACTGAACGCCGGACGGCAGTCAGCGCGTTGGGCCGGGAGGCCACCATTTGGGTTTGGAGAATGCGGCGATACTGCCCAGCGCGAATAAGAGAAAACTACCGGCCACGGCGAGCATTCCAGGCGTTTCGCGGTTTAACCAACTTGCCAAAATCGTCGCTGGTTCCGACAGCAGGACAAGCGTTGCGCCGATTGGAAGGAGTCGGTGACTCCAGCGTCGATATATCAATGCCCGTAACAGGTAGATGGTCAGAAGCGCTCCTGCAGCGGAGTCAACGAGCAGCTGTTCCGGTTCCGAATTAAATAACCAGGAACACGAGACCAGACACCATACTGTGACCGCGAGAAGACGGAGCGTCATTGCCCCTTTGTGTGTCTTATCATCCCAGCGCAGGCTGTGCACCAGCAATGACACCAGGGCCCCCTGGACAGCGTAGTGAGAGATGAGCGGTGCAAAATAATAGTAGAGGCCGATGAGGCCAAAAGTGCCGAGCATCGCAATGCGAGGATCGCGAAAGCGAAAAATCAGACCGAAGAAACACGCGGCGGCCGAAACCATGGCCCATTCCGGACGCCCAACTTCCGGGAGGATGTAGCTAATCCAGGGCGCTGGCAGACCAACTAAAAAAATTGCGATGGCACCGAGCAATTGGGTCAGGGCCAGGAAATTTCGGGCGTTGCGAATCAAGAGTAGTCCGTAGATGAGGAGGTTTAAGCCTGCAAAAAGCAGAAATGTATGTTCCGATCCGTTGGCCAGCAAAGGCAACAATAAAGGCACTGATGAAAGAATTTGTTCAGCCAGCCGGTTTGGCACGGTGATGAAATCCGTGATTCGAACATAAGCCGTCCACGCCATCACCCATGCTATCGGCACAAGCAGCGAATAATTCCAAACGTAACTGTTCGAATATCCGATGCCGCCAAAATGGCAAGCGGTGACGGTCAACCAACCGAAGAAAACCGCGGCAGGCAGCCATTTTTGTCCTCCCTGAGCATCGGTCGGAATTGGCAGGGCGGACCTGCCGGTCCGCCATGACGCCTGCGGGAGGAATAGTCCCAGTCCAGCCAATGCTGGAAGGAGAAATTGCCAGGTGAATGTCAGCCATCTGGCGATCTCATCGAGGTCAAATGCGATTCGCTTAAAGAGCAGCGGGGCCGCGGCGTTGACCAGCAGCAATAACGCTCCAAAGAACAGAAGCCTTCCCGGCAAATTGAGTTCGCGTGCATATCGTTTGAATGCCCAAAATTTGGCAACGGCCAGCCCGGCGCCGCAAATGGTCATGGCCAACGCAAGGTGAGAATTGAGAAACACCGCACGGCTGATGAGGCTGAATGGGACGATGACGAAGACGTTTGCCAGCCCAAACAATAAAAGGGCGTCGTACCAAATTTTGCGGCGGATCAGGAGTATAGCGGTGCCCACGAGCATGATTTCGTATAACGCAAGGGCGCAGAAATTGAATCGCAACATGGGAAACCCGGCGCCAACCAATTTGGAATTCGTGGTCAATTGATTGATGCCGTAAAGGAGAAGGCCGGCGCTTGCAAGATAGAATGGATTGCCCGCTATGATTCCTTTGAAGAGGGAGCGAAGCTGTTCGGCAAAATTGGTCGCGGTTGGTTGAGGTCTGGCAACCGGATTTGAGTCTGTTGAGACTTGCATATCGAGATTCTTTTTGCTGTTACAGCGATTGCGCCGTTAGTCAAGAAACACCCCAGCCCTCAAAAAGTTTCTCAATTTTGAAAAACTTTATTCTTTTGATGCATTCCTGGTTATAGTGAAGGCAGCATCTCACTTTAACCGCAGACTTCACTTCTCCTTCTTCGTCGCGAGGCGCGCGGCCAGCGCCTTCAAATCATGTTTCTTGAGCACGCCTTCGATGAGTTCGGGAAGTTTGTTTGGTGTGCAACCAAAACAAGGCACGCCTCCGGCCGAAAGCTTTTTTGCGACTTGTTCGTCGAAGAAGGGGATGCCGCTGTCTGATAAAGCCAGCAGGGTGATGACGCGAACCCCGGAAGTGACCATTTCGTGCATGCGGCGGATGAGTTGGGACTGATTGCCGCCTTCGATGAGGTCGCTAATCAGGAAAAAGATGGTTTGGCCGGGATCGGTGATGAATTGCTCGCAATACGCCACAGCTTTGTTGATGTCCGTGCCGCCGCCGAGTTGAACGCCGAAAATCATGTCCACCGGGTCGTTGCCGCATTGCTCGGTGAGGTCCACGATGTTGGTATCGAAGGCGACCACTCGCGTGTTGAGCGCGGGCAGCGACGCAAAAATTGAGCCGGTCACCGAACCATATACGACCGACTCGGCCATGGAACCGCTCTGGTCCATGCAGACGATGACGGTCCAGTTGTTCGAACGCTGCGCACGCGAGTAAAAGTAAACGCGTTCGGGCACAATTGTCCCGAGTGATGGTTGGTAGTTCTTCAGATTTCGGCCGATGGTCCATTTCCAGTCGATGTTCCTGGCGTTAGGCAGGGGAGAGTGTTCCTTGCGATTCAGCGCGCCCAGGACGGCCTGGCGGATGCGCTGTTCGAGCAGGCGCTTGATCTTTTCCACCACCGCGCGCACGACCATCCGCGCCGTTTCCTTCGTTCGTTCCGGGATGCGGCCTTTCAACGACATCAACGTGCCGACGAGTTGTGGGTTCGGCTCAACGTTCTTCAGCATCTCTGGCTCGAATAGAAGTTGTGTGAGCCCCTTCCGTTCGATTGCGTCGTTTTGGATGACAGTGACAACGTCTTCTTTGAAATAATTGCGGATATCGCCCAGCCACTTGGCCAGATTGGGCGCGGATGGCCCCAGGCCGGCGCTTCGTTGCCGGCTGCGCTGTCCTTCGCCTTCACCGGAACTTTCGTCGTAGATGGCAGCGAGCGCTTCGTCCATGGCCATCTGGTCAGCCGAGAGTTGGAATCCACCCGCGCCGCCCATCCCGGCGAGGGAATCCTGCGCGTGCCGGCCGAGAATCAGCCGCCAGCGTTTCAGTTGTTCCTGGTTCAGGGGGTTGGGCATCACAATTCCTCAAAATTGAAACCGCTCAGCTCATCGAGCTTCTTCTTTTCTTCCGCATTCAGGTCCGCACTCAAAACTTCGCTGACCTGGTCCTTGTTGACGTCCCAGATTTCGCCAAGGTTCTCGGTAATGCTGTTTTTTTCCTGCGGTGAAAAGTCGCCGAAGGCCCGGCGAAGAAATACGAGCGCGCGCTTGAACTCTTCCTCGGTCAACGAGCCGACGTAACTGTCGAGTTGTTCCCAAAGCGCAAGCCGCGTGAGAAGCGCGTAACGATTTCGCTGTGCCAGGCCTTCGAACCATCCCGCCCCCAAATCGGCGGCAATACCCGGTGACAGCCGGCGCGAAACTTCTTTCGCCAGTTCGTCGTTCGAAATCAACCCACGCTCGACGAGCAGGGCGCAGGCGTAGCCGGATAGCATGGGATTCAAATGGTCGGCCTGGGCGAGTTTTTGGAGTTCAGCGATCCACAGCGGCTCGTCAATCAATGACGTGTAGTCGAGGGCCACTTTGTTCAGTTCGTTGATGCCCACGACCATTTTCTTCGCGGCGGCGAGATCGCAGTTTGACGCGCCCGTGAGCGCCAGCGCGCCTTCAAGGAACAACTGTTCGAGCAATGGTTTGAGCGGTTCGGCGTTGAATTGGCGAACGTCGCCGTAGCGAATCACGAGACCGAGTTCGTAAGTTGCGCCGGCCAATGCGGTGAAATCAGACGAATCATTGGCGAGTCGTTGCAGGGTTTGCCGTGCCAGCTCAATCGAGCCGCTCATCCCGCACTCGCACGCCTGCCGGATAACGTGGGCTGCCTCAGTTATCGCGATGCACTTTTCAAGCTGCTGCTTAAATTTGAAGGCGACCGCCAGTTCAATGGTTTCGCCGAGTAACACCGCTTCGACAATGGCTATTTCCGCTTCCGGTGTCCATTGCAGGGCCCAGCGTTCGGCCCACGTCGTTCCATCCTGCCGCACTTGCTGCTTTTTCGCGAACGGCACTTCGAGCACAGCCAGACGATGTAGAAAACTGGAGCGGTGCAAATCAAGGAACGCTGCCTCCGAGCTCTTTACCCGGCGATTTTCCCGCAAATCGAGATCGAGATCGCGTTTCACGCCGGCTTTGAACTGCTCCAGCTTCAGGCGGCTCAATTCGCGATAAAAATCGTCCTGAATCGAAGTTTGGCTGACGCCTTTGGCCAGCGCTCCGATCGCCGTGCCCACTTCAACGCGCAATAAGGATTCGCGAACCACCGCCGGATCGCCCTGGCCGAGCAAAGTGATCGCGGCATCCTGCAATTCGCGCAAGGTTGGACGCGAATCCTTCATCCCGGCCATCGTTTCAGCGAGCCGGACTCCGTCAATCACTTCGGCGGTCGAACGAAATGTGCCAGATGTGCGTAACTCGCGGGCGACGCTCGCCAGGAACAACCTGGGCAGATTGTGCGCTGTATTGTCGTTGAACGAATTCCACACCAGCTCGAAATAGGCGGGTGCATGGTTGCCCGCGCCGTATCCGGACTGAGACGACAATTTGAAAAATGAATATGGCATTAGCGTCATCTTGGACGGGCGCGTGCGGAGTTTGGCGAATTCCTCATCGCTCATGGGCGGCAAATCAGACCCGAGCGCGGTCGCGTGGAATGCGCCGGTGACAACCACGATTTGCTCTGGTTTGAATCCTTCGTCAATTGCCTGCTGTATCTTCCGTCGCATGTAGGCCTCGCGCACGAGATTTTCGACGGCATGGCGCGTTGAGAAGTCTTCCATCGTGCGCAATTCCGCGCCGTAACTTCGGGCGGCGTTCAGGTAACTGTCATTGGCGACCAATTGCTCGAAGTGGCGTTCCCAGTACGTTTCGTAGTCGGGCTCGCCGGCCAACTCTGCCACGCGGTCATAAAGAGATTCGCGTTTGGACTTTTCTTCGACAATTGGCTCAGCTTCGTTCTCGTCCTCGTCTTCTGCTTCGCCGCCCACTAGTTGGGCCAGTGTGGGTTTATCTTTTTTCTTCTCCTCAGCGTCTTCGGCTTCCTCGGGTTTCTCTCGTTCCACCGGCGCCGCGCCATCGTCACGGTCCATCAGGCCCAGGAAGACCGACGACGGCAAATCCATGAAGCGCGCTTTGGCTTTGTTTTGCTGGCACCAAATGAGCGCCTGATATTCCGGGCTGTAGCTTGCCAGCGGATAACAAAACGTGCGCACGGGCGCATCGGTCGTGTAGGCAAGAATCGCGATCGGGAGTTTTGATTGCGGACTGACGATGTGACGAATCAAGTCGTCCGCGTCATCCGAACCTTCGATCAATACGAGTTTGGGCCGCACGCGATCGAGCAATTGCCGCAAATGCCACGCTGCCGCCGGTGAAAGATGGCGGACGCCGAAAATGTGGGGCGCGGCAGTCAATGCTATTCCCCCACGTGTTCCGTGCACGCCGAATAAAGCCCGCGCCAGGTCGCGCCGCGCTTTTTCATCACGTTGGCGAGATAATCTTTCCAGACGACGACGTCCTTGTCGTCGTCTTTGATCACCGCGCCTTGCAAGCCGGATGCCAGGTCGTTGTCGTTGACCGTTCCGTCGCCGAAGTTGCCGGAGAGCGCCATACTATTGGCGAGCAACGAAATCGCCTCGGCTGTTGAAAGCACGCCCGACGGCGTCTTGACCTTGTTTTTGCCATCGAGCGTCTGGCCGGCGCGCAATTCGCGGAAGATGGTCACAATTTTAATGATAGCGTCCTCATGCGGAATTTCGGCGCGCAATTGGAGATTGCCTGCCAGCTCTTTCACGCGTTTGGTGACAATGGATACCTCGGTTTCCAAATCGGCGGGCGCGGGCAGCACGACAAGATTGAAGCGGCGCTTCAACGCGGCGGACATGTCATTGACGCCGCGGTCCCGCGTGTTGGCTGTGGCGATGACCGAGAATCCGCGTTGAGCGGGGATTTCGGTGGTGAGTTCGGGAACCGAAAGACGTTTTTCGGACAAAATTGAAATCAATGCGTCCTGGACTTCCGAAGCGCAGCGGGTGATTTCCTCAAAGCGCGAGACGCTGCCGGATTCCATGGCGCGAAAGATGGGGCTCTTGATGAGGGATTCGTTGCTTGGTCCGCGCGCGATGAGCATGGCGTAATTCCAAGTGTAACGAATTTGTTCTTCCGTGGTGCCTGCGGTGCCCTGGACGACTTTGGTGGAATCGCCGTTGATGGCGGCGGCGAGATGTTCGGAGAGCCACGACTTGGCCGTGCCCGGTTCGCCGATGAGCAGCAAGGCTCGGTCCGTGACGAGCGTGGAGATGGCAATTTCGACCAGCCGCTGATGGCCGATGTATTTGGGCGTGATGTCGAGCTTTCCGCATTTGCCGCCGCAAATGTACGTCAGTACTGAGCGTGGCGACATTCGCCAGCCGGCGGGCACGGGATGTGTTTCAGCTTTAATCAACGTGTCGATTTCTTCCGCGTATAGGATTTCTGCGGGTTGACGGAGGTCATTGGGGGTTTGTTTGGGCATAAGGCGTGTCAGGTGATTTCGGCAGGCTGGCGTAATGGATCAATCGCGACAAGGAACGCGTCGACGAATTTCTCGTCCAGTTTTGTGGCGAACTCGTCGAGCTTCGGCAAATCTGATGGCGGCAAATGTTTTGCTGTTTCTAAAAGTAACTGTAACTCATAATCGAGGAATTGCGCGCCCTTGGCCTTTTGAGCCACTTGTTCGAGGAAAAAGTCCGTTACCTTCGGATGGTGACAGCGAGCCAGCGCCTGAACGGTAAGCGATGCATGGAAGCCCACCCTGGTCGGGGCCAATTTCAACAAATAGTCCAACGATGCCTTGTGATCTGGCCGCGCGAGCCGGCATACAATTGCCCGTGAATCGGCCTTGATCGCAGCATCAAGCCAGCGCGGGTCCCATACCAGCTTGTCGGGCAGCAACCGGCGATCATTTTCTTCTGGTTGGTCTGGAATTCCCTCGACCCACACGGTGCCGTGAATAAAGTGCTCCAGAACATTGCGCTTCTCCTGTCCTTTGCCTGGCTTTGCCTCGAGCACGGGCGAAAATTCGGAATAAACTCTGTCCGCCGGCCAGGTCCGCAAGGCGCTCCGCAGCACATAAGAGAAATAGGATGCTGGCAAGAGCTCACGCTTCTCCAAAACGGCGGCAAGGGCTGCGTTGGAACCGCGCTGATACAGCCGTGTGGCCATTTGCGCCATCAAATCCACCCCACTCGTCGTAGTGTTTGGCGCAGGCTTGACCCTGGTGAGTCGGTCTGATTTGGCGAAAGCTTCCAGCAGAAACTTTTCCACTTCAGCTTCTTTCCTCGAATCCAGGCAATTCAATGTTTCGAGGAAGCGCGAGATTTGCTCTGAATCATTCTTGAGAATCAAATCGAAAGTCTTCCGGCCTTCATCCAACAGCGAAATTAAAACCTGTTGGTTACGCAGCCGGCGGAATGGACCAATGAGAATGTCCAGCGCCTTGCCGCCGACCAGTTCCATGAAAATCTTCGTGATCTCGGGTCGGTCGTATTCCGCCATCGCCTCCAGTGCCGCGGCGCGCACTTGCTTGTTTTTTGCGTTCGCCTGTTCCAGCACCAGCGGCAGACAGTCTTCATGTTTTCCAAGACAGGCGATGGCGGCGATTTTGACCTCGGCCGAGCCCTCCAGCAGCGCCTGTTTGCAAAGTTCGAGCGTCCTTGCGGGATCGAGCCGATGCATGACTTCCAATTTCCGTCCATCGTGTTTCCTGCCGTTGAGGTCGAATCCGGTTTTCAGGCGCGGAATGATTCCCGGGCCGTAGGCGGGAAGGATTTTCTCGGCGATTAGGTCGGCGATTTCGGGGAAATTGTCGCCGAGCGCGCGGATGGCAGGATCAATCAAACGCAGATCGTTGAATGCGCCGCGCTCGGCGGCGGATTTGATGACTTCAAGACGTCCGGCCCCGGACGCTGACAGCGCCTGGATCAGGGGTTTCATCACACGAGCCGTGGTCCGTGTGACAGTACATTTGGCGGGAAAACTTTCGAGTTTTTGGAAATCGCCAGTCGTGCTGGTCTGGCCCTGCGTGTAAAGAATGGCGTTGAGTAGTGTGCTCAAGTTCAGCAGGCGCGTCGCGGACTCCGCCTCCGTGGCGTTTACGACGTCGTTTATAGCTTTGGCGACTTGCGCGAACACAGGAACTTTCGCCCCGGCCTGTTCCAGCGGCGGGACGAGTTTCTTCAGCCGAAAGTCTCCGACGGCCAGCGGGCTCCCCGCGATGGCGAGCCGACGAACTTCTTTCGCGGATTCTTCAATTAGGGCGATACTCATGGGGAAATTCAGGTAGGGACGCGCGATTTCAGAATCGTTGAGACCGTTCGTGAGTCATCGGAACCGCCGCAAGGTCCTGGAGTGCGGTGGCTGTGACACCGCTTTGGAATCGGGCGGGACGTCCCATTCGAAAGATCCGACGCCTCCGAAAGCGGTGTCGCGCTCCGCTTGCCACCGCACTCCAGGACGCAAGCGCGCAAACGCGGAGGTAGCGCAGACTTCCAAGTGTGCTGACTTGAGCGGTTTGGGAAACCGCGAAAGGGATTGGCGGAGCGAAGCGAAGGCAAGGCCCACCAGGCCAAGCGATCGGGAGCGAGCGAGCCAATCGCAACTTTCCAAACTTGCAAGTCGTTGGTGGTCGTGTGACTTGCCGATTTGGAAATCGGCGATACAGCAGGTTTGGAAACCTGCGCTACGAAGAACGCGCTGCGGCGCGTCCCGGCTGACCGGCAGGTCAGCCCTGCCACATTTGTTCGCTTTCGGTCCATATGATCAATACGTCAGCCTTACAACATCCGTCGCCGTCACGATGCTCAGCGGTTTAGCTCGGAGTTGCTGGGTGTCCAGATCGTGGTGAAAGCGTACCAGCATCGCCTGCTCATGATGAATTTCCGGTGACAGCATGGGCAATAGCGGCAACGTCGCGGGATCGCCGGGGTAGGCGTCGTCCGCGAGCACGAGGCGTTCGCCGGTGGCATCTTCGATGATGACTTCTTCGCCCGCCTTGCCGAGCGCGCGGTATTTAACCAACGCTATCGGATGCCGGCCGCCCAGCGGCGATTTTAATTGTGTCTTTACGTCCTTGATGACGGCCTTTAAATCGGCCTTCGCAATTTCGCGGGCGCGGGCGCAGTCTGGCGCGGCGAACGGCCGCGGTTGGCTCGTTTCCCAGCGAATACGGGGATTCAAATTGCCGGGATAAATACATAGCTCCGGGCAAACCATGACGTGAAAGCATGAATCGTCTTCGCGAATGTGCTTCGCCGCGCGGTACGGGCGATAATTGCGCGTCAACTGTACCGCACCGGTCTGCAAATTCATCCAGACGCCGGTCTCGACAAACGCACCGCGTGTCCAGTCGTCGTGAGAGTTAAAGGCCAGTTGCAGGAGTTCGACATTCGCCTGCACGAGGCCGGCGTCCTTCAGTTCGCGCAATTGCCACGCGTGGCCGAGCCAGGCGGCGATGTCGGTCTCCGTATCGGGTTTGAGGTCGGGATCGTCGAGGCGGTTTTGCAAATACTTCCGGCCCTGTTTACACAGCGATTGCAGGCGGTTCAACTGGTCCAACGCGGCGCTGTAAATCTTTTCGCGCTCGGAGGCTTTCAACTCATCTTCGGAACTGATTTGCGAGCGATAGAAAAGTCCGGTCAACGCATGGAGGGCGTTTTGCGCGCCGGGCAGGTAGGCGTCACCGAGTTGTTTGGCCTGCTCTTCCATTTGTCGTGCGGACTTGGCGTTAAGCGTGCCGAGGCCGGCGCGGACAAGATCGTTGACCAGCGATTCGAGCAAGCCGAGGCCGTTCAACTGCGTTTCAATTTTCTTTTTGAGCGCGCTGGTGTTGACCTTGTGCGGTTTGTCCGCTTCGACCTTTTTCTTCTCAGCGCGTTGCTCGATTTTGGCGCGTTTTTCGGTGATGTCCGTTGGCACCTCCTTTTCGACAAATTTTTGTCCTTGCGCGTAAGCGTAGAGCAGGGCGAGCGAATGTTTGCACGGAAACTGATGGCTGGGGCAAGTGCAGCGGTAGACAGGTTTGGTCTCGTCGGAAAAATCCGCGGAGGGCCGATAATTCTCCGCGCCGCTGCCTTTGCAATCGCCGAACAGCAACGAGCCATCGGCGGATTTGAAAAGCCCGACGAGCATCTTTTTAATGACGACCGCGCGCGCGTTCTTGATGGCCGCCGCGTTCGCCGCCTGCGAATCCACAAATGCCTCGTCAATCTGCATAGGTCACTGCGTTGGTTTCAAATTGCCCGATGAATGGATTGAAACTAAAAAGCGGCTGCAATGATGGCAAGGCAAAACCATCGATTTACCAATTTGTTACATGGTATCGTTTAAATCCTGAGCGTTGAGCAGCCTGTTAATTAAGCTTGAAAATATGCGCTGCGGCGGGAAAATCAGAAAAACCCCGCATGGAAGAAGACGTATGCAATTTCCTAAAAGTGGCCAGAATGGTCGGGCCAATTATCGGGCTGACACAGGACTAAAAGAGCGTCGAGTCGCTTTTGCAGTATCTGATTGAGGTTGTTCGTCGCAATCCGGACTGGCAGGACTGGTTCGAATTACAATTCATTAAAATGCTCGAAGACGAAAAGAACTATTCCGGGCTGGCCGTGCAATATTGTATGCATGTTCTCAAATTTCCGAAGGTTTTGGCCCATGTTCAGAAAAGGGTCGAACAGGATCAAATTCGGACCAGGAAACTCCTCGAATTGGATCCGGCGAAGAAGGTAATGGGCACTGATGACCGCGCGAGGCATGTGCTTGAGGCCTTTTCACCAGATTGGAAGAGCCGATTATTCTTCAAATTTCTTGAGAGTGAAAACCGATTGGACGGCGATGATGTGTAGATGAGGTCTGAAAACTGTTTACATCGTTTACATGCTTGTACATCAACGACTTAAGTCGTTTACAAATCGTTTACAAAGTGGTTACAACTCTCACCAACTCACTAGTGTCCAAAACAGGTTTTTAAAAAATGTAAAAGGTCTCCGTATTTGGTGAGAATAGGGGTGTTAAAAATGAAACCTAAACCCACCACCCACGGAGACCAAAATGAATGCAACCGGCAGTCTATTTAGCCAGATTCTGTCCCTTTTTGAACGTTCAGATTTTGCCCGCCATGTGCGCGAACTCAAGGCCGAATTTCGGGCCAAGGGCTTTTCGAGTTGGGATCAATTTGTGGCCATGCTCTTTTGTCAGTTGGGGCAGACTCGCTCATTGCGCGAAATTACCGACGGGCTTTTGTCCTGTGAAGGCAAGCTAAAGCATTTGGGATTGGTGGGCCATGCACCGCGACGTTCGACCCTTTCCTACGCCAATGCCCATCGGCCCTGGCAGCTTTACCAACGATTGTTTTACGACCTGCTGGAGCAGTGCCAAGCCATTAGCCCAAAGAAGAAGTTCCGTTTCAAAAACCGGTTGTTGACCTTGGACAGCAGCATGATCGAACTGTGCGCCAGTATGTATGATTGGGCTCATTTCACTCATACCAAAGGCGCCATCAAACTCCATTGCCTATTGGATCACGACGGTTATTTACCAGTCTTTGCCCACATCGGCGAGGGCAACAGCAGTGATCGCACAGTGGCTCGATCGCTGGATTTGCCCAAAGGCAGCGTCGTGGTGGTGGATCGAGGCTATTGCGATTATCAGCTATTCAACCAATGGACTCAACAAGGGGTGTTTTTTGTCTCTCGCCTGCGCTCTAGCGCGCAGTACGTGCGTGTAAAATCGTTGCCTGTGCCAGAGGGTGGTTCGCTCATGGGGGATCATTTGGTGCAATTCGCCGCTGCCCGGGGCCAACCGGCATTGCCAGTGTGGCGGCGCATCCTGTTTTGGTGCCGGGAGAAGAATGAAGAAATCGAAATCTTAACCAATCAGCTCACTTGGGCCGCATCCACAATCATGGCCGTTTACAAGGAGCGCTGGCAGATTGAACTGTTCTTTAAAAGCATAAAACAACAGCTCAAAATCAAAACCTTCGTGGGCACCAGCGCCAATGCGGTGCAAATTCAGATTTGGACAGCATTGATCTCTATTCTGATTATCCGCTACCTGCAGTTCCGCTCCCGGTTTCATTGGGCAGTGTCCAACCTGGTGGCATTATTGCGCCTGAGCCTGTTCACGTATCGAGACCTGTGGCAATGGATAGACCGGCCCTTTGATACCACCCCAGAACCGCCCCCGGAACAACAATTGGTCTTGGACAGCATCCTGCCCAAAACCAGCCAACCTGCTTTTCAAAGTTGAACAATTACCCATAAATATCCCAATAAAAATCCAACTTCTCCCTGTCCAAATCGGCTATCTTGGACAGCAGTGTCACCAACTATTTACATCGTTGAATGCCAAGTGTTTAAGTGTTAACACTCACTCCCGTCCGCGCCCAGTGGCAAATTCCCGTCTTTTCGTTGGCTGTTACGGTCGTATAAAATGTTAAGTTGTCATTTAGGCGGGACATTGCGATCGGACCGTTAATCTATAACCTTCCACGCGCTGCGAGGGCGAAGCGGAATTTATGGAAAAAAGGGGTTAAGACACCTGAATTACATCGATGTGGTCTTCTGGTGAATCGAGGCGACTGGCGGTGTAATCGAAGGAAAGCCAATCGTAGTGCTCCAAGCCCAGAGCCTGCGCGAATAGCTTGGAAGGTTCGGCCTCGAAGAGTTCGTCAAAATCCTTCGGGTGTAATCGGCGTTCCAAATCATCAAGCATGGTCTCTTTCGCTGATGGCACAAACTCTTGCATCGCGGCGCGCGAATATCCGGAATCGTCAACCGTGATTTCGTCGTCCCAATCGCAGCGATAATGGCTGACGATTTTGCCACTGTCGTAGAATGTGAAACTCCATCCATGGTCTTCGGCAGAGACGTAGTGCAGCAGCGGATTTGTCGCAGCCGCGACAATTCGCGCGTCGGGTTCGAAATTTCCATCCTCTACGACAAACGTCACCCAGCCGTTAACCGGTTGGTAAACGTAGCCCCTGCGTCCGGCACGACGCAATAGTTGGACGGCATCCTCGGCGTGCTCGCTCCTGAGGTGGTAGCTCTCGCTAAACTCGCTCATACTTCATTCTTCGTATTCGGCGTTCAGTTTTCAATGGTGATTTTTTGATGTTTGGTACCGGAATTGCCGAGTGATGAAACGCGCGCGGCGTTGAATGATTGTTGGTGAGGGTTCGGTTGGCGTCCATCAGGCGTCAGGGGTGATCGGTGATCGCACGGCCGGGATTTGGATTGCCCTTTCAGGGCGCGGGTCGTTTCGCGTTGCTTTTCCGTGGGCGTTGCCCACGGCTAAAATGGGAATGCACTTTCAGTGCGTGAATTTCGCGGCCACGCCGGCGTTCGCCGATTAGCGATCCGGAGATGCTTGTCCTACGAAGTCTGATGGTTTTCGCGACCACCAGGTTCCGTTGCTCCACAGGATTTTGTCCTTAATAATCTCTCCGCGCATGACGGTATGCGAACCGGGGAATCGTGACGAATAATATGGGCCGAATCCTTCCGAATAACCTGCTGGCCAGCCGGGTACAAACAAGGAGCCATCTGCACACAATCCAGCCCGTGCTGCATATTTGGAATCGGATATAATGAAAAGCGCATTTTCTGTTGCAGAGATCCAACACGGCCTGTCCTTGTCGCCTCCTACATACCAGGTGCCAATCAAAGAACGCTCAGACCTGGACAGGCCGGCTTCGGCCTTGTCGGGCAGCTCAACAATACCATTTAACAGAGCGTCATTTGGCATATCGTTCCATTTGCCCGTGTCGGAAGGTTCGTTTTGCAGTTGGACGCAATTTTCTATGCCGCCCGAATTATTGGGTTCGCCAGTGCCCCAATCGGAATAATTCGTCGACGCGCCCGTCACCCAAACGAAGGGACCTCCGAGCTTCGTCCTGTGAAGTCCAATCCACAACCCATTGTGATTTACTCGATTTGAAAAAGCGGAGAAAACCCAGTTTTGCTCGGAGGTATTTGTGACGATCGCCAATGTGCCGCCGAGAGCTTCCGCTTCATCCTCCGACAATTCCCAGGTATTTGGGGAGAGCAGGTAGTAATCGTGCCCGTTTGAGGGATTGGTAATCGGTCCGGCAATGATGTCAGCGCGGGCCTCAATGGTCGCGTAGAGAAGAATGGCCACGGCTCCGAGTAAAAGGGTTGTTTTCATAGCTTTTCAACACCGGGCGGAATTCAAAGTTTCCGCAGTTCCTGCCTGAACGGGCGACGATTTGTACGGCGGCCATTAGGTTGCGAAGACGTGGAAAATCTCTTTGTGGTCTTTGTGCTCTTTGCGGTTAAGTCTGTCGTTTCCATTCCGTGGCCTCATTTACACCCCCTATTTTCGCAAAAAGCCCAATAAAAGTGCACAAATCAGCCCGATTTCCACCCTCGTTTACCCGTTTACTTCCCTATAGGCAAAAAATGTGGGGTAGGGATTTTGACGTCGGGCGGGTCGGTCCTGCCGTTGCTGTTGCTGCTGAGCCGAGCGGTTGTTCCGCGAAAAAGTCAGAGCGGACTCATGTCCGCTGCTACATCACACCGATTTAATCTTCACGCTGACTTCCATCTTCCGATCCTTCGTCCCCTTATAATTGCCGGTCACGGGCGGTACGTCGGCGTAATCGCGGCCGACGGCGATTTTGACGTAGTTCTCGTCGGTCTGACGGTTGTGGGTGGGGTCGAGGCCGCGCCAGCCGATACCGGGAATGAGGACTTCCATCCAGGCGTGAGTGGCGCTGGCGATTTCCGTGGCGAGATAGCCGCTGACGTAGAGCGCGGGAATTTTCAGCGCGCGGCAGAGGCCGATCATGACGTGCGCGAAGTCCTGGCACACACCGCGACGGTCACGCAAGACGTCGCTCATGTGGGTGTGCACATGCGTGGACTGGGACTCATATTTAATACGGGTGTGGACAAATCGCATGATCGCCAGAGCGGCTTGCCATGTGTCCGGCGATTCATGGGCGGCATCCAGCGCGAGACGCCATGTTTCGGGCGATAAGTCCACAAATCGGCTCTCCTGAAGGAAATCAAAGATGCGCGGTTCGCGTCCCGCTTCGCCGATGCGCGAGAGGGGAAATGGCGTTTCTGAATCCGGCAACGGCGGGCGCGGACGGGTCGTTACGTGTAACAGGCTCTCGACAAACAGAGTCGTGTGCGGTTCGGGAATCTCAAAGTGATGGACGATGTTGGAATAGAAATCGCGGTGATGGCGGAGCCGTGTCGCCGGCAATATTTTCAGGAGGAAATCGTTTACGTTTTGCCATTCGTCCGAAACCGGGTGCAGCCGGACTTCGTTGAAACTATCTGACACCGGCGATGCATAGGCGTATTCGGTGCGATGGACGATTTCCCATTTCATGGAAGATGGATTGCGGGCAGATTAGTTATTTGGAGAGAGGCCGAAAATCAGATTCGCGCTATCGCGCGGCTTCGCAATTAGCGGCTTATTCTCGGGGATCGCAACCCAGGGCGGCGCGCTCGCGGAGTCGCGCTTGCCCTGGGCTATTATCGGCCGCCCTTTCAGCGCTTTCAGTTTGCGGCTTCGCCGACAGTTGCTAGTGCATCGGTACATGGCGAGTTTCGAAGTGCTTTTTCACGGCTCTATTTCTTCGACATCTACAGAGACCTTCACTTCATGTTCTCCGCCGCCGGTCAGGATGCCGGCTACGGGGCTGACGTCGCTGAAGTCGCGGCCGTAGGCGACGGTGATATGTTCCTCGGAGACCTCCAGGTTGTTTGTGGGGTCGAAGTCGCGCCAGCCGTTGCGGGGACAGAATACGGAAAACCAGGCGTGAGAAGCGTCGGCGCCCACGAGCTTTTTCTTACCCTCCGGCGGGTGCGTTCGCAAATAGCCGCTGACGTATCGCGCAGGTAGCCCGAGTGAACGCAGGCAGGCGATGCTCAAATGGGCGAAATCCTGGCAGACGCCGCGCCGTTTTTCCAATACTTCCTCCAGCGGCGTCACGATCGTGGTCGCTTTGGAATCGTATTTGAAATCCTCGAAAATGCGGCGGGTCAAATCCAGCGCGCCATCCAGCAACGGTTTGCCTGCGGCGAAGCTTTCGCGCGCGTAATCGGCTAATGTCAAAGACGCACGCACATGCGGCGAGTCGAAGAAAAATTGATACGGCGAAATGACTTCCGGCGTCACTGGATCACGAAAGAGTTTTCCCACTTCTTCCCAGGGCGGCGATTGATCGGGAGAGACCGGTTCCTGGCGGTGGACCCGGACACGGCTGGAGGCCACGACATCCAGGCGGCGATGGGTTTCCTGGACGCTGAAAAAGCAGACATGGTTGCCGAAATAATCGGCGCGCACCTTGCGCAGGACGGGTTGCGGAGAAATTTTGAGGGAAAAATCTCCCGGCATTTGCGCCGCCGTTTGGCGCGGTTCGAGCCGCGCGACGTGGTGCGACACGGCCACGGGCGCGGCGTATTCGTACGTGGTCCGATGGGTGATGGCGTAGTTCATTGTCCTTCGCGTCCGGTGCGGGAAATTCCTGAATGAGCGAAATAACTCGCGGCGATGGCGTCGGAAAGTTTTGGCAAATCGCGGAGGGTTTGCTGGATGAGTCGGCCGGTTTTGCTGCCGGGCAGGCTTTCTTTGAAGCCGGCGAGTTCGCGGGTATCGCCGCGCTCGAGGCGCGCGCGGCAATTGTTCAGGATTTCGCGGCCGGCGGAATCGCGCTCCTGCGGCAGGCGCTCGAAATGCTGGACGAGCTGATGAATTTGAAACAAAACAGCGCGGGGATTTCGGTCATCGAGCAGAATCAAATCGGCGACGGCGGCCAATTGCGGGAGCAGGTTATAGCGTGAGCGATAGGTGATGGAACTGTCGGCGACTTCGAGGACCGCTTCGAGCAGGCTGTGGTTCTCGGCATCCGGCGCGGCGAGAACGGTATTCAACAGTGTGCAAAGATAGATGGCTCGTTCGATGCGCAGGCCCATGTCAATGAATCGCCATGCCTGGGCGCGCGTCATGTTCTCACGCGCCAGACCGTGGAATGCGGCGACGCCGTCCAGGATATCGTCCAGCACGCGCACGGCATCGCCGGCGAGCATGACCGCCGTTAATTCCGCAGTTTCATTGCCAGGCGCCGCGGGCTCAATTTTGGATTTAGCGGATTCAACAGATTCCACGATCGCGGCGCGGTCGCGCGCCGTCCAGTTTTCACGAACGGGTGAAAGCCGGTCATTGAGTTTGCTGATGACACGCCAGAGATCATTGGAGGTGCGGTCTCGAACTTGCGCCGCGAGGCAGAACAGATCGCCAACAATGCCGCACAAGCTTCCCGCGCGTGCGGGATCGAAAATCCCCGCGAGCAACTCCGCCTCCAAAACCTCAGGGTTTTGGTTCAATTCCGCGTCTTCGGTAATGGCTGGCAATTGGCCCTGTATTTCGAGAGTGCGGAGCAGTGGAGCGAGGGCTGGAAAGGCACCGCCGGTCCGTTCGGGATTGAATCGGCGCAATGCGGTTCGCAGTAATCTCGCTGTGGCGTCCGCGCGCTCCGAATAGCGGCCCAGCCAGAAAAAATTGTCCGCGAGGCGGGACGGCAAGTTGTTTCCCGTCCGCCGCAATTCAATGGTCGCTCCCGCTTTGTGGAGCAACGTGGTTTCTTCGACGGGAAAATCGGAAATCACCCAGGTGTCCTTGCTGCCGCCGCCATGCTGCATGGAAATAAATTTTCCGCCGGGATCAGGCGAAACGCGGGCAAGGCCGCCGGGCATGACGCTGTAACCTCCGCCCTGGCGGGCGACCAAAAATACACGCAGCACAAAAGAGCGGGGGACCAATTTGCCGTCGAGCGCCGGGGCAGTTGAAAATTCGATACGCTCCTGGGCGACGAAAAGGTCAGGGTCGAACTCGATGCGTTTTTTGAGTTCGTCCGGCGCCAGGTTCTTCAACTCGCCGGCGGGATCAAACGCGGGCTTGACCGTGAGCGTGTCCAAATGTTCCAAAACGAATTTGCGAGTGGACTCTTGTCCGCACCACCAGGTGGCGACGGAGGGGAGCTTTAATTCCTCGCCGAGAATGTGGCGGCAAAGGCCGGGTAAAAACGCCATGAATGCCGGGCTTTGCACAAGCCCGCTGCCCGGCGCGTTGGCGACGACGACATTTCCCGCCCGAATTGCTTCAATCAATCCCGGCACCCCGAGCATGGAATCATTTCGTAATTCGAGGGGATCGCAAAAATTATCGTCCACGCGACGCAGGATGACGTCCACGCGCTCAAGGCCGTTGAGGGTCTTAAGAAAAACGATATTGTCGCGCACGGTCAGGTCCTGGCCTTCCACCAGCATGTAGCCGAGATAGCGCGCCAGATACGTTTGTTCAAAGTAAGTTTCGTTATGCGGACCCGGCGTCAGCATGACGACGCGCGGACTGTTGCGGTGCGGCGAAATTTGTTCGAGCGAATCCTGTACGTCGCGGAAAAAGCCGGCAAGGCGCTGAACATTGTTTTCGCGGAAGGGTTCGGGAAAAATGCGCGAGGTCACGAGGCGATTTGCCAGGGCGTAGCCCGCGCCCGTGGGAATTTGTGTGCGGTCCGAGACGACCCACCAGCGGCCGTCCGGCGAGCGGGCAATGTCGGCGGCGTAAAAATGCAGATAGATGTCCTTTGGAGCGCGGATGCCGTGGCATGGGCGCAGAAAATCCGGTTGGGCGAAGACCATCGCCGGCGCAAGCCAGCGGGAGCGGATGAGTTCCTGTTGCGTATAGCAATCGGCGAGAATTTTGTTGAGCAACATCGCGCGCTGGACGAGGCCGGTTTCGAGCGTTTGCCATTCCTGCGGATCCAGGACCAGCGGAACAGGGTCCATTTGCCAGGGCCGTTCCATGCCGCGCGGATCACCATAAACGTTATAATAAATACCCTGTTCGTGGATGAACTGAACGCAACTGTCGTGGCGGCGTCTCAGCTCGGCTTCTCCGAGATGCTCCAATGTCTCAAACAATTTTGCGTAGTGCGGTCGCGGGGCGCCGTCGGCAGACATCAGCTCATCGAAAGCCGGATTGTTGCGGGGATATTGCGTCAGCAGCACGGGATCCTTTTGCGGCTCAGTGGAGGTTTCTTGCATCGGATGAAGCGAGGCCGGCTATCACGCATTCCTCAAATCGAGTGTGAACGGAAACTCGGGGTTTACCTTCAACGGTCGTGTCGAAATTGTTCCGGCCGTATGGCCATGCCTGAAAAATCTCGACAGCCGGCGTGCTTCGGCTTCGTAGCTGTTGACCGGAAACGTGTCGTAGCTGCGGCCGCCCGGATGTGCCACGTGATAGGTGCAACCGCCGATACTGCGGTTGTTCCACGTGTCCACCACATCAAAGACCAGCGGCGCATGCGTGCCAATGGTCGGTTGCAGACATTCCGGCGGTTGCCACGCGCGGTAGCGCACGCCGGCCACAAACTCGCCGTTTGTGCCGGTGGGATGAAGCGGCAGGCGATGGCCGCCCACGGTCACGGCAAAACGGTCACCGATTAATCCCCGTGCCTTGACCTGCAGCCGCTCCAGCGAACTATCCACGTAACGAACCGTGCTGCCGCCGGCCGGTTCCTCACCCAGGACGTGCCAGGGCTCAAGGGCCGTGCGAAACTCGATTTGCAAATCGCGCTGATTCAAGTCGCCAATGAAGGGGAACCGAAATTCGAAGTGCGGCGCGAACCATTCAAATTCAAAGGGATAACCGGCGTCGCGCAAATCCTGGATGACGTCCCGGAAATCCGTTTCGCAAAAATGCGGCAGCATCCAGCGGTCATGGATGTCCGTTCCCCAGCGCACGAGGTTGTTTTTATATGGCTGCGCCCAAAACTTTGAAACAAGGCCCCGCAGCAGCAGGTGTTGCGCGAGGCTCATGCGTGGGTGGGGCGGCATTTCGAAGGCGCGCATTTCGACAAGGCCGAGCCGTCCGCTCGCGCTTTCGGGCGCAAAGAGTTTATCAATCGAAAATTCCGCGCGATGCGTGTTGCCGCTCGAATCGATGAGCAGGTTGCGGAACAACCGGTCCGACAGCCACGGCGGTGTATATCCGAAGGTCCCCAAATTACGGTCCAGTTCCTTGAATGCCACTTCCAGTTCGTAGAGTGAATCATTCCTGGCTTCGTCGATGCGCGGCGCCTGTGACGTCGGGCCGATAAACAGCGTGCTAAAGAGAAAACTCAACGAAGGATGGTTCTGCCAATACGCGATGAGCGAGCGCAACAAATCAGGGCGGCGCAAAATGGGTGAATCCTGAGTCGATTCGCCGCCGATGATAATGTGGTTGCCGCCACCAGTACCGGTGTGACGGCCATCGATCATGAATTTTTCCGTTCCCAACCGTGTCTGCCGCGCTTCCTCGTAAAGCACCGTGGTACGCTCCACGAGTTCTTCCCAGCTTTTGCTCGGATGCAAATTTACCTCGATGACGCCAGGATCGGGAGTCACGGCAAGCTTGTTCAGGCGCGGATCGCGGGGCGGCGTTTCGCCTTCAATGATGATCGGCGTACCCATTTCCGTGACAGCCGTTTCGATGCCCGAAATTAAATCCAAATAATCCTCCGTGGTCGCAAGCGGAGGCATGAAAAGGTGCAGACGTCCGTCACGCGGTTCGACGCATAATGCGGTGCGAATAATCCATGGCGCGGATTCGCCCTGCATCGGACGGCGGCTTGAGTCGAAATCCAACGGCAATGGCGGCAATTCCGGCGGCGGTTCCGGGAGTTCGCCGGGTTGCTGCGCTCGTTGACCGGGAGCGTATCCGGCCGGCACGGGTTCACCCCGGCCTCGCAGAAATCGCTGGCCCGTGGTCTCGGGCTTTCGCGTTCGATACGCAAATTCTTTCGGCAATTCGGGCAGTTTGGGCTGCGAAGGGTCCTGTTGAACGACCCAGGGATAATCGCGTTCCGAAACCCACGGAATCGAATCCAGCGGCAGGCGCAAGCCCATCGGCGAATCACCCGGAATGAGCCAGAGCGTGTCATCGTCCCGCAGAAACCATGCGCCGGACATCCAGCCTGATTGATTGCCGTACGACGCGCGTTGGATCGGCAGGGCGTAGCCGACGACTTCGCCGAGTCCTTTTTGAAAAATCTTTGCGATGCGCTCGCGCTCGAGCTTGTCTTTCAGATTTGATTTTTCCGGCGTGACATTGGACGGCAGACGGCGCTCTTTCCAGGCGTAATAAAATGCGTCTTCATAGCCAGGCACCATGTATTTCGGATCGGCGCCCACAATCCTCGATATGCGCGTCAACAATTCCTTCGCATCCTTCGCTCCGTGACCGTAATCCTTTGATTCATCGGCAATGAGCGAATCGTCTTTCCAAATGGGCACGCCGTCTTTCCGCCAATAGCACGCCAGCGCCCAGCGCGGAAGTTGTTCGCCCGGATACCATTTACCCTGGCCGTAGTGGAGGAGCGAACCGGGCGCGAATCGTTTTCGTAATCTTTTTATGAGTTCGCCCGACAGGATTCTTTTCTTATGAGAAGCGGCGGTAAAATTCCATTCCGGGCCGTCCGGATCATCAATAGAGATAAACGTGGGCTCGCCGCCCATGGTCAGGCGCGCATCGGCGCGCTTCAGGTCGGTATCGATGGCGTTGCCGAGGGCCTCGATACGTTTCCATTGCGCATCGGAATAGGGCAGGGTGACGCGCGGCGATTCGTAAACGCGCGTGACGGCCATGTCGAAACTGAATTCGCTCTTGCACTCGTCCATAGCGCCACTAATGGGCGCGGCGCTTTGTGGATCAGGCGTGCAAGCCAGTGGAATGTGGCCTTCGCCGGCGAGCAGGCCGGAAGTGGGGTCCAGTCCAATCCAGCCGGCGCCAGGCAAATATATTTCGCACCAGGCGTGCAAGTCAGTGAAATCCTTCTCCGCGCCGCTCGGACCATCGAGGGCTTTAACATCCGCCTTGAGTTGAATCAAATAGCCGCTGACAAATCGGGCGGCCAGGCCGCAATGCCGCAGGAGTTGGCAGAGCAGCCAGGCTGAGTCGCGGCATGAACCGCTCATATTCGTCAGCGTTTGCTCGGGCGTTTGGACGCCCGGCTCGAGGCGAATCAAATACTGGATGTCCTTCCGCAGCCGCTGGTTAACGGCCACAAGGAAATCGATCGTGCGCGGCGGGGAAAAGGCCGCGGGTTTCTTTGCCCCGCCCTTTTTACTTTTGGAGGCGCGCAATGTTGTCTGGCCGAGCAATTCGGAGCGGATGGCCTTCAGGTATTTTGTGAATTTTGGCGTCAGCCAGCACTTAGCCTGAAACGGCTCCAATTCGTGGTCCATGACGCTGTCATATTCAAATGGAAACTTTTCCGCTTCAGGTTCGAGGAAAAAATCAAACGGATTGAAGACGGCCATTTCCGCAACCAAGTCGACACTCACGCCAAATTCCGTGGTTTGTTCCGGAAACACCAGGCGCGCCAGGTAATTGGACTGCGGGTCCTGCTGCCAGTTGATGAAATGTTTTTTGGGTTCAACCTTTAGCGAATAGCTCAGAATCCGCGTGCGCGAATGCGGCGCCGGGCGGAGGCGAACAATTTGCGGCCCCAGGCCCACCCGACGGTCGTACTTATAATGTGTTCTATGATGAAGCGCGACGTGGATGGACATGGTTGGTCGTTACAAATACGTTTCTATAGGCTCGACGCCCGTCATGCCGCGTATTTTTTGCAGATAAGCGGGCGAAGACACGTCATCGAGCGTTTGCCGGGCGCGCTTGAGCCGGTCGGCGATATTCAGGCGGGTGGCTTCTTCCGCGTGGCTCGCGCGTTTGAGAAATTTGTCCAAATAATCCACGTGCCGCAGCCAAAGGTTTCGGTCGACTTTTTGTTTGGCCGCCAGCCGTGCTGCGTACCAATCGGACTCCAAAAGATATTCGCGCGTGAACAATTTGCGGAACTCGGGGCTTTCGAGCGTTTTCCCTTCCCATTGGTCGTGGAGCATGATGTGCAGCAACGCTTTCAACGGCGGACAGGCGTTGCCGATGCTGCCGTCGTCAAAATACATTTTTGCGACGCGCTTTTGAGTCTCAACGACATTGGCAAGACCGTCGACGAAAATCGCCATGTCCTGCAATTCCGGCTGCAGCATTTCCGACGTGAATACCGTATGCGGATGATTGAAGACGCGCCCAAAGAAGGCGTGGACAAACCGGATGTTAATCCGCCACCCCAACCGTGAAATCAGGACTTTTTTTCCGTTGTAGTCAAAATCCTCAAGCTTATCCAGGTAATGATTGGCGATAAGAAACTTCGGGTCGCGCTCCTCGGGTTCCAGGCGGCAAAACACCTCGGGCACAATCAGGCTGATGTCATGGTCTACGCGGCACTTGGGCCCAATGTAGCCCGCGGCGGTCACAAATCCACTGTGCCCGGACAGAAGCCAGGAAACGAGGGCGCTGTTCAAATCCAGGATGGGGGGCAGGGCATTGAATGGCCCTTTCGTCAGTGCGCCTTCCGAGCCGGCTCCGGTGGTCGAGGGCGATTTGCCGGTCATGCTGCAAATGAACTCCATGAACAGTTCCGGCAATTCCATGTAATGAATCGGATTGTAACAGGCCAGAGAGCGGATGCCCGTTTCGGGCGGATTGTTGCGGCGTCCCGGCAGGATGACGTCCACAGGTGTCCGCACCGGCTGTCCGAGAGGAGTGCGGCGGCGCATCCGGACCGATATTTCGGCCAGGTAACTTTCACGCGGATTCACCAGGTCCGGCCGTTTTTGAAGGTAACGCGGATTTTTGGTGGGTTTGCCGCCGACAAGCCTCGGGTGCGCCGTGGACACGAAAAAGTCAGGCGAACCGTTGCGTGCCGTATCCCGAATCATGCGCTGCATCGGTTCGGTGAATTCAAAGAAGCTGATAGCGTCCTCGATGAGTTCCTTCGCGAACTTCTGCGGCAGCGGCTCGTAATTGGAAAAGAAATTATCGCGTTGGGCGAAATCGGATTCGGATTGTTTGTCATATCCGCGATGAATCGCGTCGTCTGGACGCTGGAACAGTTTCGATTCGCAGTTTTTCACGAATTTCACGGACGCTTCCGGCGAGATCGGCACAGTCGTGGAGGCCGAGATATCGTCTTCCGTTTGAATTTTGACGGATGGATGAAAATCCTTGCGCAATCCGAACGTCCGCCACAGGCCGTCTGAATCAAAACCCACGCGCAGATAAGTGGTGACGATTTTGCGGTTGTCAATTTTCAGTTCGTTGCCCGGAATGCCGTTAATGATGTCCACACTGAAATGCTGCCGCCAATCGGCGCCCCATTCCGGCTTGTAATACCGTTTCACAACGAAAACGAGCTCTTTGATGTATTGGGGAATGGATTCGAGCCAGTCATTATATTCGGACTTGTATTCGCGCGTGTCCTGCGTGAGCAATTTGATGACCGACCCCAGCGAGCGTTCCGGCGCGAGAATCGGGCGCGATTCGCTTTGTTGGTGGTGAACAAAGCGGTCCTTGTAATTCCAGTGAATGAGCTCGGCCACGCGGTCAAAGTCCGCCTTGAAATTAGCCACAAAAACAGGCCCGGTCAAAATGGCATCGGTGATGGGCTTGGATATTTCGGATTTCCCGCCGCCGGATACCGTGCACGGCTTATGGCAAAACGTTCCTTCCGGGACGATTCCGACCAGTCGCCAGAGACGGTTCGGGCCGGGTGGTTTTTCCATTCGTACTTTATAGCCTGACGGCCGGACGTAGGTTTTATCGGGCTGCAATTTGATCTCGCCGCCGTCCCACAAAACCTTTTGTATGTGCAGATCAAAATGTGACGTTTCCGGAACGTAAATGATGTCCGGATATTTTTTATCGATCGCGTATCCCTCCGGCTTGACGTCCATCAATTCGCCGTAAAGCGACGTCAATTCGGTAAATGAATGCCCCATGCGTTTGATATGGGCGTCGCCGCTGAACTCTTCGCCCAGATCGTAGCTGCGAAACACGAGCGCCCCGCCGGCATGTTCCTCCTCGCAGTTTCCCAATAGGTTGGCTGCGTAACTGATCTGGGTCTTCACTTCCTTTTTGCAGTAACCGTAGTAATTGTCCGCGATGATGGTGACAATGACGCCTGTTTCATCCCGGCAGGTGAGTTTGAAAGCGCCCCCGTTGTTGTACAGTTCATTTTCGTCGCGCCAGCACATGCCGTCGCGCCGCTGGCGTTCGCTGGCCTGGTCCCAATGAGGTAGACCCACATTCTTCTTCGTGACGAAAATCAAGTGCGGTGCCAGGACGACGCAGCCGGTGTGCCCGGTCCAATGTTCGGAATCCAATGCGGCGTCGTTTTCCGGGAGCAAAGGATCCCCGCCGTTGCCGAAGATGTTTTCGATGAAATCCAAATTGCTCACGAGATTCCCCGGGGCAAAAAACCGCACTTCCATCGTTTTCTCTGGCGTGAATTCACGCACCTCCGGGCAGACAATGGGCCGGATTAACAATGAAACGAAACACTCGGCCTGCTGCTTCTGCGTGGCCGTGAATGGAAGGCGCATGACGTCCCGGGGCGCGTCGAATGCAAGGGCGAGCATTTTTCCGAAGACCTTCTTCGGGACGGCGGATTTATCGTCGGGAATGGGCAGGCCGCCTTCGGTCACGTGGAAGATACCCTGGGTTGTGCGGCGGTCGCTTTTGGGATTGTGCAGGACGCCGTTGGCGACGCGATAGGAATTAATGATTTCCGAACTGAATTGGTCGCGGTCGGCCGGCAGCGACAATAACCGGGCCATGCCCGGGCGGTCCAGCGTGAGTGTGCGTAGCGGAAGTTTGGCGACCGGGGAATCCTGCAAATAATCAAAGAGAAAGGTTTGGATGCGCTGGTCTACCGGGCAAAGGTGATTGGCCAGCAATCGCTCTTTTTCGCGATATTGCGCGACCAGAGTCGAGAAAATGTCGTTCAATCCGGCCGTGTCCGCCGTTTCCACGGTCGGAAAACCAAGCAGCGAAAGTTTAACGTTAATATATGGAATTAAATTGGCTGGAGAAGTCATTCGTGTGTTTTCTCAGATACAAATTGTTGTTGCTGTTCTTCCTGTTGTACCATGATTTCGTCCTCCAGATTATTGAATTTTTGGAAAATGTAAGCATCAAACATTGCGTTTCCGATATTATTTAATTTGGTCTGCAACTGGTCGAGGTAGCCGTGCAACCCGGTTTCAAAGATTTCTTCCACGGTGCTGAATTGGAGTTCGGCAACCAGCCGGCCTGCGAGTTTCTCGGCGCCGTTGCAAAACCGGCCCTCGGCCACACCGGAAATCCGGCGCAGGGCATGGTTCAACTCGCCCGCGCAAAACCGGACGGAACGCGGAAAATCCACGTTGAGCAACAGGAATTCGGCCACAAGTTGGGGGTTCACTTCGGCGCCGCATATCGACTTGTAGGCGTCCCAGGCGCTGCACGAGCGCAGGATGGCTGACCATTCCAGAGCGTCGGTATCACCGGTATTATTTTCCCCATTGCGCGCCGGCGCCCCGTCCAGGGAGGGTTGGTAGCGCACATCCAGTATCCGTGAAGTCTTGTCGGCGCGCTCGATAAACTCGCCCACTTTGGAAAACCACCAGCCTTCGTTGTGGATGAGCGTTGCGGAACTCAGGCCATTGAGCAGCAGGGAGCTGTTCTTGATTTGCTGGAAAAATTCACTCGGACTTTCGTTCCAGACCTTTCGCGCCTGCGGCGTTTTGATGAACCAATACAGGCGGTTCAATTCCTCCCAAAATTCAATGGTAATCTGGTCCCGCACCATCCGGGCATTTTCGCGCGCCTGGCAAATCGAAGAAACGATCGAATTGGGATTCTCCATTTGGAAAACCAGAAATTCAGTCACCGCGTTTCCGGTGGGCTTTTTATGGAGCTGAAAGAATTGCTGTTCGTCGCCGGTCGTTTGGACGATGGGCAGCCAATACAGCGCCAGGCGTTCCTCGTTCAAATTTCGAAAATCCAACAGCAGTTGCAAATTGACATCTACGATGCGCGCGATGTTTTCAGTGCGCTCAATATAGCGCCACATCCAGTACAGAGAATTGGCAACCCGGCTTAGCATATGGGATTAGCGATCTCCATACAGTACCCATGTATCCTTGCTGCCGCCACCCTGAGACGAATTGACGACCAGCGAACCCTTGCGCAAGGCCACCCGGGTAAGGCCGCCGGGCGCGACCACGATTTTCTCCCCATAAATAATGTACGGCCGCAAATCCACATGGCGCCCCTCAAAATAGCTTTCACCGTCCACGCGCGTCGGATGGCGGGATAGCGAAATCATGGGTTGTGCGATAAAATTGCGCGGGTCGGCCTCGATTTTTTTGCGAAAATCCTCGATTTGCGATTTCGTGGCCTTCGGTCCCATCAACATGCCGTACCCTCCCGACTCGTTGGCGGCCTTGACCACCAGCTTGCTGAGATTTTCGAGGATATATTTTTTGTCCGCTTCTTCGCTGGCCAGGTAGGTTGGAACATTGGAAATGATTGGGTCCTGGTCCAGATAGTATTTAATCATGCGCGGAACGAAATAATACATGACTTTGTCATCGGCAATGCCGGTGCCGATGGAATTGGCGAGGGATACGTTTCCCGCGCGGTACGCCTGCACAATCCCGGGAACGCCCAGCATCGAATCACGGCGGAAGACCGTAGGATCCAGAAAATCGTCGTCGATGCGCCGGTAAATGACATTGACGGGCTGAAGTCCCTTCGTCGTGCGCATGAAGACGCGCGCGTCGCGCACAAGAAGATCGCGGCCCTCGACAATTTCGATTCCCATTTGCCGTGCGAGATATGTGTGTTCGAAATACGCGGAATTGTAACAGCCCGGCGTCAGCAACACCACGGTCGGGGCCGTTGCGCCCGAGGGTGCGATATATTGGAGCATCTTGAGCAATTCCTGGGGATAATGCTCGACCGGCCTCACGCCGGAGCGCTCGAACATGACTGGAAAAGTCCGCTTCATGGACCGCCGATTTTCCAACACATAGCTGACGCCGCTGGGACATCGTCCATTGTCCTCCAGCACCAGGTAATTTCCCTTGTCATCGCGGATTAAATCAGTCCCGCAAATGTGAATGTAAATGTCCTTCGGCACGTTGAAATTCACGAACTCGCGCCGGAAATGCCTGCCGGAAAGAACATAAAACGGCGGGATGATGCCGTCTTTCAGAATTTTTTGTTCGTGATAAATATCGTGCAGGAAAAGATTGAGGGCGGTTATACGCTGGATCAGGCCGCGCTCGAGCATTTCCCATTCGGTTGCGGGAATGATTCGAGGCAGCAGATCAAATGGAAAAATCTTTTCCGCCCCGGCCGAATCCCCATACACGTTGAACGTGATGCCCTGGCGTAAAAAGGCGAGATCGACGGATTGCCGTTTATTCTCGAGCTCCTTCTTCGTTAAGGTTTGAAATAATTCCTTAAACTGCTGGTAGTGCGGGCGCACCTCCCCTTGAGCGTCCAACATTTCATCGAAAAAACCGCCGTGGCCGTAATGTTCGAGCAGCCGCTTCACCGGTTGCGTTTTGGTCTTGGTGGACATTTTGAGACAATTAACTTGAGCCTCATCAGCGACGCGAAGTTTTTCAAATGCGCTTAAAATCCAAGGATTTTATGAAGCATCTGAGTTGTTTCCGCTATTCGCTGATTGGAGCTACATATGTTTAGCTTCCTTTTAGCAGGCGCCTTGCCACTCAATGAGAAACGTTGAAGCATTGAAGACATCTCCGGCTGAGCTATCACATCTCGGACTTTCAGCCCGCACACACCAAAGAGCCGTCTAACAAGGCAGGCCGTTTCAACGTTTCAACCTTTTAACGTTTCAACGACTCCATCACGCTCTCCACTTGAGCGTCCTCGTTTCGCCATTCAGCCGGTGCTTTGGATCCACGCACCGCAATTCGATTTGCATCCGGTCATCTTCCACCGTGGCGCGAACCCAGCCGCTGGGTTTGCCATTTTCGAAGACATAAGCCGTTGGCGGCAGATTGATGAGATGGATGCCGGTATCGTGCTCGTGTACGTGCCAGTCATGAGTATGGCCGTAGATGACCGCCTTGACCTGTTTGCGCGGCCGAAGCACTTTGAACAGCGCTTCCGTGTCTCTTAACCCGCCCACTTTTCCGAGAAAACCTGGATCATGATGTACCATCACCAGCGCCGGCTTACCGGCATTGGCGTCCAGCGCGCCGGCCAGCCAGTCCAATTGTTCCGGACCGACCATGCCGGGTGTGTAACGTGTCCGTTCCAGTGAATCGAGCATGAACCAATTTACTCGCCGGGAGGGCAACATCATGGCTTGACGATCCTCCAACGGACGCTTGGCCAGGCGTTCCCCAGTTAACGCATCCCAAAAACGTTCGCGATTATCGTGATTGCCCAATGTCAGATGCAGCGGCATCCCATTTTCGCCCAGGGGTCCCAACAGATTTGCAAAGGTCCCGTAATCGCCAGTCTCTCCATCATCGTAGGCGCAATCGCCGGTCACAAAAACTCCGGCGGGAATGGTGGGCTGGGCCAATAAATCCCGGGTTACGGTCTCCAGGTGATCGGTCATGTTACAGCCGTGCGCGAAGCGCTTGCGATCGGCTGCGATGTGCGTGTCCGATAGGAGCGCCCAGAAATCGCTGTCTATTTGCTTGTCGGCGGCTAAAAGTCGAGGCGCGAGCGCCAGACCCGCCGCAGCTGTGAGGGTCCGCGCTAAAAACTGGCGCCGGGTTATCGGAGGAAGATGAATTGGCACAATAACTTTTTACAAAGGGCATCCTTAAAAGACAAGCTTTTTCGAAGTCAATTATGGCAGGGACGGCGCGCTGGGCACTCCCGTGCAGCGGGTGAAACACCCCGCGATATCAGGTCCGACTACGACCATTGCGCCACTAAACTCGCCGTCCCTGCCAACATTCTGCGATAATTTTTATTTGAAGCGCGCCGAAAAATTCATACTAATTAGCATCAGACACAACACGAAACGAGCAAAGTGAAATTGACAGACCTGCGGGGCATCCTGCAATACATTCCCCAATTCCGGGAAAAAACTTTTATTCTCGCAATTGACGGCGCGATTGTGACGGACGAAAACTTCGCGACACTTCTTTTGGACGTGGCCGTTTTGCGATCGCTGAACATCCGCGTGGCCCTTGTCCACGGCGCGTCCGCGCAGATTCGCGAGCTGGCGGAAGCGCAGAAGACTACGCCCTCGAGCCTGGACGGTACGGGCGTGACCGACGATGCGACGCTCAAGCTCGCCCTGACTGCGGCGAACCGGCTTACGCACGAGATTCTCGAAGGTCTTTCCACCAGCGATCTTCGGGGCGCCAGTACAAACGTAGTCATCGCCCATCCCGAGGGAATCATTCAGGGTGTGGACCATCAATTTACCGGAAAAGTCGAGCGCGTTGACACGGAGCTCCTTCACAGCCTGCTCGCGCAAGGAGTTGTTCCAGTCATTCCACCGCTGGGATTCGATGGTGAGGGCCGGACCTATCGCCTCAATTCCGACGGCGTGGCCGTGGCCGTGGCCGCTGCCTTAAAAGCGGTCAAATTGATTTTTATTACCGCCCAGGACGGCATCATGGTTCAGGGACGGGTGATCCGGCAAATTCCCGTCGCCGACCTTGAATCCATTCTGGCGCTGCAAAAAAACGAGATTGCGCCCGAACTAATCTCAAAGGCGGTCAACGCCGTTGCCGCCTGCAAAGCTGGAATCCCGCGCGTGCACGTCATCAACGGCAAGGTCGATGAAGGACTGCTCGCGGAAGTCTTTTCCAATGAAGGCATCGGCACGCTCATTTACGCCAACGATTACCAGCAAATCCGCCGGGCCATAAAGAAGGACATTCGTGCCATACAATCGCTGACGCGCAAAGCCGTGGAATCCGATGAATTGGTGAAGCGCACCCGGGCGATGATTGAGAAAAGCCTGGGCGATTACTTCATGTTTGAGATTGATAAAAACCCTGTCGCCTGCGTGGCTTTGCACGTTTATCCGGAACAGAAAAAAGGCGAATTGGCGTGCCTGTACGTCAGTTCCCTCCACGAAAACCGAGGCATTGGCCGAAAACTGATTGCGTTTGTCGAAACCAAGGCGCGGGAAATGGGTTTGAACGAACTCATCACGCTATCCACCCAGGCATTTACCTATTTTCAGTCCAAGGGCGGCTTTGCCGAAGGCACCCCGGACGATCTGCCGCCATCGCGCCGGGAAAAATATGACCAAAGCGGAAGGAACTCGAAGGTATTAGTGAAGAAATTGAAGTAGTCGTGCGAAGCGCCATAAAAATATTGGCTCTGCTGGCTGTTCTTTCCCCGGTGATCAGATCGTTCGCTGGCCCCGCAAGCCTTACCGTCACCGAAGTTGCGGCCTTGCGCTCGCTGATTGCGACAAATTCTGACGCGGCTGACGCATTTAATGGCGTACGGCAGGCTGCGGACAGGGCACTGCAGGACACACCAAACCCGGTTGAAAGAATCATTAGCGAGGGGCACCTCGCGACAGATCCTCGCAAGGTCCACACCGAATCCGCCCTTCCGGATATGGATAAAAGCCTGTCGCTAGCCTGGGCCTGGGCTGCCACCGGCGATCGGCGATACCTGGAAAAGGGCCATGACTTCATTATCGCCTGGGCGCGGATAAACCAGTCGGACGGCGATGCCATTAACGAAACAAAGTTTACACCCATGGTCGAGGGATATGATTTGCTTCGTGACGATTTTACCGAAAACGACCGGGCACTTGCGGATGCCTGGTTGCGGCATAAAGCAGAAACCCTCATGCTCAAGGAACATGGTTTCGGCGGAAATTGGCCGTGTCACCGGCTCGAAATTATCGGATTGGTCGGATTCACTCTCAACGATCAATCATTGATCACTCAAGCGATTGATGGTTACCACAGGCAAGTTGCGAAAGATATCCGTCCAAACGGAGCTTGCAGCGATTTTTACGTCCGCGATTCGCTGCACTATCAACTCTATAGTGTTGAGCCTCTCCTGACGCTGGCCCGCGCAGGTGAACGGTATGGCGAACCGTTATTTGAATATCACGCCCCGAACCACGGTTCGCTCCATGACGCAGTGGATTTCGTCGTCCCTTTTGCGGAAGGCAGCAAGACGCACATTGAATTCGCCCATAGCAAGAGCAAGTTTGACAGGCAGCGCGCTAACGACGGAGAGTCAGAATACGCTCCTCACCCGTGGAAACCCAGGGCCTCGATCTGGATGTTTATGAGCGCAGCGTGGTTTCGTCCGGAATATGGAACGCTTGCTTCCCAATTGGCGTGGAAAACCAATCGACAGTTCTGGGATTGGCAGATGGTCATCAATTTCGTGTCCCAACGCCCGAAATTTGACGCGAGTGGAAGAAGTCCAGCATCGATCCAATAGTTCAACCATGACTTGAACATCAAGGCAAAGAGAACTAATATGGTTGAAAGCCAAAAGAAAGTTCGCACAATTGCCAAAATCGCCTGAACCTTTGTAAAATCAAAAACCAAGAGGAGATATGAGCTGGGACATATTCGTTTCAAATTTTCCGGCGGATGCAAAGACGGTCAACGAGCTTCCAGACGACTTCGTGGGAAAGCCGATTGGCAGCCGGCATGAAATCATTGTCAAAATACGCGAGATCGTTCCCACCGCCTTGTTTCCCGATAAATCCTGGGGCCAAATTGAGGGACCCGGCATAAATGTCGAAGTGCGTCTTGGTGACCACGAAGTTGTGAGGGATTTTGCATTTCATATTCGCGGTTCGGAGTCGTCGGCGGCCTGCGTCGCCGAAATTTTGCGGCATTTGAAACTTCGCGCCGTCGATTCCGCAAGCGGAGAATTCTTTGACCTGGACCGGACCGCCGATGGCGTCCAACAGTGGAAGGCATGCCGCGAGCAGATTTTATCCCAAAAGCAAAGGTAGCGGGACAGGCATCCAGCATCAACCAGGCAAGGCCATTGCCCGGTCGAGCTTTCCCGGCATTGGAGACATTATCTCCGCCCAAATACAATTGTCCCAGCGCGGATCGTTTCCGATCGACAGGCTGTTCGGGCCGTTTTGTGTCATCGGAACGGCCACTGTCACAGTGATTTTATTGTTTCTGGAGTGGAGGGGGCGAAAAATGTCCTAAGAACGCTACCCTTTTTTGCCTGATGTGAATCAAAATAGTTTGAACACAACACGAAAAATATTTTACCTTTCCTCCTCAATCGTTCGCGGAGTTTGATTATGGCAATGTCAGAGAATGTTTTTTCGGATTTTATTACGTCATGCAGAAAAAATCGCGCGCAGCCGCCCCGGTTCCTTCTCATTGTCAGCGTTGCAGCCCAAACCGTTTCGCTGTTTGAAAACACTTCCACGGCGTCGCACCTGGCCATCGACGCCCTGCGTTTGACGGCTGAAGATTACAAGCTGATTCAGACCTATTCCTGTTCGACTTCACGATTTGGTATTGGACAGATCGAGGGTTCCAATTGCACGCCGTTGCGGCTGCATCAGATAGCCGAGAAAATCGGCGCCGGCGCGGCTGCGGGAACGGTATTCAAAGGGCGTCAGGCCATCGGTCACGTTTCGCAGCTGGAACTCGCAAAATCAAAGATCACCACACGTATCATGTGGCTGGACGGATTGGAGCCGGGCTTCAATCGCGGCGGGAACGTGGATTCGCATGCCCGTTACGTCTACATTCACGGCACCGCGGACCAGGCAAGCATCGGCAAACCCGACTCCTGCGGCTGTATCCATTTGGCCGACGCGGATTTAATTCCGCTCTTCGATTTGCTGCCCAGCGGTACGCTGGTGTGGATTCATGAGTAGCAGATTAAGCCCGAGAAGCGACGTCTTGTGCTGTGAATCGGGCCTGAGTCTGGCGGCCGTTAAACTGAGTGCGGACATTGATCTGAGGAAGGCCAAGCATTTTTCGGACGGTATGGGCGTTGGCGATGGGGCGTCCCATGGCATCGGCCACCCGGACCAGACGTTCGATGAGACGGGCGTTCGTCGCGGCGTCGGTCTTGCCCAAATCCATCCAAAGATTGTCTTCGAGGCCTACGCGGACATGGCCGCCCATGGCGATGGCCAGATTGTTCATGGAAAATTGAAAACGTCCGATCCCCGCAGCGGCCCACACCGTGCCCGCCGGAAGAGCGTCCACCATATGTACCAGATTCCGCGCTGAGGCGCTCATTGTTCCAAGCGAACCAAGCAGCAGATTGGCGTAGAATGGGGGGGCAATAATTCCCTTGGCCACCAGATGTTCGCGGACAAAGTCAATCATCCCAAGTTCAAAGAATTCCAACTCCGGGATAATACCGCGTTCTTTCATCGCCGCTGCCAGCTCTCGAATCATTTGCGGTGGATTTACCGAAGCGCTTGAAGGAAAATTCATGGAGCCGGGCGTGAGCGAGCCCAGATCGGGCCGGCAATCCAGCACGGCCGAACGCTTCTCGAAATCAGACCACAACCGTCCGCTCGTGGACGCCGATATCAATAATTCAGGGCAGGTCGCGCGGATGCCGCTGATGATTTCCTGATAAATCTCCGGCCGCCACGTAGGCGTGCCATCGTCGTCGCGCGCGTGGATGTGAATAATGGCAGCGCCGGCGTCGGCGCAACGGCGCGCTTCGGTCACAATTTGGTCCACGGTGACCGGCAGAGACGGGTTGTCTTTGGGCATGGGGACCATGCCAGTGATGGCGGCATTGATGATGAGTGGTTGCATAGGCTGAGGCAGAGTGCGATTTGAATCAGAGTTTCACACAATAATGGTTTTCATTCATTTCCCATCAATTCCCTCTTTTATGATTTTGGCCGGGACGCCCACGGCCAGCACGCGATCGGGCAAATCCTGGGTGACCACGGCTCCTGCCCCAATAACACTATGCGCGCCGATTTTGATGCCATCGACAATGGTTGCGCCGATGCCGATATAGGTTTGCGGCCCGATGTGGCAGTTGCCGGCCAGGTTCACTCCGGGCTGGATGGTCACAAAATCTTCAATAACGGTGTGATGGCCTATCGTCACACCGCGATTGACCTGGACATAGTTGCCGATCCGCGAATAGCCCGCAACGATGCAGCCGATGTTCAAGCTTGTTCCTTCGCCGACGGTGGATTTCCGGGAGACCGTCGCCGTGGGATGGACGAGCGTGGCAAAAGCAAAACCCAGGTCTTTCACCTGGCGGATATAGGGGTCGCGATGGGTGGTAGACAGGCAGCAAATAACGGCATGAGTCTCGCGCAGCGGCGCTAATTCATCTATCCAATAAACAGGCCAATCGCCGTGCTTTTGGCCGCGCCGCTCGCGGTCGAGATTTTCCACGAAGCCGGCGACTTGAAATTGGGGAAGGTCCGAAAACGCGTCGGCAAAAACAAGGGCATACGGAGTGGCGCCGAGAATCAGCAGGGGCTGTGGAATCACGCGAGGGCTCCTTTGAGCAATTGCGCCCTTCGGCGGACCGCGTGCGGTTGGACGCCGCGCAAAAACTCACAAACCCTGGCGACGATTTCATCGACCTGGGCGACGTCCAGCCGTGTGTGCAGCGGCAGTGAAATGAGTTCCCCCGCCAGTTCCTCGGTGACGGGCAATGAACACGCGAATTCCTTGAAAGCCGGCTGGATGTGGTTGGGAACGTAGTGGACGCCGCAAACGATTCCGGCGGCGCGCAAGTGCACATAGAGGCCATCCCGAAGGCCTCGCGTTACGCGAAGAACATAGAGATGCGGGACGGTATGTTCCAAATCACGCTGGATTGGCAACAGGCCAGGGATGCCTTCCAGACCGGCGTCGTAGCGGGCGGCCAATTCCCGGCGCGCGGAGGCGAAAGAACGGAGCCGTTTCAATTGCGCCAGGCCGATCGCGGCATTGATATCCGACATGTGATAACGAAAACCGGGGCCGTCCACGGAATATTCCCAGGGCCGGTTGTCCGTCCGTCGCTCCCACGTGTGGCGGCTGATCCCAAGACAACGCAATTTTTTCAGGCGGAACGCCAGAGCGTCTGATTGAGTGGCAATCGTGCCGCCTTCTCCACAGGTAATATTCTTATTTGCCGAAAAGGAAAAACACGTTGCCGTTCCTTGTGGTCCGATGGGCGTCCCGCCAATCGTACACCCAAACGCATGTGCGCCGTCAGCCACGATTTCAATGCCCGCCTCGCTGGCGAGACGGCATAATCGTTTCATGTCACACGGATAACCCGCAAAATGAACCGGTACGATGGCCCGCGTCCGGCTTCGGAGCAAACGTGCGACATCGGCGCAATCAATTGTAAGCGTGAAAGGATCCACATCCGCAAAGCGGGGACTATAACCGGCCATGACAATGGCCTGGACGGTAGCGGCGAACGTGAGCGAGGGGACAATGATTTCGTCGCGTCCATCACGGTCGAGCGCGGCGAGCGCCAAATGCAGCGCTGAAGTGCAACTGGCCGTGGCAATCACATGACGTGTCTTAAGCAGTTCTGCTACAGCCGCTTCGAAAGCGGCGGTTTGCGGTCCCATTCCCACCCAATGGCTTTCCAATACGGCTTGGACTGCGGCAGATTCTGACTCCCCAAAATCTGGTTGGGAAACGTGGATCAACGGGCGCATGGAATCATTAATTAGGGGCAGGGGACCAATTGGGCCAGCCGTTCGACGGCCCGGTGCAGTGTCAACTCGCGGTGACATAAGTCCGAGGCCGCGGCAGTGAGGCGATGAATTTTTTCAGGTTCTTTCAGCAATTCGCAGATCACGTCGGGCATTTCTTTCTGGGAAGCGGCGATATAATGAACACCGGCAACCATCGGATGTTCATCCTTCATCGGTTCGCTGACCACGAGTGTTCCACACTGGGCTGCGAAAAGAAAGCGAATCCACGCGGGACTCCATGAAAAACTATGCAGGTTGATCAGGATGCGGGTGCGATTGAGCCAGGCCATGCGCTTTTCGCCGTAACAGTCGTTTACGGCTTGCGTCAAAGGAACGCCGCGTCGCCGAAGGCATTCCTGCAACCCCGCAAGCATCTCCGCCCTGCGGCCGTATTTGATATGGCCGAGGAATCCTACCGGCTGGTCCCGGGGCACGCCAAGATCGGCCCCCATTTCCTCGCACGCGCCCATCGGAATAAAATGCGCCGCGATTCCGTGACCGGATAAAAAGTGATATCGCTGGTGAGTGCTCATGACGTAATGGTCGATCCAGCCTTCCTCGTGACTGTCCAGAAGCGCGCGCCAGCTCGACATCACGCCCCGGACTTGCATCCAGTCGAGGCCATCGTGCCGGTCGTCGATGATGCGGCATGCCGCGCGAAACCCCGGCGCTGAGCAGTGTTGGCTGGCCCATTGTCGGAGGCGAAAAATTTCTTCCAGCGCGGCATCGCCGAAGATTGGTGTAAACGGAATCGGCCTTTCCAGCGCGCGGCGTTGAGCCCGGCATCGAGCGCCTCGTCCGGCCACGCCGGCGATGGCAATGGGTCCATTTGCCACAGGATGGATTTTGGCCGTCGTGAACCACCGCGGCGCAATTTCTCACAATACGCGGGATAGTGTCCGAGGTTAATCAAAAGAAGCAGAACATCAGCGGTCAAACCGGAATGGTCTCCGTCATGCACGATAGAGGCGGAATGGCCGAGCTGCTCAAGGTAGCGGCAGGTGGCCGTGGCGAGTTCCCAATCAAAGGCCGAGTGTCTGGATTGGGCGGCAACCGCCCAACGGGTTTTACTCATCTGACTCGATCAAAAATGCAAAAATGTAGAACCTTGTGTCAAGGAGTGAAGCAATAAACCCATTTCAACGATTCAACGATTCAACGATTCAACGATTCAACGATTCAACGATTCAACGATTCAACGATTCAACGATTCAACGATTCAACGATTCAACGATTCAACGATTCAACGATTCAACGATTCAACGATTCAACGATTCAACGATTCAACGTCCCGGTTGACTTTGTGAAATTTTTCACTAACTTCGTATCGTGCTTTTAAGGCTCGGCAAAGTTTTAGTTGTCTTTTCGCTTGTCGCCACCCTCAGCGCACACTGGGCGTTGCTGCAAACGGTCGCGTGGACGTCTATGCTCGCCGACAATCTTCAATTTCGTTCCCTTCATGACGCTGTAACCATGACCTTTGACGGCCAGCATCCTTGCCCGCTCTGCAAAGCCATCGCCGCCGCCAAAAAATCAGACCAAAAGAACCAAAGTATTCTGGTGACCCAAAAATTGGAGTTTCCTCCCGTGCAGGGCCGTTTGATTTTGACCGCGCCTTCACCCGTTGAAATTTCTTCGCCAAACACTTTCGCCGAATCCTTTCCGCAAAAGCCGCCCACGCCGCCTCCGCGCGGCTTCTTCGTTTAATTCAAATCCGATGGCAGGACGGCGTTGGCCGTGCCTGCCGCTTGTTCCCGTTCGTTTAACCGTGAGATTCCGCTGTGGCGGCGTCTCGCACCTGGATCTGAAAAATGAAGAATCATAGAAATTTTTTTGCTGTTCTAAAAGATGGACGCAGTTGGCTGGCTGCTTCCGGCGCGGTCTTTACAGCCATGGGCATGGTTCCAAATAGCGCCTCTGCGCATGGGTTTATCGGCGACTATTTTTTTCCACCCACGATTACCACCGACGATCCGTTCGCGGTGGATGAATTTCCGTTTCCGACCATTTCCTGGTTCAAGACTCCGGCCAGCGACGGCGCGCCGGCGATAACCACCACGGACATCGGCTTCGAGATTGACAAGGAAATCTTTCCAAAGTTCGCCCTGAGCTTTGCCGGAGATTATTTGTTCCAAAAACCCGATGGTCAGCCTGGCGTGTCCGGTTGGGATAATTTTGTCGTCGGCGCAAAATATCAGCTGTGGGAGAACGTCCCGCACTACGCCATTTTTTCGGTGGGCGCATTGTGGCAAATCGGAGGCAGCGGCAGCAGCGAGGTGGGCGCCGATTCGGCCAATGTGTTTACGCCCACGATCTACTACGGCAAGGCATTTGCCGATTTGCCGGATTCGCTGAAATACGCCCAGCCGTTAGCGGTTACCGGCACGCTGGGCGTCGACCTGCCCACCAGCGCCGAACCGAACAATCTCCAATGGGGATTCGCCGTCCAGTACAGCCTGCTTTACCTGCAGGAACAGGTCAAAGACATCGGGCTGCCCGCACCCTTTAAAACCATGATTCCGTTGGTCGAGTTTTCCATGACCTCGCCCCTAAATCGCGGTGGCGGTCAAACCACTGGCACGGTGAATCCGGGCATCCTCTATGAAAATCCTCGCTTCCAACTGGGCGCGGAAGCTCTCATCCCGGTAAATAGCGCCTCCGGCCACCAGGTCGGTTTTGTTGTTCAACTCCAAGTATTTCTCGACGACCTCTGGCCCAAAGTCTTCGGTCATCCGATTTTTTTCGCCAGCCATGCTGAACAAAATCCGGAAGCCCCATAATATGAAAACCATCACAAAAATGATCAAAATCGTTTCGCTTCGTTTCGTTCCGTTGGCGTTGCTGTTTTGTGCCGCGCAATCGCCGGCATGGGCGCACGCCTTTCTGGATCACGCGGACCCAAAAGTGGGAAGCACCGTGACAAACTCGCCGGCGCGGATAAAACTCTGGTTCACTCAAAACCTGGAGCCCGTATTCAGTACATTTGCGGTGTCCGACGCCAAAGGCAAACAAGTGGACAAAAAAGACGTCCATCCCGATGACAAGGATAAATCGCTGCTCATCCTGTCAGTCCCTCCGTTGCCGGACGGAACCTATACCGTGACCTGGCACGTGGTATCTGTGGACACGCACCGGACGCAGGGCCATTTTAAATTCACAATCAAACGAAAATAACAGTAAAAGGGAAAAATTATGAAATGGATATTATTGATAGCCGCTGGATTGGCCATCGTGGCCACCCCTCTCGTCCGCGCTGACGATATGGGAAACATGCCGGGAATGGCCGGGGGCGGGATGGGTACCAATGGCAATAGTCCGAAGTTCAATTTGTATAAGACGCAGGGCATCGTGGAAAAAATCACCGACGATCGGCGCACAGCGACAATCAATACCGAGAAAATCCCCGGTTACATGGATGCCATGACGATGGATTATCCGGTTCAAAATACAAACGACCTCGGCGGCGTTTCAAGCGGGGACAAAATCCAATTCACGCTCGTCGTCTCCAATGACACCGATTGGGTCCAGAACATTCATCGCACAGGCCATACCACAAGCGTGACGACGAATAATCCCTCGATGTCGGATGAGGTAAAGACCGAGCTGGGCGCCGGAGATCTGTTGCCAAACGGCGTTTTAACCTCGGAAAATGGCCGCGAAATTCAGTTCTCGGATTTTCGCGGAAAGGCGCTGGCGTTCACATTCTTTTACACCCGGTGTCCGCTGCCCAACTATTGTCCCTTGATGAATCGAAATTTCGCCGACGCGCGCAAACTAATTGTTTCCACGCCGGATGCGCCGACCAATTGGGAGTTTCTTTCGATCTCCTTTGATCCTTCCAGCGATACGCCGGACGTCCTGTCCACTTACGGCGGATATTACCGTCACGGTGACCCGGACCGTTGGCTTTTTGCCTCCGCGCCCACAAATACCCTGGCCACACTGGCGGTGGCGCTGGACTTGATGGTTTTTCGCGAAGGGTCGACCATCTCGCACAATCTGCGTACGGTGGTCCTGGACCCGCAGGGGCAAATCTATCGTCAATTTGACGGTAATCAATGGACCCCAAACGACCTGGCCGGCGCCATGATGCAAGCCGCCCGCAAATAATACACGCGGTCCCGCGCAAAAAATGAAAATAACTGCGGTAATGAACGCAAGGCGCTCATGAACGGGTGGCTTATTTTAACCAGAGCCGTGCACTTCGGCGCGTGCCTGCTCTTCTTTGGCGCGTTAATGTTCGACCGTTACACCGCAGCCCGACTTGAAGGACAGCCGGGCGGGTTCGCAGAATTCTGGAAGAGCCGCCTCGGCCTGATTAGTTGGTTCCTGTTGCCCGTCATTTTCGCGTCCGGAATCGCGTGGTTCGCGCTCGTGGCCATGACGATGAGCGGGCAACCGCTGGACGAGAGCATTTTGAAGATTGTTTGGGGGCAAACGCAATTTGGGACCGTGACGAAAATCCGCCTCGTTTTTTTGTGCGTCGCCGCTGTCCTGTCCTGTTTTCAGAAATCAGAGCCATCTGTGCGGCGATTTGCGGCATGGGTCCAGGCCCTGGCGGCAGCCTGCCTGCTCGGCAGTTTGGCGTGGGCCGGCCACGGACAGGAAGGTTCGCGCTGGCACTTGCTCGCCGACGTGGCGCACTTGCTCGCGGCGGGCGTTTGGCCCGCAGGCCTTCTGCCGCTATGGCTGCTTCTGCGAAGGGCGCGCAGGACTGCCCAATCGCAAGACTGGCAATCCATGGCGCTCCTCGTGAGCCGTTTTTCGGCAATCAGCATCGTCGCCGTATTGCTCCTCTCCATTAGCGGAACTGTCAATGCCCTGTACCTGGTCGGCACGATTCCAAACCTTATCGAACAGCCCTATGGACGCTGGCTTCTGGCCAAAATTATTTTCTTTTGCTTCGCGCTGGCCATTGCCGCGGTGAATTTGTTGCGGCTCCGGCCCCGGCTGATCGCGGAACATTTGACGTCGGAGAAAGCGACGGCAAGCGCGTCACAATTGCAATCAAACGTTCAATTCGAATTGGTCCTGGGCTCGGGAATCGTTGCCGTCGTCGCCGTTCTGGGGATTTTGCCGCCCGCAAGCCACTGAAACATTTTGTTCCATCGACAATTATTTGTTTATATTAAGCTATGCCAAAAAAATCCGGCCCGAAAAAGAGCGGGAAGCGCAATGACGAACGCTTGTTCGCCGTCATCGCCGTCGTCCTGTGCCTGATTCTGGGCGCCGCCTTTTGTGCGCTGCTGGTGGCGGTAAATTATCACAGCCAGCACCCGGGCGCGTCTGCCGATGGCCTGCCCGAATCCGCGCCCGCGCTGATCCAGCCCGATCACCCGCGGCAACTGGTCGATTTCGCGCTCACCAATAGCGCCGGCGGCGTCCTGACTCGCCGGGACCTCAGCGGAAAAATTCTGGTCGTGGACTTTTTGTTCACGAGCTGTTCGTTGACATGTCCTGCCGTCAACACTCAGATGGCCCAAATCCAGCATCTGACCACCAGCGACCCGGACGTCAAACTCGTTTCCATCACCGTGGACCCCCGCGATGATACGGCGTCGGTCCTCGAAAAGTACGGCGCGGGGTTTGGCGCCGATACGAATCGCTGGTTCTTTCTGACCGGCGATAAATCAGAGCTCTATAATTTAATCGGAACTAGTTTCCTGTCGAAGGACGCGAACGATCCTTTCGGCTACATGCCGGGAAATTTTGCCCATACCGAACGCATCGCCATTGTGGATTCCCGCGGCAGGTTGCACGGATATTTTGACGGCCTCAACCAGGAAACCGCCGGCGCTGTGGTCGCGGAAGTCAATAAATTGCGAAATCAGAATTTGTAACGCCGTGTAAAATTCAGGTTGCGGATATAAGGCGAAATTGTATATCGTAAGTCGAAATGGGTTCACTCAAGAAACGCCGCAAGGCAAAGATTAATCGTCATAAACGTCGCAAGAAGCTGCGCATGCATCGTCACAAGAAGCGCACCTGGCAGGCGTAGGTTGCCGCGCTTTTTAATTCTCCATTCACGCGGCGCCTTGACTTTCCGGCAGGAACATCGAAGGTTCGATGGCCGCCGTTCCGTGTCGGTTGGCGAAACCATGGGTCGGCAAGCCTGATAAAAAGCAGGGGGGGCGGTACTCTGGTATCAAGATGGAACTTCGCTTTGAAAAGCATTATACGCGGGAAGAAGCGCGCGCACTGCTGCCGGAAATTCGCCGGTGGCTCGAGCGCCTTTCTCGCCTGCGCAAACAGGTGGAGAAGTTCGAGGGTCGCCTGAGCCAAATGGCCGCCCAAAGCGCGGACATGGGCGGTGAAACGGTCAATAACTGGATCCGCGCCCTCGCCGATATGCAGGAAGTCCTCGTCGAATTCCAGCGCCGCGAAATCTTTATCAAGGACCTCGACCGCGGACTCATCGATTTCCCCGCCATCATCGGTGGACGCGAAGTCTTCCTCTGCTGGGAATCAGACGAAGACGATATCGAATTCTGGCACGACCTCGAGTCCGGCTTCGCCGGCCGCGAACGCCTCTAGACCGCGGACTCTGGACTCTGGACTCTGGACTTCCCTCCCATTTATCCCGGGCGTACACGCAAAGCCCGTCGCGCCGAAGCTTCCTGGCGAAGGCGGAAACAATCCTCTAATCCATTAATCCGCTCCAGCGGCTCTGCCGCCACCAAAAAACTTCGTGAAATCCCGGCCAGCTCGGATTAGATTTAAGCCATGAGTTTTACCGAAGTCATCGAAGAACTTCCCCGGATGACGACCGCCGAGCGGCAGCAGCTAATCCGCAGGGCGCTGGAACTGGACGACACACCGTTGTCGCCTGCAGATGAGGCGCTGGTCGAATCGCGGTTGGCCGCGCATCGCTCCAACCCCGGTTCTTCCGTTCCATTGGCGGAGATGAAAAAGCGTTTGCGCTCCGGGTCATGAACTGGCGCGTGCTGGTGCGTCCCGAAGTCGAGCAGGACGTTGCCGAAGCCGCAAATTGGTACGACGGTCAACAGCCAGGCTTGGGCCGCGAATTCCGTAAAGAGATCATCCAGGTTCTTGAGGCGCTTCAGGTCAATCCATTGCTTTACTGCCGCCGCCATCCCGTTAAAGATATCCGCTGGCGTTATCCAGAACGTTTTCCTTATCGAGTGATTTATGAGGTGCAGGAAAGCGAAAAGACGGTAGTGGTTGCGGCCGTGTTGCATGCCGCACGACACGATGATCGCTGGCGACGACGCATTTCCGACCGCACCTGAGAAACTCCCCACCAATCCATTAATCCAAAAATCCGTTAATCCGGGCGTCAGCCCTTAGGTCCACCCTCCGCCACCTATTTGCCAGTGGCGCTGCCACCGTTTTAACGATTCAACGATTCAACGCGCCCCGTATGCCTCGCATTCCCCCGAAACATCGGCCACGGACTCTGCGCCGGCGGCTCGCCATTGGTCGGCGCGATCGCTTTCAGATAACCATCACCCGCGATATAAACAACGCCGTCTTTCGAAATTGTGGGCGACGCAGTAATATCTCCATTGAAACCCGTGAACCACTCACCCGTCCCATTGGTGGAAAACGCCGTTATCCAATGCGAACGGCTTCCAATATAAACCGTCGAAGTCGTCACCGCCGGCGCCCCTTCCACCCAGCCTCCCAGGTTCTGCTGCCACAATTTTTTGCCGTCACCGCTCACCGCCATTCCAAACTCATTCGCGCCCACGTACACAGTCCCTTGACTATCGAGTACCGGCGACGACTTCGACGCGCCGCCCGTGCGCAAACGCCAAAGCTCTTTGCCATCCGGTTTCAACGCATAAAGATTCCCGTCAGTCGACGCGAAATAAATCTCGCCCTTTGCGCCAATCGCCGGCGACGAAACGATCTGGGCGCCGGTCGGAAAGGACCATTTCAATTTTCCATCCGGCGCCAGCGCGTAAAATTTGTTGTCGTGTGAACCAAAATAAATCGTCCCGTCCGCGCCAATCGCTGGCGAAGAATCAATGATCCCATCCGTCGGAAACTTCCATTTGAGCGCTCCATCCGGATTGAGTGCGTAGAACGTTTTATCCCATGAGCCGAAATAAATGGTCCCATCTTCGCCAATGGCCGGAGACGAATCATTCCATGCGCCCGTTGCAAAAGTCCATTTCAGGTTGCCCCCCGGCGTGACCGCGTAGAACTTCCGGTCGCGCGAACCAAAATAAATGATGCCGTCGCTTCCGATTGCCGGCGACGACTCGATTTCAATTCCCGTCTTAAATTCCCAATTTGTGCGGCCGTCCGGCGCGATAGCCAGGAGAGTCCCACTGAAGCTCGGTTGATAAAGAGTTCCGTCCGTGGCAATAGCCGGCGCGGCATCGCTCCACCTGCCCGGAAGCCCAAAATTCCAGAGATTCGTAAATTGCCCATAAGCTGCCGGTGGCGCTGCCACGGCAAACAGCCAGCAGATCAATCCAAAACAAAATATAGTTAGCCGCATAACGTCAAATTAGGGTAGGTAGCAGCGGATGTGAGTCCGCTCTGACTATTTCGCGGAACAATCGTACAATCTCGTTCCCGGTCCGAGCCGCCCAACCACGATTCACGGAAACCCCGTTTCGATTTTTTCCGCACGCATTCGGACCATGAACCGATTTCGCCTCTTGTCGTTTCAAGCCATCGGACGATTATCCCCCCTCTCCCTGCGGGAGAGGGCCGGGGTGAGGGAGAGTGTTCCGGATGGGAACGTTCTATCGGTTCACACTTCATTCACGCTCCACAGTATGCCAGTCAATGCCAGTGGTGCTACCACTACCACCACAATTAAATTCGTAACTGAGAATGGACAAACAATAAATCGCCGCGGTTTCGACCCGCAGCACCAGGCCACCCAATGTAATCGGCTGCGCGCCCGAATCTTCAATCGCCTTCAATTCGTTCGCGGTAAAATCTCCTTCCGGCCCAATCCACAGACCGGCGTTTTTCGGAGGACGCTTGTTAGCCGCCTCAAATTCGCGAAATACCTCGCGCGGATGCCGCCGTTCCCTTTGCAGCGAACCCACCAATTGCAGGTCAAATTTTTCCCTTCGCGCCAAAAACTCCTCGATCCTTGCCGGCGCTTCAATTTCCTGAAGCCGCGGCGCTCCGCACTGTTTCATCGCTTCAATCGCCGTTTGCCGCCAATGATCGCGCTTACGCCGCGCGTTTTGCTCGTCCAGCCTCGTGACCACACGTTCCGTCAACAGCGGCACAATTCGGCGCGCGCCCAGTTCAACCGACTTTTCGATGATATCCTCGATGATCTTTCCCTTTGGAATCCCCACCAACAATGTGATGGAGCAGGGGAGCGACGGTGCGACACGCCGCGACTTCACCCTGATCGACACCGAATCACGCGAAGCACTTTCCACCTCACAATGAAATTCACCGCCCTCGCCATCCAGCACCACAGCCGCGTCACCCCGTTGCAGCCGCAGAACACGCAACGCATGACGCGCCTCCTGGCCCGTGAGCCGCAGCAGGTTCGCGTCCCCGTCCCCGCGACATTCAGACGCCGGCAAATAAAAACGATGCACTTGCAAGAACCGAATTAAAAAGGAAAAAAGAAGAAGGAAAAAGGAAAAAGAAAGCGCAGTAGCGCAGGCGTCTCGCCTGCGGGTTCTGGCGGCGTCCTCGCCGCCAGTTTCAATTGCATTCGGGGCGAAAGAGTCGTGGGGATTTGTGCATTTGTGGATTTATGCGTCTCAAAGCTCTCACCTTTCCCACGCTCTCACGCTCTCACAGTCTAGAAACAGATTCTCGTGTGCTTCGTGTATTTCGTGGTTAAATCCCTCTTCGCATCCCTCATCGCGCCCTTCTCTGCGTTCTTTGCGTTCTTTTGCGGCTAAAACGTTACCCAAAAAACTTCTTCGCCTTTTCAAAAAAGCTCTGTGTGATCGGCGTTTCCTGGCCGTCGCACAGCGCCGCAAATTCCTGTAACTTGGCCTTTTGCTCCGCGTTCAATCGCGTCGGCACCTCCACTTGTATCCGCGCATGCAGATCGCCGTGGCCGTAACCCTGCAAATTTTTGACCCCTTTGCCTTTGACACGAAACACCGCTCCCGGCTGCGTGCCGGCCGGTATTTTAACCACCGCCTTGCCTGCGAGCGTGGGCACTTCAACTTCCGACCCAAGAACCGCCTGAACAAAACTCACCGGAACTTCGCAATGCAGATCGTCGCCGTCCCGCTGAAAAATTTCGTGGGCCGCCACGTGCAATATCACGTACAAATCGCCCTGCAACCCCCCGCGAAAACCCGCTTCACCATTCCCGGTCGAACGCAGCCGCGTCCCGGAATCCACACCCGGCGGAATCTTCAATTTTATTTTGGAAGCCTTCTCCTTGCGCCCTTCGCCCTGGCACGTTTTGCAGGGTTTTTCCAGGATCTTGCCGTGACCTTTGCATTGCGGACACGTCTGGGCAATGCTGAAAATGCCGCGCGACATCATCACCTGTCCCCGGCCGCCGCATGTCGGACACGTCTTGGCCGCCGACCCTTTTTCCGCGCCCGACCCGGCGCACGTGTCGCAACGGTCCAATTTGCTCACCGAAATTTCCTTCTCACAACCTCCGGCCGCTTCTTCCAGCGTGATTTGCAAATCGAATCGCAGATCATCGCCGCGCTCGGGCCCGGAGCGCTCAGCGCCGCCGCCGCCAAAGATGCTTTCGAAAATGCTGCTGTTGCCGCCGCCAAAGACTTCCCGGAAAATATCGAATGGATCATGGAAACCGCCCGCGCCCGCGCCCGCGCCGCCAAACCCGCGGGACGCGCGCTGCCGCGCGTCGAACGCCGCATGCCCATATTGATCATAAGCCGCGCGCTTTTGCGGATCGCTTAGCGCCTCGTAAGCCTCGCCCAATTCCTTGAACCGTTCCTCCGCCGTGTGATCCCCCGGGTTTTTATCCGGATGATACTTCACCGCGAGCTTGCGATAGGATTTTTTGATTTCGTCGGCGTCGGCGTCCCGGTTTACACCCAATATTTCGTAATAATCGCGTTTGGCCATCTGATTTAGACTTTAGTGCTGTAAGAGTTCATCAAAAAATTCGCGCATTGAACCCCGGAATCGCGGTAGCCTTTGCCGTGACGAAACATCGGCGGACAATTCCCCCCTCTCCTTGTGGGAGAGGGCCGGGGTGAGGGAGAGTCGTTCGGGCGAGAATGTCATGTGGCGATGCCACTCATTTGGCCGGTTTCCGCGCCACGACCACTGCGGCGGGCCGAAGCAAACGCTCCCGCAATTTATAGCCCTTACGGATTTGCTGGACCACGCTGCCATCCGGGACATCGGCAGTGTCCTGCTGCGAAACCGCTTCATGCTGTGTGGGATCGAACACCTTGCCTGTGGCATCGATCTCTTCCAGACCCGATTCATTCAAAATGCTTTTGAGCTGCGATTGCACCATCGAAATCCCCTTTTGCAGCGACGCCGACTGCGCGTCCTTGGCCGATTGAGTCGCGGCCAGGGCCATTTCAAAACTGTCCAGCACCGGCAGCAGCTTTTGAAGCAGGGACGAATTGGCGAATTGCACCGCCTCGGTCCGCTCCCGCGCCGCCCGCTTTTTGAAATTATCAAAATCGGCCGTCGTTCGCAGCAGCCGATCCCAATGATCATCCGCTTTGGCCGCGCGCGACTTCAACTCATCGAGCTGTTCAGCCGTCACCGAACCCGGTTCAATGATCGCCACCGGTTCGGATTCCTCCGCCGAGTTGGCGCCGCCCTGTTCCATTCTTTCAGACTGCGTTCCGGACTTGCTCATAATTAGACGGACAATCTAATTGATTTTGGCCCTGCCAGCAAGCGCCAGATGGGAGTGGGGGAAAACCAGGAGGTTTAGACAGAATTAACAGAATTTGCAGAATTTCGGATCTGAAGGTAGTGCGAGGCTCCCGGCCCGCCAATTCGGACCGAAGATGACTTTTGACATAATTAATAAAATCTGTGGAATTGGCTCATGAAAAATGGTCGGAAGCTGCCTTTCCTGAATCATTTTGTAAATTCTGTAAATTCTGTCTAGAGACTTTGGACTCCGGACTATGGACTTCAAGCCACCAATCCATTAATCCGCATCTCACGCTCTCACGCTCTCAAAGTTCTTAACTCGGCTTCTCCCCCTCTTCCCCCGCTGGCCCATGGCCCGTGGTGCTACCACCGCTGCCACCGCCATCACCCTTCAACTCCTCCTGCGTCGCCTGTTTCAGCTCCTCCGGCGCGGCCGTCGCCAGGCCTGGATCAACCGTGACCGGCGCAGGCGGTTTTTCGAGCGGGATCCGACGCAACTCATCCGCCGCCGGCAAATCCTCCAAACCACGCAAACCGAAATACTCGAGGAACATCGGCGTCGTGCCGTACGTTTGCGGACGGCCCACCGCTTCAGAGCGGCCCACCGATTCCACCAGGCCGCGTTCCGTGAGCGTCTGCATCACGCCATCCACACTCACCCCGCGAATCTGTTCAATCTCCGCGCGCGTGAGAGGCTGACGATACGCAACAATCGCCAGCGTTTCCAAAGCCGCTTGCGTCAGCCGCGGCGGACGCGCCTTGACGCCCACCAACGCCCGCACCCAGGCCCCAAATTCCGGCTGACTTACGAACTGCCACGAACCCGCCACGCACACCAGCCGATAACTCCGCGCAGCCGTTTCATGATCCCGCGCCAATTCTTCCAGCGCCGTCGTCACATCCGCATCCTTCGCTTTGGCGAACGCCTTCACCGCGGCCTTCTCGGCATCGTTTTCAGAGTCAGAATGGAGGTCGGACTCCGACACGGCATTGGTCAGGACATCACGAAGTTCTTTGGCGCTGAGCGGTTTTTGCGCCGAAAAAAGCAGCGATTCAAGTATGAATTTTAATTCCATTTTTATTTATGACTTACAATTTAATGTCTGGCAGGTAGGGACGCTGCGCTGCGGCGTCACCGCGCGTAGAGCGCGCGGAATATTCGCGAAGGGACGTTCAACCACGCTATTTGCGCCGCTGCACGCGGCGCGGACGCCGCAGCGCAGCGTCCCTACCTTCCGAACAGCGCTGTGCCCCGTCTCACGGTCCCATGGTCTCAAAGTTCTCAAAATCTCAATTCTTTTCCGATCCCTCATCCTCGCTTGCCGCGCCGAAGCCCAGCGAAGGCGGGTCATCGCTTGCCGCGCCGTAGTCAGACGAAGGCGGGTCCTCGCTTGCCGTGTCGGAGTCAGACGGAGGCGGGTCGCCAGTGGTGCTACCACCCGCGGCTTCATCTACGGAAACTGGTGACTGCCGACCGCTTTCCGAGTGTTCTGTGTCGTCCAGCTGCTGTTCCCTCTCCGCGCCCATCGGATGGGAGGGGAGAGGGTCAGGGTGAGGTGAGGGTTCTGGTTTGGGCTCATTGATCGCCCCCGTGTTCTCTGCGCTCTCTGCGCTCTCTGCGGTTAAATTCATTTCCGCTTGGGCTCTGCAAATCGCAATCTCCCCAAACGCCTCCGGCTGAACGCAAACCAACTGTTTCAACCGAATTAATTCCAACAGCGCCAAAAACGTGCAAACCACCTCCGCCCGACTCGCGGCGCTTTCAAACAACTGAGAAAATTTGATTGAGCCGCCACCATGGCCAGTGGCGCTGCCACCGGTGATCGTGTGGATAATAAATTCAATCTTTTCGCTGACACTCCATTTATCCTCAAAAATTTCACGGGCCTGCCCCTCACGCTTCTCGAATCGTTTGAGAACCGAATTCACCGCATTCAACAAATCGAAAATGGAAACTTCGGGCTTAGCCGACCGAGATTGGGAGTTCAGATTCATCTGGAATAGTGGACCACGCAACTTGCCTGCGGGGAAAAACATGTTCCTGGCGGGATTCGAGAGTTTGCAATTGCGCGGCGGCGTCCTTGAATTTTTTGTATTCGACCAGTTGGCGGATCAATTCCCAGCGCGGGTCTTCCCCTTCCTCTGCTCTTCCACCTGGGCCTGCTGTTCCACCGGGAGCAATTCGCGGCTCTTGATATACATCAGCGTCGACGCCATCACGAGAAATTCGCCGGCGATCTCCAGATCCAGGAGGCGCATGGTATCGATATATTCGATGAACTGCGTGGCGAGCTTGGTCAAATTGACCTCGTAAATGTCCACTTCCTCTTTTTTGATGAGGTAAAGCAGCAAATCGAGCGGGCCTTCGAAGACCTCGAACTGGACTTTGTATTCGGCCATGAAGTTTTAGATTACGAGTTTTTGGACAAAATGAACAGAATTAACAGAATTTGGGCTCGCTGAATTTTTGCCGCAAAGGACCCGGCTTCGCTGAGGCTTCCGCCGTCGCTGCGCTATGGCGCGACAAGACGCCGCGGCAGGTCCGCCGTCGCCGGGCTATGGCGGGATGGGCCCTCCTTCGTTTGACTTCGGCGCGGCAAGCAGGATGAACGGGATCATGGGTTTTTGGGTCCGCAGATTTCGCCGATTTGCGCAGATTATTCGAAGCCCTTGGGGCTTTTAACAAAATTGCTTTCCTGAGTTCCTGTGTTCCTCATTATTTCTAATCTGCGTTAATCTCCGAAATCTGCGGATGAAAGACCTCGGTTGGTTGCCTTTGGAGTTCCCGCGCTTCGTGCCAACGGCACAACCGGCCTGCCCACCATTGCTTCTTAGCGAAGGTTGGGAAAGTAGCATGACACGCGAGTGTCTGGTCGATCCGCCCAGAACGCCCATGTCCTGAAAGGACACCGGCCCCACGGACTGCCCAAAAATTCAAGGTCGATTTCCGGCCACATCCTGTCCATCTTGTTTATCCTGTCTAATTTTCGTATTCGTATTCTTTGTGATCTCCTGGCCGTGCGACTCGCACTGCTCTCTGTCGTGAATTCCCTAATCCGCGAAAATCGGCGTAACTTGCCGCGCCATAGCTTTAGCGAAGGAGGGTCTGTGGATAAAAACTTCGCTACCACACATTTTTTTTGTGTAGGAAAGTAAACTTGTAAACGAGGGCAGCGGATGGGTAAAATGTGCGTTTTTATTGGGATATTTGGCAAATTCTAAAAAATGGTGGGTGTAAACGGGCCAGGCCCCGGATGGCTGGATTATTGGAGTGGCAGCGCCACTGGCAACCTTGGATTCCTGGATTAATGGGGATTGGGAAACCACGAAATACACGAAAAGACGTTTCTGACATGTCGATTTCCGGCCACATCCTGTCCATCTTGTTTATCCTGTCTAAGTTTCGTATTCGTATTCTTTATGATCTCTTGGCCGTGCGACTCGCACTGATCTCTGTGGTTAAATCCAATCCCGGGACCGTGGGCAGGCCCAGCTTGCTTTTCTTGCCATCCGGTCGCATTATCATTTCAAATGATATCCATGCATGGACCGTACTACATGAAATTTCGGGGTCTTGCATATTCATATTCGGTTGGTGTTGTTGTTGTGGCTTCATTCGCTTTGTCGCAATTGCAATGGGCTTCGGGCCAGAATTTTACTGACTTGAATTTTGCTTCAGCCACTGTCGTTCCCGTCAACGGTTCGGACACTTTCATAGAATTTTCTCCGGCCTTTCCCGGTTGGACAGGTTATATCGGCACAAATGTGGCAACCGAGGCTGTTTATAACGAGACCGCCCTGGATTCTTCAGGAATAAGCCTTCTTGGGAATCCTGTCTTTCCTGGTTATGAAGCGACACTTCAGGCAGGATTTCTTTTAAACCAACCAGGCACATCCGTTGATACGTCTCTTTCGCAAACCGGTTTGATTCCCGCTGGAACACAATCCCTGCTTTTCAGTGGATCGTATCAAGGCCAGGCAAATGGGTTCGCCGTGACACTCAACGGACAAACCCTTCCACTGATAACTGTGTCAATTGGTTACAGTTCCGTTTTTGTTGAATACGGGGCAAACATAAGCGCCTGGGCAGGTCAAACAGCCACACTCGCCTTCACCGTATTTCCACAACAACCCCACACCGACGACAATTATCTTAACCTTGCCGACATCCGATTTTCCGATTTACCCGTCCCCGTTCCCGAACCAGGTATTTTTGTTTTTGTTCTATTAGTCTTGAGCAGCTCATTTTTCAGGATCGCGAAGAGTTTTTGACAGGATGACAGGATGAACGGGATGGGCCGGATATTACGCACAAGGCGCTGCCACACACATTTTTTGTCCATAGGGAAGTAAACGTGTAAACGGGGGCAGAAAATGGGGTGAAAAGAGCGTTTTTATTGGGAAATTGGAAGAAACACCCCCTGTAAACGGCATAGAGAGGTTTTCGCGTCAGTGTAGCAGCGTCACGTCAGTGCGCTCTGACCAAACTCCGTTAATCCACCAATCCATTTATCCCGGGCTTAAGCGCTGCGCGAAGCCCGTCGCGCCGAAGCTCCGCAGCGAAGGCGGAAACAATCCGCCGCGCCGCTGGCCGATGGCGCCTTTCCTCTGCTCCACACATTTTTTTTGTGTAGGTATGTAAACGCGTAAACGAGGGCGGCGGGTGGGTAAAATGTGCGTTTTTATTTGGATATTTGGCAAATTTAACAAAATGGGGGGTGTAAACGGAATGCCCAATACTCGAGCCCGCCCGCCACAGTCCTGGTGGGGGGGCGCGCTGGGCGGGACGACGGCGGATCTCATCCTCGAAATCCTTGTTCCTTTCCCATTCTCTTGCTTTTCCCTCTTTTCAACGTGGACTTTGACTGGCAACCTTGTCCTTGGGCATGTCCACACGCTTTTTTACCAATCATAGCGAACAGACGTTGTTTAAGAAATTCTGCGGGGTATTCGAAAATAACCCGGACATCGAATATTTCGACGCCCTTGTGGGCTACCTGCGATCTTCCGGGTATTTTGCGCTTCGTCCTCACTTCGAGAAGGTGCCGCATATCCGGATCCTTGTCGGTATAAATGTCGATGCGATCATGGCAGATTACCATCGTCGCGGGCTCCTGTTTTTGGCTGATCCAACGAAAGCGCTGGATGAATTTCGGAATTGGCTAAGAATCGACATACAAGGCGCCGAATATAGACGTGAGGTCGAAATCGGAATCATCCAATTCGTCGACGACGTAATTTCGAAAAAAATTGAATTGCGCGCCCACCCGACAAAACGACTCCATGCCAAGCTCTACATCTTTCGACCGAATGGATTCAATGAACACAAGCCAGGCGCGGTGATAACAGGTTCATCCAACCTCACTGCGGCCGGTATGGGCGTCGAGGAGCAGGTGAGCAACTACGAATTCAATGTCCTGCTTCACGATTTTGACGATGTGCAATTCGCGACGGACGAGTTCGGCCAACTTTGGAACGAATCCATTGAGATTCTGCCCAAGTTTCTTAAGGAAGTTCGTGACAGCACCTATTTGGCCGCGCCTGTGACGCCGTATGAATTGTACTACAAACTCCTGCTCGAATACTTCGGACAGAGCATTGAATACGACCCAAACGCCATCACTGATATGCCTGAAGGGTACAAGCGATTGAGCTATCAGGTAGATGCCGTAACCAGCGGATTTCGACTACTTGAAAAGCACGGCGGTTTCTTCCTTGCCGACGTCGTTGGCTTGGGAAAAACGATGATTGCGACGCTCGTTGCAAAGAAATTCTTTTTTTATAACGGGTTTCCTGAACATCGCTCGCACACGCTCATTGTTGTACCGCCAGCGATCGAAGACAGTTGGCGCGAGACGGCCAAGGACCAATTTCGCCTCGACAACTGCGATATCATTACAAATGGGAGCCTGCACAAGGTTAAGAAACCTGAAAAATACGACCTCATCATAGTTGACGAAGCACACAAGTTCCGAAATGACACAGCGGATGCTTTTGACGAACTCCAACGAATTTGTAAATCGCCGACGCAACATTATTTGGATGACGGTTCGAGGGCCTCCAAACGGGTTATTCTTGTCAGCGCGACGCCACTAAACAACCGGCCTGACGATATTCGGAATCTGATTTCGTTGTTTCAGGACCTGAAGGACTCCACTCTGAGTGTCGCTAATCTTCAGCGCTTCTTTGCGTTGCGACAAAAGGAATATCAAGAGGCGCACCGCCAGCCTAACCCTGAGGCAGCCCGCCGCCGCGTGAAGGAAATTTACGAACTGATTCGAACCAAGGTCATCTCCGAAGTGACCGTTCGGCGCACAAGGAACGATTTGATGGAGCATGATGACTACAGAAAGGACCTGGAACAGCAAGGCGTGATTTTTCCGAAAATCGAGCCGCCGCGAAAAATCCTTTACCAGCTCCCGCCCCTTTTAGAACAACTTTACGACCGGACGATGTTGCTGTTGTCGCGTGCGGATGGTAACGGCCTGACGTACAATCGTTATCGCGCCATTGGCTTTTTGAAGCCGGAGAAAAAACAGAAATACCAGAATGCCGACCGCATTTCCTCTCAATTGGCTAACATCATGCGGACTTTGCTGGTCAAACGACTCGACAGCAGCTTTCACGCTTTTAAGGAAACTCTCCGCCGTTTCCGTGATGCCACCAACATCATGCGCGATATGTTTGCCCGCGGTACGATCTACATTGCGCCAAATCTCAATGTCACGCAGTTTCTGATGGAAGGACGCGAGGAAGAGCTTATTGCAAAGATTTCCGAACGCCAGCCGACAGATCCGACTATTCAAATTTGCTCACCGCCGGACTTTGAACGCGGCTTCGTTGAGGGGTTAGAAGCTGATTGGCGAAAAATCGAGGAACTTTATAGTGAGTGGAAAGAAGTTGAGGATGATCCCAAGTTGGATGAGTTTTTGCGACGTCTGAAAGATGAGATGTTTGATGCGAAAATTAATCGGCAATCGAAGCTCGTGATATTCTCAGAGTCGGAAGAAACGACCGCGTATCTATTGGGGAAATTGACGCAGAGGGGTTATAAGCATGTCCTAACTGTCAGCTCGAAAAATCGCAAGGAGAGAATGCCGATTGTTCGTGCGAACTTTGACGCGAATTTACCGCCGGACCAGAAAAGGGCGGACGATTTCGACATTCTGATCTCCACTGAAGTGTTGGCCGAAGGCGTTAACCTTCATCGGGCGAGCGTCATCGTGAATTACGACACGCCTTGGAATTCCACCCGCCTCATGCAGCGCATCGGGCGCGTAAACCGAATCGGGACAACTGCGCCGCGAATTTACATCTACAATTTTTATCCGACCGCCAGGGTTGATGATGATATTGAGCTGAAGAAGAAGGCCATAATGAAGTTGCAGGCATTCCACACTGCGCTCGGTGAGGACAGCCAAATTTACTCTGAGACGGAAGAAGTGGACAACTTCGGTTTGTTCGACCGGTCGCCGGAAGAGGTGGAGCGTGACGAACGGCTCGCGTTGCTGATGGAGTTGCGGCAATTCCGACATCAGAACCCTGAAGAATTCCGCCGGATCAAGGGTTTGCCATTGCGCGCTCGCGTTGGGCGCGCTGACAAAGTCCGAGCGGGCGGCACGGTGTCATTTATTCGCAGTCAGCGACGCGACGCTTTTTATCGAGTTAAGGCGGGCGGCGATTTGGACGAAATCAGTTTACTTGAAGCGGCAAACGAATTTCGGGCACCTGACCCAAAGGAAAAGCCAATTTCACTTCACGAAAACCATCATGATCATATCAACGAAGCGCTCGTGAAATTCAAAGAATCGGTAGTCGCCGAGGCATTGCATGCGGAAACCGTTGACGCGACACAGGGCCCCAATGAGCTTAAGGCGCTCCGCTACTTGGACGGTTTCGTAAATTTACCGTTTGTGAACGAAGAGGAGCGGGTGTTGATCCAGGCGGCGAAAATTGCGATTCGGAAGGCACGTTTCCAGAATTTGCAACGCCAAATCAATCAGCTCCAACGTTCTACAAAAACGATCAAAATGGCGCCTGCGGTGCTTACGGACAAGCTCATTCAAATTTTGCGAAGTTACCCGCTTCAACAACCGGCCGACCCACCGGTTACGCCCGTCGCTCCACGCTTGCTTGACACCATGCCAGAAATTATTCTCTCGGAATCCTTTGACTATTTCGAATAATCATGAATAGCCCCGAACTTCAACAGCGCCTCGCTCTGCCTTACAATCGGGCGCAATGGTTGGATACACTTGGAAAAATCATCCCACGTACAGAGGTTTTTGCCTTGCCTCAAAATGTTAGATTTGAAAACACCGTTACCGAATCTATTTTTCAACTTGGCAAGGTTCATCTGGCGGATAAACGCTGCCTGGCGGTGCTTGAAGCAACTGTTGGCGAGGGTGTTGATTTGCTTCGTAATCGTGTTGGCCTCCGTAATGTCGTCACCCGATACATCGATCAAGCGGAATATCATGGCATCCTGGCAACTTTTCGTCAGCCAAGCGCCTCTGGCTACCGTTTTACGTTTGCCGCCCGTGAAGCCATGTTGAATGATTCAGGGCAATTGGTTAGTCGCGAAACGGTGCCGCGCCGTTATACATATTTACTTGGCCCGAACGAATCCTGCCGCACCGCTGCGTTACGTCTTGCGGGGCTTGCCGTTGACCATGCCGGACCGAAGCTTGCTGACGTGGTCGATGCGTTTTCGGTTGAAAAACTCAACAAGGAATTCTTCGACACCTATAAACAGCACTACCAAAAGTTTTGCGCACATCTCCTCGACGAAACTGACGCGATCGTGGAAATTTTCGGGCTGAAGCTGCGCGGCTGGATGAGAAAGCGCGCGACCAAGCGCTGAAACCCGTGCGGGACTTCGTCAAGAAACTTTTGGGCCGGCTCGTGTTCCTTCATTTTCTCCAAAAGAAAGGTTGGCTTGGTTGTCCGACCACCACTAAGAATTGGAAAAATGGGGATACGAATTTTATCCGTCAGCTTTTTACTGACGCACCTGAAACCGATCGCAAGCGCTTCTATTCGCGTCGTCTCGTGCCGTTATTCTTTGATACGCTCAACCGCGAGCGCAAGGGCGACCTCTTTGCTGTCAATGGCACGCGCGTTCCGTATCTCAACGGCGGTTTGTTTGAGCGTGACTTCGACGGCGTGGAGCAGATTGATTTTCCTCCAGAACTGTTTGCGAACCTGCTGGAATTCTTCGGCCAATATAATTTCACCATAGACGAGAACAACCCAGACGACCACGAGATTGGCATTGACCCGGAGATGCTCGGCCACATCTTTGAAAACCTGCTGGAGGACAACAAAGACAAGGGCGCATTCTACACCCCAAAGGCTATTGTCCAATACATGTGCCAGCAGAGCCTGATCTATTATCTCAAGCAACATCTCGGTGATCGTCCGGAAATCGAAACCCTCGTCGGTCGCAAGGATGTCGGCGACCCAGCGGACAAACAAAACTGGATTCGCCAAAATGCCAAGCAAATCGAAAGGCTGCTTGATGAAGTCAAAATTTGTGACCCGGCCATTGGTTCGGGCGCCTTCCCCATTGGGCTGCTCCAAGAAATCTACTGGCTCAAATTGAGCCTCGACTGGACACTAGACCGTGCCAAGACCAAGCGTGACATCATCCAGCACTCCATCTACGGCGTGGACATTGACGCTGGCGCGGTGGAGATCGCCCGCCTGCGTTTCTGGCTGGCGTTGGTGGTGGAGGAAAATACGCCGTGCCCATTGCCCAACCTGGACTACAAGATCATGCAGGGTAATTCCCTACTCGAAAGTTTCGAGAGCATCGATCTCTCCAACCTCACCGGCAAACAACGCCAGACCGTCCAATTGCTTGGCACGAAACAAACCGAACTCGGCCTCAAGGCAGTCTCCACGGAGCTCATCGTCGAGTTCGCCGAAGGCAAACAGCAGGAAATCAGCAAACTTATCCACGATTACTTTGATCAGGACGACCACGAGCAGAAACAACGGCTGCACGAGCGGATTGATGAACTCGTGTTGGGTCACATCGAGTACAACCTTGATTTGCACGAGGAACGGACGCGGGCCGTGCTGGACAACGCCCGCAAGGAAGTCAAACGCAAGCAAATCGCAGCCCGCGGCTACGAGCCGACAAAAAAGGAAGCCGCGAAACTGGCCGAGCTAGAAGCGCAACTGGATGAGGTAGACCGCAAACGCGACGAACTGGCCAAGTTGCAGGCGAAACCGGAACGCCCGTTCTTCCTTTGGCATTTGTTTTTTCAGGATGTTTTCACCCAGGGCGGCTTTGACATTGTCATCGGCAATCCGCCTTACATACAGCTTCAAAATGACCAAGGCGCACTTGCGACTCAATATCAGGACGGTGGGTTCGAGACGTTCGCACGCATGGGGGACATCTACATGCTCTTCT